>NZ_JBICRN010000008.1:0-4267500 GCF_043203335.1 Bradyrhizobium sp. RDI18 | reverse complement strand
AAAGGAGCGTCCCATGCGTGAGATCTTTCGCCCCGCCGCCGTTGCCTTGAGCACTGCCTGTCTCGCGCTCGCCTTATCGGCCATTTCCAGCGGCGAGGTGCTGGCGCAGGCCAAGCAGGCGCCGCCGAAGCAGGCTCCTGCCCAGGCCGCGCCGCCGCCTGCCCAGCAGGAGGTCCCCGCCGTCAAGCAGATCGCGCTGACCGACAAGCAGATCGAGAGCGTGCTGGCGGCGCAAAAGGACGTTGACGCCATCACCGACAAGATTCCCGACAATGCGAAGCCCGATCCGAAGATCGACGCGCAACTCGACGCCGTCGCCAAAAAGAACGGCTTTGCCAGCTACGAGGAATACAACACCGTGATCGACAACATCAGCCTGGTGCTCGGCGGCTTCGATCCTGCGACGAAGAAGTTCGTCGGAGCCGAAGCTGTGCTCAAAGCGCAGATTGCCCAGGTCAAAGCCGACAAGAAGATGTCGGCCAAGGACAAGAAGGAAGTGCTGGCCGATCTCAATGAGGCGCTGAAGTCGCCGCCGCCGGCAATCGAGAACAAGGGCAACATCGATCTCGTTGCGAAATACTACGACAAGCTCGCCGAGGCGCTCGGCGAGGGCGAAGAATAGTCGCTAGCCACTGGTTCAACGAAAGCCCCGGAGAAGAAATCTCCGGGGCCTTTTTTGTTTTTGTCAGCCTTGGTGCGCCTCAGGTGCGGGTGCGCATCCGCATCATGAAGCTGTCGTAGCTCAGCTCAGCCACCTGATTCCATGCCAGCGATTCGTTACGGAACGCCGACAGGCTCGTATACATCTTGTTGAAGTGCGGGTTGTTCTTGGCGAGATCCGCGTAGATGCCGTTGGCGGCATTGTAGCAGGCTTCCAGCACTTCCTGTGGGAACGGTCTGAGGATCGCACCCGCAGCCAACAGCCGCTTCAATGCCGGCGGATTGACGTAGTCGTATTTGCCGGTGACCCAGGTGAACGTATCGTAGGACGCGGTCTCGATCGCGGCCTGGTAATGCTTCGGCAGCGCGTTGAATTTTTCGAGGTTCATGATGTTGTGGCCCTGGCCGGTGCCTTCCCACCAGCCCGGATAATAGTAGTACTTCGCGACCTTCACGAAGCCGAGCTTCTCGTCGTCGTAGGGGCCGACCCACTCGGCCGCATCGATGGTGCCCTTTTCAAGCGCCGGATAGATGTCGCCGCCCGCGATCTGCTGCGGCACGCCGCCGACCTTGGCGATGATGGTGCCGGCGAAACCGCCGACGCGGAATTTGAGGCCCCGGAAGTCATCCATCGACTTGATCTCTTTCCGGAACCAGCCACCCATCTGCGCGCCGGTAGAGCCGGTCGGCTGGCCGATGCAGCCATACTCCTTCAAGAGGTCGTTGAGCATGTCCATGCCGCCGCCGAAGCGCAGCCAGGAAATATGCGAGCGTGTGTTGAGGCCGAACGGCAGCGACGTGCCGAAGGTGAAGGCCGGGTTCTTGCCCCAATAGTAATAAAGCGCGGTGTTGCCCATCTCGACCGTGCCGTTCGAGACGGCGTCGAGCACCTGCAGACCGGGCACGATTTCGCCGGCCGCGAACGCCTGAATTTGGAATTTGTTGTCGGTGATTTCGGCAACCCGCTTGGCGAAATATTCGCAGCCGCCATACAGCGTATCGAGTGCCTTCGGCCAGCTTGCCGTGTAGCGCCACTTTATCTCCGGGTTGGACTGCGCAATCGCTGGCGCGGCAACCGCACTCGCGGCAAGACCGACGCCGCCCACCTTCAAGAAATCACGACGTTTCATTTGTCTCCCCTTTGTTATCGTCGAGACCGACCAAGGGACAACGATCTAACGTCGTCTTCTCTGGTTTTCCGATGGGCGGTGCCGGACTGTTGTCTAGGAATGTGGGCCCTGAAACCTAGGCTCTTGGTGATGCAATCAATTTTCCCGGCTTTATGGACCTGAAGGCAGGATGACGAATTGGTGATTGATAATCAAGCGTTCTGGTTTGGCCGCAAGTGCGAAGAGCTGCCTGAATATCGAGCGGCCCAAGTGCAGTACTGGTTAGTCGGATTGCCGCATTGCGGTAATTCCGCCGCGCAGGCGCCCAGGGACAGCGCAAGACAGCGTCCATCATTTGCATGCGTAGCGCAGCGGAATTTCTGGCTGCAGCTTGTTTCCGACGCGCGCCGCGTGATCATCGTCTCGTGGAGAACACCGCTTCCATCGCCCTGCGTGTCTTGATGGTGTCGCTGTTTTCATCGACCTCGACATCGCTCCAGCGCACTACCTCGCCATGGGCGACGTCGTTCTTCAGCTTGACGCGGTGGGCAAGTCCGATCGGCAGCGCACCGGCGGCGAGGCTTTTCGATGCCGGCATCAACTTGCCCCACACGGTGTAGCCGCCTTCGCCGTCGAGCATTTCGCCGGCGCGCAGATCGCGTTTTGCTACCGCCGCGACGTCGCCGCGAAAATCATGCGGCTGACCGGTCGGCTCGTTGCGTAGCGCGGCCGAGAGGATGGAGATATTCAGCTCAAGTCCGATCAGATGATACGGCTTGTACATCGCCGCATATCGGCCTGATGCGTCGGTCTTCAGCCCATATTGCCTGAAGCAATCGGCAGCGTAATCGTTCGGCGCTTCCAGCACGACATAGACGCCCCAGCGCAGATCCCGGAATACGGGACGGCCGTCGCGCTCCAGCGAAGAGACGACTTCCGCAAGACCGGCCTTCTCCAGCACGCCGCCCTTATCACGTGGCCGCATCACATGCGGCAGATCGTCGACGCCGCAAGGTGGAAACAGCAAACCGTCCGACGGCACGTCCAGTCCGGTCGCGTTGGCGATCGCCGCCATTTCGATCGCGGACTTGGTGCCGTCCAGGAACGAGTTGAACATCTGCGGGTTCATGCCGGCCGATTGTGCTTCGCCCGCCGTCAGCCCGTAATGCTGCCAGACGCCGTCCGGTGTCACGTCGTGATAGGCGGGCAGATATTTGGTGCCCTTGCCGGCGGCGACGACGCGAAAGCCCGTCGCGCGCGCCCAGTCCACCATCTCTGCCGTCAACGCCGGCTGGTCGCCATAGGCCAGCGAATAGACCACGCCAGCCTTGCGCGCTTCCTGCGCCAGTAGTGGCCCGGCCAGCACGTCGGCCTCGACATTGACCATCACGACATGCTTGCCCGCCGCAATGGCCGCGCGGGCATGCCTAATGCCGACGGCCGGGTTACCGGTAGCTTCCACCACGACGTCCACTGCGCTATCGGCGATCGCGCGCGCGCCGTCGTCGGTGAAGACCGTCCGCGCGATCCGCGTCTGATCCCAACCGACGGTGCGGCAGGCTTCGCGGGCGCGATCGCGATCGATGTCGATGATGACGGGCACTTCGAGTCCCGGCGTATGCGGTACCTGCGACAAGAACATCGAGCCGAATTTTCCGGCACCGATCAGCGCGACGCGAACCGGCTTGCCGGCCGCCAGGCGGGCGTTGAGAAGGTGGTGAAGGTTCATGGAGATCGGGCTCTCTGTTTGAAACGTGTCCCGGACGCGGTGCCGCACGTAGTGCTGCTCCGCAGAGCCGGGACCCATGGGGAAGGCGCGGGTGGAGCGTGCCCCGGCTCAGCAGCGCACCGCTTCGCGCTGCGCTGCGTCCGGGGCACGAAAGCTTTACTCCGCCGCTTGCCGATGCGCACGCGCGAGCCGCAGCAGCGCGTCATCGTCGACGGTCTGGATCGGCTTAAAATCGCGATGCGCGATGTAGTCGGGCCGCGTCGGCGTGCGGATGTAGTTCGAGACCGCATTCAGCGTCAGGTAGACGATCTTGCGCGGGTAGGGCGTAATGTTGCCGCTTGATCCGTGCACCAGATTGCCGTGGAACATCAGCATGCCGCCGGCCTTGCCGGTGGGCGCGACGATGCCGCCTTCCTGCACCAGCCGCGTGACAGTCTCCTCATCCAGGGTCCACAGCGGATAGGACGTCGTTTCCAGGTCATGCGAGGCCTTGAGGTCGCCGGCGTGCTGGCTCTTCGGCACCAGCATCAACGGGCCGTTGATCGGCATTACCTCGTCCAGGAAGATCGCGATGTTCATCGCGCGCGGCTCCGGCATGCCGTCGTCGCGTTTCCAGGTGCCGTAATCCTGATGCCACTGCCAGACATCACCGGTGAAGGCGGCTTTGGCGTTGATCTTGAATTGATGCATGTAGACCTTCTCACCGAAGATCTGCTCGATCGGCTCGATCATGCGTGGATGCGCGCCGAGAGCGCCGAACGCCTCGTTGTAGAGATGCGCGGCAAAGGCGGTGCGCGGCGCGCCGCTCTTCTCGCGCCACACCTCGGGTCGGTTGGCGTCGTAGATGCTGACGGCCTCGCGGGCGAGATAATCCACTTCCTCCGGGCTGAACAACTCCGGCAGGAACAGCCAGCCTTCGCGGTTGAAGAATTCGATCTGCTGTGGCGTCAGTTTCATGGTGTTTCCTCCTTTGGTTTTTGGTTTGTCATTCCGGGGCGATGCGAAGCATCGAATTGTGGTGCGCAATTGCACCTGAGAATCTCGAGATTCCGGGTCTGGTCCTTCGGACCATCCCGGAATGACGGCGCCTCGATTACGCCGCCTTATCCGTCGCCCTCAGTCTCTCTTCAGTCATCCGCCCGGCCGTCTGCGCATGCGCCAGCGCCGCGGCCTCCGCCGCCCTGGCGTTGCCGGTGAGAATCTGTGCGGCGATCGCCTCATGCTCTTCCCAGGCGCGTTCGCGGTAATCGAGCTCCGCCAGCACCGTCGCCATCGAGCGGCGCATATGCGGCCATTGCGGCGCGATCATTTCCTCGATCGCCGGATTACCCGCGAGGCGATAGACGGCGCTGTGAAAATCGACGTCGAGGGCGATCAGCCGCGAAAGCGGCGTGTCTTTGCCGATGCTCCGCCCGGCCTGCAGCGCCGCCTCGAGCTGCATACGCCCGGAAGCATCGGCTCTCGCCCGCCCAGCCGCGAGCTTTGCCGCCAGCGCGTCGATGGCGCCCCGCACTTCGTAGAGCTGGCGGATCCGTTCCGGATCGAGCCGGGTGACTTCAAACCCGCGGCGGCCGCTTTCGGCGACGAGCCCCTGCCGATGCAGCAGATGCAGCGCATGGGACACCGGCTGGCGCGATACGCCGAGCTTTTCCGCAAGCTCGTTCTGCCGGATGCGATGCCCGGGCGGCAGCGAACGATCGGTGATCGCCTCGAGGATCCGGGCATAGACCTGGTCGATCAGGTTGGGAAGCGGATCCAGTGGGATCATGCCGGGCCGTCCATTTTGGAATACGGAATTCCGAATTCAAAGTTAGCGACCGACCCCGACTGAGTCAAGGGCTTGTGGGGAGACTCACAGTTGTCGGATGCCCGGCAGCCTATACTTCGATGGGGCGCGTGATCGGAGGATGTTCATGGACAACGCCGCGAGTTTCACGGGCAGCATCCCGCACTATTACGATCAGGGCCTCGGACCGGTCATTTTCGTCGAATATGCCGCCGACATCGCGCAACGCGTCGCGGCTGGCTGCCCGGCGCGGGTCCTGGAGACGGCGGCTGGTACCGGCATTGTCACGCGCAAGTTACGCGATGCGTTGCCGGCCGATACCCAGCTTACGGCGACCGATTTCAATCCGCCGATGCTCGATATTGCCCGCGCCAAGTTTCAGTCCGGCGAGCAGGTCGCCTTCCAGCCTGCCGATGCGGTCGCGCTTCCCTTCGCCGATGCAAGCTTCGATGCGATCGTTTGTCAGTTCGGGCTAATGTTCTTTCCGGACAAGCCAAAATCCTTCTCCGAGGCCTATCGTGTGCTCGCGCCCGGCGGCCGCTACGTGCTCAGCGTTTGGGACTCTCACCGCTACAATCCGTTCGGCCGGATCGCGCATGAAGTGGCGGGCCGTTTCTTCGCGACCGACCCGCCGCAGTTTTACAACGTGCCGTTCTCCTGCCACCAGATCGATCCGATCAAGGAGATGCTGATCACGGCTGGCTTCGGCGACATCGGCATTGCCGTGATCAGGCAGGTAAGAGAACTCCCTGATGTCGCGACTTTCGCGCGGGCAGCCGTCCGCGGCAATCCGCTGATCGATCAGGTCCAGGCGCGCGGCGGCGTCGATCCGGACCAGATCGTCGACGCGATGGCACAGGCGTTTCGCCGCGAATTCGGCGATCCCGGCCGGATGCCGGTTCAAGCGATCGTGTTCTCCGCAACAAAAATGACGCCGCTCATGTGAGCAGGTTTACGTCGAACTGTTCGATCCGCTCGGCATCGGCCACTGCTTCCACCGCCGATATCCTGTCGCCACTGATCGTCAGCCGCACCACGATGCGCAGTTCCCCGCCGAGAATGACGGCGAGCGCCAACGCACCGTCGACCAGCGCCGGCTTGGCGGCTTGTGCGCGTCCTTTGAAGACTTCGGCGACCGCGGCAGCGCCACGGATTTCCGCGAACGAGCCCAGTCGCTGCGCGGCGGAATCGGCGCGGAACACCACGTCGGGATCGAGCACCGCGAGCAGCCCTTCGAAGTCGCCCTCGCGTGAAGCCTTGATGAAGGCCTCGACGATGGTTTTCTGCCGGGCAAAGTCGGGATCCGGCGGCGGCGTGCCCTGCACCCGGCGCCGGGCACGGCTGGCCAGTTGCCGTGCCGCGGCAGGCGTGCGGCCGACGATGGGCGCGATCTCCTCGAACGGCACGGCGAACATGTCGTGCAGCACGAATGCAAGCCGCTCCGCGGGCGCGAGCGTTTCCAGCACCACCAGCAGCGCCGCGCCGACGGAGTCGGCCATCTCTGCGTCCCGCCCATGCTGGTCATCGGCGACAGGTTCCGGCACGTGCGGACCCATTGGTTCCTCGCGCCGCGATTTGCGCGAGCGCAGCATGTCGAGGCAGACGCGGGCGACAACCGTGGTCAGCCACCCCCCGAGGTTTTCGACCGCGCTGGTATCGGAACGGCTCAGCCGCAGCCAGGTTTCCTGCACGGCATCATCGACCTCGCTGGTCGAACCCAGCATGCGGTAGGCCACCGCCCGCAGATGGGGTCGGTTGGCCTCGAATTTCTCAGCCAGAAACTTTTTCTCGTCCATCGGTCACATTCCCATGTCGCGTTCCGTCATGGTGATGACGAACGAAAGCGCGCCGATGTGACAGCAAATCGGCGCCGCCGCGTCAAAAACAGAACCAACCATATGGAGCGCAAAATGATGCAAGCCCGAATGAATCATCCCGTCATGGTCGTTCCCGACGCCATGAAGGCGCTGCACGCGCTGGGCGACCTGACCAAGAACAGCCTGCCGGAAAAGCTGCTCGAACTGGTGCACCTGCGGGCGAGCCAGATCAACGGCTGCAGCGTCTGTGTCGACATGCATTCAAAACTCGCCGGCAGGGCCGGCGAGACCGGCGAGAGGCTGTTCGCGGTGGCCGCCTGGCGCGACACGCCCTATTTCACCGAAGCCGAGCGCGCGGCCCTGGCGTTGACGGAAGCGCTGACACGGATCAGCGACCGCGCCGATCCGGTGCCGGACGAGGTCTGGAGTGAGGCCGACAAGCATTTCGACGAGGCGGAGCTCTCGGCGTTGATTCTGGCGATCGCCAACATCAATGTCTGGAACAGGCTCAATGTAGCCGTGCGTCAGCCTGTGGGCGTCTGGAAGGTGTAGCGGGGGACGGAATCCCCAAAACTATCGTCAATTTTAACGCGCCGGAACGTGCTTAATTCACCGGCGCGCGCTAAACATCAAGCCCGGCCGGATCGGCTGGGCTTTCGCTTTTTGTTGCCTTCATCCGTTTCCCGACATGTCCCTGGTTCTAGAATATACCTCGATGCTGCGACCGACCATCCGCAAGCAGAATCCTCGGCATCGCCATCGGGCTGATCTCTTTGATGGTGATCATCTCGGCGCTGTCGACGGTGATGACGCGAAAAATTGCGCATCAGCTCGATGAGCTGACGACAAAATATGTCGAAGCATATGGGCATCTGGCGCGGATGAACGTCCGCTCCCTGGAGCAGGCGGTGGCGGTTCG
The DNA here is from genome assembly GCF_043203335.1 of Bradyrhizobium sp. RDI18. Classification (NCBI taxonomy): domain Bacteria; kingdom Pseudomonadati; phylum Pseudomonadota; class Alphaproteobacteria; order Hyphomicrobiales; family Nitrobacteraceae; genus Bradyrhizobium; species Bradyrhizobium sp. RDI18. The sequence goes on along the minus strand of NZ_JBICRN010000008.1, from coordinate 4,259,480 downwards.
CCGGATGGTGTTCATCAAGATACAAACGCCGCCGGACGAGACCGCCTTTGCAGATCAGCAAACCATCTATGAGGCGAAAGGGCGGGAGATCGACCAGGAGGCGCAGGCCGCACGCGCCCTGATCATTGCAATCATTGATGATCCGACCACCGTCTCCGACGACGCCAAGCTCGGACGGATCGAAAATCGGATCGAGACCATAACGAGCGACCTTCGCCGTTATCTGGACGAAGAGCATAAGCGGATCTGGCCGCAGCTCGATTCCGGCAACATGCCCGAGGTGCGGGCTAGCCTTGTTCGGACCGATGCGCTCCGCGACGAATTCAATCGCAAGATTGAGGAAATCCGACACGACATGCTGGAGCAGGTCCGTAGCGACGCGGCCGTGACGATGCGGGATCAGCAGCGCGCGATTGTCATCTCTGCGATCGTGACGATGCTTGCGGCCATTCTCGGACTGACGTTCGCGTTCTTCGTCTCTACCGGCATTACCCGCCCGGTCCGGCGGCTCTTGGACGGTACCCGCGCCGTTGAGGCCGGCCTGCTCGATGGGTCCATCGACGTCACCACGCGGGACGAAATCGGCCAGCTCACGACGGCCTTCAACAACATGGTCGAGCAATTGCGCTACAAGGAGCGATTGCGCGAAACGTTCGGCCGCTATGTCGATCCGCGCGTCGTAGAAGGCTTGATCGCCTCGCAGTCGCTGACTGCGAGCGACGGTGAGCGGCGGGTGATGACTGTGCTGTTCTGCGACATGAAGGGCTTTACCAGCCTGAGCGAGGGCACGACGCCGCAGGGCCTCGTCAAGGTGATGAACCACTATCTCTCGACGATGTCGGGGCCGATCCGCAGCCATCGCGGCATCATCGACAAGTATATCGGCGATGCGATCATGGCCTATTGGGGGCCTCCGTTTACCGAGCATGGCGAACAGGCGCGGCTGGCCTGCCTTGCCGCCGTCGAGATGGCTGATCGTGGCACCGCGCTGCGCACCGAACTGCCCGAATTGCTTGGCGTGCGAACCGTGCCAAGCGACTGCGAAGTGCGTATCGGCATCGCCACCGGCGAGGTGCTGGTCGGCAGCATCGGCTCGGAGTTCATGATGAGCTACACGGTGATGGGAGACGCGGTGAATCTGGCGTCGCGCCTGGAGAACGTCAACAAGATCTACGGGAGCCACTCGCTGGTTTCCGAGGCTACGATCACGGCGGCCGGCGATGCGGTGGAATCGCGCGAGATTGACCGGCTGGTCGTCGCAGGCCAGACCCGTCCCGAAACGGTGTTCGAGATCATCGGGCGCGCGGGCGAGTTGACCGAGAAGCAACTTGCACTGCTGGCGCGGTACGCCGAGGGCCTCACGGCCTATCGGACGCGCCGCTGGGATGATGCGCGCCGGGCCTTCCAGGCGGCGCTCGAGGCGGTCCCCGGCGATGGGCCATCCAAAGCGATGGCCCAACGTGTTGAGAACTTTCAGGCCAATCCGCCGGCCGCCGATTGGGATGGCGCGTGGCGGCTGGATCAGAAGTAGCGGCTGGCTGCCGGCCTACGCCGCGAGAAACTCCAGTACGACGTTGCAAAATTCCTGCGGCGCGTGTTCGAACATCCAATGGCGTGTGCCCGGGATCACCGCTGTCTGCGCGCCCGGAATATGTTCGGCCAGCACGCGCCAGTTCACCGCCAGCGCGCCCCTGGTGTCGCCGCCGCCGATCAGCAGCATCGGTGTCCTGATCGCCTCCGCTTCGCTCTTCAGGAATGGCTTGCGGTTTTCGCCGACCTGACCGAGCAGCGTATGGATATTGTCGCGCAATTGCTGCCGCGCCACCGCCGGCCATCGCGCCCATGCGCCTTCGCCGTCGATGCCATCGACGAACAGCGCCAGCGCGCCGTCGATGTCACCGTTGCGCACCATCTCGGCCGCGACCGGAATGCGCGGGCCCAGCGGCACGGGGCCAGGAGGTGGACTGCTCGGCTGCAGCGCAGGCTCGAGATCGCCGCCCGGTTCGGCAAGGACGGCCTTGCGCAATAAATCAGCCCGCGCCTGCGCCACCCGGAATCCAATGTGGCCGCCGCGGGAATGGCCGATCAGATCGACCGGCCCGGCATCGAGCTTTTCGATGAAGCCGATGACGTCGGCGACGTGCTGCGCCATCAGATAGTCGTTGCCGACGCCGTCCCAATGTTCCGGAAAGAACCGCCGCAGGCTCAGCGAAATCACGCGGTGCCGTTTCGACAGCGGCCCCAGCACGGCGTTCCAGGTGCGGAAATCGCCGAGCGTGCCGTGCACGAGAACCAGTGGCGGGTTGTTGGCAGCGCCTGGGCCGACATCGAGATAGGCCATGTCGTAGCCGTTGACGTTCAAGGTCTGCATCGCGATCAATCCTCCGCGAGATACGACAGCACGATTTCGCAATATTTTTGCGGCGCCTGTTCGAACATCGGATGCGTGGCCCCCGGGATCATCTCAACGCGCGATCCCCTGACGTTGGCGGCCAAGGCATTGAGCACCTTTGGCAACGTACCCTTGGTGTTGGCGCCGCCGATGAACAGCGTCGGCGTCGTGATCGCTTCCGCATCCGCTTTGGAGAAGGGCGGTCGATGGTCGCCCATCTGCCCGATCAGCGTCGTGGCGTTGTCGCGCAAAAGCTGCTTCGGCGTCGCCGGCAGGCGCTTCCAGGCGCCGGGCCCTTCCAGCGCATCCAAGAAGATCTGCAGGCCGCCGTCGATGTCGCCTTTGACGATTGCCTCCGCGGAGGCCGCGATCTGAGCGGCCAGCGGCGAGGGGCCGGGCTTGTAGGCGGGATCGAGCGTGGCGTCGAGTTCGCCCCCGGGCTCGGCGAGGATCAGCTTGCGCAACAAGTCAGGCCGCCGCTGCGCGACGCGAAAACAGATGTGCCCGCCGCGGGAGTGGCCCATCAGGTCGACTGGCCTTGTGTCCAGCTTTTCGATGAAGGCGATCACGTCCTCGACATGCTGGGCGATCGAATAGGTGTCGCCGACACCGTCCCAATGCTCCGGGAAGAAATGCCGCAGCGATGGCGCGATCACGCGGTGCTTGCGCGTCAGCGGTCCCAGCACCGACGACCAGATCCGGAAATCGCACAGCGAGCCATGCACGCACACCAGCGGCGGGCCATTGCCGGCGCCGTGGCCGACATCGAGATAGGCCATATCATAGCCGTTGACGTGAAGGATCTGCATACGAAGCTCGTGGAATTGGAAGCAGGCGAGGAGCCATTGGAAGGGCCATTGTAAGCCGTCGGCGGGAGCCCCAGATCAGCGGAAGTTGTTCATGCCGTCAAGTTCCCCCGGGATTCGGGTGGATAGCAATAATCTCCAAGCCTAGATTTGAGCCTGAGAGGAAAGCTGGGTGGCACTGAACAGGAGAATATGGAGCCAGTCATGACCGGGCACCATTTTACGATATTCGACACCGCGATCGGTCGTTGCGGCATCGTCTGGGGCGAGCGCGGCATTACCTCGGTACAATTGCCGATGGGCGATGAGAAGAAGACCCGCACCCGCTTGCAGCAGCGCCATGGCGACCTGATCGAGACGCCGCCGCCGGCAAAGGTGCAGGCCGCGATCGACGGCATTGTCGAACTGCTCGAAGGCAAGCCGAACGATCTCGCCGACGTCGTGCTCGATCTCGACGGAGTCCCCGAATTCAACCGCGGCGTCTACGACATCGCGCGTACGATACCGCCGGGCAAAACCATGACCTATGGCGATATCGCCAAGAAGCTGGGCGGAGTGGAGCTGTCGCGCGACGTCGGTCAGGCGCTCGGGCGCAACCCCTGTCCGATCGTGGTGCCGTGTCATCGGGTGCTGGCGGCGGGCAACAAGCCCGGCGGCTTCTCCGCCAATGGTGGGGTGGTGACGAAGCTCAAGATGCTGGAGATCGAAGGCGCGGCGGTGAACCACACGCCGAGCCTGTTCGATTAAGGGGTCTTCACCGGCCCTTGAAATTGGGCGGCCGCTTCTCGTTGAAGGCCAGCACGCCCTCGCGGCGATCTTCCGTCGGCACCATGCGGTTATAGGCCTCGATCTCGAGCGCGAGGCCGTCCCGCAGGGATAATTGCAGGCCCCGATGGATCGAGAGCTTTGCCTGCCGGACGGAGATCGGCGCGTTGCGGGCGATCCGCGAGGCCGTCGCCAGCGCCGACGGCAATAGTTCGGACAGCGGAAACACTTCGTTCACAAAACCCCAGTCCCGTGCTTCCGCCGAAGTAAACGGCTTGCCGGTCAGGATCAGCTCCTTGGCGCGGCGCTCGCCGACGGCGCGCGGCAGGGTCTGCGTGCCGCCGCCACCCGGCATGATGCCGAGTGTCACCTCGGTCAGCGCGAAGCGCGCGCTTTCGGCGGCGTAGAGGAAATCGCAACAGCCTGCGATCTCGCAACCGCCGCCATAGGCCGCGCCGTTGACGGCGCCGATGATCGGGACGGGGCAGTCGATCAGCGCCCGAACCATGCGCTCGAAAATGACATGCTGGCGCGTCCACGCCTCGTCCGTCATGCCGCGCCGTTCCTTCAGGTCGCCGCCGGCGCAGAACGCCTTGTCACCGGCGCCGGTCAGCACGATGCAGCGCAGGCTCCTGGAATCGAGCGCGACCTCCTCGAAATAGCGCATGAGGTCGCGACCCATCTGGGTATTGAGCGCGTTGGAAGCGTTCGGCCGATTGAGCCGGACGATAGTCACGTGCTCGTCCACCGGCTGAAGCGAAAGCGTCTCGAAAGCGGATGGGTCGGAACTCATATAGCCTCGCAGGAGAATCCGTTGCCGGCGCGCCGGATCTTCCCGACCGAAGGCGACGGGAAATGCGCGGTACAGCACAGCGTATCGGTGTCGCAGTAACGTTCCAGGAAACCGCGCCGCGTCTTCGCCGCTTGTGCCTGGTCGACATCGAATTTCATGGATAGTTCCGGATAGCGCGTTTGCAGCGGCGAATGTATCAGGTCACCCGAGAACACGGCGTCATCCTTGGCCCGACCGAAGGTGAAGGCGACATGGCCGGGCGTGTGGCCCGGCGTCGGCAGGATGCGGGTGTGATCGCCGATCGCAAAATCGCTGCGGACGATTTCGGCCTGTTTGGCCTCGACGACCGGCAGCACGCTATCGCCAAACGGCGGCACCGGCGTTTTCGCGTGCGTCTCGGTCCAGTAGTCGAATTCGGTCTTGTCGAACACGTAGCGCGCTTTCGGGAAGGTCGGCACCCAGCGGCCATTGTCGAGCCGCGTGTTCCAGCCGACATGGTCGACATGCAGATGCGTACACATGACGTAGTCGATGTCTTCGACGGAGAAGCCGGCCGCGGCGAGACCGCGCATATAGGTGTCGTCGGTCTTCATGTTCCATTTCGGACGCTGCGGCCGTGGCTTGTCGTTGCCGATGCAGCTATCAATCAAAATGGTGTGGTGTGGCGTCGTCACGACGTAAGACTGGAAACACAGGATCAGCACGTCCTTGTCGTCGAGCGCGCCGGCCTTTTGCATCCACGGGCGGTGTTCCGCCAGAATCTCCGGCGTCAGCCCCGGCAGCATCTCCAGCGCCGGCAGGAAGGTGGTTTCCTGCTCGATGATGCGGTGAATGGTGAGGTCGCCGACGGTGAGTTTGAGGCTCATGGTTTTCCTGCTGAATTGTCGCGCGTTGTCCCGGACGTAAGGAATAATGAAGTTGGCAGGTCGCCGAAATAACCGATCGCCCGAAAACGCGGCGTGACTGATTGCTCGATCCATTTGACCGAAACGATTTGCCGGTCGCCAGCAGTCAGCCAACCGTCGCCAGTCGCGGCTGGTCTGCAGGCGAGATTGCGCTGGCCGGCGGAGAATTCCTGTAGCTGGGCGGATGCGCCGGATGCGGCGAGCGCGAAAACGGCAGCGAAGCCGAGGTGCCGCAATTTTCTGCCAACCTCGCGCATGCTGCCGTCTCCGTCGTTTTTGGTTACGCCGGCGGCGGCACCGAGATGTTCACCGACGGCCGTTCCATCATCCTCTGATGGAAAGCGTCGAGCTTCGGATAGGCCTTGCGCCAGCCGCAATCGGCAAAGCGGAAGTCGGCATAGCCGAGCACGCAAACCAGGCCGATCTGCGCAATGTTGAACGGACCGGACAGTACGTCGGGCTTGTTCTCGAACCGCGCCATGCCGGCCCACGCGCGATTCCAATGGTCGTCATGCCAGGCGTCCCAGCGCAGCCCTTCCGGCCTCACCATCTTTTCGTAGCGGCACAGCAGCATGGAATCGAGCATGCCCTGCAGCAGGGAATGGTCGCTCTTCACCTTCCATCGCTCAAGCCCGGATGCGGGGATCAGCTTGCCGCCGCCAGCGAGCTCGTCGAGATATTCGACGATGACGTAGGAATCGAGGATCACGTCGCCATTGTCGAGGATCAGCACCGGCAGTTTCTTCAGCGGCGTGATCTTCGAATACTCTTCATTGGGTTGACCCGGAGCGACAGTGGCCGGGGTTAATTCGATTTTGTCGATCAGGCCGGTCTCGATCGCGGCAATCCGGACTTTTCGGGCGAACGGCGAGGCGGGAGAGAAGGTGAGTTTCATGAAAGAAGCCTCTTAAGGCTGAGCACATTGGGAACTGGACCCTCCGTCATTGCGAGCGAAGCGAAGCAATCCATTGCCTCCGAGCGTCTGGAAGGATGGATTGCTTCGTCGCTGTCGCTCCCTTGCACAAACGCTTTGCGTTTGTCGCAGGCAATGACGGCGGTTGGTACGTGTGCAGGCTCACGCCGCGATGATTTCCTGGCGCTGCTCGCCGAGCCCTTCGATGCCGAGGGTGACGACGTCGCCGACGTTGAGGAAGGTCGGCGGCTTCATGCCGAGGCCGACGCCGGGCGGGGTGCCGGTAGTGACGATATCGCCCGGCAACAGCGTCATGAACTGCGAGACGTAGGAAATGCACTTCGCCATCGAGAAGATCATGGTCGAGGTCGATCCGGTCTGGCAACGCTTGCCGTTGACATCGAGCCACATCGACAGCTTCTGCACGTCGGGGATTTCGTCCTTGGTGACCAGCCACGGGCCGAGCGGGCCGAACGTGTCGTGCGATTTGCCTTTGGTCCACTGACCGAGCCGCTCGATCTGGAAATTGCGCTCGGAGACGTCGTTGCAGACGCAGTAGCCGGCGATGTGGTCGAGCGCGTCGGCCTCCGAGACATATTTGGCGCGGGTGCCGATGATGGCGGCGATCTCGACTTCCCAGTCAAGCTTGGTGGACCCACGCGGCTTCTCGATTGCGTCGTTCGGGCCCGACAGCGAGGTGTTGGCCTTGATGAAGAAGATCGGCTCGGTCGGGATCGGCGATCCCGTCTCCTTGGCGTGGTCGCTGTAGTTCAGGCCGATCGCGACGAACTTCGAGATGCCGGTGACCGGCGCGCCCAGGCGCTGCTTGCCGTCGACGGCGGGAAGCTTGGAGGTATCCAGCGCCGCCAGCTTGGCCAGCGAGGCCGGCGCATAGGCATCCCCGTCGAGATCCCTGACGTGGGCGGAAAGATCGCGCAACTGGCCGGATTTATCGATCAGGCCGGGCTTTTCCGCACCCTTGGCACCGTAACGAACAAGCTTCATTTTATCGCTCCCTGCGGGGTTTTCTTGAGGATTTCGGGGGATTTCCGCAAACTTCAGACGCTTCTTGGAACAGCGGCGCAGGAAATTCAACTGCCGAAAGCGCAGGGTAGGGTGGGCAAAGGCGCCCTTGCGCCGTGCCCATCGTCTATCGCCAGCGGGAGTATCTGGTGGGCACGCGGAGCCTGTCATCACTCCGCGAGCGCCCTTGCGCTCGTCGCTGGGCGCGCATTCGCGCGACCCGCTGGCCTTGCCCACCCTATGGATTCAGCGCCACGAACCGGAAAGCGTCGCCATCGCGCTTGATGTTACCGGCATTGAAGTGCCCGCCAATCACGAGCGTCGGCGTGTCGGCGAAGCGCGAAAACAGTTCGCGGCGGGTTTCGGCCGCTTGCCGGGGATCGGAATCGGCGGTCGAGGACCAGTCGAGATGCGCCATCTGGCACGGATGATGGGCGATGTCCCCCGTCAGCAGGGCTTCCTCGCCGTCCGACTTGATGTGGACGCTCATATGGCCGGGACTGTGGCCGGGGGTCGGGATCAGCGTGATTTCATCCGTCAATCTGGCATCGCTGGCGACGAGCTCGGATTTGCCGGCGTCGGCGATCGGCTTCACGGAATCGTCGAACACGGCGAGCTTATCCGGCGCATCGCTGTGGTCGCGCCAGTGCTCATATTCGCCTCTGCCGAACACATATCGGGCATTGGCGAAGGTCGGCACCCATTTGCCGTCGATGAGTTTCGTGTTCCAGCCGACATGGTCGACATGCAGGTGCGTGCACAGCACGGTATCGATACTGTCGGGCGGGAAGCCCGCCGCTGTCAGCGTGTCGAGGAACGGGTGCTTTCGGTTGTTCCAGGTCGGCACATTGCGGCCCTGCTTGTCGTTGCCGAGGCCGGTATCGACGATGATCCGGCGCGAGGGAGTCTCGACCAGGAACGAATGGATCGACAATTTCAGCCGGCCTTCCTCGGTCGCAAATTGCGGGATCAGCCAAGGCAGTTTCTGGATTTCCTCGTTGGTCGCGAGCGGAAGAATGAAACGGGTGCTGCCGACAGTCTCCATTTCGACAACTCTCGTGATCCTGACCCTGCCCACGTTCCAGCGCATCCGGCGCGTCCTCTCGTTTCTGGTTGTTCGGGCGAGGATGCGGGTTTCCATCTGCCGGTGCAATGGATCATCCGACAGCGTTCGGCGTTATCGCATAGCCCGTATGAGGAACATGCGATGCCAGAACTCACGATTTCGCCCGAAAAAATCGGCTATCTGATAGAGAAAGCCCGGCAGTTCGACGTCAAGGAAGGGGCATCCGATCCGGATTCAGGGTCGAATGCGGGCGATGACGACATGATCGACGTGCTGCAGGACAACGGAAAAGATCCGGTCGTCCGCGAGATCACCGGCCTCATCAACTCGCTTTCCGAGGACGAGGGGTCGCTCTCGTCGCCCTGATGCGGCTGGGGCGCGGCGACGCCACCATCGAGGAATGGGAGGATCTACGTGCGGAAGCGGCTGGCCAGCGAGACCGCGACACCGCGCGCTATCTTCTCGGCGAGCCGATGCTTGGAGATTTGCTGGCGCAGGGGCTCGACGAGTTCGGCCTTACCTGGAATGAAGAGCGAACGACGGCCGATTCCTCTAGCGTCAGCGCGCGGGAAGAAGACGAGCGCAATCCACGATAACGGTGCCCAGCTTGTCGCCTTTCTCCACTGCAAGGTGCGCCAGTGCTGTGTCCGAGAGTGCAAACTGCGCGGCGACGTTGTGGATGCGCCGGCCTGCCGACAGCCATTTCGTGATGTCGGCTTGCGCGGCCGCCAGCAGCGGCGGCGGCAGCGCAAACAGCACGAGCGCGCGGACCGCGATGCATTTCTCCATCAATTCGCGCATTGGTACGACCGGCGTGCGGTTGCCGTTGGTGGCATAGACCGCAATCGTCGAATTCACGCCCATCAGTTTCAGCGTGGTCGCAAGATTGCCGCCGAAATCGACATCGATGACGCGGTCGACGCCGCGCTGCCCAGTGAAGGCCATCGCCTTCGCAACAACGTCATCCGTCTTGTAGTTGACGACGAGGTCGGCGCCGGCGAGACGTGCCTGCTCGGCCTTGGCTGCCGAACTAACGGTCGCGATCACCTTGGCACCACCCCATTTGGCGAGCTGCACGGCATAGTGGCCAACCGCGCCGGCACCGCCGGTGACGAGCACGGTCTGCCCCACGATCGGACCGTCGCAATAGAGACAGCACCATGCCGTCATGCCGGGAATGCCCAGCGTGGCGCCTTCGGCAAACGACAGATTGTCCGGCAGCGGTGTCACCAGATGTTCGGCGAGCGCAATATATTCAGCCGCGGTGCCGAACGCGCGGCCATTGCGCTGGCCGTTGAACAGCCAGACCCGCTGGCCGATCTTGAGCCGCGTGACGCCGTCGCCGACCTGATCGATGATGCCGGCGCCATCGCTGTTGGGAATGACGCGCGGATATTCCATCGGCCGGCCGCCGCGGCGGCCGACATCGGCGGGATTGACGCCGGACGCCTCCAGCCGCACCCGGACTTCGCCCGGGCCGGCCACCGGCGTCGGCATCTCGCCATAGGCCAGCACTTCCTGTGCTGGCCCGGTTCGCTCGTACCAGACTGCCTTCATAACGTGCCGGGGAAAGCGCCGCCGTCGAGCAGGATGTTCTGGCCGGTGATGAAGCCGGCCTTGGCGCCGCACAGGAAGGCGCAGGCGTAGCCGAACTCGTCCGGATCGCCGAACCGCCCGGCTGGATTTTGCTTGGCGCGCTCGGCAAACACTTGGTCCGGCGGGATGCCGCGCTTCTCGGCTTCTGCTTTCCCCACACCGCGCAGGCGGTCGGTGTCGAACGGACCCGGCAGCAGCGCATTGATGGTGACGTTGCTGATCACGGTCTTGCGCGACAGTCCAGCGATGAAGCCGGTGAGTCCGGCGCGCGCGCCGTTGGAAAGCCCCAATATGTCGATCGGCGCCTTCACCGCGGCCGAGGTGATATTGACGATGCGGCCAAATTTCCGTGCCATCATGCCGTCCACCGTCGCCTTGATCAGTTCGATCGGCGTCAGCATGTTGGCGTCGATCGCCTTGATCCAGTCGTCGCGGGTCCAGTTGCGGAAATCGCCGGGCGGCGGGCCGCCGGCATTGTTGATCAGGATGTCCGGTTCGGGACAGGCCTTCAGCACGGCTTCGCGGCCGGCGGGCGTCGTGATGTCGCCGACAATCTCGGTTACCGTGACGCCGGGATTGGCGTTGCGGATGTCGTCGGCCGCCTTTTTCAGCGCCTCCGCGCCGCGCGCGGTCAGCGTGACATGCACGCCCTCATTGGCCAGCGCCATGGCGCAGGCGCGGCCCAAGCCCTTGCTCGATGCGCAGACGATGGCACGGCGGCCTTTGATCCCAAGATCCACTTTTTCTCTCCCGTTGCGTCAGGTGATGTTGTTGTAGTCCGATGCGGCCACTCTAGCCAAGTCGCGCGCCGCTGATAAGCCGCCGAGCCTGCTGATATTGCATATTGCGATCCCGGAAATCGGCTGTATCCGAGCATGTCCTGCCCTCTCCACGTCATTGCGAGCGAAGCGAAGCAATCCACCTCACGGCTTCGTCGCTGGCGCTCCTCGCAATGACGGGGTCTTCAACCCGCCCGCATCCCCGCTCTTATCATGTCGGCGGCCTTTTCCCCGATCATGATCGTCGGTGCATTGGTGTTGCCGCCGATCAGGGTCGGCATGATCGACGCATCGACCACGCGCAATCCGCTGACGCCGTACACTTTCAGCTTCGGATCGACCACGGCCATGGGATCGTTGACGCCCATCTTGGCAGTGCCGACCGGGTGATAGACGGTGTCGACGCGGGCGCGCAACACGTCGCGGATGTCGTCGTCGCTATGCACGCCTTCCGTGAACATCTCCTTCTTCTGCAACGCGCGCAGCGCCGGCGTCTCCATCAGCCGGCGCGTGGTCTTGAAGCCGGCGACCATGGCTTCCAGGTCGTCCGCGTCACCGAAGAAATTCGGATCGATCAGCGGCGGCGCAAATGGATCGGCGCCGAGCAGCGAAACGCTGCCGCGGCTCTTCGGCCGCAGCAGGCAGACATGGCAGGAGAAGCCGGTGCCGCGATGGCGCTTGCGGCCGTGATCGTCGGCCATCGCCATGCCGAAATGAAGCTGGATGTCCGGGATGTCGAGATCGGGTCGGGTTTTCAGGAAGCCGCCGCATTCGGCGAAATTCGACGTCATCGGCCCTGTGCGTTCGCGGCGATACTGTCGGATGGCCCGCAGCAGTCGCGGCAGCGCTTTAAGTGAAATGCCGTTAAAGTGGGGATTGTCAGACATGTAGCCGAACACGAAATCCGGGTGGTCCTGCAGGTTTTGTCCGACGCCGGGCAGGTGGTGCACGGTGGCGACGCCGTGCTTTGCAAGCTCGATACTGTCGCCAATGCCCGACAGCATCAGGAGATGCGGGGTCTGGAACGCGCCGGCGGAGAGGATCACCTCGCGCCGGGCGCGGATTTGCTTCAGCTCCTTGCCCTGCCGGTATTCGACGCCGACCGCGCGCTTGCCTTCGAAGAGTAGGCGGGTGGCGTGGGCATGGGTCTCGACACGCAGATTGGCGCGGCGTCCCATGTGCGGGTGGATATAGGCGCGCGCGGCGCTGCAGCGCTCGCCGTTCCTCTGCGTCAGTTGATAGATGCCGAGGCCTTCGTGTTCGTCGGCGTTGAAATCCTCGCGCAGGCGAAACTGCGCTTCCTGCGCCGCCTGCAGAAAAATCTGCTGCACCGGATTGCCGGTGCGCGACTTGTTGACCGCGAGGGGGCCGCCCTTGCCGTGGTACTCGCCGTCAAAATCGGCATTGTCTTCGGCGCGCTTGAAGTAAGGCAGCACGTCGGCGAACGACCAGCCGGTATTGCCGAGCGAGGCCCATTGATCATAGTCGGCGCGGTGGCCGCGGATATAGACCATCGCGTTGATCGCTGACGATCCGCCGAGCCCCTTGCCGCGCGGCTGATAGCCGATGCGACCGTTGAGGCCCTTCTGCGGCACGGTGCTGAAGGCCCAGTTGTTGACGTTGCCTGCGACCATCAGCACGAGTGCGAACGGCGTCGTGACCACCCAATTGTCATTCCTGCCGCCGGCATCGAGTAGCGCCACCGACGTCTTCGAATCGTCCGACAGCCGGCCGGCCACCGTGCAGCCACCGGAGCCGCCACCCACCACCACGAAATCGAAGATATCGGTCACGCCCATGCCCCCTCCCGGATTATTGTTCTGGCGACCTGATGGGCCGCGGCTTGGGCGCAAAACTCCGCTTTTGCGGCGTTTATGGCAAGAGCGGTTCCAAAGGCCGGTTTTGGCGCTCCAACCCCTCGTTTTTGCTGTCATAAAATCTGCAAAAGCCCCTTCTTGCCCCTTTCCAAAGCGGGGTGACGTTGATACATACCCCTCGCACCCGATGGCCTTGCCCGGGTCGCCTTCTCAGGAAGCCTCCGGACGGGATCGATCGGCGCAACCACGCGTTGGCCGGCTTTCACGTCGGGTCCGGTTTCTCGAAGGCAGTGCAACGGTTTAACGCGGGGTGGAGCAGCCCGGTAGCTCGTCAGGCTCATAACCTGAAGGTCGCAAGTTCAAATCTTGCCCCCGCAACCAACGATACCGACACTCCCGTAGCTGACGCTGCGGGAGTTTTCGTTTTGGTGGACTTTCCACTGTCCTGACGGACCATCCAGCCCAAGATCGTGCCCAACTCGCCGTACAGCGTCGCGTGCATTTCGCCGCTATGGGGCCCAGGGCGCAGAACGATCTGCGATAGGTGATGCGGAAGCTGTTGCCCCCGCAGGACACAAATGCCGGCATTGGCGATCCGTGCCGCCACATCGGATTCGTGCGCTTGATGAATCGGGGGTCCGACGATCCGCTGGACGACTGGATGGTTGCCGGTCCTGCGGCTGATCTCACTCCCTCCGGCAGACCGGGTCATGATTGGTGCTGGTGAGGAACTCGCCTGGCCGCACCTGCGGGACCATTTCCCGCGGTCGGACGTTAGTGTCTTGAGAGAACGGCCACTGGCAAAGCCGTTTCGCGGGGCGATGCACCACCAATTGGAGACGATCATGCCAGAGCGAAAAACAGTGCAGAAGGCCAGACGGGACAAACGCGCGGGCAAATCGCCAACCACCCAGGCGGGCGAGTTTGTGCATGAGGAGATCTCGCAAAGTCCGCCGCGGCCAACATGGAGCGAGATCGCCACAGCAGGCGATTGCAATTGGCCTGTCCAAGGCGAGGCGTGCGGGCGTTCCGCTCCGTCCGCCGGCAAAGGGCAAGGCCAAGGCAAGGACCCGCAAAAGCGCCGAGTACGCCTATGAGGCAGGCCAGGGCAAGCGAAAGCCCCGACGCCGGCCGCGCGTTTCACGTGCTGTATCGCAGACCCTCAAGCGTGAACCACGCGGCACGGCGTCGCGTGCGGCACTGTCGAAACAAGCACGAAGCGCCGCCTCGCGTCGCTCCGCCGCGGCCCGCTCAGCGGCGGCTCGGAAGGCCGTAAAGACCAAAGGCCCGGCGCAGCGCTCTGCGGTAGCCAAAAAGGCAGCCCGGACCAGAACACGTCGTCGGCGATAGCCTTGCGCCGCAGATCAATTTTACAGCTAGCACAATGGCGAGAAGAACACGGTTACGGAAAAGCAAAGTCGTCAGGACCCGCCTCCCGAGGCAGTCTCAGAACGCGCAAAGGAATTACGAGCGCTACGTAGAGTTGGCCCGCGCTGAAGCGCTGAAGGGAGATCTGATCGCAGCGGAAAATTATCTTCAGCACGCCGAACATTATTTGCGGTCGATGCACGAAGAGGCGCACGGAGGGCGGCTCTCGCCGCAGCCGGCAATTTTGCCCAAGCAGCGGCTGGGACACACCGGATGATGGAGCAATCCTTCTACCATCGCGAAACCTGAGGACGGGCGTGTTCTGCTCTCGGCGGGACCGCTCCACGGGCCTTAGCGCTCGGAACTAATGCGGGCCGCGCGGAGTTCTTCATTTTGAGCGGCCGCTTTACACGAACGAACTCGCAAGCCCTTCGCCCCACAAGGGCAGCTCATCATGAGGAGGCTGGCCGTGATTCGAGATATTGTCGTCAACTTGGCGACCGGTAACTCTCGCGATCCTGCAGCAGCGTACGCGATATCCGTCGCCAGGATGTTCGACGCCCAGATTACAGGGATCGCAATGTGTCACTCCCCAGCGATTGTGGCCGGCGGCATGGAGGCTGTTCCGGCAGACCTAATCGATTCCCTGCGCGAAGAGAGCGCCAGGGCGGCAAACGGGGCCATCGAAAGATTCAAACAGGCAGCGGCGCAGGCTCATCTTCCTGCCGAGGCGCAGATGGTCGAGACCAGCATTGAAGGAATCCCAAGGACGTTTGGCCGTATTGCTCGGACGTTCGATCTTGCCATCGTTGCGCAGACCGAGCCCGGAGTGACGACCTCAACGGGTCTTGCCGCCGAAGCAGCGATGTTCGAATCCGGACGGCCTATCGTCGTCGTACCCAGTATCCAAAAGGACGGCATCAAGCTCGGCTGCATTCTGGTCTGCTGGGACGGAAGCCGCACTGCCGCGCGGGCGCTCGCGGACTCAATGCCGTTATTGGAGCGCGCGAAGTCGATCGAGGTGATCAACGTAGGCAATAGGCGTCGGGAAGCCGAAGAATCCCTGGCGGCCGTTGGCAGACACTTGGCGCGCCACGACTTGAAAACCAGCACCAAAGCGCTCACCGCCGATGGGGCCGATGTCACAAACGTAATCCTGTCGCACGCGGCAGATCTATCGGCCGACCTTATCGTAATGGGCGGCTTCGGCCATTCGCGGCTGCGCGAGTTCTTCCTCGGGGGCGTGACGCGCGGCATTCTCGACACGATGACCGTTCCGGTACTGATGTCGCATTAAAGGCCGATGCTAGAGCTCCACCATGCTTTGGCGAGTGTAGACGCCGATGGCCGAGACAAGCACTATCAACAAGCGACTCGATCAGCGCCGGGTAGCGCCCGAGGGTCTCTTCCGGCAACCGCGGCTATACTTGGTTGGCGAGGCACCTGGCGCCGAAGAAGCTGAGCAGGGCAGGCCTTTTGTCGGGCCGTCCGGCTGCGCGTTGCGCCAACTGCTCGACCAGGCTCGGGTCGACCTTAGACAACTGCGTTTGGCCAACGCGATTCCATTTCGGCCTATAGAACGCACGAAAAAATCCAAGCTGCGCAATCGCGCTCCAACTATCGAGGAAATCAATCATTACGGCGCCGCGGTACTGACGGACATCCGGCGCTCCAATCCGCGCGTAGTCGTTGCGCTCGGCAGCACGGCGGCTCGCCTATTCAGGGCGTCGCGTTCGATCCGAGCGTCGCGCAAGGCAAAGCTCCAATTTGATGGCCGTCCCCTGCAAGTCACTTTTCACCCGGCCTACGTCCGCCGCTTCGGCGGGTCGAGCGGCGACGCTTGGCGTGAGATGGTCGCTGATCTGCGCCGAGCCTGGAAAGTATCGGCAATGTACTCAAATGGCGCTCGAAGCAGGCAGCATTCTCCCGATGGTTAAAGGCTGTTCAGCGGGTTGTGTCATGCTTGCCGCGGGTCCTCAGCGCTCGTAGCTCGCCGGGTCTGGGTTGTCCGACGGATGCGCGAATGCCTTGCGCAAGACCGCCGACATCGGAGTCTTGAAATTGAGGCTGTTGGGTGGCACCGGCGATTCGAACCACTTCCTGTAGATCGATTCGATCTCCGGGCTTCTGTATAGATCCGCGGTCGCTCGGTCGGCCACGGTCTTGAACGGTGCATCGTCCTTGCGCAGCATGATCCCGTAAGGTTCGGCCCTGGACAGGGCCTCCTCGCTGATCATGTAGGCGGACGGATCCTTTGATCGCGCGATCGCGACGGCGAGTTGCACGTCATCGAGGACGTAGGCGGCGGCGCGTCCCGTCTCCAGCATGAGAAAAGCCTCCGCCTGATCTTTGGCGGCCAGCACTGCGATGCCGAGATTTCGCGTGCTATTGACCTGGTTAAGCTGCACCATGTTGGTCGAGCCGGATATGGCAACAACGGGCTTGCCTTTCAGATGGTCGATCGTCGCGATGTTGTCGGACTTTCTCGCGGCAAAACGCGTTGCCGACAGGAAATGCGAATTTGTGAACGTCACCTGGCGCTGCCGCTCCGCGTTGTTGGTGGTGGAAGAGCAGACAAGGTCGACTGTCCCATTCATCATGAGCGGAATGCGATTGGATGACGTGACGGCAAGCGTTTCGACGGCAACAGTCGAGACGTTGAGTTCGCGTTTGACCGCGTCGACGATCCTCATGCAGATGTCGACGGCATATCCAATCGCCTTTTGATCGCCGTCCAGATAGCTGAATGGCACCGAAGCTTCCTGAATGCCGAGGATGATCCTGTTCGTCTCCTTGATCTTCTGGAGCGTTCCGGTCAGTTCGCTTGCATTTGCAGGCACGGCTATCAGGGCAGCCGCAATCATCGCCGCAGACAGGCGCATCGTCTTCGCTCCATGGACATCGGCAGTTCTTGTCAGGACCCCAGTCTTAGCCGACATTGTTCTCGTGAGGTATCAAAGGTTGCTTCTAGCAGCTATCACCCAATTTTATCGGCGAGCCGCATGTCGTCCGGTCGCGCTCAACGCGGACGCCTATTGGCGGCTCCATGAGTAGCCGCGCAGCGCTTGCACGTTCGAAATGGAAATGGTGAACCGCAGCGCTTGACGGGCAAGCCTACGTGAAGTTCCGCGCGTCGGAACTTGGCGTGCGATCATTCAGCGCGTGAAGCACGCGAAAAAAAGCGAGGGCCGCTCCGTACAAATCCGAAGTCATCTTAAGCTGAATGTTAATCCCTCGCGCTATCCGTCGCACAGGGCGGGGTGCGCGGGTGGCGAGTATTTTCGAAGTTCAGGGTTTTGGCGCATTGTCCGAATGGAACGGACAGTTCTCAAGCGTCTCGGCCAGGCAGGCATTTCAAAAGATCGCGTCGCTCGGATCGAATTCGATCGAGCCCACGGCGCGGATATGGACACAGACCGGAACGTCCAACGCGGTCTTTGCCGAACCTGCCAAGACCGAAAGCGACGCCAGCCTCTTGTCAGGCTTTCGCGCCGCGCATGATGCCGGCCTGTCGGTGCTGTTCAAGGCCGCGCTCTCGACGTTGAACGGAACCAGGGTATCCAGCCTGGCACCGGCGGATGTCGCGGGCTTTTTCGCGTCCTACAAGGCCGAGATCGTGCACCTCGCTACCATCGCGCAGGCCGGTGGCGTGGAGATGTTCGCGATCGGCAACGAGATGAGCAGCCTATCCGGCGAGCCGTATCGCGGCTACTGGATCGATCTCATTGCGGCCGTCCGCGCGGTCTATCACGGCGAACTGACCTACGCAGCGGCGACCGACGAGGCCTCGCATGTCAGCTTCTGGGATCAGCTCGACACCATCGGCGTCAACACCTATCCGCCATTGACGGTCAGCAATGCGCCAACCGTGCGGGACCTGGTCGACGCGTGGACTGCCGTTCCGGTCAATCCCTATTACGCGGCAGCGTTCGACTACAAATCACCGGTCGATTTTCTCCACTCGCTCGCGACCAAATACGACAAGCCGCTGCTGATGACCGAGGTCGGCTATCGCAGCATCGATGGTACCGCGATCTCTCCGGGATCGTGGACGAGCAATGGTACGGTTGATTTGCTGGAGCAGGCGGACGCCTTCAGTGCCTTCTTCCAGGTCTGGACCGCCCATGGCGGCAGTTGGTTCAAGGGCGTCGAGCTCTGGCAATGGGACCTCAATAATCAATTTTCGGGCACGGGCTATTCCGTCATGGGAAAGCCGGCCGAAGCGATCGTCTCGCAGTATTTTCATGGCGACGGGGCCGTGCCCGATCTTGCGATAAGGGGATCGGCCGTCGCCGACCTGATCGACCTCGGCCGCGGGGATGACACGATCAATGCCGGGCTGGGCGATGACATCATCCATGGCGGTGCCGGTGCGGATGTCATTGTCGGCGGGCCCGCAAGCAGCGGCAAACTGGCGGTAACAACGATTACCCTCGTGGGCTATGGCTCCGCGGTTGGCGGCGTTGGCGCGCAGGCCCAAATCAAGTTGAACGGCGAGCCGGTATCCGGATTAATGGAATTCAAGCCGGCCGCGGATCCATCTGAATACCAGACCTTCACGATTAGCTTCGTCGATTTCGGCCCGATCGCCTCCATCGACATCAACCTGGCAAACGCCACACCGGGACGGGCGCTGCATATCAAGGATTTGCTGATCAACGGCGTCGCGCTGGCGCCGGCCGACGCCGCCAATGCAAGCTCGCCCGGCACGTTCGATCTCTACGTCCACAATATCCATGTCGACATGACCAACCACCAGGATTGGCTTTCCGGCGCGGCGACGGACAGCGACGTGATTGATGGCGGCGCGGGTAACGATCTCATCACGGCCGGTGCTGGCAATGACATCATCGAGGGTGGAGAGGGCGTCGATACGGCGAATTTTTCCGGCAACGAGCGCGACTACGACATCTCGATTGTCGACGGCCAACTGGTGGTGGACGACCGAGTCGCGGGCCGCGACGGCACCGACCATCTCACAGGTCTCGAATTCCTGCAGTTCGCCGACGGCGTCGTCGACGCCAGCGGGCTGCTCGCCAGTCTGGCGCAGAGCTCCGGCAGCACGCTGAAAATGCCGGCGACCGATGGCAACTCCGCCTCTCCGCCACCGGTCGATGGCGATGATACGGTCGAATGTATCAGCCCTCACGCGGAGGGACGCCTCCTTGGGTTCTTGAGGCCGTTTTTCGATTGGACCTGCGATCGGTTCACCTTTGACAATCACGACGGCTTACCTATCGGGAACACCGGTGAGGCTCGAGTCACATTGACCTCGAGGGCTGTGAGCGACGTCCTGAACAGCGCAAGCCGCGATCCGTTCATTTTCAACGAGATGGTCAGACCTGATGTGGCAAGGGATGTAGCAAGGGATTTCAAGGCAGGGGAGGCAATCGGGGACCGCGTGATCCAGATTGATCCCGGTCATGATGTCGCGCTCAGCGGCGGTACGCACCTGATATGGGACCACCTGCTCTTCACCTGATCGGGCAGATGCCGGGGTTCGTCGGCTGAGGCCAATCTCGCCAACCAGGCGACGCGAAACGAGCCGGCTGCAAGGCTTTCGACGAATCCTAAAATTTGTTCGAAACAGCGGGCGGGTTTGTGCGTTGCGTTCTCGCAAGCCCTCACGGTGGCATCTGGCTGCAGCTTCCTGCGACATCCAATTGCAACCATCCGAATTGTTCCCGGTCCCGCATTGTTGCGCTGTCATTGCATTCGAAATAGCATCGATTGCGAGCGGGGCAGGGCAGAAGAAATCACATATGAGGTCCTTCTTTGCAGCTTTCTGCCGTCGATCATTCGGTAGCGAATACGGAACCCGCGCACTGGAAAAAGCGTCTTCGCTGTCCTCGCTGCTCGTCGCCGCTGCGGAACGTGTGGTCACAGCCAACCTGCTCGAACCGTGCCTGCGATTATAGCAGAGCCGGGTTTCCGATGATCGGCGCGCAGCCGGTGCTGATCGATTTCGCAGCCAGCATTTTTGAACGCAGGATGTACGAGGCCGAGAATGGCTCGGCGCTGCAGCGGGACGTCGGTCGCCGTTCCCTTGGATCGCGGCTGCATCGCCTTACCTTTGGAGGCAATCCGGTTGCGGTCGCCAACAGCGCAACGTTCATCGAGCTGTTGAAGCGGGAGTCGAGGCGGCCGGTTGTACTCGTTGTCGGAGGCGGGACGGTCGGTTTGGGCGCTGACGAACTCTACCGGGACGATTCCATCGAGCTTGTCGGCACCGACGTCTACGCGTCGCCGCACACGGTACTGGTGGCTGACGCCCACAGCCTTCCCTTCGAAGACGGCGTGTTCGACGGCGTCTGGGTGCAGGCGGTGCTGGAACATGTGCTGGAGCCCGCGACGGTCGTTGCCGAGCTGCATCGGGTGCTGCGGCTGGAAGGCCTGGTCTATGCGGAGACGCCATTCATGCAGCAGGTGCACGAGCGGGCCTATGACTTCTCGCGTTTCACGCAGAGCGGTCACCGCTGGCTGTTCAGGCGATTTTCCGAGATCAACGCCGGACCGGTCGGCGGCGCCGGTGTGGCGCTTGAATGGTCAATTCGCTATTTCGCGCGAGCGCTCGGCGCGGGCAACAAGCTGTCACGCCTGATCGTGCTGCCGTTCTTCTGGATCAGATATCTCGATGCGTTCGGTCGCGGACGGGCCGCAGCAGACGCCGCCAGCGGCTTCTTCTTTCTGGGGCGCAGAGCCGAACAGGCGATGGATCCGCATGACATGCCGGACTACTACAACCGCCAGAAGTGAGTTTCGACCGATGGCGCGCGACTCTAGGAGACGCCTTTAGGAAACGCCTTTAATCTTCTTGCATGGCGTGGACGAGGTCGATGACATCCGTGCGACGTCGGTAACGGAGCGGATCGAAAGCTTTTCCTTGCCGGTGATGAAGCGGAGCACGCCGCGAGGATACGCTTCGCAGAACTGAGCCAGCGTGGCTGCCGTCGCTGAAACGCTGTCCTGTTTGGGGACCACGGCGATGCCGCCATCGCGCAGGATATACGCATCCTTCACGTTGGGCATGGTTGATGCCGCGACGCAGATCTTGAACAGGTCGTTATAGGCCTGCGGCGTCAGGGACAGGTCCCCGCCGGGCGTTCCCAGGAGATACTCGCGGCTCTTGCGGCAGTTCTCGTTGTCCGCCCGCGCTGCACCGCTTGCGAGCGTCAGCAGCATCGCGGTCGCGACCAGCAGCTTCATGCCGTTATTCCGATGGCGCGGTCTGCAGATGCCGGCTTGCCGGTGTAGGGCAGGCCATAGGTTGTCGCCGCGCATCGTTCCCATGAAAGGGCGCGGGCATGGGAGGATGCGCCTGCCGCGAGAATGGCGCGCAGATTCCGATCGGCGGCCAGCTCTGCAATCGCCTGCGATATGCTCTCGGTCGACGGCGGCACGAGAATTCCAGTCTCGTCGGCGAGCACGGCGTCAGGCACGCCGCCGACCTCGGTCGCGACGCTTGGCAGGCCGGCGGCCCCGGCCTCGAGATAGACCAATCCAAATCCCTCCACCCGGCCGGTCGTGTCGGAGAGACCCGTCAGGCAAAAGAAATCCGAGGCCGCATAGAGATCGCGGATGTCTTCGTTCGATTGCGGGCCGAGGAAACGAATGTCGCAGGCCGCCGCTTCGGCGTCGCGCCGCAGAGCATCGACATAATCGGCTTCGCCGTCCGGGCCGATCACGAGCCACGTGATGCGATGGCGCAGCTCGTCCGGAAGCTGCGATAGCGCGGCAAGCGTCAGATGATGTCCCTTGCGGCGCGTGATGCGCGCGACCGTGATCATCACCAGCCGGTCTTCCGGCAGACGATGGGCCAGGCGATCTCCCGGCGCGTCCGTCGTCCGCCGAACCAGAACTCCGATACGCCGAGACTGATCGCGCTGATCTGGCGCGGGTCGACGGCAAACCGCTCGCGGAACAGCGTCTCGGTAAAACCGCTGTTGGCGATGATCTCCGTCCGCGGTCCGAACACGCCGGCGCCGCGGATCGCCATGCGCTTCAGCGGCGTCTGCGTTTCGTTGATCTCGGTACCATGCACCGTCATCAATACCCGCGCCTGCGTTCGCCATCTCGAAAGCGCAACCGGAATGAAGAACGGCCAATCGGCGGCATGGACCACGTCATATCGGTCGCCGCGGACGCCGCGGCGTGCCAGCATGATCTTGCGCGGCATGTCGCGCATGGAGTGGAGGCCGCCGCTGTAGCGGACGACCTCGAAGGGCAGGGACCGGTCGTCGTCCGCAGTCTGCCGTGCGTAGTCCGGCGCCACCACGGTGACCTTGGCGCCGAGCCGGCTCGCCGCCGCCGCAATTTCGCGCGCGTAAGTCCCAATTCCTCCCATCGCGGGGGCGAACTCGCTGGTCAACAGAAGGATGTTCAACCCGGCGCCCTCAGTAAGTCGGCGCCGCGGCGGCAAGTCCGCGGGCATCCTGAATTTCCTGATGATAGCGGAAGACTCGCGCAAGCTGTGTGCCCGGAGTGAACGCCCGAATGGAGTCGGCGATTTGTACCGGGTTCATCGTGCCCGCGTCGATGGCATTCCGGACGTCGACGAACCGCTGCGCGAGCGCATCGGCCATGTCGTCGCGGCTGTCGCTTCGCGCCACCAGATAGCCGCTGACGCCGGAATGGATCACGGGTTCGAGCTGCGGCAGGTGCATGGCGACAACCGGCCGGCCGACCGCAAGGGTCTCGAGCACGCAGCGCGGCATGCCTTCGAATTCTGATGTCAGGATGCCGGCATGCGCACTTGCCAGCGTCTCCGCCATGCCGGCGGCGTCTTTGAAGCCGTGGCGGACGGTGATGTCTTCGATCGCGGCGAACTCTTCGAACCGGTGCGGGTCGCTGGTGCCGATATAGTGAAACCGTACGTCGCCGTTCGATCGCCGCCGTAGGCGGTCGATCGTGCGAAACATCAGCGGTGGATCCTTGAATTCATCGAGCCGGCCGGCGAACACGATCTGGAACGGCGACGAATTCAGCGGCCAGAGTTGCGGCTTGAAGATATCCGTGTTGACCCATGTCCAGAGCGTATCGATCTTGTCCTTGCGGCGCGGATAGGTCCGCTGCAACCGCTCGGTGATGAACGGATTGACGCAGAGAAATTTCTCGCTCATGGCGACGGCAAACCGCTCGCCGGTATTGTGGACGAAGGCGTATTTCCGCAGCAGCGGATCCATTTGCAGCTTCGGCGCGCCCTCGCCGTGAAGCATCTGCACGAACGGCAGCCGCAGGATCGCCGGCAACCAGGAAAATTCCACCCGCCGCAGATCGACCGAGCACCGCCTGGCGCGGATCAGCCTTGCGATCGGGCCGAAGTGGCGGAGCAGTGCCATGAAGAATTGCCCGGTCAGCGAGGTGCGGACGCTGCGGGCCGCTTCGCGCGCCTGCTGGTCCGAATAGTGCAGGATCGGCAGGAAGTCGAAGCCGCGGCCTCGGAACGTCATCCGGTGAAGCTTGCCGAGCTCCAGCTCGCCCGTCGAGTCGACGCCGATGAAGAGGATGTCGGTGTCGGTCGGATGGAATGTAATGAAGTCACGAATGTATGTTTCGAGGCCGCCCACCTTTTGGCCGCGCGGGTCGAACGGGTGGATCAGGCAGATCTGGTAACGTGGCTTGATCCGGTTGGCGTTTCGCGCCCGTAGCGCCAGGGTCAATGTTGAAGTCATGCCGCTTTCCTCATGCGTGCCTGGACGATTTGCGGAATGGTTCGCGCAACGAGGCGCGGAACGACCGTCATGCATTTTATATAGCGGGGGCCGAGCCGGCGCGGCTCGCGCAGCATGCGCCACGCCCATTCCAGCCCGGTTTTGCGCGCGATGGACGGTGCGCGGTCTTGCGTGCCGGCGATGAAATCGAGTGCGGCTCCGATGCACAACACGCCGGTTCCGTTCAGCTCGTCGAGGCATCGCGCCGCGAACAGCTCCTGCCGTGGCGCACCCAGCGCGACGAAGCAAATTCTGGCGCCCGAGGCTCGGATGCGTTCGATCGCAGCATCGGCTTCGCTGGAATAGGGATCAAAACCTGCTCCCGGCGCAAAGCATCCCGCGATTTGCAATCCCTTGAATCGTTCCGACAACCGCCGTGCCGTTGTCTTGAGCGTGAGATCGTTCGCCCCTAACAGAAAGACTGAGAGTCCTTTCTTGCGGGCTTCCGCGCAAACAGGCTCGACGAGATCGGCGCCGGTCGTGCGTTCGATTGGCACGCCCATGAGGCGGCTCAGCACGACAATGGGGAACCCGTCGGCGGTGACAAATCGGGCACGACGATAGGCCGCGCGAAAATTGGCGTGGTGTTGAAGCTGGACGACGTGGTCGAGATTGAGCGTGCAGACGCTGAAGTTGTCGCCATGTTGCGCGGCCGACACGATCGAAGACACGGCTTCCGGAAGCGAGGGGACATTGATCGTTATCCCATCGACAGTGAGGCCCGGCTGCAACTGCGCTGGTGGTTCCAACATATCGACTCCTGTTGATGATGTAATCGAGAGACGCACTCGTGGGGACGATCGACAGACGCGTGCTTCGCGGCGGGAACTGCGTGCCGAAAATTTTCTCGACGGACATTCGTCACGAAATCGAACTAATGCGACGCAACGATGGCGATGCCGCGTTGCGAAGGACGAGACATCGCGACGAATCATTCACATGATGGAGATCAGCTATGCAGCAGTGGTCGAGGCGAGATGCGCTTGCTCTCATCGCAGGAGCAAGCGTTGCTTCGTGCGGGAAGGAAGCATTCGCCGCGCGGCCTGCGCAGAGTCTCGGCGTCATCGCGGCTCGTAACGGAATCGTGTTCGGTGCGGCTGCTGGTCCGGTGATCGACAAGGATCTTGCGTATCGCGAGCTGTATCAGACGCAGGTGCGCATCGTTACGACGGACATTGCAATGAAAATGGGAACCATCGCGCCGCAACCGGGGCCGAAGCGATTCGAGAGTGCAGATCGTCTGCTGCAATTTTGTGCGAGTCACA
Organism: Bradyrhizobium sp. RDI18; assembly: GCF_043203335.1. NCBI lineage: Bacteria > Pseudomonadati > Pseudomonadota > Alphaproteobacteria > Hyphomicrobiales > Nitrobacteraceae > Bradyrhizobium > Bradyrhizobium sp. RDI18. Next base: position 4,234,282 of record NZ_JBICRN010000008.1, on the reverse strand, counting down.
ACATTCCGATGCGCGGTCACTGCCTGATCTGGAACGAATGGGTTCCGCAATGGATCAAGAGCATGAGTGGTGCCGAACGTGAGAGGTTCTTCGATTCCTATATCGACGAAGTGGCTGCCCGCTATGTAGGCAAATTGCATTCATGGGATGTTGTCAACGAGCCGTTCTGGCCTGGGCACAAGGCGCCCGGCGGCTATCGGCTCGGTCCGTGGTACGACACATTCGGCACCGGCTATGTGCGCCGTGCCTTCGAGCGCGTAGCGAGGATCGACCGAAAGACAAAGCTGGTTCTCAACGAGGCGCAGAGCGAACGCGACGACGACGTCGGCCTCGCGGTTCGTCGCGGCCTGCTGCAGCTTGTCGACGAACTGAAGCATGCCGGCGTGCCGCTGCATGCCGTTGGATTGCAGAGTCACCTGCAGCCTCGCTACCCGCACGATCCCGGACGCTTTGCCGAATTCCTTCACGCGCTCGCCGGACGTGGCGTCGATATCTATCTGACCGAGTTCGACGTGCGCGACGACACGTTTCCGGACGACATCGCAGCGCGCGATGCCATGATCGCCGAGACGGCGGAGAAGTTCCTGACCAACGCGCTTCGGGTGCCGGCCGTCAAAATGGTGATCGCGTGGGAACTTGCCGATAACTACTCGTTCTATACCGACGCGGCGAAGAAGAAGGATCCGCTCGCGCGTCGGCTGCCTCGGCCGCTTCCGTTCGATTCGTCGATGCAGAAGAAGCCGCTTTGGTTCGCGATGGCGCGCGCGTTCGAGAATGCCAGAAAGTCGTAGGCGCCGATCGTCGAAATGCGCTCACGCCCCTGAATGCTGCGGGCGCGGCCGAAGCATCCTCACCAGCGACGGTGCATAGAGCAGGGCAAGCGCTGCGAAATAGGTGGCCGCGCCTGCCGCAATGTGGGCCGCCAGAATCGGGGTCGTCCGGGCCTCCGGAAATATCCGCAGCACGGCCGCCATGGCGATGGTGGCCAATGCGATGCGCACGAGATGGCCGACCGGAAGGCGCAGGCCAAATCGTGTAAATCCGATTGAAAAACTCACGGTGGCGGCGGCCAGTGCCGCCAGCACCGTGGCGCCGGCGACGCCGGGCAGTCCCCATCGCGGCAGGAACAAGACGCTCAACACCACGGTCATCGACGCGTCGATTGCGGCAATGGCCATCATCCAGCGCGTGCGGTTTTGCAGGAGAAAGACCTGGTCGCCGAAATGGGCGCGCAGGTTGCGGATTGCGCCGGCGAGCGTGGAAAGCGGCAGGATGGCGAGCGTCACCGCTTGGAACGGCGCGGCGATCAGGAGATGCACGATCTCGTTCCTCAGTATGATGATGCCGGCGAGGCTTGGCGCCAGGATTGCCACAAGGAGAGCGCTGTTGTTGGCGAGCTGGCGCATTCCGGCCTGGTCGCCGTGTTGCTCCATGCTTTTCACCGCCAGCGGGAACGCCGCCGCCGTCACCAGCATGGCCGCGACCGCCGCGGCCCGCTGGCCGAGGCCGTAGCCGACGGCGAACAGACCGGCGGCGGCCACTCCGGACATTTCGTTGACGATGAAGCGCGATGCATTGAGGCCGACCCAGCCGAGCGCGCCGCCGATGATCAGCGGAATGCCGTAGCGCAGGGCGTGGACCACGATCTCCCGGTCGATCGGCCACAAGCGGTGACCCCAGCCGATCCAGGGCAGGACGATGAGCGCAGCCGTCAGTTGCGCGGCCGCGTAACCCGCAAGTGGCGAATCCGGGGATTGGCCAAGCAGCTTGATCAACACCAGGCCCACGACAAATCCGACGGATGGTCCGAACACCTGCTGGATCGTGTAGACGCGTATTTGCTGCCGCGCGCGGGCGCGTTCACCGATATAGAGGTTGAGCGAGCGGGTTATCACATAGGCGATGGCGGCCAGCAGAAGGCCGGTTCCGGCTCCGGGCGCGATGACCAGATGCAGAATTCCGACGACGGCCGCGCTTTGCAACGCGAGGGACGCCAGCAAGACCGCGTTTTCGGTGCGATAGAAGCGTGGCGCGTCGTTGACGTCCTGGTACCGTCCGAGGAAACGCAACGCAAACTGCGACCACCAGGCGAGAAAGCCGATCTGCAGCAATTCGTGCGTGGCCGTAATCAGCGTGATGACGCCGAGCGTGTGCTCGTCGACGACATGCGTCCATACGATCATCGCCAGAAGCTGGAACAGCGGTCCGACGAATTGCGCGGGCAGATAGAGCAAAGTGTGCTTCAGGAGCATCGCTCAAGCCCCCAGCCAGCGACAGATTCGGGGCGAGGCGAGCTGCCGTACGGCGAGCAGCGCCGCGGTAGAGACGAGGGCCGTCAGGCCGGAGGAAACGGCAAAGCTGGCGACGCCGCCGAGCTGGCGCAGCGCTGTATGATCGCGCAGCGCCATCACAATGAAGATGTGCCAGAGATAGATGAAGTAGCTGCCTGAGCCGATCCATCCCAGTAGCGGGGACTTCGGCTGGATGGCGAACAGCGAAACGCAGAACAGGGCCGCATAGAGGAAGAAGGCGGTCAGATCGTAAGTGGCGGCGTCGCCGAGGTTGAGAATGCGCACGGCGGCATAGAACAAATAGGCAGCCAGCATGGCGCCTAGGAGCGCGCGGCGCATATCCTGCTCGAGCAGGTCTCTGAACATCGCGGTCAGCGCGCCAAGCGCGGCAAACGAGAACCAGAACGGAATGTCGCGCGTGCGGATTTCGTCGAGCAGCGTGTCCGACGCTCCGAGCCTCGACATGGCTGGATCCAAATAACTGCCGGTAAGCAAACCGCAGCCGATCGAAAGCAGCAACAGCGTGGTGATCCGTTGCCTTGAAGCGGTTTGTCCGTCCCCGCCGGCCGCAAAAACGAGCCACAGACCGAGCGTGCAGCAGACATAGACAAAGACGTAGTAGTAGACGAACACATATCCCAGCCCGAACCGGGCGAGGGTCGTTCCGATACGATGGTCCATCGCCGGATTATGCAGGGCCATGTAGACGTAGGCGGCGGCGAACGCGATCGCGTAAGGGACCAGGGCTGCCTTTAACCGCTTTGTCAGCGGGACCCGGCCGGAAAGCGCCGTGAGATATCCGGAAGCGAACAGGAACACCGGCACGCAGGGCCGTAGCACTGCATCAAGTGATTTTACCCAGGTCGCGTCGAGCGGCTGCGGCAGCGAATGGATGCCGATCACCATCAAAATGGCGATGCCGCGCATGGTGTCGACGACGCCATCGCGACTTTGGGCCGTTGCGCGCGAGACGCTCAGAGATGGCGGGCTTGCTGATACGCGTTCGACGACCGTCATCATGTGCCCTCCTGCCGCGAGATCGCTGGAGACGGCACGTGTTTGAGCGCGCGGCGGTCGTAAACTTCGGTCAGATATCGCCGCAGCGGCGTTTCGAACGTGCGCAGCGAGACGACGCTCGCAAATGCAAGAACGATGATCGCCACCGGCGCCAGAATCAGCCGTTCATGCTGCGATAAGGAAAGCACGCGCGATCCAAGGGTGATGACGACGGTCGCGACCGGAATATGCAGCATGTAACAGGAATAGGTCAGCGCCGACCAGCGATCGAAGCCGAGCCGCGACAGCAGCGTCTCACGCCCGGCGCAGTCCACCTGAATAGCAAGTATCGCGATGGCGTAGATCGCAAGCAGCGCGGTCATCGTCGGCAGCAGGGAACCGAGTACGATAAACGCCGCTAGCGACGCCGCTAGGGCGCCCGGCATCGCGGGCCAACGCGCGATCCGGTCGCGAAACAGATAGCAGGCCACGCCGAGGTTGAAGGCAGGCAGCGCTCTGAAGGCGCCGCCTTGGTTGATCCAGTCGGCCCACGGCGCTGTTCCGGCAGCCGATGCCCAAAGGGAATTGGCGAGAGCGGCAAGGACCACGAGCGCAACGAGTGCCTCCTTGCGGCGTTGCGCAATCAGCGCGACCAGCGGAAAAAGCAGATAACAAAACATCTCCGCCGAGAGCGACCAACTCGGGAAGTTGAACGTCAAGCGCTCGCCAATGAACGCGTGAAGCAGCAGGAACTGCGCGGGCAGGTCGGAAAGCGGATAACGGGCCGGGTTGTCCGTCCGGGCGGCGCCGAAATGGAGCGCGCCGGCAAGCGCCACATAGAAAGCGAGCGTAGCGAGATGCAGCGGATAGATGCGGGCGAGGCGACGCCACAGGAAGCGGCCGATCGATGCGGCATCGTCGACGCGCCCAAAATATTGACGGGCGATGACAAAGCCGGAGACCACAAAGAACAGGTCCACGAACAGATTGAAATGCCAGGCGTGCGCGACCATGAAACGGCCGATGGGCAAGTCCTTGAAGTAATCGGAATAGTGAAGGATCACCACGGCGCCGGCCGCGATGATCCGCAATCCATCCTGGTGCCTTGTGGCGCTGGTGTCATGCAAGGCGGCGGTACTCCGAAGCAGCGCTGCCCTGGAGTTGAGCAAGGCGGGCAATCAGGCTGATGACGTTTTCGCGATCGCCGCGGGCCAGATCGTTCCAGCGTGCCAGATTCCCTAGTGCCTGCACCACGTATCGGGCGCGCCAGTCCTCGTTCGAGAGCGTAGCCGCGATCCGCGCGGCCGCCGAAGCGAGATCTGCGGTATCGATGTAAACTCCCGACTCGCCGAGCACCTCGCGAAAGATGGAGGCATCGGGGGCGATGATCGGCAGGCCGGCATATTGCGCTTCCAGCAGCGGCAATCCCAGGCCTTCGTCATGGGAGGTGCAGATGAACAGGTCGGCGGCGTCAAGCAATTGATTGACGCGGTCGGCGGACTGATATCCGTGCAGCTTGACGCCCGGCTGCTTCTCGAGGGCTTGCCAGTCGGTGCCCCATCCCGGCCTTCCGACGATATCCAGCGTAGCGTCGGGAAATCCCTGCATGCGCAGAGCGTCGAGGATTTTCGCCGCCGCTGTAAAATTCTTGCGTGGCTCGACCGTGCCCAGCGCGATCAGCCGCAGCGGTTGGGGCCGCGCGCTCCGTTCGCCGCGCTGTCCGGGGTCGAGGCCGAACACATTGCGCACCGCGGGACGATAGAGCGTCACTTCGGCGTCCGACCGGCAATGCGCGGCAAGTTTGCGCCTGGTATCGCCGGAGTTGGCCAGAAAGCGCGGATAGTGGCGCAGCGCGAGCTTGAAGGGGCCGGCCATGTAAAGCCGCGCCCGCATGTTGAGCTCGGAGCGCCGCGTGATCAGGAAATCATCGTGGATATAGGGTAGCACCCGCGATGCGAATGGCCGCAGCAGCGGGCTGGGCGGAAAGCCGGGACAGAGCAGGATCGAGGACGAAGCGGCGAGCCGCATCGGGAGGCCCAGGGTCTGCGTCGTCAGCATCTGGCGAAGACCCTTCGCCGTCACCGGCACGACATCTAGCGGCGCAAGCGCTGCGGCGGAGAACAGCTCCAGCGTAATGCGTTCGAGACCGGTGACGTGGCGTCCGAGATGGGTGTTGTCGACGTAGATGGCCATAGGAAAGGGAATCCCAAAGTTATGCCGGAACGGACCGGTAGGTGACAGGCGCGCGGACTCGCGGGGGCGCGGCGATGCGCCGCTGCTCGCGCGGCAGCAGGACCGAAATGAGGATCACGAACTGCGCGAGCTGAATGTTCTTCGACGAGAAACTTACTGAACTCGCGGCGATGACGATGATCAGCAGCACGATGGCCCATACGGCGGCGCTCGAACGGCGCAGCAATTCGACGAAGAAGCAGATCAGTCCGATGGTCAGAACGACGGTATGGATGAGGCCGAACTGGACGATGGCGGAAATCCAGAAGTTCTCGATGCCGTAGTTGAGGCCGAGCTGCGACTGCAGCGCATTCACCCGGACCGGATTGGGGCCGAGGATCAGCTCGTGCCAATCGAAATGCGAGAGTAGGTCGAACGTGGCGAAGCGCGCGAGCGCGCTGCCCTTGTCTGAGGAGAAGCGCAGCAGCATCTTGTCGAAAATGCCGAGGTCGAGTGCGGCGAAGACGATGGCGCCGGCGGCAAACAGCACGCAGATGGCGAGAATGGCCGCGGGAAGCTGCGTTCGCTTTCCCTGTATCAGGCGGATCGCTTCAAAGCCTCCGACCAGCCCGATCATCGCCAGCACCGTGACCAGCGACGTCCGGCCGCCAAAGGCCATCAGTGACGCCAGGCAGAATGCGATCAGCGGCAGCCGTACCAGGAGCGGCGGGCAGATCGCCGGACGGAGCACCAGCGCGAGCACGTAGGCGCCGACGACGCCGGATGCCGTGAGCGGATGACCCAGCAGCGCCGCTGAGCGCCATTCTCCCATCACTACGACGTCGCCGAGCGTCAGCGGGATCAGCCGATGCCCGGAGAAATATTCGTAGTATCCGAGTACGACGTTCAGCAGGATCGTGAGGTGAATGGCCCAGGCAAGCGGGTGCCTTTGCGCGGGCGACAACTGCCACATCACCATCGCGATCAGGATCGGCAGCAGAAACGTGTCGATGATGACCGTGAACGGGCGTTCGAGCACGATCACCTGGATCAGCAGAAACAGCCAGCAGAGCAGATAGGCCAGCAGCAGCTTCGAATCGGAAAAAATCCGGTTGATCTCGCCGACCGGTCCTCGACTGCGCATCAGTAGCAGGGAGAGTGCCAGCAACGTGAAATAGGTTGCCGGATGCAGCTTTTCGTAAAAATTTCCGCCCGCCGTCAGATAGTGGATTTTCCAGTTGGTCAGCACAGAGGACGAGAGCGTGAATGTCACCATGACGGCCAGCAGCATCAAGCCGGTCGCGATCCGTTCGATGAACGCGTCGGCATTCGCGACGCGCCCACCGCTGGGGGAAGCTGCCCGCATTGCCGGTGAAGCAAGGTGACGAGGACGCACCCGTGCGACACCGGCCGATCCATTTAGCGGTCCGCGCGCTCTCACCGGGCCGCTCCGGCATGCAGGCCCGCGGTGCCGTATGGCTTCAGGTAGGCCGAGCTGCGGTAATAGTCATAGAATTGCAGGCGGCTGAGATCGACGCGGGTCAGTACCGTTCCCATGATCCGGTCGCTGACGGGGGACAGCAGGTCCATGGCATGGGACAGCACCTCGCGGGGGGTCTGGTCCCACGCGAGCGCCAGGATGATGCGATCGGCCAGTTCGGCGAGCGCGCGGCCATCGACCAGGGGCACGAGCGGCGGCGAATCGATCACGATCAGTTCGTAGCGGTGGCGGAAATAATCGAGCACGTCGACGATCCGGTCGGAGAACATCAGTTCGGTGATGAACTCGACCTGCTTGATCCTGGTCGACGGCAACACAGAGAGCCCGGTGCTTTGATCCACGAGGACGGCGTGTTCCGGCGCGACGTGTCCGATCGCGACTTCCAGCAGTCCGGCGTCGGCGCGCGGACACAGGGAACGGGTCACTTGTGGATTGCGGAGGTCCCCATCGATGAGCAGCGTTCGGATGCCAAGGGTCGCCAGCGACTGCGCCAGGTTGATGGCAAGCGTGGTTTTGCCTTCGCTGTCGAGTGCCGAGGTGACCTGCACGACCTTCACCGGCTGCGAGCGCATCGTCCGTTGCAGCGACAGGCGGACCGCGCGGATGGCCTCCGCGAAGAACGTGCCAGGCTCGTCAATCGCGTAACGCGTCAAAGGCGGCTGCAACGCCGGCGGCAGCAGTTTCGTGGTCTTCGGATCGTAGCTGTCCAGTTCGCTGCGTCCGCGCCGCGCAAGACGGGCCAGCTCTCGCGTACCGATCAACGGAACCGCGGCAAGGGCCGGGACACCCGCAATGGATTCGGCCTGTTCGAGTGTCTTGACGCGGCCGTCAAGATAGTCGGTGAGGAAGGCCAGCACGCTGCCCGCCCCGAGCCCGAGCATCAGGGCAAGCCCCAGGATCAGCATCGTCTTGGGTGACGACGGCCTGATCGGGATGCTGGCTTTGGTCACGATCCGGGAATCCGGCATCTCCAGGCTCTCTTGCGCGGTGGTTTCCTTGGAGCGTGCCAGATAAGATTCGTAGAGTGTGCGGCTGGCTTCGGCCTCGCGCTGCAGTTCGCGTAAGCGTACCTGCGCCTGGCCGGAGGAAGTGGACACGCCCTGGAGCTGGTCCAGGCTCTGCTGCAGGGACGTTTCGCGGGAACGCGCGACGTCATAGTCGTGCTTCGTGCTCTCCAGTATCCGTCGGATTTCGTCGTTGATCAGCTTCTGGGTGTCGCGGCGCTGCGCCCGCACATTGGCGACGAGGGGATGACGCGTGCCGTACTTGCTGGACAGATCCGCTTCGTTCTTGGCGATGTCGGCATATTGCGTGCGCAGTTTGGTGATCATTTCCGAGGAAATGGCTGCGTTGATGCCGCCGGGATCGCCGCCTGATTTCGCGATGTCCTGGACCTGCTCGTACTTTGCCCGCGCCTCCGCCGTTTGCACGCGCGCGGCGATCAGCTTGTTGTTGAGGTCGGTGAGCTGCTGGTCGTTGAGGGTTACGCCCTGCGAGACCATCAGGTTGTTGGCCGAACGATAATCCTCGACCGCTTTCTCGGACGCAACGACTCGCGACTTCAACTCGTCGATCTGGCCGTTGAGCCAATTCGCGGCAATACGCGTGGCGTCGTGTTTGGCGCGGACCTGCTCGTCGAAATAGGCGTCCGCCACCGCATTTGCGATGGTTGCGGCCTTCTGCGGCGATTCCGAATTGACGGCGATGTCGACGAGGAAGGTGGTGCCCTGCCTTGTTACCTTCATCCGTCTCTGAAGGATCTCGACCGATCGCGCCCTGGCGGCATCTTCGGCGCTTGCACCGTCGCTTGGCCCGCTGCTGCTGAACATGCTGAACAGCCGTCTGACCGGATCGAGCAGGCCGGGTTTGGGTTTGAATTCCGCATCCTCCGTCAGCTTCAGCTTGCCGACGACGCGCACCAGGATCGCAACCGACTGAATCAGCAGCGTCTGGCTTTCGATCGTTGCATCGTCGGTGCCGAAATTCGACAGCACGGACTGGTTGGTCTCGACGACATTGGCGCGGCGCGGATCGACCAGCACGGTCGACGTCGCCGTATATAAAGTAGTCGTGAGCGTCAGATAGGTCAGCGCCAACCCGAGCAGGATGGCGACCGGCAATACCACCAGCCTGTAGCGACGGCGCAAGATGCGGCCCATCTCGCGCAGATCGACGGTCGGATACTGCCAGCTTTCCGCGGGACGAACCTGAGGCTCGTCGGGGACCACATAGGGCAGGTCAGAATTGCGCTGTAACATTCATTCCTACCAAGTGTTTGTCGAAGCTGAAGACGGGAACGTCGCTGTCGCGCTTGGTGTAGCGGTAGTAGGCGGAAACGGCGCCGAAGCGGTTGACGAGATATTTGACCCGCGTGTCTGATGTGAGCACGTTGTCCTTGCGGACCTGGCCGAAGAACCGGTCGTTCTCGTAACCGCCCGCCAGCGATACGATCACGTTGCGCCGCAGTTCATAGTCGACGCCGAGTTGAACCGCATTCGCCAGCACGCCGGTGGCGCTGGTGTCGGTGGTCTGCGTTACGAGCTGCTCGGCATTGAAATGCACGTCGAGCAGACGGGTGGGCCGCCACGTCAGCCGCGCGCGGTAGGAAGGACCCTCGATGTTGCCGATCGACGGATCGTCGAAGCGCTGCTGGACATAGCCGGCGCCGAACTCGCCGGTCACCAGATTGCTCAAGCCGACCGTGACGCCGGTCAGCGCGCGATAGCCTTGCGAGTCCAGCGTGTGGCCTGGCGTCCCCCTTATGTCGCGCTGATTGCCTTCCACGCCGCCGAACCAGCCGAGCGTGGAGGAAATCGCATAGTCGATCCGGCTGTGCAGCGCGTAGATCTGTCCGTCGCGGGCGTCCTGGTTGATGATGGTGCCGTCCTGCGCGCGCGTCGATCCGTAGTCGTAGGAATCGGTACGGAAGCCGACCGAGGTCGTGAGCCGGTTGAATTCCTTGCGCAGCGTGACGTCGCCGGACATCAGATTGTATGGCGTCGGCGATATGGCGTTAGCGGGGGAAGTGAGCGTGCCGACGCCTTCGTTCAGATGTGCGACCTGAAAGCTGCCCAGCAGCATCGTGTCTTTCGTAATGTCCAGCCAGCCATTGCCCTTCAGGCTGGCATTGGTCTGGTTCAGGCTCGAAAACTGGCTATAAGCCGTCGACTGCGCATCCAGCTTCAGATCGACGCCATGCCGCCCCCATAGCGAACGCGCGCGCAGCGTCGGCTCGATCACTGCCGCGATGTCGGAACGCGGCGCGGTATTCGACGCAAAGACGTTGCTGTCGTAAAAGGTACCGGCCGTCAGCGACGGGTTGAACATCCAGGAGCCGGAGCGAATGCCGACGGGCTCATAGCCTGGCTGTTGTCGCTTTTTCACCGGCATGTCCTCGGGCGGTATCTCTTCGCGGTTGTCCGGATCGGTCCTGTCCGGCAGCGATGACGGTTCAAAGATTTTCTGCGCGTTCCAGGGTGAAGCGAACTCTCCGCTGGTCCACGGAATGGCTTGTGCATTTGCGGACGATCCGAGACCGAGCAGGATGGCTGCCGCCGTAGCGGGCAACAGGTGGAAGCGGCATCGGCCGGACACGCCTGTGGAGCGCGATCGCTCTCCGCTTCCCTCAGACGTGTTCTGCGATGCAGACTCGAATCCCATCACCCATCCCTTGCGGGAACGCGAAGGCGGCGAACACTTATCGGGCGAGGCCCATCGCTCAAATAATGATCGTCGACTGCGCATAAGAACGGCAGGCCTCATACTCGGTACGCGGGCGCAAGGTTTTTGAGCTGTGAGATTGAAGTGATGCGCTCGCTTGCAACGCGCCTTGCCGGAAAAAGTTTTCCTCGCGTCGCAAAATATTTCGCATGTGCAAAATGCGAACTGTGACAACGGCGCAACATGCGCCATCATCCGCTCATGAGCGGCATCACCTCATCTGCAATTCCGAAACGCTAGAAGTAGCGTTCCGGAACCCTAATGTTGTCGCCGGGGTAGACCGGAACGGGAGCATCGAGAGGGTGGGTCTCTTCCGCACCGGCACCTGCACGGCGGAGATAGACCTTGTTTTCGTTGGCGCGGTACGTGAATCCGCCGGCGCTTGCGATCGCGTCCATGACGGTCAACCCATTGCGGTATGGATATTCGCCGCTCTTCTTCACTTCGCCGAGGATGTAGTACGGGCGATACTGCGCGATCTCGACGTTGACGCGCGGATCGCGCACGATTCCCTTTGCAAGCGCGGATGCTATCGCTTTCTCAAGCTGCCGCGTCGTGGCGCCTGCAGCCTTGATGTGACCGGCGAGCGGAATCGAAACTTGACCGCCATTGTCGATTTCATACTCGCCGGTGATGTCAGGTTCGCCGTAGACCTTCAGCCTGATTCGATCGTTCGGACCAAGAACGTAACGGTCCGCAGACGATGCGGATGGTGGCGTTTGTGCTGAAGCACGAATCGAAAATCCGGCACTGATGCCGGCGACTACAAGGACGAAGAGAAGAAAGGGAAGCGTCGGGCCGGCGCTGGACGACCGTTGCTGCATGGCTGCATCTCCATGAATGCACGTAACAGCCGCGGATGATAAGGAAGCAAAAACGGCGAAAGAATGTGATGACGAAGTTCCACGTGCCCAATATGCGCGCACGCGTTAACGAAACGTTGCATACGTGTCACAGAAAGAGAATCGCCGATCCTTCGATCGCAATGCAGGTCAACGTTCCCGTCCGCCACGCAGCAGTATCGATGTTGATTCGGTTATGCCTGATATCCGGATGCGGCACTGGCGTATGGCCGTGCACGATGAATTGTTCGTGATCCCGCGTAGAGTCCAGGAACGCATCGCGAATCCAAATCAGATCGTTGGGATCCTGATGCTCGATCGGGACATCCGGACGAATGCCGGCGTGCACGAACAGGAAATCGCCGCACCTGAATTGATTGCGCAAGCACTGCATGAACAGTTGGTGTGCACGCGGAAACGCGTCGAGAAAGCGGCGATGCACCTCGCTCGCCGTGGCGGTTTCGTCATGTAGTTCAACGCCATACGACGCAAGCGTCTGCATGCCGCCTAGCTGCAGCCAATACTGCAGGATGGCCGGATCCTGAAGGAACCCTTCCATCACGGCCTCGTGGTTGCCGCGTAGACATACAGCATGATTGGCAACGAGTCGGACCGTCAGCAGATCGATCACGGCCCTGGAGTGCGGTCCGCGGTCAACGTAATCGCCGAGATAGACCTCGACCGTATGCGCGATCGGTCTACGCCTTATGTCATCGTCGATGCGTGCAATGATCTCGCTCAGCAGGTCGGCACGCCCATGAATGTCGCCGACCGCGTAGATGCGTCTATCGGCAGGCGCTGAAGCGTTAACGGAGCGCGAAGGTGCCGCGGGCGATCGGTGCATAATGTGAGATGTCGATCATGGAACCGCGCGGCGGTCAATCCATGACACCATGCGCCGAGATGCAGCCACAAGTATTAGGGCTAGAAAAAGAGCAGGCAGATCAGGATCACGATCGCAATCCACGCAACTGCGTTCGCGATGATGATGCGGTTCCTCAGCCTGCGATCGGGCGACAATGTGCCGTGCGGCACCAGCGCACGGCTGTGCAGACGTTCGGCCATCATGGGCGCCTCCCCTGGAAGCGTTCCGCAAGGTGGACGGCTCGCGAATCGCTGCCGTCTCTGTGTTCTTTCCAAACGTTGCGACCACCGCACCAGCCCGTGCGCCCTAATCACTACTACTCGTCAGGCTGCAGAGGATCGCTTGGCTTTCGATTAACAAACTCGATCAAAACAACGACGAGACAGGCATTTGTTGCCCGTGCAGCGACGCTACATTCATCGAGAATCGAACAATGGAATTTGTTCCGCACTTTTCGATTATGCATGGCAGCCTCGATTCACGCGCAGCTCATTAACCAAGCAAATCGAGACTAAGCATCTCCGAACAAATCGGAATATCGCGTCGCACAAATCTCGTTAACGATTAGTTCCGCGGTGGTGCGGCACCGCTTTCGCATTTGCGCCAAACTTCGCTCAAAATTCTGGAAAGTCTTAGCGACCGCGAAAGTGCGGACGTTCGCTGCTGCGAAGTCGTCGCGCTCGCGGTCGAGTAACTCCACGCGCTTAATTCACAGTCCGGTTCCCGCAGAGAGAGGAGAGTCATGGCCTCCATCGTGACAGCCAACTTCGATCGGAGCAACGTTGCGCCGATCCGAAGAGAGCGAACTGAGATATCAGTCCGTCCTGTCGAGTTTGCCGGCGGCGGTACGCATGGCGCGTATCGAGCCCGCCGGCGCTCGCGCCGAAGGGCGCGAAACGAGCCATCCTCGTCGATTGCAAAGCGTGTGTTCGATATTGCTGCGGCAAGCGGTGCATTGCTGTTCTTCGCGCCGCTCCTGATCGTCATCGCGGTTGCGATAAAGCTGACGTCGCCGGGCCCGGTGCTGTTCTTCCAGTATCGATACGGCTATCGCAACCGTCGCTTCAAGATCTACAAGTTCCGTACCATGCGCGCGGATGCGGGTGATGTGCGCGGCGTAAAGCAGACGGTTCAGGGCGACGCGCGCGTGACGCCGGTGGGGCGAATTCTGCGCAAGACCAGCCTCGACGAAATTCCGCAACTGATCAACGTGATCAAGGGCGATATGTCGCTGGTTGGGCCGCGGCCGCACGTGCCGGGAATGCTGGCCGCAGATCTGCCCTACGAACACCTCGTGCCTTATTATTTTCAGCGGCATACGGCGCGGCCGGGCATTACTGGGCTCGCACAAGTCAGCGGCTGCAGGGGAAGCACGGCCGAGTTCGGTCCTGCGGTTTCGCGGATCGATTACGATCTCGTTTATATCGAGAGGTGGTCGCTGCGCATGGACATCATGATTATCATCCGCACGATCCGCAAAGAATTCCTGTCCGGAAGCGGATTCTGACCGACCACCGTCGCAATATCGAAGGACCATGCAATGCCGATGATCGAGCCGCGCGGCCGTATCGTACCCGTTCTCCTGTCCGGTGGCGCCGGCTCGCGGCTGTGGCCGCTTTCGCGCGAAACCTATCCCAAGCAACTGCTCTCGTTGCTCGGCGAGAACACCCTGCTGCAGCAAACGGCGCTACGGGTCGACGATCGCTCGCTGTTTACCGACCCGATGGTGGTCGCAAACGCCGAGCATCGTTTTGCGATCGGCGAGCAGTTGCGCGCGGTCGGCGTCGACCGTCCGACCATCGTGCTCGAGCCGTTCGGAAGAAACACGGCTCCTGCGGTTGCGGTTGCTGCCCTGCTCGCCAGCGAAGCCGATCCCGACGCGGTGATACTGGCGATGCCGGTCGACCACTGGGTGCGGGATCACGCCGCGTTTCGCGCCGCCATATCGACGGGCATCACGGCGGCGCGCTACGGCCGATTCGTCCTGTTCGGCGTGCGGCCTTCGTCGGCAGCGACCGGATTCGGCTATATCCGGATGGGCGATGAGCTGGAAGCCGCTTCTCCGATTCGTAACGTCGCCAGCTTCGTCGAGAAGCCGGATCTGGTGACGGTCGAGCGCTTGCTGGCCTGCGACGAGCATGTCTGGAACAGCGGGATATTTCTGCTGCCGGCGCGTCAGTTCATCGACGAATTGGCGCACCGGGCACCCGAGGTCCTGGCCGCCTGTCGCAAGGCGCTGACGGGCGCAACCCGCGACCTTGATTTTCTCCGGCTCGATGAGCGCGCTTTCGAGGCCTGTCCGAGCATCTCGATGGACTATGCGATCATGGAGAAGACCGACAATGCTGTGGTGGTTCCCGCCACGTTCGACTGGAGCGATGTCGGAAGCTGGTCGGCGCTGTGGTCGATGGCGGAGAAGGATACGTCTGGCAATGTCGTGATTGGCGATGCGGTAGTGGAAGATGCTTCGGGCTGTTACGTGCGCGGCGACGGGCAACTGGTCGCGGCGCTCGGCGTCGAGGATCTCGTCATCGCCACGTCGCCGGACGTGGTGCTGGTGACCAGCCGGAAACGCGACCAGGATGTCGGAAAACTGGTGGAGCGCCTCAAGGCAAACGGCCATCGCTCGGCAACACAGACCCACAGCGTCCATCGCCCCTGGGGATACTATCAATCGATCCATGCCGGGGAGCGGTTTCAGGTCAAGCGCATCACCGTAAATCCCGGCGCCAAGCTGTCGCTGCAGAAACATTATCATCGCGCCGAACATTGGGTCGTGGTGAACGGCACCGCAATCGTTACGCGCGACGACGAGGAAATCCTGCTGCGCGAGAACGAGTCGATCTTCGTACCCTTGGGATGCATGCATCGTCTGGAGAATCCCGGAAAGGTTCCCCTCAACCTGATCGAAGTCCAGTCAGGCGCCTATCTCGGGGAGGACGACATCGTTCGCGTGCAGGATATCTATGACCGCGTTTGAGGTGTGGTGGGGTGGGAGGCAGCATCCGCATCGAGGGCGAGGCACGCCGCAACGAGGCGTGCGCGCGCTACGTCAAGGGAGGCAGCAATGAACACAAAACAACACGTCAAGGAGCTGGTGAAGGATGCGTTTCCCTCGATATGGCTGCAATGGCACTTCATGAAGCGCCCCAAATCGGCGGAGCGGGAACTGTCGTATCTCGACAAGGTCATTCCCGACGACGCGGTGACGGTCGACGTCGGCGCAAACTGCGGCCTCTACACGCGGCGGCTGGCGCGCCTTTCCCGGCAGGTTCATGCTTTCGAGCCTTCGCGGCAGATGGCGAG
Organism: Bradyrhizobium sp. RDI18; assembly: GCF_043203335.1. NCBI lineage: Bacteria > Pseudomonadati > Pseudomonadota > Alphaproteobacteria > Hyphomicrobiales > Nitrobacteraceae > Bradyrhizobium > Bradyrhizobium sp. RDI18. The sequence continues at coordinate 4,218,589 of NZ_JBICRN010000008.1, read as the reverse complement.
GTTGTTGCGCCGAACCTCGGCGCGCAATGTGAGCGTTCACGAGATCGCGCTGTCGGATCATGATGGCGATGCCGAGCTGTTCATCCCGCAAGGCGAAGATGGCTTAGTCTACGGCCTTGCCTCGCTGGAGGCGCGAGCCGATTCTTCGGCGAAGCTCGTTTCCGCCCATGTGCCGATCGCGCGGCTCGACGCTGTCATCGACCAGGACGTGGCGTTCGTAAAGATCGACGTCGAAGGCCACGAGTTGAATGTGCTGAACGGCGCCGTCGAGCTTCTGGAGCGCTGCCAGCCGGTATTCCTGGTGGAGGCGGAGGACCGCCATCGCGCCGAGGCGACCCGCTTGGTGTTCGAATTCTTTCGGAACAAATCCTATCGGGGGTTCTTTCTGAAGGACAACGACGTGATTGGAGTGGAACAGTTCGATTCCCGAAGACTTCAGGATGCCGATGCGCTGCGGCCGGACGGCGGCCGCAAGAACGGACAGTTCTACGTCAACAACTTCTTCTTCTTTCCCCGTCATCTCGACGGCGAATCGATATTGAGCAGCTAGCTCGTCGTTTCATCGCCTTCCCGCCGGCGCGGCCTTTGGGCCGCGCGGCTTTTCAGACAGGAACCGTAATGCATATAGCGATGATTGGCGCCGGCTATGTCGGGCTGGTGTCAGGGGCGTGCTTTTCCGATTTTGGCCATCAGGTCGTCTGTATCGACAGCAATGCGGAGAAGGTTGCGAGCCTCAACAACGGGGAGATGCCGATCCACGAACCTGGATTGGCCGAACTGGTGGCGCGAAACGTTGGCCAAGGCCGCCTTTCATTCTCGAGCGATCTGAAATCGGCCGTCAGCGGTGCGGAAGCGGTGTTCATCGCGGTCGGCACGCCGTCACGCCGCGGCGATGGCCATGCCGATCTTTCCTATGTCTATGCGGCGGCGCGCGAGATTGCCGGCGTGCTTCCCGACCAGGCGGTGGTAGTCACCAAGTCGACAGTCCCGGTCGGGACCGGCGACGAGGTCGAGCGCATCATCCGCGAAGAAAATCCCACCGCCAAAGTTGCTGTCGTTTCCAATCCCGAATTCCTGCGCGAAGGGGCGGCGATCCGCGACTTCAAGCATCCCGACCGGATCGTGATCGGAACGGACGACGCGCGCGCCCGCAGCGTGATGGCCGAGGTGTACCGGCCGCTTCACCTCAACGCGTCCCCAATCCTCTATACCGATCGTCGCACCGCCGAGTTGACGAAATACGCCGCCAACTCCTTTCTCGCTACCAAGATCGCCTTCATCAACGAGATTGCCGATCTCGCCGAGAAGGTCGGCGCCAATGTGCAGGAAGTCGCGCGCGGGATCGGCCTCGACAACCGGATCGGCCAGAAATTCCTGCATGCGGGGCCAGGCTTCGGCGGCTCCTGCTTTCCAAAGGACGCGATGGCGCTGATCAAGACCGGCCAGGACAATGAAGCGCCGGTGCGCATCGTCGAAACGGTGGTCGCCGTCAACGACCAGCGCAAGCGGGCGATGGCGCGCAAGGTCGCGAATGCGTTCGGCGGCAACATCCGGGGCAAATCCATTGCGGTGCTCGGCGTAACGTTCAAGCCGGATACCGACGATATGCGCGATGCGCCGTCGATTCCGCTGATCACCGCGCTGCAGGACATGGGAGCCGAGGTGCGTGTTTTCGATCCCGTCGGCATGGAGCAGGCGAAGAAGGTGTTCGAGAACGTTACCTTCTGCGACAGCGCCTATCGTTGTGCGAAAGGATGCCACGCGCTCGTCATCGTCACGGAATGGGAGCAGTTCCGGGCGCTGGATCTCAAGGAATTGTCCACCATCATGGCCTGTCCCGTCATTGTCGATCTGCGCAACATCTACTCTCCGGAGGAGGTGAGGCGGAACGGCTTTCTGTACTGCGGCGTGGGGCGGCCGAAATCGGTGGCGTACTGACAAGCATGAGCCGTCATGACATCGGCTGGTGGAGGATGCACGCATGATGCCGGATCAAGCAATTCTGGTAACGGGAGCCGCGGGCTTCATCGGATTTCACGTGGCGCAACGCTTGCTGCAGTCGGGCCATCGCGTGGTCGGGCTCGACAACCTCAATTCATACTACGATCCGCAACTGAAGGCGGCCCGGCTCGCGATCCTGCGCAACGATTCGCGTTTTCAGTTTGAAGAGCTGGACGTGGCGGATCGCGTCGCGATACCGGCGCTGTTCGCGCGCCATCGGTTTCCCGTCGTCATCCATCTGGCCGCGCAAGCAGGTGTGCGCTACTCGCTGCAGGATCCGCACGCTTATGTCGACGCCAATCTGGTCGGCTTCACCAATGTCCTGGAAGGATGCCGGCACCATGGCTGCCGTCATTTGCTGTTCGCATCCTCATCGTCCGTGTACGGGGCCAACAGGAAGTTGCCCTTCTCGGTGCATGACAATGTCGATCACCCGATCAGCCTTTATGCCGCGAGCAAGAAGGCCAACGAATTGATGGCTCATTCGTACAGCCACCTTTACGGAATTCCGTGCACCGGCTTGCGCTTCTTCACGGTGTACGGCCCGTGGTATCGGCCCGACATGGCGCTGTTCGTGTTTGCGGACGCGATCGTCCGCGGCAATCCGGTCAAGCTGTTCAATGGCGGGCGGATGCTTCGCGACTTCACCTATATCGACGACGTGACAGAGGCTCTGGTCCGCCTGATCGATCGCGCGCCGCAGGTCGGGCAGCCCGGGCCCGGGCTGGAAGGAATTCAGGACCCGGGATCGAGCATCGCCCCTTGGCGCATCTACAATGTCGGCAACAACAAGCCGCAGGAATTGATGCTCGTACTCGATATCCTCGAGCGGGAGCTGGGCCGCAAAGCCAACAAGGAACTGCTGCCGATGCAGCCGGGCGACGTGCCGACCACCTATGCCGATGTCGATGACCTCGTGCGCGACGTCGGCTTTCGCCCGGCAACCCCGATCGAGGACGGCATCCAGCGGTTTGCGGCCTGGTATCGCAGCTACCACGAAACTAGCCAGGCGATAGCCGCATCCTAGAACCGAACCAGGACGCTTGCGCGAAAGTCCCGCGGCGTGATGCCATGCTTGTTCTTGAACGCGCGTGCAGCATGAGCGGCATCGGCAAACCCGCACTGATGCGCCAATCTTGCGATCGAAATGTTGGCCAGCGAAGCCTGCCGCAGCAGGTTGCGCAACAGCTCGACCCGCAGATGAAGGACATGTCGTTCGAACGTGGTGTCGCGGTCGGAGAAGATGCGATGGAAGGTCCGCTCCGAGATGCCGAATTCGGCGGCGAGCGCCGGCACTGGCCGGACAGCGGCGATATTGGCCCTCAGATAGGTATCGATCAGGCAAAACAGGTTGGGACGGCTGAGTTGATGACTGGCGCCTGCGGCAAGACGCAGCAGAGCCGACAGGAAGGCGACGATGTCTGGCTCCTCCTGTCGCCCCGGCGTATCGGGCAAGGAAATCGCGTTGCGAACCATCGCGGCAATCGAACGCGCAACAGTCCCGGATAGCGGCACAGGCTTGGCGCATAATCGCTCCGCGCTGGGAATGGACCGCAACAGCGGCGCGGCGGGGACGGTTGCGATCAGCAGTTCCGCGCGCTGTTCGGGGCCGAATAGCCGGTCCTCGAACGGACGCCGCGCGTCATAGAGCACGCCATATCCCGGATCGATCGTGCCCTCGTTGCCGGCTTGCATCATCGCGCTGCGCCCGCGCCGCTGAAAATCGAACATGAATTCGTCCGAGCCGGCCCGGCTCACCAGCCTGGCATCGCGGGTGTAGCATTGCGGACTGCTGTCGAAGCGCACGAGCTTGGCATCGCCGATCTCGACGAACTCGAAGTGGCCGCTGACGACGGTGGAGCCGAGCGGCTTGGTCTCGATATTGGCGAAAGACCGGCAGATCGCCTCAGTCCAGAAGGCCTGACGCTCCGTCGGACGGATCGGATCGGTGGAGACGCTGATCGGCATCGCGTGACGACATCCGGTTGATGAACCCCAGCGTCGCGCAGGATTGGTGGCTCTGGCAAGGGCCGAACCAGCGCCGGACGTGGCAGGTTCATTCAAGACGCACCGCTCGGACCGCCGTAACCTGCGACCAGTCCATGGGAACTCGGTCCGATATGATACCTACAAAGCCATCCGTCGTCGGCACAGATGCCGATCATCCGCTCGACCCGCTCAGCGAGGCCGAAGTCGCACTGGCGTCCGAAATATTGAAGAAAGAGAAGAGACTCGGGCCCCATGCGCGATTTACCCATGTGCAACTCGAAGAGCCCGCCAAGTCCGACGTCCTCGGCTGGAAGCCGGGCGTTGTGCTGCCACGGCGGGCCGCCGCTACCCTGTTCGACTGCAAGACCGGCGCGACGCATGTCGCCACCGTGGACCTTGAATCAAAGTCCGTGATCGCGTGGCAGGAGTATTCGACCAAGGCCCATCCTTACGGCCAGCCGCCGATTACCATCGAGGAGGTGTTCAAGGTCGGCGACATCGTCAAGGCCGATGCGGACTGGCGGCGCGCGATGAAGCGGCGCGGTCTCGATGACAAGGACATCGAGCTGGTTCAGGTCGATCCGTTCTCGGCCGGCTATTTCGACCGCGAGGTGGAGAAGGGCCGCAGGCTGGTCAGCGCCGTGTCCTACTGGCGTAGGGATCTTAAGGACAACGGCTATGCGCATCCGATCGAGGGCGTGGTCGCGCTGGTTGACCTGATCGAGAACAGGATCGTCCATCTAGTCGACGAGCCCGACATTATTCCGATCCCGAAAAAGTCGCGCAACTACGACCGGGCGTCGATCCCGCAAACGCGCAAGGACGTCAAGCCGCTCGACATCGTGCAGAAGGACGGCCCGAGCTTTACGGTCGAGGGCTGGAAGGTCAGTTGGCAAAACTGGTCGTTCCGCGTCGGCTGGACCGCGCGCGAGGGCCTCGTGCTGCACCAGATCTCCTTCCGCGACGGTGCGCGCGAACGGCCGATCATTTATCGAGCCAGCGTCACCGACATGATCGTGCCCTATGCCGATCCGACCGCGAACCATTTCTGGAAATGCGCCTTCGATGCCGGCGAGTATGGATTGGGCAAGCTCGCCAACGCGCTCGAACTCGGCTGCGACTGCCTCGGCCATATCAATTATTTCGATGTGCCGGTCGCCGACGATTACGGCGAGCCCAGCATCATGAAGAACGCGATCTGCCTGCATGAAGAGGACTACGGAATCCTCTGGAAGCATTATGAGTTCCGCAACGAGACGTTTGAGGTCCGCCGATCGCGCCGCCTCGTCATCTCCTTCTTCACCACAGTCGGAAACTACGACTACGGCTTCTTCTGGTACTTTTATCAGGACGGCACGATCCAGCTCGAAGTCAAACTGACCGGCATCATCCAGACTGCCGCGATCGCGGCAGGCAAGGACTACCCGTGGGGCGGCATGGTCGCCGAGAGTCTCGGCGGCCCAACCCATCAGCACTTCTTCAATGCCCGCCTGCACATGATGCTCGACGGCGAAGGCAACACCGTAACCGAGCACGAGTTCCGCCCGCGACCGTGGGGTACGGACAACCCATACGGCAACGTGTTCGATGTCACGGCCCGAACGCTCTCGCGCGAGCGCGACGCGGCCCGAGAAGCCGACGGGCGGACCGGGCGGTACTGGAAGATCAGCAACCCCAACAGAACGAATAGCGTCGGCGGTCCGACATCGTACAAGCTGATAGCGCACAGTGCGCCCGCGATGCTGGCGCAGGAGGGCTGTTACATGACCTCGCGCGGCGGATTTGCAACCAAGCACGTCTGGGTGACGCGCTATGCGCCCGACGAGCGCTACGCGAGCGGCGAGTTTCCGAACCAGCATGCCGGCGGCGACGGTCTGCCGAAGTATGTCGCCCAGAACCGCACCATCGAAAACCAGGATATCGTGGTCTGGCACAGTTTTGGGGCGATGCATGTCTGCAGACCTGAGGATTTTCCGGTGATGCCGGTCGAATATGTCGGCTTCACGCTGAAGCCGAACGGCTTCTTTGCGGAGAACCCGGCGATGGACCTGCCGCCCGACCGGAACGCTGCCAGCCGGGACAACCGTGACAAGGGTTCATGCTGCGGCTGACGTCCGCAGGTTCGCTCTTTTTCCTCAAGCAAGGAGACTGACCATGCATGACCGGGCGAATTCGCGCGTGACCGCCGTCTGACGGCTCGGCATATTCGGAGGCTTGAATTGGACATTCGGACCGGCCGACCGGTGACGCTTGCGTCGAACGGCATGGTGACGTCGCCGCATTCGCTGGCATCCACGGCCGGCATTGACGTGCTCCGCGCCGGCGGCTCCGCCATCGATGCCGCGATTGCGACGAGCGCGGTGCTCGCTGTTGTCTATCCGCACATGACCGGTATCGGCGGGGACGCGTTCTGGCTCGTTCACGACGGCGCCAGCGGCGAGATCCGCTACCTCAGTGGCGGCGGCAAGGCGGCAGCCGCTGCTACGCTTTCGTCGATCGAGCAGCGAGGGTTGAAGGAAATCCCGCTGCGGGGAATCGTGCCGGCGACGCTCACGGTGCCGGGCGCCGTGGCGAGCTGGATCGAGGCGCACAATGTCCATGGGCGATTGCCTCTGCGGCGCGTGCTCGAGAGCGCCATCGGCTATGCTCGCGACGGCTTTCCGGTCACCGGCCGCCTTGCAAGCTTCATCGAGATGATGCGCGATGATCTGCTTGGAGATCGCGAGGCCGCCGCGCTGTTCTTTCCGCAAGGGGCGGCAGCGCGGCCAGGCGCAAAGCTCACCAATGCAAACCTTGCCCGCACGCTTCAATCGATCGCGGATGGTGGATGGTCGGGCTTTTATCAAGGGGATGTCGCGGCTGAGATGGCGCGCTTTTCGGAGAAAGGCGGCCTGTTTCGGCTGGCCGATTTCGGCCGGCAAATGGCGATCTGGGGCGAGCCGCTTGCTGGCCGCTACCGCGACGTCACCGTCTTCAACACGCCGCCGCCGACGCAGGGCTTTACCGTGCTCGAGATGCTCAACCTCCTCGAGCCGCACGAACTGCATCGAAAGGATTTCCTCGGGGCCGATCATCTGCATCTTATGGTGCAGGCCAAGCAGATTGCCTATCACGACCGCGATCAGATGCTCGCCGATCCTTCCTTTGTCGAGGTGCCGGTCGAGCGGCTGATATCGAAGGCATACGCGCACCTGCGCGGCCGGCTGATCGACGGGAGGTCGGCATTGAAATGGGACATGGTGCCGTCCTTCGGCAGCCTCGCCGGCGACACGGTCTATGTCGCCGCTGTCGATCGTGACGGCAACGCAGCGTCGCTGATTCAAAGCCTGTATGGCGCGTTCGGCGCCTGTGTGGTCGCGGGAAGCACTGGCGTCATCCTGCAAAATCGCGGCGCGTATTTCACGCTGGACCGCAATCATCCCAATCGCCTCGAGCCCGGCAAGGTCCCGCTGCATACGCTGATCGCCTCGATGGCCAAACGCGACGGCAAGCTCTGGAGCGTGCTCGGCTGTATGGGCGCGGATGGCCAGCCGCAGATCCAGCTCCAGCTTTATTCCGCCATGGTCGATTTCGGTCTCGACATCCAGGAAGCGATCGAGATGCCGCGATTTCTGTCCGGCCGCTTCGCGCTCGGCGAGGCGCGCGACACGCTGCATATCGAGGGACGGTTCCCTACAGATACGATCGATGCGCTCGCACAGCGCGGTCACACCATCAACCGCTGGGACGCCTGGAACGAAATGGCAGGCCATGCGCATGGCATTACCATCGACCGGCGGAACGGCGTGCTGAGCGGCGGTTCCGATCCGCGCAGCGATGGCGCGGCGATCGGTTACTAATTGTTGATCCGCGCCTCGCATTGGCCAGCCGTGCCGCTATGCGTTACCACTCCTTCCAACAGGAGTGATGCCGATGCCGCTATGGACCTGCGAACAATGTGGCGCCCAGTTTCCCGAAAGTACTGCGCCGCCGGCCGCGTGCCCGGTCTGCGAGGACGAGCGGCAATATGTGAACTGGAAGGGACAGGCGTGGCTCACCCGCGAGAAGCTGGCACAGCATCACAAGCTGGTCTGGCGTGACGATCTCGGCATTCCCGGCATCGGGCTCAAGCCGAGTTTTGCGATCGGACAGCGCGCGCTACTCGTGCGCGAAGCGGATGGCTGCGTGATGTGGGATTGCGTGCCGCTGGCGACCGGCGAGGCCATCGATTACGTCCGCTCGCTCGGCGGTCTGAAGGCGATTGCCGTTTCGCACCCGCATTACTATGGCGCGGTCGCCGACTGGAGCGAGGCGTTCGGCGGCGTGCCCGTCTATTTGCATGGCGACGACCGCGCCTTCGTCACGCGGCCGCATCCGGCCATCGTGCCGTGGACCGGCGACAGCCATCGGCTTTCGGACGATATTCTGTTGGTGCGGACCGGCGGACATTTTGCCGGTGCCACGGTGATGCATTGGCGCGCCGGCGCACAAGGGCAGGGCGCATTGCTCACCGGGGACGTGGCGATGGTGGCGATGGACCGCCACTCGCTCAGCTTCATGTACAGCTATCCGAACTACATCCCGCTCAATGCCGCAGCCGTGCGCCGGATCGCACGCGCAGTCGAGCCGTTGGCGTTCGACCGCATCTATGGGGCATGGTGGGGCCGCAACATCGAAGGCAATGCCAAGACGGCGTTCGAAATGTCCGTTCAGCGATATATCGCAGCGATCTCCGGCTGAAAGCGACGGCAATCCCGCGGCCGGCTAGCGGTTACCCGCGCCAACCGCGGACACGCTACGGGGGCATCGGCGCCGCCCTTTGCGCCGGCTGCAACGGGATGGCGCTCTTCGGTTCGCTGAGCCAGCCGGTGAGACGCGACATCAGGCCGGCCTGCTCCACCGTCCGCGGCTCCTGCACGAAGGGATCGGTGTAGCATCGGGCGCCCGCAGCCTTCGCAATCCGCGCCACTGCATCGGTCATTGCCGGCGCGCCCGCGGTGTAGACCACGTCATCAGGCGTGAGTTTTGGCAAATGATCGGTCGGCCGACCGCTGCGAACGGCATGCGAGATATTTTGCGGCTCCGATACCGTCGGAATCAGCGTGACGTTGGGAAACAGGGCCAGCCGGCACAGCGCCGCGTGCATGTAGAGCGAACGGATGCTCCGGGCCGCCACCACGAAGACCATTTCGCGCTGCGGCTGCTCCATGATCGCGGCGACCGCGACCGACCACATAGGGGCGAAACCGGTGCCGCTGGCGACGAGAACGATGCGGCCCGAATGGCCCTGCCTGAAGAAGGCGCGGCCGTACGGCCCTGTCAGCTTGACACGATGTCCGGCGCGGATGTCCTGGCCGAGTGCCGAGGATACCAGCCCGTCCGCGACCTTTCGGATGTGAAAGTGCAGGATGCGATCGTGGGGCCGGCCTTCGAGCGGATAGGTCGGGCTGTAGGACCTTGCCGGGAATCCCTGAAACTGCAGCTTGGAGTACTGGCCGGGGAGATAATCGAGGGGCTTCGGCAGCTCGATGTCGACACCCACCACGTCGGGCGCGAGTTGAACGGTCTGCGCCACTTCCGCCGACAGTGCCACCGGCTCGGGAGCCGCCTCGATCGCAATTTCGAGATCGGAAACGATTCTGGCCTGGCAGGCATGGATCATGTCGTCGCCCCGGCTATGGCCGCCGAATACCTGGCCGTCGACGAGCCGTACGCGGCAGGCGCCGCAAATCCCGGAACGGCAATCATGCGGAAGATCGACCCCATTCATCAACGCCCAGTCGAGCAGAAGCTCGCCGCGATTGGCCAAATGCGGCTCGTTGTTAACAGTGACTTTGCAAATCCTTGACATTTATTCCACCTCGATACGAATAGGACGGACGTGCCGTGTATGTCTGATCTGGCTGTGGTCGAAAGCGGCGACCCGCATGAAGATGCCGGTCTTGATCGGCACGTCGAATTGGCTTGTGGTGTCGAGCCGACGCTTCACCTCGATCGCCCAGTGGCCGGAAGCCCAGCGGGCTGCGCTTCTGATGTCGGCGCGGTCGCCTGAAAATTCGCCGTCCAGTATGACGCCCGGAATCACGGTCCCCGTTGGGATGCGGGCGTCGACGTTGGTCGAATACGGCACGGAATCCTGCTCGGTCATGAACCATCGCGCGCCGTCGCTTTCGCCGTGATTGGGATCGAGGTCGATATCTCCCATCGCGGTCGTCGTGTCGGCGACGACTTTGGGAAGGCGCAGCGGAGCGATCAGCCGGCTGCGGCGCGGACCGCCTGACGTGTCGGCCTCGACGGTGAAATTGTCCCGGTAGTTTGCCGTGCCCGGGTCGGGCGCGAAGCCGCCCTTGTACGGAACGACGTTTGCCGCCTGCATCGGGGTCGGGTCGAGCGGCGGCCCGAAATGCGTATCGTCCATCCATCCGGTCGCGCCGCTCGTGGCCTTCCACTGCCAGACATCGGCATAGCCGGATGCCGTGTAATGCAGTCCGCGGCCGCTCATGGTGGCCGGCGCGCCGGCGACCGGCTGCGGCCCGGGATGAAAGGTTCGCCCGCCCGCCAGCGTGACATCCGACGTGGTCAGCAGCACCGAAAACTTGTCTTCGTTGTACTGATGCTCGTCACCAAGCTGAAAGCCGGCATGAAGCAGGTGCCATCCATCGGCCTGCTTGACGAGCGGCAGGTGCTTTAGCGAGCGCGTCGAATCCTCCCAGGTGAAGAGGAAATAGGCATAGGTGCCGTCATGCACCGCGCGAATTCCGATTCTGGTTTCGCCCTTGCCGTCGAAATTTCCACCTTCTCCGGTCAATAGCGAGAACGGCCTGACGCCGCGCCAGGCCCGATCGGAGGTGTCGCCGTCGAGGACCGGCGCGTCGGCGGAATTGATGCGGCGAATCTGAACACTATCCACCGCCAGCCGATCGGTAGCCACGAGGAGCGAAGCGCCGGTGATCGCAGCAGCGGCCGCCACGAGGAACGGATTGGCCTGTAGCGTCGGGTTTCGCGATCTCGAAGGCCCGGCATGGGATCGCGGCGCCGGATCCGGCTCACGCGTCCGATCGTGGCGCGCCTCTGCGCGGGGCTGCAGTGAATGCGATGAAACCTCGGGCGGTGGGTCTTCGGATTCCAGCGGGCGCGCCGATCGCTCGGCCAGCAGTCCTAAGAGCTCGACCGCATCGAGCCGCGGCGGCGGCGCCGGCAGCGGGGCGGGACGAAAGATGCGCAGTAGTTGCGAGATGCCGCCGCTTTTGTATTGGGTCAGGACATGAAGGGCGACAAAGGCGAGGATCACCCAGGTCCCCACCCAATGCAGCATCGCCACGTCGTAGCCGGAGTAGAAGCCGAAATAGAGCGCGCCGCCGCTGACCAGCAAACCGAACATCGCGACGAAGAAAATCCAGTACATCAGGGCAATCACGGCGCTCAACCTGGCCTGTCCGCGGCCGAACAATCCGCGCAGGCGAACCTTGTCGAGCTGAACGCGGCGTCCAAGGCCGGAGCGGAGCATGTAGACGACGTAGCCGATCGCCACGGCGGCCAGGACGACGGCCGCCTGCATATGCGCGATCCATACGCTGTCGCGCGGCAGCACGGCGTCGAACCAGTTGATCCAGGTGCGGTCGGGCGATTCCGTCGCAATGCGTAAGCCGGTGACGAGCGCAACGGCGAATGCGGCCACGAACGTCCAGTGTAGAATGATGGTCCCATAGTCCGTCTTACGCTGCCGCACACATACGCCCCGCTACTTCACTTACCGAACAGCAACTGTCGGCGCCGATCCCGCCAACCGCCGATGTCGCTGCCGTACTAGCAATGGTCCTCAAAGCCGTCGGTGAGGCCATCGTCCAAGATCGTTCTTTGCGGGCATTGGCCGGTGAAGAGCTCTTTTGCGCCCGCCGCGTGAGCCGGATCGGCGAACGCGCTTCTTGTTTGATGTATCGGCCTCCAGCGTTCCCGACGTGTCGGGTCGCTGGAGGTCGCGCTGCGCGCCGCTATCCCCACATATGATGTAAATGATGTGCCAATTCGGGCATGTCCGAATTGGCTTGGTCCGCGCCCCAGATCTCCACGTCGGCAGTCGCAACAATCACCGGCTCGCTGATGGTGGGGGCTGCGACTTGTTGCACGTCCAGGCTAGCCGCCGCGGCCATCGCCGGCGTTTCGGCGACCGGCGTCCCCAGCACCTCGGCGACCGTCAAGCCGTCCGGATTGTAGGTGCCGCCGGTAACAGGGATATTGTTGCCGCCGGCATCGGCCGCATTGCCGTGCATCTGGTCCGCGGCAGCGACGACCAGCGTCGCGTTGCCGGTCTGCAATCCCTTGATCATCGCGGCAATCTCGGCGCCGAGGATGCCGCCCAGGTCCGCGTCGAAATCGGTGACGCCCTTCTCGAAGGCCCTGAGATCGCCGATCAGCGCGGCGATCGCCTCGCTGTCTTGGCTTCCCACGAGGTCGACGGCTTGCTTTCCAAGCGAATTGGACTGCGCAATGAAATTGGCCAGGAACGCCGTCTGCACATCATTGTCGAGATATTTCGGAGCCGGCGAGGTGTCATCCGGAAGCGGCGAAAGGTCGCCGATGCCGTCTTGCGTTGCCATATCAGCCAGATTGGCATCGCTCTGGATGATGTCGATGATGTCGATGATGTTGTCGACGCTGGCCTGTGCCGCCGTGGGGCTTATCCCGGGGTCGTTGATATAGACGAGCTCGAGTTGGAGTTGCTGCACGATCTCATCGGCATGGACGCCGGTCAGCCCGTCGAACAGTTCCGGGTTGGCGGTCATCAGCGCCTGCATGTCCGATATCACAGCATTGATGTCGTCGGTGATCTGCGCCCGGTTACCGTCATTGACCCCGCCAAGGATCTGACTGGCCACGTCGTCGAAGATCGCGCCGATCTCCGCGAGATTGTGAGGCGCCGTGGCGGCGGGGGCAGTGGGCAGCGGCGCGGGCGGCGCCGGATTAGCCAGCACGGGATCGGTACTGACGGCATTGATGACGCTGAGTTGGCTGACGCGAAGCGCTTGTTCTGCGCCAGCGGCGTTGCCGAACGAGCCTGCCGCGCTCACCGAGGCGTTGGCCGCCGAAATGGCGCTGGTGATGTCGGACAGGATCGCCTGAACATGGCCGAGCGCGGCGCCGGAAAACTGGCCTGTATTGAGCTCGGCCAGCAGATTGTTCTGCATGGCGGTGAGATCGTTGGTGTGGTGTGCAATGCTGCCGGCTGCTTGGGCACCGTTGCCGAACGCGCTTTGCTGCGGGGCATCCACCGGCGCGCGAGCCGTGCCGTTGAAGGTTGAGCCGAGGTCGGAGAAATTCGAACCGACAGGCCGTGACGTCGTTTGGCTGGCCAGCGGCGGTTCTTCGAGCGGTGTCGTGGACGGGGAAGCCGGAGCGACTGGCGGGCTGGCGACTTCATCGATCGGAAGATCGAGATCAGCGTCGGGCTGATCCCCGTGAGCCAAGCGAGCCATTGTTCGTCCCCTGCTGTCCAGTCGAATCCATTGACGCGTAGGCGCGGCCATCCGCCAGGGGGCGGGACGTCGCGCATGGTGAAGGATCATTTAGCTTCATGGCGTCATTCGGCCGACACAGCGACCAATGAGCGCCGAAGCAAGGTGATAGACGGACGAATCCATGACGCACGCCATGCGCGAAAACGGCGAATGAAGCGCGCGCGAGAAGGCATCGCTGCCCTTGTCTGGTGCGCCGGGTTTTCGGTGCCGGCGTCTTGGCCGGAGGTGTGCACGCCGTTGCGGCAACAACCGAGCGTTTGCCACCGTTCTACCCACGGGCGAACTTGAACAATCGGCATTCGTCGCATTCCTGCCGAAAAATGGTCCGCATCGCGCGTCAAGGAGACCTGCAGGGAGACCCGATCGAGCGGGTCGTAGGGCAGTTCAATGAGTATCGCTCAGGGTCAGACGCAGGACCGAGCGCGGGCAGCGTCGGCGCTCCGCGCAGTGTCGGGCCTGCGTTCGACGCTGGCCGGCGACGATCCCGTCACGAATGCGTTGCGCGCCAGTGCGCGCCGCATGATCGGCGTCGCCGTATTCAGCGGCGTCATCAACATCCTGATGCTGTCGGGCCCACTCTATATGTTGCAGGTGTACGATCGGGTGATTCCGAGCCGTAACCTCGCGACCCTGTTCGGCCTATCCCTGATGGTGCTGTTCGCCTATCTGGTGCAGGGATATTTCGACGCGATGCGGTCGCGGATGCTGTGCCGGGTCGCAACGCTGTTCGATGCCGGCCTGCAAGGCGCAATCCATTCGGCGCTCGCCGCCTTGCCGCTGCGCGGCGTCAAGCCGGTCCTGATGCAGCAGCCGCTGCGCGATCTCGACCAGGTGCGCACCTTCATGTCGGGCATGGGGCCGACGGCATTCCTGGACATGCCGTGGATCCCGGTCTTTCTGATCGGGCTGTTTCTGTTTCACCCCGCGATCGGCTTCACGGCGCTGCTGGGTACTGCGGCGATCATTGCGATGACCTTGCTGACCGAGCGGATCTCGCGCAATTCGGCCAAGGCGGCGATGGACATGAACGCGCAGCGCCAGGTACTGGCGGATGCGACGCAGCGCAACGCGGAAATCGTCCGCGCGCTCGGCATGACGGACCGCTTGACGGCGCGCTGGTCGCAGGCCAACGAGCGCTACCTGCAGGAAAACATCCGCGCCACCGACGTCTATGCCAATCTCGGCTCGGCCGCGAAGGTGCTGCGCTACATTCTGCAATCGGGAATGCTCGGTATCGGCGCCTATCTCGTCGTGGTCGACAAGGCGTCGGGTGGCGTCATGATCGCGTCTTCAATCCTGATGGGGCGCGCGCTCGCACCGGTTGAAATCGCGCTCGGCACCTGGAAGCAATTGGCCGCCGCCCGCCAGGGCCTCGCCCGTCTGCGCGACATATGCAAGGCGACCGCACCGCCTCCGGCGCCGCCGGTCATGCTGCCACGTCCCTGCCGCGAATTGTCCGTGCAGAACCTCGCGGTGGCGGCGCCTGGTTTCGACATGCCGATCGTGTCTGGCGTTACGTTTTCGCTCAAGGCCGGCGCGGGGCTGGCGCTGCTCGGCGCCAGCGCGTCGGGCAAGACCTCGCTTTCCAAGGCGTTGGTCGGAATCTGGCCGGCGCATCGCGGCGCGGTGCGGCTTGACGGCGCCTCCCTCGATCAATGGCGCAACGAGGATCTCGGCCGGCACATCGGCTATCTGCCGCAGGACGTCGGCTTGTTTGACGGCACGGTAGCGGAGAACATCTGCCGTTTCGACGAACACGCAACTTCCGACGCCATCCTCAAGGCTGCCCAGATCGCCGGCGTCCATGACATCATCCTGCGCCTGCCGGAAGGTTATGCGACGCGAATAGGGGCGGGCGGCATCTCGCTGTCGGCCGGACAGAAGCAGCGCGTTGGCCTGGCGCGAGCGGTATTCGGCGATCCGTTTCTGATCGTTCTCGACGAGCCCAACGCCAATCTGGATGCCGACGGTGAGAACGCCTTGACCCGCGCCATCGCCATCATGCGCCAGAACAAATCCATCGTCGTCGTCATCTCGCACCGCCCGAGCGCGCTTTCCGCGCTTGATATGACGATGGTGCTCTATGAGGGCAAGGCGATCGCGTTCGGCCCGAGCGAAGAGGTATTCGCGCGCGTTCGCAACGCCAACGGCAAGGGCGCGCCGCCGCAGCCCGCGCCGCAGGCCAAGGCAGAGCAGCGCGCATCACTTGCCGAGAGTGTTTCGTCATGAAGAATTTTGATCACGTCCATGCCGACGAAAGAGTGGTGCGGAGCCGGTTCGAAGGAACGGATGCCGAGGCCGCTGCGCCGCAAGGCCAGGCGCTGATTCTCGAACTGCAGCGATTGCGGCAGGCATTCGAACAGGACAATCAGCAGCAGCAGCGGCCGCCGCTTCGTCGTCCGGCGAATGACGAACCACGTCAGGGCGCGCGGCGTCCGGCCCGGCCGAAGCGGCGGAAAAAGGGCAAGATGAGTCGCGTGCTCGATGCGTGGCTCGGCCCTTTTGGATCGCAGTCCGACAGCCTCGATGCCGAGCCGCCGCCGGCGCGCAGTGGACGCGCTGCGCGTGAGCCGCAGTTTATGCCGCCGCCACGGACGGCTAGCCCCGCGGCCGGGCGGCCAATTCGGGGCCGAAGGAACGGCAGGCGCGCGGTCCGATCATCGCGCCGGACGATCCGTCGCTCATGAACATGCCGAGGTCGAGACCGGAGCTTTTGCAGATCAACGACCGGCGGGAGCCGCCTCGCATCGAGGCTCCCCAATTGGCGCCGCCGGCCCCTGCGGGCGCCGTGCCGCGCGAGCGTTCGGTGACGCGGGTGGTCCGCAACGGCGTGACCGCAGGCGTTGCATTCCTTGCCAATCGCGATGCATCGGCGGATGTGGCGCCCGGCGAGAGCATCGTGCTGCGGGCGGCGCGCGCCTACGAGAACGAGTTGCGCACCGGGCTGCGGGTGCTGCTGGTCGTCGGCGGGCTGGCAGGCGGGTGGATGGCGTTCGCGCCCTTGTCGGGCGCCGTCGTGGTGCCGGGTAATCTGGTGGTGCAGTCCAACGTCAAGACCATCCAGCATCCGACCGGCGGTGTGGTCGCACAGATCGCGGTCAATAATGGCATGCGGGTCAACGCCGGCGATCTCTTGCTGCGGCTGGACTCGACGCAGGCGCAGGCCAGCCTTCAGGTCGTGAGCAAGCAGCTCGATGAGGTGCGGGCGAAAATCTCGCGGCTGGTCGCCGAGCGCGACGGTCTGCCCAAACCGGCAATACCGCCCGAACTATCGACCCGGCTGGACGACGGCAACGTCAAGACAGTGCTGGCCTCCGAAGCCTCGCTGTTCAGGGCTCGGGTGACCGCACGCGAGAGCCAAAGGGAGCTGTTGCAGAGCAAGGTGTCGCAGCTTGGCGAAGAGATCGTCGGCCTCGAAGCGCAGGTCGCGTCCAAGGCCAAGCAACTGGAACTGATCACCGGTGAGCTCACGGGAGTGCAGGAGCTCTTCGACAAGCGTCTCGTGCCGATCGCGCGGCTCACGGCCTTGCAGCGCGAGAGTGCCAGAATCGAAGGAGAACGCGGCCAGTTGCTCTCCACGATCGCCGAGACCAAAACCAAGGTTGACGAGGCGAAGCTTCAGATGGTCAGGCTCGACCAGGACGTACGGACGGAAGTCGTCAAGGAGCTCGGCGAGGCGCAAGGCAAGGAAGCCGAACTCAGCGAGCGCGCCGTCGCCGCGCGCGACGTGCTCGAGCGCATCGAGATGCGCGCGCCGACGTCGGGCGTGATCCATCAGCTCAACGCGCACACCATCGGCGGCGTCATTCGCCCCGGCGACACCATCATGGAGGTGGTGCCTGATTCGGACGATCTGCAGATTGAGGCGCGGTTGCAGCCGAACGATATCGATCAGGTGCGCAAGGGCCAGCAGGCTTTCGTTCGGTTCTCGGCCTTCAACCAGCGGGTGACGCCGCAATTGATCGGTCAGGTGTCGTACGTCTCGCCCGACACCACCCGCGACCAGCAGACCGGCACATCCTATTTCACGGTCCGGATCATGCTGCCGGAAGAGGAGCGCCGGCTGCTCGCCGGGCTGCAGCTCGTCTCGGGCATGCCTGCGGAAGTATTCATGCAGACCGGCAGCCGGACCATGCTCAGCTACCTTTTCAAGCCGATTCTGGATCAGTTCCAGCGCGCGTTCGTCGAGCGGTAAGGGGGCAAACAGGCTTTTGGCGCGTCGTCGCAAATCTTGCCACCCCAGATGGCATCGTTATATCAGGGCTTCCCGTCCTGCCCTGTTTGCATTGCGAGCCCCGTATGACGACCACCACTGCCCCCGAATCCCAGCCGTTCCAGGCCGAGGTCGCCGAGCTTCTGAACCTGATGGTGCACTCGGTCTATTCGGAGACCGAAATCTTCCTGCGCGAGCTGATCTCGAATGCATCTGACGCCTGCGACAAGCTGCGCTATGAGGCGATATCGGCGCCCGAGCTGATTGCCGACGGCGCGCCGCCCAAGATCCGTATCGCGCCGGACAAGAAGGCCAATACGCTTAGCGTCGTCGACAGCGGCATCGGCATGGACCGGCAGGAGCTGATCGACAATCTCGGCACCATCGCGCGCTCCGGCACAAAGTCGTTTCTTTCGCGCCTCACCGAGGCCAAAGACGGCGCCAACCTGATCGGCCAGTTCGGCGTCGGCTTCTATGCAGCGTTCATGGTTGCCGAGCGCATTGTCGTTACCAGCCGCCGTGCCGGTTCCGATCAGGTCTTCGTCTGGTCGTCCTCCGGCGGCAGCGGATTCGAAATCGCTCAAGCCAGCGATGAAGACGCCACGCGCGTCACCCGCGGCACCGAGATCGTCCTGCACCTGAAGAAAGAGGCATCAAAATATCTCGAGACCTACGAGATCGAACGTGTCGTCCGCGCCTGGTCCGACAACATCCAGTTTCCGATCGAACTGGTGCCGGAGGAGGGCGAGCCGCGCCAGATCAATTCGGCCAGCGCGCTATGGCAGCGGCCGAAATCGGAGCTCAAGCCGGAGGACTACAAGCAGGCCTATCAGCAGGTCGCCGGCGCATTCGACGAACCGGCGATGACGCTGCATTATCGCGCCGAAGGCCGGCAGTCCTACGCGGTGCTGCTGTTTGCGCCGTCGACAAAGCCGTTCGACCTGTTCGACCAAGCGCGCAAGGGCAAGGTCAAGCTCTATGTCCGCCGCATCTTCATCGCCGACGACGCCGATCTCCTGCCGGCCTATCTGCGCTTCATCCGCGGCGTGATCGACAGCGAAGATTTGCCGCTCAACATCTCGCGCGAGATGCTGCAAAACAATCCGCAGCTCGCGCAGATCCGAAAGGCCGTTACCGGCCGCGTGATATCGGAGCTGGAAAGCCTCGGCGAAAAGGAGCCGGAAGCGTTCGCAAAAATCTGGGATGCGTTCGGCCCTGTGATCAAGGAAGGCATCTGGGAGGACTTTGAGCGCCGCGAGAAGCTGCTCGCATTGTCGCGCTTCACCACGACAAAGGGCGAGGGGCGTTCGCTCAAGCAATATGTCGAGGACCTCAAGCCGAACCAGACCGACATCTATTATCTCACCGGCGAGAGCGTCGAACGGCTGAAGTCGAATCCGAAACTCGAATCCGCAACTGCCCGCGGCATCGAGGTGCTGCTGCTGACCGATCCGGTCGACGCGTTCTGGACCTCCGCGTCGCTCGATTTCGGCGGCAAGCCGCTAAAATCCTTGAGCCAGGGCGATATCGATTTCGGACTGATCCCGCTGTTGGATGAAAAGGCCGAGGACAAGAAAGACGAAGGCGGCGCCGATGAAGCCACGACGATCGCGCTGGTCAAGGACGCACTAGGCGAGCGCGTCTCCGACGTGCGCGCCTCGCAGCGGCTGACCTCGAGCGCGTCGTGCCTCGTCGCCGGCGGCGGCGCACAGGACCGCATGCTCGAGCGGCTGCTCGCAATGCAGAACAAGGGGCCGACCACCAAGCCGATCCTCGAGATCAACATGCGCCATCCTTTGGTCGCGGCGATTGCCGGCGACAAGGACGCGGCCAGGGATCTGTCGTTCCTGCTGTTGGAGCAGGCGCAGATCCTCGACGGCGAACTGCCGGAAGATCCGGCGGCGTTTGCCAACCGGCTCAACCAGTTGGTGCTGCGGGGGATCGTAAAGGGGTAGGACATTCGGTCGCCTGTTTGAACCGAATTCCAAGACTGGCCGTATCTAGTAGGAAAGGCGCGAACGAACTCGGGGTAGCGCAGATCGCCATGACGACGTCTGATGGCACCGACATTTTCTATGGCGCGATTCCGGTCTTTCGCGGCTTCGGCAGCCTGATGGACCCGGCGCTGTATACGCCGTTGCCGGACGACTGGACCGTCGGTGTCGCCGACATCGTCGAGTCGACCAGGGCGATCGCCAATCAGCGCTACAAGGCGGTCAACATGGCCGGCGCCGCCGTGATCGCGGCCGTGACCAATGCGCTTGATGGCCGCGAGTTTCCGTTCGTGTTCGGCGGCGATGGTGCGAGCTTTGCGGTGTCCCCGGCCGATCTTTCGCGCGCGCGAGGCGCTGGCGGCGACCGCGGCCTGGGTCAGCGCCGATCTCGATCTGATGATGCGGGTGGCGCTGGTGCCGGTGAAGGACATTCGGGCGCAGGGCCTCGATATCAAAGTCGCCCGCTTCGGGCCGTCGTCCAATCTGTCCTATGCGATGTTTTCCGGCGGCGGGCTGGGATGGGCGGATGCCGCGATGAAACGGGGCGAATTCGCGGTCCCGCCGGCGAAGCCGGGAACGCAGCCCGATCTGTCCGGGCTGTCGTGCCGGTTCGAGGAAATTCCTTCCTCCCGCGGACTCATTGTGTCGGTGCTGGTGGTCCCGGCCAAGGGCGCCGATCCGCACGCCTTCCGCAAGGTGATCGAGGACGTCATCAAACTGGTCGAGCAGAGCCCGGATGCGGGCCGGCCGGTGCCGCCGGATGGGCCACCGCTGCGCTGGCCGCCGGCCGGCGTCGAATATGAGGCGCGCGCCGCGCGCGGCGGGCCGCTGTTGAAGCGGCGCACCGTCGTGCTCGCCGTCACGCTCTGGGCCTATGTGGTGATGCGGTTCGGCATCAAGGTCGGCAATTTCGTGCCGAAGAACTACGTGCAGCAGGTGGTGGAGAATTCCGACTTCCGCAAATATGACGATGGCCTGCGGATGATCCTCGATTGCACGGTCGAGCTCGAACGGGCGCTAACGGAGATTCTGGCAAAGGCGGCGTCAGCCAGGATCGTGCGCTACGGCCTGCACCGGCAGGACGCCGCGATGATGACCTGCTTCGCGCCCTCGGTGATGCGCAGCGATCACGTCCACTTCATCGACGGCGCCCGCGGCGGCTACGCGTCGGCGGCGTCAGCGCTGAAGGCGATGGCGGCGTAGGGCGCTACCGCAAGTGAAGATCCGTAGGGTCGGCAAAGGCGCGTTCGAGCCGTGCCCACCATCTCTCCAAGAGCGTTGCTTGAAATCGCTAGCGCCCGACCCGGGTCCAGTTCTCGCCGCCGCAGAGCGCGCCGACGCAGCCTTCGACCTTTAGGGTGTCTGCGCCTGTTACCGAGACGCTGCTGGCGTAGGTGCCGCCGTCATCGGCATTGTAGATCTGGCCCGACCATTTGTTGGGACCGCTGGGGCTCATGCCGCTGAACAGGGGAAGGCCGATCATCGGCCGCTGCTTCAGGGCCGGGTTCGGATTTTTGTCATCGACCTGAGGCTTGCCGGTGGCCTGATCGATCGGCTCCTTCAAAGCGACGATCACGCCGCAAATTCCACCGCCGCATTTGCTGATCTTGACCCTGGCATCGCCCGCCTGGGTCAGCCAGACGCCGGTTGGCTCGCTGGCGCCTTGCGCGAAGGCGGATGGCGCGGCCAGCAATGCCGCTGAGATCGCGATGATGAAAGCCGTTCTGCAAGCCATGAATCATTCCTTACGAAAAAGCAGGCCTGCATAGCAACAAATCAGATTTGTGCAACGTCGGATTGAGCGCAACTTGCCGTTATCATTCGCCCCAGCGGGTCAGTCGGATCGACAGCGCCGTGCCGAGGCCGTAGACGACCATCGCTGCGCCGACCAGGGCGAACAAGGCCGATGCCGGCGCGCCCATGGAGGCCAGCCACCAGCCGCCGCCCCCGACGATCAGCAACCTTGCGGTGCCGGCCATCACGGGACCGCCGACCTTCGCAGCACCTTGCGAAGAGAAATAGAGACTGACGCCGATCCCGAAAAACGCGAAGGCCGGGCCTGCCCAGGTGAAATAGGCATTGGCGGCGGCGGTGACGCCGGGATCGCCGGTGAACATCGAAACCCAGAGCGACGGCTTTGCGGCGACAATCAGTCCGATAGCGCCGACGGTGATGCCCGCCGCAGCGCCCGCGGTCCACGCCACCTGCCGGGCGCGCGTCACGAGGCCCGCGCCAATGGCCATGCCGACCATCGGCACCGAGGCGACGCCGAATGCGAAGGCGATCGGTGTCAACAGGAATTCCAGCCGCGAGCCCATGCCATAGCCGGCCAGCGTCTCGGTGCCATAGCCGGCCAGAATTTTGGTGAAGATCAACACCGTCAGCACGGTTTGCAGCGGCGACAGGCAGGACACTGCCCCGACCCTGAGAATGTCGAAGAACATGTCGCGTTGGAATTTGAAGCCGTTGAAGTTCAGCGTCAGCCGGCTGCGGCCGCTGACGAGGTGCCAGACGAGGAAGATAGCCCCCAGTGTAAAAGCGGCGAGCTGGCCTGCGGCAACGCCACGCATGCCGAGCCCGGGCAGTCCGAACAGCCCAAGGCCCAGCGCGCCGCCAACGGCGATCTGCACCAGCGCGATGCCGATCAGCGCTATCGATGGAATCCGCATATCGCCGGTGCCGCGCACCACGGAGGCCAGCGTGTTGACCAGCCAGATCGCGATCGCGCCGGAGAACAGCACGTTCGAATATTGCATGGCCTGTTCGAGCACGCCGCCGCGTCCGCCGAGCAGCGCGTAAAACGCGTGGCCGAAGGCCAGCATCATCGCCGTGAAAAAGAGCCCGGCACAGGCGCCGATCATCGCCGCATGCAGGGCCAATGTCGCCGCGCGGTCGCGGTCGCCGGCGCCGAGCGCGCGGCTGATGGCTGAGGAAACGCCGCCGCCCATCGCGCCCGCCGACATCATTTGCGTCAGCATGACGAATGGAAATACCAGCGCGATGCCGGCGAGCGGCTCGGTGCCGAGCCGGCCGATATACAAGGTCTCGGCGACCGCAACCAGCGTCGTGCCGACCATGGCGATCGCGTTGGGCAGCGCAAGTGTCAGCAGTGTCGGCAGGATCGGCGAGGTGAGCAGGCCGTTGGCCGGCGCGGGCGGAACGGCAGTGGGACGCATGTCGAGCGGGGCGTCAATGGTCATGCGTCATGTCATCCAAACGAATAAATTATGGATGACATATTATCCGGCCGCCCGCGTGCAAGCCAACCGCGCCCTGCGCAGGGGTCACCATGGCAGGCCGCATAGGTCGATTATTCCATCGCGTGGCTTGCGCGTGAAATCGAACACGAACGGCGCCATGGCCTCGAAGTGAATTCGTGCCTCCGGCTGCTCGGCATAGACCTCGCCGTTGAACGCATGCCAGCCGCGCGCCTGATAGAACGCTTCATTGTGCGGCTCGCAGAACAACATCGCAAACCGCACCGCTTCGTGATCGCGCAGGGTCCTGATCGCGGCGTTGAGCGCCAGCGTGGCATAGCCGCGTCCCCGGCAATCCTCCCGCGTCGAGACGCCGCCGATGCCGCCGATCTGGACCTTGCGACCGTCCCAGGTCGCGGTGCGGAAATAGATGCCGACATGGCAGGCCAGCCCCGGCCTCTCCGCGTCCTCGGGTGCGTCAATCAGCACGCGCAGGTCGGCATGAGCCCATTTGACGTGACCCCAGGACAATTTTTCGACGACATGGCGCGGCCATACCGCCTGCATCAGCGGTTCGGCGCGCGGCCATGAGGAGTCCCCGTTCAGGACGTCGATCTCGATGCTCATTTCATCACCATACCGCGCCGATGCTTGCGACTGCCATGCCTGTCATACGCTGGACGCGGGACGCGGCGTTACCGGAGGCCTCCCCGTTCTTGCCAAATTGCGGTGTTTATGCGCAATGGAACCTTCTATAAGAGTTCCCGTTAGACCACCACGTCTCCCATCAGCTCGGACATCACCCCATGACCTTCACGCTGCCCAATCTTCCCTATTCCCACGACGCCCTTGCGCCCCACATGTCCAAGGAAACGCTGGAATACCACCACGACAAGCATCACCAGGCTTACGTGACCAACGGAAACAACGCGATCAAGGGGACTGAATTCGAAGGCAAGTCCCTGGAGGAGATCGTCAAGGGTTCGTTCGGCAAGAATCCGGCCGTGTTCAACAATGCCGGCCAGCACTACAACCACCTGCATTTCTGGAACTGGATGAAACCGAATGGCGGCGGCAGCAAGCTGCCGGGCCGCCTGGAGAAGAAGATCACCGAAGACCTCGGCGGCCTCGAGAAGTTCAAGGCCGATTTCGCCGCCGCCGGCGTCGGCCAGTTCGGCTCCGGCTGGTGCTGGCTGTCGGTCAAGAACGGCAAGCTCGAAATCTCCAAGACCGCGAATGGCGAAAGCCCGCTGGTCTACGGCGCGACGCCGATTCTCGGCTGCGACGTCTGGGAGCACTCCTACTACATCGACTATCGCAACCGCCGTCCCGACTATCTCAAGGCGTTCTGCGATAACCTGATCAACTGGGACTACGTCGACGAGCTGTTCGGCAAGGCCGGAGCGTAACGACCAGGCGCGCTAGCGCCGCCGTTTCACCCTCCCCTGGAAGGGGAGGGTCGGTTCGCATGCAGCGAAGCGGAATGCGAACCGGGGCGGGGTGATCTCTCAGCTCGAACACTTTCCGAGTGGATAGACCTTCACCCCACCCCGCCGCTCATTTCATTCGCGTCGACCCTCCCCCTCCAGGGGAGGGTGAACACCGGGGCAATAGTGGGTAACGCGACAAGCTATCTGTTGGTCTTTTTCGGCGGCGGCCTTGGCGCGACGCTGCGTCATTTCATCAATCTCACCTGCGCCCGCTGCCTCGGCACCAGCTTTCCCTGGGGCACCTTCATCATCAACATATCAGGCTCGACCGCGATGGGACTGATCGCGGGTTATCTCGCCTTCAAGGGCGAGGGCTCGCAGCCCTGGCGGCTGTTTTTGATGACCGGCGTCCTCGGCGGCTACACCACGTTCTCGGCCTATTCGCTCGATGCGGCGCTGCTCTACGAGCGCGGCGAGCTTGGGCTCGCGGCGCTTTACGTGATTGGCTCCGTCATGCTTTCGATTGCCGGGCTGTTCGGCGGTCTCGCACTGGTGCGTCAGTTCACCTGAACCAACCGCCATACGAAACGGGCCGCGTGATGTCCTCGCATGGGCGTCCCTGAGAAGCGCATGGGTATCGCGCGAGCTTCCGTTTGCTTCGCCACACGCGCGGGACTAAGCAGGATGGACTAGCTTCACCCGCCAAACCCCACAGCCTTGTCAGAACCTCCGCCAACAGACCCGGCGCCAGCCGACGACGCCGAGCCAAAACCCCGGCGTGCTCGCAAGCCGGTCGGCTGGTCGATGATCGTGATCGGCGTGCTCGTCGCGATCTGCGTTGCGCTGGTGTGGCGGCGCGACGGCATTGACGGCGTGCTCAGTATTTTCACGCACGATCTCCTGCTGTTCGGCGAAATCATCCCGCGCGTGCTGGCCGGCTGCCTGCTCGGCGGATTCATCGCGGAAATTCTGCCGCACGACAAAGTCTCGCGATCGCTCGGCCCGGAATCGGGTCTGAAGGGACTTTTGATCGGAACGGCATTCGGCGCGATCCTGCCGGGCGGCCCGTTCACCGCCTATCCGGTGGCGGCGGTCTTGCTCACCGTCGGCGCCGATTTCGGCGCCACCATCGCCATGGTCGTGAGCTGGATGCTGATCGGCTACGGCCGCGCGGTCGCCTGGGAGCTGCCGATTCTCGGCACCGACTTCACGCTGTGGCGCATCGTGATCTCGCTGCCGATCCCGGTGCTGGCAGGCTGGCTCGGCCGCGTCGTCTTCGTGCGGACGTATCCGAAGGGCGAGCCGTCGTGACGGCGTCTGCGCTGATCATCGACATCACGTTGTGGGGCTCGGTCGCGATTCTCGGCTTCATGGCCTGGCGGCGCGGCCGCGTCGTGCTTGTGTCGTCGGTGCGCGAAGGCTCGATGGACTTCATCAACATCGTGCCGCGCATTGCACTCGGCGTGATCGGCTCGGGTTACATCGCCGCCGTCATTCCGCCCGAAGTCATCACCGGCTGGCTCGGCCCTGACAGCGGCTGGCTCGGCGTGCTGACTGCGGTGATTGCGGGTGCGGCGACGCCCGGAGGCCCGGTGGTCGGCTTTTCGATCGGCGCGGTGGCATTGAAAGTCGGCGGCGGCCCGCCGCAGGTGATCGCCTATGTCGTCGCCTGGGCACTGTTCGCCTTTCAGCGCATGATCCTCTGGGAAATTCCCTTCATGCCGGCCCGCTTCGTCTGGTTTCGCGCCGCGGTCTCGGTGCCGTTTCCGTTTCTGGCGGCCGCGATCGCGATGGTGATCGGGAAGCCGTGAGGGCTTGAACCGGAATCGGGCTCTGGATGCCCATTTCGCGGGACATGACGGGCAGGGGTATTGGAGAATAGCAGGGGCATTGGAGAATATTGGTCCTCGGTCATGCCCCTCGTGGACTCCCGTAATGTTATATTATAACGTCGATCTATGCCTCACACCCACTCCCACGACCACGCGCATCACGCTCACCCCCACAGCCACGGCCCGGCGACGCCGCATCCGGCGCAGGCCGCGCCCTGGTCGATTCTGCGGATGACTGTGTCAGCCCGCCTTGCCGCAGCGCTCGCCGTCAGCGTCGCTCTGTGGGCCGTTGTCCTGGTGGCGATGAGGTGAGCATGACCGCGCAGATAAAGTTTCGAAACGTCACGCTCGGCTACGACCGGCATCCGGCGGTCCATCACCTCAACGGCGAGGTCGCGCCGGGCGCGCTGATGGCGGTGATCGGGCCGAACGGCGCCGGCAAGTCGACGCTGTTCCGGGGAGTGGCCGGCATCCTCAAGCCGCTGTCCGGCGCGATTGGTCTCGGCGGTCTCGATAGCAGGGACATCGCCTATCTGCCGCAGAGCGTCGACATCGACCGCAGCTTTCCGATCTCGGTATTTGATTTCGTCGGCAGCGGGCTGTGGCGTTCGACGGGTCCGTTCGGCGGCGTCGGCAAGGCCGCGCGCGAGAAGATCCTGGCGGCGCTCGCCGCGGTCGGGCTCAACGGTTTCGAAAACCGCGCGATCGGCACGCTGTCCGGCGGGCAGATGCAGCGCATGCTGTTTGCGCGGGTGCTGCTGCAGGATCTGCGCCTCATCGTTTTGGATGAGCCGTTCAACGCCATCGATGCAAAAACCTCGGCGGACCTGATCGCGCTGGTCAGGCGCTGGCATGGCGAGGGGCGCACCGTGCTGGCGGCGCTGCACGACCTCGAGATGGTGCGAAGCCACTTCCCCGAAACCCTGCTGCTGGCGCGCGGGCCGGTTGCGTGGGGACCGACCGCCGAAGTGCTGACACCGGAAAACCTGCTCGTGGCGATGAAGATGTGCGAAGCCTTCGACGACAGCGCCGCAGCTTGCGCCGCCGATATGCCATCACGGGCGGCCTGATGCTGTACGACGCGCTGTTCGCGCCCTTCATCGAATTCGAGTTCATGCGCCGCGCGCTCGCCGCCGTGATCGCGCTTGCGCTAGGCGCCGCGCCGATCGGCGTGTTCCTGATGCTGCGGCGGATGAGCCTGGTCGGTGACGCCATGGCGCATGCGATCCTGCCGGGCGCTGCGATCGGTTTCCTGGTCTCGGGGTTGAATCTATTCGCGATGACGACGGGCGGATTGATCGCGGGCTTCACGGTCGCGCTGCTCGCCGGCCTCGTTGCGCGCAACACCGAGCTGAAGGAAGACGCTTCGCTCGCGACCTTCTATCTGGTGTCGCTGGCGCTTGGCGTTACCATCGTCTCCATCAAGGGCACCAATATCGACTTGCTGCACGTGCTGTTCGGCAACATCCTCGCGATGGACGACCAGACGCTGCTGGTAATCGCCTTCAACGCCACGATTACACTCTTGGTGATGGCGGTAATCTACCGCCCCCTCGTGATCGAATGCGTCGATCCGGTGTTCCTGCGCACCGTCTCTCGCGCCGGCGCGCCCGCGCATCTGGCGTTCCTGGCGCTGGTCGTCATCAACCTGGTCAACGGCTTTCATGCGCTCGGCACCTTGCTCGGCGTCGGCCTGATGATCCTGCCCGCCGGCATCGCCCGGTTCTGGTCGCGCGACATCACCGGCATGATCTGCATCGCGGTGGCGAGCGCGATTGTCTCGGGCTATGCCGGACTGGTGCTGTCGTTTCAGACCAAAATTCCCTCAGGCCCCGCGGTCATCCTGATCGCGGCGGTGCTGTACGTCGCATCGCTGTTGTTCGGCCCTGTCAGCGGTCTGGTCCGGCAGATGTTTCCCGGCCGTCATCTCGAGGCGTAGTCATGATCCGGTACTGGCTTATCGCTCTCGCCATGCTCGCGGTCGCAGGCCCGGCCCGCGCCGAGGATCGCCTCAACGTCGTTGCGAGCTTCTCAATCATCGGCGATTTCGTCCGCCAGGTCGGCGGCGATCGTGTCGAGGTCACGACGCTGGTCGGGCCCGACGGCGATGCGCATGTTTATGTGCCGGCGCCCTCGGATGCCAAACGGGTTGCGGGTGCAAAGCTTGTGTTCGTCAATGGTCTTGGGTTCGAGGGCTGGTTGTCGCGGCTCGTCAAATCCGCCGGCGGAAAGGCGACCGTCGTAACCGCGACTACCGGCATTACGCCGCTCAAGCTCGGCTCGGTAGCCGATCCGCATGCCTGGCAATCGGTCGCCAACGCCAAGATCTACGTGGCCAATATCCGCGACGCGCTGGTGGCCGCCGATTCCGCCAGTGCCGAAATCTTCAAGTCCAACGCCGGCGCCTATCTGGCGCAACTCGATGCACTGGATCGCGAAGTGCGCGAGACGGTCGCCAAAATTCCGGAAGGCCGCCGCAAGGTGATCTCGACCCACGGCGCGTTCGGTTACTTCGCCGCTGCCTATGGCATCGAATTCATTGCGCCGGTCGGCGTATCGACCGAATCCGAGGCCAGTGCCCGCGATGTCGCAAAGATCATCACCCAGATCAGGGCGACCAAAATACCGGCAGTTTTTCTCGAAAATATCAGCGATCCCCGCCTGATGAGCCGGATATCGGCCGAGACCGGTGCCAGGGTCGGCGGAACGCTCTATTCCGACAGCTTGACCGGCGAAAAGGGTGATTCTCCCACTTACATTGCGATGGTCAGGCACAATATAAAGGCCCTGACCAGCGCGCTGAGCCCATAGGGCAGGGGCCTCCCTGCTGCCGGTGCGCAAAACCATTTCCGCTCCGGAGCCATTATGTCTGAACTTTCGTCCCAAAAAATTCCAGTGACCGTGCTGACGGGCTATCTCGGCGCCGGCAAGACCACGCTGCTCAACCGCATCCTGTCGGAAAACCACGGCAAGAAGTACGCCGTCATTGTCAACGAGTTCGGCGAGATCGGCATCGACAACGACCTCATCATCGGCGCCGATGAGGAAGTGTTCGAGATGAACAATGGCTGCATCTGCTGCACCGTGCGCGGCGACCTCGTCCGCATCATGGACGGCCTGATGAAGCGCAAGGGCAAGTTCGACGCCATCATCGTCGAGACCACGGGGCTCGCCGATCCGGCACCGGTGGCGCAAACCTTCTTCGTCGACGAAGACGTCCAGAAGAACGCGCGGCTCGATGCGGTCGTCACCGTGGCGGACGCCAAATGGCTGAGCGATCGTCTCAAGGATGCGCCGGAAGCCAAGAACCAGATTGCGTTTGCCGACGTCATCGTGCTGAACAAGACCGATCTCGTCTCCAAACCGGAATTGGCTGAAGTCGAGGCCCGAATTCGCGGCATCAATCCATATGCAAAGCTGCATCGCACCGAGCGATGCAAGGTCGCGCTATCGGACGTGCTGGAGCGCGGCGCGTTCGATCTCGATCGCATTCTGGAGATCGAGCCGGAATTCCTCGACGCCGGCGAGGATCATCACCATCACGATCATGATCACCATCATGGCCATCATCACAACGATCACAGCCACAGCCATGGCGGATTGAAGCACTACCACGACGAGGACATGCAATCGCTGTCGCTGCGGTCGGACAAGCCGCTCGACCCGACCAAATTCATGCCGTGGCTGCAAAACCTCGTCGCCACCGAGGGCCAGAAGATCCTGCGCTCGAAGGGCGTCCTCTCCTTCACCGACGACGACGACCGTTATGTGTTCCAGGGTGTGCACATGATGCTGGAAGGCGATCATCAGCGGAAGTGGAAGGAAGGCGAGCCGCGCGAAAGCCGCGTCGTCTTTATCGGCCGCGAGTTGCCGGAAAAGACGATCCGCGAAGGTTTCGAAAGCTGCATTGCTGCGTGAGACGGAAATCATGTCTTCCGAACAGCTCACCATTGCATCCCTGACCGACCGCGTGAAATCCGTCGCGGTCGGTGCTCCCGTCTCCGCCCTGCATTTCCTCGGCGAGCGCGCCGCCTTCGTCTGTGCCGAGGAAAAAGTCGCAATCGCCGATGCCACCGGAGAAATCTCCCATGTGGTCGTGCACGGCGGCGCCATCCTCTGCACCGCGTCCGATGGCAAGCGTGTCGTCACCGGTGGCGACGACGGTAAGCTCGTTGCATTGAATGCAAAGAGTGAGACGTCGGTGCTTGCGACCGACGCCAAACGGCGCTGGATCGACAATGTCGCGCTGCATTCCGATGGCGCGTTTGCCTGGTCGGCTGGCAAGACGGCGTTCGTCCGCAGCGGCAAGGGCGAGGAAAAGACTTTTGACGCGCCGTCGACCGTCGGCGGCCTCGCCTTCGCGCCAAAGGGCCTGCGCGTGGCGGTCGCCCACTACAATGGCGTGACGCTGTGGTTTCCCAACATGGCGGCGAAGCCGGAATTTTTGGAATGGGCCGGCTCGCATCTCGCCGTCACCTTCAGCCCCGACAACAAATTCCTGGTCACCGCGATGCATGAGCCGGCGCTGCATGGCTGGCGGCTTGCCGATAACAGGCACATGCGGATGAGCGGCTATCCCGGCCGCGTCCGCTCTATGTCGTGGAGCGCGGGCGGCAAGGGGCTCGCCACGTCGGGTGCGGACAGCGTGATCATCTGGCCGTTCGCCAGCAAGGACGGTCCGATGGGCAAGGAGCCTGCGATGCTGGCGCCGCTGCAGGCGCGCGTTTCCATGGTGGCCTGTCATCCGAAGCAGGACATCATGGCCGCAGGCTATAGTGACGGCACCGTGCTGATCGTGCGGCTCGAGGACGGCGCGGAAATTCTGGTGCGCCGCAACGGCAGCGAGCCGGTCTCGGCGCTGGCCTGGAACGCGAAGGGCACGTTGCTGGCCTTCGGCACCGAGGACGGCGACGCCGGGATGCTGGAATTCTAGAAAACGACCGCCTGACACCGGTCCGTGCCCGTTGCGTCACCCGAGCCGAGTTGCATGAGCGGCTGGCCCGACGACATTGCTGAGTAGGAGAGTCGCGAGCACTCGTCGTTTGCCGCTGTAACCACCAATCGACGTCTCATCGTTTCGCCGTTGCAGGTGTCTGTGTCTACGCCCCACTGGGCTCGAACGGACCAGGTTCGGAGAAGCCCTCGATCGATTCGACCTTTGCGTAGTTCTCGGCGATGCTCTCGGGGGTCAGATGTGGATCGTAGAAGCCAGGTCCCATGACGATAGCGATACGTTGAACTGCTCCGGCTCCCACATTGTAGATGCGGTTCGTCTCCGAACAACTATCGCTTGCCAGCCAGACGATCGCTGGCGCAACGGCCTCAACCGGCATGGCGGCTCTTCCATCTGCTTCAGACAAGCGCGATCCTGCGGCCGGGTGCATCCTCGTGTACGCGATTGGCGAAATGGTGTTCACGAGAATCCCGTGCTCAGCGCCTTCTAGTGCAAGAATGCGCATCAATCCGACTACTGCGCACTTGGCCGCCGCATAGGTGGCTTGGCCACGTAGTCCGAACAGCCCGCTGACTGACGTCGTGAGAATGATCTTCCCATAGCGCTGTGCGACCATATACGGCCAGGCAGCCTTCACCGCGTTGACCGGCCCGCCGAGGTGCACGCGCCAATAGTGATCGAAATCGTCAAGGGTGGCGTCCTCGAATAGCTGGCTTCCGAGGATACCAGCGTTGTTCACGAGAAGGTCTATTCTCCCGAAATGCTCGATGGTCGTCGTGATCAGGTCACTGCCACCTTCAGGGGTGGAAACATCGCTGTCGTTCGCGATTGCCTCGCCGCCACGGGACCGAATGAGGTCGGCCACCTGTTCCGCTATCGTGGAGTCCTTCCCGAACCCCGATACGTCGGTCCCCAGGTCGTTAACCACGACCCGGGCACCGCGTTCGGCGAGAAGTTCGACGTGTGCCCGCCCCAGCCCGCGGCCTGCTCCAGTCACAACCGCGACCTTCCCTGCTAACGAAATTCGTTCAGTCATTTCGCTATCCTCTTCCGCGTTTTTTCCTTGGGGCGCCGCCAGTCGCGGCCCGGAGCCTTATGCGTGGCTCTGGCGAAGAAATGGGCGGTAACTCAATCGGAAACACGGCTTAAGATCTGTATCTTCCGAATTCTAGGCGTCCCGGACTGGCTACCAAACAGGTTCCCCGCGGAACTATGCGCCTTGCCGGCCGTTGAGCCCACGAACCATTTGTGGGTCGAACGATATGCCGGCCGATGCCCGTCTACGCAAATACCGAAGGGAAATGCTGGGCGCGTCCACGCTGATCGCGGTCGGGCTAATCATTTCGGCGCTGTCGCTGACCGAGATCGTTGCGCGCGATTCACAGCACGTCGCGCAGGCGACACCGCCGACGCAATCGACGCCCGACGCGGAAACCAAACCGCCTGCGCCGCCCGCGCCGTCCGAACCCGGCACGACCGGGCAAAGGCCATCAGACATTCCGCCGCAGCCGGCCCGTCCAGACCCAGATGCGCAGAAGTCGGGCGCTCAGCCCGCGCTGCCGCCGGCGCCGGCAGAGAAGACCGCGCCGCCGATCCGCGAAAAGGAAAAATGATCCCCCTGCCGTTGCGCCGATTGTGCAATCGCAAAATCGTGGGCTGAGGCCCTGCCGCGCTCGTTTGATGCGCGAATGTGTGGGCCATGTGACCTATTCGCCCGTATCAATTCGCAGGAGAGGGCGCGCGCCTCGCCTTCGAACGCCTTGTGTTGATCCCCAACAAGCGGTTAGGCTTGCTGCAAAACAGCCGGTAGGTCGAATAACGGCCGGCAGCTCAGGGAGTGACGCATGCGTGAGTTAACGCCGGAAACGATCACGGACGCCGTGCTCGACCAGATGGCGACGACGCCAGACCCTCGCCTGAAGGAGATCATGGCGTCGGCGGTAAAACATCTCCATGCCTTCGCCCGCGAGGTCAACCTGACGCCCGCGGAATGGATCAAGGGCATCGAATTCATGACTGCCGCCGGCAAGATGTGTTCGCCGGAACGGCAGGAATTCATCCTGCTGTCCGACACGCTCGGCCTCTCGGCGCTCGTCAACGGACTGCACGACGCGACCGCGCTCGAGGAAGCCACCCACACCAGCCTGCTCGGCCCGTTCTACCGCGAGGCCACGCCGACGCTTGCAGCCGGCAGTTCGATCGCCAAGAACCCGAAGCCCGGCAGCGAGTACGTGTTGTATGGCCGCGTCACCGATGCCGCGGGCAAACCGGTCGCGGGCGCCACCGTCTCGATCTGGCAGACCGGCGCTGATGGCCTCTATGACATCCAGGCCAGCGCGACCTCGGTCGATTACCGCGGTGTGTTCGCCACCGATGCCGATGGCCTCTATGTGCTGCGCACCGTCAAGCCGCTCGGCTATTCGATCCCGATGGATGGCCCGGTCGGCGCGATGGTGAAGGCGCAGGCGCGGCATGGCATGCGGCCGGCACATATTCACTTCCTGGTCGGCGCCTCCGGCTATCGCGAACTGGTCACGGCGCTCTATCTGCGTGACGATCCTCATCTGGCCGATGATGTCGTGTTCGGCTCGTCCGGCGATCTTGCCGTCGACGTCGTGGCCAATGATCCGGACTGCCCGATCAAGGGCATGCCGAGCATCCGCTTCGACATGCGGTTGTCGCGCGAAAGCGCCGCCGACAAGACCAGCGGGCGCGTCGGCGCCGATCCGTCGGCGATCATGAAACAAGCCAAAAGCGAACATGCCCCGGCGGGTGCCGGCGGCTAGCCCGAGACTGACGCGATCCACTTCACCGCAGCCGGGCGAAGATCCGGCGGACGCAGAATGCAATGACATAAACGACATAAGGGGGAATCGATGAAACGCAGAACATTCCTGGGCGGCGCAATGGCCGTCGCGGTGGTAGGGCACGGATCGAGCGCTCTTGCCCAGCAGCCGCCGATCAAGATCGGCATGTCGATGCCGCAGACCGGCGGCCTCGCTGGCGGCGGCAAGGCGTCGTTGCTCGGCATCGAGATCTGGCGCGACGACGTCAATGCCAAGGGTGGGCTGCTCGGCCGCAAGGTCGAACTGGTCGTCTATGACGACAAGTCGAGCGCATCGGAGACGCCCGCGATCTACGCCAAGCTGGTCGATGTCGACAAGGTCGACCTGCTGTTCGCGCCCTATGCGACGGTACCGACCGCGCCGATCATGCCGTTCGTCAAGCAGCGCGGCCTCCTGCTGATGGGAAATTTCTCATTCCAGGTGAACAGCAAGGTCGGTCACGACATGTGGTTCAACAATGCACCCTGGGGGCCGGCCGATAGCTGGGCGGCTTCGTTCCTCGACCTGGCGCAAAAGGCCGGCGGCAAGAACATGGCGCTGTTAACGGCGGATCAGGAATTCGCGCAGAACCTCGCGCTTACCGCGCGGGACGTCGCCAAGAAGCGCAACATGCCGATCGTTTTCGACCAGGTCTACCCGCCGAACACGGTGGAATTTTCGTCCATCATTCGCGCGTTGAAGGCGGCCAAGCCCGACATCGTCTATGTCGCGTCCTATCCGCCGGATTCGGCCGGCATCCTGCGTGCCGTGAACGAGATCGGGATCGGCGACAGCGTCAAGATTTTCGGCGGCGGCATGGTCGGCCTGCAATTTGCCGCTGTGATGTCGAACCTCGGCTCGCTGCTCAACGGCGTCGTGAATTACAATACCTGGCTGCCGGAAAAGAGCATGTATTTTGACGGCACCAAGGAATTTTTCGACAAGTACACCAAGCGCGCCGTCGAGGCCAAGGTCGATCCGCTCGGCTACTATCTGGCGCCGTTCGGCTATGCGATGGGCCAGATGATCGAGGCGGCGGTCGGCGCGACCAAGTCGCTCGACCAGAAGGGCATCGCCAAATACCTGCGCGAGAACGAGCACAAGACCATCGTCGGGCCGATCGCGTTTTCGGCCGATGGCGAGCGCAAGGAAACCGCGACACTGCAGGCCCAGTTCCGCGGCGTAAAGGACAAGGATATCGAACAGTTCCGCTCCTCCGGCAAGCAGGTGATTCTATTTCCTGATAAATTGAAAACCGGAGAGCTCATCGCTCCCTTCGAGGCTGCCCGAAATTAGGCCTCGTGGCTTTTCCGGCTCAGGGCCAAGGGGGGACTTGAATTGTTTTCGATGGACCTGCTGCTTGGAGCAGTAGTGCTCGGCGTGCTGCTCGGCTGTTTCTATGCAGCCGTCAGCGTCGGCCTGTCCGTCTCGTTCGGCTTGCTCGACGTTCCCCACGTCGCGCATCCGGCGTTCCTGGTGCTGGCGTCCTATGGCGTGTACCAGCTCAACGAGAGCTATGACATCGACCCGTTGCTGGCGGGCCTCGCCATCACGCCGCTGTTCTTCGTGTTCGGCCTGCTGGCCTACCGCGTTTATTACGAAACCTTCGAGCGGCGCGGCAGCGATGCCGCCGTCCGCGGCATCGCGTTCTTCTTCGGCATCGCCTTCATCATCGAGGTGCTGATCATCCTGCAATTCGGCGTCGACCAGCGCTCGGTTTCCGCGACCTATATCGGCAAGTCGTGGCGGTTCGGCGAGTTTCGGATACCGATCCGGCAACTGGTGGCGTTCGTAGTGGCGCTGGCGCTGACGGTGCTGCTTGCTGTGTATCTGTCGAAAACCTTCATGGGCCGCGCGATCCGCGCGGTCGCGCAGGACGAGGAGGCGCTGCGGCTGATGGGCGCCAATCCGGTCCGCATCAAGCAATTTGCCTTCGGCATCGCCACCGCCGTGCTCGGCATCGCCGGCGCGCTCCTGATCATCGTGGCGCCGGTCGAGCCGACGCTCGATCGCGCCTATATCGGGCGGACCTTCTGCGTCGTCGTCATGGCCGGGCTCGGCAGCATCAGCGGCACGCTGATTGCCGCCATCATCCTCGGCGTCGCCGAATCCATCGTGCTGACGTTGTTCGGTGCCTCCTGGGCGCCGGCGATCTCGTTCGCAATGCTGCTCGGCGTGCTCGCCGTCCGGCCGCAAGGTCTGCTCGGCCGATGAACAAGCGCAGCCACAGCATCGCATTCTGGGCCGCCGTCGCCGTCTTCCTGGTCGCCGTGCTGTCGATGACGCAGATCGTCCGCAACGAGTATCCGTTTTTTGCCGGCTATGTCATCCTGCAGTTCATCGCGCTTGCGGTTGCCTGGAGCATCCTCGGCGGCTACGCCGGTTACGTCAATTTCGGCACCAACGCCTTTTTCGGCGTCGGGGTCTACACGGCGGTAGCGCTGTTCAAGGCGACAGGCGCGCCGCTCGTGGTGCAGATCGCAGCCGCCGCCGTCGTCGGCATGACGCTCGGTTTTGGCGTTGGCCTTCTCACTTTGCGGATGCGCGGCATCTTCTTCTCGATCGCCACGATTGCGCTAGCGATCATCATCGAGACCTTTGTGATGAACTGGCGGTTCGTCGGCGGCGCGGCCGGCATCCAGATCCAGCGGCCGCCGGTGACGGCGCCGTTCGACAGCTATGTGAAGATGCTGTTTTTCGTGCAGGCCGTCCTGGTCGTCATCGCCATTGCGATCGCGCGCTACGTCCAGAATTCCCGGATCGGCCGCGGCCTGCAGGCGCTCAGGGACGACGAGCTCGCCGCCGAATGCACCGGTGTGCCGACCCTGAAGCTGAAACTGATCGCCTGCATGATCTCGGGCGCGCTGATCTCCGCGGCCGGCGCGCCCGCCGCGATGTACCTGCAATATGCCGATCCATCCTCGGCGTTCAACCTGAGCTACTCGGTCTCGGCGTTGGCAATGGCGTTGATCGGCGGCACCGCGCACTGGATCGGCCCGGTGTTAGGGGCCATCCTGCTCGGCTCGACGCAACAGCTTCTCGCGGTGACCATCTCCTCGGAGGTCAACGTGCTGGTGCTCGGCATCATGCTGGTGCTGTTCGTGGTCGGCGCGCCGAAGGGCATCATCGGGCTGTTGCGGCCGCGCTATCGTCTGCGCGCGGGGGCAAGCAATGAATACAGCAGCCGCCGATGCACCCCTGCTGCAGGTGGGGACTCTGACAAAGACCTTCGGCGGCTTCACCGCGCTCGACAATATCAGCGTCGATATCCGGCAAGGCGAACGGTTCGGCCTGATCGGGCCGAACGGCTCGGGCAAGACGACGCTGATCAACTGCATTTCGGGCGCGCTGCGCCCGCAGGCCGGCAACGTGATTTTTTGCGGCGAGGACATCACCCAATTGCCGCCGCACTTACGCGCGCGCCGCGGCATCGCCCGCAGCTTCCAGATTCCACGGCCGTTCAAGAGCATGACGGTGCTCGAAAACCTCATGGTCGGGCTCGACTTCACCGCCGCCACTTCCAATCTTCCGGAGGA
Organism: Bradyrhizobium sp. RDI18; assembly: GCF_043203335.1. Taxonomy (NCBI): domain Bacteria; kingdom Pseudomonadati; phylum Pseudomonadota; class Alphaproteobacteria; order Hyphomicrobiales; family Nitrobacteraceae; genus Bradyrhizobium; species Bradyrhizobium sp. RDI18. Next base: position 4,181,124 of record NZ_JBICRN010000008.1, on the reverse strand, counting down.
AGAGGCCGCGATGTCGATCCTGACGCGGATGGGGCTTGCCTCGAAGGCGGACGCTCCGAGCGATACGCTGAGCCAGGTCGAACTGCGCAAGATGGAGCTTGCGCGCGCGATGGCGGTGCGGCCGAAGCTTCTGATTTCCGACGAGGCGATGGCCGGGCTGTCGTCTTCCGAGGTCGACGAGGTGCTCGACCTCCTGATCAGCCTTGGCGAGGAAGACATCACCATCATCATGATCGAGCATATCATGCAGGCGGTGATGCGCTTTTCGGAGCGGGTGATGTGTCTCGACGCCGGAAGAATCATCGCGCTCGGCTCGCCCAGCGAGGTGATGGCCAACAAGCGGGTGCAGGAGGCCTATCTTGGCACTTAGCCTTGCCATCGAAGGCCTCGATGCCGGCTACGGGGCCGTCAAGGCGCTGCGCGGCGTCACGCTGCATGTCGAGGCCGGCGAGACGGTGGCGTTGCTCGGCACCAACGGCAACGGCAAGAGCACGCTGATGAAGTGCGTCATGGGCCTGGTGCGCCCGGATAGCGGCCGGCTTGCGCTGTCGATCGACGGCGTGGCGCATGACCTCACAAAGCTCTCGCCCGAGGCGATCGTCGATCTCGGCGTGGCGCTGGTGCCGGAGGGGCGGCGGCTGTTTCCCAAGCTGACGGTGACGGAAAACCTGATGCTCGGCGCATTCAGGAAAATGGCCCGCAACGCCATCCAGCAGAATCTCGCGCTCGTCTTCGACACCTTTCCGGTGCTGAAGGAGCGGCGCAGCCAGCTCGCCGGCACCATGTCCGGCGGACAGCAGCAGATGCTGGCGATTGCGCGCGCGCTGATGTCGTCGCCGCGGCTGCTCTTGATCGACGAGCCGTCGGTCGGGCTGTCGCCGCTACTCGTGTCGCAGACCATTGCCAAGATCGGCGAGCTCAAGCAGCGCGTCGGTCTGACGGTGCTGATGGCGGAGCAGAATTTCAACCAGGCGATCCGGATCGCCGACCGCGGCTACATCATCGTTCACGGCGAGATCGCGGTGGCTGCGCAGTCGGTCGATGAATTGAAGGCCAACGATATCGTCAAGCGGCTCTATCTCGGCGGCGTCGTCTGACTGTTATGACGGCATCGTGACGTTGTGCCGATTCTTCAGCCTCGCTCGCTGTCATCGTCTGCTCCATAATCTCAGTGCAGATGACAAAAGGGGCAAGCGATGAAGATCGATGACGTCAGGCGAACCGCCTATTCGATGCCGCTGACCAACCCGTCGTTCCCGCCGGGACCGTACCGTTTCTTCAACCGCGAATTTTTCGTCATCACCTATCGTACCGACCCTGAGGCGCTTGCCGCCGTGGTGCCCGAGCCGCTCGAAGTCGCGGAGGCCGTCGTCAAATACGAATTCATCCGCATGCCTGACTCGACCGGCTTCGGCGATTACACCGAGACCGGCCAGGTCATCCCGGTTCGTTTCAAGGGCGAGGAGGGCATCTACGTTCATTCGATGTATCTGGACGACGAGGGGCCGATCGCCGGCGGCCGTGAGCTCTGGGGATTTCCCAAGAAACTGGCCTCGCCGAAGCTCGCCGTCGAGAGCGATGTGCTTGTCGGCACGCTGCATTACGGCTCGGTGCTGTGCGCCTCCGCCACCATGGGCTACAAGCACCGCCCGGTCGATCACGACGCGGTGCTCAAGGCGATGAAGGCGCCGAACTTCATGCTCAAGATCATCCCGCATGTCGACGGGAGCCCACGGATTTGCGAGCTGGTGCGCTATTATCTCGAAGACATCACGCTGAAGGAGGCCTGGACCGGCCCCGCGGCGCTCGGCCTTTTCCCGCATGCGCTCGCCGACGTCGCGCGGCTCCCGGTGCGCGAAGTGGTTTCCGCGCTGCATTTCAAGGCCGATCTGACGCTCGGCCTCGGAACGGTCGCGTTCGATTACATGGGGAAGTGAAGGGCGAGCCGCCGCACGATCAGATCGCGCCCCGGAGCGTGCAGGCGGTCGAGCAGGTCGTCACCACGCCGCGCTCGCAGGCGATGCACACCGCGACGCACTGCTTCTTGTCCTTGGGATTGTACTGGCTGTAGAGCTTGCGCGCGCAATTGTCGGTCGAGCCCGTGACGTCAGCATTGCTGCCGCTCTCGGGCGTGCACGACGCCAGTGCCGCCGCCGACAGCACGATGGCAATGATGCTGCGCATGTTGGTCGCTCCAACTGGAGCCGTCGCTCAAAAGCTGCGGCGACGGCCCAAGGGCCCTCGCAGAAATTCACCCTTCAGGATGGCGCGATTGGATTAATCGACTGTTTACACGGCGCCGGGTTTCCGTGCGTAGTTCTACGCCGGTCGAGGCCGTGGAAGAACAATGTGCGCTGCAGCGGGAGCCGCAGCGCCTGTGTTGCGGTGCTACCGCACCAGCACGTTCCTGAACTGCCAGGGATCCGACGTGTCGATATCCTCCGGGAACAGGCCGGGCCGGTCCGACAGCGGCGTCCAGTCGGTGTAAAAGCCTTTCACCGGGCCGAGATACGGCATCTGAATTTCGAGGCAGCGGCGGAAATCCATTTCGTCGGCCTCGACGATCCCGGCGGTGGGATTCTCCAGCGCCCATACCATACCGGCCAGCACCGCCGAGGACACCTGCATGCCGGTCGCGTTCTGGTAGGGCGCGACGAGGCGGGTCTCCTCGATCGAGAGTTGCGAGCCGTACCAATAGGCGTTCTTGCCGTGGCCGTAGAGCAGCACGCCGAGCTCGTCGATGCCGTCGACGACCTCGTGCTCGTCCAGAATGTGCCAGCTCGGCTGCATCTTGCCGGTCGCGCCGAAAATCTCGTGCAGCGACAGCACGGCGTCGTTGGCTGGGTGGTAGGCGTAGTGGCAGGTCGGGCGATAGATCACCTCGTTGCCATCGCGTAGCGTGAAATAGTCCGCAATCGAGATCGACTCGTTGTGGGTGACGAGGAAGCCGTATTGCGGCCCCGGCGTCGGGCACCATGAACGCACGCGGGTGTTGGCGCCCGGCTGCAGCAGATAGATCGCCGCACCGCAGCCTTCGGTATGCTGGCGGCCGTTATCCGGCATCCATTTTTCATGCGTGCCCCAGCCGAGCTCGGCCGGCTGCATGCCCTCGGACACGAACCCTTCCACCGACCAGGTGTTGACGAACACATTCATCGGCTTCGGATTCCTGGAGCGCTGGGTGTCGCGCTCGGCGATGTGGATGCCTTTGACGCCGAGCTTCTGCGCGAGCTGACCCCAACCCTCGCGGCTCTTCGGCTCGTTGAAGGGCGTGTTGGTGTCGCGGGCGATGTCGAGCAGCGCCTGCTTGACGAACCAGGATACCATGCCGGGATTGGCACCGCAGGTGGAGACAGCGGTCGTGCCGCCCGGACTCTTGTGCTTGGCGGCGAGCAAGGTCTCGCGCAGGGCGTAGTTGGAGCGCTTTTCGGGACCGATGTTCTTGTCGAAATAGAAACCCGCCCAGGGCTCCACCACGGTATCGATGTAGAGCGCGCCGATCTCCCGGCACATGGTCATGATGTCGACCGAGGAGGTGTCGACGGACAGGTTGACGCAGAATCCCTGGCCGCCGCCCTCGGTAAGCAGCGGGATCAGGAACTCGCGATAATTGTCGCGGGTCACGGCTTGATTGATGAAGCGCACGCCGTGTTTCTTGGCGAGCTCGCCATCCTCATGCGGATCGATGATGACGAAGCGCGACTTGTCATAGTCGAAATGGCGCTCGATCAAGGGCAGCGTGCCCTTGCCGATCGAACCGAAGCCGATCATCACGATGGGGCCAGTGACTTTCGCGTGAATTTTTGCGAGCGCGTTCATCAGTTCGTCTCCGGAAATAGAATTCGTGGGAATGGAGGGATCAGGCGGTGCGGCGCTTGGCCGTCACTTCGATCTCGATCTTCATCTCGGGCTTGTAGAGCCCGGCGACGACGAGGAGCGTTGTGGCCGGGCGGATCTCGCCAAATACCTCGCCGCAGACCGCAAAGAAGGCGTCCGCATCTGCGAGGTCGGTGATGTAGTAGGTGGCGCGGACAATATCGGCCATCGCGAAGCCGCCCTCTTTCAGGGCGGCCTCGATGGTCCTGAAGCAGTTCCGTGACTGGCTCGTGACATCCGCCGGCATCGTCATGGTGGCGTAGTCGTAGCCGGTGGTGCCGGCGACGAAGGCGAAATCGCCGTCGATGACGGCGCGGCTGTAGCCGGCGGTCTTCTCGAACGGCGAGCCGGTGGAAATCAGGCGGCGGGGCATCGGAACCTCGATCTTGGGAACGATCCTGGGAATGATCCGGCGGCGGGATGGGCGCGGTTTAAGGGCTTTTCCCCGGCGCGCGCAACCCCTGGCGAGGTCACCGTGAGTGCCGGGTGAAGTCGGAGGCCGGCGGCGCGCCGCCGCTCCAGCGACGCACGAGAATGTCCCTGACGATCATGACCGAGATCATGACCAGGAGGACGGTCGTGACGGCGCTGCGCCAGCGCGGGCGCACGGGGAGGTTTGCCGGCATGGCCTTAGGCCACGCGCGGCAGGAGCAAGGTCTTCGTCTTCCTGGCCCGCACTGCCTTTGTTTTCGGCAAGCGTGCACCGGTCGGAACGATCATGCCGCAGGCGCCGTCGAGCGCGCCTTCGCAAAACTCCAGGCCGAGCAGCCGGTCGCGCTCGAAGGCGCCCGGCAGCGACAGCTCGCCGGTCTTCGCGGCCGAGAAGCCGAAGCGGGCGTAGTACGGCGCATCGCCCAGCAGGACTACCGCGCGATGGCCACGCGCCTTCGCCGCCGCGAGCGCGTGGTCCATCAGCGTAGCCCCGACCCCGAGCTGGCGGGAGGAAGCCTCCACCGCCAGCGGGCCGAGCATGAGCGCCGGGATGCCCCCGGCGCTGACGTGCCACAACCGCAACGTACCGACCAGCCGGCCCTTGCTCACAGCCGAAAGGCTGAGGCCTTCGGCGGGCGCGCGTCCGTCGCGCAGGCGCTGGCAGGCGCGCATATGGCGGTTTTCGCCAAAGCAGGCATCCAGCAGCGCCTCACGCGCGGCGACGTCCGAGGCCCGCTCGCTGCGGATCGCGAACGGAGCGGCATCGGAGATGAGGGCAGCAGGGGTCTTCCGCAAAGCAGTCATGGCACGTCAGTCCCCGCTCCAACGGCAGGCGAGCCGCGAAGCGTTGTCTTGAATTCGGATGTGCAGGGGAGGGAGCCGGCGCACCGGCTCCCGTTATTCGAGCCTCTAACGAGGCGTCAGATGTGGTAGGTCCGCAGCGGCGGGATGCCGTTGAACGCCACCGACGAGTAAGTCGACGTGTAGGCCCCGGTGCCTTCGATCAGCAGCTTGTCGCCAATCTCGAGCGTCACCGGAAGCGGGTACGGCATCTTCTCGTACAGCACGTCGGCGCTATCGCAGGTGGGGCCTGCGAGCACGCACGGCGTCATCTCCGCGCCGTCGTGCGGCGTGCGGATGGCGTAGCGGATCGACTCGTCCATCGTCTCGGCGAGCCCGCCGAACTTACCGATGTCGAGATACACCCAGCGCACCTCGTCCTCGTCGCTCTTCCTGGAGATCAGGACGACTTCGGTCTCGATGATGCCGGCGTTGCCGACCATGCCGCGGCCCGGCTCGATGATGGTCTCCGGGATCTGGTTGCCGAAGTGCTTGCGCAGCGCACGGAAGATCGACCGGCCGTATTGCAGGACCGGAGGAACGTCCTTGAGGTACTTGGTCGGGAAGCCGCCGCCCATGTTGACCATGGACAGGTTGATCCCGCGCTCCGCGCAGTCCCGGAACACCGTCGAGGCCATCGCCAGCGCGCGGTCCCACGCCTTCACCTTGCGCTGCTGAGAGCCGACATGGAACGAGATGCCGACCGGCTCCAGCCCCAGACGCTTGGCGAGGTCGAGCACCTCGACCGCCATCTCCGGGTCGCAGCCGAACTTCCGCGACAGCGGCCATTCGGCGCCGGCGCAGTCATAGAGGATGCGGCAGAACACTTTTGCGCCGGGAGCAGCGCGCGGATCTTCTCGACTTCGGCGGCGCAGTCGACCGCAAACAGGCGAATGCCGAGCGCGAAGGCGCGCGCGATGTCGCGCTCCTTCTTGATCGTGTTGCCAAAGGAGATGCGGTCCGGCGTCGCACCGGCAGCCATCGCCATTTCGATTTCGGCAACGGTTGCGGTGTCGAAGCAGGAGCCCATGGAGGCGAGCAGCGACAGCACTTCGGGGGCCGGATTGGCCTTCACCGCGTAGAACACGCGGCTGTCCGGCAGCGCCTTGGCAAAGGTCTGGTAGTTGTCGCGCACGACTTCGAGGTCGACGACGAGGCACGGCTCAGTGTCCTGGCCCTCGCTGCGGCGGTTACGCAGGAATTCCTGAATACGTTCGGTCATAGCACCCTCCAAACGGCCCAGCGACGGGTCCCGTTCAAATTTGATCTCGGACGTGAGTGCTTTGGCGTTGTCGCACGATGGAGACGCGACGAAGCCTCGAACTCAAGAACCGAATTGTGCTGCCGTGGATTGGTTGGGAATTTTCCCGCCCGCTCACCTGGCAATGAAGGACAAGCCTTTTCAGTAGCCCGCGCCGGCGGTGGAATGCCGGTAGAGACCAAAAAAGCCCGATCCGTCGTTGCTTTAAGTCGCGTCCCCCGTTGAGAGCGGGGTGCGCCGGTTCGCCTCCGGCTGCCAGTCACGGTTGCAAAGGATGGAGGGACCTTCAACGGCATCTCTTGAGAGAGATGCTGGCCACTCGAACAGGAGCGACCCTCGGTTCTTCATCCCTTGGCGGCTGTCCGGCCTCTTGTCCGGATACCTACCGACTGACACACGACCACAGGCACGTGCGAAATTGGGCAAGGCTGGAAATAAGACTTTTGATTCTGCTGCGCAAGAATTTTTTTAGGCTGGGGACAAATTTCCCCGACGTGTGCTTACGAAAGCGTTCGCAGCGCGCACGGCTCACGACAAACATGAATGGAAGTTAAGATTTTCTCAGGCAGGCGATGAATGCTTCAGCGCCTGTGCCGCAGCGCTTTCTTGAATGCGCGTCAGGCGCGCTTGGAGAATGGCTCGATGCGCTGTGCGCCGCGGATGAACGCCACCATGACCATCACGCCGATGCCGAACAGCACCGCCTGGAGAATGTGTGCGCTGGTGTCGTTGAGATCGAACAGGATCGCGAGTGCCCAGCCGCCGGCAAACGCTGCGCCGAACACTTCCGCGCCGATCAGGATCGCCGCCGAAATGACGGTGATGACGCTCGGCCAGACGATCTGGCGGGAGGATGTGGAGGCGGGCTGTGGGCTCATGAAAAAGGTCCTGTTTCTCGGGGGCGCAATCTCTCCGAAAAGGCCCTCGCTATCAAGCACAAAAGGCCCAAAAATGCCGCATCGCGTGCTATAGATTGCCGCATCTTCTGGAGCGTTTTCGCGCGAAATCGGTAGCGGTTTCAGCCAAAGAAAACGAGGCAAAAACGGGAATTGTGATGTCAGAAACCCTGCAGACGGCGGCCCCTTCGGAAGCTGGCGAAAACCCGCTGCTCCGGCCGTGGCAGACGCCGTTCGAGACACCGCCCTTCAGCGAGATCCAGCCGGAACATTTCCTGCCCGCCTTCGAGCAGGCCTTTGCCGATCACGCCGCCGAGATCGCGGCGATCACCCATGATCCCACGGTGCCGGACTTCGCCAACACCATCACGGCGCTGGAGCGCTCGGGCAAGCTGCTCGCGAAGGTCTCTGCCGTGTTCTACGACCTGGTCTCGGCGCACTCCAATCCGGCGATCCTGGAAATCGACACGGAAGTCTCCTTGCGGATGGCGCGGCACTGGAACCCGATCATGATGAACGCGGTGCTGTTCGGCCGCATTGCGCTGCTGCACGAGAACCGCGCCACGCTCGGCCTGACCGGCGAACAGATGCGGCTTCTGGAGCGCACCTACACCAACTTCTACCGCGCCGGCGCCGGACTCGACGAGGTCGCCAAGAAGCGCCGGGCCGAGATCAACGAGCGGCTGGCCCAGCTCGGCACCGCGTTCAGCCACCATCTGCTCGGCGACGAGCAGGACTGGTTCATGGAGCTCGGCGAGGACGATCGTGACGGCCTTCCGGAGGCCTTCATCGCCGCGGCCAAGGCCGCCGCTGAAGAGCGCGGCATGGCGGGCAAGGCGATTGTGACGCTGTCGCGCTCCTCGGTCGAGCCGTTCCTGAAGAGCTCCGCCCGCCGCGACCTGCGCGAGAAGGTCTTCAAGGCCTTCACCGCGCGCGGCGACAATGGCAACGCCAACGACAACAATGCCACCATCGTCGAGATCCTCGCGCTCCGCGAGGAGGCCGCCAAGATCATGGGCTTTCCGACCTACGCCGCCTACCGGCTGGAGGATTCCATGGCCAAGACGCCGGAGGCGGTGCGCAGCCTCCTGGAGCGGGTCTGGAAGCCCGCCCGGGCCCAGGCGCTCGCCGACCGCGACGCGCTGCAGGCGCTGATCGCGGAGGAGGGCGGCAACTTCGCGCTGGCTCCGTGGGACTGGCGCTACTACGCCGAAAAGCTGCGGCAGCGGCGGGCCGATTTCGACGACGCGGCGATAAAGCCCTATCTGGTGCTTGACCACATGATCGCGGCCGCCTTCGACTGCGCCACCCGCCTGTTCGGGATCACCTTCTCCGAGCGCAAGGACATTCCGGTCTGGCATCCGGATGTCCGGGTCTGGGAGGTCAAGGACGCCGCCGGCAAGCACAAGGCGCTGTTCTATGGCGATTATTTCGCCAGGCCCTCAAAGCGCTCCGGCGCCTGGATGACCTCGCTGCGCGACCAGCAGAAGCTCGACGTCGACGTCGCCCCGCTGATCATCAACGTTTGCAATTTCGCCAAGGGCGCGGACGGCCAGCCGTCGCTGCTGTCGCCGGACGACGCGCGCACCCTGTTCCACGAGTTCGGCCACGGCCTGCACGGCATGCTGTCCGATGTGACTTATCCCTCGCTGTCGGGGACATCGGTGTTCACCGATTTCGTCGAGCTGCCCTCGCAGCTCTACGAGCATTGGCAGGAGCAGCCGCAGGTGCTGCGGCAGTTCGCCAGGCACTACCAGACTGGCGAGCCGCTGCCGGACGACCTGCTGCAGCGCTTCCTCGCCGCGCGAAAATTCAACCAGGGCTTTGCCACCGTGGAGTTCGTCTCCTCGGCGCTGGTCGATCTCGAATTCCATACCCAGCCGGCCGCTGCCAGCCGCGACGTCGCGGCGTTCGAAAAGGCGGAGCTGGAGAAGATCGGCATGCCCGCCGAAATCGCGCTACGGCACCGGCCGACCCAATTCGGCCACATCTTCTCCGGCGATCATTACGCATCGGGCTACTACAGCTACATGTGGTCGGAAGTGATGGACGCCGACGCCTTCGGCGCGTTCGAGGAGGCCGGCGACATCTTCGATCCCGCGGTGGCAAAACGCCTGCACGACGACATCTATTCGTCGGGCGGCTCGCGTAACCCCGAGGACGCCTATGTCGCCTTCCGCGGCCGCGAGCCGGAGGCCGACGCGCTGTTGCGCCGTCGCGGCCTGCTCGAAGCAACGCCGGCGGCCTGATTAGCCGGCGCCGCCTCCTCGTCGTCCCTGCGAACGCAGGGACCCATAACCCCTGGTGTTCGTTGTGAGGGAAAAACTTTTGCCACACTGCCAAAAACAAGCGACACGGCGTCTGGGTCACTGCGTTCGCAGGGACGACATTTTGCGTGCCCTGTTCGGATTGTTGAGCCTGATCGTCGCGTGGTCAGCCGGCGCATCGTCCGCGCAGGCCCATCCCCATGTCTGGATCACCGCCAGGAGCGAGGTGGTCTACGCACCCGACGGCGCGATGACGGGTGTGCGTCACGCCTGGACGTTCGATGACATGTTCTCGACCTACGCGCTGCAGGGTGTCGCGACCAAGACCAAGAGCGTCTACACCCGCGAGGAACTGGCGCCGCTGGCGCAGACCAATGTCGAGTCGCTGAAGGACTTCGCCTATTTCACCTTCGCCAAGGCCGACGGCAAGAAGGCGAAGTTCGAGGAGCCGATCGACTATTACCTCGAATACAAGGATAGCGCGCTGACGCTGCATTTCGTGCTGCCGCTGAAGGCGCCGGTGACCTCGAAGCAGTTGGCGCTGGAAGTGTTCGACCCCTCCTACTTCATCGACTTCAAGTTCGAAGACAAGGATCCGATCAAGCTGATCGGCGCGCCCGCCGCCTGCCAGATGCAATTCCAGCGGCCGAACGATGAGACCGCCAACACCCAGCGCCTGAATGAGCAGAACTTCATGAACGGCGACAATTCCAACTATGGCGCGATGTTCGCCAACAAGATCACGGTGAACTGTCCGTGAGGCGGATCCTCCCCACGGGCCTCGCGCGAGCTATCGCAACGACGGCCGCGGCGATCGCGGCCGTCGTGATTTTCGACGCCGCCTTGCATGCGCTGATGGCGCAGAATCCGTTCGGTGGTCCACGTCCCGCGGCTGAGCCGCAGGTCGGCGGCGTGATCGGATGGATTTTGGCCAAGCAATCCGAATTCTACCGCGAAATGTCCGCCACCATCCGCGCGGCGAAATCGGACGGCAGCGCAGTCTGGACGCTGCTTGGAATTTCCTTCGCTTACGGCATTTTTCATGCCGCCGGCCCCGGCCACGGCAAGGCGGTGATCTCGTCCTACCTCGTCGCCAATGAGGAAACGGCGCGGCGCGGCATCGTGCTGTCGTTCGCCTCGGCGTTCTTGCAGGCGTTGGTGGCGGTCGCGATCGTGGCCGTCTTCGCCTGGCTGCTCTCTTCCACCGCCAAGACGATGTGCTCTGCGGAGAAGGCGATCGAGGTCGTCAGCTACGCGCTGATCGCAGCGTTCGGCGCCCGGCTGGTATGGACCAAGGGCGGCGGCTTTATGCGCGCGCTGCAGGCGAAGCCGGAACTGGCGATGGCATCGGCCACGGCTCATCATTACGGTCATGACCACGGCCACGCCCATCATCATCACCATCATCATGATCACGGCGATCATCACGGCCATGGTCATGACCATGTTCATGACGAGCATTGCGGCCATTCGCACGGGCCGACACCGGACCAACTCGCCGGTCCGGGCGGCTGGCGGCGCGGCTTGGGAACGATCTTTGCCGTGGGCATGCGGCCCTGCTCGGGTGCCATCCTGGTGCTGGTGTTTTCGCTGGCGCAGGGCCTGTTCCTGGCCGGTATCGCCGCGACCTTCGTGATGGGCCTCGGCACCGCGATCACGGTCGCCACCATCGCCGTGATCGCCGTATCGGCGAAAGGTCTGGCAAAGCGGCTGAGCGCTGGCCGCGAGGGCGGCGGCGCGCTGATCATGCGCGGCATCGAATTCGGCGCCGCCGGCCTGGTGCTGCTGTTCGGTTTGGGCCTGTTGTTCGGCTACCTCGCCGCCGAACGCGCGACGTGTTTGTGATCCACGCTACGAACTGTCGTCCCTGCCTCCGTGCGCAATCGCGCACTCGGCGCAGGGACCCATAACCACAGGATTAAGTTGGTGGACGAAAGCCGTCGAACAGGGCCTCTCAAAACTTGCGGCACGGCGTATGGGTCCCTGCGTTCGCAGGGATGACAATCTACCGCCATGGATTCCGGAACTCCATTTCGGTAACGCAAGTTGCCGGCTTTATGAAATTGGTTCGCTGCGCTATTCAAGCGCCTGAACACGCAAAGTCGGGAATCCCATGTCACGCGAGCAATTCTGGTTCTTCCACCCGTTCCGGGTGCGCTACTCCGAAATCGACGGCCAGGGCGTCGTCTTCAACGCGCATTACCTGACCTATTTCGACCCCACCATCACCGAATATTTTCGCGCGCTCGGCTACGATCAATATGCCGATGCCAAGAAATCCGGCGTCGATTTCCACGTCGTCAAATCCGTCATCGAATACAAGGCGCCGGTCCGGTTCGACTGGGAGCTCGACGTCGGCGCGCGGGTGGCGCGGATCGGCAATTCGAGCCTCACCTTCGAACTCGCGATTTTTCTGAAAGGCGGCGGTGATGCGCTCGTGACCGGCGAGAGCGTCTGGGTCAACACCGATCAGAAGACGCATCGTCCGGTCCCGATATCGAAGGATATCCGGGACCTGATCGCGACGCGGGAGCGGCACTTGGGCTGAGCCAAGTCGTCGTCGACATCGTACAGGGTGGGCAAACAAAGGCGCGCTAGCGCCGTGCCCACCATCGAGCACGGTGCATGGGCAAGGTAACACGATGGGCAAATCACTTCTGATTTTCCGAAATCGTGTCAAGCCCAGGAATCAAAAATATTCCGCTTTCGTTCTTACCCAAATCAGTCGCATAACTCCGCCCGTCTCACCCGATTGAGGGGCGCTTCGCGATCGTCACGAACGTGCGGTGAGATGCGGTGGACGCTGAATGCGCGCTAGACGTACGCGCAGGAAGCGTACGGCGAAGTCGTGTGGTTCGGGCGCCGCGGTGCTGGCGCTAAGCTGCGTGAAACTATTTGCGCAGCGACGGAGGCAAAAGAGCCGTTCTCCGGGAAGAGCACGAAGTAAGCCGTAAAGCCATTGCGCAGGGAAGGCCGGGATGCTCCCGCTGTACCTGTATGCTCGTGTGCGCTTTTGCTTTGCGCACTTGCACACGAGACCGCGGGTGCAGCCAGCACCCGGTCTTCCCTGCGCCCTCTGAACAAGCGGGCGGAAGTGAATAGCAAACCTCGGGCGCAATGCGTCGCGAGAATGCGGATTTATGTATGTCTCGCGACTACTCCCATCTCGGTCGTCCCGGACAAGCGAGCGAAGCGAGCGCGATCTCAGATGTGCAATTGCACATCGGGAGACCCATACGCCGCGGCGGATATTATCTTGGCAAGATGGTTATCGACTTTCCTTCGACAATTAACGGCGGTGGTTATGGGTCCCTGCTTTCGCAGGGACGACAGCAATTCATCGGCGATAAGCCAACCTCACACCGGCAAATATCCCTTGATCGCCGGCAGAAAGAAGATCGCGATATTGATCGCGAAGCCGAGGCTCCAGAGGATCGAGCGCAGCGTCGGGCGGTTGCCGAGATAGGTGAAGACATAGGCGATCCGCACGATCACGAACAGAATCGCGAGTTCGTCGATCAGCCGCTGCGGCCCGAGCCGAAACTCCGCCAGCAGCACGGCGACTGCAAAGAACGGAAAGGCTTCGATGCCGTTTTGATGCGCGCCAAGTGCGCGGGCGCGGATCGGGTCCTGGTAGAAGGCGGGATCGCGCGGCTTGGCATTGTCGAAACGGCCGTAGGCGGCCCATTTGACCGATGCGATCGTCAGAAGATACAGCAGCACCGTTCCGAAAACGCACCATTCGGCGATCGTCATGGTTCCTCCCCGCGCACACGCGCCCAGCCGCCAGTTGGGAAGCGTAGCGAACCGGCGGTTATCTTGACAAGGATGGTGCAAAGCGCGAAGCCATCGAAATCATGACCGCGGTCGTTCCCCCCAGAAATGCAACGGCGCCGGCAGCCCTGGAGCAACGCATCGGCGTGCTGCTGGTCAATCTCGGTACGCCCGATACCGCCGATGCCCAGGGGGTGCGGGTCTATCTGAAGGAATTCCTCTCCGACCCCCGCGTGATCGAGGATCAGGGCCTCGTCTGGAAAGCGATCCTCAACGGCATCATTCTGCGGGTGCGTCCCAGTCGAAAGGCGCGCGACTACCAGAAGATCTGGAATGCCGAGAGAGGCGAATCCCCGCTCAAGACCATCACCCGGTCGCAGGCCGACAAGCTCGCGGCGGCGATCGCCGATCGCGAGCACGTCGTGGTCGATTGGGCGATGCGCTACGGCAATCCGTCGATCCGCTCGCGGATCGATGCCCTGGCTGCGCAAGGCTGCGATCGTCTGCTGGTGGTGCCGCTCTATCCGCAATATTCCGCGGCGACCTCGGCGACGGTCTGCGACGAGGTGTTTCGCGCGCTCGCCGACATGCGGGCGCAGCCGACGCTGCGGGTGAGTCCGCCTTATTATGACAATCCCGATTACATCGAAGCGCTCGCCGTCTCGATGTCAGAACATCTGGCGGCTCTGCCGTTCCAGCCCGAACTGATCGTGGCGTCGTTTCACGGCATGCCGCAGAAATATGTCGACAAGGGCGATCCCTATTACGCGCAGTGCGTCGCAACGACGGAAAGCTTGCGCAAGCGGTTGGGCCTTGATCCCTCCAGACTGGTCCTGACATTTCAATCGCGCTTCGGCACCGACGAGTGGCTGCAGCCCTACACCGACAAGACCATCGAAAAATTGGCGAAAGATGGCGTGAAACGCATTGTGGTGGTGACGCCCGGCTTCTCCGCCGATTGCCTGGAGACGCTGGAGGAGATCGCGCAGGAAAACGCCGAGATTTTCAGGCACAACGGCGGCGAGCAGTTTTCCGCAATTCCCTGCCTGAACGACAGCGAGCCCGGCATGGATGTCATCCGCCAACTCGTTTTGCGCGAACTTCAAGGCTGGATTTAACCACCTCACAACCAACTCGCCGTTCGGAGCCCAAGAACATCTGGTGGCCCGCAAACTATTCCCTAGCTATATAACCATAAACTGAGAATCGCCGGCTGAACCGGCGCCGCGCCGTTGCAGACAAATGAGAGATCGCGCCGGGCAACGCACCTTGCCGGCCTTGGAGGGACTTTATGAGTGGCTTCGACATTTTCGCGATTGCCTTTGTTCTACTTGTCATTGCCACATTGTTCGCGGGCGTCAAAACGGTGCCGCAGGGCTATGATTGGACCATCGAGCGGTTCGGCAAATACACCCGCACGCTGTCGCCGGGGTTGAACCTCATCATTCCCTATTTCGACCGCGTCGGCCGCAAGATGAACATGATGGAGCAGGTGATCAACATTCCCGAGCAGGAGGTGATCACCAAGGACAACGCCACCGTGACGGTGGATGGCGTCGCGTTCTTCCAGGTGTTCGACGCCGCGAAAGCGAGCTACGAGGTCGCCAATCTCGAGCAAGCCATCATCGTCTTGACCATGACCAACATCCGCTCGGTGATGGGCTCGATGGATCTCGACCAGGTGCTGTCGCATCGCGACGAGATCAACGAGCGGTTGCTGCGCGTGGTCGATGCGGCCGTCTCGCCATGGGGGCTCAAGGTCAACCGCATCGAGATCAAGGACATCGTGCCGCCGGCCGACCTGGTCGAGGCGATGGGCCGGCAGATGAAGGCCGAGCGCGTCAAGCGCGCCGACATTCTGCAGGCCGAGGGCCAGCGCCAGTCGGAAATCCTGCGCGCGGAAGGCGCCAAACAGGGTCAGATTTTGCAGGCCGAAGGCCGCCGCGAAGCCGCATTCCGCGACGCCGAAGCGCGCGAGCGCCTGGCGGAGGCGGAAGCCAAGGCGACGCAGATGGTCTCCGAATCGATCGCCAAGGGCGATGTCGCAGCACTGAACTATTTTATCGCCGACAAGTACATCAAGGCGTTCGGACAATTCGCGGATTCGCCGAACCAGAAGATCCTGATGATCCCGCTGGAAGCCACCAGCGTGCTGTCCTCGCTCGCCGGCATCGGCGAGATCGCCAAGGCGACGTTTGGCGAAAGTGCCGCTTCTGCTGCGGCCGCCGCACGACGGACATCGTCGGTGCCGAACACCGGTCCCACCCCGCCGCCGGTTGCGCCGCAGCGGTAAGAGCTTGATCTGGAAGATTGATTAGAGGTTCGTGTCATGGCCGAGATATTTTCGACGTTGGGCACCTGGAACTGGCTGATCTTCGGCTTCGTCCTGATGGCGCTGGAATTGCTCGCGCCGGGTGTCTTCATGTTCTGGCTCGGGCTCGCGGCGCTGTTGGTCGGGCTCGTGTCGTTTGCGATCAGCCCGTCCTGGCAGACGCAATTCCTGATGTTTGCGGTATTCGCGGTTGCCGCGGTACCGGCATGGCGGCACTTTGCGCGCAGCGAGGGAAGCCGCAGCCTGAGCAACCCGTTTCTCAACAACCGGACCAAGGCGCTGATCGGCCGGGAATTCACGCTGGAAAAGCCGATCGTCGGCGGCACCGGCACCGTGCGGATCGACGACACGATCTGGCGCGTCGCCGGCCCTGACGCGCCGGCCGGCAGCCGGGTCAAGGTGGTGCAGGCCGATGGCGCCAGCCTGACGGTGGCGATGGCTTAGCTTTCCGTCATCTCCTTGCACTATGCTATAAAAAGTGTAGCATTGCTACTGTATTAGTAGCAATGGAGGTTGGCCGTGTCACAAGCCGTGCCGCGCATCGCGCCACTTGAGCCGCCTTATGCACCTGACATTGCCGGGCAGTTCGACCGCATCATGCGCGGCGCGCCGCCGCTGGTGCTGTTTCGCGTCATGGCGGGCAACGCGCGGGCCTGGGAGAAATTCCGCGCCGGCAGCCTGCTGGATCGCGGGCCGCTCAGTTTGCGGGAGCGTGAGATCGTCATCGACCGCACCTGCGCGCGAACGGGCTGCGAGTACGAATGGGGCGTGCATGTCACGACGTTCGCGGAAGCCGCGCATCTGACGGAAGAGCAGGTCCGCGCCACCGTGCTCGGCGCCGCCACCGACGCATGTTGGTCGCCGGCAGAGCAGGCCCTGATCGCCGCGGTCGATGCGCTGCACGAGCGCGCCACGCTTGATGACGCCGAATTCGCGGCGCTGTCGGCGCATTACGACGCGAAAATATTCGAGATCATCCTGCTGTGCGGATTCTACCGCACCGTCTCGTATCTCGCGAACGGACTGGCGCTGCCGCTGGAGGAGAAGGTGGCGCGGTTTCCGAAGGCCTAACCCCGTCATTGCGAGCGGAGCGAAGCAATCCATCTCGCGGCATAACGGATAGGTGGATTGCTTCGCTCCGCTCGCAATGACGGGGAAAGGTCGGGAGTTAAGTTACGCCACGCCCGCGCGCAGGAAATCGTGCAGGTGCACGATGCCGATCGGCTTATTGGCCTCGGTCACGATCAGCGTCGTGATCTTCGAGGAGTTGAGGATCTCCAGCGCTTCGCCGGCCAGCACGTCGCGGTCGATCGTCTTCGGATTCCTCGTCATCACCTCGTCGACGGTGGCCGACATGAGCCGCGGCCCCATGTCCATGTGCCGGCGCAGGTCGCCGTCGGTGACGATGCCGACGATGTGTCCGCGGCCGTCGATAATGCCGACACAGCCAAAGCCCTTGGACGTCATCTCGACCAGCGCCTCGGACATCTTGGTGCCGAGCGGCTTCAGCGGCACCGCCTCGCCGGTATGCATGAGGTCGCGGGTGTATTTCAGGAGTGCGCCGAGCTTGCCGCCGGGATGCAGCACGCTGAAATCGACCGAGGTAAAGCCGCGGCCTTCCAGCAATGCGATCGCCAGCGCGTCGCCGAGCGCCAGCATCATCAGGGAAGAAGTGGTCGGCGCGAGATTGTGCGGGCAGGCCTCGCGCGCCTTCGGCAGCGTCAGCGCGATGCCGGCCGCCTTGGCGAGGGAAGATTCGCGCTCCGCCGTCATGGCGATCACGGGAATGCGGAAGCGCTTGGCATAGGTGATCAGATTCTTCATTTCCGGCTGCTCGCCGGACCACGATAGCGCCAGGATGACATCGTCCGGCGTGATCATGCCGAGGTCGCCATGGCTCGCTTCGGCCGCATGGACGAAGAAGGCGGGCGTGCCGGTGGAGGCGAAGGTCGCGGCGATCTTGCGGCCGATATGGCCCGACTTGCCGAGCCCGGTGACGATCAGCCGTCCCTTGGCGTTTCGGATCAGATCGACGGCGGCGACAAAGGGTGCGCGAAGGTCGGACTGCAGCGCCGCCGCGATCGCGGCTATGCCGCCGCCCTCGGCATCGAGCGTGCGCAGCGCCGATTGGACGGCGGCATCAGCGGGTTCAGAGCCGGACGATTCTACCATCAGCGGATTCGGATTGGCCATGTCTGTCCCAGGGAAGGAGGGGCTTCGCACCCCGAACCCCTGCATAGCATGGGCTGTTCGGCGAAGCGACGCGGGGCTGCCGCCCTCAACGGCTCATTAACCATAATTGTTTTAACTCCATTAACGACGTGTTCCGCGAGCGTTCGGCGTTCGTCCACCAAGTATCTGTTTTTGTTGGGGTATATTTTATCGTGATGGCGGGGCCAGTATCGGGCCGGAGCGGCCGCGCGCGCCTCTTCCGCGCAGCCTTGCCGTGCCTTGCGCTGTTCGTCCTGACCGGAACCGCGACGCGAGCGCAAACGCTCACGTCGGACCTGTTCAGCGCAAGGCGCGCCAGTCAGATGCTGCCGCCAGATTCGCCGCTGCGCCGGACGGCGGCAGAGGTGAACGATCCCCTCAACAGCCCGAAGCTGCAAGAAAGCGACAAGCCCGCGCCGTCGCGAATCGGACAGATCCCGAAATACGGTCTGCCGGCCGCGAGCGGCGCAGCCGACATCGGCTACGATCCGCTGAACCGCAAGCGCAAGAAGCCGAAATATTATCCGGGGCAGGCGACGCAGAAGCCGCCGGTCGGACCCGGCAGTCCGCCGCCGCCGATTGCGTCGAACACGCGGCTGCGGCTGTCGATTGCCCCATCGGAATCAGCGCACAAAACCCCGATCCCACCGGCGATTGCGGGCACGGTCGTGGGACAGCCGCCGCGCAAGCGTCTCAGGATCGATGACGATCCGTTCGGCGCGGTCGGCGACTACGCCGGCAGCTTCCTGATCAAGTCCGCGGTCGAATTCTCGGGCGGCTACGACACCAATCCCGGCCGGCTCGCCCCGGCGCAAGGCAAGCCGTTCTATGTGATCGCGCCGGAATTTTTGGCGGTCTCCGACTGGGAGCGTCATGCGCTGGTGGCCGATCTCCGCGGCTCCTTCACCGGCTACGGCAGCAATCTCACGCCGAACGCGGACGGCACGCCGCTGTCGGCGCCGCTCGATGTCGACCGGCCCAACTTCATCGGCCATGTCGACGGCCGGCTCGATGTCAGCCGCGATACGAGGCTGACCGCGCAGGGACGCCTGTTCGTCTCGACGGACAATCCCGGCAGCCCGAACGTGCAGGCCGGCCTCGCCAGATATCCGATCTACACTACACTGGGCACCACTATCGGGGTCGACCAGAGCTTCAACCGGCTGCAGGTTTCCGCCGGTGCCACCGTCGACCGCACCGACTACACCAATTCAAAGCTCACCGACGGCACCTCAACGACCAACGACGACCGCAATTTTAGCCAGTACGGCGGCGTCGGCCGCGCCAGCTATGATTTGAAGCCGGGCATAAAGCCGTTCGTGGAAGTGCAGGGCGACAGCCGCGTGCATGACGTCAGGCTCGACCGCAGCGGATTTGCGCGCGATTCCAGTGGCGGCTACGTCAAGGGCGGCACCAGCTTCGAATTCTCGCGGCTATTGACCGGCGAAATCGCCGTCGGCTACGCCATGCGCGACTATGTCGATCCGAGGCTCGATCGCCTGGAAGGCCTGCTCGTCTCGTCCTCGCTGGTCTGGACCGCAACGCCGCTGACGACGGCAAAATTCTATTCCGACACCACGATCACGGAGACCACGCTGCCAGGCACGTCGGGCGTCCTGACGCATGTCTACACCGTCGAAGTCGACCACGACTTCCGCCGCTGGCTGACCGCGATCGGCAAATTCACCTGGGGCTCGCTCGACTACCAGGGCAATCCGAGGCGTGACAAGATCTACGCCGTGTCGGGCGAAGCCATCTACAAGATGAACCGCAACGTCTGGCTCAGGGGCACGCTCCGGCGCGACTGGCTGGATTCGAATTTGCAGGGGAATAGCACGGCGTCGACGGTGGTGATGCTGGGGGTGAGATTGCAGCACTGAAGCGTCTGGATCTCCGGGTGCGTTCCCCGGATGCTGCGCAGCACGAAGTGATGCGCTGCTGATCCGGGGTCCATGCAGGTGGCGCGATAGGTCCCGGCTCTGCGGAGCAGCGTACCGGACGATGCTTCGCATCGCCGGGACACGCTGCACCGCGTCCGGGACACGACATCATCGCCAACGTGATTGCATGTAGGGGTAGGACAAAGCTGCCTCACCGCGGCAGCGTCGTCGTCCCCATCAAATACTGATCGATCGCCCGGGCGCACAGCCGGCCCTCACGGATCGCCCACACCACCAGCGATTGCCCGCGGCGCATGTCGCCGGCGGAGAAGACGTTCGGCAGCGAGGTCTTGTAGTCGGCCATGTTGGCGCGGACGTTGCCGCGCTGGTCGAGGTCGACGCCCAGCGTCTTCAGCATGCCTTCGTGCACCGGGTGCACGAAGCCCATGGCGAGCAGCACGAGCTGCGCTTCGAGCTCGAATTCGGTGCCTGCAATCGGCTTGAACTTGTCGTCGACCTTCACGCAGTGCAGCTTTTGCACCTTGCCGTCGACGCCCGAGAATTTTTGCGTCAGCACGGCGTATTCGCGGCTCGCGCCTTCGGCCTGGCTCGACGAGGTCCGCATCTTCAATGGCCAGTTCGGCCAGGTCACGCCCTTGTTCTCGTGCTCGGGCGGCGCCGGCATGATTTCGAGCTGAGTCACGGACCTCGCACCCTGCCGGAACGAGGTTCCGATGCAGTCGGAGCCAGTGTCGCCACCGCCGATCACGACGACATGCTTGCCGCCGGCCAGGATATCCTTGACGTCGCCGAGCGGCTCGGAGGAGACGCGGCGGTTCTGCTGCGGCAGGAAGTCCATCGCAAAATGGATGCCGTCGAGATCGCGGCCGGGGATCGGCAGATCGCGGCCGGCTTCGGCGCCGCCGGTCAAGGCTACCGCGTCATACTGGTTGAGCAGCTCGCGCGGATCGATCGCGCCTTGTGAGGTGCCGCCTATATGGACGCCGTAATGGAACGTCACGCCCTCGGCTTCCATCTGCGCCACGCGGCGGTCGATGATGTGCTTTTCCATCTTGAAGTCGGGAATGCCGTAACGAAGCAATCCGCCGGCCTTGGCGAACTTCTCGTAGACATGGACGTCATGGCCGGCGCGCGCGAGCTGCTGCGCGGCCGCAAGGCCTGCAGGTCCGGAGCCGACGATCGCGACCTTCTTGCCGGTCTTGGCTGGCGCGACTTCCGGCTTCAGCCAGCCATTGTCCCAGGCGCGGTCGACGATCGCGCATTCGATCGTCTTGATGGTGACCGGGTTGTCGTCGATGTTGAGCGTGCAGGATGCCTCGCACGGCGCCGGGCAGATGCGGCCGGTGAACTCCGGGAAATTGTTGGTCGAGTGCAGGTTGCGCGAGGCTTCTTCCCAGTTGCCCTGATAAACGAGGTCGTTGAAATCGGGGATCTGGTTATTGACCGGGCAGCCCGGCGTGCCCGGCGCCACCGAGCCGGTGCCGTGGCAATAGGGGATGCCGCAGTTCATGCACCGCGCGGCCTGGTCGCGGGTGTCCTTCTCGCTCAAGGGAATGACGAATTCGCGATAATGCTTCAACCGCTCGGCGACCGGCGCATACTTGCGTTCGTTCCGGTCGATCTCGAGAAAACCTGTGATCTTGCCCATTAAACCTGATGCCCCTGCATCTCTCGTTCGCATCTGTCTGTTTCCGTCACCCTCCGTCATTGCGAGGAGCGTGAGCCGCGAAGCAATCCATGGTTCGGCTTGTGGCGCTATGGATTGCTTCGCTGCGCTCGCAATGACGGGCTGGTGTAACTAAGCCCCGATCGCGATTTTCGGCTCGGCGTCGGCGTCGACCTTCAATTCCTTCAGCGCGCGGCGGTATTCCACCGGCATCACCTTGCGGAATTTAGGCAGCCAGACTTTCCAGTTCGCGAGGATCTCGGCGGCCTTCTTCGACCCAGCCAGTTTGGCGTGGCGCGTGATCAGCACGTGCAGCCGCTCGATGTCGGACTCGAGCAGGTTCTGGAACACGTCGACCCGGCCATGCGCTTCGAGATCGCCGGTGTGGTGATAGGTGTTCTGGTTGATCATCTCTTCCGAGAGCACCGGCTCCAGCTCGACCATCGCCATGTTGCAAAGCTTTGCGAAGTCGCCGGCCTCGTCGAGCACATAGGCGATGCCGCCGGACATGCCGGCTGCGAAGTTGCGGCCGGTCTTGCCCAGCACCACGACGATGCCGCCGGTCATGTATTCGCAGCAATGATCGCCGGCGCCTTCGACGACCGCGATAGCGCCGGAGTTGCGCACCGCAAAGCGTTCGCCGGCGATGCCGCGGAAGTAGCATTCGCCCTCGATCGCACCGTACATCACCGTATTGCCGACGATGATGGACTCCTCCGGCACGATGCCGGAATTCCGCGGCGGCTTGACGACGATCCGGCCGCCCGACAGGCCCTTGCCGACATAATCGTTGCCTTCGCCCTCGAGCTCGAAGGTGACGCCCTTGGCCAGCCACGCGCCGAACGCCTGGCCTGCCGTGCCCTTCAGGCTGACATGAATGGTGTCATGCGGCAGCCCGGCATGGCCGTAGATCTTCGCCACGGCTCCGGACAGCATCGCGCCGGCGGAGCGGTCGGTGTTGTTGATCTCTTCCTCGATTTTCACCGGGGCGCCGCGGTCGAGCGCGGCCTGCGCCTTCTCGATCAGGCGGCGGTCGAGCACCTTCTCCAGATGATGGTTCTGGGCTTCGGCGTGATAGATCTTCTGGCCCTTCTCTTCCTTCTGGCGGACGAAGAGTTTTGAGAAATCGAGCCCCTTGGCCTTCCAGTGCGCCACCAGCGTCGACTGGTCGAGCATCTGGGTCTGGCCGACCATTTCGTCGAATTTGCTGTAGCCGAGCTGCGCCATGATCTCGCGGACTTCCTCGGCGACGAAGAAGAAATAATTGATGACGTGCTCGGGCTGGCCGGTGAAGCGCTTGCGCAGCACCGGATCCTGGGTCGCGACGCCGACCGGGCAGGTGTTGAGATGGCACTTGCGCATCATGATGCAGCCGGCCGCGATCAGCGGCGCGGTGGCGAAGCCGAACTCGTCGGCGCCGAGAAGCGCGCCAATCACGACGTCACGCCCGGTGCGGAAGCCGCCGTCGACCTGGACCACGATGCGGCTGCGCAGCCGCTCGCGCACCAGCGTCTGATGCGTTTCGGCAAGGCCGATCTCCCACGGACTGCCGGCATGCTTGATCGAGGTGAGGGGGAGGCGCCGGTGCCGCCTTCGAAGCCCGCAATGGTGACATGGTCGGCGCGCGCCTTGGCAACGCCCGCGGCCACCGTGCCGACGCCGATTTCGGAAACCAGCTTGACCGAGACCTGACCGTCCGGATTGACGTTCTTGAGGTCGTAGATGAGCTGCGCCAGATCCTCGATCGAATAGATGTCGTGATGCGGCGGCGGCGAGATCAGGCCAACGCCGGGGGTCGAATGTCGCACGCGCGCGATCGTCGCGTCGACCTTGTGGCCAGGCAATTGGCCGCCTTCACCGGGCTTGGCGCCCTGGGCCATCTTGATCTGCATCATGTCGGAGTTGACGAGATATTCCGTCGTCACGCCGAAACGGCCCGAGGCGACCTGCTTGATCGCCGAGCGCATGGAATCGCCGTTAGGCATCGGCTTGAAGCGATCGGCCTCTTCGCCGCCTTCACCGGTATTCGACTTGCCGCCGATTCGGTTCATCGCGATCGCGAGCGTGGTGTGCGCTTCACGCGAGATCGAGCCGAAGCTCATCGCGCCCGTGGCGAAACGCTTGACGATTTCGGAGGCCGGCTCGACCTGGTCGAGCTTCACCGGCTTGCGCTTCTCGTCCTCGGCGGTCTTGATCCGGAACAGGCCGCGCAGCGTCAACAGCCGCTCCGATTGCTCGTTGAGGATTTTTGCGAACGCGCGATAGCGGTCCTGCGAGTTGCCGCGCACGGCATGCTGCAGCGCTGAGACGGACTCGGCCGTCCAGGCGTGGTCCTCGCCGCGGGTGCGGTAGGCGTATTCGCCGCCGACATCGAGCGCGGTCTTGTAGACCTGCGCGTCTCCGAACGCGTCCGTATGGCGCCGCACCGTTTCCTCGGCGATTTCGACCAGGCCCACGCCCTCGATGCGGGTGTGGGTGCCGGCAAAATACTTGGCGACGAAGTCGGCCTTCAGCCCGACGGCGTCAAAAATCTGCGCGCCGCAATAGGACTGGTAGGTCGAGATGCCCATCTTGGACATCACCTTGAGCAGGCCCTTGCCGATCGACTTGATGTAGCGCTTGACGATTTCATAGTCGTCGAGCGCGCCCGGCAGGCGGTCCTTCATCGCGATGATGGTCTCGAACGCCAGATACGGATTAATCGCCTCGGCGCCGTAGCCGGCCAGGCATGCGAAATGGTGCACCTCGCGCGGCTCGCCGGATTCGACGACGATGCCGACCGAGGTGCGCAGGCCGGTGCGGATCAGATGGTGATGCACGGCGGCGCAGGCGAGCAGCGAGGGGATCGGAATCCGGTCCGTGCCCGCCATGCGGTCGGACAGGATGATGATGTTGACGCCTTCGCGCACCGCGCCCTCGGCGCGCGCGCAGAGTTCGTCGAGCACCTGCTCCATCCCCGCCGCGCCGAAGCCGGCATGGAAGGTGGTGTCGAGCGTGCGCGACTTGAAATGGGTATCAGCGACATCGGAGATCGAGCGGATCTTCTCCAGGTCCGCATCGGTCAGGATCGGCTGGCGCACCTCGAGGCGCTTGGTCGAGGCCATACCCTGCAGGTCGAACAGGTTCGGCCGCGGCCCGATGATCGAGACGAGGCTCATGACGAGTTCCTCGCGGATCGGGTCGATCGGCGGGTTGGTGACCTGCGCGAAGTTCTGCTTGAAATAGGTGAACAGCGGCTTGGGCCGGTCCGACAGAGCAGAGATCGGCGTATCGTTGCCCATCGAGCCGGCGGCTTCCTCGCCGGTGGCCGCCATCGGCGTCATCAGGATGTTGATGTCTTCCTGCGAATAGCCGAACGCCTGCTGCCGGTCGAGCAGCGGCAGGTTCGAACGCATGCCCTTGACGGGCGCATCGGGCAATTCCTCCAGCACGAGCTGGGTGCGATGCAGCCAGTCGCTGTACGGGTGGCTCTTGGCCAGCGTCGCCTTGATCTCGCCGTCGGGAATGAGGCGTCCCTGTTCGAGGTCGACTAAAAGCATCTTGCCGGGTTGCAGCCGCCACTTGGTGACGATCTCATCCTCCGGGATCTTCAGCACGCCCATTTCGGACGCCATCACGATGCGGTCGTCCCTGGTGACGAGATAGCGTGCGGGACGGAGCCCGTTGCGGTCGAGCGTGGCGCCGATCTGGCGGCCATCGGTGAACGCGATCGCGGCGGGGCCGTCCCACGGCTCCATCAGCGCGGCGTGATATTCGTAGAAGGCGCGGCGCTGCTCATCCATCAGGGGATTGCCGGCCCACGCTTCCGGAATCATCATCATGACCGCGTGCGGCAGCGAGTAGCCGCCCTGCACCAGGAATTCGAGTGCGTTATCGAAGCAGGCGGTGTCGCTCTGGCCTTCGTAGGAGATCGGCCAGAGGCGGCTGATGTCCTTGCCGTAGAGCTTCGAGTGAACGGAAGCCTGCCGCGCCGCCATCCAGTTGACGTTGCCGCGCAGCGTGTTGATTTCGCCGTTATGGGCGATCATCCGGTACGGATGCGCCAGCGACCAGGTCGGGAAGGTATTGGTCGAGAAGCGCTGATGCACCAGCGCCAGCGCGCTCTCGAAATCCTCTTCGTGCAGATCGGGATAGTACTTGCCGAGCTGGTCGGCGAGGAACATGCCCTTGTAGATCACGGTGCGGCACGACAGCGAGACCGGGTAATAGCCGGCGAGCCCGCGGTCGCGACGCTGGTAGATCGCCTGCGAGATCGACTTGCGCAGGATGTAGAGCCTGCGCTCGAACTCGTCCTCGGTCTTTGCCGTGCCGTTGCGGCCGATGAAGACCTGTATGTGGTAGGGTTCGGTCGGCTTGACGGTTTCGCCGAGCGAAGCGTTGTCGGACGGCACATCGCGCCAGCCGAGCAGCACGAGGCCCTCTTCCTTGATCTGTTCGGCGATGATGCTCTGGATCACCTTTCGCCACGCCGTCTCCTTCGGCATGAACAGCGCGCCGATCGCGTAGTGGCCGGGCTCCGGCAGCTTGAAGCCGAGCTCGGCGGTCTTGCGCGCAAAGAACGCGTGCGGAATCTGCACCAGAATGCCGGCACCGTCGCCGGCGCGCGGATCGGCGCCGACCGCGCCGCGATGTTCGAGGTTGCAGAGAATGCTGATCGCGTCGGAGACGATCTGATGCGACTTGCGGCCCTTGATGTTGGCGATGAAGCCGACGCCGCAGGAATCCTTCTCCATGCCGAGGTCGTACAGGCCCTCGGCCGGCGGGCGCCAGTCATGCTCGCGCGCAATGTCGGCCGGTTTCGAAGCCGCGGTCGCCGACAGGGTTTCTGTCACGATGTTTTCGCGCTCGAATTCCGACCCGCTCATCTCATTCCTCTCAAAAAGGCTAAGGGCCTCACCGCATCCTCGGCGCACCTTGGACGCTTGCGGCACCCACCGGGCCACCGCTCGTCCGCCGCGAGCCGCAATTTCTTAAATTCAGGCTTGGGCGTTCAACGTCCCTGAGGAACGGCCTTGCCTGCACTGCCCTGGAGCTCGTGTCGCCACGGTTTCGTTGCAATCCCTGTGCCGGGACGGCTCCGCAATTGAGACAGTGATACTGTCCTAACTTCGACCATGCCAAATTTTTCTTTATCACACAAGCGCGTGAAAGTCCTCGCCCGCATGCGGATCGGCGCTTGGCGGCCCTGGGGAAAAGCCGGCCGCTGGAGTTTTGCGGCAGCGGCGCCCCGATCCGGCCCAAGGACCGCCGGATTTCGAAATGAAATTCGCCCTGGGCCGTCGGCGAGTGAGCAAAATGCTCCGGCTACGGTCCGGAGGCTGCGGGGTTTACAGGAGCTTTCGGTGATGAAGTTGTTCACGGGATCTTTGGCGGCGGGACTGGTCCTTCTTGTGGGCGGCGCGCAGGCGCAGGTGCCCGGGCCTTATGAGATCGGGCGCTCGCCATACAGGGCGGCATCGGATTTCGAGGCTCCCTATGCGGTGGCACCGCAGCCGGTTCCCGGGCCGTACGACGAGCCCGGGCCGCGCTACGGAGCCGTGCCGCAGTATGGATACGGTCCGGGACTGTTGCCGTCGACGGAAGTCTATTCCGTGCTGCGCGACAACGGATTCTCGCCGCTCGGTATCCCAAGGCTGCGCGGCTTCGTTTACACGATTGCGGCGCTCGACCGCGGCGGCGAGGACGGCCGGCTGGTGATCGACGCACGCAACGGCCGGATCATCCGTTTTGTGCCGTCCTACCGGATGGGCGACAATTTCTACGAAGAGCACAGCGCGCTTCCGGCAACGCCGGGAGCTCCGCCGCCGCAGGCCCATGCGCCGGCCACCCCGGCCAATGTCCAGGCCGCGCCGCGGCCGCAGCGGCCGGCCTCCCATGTCGCGAGCCGCGCGGTGCCGATGCCGAAAGCCAGTCCGGTCGCCGCCAAACCTGCACCGGCGCCGGTCAAGCAGGCTGCAGCGCCCGCGCCGAAGCCGACCGAAGCTCAGGCCGCGGCGTCGCCGGCGGTGACGGGTTCGGTCCCGGCCAAGCCCGCGCCGCAGATTGCGCCGACGCAGGCGATGCCTGACGTGCAGGGGCTGGAGTAACTCTCTGGAGTAACGTCGTCCCTGCGAACGCAGGGACCCATAACCACCAGCGGTCGTTTTGCGAAGGGCGTCTGCCATATCGCCTATCTGATAGATCACGCGGTATTGGTCCCTGCGTTCGCAGGACGATAGCCACAAGAAACGCCCCGGTCTTTCCGGGGCGTTTTTCATTGCGATGCGCTATTCGTGCTGGCCGGCGGCGGCCAGGATCAGATCGGCGACCTTGTCGGCCTGAGAGACCAGCGACAGGTGGCCGGCGTCCAGTTCGACCGTCGTGGCATTCATGCGCTTGGCGAGATACCGCTCGAGATCGGGATTGATGGTGTAGTCCTGCTTCGACACGGCGTACCAGCTCGGCTTGCTGTGCCAGGCGGCTGCGGTGGTGCGGCCGGCGAAAATGGAAGCCGCGGTCGGCCATTGCACTGCGTACAGAACTTTCGCGGTCTTGGAGTCGACGCCGTTTGCGAAGTACTTCAGGAAGGCGTCCTCGGACAATTTGGTGAAGCCGTCATGCTCCTGAACGCCGGCCCGCGCGGGGCCGGCCGGAAATTTCTGCGAGAGCGCGACGAAGTCCTCACCCGCATCGGGCGCGCGCCGCGATATAGACCAGCCCCGTGACCTTCGGGTCGGTGCCGAGTTCACTGATGACGGTGCCGCCCCAGGAATGCGCCACCAGCACGGTCGGGCCATCCTGCTGCGCCAGTGCGCCGCGCGTTGCGGCCACGGAATCTTCCAGCGAGGTCAGCGGATTCTGCACGGCAGTCACGTGAAGTCCCGCTGCCTGCAGCCGCGGAATGACTTTCGACCAGCTCGATCCGTCGGCCCAGGAGCCGTGCACCAGCACGACATTTTTCACTTTGACCGGTGCCGCGGCCTGCGCCGGCGTGGTGAGTACGCCAAACGATCCTGCAAACACACTGGCGGCGAGCGCCGCAACAATCTGTAACTTCGCCATCGATCTCTCCTGATTGGATACGTCTGTTGAAGTGCTGGGTGCAAAGTGAGTACGTCGCCGAACTTGAAATGTTACGCGTCAGGTGCCGCCGATATCGGGGGCGCGCGGTCAAGTAGTCGTCGCGGAAGCGGACATCATCTAAATTCGCTGTTAATGAGCGGAGCCGGATTGCGCCGTCTTCGTGATGCGCGTACAAAAAAACGCCCCGGTCTCCCCGGGGCGTTTTCGCGTTCAGCCAATACCGGCTGAACCTACCGTGTTACGCGGCGACGGAAGCGTCGACCACCTGCGGGGCCTGCGCGCCCGAATTGATCGGAATGCTGCGCGGCTTCTTGGCCTCGGGGATCTCGCGGACGAGATCGACGTGGAGCAGGCCGTTCTCGAGCGAGGCGTTCTTCACCTGCACGAAATCGGCAAGCTGGAAGACGCGCTCGAAGGCGCGTGCGGCGATGCCGCGGTAGAGCACTTCGGATTTGTCCTTGCCGTTCTCGTTGGCGGTTTTCTCGCCCTTGATCGTCAGCGTGTTTTCCTTCGCGACGATCGAAAGTTCTCCCTGCGAGAAGCCGGAAACCGCAACGCTGATGCGGTAGGCGTTCTCACCGGTGCGCTCGATGTTGTAGGGCGGATAACCGGGGCTGCCGTCGGAGGTCACCTGATCGAGCAGGTTGAAGAAGCGGTCGAAGCCGACGGTGGAACGATAAAACGGGGTAAGATCGTAGGTACGCATAGGATAGTCCTCCATTGAGCGACTGTTGCAATTACCCGCCCGCCATCGGGCCGGGCTTTAGTCCTGTGCAGCCTCAGTTTTTGGAGCCTTGGCTTTTTTGGAGCCTTGGGTTTGGTTCCGAAACACTGGCAGTGGCCTGCACAGAAGTGATATGGGAGGGGTGAAACGGCGTTCAAGAGAGGCGAAACAGGCCCTTTTTTACGCTCCCGCCTTGATTTTTAGCCCTTTTCACCTACTCGGTTCCCGTCATGACGCTCGTCTCCATTCCCGCCAATCCGGTTCCGGAGGACGTCGTCTCGGGCACCATCAAGACGCCCGACGGCGCGGAACTGAGGTTCGCGCGCTGGGCGCCGCCGGCGGGGCGCAAGGGCACGGTCTGCGTCTTCACCGGGCGCAGCGAGCAGATCGAGAAATATTTCGAGACGGTGCGTGACTTGCGCGATCGCGGCTTTGCGGTGGCGATGATCGACTGGCGTGGCCAGGGGCATTCCTCGCGCCGCCTGCGTGATCCGCGCAAAGGCTATGTCCGCGACTTCTCCGATTTCGAAGTGGACGTCGAGACCTTCGTGCAGCAGGTGGTGCTGCCGGATTGTCCGCCGCCGTATTTCGCGCTGGCGCATTCGATGGGCGGCGCGGTCATGCTGCGGGTGGCGCATGCGGGAAAACGCTGGTTCGACCGCATGGTGCTGTCGGCGCCGATGATCGACCTGCCAGGGCGCACGACGTCGTTTCCGACCCGGGCGCTGCTTCGGATCATGCGGCTGATGGGGCAGGGCGGCCGCTACGTGCCCGGCGGCAGCGATGCGCTGACCGGCACGGAATCTTTCATCAACAACCCCTTCACCAGCGATCCCGTGCGCTACGCCCGCAACGCCGCGATCCTGGAAGAAGACCCGACGCTGGGCATCGGCTCGCCGACGGTGGCGTGGGCCGACACCGCGTTCAAGGCAATGAATACCTTTCGCGGCATGAACTACCCGTCCGAAATCCGCCAGCCGATCCTGATGCTGGCCGCCAGCAACGACACCATCGTTTCAACGGCGGCGATCGAGGAATTCGCCTATCACTTACGCGCCGGCTCGCATTTGGTGATCGCAGGCTCCAAGCACGAGATCCTGCAGGAGCAGGACCGCTACCGCGCGCAATTCTGGGCTGCGTTCGATGCGTTCGTGCCGGGCACGCCGCTGTTCAAATAGTTGCTTGCCGCGATTTAAGCCGGTTCAATCGGGACGCGAACCGCGCTGGCGGTACTTTGGGTCTGGAGAATGCCGTTATGATTCGTGGAAGCTGCCTATGCGGTGCCGTCAGGTTTGAAGTCGATAAGGTACGATCGATCACACACTGCCATTGTGCCAATTGCCGCAAGCTTACCGGCGCGGCATTCGCAACGTACGCTCACGTCGAAGTTGACAAGTTTCGATTTTCGGCCGGCGAGGACATGACCGTACGCTATGAATCCGAGCCAGGCAGTTTCCGGTATCGTTGCAAGATCTGCGGCTGCCTGACGCCAGGCAAGGCAAGTTATCTGGAGACGGTCAGTATCCCCGCCGGTCTTTTCGACGACGATCCCAATGTTCGGCCGCGTCTACACGTATTTACGTCGTCACGTGCGCCCTGGTGGACGATTCAGGACGACTTGCCCCAGTACGAAAAATGGGTTCCGGGCTACGGGCCGCAGCCGTAGCGAATGGGTGGCAGGCCGCACCCGCCTTCGGCAGTTATCTTCCGGCCGCTGGCTTCGGCAGCCGTGCCGTGATCCGTTCCGGCAGCCGCTTCTCGACGAACAGCGTCCTGACCTCGGCGACGCTGAGGTAGCGTGCCTCGCCTTCGCCCTTGCCGAGGATTTTCAATAGGACCGGCCACTCGCCCTTCATCAGGATCGGGAAGTACCAGCGCGCGGCATCGCCGTCGCGCTTGATATTGTCTGCCATGAAGGCCTCGATCTCCTTCGCCGTCAGCCCGATCTCGATGCCTCCAGCGGGATCTTTGCAGTCCCTGCCGAAGCTGGCGAGCCGTTCGATCTGGTCTTCATGGACGTTTGCTTCGGCGTCGAGAATGCGTGAACCGCCGCCATGCTTGTCGAGCGGGCCGTTGCGCAACTCGTCGAGCACGGCGCCGGACGTTGCGCTCTTGAATACGCGCAGCGGCCCGAGGCCGTTGGCAATGACGGCGACCATCCAGGCTTTCCGCCGCACCCCTTTTTGGGCCGAGCCGGTTTCGCCGCTGGCCAATCCGATCATTTCGGAGAGTTGCGAGAGCGGCACGACGTGGCCGCCGACATAGCCGTTGGCGACCAATGCGCGCAGGAACGGGCAGGGATTATTGGGCGAAACGGGTAACTGCCCGGCAGGCGCAGCGCCCGGGGCGGTGGCAATGCGTTGGTCCGACATGGCTCAAGTCCTCAAAGGCGCCGAATATGAAAAATGGTCTGTCACCGACGCGGAGCGGATGACGGTTTTGAAAAGAAAATTCGGCGGGGCGCTACTTCAGGGTGTGGCAAGTTTTGGCGGAATTCGACGCCGTGTCAACCGACCGGCTCACACACGCTCAGGAATCTGCGGCAAGCTTTGGCGAGGATTCGACAAGGGTCAATCTGGTGAAGGGGATGCCGGCCTTCACAAGGCCGTCGCGGTAATGGGCAATATCGCCCGGCAGCTTCCAGCGGAAATTACGCAAGTGCCGGTCGACGGTCAGGCCGGGATAGTTGCTCAGCAAAACTTCGGCAGCGTTTGCCGCTTCCGCAGTCCGGCCCAATTGAGCCAGGGCTGCCGCCCGGATCGCGAGTGCCTGAAGGTGATTGGGATTGGTGTACAAGGCCTCGCGCGCCCACGACAGCGAAGCATCATATTGTCCGAGCATATAGTGGCTGAATGCGTTTACTGCCGCCCATTGATATCTGGGGTCGTTGTTGCCCTGCTGCGCCGCCATCGTAAACAGTTCGATCGCCTGCCGGTGTTCTCCGTTCACGAGATGACATACGCCGAGCACGCCGCGGGCGCCCATGTCGTATGGGTTAAGCCCTACCGCCCGCTTGGCGGCATCCATCGCCGCCTCGAAGTGACCCTCCTGCGCGTGCAGATAGCCCAGAATCTGAAACGCAAAGGACGAACGGGATCGAGTCGGACGCTGCTCACCGCGAGTTCCATTGCGGAGTCCCATAATTCGCGCGTGCTCTTGATCCATCCGAAGTGGACACCCTGAGTCAGAATGGTAGCGAGATAGGCGCGCGCGATCGACAGCGTCGGATCGAGTGCGATGGCTTCCTTGAACAGGCTGATCGCGGTTTCGTAGTCCGCCTTGCTGTGCAGGTAGTAGTGGGACAGCCCTTTCAGGAAACGATCCCAAGCGGTGATGTCGTTCGATGAGGAGCGGGACGGGGCGGAGGCTTCCGCCCGGTAGATTTCGGCCGCGATTGCTGCCGACAGGCTGGTGGTGAGTTCGTCCTGCATTGCGAACAGGTCGCCCATATCGCGGTCGAACCGGCCGGTCCACAATTGCTCGCCGGTTTCGGGAGCGATCAGCTCGGCGGTGACACGAACTTTGTTGGCGGCACGCCGGACCGAGCCCTGGATCAGGTAGGTGGCATCGATCTCGCGTGCGATCAGGCGCGTGCTCACGTTCTTGCCCTTGAACGAGAACGTCGAGTTCCGGCCCAGCACCCGATAGAACGATTGCAGTGATAGCGCGTGGATCAGGTCCTCGGTCAGCCCGTCGGAAAAATACTCGTCCGCGCTTTCGCTCAAATTCGTGAACGGCAGCACGCCCACGATCGCGGTGCGATATTGGGCAGGCAGGTTCGTGGCCGATATCTCGGACTCGGCTTTACGGGCCGGGCTGCTGTCGATACCCCCGGGCTGCCAGGTCCAGACATGGATCGGCTCCTCGATGTTCTTGAACCGGTAGGGACCGGCGTCGACGAATGTGACGCTGAGGCGCTTGCCCGCTTCATGACAGGCCTTGCCCGAAACCGCCACGCCGCCGGGGGCGGCGACCGATTCGAGGCGGACCGCGATGTTGACGTCGTCGCCGAACACCTCGTCTTCGTCGGCCATCACGTCGCCCATGTGGATGCCCATGCGAAACTGCATGGCGCGATCGGCGGGCAGGTGCTCGTTGCGTTCCGCCATCACCATCTGCATCGCGACCGCGGCCTCGATGGCGCCGACGATAGAGGGAAATTCCAGGAGGAAGCCGTCGCCGGTGTTCTTCACCAGACGGCCGCCATGATTGAGGATGATCGGATAGATCGCGCTTCGATGGGCCTTGAACGTGGCGTGCGTCCCCGCCTCGTCGGCTCCCATCATTCGGGAGTAGCCGGCGACGTCAGCGCAGACGATGGCTGCCAGGCGTCTTTCCATATCCCCACTATATCCTCAATGACACCCGAACGGGCAGGATAACCACTACGCGGTCAGCCAACCAATTCCAATGTTTATAAAATATGCGCAATCCGGTGGAAGCCCGATTTGCTCATGATAGTACTGCAATCCCTAAGGGATTGGCATGTGCGCAATAGGGCCGTGGGGCGCCCAGGGAACCGTCAAATGATGACAGAGATGCTCGGCATTCACCAAGTCTGGCTATTCATCCTCTCGGGCCTGCTGCTCAACATCACCCCGGGGCCGGACACGGCCTACATTATCGGTCGCAGCATCCAGTTCGGATGGCGCGGCGGGGCGGCGGCGGCGACCGGAATCAGTGCCGGCTGCCTCATTCACGTCTTCGGCGCCGCCATCGGCCTGTCGGCGCTGTTGATGGCGTCGTCCGCGGCCTTTGCGGTCCTGAAATGGGTCGGCGCCGCCTATCTGCTGTTTACCGGTGTCCAGATGCTGCTGTCGCGTTCGCGCCCGCTGGCGGAGGCGGGAGTGGCAGGCAATGGCTCGGCAGGCAGCGAGACATCGCTTGCCCGCGTATTCTGGCAGGGCGCCCTGACCAACGTGCTCAATCCGAAGGTGGCGCTGTTCTTTCTGGCGTTCCTGCCGCAGTTCGTGGCCGCGGAGTCTGCCCACAAGACCCTGGCGTTCCTGGTACTCGGCCTGATCTTCATCACCAGCGGCACGTTGTGGTGCTTTTGCATCGCCGCCTTCGCGGCCCGGGCCGCGGGCCGTATCCGGCAATCGGCCGGCGCGGTAGCCTGGATCAACCGCGCACTCGGCGGGCTGTTCGTCTATCTCGGTATCCGCGTGGCGATGCTGGAGGCGCGCTGACGCCTCAGCCGTGTATTTTCACGAGCGCGTTGCCGGCGATATAGAGCCCGAGAAAGATCATCGCGATCAGGAACCAGCGGCGGAATACGTCCGGATGCATCCGCGTCCGCACCGCCTGTCCGATGAACATGCCGGCAAAGGACGCCGCCATCGCGACCGCGCCCGGCAGCGCGGTTGCCGCCGTCAACAGGCCGGTGGTGGTGAGGCTGAAGGCGAGCGCTATCGTGGCGACGGTGAAGAACACGCCGAGCGCCTGCACCAGTTCGTCTTTCTCCATGCCGATCGCCTGCATATAAGGCATCGACGGAAATATCTGAACGCCGGTCGCGGCCGACACCACGCCGGTGATCAGGCCGACGATGCCGCCGATCCATTTCTCGTCGCGGCGCGCAACCTTGAAGTGGAGCTTGCTGAGACCGAGGATCGCATAGATCACCAGCAGCGTGCCGAGAACGACGGTGCCATAGGGCGCGTAGGGGCCGGTCAACAGTCCCGCATTTAGCCAGATGCCGGCGACGGTGCCGGCCATCAGCGGCCACAGCCGCCGCATGATGTCGCGCAAATACGGGCCGCCAAAAGTCTGCCAGATATTGGTAACGATCGCCGGCACGATCACGATCGCAATCGCCTGCGCCGGCGGCATCGTCACCGCGAGCAGGCCCATCGATACCGTCGGCAGGCCGAGCCCGATCACGCCCTTGATGAAACCGGCCAGCAGGAAGGCTGCGGCGATAAGAATGAGCATGGAATCGAACATGGGCGGACATTGACCTATCGGCGTATCAGGCACAATCTGGAGATTACGGAGACAGCCTTCGGCTAGGGCGAAGGCTGATGCTATTCTCCGTCATTGCGAGCGCAGCGAAGCAATCCATCTCGCGGCGCTAAGAAAGAATGGATTGCTTCGCTGCACTCGCAATGACGGGTCCACAAGGAATCCCCATGCGTTTCGATCTGGTCGATCTTCAGCTCTTCATCGCGGTCGCCGAGACCCGCAGCATTACCAATGGCGCGCATCGGGTCCATCTCGCGCTGGCGTCGGCGAGTGAGCGGATCAAGGGCCTGGAAGAAGCACTCGGTGTTTCGCTGCTGAGGCGCGGCCGCCGCGGCGTCGAGTTGACGCCGGCCGGCGAAAGCCTGCTCGACCATGCCAGGATCGTGCTCCACAACATCGAGACCATGCGCGGCGATCTGGCCGACTTTGCCCGCGGCATGAAGGCCACCGTCCGTTTCGTCGCCAACACGTCGGGGCTTTCGGAATATCTGCCGAAGACGTTGGCTGCCTTTCTGGCCGCACATCCTCACATTTCGATCGACGTCGAGGAACGCGAAAGCAGCGACATTGCCCGCGCCATCGTCATCGGTGCCGCCGATCTCGGGCTTGCCGCCGAACACGCGCTTGCAGACAATATCGAGCGGATGCCGTTCAGCGAGGATCGGCTGGTGCTGGTTGCCGCGCGGAATGACGAACTGGCTAATCGGCGGCAGGTCGATTTCGCCGAAGTGGTGGAACGCGATTTCGTCGGCTTGATCAGTTCGATCGCGCTGCACGCCCATGTCAGCGGACACGCCGCGCGTCTCGGCGCGCGGCTGCGCTTTCGTGCGCGGTTGAACAGTTTCGATGCGATTGGTCAGATGGTCGCCGCCGGCATCGGGATTGGCGTGATGCCTGAAGTCGCGGCGAAGCGATGCGCGCGATCGATGAAGATCAATGTCATCAGGATCCGGGACTCCTGGGCCAACCGGCGGCTGGTGATCTGCGCCCGGAGCTTTCGGGCGCTGCCCAAGCCCGCGCAGCAATTGGCCGAGCACCTGCGCAAATCTGCGCCACGCTGAACATGCGAGGGAGCGTGAATGCTGACGGTCTGGGGAAGCCCGGCGTTACTTGCCGGTGGCGAGGCCGGCAGCCTTGATGACACGCTCCCACTTTTGGGCCTCGGTTCCGATGTAGTCGCGAAAATGCCCCGGCGTGTTGCCGGCGACCGTCAGGCCCTGATCTGCAAGCTTCTGCTTCACCTGCGGATCGTTCATCGCCTCGTTGGCGACGCGGTTCAGGGTGGCGACGATCGCCTCGGGCACTCCGGCCGGCGCGATCATGCCGTACCAGTTTTCGATCAGGAGATCGGGCATGCCGACCTCGGCAGTGGTCGGCACATCGGGTGAGGTGGACGCACGTTTTGGCGCGCCAAGGGCAATCGGGCGCAGGCTGCCTGCCTTGATATGCGGCAGCAGTACCGGCAGATCGAGGAACGCCATCTGCACCTGCTGGCCGAGCAGATCGTTGATAGCAGGCGCGGCGCCCCGGTAGGGCACGTGCACGATGTCGATTCCGGCTGTCTGCTTGAGCAGCTCACCGGCGAGGTGCGGCATGCCGCCGACACCGGCGGATGCGAAATTGAGTTTCCCGGGCTGTGCCTTGGCGAGCGCGATCAGTTCCTTCATGTCGCCGGCGGGCACGTTGCTGGCGACGACCAGCATCTCCGGCACTGTCGTCACCAGCGTGACCGGCGCAAAATCCTTCGCGACGTCGTAGGGCACCTTTTCCATCGCCGGGTTGATGACCAGCGCGCTCGCGCTCACGATTCCGATCGCGTAGCCGTCGGGGGCTGCCTTTGCGACCGCGTCCGTGCCGAGCACGCCGCCCTGGCCGCCGCGATTGTCGATCACGATCGGCTGCTTTGTGATTTCGGACATGCGCTGGCCGACCAGCCGCGCGATGATGTCGTTGGGACCGCCGGCCGGGAACGGCACGATCAGCTTGATCGGTTTGTTCGGGAAATCCTGCGCTGAGGCCAGCGTCGGCAACAATAGCAGCGCCAGTCCGGCAAGCAGCTTGCTCAGCGGTCTCATGAGTGCTCCCCGATCCCGCATCTGACGTGCGTGTTCGGGCATCGTACGCGATGAAGCGCTCAATGCAAGGTTCCGCGATTGCACCGGGAGCGAAGCAGCAGTTCGTCGGTACGCGCGCGCCTTACCAAACGCTGGGTGTGGCCGTCTCTAGCTATTCAGCAACTTCAGCGTGGCCTCGTGCACCCGGGCATCGCCGGCGGCGACGATGCGGCCGCCGCGCTGGGCCGGTCCGCCCTCCCAATTGGTTACGACACCGCCGGCCCCGGTGACGATCGGGATCAATGCCGCGATGTCATAGGGCTTGAGTTCGGTCTCGACCACGAGGTCGAGATGGCCGGCCGCCAGCATGCAGTAGGAATAGCAGTCGCCGCCATAGCGCGACAGCTTCACCGCATTTTCGACCCGGCCGAAGATCTCGCGGTCGGCGGCGTTCATCAGCAGCGGACTGGTGGTGAAGGAGGTCGCCTCCTTCAGCGATGCGCAGCGGCGCACCGTCAGCCGGCGCTCGCCGGATGGCCCGGAATAATGCGCCGAGCCGCTATCGCCGGAAAACCGCTCGCCGATATAGGGCTGGTGCATCATGCCGAACACCGGCGTGCCCTTGTGCAAGAGCGCGATCAGGGTGCCCCAGATCGGAAATCCCGCGATGAAGGATTTGGTGCCGTCGATCGGATCAAGCACCCAGACATAGTCGGCATCCTCGCGCTCGTTGCCGAATTCCTCGCCGACGATGCCGTGCTGGGGGAAATTGGCCTTGATCAGCCGGCGCATGACGGCCTCGGCGGCGCGGTCGGCCTCGGTGACCGGATCGAAATCGCTGGCGCTCTTGTTGTCGATCGAGAGTGAGGTTCGGAAGAACGGCAGGATGGTCTCGCCCGAAGCGGTAGCAAGGCGCCCGATAAACGCTGTAAAATCGATGACCGTCACGGCTGTCCCTTACCGCATTAGAAATGCCGCCTCTTGCCCATAGCGTTTTCGAGCGAAGTGGATACCGGTTCGCGTGAAGAAAACGCGTCAAAATAAAAGCTAGAGCTTCGGTTCTGATTCAATCAGAACCGAAGCTCTAGCCCAATCCGAGCTGCC
This sequence comes from Bradyrhizobium sp. RDI18, assembly GCF_043203335.1. Classification (NCBI taxonomy): domain Bacteria; kingdom Pseudomonadati; phylum Pseudomonadota; class Alphaproteobacteria; order Hyphomicrobiales; family Nitrobacteraceae; genus Bradyrhizobium; species Bradyrhizobium sp. RDI18. The sequence goes on along the minus strand of NZ_JBICRN010000008.1, from coordinate 4,142,760 downwards.
GCGCATCGCCAACGGCACGTTATTCCCATTCGTCTTGCGCACGGACTTTCGAATCGCTTTCAGAAAGGCTTCGTTTCAGGCGTGGATTTTTGGTTAGCCCGGCCATCACGAAGTCGCGAGTTTTGGCATACCAGCACTGCAGTAAGCACGGAACTGACGCGACTACATATCTAAGTCATTGATATAATTGAACTAAAGACCAGATACGCCGGTGTTGCCGATTCGCCGGAGTGGACCCGGTTTGCACCGAAAGCGATCCGAAAACTCTTGCCTTTTGTGCAGCGCGGTCGCATATTGTTGCGGTGCGGTAGCGCCTCGCGCTATCGCTGCCCTCCTTGGGCGTTTCCTCCCTAGACTTGGGCCGCTTGTTCATTCAAGCGGCCCTTTTTTCTTTCTGGGTGCACGTCATTCCGGACGTCGCGCAGCGGCGATACGGAATCTCGAGATTCTCAGGTGCGCAATTGCGCACCATAGTTCACGCTTCGCGTGCCCCGGAATGACGAAGCGTCATTCCGCCGCCGCCTGGAACGGGCCGAGGTCGCCGAGCGGCACCTGTGCCAGCGCGTCCGCCAGCATCGCGAAATCAGTGACCACCTGGGCAAAGCGCGGGCTGCGCTCCCTGCGCCGCTCATCCATGTAGATCGCGCGGTTGAGTTCGAGCTGCACGGTATGCAGGCCGCTCGCAGGGTTGCCGTAGTGCTCGGTAATGAAGCCGCCGGCATAGGGCTTGTTGCGGCCGATCGAATAGCCGAGCCCGCTCATGATGTGCTCGACGACATCGGGCAAAAGGCTCGCGCAACTGGTGCCGTAGCGATCGCCGATCACGATATCGGGCCGCCGTGGCTCGTCTCTGGACACGCCGACCGACGGCATCGAGTGACAATCGACCAGGATCACGGTCCCGAACGCCTGATGGGCCTTGTTGATCAGCCGCCGTAACGCGCGGTGGTACGGCTTGTAGAGCGCCTCGATCCGCCCCAGCGCGTCATCGACGGAAAGCCGTTCGCGATAGATTTCCTGCCCGTCGCCGACGACGCGCGGGATGGTGCCGAGGCCGCCGGCCACCCGCATCGAGCGGGTATTGGCAAAGCTCGGCAGGCGGCCGGTGAACATCCGCGGATCGAGTTCATAGGGCTCGCGGTTAACGTCGACATAGGAGCGGGGGAAATTGACCCGAACCGTCGGAAAGCCCTGGTCGCTCAGACCGCCGATCAATTCGTCCATGAACGAATCCTCGACCGGCGCAGCGCGGCAAGGTCGATCCGGGAGGCGTTGAGGAATTCGGACGGGTAGACCGAGCCCGAATGGGGCGAGTTGAAGATGATCGGCGCCCGCCAGCGCTGCGGCTCCACGATCTCGAAGGGAGGCGACAGTTCGCCATCAAACTGGGTCATCGTCGGGCGCCGTCCCTTGAATGTCCGCATTTCCCTTCGGCCGGCCGGTCATGCGACCGATTCTGCCGGAAGGGCGGGTATTGTAAGGATGCATTGTCCGTAATCGTAATCATTCTGCCAAGCGAAAAAAGCCACGGTTCTCCTGGAAGGTGTCGCAATCGCCTGAAAAGCGCCGCCTTGATCGATCCTGATGCGCGCAGCTACAGAAATAGCGCCGCCCGCTGCTGCCAAGAAGCCGTTACCTTTCACCCGAAATTTACCCTCTGTCGGGCTTAGTGGGCGCAATGATCCTCCAAGCCAGGTTCGACGACTGACCGCCATGCACAAGATCCTCCTCGCCGAAGACGACAACGACATGCGACGTTTCCTGGTCAAGGCGCTGGAAAACGCCGGGTTTCAGGTCTCGCCCCACGACAACGGCATGTCGGCCTATCAGCGGCTGCGCGAGGAGCCGTTCGAGATGCTGCTGACCGATATCGTGATGCCCGAAATGGACGGCATCGAGCTGGCGCGCCGCGCCTCGGAACTCGACCCCGACATCAAAATCATGTTCATCACCGGCTTTGCCGCGGTCGCCCTGAATTCCGATCTGGAGGCGCCCAAGAACGCCAAGGTGCTGGCCAAGCCCGTTCACCTCCGCGAACTGGTCAGCGAAGTGAACAAGATGCTGGCGGCCTGATTCGGCGGCTATTTCGTTCGAAAAGGCACCAGAAATTAGTCCCGAGCATCCTTGCCCGGGCGCTTTGGAGCCGATATACGGACCCCACCCAATACGAATAAAGCTGGAGCGGGATGACAGGTCATCCCATTCCGGGGCGCGTAGCTCAGCGGGAGAGCACTACCTTGACATGGTAGGGGTCACAGGTTCGATCCCTGTCGCGCCCACCAGCCTTCGCTTGCTTCGCAAGCTACGGCTCGGCAAGCCATACTCAGCCCTATCGTAGCGAAGCAAGCGAAGGCTGCCGCGGCGCAGCCCGAAGGGCGAAGCCGGGCTCCATCCGTAACCAATCATTTTCGCAAGCTACGGCTCGGCAAGCCATACTCAGCCCTATCGTAGCGAAGCAAGCGAAGGCTGCCGCGGCGTAGCCCGAAGGGCGAAGCCGGGCTCCATCCGTAACCAGTCTTTTTCGCAAGCTACGGCTCGGCAAGGCACGCGGAGACCGTCAGGTCGAGGCGTGTCCGGCGCAGCTTGAACAAAGTGAAAGCGAAGACGCTGCTAGTCGCAAACTCACGCCGGTAACCCCGCCTTGAGCAGGCCGGCCTCATGACGCGCCCGGTCGGCCTCCTGCTTGTAGTGCTGGGTCGCGAGATAGGCGGCCACCGAAAAACCCGGTTCAAGCTTGACCACCTCTGCGGCATGCGCGCCGGCCGCAACGGCGTCGCCCATCTGCGCGAAGATGGCGGCGAGGAAGGCGTGATGGGTGAAGTCGGGCCGCGTGATCCGCGCGAACGCCTCTGCGGCTTCGGCATATTTCTCCGCGCAATAATACGCGCGACCGAGGTGGCTCCAGAACCGCTCGGGGTGGAACGGGTTGAGGCGCATTGCCTTCCTGATCCAGTCGATCCCTTCTTCCGGCCGCCCCAGCCAGGTTAGAAACTCGCCCTGCTGCACCACGACGATATCGTAGTTGGGATTGAGCGCGAGTGCCCGCTCCTGATGGTAGGCCGCCCTGTCATGATCGTCGCGCGTCAGGTTCACCGCGGCCAGGATGCGGTGAACGTCGCTGTCATTGTCATCGAGCGCCAGCGCAATCTGCAACTCGTCAGCCACCTGCTGGAAGGTGGCGTCGCGATCTTCGCACCATCCGTAGACCCAGGTCTGGCCCAGCACGCACGCCTTCCAGGCGTGGGCGTGCGCATAATTCGGATCGAGCGCGATGGCGCGGTCGAGCAAGATCTGGGCCTGCGCATTGTCTTCACGTCGTGAGCGGTGGTGCAGGACTTTGGCGGCGAGCACGCATTCATAGGCCGCCATGCTGTCCGGCCGCTTGCGCTTTGCCCGTTCCTGCGTGGCGGCCTCGACGCGGCCGGGAAGCGTGGCAACGATCGCCCCTGTCACCTCATCCTGGATGGCGAAGATATCCTCGAGCTTTCGGTCATAGCGTTCGGCCCAGACATGCCGATCGGTTTGCGCGTCGATCAACTGCACGGTGACACGGACGCGATCGCCGACCTTGCGTACGCTGCCCTCCAGGACATACTCGACGTCGAGTTCGCGTGCGACCTCCTGCACCTTTACGGCTTTGCCCTTATGCACGAAGGTCGAGTTCCGCGAGATGACGAGAAGGTCGCGGAAGCGCGACAGTTCGGTGATGATGTCCTCGGTGAGGCCGTCGGCAAAGAATTCCTGCTCCGGATCGCCGCTCATGTTGACCAGCGGAAGCACAGCGATGGACGGCTTTCTGGTAGCGGACGTCGCCGCCGAGCTATCCTTGCCACTCTCGGCCGCTGCGGTTGCCGGCTCAAGCCGCACCCGAAAGACGTGGATCGGGCGGCTGATATTCTTGACGCTCTGCTCGCCGAGATCCTCAAATGCGATCTCGTCGAGCCGATCACCGACTTGATCGCGCACCGCCCCCGAGACGCATATGCCGCCCGGCTCGGCGAGCACCTCGAGCCGCGCCGCGACATTGACGCCGTCGCCAAAAATGTCGTTTTCCTCGATGATGACGTCGCCCAGATTGATGCCGATGCGGAACTGAATCCACCGCGCCGGCGACACGTCGGCATTGCGCCGCATCATCCTGCGCTGGACCTCGGCGGCGCACAGCACTGCGTCGGCAACACTCTGGAATTCGACCAGCAGGCCATCGCCGGTAGTCTTGATAATGCGACCGCGATTCTTGGCGATGACCGGATCAATGAGCTCAAGCCGATGGGTCTTCAGGCGTGCGAGTGTCCCTGCCTCGTCGACCTCCATCAGCCGGCTAAAACCGACCATGTCGGCGGCAAGGATTGCTGCGAGCCTTCGCTCGGGTCCGGGCGTTTCCATTTTTCGCCTCGCTGGCAGGCAGTCTAGCAGATTTGCCGTGCCGGCCAAGACTGGACGGCCGCCAGACCCATCCCAGTCGATCACCCACTCTAGATTGCAATGATGAGGTAGAATTTCGAAGGGGCTCGTCTCACGCTCGATGATCGGGCAGCGCCAACAAGCCTGTAAGAACCGTCGGCGCATTGAGCACCGCGAACTTCTCGCGCGGGCTCAGAAACCCCGCCGCCTCCTCGAACGTTTCGGCATCCTCGATCTTCGCGCGCGCGATCGCGAGATGCGGATCGACGTCGCCGCGCTTCCGCGGCTTTTGTCCGGAGAGGTTGTTCAGGTGTGCTTCGAGCAGGCGAGCATCGTCGAGCAATTCGCGCAGCGGGCAGGGGAGCGACGAATGCGGCGCGCTAGCCAACTCATTGGCGCGTGCCAGCACCGGCGGCGGCGCCGTCTGCTCGGGGGTCCTGAACAATCCGGACTTGCGGTTTGCACCCGGTGACGACGACAGCATCGCGATCGGAATGGAGAGCAACAGACCGAGGATCACCGGCGTCATCCACAGCAGCAACGACAGCGAGACGGCGTAGGCGCTGATGGCCATGGCGATGCCAATCAATGTCGGCACCGAATAGGTGCTGACGATGTCGCGCTGCGCGACTGCGCCGTCGTCCCGGCGCTGAACCTGCCATCCTGCATCGCGCCCGAACAGGATTTCGCCGACAGCGGACGACTGGAAGATCATCATGACGGGCGCGGTCAGACCGGAAAGGATTGTCTCGGCCCCGATGCCGCCAAGCACCAGCAGGCCGCCGCCGAACTTCCTGCGCGTGTCGCGATCGGCAAGGAGCACGATGAAGGCCAGCAGCTTCGGCACGATCAGCATTCCCATCGTGCCGGCAAATACCCATGCTGCCAGGACCGGATCCTGCGCCGGCCATTGCGGAAACAACGAATATCCTTTCGGAAAATATTCGGGCCGTACGAACTGCGCTTGCAACGAGACCAGGATTCCGAAAACAAGAAAGATCAGCCAGAGCGGCGCGGTGAGATATGACCCGATCCCCGTCAGCAGATGAAGCCGCGAGACCCAGTGAAAGCCGCGGGTCGGCAGCAGCGCCAGATGCTGCAGATTGCCCTGGCACCAGCGACGGTCACGCGCGGCAAAATCTGAAAGCGTGGGCGGAGATTCCTCGTAGCTGCCGCGGAGCGTCGGCGCCATGTGGATGGCCCAGCCGCCGCGTCGCATCAGCGCCGCTTCGATGAAGTCATGGCTCATGATATGCCCGCCGAACGGCTTGCGTCCGCTGAGTGCGGGTAGGCCTGCATGTTGTGCAAAGGCGCGGACGCGAATGATGGCGTTGTGGCCCCAGTAATTGCCTTCCGAGCCATGCCACCATGCGATCCCCGCGGCCAGCATCGGACCGTACAGGCGGCCTGCGAATTGCTGCCAGCGCGCGAACAGCGATCTTGCATTGACGATGACCGGTAGCGTCTGAATCAGCGCGGCCTTCGGATGCGCCTCCATCGCGGCGACGAGCCGAACGATGCTGTCGCCTGTCATCAAGCTGTCGGCGTCCAGGATCAGCATGCATTCATATTTGGAGCCGAACCGCCTGACCCATTCCTCGATATTGCCCGACTTGCGCGCGGTGTTCTCGGGGCGGTGGCGATAGAAGATTGCGGCTGATCTGCCGACGTCCTGCCGAAGCTTGAGAAAACATTTTTTCCTCGGCGATCCAGATCGCGGTGTCGGTGGTGTCGCTCAGCACGAACCAGTCGAACTGCGCGCCGTGTCGGGTCTGCTCGACCGATTCATAGATCGCGCGCAATCTCGCCAGCACGCGATAGGGGTCCTCATTATAAGTCGGCAGCAGCATCGCGGTGCGGCTGCGTATCGCGGGCAGAGGCGCACTGGCGTCGATGCCGAGCTCGTCCTTCCTTCTCATCAGCAGCACGAAGAAACCGCCAAGCGCCGACATGAAGGAGAAGGCGATCCATGCAAACAACAGCACGAACAGCGCAAGGATGATCGACTCCAGGACCGTGACACCGCCGACCCGGAGCACCCGGTACATCTCATAACAGCCTGCCGCGGTCAGGATCGCGGTGCCGGTCAGAACGAAGGCGCGCCGGATCCACAGCGGCGCAAAATCGGGCGCTGGCGGCGGCTCAAACCGCCGCAACGCCTGCACCGTCATATCCGTCGGCGATTCCGGAGGAAGGAATTCGGTCGGCGGGATATCCCGCCTTCCGGGCGAGCCGCCGGGTTTCGTCAAGGTGTCCATCGATAAACCCAGACCTCCGATACCGCCTCCTCGTTCTGCATGAGCGATGCGCGGAGTTCGACCGGGGTCTTTTCCTTCAACAACTCGAAGCTCAATCGCCAGCCGCCTGTCGCCGGGTTCGGCTGGGTAACGATGTTCTGAATCTTCGCCTTCTCGGCCGTCACGACACCGCGCAAGTTTTTCGGATCGACCGATTTCAGCCGTTCGCCGGTCACGTCGAGCACGAAGAGTGTAGCGTTGTCGCCTCGTGTGCCGATCCCAGTCCGGGAAAATCGCGCCAGTGAGGCTGGCTTTGGAGTATCCGGCCCCCAGTGCAAACGATAGGTGTAGGTGTGTTCGCCTTTGGCCGGCAACGCCGCTTTGGGGCGCCAGAACAATGCGATGTTGTCGTGAATCTCTTCCTTGGTCGGGATTTCCAGCAGCTTCACCTCGCCTTCGCCCCAATCGCCGATCGGCTCCGCCCACAGGCTTGGCCGGCGCTCGAAATTCGATTCCAGGTCCTGGTAGGCGGAAAAATCCTTCTGACGCTGCATCAGGCCGAAGCCGCGTGGGTTGAGATCGCCAAACGAAGAGACCTGAAGGTCGCGCGGGTTGTGCAGCGGCCGCCAAAGCTCCTCGCCGCGGCCGTTGAAAACCGCCAGGCCGTCCGAATCATGCACCGACGGACGGAAGTCTTCGACGTCCTTGCGGTCGTTCGGTCCAAAGAAGAACATGCTGGTCATCGGCGCGAGGCCGGCTTGTTGCAGATCGACGCGCGGATAGATCGCCATTTCGACGTCGAACACGGTGGTGTCGCCGGGACGAATGGTGAAACGGTAGGCCGCGGCGGCGCTCTCGCTGTCGAGCAAGGCGTGCACAACGATGGAGTTGGCGCCCGGCGCCGGCTTCTCGATCCAGAACGTCTTGAAGAACGGAAATTCTTCGCCCTTGGCTTCGCCAGTGTTGATGGCGAGCCCCCGCGCCGAAAGACCGTACAATTGTCCCTTGGCAACGGCGCGGAAATAGCTTGCGCCGAGAAAGACGCAAACCTCGTCATAATAGTCCGGCTTGTTGATCGGCGCATGAAGCCGAAAGCCGGCAAAGCCGAGATCGACTGCCGGGCCGGGCGGCGCCAACTCGCCGAATGAAAACAGGTCGGGCCGGTAGGCGATCGGTGCCGCCTGGCCGTCCTTCACCTCGAAGAGGTCGACCCGGTTTTTGTAGAAAAATCCGCGATGAAAAAACTGGACCTCGAACGGTAATTTTTCGCCGCGCCATAGCGCGCGGTCCGGCAAGAACCGGATCGCCCGATACCGGTCGTAATCGAGATTTGCAAGATTGTCGGGCAGCTTCTCGCTTGGCGCCTTGTAGGCTTTGCTTGCGAGGTCGCGCGCCATTTGCCGGACGATGGATCGATCGAACGGCGCAGGCTGGGCATGGGCGGCGGGCAAAAGCCCGGGCGCTATGCCAGTTGCCAATGGCAAAGCGGAAACAGCGAGGAAATCCCTGCGATTCACGAAACAACCTCGCGGTTACTGATGCGGACCATCGGCAACGCAGTGCATATCGGACGGTTCCCCGCGCCGGAATAGAACTGCTGTTTTTTCCCGATTGCCTAAGATCCGGTCACGAGCGCGCTAGCTTCGTAGCGTATGGCTTATCCGCGTGACCACGTTGTCCCACTGGCGTTTTTCGGAGACGGGATAATTGATCAGCACGCAGTCGAGGGTGCCGTTGCCGCGGTTGCAGCGGTTGTACCAGATCCGGTCCTTGCGAATGCTGGACACAACGAAGAAATCAGATGTGATCCGCTTATAGATGATGCCGGCAGGCGGCCGCATCTTGGCCAGGAACGTGGCGGGCGAATCGTTGCCGGGATTGGGAACGGATTGCACCGTCAGGTCGGCGCGGCGGTCGTCGGTGAAGAAGCGCCGTCCTGTGCCGCCTTCCGGCGGTCCGGCGTCGACGCTGAAGATCGAGACCGGCATGTCGACGCTGGTCCCGGTGCTCGCGATCTCGTATCGCCGCCATTCGGTGTCGCCGGCAAAGGCGAGGATGGGAACGAAGCTCAAAGCGACGATGGCAGCGCAAAAGTGCAGCACACGCATGGAACGATCTCCGGTTCGATTCGAGACAATCGATTCCATCGAGGTTCGTTCCAGCTCCGGACATTTCTAGAGCGCAGCCCCGCCTGCGATATGCTTCCCCGCGATGTATCCAAACGTCAGCGCGGGGCCCAGCGTGATACCGGCACCGGGATAGTTGCCGCCCATGATGCTCGCCATGTCGTTGCCGGCGGCGTAGAGGCCAGTGATCGGCTGGCCGTGTTCGTCGAGCGCGCGGGCATGCGCATCGGTCTTGATGCCGGCATAGGTGCCGAGATCGCCGACCACCAGCTTGATCGCATAGTACGGTCCGTCCTTGATCGGCGCGACGCAGGGGTTCGGCCCGTGCAGCGCATCGCCCTGGTAGCGGTTATAGGCGCGCGATCCTTTGCCAAACGCGGGATCGCGCCCCTCCGCGGCCGAGGCGTTGAACTCGGCGATCGTCGCTTCGAGCCCCTGTCGGTCGATGCCGGTTCTATCAGCCAGTTCAGCCAGTGTTGCGCCGCGCTTGAGGTAGCCGGTGGCGAGATGATGGCGTAGCGGCATCGGAAACGGCGGCACGCAGCCGAGGCCGTATTTTCGCAGCGCGCGGTGATCGCACACCAGGAACGCAGTGATCTCCTCGCCGGGCTTTGCAGCCTTCACCATTGCCTGCACGAAGTCATGATACGAGTTGCCTTCATTGGCAAAGCGCCTGCCGTCGCGCATCACCGCGATGACGCCGGGTTTCGCGCGGTCGATGAAATGCGGCATCACGCCCTTGGAGCCGTCCTTGCGCTCGGTGATGGAGACCGGCACCCAGGCAGCCGCGTTCGGCAGCGTATCCTCGATGCGGCCGCCGGCGGTCTCTGCCAGCCGCAATCCGTCGCCGGTGTTGCCGACGGGGCCCGGCGAAAAATGTTCGGCGCCGGTGGGCGCGTGCGGAAACATCGTCTTGCGCCTCGCCGCATCATGCGGAAAGCCGCCGCAGGCGAGCACCACGCCGCGCCTGGCGATGATGCGCACCAGCTTTCCCTTGCGTTCGACGACCGCGCCCCGCACCGCGCCATCCTCGACGATCAGTTCATGCACCGGCGAGGACAGCCACAACGGAATTTTCAGGTCAAACGCGGATTTCGCCAGCCGCCCGGCCAGCGCATTGCCGTTGGTCAAGGTCATGCCGCGGCCGTGGCGCATCACGTCCATCAAATGCTTCGACAGGCGTTTTGCGACGTAGACCGCCGAAGTCAGCGATCTGGTCGCCCGCATGAAATGGATGATCTCCTTGCCGGAGCCCAGCATCATGCCGAACACGGTGAGTTCGGGGAGGGGATTGCCGAGATCATTAATATGCTGGCCCAGTTCGCGACCGTCGAACGGCCGCGTTACCATCGAGCGACCGCCCTGCGCGCCGCCGGGGGACTCCGCGTGGTAATCCGGAAAGGTCAGCGGCATGTCGAACTGCACGGCCGTCTCGCTGGTGAAAAAGTCCACCGCCTCGGGACCGGCGGAAAGAAATGCATCGACGCGCGCGGCATCAAAACTGTTGCCGGCTTCGTGGCGCAGATAGGTTCGCGCCTGGTCCGGGCTTTCCTCGATGCCCCACGCCTTCGCCAGCGAAGTGCCGGGAATCCATAGCCAGCCGCCGGAACGGGCGGTGGTGCCGCCGAAGCGCGGCTCCTTTTCGACGATGAGAACGTTGAGCCCGTGATGTCCCGCGGTGACCGCTGCCGACATCCCGGCACAACCAGAGCCCACCACCAGCGCGTCGCATTCGTAAGTCTCTTGTTCGTTGCCAGCCACGCGATCCGCCTTGTGTTTCCATTCTTCGAACGGACATTGGATGGGGATGGATTGGCCTGTCAATCGCGCGGGGTCGCGCTTCGCTTGCCCGGGACGATGGGAAGTGTCAGCCCATCGATCATCGCACCCACGATGGTCGCAATCTCCTTGCGCAACGCCTCGACCGGCACCGCGATTAGTTTTTGCTCGAGCCCTAGCAGCACCATGCCGTGCACGGCAGAGAAAAGACTGCGTGCCGTCACGCCTAGTTCGCCCTGCGTTCGTTGTGGAAACAGCGCGGCCAGCGGCTGATAGATGTGGCGGAACAGGTCCATCTGTTCGCTGATCGCCCATTCCGGCACCGACTTGCCCGGCGCCATGCGATGCTCGAACAGCGCGCGCCACAGTTCGAGATTTTCGGCGGCGAAATCGCAATAGGCGACCGCGATGCGGACCAGCGTCTCACGAGGCGAGGGCGGCCCTTCGGCTTCGGCAGACGTGAGCGTGGCGTCGAGCCGCGCCAGCGTGTGCGACCCCACGCGCAGGATCAGTTCGTCCACGTCTTCGACGAGATTGTAGACCGCACCGTTGGCGATGCTGATGTCCCGCGCCAGATCGCGCGTTTTCAGACCCGCCAGACCCCCTGCGGCAATCCGTCGCTCCGCCGCTTCGATCAGGGATTCCCGGAGCTTGGCTCGTCTTTCCAGTGCCTTAGACATCGTCCTCCGATCTTGAGCGACGTTCAAAATAATTCTTGAGCAACGCTCACGGTGCTGCTACAACCATTTCATGAGCAATGCTCATAACACAGGGAGCTACCAATGTTCAAAACTGTTTTGACGCTTTTCCGGGGCAGCGTGGCTGCCGCGGGAGAAGAACTGGAAGATCGTGCGGCGCTGCTCATTCTCGACCAGCAGATGCGCGATGCCGCCGCGGCGGTCGAACGTTCCAAGCGCTCGCTGGCGCTGGCGATCGCGGGCGACCAGCAGGAGGGTCGCCGTCTCGACGCCACCAATGCCCGCATCGCAGATCTCGAAGTCCGCGCCACCGCCGCACTCGATGGCGGAAGGGAAGATCTCGCCCGCGAAGCGGCGCAGGCAATCGCCAATCTCGAGGCCGACCGCGATGCCGCGATGACCGCGCGGACGCTGTTTGCGTCTGAAATCACGCGCATGAAGCGCCAGGTCGCCAGTGCCGAGGCGCGGATCACCGAGCTCGATCGTGGCCGCCGCATCGCCCGCGCGTCAGAAGCAGTTCGCGCGCTGCGAAGGGGCGGCGTCGAAGCCGCGCGCCCTTACGAATCCACGCTGCCGGAAGCGGAGAACACGCTGAAGCGGCTGCGTGAGCGCCAGATCGAGGCCCAGGCCGCCGCCGACGCCCTGGTCGAACTCGATGCCGCCACCGGACCGCAGGCGACCGCCGAGAAGCTCGCCGAACAGGGCTTTGGGCCACGCCTGAAATCAACCGCGGACGACGTGCTCGCGCGGCTGAACGCCAAACGCACGCAAGCTGCCTGATGCTGAACTTGATCGATTAACCCATATCAACAGGAGATTATCATGAACCAGAACGTCCAACCCCACAGCGGTGCCTGGGTTACCTTCACCTATGTTTCGTTTGCTGCCTCGGCCTTCATGGTCGCCGTCGGCGTGTTCTTCCTGCCGCTCGATCTCTGGATCAAGGGCTATCTCGCAATGGGCATCGTCATGCTGGTGCAGTCCTGCGTCACCCTGACCAAGACCGTGCGCGACATGCACGAGAGCGGCAAGCTGGTGAACCGCATCGAAGATGCCAAGGCCGAGCGGCTGCTAATGGAAGTTTCCAAGGCTGCTTGATTTCAAGGCCGCGTAACCTGTGACGCGGTGCTTGCGAAGGCGGATGGCGGGTGCCTCGGCATCTGCCGTCCGTCGGCGGCCATAGCGCCAGATTAGAAATCGCTGCTGTCCGGCGTCACGTCGGAAGACTCAAAGCAAGGATCGACTTCAATGAAACGAACCGTGATGTTTCTTCTGCTGGGGCCCTCGCTGGTCGCGCTTGCGGTGTGGATGGTTGCTGTTGCCATCGCGGGTCGGATCGACGACGCTTTCGTTGCACTATGCACAACAGCGTCCTTTCTGCTCACCTTGCCTGTATCGGCGATCACCGGGCTCGTGGACTGGTATCTTGCGCCCGCCATGCCGGCGCCCTTGAGGGCGCCTCTGACCGCAGTTATCGGCGCGGCTTTGGCCAGCGGCCTGTTTCTCACCTTGTTCACGATGATGTTCTCAAGGCCAGTGCCGCCAGAGATCATGAATGGCACGCTCTGCGCGGGTCTTTTCCTGGTGCTGCCGATGGGCGTGTGCTCGCTGTTGTCAAATGCGATCGACCGGCAAGGGCATTCGACTGAACCGGCCTGCGCGTGAAGAACCGATGTGCGGACCGCGTAACCTGTGATGAGGATGAACCCACCACCCAAAAAGGAAGCGAGTGAACCCCTGATCTGGCTAACAAGAAAGCTTGGCTGGCTTCTGTGCCTTGCGGGAGCACTGACAATGGTTTGGGCGGTACTCGGAGCCCTATGGATGTGCGTTTTATTTTTGACAGGCAGCTTCAGTTTCTCCAGCCTTGCTCTCGTCCTCGGAGCTGCCTGTCTTGGCCTTTGTGTCGCAAAGCTCGGCCTTATCATGTCTGGCGACTAACCTAGTCATTCAAACAATCATTTACCCTGCCACAACCTGAAGGTGCTGTGGTGATTGCTCATTAACCGACGCGGCCGCAGAAATGCGGGGCGGGTGAAGGTTGCGTAATGACTGCGCGAAACAGGCGCAACCGGTCTGCGATCTTCGATTGTCATACCCTCGTCAACAGGATGGCGCCATGAATCAAAATATCCAGCATCACAGCAACGCCTGGGTCACTTTCACCTACGCTTCGTTCGGTGCCTCGGCCTTCCTGGTCGCGATCGGCGTCTACTTTCTCCCCGTTGATCTCTGGATCAAGGGCTACCTTGCGATGGGCATCGTGATGCTGATTCAGTCCTGCGTCACCTTGACCAAGACGGTGCGTGACGTGCACGAGAGCAGCCGCTTTGTGAACCGCATCGAGGATACCAAAGCCGAACGGCTGCTGATGGAAGTTTCCAAAGGTTCGTAATTCCGCGGCTTCGTAATTTCAAAGATTTATAATTTCCAAGGCCGCGTAACCTGTGACGCGGCGCTGGCGAGGCGGGCGGCGGATGCTTTGGCATTCGCCGTTTGCCTGCCTAGCAGAATGTTTGACCTCACCAACACATCGTTTACCTTCCTGCTACCGTAACGTGTTGCACTCATGGCTCCTTAACGGGCCGGGCGCACAAATCCGGACCGAGTGCGGGCAAGTGGCATGGCGTTTTTCTCGAGCGACAATTCGGCGATCCGTCACGCCTTGGGGCAGGTGCGCTCCGCCGCTACGCGTCTGGGCGGATATGGCCTCTTTTGGCTGAAGGCACTGCGCCAGCCCACCATCGATCTCACCCTGCGCACCCATACCGGGCTGGTCACGCAGATCGTCGAAGCCCCCGGCCTGTCGCTTTCCGAAGCCGAACTCGACGAGCTGGTCTCTCAATTGCGCGTCGTGGCGGCCAAGACTCTGCCGAAGGAGAATCTCACTTACGGAATATTCTCTGGCGAGCGCGAGCGGCTGTCGCGCGCCATCGTCACGCTGATCTCAGAGGAAGCAACGGGCCGGCCGATTGCCTTCAATGCGCTGTCGGTCATGAAGGTCGAGCTCGACGGCGAGCCGGTGGAGGTCACGCATCTCGGCCTGGTCATGGTCGATCCCGATGAGCGGGGGCAAGGGCTCTCCTGGGTGCTGTACGGCCTGACGGCGCTCGTTCTGTTTGCCCGTGACGGACTGCGTCCGAAATGGATCTCGAACGTCACCCAGGTTCCGTCGGTGGTCGGCATGGTCAGCCAGACCTTTTCGGATGTCTTTCCGTCGCCCCATCCGGATTCACGCCAGAGCTTTGCGCATCTGCAACTGGCACGCGGCATCATGTCCCGTCATCGCGCCGTGTTCGGCGTGGGTGAGGATGCCGGGTTTGACGAGGCGCGGTTTGTCATCACCAATGCCTATACCGGCGGTTCGGACGCGCTGAAGAAGACATTCGAAGCCGCGCCCAAACATCGCGACGAACAATATAACGCCTGGTGCGCGCGCGAGCTCGACTATGCCAGGGGCGACGACGTCCTGCAGCTCGGCCGCATCGACCTTGCCGGTGCCCGCCGCTACGTCCAGCGGGATGTGCCGGCCGGTTCATTGCCGGCGCTGCTCGCAGCCTCCGCCGTGCTGGCGTTGCAGCGGCTGATACTGCCGGTGGTTTACTGGCTCGACGATACGCGTCCGTTCGGCAACTTGCGGCCGTGGCGAGGGAACGGCCGATGACACCAGGTGAAATGACATCTGGCATGATCGCCGATTCCATCGTCAATCTCTGCGGCGCGATCGGGCTTGGCGTCGCCATGATCACGCTGCATCGGCGCGATCCCAAGGGCCCGCTGACGCGGCGTCTTCTGGTCGCGCTTGGTATTATCGCGCTGCTGTTCCTGGTGCGGGGCACCGCGTGGTGGAGCGGCAGCGCGGGGCTCAACAACCTGTCGGCAATTCCGGCCGGGCTGATCCCGCTCGGTGCATTGATCGTCACCGAAGGTATCTTGCGGCGCCATGCCCCGCGCCCGGCCAAGATCGCGCTTCTGAGCGGCGGCATCGCGCTCGGTCTCGCCGGCGCTGCCGGGTTGGAAACCCTCGCAGTGCCCGTCGCGATCCTGCTCGCGTTGTTTCAGCTTGGCAGCTTCGCCATCTGCGCCTGGTTGCTGGCGACCCGCGACCGCGCCACGCTGATGGTATCGGAGAATCGCATCGTTGGCCGTCTCGCCGTCGGCGCGATCTTGGTCATTCCCTTCATCATCACCGATTTCAGGGTGCTGTTTCCGGATATCCCGGTCAGGCTCGGGGCATTGGGAGCATTGCTCGTCGTTGCCGCGATATTGATCGCGGAACGCGGCGCAGAGACGCAGCGTCAGGCGTTGATGATGACGGCATTGCGGCTGTCGAGTTCGGCCCTTCTCGGTATTGCCGCGGCGTTTGTCGCGCCGGATGCCGATGCGGCGCAGGTCATGCGATTCTGCGCGATTGCGATCGCGGGCGTTCTCACCATCGGACTGATGGTGGACGCGCTGCGCGCCCACTTTGAATCCCAGGTGCCCGGTGTTCTCAACTCCGTCGCGGCCTCGCCAGCCAGAACGCGCGACGCGCTGATCGCGGAACTCGCGCGTCATCCAATCTTCGAGAGTGCCCGGCGTTATCGGGAGAGCGAACTCTCGAGTTTCGATCCGCAACTGCTGCGCGATTTTCTCTCGACCCGGCGGGTGCTGCGCCGGCCCGATGCGCCGTGGGGCCTGACATCGTCCGATCCGGCCGTCGAACGCGTGGTATCGCTGCTGGCAGCCAACAGCGCAACGCACCTCATCGTGCTATCGCACGATCCGGTCGACGTCATCACACTAGCAGTTCCCGTGATTTCGGCCGATCCGGCCACGGAAACCGCGCTTGCCCTGCTGCGGCGCCTGCTGGCGCTGACGCCGGAGGCGACGTGATATTCAGTCCCACGATTTTTCACGCCCGGCTTACGAAACGTGTTGCGACTGTGATAAGACCGCCGCCGTAGCGGGTTCATGACGAGGCAGCCCAATGTCGAAGCAAGCGATGCGTGAGGAGGCCGAGCGCCTGATCCGCGAGACGATGGAAAAGAAAAACATCGTCGTGAAGCAAGGACAGACCAGGATCGAGGCGGTCTGCGGCAAATGCGGCGCGCCGAACCGCGTCCAAGCCGAGAAGGGTGCGACCCGCGTCAAATACGCCTGCAAGCAATGCGGCGACAAGCAGGTAACGCTGTAGCGCTCGGTTTGTAGGGTGGGCAAATCCTACTGCGTCACATGTGCCATCTGCGATAACGAACGGTAGTGTTTCCGCAACAGGGACATCGCGGGAGGTGGTCTACGAGCGCCTTGATCAAGCGCACGCGCATAGTCGCGATCGAGTTTGGAATGTGGCGTTCAGGCCGCAAGGGCGGATCCGCGGGGTCGATAACCGTCGGGTACCGCAGACGTCGAGAGCAGCGCGGAGGAAGGAAGTCCTGAGGGGGAATCGCGGCCCGCTCGCGGACCAAGAATCCGTAAGCCGCGACGCATAGCGTGGCGTGGTGATGGAAGCCGCGCCATCCGCGCCCTTCGTAGTGCCCAAGCCCGACCTCCTGCTTGAGCTCCTGATAGTCGCGCTCGATCCGCCAGCGCATCTTGGTGATATCGACGAGCTGGCGGAAGCTGATCTCTGCCGGCAGTGTGGAGAGCCAGTATTTGTATTTGCTGAGCTGGGTTTCGCCCTCCGGCCACTCGATCAGCAGCCACTCCTCTGCGACCTGCCCGGGGATTGCACCATTGTACCCGACGCGTACGCGCACCCGTGCAAAGCGCGAGGACAGCCAATTGGCCGAGCCTTCGCGCCAGCGGATCGTGCGCCAGGCGTGCCTGGGTAGAGCACGCACCACTTCTTTGGCCGAGATCAGATCGGGCTCATTGCGTCGGCCGTTATTGTTGAGCGATTTGTCGGGCCGCTTCGGACCGGTGCCAGGCGCCCACATCACCACGTTCGGCTGAATGCCCACCACATAGCTCAATCCCAGGGCAGACACGCTCGTGCGCAATCGCGAGTCACGGCCGTAGTCGAGGTCCATCAACAGCACCCCAAGCGGAAGGCCCGCCGCGTGCGCCCGTTGGATCAACTCGAGCGCAATCTGCTGTTTGGTCTTGAAGCGGATGTTCTCAGGCACGCCGGCCCGATCCCGACGCGCGCGATCCTCGGCCCACTCTTTCGGCAAATAGAGCCGATACCCGACCGGCAAGCTGGCAAAGTGGTTCGCAATCGATAGCGACACTGCCACTTGGCAATTGGCTTCCTTGCCAAGCTGCCCGCAATACTGCGGCTTCACCCCAACCGAATGTTGGCCCTTCTTCGGGATGCCGGTGTCGTCGATGATCCAGACCTTGATCGGCCCGTGCTTCGTGATTGCCGGCACCACCAGTTCGCTGACCTTGGCCAACACCTTCTCGTCCGACCAACCGCCGGCACCGACAAAATGCAGCAACGACTGGTGCTGCGCCGAGACACGCGCAGGATCGGTCCGCGCCGCCATCGGCTCTACGCTCTTGCGCTCGCCCGGCAGGATCAGCCCGGTGCAGTAGTCGCGCAGCGGTCGAGCCCGATCCGCGTGACCCATCGCGCTCGCAAGTTCCTCAACGTAGGACGCAAAGCGGATGTCGAGATTCATCTTAGCCTCCACGCTAGGCTTGAATCTCGCAACTATCTGATTCTTCCACCTTATCGCCCGCGACCGTTTGACTCAGTAGGACAAAGGAGCATAGCGACGTGTCCACCATTTTAATGCCGCGCTCGCGATGGTGGGCACGCGGAGCCTGTCATCGGGCGCGCGTTGCGCGACCCGTTGGCTTTGCCCACCCTACGATTCCACCGTCCGGCTACTCCCCCTTCACAAACCTGGCGAACACCTCCGCGTAATCCGGATGCCAACGCGATAGTGCGGGGCGGTTCTCCACGATATCGCCAATCGCCCACAGCATGCGCCGCTCGTCGAGTTGCCGTGGCACGTCGTTGTCCGGACAGAGGATGTAAAAGTCGCCGGCGTCGATGCGTTCGATCATGAAATCGATCGTTTGCTCCGGCGTCCAGGCGCCGGGCGGCTTCTCGGTGCGGCCGCGCGCGGTCAGGGGAGTGAAGACGTGGCCGGGGATCATCAGATGCGCGCTGATCTTGCAGCCCGGCAGGTTCCGCAATTCGTGCTGCAGCGCTTCTGTCTGCGCTTTCACGCCGGCCTTCGAGACGTTGTAGGCGGGATTGCCGGGCGGCGTCGTGATGCCTTGCTTGGAGCCGGTGTTGATCACGAGGCCGGGCCGTCCGCGTTCGACCATGTGAGGTACGAAAACTTGCGTGCCGTGAATGACGCCCCACAGGTTCACCGCGAGAATGCGCTGCCAGTTCTCCAGCGGACCAAAACTGTTGCTGTCGGGGCCAATGCCGGCATTGTTCATCAGGATGTCGGTGCCGCCGAACCGTTTTTGCACCGCGGCTTCCAGGCCCGCGACCTCATCGAAACAGCTGACGTCGACCGATGCCGTCATGATGTCGGCCGCGCCGCCTTTGGCGACGGCTGCCAGTCTGGCCGCGGCCTCGGCGAGGCGCTCGGCGCCGATGTCGGCGATGCACACCTTCATGCCAACGCCGGCCAAACGCATCGCGGCGGCGAGTCCGATGCCGGAGGCGCCACCCGTGATCACGGCAACATGATTTGGCGACATCGCAGGATGGGGCATCGTCATTCTCCGGACAGATGAGGTATGTATTCGCAGGTTGACACCTTAGACTACCATGGACGAACGGGCATGGGAGGTCTTCGCATCGGCCGCTTTCCGCGATCATCCGGCCGCAGTACGGTTTCATGCCACCGCTATAGATCCGCAAACATAGCGGCATAGGATTCCAACCGATATCAAGGGAGTGTAAACATGGCTGTCACGCAGGCAATTCCGATCACGCGCCATCCTTACGCGGATGGTTCCTACAAGAGGATGCTGATCGACGGCCAGTGGGTCGACGCCGCCTCCGGCAAGCAGTTCGAGACCCACAATCCGGCGACCGGCGAATTGCTCGCGACCGTCGCCGAAGGTGACGCGGAGGACATCAACCGCGCCGTGTCGGCGGCCCGCCGCGCCTTCGAGGGACCATGGAGCAAGGTCAAGCCGTATGAGCGGCAGGGCCTGTTGCTGAAGCTTGCCGATCTCGTCGAGAAGAATTTCGAGGAGCTGTCGCAGCTCGACACGATGGACATGGGCGCGCCGATCAGCCGCACCCGCGGCAACAAGCTGCGCGTGCTCGGCATGCTCCGCTATTACGCCGGGCAGGCGACGGCGCTGCACGGCGAGACCATCGAGAACTCGTTGCCCGGCGATATCTTCTCTTACACGTTGAAGGAGCCGGTCGGGGTGGTCGGGGCGATCATCCCCTGGAACGGCCCGCTCGCCGCGACCGTCTGGAAGATCGGTCCCGCGATTGCAACCGGCTGCACCGTCGTGTTGAAGCCCGCCGAGGAAGCGCCGCTGACCTCGCTGCGGCTCGCCGAGCTCTGCATGGAAGCCGGCGTCCCGCCTGGCGTCGTCAACGTCGTGCCCGGCTATGGCGAGACCGCCGGCGCGGCGCTGGCGTCGCATCCCGACGTCGACAAGGTCGCCTTCACCGGCTCGCACGTCACGGGGCAATCGATCATCCGCGCCTCCGCCGGCAACCTCAAGCGCGTGTCGCTCGAACTCGGCGGCAAGTCACCCGACATCGTGTTCGCCGATGCCGATCTTGACGCGGCGGTGCCGGGCGCCGCGATGGCGGTGTTTGCCAATTCCGGGCAGATCTGCAGCGCAGGTACGCGGCTGTTCGTCGAAGAGAAAGTCTATGACGAATTCGTCGGCCGTGTCGCCGAATTCGGCAAGAAGCTGCAGGTCGGTAACGGCCTCGATCCGGGCACGCAGATCGGGCCGTTGGTCTCGCAGCAGCAGATGGACCGCGTCGCCGGTTACCTGGACATCGGCCAGAAGGAAGGCGCTAAAGCAGTGGCCGGCGGCGGCCGCCTGACCGAAGGCGCGCTCTCCAAGGGCTTCTTCGTGCAGCCGACCGTGTTCGCCAACGTGCAGGACAATATGCGGATCGCGCAGGAGGAAATCTTCGGCCCGGTGATCTCGGCGATCTCCTTCAAGGATACCGACGAACTGGTCAAGCGCGCCAATGCGACCACCTTCGGCTTGGGCAGCGGCGTCTGGACCACCAATGTCAGCAAGGCGCACCAGGTCGCGAAGGCGCTGCGCGCTGGCTCGGTCTGGGTGAACTGCTATCAGGCGATGGACCCGGCCGTGCCGTTCGGCGGTTACAAGATGAGCGGTTACGGCCGCGAGTCCGGCAAGCAGCACGTCGAGGAATATCTCAACGTCAAGGCGGTCTGGATCAAGACGGCCTAGCGCCGCGTGGGGATTGCGCTCCCTCTCCCGCTTGCGGGGAGGGCTGGGGTGGGGGCTCTCTCCGCAAGTCATAATGTGGAGAGAGCCCCCACCCGGATCGCATTATTCAATGCGATCCGACCTCCCCTGCAAGCGGGAGAGGCGAAGAGAGCCCGCGGCGACTTCGAGCCATCACTTTCTTTTTATCGGCTGGCCGCTCTCCTGGGCCGTCCGATCTCCTTGAGCAGCGCCACAGACGCCGAGCGAACGAAGCGGCTTGCCGTTCGGTTTTTGCATGGAAGATGTGCTCGCTCGCCTCGAGGCTACACGTTGCGTCCGAAACCTTTACGAACAAGCTGAAGCGGTTACATCCGTATCAACATTCTGGAAGAGACATGAATTATCCATCGTTGTTCTCGCCGCTCAAGGTCGGCCCCTATCGGCTCAATCATCGTCTCGCGTTGGCGCCGTTGACGCGGATGCGAGCGGCGAAGCCGAGCCTCGCGCCGCGGCCGCTGAATGCGGAATATTATGCGCAGCGCGCGACGCCGGGCGGATTGCTCATCGCCGAAGCCTCGCCCGTGATGGCGACGGGCTTCGGCAGCCCCGGCGTTCCCGGAATCTATACGGAAGCGCAGATCGAAGGCTGGCGCGAGGTGGTCGATGCCGTTCACGCCAAGGGCGGAATCATTTTCCTGCAGCTCTGGCATGTCGGGCGCGTCTCGCATTCCTCCTTCCAGCCGGGCGGCGTGTTGCCGGTCGCGCCATCGGCGGTGCCGATCGCCGACCTGAAGACGGGCACGGCAGACGGCAAGGCGGTGCCCTACGAGACGCCGCGTGCGCTTGAGACATCGGAAATTCCGGGCGTGATCGACGCCTATCGTCAGGCCGCGAAGAACGCGCTTGCCGCCGGCTTCGACGGCGTCGAGGTGCACGGCGCCAATGGCTACCTGATCGAGCAGTTCCTGCAGTCGCACACCAATCTGCGCACCGATCAGTATGGCGGCTCGATCCCGAACCGCGTGCGCTTCCTGATGGAGGTGACCAAGGCCGTGGTCGAGGTATGGGGAGCCGACCGCGTCGGCGTGCGGCTGTCGCCTTATGGTGTCGCCAACGGCAGCGGCGAGCCGGACCCGATGCCGCTCTACACATATGCCGTCGAACAGCTCAATCCGCTTGGCCTCGCCTACCTGCATTTCATCGAGCCGCGCTCCTCCGGCGCCGGCCGCGCCGAGGTCAACCACCAGAACGTGCCGTCGGCGATGGTGCTGTTCCGCCCGATCTGGAAGGGCGTGCTGATCACGGCCGGCGGCTTCACCGGCGAGACCGCCGATGCGGCGATCAGGAATGGCCATGCCGACGCGGTCGCTTTCGGCCGCATCTTCATTTCGAATCCGGACCTGCCGCGCAGGCTGCAGCGCGGCTTCCCGCTGACGCCCTATAACCGCGCGACGTTCTACGGCGGCGATGTGACAGGCTATACGGATTATCCGGAGCACAACGAGCTGGAGCAGGCGTGAACCACTCCGTCATTGCGAGCGAAGCGACTTGTCCGCCGAAGCCTTGGCGTAGGCGGAAGCAATCCATGCCTCAACAAGCGGATGGATGGATTGCTTCGTCGCTCCGCTCCTCGCAATGACGGAGTGTGAGAGCAGGACCCGAAAAATGTTTCCTGAAACCGAACTGGAGCAAAAGAAAACCAAGGCCGTCTCACTCGGCAAACCCGCCGCGGGCCAATGCCTGTGCGGCAAGGTCGCCTTCGAGATCGACGTGCCGGCGCGCTGGGCCTGGCACGATCATTCGCCGGCCAGCCGCCGGGCCCATGGCGCGGCGTACGCGACCTATGTCGGAAGCTGGCGCAAGCGCTTTCGCATTACCAAGGGCAAGGCCAGTCTCACGCGATACGAGGACGAGGCCACCAAGACGGTACGCAGTTTTTGCTCCAATTGCGGCACGCCTGTCGTCTATGAGCGTCCGCGCTCGCCGCACATGGTCAACATCCCCCGCGCGCTGTTCTCCGGCCGCACCGGCCGCCAGCCGCTCTATCACATCGCGATCGAGGAATTGCAGGAATGGGCCTATACCGGCGAGCCGCTGGTGCCACTGAAGGGATATCCCGGCGTGGTCTGGCAGCGCTCGAAAAAGAAGAAGCGCGCGGACCGTGAAGGGATGGTCTAGAGCGTGGACCCACTACGCGCAGCCAGCCATAGCCGGATGCATGCGAGCTGGACGAAGGCGATAAGGGCCTTGAATCACGGCAAGACAGTCCGGCTCAATGTGACCCGCCAAGGAGCGGGTCGGACGCTATGCACCCGAAAGCGGAGTTATTATGCTCACCCTGAGCTTTGTCGTTCTTGACCCGAAGGCGACATTTCGCGAGCCGTCTGGTCGATTGCCGCGGGGTCGATTTACGCGCTCTTTCTCGCCCTCAACGAATACGACAGCGGAATTCGCGGGTATCCGTCTGGAAGACGCCACAGTCCGCCAGACGCGGGCACCAAGATCGGCAAACCGCGCCAGGGCAAAACCTCGTGCTCGCGAAACATCGTTATCGTCAGTCCGGCTTCGATCAACCCGCCGAGAACTGCTGACAGCGAGTGAATCCACTCGCGCGTTGATTGATGCGACAAGATTGTCGGGTCGCCAGTGTACGTTGTCTCATTGACGAACTGCAGCGGCCTGTCAGCAGGCGTCTGGAAATCGTACGTCGGTACCAGCCTTCCGCTAGAGTCCTCCAGCACACTGAATGCTGGATGAGCGTCCGCAAAGTAAAGCTCGCCCCCCGGTGCCAGCACGGAGGCGATGACCTTCGCCCAAACCGCCATGTCGGGTAGCCAGCAAATAGTTCCCCAGGTCGTGAAGACCAGATCGAACGGGCCCGGCGCCAAATCCGGTGCTTGATCTACCGTCCCTTGCACGAAGTCAGCCTTGAGGCCGGTCTCGTCGGACAAACGCCTCGCGACATTTAGCGCGGAATTCGAGAAATCGAGCCCAGTGACGATCGCTCCGCGCCGCGCCAGACAGAGTGTGTCTCGCCCAATATGGCACTGCAGATGCAGCACGCGCTTTCCGGAAACATCGCCAAGTTCGGCTGCCTCTATGGCATAAAGCGAATCCTCGCCTGCGCGAAACCGATCAAGTATGTACTCGCCGGTCGCGTCCCGGGCGTGAATCGCCGCGCGCTCTTCCCAGTTCTGCAGGTTGATTTCAATGTGCTCGGTCATGGGGCTTAGGCTAACAGATGCGCGCTAGGCGAAACAGGTCTCCGTCGGGATGGCGAGGTCTCTGGTGGCCCCTAGCCGACAGACTTCGTCGCCTGTGACTGGTCTGGTATTGGGCAGTCCGGACTTCGCATCAGCGATCCTTCGACCGCCGCTTGCGGCCCATACCGCAAGTCGAGTCGCCGCTCGGAATGGGTGTATCTGGTCGTCTCCTCCAATTCCCGCTGCCCGGTGGGCGCCAGATCAGAGCATCATAACATTCCGCGTACCCGCGGGTCGAAATCTCGGTTCGATACAACGTAGTCGATCTCGCCGCGCGTAGTGCCAATATCCATCAGCTCCCTGTCACTTAGGTCAGACAAGGCGGCATGCATTTTCCGGCGCGCGCGCCTCTCCTGATAGGCATCCCAGTATTTCCAGATGAGGCTAGAGGCGTACCGTGTTGATGCGGATGTCCGTTCCAGCCACGTTGTGCTGTAGGTCGTGCTCATGGCGGTGTCTCCTCCAGACGATGTTTTCCACCGGCTAGGAGGGTGCCAGGAGATATTCAGGCGTGCTTGACCGGCAGCTTACATTTTCCTCACCGGCAGCTTATTCTTGCGATTTCCACCGGGCCAAAGCGCCAGCCGGTGACCGGGGCCTCTGATCTAGGGAATTTCGCAGCTTGCGCTATCTCTTCGAGGACTACGCCTTAGATCCCGATCGTCGCGAGCTATATCACGGCGCGAATGTTGTCCCCGTGGCGCCACAAGTCTTTGACCTGCTAGACTACCTGATCCGCAACCGGGAGCGCGTCGTCAGCAAAGACGAACTCATCACCGCCATCTGGAACGGGCGCAGCGTGTCGGATGCAGCGCTGACAACCCGCCTGAATGTCGCCCGGGGCGCGGTTAGCGACACTGGGGAGGAACAGCGCCTCATCAAGACGTTGCCGCGGAAGGGCTTTCGTTTCATCGGACCTGTCCGGGAAGAAGGGGACGATAGCCCGGCAGTCCCTGACAAAATGGTAGAACCAGAAACTACCCTCGCGCTGCCCGATAAAACCTCTATCGCCGTGCTGCCGTTCGAGAACATGAGCGGCGATCCCGAGCAGGAGTACTTCGCGGACGGAATGGTGGAAGAGATCACTACTGCTCTTTCGCGGTTCAAATGGTTGTTCGTGATCGCGCGCAATTCGAGCTTCACCTTCAAAGGCAAAGCTGTAGACATCAAGGAAGTCGGACGCAGGCTTGGCGTGCGCTACGTCCTTGAGGGATCTGTGCGCAAGGCGGCGGGGAAAGTTCGCATCGCAGGGCAGTTGATTGACGCGGTTACCGCGGCGCTCATCTGGGCGGACAGGTTCGAGCGCGACCTGACGGATGTTTTCGCTCTGCAGGACGAAGTCACGGTCGCGGTTGTCTCAGCCATTCAGCCAAAGTTGCTTCAAACGGAAATAGGATTGGCGACGCGGCGGCGACCAGATAACCTCACCGCCTATGACTTCTATCTCCGTGCTATGCAGCAGTATTACCTGACGACCCGCGAAGGGAATGCCGAGGCGATCAGGCTGGCGCATCGGGCTTTAAGGCTAGACCCGCGGTTCGGCTTTGTCGCGGCACTCGCAGGTGCCTGTCACTTGCGAAACGTCCTGTGGGGCTATGCTATCGATCCCCAATTCGAACGCAACGAAGCGGTTCGGCTTCTTCGCTTGGCATTGAGCATTGACGATGATGATCCAGATGCGCTGGCGCTGGCTGCGGCGACATCGGCCTTCATGGTCGGTGATTGTGAAACTGAGATTGAATTGGCTGACCGGGCGGTTGCGCTAAACCCAAATTCATTTGTGGCATGGAGTTGCAGAGGCCAAGTCTATAGAATTGCAGGGCTGCCGGAAGAAGCGATCCGCAGCTTTGAACGGGCCATTCGCATGAGCCCGGTAGATCCGCGGCTACACCTGCTGTTTGCTGGGATGGGGAGTGCCCTTGTTGAGCTTCGTCGATTTGACGAGGCCGTCGCCGCAGGGAGGAAAGCCCTTCGTCAGAACCCCTCCGATCTAGTGGCTTACCGCTATCTAGCATCCGCTTTTGCCCATCTCTGACGTGA
Organism: Bradyrhizobium sp. RDI18; assembly: GCF_043203335.1. NCBI lineage: Bacteria > Pseudomonadati > Pseudomonadota > Alphaproteobacteria > Hyphomicrobiales > Nitrobacteraceae > Bradyrhizobium > Bradyrhizobium sp. RDI18. Next base: position 4,116,880 of record NZ_JBICRN010000008.1, on the reverse strand, counting down.
GGCTGACGCCCGTGAGGCGGCGGCGAGTGTGCTTGCGGTTGATCCCGCCTTTACAATCTCGGCATTCATCGCGCGGGGCGGGCAATCAAACGCGAAGCTGTTGATTGAGGGCCTTCGCAAGGCGGGATGCCAGAGTAAGTCCGTGATCGCTTGTGCGGACGAGGGGATCGAGCGCGAGACGCAATGTCTGCAATTGGACTCTTAGCAGACGTGCTGAACAAGACTCCTGCCGTCCCGGCGGTAGTGCCCGCGGCCCACGCGTCTACTATTCCGGCAGTCCCGCCGAAATAAATGCCTCCAGGATCTCGGCTCGGAGTTTGGTTGATCTATACCATTGCGGCGGGACGGTCGTTGAACGCCGCCATGTAGGAACCAGACGCAGGCATTCGGCCATCAATTTTCGTGCATCTTCCAATCTTCCTGCGCCTACGTAACACAGGATCGACTGCTGTTTTCCGACGAGAAACGACGGAGGAAACGCTCGCAGCGCCCTGTCCGTCCACGCGGCTGCTTCCGCGTGCCTGCCGCCGTTATGATGAGCAAGCGCTAGACCCAGCATTGCATTGTAGCTGAAGGGATCGCGTGGGCTCAGCCGCATGGCTCGCTCCAGATCAGCAGCAGCAGAGTCCGATTCCCCATACCAGCCCCGCACAAGCCCGCGGCTTTGGACCGCGCGTGCGCAATTTGCATTCGATTGGACGGCGCGCTCGATGATTTCGAGCCCCGCGTCGAAGTCAAGCCCTATCCAGAAAAGATTGAATCCGACAAAGCTTAGTGCAGTGGCGTCGTCCGAGCCCAGTTCCTTCAGGCGTCCCGCAAAACTTAGAAGCTTGGCCCTGTCTTCAGCGATGTCGCCGGGCCATTTGTTGCCCCATCGCCAACCAATACAGCCGGCAGCGCCGCCGTAGGCGGGCACAAAATTCGGGTCAAGCGCAATTGCGGTCTCGAAATGCCTCAAGGCGGCATCGTTGCTCTCCGCGCTGGTAGGAAAGCCGATATTGGGCAGGCCACGGTAATAGGCCGTCACCGCGTCGATGTTGCCGAGCGGCCTTCGGCTCGCCCGCTCTATCTCAGCACGGTCGACTTCCGGGGCGATGGCACCGACCACCTGCTGGGTCACGTTGTCCTGCAGATCGAAAATGTCTTCCAAGGTGCCGTCGAACTGGTCGGCCCAGAGGTACGCCCCGTTCGCGGCATCGATGAGTTGCCCGCTGATCCGCAGGCGCGTGCCTGCCTTTCGCACGCTGCCTTCGAGCACGTATCGCGCGCCGAGTTGTTGTCCCGCCTGCTTGATGTCAACTGCCTTGCCCTTGTAGGTGAATGACGAGTTGCGTGCGATGACAAACAACACCCTGAAACGCGAAAGCGCCGTGGTGATGTCGTCGACCAGTCCGTCTGCAAAGTATTCCTGTTCCGGGTCGCCTGACAGGTTCTCGAACGGGAGCACGGCAATCGACGGTTTGTCGGGAAGGCCGGGGATGTTTGCCGGCGGCTGAACGGCGGGGCTCGAGCCGATGTCCGTATCGGGTTTGTCGATTTCCCGCACGCTGCCAATGAAACGAAATCCCTTCTTTTGCAGCGTCTTGATGAGGCGCTGTTCATCGCCGGCATCGCCGATCGCAGCGCGCGCTGCGTTAAGGCGGGTCGCAAGCGCTGCATCCGAGACAATTCGGCCACCCCATATTGCGGATATCAAATCGTCCTTGCTGACCACACGCTCCCGGTTGCGGATCAAGTAGAGAAGCACGTCAAACGCCTGCGGTGTCACCGAGACAGCATCGGTGCCCCTGTGCAGCTCCCGCTTGTCGGCGTCGAGCGCGAAATCCTCAAACATATAGCGCATCTGGCAGCCCGTTTCCTTGATCTGGGTGAACGTAACACAGCCTGGCACGCGGGCGGTGCGCGAAGTCAGCCGCCGGTAATGAAAATGTAAGCGGTCTGTAAAGTGTTGCAATCGCGCTTCGCGCATTCTTGCCGGGGCCAATCCCTCGAGACCGGCAGTCATGGCGATGAACACGGCCTCTCCTACAACAACGCTGGCGCAGCAGCCCGAGGCATGCGCTTCGCGCGGCACGTCTAGTCGTTCGCAGCAGCAATGGCGCCAGTGTCTGTCCCGCGTTGCATCGGCGATCTTCCGTCGCAGCAAGGGAAGGGTGGAGCTTTCCGCGCTCAGTGACTTCGAGCTGAGAGACGTTGGTGTCGTCAGTATGAACCCGCGAGGAGATACAGGTGCTGCAGGATAGGCACGGCCGAATTGACTATGTTGAAGATGGCTCCGGACCGACCATCGTGTTCGTGCCGGGCTCCTGGGCGACCGGCGCGGCTTGGCGCGGTGTCATCGAGGTACTGCGGAGCCGCTTCCGAACGGTAACGACAAGCCTTCCGGGTTATGGCGACACGAGGGACTGGCGCACGAGTGCCGATACGTCGATCGACCGGCAGGCGGAGACCATTGAAGCCGTGATCCGCCATGCCGGTGGTCCCGTGCATCTCGTCGGGCATTCTTTTGGAGCGTTGGCGTGCCTCGACGTCGCCTTGTGCGGACTGCTCCCGCTCATGAGCCTGACCTTGATCGAGCCGGTCGCCTTCGGCTTGCTACGCCAGCAGAGCGAGCTTGCGCTGCATGATAGGTTCATCGCGATGCGCGAAAATTATTTCCGGGCGTTCGAAAGCGGAGATAAGGAGGCGGCGCGTCAGGTGGTCGACTATCTCAGCGGTGAGGGAAGCTTCGATGCCCTGCCGTGCCAGATGCGACAAAATATTGTCGAGGCGACTGCGACTCATGTTTTGGACATGCGTTCGGAGTTCGATCCGCGCCTTTCGGCTTTCGCCAACATCCTGCTTCCGAGCCTCGTCATCCGCAGCGAGAGCAGTACGCAGTCGCTGCGTCGCACTGCGGAAATCCTGAGCGGAGCACTCGCGAATGCTTCGCAATGCACGATTCCGCAGGCAGGCCATTTCATGTTGGCCACACACTACGCTGAATTGGCGGAACGAATTGGTGATCACGTCGCGAAGACGGAAGCGCTGGCCTGGAGCAGCCTATCCATCGCCTCTCCGTTCGGACTAGGATCCCTCGGCCGTGCCGTCTAGATCACCGGCCATCGTTTCCGCTTGGCCCTTCTGCGACATCGGGCTATGTCCGCTACTCCGCCGCTGTTGAGGGTTGAGCGGACATCAGTCAGTCGCTTAATGAGCACACGGCCTAAGTGGTGTGGACTCTAAGGATTCCCTTTTAGGAGCAAATCAGATTCAAGGCTGCTTTTTGGGAGGCGGCCTTGGGTGTGATGGATCGTTTGGTTTTGAGCGACGCGGCTTGGGAGCGGATGGCTCCCCTGATTATAGGTCGGCCTGACCAGAAGGGCTCCACCGGGCGCGACAACCGGATGTTTGTGGAAGGGGTGCTTTGGATCGTGCGTACGGGCGCTCCTTGGCGTGATCTTCCGGAAGCCTTCGGGGATTGGAACAGCGTGTTCCGGCGCTTCAGTCGATGGAGCATCAAGGGTGTTTGGTGGCGGATATTCGAGGCAATGTCCGATGATCCGGACTTCGAGTATCTGATCGTCGATTCCACCATCGTCCGGGCGCATCAGCACGCCGCCGGGGCGAAAAAAGGGGGTCTGAAGATCAGGCGCTTGACCGCTCGCGCGGCGGCCTGAGCACCAAGATACACCTGGCCGTTCGCGGCTTGGGATGTCCTGTGCGATTCACGCTTACCGCAGGCCAGAAGGGCGATGCACCGCAAGCCGCCGCATTGATCGAGGGATTACCCGCCGAGGTCGTCATGGCTGATACGGCCTATGACGCCGATCACTTGCGCCAGGCCATCGCTGCCAAAGGCGCGCTCGCCGTCATCCCCAACAACCCGTCACGTGCACTCAAATATCCGCTCGACAAGCACCTCTATGCCCAGCGCCATCTCGTGGAATGCTGCTTCTCCAAGCTCAAGCAATTCCGCCGCGTCGCAACCCGCTTCGAAAAGACCGCCCGAAATTACCGTGCCGTCGTCACTCTCGCAGCAATCATCTTATGGATGCGATAAGTGTCCACACTACCTAGAGCGTGGACCCACTACGCGCAGCCATCCATAGCCGGATGGATGCGAGCTGGACGAAGGCGATAAGGGGCTTGAATCACGGCAAGACAGTCCGGCTCAATGTGGCCCGCCAAGGAGCGGGTCGGACGCTATGCACCCGAAAGCGGACCTATTATGCTCACCCTGAGCTTTGTCGTTCTTGACCCATCTCCGACATCACCCTCCGGCCTCTAGCCACGCGCATGCCCTGAGTTCGCCCTAGGCGATTCGATCGTCACAGCCGTCCAACAAAGTGCTAGCCTGCTTAGGCGTATTTCCAACTATCTTGAGGCTGGACGAGTCACCTGCGGAATAGTCCGCCCACCACACCCCCCACAACGCCGTGCACCGCGCCGCCGATCGCGCCGATTGGACCGCCGACACCACGCGAATGGCGAGTGCGGCTCCCAGCGCGACGACGGTCTTGATGACCAGATTTGCTAGCCTCTGCCGCGGCGTCCGTTAGTACCCTGTGCTGGGCGGCGTTGAGGAAGCCAGTCGTAGGGTAGCCGTGCTCCTCCTGCCAGCGCGCGATGACGGCGCGAGTCGATTCGTCGAACTTCCCATTGACCTTGGTCTTGAACCCGAGCTTGGTTAGCCCACGTTGCACTCCACGACGCTTTGCCTTGGTGAGGCCGATCTGTTCCTCGGTCTCCTGAGTCGCTTCGTCGGTAGCTATTGTCGTTTCGGCGGGTGCCAACGTTTCGCGAGGCGTGCTGCTCAGACCAGCCTTAGCAAAGTGCGCGCTGTCGACGATCGCTAGGATACACAATGCTAGGATCAAGGCGCGCATGACTTTTCCTTCGCCCTCAAGTCTGCCGATCGTTCGGTCTAGAAAGTAAAGATACACCGCGCCGTCCTGAACTATCAACGTCCGACGGCGCCACTCCGCTTCGTCGCGGGGGTAACTGTTGCCCGCGGCACACGGTTCCCTAGCCTCGCGCCGATTGTTACGCCGCATTGCACGCGGGGGCATGGGATCGGCGCATCGCCCTTGGAGCTTAGAGACGTCTAGAGCCAGCGCCGCCAAGGTCAGCTTCTGGCACTTCTGCGACATCGGGCTGTGTCCGCTATTCCGCCGCTGTTGAGGGTTGAGCGGACATCAGTCAGTCGCTTAATGAGTAAACGGCCTAGAGCGGGATGAGGCCGTGACGACGGGCCATCTCGTGCCTCGGACGCAAGCTGCCTGAGGGCTGCGAGCCGGGTCCCATTCTACTTTGCATGGGGTTGTTTTCGCTTTTTTTGTCCGGTCCCGCGCTGTACCGCTGCCGCGCTGCACGGCGTCGGGGACACGGAAAATGCCTGTGCAGAGCAGCCATGACCGCGATCCATTGCTTACGCGCGCCAAGTTTGGTCATCTCCCTCCACCCCGCTCGTCAAGGAAGCGGCGGGCGGGAGGAAAAATGAAGAACAAGATCACCGGCCGTTCGGCATTCCTGGCGCTGCTAAAGGATGAGGGCATTACGCATCTGTTTGGCAATCCCGGCACCACCGAACTGCCGATCATGCACGCGCTGAAGGACCATCCCGACCTCACCTATGTGATGGCGATGCAGGAAAGCCTGGTCGTCGCCATGGCCGACGGCTTCAGCCGCGCCTCCGGCAAGCTCGTCGCCTGCAACGTCCATGTCGCGCCCGGCCTCGGCAACGCGATGGGCTCGCTCTACAACGCCAGCTTCACCGGCACGCCGCTGATCCTGACCGCCGGCCAGCAGGAGCAGGGCCACGGCCTGACGGAGCCGGTGCTTTATGGTCCGCTGGTGCAGATGGCTGCTCCCTTGGTCAAGTGGGCGGTGGAGGTGACGCGGCTGGAGGACCTGCCGCGGATCGTGCGCCGCGCCGCCAAGATCGCGACCACGCCACCGACGGGGCCGGTGTTTATCTCGCTGCCGGGCGACATCCTCAATTCCGAGGCCGGCATCGAGCTTGGCCGCTCGACCCGCGTCGATACGCGCGTCAAACCATCGGAGGAATCGTTGCAGGCGCTCACCGCGCGGATTCTCAAGGCAGAGCGGCCGGTGATCATTGTTGGCGACGAGATCGTGAAAAGCGATGCGTTGCAGGAGGCCGCTCAACTCGCGGAAACGCTGGGTTGCCCGGCCTACCAGTCGTCGACGCCCTATGGCGCCCATTTCCTGTCGGAAAGCCCGTGCTTCATGGGTGCGCTGGCGCGCATTCAGAAGATCGCCCGTGACGCGCTGTCGCCATACGATCTCATCATCGCGCTCGGCGGCGATCCCTTGCGGATGTCGGTCTACAGCGAAGTCGACCCGTTGCCGGACGGGCTGTCGATCGTGCAGATCGGCCTGGTCGACCACGACCTCGCCAGGAATTACGGCGCCGACATCGCGCTCAAGGCCAATGTGCGGGAAACCTTGCGCGCCCTGGTCCCGGCTCTAAAGGCCGCCGGCGGCAGCGCGCTCCAGGCACGCGCGAGCCAAGGATTGGACGCACTCGCCGCGAAGAACTGGACGGCGCGGCGCAAGCCGCTGGTCGAACAGATTGCGAGACATGCCGAGACTTCGCCGATCGATCCCGACTGGCTGGCGCTGCAGGTGGTCGAAGCGATGCCCGACAACGCCATCCTGGTCGACGAAGGATTGACTTCGGCGCGGCAGATCATCGCGCTGCGTCCGCACCGCGACCGCTACGGCTATCACGCGCTGGCCTCCGGTGGCATCGGCTGGGGACTGCCGGCGTCTGTCGGTGTCAGCCTCGCCAATCCGCAGCGGCCAGTGGTCTGTTATTCCGGCGACGGCAGCTCGATGTACTCGATCCAGTCGCTGTGGACGGCCGCAAACCACAAGCTGCCGCTGACGTTCGTCATCGTCAACAATGGCGGCTACCGCATCATCAAGCAGCGGCTGCTCGCCTTCCACGGCGACGATCATTACGTCGGCATGGATTTTGTGGATCCCCCGGTGGATTTCACCGGTGTTGCGAAATCGCTCGGTCTGGAAGCGACGAAGGTGACCGATCCTTCTCAATTGAAGTCCGTATTGTCGTCAGCCTTCAGCCGCCCCGGCGCGAAGCTGATCGAGGTCGTCGTCAGCAATTCGGTGAATTGAGTGGCTTGTCATTCCGGGGCGATGCGAAGCATCGAACCCGGAATCTCGAGGTTCCGGGTCTGGTCCTTCGGACCATCCCGGAACGACGGACCGCTACTCCGCCGCTTGCACATGCGGGCGAAATCTCGCCGCCGGATGCTGCTCCGTCAGCCGGGCGCGGCCTGTGCCGAACAGCTTCTCGCGCAGCGTCCCCTTCGCGTACTCGCTCTTGTACCGCCCACGCTTTGTCAGTTCGGGCACCAGCATATCCGCAATATCCTCGAAATCACCGGGCGAGGTGGCGAACGCGACGTTGAGGCCGTCGACGTCGGTCTGCTCGAACCAGGCCTCGATATCGTCGGCAACCTTCTCGGGCGTGCCGACCGCGACCGGCCCCGCGCCGCCGATGCCGACATGCTCGACGACTTCGCGCACGGTCCAGACCCGGTCGGGATCGGCGCGGGTGACGTTGTCGAGCGCAGTGCGGCCGGCGTCGTTCTGGACGTGGCGCACTTCCTGGTCGAGGTCGTAGCTCGAGAAATCGACGCCCATCCAGCCCGACATCAAGGCCAGCGCGCCCTCCGTCGCGATGTGCGCCCGATAGTCGGCGTATTTCGCTTTCGCCTCTGCCTCGGTGCGGCCGAGAATGATCGTCATCATGGAGAACATCAGGATTTCAGCCGGATTGCGGCCGATCTCCTGCGCCAGCGCGCGGATCGCGGCAACCCGCGGCCCGATGATCTTGGCCGACGGGCCCGACATGAACACGCATTCGGCATGTTGGGCAGCGAACTTTCGACCGCGCGGGGAGGTGCCGGCCTGGTACAGCACCGGCGTCCGCTGTGGCGACGGCTCGCTAAGATGGATGGCGTTGAGCCGGTAGTTGCGGCCCTCGTGCTGGATGCGATGCACCTTGGAAGGATCGGCAAAAATCCCGCGCGCGCGGTCGCGCAGCACGGCGTCGTCCTCCCAGCTTCCTTCCCAGAGCTTGTAGACCAGCTCCATATATTCGTCCGCAATGTCGTAGCGGTCGTCATGCGCCGTCTGCTTGTCCTTGCCGGCGCCGCGGGCGGCGCTGTCGAGATAGCCGGTCACCACGTTCCATCCGACGCGTCCCTCCGTGAGATGATCGAGCGTCGACATTCTCCGCGCAAACGGGTAGGGCGGCTCGAAAGAGAGATTGCTGGTGACGCCGAAGCCGAGATTCTGCGTCACCGCCGCCATCGCCGGGATCAGCATCAGAGGCTCGTTGGCCGGCGTCTGCGCGGCATTGCGCAGCGCAGCGTCCGGGCTGTTGCCGAAGACGTCATAGACGCCGAGCACGTCGGCGAGGAAAAGTCCGTCGAACCGGCCGCGCTCCAGCCTCTTCGCCAGATCGAGCCAATAGGGCAGGCGGTTATAGTCCAGCGTGCGGTCGCGCGGATGGGTCCAGAGCCCCGGCGATTGATGCGCCACGCAGTTCATGGCGAAGGCATTCAGCCGGATTTGTTTTGTCATGACGCGAACCTCGCAGCGCGCAGTTCCCTTGCGCATTTGCCCCGGTTAAACGCCGGGCTGTTGCCTGAAATTGTTGCATCCCCGCTGCGTTTAGCAAGGCCCATTCGACGGGCCCTGCCACTTCCAGCGGGCGGCTTATCCCGATAGGTTGCGGCCCCAACACGTTTGCGAACAAAGGAAAGAAACATGGCTGATAGAGCCGACGCGGTTGCGCGGGTACGCGAGCATCTTCATTCCGGCGCGTTTCTCGCCGAGCTCGGCCGCAGAGTTGGATATCGGACCGAAAGCCAGAATCCCGGCAGCGGCGAGGCGTTGCGCGCCTATCTCGTGGACGACCTCCAGCCGGCCTTCGCCGCGCTCGACTTCTCCACCCGCCTGATCGAATCGCCGACCGGCAAAGGCCCCTATCTGCTGGCGGATTATCGTGAGGATCCCTCTCTGCCGACCGTGCTCACCTACGGCCATGGTGACGTCGTCGACGGCATGGAAGGTGAATGGCGCGACAATCTCGATCCGTGGCAGATCACGACCAAGGGCGAACGCGTCTATGGCCGCGGCACCGCCGACAATAAGGGCCAGCACAGCATCAACCTTGCGGCGTTGCGCGCGGTTCGCGAGACCCGCGGTGGTAGGCTCGGCTTCAACGCCAAGTTCATCATCGAGACCGGCGAGGAGATCGGTTCGCCCGATCTGCGGCAGGTGTGCGAAACCCATCGCGAGGCGCTGAAGGCCGATCTGTTCCTGGCGTCCGACGGGCCGCGGCTCTCGGCCGATCGGCCGACGATCTTTCTCGGCTGCCGCGGCGGCAACCGCATTCATCTCGATGTCAACTTGCGCGAAGGCGGCCACCATTCGGGCAATTGGGGCGGCGTGCTCGCCAATCCCGCGACGATCCTTTGCAACGCCATTGCGAGCCTCGTCGACGGCAAGGGCCGGATGAAGCTCGACGCGCTCAAACCGCCGCGGATCTCGAATGCCGTCCGCGCGGCGCTTGCGGATGTGAGGATCGAGCCGACCGCGGACGAGCCGGCGCTGGCGCCCGACTGGGGCGAGGAGGGGCTATCGCCGGCAGAGCGGCTGTTTGCCTGGAATACGCTGGAAGTGCTGGCGATATCGTCGGGCAGTATCGAGAAGCCGGCCAACGCCATTCCCGGACACGCCAATGCCGTGCTGCAGCTCCGCTTCGTCGTCGGCACCAAATACGAAGAGGTCATTGACGCCGTGCGCACGCATTTGCACGCCAACGGCTTTCCGATGGTGGAAGTCAGCGGCACGCAACGTTTCGCCGCCTCGCGCACCGATGTCGACAGCCCCTGGGTGAATTGGACGGCGAACTCGATCAGGGAGACCACCGGCAAGTCGCCGGCGATCCTGCCGAACTTTGGCGGCTCGCTGCCCAACGATGTGTTCGCCGAGGGGCTTGGCCTGCCGACGATCTGGGTGCCGCATTCCTACCCTGGCTGCTCGCAGCATGCGCCGGACGAGCACATCCTGCTGCCGGTGACTGAGGAAGCGCTGGCAATCATGGCGGGGATCTTCTGGGATCTCGGCGAGATGAAGCGCAAGGCCTGAACGAAAATGCCTCACCTTGCGTCATGGCCGGGCTCGTCCCGGCCATCCACGCCCTTGCGCGGGTGACAAGAACGTGGACGCCCGGGACAAGCCCGGATGCATCACTAACAGACAGGCCACAGCTCAATCCGGGCGAGCAAGAGTGTGATGAGGCTACAGCGGCTGCATCCTTGATGTGCTACGCTGGCCGCTCACCCCATGGTTGAGAGGCCCTGATGTCCGATTCCGTAGAAGCCCAGCGCCGACACTATGCAGAAGACCTCTGGTTTGTCGCCGATATGCGCTCAGCCGCGGCGAAGGCGGCCTTTGCGGCCGTGCCGCGTGAGGGGTTCGTCGGCCCCGGGCCTTGGCGGATCAAAAGCTTCTGGAACATGGCGGACTATCGAACCACACCCGATGACGATCCATGTCACGTTTATCACGATGTGCTGATCGCGCTCGACGAAAGCCGCAGGCTCAACAACGGCCAGCCCAGCCTTTGGGCTTTCGTGTTCGACAAGCTTGATATCGTGGCCAACGAACATGTGGTGCATCTCGGTTGCGGCACGGGCTATTACACTGCCATCCTGGCCGAACTGGTCGGTCGTGATGGCGCCGTGGAGGCGATCGAAATCGAGCCGCGACTAGCAGGGCTGGCGCGTGCGGCCCTGGCACCATGGCCGCAGGTCATGGTCGCGAATGGCGACGGCGCCGGTCATCCTCTCACGCCCGCGGACGTGATCGTCGCCAGTGCTGGAGCGACGCATCCGCTTCCGGCCTGGCTGGACGCATTGAAGCCTGGCGGGCGCCTATTGTTTCCCATGACGCCAACTGAAGGTTTCGGCGGCATGTTGCTGGTCACGCGCGTTCGCGCTGACAAGTTCAGCGCGCGGTTCTTGTGTCGGGTTCTATTCTATGAATTCGCGGGTGCACGCGATGCTGAGGTAAGTAAGCGGCTCGGTGAAGCGTTAGCGCGTGATCACGGCGCCGGCGTCAAGTCGCTGCGCAGCGATCCTCATGAACAAGAGGAGAATTGCTGGCTACACGAGGATGGTTGGTGCCTATCATGCCGCGAAGCGGCGGAACAAGCGGGCGACTAGCGGCAGGTGCACGCGGCGGCACTGCTCCAGCCGCTCACACCTCTTCATCCAGCGCGACCAGTTCGCGCTTCTTGCGCAGCGCCGGCAGCAGCGGGCCGACCAGCAGCACGACCGCAAGCAGAAGGCAGGCGGCCGAGATCGGCCGCTCGACGAACGTCATCAGATTGCCCTGGGAGAGGATCAGCGACTTGCGCAGATTGTTCTCCAGCATCGGTCCCAGCACGAAGGCCAGTACCAACGGCGCCGGCTCGTAGCCGAGCTTGCGCATGAAATACCCGATGATGCCGAACGCGATCATCACATAGACGTCGAACACGTTGTTGCTTGAGCAATAGACGCCGATGATGGTGAACAGGATGATCAGCGGGAACAGGATGTTGTAGGGCAGCTTGAGGAGCTGTACCCACATGCCGATCATCGGCAGGTTCAGCACCAGCAGCATCAGATTGCCGATATACATGCTGGCGACGATGCCCCAGAACAGGCCGGGGTTCTGCGTGATCATCAAGGGCCCAGGCTGCAGGCCGTGAATGACGAAGGCGCCGAGCAACAGCGCCATTACCACATTCGGCGGAATGCCGAGCGTCATCAGCGGAATGAAGGCGCCGCCGGCGGCGGCGTTGTTGGCGGCTTCGGGTCCCGCCACGCCCTCGATCGCGCCGTTGCCGAACCGCTCCGGCGTTTTGGACAGTCGCTTCTCCAGAGCATAGGACGCAAAGGAAGAGATCACCGCGCCGCCGCCCGGCAGGATGCCGAGCAGAAATCCCATGATCGTTCCGCGCGACATCGGGCCCGCGCTGGCCTTCCAGTCTGCTTTGCTCGGCAGCAGGTGCGTGATCTTCGTGTTGATGATGTCGCGTTTGATGATTTGTTCAGTGTTGAGCAGCACCTCGGCGACACCGAACAGGCCCATGACGACCGGGACGAGGCCAATGCCGTCGATCAGCTCGATCCGGCCGAAGGTCAGGCGCGGTTGCGCGGTAATGCTGTCGAGACCGATCAGGCCGAGCACAACGCCGGTGCAGGCCATCAGCAGCGCCTTCGCCATCGAGCCCTGCGTCAGGAAGGTGAGCACCACGACGCCGAGCACCATCAGGCTGAAATACTCGGCCGGCCCGAACGCGATCGCGACGCTGGCGAGCTTCGGCGCCACCAGCATCAGCGCGATCAGCGCGAAGGTGCCGGCGATGAACGAGCCGAACGCGGCGATGCCGAGCGCAGGACCAGCGCGACCTTGTTTCGCCATCTGGTGCCCGTCGATACAGGTGACGACGGAAGCGGCCTCGCCGGGAATGTTGACCAGGATCGAGGTGGTCGAGCCGCCATACATCGAACCGTAGTAGATGCCGGCCATCATGATGATGCCCGACTCCGGCGTGCCCGACAGCGTGATCGGCAGCAACAGCGACATCGCCGAGATCGGGCCTATGCCGGGCAGCACGCCGACCAGCGTTCCGATGAAGACGCCGATGAAACAATAGATCAGATTGATTGGCTGAAGGGCGACGCCGAAGCCATGCGCGACGTTGATGAGCGTGTCCATGGTGCGATCAGCCGATTTCGAAGATGCCCGAGGGCAATTGGATCAGCAGCAGGCGTTTAAGGATCCACCACATGCCGAGCGGCACCAACAGTGCGATCGGAATGGTCAATTGCCAGCGCACGGGGTCGACCAGCCGCAACAGCAGTACCATCAGCGGGATCGACGACAGCAGGAAGCCGAGCGGATTGAGCGCAAAGGCGAACGAGGCGAGGCAGGCGATGACGATCACCGGCTTTGTCCAGCGGGTGTTCTGCCAACGCGAACCGAAGGTCGGCCCGCCCTCGCTGAGCGCCGCGATGATGATCGTTGCGGCGAACAGGCACATCAGGATGCCGGTATAGAACAGGACGTAACCCGCCCCGGGATCGTTGATGGTACCGAGCTTGAGCTTGAGCCCGGACCAGACCACGAAGCCGCCAAGCGCGAGCCCGATCAGCCCGCCCCACAGTTCGGAATTGTTGAGGCGGAACTTGACGTCATTACTCATCGATTACTCTTTCAGCCGTTCCCCGGACGCAGCGCGAAGCGGTGCGTTGCAGAGCCGGGGCCCACGATTTTTCGGCGATATGGGTCCCGGTTCTGCGAAGCAGCGCTGGCGCGCTGCATCGCGCCCGGGACATGGCGGTGATCAGTTCGTCTTCTTCGCCAGCCCGAGCCTGTCGATCACCTTGCGCTCGGATTCCGTCACTTCGACGACGAACTTCTTGTAATCCTCGGTATTCCTGTAGTTCGGCACCATGTCGAATTTGGCGAGCGTGGCGATCACGGCGGGATCTTCCAGCGCCTTCTTGAAGGCGTCGTGCAGCTTGGCGACGATCTTCGGGTCCATCCCCTTCGGTCCGGCGATGCCGAAAGGCGAGTCATAGACCATGGGATAGCCGAGTTCCTTCAGCGTCGGCACGTTTGGATAGTTCGGCGAGCGCGCCGAGGTCCACACCATCAGAAGCCGCAGCTTGCCGGCGTCGACCAAAGGGCGCCAGCCGGTCGAGTCCGCCTGCAGCATGGTGTGCTGCCCCAGCACCGCGGCATTGGTCTCCGCGCCGCCCTTGAACGGCACCTGCGTCAGTTTGATTCCCGCCATCGAGGCAATCTGCTCCATGCCGATATGCAGCGACGTGCCGGCACCCGGCGTCGCATAGGTCACCTTGCCGGGATTCTGCTTGGCGTAGTCGATCACATCCTGCCAGGTCTTGAATGGCGACTCGGCGCTGGTGGTGACACCGAACGTGTAGCCGGTGAGGTGAACGATGTAGGTGAAGTCCTTGGCCGGATCCCACGAGACTTCCTGCATCAGCGGCAGCCGAAACACCGTGATCGGAATCTGTGCGATGGTGTAACCGTCGGGCTTGGCGCCTGCCGCCATAGTGGCAGGCCCGACGGTGCCGGAGCCGCCGGCCTTGTTGTCGATTGCGATCGGCTGTCCCAGAACCTTCGAAGCGCTCTCGGCGATCGCGCGCATCGAGATGTCGGTCGAACCGCCCGCCGGCCACGGGACGATCAGCGTAATCGGCTTGGTGGGATATTCTTGCGCGCCGGCGGCTGCGGATATCAGCATGAAGGCAGCAATGGCGGTCGCCAAATGGCTACGTCTGAACATAAGCAACACTCCCCTGCAGCTTCTCTTGACGCGAGAGCCGCTTGTTTCTTCCCGGGCTCGATCATCCCTGAATTCGCCCAGGAAGAAAAGCGTGTTGGTGGCTGGGAGGCTCGCGCCGTCCCCGTCGCAACAAGCTGGAAACGACGCCCGCGATGATCGCCCTGCCGCGGCATCCCGGACTACGGAATTTGGCCGCCGCCGCACCATGCGAATTCGGGCAATGATGACTAGCCTGGATTGTCGGCCCACTCGTTCGCAACGTCACCGCTCGTTAGGCGGCGCGGCGCAGGGCAAACGCTCCGGTCGCGGTGACCGGGGGCTTGCAACCGATCAAGTCCGCCGTCAGCCGCGCGCTGCCGCACGCCAGCGTCCAGCCGAGCATGCCGTGTCCTGAATTGATGAAGAGGCCGTCAAGCGGCGACCAGCCGATGATCGGCCGGCTGTCGGGCGTCATGGGACGAAGCCCGCACCAGGGCTCGATGTCGCCGGCTGCGTCGATCCCAAGCAGCTCGGCGGAGGCGCGGCGCAGGACTTCGACGCGCCCTGCATCGATCGTGGTATCGCTTTCGAGATCGGCGATGCCGGCAACCCGTATGGCTGTGTGCCCGTCGCGCGCGAGCGGCGCAAATACCAGCTTGCGTTCCATGTCCGTGACGCTGTGCCGAAGGAGGCGCGCCTCTGGCGCCGGTGAAAGCGTGATGCTGTAGCCTTTGAGCGGATAGATCGGCAGATAGAATCCGCACGCTTTCGCAAAAGCGCCCGATGCCGCGCCCATGCACAAAACGAAATGGTCTGCCTGCACGTGTCCCTTGCCGGTGTCGACGGCGACCAGCCGGCCGCCGGAGCGAACCGGCCCGGCAACTTCGGTACCGAGTATCCATTCGACGTTGCGCTGCCTCCGCAGGCGGAACGTCAGTCCTGCGCAAAAGGCCGCGCAATCTCCGACCTGCTCGGCGGCCGTAAAGATGCCGCCCGCGAATTCGTGCGCGTCAAGTCTGAGCGCAGGCTCCAGCGCCAGGCATTCCGCCGGCGTCAACACCTGTTGGCCGTCGTCGCCACCGTTTGCGGTGACCGCGCGTCGCGCACTATCGAATTCGCTCCGGCTTCGGAACACCACGAGCTTGCCGGCCGTTCGCAATCCGAATGAGAGCATCAGGCTTTGCGTCAGCCGCGCCAGCTCGCTCCGGCTCAAGGCGGCGAGCGCAAGTTGCGCTGCAATGGTCTCGCGCACGGCTGCCGGCCGGCAAGCGAGCAGGAAGCGCGCGCCCCAGGAAATCAAGGCCGGATCGAGGCCAGCGCGGATGCGCATGGGCGAAGCCGGCGACAGCAGCAGCGACGGCAGCTTCCTGAGTGTTGCCGGAGACGCCAGCGGCGCCACGAACGCGTACGAGAGCTGGCCGCCATTGGCTGCGCTGGCGTCTTTCGCGGTGGAGGCATGCCGGTCGACGATGATGACGTCGTGTCCGGCCTCAGCAAGGCACCATGCGGTCGTCAGACCGATGACACCGGCGCCCAGTACGCAGATTTTCATTTTCGAGGTTTCATCCTGGTGATCATTCGACCGAGGCGTGAGAAGCGATCGGACGAAGGGTTGTCGCTCACCAAGTTTAAGGCCGCCGAACGCCGCCATTGATGCCAAGTCTGCATGATGCAAAATTTGCATAACGCGCCAGCGGCGTGGCAGGTTAAGGAAGATGCGATCATGGGCGAATGCGGAACGGCTGACATGGGCGGGCGAGAATCGACGGGGACTGCCGCAGAAGCGAAGGCGAGCGGGGGCAATGCAAAGCTTGCATTGGTCATCCCGCGGGGCGACCCGCTACGTTTGCCGGCATGGAACTTCACATTTGCCATCGAGAACCAGCGCCGGTTGGCGTCCGCAGCCATGCGTTGCCCAAGAGCGGCTATCGTGGCGGCGGCGCCGCGATCGCCTGCAAAGCGGGGCGCATGATGGAGCTTCGCTGGCTTCAGGATTTCCTGATGGTGGCCGAGACCGGCAATTTCACCCGCGCCGCCGAGAAACGAAACACGTCCCAAGCCGCGTTCAGCCGACGGATCAAATCGCTCGAAGCCTGGCTCGGTTTCGACCTGATCGACCGCAGCGTGTACCCGACGCAGCTCACGCCGCAAGGCGAGCGCTTTCGCGAGCATGCCGGCGAGTTGCTGCGGCAGATGCTCGACAGCCGCGTCGAACTTGGCGGCAAGCCGCTTCGCCGCAACGAACATATCCGCATTGCCCTGCCGTTCGCGATGGCCACCGCCCGGCTGCCGCATTGGTGGCCGGCCTGGTCACAGGAGCGGCGGTTGAGCTGCTCGGTGGTTGTCGGCAACATCCACGATCTCGTCACCTCGCTTGTCTCCGACAACGTGGACCTGATGATCTGCTACCACCACGCCCAGCAGCCGATCCATCTCGATCCGGACCGCTACGAACGCGTCACGCTCGGCACCGAATTCCTGCGGCCCTATGCCAGCGAGGCGCTGATGGCGAAGGGCGGCGCGTCGCTGCCCGGCCGGGCGTCGCATCCGGTCCCCCTTTTGATGTATTCGCCCGGCGTCTATTTTGCCCGGCTGGTCGATCTCATCCTGGAGACCGCCCCCATTTTCGGCGTGCGGGTCATTGAAAGCGACATGTCGGACGTGCTGTGCGGGATGGCGCTCAGCGGACGCGGTGTGGCTTGGTTAACGGAGGGGACTGTGGCGGCTTCCGGCCGGAAGCGGCTGGTCCCGATCGGCGGCGACAAATGGGCGTTGCCTTTGTCTTTAGTCGCATTCAGGGGCCGAATGCATGATGGCCAACGGGCGCTAAATCTGTTTTGGTCCGAATTGTGCAGGCATAGTGCCGGGCACGCCGGAGGCGGTCTTGCCAAAGGTCTTGCCAAGGGTCTTGCCAAGACAGGTTCGAGACCGCCGGCCAAACGGCCCGGCAAGTTGCTGAGTTAGGGTGGATGAGCAATCATCTGAAACCTTTGGAGGGAGAAGTTACGTGAAACACCGTCATATTATCGGCTGTCTGGTCGCGGGTGCGTTGTGCGCCGGACCGGCAACGGCCCAGGAACTCACCGGGACGCTGAAGAACATCAAGGACACCGGCGCCATCACGCTCGGCTACCGCGACTCGTCGATTCCGTTCTCCTATCTCGACGACAACCAGAAGCCGATCGGCTACGCCATGGACATCTGCTACAAGATCGTCGATGCCGTGAAGAAGGAGCTCAAGCTCGACAAGCTCGAGGTCAAGCTCAACCCGGTGACGTCGTCGACCCGCATCCCGCTGCTCGCCAACGGCACGATCGATCTCGAATGCGGCTCGACCACGAACAATGCCGAGCGCCAGAAGCAGATTTCCTACACCAACACCCACTTCCTGACCGCGAGCCGCTACGTCACCAAGAAGGCGAGCAAGATCAATTCGATCGACGATCTGAAGGGCAAGCCGGTGGTCTCGACCGCCGGCACCACCAATATCAAGCAGCTCACCGAAGCCAACGCGGCGCGCAGCCTCAACGTCAATATTATCCCGGCGAAGGATCACGCCGAGGCATTCCTGATGGTCGAGACCGATCGCGCCGTGGCCTTCGTGATGGACGACATCCTGCTCGCGAGCCTGGTTGCCGGCTCGAAGGCGCCGGGCGATTACGTCATCTCCAAGGATGCGTTCTCCAAGCCCGAGCCCTACGGCATCATGCTGCGCAAGGATGATCCGGCCTTCAAGAAGGTGGTCGATGCGGCGACGGCGGCGCTCTATACCGGCGGCGAGGGCCAGAAGATCTACGACAAGTGGTTCACGCAGAAGATCCCGCCCAAGGGGCTGAACCTCAACTCGCCGATCAGCGCCGAGCTGAAGAACCAGTTCGCCAAACCGTCGGACTCGCCGGATCCGGATTCGTATAAGTAAGTGATGCGTTGACCCTCATGGTGAGGCGGCGCGCCAGCGCCGTCTCCGGACGATGCTCGCATCGCCGGGCGAACCCATGAGGCCGCAGTTGGGCCTTCATCCTTCGAGACGCCGCGCAATGCGCGGCTCCTCAGGATGAGGGGCTTCCAACCGGCAAGTCCGGCCATTTTTTGAAAGCAAAGAATGGCCGGACATTTGCATACGCAGTCATGACCAAGAGCTTTACCGGCACTTTCGGGGACAAGGTGCAGCGTGAACTATAACTGGAACTGGCATATCTTTTTCGAGCCGAACCCGACAGGGGCGGGGACCTATCTCGACATGTTGGTGGCGGGACTGCTGCTGACCATCCAGACGGCGCTGCTGGCCTGGGTCATCGCGCTATTTTTCGGC
Source organism: Bradyrhizobium sp. RDI18 (assembly GCF_043203335.1). NCBI lineage: Bacteria > Pseudomonadati > Pseudomonadota > Alphaproteobacteria > Hyphomicrobiales > Nitrobacteraceae > Bradyrhizobium > Bradyrhizobium sp. RDI18. The sequence continues at coordinate 4,098,179 of NZ_JBICRN010000008.1, read as the reverse complement.
ACGATCATCGGCATCCTGCGCTCGCTGCCGTCGAGAACCGCGTCCTGGATCGGCTTTGGCTATGTCGAATTCTTCCGCAACATGCCGCTGCTGGTGCAGCTATTCCTCTGGTTCTTCGTGCTGCCGGAACTACTGCCGCGCGGCGCAGGGCTGTGGCTCAAGCAGATTCCCAATGCGCCATTCTGGACGGCGGCGATCGGGGTCGGGTTGTTCATGTCGGCGCGTGTCGCCGTGCAATTGGCCGCAGGCATCGCCTCGCTGCCGCGTGGACAGAAGAATGCCGCGACCGCGCTCGGGCTGACCACGGCGCAGGGCTATCGCTACGTGCTGCTGCCGATCGCGTTCCGCATCATCCTGCCGCCGCTCACGTCCGAATTCCTCAACACCATCAAGAATACGTCCGTTGCGATCACCATCGGCCTGATCGAACTGACCGGCCAGGCGCGGGCAATGCAGGAATTCTCGTTCCAGGTGTTCGAGGCCTTCACCGCCGCGACCGTGATGTATCTCGCGATCAACATCGTCGTCGTCACCGGCATGCGCTTCCTCGAACGCAGCCTGGCGATCCCCGGCTATATCACGGGGAAATAGCGATGTTCGACAATCTCGATTTCGATGTCATCCGCCGCTCGCTGCCTTACCTGTTCCTCGACGGCATGAGCTTTACGCTGATGCTGACCGGGTTGTCGGCGCTGGGCGGCCTGGTCTTCGGTACGCTGATCGCGCTGATGCGGTTGTCCGGCTACAAGCTGCTCGGCAGCATCGCCGGGCTCTATGTCGACTTCATGCGCTCGCTGCCGCTGGTGTTGGTGATCTTCTGGTTCTATTTCCTGGTGCCTTATATCGGCCAGTGGCTGACCGGCGCATCGCGCCCCATTCGCGTTGGCGCGTTCACCTCGTCTCTCGTCACCTTCATCATGTTCGAGGCGGCGTATTTCTCCGAGATCATGCGCGCCGGCATCCAGTCGATTTCCAAAGGGCAGCCGGCTGCGGCGAGCGCGCTCGGCCTGACCTACAGCCAGTCCATGCGCTATGTCGTGCTGCCGCAGGCGTTTCGTAACATGCTGCCGGTGCTGCTGACTCAGACCATCGTGCTGTTCCAGGACACTTCGCTGGTCTATGTGCTGTCGATCCCGGATTTCCTGGGCGCCGCCAGCAAGGTGGCGCAGCGCGACGGCCGGCTGGTCGAGATGTATCTGTTCGCGGCCGCGGTCTATTTCGTGATTTCCTGTGTCGCGTCCTATGGCGTCCGGCGCCTGCAGGCACGCATTGCTATTGTTCGGTAGCGAGCATGATCCGGAAAAGTGGAAACCGGTTTTCCGAGAAGATCATGCTCAAAAGGATGGGTTCATGATCGAAATCAGCCACGTCAATAAATGGTACGGGCCGAGTTTCCAGGTGCTGAAGGACTGCACCACCAGCGTCGCCAAGGGCGAGGTGGTGGTGGTGTGCGGCCCGTCGGGCTCGGGAAAGTCGACGCTGATCAAATGCGTCAACGCGCTTGAACCGTTTCAGGAAGGCCAGATCATTCTCGACGGCATCAAGGTCAACGATCCCAAGACCGATTTGCCGAAACTGCGCGCGCGCGTCGGCATGGTGTTCCAGCACTTCGAGCTGTTTCCGCATCTGCGCATCATCGAGAATCTGTGCCTGGCGCAGGAGAAGGTGCTCGGCCGCTCGCATGACGAGGCGATGGCCAAGGGCCAGAAGCTGCTCGAGCGCGTCGGCTTGACGGTGCACGCGAACAAATATCCGGCTGAACTGTCCGGCGGTCAGCAGCAGCGCGTTGCGATCGCGCGGGCGCTCGCCATGGATCCGATCGCGATGTTGTTCGATGAGCCGACCTCGGCCCTCGATCCCGAGATGATCAGCGAAGTGCTCGACGTGATGGTCGATCTTGCCCATGAAGGCATGACCATGATGGTCGTTACCCACGAAATGGGCTTTGCCAGCAAGGTTGCGCACCGCGTGATCTTCATGGACAAGGGCGAGATCGTCGAGGACGCGCTGAAGACGGATTTCTTCGGCAGCCCGCGCAGCGAACGCGCGCAGAAGTTCTTGTCGAAGATTCTATCGCATTAGGATGCTGCGGCCCATCCGCGTCATTGCGAGCGAAGCGAAGCAATCCATGGTACCGCAAGTGGAGGAATGGATTGCTTCGTCGCTTGCGCTCCTCGCAATGACGGTTACCTATAACGTCCGCCGCGGCGGTATCGCTATCTTTTAGGAGACTCTATTTTGGAACAGATCGCTTACGTCAACGGCTCGTTTGTCCCGCTTTCAGAGGCGAAGGTCTCGATCCTCGACCGCGGATTCCTGTTTGCCGACGGCATCTATGAAGTCGCCGCCGTGCTGGACGGAAAATTGATCGACAACGCCTCGCACCTGGCGCGGCTGGAGCGCTCGGTCGGCGAGATCGAACTGGCGCTGCCGGAGACGACGGCGCGCATCCAGGAGATCCAGAAGGAGCTGGTCGCGCGCAACGATCTCGTCAACGGCATGGTTTATCTGGAAGTAACGCGCGGCGCCGACACCGGGCGCGATTTTGCGTTTCCGAAGAACGTAAAGCCGACGTTGATCATGTTCACCTCCACCAAGGACATCATCAACGCGCCGTCGGCCAAGACCGGCATCAACGTGATCACCGTGCCGGACCTGCGCTGGGCCCGCCGCGATATCAAGAGCGTCGCGCTGTTGGCGCAGGTGTTGGCCAAGCAGGCTGCGGCGGTGGCTGGCGCCGGCGAGGCCTGGATGATCGAGGACGGCAAGGTGACCGAGGGCGGCTCATCGTCATGCTTCATCCTGACCCAGGACGACGTAATCGTGACGCGGCAGAACGGCAGCGAGATCCTGCCCGGCTGCACCCGCAAGGCCGTCGTCGCGCTGGCCGAAGAACGCCAGCTCCGCGTCGAGGAGAGGGCATTTTCCGTCGAGGAAGCGCTGGCCGCCAAGGAAGCCTTCGTTACCAGCGCCAGTCTGTTCGTACAGGCCGTGGTGTCGATTGACGGCAAGAAGGTCGCCGACGGCAAGCCCGGCCCGATGACCAACCGCCTGCGCGAGATCTATGTGGAGTTCGCCAAGGCGACGGCGGTATGATGATCGGAAGGGCCGCGACGGGGCCGCGGCTCGTCCGTCTCACTTCTTGCCGAACGTCGTCAGTTGCGCGCCATCGTCGGCAACGAAAACCGCGAGCAGGCTTGCAGGCTCCGTCGTGCTCGCATTCTCGCTGACGAGGTGCTCGCTGCCGGGTGGCTCAAAGAAGCTTTCGCCCGCTTTGTAGACGCGCGCCGGGCCGGTCGCCGAATTTTCTGACCGGATGCTGCCCGACAGCACATAGGCGAACACGCTGCCGGCGTGATGATGGCTGGCCGACTTGCCGCCCGGCGCGTAGTTGACCACGACGGCCGTCAGGCTCTTGCCGGGCACGTTGGGAAGTTTCTCTGAACGAACCGGCGTTACCTTGTCGCCTTCGGCATGGGCTGTGGGTATGCCGACGATTGCCAGCGCAACCACGGCCGCTGCCGCGACATGATGCATCGTCAATTTCATATTGGCCTCCTCGCTTTACGCCACTGCCGCCTTTGCCTTGACCGGGTGCACCGCGCGAAAAGCGATCGCCAACCGGTTCCAAGCATTGATGGCCCCGATCAGCATGGTCAGATTGACCGTCTCCGCTTCCGAGAAGTGGGCGCGCACGTCTTCGTAGAGATCGTCAGGGGCATGCGTTTCAGCAATCAGCGTCAGCGCGTCGGTCCAGGCCAACGCCGCGCGTTCACGGTCGGTGTAGAGCGGCGACTCGTGCCATGCACTCAACAGATACAGCCGTTGCTCGGTCTCGCCGAGCTTGCGGGCGTCCTGGGTGTGCATGTTGATGCAGTACGCGCAGCCGTTGATCTGCGAGGCGCGTGTCTTCACCAGTTCGATCAGCGACTTTTCAAGACCTGAAGCGGCGATCTGGGCCTCCAGCGCGACAAGCGCTTTGATGGTCTCTGGCGCGGCCTGGTAGTAATTGATCCGGGGCTTCATGCGATTCTCCTTCTCTGCGACGCTTTCAATTTGAGCGGTTGTTTCAGTGTACGCTGACCGCCTGTCTGTCCTAATTTCTGACGACGTTAGACCTTCTCCTTCACAAGCCTGTTCCGCAACGTTCCGATGCCGGTGATGTCGATCTCGACGACATCGCCGGCTTTCAAATCCGGCGAGGCGCCGTCGGTGCCCATCCAGATCACGTCGCCCGGCGACAGCGTGAAATATTTGGAGAGTTCGACGAGGAACGGCACGATGCCGAAGATCATGTCGTTGGTGCGGAAGCGGCCGGTCTCCTTGCCGTTGACGCGGATCACGGTTTCCATCCTGTCGAGTTCGACGTCGGTTTCGATCCACGGGCCCATCGGCTTGAAGGTGTCGGCATTCTTGGAGCGCCACAGACTGCGGTCGGCCTTCTGCCAGGTGCGCTCGCTGACGTCGTTGCCGATCGTATAGCCGAACACGCAATCCATCGCGTTGGCTTCGGTGAGGTGTTTTGCCTTCTTGCCGATGACGACCACCAGTTCGCCCTCGTAATGAATCTTCTCGGTCGCGCTCGCGGGGATCACTACATCCTCATGATGGGCGATCAGCGCGTTCTGCGCGCGATAGCCGATCTCGGGCCGGTCGGGCACGTTCGGCGCCGTGCCGGCCTTGTCGGCGGCTTCCTTGAGGTGTTTGAGATAATTCAGCCCGACGCAATAGAAGGTGCGCGGGATCAGCGGCACCTCGATCTTGACGTCCTTCAGCGCATGCGACTGCGTTCCGCGCTGCCATTCGCCGAACGGATCGCCATCGACGGCGATCACGCGCTCACCCTCGACAATGCCCCAGGATGTCCTGCCGGCGGCGGTGAATTTGAGCCAACGCATGATTCTTCCTTTTCTTATTCGGCGGCAACCCGCGGCCGGGTTTTCCAGGCGCCGGCGGCAGGCCGCTTCAGGCCGAGATTGTCGCGCAGGGTCTTGCCGGCATAGTCCTTGTGAAACAGGCCGCGGCGCTGCAATTCCGGCACCACATGCTTGACGAAGTCGGCGTAGGAGCCCGGCACGATAGTGGCCGCGATGACAAAGCCGTCGCAGCCGCGCTCGACGAACATCTCTTCGAGTTTGTCCGCGATCTCCTTCGGGCCGCCGACGATCGCGTCCTGCACCTGGCCGCGGCCGGAGAAGGTGACGAAGTCGCGCGCGCTGGGATTGGTCTTGGCTGATGCCTTCAGCACGCCGTCGCGAATGCCGAGGATGCCCTGCATGCTCTTGAGCTCTTCCGATGTCAGCGGCTCATCGAGCGGCTTGGCGGCGAAGTCGAAGTTCAGCGCTTCCGCGAGCAGCGACAGTGCATCGATTTCCAGCGGCAGCTTGTTGATGACGGCCATCTTGTCCTCAGCCTCGGCCTTGGTCGCGCCGCAGACGGGGGTGGTGAGGTTGCAGAGAAACATCTGGTCGGGATCGCGGCCGGCCTTCGCCGCTTCGTTGCGGACCGCCGCATAGCCTTCCTTGGCGGCGGCCACATTGCGCGCCGCGGTGAAGATCACCTCGCCCCATCGCCCGGCAAAGCGCTGGCCGCGACCGGACGCGCCGGCCTGGATGATGACGGGATGGCCCTGCTCCGAGCGGGGCACGGTGAACGGCCCGCGCGACTTGAAGAATTGTCCCTTGTGGTCGAGCCGCTTCACCTTGGCCGGATCGGCGAAGCGGCCGCTCTTCTTGTCCGTGATCAAGGAGCCGTCTTCCCAGGTGTCCCAATGGCCGAGCACGACTTCCATGAACTCGTCCGCGCGATCGTAGCGGAAATCATGTTCGAGATGGGCGTCCTTGCCCATGTTGTGGGCCTCGCCGTCATTGAGCGAGGTAACGACGTTCCAGCCCGCGCGCCCGCCTGACATCAGGTCGAGGGTAGCGAAGCGGCGTGCGACGTCGAACGGTTCGTAATAGGTGGTCGAGCAGGTCGACCCTAGGCCGAGCTTCGTCGTGACCATGCCCATCGTGGTCAGCACGATCAGCGGGTCCATCTTCACGCAGCGGATGCCGTATTCGACGGTGTGGGCATGATCGTTGCCGTAGCGGTCGGGCATCGCCAGGCGGTCGTCGAAAAATGCCATGTGGAATTTGCCGGCTTCTAGGATCCGGGCGATCTCCTGGTAGTAGTCGGCCGACATCGGATCGTCGCGCGATTCCGGGTGCCGCCATGAACTCGGCAGGTTGGTGCAGTTCTGCGCCTGCAAAAATCCGACCAGCGCCATTTGCCGTGTCATGCCGTTCTCCTTGTGCGGACTGGTCTGGATTTCATTTCAGGTCGAGCTCAGCGATGAGCTTGCGATCCCCCGTGCGAGCATGGCCGGCGAGATTGGCGTTGATGCAGCCGACGGCGACCGCGCCGGCTTCCTCTTCAGTTGCACCGGCGGCCCTAAGCAGAGCCGCGCCGATTCGCGTGAGACGGTCGGCCTGGACCATCGGCATGGGAGTTTCCTCACCTTGAGCGCCCGCGCGAACCGCGGGTCGTGCTTGGTACCGGCATGCTCTCAAAGCGCCCGCGGCAGGGCAAGCGTGGAAATATCCTGTTAGCCATGCCGTCAGCACGGCCCTCACGTATCAGGATTGTCATCCTGCAAAATTCGAAGATTGCTGCAGCAGGTCCCGCATCCCGGCCGGCGCGCGCCGGCGGCATGGCTGACAAATCGTGAATGGGCCGTAGTTCTCCGGAGCAGCGTCGTTCACCGTTGGTCTGACGTTTACTCTGAATCGCAACTCCCGCCGCCAATAACGCGCATTTAGGCCTGTTGCACGCATAAAATCCACAAGGGGCAGCCCGGCGCTGCCGTCAGGGAGCTTGGGGAAGGTGAAGACCGACATCGCGCGCACACTCGCGGCGTTGAATGCGACCAACGAAGCGATTCTGTACGCCAAATCGCCCGAAGAACTGTATGCGAAGGTCTGCGAAGCCGCATTCTCGGTCGGCGACTTCCTGGCTGTTTCGGTCTTCCTGCTGGAGAGCGAAACCAATCTCCTGCGCTTCGCCGCCGGCTGCGGCGATGACGTGCCGCGCCTGCGCAGCATCAACATTTCGATCGTGGCCGGTACGCCAGAGGGGTCCGGGGTTGCCGGACACGCGTTTCGCGACCGGCGGGTATGCGTCAGCAATGATTTCCTGAACGATCCGCGCTCGCTGGCTTGGCGCGAGAGCGCCAGGGCCAACCAGGTGGGCGCGGCGGCAGCGCTGCCGCTGATCTGCAATGGCCAGAGCGTCGGCGTGTTGCTGGTCTCGCGGCGCGAGGCGCACTCGATCGACGCGCAGCTCGTATCGATGCTGGAGCGCGTCTCGGCAAACATTTCGTTTGCGCTCGACAATTTCGACCATGAAGCCGCGCGCAAGAACGGCGAGCGTGCGATGCGGCGGTTGAACCGGATGTTCGGCGCCATCAGCGCGACCAACGAAGCCATTCTTCGCGCCAAGACCGAACAGGATCTCTATCAGCGCGTTTGCGACGCCGCGGTATACAGCGGCAAATCCGCGGCCACGCTGGTCCTGCTCGCAGAGCCGGACTCGGTCTGGCTGAAGCCGGTCGCCGGGACAGGCACAATCGTCGAACAGATCATGCGAGCGCCGTTCTCGATCGACGCGGGCAACCCGTACGGAACGGGCGTCTGCGGCAAGGCATTCCGGACACAGCAGCCGGCCGTCAACAACAACATCCTCAGTTCGACACAGGGACAGCCCTGGCATCAGGCCGCCCGCGAGACGGGCGTTACCGCCTGCGTCGCCGCTCCCCTGATCAAGGCGGATGAGAGTATCGGCGTGCTGCTGTTCTTCGTCGGAAAGCTGTGGGCAGAGGACGAAGAGATCGTCGCGCTGATGGCGCGGATTGCGGAAAACGTCTCCTTCGCGCTGGAAAACTTCGAGCGCGCCAGCGAGAAGGCGCGGGCCGACGCCCAGAAAGAACGTCTGGCGCGCATGCTGGCGGCGCTCAGTGCGACCAACGAAGCTATCGTCCGCGCGACGTCGCGGGCCGAGCTGTTCGAACTGGTGTGCGAAGCTGCCGCAAACGGCGGACGGTTCAACTCGACCAGTATCCTGTTGGCCCGCCCCGACAGCTACGATATCGATCTGGTGGCCGTTGCAGGGCCGACGGCAAACAACATGCGGCGGGTCAAGGTCTCGACCAACGCGGATCTGCCTGAAGGGCGCGGTCTCTGCGGCAATGCGTTCCGCTCCAGGCGAGCTTGCATCGCAAACGACTTTCGGTCCGATCCGCGAGGATCGGCATTTCGTCAGTTCATTCACAGCGACGGTGCTATGTCGGGCGCTGCGTTTCCGCTGCTCGTTTCCGGTCAGCCCGTCGGCGTGATGTTCTTCATCTCGTCCGAGAAAGACACGTTCACGCCCGAATTTGCCGAGTTGTTGCAGCGGCTCACGGAGAATGTGTCGTTCGCGTTGGAAAATTTCGACCGTGCGGACGAGAAGGCGAGGACCGAAAGTCAGAAAGAGCGCCTGACGCGAATGTTCGCTGCTTTGAGCAGGACCAACGAAGCCATCATGCGGGCCAAGTCCCGCACGGAGCTCTTTGATCTCGTGTGCGAAGCTGCAGCAAATGGCGGCAGGTTCACGTCGGCCACCATTGCAATGGCAACTCCGGGCAGCGACCTTCTCGGGATCGTGGCCGCCTCCGGCCCGGCAGCCGAGACGACGCGGCACGTCAGGTTGTCGACGGATGAAAGCCGTCCCGAGGGACGTGGGCTCAGCGGAACGGCGTTCCGAACCAGGCGTCCATGCATCACCAATGATTATGTTAGCGACCAGCGCGTTGCCGCCTTCCAGGCCGTTGTAGGTAGCTATGGAGCTCAGTCGGGCGCCGCCTTTCCCCTCCTGGTGCATGACGAGCCAGTTGGCGTCATGATTTACATGTCCTTGGACAAGGACACTTTCACTCCCGAATTTTCGGAACTGCTGCAGCGATTGGCCGACAACGTATCTTTCGCGCTGGAGAATTTCGACCGCGCCGACGACAAGGCGAGGACCGAAATCCAGAAGGAGCGCCTGACGCGCATGCTGGCGGCGCTGAGCGCGACCAATGAGGCGATCATCCGCGCGACGTCGCGGGCGGAACTGTTCGATCTGGTGTGCGAGGCCGCGGCCGACGGCGGCAAGTTTACCCTGACTTCCATCGTGTTGACGAAACCCGACAGCGACTATCTCGACGTTGTCGCTGCCGCCGGTCCGACTGCCCTCAGCGCACGTCTGGCAAAGATATCGGCCAGTGAGGCCCACCCGGAGGGACGTGGGCTGTGCGGTCAGGCGATCCGTTCGCAGCGGGCCTGCATCATCAACGATTACCTCGCGGACCCCAATACCGAGGCGTTTCATCACAGCGCGCGTCTTGATGGGACGAATTCCGGCGCTTCATTCCCCCTGCTGGTGCATGGGAAAGCCGTCGGCGTGATGTCGTTCATGTCGCTCGAGAAGGATACGTTCACGCTCGAATTTGCCGAGTTGTTGCAGCGGCTCGTCGACAACGTGTCCTTTGCGCTGGAGAATTTCGACCGCGCGGATGAAAAGACCCGCGCGGACGAGCGGATCGAGTACCTGGCGTCGCACGACAGCCTGACCAACCTGCCGAACCGGGAAATGTTCAACGGCATGCTTCGCCGTGCGATCGACGCCGCCGCGCGCTACCAGCGGCAGTTTGCGCTGCTGTTCATCGACCTCGACAGGTTCAAGGTCATTAACGATTCGCTGGGGCATGACGCCGGCGACATGCTGCTGGTGGAAATCGGCGACAGGCTGCGCCGTGCGCTGCGCTCGAGCGATATCGTGGCGCGGCTCGGCGGCGACGAGTTCGTGGTCATTCTGGAGGAGGCGGCCGAGCGTCACGAGGTGGAGCGCATAGCCGGCGGGCTTCTCTCCGTATTGGGCCAGCCGCTGCAGCTCAGCGGTCACGAATGCCACACCACCGCTTCGATCGGGATCGCGATGTATCCGTCCGACGGCACCGACGTGCAAACGCTGACCAAGAACGCCGACATGGCGATGTATCTCGCCAAGGAGGACGGCAAGAACGGCTTTCGCTTCTTTACCAAGGAGATCAAGACACAGTCGATCGAGCGGCTGACGCTGGAAAGCGCGCTTCGCCGCGCGCTGGAACGCGACCAGTTCTCGCTGCATTATCAGCCGAAGATCGACATGGCGAGCGGCCAGATCACCGGCGTCGAGGCGCTACTGCGCTGGGTACACCCCGAACTCGGCACCGTCTCCCCGGGACAATTCATCCCCCTCGCCGAAGAAACCGGCCTGATCGTTCCGATCGGCTGCTGGGTGCTCAAGGAAGCCTGCGCGCAGAACATGGCCTGGCAGCGCCGTGGCCTGCGGCCGGTGACGATGGCGGTCAACCTGTCGCCGCGGCAATTCGCCGATCCGCATCTGTTGCATGATGTCGACGAGGCGCTTTTGGCAAGCGGCATGTCGCCGGTTCTGCTGCAGCTTGAAGTCACCGAAAGCATGGTGATGCGGAATGTCTCGCGCGCGATCAAGGTGCTCGACGCGATCCAGAGCCGCGGCATTCGGCTTGCGATCGACGATTTCGGGACCGGCTATTCGTCGATGTCGCTGATGAAGCAGTTCCCGATCGATACCATCAAGATCGATCGCTCTTTCATTCGCGACCTGCCTGTCGATTCCGAAGACCAGGCCATTGCGCAGGCGATCATCAGCATGGGCAAGGCGCTTGGCATGACCGTCATTGCGGAGGGTGTCGAGACCGTCGAGCAGGAGGTGTTTCTGCGCAATCACGCCTGCGACGAGATGCAGGGATTTCTGTTCTCCAAGCCGCTGCCTGCAAAGCAGATGGCTGATCTGCTCCGGGCCGAACCGCGGCTCGCCTCGCCGCCGCTGCAGCCGGAAGCCGGGTCAGGGTTGGAACGCACCGTCGTCTGACGGCTGCGGGTGCAGCTCACGCGCGAGCTTGGTGTCCGAAGCCTTGCGAGGAAAGTCGTCGGGCCAGGGCAGGGTCGTCTGTCCCGCGATGGCTTTGAGGAGGAGTTCTGCCGCGGCGGCATATGTCGCCTGGTTGGGCAGGCCAAGCTCGGCACACCATTCCGCCGGCAAGGATTGCGGCGCACTGCGCAACTCCATCGCCGGTCCCCACCACCATGCCGGGGCGGGCGATCGTTCGGTTTCGGGAACAGCCCGCCAGCGTGCATACTCGCCGATCAAGCGTTCGAACTGCAATCGCGCCGCCGGATGCATCTCATCTCCTGTCATCAGATGATATCCACATCCGCACGCGGCGCAATGCGTGTCAGCCGGTCACTGCCGGCCGTGCTGCCAGTGCGCGGTCACATCCGCGCCCGATTTATTGAGATGCACGTGCTGATCGACGTGATCAACCCATGACACCGGAATGAAGTGGTGATGCTCACCATCAGGCGAGCTCTGCTTGGTCAGCTTGATCTTGTCGGGTCCTTCCAGATGATCGACCTTTCCGACCGTCTTCCTGTCCGACGAGATGACGTCCATGTGTTCCTTGATCTGCGCGGTAACAGCCATGTTCTACATCCCTAAGCTGGTTGAGAACATAAAAACGCGCCGCACCCAGAATAGTTGCCTGCGGCGATGTCGGGGTTACTTCTCTTCTTCCGCCGTTGAGGTCGGCGGACCTTCGCCCATGATCAATCGCGACCAGGCGCACCCGTCTTCAGCGGGTGAGCCTTCTTGTGCCAGGCCCAGGCGGTACGGATGATCGTGGCCAGATCCGAATGGGCGGGACGGAAGTTCAACGTCGCGCGTGCGGCGGAGGGATCGGCGACCAGATAGGTTGGATCGCCTGGTCGGCGGGGCTTGACGACATGCGGGACTTCGCGGCCGGTCTCGGCGGCGATCGCCGCGAGGATTTCGCGCACCGAAAAGCCGTTGCCGGTGCCGAGATTGAAGGCTCCGCCGGTATGCCCCTGCAGCAGAAGCTCGAGCGCAAGCACGTGGGCAGCCGCCAGATCGGTCACGTGGATGTAGTCGCGGATCGCCGTCCCGTCGGGTGTGTCGTAATCGTCACCGAACACGGCGAAATCGGGCACGTGTCCCTGCAGCGCCATCATCGCGCGGGGGATGAGGTGGGTTTCCACCTCGCGCAATTCGCCGATGCCGCCGGCAGGGTCGGCGCCAGCGGCGTTGAAGTAGCGCAGTGCGAACGAGCCGAAGCCATAGGCTATGCGATAATCCGCCAGCACGCGCTCGATCATCCATTTCGAGGCGCCGTAGGGGTTGATCGGCGCGCTGGGATAATCCTCGCGCAGTGCGTTGCTGTCGGCGTTGCCATAGACTGCGCCGGTCGATGAAAACACCAGGCGGTTGCAGCCGGCGGCGCGCATGGTCTCGAGCAGCGACAGCGTGCCGGCGAGATTGTTGACGTAGTATTTCTGCGGATCGGCAACGGATTCGCCGACCAGGCTCGACGCAGCGAAGTGCATGACCGCCGCGATGTCATGCTCGGCAAAGGTCCGCGCCAGCGTCGCCCTGTCGGCGATGTCGCCGACCACCAGCGTGCCCGCCGCAAAGCTGCGATGGCCGGTCGAAAGATTGTCGTAGACGACGGGCTGGTAGCCCGCCTGATCCAACGCCCTGCAGCAATGCGAGCCGATATAGCCCGCACCGCCGGTGACGAGAATGGTTGGACGGCTGCTCATCGGTTTTGTGCCCCGCCGATGTCTCTCGATCGGCTCCTGTTCAGCAACAGATAAGGCGCTCGCGGATTGGTGGTCAATAGCGCCAGAAGGGGCGGCGCGGCTCCAGCCAGATGCGCGGATTAACCCCATCCATTAACCGTCGCCGGAATTCGGTGCGTCACGTTTCGCTGCCGGATCGGTTTTTGCACCACCGTGCGCGTTACGTCCGCAAGGACGGGATAATCCCTGAGCGAGCGGCTTTATCGAGACGGAAGTGGACTGCACCCCTGGAATGAGACACGATAATTTCTATGACAGGCTCATTTTGAGGATGACCTGTGGCAGCAAGCGCAAAGAACCGTCAGTATCCGACGGCGTACAAATTGAAGGCGATCAAGCGTGCGGAAGGTGGCGAAGGCGTTCTGCCTGTGGCCCGCGAGCTTGGGATATCGCGCAAGCTCCTTCATGACTGGATCAAGGCGTGGAAGGCCCATGGGCCTGAGGGGCTGAACCGCAAGCGCGGGCCGAAGCCTGGTCCCCGCAAGCTCAAGCCGTTGCAGCCGGAGGCAAACAAGCGCTCTGCACTCGCCCGGGCGAACGCGCGCATCGCCGAGCTTGAACGGCTGGTGGGCCGCCAGCAGATGGATATCGATTTTTTTCGAAAAGCCTTGCGCGCAATGGAGCGGCCGGCAACGCAAGGCAAACCCGCATCCGCATCATCGAAGTCATCGAAGCCATGACGCTCGAGGCCGCCGGGTCGCACGCCGATGTGCAGCACCTGTGCAGGCTCGCAGGCCTGCCGCGCGCGACCTATTACCGGCACCTTGCCGGACGCGACGATGAAGCCGGTGAGTGCGAGTTGCGCGATATGATCCAGCGAATCTGTCTCAAGCACCGCTTCTATGGCTATCGGCGGGTGACAGCGACCCTCAGGCGGCAGGGCATGGTGGTGAATGGCAAGAAAATACAGCGGCTTATGCGCGAGGACAATCTCCTGGCCCAGCGCAAGGCACCGTTCCTGAAGCCACCTGCTGAGAGGCCTTCGGCCTTTCTCATCGTGCCCAATCTGGTGCGCGGCCTCGTGCCGTCGGCGCCGGATCAGATCTGGGTCGCCGACATCACCTATGTGCATCTCGCCAGAGCCTTCGTCTATCTTGCCGTCATTCTCGACGCCTTCTCGCGCAAAGCCGTCGGCTGGGCTTTGGAGAACACGCTCGATGCCTCGCTCGCCATCGCCGCGCTGGACACAGCCCTCGAAGCCCGAAAGCCGCAATCCGGCAGCCTGATCCATCACTCCGATCGCGGCGTGCAATACGCCTCCATCGCCTATCGCCAGAGGCTCGCTGAATACGACATCACCATCAGCATGAGCAGGCCGGGCAATCCCTTCGACAACGCCAAGGCCGAAAGCTTCATGAAGACGCTGAAGATGGAGGAGATCAACGGCAGGGCCTTCGCTGACATCAGAGACGCCCGCCGTCGCATCAATGGCTTCATCGCAGAGGTCTACAACAAAGATCGGCTGCACTCGGCGCTCGGATACCAATCACCGCTTGAGTTCGAAACCGCGTTCGCGCAAAACAAAGCACGATAACGCATCATGGCAACCGCACTGTCACAGAAATTATCGTGTCTCATTCCAGGGGTGCAGTCCAGAAGTGTCCCGGAATTAATCCGGCAATCCCGTTTCGAGACGATGAGACATATTCGTGAACGACCAGACTTTCATGGCAGAGAGCTCGATCGGCGATATCAGGATGGGCCGGCCTGATCCGGCGGTCAGGGCTCTGCGTGCGCTGGTGGCGGCTTCACCGGCGCTCGATCCAGGAATCGAAACGGTAGTTTGTATCCCCTGTTTTCGCCGTCCCAAATACCTGCGCCGGACGCTGCAGTCGCTTGCCGTTCAGCGCACCAGCCGCCGCTTCGCCGTCGTGATGGTGGAGAACGATGCATCGCGGAGCGCGAGCGTGCCGGTTGCCGCCGAATACCTCGCGTCGGGGAAATTCGCAGGCCTGTGCGTGATCGAGCCGCGGCAGGGAAATTGCTATGCGATCAATGCCGCCTTCGAGACGGCGCTGCAGATGTTCCCGCTGGCAACCAGCTTCCTGATGATCGACGATGACGAAATCGCTTCGCCGGACTGGCTGGAGCAGATGGTCGGGACTGCGGAGGCGACCGGCGCTGACATCGTCGGCGGGCCGGTATTCCCTGAATTCGACGACGAACGGAAGCGTGGGCTGCGGCGCCATCCCGCTTTTGCACCGGCCTACGACGCCTCAGGTCCAGTGCCGGTTATCTATCGCTCCGGCAATTGCCTGATCCGGCGCGCGGTGTTTGATCGGTTGGGCATGCCGGCATTCGACCTCTGTTTCAATTTTCTCGGCGGCGGAGACACCGATTTTTTCTACCGCTGTAAGAGACTCGGCTTGCGGTTTCATTGGGCGGCCGAAGCCGCGATCAGCGCGACCGTGCCGCAAAGCCGGACCAGCCTGAAATGGCTGGCGATGTGGGGCCTCCAGATCGGGGCCATCAATTATCACGTCCAGCGCAAGGCGACGCCGACGTTCGGGTTGCGGGCGAAGCTGACGGCCAAACTGCTGGCTGCCTTGCCGCTTTCGCTCGGCTATGCCGTGCACGCAGTCTTCACCGAGCGTGAGTGGACCATTGCCATGCATCCCGTCACGGTGGCGATCGGCAGCCTGCTGGCCGCGTTCGGCCTCGAGCCGCAGCCCTACAAGAGCTGACACATTGTTGCCGCACGGGAACTGGCGTGCAAATCTGCAACACGTGCCAGGAATATGCAGCCGTTCATCGTGTGTTCGCGAGAGTTGATGATCGGCTTGGCCGCGCGCGCGTATGCTGCGCTTCGGGTGATGGGCTACTCGTGAATTACTGCCGTGGGGAGAGCCAACATGCCAGCCTATATTCATCATGATGGCATTGAGCCGGGTTTCGTCCTTTGTCCGAGCTGTGTCGGACTTCCGATGTATGTGCGCGACGTCGAACCGCATTGGAGCCAGGCCAAAATTGACTTCACCTATGAATGCGCCGATTGCGGCGCCGAAGTTCGCCAGACCATTATGAAGCCGCAACTGCGGCATTAGTGGCAGTTCGTAGGGTGGGCAAAGTTTCGCAAAGCGAAGCGTGCCCACCATTCTCGATCTCGACACCTGTGATGGTGGGCACGGCGCGAAGTGCGCCTTTGCCCACCCTACAGCACTGAGCGATCGTCGCATCAGCCATGCAGCTTGTTCGCGGTCTCCGCGATCACGCGCCCCTGATAACGCGCGCCGGCGAGTTCGTTTTCGCTCGGCTGACGGCTGCCGTCGCCGCCGGTGATCGTGGTGGCGCCATAGGGCGCGCCGCCGGTGATTTCGTCGAGCTTCATCTGGCCGGCAAAGCCGTAGTTCAGGCCGACGACCGTCATGCCGAAGTGCAAGAGATTGGTGATGATCGAAAACAGCGTGGTTTCCTGCCCGCCATGCTGGGTTGCCGTTGCGGTAAAGGCACCGCCGACCTTGCCGTGGAGCGCGCCCTTGGCCCAGAGGCCACCGGCCTGGTCGAGGAAGTTCGCCATCTGCGACGTCATACGGCCGAAGCGAGTGCCGGTGCCGATGACGATCGCGTCGTAATTGGCGAGGTCCTCGATTTTTGCGATCGGCGCGGCCTGATCGAGCTTGTAATGCGAGGCCCTGGCGACCGCTTCAGGCACGAGCTCCGGCACGCGCTTGATGTCGACGGTGGCGCCGGCCTTGCGCGCGCCTTCGGCTACGGCATTCGCCATCGCCTCGATGTGACCGTAAGCGGAATAATAGAGCACGAGTACTTTGGCCATGGTGGTTGTCCTTTGGGTTCGTAAATGTGTGTTGTTGATTTTTGGGTGTCATTGCCGGGTTTGACCCGGCAATCCATCGCCTTCGCAAGGAGTCTCGCGAAGAAGGATGGATGCCCGGGTCATCTAGCGCGAAGACGCGCTTCGCGCTTCTGCCCGGCATGACGAGCGGTGATTGCGCTACGCGGCGTCGACCAGCACCAGTTCGGAATCTTCCAGCGCGGTAATCGTCAGCTTCGCCTCGTCGCGGATCGCAGCACCGTCACGGGCATTGACGCGCACGCCGTTGACTTCGACGCTGCCGGCCGCCGGCACGAGATAGAGGTGACGCGCCTTCGCCGGCTCGTACGCCGCGCTCTCGCCCGCCTTCAGCGTGGTGGCGAGCACCCGCGCATCGGCGCGGATCGGCAGCGCATCCCTGTCGCCGGCAATGCCGCTGGCGATGGTGACGAGCTTGCCGGAGCGATCCGACTTCGGAAACGGTTTGGCGCCCCAGGTCGGCTGGCCACCTCTCGTCGTCGGCTCGATCCAGATCTGGAAGATCTTGGTCTTGCTCGGCTCCAGATTGTACTCGGAGTGACGAATGCCGCTCCCGGCGCTCATCACCTGCACGTCGCCGGCTTCGGTCCGGCCCTTGTTGCCGAGCGAGTCCTGGTGCGTGATCGCGCCTTCGCGGACATAGGTGATGATTTCCATGTTGGCGTGGGGATGGGCGGGAAAGCCGGTGTTCGGCGCGATCTCGTCATCGTTCCACACCCGCAACGCGCCGTGGCCCATATTGTCGAGGTCGTAATGGCTGCCGAACGAGAAGTGATGTTTTGCCTTCAGCCAGCCGTGATCGGCGCTGGCGAGTTTTGCAAATGGTCTGAGTTCGATCATGGGATATTCCTTTCGTTGAAAGTTTTTTGAATTAAATGGCCGGGCCGCATGCGCCCGGCCGCGCTGGATTTGAGTTACGCGCCGAAGCCGCCATCGACATTGAGCACCGTGCCAGTCACGAACGACGCTTCAGGGCTCGCGAGGAAGACCACGCCGGCTGCGATCTCTTCCGGCTTTCCGAAGCGCTGCAGCGCGTGCTGCTTGCGCTGGAGGTCGGCGAAGTCGCGGTCGTCGTCCGGATTCAAGTCGGTGTCGATCGATCCCGGCTGCAGCACGTTGACAGTGATGCCGCGTGTGCCGAGGTCGCGCGCCGCGCCCTTGGTGTAGCCGACGACGGCAGCCTTGGTGGCGGCGTAATCGGCAAGGCCAGGGAATGAGGCGCGGGTCGCGATATCGGAGCCGATCGTGACGATGCGGCCGCCTTCGCCCATCAGCTTCGCCGCCGCGCGGATCGCGGTGATGACACCATCGACGTTCACGGCACTCTGCCGGGCCAATGCCGCAGTATCGGCATTGGGATCATCGACCGCGCCGCCGACAGCAACGCCGGCGTTGTTGACGAGGATGTCGAGCCGGCCAAAATCCTTCACGACGTTCTTCACCAGTTGGTCGACATCGGCAGAGGATGCCTGATCGGCCTTATAAGCGCGGGCGTTGACGCCCTTGGCCTTCAGCTCGGCGACGACGGCCTCGGCCTTGTCGGGAGAAGCGACGTAGCTGATGGCGACATTGGCACCCTCGGCGGCGAGGGCGCGCGCAGACGCCGCGCCGATGCCGCGCGAACCGCCGGTGACGAGGGCTACCTTGCCTGAGAGCTTCTTGGTCATTGGATTTCTCCGTTGCTCGAATTCCGATGGCCATTGGATATGCCTCCCGCCGTGGTATAGAAATAGAAACTATTGAAACTCATTGTTTCTAAAAACGGCCTTGGAGGTGATCCGAATGTCCAAGCTCCCGGATTTCGAGGCGTTGGCGATTTTTGCAAAAGTCGTGGAATTACGGTCGTTTGCGGCAGCCGCGACCGAGCTGGCGCTGTCCAAGGCCACGGTGTCGAAGGCCGTCAGCCGGCTGGAGCAGCGGCTCGGCGCTCGGCTGTTCAACCGCACCTCGCGGCGGCTGGCGCTGACCGATGCCGGGCAAAGGCTCGCCGAGCGCGCCGCGCGCCTGCTCGCCGACGGCGAGGACGCCGAGAACGAAGCCTTGTCGCAATCGATGGCGCCGCGCGGATTGGTGCGGCTCGCGGTGCCGATGACGTTCGGCGTGAAAGCCGTTGCGCCGATCTTGCCAGAATTTCTCACAGCCTTCCCGGAAGTCTCGATCGATCTTCACCTGAGCGACGCGACGGTTGATCTGATCGGCGAAGGTTTCGATGCCGGCCTGCGCATCGCGCGCCTGCCGGACTCGTCGCTGATAGCGCGACGGCTCTGCGCGATGCCGCGCTACACGGTCGCGGCGCCGTCCTATCTCAAGCGCCATGGCAGGCCGACGCATCCGATGCATCTGGCGGAGCATAAATGCTTCGGCTACGCCTATCTCTCGACAGCCGGCGTCTGGCACTACACCAATGCGTCTGGCGAGGAGGCCAGCGTGCGGCCCGCAGGCCAGCTCCGCGTCAACAATGGCGAGGCGCTGTTGCCGTCCGTCACCGCCGGCCTCGGCATCGCCGATTTGCCGGACTTCATTGTCGGCGACGCCATTGCCTCCGGCGAGGTCGAAGTGATCCTGAAAGGCTGGCACCAGCCCGAAGGCGCGGTGCACCTGGTGACGCCGCCCGGTGGCCCAAGGCCTGCGCGCGTCGAAGTGCTGGCGGAGTTTCTGGCAAAACATTTTGCGAAAGCGAAGAGACGGAAGTAGGCCGCCGCGCACAGCATGCATCCAGCTACGCCCTTCGGACGCGTTGGCTTATTGAAAGTAAAGGGATTTTCCCGAACGGCGAATCTCAAGAAACTCAAAGAGCAATCAACCGCGGATCACTACCGAGAAAATATCGGCCCTCTCGTTCGGCGCCCATTTTCGGGGTGTCAGAACGGGACGAAAGCGCTAGCGGAATACATTCCATGGTTGCTTTTGTTGCGGACCGAGATCAAGCTGGTCAAACTTTTCGTGTCTTCGAATTTAAATTGGAGAGCCAACCGCTCCCGATGAGGAGACGACGGTAATGACTGTGGTTGATGAAGATTCGCTGAAAAAGGATAGCTTTGGCCTCTCAACCGCTCGAAGGTTGAATCATTTTCAGATTGAAACAGACCCTATTTTCAAGGCTGGAGTCATTTTGGCGGGTGCACACCTGCAATGCCTCCTTAGCAGCGCAAGGTTTACGTTAAGAGCGACTCACAGACTGGCTAGAGCACAAGTAAGGCTGCTAGGCCAAAGCAAGCCTTCAGAGCCGCGGGACCTGCCTCAGCACCTTCGTATGATCGACGAAGCCAGAAGCTCCTTGGGCGAGATTGTCGAAATAGCATCTGAGGAATGCCGACATCTGCAAGCCAAGCTTCAAGAGCTGCAAAGCAGCACGCGAGGTCTAGCCACCCGGGCAAGCGCTTCTGAAGGCCCTTACAAGCGACGTTGGAAAGCAAAATCGTAGGGGGAGGTACGTTGTCACCCAAATCGGATACCGAGGCGGAGTTTGCGGCAGCGGACGCAGAAATTGGCACCGCGCTTGGCTTTGCGGCAGAACTGAAACAGCTACAATCGTCCATTGCCCGATGGGTTGATGAACGCAACCAGGAAATGGACGATTGTTTGAAATGGCAATTTACAGGCAAATCAAAGTACTTCAGGCCTGTTACAGTTTTTGCCTGCTTCAGCGCTATGAACAATAAACCCATCGGTGCCGAGGAGCAAACATCGGCTTTGGTCATAGAGCTCATTCACAATATGACTCTGATTATAGACGACATCTTGGACAAATCAGAATATCGCCGCGGCAAATTAACCCTGCACTGCAAGTTTGGATTACTGCCCGCGCTAATGACCGCGGGTTATATCGTCTCCGAAGCATATCGAATTGTTCGTTCACGGCCAGGTTCAATTGCGCTTTGTCTGAGCTCATAGGGCGCCTCGGCGTAGCGGAGTGTTTCCAGTGGAGAGTGCGCAGCCAACCACTGGGACTCGAGGATTGGCGGCAGATTGCCCGCGAAGATACGGGATCCATGTTCGAAGCTTGTGCTTGTCTTGGAAGTGGCGGAGAAGCCCTGAGGCGTTATGGTAATTTGTTAGGCATGCTCTACCATGGCTGCGATGACGTAGCTGATGTTAGAGGAGTCGAGGCGTTGGGCGGCGGAGGTGATGACGACATACGGGACGGCATATTGACGCTTCCTGCTGCCATCGCGATCAGAGATCCCAAAATCTCTGCCATCTTTTGCGCATCAGACCAACGAAGGCGCGAAGAACTTGCTACTGCATTTCAGGCGGCCTTACCTGAGGCCGAACAGATTCTCGACCAAATAGCTGCCGATGCGCGCCGTGAAGCAACCAAGAATTCTTCATATCCTCAGGTCCTACTCGCGTTAGTCGACTACACACGGGGTTTGTCACGCCGATGATCTCAGCGGATTGGAGCCTTTAGATAATGTTCTGAACGTTGACTTGGATGCGAGCTCAACATGCTGACTTTGCGGACTGATTACTCAGCGATGGCGTAGAGGTACACGTTAACGTTCTCTCCCGATAAAATGAGGGTTGAGAGATGAGCGACATCAGAGCTTGGCTTGCGACACTGGGGCTGGTTCAGCACTCGCGCGTATTTCTGGATCATGGGATCAGTTGCGATAAGCTAAGCTCCTTGACTGAAACTGATCTTGAAGCGATCGGTATTCCCAGCGAGCACCGGAAGCAAATGCTCGCCTTCGTCCGGACACAACAGGACTCGCCCCGATCGATCACGCCGCAGGACGAGCCCGGCTCCTCGATCTATGAAGACACTCAACTTAGGGCCGCTGAGCGCCGAATAGTAACCATTCTCTTCGTTGATATCGTTGATTCTACTACGCTTGCTCGTCGATTGGATCCGGAGGATCTTGCGCGACTACTGAATTCTTTCCACGAAATCTGCGGCAGCATCGTGAAGCGATTCGGCGGCTGCATAGCAAAAGACCTCGGCGATGGCATAAGCGCGTATTTTGGTTGGCCCGAGTCTCACGAGCAGGATGCGGAACGTGCTGTTGTGGCCGCCCTCGAAATCATCAAATCGGTGAAAGCCATATCCAATCCGGCGAGGACACCTATCCAGGTGCATGTGGGTATTGCAACCGGCGATGTTGTGGTCGCCAACGTCATTCGACGAACAAGTCTGTTGGTTCACGAAGTATTCGGCGAGCTTCCCAGCCTTGCAGCACGACTGCAAACCTCCAGCCCTCCCGACGCGATAATCGTTTCATCCGAAACACACCGACTTATTCGCCACAAGTTCGTGTGCGTGGATGCAGGCAGAAGGCGACTAAAAGGCTTTAATGCGCTTGTCCAGCTGCATCGGGTCATTGGCCCTCGTGGCCTCCCGTTGAACTTCGACGTACGGAGGGCGGCTGGGCTCACACCATTAATTGGCAGGCGTTCAGAGCTCGAATTCATACGAGGGCTTTGGGAAGACGCAAAGGCAGGACATGGCAGAGTAGCCGTACTCACCGGCGAGCCTGGCATTGGCAAGTCCCGCCTGTGTGACGAAGCACATTCATCACTGGCGGAGCACGAAAGCGTCCTATTTCAATGCTCGCCACTGCACAAAGATGTCCCGCTCTATCCTGTTATGAGGTCGATCGCACGGCTAGCGGGATTATCCGACCAGGATACGCCTGAAGATATTATGAGAAAGCTAGCGTGTCTGTTTAAGGCCGACGGCACGCAGGACTCTGAAGTGATTACGTTGCTCGGCACTCATTTGGGGGCTTCAAAGGAAGGCGGAGCCACACAAGACATTCCTATTGCTGCAAGGCTTAAGCGGCGCAGAATGATGCTCAATGCATTCATAATCAAATTTTTCATTACACTTGCGGAGGGCAATCCTGTTCTGATTGTATTCGAGGATCTCCATTGGATGGATCCTACAACCGCAGAGTTTCTAGACCTGCTGATAGACGAGGCCCCGAGGCATTCGATCTTGATAATCTGCACATCAAGATCGGATTTCTCGGTGCCATGGACCAACGCAGAGCACGTAATACTAGACCGATTGACGAAATCAGAAGCCGCGCAGTTTGTCCGTACGTTCGCATCCGACACATGGCTGGCGGATGACCTGGTTTTGAAGCTCGTTGAGCGCTCAGATGGCAATCCTCTTTATATCGAGGAGCTTACAGCTGCTGTTCTTAGGAGCCGCCCATCAGCAGGACCAACTCTGTCGTTAGAACATCTTGACTCAAGCGGCAGCAACATTCCTTCCAGCCTACAAGAATCGCTGCTTGCACGAATCGATCGCGCATCTGCCGAAGCAAAGGAGTTGATCCAAGTCTGCGCGGTCATCGGTCGACGATTTTCTTATCGGCAGCTTCTGGCGGTCACTGGAATCGAAGAACAGAAACTCAACAAATCCTTGGATGAGTTGCTTCAAGAGCGACTGCTTCATCTGGTTGGAAAAGCAACCGACGTAGAATACTCGTTTAAGCACGCTCTCATACAAGCGACGGCTTATTCCATGATCTTGAGGCAAAAGCGGCAGCAACTGCATTTGAAATGCGCGCAGGCACTGGAATCACAGTTTCCGTCCGCTTGCCAACAAGAACCCGGAGTTCTCGGCCTTCACTACGAGAATGCAAACCATATGCAGGCAGCCGTCCCTTACATTCTCGCTGCAGCAAGGTCGGCTATCGATCGATCCGCATTGCAAGAGGCCACCGCATACTTACATAGAGGTCTCAGGCTCTTGGAATCTCTACCGCCCTCTAGGGAGCGGGACGCACAAGAGCTGAGCTTCAGAAGCGCGCTAGGTCGAGTTTGCATCTTCGGTAAAGGGTGGGCCGATCAGTCAGTTAAGAACCAGTATGAGCGCGCACTCTTTCTTGCAAAGCAGGTGGGAAGTAGGAAAGATGAAGTGCCCTTGGAATGGGCATTAACAACGTACTTTCTCCTTCGAGGCGAGATACAAAAATCGATAGATGGCGGCAAACGCGTTCTAGGCCTAGCCGAGCTTGCTGATGACGACGACCTCCGTCATGTGGCTCATTCAGCCTTGGCGATATACGAGTTTTATGGCGGAAACTTTATCGACGCCATCGCTCACAAGGACGAGGCGTTGCGCTACCATCATCAGCACGCTAGTGAAGCGCTGCAGAAAACGTTTGGAACGGACCGTCGCCTGCAGGCGCTGCGGGGTGCTGCACTGTCCTACTGGTGTGTAGGCGAGCACCGACTTGCGGTTAAGTTGGATGAAGAACAGCGTCAGAGTGCTATTGACCGTCCTTTCGATTACACTTACGCGCTGACCATTAGCTGCATCTTTCACAGTCTCGGCCGAAATGCCAGCAGGATGCGCTCGTTTGCAGAGAGCGCGATTACGATTGCCCAAGAGCAGGGCTTCGGCTTTCTGGAGTCTAACGCCGCGAACTTTCGCGCGATGGCCCTTTCGATCGAGAATCCGACGGAGGAAATGCTCAGGCAGACCCAGGACGTTTTTGAAGAATATCGACAAGCTGGCAACCGCATGGGCACTTCGTCCATGCTCGGCATCGTCGCAGAACTTTACGGCAAAATTGATCTTCCAGGGCACGGGTTGGCTTGTGTCGAACGGGCCCTGAACTATGCAAGGCGTTCTGGAGAGAAATTTGCCTATTCAGACCTGTTCCGAGTAAAGGGCGTCTTGCTCGCATCTCTTCAGAGAAAAGAAGAGGCTAAGAAATGCCTATCGAGGGCTCTCCAGATCGCGAGAAAACAACGAGCAAAGACGTGGGAGTTATTAGCAGCGGTTTCCATGGCACGTCCGCTACTTGAAGAAGGCAACTTTGTTGGATGCAAAGTCCTGCTCGAGCCGCTGTGCAATCAGTTCGACGGATCGGAATTCGTCACGGAACATTTGATCCAAGCGCACGCATTATTGAAGGAATGCCAGTACGTGAGTCCCGGTGCCGCGAGGCCGACTAGTCAAATCCAGTGAACCAACTTTTATAAGGTGAGATATGCCAAAGGTCACCATTGTAGGGGCCGGGATTGCCGGCTTGACCGCAGCCCTGCATTTGGCGCAACGGGGCTACGAAGTTACCATCTTTGAAAGTAATAGCTTTGTGGGAGGAAAGTTTAGAGCCGTGGAGTGGAAGGGCTCAGGATCCTTTCATGAACACAGTTACCATATGTTTCTGAACTGGTATCACAACTTCTTCGATATAGCCGATGCTATCGGCGCGAGAAAAAGACTTCATGCCGCTTGAGCGCGTGAAATTCCTTCGAGCGGGGGACTTTCCAAAGATGACGGAGCTCGTGAACTTCGGCGCTCCAAGTACAATTCCGCAAAACTTGCTTTCCGGCGTTTTGTCAGTTCCCGACATGTTTCTCTACATGTATTCGGTAATCGATTTACTCGGTACGCCGATGAAGCAGGATCGATATCGTGACTTGATCTCCGTAAACGCGTTCGCCGCCACAAAGCCGTATGCAACTGAAGCCAGCGTTGGAATGTACGACGAATACTTGGCCAAGACGTTCGCGATAGCCAGCTATCTGACGTCAGCGAAGAGCTTCCAGACATTCCTAGAGTATGGCGCCTATTGCCCGACACCTTTGTACTGGGCCCTCATCGGAGATTCGTTCAACAAATTCTTGGGTCCCCTGAAGTCAAAGCTTGAATCGCTGGGTGTGAAAATCAATTTCAACTATCAAGCTCATACCTTGCAGTTGAATCAGGACGGAAACATCTCGGGCGTGTGTTTTGAGAGGTGCAAGGGCTTTGATCCGAGTCTTAGCGAGTTTACTTGGAGACAGGTCCGCAGAGACTTCCTTGGCGGACAAGCGCCTGAGCTCGAATTAGTCAACATTGAGGGACCTTTGATTTTGGCGATTCCGCACGAAGCTCTCTCCAAATTGCTTTCTGCGGCTGTCTTGAATCGCAACCCTCAACTGGGAGAATGTGAGAAGCTTGTCAGCGTTCCGATGGCATCCATTCACCTACACCTCAATCGACGGTTTTCGCAACGGCTTGGAGCGATGCATGCAGTCCTCCCTCCCGAACCCGTGGTGCTGCTAAATTCGAACTTCAAACTGAGCTTTGTAAGCAACTCAAGCTTATGGACCGGATCAACGAATACTTACCTGAATATCGTTGCATCGGATTCGCGGCCTCTGGGCAATCTTTCCGCACCAAGTGGTTTCACCGCTGACAGAGTCTGGAACCAACAACCGTCCACGCTCTCAATCGATCATCCGATGACAACGCTGGACCACATACTGCATGAGTTCCGTCGGTTCGTCCCGTTTGAACAGAATGAAATAGAGATAGAGCTTCTTGAGTTGGACAGGAACTCTGGTCGCGAGCTTTTCATAAACGATGTCGGAAGCTGGAAATGGAGACCGGAATCTCAAACAAAGATACGGAATTTGTTTCTCGCGGGAGACTTTTGCAAGAATGATATTGATGTAGTCTGTTTGGAGGGAGCTGTGGTTAGCGGCCTTCAGGCGGCAGAGCTTGTTCGCCAGCGAGACGGCATTGGCGCCCCGATCAGAATCGTTGCGCCAAAGAGACATCCGCATTCAACCTTCTGGCCGCTTAAAATCCTTCTTGCACCCTACGCGGCAGGTGCCAAGGTTTGGTCATTCTGCAACGAATTGATCGAAAGCCGAAATCGATAGATTTCCTGGGGCCGGAGGTGCTGGATTGTCATTGTGAGGTTCAGCCGAAAGACTGTTCGGGTGAGGCCTAAATCTCACTATTGCAGATTTTGCGGTCCATAGGGGCGGGTGGGACGAGACGCACTATCGTGACGTGCTCTGTATCGGCTAGGCTGTCTCCAATAACGACAATAATCCGGAGGCCTTACCCATGAACCGCCGCCAAGTTCTCAAGGCCGCTGCCGTGCTGCCGCTCGCGCCAGCTGTGCTCTCCAACGCCGCCTTGGCGCAAGGTCCATATCCCTCGCGCAACATCACCATGATCGTGCCGTTTCCGCCCGGCGGGCAGGCCGATCTCGCGGCGCGGCCGATCGCGCAGGCGCTGGAGCGGATCCTCGGAAAGCCCGTGATCGTCGACAACCGCGCCGGCGGCGGTGGCGGATCGGTCGGCAACGCGGCGGCGGCGCGTGCCGAGCCTGACGGGCACACACTGTTGATGACGCTGTCCTCGCTTGCGGTGCTGCCGGAAGCCGACCGTCTGTTCGATCGCCCGGTGGCATATGAAGTATCGCAGTTCGCGCCGATCGCGCGCGTGCTCGCCGATCCGACGCTGCTGGCGGTGCCGGCGTCCGCGCCGTGGAAGACGCTGCAGGAGTTCGTCGACGACGCCAAAAAACGTCCCGGGCAAATTCCCTACGGCTCGTCCGGTCCCTACGGCACGCTGCACGTGGCGATGGAGATGTTTGCCGCGAGCGCCGGCATCAAATTGCTGCACGTGCCGTTCCGCGGCGCAGGGCCGGCCCTGACCGCGCTCTTGAGCGGCACCGTGCAGGCGGTGGCGTCGGCGCCGGGCACGCTGAAGCAGCAGGTCGATGACGGCAAGATGCGCGTGCTCGCCAATTGGGGCGCCGAGCGCATCAAGAGTTTCCCCGATCTGCCTACCTTCAAGGAACTCGGTTACAAGGATGTCGAGTTCTACATCTGGGCGGGACTATTTGCGCAACGCGCATTGCCGGCGCCGATCATGACGCGGCTGCGCGAAGCGATGGCGGAAGCCGCGAGGGCGCCCGAGGTGGTCAAGACCTATGAGACCGCCGGCAGCCCCGTCGCCTACCTGGACGCGCCGGAATTTGCAAAATTCGTCGCGGAGGACAGCGCGCGGCTGGTCGCGGCGGTGAAGAAGATCGGCAAGGTGGAGTAGCGGAACCCGCTTCACATTTTTTTGTTCGCACTAACGTCGCGTGGCCGCATTCATTCGACAGGCTTAGTGCCGTCGCCGCGCGGAGCTTCCGCGCCTGTGAAAATTAAAAGGAAGGGGACCTGTCCATGCAAACGCAGCGGATCGTCCTTGCACTCGCCCTCGCGATCGGCGGCGGAACTGGCGCTGCCGTTCCCGCCTTCTCGCAGGAATATCGCGGAACCTGGGAACAGCAGATGGCCTGCACGCCCGACGTCTGGCGGCTCTGCGGCGACCAGATCCCGGACGTCAACCGGATCGTGGCATGTCTGCGGCACAACACGCCGCAGCTCTCAAGTAACTGTCGCGCGGTGTTCGAATCGCAGGCCGACGCGCAGCAGCCACCGTCACGCGGGCTGCAGCAAAACACGCCACGTGCCCGCGCCCCGCAGCCAGGGCCGCCGCCGGCGGTACGGCCGCGGCCGATGCAGCCTCCGCCCTATTATGAGGAATACGATTAGGCCGCCGCTTCCGACGCAGGCCTGAGTTCGCAGACGTCGACCCATTCGGCCGACGTCAGTTCGGCCATGCGCGCAGGCGTGATCTTCACCGCGCTGTGGGTTGAGCCTGCGGCGGGCACTACGATGTCGAACGCCTTCAGCGACACGTCGCAATAGACCGGCAGCGGCGTCTTCAGCCCGAACGGACAGACGCCGCCGACCTCGTGCCCGGTGATCTCGGCGACCTCCTCGAGACCGAGCATTTTCGGCTTTCCCCCGAACAGCGCCTTCACCTTCTTGTTGTCCATCCGCGACGTTCCGGCCGCCACGATCAGCACCACGCGGTCGCCTACCCGCAAGGACAGCGTCTTGGCGATCCGCGCCGGCTCGACGCCATAGGCTTCGGCGGCTAGCGCGACAGTGGCCGAACTCATCTGGGATTCGATCACGGAGATATCGGGCGCCTTTTCTGCGAAGAAGGCGCGGACGGACTCAAGACTCATTTCAGGACCTTTGGGCGGACACCAGTGCGGGCAGTTCGGAGAGGCTATGGATGCGATGATCGGGCTCAAATCCCAGCTCATCCATCTGGGTGCGCAAGATCTTGAACATCGTCAAGGGCGGCAGCGTCTCGCTTTCGAGGCAGGCCAGCGCCATCGCTTCCGGCGTCACCCGCTCGATCCAGGCGACGTGAAGCCCGAACGCCTTGGCGCCGCAGGCGTCCCAGGGATTGGAGGAGATGAACAGCACCTCGGCAGGCGGCACGTGCAGCACTTCCTCGATCAGCATGTAGACTTCGGGGCTTGGCTTGAAAATCTTCTTGGCGTCGACGCTGATGACCGCATCGAGCAGCCGGTCGAGCCCGCTGTTCTGCACCAGCGCGCCCAGCATATCAGGACTGCCGTTGGACAGGATCGCGAGCTTGCGATCCTTCATTGCCGACAATGCCGCAAGCGCATCCGGATAGAGATCGAGATGCAGATATCTATCGATGATGCGCGCGAAAGTCTCGTCGTCATACTGCAGCCCGAGGCTGGCAAGCGTGTAGGCGAGCGAGTCGCGCGTCACCTCGGAGAAATCCTGATAGCGCTGCATCAGCGAGCGCAGCCAGGTATATTCGAGCTGCTTGATGCGCCAGACCTGGGTGATGATTTCGCCATAGCCCGGAAACGCGTCCTCGGTGACGTCAGCCACCGACTGGACGTCGTAAAGCGTGCCATAGGCGTCGAAGACAACGGCTTTGATGGTCACGATCGTTTCTCTTTTTCCGCCTCGCGCCAAGGCAAGCGCAGCGGGGAGGGCGGCAATTCTGGCGAAGCTCGTCATGGAACCCCTCGCAAGTGTGCCGCCGATCATACTCCTTTAGATGCCCAAAATCTTCCTTGCGTTGGCTTTCATCACCTTGGGCCTGATCTCCTCGCGGATCTCGAGCTTGGCGAAATCCGCCAGCCAGCGGTCTGGCGTGATCACCGGCCAGTCCGAGCCGAACAGCATTTTGTCCTGCAGAATCGAGTTGATGTAGCGCACCAGGATCGGCGGGAAATATTTCGGCGACCAGCCGGAGAGGTCGATATAGACGTTGGGCTTGTGGGTCGCGACCGATAGCGCCTCTTCCTGCCAGGGGAACGAGGGGTGCGCGAGGATGATTTTGAGGTCGGGGAAGTCAGCCGCGACATCGTCCATGTACATCGGGTTGGAATATTTTAGGCGCATCCCCATGCCGCCGGGCATGCCGGAACCTACGCCAGTCTGCCCGGTGTGAAACAATGCGATCGCGCCGCCGTCGTTGATGGCTTCGTAAAGCGGATAGGCCATGCGGTCGTTGGCGTAAAAGCCCTGCATGGTCGGATGGAATTTGAAGCCGCGGACGCCGTATTCCTCGATCAGCTTGCGCGCCTCGCGCACCCCTAACTTGCCCTTGTGCGGATCGATCGAGACGAACGGGATCAAAACGTCGAGATGGTCGGAGGCGACTTCCAGCATCTCGTAATTGTTGTAGCGGCGAAAGCCGGTCTCGCGCTCGGCATCGACCGGGAAGATCACGGCTGCGATGTTCTTCGAGCGGTAATAGGCCGCGGTCTCCGGCACGGTCGGCGGATGCTTGTGCGGCGATTTGAAGTATTCGGCCATGCGCTCCTGAAAATCGTCATAGCCGTCGTCGCCATGCAACCCGCAGGGTTCTTCCGCATGGGTGTGGATGTCGATCGCGACGACTTTCTCGATATCGGGCAGCTTGAGCTTGGTCATCTTAGGGTTTCCACCGGCTTGATTTTTGGGTCTGGAAAATTGATTATACTATATAACGAATTCCGCAAGGCGGCAGAAACAAAAGACGGAAAATAAGGGAGCGCGGCATGGCCCAAACGCAGGCCTTCGAGACCGATTTCTGGAAAGACGCCAACTTGAGAAAGGTCTGGGACGACATCGTTCCCGGCGAGCCGCGCAAGACCATCCCCTACACGCTGACCAAAGAGGCGATCGAGCTGTACTGCAAATCGGTCGGCGAAACTCATCCGATCTATTTCGACGAGGCCTATGCGAAGACCACGCGCTACGGCGGGTTGATCGCGCCGCCCTCGATCCACATCCTCCTGATGTTCTCATGCACGCCGGCGGATGACTGGATGCGCTCGCCGGGCACCGTCAATGCAGGGCAGTCCTGGAGCTACAACATTCCGGCCAGGCCGGGCGACGTCATCACCTTGCAGGCCCGCGCGCTCGACAAGTTCATCAAGCGCGAGCGGCTGTTCGTGGTGCACGACAACATGTTCCTTAATCAGAAGGGCGACGTAATCTGTTCCGGCCGTGGCTGGACGATTCGGCCGATGTGAGCGGGGAGGTTGCGATGACCACGACGTTCGAAAAGCTCAGAGCCGGCGATGCCATCGACGGCCCCACCTTCGCGGTCAGCCGCGAATCCATCCGACTGTTTTGCGACGCCTCGCTCGACTACAACCCGCTGCATCTCGACGACGAGTACATGAAGGGCAGTTTCGGCAAGACCAATTTCGGCGGCATCATCATGCACGGCATGAACAATTTTGGCCTGATCTCGCGCATGATCACCGACTGGGCCTATCCTGCAGGCGCGATCCACCGCCGGCTCGAGACGCGATGGGTCAAGCCGGTCCGGCCGGGCGACACCATCCAGCCTACCGGAATCATCAAGGCCAAGCAGGTGACCGAAAAATCCCGTTGGGTGATGATCGATGTGGTGGTGAAGAACCAGACGGGTGAAAAGGTCGCGACCGGCGAGGCCCTGGTCGAGTTCCCGCGCGACCTGTTCTGCCAGTGATCCGGAGAGTTCTTCGGGAGGCCAGTCGATTCGGTACCGGTCGGAACGCCGGGCATCGATCTGCCCGCGTTAGGTCCGGAACGGGACAGATGGGCCCGAAAACGGCGCATCTGGATTGACATCCGAGCCTGCGCTGCTTAGAAACCGCCCCGTCCCGGGCGGTTGGCCGCTTTTCGGGATTAATCCCATTTTGCCACTTTCGGGTAGCTCAGGTTCGGGCCTCCAACACGGCCTTTCAAAGCATCAGGATTGTCCCATGAAGGTCCGTAACTCCTTGAAATCGCTGCGCGGCCGCCACCGCAACAACCGTCTGGTCCGCCGCAAGGGCCGGGTCTACGTGATCAACAAGGTGCAGCGCCGCTTCAAGGCCCGCCAAGGTTAATCTTGGCGGCCCAGCCGGCTTTTTCTTCGCTTCACGGGTCTTTGACGATCTGCTGCTTTGCGGCGCGATTTTGCGCGTCTAGACTTGCTTCATGGTTTTGAGATTCCCAGGCGCCCGTAACTGCCGGATCGTGGTCCTCGCCGCTGTCATGACGGCCGTGCCAGCCGCTGCGTTTGCCCAGAACGACCCCAGGGTCATTCCTCCACCGAAATCCGAGAAGAAGTTGCCGGAAGCGCCGAGCAAGCTTCCGAAGGTTGGTGCGGATCGTACCCGCGGGCTGGACTTCCTGTTCGGTGCCCTGAAAGCTGCCCCCGATGAAGCCAGCGCCAAACACGTCGAGGCGCGGATCTGGGCGCAGTGGATGCAGACGCCGAGTGACACGGCTGCGCTGTTGATGCTGCGCGCCAAGGCCGCGATGGATGCACAGAAGACCGACGTTGCGCTAAAACTACTGGATTCTCTCGTCAAGCTGCGTCCCGACTATGTCGAGGCATGGAATCGTCGCGCCACGCTGTATTACCTGAAGAACGACTACACCCGTTCGCTCGAGGACATTCGGCAGGTGCTGATCCGCGAGCCCCGGCATTTCGGCGCGCTGGCCGGGCTCGGCATGATCATGCAGGAGATCGGCGACGAAAAGCGCGCGCTGGAAGCCTTCCGCAAGGCGCTGGCCGTCAATCCGCATCTCGAGAAGGTGCCGGAACTGGTCAAGACGCTGACCGAAAAGGTCGAAGGCCGCGATATCTGAACTTTCGCGGTTTAATCCTGATTTCCCGCTGCAGCAGGCAGGAACGTCGCGCCGCGTGCGCGCTGTTATTGGCTGACTGCATGACAGAGCAAGCCAACTGCTGCTAGCTGGCGGTCGACGAGCCGCCCGCAGAGACGCCGGAAAACGAGCACCAACCAGAGTGCTATTGAGCCCTTTTGCGCCTTGGAAAACGCGTCGGCTCACAGGACCTCTCACAAGACCTAGTGTACGGCGTTGCTGCCGCGGGCCAGACCGTCGAGGCCTACCGCCGCGTAGATTTGCGCCAACTCCGTCTCAAGCTGCTCGTTGACCCGCAGCAGCGCCTTGAGTGCGCCGCGGATGTCGCCATTGCAACTCGCTACGATCTGATCGATGGCGGCTTCGCTTGCGTCGGAAATCATGGGTAGTCCTCCGATGATACGCTGGAACAATTTGTAGTGAGCGCCGCTGTTCCTGTGGATGTTGGGTACAGTGCAAGCGCCTGGCTACCCCCCAATCAGGCACGCGCACACATGGCAAAAGTGGCAACGACACTGTACAAACTTGCCGATGACGTCAGTATGACCCCGCTATCCACAGGTTCGGCCCCCTGTGGACAGTCTCCGAAACCCGCGCTGATCCGGGCCGTAGCTCGCTGGTGCAGAAAATCGGCCGGAAACGCTCGATGATAGTGGTGATTCTAGTGGCGGCGCTGGCGGTGCTGGCGCTGGCCACGCAAGCCGGCGTTTTTCTCAGCGAACGGGCCCATCCGGCCCAGGGCCGGATGGTCGAGGTGGCGGGCGGAGCCCTGCATATCCTCGATATCGGCCCGCGCGATGCGGCAGGGCCGCCGGTCGTGATGCTCCACGGCGCCAGTTCCAATCTGGAAGTGATGCGGCAGCCGGTCGGGGAGCGGCTTGCGGGAAAGCACCGCGTGATCCTGATCGACCGTCCCGGGCATGGCTGGAGCACCCGCGCCCGCGCTCAGGACTCCACGCCCCAAATTCAGGCCCGCATGATCGAGGAGGCGCTGACCAAGCTCGGCGTCGGCCGAGCGATCTTCGTGGTGCATTCCTGGGCCGGCGCGTTGGGGGCGCGTATCGCGCTGGACTACCCGCATTCTGTCGCCGGTTTGGTGATGCTCGCGCCGGTGGCCTATCCCTGGCCCGGCGGCGTCGGGCGCTACAACAAACTGATCGCCACGCCGGTGGTCGGCCCGCTGTTCGCCTACACCATCACGCTGCCGCTCGGAATGCTGCTGGCGGATTCGGGCGCGCGGGGCGTGTTCCTGCCGCAGACCATGCCGGACGGTTTTGTCAAAAACACCGCCACGCCGCTGTTGCTGCGGCCGCGCGAATTCATTGCCAATGCGCGCGATCTGGTGACGCTGAAAGCGGCGGTGGCCGAACAGGCGCCGCGCTACGGCGAGATCAAGGCGCCCGTCACCATCATCACCGGCGACGCCGACAAGACGGTGTCGACCAATATCCACTCACGGCCGTTCGCGGCCGCCGCCCCGAACGCGAAATTGATCGTGCTGCCGGGCGTCGGTCACATGATTCAGAATGCGGTTCCCGATCTCGTCGTCGCCGAAATCGAGGCGATGATCGGCGCATTGCCGCCGAGTGTGGCGGCCGCAGCGGCGCCTTGAGCGTGCGCGTGGCCTGACGGCATTGGATGAGATACGATCAACGCGCGCGGGATTCCGCTGCTCGTCCCGCGAGGGATGAAGCTTAAAAGTTGCGATATCGGGCAGCTTACCTTCGAGGAGAGCCCCCATGTACGCCGCCATTCGTCAGGGCAAGGCCAAGCCCGGCAAGGCCGAAGAGCTGACACGCAGAATCAAGGAGGGCGCGATTCCCGTCATCAGCGGCGTCGAGGGCTTCATGGCCTACTATGTGGTCTATGCGCCCGACGATACGGTGATCGCGATCAGCCTGTTCAACAACTATGCGGCCGCGGAGGAATCCAACAAGCGCGCGCTGGCGTGGATCGAGCACGACCTGGCGCCGTTGCTGACCGGACCGGCCACCGCGACGGCCGGACCGGTGATCGTGCACACGCTGGCTTGACGGGGCGAGCGTTGGAGCTCTCTCAATCAGAGCAGGGCTTCTCAGCCAAAGCGAACAAGCGGAAGGCCGACCGGAGGACGTTGTACTTCACCCTCCCCTGGAGGGGGAGGGTCGCCGCGCAGCGGCGGGGGTGGGGTGACGGTCTCTCCACAGCCAACAGTTACCGAGTGGAGAGATCACCCCACCCCGTCTCACATTTCGCTGCGCTCCATGTGAGCCGACCCTCCCCCTCCAGGGGAGGGTGAGACGGCGCGAGACGCTGGACTCAAATCGCTAGCAAAGCTCTCACTTCTGCTTCCCGTCCTTTTCGAACGAGGAGACATAGGCCCAGAGGTCGCCGGCTTCTTTCTCGTTCTTGATGCCGGCGAAGATCATCTTGGTGCCGGGATCTTCGCCTTGGGATCCTTGATGTATTCGAGGAACACATCCTTGCCCCAGGTGATGCCGGAATTCTTGTTGGCTTCCGAATAGGAATAGCCCTCGATGGTGCCGGACTTGCGGCCATCGAGCCCGTTCAGTACCGGGCCGACCTTGTTCTTGGCGCCCTCGCCGATCGCATGGCAGGCCAGGCATTTGTTGAACGAGGTCTTGCCCGCGGCGACGTCCTGCGCCAGCGCGCCCGATGACGCGGCCAATGAGGTAACGACGACCAGCGCGCTCAAAGTCGATATTTTCATGTGGTGCTCTTCGTTTCTTCCCAGAGAGGCGGATTTCTTGTGGCAGGCCCGCTTGGATTGGACAAGCCACGAAACTTTGACAGGTTTCACCATTGCCGACTTGTCCCAGAGAGAACTGATCGTTTGAAGCGTGGCAATCCAACCTTCGGATAGCCTACCCAAACCTTGGCAGACGTGCTTGATTTACCACCACAAATCGTTATTCGCCGGGCCTGGAGGATTCGCATGGCCATCATGATGCCGGCTTCCGATCAGGCGGTTCTGGAACGCCGGGATGCCATCGTCGCTGCTCTTCGCGCGATCGTGCCCGGCGAGGGCGTGATCGACAGTGCGGCCGAGATGCTGGCCTATGAGTCCGATGGTCTCACCGCCTACCGGCAGCCGCCGATGGTCGTGGTGCTGCCCGATACTACGGAGCAGGTATCCAGAGTTCTCAAATACTGCTTCGAACAGGGCATCAAGGTGGTGCCGCGCGGCTCCGGCACGTCACTGTCAGGCGGCGCGCTGCCGCTCGTGGACGGCGTGCTGCTGGGCTTGGGCAAGTTCAAGCGCATCCGCGAGATTGATTTCGACAACCGCGTGGTGGTCACCGAACCCGGCGTCACCAACCTCGCCATCAGCCAGGCGGTGGCGCATGCCGGTTTCTATTACGCGCCCGATCCCTCGTCGCAGATCGCCTGCTCGATCGGCGGCAATGTCGCGGAGAATTCCGGCGGCGTGCATTGCCTGAAATACGGCATGACCACCAACAACGTGCTGGGCTGCGAGATCGTGCTGATGTCCGGCGAGATACTGCGCATCGGCGGCAAGGCCGCCGAAAATTCCGGCTACGATTTGATGGGCATCATCACCGGCTCGGAGGGCCTGCTCGGCGTCATCACCGAGATCACGGTGCGGATCCTGCAGAAGCCGGAGACGGCCCGCGCCCTGATGGTCGGCTTCGCCGAGGTCGAGGCCGCCGGCAAATGCGTCGCTGACATCATCGGCGCCGGCATCATTCCCGGCGGCATGGAGATGATGGACAAGCCGGCGATCCACGCCGCCGAGGCTTTTGTTCACGCCGGCTATCCGCTCGATGTCGAGGCGCTTCTGATCATCGAGCTCGATGGTCCGGGCGTGGAAGTCGACGAGTTGATCAAGCGGGTCGAGGCGATCGCGCAAGGTTGCGGCTCGACGAGTTGCCAGATTTCGACGTCGGAGGCCGAGCGCAATCTGTTCTGGGCCGGCCGCAAGGCGGCGTTTCCGGCGGTGGGGCGGATATCGCCCGACTATCTCTGCATGGACGGCACGATTCCGCGCGGCGCGCTGCCGAAGGCGCTCGCGCGCATCCGCGACCTCTCGGTGAAATACGATCTGCGCGTCGCCAATGTGTTTCACGCCGGCGACGGCAATCTGCATCCCTTGATCCTTTACGACGCCAACAAGCCTGGCGAGATCGAGCGGGCGGAAGCCTTCGGTGCCGACATCCTGCGGGCCTGCGTCGAATTCGGCGGCGTGCTCACCGGCGAGCATGGCGTCGGCATCGAGAAGCGCGATTTGATGGGCGAGATGTTTTCGGAAGTAGACCTCAACCAGCAGCAGCGCCTGAAATGCGCCTTCGACGCGCAGGGCCTGCTCAACCCCGGAAAAGTGTTCCCGACGCTGCATCGCTGCGCCGAACTCGGCCGCATGCACGTGCACGCCGGCAGACTGGCGTTTCCGGACATCCCGAGATTTTAAAAGCATGATGAAATTGGAGTTGATTGCGACCACGGATAAGGTGCGCTCCCTCTCCCGCTTGCGGGGAGGGGCGGGGTGGGGGTGTCTCCGCGGGCGACACTGCCCGAGTGGAGAGAACCCCCACCCGGCGCTTCGCCAAAGCCGAGGCTTTGCCTCGGCGTCTCAGAGGACAACCACCGAAGGTGGCCTACGCCTCCCCGCAAGCGGGAGAGGTAAAGCGCGTCTGCGGCCAGGGGGCTCTCACGCCCTCCGGGCGCTGACGAGGAGATGCGAAGAGCGCGTTTCAGCGCGTGCAAATCAGGTGCGCCGTGGACACGCTGAAAGTACGTGACGCCAAGGACGTCGAGGAGGTGGTGCGGGCGGCGATCGCCGGCGAGCAGCCGCTTGAGATCGTCGGCCATGGCACCAAGCGCGGCATCGGCCAGCCGATGGCGACCAATGCCGTGCTCGATGTGTCGGCGCTGAACGCCGTCAGCGCCTATGAGCCGAACGAGCTGATCATCACGGTGCAGGCCGGCGCCCCGCTCGCCGACGTGCAGTCGCTGATCGATTCCAAGAACCAGCAATTCGCCTTCGAGCCGATCGATACGTCGGCACTGACAGGCGTATCCGGCAACGGTACCATCGGCGGCATGATCGGCTCGGGTCTCGCCGGCCCGCGTCGCATCAAGGCCGGCGGCGCCCGCGATCACCTGCTGGGCGCGCATGCGGTGTCCGGCTTCGGCGACAGCTTCAAGACCGGCGGACGGGTGGTGAAGAACGTCACCGGCTACGATCTCTGCAAGCTCTTGACGGGGTCGTGGGGCACGCTCGCTGTCATGACCGAGGTCACGCTGAAGGTGATGCCGAAGCCTGAGAGCGAGCGCACGCTGGTGCTCGCAGGCCTCGACGACGTGGCCGCGAACCGGGCGATGACCACAGCACTCGGCTCGCCGTTTGACGTCTCGGGCGCGGCGCACCTGCCGAATTCGGCGTTCCGCCCTGCGACCGGCGCGCTTGCGGATTTTGCCTCTCAGGGGCGGGCGGTCACGCTATTGCGCCTCGAAGGCATCGCAGCTTCGGTCGCGGATCGCGCCACTTCGCTGGGCAAAACGCTTGCGCCGTTCGGGTCAGTGGAAATGCTTGAGGACGCTGCCTCGGCGACACTCTGGAGCGCGATCCGCGACGTCGAACCTTTCGCCGCAAGCGGCGCGCTCGGCGCCTGGCCGGTGTGGCGGATCGTTTGTCCGCCGGCATCCGGCGGCGCGCTCGGGCAGGCGCTGGCGCGCGAGACCGGGGGTGACGTGATCTATGATTGGGGCGGCGGCCTGATCTGGGCGGCCTTGCCGCCCAAGCCGGACGCGCAAGCGGCGATGGTGCGTCAGCGTGTCGAGGCGGCCGGCGGCCACGCCTCGCTCATCCGCGCGTCCGAAGAGACCAGGCGAAATGTCGACGTCTTCCATCCGCAATCCGGAGGCGTCGCCGCGCTGAGCGAGCGCGTGCGCCACAGCTTCGATCCGAAGATCATCCTCAACCGCGGCCGAATGGTGAGGGTATCAGCGTCATGAAAACCGAATTCTCACTGGCCCAACTCGCCGATCCCGATATCGCCGAAGCCGACAAGATCCTGCGGGCCTGTGTGCATTGCGGCTTCTGCACCGCGACCTGTCCGACCTACGTCCTGCTCGGCGACGAGCTCGATAGCCCGCGCGGGCGCATCTACCTGATCAAGGAGATGCTGGAAAAGGACAAGCCGCCGACGGCGGAGGTGGTCAAGCATATCGACCGCTGCCTTTCCTGCCTGGCTTGCATGACGACGTGTCCGTCCGGTGTGCATTACATGCACCTGGTCGATCAGGCGCGGGTGCGGATCGAGCGCGACTATTCGCGGCCGTTGACCGAGCGGGCCTTGCGCGCGGTGCTGGCGCTGGTGCTGCCGCGGCCAGAGCTGTTTCGCGCCAGCATGATCATGGCGCGGCTCGCCCGCCCGTTCGCGGCCCTGCTGCCGGCGAAGGTAGCCGCGACCCCCGGGCTGATGCGGCGGGTCAAGGCGATGCTGGCGCTCGCGCCGAAACGCCTTCCCCCGCCGGGCCCCTCGGGCGGCAGCGTGTTTCCGGCCCAGGGCGAGAAGCGCGGGCGGGTAGCACTATTGCAGGGCTGTGCCCAGCAGGTGCTGGCGCCACGGATCAACCAGGCCGCCATCAATCTCCTGACGCGCCACGGCATCGAGGTCGTGCTGGTCAGGGACGAGCAATGCTGCGGCGCGCTCACCCATCACCTCGGGCAGGACGGCGACGCGCTGGCGCGGGCCCGCGTCAACATCACGCTGTGGAAAAAGGAGGCGGAACAAGGCGGCCTCGACGCCATCCTGATCACGGCGTCGGGCTGCGGCACGGTCATCAAGGATTATGGTTTCATGCTGCGCGAGGATGGCGATTTCGCTGGCCCCGCAGCGCAAATCTCTGCGCTGGCAAAGGATATCACAGAGTATCTCGCCGGCATCGCGCTCATGCCATCGAGCCAGAAAGGCGACGTAACGGTGGCCTATCACTCGGCCTGTTCGCTGCAGCATGGACAGAAAATCACAGGCCTTCCGAAAGAATTGCTTTCCAAGAATGGATTCGTGGTGAAAGATGTGCCTGAGAGCCATTTGTGTTGCGGTTCGGCGGGGACCTACAACATTCTCCAGCCTGACATTGCGAGCAGGTTGCGCGATCGAAAGGTCGCCAACATTGCGACAGTCAAACCGGACATGATCGCTGCGGGCAATATTGGGTGCATGGTGCAAATTGCCGGCGGTACGTCAGTTCCTGTGGTGCACACGATTGAGCTTCTCGATTGGGCGACGGGAGGTCCCAGGCCAGGATTGAATTGATCGATCGGCCCTTGGGCATGATCCGGAAAGCCTGCTCCGCGTCTCGACAGCGGATCGGCATCCGGTTTTCTTCGGGACAGGCGCGCCAAGCGTCTCGCCCGGAGATCATGCCCAGACAAGGATGGAGCGGGAGGGCACTTCGACGAAGTGTCGCCCCGGTCTAGCCTGCGGATTATCGAAGCGCTCGACAGCATGGACAAGCGCAACAGGAGGACCACGATGGCGAAGAAGAGTAAGAAGGCGAAGAAGGCCAAGAAGGCCAAAAAGGCCGTAGCGGCGAAGAAGAAGTCCGCCAAGAAGTCGGCGAAGAAGGCTGCCAAGAAATCAGCGAAGAAGGGCGCCAAGAAGTCGGCGAAGAAATCCGCCAAGAAGGCGGCCAAGAAGTCAAAGGCCGCCGCACCGAAAAAGGCTGCAAAGAAGAGCCCGGCCAAGAAAAGGAAGGCGGCTGCCAAGCCCGCCGCTCCCCAGCCGCAGCCGGCGATGACGGAGCCCGAACCGGCGCCTGCGCCGAGCTGGGCTTCTCCGGAGCCGTCCAACCCGTCATGGGGATCGGGCTCCTCCAACGGCGGCGATCAGCACTAGCTCGCTCGCCGAGACCGGATATTTTGAGAGGCCGCAGCGTCCCACCCGCTGCGGCCTTTTTCGTTGGGGCTGCCGAAAGGACTGGTGAAGCGACCGAAGCGGCATTTTCACGGGGAGGTTGATTCGTGAGAGCTGGTTTCCGGTGTGCCACCGGTGCCGCCTTTTTCGGTTCCGAGCGCTGCCAGCCAAGCCGGGGACCCCTGAAATTGTTGTGAGAATGCAACACACGCCCAGAACATTTCTGGAAATGGCCCAAACGCCTAAAAAGGCGGCACGTGCTTGACTTTTTTGCTTCACGACCATGACGCCGCGGCCCACTCTGTGACCACGTTAAGACATTTGGCCGCAGTTGGTTATCGCTTGCCCGGGGGCGCCGGAGCCGGACTGTCAAGAAGGGTGATGGGGATCGATATGAAGAAAGTGGCTTTGTTAGCAACGGCGCTGGCAATGGTGTCCGGTTCGGCTCTCGCTGCGGATATGCGGGTGAAGGCCGTCAAGGCGCCGCCGCCGGTCGCGTTCGATCCCTGGGATATCGCCTTCGGCGCCGGGATCACCAACGACTACATCTTCCGCGGAATCACCCAGTCCAATCACAAGCCCTCAGTCAACGCCTATTTCGAGCCGCGCTTCAACGTCACCAAGGACGTCCAGCTCTATGTTGGCCTCGGCGCTGCGAGCATCTCCTTCCCCAACCGTGCCGCGGCTGAAGTTGACGCTTACGGCGGTGTCCGCGCGACATTGGGTGCCTTCGCCTTCGACGTCGGTGCTTGGGGCTACATGTATCCGGGTGGCACCTGCCACTACGGTGCGGCAACTGACACGGCCGGCGTCCCGCTCAGCCTCGAATGCCAGACGAATGCCCTGATCAACGGCAACGTCATCAAGAAGGACCTCAGCTTCTTCGAGGTCTATGGCAAGGTGAACTACACCTTCAACGACAATTTCTCGCTGGGCGGCAACGCCTATTATACGCCGAGCTTCCTCAACAGCGGCGCGGAAGGCACCTACGCCTCGATCGTCGGCAAGGCGATCGCGCCGAGCACCTGGTTCGGCGCCAGCGGCATCGGCATGTACGTGTCGGGCGAGTTCGGCCGCCAGTGGCTGGGCACCTCCGACTCCTTCTATGGCGTGGCTGCGTTCCCGAACGGCATCAACTATGCCGACTACAACACCTGGAACATCGGCATCGGCTTCACCTACAAGGTGTTCACACTCGACTTCCGTTACTCCGACACCGACCTGTCGAAGGGTGATTGCAACGCCTTCACCAGCGACTTCTCGGCCCGCGGCAACCTTGCCGTCAACCAGGGTACGTTCGTCACTCCGATCAATCCGACCGGTGTCGGTTCGAACTGGTGCGGTGCCGCCGGCATCGTCAAGCTCTCGGCTGACCTGACCGCGATGACCAACCTGAAGTAAGATCTTCCTGTCGAGGAAGAGGGGGCGGCAGAGCGATCTGCCGCCCCTTTTCTTTTGGGTAGCGCAGATGAAACGGGGTTGGCGGTGCGCAGCGTATCGGGCGATCTCCCGCAACGATCACCGCAACGTTCTGGCCGGCGCGGTCGCAGGCCTCGGCGGCGCGATTGCCATCGGCGTCATGGAGTGGTTTTCGTTCGCCGCGCATTATCCGCTCGCGGTGATTCCGTTCGCCACCTCGATCGTGCTGGTGATCGGATCGCCTGACGTGGCGCCGGCGCAGCCGCGCGCCCTGATCGGCGGTCATGTGGTGTCGGCACTGGTCGGCCTGATCGTGCTGAAGCTGACGGGACCGCAGGCCTGGGCAGCGGCCGCTGCCGTCGGCCTTTCGATTCTGGCGATGTACGTCACCGGGACCTTTCACCCGCCGGCAGGCATCAACCCCGCTGCTGGTGGTCTCAGGCAATCTGCCCTGGACATTCCTGCTCGCGCCGGTGCTGGCCGGCGCGCTGCTGTTGACCGCCTTCTCCTATCTCTGGCACCGCTGGGTGCGCCGCCAGCCATGGCCGCGGCGCTGGCTGTAGCGAAGGGATGATCCGTGCTACGGCTACGACGCCGCGGCGCTCTTGCTGTCCTGAAGCGCGAAGCCATCTCCCGCTCGGGCAAGCACGACATTGCGATCATGGAAGACATCGAGCGTCGAACGATGGCCGATCGAGACGATCGTGGTCGCCGGCAATTTGGCCTCGAGCAGGCGATACAGCGCCGCCTCGAAGGTTCGTCGAGCGACGCCGTCGCCTCGTCGAGGAACAGGTATTGCGGCACATGCAACAGCGCCCGCGCCAATCCAAGTCGCTGCTGCTCGCCGAGCGAAAGCGTCCGATTCCAGTGCCCGTGTTCATCGAGTTGCGACGCGAGCTTCGGCAGCCCGACCAATTCGAGTGTCTGGCTGATCTGTGCAGGCGTGAACGCGCCTTCCTTGGCCGGATATTCGACCGCCGCCCGTAGCGTCCCGGTCGGGAAATACGGCCGCTGCGGCAGCATCATCAATGTGGCCCCGGCGGGCACGGCGATCGAGCCGGAGCCGAACGGCCAGATGCCGGCGATGGCGCGGAACAGCGTGGATTTGCCGGAGCCGGACGGGCCGGTGACCAGCGTGCGCTCGCCTTTGCGCAAGCTGAACCGGTCCGCGTTCACCAGCGGCGTTCCGTTCGGCAGACGCAGCGTCAGCCGCTTCAGATCGATGGCGCCTTCGCCCGCCCTGACGACGTGAATTCGTTCGCTGCGGGTTGCCAGTTCGTCCGCCGCCACTATCCCAGCCTCGAACCCGTCGAGACGGTTGACCACGGCCTG
This sequence comes from Bradyrhizobium sp. RDI18, assembly GCF_043203335.1. Classification (NCBI taxonomy): domain Bacteria; kingdom Pseudomonadati; phylum Pseudomonadota; class Alphaproteobacteria; order Hyphomicrobiales; family Nitrobacteraceae; genus Bradyrhizobium; species Bradyrhizobium sp. RDI18. The sequence goes on along the minus strand of NZ_JBICRN010000008.1, from coordinate 4,055,286 downwards.
CCACTCGGCCAACTGGCGATAGATGGTGATGAAGAACGACAGCGCGCCCTGCACGTTGGAGAACGCCGATGCGGTTTGCATCATGCCGCCGAGCTGAATCTTCTCGGCGAAATAGGCCGGTGCCACCAGCACGTAGGGGAAGACCACTGAAGCCTGATTGTAGCTCGCCGTGAATGCCGTAATCTTCTTGGTCCGGCTCATGATGCCGAGCCAGTTCTCCACCACGCGTCCGAAGCGAACGAGCAGGCGCTCACGCTCGGCCTGCTCACCATGCAGCAGCGCGATCTGCTCGGAATTTTCGCGCACGCGCACTAGGTTGAACCGAAAATCCGCTTCATATTGCTGCTGCCGGAAATCGAGGCCCACCAGCGGCCAGCCGATCAGATGCGTCAGGATGGTGCCGAGCACCGAATAGACCAATGCGCCCCAGACCAGGTAGCCTGGGATCGCGAAGTCCTGACCAAATAGATGCAGCGGCGCGGCGTTCGAAAGGGCCCAGAGTATGCCGACAAAGGATGCCAGCGTAACGATCGAGTTCAGCAATCCCAGGCCAATGTTGAGGGTGCGATCGACGAACAGCTTGACGTCGTCGGTCATGCGCTGGTCGGGGTTGTCGGCCGCGTCGCCCTGAAGCTGCATCCGATAATGGTTGGCCTGATGCAGCCAGTCACCGAGATATTGCGCGGTCATCCAGCGCCGCCAGCGGATCTGCAGCCATTGATTGAGATAGAGCTGATAGACCGCCAGCACGACAAAGATGCTGACAACGACGCAGAAATAGATGATCTCGCTGACGAAGGAGTCCCAGTTGCGATCCTGCAGCGCGTTGTAGAAGCGGGCATTCCATTGATTGATCAGGACGTTGATGCCGACGATCGCAAGCTCGATCACGATGACCGCGGCCAGCAAGCCACGGCCGGCCCATTTGTCTTCGGAACGGAAATAGGGCGCGGAGATGCGCCATACGGCGGCGAGCGTCGAGCGGAGGTTTTTCACAGGATTGCCGTCTCCGGGATGGGGCTTAAGGCCCTGAAGAAATGGAGGAATCAGGCTCCACCACTAAGGTTATGCAGTGAGCTGCCTGCGACGGCTTGTCGCAGCCCTCGGCTAGACCCTAGCATGGCTGGGACGGCGAGGGGGCGGCGGCCATTGAACTTCGCGAGGTTTTGAGTGTTGGCGACGCCAACCCAGCCCAAACCACGCCAAGCAAGGCCATTCCCCACCCATCGCTCAACACGTGGCCGCTGCCCACGCCAGCCGGCTCGCCAATAACACCAGCCGGCTCGCCAATAACAAATGTGGGGAGACCTGCAATGTGGGATCAAATCTATAATCCGCTTGGCAACACGGCATTGTCGACGATCGCCGCTGCCGTGCCTGTTGCCACGCTGTTGGTGCTGATTGCCAGCGGCAAGGTCAAGGCGCATCTCGCGGCCATCATTGCGCTGATCGCCGCGAACATCATCACGACAGGCATCTTCACCATGCCGGCCGGCATGTCGATCCGCGCCTCGCTGCCTCGCGTCGTGACCGGCCTCGATCCCTACGCGCTCGGCGTCATGGCTCGATCTTTCGCTACGTCTTCCTGCATTCAATCGTGCTGGCCTGCCTCGTCGACGCCCTGGTGACGCTGCAGGCCTACGTCTATCCGTTCACGATGCTGGTGCTGAAATAAGCCTGCCATCGAGGGCCAGCCAAAATCTCCGCGGCCGGCGCCGCCGGGATTTTTCGTCGGAGGGGCATTTGGGAATCATCAGAACAGACGCCTCGCCGGTTCGAATTTCGGCTTATTCAGTCGCGTTCACATTCACTCTGGAAGTCCAGCTTTTCGCAAACCGTCGGTAAACATGGCGAAGTCCTGATCTCGGCGGAACGCTGCCAGGTCTCTCAGGCTCGAAATGCGCAGACCGGGATTGTGTTTCAGCGCCAGTTCCACGCCTTTCTGTGCAGGTTCAAGCCGTGCAGCAAGCGCATTGCTTGCCGCATATACGCATACTGGTAGCAGGAGAACTGGATTGTCGCGCATCGACGATTCGGCACAGGATGATGCCATTTCGTAATCACCTGACAGAAAATGAGCATAAGCCGCGGCTCCGTGCGTGCTTCCGGGATCGAGCGGACTTAGACGCAAGGCATGCGCGGCGTGTTCAAGTGCCAGGTCAGGCTCGCCTCTCCATACCCTCAACCACGCGCTAAGTATCCACCCTGTCGCATAGTTCGGATTGACTGTCAGTCCCCGATCCATGAACGCCGCGGCTGTGTCGAACTCGTGCGCTATGAAAGCAAGAGCATAGCTGCCCATACACAATGCAACCGGGTCGTCGTTACCCAAATGCACTGCTTTCCGGGCAAGCCTGGTAGCTTCGGCGCTTTCCTGTACATGTTCAATCATCCAACCGCGCGCCTTTCGCTGAATGTAGCACCATGCTGCCATACCGTAAGCACAAGCCAGCTTGGGATCGACTTCGATCGCTTTGCAGTAGAGCTGGAGAGCCTCTTGATTTGTCTCCATCGACCCCCGATGATGCCTGGCCAGTCCGCGCAGGTAGTAGTCATAGGCTGCCAAATTTTCCGTTGGTTTACGGTTGGCCCGCTTGATATCCTCACGCTGCAGCTTGGGGGCGATCGCACCCACGACGCTCTCGGTGACGTGGTCCTGGAGATCAAACATATCTTCGAGCGCACCCTCAAATCGGCCCGCCCAGAGATGTGCCCTAGTTTCGGTGTCGATCAGTTGGCCCGCGATACGAATGCGGTTGCCCGCCTTGCGCACGCTACCTTCGAGGACGTAGCGTACTCCAAGTTCGCGACCGACTTGCCTTACATCGAGCGTCCGGCCCTTGTAGGTGAAACTTGAGTTTCGCGCGATCACAAACAGCCAACGGAAGAGCGACAGCGCAATCGTGATATCTTCCACGACGCCGTCTGCCAAATACTCCTGCTCGGGGTCGGCACTGAGATTCTGGAAGGGCAGCACCGCAATCGAGGGCTTGTCGGGGCGTGATTGCGTAGATTTTCGTGGGACTGCACCGTTTATGACTCGGAAAACCCGAACCGGACGCGCAATATTCTTGAGGTTTTGTTCGCCCAGATCGGCGAATTCAGCCCGGACCTTGCCTTGGACGTGATCGTAGGCAGAAGACGAGATGCAGATGCCGCCGGGCTCTGCGATGCTCTCGAGCCGAGCCGCAATGTTGACGCCATCTCCAAAAATGTCATGTGGTTCGACGATCACGTCGCCGATATTGATGCCCACGCGAAAAGCGATGCGGTTATCTTCCACGTCATCGATTGTAAGGTCCTTGATGCGGGCCTGGAACTGTACAGCAGCTCGAACCGCTTCGACCGCGCTCGGAAACTCCGCCAGGAGCCCATCGCCGGTATTTTTCACGATCCGGCCACCGTGTTCAGCAATTGCGGGCTCGACGCTACCCGCGAGGAGCGTTGTCAGTCTGGCGTGCGTTGCCTCTTCGTCGTTGTGCATAAGGCGCGAATAGCCGGCCACGTCGGCGGCCAAAATCGCCGACAGCCTGCGCTCGACCCGGACTGGCCGCTCTTGCACCATGGCCACAATCCAACCACGGCATACTGTACGACCGATCGGGCTATTCCGCCATCTGCTTTAGGGGCGGCGGGAGCGGAGGTCGGGTTTTGGCGCGCCGCCCTAGCCAATCACATCGTTGTTCAATAGAAGGGCGCGCGGTGTTGGATGTTTGAGAGGTAGCATGATTTCATTCGCACGCATGTCGAAGCCGGCGGCATCGATTCTGCTGATCACCGCCGCACTTCATCTCAGCCCGGTCAGGGCCGAGAACGGTTTTCCGTTCGGCTCGGAAATGACACTCGACGTGGATCGTCAGCGCGGGTCGAAGCGGATTCCCAATCTCGAGATCGGCGACAAGGGCGAAGTGGTGCTCGAACTCTGGTGCAAGGGCGGCAAGGGCCAGTTCTCGGTGGCTGGCAATACCGTAATCTTCGTTCCCGGCGCGATGGAGAACCGCACTTGTCCGCCGGATCGCGCGCAACAAGATGACGAACTGATCGCAGCACTGGCCGAGGCCGGCACCTGGAAGCGGCAGGGCGATTTCGTGTCGTTCATCGGCGCAAAGACGCTGCGCTTCCGCATCAACACGAACTAGGTCGAAAGTTCAGTCAGGGCGTCGCGATCAAGCCGCTGGCGGTGGCAACGACCCAGCGTCCGCCCCAGCGCACGATCGATTCGACGCGTCCGATGCCGGGAATGGTGTCGCCGCGCGCGGCCATCCTGATACCATCGGGACCTTCGAGAACGGCGGTGCCATCCCGAACATCGACAACCGTCCAGCCGGAAATGGTCGTCGGCTTGGTTTCCGGCGCCGCCACCAAAGGCTGCGGCCGCATCGCAATCGCCGAGGGGCCCACACTTGCCTGGGAGGCCGGGCCGGCAGACGGACGTGCACCGGCCGACAACACGGCGGACGGCTTGGGAATGCTTCCGACGACGGTGGGCGAGTCTGAGGTGGATGCGGTCTTCCGGGTGCCCTCAACCTTGCCGCTCGACCGTGCTTCAGCAATGCGCGGCACGGGCGCTTGCGCAACAGTTTCAAGGCCGAGCGTGCCTGCCAATTCGGGCCAACTCAGGCCGCCGGCCCATCCCAACCCAAAGCTTGCCGCCACGGCCGCGGTGACCAGCAACATGTTGCGCGCCCGGTCGCGAAATGACTCCCGCACCACCAATACGTCATCGCGATCGGGCACGAGAAAATCCCACGAACCCGCCGGCTGCTCCGGCCCTCGGCCGTCAACCACATTCCCCGACAAGATGCTTTCAACGGTACTCGGCTCGCGGTCTTGCATGGTGTGACCCAGGTTCAGCTAGCCGATGATGTTCCTTTAAACTGAATCGAGTCTTAACAACCTGGCGAACGAAGTGCTGCAGCGAAAGATGTTCGTCTGGGTCATTGGCGGCGTCGAACCGTACGACGCGAAGAACCCAAAGCGGAGACCGACCTCTTTGGCAACCTATTAAGTCAGCATCTCTGACTTGTGGTTCGCCCTTCGCTGATGATGTAGTTTTTCTCGTGTGACGCACGCAACATTGTGGCGCGAGGCTTCACTCCAGTCCCCATAACTGACCGCCCATTGCGATTTGCGTCTCTTGCTGCATACAGCTTGGGAGGAACTCGCATGAAAAAGTTGCTGCTAGCGGCGACCGGTTTGATTGCGCTCTCCATTCCGGCAACGGCCCAAAATACTGAGGTCCGGGTGATGCCCGATACGCTCACCTGGAAGGATAATCCAGCCTTTCCGAAGGGCGTTCAGATTGCGACCCTGGTCGGTGATCCGACGAAAGCGGGCGAGGTCGTTGTCTTGCGCATCAAGTTTCCACCTAACTTCCAGATGCCTCCGCATACGCATCCCTATTCCGAAGTTGTTACCGTTATAAGCGGTGACGTCGGCAGCAGCCATGGTGAAAAATTCGAAAAGAAGGGTGATCTCCTGAAGCCAGGCTCGCTATGGGTGTACCCCGCAAGACACCCGCACTACGCCTGGACCGGAAACGACGAAGGGATACTTCAAGTCCAATTTATCGGCCCTGGTGGCATCGATTACATCAATCCGGCTGACGATCCGCGCAAACAATAGCCGCTTGCATTGCAGGGCCGTCTCAAGCGGAGACTTGTCTGCACGGTATTCACAAGGGAGGATGTCATGCAATCTTCTCCAAAATTGGCGAGCGCAGCACTTGCCCTGTGCATGGTGGTGTTGTCGTTTGGCTCCAGCGCCTTGGCCGAGCCGAAAGCAGAAGTGGCGGCGGCGACTTCGGGATGGGGGCAGGCTCTTGGCGAAGGCGATCCCGAAAAGGTGTTGCCGCTCTATTCGGACGATGCCGTGCTCTGGGGCACACTGTCGCCGACCGTGCGCTCCGACCGGGCGGCGCTACGAGACTATTTCGTGGGCGCCTTCAAGGTTCTGCCCAGCCTCAAGGTAACCTTCGGCGATCAACTCATCCGAGTGTACGGGAATGCAGCGGTCAATACCGGCTACTACACGTTTTCTTATGTGAAGGATGGCGAGACGAAGACCTTGCCCGCGCGCTACAGCTTCACCTATGTCAAGAACGGCCAGCGTTGGCTGATCGTCGACCACCATTCCTCGGCCATGCCATCAACCTCGAGGTAGCCGGCTAGTTTTCGCGCGGTGACGCCCGTAGAGGCTCAGCTACGGCGCGAAATCATCGTTACTGGGGCGTGAAGCGGTTAATACCGTCACGCACTTCTGATACTCGGCACCACCCTACTTCCACACCGACTTGTCGGCGTCCCAGCGTTGGCCCTTGAACTCTTTCGCCAGCGCTTCGAGCGAGCCATTGTCGTCCTTCGGTTCGCCGCCTTCCTCGTCGCCCGTGGATTCCTCCGACAAGTTCAGTTTCGCACCGGCGCCTTCATCTGCGGTCGTGATCACCGGGCTCGAGATCCACAGCATCAGCCGATCGGTGGCGCCGGGCTTGTCCGGCGAGACCAGCGCGGTGACCTCGACAGTTTCGGTCAGCGCGAGCGCGGGATAGATCGGGCTCGGCCGCTTGAAGCTCAGCGTCAGTTTTCCGGTGTTGGCGTCCCACTCGGCGCCCGCGGCCTTGGCGGCAAGCGTTTTCGCGAGCACGCCTGAAATGGCGGACGCGATCTTGTCCCTGTTGATCTTGTCGCCGTCGCGCCACTCGGCTGCGGCAAAGCGGATGGTGCGGTCCATTTCGATGCTGCCGCTGGTCCATCCCGCGGCGACCACGCCTGGTGCCGCCTTGGCCTTCGCGATCAGCGCCGTGGCGCGCTCCGGATCGGCCGTGAGGTTGATGGTCTGCTCGCCGGCGCGCAGCGCATCGCAGGAGATCGAAAGGCTGGAAAGCCCGACCTCGACGGCCTCTCCCTTCAAGCTCTTGAGGAAATCCAGCGCGGCGTCGAGCTTGACCCGCACGCCGATCGCTTCGGGCGAGACGTCGGTAAAATCCTTCGGCGCCGGCGTGATGCCGTCGTCGCTGGTCTGGTTGTCCAGAAATTCCTTCTCGCTGAGATCGGAATTGTCGGTCGAGGTCACTTCGGTCACAGTCTGGCCGATCGTGATCTGGCCGCGGAATTCGAAGGTGTCGCCGACAGGCTTGCGCAAGAGCTTGACGGTAACCGGCAGCTTGTCACCGAGGCTCTGCGTGGTGCCGGTCAGGTTCTGGCCGCTGACGGCGAGGTTGGCGACGAAGCGGTCCTTTCGGTCGGCACCCTTCGCGGCGGGGTAGCAGACGTCGAGGGTAGCAGCGGTGACGTTCTTGCCCTGACGGGTTTCCTTCAGAATGACATCGGCATTGCCGTCCATCAGCCCGTCGATCGCAGTGAAATAGCGTGTCTCGGTCGCGCCCGGCGCCGTCTTGGATGGAAGTTTCATCTGAGCGATAGCGAAATTCGGGGAGCAGATCGCCAGACCGAGCAGGCAGAACACGAGCACGCGCATGAGAAAATTCCCAGAACGATTTAGGTCGGTGACGTCCTATCAGCAAACCTCGACGTCTTCAGCCAAAAAGAAGGCCGAGAGGAGGCGTTGTTCCGCTCACCGCTTTGATGCAGCATAGGCGACAGACTTGCCCGACAAGAAACTGGTTTCTGCGGCTTCGCATTTTGCGCGCGTCATCCACTAGTCAGGGACGCACCGGCGGTCGGGCTCCCTACCCCGCAAGGGGGAGGGAACCCTGCCATTGTGCCCACATGACCGCGGATAACCTGTGTTGCGCGAGCGTGTCATCGCAAAAAGAAGGCCGCCCGGAGGCGGCCTTCGATCTGATTGGGTGAATGCGGACGGTCTCAGAACCCCATGCGGCCCATTCCACCCATGCCGCCGCCACCGCCGGGCATCGCCGGGGCGGGCTCCTTCGGCAGTTCGGCGACCATGGCTTCGGTGGTCACCAAAAGGCCGGCCACCGACGAAGCGTCCTGCAGCGCGGTGCGCACCACCTTGGCCGGATCGATGATGCCCTTGTCGACCATGTCGACATATTCCTCGGTCTGGGCGTCGAAGCCGAACGTCTCCGACTTGTTCTCGAGGATCTTGCCGACCACGATCGAGCCTTCGACGCCGGCGTTTTCCGAGATCTGGCGAACCGGGGCTTCCAGCGCCTTCAGCACGATGTTGATGCCGGCCTGAACGTCGGAATTGTCGTTGTTGATGCGGCCGACCGCCTTCTTGGCGCGGAGCAGCGCCACGCCGCCGCCCGGCACGATGCCTTCCTGCACCGCCGCGCGGGTCGCGTTGAGGGCGTCCTCGACGCGGTCCTTCTTCTCCTTGACCTCGACCTCGGTCGCGCCGCCGACCTTGATCACCGCGACGCCGCCGGCGAGCTTTGCAAGGCGCTCCTGCAGCTTCTCGCGGTCGTAGTCCGAGGTGGTCTCCTCGATCTGCGACTTGATCTGGGTGACGCGAGCCTCGATGTCCTTCTTCTTGCCGGCGCCCTTGACGATCGTGGTGTTCTCCTTGTCGATCACCACCTTGCCGGCGCGGCCGAGCATGTTGATGGTGACGCTTTCGAGCTTCATGCCGAGTTCATCGGAGATGAGCTGACCGCCGGTCAGGATCGCGATATCTTCCAGCATCGCCTTGCGGCGATCGCCAAAACCCGGCGCCTTGACGGCGGCGACCTTCAGTCCGCCGCGCAGGCGGTTGACCACCAGCGTCGCCAGCGCCTCGCCCTCGACGTCCTCGGCGATGATCAGGAGCGGACGACCGGACTGCACCACGGCCTCCAGCACCGGCAGCATCGACTGCAGGCCGGACAGCTTCTTCTCGTGCAAGAGGACGTAGACGTCTTCCAGCTCGGCGGTCATCTTCTCGGCGTTGGTGATGAAGTAGGGCGACAGGTAGCCGCGGTCGAACTTCATGCCCTCGACGATGTCCACTTCGGTCTCGAGCGACTTGTTTTCCTCGACCGTGATCACGCCTTCATTGCCGACCTTCTGCATCGCCTGCGCGATCATCTTGCCGATCGCGGTGTCGCCATTGGCCGAGATGGTGCCGATCTGGGCGACCTCGGAGGAGGCGGCGACCGGCTTGGCGCGCTTCTCGAGGTCCTTGACCACCGCGAGAACCGCGATGTCGATGCCGCGCTTCAGGTCCATCGGGTTCATGCCGGCGGCGACCGCCTTGCCGCCCTCGCGCACGATCGCCTGCGCGAGCACGGTGGCGGTGGTGGTGCCATCGCCCGCGGTGTCGTTGGTCTTGGAGGCGACTTCGCGCAGCATCTGCGCGCCCATGTTCTCGAATTTGTCCTCGAGCTCGATTTCCTTGGCGACAGTGACGCCGTCCTTGGTGATGCGGGGAGCGCCGAAGCTCTTCTCGATCACGACGTTGCGGCCCTTCGGACCGAGCGTCACCTTCACCGCGTTGGCGAGAACGTCGACGCCGCGAAGCATGCGGTCGCGGGCGTCGCCGGAAAATTTAACGTCTTTGGCAGCCATTGTTTGGACTCCTGAATGGATGGGTACGGTTGCTTGCCGCCTGTCATCGCCGGGCGTTCTTCCCCTCTCCCCTTGTGGGAGAGGGTGGATCGAATGAGCGAGAGCTCATTCGAGACGGGTGAGAGGTTTGTCTCCGCGGATGGAGACCCCTCATCCGGCGCGCTTTGCGCGCCACCTTCTCCCACCCCAACTCGGGTTTACCCGAGTTGGGCATCTTACTTTGTCGAAGTCGGATAAATCCGACTTCGATGGGAGAAGGGAAGAAGTGACTGCGCCGACGACTGCGCGCGACGGCTATCGGTGCGGTTTAAGTCAGCACGCCCATGATGTCGGACTCCTTCATGATCAGGAGTTCCTCGCCATCGAGCTTGACCTCGGTGCCCGACCATTTGCCGAACAGCACGCGGTCGCCGACCTTGACGTCGATCGGAATCAGCTTGCCGGCCTCGTCGCGGCCGCCCGGGCCCACCGCGGTGACTTCGCCCTGCGACGGCTTTTCCTTGGCGCTGTCGGGAATGATGATGCCGCCCTTGGTCTTCTCTTCGGCATCGATGCGCTTGACCACGACGCGGTCGTGCAGTGGACGGAATTTGGTTTTAGCCATGACGTCTCCTCTTGAAGTTCCTCTGGGAGGCTTAGGTTTCGGGTCTGTACCACTCGAAAATGGCTCGGAATGCCGGTATTCGTCGCCGCCCCGGGGCGGGGCAGCACAACCCTTAGCAATCGTTGTATTTGAGTGCTAAACGTGGGGCCGGGGAATATGTCTTGGCGCTGTTCCTGTCAAGCAAACAAGGAGATTAAAGCCTTGGTGAGGCCAATATAGGATGGTGCTTCGGAAACCAAATCGGTGCAGTGGCGTCATGACGTCATTGCTCCGGCAGGCTTTTTGCGGTTGGCTGCTTGACGGGAGCGGCCAAGTGATTGCTCGGGGGAATGCGATGATCAGCTCACGTAATGCGCGTACGGTTGCCAATCTGGCGATCGCGTCGGCGCTTTCGATCTTGCTGGCGGCGTGCAGCACGAGCCTGCCGTCGCTGTCATCCAGTCCGCCGCCCGAGCCCGAAGTCGCGCCAGAAATGCCGGCAACCGTCCGCGCCGACGAGATCGTCGGCCGCTGGGGCCTTGCCTCGTTTCAGAATCCCAATGACCGCGCCCGCACCGAAGCGGCGGCGCGCGGGCAGTGCAAGCAGCCCTACGTGATCGGCGCCGGCGCCAATGGTGGCGTGGTCATGCATCTGGCCGATCAGGCGACGCCGCAGGAACTGCGCCTCAAAGGCAGCCCGAGCGGCAAGAACTATATCGGCCCGCCCGGCCCGGCCGGCGGCGAACAGGACCGCGAGATCGTCTCGTTCGACGGCCGTGTGCTGGTGACCCGTTTCATCGAAAAGGATGCCGCGGTCCGTTACGGCAACATGGTCTATGTCCGCTGCGCGCCGCGGGCGTGAGGCCCACGGAAGCAATCCATCGCACCGCAAGCGGAGGAATGGATTGCTTCGCTTCGCTCGCAATGACGATCGTGGAAACAACAAAAAACGCCGGCATTGCTGCCGGCGTTTTGTTTAGCGCGCGTTAACCAGACCGATCAATCGAACAATGCGTCGATGTCGTTCTGCGAGGCGTGACCGTCGTCGCCGTCCATCTTCGGGCCGTTGAGCAGCTTGGCATCGCCTTCGCGGGTATCGACGATCGGGGGTGCGTGCGCCTTGATGGCATCGACGCCACCCCAGATTTCCATCATCTCGACGATGTGCTGTTCGATGAACTTCATCGTGTTCATCACCTTGCTGATGCGCTGGCCGGTGAGGTCCTGGAAATTGCAGGCCTCGAAGATCGAGACGACGCGTTCCTGGATATCTTCGCTGAGCAGCTTCTGCTGGTCCGGAGAAATGTTCTTGGAAAGCGCGGTCGCCGCCTGGTCGATCGCTTCGGTGGCTTCCAGAATCTGCTGGGTGGCCTGTTCGGTACCGCCGACGACGGCGCCGAGCTCGCCGTTCACCTTGGCCATTTCCTGGCCGTCAAAGCTCTTGCCGTGCAGGGTGGCGATTTCGCGCTTGGTGCGGTTGATGGCGTCGTGAATGAGGTCGAGCTCGACCTTCAGCTTCTCGCACTGCTCGATCTGCGCGCGATAGGTTTCCAGAAGCGCGTGGGACTCGGCGACTTCGCGGATAATGTCCGCGCTCTCGGTCGAAGCGGCGCGGGCGTGGCCGAAGCCGGCCATCTGTGACCGGATCGCGCGCAGCTCGGCCATGATCTCGCGATGCATCGGGCCGATCTCGCCGCCTTCTGTAGGCATGACAATTGGCGCATCGCCCAGAATGGCTTCGATACGAAAACGTTTGCGATTTACCGACATGAGTTTTTCCCACCCCTTCATTGCCCGCGTGTTTTAAACCATGGCGATTTAACGTCAGGTTCACGGCGCAATATCGCGCGTTGGCGCTTTGCCCGCCGCCGCACACCACTGATTAACCATGAGGGGCCCGCGTTCACGCAAAATAAACGCTACCGGACAAATCCGGGCGCGCTTGCCGACGTGGTGAATCGAAACGCGGCTTCTGTTTACCAAACCGATTAGGTTTTGATCTGTATTGATCGCGCAGCGGCGTTCATCGCGCCATTGCCCAGCCGCCCCTCACAGTGACGAACAGTACAGAGTACGTCGATGTCCGGAAAAATCCTTGTTGCGCTCTTCGCGAGCGTGTCTTGCCTTTGCTTCGCCAGTGAGGCTGCAGCGATCGACGCCTCCTCATCAACTGATCCCACCGTGATCTACGCCCGCCAACCGGCGCCGGTGCGCATGGCTTCTGCCGAACGCTCCAACATGGGCGGCGGCTTCATCGAATTCCTGTTCGGCGATGCGCCGCAGGGCGGGCGCTACCAACAAGCGCCGGCCTATCAGCAGCAGCCGGATTATGGCTATGGCGGGCGGCGCGCGTTGCTGCCGCCGATGGATCCGCAGCAGTCGATGCGGCGCGAGGAGGACGAAGCATTCGACCCCGCGCAGCACCGGATCGATCCGAAATATGAAAAGCAGGTGGTCGACTATCACGGCAAGGAAAGCCCGGGCACCATCGTGATCGACACCCCGAACAAGTTCCTGTTCCTGGTGCAGGGCGACGGCAAGGCGCTGCGCTACGGCGTTGGCGTCGGCCGTCCTGGCTTCACCTGGTCGGGCGTCAAGACGATCTCGGCGAAGAAGGAATGGCCGGCCTGGACGCCACCACCGGAAATGCTGGCGCGCCGCCCCGATCTGCCGCGGCACATGGAAGGCGGCCCGCAAAATCCGCTCGGCGCGCGCGCGATGTATCTGGGGTCGTCGCTCTATCGCATCCACGGCTCCAACGAGCCCTGGACCATCGGCACCAATGTCTCGTCCGGCTGCATCCGCATGCGCAATGAGGACGTGATCGATCTCTACGGCCGCGTCGGCGTCGGCGCGAAAGTGGTGGTGATCTAGTTTCGTGTCGCAACAACACGGTGTCGTCCCTGCGAACGCAGGGACCCATAACCACCGATCGTCGATGCTGAAGAAAGTCGTCGGCCATCGCGCTAAACAATCAGAGCCGCGGAGTATGGGTCCCGGATCGCGCTTCGCTTGTCCGGGACGACGGCGAACTGGAATCGAAACGGCCGCCTGATCGGGGGCGGCCGCTTTTCTTTTTCAGGTCCGACGCGCGTCAGGCGTAATCGCTGTCACCGCCGTCGTCGCCGTCAAAGCCGTCGGCATCATGATCCATGTCGTTGTCCTCGTCGTGCGAGGCTTGATCAAGATCCCTGCCGCGAACCACTGTCATCATTGTTGTCGGCGCGTCGGCTCGACGACCCGATGTCGTTGATTCCGGCCTCGCGCGCGAGATCGCCGCCGGACTGATCGCCCCACGGCCTGCGGTCTTCGACGCCGCCGCTGTGGTTCGCCGTGTCGCCGAACGCTTGATGATTGCCGCCGCCCATCATCCCTCGAATGCTGTTGAGCAACAGCGATCCGCCGACCACGCCGGCTGCGGCTGCCGCCGCCGTGCCGAGGAATGAGCCGCCTCCGCCGCCTTGCTGCGGCTGCTGCGCGCCATAGGGCTGGCCGTAGGCCGGCTGGTTATATTGTCCGGGCGGCGGCGTCTGCTGCAGCACTTGGCCGCTGTTCCAGGTCGGGCGGCCGCCCATGTCGGGCGCACGAACGTTGGGCACGGAGCCCTGGTTTTGGCCGTGCTGCTGATTCTGCCCGAAGATCGCGTCGCGCATCGAGTCGAGGAAGCCGCCGGGTTGGGTTTGCTGGCCCGCCGCCGCTTCCAATTCCTGGATGCGCATGTCGGCGCGCTTCAGTGCCTCGTCCTGCACAAGCGCGGTTTGCACCAGCGCATAGACCGCGTTGGGCGCGTTGCGCAGGCCCTCCATGATTGCGGACATGGCCTCCGGATCGCGCTTGGCGCTCTCCAGCCTGGCGAGCCGGTCGAAAAGATCGTCAATCAGTTGGCGTTCTTGCGGTGTCATGGCCCTCTCCCTCGCGTCGAATCGTGATCGACGCGCCCAAGGATGTAAGGAAGGCTTTGTGTCGCAAGTAGTGGGCGACCGAATTAAATTTTGGTATGCGACAAAACGCCAAGCGGCTTTCGCAGATATCTGTCAACTCAATGTGACTTTATTAGCCGCCAGCAATGCCGGGAATCGGTCGCTTGCCAGAAATGCGTGTTCCGCCTCGCGCTGGGTGGTCAGGGGATCGAGGCCCTCGAGCGTTTCGTCGACAAAGCCGGGGTGGCACATCACGAGCCCGCCTTCCGGCAGCCCTTCGAGGAACTGTCCCATCAGCACGCCGAAATCGGGCTCTTTCGAAAAATCATAGGCGCCGGCGAAGGCGGGGTTGAACGGGATCTTCGCATGAACGGCGCGCTTGCGAAATTGCGCGCTGAGAACGTCGAGCACCAGAGCCTTCGGCGCGCCGAGCAGTTGGCCCAACGGCTTGAGGCGTCCGCCCTGGCGAACCCAGGCGCTCGGGGCCGCCTCCTTGACCGCGCGCAGAAAAGCGTCGCGTACCCCAGGAAGAGTTGCGCGTGCTGATGGCCGTCAACGAAATCGGGTGCGCGGCCGAACAGGTCCTTGAAAGCTGCAAGCTGGGCTGCGAGTTCGTCTTCGATCATTTCGGAATCGAGCCGCCGCAGCAGGCCCGCGCGCAGCAGTTTCGGAAACGGCAGGAACAAGCCGCCGTCGACCGGCCTGAAGTGCATCGTCAGCGGGCGAAACGGCGCAGTCAGCGTCGCATGCAGTCCGATCGCGCAGCGCGGGCTCGCCGCCGCAACTTCCTGCAATGCGGCGACTTCGGTGCGCCCGATCGCGGCGCCGACCACCATCACCGAGGCAGCATTGAGACGGCCGCGGCCGATCAAATCGCGGATGGCGCGGTTGACGCCTTCGGCCAGCCCGTAATCGTCGGCGCATAGCCAGATCCGGCGCAGCGGCGCGGCATCGTTCATTCGGCGGCGGTCCGTTCGGTGGCGCTGGCCGCCGTCTCGCTATCGGCACGCTTCTCGTTGTGCTCGGCGACGAAGTAGATCGGACGCGCCTTCAGCTCGGAGAGGATCTTGCCGATATATTCGCCGACAATGCCGATCATGATGAGCTGCACGCCGCCGATCGTCATCATGCCGATCATCAGCGAGGGATAGCCGGGGACCTGCTTGCCGGTGGTCCAGACCTCCCAGAGAATGGTGAGGCCGAACAGGAAGGCGCTGATGGCGAGCAGCACGCCGAGCAGGCTGGCAAAGCGCAGCGGCGCGACCGAGAACGAGGTCAATCCCTCGATCGACAGGCCGATCAGCCGGCCCGGGCTGAACGTGGTGACGCCGTGCGCGCGCGGCGCCGGCTCGTAGTCGACGCGGATCTGGCGGAAACCGATCCAGTTCGACAGGCCCTTGAAGAAGCGGTTGCGCTCCGGAAGCTGCCGCAGCGCGGCCGCCGCACGCGGCGACAGCAGGCGAAAGTCGCCGGCGTCCTCGGGGATCTTCTGCCGCGCGCCCCAATTGATCAGCGCGTAGAAGCCACGCACGGCCTGGCGGCGCAGGAACGATTCATTGTCGCGATGCGCCTTCGCCGTGTAGACGACGTCGTAGCCGTCATCGATCCAGTGCGCGACGAGCTTTTCGACCAGGCTCGGCGGATGTTGGCCATCGCCATCCATGAACAGGATGGCGCCGCGGCGGGCATGGTCGAGCCCCGCCATCAGCGCCGCCTCCTTGCCGAAATTGCGCGATAGCGAGACGACCTGTACGTCGAGCGCATCGGCGGCAAGCGAACGCGCGATCGCCAGTGTGTTGTCGGCGCTGCCGTCGTCGACATAGACCACTTCGCATACGAGGCCGTAGCGCGCCTTCAGCGTCTTGGCGAGCCCGATCAATCGCTCGTGCAGCAAAGCGAGCCCTGCCGCCTCGTTGTACAGCGGCAGGACAATCGACAAGCCTTTCGCCGCCGCGCTGGCTGCGGTCGTCGTCAGGCGGGAAACGTCAGAGCCGAGCGTCATCGATCAGGTCCCAGATTAATCAACCGTATATGCTACCCGCCGGTAGCTGTCGCAACGATGAACGAAACGGCAGCCTTATTGCCGCAGGAACGTCTCAAGCCTGGCAAATAGCGGGTTTTCGCGGTCGAGCACATAGTCGAGCGAGGCAATCGAGACCGTGTCGGCGCCGTGCTCGCGCAGGAAACTGCCAAGCGCGTAAAGATGCATCGGCGGGCAGTGCAGCGTGAGCATGCCGGACGAGGTAGGCCCGCCGAACGGCGCCACCACACCAAAGCGGTTATGCGCCTCGTTAAGCAACGCCTCGTTGCAGCCGGCGAAACGGGTGCGCACCTCGCGATATTTGCTGGCCCGGGCTCGAGCTGCGATGTGATCGAGGATGACGCGCGCGGTCTCGCGGGCTTCAGCCGACCAGTCGGCATCGCGGGAGGCCACGAGGTTGGCCTGGCTACGCAAAATCACGCCGTCGTCGAGCACCTTCAGCCCGTTGGCGGCGAGCGTCGCGCCTGTCGTCGTGATGTCGACGATCATCTCGGCGGTGCCGACGGCGGGCGCGCCTTCGGTGGCGCCGGCGCTTTCGACGATGCGATAGTCGACCACGCCGTGAGCGGCGAAGAAGTTGCGCGTCAGGTTGATGTACTTGGTCGCGATCCGCATCCGCCGGTTATGCTGGGCGCGGAAGCCGGTTGTGACGTCGTCGAGATCGGCCATGGTGCGGACGTCGATCCAGGCCTGCGGCACGGCGACGACGACATTGGCGCTGCCGAAGCCTAGGCTGTCGATCAGCAGCACGCGTTTGTCGGCATCGGGGATGCTTTCGCGCAACAGATCCTCGCCGGTGACTCCGAGATGCACCATGCCGCGCGCGAGCTGCGAAGCGATTTCGCTCGCTGAGAGATAGGCGATCTCGACATTGTCGAGGCCTGTAAGGGTGCCGCGATAGTCGCGCGCGCCGCGCGGTTTTGCCAGCGCAAGCCCCGCGCGCGTGAAAAATGCCTCGGTATTTTCCTGCAGGCGGCCTTTGGAGGGAACGGCGAGGACGAAGGGAACGGTCATGCGGCGCTCCCTTGCGCGTTGGACTGGCCGAGCTGCGTCAGCGCTTCGATCCACACCGAGAATCCGACCGCTGGGATCGGCGAGGCCGAGCCGAGTTGCGTCATCAGGCCATCGTAGCGCCCGCCAGCAACCAGCGGCTCGACGTCATTACCCCTGGCATGCAGTTCGAATTCAAAGCCGGTGTAATAATCGAGCCCGCGCCCGAACGAGGTGGAGAAGCGCGTCAGCTTGGTGTCGATGCCGCGCGCGGCCATGAAGCCGACGCGGCTTTCGAGCTGGTCGATCGCCGCGGTCAGATCGAGCTTGGCATCTGATGCCAGCGCGCGCAGTTGCGCCACCGATTCATCGGGATCGCCGGCAATCGCCAGGAAGCGCTTGATGGTATCGAGCGCGTCGCGCGGCAGTGCGCCGCCCTTCAGCGTCGATTGTTCGAGGAACCGATCGGCGATTTCGTCAACCGTGCGTCCGCCGACATTGGTGGTGCCGGCGATCGACATCAGGTCAGTGACCAGCGCCAGCGCCGCCTTGCGATCGGAGCCGGCGAGCGCCGCCAGCACGCCCTCATATTCGTTGCGGCCGCGCGCAGTCGCAAGCGTCAGCCGTTCGATGTCCTCGGCGAGGCTGACCTTGCGGTTGAAATCCTTGATCAGCCGCCGCCGCCACACCGGATAGAGATCGAGCGCGTCGATCAGCGCGGTGAACAGCGCGACGTCGCCGGTGCGGATTTCGACATCCTTCAATCCGAACGCCGAGGTCGCTCCCAGCGCCAGCGCCAGCATTTCGGCATCCGCCGCGGCGCGGTCCTGCCGGCCGAAGGACTCGATGCCGGCCTGCAAAAATTCGCTGGGACGGCCGCCGCGATAGCGGAACACCGGCCCGAGATAGCTGAAGCCCGCCGGCTGGCCGGCGCGTCCCGAGGCGAGATAGTCCCGCGCCACCGGAATGGTGAGGTCGGGGCGCAGGCGAGTTCCTCGCCGGAGGGGTCGGTGGTCAGGTACAGGCTCTTGCGGATGTCCTCGCCGGAGAGATCGAGGAATGGCTCCGCCGGCTGCAGGATATCCGGGTGAGCTTGGACGTAGCCGCCTTGTGCAAACGACAATAGCAGCGCGTCCGCCCAGGCGGCGGACCCGGCAGCACCTCTGACGGCAGCGGTCGCGGTCATTTTGCGTCCAAATATCCGGAAAAACCGGGTTCCAGGGTTCGTTTGGGGTCCCCGGGGGTTCCGGGCGGCTCATTGGCGCAGGCCTTAGCATGGCCGGGGCGGCGTTTCGACAGGGATTGGCCAACTGAATTAATGGGCGATGTCTCGCCCGGTTGGCCCTCCACCGGCTATCCCGGCCCCTGCCAGTCGCCGAGCGTGGCCTGCACCAGGGTCAGCGCGGCGACACCAGCGGTATCCGCGCGCAGGATGCGTGGCCCCAGAGACAGCCGCAGCCTCCTGGGCTGCCGCAGCAAGAGCGCCCGCTCTTGCTCGGCAAATCCGCCCTCGGGGCCGATCAGAACGTCGATCCCCTCAGCCGCGGTTAACCCCTGTTGCAGCGCCTCGATGGGATTGCCGATGTCAGCCGCCTCGTCGCAGAACACCAGCAGGCGGCTGGCTTCGCGCTTGTCGAGAAAGCGGTCGAGCGCGATCGGCTCGGCAACGTGCGCAAGGCTCAGGATTCCGCATTGCTCGGCGGCCTCGATGACGTTGGCGCGCATCCGCTCGCCGTTCACCCGCGAGACCTGGGTATGCCGCGTCAGCACCGGCTGCAGGCTTGAGGCTCCCATCTCGACCGCCTTCTGCACCATGTAGTCGAGGCGCGCGTGTTTCAGCGGCGCAAAGACATAGGCGATGTCGGGCAGGCGGTCCTGCGGCCGCGTCTGCGCGACGATGCTCAAGCCATCGGGCCGCTTGCGGCCCTCGATTGCTGCCTGCCACTCGCCGTCGCGGCCGTTGAACACCAAAATGGTTTCGCCGGCCGCGAGCCTAAGCACATTGCCCAGATAATTGCTCTGGTTGCGCTCCAGCGCGATTCTTTCGCCCTCCCGCAAGGGGCGTCGACGAACAGGCGCGGGGCGCGAAAATCGAGGTCAGGCATCCGTAATATTCCGTGTCCGCGCCGTTTTTAGCCTAAAGCGCTAGAATCCGGACGCTATTTTTAACTTCCGGGGCGCCCTTGCGCCGCGCTGCTGCCCCAATCAACGGGTTGTTAAGCGTCGGCAGGAATCGTAAAAAGTGCCCACCGCAAATCCGCTTCGTTTTCGAAGACGCTGGGGTTGCCTGGACCTAGCCGGAGATACCGCCTTGATGATCCGCCGCCTGATTGTGCCGCTGACCGCTGCCGTCGTGACCGTTCACGCGGGCCAAGCCTTCGCGCAGGGCGCGTTCCCGGCGCCGTTGCCGAACCAGAGCGCCGCGCCTGCGAATTCGCCGTTTCCGCCGGTGAATGGCGCGGCGCCATCGGCCGCGGTCGGCGCACCCTCGCCGTTTCCGTCGCAGGGCGCTGCCCCGGTTTCCAGAGGATTCAGCGGCCCGCCGCCACAGGCCAGCGGTTCGGCGGACGCCTGCATGCAGGGCTTTGTCCCGCTGCGCGAGGAAGCCGAGCGGCGCGGCAAGCTGATCAAGGCCGCGAGCGACCGCAAGGCGCCACCGGATGAGGCCTGCAAGCTGATCGGAAATTTCGGCAAGGCCGAATTGAAGATGATCGAGTATGTCCAGACCAACTCGGCCAAGTGCGGAATTCCGCCGCAGATCGCCGACCAGCTCAGGAACGGCCACAAGAACACCGAGAAGATGCAGAAGCAGGTTTGCGGGGTGGCGGAACAGGCGCGGACGCAGCGACCGGCCGGCCCGAGCCTGAGCGAGGTGCTCGGCTCCTCCGCAGCGCTCCCCGAGGCGCAGACGGTCAGGAAGGGCGGCAGCACCTTCGATACGCTGAACGGCAACGTTCTCCAGCGATGACCGCGATCCGATGAGCGACGCGTCTACCCGCGTTGCCGATGCGACCGGCAACTGGGTCGACACGCGTGCGCCGCCCTGGTCGCGGCCTTACTTGCGGCTTTCCCGTTACGACCGTCCGATCGGCTCGTGGCTGTTGTTGATGCCGTGCGGGTGGTCGGCGGCGCTGGCCGCCGGCGTCGCGCGCGACATCTCGCAATTGCCGCTCGTGATCGCGCTGTTCTTCATCGGCGCCTTCGTCATGCGCGGCGCCGGCTGCGCCTGGAACGACATCACCGACCGCGACCTCGACGCCAGCGTCGAGCGCACGCGGTCGCGGCCGCTGCCCGCGGGCCAGATCAGCGTGGCGCAGGCGTTCGCCTTTTTGGTCCTGCAGGCGCTGATCGGGCTTGCGGTGCTCTTGCAGTTCAACCGCTTTGCAATCCTGACCGGTGTCGCCTCGCTCGTTATCGTCGCGGTCTATCCCTTCATGAAACGCATCACCTGGTGGCCGCAGGTCGTGCTGGGGCTGGCGTTCTCCTGGGGGGCGCTGATGGGGTTCGCGGTCACGCTCGGCCGCATCGATCTCACCGCGCTCGTGCTCTACGCCGGCTCGATCGCCTGGGTGATCGGCTACGACACGATCTACGCCCATCAGGACACCGAGGACGACGCGCTGATCGGCATCAAGTCGACGGCGCGCCTGTTCGGTGCGCGCACCCATCGGGCGCTCGCGGTGCTTTATTCGCTCGCGGTGGTGCTCATTGGCGTCGCGCTGGTGCTGAGGCGGCGCACGCTGGCCGGCATGGATCGGCCTGATCGCGTTTGCCGCGCATCTGGCCTGGCAGGTAAGGACGCTCGACATAAGCGCCCCTGCACTGTGCCTCCGCCTGTTCAAGTCGAATCGCGACGCGGGGCTATTGCTGTTTGCGGGATTGCTCGTGGACGCAGTGATGCGCGCGTAGTGTATCCTTCGTCGTCCCTGCCTAGTGCGCAATTGCGCACGGGAGCAGGGACCCATAACCACAGGCTTTCGTTGTTGAAGAAGATCGTCGACCCGCGCGCTCAATAATTGCTGCCGCGGAGTATGGGTCCCTGCGTTCCGCAGGGACGACAGCGATGAGGAGCGCCTCACTCATCCTGCAGGAGCGATGACGAGGTTAATCCCGCGCGATGATCTCGCGCTCGTCGTGATGAACGGTCTCGGTGTTGCCGAGATTGCCGAGCCGGCGGCGCACCAGGAATTTCGGGCGGCGGGCGCGGATGGCGTTGTGGCGGCGGCGGCGGGCGGCCGGGTCGCGGCTGCTCTCTTCCGCCAACAGCGGCAGCGCGAAGATGTCGCTCCACATCTGCCAGGCGGAGGCGATCTCCTCGTCGTCGGAGCTCACACAAAGGAATGTTCAGGGACGGGTCGCGATGCGCCAGCACCAGCATCTGTGCGTCGTCGTCGAGACCACGCAGCGCAACGCCGAGAAAATCGCTGACGCGGACGTTGATCGCCATCCGCATGCCCTTGACGGCACGGTGCAGCACGACGCGCTCGCGGTGAAGTTCGATCCTGCGCACGCCGCCGTCCGCACGGGTGTCGTGCGCATGGAAGCTGAGCGGCAGAGAAAGAGGGTCGAGCCGCAGTGAACGGCTCGACCCGGCGGGATTGATCCCGCTTGTTGCTGTTTGACGCCTCACGGCTCTCATCTCCCCGCCGGGATTATGTTCCCGGTCGATACGCGAGACCTTAGCCGAGCGATTTCCGTTTCGCCTTAAAAAGCCTGGTTAACCCAACGTCACCCGCCAGCATGATTGACAAGACCTTGGCTCACATGATTGACGAGACCTTGCGCAGATGCCGAAAATGTTTGGTATTTGGCGTCGCAAAATGCTTGAAATCCCTGTGAATCAGGCACATCTCAGGGGCCTTGCCGGCCGGCGTCCGACCCCTTCAATGTCAGGGATTTTGTTTGTGAACTCTTCACCATCCACGGCTTCGCCGCTTTCGAAGGCTCCCGCAACTTCCGACCTGTTCGATCAATCGGCGCTCTCGGTGCTGGCGCAGCGGCTGGTCGAGGCCGCCAAGCGTGCCGGCGCGGATGCCGCCGACGCGGTCGCGGTGCGCGGGGTTTCGCAAGGCGTCGAGGTGCGCGATGGCCGGGTCGAAGAATCCGAGCGTTCCGAAGGCGACGACGTCGGATTGCGCGTGCTGGTCGGCCAACGCCAGGCGGTGGTCTCGACCAACGATATTTCCGGCGATGGCGTCGCCAGGCTCGCCGAGCGGGCGGTCGCAATGGCCCGTGTCGCGCCCGACGACAAATATGTCGGTCTCGCCGATCCCTCGCTGCTCGCGCGCGAGTTCGCCGAGCTCGATCTGCTCGACCGCAATATTCCGACCACGAGCGAACTGGAGCGGCGTGCCTGCGAAGCGGAAGCCGCAGCTCTGGCAGTCAAGGGCGTGACCAAGTCGAGCGGCGCGTCTGCCTCGAGCGGCATCGGCGGCATGGTGCTGGTGACCTCGACGGGCTTCCACGGCTCATATTTGCGCTCCAGCCACGGCATCTCGGTGACCGCGATCTCCGGCGAAGGCACCAGCATGGAGCGCGATTACGACTTCACCTCGGCCCCGCATGCGTCCGACCTCGATTCTCCCGAGAGCGTCGGCCGCAGGGCAGGCGAGCGTACCGTGGCGCGTTCCAATCCGCGCAAGGTCGAGACCTGCAAGGTGCCGGTCGTCTACGATCCCAGGGCCTCGGGGTCGCTGGTCGGTCATCTCGTCGGCGCCATCAACGGCGCTTCGATTGCGCGCAAGACCAGCTTCCTCAAGGACAAGCTCGGCGAGCAGTTGTTTTCGAAGAACATCCGCATCATCGACGACCCCTTACGCGTGCGCGGATTGCGCTCGCAGACTTTTGACGCCGAGGGCGTCAGAGTGAAGAAGCTCGCGCTCATCGATGAGGGCGTGCTGACCACCTGGCTGCTGGACTGCGCCACCGCGCGCGAGCTCGGGATGGTCACGACCGGACATGCCCATCGCGGCGTCTCCTCGTCGCCGTCGCCGGGGTCGTACAATCTGCATCTCGAACCCGGCGCGATGACGCCGAAGGAACTGATCTCCGACATCAAGCAGGGCTTTTACGTCACCGACCTGATCGGCTCCGGCGTCAACGGCGTGACCGGCGATTACAGCCGCGGCGCCTCCGGCTTCTGGATCGAGAACGGCGAGCTCACTTACCCCGTCAGCGAGGTGACGATCGCCGGCCACCTGTTGGCGATGTTCAAGTCGCTCGTTCCGGCCAACGACCTGGAATTCCGCTACGGCGTCAACGCGCCGACGCTGCGCATCGAGGGCCTGACGCTTGGCGGACGCTGATACCGCCGACCGGATCTGGGCGCGTGATGCCGCGCTGCTGAAGGACACCGTGCGCGAGGCTGGCGCGCTGGCTCTGTCGCTGTTTCGCACCGAATTGAAGAACTGGACCAAAGGCGCTTCCTCGCCGGTTTCCGAGGCCGATATCGCCGTCAACGACCTCGTCGAACGGCGGCTGCGCGCGGCGACGCCGGATTATGGCTGGCTGTCCGAGGAAAGCGTCGATGACGACACGCGGCTCGGCAAGGAACTGGTCTGGATCGTCGATCCGATCGACGGTACCCGTGCCTATCTCGCGCATCGTGAAGACTGGTGCGTGAGCGTGGCGCTGGTTTCGGGTTCAACGCCGGTACTGGCGGCGGTGTTCGCGCCCGCCAGCGACGAATTCTTCTTCGCAATGCGCGGCACGGGCACCATGCTGAACGAAAAGCGGGTCCGTGCATCCGCAGGAACGGAGCTCGATTTTTCCCGCATGGCCGGCCCAAAGCCGCTGGTGCAGCGGCTGAGTTCGTCACCGGACGACATCACGCTGCATCCGCGAGATCGGATCGCTGGCGCTGCGGCTGTGCCGGGTCGCCGATGGCAGTCTCGATGCCGCTTTTGCAGGCGGCCAGAGCCGCGATTGGGATCTTGCCGCGGCGAATTTGATCGTGCAGGAAGCGAATGGTAGAATGACCGCGCTC
Organism: Bradyrhizobium sp. RDI18; assembly: GCF_043203335.1. Taxonomy (NCBI): domain Bacteria; kingdom Pseudomonadati; phylum Pseudomonadota; class Alphaproteobacteria; order Hyphomicrobiales; family Nitrobacteraceae; genus Bradyrhizobium; species Bradyrhizobium sp. RDI18. The sequence continues at coordinate 4,031,297 of NZ_JBICRN010000008.1, read as the reverse complement.
TCGGGGGATGCGATTGAGTATAATCGCCGGGAGGTGGTGCACGGGGTGCTTGTAGCGGCGGGACACGATCGGCATGCGCGCATTGTCGAGCATTTCCGGGATCGTCGGCTGCCCTGAATCGGTCGAATTCCGTGCCACAAATCATCCCGTTCATACCGCGATTCACATTGTCGATCTTGCTCGCCGGGCACCTCGTTAGGAAAGACCATCATGCCAGATAGTGCCCCGCAGCAATTGCTGCACCTCGTCATCGGCGGCGAGTTGACCGATCTCGAACACGTCACGTTCAAGGACCTCGACCAGGTCGACATCGTCGGCGTCTACCCCAATTACGCATCCGCTTACGCGGCCTGGAAGGCGAAGGCGCAGCAGACCGTGGACAACGCCCACATGCGCTACTTCGTGGTTCACCTCCACCGGCTGCTCGACCCAGGTCAAGAAACGAAGTCCTCCAGTTGAAACGCCTCCTTCGCGATTTGCTGCGCAGCACCTGGGTTCAGCGCGCGCTGGGTGTGCTTGCGGCCGAATATTTGCGGCTGGTTTGGCTGACCAACCGCTTCAGCTACGACCCCGCCAACATCTACGACATCGTCGAGCCGGAGATGCCGGCGATCTTCGCGTTCTGGCACGGCCAGCATTTCATGACGCCGTTCATCAAGACCAAGGAGAGCCACCGCGCCAAGGTCCTGATCTCGCGACACCGCGACGGCGAGTTCAACGCCATCGCCGCCGAGCGGCTCGGCATCGGAACCATCAGGGGCTCCGGCGATCACAGTGGCGCCTTCCACCGCAAGGGCGGCGTCGGCGCGTTCCGCGAGATGCTGCAGGCGCTGGAAGACAAATGGAACGTCGCTACCACCGCCGACGTGCCGAAGCGCGCGCGGGTGGTCGGGCTTGGCATTATCATGCTGGCGCGGGAGTCTGGCCGGCCGATCATGCCCTTTGCGATGGTGACCAGCCGGTTCATCCGGTTGAAAAACTGGGACTCCACCACCATCAATTTGCCATTCGGGCGCGGTGCCGTGGTAGGCATTGAACATATATACGTGCCGCCGGACGCCGACTCCGAGACTATGGAAAAGCTGCGCCTTCAGGTAGAAGCTTTGCTGAACGAAGCGACTCGACGCGCCTACGCGGCTGTCGGGCGTCCGGAGGCAGCTCTTGGCTGATCCACTGCCGATGACGTTGCGCGTCTACCGGAAACTGTCCTCCGTGATGGTTCCGTTGTCGCCTGCCGTCATCAACCGGCGCTTGAAGCTCGGCAAGGAAGACCCGGCGCGGGTCGGCGAACGCCGCGGCATGAGCGCCGATGTTCGCCCCGCAGGGCCTCTGGTGTGGATTCACGGCGCCAGCGTCGGCGAAGTGCTGGCGGCGGCTGCGCTGATCGAGCGGCTGCGGGCCTTGGACCTGCGCATCCTCCTGACGTCGGGCACGGTGACTTCGGCTGCGATCGTCGCCAAGCGGTTCCCCCTGACGTCATCCATCAATATGTCCCCTACGACTCGCCGCGCTACGTCGCGCGATTCCTCGATCATTGGCGTCCGTCGCTGGCGCTGTTCATCGAGTCCGATCTGTGGCCGAACCTGATCCTGTCGAGTGCCGCGCGGCGGCTGCCGATGGTGCTGATCAATGGACGGATGTCGCAGCGCTCGTTTCCGCGCTGGCGCCGGGTTGCCGGCACCATTTCGGCGCTGCTCGACAAGTTCGACATCTGCCTGGCGCAGTCGCAGACCGATGCGGATCGGTTTGCCGCGCTGGGCAGCCGCAACGTCATGGTCACGGGAAATCTCAAGCTCGACGTTCCCGCGCCGCCGGCCGACGCCGACAAGCTGGATATGCTGATGTCGATGACGCGCGGCCGCCCGGTGGTGGTCGCGGCCTCCACGCATCCGGGCGAAGAAGAAATCGTGACGGCAACCCACCGGACGCTCGCCGGATTCTTCCCGGGGCTGCTGACGGTGATCGTGCCGCGGCACCCCGATCGCGGCGAGGCCATCGCGCGCATGATCGCAGCTTCCGGCCTCAATCCGACTTTGCGCTCGCATGAGGACTTACCTACCGCCACGACCGACATCTATGTCGCCGACACCATGGGCGAACTGGGACTGTTCTACAGGCTTGCGCCGATCGTGTTCATGGGCGGATCGCTGGTCGAGCATGGCGGGCAGAATCCGATCGAGGCGATCAAGCTCGGCGCCTCGATCGTCCACGGCCCTCACGTCTTCAACTTCACCGACGTCTATGAAGCCCTCGATTCAGCCGGCGGTGCGCGGCGGGCCGATACGCAGGAAGCGCTGGTCAAGCAGTTCGGGCAGATGCTCGCCGATCCCAGGGCGCGCGAAGCCGTGCTCACCGCATCCGAGCGCGTGGTCGGTCAGCTCGGCGGCGCGCTGGAGCGAACGCTCTCTGCGCTCGAGCCGTATCTGCTGCAGTTGCGGATCGAGATGGGAACCGGCAATGCGTGAGCCGGGCTTCTGGCACGGCCCGTCCTCGCTCAACTCGCATCTGTTGAAACCGCTCGCCGCGCTCTATGGCGCCATCGCCGCACAGCGCCTGCAGCGCAAGGGATTGAATGCCGGCATTCCAGTGCTCTGCGTCGGCAATTACAACGTCGGCGGCGCCGGCAAGACGCCGACCGTGCTGGCGCTGGCGAAGCTCATGCGCGGCCTCGGCGAGACGCCGGTCGTGCTGAGCCGCGGCTATGGTGGCGAATTGCGCGGGCCGGTCCGGGTCGATCCTGAGCGGCATGCGGCGGCCGATGTCGGCGACGAACCGCTGATGCTGGCAGGCCATCTGCCGGTCGTGGTGTCGCGCAAACGCGCCGAGGGCGTGCCGCTGGCGCGCTCGCAAGGCGCGACCGTGATCCTGATGGACGACGGTTTCCAGAATCCGTCGATTGTCAAGGACGCCTCCCTGATCGTGATCGACAGCGAACGCGGACTTGGCAACGGGCAGGTGTTTCCCGCCGGCCCGCTGCGCGCGCCGCTGCGGCCGCAACTGGCGCGCACCGACGCGCTGATCATTGTCGGCAACGGCAGCGCTGCCGAGCCGGTGGCCGCCGAGATTGCCGCACAGGGCAAGCCGGTACTGCGCGCGCATCTGAAGCCGGATGACGCGCCGGTCGCCGCGCTTCGGGGCAAGCGCGTGCTGGCATTTGCCGGCATCGGCGATCCCGTGCGATTCTTCAACACGCTGCGCTCAAGCGGCATCAATGTCGTCAGGCAGCAGGCCTTCGCCGATCATCATCCGTATTCGCAGACTGAGATCGAAGGCTTGGTTACCGAGGCCGAGCGCGACGGGCTGACATTGGTGACGACGGAAAAGGATCTGGCGCGGCTGCGCGATCGGCAGCACATCGTGCCGTTCGCGGTAACGCTGGAGTTCGACGATCCTGCGCGCCTGCGAAAATTCGTCGCCGACCGGCTATTCAAGGCGCGCGAGAAGCGATCTTAGCCCTGCGTCTTCAGCGCGCCGGGAAAGTGCCGCTGCAGCACGGCGCCCGGAACCGAATAGGCCTCCTGCAGATCGACGCTCCAGTACTTCAATTCGTCGAGCGGAATCCGCACGTCGGTGACGGCGCAGCGCACATAGGTTCCGGGCGAGATCACACGGAAATCGCCGTCCAGATATTGCACCTGCGCTTCGCCATGGCCCGAGGGGCCGAACTTATTGAGCACCGTCAAACTCTCCGATGGGCCGGCCCGCAGGCTGGCCTTAAGTGTATTTCCCGGATTCGATCTATCATAAATAGGTCGTACTGTCCGCCCCGCAAACTGACCTACTTGTGATGATTTTGCGTCCCCTGCATGATAGCGTGAATTTCATCGCGCCCGCAGCGTCATACCGATCCGACGGAGACCGATGCGCCTGTTGTCAGCAACGCTATTCCTGACGCTCCTTGCTGCGGCCTGCACGGCCGGCGCCGCGCCGTTGCCGGCCCCGCGCCAGGTCGATATCCCGGCGACCGGACTGACCCTGCACGCGCAGCTCTATAAGCCTGATGGTGACGGCCCATTTCCCACGGTTATAGCGCTGCATGGCTGCGGTGGATTGAGCGGGCAATCCGAGCCGGTGCTGCCGCGCTACCGTGACTGGGCGGAACAGCTCCTGAAGTCCGGCCATGCCGTGCTGTTGCCGGACAGTTACGGTTCGCGCGAGCTCGACCCGCAATGCCGCGTCAACGAGCGCCGCGTGCTTGCCCGCCGCGAGCGGGTGGCCGATGTCAACGCGTCGCGGCAATGGCTGTTGCAGCAGCCCTGGGTCGCGCGTGACCGCATCAGCCTGATTGGATGGGCCAACGGCGCCAGCGCGGTGCTGTGGGCGGTACGCCCGCAATCATCTTCGCGCGGGACTGACCCGGATTTCCGCTCGGCCATCGCGTTCTATCCGGACTGCCGGATCTCCTCCGGCCTCGGCTGGAGCACGCGGGTGCCGACGCTGCTGTTGATTGGCGCGAAGGACGACATCAGTTCGCCACAGGCTTGCCGCCAGATGGTGGAGGGTGCCCGCGGCCGCAGCGCGCTGGCGCGAATCGTGGTCTATCCCGGGGCGGCTCACGATTTCGACCGCGCCAACCTTCCGCTGAGGGCGATCGCGGGCGCCGACGCGGCATTGCCCGAACACGGCCATATCGGCACTGATGCGGATGCGCGCAAGGATGCGCAACAGCGCGTCACGGAGTGGCTGGCGCGCTAAAACAGGCTTCCCTGATCGACCGGCTTTGGCACGCGCTTCGGCGCGGCGGGCTTCGTCTCGCGCGGAGCCGGTTTGGCAGGACCGGTGGTGGTGGTTGTCGCGGCCGGGCGATCGGCATCCGCGGTGACGCCCACGCGGCCGTCGGCGAATTCGACTGAGAGACGTGCGCTCGGCCCGACCGCGGCGGCGGCATGGACGGCGTGGCCGTGCTCGTCGCGCACCAGCGCAAAGCCGCGTGCGAGCACGCCGCGATAGGACAGCGCCGACAATAACTGCCCGCTATGGGCGACCCGGGCGTCGAGCCGCTGCATCGTGGTCTCAAGCGCGCGGCGGGCGCGCTCGGCCAGCCGTTGCGTCCGTTCGCGGTCGCGTGCGATGGCGTTGCGTTGGGCCTGGGCGTTGGAGAGTTTTGATGCCTTGAGCCTGACCTCCAGCCCGGCAAAACGGTCGCGCCGGTTGCGCAGCAGGGCGCGGGCGGACAGCCTGATCCGCTCGCCCGACACCGTAAGACGATGGCTGGCCTGCGCGACCTGTCCGCGCAGCACCTTTAGCGTCAGGCCGGCGCTGAGATGCGAAAAGCGGCGGTGATGGGCGTGCGTATTGGCCTTCAATGCGCGGGGCAGGGCGGCGCCGAGGTGATCCAGCCGCTGCCTGGGGATCGCGAGCAGTTCGCTCAAGCTCGGCAGCGCGCGGGCGGCGGCGCGCAATTCGTTGCGGCGGCTCTCCTGGCCGCGCTGCCAGCACACCATGGTGCGGCGCGCCAGGCTTTCCACCTCGGCGAACAATTCGCTGCGCACGGGAACGGCCATTTCGGCCGCCGCCGTCGGCGTCGGCGCGCGCTTGTCGGCGGCGAAATCGATCAGCGTGATATCGGTCTCGTGGCCAACGGCCGAGATCAGCGGGATCGTGCTGTCGGCGGCAGCGCGAACCACGATCTCCTCGTTGAACGACCACAGATCCTCCAGCGAGCCGCCGCCGCGCGCGACGATGAGGAGATCGGGCCGCGGGATTCGTCCGGTCTCGGGTAGCGCGTTGAAGCCGCGGATGGCCGCCGCAACCTGCTCGGCCGAGCCGTCGCCCTGCACCTTCACCGGCCATACCAGCACGCGGCGGGGAAAACGGTCCTGCAGCCGATGCAGGATGTCTCGATAACCGCGCCCGTCGGCGAGGTGACGACCCCGATCACTTCCGGCAGCCACGGCAGCAATTGCTTGCGCGCCTCGTCGAACAGGCCCTCGGCGGCCAGCTTCCGCTTGCGCTCCTCCATCAGCGCCATCAGCGCGCCGATGCCGGCAGGCTCCAGCGAGTCGATGACGATCTGATATTTCGAGGAGTTTGGATAAGTCGTGAGCTTGCCGGTGGCGATGACCTCAAGCCCCTCCTGCGGCTTGAAGCGCATCCGGGCATGGGCGAACTTCCAGATCACCGCCTCGATCTTGGCGCTCTCGTCCTTCAGCGCGAAATAGCAATGACCCGAGGAATGCGGCCCGCGGAAACCGGAGATTTCGCCGCGGACGCGGACATGGCCAAAGCGGTCCTCGACCGTCCGCTTCAGCGCGGAGGAGAGTTCCGAGACGGTGAATTCGGGCGCGTTGATCAGGTTATCTGCTGGCATATCAGGGCGTAGAATCGGCCTTTTCCGGCGCTTCCGCAAGGTGCCGAGGCCATGTTGGGGGAGCCAGGGCACATATCCACACGGGAATGGACACGTTGTTGCGGCGGGCTCCTGCCGTGCTAAACCGTCGCGCAATGGCCGGCAACCCCTCCACTTGGCTGCACTCCGAATGAACATTCTCCTGCTCGGTTCCGGCGGCCGCGAACACGCTCTGGCGTGGAAGATCGCCGCTTCCCCGCTGCTGACCAAATTGTGGTGTGCGCCGGGCAATGCCGGCATCGCGCGCGAAGCTGAATGCGTCGCGCTCGACGTGGCGAATCATGGCGCGGTGATCGAGTTCTGCAAAACGAACGCCGTGGATCTCGTCGTGGTCGGCCCGGAGACGCCGCTTGCCGCCGGGATCGTCGACGATCTCGCGAAAGCCGGCATCAAGGCGTTCGGTCCAAGCAGGCAGGCGGCGCAACTCGAGGGCTCCAAGGGATTTACGAAGGACCTGTGCCGCGAATTCGATATTCCGACTGGCGCCTATCGTCGTTTTGACAATGCGGCCGACGCTCTCGCCTATGTGCGCACGCAGGGCGCGCCGATCGTGGTCAAGGCCGATGGGTTGGCCGCCGGCAAGGGCGTCGTGGTAGCGAAGACTTTGGCTGAGGCGGAAGCTGCCATCGCCATGATGTTCGACGGTGCGTTCGGTGCGGCGGGAACGGAAGTCGTGATCGAGGAATTCCTCGCCGGCCGCGAGATCAGCTTCTTCGCGCTGTGCGACGGCGAGACCGCGATCCCGCTCGCTTCGGCGCAGGACCACAAGCGGGTGTTCGATCACGACGAGGGGCCGAACACCGGCGGCATGGGCGCCTATTCGCCGACGCCGTTCGTGACGCCTGAAATTCACGACCAGATCATGGCGCGGATCATCCTGCCGACGGTTGCGGGGATGAAGAAGCGCGGCATGCCGTTTCGCGGCGTGCTCTACGCCGGCGTAATGCTGACCGAGCAGGGGCCAAAACTGTTCGAATACAACGTCCGCTTTGGCGACCCCGAGTGCCAGGTGCTGATGCTGCGAATGATGTCGGACATCGTGCCGGCGTTTCTGGCCGCCTGTGACGGAGAACTGAAGCATTTCGACCTGCGTTGGTATCCCGAGCCTGCTCTGACGGTGGTGATGGCGGCGAAGGGTTATCCCGGCGACTACAAGAAGGGCACGCGCATCGATGGACTCGATGACGCGGCCAAGATCGACGGCGTCGAAATCTTCCATGCCGGTACGGTGGCAAAGGACGGTGGCATTGTCGCCAATGGCGGCCGCGTGCTGAACGTCTGCGCGATAGGGAAGACCGTCACTGAGGCGAGAGAGCGTGCCTATCAGGCCGTCGATCGCATCCAATGGCCGGATGGTTTTTGCCGTCGTGACATCGCCTGGCAGGCGGTGGAGGCGGAGAGGGGCTGACCGCTTCCGTCATTGCGAGGAGCGAAGCGACGAAGCAATCCATCTATCCCTGCGCGGAGAAGTGGATTGCTTCGCGGAGCCTGTCATCCGGCGGCGCTTTGCGCCGACCGGGTGGCTCGCAATGACGATGGCTACAACAAATCCCCGCCCGCCGCGCTTGCCGTGGTGCCGTGCTCGCGGAACGCCTTGATGACGTTCTTGCCGATCTTCCACTTGTGTACTTCATCCGGACCATCGACCAGCCGCTGCGAGCGCACCTGGGTGTACCATTTCGCCAGCGGCGTATCCTGGCTGAAGCCAAGTGCGCCATGGAGCTGGATCGCGGTGTCGATCACCTTGTGCACCATGTGCGCATGGAAGATCTTTGCGATCGAGTTCTCCTGCTGGATGTCGAGGCCTTTTTCCGCCTTGTAGGCGATGTGCAGCAGCATCAGGCGGCCAATGTAGAGTTCGCTGGCGCAATCGGCGAGCATGAACTGCACCGCCTGCCGGTCGGCGAGCAATTTGCCGAAGGTCGAGCGCTTGGTGACATGGGCGACTGCCATGTCGAGCGCGCGTTGCGCCTTGGCGACGTTGTGCATGCCGTGCCGTAGCCGGCCGTAGGCGAGGCGGTGCTGGCCCATGGCGAAACCATTGCCTTCACCGCCGAGCAGGTTGTCGGCCGGCACCTTCAGATCCCTGATCTCGATCTCGGAGTGCCCGCCGTGGAGCACATCGTCATGCGGCCCCTCGATCGCCATGTTGGCGACGTTGCGCTTGATCTTGTAGCCGGGATTCGGCAACTCCACGATGAAGGTCGAATACTGCTTGTGCCGTGGCGCGTTCGGATCGGTCTTGGCCATCACCAGCGCCATGTCGGCCACGCTGGCGGAGGAGGAAAACCACTTCTCGCCGTTCAGGACGTAGTTCTCGTTGCCGTCCTTGACTGCCGTGGTTTGCATGCCGGTGGCGTCGGCGCCGGCGGCCTTTTCCGTCATCGAGAAGCAGATGCGCTTGTCGCCGTTGAGCAGGGGTTTAAGGAACTTCTCCTTCTGATATTCCGTGCCGTGGGCCAGGATCGTCATCATCGAGGCGTCGTCGGGACCCTGCGTGTTCATCGACAGTGCGCCCAGCATGCTCTCGCCGAGCTCCATCTGCACCAGCGCGTTGGCGAGCGGGCCGAGGCCCATGCCGCCATATTCCTTCGGCACCCACGGGCACCACAGGCCGCGCGCCCGGGCCTTGGCGCGGAGCGGGCCGAGCACCTCAGCGAGCGGCTTGGTGTCGAGTTCCTTCTCCGCGGGGATGCATTCCTCCTGCACCCATTTGCGGACCTTCTCGCGGATCGCCTTGGCCTCAGACGGGATTTCGAAATCGATCGACATCGCTGGTTTCCTCGCGTCTTGTTGCTCTTGGTCTGACTTGAGGGATGGCATAAACCTGCGGTCTGCCAGCGGCAACGGCAAACAAAGTTTGAAGCAAGTGCTGCAGCCCACGAAGGAGTGCCCATGCCCGATCTTGCCGATCTGTTTCCCGGATACGCGGCCGAATGGATCAACACCTCGTCGGGCCGCATTTTCGCCCGTGTCGGCGGCAAGGGACCGCCGCTATTGCTGCTGCACGGGTTTTCGTCGACACATGTGATGTGGCACCAAGTCGCGCCGCAACTGGCCGACAGGTTCACACTGATCATCGCCGACCTGCCCGGTTATGGCTGGTCGGACATGCCCCGCAGCGATGAGAACCATACGCCCTACACCAAGCGCGCGATGGCGCAGGCGATGGTGGAGGCGATGGAGCAACTCGGCCATGTGCATTTCGCGCTCGCCGGACACGACCGCGGCGGCCGCGTGTCATACCGGCTGGCGCTCGATCATCCCGGCCGGCTATCGAAGCTCGCGGTGCTCGATATCGCACCGACCTATGACTATTGGGAGAAGTTGAACCGGCTTTCGGCGCTGAGATCTATCACTGGGCGTTTCTGGCGCAGCCCTATCCGCTGCCGGAAACGCTGATCGCCGACAACGGAGAATTTTTCCTCAAGTACAAGATGGCGAGCCAGACCAAATCGAAGACGCTCGACGCGATCGATCCGCGCGCGCTGGAACATTATCTCGCGCCATTCCGCGATCCCGCCCGCGTGCATGCGATGTGCGAGGACTACCGCGCCGGTGCCTATGCCGACTATGAAATCGACAAGGCCGATGTCGACGCCGGAAAGAAGATCACGATTCCAATGCTGGCGCTGTGGGGCGATGCCGGCGTCGCGCCCGCTGCAACGACGCCGCTCGATGCGTGGAAGAAATGGGCGACGAACGTGGAGGGGGCGCCGGTGGATTCCGGGCATTTTTTGACGGAAGAGAATCCGGACGTGACGGCGAAATTGTTGCGGGAGTTTTTTACGGCGGCGTGAGTTGACGCGAACCTCTCCACGTCATTGCGAGGAGCGGAGCGACGAAGCAATCCATCTATCCGTTATGCCGCGCGATGGATTGCTTCGCTTCGCTCGCAATGACGGCGGTGGCCTACCGTCTCACCTTGAAGAACTCCTTGAGCAGCGCTGCCGCCTCGGTCTCACCGACCGCCGAGTAAACCTCCGGCACGTGATGGCAGGTCGGCTGCGCGAAGAAGCGCACGCCGGAATCCACCGCGCCGCCCTTGGGATCGGCGGCGCCGTAATAGAGCCGCCGGATCCGCGCAAACGAAATCGCGCCGGCGCACATCGTGCAGGGCTCCAGCGTGACGTAGAGGTCGCAATCGACCAGCCGCTCGGTGCCGATGGCCTCGGCCGCCTGCCGGATCGCCAATATTTCGGCGTGCGCGGTCGGATCACGGTCGGTCAGCGTGCGGTTGCCGGCGGTGGCGATCACCTCGTAATCCCGCACAATCACGCAGCCGATCGGAACTTCGCCGGCCTTTCCGGCGTTTTCGGCCGTTTTCAGCGCCAAATCCATGAAAGAAGGGGCAGTCATGCCTCGTATCATTGGAATAAACCTGCTATGAGGGCCGCCTTCAGCAAACGTGGATGCCGGTTTTGCGTGAGAATGCGCCTTGAGCGAAGTGCGCGCGCGTTATCGCTATGACAGCCCATCGTGATCCGCCTGATGGCCATTTTATTCGGACCCAAGAGAACATTCATGCCCCGCGATAATGACAAAAACAACGATTCCCGCGGCCGGCGGGACCGTCCCGGGGGCGGCCAGGGCCGCGCCGGCGGAGGCAAGGGCCGCTCGGGAGCGGCACGGGGGCCTGAGAAGAAGTTTGCCAAGCGCGGCTTTGGCGCCAGAGATGGCGACGAGCGCGGCGGTGAGCGGCGTCCCTATGCCGCGAAATCCGAGGGGGCAAAATCGTTCGGCAAGAAGCCTTACGCCGGCAAGCGGGAAGGTGCTTCCTTCCGCCGCGACGATGATCGGCCGCCGCGCCGGGATTTTGGCGATCGGCCGCAGCGCTTCAGCCGGGACGACCGCCCCCGTGGCGACCGTCCAGACCGTGGCCCGCGGAAGGACTTTCGCGCGCGCGAGGATCGCGATGGCGACAAGCGATCGTTCAAGCCGCGTGGCGAGCGGCCGAGCTATGATCGCGATGATCGCCCGCCGCGCAGGGATCGCGAGGGCGCCCCTAGGGATCGCAAGCGCGATCCTGGGGATCGTGACGAGGCGCGTCCGGCCGGGCGTTCCTCCGACAGGAAATTTGGCGACAAGCGGCCTTACACGCCACGCGGAGAAGGTTTCCGCAAAGACGGCGACCGTCCGCGTGGTGATCGGCCCTATGCTGATCGTCCGCCGCGCGATGGCGAGAAGCGATTTTCGCGCGGTCCACGCAAGGATTTTGGCGATCGTCCCGAGCGGGGTGACGAGAAGCCCTGGCAGAAGCGCGATGATCGGGGAGGGCGTGGTGCCCGCCCCTCACGCGAAGGCGGGCGCAGCTTCGACAAGCCGCGCTTTGACCGGTCGCGCGATGATCGCGGCGGCGACGAGCGTCCGCGGTTTTCGCGTTCGCGCGATGATCGCCCGAAGTTCGACCGTCCCCGCCAGCACCGGGATCGCAAGGGCGACCCGGGGAGGGCCGCACCGATTGGCAGGAGCATCCGCGCAGCGAATCGCGCGACGACCGTCCGCGTCGCGACAATGAAGACGACAGCAGGATCTTCGCAAAGCGTCCTGCCTTCGGGGGCCGTGGCGCGTATCGCGAGCGCCCGACCGATTTCGATAAGCGCGCGCCGCGCGCGGAGCCGAAGCCGAAGAAGGCCGGAGAGCGCATCGCCAAGGTGGTCGCCCGCGCAGGCCTGGCCTCGCGCCGCGATGCCGAGGAATGGATCACGCAGGGCCGCGTCACCGTCAACGGCCGCGTCATCAATTCGCCGGCGCTCGACGTCACCGCCAATGACGTGATCGCCGTCGATGGCAAGGTGTTGCCTCCGCGCGAGCGCACGCGACTGTTCATGTATCACAAGCCGCGCGGGCTGATGACCACGCATGCCGATCCCGAAGGGCGGCCGACCGTGTTCGACAACCTGCCGGAAGGCCTGCCGCGGCTCATCTCGGTCGGCCGGCTCGATTTCAACACCGAGGGGCTGCTGCTGCTGACCAATGACGGTGGCCTGGCACGCGCGCTCGAACTGCCCGACACCGGCTGGCTCAGGCGTTATCGCGTGCGCGCCCACGGCGAGGTCACGCAGGCGCAGCTCGATGAACTGAAGCAGGGCGTCGAGGTCGACGGCGTCAAGTACGGCTCGATCGATGCAACGCTGGAGCGCGACCAGGGCGCCAACGTCTGGCTGGTGTTCGCGATCCGCGAAGGCAAGAACCGCGAGGTCCGCAACGTCATGGCGCATCTCGGCCTCGAGGTGAACCGCCTGATCCGCGTCTCCTACGGACCGTTCCAGCTCGGCGAACTGGCCGAGGGCCAGGTCGAGGAGGTCAAGACCCGTGTGCTGCGCGAGCAGCTCGGTGAGAAGATCGCTGCACTCGCGGGCGCGGATTTCAACCGGCCGATGCCGGGCGAGAAATCCGATAGTGAGGACGACGCAGCGCGCGGCAAGAAGCCGTTCAAGCCGGCGGGCAAGAGCGCGCTGATCGCCGACCGCAAGGGCCGCCGCGTGCTGGTGCAGCGCACCGGCAGCGAGGAAGCCCGCGCGCGCAACGAGGACGAGGCCAACGGCTACGGCCCGCCGCGCCGCCCGCGACGCGGCTATCACGGCAAGCGCGATCTGAAGCCGCGGGACGAGTAGTTGGGCTATGCGTGTCGTCGGCGGACGATTGAAGGGCCGTAATATCGCCTCGCCCTCCTCGCGGGACATTCGCCCGACGGCGGATCGCTTGCGCGAGTCCGTGTTCAACATCCTGATCCACGCTTACGACGACCCGATCGAAGGCGCGCGCGTGCTTGACCTGTTCGCCGGCACCGGTGCGCTCGGCATCGAAGCGGTGTCGCGCGGAGCCAGCTTCACGCTGTTCGTCGACAACGGCGCCGAAGCGCGCGCTGCTGTTGCGCAACAATGTCGAGGCGCTGGGGCTGGGCGGCGTGACAAAAGTCTATCGCCGCGACGCCACCAATCTCGGCCCGGCGCATCCGGTCGAGCCGTTCTCGCTGGTGTTCCTCGATCCGCCCTATGGCAAGGGGCTTGCGGAGAAGGCACTGGCCTCGCTGCGCGATGGCGGTTGGCTGACGGCGGGGGCGCTGCTGGTCGTGGAGGAATCGAAGGATGCGGCGTTCGCAGCGCCCGAGGGCTTCGAGGAGATCGAACGGCGGGCGTATGACGATACGGAGTTCGTGTTTTTGCGGAGCAGATGACGCGCTGCTTCCGTAACCACAACTGTCGTCGCCCGGCTTGACCGGGCGATCCAGTACGTCGCGGCTTCTCGGCTCTATTGTTGGTATCCCTGGAATACTGGATCGCCCGCCTTCGCGGGCGACGACATTGAATGTGCGGAAGCGCTACTCCTACCGCCGCCCAAACAGCTTCTCGATATCGCTCAACTTCAACTCCACGTAGGTCGGGCGGCCGTGGTTGCACTGGCCGGAGTTCGGCGTGTCTTCCATCTCGCGCAGAAGCGCGTTCATCTCTTCCGGCTTGAGGCGTCTCCCGGCGCGGACCGAACCGTGGCAGGCCATGGTGGCCGCGACATGCATCAGGCGGCGCTCCAGGGGCAGCGCCTCGTCCCATTCGGCCATGTGCTCGGCGAGATCACGCAACAGCGCCGCGGCGTTGGTCTTGCCGAGCAGTGACGGCGTCTCGCGCACCGCCACCGCGCCGGGGCCGAAGGATCTCGATCGCAAGGCCGAAGGAGGCGAGTTCCTCGGCGCGCGCCAGCAGCTTCTCGACGGTCGCCTCATCGAGTTCGACGATCTCGGGGATCAGAAGAATCTGCCGCTGCACGCCGTTCTTCGCCAGCGACGCCTTCAGCTTTTCGTAGACAATGCGCTCATGGGCGGCGTGCTGATCCACGACAATCAGGCCGTCGCGGGTTTGCGAGACGATATAGGTCTCGTGGATTTGCGTCCGCGCCGCGCCGAGCGGACGGTCGAGCAGGTCGGCGGAGGGCTGCGCCTCGAAGCGCACGTCGGCGGTTGGCGCGCCGACATCGAATGCGGCTTGCCCGGCTTCGGCGAGCGCCGTTGCCGCCGCGCCTTCGAACGAAGGCCTGACCGGATAGGCCGGCGAACTCCGCCAGTCCCAGTTGGTCGGGCGCGGCGCAAAGGACGGACGAAACGCCGACAGCGCCGCACCGTCGGTATTGGCAGCGGTGCGCCTGCCCTCGCGAGCAAGGCCCTCCTTCAGCGCATGCACGATCAGCGCGCGCACGAGCCCGGCGTTGCGAAACCGCACCTCGGTCTTGGCCGGATGCACGTTGGCGTCGACCTCCTGCGGCGCCAGCGTGACGAACAGCGCGACGACCGGATGCCGGTCACGCGGCAGATAGTCGGAATAGGCCGCGCGCACCGCGCCGAGGATGAGCTTGTCGCGGACCGGGCGGCCGTTGACGAACAGATATTGCCCGAGCGCATTGGCGCGGGTCAGCGAGGGGGCGGCGGCAAAGCCTTCGGCCACGACGCCTTCGCGCTCGGAGTGCACTTCGATCGCGCAAGAGCGGAAATCGTGACCCAAGATGTCGCCGAGCCGCGTCAACCGGCCCGCCGCGCCCGGCAGCGCTGCGGCCCAGGTCACCGGCGCGCGTTCCTCGCCGGCCAATGTGAAAGCGATATCCGGCCGCGCCATCGCGAGGCGCCGCACCACTTCGCGGATCGCCTCGGCTTCGGTGCGGTCGGTCTTGAGGAATTTCAGCCGGGCGGGCGTTGCGTAAAAGAGATCGCTGACCTCGACGCGGGTGCCTTGCGACAGCGCGGCCGGCATGATCTGCGATTTCAGGCCGCCTTCGACCGACAGCGACCAGGCATGAGGCTCGCTGGCGTGGCGCGTGGTGATACCGAGCTTCGCCACGGCGCCGATCGAGGGCAGGGCCTCGCCCCGAAAGCCCAGCGTGCGAATGCGTAACAGATCCTCGTCGTCGAGCTTGGAGGTGGCGTGGCGGTCGACGGCGAGCGTGAGATCGCTATGGGTCATTCCGCTGCCGTCGTCGGTGATGCCGATCCGCCGCCTGCCGCCGCCATCGGTGAAAATGTCGACGCGGCTGGCGCCGGCGTCGATGGCGTTTTCGACCAGCTCCTTCACCACGCTCGCGGGACGTTCGACCACTTCGCCGGCGGCGATGCGGTTGACGACCTGTTCGGGGAGTTGGCGGACGGGCATGAGGTCTCGGATCGATTCGAGGCTGGATGTCGATTTTACGCGGCTACCGAGTCAAATGCATGTGTTCAAAATATTTTTACGGAACTTTCCGGATGCTGCGGAGGCGCCGAATATGCGGTCTGCATGTGGCCAAGGATCTGCAAAATGACCTCGAAATCCCTGCACGATCACCACATCGCGCGGCTTGCATGGTGAGCGCACCGTTCGCGGATAACGACTGATCCGGCGATGAACATGTTCGGGTTGTGAACGGTGCTTGAAGAAGCCGAACTGTTTGTCGTTCGACAAAACCTTGGAGAAATGGATGAAGCTAGTGAAAACCTCGGCGATCGCGGTTGCAATCTCGGCTCTGCTTGCCGGTCCGGTGCTGGCGCAAGGCGCCTCATCCGACACCCAGATCCGCGGCGGAGCAAAGGGCACGACCCAGATGCAGGGCGGCGCGGCGGGCAGCATGGACGAAGACGCGCCGGCGGGCGCTGCGGGCCAGAGGGCAGGCGCCAAGCCGGGTGCGAAAGGCACCGTCGGAGCGGGCGGTAGCGCAGCGCCGCCCAAGGGCACGGGCGGAGCGGCGACCCCTCCAGCAAGCAGCCGCTAAATGCCTGGAGGAAACCCGCCTCCTCCGACGGGTTGCTCTCCAACGGAACTCCGCCGTGCGGCGGCCGGAGTTTTTTTGTGCCTCGACCGGCGAACCGCGAACCGAAAGCTCGGCCCGGCGGCTCTATCTGACGAGAACGCGCTGACGTTCTTTCGCGCAATCAAAGGGAGCTGTTATGTTCTATCGCAAGAATTTGCCGGGTTGGGAGCGGGCGATGCGGACGATCGGGGGCGCTGTGATGATCGCTTATGGGCTGCTCGGCATGCCCGGCACGACGGCCGGCTACCTGATCGCGGCCACCGGCGCGGTCGCAATCGCGACCGGATTTTTCGGCTTTTGTCCGATGTGCGCCATGGTCGGCCGCAGGCTTCCCTCATCATGAGCGTGTTGGTCCGAGCGGGGCGCTTCAATCCTTCGCTGATCGAGGCCGCCCGCGGCGGCGACACCGAGGCGTTGGTGTCGCTGATCGCGCTAGCTCAGCCGGATATCCGCCGCTATGCCGCACGCAATTGCCGCGCGGCCGATATCGACGATGCGGTTCAGGAAACGCTGTTGCTGTTGTATCGGCGGGTCGGCACGTTGCGCGCGGTGACGTCGTTTTCGGCGTGGCTGTTTGCAGTGGCGCGCCGCGCTTGCCTTCGCTTGCTGCGCCGGGCAGCGGGGGGCACGGAGGCAGCGGCCGACGCTGCGGAGGCGCGCCTGGCGCATCTTGCGCCGGAAGACATTCGCATCGATCTTTCCCGCGCCATCCAGTCGCTGCCCGACCACTATCGCGAGGTGATCCTGCTGCGCGATATCGAGGAATTGTCGATCGACGAGATCGCTGGTGTTCTTGGGCTGACACGCGAAAGCGTCAAGGCGCGCATCCACCGCGCGCGATTGATGATCCGGGAATATCTGATCCGCGATTGAGACGTCGTGATCGGCGGTTCAATCGTCAAAGCGCGCCGTGCGCTTCGCCTTGACGTCGCTGCGCCGTTTCTTGCCTTCCAGCCGCCGCTGCTTCGATCCGAAGGTCGGCTTGGTCGGCCGGCGCGGCGTCGGGCGGATCAGGGCCTCGCGCATCAATTCGAGCAGGCGATCGATGGCGTCGGCCCGGTTGCGCTCCTGGGTACGGAAGCGCTGGGCGTGGATCACGATCACGCCCTCCTTGGTCATGCGTTGGCCGGCGAGCCGCACCAGCCGTGCGGCCGCATCCTCCGGCAGCGCGATCTTGCGTGTGTCGAAACGGAGCTGCGCTGCGGTCGCGAGCTTGTTGACGTTCTGCCCACCCGGGCCGGAGGCGCGGACGAAGCCGATCTCGATGTCGTTTTCGTCAATCGTGAGATCGCGGGAAACCCGCAGCATGGCGGCACCAAAGGTCGTCATGCCCGGGCAATAGCGCGAAGCGCGTCTTCGCGCCAGATGTCCCGGGCATCCACGACTTATCAGCGTATAGAAAACGTGGATGGCCGGGACAAGCCCGGCCATGACTGAGAAAGGGGAGGCCTAGTTCGCTCTCGGCGGCGCCGCGGCGGGCTGCGCGGCGGCTTGCGGGGCGCGGCCGACGATCACGGTGAGCAGGCCCTGGCCCCACAGCTTCTGCGCCGCCTTCTTGGCGTCGTCCAGCGTGACCGCGTCGACGAGGGCATTGCGCTTCTCGATGTAGTCGATCGGCAGCTTGTCGAGCTGGTATTGCAGCAGGGCCTGCGCCAGCTTCGAAGAGGTGTCGAGCGCCAGCATCTGCGAGCCCTTGAGGTACGACTTGGCCTCGTCCAGCTCCTTCTGGGTCGGGCCTTCCTCGGCGATGCGGCGGATTTCCTTCTCGATCGCGTCCACCGTCTCACCGGCGCGGTCGGCACGGGTGCCGGTATTGCCGATGAACAGCGCCGAGCGATCCATCCAGAGCAGGGATTCATAAACGGAATAGGCAAGGCCGCGCTTTTCGCGCACCTCCCTGTAGAGCCGCGATGACAACCCGCCGCCGCCGAGGATGTGGTTCACGACATAGGCGGCCATGAAATTCGGATCTTGGCGGCGAATGCCGGGGCCGCCGAACGTCACCACGGTCTGCGGCACGTCGAGCGGCACGAACGCGCGCTGCGGCGGCTTGGTGGCCTCGACCTCGGCGATCGGCGTGAGGCTGGCCTTGGCCGGCAGTCCGCCGAACGTCTTGTCCAGGAGCTTGCCGAGCGTGTCGGCATCGACATCGCCGACCACGGCGATCCGCAAGTTATCCTTCGCGATCACGCGGCGGACGTAATCCTTCATGTCGGCGACATCGATCTTCGGCACGCTGTCGAGCGTGCCGTTGGCCTGTCGGCTGTAGGGATGATCACCAAAGGCGAGTTCCAGGAATTTACGGCTCGCCAGCGAATTCGGGTTGGTGGTGTCGCGGCGCAGCCCGGAGAGCACCTGCGCGCGAATGCGTTCGACGTCGACGGCGTCGAAATGCGGCGAGGTCAGCGCCAGATGGAGCAGGCCGAAAGCCTCGTCCTTGTTGTCCTTGAGCATGCGCAGCGAGCCGCGGAAATAATCCCGGGTCGACGAGAAGCTCAGCTCGATGGCGCGGCGCTCGAGGCGCTCGTGGAAGGTTTTGGAATCGAGATCGCCGGAGCCTTCATCGAGCAGGCTGGCGACCATGTTGCCGACGCCGGACTTGCCGGCCGGGTCCTGGGCGGCGCCGCCGGCGAAGGCGTATTCCATCGCTATCAGCGGCACGGTGGCGTCCTGCACGAACCAGGCCTCGATGCCGCCAGGCGAGACCAGCCGCTGGATCTTGGCTGCGGCGTGCGACGGGCTCGCCGCCAGCAACAGCAGGATGGCGCCGGCGATCAGGGCGGATGCCAGCCGCTGCGCGGGAATCGAAAAACGGATCACGAGCGCTTCTCCTCGCGTTTTTGCGCGGTATCCTTGATCAGATAGCCAGTCACCGAGCGTTTCTTGTCGAGCCATTTCTGCGCGGCGTCGCGGACCTGCTCGGCGGTGACGGCGCGAATCCGGTCCGGCCAGCTCCTGATGTCGTCGATGGAAAGCCCCGTGGTCAGCGCGCCGCCATACCAGCGCGCCAGCGTCGCCTGGTTGTCCTGGGCGTAGATCGCTTCCGCAATCAACTGGGTCTTGACCCGCTCGAGATCCTCGGCGCGGGCCGGGTTCTGGATGACCTCCGCGATCACGCCGTCGATCACCTGCTCGATTTGCGAAAATTCCACGCCGGGCTTTGGCGAAACCGAGATCGAGAACTGCGAGGGATCCAGCGCGGTGCCCTGGTAACCGGCACCGGCGCTGATCGCGAGCTGACGGTCGATTACCAGTGCGCGATAGAGATAGGAGTTGGAGCCGCCGCCCATCAGTTGCGCGAGCACGTCGAGCGCCGGTCCTTCGCCGGCCGCTGCCGTCGTGGAAGAGGGGACGAGATAATAGCGCCGCAGGCTGGTCTGTTCGACGCGCGGATCGGACAGCGTCACCGTGCGCGGTGCCGCCGGCACCGGCTCCTGCGGGCGGATTCGTTGCGCGGAAATGGCCGGCTGCGCCGGGATGCCGCCATAGGCCTTCTCGACCATCGCCTGGACTTCCTTGGCATCGACGTCGCCCGCGATCACCAGGATCGCGTTGTTCGGCGCGTAGAAGCGCTTGTAGAACGCCAGCGCATCCTCGCGGTCGAGCTTCTCGATTTCCTGGCGCCAGCCGATCACAGGGCGGCCATAGGGATGGTTGAGATACAGCGCCGCCATGATCTGCTCGGTGAGCCGGGCGTCCGGATTGTTGGCGACCCGCATGTTGAATTCCTCGAGCACGACATCGCGCTCGGGAAGCACGTTCTCATCCTTGAGGATGAGGCCGGTCATGCGGTCGGCCTCGAATTCCATCATTTTCGCCAACTGCTCGCGCGGCACGCGCTGGAAATAGCCGGTGTAATCGAGCGAGGTGAAGGCGTTCTCGTTGCCGCCGATCCGCAGCACGGTCTGCGAAAATTCACCGGCGGGATGTTTCGCGGTCCCCTTGAACATCAGATGTTCGAGGAAGTGCGCCAGTCCGGATTTGCCGGGCGTCTCGTCGGCGGAGCCGACCTTGTACCAGATCATCTGCGTGACGACGGGCGTGCGGTGATCCGGGATCACGACGACTTGCAGGCCGTTGTCGAGGGTGAAGCTGGCCGGACGTTCCGACGTGACCGTGGTCTGGGCGAGTGCGCTGCCGGCGGAGAAAGCAAACGTCGAGATGAGGGCTATAGCGAGAGAAACGGCAAGACGGTGTGAGGACATCATGACCTATCTGGCGCTAAAATTCCGCAAAGCTGGTTACCGGCCCTGCGAAACGAATCCGCGCAAATGTTAGAAGTAACCCGACAAAACCGTTCGGGATCAATGCCGCGGCATCGTACACCGCGCCCGTATCGTCCATCGTCACGAAGGCGAGAGATAGGCTTAACTATTCGCCATACTTGCCCTGGGCCGGATTATATTCCTTGTTCAGCGATTCCTTTGGTCCCGTGCCGTAAGCAAAATTTGATGACGGCGTCTGGTAGCCGGGCGGAGGCTGGGTCAGCGATTCCCGCGTCGGCTCACCCTTGAAGGGAGCCGTCTCGGTCTTGCTGCCACCGAACAGGCCGCTGAAGCCGCCGTTATAGCCGAGCTGCGACGGGCTCAGGATCGGATTGTAGTTCGTGGTGCCGGGCTGCACCGGATCGTTGTCCTTGCGGGAGGGTGCCGCGGTCTTGCCCACCGCGAGTTCGGCCGGCGTCAGGATGCGGGACGCCTCACGCGGGTCCTTGTTCTCTTTCTTGCGCGCGGCGATGGCCGCCTTGCGGCGCTGCTCGTCGGGGTCCTTTGGCCAGTTCGGCGCCTTCGCGTCGGCTGCGGCCGCGGCCGGCGGCGGCAAATCGAGCTTGGGTGGAACGACCAGCGGGGAGCGCTCGCGGTAGTCGATGCCGCGATTTTCCATGTTGGTGCCGCCGAGGCCGCGCATGATGCCTTCGATGATCTTTTCCTCGAAGGTCTTGTCGTCTTCGTCCTCGTCGTCAGCCGCGCGCACGGGGCCAGCGGCCATCACGAGACCTATGCCGAGGGCGATGGCGGCGAACCGCAGCGCCCGGGTCAGCGAGCTGGTCTGCATCATCCAGAAGCGGGCTTCGGTCTCGCGCATCGCGCTGTTCCCATTCACAATTTCTGCAACACGCGGGGGGCCGAGCTTAAGGGGCCTAACGGCTCCAGACCGCACGGGTCGTATCGGCCGGGATCAGGGCGCTTTTGCGGCGGGTACCCCCAGGAACGAGTCATACAATAGGGCTGCCACCCCGGCAACAATGGCCACATCCGCAAGGTTAAACACATACCAATTGAAGGTTTTTCCCCCGATCTCGATGTGGAACAGGGCGAAATCGACCACCGCGCCGTGGACGAATCGGTCGATGCCGTTGCCGGCCGCGCCGCCGATGATCAGGCCGAGCGCCAGCGTCGCGAGACGCGTGCTGGAGCGTGCCATCCAGATCCCCAGCACGATCACCGCAATCGCCTTGATCGCCATCAGCGCGAGCTGGGCGAACTGATTATCGCTCTGGAACCAGCCAAAGCTGATGCCGACGTTCCAGGCCAGCACCAGATCGAAGAACGGCGTGACCCTGACCGCGCCGCGATGGGCGAGGTCGAACACGTAGAGCAGCCAAAGCTTCGAGGCCTGGTCGATCACCAGCGTCACGACCGCGGCAACCATGCCGGCGCGAAGGTGAGGGGTCACGAAGCGCTCCTTGCCGGACACTTATCTCGCCTTCTTCTTTTTCTTCTTTTTCGACGCGGTCGCAGACGACTTTCTTCCCGCCTTCTTGGCAGTCTTTTTGTCCGCCTTCTTCACCGCTTTCTTCTTAGCCCCCTTCTTGGCCGCCTTCGTTGCCGAAGCAGCTTTTTTGGATTTGGCGGCTTTCCTGACCTTCGCTTTCTTGGCTTTGGCTTTCTTGGCCGAGGTTTTGTTGGTCTTGGTTTTGTTGGCCTTGGCTTTCTTCGTTGAGGCCTTCCTGGCTGCAGCCTTCTTGGGTTCTGATTTCTTGACTTCGGCCTTGGGTTCGGGGGCGCTCTTGGCTTTCGCCTCGCTCTTGGCGCGCTCGGCCTCCGCGGTTTCCAAACTCTTCCTGGCTCTGACCTTCTTGGCAGTCGTGTCCGCCGTCACCTTTCCTGAACCGGCCTGCTCCGGCGCTTCCTCCGCTTGTTGCGGTTGTTCTACAGGTTGCTGTTCGACCAACGCGACAGGGGCGACAGGCTCGGCAGCCGCTACGGCTGCATTGGCCGGCTTATGGCCTTCGGCAAGCGCCTTCCATTCGCGCAAGGCTTGCGCGTCGCGTGGAGAGACGTCGGGATACTCGGCGTCATCGCCAACCGTGGGCAGGATCTTCCACGACCGCGCGCATTTGGTGCCGACGGCCCTTTCGACCACGACGGCGACGCCGGGCACGTCGGCGAGGCTGAATGCGCTGGCCGGCGCATCGTCATTGGTCACCATGGCGTTCGAAGTGATGCAGACTTCGGCCAGATCGACGTCGAAAAGCGTGTTGAAGATATTCTTGTCCGACACATAGACGAGCGGCGAGGCTTCGAGCGACGAGCCGATGTTCTTGGCCGCGCGTTCGACTTCGAGCGCGCCGGTGACGACACGGCGCACGTCGCGAATGGTTTCCCACTTCGCGGCGAGCTTCTCGTCGCGGAACTGGTCAAAACCTTCCGGGAACAGCGTCAGGTGCACCGAAGCTTCCGCGTCCGGCTTGTACATCCGCCACGCCTCTTCGGTCGTGAAGCTGAGCACCGGCGCCAGCCAGCGCAGGATGGCATCGCAGATGATGTCGATCGCGGTCAGCGCCGCCTTGCGCGCCACCGAGGACGGCGGATCGCAATAGAGCGTGTCCTTGCGGATATCGAAATAGAACGCCGACAATTCGCTGTTCATGAACGCCGCCAGCGTCGCGACCACAGTCTTGTAGTCGAACTCGGCATAGGCCTGGCGCACGATTGTCGCACGTTTCGCCAGTTCGTGCAGCATCAAGCGTTCCAACTCGGGCATATCGCCATGGGCGACCGCGTCGGCCGGGTTGAAATGATGCAGCGTGCCGAGCATCCAGCGGATCGAGTTGCGCAGTTTGCGGTAGGTCTCGATGGTGTTCTTGAGGATCTCCGGTCCGATGCGCTGGTCGTCGGCATAGTCGGTGGCGGAGACCCACAGCCGCAGGATATCCGCGCCGGAATCCTTCATCACCTTCTGCGGCTCGACGGTGTTGCCGAGCGATTTCGACATCTTGCGGCCGTTCTCGTCCAGCGTGAAGCCGTGGGTGAGCACGACGTCATAGGGCGCGCGGCCGCGGGTGCCCGCGCTTTCCAGCAGCGAGGAATGAAACCAGCCGCGATGCTGGTCGCTGCCTTCCAGGTACATCACGGTATCCTCGCCGCCATCGACCTTGCGGACGATGTTGCCGAGGCTTGGAAAATTCTGGCGGTCCTCCAGCACGAAGGCGTGCGTCGAGCCGGAGTCGAACCAGACGTCCAGGATGTCGTCGATCTTTTTCCAGTCTTCGCCGGCGCGTTCGCCCAGGAAACGTTCACGTGCGCCGTCCATGTACCAGGCGTCGGCGCCTTCCTCCATGAAGGCTTCGACGATGCGCTGGTTGACGATGTCGTCCTGCAGGATTTCGGCGGAGCCGTCGCCCTTCTCGCGCACGAACACGGCGATCGGCACGCCCCAGGCGCGCTGGCGCGAGATCACCCAGTCCGGGCGGCTCTCGATCATGCCGTTGATGCGGTTCTGGCCGGCGGGCGGTACCCATTGCGTCACCGAGATCGCTTGCAGAGCTCGGTTCCGCAAAGTGTCATCGCCGGCGAACGTCATTGGGGTATTCACACCATCGCCCCAAACCAGCTTGTTTGGAGTGATTGTTTTATCCATCGCGATGAACCATTGCGGCGTGTTGCGGAAGATCACCGGCTTCTTCGAGCGCCAGGAATGCGGATACTGATGCTTGAGCCGCCCGCGCGCCAGGAGCTTGCCGGCCTCGACCAGCGCCTTGATGACGGCATCGTTGGCGTCGCCCTTCTCGCCCTTGTCGTTGATGACGCGCCTGCCGGTGAGGCCAGGAGCGTGATCGGTGAAAGCACCGTTCTCGTCGACGGTGTAGGGGATGGCGGTGTTGATGCCGCGTTGATCGAGTTCACGCGCATTTGCCGTCCAGACGTCGAAGTCCTCGCGGCCATGGCCCGGTGCGGTATGGACGAAGCCGGTACCGGTGTCGTCGGTGACATGGTCGCCGGGCAACAGCGGCACCATGAACTCGTAGCCACCGCTAAATCCCTTCAACGGATGGGCACATTCCACGGCGTCGAGCGTGTCGCCGGGCAGGTCGCGCACCTTCTCATAGGCGGTGACGCGCGCCTGCTTGAACACTTCTGCTGCGAGCGCATCGGCGAGGATCAGGAGATCGCCGGTCTTCGCCCAATTGTCGGCAGGCGCATCGGTGACCTTGTAGAGGCCGTAGGCGATCTTCGGCGAGAACGAGATGGCGCGGTTGCCGGGCAGCGTCCACGGCGTCGTGGTCCAGATCACCACGGAAGCCTCGGCCAGCGCGCCATGCGCCGGCGAGGTGACCGGAAACTTCACCCAGACCATGTCGGAGGTGTAGTCCTCGTACTCGACCTCGGCTTCGGCCAGCGCGGTCTTCTCGACCACGCTCCACATCACGGGCTTGGAGCCGCGATAGAGCGTGCCGTTGGCGGCGAACTTCATCAATTCGCGCGCGATCTGGGCTTCGGCCGGATAGCTCATGGTGGCGTAGGGGTGGTCCCAATCGCCGATGATGCCGAGCCGCTTGAACTCCTCACGCTGTACGTTGAGCCAGTGCGTCGCATAGGCGCGGCACTCCTTGCGGAACGCCACCATCGCGGTGGAGTCGCGGAAGTCCGGCTTCGGCTTGCCCTTGGAGCGGTAGTTCTCTTCCTCGATCTTCCATTCGATCGGCAGGCCGTGACAATCCCAGCCCGGCACGTAGTTGGAATCGAAGCCGAGCATCTGCTGGCTCTTGGTCACGACGTCCTTGAGGATCTTGTTCAGCGCGTGGCCGATATGGATGTTGCCGTTGGCGTAGGGCGGCCCGTCGTGCAGCACGAATTTGGCACGGCCCTGCGCGCTCTCGCGCAGCTTTCCGTAGAGGTCGATCTCGTTCCAGTACTTGAGGATCTCCGGCTCGCGCTGCGGCAGGCCGGCGCGCATCGGGAATTCCGTCTGCGGCAGGAACAGGGTTTTCGAATAATCTGTGACGTCGGACTTTTGCGGCTGTTGGGACATGAATGCTCTGGTTGGCTCGAAGACGGCGCTGAAAAGCGGATATCGCGGGGTGAACAGGAAATCCCGGTCTTGCGCCGAGCCAAAGCTCAGGCGGAAGCCGGGCCGCTAATGCTGATGGTGCGCCGCGCAAACATGGGGCTTTCCATAGCAGGGGGCCGCGGAAATCGCAAAGGCCGAGATATTGGGCCCAGGTGCAGTTGCGGTTTCCTCTGGAGACGCTAATTTATTGATGGATGGAGAGAATTTCATGAGCGCATCGGCTGCCGAGGTTTTGGAAGAGCTGAAGGAGCTTCGGAGGCATGGAGACCTGAACAACGGGATTCTTTTGCAGGCCGTGCAGGAATTGCCGGGGTTTTCGAGTGAGATTGTTTCGCTCGTAGGCAGTCCTGAACCCGAGGTGTTGGTTCGGCTTCTTGATATCAGAGCACTCGCCGAACGCGTTTTCGGTGACGGGGAAAAGGCCGAGGCTTGGTTAACGCGGTCGAATGCCTCGCTTTCCGGCCAAAAGCCGCTTGATCTCTTGAAGGATGAACTGGGCGCGGCAGTCGTCCGGGAGATGCTCGAACGGATCGATCACGGAATTTTTGCCTGAGCTCGCAAAATGGAGCTTTGGCGCATTTCGAACTACGCCGATCTTTCCGGGATCGGGGGCTTGCGGGCTGCGGGGCGATGGCACTCACAGGGCCGCCGCATCATCTATCTCGCCGATCATTCGTCGAGCGCCTTGCTCGAGATGCTGGTTCATATGGACCGCGATCTGATTCCGGCTAGCTACCAATTGCTGCGTATCGTTGCTCCCGACGACATTGCCATTGGAATGATCGATACCGAGTTGCCGCCGGACTGGCGCGCGCGGACGTTGACGAGCAGAGAAATCGGAGATCGATGGCTTGATCGCGCAACGAGCGCCTTACTTCGGTGCCGTCGGCAATTAGCCCAAAAGGCAGCAACTACCTTCTGAATCCTGAGCATCCGGACGCCGCGAAGATTGCAGTGGCAGAAATCATCAGAGCGCCGTTCGATCCTCGATTGCTTCCCTGAAAAGCTAGCGGTCAAGCCGCTCATTTCAGACGCGGCCTGGCCGGGTTTCCCGCGACGATGACGCCCGGGCCGACATCCCGCGTGACCACGCTGCCGGCGCCGATCACGGCGCCGTCGCCGATTGTGACGCCGGGGAGGATGATGGCGCCGCCGCCGATCCAGACATCGCTGCCGATTCGCACCGGACGGCCGAATTCGAGGCCGGTTCGCCGCGTTTCGGCGTCGCGCGGGTGGTCGGCGGCGTAGATTTGCGTCGCCGGTCCGATCTGGGTGCGGTCGCCAATCGTCACCTTGACCACGTCGAGGATGACGCAATTGAAGTTGAGAAACACCTCATCGCCGAGCCGGATATTGTAGCCATAGTCGCAAAAGAACGGCGGACGGATCACAGCGCCGGTGCCGACATGGCCGAAATGGGCCGATAGCAGCGCATGCCGCTCGGACACAGGCGCAGCCAGCGCCGCATTGTAGCGCGCGAGCCAGGCCTTGTTGGCGGCGGCATCCGCCTGCAGCTCGGGATCGCCAGGGCGATAGAGTTCGCCGGCCAACATCTTCTGCTTTTCGGTCTTGCTCAACCGATCACTCCAAGCTTGGGAAAAGCATCCGGGGCGGCAGCCAGCCGCGCGCGGGCGCGCGCGCTGTCGTCGTCCATCTGCCGGATCAACGCGTCGATCGAGTCGAATTTTAGTTCGTCCCGGATGAAGCCGATGAAGGCGATATCGAGCACCGAGCCGTAGAGGTTGCCCTCGAAGTCGAACAGGAACACTTCCAACAGCGGGGCGCCGTTGTCGAAGGTCGGGCGGCGGCCGAAGCTTGCGACGGCGTCGAAGCGCTCGGTGCCGCGGCCGACCCGCACCGCATAGATGCCGTGTTTCAGGCTGCAATTCTTGTCGAGGCGGATATTGGCGGTGGGGTATCCGAGGTCACGGCCGCGCTTCTCGCCATGGATCACCGCGCCGCTGACGAACCACGGCCCGCCCAGCATGGCGGTGGCTTCGTCGATCTGGCCCTCCGCCAGCGCCATGCGGATCGCGCTGGAGGACACCGGCCGCTCCTCGATATCGACATGGGCCTGGACGTCGACCTCGATGCCGAGCCGCGGCCCTTCGCTGACCAACAGGCTCGGCGAGCCGGCCCGGCCCTTGCCGAAATGAAAATCGTAGCCGACGGCAATGCCGCTGACGCCGAGCCGCCCGATCAGGTCATGGTGAATGAAATCTTGCGCCGAGGTTCCGGCGCGGGTCTTGTCGAAGGTCATCACGACCGCGCCGTCAAGCCCCGTTCCGGCCAGCAGCCGCAGCTTGTTGGTCTCGTCGGAGAGCCGGAACTGGGGGCTGTTCGGGCTGAAAAAGCTGCGCGGATGCGGCTCGAAAGTGACGGCAAAGGCCGGCTTGCCGTGGGCGCGGCCCATCCGCAAGGCCGCGTCAATCACGGCCCGATGGCCCAGATGGACGCCGTCGAAATTGCCCATCGCGACCACCGCCCCGCGGGGGATGTCGGCGGCAGGGGTGGCGTCTCGGATAACGGTAAAACCAGTTGTCATTTCAGGGATTCTTGGTCTCGGTGAAGGCGGCCGGACGGTGACGCGGCGCCGCCGTCGAAGTCAAGCCGGGCGGGTCCCGCGCCGTGGATCAAGGATCAACAAGTGAACCGAACCACGGTCCGTGACGACCTACCGATACTGGGGCATTGCAATTTCCAGTTCTAGCGCACCGCCACTGAGCATTATTCGGCTTGGTGGCGATGTCGTTTTTGGTGGCTTAACCGTTGATTTGGCGAGCGCCGATTTGGGTTGTTTTCGCCGAGATGGATCGAAGCACGCAACGCCTGAAGGTAGTAAGTCATTCGACCGTTCAACAGATTCGCGACCAGTTATATGGCCTCGCGTATCCTGGAAAATATGGCCCGTTCTGGTGGATCAAGGCACCGCCGATAACGGGTAGCTTCTCCAATGAGACTTGGTGAGGAGAGAGTGTTGTGCAGCCCCGGTCCCTCGCATCGGGGCTGCATCATTTAGTGACGCGTCGGTGGACTCTCTTCAATGACTTCGCTGACATCTGGCTCTTCACCCGAATTGCATTTGCAGGGCATACCGGCCCGCAGTCGCAGCCGATTTCTTTATCCCACGCCTGCTCAGGGTGATTTTCGCAAACCCACCCGATGCCGTGACAGATTGACAATTAGGATTTGTCACCACGCGACGATCTTTTTCCTACCACCGGATTTCCGCTAGTCGTTCTAGCAAGGTTCGCTGCCAGCGCCTCGATTTCTGATTGCCGGAGCCGTTCGATCTGCTCTCGGAATCTCGCCGGCAACTCTCGATCTTCGTTTAATGACGCGCGTAGTCGTTCACCGATTACTTTGACGATCGCGAGACTATGCTGGGAGTCGATGTCAACAGGCGACTTTCGCATAACATCTCTCCCAGAAAAAACCGACACCAATGTCGGATAGCGGACAAAGTCACGGACGAGGATGTCGTTCCTGCGTTTTTCTGAATATTTGTTCAGATTGCTTGTGGAGCTGGAACTGGAGGCAAGCTAAGGCCGGACCTTTGGCGCGGTAGAGCTCTTTGGATAGTCGGGTGGGTGTCTCCCGCCGAGGCATTCACCGACCTGGACGGTCCTAGCCCCATCGCGCCCTCGGCTGGGGCCGTTCTTTTGTTTTTAAGGCCGAATGAGCTATTTGGGTGGCTGCAGCGCCTTCATGATGCCGGCAATCACCGACGACCCCAGAGGGTCGGGCCGCTCGCATTCCAGACACTGGAATGTACGTGGCGGCATGCCGCTAGGTTGAAGTTCAAGCGTCATGGAACGTTGGCAACTCGGGCAAATCGGCCGATGTCGCGCGTCAGGCATGCGCTCCCCCTCCCCTTGGCGCATTGCGAATGTCCTTAGGGTAGGCTGCGGTCGCTTAGGAGTCTGTCGGGTTCCGTACAGACTGCGGGGGAAAATAAGCGCAAATTTCGTGCATTGCCCAGGGCGGGATGCGGAGAAGCCCTAACCGGGTAAGACAAGGACGGCCCCAGCGGTTGACCCCAGCCCCCAAAGCTGGGGCCGTTTCTTTGGGGCATATCGGCAGTTCAGCCACCCATCCTGGCACCCCACCAAATTTCCGTTTAATCATACGCATGCCCAGGTTGCCGATACACACCACCCTGTTTTGTTTTTGTTATCTGGAGGTTCTGAAAAATTTCGCCGTGAACCTCAGGATGAACGGAACGACGCCTCCGCGGCTGACCGCCACCGCAGTTATTGCACACTTGCTGGAAGCGCTTGCAGCCTGATGTTCGGGTCGTGGTGCGCTTGCGCGAAGGCATTACCGTGCTGGAGTGCAGCAATGCAGGCCAACGCTTGGAGCTACATCGCGAGCAAGTCGACGCGTTGCGGCCGGTGGGTGATGCTTCGGGCAATTGGACCCGAGCAGTAGCAGGCATTGAACTTGGTCTGTGACTAATTCGCCCGAAGATGGCGACCTTGATTGTAAACAAGCTCCCAAAGTTCGCTCGCGTTCCAAAGCTCACTCTTCCCATCAGTAAGCTTTTTGGCCACTGCAATCGCGAAATCGTCGCCATCTGGAGGCTCTCTCGAAATGATCCGATAGCGATCCAATGATGGGCTCGTCGGCGTCGCCGTCGTAAGCCGCCGACAAATACTTGCAGCCACGGCGGCTGCATCGGCTGAAGATATGCCCTTTTCGTCGCGCAAGATTTGCGTGATTATTCGTTCTACTTTGCCTGCATCAATTCGAAGCTCTGTCATTTTGGCTCCCTATTTTTTCTGAAAAGTCGCGTGCTGGGCACGACGCAAACAGCAGACGGCGTCCCCGCGCAGTTTCACGATGCGATTCGTGAATCAATTTTTCAAATAGATCTGTGCGTAGGCTGCCATTGATGGAAGCGGAGACTTCGGTGCGTCGCCCGTTTTTGGCAGCTCGCAGACGCGCTAATCGCTTCACCGCGGCAACAACGCTACGCCGTTTCCGGCCCAACGCCTAATGAATAACGTCCGCTTGTCGAGGCTGCGTGAAAACTCCGCCGGTGTTAAGCTACCCTAACAGGGAAACAGTTGCAAAAGATCCCGTGCGACTCAACATGGTGCCTTTGCTGACGTGTAATTTTGGATCGCTATGCTTCCTCACTTGCGGTGTTGAGGAACGTGACGGGTCAGCGTCGGAGGTCATTCAGATCGGATGTCCGTTACGGGTCAATCTCGTCATTTTGACAATGCGCCAACAACTTCCGGTCCACCCCGATAAGCAGACATTTTCAGCGTCCATCGGCATGTCTCAAAGGTGCCACTTACGGACTCATGCACCACAGACGAGTGCAAATGGTGCCTTGTTCAATACGTCGTCGGCGTGCACCTACCGATCCGGGTCCGTTCGGCAACCAAGATATGTGGCCACCATAAGCGTGATGCCAGCGAGTGGGCACGCAGCTGGGGATGTGGCGCCACTTGGCGGAATGGTCTACCCGAAACCGCTCGCTGGGCACGCGATGACTGCTGGCTGGTATACGTCGGGGTGTCGTCATCTGCTTGATAACGAACCCCCGGGGTCGATGGCGCGGTGTGCAGCGGCGCGTATTCCTCTCGCACGATGAAGAGGTCTGAATCGCTGGGAGGCCGATGGCAAAAGTAAATGTCTCCTCGGTCAGGCGGCAAAGGAATCAGCTGAGGTCCGAAATTGACTAACGCAGACATTATCGACCAGCGGGATCGCAATTCTGACGCTATGATCATCGCTGCCTAGATCACCGCGCTGGACGCGACACTGTTGGTCCCTTGTAAGAAAATGGTGAATCATCTCACAAATTGAGCAGTGCTGCGCCGCCCACTTAGAGCGACGCAGCATTTGGTCTTATGTCCAGTCTCGATGGTGCAATCCATTCGGCTTTACGTCCAGCAAATCGATGGTGTCGTCGTCGCCGACTTGCAGCAGCGTTCCGCCGTGATGGTCGGAGGATACTTTGACGTAAACGTCGTTCAAAAGTTGCAGCTTGTCCACTTTCGCAAAATCAGTGATGGTTGCGGTGTTGTGTTCACCCTTGAGAGCGTCAAAGTTGAACACAAAGGTGTCGGCACCGTCACCGCCGGTCGCTTCAGCTGAGCCGTCTGCCAAAATCATCTTATCAGCAAATTGCAGGCGTTCGATATTCTGCAGCGTGTCCGTGCCCTCGGCGCCGACCTTGTCGGTGACCGTGATTGAGCCATCGGCATTATGATCGATCGTGTAGTTCTTTGCCCTACCCGAGAATAGGGCCGTGTCCGTGTCCGGGAGCGGCTCGCCGAACGGATTGCCGTTATCACCGATTAGGTGGTCGTCGCCCTGCCCCCCTTCATCCAGTCATCGCCCTCGTTCCCCAGCAGCTCGTCGTTGCCGGCGCCTCCAAAGATCTGATCATTGCCGAGGCCCCCGAAGACCTCGTCGTCGCCATCGCCGGCTTTGATGCGATCGCGGCCCTCCAGGCCGACGAGCAGATCGGAGCCTGCGCCGCCCCCTACCTCGTCGTTTCCGGCGGCGCCGTTGACGAAGTCGTCGCCGTCGCCGCCGGTCAGGCGGTCGTTGCCGTCGCCACCGATCACGGCATCGTTGCCGAGGGCGCCGTCGAGGACATCGTTGCCACCGTCGCCCCAGAGCGTATCGTCCCCGGCGCCGGACTGAATCCTGTCCGTCCGGTCGGTGCCGCCGATCACGACGTGATCGTCGCTAAGAAACCCTAGCCTGCCTCCTTGGTTGGTCATCACCAATGGATTTCCGGCAGCGTCGACCGGATAGGTTGACGGGTCGCCGGCTTCGATCGTGTAGGTGGGCACCGCGAAGACGTCGAAGGGAAGGTGAGTGGTATCAGTGTTGCGCATCACCAGCTCGGAGAATGAGGTGCCCTCGAGCTGATTTAGGAAATTCGTACCTTCCAACCGCGACAGGTAGTAAAAGCGGTCACCATTCTGCAAATTTTCCATCTGAGTCTCGAACACGAAGTTGAAGGTCGAGCCCAGCAGCCCGCCCGACGCCAGCGGCTTCTCCGCCAGGCCCCCGATCCACAGATCAACGTCATTGAGACCAGTCTCGACGCCAGCGAAGGCTCCAGTGCCGTTGAGAAAATCAGTGTCCGGGCCAACGCTCTCGTCTGCCTCCGTGGTCGGGTCATCCGCCGTCCCATAGACAAGCGTGACGGCAGCGTCACGTTTCTCCGCCACCGTGGCGGCATCAGCGAGCAACGGATGAACGCCGTACGCTGCAATGAAGTTCACAAGAGACTCTGGGTGCTTAATGCCGTCCCCGAATTCCGCCCAGCTCGCATATGGCTTGAGATCGGGATCTCCGGTTGCTGCGTAGAACTGCTCGCGGACACTGTTGAGCGGTGCCGCGCCGGTGTCACGGCCGCGCGCGAGGTTTATAGTCGCAAGGTCCAGAGGCAAACCGAGAAGATTGTTGCGCAGCGCACCGGTAACGAATTCGTCGACGCTGTTGGCGACTTCGCGCGTTGCTCCGCGCACAATTTCCGCTGCAGCATCGCCGTCGGCGCCACGCTCCGCATAGGCGAGCGGGTTGAGGAAGGCGTCAATTAGGCTGAGCTGCTGATCGCCCGCTACCTCCGCATTGGCGTCGACCACGTTGCCGTCGGCATCCAGACGGTCAACGGTCTCGCGCAGCAGCGAGTGCCCGAACCGATAGACCGTGTGCGCGAACTCGGCCACGATCGCGGGATCGATGGTGACGTCGTGCGCCTCGAATTCATCGATGTTCGGCTGGATGCGACGTGCAAAGTCCTCGAAGACAATATGCTGGTATTGCATCTCGGTCGCAAATCTGGCGGCCTGGAAGAGGTGCTCGCCATTCCAGTCACTCTCTTGGATGCCGTCGGAGATATCCGCTCCCGGCTTCAGCCACTGGCTCACGAATGCTGGATCGGTGTCCACTTCGGCCAGGATCACCTCCTTCAGGTGCCCGATCAGCCGGTTGTGTTCCGCGTGGAAAACGTGATGAACAGCGGTCAGGCCGATATTCTCATTCCCGCGTCCGTCGCCGGTGATGTAGTGGGCATCGAGCAACTCATTGTCGTAGTTGCCGCTCGTATCCGACCCGTCAAGGTTCGAGAGGCTGACCTCCGTGTCGCCGTCCGCGACCTTGCCGGTCGGAACGGCATCATGGGCAATGTCGTTCAGAAAGGCGTGTCCGGTGCGGACCGCCCCGGTGGTGCTGATGGGATTGGCGGGGTTGCCTTCTATCAGGATGTCGTCGGGCGTCCCCGCAACGCCATCAACGCCGGGCATCACGAGTTGGGCGTATCCATGAGTTCCGCCCAAGAAGCGCCCATAAGCGTCGGTTGCCAGCAGGGGAATGTTGGTCGCATCGGCATCGGTCAGATCGATGCCGAGTAGCTCCCTCGATTGCGCCTTGACGTCAGCCCATGTTGCCAGGCCGCCATTGACGCCTTCGAGCAGACGCCCGGTGGCTACCGGATTGCCGTTGGCGTCAGGCGCGTACTCGCGCAGAAAAACCTGGTGTGACGGATGCGACGTGTACGTCTGGTTCTGATCAATGAACGGTGTCGTCTGGTTAGTGTGCTCGTGGATATCGTCCGAAGTCCCTACGATCCCGTCTGCCCCGGCCAGGTTAGTCGCACGCGTCAACACCATGAAATTAGTCGGGCTACCTTCAACGTAGAGAGGGTCGTCCGGCTGCAGTGGAATGAACACCGTCCCGCTCTCGCCCTTGTTCACTAAATCCAGGCCATGGTCGAAGAACTGGCCGAAGAACGTGAACCACTGATTGAACGGCGCCGCGCCATCGGAATCGACGTTCGGAATAACCCCGTCGCCATCGCTGTCGACTGCGGCGGCCGCCGGGTTGCTGTTCGCATTCTGGTCGGCAATCGCATTGCTGATGATCCGCGGTTGGGGGTCGATCACTGTACCGGTGGTCTGGGAGTAGGACGTCGCGAGGTCCGCTTCGCGGAACACAGGATCGGTCATCCGCGGGAACACGCGATCCGCGGCGCCGAAATCCGACTGGCCTGGCACCACGCTGTTGTTCGTGCCGTCAACCGTCCGCAGCCCAAACGGAACAGAAGGGTTTTCCAAAGGTGCGCCGGTTTCGGCGGAGCGAATTTGCGCGAGAATGAAATCGAGGTCTGCTCGAATGAGTTGCATGTCCGTCTCCCTGATTTCCGAGCTGTGGAATTCCGGACGCCTCTGCGAAGGCATGCAGGCTGGGAGCGGGAGCCCACTCTGTGGCGCTTTAGAGATGAGAATGCGAAAGGATGAAAGCTTTATCGCGCACAGGCAGCCACATATTTGGCAGCAACCGACGCCGACGCGGTCCGCAACGTTTCATAGAAGTCGCCACGTCATAGCCGCACTCGCAGGCTTCTTCCGATAGCGCCTGGGACATCGCGTCGATGGCTTCAGGCTCGATGCGGCGCGGTCGCCGAGATAGATCCGCATCTGCGAGCGCGTGTCGATGTCGTAGACCGTGACCGACCAGAACATGATTTCCGTTGACTGAAAAATGTCGGCGAACTTCGGTGGTGGGTCGAGATAATTAAAGGTCCGCCGATAGCGGCGCGAAAGCGGACATCGCGGGAGGTCCGAGTCGGGTCATTCGCGTCGGTTTGGCCGGACCGCTGCGACTTCCGCTTTACCCCGATGAGCCGACATCGCGAGTTCCGATGCTTGTTTGGCGGCGCGACGACGAACTGTGATGGTGTTCATTGGAGCATCTTCCCGACTAGGCCCTAGCTAGGGAACCGAGGCGTTTGGGCTTAATGGAACCGAAAGGTCCCGAATGCTTACATGCGCCTCAACCTTTTGTTTTCAGGGCGTTTTCTGCCATAACTTGACCTAATCGGAAGCCTTCGAAAAGCCTTCTGCGTTAACGGGCTGTTTAACGGCCGATGTTAGACATTTAGGGAGGACTGCGGGTCGCGCAGGCCTGTCGGTATCTTGTGGCGTAAAGCGTTGAGTGGGGGAAAAGATGGCGGTTGATTTGTCCATGCCGGTTCTGGTGGTTGATGACTACAGCACCATGATCCGCATCATCCGAAATCTTTTGAAGCAGCTCGGCTTCGACAACATCGACGACGCCAGCGACGGCTCGGCCGCGCTGAACAAGATGCGCAGCAAGAAATACGGACTGGTGATCTCGGACTGGAACATGGAGCCGATGACCGGCTACGACCTGCTCAAGGAAGTCCGTGCCGACCCCAATCTCGCCACCACGCCCTTCATCATGATCACGGCGGAATCCAAGACCGAGAACGTGATCGCCGCCAAGAAGGCCGGCGTGAACAATTACATCGTCAAGCCGTTCAACGCGGCGACACTGAAGACCAAGATCGAGGCGGTCTTCCCGGACATGGCGACGGCGTAAGGCGCCTGGTCTCCAGCTCGCTCCAATTCTCGTGATGCCCGGCCCAATCCCGGGCATGCTGCGCTCTCATGAGCCCTGCCAGGCCTTGCGTTTTCGGATCATGTAAGGCCCATTCCTACTTTGCATGGGGTTGTTTTCGCAATTTTGAGTCCGGTGCAGCGATGCACCTACCACCGCAGCTCCCGCATCAGCGCGCGGGGCGGGTGACCGAACAGCTCCTTCACCGAGGCCGGATCGAGTTGGTCGATGCCCTCGAATTCTTCCGAATGGATGCCGCGGGTGAGGAAAAGACAATCGATTCCGAAGCCGTGCGCGCCGGTGAGATCGGTCCGCACCGAATCTCCAATGGCCAGCACGCGGTCGAGCAGTGCCGAATGGCCGCGGCGCTCGGCGGCGAGCGCCATCGCGCGCTCGTAGATCGGCCGGTGCGGCTTGCCGTAGAAGATCGCCTCGCCGCCGAGTTCGCGATAAAGCTCGGCGATCGCGCCGGCGCAATAGATCAGCCGGTCGCCGCGTTCGACCACGATGTCGGGGTTGGCGCAGACCAGCGGCAGTTTGTGCTCGCGCGCCTGCAGCAGCATCGCGCGATAGTCTTCCGCCGATTCGGTTTCATCGTCGAACAGGCCGGTGCAGATGATGTAGTCGGCCTGCTCCAGCGGCGCCATCACGGCGTCGAGCCCGCGGTGGATCGAGGAGTCCCGTTCCGGACCGATCCAGAATATCTTCTTGCCGGGATGATCGGCGACGAAACTCCGGGTCAGGTCCCCGGAAGAGACAATGGCGTCGTAGGTTTCGTCGGCGACACCGAGCTTGCGCAATTGCCGCTGCACGGAATCGGCCGGCCGCGGCGCGTTGGTGATCAGGATGACGGTAGCTCCGCGCTGGCGGCAGGTGTGCAGCGCCTCGCAGGCTTCGGGGAAGGACTCCAGCCCGTTGTGCACCACGCCCCAGATATCGGACAGGATGACCTCGACGCCATCCACGAGGTCGCGTAGCCGCTCGACGAAGTGCAATGAGGTCATGATGTCGGAAGCCTGTTAGCCCGGTCCCGCGGCACGGCGCGCCAACGCGGCATTGCCGGTCGCGCGCATCGGGGGCTCCGCGGCCTGGCTGGCCATGGGGATGGGGTTGCTGGGGCCATTGGGGCTGCTGGATTCCTTGTTCGCTGTCGCCCCGCCGGTAGCAGATGCCCCCTCGGGCCGCAACGGCCGCGGCGGTGCAAACAGAAAGCCCTGTCCAAACCGCACGTCATAGTCGAGCAGGTCCACCACCGCGCGCTCGCCCTCGATCTTCTCGGCGATCAGGTCGATGCCGAAACGGCCGAGCAGGTCGGAAAGATCGGAAGGGTGGATGTCCGAGGTCGAGCTCTGCTTGGGATCGAGCAGCAATGCCGCGGGCACCTTGATGAAACGGACGCCGCGATCGGCGAGGTCGCGCGGCTCGATCCGCAAGTCGGTGACATGGTCGATCGAGAAGCGGTAACCACGCTGCGACAGCGCGGCGAGATTTTCGATTTCGGTCGGGCGGAGATTGCGGAACGTCGCCTGCTTGAATTCGAGCACGAAGGAGGGCGCCAGCGCCCGATTGGCCTCCAGGAAGTCGAGGCATTGCGCGAAATTGGCGGCATTGCCGAGCGTCGCCGCAGAAACGTTGCAGAACACGCCGACGTCCTTGTTGCGCACCATCAGGCGGCGCAACACCTGGATACAGCGCAGCATCACCATGTGATCGATTTTGCCGATCAGCCCGCCGGCTTCTGCGGTGGGGATGAAATCATCGGCGGCGAGGATCTGATCCCTGTCGTCGCGCAGCCGCGTCACCGCCTCGTAGAAGCGCACCTTGCGCTGCGGCAGCGTCACCATCGGCTGCAGGTAGATGTCGAGCCGGTTTTCCTCGACGGCGTTCTTCACCGCGGCAAGCAGTTGCGGCTGGTTGCGTGAGGGCGGAGCGGCTTCCGCGGCAATTGCAGCCGCTGCCGGCCTCGCGGCGGCCGGTGCGGGCCTGGCGGCGATCGGCGCGGCTTGCTCCGCGGCGACTGCCGGTTCGCTCGGAGGTTCGGGATCCGGGCGGTCGGCCGGGGCGGGGGGCGCCGCCGCACCCTGGGCCAATAGATCCTCATGGCCCGCCACCGAGACCGCCAGTTGCTTGACCAGGACGCCGAGCTCGTTGATTTCGCCGACCACCGCCTGGATGCGGTCGGAGCTTGCGGAGTTCGCCGACACCAGGCGGCTCTCGACGGCGGCGAGCCGGCGGCCGAATTCGGCGACCTGACGGGCGAGGTCGGCGGTGCCACGGGAAAGATCGGCGATCTGACCGCCGACGTCGGAGCGGTCGCGCAGCCGCATCGACACGGCGTTGTAAAGGATCAGGAAGGTCAGCGCGGTGAGCGCCACGATCGCGGATTCGGTGCCGTTGAAGCCCGCCACCGTATGCAGGACGAGGCCGAGCGAGGCTGCAACCAGCACCATGCAGATGGCGATGAAAATCGTCGAAATGCGAATCATGTCGCGCGCTACGCCTTCAGGTCCGAACTGTGCTCCCCGGGAAAACACGGAAGTTTCAGGCATCGTCTGACTTGCGCATTCCCCAGCGGCGCAACCTTAGCATCAATGTTGATTCGCAGAGCTAGTGTTCTTTGAACACGGTCGGAACCTGCGATCAAAGCGGTGCAATAGCCAGCGCCGTTGCGCCGTCAAACGTCCGAGTGCCGCGCATGCCATCGCCGTCGCGTCGCCGCCAGGCCCAATAATGTCGCCATCAGGATAAGACCGGCCTGCAGATGCCTGGTGTCCCTCCCCGGGGATCGGCGCCGAGCACGGTCGCGCGTGGGAGCTGCCGAGGGCGCCTGCAGAATTGACCTGGCGGTGTCCCGCGTCGCTTCGATCTGGTCCGGTTCAATCGGACTGGCCTTGATCGCCACGCGCAGGCGGCTTGTAAGCGAAGGAAACTGCGGCGGCCTTTGTCTGAGTTTGGCGGCGGCGAGCCCGGCGCAAATCGCGGCGATTGTCGCGAGCAATGCGCCGATAGCGCCGAAGGCCCAAAACGGCCCGTAATGGATCTCGATCCAGCGAAACAGCGCGGTCATGCCGACCAGGCAGGCGGCGATCAGGAAAATGCCCGCTGCTGCGAACAGGCCCGCGGCGATGGCATAGGAAGTCATCGTTCCCGTCGCCTGATGGGTCCGATCGCGCAAATACGACCGCGTCGCCAGCTTGACCTGATTCAGCTTCAGTGCGATCCCGGCGCGCAGCAAGCCGCTCGAAGGTGCGAGCATTTCCGCAATCCTCCGCTGGCGGAGGCAGGATCGCCTCCGCCAAAGGTAATGAACGCGGGGTCGTTTCGAATGTTCCTACCCGGTCAGAGCCGATGCTGGCGACTACGCCGTCGCTCGGATCACCTTGGCGACCTTGTCCACAATCTCGCCGATCTGGTCTTCGGTGATGATCAGAGGCGGCGTCAGCGCCAGCGTATCGCCGGCCACCCGCAGCATCAGGTCGTTTTCGTGGAAGGCGCTGTTGAGCCCGGCAAAGCCGCGCTTGCCCGGCGCATCGGCCTGCGGTGCGAGATCGATGCCGGCGGTCAAGCCGATGGTGCGGATATCCACGACGCCCGGCTCGTTGCGCAGCGACATCACGGCGTCGGCGAATTTCGGCTCGAGTTCACGCGCGCGCTCGAACAGCTTTTCGTCGCGATAGATGTCGAGGGTAGCAAGAGCCGCGGCGCAGGCCAGCGGGTGCGCGGAATAGGTGTAGCCATGGGCCAGCTCGGTCACATGTTCCGGGCCGCTCATGAAGGCATCGTGGATGGTGTCGCGCACCAGCACGCCGCCCATCGGCGCGGCGCCATTGGTGACACCCTTGGCGAAGGTCAGCATGTCGGGCGTGACGCCGTAGCGCTCGGCGGCAAAGGCAAAGCCGAGCCGGCCATAGCCGGTGATGACCTCGTCGAAGATCAGCAAGATGCCGTGCTTCTGGGTGATCTCGCGCAGCCGCTTGAGATAGCCCTTCGGTGCCGGGAGCACGCCGGTCGAGCCGGCCATCGGCTCGACGATCACGGCAGCGATGGTGTTGGCGCCGTGCAGGTTAACGAGCCGTTCGAGCTCGTCGGCGAAATGCGCGCCATATTCCGGCTCGCCCTTGCTGAACGCCTGCTTCTCGCGGTCATAGGTCGCCGGCAGATGGTCGACGCCGGTGAGCAGCGAGCCGAACAGTTTTCGGTTGCCGACGATGCCGCCGACGGCGGTGCCGCCGAAGCCGACCCCGTGATAGCCGCGCTCGCGGCCGATCAGGCGGATGCGGCTGCCCTGGCCGTTGATCTGGTGATAGGCCAGCGCGATCTTCAGCGCGGTGTCGGCCGCCTCCGAGCCGGAGTTGCAGAAGAACACGTGGTCGAGCCCATCGGGCGCCAGCTCGGCGATGCGGCTCGCAAGTTCGAAGGCCTGCGGGATGCCGAACTGGAACGGCGGCGCGTAGTCCAGCGCCTCGGCCTGCTTGGCGATCGCCGACGAAATCTCGGTGCGGCCGTGTCCGGCATTGGTGCACCACATGCCCGAGGCACCGTCGATGATCTTGCGACCGTCGACGGTGAAGTAGTGCATGTCTTTCGCGCCGGCGAGCAGCCGCGGGTTCTTCTTGAACGCGCGGTTCGCGGTGAACGGCATCCAGTGCGCGGCGAGATCGTTCGGAACGTTGACGGGGGTGGGGCGGGGGCTCTTGTCCAGCATGGGCGGCCTCTTCAGCTTGAACGTCGGATTTGCCCCAAGGTATCAGTTTCGTCGCGACACGGGAACGCCACCACGACGTGATATTTTTCGCGCAATCGGACAGTTCAGAGATCGGTCGCCGCGATCCAGAATACTTCGCCCTCGGAATCCTCGGTGTCCAGCCAGAGCAGCGGCAGTTGCGGATAGGCGGCTTCCAGTTGCGGGCGGCAGCGGCCGATCTCGCATAACAGTCCGCCCTGCGGCGTCAGGTGCGCGGCTGCCTCGTCGAGGATGCGCCTGACAATGTCGAGCCCATCGGAGCCGCCATCGAAGGCGAGTTTCGGTTCGGCACGGCATTCGCGCGGCAGGCCGGCCATGCCATCCGCATCGACATAGGGCGGATTGGAAATGATGAGGTCGTAGCGCTTGTCCCCCAGCGGCGTGAACAGATCGCCGCGGTACAGCGTGAGCCTGTCCTGAAGCCCGTAATCGCCGACATTGCGCGCGGCGACTTCGAGCGCATCCTTGGAGATATCCACGGCGTCGATCGCCGCATTCGGAAAATTCCGGCTGGCCAGGATGGCAAGACAGCCCGAGCCGGTGCAGAGATCGAGCACGCTTTCCACCGTGTCAGGATCCGAGATCAGCGAGCCCGCCTCGTCATCGCCGTCGCGCCCGAAGTGCTGGTCCAGCAATTCGCCGATGAAGGAGCGCGGCACGATGGTGCGCTCGTCGACGTAAAAGGGCAGGCCGCGCATGTAGATCTTGTTGACGAGATAGGCGGCGGGCTTTCGCGTGGTGACGCGGCGCGCGATCAGATCGAGGATCTTCTTGCCTTCGGCGGCGGTGACGCGCGCGGTCGCGAACGTCTCGAACTGGTCGGGGTGCAGGTGCAGCGCTTCGCAGACCAGGAATGCGGCTTCGGCAAGCGGATCGGTGGTGCCGTGCGCAAGTACCAGTTTGGCCTCGACGAAGCGGCTGACGGCATAGCGGGCGAAGTCGAGCAGCGTCAGCAATTCTCCTGCGCCGACCTTGGGAAGGTTCGATGTGGTCTGGCCGCGCTTCGCCGCCGGCTTGGTGCGCTTGGCCATCAGGACTTGGTCCAGCGCGCGGCTGCGGCGTCGTCATGATCGCGCGCTTCGATCCAGTTCGCGCCTTTTTCGCTTTCCTCGCGCTTCCAGAACGGCGCGTTGGTCTTCAGATAATCCATCAGGAATTCCGCCGCTTCGAAGGCCGCCTGACGATGCGGCGAGGCGGTCACCACGAGCACGATGTTCTCGCCCGGTGCGATGCGGCCGAACCGGTGAATGATGGTGAGGCCCTGCAAGGGCCAGCGCGAAAGCGCCTCGTCGGCGTGGCGCCCGATCTCGGCTTCGGCCATGCCGGGATAGTGCTCGAGCGTCAGGGCTGCGATCGGCTCGCCGTTCTCGCTGCCGCGGCAGATGCCGCTAAAGGTAACGACCGCGCCGATATCGGTGCGGCTTTTGGTGAGCGCCGCTATCTCCTGCGCAGCGTCGAAATCCGCTTCCTGGATGCGAATGGTCGCGGTGACGGACATAGTAAGTCAGCCGCCGGTCATCGGCGGGAAGAACGCAATCTCGCGCGCGCCGGATATCACGGCATCCGGCTTGACATGGGCCTGGTCGATCGCAGCCCGGATCACCTTCGGCTTTTCGAAGGCATGGGCGTAAGCCTCGCCGCGGCTGGAAAGCCAGCCGATCAGATCGCTCACCGTGCGCACGTCGGCCGGTGGCTCGACGGTTTCTTCCGCGACGCCGACCCGCTCACGCACCCAGGCGAAATATTTGACCCTCATCCCTCATCCTCCTTGATGAGGTGATGGATGCCGGCGCGGAAATAGTCCCAGCCGGTGTAGATCGTGAAGAGCGCCGACATCCACAACAGGATGATCCCGATCAGGGTGGTCGCAGGCAGGAGCTGCTCACCTGCCTCGCCCGCGATCAGGAAACCGATTGCAACCAGTTGGATCGTGGTCTTCCATTTGGCCAGCTTGGTCACGGGTACGCTGACCCGCAACGCCGCGAGATATTCCCTCAAGCCCGAGACCAGGATCTCGCGGCACAGGATCACGATGGCGGCCCACAGGGTCCAGCCATGGATGCTGCTATCGGCGGCCAGCATCAAGAGGCAGGACGCTACCAGGAGCTTGTCGGCGATCGGATCGAGCATCCGGCCAAAGGCGGATTGCTGGTCCCAAATTCGCGCATAGTAGCCATCAAGGTAATCAGTCACGGCGGCGGCGAGGAAGACCGCCAGCGCTACCCAGCGCAGCCACAGCGGGCCGTCCTGGATGGATTGGGCGAAAACGCAGCCGACCACCACCGGAATGGCGGCGATACGGGCGTAGGTTAGAATATTCGGCAGGGACAGGGTCTTGGCCTGTCCCCTGGTTGTCGCGATGTTCATCCGTCTTACCAATACCGCTGGAGCGTGAAGGTCAACCGTGCGGATTTAGATCATCTGTCGCAGGCGACGCCCAAATGACATGCCTCTCGACATGAAGTCCCCTTAACCCGCCTGTGCATGGAAAAATTCAAAGATCTTGCGGGCGCTCTCGGCGCTAACGCCTGGAACCTTGCCGAGGTCCGCGATCGAGGCCCGCTCGATCTCCTTCAGTGTTCCGAAGTGATGGAGCAAAGCACGTTTGCGTGACGGGCCGATGCCCGGGATTTCCTGCAAGCCCGCTTCCCGGATGTCCTTTTTCCGCAGTTTGCGGTGCGAGCCGATCACGAAGCGATGCGCCTCGTCGCGCAGCCGCTGGATGAAATACAGCACGGGATCGCGTGGTTCGAGCTTGATGGCTTCGCGATCCGGCATGAACAGGGTCTCGCGCCCGGCATCGCGGTCCGGGCCTTTTGCCACGGCCATCAGGGAGACCTGCGTCAGTCCCAGGCCCTGGAAAATTTCTCTGACGGCGTTGAGCTGTCCCCGGCCGCCATCGATGATTACGAGGTCGGGCCATTGCGGAAACGAGTCATCGTCGGCCTTGGCCTTGGCCGCATCGCCCTCCGGCGGCTTCAACAGCCGCTTGAAGCGCCGTTCCAGCACTTCGCGCATCATCGCGTAGTCGTCGCCGGGCGTCAGTCCCTCGGACTTGATGTTGAACTTGCGATACTGGTTTTTGATAAAGCCATCCGGTCCCGCCACGATCATTGCGCCGACCGCGTTGGTGCCCTGGATGTGACTGTTGTCGTAGACCTCGATGCGCTTCGGCACCTGCGGCAGCCCGAGCGTGGCGGCCATCGCTTCCAAGAGCCGGCTCTGCGTCGCGGTATCGGCGAGCTTGCGGCCAAGCGCCTCGCGCGCATTGGTCAGCGCATGCGTGACCAGTTCCTTTTTCTCGCCGCGCTTCGGCACCGAGATTTCGACCTTGTAGCCAGCCTTCACGCATAGGGCGTCGGCCAGCAGCGCGCATTCCTCGATCTCATGCGACAGCAAAATGAGTTTCGGCGGCGGCTTGTCGTCGTAGAATTGCGCGAGGAACGAGGCCAGGACTTCCTGCGGCGTGAACGACTTCTCCGCGCGCGGAAAATAGGCGCGGTTGCCCCAGTTCTGGCCGGTGCGGAAGAAGAACACTTCCACGCAGTAATAGCCGCCTTCCTGATGGATGGCGAACACGTCGGCCTCTTCCACGGTGCGGGGATTGATGCCCTGCTGCGATTGGATCGCCGACAGAGCGGCGAGACGATCGCGATAGAGTGCCGCGGTCTCGAATTCGAGCTCGTTCGATGCCTTCTCCATCTCGGCTGCGAGCAGCTCCTTCACCGCATGGCTGCGGCCGGACAGGAAATCGGTCGCCTCGCGCACCAGCTCGCCATAGCCGGGGAAGTCGATCTCGCGGGTGCAGGGCCCGGAGCAGCGGCGGATCTGGTACAGCAGGCAGGGCCGCGTGCGGCTTTCGAAAAAGCCGTCGGTGCAGGAGCGGATCAGAAACGCGCGCTGCAGCGCCGTGATGGTGCGGTTAACGGCGCCGGCGGATGCGAACGGCCCGAAATATCGTCCGGGCCTGGTTTGCGCGCCGCGATGCTTGAGGATCTGCGGCGCCCAATGGTCGCCTGTGATCAGGATGTAGGGGAACGATTTGTCGTCGCGTAGCTGCACGTTGAAGCGTGGCCGTAGCTGCTTGATCAGGTTGGCTTCCAGCAGCAGCGCTTCGGTCTCGGTCGTGGTGGAAACGATCTCGACCGTGACGGTCGCCGCGATCATCCGCAGGATGCGCGCCGGCAATGGCGCGTTGGCGCGGGCATAGGAGGCAAGCCGCTTGCGAACGTTCTTCGCCTTGCCGACGTAGAGCACGTCGCTGGCGGTATTGAGCATGCGGTAGACGCCGGGAGAGGTCGGCGCCAGTCGC
This sequence comes from Bradyrhizobium sp. RDI18, assembly GCF_043203335.1. NCBI lineage: Bacteria > Pseudomonadati > Pseudomonadota > Alphaproteobacteria > Hyphomicrobiales > Nitrobacteraceae > Bradyrhizobium > Bradyrhizobium sp. RDI18. Next base: position 3,986,432 of record NZ_JBICRN010000008.1, on the reverse strand, counting down.
ACAGCGTTTTCGATGGCTGCGTGGCCGATTGCCAGCGGGCCTTCGGCAATCGCATCAGCGGGTTCCTCGGGCGCTTCCGGCAGCCGCGCCTCGTCGTCCTCCTCGGCAGCGGAAGTTGCGGGATCGACATCGGCCGCGGTCTGGTCCGGTGGCGGCAAATCCGGCTGGGAACCCCGCCGCGCCCTGCTCGGAGGCTTCGGATGGTCGGTAGAATCGTGATCCATGGCCCTAAACTAAGCGCTGCGAGGCGGCATCGCCAGCGCTCGCGGCGCGCGTTGCCGAAGGGGCGCCGGTAACGGATCCTTAAGAATGATGGGCGGCGGGTAACCCGGCTTAACAACCCCTTTAACTTAAAATTCTCGATAAATCTTAGCAGAAAAGGTGGGGTTCCGTAACCAGGCCGATCTCCCGCCAGGCTTGGTTGCGGCAGTTGCGTGGGGTGCGTGATGAGCAGGGTTGTGTCGGGCGCGCTGGCGCTGGTCGCCGCTGGCTGGACCATGTCGGCGCAGGCAGCAGACTTCTACGGATCGCCCAATACGGTCAACCAGTCGCTGTTCCGTCCCGATAGCTGGGCCGGTCCCTACCTTGGCGCCAACATCGGCTATGCCTGGGGTTCGGTCGCAAACAATCCGGCCAAGCCGTCCGGTTTCGTCGGCGGCGTTCAGGCCGGCTACAATTGGCAGAACGGCGGACCGTGGGTGTTCGGTCTCGAAGGCGACATCCAGGCGACCGGCGCCGAAGAAACCTTCGCGCCATGGAAATTTTCCAATCCCTGGTTCGGCACGGTTCGCGGCCGCGCCGGCTACGCGTTCACCAACGTCTTGTTCTTCGGCACCGGCGGTCTCGCCTTCGGCGAGCTGCGCGCTACTACCTTTGGCCTGACGGAATCTCATACCAATTTGGGCTGGACGCTCGGCGCCGGCGCCGAAGTGGGACTCGCGCCGAACTGGAGCGCCAAGATCGAATATCTCTATGTCGATCTGGCTAACAGCAACTTCGTTATTACGGGTGCGTCGAACGGTTACCGGTTCGGCCTGATACGGGCCGGCGTGAACTGGCGCTTCTAGCCAAGAAAAAAAGAAACTTGCGGCGACCACCTCCCGGCGGCAGTAAGTCGCCGGGATTTTTTTGCCTTCAGGCCGCGGGCATTGCAAATCTCAACGCTGTGGACGGCGACGCCATGCCCAGCGCGATCTTCGCAGCAAGAATTCAGTCCGCGTTCAGCGCGAGCGTCAGCTCACGATGAAATCACCAGGTTGACCGCCTTGGGGCCTTTGCCCTTCTTGTCCGGCTCGACCTCGAACGTAATGCGCTGCCCTTCAGTCAAATCCTTCAATCCGGCCCGCTCGACAGCGGTGATGTGCACGAACACATCGCGGCCGCCGTCATCGGGCTTGATGAAGCCGTAGCCGCGTTCTCCATTGAAGAACTTGACTGTTCCAGTCATGGCCATCGGGAAACTCCTCCCCCGTATTGCTCTGCCGTTACGCGCACCTCGCGTATCGGCCGACCGGACATTCGCTGCCGGAAGCCTGGCCACCTGAACCGATCGGATTCACGCCGCCGATCGACCCGGATTTTGTTCGGCCTTGATCACTCCGCCGCAACCATTCGCGGAAGCGGAACGTAAAGCCAGTCCCAACGGACTGAGCATAATACGGTTTCGCGTAAATTGCCTACGGCGATCTCGCACTTTCCACCGGCCGCGCCGAGGCTCACGGCTTGGGCGTTTCCAGCCTGAACCGGCCGGCCCCGCCCTGGCCGAGCGGTTTTTCGAGCTCGGGTAGTATTGTCTTCAACTCACCGGCCAGCGTCCACGGCGGATTGACGATCAGCAGGCCGGTGGAGGCGAGGGGGCCGCCCGGCTCCTGCGGCGCAACGCTGAATTCAAGACGCAGACATTTCCCGGCCGGCCTGCTGGCCGCGGCAGCGCTTGCGACGAGCCGTGCCAGCGTGTCGGTGGCCCGCCGGCTCTTCACCGGATACCAGATCAGATAGCTGCCGGTCGGCCACTTCGCGTAGGCTTCGGCGAAGCCGCCGGCCAGCCGCTCGAATTCGTCCTTTTGCTCGAATGCGGGGTCGATCAGCACCAGACCGCGCCGCTCGTTGGGAGGCACGAAGGCCGGCAACGCCGTCCAGCCGTCGAGATCGACCACCCGCGCCTGGCTGTCGCGACGCAGCGCATCGATCAATTGCCTGCGGGCATTGGGCTCGATTTCACAGGCCGTGAGGCGGTCCTGCGGCCGCAGCAGCGCGCGGGCGATCAGGGGCGATCCGGGATAGGCCTCGAGCCGGCCCGGCGCGTTGAATGCCCTGATGATATCGAGATACGGGGTCACCAGCGGCAGCGCGCTTTCCGAGAACCGCGCCTGCATTACCCGCGCAATGCCGGTCAGCCATTCGCCGCCGCGGCGCGCCTCCTCAGCCGTGAGATCATAGCGCCCGGCGCCGGCATGGGTGTCGATGACGCGAAACGGGGCCTGCTTTTTCCTGCAGATAGGTCAGCATGCGTACCAACACGATGTGCTTGATGACATCGGCAAAGCCGCCGGCGTGAAAGGCGTGTCGGTAGTTCATGGCAATCGGCCGACCAATTGGAGAAGACGTATTGTCTTCTACTCGTCGGGGCCGGGCTTGTCCTGCTTCGCGAAACGCCTCACGGGCAGGGCCGAAATGCCGACCACGTTTTGGTGCAGATAGGTCCCGGCCATCCACGTGTCTTGCAGATGACGATAAGCCGTGGATGACCGGGAACGCAGACAACTTCGAGCAGTCTGCGCAAAGCGAGCCGCCATGCCTGGCATGACGGTAAGCGGGTCTTCAGCCGCCCCGTACCGGCGGCATCACCACCTCGTCACGCCGGCAGGCGCGGCGGTCGATTTCGTCGCAGGCGCGGAATTGCATGTCCTTGCTCAGGCAGACCCGCACCTCGCTCAGGCGCCGGCTCGAGCAGGTCACCGAAATCGCCGAACTGCTCAAGCCCGGGTTGATCTTGATAAAGGCCTCTTCGAGATCGCCGGGGGCGATGGTCTTCTGCTCCGACAATTGCAGGAATTCCTCGGGAATCTTTACCGCCGCACGCGCTTTCCGGGTGGTCTCGAAGTAGGCTCGCGCGCCAAGGCCCGAACAGGTGCCGTGCTTGTCCCACTCGTTGAAGATCAGTCCGGGCGCCGGCATCAGGTCCAGCATCGAGGTCATGATGTTGCGATCGAGCCGCGGCGAGGGTCGTTGGCAATATTCGGGAAAGCCGCGCTCATATTGCGGCCACAGGCCGTGAACCACGAAGGAATAGGGGCGGCTGCACTGGGTCTGTGAACGCCCGCTATTGCCGCGCTCAGCCGCCGCCTCGCAGAAGGAGGGCGACCAGGACAGAGCCAGGACATAAAAATCGAATTCGCCCGGCGCGTTCTGCCGGCGGTCCTGCGCGGGCGCTGTCCCGGCCAAGGCGACAACAAGAGCCAGCGAAATCAGAAGCCGTGAAATAATCCGCGAAATAATGATGGACCGGTGCATCGAACGCCCCCTCTACTCGACTACCAGGAGCCTAGCAGGGAGCCGGAACATTTCAAGAACAAAATTGGATTGACCGCAGAGTTGGCCCGAGTCAGCCGGGTCGTTTGCCGGATTTCAGGGCGATCAGGGCCGCGCGGCCCTGCAGCCGGGGCTATAGGCCCAGTTGCGGTCAAGCCCGGTCACGCACCATTCGACGCCCTGGCCGAAGCCGGCAAAGCCGCCATCCTCGATGATCGAGTAGTGCACGCTGCGCATCTTGCCGTCGCTCAGCATCACATCGCCGCTGCAAAAGCGACGCGGAATGTTGTCGGATTGCCAGGGCCGGAATGCGGTTTCCTGGATCCGGCCAAAGCCGGTGATGGTCAGCGCCGAATTCCAGAACTTGCCCTCCTTCTCCCGGAATTGGTACGCGATGGTCGACAGCGCCCGTTCGCATTCGGCAACGCCGCCGTCATAGCGCGGGCCTGACAGCCAGAAATTCAATTCCAAGGGATTGGCGGCCTGGGCGGCGTGGCCGGAGGCCAGCAGGGCGAGCGCCGCCGCCGTCGGACCGAGTGCTCTCAAGGACTTGAACAAATTGCGCATGGGGAATCCGCCGGTAAGCCAACGCACGGGACGGTGCCGCGAAGCCCTGACAAGGTCAAGTGCAGCGCGGCAACACCTGACAGCCAAGTCCGCCTCGTGCCGCAAGCATTCTTTTCACGGCCATCGGCGCACACTATGGTGCGGTTCGAGCGAAATGGAGTCTGCGATGCGAAGAATTGTGGCCGCGAGCCTGATTGCCATGGGCGGGATGCTGGCGGCGGCGCCGGCGCAGGCGCACTGGTGGGATATCGACACGGTGCCACCGTTCAAGGGCAACGACACCGGCGGCATCATCGCCTATACGCTCGCGACGCAGGCCGACGCCCGCCAACTCGCCGTCGACCACTGCGCCCGTTACGGCAAGGTGGTGAAATTCCTCGGCGTACAGCCCAATTACGGCGGCTACGTCTCCTTTGCCTGTCGCTGGGTGCCCTATGGCGCCGCTGAGCGGCCGCTGCGCACGCTTTACTGAGCGCTGCCGCTACCTGTTTTTCGGCCGGACATGTTTTCGCCACGCGGAGCGTGTGTTCACTTCGCGATGACGATCTCTGGAAGAATTCAGCGGGAGCCACGCATGAGACGACTGCTTCTTGTATCTTGTTCGGCCGTTGGTGTGCTTGCTCTGTTGCCGGCAAGCGGCGCTATCGCCGTGGAGTTGCCGGTGCGCAAGGCCGGCCTGTGGGAGATGAAGGTGGTGAGCACAGGCTCGCCGTCACCCGAGATGACGATGCACCAATGCACCGACGAGACCACGGACAAGGACATGAGCACCGCAATGTCGCCGGTGGCCAAGGAGATCTGCTCGAAGCAGGAGATCCTGAAGACGGCGACCGGCTATGTCACCGATTCGGTCTGCGGCATCGCCGGCGTGACGGTCAAATCAAAGGCCGAGATCACCGGCGACTTCAACTCCGCCTACACCGTGAAATCGACCTCGCATAGCGAGGGTGGCCGGGCCGGCGCGCACGATTCCACTTCCACGATCGAGGCCAAATGGGTCGGCGCCTGCAAGGCCGACCAGAAGCCCGGCGACATCATGATGCCTGGCGGCATGAAGATGAACATCAAGGACATGCAAAAGCTAAAGGCGCTGATCCCGAAGCAGCCGGCGAAGTAACGAAGCAGAATTTGTCGTCCCTGCGAACGCAGGGACCCAACCACCGTTGCTCATGGCGAAGGAAGCCGTCTTCCCTTGTGCCCTTTCCGCGGGCCGCGGCGTATGGGTCCCGGCTCAAGGCCGGGACGACAACGTCCCGTCTATCCTGCCTACACCGGCACCCTCACCGCCGCGCGCAGGCCGCCCATCGGGCTGTCGCCGAGCGTGATGTCGCCGCCGTGCGAGCGGGCGATGTCGCGGGCAATGGCGAGGCCGAGGCCCGTGCCGCCCTCATCCTGGTTGCGGGCATCGTCGAGCCGCAGGAACGGCTTGAACACTTCCTCGCGCATGTTGACCGGAATGCCCGGCCCGTCGTCGTCGACCGTCACCGTCAGGTAGCGGTGATCGCGGTGGCCGGTGATGGCGACCGTGTTGGCGTGGCGCGCCGCATTGGAAACGAGGTTGGCGATGCAGCGCTTGAACGAGGCCGGCTTCACCGTCACCACCGGCAGGCCGTGGAACGTCACGGTTGCGGTATGGCCGTGGCGTTCGGCGTCGCTGCGCAACTCCTCCAGCGCCATCGCCATATCGGTCGGCTGCGCGATCTCGCCGCTGTCGCCGCGCGCGAAGGCGAGATAGGCCTCGAGCATGCCGGACATTTCGTCGACGTCCTTGCGCATGCCGTCGACTTCGGGACTGTCGCCGATCAGCGCCAGTTCGAGCTTGAAGCGGGTCAGGATGGTGCGCAAATCGTGGCTGACGCCGGCCAGCATCGCGGTGCGCTGATCGATCGAGCGTTCGACGCGGGCCTTCATCTCCAGGAATGCCTGTGCCGCTTGCCGCACCTCCCGCGCGCCGCGCGGACGGAAATTCGGCACCTCGCGGCCCTTGCCGAAACTTTCGGCGGCGTCCGCCAGCCGCAGGATCGGCCTGATCTGGTTGCGCAGGAACAGCACCGCGACGATCAGCAGGATCGAGGAGGTACCGAGCATCCAGAAGATGAAAATCTCCGAATTGGAGGCATAGGCGGCGCTACGCTGTGCGAACACGCGCATCACGGCATCGTCGAGCTGGATGCGGATTTCGACCAGATTGGACTTGCCGACGGTATCGATCCAGAACGGACGGCCGATCTGGCGACCGAGCTGCACCGACAAGGTCTGGTCGAGCAGCGAGAAGAACGGTTTTGGCCCGGGCTGCGGCAGATCGCCGACCGGAAGGAAATCGACCACGAGCTGCAATCGTTGCCCGACGCGGCGCAATTGCGCGCGGTCCTTGTCCTGCGGATAGAATTTGTAGACATCGATCAGGCTGGCGATGTCCTGCACCACGGCGGCCGACAGGCGTCGCGTCACCGTGTTCCAGTGCCGCTCCATGAACACGAACGCCACGACCGTTTGCAGGATCACCATCGGAACGATCATGATCAGGAGCGCGCGGGCGTAGAGGCCGGTCGGCATCCAGCTCTTGAACGCGTTGCCCATCCAGCCATTGGCCCTGGAGACGCGTTGCGACGCGTTGCGGATGAACGTCAGGCCGGTGTCGAGCGTGCTCATGAGCTGGCTCAGGGCGACGCCACCAGGCGATAGCCGATGCCGCGCGCCGCCTGCAGGAACAGCGGATTGGCGGGATCGCGCTCGATCTTGCGCCGCAGGCGGTTGATCTGCACGTCGACGGCGCGCTCGTTCACCGTGCCGCCGCCGGTCAGCGCCGCGCGCGGCACCGTTTCGCCGGGACTGGCGGCCAAAATGCGCAGCATTTCGCGCTCGCGGTCGGTCAAGTGAATGATCTCCTCGCCCTGGCGTAGTTCGCCGCGATCGAGATGGAAAATGTAAGGGCCGAACGCGATCTGCTCCAGCGCCTCCACCGGCGGCGGCGCAGAGCGCTTGAGGATATTGCCGATCCTCAAGATCAGCTCGCGCGGCTCGAACGGCTTCGCCACATAATCGTCGGCGCCGATCTGCAGGCCCTCGATCCGCGCCTCCGCCTCGTGGCGGGCCGTCAGCATGATGATCGGCACCGAGGAGGAGGTGCGAATGAATCGCGCCAGGTCGAAGCCGGTTTCGCCGGGCATCATGACGTCGAGGATCAGGAGGTCGAAATGCAGGCCGAGCAGTTTTGCGCGCGCATCGCTCGCGCTCGAGGCGGTGGTGACGCGATAGCCCTCGCCGGTCAGAAACCGCGACAGCAGATCGCGGATACGGCGGTCGTCGTCGACCAAGAGCAGATGAGGGGCGTCATCGGCCAGTTGCCGCGGCGCGGGCGTGGTGGCTGCAGCGATGGTTGCTCCTTGCGGCACGATCACTCCCTTGGCTTCTTGCTGCCGATCCCGAAGATCGCCTCCAACACCTTGTCGGGGTCGTCGCGATCGATCATCGCGCGCAGGAACTCGCTGATCGCGGCGACGCCTTCGGGATTGATGTCCCGGAGCGCGCGGGTGATGCGATCGGTCTGAAGCCCTGCGAGCTTTGCCACCAACGCTTCGCCCTTCGGGGTGGCGTAAAGAAGGCGCTGCCGGCGGTCGTTATTGCCGGTCTTCTGGACAATGTAGCCCTCATCGAGCAACTGCTTGAGCACCCGGCCAAGCGACTGCTTGGTGATCCGCAACACGTCCAGGAGGTCGGCGACCTTGAGGCCGGGGTAGCGGTAGACGAAATGCATCACGCGGTGATGGGCGCGGCCGAACCCGAAAGCCTCGAGCTCATGGTCGGCGTCGCCGACGAAGTCGCGATAGGCGAAGAACAGCAGCTCGATAATGTCCCAGCGAAATTCGCCAGCCCGCGGGGCAGGGCTGGCGGCCCCCTGCGAATCGGTGGCTACGGAGCCCTTTGAGAAATTTATGTCAGTCATGTTGACATATCTTGGGTTCAATGTTACAAAACTTCCAGCCACGACGAAACTTTAGGTCGTTTCGAACCTGGTGACGTGTCAGGCAGCCGGAAAAAAGCCAGTGATGGCGGCAACGGCCGCAAATGGATTACCGTGCGATTGTCGAGCGGCATTTCGGCAAACATACTGGACTTCGGCATCCCGCAAAAGCATGTCCTCGACCGACATGACGGCGACGGAAGCCGGCCGCAAGGCCGGTGATGGTGAAGTCCAGACCTGTGAAGGCCCGGAAGACGCATGCCGGCGCCAAAATGGGCGCCGAATTCCAATAGCGGGAAGCAAGGGCAAAGGGGCAAGGGCAAAGGGGAATGAGTTTGAAATTCGAAATCCGGCCTGCGGCGAATCCAACCCCTGAGAGGGAGCGCGCGGCCAAGCTCGTGGACCCGGGCTTCGGCCGGATTTTCACCGATCACATGGCCATCGTCCGCTACAATCAGGCCAACGGCTGGCATGACGCGCGGGTCGAGGCCCGCGCGAATTTTCCGCTCGATCCGGCGACAGCCGTCCTGCACTACGCGCAGGAGATTTTCGAAGGCCTCAAGGCCTACAAGCGCGACAACGGGGTGAATCTGTTCCGCCCCGACGCCAACGCAAGGCGCTTTAACAGTTCGGCTGAGCGCATGGCCATGGCGCCGCTGCCCGAAGCTATCTTCATCGAAGCGGTCGAGCAGCTCGTGCGCATCGACAGCGCCTGGATACCGGGCGGCGAGGGCAGTCTCTACTTGCGGCCCTTCATGATCGCGAGCGAGATCTTCCTCGGCGTGAAGCCATCGGCGGAATACATCTTCGCCGTCATCGCCTCGCCGGTCGGCTCCTACTTCAAGGGCGGACCTGCGCCGGTGTCGATCTGGGTGTCGGAGAATTACACGCGTGCCGCGATCGGCGGCACCGGGGCCGTCAAGTGCGGCGGCAATTACGCCGCGAGCCTGCGCGCGCAGGCCGAGGCCATCGAGCACGGCTGCGATCAGGTCGTTTTCCTCGACGCGATCGAACGCCGCTACATCGAGGAGCTTGGCGGCATGAATGTCTTCTTCGTGTTCGACGACGGCTCGCTCTCGACGCCGCCGCTCGGCACCATCCTGCCGGGCATCACCCGCGATTCGATCATTGCGCTCGCGAAGGATTCCGGCACGGTCGTGCGCGAGGAGGCCTACACGATCGAGCAGTGGCGCGCGGATGCCGCCAGCGGAAAGCTGAAAGAGGCGTTCGCCTGCGGCACCGCGGCCGTCATCTCGCCGATCGGCAAGGTGTGCTCCGCGAGCGGCGATTTTCTGATCAATGGCGGCATAGCCGGCCCTGTCGCCATGGGGCTGCGCAAGAAGCTCGTCGATATCCAGTACGGTCGCGCAGCGGACCCGCACGACTGGATCAGAAAGGTGCTGTGACGGGCGGCGGGCGTCATCGCATTCGTCTGGCAGCGGAGCAAGCGGCACCCCTCTCCCGCAAGGGAAGAGGGTGCACTGGCCCGGGTTGCCCTGCCGTGGCTCGGCTGGTACCTAGCCGCCATGGCTGAAAAACCCAAAAAACCGCAGAAACTGAAGGCGCGGCTGCCGCGCGGGCTCGAGGACCGTGGCCCGGCCGCGATTGCGGCCACGCGCCAGATGGTCGAGAAGATCCGCGAGGTCTACGAGCGCTACGGTTTTGAGCCGGTGGAAACGCCGGCAATGGAGTTCACCGACGCGCTCGGCAAATTCCTGCCCGACCAGGACCGGCCAAACGAGGGCGTGTTCTCGTTCCAGGACGATGACGAGCAGTGGATCTCGCTGCGCTACGATCTGACCGCGCCGCTGGCGCGCTATGTGGCGGAGAATTTCGACGCGCTGCCGAAGCCGTATCGCAGCTACCGCGCGGGTTACGTCTATCGCAACGAGAAGCCAGGCCCCGGCCGCTTCCGCCAGTTCATGCAGTTCGATGCCGACACGGTGGGCTCGGCCTCGCCGGCGGCGGACGCCGAGATGTGCATGATGGCGGCGGATACGATGGAAGCGCTGGGCATTCCCCGCGGCTCCTATCTGGTGAAAGTGAATAACCGCAAGGTGCTCGACGGGGTGATGGAGAGCATCGGGCTTGGCGGTGAGGAGAATGCGGGACGTAGGCTTACGGTGCTAAGGGCGATCGACAAGCTCGATCGGCTTGGCGAACAGGGTGTGCGCGAGTTGCTAGGCGAGGGCCGTAAGGACGAATCCGGCGATTTCACAAAAGGCGCCGGAATATCTGCCTCTGACGCGGAGACCGTTTTTGCATTCATGCACGGTGGAGCCGATGCGAATGACAAAAGCTTTTTTCAAAGGCTCGAAAATGTCTTTAACGAGAAAGGCAGCACATCTGGTAGCGAAGGTCTGAAAGAACTCAGCCAGATTTTTGATATTACGATGGCTTCGGGTTATGGCGACGGTCGCGTCCTTATTGACACTTCTGTCGTGCGCGGCCTCGAATACTACACCGGACCCGTCTACGAGGTCGAACTCACCCTCGAAACCAAGGACGAAAAAGGCCGCCCCGTCCGCTTCGGCTCGGTCGGCGGCGGTGGCCGCTACGACGGTCTCGTCTCGCGCTTCCGCGGCGAGCCGGTGCCGGCGACGGGATTTTCCATCGGCGTGTCGCGGTTACAGGCGGCGCTGACGATGCTGGGTAAGCTCGACACGCGGCCCGACTTCGGCCCGGTCGTGGTCACCGTGTTCGATCGCGACCGCGTCGCCGATTACCAGAAAATGGTCGCCGAGCTTCGCAACGCGAACATCCGCGCTGAGCTCTATCTCGGCAATCCCAAGAACATGGGCAACCAGCTCAAATATGCCGACCGCCGCAATTCGCCTTGCGTCATCATCCAGGGTTCGGATGAAAAGGAGCGCGGCGAAATTCAGATCAAGGATCTGATCGAAGGCGCCAGGGCGGCAGCCGCGATCGCCTCCAACCAGGAATGGCGCGAGACTCGTCCGGCGCAGTTTTCCTGCGCTGAGGGCGAGATCGTCGCCAAAGTGCGCGAGGTGCTCGCGCGCCATGACGTCAAGTGGGGATAGCCATTCGTTCCCGGCGTCATGCCCGGGCTTGTCCCGGGCATCGACGTCTTGTTTGATAGAAAAGGTCGTCGATGGCCGGCACAGATCCGGCCATGACGGAAACAAAAAGGGAGAGACGAGAATGCCTGAGATCACCATCAGCATGGCCGCCGGCCGGACCGAAGAACAGAAAGTCGGCATGATGCGCGACATCACCCAGGCGCTGGTGAAGAACCTCGGCGTCGATGCGGAAGCTGTCGTGATCCAGATCAACGAGGCGCCGCTCACCCACAAGATGAAGGGCGGCAAGACGTTCGTCGAGCGCGCTGCAGCGGCGAAGAAGTAGCTCTCCCGTCGTCCCTGCGAACGCAGGGACCCATAACCACCGACGTTGTTGTTGGAGCAAGCTGGAGCCCCAGCTCGGCCGGGCCACGTAGATTTGTGGTTACGGGTCCCGGCGTTCGCCGGGACGACAGCGGGAGTTGTTTGCGCATCAGGAATCCCCATGGACGCACGCGACTTCATCAAGATCGGCATGAGCGCGGAACGGACGCTGGTCGTGCCGCCCGAGCGCACGGTCGGGCATTTCGTCCCTGGCATGCCGATGGTCTATGCAACGCCGATGATGATCCTGGAAATGGAGATGGCGTCGAGTGATGCCATCAGAGGCCATCTTCAGCCGGGCTGGATCACGGTTGGCACCGAGGTCGATATCCGCCATCTCGGCGCCTCGCTGGTCGGCGCGACGGTACGCGTCACGGCAAAGGTCGTAGCCATCGAGCGCCGCGTGATCCGCTTCGAGGTCGAAGCCTTCGAAGGCGAGCGCAAAATAGGCGACGGCCGCCACGCCCGCGGCCTCGTCAATGTCGAGACGTTTACAAAAAGGCTTGCAGGGAAGTAGCAGCGGACTCGGTGCGTAGGCTGGCACCGTGCTCGTAATGGTGGGCACGCTGGCGCTTTGCCCACCCTACGATTCCACTACTTCGCCAATTCCTTCGAGCGCTTCGTCGCTGCGGCGATCGCGCGGATCATCAGCGGCTGCAGGCCGTCGTTGGCCATCAACACTTCCAGCGCGGCCGCGGTGGTGCCGCCGGGTGAGGTAACGTTCTGGCGCAGCGTGGCCGAAGCAAGTTCCGAGCGGTGCAGCAATTCGCCGGAGCCGGCGACGGTTTCGCGCGCGAGCTTCGTCGCAAGCTCGGCCGGCAGGCCGGCCTCGACGCCGGCGCGCGCGAGCTCTTCGGTGAGCAGGAACACGTAGGCCGGGCCGGAGCCGGACACGGCCGTCACCGCATCCATCAGGCTTTCGTCCTCGACCCATTCGACTGAGCCGGTGGCGCGCAGCAGCGCGTCGGCCGTGGCGCGTTGCGCGGCGCTGACATTTTTCGCCGCGACCGCAACCGTAATGCCGCGGCCGATCGCAGCCGGCGTGTTCGGCATCGCGCGAACCACCATGCCGCCGCAGACTTCTTCAAGTGCCGCAATCGTCGTGCCCGCCATGATCGAGACGACGAGCGTGTTCGCTCCGACGAATGACTTCAGCGCCGGCCCCGCTTCGCGGAACGTCTGCGGCTTCACCGCCATCACCAGCGTATCGACTGTACCCGCGTCCTTCGGATTGAGGCGGACGCCTTGCGCCGCCAGCGCGCCGATCTCAGCGGATGGCTGCGGCTCGATCACGATCACGCGGCTTGCGTCGAGCCCGCCGGCCAGCCAGCCGCTCAGCATCGCACCGCCCATCTTGCCGGCGCCAGCCAGCGCAATGGTGCCGCGGAGATTTTGGAGTGTGTTGGTATTAGCCATAGGTGCCACCACAGGTGCATCCGTCGTCCCTGCGAACGCAGGGACCCATAACCACCGGCGGTTTTAGTAAAGCTCAGAAGGGGCCACAAGCAGTTTTCTTGGGCCCTGAGGTCACGGAGTATGGGTCCCTGCGTTCGCAGGGACGACGCCGTGCGCGTGGAGGTGCCGCACCGAACTGACTAACTACGCCTCGCCCTCGGTATCGAACATCGCCGCGCTCATGGCTTCCGCGGCGCTCTTTCCCGCCCAGACCACGAACTGGAACGCGGGGTAATAGCGCTCGCAGGCGTGGATGGCGCCGGCCAGCATGACCTCGCATTGCGCGGTCGAGGCGGTCAGCCCGCCCGGCAGCACCAGCGCCTGCCGGTACATGATCATGCCGGTATGGTTCCAGATGTCGAAATGGCCGACCCATAATTGTTCGTTGATCGCCGCGATCAGCCGCTGCACTTCCGCGCGGCGTGCGGGGGAATCTTCATGTCGAACGCGGAGGCCAGGTGCAGCGCCTCGATCTCCGCCATCCAGGTGAAGGAGAGCTGGTAGTCGGTCCAGTTCCCCTTGGAGACGATCGTGACTTCGTCTTCCCCGGAGCGCTCGAACGCCCAATTGTTTTCGGCGGCGATGTCCTCGACGGCCGCGAGCGGGTTGTTCCGGGAATCAATAATGCCTTCGAGGAGGGACATGCCGTCTCGACCCTGTTTTTGAATTCTTCTGATACGCACCCAAGGGACGGCACGCGTTGAACTGATGCGGCGCCGCCGACTGCAATCCCCCGTTCGCGGATCATCCCGGGGCCTGCCGAGTTCAAGTGATGTGATTTGCGGAATCCGCGCAACCGACCCCTGAGTCCGTCCACAGGCCAAAGCGGCGTCGTCCACAGTTGAACGCGATCATACCTATTAATTTGAGAACAAACCGGAATCGGATTCGAGCGCCACGGAGTCCAAGGCGCGGTAGGAAATTGGGCAGGTCTGCCACAATGGTTAATTTGTGGTTAATTTTCCCGGCATCGTCTCGCTTTCTCGGCCTGGCGCGGAGACGGCACATACTGAAGCTGTGTAATTGACAGCCGCGCGGGCCGGGGCGCATATTTTCGTTCGGGTGGATACGACCCGCCGCTTGCGCCCTGTCGAGGGTACGGTGAATGTATCGAGCCGCTTCAGGCACCCTTTGCCCAAGCGAACGAGTCAGTAACGCAAGCGCCTGACATTTTCTCGTTCGCCAATGCAGAGGAATATCCCATGCGCGATTTCCGCGATGCAAAGGCTATGGCGCACACCCTGCGCGAGGCCCTGAAGGCCAAATCCGTTTCCTTAACCCACAGCGAGAGCCTCGAACTGGTCGCGAGGACGCTCGGCTTTCCGGACTGGAATTTTCTGGCTGCGAAGATTCAAGCGAGCCAGCCGGCTTCATCGGAGACGCCGTGGCCGGCCACCGGCTTGAAGGCGACGCCGGCGCGGCCGGTGATTCCGATCGTGCCGATGCGGGACCTCGTTCTGTTTCCGCAAATGTTTGCGCCGATCTTTGTCGGGCGCGACAAGACGAAGCGCGCGATCGAACGCGCTCTGGCGACCGATCGCCGAGTTCTCGTGCTTACGCAGCAGCGCTCCGGCGACGACGATCCGGCGCTGGATGCGCTTTACTCGGTGGGTACAACCGCAGACGTGATCCATTGCGTTGCGCTGCCGGACGGCACTCTCAAGGCCTTTGTATCCGGCCTCGAACGCGCTTTGGTCGTCAGGCGCAAGGAGGAAGAATTTTTGGCAGCGGAGATTGCGCCATGCGTGGAGAGCCGCGGCCGGACGGCGGATGCCACTGCCCTGTGCGGAGCCGTCATCGAAGCCTACCGGGTCTATGCGAATCTCGATCATACATCGCTGCCAAAGCCGCTTCAGGCGCGCCTGCGGCTGCCCAGCATCGACGACCCGGGAATGCTGGCCGATTCCGTTGTGCCATTGCTGTCCGTCGGGATCGAGCAGCGGCAGCAACTCCTGGAAACCTGCGATGTGGTCACGCGGCTTGAGAAGATTCTCGAGTTGCTGAAAGCCGGTCAACAGGCAGCTTGAAGAACGGGCGGGAGCGCTTTCGGATTCGTGAATGTTTCGCCGTGCATCGGTATCTCCCGGACCGTTCGCAGGCTCGCCTCACTCCGGCTTGAGGCCGCCTGCGCGGACGACCTTGCCCCATTTCTCGGTCTCGTCTGCGATCAGTCTGCCGAAATCGGCAGGCGAGCCCGGCATCGGCTCGCCGCCGATGGCGGCAAGCCGGGCCTTCATGCCGGGATCGGCGATCGCCGCGTTGATCTCCTTGTTGAGCTTGGCGACGATCTCGGCCGGCGTGTTCTTCGGCGCCGCGAAGCCGTACCACTGGCTGGCTTCATAGCCTGCCACGACATCGCCCACGGTCGGAACCTCCGGCAACTCCGCCATGCGCGTGGCGGTCGTCACCGCGAGCGCGCGCAGCTTGCCGGTCTTGATGTGATCGGCGGTACCGGGCGCGGCCGCAAACAGGATCTGCACCTGGCCGCTGATCAGATCCGTCATTGCCGGCCCCTGGCCGCGATAGGGGACATGGACCATGTCGACGCCGGTCATCATCTTGAACAGCTCGCCCGCCATGTGCGGCGCGCTGCCGCTGCCGGCGGAGGCCATGTTGACCTTTCCGGGATTGGCTTTGGCGTAGGCGACGAATTCGGCCAAGGTCTGCGCCGGTACCGCGGGGTGCACCAGCACCACCATCGGCACGCGAATGACGCCGGCCACCGGCGCAATGTCGCGGACGAAATTGAAACTGAGCTTTTCGTAGAGCGAGGCGTTCACCGCGTTTGGCACCGTCGCCAGCAACAGCGTGTAGCCGTCGGGCGCCGCATTCACGACCGCCTCGGTGCCGATATTGCCGCCGGCGCCGGTGCGGTTCTCGACGACGAAGGGTTGCTTGAGATGGTCGGCCAGCCACTGGCCGATCAGCCGCGCCGTGATATCGACGCCGCCCCCTGCAGCGAAGCCGGCCACGATCTTCGTCGGTCGCGTCGGATAATCGAGCGCGGACGCCAGTCGCGGCAAGGTGGGCGCGGCGATGAGTGCGCCGGCCAGCTTGAGGAAATTCCGGCGAAGAATTTTCGTGCTGAGCGTCCCCCTGTTCTTGGCAAGCCTATCTCAATTGCCGCTGTTTGAGTAAAGACAGCGATCCGGCAGGCCACATGCCCTGTTCCGGCGGCATGGGGACATGCCGATTCCCCATGCCAAAGACGCTTGCTGCCGCCCCGGCCTTGGTCATATTCTTCGGCAGGTCGTCCATTCCGGGCGGCCGATGTTCTCAGGGCGGGGTGAAAATCCCCACCGGCGGTAAGGGTGACGTAGCCCAAGCCCGCGAGCGCCTTCTTCTCGCCTGAGCAGAAGGGTCAGCAGATTCGGTGTGATTCCGAAGCCGACGGTTACAGTCCGGATGAAAGAGAACGGTTTGCGGCGGCCTCGCAGTTTTGTGCGTGGGCTGGCGTCGTTCCGTATGCCCTGATTCTGGTCCTGAAAGAGGAAAGCCATGAATCAGATGTTGCAAGAGCCTGAAGTCCAATCCCAAGCAGCCGAAGCCCATCACGTTCCTGACGTGCCCGAGCGTCCGCCGGCGCCGGTGCATCCGCGTTTCGTCAAGCCGCAGCGCATCGCCTTCGTGCAGTCGTCGTGGCACCGCGACGTGGTCGAGGAATGCCGCATTGCCTTCCTCGAAGAGATCGAAGCGCGCCATATCACGCGCGCGCAGGTCGATCTGTTCGAGGTGCCGGGCTCTTTCGAAATACCGCTGCATGCGCAACTGCTCGCCAAGACGCGGCGCTACACCGCGATCGTGGCCGCAGGCCTCGTGGTCGACGGCGGCATCTATCGCCACGAATTCGTCGCCGACACCGTGATCAAGGCGCTGATGGACGTGCAACTCAGGACCGAAGTGCCGGTATTCTCGGCGGTGCTGACGCCGCAGCAATTCCACGAAAGCGCCGTGCACCACGAATTCTTCCGCAAACATTTTGTCATCAAGGGCATCGAGGTCGCGGAAGCCTGCGCCAACACGCTGCACAGCCTGGAGCGGCTGCGTGGCCAGGTCGCGGCGGGGATTGGGGGGTAGCTCAACCCGTCATTGCGAGGAACGAAGTGACGAAGCAACGAAGCAATCCATCCTTCTTTGCGGTTCGATGGATTGCTTCGCGGAGCCTGGCATCGAGCGCGCATTCGCGCGCCCTGATGACGAATAATCTTTCGATTGGAGTCATCGATGGTCAACAGCTCGCAGGAATCTTCCGATTGGCTCGGCCTGTCAGGCCGCGTTTGCGCGGTGACGGGCGGGAGAGGTGGGATCGGCCGCGCCGTTGCTCTCAGTTTTGCCCAGGCCGGCGCCCGCGTGGCCGCGATCGATCTCGATGAACGTGGCCTTGAGATAACGCGCGCCGAGCTCGGCAAGCTCGGCGCCGATCATGTCATCGCGCGCTGCGATACGACGGATGTCGAGAGTGTCACCGCCGCGGCCGCGTCGATCGAGAAATCGCTGGGGCCATGCAACGTGCTGGTCAACACCGCCGCGGTACTGCGTCCGGGTACACTCGACACCTTGTTGCTTGCCGAATGGAACGCCGTTTTGTCCGTCAACCTGACCGGCTACTTCCTCTGCGCGCAGGTGTTCGGTCGGCAGATGCGCGCGCTTGGCCGCGGCAGTCTGGTTCACGTGGCTTCGATCGCCGGCAGCAACGCGCAGGGGCAGAGCGGCGCCTACAGCGTCAGCAAGGCCGGCGTTATCATGCTGTCGCGGCAGCTCGCCAATGAATGGGGGCCGCACGGCATCCGCAGCAATGTCGTCAGTCCCGGCATGGTGATCACGCCGATGAGCCAGGCGTTCTACGATACGCCCGGCGTCACCGAGCGCCGCGCCGCAGTGGTGCCGTTGCGGCGGATCGGCATGCCGCAGGACATGGCCGATGCGATCCTGTTCCTCGCCAGCGACCGCGCCTCCTACGTCAATGGCGACGAGATCATGGTCGATGGCGGTTACGCCAATATGTTGATGAACTTGGTGCCGCGACCGGGATTTGAATGAGGGCGCGGTAGGGCCGTAGGGTGGGCAAAGCGAAGCGTGCCCACCATCTCTCCTCGAACGTGAACCTGAATGGTGGGCACGCTGCGCTTTGCCCACCCTACAAGCGACAACTCAGTCGAACAGGCTCGATACCGATTCTTCCGAGGCGGTGCGGCTGATCGCCTCGGCGATCAAGGGCGCGATCGACAGCGTTCGGATGTTGGCGGCCTTGTTGACCGCTTCCGTCGGCAGGATCGAATCGGTGATCACGAGCTCTTTCATTTTCGACGAGGCGATGCGCGCGGCAGCGCCGCCGGAGAGCACGCCGTGGCTGATATAGGCGTAGACCTCCTTGGCGCCGTTGGCGATCAGGGCGTCGGCCGCGTTCACCAGCGTGCCGCCCGAATCGATGATGTCGTCGATCAGAATGCAGGTGTAGCCGGCGCAGTCGCCGATCACGTTCATGACCTCGGATTCGCCGGCGCGTTCGCGGCGCTTGTCGATGATGGCGAGCGGGGTGTTGATGCGCTTGGCCAGTCCGCGGGCGCGCACCACGCCGCCGACGTCAGGCGATACCACCATGACATTGCCGAGGTCGAAGCGTTCCTTGATGTCGCGCACCATGACCGGCGAGGCGAAGAGGTTGTCGACCGGAATATCGAAGAAACCCTGGATCTGGGCGGCGTGAAGATCGAGCGTCATGACGCGGTCGACGCCGGCGTGCGTAATCAGGTTGGCGACCAGCTTGGCGGAAATCGGTGCGCGCGAGCCGACCTTGCGGTCCTGGCGGGCGTAGCCGAAATAGGGGATGACCGCGGTGATGCGGCGCGCGGAAGCCCGGCGCAGCGCGTCGGTGATGATCAGAAGTTCCATCAGGTGGTCGTTGGCCGGAAACGACGTCGACTGGATGATGTAGACGTCCGAACCGCGGACGTTTTCCTGGATTTCGACGAAGATTTCCATGTCCGCAAAGCGCCGGACCACCGCCTTGGTCAGCGGCAGATGCAGCCAGTTCGCGATTTCCTGGGCCAGCGCGGGGTTGGAATTGCCAGCGACCAGCTTGATCGAGCCGTTCTTGGCCGCCATCAACGCTTCTCCTCGCGCCTTGCTGGATACGACGTTCAGCATATCGAGAAGTCCTCGGGAACCGGCGCGTTTTGTGAGCGAGGAGATATCAGGCGGGTGGCTCGGCTGGCAACCCGTTGATGTCGTTTTCCCGGTCAAAAATCGGCCGATAGGGGACTTTTGCAGGGCTGTTTATTGGGCGCTGAAACTGAGCGCCCTGACGCCACCCGCATCCTGGGCGGGTACTGTTTGTTCCGCACTCGCGACCGCGGGACCGCGGCGCTCCGGGGCCGGCGCAGGCGCTGCATCCGGACTTCCGTTGACCATGCCGGACAGACCGCTGAGGCCGGCCTGCGCGATTTTCCGCAACACGAGATCATCGGCCGCCGCCCAGGCGTCGCGGCCAGCCTTGCCGGCGGGTTCTTCGCCGGAAAGCCGCAGCGCACGCTGCTGGTTGTTGTCGTAGACGTCCCAGACCCAGGCGATCACGGTCTTGCCGCGAACCACCTGCGCCGACAGATAGCTGCGCACGCGGTAGGATGCTCCGCCCTCGCGCGAAACGATCGACAGGTTTCGGAGCTTCGATTCGCTATCGAGCACGCTGACCATCCGGTCGAACACCTGCGGCGGCGGACCGTCGATCGATTCGAACGCCACGGTGGGACCGCCGCCTGCGCTCGGTGCCATCGCATACGAGCCGCTGGCCGCGCCGCCGCCGGCACAGCCACCGAGCGCGCAAGAAACGACAAGCAGCGCCGCGGCAATCATGGCGCGCGGGGCTTGCAGGCACGAAGCAATCAAGGTGTTCCTCATTGCTCCCTGCGATATCGTTAAAATGTGTTAAGGTCTAGGGCAGCGCGTGGATAAGCTCGCCAAAAAGATTGCGTCCGGCTCGTCCCGTCTCTCCTTCTTGTTGCCAGAATTCGACAACTCCGCAGGATCATCCATGCGAGCCTTTGTCCTCGATCGCGAATTTGCCTTCGAGCAATTGCCGGCGGCGCTCACCTACCTGGAAGCCCGCCGGGCGCGCGGAAAGGTGGTGCTGCGGGTGAAGTAGGAATTACTCGCTCGCCAGCGCGATCGCGTGAACGTGGCGGCCGTAGTCCGGCTCCTTCCGATGCACCGAGCGGCGGTAGCTATAAAAACGCTCGTCGGAATAGGTGTCGACGCCGAGATCGTCGATCATCAGGATGCCGGCATTCTCCAGCCGCATGCGGATGAAGCCGGCGAGGTCGAACATCGAATGTCCTGATCGAACCGAGGGAATGAAGAACATTGCATTCTCCGCGTCGGCATCCAGGAACCGTTCGACGAATTCGCTGCTGACCTCGTAGGAATGCTGGCGGATCAGCGGGCCGATGGCGGCGACGATGCGGGAGCGGTCGGCGCCGAGTTTTTCCATCGCCTCGATCGTGGATTCCAGCACGCCGGTCAGCGCGCCCTTCCAGCCGGCGTGCGCAGCGCCGATCACGCGAGCGGCCGGATCGGCGAACAGGATCGGCCCGCAATCTGCGGCGGTGACGCCGATCGCGATGCCTTCCGTGCGGGTGACGAGCGCGTCGGCGCGCGGCTTGTCGCCCTGCCATGGTCCGGTCGCGACCACGGCGTCGGGCGAGTGGATCTGGTGCGCGCTGAGCAAGTGCTCGGGCGTAACCCCCATCTGCTCGGCCATCCGGCGGCGATTTTCCGCCACATTGGCCGGATCGTCATTGGAGCCGAGGCCGCCGTTGAGTCCTTCGTAAATTCCACCGGATACCCCGCCTTCGCGGGTGAAGAACGCGTGGCGTAGCCCGGGAATGGCTGCGAGCAGCGACGATCCGAACGTCATGCTTTTTCGTCTCCCGGCGGTTCGTCGCTGAGGCCTGCGACCGAGGTGAGATTTGGTTCGGTCACCGCAAGCACCTTGAACATCGATCCCATGCCGCCGCGGCCAGAGTCGGTCAGGCGCTTGAGCGCGGCGGAAATATCGGCGGAAACTTCCGGCGTGGTTTTTGCCATCAGCGTGACCGCCCGGGTTTCGATGCCGAGCCGCTTGAGGAATTCACCCTGCGTCACCGGGCCATGAACGCGCGCGCCGACGTCTTCCGCCGCGCGCGCCAGCGCCTGGAAATCGACATGGGCGGTGACGTCGGCCTGTCCGGGATTTTTCAGGGGATCGGCAAAACTGTGCCGGGCGATCGCCTGGAAGGTATCGCCGGCGTCGCTGCGCAAATGTCCGTAATCGATGATCAGCGCCGCGCCGTCCTGGTCGCGCACCCGCGCCGCGATCTTCATCATCTCGCTATCCGGCCGCCACTCGAACACGGCGCCGATCGGGGCCGCGCGCACCAGCGGCGGCAGCAACACCTCGAAGCGCGGGATCGGGTCATCCGCGGCGGCGAATACCAGCTTGCCATTGGCATCGAGGTTGACGACGCGCTCGTGCCAGCCGGTTTCGCGCTTGACCACCTGATGGATCGGCAGCACGTCGAAATATTCGTTGGCGAGAATCACCGCGGGGCCCTCGGGCACGTCGTCGATACTGTCATGCCAGGTGATGTTGCGCGCGCCGGATAGCGTTGCCTGCTGCTTCTCGCGCAGCACCGGATTGATCTCGACGAGATGGATCTGGATCGATTGATCGAGCGGCGGCAGCACCCGGACCGCGCGGAGCGCGTCCGCCATCATGGTGCCGCGGCCGGGGCCGAGCTCGACCAGCCGCAGCATCGGCGGCGAACCGATCGCCTTCCAGACCGAGGCCGTCCATAGCCCGAGCAGTTCGCCGAACATCTGGCTGACCTCGGGCGCGGTGGTGAAATCGCCCTCACGGCCCAATGGATCGCGCGACACGTAGTAGCCGTGCTCGGGATGCATCAGGCACAGTTCCATGTACCGCCAGACCGGCATCGGGCCTGACGATCTGATCAGCTTGTGGATCTCCGTCTGTAACGGCGAAAATTCGGTCACGGCCTACCTTAAATCGACTTCTCTATATGCTGCGGCGTCTCGCGGCGCCATGCCACCATGATCAGGATGGCTCCGGCAATGATCATCGGTACCGACAACAGCATACCCATGGTTAGCCCGCCCCACAAAAATCCGAGCTGGGGATCGGGCTCGCGGAAGAATTCGCTGGCAATGCGCGCAAGACCATAAATCGCAATGAAGCTGCCTAGGATCAGGCCCGGCCGCTTCAGCGCGCCCATCCGGACCATCACCGCCAGCACCGCGAACAACAGGAAACCCTCAAGCGCCGCCTCGTAGAGCTGGCTTGGATGGCGGAAAAGTTGAAGCGGGTCGTCGGGAAAGACCATTCTCCAGGGCACGCTGGCATCCGCCTCACGCCCCCACAACTCGCCTTTGATGAAGTTGGCGAGCCGCCCGAGGAATATTCCGATCGGAGCGACGGCGGTCGTGATGTCGCCGAGCGACAGGATGGAGATATTGTTCATGCGCGCAAACAGCATCACCGCGGCGACGCAGCCGAGAAAGCCGCCATGGAAGGACATGCCGCCTTCCCAGAGTTTGAGAATCGCCACCGGATTCTGGATGAAGAAGGCCGGATTGTAGAACAGCACGTAGCCGGTGCGGCCGCCGACGATGATGCCGATCGTCACCCAGAGAATGAAGTCGTCGAGCTGCACGGGTGCGATCGGCGCCGGCCCGCCCCATAATTTCTCTCTCCTGATCAGCGCGCGCGCATAGATCCATCCGAGCACGATGCCGCTGATATAGGCCAGCGCATACCATCGGATCGCGAACGGTCCGATCGAGATGGCGACCGGATCGATTTCCGGAAACGCTATGGTGAGAAGCGGCATCGGGCGGGAGGTCTATTGCGCGAGGTTGCGGCGATAGAGCGCCAGCAGACGCTCCCAGTGCCGCTCGGCAGCGTCGCGGTGATAGACCGGCCGCTTCGGGAAAGCGAAGCCGTGATGGGTGCCAGGATAGATCTCGACCTCGTTCTTCGTGCCTTCCATTGCCTGCTTCACCTTGTCGATGATCTCCTGCGGCGCATAGATGTCGGTCTCCGCGCACGCAAAATACAGCTCTGCCTTGGTCTTCGATGCAGCCAGATGCGGGCTGTCGGGCTGGTCGGTCGCGAGATGGGTACCGTAGATCGAAGCCGCCGCCTTCACACGATCCGGAAAATGCGTTGCCGCGTTGACCGCGTAGCGGCCGCTCATGCAGTAGCCGACGGTGCCGACGATCTTGGTATTTGCGGCAGGTTGCGTCTCCGCATAAGCGAGCAGCGCCTTGGTATCCTCCATCACCATGGGAATATTGATGGAGTTCATGAAGCCGGACATCCGCTTGCGCTCGGGCGCTTCCGGATCAGGCGGTATCGGCCCCAACTCCATGACGCCGGACCGGTAATACAGGTTGGGCAGCATCACGTAATAGCCCGACGTGCCGAGCCGCCGCGCCATGTCGCGCAGTTCCTCGCGGATCGCCGGTGCGTCCATGTAGAAGATGATGACCGGGAAGGGGCCGCCGCGCTCAGGGTGGGTGATGAAGGTCGTGGTCTTGCCGTCCTTGGTCGCAATATCGATCTGCTGGTCGATCATGGGCGCTGCTTTTTGTGTTGTGATTCTGGTGTCAGGCTGGCTGTTCGATACGATTGCAAGGAAACTGCAGCATGACAAGGCGAACGGCCGTCACGTTGGCGTTGAACCGCGCTCTTGAACGTTTCCCTTGA
The DNA here is from genome assembly GCF_043203335.1 of Bradyrhizobium sp. RDI18. Taxonomy (NCBI): domain Bacteria; kingdom Pseudomonadati; phylum Pseudomonadota; class Alphaproteobacteria; order Hyphomicrobiales; family Nitrobacteraceae; genus Bradyrhizobium; species Bradyrhizobium sp. RDI18. Next base: position 3,962,749 of record NZ_JBICRN010000008.1, on the reverse strand, counting down.
ATGCTTCCCTTGGGATTGCCATTGTCTCGTCGTGACGATCAATTTGCAGCGACCGGAGCGTTTCAGATGACCCAGACCAGCAATCGGTTTTTCGACGAGATCGGCCGCTTGATGAACGACGCCGCCGGTGCCGCCCAGGGCGTCAAGCGCGAGGTCGATACGGTTATGCGCAGCCAGGCCGAGCGCATCCTGCGCGATCTCGATGTCGTCAAGCGCGAGGAGTTCGATGTGGTCAAGGACATGGCCCGCCTGGCGCGCGAGGAGAATGAGGCACTGAAGAGCCGGATTGCTGCTCTGGAAGCCAAGCTCGGCATTGCACCGGCCACGCCGGATGCCGGCAGCATGGCGGACGGGTAGGGGGATTGTCCAACCCACCCCTCCAGGGGGGTAACAACCAAGAAAAATCCCTTCATTTCCTTGTCATTTCGCCCCTTTGGGGCTAAAAGCCCGCCACGTCCGCAGCCCCCGCACCCCTGGAGGCTTGCTGTGGGACGCCGACGGGCCGCGATGCGGCCTTTAACTTTTTAGAAAACAAGGACTTAACACGATGGCGACCGTCAAGGAATTGAAGGCGACCGCGCGTCCGCAGAGCGGCAAGGGGGCCGCCCGGGCAGAGCGTCGCGCCGGGAGAGTGCCCGGAGTGATCTACGGCAACAACCAGCCCCCGTGACCATCTCGGTCGACGACAAGGAACTGCGCCAGCGCATCCTGGCCGGCCGCTTCCTGACCACGCTGTTCGACATCGATCTGGAAGGTAAGAAGCACCGCGTGATTCCGCGCGACTTCCACCTCGATCCGGTGAAGGACTTCCCGATTCATGTCGACTTCCTGCGGCTCGGCGAAGGCGCGACCATCCGCGTCAGCGTGCCGCTGCACGTCGTGAACGGCGAAACCTCGCCCGGCGTCAAGCGCGGCGGCACCATAAACATCGTTACCCATACCGTCGACCTCGAATGCTCGGTCGACAACATCCCGCAGTACCTCGAAGCCGATGCCGGCGCGCTGGAAATCAGCTACTCGCTGCATCTCTCCGACATCAAGCTCCCGACAGGCGTGAAGGCGCTGTCGCGCGAAGATGCGACGCTGGTGACCATCGTGCCGCCGTCCGGCTACGCCGAAGAACAGAAGGCCGCCGCGGCTGCTGCGGCTGCCGGCACGGCTGCTCCGGCGGCGGGTGCCGCTCCGGCTGCTGCTGCCGCGCCTGCGGCGGGAGCTGCCGCTCCGGCGGCTGGCGCGAAGGCGCCGGCTGGTGGCGACAAGAAGAAGTAAGCAGCGGCAGGATGCCGCGTCATGCGCCTGTTTGTTGGCTTAGGTAACCCCGGTTCGAAATACGCGAACAACCGGCACAACATCGGGTTCATGGCCGTCGATGAAATTGCGCGGCGTCACGGTTTCGCACCGTGGCGCCGCCGTTTTCAGGGCGAGACATCCGAAGGCACGCTCGATCGCGAGAAGGTCGTTCTGCTTCGGCCGACCACCTACATGAACGAGTCCGGGCGCGCGGTTCAGGAAGCCGCGAACTTTTTCAAGCTCGGCGCCTCCGACATCACCGTGTTTCAGGACGAGCTCGAACTGCCGCGGGCGAAAGTCCGCGTCAAAGTCGGCGGTGGTATCGCCGGCCACAACGGGCTGCGCTCGATCACCTCGCATATCGGCAACGAATATCGCCGGGTGCGGCTCGGGATCGGCCATCCCGGCATCAAGGAGCTGGTGCACGGCCACGTGCTCTCGGATTTCGCCAAGAGCGACCGCGCCTGGGTGGAAGCCCTGTGCTCGGCGGTGGCCGAGAATGCGGGCCTGCTGGCGACAGGGCACGACTCCTCGTTCCAGAACAAGGTGCATCTAGCGCTGCAGGCTAAGGGATTTTTCGACAAGGGTGATGATGGCGCGGCGTGATGCGTCGTCGACCGTCAGCAACGAACTTCAGGACACATTATGGGATTCAAATGCGGTATCGTTGGCCTGCCCAATGTCGGCAAGTCGACGCTGTTCAACGCGCTGACCGAGACGGCAGCGGCGCAGGCGGCGAATTATCCATTCTGCACCATCGAGCCGAATGTCGGCGAAGTCGCCGTGCCTGATCCCAGGCTCGACAAGCTGTCGGCGATCGCAGGCTCGGCGCAGATCATCCCGACGCGGCTGACCTTCGTCGATATCGCAGGGCTCGTGCGCGGCGCATCCAAGGGCGAAGGCCTCGGCAACCAGTTCCTCGCCACCATCCGCGAGGTCGACGCGGTCGCGCATGTGGTGCGGTGTTTCGAAGATCCGACATCACCCATGTCGAAGGCAAGATTGCGCCGTTGGCCGACATCGAGACCATCGAAACCGAACTGATGCTCGCCGACCTCGACAGCCTGGAGAAGCGGGTCGACAATCTGGCGAAGAAGGCCAAGGGCAACGACAAGGACGCCAAGGAAGCGCTCGACCTCGTCAACCGCGCCCTGGTGCTGCTGCGCGAGGGCAAACCGGCGCGGTTTCTGGAGCGCAAGCCGGAGGAAGAGCGCGCCTTCGACATGCTGGGCCTCTTGACATCGAAGCCGGTGCTTTATGTCTGCAACGTCGAGGAAGGGTCGGCCAAGGACGGCAACAGCTTCTCAAAACAGGTGTTCGAGCACGCCAGGAAGGAAGGCGCGGTCGCGGTGGTGATCTCGGCCAAGATCGAATCCGAGATCGCGACCCTGTCACGCGAGGAGCGCGCCGAATTTCTCGAGACGCTCGGGCTGGAAGAGGCCGGCCTCGACCGCCTGATCCGCGCCGGCTACCAGTTGCTCGATCTCATCACCTATTTCACCGTAGGCCCCAAGGAAGCCCGCGCCTGGACCATCCACCGCGGCACCAAGGCGCCGGCGGCGGCCGGCGTGATCCATACCGATTTCGAAAAGGGCTTTATCCGGGCCGAGACCATCGCCTATGCCGATTACGTCGCGCTGAACGGCGAAGCCGGCGCCCGCGACGCCGGCAAGCTCCGCCTGGAAGGCAAGGAATATGTCGTCGCCGACGGCGACGTGATGCATTTCAGGTTTAATACCTGATTGTTCGTGGTCATTCCGGGATGGTGCGCAAGCACCAGACCCGGGATCTCGAGATTCCGGGTTCGATGCTGCGCATCGCCCCGGAATGACAAGCCTACCGCATCCCGCCCTGGTCGCGGATCGCGCCGAGATGCTCGTTGATGCGGAAGACGATCAGGATGAATTCGGCGGCGATGCGCGAAAACACCACGCCGACCACGACGCCGGCGATCGAGGCCAACAGTAGGACAAATCCGTAGAAGGGACTGATTGCCATGACGGACAAGCTCGACAAAATGCCGGCGATACCGAACAGTATGATCAAGCCGATAACCAACCAATAGAAAGTCTTGATGATCGTGGGCGTGATGAAGCGGTCCCACTGAAATAGATCCTGAAAATCGAGCATCGATGGTTCTCCGGCGACTCAAAGCCTGATCCCAGATGACACAGGGCTAGCCTCGAAAACTGCTTCGGGCAAGCCGGGGCGAGCGCCGGCGACGGTACTCGCCCGTGGCGAACGAGCCATGCGGGTGGGCGGGTTGAGATTGCTGCAAATAACGGCCACAATCGGGCTTCCCACCACAATCCTCAATCCAAATCGTCAATCGATGACAACGCTGACCTTCGAAGACTTCACGCCCGGCCATTTCGGCACGTTCGGACCGCGCCACGTCACGCGCGAGGAGATTTTGGCGTTTGCCGCCGAATACGACCCGCAGCCGATGCATCTGGACGAAGCTGCCGCCAACGCATCGATGCTGAAGGGGCTGTCCGGTTCGGGCTGGCATCTCAGCTCCCTCGTGATGCGAATGCTGTTCGACGGGTTTATCGGCCGCACCGCCTCGCTCGGCTCGCCCGGTGTCAACGAAATGCGCTGGCTGTCGCCGCTGCGCCCGGGCGATGACCTGACGCTGGATGTCGACGTTGCGGAGGCCAGGATTTCGAAAAGCCGGCCCGAGACCGGTATCGTGACCCTCAAGAGTACGATCCGCAACGCGGCCGGGGTCGTACTGTGCGAGATGGAGTCCCCGATGATCGTGCGCCGGCGCCTTGAAGCAGGAGCGGAGTAGCGATGCGTTTCTTCGAGGACATCGAGATCGGCGCGCGGCGCGAGTTTGGCTCGTTCACCTTCACGGCCGAAGACATTAAGCGGTTTGCCGCGCAGTTCGATCCGCAGCGCTTTCACCTCGATGAGGAAGAGGGGCGCAAATCCCTGTTCGGGGGGCTGGCCGCATCGGGCTGGCACGTTGCGGCGGTGTGCATGAAACTCCTGGTCGCCGACGGCAAGCGATTGACTGCCGAGGCCGCCGCACGGGGTGAGAAGGTCGCGGTGTGGGGGCCGTCGCCGGGTTTTCGTGAACTGCGCTGGGTCAGGCCAGTGTTGGCGGGCGATACCGTCAGCTTTTCCAACCAGGTCGAAACCAAGCGGACCTCGGAGAAGCGTCCCGAATGGGGCATCCTGCAGGCCCGCAACACCGGCACCAACCAGCGCGACGAAGTCGTGTTCTCGTTCCTCGCCACCGCGTTCGTGCCGCGACGGAATGCCGGTTAATAGCCGTCCGGCGAAACATGGTTAGCCAATTGTTTCGTTAGGGCTTCGTAATCCACGACTCCACGAAACCGTTTTTTTGCTAACGCATTTTGAACTTTCTGCCTGCCAAATGCGTCTCAGGGGAAGTACCGAGGGGATGAAAATGGCAGATCGCAGCGGCCTGAAATTCGTCGGCTTTGTCTTCGCAACCGTCACGATGGCGGTGATGCTCACCGCCACGATGGTGGTGAAATCCTATGCCGACGGCGTTTACACGATCGAGGACACCGCGTTCGTCCGCCAGTAGTTGCGGATCGAGCAAGCATAGACGCCGAATCTCGAAAAAGATTCAGCGGCTCCAGATCAACGTCATTGCCACGACCGCAAGCGTCAGCAATCCGACGAAGCGGATCACGAGCGTGCCCATGCTATGCGACGATTGCCGCAACGGCATTGGATCCATGTTGTCTGGCTGAACGTTTTGCATCGCCGGTGTGTCCCCAAAAAGGTGCCTGCCGCCAAGTGACGACATCCGTCCTTGGACGCGACCGTGCTTATAAAGTTCAGATCGAACACAGCCAAACAAAACCGCCGCGCTCCCGTACGGAACGCGGCGGAGTGTTAGATTTTTGCAACGATCAGATCAGGCGTTGCGCAGGCCGTCGGCGGCGCGCTTCCACTGCGTGACGTTGTCGGCAATCATGCGCGTCGACTTCATCGCCGCCTGGCTGAGCTGCGCATAGCCGGAGATCTCGCGCTGGACGCGCTGGCCTTCGGCATGGAGCAAGTCGCGGAGGCTTTCGAGTTCGGAAATCAGCTTCTCGATTTCCGCCAGCGAAGTACCGGCGACGCGCTGGATCAGCGAGTTGACGTTGTTGACGGTCGCTTCGGCATTGGCGTCGATCGGCACGGTGTCCGGGGCCACCGCGGGCCGACGCAGATAGGCGATATCGTTGCGAACGAAATCGCGGATGCCGGCTTCGACTTCGGATACGGCGGCGAGATCGCCGTCGACTTCCGGATCTCGGATCAGCTTGTTCGGAACGAATGGTGGCGTTCATCGGCTATTCCTCTGTTTCGCTTTCAGGCGAGCGCGGACGTCCCCCGCACGACGAAGTGGAGCGGGTCTCATCTGTCCCGCCGATTTTGTCCGCATCTTGGCCAATCTGCGGCAATGATGGTTCATTCTCTGGGGCGGTACCCTCGATATCGGAAAGCGGGTCAAATTGGGACGATTTCGGCCCTCACCAGCTGCGCCTGAAGCCCGCGCTGAGGCTCTTGTTGGCGGCACCCGAGGGCGTTTCGCCGATCGAGCCCGAGATGGTGACGCCGTCGAACAGCTTCTGCTCGGCGCCGACCTTGCGCAGCCACTTGTCGTCGGATGTCGATAGCGTCTGGCCGGCGATAAAGCTGGTGCCGGTTTCGGCAATGCTGAGCTTTGCTGACTGGTCGGTCTCGTAGCTGTGTGCTGGATGGCCGACGATGCCGGGCACCGGCACGATGCCTTGCTGGATCAGGTTGTAGTCGTTCTTCAGGGTCAACGAATACTGCTCGCTGATCGGCAGCGACTTGCTCAAGGATGTGCCGAGCTTGCTCTGCTCGGATCCGGGATCGACCCGGGCCTCGACCGCGGTTGTGTCCCAAATCGAGCCAACGCCTGGGGCGGTAATCGCAGCCCACGCGGTGCCGGACGATTGCGGCAAGCTGCCACCATTGGCAAGTTTTTCCGAGAGCAGTTCGGACGTCGTCACCGTGCCTTGCCGCGCGACCGTCATGTCGGCGCCGATCCGCGCATCCCAGAACGGCGAGATGGATTGCTTGACCGATACCGCGGAGGTGCCGTTCGGTCTTTCATTGGCGGACCATGAGGCATCGGCGCTGGCAGCGCCTTTCGACGAATTGCCTCCCTTCGGCGCCTGAAAGGTCAGGGTCGATGCATCGACGTTGAGCTGGCTCCAGTCGAGCTTTTCGACGTCGATGTCCTTCATGATGTCGGCATCGTTGACGCTGGGAGCGGCCTCGGCTTCTTCAGCCTCCTGCATCTCCGGCTCGTCGTCGGTCGGCGGCGTTTGTGCCGCCACAGCCAATATCGAAGCCAAACTTACGCCGGCCACCAGCATTGGCAGCCGCGCCCAGCCAAATCGCATTTTCGGAATCATTGCCCGCCCGCATTCCAAGTCGCGCCAAGAATGCGTTTGTTTTGGTGCGAAATTATGACGGTGTGTGCTTGCAGGTGGTCGTCATGGCCGGGCGTAGTAGTCTGCCTTGCGCAGACTACGTACACTTGCCTGCGCTCCCGGCCATCCACGTTCTTGTCGGGGCTGGTGAACAAAGGACGTGGATGCCCCGGGTCATCCAGCGCGAAGACGCGCTTCGCGCTTTCGCCCGGGCATGACGAAGAGGTGCAGCCGTTACACCGCCATCCGCGGCAGGTGAATCGGATAGCCCACGGTCTGCTCGATCAGATCGAAGGTGTCGACCAGCACGCGCAAGCTGGTCAGGCGGCCGGTCCTGAACTGGGCGAAATGGGCGATGCGGAGGCTGATCGGCTTGTTCGAATCCAGCGCGGTCAACGAATAGCGCATCATCGAGGCGGCCGTATCCACTCCCAGCATGATCGATTCGCGGTCGAAGCGGTGGACGCGGAAATTGTCCGCGATCTGCCGGATCACCTCCATTACGGCCGCCTTGCCGCGGCGCTGGCCGAAGAACGGATACATATCGATCGGTCCATAGATCGCCCACTCGACCTCCTCGTCGAGCAGGGCTTCGAGGTCGGCGGGCTGGCGTTCATTGATCGCACGATGCAACGCGCGCGAAAAACGCCAGAGACTATGCTCTGTCATTTTGATTTGGTCCTAAAAACTGGATTTCAAAACGGCAATCGCGCCCAACCGTGCGTCTCCATCGACGCCGGGGCCGAAATGCCGAACTTCACCGTTGCAGCCAGAAATAGAGCAGTTTCATCAGAACACAATTGTCGTTTTTGCAATGCACAAATGCGACTGTTTTGGCCGCATTATCGGTCGGAAAAATCCTTGTGGTGTGTGTCCGCGGCGGAGGCGATGAGGTTCAATGGCACGGAATGAAACTGAAGGCTCGTCATTCCGGGGCGCACCAAGTGCGAACTATGGTGCGCAATTGCGCACCTGAGAATCTCGAGATTCCCCGATGTGCAATTGCACATCTGAGGCCTGGTCGTTCGGACCATCCCGGAATGACGACCGCACTCGGAATGACAACTGCCGCTAAATCGGCTCCGGCTTTCTACCGGTCAGGATCGCGGCGACGTCGCGTTCGAGCAGTTGCTGGACCAGATCGAATGTGTCGATGATTTCCCTGATCTGGCTGATCTTGCCGTCGCGCAGCGTGTAGAAGCCGGCGATGTCGAACTGCACCATGCGCTGGTTGATGCTCTTGCGGAAGAACACGCGGATGAACGCGGCCGCCTTGTCGCCCTCGACGACCAGGATCGGCACCTCGCAGCGCAGTTCAGAATAGCGGGCGCGGACGGCGTTCCACATCTCGCGCATTTCGGCTTTGCCGCGGCGATGGCCCATATGCGGCAGGATGTCGATCGGGGCGTTGGCGAGCGACTCGATGTCGTCGGTGCAGCGCGCCAGCGCACCTTCGACGTCGCCGGAATACAGGATGTTGAGGAAATCCAGTACGCGCTGACGATGAGATTCCTCGGTCATTCGTCCACCCCGTCCGGGTTCGATCCGGCTCTGCGGCCCGGTCCATCGTGAAAGGAAGGGCGGAGGGACCAATCAGCAAAAGCAACCTACAGTATGTGACGTGGTGGTTTCCAAAGGTTCACTGCCGCCCGCGATGCGACGACGGCGAAGACGCGCGGAGCCTGTCATCGGGCCGCGCTGCGCAGCGCCAGGCCAGGATATTGCTACCGCTCCTGTCCGGCCGGCTAAGCGGCGTCTTTGGTTGCGATCGCCGTCCGGATGTCGTCGGCCAGTTGGCGGTAATGCAAGCCGAGGCGCAGGTATAGCTCGCGCTTCGCCCCATCCGACGTCAACTTGCCGATCAAATCGCATTCGGCAGCGAGAGTCTCGAACCGCTCCAATTTGGCTTCGAGGTCGGTCATGACGCGTCTCCCCTAACGGCCACCAAGGGGATCAGCTTACGCCTTCATTTTACGTCACGGCTAACATCGTTATTGGATAGAACTAATTTACAGCCTCGGCGATTGCGCGGACGCTCCGGCAATCATTGCCTGGTCGTTTGTCTCGGGAAACGTCAATCATTCTCAAGCGAGGCAAAGCCTCCCGGCCGGCTATCCGGAAAGAGGCGCGCTGAGGAGCACCGGCTCTCAGCGATCAACGGGCGCTTTGAGTGCAGTGCACCTGATACAGATTTGGATCGCGTCTGCTGGTGGCGAGAGCAGACATTTGCCACCGGAAAGCACGGCAATGTGCTATCATGCCGGCGCCAACGTCGCACATGAGACGCGGTGCTCAGATGATCACAATCCCGGAACTGGTGGCGCAAGCCTTGGGGTCGTTTCTGGCTTCTGATACCCGGAGCAGGTTTGGCTCCTCCCAAGCCCGGCTGGCTGAATTTCTCCCCTATGCAGCCAGGCTCACACTGGAATGCATCGGCAACAGCGATGCCCTCTATCATAACATCGAACACACCATGCTCGTGACCCTTGCCGGCCACGATATCCTGATGGGTCGGGGGATGCTGCGGCACACGACGCCAGACGACTACGCCAATTTCATCGTGGCGTGCCTCACCCACGACATTGGATACGTTCGCGGAATTGTTCAGGGAGATGACGGAGATTCCTATGTCGCAGATCTCAGCGGCCGTACCGTTCGCCTGGCACGAGGTTCATCCGATGCCGCGCTGGGAGCCTACCATGTGGACCGCTCGAAGCTGTTCGTCTTCGAGCGGCTCGACACCGCCGACGAGGTCGATGCGAGCCGGATCGCCAGGGCAATCGAGTATACGCGATTTCCCTATGTTGATTCATCGTCAAACGACGAGCTAATCGAAGAGGAGGGCCTGTTGCTGCGCGCGGCCGACCTTATCGGGCAGCTCGGCGACCCCAACTACCTGAAAAAAGCCAATGCGCTGTTCTACGAATTCGAAGAAGTCGGCATGAACAAGACGCTCGGCTACCAGACGCCGGCAGACGTCGTTTACAAATATCCGCAATTCTATTGGAACAACGTCGCCCCGCAGATCCAGACCGCAATACGCTATCTCAATGTCACGTCGAGTGGACGGCAATGGATCGCAAACCTGCACAGCAACGTTTTCCGGGCCGAGCGCGAAATGAACCTGTCCGGCCCGCAGCCGTGATAATGGCGTGCTCGCTCCGCGTGGATCGAGAGTGCCGTCCGCCTGCGCTAGCCGTGATAGCTCGGCGAATTGCGCGCTAACACGATATAGTCCGCATAGTTGCTGCCGTGCCGCCCAGGAAGGGCTGCGGACGCGATGGCAGTTCGAAGCCGCTTTGTTGTAACCGTCATTGCGAGCGAAGCGAAGCAATCCATCGCACCACAAGCGGCGGCATGGATGGCTTCGTCGCGGAGCCTGTCATCGGGCGCGCATTCGTGCGACCCGTTGGCTCCTCGCAATGACGGAGAGCTAGCGCGCCCGCCGCGACGGCGGCTTCGCGCGGCCTGCGAGCGCTGCCTCGACCAGCGCATGTGCGGCCTGACCGGCGGTTTCCATGTAGGAGGGATCGCGATGCAGCAGCACAACGGCGAATGAGCCGTCGAGCAGCAGCAGGATTTGCCGTGCGAGCCGCAAGGGATCGGCGATCCCCTCGGCCGCAAACGTCACGCGCAGCCATTCCTCGAACCTCTTCTTGTGCGCGGCGCCGATCTTCATCGCGGGATGACCGGGCATGTTGGCGAGTTCGGCAGACGTGCGCAGGAAACCGCAGCCCTTCCATTTCGGATGCCGCGCCGAGCGGGCGAGATTGCGAAAGACGCGTTCGACCTGCGCCGGCAAGCCGTCATCCTTCTCGCCGAACCATTGCCGGAACAATGCCAGATTGGGCTGGTCGCGGCCGGCGAGATACGCCGCTACCAGATCGTCCTTGCTCCTGAAATGGTAATACAGCGTGCGCTTGGTAACGCCGGCCTTCGCAGCGACGGCGTCGACGCTCACGCCGCGAATGCCGTCATTGTAGAACAGCGCGTTCGCCGCCGAGATGATGCGTTCGCGCGTCGGGACGCCGGATCGTGCCATGCCCTTATGTATACTATCCAGTGAATATACACAATTCGGATCGTCTTCTACGGTGCGTGCAACACATCAACGCCTGCGGAGACCTGGAGATGTCCGAGCCCATTCTGACCGAAATCACCGACGGGATCGCGCTGGTCACGCTCAACCGGCCCGACAAGCTTAATGCGCTGAACTACGCGTTGATCGACTGTCTAATGGCGACGCTCGACGGGGTCGAAACCGACGCCAGCGTCCGCGCGGTCATCCTGACCGGCGCCGGCGAACGCGCCTTTTCCGCGGGCGCCGATATCCACGAATTCTCGAACAGCGTTCGCCGCGGTCCAAATGCGGCGGTGCGGGACTTTGTCCGGCGCGGACAGGCCATGACCGCTCGGCTTGAAGCGTTCAAGAAACCGGTGATCGCGGCGGTCAACGGGCTGGCGTTCGGCGGAGGCTGTGAGATCACCGAAGCCGTTCACCTCGCCGTCGCCAGCGAGCGCGCGCGTTTCGCCAAGCCGGAAATCAATCTCGGCATGCCGCCCACTTTTGGCGGCACCCAACGGCTGCCGCGCCTCGCCGGGCGCAAGCGCGCGCTTGAATTGTTGCTGACCGGCGGCGCTTTCTCGCCACAACGGTCGCTGGAGATCGGCCTGGTCAACATGGTGGTGCCACATGAGGAATTGCTGCCAGCCGCGCGCGAGCTGGCGGAACGCATCATCAGGCACTCGCCGCTCGCGGTCGGCGGTATCATCACCGCCGTCACGCGCGGATTGAACATGGGCATCGGCGAAGGGTTGCAGGTCGAGAGCGAGCAGTTCGCCGCGCTCGTGCCAAGCCACGATCTCGGCGAAGGCATCGCCGCGTGGATTGAACGCCGACGGCCGAACTATGCCGGTCGCTGATTAAGCGTGATAACTCGGCGATTTGCGTGCTAACCCATCGAACGCGTCGAGCAGCCGCTCGCGCCAGGCATGGACCGGATCGTCCTCCATCAGCAGCTTGAACGGGCTGACCACGCGCGCCCACTGGAACGCGCCGAACACGATATAGTCCGCATAGTTCGCCGCCGTGCCGCCGAGGTACGGCTGCGTCCGCAATGTCAGCCGCAGCGGATCGAGGCTTTTGCGAAAACCTTCGACCGCCTTGTCGCGGCCGGCCATGATGTCTTCCAGCTTCTTGCAAAAGCGCGCCTCGCGCGACGCGCGGAAGTAGGCGGCATCCTCCGGCTTCAGGTTGAGCGGGATGTCGGCGATGATGAGTGGAAACATGCCGCCGATCACGCCGTCGCCCCACCAGTTCAGCATCCGCGCCATGGCGCGGCCACCCTCGCCGCCGAACAGCGACGGCCGGTCCGGATATTTGTCTTCGAGATAGTTGGCGATGGTCCAGGAATCGACGACCGCGCTGTCGCCGTCGAGCAGCACCGGCACCTTCTCCGAGCCATGCGGCGCGATCGCGCTTTTCTCGGTGAAGCACCAGGGAATCGTCTCCGCCGACAGCCCCTTATGCGCCAGCGCCATCCGCGTTCGCCAGCAGAATGGGCTGAACGGACGGGATGGATCGGTACCGACGAGTTCGTAGAGTTTGAGGGACATGGCGCTATTTTGTGCGAACAGCAGCCAGCGCGCAAGCTCCCGTCATTGCGAGGAGCGCAAGCGACGAAGCAATCCATCTCGCCGCAAGCGGAGGCATGGATTGCTTCGCTTTCGCTCGCAATGACGGTGGAGGCGGAATTCACCTGTGAAAACCTCTGGAATTTCAGCGATTGCGCAGCTTGGCGTCTGCGCAATCGCAGGAGAGTCCGGAGACGTAGCGCCAAAAAGGCCTAGACCGTCGAGATGCCGTCGATCGGGCTGATATCACCGACGAATCTCAAAAGATCGGCCATGGTGAATTCGCCCTTTGTCTTGGACGGCAGCGTCGGCTTCCAGTTCTTGCCCTTTAGCCACAAATACGATTGACGGTCACCGTGGACCAGGCCGACGAACACTTCGGCCACGATCGTAGCGCCCACCGGTCCGAGCTTTTCGCCGCCGCCGCGCTGTTCGGCCTCCTTGAGGATGTAGTACCAGAGCGGTGTGTGCTCGTGCAGGCCGTGCTTCTTCGCCGCGGCGCCGTCCGCGCCACTCGCGATCTCAGCCGGGGTGAGCGGATTCTTGATCTTCATCGCCTTGGCGACATCCTGTCCCGACGGCAGCCCCAGCATGACGCCGCGCTTGAGATTGCGGAACGGCAGGCTACCGCCACCGCCCGGCAGCTCGTGCAACTGCGGTATCAGGAACGGATCGATCTTCCGCGACGGATTGAGCCGCACATTGGGAGGATTGGCCGCCAGCACCTCGTGATAGCGGCGCCAGTCGATGATCCAGTTGCTGGAGAGCACCGGTATCGGCAGCGGCGGCTGCACCGGATCAGGCGCGAGATCGCCGATGATGCCGCCCGACAGGCCGGTGAACCTGAACAGCAGATCGAGCGTTGCGGGAATGCCGCCGCCCGGCGTGAACTTGCGGTTGTGGCTGTAGACCTCGCGCACCATGCTATGGCCGAAGCGGTACGCCGCCGCGGAAAACTCGACCGGCATGTAGGGCGTCTTCCTGAAGCGGTAGAAGCGGCGGCCCTGATCGAGGATCTTGGCGACGATGCCCTTCTCGGTGATGCGCTCCACGAAATCATGCAGCACCATCCATTGATAATGCCAGGTCACCGTCTGGCGCGCTTGCGTGAATATCTCGCCGGCCGGCACCCCGGACGCAGCAAGATGGTCGCAGACCTTGTTGTGAAACTTCAGCATCGCCAGGTGCGTCTGGGCAACCACGAGATTCTCGTCATTGCGATGGTCGCCGATCAACGCGAAGCCTTCCGGGTTGCGCGGCAGGTCGTTGCGCGGCGTGATGGTTACATCGTCAACGCTGATGGTCTTGCCGATCAGCAGTTTCGGACCGGGCGACTTGCCGTCGGCGTCGCCGGGATTGCGCGCATAAAGCTGCCGGCTGCCGTCCGGACCGAGACCGTAGACGCTGTCGAGATCGAGTGCCGGCGTGCGGAAGTTTTCGACCGCCGTCGGGTCGGCTTCCTTGTCGCCGAACGAGGTGAGATCGAGCGTGATGTCGTGATCGACAAACTGGCCGAGATAGGTGAAGCCCGCCGGGATCTTGGTGTTGTTGCCGGCGGCATCACCGGGGTTGGAATCCTTCATCGCGTCGGCAAGCTCCTGCAGCGGCGCGTCGTCGACGGCGAGCGGTTCGAGATTCGGAAACATCCGTCCGAACATTCCGGGATCGTCATGTCCGGAAAGCGAATCGAGAAACTGTCGGGTCGGTTGGCGGCCAGCTTTGCCATGGCCGGGCTGGACATTCACTTGAGTTGCCATCACTTCCTCCAATCGCAAATGTTGGGAGAAGAGGGGTACCGGTGTGTCGCGCTGTTCAGGTAAGGAAAGGTTCAGGTAAAATTCGAGCGATACCCCTCGAAAGGGTTCAGTCAGCAAAACCCATCTCCAGATTGTGGCCAATCGGAGCGCGGTGCCAGCGGTTTATTTTTCGATTTGTGTGAGCAGCTTCACTGACTAGGTGCGTGAACTCATAAACGCGTAACCACAGGCTGATGTATGCCAACTGCACCAAACGCGAGGTAGTTGGCCGCAAGCTTGTCGTAGCGAGCGGGGATGCGTCGACAATGCTTGATCCGATTGAAGAACCTATTCACCAGATGCGCGCACGACATAGGGGCGGGCTGAAGCAGACGGGGTCTTTGCGATAGCGCTTCAGAGGGATGTTGACCCATGCGCCGTGCGCCTTGCTCGTTGACGAGCACCTTGATCCAGTCTGCATCATAGCCGCGATCAGCGATCACCATTGCCTCCTTCACGTCGTACGCAAGGGCGTAGGTAGTTCTCGCCATAATCCCGCAAGCATTAATCCCTACGCGGAACTGGGCGCACGTCGCGCCGCGGCGTGCTACGTCCTATCCCCAACAGATACGATCCTCTCCGCGCAAGCACTGTGAATAGCTCATGACGGGGCGGTGGATCGAACAACGAAAGTGCGCGTAAAGATCTCGAAAATTGAGGTGCCGGAAGGCGACATGTCCGAGGCTCCCGCTACGGTAAAGAATATGCAACTTGCCCACATCGCACGCAGCGGAACGTCAAGGCGCGCCGCTGAAAGCCCAAACGAATTGGCACGTCCCGAGCGGCAGGAGCAGGGCGGTGTGAACGCGCCACGCCGGATCAGCGGGCCAGCTAAAAAGATTCTCTTAGCGACGGATCTTAGTGCCCGCTGTGACCGCGCGCTCTACCGAGCGGCCATGCTTGCAAAACAGTGGCAATCGTCGCTAATCGTCTTGCATGTAGTTGAAGATCGCGGCCTGAGCATCCCCGATGCAGCAGGACTGCCGTCGTGGAGACGCCCGCCCGATCCCCGTGATATTGCCAGAAAACACCTCCTAGCCGATGTCGACGCACTTCCGGCCCGTCCAACCGTACGAATCGCCGAAGGAAATCCCGCACAAGCCATTCTGTGCAGTGCCGGCGCCGAAAATTGCGACCTGATTGCAATCGGCGTCGGAAGAGACGAGTCGCTCGGACATTTCGTATTGGGCCGGACCGCGGATCGACTATTTCGTCGGTCTCGGCTGCCGCTCCTTGTTGTGAAGGACCGTCCTCGCAGGCCGTACGAAAATATTGTTTTCGCTACCGACCTCTCCGATTCCTCACGTTATGCCCTGGAAACAGCCGCCCGCTTTTTCTCCGGACAAAGGTTAACAATCTTTCACGCGTACCGCCCACCGTCCGGACTGATAACTGAATCAGCGTTGCATCGACAATATCGCATGGAAGTCGAGGAGCAGGTGCGAGCGTTTTTGACAGGAGTGGACAAATCAGTGCCCGGCTTGCAACAGCCGCATGTGCTGATTGAGGATGGCGCACCAAATCTTCTGTTGCGCGACTATGTGCGAGACAAAGAGGTGGACCTGTTAGTGCTTGGTACGCACCGGCGGAGTGCCTTCTTCGAGATATTTCTAGGGAGCGTCGCAAAAGCGATCATGGACGACGTACCTTGCGATGCCCTCGTTATCCGAAAACCGAGCGCAGCGATCGAGACCTAATCAGAGTATGCTGTCTGTGCGGAGTTGCATTCACAATGGTTCGTTTCCATCGAACGACCAACTCCATTGGGCGGGGACGTCGCAGGCCGCATGCAGAAAGCGGCGCCTCGATGCGAGAGTACGGCGACCGCCTCTGCCCTGAATTTGTGATGACTACCTATGACCGGATCAGCGTATTCCGCGACTGCAGGCTCATGCTCATGCGGGCGAGGTGCGACACCGTCCGCGCACCCATCTTCTTCAGCACCGCTGCGCGATGATGCTCGGCTGTCCGGGTGCTGATCCCGAGTTTTGTAGCGAGCAACTTCGTCGGCATCCCTTCAGCCAGAAGCGCCATCACCTCCTGTTCGCGAGGCGTGAGCGAGCGGTAGCTAGCCTCGATAGCCGCAAACGTTGCTTCCTCGGCAGCCATTTCGCTGACGCGCTGGTGCGCTTCTTCCAGAGTCTGAAGCAGCTCCGCCGGCTCGAACGGCTTCTCAAGAAAGTGCAATGCGCCCGCCCGCATGGCCTTGACGGCAAGCGGCACATCGCCATGGCCAGTGATCATGACCACCACCGGGCGCACCGGCCCCTGTTGCAGCTGCCGCACGAGATCCAACCCGCTCATTCCCGGCAAGCGCACGTCGACCAGCAAACACAACGGCGTGCTCAGCCTGACTTCCGCGAGGAACTCTTCGGCCGAGGCATAGGTGCGCGCTTCCATCCCCGCCGTATGCAACAGCACTTTGAGGGCTTCGCAGACATCGGCTTCATCGTCGATGACGTGCACGACGTGCTTATGCCCCATGGCCAACCTCCGGGCTCAGGGGAAGCTCAATCGTGAACAGCGCGCCGCCATCCGGCCGGACGCGCTCCCAATCGATCGTCCCTCCATGTGCCTCGATCAGCTCGCGCGACAGCGCCAGCCCGAGCCCCATGCCGCCCGGCTTTGTCGTGACGAACGGCTCGAACAGGTGCTTGGCCACAACTTCGGAGACGCCCGGCCGTTGTCCTCGATCTCGATCCGCACCCCCTTGTCTACCGTTGCCACGCGAACGGTAACTGAGCCCGGTGCCCGGCCCGCTTCCGCGGCGGCGTCGATGGCGTTGTTGATCACGTTGATCAGCGTCTGCTCGAGCTGAAGCGCATCGACCGTGACCGGCGGCACGGACGCCGCCTCGAGCCGCACCGATACCCCGTGCGCCCTTGCGTCATCCTCGGCTAGTGCCACCACCTTCCGCGTCAGGGCGCCGAGGTCGGTGGGAGCTGGCCTCAGCGTGCCGCGCGAGACGAAATCCCTCAGACGCTCAAGGATGTCTTTCGCGTGCCGCAGCTGTCCTGTTGCCTTTTCAAGCGACGCCGCAATCGGCGCCGGATCGGTAGGCTTGTCAGCCAAAAGCTGCCTGCCGACGTGAAGGTACATGGCGACGTTCGACAGCGGCTGGCTGATCTGGTGCGCCAATGAAACGCCCATCGCACCGGCCGTCGCATGCCTCGTCATGCGTGCCACCTCGGCGTGCTGCTCGCGCAGCAGTTCATCCGATCTGCGGCGCTCGTCGACGACGGCGCCGAGCAGCAACCCGTTGAAGGCGAGCGCCAGCACCAGGAGCTGGTAGCCCATGAAAGTGCTCGCGGGATAGCCGCCCCAGCTGATGAAAGCCAGCAGCAGCAGATGGACGACACATACGCCGGCCGCGGCTCCCGAAAAGCCGGCGCGCATCGCGATCCAGCTTACCGGGAGGAACAGCAGATAGAAGAAATGGTATTCTTGGGCTCCCTCGAAAGAGAAGATCAGCCACAACGCGACCAGGACCGCCGCCAGAAAGGCTCCTGAGTAGATCAGCAGCACGGCGGGACTTGTCTCACCACCCAGACGTTGGACTGACGCGGACGCGGCCATCGCGACGGGGAGGATGATGACGATACCGACGGTGTCCCCGACCCAAAGATGCAGCACCGCTTCCCAGTACTGCCTCGCCGGCAGGTCGTCGAACCAAACGAGAAAGCCGCAATAGAGGCAGGCTATGACGAATGTCCCTACCGGCACCGTCACCAGCAGCGCAATCACATTGCGCAGGTCGGACCGTCCAACCGAAAAGCCGAGGCCTCGCGTGAGACCTGCGGCGAGCGCCGCATAACCGAGCGCAACAACCGCGCTCGTCGCAATAGTAGAAGTGACGCTCTTGGCCGCCCCGTAGATGAAGAGATCGACCAGCAATGCCGCCAGAAACAGCACCGGCGCATAAGCGACGCCTTTGAGCAGCAACAGGCCGAGGCTCAGCGCCTTCACCGGATTCCACAGCGTGATGCCGAGGCCTTCGAGTTCATGGACGCGCGTGAGCCATTCGAGCCCGAGATAGGCGGCCGTGAAAACGCCGCCGATCAGGGCATACTGCGTCGGCGCCAGCACGCGCAGCCAACCAGCACTCCAGCGCAACCCCGCAGTCGCACTACCTGATCTGCGGTCGACGTCGCCCAATGTAGTTCCTCCGTCGCCAGCCGGACGATTTTCTGCTCCAGCGAGAATGCATCCTCCTTCACTCCATACGCAAGCGCGTAGGTAGTACTCGCCGTAAGTCCGTGGGTACTATTCCCTACGCAGCACTGGGCGCATGTCGCGCCGTGGCATGCTACGCCTTTGTCTCCAGCAGGCACGATCCTCGCGACGGGAACAGGGCTTGCCTTACTCAAACCCAATAGTGGAAAGCCGCAAGTTAATGGCGCTCGACTTTCGTCGACAGGGGCTGACGATGGTGCGTTTTGCCAGACGGCTGTGGATGCTGGCCGTTCCAGTAGTTGTCTTGCTCCTGTCCGCTCCCGCGCCCGCTCCATGCCATGGACGCGGGCGCGCGCATCGACCTGACGCAGCATCCCGTCGGCTATCTGTCGCTCCTGATCTTCTTCGTCGCCTACGGATTCGTGGCCGTCGAGGAAGTCATTCAACTGCGCAAGTCGAAACCCGTCATGCTGGCGGCGGGCCTCATCTGGGCGCTTCTCGGCGTTGTCTACGCCGCACATGGTCAGAGCGCCGCGCTCGAAGCCGCCGCTAAGCATGTGATCCTCGACTATGGCGAGTTGATGCTGTTCCTCGTGGTGGCGATCACGTATGTGAACACGATGCAGGAGCGGCGCGTCTTCGCCGCGGTGAGGGCCAAGCTCGCCAGCAGGAAGCTCTCTTATCGGCAGCTTTTCTGGCTGATCGGGGGCTTGCGTTTGTCTTCGGCCCCATTATCGACAACCTGACCACGGCGCTCGTCATGGGCGCCGTGGTGGTGGCCGTCGGGGTCGGCAGCTACCAGTTCATCGTTATAGGTTGCATTGTCATCGTGGTGGCCGCCAATGCCGGCGGCGTCATCTCGCCATTCGGCGACATCACCTCGCTGATGGTCTGGCAGAAAGGCAAGCTGGAATTCCTGGAGTTCTTCCACCTCTTCCTTCCGGCGCTGGTGAACTTCCTCGTGCCGGCGGCGCTCATGCATTTCAGTGTGCCGAAAGGAATGCCGGAGCCGGTAAGCGAAACGAGGAGACTCAAGCACGGCGCGGCCGTTGTGGTCGGGCTGTTCGCGGCCACCATCGCGACCGCCGTTTCGTTCAAGAGCTTTTTCAGTTTGCCGCCCGCGCTCGGGATGATGCTGGGTCTCGGATACCTGCAAATGTACAGCTATATCCTCCAGCAGATCGGTCGCCGCCATGACGACCAGGACATGGCGTTCGACTCCTTGCGGGAGATCAGGCGCCTGGAGTGGGACACGCTGCTGTTCTTCTTCGGCGTCATCTTCGCCGTCGCCGGACTTGGCGTCGCCGGCTACCTCGCGCAGTTGTCGAATTATCTCTATGGCGACCTGGGACCGACCGTCGCCAACATCGCGATCGGCGTGCTGGGCGCGGCGTTCGACAACATCCCACTGATGTTCGCCGTGCTCACCATGAACCCGGATATGTCGAGCGGTCAGTGGATGCTCGTCACGCTGAGCACCGGTGTCGGGGGGAGCCTCGTGTCTATCGGCACGGCGGCGGGCGTGGCGCTGATGGGACCGCTGCGCAACCACTACACGTTTATCAACCATCTTCGATGGACCTGGGCCATTGGGCTCGGATACGTGGCAAGCATCCTCACGCATCTGTGGATCAACGCCGCGCTCATGTAGCGTGGCGCAGTGTGGAACGCCTGCTACTCGTCAAGTGCGGTCCGATTGCCTCGGGGATATGGCCGCGGGCAGCTATTTATTGGGTTCACTGACTGGATGCGACGTCGAACTCTCTGCGCAGCTCCGCGTCGGTGTAAAAACACACGCCGCCATCGAGATCGCGCACCAGCCACTCCTGCAGATACACGATCTGCGTCCCGCTTTGCCGCTCATGTCGAAGCTCGAGGTGACCATCCTCGCTTCGCTGCAATGAGCAACTGGATTGCACCCAGCTCGGCCATTCGTGCAGCGGCTGTCCGGTGAACTGCCAGGCGATCAACGCCACGTTGGTTGGGCGCGGCTTCAATTTCAGTGTGGTGTCCACAATCGTCTCCGAAACAATGATTCCTGCGGTTTGACAACGCCCGGGCCCGGCAAAAGTTGGGCATTTTGCACGGCGATTCTGGCCATGATTCGGCGATATTGCCTATGCGTCCTGGGGATGGATATCCGGGATAGGGCGGAATCCCCAGCCCATCGTGACGCGAGATCAGCGTTGCGGCGCGCCGATGCGGCCGTGCTCGCGCAGCAGCTTTTCGCCTGATGCGGTGACGGTCACCATCAGTCCGGTTCCGGCGATGGTTTTGCGCACGACGTAGCCGCGATCGGAAGCGTCTTCCCAGATCGTCAGGCGCGGACAGGAGGTCCGCCAGGCCGCGACCACTTCTGCGTAATTCCGCGGCTCGCGGGCGACCCATTCGACGAAGTCGAGCACCAGTGGATCTGCAGCATCCGACATCAGGCCTCTCCCTTCAGAAGGAAGCAGTCGAGCCGCGAACCAGCAGCAGCCAGCTTCCGTAGAGAATGTAATAGCCGGCCACCGTCGTAATCAGCCGGTTGGCCCAGGTACGAAACTGCGCGTCGCTCATCGCCTCAAGAATCCGGCGCGCCAGTGTGGTGCCGAGCATCGAGGCCGCGATCGCAACTGCAGCCAGCACGGGATCGAGCGTCGCGGCCTGGTCGATGATGCCGCCGAAATAGATCAGTTTGGTGAGATGGCTGACGACCTGGCAGGTTGCCTTGGTGGCGACCACCTCGCGGCGGCCGAAATTGCCGCCGAGAAAGAACGTGTCCATTAAGGGACCGGAGACGCCGGTCATCAGCATCAGGCCCATGCAGATGAAGCCGTAGAACGAGCCCTGCCAGATGCTGTCCGGGTTCGGCTTGAGGTTCTTCGGCATCAGCCGCGCCATGAACGGCGTGGCCCCGAGCAACAGCAATGCAATCGGCTTGTCCGGCACGTAGCGGGTCAGCGACCAGAGGCCGAGCGCCAGCGCGCAGCCGATCAGATAGACGAACACCGGCCGCCAGCGGATATGCGCCCGCCACAGAAACGCGCGCCAGCCATTGGAAGCCATCTGCGTGATCGCGTGCAGCACCATCGCGGTCGGCAGCGGCATCAGCATCAACAGCACGCCGATCAGGATCATCCCGCCGGCCATGCCGAACAGGCCGGACAGGAACGCGGTGGCCACCATCAGCACACCTAGGGCTGCGATCATCAGCGGCGTCACGAAACTCTCCGGCGCAAGACTCAGGTTGAGGCGAGGGCGCTGTCTCTGCTCCCCCTCGCCGCGAAGAACCGGGCGAGGTTACCGGCCGCACCGATTCAACCCAAGGCTACCCATTCTTGTGCCTCGCTTGTCGCAGCTACGCAAACCGAGTTATCTTGCCCTGGCATCAGTTTTCCTGAGGGTCATGTGCGGCGGCTGCTCTTTCTCAACGGCATCAAGGCGTTCGAAGCGGCAGCGCGCACCGGCAGCTTCGCCGCCGCCGGGACCGAGCTCAACGTTTCCGCCGCCGCCGTCAGCCGGATGGTGCATCTGTTGGAAGAGCGGCTGGGCGTGGCGCTGTTCGAGCGCAGGGCCAACCGTCTCGTGACCACCGCCGCCGGCCGCGCCTACCAGAACGGGCTGACACCGATCTTCGACGCGCTGGCGAGCCTGACCGCGCAGGTGACGGCACCTGCAAGCGTGCGCGTGCTGACCATCGGCGTCGGGCCGACTTTTGCGATGAAATGGCTGATCCCGCGGCTGGCGGACTTCCGCAAGGAAGAACCCGATATCGACGTCCGCATCACCACCGGCGGCGCCGCCGTGCCCTTCGGCGAGGACTGGAGCTGTGGCATCAAGCTCGGTGACGGCGAATGGCCCGGCCTGATCGCCGAGCCGTTGTTTGCGGCCGATCTGCTCCCAGTCTGCGCGCCGCGCCTTGCGGGCGCGCTCAAACGTCCCGGCGACCTGAAGGGGCCGACGCTGCTGCGGGTGGCGCATTCGCCCGACGACTGGCCGTCATGGCTCGAGGCCGCCAGCACCGCTCGCATCAGCGCCCGCGGGCCGGAGTTCGAGTTTTACGGCCAGGCGCTGCAGGCCGCCGTCGACGGCCTTGGCATCGCCATGGGCATCCGCCCCTATATTGACGATGACCTTGCGGCCGGCCGGCTGGTCGCGCCGTTTGCGTTAAGTGTGCCGAAAGGCATGCGCTGGTATCTGGTTTATCGCGGCTTCAGCACCGGGCAGCGCGATTTCGCCGCGTTCCGGCGCTGGATCGTTCGCGCGGCAGCGGAGCCCGCCACGCGCCGCAGGGGCCACAGACATGCCGGATGAGAAGATCGAAACGCTGGTGATAGGCGGCGGCCAGGCCGGCCTCGTGATGAGCCACCGCCTCAAGCAGCGCGGACTGTCGCATCTGGTGCTCGAGCGCCACCGGATCGCCGAACGCTGGCGCAGCGAACGCTGGGACGGATTGATATTCCAGTTTCCGAACTGGTCGGTGCGGCTGCCGGACTTTCCGTTTCCGCACAGCGACCCGGATGGGTTTTCAGATACGGCCACCATCATCAAATTTATCGAGGCCTATGCGGATTTCGTCGCGCCGCCGATCCGCTGCGGCGTCGCGGTGACGCGGCTGTCGCAGCGCGACGGCGGGCGCTTTATCGCCGAGACCGCGGATGGCACGATCGAAGCTGACAATGTCGTCGTCGCCACCGGACCCTATCAGCGCAGCGTCATCCCGGACCTGTTGCGCGATTATCCGGTGTTTCAGGTGCGTGCCGCCGACTACAGGAATCCCGAACAGCTTCCGCCGGGCGCGGTGCTGGTGGCCGGCGCCGGCGCGTCCGGCGCGCAGATCGCCGAGGAATTGTTGCAGGCCGGCCGGCGCGTCTATCTCTCGGTCGGACGGCATCGCCGCCTGCCGCGCCGCTACCGCAGCCGCGACCTGATCTGGTGGCTCGCCGAAATGCAGTTCGACCAGATCACCCCGGAGGAGCGCGGGCAAGCGCGCCTCGGTCCGGTGATTTCGGGCGCCTATGGCGGCCGCAGCATCGATTTCCGCGACTTCGCCGCCCGCGGCATGATTTTGCTCGGACGTCTCGACGCCGCCGATGGCGGCGTGCTCGACATCGCACCTGGCCTCGACAAAAGCCTTGGCGACGGCGACATCGCCTTCACCACCTTCCTCGACACCGTCGATGAATATGTGAAACGGCGCCGCCTGGAGCTGCCGGAAGAGCCCGGCGCCCGTGCGACGCTTCCCGACCCGCCTTGCGTCACCGCGCCGCTCACGCGCCTCGACCTCGCCGCGGAGGGCATCTCTTCGATCATCTGGGCGACTGGCTACGGCGTCGATTTCGGCTGGATCGATATTCCGGTCCTCGACGCCCGCGGCGAAGCGGTTCACCGCAACGGCATCTCAGCTGTATCCGGCCTGTACTTCCTCGGCCTGCAATGGCTGTCGAAGATGAACTCCTCGTTCCTGTCAGGCGTCGGCGACGATGCCGTAGTGCTCGCGGATCATATTGCTTCTCGACGCTGAGCACTCTCTCGTGTCCCGGACGCGGCGCAGCGTGCAACGCTGCGCTGCAGAGCCGGGACCTGCCGCCCTCACCGAACCGAGGACCCCGGAACAGCAGCGCATCACACCGCAAGGCATGGCGCGTCGAAGACGCGCGTGAACGCGCTGTTGGCGCTGCGCAGCATCCGGGGAACGCAAAAAACTCCGCGACATGTGAACCCCTTCACATCTGCCTCCGCCGCGCCGTGCTCTGTTCGCGCCATGCGCAATTCCGGGGGACGCGCCATGATCTATGGCGGCTTTGAAATTCAGTCGTTCGAAGCAGGGAGAGGGCTATGGCACGCCAGGATTCAACGGGCCGACCAGGAGCCGGTGGTGATCGATGGCATGGCGTTTCCGACCCTCGAAGTCGGCTTCGCCTGGTCGGATCCGAAAGCGGCGATTGCGGATGCGAAAGCCCATATCGATCGTTTCATGCCGCGGTTCGCGAATCCGTAAGCACGACCGGCGGAACTGCCGGCCGCATCTCTTTGCCCCTGCCCGAACAGACCCTGCACGCGACGCCGGCGCTTTCGAGCTGCCCGGATTGCAGCGCATCGCTCGCGGTGCTGCGTATCATTCCCGGCCGTGCCGGCGCCGAATACTGGACCATGCGATGCACGCGCTGCGGCGGGATCCATCTGGAGATCGTCAATGCCTCGACGGCCCCGCTGACGGCGTAAGGCGCGGCGGTTCCGAATCGCCATTGCTGACATCTGCTGACAGGTGGAAGCGCGCGCTTTCGCGCTGCCATTTGCCCTTTTCTCACCGGCTGACTCGTCCCATATTCGCCGCATGGCGAAGAAACCAGACGCTCCCCGAAAATCAGGCAAAACCCCGAAATCCAAGGCACACCGGCCCGAGGTGCAACCAATCGGACCGGCGCTGGCGGAACTGCTCAATCCCGCGATCAACCGCGGCGATGCCGGCACGGGTTCAGGCACTGGCCTGCAGCCTCCGCCCGACAATTCCTGGGATCGTCGCGCCGGCGGCGAGGCGGCGGCGCATCGCGCTCGCGCTTCGACAAAGGGGACGGGCGATGACCTCGCAACACGCGATGCCGGCCGCGGCCTCGGCGAGATCCCCCCAAGCCAACTACGGCACCGCGGCCACCATCCCGACCCTCGACCCCGAACTCGCGCGCCAGCTCGGCCTGCCGACCGCGGAAGACGACGAGGAAGCCCTCGCTCGCCCACCGCGCAACAAGATGGAAGCGCTCGGCGTAAAGGCCACCGCCGATGCGCTGGAAAGCCTGATCCGCGATGGCCGTCCCGAATTTCGCGGCGATAACGGCCAGCTCAAGGTTTGGACGCCGCACCGGCCGCCGCGCCCGGAAAAATCCGAAGGCGGCGTGCGCTTCGAGATCAAATCCGAATACCAGCCGAAGGGCGACCAGCCGACCGCGATCGCCGAACTGGTCGAAGGCATCAACCGCAACGACCGCACCCAGGTGCTGCTCGGCGTCACCGGCTCCGGAAAAACCTACACCATGGCCAAGGTGATCGAGGCGACGCAGCGCCCGGCCCTGATTCTCGCGCCGAACAAGACGCTGGCCGCGCAGCTCTATGGCGAGTTCAAGAATTTCTTTCCCGACAACGCGGTCGAGTATTTCGTCTCCTATTACGATTACTACCAGCCCGAGGCTTACGTCCCGCGCACCGACACCTACATCGAAAAGGACTCGTCCATCAACGAGCAGATCGACCGTATGCGCCATTCGGCGACGCGCGCGCTGCTCGAGCGCGACGACGTCATCATCGTGGCGTCCGTGTCGTGCATCTACGGTATCGGCTCGGTCGAGACCTACACCGCGATGACCTTTGCGCTGAAGAAGGGCGAGCGCATCGACCAGCGGCAGTTGATCGCCGACCTCGTCGCGCTGCAGTACAAGCGCACGCAGGCCGACTTCACCCGCGGCACCTTTCGTGTCCGCGGCGACGTCATCGACATCTTCCCGGCGCACTATGAGGACCGCGCCTGGCGCGTGAACCTGTTCGGCGACACCGTCGAGAATATCGAGGAGTTCGATCCGCTCACCGGCCACAAGCAGGACGATCTCGAATTCATCAAGATCTACGCCAACTCGCACTATGTGACGCCGCGCCCGACGCTGGTGCAGGCGATCAAGTCGATCAAGAGTGAACTGAAGCTGCGGCTCGATGAGCTCAACAACCAGGGGCGCCTCTTGGAAGCGCAGCGGCTGGAGCAACGCACCACCTTCGACCTCGAAATGATGGAGGCGACCGGAAGCTGCGCCGGCATCGAAAATTATTCGCGCTACCTCACCGGGCGCCGCCCCGGCGAGCCGCCGCCGACGCTGTTCGAATACGTGCCCGACAACGCGCTGGTGTTCGCCGACGAAAGCCACGTCACCGTGCCGCAGATCGGCGGCATGTTCCGCGGCGATTTCCGGCGCAAGGCGACGCTCGCCGAATACGGCTTCAGGCTGCCCTCCTGCATGGACAACCGCCCGCTGCGGTTCGAGGAATGGGACATGATGCGCCCGCAATCGGTCGCCGTGTCGGCGACGCCCGGCGGCTGGGAGCTGAACGAAAGCGGCGGCGTGTTCGTCGAGCAGGTGATCCGTCCCACCGGCTTGATCGATCCGCCGGTCGACATTCGCCCGGCGCGCACGCAGGTCGACGATCTCGTCGGCGAGGTGCGCGCGACCGCCGCCGCCGGCTACCGCTCGCTGATCACGGTACTCACAAAGCGCATGGCGGAAGACCTCACCGAGTACCTGCACGAGCAGGGCATTCGCGTGCGCTACATGCACAGCGATATCGACACGATCGAGCGCATCGAGATCATCCGGGACTTGCGCCTCGGCGCGTTCGACGCGCTGGTCGGCATCAACCTGTTGCGCGAAGGCCTCGATATTCCCGAATGCGCGCTGGTCGCGATCCTCGACGCCGACAAGGAAGGTTTTCTGCGCAGCGAGACCTCGCTGATCCAGACCATCGGCCGCGCCGCGCGTAACGTCGACGGCAAGGTGATCCTCTACGCCGACCAGATGACCGGCTCGATGGAGCGCGCCATCGCCGAAACCAACCGCCGCCGCGAAAAGCAGGTCGAATACAACACCGCCAACGGCATCACGCCGGAGAGCGTGAAGAAGTCGATCGGCGACATCCTCAACTCCGTCTACGAGCGCGATCACGTGCTGGTCGAGATCGGCGACGGCGGCATGGCGGACGACGTCATCTCGATCGGTCACAATTTCGAGGCCGTGCTGAACGACCTCGAAACCCGCATGCGCGAAGCCGCCGCCGATCTGAACTTCGAGGAAGCCGCCAGACTCCGCGACGAAGTCAAGCGCCTGCGCGCAACGGAGATGGCCGTGGTCGACGACCCCACCGCAAAACAGCGCGCCGTACAGGGCAAAGCGGGCGCCTATGCCGGGACGAAGAAATACGGCGAGGCCGCGAATTTGCCGACATCAGCAATGAAGAAGCGCAGCGCCTCTTCACCCTCCCCTGGAGGGGGAGGGTCGACCGCCGCAGGCGGTCGGGGCGGGGTGAGCCGCAGCGGCGGTGCTTCCTCCTCCAAAGTCCACAAACCCCATCTCGACGAAATGCACGGCCCGGAATCCTTGCCCTACCGCCCCAGCCGCGCCAAACCGCGCAAGCCGGAGTCCAGCAGCGGCAGCAAAATCTTCCAGCCCACGGATTCGCGGCAGTCGGGGCCGGAGTTCGGGCCCGCGCCGCGATCGACCGGCGGCGCGCCGGGGCATCGCGGCGGGTGGAAGAAGCGGTGAGTCGTCGTCAAGCGTAACCGGGGCGAGGTCAATTTACGCGGTGAAACTAGAAACCACATTCACGCGAACAAGCGCAGAAAGTGCATGGAAAGCATTTATTGAATGGATCGGCTTCTCCACACTTTGCGAAGCCTTAGAACGGAAACACAAATCCCTGGATGATTGGTCAGCATTCAAGGAAATTGCACCACGTCTCTTTTCCATCGAGTATGGGCTAAGTTCGGCGCTACGAAGATGGAGATCAACGCGAAAGCTGTGGTATCCGAAAGACAAAACTGTTTACGACGCATATTCGTTCGTTTCTGCCTGCATTCAACTTAAGCGCCATCTTTCCGACGATCAGGCTCGGATCTTTCGGCGTAGGATTATATCAGAAGTTCTTCCTAACGGGCGTTTATGTCACCTGGATCATGAGTTCAGAACTGCGCAAAACCTGATTGAATTTGGATGGCACATTACGCGCTTTGGTTTCTGCGGCGATCCCGGGCCTGATTTTGTTGCCGTGCGCGCGGGGATCGAAGTCGAGGTAGAGAGCAAATGCTTATCGCCGGAAATTGGACTCGGCGCGTCGTACGAATTTGCTACCCGCTTGATGACTCGTCTGAGCCGCGAATTGCAATCTCGCAACCCTCTCTGCCTAACTACTGTGAAGATAGAATTGCCGGGTCAGACTGAACATGCCGGCGGCGTTGATGTCATCAAGCATCGTGTATTGAACAGTTATGACAAGATGGAGGATTTTGACTCCGATTTTCTGCGCGTCCGTGTTGAGACCAGCTCGCTCGACGAATTTTTTGCGCGATTTCCAGATGTTCAGAATGAAGAATGGCTACAGAAGACTTTCAGTGCCATTCGCACTCGCGAGGGCGACTATGGCTATTTCATACGTCGCAGTGAGGAGTTGATCTTCTGCAACTTGATCCCAATGAGACCAAATCAACAAACCAAGAAGATTATGAAACTCGTGAGCACTACTTGCGAACGACAGTTTAGCAAGCAGCGACCTGCTCTACTGTGGCTTCATCTGCAAGGCTTGGAACCACGTCAAATTGATGATGATCCCAATTGGGCAAATGCTTTTTTTGAAATGATAGCCCGACATGCGTTCACAAACGACCGACGCAACCACGTTTCGTCTCTTGTGTTCACGAGCGATTCGGAATTGGGTCACCAACAGGTGCGCCATCAAGGGAGGGATAGGAGGATGGCGAATGCTGCCGGTCATCTGAAAGGGTTCGACAACAAGCGGTGCCGGTTTGGGCCAGTTCACATTCTTGCGCCCTTGTTCTCTACTAGCAGTGAATGATCTGCTGCTCCTTAGCTCCCGCTCATCACCGCATCAGCATATTCGTGAACGACTGCGGCGTCACCATCGCCTGCGCGGGGCATTGAAAGCTTCTCCGCAAACGACTGGCGCGCGTAGAAGAACAGCGGTTCGTAACTGATCCTGAGAGCGCTTTGAAAGGTTCGCGCGAGTTAAGGCGTTAGCATGCCATAAAGATCAACCTACGCCGCCTTCGACCCCTGAGGCTGTGCCACCAGATCGATGCCGAGCGCGTGAAGCACCTTGATGACCGTGGCGAATTCCGGCTTCGCTTCTCCACCTAGCGCCCGGTACAAATTCTCACGCGAGAGTCCGGCTTTTTCTGCAACCGCACTCATTCCGCGCGCGCGAGCGACCGTGCCGATAGCAACGGCAATTGCAGATGCGTCCTCGGTTTCGATTGCTTCGTTGAGGTAAGCCGCGATCATCTCGGGACTGTCGAGATATTCGGCTGCATCGAACGGTTTTGCCTTGGCCATTTCAGTCCTCCAGCTCACTCGCCAATTTCTTGGCCATCCTGATGTCCGATCCTGCGAACTCTTGTCTCCGGCACACAGCAGAACGACGATCTCTTCACCGCGCTGAATGTAATAAACCCTGTATCCCGGTCCGTAATGTAGTCTCATCTCGCTGATCCCATCGCCAACCGGGGCAACATCACCGGGATTACCGAGGCTGAGACGTTCGACCCTTGAAATCACCTTCGCTCGGGCTCGAATGTCCCGCAGGTTTCTGAGCCAGCTTGAGAATTCATCCGTTCTCTTGATCGTCGGCATATGTAGCGTATACGCTACAACGCGTTTCTCGTCAACAGGAGGTTGTTAGTCGAATTTCACGAGTGCACTACTACCGATTGCGATGCCCGCAGGGCAAATCAGGCATGGCTTGGTCCAGTCCTCGCTGCAAAAATAAACTGCTTCGCGATTACCCCAAATCACTCCTACAACTCCCGCCATCCCGCACCCGCTAGAGGGGCGTATCGCGATCGTCACGGACGTTGGGCGCGGGAGGCGATGGACGCGGCAGCGTCAGGCGCGCAAGTTGATCGCAGGGCGGGCCTTGGCCTGTGAGCGAAAAGAACGGCGCGCAGACGACCGGCGCTTAAACGCTTCAACCAGGACTTCGGTTTGGCAGCATACGGGCCGATCGAAACATTCTGGTCGAGGAAGCCGCGGACGGCAAAGCCGTGTGGTCCTGGCACCCGTTGCTGGTGTCAAGCTGGCGGAGATTGATCTGACACAACCGGGTCTCGATTGATCGTCAATCCGTCAGCGACGGAGGCCAAAGGAATTCGGCTCCGAGGAGAGCGCGGTATAAGCCGTAAAACCATTGCGCAGGGAAGGCCGGGTGTTCCGGCGCACCTGCAGTCCGCCGTGTGCATTTTTGCGCACGACTGCGGGTGTTTTGGGCACCCGGCTTTCCCTGCGCCCTCTTCGATTTCGAGGGCATCGCCGACCGCATGATCTCGGGCGCTTCGCGCCGCGGGAATGCGAAGGCGTGTCTTCTTGTAGGATGGGTAGAGCGTAGCGAAACCCATCGGACACAGCATTGGTCACGATGATGGGTATCGCTTCGCTCCACCCATCCTACGGTTCTGGGTCGCCCTTCGCGGGTGACGGCTGTTTGAAATTCAGATCCGAGCGCGCGGCACACACTCATTGTCGTCCCTGCGAACGCAGGGACCCATAACCACCGACAGAGGTTTTGCGAAGGACATCTGCTACACAGCCTTATCGAGGCATCGCGCGGTATGGGTCCCTGCGTTCGCAGGGACGACAACGCCTCGCCTCTCACCCCGACCGCCGGTGGCTGGTGTTCTGCGTCAGATTGCCGTGCGCGCCCTGTTCGCGAATGTTGTTCTTCTCGTCGTCGCGATGGCCTTTGGTGGTGTCGAGCGGCACGCGGGGCGCGCTGCCCGGGCCCTTGGGGCTCCGATTGTCCGGGGAATCGGAGGCGCGGTCTTTGTCATCATGGTCTCCGCTATCAACAGAAAAAGACAACGCTGGCTTTGGTGAAATCGTTCCGCGGGGAACGGCGGCGCAATCCATGCCTCCGCTTGCGGCGCTACGGCTAGCGGCTTCCGCCTTCGCCAAGGCTTCGGCGGACAAGTTGCGTTGCTCGCGATGACGGCTGCTAGCGGCTTCGCGTTAACGCGCCACGCTCGCGCAGTATTGCCAGCACCGCATTCAGATCCGGCACCACCGCCGCGCATCGCGCACGCGACTCTTCGGTCGGCGTCACCATGTCGGGCACCATGATGGTGATCGCGCCCGCGGCATGCGCGGCGGTCACGCCGTGGTTGGAATCCTCCACGGCCACGCAAGCCTCCGGCTTCAGGCCGAACCGCGATGCTGCGAGCAGATAGAGGTCGGGATTGGGCTTGCCGCGGACGACGTCGTCGCGGGTCAGCAGCGTTTCGAAACGGTGGCGGATACCCGCGAGCTCAAGATGCGCATTCGCCGTGCGCAGCGACGAGGAGGTGACGATCGCCATCGGACATTCGGCCGCCCGCAGCGCATCCAGGAGTTCGATCGCGCCGCTCTTCAGCGGCAGGCCTGCGCCGAGAATTTCATTGCGGTTGCTGACGAAGGCACGGCTGACCTCCGCAAGCGGAAAGCCATCCCCGTAGCGCGCTTGCAGCAGGGCCTCGCACTCCGGACCGGGCAGGCCCACCATCGCCTGGCACAGGGTTACGGCGTCGTCGGTGTAGCCATGCGCGGTGAGCGCTGCGACCAGGCTGTCGAAATAGACCCGCTCGGTGTCGAGCAGCGTGCCGTCCATGTCGAGCAAGACGGCGCTGACGTTCCATTTTCCGATCATGCCGCACCCGCGCCGGCGCGCTGGCTGGCGAGTTTGCGGAGGCACTCCGGGCAGAGACAATCGCTACCGTCCGCCGGCATCGGCAGGCGGAACATCTCGTCGTTGCACCAGCAGGGGCCGGACAGGTTGCAGCCGAATTCGTTGCCGCAGCCTGCGCAGGCGAGGCGGCGCGAGCGCGCATTTTCCAAACGATCTGTCATCAACGAGGCTGAATCCTGACGCGGAATTAATCCCGGGTTCACACTGAGGCGCGTTATACTTCACCACTATACGCCTGGGAAATTCTAAGGGAAATCCGATGGCCCGCGATTCGCAAGCAGCCCTCGTTGCGCTCAATCGCTTCGGCTTCGGCGCGCGCGGCGGGGCATCCGGCGATGTACTCAACGCCGCGTCCGATCCGCGCGGTTTCGTCAAGGCGGAACTCGGCCGTCCCAATCGCGTGCTGCTCGAAGGGCCGGGGCTGCAGTCGACGGCCGCGCTCGGCAAGGCGGTGTTCGACTATCAGTTCGAAATCCAGCAGGCTCGCGACGCCGCCAAATCGGCCGCGCCGCCGGCTGCAGGCGAAGGCGCGTCGCCACGGCCCGAGGGCCAGCGGCGAAACCTGTCGCTCAACGGCATCGCCATGGAGATGGCGCCAAAGGAGTCACCCCGGGAGCCAGAGGCCAAGCCGGCGGAGAATCCCGGCGCGATGGCACCGGCGGAAGCGATGCAGCCCAATGCGCCAAAGCCTGCGCCACAACCGCTCAACATCATCCAGAAAACCTTTCGCGCCGAGGCGCTGGCGCGGTTGCAGCGCGCCGTCATCGCCGATGGCGGATTTGCCGAGCGGCTTGTCGTGTTCTGGTCAGATCATTTCTGCATTTCCGCCAACAAGGGCGGGCCGGCGCGGATGTGGGCCGGCTCGTTCGAGCGCGAGGCGATCCGGCCGCACGTGCTCGGACGCTTCGCCGACATGCTGAAGGCGGTCGAGCAGCATCCGGCGATGCTGTTCTTCCTCGACAACCAGCAATCGCTGGGCCCGGATTCGCGCGCCGGGAAAAACCGCAACCGCGGACTGAACGAAAACCTCGCGCGCGAGATACTTGAGTTGCATACGCTCGGCGTCGGCGGTGGCTATTCGCAGGACGACGTGACGTCGCTGGCGAACGTCATCACGGGCTGGACCTATGCGGGAAGGCTGGGCCAGCTCGGCCCGCCCGGCACCTTCGTGTTCAATGCCAATGCGCACCAGCCGGGCGCGCAGCGGGTGATGGGCAAGGTCTACGATGCCGAAGGCGTGGCGCAGGGCGAGGCGGTGCTGGCGGATATCGCGCGGCATCCTTCGACGGCGAAATTCATCGCGACCAAATTCGCGCGCCATTTCGTATCGGACGATCCGCCACAGGCATTGGTGGCGCGGCTCGCCGATGTCTTCACGAAAACCCACGGCGATCTCAAGGCGCTGGCGCTGGCACTGGTCGATTCCGACGAGGCCTGGAGCGCGCCGCTCACCAAGATCCGCTCGCCTTACGAATTTCTTGTCGCGGCGGGCCGGCTGCTGGCGCAAATTCCGAACGATCCCGGGCGCTATCTCGCCGGCCTGAATGCGCTCGGTCAACCATTATGGTCGCCGGCCGGGCCGAACGGCTTTCCCGACACCAACGCTGCATGGCTGGCGCCGGAGGGCATGAAACTGCGCCTCGATATCTCCGCGCAGATTGCATCGAGGCTCGCCGAGGGCGTCGATCCGCGCGATCTGCTCGAGCTCGCGGCCGCCGATACGGCATCGGTGGAGACGCGGCGGACCATCGAGCGCGCGGAATCGCGGCAGCAGGCGCTGGCGCTGTTGTTGATGTCGCCGGAATTCCAGAGGAGATGACGTCCATGGAAACGACAACGGGTTGCTGCGAGGACCTGCGATCATCGCCGACGACGCGGCGGGCCGTGCTGCTCGGCGGCGCCTCCTTTGCAGCGTGGGCCTACCTGCCGAGATTCGCGCGCGCGGCCGACGGCGGCGATCCGCGGCTGGTGCTCGTGATCCTGCGCGGCGCACTCGACGGGCTCGCCACCGTCGCTCCAACAGGCGACCCTGACTATGCCGGCCTGCACGGCGCGATCGCGCTGTCGTCGAGCGGGCCGAACGCGGCGCTGCCGCTCGACAATTTCTTCTCACTGCATCCGGCGATGCCGGAATTTTCGCGGATGTATCGCGAGAAGCAGGCCGCGGTGATCCACGCGGTGGCGACGCCCTATCGCGACCGTTCGCATTTCGACGGGCAGGACGTGCTCGAAAGCGGTTTTGCCGGCCCCGGCCGGGTGCAGTCCGGCTGGCTCAACCGCGCGCTGGAAGGCCTGCCGAAGGGCGAGCGGGTGACGAGCGGGCTCGCAGTCGGCCCGATCACGCCGCTGGTGTTGCGCGGCGCGGCGCCGACCGTCGGCTGGGCACCGCTCGCATTGCCGCAGGCCAGCGAGGATACCGCGATGCGGCTGCTCGACCTCTATCAGCACCGCGACGCCGCGCTGGGCTCGGCGCTGAAGCAGGGCCTCGCGCTCGACAGGGCCGCGCAGGGTGACGACATGAAGCCGAAGCCCGGCACCGGCGGCGTAGCCGCGATGCGGCTGGCGGCGCGCGGCGCGGCCCGATTGATGGCGGCTGACAATGGTCCGCGGATCGGCGCGCTCGCCTTCGACGGCTGGGACACGCATGCCAATGAAGGCGGCCCGGTCGGCCGGCTGTCGCAACTGCTCGGCGGCCTCGACGGCGCACTCGCCGAATTCGAAACCGCGCTGGGGCCGCGCTGGCGCGACACGGTGATCGTCGTCGCCACCGAGTTCGGCCGCACCGCGCGCATCAACGGCACGCAAGGCACGGATCACGGCACTGCCACCGTCGCGTTGCTCGCCGGTGGCGCGGTGAACGGCGGGCGGGTGATCGCGGACTGGCCGGGGCTGAAGCCGGCGAGCCTCCATCAGGGCCGCGACCTCGCGCCGACCACCGATCTGCGCGCGGTCATGAAAGGCGTACTGAAGGATCAGTTCGGGCTGGCTGAGAAGGTGTTGGCGGACAGCGTGTTCCCGGAGAGCGCCAAGGTGAAGCCGATGCAGGGATTGGTGGCCTAGCGCTAGCCTCAACGGCAGTGTCGTCCCTGCGAACGCAGGGATCCATAACCGCAGGTCTTCGTGGTGTGCTACGGTGTCGGCCACCGCGCGTCATCGACGGATCACGCGGTATGGTCCCTGCGTTCGCAGAGACGACGGCAACCTACTTCGTAATCCGATCCACCTCCGCCATCTCCTCTGCGCTCAAGGTCCAGCCGATCGCCTTCACGTTCTGCTCGACCTGCTCGACGCGGGTGGCGCCGGCGATGACGCTTGCGACTTGCGGGCGCTGGGCCAGCCAGGAGAAGGCGAGTTCGAGCATGGTGTGGCCGCGCTCCAGCGCGAACGCCTGGAGCTTTTCGACGATGTCCTCGTTGCGCGCTGTGACGTAGCGGTCCTTCAGCGCCGGCGCCTTGGCGAAGCGGGTATCGGCGGGGGCATCAGTGCCGCGCTTGTACTTGCCGGTGAGAAGGCCGCTCGCCAGCGGGAAGAACGGCAGCAGGCCGAGCTTGTATTCCTGCGCCGCCGGCAGCAAATCTTTCTCGATGCCGCGCACCACGAGGCTGTACTCATCCTGACAGGAGACGAAGCGGTTGACGTTCATCTGCCGCGCCATCATTTCTGCTTCCGCGATGCGCCAGGCCGGGAAGTTCGAATTGCCGATGTAGCGGACCTTGCCTTGGCGCACGAGATCGTCGAGCGCGCGCAGCGTCTCTTCCATCGGCGTCAGGGGATCGTACTCATGCTGCTGGTAGAGATCGATGTAGTCGGTCTTCAGCCGCTTCAGGCTGGCCTCGACTGCGGACATGATGTAGCGGCGCGAGGCGCCCTGCCTGGTGCCGTCGGTCGCCATCGGTTTCGCGTATTTCGTCGCCAGCACGATATCCTTGCGGCGGTCACCGAGCACGGTGCCGAGCACGGTCTCGGAGCCGCCCATGCCCGCATAGATGTCGGCGGTGTCGAACAGGGTGATGCCGAGGTCGATCGCCTTGTGGATGACCTTGCGCGAGGTCTCCAGATCGGTGCGCTGGCCGAAATTGTTGCAGCCGAGGCCGACGGCGGAAACACGCAGGCCGGAGCCGCCGAGGTTGCGAATTTGCATGGATCGATCCTGTAGGAAAAGCGGGAGGAGGGCGCATTGTGGCGTGCGTGGCTTCGGCCTGCAAGAAAAGCGGGGCCAGCGTCCGCGCTTGGCAGCCATGCGGCACAAAAAGATGCGGCCCCGGTCAGACGCGGCGACTGACGGGGACCGCTGGGGCGCGTGATCTGAGACGGGGGGCCTGATCAGACGCAGGGGCAGGCTAGCTGCGCTTTGTTACGCGCGCGTGACGGCAGAACTTATCCACAGGCAGCCGAAAGCCGTGCCTCAGAGCATCTTCCGGTACACGATGAAGCCGGAGCGGTCCGCCACCTTGTCGTAGAGCTGCATCGCGGTGTGGTTGGTCTCGTGCGTTTGCCAATAGACGCGGGAACATCCTGCGCGCCTGGCCTGCTCGTATACGCCATCGATGAGCGCACGGCCGACGCCCTTGCAGCGCGAGGCAGCGCTCGTGAACAGATCCTGCAGATAGCAGTTCGGCTCGATCATGGTCGTAGAGCGGTGAAACAGATAATGCGTCAGCCCGAGCAGCTCGCCGCCGCTCTCGGCCACCAGCGCATGCACCGGCTCATAGGCATCAAAGAAGCGCGCCCATGTCATCGCCGTGATCTCGGGCGCCAGCGCGGTCGCGTCCGAACGGCCATAGAAGGCGTTGTAGCCGTCCCATAGCGGAAGCCATTGCGCGTAGTCCTGGCGGGTGACGAAGCGGATAGTGAGGTCGCCGGGCATGCGCGATTCCGTTTTGGTTAAGACGCGGGAAGGAGGGATGTCTGTTGATTAATACCGATGTGACAGCAGACGATCAACTTATCGCTTCGCTACTCGGCGGCGCCGAGGTGCCTCGCGAGGCTGCGATGGCCGCTGCGCAGCGCGCGATAATACTCCGCGCTGCCGGGATCGTCGGTGTGGCGAACGAGGTCGGTGACCGGCGTGTAGCTCAGCATCCGTCCGCCGTCGGGAAGCGCCGTGCAGATGAAGCGCAGCACCTGTCCATCCGCGAGATCGAGGTTGATCGGCGTGGAATCGCCTGTTCGTATCATCTCGGTGCGCTTGGCGATGAAGGCGCTCAACTCGTCCTCCGGCAGTTGCCAGGCGCCGGTGTCGCGGCCGTGATACATCAGCGCAATGAAGGGAGGCTTGCTGTCGGCCTGCTCGTCGGACAGCTTGAAATAATCGCGGAACGCGCGGTTGATGAATTCGGCGCGGGTGGCGGAATCAAGCAGCACGATGCCGATGTCGACCTGATCGAGCGCGGCCGACAGGCGGTCCGCGGTAGCGTGATGCTTCTTCTCCCACGCGAACGCATCGACCCATCTTTTTCGCAACAAGCCGGTGATCAGCGCGGTACCGCCGGCGGTCGCCGCCAGCAGCAGCATGCGCGCCAGGTCGGACATGTCGTAACCGGGCGTAGCGCGGTGGTTGAGGAAGAACAGCGCTGACGACGCCACCGCTATGATGGCGCTGGCCATGCCGGAGACGATGCCGCTGATGGAAGCGGCAAAGGCGACGATGCAGACGAATAGCGGCGCGGGATTGGGGACTGCAACGAAGTGTCGGTCGACAACGAAGGCGATCGTCGCCGTCGCTGTCGTGAGAGCCGGACCGGAGATTGCGCGCCAGTCTAACTGCATGCCCGTTCTCGCTACTTGCCGGGAATAAGACGCGAGCATGCCTGATTGTTGCGATTGTGCACGCCTTTCTGCCGCCAGTCCTAAGAGAGCGTTGCGCGCATGCGTAAGACTTTCGCATTTTTGAAATCAAATGATATCGAGTTGAGGAACGTGGTACCGCACCCGACCTTTGAGCTGCTCGACATTTTTGCAAGAGGACATTGATGCCCACCGTTTCGCCGACGCTGCTGCCGATCCTGATGCTGTTTGCTTCCAACATCTTCATGACCTTTGCCTGGTACGGCCATCTGAAATTCAAGGAAAGCCCATTGCCAATGGTGGTGCTGGCGAGCTGGGGGATCGCCTTCATCGAATACTGGCTGGCGGTGCCGGCAAACCGCTGGGGCAGCGCGGTGTACTCGGCGGCGCAGCTCAAGACCATGCAGGAGGTGATCACGCTGGTGGTGTTCGCCTGCTTCTCGGCGCTCTATCTGAAGGAGCCGTTGGCGTGGAATCACGCGCTCGGCTTTCTCTTCATCGCGATCGGTGCGTTTCTGATCTTCCACAAATGGTGAGCGTGTTTTTGTTCAGAGGTATCGTTACTTCGAGGCCGGCGCCACCCGCAAGACCCGTCCGTTCGAACTATCTGTGAGCAGCCACAGTGCGCCGTCCGGCCCCTGACGGACGTCCCTGATACGCTCGTGCAGGTTCTGCAGCAGGCGTTCCTCCGACGTCACCGCGTTACCGTTCAGCGTCAGCCGCACCAGCATCGCGCTGCGCAGCGCGCCGGTAAACAGGTTGCCGTTCCATTTCGGAAACAGCTTTCCGGTGTAGAAGGCCATGCCTGACGGCGCGATCGATGGCACCCAATATTTGAGCGGCTGCTCCATGCCATCCTTGGCCGTGCTCTCGTGGATCTTCGCGCCGGAATAATCGATGCCGTAGCCGATCACCGGCCAGCCGTAGTTCTTGCCCTTGCCGACGAGATTGACCTCGTCGCCGCCGCGCGGTCCGTGCTCGATTTCCCAGGGCTCGCCGCTCGCCGGGTTGATCGCGAGCGCCTGCACGTTGCGGTGCCCGTAACTCCAGATTTCGGGCTTGGCATCAGCGCGGCCGGTGAACGGATTGCCTGGGGGCACCGATCCGTCGGGCGCGATCCGGATCAGCTTGCCGAGATGATTGCCGAGATTCTGCGCCTGGTCGCGATGGGTGAAGTGATCGCCGAGCGCCACGAACAGATTGCCGTCGTCGGCCTGCGCGATGCGGCAGCCATAGTGATTGCCTGACGATAGCGGGCCCTGCTGGCGGAAGATGATCTTGACCTCGTCGAGACGGCCATTGTCGTCGCTCAGTTTCGCGCGCGCGGCCGTGGTGCGGCCGCCACCCGAGGTCCGTTCGGCGTAACAGAAATAGATGGTCCGGTTCTGTGCAAAGGATTTGTCGGTGACGACATCGTGCAGGCCGCCCTGGCCTGAGGCCCACACGTCAGGCACGCCCTTGAGCGGCGGCGAGACCTGGCCCTCCGCGCTGACGAGGCGCATGCGGCCGGGACGCTCGGTCACCAGCATCGTTCCATTGGGCAGGAATGCCAGCGCCCACGGATTGACGAGGCCCCTTGCAATGGTGCGAACCTCGAGTTCGCCCGCCGACGAGTCGAACGCCGGCTCTTCGCCGCGCGTGCCGGTGGCGATCAGGAAGGAGACGGCGAGCAGGATCGCTACCGTCAAGGCGACGGTCACAAGGCCGACGGGTGTCTTCATGTTGGTCTACATCGCGATGCTGATCATCGCGCTTCGCTAGTCCAATGATGCAAACAAAAAGGCCGGACCTGTCACGGAATGGGCATCGCGACGGTGGCCTTGATCGACAAAACCGTCAGGGTGACCACGAGGCAAAGCGATAGCGTGCCGATCGCGAGCGAGGTGGCGATGGCACCAAGCAACCGGGAAGAAGCGACGGGCGCGCGGCTGCTCTCGAAGCCGACCGCGCCGGGTGACCGCATCATAGTCTAAATCCTTGTAACGCGGGACGAATCACCCGCGACTCACGACGTCGGGAAAATCTTGCAGCGATCACCGGCAACATTGCGGCGACCAGAGGCTGAAAATGGCGGAATCGCGGCAAAGGTTAACGTTATGCCCGCTATTGTTAACTTTTGGCGGGGCGCTCGCGCGAAAGTGAGAAGGGCGAGGGTAGCTATGCGCCGGCGGCGATGTCGGCCTGATCGTCGACCTCGGTTTCCGGGCGCCAGTCCATCGTTACGAAACCGGGGGTCTGTTCGACCCGCCGCAGCCAGGCGCGGATGGCGGGGAAGGTCGCGAGGTCGTAGTCGCAGCGGTCGGCGACATGGGTGTAGCCGTACAGCGCGATATCGGCGACCGTGAGTTGTCCGGCCGCGAAATAGGCGCGGGTCTTGAGATGGTTTTCCATCACCTGGAGTGCGGCATAGCCGCGCTCCATCCAGTCCTCAAGCGCATGGGTCTGCAGGTCGCGGCCGCCCTTGACCAGCGACAGCCAGAAATAAGCGGCGCCGATATTGGGCTCCAGCGCGTGCTGTTCGAAGAACATCCATTGCAGTGCTTCGGCGCGCTCGACCCGCGACTCCGGCGCCAGCGACGTGCCGCCGCAGACATACCAGAGAATGGCGTTGGACTCGGCGAGGTAGCGTCCTTCGGCGACCTCCAACAGCGGCACCTGTCCGCTCGGATTCTTCTCCAGAAACTCCGGCGTGCGGCTTTCGCCACGGAGAATGTCGATTTCGATCGCCTCATAGGGCGCGTTGAGCAGCGCCAGCGCAAGGCGGACCTTGTAGCTGTTGCCGGAGCGCTGCATCGAATAGAGCTTGTACATCGTCCTGGATTTCACCCCGATCGAGGAAGCACGCACACCGCAGTTGCGCGCCCGCGCTGTCAGCGGTTCGCACCGCAACGCGGCTAAACAATGATGCCGATATCACTGCGTCGCAAGTCCCGCGGAATGGAAAAAGTCGAAAACCTCTACCGCACTGCACACGCGCAGAATGATTCTATCAACACGCCGGAACAACAAAGATCACGCTTGCGCGACGCTGACAGCACCAAGCGCATGGCTCGCACGGTCGAGGGCCGCGCGCCGCAATATGAGCGCATAGAAGGCCAGCTCCACGAACAGGCCCAGGGGTATGTAGCTGACGCCAGCGATGCTGCGCGAGAGCAGCGGCACGATCCAGGCCGCGGCGAGCAGGCTGATCTCGAAATCGCGAAAGCCGTTGTTCAGCCCGTGCCGCGCAAAGAATGCGATCGCGACCGCGAGCACCACGAGGTCGTAATCGAGCACATAGGGTGTTGCGAGCAGGCTGCCCTGCGCCAGCGCCGCCGCCTTGAGCTCGAAGGCGGCATCGCTGTGCCACAGCCAGGCGAGGCTGGCGGCGAGCAAGGCGAACAACGAAGCCTGCGCCGCATAGGCTGTCGGCACGTTCGCGCCCCATGTGCGGACGGCCGAGAAGATCGACTGGATTTTGTGCCAGCCGGTGCCGCCCTGCTCGAGCACGACCGTCTGCGTGAAGTTCATGGAATCGGCAAAGGCATGCCAGATGCCGCTGCCGAGCGTCGCGAAGCTGACCACGACCAGCGCGACGACGGTTGCGGCGGCGGCGCCGATGGTGCGCCAGCGCCCGCCCGCCAGAAGCGCGATCGGAATCAGCACGCCGAATTGCGGCTTGTAGGCGAGCAGGCCGATCAGCACGCCGGCAAGCCATGGCCGCCGGTCGAGCCAGTGCAGCGCGCCGCCGAGCAGGGCTGCTGTGAGAAATCCATTCTGGCCATGGCCGACATTGACGAGCACGGCGGGGAAGGCGGCGGCGACCAGCAACGTTTCCTGACGCGGCAGGATGGCGCGGATCGTTGCGAGGTAGGCGGCAAAACTGGCGACCAGCCAGAGCGCCAGTCCCCCGGCATAGGGAAGGGCGGCGACCAGAACGGCGATCGCAAAGAAGAACGGCGGATAGTGCCAGCCATAGAACGGCACGTCGCGGCCATCGAACACCGCCATCTCTGCCGCGTGCTGGAGCGCGGGCGCATAGGCGTCCGCGGCGCGGCCCTGCCAGGTCAGCGATCCTGCCGCGTAGACGTTCGAAAAATCGGTTCCGATCGGCTGGCCCGTGCGGTCAATGAGGCCGTCGGAAACAGCGATCCACCCGGCGAAGATCAGGACCGAGAGGCCGAGCAGGATCAGGCTGTAGGCGCGCATGCGCGAAGCCGTCAGCCACTCGCCGGATCGCAACCCTTGCCAGATATGAGTCATTTCACCGCGGAATTTTTACGATTATTGCGCCGACATTGCTCCGACCGTACCGAGCCAGCTTTAACGTTCCCTAAAGTTCGCCGTTATTTGGCCAAGCTTCTTGCGATGCAGCGCCCTGCGCCTTAGGGTGCGGCGTTCCCATCAAAAAGAGTCGTGAATTTCAGAAGTCACGACGTTTGCCAGGAGATGATGATGCCCTTCCTGTCTGCCTCGCTCGCCCGTGTGAAGCCGTCCGCGACCATCGCGGTCACGGACAAAGCGCGCGCGCTGAAAGCGGCGGGCCGCAACGTCATCGGCCTCGGCGCCGGCGAGCCGGACTTCGACACGCCTGCCAACATCAAGCTGGCGGCGATCCGCGCCATCGAGGCCGGCAAGACCAAGTACACCGATGTCGGCGGCATTCCCGAGCTGAAGGAAGCCATCATCAACAAGTTCCAGCGCGAGAACGGCCTGACCTACAAGCCGAACCAGATCATCGTCGGCACCGGCGGCAAGCAGGTGCTCTACAATGCGCTGATGGCAACCCTTAATCCCGGCGACGAGGTGATCATCCCGGCGCCGTACTGGGTCAGCTATCCGGAAATGGTCGCGCTGGCCGG
This sequence comes from Bradyrhizobium sp. RDI18, assembly GCF_043203335.1. Taxonomy (NCBI): domain Bacteria; kingdom Pseudomonadati; phylum Pseudomonadota; class Alphaproteobacteria; order Hyphomicrobiales; family Nitrobacteraceae; genus Bradyrhizobium; species Bradyrhizobium sp. RDI18. The sequence goes on along the minus strand of NZ_JBICRN010000008.1, from coordinate 3,920,332 downwards.
CGGCGAGTCGGTCCCCGTCGTGTGCCCGGCGTCGAGCGGCTTCAAGCTGCGGCCCGAGGATCTGGAAAAGGCGATCACGCCGAAGACCAAATGGATCATCCTGTGCTCGCCGTCGAACCCGACCGGTGCCGCGTACACGCGCGCCGAACTCAAGGCGATCACCGACGTGCTGGTGAAGCATCCGCATGTCTGGGTGATGACCGACGACATGTACGAGCACCTGGTCTACGACGACTTCCAGTTTGCCACGCCGGCGCAGGTTGAGCCGAAACTCTACGAGCGCACGCTGACGGTGAACGGCGTGTCGAAGGCCTATTGCATGACCGGCTGGCGCATCGGTTACGCCGGCGGTCCGGCCGACCTAATCAAGGCGATGGCGACCATTCAGTCGCAATCGACCTCGAACCCGTCGTCGATCGCGCAGTGGGCGTCCGTCGAAGCGTTGAACGGTCCGCAGGATTTCATCCCGGTGCATAACAAGATGTTCAAGGAGCGCCGCGACCTCGTGGTCTCGATGCTGAACCAGGCCAAGGGCATCGAATGCCCGCGGCCGGAAGGTGCGTTCTACGTCTATCCGTCCTGCGCCGGCACCATCGGCAAGACCTCGCCTTCGGGCAAGGTGATTGCCAATGACGAGGATTTCGTCACGGAATTGCTGGAGAGCGAAGGCGTCGCCGTCGTGCAGGGTTCCGCGTTTGGCCTCGGCCCGGCGTTCCGGATCTCTTACGCGACCAAGACCTCCGACCTTGAAGACGCCTGCAAGCGCATCCAGCGCTTCTGCGGCAATTTGAGATAAGCGTTTCGCCGCGCAAGCCCGCTCCGCGGTTGATGCGGGGCTGGCCGCGGCTCGCAACCAGCAATCGCGTCAAAGGACGACCGTCAAATCACATCGCGCGTGAACGAACACGCAATGTTTTGACGGCTTCTTGATGAAGCGCCATGTTTTCGACACGGCACTTCCATCCTGTCCGCTCCGCTAAATTTGTTCATCAACATGCGGAGACTGGGACACATGCGACTCCTGACATTGACATTCGCCGCGGCGGCACTGATCGCGCCGATCGCAAGCGCTGACGCGGCGCCGCCGGTTCGCGCCGGCATCCTGCAATGCCAGGGCGGCCAGAATGTCGGCTTCGTGGTCGGTTCGGTGACGAGCCTCGAATGCGTGTTCCGCAGCGAAGGCCGCCGACCTGAGCCCTACATCGCCAAGGTGCAGCGCATCGGTCTCGATCTCGGCGTCACCGAGCAGACCCAGTTGTCGTGGGCAGTTAGTGCGCCGAACAGTCGGCTCGGGCGCGGCGAACTCGCCGGCAGCTATGGTGGCGTCGGCGCCAATGCATCGATCGGCGTCGGCGGCGGCGGCAACTTCCTGGTGGGTGGTCCGGCGAATGCCTATGCGCTGCAGCCGATCAGCCTGCAAGGCCAGACCGGATTGAACGTCGCCGCCGGCATCGCCGGCCTCGAGCTGCAACCGTTCTACGGCAACGGTCCGCGACGCCAAGGCCATCGCCGCCATCGTCACCGCGGCTGAGCATGACACGTTAAGGAAAAGGCCCGCGCAAGCGGGCCTTTTTGTTGATGTCATTCCGGGGCGGCGCGGAGCGACGAACTATGGTGCGCAATTGCGCACCTGAGAATCTCGAGATTCTCGGGTATGCAATTGCATACCCTAGTTCGATGCTGCGCATCGCCCCGGAATGACGAGCGAATGGAGACGGCTCGCCTTCAGCTCCCGCCAATCTGGCACGGCCTGCGATGTTGTGGCATAGAACGGCGAGCGCCGCGGGCACGGCCTTGTTCTTAATTCTCTGCTCGCATCACCGTTTTTCAGCCGGAGCTTACTTCATGCGTCGTTTCTTCATCCTCGCCGCTGCCGTTCTCGCTACGCTGGCTTCATCCATCGGCGCCAATGCGCAGCAGGGGCAGCGCGTGCAGGTCGGCGTGCTGGAGTGTCGCGGCGGCGCCAGCGTCGGTTTCGTCGTCGGTTCCGTCACTCACCTCGGCTGCGTGCTGCGCGCAGAAGGGATGCCGGAAGATCGCTATGTCGCCACCATCCGCAAAGTCGGACTCGATCTCGGCATCACCCAGGAATCGGCGCTGGCCTGGGGCGTGTTCGCGCCTGTCGCGCGGCTCGGGCCGGGCGGCCTTTCAGGCGATTATGTCGGCGCGCAGGGCAGCGCGACGCTAGGCGTAGGCGTCGGCGGCAACGTGCTGGTCGGTGGCTCCGCGAATTCGATCGCACTGCAGCCGCTCAGCCTGCAAGGTCAGGTTGGCGTCAGCATTGCTGCCGGATTGGAAAGTTTGGAACTCAGGCCGGGGCGGTAGTGTTCTCCTCTCCAGGTTGTTACGGGGAGAGGGAGCAAGCTTCGTTTCACCTTCAAGTGCTCGGCAATACCTACAGCACGGACCTTCCTTCACTTCCGTTCTTACGGCGAGTGGACAGGCGCACCCCACCTCGCACCGCAGCGACGTTTTCCCGCTTGCCAAATCGTTGCGACAGGCGGAGCATCAGAGGTCGCCGACCCAATCACGGGCCGAGCTCCAAAACAGGGAGGCGGCAATGGGACAAGACGTCAGAAGTCCCCAAGGTCCACGGTGCATTGCACTGGTGGGCCCTTTCCAGAGCGGTAAAACCACACTTCTAGAAGCAATACTGGCGCGAACGGGCGCCATTAAAAGTGCCGGCAGCGTCGATGCCGGAACTTCCGTCGGCGATGCCAGCCCCGAAGCGCGCCATCACAAGATGGGCGTAGGCTTAAGCGCCGCCACCACCACCTTCATGGGCGACAGTTACACCTTTATCGATTGCCCCGGCTCGGTCGAGTTCGCGCATGACATGCGCGCCGCGTTGCCCGCGGTCGACGCTGCGGTCGTGGTCTGCGAGGCGGACGAGAAGAAGCTGCCGCAACTGCAGATCATCCTGCGCGAGCTGGAAGAGCTCGGCATTCCGCGTTTTCTGTTTTTGAACAAGATCGACCGCGCCAACAAGCGCATCCGCGAAACGCTGGCAACCCTGCAGCCGGCCTCGCGCGTGCCGCTGGTGCTGCGGCAGATTCCGATCTGGAACGGCGAGTTGATCGAAGGCTTTGTCGATCTCGCGCTGGAGCGCGCCTTTGTTTATCGCGAGCACAAGCCTTCCGAAGTGATCGCGCTGCAAGGCGGCGATCTCGACCGCGAGAAGGAAGCGCGCTTCTCGATGCTTGAAAAGCTCGCCGACCACGACGACGCGTTGATGGAGCAGTTGCTGGAGGACATCCAGCCGCCGCGCGACGCGGTGTTCGACGATCTCGCCCGCGAGTTGCGCGAAGGGCTGATCTGTCCGGTGCTGCTGGGCGCTGCGAGCCGCGAAAACGGCGTGCTGCGGCTGATGAAGGCGCTGCGCCATGAAGCGCCCGGCGTTGTTGAAACGGCGAAACGCCTCGGCGCATCGTCGCAGAAGGAGGCGCTGGCCTATGTGTTCAAGACGCTGCATCTGCAGCACGGCGGCAAGCTGTCGCTGACGCGGCTGCTCGCCGGCCATCTCGATGACGGCGCGACGCTGCAATCCTCCTCCGGCGAAGCCGGACGGGTGTCCGGCATTCTCGCGGTCAACGGCGCGCACGATACCAAGCGTGCCGCGGCGGAAGCCGGCGAGACGATCGCGCTCGGCAAGCTCGACGCGATCAAGACCGGCGACACGCTGTCCAGCGGCAAGACCGCGCCGGCGGCACTGGTGCAGATCGCGCCGACACCGCCGGTGCTGGCGATGTCGCTGTCGGCGGCCGATCGCAAGGACGACGTCAAGCTGGGCCAGTCGCTGTTGCGACTGAACGAGGAAGATCCGTCGCTGACGATGATCCAGAACCAGCGCACCCACGATATCGTGCTGTGGGGGCAGGGCGAGATGCATCTGCGCGTCGCGCTCGAGCGGCTGCGTGAGCGCTTTGGCGTCAACGTCAAATCGCAGCCGCCGGCGATCGGCTATCAGGAGACCATCCGCAAGCCGATCACCCAGCGCGGCCGCCACAAGAAGCAATCCGGCGGCCATGGCCAGTTCGGTGACGTGGTGCTGGAAATCAAACCGATGCCGCGCGGCTCGGGCTTTGAGTTCCACGAAAAAGTGGTCGGCGGCGCAGTGCCGAAAAATTATATCGGCGCGGTGGAAGAGGGCGTGGTCGACGGCCTCGCCAAGGGTCCGCTCGGTTTTCCCGTCATCGATGTTGAGATCACGCTCATCGACGGCTCCTATCACAGCGTCGATTCGTCCGATCTCGCGTTCCGCACCGCGGCCCGTATCGGCATGACCGAGGCGCTGCCGCAGTGCCAGCCGGTGCTGCTGGAGCCGATCCACATGGTGGAGATCGTCTGCCCGACGGAAGCGACGGCAAAGATCAACGCGATCCTGTCGGCGCGACGCGGCCAGATTCTCGGCTTCGATACCCGCGAGGGCTGGCCGGGATGGGACTGCGTCCGCGCCACCATGCCGGAGGCGGAGATCGGCGATCTGATCGTGGAGTTGCGCTCGGCCACCGCCGGCGCCGGCGGGTTCACCCGCCAGTTCGACCGCATGGCCGAGGTCACCGGCCGTGCCGCCGACCAGATCATCGCCGCGCATCGCGTCGCGGCGTAGCTGTGCGGCCGGCCGCCGCAGCTCCGGCTGCGGCCGCCGGTGCGCGGCTTGACTCATTTAAGCGGAAGATAAATTGATATTCGTGGCCGGGTTTACCCCGGCCATCGACGTCTTTGGAGGAGGCTATTGCCGTGCCTAAACCCCCGCCGCGTGCCTGATCGGATGGCCGGCCGCGCATTCGCGCTCGCCGTTGATCCATCATTACTGGCTGCGGACGCTGGGCATCGAGGGCGGTTACGTCATCGAGGCGGTGCCACCTGATGAGTTCAAGGATTTCATCTTCCGCCTGTCGCTGCGCGGCTTTGTCGGCGCCAACGTCACCATTCCGCACAAGGAGCGCGCGCTGGCGCTGTCGAAGCCGGACGAGCGCGCCCGCGCAGTCGGCGCCGCCAACACGCTGTGGTTCGCAGACGGCGAATTGTGCTCGACCAATACCGACGTCGAAGGCTTTATCAACAATCTCGACGCCTGCGCCGGCGGCTGGGACAAGTGCGAGGATGCGCTGGTGCTGGGCGCCGGCGGTTCGTCACGCGCCGTCGTGTTTGGCCTGCGTGAACGCGGCATCAAGCGCATTCATCTCGTCAATCGCACCATGGCGCGCGCGAGCGCGTTGGCGGATCAGTTCGGCGCGAGCGTGTTGCCCGTGGCGTGGGATGCGCTCGGCGATCTCCTGCCGCGCGCCGGGCTTCTGGTGAATACCACCTCGCTCGGCATGAAGGGGCAGCCGCCGCTCGAACTCGATGTCGGCCGGCTGCCGTCACGCGCCGTCGTCGCCGATCTCGTTTATGTGCCGCTCGACACGCCGCTGCTGACCGCTGCACGCGCGCGCGGGCTGAAGACGGCCGACGGGCTCGGCATGCTCTTGCATCAGGCGGTGCGGGGATTCGAACTGTGGTTCGGACGGCGCCCCGAGGTGACGCCGGAGCTTCGTGCGCTCGTCGAAGCCGATCTCACGAATACATGATCGGCGCTGGCGCGCCTGAACCCGATCACGCCTTGATGATCGGTAGGCGGGGCGCCAGCCGTGGAATAGGCATTTCCTCCCGGTGTTGGCGTTGGATTGGGCGCCGATCCAACTTTGGGAGGAACATCATGTCGAAATCTTCATCATGGCCGCGGATGCTTGCGGCCTCGCTGAGCCTTGTCGCTCTGTTTGCAGCGGAGGCCCTGGCACAGCAGCCACCGACGGTCCGCATTCGCGGCACCATCGAGGCCGTCGACGGGTCCATGCTGTCGATCAAGTCGCGCGAGGGCGCCGACATGAAGGTCCGTCTCACCGACAATGTCGCCGTGTTCGGCGTGGCGAAGACCGCGCTGTCCGAGATCAAGGAAGGCTCCTATATCGGCGTCACCGGCATGCCGGAGCCGGACGGTACCCAGAAGGCGGTCGCGGTGCATATCTTCCCGGAGAACCAGCGCGGCGCGGCCGAAGGCTTTCGGCCCTGGGACCAGCGCCCGAACTCGACCATGACCAACGCCACCGTCGCCCAGACGGTGAAGGGCACCGACGGGCAGAATATTTTGGTCAAATACAAAGACGGCGAAAAGAAAGTCGTGGTGCCGCCGGATACGCCTGTTGTCACCTTCGTCGCCGGCGACAAATCCGAGCTGAAGCCGGGCGCCAAGATCATCATCTTCGGCGCGGTGAAGAAGGATGACGGCACGCTCGAAGCCGCGCGCGTCAATGTCGGCCGTGACGGGATCACGCCGCCGATGTGAGTCGCGTCGCTCCATCCACCCGTCGTCCCCGCGAACCAAGGGACCCATAACCACAATTGTTTATTGTGGATGTAAGGTGTTTACCACATCGCTTAACCGAAGGGCCGCGGCGTATGGGTCCCTGCGTTCGCAGGGACCCATGTCGAGGTGTTCGTATTTGTGGCGGGATCAAACCGCCAGCACGCGATCGTCGATCTCGGCAATCGTATTGACGCCGCACAGCCCCATCGTGGTGAGCATTTCCTTAGCCAGGATGTCGAGCGCTTTGGCGACGCCGGCTTCGCCGCCGGCTCCTAAGCCATAGGCATAGGCGCGGCCGATCATGCAGGATTTGGCGCCGAGCGCGAGCGCGCGCACCACGTCCTGGCCGGAGCGGATGCCGCCGTCGAACATGATTTCCATCTTCGAGCCGACGGTATCGACGATTTCCGGCAGCACCTCGATCGACGACGGCGCGCCGTCGAGCTGGCGGCCGCCATGGTTGGAGACCACGATCGCCTGCGCACCAGTCTTGGTCGCGATCTCGGCGTCCTCGACGTCGAGAATGCCTTTGAGGATCAGCTTGCCCGGCCAGATCGAGCGAATCCAGTCGATGTCCTTCCAGTTCAGCGAAGTATCGAACTGCGAGGCGGTCCATTCCGAGAGTTTGGTGAGATCCTCGGTGCCTTTGACGTGGCCGACAATGTTGCCGAAGGTGCGGCGCTTGCCGCGCAGCACGCCCGCGACCCATGACGGCTTGCTGGCGAAATCGAGCAGCTTCGACAGCGACCATTCCGGCGGCACCGTCATGCCGTTCTTGATGTCCTGGTGGCGCTGGCCGATCACCTGCAAATCGACGGTCAGCACCAGCGCCGAGCATTTCGCCGCAATTGCGCGCTCGATCAGCGATTTGATGAAGCCGCGGTCCTTCATCACGTAGAGTTGGAACCAGAACGGCTTGTCGACGCTGGCTGCGATATCCTCGATCGAACAGATCGACATCGTGCTCTGGGTGAAGGGAATGCCGGCGGCCTGCGCGGCGCGGCAGGCATGAATTTCGCCGTCGCCATGCTGCATGCCGAGCAGGCCGACCGGGGCAAGAATCAAGGGCATCGCGGCCGGCTCGCCGAGGATCGTCGTGGAGAGATCGCGCTTGGAGACATCGACCAGGACGCGCTGGCGGAACTTGATCTGCTGCAGATCCTCGGAATTGGCCCGCAGCGTGTCCTCGGTGTAGGAGCCGCGGTCGGCGTAGTCGAAAAACGCCTTGGGAACCCTGCGCTTGTGCAACTGGCGCAGATCCTCAATGCAGGTGATATGCTTCATGGACGTCCCGGCCCTTCTTGAACTTCTTCGCTGCGTCGTCATCTAGCATGGTTGGATGGCCGGCCAAATCGCATCTCGTGGCGCCATTCCCGGGAGGACATCCCATGACCGGACCGCGCAAAGCCGCCCCCGTCGAGACCGGCCCGGCCGATCGCGAGGAAAAGCGCCGGCTCGACGACGCCCTGGATGAGGGGCTGGAAGAGACCTTTCCGGCATCCGACCCGGTCAATGTCACCCAGCCGCCGCCTTCGAAAGGCGACCAGCACGTCAAACGGCGCGGCTGAGCCGGCAGGCCGATGGCTGCCTGGCGTGAATATCCAGATATAACAAATAGTTATATTGCCTTTTGGCCGCCAATGGCCGTAATGATTCATCATATTTTTTGAAGCCATTTTGGCGGGCGAAGGATTATAACCCCCAGCACGCTATGATGGAGCGTTCGGGGATTCGTGGCCGTGATGGCCTCAAGAAGACCTGGAATGGCTGGGGGTCACATGAGCCGCAAATATTTCGGTACCGACGGAATTCGGGGCCGCGCCAATGGTTTGATCACGCCGGAGCTCGCGCTCAAGGTGGGGCAGGCGGCTGGCTTGGTGTTTCAGCGTGGCGATCACCGCCACCGCGTCGTGATCGGCAAGGATACGCGGCTCTCCGGCTACATGATCGAGTACGCCATGGTGGCTGGATTTACCTCGGTCGGCATGGACGTGCTGCTGCTCGGCCCGATGCCGACGCCGGCGGTCGCGATGCTGACCAAGTCGATGCGTGCCGATCTCGGCGTGATGATTTCAGCGTCGCACAACCTGTTCGAGGACAACGGCATCAAGCTGTTCGGTCCGCAGGGCTTCAAACTGTCCGACGACGTCGAGAAGCAGATCGAGCAACTGCTCGACGAGCCGATCGACCGTCGCTTGGCGCAGAGCGCGAGTCTCGGGCGCGCCCGCCGCATCGACGGCGTCCACGACCGCTACATCGAATTCGCCAAGCGCACGTTGCCGCGCGAGCTCTCGCTCGACGGCCTGCGCGTCGTGATCGATTGCGCGCACGGCGCGGCCTACAAGGTGGTGCCGGAAGCGCTGTGGGAATTGGGCGCCGATGTCATCGCGATCGGCGTCGAACCCGACGGCTTTAACATCAACAAGGAATGCGGCTCGACCTCGCCGGAGGCGCTCGCCAGGAAAGTGCGCGAGATGCGCGCCGATATCGGCATTGCGCTCGATGGCGACGCCGATCGCGTCATCCTGGTCGACGAGCGCGGCCACGTCGTCGACGGCGACCAGTTGCTCGCGGTGATCGCGCAAAGCTGGAAGGAAGACGGCCGTCTCGCCAAGCCCGGCATCGTCGCCACCGTGATGTCGAATCTCGGGCTTGAGCGCTTCCTGGAGGGGCAGGGCCTCGGCATGGTGCGCACGCCAGTCGGCGACCGCTACGTGCTCGAGCAGATGCTGTCGCAGGGCTACAATCTCGGCGGCGAGCCATCGGGCCATATCATACTCTCCGACTACGCCACGACAGGCGACGGCTTCGTCGCAGCGCTGCAGGTGCTGGCCGTGGTGCAAAAGCTGCGCCGCCCGGTGTCGGAGGTCTGCCATCGCTTCGATCCGCTGCCGCAGATCCTGAAGAACGTACGCTATCGCTCCGGCAAGCCGCTCGACCACGCCGAGGTGAAATCGGCGATCCTGGACGGCGAGAATCGCCTCAACGGCCACGGCCGGCTGCTGGTGCGTTCGTCCGGCACCGAGCCTGTGATCCGCGTGATGGGCGAGGGCGACGACCGCCTCCTGGTCGAGGAAGTCGTCGACCAGATCGTCAACGCGCTCGGCCATGCCGCCGCGGCATAAGCACGCTTTATCCAAAGGACGCGTGATTGCTGATCGGCGGTGCGCAGGAGCGCATCGCAGCTATCGGCTATTGCTGCTGGTCGCAACCGGGAGCGCGGCGTAAAACGCGGCATTGCGTCAGCAAATCCTTTTCGGGAATGCGCCGTTGAACAAGCCCGTCATCGTAACTGAGGAAACCGCGACCGCGCCGGTGGTCGTGTCGGACGCGGCCCCGGGGCTTGCCGCGAAAGCGGCGGTGGCAGGGCCGGCCTACATCGTGCTTGCCGGCATCAGCTTCTCGCATTTCCTCAACGACACCATGCAGTCGTTGATTGCGTCCGTCTATCCGATCCTGAAGGACGCCTACGCGCTCGACTACGCGCAGATCGGCATGATCACGCTGGCGTTCCAGTTCACCGCGTCGCTGCTGCAGCCTGTCGTCGGGCACTTCACCGACAAGAAGGCGCAGCCGTTCTCGCTTGCGACAGGCATGGGCTTTACGTTCTTCGGCTTGCTGTTGCTCAGCGTCGCGCATCTCTATCCGATCATCCTGATCGCGGCGGCGCTGGTCGGATTGGGGTCTGCGGTGTTTCACCCAGAATCGGCGCGGATCGCGCGGCTGGCTTCCGGCGGGCGCTACGGCTTCGCGCAATCGGTGTTTCAGCTCGGCGGCAGTTTCGGCACGTCGATGGGACCAGTGCTGGCGGCGCTGATCGTGGTGCCGTTCGGCCAGCCCTCGATCGCCTGGTTCTCGTCGATCGCGTTTCTGGCGATCGTGATCCTGTGGCGGATCGGCGTTTGGTACAAGCCGCAGATCACGACGAAGAAAGCGGCGGCGGTGGAACGTCATCCGGACCTGCCGGATTCCCGGCGCGTCAGAATCGCGCTCGCGGTGCTGGTTGCGCTGTTGTTCTCCAAGCAGCTCTACGTGTCGAGCCTGTCGAGCTACTACATCTTCTATCTGATCGAAAAGTTTCAGGTGTCGACGCAGGCAGCCCAGCTCTACCTGTTCCTGTTTCTTGCCGCCAATGCGGCGGGCGCATTTTTCGGCGGGCCGCTCGGCGATCGCTTCGGGCGCAAATACGTGATCTGGTTCTCGATCCTCGGCGCGCTGCCGTTCACCCTTGCGCTACCCTATGCCGGCCTCGTCGGCAGCGCGGTGCTGACGGTGATCATCGGCTTGATCATTTCGTCGGCGACGTCGTCGATCATCGTGTTCGCGCAGGAACTGATGCCGCATCGCTTCGGAATGATCTCCGGCGTGTTCTTCGGCGTCGCCTTCGGCATCGGCGGACTTGGCGCGGCGGTGCTCGGCAAGCTTGCCGACCACACCGGCATTGCCTTCGTCTATCACCTCTGCGCATTCCTGCCCGCGCTCGGCCTGCTTGCGGTGTTCCTGCCGAAGATGCCAAAGCACGTGCGCTAACGTTACCGGCGAGGCGAGGGCGTAGCTCGCCGCATCAACAAAGTCTTAACGGCGCGGCCAGCACGCGGATTCTCAATACATCGTTAGGGTGTATGGCGCTTTCACCTCATGTGTCATGGTGCAGATGCATCGAGACTCGCGTCGCAAGCGCCGCCGTGAAAAAAGTCAGAGATTGTCAACCTTAAAAATTAGGGTTAAGCGCCGTTTAAGCATTTAATGCCATCGTCCGTCCGTGGATTTTTGAAGTGGGGCCCTTTGCAGTCAGCCTCACCGGACAAAAGGACGACCCCATGCGTAGCGTTAAGTCTTTCATTGCCGCCGGTGCGGCCACTTTGTTGTCTCAGGCGGCGTTTGCTGCCGACATGGCGATTGCGCCCCCTCCGTACGCTCCGGCCCCGGTGGTCGAGGATTTCGGCGGCTGGTATCTGCGCGGCGATATCGGCATGACCAATCAGAGCGCGAAGAGGATCGACAGCTTGACTGCGCAGACCTTCCCAACCACGACGGTGGGTCTCGGCTTCGACAGCTCGATGCTGTTCGACCTCGGTGTCGGCTATCGCTTCAACAACTGGTTCCGTGCGGACGTGATCGGCCAATACCGCGGTCGCGCCAACCTACACGGCTCGGATACAGTCGTCCTCGGGCTCGACGACATCGGAGTCAACAACTACACCGGCAGCAAATCCGAGTGGGTTGTCATGGCCAATGCCTATGTCGACCTCGGAACCTGGTGGTGCATCACGCCGTTCATCGGCGCCGGTGTCGGTGGGTCGTACAACAAGCTCAGCGGCTTCCGCGACGACGGCGTTCGCTACACCGCAGGCGCCCTGACCAACAGCGTTACCTACTTCGCCGACAATGGGAAGTGGAATTTGGCCTGGGCGGCCCATGCCGGTCTCGCCTACAATGTCACTCCAGGGTTTACCGTCGAACTCGCCTACAGCTACATGAATCTCGGCGATGCAGCCCCCGGCAACTACCGTGCGTTCGACAACAGCATCTCAGGTGCATCGTCGATCAAGATCAAGGACATCACCTCGCATGACGTCAAGCTCGGCGTGCGTTGGGATCTCACCAGCCCGCAGGTCTACGCACCGCCGCCGCTGATCCGCAAAGGTTAATCGCGACCTTCATTCGTTAACATTTGCAGACGGCGCGGGAGCTCTTCCCGCGCCGTTTGCTTTTGACGGATCGCGATGCAGAGCTGCGACCGCGAAAAAATGTTTGCCTGCTTTTCGGCGAGATTGCGCCAATCGGAAGGCGCGACAACCATTGGTTAAGGTTAACAGGCGATGATCAGCGCCAAGTTCAGAGTTTTCCGATGGAGCGTTGCGATGCGTCGTTTTTTGTTGGTGACGGTGATGTGTGGAGCGGTAAGCGGTGCGCAGGCGGCTGACATGCCAGCTCTGCGTGGCAGCTTCACCGACGGGCTGAGCACCAGCACTGTGAACTGGCAAGGCGGCTACATCGGCGGACATGCTGCCTATGGCACTTCCAACATGAATTTTGCGAATTCGACGAGGACCATCGCGGCGCGCCTCTTGGACGGCACGGAGATGGAGAGCGTCCAGCGAATATCGGAGTGGCCGATCATGGGAAAAGTTTCGGCCCATGGAGAGGGGTTCGGCGGATTTGTCGGTTACAACTTCCAGTGGACCGACGTCGTCGTGGGCGTTGAATTGAATTACACGCACGGCAAGTTTGGGGGTTCGCACACCGGCAGGATGTCGCGGATCTTCACGCTTCCTTCCGGGTACACGGTTGGCGCGACCTATGAAGGGGCAGCGCAGATGAATATTTCCGACATGGGAACGCTTCGGGTCCGCGGCGGCTATGCGTATGGCTCGTTCCTCCCTTATATGTTTGCCGGCATCGCGCTGGGGCAAGCCGACATCATTCGTAGCGCGCGTGTTTACGGAACTCAGGTCAATCCGGCCGCCGCGCCGGGATTCCAGAACGTACCATTCGATGTCAGCGCGGCCGACGGCCAGTACAGCCATTTGATCTACGGCTATTCGTTCGGTCTCGGCACCGAAGTGATGCTGATAGCGGGCCTGTTCTTGCGCGCGGAATGGGAATATGTGCGCTTTGCCTCTTCGGTCGACACCAGCATCAACACGGTCCGCGCCGGCCTCGGCTACAAATTCTGATCCCGCCACGGCGGCGCCGCTCCGGCGCCGTTGACAGAATTGCCGCCGCCTGTTGCACTATCGCCCTAACGAGGGCGGCGCATGAAGGTCTACGGCGATACCAATTCCGGCAATTGCCTGAAGGTGAAGTGGGTGTGCGACCATCTCGCGCTGCCCTACACCTGGATGGCGGTCGATACGCTCAAGGGCGAGACGCGGACGGCGGAATTTCTCAAGCGCAATGGCGCCGGCCAGGTACCGACGATCGAACTCGACGACGGCCGCACGCTGGCGCAGTCCAACGCCATCATCCGCTATCTCGCCCGCGGTTCTCGTCTCATTCCGCAGGACGCGTTCGCGGAAGCGAAGATGGACGAGTGGCTGTTCTGGGAACAATACAGTCACGAGCCCTACATCGCCGTCTGCCGCTTCCAGATGTTCTACCTGAAGAAGCCGGCCTCCGATCTCGACCCTGAAAAGGTCAAGCGCGGCTACGCGGCGCTGGCGCGGATGGAGCACCAGCTTGCGCTGACGCCGTTCCTGGTCGGCGAGGCCGTTACGCTCGCCGACGTCTCGCTCCTGGCCTATACACGCGTGGCGCACGAAGGCGGCTTTCATCTCGACGGCTATGCCGCAGTGCGCCGCTGGATCGCCGAGACCGAACAATTTCTCGGCCTGCCATCGGCGCGCTGACTTCACCGGAAATCGTCATGTCTGCCATCCCAGAGGTCACCATCCGCCCCGCGCGCCGCGAGGACGTCGGCACCATCATCGCCATGCTGGCGGACGATCCGCTCGGCGGTGCGCGTGAGCGGATCGAAGACCCACTGCCGCAATCCTATTTCACGGCATTTGAAAGGCTGCAGCTCGACCCGAACATCCTTCTCGTCGTCGCCGAGGACGGCGAAGGCGCCGTGGTCGGTTGCCTGCAGCTATGCATTCTGCCCGGGCTGAGTTCGCAGGGCGCATCGCGTGGCCTGATGGAGGATGTCCGCGTCGCCAGCCACTGCCGCAGCCGCGGCATCGGCGAGCAGATGGTGCAGTGGGCGGTTGTGGAAGCGCGCGCGAGGGAATGCAGACTGGTCGAATTGCTGACGCATCACACCCGTGTCGACGCGCAGCGGTTTTACGAGCGGCTCGGCTTTGCGCGCAGCCATATCGGCATGACCTTGCGATTTTGATCGCCGCAGCGTTTTCGAGCGAGGCCTGTCCCGCACTTGATGCGGGATGGCATCCGGTTCGCGCAAGGAAAACGCGTCAGAATAAAGATCAGCCAACCGCGGTTGAAGCGTGCTTGCGACGAATGCCTGAGGTAGTCGTGGCTGTGCGATCCGGTTAACAACCGATAAACTACGCATGCGTCCGTGATTTTACGGACCGGAACGTCTCCGCTATGCCGGGCTCTCCCATGGGGCTTTGGGCAGCTTGGGGATTTCCAATGAAAAAATATTCGATTGTCCGGATCGGAAGCGAATATGTCGTGCAGGCCGGGGACATCAGCATTTTGAAGGTCTCGAGCCGGCAAGAGGCCGCCAAACTGGTCACCGATGCCGCCGAACTTCTGCAGCAGGAGCCGGCTCCCTGCGTGGACGAGGAGCCATCAATCGAGCGTGAAGCGCCCGAAGCTTCTTGACGATCGGGCCCGATTCCCCTAATGACCGCGGCGGGACACCTCCCCCCAACGGGAGGCTTACTATCTGGAAGGATAGATTCATGACCGTAGCGAAGCCCGCTTCGCGGCCGAACGTGCCGCATTTTTCCTCCGGCCCCTGTGCCAAGCGCCCCGGCTGGAATCCCCAAAATCTCAAGGACGCAGCCCTCGGCCGCTCGCACCGCGCGAAGATCGGTAAAGCGCGGCTCAAGCTCGCGATCGATTTGACGCGCGAAGTGCTGGAAGTGCCGGCCGACTACAAGATCGGCATCGTGCCGGCGTCCGACACCGGCGCGGTCGAAATGGCGTTGTGGTCGCTGCTCGGTGCGCGCCCCGTCACCACGATCGCCTGGGAATCCTTCGGCGAGGGGCTGGGTCAGCGACATCGTCAAGGAATTGAAGCTCAAGGACGTCACCAAGCTGCACGCCGGCTATGGCGATCTTCCCGATTTGAGCAAGGCCGATCCGGCTTCCGACATCGTCTTCACCTGGAACGGCACGACTTCGGGCGTGCGCGTGCCGAACGCCGACTGGATCAGCGCGGACCGCCAGGGCCTCACGATTTGCGACGCGACATCGGCTGCGTTTGCGCAAGCACTCGATTTCGCAAAACTCGATGTGGTGACATTCTCCTGGCAGAAGGCGCTGGGCGGCGAGGCCGCGCACGGCATGCTGATCCTCTCACCGCGCGCGGTGGAGCGGCTCGAGACCTATAAGCCGGCCTGGCCGCTGCCGAAGATTTTCCGCCTTACCAAGGGCGGCAAGCTCAACCAGGGCATCTTCGAGGGCGAGACCATCAACACGCCGTCGATGCTGTGCGTCGAGGACTATCTCGATGCCTTGAACTGGGCGAAATCGATCGGCGGCCTCAAGGCCCTGATCGCGCGCGCCGACGCCAACACCAAGGTGCTGTCGGACTGGAAGGCGAAAACGCCGTGGATCGACTTCCTGGCCAAGGATGCATCGATCCGCTCCAACACTTCGGTGTGCCTGAAGTTCGTCGATCCCGCGATCACCTCACTGACCGCGGACGCGCAGGCCGAGTTCTCCAAGAAGCTGGTTGCGCTGGTGGAGAAGGAAGCCGCCGGTTACGACTTCGCCTATTACCGCGATGCGCCCGCGGGCCTGCGGATCTGGTGCGGTGCCACGGTGGAGGCCTCCGACGTCGCGCTGCTGACGCAGTGGATCGACTGGGCGTTTGCCGAGACCAAGGCCGCGCTGCCAAAGGCGGCTTAGTTCCTGTTTAGCCGTCGTCCCGGCCAAGCGGAGCGCGAGCCGGGACCCAACCACCAGCACGGAGTATGGGTCCCGGCTCTACGCGCCAAGAGGCGCTTCGGCCGGGACGACGATCGATTTCCTGAAGGAAACATTCAGATGACCAAACCCAAAGTTCTCATTTCCGACGCGCTATCTCCCGCCGCCGTCCAGATCTTCAAAGATCGCGGCATCGAGGTCGACTTCCAGCCCAATCTCGGCAAGGACAAGGACAAGCTCGCCGAGATCATTGGCGATTACGATGGCCTGGCGATCCGCTCGGCGACGAAGGCCACCGCCAAGATCATCGACAAGGCCAAGAAGCTCAAGGTGATCGGCCGTGCCGGGATCGGCGTCGACAATGTCGAGATTCCCGCGGCGACCGCCAAGGGCATCATCGTGATGAACACGCCGTTCGGCAACTCGATCACGACCGCTGAACACGCGATCACCTTGATGCTGGCGCTGGCGCGTGAAATTCCGCAGGCCGACGCCTCGACCCAGGCCGGCAAGTGGGAGAAGAACCGCTTCATGGGCGTCGAGATCACCGGCAAGACGTTAGGGGTGGTCGGCTGCGGCAATATCGGCTCGATCGCCGCCGACCGCGCGCTCGGCCTGAAAATGAAGGTCGTCGCGTTCGATCCGTTCCTGTCGCCGGAGCGCGCCAAGGATATCGGCGTCGAGAAGGTCGAGCTCGACGAATTGCTGAGGCGCGCCGACTTCATCACGCTGCACACGCCGCTGACCGAGAAGACCAGGAACATCATCGACGCGGCGGCGCTCGCCAAGATGAAGAAGGGCGTGCGCATCATCAACTGCGCGCGCGGCGGTTTGGTCGACGAGCGGGCGTTGCTCGATGCGCTGGATTCCAAGCATGTTGCCGGCGCCGCCTTCGACGTCTTCGTCGAGGAGCCCGCCACCAAGAACGTGCTGTTCGGCCATCCCAACGTGATCTGCACGCCGCATCTCGGCGCCTCTACCACCGAAGCGCAGGAGAACGTCGCGCTGCAGGTCGCCGAGCAGATGTCGGACTATCTTCTCACCGGCGCGATCTCGAACGCGGTGAACTTCCCGTCGATCACGGCGGAGGAAGCGCCGAAGCTGAAGCCGTTCATCGAGCTCGCCGAGAAGCTCGGCTCGTTCGCGGGCCAGCTCACTGAGAGCGGCATCCTCAAGACAGAGATCACCTATGAGGGACACGTCGCCGAGATGAAGATCAAGGCGATCACCTCGGCGGTGCTGTCGGGCCTGCTGCGCCCGATGCTGGGCGAGGTCAACGTGGTCTCCGCGCCGGTCGTCGCGAAGGAGCGCGGCATGGTGGTCGACGAGATCGTACGCGCGGCGCAGAGCGATTACGAAAGCCTGATCACGGTGACCGTCACCACCGAACGGCAGGAGCGTTCCGTCTCCGGCACCGTCTATCACGACGGCAAGCCGCGGCTGGTCGACATCAAGGGCATCCGGGTCGATGCCGAGTTCGGCAAGTCGATGATCTATGTCACCAACGAGGACAAGCCCGGCTTCATCGGCAGCTTCGCCAGCCTGCTCGGTGACGCCAAGATCAACATCGCCACCTTCCATCTCGGCCGCGTCAAGCAGGGTGGCGACGCCATCGCGCTGGTCGAGATCGACGGCCCCGTGCCGGCCGACGTGCTTGCCAAGGTGCAAGCGCTGCCGCAGGTGAAGCAGGCCAAGGCGCTGGCGTTTTAAGACGCGCATCCCCTTCCTTCCGGGGAGGGTCCTTCGCCGCGGTGCTGCCGCGGCGAAAATCCCGATCGAACCGATTCCTTCCTCGCTGCGTCTCATGACCGGGAGTGGTGGGCGTTGTTTGTCCGCCGCCATCCGGCGGGCGGTTCAGGAGGGTATCCATGCGATTGATTGCGAACAGCTTTTTGACGACGAGCCTCGTCGTTCTGACGGCGCTTGCCGCCGGTGAGGCGCAGGCCTCCGACATCGCCGCGAGCTCGGCGGTGGATGCTGTCACCGTCTATCCCGACGGCGCCAGCGTGACGCGCCTCGTCACGCTGGATCTGCCGGCCGGTGAAAATTCCGCTGTTCTCAAGGATCTTCCACTGACACTCGACCCCACGTCGCTGCGGGTCGAGGGTGAGGCCGGCGCAAAGCTCACGATCGGCGCGATCGACGCCAAGTCGCCGCGCGCGGCGCCGCCAGTAAATTTGCCCGAACTCGACAAGCGCATCGAGGCGCTGAAGGACGAGCGCGTCAACCTGCAGGGCGCAATCGATGCGGCGAGAGCGCGGCGCAAATTCGCCGAGCGATTTGCGGATATCGCGCCGGTCGGGATCGGCGACAAAGGCGAGGCGCGGCCGGTATCCGAGTGGCGCGCGGCCTTTGCCGCGGTTGGCGAAGAAGTCGCCAGCACCGAGGCCGCGATCCGCGATGCCGAGCGCAAGCAGCGCGACCTCGACCGTGAAATCGCGCGCCTCGAGCAGGACAAGGCGCAGAAGCCGCCGAGCAAGCTGGAAGTGCGGATCGAGCTCGCGGCGGCTGCCGCGACCAAGGCGACGCTGCGGGTGACCTATGCGGTGCGCAGTGCGCGCTGGACGCCGCTCTATGATGCCCGTCTCGATACCGGCGCGAAAGACCGCAAGCCCGCGCTCGAACTGGTGCGCCGCGCCGAAATCACGCAGGCCACCGGCGAGGACTGGTCGAACGTCGCGCTCAGTGTGTCGACCGTGCGAACCGCGCGCGGCGGCAGCGCGCCCGAACTCAATCCGCTGATCGTGCAGTACCCGCAACCGCCGCGGCCTCAGGGGGCCGTCAGCGGCGCGATGGATAATAGGTTCCGTTCGGCGCCAGCGGCTGCCGCGAAGGTGGCGGAATCCCTCGCCGAACGTGCCGACGAACAGCAGGCCGTGGCCGATGTCAGCGGCTTCCAGGTGGTGTTCAAAATTCCCGGCCGCGTCAGCCTCGGTGCCAGCGAAGGCGCCAAGAGCCTGCGCGTCTCTAGCGTAACGCTCGCGCCCGATCTCGCGGTCCGCGCCGCGCCGGTGAAAGACCCGACCGCATTCCTCGAAGCGAGCTTCAAGCAGAATGAGGACGCGCCGCTATTGCCGGGACGCGTCTCTATCTACCGCGACGGCGTCTTTGTCGGCCGCGGGCAGATGGCCGCCGCGGCCAAGGACGAGACCGTGCGGCTCGGCTTCGGCGCCGACGACAAGATCAAGATCGAACGCGCGGTTCTCAAGCGCAACGAGGGATCGGCCGGCCTGATCGTGACGACGTCGAAGACCGACGAGCGCGCGTTCAAGACCACCGTGCGCAACGGCCATGATTTCCCAATCCGGATCGCGATCGAGGATCAGTTGCCGGTTAGCGAGAACGAGGAAATCCAGGTCGAAATGCTGTCGTCCACGACGCCGCCGACCGCAAGCAACATTCGCGACAGACGCGGCGTGCTGGAATGGGCGTTCGAGGCCAAGCCGGGCGAGGTGAGGGACATCAACTTCGCGTGGCGCATACGCTGGCCCAGGGACAAGGGCGTGGTGATGGTGCCGGCGGGCTGAGGTTGCGCCTCTCCCTCTCCCCGTTCTTCACGGGGAGAGGGCAGGGGTGAGGGGCTGCTTCGGCAGACTCAGTCAGCAGCAAGTACGCGGATAGAGAGCCCCTCACCCCGACCCTCTCCCCGCGAAGGGCGGGGAGAGGGAGATGACCTACTTCGGCTTCAAGAACTCCCCCACCTCCAGCAGCACGAACTCGTTGTCGTCGGCCTTGTTGGGATCGCGGCTCGACGAGAATGGCAGATTGTTGTCGTTGCCGACGATGATATGCGCCTCGTCGACGCGCTCGACGTTCTCGATGGTGAAGAACGGAAAGGTCAGCACGCCGTCATTGAGCGGTTTGCGCGCCTTCTTGTCGGGATCCTTGATCTTCATCAGGTCGACATAGGCGATCTTGCGCACCGGCTTGCCGACATTGGCGTCGGAGAGGTCGACCTTGTAGACGCGCTTGAATTTGGCGAGGTCCGCAAAACAGTTCTCGCCGCGCTGGCCGGCCGGGCAGGCCTTGTCGGGGGTGCCTTCGCCATTGTCGCGCTCGATGATCAGGCCGTTTGAGGCGTCGATCATGTTGAAATCGCCGATGGCGTGGCCGTTCTGCTCGAACACATAGTGCCAATAGCGGCCGGTGAATTTTTCGGCCGCGACGTCGAATTCGAGGATTCGCGCGGCTTCCTTGCCGTCGACTTTTTCAACGTCCTTCTTCTCGGCATTCCACAGCGGGCCCTCGAGCAGGCCATAGAGGAACTTGCCGTCCTTCGAGGCGGCAAAGCCTTCATAGCCCTTGGAGCGGCGGAGGTTGACGGTGGTGTAGCTGGCGCCTGGAGCGGCCGGCGACCGCACCGACCAATGATCGGGCGAGCGCACCGGCTTGCCGTCGGCGGCGGTTTCGAACACCGCCAGGACCTTGCCGGTCTTGTCGGCCTTCAGCACGTAGGGCCCGAACTCGTCGCCGATCCAAAAGGTGTCGCCGATGATCTGAAAACCTTCGGTGTCGAAATCCGCGCCGGTGAGATAGCGCTTGGCGGTGTCCTCATGGAGGATGCGGAACGGCACCTTCTTGTCGGGGTCGTGCAGGAAGACGGTTTCCTGCCGCTCGATCTTGCCGCTCGCCCAGTCGATCTTGTGCCGGTTGAGATAGAGCATGGAGTCCGCCGAGTTGTAGCGCGAGCCCATGCCGTTGTCGGTGAGCACCCAGAACGAGCCGTCCGGCATCACCTTGATGCCGGAATGGCCCTGCAGCGGCTGGCCCTTGAACGGCAGCGAAACGCCGGTCGGGCGTTCGTAGGACTTGCCCATCACAGTGCCCACAGCGTCGACGCGGCGGCCGGTGGTGTATTTGCCCGATGTCTTGAGATCGTCAGGCGCATCAGCGGGCGCGTCGATAAAGGTTTGCGCCGGCAGCACGGCGTGGCCCTTCAGCGTGGCGGGAAACTCGCCTTCGCCTTGGGCGAAGGCGGCGCCGGCCAGAAACATGGAAGCGACGGAGCAGAGCAATGACACGCGCATGGCGGATCTCCTGTTGAATGGCGATGCGGTGTGTCTTGCGCAGCGGCTGTTACAGCCGGCTGACAGTTTTGTGAAAGCCGCGTAACGGCGTTGGATAAAGCCGCGGTTCAGGCGCTACTGCGCTGCAGCCGGCCGCATGGTCTGCGGCAGCAGGAACGGCACGCCGGCGTCGGTATAGTCAATCTTCACATCGACCTCAAAGATCCGGCGGATGGTCTCGGCCGTGATCGCATCGCTGCGGCCGCCATCGACGGCGAGCTTACCCCGATGCAAGAGCACGATGCGGTCGGCGAACCGCATGGCGAGATTGAGGTCATGCAGCACGGCGATAACGGCCGTGCCGTTCTGCGCGCGCCGCTTCGCGGTTTCCACCAGGTCGATCTGGTGGCGCATGTCGAGGCTCGAGGTCGGCTCGTCCAGCAGCAAGAGGCCCGGACCATGCTGCGCCTCGCCGCAGGCGAGCTGCACCAGCACGCGGGCGAAATGCGCGCGCTGCTGTTCGCCGCCGGAGAGCGTCGGCAATTGCCGTTGGCTGAAATGCGCCAGATCGACCTCGCCGAGTGCCGCATCGACCAGCCGCTGCGCGGCGGGGCGACCAGCGTCACCCGCGCCCATATGGACGATCTCCTCGACCGTGAACGGGAAGGTGACGTTGACATGCTGCGACAGCATCGCGCGGTGGAAAGCGAGAAGGCGCGGCGGATAGCTTTGGATGTCGCGCTGCTTCAGCCTGATCTGGCCGCGCGTCGGGCGGAGATCGCCTGACAGCATCCGCAGCAGCGTCGATTTGCCGGCGCCGTTGGGGCCGACGATCGCGACCATCTCGCCGGGGGCGACGCAAAGATCGATGCCATCGACCAGCGTGGCGCCGCCAACGACCATTGAAACCGACTGTGCTTCGAGAATGGCGGTCATAGCGAAACCAGCCCGCGCTGGCGGAGCAGCATCGCCAGAAAGAACGGCGCGCCGATTGCTGCGGTCAGGATGCCGATCGGCATTTCCGCGGGCGCCACGATGGTGCGGGCCAGCGTATCGGCGCCCACCAGCAGCACCGCGCCCAGCAGCATGGAAGCGGGCAGCAGCAACCGGTGCGCCGGCCCGATCACCAGCCGCAACAGATGCGGCACCACGATGCCGATAAAGCCGACGACGCCGCAGACCGAAACCGCCACGCCCGTCATCGCCGACACCAGCACGATCGAAATCCGCTTCAGCCGCTCGACGTCGACGCCGCTATGGAACGCCTCGGCCTCGCCCAGCACCAGCACGTCGAGCCCGCGCGCGATCGAGAGGCAGGCGATCGCGGCACATCCCAGCACCGGCGCCAGTGTGGCGAGCTTGGGCCAGGTCGCGCCACTCAGCGAGCCCAATAGCCAGAACGTGATGTCGCGCAACTGGCGATCGTCGGCGATGAACACGAGGAGCCCGATGCCGGCGTTGGCGATCGCGGCGATGGCAATGCCGGCCAGCAGAAAAGTCGCAATCGATGTCCGCCCGGAGCGGCTCGCGATCGAATAAAGAATGACGGTGGTCGCGAGCGAACCGGCGAACGCTGCGATCGGCAGCAACTGATGCTGCATGAAGCGGAAGTTCTGGCCGATCTGGCTGTCGGTGAAGACGATCGCAGCCGCCGCCGCCAGCGCGCCGCCGGAGGAAACGCCGACCAGTGCGGGGTCGGCGAGGGGGTTGCGGAACAGCCCCTGCATGATGGTGCCCGATGCCGCGAGCAGCGCTCCGATCATCGCGGCCGCGCCGATCCGTGGAATCCGGATCGACCACAGCACGAGCTGGTCGCGCGCGAGGCTTGGACCAGCCGCGGCGTCAGCCCACAGGCCGAGCGCGGCCGGCAGCCGCGCCAGCGGAATTCCGGCGGCGCCAACCGTCAGCGCGATCAGCGCTGCGCCGGCCAGCGCGGCGAACAGGCCGATGAGGGTCAGTGAGGCCGGAGGGCGCAACGCGTATCCGCTGCGGCGCTTGGCGCTACCCTCGGTCAGGACGGTCATTTCCGGCAATCGGCGGTGAGTGCCGCAGGCTTGAATTCCTCGGCCTGCGGCGCCAGCGCCGGATAGAGCTTGATCGAAAGATCGCGGGCGGCGGCCGCCGTGCGCGGCCCGAAGCCGAGCAGATAAAGGCCTTCCATCGAGATGAAGGCCTTGTTGGCCGCAGCCGGCGTCAGCGCGAAGGCCGGATGGACGTATACGGCTTCGGCGTCCAGCGAGTCCTTGCTGCGCTGGATCGAGAGCACCACGTCGGGCTTCGCCGCGACGATCGCCTCGTCATTGACGATCTTGTAGCCTTCATAGCTGTCGATGGCGTTGACGCCGCCGGCAAGCGCGATGATCTCGTTTGCCGCGGTGTTCTTTCCGGCGGCCATCGCCCGGCCGTTCAACAGCGACATCACGAACATCACGCGCACCGGCTTCGTTACCTTGGCGCGGAGCTCGCGCAGTTGCGCCAGATCGTCCGACACTGCCGCTGTCAGGCATTCGGCGCGCTTGTCCGCGTCCATGGCGTGGCCGACCAGCCTGATCTTGTCGAGCAGGCCTGCTTCCGAAAAGGTTTCGGGCACCAGCACCAGCGGCACCTTGGCGGCTTCCAGCACGTCGATGGTTTCCTTCGGCCCGGACCCTTGCGCTGCCAGCACCAGGGAGGGGTTGAGCCCGAGCACGCCCTCGGCCGAGAGCTGGCGCATGTAGCCGACATCCGGTTTCTCGCGCGCCGCGGCGGGATAGAGGCTGGTCGAATCGACGCCGACGAGACGGTCCTCGAAACCGAGCGCATAGAGAATTTCCGTGATCGCGCCGCCGATCGAGACAATCCGCGCGGGGTCTGCGATCGTGACGACGCGATCACGGGCATCATGCACCGTAACGCCCGCAGCGAGCGCGACGCCACCGAGCAGGAAACAGCCCACGGCGGCCGACACTGCGAGCGTGCGACAAACTGTCATTTCCGGTTCACCAGGTAGGTCACTTCGTCAGGATCAGCTTGTTCTGCGACGTCAGCCGCAGACGGTAATGCTCCTCGCCATGCGCGATGATGATTTCGCGCTCGGTGGCGAACAGTTCGCGGCTGTCGATCCGGTTGCCGCTGATGGCCAGCGATCTGGCTGCGGAAGCGGGATTGCCGGCTTGCGTCCGGGCGGCTCCGAGCTTGTCTCCTGTTGTCGCGGACATTTTGTGCTTTGGTGCCCCGAAAAATTCGATCGATCTACGCTTGTATAGTTGGGCGGGGCCGCAATCCAACCGCTGCACTTTACAATTGATATAAAGTGCCGAATGCGGTTCTTGACCGCCCGGAAACCGCCACGTAACCAAGCATGATGCGATGTTGGCATAATGCCTGCATCCTGAATGTGGCAGCCAGCAAGCAGCTCGCAAGTTACGCGTAGCGCCCGCCAGCCAGACCCAAAAGAACAGATATCGGGGCTGGGGTTGTATGGCTGACGGGGCTAGGATTTCGCGCGCCCTCTTGTTGGGTGCGTCGGTGTTTTCAATTGCATTGCTGGTCGGGGAAGCCGGCAACGCGCAGACGGCGGGTACGCAGGCCGCAAGCGGCGCGTCCGAGCGGCAGAAGCAGTCGCGGCGCAAGCCGGCGAAGCCGCCGCAGGAGCAGCAGGCAACGGCGCCGGCGATGAATGCGCGGGCGCAGATTGGAGCCGCGCCGGTGCAGTCGCTGGATACGCTTACGGTCGTGGCGTCGAAGACCGAGGAGCGCGCGATCGACGCGCTGGCGCCGGTCAGCGTGGTGACGCTCGAACAGATTCAGGGCCTGCAGCCGAACCGGCTGTCCGACATCTTTTACAATGTGCCCGGTGTGTCGTTCCAGGAGCGCGGCGACGATCCCTCGACCGTCATCAACATTCGCGGCCTGCAGGATTTCGGCCGCGTTGCCGTGGTCGTCGACGGCGCGCGGCAGAACTACCAGCGCACCGGCCACAACGCCAACGGCTCGTTCTTCCTCGATCCCGAACTCGTCGGCGGCGTCGATATAGTCCGCGGCCCGACCGCGAACATCTATGGCTCTGGCGCGATCGGCGGCGTGGTCTCGTTCCGCACCAAGGACATCGACGACGTGGTGCGTCCAGGCGAACGCTGGGGCGTCGACATGACCGGCTCCGGCGGTACCAACAACGCTCGCGGCCTCGGCTCGATCTTCGGCGGCGTGCGCGCCGATCCCAACGTGGATGTTTTTGGCGGCGCGGTCTACCGCACGCAGGGCAACTACAAGGACGGCAACGGCACCGAGATCGGCAACACCGGCAATGATATTGCCGCCGGCCTGATGAAGGTGACGGTGCGCCCTGCTGACGGGCACGAGGTCAAGTTCGGTGCCATATTCCAGGATTACCAGTACAGCATCGGGCAATTCAATCGCGGGCCAGTGCTGACCGCGGCGCAGCGCGCGCTCTTCCAGGGGTCATCGGTCTATGCGTCCGACGCCAAGAACTACACGGGAACGCTGACCTGGAAATACAGCAGGCCGGACGACAATCTGTGGGACTGGAATTTGTCGCTCTACGGCAACCGCACCGACAACGACCAGACCAAGGTCTATCATAACAGCGCTACCGCCGCTGGCGCGGCCTTTTGCGGCAACGGCAGCTTCGGCAACAACATCTCGGGCTGCGTCGGCGACAAGCGCGGCTATGTGCTCGACACGCTCGGGATCGACGTCAACAACACGACGAGGTTCAACGTTGGCGATTGGCGCAACGCTGTGACGCTCGGCGTCGATGCGTTTCAGGATGACGTGAAAACCTTCGACAGCCGCGGCAATTCCAACATCACTACGCCCAGCGGCCTTCGCACTGTGTCCGGTGGATTTGCGCAGTTGAAGCAGAACTATTCGACCTGGTTCGAGGCCGTCAGCGCGATTCGCTACGATCGTTACGATCTTCACTCGCCATTTGTTGCGACCGGCGGCGGCGGCGACCGGTTCTCGCCGAAGTTCACGGTCGGCGTGACGCCGGTGCCCGGCTTCACGCCGTATGCCAGCTATGCCGAAGGCTACCGCGCGCCCGCGATTACCGAGACGTTGATCGCCGGCGCGCATGCCACCGGCGGTGGTCCCCCGCTCTTCCCGTGCCCGGGCGGCACTGCCGGCCTGTTCTGTTTCCTGTCCAATCCGAACCTGAGACCGGAGGTCGGCAAGAACAAGGAAGTCGGCGTCAATCTCAAGTACAACGATGTGTTCGCGGCCGGCGACAGCTTCCGCGGCAAGTTCAATGTCTTCCGCAATGACGTCGACGGCTATATCGACCTCGTCGCCTCTCCCCCAAGACCAGCCATCCTGGTTGCGGTCCCCGGACTGTTCAGCCAGTTCTACCAGTATCAGAACATCGCGCATGCCCGGATCGAAGGCTTCGAGTGGGAGACCGCCTACGACACCGGCCTGTGGTATGTCGGGTTCTCAGGTCATCTGATGCAGGGCAAGAACGTCGCCACCAATGTCGGGCTCGCGACGATCACCCCGCGCAAGATCACCACGACTGGTGGCGTGCGTCTGCTCGATCGCAGGCTGGTGCTGGCGGCGCAGTGGTCCTCGCTCGGACCCAACAACGATGTGCCAGCCGGCTATCTGCCCGCAACCGGCTATGAACTGGTCAATTTGTACCTGACCTGGAACGCGACCAAGGACGTTGTTTTCACGGCCTCGATCGACAATCTCTTGAATCAGTACTATCGGCCCTATGCCATCCCCGGCAGTTCGACCGACGGCACCAACCAAAACGACGTGCTGTGGTCCAGTCCAGGACCGGGTAGAGTCTACAAGGCCGGATTGAAGATTCACTTTGGCGGAGTGTAGTTCGACGAGCTGACAAACCAACAAAGTTGCACCGGGCCGCGCTGATGCTCCAGCTCGGCTTCGGTGCATCCATGTTTCCAACCAACTCAGGCGGTACGCCAGGCGTACCCCAGCAACTAAGCTAAGGAGATTTCAAATGTTTATCGCGATGAACCGGTTCCAGGTGAAGATTGGCTCTGAAGCGGCCTTCGAGGATGTCTGGCGCTCGCGCGAGTCCTATCTCAGCAACATGGCCGGCTTCGTCGAGTTTCACCTGCTCAAGGGGCCTGTCGCCGAGGATCACACGCTGTATTCGTCGCATACGGTCTGGGTCGACAAGGCGGCGTTCGAAGCCTGGACCAAATCGGAAGAGTTCCGCCGCGCGCATGCCCGCGCCGACAACAAGACCGGCGAAAGCCTCTACCTCGGCCATCCCAAGTTCGAAGGATTCGAGGTGATCCTGAGCGAGCGCAAATCCAGCGCCGCCGCTTGACGGGGAGGGTGCCATGCTGAGCACGGACCTTGCCGACCTCAAGGCCTATATGGCGGAGAATCCGGGTGCGGTGATCGAGGATGTGGCGCGGGACCGCAACGTCACGCCGCGCGCCGTGCTCGAAGCGCTACCCAACACGATGGTGCGCCTCGGCCCCGGCGGCGAATTCCCCGCCGCGATGGCCGACGTCGCGCAATGGGGCGAGGTGACGCTGATCGTCCACACCGACGATGCGATCTTCGAATTCACCGGCGCCATCCCCGCCGGCGAGATCGGCCGCGGCTACTTCAACCTGATGCAGCCGAAGGGGCTGCACGGCCATCTCCGGCACGAGCGCTGCGCGGCGATCGCTTTTGTCGAGCGGCCCTTCATGGGCAAGTCGTCGGCCTTCATCGCGTTCATCAACGTCGACGGCGGCATCATGTTCAAGGTGTTTGTCGGCCGCGACGAGCAGCGTGCGCTGCGCAGCGACCAGTTGCAGCGCTTTCATGCGTTGGCGGAAAGGATCGCGCCTGCCCGCGCGGCGTAACCGATCCGCATTGTCAGCCCGGGAGACGATCATGCAGCGTACAGTGGACGTTATGATCCGTTGGTGTGGCGCGGCCGGCGTGGCTGCATTGCCGAGTGCGGCGCTCGCCGCTACCGATGTCGCGCTGCTGCCGCGCAACCTGTCGCCCTGGAATATGTTCGTGAATGCGGACGTGGTCGTGCAGGCGGTCATGGTGGGCTTAGCCTTCGCCTCGCTGGTGACGTGGACGATCTGGCTGGCCAAGACCATCGAAATCGGCCGCAAGACGGCGACCGCCAGGCGGCGCCTCGGCATGCTGGAAACCGATACGGTGCTGGCCAAGGCCGAGCAGGAAACCCGCGGCGGCAACGATGCCGTGGCGCAGATCATCCAGTCCGCCGCGCGCGAGGCCAGTCTTTCCGGCGGTCATTTCGACGACGGCCTCAAGGAACGGGTCGCGCTGCGGCTTGAGCGGGTTGAGGCTGCGATGTCCAGGCAGATCGCGCGCGGCACCGGCGTGCTCGCCACCATCGGCGCCACCGCGCCGTTCGTCGGCCTGTTCGGCACGGTCTGGGGCATCATGAATTCGTTCATCGGCATTTCCGAAGCCAAGACCACCAACCTCGCCGTGGTCGCGCCCGGCATTGCGGAGGCATTGCTCGCGACCGCGCTCGGTCTGGTCGCGGCGATCCCGGCGGTCGTGATCTACAACCATCTCACCCGCACGATTTCAGCCCATCGTGCGCTGCTCGGCGATGCCTCGGCGCTGGTGCTGCTCCTGATCAGCCGCGAGGGCGACCGCGGTTCGTTCCGCCTGGCGCGCGCTGCGGAGTAGGCAATGGGCGCGAAGCTCGGACATGTTGTCGGCGGACGCGCGCGCGGCGGTGACGATCTTGTCGAGAATCACGAGATCAACGTCACGCCGTTCATCGACGTGATGCTGGTGCTGCTGATCATCTTCATGGTTGCAGCCCCGCTCGCAACTGTCGATCTCGGCATCGATCTCCCGGCCAGCGCGGTCGAGCCGTCGCCGCGCCCGGACAAGCCGGTGTTCGTCACCGTGAAGCCGGACCTGTCGGTCGCGGTCGGCGAGGACGTCATTGCGCGCGATGCGCTGACCTCTACGCTCGATAGCGCCACACAGGGGAAAAAGGACGAGCGCATCTTTCTTCGTGCCGACAAGGCCGTCAGCTATGGCGACCTGATGGAGGTGATGAACCTGTTGCGCAACGCCGGCTATCTCAAGATCGCGCTGGTCGGCCTCGACGGCCGAAGCTAAGCGCCATGAACGCGTTCGCCCTGCATGACGTCTCCGATCAGGCCGTCGTCCGGCGCTGGGGTGCATCGGCATTTGCGATCGCGGCAGCGCATGCCGCGCTGATCGCATTGGCGGTGAACTGGGCGACGCAGCGGCCCACGCCCGGCGTCTCGATGCCGGCGATCATGGTCGACATGGCGCCGGTCTCTTCCGCGCCGCAGCCGACACCGATGGATCTCGCGCCAGGACCGGTGATGCAGCAGGCCGACGCGTCGCCGCCGCCCGAGGCGGCGCAGCAAGAGGTCGTGCCGGAACAGATTGCGCCGACACCGCCACAGGAGAAGCCGGAGGTCGTTGCCCCGCCGGAGCAGAAGACCGAGCCGACCCCGCCGAAGCCCGAGCCCGCCAAGGTCGAGCCCGAGAAAAAGCCAGCTCCGGTGAAGCCAAAGGTCGTGCGTGCGGAGGCAAAGAAGCCGACGGAGGCTCCGCCCGCGCCGCGCACAACGGCTTCCCCTCGGGCCGAGCGTCAGGCACCGGCTGCGTCGGCGGTCAGCTCTGGCGCGTCAGCAGCGGCTGTTGCTTCCTACAACCAGCTCGTCCTCGTCCATCTGCGTCGCTTCAAGCAATATCCGCCGGAGGCCAAGGCCGCTGGCAAACAGGGCGTTGGCCGGGTGAATTTCACCCTGAGTCGCAGCGGTCAGGTGACGGCGAGCAAATTGGTCGGATCAACCGGCCATGCGGCGCTCGATGCAGAGAGTCTGGCGACGCTTCGTCGGGCCCAACCATTCCCGCCGTTTCCGCCCGACATGAAGCAGGCTTCGATGAGCTTCACCATGCCGGTGTCGTTTGGGCTTCGCTAGTTACTCCTTCACCGCGCCTGTCAGCGACGAGACGTAGTAATCCACGAACAGCGAATAAAACAACGCGACTGGCAGCGAGCCGAGCAGCGAGCCGGCCATCAGCGCGCCCCACTGGTAGACATCGCCGGTGACGAGCTCGGTCAGGATCGCGACCGGCACCGTCTTGTTGGCGCCACTCTGGATGAAGGCGAGTGCGTAGATGAATTCGTTCCAGGACAGCGTGAAGGAGAAGATGCCGGCCGAGATCAGGCCGGGCACGGCGAGCGGCAGCGTGATCCGGCGCAGGATCTGCAGCCGTGTGGCGCCATCGACCAGCGCGCATTCCTCGAGCTCATAGGGGATCGACTTGAAATAGCCGATCAATAGCCAGGTGCAGAACGGCACCAGGAAGGTCGGATACACCAGGATCAGCGCCATCGGTGAGTCGAACAGGCCGAACTGCACGATCACGGTGGCTAGCGGAATGAACAGGATCGAGGGCGGCACCAGATAGGCGAGATAGATGCCGAGGCCCACATAGGGGCTGCCGCGGAAGCGCAAGCGCTCGATCGCGTAAGCCGCGAGCGTCGAAGCGAACAGCGACAGGAAGGTGGAGCCGATCGCCACGAACATCGTGGTCTTGAGCCAGGTCGGATAGGCGGTGTCGAACAAGAGATGCTTGATGTGGGCCAGCGTCGGCGAGGAGATCCAGAACGGATTGTGCTGCTTGTAGTTCAAGAGCTCTGCGTTCGGCTTGAACGACGTGATCGCCATCCAGTAGAACGGGAACAGCAGGATCAGCACGAAGCAGGCCAGCGGCAGGTAGATCATCATCACCCGCCGCGCGCGCGAATCCCATGCCATGGTGTCCGGCGTGGCGCTGGCGACGTTGGTGGATTGGGCTGCCGCGTCAGTCATTGGCTTCTCCCTGCTGCCATTTGCGGCGCGCCAGGCCGAAGTAGCTGAACAACGTCGCGAACACGAGGAACGGGATCATCGAGACCGCGATCGCTGCACCCTCGCCAAGCTCACCGCCGGCGATGCCGCGCTGGAACGCCAGCGTCGCCAGCAGGTGCGTGGAATTGACCGGACCGCCGCGGGTGATGGCATAGACGAGCTGGAAGTCGGTAAAAGTGAAGATGATCGAGAACGTCATCACGATCGCCAGAATCGGCATCATCATTGGGAGGGTGATGTAGCGGAAGCGCTGCCAGGCGGTGGCGCCATCCAGCATCGCGGCTTCATAGAGCGAGGGTGAGATGGTCTGCAGGCCCGCCAGGAGCGAGATCGCCACGAACGGAATGCCGCGCCAGATGTTGGCGGCGATCAGCGAGAAGCGCGCCGGCCAGGGCGTGCCGAGGAAGTCGATGTTGGTCGAGCGGATGTGCAGCACATCGACCAGCAGATAGGAGATGATCGAGAACTGCGGATCGTAGATCCACCAGAACGCCAGCGCCGACAGGACCGTCGGCACGATCCACGGCAACAGCACGATGGCGCGCAACAGGCTCTTGAGCGGGAAGTGGTTGTTGAGCAGGAGCGCCAGCCAGAAGCCGAGCGCGAATTTCCCGATGGTCGCTATTCCCGTGTAGAAGACGCTGTAGAACACCGCGTTCCACCACAGCGAATCCTTCAGCAGATACTGAAAGTTCTCCAGGCCAATGAAGATGCCGCTCTGGCCGATCGTGGTGTCGGTGAAGGCGAGCCAGACGCCGAGACCGAGCGGGTAGGTGAGGAACACCGTCAGCAGCCCAATCGCCGGCGCAAGGCACATCACGATCAGGAACGGCTTGTAGTCGAACAGGCGCGCGATCCAGTTCGGTTGCCGGAGCGCCACGCCGCGCGATGGTAGAGTGGTTACGGACATTGAATGTTTATCCACCGTCGTCATTGCCTGCAACAAACGCGAAGCGTTTGTGCAAGGGAGCGAAGCGACGAAGCAATCCATTCTTCCTTTGTGGCGCTATGGATTGCTTCGCTTCGCTCGCAATGACGGTTAATCAGGATCCACGGTTCTGCGGCTTACCGCCCCTGGCGCCGGAAGTACCGCTTCGCACGCTGCTCCGCCTCCGCGGCGGCGGCCTCCGGCGTCTGGGCACCTGTCGCGACCGCGGCGCACATCTGAATCAGCACGTAGTCGGCGCTGACCGCACCGGTTGCGGTCGAAATCGGCCCCTTGTAGCCATCGTAGTAGGTGCTCTGCATGGTGTTTTTGAAGATCGAGACCTTGGGATCGCTGGACCAGACCGCGGCGTCGGTATAGGCGGCAAGCGGCTGCGACCAGTAGCCGGAGTTGGCGTTGAGCCACGGCTCGTACTGTTCCTTTTCCATCATGAATTGCAGGAACGCCTTTGCGGCATTGGGATAGGCGCTGTGCTTGAACAGCATCGCGTTCAGCGTCAGGCCGGCCATCGGCGAGACCTTGGCGAGGCCCTTCGGCAGCAGTTGATGCTCGCTGTCCTCGGCAATCGCCTTGGTCGCCGGATCGTTCTTCAGCGAGAAGTACAGCGAGACGCCGTTGGCGGTCAGCGATATTTCCTGCGAGGAGTAGGCGCGGTTGTTGCTAACGTCGTTCCACGACGATGTGCCGGCGATGAAGGTTGGGTACAGCTCCTTGACCCACTTCAGCGCTTCGATGGTCTCCTTGCTGTTGATGATGATATTACCCTCTTCATCGAGCAGCGAAGCGTTGTGCGACCACAGCGCCCAGTTGGCAAAACCGTTGCCGTCGCCCTTGGCATTGCCCAGCGCGAAGCCGGCCGGCTTGCCGGCCTTCTGCAGCTTGCGGCACAGGTCGAGAATTCCGGCATGGTCTTCTGGCACCTTATCGTAGCCGATCGATTGCAGCACCGATTTGCGGTAGATCAGCGGGCCGGCGGTGGCGCCGAACGGCAATCCGATCCATTTGTCGCTCTTGCTGCGCTTGCCGTACGTCTGCGCCAGCGGCAGCCAGCCGCCGTAGCGCTTGCCGAGATAATCGGCGACGTCGTTCAGTTCGACCAGCTTGTCGACATAGATGTGCGGCGCATCGGAGAAGCCGATGATGATATCCGGGCCGGCGCCGGAATTCGAGGTCACCGCAGTCTGCTGGCTGATGTCTTCCCAGCCGACGAAGTCGACCTTGACCTCGATGCCGGTGTCCTTGGTGAACTTGGCCGCGTTGGCGCGGAACACGTCCTCGTCGGCTTGCACGAAGCGCACCGGGCGCAGCATGCGCAGGGATGCGCCTTTTTCGATTGCGAACTTGGGGGGCGGGACGTCAGCGGCTTTGATTGGCGATGTAGTCTGCGCCGAAGCGCCGGTCACGGCCAGAGCCGCTGCCGAGGCGCCCAAAGCCAACGCATCGCGACGGGTGATGTCGTTCCTCATGGTGCTCTCCCTGTATCGGTTCCTGGCGTTGAATCGCCGGTGAACCCTGTCGTTCGAAACGCTTCTTTGCCGGCGCTAGCTGTTCGGGCCGCGATCCATGCTGACGGGTTGCCAGCGGCGGAGCGAGGTGTTTTGCAGCACCGACGGATTGACACAGCTTACCGGCCACATGCCGGAAAGGACCAGTGACAATTCGTAGCCCACGCGGCGCTTGCGCGCCTCGTCAAAACGTGCCGAGGCCGACGCCACATGGGCGGTCAGGGTGACGTTTTCCATCGAAAGTATCGGATTGTTGTGCGACGGCGGCTCCTTTTCCAGCACGTCGAGGGCGGCGTGCGCGATCCAGCCCTCCTGCAACGCCTTGATCAGCGCTTCCTCGTCCACCGTGGCGCCGCGGCCGGTATTGATGAAGATGGCAGAATTTTTCATCTGGCGGAAATGCTTCTCGGTCAGCATGTGGTGCACCTCCGGCCGGGCCGGCGCATGCATTGAGACGAAGTCCGACTGCGACAGCACCTCGGACAGCGTCGCCGGGATCACGCCGTGGTCGTACATCAGCGTTTCCTGGATGAACGGGTCATAGGCCATCATGCGCAGGCCGAAGGGCGCGGCGCGCTTGGCAACGGCGCGCGCCACACGGCCGAACGAGATGAAGCCGAGCGTCTGGCCCATCAGCCGGGGGATCTTCAACAGCGCAGGCCGGCCCTCGGACCAGCGGCCGGTGCGCGCCATCTTGTCCTGCTCGACCAGCCGCCGAAAGCCCGCCAGCAGCAGCATCATGGCGTGGTCGGCGACCTCCTCGATGAAGGTGTCGGGAATGTTGGTGACAGGAATGCCGCGAGCGGTGGCGGCCTTGACGTCGACGCTGTCGACGCCGACGCTGCCGAGCGTGATCACCTTGCAATTTTCGAGCGCGTCGATGACGGCTTTGGTAATCGGCATGCCCTTGGCGTAGATCGCGTCTGCGGTTTTTGCGGCGGCGATGAATTCCGCCTCGTTGGCCGGCGCCTCGATGATTTCCGCCCCGATCGGATCGAGCGCTTCCTTCTCATAGTCATAGCCGCCGCCGGCGACCGTGAAGCTCGCGCCCTTCGGCGTCACCACCCTGAATTTCGGCATTTCCTGCTCCCGATTTTATTTTTCGGTGTTGGTTTGAGGCGGCGGGCGCCGCCACTTTCATCGTTGACGTACTTTTCACCTTTTACGCGACTTGACTTGCTTCTGCTACAATCGTCGGTTGCTGCTGGATCGGCAGCACGGTTTTCTGCGGGATTTCCGCTGGCCTTCGTAACAAAGCGCTAAAGGGTCTCACGATATTGTGCGCCGAATCAATCGGCCAATCGCGTGCCACGCGCCTATTTCCGGAGATCCCCGTGAAGCTGACCAATCTCAAGATCACACCCAAGCTCGGCATTTTGGTGGGCGTGACCCTGCTCGGCCTCTGCGTCGCCGGTGTGCTCGCGGGCTATTTGATGCAGCGTGAGATGCTCAATGCGCGGATCGAGCAGACCAAGGCGATCGTCGACATGGCGCGCAACATGGCACTCGGCCTGCAGAAGCAGGTTGCCGCCGGCCAGATGACCAAGGAGGCCGCGATTGCCGAGTTCAGCAAGCGCGGCAATACGCTGACCTTCGACAACGGCAACGGCTACGTGTTCGCCTACACGATGGATGGCGTCGCCGTGCTGGCCCCGGTTCCCAGCCAGATCGGCCAGAACCGCATGGACATCGACACCGGTGGCCGAAAGCTGGTGCGTGAGCTACGCGACGGCATCGCGGCGAACGGCGAAATCATGCTGCGCTATGAATTCCGCAAACCCGGACAAGACGAGTTGATCCGCAAATTCTCCTACGCGGTTCCGATCCCGGGCTGGAACATGTTCGTCGGCACCGGCGCCTATCTCGACGACCTCGACGCCAAGATGAAGCCGATCGCGGCAGTGCTCGGGCTTGCCATTCTCGGCATCGCGCTGGTTGCCGGCAGCATTGCCTGGATGATCGGCCGAAGTATCTCGAAGCCGCTCGGTCAGCTTGGCGCCCGCATGCAGGACCTCGCCGAGGGCCGGCTCGACGGTGAAATTCCCGGCATCGGCCGCGGCGACGAGATCGGCGCGATGGCCGCGACCGTGCAGATCTTCAAGGACAATGCGGTGCGCATCCGCGGGCTCGAGCAGAAAGAAGCTGTGGTGCAGGCGCGCGCCGAGGCCGAACGGCGGGCGGCGATGGAAAGTATCGCCAGCGACTTCGAACGCAGCGTGACCGGCATCGTCCGCTCGGTTTCGACGGCGGCCGCCGGCATGCAGAGCACGGCGCAATCCATGACCACGACCGCGAGCGACGCCAGCGCACGCGCGGCGACCGTCGGCGCGGCGTCGCAGCGTTCGTCCGACAATGTCGGCACGGTGGCATCCGCCGCCGAAGAGCTCTCCAGTTCGGTTACCGAGATTTCCCGGCAGGTGACGCGCTCCAGCGAGATCGCCGCCAAGGCGGTCAGCGACGCCGAGCGTACCAACGCCACCGTCGGCGCGCTCTCGACCGGCGCCGAGAAGATCGGCGAGGTGGTCAAGCTGATCCACTCGATCGCAGCCCAAACCAACCTGCTCGCGCTGAACGCCACCATCGAAGCGGCGCGCGCCGGCGATTCCGGGCGCGGCTTTGCGGTGGTGGCGTCGGAAGTGAAGGCGCTCGCCAACCAGACTGCGAAGGCGACCGAGGAAATCTCCTCGCAGGTCGCGGCCATGCAGGCGTCCACCAGCGAGGCCGTGGCCTCGATCGGCGGCATCACCGAAACCATTGCGCAGATGAGCGAGATCACCGTCTCGATCTCGACCGCCGTCGAGCAGCAGGGCGGCGCCACCCGCGAAATCGCCCGCAACATTCAGTCGGTGGCGGCCGGATCGAACGAGATCTCGGCCCATATCGGCGGCGTCAGCACCGCTGCGGCCGCAACCGGCAAGGCAGCATCCGAAGTGCTGGCGAGCGCCCGTGAACTCGACACCCAGTCCGGCATGCTGCGCAGCGCAGTGGACGAGTTCTTGGGCAAGGTGCGCGTGGCGTAGATTTCACACGATCGCGTTCCCCGGACGCTGCGCAGCACGAAGTGATGCGCTGCTGATCCGGGGTCCATCGCGCCGTGGGTCCCGGCTCTGCGGTGCATCACCAAGAGGTGCTGCACCGCGTCCGGAACACGAGAACCGCAATGACGGCGAGTTCGCCTTTACTGCTTCTCGATTCCCGCGCCCTCAATCAGCTTCTCCCACACCTTGAGCTGCTCCTTCACGAAGGCGTCGAACTCTTCCGGCGTTCCGGAGAATGCTTCCATGCCGCGCTCGGCGAGCTGGCTCTTGATGTCGGGCCGCTCGACGACCTTGCGGATCTCCGCGTTTAGCCTGGTGACGACATCCTTCGGCATGTTCGCCGGGCCGAAATAGCCTTGCCACGAGGTGATGTCGAAACCCTTTACCGTGTCGTTCATGGTCGGGAGATCGGGCAACAATGCCGAGCGCTGCTTGGTGGTGACCGCCAGCGCCTTCAGCGCCTTGGCGTTAACGTGCGGCAGGCCCGTCGGGACGTCGATGAACATCATGGAGACGCGGCCGGCGATCAGGTCGGTCAAGGCGGGCGGTGAGCTCTTGTAGGGAACGTGAAGCAAATCAATGCCGGCGAGGCGGGCAAACGTTGCGCCGGAGACGATCGCAGCCGAGCTGCCGCTGGCATAGGAATACTTGCCCGGCTCCTTCTTCGCCAACGCAATCAGTTCGGCCACCGAGTTCGCCGGAATATCCGGGTGGATCACCAACATGAACGGGAGGTCGCCGCTGCGCGCGATCGGCGTAAAGTCCTTCACCGGGTCGTAAGTCATGTTCTTCATCAAATAGGGATTCGCCGAATGCGGTGTGTTGGTCGACACCATCAGCGTGTAGCCGTCCGGCGCGGAGCGGGCCACCTGGCTTGCCGCGAGCGAGCCGTTGGCGCCCGGCTTGTTTTCGATCACGATCCCGACCCCAAGCGCGGTGCCGAGCTCCTTCGAAATGATGCGCGTGGTGGTATCGGTGCCGCTGCCGGCCGCGAACGGCAGCACCAGCGTGATGTTGCGGTTCGGGTACGGGGCCTGCGCGGCAGCCGTGGCGATCATCGCCAGCATCAGGGGAGCCGCTGCGGCGACAGGCCGATACCGCTTCAATAACGCGAACATATAGTTGTTTCCTCGGGTTTGTTCTTCTGTTGAAATGGCCGGCAAGCTAGCCTGCCGGGATCGAAAGTGGAAGCCGATAACACGTCACGCGTGCCCCGGGCACGGCGCATCATAAAATGATGCGACGCTGAACCGGGGCCCATTGCGCTCGGTCCCGGCTCTGCGGAGCAGCGCTGACGTAGCGCTGCACCGCGTCCGGGACACGAGAGTTCATGCCTTTGCCGAAGCCCGCCTTGAAGCGATCACCACGCCGGCCAGCACCAGCGCATAGCCCACGAGATGGAATAACCGCAACTGCTCGCCGAGCAGCAGGATCGCCATCGCCGAGCCGAACACCGGCACCAGGTGGAAGAACGGCGCGGCACGATTGGGCCCGATCAGCGCCAGCCCGCGGTTGAAGAACAGGTACGCCAGCGTCGAGGGAAAGATCACGGCATAGCCGAGCGTCGCCATCGAGATCATGTCGAATTTCAGCGTCGCGCCGGTCGAGAATTCCCAGATCGAGAACGGCACCAGCATCAGCGCGCCGCAGCAGGTGGTGAATGAAATCAGCGATAGCGCGTGCGTCACCGGGCGGCGCGGGATCAGCGCCGAATACAATCCGAACGACACCAGCGAGCTCGCAAACATCAGGTCGCCGCGGTTGAAGCTGATGCCGGCGAGCGCGCCGAAATCGCCGCGCAGGATGATGGTCAGGACGCCGGCAAGCGAGATAGTGATGCCGGCAAGCTGCGCACCGGTCAGGCGGACGCCGAACAGCGCCAGCGACCACAGCGCAACAAACAACGGCCCCGCCGACTGGATCAATAGCGCGTTCAGCGCCTCGGTATATTGCAGGGCCCAGTAGGAGATCGCATTGTTGTAGGCAAATCCGACCAGCGACAGGAACAGCATCATCGGCAGATGCGCGCGCAGCACCGCCCAGTCCCGCTTCAAATGAGGCCAGGCGAACGGCAGCAGGATCAGAAAGGTGCCGATCCAGCGGACGCAGGACAGCGTCAACGGCGGTACGTGCCCGGCGACATGGCGCGCCAGCACGATGTTGCCGGCCCAGAACAGCGAAGTCAGGCTCAATAGCAGATAGGGCTGGTTGTTCAGCCACCGGACCGGATGGAAGGCAGGCGGCACTGGTGCGGGCTTGGTCATGGTCGCGAGGCGAGTAGGGCGAAAATTCCGCCGCACGACAAGTCCCGCACGCGCAATGCTACAATGCGACCGGCACTGCAGGAAGCACCCCGCTGTCATACTCCGCGAAAGCGGGGTATCCAGTACGCTGCGGCTTCTCGATTGACTGCGAACGTCTCTGGGGTACTGGATCACCCGCTTTCGCGGGTGACGACAGTTTTGTCGTTGAGAGCGCGGTGCCTCAGAGCTTTCCGCCAACCCCGGCGCAATCCCCTCAAATGCGCGGGATACCTGCGTCGCTGATGACCTTCGACCACTTGTCGATCTCCGACGTGATCAGCGCGCGCATTTGCTCCGGCGTGCTGCCGCGGACCTCGCCGCCGGTTGCCGTCTCCAGCGCCGTCTTCGTTGCGGGGTCGGCCAGCATCGACTGGATCTCCGTGTTCAGCCGCTTCACGATATCGGGCGGCGTGCCCTTGGAGCCACCAGCCCGGCCCAGGTGCGAACGTCGAAGCCCGCAACGCCGGCTTCCTGTACGGAAGGCACGTTCGGCAGCAATTTGGTGCGCGCGGGCGAGGTGACGGCGAGGCCGCGAATGGCGCCGCTTTCGATCTGGCCTGCGAGCAGCACGGTTGTCCCGACGATCACGGGAACATCTCCGGCGAGCAGCGAGGTGACGGTTAGTGAATCGCCGCGATAGGGGACGTGCACCATCTTGGTGCCGGCGGTGACGTTCAACAGCTCGCCCGCGAGATGATGCGTGCTGCCGAAACCGACCGAGCCGTAGCTCAGGGCATCGGGCTTGGCTTTCGCCATCGCAATCAGGTCCGCCAGTGTCTTCGCCTGATGGTCGGCGCGAACCGCAATCACCAGCGCGTAGTAGACCATCGTCGACAACATATCGAAACTGTCGATCGGGCTATAGGCGAGCTGCTTGTACAGCGCGCCCGAGATCGCATGTGCGCCCGTGACGAGGCCGATCGTGTAGCCATCCGGCGCGGATTTGGCGACCGCGTCCGCAGCGAGATTGCCGCCGGCGCCAGGCTTG
This sequence comes from Bradyrhizobium sp. RDI18, assembly GCF_043203335.1. NCBI lineage: Bacteria > Pseudomonadati > Pseudomonadota > Alphaproteobacteria > Hyphomicrobiales > Nitrobacteraceae > Bradyrhizobium > Bradyrhizobium sp. RDI18. The sequence goes on along the minus strand of NZ_JBICRN010000008.1, from coordinate 3,880,770 downwards.
GCTTCCACCACCACCGCCTGCCCCAGGCGCTTGGAAAGTCCGTCCGAGACGATGCGCGCCATGGTGTCGGCGGCGCCGCCCGCCGCAAAGCCGTGCAGCAGCCGGATCGGCCGGTTGGGATACGTCTGCGCGGCAGCAATGGAAGGCGCCAGGCAGGTGAGGCTAAGCGCTGCGGCAGCGATGCAGCAGCGCAGGGCAAGCAACCGTCCGCGCAGGACGTTCAACGATCGAGCCATTTGTGTTTCACCCCTGGTGTTTTGCTTTTTTGAATGTCAGTTCCGGCTGGTGGCGGCGTGCGCGATTACTTCACGCCGCGCATCGCCGGAGAAAATTCGCTCGCCTCCTTGGCCGGGCCGACGCCCCAGACGTCGCGCGGCAACCCGATCCAGGTCTTCGGCCGCTGCGGACGATCGTGGTGCCAGGGACGCGGCTCGAAATAGCCGAGCTCTTCGTCGAGCATCAGATCCATGCTGTAATAGAGCTCGATCAAGTAACCATCGGGGTTGTAATGGTAGACCGCCACGTTGTGGCCGGGTCCATGCCGCACCGGTCCCCAGAGAATCTGAAACTCGTTGCGGCCGAGGAGGTCGCAGGCCTGATGCATGTGTGAGGCGTCGCGCAGCTCGAAGGCGAGATGATGCAGACGGCCGTCGGTACCGCGGGCAAAATTCATCGCATGATGTTCGGGGCCGCAGCGCATGAAGACGAAATTTTCCTCGATGCGGTCGGAGATGCGGAAGCCGAGAACGTCGCCGAAGAATTTGGCTGTTCGCTCGGGATCGGGCGTATGGAGCGCGACGTGGCCAAGCTTGGCGACGGCAAGACCGCGGATCGGCTCGACGGCCTTGCAGAACTCCCATCTGGAAAACACTTCGATCCGGTGTCCGTCCGGATCGTCGAAGACGAGTGCCTTCGCTATTCCCGGCGCGGTGTCGCTCCTGATCTCCGATTTGATGCCGAGGTTTGCCAGCGATTTCTGCAGGTCAGCCGGATCGAGGTTGGGCGCAACTTCATAGGCGATGGAAGTCAATTGCGAGGCCGCGCCGCGTTCGAGAACCAGTGTCAGCTCGTCGGACTCGGTGCCGAGCAGGATCCGGCCGTCGCTGCGCTGGATGATGCCGAGCCCGATGATGGACTGGTAGTAGTCGAGCTGCGCCTCGATGTTCGGACTGGTGAAAGTGACGTGGCGCAGCCGCTTGACCTTGATCATCTCGTGACCTCTTGAATTCAGGCAGAATGTTTGGGCTGTGCGGGCATTCAGCTCAATCCGGGGTCATCACGATCTTGCCGAACGCCGCACCGGAATCGAGCAGTTCATGCGCGGCGCGAACTTCGGAGAGCTTGAGGCGCTTGAAAATCGACGGGCAGATCGCGCCATCGGCGAGATAGCCGATCACCTTTCGCATGATGTCGCGCCGACCCGCGCGGTCGTTATCGTAGATGTGAAAGGAAAAGCAGCGGATCGCCGGGCAGATGTCGAGATATTTCCGCATCTCGCCCATCAGGTTTTCCGTCGGCAGTCCGGCAAACGCGTTGTAGGAGACGATGGTGCCCCATTTATCGAGCGCGCCGAGATAGGAATAGAATTCGGGGCCGCAGACGTGATCGAGGACGAGACTGACGCCGCGTCCGCCGGTCAGCGCACGGGTGCGGGCGACCACGTCCTCGTCGCGATAATGGATGATCTCGTCCGCCCCCATCTTTCGCGCGAAGGTGGCCTTCTCCGGCGTGGAGACGGTGCCGATCACCTTCATCCCAGCGAGTTTTGCGAGTTGCACCAGCGACGTGCCGACCCCGCCGGCCGCGCCGATGACGAGGGCCGAGTGGGGCGGCGTAGCGGAGCCGCAATTGTGCAGCAGTGCCCAGGCGACCTGGTAGTTCGGCAGGCACACTGCCTCCTCGAACGCGACGTTCTCGGGCAGTACATGCACCGCGTCCGCAGGCGCTGCAACATATTCGGCGTAGCAGCCGCCACGCTGGGCGAGGTCGCGCGCACTCAGGAGCACCCGCTGGCCGACGGCTAGCCCGCTCACCTGCGCACCCACGGCTTCCAGGATTCCGGCGACATCATTGCCGGGATTGGCCGGCAGCGGCGGCATCCATTTGTAGACGCCGCTGCGGATCAGCTTGTCGGGCTGGCCGACGCCGAAGGCTTGGGCGCGGATCAGAACGTCCCGCTCGCCCAGCGCCGGCATCGGCACCTCGACATAGTCGAGCGCCTCCGACCTCCAGGGCGATGCACCAGTACAGCCTTCATCCGAGCGGCTCCTCAATTTTTACCTATTTTCGAAAATATGTCTCATTACGAAAATCATTGCAACGGGATTCTTTTTGATTAGGATCGCGGGCTTCGGGGTCGCGAGAGAATCAATGACAACGACAGCCCTCAAGGCGCGCAAGGAATTCGGCAAGACGCTCGCCTCCGACATTGCACACCGGCTGCGAAACGAGATCGTCACCTGCCAGCTCAAGCCGAATGAATCGCTGAAGTTCGATGCGCTGCGCCTGTCGTTCGGCGCCAGCTTCACGACGCTGCGCGAGGCCTTGACGTCGCTGGCGGCGGAGGGGCTTGTCGTCGCCGAGGAGCAGCGCGGCTACAAGGTCGCGCCGGTGACGCTCGAGGACCTGCACGACCTGACGCATGCCCGCATCCTGATCGAGGTCGATCTGATGCGACGCTCGATCGAGAAGGGCGACGACGACTGGGAAATAAGGGTTATCTCGTCACTTCACCGGCTCGCCAGGATCGAGGAGCGGGCGCCGGAAGATTACGCAAGCAATACCGAATGGAAGGCGGCGCACCGCCAGTTCCATGAGGCGCTGGTCTCGGCATCGGGATCGCCGACGCTGCTTGCTGTACGAAACTCGCTGTTCGACCGCGCCGAGCGCTACCGTAATCTGTCGGCCATGTTCCGGCCGCACCCGCGCGACAAGGCCGGCGAGCATCGCGCGCTGATGCAGGCCGCGATCGGGCGCAACGCCGATCAGGCGTGCAATCTGATCGCCAGCCACATCCAGACCACCTCCAACAACGTCGCAAAATACGCTTCCGGCGTGATCAGCGCCGGCTGATCGCCTGCGGCCGGTTGGCAGCGGCCTTCCCTCATAAAGTTCTCGGTGGATGCCGCCCAGGCAGCGGATTTTGGTTGCGTTCGGCAAGATTTTCGAAAATAGTCGCTCCTGACGAAATTCCAGTCAATCAGCCTGTCCCAACCGAGAAGGATACACGTCCCATGCGGCTGCTTTCATTTCTGAACAATGGCAGGGAGACCTGGGGAGCGATCGTCGCCGATGGCGTGGTCGACCTCGGCAGCAAGCTGCCCCACGCCACGCTGCAGGACTTCATCGCAAGCCCCGATTTCGAGAAGCGCGATCGTCTCGTGGCCGGCCACAAGCCCGACCTGAAGCTCGCCGACGTCAAATACCTTCCGGTGATCCCGCGTCCCGAAAAAGATCGTCTGTGCCGTGCGCAACTATCTCGACCATCATCAAGAGGCGGTGGCCCACGGCATGAAGCGTGAGATCACGGCGTTTCCGCCGATCTTCCTGCGGGTGTGGCGTTCTCAGGTCGGGCACGACGCGCCGGTGATCCGGCCGAAAGTGTCGACGCATCTCGATTGGGAGGGCGAGCTCGCCGTCATCATCGGCAAGCCCGGCCGCTATATCTCGGAGGCCGACGCCATGGCCCATGTCGCCGGCTATTCGATCTACAACGACGTCAGCGTCCGCGACTATCAGATGCATGCGCAACAGATCGCGGCCGGCAAGAATTTTGTCGGCACCGGGCCGTTCGGGCCGTGGATGGTGACGACGGACGAATTGCCCGATCCGACCAAGCTGAAGCTCGAGACCCGCATCAACGGCAAGACGGTACAGAAGTCCGACACCTCGTTCCTGATCTTCTCGATTCCGCGGCTGATCAACTACGCCTCCGAAATCTTCGATCTGATGCCGGGCGACGTCATCGCCACTGGTACCCCGGCTGGTGTCGGTTTTACGCGCAAGCCGCCGATGTTCCTGGTGCCCGGCGACGTCGTCGAGGTCGAGGTGGAGAAGATCGGCGTGCTGCGTAACCCCGTGATCGATGAGGCCGCGCGGTGATGGCCCAAAGGACAGTCTACGACATCAGGAAGACGCAAGTCTCGATCGAAGAAGTCTGGCACGAGCGCGGGCCGCGCCGGACACAGCCGCTATTGATCGGCACCGCGCTTGCCGTGATCAACAATCCCCATGCCGGCCGCTACGAGCCGGACCTGATGCCGTTTCAGGCCGGCTTGCGCGATCTCGGCCGGCAACTGGCGCGGACGTTGTGCGAGCGGCTGGGCGGCAAGGACGTTGTCGAAGCCTATGGCAAGGGTGCGATCGTCGGCGGCGACGGCGAGCTCGAGCACGGCGCGGTCTGGCACGAGGCGGGTGGCGCTGCGATCCGCGAAGTGATCGCGCAGGCCAAGGCGATCGTGCCCGCCGCCAAGACCGTCGGCGCGATTGGCGCGCGGCTGATGGTCCCGCTCGGCCATATCGAGGCGGCTTACGTCCGCAGCCATTTCGGCACCGCCGAGATGACGATCTGGGACGCGCCGCGGCGCGACGAGATCGTGTTTGGACTGGTGATGGCGACCGGCGGCCGGACGCACGCGCGCATCGGTGGGCTCTCGGTGGATCAGATTTCGGTGCACGACGGGCAGCGGTGAGCGCAGCGTTTTCTCGCCCAAACCGATGCCTTCAACCGATAAAACCGGACAGCCAGAATTGCTGAGATTGCCTACTGACCGGACATGTTGCGGATCGCCAAAATCGACGCGAATGACCCAAACCAGACGTTGGCCCGCGCGAAATCAGAGCCGAATGAAGGCCGCAACCGCCAGCGACAACGTGACCCATGTTGAGTTGGCGGGTTGTGCGGCCCGGTTAATGCACGCTTAGTTTCATTAGACTTACGGAAGCGGGTCCATCCGTTGTAGCTTGCCAGAATGAGGGCCGTATGAGTCTGTGGTACTTCTTGAGCGACTGGTTCGCGGGTGTCCCAACTCATGGAGCGCTGTTCAAGCCAAGCATGATTAACGGCGCATGGGCAATCGCCCTAACCTTCGTTATGATGTTTTTTCAGCTTCCCGGTGAATACGCGGCCTTCGTTATCTGCGGTGTTTTTGTTGTGAACGGCATGATGTTCTTTGTTTTTCAACGCCAGCGCGAGCAAACGCGCGATTGAGAGTATTGCACCCCATCGCGGACATCGAGGTTGCGGGCCTTCAAGTCCACTACTGGCACCAAGCCGACCTGACGTTGATCCTGAGCGACGTCCGCTGTCGAAGCAAAGCGGCAATCGACAATTTGCCCTTAGGTCGGCCCGCGCATCCAATCAATTACCTTAGGCCAGATTTTTCGATGCGCCTGCCTGCCCACAAGTGGTCCCACGTGCTGAAGCGCCACTCCGATTTCTCGCTCATACGAAAATATCGAAGGGTTCTTCAACGCTCCTAAAACGGACAAGGATGGGACCACTCGGCTTGCATGATCGACAATTGCCGCGACAGGTATTTTGGCCAGCGAGTCGGATCGGGCATCCCGCCCAAGCAAATGAAGCTCGTTGCGCGCGAGATCGGTCTTCACGGTAGAGCAGCTGGATTACATCTCGGATCAGTTGGCCGCTGGGCGCGAACTCGTCCAGACTCCAACGAATGACGGCAACATGGATTGCCAGCGCTTCCGGATCCAGCAAGCTGGTGCAGCTATCGCTATAACGCCCGATAACGAATTCTTCCGGTGCCGCGACAACGCTCGCCAGATCGAGCAGACTTCCCGGAACAGCACCGAGCGGCGCTGTTGGCGAAGACAGCACAATCGGCCCTAGCGCTCCGGTCTGTTCGCCGAATTTTAGGGGAGCTTCAACAAGCACGAGTTTGCTGACCAGGTGCGGCTCAATAGCCGAGGTGATCGCGGCAAGGGTCCCACCAAGAGAGTGCCCAACGAGGATGGATGGGCCGCGATGCTCGGTCGCGATCATTTCAGCTGCAAGGCTGAGTGAGCGTATGCTGGATTCAAGGTCCGACTTGCCATCCTGTTCCTCTGGCCATTCGTACAGGTAGACGGCAGATCCCGCCTGGATGAGACGCCGCACCACGCTCACGTCCGGCAAGAGGTCGAATATGTAGGCCCGCTTGATCGGGGCGGGTACAATCAAGGCTGACGAAGGGTTCGCCGCCGACTGTGCGTAGCGGCGCAGTCGGAAATCGGGATGCGCAACGCGGTCCCATGCCGTTTCATGCGGCCCGTAGCCCGCACTTTCCAGCATTTCGCCAACTGCCCTTCTAAAGGCGTCGCTAACCGAAAAAATCGGAAACATCGTCTCGCGCCCCGGGATGCACTTCAAATTCGAGAACCCACCAGCGTTCCGTCCCGTTGACAGGCCGCCCTAGCATCCATATACCATCCAGACAGATGGCACAAGGATGGAGCCAGGCCATGACGAGCAACGTCCGCGAACTCCGGCCAAAGCCCCCGGAAAGCGAAAAAATCACGATCAATCTCGGCTATGTCGATCTTGGTCAGGTCGACCTGATGGTTCAGGAAGGTTTCTACTCGAACCGTACCGATTTCATTCGAACGGCAATCCGCAACCAGCTGGAACGTCACGCGGACGTCGTCAAACAGTCAACGACCCGAAAAAGTCTGGATCTGGGTCTGAGGCACTTCAGCCGAGCGGATCTCGAAGCGGCGCAGCGAGTGGGGGAAATGCTGCACATCAACGTTTTGGGCCTTGCCAGCATCGCTCAAGATGTCACGCCCGAGCTTGCTCGCGCCGCGATTGCATCGGTCTGCGTGCTGGGCGCTTTGCAGGCCAGTCCGGCGGTCAAGGCCGCCCTCGCCGATAGAACGCGGTGAACGCGATGCTCAGACAGGACATGGTTGGAGAAGCCACACGCCTCACGCGCGCTGGCCGACTCGTCGAGGCCACGGCGCTGCTGCAACGGATGCTGCGCGGCGAAAGCGCGCCAGAGCCAACATCGCGCACCGGTCAGCCCGCACTTATTGGACAAGAGCCGTCAATCATTGACGCGAAGGCCAATGCTATTGAGGAGAACGATAGCCCAGACTTGGCGCGGCCTCCATCCGCTGAACCTCGCATGCTCCGCGAGTTTCTCGATCGCACAAGGCAGCGCCCTGGGTTCAACTTGCGAGCTGTGATTGAGCGCAAGCCGCTTTCCCCGTTAGATATCGTGCCTGACGGAACAAGGTTCATCGAAGGAACCTACAGCAATCCGGCGGGAAGCCGTGCCTACAAGCTTTTCATCCCCAGCCGCTATCAGGACCAATCGCTTCCTTTGATCGTGATGCTACACGGCTGCACTCAATTCCCAGACGATTTCGCCGCTGGTACGAGGATGAACTTCATCGCTGAAGAACAATCTTGCTTTGTGGTCTATCCGGCCCAGCGCAGCGAGGCAAACCAGGCGAAATGCTGGAACTGGTTTCGCCCAGCCGACCAGCAGCGGGGCAAAGGTGAACCCTCGCTTATCGCGGGCATCACTCGCCAAGTCATGCACGACTTTTCGATCGATCCAAATCGTGTCTATGTTGGTGGACTATCGGCCGGAGCTGCCGCTGCTGCGATCATGGGAAATACCTATAAGGATCTGTACGCAGCGATCGGCGTACATTCAGGCCTTGCCTGCGGGGCCGCTATTGATCTTCCATCTGCGTTGGTCGCCATGCGACAAGGTGGCGGAGCCAGTCATAGGGTTACTTTATGTGACAGGCCACCCGTCCCAACCATTGTTTTTCACGGCGATTGCGACACTACCGTGCATCCCAACAACAGCGATCAAATTCTTGCACAGTCTGCGAAAGCGATGAACCTGCAAAAGAAGGTTGTTCGTGGCCAGGTACCTGGAGGGCATGCCTATACCCGCACGATCCTTAGCGACGCGAATGGGCGCGGAATATTGGAGCATTGGGATATCCACGGAGCTGGTCACGCATGGTCCGGAGGCAACCCTGTCGGCTCCTACACTGATCCGAAAGGACCGGACGCAGCAAGGGAAATGCTGCGTTTTTTCCTCGAGCATTCGCTCCCACAGCAATCAGGTTAGGGTCAGCCCGCTCGCGGCACTTTCGGAAATGACGGGTCGAGCCAACAATGTCAGCTCATTGAGGCAAAGCGGACATACTCAGAGCAGACAGTGTTACAGGACTTAGCGGTGTGGTTGGACTTGTTAGCTGGACCTCGGTGGCCGAGTACTCAGGGCTGCCTCTTCCGTGTTTTATTGGAAGGAGAAGCGGCTAGATGATCTCCACGCCAGGATCGTTGCCTGGTACGACAAAATCCGGGTTTGCAGGTGACGGTGAAATACCGCGTTCAACGACGCCAGTGGCTACCAGCCACTCGTTTGCATTGCCGCTAGCAAAAATTACAAGCGCATCCTGGTTGGGAAGCGCCTGCAGTCGAATTATGAGCTCTTTGACGGTCATCGCGATTTCTCCTGACGACAGGTCCTTGCTGGCCAGTCGTAAGAAATCGTCGCCTCGATCTCGATCTTATCGAGAAGAGACCGTCGTCCACCAAATCAAATGTTAACGTGTAAAGCCCGCCTTGTCCGTGACGTAAGCCGGATCATCTCGTCCGTCCAAACCTGGTGCCCCGTTCCGCCTCTTGCGCAAGCTTCAGCCAATCCTCCGCAAGGCGCACCCAAGCCTCCTTATCCAGAGGGCTCATGGCCTTCTCCGCCAGCTCACGGCATTCCTCAGCTTCCTTACGGAACCTCTCCGCGTCGGTTTGGGACGAGGGTGTCATCTGCAGTCTTGCCCCCTTCATCCCCATGGGTATGGAGTTGTCTGTGGGAACAGCACCGAGCTATCCCGCGAAACGCGTCTCGCGATCGGCCGTTCCAAAGAAGATAATCGGCACTTATATTATTGCTGCGGATCGCCTAATGCGCTCTGCGCTAAATTCGACCGTTCCGCGCCGCGCGTGTGATCACGGAAAGCGTCATAATCTTCTTCTTGCCTGGCCTCGGCTTCCGGTAGCGCTCGCGCCGCTTCGGTGTCCATGGCTCTGAGCCAGAGTAGCCGGGCCGGTTTGTGCTCCGGCTCGATGTCGACTGGGCCGGCATTTGCCGCAGCCTGCGCTCGACCCATAGCGAATGTGCGAGAGCGCTAGGTCTGCTTCCGGGCACTTTCCGGACCCGGCGATGTCTGACTTGAGTCCGGACTGCGCGCCTAAGCGGACGTCCACTGACCAGTCTGAATTTATGGGTTATTCACGCCCTTTAATCAGAATCGGGCTAGAATTTCCGCACCAGATCCGGCGTGATCTCGCTGATCGAGCGGATGCCCAATAGCGCGAGGTCGCGGTCGATCTCGGCTTTCAGAAGCCGGATCGCGCGCTGCACGCCGGCTTGGCCGCCGGCGATCGCGGCATAGAGGAAGGGGCGGCCGACCCAGACGAAATGGGCGCCGAGCGCGAGCGCCTTGATCACGTCGGTGCCGCGGCGGATGCCGCCATCGACCATGATCGTCATGCCCTTGGCTTCAGCCGCGATCTCCGGCAGCGTGCGCAGGCCGGAGATCGTGTAATCGAGCTGGCGGCCGCCATGGTTGGAGAGCATCACGCCGTCGACGCCGCTCTCGCGCGCGATTCTAGCATCGGCCGGCGAGACCAGGCCCTTGATGACGAGCTTGCCCTTCCACTTCTTGCGGATCAATTCGACATGCTTCCAGGCGAGCTGGTCGCGGGCGCCGATGTTGCGCATCAGGTTTTTCGCCAGCACCGGCGGGCCGCGCTGCGCGTCCATGTTCTCGAAATGCGGCATGCCGTGGTTCATCACGGTGCGCGCCCAAGTGCCGAACAGCCAGTGCGGATGCGTGACCGTGTCCCAGAACACGCGCGGCGTGATCGCAAGTGGCACCTGAAAACCATTGCGGATGTTGTTCTCGCGGTTCGGCGGCACCGGCACGTCGGCGGTGACGACGAAGGTGTCGTAGCCGGCCGCCGCCACGCGATCGACCAGCGGCTCGATCCGCTCGGGCAAGCCGGCGAGATAGGCCTGATACCACGCGGCCTGATTGGCGGCGCGGACATCCTCCAGCGTGATCAGCGAGGAGGCGCTCAAGATCATCGGAACGTTCTCGCACCTGGCGGCCTGCGTCAGCACGATGTCGCCGCGGTAGGCGCATAGCGCCGAAGAGCCCATCGGCGGAATGCCGAACGGCGCCGCGTAGGCCTTGCCGAACAGCGTCGTGGTCTGGTCGCGGCCGGAGACGTCGTTCAGCACGCGCGGCACGAAACCGTATTCGTCGAAGGCTTTGCGGTTGTCGCGCAGCGCGGCATCGGTCTCGGCGCCACCGGAAATATAGCCGTAGAGAAATTTTGGAATGCGCCGCCGCGCCACGGGTTCGAAATCGTCGAGCGAAAGATATTTTTGCAAAGCCCGCGGCACTGCGCTCCCGGTGCGGGTCACGGTCGGAGGCGGCGCAGTCAAGCTTGCGGATTTGTCGAGCACGTCGGGGCGTTCCATTTTTTGGTTGTTATGCGAACGGCAGCTTAGCGGCGAGGAGGCGGCCCGCCAAATTTCTGGCCGGCCTTGTTGACGGATTCGCTGACGTCGCCGAGCATTTTTCGCGTCTCGGCGATCACCCGCCCGGACTTCTTGTCGAAACTTTCGATCAGCTCGCGCAGCGAAATCACGGTAGGCAGCAGTTCGCCGCCATATTTGTCGCTGGCGAGGCTGCCGAGGAAATCCCTGGTCTTGTCCATTGCGCCGTCGACTGCGCCGATGCCGGATTCGGCGGTCGCGATGATGGACGTGATCTTTGCGCCATTATGTGAAAGCGAGGCGGTGAACGTCTCGAAATTCCGCAAGGTATCCTTGATCGCCACTTCGTTGTCGGCAACCACGCGGTCGACGTTGCGCAGCGCCACGCGGATTTTTTCCTGGGTGTTGAGCGTTCCTTCCGGATCGGCGGTGAGCTCCGGAATGCCGTCCGCGCCCTTGGACGGCGGCGGCGCCTCATCGGAGCCGCCGGTGAACGAGATCGCGGCGATTCCCGTCAGTCCCTGAAATTCGAGGCCGACCTGGGTGTCGCTCTTCACCGGTGTATTGCCGTCGATCATGGTGAGCGCGACCACGCGGCGCGGATGGTCGAGCTTCAGCGACACCACTTCGCCGATCCGGATGCCGGCGAAATTCACGCTGCCGCCGTTGCGCAGGCCGGAGGCCGAGCCTTCGAAGATCACGCGGAACGGCACCTTCTGCTTGATCCCGGCGAGCCTCTGATAGCTGAGCCACGCACCGAGCGACCCGGCGATCAGGGCCAGGGTCAGGGTGCCGATCATCAGATTGCTGGCGCGGACTTTCATCGAAATGCCTAAACGAAGCGGGCCAAACAGATAACGGTTTTATGACGCCAAGTCACCGCCGCGAACCACCCGGAACTGCGACGTGTGCCCATAAATCGGCTGTACCGATACAGGGTTGCGATTCCGCCTTTCCCTCGGGAGCAGACATTGGCACAGCCTGCCGGCATGTCGGGCTTGGGGCCAGAAGACGACGTTACCGGAAGAGCCGGTTTCCCACGCCAGATCAGGCCGATTTGTCAGCCGCTTTCGAATGGTTCACGGGCGACGAACGCCGGCCTAATCAGGTCTGGCGCTGCGGCCGATAGTGCGACCGATGTCGGCAACCACCCCGTAGAGGCGCTGCCGCGAGAGCCAATGAAGGTCGTCCATGCGTTGCACGATTCCTACCACAACCGGCACGTGGTGGCGTCGCGCAAGCTGCTCAAGTGAAAAAACGGACCACCAGGCGCGAAAAGCGACTCGCGTCCAAGCGCGCGCGTCCCAGCCGAGCAGGAGGACATCCGGCGCATACCTGCGCACCGCACGATTCAGGTTCCACGGGTATTTAACGATGATGCCCAGGCGCACCGGTCGCGCACCCTCCCACGGAAAGGATCTTGCGACGGCGGCAAAGGCAAATACGACTGAGCGACGGGCTACGTTGCTGGCAACCAGCCTCTCGATGACTCTAGAGGCAAGTCCCGTCTCCTTCACCTCCACAAACAGGTCAAGGTCAGTTGGTGAAAGAAGCGACAGTGCCGCATCGAGGGTAAGCGCATTCTCGACATGAGGCGGCGGGTCGTGTGACACCACCAATGTGTCGGAATCCGCTGCAAGGCAGACGTCGAATTCGACGCCAGATATTCTGCCGTCACGGGCGGCACGTGCGAACGCCGCGAGCGAGTTCTCACCCGGACCCGCGGACCATCCACGGTGCGCAATAAGCTTCATGACGAGGTCCGTACAGCAAGCTGCGCGCGCCATGCAATCTCCCCGCAGAGAGAAATGTCAATCCGCGGCCCCGACGTTGACCCATGATTGGCGTCGGGCCAAGAGGCGACGTCACCGAAACAGCCGGCTTTGGGGCAAAAGCGCCGTTCGGAAAGTCGGACAGTCGCTTCCGGCCTACCCCTACAAGCCGACAATCTCAGAGCCCACCGGACTTCGCATTCGGGTCATTTGCGGGCATCCACCTGCGCTCAAGACGTGTGTCGGCCGTAGTGCACGTTCTAGGCAGTTTGAGGCTTTCGTGACGCGACAAACACCCCCGTCAGCACGAGCGCAAAGCCGATGAAGTGGAACGCCTGCGGATGCTCGCCGAGGAAGATGATCGACATGACGGTGCCGAACACCGGTACCACGTGAAAGAATGGAGCTGCGCGGTTGGCGCCGATCATCTGCACGCCGCGATTGAAGCAGAGATAGGCGATCGTCGAGGGGAACAGGGCGACGTAGGCGAGCGTCAAGAGGTTCGCCGCGTCGATCTGCATCAGCGGCCGCGCGAACAATTCCCAGATGAACAACGGAATCAGACAGGCCGCGCCGGCCCCGAAGGTGAAGGCGACGAACGACAGACCATGAATGTCGGGGCGCTTCAGCGACAGCACCGAATAGACCCCGAAGATCGCGAGCGCGACCAGGAAAATCAGGTCGCCGACATTGAAGTCGATCTTCGACAGCGTTGTGAGATCGCCGTGCAGGATGATCACCAGCACGCCGGCCATCGAGAGCAGGACGCCGGCCGCCTGCGCCAGCGTCAGCCGCACGCCGAGCAGCACGAGCGACCACACCGCGACCACCAGCGGTCCCGCCGACTGCAACAACAGCGTGTTCAGCGCCTGGGTGTGCTCGAGCGCCCAGTATTGCAGCGTGTTGAAGGCGCCGATGCCGGTGATCGAGAGCACGACCATGATGCCGAGCCGGCCGCGGATCGCAGCCCAGTCCTTGACGAGATGCTTCCAGGCAAACGGCAGGATGATCAGGAACGCGAACGACCAGCGCAGGAACGACAGTGTCACCGGCGGAATGTGGCCGGCGGCCAGCCGCCCGACGATGGCGTTGCCGGCCCAGCACAGCGCGGTGATGCTGAGCAGCAGATAAGGCTGATTGGCGAGCCAGTTCCCGGATCGTGCGGGTGAAGTCTGTTCGGTAGCCGACATTCGAAGGACCGGTTCATGGTGCTGCGGCCCGCCCGGCGATCGACGCCGGGCCGGAATGTGGCCCGGCCCCGGTCACAGACACCGATTTGCGCCGCCCATCAATGGTGCAGATGCATCGCGACCATGCAGCGCGTCTTGCTGGCTGTTCGGGGTTGCCAGCGGGCAGGCAAATATGCAATCAAAGGACGATTGATTCATGTGACCCAACCTTGGTTTGTTTTTCGGGGGCGCATGCAGTGAGTTATTCCGGGCTGCTTCCAGTATTAAGCGTTCGTTCGATCGTTGGGACCGCGGTTTGCAGGCTATTCCGCTCTCAAGCGTTTCGTCTGTCCGTGACATCGAATTTTTGCAGATTGCAGATGATGGGTCATTCCTTGAACAAGCCGATGTCGGCCGAAGAAGCCGAAGCCGAAACACGTCACCAGTTTGCCGTTCGCGCCAATTCCATTCTGGCGTTCATCGAATGCGATGAAGAGCAGCGCCCGAAACTGCGCCAGGCCATCATCGAGGCGATGCTGTGGGCGCAGACGCAGCCCAAACTCACCAAATAGGGCCCCCGCCGCGGCGAAGGCCGCTCACGCCACGAGCGCGCGCGCGATTGCGCCCGCAGCCTTCACGGCGTCGTTGGGATCGAGTTCGACCTGCAGGCCGCGCTGGCCGCCATTGAGGAATACGCTGGTATGGCCGAGCGCGGCTTCTTCGATCGCGACCGGCACGCGCTTCTTCTGTCCGAACGGCGAGATGCCGCCGACATGATAACCGGTCAGCCGTTCGGCATCCGCCGGCCGCATCATCTTCGCCGCCTTGGCGCCGAACGCGGTCGCGAGCTTTTTCATGCTGACCTCGCAGTCCGACGGCACCACGGCGCAGACCGGCTTGCCGTCGACCTCGGCCATCAGTGTCTTCAGCACGCGCGCGGGCAGCACGCCGAGCGCTTTCGCCGCCTGCAGCCCGATGCTCGCTGCATCGGGGTCGTAGTCGTAAGCGTGCAGGGCGAATTTCACGCCGAGTTTTTCCAGTGCTAGCGTCGCACGGGTGGTTTTGGACATGGCCATTCCATCATTGCCGAACATTAATGCCTTTCTCGCCCGTGCCAGGCCGGGAGGCCCAGGATTTTACGGGGATATCAATGGGTTGGAGCCCTTCTAAGGCCCCCTTAAAGCCGCCTTCTTGCTTGCCTAGATCGGCCGCTTCCTTTATCCGGTGGGGCGCCCTGCACGCGAGCGGCCCCGGCCGTGATTTTTGGCTGGGTGAGCTTAGAGCATGGTCCGGAAACACAAGTACCGGTTCGCCGGTGAAATCATGCTGGAACCAAGAGATTTGCAGGGAACACCTTAAAAATGGCCAATGTTGTCGTCGTCGGCGCCCAGTGGGGCGACGAGGGGAAGGGCAAGATCGTCGACTGGTTGTCGGAGCAGGCCGATATCGTCGTGCGCTTCCAGGGCGGCCATAATGCCGGTCACACGCTCGTCATCAATGGCGAGACCTACAAGCTCGCGCTGCTGCCGTCCGGCGTGCTGCGGCCGTCGAAGCTTGCCGTGATCGGCAATGGCGTGGTGTTCGATCCGCAAGCCTTCCTCGACGAGGTGGTGCGGCTGAGGGGCCAGGGCGTCGCCGTCGGTCCGGAAAACCTGCGCATTGCCGAGAACGTCACGTTGATCCTGCCGCTGCACCGCGAGCTCGATGCGCTCCGCGAATCCGCCAACACGGCCACCGCGATCGGTACCACGCGCCGCGGCATCGGCCCGGCCTATGAGGACAAGGTCGGCCGCCGCGCGATTCGCCTGATGGACTTGGCCGACCTCGACACGCTGCCGCACAAGATCGACCGGCTGCTGGCGCATCACAACGCGCTGCGCCGCGGGCTCAATCTCGAGGAGATCGACGGCAACGGCATTCTGAAAGAGCTTACTGCGCTGGCGCCCAAGCTGTTGCCCTATGCGGAGACGGTGTGGCGGCTGCTGGATCTCAAGCGTCGCGAGGGCAAGCGCATCCTGTTTGAAGGCGCGCAGGGTGCGCTGCTCGATGTCGATCACGGCACCTATCCCTACGTCACCTCGTCCAACACGGTGGCGGCGCAAGCGGCGACCGGCACCGGCATGGGCGCGAGTGCGGTCGGCTACGTGCTCGGCATCTGCAAGGCCTATACGACCCGCGTCGGCCAGGGCCCGTTCCCGACCGAGCAGGACAACGAGATCGGCCGCAAGATCGGCGAGCGGGGCCGCGAGTTCGGCACCAATACCGGCCGCCCGCGCCGCTGCGGCTGGTTCGACGCCGCCCTGGTGCGGCAGACAGTCCGCACTTGCGGCATCACGGGTCTGGCGCTTACAAAGCTCGATATTCTCGACGGCTTCGACACCATCGAGGTCTGCACCGGCTATATGCTGGACGGCAAGGAAATCGACCATCTGCCGGCGGGCGAGGGCGCCCAGGCCCGGGTGGTGCCGGTCTACGAAACCATCGAGGGCTGGAAAGAGCCGACCGCCAATGCCCGCTCCTGGGCGGATCTGCCGGCCCAGGCCATTAAATATGTCCGCCGGGTAGAGGAACTCGTGGGTTGTCCGATCGCATTGCTTTCCACCAGCCCCGAACGCGAGGATACTATCCTGGTGCAGAACCCGTTTGAGGCTTAACGGGATGTTACCGCCGGGGCTGCAGTATTGAAGAGAAATGGCTGATTATTACCCGCTGATCGCACGCGCTATCGCCGGCCTGGACCCCAATGCTCCAGGTGAGAGCCGCCGTGCGCTCTATGAGCGGGCGCGCACCGCGCTGATTGCGCAGTTGCGCAGCGTTCAGCCGCCGCTTTCCGAATCCGAAATCACCCGCGAGCGGCTGTCGCTGGAAGAGGCCGTGCGCAAGGTCGAATCGGAAGCCGCCCAGCGCGCCCGCGAGGCTTCGCGGCCCGGCGGTGGCGCGGCTGCGCGCGGCGGCGATGCCTTCCGCCGCGCCAATGCCCGCCCACCGGAAGCGGCTGCCGCGCCGCCGGGTACGCCGCGCCCGCGTCCGCCTTCTCAAGGCCCCTCGCGCGATGGCCGTCCACCGCTTGGCGAGGAGCCACGCCCGCCGCGCAATCTGCGCGCCGATGCGCCACCGCCCGGCGCGCCGCGCCCGCAGCCGCCGCAGATTCCGACGCAGGATGCTGGCCTGCCGCCACCGCCGCCTCGCGAGCGCGGCCCCCGTCGCGGCCCGGACAATGGTGGTCCGCCGACGCCACCACAGCCGCCCGGCATGCGCGGCTTCCGCGACATCGCAGCCGACGCCGACGATCTTGGCCGTGCCGCGGCGCAAGCCAACCGCAACGCGCGGAAGACCTATGCCAACGTGCCGTCGCCCTCGCCGGAATTCGACCGGCTTGAGCCGAGCATGGAAGACCGCGGCGCCGATCCCGAGGTGCCGTATTCGTATGACGAATCGCAGGCGGAAGCCGACCGCTACGCGCCGCCGCCGCTGCGCGACCGTCCGCGGCTGTCGCAGGACCGCGACCGCGAGCCGCCGAAGAAGCGCGCAGGCGCGGCATTTCCGTTCAAGAGCGCCATTGCGGTCGGCATCGTGCTCATTCTGGTCGGCGCCGGCATCCTCTGGGGCAAGTCGGTCGTGACAGCCGTGAGCGGCCTGTTCAAATCCTCATCTGTGGTGGAAGCGCCGAAGGATCCGGCCGCGCCGCAGTCGCGCCCGAAGATTCCGACCGCGTTGGCCAGCCGTCGTCGAGCGAGAACGTGGCACCCGTGGCGCAGCGCGTCGTGCTGTATGACGAGGATCCGTCCGATCCCAAGGGCAAGCAATATGTCGGCTCGGTGATCTGGCGCACCGAACCGATCAAGGCGACCGGCAATCAGAAGCCGGACGTTGCCGTGCGCGCCGACATCGAGATTCCCGACCGCAAGTTCAAGATGACGATGTCGTTCCGCCGTAACACCGATACCTCGCTGCCGGCGAGCCACACCGCGGAATTGACCTTCATCCTGCCGCAGGATTTTTCCGGCGGCGGCGTCGGCAACGTGCCGGGCATTTTGATGAAGTCCAACGAGCAGGCGCGCGGCACGCCGCTGGCTGGTCTCGCCGTGAAAGTGACCGACGGCTTCTTCCTGGTCGGCCTCTCCAATGTCGATTCCGACCGCGCCCGCAACTTGCAGCTCCTCAAGGAGCGCTCCTGGTTCGACGTGCCGCTGGTCTACGTCAACCAGCGCCGCGCCATCATCGCGATCGAAAAGGGCTCACCGGGCGAACGCGCGTTCAACGACGCCTTCGCGCTGTGGGGGAGTAGCTGTTGCGAGCTCAAGATGCGCTCCTGAGCTCGAGGTGATCTCGCCAGGAAATCGATCGTCGCGGCGTAGCCGAAGATTCCAACGTGATACGGCCTCAGCATTGCTCCCGCTGAGGCCGTTTTGCATTCGTCGTCAACTGAAGCGACCGGTCACTGGGAGGCGGCGGCTCGTCGCCGTGCGGCGCCTTCGCGCTCCATCACGGCGCGGCAGCCCGGGCTGACATGCGCGCGGTTCCTGACCATGCAGGCGGTGATCTCGCTGGACGTTAGGGACTTCATGGCCGCATAGCCGCATGGCATCGCCGGTGCACATCTGCTGCGCCTCCGAGAAGGCGAGGCTTGGGCGTGCGGAAAGTGCGGTCGCCGCAAAGGCGATGGCGAAGAGAAGCGCGATCTTGCTTGTACGATGGATAGTCATTGAGCCGTTCCCCAAGGGTTGCGTGCAGGGTTGCGTGCGGTGCTGGCCGCTCTTCATTGGGGGCGCTGCACGCGGTTTGCGCTGCCGCACACGTCGTCCATCACCGGGAACTCACCCGGTGTGGTTGCTCGATTTCTGCCGATGTCCGAATCGAAAAAGTGCTGCGCGGCCCCAAGCGAATTATGCGCCAATGCCGCGAAGCTGCAATGGCTCGCTGCGAAGCTGCAATGGCTCACGCCAACACTTCTCAAGACTGTTGCGTGCGCGCCACGTCGAGCGAAGCGCGAAAGCGAGAACGACTCGGTTTTGCGCTGCGCTTGTTGTGTGTCCAGCCTGATGGTTCCGGAGAAGGAACAGATGCGGGTCTTCCGGACGCCGTCGTGATCGAACAGGCCGGCGAACGGCAACCACGACTTCGGTTATCCCGGTGAGGTCTGCCAGAGCCGATGCTGCTTGGGCCCCAACGCCCGGCAGATGGCCGGGCCTGCCTTCACCTGCCCAAAACTCCGTAAAAATGCGCAAAATCAGCGTTCCGCAACAACCACCCGTTAGGGAAGGCTGAGTACGATCAGCGGATATTGCTCGCACCCGCCTCATTGCTGTCGTTGAAGTGAAAAAGGCTGCCGAGACCAGCCTGTCGAATGGCACTCAAATGCGCGTTCATGCCGCTGCCGATGGATTCACGAAGATGCCGGCCATCCGTGCGGTGGACCGTAAGGTGACGCGGCGAGCTGGCACGACCCGGCCGGAGGCGGCATAGCCATGCCGGCTGCATCGCCGAATTTGCGCGCGGAATTGAATGGCGCCGAAAAGGAGGGGCCCGAGCACGATGCCCGGATTTTCGGGGAAGTGACGGACCTGTTCCTGTCCAATGTCGATCGTCTCGGTGAATCGCAGATCGCTGCCGTCGATGGCGTTCTCGCCCACCTGATCGAGCGGGTGGACGCGAAAACCGTGGTCCAGCTCAGCGAGGCCCTTTCCACCATCGACCGCGCCCCGCGCCAGACCATCCGCAAGCTTGCATTTCACGAAAACCACTTGCTGGCGGCACCGGTTCTCCGATGCTCCAACTGCCTGTCCGAAGCCGACCTCCTTGAAATCGTCAAAAGCCGCAGCCAGCAGCATTTGCTGGCAATATCGGACAGAAAGATCCTCAATGAGGCCCTGACCGACGCGCTGATGCGATTTGGCGACGTCCACGTCTCAAACGCGCTCGCGCGCAACGCCGGCGCGCGTTTCTCCGAATGCGGTTACGCGACGCTGGTGGGGCGGGCCGAGCGTGACGAAGTCCTCGCGGAAAAGCTCGGGCTTCGATTGGACATTCCCGGCAGTCTGCTTCGGGAGCTTCTGGGCAAAGTTGCCGACGTGGTCCGCGCGCGGTTCTTGACGGCGTCGCGACCTGTTGCGCGGAAGAAAACCCAAGGTTCTGCCGGGGCTGCCGGACAGGGCGACGCGGCCCGGAAGGCGATTGATTATAGCCAGGCGCAAAGCGAAGTCGTCGCGCTCAATCGCACGGGCAAGCTCAACGATCTGATCGTGAACCGGTTTGCGGTGCGGGGTGAATACACCCACGTCGTCGCAGCGCTCGCCCTGAAGGCCGACGTCAAGATCGAGGCCATCGAACCCTTGCTCGAGCCCGACCGGGTATACGGCCTGATCGTCGCGTGCAAGGCGGCGCTGCTGAGCTGGTCGACAACGACGATGATCGTCCGCAACCGTCCGAACTGTCCGCCATCCACCGACCGGGAACTCGAGCAGTGCGTGGCGATCTATGAATCGCTACTGCTGTCGGTGGCGCAGTGGACCATTCGTTTCGGCTCCGACCGGATCCTTGGGAAGAAGAGCGAGCCCGTGGCGGCTGTAGCGGCGGCCGGCCGAAGGTAGCTTACAGACGACGAGCACGTCGGGTTCGCATGTAGCTCGTCCATATCCACCAGCACCGCCTCATGCCGGAATGGCTTCATTGGCGCGGTCGCGAGCCAGTGCTGTGTAATGGCGAAGATATTCTTCCGCCATGCGCCTGGCGGTGAACCTCTTCTCGAAATGCCCGCGCACCTGGCTTCGATCGAGTTCGGCGAGCCTTCCGATCGCTTCGACCGCTTCTGTTTCATCCGCTACGACAAACCCGGTAATGCCGTTGTCGATGACTTCGGGCACCGAGCCTGACCTGAACGCGATGACGGGCGTGCCGCACGCCATGGCCTCGATCATGACGAGCCCGAACGGCTCCGGCCAATCGATGGGAAACAACAGCGCCGCAGCGCCTGCCAGAAATTGCCGCTTCGCGTCATCATTGACCTCACCCGTGAGCTGCACCTGCTCGCCATCGATCTGCGGCTCGAGCTGTTCCTTGAAGTAGCTTCTATCGCCGCGCGGGACCTTTGCGGCGATACGAAGCGGCATTTTGGCAGCGCGCGCGATCCGGATGGCGGCTTCCGGTCCTTTCTCCGCCGTCAGCCGGCCCAGGAAGGCAAGGTAGGAGCCGGCCTCGAACGAAGGTCGAAACAGGTCGGCCGGCAAGCCATGGTAAATGGTGCCGATCCAATTGGCCTCGCTCAGGTCAACGCGCTGATTGTCCGATATCGAAACGAACGGCGCGTCGGGAAAGCTGCGGACCACGTCCGGAAAGCCAGGCAAGTCCATGCGCCCGTGGCAGGTGGTTAGAAACGGAACGCCGAGCCGGCTCAGGAGTGGCAGGTGCAGCCAATCGATATGCGCGTGAATGATATCGAACTCGGTCGCATTGCGGGCTACCGCTTCCAATAACGCCGTCTGGGCAACCATCGGGTCGGTCCGCGGGCGGCCAAGGCGAAGCGCCCGAGGCCAAACCGCATGAAGCCGGGCTGACGTTGCCGAGTCCCCGCTGGCAAACAATGTCACCTCATGTCCGAGGCTCACCAGCTCATCGATCAGCCACGCCACCACGCGCTCGGTGCCGCCGTAAAGCTTGGGAGGGACGCTTTCGGCCAGAGGCGCTATCTGGGCAATCCGCATGGGCTTTCTACCATCGAGATCGAACCAAACCGTCAAACCACCGGCCGTTCGTATTTGGACAGCAGGTCGAGCCAATCCTCTAATAGTCGGCTCATCAGAAAGTTCTGCCGTACGCTTTCTTTCGCACGCGCACCGAGCTCCTCCCGCAAATTCGATTCCTCAAGAGCTCGACCATTCTCGCCGCCGCCTGATCGGGCGTGCTCACCAGAAATCCGTTCCATCCGTCCTTGATCTGGTGCCGAATGCCTCGACGTCGCCGCCGATGACGGCGGCGCCCTTCCACATTGCCTCGGCGACCGTGAGACCAAAGCCTTCGCGGATCGACTTCTGCAGGACCACGGCGGCAGAGCGCTGCAGTGCGTTCACCAGGGTTGGATCGTCGACGCTGAGAACAATGATGCCTTCATCGGCGACGCTCTCGATCGTCTCGAGGATTTGTCCGCCCTCGGGATCGTCAGAGGCATTATTGCCGACGAGCACGAGCGTGCAGTCGACCTGCTCTCTCGCCTTGCGGAAAGCCTCAATCACGCCCATCGGGTCTTTCCACCGATCGAACCTGGAAATCTGCGTTACCAAGGGACGATCTGTCGGAATTTTATAGTTGCCGAGGAATTCCCGTCTCTCGCGGTCGGACATCTCCCGGTTCTTCGCCGAGAACGGATCAATCGCCGGGGTGACGAAATGCTGACCGACCTGGAGATCCTGGCCGTATTCGGGCAGCGAAAAGATCGTTGCGTTATATTGTTCGATGAACTGGCGTAGATAGGTCCATACCGAGGCGTGTGGCGACGACAGATCGACGTGACATTGCCAGAGCCACGGCATTTCCCGATCGGAAAAATGCGTGATGAGTGGCAGAGGCTGAGGATCATGCACGATGACGGCGTCGCAGTCGTCAAGATGAAGCCGCGTGGCATTTTCGAACACGACCTCTTCGTAGATCGTCTTTTCAGCGTCGGAAAACTCCAGGCTGGTGCCCTGCAGCGTATTGTGCAGTTTCTTCGTGCAGCCAAAGAAGCCCGGCGTTCCCTGAATCAAATGCCAGTCGGTTTCGATGCCGGTCGCATTCATCATAAGCGTGAGCGGTGTGAGCAGTTCGGTGACGCCTCCGCCGTAGAATGTCGAACTGATATGGGCGACGCGCATCGTGCGCACCCGATCCGCCTTCGCCGCGATGCGTTCGACCGTCGCAGCGCCGATGAGCGGCTCGTACTGTTCGAGCGTATGAAGCCCGAGAGTGGACCGTTGAACGGCGGAAGTGAGCGTGGACATCGAAGTCGCCTCGGTGGTTCTTCTAGAGTTCTTGCATTGCGGCAATGCCGCTTCACGCGCTCCAAATCTCGGCAGTTCGCGATCGCAGGCCTCAGCGCCATCTGCGAGCGGGAACCTGCTGGCCTGACAACTTTCCAACCGACCGGCCGTTACAGGCTAAGGCTCCCGTCCACATCTGCCACTTTTTCCCATTCGCAATAAGTCCGAAAGCGTGTGGAAGTTGCCTCAGGCTTGCGTCCAGCCGTTTTCATATTGCTGAACATTCATTCATCCGCCCCTCGGCGCAGCCGGATTGAGATGCTGGTGCTATCGGCAATTCTCGCGCAACGGGAAGGTGGACCGGACAAATTTACTTGGCCCTTGAGCTGCTGTATTGGGTAACCAGCGCCAGGAGGCAGTTCCATGAAACGCTATCTGATCTTCGGAGCTATCGGCCCGTTCGTCGGCGGATTCCTGATGCTGTTCGCGACCACGGTGGCCTCGGGCTACTGGACCGATACCAACTGGTCGGAGATCGGGAAATTCCTTGGCGCGTTCGCCAAGACGCTGCAATACAGCTATCTGTTCGGCATCGTGCCTGCGCTGATGATTGGCGCCATCGACGACATTCTCTGTCACGTCAAGCGCATTCCTTTCATGGCGCGAATCCTGATCGTGGGCGCCATCGGATTTGCTGCGTCAGAACTGCTTTATGGTTCGCGCGGACCGGATACCGGCGTGGTGCAGTTTCTGCTCTACGGCATGGTCGCCATGGTGCCTGCGGTGCTGGCGTCGTGGCTCGCGCACCGATACGTGGACGAGCCGCAGCCAGTGCATTCGACGTAATTCACCCCCGCGCGCCATGTTCGTTCCGCCGGCCGAACGTCAGGAATTACCTGACCTCAGCCGTCAAGTTGACGCTTGGCAGACGAATGTCAGGCTGGTCCGATCGGGGAATGCAACGTAAAGGGAGCCCACGGCGTTGTCAGTTTTCGGCGGCGAACCAGCATGCGCGCGTCCATGATCGCGGAGTTAAGTAACAGGCTCTCCTCCGGTTCGGGCCGAAGCAAGGAAGCCGTCTGGCTTTTCACCGCGCTGGTTCTGACGGCCGCCATTCCGGTCCTGCTGCTCGGGGGATGGATGGCCTATATCACCGCCGACCAGGAACGGAGCTACGCCCGCCAAGCCGCCACCGAGGCGCTGACGCAAGTGGCGCACCGGATCGAGGGCGAAATTGCCCACGAAATACAGGTCGCGGAGACGCTTGCAAGCTCGGCCGCGCTCGACGATGGCAATTTGGGCGACTTCTATCGCGAGGCGAAACGAATAGTCGCCGCCCGTCCGCTGTGGGAGACTGCCTTCCTGACCAAGCCGGACCAGGAACAGGTCCTCAACGTATTGCGGCCGCTCGGCGCGCCGCTCGGGCCGGTGACTGACAGCGAAAGCTTCGACGCCGTGCTCCGCACACGTAAGCCGGTCCTTGGCGGGCTGGGGCCGTACCAGGCCTCCATCGGCAAGCGGCTCGTGGCACTGCGTGTGCCGGTTGTTCGAGAGGGCGAACTTCGCTACGTCCTGACCGTCGGGCTGTTGCCCGATCAGATCGGTACCATTCTTGGTCAGGCCGGTCTGCCCGCCGGATGGGCCGGCACCGTCATTGACGCCAAGGACGAGATTGTCGCGCGAACGCCTGATGCCGGAGCCGTCAGTGCAAGCGCAAAGACGCCCGCGGTGCAGGAAGCCATTGCCCGCGGCGGCTCGAATTCGCTGCGCACCCAGACACGGGAGGGAATGGATGTCGAAACCGTCCATCGCGGCTTGGCGGGAACGGAAGGATGGTCGGTCCACGTGGGCGTTCCAGTCGTTGAACTGAATGCTCCCGTATCCCGCTCGTTGCGGCTGCTGTTCGGAGGAACGGCGGCGAGTGTCGGGCTCGCCATCGCGCTTGGACTGGTGATCGCCCGCGAGATCGCGCAGCGGCGTCGCATGGAGGCGCTTCAGTCGGCCGCAGCGCTGCTGGACAGCGAAAAACGCGGCGCGCTTGCCATCGATGCCGCCGAACTCGGTACATGGCGCTGGGATCTGACCGCAAACGAGTTCAGCGGTTGCAGCCGCTTTGGCGCATTGCTGGGTTTGCCGAGCGCCCGATCGGGCGAAACCAGATGGTCCGCGGACCGGATCTTTGCGTTGCTCGAACCAGCGCACCGCGCGGCTCTGGCCTCGTTCGGCGGCGCTTGTCTCGAAAGCGGCAAATCAGGCAGCGTCGAATTTCCGGTACAATCCGACGATCGCGGCGAATATTGGTTGCGTGCCGCAGGCAGGGCGGAAGGTCCGCCTAACCGGCGTCATGTGATTCATGGCGTGCTTGCCGACATCGATATCCTCAAGCGCGCGGAGGCCGAGCGTTCTCACTTGCTTCGTCGCCTGGCTTCGGCCCAGGAAGAGGAGCAGCGCCGGATTTCGCGAGAACTGCACGATCAGATCGGCCAAACGGTGACGGGATTGTCGCTCGGCCTCAAGGCGCTTGAACAGGGATTGGCGAAAGGCAGCAACCCGGAAGCAGCCGCCGAGCAGGTGCGATGGCTGGAACAGCTTGCTGCGCAGATCGGCCGGGACATTCACCGCACCGCGTCGGACCTGCGGCCGACCGCGATCGACGACCTCGGAATCTTCAAGGCGATCGAAGCCTACGTCGCGGAGTGGCAGGAGCGTTATGGCGTTCGCATCGATATCCAGACGTTCGGGCGGGACAATTCGCTGCCTCCCGATGTCGCGGCGGTGCTGTATCGACTGGTCCAGGAGGGATTGACCAACGTCCTGAAGCACGCCAGCGCCAGCAAGGTCAGTATCGTGCTCGAGAAGAAATCGGACGGGCTGGCGCTTGTTCTCGAGGATGACGGCGTTGGCTTCGATCCGGAAAGCGTCAACCGCAATGCGATGGGCGGCGGTCAACCGTCCGGACTTGGCCTCTCCGGCATGAAGGAGCGCGTCGCGCTGCTCGGCGGCACGATCGCGGTGGAATCCGCGCCAGGAAAAGGCAGCACGATCTTTGTCCAGATCCCCCTGGAAGTGCAGGAGATGGAAGTGCAGGAGACCGGCGCATGACGCCCATTCGCATCGCGCTTGTCGATGACCATCCGGTCGTGCTCGCCGGCATACGCGCGCTGTTACAAGGCGTGCCCGAGGTCGAACTCGTCGGCGAGGCGAATACGGGGACAACGGGACTGAAAGCCATTTGCGAATGCTCCCCCGACATTGCGGTGATCGACCTTTCGCTGCCCGACATCAGCGGCCTGGAACTCGCGCGCCGGCTGAGCAAGCGGTGCCCGGCGGTAAAGATCATTGCGCTGACCGTGCATGAAGACCGCGCCTATATTCATCCGGCACTCGAAGCTGGCGCACGGGGATATCTCCTGAAGCGATCCGCCGGAGACGAGCTGCTTCGCGCGATCAGGGCCGTCAACGAGGGCGCCATCTACCTCGATCCCGCTATCGCCGACAAGGCGTCAAAGAGCGCTCCCGAACTGACGTCGGCCGATAACGGCGATGGCGGCGAACTCAGCCGGCGCGAAGAGGATGTGCTCAAGCTGGTCGCTCAAGGGTTCAGCAACAAGCAAATCGCCGGCGAGCTGGAGGTGAGCGTCAAAAGCGTCGAGACCTACAAGGCGCGAGCATCGGAAAAGAAGGGCCTGCACAGCCGCGCGGATATCGTCCGCTACGGCATCAGGCGGGGCTGGCTCGCTGCTCCAAACTGAGCGCTTTGTCTCGCAGTCGGCTACTTTGCCGATCCGGAGCGCGTGCCGGGCTGCAGATCACTCAGCGGCACGCAGCTCTTTTTCCGGCGATGATTCTTCGCTGCGCCCTGTACCTTCAAGACCTTGCCAGCCGAACAGGAGCCATCATCGACGTAGATGGTGGAGTATGGATCCATCATCAGCGGTTCGTAAGAATGGAGCTTCTGGGCTATGCACGGCTGGACGATGAACAAAGCCGTCAGGAACCACCCCAGCCTGCCATCTTGCAGGAAATCCTTCGTACCTTCATTGGTCTGCACTGGAATCCGTCAACCTGTCTGATGCTGCGGCTGGGCGTTGAGGGCCTCGCCGAGTCCAGCCTGCGGGCTCGCTTGTAGTGCTGCCTGCGCGGCCTCGGCCTCATATTCGTCGGCCAGTATCTGAAGTTTTTCGGCAAATCCTGGATCGGCCGCGCCAATCGCCAGACATCTGCAAAAGACGGCCCGCTCATGCAGCAGCTTGGCCCGAGACAGCTTGATCAGTTTGCGTTTGGTTCGACCCACCCTTCCTGCTCCTCGTTCCGATTGCGCACGCGGCGCCTCCCACGAATGACCGCCATCCTAGAGTGCAATCCTGTGCCGGCGCGTCAGGAAAAACCTGTCAATCACAGTGATGCTCACACTGGGCCTACTTTTGCGGATGCGATTTCGGCGGCGCTGTTGTGACCCGCGCCGCCGCGCGAATCATTGTTGCAGACCAGGCAGATGGCTTTCGATGTGAGACGTCGGTTGACGCCCCATCGTTCGTATCGGTGCGGCGTCCTTTCCGAGCATGGAACGCAATACGCCAAAGGTCGATTATCGGTTGTCCTGCCACTGAACATTCCAGCCCCCGTTTCCCGTTGTCCGCGAACTAGTCCTCGCTCTCGTGAGCCCCCGCCATTGCTACCAGGAGCACAACGCTGAGGGCGCCGGCCGAGATGAGGGCATTCATTCTCAATGCCGCCGGAGGGACTCCCAATCCGTAGTGAATGAACACGGCCATCAGGAGTGCGGTCACGCCGGCGCTCGCGATAAAGAAGATGACGGCGACAGCCAGGTCTATGATCCTCATCGTCGGCTACCCTGCTATTTCTCTCGGCTTGCGAGGAACTCGATCGTGACGAGGCCAAAGAGAATGGCCGCGCAGATCAGCGCCTGCTCTCGAAGTATGGATCGGGGAAAGCCCAGGCTATGTTGCGCGAGGTGCGCGATCGCGTAGGCTACGATCGCCGCACTTCCCAGTGCGAGAAACAAACCAGTTGCGAGCTGGACGAATTTCTTCATCTGTCTTCACTTCGTGCCGTTGATTTGTCCGAAGGCGTCTCAATGGCGGGTCGACCCGCTGCGCGCATTCCACCTGCCTCGCGCGCAACCAAGGCATATTAGAATCATGCTTCGTTCGGGGATGTCAGGAAAAGCCCGTCACGAGCAAAGGCGCATCTGCGTCGTGCCCGCCACTCCAGATCCGTTGGCGGGATGACAGCGCTGACCTTTCGGATCCGACCCACGCAAAGCAGCGACCGCATGACGCAACTTGCGCCTCGCATTCGCGTTACCATCTGATGGCCATGCCAGACGACGATATCTTTACGCCGCCCCGTTCGCGTTCCGGACCATCGTCCCGGACGCGCGCGCCCGGACGTGGGCCGGTCATAGACCAGGAGGGGCGCGAACTTCCCGAGCCGAACCTGCATACGCGGTTCGAGGGAATGCGGTTCGACTTCGGTCATTCCGCCGCCAATCCGTTCGGCGAGTTGACGCGCGAGCAGCGGATCGCGAGGCTCGATGCCATCGCCAAATTGCTGGATGTCGCCTTCATCGTGCCCGGCACCAATTTCCGCTACGGCATCGACGGGCTGATCGGCCTGATCCCGGTGGTCGGCGACATCATTACGACGGCGATTTCGCTGTGGGTGGTGCGCGAGGCACGCGCGCTTGGCGCCCCCTGGCACATCACGGCGCGGATGCTTGCCAATGTTGCGGTTGACGGCGCGGTTGGCCTGGTGCCGGTCGCGGGCGACGCCTTCGACGTCATGTTCCGCGCCAACGTACGCAATGTCCGCATGCTCAAGCGCTGGCTCGATAAGCAGCCGCGCTAAGGAAACGCGCTAAAGAAAAACGCCCCCGAAATGATTTCCGGGGGCGCGCTGTTTGAGAAAGTGGAAGCCTTACGCCGCGTCGGCCTTGTCGTCGGTTGCGGCCGGGCGCGGACGGCGCGGCAGCGGGAACGCCTCGCTTTCATAGAGCGAGCGGATGCCGCTCTGGTCAAAGCGGGCTTCCTCGACCTGGAGATAGGCGCCATTCAGCGAGTCCGCAGGCAGCTCCTCGATCGCGAAGCGAACCGCTTCCGCCGCGGTGCCAAAACGCCGATAGGCAAACCCGGCCCGCTTCTTCTTGCGGATCGCGGCGGGAAACAGTTCGGCGGCGGTGTTGTAGCTGAATGGACGCATGGACGGTGACCTCAATCTTTTTCGGCTCTTTTCGTATGAGCAATGGGGATTGGATGACGGTGGGCCACAGTGGCGGGCCACGCCGTGCACGTCATTTCGCTATCCAATATAAGCTTCTTTGACGAAAATGCGACCCCTGAAGCCCGACATCGGGGGTGATGATGAATCCACGCATGGCTGCGGGATGCGTAAATTAAATCAAGTTATTTCAATGGGTTCCGTTACTTCAATGGGTTCCCTGGCTTACAGCTTGCCGAGCAGGAGCAGGATGAGAAGCACGATTAAAATCACGCCACCGAGCCCCATCGCGGAATGGCCCCCGCCATAGCCATAGCCGCCGAAACGGCCGGAAAAGCCGCCCAGCAGGAAAATAATCAGGATGATGACGAGTAGCGTTCCCAGCGACATCGCTTGCTCCCCCCGAGGCCCGCGGAAAACGACGCCCGCGGCCCGGATCAAAGCATATCGCGGGCCGCGAGTCCTTGGTCGATCCACCGAAATGGAGAGGGGACACCTGTCATTCCGGGGCGCGTCGAAGACGCGAACCATAGGGCGCAATTGCGCACCTGAGATTCCCCGATGCGCAATTGCGCATCGGAGAATGGCGACGACGTCGTCACTTCTTCGTCTCGTCGACCGGAACGGATCGGAGCTTATTTCGGCTGCAGCTTAAGCGCCGCCGAGTTGATGCAGTAGCGCAGGCCGGTCGGGCCGGGGCCGTCGTTGAAGACGTGGCCGAGATGGCCATTGCATTTCGAGCACAGCACTTCGGTGCGGATCATGCCGTGGCTGAAATCGCGCTCTTCATCGATATGGCCGCCCACTGCAGGCTGCGTAAAGCTCGGCCAGCCGCATCCGGAATCGAACTTGGCATCGGATTCGAACAGCGTCTGGCCGCAGCCGGCGCAGGTATAGGTGCCCTTGCGGTGCTCGTGCTCATATTCGCCCGAGAACGGCCGCTCGGTCGCCTTCTCGCGCAGCACGGCGTACTGCATCGGCGTCAGTTCCTTGCGCCATTCGGCCTCGCTCTTGACGACCTTGCCGGATGTCTTGGTATCGGACATTTGCCCTCCTTAATTGGTAGCCTTCGCGTTGCGCACCAGCGTCGGCTGCTCGACGTAGTTCTCCGCAAAGATCTTCTTCAGATTCTCGATCTTCGGGATGTCGTTGAAGACAATATAGGGCTGGTTCGGGTGCAGCGTCAGGTAGTCCTGGTGATAGTCTTCCGCCGGATAGAACGCCTGCAGCGGGCCGACCTTGGTCACAATCGGCTTCTTGTAGACCTTGGCGGCGTTGAGCTGGGCGATATAGGCCTCCGCCACCTTCTTCTGCTCGTCATTGGTGGTGAAGATCGCCGAGCGATATTGCGTGCCGATGTCCGGGCCCTGGCGGTTCAATTGCGTCGGGTCGTGCACGACCGAGAAGAAGATCTGCAGGATCTTGCCATAGCTGATCTTCTTCGGATCGTACTTGATCTCAACCGCCTCGGCGTGTCCCGTCGTGCCGGTGCCGATCATGGTGTAGTTCGCGGTCATCTTGCTGCCGCCGGAATAGCCGCTCACCGCGTTGAGCACGCCGGCGGTGTGCTGGTACACGCCCTGCACGCCCCAGAAGCAGCCGCCGGCGATCACGGCGGTCTGGATGCCGTCGGCAGCCTGAACGTCGACGGCAGGGGCCGGAATGACGACGGCGGCTTCCGAGGCGCGCGAAGGCGCGGCGGCGAAGGCCGCGACGGCCAGCGTGCCGATGGCGGCAGCGGCGAGCGACAGGCGGCTGAAATGGCGAGGGGACATGGTTTCCTCTTTCGGCGTTGGTTGATGCAGTCTAGATCGAGACCGGCGTTTCGCAATCGGCTCAATTATCGCCGATGCCCAACATACGGCGATGGCTGCGGATTGTTACGGGGTGCGCCACACGAGTTCGTGAATAGGACCATCTGCCCAAGTATTTGGAGGGGTGATCTCCGTCACTTGACCAGTGCGGGCCTGTCTTTCCACAATGAATCGGTGGTCGCGCGCCGCGACCAAAAATCCATGCGCCGGAGCGTTCGCCGATGTTGCGGGCCTTGTTGCCGGGTCTCGTCTTGCTTGTCGCCGCCGGCCCCGCGCGGGCTGCCGGCGATGTCGAAACCTGCCGAAATAACTCGGCGGAACCGGCTGCCCGGCTCGCCGCCTGCGAAAGCGTGATTGCCGACGAGAAGATCACGGGGACCTCCAGGGCAGCCGCCTTCTGGTATCGCGGCGATGCCCTGGTGAAGAAGCGCGATTACGACGGCGCGATCGCGGCGTTCACCGCCTCCCACGAGATCGCGCCGCAGAATATCAACGTCATCAACGCACGCGGCATTGCCTACAGCCACAAGGGCGACGACGAGCGCGCGCTCGCCGACTACGATCTGTGCCTGCAGTTGCGCCCGAGCTTCGGCAGTGCCTACAACAACCGCGGCGTCATCTTCATGCGCCGGGGAGAGCTGCAGCGGGCGCTCGATGAGTTCAACCTGGCGGTCAAACATATCTTCAATGACCAGAGCCGCTATCTGCACCACTACAACCGGGGCCGCCTGCAAGGATTGATGAAGCTGTACGAGGCCTCGCTCGCCGACTATGCCGAGGCGCAAAAGGTCAATCCCGATGGTCCCCATGTTCCGGCCTACCGGTGCGTTACCTACACCAGCATGGGCAGGTTCGATGACGCGCTCGCTGACTGCAATGCGGCGCTGGCCAAGTCGCCGAGCAACGTTTACGCGCTGACCAGCCGTGCCAATGCCTATCTCGGCAAGGGCAACCTCGATGCCGCGCTCAACGACTACAACCAGGTGCTCAAGATCAATCCGAACTACGTCCGCGCCTATGTCGGCCGCGGGCAGCTTTTCGAGAAACGCCGCAACCTTGCCGCCGCCCGCGCCGACTATCGCTCGGCGGCCAACGCCGTCGCGGCAAGACGCGAGGACATCGATACTACGCTTGCGCGCGGGATCGCGAAGGAGCGGCTGGAAGCCTTGCTGGGCACCGCCGCGCCGTCGACGTCACAACCGGCGGGGCCGCGCAAGGTCGCGCTGATCGTCGGTAACGGCGCCTACAAGAATGCCGCCCCGCTGGATAATCCGCCGCGCGACGCCAAACTGATCGCATCGACCTTTCGCGAACTCGGCTTTGCCACGGTGACGCTGGCGCCCGATCTCACCAGGGACAAATTCTTCGCCGCCCTGCACGAATTCGGCCTGGAGGCCGAAAAGGCGGACTGGGCCGTCGTTTATTATGCCGGTCACGGCATGGAGATCGGCGGCGTGAATTACCTGATCCCGGTCGATGCCAGGCTGAAGACGGACAGCGATGCGGAGACGCAGGCGGTCGCGCTCGAGCAGGTGATCGCCGCGGTCGCCGGCGCGCGAAAGCTGCGGCTGGTGATGCTCGATGCCTGCCGCGACAATCCCTTCGAAAAAGACCATGCAGCGGACGATTTCGCTAAAATTGGTCAACCGCGGCTTCTCCAACATCGAGCCGGAAGCCGGCTTCATGGTGGTCTACGCCGCCAAGCACGGCGAGACCGCGCTTGACGGCGATTCCCTCAACAGCCCATTTGCCACTGTCCTCGCGCGCGTCATCAAGGAGCCGAAGGTTGAGGTACGCAAGCTGTTCGACATCGTCCGTGATGATGTCTGGAAGGCGACCAACCGCACGCAACAGCCGTTCACCTACGGCTCGCTGCCGGGGCGTGAGGATTTCTACTTCGTGGCGGGGAGGTAGCCACACCCGTCATTGCGAGAAGCGCCAGCGACGAAGCAATCCATGCTGCCGCATGCGGCGCTATGGATTGCTTCGCTTCGCTCGCAATGACGGCAAAATCCTCACACCACCACGCTCAGCCGCTTCGCCGCCCGCGTGATGCCGGTGTAGAGCCACCGTGCCCGGCTGTCCTGAAATGCAAAACTCTCGTCGAACAGCACGACGTCGTCCCATTGCGAGCCCTGCGATTTGTGCACGGTGAGCACGTAGCCATAGTCGAACTCGTCATAGGGCTTGCGCTGCTCCCACGGGATTGCCTCGATGCCGCCCTGGAAGCAATCGTGTCGCACCGAGACCTTGGTGACCTTGTGGCCGAACTCTTCGTCGGGCGACAGTCGCATGCTCAATATCTGTGATTTCGATCGCGGTTGGGTGCGCGACTTCACCCGCCATAGCCCGCCGTTGAACAGGCCCTTCTTGCGGTTGTTGCGCAGGCAGACCAGCTTGTCGCCGGCGACCGGCAGGGGATCCTCGATGCTCTGCTTCTGCCGTATCCGCATGTTGTAGGCGCGGCGGGTGTTGTTGCGGCCGACCAGCACCTGGTCGGCACTCATGACGCGGTCGGGATCGAGCTCGCTGCGCGGCACCACTTCACTCTCGCCGTGGCGGCCGATTTCGAGCTCGCGGCCCTCGCGAATGTCCATCGACATCCGCACGATCGGATCGTCCTGCGCCTGCCGGTGCACCTCCGTCAGCATCGCATCGGGATCGCAATTGGTGAAGAAGCCGCCGCCCTGGATCGGCGGCAACTGCGCGGGGTCGCCGAGCACGAGCAGAGGACAGTCGAACGACATCAGGTCGCGGCCGAGTTCGGCGTCGACCATCGAACATTCGTCGATCACGATCAGCTTTGCCTTCGAAGCCGGCGCGTCGTCCCACAATTCAAAGCTCGGCTGCTCGACGCCGGATTCCTTGGCGCGATAGATCAGCGAGTGGATGGTGGAGGCATTGTCGCAACCCTTGTTGCGCATCACCAGCGCCGCCTTGCCGGTGAAGGCGGCATATTTCACCTCGCCGTCGACGCCCTCGGCGATGTGCCGCGCCAATGTGGTCTTGCCGGTGCCGGCATAGCCGAACAGGCGGAACACCGGCGGCGTGCCGTTGCGGCCAGGCTTGGCCTTCAGCCATTCGGCGACGGCCTTCAGCGCGGAATCCTGATGCGGCGTAAAAATGGTCATGGGGTCCAGATGGAGAGAAGAGCGGGCGGAAGGCCGCGACTCAACGGACTGTAAAGCTAACCATTCGCGCGTTCCATGCAAGACAACTTCCGTGACGCGGAATTGCCATTTCGCGACCAAGGCTAGACTTGCGATTTGCGGAGAATACACTGCCCGAAAACAACAGACGGCCTTGAACAAACCGTCTTGGGAGGCGTCATGAAATTCGGCATCTTTTACGAGCTGCAACTGCCGCGCCCCTGGGAAGAGGGCGATGAGCTCCGGCTCTACCAAAATGCGCTGACGCAACTCGAGACCGCCGACCGGCTCGGCTATGACTACGCCTGGGTGGTCGAACATCATTTCCTGGAAGAATATTCGCACTCCCCCGCGCCGGAATCCTTTCTCGCCGCCGCCAGCC
The DNA here is from genome assembly GCF_043203335.1 of Bradyrhizobium sp. RDI18. Taxonomy (NCBI): domain Bacteria; kingdom Pseudomonadati; phylum Pseudomonadota; class Alphaproteobacteria; order Hyphomicrobiales; family Nitrobacteraceae; genus Bradyrhizobium; species Bradyrhizobium sp. RDI18. The sequence continues at coordinate 3,846,761 of NZ_JBICRN010000008.1, read as the reverse complement.
AGCGCACCAAAAATATCCGGCTTGGCCACGGCATTTTCCAGCTCACGACCAACCATCCCGCGCGCGTCGCCGAGCGGGTCGCGGTGCTTGATTTGCTCAGCAACGGCAGATGCGAATTCGGCATGGGCGAGAGTGCCTCCATCACCGAGCTGACGCCGTTCGGCCGCGACATGGAGACCAAGCGCGAGGTGTTCGAGGAGGCGGTTCAGGCGATCTTCCCGATGTTCACCAAGGTCGGCACCGAGCATCACGGCAAGTATTTCGACATCCCCCTGCGCAATGTGGTGCCTAAGCCCGTTCAGAAGCCGCATCCGCCGCTGTGGATGGCGTGCTCGCAGCTCCCGACCATCGAACGCGCCGGCCAGAACGGTTTTGGCGCGCTCGGCTTCCAGTTCGTCAGCGCGGAAGCGGCGCATGCCTGGGTGCATGCCTATTACAATGCGATCACCAAGCGGCTGAAGAAACTCGCGAACTACGAGATCAATCCGAACATGGCGCTGGTCTCGTTCTTCATGTGCGCCAGGACCGATGAAGAGGCGCGGGCGCGTGCCGACGGCGCCACCTTCTTCCAGTTCGCGCTGCGCTACTACGGCGCCTCGCAGAACCGCCAGCGTCCCGACCCCGGCACCGTCAACATGTGGGACGAGTACAACAAATGGAAGCGTGAAAATCCCGAGGCGCAGGAGGCTGCGCTGCGCGGCGGCCTGATCGGGTCGCCGGAAACCATCCGCAAAAAGCTAAGACGTTTCCGCTCTTCCCACATCGACCAGGTGATCCTGCTCAATCAGGCGGGCAAGAATACCCATGAGCACATCTGCGAGTCGCTGGAACTGTTCGCCAAAGAGGTGATGCCCGAGTTCCAGAACGACCCCGAACATGACGCCTGGAAGCAGGGCGTGATAAGCGGGGCGATCCAGCTCGAGGAGATCGACACCGAGGCCTTTACGGATCGCTACGGCAAGCTGGCGATTAACGTTGCGCCGGCGCAGAAGGTGGCGGCGGGATAGCGGTTGGGCGGATGGCGAACCGGGCGCGGTAAGATGAGGGGATCGCACCGCGCCCGTAGCGTCAGTTCGAACTTGCAGCCGCCGTAAAGCTGCGGTCAACCGCCATGTTGACGTCGAGCTTCTTCGCCAGGATCCCGTAGCGAGTGGCGCGGTCGGATGCTTCCTGAACTTCCTTGACGATGCTTTCGTCGATTACGATCGGGCTGGTGCGTTGCGCCTTGTAGGCGCTCAGCAGCACGTCTTCGGGAAGCCTGGTGAGTTCCGCGGTGTTCTTCGCGTATTCAGGCAAGTGATCCAGCGACCATAGCCGGGCCTTGTTGAGACGCTGCACGAGATCCTGCACGGCGGCGCGCTTGGTGGCGATGGCGCTATCGGAGGCCACGATGAAAGTGACGGTCGGTGTCAGGCCTTCGCCGTTGGCAATGATCCGCGCATTGTCCTTGAGCGTCGCATAGGACACGTAGGGCTCCCACACGGCCCATGCGTCGATCGAGCCAGCGACCAGCGCGATCTTCGCATCCACCGGCCCAAGCGGTGCAAAGGTCGCATCCTCGATCTTGTATCCGGCCTTCTCCAGCGTTGCATCGATCAGGAACTGACCCCAGCCGCCGCGCGTGCCGGCAAGGCGTTTGCCTTTGAGGTCGGCAACAGACTTGATCGGCGAATCCCGACGGACGAGGATCGCCTGCGTCCTGGCGTCGGAGCGGGTGCCGCCGATCGCCTTGATCGGGGCGCCGGCCGCATACACAGTCAGGAACGAGAGATCGCCGGTGTAGCCGACATCGAGCGCGCCTGCGTTGAGCGCCTCTAGGATCGGCGCGGCAGCAGGAAATTCCGACCATTCGATCTTGTATGGCAAATCCTTTGCAAAGCCGGAAATTTCCAGCAGGGAACGATTGCCGCCTTTCTGGTCGCCGACGCGCAGCGTCACTGTATCGGCCGCAAGCGCCGATGCCGCAATCGCTGCGCTGAGAGCTGCGCCGAACAATATTGCGCCGATGCGGCGAAGACGCGCCAAGGCGCGCGATTCAAGTTTGATTGCACTCATATTGTTGTCTTTCCCATTTCATCCGCCACATTGCGTGGACCGCAATCAGCGATGCACTAAAGCCTACGAGCAGCGGCATCGCAGTCAATGAAATGGCTGACTGAAGATTCTACCCGGCGTGCAACGAACGTCTCGACCTGCAAGCCATGACGAAACTTGTCTGCTGATGTCGCGCGAGAGCAGATCGCGCCGATAAAACCGCAATTCGTTGTCAGTGTCCTGCGAGTGCAATCTTGCTATGTCGGACTTGGATCGCAGGCGAAATATTCTCAGGCGTTTACATTCAGCACTCAGCGTCGCTGCCATCACGACGTCGTGCGAACTGAATGATGTGTGACTAGAAGGTGTGCATCACGCGATAACAAAGAAAAATGCGTCACGCCACATTGCGATCCGGCAATAAACCTGTCGCGTCACACCAAGCGCGCAGTGCTCTCATTGCTATTTTTGCAGAGCACTCGACACTCAGTCGAAGCGCCATCATCATTTCTGTATCGCATCGCGAAGAAGCGATCGTTCAGGAGATTGTGATGAAGCGTCGTGAGTTCCTTAAACTGTCGCTTGCTGCAGGGGCGGCCGCATCGCTGTCGTCGGAAGCGCGTGCGCAAACGCCGCTGAAGGAAATCAAGATCGGCTACCAGAAGACCGGCGTGCTGGTGATCGCACGGCAGCAGGCCCTGCTGGAGAAACGCTTCGGCAGCAAACAGATCGGCATCAAGTGGATCGAGTTCACGTCGGGGCCGCCATTGCTGGAGGCCATGAGCATCGGCAGCGTCGATCTGGGTGCCGTCGGCGATACGCCGCCGATCTTCGCGCAGGCCGCGAACGCCAATATCGTCTATGTCGCGGGATCACGGATCACCAACGGACAGGGCATTCTCGTTCCTGCCAACTCCAGCATCCGCAGCATTTCTGACCTGAAAGGCAAGCGCATCGGGTTTACCAAAGGCAGTAGCGCGCACAACGTGGTGATCGCCACGCTCGAAAAAGCCGGACTGACCTATGAGGATATCACGCCGGTCTATCTGACGCCGCCTGACGCAGGGCCGGCATTCGCCAACGGCAGTATCGAGGCGTGGGCGGTCTGGGATCCATATTTTGCGATCGGCGAGAAGCGCCAGAACGGGCGGATCCTGATCAACGCCCATGAGGTCGCCAAGACCAATTCGTTCTATCTGGCCAACCGCGATTTCGCGAACACTCATGTGCGAGAAACCCGCGAGGTGATCGACGGTCTGGCCGAAGCGGCCCGCTGGGCTGAGGCAAATCGCGCCGACGTCGCCAGCGCGCTCGCAGCGATCACGGGCGTGCCGCTCGAGGTTCAAACCGTCGCTGCCAACCGCGCATCCTTCCTGATCGGCCCCGTGACCGACGAGATCGTCACGACGCAGCAGGCCGTTGCCGATCGTTTCCACAAGCTCGGGCTGATCCCAAAGCAGATCGCTGTGCGCGATATCGTCTGGCGCCATATGCAAAGCTGAATTCCCTAACAGAGGACGTAACTCATGACGCGTTTGCTCAAACGCTGGATCGCCAGTGCCGTGCTGTCGATCAGCATGGTCGCCGCTACAGTCGGTGTTTCCTACGGCCAGGACAAGGTGGTCCGCATCGGCTTCCAGAAATACGGCAAGCTTGTCCTGCTCAAGAGCAAGGGGACGCTCGAGGAGAAACTGAAGACCGCCGGCTACAAGGTGGTATGGACGGAGTTTCCCTCCGGTCCGCCGCTGCTCGAAGCACTCAATGTCGGCGCAATCGACTTCGGCAACACCGGCGAAGCGCCGCCGATCTTCGCGCAGGCTGCAGGCGCGCCGGTCCAGTACGTCGCCTATGAGCCCCCGGCGCCGAAAGGCGAGGCGATCCTGGTGCCGAAGGACAGCAAATTGAACGCGGTGGCCGACCTGAAAGGCAGGAAGGTCGCGCTGAACAAGGGCTCCAACGTTCACTATCTCCTGGTGAAGGCGCTGGAGAAGGCTGGTGTCAAATATTCCGAGATCGAGCCCGTGTTTCTGGCGCCAGCCGACGCGCGCGCGGCGTTCGAACGCGGCGCGGTTGATGCCTGGGTGATCTGGGATCCATTCCAGGCGGCAGCCGAGGCCGCTACAGGTGCGCGCACGCTCGCCGACGGCACCGGCATTGTTTCGAATTACCAGTTCTACTTCTCGTCAAAGAAGTTCGTGGAGAGCGATCCGAAGATCGTCGATCTCGTGTTGGCTCAACTGAGCGAAGTCGACGACTGGGCGAAGGGCGACATCCATGCTGTCGCCGAGCAGCTCGCGCCCGCGATCGGGCTTTCGGTTCCGGTCGTCGAAGTTGCACTGAAACGGCAGTCCTACGGCATCAAGCCGATCACCGAAAGCGTGGTCGCCGACCAGCAACAAGTCGCCGACACGTTCTTCGCCCTCGGCCTCATTCCCAAACAAATCAAGATTTCTGACGTGGCACGGAGGTCCGGATCGTGAGCGCGCAACCCACCGCCAATATCCTTTGGTTCCTGCCGACGCATGGCGATGGTCGCTATCTCGGCACCACGACCGGTGGACGCGAGGTGAGCTTCAACTACCTGCGCCAGATCGCGCAGGCGGCCGATCAACTCGGCTATTTCGGCGTCTTGCTGCCGACCGGGCGGAGCTGCGAGGATTCCTGGGTGGTGGCTTCGGCTGTCGCGCCTTGGACCGAGCGCTTGCGTTATCTCGTGGCGGTGCGACCCGGCTTGCAGTCGCCGAGCGTTGCAGCTCGCATGACCGCAACGCTCGATCGGGTGTCGAACGGACGTCTGCTGATCAATGTCGTCACCGGCGGTGACCCGATTGAGAACAAGGGCGACGGCATCTTCCTGCCGCACGACGAACGGTACGCGGTAACGCGCGAGTTTCTCAACGTCTACAGCGACCTGCTGGCGGGGAATACCGTCAACGTCGACGGCAAGCACATCCGCATCGAGGACGGCCGCCTGCTGTTCCAGCCGGTGCAATCGCCGCGGCCGCCGCTCTATTTTGGCGGATCGTCCGATGCCGGCATCGACGTTGCCGTCGACACCGTCGACAAATATTTGACCTGGGGCGAGCCGCCGGCGCAGGTCGCCGAAAAGGTCAGCCGCGTGAGAGCAGTGGCAGCTAGCCGAGGCCGCAAGCTATCGTTCGGCATCCGCCTGCATGTGATCGTGCGCGAGACCAATGCGGCGGCATGGAAGGCGGCGGATGAGCTGATCCAGCACGTGAGCGACGAGACGGTCGCCTCAGCGCAGAAGATCTTCGCGCGAATGGATTCGGTCGGTCAGCAGCGTATGGCGCAACTGCATGGCGGCCGCCGCGACAAGCTGGAAATCAGCCCCAATCTCTGGGCCGGCGTCGGCCTGGTGCGCGGCGGCGCGGGCACCGCGCTGGTCGGCGACCCCGAGACGGTGGCGGCGCGGATCAGGGAGTATCAGGATATCGGCATCGATACCTTCATCATGTCCGGCTATCCGCATCTGGAGGAAGCCTATCGATTTGCCGAACTGGTGTTTCCGCTGCTGCCGCTGGACAAAGCGACCAACGTCACACCGATCCGCGTCAACACCGGGCCGTTCGGCGAAACCATCGGCAATGAATACCGGCCGCAAAAGCAGGTGTCGCAATCATGAGTCTCATCGACAGTCTTCCCCGCGTTCGCGCGCCAAAACTGCCACGCGTGGACGGCTTGGTTCCTTGGATTGTGCCGCTCGCGGCCATTCTGATCTGGCAGGCCGCCTGCGTCACCGGTTTCGTCTCGGCGCGGGTGTTGCCGGCGCCGAGCGACGTCGCGCTGGCGGGCTGGAAGCTCGCGCTGTCGGGTGAGCTTGCGCGCAACATCTGGGTCAGCTTCTGGCGCGCCAGCGTCGGCTTCCTGATCGGAGGTAGCATCGGCTTCGCGTTTGGCTTGGCGAATGGCTTGTCGCAAATTTCCAGCAGACTCACCGACACGACACTGCAGATGGTGCGCAACATCCCCCATCTGGCGCTGATCCCGCTGGTCATCCTGTGGTTCGGCATCGACAGAATCCGCAAAGCTGTTCCTGGTCGCGCTCGGCGTGTTCTTCCCGATCTATCTGAATACGCTGCACGGCATCCGCACGGTCGATCCGCAATTGATCGAGATGGGCCGTATCTACGGCATGAGCGACGGCGAGTTGTTCCGGCGGGTGATCTTCCCGAGCGCGCTGCCATCGATTTTCGTCGGTCTGCGCTTCGCGCTCGGCATCATGTGGCTGACCCTGATCGTGGCGGAAACCATCGCCGCTTCTTCGGGCCTTGGTTACATGGCGATGCAGGCGCGCGAGTTCATGTTGATCGACGTCGTGGTCCTCTCGATCCTGATCTATGCCTTGCTCGGAAAGCTCGCCGACAGCGCCTCGCGCGCGCTGGAGCGGCTGACGCTCTCCTGGCATCCAGCCTTCCAGAAACACTGAGGATATCATGCAAGAAGGCCTTCATTTCCGTCTGTCGGATGCCGAGCCTTTGAGCCGCGCCGAGATCATCGAGCAGGCGCGGTTCGCGCGCCGCAGGCCGAGAACTGCGTCTCGTGGCCTTTCGCTAACCATCCGTGGCTTGCGCAAATCCTTCGGCGACAACGAGGTATTGCGCGGCATCGACCTGCACATTCCACCCGGCCAGTTCGTCGCCATCGTCGGCCGCAGCGGCTGCGGCAAGAGCACGTTGCTGCGGCTGATCGCGGGACTGGAGACAGCGACCGCTGGCGGCATTGACTTCGGCGAGGAGGCGCGCGCTGAAGATATCCGCGTCATGTTTCAGGAGCCACGGTTGCTGCCTTGGGCGCGGGTGCTGTCGAATGTCGAAGTCGGACTGGGCCGCGAACGGTCGTCGGCGGATGCGCAGGCGCGGGCGGAAAGCGCACTCGTCGAAGTCGGTCTCGGCGACAAACGGGCGCAATGGCCGGCGGTGCTGTCCGGCGGACAGCGGCAGCGCGTCGCGCTGGCCCGCGCGTTGGTCAGCCATCCGCGCGTACTGGCCTTCGACGAGCCGCTTGGCGCGCTCGACGCGCTGACGCGGATATCGATGCAGCGATTGCTCGAACGGGTCTGGCACGACCAGGGCTTTACCGCGATCCTGGTGACGCATGACGTGTCGGAGGCCGTGGCACTGGCCGACCGCGTTCTGGTGATCGAGAATGGCGGCATCGCCCACGACATCGACGTCGATATTCCACGCCCGAGGCGGCGCGGCTCGGCGGAACTTGCCGCACTGGAAGGCTCTATCCTGAAAAATCTGCTGCAAGGTACTGAAGATACTTCCGAGCTGTGAGGTGGCCATGAACTCCGTTGTTCGCAGCGTTTTGATCGATCACGAAGTCTCCTCAGATGATTTTCGCAACGCCATGCGCCGCTTGACGGGCGGCGTCAGCGTCATCACCGCTGGGCTGGGCTGGGATATTTCGGGCATGACGGTCACCTCGGTGTCGTCGCTATCGGTCGATCCGCCAGCCTTGATCGTCAGTATCAGCCGCGAGGCATCGTCATGGCCACTGGTGAGGCGGTACGGCTTCTTCGGCGTCAACATCCTGACGCCTGACCAGATCGATATCGCCGAGCGGTTCGCCGGCCAGGAGGGCCTTAAAGGCGCCGATCGTTTCGCCGGAGCCGGGTGGACCAAGCGGGTCTCCGGGGTTCCACTGCTGGCAGGCGCGCTCGCGGCGATCGACTGTGCGGTCGAAGATATCATCGAGAGGCACTCGCATGCGATCGTCATCGGCCGTGTGCTTGACATCGCAGTGTCGGAGCGCACCGCGGCGCTGGCCTATTGGCAGGGCCAGTATGTCGCCATCGATCGGGATGAGGACGCGCTCAAGCTCGCAGAAGTCAGCGTGCCGGCATCGCGGGCGATGCGAAAGTTCTGACGAAACTGGCAAAGTTCCGGGTCGGCGGGCTGGTCTTTGATCGGCCGGCATTCTAGAAGTTTGCGATGAAGCGGATCGGGACCTGGATTTTTTACAGCGTCGGCGCGCTCGCGATCGCGTATCTGGCGCTGTATGCCTATGCTGTCTTTACCGGGCGCGACCTGCAGCCCGGCGATCCCATCCACATTTTCCGCAAGCCGGATGCGCCGAGTTATTCCGCGCTTTCCACGGCATTGCGAGCGTAGCGAAGCAATCCATGCTGCGGCAGAACGGCTAGCTGGATTGCTTCGCCGCTTGCGCTCCTCGCAATGACGGCGGAGGGATCTGTGCTACCCCGCCACGACAAACCGCTGGCTGTCGCCCGATCCCGCCGGCGTAATCGGTATCCCGCCGTCGGCATATTCGTTCAGCTTGTTGCGCAGCGTGCGGATCGAGATGCCGAGGATGTTGGCGGCATGGGTGCGGTTGCCGAGGCAGTGCTTCAGCGTCTCCAGGATCAGGTCGCGTTCCACGTCGGCGACGGTGCGGCCGACGAGGGCGCGGGTCACCTGTTCGGCGGCAAAGGTGGCGTGGGCCACGGCAGGCGCGGTCTTGGCGAGGTCGAGGCGGTCGCCATCGGGGGTCAGGATGGCCTCAGGTCCAATCTCGTCCCCTTGCGCCATCAGCACCGAACGGTGGATGGTGTTTTCCAGCTCGCGAACGTTGCCCTGCCAGCGGTTTGATGTCAGCACCCGCCGCGCATCGGCGGAAATGGGGCGCAGCGGCACGCCGTTGGCGTCGGCGTATTTCTTGGCAAAGTGCTGCGCCAGCTCGAGGATGTCCGCCGGGCGGTCGCGCAGCGGCGGGATCTTCAGGTTGACGACGTTGAGGCGGAACAGCAGATCCTCGCGGAAGGAGCCTTCGCGCACGGCGTCTGCGAGATTGCGGTTCGAGGTCGCGATGATGCGGATGTCGACCGGCACCGGCTTGGTGCCGCCGACACGGTCGATCACGCGTTCCTGGATCGCGCGCAACAGTTTGGATTGCAGCCGCACGTCCATTTCCGAGATTTCGTCGAGCAGCAGCGTGCCGCCAGTGGCTTCCTCGAACTTGCCGATGCGGCGGGCGACTGCGCCGGTGAAGGCGCCCTTCTCGTGGCCGAACAGTTCGGATTCCAGCAGGTGCTCGGGTATCGCCGCGCAATTGATCGAGATGAACGGCCGCTTGGCGCGGGTCGAGCGGGTGTGGACATAGCGCGCCAGCACTTCCTTGCCGGTTCCGGATTCGCCGGTGATCATCACGGAGGCGTCGGAGCCCGCGATCTGCTGCGCCAGCTTGATCACCTTGCCCATGGCTTCATCGCGATAAACCAGATCGCGTGAATCATTGGCGACGGCAGCGAGCACGGCGGCGATCAGTTCCGGATCCGGCGGCAGCGGGATGTATTCCTTGGCGCCGGCGTGGATCGCGGCGACCGCGGCGCGGGCATCGTTGGAGATGCCGCAGGCCACGATCGGCACGTGAATATGTTCGGCTTCCAGCCGCATCACCAGGTCGCGGATGTCGAGGGCGACGTCGACCAGCAGCAGGTCGGCACCCTTGCCGCCGCGCAGCACGGCCATCGCCTGTTCGATCGCCTCGGCATGGGTCACCGAAGCCCCGTTTTGCATCGCGATCTTGGTGGCGGTCGTGAGCTGGCCCTTCAATGTGCCAACGATGAGAAGCCGCATTTCTGTCTCCTGTCCGTCTGTTCGCGCCTCACGCGCGCGTATCGCCAAAATTGTTAGTTGCGTTCCGCCTTGATGATTTCCGTCATGGTCACGCCGAGCTTGTCTTCGACCAGCACGACTTCGCCACGCGCCACCAGGCGGTTGTTGACGTAGATGTCGATGGCTTCGCCGACGCGGCGGTCGAGTTCGAGCACGGTGCCCGGTCCGAGCTTCAACAGCTCGCCGACGTCCATCTTGGAGCGGCCGAGCACGGCCGAGACCTGCACGGGCACGTCGAATACGGCCTCGAGGTCGGCTGCGATGCGCGAGGCCTGTTCGTCCTCGTTGTAGGCGAGATCGTCGACCGGCGGCGCATCCGCGGCGTTGAGATCGGGTAGCGGTACCTGTGCGTCGGTGTCACTCATGGTTCAGTCCTCATGGCCTTCACATTGCGGCCTGATCGCGGGACGCCAGATAGCGTCCGACGAGTTCGCTGATCTTCGCTTCGATGGCCGCGCGCTCCAGCACGACGCCGCCGTCGGCCCATTCGATCCGGCAGTCGCCGGTGGCGATGCCGGGTTCGGCCAGGATCACGAGCCGGCCCTCGAAGCCGCTTTGGGCCGCCTGGCGTTCGATCTTCTCACGGGCGGCCTCGTAGAGCTGGTCGTTGATGCGGACGACGAGATGCGGGGTCGCGACCAGATGCGAGAAGCAGTCGCTGACCAGCGCCATGATCTCGCCGAGCGGTTCGCGGCCGATCAGTTCGCTACATAGCTTGCGTGCCACCGCGACCGCGACATCGACAGCCTCGGTTTCCATCCTGGCCTCGATGCCGGAGAAACGCGTGGCGATGCCCCTGATGGCGATGCCGATCTCTTCCAGCGCCAGCGCCGAGCGGCGGTCACTCTCGACTTTGGCCTCGTGCTGGGCTGCTTCATAGCCGGCGCGGTAGCCACGTGCTTCGGCCTCCGCGACCTTCTGCGCGATCTCGGCGGCCGTGGCGGCACGCTCGCGCGTCCTGTCGGGCGCTGCGAAGTCGGTGTCGAACAGGAATTTTGCGGGCGCGGCCATCAGTACACCAGCTCGTCGTCGGCGCGGTTCTTGGTCAGGGTGATTTCGCCCCTGGCGGCCATATCCTTGGCGAGGTTGACGAGCAGCGCCTGTGCCTCGTCGACATCGCGCAGCCGCACTGGTCCCATCGCGGCCATGTCGTCCAGCAGCATCTTGCCGGCGCGCGAGGACATGTTGCCGAGGAAGAAGGCGCGCACCTCCTCATTGGCGCTCTTGAGCGCGATGCCGAGCTTGTCCTTGTCGACGTTGCGCATCAGCGTCTGGGCCGAGGCGGAATCGAGCTTGATCAGGTCGTCAAAGGTGAACATCAGCGCCTTGATGCGCTCGGCGGATTCGCGGTTCTCCTCTTCCAGCGAGGTGATGAAGCGAGTCTCGGTCTGGCGGTCGAAATTGTTGAAGATTTCCGCCATCACCTCGTGGGCGTCGCGGCGGCGGGTCTGCGACAGGTTGGACATGAATTCGGTGCGCAGCGTCTGCTCGACGCGCTCGATGACTTCTTTCTGGACGGCTTCCATCTTCAGCATGCGGCCGACCACATCGAGCGCGAGGTCCTCGGGCAGGATCGCCAGCACGCGCGCGGCGTGCTCGGGCTTCAGCTTCGACAACACCACCGCGATGGTCTGCGGGTATTCGTTCTTGAGGTAGTTGGCGAGCACCTCTTCCTGCACGTTGGAAAGCTTCTCCCACATGTTGCGGCCGGCGGGGCCGCGAATTTCATCCATGATGCCGGTGACGCGCTCGGAGGGCAGATACTGCTGCAACAGCCGTTCGGTGGCGTCGAAGGTGCCCATCAGGGCGCCGGAGGCCGACATCCGCGAGACGAATTCGAGCAGCAGGTCTTCCACGACATCGGCCTCGACGGTGCCGAGCGTCGACATGTGGATCGACAGTTCGCGCACCTCGTCGTCGTCCAGCAGCGACCACACCTTGCCGCCATATTGCTCGCCCAGCGCCAGCATCAGGATGGCGGCGCGCTTCGGGCCGCTCAACGGCTTGCCCTTGGGCCGGTTGCTCTGACGGCTCGCCAGCGCCGAGATGACGGTGGTGATGTCGTTGGCGTTTGAGGTTTGCGGTACGGCGGCCATGTCAGCTCTCGGCGGGTTCGCTCAACCATTGGCGAACAATGGAGGCGGTCTCGTTCGGATTACGTTCGGCCAGTTCGCCGACCCTGTGCACGGCCTGGGCGTGGACCTGGCCCTGGACCTGCGCGACGTCGATCAACTGGGCGGTGCCGCTGGTGCCGGCGATCAAGGCCTGATTGGGCCCGAGTTCTCCGTTTGGACCGCTGCCCTCGATTAATGCGAGCGCCGGTTCGGTCGGCGCGGGAACGACTTCGGCGGCCAGGATGCGCTTGACCAGCGGGCGGATCACCAGGAACAGCACCACGAGGCCGAGCAGCATCATGACACCGAGCTCGATGACATACATGACGTCGTCCTTGGTGAACTGCAGCATGCCGAGCAGCCCGCCCGGCTCGACGACCGGTGGCACGGAGGGCGCTTCGGCAAAGCGGAGATTGACGACCTCGACCTGATCGCCCCGCTTCTGGTCGAAGCCGATCGCCGAGCGCACCAGCGTGGCGATGCGGTCGAGCTGCTCCTTGCTGCGGTCCTGATAGACCATTTCGCCTTTTTCGTTCTTGGTGTAGGCGCCGTCGACCAGCACCGCGACCGAGATCCGGTTGACCCGTCCGGCCTCGGTGACCTCGGTCTTGGTGGTGCGGGAAATCTCGTAGTTGTTGGTCTCTTCGCTCTTCTTGCTCTGGTCGCGGGCCGCAGGCCCGGTGGTGTTGGTTTGATTGCCGGGCAGTTCGTTGTTGACCGTTACCTGGCCGTTGTTCTCGGCAGTGAGGGAAGATTCCTCGCGGGTCTGGGTGGAGCGCAGTACGCGGCCCTCGGGATCGAACTTGTCGGAAGTCTGGGTGACCTTGTTGTAGTCGAAGTCGGCGGTGAGCTGGACGCGGGCGCGGCCCTGGCCCACCACCGAGGAGACGATCGCCTCGACTTCGTTGCGCATGCGCTTCTCGAAGGCGGTGCGGCGCTCGTCGCCGACGGCGATCTCGGGGTCCTTGCCGGCGCCGTCGGCCAGCAACCGGCCGGCTTCGTCGACGATCGACACCCGCTGTGGCTTCAGCCCGTTGACGGCGGAGGCGACGACGTGACGGATAGCGCGGATCTGCGGGGGTTCGAGGCTGCCGCGCACCCGCACCACGATCGAAGCCGACGGCTCCGGCGCCTCGCGGGCGAACAACGGCCGTTCCGGCAGCACCAGATGGACGCGGGCGGCCTGGATGCGGTCGATGGCGCGGATGGTGCGGGCAAGTTCGCCCTCCAGCGCGCGCAGATGGTTGATGTTCTGGACGAAGCTCGTGGTGCCCAGCGCGTCGGACTTGTCGAAAATCTCGTAGCCGACGCCACCGCCCTTGGGCAGGTTGCTTTCGGCCAGCTTCATCCGCAGCCGCGTGACCTTGTCCTTCGGGACCATGATGACCGCGCCTTCGTTGCGCAGCTCGAAGGGAATGGCCTGGCGTTCAAGATCCTTGATGATGCTGGAGGAATCTTCAAAGGAGAGGTCGGTGAACAGGGTGGTCATCTGCGGCGTGGTGACGCGCATGATGACGAAGGCGAAGAAGCCGATCAGCGCGGTCGTTACCGCAACCATGGCCATCAGCCGCGCTGCGCCCAGGCCTTTCAGGAAAGCAACGAGACTTTGCACCAACCGCCCCCAGGGATTCGGCCCGAGGGACCGACTGGGCAATTATTGCCTAGGGGATGGTTTCCATATGGTTAACAACCCTTAAAGCCGCCGCGAATGGTTCCCGGCATGAAAAAAACCGGCTTCGTAAAACGAAGCCGGTTTTCATCAAATCTTTTTCGGTCCGGGAGAGTTTACTGGCGATATTGCTGGATCCGGGTGGTCCGCAAGCCTGCCAGGCCATGCTGATCGATGGAAAACTGCCAGGACAGGAATTCATCGACGGTCAGCGTATAGCGGCTGCAGGCCTCCTCGAGGGAGAGCAGACCGCCGCGGACCGCAGCGACAACTTCGGCTTTGCGGCGGATCACCCACCGTTTGGTGCCTGGCGCGGGCAGGTCAGCAATTGTTAACGGACTGCCGTCAGGCCCGATGACGTATTTCACCCTCGGGCGATGGGGTTCTGTCATGGCGTACTCACAAACTCTCAACCACTGAACTCACCATGACAACCTACGCCTGCCGGCTTAAAAATTGCCTAAGCCCACGACTTCAATACGAATCTCCTTGAAAATGATGGAAAATATGCCGGCACCGGGTTCCCTGTGACGCTTTTGCGTACAATCAGGGATTGCCGGACCGGAAGTGGCGGATCAAACGATGCGAGCGGTGAAGGCTAGCTGGAGGTAGTCGGACGGACCACGCGCTTGATCTTGTCGGTGGTGTAGCTCTGGCCGCCGATCGACAGCAGCGGCGGAGAGGCGCTGAGATCGACCGAGTCGACAATGCCCTGGACTTCGGTGGAGATCGCGACGTTGTTGCCCGAACTGTCCTTGCCCGTGGCGGTCAAGGTGTAAGTGCCGGCCGGCCACTGCACGCCGTCATTGCCCTTGCCGTCCCAGACGAAACTGGAGCCGCCCTTCTTCAGCGTATAGTTGCCGGTATAGGCCGTCTGTCCCGCCGAATTGGTGATCGTGATCGTCGCGCTGGTGTCTTTCTCGGAATTGAAATTCCAGGTCGCAGATTTGTCGAACTGCGCCTTGCTGCCGTCGACGGCGACCATGTTGCCGACATAGACCAGCGCCTGCGTTGCCTGCGCGCTCTTTTCGATTTCCACCAGCGCCTTCAACTGCTCGTTCTGCTTGAGCTGTTGCTCGATGCCGGCGAACTGCACGAGCTGCTGGGTGAACTGGTTGGTGTCGAGCGGATCGAGCGGGTTCTGGTGCTGCAACTGCGTGGTCAGCAGCGTCAGGAAGGTCTGGAAATTATCCGCGATTCCCGTCGTCTTCTCCGACGCGGTGTTGTTGCTCGTCGCAGTGCCGGTTCCCGGCGCCGAGACGACCGTTGTCGGCATGGTTGCTGCATCGACTGCCATGGCGATCTCCTTAAACCCTGATATCGACGCCGCCGCTCGCACCGAGCATGCGGCCATAGCTGCGGCCGGCGACCACGGCCGGAACGTTGTCTTCCTCGCTCACCACCAGGCGATGTGCGTTGGGATTGGATTGGTTGCCGTCGTTCTGGCCCTGCGAAGACTGGTCGCGCAGGCTGAACTGCAGGCCGCCGTTGCCGGTCGAGAGGCCGGCGTTGTCGAGCGCGCGCTGCAACTGGTTGGCGTCCTGACGCAGCATCGACAGCGTTTCCGGCCGTTCGACGGTCAGATGCGACGTCACCTGACCGTGGCGATCGATATCGATGCGGACGTCGATGCGGCCGAGTTCAGCGGGATCGAGCCGGATTTCGAAGCGGGTCTTGCCGCTCCTGGCAGAAGCGGCGATTTCCATCGCAAGCCCGCTCACCGGCACCGCCGCGCTTGTCGCTGCCGTCGCGGTGAGTTGGGTAGCGGCAGCCGCCGTCGTGGTGGAAGCGGCCGGTTGCTGCGTCTGGATCGTGCCGGCGGCCTGCAGGCCGCTGCCGGACCCGTTGACCGGCGTCTGGCCGACGACATCTGGGGCGGCAAAATGCGCGTTGGCGTTGGCGGCCGACGGCGCGATGGAATTGCCCGAGGCGTCGGCCTTCACGGTCTCCGCGATGCCATTCTCGGTGTTCAACTTGCCTGCGGCTTCGATCGGCGGCACGACGGCGGGCACGACGGTATCAGCGGCAGGCGCTGCAGTTGCGATGGCGTCGGCGGGTTTGACCTGCTCGACTGCCGTCGTGGCGCTTTTTCGGGCGAGATCCGGGCTCTTGAGCGGCACGGCCGATTTGGTGGCGGCGGGAGTCGCTGCGACCACCGAAGCGGCCTGAGCGATGCCGGTTGTGACGGACGGGTCGGCGGATGTGGCCTGCGCGCTGACGGCTTGGCCGATGCCCTGCGCATTGGTCTTGGTACCGTCTCCCTGCGCAGCGTTCGCGGTCGCGGTGGCGGTCGCTTCGGCGCTTTCACCGGCGGGACTGGCTGGCGCGCTCTCGGCGGCGAGCGAAGCGGATGCTGCAATCGCAGCCGCCGCGATGGCAAGCGGCGCGGTCGCCTTATCGGTCGCGGGTGCGGCGGAGGCCGTCGTCGCCGGTGGCGTTGCGGCAGCAGGCATGGCGGCGGCAATCGTGTCGGCCGTTACCACGGCCGTTCCATCCTGCGCCAGTTCAGTCTGATCGGTCGCTGGTGAGGCGTTGCCGGAAGACGCCTGCGTCGCTTCCTCGGACGACGCCTTCTCGACTTCGGTGCGTCGGACTTCGATTTGGCGCGACCGGTCTTTGCGGACTTGGTCTCGGCATCGGCGTTGGTGTCGACCTTGCCGGCGTCGCGTGTCTTGTCGTCCCGTGTCTTGTCGTCGCGCATCTTGGCTGCGGCGTCGCGATTATTCGAATCGTTGCGCGCGGCCTTGTCGGCCTTGTCGGATGCGGCGGCGCTGTCGCGCGAACGGTTGTCGGAAGCTGATTGCGCGTCGTCGGCGCGGCGCGCTGCGTCCTGCGCGCGGTCGTTGTGGCTCGCGGCCGTGTTGCTATCGACCAGCGCCGCGAAGCTGTCGTTTCCGGCGGGCGGATCGGATCCGGCCGGGCGGACCTCGCCGCCGCGTTCTGGAAAGATGCATTTGCCGATACTTCTGACGTGACACTAACCACGGTAACCCTCGCGCTGAGCTCTCGGCTACCATTCAGCAAGGACCGGGCCAGCCGCCGTGGTAAAAAATATTATGTGATTTCAAATACTTAATAGGATAGCGTCCGGATTCGAGAGCGTGACCACGGCCGCCTTTTCTGCCCGGCGGCAAGATTTGCCGTCCTTGACAAGCTCCAAAATGGCGATCGGCTGATTGCTTCACGGGAATACGGCCTATATTAAAGAGCTAAGTCCGATCCGGCCCGGTATGGCCGAATGATGCCGTAAGGCCTTATACATAAAGGCTTTTTAAACCCTGGCCGCGAACCGCCGTGGCGCGTTCGCGATTGAAGTCGATGACCCCTGGCATGCGAAACAGTTTGGATCTCGAAGGCCGTCCGCAGGACACACGGATCGTGGTCGCCATGTCCGGCGGCGTCGATTCCTCGGTGACGGCCGCCTTGCTGAAGTCCGAAGGCTATGACGTGGTCGGGATCACGCTGCAGCTTTACGACCACGGCGCTGCCACCCATCGCAAGGGGCCTGCTGCGCGGGACGGGACATCCACGACGCCCGCAACGTGGCGGAGCGGATCGGCATTCCGCATTACGTGCTCGACTACGAGAGCCGCTTCCGCGAATCCGTGATCGACAATTTCGCCGACAGCTACGCGCTCGGCGAAACGCCGGTGCCCTGCATCGAGTGCAACCGCTCGATCAAGTTTCGCGATCTCCTGGCGACCGCGCGTGAACTCGGCGCGCAGGCGCTCGCGACCGGACACTATGTCGCCTCGCGCCGCCTTGCCGACGGATCGCGCGCGCTGGTCTGCGCCGCGGATTCCGATCGCGACCAGAGCTATTTCCTGTTCGCGACCACGCGCGAGCAGCTCGATTACTTACGCTTTCCGCTCGGCGACATGACCAAGCCGCAGACGCGCGAGCTGGCGCGCCGCTTCGGCCTCGAAGTCGCCGAAAAGCAGGACAGCCAGGACATCTGCTTCGTGCCGACCGGGCGCTACACCGACGTCATCGGCCGCCTCAAGCCCGGCGCGATCGAGCCCGGCGACATCGTCGATCTCGAGGGCCGTACAATCGGCCGCCATCAAGGGATCGTTCATTTTACCGTCGGCCAGCGCAAGGGACTGGGCATTGCCGCCGGCGCGCCGCTCTATGTCGTCAAGCTCGATGCAACCAGCCGCCGCGTCGTGGTGGGACCGCGCGAGGCGTTGCGGATGGATCGCATCCTGCTGCGCGACGTCAACTGGATCGGCGACGGGCTGCTCGACCACGTCATTGGCGACGGCATCGAGACGTTCGTGCGCGTGCGATCGACACGCGCGCCGCAGCCGGCCTGGCTGCGCGCGGTCGATGGCGGTTATGAGGTCGAACTCGTTGCCGGCGAGGAGGGCGTATCGCCCGGCCAGGCCTGCGTATTCTACGATGCGCCTGCGGGACAGGCGCGCGTGCTCGGCGGCGGATTCATCAAGAGCGCGACCGCACGCCATCCGGTGACGAGGGGAGGGGCGCAGGAAAAGGCCGCGCCGCTCGCCGAGGTGATGCGCACTTAAGAAAAAATCGGGGCAGGGGAAATGGCTGGGGACATCGACCGCGAGGGGGTCGAAAAAAGCTTATGGGCGCTGGGCGCCGGTCTACGATCTGGTTTTCGGCAAGGTGTTCGACGAGGGCCGCCGATCGACCATCGCTGAAGCTGACAAGATCGGCGGACGTGTTCTCGACGTCGGCGTCGGTACCGGGCTGTCGCTGTCTGAATATTCGCGCAACACGAAATTGTGCGGCGGTCGACATTTCCGAGCCAATGCTGCGGCGGGCGCTCAAGCGCGTGCGCGAGTTCGGCCTGACCAATGTCGAAGCGCTCGCGGTGATGGACGCCAAGAACCTGGCGTTTCCGGATTCGTTCTTCGATGCGGTGGTGGCGCAATATGTCATCACGGCGGTGCCGGATCCGGAACGCACGCTGGATGATTTCATCCGCGTGCTGAAGCCCGGCGGCGAACTCATCCTGGTCAATCACATCGGCGCCGAAACCGGCCCGCGCCGCGCGTTCGAACTGGCGTTCGCGCCGCTGGCGCGGCGGCTGGGCTGGCGGCCGGAATTTCCGTGGGAGCGCCTGACCAACTGGGCCGCCAAACATGGCGGCGTCACCTTGACCGAGCGGCGGCCGATGCCGCCGATGGGACATTTTTCACTGATCCGTTTTCGGAAATCGTGAAGCGCATAGCGTTTTCGCTCAAGAAAACGCGTCAAACAAAAAAGCGGCGAACTAACTGCGGAACCTCCGCGTGCGCGGACCGTTTTCCCGGTATGGCAATGCACCGGGCACTTCTTCTTTCATGTGTGTTGATGGCGGCTACGAGCATGGCGGGCGCGCAGGCTCCGCCCAGCCCTACGACGCCGCCCGCCCAGACCGCACCGCCATCGCCCGACCGCGCCGCCAATGTCAATTGCGCCCCGATGCAGCCGGCGCCGAATTCCGGCGCGACGGTTCCGGAGGGGAAGGCGCGGAAGGAACGACCACCGGTCAGCGGACCGAGCCGCTCGGCGACAAACTGGCCCGTTCGGAGGGCGTATTGTGTCCGCCCCCGGGCGTTGATCCCGAAATCCATGCGCCCACGCCGGAAGATGGCAAGACGCCGGTGATTCCGCCACCCGGCAGTCCCGGCGGCGATCCGTCAATCCGGCCGAAATAGCGCAATTTTGCAGATGCTTGGCCGGACGGCTCGCTTTGCTTGACAGGGCGTCGACCCGCTCCTTATATGCCGCGCGTTCGCGACCGCGGCATTGCCTGCCGCCACCGCGATGCCGTGGCGGGGTAGCTCAGCTGGTTAGAGCACGGGAATCATAATCCTGGGGTCGGGGGTTCGAGTCCCTCTCCCGCTACCAATTCTGCGATTTTCTACGACTTTCTACGATCGCCTACGCCAATGAACCTCGCGCGCCGGGTCGGGGCCAAGCCGCCGGCTGATGTTGTAGCCGCGAGCGCGTGCGCGATGGTCGCACCGATCGCCGGACAACCCCTCGTTTCAGATCTTCCAAAACGTTGAACAATTGTCATATTTTGTTCAACGCTGGAGGTGTCATGGTTATGCGAACCCGCACGTCGAAGACGACCGACGAGCACATTGCGCTTAAGCGCAACCGGCTCGTGCTCGAGCAGGCACGCGCCGTCGGGCTGCTCGGTGAGGCCAAGAACACGCGCTTGTCCGGCCGCGTGCCGGCAGGCCTGATCGAAGCGGCAAAGAAGCGGGCTCACGTGTCTTCCGATACCGAACTTCTAGAGCTCGCGTTGTCGCGTTTGGCACTCGAAGACGATTTCGGCGCGCGTCTTGTTCGGCGCAAGGGAAGCGTCCCGGCAGATATCGATCTTGCCATTTGATCTCCAGGGAACGTTGCGGAGGCTGAAGCCGCACAACCGTTTGGAGCGGTTGACGCGACGGTCAGATTCCGAGCTTGCCTGGGCATCCGACGCGCCGCTCATCGGCGGCGCGCTGATTCTCGATACCAGCGTTTACCTCGACGTCTTGCAGGCACGTACGCCGGACGCCGTCGATGAATTGCTGACATATCGCGTCTGCCACCACTCGGCCGTCTGCCTTGCCGACCTGACGCATGTGTTCGGGCGGCTCGATCCGGCTCACCCCTCAACGAGTGGGATTCTGCAAACGGTACGGCGTGTGATCGAGGACATCCCGCGGCATCGCTTGCAAGCTCCGGACACGGCGATGTGGGGCGAAGCGGGAATGCTTGCGGGCGAGCTCGTTCGTCTCAGCGGCGCGCCCAAGGGGGCGGTCATAAGCGGAAATACCTCAACGATGCGCTCGTCTATCTTCAGGCGCGGGGTTTTGGTGCCAGCGTATTGACAGGGAATGTCGGCGACTTCGACTTCCTGAACCAACTTGCTCCGGAAGTTCCGATCATTCTGTATCGGCAGGCGTGAGCCAACGCCCGCAGTCGCTCAGAAGACTGGCCACGGCGCACGCGCGTCATTCCACACGATAGGTCGGATAGCCCCAAAGTAGCCCATAAGCAGGTTGGTCTCTGACTATTTCGCTATCCAGGGCAGCGATCTCGATTGGGAGGAGCAGCGCGGCTTCTGCGACCGCGTAATCGCGACCTTTGCGGAATCGGATGGCCCGAGCGCTCACGAGATCATGCGATTTCGCGACGAGCGCTCGATCTCCGCGCGCTTTCGCAGACCAGCATGGCCAATTGCTCTCCCTGCCGAATATGGCGGCCGAATCAGGATTGAGAGAGGTAGCGTGGCAGCTCGCGCTCGAACTCGGGAAAGTAACGGGAGATCACGGTGATGTCGAAACGCCGCAGGATCGATCCTTGGGGTTCGCGATCAAGCAGGAATTGGAACGCCGCCTCGATGCAGCGCTCGGGCCTGTGCGCGCCCATCGTCAGCCGTTCGCAAGTATCTCTTGCCATCGTGACGTGATGGCGAGTCTCGCCGTTTCCCACACGGACGATCACTTCGAATTCGAGTGGATCGCCTTCGCCGGCTCGCTCGACCTTGATCACAGCCTGCTCTCACCGTCGTTGCATAGATTCATGCTAACATGGCACGGCGGTTCAGAGAAAGTTGCGAAGGCTCGCCGCAAGTTCATTTAACGCCTCTGCGAACGGATGATAGTGGAGCCGAGCGCACGCTTCCTGATGGAACTGCGACCGCACGGAAGGTCACGTTGGGAGCCATGTCGGATTTTCCATGCGGGGTTTCGGTGGCGAGGCGATCAATCATCGGCGGTTTGCCGCATTTGGGATGACTTCCTTATCCTCGGTGGGCCCGAGTGGAACTGCCGGCGCGGCAGATTGTTGGGCCCACATTGCCGCGAGCGTCTGAGCGCCTCTCGCAGGAACTGACGGCGAGCTAAAGTGCCGGCGTCTGACGTCAAAACCGCGGTGAGGCGATGACAAAAGCCGATGGAAGCGCACATGGCTCATGGAAATTTGGCTCGTGGAAATTTGGTTTTGAGCTGGCGCCGGGCGTCGATGATGGGCGGGATGACCGTCTTCGCGATTCCCGTGATCGCGAATATCGCGCAGGCAACGGTAAATTCTCCGGGCAAGGCTTCCTTCGTGGGCAGGCCGGCGATCGATCGGGTTGCTGGTACTGAAGATGGTAGTGGGCCCGGCGATTTCGCCGATCTCGCCGAAAAAGTTCAACCGGCCGTGATTGGGGTGCGTTCCAAAGCGACAGCGACGCGCAAATTTGGTGCGCCTGAACAGCGCGCTCCGAAACGGGAGATTCCAGGGGCGGATCCGGATGCGTCTGATCGAGGGAAGGCACTGGAAACACTCGAACTGACCAATGCTGGATCAGGCTTCTTCATCTCTCCGGACGGTTATGCCGTGACCAGCAGTCACGTCGTGGAAGGCAACGACACGGCCGAGATCCGAACCAGCGACAACCAGGCCTATTCGGCAAGAGTCATCAGGAAGGGACTCGTGGAGTGATATCGCCTTGATCAAAGTCGACGGACGCACGGACTTCAGCTACGTGAAGCTCTCTGACCAGCCGCCGCGCGTGGGTGATTGGGTGCTTACCGCCGGGAATCCGCTTGCGATGGGAGGTACCGTGACGGCCGGTATCATTTCAGCGCGCGAGCGCGACATCGAGGTTGGTTCAGCGAAGGATTTCATCCAAATCGATGCGGCAATCAACAGCGGCGATGCTGGCGGTCCGAGCTTCAATGCCCGAGGCGATGTCATCGGGGTCAACAGCATGATCTTTTCGCCCTCCCAAGGCTCAGTGGGCGTTGCTTTTGCGGTCCCGGCCGATACGGTCAAGGCGGTGATACCGCAGCTAAAGGAGAAGGGCGCGGTCACGCGCGGATGGATCGGGACCAAAGTTCAATCGGTCACTCCTGAACTTGCCGACGGCCTCGGACTGAGCAATCTCCGCGGTGCGATCGTGGCAATGGTTCAAGACAATAGTCCCGCTGCGAAAGCCGGATTGCGAAGCGGAGACGTGATCACATCGGTCGGTGGTGAGTCAGTCAAGAACGCCAACGAGCTAACCAGGAAAGTCGGTGCGATGGCGCCGGGCTCTTCGACCCAGCTCACGGTGCTTCGGCAAGGAAAAGAGAGCTCATTGAACGTGACCTTGGGTCAGCAGCCGAATGAACCCAATGCGTCCGCGGCAAGCCCAAGGGAAAATCCAAGATAGGAAAATCCAAGATAGCTGGCGTTCGGAGCAGCTCGCGAAATCTTGGCCCGCGAGAAGTTCGAAGGAGCCGGACGGATACACGTCGGAAGAATCAAAGTGGAGCGTCTTGATGTGTGACTACAGCCTGCATGCCATCCAATCGCGTCCCGCAAGAGCGGGAGACGTGCTGCTAACGGGCGAATTCCCCAATACGGTGACACGCGGGTTCTCCGCGATCGGAGAGCCAGACACCGCTGTATGCCTCTTGCCAGGCACCGAACTTGCTTTCAGCGAGGACGCTCTATGCGATCACCCGTTTGCGAAGCTCTTCCCGCAAATGCGGTTCGGGAGCATTGGGGCGCGGCTCGCGCGTTTTCGGCAAATCAATCGGGGAACCAATTCGCACCATGACGCACTGGAATTTGCGAACGGCAAGATCGTGCTTCTCACAAAGCTGCGTCCCGGTCAGAGCGCAACGGTGCTGCAGCTTCCTGCACAGCGCGAGATCGACGGGAAGCCGTTGACGGCAGAGCAGAACCGGCGGTCGTCAGTTCGGGGGCTGTCCTAGTTAGAATTGCGGCCGTCGCCGTCGGCAGATTGAGGTCCGGAGCGGTGTTCATGTCGATATTCCTCGGCGCGGGCCGGAAACGCGCGGTTCGGCAACGCGCAGGCGATGGCTCGTTGCGGCGACTTTCAATTGTCAAAAGGATTTTGTGTGCAATCGCGACGAAGGGCGACGTTGCAGCAGGCCCATAGCTAGTCTGCGCGATGATGGAGTAGTGCCGCTGATTTGCCCGACGTGTCAAGTGTTCGCGGAATCGCTCAAGGTATCATGCCAGCGACTATTGCTACTTTGCATGGGGTTGTTTTCCATATTTTGTAGTTGGGAGCGCGGCGGCGGCGCCGCCAAGGTGGTGCGCAGTGGATGTCTGCTGTCGCCATCAGACGATGCGGGCGCATAGCGAAGCTCCCAAAGCTATCAGGAGGATCCCGGCGAGCCTGTTGAGCCAATCCAGCACGGTTTTCTGCAAGCTCCGAAACATGGCGTTCGTGCTGAGGGCGAGGAAGAGATACCAGGATGCACAGCCCAGCATCACACCGATTGACGTCACCAGCGCGCGATCCATGACCAGCGGGTTGCCGGTTTCCAGCGCAGACGCGACACCCAGGTACGGCAGTATCGTCATCGGGTTGGCGGCGGCGATCAACAGGGTCGATGTATAGGCCGAAAGCAAATCCCCGCATGTCGCGTCTGCGCATGCTGCGCTGTGCGCCGTGCGCGTGGACACGAGAATGGTCCTGAGGCCCATCAAGACCAGCACGATCCCTGCGGTGATGCGCAGCGGCGTCTGCAGGGGGAGCATCTTCTGCGTTAACACGGTCCCGCTCACGGCGGCCAGGCAACTGAACATGCCGTGGGCTGTTGCCGCACCCATGCCGCTCGCAACTCCTGTCCAGGTTCCGAATGCCAGCGTCCGCTGCACGCACATCAAGCCAATCGGACCGAACGGGATAGCGACGCACAAGCCCAGCGCCACCGCCGGCAGCAAGTCCGCGATGAACGGCGTCATTTCCAGGACGGCTTGGCTGCTTCGGCCATGGCCTCTTGCCGCGTCTTGCCGATGTCCTTGAGAAAGTGGTCATCGAGCTCCGCCAGGGCTTGTCGCTGCCGCGACCGCTCCGAACACTGGATGCACCAGTGTAGGAACCGTAATCCCCATCCAAGTCGACGATGGCTGGACGCCGCGGTTCCGTGCGCGGCTTCCTTCCAACTCATGAGCGAATTGACGATAACGGACATGATGAGTTCTCCTGATATCGCAGAAGTTGGCGGATAGAACTATCGGCATCCGCGTTGTTGGCGTGTGAGCTTATTCACCTCTCACATAGTCGTGCGATGACGAGCCATGGTCGGCGGTCAAGATGTGCATGCGGTTCTCAACGCAAGCGGCCATCGTCGTGGCGGGCGTGCCCGCGCACGGTCGCATCGCGTTCCGCGTAGCTCGCCGTCTGGTCAATATCGGCGCAGCTATCTGACGCCGCGCGCGTCAGCGGCCCAACATTAGAAAGCGAAGCGGTATGACGGAAGGTCCAATCCGCGGATCGTCAATCAGTCCAATTCAGGCCTCAGGACTGTATTTGTCGGATTGTCTGAGCGCGTCGCTCACGCTGCTTTCGAGCGTCGCGACACGCGTTCATCGAAGCAACTTCGCAGCCGCCTCAGCCCTTCGGCAATCTGCGCCGTTTCGATCGCCCCATATCCCAGCATGATGCCGGCCTGAGGCTCTCTCCAGCGGGAAGGATTGAATGGTAACGCCGAGATCGAAGGCTCGTGATGCAATCGCATCGATATCATCAACCGACGCTGTTCACGACCAGACATGAAAAGCCACAGTCCCGAGCCTTTCCCTTCGCATTGGACCGGCAACCTTACATAAAGGTGAACGTTCCATCAGACCGCTCCGCAGGTTCCGCGAGCGAGCGTTCACCGGCTGGCAGAGCCGCGCGGCGGGTCAGGGCCGTGGCGCCCGCATTATGGGAAGCCGGCAATCTCACTGGAATTGGAACCCGTATCCTCGCACGGCGTTCCCAACCGTGCGACCGCTGGTGGGCGTGTGGCGTGAACGTCTGAATGCATGCTTCGTCGATTAACTCGGTATAAGAGTCGCGATGACAAAATTTCCCATGACGGCCGCGGGCTACGCGGCCCTTGCAGATGAACTGAGGCACCGCATCCGCGTCGAGCGGCCCGATCTTGTCCAGCGAATTCAGCAGGCGATCGCCGACGATCCAAATCTGGTTGAGAATTCGGAATATCAGGTTGCGCTTGCAGAGCAAAGTGTCAACGACACTCGAATTGCTGAGTTGGAAGACAAACTCGCGCGTGCCGATATCGTCGACGTATCCAAGCTTTCCGGCAATACCATCAAGTTTGGCGCCACGGTGACGCTGATTGATGAGGACACCGGAGAGAAGCGGGTCTGGCAGCTCGTCGGCGAACCGGAAGCCGACGCGAGCAAGGGGAAGATTTCGATAACTTCACCGATCGCCAGGGCGTTAATCGGAAAGAGCAAAGGGGAAACCGTGGCCGTCGAGACGCCAGGCGGCGGCAAGGCTTTCGGGGTCCGACAAGTGGAGTGGTTTGAGGCAAAGCGAAAAAGGCGCGAGCAGGTGTGAAACGGCGGCTCGATCTTCGGGGCCGGCACAGCATCGCATCGGATATTGTTATCGCGATCGTCACGCACGCGCCTGGTTCGGTCTGCTCGCCTTTGAACGATGCAACAGCTCGGTAACTTCCTGATCCGAAGTCTGGCCGAAATCCCTGTAGTGCATACCGACCGCAAAGAACGGATCGGGGCTCTTGAGGCAAATGATCTCGTCTGCCTCCGCACTCAGCTCGTCGAGCAGATCGCGTGGCGCGACCGGCACCGCAAGAACGAGACGACCCGGCTTCACCCTTGCGAGCGCTCTCAGCACGGCTTTCACGCTTCCGCCGGTGGCGATGCCGTCGTCGACGACAATGGTCGTACGGCCGGCAATCTCTGGCGGTGGATCACCGTCGCGGTAAAGGCGCCGTTGACGTTCGATTTCGACAAGCTGGCGGGCAGTCTCAGCTTCCAGGTAGGCCGCGCCCGGCTGGATCTCGCGAACGATGTCCTCATTGAGCACGACCTGCGGATGGGCGCCATCGACGACCGCACCGAGCCCGAGCTCCTCATGACCCGGCGCGCCGATCTTGCGCACGAGCGCTACGTCGAGCGTGGCGTGCAGCGCTTGCGCAATCTCGAATGCAACAGGAACGCCGCCGCGCGGCAGCGCAAGCACGACCGCGTCCTTGTCCCTGAACTTCATGAGCGCCGACGCCAGCCGGCGTCCGGCGTCTCGCCGGTCGGCGAAAACCGTATCGGCGTCGATCACCTCTTCGGAGAGGGGCGACGCCAGGAATTGGCGGAACCAGCGCGTGGCATATTGCGTCACCTGGTCGAGCGCGCCGGGTTCTTCGAACAAATGCGTCGCCTTCGGCACGATCACGAGGTCCTTCTCGCAAGAGAGCTCCGCAAAAGCCGAACGGTTGAGCGGAATCACCGGTAGGTCGGCTCCGCCAACGATCAGCAGCGTCGGCGCCCTGACGGCGTGCAGCGCATTGCCGGCCAAATCCGGGCGACCGCCGCGCGAAACCACCGCAGCGACGTTTTGTCGGTCGGCAGCCGCGACCAGCGCGGCCGCTGCACCGGTGCTTGCGCCGAAATAGCCAATCGGAAACTTCGCGAGCTCCGGCCTGTTGCGGGTCCAGTCCGCGGCGTCTGCAAGCCGTGATGCCAACAGCGGGATATCGAATACGTTGCCGCGGTCCCGCTCCTCCTCCGGGCTGAGGAGATCAAGCAGCAGCGTGGCAAATCCGGCCTCACGGAGAGCCGCTGCGACCTGGTTGTTGCGTGGGCTTAGACGGCCGCTGCCGCTGCCATGCGCAAAAATGACGATGCCGGCCGCATCGTGAGGCACGCCCAAAATACCCGCAAGGTTTTGCGGACCGACCAGGACTTCGCTGAGCTGTTCCCGTGCACTCGCCATGATCAGAACCCAAAGGGATAGGTCTCTGCCGCGCCCGCTACGGCTCGTGTCGCAAGCGGTGTCACCGCCTTGGTATCTTCGAACCAGACGAACGCGTCGAACTGTTCGGGCAATACCGCCTCGAAGTAGTGGCTGAGGAGCTCCGTCTCGGGTCGATAGATGACGCCAATGGCTCGCTCCAGTCTCGGACCGGTCAGCCTGTCGCGCAGCTCGCCTCGGCCGGGCGGCCGCAGATCGGTCAGTGATCGCGCCAGACCTGTGCGGCGGAACAGGTATTCATAGCTATCCTCGCGCGCCGGCCGAACCGACTTGATCTCCATGTCGCCGCCCCAATCGGAGGCCGCGGCCACTGTGCCGCGATCCGTGCCGAAGCCGATCAGGACAGCCTCGTCGCCATAGGCGTTGCGGACAAGCTCGCCGATATTGAATTCGCCGCCCCAACCCATCGAAGTTGCCGCGGCGTTGCCGATGTGGGAGTTGTGGGCCCAGACCACCGCCTTCGCCTGCGGCCCGCGTTCCTGCATCACGTATTGCAGCGTGTCGAACATGTGACGATCGCGCAGGTTCCACGACTCGGTCGAGCCGCGATACATGATGCGGTAATACTGCTCGGCCGCGCGCACGATCCGGGCATTCTGCGCGGCATTGAAGAAGGCCTCGCCGCCGTCTTTATGCGAAAGCCGGTGCGACAGAACCTCGCGCAATTGAGCCACCACCTCGTCTTCGCAACTGTCGCGGCCGGACAGCACGGCGCGTCCGTAACCGGCAGGGTCTGCCTGCCACGGCGTCAGGCACGAATAGCGTTCACGCGCCGCGCGGGCGCGTTCCGGGTCGATGCCTTCGAGATACGCGATGACAGCGGCAATGGAGCTGTTGAGGCTGTAGACGTCGAGCCCCCGGAACTCGACTCTCCGGTCCGCAGCGCACGCGTCGTTGTGGAAGCGCAGATAATCGATGAATTGCTTCACTTCGATATTGCGCCACATCCAGGTCGGAAAACGTTCGAACGGCCGCTCCTTGGGCGGCTCGGATGGCAGTTGCCGCACGAGGTGATCGAGCACTGCTGCGTCCGGCCAATCGGCCTCGACCGCGACAATGTTGAAGCCGTGGTGTTCGATCAACTGGCGCGTGATGGCGGCACGTGCCCGATAGAATTCTGAGGTGCCATGTGTCGCTTCGCCGAGCATCACGATTTTCGCGGGGCCGAACCGGTCGAAATAGAACGCGAAATCGTCCTGCTCCGGAGCCGGAAGATGCTCGCCTGCCTCGTGCAGGAGATTGATCAACTCGCGATTGGTCCTCTCTCGAACTTGTTCGGCTTCCGGTGAAAGGGCCATGCGCCGGGTTCCCTAGATGGTTGCTGCGCCTGTCCAGCATCGGCGTACCGACGCGCGGCTTGCAGGGATCGTCCTGAGCGCACGCGGGAAACGCCGATCAGCGTGCCTTGTTGAAGCAACTCAAGCGCCGGTCCGACGTTCCTTCGTATCGGCGGAATCGACCGGCAGGGCGCGTGGTTGCACCCCGGAGGACCGAGCGAACCCGCCGCTGCGACCTTTCGCATTCCATGAGCACGGGAGTCTGCATATGGTGTTCAAGTTGACGAGTCCTGCATTCGACGACGACCAGCCGATTCCGGTCAAATACACTTCCGACGGCCAGAATGTGTCTCCGCCGCTTCAATGGTCGGATCCCCCGCCCGGTACGAAGAGCTTCGCCCTTATCGTTGAGGACCCGGATGCACCGTCCGGCACGTTTCGGCATTGGGGCATCTACAACATCATGGGTGAGCGGACGATGCTGCCGGAAGCCATCGGTCACGGACCAAAGACGGAGCGTCTCGGCAAAGGCGTGAACGATTTCGGCGAACTAGGCTATGGCGGGCCGGCGCCGCCCAAGGGTCATGGTACGCATCACTATCACTTCAAGCTGGCGGCTTTGGATGTCGACGAGCTATCGCGTTCGCCGAGCATGCCGGTGGTCGACATCTGGAAAGCAGCCGAGAAGCACGTGATCGGCCAGGCTGAACTCGTCGGGACGTACCGCAGGTAGCGGCGACGCGTTGCATGGAACGAGCGGGTGTCGGGGTGCGCCTGTGGCATGCCCGCTCCCGCTCGGCGCTCTGTTCCTTCTGTTTGCATCATGCCTCAGCCGGTGACCGCGCCCGCATGTTGGCCGCTCGGCCGCGAAATCCCATGCAGCGCGGTAGCGGCGCCGTCACCCGGCTTGGAAACCGCGATATCGCCGAGCGCAATGATGCCGACCAGCCGCTTGTTTCGAGTGAGCACCGGCAACCGCCGCACCTGGATATCGGCCATGTTGCGAGTGACTTCATCGATATCCTGGTCTTCGAAGCAGTATTTGACATCCGCTGTCATGACGTCGCGCACCGGCGCATCCGGACTTCGGCCCATCGCCATGCCGCGCGTCGCAATATCACGGTCGGAGATCATTCCCACCAACCGGTCATTTTCAGCCACGGGCAACAGCCCGATATTGAGCGCCGCCATCGCCTCGGCTGCATCCCTGATGCTGTCCTGCGGAGTGCAGAGCTGCACGGTCGTGGTCATGGCATCGCAAACTTTCATCTAGAGCCTCCTCTTTGCCTGATAGGCGGCCAACGAAATTTGCAAGCGGACGTTCCCTCTATCGACCGGAAATCGAGGTGTGGAACATCGCGCATGCGAGTGTGTTCAACGCTTGGACCAGAGCAAAGCGGAGCGGATGACGATGGCGGGACGGTTGAACGGAAAATCATCAATCGTGACAGGTGCGGCGACGGAATCGGCGAAGCTATCGCCCATAAATTTGCGCGAGAAGGTGCGAAAGTCATTGTTGCCGGACTGCCTACCGATCCGGTGGAGGATGTCGTCCATGCCATCCGGGCGCGCGGCGGCGTGGCCGAACCCTTTCTTGGCGATGTTGCAGACGAGGTGGATGCGCAAGCCTGCATCGCCCTGGCGATCGACGCATTCGGCAGGCTCGACATCTTGATCAACAATGCCGGCGTCTTTCCCGAAATTGCCGAATGCCAGGATCATTCGGTCGAGATGTTCGACTACATCGTGCGTAACAATGTCCGATCTGCATTCCTGATGACGAAGTTTGCGCTGCCGCATCTGAAGCGCTCGCGGGGTGTCGTGATTTCGACGGGATCAGAGGCCGGCGAAGTGGGTGAGCCAACGGCGGCGCCCTACGGTGGTTCAAAGGGCTTCCTTCACGCTTTCATGCGCGGCGTGGCCTATGAACAGGGCAAGCACGGCGTGCGCGCCCTCTGTGTGTGCCCTGGCCCTATCGATACGGCCTGGACGCACAAGGAGACCGGGCCGATGAACGAGCAGATGGAGAAGCAGACTCTTGCCGGTACTGTGCTCGGTCGGCGCGGCACCCCGGAGGAGATGGCCAATGTCTTTGCGTTCGCTGCGTCGGATGAGGCGAGCTTCGTAACAGGGGCGCTGATATTTGCTGACGGCGGCACCACGATTGCGAAGGGCGGCCCGGGGGAGATGGTGCAGAGCTTTGTGAGGGAGCAACCCAAGCCGACGCTCGATCTCAGGCACTCGCACGACGGCCTCAAGGGCAAGCCTGTCGAGAATCGCATACACTAGAAGAAGCTGCGAGCAGAATGCCGGTCGCGATCGAGTCGCTGCTGGTCAGCGCACCGGTACGGCCCGGCCCTTTCTGCCCGATTGCATCCCTTGGTCGAGGCGATCATCCGCGTGCTGGCTGACCGCATCCGTCGACGGAAATATGCTGTCGTATATTGCGCGGGCCTCTCGAATTAAGCGAGCCCGCTCAAGCTCTGGCTTCGGAACAAGCCGAATGACTTCGCCCATGCAGGGTCCTCGTCGGAAGGCATCATTGGTTTGAGGTGGTTATGTTATAACGTAACATACCGTGGATTAGCGTCCTGTCAAGTCGCGCCTGGTCCGGTCGGCAGCGTCGGGACGCAACGCGCCGGTCACCGGACGACGCTGAAAACGACTGGCGCTTCGCCGTCGCATCTATGCGTTGGTAGGCTGGATGTGCCGATTGCGTTGATCGAAGAGGCTAGCGCCGCAATGCCGTCTCCGGGATGGCCCTGCGCACCACCTCGCGCATCGCAAAGCTCGAGTGGATGCGCGCAACCCCGGGCATCCGTGAAAGATGTTGCTTGTGGATGCGCTCGAAGTCCGCGATGTCGCGTGCGATGACCTGCAAGTGATAATCGTCGCTGCCCGACATCAAGTGACAGGACACGACATCCGGACAGCGGGCGATCGCCGCCTCGAATGCGGCCAGGTAATCCTCGCTCTGTTTTTCCAGCGTGATGGTGACGACGACGGTCGTGACGAGCCCGAGCGCAGTCGGCTCGAGATCGGCGCGATAGCCCCTGATAATCCCACCTTCCTCGAGTTGGCGGATGCGGCGCGCGCAGGCTGTCGGCGATAGTCCGACCTTTTCGGCAAGCTCGATCTGGCTCGCTCGGGCGTCAGCGAGTAGCTCGCTCAGAATCCGATAATCAATGCGATCCAGTTCATTCACGCGATAAATCACTAAATAATTGGCTTATCGTGCAGAATATATGCGCAACTCGCTCCCAGCAAGCCGCAATTCGCCGAGAAGCGTTGCCGACTCAGCAGTACTTTTATGTGCGGCCAGATGGCCTCGAATGCAGGAGCAAGCCCATGCGGATCGGTGTGCCCAAGGAAATCAAGGTCGAGGAATATCGGGTGGGCCTGACGCCGGCTTCGGTGCGGGAGTATGTGACGCGGGGACACGAGGTGATCGTCGAGCAGGGCGCCGGGATCGGCATTGGCGCAAGCGATGACGTCTACCGTTCGGCCGGCGCTGCAATCGTGGATACGGCCGCGGAAATCTTCGCCACCGCCGACATGGTGGTCAAGGTCAAGGAGCCGCAGCCGAGCGAATGGCGCCAGCTTCGCGACAATCAGATCCTCTTTACCTATTTGCACCTTGCGCCGGATGCGGCGCAGACCAAGGGGCTTCTGGCATCCGGCTGCACGGCGATCGCTTACGAGACGGTGACCGACGCCCATGGAGGGCTTCCTTGCTTGCGCCGATGAGCGAAGTGGCGGGACGGTTGGCGATCGAGGCAGCGGGCGCGGCCTTGCGGAAATCAGCGGACGGAATGGGCAAGCTGATCGGCGGGGTGCCCGGCGTGGCGCCAAGCAGGATCGCGGTGATCGGCGGTGGCGTGGTCGGCACGCATGCTGCGCGGATGGCCGCAGGGCTCGGCGCCGACATCGTTATCCTGGACCGCTCGCTGCCGCGCCTTCGCGTTCTTGACGAGATGTTCCTGGGGCGCGTGCGCACGCGCTATGCAACGCTGGAAGCGATCGAAGAGGAGGTCATTGCGGCCGACGTCGTCATCGGCGCTGTGCTGGTGCCGGGCGCCAGTGCGCCGAAGCTCGTCTCGCGCGCGCATCTCGGCCGCATGAAATACCGTGCCGTACTGGTCGACGTTGCGATCGACCAGGGCGGCTGCTTCGAGACGTCGCGGCCGACGACCCATCAGGCGCCGACCTATCTCGTCGACGAGATCGTGCACTATTGCGTCGCCAACATGCCGGGCGCGGTGCCGGTGACGTCGAGCCATGCGCTCAACAATGCCACGCTGCCGTTCGGCCTTGCACTGGCTGAAAAGGGCATCCGCGCGCTGATCGAGGATCCGCATCTGCGCGCCGGGCTCAACGTGCACCGCGGACAGATCACCAATCGCGCGGTCGCCGACAGCCAGAATTTGCCTGCAGCGGCACCGAAATGATTTTGGCGGCGTGACGCTGGCCGCCCGCTGTGGGGTGGCCTTCCGGTCGCAAGCCGGCAAGGCAGTTTTCCTGCTGGTCGGTGGCGTGACGCGATAGCCGGATTTTGCGGCGCTCATCCAGCAGCCGAGGTTCGAAGCGATCTGAGTCCCGAAATGGAGCGGGCCGTGGAGGCGCCATGCGTCGGCCGCGCGGCCACACCCTTGAATCGGCTTTGCAATTCGATCGGGCTTCCATCATATAGGCGCCTGATTTCCGCCGCGCGCGCCATTTGGCGACTAATAAGCTCAGGGAGAAAGTCTCGTGGCATATTCGAATACCCAACTCTTCATCAACGGCAAATGGCGTCCGAGCCAGTCGGGCAGGACCATCGCCGTGCTCAACCCGGCAACCGAGGAGACGATCGGCACCGTTGCGCATGCCGATCGTGCCGATCTTGATGAGGCGCTGGAAGCCGCCGCCAAGGGTTTTAAGGTCTGGCGCGCGGTGGCGCCGTTCGACCGCTGCAAGATCATGCGCAAGGCGGCCGCGATCATGCGCGAGCGCAATGACGAGATCGCGCCGCTGTTGACGATGGAACAGGGCAAGACGCTGGCCGAGGCCAAGATGGAGGCCATGGCCGCCGCCGACGTCATCGAGTGGTTCGCCGAAGAAGCCAAGCGCGCCTATGGCCGGGTGATCCCGGCGCGCGGCCCCGGCATCTACCAGATCGCCGTCAAGGAGCCGGTCGGCCCGGTCGCGGCGTTTACGCCGTGGAATTTCCCGATCAACCAGGTGGTTCGCAAGCTCTCCGCGGGGCTCGCGGCCGGCTGTTCGATCATCGTCAAGGCGCCCGAGGAAACGCCGGCCTCGCCTGCGCAACTGATCAAGGCGTTCGTCGATGCGGGCGTGCCTGACGGCGTCATCAACCTGGTCTATGGCGTGCCGTCGGAGATTTCGGAATATCTCATTCCGCATCCGGTGATCCGCAAGATTTCCTTCACCGGCTCCACCGTTGTGGGCAAGCAGCTCTCGGCCTTGGCGGGCCTGCACATGAAGCGCGCCACCATGGAGCTGGGCGGCCACGCGCCGGCCATCGTGTTCAAGGACGCCGACGTGTCGTCGGCGGCGAAGATTCTGGCGGCGGCGAAATACCGCAATGCCGGCCAGGTCTGCATCTCGCCGACGCGCATGCTGGTGCAGGACGACGTGTTCCGTGAATTCGTCGACAAGTTCGTCGAAGGCGCCAAGTCGATGAAGGTCGGCAATGGTCTCGATCCTGACTCGAAGATGGGCTCGCTCGCCAATCCGCGCCGCGTCACCGCCATCGAGGGTATGGTGCAGGATGCGGTCGGCAAGGGCGCCAAGCTCGAGACCGGGGGGCACCGCGTCGGCAACAAGGGCTACTTCTTCGAGCCGACGGTCGTCAGCGACGTGCCGAAGGACGCGCGCGCCATGAACGAGGAGCCGTTCGGGCCGCTGGCGCTGATCTCGCGGTTCTCCACCTTCGACGAGGTGGCCGAGGAGGCCAACCGCTTGCCGTTCGGTCTCGCGTCCTACGCCTTTACCAGCTCGACCAAGACGGCGACCGCGATCGGCGCGGCGATCGAAGCCGGCATGGTCTCGATCAACAGTTTTGGTCTGGCCCTGCCCGAAGTACCGTTCGGTGGCGTCAAGGATTCCGGCTACGGCTCGGAAGGCGGCACCGAGGCGATGGAGGGCTATTTCAATACCAAGTTCATCACCCAGACCGGGGTGTGAACCAGGCTGGCGAAGCCAGCCCTGTTTGCTTCGCTCATGATATGGCCCGACGCTCCACCCGAGCGTCGGGCTAACTTTTACGATCCATGCAAGCAGGAGGATAACGAGCACGATCAGGCCCGCCGACAGGCTCTTCCAGAACACCAGCGGGTCGCGCTCGTAAAGAGAGCGCCGTGACGTGACGGCGGGCTTTGCCCACATCGCGCCGTTTTCGAGCTCGTGCGAGAATTCGATGACGTCGCCGTAGCGTTGTGCACGATCGACGTTGAGCGCCTTGCCGACCACCGCGTCCAGCCAAGCCGGCAGATCGGGGCGATAGCGCGAGAGGTAGGCTGGCTTGCCGAAGCGAGGCCGCGAGAACGGTTCGATTTCGCCGTAGGGATAGGCCGCAGTGAACATCCGGTACACGGTGACGCCGAGCGCATAGAGATCGGAAAACTCGTCGCCTGGCCGCCCGCCGAACAACTCCGGCGCCATGTAGCTCGCCGTGCCCGGAATATCCTCAGCCGGGAAGTCCTCGAGCAACGGCACGCGCGCAACGCCGAGATCGACCAGCCGCAATCCGCCGCCCTTCAACAGGATCACGTTGTCGGGCTTGATGTCGCGATGGATGATGCCGGCCCGGTGCAGGGTCGCAACCGCGCGCGCCAGCTTGGTGGCGATGCCGACGCCTTCGGCCAGCGAAAGCTGCGGCGAACGATTGAGGCGCTGCTCCAGCGTCTCGCCCTCGTAGAGTGGCATCACCGAATAGAGGCGAGTCTGCCGTTCGGCAGGCAGTTCGATGATCTCTCCGATCCAAAGGCTACGCACGCGGGCCGCGACCCATGCCTCGCGGACGAAGGCGAGGCGATAGGAACCCTCACTGGCAACCCGCGGATGCGGAAACTTCAGCACGACCTCCCGGCCCTGCCGCTCGTCGATCGCCTTGAACAATCGGCTGTAGCGGCCGTCCGACAGTATTTCGCCGAGCGTGAAATCATCGATCACATCGCCCGTCGCAGGCAAATCCAGAATCGGAAGCGTCGCGATCGAGTGAGTGAGCTCGTCCCGGTCGGCGGGGGGCAGGTCGACGACATCGAGCACGAGCGCGGTCATGTTGTCGGTGGAACCGGCATCCAGCGCCGCGTCGACGAGCGCGCGAGCGGATTCTTCCGGCGAGGTGCGCTCGCTCAATAGTAGCTGCAGGCGGTGATCGGCGAGTACGCCATGGACGCCGTCGCTGCAGATCAGCAGCCTGTCGTGCTGCCGCAACCCGACGGTCGCGTAGTCGAAGCGGGCAAAATCCTCGAAGCCGATGGCGCGGTTGAGCAGGTGAGCCAGATCGCCGCGTCCGGCGATGTGGTCGGTGGTCAGCCGCTCCAGCCGCCCCTCGCTCAGGCGATAGGCGCGGGTATCGCCGATGTGAATGATGTGGCAAAGGCGCCGCGACAGGATGATCGACGAGAAGGCGCAACTCATGCCGCTGAGGCGAGGATCGGTGCGGCCTTGCGTATAGATCCAGCTATTGGCGGCTTCCAGCGAGCGCGACGCCCGGCGGCGTACGCCGAGCGTCTCGGGGAGGGGAGTAATAGGCGTCGATGAAGCAACGAACCGCAAGCTCAGCGGCTTCGCGTCCGCCCTTGTATCCGCCGACACCGTCAGCGACGGCGGCGACGATGTCGCGGTTGCTTACACCAGACCGACCGAGACAGGTCCCGACATAATCCTCATTGGCGGAGCGCCTGCCGGTTTCGCTGACGAAGCCGACACGAACCCCGAGATTCCGCTGCGAACCGATTGTCACCCGCGCGACCTGTCAATTTGGCAGCGCGCGCCGTCAGACCCGCGCTCCCGATGCGGCGCCCCATGTGGTGCGCCAGCGCACCTTGACCATGGCAAGTCCGAGGAAACCAAGCAACGCCAGCAAGCCGAAAAACAGGAAGCCCGCGCCGAAGCCGCCGGTCATTCCCTTGGCGACGCCGAGGGCCTTGGCAAGGAAGAAGCCGCCGATGCCTCCGGCGCAACCGACCATGCCGGTCATCAGGCCGATCTCCTGCCGGAAGCGGAGCGGAATGAGCTGAAACACGGCGCCATTACCCATGCCGAGCGCGAGGACTCGATCGAGAACAGCAGCACCGACATCCAGGCGATCCGCGGCATTTCGGTGAGCGCCCAACCCGCAGCCGCTGGCGCGGCCGGCCCCTCCGGCATGAAGGCGATGACGAGATACGCCGCCACGACGACGCCAAAGAACATCGACAATGAACGGATGCCGCCGATGCGGTCGGCGATCAGGCCGCCGACCGGGCGGAAACCCGAACCGAAAGCGACGATCAAGGAAACCAGCAGACCCGCCGCGACGCCTGATACGTGATATTGCACGGTGAAATACAGCGGCAACGCATTGGCCAGTCCGACGAAGCCGCCGAAGGTGATGAAGTAGAAGAACATGAACCAGCGGCTGTCGGGATCGCGCAGCAACGTGCCATAAGCCTTCAGCGAGATCGGTTTGCGCTCTCCGGGCGCGTCCTTGGCGGCATAGGCGTAGTAGGCGAGGATCAGCACCATCGGAACGAGCAGCACGCCGAACACGGCTTGCCAGCCCCAAAGCTCGGCAATCGTCGGCGCGAACATCGTGTCGAGTACGACACCCATGTTGCCGGCGCCGGCGATCCCCATCACCACGCCCTGATATTGCGGCGGATACCAGCGGCTCGCCTGCGGCAGCGCTACCGCGAACGAGGCGCCGCCGATGCCGAGCGCGAGACCGAAGATTTCCACTGACAGCTTGCTCGGGAGGCCGAAATAGCAGACCCATGCCGTCGCGGCGATGACGACGAGTTGCGCGACAATTCCAGTCCGCTTGGCGCCGAACAGATCGGCGAGAAGGCCCATAGGAACCCGCAGCAACGCGCCGGCCAGGACCGGAATGGCAACGAGCGTGAACTTCTCGTCGACGGCCAGGTTCATGTCATGCACGATGTAGACGATCAACGGACTAAGCGCGACCCAAGCCATGAAGCTTATGTCGAAATAGAGAAAGGCGGCGAGTAGCGTGGGCCAATGGCCGGCCTTCTTGAATTCAGCAAACTTCATCGAGCAGCCTCGAACAGCGGCCTGTGATACCGCGCGGGCCGCGCGGTGATCTCGGCACAAGGAGACGGATTTGGGAAGCGAGTCGGCTCGTCGTTGAGACGCACTCTAGGTCTCAGTGTCAGCAATTCACGTGCCAGAC
Source organism: Bradyrhizobium sp. RDI18 (assembly GCF_043203335.1). Lineage (NCBI taxonomy): Bacteria > Pseudomonadati > Pseudomonadota > Alphaproteobacteria > Hyphomicrobiales > Nitrobacteraceae > Bradyrhizobium > Bradyrhizobium sp. RDI18. The sequence continues at coordinate 3,808,886 of NZ_JBICRN010000008.1, read as the reverse complement.
AAACAACCGCGCCACTTAGCGTGTATTTGCAGTACCTTGCCAGGTGCGCCCAAACAGCCGCGAATGCGGCCGCTGCTCCGTTTGTTGGCAAAACCAGCCGCTCGAACGTGCAGTGTGGTGCTTTATTATGCTGTGCGAAGTATTAACGGCGAAGGCTCTCCTGAAACCCGCCCGTCGGCGCCGTGCTGTTTCCACGGGCACATTGCCATCGAGTCACGGTGAAGTATTCGGGTTGTGCACAATGGATAGCCCTTACGGGTGATTTTTTGGGCATCCATGCACGCGAAGGTGCAGCCAGTTCACGATTTATCGGCTGAAGCGCTGTGTTGCGCCCGAAGAATTGCGGGTTCGGCGTTGGCACGTCTCTTGAATACGCAAGATATCGATCGTCATAGTCGACGATACTCTGCCCGCCGATGGGCGCTCCTCAATCATCAATAATTCTCGCCAATCGACGATGCAGAGTTGCGTCGGCGAGCGGAGCCATCGGAACCTGGATTAGAAGGCAGAGCATGCTCGACAAAGTAAACAAGCCGAAGTTGGTGGTGATCGGCAACGGCATGGCCGGCATCCGCACGGTAGAATTGCTGCTGGACCGTGCGCCCCATCTCTATGACATCACCGTGTTCGGCTCCGAGCCATACGGCAACTACAACCGGATTCTGCTGTCGCCCGTGCTTGCCGGCGAGAAGACCGTCGACGACATCATGCTCAACACGGAGCAGTGGTACGAGGACAACGGGATCACGCTGCGCAAGGGCGAGATGATCGAGATGATCGATCGGCGTACCTGCGAAGTCGTGACGAGAGAGGGCGCGCGGGTACCCTACGATCGCCTGCTGATCGCCACCGGCTCGAACCCGATCATGTTGCCGCTTCCGGGCAAGGATCTCCGGGGCGTCATCGGCTTTCGCGACATTCAAGACGTCGAGCATATGGTTCAGGCCTCGACGAGCTTCAAGAACGCCGTCGTGATCGGCGGCGGTCTGCTCGGCCTCGAAGCGGCCAACGGCCTGATGAAGCGCGGCATGAACGTCACCGTCGTGCATCTGCTCGACACGCTGATGGAGCGCCAGCTCGATCAGGTCGCGGGCGGATTGCTGCGTAAGTCGCTGGAAGAGCGCGGCATGGTGTTCAAGATGCCGGCGCAAACGGAGGCGATTCTCGGCGAGGATCGCGTAACCGGTGTGCGCTTCGCCGACGGTGAGGAGATCCCTGCGGATCTGGTCGTGATGGCGGTCGGCATCCGCCCGAACGTGGAGTTGGCGCGCAAGGCAGGCCTCTATTGCGAGCGCGGCATCGTGGTCTCCGACACCATGCAGACCTACGACGGGCGAGATCTACGCCGTCGGCGAATGCGTGCAGCACCGGCGCCAGACCTACGGGCTCGTGGCTCCCTTGTTCGACCAGGCCAAGGTCTGCGCCAACCACCTCGCCATGAAGGGTTTCGCCACCTATGACGGGTCGGTGGTTTCGACCAAACTGAAGGTGACCGGGATCGACCTGTTCTCCGCCGGCGACTTCGCGCCGGGTGCGGACAAGGAAGAGATCGTCATGCAGGACGCCTCCCGCGGCGTCTACAAGCGCATCATCCTGCGCGACAAGAAGATCGTCGGCGCGGTGCTCTATGGCGATACCATCGACGGCCCGTGGTACTTCCAGCATCTGCGCGACGGCACCGACGTTTCGCAGATGCGCGAGCGGCTGGTGTTCGGCGCCGCCAATCTCGGCGACGGCGGCCATAGCGGCAAGAACTCGGTCGCTGCCATGAGCGATGATACGGAAATCTGCGGATGCAACGGCGTCTGCAAGGGAACGATCGTCAAGGCAATCAGCGAAAAGAAACTCTTCACGATCGACGACGTGCGTGCCCACACCAAGGCGTCGTCGTCATGTGGCTCCTGTACCGGTCTGGTCGAGCAGGTTCTCGCTTTCACGCTCGGCGGCGACTATTCGGCGGCGCCGAAGGTCAAGCCGATGTGCGCGTGCACCGATCACAGCCACGATGACGCGCGCCGTGTCATCGTCGAGAATGGATTGAAGACCATCCCCGATGTCATGAAGTTCATGGACTGGAAGACGCCGAACGGATGCCACTCCTGCCGGCCTGCCCTGAACTATTATCTGCTCGCTACCTGGCCCGGCGAGTATCGCGACGATCAGCAGTCGCGCTATATCAACGAGCGCGTCCACGCCAATATCCAGAAGGACGGAACGTACTCTGTCGTGCCGCGGATGTGGGGCGGCGTCACGACGCCGCATGAATTGCGCGCCATTGCCGACGTCGCGGACAAGTTCAAGATTCCGACCGTCAAGGTGACCGGCGGACAGCGCATCGATCTTCTGGGCGTGAAGAAGGAGGACCTGCCCGCGGTCTGGGCCGATCTCAACAATGCAGGCATGGTGTCGGGACATGCCTATGCCAAGGGATTGCGCACGGTGAAGACCTGTGTCGGATCGGAATGGTGCCGTTTCGGCACGCAGGATCGACCGGCCTCGGCATCAAGCTCGAAAAGTTCATGTGGGGCTCGTGGACGCCGGCCAAGGTGAAACTCGCGGTCTCCGGTTGTCCGCGCAACTGCGCGGAAGCGACTTGCAAGGACGTCGGCGTCGTCTGCGTCGATTCCGGATTCGAGATCCATTTCGCCGGCGCTGCCGGTCTTCACATCAAGGGAACCGAATTCCTGGCCAAGGCAGCGACGGAGGAGGAGACGCTCGAAATCATCGCCGCCCTGACGCAGCTTTATCGCGAACAGGGCTGGTATCTGGAGCGCATGTACAAGTGGTGCGATCGGGTCGGCCTCGATGCGATCCGCAAGCAGGTGGTCGACGATGTCGCCAACCGCAAGGCGCTGTTCAGCCGCTTCGCCCATTCGCAGCAATTCTCGCAGAGCGATCCCTGGGCGGCGCGCGCCCAGCGCGGCGTCGACCGTAACGAATTCACCCCGCTGGCGGAGCTCGAACTCGCATGACCAAATGGATCGAAATCGGGGCGTTGAACGACATTCCCGTTCTCGGCTCGCGCGTCGTGAGGACGGCCTCCGGCGACATTGCGGTATTCCGGACCAGCGAGGACGAGGTGTTCGCGCTCGACGACCGCTGTCCGCACAAGGGCGGACCGTTGTCGCAAGGCATCGTCCACAACAAGCGCGTCACCTGTCCGCTGCACAATTTCGTCATCGAGCTCGGAAGCGGCATGGCGGTCGCGCCGGACGAGGGATGCACGCGCGCGCATCCGACCAAGGTGGAGAACGGCATGGTCTGGCTTAGCGTCCAAACGGCAGCGGTTGTTCCCGCCGAGTGAGGGTGATCGCCCGTGGCAGTGAAGACAACCTGTCCGTATTGCGGGGTCGGCTGCGGCGTTGTCGCTGACAGAGATCCCGCCGGCGCCGTGACCGTCCGGGGCGATCCGCTTCATCCCGCCAATTTCGGGCGGCTGTGCGCGAAGGGCTCGGCGCTCGCCGAGACCATCGGCCTCGAGGGGCGGCTGCTTGCGCCTGTGGTCAATGGGCGGGAAACGAACTGGGATACGGCGCTCGACCATGTCGCGGAGGGATTTGGCAGAATCATCCGCGAGCATGGACCGGATTCGATCGCGTTCTATGTCTCCGGCCAGATTCTCACCGAAGACTATTACGTCATTAATAAGCTCGCCAAGGGCTTCATCGGCACTGCCAACATCGACACCAACTCGCGGCTGTGCATGGCCTCGAGCGTGGCGGGCCACAAGCGTGCGTTCGGCAGCGACACCGTTCCGGGCTGTTATGAGGATCTCGAGACCGCCGATCTCCTGGTCCTCGTCGGCTCCAATGCCGCCTGGTGCCATCCGATCCTCTACCAGCGCATGGTGGCGGCCAAGGCCAGCAACCCCGCGTGCCGCATCGTCGTGATCGACCCGCGGCGGACCGCGACATGTGACGGCGCCGATCTGCACCTGCCGCTTCGCTCGGGCAGCGACTCCGTGCTGTTCAACGGGTTGCTCGCGCATCTTGCATCGCGCAACGCCATCGATCGCGCATTCGTGGATGGCTTCACCACCGGCGCCGAAGCCGCGCTGCGGCAGGTCGCCGGCCAGACGGTCGCACAGACGGCCGACATCTGTGGGCTGGGCGAGGGCGCAGTGGCGTTGTTCTTCGACTGGTTTGCCAAAACCGAGCGGGTCGTCACGCTCTATTCGCAAGGTATCAACCAGTCGAGCAGCGGCGTCGACAAGGTCAATTCGATCATCAACTGTCATTTGTTGACCGGCCGCATCGGGCGGCCCGGTATGGGGCCGTTCTCGCTGACCGGACAACCCAACGCCATGGGCGGCCGGGAAGTCGGCGGGCTGGCCAACCAGCTTGCTGCCCATATGGAGATCGAGAACCCGCAGCACCGCGACATCGTTCAACGCTTCTGGCAATCGCCCGTGATCGCGGACAAGCAGGGCCTCAAGGCCATCGACATGTTCGACGCGATTGCCGATCGGCGCATCAAGGCGGTCTGGATCATGTCCACCAATCCGCTGGTCAGCCTGCCGGATGCCGATCGCGTGCGCCGCGCGCTCGAGGCATGCGAACTCGTCGTCGTGTCCGATTGCATGCGGCATACCGACACCACGCGTCACGCTCACGTATTGCTGCCGGCGCTCACCTGGGGCGAAAAGGACGGCACCGTCACCAACTCCGAGCGCCGCATTTCCAGGCAGCGATCGTTCCTGCCGGCGCCCGGCGCTGCAAGGGCCGATTGGCGGACCGTCTGCGACGTCGCCCGGCGCATGGGCTTTTCGGGGTTCGACTATCCGAGCGCTGCGGCGATCTTCCGCGAGCACGCCGGGCTTTCGAGTTTCGAGAATAACGGGACGCGCGATTTCGACCTGTCCGCCCTGAACACGCTCGACGACCGCGCTTACGATGCGCTTACTCCGATCCAATGGCCAGTGACGCGGGAATATCCGACCGGCACGCCGCGGATGTTCGAAACGCGCGAATTCTTCACTGCCGACCGCAAAGCCCGTTTCGTGCCGGTGACGCCGCGCGCAGCCGTCAACGCGACCAGCCGCGACTATCCGCTGGTGCTCAATACCGGGCGGGTCCGCGATCAATGGCACACCATGACGCGGACCGGGAAATCGCCGCGACTGCTGGCGCATGTTTTCGAGCCGCATGCCGAATTCCATCCCGATGACGCGCGCATGGCCGGCGTGGAGAATGGCGGGCTTGCGCGGCTGACCAGCCCGTGGGGCGAGATGGTGGCGCGCGTCGTCGTCACCGCCGAGCAGCGGCGCGGCTGCGTGTTCGTGCCGATGCACTGGAATGGCGAGTATGCCGGCGAGGGCCGGGTCAACACGCTGGTCAATCCGGCGACCGATCCGATCTCCGGACAGCCAGAGTCCAAGCACACACCGGTCAAGGCGGCCGCTTACTCGCCGAAATGGCATGCCTTCATCCTCAGCCGCCAGGAGATCGAGCGTCCCGCCGCGGGTTATTGGGTCGGTGGGCTATCAGGGACCTGCTGGCGGATGGAGCTTGCCGGCGACGAGCGGCCGCCGAGCTGGCGCGATTGGGCGCGGGCGCAACTCCGCGTCGGGCACGACATCGAGTGGATCGCCTATCGCGATCCGAAAGTTGGCCGCTTCCGCTACGCCGCTGTTCGCGACGGCCGGCTGGAGGGTTGCGTGTTCATCGCACCCGATCACAGGCTGGTTTCTCGGTCGTGGCTCTCCGGCCTGTTCGCGGAACAGGAATTGTCACCGAGTGCGCGGATGTCGCTGCTGACGGGGCAGCCGCTCGATGCCGCTCAGGACGTCGGACCCATCGTCTGCTCGTGTTTCGGCGTCGGGCAGCACCAAATCGCGGCCGAAATCCAAAAGGGGGCGGCCAGTGTCGACGACGTCGGCCGACGCCTGAAGGCCGGCACCAATTGCGGTGCCTGCAAGCCGGAGATCGGCAAGCTATTGCGCGGCGCGGCTGTGCGGGATCCGCACCCGGCGTGAGAGTAGCGTGACCGTAGGCGGTTCCGATCCTTCAAACGCCTGTTGCCGGATATCGGCCTCGGCTGCGCTTGCCGTAAGGTCGCCGCTAGTTCTTGATCGCGTAGAGCGGCGTTCGCAGCGTTAGCTGATACGATGGCTTCGGCGTCCAGGCGATCTGCGCGGTGATGCCGAACAGCCTGTTGTCGTCGTCATCCATGCGGTCGAGGTCGAACCGCACGATCGGCTGCGTGAACGCGGGAAACGGCGTCAGGTTCAGAAGCTGCGCGCCGCCGAAGTGCTGCACGCCGAAACGGCCGGTGAACTTCCAGTTGTCGTCCCACTGATAATAGCCGCCGACATAGCCCATGACGTCGGGACTGACGCGGGCGAACGGGGTATCGACCAGAACCCTGGTGTATTGCATCCCCGCCAGCAACCCGCGCGTCTCGTCCGGGTCCAGCGCGTAGCCCGCCTCGAGGATGGTGTTGTAGGCCGTCGTGGCCAGCGGCGCGTCCGAAATCGATCGCGTCGCGTTGGCCTGGATGGTGATGGTCGGGAACGTTCCGCCGTTCTGCTGATAGAGGTCGGCCTGAAATCCGACGGTGAAGGCGTAGATCGAGAACGTCGTCCAGGGATCGGTACCCGCCTGCGAGGTGGCTCCACTGACCCCGCCATAGACCGAGAGCCGATCGTTGACATCGACGGTCAAGGGCAGGTCGACCGAGACGCTTTGGCTGGACGGCGAGGTAAGGGTTCGGAGCGAGGAAAGGTTCGCCAGCCTCGATAACAACGGAGGCGCGCTGAATCCGATCGAGAGCGAGCCGGCGGGCAGCGTCGAGTAGATGGTTCTCATATCGAGGTAGAAGTTCGGCAGGGCTGGTTTGGCCTTGGCCGCATCCTCCTCACCGTCGTCTTCGTCTTTTCCAAGCGCAAGGCCCGTAACGCAAAACGACACCAGCATGCCGAGCGCTACGCTTCTGACGGATCGCGCTAGCGCGAGTTTCAGACGGCGCGGTGCAGTGGATCTGGTGAAACTCGTGCTCAACCGGCGTTGCCCTTGACTGGACAAGCTAGATCATTTGCCCAGGGCGAATACAAGCAGCGGCTGCCATCCGGGCGTCGATCTCATGGGGGTGTGGCGCGTTTGCTCCGCCCTATCGGGAAGCCGGAACGTCGTTTGATCGGCCGATGGCCGCAAAAAGCAGCGCGGCGACGATGCCGGACAGCACCGACGCCAAGAGAACGCCGAGGCGGACCTGCGCGAGGACGATTTCGTCGTCGAAGGCGAGCGTTCCGATGAATAGGCTCATGGTGAAACCGATGCCGGTCAGGATGGCCGTGGCATAGAACTTCGTCGTCGTGGCTCCGTCCGGCATGGCAGCGAGGCCCAGCCTGACGGCGAGCAGCGAGGCGCCGAAGACGCCGATCTGCTTGCCGATGAACAGCCCTGCAATGATCCCAAGTGGTATCGGCCCTGTCAGCTTTTCCAAGGTCAGCCCATGAAACGATACGCCTGCATTGGCGAAGGCAAAGAGCGGTACGATGGCGAAACTGACCCACGGCTTGAGTGCATGTTCGGTGTCCTCGAGCAGGCTGTGGCCATCATGCCGGGTGAGCGGCATCGCGAAGCCGACAGCGACACCGGCAAGTGTCGCATGCACGCCGGACTTGAGCACGCAGACCCAGGTGAAAAGGCCGGCGATCAGATAGAATGCGGGCCTTCGCACATCGAGCAGGTTGAGGACCACGAGCGCAGCGATGCCGAGTGCGCCGAGCCCCAGCGCCAGAACCGAAAGGTCGGCAGCATAGAACATCGCGATGACGATGATAGCCATGAGGTCGTCGATGATCGCCAGCGCCAACAGAAAAGTCTTCAGCGAGGCCGGTACCTTGCGTCCCAGCATGGCGCAGACGCCGAGCGCAAAGGCAATGTCGGTGGCTGCAGGTATGGCCCAGCCGCGCAACGCCTCGGCATCGCCCCAGTTGATCGCGGCAAAAATGGCGGCCGGTGTGACAAAGCCGCCGAACGCGGCGATCACGGGCAATGCCGCTTTCTTCGGGCTCGCCAGCGCACCCTCGATCGCCTCGCGCTTGATCTCGAGGCCGACCAGCAGAAAGAACACCGCCATCAAGCCGTCGTTGATCCAGTGTTCGAGCGTCTTGCTCAGTCCGATCGATCCGATCCGCACCTCGCCGGTGGTATGCAACAGCGCCTGATACTGCGGCCCGAGCGGCGAGTTAGCGATGATGAGCGCTGCGGCTGCGGCGATGCCAAGCGCGATGCCGCCATAAAGGTCGGTATTGTCGGCAGTGTGAAGTTCGGCCGTCGGAGCCTTGGCCGTCGGAGCTTTGGCCGTCATGAACCAGCCTTGCCGGCCTTCTCGATGGCAACGGACAGCGCGAGCTTGGTTTCCGCCACGATGTCCTCGACCAGTTCTTCCCGGCTGACATGGGCAGCCTGGCCGGTGAGCAATCCCTGTTCGGCGAGCATGACCACGCCGTGTAGTGAGGCCCAGATCTTCAGAGCGCTCCGCTCGCGCAACAGCTCTACAGCGGGCGCCTCCAGCGCCTCTACCAGAAGCTCGAAGGTCTCCATTGCGGCACTATGCAGCTCGCTGCCTTTCGGCGCGCATGCCATGGTTCGAGACGCGAACATCAGGCGATAGATGCCGTTGCGGCGCAGGCCGAAATCAAGCGTGAGCTGCGCGAAGCGCGACAGCTTCGACTGTTTCGACGGCTTTTCAAGCGCCGCACGCATCATGGCGCTGAACTGGCGGAAGGCTTCGGCCGTCACAGCCGTCAGCAGCGTCTCGCGATCGGCAAAATGCTTGTAGGGCGCCGGCTGCGAGACGCCGAGTTTCTTGGCCAGCGCGCTGATGCTAATCGCTTCGGGACCGCCTAGTTCCACTTCGTGCAACGCGGCCTGAACCAGGGCATCACGTAGATCCCCATGGTGGTAGGCATTCAGCGCTTTACGTGCGGGTCGTGGCGACATTCAGTTCCATGATCTATAACTTTTGCCTTGACAGCACAACGGCAACGCGAATGTAATACGATATAACTTCGCGGTGCTGCGGCGGATCTGTGCCGCTGCGCCGACGAAAGGCAGCGCGAGACAATGCGCGCCACAAAGAGGGGAACGCTGCGATGGCTGCAAAGCTGAAGGTCCGCGTCGACCAGGACAAATGCCAGGGACACGCGCGCTGTAAATCACTGGCCCCCGAACTGTTCGACCTCGACGAATTCGGCAACGCGCACGAAACAGGCGACGGTTCTGTGCCTGCGGGCCTGGAAGACAAGGCCTGGCTCGCCCAGAGCAACTGTCCGGAAATTGCCATCGAGGTGACCGAAGAATAATCCGGTCGCGGATCTTTCATCCATCACGATCTGAACGAACCAAGCAGAGGAATTGCTCCGATGTCCGATTCCGCCAGCATCATGCCCGAGCATCCGCCAGTCACCGACTGGATCAACGATTTCGACCATACCGACCCGGTGTGGACGGAAGATCCGTTTCCGATCTGGGAAGAGCTGCGCGCGGCTTCGCCGGTCGTTCATACCGACCGGTTTCTCGGCTGTTACATGCCGACCACGTACCAGGCGGTGAAGGAAATCGCCTACGACACCGAGCACTTTTCGTCCCGACGTGTGATCGTGCGCGACGTTCGCCCGGAGATTACGGCCCGCGCGCCGCCGATCACCTCCGATCCGCCCGAGCACAAGCCGGCCAAGCAAATTCTGCTGCCGCCTTTCACCCCGGACGCGATGAAGAAGCTGGAGCCGCGGGTCCGCGCGATCTGCAACGAGCTGATCGACGAATTCATTGCCGACGGCAAATGCGACGCCGCCGCCCGCTACACCAAGCACATTCCGGTGCGCGCCATCGCGCACATGCTAGGGATTCCCGAGAAGGACGGCGATCTCTTCATCAAATGGATTCACGGCATCCTCGAACTCGGCATCAAGGACGACAACGCGCTGATGGAGGCGGTGAAGGATATGACCGGCTATTTCGCCGGCCACCTCGAGCAGCGCAAGAAGAATCCGACCGACGATCTGATCTCGACCTTGATGAAGGCAAAGGACAAGGACGGAAATCCGATCACGGACGAACATGTGCTGGGTTCGCTGCGGCTGCTGTTGATCGCCGGCATCGACACCACCTGGAGCGCGATCGGCTCCTCGCTGTGGCATCTGGCGAAAACGCCCGCGGACCGCGAGCGCCTCGTCAAGGAGCCGGAGCTGATGCCGCTCGCCGTTGAGGAATTGCTGCGCGCCTACTCTCCGGTGACGATGGCACGTGAGGTGATGAAGGAGACCACGGTCAGTGGCTGTCCGGTCAAGCCGGGCAACATGGTGCTGCTGTCGTTCCCGGCCGCCAACCGCGATCCCGCCATGTTCCCCGATGCCGACAAGGTGGTCATCGACCGCAAGGAGAATCGCCACGCCGCGTTCGGCCTCGGTATTCACCGCTGCGTCGGCTCCAACCTCGCCCGCATGGAAATGACGGTTGCGATCGAGGAATGGCTGAAGCGGATTCCGGATTTCAGGCTCGACCCGGCCGGCAAGGTCACGTGGTCGGAAGGCACCGTTCGCGGCCCGCGTCAGTTGCCCCTGCTGTTCGGGAAGACGAACTGAGTGCAATACGGGCGCGGGCTTCACCTCTCCCGCTTGCGGGGGAGGTCGGATCGCATCATAGATGCGGTCCGGGTGGGGGCTCTCTCCATACGAACGGTGTGACTCGCGGCGCCGGCAGCAGACGGGAGGTCGTGATGAGCCGTAATCTTTGGTGCAGTCTGCCAGAACGGATATGTCGTCCGCGATATCCGCGCTGCCCTGGATCATTGGGTCAATGTGATGGGCGTCGGGCCCTGGTACTATATCGACAGGGTCAAGACCGATTACTTCCGCCACCGCGGGCAGGACTCCGCCATGGAGATGAGCGTAGCGCTCGCCAATTCCGGCGATCTCCAGATCGAGCTGATCCAGCAGCGCAACGACGCGCCCTCGATGTACAAGGAGTTTCTCGACTCCGGCCGCGAAGGCTTGCAGCACATGTCGTACTGGACCCGCGAATATCAGACCCTCTACGACCGCGCGCTGTCGCTTGGCTATAAAGTGGGACACGAGGGCCAGATCGGCGGTGAAAAAGGCCGTTTCGCCTATTTCGATACCCAAGCTCATCCCGGCACCGTGGTGGAGATTTCAGACATCAGCGGAAGCAAGGGAAGCTTCTTCGAGCACATCCGCCGGGTTGCCACCGATTGGGACGGCTCCGATCCGATCCGCGAAGTCGGCGGCCGCTGAGCGATGCGCGATCCGACAACCGTGAAGTAAGTTACGATCAGAGCGCGGAAGCGTCCGCAACGACAACAAGAACGGCAAGCGCGAGGAGAGGCGAATGGCCAGACTTCCCCTGATCGATCCGGCGACAACCAGCGGCGATGTGCGCGCGTCGTTCGATCGGATGCCGGTCGTATTGAACATCTTCCGGATGATGGCGCATGCAGAGGCCAATTTCATTCCGGCCATGCGGTTCGCCAATTCGATCCTGCACCGCCAGAAGCTCAGCCACGTCAATCGCGAATTGCTGATTCTTCAGGTCGCGCAATGGGAGCGCGGCGAATATGAGTGGCGGCAGCATGTTCCGATCGCGCTCGGCGTCGGCGTTACCCAGCGGCAGATTGACTGCATCGAACACGGCAAATACGAGGACGCCGCCTTCAATGCCGCCGAACAGGCGCTGCTGGCGTTCGGCCGGGAAGTGATCGAGAACGTGCGCGTCGCTGAACCGGTCTTTGCCGACATGCGCAGGCATTTCAGCGAGCAGGAGATCGTCGAATCGATCCTCGCGATCGGCTTCTACATGACGATGGCGCGGCTGACGGAAGCGACCGAGGTTGATCTCGACCCCGCCGCTGGGATGACCGTCTTCGAGGGCGGCCAGAAGCGAACGGGCTGACATTGACCACGCCCCCGGTTGCAGCGATCATCGGCCGGGTCCAACGATGGTGTGGAGCACAGGGATGACAGGTGAGCCCGGTTCGAGCGGTCCGCGACCACTAGGCGAAATCGCCAGCTATCACGCCCACATCTACTACGATCCGGCGACTACGCGGGCCGAGGCCGAGCAACTGCGCACGTGGATCGGCGAGCGCTTTTCGGTCACGCTCGGACGGTGGCACGACGTCAAGGTCGGCCCGCATGATCAGGCCATGTACCAGGTCGCCTTTGCCCGCGAGATATTCCCCGAACTGGTGCCTTGGCTGATGCTCAACCATGGCAATCTGAGCGTTCTGATCCATCCGAATACGACCAATCCGCGCCGGGATCACCTGGCCGATCCGGTCTGGATCGGGCCGGCGCTGGCCGTACATGGCGATAAGCTGCCGGAGGACGCCGAGATGGAAGAGGCGCCGGCACCGAATACCAATCCAATTCTCCGGCCTTGAGCGCGGCTCTGCTGGCGAAAACCCCGGCCCGTTTACCAATACGAGGCTTGAACCTGTGAATTCGGCCGGTCATGATAGCCGTGAGCGATTGTCTCGATTATGCCTTACTTTGATCTGCATTATGGTGGGACTTATTCGGTGAATCCCTTAGGAATCATTCAATTCCGAAGCGCCGATCCGGGGACGAATGGATAGAGCCAAGACCAGCGCAGCCGGGCTTGCGTCAAGCCGCGGTACCCGATTGCTCCGTGAGATGGCATTCGGCACGGCGGCGCTCGCCATGGCATTGGGGTTGGCTGCCTGGGTGACCGATTTCGATGTGGTCGGCTTTGTCAAGCCCGCATCCGCGAATGTCGGCAGCACATCCTCGTTCGACGAGCGCTTCGGCCACGCCTCGGTGCGGCGTTCGCTGGCCATCAACTATCCCTGGCGTGCCGCCCCCGCCCGCAGCGCGCGGACTTCGATGCGGAGTTCGCGTACATCGAAATCCTGTTGGGCGGACAATCGCGCGAGGAGCAATCGCGTGAGGAGAACGTGCAGCCTCCGCCGCCGGCCCCGACGGTCGAAGCGGCCATCCCGCTCCCGAGATCCCGGCCGGTCCTGGCCAACCTTCAGTCGGCGAAAAGCGATCCGCCGCCGGTCTCGTCCGACAACCGCACCATGTTCGACAAGCTTGCCGATCTGGTGCCGATGCGCTTCTCGCTGGCCTCGCTGACGCCGGGGGATGGGTTGCTCAGCGAGCGCAAGGATCTGGCGGCGCTGGGCTATGACAGTCAGACCGCCGTCTACGACATTTCGGCCCGCGCCGTTTACCTGCCGAGCGGCACCAAGCTCGAGGCACACTCAGGGCTGGGCAACCTGATGGACAATCCGGCACATGTCGACCAGCGCATGGTCGGCGCGACCCCGCCCAACATCTACGATTTGAAGCCGCGCGAGAAACTGTTTCACGGTGTCGCGGCGCTGCGCATGACCCCGATCGGCGAGAACGAAATGCACGGGCGAACGGGCCTGCTCGTGCACAGCTACCTGCTCGGGCCGAACGGTGATTCCAACGGCTGCGTCTCGATCAAGGACTACGACAGGTTCCTGCAGGCCTACCGGAACGGCGAGGTCAAGCGGCTCGTCGTCGTGCCAAGTCTGCGCGAAGGCCTCACCGCGTCGCGGCGTTCGCCATCTCCGTCATGACCGCAGTTGCGGGCGATGCCGCCGATTCAGATACCCCGCTACGGGCGCTCTTCAAGATCAGCCTGAACGGCAGGACGGTGTCGATCGCCACCGTCGGCCAGGCCTATCGCTTCATTACCAATCTCTCCTCGATCGAATGGATCGAATTCCGCGCGCTGCATGCCGACGCCGTGCAGGCACTGCAGGGCGCCGCTGATAACGCGATGCTGACCGTGCAGGCGACCGACGCCTTGCGTGCGCTGTTCGTCCGCGCGAAGCTGTTGTGAAGGCGCCGGCCTGTCCGTGGAAGCCCCCACGGTTATGTCTCGTGGACGCCTGAGAAAATATGTCCCAATGGAATGCTCGCATGCCCTTAAGTCACGCCGAAATTGAAGACGATCGCCTGATCCGGGAATTGTTGCAGAACTGGGCAATCTGGCGCGATGCCGGAGACTGGGAGCGTTTCCGCACGGTCTGGCACCCGGACGGCCGCATGATGGCGACCTGGACGCAGGGCACCGGCGACCAGTTCATCGAAATCAGCAAGCAGGCCTGGGCCAAGGGCGTCAGCATTCTGCATTTTCTTGGCGGCATCTCGGTCGACTTGGCGGGAAATCGCGCGATTGCGCAGACCAAAATGACGATCTCGCAGCGTGCCGAGGTCGAGGGCGTGCTGTGCGACGTGCTCTGTACCGGGAGATTCTACGACTTCCTCGAAAAGCGGGAGGGACGCTGGGGCATCGTGCTGCGCCAGCCGATCTATGAGAAGGACCGCATGGACCCCGTCACGCCGGGCACGGCCCCGGTGCTGGACAAGGCTCTCCTCGAGCAATTCCCGCCGGGCTACCGCCATCTCGCTTATTTGCAGACCCGCATCGGCTACACGGTCAAGCGCGACATGCCCGGCCTCAAGGGACCCGAGGTCGAGGCCCTGTATGCGCGCGGTGCGGCGTGGCTGCAGGGCAGGCCGCTCTAACTGATCTCCTTGCGCACCGTCGCTGCGGCGTCGCACATCGCCTTCAATTTTCCAAACGCGACATGGCGCGGCATGTATTTCATGCCGCAATCGGGTGCGATGACCAGCCGGTCGGCGGCGACGTGCTTGAGGCCGTTGCGGATGCGGCCGGCCACCACATCGGCAGATCTGATCTCGGGATTACCGAGGTCGAGCACGCCAAGCATGATCTTCTTCGACGACAGGTCCTTGAGCACGCCGAGATCGAGTTTCGGCTGCGCAGCCTCGATCGAAATCTGCTCGGCACTGGTGTCGGCAAGTTCAGCAAGGAAGGAATAGCCGGCCGGCTTGGTCGAGCCAGGGACGACCGCGGCATAGCCGAAGCACAGATGCACCACGGTCGGTACGGTGATGCCTTGCAGGGCGCGGTTGATCGCCTTCACAGCGTAGCGGCGGGCAAGGTCCGGGTTGTTGCGCACCCAGGGCTCGTCGAGCTGGATCACGTCAGCGCCGGCCTTTTGCAAATCGAGCGCTTCGGCGTTGACGGCTTCGGCAAATGCCATCGCCAGCTCCTCGTCGTCCTTATAGTACTCGTTCTTCGCCTGCTGGCTCATCGTGAACGGGCCGGGCAGGGTGATCTTGGCCGCGCGGTCGGTGTTCTCCCGCAGAAATTCCATGTCGTGCAGCTCGACCGGGCCGCGGCGTTTTACCGGGCCGACCACACGCGGCACCGGCGTTTCGTGTCCGCTGCGCGAGGTGATCATCGCCGGATTCTCGTCATCGATGCCTTCAAGCGCGGTGGCGAAGCGATTGGAATAGCTCTCGCGGCGGATTTCGCCGTCGGTCACGATATCGATGCCGGCGCGCTCCATGTCCCTGATCGCAACGATGGTGGCGTCGTCTTGCGCTTCTTCCAGGTGCTCCGCAGGCAGTCGCCACATCGCGTGCAGGCGTGTGCGCGGCACCACCTTTGACAACATCGCGCGATCGACCAGCCATTCCGGCTGCGGGTAGCTGCCAACGACGGTGGTCGGCAGAAGATGTTTCGGCAGGTTCATCAGTACCTCCATGCTCTTATTGTTGTTCCTCTCATATCAAGCCGCACGTGTCGCAGCGGCCGAAACCTCATCCTTGACCGGATTGCGCAGCACGCCGATGCCGGATACTTCGACCTCGACCACGTCGCCATCCTTCATCCACAGCGGCGGCGTGCGATAGGCGCCGACGCCGCCGGTGGTGCCGGTGACGATGACGTCGCCCGGAACCAGTTCGGTGAAGGTCGAGCAGTAGGCGATCAGGGCAGGGACATCGAACACGAGGTCCGAGATCGGCGCGGCCTGCACTTCGACGCCGTTGAGGCGGGTCGCAATGGTCTGCTTGCTGATATCAGGGATTTCGTCCGTGGTAACCATCCACGGTCCGAATGCGCCGGTGCCGACAAAATTCTTTCCAGGCGCGAACTGCGAGGTGTGGCGCTGCCAGTCGCGGATGCTTCCGTCATTGTAGCAGGCATAACCCGCAACATGCGCCAGCGCCTCTTCCCGCGAAATCCGGCGGCCGGCCTTGCCGATGATGACGGCCATCTCGCCCTCATAGTCGAAGCGTTCGGATTCCAGCGGCCGGATCATCGGCTGGCCGCCGCCGACCTGGCTATTGGCGAAACGCGTGAAGATCATCGGGTGCGGCGGCGTGGGATGGCCGCTTTCGGCAAGGTGCGTGGCGTAGTTGACGCCGATGCAGAAGATCTTGTCCGGGTCGGGTACGGTCGGCAGCAGCTCGATTTCGGCCAATGCGTAATCGGGGCGCTCACCCTGCAGCGCTTTCAGTTCGTCGAGCAATCCGTTGGCGAGCAGCGACTTCAGGGTTGGATAAGGCTTAAGCCGTTTTCCGGCGTCGATAATGCCTGCGTTCGTGACCAGGCCGTAGGTTGCCGTTTGACCTGCCTTGAAACTCGCGATCCTCATGTTTTGACACTCTCTTCGATGTTGGAAACGTAGGGCTGGATGGGCAGCACGATCTCGCCCGACCGGATCGGGACGCAGTCGGGCGGAAAGTCCTGGTGGAAGCGCGCGCCGGCTTTCTCTGCTCGGTCGAGAAAGCGCTCGAGGTGATCCATGGCGCCGCCAGGCAGATCGTGCAGCACCATCAGGCTCCACGGCTGCGAGCGGCACAGGTCGAGGGCTCGGTCGACCCAGCCATCAGGATCGTCCCAGTCGCGCGGGATCGCATTCCAGAGCACGCAGCTATGCCTGTTGCGGATGAGGTAGTCGACCACGGAGGGCTTCAACAGCCGCCGATCGAGATTGCCGCCGCCGCCGAACGGCCTGAACCAGCGCTGCGCGTGGGCGAGGTCGCCGATCGCGTCCTGCGTCCGGCCGATCTCGCTTTGTGCCGCGTTCGGATCGCGTTGCTGCCCGAGCGGAACGGCGTGCGTAAAGGTGTGATTGCCGATCCAGTGACCTTCATCATGCGCGCGCGCCGCCAGCCGGCGGCGTTCGGGATCGGAGAGCTTTTCGCCGATCACGAAGAACGTCGTCTTGATGCCGCGCTCGCGCAAGGTATCGAGCACGCGCGGCGTGACACCGGGCTCGGGACCGTTGTCGAATGTCAGCGTCAGGTCGAACACGCTCACACTCCGTCAGGTCGCAGGCTGCAGGGCAGCGGGCGCGACTTCGCCGGCGGCGTCTTGCCCGGCGCGCGTGCCGGTCTGCCAGATCGCGGCCTTACGCTCGATCCATTTGATGGCGGCATTGAAGGCGATCGCCATCGCCAGAACCAGCAATACGCCGGCGAAGACGTGCGGGCTATCGAGGATAGTGCGGTAGCGCGAGATCAGATAGCCGATGCCCGCCGACGAGATCAGCATTTCCGACACCACCACGCCGACGATCACAAGCGCGCCGCCGACGCGCAGCCCCGACAACACAGTTGGGATCGCCGCTGGAATGATGACGCGAACCAGCCGCTGGCTCAGCGTCGCGCCCATGCTGCGGGCGGCCAGCAGCAACTGCGGATCGATGGTCTGGATGCCTGCGGCAGTCGCCAGCATCGTCGGCAGAAAACCATAGATCGAAGCGAACGCGATCTTGGATTCCGAGCCAATGCCGAGCCAGACCGTGAATACGGGATAGAGGATGACCAGCGGCACCGCATAGAGGCTCGAGACCATCGGCATGATCAGGATGCGCGGCCGCGGCAGGCTGCCGACGATGGCGCCGAGCAGGATACCGCCGCCGCAGGCGAACGCCATCGAGATCGCAACCTCGTAGAGCGTGACGGCAAGGGCGTGGCCGTATTCGCCAGCCTCGTTCCATCCGGCCGCGAGCGTCGAGGACAGCGACGGCAGAAACAGTTCCGGAATGAAGCCGGCACGCGGCAGGATTTCCCACAGCACAATCAGGCCGATCACGATCAATCTGCGAAGTGTTGCCGCGCTCATGCCAGCCTCACGCCGATTTACGGATGTGCCGCCAGATGCGGTCGCGCAGACTGCCGAACGTGTCGCCGCTCAGCATCTCATAGGTGCGTGGGCGGGGCAGCGAGACCTGCAGGTGATCGACGATGCGGCCAGGGCGCGGCGACATCACGATCACCTCGTCGGCGAGATAGACCGCTTCCGTCAAGCTATGGGTCACGAATACCACCGTCTTGCCGGTCGCCGCCCAGATCCGCAGCAGCTCGTCGCCCATGGTCATGCGGGTCTGTTCGTCGAGCGCCGCGAACGGCTCGTCCATCAGCAGCACCGGCGGATCCTGCACCAGGCCGCGCGCAATCGAGACGCGCTGCTTCATCCCGCCAGACAACTCGTGTGGATGGCGCTTGCCGAAGCCTTCGAGGCCCACAAGTTTCAAGGCGTCCTGCGCTCTAGCGCGGCGATCGCCTTTTGTGACGCCGCGCAGCGCCAGCGGAAACTCGACGTTTTCTTCCGCCGTCAGCCAGGGGAACAGGCTGGCTTCCTGAAACACCACGCCGACCCGGTTCGGATCGGGCTCGGGGATCGGCGCGCCGCTGACGGTGATGGTGCCGGAGGTCTGCTGGCGCAAACCCGCCATCATCATCAAAAGCGTCGACTTGCCGCAGCCGCTCGGGCCGACCAGCACCACGAAGCGGCCCGGTTTGACATCGAGCGAGACGTCCTCCAGCGCGACGACGTCCTGCGTCGTGGTCTTGAAGATTTGCCCGACATTGCGGACTTCGATCGCGCCGGCCGGCTTCAGTGGGGTTATGTTCGCCAATGGCTGCATCGTGTTTCCACCCATCTGACCAGTTCATTGAAGGCAATCGCGACGGCGGCGATCATCACCACGCCGGCCAGCAATTGCTTCATCTGGAAGTTCTCGCCCCAAGTCGCAATCTGGTGCCCGATGCCGTCGCGCGAGGCGTACATTTCGGCGAGAATGACGCCGGTAAGGTTGAAGATCATCGAGATCCGCAGCGCTTCCAGCAGGACGGGAAGCATGCTCGGCAGGTAGACGCGGAACGCGGTCTGAACAGGTGTCGCGCCATAGGAGCGGGCGACCGTCAAATGCTCAATCTTGACCGACTCTACCGCCGTCGTGGTCGACATGATCACGATGAAGATCGTCGAGAAGAAACCGAAGCCCACCTTCTGCGAAAAGCCGACCCCGAACACCAGGATGAACATCGGCAGGAAGATCGACTTCGGAATGCTGAAGGCGAAGAACAGCAGCGGCTTTGCCACCTCGGCAAAATAGCGGTTCTCCGCGATCAGGAAGCCGATCAGTGCGCCGACGGGAACGGCGAGGGCGAATGCGGTCACCACCTCGGTTGCGGTCACCGCCAGATCCTTGCGCACGCTCGCGCGCTGCAAGAGCTCGCCAAGCGTTGACAGCGTATCGGAGGCGGAGGGAAGCAGGCGCGGATTGACGATGCCGGTCCGTGACAGGATTTCCCATATCGCAAACAGCGCCACCACAATGGCAACCCGCGCCGCCTTTACCGCTAGCCCGCTTTGCATCGCGCTTGTCTCAGAACTTGGTCGGAACCGGCTTGAACTGCGTCGAGATAATTTCCGCGGCCGGCCCAAGGTCCTTCATGCCGCCGGCCTTGGCCATGTCGAGCGCGAGCTGGAGCTGCTCCGGAATTTTCGGCCCGTCCATGCTGCCGTCGGTTTCCAGCTTCATGATCGTGTTCTCATATTCCAGCGCCGCGATCTCGGCGGGAATTTCATAGAGTTCGGTGATCAGCTTGACGGAGGCGTCCTTGTTGGCGCGCATGTACATCAGTGCGCCATAGAGCGCATTCAGCGTCTTCTGTACGAGGTGCGGCTTGTCCTGCACGTATTTGTCGAGCGCGATCCAGCCGGCGGCGAGATTCGGCGGCACCTCCTTGGAGAAGTCGAGGATGGTGCGCGCTTCCCCTGATTTTGAGATCTGGAAGCTCAGCGGCGAATAGACGACGGCCGCGTCGACGTTACCGGCGAGCAGGTTCGGCACCAGGCCGCCGCCGCCGACGGGAACGCGGGTGAATTCGATCTTCTTGTCCTGCTGGGTCCACAACGCCAGCAGGTCGGAGCCGGAGCCTGCGGAGGTGATGGCGACCTTCTTGCCGTTCAGGTCCTTTACCCCAAGCGTCGATTTCGAAAGCGTCATCAACTGCCAGCCGTAATAACCCGTTGCGGCGCTCGCGAGCACCTTGGAATTCACGCCCTTCTTGCGCCCGGCCGATACCAGCGATGTCGCGTCGAGGATCACGTCGGCGGCGCCCGCCGCCATCGCCTCGAAGGTCTCGGCGCCGCCGCGATAGATCGTGAGTTCAGCCGTGATGCCTTCCTTCTCGAACAGTTTTTGGCGCACCGCGGTTTCCGCGATCGTCGTCGGCCAGTAGGTTTTTGTCGGAAGCCCGATGCGGACGGTATCGGCAGCTTGCGCCATGCTTGATGCGCCAAGCACGGTGGCGGCCGCAATCGTTCCCAATATGTAGCGTCGCGTGATTCTCATGGTGACGTTTCCCTCTGCTTTTCTTGATTTGATTTGGTCTTCGAACGGTCGATCAGGCGGGGTCGCCACCTCCGAAGGTTTTGGGTGTAGCGAGCTCGACGAGGTGCATGGTCGTCATGAAGTGCTTAGAGAGCGCCGCGACCGCGGCATCGGCATCGCGCTTGAGCACGGCACGCACGATTGCCGCGTGTTCGGCCTCGACGTCGCGTGTGTGTTCAGTGTTGCGCCGGATCGCAAGCCTTCGATAGCGTTCGCTCTGCTCGTGCAGGACGTCGCGAAAGCCCAGCAACCATTGCGAGCCGCAAGCGTTCACGAGTGTCCGGTGGAAGACGCGGTGCCGGACCACCCATTCTTCATAGTGATGCGTCGGATCGTCGGGATAGGTGTGGGGGACGGCGCAGAGCGCAGCAAAAGACTTCTCGACCGAGGCAAGCCATGCCGCATCGCCACGCTCGATCGAACGGCGCAGCGCCAGACCTTCGATATCGACGCGCGTCTGGGTCACGTCCCTGAGGTCGGCTGATGATACCGGGCTGACACGAAAGCCGCGCTGGTCGGATGCCTGCACCAACCCGTCCGCGACCAGCCGCGACAGCGCTTCGCGCACCGCGGCGAGGCTGACCGAAAACTGTTTGGCGAGACCGGCGATATGCAGCTTCTGGCCGGGTAGCAGCCGGGTCGAGAGAATATCCGCGCGCAGCCGTTCCTGAACGGCGGACGTCAGGCTTCGCGGCCGCTCGTCGGCGAGGCGCTCACCAAAGCTCAACCCGATACTGCTCATGGCGGGCAGCTTGGCGAGAGCAGGTGAGATCGTCAATCGAAAATCGATTTTTTAGATAAACCGCTGTCAACGCTTGATTTTCTTACCCGTCGTTCGCTTCAAGCCGACGAACCCCGAGTATCTCGCGATGAGCCCGATCAAATTCATCGTGACAACCTTCCTGCATTTTGCTTTAGATAGTTCGCATGCGAAATAAATTGATCTCATCGATATGAGTTCGCGTCGCGAGCACCGGCTCGTGTTCCTGCTCAACGTCGCGCAGCGCCGGCTGCAGCGCTGGATGGCGGCGCGGTCCCCGCACGCCGGCGTGACCGCCGCGCAGTCCGGCCTGCTCTTCGTCCTGGGCCAGCGCGACGGCGCCCTGATGGGCGAGGCGGGTGCGGCCCTCGATCTTGGACCACCCGGGATCAGCGGATTGGTGGACCGGATGACGGCGGCGAACCTGATCGAGCGGCGGGCCGATCCGGATGACGGGCGTGCCTGGCGTCTCTGGCTAACGCCGGCTGGCCGCGCGGCGATGGCGCAGTCGAAAGCCGGGCTCGCCGAGGTCAACGCGCGACTCACGGAAGGGTTTACCGACGCCGAGATCGATGTCGTTGCGCGCTGGCTTGCCACCATGCAGAGCAGATTTCCCAAAGGAGAAGACGAATGACCGAGCACATCAAGATCGAGAAGAGCGACGGGATTTTGAGCCTGACGATGGCTCGCCCCGACAAGAAGAACGCGCTGACGAATGCGATGTACGGCGCGCTTGCGGACGCGATCGAAGCCGCCGAGACGGATTCATCCGTCCGCGTGCTGCTGATCCGCGGCGAGGGCGACATGTTCACCGCCGGCAACGACGTCGGCGAGTTTGCAGCCATTGCGACCGGCGCACTTCAGGGCGAGCGCCATGTCGGCCGCTTCCTGCAGGCGCTTGCACATTCGAGCCGCCCCCTGGTCGCAGCCGTTCAGGGACGCGCCGTCGGCATCGGCACCACGATGCTCTTGCACTGCGATCTGGTCGTGCTGGCCGAGAATGCGCTGTTGTCGACGCCGTTCGTTAATCTGGCGCTGGTGCCGGAAGCCGCCTCCAGCCTGCTGATGCCGCTTCGCATCGGCTATGCCCGCGCCTTCGAGATGTTCGCGCTCGGCGAGGCGGTCGATGCAAAATCCGCATTCGCCTGGGGACTTGCCAACCGCGTGGTGCCGCTCGACAAGCTCGATGCGGAAGCGAAGACTTTCGCGTCCCGGTTGGCAAAACAGCCGGCGGGCGCTGTCAGCACGACCAAACGGCTGATGCGCAATCCGGAGCTTCTGATGGCGCAGATCAAGGCCGAGAGCGAGCAGTTCGCGGCTCGCCTGAAGACGATGGAGGCGCGTGAGGCTTTCGTTGCGTTCGCCGAGCGCCGGCCGCCGGACTTTTTGAAACTGGCAAGCTAGCCGGCGCCGGCTGCATTGAAGATCGTTTTTCTTGCCTGCGACGGCGAGGCAATTGACCGCCCGTGGCGGCCCAGTTACCTCTTTGGGCCGCCCGCGGGGGAAACAAATGAACAAGAACAATGACACTTCCGAATTCGACTACGTCATCGTCGGCGCCGGATCGGCCGGATGCGTGCTTGCCAATCGATTGACGGCCGACGGCAAGTACTCCGTCCTGTTGCTGGAGGCCGGTCCGAAGGACACCAATCTCTGGATCCACGTGCCGCTCGGCTACGGCAAACTGTTCAAGGAAAAATCCGTCAACTGGATGTACCAGACCGAGCCGGAACCGGGATTGAACGGGAGGCGGGTGTTCCAGCCGCGCGGCAAGGTGCTCGGCGGCTCCAGTTCCATCAACGGCCTGCTCTATGTGCGCGGCCAGCATGAGGATTACGATCGGTGGGGGCAGCGCGGCAACGCCGGCTGGGGCTATGACGACGTGCTGCCCTATTTCAGGAAGGCCGAGAACCAGCAGCGCGGAGCGGACAAATATCACGGCACCGGCGGCCCGCTGCCGGTGTCCGACTGGCGGCATCACGATCCCCTGTCGGAAGCCTTTGTGACCGCTGCGGCCGAGACCGGTATTCCAACCAATCCCGATTTCAACGGCGCCACGCAGGAGGGCGCGGGATTTTTCCAGACGACGACGCGGCGCGGGCGACGCGCCAGCACGGCGTTCTCGTATCTTCGTCCCGCCAGGAAGCGACCTAACCTGCACATCGAGACTTCCGCGCTGGCGCAGCGCATCCTGTTCGAAGGACGCCGCGCCAAGGCGGTCGAGTACAAGCAGGAAGGCCGCGAACGCACGGTGCGGGCGCGCAAGGAAATTCTGGTCTCCAGCGGCGCATACAACTCGCCGCAACTGCTGCAGCTCTCCGGCGTCGGACCGGCGGATCTGTTGAAGCAGCACGGCATCGAGATCGTGCTCGACGCGCCCGGCGTCGGCAACGATCTGCAGGACCACATGCAGGTCCGCCTGATCACCCGCTGTGCGCAAAAGTGCACGCTCAACGATGTCGTTAATAATCCGATCCGGACGATGATGGCGGGCATTCAGTACGCCGCCTTGCGCAAGGGGCCGCTGACGATCGCGGCCGGCACGTCAGGCGCTTTCTTCAAGACCAGTCCACGGCTGGCGTCGCCCGACATTCAGATTCACTTCCTGCCGTTCTCGACCGACAAGATGGGCGAGAAGCTGCATGCGCTTTCCGGCTTCACGGCGTCGGTCTGCCAGTTGCGCCCGGAGAGCCGCGGCTCGCTGCGCATCAGGAGCGCCGATCCTTCCCAACCGCCGGAAATCCGCATCAATTACCTCGCCACCGAAACCGATCGCCGCGCTTTCATCGACGGCATCCGCATCCTGCGCAAGATTCTCGCAGCCCCCGCGCTGAAGCCTTACGCGGTCTCAGAAGTCGATCCGGGTTCGAAGGTGCAGAGCGACGACGAACTGCTGGATTTCTGCCGCCGCACCGGCAGCACGGTCTATCACCCGACCTCGACCTGCCGGATGGGCAGCGATGCGCTCGCGGTCGTCGACCAGCGCTTGCGCGTGCGCGGCATCGAGGGACTGCGTGTGGTCGATGCGTCGATCATGCCGGACCTGATGTCCGGCAATACCAACGCGCCGACCATCATGATCGCCGAGAAGGCGTCCGACATGATTCTGGAGGACGCGCGGTAGGCAACAGCGCCAGCGGCAAACACTGCTGTCATCATCCGCCAACGGGTCGCGCGAATGCGCGCCCGATGACAGGCTCCGGCGGATGATCCAGTACGCCGTGGCATCTCGATTCAAACTGAGGCCGGCGATTACTGGATCCGCCTTCGCGGGTATGACCCTTGTTAGCCCTTATATTCCCGCACCCGCTTGAGCATCTGCTCGACATGGGCGATCGGCGTTTCCGGCTGGATGCCGTGGCCGAGGTTGAAGATCAGCCGTCCTTGCGCGTAGTTCGCCAGCACATCGTCGACGGCGCGGTCGAGCGCGGCGCCGCCTGCGATCAACGCCAGCGGATCGAGATTGCCCTGCACGGCGACACGGTTCTGCACGCGCTCACGGATCATGGAAGGCTCGGCCGCCCAGTCGATGCTGACCGCGTTGACGCCCGTTGCCTCCACATAGGCCGGCAGCAGCGCGCCGGCGCCGCGCGGAAAGCCGATGATCTTGGCATCCGGCACGTGCGCGCGCACGCCGGCAACGATGCGCTTCGCCGGCTCGATCGACCAGCGCTCGAATTCGCGCGGCGGCAGCACGCCGGCCCAAGTGTCGAAGATCTGCAAGCAGTCGGCGCCGGCCTTGAGCTGGCCCAGCAGATACTCGATCGAATTCTCCACCAGCACATCGATGATTTCAGCGAACGCCTCGGGATGACGGTATGCCATCATCCGCGCCGGCGCCTGGTCCGGCGTGCCCTGTCCTGCAACCATGTAGGTTGCGACCGTCCAGGGCGCGCCGCAGAAGCCGATCAGCGCGATGTCAGGTGCGAGCTCGCGCTTGACGCGACGTAACGCTTCATAGACCGGTTCGAGCTTGCCGAAATCGGCGTGGCGCGCGAGCGCCGCGACATGCTCGGGGGTATCTAGCGGATCGAGCCGCGGACCTTCGCCGGCCTCGAAGCGCACGGAGCGGCCGAGTGCGTAGGGGATGACGAGAATGTCGGAAAAAATGATCGCCGCATCGAAGTTGAAACGGCGGATCGGTTGCAGCGTTACCTCGGCGGCATATTCCGGCGTGAAGCACAAATCGAGAAAGCTTCCCGCCTTGGCGCGCAGCTCGCGATACTCCGGCAGATAGCGGCCGGCCTGTCGCATCATCCACACCGGCGGCACCTGCTGCCTGCGGCCGGAGAGCACTTCGACAAAAGGTTTCACGACGGATTTCTGAGACAAAACGTGGATTCCTGCGGGCGCGGCTGATGCGCCTCTGATACACGCAGGTTCCCTTGAGGCCAAGGACGGATAGCGAGGGCAAACGTGGAACCGGCGTAAAACAGGGCCGTTATCTCACTCATGGAGGTTCCTATGGCCCAGAAGTTCAATCCTGCTGCGCATGACAAGCACGCCGACGATCCCCGCGAAGCGCTGAAGGCCGACCGAGAAATCCATGAAAGACTCGAGGCCGGGCTGGTCGACACGTTTCCGGCATCGGACCCCGTGAGCGCTGCGCAACCGGCGCCGTCGAAAGCCGATCACGAACATGCGAATCCATCGCTGTGGCACAAGGTTCGCGCCGCCTTCCGCTAATGCAAAAATGGCGCGAATTGTTTCGCGTGGCAAACGGTCTCTCCAAGGGGAGGCCGTTTCTGCTTGTACTTCAATAATGCGGCGGCGGCTCGTTCGCCGGGCCGGGGAAATTGCTCTCGGCTTCCCGCAGGCGCTCCTTCAGTTCAGCCAATTGGCGCGTCAAGGAATCGATCTGGTGCCACTGTGCGGTAATCGTGTGATTCAGCACCTCGATCGTCTCATCCTGGAACGTCGCCCGTATTTCCAGTGCGTCGAGGCGCTCGCTCAGTGCGGTGACGTCATTCGTGCGCGCCATCGTTCCCTCGTCGCTGCCGCAGGCCGTGGCCCAGCGCCACGCGTTCGTCGAACACGAAGCATTCGCCGCGCCAGCGGCTTTCATTCTCCGGTACGCCTTCGAGGTAGCGGAGGATGCCGCCCTTGAGATGATAGACTTCGTCAAATCCGTGCGCCAGCAGATAGGCGCTGGCCTTCTCGCATCGGATACCGCCGGTGCAGAACATCGCAATCTTCTTGTGCTTCGCCGGATCGAGCTTCTGTGCGGCGAATTCCTTGAACTGGCCAAAGCTCTTGATGCCGGGGTCGATGGCGCCTTCGAACGTCCCCATCGCCACTTCGAACGCATTGCGGGTGTCGATGATCAGCGTGTCGGGGGCTGCAATCAGTTCGTTCCAGTCTGACGGCTCGACATAGGTGCCGACCTGGCGCGTCGGATCGGCCGCCGTATCTCCGAGCGTAACGATTTCCTTCTTCAGCCGGACCTTCAGCCGCCGAAACGGCATCTCGGAAGCGGTCGAAAACTTGAGTTCGAGATTGCTGAGCCGCCCGCCGAAAAGCGCGCCGTGCTGCAATTCGCCGACGAACGCGTCGACGCTCGCATCGCCGCCCGCAACCGTGCCGTTGATGCCCTCATGCGCCAGCAGCACGCTGCCCTTCAGCCCGAGGCCTGCAGCAAACGAGCGCAGCGGTTCGCGCAACTCCCGGAAGTCCGGCAGCGCGGCGAATTGATAGAAGGCGGCGACCTTGAGCGGCATGGCGATCGTTTATCAGGCGGGCCGCGCAGGGGAAACCCCGTAAAGCCCTGCATATTCCGCGCATTGCCCCTGACGTCCCATTGGCATGCCAACCATTGCCCTGCCGGGGATGAATATGCCAAAGAACCGTCTGTAAACCCGCCCGATGCTCCCGCGGGATGCTCAAGAAACGCTGAAAAGAAAGCACTCGCGATGAGGAATTTCCATTTCGCCGGCCGCTCGACGGTCCATGCCCAGAACGCGATGGTGGCAACGTCGCATCCGGAGGCCGCATTGGCCGCAATCGACGTGATGCGGGCGGGTGGCACGGCGGCGGACGCCGCGGTCGCGGCTTGCGCGCTGCTCGGCGTCATCGAGCCGCAATCGACCGGTATCGGGGGCGATTGCTTCGCGCTGATCCAACCCAAGGGCGAGGGCAAGATCGTCGCCTATAATGGCTCCGGCCGCGCGCCGATGGCGGCCAAGGCCGAATGGTACCTCGAACGCAAGATCCATTCGGTACCGCTGACCTCGGCGCATGCGGTGAGCATTCCCGGCGCGATCGACGCCTGGGAGACGATCCTGCGCGACCACGGCAAGATGGGACTCGACACGCTTCTGCAGCCCGCGATCAAGGCTGCCGAGGAAGGCTACGTCGTCGCGCCCCGTATTGCTTTCGACTGGAAGAACCAGTTCGACAAGCTGAAGAACGGCACCAACACCGAGCGCTATCTGCTGCCGCACGGCAAGCCCGCGGTTGCCGGCGATGTGATCCACCAGCCCGAACTGGGCAAGACCCTGCGTGCGATCGCCAAGAATGGCCGCGACGCCTTTTATACCGGCGAGATCGCCGAGGACATGGTCGAGACCTTGCGCGGCATCGGCGGCCTGCACACGCTGGAAGATTTCGCCGCACATTCGACCGAGACGACATCGCCGATCGGCACGATGTACAAAGGCCACGATGTCTGGCAGTGCCCGCCAAACGGTCCTGGCATCACCATGCTGGTGATGCTGAATATCCTTTCCCGCTTCGATCTGACGAAGTTCGCGCCGCTCAGCGTCGAGCGTTTCCATCTGGAGGCGGAAGCCGCGCGCATCGCCTACATGATGCGAGAGCAGCACGTCGCCGATCCGCAGCATGTTCATGTCGATGTCGCCGGAATCCTCGCCAAGGAATTCGCCGACGAGCACATCAAGGACATCCGGATGGATCGGCTGCTTGATCTGCCGAACGTCGCGCCGCCGATGAATCCATCCACCGTCTACATCACCGTGGTCGACAAGGACCGCAACGTCTGCTCGTTCATCAATTCGATCGCGCATTCCTTCGGTTCGGCGATCGTTTCCAATAAGACCGGCATCCTCCTGCAGAACCGCGCCGGCGGCTTCCGGATTCAGCCCGGTCATCCCAACTGCATCGCGCCGGGCAAGCGGCCGCTGCACACCATCATCCCGTCGCTCGCGACCAAGAACGGCCGCGCGGTGATGCCGTTCGGGGTGATGGGCGGCCAGTATCAGCCGGCGGGACAGACCCATGTGCTGACCAATATGCTGGACTATGGCTGCGATGTGCAGGAAGCCATCGATATGCCGCGCGGCCTGCACTACGAAGGCGTCTACCAGCTCGAGGACAGCGTGCCGGCCGAGATCGTCGAAGGCCTGAAGAAGATCGGCCACAAGACCACCAGCGTGGTCGGTCCGCTCGGCGGCGGCCAGGCGATCTGGATCGACTGGGATAAGGGCACGCTGACCGGCGGTTCCGATCCCCGCAAGGACGGTTGCGCGCTAGGCTATTGAGCGTCTAGAAGCTCCGTCTATCCAGAAAGAGGTCAACAGATGCGCTTCTCGCGACGCACGATCTTCCGAACCGCATTTGCCGCCATGGCAGCCGCGGTTTCAACGCCCGCTGCCATCAGGATGGCAGCGGCCCAGACCGCAGGAAAACCCATGACCACAGCTTCAGGCTTGCAGATCATCGACAGCAAGGTCGGCACCGGCGCCTCGCCCAAGACCGGCCAGACCTGCGTCATGCATTACACCGGCTGGCTCTACGAGAACGGCCAGAAGGGCAAGAAGTTCGATTCCTCCGTCGACCGTAACGAGCCGTTCGAGTTCAAGATCGGCCAGCGCCAGGTGATCGCCGGCTGGGACGAAGGCGTCGCATCGATGAACGTCGGCGGCAAGCGCACGCTGATCATTCCGCCCGCGCTCGGTTACGGCGCGCGGGGTGCCGGCGGCGTCATTCCGCCTAATGCGACGCTGATGTTCGACGTCGAATTGCTGGCGGTGAAGTAGCCGCACACCGAACGAGGGAGCGCATCGTGAAGGTCTCGATCCTCGACGACTATTTCGACACGCTGCGCACCCTCGATTGTTTCGGCAAGCTGGCCGGACACGACGTCACCATCTGGAACGATCACGTCCAGGATATCGATGCGCTGGTGGAGCGCCTGCGCGATACCGAAGCGCTCGTGCTAATCCGCGAGCGCACGCAGATCCGGACACCGCTGCTGGAACGCTTGCCGAAGCTGAAACTGATCAGCCAGCGCAGCGTCTATCCCCACATCGACATCGATACCTGCACCCGGCTCGGCATCGTCGTGTCGTCGAGCCAGCATGCCGATACGCCGTCCTATGCGACCGCCGAATTTACCTGGGGCCTGATCCTGGCGGCGATGCGCGCCATTCCGCAGCAGATGGCGGCGCTCAAGGCCGGCAAATGGCAGATCGGCGTCGGCCACACGCTGCGTGGCAAGACGCTCGGCATTTATGGCTATGGACGGATCGGTGCCGTTGTCGCGGGCTACGGCAAGACGTTCGGCATGAACGTGCTGGTATGGGCACGCGAACCGGCGATGGCGAAGGCCCGCGCCGACGGATACCAGACTGCCGCAAGCAAGGCTGATTTCTTCGAACGATGCGACGTGCTTTCGCTGCACATGCGGCTCGTCGATGCCACGCGCGGCATCGTGAAAGCAGAAGACTTGGCGCGCATGAAGCCGTCGGCGCTTCTGGTCAACACCAGCCGTGCGCCGCTGATCGAACCGAACGCGCTGGTCAGCGCCCTGCGCGCCGGAAGACCTGGCATGGCGGCGGTGGACGTCTACGAAAAAGAGCCGCTCCGCGACGTCAACGATCCACTCCTGAACATGGACAACGTGGTCTGCACACCGCATCTCGGCTACGTCTCGCGCGACGAATACGAAATCCAGTTCACGGATATTTTCGATCAGATCGTTGCCTATGCCGCCGGAACACCGATGAATGTCGTCAATCCGGATGTGATGTCCAGACGGCGTTAGGCGGGTGTGCCCGGCCATGACGAAAACCGGGACGCCCATGCGCCGCCGGCTCCCTTAATCTTCTGGTTTGCGGCCCCGGATTTCGATACCGTTCGGGACAAACGATATTTCGAGAAGGCGCCCAATGACCGGCACGCATGACCACACCCATTCACATCACTCCCACGATCACGACGAGCGCTGGAAGCATGACGGCGTCCGCGTGATTCCCGGTAATCAGCTCGATCCCAACGTGCCCTCGACCGCGGGCATGGATCGCAAGGCCGCGATCAATTTCGCCCGCGTCGGTGCGCAGAAATTGTGGGCGGGCACGGTGACGATCCGGCCCGACGCCAAGACAGGCGCGCATCACCACGGCCATCTCGAAAGCATCATCTATGTCGTGAAGGGCAAGGCGCGGATGCGCTGGGGCGAACATCTGCAGTTCACCGCCGAGGCCGGCCCCGGCGATTTCATCTTCGTGCCGCCCTACGTGCCGCACCAGGAGATCAATGCCAGCCGCGACGAGGTCCTGGAATGCGTGCTGGTGCGCTCTGACGGCGAGGCGGTGGCGATCAATCTCGACATCGAGCCGGTGGAAAAGCCGGAGACCGTGCTGTGGGTCGATCCCGTGCACCGCGATCCCGCCGAGAAGAAGTGACGATTGCAACGTTACCTGGCATCGCCGCCGCTTGAGAGAATCCCATGACACTTGTTCGCTACGAGAGCACGGGCCACGTCGCCACCATCACCATGGATCGTAGATCCTCGCATAACGCGCTCAACAACGCCTTGTGCGACGAACTGCGGCAGGCCTGGCAGCGTTTTCACGACAGCGACGATCGCGTGGCGGCGCTCGCCTCGTCGGAGGAGGCGTATTTCTCGGTCGGCGCCGACGTCAACGATCTCCCTGTCAACATGTGGCATGCTGTGCCCGGCTTGGGCGTTGAGCTGGACAAGCCGGTCATTGCCGCGACCTCGGGATGGGTCGTCGGCGGTGCCTTCGTGCTGGTGCAGATGGCCGACATGTGCGTGGCCTCGGAGGCGACGCGCTTCATCTACCCCGAGGGCAAGATCGGCACCACCGCCGGCGGCGTCTCCTCGGTGATGGCGCGCATGCCGCACAAGATCGCCATGGAATTCCTGCTGGTCGGTGAGGAAATGTCGGCGGAGCGGGCCTATCAGATTGGCTTCATCAACAAGGTCGCGCCGAAGGGGCGGCATGTCGTGCTGGCCCAGGAGATGGCCGCAAAAATCGCCGCCAACGCGCCGCTGGTGGTTCGGGCTCTCAAGAAGCTCGCCCGCGATGCAATGCCGAAGGGGCCACTGGAGACGGTCGCCGAGGTACGCCGGCTGCTGGATGTCGTGCGCGACAGCGACGACCTTAAAGAGGGCGTCAAGGCGTTTGCGGAAAAGCGCAAGCCTGACTTCAAGGGCAGGTAGCGGCCATTCGCCGCCGGGTTCCAGTGAACGCGCGCCAACTCGCCGCCAGAAAAATAATCTGAAACGGGATGTCGGACTTATCTCCGTCCGTTCGTCCTAGGTCCGAACCCCGCGAAAAGGAGCCCATCATGGCTAAAATGATTTTCGTCAACCTGCCTGTCAGCGATCTCGCCCGCTCGACCGCCTTCTACCAGGCGATCGGCGGCGAAAAGAATCCGCAATTCAGCGATGACACGGCGTCCTGCATGGTCTTCTCAGAAACCATCTACGTCATGCTGCTGACGCACGACAAATACCGCCAGTTCACCCCGAAGAAGATTGCCGACGCCAAGGCCACCAGCCAGGTTCTGATCTGCCTTTCTGCCGACAGCCGCGAGGCGGTGGATGACATGGTCAGCAAGGCGCAGGGCGCAGGCGGCGGTGCCGATCCGGGCCCGAAGCAGGATTACGGCTTCATGTACGGCCGCAGTTTTGAAGATCCCGATGGCCACCATTGGGAAGTGATGTGGATGGATGTCGCGGCCGCAACCGCTGCGCAATCCGACACGGCCGCGGCCTGATATGAACGCAGGAATCGTAGGGTGGGCAAAGCGATAGCGTGCCCACCATTACGTTCGCGATCTACCGAGAGATGATGGGCACAGCGCTCGCGCCTTTGCCCACCCCACACCTCTGTTAGACTTCATCGCGTGACGACGGCCGCTTCGCCGACGCGCGTTTGCGCGTGCGCTGGAGCTACAACCATGCCGACCGCAGACCGCGAACAAAAGCAGTTACAGAAATTCATTTAAAGCCGGTCGATTATCCCGACATCGCACCGGATCGCACGCGCGTTCGATGTGGCAGAATTGTCACTCGCGCGGCTTACTTGCCTGCGGGGCTAGTAATTGCGAAATCGAAAACGCGTTCAATGCAATGGACTTAAAAATCCGGAGCCATCACACTCGATTTCGCCGCAATGTCATCTCGTCCCTGAATTCTGTGACAGATCGTCCGTGAAGCCAGCAACCCGATCATTTTCTGTTCTGTCCGATTCGATGATGCGCACGGGCGTCACCGCGGGACTTCTTTTGTTCTCGCGCACCTCGCGATGCTGATCGGCGTCACCGCACCGGAAAAATTCTATTTCGACGAGGTGCATTACGTCCCGGCGGCGCGGCAGATGCTTGAGCCGGTGATGCGAGAGCCGATGCTCAACCCGATGCATCCACCGCTCGCCAAGCAGTTCATCGCCCTGTCGATCCATTCATTAGGCGACGGACCGCTGGGCTGGCGCTATCCGGCCGTGCTGTTCGGATCGCTCGCCGTTGTTGCGGTGTATCTGTGCGGCCTGGCGCTGTTCGCCGCCCAGAGCCCGGCGATTGCGGCGAGCCTGCTCGCCTTTTTCAATCAGATGCTGTTCGTGCAGTCGCGGATCGCGATGCTGGATATTTTTGCGCTCGCTTTCGGCCTGTTCGCCATCGCGGCATTCATGCATGGCTTTCGAAGAGAGCGGCCGCATCTGTGGTTCGCGCTTGCCGGGATCGGCTTTGGCCTGTCGGTCGGCTGCAAATGGAGCGGGCTGTTCGCGCTCGCAGTCTGCATCTCCATCGTCGCCGTGATCGGCCTGATGCAAAGCTGGCGCACTCACTTCGCGGATGCCCGGCCGGAAGATTGGTACCGGCCCGATATGTGGCCCGGTTTCAAGGCCTGGCATTTCGCCGTCTGCTTCGTACTGGTTCCGGCCGTCGTTTATCTTGCCACTTTCATTCCGCTCTATGGATTGTCGGTTTCGGATATTCTGCAGGCGCAACGGCGCATCTTCAACGATAACACGACGAGTGCGATTGCAGGCCACACCTACATGAGTTCATGGCCGTCCTGGCCGCTCCTGATGCGCCCGGTCTGGTATCTCTTCGACAAGATCGACGAAGACCATATCGCCGCCGTGGTCTTCCTCGGCAATCCTCTGATCCTGTGGCCGGCACTGATTGCGGTCGCGATCTGCCTGCGCGACTGGATCGTGACGCGGCGCGTCGATGCCTTCCTGATACTGGCTTTCTATTTCGGCCCATACCTCGCATGGGCATTGCTGCCGCGAACGCTCGGCTTCATCTATTACTATCTGCCGGCGGCGACCACAGCGAGCCTTGCACTGGTGTATGCTTTGAAACGCGGCAGCATGCCCGGTTGGGTGCTATGGGCCTATGTCGCAATCGGCTTTGCCGGCTTTGCCGCAATGTTGCCGATATCGGCCGCGTTCATAGGTACTTCGATGGCGACGTTCAGCCGCCTGATGATCTTCCAGAACTGGATTTGAAGCGGCCATTCGCGCTGTTTAGCCAATGGAAAATCCGCCTGCCGCTGGCGGCAGGCGGATCGGCTTTCAAGACCTCATCTTTCAAAACCTCACTTGGAGGCGGTTTTGCTATCCATGTTGACGACCTGAACGCGGCGGTTGGTAGGGTCCATCGGCGCGTTCGCATCCTTCGGCTTGGTCTCGCCGTAACCGACCGTCACGAGATTGGAACCGGCGATGCCGTACTTCTCGGTCAGGTACCTCTTGATTGTATCGGCACGGCGCTCGGAAAGATCCTGGTTGTAGGCCTCGCTGCCGATCGCATCGGTGTGCCCGGCGACCACGAAGGTCGAACCCTTCAGGCTCGAATCGGAGAGCGCCTTGCCGAGTTCCTGCACAGCGGAAACCGAGTTCTTGCTGATGTCGGCCGAATTGTAGTCGAACTGAATTTCGAGATCGATCTTCGGTTTGCTCGCGGCAAGTTCCGCGATTTCCTGGCGCTCGCCGAGCGACAGCGACCGGGTCTTGCGGTTACGTAGGGTGTCGACGAAGCCGACTTCCTTGGCCTTTGCGGCAGCATCCACCGGCTGCTGCGGGCCGGTCGAAAGGCCGCGGGTCGCGCCCGGCTTCGGCTTCAGAGCGTCCAGGATCTTGTCGGCCGAGACGGTATCGCCGGCGACGGCCAGCCCCGCCGTCATCGACAGCGCGGCGCCGATAGTCGTGATCGAGAGAAAGCGGGTCATTGTCGTAATCCTCACTGTTAACGCCTGCAAACTGGCGTGCATGCGTTTTGATGCTGCGACGATAAGACGGGTTCAAAGTAGGCAATGTGATTCAAATCACATTGGTAAAGGCTGCCTGATGTCGAAGTCGAGGCCGGTGACGCCGGAGGTCGCGGCGCTAGCTACGCTGTCGTGACGGAACGGTCCGAGCAGGTGGCAACGACGCTTCGCCGGATAACCGGCCGCTCCATCGCTTCCCGCCGCTGACTTCGGAAAAAGAAAAAAGCGGCTCGTCGCGCCAGCGCCGATCTGTGGACAACAAATCGGCCAGATGCGCGCCTAGCAAAAACTACTCACAGAAAAATCTGAAGAAGAATTCGTTCGGGGCAACCAAACGGGCGGGGCGAGTGTTACAGTCGGTCAAACGTCAGCGTGAGTATCTGGGTCATCGCAGCAGCGCATCGGAGCCAGCCGGTTCCGGAAGTTCAATGCCAACACTGATCGGCGCGGCGATGATCGCCGCTGCAATCTTGCTCTCGACGCTGCTCAACGCGCTCGGCAGCCGCTATGTCGGGTTCGAAAGCCCGACGGAAGAGAGCGCGTGGCTGGTCGATCGCCTCACCGGTCATGTCTACAAATGCCATGCGCCCCAGCCCGGCCGCGCCTCCTGCGAGGCCGAGATCGCAACCGGCAGCGTCGGAGAGCAGCAGAAGCGGTAAGGTGAGTTCGCGCCGCGAGGCGGCGGCAGGGAACCCGGGACTGCCCACACGCGCGAATCCCGCTACATTGCCGTGCGATGCCCCGCACGACTAAATCCCATCCCCTGACCAAGCTGGAAGCCCGGCGAATCTGGCTGCACGCTCAACGGCTCGACACCAGCGAACCTTTCGGCGCCGGACCGCAGGCGGTCGCGGCCGCAGTGGACCATCTCGGCTATGTCCAGATCGACACCATCCACGTCATCGAGCGCTGCCATCACCACATTCTCTATAGCCGCATCCCGGCTTACGCCCGCGCCGACCTGCGCCAGGCGCAGAGCGTCGACAAGAGCGTGTTCGAATACTGGACCCACGCCCTGTCCTATGTGCCGGCGAAGGATTTTCGCTTCTTCGTTCCGGCGATGCGAGAGCATCGGCGCGAAGGCCACCCATGGTTTGCCTCCGTCAAGCCGGAGGACACCCGCAAGGTGATGCGGCTGTTGCGGCGCGACGGCGCGCTCACCATCCGCGACATCGAGGATGACATCCTGACCGAGAAAGAGCATCTGTGGCAGAGCCGAAAACCGTCGAAACGGGCGCTGCAGCTTGCCTTCTACACCGGCGAGGTGACGATCTCCGAACGTACCGGCATGCTCAAGACCTATGAGTTGATGACGCGGCATTTCGGTTGGGACAAGCTGCCAAGGCCGGCTCCCTCGGCGGAGATCACCGCCTACCTGCTCGACCGCGCGCTTCGCTCCCAAGGCGTCGTCAGCCTGGATTCCGTCTGTCATCTCGACGCGCCGAGCAAGCCCGCGGTGCGGCGCCTGATCGAGGCGCGGGTACGGCGCAAGGAACTGGTGCCGGTCGCGCTCGAAGGCGCAGGCAAGCAGGAGCACTGGGCGCGGCCGGAACTGCTGGAGGCGAATGGGACGGCGGATATAAGCGAGGGCCCGGTGCACATCCTCTCGCCGTTCGACCCACTGATCATCCAGCGCAAGCGTACCGAGCTGTTCTTTGACTACGGCCACCGTTTCGAGGCCTATGTGCCGAAGGAGAAGCGCCTATTCGGCTATTTCGCGCTGCCGGTGCTGGTCGGCGAAGACATCGTCGCCGCCATCGATCTCAAAACCGACCGCCAGAACAAGAAACTCTTGATGCAGAAATGGAGCTGGGTCGGCAAGGGCGCGGTGAGGGCGGCGCGCAAGGACTACAAGCGGCGCATCGAGGAAGAGCTGGATCGCTTCGAGCGCTTTCAGTTGGGGGAGTAGCGTTTGCGTTCGGGAACCCGACTCCGCCTCATCGGTTAGTTCCATGGGTCGCAGCCCGGGAGGGCGACATGGGCAAGGACAAATCGGTTCTGGAAAAATTCACCGACACGGTGAAGGAGATTGCGAAAACCGCAACGGAAGCTGCCAACCAGGCGCTGAAAGCCGACGAGCCGGGGTTGAAGGCCGACGAACGCGCGGCGGCCTACGTGCCGCTTGCTGCCGATGGTCTCGTGTCCGATCCGCTGATGGTGCCGCCGACCGCAGCTGCGCCCGCACGGCGGAAGCGCACAACGAAACAACGGCGCAGCGCGCCGGTGGGGAGGGCCAGGAAAGCCGGAGCTGCCAAGTCTCGACGTGCGAAGTCTCGGACTGCGAAGACTCGAACTGCAGCCGCCAAGACTCGAACCGCACAGGCGCAGAGCGCCAAGAAGACGGCGAAAAGGTCGGCCGCAAGGAAATCGAGCAGCCAGAAATCAAGGCCGGCGAGCAAGGCCGCGAGAAGCGCGAAGAAGGCCACCGCAAAGAAGTCTCGCAAGAAAGCTCGACGTGCCTGATGCACGGGGTGGCGGGCGAGGCGAAAGCCGCATGGCCAGATGAAGGACTGCTCCAGCCCGGCGTTCGGCGCGAGGCTTCCTGAGTTCCGCTGTGCCGGGCTAAGAGCGGGCTGGTCCGGAGGCAATTCCGTGGGAAGCAATTGCCTCTTACCCATCCGTCTTCACGAATAACCTCACCCGTTTTCACGAATTGATGATTGCTGACGAATATTGACATTCGTCATTCGCCAATCAATACTCTTCATCAGTTTCCGCGATGGAGAGTTCAATGTTCGCCCGGTCCATTTTCTCTAGCTATTACAGGCTCTTGACAGGAGCTTTCTTGGCGTTTGCGGTGTTCGTGCTGGCCGGCTGCAACGAGAAGGCGGCCGAAAAGGCCGCTCCTGGGCGCCCGGTTCTGGTTGCCACCGTGCACTATGCGGCCGAGACACCGGAACGCAGTTTCGTTGGCACGATCCGTCCCCGGATCGAGACCGACATGGGCTTTCGCGTCCCCGGCAAGGTTGCCCGGCGTCTGGTCGAGGTTGGCCAGACCGTGGATGTCGGCCAGCCGCTCGCCACGCTCGATGAGGTCGATCTGAAGCTGCAGGCCGAGCAGGCCGAGGCCGAATTCCGCGCTGCCACCGGCGTGCTGGCGCAGGCCGGCGCCGCCGAGCAGCGCGCCAAGGATCTGCGCGCCAAGGGCTGGACCACGGATGCGCAGATGGATCGAGCCGCGCCGCCGCCGATGAAGCGCGCGCACGCCTTAATCGCGCCGAGCGGCAGGTCGAACTCACCAAGAATTCTCTGTCTTATGCGACGCTGCTGGCCGATAGCCGCGGCGTCGTCACCGCGACCCTGATCGATCCCGGCCAGGTCGTCGCCTCCGGCCAGACTGCGGTCCGCGTCGCGCGCTTTGGCGAAAAGGAAGCCGTGGTCGCGATTCCCGAGACGCTGGTCGGCCGCGCCAAGTCGGGCTCCGCCACCGTGACGCTGTGGTCGGATCTGGAGCGGAAATACACCGCGAAGCTGCGCGAGATCGCGCCTTCCGCCGATCCGGCGACGCGGACCTATCTGGCCAAATTCTCACTGCCGGATGCCGACGACAAAGTCTCGCTTGGCATGACCGCCACACTGACGCTTGCCGATGCCGCCAGCGAGCGCGTGGCAAAACTGCCGCTCTCGGCGCTGTTCAGCCAGGGCAGCAATCCCTCGCTCTATATCGTCGACGATTCCGGCGCGGTAACCCTGAAGCCGGTCATCGTGAAATCCTACGACAGCAACTCCGTCGTCATCGCAGGCGGCGTCAACGAGGGCGCCAAGGTGGTTGCGCTCGGCGTGCAGAAGCTCGATCCGGCCCAGAAGGTCCGGGTGGTCTCGTCGCTGTCGTTCTAGCCCCAAATAGATTTCGAAGTTGGAGAGTGACATGAAGCGCTTCAATCTTTCGGGCTGGGCCGTGAGCCATCCGACCCTGATCCTGTTCCTGATGATCGCGCTCGGCGTCGCTGGCTTCTTCTCCTACCAGCGGCTCGGCCGCGCCGAGGACCCGTTCTTCACCGTGAAGGTGGTGAACGTTTCTGCGATCTGGCCGGGCGCGACCGCGCAGGAAATGCAGACCCAGGTGGCCGACCCCATCGAGAAGAAGCTGCAGGAATTGCCGTTCTTCGAGAAGGTGCAGACCTATTCCAAGCCGGCGTTCACGGCGCTGCAGGTCACCTTCAAGGATCTGACGCCGCCGAAGGACGTGCCCTATCTGTTTTATCTGTTGCGCAAGAAGCTCGCCGATGTCCAGGGCCAGTTGCCCGCGGGCCTGCTCGGGCCGAACGTCAACGACGAATTTTCCGACGTCGATTCCATTCTCTACATGATGACCGGCGACGGCGCCGACTACGCGCAATTGAAGAAGGCCGCCGAAGGCATGCGTCAGCGCCTGTTGAAGGTTTCCGGCGTCACCAAGGTCAATCTCTACGGCACCCAGGACGAGCGCATTTTCGTCGAATTCTCCCACGCCAAGCTCGCAACGCTCGGCATCACGCCGCAGGCGCTATTCGATCTGCTCGCCAAGCAGAACAACGTCACGCCCGCTGGCACGGTGGAAACTTCTTCGCAGCGCGTGCCGCTGCGCGTCACCGGCGCACTCGATGGCGCCAAGGCAGTCGCGGAGACCCCGGTCGAAAGCAACGGCCGCGTGTTCCGGCTCGGCGATATCGCGACCGTCACCCACGGCTTCGTCGATCCCCCGACCTTCGTCGCCCGCCAGGAAGGCAAGCCTGCGATCGGCATCGGCGTCGTCACCACCAAGGGCGCCAACATCCTCGAACTCGGCAAGGAAGTCGAGAAGGCGACTAACGATTTCATGAAGGCGGTGCCGCAGGGCATCGAGATCGAGCAAATCGCCGACCAGCCAAAGGTGGTCGAGCGCGCCGTCGGCGAGTTCGTTCATTCCTTCATCGAGGCGCTGGCGATCGTGCTGTTCGTGTCGTTCGTCGCGCTCGGCTGGCGCACGGGAATCGTGGTCGCCATGTCGGTGCCGCTGGTGCTCGCGATCGTGTTCATCGTCATGAACGCAATGTCGATCGACCTGCACCGCATCACGCTCGGCGCGCTGATCATCGCGCTCGGCCTGTTGGTCGACGACGCCATCATCGCGGTGGAGATGATGGTGGTAAAAATGGAACAGGGCTGGGACCGCGTCCGCGCGGCGTCCTTTGCCTGGGAATCAACTGCGTTTCCGATGCTCACGGGGACGCTGGTCACGGCCGCTGGCTTCCTCCCCATCGGCTTTGCCAATTCGGCGGTCGGCGAATATGCCGGCGGCATCTTCTGGATCGTGGCGATCTCGCTGGTCGCGTCCTGGTTCGTGGCGGTAATCTTCACGCCTTATCTCGGCGTCAAGCTGCTGCCTAATATTGCCGTGCACCACAACCACGATCCGCACGCGATCTACGAGACGCGGATGTATCGGGGCCTGCGCGCCGTGGTGCAGTGGTGCGTCGACCACCGTATCAAGGTAGTGGCGGCGACCGTCGGCGTGTTCGCGCTGTCGATCGTCGGGTTCGGCAACGTGCAGCAGCAATTCTTCCCGCTTTCCGAACGGCCCGAGCTGTTCCTGCAGCTACGGCTGCCGGAAGGCACCGCCTTCAACGTCACGGAAAAGTCCGTCAAGAAGGCCGAAGCGCTCTTGAAGGACGACAAGGATATCGCGACCTACACCGCCTATGTCGGTCAGGGCTCGCCACGCTTCTGGCTCGGCCTCAATCCGCAACTGCCCAACGAGGCCTTTGCCGAGATCGTGATCGTCTCCAAGGACGTCGAGGCGCGCGAGCGGATCAAGGCGCGGCTGGAGAAGGCGGTCGCCGCGGGCGACCTGTCCGAAGCGCGCGTGCGCATCGATCGCTTCAATTTCGGTCCGCCGGTCGGTTTCCCGGTCCAGTTCCGCGTGATCGGCCCCGATCCCAACACCGTGCGCGACATCGCCTACAAGGTCCGCGATGTCATGAAGCAAAATCCCAATGTCACGGAGCCGCAGCTCGACTGGAACGAACAGTCGCCTTACTTGAAGCTCGTGGTCGATCAGGACCGGGCGAGGGCGCTCGGCCTCACCCCGCAGGACGTCTCGCAGGCGCTCGCCATGCTGATCTCGGGTGCACCGGTTACCACCATCCGCGACGGCATCGAGAAGGTGGGCGTGGTCGCGCGCGCGGTGCCGTCCGAACGGCTCGACCTCGGCCGCGTCGGCGAACTGACCGTGACGTCGCGCAACGGCGTCGCCGTGCCGCTGCAGCAGATTGCCAGGATCGAATATTCCCATGAGGAGCCGATCATGTGGCGGCGCAACCGCGATATGGCGATCACGGTGCGCACCGACGTCGTGGACGGCGTGCAGGCGCCCGACGTCACCAACCAGATCTGGCCGAAGCTGAAGGAAATCCGCGATCATCTCGAGCCGGCCTACCGGATCGAGCCCGGCGGCGCATTCGAGGAATCCGAAAAGGGCAACGCCTCGATCGCCCTGCTGTTTCCGCTGATGGCGCTGGTGATGCTCACCCTGCTGATGATCCAGTTGCAGAGCTTCTCGCGCCTGATCCTGGTGTTCCTGACCGCGCCGCTCGGCATCGTCGGCGCCTCGCTCGGCCTCAACATTGCCAACCAGCCGTTCGGCTTCGTGGCGCTGCTCGGACTGATCGCGCTGGCCGGCATGATCATGCGCAACGCCGTCATCCTGGTCGATCAGATCGAAGCCGACGTTTCCCAGGGCCTGACGCGGAGGGAAGCCATCGTCGAAGCCACCGTCCGGCGCGCCCGGCCGGTGGTGCTGACGGCGCTGGCGGCGATCCTGGCTATGATCCCGCTGTCGCGCTCCGCCTTCTGGGGGCCGATGGCGATCACCATCATGGGCGGCTTGTTCGTTGCAACCTTCCTGACCTTGCTGTACCTGCCGGGCCTTTACGCCCTGTGGTTCAGGAAGAGCCTGGACGAAAGCGGTCAGGCCGAGCAGCCCGATCTTGCGGCGCAACATCAGGCCAAGGCGCATCCCAAGGGTCCGCACGCAATTCCGCTTGCCGACGCCGCAGAATAATTGAACATTGAGAGCTGACATGACGCTGATTTCGGACCACATCGAGACTGACACCCGCGAGAAGATCCTCGTGGTGGCGGAGCGTCTGTTCAGGCAGATCGGCTACCAAAAGACGACGGTCGCCGACATCGCCAAGGAATTGCGGATGAGCCCCGCCAACGTCTATCGCTTCTTCGATCTGAAGAAGGCGATTCACGAGGGCGTGGCGCGGACCCTGATGGGCGAGGTCGAGGTCGAGGCGCAACGGATCGCGTCGACGCCCGGACCCGCGGCAGTCCGTCTGCGCGACATGATGAAGACCATCAATCGCATGAACACCGAGCGCTATGTCGGCGATTCCAAGCTGCATGAGATGGTCGAGATCGCGATGCAGGAGGACTGGGGCGTCTGCGTCGCTCATATGGAGATGATTGCCCGGACCATCGGCCAAGTGATCGGGCAGGGCGCCGCCTCCGGCGAGTTCGAGGTTGCCGATTTGCAGCTCGCCTCGCTTTGCGCCTGCACCGCGATGATGCGGTTCTTCCACCCGCAGATGATCGCGCAATGCGCCACCAAGCCCGGCCCGACGATCGACGAAATGATCGATTTCGTCATTGCGGGGTTGTCGCCACGTGCCAAGGCGAATTGAGCTCTTCGCCACTTGACTCCACCGTCATTGCGAGCGAAGCGACATGTCCGCCGTAGCTTTAGCGAAGGCGGAAGCAATCCATCGCGCCGCGTGCCGTGACGTGGATTGCTTCGTCGCAAGCGCTCCCTAGCGCAAACGCTTCGCGTTTGTCGCAGGCAATGACGAAGAAGGACGAGCCGGAATGGACGCCAAGAGCCCAAAAGACCTGCATTTCTATGAGCCGAAGAACGGCCACGGCCTCAAGCACGACCCCTTCAACGCCATCATTGCGCCGCGCCCGATCGGGTGGATTTCCTCACGCGATGGCAA
Organism: Bradyrhizobium sp. RDI18; assembly: GCF_043203335.1. Lineage (NCBI taxonomy): Bacteria > Pseudomonadati > Pseudomonadota > Alphaproteobacteria > Hyphomicrobiales > Nitrobacteraceae > Bradyrhizobium > Bradyrhizobium sp. RDI18. The sequence continues at coordinate 3,766,159 of NZ_JBICRN010000008.1, read as the reverse complement.
GGGCAACGTCAATCTGGCGCCTTACAGCTTCTTCAACGCCTTCTGCTATCACCCGCCGATTATCGGCTTTTCCTCCACCAACTGGAAAGACAGCGCGGGCAATATCCAGGAGACCGGCGAGTTCGTCTGGAATCTCGCCACGATGGATCTGGCGAAGCATATGAACGCGACGGCGGCCCACGTTGCCCCTGAAGTCGATGAGTTCAAACTCGCAGGCCTTACGGCCGCATCATGCAAGCTCGTCAACGTGCCCCGGGTAGCGGAAAGCCCCGTTGCCTTCGAATGCAAACTGACGCAGATCATCCAGTTGCAGGGCAAGGATGGCGAAAAGGCGCAGGCCTGGCTGACGCTCGGCGAAGTCGTCGCCGTCCACATCGACAAGGCCTTCATCAAGGATGGCGTCTACCAGACCGGCCTCGCCCATCCGATCGTCCGCGCCGGCCGCCGCGGCGACTATTTCGAGATCAAGCCGGAAAACATGTTCGAGATGATCCGGCCGGATTAAGCGAATGTAGAGCGGATGGAGCCAACGGGTCGCGCGCAGGCGCGCCCCACGGCAACAGGGAACTCCGACGCGCCGAAATGCTTATCGTCGGTATTTCGGAGATTGCCGATGATCCGCTTGTTTGCCGGGCTGACCGTGCTCGCCTGCCTTGTCCAGCCGGCCCTCGCAGGCCCCGATGCGGCAGCGATCAACAACGCGGAGTTCAGGGGCAAGCCGCCGGCCAACGGCAAGATCGATCCCATTGTCGTCAAGGCTCAGGTGCTGCTCGACCGCGCTAATTTCTCGCCAGGCGAGATCGACGGCAAGCTCGGCGAGAACGCCCAGAAAGCCTTGCGGGCGTTCGCCGAAGCCAAAGGCCTCATCGTCAACAAGCAGCCGCTGACCCCGGAGATCTGGGGCGCTTTGATCGCGACGAGCGCGGATGCCATCATCGTCGACTACAAGATCGCAGCGGCAGACGTGAAGGGACCGTTCCTCAAGGAACTCCCCGCCAGGATGGAAGACATGAAACGGCTGAAGGCGCTTAGTTACACCAGCCCGCGCGAGGCCATCGCCGAAAAATTTCACATGAGCGAGGCGCTGCTCGCGGCCCTCAACCCCGGCAAGAAACTCGACGAGGTCGACCAGACGATCTCGGTGATCAATGTGATGGCGAAAGAGACGAAACCAATTGCAACCCGCGTCGAGGTCGACAAGAGCTCCCAGACCGTCAAGGCGTTCGCGAATTCCGACCTGATCGCCTTCTTTCCCGCAACCGTCGGAAGCGAAGAAAAGCCGACCCCGAGCGGCGTGCTCAAGGTGATCTCGATAGATGCCCGCCCGTACTACCGCTACAACCCGGATTATAAATTCAAGGAAGTCAGATCCAGGCGCGCCTTCACGATCAAACCCGGGCCGAACAACCCCGTCGGAACGCAGTGGATTGGACTTTCCGCGGAAGGCTACGGCATTCACGGCACGGCCAATCCGTCGAAGGTAAGCAAGGCGGAATCTCACGGCTGCGTGCGTCTCACCAATTGGGACGCCGACAAGCTGGCCAGGCTACTGAAGAAGGGCGTGGAGGTTGCTTTCATCGAGCGCGAGGCGGCCAACAGGAAGTGACGTCTGGTGGGAGGAGGGCTGGTACGCAATTTTTCATGGTCGCCACCAACACATTTGCAATGACGCATGTGAGCGGTGAATATGCGCCATGTCATTTGCCTCGCTCCAGAACAATGTCCGAAAGCTCTACGAGGGTGCAACACCGGAAGGCGTTCGTTTTCGCTATGCACTGCTGGTGTTCGACATCGTAACCGTCCTGTTCATCATCGCGACGTCGTTTTTCCCCTCCAACGATATCACTGAAATACTCGATGTCCTGTTCGGCATTGTGATCCTGGCGGATTTTTCAGCGCGGCTGCTCGTCAGCCGGCATCGAATGCTTGAGTTCACACGCTTCTCGACATGGACGGATGTCGTCGCGATCATTTCATTCCTGGCGCCGCTGGCCGGAGAGGCCGGTGGTTTTCTGCGGATCCTGCGAACGCTGCGGCTGCTGCGCGACTATCAGATGCTGGTGAGGCTGCGCCAGGACAGTTCATTCTTCCGGCGCAACGAGGAGGTGATCTTTGCGGTGACCAATCTGGCGGTCTTCATCTTCGTGATGACCGCGATCGTCTATGAGACGCAAAAATTCCGTAACCCTCAGATATCGAACTATGCAGACGCGCTCTATTTCACCGTCACGGCGCTGACGACGACCGGCTTTGGCGACATCACCCTGCCCGGGACTGTCGGCCGCATGATCTCGGTCGTCATCATGATTTTCGGAGTCACCCTGTTTTTCAATCTTGCCCGCGCGCTGCTCTCGCCCAACAAGGTGCGGTTTGCTTGTCCCGCCTGCGGATTACAGCGCCATGACAGCGATGCGGTTCACTGCAAGGCCTGCGGTACGGTGTTGAATATTCCCGACGAAGGTTTGACGTAGCGCGGCTGCCACCGGATCATTCGTCCGTGGCAAACGCGTCGTAACCAGCTTCTTGAACGCGGGTGTGATGCGTCCACGTTCGTTCTGGGTCTGCTCCAGCAGGATGTAGATCATGTCCAGCTTCGGGTCGACACCGAAATAAGTGCCGCTGCCACTATCCCATTTGAGTTCGCCGATCGAACCTGGCGGCGGCGGTTTGGCATTTCCCGGATCGGTGCGCACGGCAAAACCATAGCCGTAGCCAAAGCCATCTCCGGGAAAGTAGTAATAATCCCGCGCGACGCCGGAGCCGGGCCCGATATGGTCTGACGTCATCGACTTGAATGCGGCCGGGCTAAGGAAGCGTTTGCCATCGAGTTGCCCGCCGTTAAGGATCATCTGCGCAAAACGGGCATAGTCGTTCAGCGTCGAGACCAACCCGCCGCCGCCGGATTCCCATTCGGATGGGCACGGCGTTCAGCCTCCGCAAGTTTCAGGATGGTACCGCTTGGCAGCGGCTCCGCCATCCGCGCGCGTTCGTCGGCACTTTCCAGCACGAATTTCGTGCTGGTCATGCCAAGCGGATCGAAGATGTGCTGCTTTTCAAACTGATAGAGTGTCTGCCCGGATACGATCTCGATGATGCGTCCGAGGACGTCGGTTGAATGTCCGTAACGCCAAAGCGTGCCGGGTTGTCGTGCCAGGGGCAATCTGGCGATGCGATCGGCAAACACCTTGTTATCGTAACGCCCATCGAAAAGGCCCGATCCCGAATAGGCCTTCATGATCAGCTTGCCGCCGATGTAATCGTACGTGATGCCCGACGTATGGCGTAGTAGATCCATGATGGTCACCGGCCGATCTGCCGGGACAAGCGTCAAAACGTTCTTGCCGTCAACAGTGTCAGAACCGACAACTACCTTCGCGTCAGCAAACCCCGGAATGAATTTGGACGCGGGATCGGCGGGCGAGAGCTTGCCTGCGTCGATCAGCATCATCGCCGCGACACTGGTGATCGGCTTCGTCATGGAATGAAGCGCAAAGATCGTATCTGATGTCATCGGAGCCTTGGTCTCGACGTCCTGAACGCCGAAACATTTCAGATAGACCGGCCTGCCGTGTTGCTGAATCAATACGACGGCGCCCGGCAACTTCCCGTTCGCAACTTCATTGTTGAAAAATTCAGTGATGCGTTCGAGCTTGCTCGGAGACGGCGCGGGGACTGTGGCCGCCTCGTTGGCCGCGGCTATGTCAGTCGAGATCGCCAATAACAGGACCGCAGCAAAAAGTCGTTTGGCGCTAGCTCCCGCCGTGCAATGCCATATCTGCCGGGTCGGCATCTTCATTTTGATTTGCCCCGCGGACCGATTGATTTGCCGGAGAATTCGACCAGTTGCCGAATGACTAGCATGTTGCGCACCTTGTCGCCACTTGGGCAATTGCCCCAAGCGCGATGATGGGCGCAGCCTCCTGACAGACATGCATTGGACGAGGTGATGCCATTTTCGGCTGCAAGCTTGAGCAGAGAGCAGAATCGAAGCTCTCGTAACCAGGTGCGGACTTGGTTAACCTCAGGTTGCCAGGTCGGATCAACGGCCGGCGAACAGATTGGGAGGATGCGATGACACGCCAGGAGCGGCGCGATCCAGAACAGCAGCGCGATCCAGAAGTGACGATTTCACGACGAACGCTTGTCCACGGCTTGGCCGCCTGCGCTGGCGCGACGGTGGCAGGAGTCAGCGGTGCGCTGGCCCAGACCGGTCCGGTGGCGCCTCCGTCAACAGTCACCAGCCCGCCGCGCGATTTCAGTCCGCGCGGTGCCCCCACCACCTATTTCTGGGACCCCGACATCATCGCCGTCGATCCATCCTTCAACAATCTCGCCCAGCCCAATACGGCGATCAAACGCCTCTACACCGGTCTGTTGTGGGCCGAAGGCCCCGCCTGGAGCGCGCAGGGACGTTATCTCCTGTGGAGCGACATTCCCAATAACAGGCAGATGCGATGGTCGGAGGATGACGGTCATGTCAGCGTCTTCCGTACGCCGTCCAACAACAGTAACGGCAACTCGTTCGATTTTCAGGGACGACAGCTTTCCTGCGAGCATCTCACCCGGCGCGTCGTGCGCTATGAGCACGACGGCACCGCGACCGTGCTGGCTGATTCCTACAACGGCAAGAAGCTGAACTCGCCGAACGACGTCGTCGCGCATCCGGACGGCAGCTACTGGTTCACCGATCCGCCCTATGGCGGCATTCTCTATGAGGGTGAGCCTGACGTCGCGGGTGGGCCGAGCAATCCTGCCGGCCAGCTCAATCCGCGGATCGGTCAGCCGGCAGGCTTCGTGCCGGGCAAGCGCGAACTGCCGACCAACTGCTATCGCATCGATCCGTCCGGCCGTGTCGACCTCGTCGTGACCGAGGAACAGGTGCCCGATCCCAACGGCCTCTGCTTTTCGCCCGACTACAAAAAGCTGTATGTCGCCTCTACCGGCAAGGGGCCGGGCGACACCGGTCCGGGCGGCAAGGGCGACATGTTCGTGTTCGACGTCGGCACCGACAACAAGCTGACCAACCACAAGCGATTCAGCGATTTCATGGTCGATGGCGTGAAGTGCGGACCGGACGGCGTGCGCTGTGACGTCAACGGCAATGTCTGGTGCTCCAGCAATGCCGGCCGTGCCGTTGGCTACAGCGGCGTGACGGTATGGTCCCCGGAGGGCAAGCTGATCGGCCGCATCCGCTTGCCCGAAGTGTGCGGCAACATCTGCTTCGGCGGCCCCAAGCGCAACCGCCTGTTCATGGCCGCGAGCCAGTCGCTCTACGCCGTGTACACGGCAACGCAGGGTGCCGGACCGGGCTGACCGGCTAGCCTTGCTCACCGCGTCATTCCGGGATGCGCCCACTTGGGCGCAGGCCCGGAATCCATGGAGCCGCAGAGGTCGATGCTAAATGGATTCTGGGCTCTCGCTTCGCGAGTCCCGGAATGACGAGAGGGCGATTCATTAAAATTTGCTGCAAATTGGCAACCGTCAACCAACCGCTCCGGCAAAAGTTGGGCACGGTTAAACTGAGCGTTTATTGCGAACGGTCCACCTTCTTCGCAAGAAGGGAGGCTCGTCCACCAAATGCCCATACTCAAATATTTTACCGTCGTAGGATCGACACTGCTCGTATTCCTGTTTGTTTCGAACGCTTACCTCACCGACGACGAAAGCAATTTGCGCTTCGATGGATCGTTGTACGGGAGCGCGCTTTACGCGCCTCGCGTGGCAGAAACCCAAGCGACCGCCGAGCTTCGCTTTACCCGCGATGTCACGCCTGCCGTCCGCGTCAGGGAAGTATTTGCCGTGTTCGTCCCCAATGAGCGACGCCGCAACAAGCGTGATTCATAACACCGGCGTGCCCGCGGTTGAGACCGGTGGGCACTCCCGAGCGGCATCCATCCGGCAACGTTGCCGGTCTCTAAACGCCGGATAATGCAGGCATTTTGGAACGGGTCCGGGCCTCTGCCGTTATCTCCGAGTTCAGTTTCGCTTCATTTCCCGATGCGAAGTGTCTCCGAAACCCGTGCTTTTCAGCTAGGATGAACCCATGTTTGGTATAGGTGAGGCGAGACGTCGCGCCCCGATCATGAGGAGGTCGCCATGAGCTTCCGCCGCGATTTCATTAGCAAACCGATCTTCGCTTTCGCGCGCGGCGCGATGCCCGCGATGTCCGATACCGAGCGCGAGGCGCTGGAGGCGGGCGACGTCTGGTGGGACGCCGATCTCTTCACCGGTAATCCGGACTGGTCGAAATTGCTGGCTGTCGCGCCGGCGACGCTGACTGAAGAGGAAAACGCCTTTCTCAACGGCCCCGTCGACGAGCTTTGCACCATGCTCGACGAATGGAAGATCAATTGGGAATGGCGCGATCTTCCACCGGAGGTATGGTCCTTCATCAAGCGCCACAAGTTCTTCGGCATGATCATTCCGAAGGAGTTTGGCGGGCTCGGCTTCTCGCCTTATGCGCATTCGGAAGTGGTGCGAAAGCTATCGTCGCGCTCGCTGACCGCAGCCGTCACCGTGATGGTGCCGAATTCGCTCGGCCCGGGCGAGTTGTTGATGCGCTTCGGTACCAAGGAGCAGCAGGATAGATGGCTGCCGCGGCTCGCCGAAGGCGCCGACATTCCTTGCTTCGGCCTGACCAGCCCGGAAGCCGGCTCGGACGCGGCCTCGATGGTCGACACCGGGATCATCTGCAAGGGAAATTTCGAAGGCAAGGAAGTCATCGGCCTGCGCCTGAACTGGCACAAGCGCTACATCACGCTCGGTCCTGTCGCGACGCTGCTCGGTCTCGCCTTCAAGGCCTATGATCCCGATCATCTCGTGGGCCAGCAGGAAGAACTCGGCATTACTGTCGCCCTGATCCCGACCCATCTGCCCGGCGTCGAGATCGGCCGCCGCCATCTGCCGGCGATGCAGATGTTCCAGAACGGTCCGAACTGGGGTCGCGATGTCTTCATCCCGATGGATTACATCATCGGCGGGCAGGAGCGGTTCGGGCAGGGCTGGAAGATGCTGATGACGGCGCTCGCCGCCGGCCGCGGCATCTCGCTGCCGTCGCTGTCCGCCGCGGGGGCGGCGTATGCGGCACGCACCACCGGCGCCTATGCCCGCATCCGGGAGCAGTTCGGTATCTCCATCGGCAAGTTCGAAGGCATCGAGGAGCCGCTCGCGCGCATCGCCGGCACCGCCTATCTGCTCGATGCCGCGCGGCGGCTGACCTGCGCCGCGCTCAACCAGGGGCATCATCCCGCCGTCATCTCCGGCATCATGAAGCTGCACGCCACCGAGCGGATGCGGATCGTGATCGACGACGCCATGGATATCCATGGCGGCAAGGCCGTGATCGACGGACCGCAGAACTACATGGGCAGCCTCTATCGCGCGGTGCCGGTCGGCATCACCGTTGAAGGCGCCAATATCCTCACGCGAAATCTCATCGTGTTCGGGCAAGGTGCGATCCGCGCTCATCCATTCCTGCTCGACGAAATGAATGCGCTGGGTGAAGCCGACCGGCCTAAGGGCTTGGAAGCCTTCGACAAGGCATTCTGGAGTCATGTCGGCCACAGCTTCAAGACCATGTTCCGTGCCTGGGGCCGAAGCTGGACCTTCGGCCTGTTTGCGCCAGCGCCCGATGCCGCCGAGGCGACGCGGTTCTACCGCCAGCTCTCGCGCTACTCCGCAGGCTTCGCGCTGTGCGCCGACATGGCGCTGTTGACGCTTGGCGGCGCGCTCAAACGCAAGGAAATGCTCTCGGCCCGGTTCGGCGACATTCTGTCCGAACTGTATCTGCTGTCCGCCGCGCTGAAACGCTGGCAGGACGAGGGACGGCAGAAGGAAGATTTCGCTGCGCTCGAATGGTGCATGGCGAGCGGCTTCAAGACCATCGAGAACCGCTTTGCGGAAACTCTGGCCAATCTGCCGAACCGGTTCGTGGCGGTGATCCTGAAATTCCTGATCCAGCCGTTCGGTGCGCGCGTGCTCGGCCCCTCCGACCGCATCGTGCATCAATGTGCGCAGCTCGTGCTGGAGCCATCGGCGGCGCGCGACCGGCTCACCTCCGGTCTGTCAGCCGTCGATGATGATGGCGGCATCGCGCGGCTGGAGAAGGCGTTCCGGCTGGTGGCGGCTGCGGACGACGTCGCAAAGCAGATGCGCGCCGCGCGGCTGCATGACTGGAGAGAGGCGGTGAAGAAGGGTGTCATCACTCAGGCCCAGGGCGAGAAGCTGCAGGCTGCACATGAAGCCGTTGCCAAGGTGATCGAGGTCGACGATTTCGCGCCCGAGGCGTTGTCGCCGATTTACAGCAAGGGGGCTGACGTGCATCAGTTCTTCCAGGAACTGGGTGAACAGAGGGCAGCAAGCTGATGGCGCGACCGGTCTTTATCGTCGACGGCAGCCGGACGCCGTTCCTGAAAGCGCGCTCCGGCCCGGGGCCCTTCACGCCGGTTGATCTCGCCGTTCAATGCGGGCGTCCGCTGATGGCGCGGCAACCCTTTGCGCCATCGGCGTTCGATCAGGTCATTCTCGGCTGCGTCAACGTCATCGCCGACGAGATGAATCCGGCCCGTGTCGCCGCGCTCCGGCTCGGCATGGGCGAGAAGATGGTCGCCTTCACCGTGCAGATCAATTGCGGCTCCGGCATGCAGTCGATCGACACCGGCTATCGTTACATCCGCGAGGGCGTCTCCGACCTGATCCTGGCCGGCGGCGCCGAAGCGCTGAGCCATGCCCCGCTGGTCTGGCCGCAACAGGGCGTGCGCTGGTTCGCAGGGCTTGCAGGGGCAAAAGGCATCGGCGCGAAAGTCATGGCGGCGCTGAAAGTGAAGCCCGGCTATTTCAAGCCGATCATTGGGCTTGAGCGCGGCCTGACCGATCCCATCACCGAACTCAATATGGGTCAGACCGCCGAGGTGGTCGGCCATCTCTTCGGCATCACCCGCGCGCAATCGGATGCCTATGCCGCCGAAAGCCACAAGCGACTCGCAAAGGCGCAATCGCAGGGCTGGCTCAAAGATGAAGTAGAGACCGCATTCGCGCGCGACGGAAAGTTCTACGATCACGACGACGGCGTGCGGCCGGACTCGACACCGGAGAGCTTGGCAAAGCTGAGGCCGGTGTTCGAGCGTCCCTGGGGTAAGGTCACCGCCGGCAATTCCTCGCAGATCACGGATGGCGCGTCCTGGGTGATCCTGGCTTCCGAAGAGGCCGTCGCCAAGCACGGCCTGACGCCGAAGGCGGTCATCCTCGACAGCCAGTGGTCGGCGCTCGATCCCGGCATCATGGGCCTGGGGCCGGTGCTGTCGGCGACGGAGCTTCTCAAGCGCAACAAGCTGACGCTTTCGGATATCGAGAGCTGGGAATTGAACGAGGCGTTTGCGACGCAGGTGCTGGGCTGCCTCGCCGCCTGGAACGACGAAAAATTCTGCAAGGAGATTCTCGGCCTTGATGGCGCGGCGGGCGAGCTCGATCAGACAAAGTTGAACGTCGATGGCGGCGCGATCAGCCTCGGCCATCCCGTAGGCTGCAGCGGCAACCGCATCGTGCTGCATTTGGTCAACGCCATGAAGCGATTGGGCACCAGGCGCGGCATCGCCACCGAATGTATCGGCGGCGGGCAGGGCGGCGCGATGTTGATAGAGACGGTGTGAGCATGGATAGCCAGATCATGAACGTTCTCGGCGATCGCGTGCTCGAACTCGGGCCGAAGCCTGACGCTGAGGGCCCGTACAAGAATTTCAGGCTGACCCGCGATGGCGACGGCGTCGCCTGGCTCTTGTTCGATCGCGAAGGCACCAGCGCCAACACGCTGTCCGCCGATCTGATCGAGGAGCTCAGCAAGGTGTTGTCCGAGCTGGAAACCGCGCGGCCCACCGGTCTCGTCATCCGCTCTGCCAAAAATCCGGCTTCATCGCCGGCGCCGACGTCAACGCCTTTCGTGGCGCCACCGATGTGGCGGCAGTCGAGGCCGAGATCGGCCGCGCCCATGCCGTGATCGACCGGCTCGAAGCCCTGCGCGTTCCGAGCGTGGCCGTGATCCACGGCTTCTGCCTCGGCGGCGGCCTCGAAGTGGCGCTGGCCTGTCAGATGCGGATCGCGATCGAGGACGCGCGGTTTGGCTTCCCCGAGGTGATGCTCGGCCTGCACCCCGGTCTCGGCGGCACCGTGCGCTTCACGCAGCTTGTCAATCCGATGCAGGCGATGCCGCTGATGCTGACCGGCAAGACCATCGACGCCCGCCGCGCAAAATCGCTCGGGCTGGTCGATGCCGTGACGCAGGAGCGGCATGTCTTGAATGCCGTGAGGGACGCGGTGTCCGGCCGCTTAAAGCGCGCGAAGCCCGGGCCGCTGAATAATCTGCTCAGCCTCGGCTTCGCCCGGGGCTTCCTCGCCTCGCGCATGCGCCGCGAGGCCGGCAAGGCGGCGCGCGAGGAGCATTATCCCGCGCCCTATGCGCTGATCGATCTCTGGGAAAGGCACGGCGGCGACCGGCGGGCGATGCTGAATGCGGAGAAAGCATCTTTCGCCAGACTGATGGTGACGCCGACCGCGCAGAACCTGATCCGCGTGTTCTTCCTGCGCGAGCAGATGAAGAAGCTCGCGGGATCCGGCAACAGGATCGAGCATGTTCACGTCATCGGCGCCGGCGCCATGGGTGGCGACATCGCCGCCTGGTGCGCCGGCCAGGATTTGCGGGTGACGCTCGCCGACATGAAGCCGGAGCCGATCGCAGGGGCGATCAAGCGCGCCGCCGATCTCTACGGCAAGATCCTGCGCAAGCGGACTGCCGTGCGCGATGCGCTGGACCGGCTGATGCCGGACATGCAGGCCGAGGGCGTCCGCAACGCCGATCTCATCATCGAGGCGGTGCCGGAAAAGCTGGAGCTGAAGCAGAAGGTCTATGCCGACCTCGAACCGAAGATGAAGCCCGGCGCAATCCTCGCCACCAACACGTCGAGCATTCCGCTGCAGGACCTGCGCACCACGCTGCAAAAACCCGAGCGGCTTCTCGGGCTGCACTTCTTCAATCCGGTATCGCGGCTGCAGCTCGTCGAAGTCGTCAGCCATGACGGCACCGACGCGCAACTCTTGAGGGAAGCGCTCGCCTTCGTCGGCGCCATCGACCGGTTGCCGCTGCCCGTAAAGTCGTCGCCCGGCTTCCTCGTCAACCGCGCGCTGACGCCCTACATGCTGGAAGCGATGCTGATGCTGGACGAGAAGATCGATAAGACGGTCATCGACGCCGCCGCGAAAAAATTCGGCATGCCGATGGGGCCGATCGAACTCGCCGACCAGGTCGGCCTCGACATCTGTCTCGACGTCGGCGACATGCTGCGCTCGAAGTTCGGTGACGCGCTTCCGCCGACGCCGGCCTGGTTGCGTGAGAAGGTCGCCAGAGGCGAACTCGGCCGTAAGTCGGGCAAGGGCTTTTACACCTGGAAGGGCGACAAGGCCGATACCTCATCAGGCCTGCCCGCGACATCGGAACCCTCGGCGGAAATGATCGACAGGCTGATCCTGCCGATGTCGAATGTCTGTGTCGCCTGCTTGCGCGAAGCCATCGTCGACGATGCCGACGCGGTCGACGGCGCCGTCATCTTCGGCACCGGCTACGCGCCGTTCCGCGGCGGTCCCCTGAACTATGCACGAACCCGAGGGATTGAGAACGTGGTCTCGACGCTGCGGGCGCTTACGGAAAAATTCGGTGGAAGATTTGCGCCGGATGCTGGTTGGGAGAATTTCAAGTGAACGAACCCCGTCTGCATGCGCCGGTCTCGACCGAGAGCGAGACCCGCGGTGATCTCTGCATTCGCACCCTGGCGATGCCGGCCGACACCAACGCCAATGGCGACATCTTCGGCGGCTGGCTCTTGAGCCAGATGGATATCGGCGGCGGCGTGTTCGCTTCCAAGATCGCGAAATCGCGCACGGTGACGGTCGCGATCGAGGCGATGAATTTCCGCAAGGCCGTCTATGTCGGCGACCTCGTTTCAGTCTACGCCAATCTGGTGCGGGTCGGGCGTACCTCGATCACGGTGCATCTCGAAGCCTGGGTCGTGCGCCGCAAGGAGTTGCAACAGATCCTGGTGACCGACGGCAACTTCACCTACGTCTCGATCGACGACAACGGCCGTCCGCAGCCGGTCAGTCCGGACGGCGTCATCAAGACCTAAATCTTACGGGCAGGGACGCTCGTAGCCGTCACGGCCGATGAAGGTGCCGCGGCGCGGGTCATAAGTCTGCGAGCGCATGCAGCGCGGCGTGTCGTCGTAGTACCGGGGCGGCGGCGGTGCGTACTGCGCCTGGACGCCGCAATAGCGCGGCGAAACTTCCTGCCACCCGCCGGGCTGCTCCACGTAGCAGCCGCCCTGATACCAGCGATAGCCGCCGGGCCGTGGCTCGCCCTGGGCGCCGATCGCAGCACCCGTCGTCGCCCCGACGATCGCGCCAACCGCTGCACCGCGGCCGCCACCGAGCGCGCCGCCGACAATCGCGCCCGCCGCGCCGCCGAACAGTGCGCCGCCGAGCGTGCTTTCCTGCGCCGCCGCCTCCTGGAGCGGCGCGCAAGCGGCAAGGGCGACCAGCATCGAGAGCGCGAATTTCGGTATCATGTCAGTTCTCCGGCCATTTGAACGATTCGCTAGCGTGTTCCGGACCAGCTTTGGCATAGGTTGGCCTTGCGGCGCAACGGCGGAAGCAGGAACAATTGCCCGTACAACCCGTTGTAGGCCCGGAATAAATCTGAGGCTGGGCCATGTCGGACACCTACATCATCGAAGTCGGCTCGCAGCCGGCAGGGATTATCGTGCGCGCTCCCGGCGGCTATCAGTTCTTCGCCGCCTCGCACCGTTTCAACCAGTTGGAAGGACAGATATTTCGCAACGCGCGCGAGGCCGAGCGTGCGGCCAACCGTCTCGTCAGTGGGATGACGCTGGCGGCGTAACCGCCAGCGCCGGTCTTCCGGCGGTCAGAGCTTGGTGGCCGACCGCGACAGCAGCTTCCAGTCCGAGCCCTGTTTCTGCCAGTTCATCAGGATGTGCAGGTTCTGCGGCGTCTTCTTGCCGTCGGTGAACTCCTGCTCGCCGACGAAGTTGAAGCGCACGATGGCCGCCGGGCCGACGACACGGATCGTGGGGTTCTTGTATTCAAGCGAGGTCCATTTGTATTTCGCATTCTTGACCCCGGCCAGCAGTGCCGCCTTGTCGTCGACAGATCCGCTGGAGTGGCTGTAGCTGAGTTCTTCCGCGCAGAGCGGGGCGATCCCCTCGGCATTGCCGGCCGCCTGCGCTGCACGAAAAGCTTCGACGTTCTTCGCGATGGCATCCTCGTCCGCGCCGGCAAAAGCGGGGACCACGCTCATGAATCCAACCCCAAGCCCAAGTGCGAGTACGGGCAAGGCGAACTGACGGCGATCGATCTTCATGGTTTCCTCCATTCGTTTCTGGTTGTGATAACAGTGTTACAGCCACAAATTGCTTTATCGAGCCGCCGGGCACATGTGCGGCTCGCACGGCTTCGGGCGGCGGTCGCCTTAACCAGGATCTGTTGTTTCGCCCTGCCAAACGCCTTTGCGGCCGATCTCCCTCGTTGACCGCGCTCCTAATCAGCCGCACCATAACGGCATCTTTGTGCCCAAGTCTGTTCTTCAGGGGTGCTGCCATGGCCGGATTGTCCCATCGTCAGACTGAAATCCTCAACATTGCCCGCGCCTTTGGCCGGGTGATGGTGGAAGATCTCGCCAAGCGGTTTGAGGTTTCGGCGCAGACCATCCGAAAAGACCTCAACGACCTCTGCGACCAGCGCTCGCTGACGCGCATCCATGGCGGCGCCATTATTGCCTCCGGCGTGGAGAACCTCGCCTATGAGGCGCGGCGCTTCGTGGCGGCAGAGGAAAAGCGGGCGATCGGCGTGGCCGCTGCATCGCGGATTCCGAACGGCTGCTCGCTGTTCATCAACATTGGCACCACGACGGAAGAAGTCGCGAGCGCGCTGACCTCGCATGAGGATTTGTTGGTGATCACCAACAACCTCAACGTCGCGATGCTTTTGTACCGGCATCCGCGTATCGAGGTGATCGTGGCGGGCGGCGCTGTGCGCCGTGCCGACGGCGCGGTGATCGGCTCGACCGCGATCAGCCTGATCGGCCAGTTCAAGGTCGACTACGCCATCATCGGGGCGTCTGCGATCGACGAGGAGGGCGCGCTCTTGGATTTCGACTATCGCGAAGTGCAGGCGGCGCAAGCGATCATTGCCAACGCCCGCAGCGTCATGCTGGTCGCGGATTCGACAAAACTCCGTCGCAGCGCGCCGGTGCGCATCGCCCATCTCAGTCAGATCCAGACCTTTGTGACTGACGCGCCGTTGCCGGCGGGTCTTGCCAGTATCTGCAGCCATCGCGGCATCGAGGTGGTTCAGGCGATGGACAAGCTGGCGGCGGATATCGACGATCCTGCTACTGAGCCTGCCGCGGCCACGACCGCCGCGCCTATCCGCTTGCGCTAGTTTCTGGCCGCGGCGCGCCGTCGCCGCTGTTTTTCGCGATTGCCGCACCCGATCATGCTGCACCATTGCCGGCGCTGGCTCTTGCTCGTGTCGAGGTAGTAGACATCGCAATCAGCGGCAGCGCATTTTCGGATTCTCGTGCGCTCCTCATCGACGAGTAGAGATTCGATCGCCAGCGCGCAGGCATGCAGCGGAATTTCGGGTGTCCGTGGCGAACACCAGCGGTATCTGACCAATCCTGCCGACCGCGAACCGACCAGCGCTCGGGCAGCGTGGGCGGCCTTGATCGCGGCAGAGAGGGCATCCAGGTCCGGCTGCCGCGTCGGCCGTCCAGAGACTTTCGCTGCCAGGATGTCGTGAAGGTGCTCGCGAAGCCTGCGCGCGCCTTTCACGATGCGACCGGGCGCCAGACCACGCAGCCGCAGCAGCGGCTTAACAATCGGTGGCTCGATAAGTCCAGCCAATTCAGCGAACCGTACCAGGTCATGGTAAGTCGCAAGATTTTCGATCGGCTCGTCAGAGGGCCGCTCATCCAGCGTATTCACGAAATCGAGGGCTGGATGTCCGCCACTCCATTCGAAACCATCGCCGCGGTTGTTCATCTCGTCCTTGTTCGGTGGCTCGTTCTGGCGTAACCACTAAAATGCGTTATTCAGGTTATCATCCCTGCGGTCTTGATGGAAGTAGATCATGTCCGAGTTGGCCGCCGATCGGCGCGTGCCCGGGAATTACGTTCGCGGGGCTCTCCACGGACTCGCGGCCGTAAGTATCTGGTCGGGTTGGATTGTTGTGGCTCGGCTCGGGCTAAAGACGAGCCTTACGCCGTGGGACATCGCGGCGCTTCGTTTCGGCGTGGCCGGCGTGCTCCTGCTGCCTTATGTGCTGCAGAAGGGTCTCGCGTTCGAACGCTTGGGCTTGATCGGATTGGCGGCAATCGTGCTTGGCGGTGGCGCTCCCGTGCTGCTCGCCAACGCCGGTCTGCTGTTCGCCCCTGCGGCCCATGCCGGTGCCCTGTTTCCCGGAGTGATGCCGCTGGCGGTTGCCGTTCTGGCTGCGGCCTTCCTGCGCGAGGCGTTCACGGGCGCGAAAAAGATCGGCTTCGCGCTGATCGTGATGGGCATCGCCGGCATCGCATGGGGCACGGCCGGGGCGGTCGATCCGAAGCAGACAACGGGACACGCGCTGTTCCTTGCCTCCGCGTTTGCCTGGGCCTGCTACACGGTGGCGATGCGGCGGGCGCGGCTTGATGGATTGCATGCGGCAGGCATCGCCGCGGTCGGTGCCTTGATGCTCTATGTCCCCGTCTACTTTCTTGCGGAGGGCGCAAGCCTTGGCAGGGCGTCTTTGGGTGACGTTGCTCTTCAGGCATTTGTGCAGGGCGTTCTGACGGCGATTGTTTCTCTGGTTTTGTACGGGCGTGCGGTCAGACTGCTCGGCGCTTCGAGCGGGGCCGCCTTCGCCGCACTATGTCCGGCCATGACGGCGGTGATGGCCATACCTGTTCTCGGCGAATGGCCTGCGATGCTGGACTGGATTGCTATCGCGTCGATCTCGGCCGGCGTTTACGTCGTGAGCGGCGGACCGCTGCCGCGCCGGGCCTACTCGGATTCTGCGTAGGCAGCATCTGCAGCCACCGCGGCATCGAGGTGGATTCCGGCGGCGAGCCCGCTTCGACCGTGGTGCGGCTGAAGTAGCGCGCGATTATCCGGGCGAGCCGAGCAGCGATCTCGTTTTCAGGAACTCCCGACACTTGGCGAGGCCGGGCCAAACGACAAGAGAAGCCTGTGCATGGGGTGAGAAAGCCTGGTGCAGGTTCAGCACCTCCGCATGCATTCCCGGGTAGGGGCCCGGTCCCGGACGCAGGATCGCATCCAGCGCGCCACTTAAGAGGTTCGTGACATCATCGGTCGAGGTTATCAGAACATAGTCCGGCGACCGTTCTGTGTTCGCAAGTTTCGCCAACAGGCCATGCGGGTCGTCTGTCAAGTTCGGAGAGACACCAAGCCGCAACGCCTTTGTCGGCAATGTGCGCGCGACAGCATCCGCAGCCGCCGACATGCGCTCGAAGGCATCGCTGATGGTGGGCAGCATTGCCTCGCCATGGCCGGTGAGCGTGAGGCCGCGGGGCATGCGCTGAAACAGAGGAATCCCCAGGATCTGCTCCAGATGCTTGATCTGCTGGCTGACGGCGCCCGGCGTTACCGAAAGCTCCTGCGCAGCCAGTTTGAAGCTGAGATGACGGCCGGCAGCCTCGAAGGCTCGCAGTCCGTTGAGCGGAGGCAGTCTGTAGCTCACCAGGATTCCATCCATAGGCGTTAGGCGCGCGCAGATTAGAAAATCTAACTCAACTGTCCAGGAAAAATGGTTTGTGCGCGACGAGTGCAGCGGTGCACGAGATGGTTGTTCGATGACAGGAGAAACCTAATGCACATCCGACGCATCAATGCCGAAACAGTAACCGTGCCGACGACTGGCTACAGCCAGGCGCTAGAGGTCAGCGGTCACACGCGTCTGCTTTTTGTAAGTGGCCAGATCCCGCTTGACGTCGACGGCACCGTCCCTGAGGGCTTTGAAGCGCAGTGCAGGCTCGCCTGGCGAAACGTCGAGGCTCAGCTCAAGGCAGCCGGCATGACCCTCGACAATCTGGTCATGCACCGGACCTACCTTGCCGACCGGCGCTACGCCCTCGTCAATCGCTCCGTGCGAAACGAGGTACTTGGTGGACGGGAAACAGCGCTGACGGTGGTTATCGCTGGCATCTTCGACGAGGCGTGGCTTCTCGAAGTCGAGGCCGTGGCTGCGGGCTGATACCGAAACCATGCGCCTCGGTCTGAGCCCGTGGTACGGGCCTGTGCCGGGCCAAACCTGAACTTACCCTCAAGTAGGGAGCCCGGTTCCCCGCTTTCGCCTTGCTTTCGTTTTTCTTTGTGATTAACTCCCATCCGAAAGCAAAATCGCCGAAGTGAAGAGGCGATCGCCGGGGAAGCGTTTCGTTGGATCGGATATTTGACCTCGCCATTATCGGAGGCGGCATCAACGGCTGCGGCATCGCGCGCGATGCCGCAGGCCGGGGCAATTCCGTTTTCCTTTGTGAAATGAACGACTTGGCGAGCGGAACGTCGTCCTGGTCGACCAAGCTGGTGCATGGGGGCTTACGCTACCTCGAATATTACGAGTTCCGCCTGGTCCGCGAGGCGCTAATCGAGCGCGAAGTCCTGTGGCAGATCGCGCCTCACATTATCAGACCCTTGCGTTTCGTTTTGCCGCACCACGCTGGCTTGCGGCCGGCCTGGCTGCTTAGGCTAGGGTTGTTCCTGTACGACCATATCGGTGGCCGTCATCTCCTGCCGCCGACGCGCTCGGTCGATCTGGTCCATGACGAGGTGGGCAAACCCTTGATCGCCAACCGTTACAAGCGCGGTTTCGAATATTCCGATTGCTTCGTCGATGACGCGCGCCTGGTCGTGCTCACCGCACGCGACGCAGCCGATCGCGGCGCCGAAATCCACACCCGCTCGCGCGCGGTCGAGATCCGGCAGGTCGACGGCATCTGGCAGGTCACCGTAGAGAACACGATCAGCGGCGAGCGCACCACCATCCAGGCGCGCGCGCTGGTCAATGCCGGCGGCCCGTGGGTCGAGCAGGTGCTGTCGTCGGGTTCAGGCGTCAACGCGCGAGCAAAGGTGCGGCTGGTGCAGGGCTCCCACATCGTGGTGCGCAAGCTATATGAGCACGACCGCGCCTACATGTTCCAGAATGCCGACGGCCGCATCATCTTCGTCATCCCCTACCAGGACGACTTTACGCTGATCGGCACCACTGATCGCGACTACGACGGCGACCCGGCCAAGGTGAAAGCCAGCCCTGAGGAGATTCAATATCTCTGCGCCTCCGCCAGTGAGTATCTGAAGAAGCCGGTGCTGCCCGCGGATGTGGTCTGGACTTATTCCGGCGTCCGCCCGCTCTATGATGACGGCGCCAGCGAGGCCAGGGCCGCGACCCGCGATTACGTGTTCGAACTCGATACGCCCGGCGGTGCGCCGCTGTTGTCGATCTACGGCGGCAAGATCACAACCTATCGGCGGCTCGCCGAAGAGGCGCTGGAACGGCTTTCGCCATATTTGAGCAGCGACAAAGCGAAAGAGGGCTGGACAGGCAAGGCGCCACTGCCTGGCGGCAACATGGATGTTTCCGCGGTCGCTGCGCTGACGGCGGAACTGACGCGGAAGTATCCGTTCCTCACCTCGGCGCATGCTGGCCGGCTCGCGCATGCCTATGGCACGCGTGCGACAAAATTGCTCGGCAATGCGAAATCATTGGCCGATCTAGGCCAGGCGTTTGGCGCTACCTTGACCGAAAGCGAGGTCCGGTACCTGATTTCGACCGAGTGGGCTTGCAGCGCCGAAGACGTGGTGTGGCGAAGGTCTAAACTCGGCTTGCGGCTGTCGGCCGATGAAATCGCCGTGCTTGACGAATGGATCAAGGCCAACAGCGCCGCCTCCGGTGAACGTACCTTGCGCGAAGCGGGAGGGCGGACATGAGCGTCACGCTCGAACACGTCACGCGAACCGTGGATGGCATGGCGACCATTCGCGACGTCTCGCTGATGCTGGAGCGCGGCACGCTGAGCGTGCTGCTCGGGCCGACGTTGTCGGGCAAGACCTCGATCATGCGGCTGCTCGCCGGTCTCGACAAGCCGTCAACCGGCCGGGTGCTGGTCGACGGCAACGACGTCACCGGCGCCGACGTGCGGCAGCGCTCGGTTGCGATGGTCTATCAGCAATTCATCAATTATCCCTCGCTGACGGTCTACGAGAACATCGCCTCGCCCCTGCGCGTGCAGGGCCGGCCGCGCGAGGAGATCGACCGGCGCGTGCAGGAGGCGGCAAAACTCCTCAGGCTCGAGCCTTTTCTGAAGCGCACGCCGCTGCAATTGTCCGGCGGCCAACAGCAGCGCACCGCGATCGCGCGTGCGCTGGTCAAGGGCGCCGACCTCGTGCTGCTCGATGAGCCACTCGCCAATCTCGATTACAAGCTCCGCGAGGAGCTGCGCACCGAACTGCCGCGCATCTTCGAGGCGTCGGGTGCGATCTTCGTCTATGCCACGACTGAGCCCTCGGAGGCGCTGCTGCTCGGCGGCAACACGGTGTGCATGTGGGAAGGCCAGGTGCTTCAGGCCGGCAATACATCGCAAGTCTATCGCCGTCCCGATACGCTGCGGGTCGCACAGGTATTCTCAGATCCGCCGCTCAACATCGTCGGTATAGAGAAGAAGAACGGGCAGGTCGCATATGCCGGTGGCATCCAGGCGCCGGCCACCGGGCTCTATGCGCAGCTTTCCGACGGCCCCTACCGCGTCGGCTTTCGCGCCCACCAGCTCGAAGTGGCGAACGGCATCGCCGGTCGCCACGCGTTTCACGCCACCGTCACCGTGACCGAGATCACCGGCTCGGAAAGTTTCGTGCATCTCAACCGCGACGCTTCCAACTGGGTTGCGGTGCTGCCGGGCGTGCATGAATATGAGCCCGGCCAGACGCTCGATGCCGTGCTCGATCCCGACAATGTTTTCGTGTTCGACGCCGCCGATCGCCTGGTCGCAGCGCCAGCCATCGCGTTTTCAAGCGAAATGCATAGCGTTTCGCAAGGAGAGAACGCATCAAAAGCCAAGAGCATGTGAGGGAGATGCGATATGGCACGCATTGACCTCGTCGATCTCGCGCATTCCTACGGCGGCAATGACGCTGCGCCCGAATCCTTTGCGTTGAAGCCGGTGACCATGACCTGGCGGCAGGGCGGGGCCTACGCGCTGCTCGGCCCCTCTGGCTGCGGCAAGACCACGCTGCTCAATCTGATCTCCGGCATCGTCACGCCCTCGCGCGGAAAAATCCTGTTCGACGGCGCCGATATCACGCCGCTGTCAACCCAGAAGCGCAACATCGCGCAGGTGTTCCAGTTTCCGGTGATCTACGACACGATGACGGTCGGGCAGAACCTCGCATTCCCACTGCAGAACCGCGGCGTGCCGAAGGCCGAGGTCGAGGCGCGGGTGAGGCAGATCGCCGATCTCCTCGATCTGACGTTCTATCTCGACCGCAAGGCGACGCGCCTGACCGCGGACGCCAAGCAGAAGATTTCGCTCGGCCGCGGCCTCGTCCGTTCCGATGTTGCCGCCGTACTATTCGACGAGCCGCTGACGGTGATCGATCCTGAATTGAAGTGGCAGTTGCGCTCGAAGTTGAAGGCGCTGCATCGCGAGCTCGATCTCACGATGATCTACGTCACCCATGACCAGACCGAGGCGCTGACTTTTGCCGATACGGTGGTGGTCATGCATGACGGCCGCGTGGTGCAGAGCGGCACGCCGGCCGAACTGTTTGACAAGCCCGCGCATACATTCGTGGGTTACTTCATCGGCTCGCCCGGCATGAACATTGTGCCGGCTGTCGTGAGCGGGCATGAGGCGCGGATCGACGGCCACATCATCGGCCTGCACCGCAATTACGGCGTGCTGCCGGCGGGTGCGAAAATCGAAATCGGCGTGCGCCCGGAGTTCGTCAATATTGCCGCTCCCGCGTCAGGCCTGTTATCGGCCGCGATCGAACGGATCGACGATCTTGGTCGCGCCCGCTTTGCCCGCGTTCGCATCGGCGACGCCAAGTTTGCCGCGCGCGTGCCGCCCGGATTCTCCGTGCCCGACAACATGGTCGGGCTGGTGTTCGATCCCGCGCATGTTCACGTCTATGCCGACAGCCGTCTGGTCGAGGGGGTTGCCTGATGGACAAGATCGTCAACCAAAAAGCCTGGTTCCTGGTGCTACCGGTATTCGCGGTGGTCGCGTTCTCCGCGATTCTGCCGCTGATGACGGTGGTGAACTATTCGATGCAGGACACGTTCGGCAACAACCAGTTCTTCTGGAACGGCGTCGGCTGGTTCAAGGAGCTGCTCGATCCCTCGACCGATCTCGGCGGCCGCTTTCTGGCTTCGCTCGGCCGCAATCTCTTGTTCTCCGCCATCATCCTGGCGATCGAGGTGCCGCTCGGCATCGTGGTGGCGCTGTCGATGCCGCGCGAGGGCTGGACCGTTGCCGTATGTCTTGTGATCCTCGCTTTGCCGCTGCTCATTCCGTGGAACGTGGTCGGCACGATCTGGCAGATTTTCGGCCGGCCCGATATCGGCCTGCTCGGCTATACGCTCAACAGCCTCGGCTTCGACTATAACTACGTTTCCAACGAGTTCGATGCCTGGGCGACCGTCATCGTGATGGACGTGTGGCACTGGACCAGCCTCGTCGCGCTGCTGTGCTATGCCGGGCTGAAGTCGATCCCGGACGCGTATTACCAGGCGGCTCAGATCGACGGCGCCTCGCGCTGGGCGGTGTTCAAGGCGATCCAATTGCCGAAAATGAACCGCGTGCTGCTGATCGCCGTGCTGCTGCGCTTCATGGACAGTTTCATGATCTACACCGAGCCGTTCGTGGTGACCGGCGGCGGTCCGGGCAACTCGACCACCTTCGTTTCGATCGAACTGGTCAAGATCGCGCTCGGGCAGTTCGACCTCGGCAAGGCTGCCGCTCTCTCGCTCGTCTACAATTTGATCATCCTGATCGTGTGCTGGGTATTCTACACCGTCATGACCAATGTCGGGACCGAGCGTCCCGCCAAGCAGGGAGGCGCGTGATGCATTCGATTCCCGGCCGCCGCCTCATCATCTCGCTGTTTTTGATTTTCCTGCTGTTGCCGATCTACTGGCTCGTCAACATGAGCTTCAAGACCAATGCCGAGATCGTCACCACGATGACGCTTTGGCCGCACCAGCCTACGCTGGAAAACTACAGGCGCATCTTCACCGATGAGAGCTGGTATTCCGGCTACATCAACTCGCTGACATACGTGATCATCAACACCGTGATCTCGATCGCGGTGGCGCTGCCGGCCGCCTATGGCTTCTCGCGCTACCGCTTCCTCGGCGACAAGCATCTGTTCTTCTGGCTGTTGTCGAACCGCATGGCGCCGGCCGCGGTGTTCGCGCTGCCGTTCTTCAATCTCTACTCGGCGATCAATCTGTTCGATACGCCATGGGCGGTCGCGCTGGCGCACTGCATCTTCAATGTGCCGCTCGCGGTCTGGATTCTCGAAGGCTTCGTCTCGGGCGTGCCGCGCGAGATCGACGAGACCGCATTCCTCGACGGCTATTCGTTCCCGCGCTTCTTCGTCAAGATCCTGGTGCCGCTGATCGCGAGCGGTATCGGCGTCGCCGCATTCTTCTGCTTCATGTTCTCCTGGGTCGAATTGCTGCTGGCGCGTACCTTGACGTCGGTCAACGCCAAACCGATCTCCGCGATCATGACCCGCACGGTCTCAGCCGCGGGCATGGATTGGGGGCTACTGGCGGCGGCCGGCGTGCTCACCATCATCCCCGGTGCCTTGGTGATCTGGTTCGTCCGCAACTACATCGCGCGCGGTTTTGCGCTGGGCAGGGTGTAGCCATGGAAAACATCGCATGGATGGCCTGGACGCTGCCGACTGCGATCTTCTTCGTGATGCTGGCGCTGACGCTCGGCGTGATGACATGGCTTGGGATCGCCTATCCCGAAGCCGAGCGCGTCGGCATCCTGCGCATTCCGACCACGCGCGGCGACCGGCTGTTCATTTCGCTGGTGCTTGCCGCCGTTATCCATCTGTTGTGGATCGCCTTTGCCGGCACCGACCCGATCGCGACGCTGCCGATCGGGGAGGGCGTCGAGATTTCGAGCCTGTGGCTCGCAACCCTGATTTCGCTCGTTTCGGCCGTTGCGATCTTTCGCACGGTCTGAAACGGCGGAAAAAGACAGATCCGGGATCAACCCGGGCCTGAATATGTGTTTGTCGCTGCAACCGGAGGATCCAACATGCGACGCTTGAGAGGAAGAAACGGTCCCTTGACCAAGGAGAGCTTTCTGACGATGACCAGCGCGGCTGCGCTGATCGCCGCATCCGTGACCATTGCCGCACCTGCGCGGGCGGACGACGCCGTCAATCAAAGGTGGATCGACAGCGAGTTCCAGCCCTCGACGCTGTCGAAGGCGGACCAGATGAAGGAGCTGCAATGGTTCGCCAAGGCCGCCGAGCCCTTCAAGGGCATGGAAATCAACGTCGTGTCGGAAACAATCACGACGCATGAGTATGAAGCGCGCACGCTGGCGAAAGCCTTCACCGAGATCACCGGGATCAAGGTCAAGCACGACCTGATCCAGGAAGGCGACGTCGTCGAAAAGCTGCAGACCCAGATGCAGTCCGGCAAGAACGTCTATGACGGCTGGATCAACGATTCGGACCTGATCGGCACCCACGTCCGCTACGGCCAGACCGTGATCCTGTCGGACTACATGACCGGCGAGGGCAAGGACGTCACCAACCCGCAGCTCGACGTCAATGACTTCATCGGCAAATCCTTCACCACGGGCCCGGACGGCAAGCTCTATCAGTTGCCCGACCAGCAGTTCGCGAACCTGTATTGGTTCCGTTACGACTGGTTCTCCAATCCGGAATACAAGGCCAAGTTCAAGGCCAAGTATGGCTACGAGCTCGGCGTTCCCGTGAACTGGTCGGCCTATGAAGACATCGCCGAGTTCTTCACCAACGACATCAAGGAGATCAACGGCGTCAAGGTCTATGGCCACATGGACTATGGCAAGAAGGATCCTTCGCTCGGCTGGCGTTTCACCGACGCCTGGCTGTCGATGGCCGGTAACGGCGACAAGGGCATCCCGAACGGCCTGCCGGTCGACGAATGGGGCATCCGCATGGAAGGCTGCCGTCCGGTCGGCTCGTCGGTTGAGCGCGGCGGCGACACCAACGGCCCGGCGGCGGTCTATTCGATCACCAAATACCTCGACTGGATGAAGAAGTATGCTCCGCCCCAGGCGCAAGGCATGACCTTCTCCGAAGCAGGTCCAGTGCCGGCGCAGGGCAACATCGCCCAGCAGATCTTCTGGTACACCGCCTTCACCGCCGACATGGTGAAGCCGGGTATTGCGGTCGTGAACGCGGACGGCACGCCGAAGTGGCGCATGGCGCCTTCGCCGCACGGCTCGTACTGGAAAGAGGGCATGAAGCTCGGCTACCAGGACGCCGGCTCTGCGACACTGCTGAAGTCGACGCCGCCCGATCGCCGCAAGGCGGCCTGGCTCTATCTGCAGTTCATCAACTCCAAGACGGTCAGCTTGAAGAAGAGCCATGTCGGCCTCACGTTCGTGCGTGAATCCGACATCTGGGACAAGTCGTTCACCGAGCGCGCGCCGAAGCTCGGCGGCCTGATCGAGTTCTACCGCTCGCCCGCGCGCGTGCAGTGGACCCCGACCGGCAACAACGTACCTGACTATCCGAAGCTCGCGCAATTGTGGTGGCAGAACATCGGCGACGCGTCGTCCGGTGCGAAGACGCCGCAAGCCGCGATGGATGCGCTGGCCGCAGCCCAGGACTCGGTGCTCGAACGCCTCGAGAAGAGTGGCGTGCAGAAGGAGTGCGGGCCGAAGCTGAACAAGAAGGAGACCGCCGAGTTCTGGTTCGCCAAGGCCGAGAAAGACAAGACCATCGCGCCACAGCGCAAGCTGGCGAACGAGAAGCCGAAGGGCGAGACGGTCGACTACGACGCGCTGATCAAGTCGTGGCCGGCGACGCCGCCGAAGCGGGCGGAGGCGAAGTAAGCTTCGTGCGTTACGAGTGATGCAGACGAAAGGCCGGGAGCGATCCCGGCCTTTTTCCCGTTCGCTGTCGACGCTTTTTTACTCCGTCGTCATCGTCCGCGAAGGCGGACGATCCAGTACGCAGCGGCCTCTCGGTTCTATCGCTGACGCCGGCGGTTACTGGATGCCCCGCCTTCGCGGGGCATGACGACTCATTGTGGTGGATCAAATCACTCCGCCGCTTGCGCCGTCGCCAGCGTCGGATAATCCGTGTATCCCTTGGCGCCGCCGCCGTAGAACGTCGCCTTGTCCCACTCATTCAGCGGCGCGCCCTTCTTCAGCCGCTCGACCAGATCGGGATTCGAGATGAACGGCTTGCCGAATGCGATCAGGTCGGCGGCGCCGGCTTCGAGCACTTTCGTCGCGAGGTCGAAGTCGTAGCCGTTGTTGGCGACATAGGCTCCGCCAAAGCGCTTGCGCAAGGACGCGTAATCGAACGGCGCGATATCGCGCGGGCCGCCGGTCGCGCCTTCGATGACGTGGATGTAGCTCAGCTTCAGCGCGCCGAGTCCATCCACGATATGATCGAACAGCGGCTGCGGATTGCTATCGGACACATCGTTGGCCGGCGTTACCGGCGAGATGCGGATGCCGGTGCGCTCGGGGCCTGCGATCGCGGCCACCGCCTGCGACACTTCCAGCATCAGCTTTGCGCGGTTCTCGATTCCTCCGCCGTAAGCATCGGTGCGCTTGTTGGTGCCGTCCTTGGCGAACTGGTCGAGCAGGTAGCCGTTGGCGCCGTGGATCTCGACGCCGTCAAAGCCGGCAGCCAGCGCGTTCTCGGTGCCGCGCTTGAAGTCGTCGATGATTCCTGGAATTTCCGATAGCTCCAGCGCGCGCGGTTCGGATATCTCGGTGAAGATGCCGTTCACAAATGTCTTGCCCTTGGCGTGGATCGCCGACGGCGCCACCGGCTTGCCGCCGCCGGGCTGCAGCGTGGTGTGCGAGATGCGGCCGACATGCCAGATCTGGATGAAGATGCGCCCGCCTTTTTCATGCACGCGGTCCGTGACCTTGCGCCAGCCTTCGACCTGCTCCTTCGAATAGATGCCGGGCGTATCCTGATAACCCTGGCCCTGCTGCGAAACCTGGCTCGCTTCGGTGATGAGCAATCCGGCGGAGGCGCGCTGGCCGTAATAGTCGACCGCGAGCGGGCTTGGCACCATGCCGGGCGGTACCGCGCGGTTGCGGGTCAGCGGAGCCATCACGAGGCGGTTCGGCAATGTAGTCGGGCCAAGCTTGAAGGGCTCGAACAGTCTGGTCTGGCTCATGTCGAGGATGTCCGAATGGATGATGATAAAGAAGAGTTGGGCATTACGGGCAGTTTCGCAATGCCAGAGCCATTCGGCTCGCGCAGACGAGCTGCGCACGGTACCGGCCGCGCCGGTGTCGAGCCGTACCGTTTGCGCGCCGGCGTAGGATAATCGTTTCGAAATCGGCATCGGCGCAGCATAGGCAATCTCCCTACGGTGCCGGATCACAGTGGTTCAGGCTTCCTTCATCATGCTGTGGTGCGCCGCAAATCCCATGCGTCGATTGTCCAGCTCCGCGACGGGTCCGGTGGAGTCCACCTGCAGCAGCTCGAACGTCAGGCATTCGCAACCGATCGAGCGAAGCACCTGGCTGGCAGCCTTCTGGGCGCTGTTGCCAAAACTCTGGTGATCCATCTGAATTTCCAGGCGGGACTTTCGGCTGCACACCGCTTTCGCAACCGATTGCAGGCGGATGAATATCTCGTCCCGGTAGTTCTGGGTGCTTTCGAAAGCGGCCCTGGGATCGACGATTTTTGTCCGGACGACGTAGACGAGGTTGACCGCAAAGCGGTCGGCGGACACCGCGCCTTGCGTGAACCGAAACACTTCGGAGCGCAAATCGATCCGCGCCAATTGGCGGCTGCCGGCCCGGATCCGGTGCCGGCCGGGCATCAGGGCCTTTTCAAAACGCCCGTTCCGGTAGAGCAGCACAGTTTCGAACTGCTGCACGCAGACCCGATCGAAGCCGAGCAGCGCCATGACGCCTTTCCTGAACAGCGTCGAAATCCAGCTCCATGCGCCGGCGATTAGAACGATTACAATCAAAGAAAAAACGATAGAGCCCAGAAGTTCACCCACTTTTATCCTTCCCTGCCGCGTTTTTATCTCGTTGGCGGATACCGCGATATCAGCTCTTCTCTTGGCTCTTCCTGCGTCGAAAATAAGTCATTGCTATCTGAAGTAGAATGATTAATCGAAAAAAGATCCGGACTCTTCCCCGCCATTTCGATTTCCGATCGGCGCATCATGACGCCGGATTGCCGGCCTTTCCCCGTCGTCCCTGCGAAAGCATGCGTTCGCAGGGACCCATAGCCACTGCTCGTCGTTGTCGGCGGGATAGCGGCTCTAGCTCCGCGTCACAACTTGCATTCGTGGTTATGGGTCCCTGCGTTCGCAGGGACGACGTGGGGCGCGTTTCCAATTCAATTTTTCAAACAGCGACGAGGGTGCGCATCTGCATTCTCGCGGCGCATTGCACCCGAGGCTTGCATCTTCTGTTGTCCCTCTTGAAGTACAGAGGGCGCAGGGAAGACCGGGTGCTTGCTGCACCCGCGGTCTCGTGTGCAGGTGCGCATAAAGAACACGCACACGAGCATACAGGTGCAGCGGGAGCATCCCGGCCTTCCCTGCGCAATGGCTTTACGGCTTACTTCGTGCTCTTCCCGGAGAACGGCTCTTTTGCCTCCGTCGCTGCGCAAATATTTCACGCAGCTTAACGCCAGCACCGCGACGCCAGAACCACACGACTTGACGTCAATGGCGTTTTTCCCGGAGATTTTGGAGGTTTTCGCTGGCCGGGCCCGGCTGGGCCCTAGATCATGAACGATGAAGTTCTGCCCACGATGCGACAACTGCCGGTGGGTTTGTGAAAACCATCCAGACCGGCCTTGGCAAGGTCCTGCGGCTGCGGCGGGGCCGGCGCCCCTTGCCCGGTGTGCAATCAAGTCGATCCGACCGATCCTGAAGCCGTGCCCGAAATGCCCGACGATTTCATTTCGAAGCGCAAAAGGTGACAGATCGCGGGCTGTGGATACAGCCGAACAACTTGCCCATCAGTCGATGAACAGGACTACGCTTTCCCAGCGGGTCGATCATGACCGTCGGCGGCTGCAGGTCGGGGAATGCTGATGGCAAAACAGGACAACAAGCGCGTCGATGAAATCTATAAGAAGCTCACGAGCGGGCGCGGCGCGCGTCCGGGCGAGTGGAGCATCGAGCGGCACGCCTTCGCGCAGAAGATCGCCCACGTCGAAGAAGCCTGCCAGTCGGTGCTAGAGGCGATCCGCAAAATAGATGAAGCCAAATTCGGCGATGACTTAGGACTGATCGAGCGCGAGCTTCGGCGGGAGTTCAAGTTTCTGGGCACACTAGAGGGCTATGACTGATACCCGGCGCCGTTTGCGGAGCTTGCTGCCGGTTCAGCGCCCGGCACGAACATGGGCACAGGTCGAGACGTCGCACGCCAGCGATCGAGGAATGCGCCGAAATGTGAGCGCGTCTCCCTTTCATTCTCCAAGCACTCGATGAGACTTTGAAGAGATGCATTGTGGCCCGCCGGATCGATCCTGCCGCTTAGGAGCGCCCAACGAACGTACAAAACGAAAAGGTTGAGACAGTCGCCTTCGCAGTACGCGCGCACGTTGTCGATCTCGCCGCGCCGGACCATCGCCTCGACCTCTGATCCATGGCCTCCGATCTTGCCGGGAAGTCCGAGAGCTAGTGCTACATCGTCCAAGCTCATCGACGAACACGCCTTATAATCCGAGAGTTGCTCCATCAAGTCACAATGCCAGTCAGGAGCAAAGCGCTGCATGTAGTTGTCCCACTTCGAACCTCGCTGGTACCAGCTATGCGCCGAGATGCCGTAGATCATCGCGCGAGCACGAAGCACTGGAAGGTCGAAACCTTTGCCGTTCCAAGTAATCACTCGCGGCGCCCGCTCGGCGAAGTACCGCCAAAATTTCGAGAGAAGGCGCTGTTCGTCCCAATCTGCATCACCGCCAGATCGGCAACACTCAACCGCGTAGCTCACTGGAAGTCCCTTATCGTATTCGATACGCGCCTCAACGAAGGAGATCGCGACGATCCGATGCCAGATAGGCTTAGGCGGAAACTTTCCCTCATCCCATTCGGGAATAAGCGTGCGGTCTGGGATTGTCTCGATATCCAAACAAATAATGCGATCGTGTTCCATGATTTTTTCCTTGGTAGGCGCGCGACGGCGCTCCCTGAATGGGAGCTAGAAGCAAGCTAAGAAGAGGGCTGTCAGAACGGGATGTCGCCGTCTTCAAGGGTTCGAGGCGATGGGACGTCGCCGTCGCCAATTTTCGGAAGCTGCCTGCCGTTTACAAAGACATCGTATCTGCGGTCGGAAGGAGCGAACAATGGAGGCGTTTCTCCGACATAGATGTGCACTCGCCGCGATTGCGTGCCAAGCGGCTCGATCGACAGATGGACGAGATAGGAAGATCGGTAGTTGGCAGTCTGCCATCTCACGTCTTCATAGCTATGCTCTTCGACTGAGCATTCCCAGAACAGGTGGCCGCCCCCAAGTAGCGCAAGGCGGTGCTCCGCGAGACGCTCCAAACGGGCGGCCATGTCGTCCGCAGTCTTAAGGCGATCGAGCTGGAGCCGAAGGGAATGACTTTCATCATCGAAGACGAACGCGTTTTGTTTCCGAAATTTCTCGGCGGCTTCTTCGAAGTCCTCCAGAAACTTTCGCGCATCGTCGTCCCGAACCTTGGCATTCAGGTGCCACTTGAAGCATTCGGTGCCTTCAACAAGATCATGCAGGCGCGATGCATCGAGCTTGCGTAGCAGGATGGTTCCCGGCTCCGGGTCGTCTCCCTTGTCGGTTTCCTGTGACACTGGAGGATGACGAAAGTACTCCTCCGTCACCTGCAGCTTGTTCACCACCCGCTGGAGCGTCTCCAGCTTCACCTCCTCGCCGCGGTCGATCTTCGACAAGGTCTTCCGATCAACCTGCGTCTTCTCCTTCGCGTCCATTTTCGTCATCCCTTTCGTTTTCAGCAGCTCCGAGAGGGCGCCGGGGCGTGGGTGTACTTTGATCTTAGCCATCTGGACCTCCGATGCGGAGAGTTATGGTCCCAAAAATGCGGAAAAAATAGCGGAATTATCTGGGGATTTTGTGAGGCTCGCTGCGGAATTTTCATGACAGGGGGAATTATGCGCCGCGCGCGTGGTCGGGCGGCTCCCGGTTGCAAGCTTGGCGTCTATCGTGATTGTTTGCGGCCCCGCCAACCTTGCCCCGACGAAATGAATTCCAAGCGCCGCGCGGGAGGTCAGCTTTCCGTTATTGGACTGGCCGCATAGCCCTCAGAGGCTTGCTGCGCTTGATCTCTTGGGATGCGCGACACAAATCGCGCATCAGTAGCCTTTTGTGCTGCGAACTACGCCGACCACCGGTCGCGACAAGCCAAGCTCTGCCTCAAGGCTGGCGATCGCGCTGCGCATTTCGTCGGCGGTGCCGTAGGTGACACTCTTGCCCTCGTATTGAAACCGAGCGCGCGCCGCTCCAATCCGCGCGCTTCAGCTCGGCGAGTTGAGCCTGCAGCTCGGCGATGTCGGCCATGGTTAGGCGCCCGCGTTCGTGACGAGGCCGCGGTGCTCGATGGCGCCCACACCATGATCAAGTCTGACCTGCGCCGCTCTGCTACCCTACCGACGTAACGCCTACGATGATCGAAAGCTATAGGCAAAGGCAGGCGTTGCGATAATCAAAAGCCGCTTCGCAACAGATGGCGATAACCTTGCTCCGTCATCCATCTGGCACGCGAGAGGTGGCTTTCGAACGCCAGCCGCGCGCGGTCGGCCTCGTTATCTGGGTCGATGCGCAGCACGATCCGAGAGATATCACGCCAGTCCGCGCCTTGTTGATCAGCATCAAGCAAGCGCATGTACGTGATCATGTGCTGCTCGTCATACTCGGTGAGGGCTGGTGCGGCTGGGGTTTCTCCGCGTCCGAAAAAGAGCCGTGCCAGTGCAAGAAGGTTGCGACCCAAATGCCCAAAACTATGAACAGCAATCCCGGCTCTGTGAAGCTCAACAATCTGGCCGTACTGGACCGCCAGACACGAATGACGTAGGCTTAAAAGATTAGGTCTCCGGGGGAGGCGAAAATGTTAGAGGATGCTGCTGTTCGGTTATTTGACGATCCCATCACTGTTTTTGTGGTTGCCGTACTGATTGTCTCCATCTTCCTGCAGATCCGAGAGACAAGACGTCTGCGTAAGAGAATGAACGAGCTTACGTACGAGGTGAGCGAGCTAAAGATGCTCATCATGACTAGCTGATCGTCGTCAATATCCGCTGCACCTGAGAGAGCATTTGCCCTTACCGCGCGCTGTCTGGCGGCTTGTAACGGCGCGTGCCGCAGGCGTGGCGATGATCAGGAGCCGCTTCGCAACAGATGGCGATAACCTTGCTCCGTCATCCATCTGGCACGCGAGAGATGGCTTTCGAACGCACGCCGCGCGCGGTCGGCCGCAGTGTCTGGGTCGATGTGCAGCACAATCCGAGAGACATCACGCCAGTCAGCGCCTTGTTGATCAGCATCAAGCACGCGCATGTACGTGATCATGTGCTCCTCGTCGTACATGGTGAGCGTCGGACCGGCAGGAGCTAGATCAGCGACTTGCGGATTGAGTTGCGGCTCTTTCATACGGGCCCTCGCTTTTTGCCTAAACGCGTGAGAAAGGATAGCTATTCCCAATGACGCACAACGTATGCCGCCACCGCTGGCTGATCCTCGTATTCGACATGAGTAGGAGACGGATATCGGTGCTACGCGACGCTTGTAAAGAGAGCACCTACTGCCGCGTCAGTGCTTCCGCGCGGCATCGATACTGCCTGCACTTGCTCTCTTCCTTTACTCGCCGCGCGGCCCCCGCACGTACACTTATCCGTTCGTACAATGAGGACTTAACGTTGAGCCGACGCACAGTTGGAATGCCCGAGGCCGATGAATTGAAAGACTTGACGAGGTTGTTAGCGAGCCTATGGGAAGCCGCGCAACGCCTTCCTGAGAGATCAGAGCGGCAGGATGCGTTCAGACAGATTGGTAGCTTCCAAAGGCGGGTGGCGGCATTTATTTCACGCGCCCCTTAGGCTCTCAGGGATGTCGTGTCGGTCTCTGCGGTGGCTACCGATCCAACTCGCACCGGAAGATTGCGATTTGGAAGTTGGCGAACTTAATAAGACTGGCATTATGCCATTGGGTTTTCCATGCCGTCTAAAATTGGGCGGGTGGTACAATGCTTGGGCCGATGAGCCGATTTTGATTTTTCCGACGCACTGGAGGATCTGGCGCGCGCCAACAAGTTGGTAAGTTGATTTTTGCGGACGCGCGCCTTCTTGAAGAAGTGGAACCACGTTATGAGGACAGCGCTTTGTTTCGCTTTATTGCTCATTCCCACACTTGCACTAGCTCAAGGTGCAAAACCGGCAAAGCGGCCGACCGTCGGCGCGAAGCCGCTCGTTCAGGTAAAGCCTAGGGCGCCCGTTGGTTGCAAGCTCGTCGGAACGGTCAAAGGAACGAAGCTCTGGGCGGGCGAATGCACGGAGATCCCGGCGCTAAGAACAGGTACGCCTGCCGAAGAATCTAGTCCGACACCGGTCCCCGACACGGCGGGCGGGGCCACTCCTAAGGATCAGCAGTAACGCTGCTATCATGTGCAATCTCTACAGCATCACCACCAACCAAGAAGCCATCCGAGCCCTCTTCCGCGTGATGAACCGCTACGTCGGCAACCTTGCCCCGATGCCGGGCGTGTTTCCTGATTATCCGGCACCAGTCATCCGCAATGCTGGCACTGAGCGCGAGTTGATCCTGATGCGTTGGGGTATGCCGCCGCCACCACGCAACGGCGGGCCGCCGGTAACCAATATCCGCAACACGTCGTCGCCGCATTGGCGAGGATGGCTGAAGCCGGAAAGCCGTTGCCTAGTGCCATTCAACAGCTTCGCCGAATACGCGCCGGAGCCGAACCCTGAGACCAAGAAAAAGGACGTCGTTTGGTTCGCAATCGACGACGATCGGCCGCTAACCTGCTTTGCGGGCATCTGGACCGAGTTCAAGGGCGATCGTGGCACGAAATCGAAGCCGGTACCGGGACCGCACAACGTGTACGGCTTTCTCACAACATCGCCTAACGCTATCGTTGAGCCGATCCATCCCAAGGCGATGCCGGTGATCCTGACGACCGATGAAGAGCGCGACGTCTGGATGCGCGCCCCATGGGATGAAGCTAAGTCGTTACAGCGGCCATTGCCGGACGATGCGCTCAGGGTCGTCATGCGTGGGGCGGACAAGGAGGATCGCGCGGCGGCAGCATGACACGTCCGAACATCGCCGTCATCGGTCCCATAAATACATTTGCAGGCAGGTCAAAAGGCTCACATAGCTCGGATCGCCGCCGATACCCTCCAGCGGAATGCATTGCGCCTTGCTGGAGGCCGAGAATTTGGGCCACTGGCTCACCAATTCTTGCCGAGCCCTGTTTTCATCGCTCACACAGTTCTTGAGGGACTGATCGACTGAAGGGCCGGTCGTTGCCGCCACGTCAAGTTTGCAGCTTCGGGAGATGTCGAACGCAGGTACTCCATCGGCCGCTGCGACGACAAGATGAGTTCCCACGACAATCGCAGAAATCGAAATCGGCATAGTCCCCTCCCTTGGCGTTGACGGGGCAGCGCTTCGTCGCCGCCCCTACGCAGGATAATTGACATCGTTCCTAATGCGGTCCAGCCGAACTGGCCGGGAGCGTGAAGAGGATTGGCGTTAGCCCTTCATGATGTCGCCAAAATGGAAATCAGAACGCAGGCGACCAGAGCCACGCTCAAAATGACCGTCACGATCCCGGCTACTTCGATAATGGAAGTCCGTCTTAGGTGAAATGCCATGCGCCATCGTTGGCGGCAGACGAGCGATGGCGTTGATATGGATCAACCATTCTGGCACCCCCTCGCAACGGTCAATAACCCAGCGATGTCATCGACTTGAGGAAGTGCGAACATTGCACGGACGAGGGCGGCCTGCTCACCCCCGTCCTGCGCGGCGTTCATCAGCCATCGTGACCGTCGCGGTTGGGACGGGCGGCACACCCTGCGCGAGCGAGGTGGCCGCGCTGACGTGCTGCCGGGCATCAGGTTTCCCGGCTGGGCGTGTTCTGTGAATAGAGGTGGCGCGAGGGCGGACAATGCTCGAAACGCCCTCGCGCCTCGCGCAATGCCGGGGAAGATGCAGGCAGCAGCCCCCGGCAGCACGATCTGTCACCGCCGCGCGCCGATGATGTTGAAAGCATGCTCAGGCGAAGTGCCCGAGGGGTTAGCGCGCGGTCGTTGGACCAAAGTAAGCCCGAGCACCGCCTGAACTGTCGTGTCGCCCCTGAAGTCGAGCACCTCACCCTTACTTTCGGCGGCCCAGATCAGCGCACACTCGCTGCGCTCGATCAGCAGCGCATCGGCCATGATCTGCGCTTCCTTCTCCTCGCGCTGCTGCTCATTGAGGGCATGCTTGTCGTCCGCAACCTCATCGATGCCTGCATTATTGATCTTCTGCATCATTCGCTCGGGGCCACAGCCAGCACATGACCCCAAGTGCATCGATGGTTTGGCTGAAGGCCAGCGCAGGCGTGTCGAGCCGCGCACCAATGACGACGACGTTACTGTCGGAAAACCGTTGCCTAGTGCCGTTCAATAGCTTCGCTGAGTATGCGCCGGAGCCGAACCCTGAGACGAAGAAAAAGGACGTAGTCTGGTTCGCGCTCAATGATGACCGGCCGCTGACCTGCTTCGCGGGCATCTGGACCGAGTTCAAGGGCGATCGTGGCAC
Organism: Bradyrhizobium sp. RDI18; assembly: GCF_043203335.1. Taxonomy (NCBI): domain Bacteria; kingdom Pseudomonadati; phylum Pseudomonadota; class Alphaproteobacteria; order Hyphomicrobiales; family Nitrobacteraceae; genus Bradyrhizobium; species Bradyrhizobium sp. RDI18. The sequence continues at coordinate 3,731,052 of NZ_JBICRN010000008.1, read as the reverse complement.
GAAATCGAAGCCGGTCCCGGGGCCACATCTGGTTTATGGATTTCTCACCACCTCGTCGAACGCCATCGTCGAACCGATCCACTCGAAAGCCATGCCGGTCATCTTGCTCACTGAAGAGGAGCGCGACATTTGGATGCGTGCGCCGTGGGATGAAGCTAAGGCGCTGCAGCGGCCGTTGCCGGACGATGCGATCAGGATCGTCGCCCGTGGCGCCGACAAGGAAGACAATGTGTATGCCTGCGTAATGAGAAGAGCCGCCGCTGGGGCTGGCTTAGCGGCGGCTCGACGCAACCACGCTGGCCGAGCTTACGATATTAATTCATACGAAGTGGATCAGCGATACTTGTCATCCTTGCCGTTTGGGCTGCCGTCGCCGCCCCTATTGCCATAGCCATTGTTACCATTCGGCCCGCCGTGCAAGCCAGACGCGGCGATTGCATCAGAGGTTAGAGAAGTCGATAGCAGTAGCGTGATTGCGGGAGGCGTCACCGCTGCAAATCTTCCCGCTGACTTTAGAAAATTACGCCGATCCTCAATCTCTTGTTGCTCGCGATGGTTCATAGCGACCCCTCTTTTCAATCAGCTAACGATCATCTCACGCTTTATTCCTCGCGCAAAAGCAATTCGTTGGTTCCACTAGAGTTCCCGGGCCTATCGGGAAAAAATGGCAATGATTAGGAACTTCTCCGCGCGCCAACGGTATTCTTCGACCACTGCGTGCAAGCTCCGTGGGAGGGAGTGATGAGGGCGACTGTCCAAATTCCAAGCCAATACCTGTATCAACTGGACATAGATAACGCTGACCTAGTCCGACAATTTGCGGAGCTCGCAACTCTACGCGAGCTAGTCCGCCAGAAAGAAGCAGATCTGCAGATCTTACGAGAATGCACGGCTCGAAGAACCTCACCGGATGCACCAAGCTGACCGACGTGAAGAAAAATGGCCCCAGCGCGTGATCGCGCCGAGGCCATCGTAGTATTCCCATTCCAATTAGCCAGACAGGGTAGCGGGTACCAGTCTAGCGCTCTCTATATAATCGGGAAAATCTGGCAACGTCTGTACGATAGTAGACAGAGAGGTGAAGAGAGGGGCGCTAATATTAGCAGGCGGCCGGAGAGGAAAGCGAGCGCGCACTGTAAGCGCCATGAGAATTAAGACACGCAGGGGACAATGAAAGATTATCAAATCCATCTGGAGAAGCTGCGGAATGACGCGGCTGAATGTGCGATTGTCAGGGATTTGGCTACTCACAAAGCGAAGCGTGAATTGTTCGACCGGCTTGCGCGCCATCTGGATCAGCTAGCCGATGAGATTGAGCGAGCAATGATGGCTTCAAAGGCCCGCTAGCCGTGGGTCTCTCAGGCGGGCGCGGCAGTGGCAGCAGCCGGTCTTAACCGAGTTAATTTCGCTATGTAGGGCATCAGACAGACAGACAGCATCCATGACCATATTCAAGATTGATCGGCGTCCCGCACCTTATGTGCCGCGTCATGAAACGAAATCGTTCAGCCGCACTCGTTTGAAGATCAGCTTGCTGAAGCAGCAGCCAAGTTCAAGGCGCAGGCGCGTCAGTTTGAGCCGGGAAAGGAACGTGACGACTTGTTGCTGAAGGTCCGCCAGATAGATACGGCTGCGCACCTAAATGAGTGGTTGAAATCCCCCGGCCTTAGATCGCCAAAGTAAAGCAGGTCGCAAGGGAGGATTACATGATCACTGATGTCTTCGATGGTCAAACGATAGCTAATATGGAAGTGGCCCTTGATCGTGCGTGTCTACTTCTTCCGACTGGCAGCGAGCAACACCGGGCCCGTCGGATCATCGCCGGAAAAATAATCGAATGTGCCAATCGCGGTGACGTCACCCTGAGCAGGCTCACTGAAGCCGGATACGTCGCAGCGAAGCAGTTGGCTGCTTCAGGGCAGTCCCTCAGGAAGAAAGAGATCGCTGATTAGACCAAGGCGGCGCTAATGGCGAGTTGACGGGGCTTCGAGGACTTGACTGATGTCAGGCTCATCAAGCCCGTCGGCACTAACGCACTCGCACGGCATGCCCGCCCCACACTGGCACCCCAGCTCGTCGCTCCAAGCCCGCTTGGGATGATTTTCACATACACATCCTACTCCGAAGCAGGTGCGACAATCAGGATTTATCATCCCGAAAAAGTCCCTTGAACGAGCTGGCACGCAGTAGACCTTCCGATGTGATGTCGCGATACTCAACGTCGGCGAAGAATTTCGGTTCGACCCATGTGGCTTTGGGTTTTGTGATGGGTTTGGTTAGCTTGGACTTGGGACTGATCACGGTGTCGAGTTGCTTCCTGATCCGGCTTGAGACAGTGCGAGACCATCCGGTCCCGACCTTGCCCCATGTAGACCAGGTCCTCAGAGTTGAGGTGACGACATGTCGCTCATAGGCAATGGACTCTTGACGGCCTCTTTAGACCGTGTGCGAAGCCTGATGCGTCGCCGAGCCTTTGTCGGCGATCTGCTTCGGATCGACCGCGTACATCTCCAACTCGGAGAAGATGTTGAACGCTTCTTCAAACCGTTTTTTCAGATCGTCGTCCTGAACACGATCGGGATGCAGGCAGCTCCGGATCTTCTTGAACGCCGCAATCGATATGATCCCCTTGCGGGCCTTCAGAAGATCAATCGTCTCGCACAAATCGAAATCGCGTCTGCGCAGACGATCGATTTCCTCTCCGAGCTTGATGAACCACCCTTTTAGCTCGGCAGCCAGTCTTCTGTTGTCCCTGCGCAGCCTCTCGATCTCCTGCCGCGCCTCGGCTAACTCCTGCCGCGCCTCGATCAGGTACGCGTCGGACTTCAGACCGGCTTCCAGCGTCGCCAGCTTCTCCGTCAATTCCTTGGCGCACTTCTCGCGAAACAGCTGCTGGCGTTCGGCCTTCGAAAATCCCATGGTGTCCTCTTGGACAGGTTGCAAGCTGGGTCTTAATGAACCCCGGCATGGCTTGGGTACGCCTTGGCAATAACTCAACTCACAAAGAAGCCCGCCGGAAAGCGGGCATTCTTGCGCAGTTCTCGGAAATCTCGAACAATCAGGGGAAGTGATCGCTCCTATCACCACCGATGCTATAAGAGTGCGCGCAAATACCTTGCGGCGCAGTAACGGAACAGCATTACATCTGAGGAAATTCGCGGAACGAAACGGCTCGTCAGACTTTCTTTGGCTTGGGAGGCGCCCATGACTTCTAATGCCGTAGAAGGTGCGTGCGCATTCGCTTGGCGGAACTACTTGCTGCTCCACAGCGGTGTGAGCGAAAACGACGAGAGGCGTGCTGCCCTCTACCGCTACATCAGCAGCCTTTGTGATACCGGCGAATACGATTTCGGTCCCTTGCAAATAGCGGCGGTCGCTTACCTGAAAAAATTGGACGAATTGCATGAAGACCGAGATGCGAGACGCGCAGCAGATCATGCCTTGGCTACGTGTTTAGAATCGCGCGGCGCGTAAGCCGACACAGCTTTTGGAGCACAACACCAGCGCGGAAGGAGCGAACAGCATGGCTGACAAGATACATGAAGCAAACCACTTCGCGCGCGACCAAGAAAGGCGCATCACCGCCGCCACAGCAATCGGCATGAACGCCTTGAAGCCAATTGTGCACTTTCAGGTCTCTATGTTGAGGATGTGGGCCGACAATATCGAGAGGTTCGCGGGCAATTACGAAAAGGGGTTGGAAGAAACCGCGACCGCCGTGGAGGAACAGTCGGACAAGGAACGCGCCGCTTAGAGTTCTAAGTCCGCTCGCCCCCCGACAGGCTCATCGGAAGGCTGCCTCTGCAGGTCAACAAGGCAGGTCAACAAGGCGCCCAAGGGCCACCTCGGCAGACTAGCGACACGACAGCCCTTCCTCCATTTCAGTCCAAAAGCCGCAATGCGTCGGAGAGATTGCATGCGCACCATGATGTGTCGCGTGGAGCAGCAGCACAATCGTGATCGCCACCAATGCAACGGAAGCAACAAAGATACGAAGCATTGTACGCATAGTCCCGACAAGAATTGTCACCAAAAGACGAGGAAGCCCCCGGAAGCGGCTGCCGAGGCGATCTTAGCTGGAGCTAATTTACCTCGTCCTGACGATCACGTGCTGACGCTCAAACGCCGCCGCTCGCTCGACAGTGCGTTGCCACTGCTCCCGACGGTGACGTTCACGAGCCAATGCTTGATGCGCCAGCACGCTCGCGATCGCTTCGTCTAGCTCGCTACCGGACATCGTCCTGTGCATCCGCAGAATAATCTGCATCGACATCAGCACGGTCACGTGTTCGGATAAGAGGTCGAACGCTTGACGCTCACAGAATGACAGAAACTGTTCGATGGCTTCGGGAGACCGGCATACTAACGATGCTAGTTCAATCGCCTGACGCCGATCGTCAGAAGCAAAGCAGGGCTCGTCGAAGAACATGCCTTCGCCGACTTCGCCCGCCATCAACTCGGTGCAGGCATCGAGAACACTCTGAAAGACATCTGCCTTAGGTGTGCGATCCTGCCCCGGCTCCGGCATGATGGGCTGTAATATTTTCCGAATGTCCGCAGCGTCTGCGCCGACAACACCTTCCTTGGTGAACGCCGACCGCCTAGCGCCACGACATAGCCCCTCGTAATCCCCAGCAGGATCAATCGTCACCTCGCTGATGCTGCTCGTACCGAGAAGGCGGTTTATGAAGAAATGCGAAAGCTCATGGACCGCAATGCGTCGGTCCTGATCCTCGGTGCGCCCGATCGATGCGAGCAGATCGTCGTAGCCATCATCAACTTCGTCATCATGATGCCAGCTCGCCGAACTCGCGAGCTGGCCGCTATCCGACGAACCGCACGCTGTTGCCTCCTCGATCGGTTCGTCCGAATTCTCAGTCATAGCGGCGTTCCTTGGCAGAGCGCTTGTCCAATCTTCTAGACGAGCGATCGTGCACACGCTGGCGCGCAAGCATGCGCGCGCGAATAGCTGCGATCGAACGATTGTTGGTCCGCGCTTCAGTTGTCGCCATCATGTTGGTGATGAAGTCGGGCACGCGACCATTCACACTGACGAAACCGTCGAGGCGCGAGACGATCGCATGCGGCTGCCAGCCCGGAGGGCCGATTTTCGTGCTCATCGTCGCGGCACCGCAATTTCAAGGTTTCGGTTTTCTGCGGAACGATCGATGACCTTAAAAACAGCCGCCGCCAGAACCGAGCTATCGACGTTGACGTTGGGCATCTTGGCGGTGTCCGCATCGAGATCGACGATATCAGGCGCGCGCGGATCGACGTAGTCGCCACCGCGAGCACCTTTCAAATTGCGTCGCCGGGGATCGGTTAAAGGCATCGCAACACTTAGACGCAGGGCGAGTTGCGCGGTCTCAAGTGGCATTTGGGCATCATCGTATTGCCGAGCGTGTCGTACTACGCCCGTATGGTCGCGGAACTTGACGGACCGGACCAACCAGACCGTCATCGTTTCCGGCGGCGGTTCGACGATCGTAATCGGCTCGGCATCCGGCTCGCACGGTATCGGCGCATCACCGGTCCTTATCCTATCCACGGTCGCTCGCAGCTCGGCTAGTGAGAGCCCAGAAGCAAGCTCGATCTGCGCCGTTGTATTGATGATGTAGGTCTTCATCTGGTCGCACTCGAAATTCCAATGGCTAAGCGCCGATAGCGCTTCAGTGAGCGCGCTGCTTGCTCTCATGAGCTTTGGAAGCGCCGTCTCGATGACAGCAACCTGTTGCGCGAGCTTATCGGCAGCCGCTGTGCGCTCGATGGCGGCCTGTTCGTCGGCAATGTTCTTCTCCAAATCGGCGATCTGGGCGTGCAGTCCTGCAAGCGGCGCGTCGAAGCCGCTGACCCTCAAAGTGCAAGCAACTACTTCGTCATGCAGCTTGGCGCTGACCTTTTTCGTCAGCGTAGTCGCCATCGATCAGATGTGATTGATGGGCCGCCGTCGCCTTCGCCAAAGCCGCTTCCGCAGCCGCGCGCTGAGCAGACAGCGCAGCAGCGCGCGACCGCCGCTCCGCGAGGAGCTTTTGCAATTTTTCCATGGAGGTTTGCTTCTTGAATAATTTCATACTCTCAGGGTAGCGCGGCGCACGTGAGTTGCGAAGGCTGAAGCTGTGGCGCGCGCCTCACGCGGGCCATTATATCGACTATAGTTGTGGCGCACGCCAATCGGCGCATGGCCGAGCCTATCCTGCAGCTCGCTCAGGAAGTTTTGGTGGTGCCTGCGGGTGCGCCCAGCTTTCATACTTTTTCGCTCGCTGCTCGGCCCGCAGCCGCGCTTCGCTTCCGCGACGCCGGTCAATCTTGCCCTGTTCAATGTCGTCAAGCAGGCGCTCTCTGCCAACGAACCAGCGGCCCGCAAAATTGATCCCCAGCGGGCGTTTCGTCGCGGCTGCTGCCACGCATGCTTTTCTGATTTTTTCATCAGAGCATTCGGTGACGTCAGCCGCCTGTTCAAGGCTCAACAGCTCGCCCTTGAGGATGAGATCGACAACATCGCCGTTCGGCGGCGTCCAACCCAGCTCCGCAAGCATGTGCAGGAGCTGGGCGATCATACGCTTCTGATCAATCATCGACCGCCCTCAGTGCAGGGACGGCCGGTGCGGCGGCCGAAGCTGTTCGAGGGCCTCGCGAAGGCCGCGCTCGACAATCGTCTCAACCTCCGCATCGCCAAGCAGCTCGACATCGCCGTTCTCGCAAACACGGAAACCGGCTACGCTTTCGCCGTGCTGCCTACGGTCCTTAATCATGGTGCGCCCCTTCCTCGGCATCATCAGTCGTGGGTTTGTCACCGGGGGCACGGCCCATCGACCGGCAAGATCGGCCTCGAAAGCTCCTCCAATGCTTCATAAATCTCATCGCGCACTATCTTTTCGACCTCGCCGCGCGAGCGCATCTCGCAAGACGCTGCGACTTTTCCCGGGATCGACAAGCAACGCTCGCGAAAAACCGAGAAGACGTTTTCCAAGCTCTTCTTGACGATGGAGACGGGGACGTTTTCGCGGCGAGCGCTTTTGTTCTTCAGTTCGACCGCGTCAGCCTGCGCCTTCGCGAGCCGGGCGCGCTCGGCGGCAAGTCGGGCCTCATCCCTGTTGCCGTGACGGCCGTCCGGCTTGGTCTCATAGGCGATCAGCGCTTTCACGACCGTGCCGAGCCGGTAAAGTGGGCGCGATGCCGTGCCTGCGTCGGGCGGCACCTTGCGCAAGATGCGCACGAGCGTCGCGCGATCCTTCTCGATCATCTCGGCGCATTTGCCGATCGTGTACTCGTGCATGGTTTCACCTCCAAACAACACAAAGAAAAATGCGGGCTATAGCGGTCTGGCACTTAGTTTTGGCTAGGGCCGAGTGCGCACCCGCCCTAGGGCGGCTATCCACAGGGACCCCCGCGCAAACCTGCGCCGTGTGATCCCTGCTTGCAGGCACCAGATCGTGCCCGCGAGGCGCGCGCAACATATCCTTCTGCACCGACCACCTCAGTCTCACATCACACACCCCTCTATAGAGAGGGGGTGTGTGAGTGAGACGTTGAAAGGCAATCTCACAAGCAGCTCCGTTGTGAGCCAATGTGAGGGGCTGTGAGATCGTGAGACCAGCTAAGTCGGCCATACGAACTCTCCCCAAATTCCGATCTTCTTCAGCTTTGCCAGCTTCAGGTGAATGCGCTTAAATTGCTCGTAAGGGTTACCCTCGGGATTGATGATTGCCCTTGCTATCAGGCGGCTTCTCCATGTGGTGAGTTTGACCCCCTTCGCGCCCGGGGGAACGTGCACATCGTTGGGGCGTGACGCGGTTTCGCCATCTGCGATGCATTCCCACAGCTGCTCCAGAGCCGCCTGCTGGGCATCGGAAAGTTTGCCCCCGCCAGGTTCGGCGCTCGAAACTTCCTCGTTTGAGACAATCGATACGGTCTCCACTTCGCCGTCTTCGTCCACGCCCACTTCGACTAGCTCGGCCTGAAATTGGGCCACCACTCGTTCGGGCTGATCGTTTGCGGCCGTCACCTTGGCGAACTTGATCTTTTCCCCGCTGATCTGGATCATCAAGTCGATGTCACCGAGGTGAGCATTGCTTCCCCGGGCGCCACGGCTCTCGTCCTTGCCAGTGTGTCCGACGCAGGCGATGTGCACGTCGATGACCCCTTGCACCCGGCGCAGGTTGGCCGCGACCCGGTTCTGGTCCTTGGCCTTGTCCTCATCGCCGCCGCCCGCTGCGATACCCTTCGAAAAAGTATCGATCACGATCAGCCCGACGGCGCAGCCAAACTTCTTTTCGGCTTCGCGGACCGTGGCGACAATCAGTTCGGTACATTTCGGATTGAGTAAGTCGATCACCGTTCCCGCAACAGCAATCGGGAGCTTCTCCTTGAACCCGTCGCGCACCCGGTAAGCATCGAGCCGCCGCCTGTAGAGGTCAGCGCGCTCAAGTGCGAAGATTACTACGCCGCAACGTTCACTAGCGGGGTGACCGCGCCAATCTATACCAGCAGCACAGTGCAGTGCGATCTCGCTCATTAGACCGGACTTCAGGGACTTCGGCGGGCCTATCAGGGCGGAATTCTCGCCCCTGTTCAGGAACCCCTTCAGGATCGGCCGCTTCTTGGCTTTCTCCTCGAATTCGCCGAAAAAGGTGAGCGACAGCGCGGCACCTGCAAACTTCTTTTCGGCTCTAGCCTCGCGCTGCGCCTTAATCCCTTCCTCCATCGACGCAAGCCATCGCTTGTCGATCAGAGGACCGATGTCGCGGTCGTCCATTCCGTTTTTGCAGGCATACGCAATCGCGCGGCGGATGGTATATGTGTCGCAGCCGCGCTTCAGCATTTCGTCAGTGACGGCGAGCAGATCGTTGTGCCAGTTTTCGCCTACGCCATTGGCGTGCCTTGCCAGCCGAGCATCTATATCCGCATCGGTGAGGCGGCCCATTTCTCCAGCCATTCGATCAGCGTGCTGCTGATAGAGATCGGCGTCAGCGTAGCTTTTTCCGCGCGAACCAGTGTCGGTACTGGGAGTTTTGTGAGTACTTTTTAATGGTCGCAGATTGCACAATGCCTCGACCGGATAGGTCGGCGCATCGCGAGCAGTCTGTAGCGTCGTCAATTCGACGACGTAGCCGCGCGCAACTTTGTCCGGCGACGGAAAACTGACCGTGCCCGGAACGCGCATGATGCGATCGGCATTCTGTACATGATCGCCGTCAAATAGGTCGCGCAGAGCGGTGAGCCCGGTCTCCAGCTCTGCCGTGTCGGTGATCGGCTGGGCGCTCTTGAACCAAATCTGCCCACGGGTGTGCGGGGCGGTGCCTGTGATGTGCGCCATGACCGGCTCAAGGCTGTGTTCCTTGCAAGTAGCAATGGCGCGTTCGTAAACTCCAGCGTCGTCGCAATCGATCCAGAAGTGCGAGGCGGCGCAGAAATGCTCTTTTCCGGCGCGTCCTTTATTCGGCTTCTCGCCGTGACGCAGGGCAGCGCCCGTGTAAATGTTGCACCCACCCGAATTCATCTTTACGACGTATTCGATGACCGGCTTAAGGTCGTGCGCAGAGAAAAAACGCCATGCGATCTTTTTGTCAGGTCGGATGCAGACGACCTCAATCCACGCTTCTGGGAATGCATGCGAGAAATTCGGCGCGAACAGCGTGTAAAAGAACTCGCTGATCACGTCGGCAATCGGAGCTAGGATTTTTGATTGCGCGTTCATGGCCGTGCGCCTGACTGATCAAAACCCCGCATGAGGACAGCGGCGCGGTGTATCAAGGCGGTGCGCAGATCGCTGAGATCGGTATTGCCCATCACCGCACGTCCGAGGGCGGAGTTCCGTTGCGGCATACCTGGCCAACCTGCCGAGCCTTCGCTTCGCCGGATTTTTCACGAGCAAGTTTTGCAAGTTCGCGGGCAATGTCGCTGATCTTCGAGTGGCTAAACTGCGAAGAGATCACGAGGGCGATGTCTTTCGCCGTATCATCGTGCGTCCACAGATCACCACCGCCGCGTTCTATTTCCTTCCGCATGCGGAAGTTTTGCTCTTCAAGCTCGGCGATGGTTGCATTTAGCTTCTCTCTGATCGAAACCTTCTTGACGGCGTTCGGATCGGGCACGATCGTCTTGCGCTTCCAATGCCGAAGGACTGTGGTTGGGTGATTGAGTGCGAGGCGCTCGCTAACCGGGAGTGTCGCGCGCCACTTTTCAATATCGGCGAGATGCTCAAAGCATTCGATCGCCCTTGACCGAGTGGTCTTATCGATGGCGTCGAGGTTCTTTTCCTTTAGCCACCTGTTAATTTCCCTCTTGAATTTCGGGCCGGACGGTTTGTTAGTCCCAGCCATGAGCATTGCTTCACCACGACCGGCAGCCAAAGCGGTGGCGACCAGCACCCAATCGGCCCAAGCATGAGAATTGTTGAGGCGCGCCCAAGCTGCTTGCGCATCCGTGACGATCTGGTCGAGTTTTGTCGGTTGCTCGGAGCAACCAACCTCGGGTATAATGTTGTCCATCGTAGTTTCCTTAGAAGTTGGTTTGGCGGCCAACTGCAAATGGTTCATCGAGAAGTTGCGATGCAAAGCGCCCGGCCGCGAGCCGGGCGTCGCATACAATTTTCAGGTGGTGACATCGAAGCCGAGGCGAACGCGCTCGCTGTCAGGGATCAACGTGATCCCGCAATAGGTCACCGTCCTGAGTGTGCCGTTCCTAATCGCGCGCCAAGTGGTCTGACGGCTCGTGCCGGTCATCTCGGACCACTCGGAAACGCGATATCCGAGACGTTCTGCCTTGGACTTTTTGGTGGACTGCAGCAAACGGCGAACAGCGCGATTGGCTTCCGACCGCGTCGGGATGATCATTTCCGGACAGCTCCTTCGGTTGTTGAACGTGCCCGAGAAGGTCTGTCGGTTGCTGCTGAACGTAAAGGTTACGCGTTCGGACGTTCCTTGGCGGTGGCGTAACCCTTGCCCCGCTTCGAGCGCGCGCCCTGCCTCAAGTCATGCAACATTTTTTTGATAGTGCCTTCCGGCGGCGGAGCGATCCCGATAGCAAGGTGCAGAGCCTTGGCTGCCCCGAAGAAGGACCCGTGCTGGCCCGGCTTCGCGTGGTGTTCCTTCATCAGCCGCAAGAGCGGCTCCCACAGGAACGCGCGTTCAAAAGACTTACCACCCGGCTGATGATGTGCGGCAGCATATTGTTTCGGATCGCGCAGTCGGCCGGTTATATTGAGCAGGGTTGTCGCCACCAGTTCAAGGTCGATCGAGGTCATCGCCGCCCGGCTTTCTCGTTTTCGCTCGCTAGGCGGGACCATCCGCATCCTTAGCGCGATGAAGGCGTCGTGCATTGGACTTAGCTGAACGAGCCACTGCTCTTTGACCTTGAGCAGCGAATTTTCGAACTGCTGCAAGATAGGCTCGGCATCTTCGAATTTAAGCGGCCGTTTCTTGCGCGCGATCCGATAGTCGGTGACGATCACATCTAGTTTTTGGATGATTTCCCGAAGCGCAGACGGGCGTTGCGGGCCGAAGCGTTTCACAACGTCGGCGATCTGCTCCGGCTTCTTGAATATGGCCGCTGACAATCGCCAACCGTGGATGGAATAGCCAGACCTGTCGGCGGGTTCGTCATGGGCCATAGCGAGACCTTGAGCGGTGGGAGCTATCGCTAGAGCCATGCAGAAACAATAGGGCGCGCGCAAGGCTAGGCTGACAGGGTTACACGCCGGGACGAAGTCGCGGGCGCGCGTAACCTTCGCAGAATAGGCGAAGCCGGACAATACTCCGAGAAACACCCCGGAGTTCGCGATGACCACTGCAAGGAGAGAGGAAGCCGAAACGGAGGACGCCAGCCCGGGCAAAGCCGGGCCTCGACGCATGCTGAATGAAAAACAAGTGTTGGAGATCGTCCCGGTCGGCCGCACCACCCTGTTCCGCATGGAGAAGGCGGGCCGATTTCCGCGATCGACCTACATCAGCCCGAACCGCAGGGTTTGGTTCGAAGATGAAATCATCGCTTGGCAGAACACCGTTGACGAATTCAATCCGAACCGTGGGCGAGGCAAGGGGCGTCGCAAGCGGTCCGCCGCCTGAGCCGCAGCCGCGTGCGTGGTCGTCGTCTTGAGATACCGGGCGATGCAATACCGGGCGATGCAAGAAGCCATCAGCGGCCAAATGGCGCGTTCCACCGTGTTTCAAAAATAAAGCCCGGCCAGCTTCGCACTGGCCGGGCCTTTTCATTTGGGATCATGATCAGGCTGCGAGCCGCAGCCGATCCTGCTTGCCGATGATCCGCCGCAACTCGCTTGCGATGCCGTCGAGCACGGCACGCTTCTGGTCCATCCGCTTGCTGCGAACATAGACGCCGGTCACGCGGGCAACCTTCTCGCCGTCATCCTTTGACACCTGATGATCCAGACATTTCGCAATCGCGGCTTCGCTAAAGCCGAGTTCACCGGCCAGCGTCGCGGCCGTGCGACGCAGGTCATGCGGCGTGAACGGCTTCAGCCCGAGCAATTCGCAGAGACCCGGCTTCTTCGACTTGTCCTTGTTCTTCTCATGCTTGGTGCCGCGCAACGCGGTAGCCATCGCAATACGGTGGATCGGCTGGCCGGGATAGACCGGGCTTTCGAAAACGAATTGCTGGTCGTCGCTGGCGAGTGCTTCCTTGATGATCTCGATCGCGAGATCACTCAATGGCTGCTCGATCACCCGGCGCTTCTTGACCCGCTTGGCCGGGACACGCAACAACGGCGTATCACTATCGAGACCGATCAACTCGTCGCGACGTGCGCCGAGCAATTCCTTCGACCGCAGCATCGTGATCAACTCGAACTTGATCGCCAGCCGGACGGTTCGATCCCACGGCAAATCTTCGCGGTCGAGGCCGTGCCAGAGCGTCCTTATCTCGTCTTCGCTCAGCACCCGCTCACGTTCATGCTCTTTAGGCAGTTTCGGCAGGTTGACGCACGGGCGGCAGGTTTCCGGGACAAAATTGCGTCCGGCTTCCCCGGCCCATTTGTACATCGCCGACACGGCGCGGCGCATATGGCGGGCGTTGCTGACGGACGGCTTGCCATATTTGCCTTCCAGAATGTCGTTGGACAGTTCCGCGATATCGTCCCGCGTCACGTCGCTGGCGATCTTATGGCCGAGCTTCGGCTTGACTAAGCGCCGCAGATAGCTGGCGAAGTTGGACCAGCACTCGATCCGGGGTCGCATCTCGCCATCGGCTTTCAGTTCCTTCGCCTTGATCCAGTCGATCCGCAGCTCGATGATCTCAGCGACCGTCTTGCCGTGCTTGCCTTTGGCGGCCTTGCTCTGGCGTACCTGTTCGACCAGCGCCGCCGTACCCAGCGCCTTTAGGCCGTAAACTTGGCTGCGTGCGTCATCAACGGTGAAGGTCTCGGGATTGTAGACGCCAAGCACGACGCTGCGCTGCTTGCCGGCGGCCGGATCGGTGAATTTGAAATTGAAGGTCGCGGTGCCAGCCGGAATGATGCTGACATAGAGGCCGGGGCACTTGCGATCGTAAATCTTCGTGCGCTCGGTGACGCGCTTCTCGCACATCCGGTTTGTGAGGATGATGCTGCTGCGGTGGGCGCGTGTCGAATGCGACGCATGTGTCGCAGTTGAGGTGGCGGGTTCGACGGTGATGCTGTTGGTGGTCGTCATCTGCTTTTTGGCTCCTACGGTGGGACTAGGGCCCGGCCCTAGATTTGACGAAGCCCGCTGAAACATCCCGCTGTAGCATGGGGCTTAAGCCCCTTGTTTCAAAGGGTTTTGTTAGTTTCAGCTAGTTTCGCCAAGTGCCAAAATAGAGACCACACGACTTCGCCGTACGCTTTGTGCGCGCATCGTCCATAACGCGCCTTCCGCGTCCATCGCATCTCACCGCGCGTTCGTGACGATGGCCGACGCCCCTCATTCGCCGTGAGACGGGCGGATTTATGCGACTGATTTGGGTGAGAACGAAAGCGGAATATTTTTGATTCCTGGGCTTGACACGATTTCGGAAAATCAGAATTGATTTGCCCGTCGTGTTGAAATGTCGCAGACCTGCACAGGAATTGCGTTTCCGGCGCAGCGCTTTGAGCCAGGGCGGAAGGATTGCCGACCGCCGCTGCGGTTTCTGTTATTTTTCAAACCGTATTTTTTCACCGGTGAGGGGATTGATTCAAAAGCTTGGCCGGTCGTCGAGGTCCTCATCATCGTCGGGGTATTGCGCAGGAGCCTCGCCACGCGTCGCGACGATGTGCGGGTACCGGACCTCGGGACTCTTCTTTCCGATTGTGCGCAGGGTTACCCGGAAGAGCCAGCCGTCGCCATAGTCGAACAGAAATAGCATTGTGTGCCCGACTTCGGGAAAGGCCTGCGATATTCTGGTCTTCTTGACGCCGAGCACCCCTGGATCGGCATCGCCCATATCCACAAACAGCTCGTATTTGGGAAATGTCTTGTGCATCTTGGCTGGAGTGAGCCCGGTATAGAAGCCGAACGCGTGGTCGAAATCGAAATCGAACGAGGAGACGATGGCTTCGGCCAGCACGTACAGCGACTTTGCCGGGTCGATCTCAATGTCCCGATAGATCGACGCGCGGCCCTGGAGCGCCGCCCGAAAGATGAAGGTGTCCGTTCCGGCCATCTCGAACCTCACTTGTGCTCGCAGCGGTGCCGGATAGAATAGACGCGGAAGCGCGCTTTCCTCAAGCGCAAGGGCCGTAGCCCACATGGCCAGCGGGCCACGCGAATGCGCGCCCGATGACAGGCTCCGCGATGTGCGGGACGGCGTGAACCTCGGATGTCGCTTCCGCCTTCGCTCTTCGAGCTACGGCACGACAGGTCCGCTTTGCCGACGCTACGCGCTGCTCGACCTAGCTGTGCGCGGGAACGTTGGCGCCATCAGTCGCATACTGCCGGATCTTGTTGCGCATTGTGCGCACCGAGAGTCCGAGCACGCGCGCGGCGTGGGTGCGGTTGCCGTGGCAGCGCGCCAATGTCTGCAGCACGAGCTCGCGCTCGATCGCCTCGACCGTGGAGCCGATCAGCATTGGCACAATCTCGTGGGGTGAAAGGGTCTGAGAATCCGGCAGCGGAATCTCGGGCATGGCGACACAGTCCACGCCAAGGTAGACGTCTTCATACTCCCGGGGCATCAACACCTCCCGATCGACGCCTGCTCCGGAACGCGGAGCAGAAACATCAGGAATCACACTCCCCCTGCCGCAGGGAAGCGTGGACGCGAATGGTTAACGGAAGATTAATGGGCTGCGTCCGCATCGGTAACCGACGCGGAGAGGAGAGGTAGCCCGCATGAGCGCAGCGATATGCA
Organism: Bradyrhizobium sp. RDI18; assembly: GCF_043203335.1. Taxonomy (NCBI): domain Bacteria; kingdom Pseudomonadati; phylum Pseudomonadota; class Alphaproteobacteria; order Hyphomicrobiales; family Nitrobacteraceae; genus Bradyrhizobium; species Bradyrhizobium sp. RDI18. Next base: position 3,715,749 of record NZ_JBICRN010000008.1, on the reverse strand, counting down.
GGACTGATTCCCGGATGTCGCTACGCTCATCCGGCCTACGCTTGCCGCTCGCTACCGCGCCGGCTCCTTGGTCCGTTCTTCGGCCACGACTGCTTCCGCAGGCCTGCTCGAACGGACCATCAGAAATGTTCCTGAAAGTCTTGTGCCCGGCAGCTTCCAGCGCCCGTCGATTTCCGTCGCCTCGGCATTGACGACGCCCTCATAGGAGACGGTGCCATAGCCGTGGCCGGGTGGCTCGTAACGTTTGACGAACGCGACGGCGCTGCCGGATCGATGACCCGCAATCGAAGCACTGTGGGTGCTGATCGGGCAACCGGGCACCGTGCAGGGTTCGGTCACATTTCCTGCGAGCGCGCCACCGGACTCGATGAGCGTCGCAAGAAACGTGACCATTCCAACCTGTCGCTGAACAAAGGTGCCGTCCCAGACACCGGTCAGACTGTCGGTCATTGCGGTCTAGGTGAGTGCGCAGCCTCACAACACCCGATTGCTCTCCTTCACCTTCTCCGCATCCAGATAGAGATCGCTTCCCATCTCCTTGAACTTCTGCGACATCTTCGCCATCCCATCCTCGATCGTGCCGCTCACCGACATCCCCACACTCGCCGGGTCGTTCAGCGTCGCCGCATAATCCCGGACGTCCTGCGTTATCTTCATCGAGCAGAACTTCGGGCCGCACATCGAGCAGAAGTGGGCGACCTTGTGGGCTTCCTTCGGCAGCGTCTCGTCGTGGAAGCTCTTTGCCGTGTCGGGATCGAGGCCGAGGTTGAACTGGTCGGTCCAGCGGAAGTCGAAGCGGGCGCGGGAGAGTGCGTCGTCGCGGAGCTGGGCGGCCGGGTGTCCCTTGGCCAAGTCAGAGGCGTGGGCGGCGATCTTGTAGGTGATGACGCCGGTCTTGACGTCGTTGCGGTCGGGGAGGCCCAGATGCTCCTTTGGCGTGACGTAGCAGAGCATAGCGCAGCCGAACCAGCCGATCATGGCGGCGCCAATGCCTGAGGTGATGTGGTCGTAGCCCGGCGCGATGTCTGTCGTCAGCGGCCCAAGCGTATAGAACGGGGCTTCGCCGCATTCCTTGAGCTGCTTGTCCATGTTGATCTTGATCTTGTGCATCGGCACGTGGCCGGGGCCTTCAATCATCACCTGGCAACCCTTGTCCCATGCGATCTTCGTCAGTTCGCCGAGCGTCTCGAGCTCCGCGAATTGCGCGCGGTCGTTGGCGTCGGCAATCGAGCCGGGGCGCAGGCCATCGCCGAGCGAGAACGAGACGTCATACTTGCGCATGAGGTCGCAGATCTCGTCGAAATGCGTGTAGAGGAAGCTTTCCTTGTGATGCGCCAGGCACCACTTCGCCATGATCGAGCCGCCGCGCGACACGATGCCGGTGACGCGGTTGGCGGTGAGATGGATATAGGGCAGGCGGACGCCGGCGTGGATCGTAAAATAGTCGACGCCCTGTTCGCACTGCTCGATCAGCGTGTCCTTGTAGAGCTCCCAGGTCAGCTTGACGGGATCGCCTTCGCACTTCTCCAGAGCCTGGTAGATCGGCACGGTGCCGATCGGCACCGGCGAGTTGCGCAAGATCCATTCCCGCGTCGTGTGGATGTTACGCCCCGTCGAGAGGTCCATCACGGTGTCGGCGCCCCAGCGGATCGCCCATACCATCTTGTCGACTTCCTCTTCCACCGAGGAGGTGACGGCGGAGTTGCCGATATTGGCGTTGATCTTGGTCAGGAAGTTGCGGCCGATAATCATCGGCTCGAGTTCGGCGTGGTTGATGTTCGAGGGAATGATCGCGCGGCCGCGCGCGATCTCGCTGCGGACGAACTCCGGCGTGATGAAGGCGGGGACCTCAGCGCCAAAGCTTTCGCCGTCGGCAAGTGCGGCTTCTGCGCGCTCGAGCTGCTTTTTGCGGCCGAGGTTTTCGCGCTCGGCGACGTAGATCATCTCCTTGGTGATGATGCCGGCGCGGGCAAACTCGAGCTGGGTGATCTTGTGGCCGTCGAGGCCGCGGATCGGCTTGTGGTGTGCCGTAAAGGCCTTTGCGGCGTGCGAAGCGCCGACATTGCCGTTGTCTTCCGGCTTGATCTCGCGGCCCGCATATTCCTCGACGCCGCCGCGCTCCTTCACCCAGGCGAGGCGGTTGCGGGGGAGACCGGCGTTGACGTCGATCACGACGGAGGGGTCGGTATAGGGGCCGGAGGTGTCGTAAACCGGCAGATTCGGTTCACCCGCACCTTCGCTGAGGATGATCTCGCGCAAGGGTACGCGGAGATCGGGCGCGGCGTCGGGGGTTGAAAAGATTTTGCGCGACGAGGGAAGCGGGCCCGTGGTGACGGCGGGCAGGGTGGTGTCGGGATTGGAGCGAATGTTCATACTGTATCCTCCGTTTTATCTCTGATTGTTTTCTCCGTCATTGCGAGCGCAGCGAAGCAATCCATAGCGCCGCAAGCGGAGATGTGGATTGCTTCGTCGCTGCGCTCCTCGCAATGACGGCTGTGGTTTCTCGCAAATTCATCACGCGGCCTCCGCGCTTTGGCCCAGCCACTGCCGCACCCTTGCATCCGGGTCGGCGTTCTGGGTGACGTCGCTGACGACGGCGATCGAGTCGGCGCCGGCGGCGTAGATTTCGGCTGACTGCTCGAACTTGATGCCGCCGATCGCAACCAGCGGGATGTTGCCGATGCGCTTTTTCCATTCGGTGATCTTTGGAATGCCCTGCGGCGCAAAACGCATCGATTTCAGCGTGGTCGGGAAAATCGGACCGAGCGCGACGTAGTCCGGTTTGGCGGCAAGCGCGGTCGCCAACTCCTCGTCGTCGTGGGTGGAGATGCCGAGCGTCAGCCCTGCTTTGCGGATTTCGTTGAGGTCGGCGTCAACCAGATCTTCCTGGCCGAGATGCAGGTGCTTTGCGCCGGCGACGATCGCCGCGCGCCAGTAGTCGTTGACGACGAGTTTGGCGTCGGTGCCCTTGATGACCTCCAGCGCGTCGGTCACGATCTGCAGCGCCCCGGCGTCGTCGAGATCCTTGGCGCGCAACTGGATAGTGCCGGCGCCGAGCAGCGCAAGCCGCGCCACCCAGGCGACGCTGTCGACCACGGGGTAAAATCGATCAGGATACGGCATGCCAGAACGGTGTCCCGATCACAGGGGTGGAGGGCGAGGCGAAGTCGCGGGCTTCCATGAGGCCGGCTTCATAGGCGGTACGGCCGGCTTCGACGCCTGATCGAAACGCCTTCGCCATCGCGACGGGATCGGTAGCTTTTGCCACCGCGGTGTTGAGCAGCACGGCGTCGTAGCCGAGTTCGAGGGCGTGGGCGGCATGCGAGGGCGCGCCGATGCCGGCATCGACCACCAGCGTGATGTCGGGCAGGCGCTCGCGCATCAGTTTTAGCGCATCGCGGTTGGTGATGCCCTTGGCGCTGCCGATCGGCGCGGCCCAGGGCATCACGACCTTGCACCCCGTTTCGACCAGCCGCATGGCCACCGAAAGATCCTCGGTGCAATAGGGGAACACCTCAAAGCCGTCCTTGATCAGGATTCCGGCGGCTTCGACCAGGCCGACCACGTCGGGCTGCAGCGTGTCGTTGTCGGCGATCACTTCGAGCTTGATCCAGGGCGTACCGAACAATTCGCGCGCCAGCTTTGCGGTGGTCACCGCCTCGCGCACGCTGCGGCAGCCGGCGGTGTTCGGCAGCACGGTGACATCGAGCTCGCGGATCAGCGACCAGAATGCATCCCCGGTCTTGCCGCCGGCGGCCTCGCGCCGCAGCGACACCGTGACGATGTTGGCGCCAGAGGCGCGGATCGCCTCCTGCATGATGGCCGGCGAGGGATAGAGCGCGGTACCGATCAGCAGGCGTGAGGAGAAGGTTTTGCCGTAGAAGTTCAGCATGGTGTCAGTGTCCGTTCCACAACTCGTCATCGCGCCCACCACTCGTCGTCCCCGCGAAGGCGGGGATCCAGTACGCCGGGAAGCCCGCAATTAAGCCGAGAAGTCGCGGCGTGCTGGGTCGCCCGGTCAAGCCGGGCGATGACAGTTGAGTGCGAGGCGCGTTCATCATCACCCTCCCTGCCGTGGGGTGATGATCTCGATTTCGTCGCCCGCCTTCAGCGCGGTCTCCGCCCAGCGGCTTTTCGGCAGCACGTCGTAATTCACCGCGATCGCGAAATGCGTGCCCTCGTATTCGAGCTCGGAGAGCAGCGCGTCGACGCGCTCCGAAGCGATCTCGCGCTGTTCGCCGTTGATGGTCACACGCATCGCATCACCTCATTGTCGATCTGGCCGCGCTGCACGTAGGCGAGCGTCAGCTCGGCCAGCGCCGGCGCCAAAAGAAAGCCGTGGCGGTAAAGGCCGTTGACCGCGATCTTGTTCTTGCGAACCGTGATCCGCGGCAGGTTGTCGGGGAAGGCGGGACGCAGCCCCGAGCCGAACTCGACGATGCGCGCTTCGGCAAAGGCCGGATGCACGGCATAGGCCGCGCCGAGCAGTTCCAGCGCCGAGCGCACGCTGACGCCGGTGTCCTCGGCCTCGATCGAGGTCGCGCCCAGCATGAATTTGCCGTCGCCGCGCGGGATGACGTAGAGCGGCCAGCGCGGATGGATCAGCCGCACCGGGCGCGACAGCTCGACTTCGCTGGTCTCGATAATGATCATCTCGCCCTTGACGCCGCGCAGCTCCGGCTGCTCGTCGCGCGCCGAGAGTCCGCGGCAGTCGATCACGATGCCGTCGAGATCTTCCGCACTGATGTCGCAATCGAACTTGATCGTGCCTCCGGCGGCTTCGATGCGCGCATGCAGCTCGGGCAGCACCTTGCGCGGCTCGACATGACCCTCATGGGCATAGAACAGGCCGTCGCGAAAACGGCCGTCGAGCGAGGGTTCGAGCTCGCCGACGCCGCCTGCGTCGAGCCTGACATGGCCGGTGGTGAGCTTGGCAAAACGCTCGAAATCGGCGCGGTCGCGCGCATGCGCCACCACCAGCGATCCGTTGAACGGGGTGCCGGGAAAGAGTTCGCGCCACAAATCGAGGGAGCGGAAGCCGAGCCGGCCGATCACGGGCTCGGAGGTCTCTGCCTCGCAATAGGGCGCCAGCATGCCGCCGGCCCAGTGGCTGGTGGAGAGCGTCATATCGGCGTCACTGCGCTCGTACAAAGTGACGGCGTGGCCGGCCTGTGCGAACAGCAGCGCCTGCCACGCGCCGGCAATGCCCGCGCCGATGATGGAGACGGGAGAATCCCCCCGCAGATCTGACTTCTGGTACATCCCTGTCCCTTCGCCGGCATGACCCGGATCAGGTTCAAAGGGTCACCGCGGTCCCAGACCTCTACTTTGGAGAAGTAGAACTGCCCAAGCTTGCGGTATCTCAGCTCCTCATCGGAGCACCCCTCGGAACAGGGCTAATGTAGGCGGTTGGGCGGAGGTGTCAACCAACACCCGCTCGTCAAGCCCGGCCATGAAGGTCATTTCGGAAGGAACTTGCACTGCGTTCGTCCCCCGGACGCAGCGCAACGCCAGCGTTGCGCTGCTGAGCTGGGGCCCAGATCGGCTTGCATGGGTCCCGGCTCTGCGGAGCAGCGCAAGCGCGCTGCTCCGCGTCCGGGACTTGCGCGAATTATTTTGCCGCCTGCAGCGCGTTCGCGTCAGCCGGCGTTCCGACCGGGCTGGCGACGATTTTCGGCGTGGCACCGCTCGCCAGCACGGGCGCGATCTGCAGCGGCTTCTCCGGCCGCTGGCGTTTTGCAGCGTAACGCTTTGCGGCGTAATAATAGCCGCTCGCATAATAACGTACGGCGCGGCTGTGATCGCCGCCCGCGGCGCGATAGGCGCCGGCGAGATATTTGATGCCCCAGGCGAGATTGGTGTCGGGATCGCGCAGGCCCGCGGCGTCACCGGTGTAGCCGAGGCCGCGCGCGGTCGGCAGCTTGATCTGCATCAACCCGATGGTGCCGCCGCGTCCGACCAGGTTCGGGTGATACTTGCTCTCGCGCACGATCACCCGGTGCACCAGCGCTTCCGGCACGTTGTTGGCGGCGGCGTGGCTTGCGACCATGCTCTCATACTGGGTGCGGCTCTGCGCGCTTGCACCTGATGAAACGAACAGCGCGGCGATCGCGGCGAGCCAGACAAACTTCGGAAAACTTTTCATAAAAATGATCTCGCCGGATGGACGCGTGAAGTGGCGCTTTCGATTAGTTCCACCGGCGGGCCAAGATGTGGCGAAAAACCGACGACATCACGGCGAGATGTTCGCAGCCTGATGCAAGTGTAACGAACACGTCCAGCGCGACGCTTACGTTGTGGGTGCGATGCATCGCATCGAGCGACGCGAATCTGCGTCATGCGGACGCGCAAGGAATGTCGTGCAAAAGACGCAGTCAAGGTGTAAAGAAGACGCCGGGACAAAAACCAATTCATTCCGACAGCAAACCTGTCTCATTCAATAACATTTTAAAAAGCGAGACGTCGTTACGACGTCCGAAGTCTAGGGAGATGCGTTATGGCTCGACTCGACTCCAGCTATCTGCCTCGCGGAAATCCCTGTGCCCAGTGCGGCAAGCCGATCCCGAGACCGGATTGGGTGGAGAGCAGCCCGGGCCGTACATCCTTCCTCTGGTTCTGCCGCGCCTGCGACTATCGCTTCGAAGCGATCGCGATTTACGAGGAAGCGGATCCCGACGCGCTCGCGGCCTGACAGCACACGCTGCTTCATTCTACGCTACGAGATCGGCATCGCCGGGCGGGCGCTGCCCGAAAGCACCGCATTTCGCCATTTCTGAATAGGACAGGCTGGTTGTCGTAGAGCGGAACCAGCCGGACGCAGCCACGTTGATTCTTCCTTGATAGTGGAGGGTCCGATGGCAAGCGATGTCATGGCCAAGCCGCATCAGTTGATCGCGAGCGACCGCGTCGAGGGGACCGCGGTGCGCCGGCCGAACGGCGACATGATCGGCCACATCGAACGGCTGATGATCGACAAGGTCACTGGTAAAGTATCGTATGCAATCCTGAGTTTTGGCGGGTTTCTGGGCATCGGAGCCAATCTGATTCCGCTGCCCTGGGGACGGCTTCGCTACAACACGAAGTTCGAAGCCTACGAACTCGACATCGACGATGAAGAGTTGAGGCGCGCGCCGTCATTCCGTGCGGACAAGGATTTCGACTGGGGCGATCGCGCAAAGGAAGCCGAGCTGCATCGCTATTACCGTATGCCGCCTTACTGGGGCGGCTTCTGATGCGCTCGGATCGGCGTGTTTCATGCGAAAACGCGTGGAACACTTGTTGAAGTGCCGGGTTTTCCTCAAAGCGTTTCTGAACTGAGGAGAACGGATATGTTAACGAAAACTGCCGTTGCCGGCATCGCGGCGTCCGCGTTGCTGGCGAGTGTAGCTTTTGCGCAGCAAAGTCCTTCGGCAACGACTGACAGCGCCAAGACAGCCGCGCCTGCGGCTGCAACCGATACCTCGTCGTTCAAGGGTACCTGGCGGGCTTCCAAGATGGTCGGCCTGAACGTGTATAACGATAGCAACGAAAGCCTCGGCTCGATCAACGATCTCCTGACCGACAAGAGCGGCGATATCAAAGCAGCCGTGATCGGTGTCGGCGGCTTCCTCGGCGTCGGCGAGCACCTGGTTGCGGTGCCCATCGACAAGGTGAAGTTCGTTGATGAGCCGGTTGCCTACACCGGCACCGCGACCGCGCCCGCTTCAGGTGGGGCACGCACAGGCGCAGGCGGAGGCACGGGCGGCACGACGGGTGCTGCGACGGCGCCTGCCGCACCGAAGAAGAATCCGTGGTATCCGGATCACGCCGTATTCAGCGCGACGAAGGATCAGCTCAAGGCGATGCCGGAGTTCAAGTACTCGACCGAATGAGGCCGCGGTCTTAAACACCAGGCTTCCTCAAAATGGCCGGACGGCGTGATGCCGCCCGGCCATTTGATTTTGGAAATGCCCGTTCGCGCAATGGTGCAGCGCAGCCTATCTGCGCGCATTTCCCGATGATAGGTTGTATCGCGGCAGGAGCATCTGCCTTCTGCCTTGCATGGATCCTGCGTCAACGGGAGGACGACATGGCGGACAGCGTTTACAAGGTCATCGAGCTGATCGGCACCAGCAGCGATTCCTGGGAGAAGGCCGCCGCTAGCGCGGTCAGCCGCGCCGGAGAAACCCTGCGGGACCTTCGTGTTGCCGAAGTGGTCCAGCTAGACTTGCAGCTTGATGCCCAAGGCAAGGTGGAAGCCTACCGCGCCAAGCTGAAAGTCTCATTCAAGTTCGAGGGTTCGTAGTCGGGCGTGGCTTTGTAGGATAGGCAAAGGCGCTTGCGGTGTGCCCACCATCCAAGACTGTGCTGGTGATGGTGGGTACGCTGCGCTTTGTAGGATAGGCAAAGGCGCTTGCGCCGTGCCCACCATCCAAGACTGTGCTGGCGATGGTGGGCACGCTGCGCTTTGCCCACCCTACAATTTGCAACATCACAGCGCCGGCAGCGCGCTGACGTAGACATTGATGGCGCCTTCCGCTTCGGCGATCACGCGCAGCGTTTTGGAATCGAAGGCGATGCCGGCGAGCCGCAGCTTGCTGATTTCGGCCGAGACCCGCAGGCCGTCCTCGTTTTTCTGAAGATCGGCGATCGCTGCTGCAATCTTCTTCTGTACGTTGCCGGCGAATGGCTTGAGGTCGACGACAGCCTTCTCCGCCAGCGTCCTCTGCAAGTGCGGGATGGCCGCGCGCGCCGCGGCGCCCAACAGCCCGAAGGCAGCCTCCGACTCGATGGCGAGTTCGATGTCGGTCAGCCGCAGCGTCTGCTCGCCCTGATCGAGCACCGGCTTGCCCCAGATATGCACATTGGCCTCGCCGTCGAGGCCCAAGAAGCTCGTCTTTTCCCTGGCGCTGACCAGAAGCGAGATCAGCAGGCGGTCGCCGGAAGCGGCCACGGTGGCGCGCTTGACGGTGACGTCGACCGCGCCCGAACCGTCTTCAGGAAAAGTCTTCCCGGCGAACTGCGCCTCCACGATCTTGTTGATCTCGGTAAACGACATGTCGATGGGCACGCCGATCGCGACCCGTCCCGGCGTCGGTGGCACCATGGCGATCGTAGCGGGGAACGGGCAGGTCGGCTTGGTTTCGCTCGGTGTGATCCGGGTCTCGGCCTCGATGCCGAGCGTCAGTGTCAGGTTCGAAGCATCGACGCGCGGCTGCGCGGCAACCGCCCGGGTGGGGCGCAATTCCAGCCACAGCGCCGGCATCGTCGAACCGGCTGTCGTGCCCTGCAGCGGAATCGAACGGCAGGCCTTGGCCCACTGCACCCGCGCGTTCCGTTCCAAGGTCGGATCGTTGCGCATGCGCGCCTGCACCAGCGCGATTTGCTCGGCAACGTTCTGGTCGATCAACGGCTTCACCTGCGCTGGCACGTTGACGCGCGCGCCGGCCACGCTGAGGCTGGTGTCGCCGAGATTGACCTGCGCTGCGAGATTAGGCTCGATGCGCCAGTTCGCGGCGATCTGTGGTCGCGCCGATATGACGACGTTGCCCTTGATCTCGGCGCTGGCGTTGAGGTTCTTGATGTTCACGCTGCCGATCTGCTTGGAGACGTTGCCGCCGAGCAGGCTTCCGAGTGCTTCGCCAACCGCACCCGTCGCCTTCGCCGACAGCGAGCCGGTTACGTTCAGTGTGCCCGTCAACGGCGTCGCCAGCGACAGCACGTCCTGCGCGCCGGTAGCTACGATCGGCCCGCGCGAGGCGGTCCAGCCGATGTCGGCGTTTTGCAGGATCTGCGAAATCGGATTGTCGGCCTTGCCGGCGAAAGTGCGCGGCGCGCCGCGATCGGCGGCATCGCGGATCGCCGACAGCGCAACCGCAACCGGCGCCATCACCGTAGATGCGCGCGCGGCCGGCGGCAGCGGCGGCAATTCGGCGAGCGCGGGCGCGCTGTTCGTGGCGCGGGGCGTGACGAAGTCCATCACCTTCAGGCTGACGGCAAACGACACGATGAGGACCGCAAGCGCGATCGCAATGGTCTTGACCCGCATCGGCAGACGCATCGTCCCCCGGACCCCAATGAATCGCCCCACGACGTTTTACAGGGGTGGCGAGGGGGACGCCACTGCACATTGCCGCGACCTCAGGTCAACGCAAAACGGCCCCGGCGAACGCCAGGGCCGCTTCTCGCATTAAGAAAAGCTAATGCCTCAGCGGATGGTCCGGCCGAGATCGGCGCGGCGATCCGTCATCGGCAGCACGATCACCTTGGTGCCGACGCTGACCCGCGAATAGAGGTCCTTGACGTCTTCGTTGGTGAGGCGGAGGCAGCCCGAGGAGACGCGACTTCCGATCGTCGAGGGGTCGTTGGTGCCGTGGATGCGATAGATGGTGCCGCCGAGATACATCGCGCGGGCGCCGAGCGGGTTGCCGGGGCCGCCCGCCATGTGGCGCGGCAGATAGGGCTGGCGGGCAATCATTTGCGGGGGCGGGGTCCAGGCCGGCCATTCGGCCTTGCGGGTGATGGTCTGGGTGCCCGACCAGGTGAAGCCGTCGCGGCCGATGCCGATGCCGTAGCGCATCGCCTGGCCGTTGCCGAGCACGAGGTAGAGATAGGTGTTGGGAGTATCGATGATGATCGTGCCCGGCGCCTCGCGGGTGTAGTAGTTCACGACCTGGCGGCGCAGGCGTGCCGGCAGCTCGAAGCGCTCTTCCTCCTGGGGTGCAGCCGCAACCGGCGGCGGAGCCGCTTCGATCTGCGGCAGGAAAAACGGAAACAGCGGCAGCGGGGCCGCAGTGGCGGGCGTGGAAAATGCGGTAGCGCCAATCGCCAGCGCGCCAAAAGCGGCGGCCGCGAAGCGGCTCAGTATCAATGAATTGGACATGATCGTCCCCCTGTTTGTCGCACCAGTTCGGCGCGTCGTTGGGGAAACCTGTACCGATGAACCGTTTCAGGACATTTGCACGAAATCGCCAAAATGGTTTCGTGGCGTTAGGGAATTGTTTCGTTAAGGTTTCATTGACGGGCCGTGGGCGTGCCGGGCGCAATCTGCTCGCGTAGGTCGGGCTTCAATGGGTTCAAATCGGAACTCCTGGGATTTGGCGCCGTTGGCGTCGCAGTCCAGAGACAAGCGAGACCGCCATGACGAAACCAACGCTTTTATTTGGCGCCGTTGCCTTGTTACTCTTATCCATTCCTGCCAATCCGGCATCGGCGCAGCACGTGATTCCCAATCCGGGGAGGTGCGCCCAGTTTTATCCGAACGCAAATTGCCAGAATTACGGGCCAGGTAATCCCTACACGAGCTATGGCTGGCGACGAGCGGGACATCGTCACTATTGGGGCCATCGTCATCATCGCCGCCATTGGCGCTGACGCCAACCAGCGGGACGAGCGCGCGGCGCAGCCAAATCTAATGAGGTCTGGTAGGCGCGCATCCGCGGCGCGTCAGCTCATTCGAAACGGGCGAGGGGTTCTCTCCGCGAGCTCATCTCTGGGAGGCAACACCTTCATCCGGCGCCATAGCCGATGCAAAGCATCGGCGTTCTAAGAGACGGCGGCCATAGGCCGCCTATGCCACCTTCTCCCATCCCTGAAAGCCTAAAGGGCGCGTGTAACCAATGCCGCCACCCGCCTCTGGAAGCCACTGATCTGTCTGAATGCTTCCCGCCGCTCTGATCCTTCGGGCAGCCGTTGCGCGGCTTCCCACAAGTTCACCAGCAACCGCGCCATATCGATCAATTCATTGAATTCCGGCATTCCAACGGTGCGTTGGCTCAATGTTGGGGTCCTCTTCGAACGGACTGATGTGAGGGAGGATCGCGGCTTGATGGCGCGCGGTCAGTAAGGGAAGAGAGCAAGTACAAATGGCAGTATCTAGGCAGTTGCCGCGCGTGAATTACTGGCGCAGCAAAAGGTGCTCTTCTCCACGCACGCGGCGTAACATCGATCTCCACGTTTTACTCATGTTGAAAACGAGGATCGGCCAGCATTTGCGACATCCCTGTGTCATGCAGCCGTCATAGAGCCGGTGCGTTCTAGGGCTACCCGCTGATAACCGCTGGCTTCTACCCTCACCAGCCGAGGCCAGGGCGAGCTGGGTTCTCTCGCCCTCATGCTCCCGATCGTCCCAATAGGAGGCGATCCGCTTCCGCGGCGATGACTGGGCGGCTGCGCACCATTGCGGGCATAGGAACGGACATGAAAGCCGCGAGTTGATTGCTGAATGGCAGAAGTCGATCCTGACAGGGCTATTCGGCTATGAGAAACATCGTGAACGAGACCGGTGAGATCATCGCCAAGGCAACGCATGACGGCACGTTGGTCGGCGGGCACCACCGCATCGCGGTGGCGGCTAGCCTCGGTCAAAAGCTGCTTTGGCAAGACAGCGGCGAACCTGTGAGCCTTGATGCCTTCTTCAGGCATCCGCATCCGAGTGGTTCTCAGGCGCCACATAGCTTCAGGCGCTCGCTGACGTAGCGCCAACAGGACCAGCCCTCACTGAGCATGACGAGGAGCACGTCATCACGTACATGCGCGTGCTTGATCAGCAAGCGACGCCTGCCTTTGCCTGTAACTTTCGATCAGGCGTAGCCTTCTCGGCTAGGGCCTTGATGGTGTGGAACGGATTGTTAGGGGCGCTTGGGTCTCGGTCGTGGCAAAGGCGGTGATACAGGGCCCGCTAAGGCAACGGGCTTGGCCACGGGAGGCTGCGGCTGCGCGCCTGCCGCGTCGTTCACGGGACTGCTGTGGCGGCCTACAATGTAAGCCCCTAGCGCCGTGACAACCAGTAGAACGAGTAGCGTTTTTGCCCGCATACTCGCACCACTACCTTTAGCCGGTCTTTCGAGCATTCATGGCCCGCTCAACCTCGTCGGCTAGTTGATCCAGATGCCGCGCAAGCTGGTCGAACATCTCGCGCTTCGCTTTGTCGGTAGCCAAGTCCCTGACAAGCGCGCATTCGGCCGCGTCTTTGCGCAGCTTCTCCAAATGGGTTTGATAATCCTTCATTGTCCCCTGCCTGTCTTAATTTTCCGTGACGGTGGCACGGAGAACAGGCGGCTGACCTAACAAATGTTAGGTCGGGGCGGACATTCGAGAAGGGAAAGAAGTAAGAGCGCTGCATTACGTCCGGCGCCGGCAAATCTAAATCGAAGGGGAAATGCCCACCTAACCAATCAAGCCTGGCCAGCGCGCATTCGCGGCATGCCGGCTTGGCCGGTGGCAAGGACCGCACGGCGGTCGGCGACCGCATGGTGGAATTGTTCGAGCGCGAGGGCGATGACCGAGAGGTCACTTTCCTCGACGGTGCCGTCGTCGTAGCAATCGAGCGCCTCGCGCAACATGCCATCGGCCGCGGCTTGCATCTCGGCCAGCTCGTCCGGCGTTTCGGCCTTCCTCGCCCTGGAAATCAACTCAAGCAGATGATCGCGATGGGCGGTGTATTGCTCGCGTTCGTTCCTGTTCCAGTAGTGCTTGAACCAGGCGCCGGCGGAGCCCAGGCCCGACAGGATCAGCACCGCGAACCAGATGTAGTCGGTGTATTTTTCGAGGAACGTTCGTTCGTTGCCGTCGATATAGGCGGCTGCGCCCGCATGCGCCGGCAGCGCTGCGTCCTTTTCGGTATCGGGCTTTTCGATCTGGGAGGCGGTCGGCAATTCACGCGCGAGCTGCTGGCGGTTGGTGAAGAGTTGGCGGGCGAAGGCGGCGACCGCCGTATCCGACAATGACTTCGGCGCGATGATCAGGTGGTTGACGGCAACGGTGTCGACCTTGTCTTCCGGCCGCTGCGGCGAAGAGCCGAAGATGCTGGCGGGAATTTCCTCGGATTCGTAGATCGGATTTTTCTTGGCGATCGCGTCGGAAACCTCGATCGGCAGGAATTTCGGCTCGCCGCGGGCAGCAGCCGTGGCCGCGATCGCATCCACGGTGATCTTGCTCTTGAGCGGGCCGACCGCCATGAAGGCGTCGACCGACTGATCTTTCGCCATTTCACCGAGCTGATTGGTGGCGAACTGGCTGATCGTGACCTTGTCGGGATTGATGCCGGACTCTTTTAGAATACTGCGCAACAGCGCGACATTGGCCTGCGTCCGCCCGATCACGCCGACACGGTGACCGGCCAGTTCATCGAGACTCTTGATCTTGGGCGTGGGCTGCTTCTTCGAGCCCTTGGCGGGAAGGCCGGAAGGGGCCCACAGCACGACGACATTCTTGCGCAGGATGGCAACCGACTCGGCATTCGTCGGCAGGTTCAGGTCGCCGCGGGCGACGGCGAGATCGGCCTTGCCGTCCGTGAACAGGCCGATGCTCTCCACCGCCCCTTCCGTCGTGATCGGCGCCAATCGCACCGAGCTGCCCTCGCGCGCAAATGTCTGCGCCATCAACTGGACCAGCTTCTGGTCGTCGCTGCCGGCAGGGCCGACTGCAATCCGCAGCGTCGTCGGCCGCAGCACGTAATACAGCGTGCCCGCGGCGACGCCGAACGCGAGCAGGCCGGCGGCAAGGATCAGAAGCGCATAGCTCTTCCGCTTCCGTCGGCGGCGGGATCGCACAGAATTGTCGTTGTGGTCTGTCATCTCGCTGTCACGTTACACGAAAATGCGTGGAGGGGACTTAAAAACATCCTTACATATCGATGACGTCATACGCTTGAAATATCCATGGCTGAACGTCGGATTTGAGAATCATTAATCTCGGGTCCGGGACATGAAGATATTGATTGCGACCGATGCGTGGCATCCGCAGGTGAACGGTGTCGTCCGCACGCTGACGTCGCTGGCGCGCAGCGCCTCGGCGCTCGATGCCGATATCAGCTTCCTCACCCCAGACGGATTTCCTTCCCTCGGCGTGCCGACCTATCCTGGCTTGCGCGTCGCGCTGCCGAACCGGCGCGAGATCGCGCGACGGATCGAAGAGGCGGCGCCCGACGCCATCCATATCGCAACCGAGGGGCCGATCGGCTGGATGGTGCGCGCCTATTGCCGGCGCCGCAAGCTTTCGTTCACCACGTCCTATACGACGCGCTTTCCCGAATATATCGCCGTCCGCACCGGGCTGCCGGTCGCCGTCGGCTATGCGGTGCTGCGGCACTTTCATGCCGCGTCTTCCACGGTCATGGTCGCCACCGAATCGCTGCGGCAGGAACTTGCCGCGCGGGGCTTTCGGAAACTTGGCTTCTGGACGCGCGGCGTCGACACCGAATTGTTCAACCCGCATACGCGGGCGGCGCTCGATCTGCCGCGGCCGATCTTCATGACGATGGGCCGCGTTGCGGTGGAAAAGAATCTCGATGCGTTTCTGTCGCTCGACCTGCCGGGATCGAAAGTGGTCGTCGGCGACGGACCGCAGAAGGCGCAGCTCGCGCAAAAATATCCCGACGCGGTTTTCCTCGGCGAGAAGAAGGGCGCGGAGTTGACCGCGCATCTCGCCGCCGCCGACGTCTTCGTGTTTCCGAGCCTTACCGACACGTTCGGCGTCGTGCAGCTCGAGGCATTGGCCTGCGGCACGCCGGTCGCGGCATTCCCGGTCACCGGGCCGAAGGACGTCATTGCCGATCATCCGATCGGCGCGCTCGACACCGATCTACGCAGCGCGTGCTTGCGCGCGCTGCCGATGTCGCGCGAGGCCTGCCGGAATTTTGCGCTGGCGCGCTCCTGGGAAAACAGCGCGCGGCAGTTCCTCGGCAATCTGACCGCGCTGCAGCCGAGTCGCGTGTTGCGGCCGGTGCGCCGGGCGCCTGCCGCGAGCGCCGTGCAGGGCTAACCGAAAAGTTCGACCATCAACACAAGTCATACGCGTGAGACGAGAAGGCAGAACTAACCATGGCAGACATCATCAAGCTTGACGGTACCAGATCCCTGGATTTCGACCGCGAAACGGTCGAGCAGGCGTATGATCGCTGGGCGCCGGTTTACGACCTCGTGTTCGGGGGCGTGTTCAGCAAGGGCCGCAAGGCGGCGATCCAGGCGACCAACAAGATCGGCGGCCGCGTGCTCGAGGTCGGCGTTGGCACCGGCATTTCGCTGCCGCTATACGCGCCGCATCTGCGCATCTTCGGCACCGACATTTCGGAAGCGATGCTGCAAAAGGCGAAGAAGCGCGTCGATGAACTCGGCCTGAAGAACGTTGAGGGCCTCGCCGTCATGGACGCCGAAAACCTCGAATTCCCCGACGATTGTTTCGACGTCGTGATGGCGCAATATGTCGTCACCGCGGTGCCGAACCCCGAAAAGGCGCTCGACGAATTCGCCCGCGTGCTGCGGCCGGGCGGCGAACTCATCATCCTCACCCGCGTCAGCGCCGACGCCGGGATGCGCCGCTTCATCGAGCAGCGGCTGCAGCCGGTGGTGCGTCCGCTCGGCTTCCGCACCGCCGAGTTCGCCTGGTCGCGCTATGCGCAATGGCTGGCGGGCGCGCGCGGCATGGAGCTGGCGGAGCGCCGCCTAGTGCCGCCGCTCGGCCATTTCTCGCTGGTGCGCTTTCGGAAAATCGACGTCGCCGCGGCTGCCTGACGCGCCCTGATCGCCGTTGCGCCATCGCGCCGCTGCGAACTGTCACATGTCATTATCATGATGTCACATGCCGGACATCGAATCTCAGTAGACCGATCCCATCGGAATTTGGGGGAGAACATGATCAAGAACTTTCTGCAGGAACTGCGTACCCAGCGCTGGGACGACCATCGCTACTATCATCACAGCCGCATCAACCAGTCGCTGCACTTCGTCAGCGCGGCGAGCTTCCTGTTCGCTTATGCCATGCTGTTCTTCGATCCCGTGGTGTCGGCGCTGGTCGGCTGGCTGGTGTCAATGACGACGCGGCAGGCCGGTCACTTCTTCTTCGAGCCGCGCGGCTATGACCACGTCAACCAGGCGACCCACGAGCACAAGGAGGAGATCAAGGTCGGCTACAATCTGCAGCGCAAGGTCGTGCTGATGACGATCTGGGCGCTATCGCCACTGGTCCTGTATCTCGACCCGACCTTGTTCGGCCTGTTCACGCCGTGGACGTCGTCTGCGGACTTCATGCGGCAGGTCGCCAAGATCTGGCTTGCGGTCGGCATCGGCGGGCTGTTGTTCCGCACCGTCCATCTGTTTTTCATCCGCGACGTCGAGACCGGTTTGGTCTGGATGACCAAGATCCTCACCGACCCCTTCAGCGACCTGAAGCTGTACTACAAGGCGCCGCTGGCTCTCATGAAGGGCGAGCTGATCGATCCGGGTCTGGAGAAGCACGTCAAGCACGCGTGATTGTTGCGGCTTGATCCAGCGAAGGCGTCATGGCCGGGCTTGTCCCGGCCATCTACGTTCTTGAGCGGCAGTTGAGAGATTGTCATTGCGAGCGAAGCGAAGCAATCCACTTTTCCGTACGGGGATAGATGGATTGCTTCGTCGCTATGCTCCTCGCAATGACGGGTGGGGCCGGTATCCGACCATGACGAATGCTGACGCGCGCAGACTATCCGAACTTCTTCCGCAGCATCTCTCTCAGAATCCGCCGCTTGATATCCTTGTTGGTCAGCGAAGCATCATGCCACCACCAGCCATCGCGCTTCATCTTCTCGGCCGCTGCGACGAAGCGGTCGGCGACTTCATTGAAATCCGCATCCGTGTAGTTGAGGCTGAAGATCAGCCGGCCGGTGCCGACCCAGCTCAGCGCCAGCCCTTCGGCGCGCAGGTAGTATTGCAGCATCCAGTTATAGCGGGATGGCTCGGTATATTGCACCATCCAGATCGAGGAGATGTTGCTGACGCGGACCGGCAGATCCTGCGCGGCCAGCCGCTCGTTCAACGTTTTGGCGCGGCCGTTCCAGGTCTCGTCGAGTCCCTGGTAGACGGCATTGAAGTTCGGGCTGGCGAGGCGGCTGAGGAATTCGTCCATCGCCGTCATCACGTAGGGATGCGAATTGAAGGTGCCGCGGGCAAAGCAGACGTCGGCGGGGCGATCGTCGCGGAAGCGCCGCATCAAGTCCTCGGCGCCGCAGACCACGCCGACGGGGAGGCCGCCGGCGAGGCTCTTGCCGTAGGTCACCATGTCGGCGCGGACGCCGAAATATTCCTGGGCTCCGCCGGCGGCGAGGCGGAAGCCGACGAAGACTTCGTCGAAGATCAGCACGATGCCGCGCTCGGTGCAGACCTCGCGCAATTTCTTCAGCCAGTCGGTGTAGGCCGCACGATCGAACGCGCCTTTCCGCGAACTGTCGACGAGTGCGGAATCGCCCGGCGCGTTGGCGTTCGGATGCAATGCCTGCAAGGGATTGACCAGCACGCAGGCGATGTCCTTGCGCGTGCGCAGCACATGCAGCGTGCGCTCCGACATATCGGCGAGCGTATAGGTCTCGTGCGGCGAAACCGGATTGCCGACGCCGGGCTGCACGTCGCCCCACCAGCCGTGATAGGCGCCGGCGAAACGGACCAGATGCGTGCGCTTGGTGTGGTAGCGCGCCAGCCGCACCGCCTGCATGACGGCTTCGGTGCCGGACATGTGGAACGAGACTTCGTCGAGGCCGGAAATCTCGCACAGCCGGCGGACGTTGTCGGTGATGACGGGGTGATAGGGGCCGAGCACAGGGCCCAGCGCGCGGGCGCGCTTTTCGGCTTCCGTGATGCACTCCTTGTAAAAATCATTGCCGAAAATGTTGACGCCGTAGGAGCCGGTCAGGTCGTAGAAGATGTTGCCGTCGGCATCGGTGACGGTGACGCCGGCCGAAGACTGCATGAAGGCGCCGGTGCCGAGATTTTCGCGCACCAGCCGGCTGTACTGGAACGGCACCCGGTAGGTTTCCGTAAACTGCAGGTCGGAGATGTGCGTCGCGGCCTCGGCCGTCATCTGCCGGCCCTTGGCGTAGCGCTCCTCGTAGAGGCAGGCGAGCCGGAAGAAGGCGTCCTGCCGCTGCATGGCGACATCGCTGGGTGCGCCGTCGGACGCGAAGAAATCGTCGATATCGAATTCGTAATGCGGCACCAGCCGCGCGACCATCTTGGACATTTTGGAATGTCCGGTCAGCGAGCGATGTTTGGCGCGCGACAGCGCCAGCCGCGCTTGCAATTTGGGGAACACTGCCGCGGCGCTAGCGACCGCAGCGGCGGACAGCGAGAGAATCGGAAGGGACGAATCCATGCCTGAAGCGCTAGCCAATCCTGCTGACAGATTGATGACAATCCGGCGCCTGATCGCCCGCTTCACCCAGCAGGAAGACCTCAACTTCCTTTTGACCAACCGCATCCCGCGGGCGGCGCTGACCCGCTTCATGGGCTGGTTCAGCAAGATCGAAAATCCGCTCGTGCGCGATGCCTCGATTGGCTGCTGGCGGCTGTTTTCCGATCTCGATTTGTCGGAAGCGAGGAAGACCGAATTCAAGAGCCTGCACGATTGTTTTACGCGCGAGCTGCGCCCGGGGCTGCGGCCGGCAGATCCCGATCCATCGGTTGTGGCCAGTCCTTCCGACGGCATCATCGGCGCGTTCGGCAAGATCGCCGATACCGAGCTGTTCCAGATCAAGGGTGCGCCTTATTCGCTGCTGGATTTGCTCGGCGATCCCGCGCTGGTGGAAAGTCATCGCAACGGCCGCTTCCTGACGCTCAGGCTGACGTCCAGCATGTATCACCGTTTTCATGCGCCGTATGATTGCCGGATCGAGAAGGTGACGTTCATCCATGGCGACGTCTGGAACGTCAATCCGATTGCGTTGAAGCGGGTCGAGCGTCTGTTCTGCAAGAACGAGCGGGCGCTACTGCAGGCACGGCTGCCGTCCGGCGAGGCACTGACGCTGGTGCCGGTCGCGGCGATTCTGGTCGCCAGCATCCGGTTGCATTTCCTGGATCGCACGCTCAATGCACAGAGCAGGGGACCGATGGTGTTTCCCTGCGATGCGGCCGTGCGCAAGGGCGACGAGCTCGGCTGGTTCGAGCACGGCTCGACCATTATCGTGCTGGCGCCGGAGAACTTCGAATTTTGCGACAACGTCGCGGAGGGTGGGCGCATCCGCGCCGGTGAACGACTGTTGCGAAAGCCGCAGGTTTAATCTCGATTCTCCGGGCTATTGCCTCTATATCCTCGCGGTCGCAGTCGCAGTTGCGAAAACGCGGGAAGAGATAGATGGCGAGAGCGCCTGTCATGGCGGCGGGAGGAATCGTGTTGCGGCAGGCGGAGCCGCCGCTGATCGCCGTGGTGCGCCTGCGCAAGCGCAATGAATGGGTCTTGCCAAAGGGCAAGCTCGACGACGGCGAGACGCCGCGCGCCGCTGCCGAACGCGAGGTGATGGAAGAAACCGGGCACGACGTTGCCGTGCATGAATTTCTGGGCACGCTGGCCTATGAATCGCGCGGCGGCGCCAAGGTGGTGCATTACTGGCGCATGGAGGCGGGTGATCTGCCCACGCGCGTACCGATGCGCGACGTGAAGGCGGTGGACTGGCTGCCGCTCACTGAGGCCGTCGAACGGCTGTCGCGCGGCTATGAGCGCGCGTTTCTGGAAAATGTCGGGCCGATCGCAATGGCGGCGGCAAATGGTGCGGACGGCGTGGCGTTGCCGATAGCCGCGCAGCCTGTCGAGGTGCCCAAGGCTGGGCGCGTAGGCTTTCTTCAGAATCTGCTTCGGTTGTTCCGCTAACTCTTGTCGCGGGCGCGATGCAGCGCGCTCCCGGCGATGCGAAGCATCGTC
This sequence comes from Bradyrhizobium sp. RDI18, assembly GCF_043203335.1. Taxonomy (NCBI): domain Bacteria; kingdom Pseudomonadati; phylum Pseudomonadota; class Alphaproteobacteria; order Hyphomicrobiales; family Nitrobacteraceae; genus Bradyrhizobium; species Bradyrhizobium sp. RDI18. The sequence goes on along the minus strand of NZ_JBICRN010000008.1, from coordinate 3,695,109 downwards.
CGGCAGCGCTGCGTCGCCGAACCGGAACCCAAGCCTCGGCAGATAGTGGACCCCGGCTCTGCGGTGCACCACTTCGTGTCGCACCACGTCCGGGAATGACGAGCGTGGTTAACGATTGGTATCAGCTCACGCGTTTCCAGGTCTGGCCGCCGCAGAACATGCCGCCGAAGGCGCAGCCCTGGACGCGCAGTGAGCTGGTACCCTTCAGCGCGATCGTCGAGTCGTAGTTGCGGCCGCTGTCGGGATCGTGAATCCGGCCGGTCCACTTGCTGCCCTGCGGCTTCATGTTGATCAGGATCCTTTCGCCGGTGTTGACGGAATAGCCGCACAGATTGCCGCCGCATTGCTCGATGCGCACGTTGCCCTTGTTCTCTTCCGTCGCCCAGACGCCGATCGGCGAGTCGGTAGCGGGCGCTGCGGCCGCGGCCGGCTGCGATGCAGGCGCGGGCGCGGCGGCGACCGGGGCGGGCGGAGGCGGAGCGGGCGGTGCGACTTCGGTTTGCGCCGGTGTTGCGGCCGCGACGGTGGTTTGAGCGGGCGCAGGCGTTGCAGGTGGTGCCGCGGGAGCCGCAGGCTGCGGCGCGGCCGCCTGGGCGGGTGCAGGAGCGGGTGTCGCGGGTTTGGCCGGCGCGGTCGCGACGACCTCATCGTCGTCCTTGCTCTTCGAGCCCAGCCCTTTGAGGTCGATATTGCCGAGCGTGCCGTTATAGCCGGGCGCGGTAATCTTGATGCAGGAAATGGCGTTGCAGTTGCGCGGCGATTCGACACGAATGCGCTCGCCGTTGATCTGGAGGGTAATGCCGCCCGCATGCGCCGAGGTGGTGGCCATCAACAATGCGGCGAGGATGTACAGCTTCTTCATGAGAGCCTCCTGAGCGGCCTGTGAGCGGGTGGCGGTGAATGTGGGCAGACCCTACGCGGGCGCGGGGACGCGTTCTGTGATGCAGATCACGAAGCGCTAGAGCCTTTTCGGTTCTGATTGAATCAGAACCGGGCTCTAGATTCTTGTTTTGATGCGCTTTCTTGACGCGAACCGGCGTCCACTTCGCTTGAAAACGCGCTGGGCAGCGCCGAAGTGGCTCGGTGATTCAAATCACATCCAGCCGAAGTTCCCCGCGACTAGTTTTTCCGCGATCACCCGCGGGAGGCTTCGATGAAACAGCTTTGTTTTCTCGCCTTGCTGATGCTGCTTGGTTCTTCAGCCCATGCCGGCGCGATTTCATTCAAGATCGGCGGCCATCGGGTGCACGTCGAATCCTCCAGGCACTGCCGTTCGACGTCCTGTGCCTCGACGTCGGTTTCCAGAAGCCTCAACTGGCGCCACAAACGCGACCGCCATGACGATGATCGCGATGGGGCCGTGCCGGCGAAGCCTGCACCACAGACGGTTTCGCCGCCTGCGGCGCCAGCGGCGGCCCCCAAGACCATCGTCACCGCACCACCGCCGGCCGTCTACACCCCGGCCGCATCGATGACGCAAATCGTCGCGGCGCCGCCGCCTCCGCCAACTCCGCCGCCTGCGCCCCCGCCGGCTCAGCAGGCTTCGATTGCGTTGCCGCCGCCGCCACCGCCTGCGAAACCGGTCGTAACTGTGCGGCCTGCGCTACAGGCTGAACGCGTCTCGCGTCAGGCCGAGGATGAACCATCGGATTCGCCGATCGGCGACTGGCAGACCGAAGGCAAGGGAAGGGTGCGGATCGGAGAATGCGGCGGTGCGCTATGCGGCTATGTGCTCAATTCATCGTCGAACGAGAAGGGTGAGGCTATCCTGATCAACATGAAGCCGAAGGCGGAAAGGCAATGGACCGGCCGCGTCTACAGCCAGGACAGCGGCGAGACGTATTACGGCACGATGTCGATGACGGGGGGCAATACGCTTCGCGTCGAGGCCTGTGCGCTTCTCCGCTTCTACTGCTCCGGTAACAATTGGAGCCGCATCATGCGCCGCGCCGACGGCCTGGTGATGGTGTCTGCCGACCCGCGCTCGTGAATGGCTCGCGAAAACGCCCGGTGACTTGGTCACCGGGCGTTCGGATCCATTGTCTGGACGCGGAAGTCTAGAACAAGCCAAGCACAATCGCGCCGACGAAGGCGATTGCAACATACGCGGTTACAACGCCAAGTCTGCTGACGAGAGGACTTACGAAATCCATTGGGAAGGCTCCCTGGGTTCACGTCTGCCCGCACCTAACACTTAAGGTTAGCAAAGCGTTCCCAACCCAAAAGTCAGCGCCGCTGTCCATCCACGGACTCTCCACCGCCGGCGGCCCCGCGAACGTGGTAAAAAAATCGTTAAATCAACATGTTGAAGAGTCTTTAAATAAATTGGTTGAACGTGCGCGGGATGACGCGCGGAGTTCGTTTGTATCTCGTCGGCTCCTTCGTCCTCGTCTCGCTAGCGGGTTGTGGCCGCGGATTTTTTCAGTCCGCCGAGCGCGAACCGTGGCGTACCGAGGCCGAGGTCGCATGCCTGAAGTCCGGCGCGGTCAAGGAGAGCCCCGAGCTGGTCCGGATCGATCCGATCTCCGGTCCCGGCGTGTGCGGCGCGGAATATCCGCTGAAAGTGGCGGCGCTCGGCGAAAACATCACCTCTTTCGGCTTTGCCGACCAAAGCCTGCGGCCGCCCGCCAATATCGGCAATCAGCCGCGCTGGCCGATCGCGCGCGCCCCGGCGGCGACTCCGCCCCAAGGGAACTATTCTGGGAGCCATTCAGGAAACTATCCGGATCCGGCGCCGCGCCAGCCGAACTACGCCGCGCCGTCGAACGGTCCGATCTCGCTCTCCGCGCCGGGTGTCGCCTCGCAGCAGGATGATATCGATCTGCCGCCCGAAGGCGTGCCGACGCCGCACGGCGGCGGTTATGCGGCGCCACCATCCTATCCACCGCGCGACCGTTACACCGCGCCGTCTTCTGCGCCGTATCCGCCATCCCATTCGCCATCGCCGGCTGCGCCGCGGCTCGGTCCTGCGCAAGGCAATTCCGTCAGTGCCTTCGGTCAGGTCTCGATGAAGCCGGCGGCGACGCTGGCGTGTCCGATCGTCTCCGCGCTCGACCGCTGGCTCACCGATTCCGTGCAGCCGGCGGCGATGCGCTGGTTCGGCGTGCGCGTCGTCGAGATCAAGCAGATCTCCGCTTATTCCTGCCGCGGCATGAACGGCAATCCGCATGCGCATATTTCCGAGCACGCGTTCGGCAATGCGCTCGACATCGCAGCCTTCACGCTTGCCGACGGCAGGCGCATCACGGTCAAGGGCGGCTGGCGCGGCGTGCCGGAAGAGCAGGGTTTTCTGCGCGACGTGCAGGCGGCCGCCTGTCAGCAGTTCAACACCGTGCTGGCGCCGGGCTCCAACTCCCACCACGAGGATCACATTCACGTCGACCTGATGCGCCGTCCTTCCCGCCGCACCATCTGTCAGCCCGCCGCGGTATCAGGCGAACAGGTCGCCGCGCGCGCCCAGCGTAACCCTTACGCGTCGCGCGATCCGTATTCGACGGGCTCGCTCAGCAGCAAAAAACCCTGGTCGCGCTGGTTCGGGGGCCGCAGCAAGGTCAACGAGGAAGACGAGCACGAGGATCATCATTAGCGTTGAGCGAACTGCCCAACGCGTTGGATGGGTGGAGCGAAGCGATACCCATCAATGCCGGCGTGCGCAACGATGGGTTTCGCTTCGCTCTACCTATCCTACGAGGTCTTCACGCTCACTCTGCAATCTTCTCCAGCAAATCCCGCACTACGCCCTTCAGCAGATCGAGCTTGTAGCCCGTCATCGGCAGCGGCTTGGCGCCTGCCGTCGCCTGCTCGGCGGCGCTAGCGATATTCGCTGCGCTGGCCGCGTTGCCCTGCACCGCCGCTTCCGCAGCCGCGAGCCGTAGCGGCACCGGGGCGATGCCGCCGGCGGCCAGGCGGACGAACTGGAATGCGCCGTCCTTTACCACGGCGCGGGCGCAGACTTCGACCAGCGGCCATTCGGCATGGGTGCGGCTGATCGCGCGCTTGTAGAGCGCGCGCTCGCCTTGCAGCGGTGAAGAAAGCTCGATGCTCCTGATCATCTCGCCCGGCTGCAGCGCGTTGTCGGAGCCGCCGTTGCGGCCGTCGCCGAGGAGCTCGCCGATCGTCAGGGCGCTCCGTTGATCGGTCATCACTTTCGCATCATAGGCAAGCAGTGCCGCGGCCATCGTCGAGGGGTGCGGCGCCACGCAGGGGCCGAGGTCGAACGCGACGTGGTAGAGATGATTGCCGGACCGCGCGGGACAATCCGGTCCGCCCTTCCTGAGACAGGCGATGTGCGGATTTCGATAATACCAGCAGCGCGAACGTTGCGCGAGATTGCCGCCGAGGGTGGCGAAGTGACGGACCTGCGGCGTTGCCAACCCTTGCGCGGATGCGGCGATGCCCGGATACGCCGCAGAGACGCGTGCATCGGCGGCGATGGCGGCAATGGTGGTCAAGGCGCCGAGGCGCAAACTGCCATCGGCGCCCCAATGCATCCCGATCATGTCTGGTGCGGCGGCAATATCGATCAACGGCCTCGTCGAGACGCCGCTGCGGCGCCGCTCGGAGAGGTCGGTGCCGGCGGCGCGGAATTCGCCGGCTTGCGTCGAAGTCATGGCTGATGCTGTCATGCGGCGGCCCTCCTTTTGAGCGCAGCGACGAGACGGTCGGGGCGGATCGGCAACTCGGTCAGCCGAACGCCTGTCGCGTGGTGAATGGCATTGGCGACCGCGGGCGAAGTCGGCACGGTTGCGACCTCGCCGATGCCGACACTGCCGCCGAGCACGTGATCGAATCCGCGCTGGTCGAAATGCACGTCGATCATGGGCGTGTCCGCAATGCCGGGAATGCGATAGTCCTCCATGCCGCCGCTGAGCACGTCGCCGGTGCGGGAATCGACCTCGCGTGCTTCATAGAGCGCGTAGCCGATGCCTTGAATGACTGCGCCGGTGGCCTGGCTTCGCGCCAGGGCCGGCGCTGCGATCTTGCCGACCGCGATGCCGGTGTGGACGTTGACGACGCTGACATGGCCGAGCCAGGTATCGATTTCGACTTCGACAACTTGCACCGAACTCGGCACGCCGGCACCGATCGCAAGATTGGAGAAGCGCCGCATCATCCAGCCGAAGATCCAACCCATGAAGCCGGCCTGCTTGAGCGGCGACTGGATGCCCGGCGCCATCTGCCTGGAATCTTCCGGCCGCACGCCTGATACGGCGAGGTCGGGTGACGCTGCGAGCATTTCGCGCCACGGCGCGTTGGAGCCGGGGACCGGCTGCCGTTTTGCGTTCTGCTGGATCGCGGCTTTCAACTGCTCGATCGCCAGCAGCATCGGCGGGATCACGGAAGCCGTGACACGGCTGCCGCCCGAGCCCGGCCCTTCCGGCAGCTTTGAATCGCCGATCCGGACCTCGACCTCATGCGGCTCCAGCCCGAACTCGCGTGCGAGTGTACTGGCGATCACGGTGCGGGTGCCGGTGCCGATATCCTGCGTCGCGGTACTCGCGATCAGGCGTCCGCCCTTCACAGCTACTTCGACCTTGGAGCCGGGCTGCCACAGATAGAGCCAGTAGCCGGTGGCGACGCCGACGCCGCGGCGATAACGTCCGCTTTGCGCGACGACCGGCTTGCGGTTGCGCCAGACCTCGAGGCTCGAAGCCCAATCGTAGAGCCGCTGGCGGTTGGGATCGGGATCCCAGCGCTTGCGCAGCGCAATCGGATCGATATTCATGCGCACCGCCGCTTCATCGATCGCCTGCTCCAACGCAAACGCCATCGGCGGCCCGCCGGGACCGCGGAAGGGCGCACCAGCCGGCAAATTGCTGATGACGTCGAAATCGGCGAGCTCCTTTCCTTCCGCCGGATAAATCAGGCGCGCCAGTGCCGCGATGGTTGAATTGGTCGCAGCTCCTGTATCGGCATAAGCGATGAACGAGAGCGCCTTCAATTCACCCTGGTCGGACGGCAGCAGTGCAACCTTCATCTCCGCCGCCGGTCGATAACCGGTGACCGAAAGCTCCTCGTGCCGATCGTAGGCAACGCGCACCGGCGCCTTGGCCTCGCGTGCCAGTTCGATCGCGGTGGTAGTTTCCACGCCAAGCGCAGCCTTCGAACCAAAGCCGCCGCCGACATGATCGGCAATCACGCGCACCTTGTCGTGGTCGAGCTTGTAGCGCTTGGCGATCAGCTCCATCAGGTGAAACACGGCTTGCGTCGAGACATGCACGGTGAGCCGGTCGTCTTCGAAACGCGCGACCGCCGCATGCGGCTCGAGGCAGGCATGCTGTTGCGTGCCGGTGCGGAAGGTGCCCTCCACCAGCAGCGGGCTGTTCGCCGAGCGCGCGCTGTCGATCCAGCTTCGCACCTTCTTCGGCTTCTTGGAGAACGCTGCCGAGGGACCGCGGATGTTGCCTTTCCAGGTAGCCGGCGCACCGGCGCCTTCGGAGACGTTGCCGGCCTTCTTGCGCGTGGATTTTTCGAACACGACGGGCGCATCGGGCCTGCGCGCTTCATCGAGCCCGATCACCGACGGCAGGCGTTCGCTTACGAGGTTGATGGCAGCGATGGCGGCGAGCGCCGTCTTGCGATCTCTGGCCGCGACCGCCGCGATCGGTTCGCCGACGAAGCGAACGATCCGGTCGTCGCCGAGCAGCGAGATCGCCGCGCTCACACCCAGCATGGCGCGGGCGGCGGTGAGATCGAGCTCACCGATGCGCGCATGCGCGAACGGCGAGCGCAGGATCAAGCCTTCGAGCTGGCCGTCATGATGGATGTCGACGGTATACTTCGCCGATCCCGTCACCTTGTCACGGGCTTCCATGCGCGGCGGAACGAACTCCTCGCCGTCGAAGCGGCCGGCGCAGGCGTCGGCCACGGCGCGGAAGATGCCGTCATAGGCGCCGCAGCGGCAGAGATGTCCCGACAGCGCCGCGCCGATTTCCTCGCGCGACGGTACCGCCGTTCCCTTCGCCGCGCGCCAGGAATCGTGAAACGCCGCGGCCTCGACGATGAAGCCCGGCGTGCAGAAACCGCATTGCAGGGCGTCGTGCGCCATGAAGGCCTTCTGCACCGGGTGAAGTTTTTCCGCGCCGATGCCTTCGACCGTGGTCACGTTTCGATCCGCGGCTGATCGAGCCGGCATCAGGCAACTCACGGCAGGCTCGCCGTCGACCAGCACCGTACAGGCGCCGCAGACGCCGGCCCCGCACACAAGCTTGGTGCCGGTGAGGTCGAGCGCATCGCGCACGACGTCGACCAGCAGCGCATCGGGATCGTCGGGGAGGGAAGCGAGCTTGCCGTTGATCGTCATGGTGCTCATCTGCGATCTCCAGGTTTGCGGGTGGATTTCTTGTCGGCTTTCTGGTCGGTTTTCTTGGCTGGCTTCGGTTTGGCCCCGCGCGGCGGCTTCGCCGGGCCGACGGCCCCGGCGATCAGCGTGCGCAACATGATTTCCAGATCCTTCAGGAAGGGGCCGGCCGGCTGCATCGCGGGGTAGGCGGATTTGGCGCCGTTGACCGCCATCTCGACGCATCGCGCAAGATCGCGTGGCGTCATGCCGGCGTTGAGAGCGAGGCCCTGCTTGCGGCAAACGCGTGTGATCGTCGTGTCGAGCTGATCCGCATAGGCGGCGGCATATTTCTGATAGAGGTCGCGCGCCTGCAGGAGATGCTCGGAGAATAGCTCCTCGACATGCGGCGAGCCGTCGAGCGAAGCGGCCAATTGCCCGAGCTTGGCGGAGACCGATGCGACGAGAATATCGGCGAGGCTGCCGCCTTGCTTCTCGGCGGCGCCTGCCGCGGCGATTTCGGCGGCGAGCGCTTCCTCATGCAGCCGTTCGATGACGGCGCGAAACAGCGCTTCCTTGGATTTGAAATGATGGTAGAGCGCCTGCCGCGTCAGCCCGGCGGCTTCCGCCGCCTGTTCGATCGACGAGCGCCGAAAACCGTGCCGGCGAAACACCAGCATCGCGGCATCGAGAATGCGGGTGCGCGGGGCCATTTGACGAATTTGACAAAAGTAGATGAATTGTCAAATCACGGAGGCGCGAGGACACGCGGCCCACAATGGGCAGGCGGGACGTCACTGATATGACGGCGCTTTGCCGGGCCGGCAGTCGTAAGGCCGGTTGCCTTCGCGCGCGGCCGTCTCAACGGTTGCGTGGAAGTACCGGCCCATCGATGGCGCGTTCAGGAGCGCATCGCGCACGTCCTGCGGCACGTTGCAATATTGATGATAGGCCGCGCGGCGCTCGACCAGCAAGTGCCGGCTCTCGCGGTCGTAGCAGACCCGGCTGATGACGCTGCTGCGGGTGACGCCCTGACAATTAAACGGCGCCAAATCGACCGGGCCGCGATCCTTCACCTCAACGATCTCGGCTTCCTCCCATGGCGCGGTGAAGAGCAAGACGAGAATGAAGGCGATGCGGGTCATCTGGCGTCAACATTCTTCACCGCGATGGCTTCATGCCCCGGGACGCGGTGCGCCACGAAGTGGTGCGCCGCAGAGCCGGGGCCTACTACCCTGCCGCGCGATAATGGGTCCCGGTTCTGCGACGCAGCGCTGCGCGCTGCACCGCGCCCGGGACACGCGTGACCGGTTCCGCAAGGTCAGTCAACTGATCGAATCCGCCCTAAAAGCAATTCATATTGCTTCATGGAGGTATCATCGAGCGCCTCCCGCCGGTTGCTTGGCAGGTCATCATACCCGATTGGGCTGTCGAACTGGCTCATCGTGAAATCGACGCGCCGCCCGTCGATCTCATTGTAGAAGTGCCAGGCGCCGTTGACGTCGGTTTTCAGAATTTCGCCGCCCAGTTGGGCTTGCACCACCAGCGCTGTCACCGAGCATTGTCCCGCAGCGGGATTGTCGGGACGCCACTGGCTGCTCGTCTCCGCCGACCAGGCGTCGCGCAGTTTGTGATAGAGACCAGTCAGGGATGGGCAACCCGTCGTCATCAATACCCCCAGCGTGTGATGGTGCTCCCGCCGTTCTGGCGGGCTGCACCGAAGTCCCGCGCCGGTTGACGTGGCGGCGGGCGGCGCTCATGCCAAAGAGCCCCGCATCTGGCGTCGCTAACGACGCGTCAGCCGGGATGCAAGAAGAGTGCGAGCAGCAGAATGATCGATAGCGGAACGCCGGTCGTCCAAAGAAGTGCGCTCTTTACGGACATCATCCCTACCCTCCGAGCGGGAAAGCGGGGATAAACTATCCAGCGGACTTTGGTTCCCAGGCCACCGCCTTCTTGTTGGCGCGATCGTGACGCGCGACCACATCATTTGTCCCCTTGGCCGGTTCCTGCGCGCGCCACAGCATGATGGGCGATTCGCTCGCTCGTTGTTTCATCGGTTGATGGCGACAACAACGATGCATCCAGCGTACTCGCGCGAAAGCCACATATCGCCAATTCCTCCACAACTGCTACATTGTTTGCTTAGATCAAGACTAATTCTAAATCCTCTTTGATGACCGTTATTCGAGCAGACTGGAGCAATACTAATTCTAAACGCGTGATTGACCCGCCGTTGTATCTTTCTCGCACTTCATCGCAGTGGTCACGCTTGTTACTGGTCCCGCGCGAAGCGATGAGGACTGGAAATGACTGCAAGTTTGAAGACCGCGGGATGGCTCGGCGCCGCGCTGCCGATGCTCGCCGCGATGATTGACGTAACGCCGGCGGAAGCTCAATCGTCCACGCGCGAATTGCCGGCTGTCGTCGTCGACCAGCCCTCACGTCCGCAGGCCGCGCGGTCGCGTCCCGCATCCAGACGGCAAGCCGCATCGGCAGCGAGCCGTCGCACGGCCCAGCGCGGGGCGGTGACTTCAGATGCCGCGGCTGCAGCAGGAGCGCGCGCGGAAACGGGGACCGGCCCGGTGCGCGGCTATCTCGCCAACCAGAGCGGCACCGGCACCAAGACCGACACGCCGCTGCGTGAAACGCCGCAATCGATCACGGTGGTTACCGCCGACCGCGTCACCGACCAGGGCGCGGTCACCGTGCAGGAATCGCTGCGCTACGTGCCCGGCGTGTTTGCCGACGCCTATGGCCCGGATTCGCGCGGCGACTATCCGCGCATTCGCGGCCAGGATCCAAACATCTATCTCGACGGCACCCGCATGGTGAACACGTGGCAGTTCAACGAATGGCGGCCCGAGCCCTACACGCTCTCGCGCATCGAGGTGCTGCGCGGCCCGGCATCGGTGCTCTATGGCGACACCTCGACGGCCGGCCTGTTGAACCTGATCTCGAAGCGTCCGCAGGCGGAAAGCTTCAACGAAATCGGCGTGCAGTTCGGGAGTTTCAACCGCAAGCAGGTGCAGCTCGATTCGACCGGCAAGCTGACCAAGGACGGCGAGTGGCTGTATCGGTTCATCGGCGTATTCCGCGACAGCGGCACGCAAACCGATTACGTGCCGGACGACCGCATCGTACTGGCGCCGTCGCTCACCTGGCGGCCGACCAACAACACCAGCTGGACGGTGCTCGGCACCTATCAGAAGGACAGCAGCGGCGTTTCCACGGCATTCCTGCCGCATGAGGGCACGCTGTATCCCGGGCCGAACGGCCTGATCCCGGTGCGGCGCTTTGCCAGCGATCCGAACTTCGAGAAGTACCAGACCGAGACCGGCGCGGTCTCCAGCCTGTTCGAGCATAGCGTCAACAACGCCGTGAAGATCCGGCAGAACGTTCGCTTCGCGCATGTCGAAGGCATTTACAGGTTGGCCTATCCGAACGTCTATGGCGATCCGTACGATCCGCCAAATCCGAATTTTCCGTTTCTCGATCCAACGCGGCGCACCGTGGAGCGGTTTATCTCCAGCCGCGAAACCAGCAAGGATAGTTTGACCTCGGACAGCAATGTCGAGCTGAAATTCGGCACCGGCCCGGTGCTCCATAAGGCGCTGGTCGGCCTCGACTACCGCATTCTCAAGGAGCGCGCGCGATCCGGCTCAGGCTACGACACCACACCGTTCGATCTCTACGCCCCGGTTTATACGGCTGTGACCCCACCAGTGCTTTCGCCCGAGCCTGACCTGCGGCAAAGCCAGCTTGGGCTTTATGCGCAGGACCAGATGCGACTCGGACCGTGGCTGGCCGTTCTCGGCGTTCGTCAGGATTTCGTCGGCAATAATGTGCAGGGATCGCCGAGTGAGGACACCAGGGCGACCACCGGCCGCGCGGGACTGATGTACGAATTGCCGTTCGGCCTGACGCCCTATGTCACCTATGCGCAATCCTTCACTCCGATCTTCGGCTCCGGCATCTGCGTCGGCGGCACCTGCAAGGCGCAGCAGGGCGAAATGGTGGAGCTGGGCTTCAAGTACAATCCAATGCCCGGCACGGCGATCAACGGTGCGATCTTCGACACCACCGAGAAGAACCGGCTGGCAAGCAGTCCCGACGGCGCTCTGCTCTCGGTCCAAACCGGGCAGGTACGCATTCGCGGCGCCGAGCTCGAGGTGATCAGCCGTGTGACGCCGGACCTCGATCTGATCGGCGCCTATTCCTATCTCAACGCGGTGATTGAAAGCGGCGACAATGCCGGCAAGCGTGTCGAAACCGTTCCCGAACACCAGGCCTCGCTATGGGCGAAGTACCGTCTCACCGCGCTCGGTCTGCAGGGCGTCACGATCGGCGGCGGCGTGCGCTACATCGGCGAATCCTGGGACGGCGCCGACAAACTCCAGACGCCTGATTACACACTGTTCGACGCGATGATCCGCTACGAGACCGGCCCGTGGCGTTTTCAGGTCAACGCCAGCAACCTTGCCGACAAGCGCCATGTCACCACCTGCCTCGCCCGCGGCGACTGCTTCTTCGGCATCGGCCGCACCGTGCTGGGAAGCGCGACGTACAGGTTTTAGGACGTGATGGGAAAGGGGAGGCCGCTCTACGCCGGCTTCGCCCGATACATTGTCAGAAACATCCGCGTCGCGCTGTCCACCACCTGCGCGATGCGCTCCGCCGACGGCGCCGGCTCGGCCTGAAACACGAACGGCAGAAACAGCGTCGCCTGGCACATCTGCAGGAATTGCGCGGCGGCGAGGCCGCAATCGTCGATCGCAAGATCGTTCGACCGGACATGCGACTGTAGGTACTCGGCGAGGCGCCTGATCGTCTTTGCCAGTACGTTCTCGTAGAACTGGCGCCCGACCTCCGGCATCCGTTCGGCGATTGCCATGACCGTGCGGATCGACGAACCGCCGCCCGGCCGGCAGATCGAACCGATATAGGTTCGGCCGAATTCGCGCAGCGTGGTTTCGACATCGCGTTTGGGATCGAGATTGTATTCAATCTTGCTTTTTTCGAGCGCTTCGTCCTCGACGATGGCCTCGAACAGCCGGCTCTTGTCGGCGAAGTAAACATAAAGCGTGCCTTTGGAGACGCCGGCCGACCGCGCGATCTCGTTCATGCTGGCCCCATCAAAGCCCAGATCCATGAACACCTGTCGCGCGCCGTCCAAAATCTGGCGGCGCTTCGAACTCTCCTCCTCGCCTAACGGATGAAGCGTGTTTGCTGTGGATGCAACCATTGGTTTATCCTCTCGCGAAGGAATTCAACCCGGGATATAGCGGGAGGTCGCTTCTCGCTTTATGGTCAGTATGGTAGCAATCTAGCTTGACCGAACCGTTCGGTCAATGGTATTTTGGAACTAAAGGCGCCAATGCGGCCGGTTTCGTGGCTTCATGCATCGCGACATTTTGAAATGGGGAGGCCCCGTTAATGGCCGCAGCGAGAGACCAGGCCGCACGCGTCGTTCGCGCCGAACCGGACGGGGCTGAGGACGAAGCCGCGCCTGAGGCCAGTTCTCAGCTCGCCGATCAGTTGCGGACTTACGTCGCGGAAGAAACCAGGCGTCATCCCGCGGAGCCGCCCGGCGCTCCCGCAACCGAAAAGCCGGCCGTGGCGTCCGTCGATGCATCGGCGGCGAAACCGGGCAAGCGCAAGTTCGTCATGATCGGCGTGCTCGGCTTGCTCGCGCTCGCGGCCGCCGCTTATGGAGTCTACTTCGTTCTCGTCGGACGCTTCTATGTCTCGACGGACGACGCTTACGTTCGCGCCAATAACACCACGCTGGGCGCCCGGGTATCGGGCCATGTCGCGGCTATCCTGCCTCGCGACAATTCGCTCGTTCGCGCCGGCGACGTGATCTTCAGGATCGACGACGGCGACTATCGCATCGCGGTGGAAGCCGCGCGCAGCAAGATCGCGACCCAGCAGGCCACCATCGACCGCATCGGCCGTCAGGTCACGGCGCTCGAAAGCGCCGTCGAGCAGACAAGGGCGCAGCTCGCTTCCGCGGAAGCGGCGATGAAGCGCGCCGGCCTCGACTTCGATCGCCAGCAGGCGCTGAGCACCAAGGGCTTTGCCTCACGCGCCGCCTTCGAGGTCTCCGAGGCCGGCCGCGACCAGAGCCTCGCCGCGGTGAAATCGGCGCAGGCAGCCCATGACGCCGCGCGCGACAATGTCGAGGTGACGAAGGCGCAGCAGGCCGAGGCGCGCGCGCAGCTCGTGGAATTGCAGAGCCAGCTTGCCAAGGCGGAGCGCGACCTTGCCTTCACCTCGGTGCGCGCGCCCGTCGACGGCACCTTCTCGAATCGGCTCGTCAATGCCGGCGATTTCATCCAGGCCGGGCAGCGGCTCGCCAATGTGGTGCCGCTCAACGACGTCTTCATCGACGCCAATTACAAGGAAACCCAGCTCAAGCGCATCCGTCCCGGCCAGCCGGTGAAGATCTCGGTCGACGCCTACGGTCACCGCAAGTTCGCCGGCGTGGTCGACAGCATTTCACCGGCGGCGGGATCGGTGTTCACGTTGCTGCCGCCGGACAACGCCACCGGCAATTTCACCAAGATCGTGCAGCGGCTGCCGGTTCGTATTCGCGTGCCGAAGGAAGTCGCGAAGCAGAACCTGCTGCGCGCCGGCATGTCGGTCTACACCACCGTCGACACCCGCGAGGGCGCGGCCGACGCGGACAGCGAAGCCGATCTCGACGCGCCCGCGACGGTTCAACCGCAATAATTTATTTCCTCGAGCTCCGGGCGAAACGCCCGGCGCCTGTGCCGAGCTGATCATGGCCGACGCCACCACCGCATCGCCCTCGCTGATGAACACAGCAGTCGACGAGCGCATCCCGCCGCGACGGCTGTTTGCGTTTCTCTTCATGGTGTTCGGGATGTTCATGTCGATCCTGGACATCCAGGTCGTCTCGGCGTCGCTGCAGCAGATACAAGCCGGCCTTTCGGCCAGCTCCAGCGAAGTATCGTGGGTACAGACCTCGTACCTGATCGCCGAGGTGATCGCGATCCCACTATCCGGCTTCCTGTCGCGCGCGTTCGGCACACGTTTGCTGTTTGCGATTTCCGCTTCCGGCTTCACCGTCGCAAGCTTGTTCTGCGGTTTTGCCTCGACAATCGAGCAGATGATCGTGTGGCGCGCGATCCAGGGTTTTTTGGGCGCGGGCATGATCCCGACCGTGTTCGCATCCGCCTATACGGTGTTCCCGCGTTCGAAAATCCATATCGTCGCTCCGATCATCGGCCTGGTCGCGACACTGGCGCCGACGATCGGGCCGACAGTCGGTGGTTTCATTACAGACACGATGTCATGGCACTGGCTGTTCTTCATCAACATCGTTCCCGGCATCGGCATCACCATCGGCGTGTGGGCGCTGTGCGATTTTGACAAGCCGAATTTCGCGCTGCTCGAGCATTTCGACTGGTGGGGCCTGCTGTTCATGGCCGGCTTCCTCGGCACGCTCGAATATGTGCTGGAAGAGGGGCCGCAGTCGCAATGGCTGGAAGACACCTCGGTTGCGGTGTGCGCGGCGATCTGTGCGATCTCGGCGATCGCCTTCTTCTGGCGCGTGCTCAGCGTGCGAGAGCCGATCGTCGACCTCAGGACCTTCGCCGACCGCAATTTCAGCCTCTGCTGCCTGATCTCGTTCTGCGTCGGCATCGGCCTTTACGGGCTCACCTACATGTATCCGCGTTACCTCGCCGAAGTGCGCGGCTACAGCCCGATGATGATCGGTGAGACCATGTTCGTCTCTGGTATCGCCATGTTCCTCACCGCCCCGATCGTGGGGCGGCTGATGGCGAAATACGACGTGCGCTATTTGATCGCGATCGGTCTGGTGCTGTTCGCGCTCGGCTCGTACCAGATGACCTGGATGACGAAAGAGTATGATTTTTACGAATTGCTGCTGCCGCAGATTTTGCGCGGAGCCGGCTTGATGCTGGTGATAGTGCCGACCAACACGATCGCGCTCGGGACGCTGGCGCCGGAGCGGGTGAAGAACGCCTCGGGCCTGTTCAACCTGACGCGCAATCTCGGCGGTGCGGTGGGCCTTGCCGTCATCAACCAGGTGCTGAACCAGCGCACCGACCTCCACATCTCGCGCCTGCACGACCGCGTCACCTGGGGCAACGCCGCCGCGGTCGATACCCTCAACATGTTCACCCAGCGCCTGCAGGGCATGGGCGATTCCGCGCTGATGGCGCTGAAGCAATTGTCGCAGATCGTGCACCGTCAGGCGGTCGTGATGGGTTATGGCGACGCCTTCTTCATGCTGGCGGTGTTCTATTTCGCCCTGAGCCTGCTGGTGATGGTTCTGGAAAAGCCTTCAGCAGCGGCGCTCGGCGGCGACGCGCATTAAGCGGCGAGACAACGCTGATCACGCCCTTGTCATGTTGCAAATCACCCGCGATGCATTTATAAGCTGCGCATTGTCGCTCGAGCCGGGGAGATTTGCATGATTTCGATGTATTCGCAGATCGCGCCCTCGCGTCCGGTGCTCGTGCTGGTTTTTCGGTCGCGTCGCTGAGCGCGATCTTCGCCGGCCCTGATCGGGCCTAACGCCCGATCTTTCCAAACTTCCCAACGACTTAACGACAGTTTTCAACGACGCATGCGTTCGGCCCGAGGCTGCCCGCGCGTCAAACCCAGATGGAGCCGGCATGCGCCTTTCGCGCAGCCGGATGATGCCATGACCGTTCAAACAGACAAACGTCCCGCGGCGATACGCGTGGTGATCCCGTTCGTGTTCCGCCACTGGCTGCAGCAGCCCGGCCGTGCCGCCGTCGTAACCGGCGGCCTGCTGGGAGCAACCGCGGCCGACCTGTTCATGCCGATCTTCTCGGGCCGGCTGGTCGATGCGCTGACGCTGGGCGCCTCCGACCCGGGCGCGCGCCAGGCTGCGTTCGCAGCCTTCGGCGCGATCGTCGCGCTCGGCCTCATATCGATGATCCTGCGCCTGACCGGCCTCCAGGCGATCGTGCCGTTCACGCTCACGACCATGTCAGACGTGTCGCGCGACGCTTTCGCGCGCGTGCAGCGCTTCTCGACCGACTGGCACGCCAACTCGTTTGCCGGCTCGACCGTGCGCAAGATCACGCGCGGCATGTGGGCGCTCGACCTGCTCAACGACACCATCTTGATGGCGCTGCTGCCGTCGCTATTGGTGCTGGTCGGCTCGATGATCCTGCTCGGGCTGCACTGGCCGGTGTTAGGTGCGGTCATTGCGGTCGGAACCGTGATCTATGTCTCGATGACGATGGCGTTCTCGGTGAACTACATCGCACCGGCCGCGCGGGTCTCCAACGCCTGGGACACCAAGGTCGGCGGCACGCTGGCAGATGCCTTGACCTGCAACGCGGTAGTAAAGTCCTTCGGCGCGGAAGCGCGCGAGGATGCGCGGCTGGCCGGCGTCGTCGGACGCTGGCGCACGCGCGTGCGCCGGACGTGGTACCGCTATAACTACACCTCGACGGCGCAACTTGCGGTGCTGTTGTGCTTTCGCGGCTCGGTGATCGGCGGGGCGATCCTGCTGTGGATCGCCGGCCGCGCCACGCCGGGCGACGTCACCTATGTGCTGACCAGCTACTACATCATTCATGCTTATCTGCGTGACGTCGGCATGCACATCAACAACCTGCAGCGTTCGGTCAACGACATGGAGGAGCTGGTCGCGATTCACGACGAGCCGATCGGCATCGCCGATGCGCCGGATGCAAAGCCGATCGACATCCAGGGCGGCCGCATCGTGTTCGACGACGTGACGTTCCATTACGGCGGCCACCGCGCGCCGCTGTATGACGGACTGTCGGTGGAGATCCGCGCCGGCGAACGGGTCGGCCTGGTCGGCCGCTCCGGCTCCGGCAAGACCACCTTCGTCAAGCTGGTACAACGGCTCTACGATATCGGCGGCGGAAAAATCCTGATTGACGGTCAGGATGTCGCGAAAGCCACGCAGCAATCGCTGCGCAGCCAGATCGCGATCGTGCAGCAGGAGCCTATCCTGTTTCACCGCACGCTGGCCGAGAACATCGCCTATGGCCGGCCGGGCGCCAGCATGGCTGCGATCGAGCAGGCGGCGCGGCTCGCCAACGCGCATGACTTCATCCTGCGGCTGCCGAAGGGCTACGGCACGCTGGTCGGCGAGCGCGGCGTCAAGCTGTCGGGCGGCGAACGGCAGCGCGTCGCGCTGGCACGCGCGTTCCTGGCGGACGCGCCGGTGCTGATCCTGGACGAGGCAACCTCCAGCCTCGATTCAGAGTCAGAGGGCCTGATCCAGCAGGCGATGGAGCGGCTGATGAAGGGGCGCACCTCGATCGTGATCGCGCACCGGTTGTCGACGGTGCGCAGCCTCGACCGCATCCTGGTGTTCGACCGCGGCGAGATCGTCGAGCAGGGCACGCATGCGGCGCTGACGGCGCGCCCCGGCGGCATCTATCGCGGGCTGTTCGAGCTGCAGGCCACCGAGTTCAGCCGCATTTCGGCGGCGGAGGAGAGCCACATTGTTGCGAACCCTATCGACGCTCGCGCGACGCGCTGGTTTCGATCAGGACGCCGCGAGCTGAGGCGGCTCGCGATTTCGCTGCGTCGGTGAGGGCGCCGGCTTGGCCCGCGTGCGTGTCGAAATGGCGACCGTCACCACGACGGCGGCAGCGAACAGCAGGATCTGCAGCGTGATGGTCTCGCCGTTGAAGAACGCCGCGAGCGCAAAGGTGACGAAGGGTTGCAGCAACTGGATCTGCGAAACCCGCGCGATGCCGCCCATCGCGAGCCCTGCGTTCCACGCGAAGAACCCGATCCATTGCGAGAACAATGCGACATAGAGCAGCCCGAGCCAGGGTTTCAGCGCGATGTGGGTGATATCGGCGGGCATGGTCAGCACGGCTGCCGGAATCGAGAGCGGCAGCGCCATCACCAGAATCCAGCTTATGACCTCCCAGCCCGGCATTTGTGAGGTGAGCCGGCCGGAGAATGCGTAGCCGATCGCGGCGACGGCGACCGATGCGAACAGGAATAAGTCTCCGCCGACGAGCGCGCCGCCGCCTTGCCGCAATGCGAATGCGATCACCAGCGCGGCGCCGGCCACGGAAGCGATCCAGAACAGCGGCCGCGGCCGCTCATGGGTGATGGCGACGGCGACCAGCGCGGTGGCGATCGGCAGTACGCCCAGCACCACGCCGCCATGCGAGGCGTCGACCCTCTGCATGCCCATCGACATCAACAGCGGAAACAGGATCGCGACGCAAAGCATCGCAATGATCAGTTGCAGCCACAGCGCGCGGGGCGGCAGCGGTCGGCGTAACACGAGAAGGAGCGCCAGCGAGCACAGCCCGGCGATCGCAGTGCGCAGCGCGGTCAGTGCAATCGGATCAATTTCCGCAACCGCGATCCGCGTCGCCGGCAGCGTACCGCCGAAGATCGCCATGCCGATGAAGCCCAGCAACAGGCCGAGGCGCTCGCGCGAAGCAGGGGAGCTCATGACGCGATTGGTTAGCCGCTTTGCAGGTCAGCGTACAGCAATCTACTCGGAGCACATGGCGGCTATGCGCGCCTATCTCGGAGCAATGCTGCTCCACACCAATCCGACCCCGGAAAGAAACAGCAGAGCCAGCACGACGTCGTAGAAGTTTCGGTCATTCAGGGCGTGATAGGTGCGCATGCCAAGACGTGCGCCGATCAGCGTGCCGGGCAGCGCCAGTATCGCCAGCCAGAACACGTCCAGTTTAACGAAGCCGCTGGCGATCTGCAGGATGAGCGCGGCGCCGAGCACGCTGCCATTGAAGATCTGGAAGACGCCGCGGCGCTGGTTCTTGGTCCAGCCGCGGATGCTGGCCCACAGGGTCGGCAGCGGGCCCGACAGGCCGGCGAGGCCGCCGAGGATGCCGCCGGCAAATCCGACGGCTGCGTCTGCCGGCCGGCCGCCGAAGCGGAAGGCCATCGGCTTGCGGATGAAATAGAGTGCAGTGGGAAATACCAGCAGCATCACGCCGACGCTGAGCTTGAAGTTCTGCGGGTCGGCGCGCGCGACCAGCAGCGCCCCGATCGGCATGCCGACAAGACCGCCGGCGACGAACGGCCACGCCAGCTTGAAGTCGAGAACTTTCCACATCGACGGCAGCGTCGAGATCTGCGAGCTCACCGAGCAGATCAGGACCAGCGGCACGGCAATGGCCGGCGGCAAGATATAAAGCCAGATCCCCAGCGCCATCAGCGCCGTGCCGAAACCGGAAAGTCCGGAGACAAAACCGCCAGCGAGCGCGCCGACAAGCAGGATGACGTAGGTGGCTAATTCCACTCTTAATATTCCCTCCCGTCATTCCGGGTTCGATGCTTTGCATCGCCCCGGAATGACCACGTTGAATTTGCGCCGACGTTTACACGAGGCGACGAGCAGGTACTATCGCAATCCACGCCTTCAACAATAACCTGGTGGAAACCTCCCAATGAGCTCGACCTCTCCAAAAACCTTCCTCGTCTGTCACGGCGCGTGGTCCGCGGGCTGGGCCTGGAAGAAGATGCATCCGCTGATGCAGGCCGCCGGGCATCGCCTGGTCACGCCGACCTATAGCGGTCTCGGCGAGCGCGCGCATCTGGCGCATCCGGGGATCGATCTCAATTCGCATATCGAAGACGTACTTGCCGTCATCAGATATGAAGACCTGCGCGACTTCGTGCTGATCGGCCACAGCTACGGCGGCATGGTCGCGACCGGCGTCGCCGACCGCGCCCATGATAAGGTCAAGCAGCTCATCTATATCGACGCTTTCGTGCCGCAGGACGGTCAGTCGCTGCTCGATTTGAACGAGACGGGGCGGGCGCGGATGCTGGAGCTTTCGAAGAGCGGTGACGGCTGGCGCGTGCCGCCGAACCCGACGCCGCCGGATACCTCGCCTGCCGACGTCGAATGGCTCAGCGCGCGCCGTGTCGACATGCCGATCAAGTGTTTTGAGACCAGGCTCAAGCTGCAGGGCGGCGCGCTGACCCTGCCACGCAGCTACATCTACGCCACGCGGATCACGCCCGCCGATACGTTCGGACCGTTCGCCAGGATGACAAAAGGCGATCCAGCCTGGAGCTACTACGAGATCGACGCCAGCCATTCGCCGAACGTCACCGCGCCGGAGGCGCTGATGGCGCTGTTGCAGAAGATCGTGGCGTAGTCCCGTTACCCCATCCACGGGATGTTGCCGGCGGATTGACTCTCCACCATCCGCCCAACAAGCTAGCCAACGGGGGTCGACATCGATCGCAGAGGGCAGGGCCATGGCGGCCAGAACGACTTCAGTCATCGAGACATGGTCGACCGGCCTGGTCGAACCGGAACGGCGCCTCGACTATTGGATCGGCGCCGTCTGCGAATGCTTTCTTGAAATGGACATTACGACGCCGGTGCGGTCGGGATTTGATTGCTCCGTTCAGCGCGGGCAACTCGACACGATCGGTATCAACCGCGTCGAGGGCTCGGCGCAGCACGTCTACCGCAGGAAAGCCAGCCTCGCGCGCAGCGCGTCGAACTACTATTACCTGCTGTGCAAGACCGACAATGACTGGACCGCCATGCAGAACGGCCACGCGTCGCGCCTGCAGCCCGGTGATCTCGTGCTGCTGGATTCGCGGCGCTGCTACGAGTTCAACTTCCCGCTGACCTCGAACACGCTATCACTGGAGCTGCCGATCGCGTGGGTCGAATCCTGGATCACCGATCCGGAGCGACGCATCGGGCGGCGCATCGACGGACGCGCCGGCTGGGGCGCGGCGCTCAGCGCGTTTGCTTGCCAGTTGACGCCGCAACTGGCGATCGAGCGACCCTTGCCTGCCCAGGTTCTGACCGACCAACTCGGAGCGCTGCTGGCGCTCGCATCCGGAAGCGAGATTCCGACCGCGCCCTCCGAGCAACGCGATGCCGCGAAGCTGTTGGACCAGATCGGCCGCGTCATCCGGCTGCGCTATGCCGAACCCGGGATGACGGCTGCGACCGTCGCCGCACATCTGCGTGTCTCGGAACGAACCCTACATCGCTGTCTCAACAAAGCGGGCCTGACGTTCAGCGGGTTGCTCAACGATTGCCGCATGGCGGCGGCGCGTAGGATGCTGAGCGAGCCGCGGTTCGATCGCATCAGCGTCGGCGGGATCGGGCTGCGGGTCGGCTTTTCTGATCCGTCCCACTTCATCCGCCAATGCCGCAGATATCTCAGCATGACGCCGGGCGCCTTCCGGCAGCAGCGCTAGAGGTTGGCGCAATTAGGCGATGATGGTGGCCGAATCCGGCCATCCGGGAATAGCCGTCCCCATCAATGTCTGATCTCCAAAAAATCAGGGGGAGACGGAATGTCAGACATTTACGTTCTTGTTCACGGCGCGTGGCACACTGGTGCCGAGATGGAAGCGGTGGCCGAACATCTTCGCAAAAGCGGCCATGTCGTGCATTGCCCGACGGTCGCCGGCAACAACAAGGATGACGATCGCGAGAAAACAGGCCTCGAACAGGCGATCTCGTCCGTCGTCACTTACATCGAAGCGAACAATCTGCGCGACGTCAGGCTGGTCGGCCACTCCTATGGAGGGATGGTGATCTCGGGCGTCGCCGACCGTTTGACGGACAGGATCAAGCGCCTCGTCTACGTCAATGCCTTCGTGCCCTTGGATGGGCAGTGCCTCAACGACATGGTGCCGCCGCACTATATCGGCCTGTTCGATGCTGTGGCCGCTGCCAACAACAACGCCGTGATGCTGCCGTTCGAAATCTGGCGCGATGCCTTCATCAACGATGCCGATCTCGAACTGGCAAAGTCGGCCTATGGCAGGCTCAACCTGCATCCGTACAAGACGTTCACCGACAAGATCGCGCTGAAGCGTCCACTGGCAGAGCTGCCGATCGGCAAATCCTATGTCAATTGCCGGCAGGACATTGCCCTGCCGCACGGCCTGCCATGGCACCCGCGCTTGTCGGAGCGGCTGGGGCTGTTCCGACTGGTCGAATGCAACGGCAGCCATGAGATGTTCTTCAGCAACCCCGCGCGGCTGGCGCAGGCGATCGGGGAGGCGGGGCGCGACTGAGAGTGGTACGCGCGACGTCAAACAAAATGGGCGAGGGGCCCGGCGTGTTCGCGCCGAGCCCCTCATTCATAAGATATCAGCCAGCCTGTAAGCCGGGTTCTGTAGGGCACCATTCTTTCGAGTGGTACGTGACGGCCATTCCTCTGGGACCATGCTCGCACATGGCCTCGAGCAACCTACCCGGACGGCGAGCCTGACATAGCCCTGCAGCGTTATCGCTTTCGCGAACAGCCCGCGTTGCCGTCCCTATTCGGTTTTGCTCCCGGTGGGGTTTGCCATGCCGCTTCCGTTGCCGGAGACGCGGTGCGCTCTTACCGCACCTTTTCACCCTTACCCTCCGAAGCCCGAAGGCAAAGGAGGGCGGTTCGTTCTCTGTGGCACTTTCCCTGGGGTTACCCCCGCCGGACGTTATCCGGCACCGCATGTCGATGGAGCCCGGACTTTCCTCCCCCGCAGCCTTTCGACCGTAGCGGGAGCGGCCGTCCGGCCGACTGACGCCTTACGAATGGGGGCTCGGCGGCGCGGCGTCAAGGGATGGCGATGGTTAATCCGGTTCCGTCAGCGTAATTTTGACATGCGCGACAGCGCGGCATTTGATGCCAGTCGGTTCGATTTCTGGATCCGAGCGATGAACATTCCTTCCGGTCTTGGCGAAGCTCTGCTGCACAGCGCCTCCGATGCGATCATTGCGACCGATCGCGATGGGCGCATCACATTCTGGAATCCCGGCGCGGAGCGGATATTCGGCTTCACGGCTGCGGAAGCCACCGGCCAGTCGCTCGACCTGATCATCCCCGAAAATTTGCGGGCGCGGCACTGGGCCGGCTTTCGGCACACCGTGGAGACGGGAACGAGCCGCTACGGCCACGGCGATTTGTTGTCGGTGCCCGGCCTGACCAAGGACGGCCGGCGGATCTCGGTCGAGTTCACCATTGTGCTGCTGCGAGACGAGTCGCAGGAGGTCGCAGGCATCGTGGCGGTCATGCGAGACGTGACGAAGCGGTTTGAGGAAGTCAGAGAACTGAGGCGGAAGCTTGCGGAGGCCGGCGGGAAGTCCTGAATATCCGGTGGCAAATGTTCATGTTTCCTATATCCCGGCTTCCCGGAACGGGCCGCCCTACCGCCAAAAATAAATTTCCGTGACGATGTCGTTTTGCGGGAAACCCATTCGACTGGGTGTCGGCGATCCAGCCGATCAGAAGGAGTTTCAAAGATGCAGTATCTGTTGTTGATCTATCGAAACGAAGCCGAGCAGGCAAAGATGGACGCTTCCGAGCTCCAGAAGCAGACGGCGGAATACCGCGCATTCACCCAATCCATCATCCAGAGCGGCAACTTCAAGGCCGGCGACGCCCTGCAAATGACGGCGACCGCGACAACCGTGCGCGTTCGCGACGGCAAGATGTTGACGACGGACGGTCCGTTTGCGGAGACGCGCGAGCAGCTCGGCGGTTATTATCTGGTCGAGGCCAAGGATCTCGATGAGGCGCTGGGCATTGCCGCCAGAATTCCCACCGCCAGGGTTGGTTCGATCGAGGTCAGGCCGATCATGGTCTATGATTGACGTCCAGCGATGGCATGACACCACGCGAGATCGAAAGAATCTTTCGCGACGAGGCGGGGCGGGCGCTGTCCACGCTGATCCGCCTCGTCGGCGATTTCGATCTGGCCGAGGATGCCTTGCAGGATGCGTTTGCAGTGGCGCTGGAACGCTGGCCCGCCGCCGGCCTGCCGTCCAATCCACGTGCGTGGCTGGTCAATGTCGGTCGCAACAAGGCGGTCGATCGCGTCAGGCGCAACATCGCGTTCCGCGGCAAGCAGCAGGAATTGACGCATGAGTTGCTGCTGAATGCGTCCGAGCCGTGCGAGCCATCCGACGCCGGGGTCGTCGACGACGACATGTTGCGGCTGATCTTTACTTGCTGCCATCCGTCCTTTGCTATCGAAGTGCAGGTCGCGCTGACGCTCAAAACGGTATGCGGCCTTACCACGGCCGAGGTCGCGCGCGCATTTCTGGCCAGCGAGGAAGCGATGGCGCAGCGTCTGCTGCGTGCCAAGCAGAAGATTCGCCTAGCCGGCATTCCCTATGAGGTTCCGGAACGCGAGGCGCTGGAGCCGCGCTTGCGCGGCGTGCTCGCCGTGATCTATCTCGTCTTCACCGAAGGCTATGCCGCCACCTCCGGCGCGGATCTGATGCGGCCGGATCTGGCGCGCGAGGCAATCCGGCTGGCGAGGTTGCTCGATGCGCTGATGCCAGCGCGTGGCGAGATCAAGGGGTTGCTCGCCCTGATGCTGTTGCACGATGCCCGCCGCGACGGCCGCGAGACCGCCGGCGGCGACATCGTGCTGCTGGAAGAGCAGGACCGCAGCCTGTGGGACCAGCGCCAGATCGCCGAGGGCTTGGCGCTGGTGGAGGATGCGTTGCGGATACCGGGGCGGCCGCAATCCTACGCGGTGCAGGCGGCAATCGCCGCATTGCATGCGCGGGCGCCGAGCTATGAAGATACCGATTGGCCGCAGATAGCGGGGCTGTATGAAGTGCTACTGCGGATCAGCCCGTCGCCGGTGATTGAACTCAACCACGCCGCTGCTATCGCGATGGTCGACGGCCCGGCACGCGCGCTCGATCTGGTCGATGCGCTGGAGGCGCGGGGCGGACTGAAAGGTTATGAACTGCTGCCGGCCGTGCGCGCCGATCTGCTGCGCCGGCTGCACCAGCGCGATGCGGCGCGCGAAGCCTATCTGGCCGCGACCGCGGCAACGCAGCTTGAGCCGCTGCGCGGCGATATTATGCGCGGCGGATCGCGGAGTTGGGGTGAGACCGGAGATCATTCCGTCATTGCGATGACGGAGAGAACTACCTCGCCGCCACCGTCGTCATCGCCTCCGCCGGCAGGCTCGCCAATAGCGCGTGCAGCGTGCTCATGGTCGAGTGATCGGCGATGCCGTCGACGCGCGCAGGGCGGAAGTGGCGCTGGAACGCGGTGACCACTTCCATGGTCGGGCCGTCGAACTTGCCGTGGGTCGGGATGTTGTAGCCGTATTTGGCGAGCGCCGCCTGCATGTTGGCGACGCCGTCTGAGATGCTGCCGAGCTTGAGCGTTTCGCCGCGCACGATCGGCGCCGGCTGCACCCAATGGCCGACACCGGAGTTCGCCAGCAAGTGCCACGGGAATTTTTCGCCGGGATCCTTCTTGCGCGCCGGCGCGACGTCGGAGTGCGCAAGCACGCGATGGGCGGGTATCTTGCGGCGGAGCATGATGCCGCGGCACAGCGCGATTACGGCGGCGATCTGGCGCGACGGGAAATCCGGATAGCCCCAGTCGTGGCCGCTATTGATGATCTCAACGCCGATCGAGCAGGAATTGATGTCTTCCTCGCCGGCCCAGGAGGATACGCCAGCGTGCCAGGCACGCTTGGCTTCCGGCACGCACTGCACGATGCGGCCGTCCTCCAGCACGATGTAATGGGCTGAGACGTCAGTGCCGGGGGTGCAGAGCTGGGCGATCGCGCCTTTCACATCCGGCATGCCGGTGTAGTGCAGCAGGATCATATCGGCGACGCGGCCGTTGTTGCGGTCGCCATAGTTCGGCGACGGGATGACGTCGGATGCGATCGAGGAATCCGGGGTAAAGATCTTCATGTCGGCGTTGGCCCTGGGAACGGGAAGGGCGCGTTGACGCCTCGAATCAATACCAGCAGGTGTGAACGAACCAGAAGCCATTTTTTAAACCCAAACCGGGCGGCAGAGCGGCAACATCGTGTTCAAACGGCAATATCGTTTACTATTCATTTACCGCGTGCCCGCGCAATGCGGCGGCCGAGTTCCCTCTCGTATTTTGACCAGGTGTGGGCGAGGCGCATCACCCTTTTTCAGGTCTCGAAAGCGCGGAAAACCCGCGGCCGACCATCAACGCTTTCTTAACGCTAAGTGCCGTTACTAAGTGATGAATAGCCGAACCGGGTTGGGGACGGCCGAGGCCCTCTTTCACGCTCGAAAATGCCATGGCAACCCAGCAAATTCCGTCTGGAAATGAGGGGTCGCGGGGCCGGGCTAGGGGTGGCAATCCCACCTGTTCGCGGCCATTTGGCCGGAAAAGCCTGGCGAAGCGCAGAGATTTGAGGCGCAATGGGCCCGTTCGCGTCCAGTTTTCGTACTGCAGACTGGAAAACGCCAGAGGACGGCGCATGACCCCGGCTGCGCCGCGCCACATCTCGGTGCTCGGCCGCGAGGCGGTCGAGATGCTCGATCCCCGGGACGGCGGGGTCTATGTCGACGCGACCTTCGGCGCCGGCGGCTACAGCCGCGCGATTCTCGATATCCCGGGAACACAGGTCATCGGCATCGACCGCGACCGGTCGGCGGTGGCCGGCGGCTTCGACCTGGTCGAGCAGTCCGGCGGCCGGCTGACCCTGGTCGAGGACCGATTCTCCAACCTGGCGGAAATCTGCGCGGCGCAAGGTGTGCCTGCCGTGGACGGCGTCGTGATGGACGTCGGCGTTTCCTCGATGCAACTCGATCAGGCCGAGCGTGGTTTCTCGTTCCGGCTCGGCGGCCCGCTCGACATGCGGATGGGCCACGACGGGCCGACGGCGGCCGATGTGGTGGCGAAGGCCTCCGAGAGCGATCTCGCCAACATCATCTACATCTTTGGCGAAGAGCGCCATTCCCGCGGCGTGGCGCGCGCCATCGTGGCGGCGCGGAAAGAGGCGCCGATTACGACCACCCAACAACTGGCCGATATCGTCGGCAGGGTGGTTCGCTCAAAGCCCAACGAGATTCACCCGGCGACGCGGACGTTCCAGGGCTTGCGGATCTTCGTCAACGCCGAGCTCGACGAACTGCATCTCGCGCTGGCGGCGGCGGAGCGCGTACTGAAGCCCGGCGGGCGGTTGGCGGTCGTGTCGTTTCATTCGCTGGAAGACCGCATCGTCAAGGATTTTTTCAACGCGCGCGGCAAGGCTGGCGGCGGTTCGCGGCATTTGCCCGAAGTGGCGCAGGCGGCGCCGAGTTTTCAGATCCTGACGAAGCGTCCGGTTACCCCCGGTGAAGCCGAGCTTGCCGCCAATCCGCGCGCGTTCGGCGAAACTGCGCGCTGCCGAGCGCACCGCCGCGCCGGCGCATGCAGCAGGCCGCCTGCCGGCGTGGCCTACGCTTGCCGACGTGATGAGGGGAGGCTGATCATGCGGATCATCCACTTCCTCGTCATCGCCGTGCTGGTGTTCGCAGCCGCCTATGTCTACCGGATCAAGATGGAATCGACCGCGCGCGTCGAGCGTGTGCTGCGGCTGAACGCCGAGATACGCGAGCAGCGCGATGCGATTGCGGCGCTGCGCGCGGAATGGGCCAAGCTCGATGCGCCGCTGCGGCTGCAGGGACTTGCCGAGCGCCATCTCAGCCTGAAGCCGCTGGTCGCCACGCAGTATGACCAACTGAAGAACTTGCCGGAACGGCCGCCGGCTTTGCTCGGCCTGGTGCACCCGATCCGATCGGCGCGATGATCAACACCATCGAGGCTGCCGCCGAGGCGCCGCCCACAACCGGCTCCGTGTCCGCACCAGGAGATCGGCAATGACCGGCCGCGCGCTTGCCAACCTCAGGAGGCCCGCGGAACCGTGGCGGCGGCGGCTGATCCGCAGCCTGCTCTATGGGCGCAACGTCGACCGCGCCGTCAAGGCGCGGGCGCGGGTGGGCCTTGCGATCCTGCTGTTTGCGGCGATCTATGCGGTGCTGGCCGGACGTCTGGTGATGTTCGCCATCGGCGCCGACAGCCACGGCGGCCGCCGCGCCGCCTCGCAGGACGCGATTGCAACCGCGCGGCCCGACATCGTCGATCGCAACGGCGAGGTGCTGGCGACCGACGTCAAGGCGCCGAGCCTGTTCGGCGAGCCCAGGCGCATCATCGACAAGGACGAGGCAATCGAACTCTTGACCGCGGCGCTGCCGGACCTCGACACCGCGGAGGCGCGCACGCGCCTGTCGTCGCGCAAGGGATTTGTGTGGCTGAAACGCGAGATCACGCCAAAACAGCAGCACGACATTCACAAGCTCGGCATTCCCGGCATCGGTTTCCTGCGCGAGAACAAGCGCGTCTATCCGACCGGCGCCGCGGTCGCGCATCTGATCGGCCTCGTCAACATCGACAACGCGGGCATCGCCGGGATGGAGAAGTGGCTGGACAATAACGGTCTGGCCGACCTGCACCGCGCCGGCTTCGCCACCGATCGGCTGCAAAAGCCGGTGGAACTGTCGATCGACCTGCGCGTCGAGCACGCGCTGCGCGACGAATTGTTGAAGGCGAAAGAGAAGTACAAGGCCAAGGCAGCTTCCGGCCTCGTCTCCAATGTCAGGACCGGCGAGATCGTAGCCCTGGTGTCGCTGCCGGATTTCGATCCGAACAATCCGAAAGAAGCGCACGATCCTGAGCGCATCAACCGCCTGACCACGGGCGTGTTCGAAATGGGCTCGACCTTCAAGGCGCTGACACTGGCGATGGCGCTGGATTCCGGCAAGGCCAACCTCAACACGCTCTATGACGGGCGTGGCACGCTGAAGTTCGGCAAGTTCACCATTCACGACACCCATCCGGTCGGCCGCGCGATCACGCTGTCGGAAGTGTTCACCTTCTCCTCCAACGTCGGCGCGGCCAAGATCGCGCTGGCGCAAGGCGTGGAAGCCCACAAGGCATTCCTGAAAAAGCTCGGGCAGATGGACCGGCTGCGCACCGAGCTGCCGGAGAGCGCATCCCCAATCGTGCCGAAGCGCTGGACCGAGCTCAACACCATCACAGCTTCCTTCGGCCATGGCATCGCGGTGGCGCCGCTGCAGGCGGTGATGGGCATCAATGCCTGCATCAATGGCGGTCTCCTGATTCCCCGACCTTCCTCAAGCGGTCGGAAGAGGAGGCGCGGGCCATCGCCAAGAAGGTGCTCCGAACCGAAACCTCCGAGAAGATGCGCTATCTGATGCGGCTGAACGCCGAGATCGGAACCGCCAAGAAGGCCGACGTGAAGGGCTACTATATCGGCGGCAAGACCGGCACCTCGGAAAAGGTGGTCAACGGCCGCTATTCCAAGAAACAGGTGCTCAATTCCTTCACCGCGATCATCCCGGCTGACAATCCGCAGTATCAGTTGCTGGTCATGCTGGACGAGCCGAAGGCGCTGCCGGAAACCCATGGCTTCATCACCTCGGGCTGGAACGCGGTGCCGACCGGCGGCAAGGTGATTGCCCGCATCGGCCCACTCCTGGGCATTGAACCGCGCTTCGACCTGCCGCCGTCCGACCGCCTTATTCTTGCAGCATCGAAGACAACCCAGTAAGGCGTACTGTCACGCGCGCGAGACGCGCCGGGCCGGACTGGAACAAGATGAAACTTCGCGACCTCTTCAGCGATGACGCTGCGATCGAGCCGCAGGCGGAAGCTGTCGATGTGAAAGGCCTTAGCGTCGACAGCCGCGCGGTGAAGCCCGGTGATCTGTTCTTCGCGCTCGCAGGGACCAAAACCGACGGCGCGCGCTTCATTGATTCCGCGGTCAAGGCGGGTGCCGTTGCGGTAGCCGGCGAGCGTGTCTCTTCGGACGCCCGCGTTCCCTTCGTCGTCACGCCGAACCCGCGCCGTGCGCTGGCGCTGGCGGCGGCGAGATTTTATCCGCGTCAGCCCGCGACCATCGCGGCGGTGACCGGGACCAGCGGCAAGACGTCGGTCGCGGCGTTCACGCGCCAGATCTGGGAGCGGCTCGGCCACGCTTCTGCCAGCATCGGCACCATCGGTCTGGTGTCGCAAAAGCGCACGGTCTACGGCTCGCTGACGACGCCGGATCCGATTGCGCTGCACAGGCAACTCGACGAGATTGCGGGCGATGGCGTGACGCATCTGGCTTTCGAGGCCTCCTCGCACGGGCTCGATCAGTTCCGGCTCGACGGCGTGCGCATCGCCGCCGGCGGCTTCACCAATCTCTCGCGCGACCATATGGATTACCATCCGGATGAGGGGCATTACCTTGCTGCCAAGCTGCGACTGTTCCGCGATCTGATCATGCCGGATGGCGCGGCCGTGATTTCGGCCGATCATGATTGTTCGCAGCAAGTGATCGAGGCGGCGCAGGCGCGGGGCTTGCGGATCATCGCCGTCGGCGGCAACGCAGATGGCGCCGGCGAAGGCATCCGCCTTGTTGGTGCGACCGTCGAAGGCTTTGCGCAAGATCTGGCGCTGACGCATCGCGGGCGCAACTACACGATCAAGCTGCCGCTGGTCGGCGAATTCCAGATCGAGAATGCACTGGTCGCCGCAGGACTCGCGATCGCCACCGGCAGCGAGCCGGCTGAGGTGTTCGAGGCGCTCGAGCATCTCGAAGGCGCCAAGGGACGGCTGGAGCGGGTCGGCGAGCATAATGGCGCGCCGATCTTCGTCGATTACGCGCACAAGCCGGATGCGCTGGCCAAGGCGCTGCGGGCGCTGCGGCCTTACGCGAAGCGCAAGCTCGTCGTGATCTTCGGCGCCGGCGGCGACCGCGACGCCGGCAAGCGTCCCATCATGGGCGCGATCGCGGCCGAGAATGCCGATCAGGTCATCGTTACCGACGATAATCCGCGCAGCGAAAATCCGGCTGCAATCCGCGCTGCCATTCTGGCGGCGGCGAAGGGCGCAACCGACATCGGCGATCGCGCGGAAGCGATCCGGGCGGGGATTGCGGCGCTGCAGCCTGGCGATGCATTGCTGATCGCCGGCAAGGGGCACGAGACCGGCCAGATCGTCGGCGACAAGGTTTTGCCGTTCAGCGATCACGAGGCGGTGGCGGCCGCGCTCGCAGCGAGGATGGCATGAGCGCGACTCCATTGTGGACGATTGCCGAGGTTGCGCGCGCGCTGGGGCTGTCAGGCGAGTACCCCGACACGCCGATTGACTTCGTCACGCAGGACAGCCGGCTGGTGAAGCCCGGAAGCCTGTTCGTGGCGTTGAGCGGCATCCCGAGCGGCGGCTTCATCTCCAGTTTTGCCAGCGCGCGCGACGGCTGGGAATTCGCCGACAAGGCCGAGGCGGCCGGTGCGGTGGCGATGATCGTCCCGCACGCCATCGACGGCGTCCGCGTTCCGCAGTTGATCGTCAAGGATACGCTGATCGATGGCCTGTGGGCGCTGGCGCGCGCCGCGCGGGCGCGCTTTGCCGGCCCGGTGATCGGGCTCACCGGCAGCGCGGGCAAGACCAGCACCAAGGAATTCCTTGCCGCCTATCCGAATGCCTATGCCAGCCCGAGCAGCTTCAACAATTTCTGGGGCGTGCCGCTGACGCTGTGCAACGCCAGCCCGCGAGCGAGCGTGTGGGTGGTCGAGATGGGCATGAACCAGACCGGCGAGATCGCGCGGTTGAGCGAGCTGACAAAACCGACGGTCGCGCTGGTGGTGAACGTGCAGCCAGTGCATCTGGAAAAGCTTGGCAGTCTGGAGGCGATCCGGCGCGAGAAGGTGAGCATCGCGCAGGGTCTGCCGAAAGATGGCGTGCTGGTGTTGCCTGAAGACGTGGCGGCGCCGGAATGGAACGGCAAGGTCGTTCGCTTCGGCGAAGGTTCGGATATTCACGCGTTGAGGCATACGCCGGAAGGCGAGAGCTGGAACGTCGCCGCGCAGGTGAACGGCAGCCGCATCGAATTCGGCCTGACGCCCGGTGCGCCGCATCGTCTGCAGAACGCGTTGGCCGCGCTGGCGTCGATCCATGCCGCGGGGCTCGATCCGGCGGCGCTGGCGAAGGAACTCGGCGATGTCGGTATCATGACCGGCCGCGGCGTGGAGCAGAAGGCCCACGGCGTCACCGTGATCGATGACAGTTTCAACGGCAACCCGGCCAGCATGGTGGCCGCGCTCGGCAGCCTGAAGGCGCGGCCGGTGAAATCAGGCCGGCGCATTGCCATTCTCGGCGACATGCTGGAATTGGGCGCCGATGCGCCGGCCTATCACGAGAAACTCGCGAAGGACCTGCCGGGCCTCGACGGCATCTACTGCGTCGGCCCACTGATGCGCCATCTGTACGACCTCGTACCGGCAGAGCGGGCGCTTGGCTGGCACGAAGATCCGACGACGCTAGATCCCCAACAAATCGCCGCATTGCTGCGGGACGGCGACGTCGTGGTGGTCAAGGGCAGCAAAAAAATG
Organism: Bradyrhizobium sp. RDI18; assembly: GCF_043203335.1. Lineage (NCBI taxonomy): Bacteria > Pseudomonadati > Pseudomonadota > Alphaproteobacteria > Hyphomicrobiales > Nitrobacteraceae > Bradyrhizobium > Bradyrhizobium sp. RDI18. The sequence goes on along the minus strand of NZ_JBICRN010000008.1, from coordinate 3,662,614 downwards.
TTCTGGGTGAACAAGTTTGTGCCGAGGCTGCTGGCCGCCTTGCAAGCAAAGGCGTAAACTGGCGCGCCCGGCGGCGCCCGTTGCTTCCGCGAGAGGCGATTCGTCAATACCCCATGCATGACCAAGATTTGCTTGGTTTGAGGATGAAAACGATTATCAAGGCATTCCCGGAACGAACGCGTCCCCGGAGCGCTTGCCGCCAAAGGCGGCGCAACCAAGCCGTGATAGGGCCTACCTGAATGTTTTACTGGCTGATCGAGCTTTCCAATACTGTTCCCGGTTTCGGCATCTTCCGCGGCTTCTTCAACGTGTTTCGCTACATCACCTTCCGCACCGGCGGGGCGATGGTGACGGGCGCGCTGTTCGTCTTCCTGTTCGGGCCCTGGATCATCGATCACTTGCGGCTCAGGCAGGGCAAGGGCCAGCCGATCCGCACCGACGGCCCGCAGTCGCATCTGATCTCCAAGAAGGGCACGCCGACGATGGGCGGGCTGATGATCCTGTCGGGCCTCGTGGTGGCGACGCTCTTGTGGGCCAATCCGCTCAACCCCTATGTCTGGATCGTGCTCGCGGTGACGCTCGGCTTCGGCTTCGTCGGATTTTACGACGACTATCTGAAGGTGACCAAACAGAGCCATAGCGGCTTTGCCGGCAAGCTGCGGCTTTTGATCGAAGCGGTGATTGCGCTCGCGGCCTGCTACGCGCTGGTGCGGCTCGGCCGCGATGCGACGTCGACCTCGCTCGCGGTGCCCTTCCTGAAGGACGTCGTGATCAATTTCGGCTGGTTCTTCGTGATCTTCGGCGCCTTCGTCATCGTTGGCGCCGGCAACGCGGTGAACCTGACCGACGGTCTCGACGGGCTTGCGATCGTGCCCGTCATGATCGCCGCCGCCAGTTTCGGTATGATCTCGTATTTGACCGGCAACGCGGTGTTCTCGGACTATCTGCAGATCCGCTACGTCGCCGGCACCGGCGAGCTCGCGGTGCTGTGCGGCGCGGTGCTTGGCGCGGGCCTCGGCTTCCTCTGGTTCAACGCGCCGCCGGCCTCGATCTTCATGGGCGATACCGGCTCGCTCGCGCTCGGCGGCATGCTCGGCGCCACGGCGGTTGCGGTGAAGCACGAGATCGTGCTCGCCGTGATCGGCGGGTTGTTCGTGCTGGAAGCCGTCTCCGTGATCGTGCAGGTGGCCTCGTTCAAGCTGACCGGAAAACGCGTGTTCCGGATGGCGCCGCTGCATCACCATTTCGAGCAGAAGGGCTGGACAGAGCCGCAGATCGTGATCCGGTTCTGGATCATCTCGGTGATGCTGGCACTCGCCGGCCTCTCCACGCTGAAGCTGCGGTGATCGCTTGATTCCCATCACTTCCTTCGCAGGCAAGACGGTCGCCGTCTTCGGCCTCGGCGGTTCGGGCCTGGCGAGCTGCCACGCGCTCAAGGCCGGCGGCGCGGAAGTGATCGCGGGCGACGACAGCGCCGACAATGTCGCCAAGGCGGCGCACGCCGGTTTCACCACGGCCGATCTGCGCACGGTGTCGTGGTCGAATTTCTCGGCCCTGGTCCTCACCCCCGGCGCGCCGCTGACGCATCCGGCGCCGCATTGGTCCGTGCTGATGGCGCAGCAGGCCGGCATTGAGGTGATCGGCGACATCGAACTGTTTTGCAGGGAGCGCCGCCGTCACGCGCCGGATGCGCCATTCGTCGCCATCACCGGCACCAACGGCAAGTCCACCACGACGGCGCTGATCGCGCATCTGATTGATGTCGCGGGCTACGATACCCAGATGGGCGGCAATATCGGCACCGCGATCCTCTCGCTGGAGCCGCCGCGGATGGGACGTGTGCACGTCGTCGAGATGTCGTCTTATCAGATCGACCTCGCGCCCTCGCTCGATCCCTCCGTCGGCATTCTCCTCAATGTCAGCGAAGACCATATCGATCGCCACGGCACGCTGGAAAACTATGCCGCCGTGAAGGCGCGGCTGGTTGCCGGCGTGCAGCCGCAGGGCACCTCCATCGTCGGCGTCGACGACATCTGGTGCCGCAACATCGCCGATCGCCTCGACCAGGCGGGAAAACGCGTGGTGCGGATCTCTGTGAGGAATCCTTTGCCCGACGGCGTCTATGTCGAGCGCGAAACCGTCGTGCAGGCCTCCGGCGGCGCGCGCAACGAGATCGCAAGGCTGGGCGGCATCGGTTCGCTGCGCGGCCTGCACAACGCGCAGAATGCGGCATGCGCTTCGGCCTGCGCGCTGGCGATGGGCATCTCCATCGATACCCTGCAAAACGGTCTGCGCAGCTTTCCGGGGCTGGCGCACCGCATGGAGCAGGTCGGCCGCCGTGGCAACGTGCTGTTCGTCAACGACTCCAAGGGCACCAATGCCGACGCCGCCGCGCATGCGCTGTCGTCCTTCGCCGACATCTTCTGGATCGCCGGCGGCAAGCCGAAGCAGGGCGGCATCACGGGGCTCGCCGAATACTTTCCGCGCATCCGAAAAGCCTATCTGATCGGCGAGGCCGCGCAGGAGTTTGCGGGAACGCTGGGCGAGCGCGTGCCGCACGAGATTTCGGAGACGCTCGATGTGGCAGTGGCCAACGCCGCTCGCGACGCCGAAGCGTCAGGGCTCGTCGATCCCGTGGTGCTGTTGTCGCCGGCCTGCGCCTCGTTCGACCAGTACCGCAATTTCGAAATCCGAGGTGCCGCATTCCGCGATCTGGTGACGGCGATGCCCGGCGTGAAGCCGGTGGTTTAATTGTAGGATGGGTAGAGCGTAGCGAAACCCATCGCTGCCCGACCGGATTGATGGGTTTCGCTTGCGCTCTACCCATCCTACACCCCGCGCATTCGAGGGCGGCGTAAATGGCAATCCATACTCGCTCGCATCGCCGTATCAGCTTCGCGGTTGCAGTCCTATCGGTGATCGTTGCGTTTCATGGCGTGGTAGGTGCCGCTGCGCTGGCGTCCGACGGAGTGTCTCTCAGCGAGTCGACGATTTCGTGGAGCACCGTCCAGTACGCAACCTCTGCGGAGAACGGTTTCGTCAGCGGGTCGCTCGACAAGAAGACCATCGTCGCTCGCACGTTCAAGACCTACGTGCTCGAGAATCGTTATCTGAAGGTAACGCTCTTGCCCGAATTTGGCGGACGCATTCTGTCCATCATTTACAAGCCGACCGGCCACGAACAACTTTATCGCACCGAAGTAGGCGTGCCCTACGGGATGAAGGCCGGCGTTTTCTATTACGACTGGCTGATGGTGTATGGCGGCATCTTCCCCACATTTCCCGATCCCGAGCACGGCAAGACATGGCTGAAGCCGTGGGATTTCAAGGTGGAACGGGAAAGTGCCGGCGAAGTGACGGTATCGATGTCGCTCAAGGATGATTTTGCGTATTCGGCGGCACCAACGCAGTTTCTCAAGGCATCGACGGGTATCGAAGCGACTTACTACGTCACGCTGAAAGCGGACCGCGCTGCGCTCGATGCGCGCGTGGTCCTGAAAAATCCGCAACCGAAAGCGGTCGATTACGAATACTGGACGTGCACGACGCTCGCGCCGGGATCGGACCCGAACAACCCCAAGACGACCGGCGGCGCAGAAATCATCGCGCCGATAGAGAGCTACAGTACGCCCGGCTGGTCGAGCAATCTGTCCGATGGCGAGGAGAGTTTGGGTCCGGGCAAGAGCCGTTTCGAAAAACTGCGCTACTTCAAGAACTGGCCAACAATGGGCATCGCGTACGCGGCGCCCGATATGCAGGGCGGGAACTTCTGGGGTGTGATCAATCACGACAACGAGGAGGGGATCATCCGCATCGCGGACAATAGGGTCACGCGCGGCCTGAAGATGTGGACGTGGGGATTTCCGTCGTTCACGAACGAAACCGACGCACGCAAGGGCCCGAGCGAAGCTCGGCCTTACGTCGAATTGTGGGCGGGCGTGTCGGACCAGTTTTTCCACCGCGCCAAGCTTCCCGCACGGGGCGAAATGTCTGTTACGGAGACCTACAGCCCGATCGTCGGCATGAGCAACGTCACGCATGCGAACGAGAGTATCCTGATCAATTTCTCAGCCATGGCTTCTGAAGTGAATCTTCAGTTCTTCAGTATCGAACCGGCCACGCCTTTGCGCGTAACCTTGAAGCGCGGCGATGCGATGTTGTTCAACGGCGCCGTGACAGCCGACCCGAAGAACGGAAATCGCATTTCTGCGCCGCTTCCTGCCGGCGGCAGCGGCGATCAGGTGCGGCTGACGATCACGACCATGGACGGCAAAGAGCTGATCGCGGCCGAGACAAAAATGAAGTAATTTGACTGGATGGGTATCGCTTCGCTCCACCCATCCTACGTGGCGCTGCCGGATCTCTCAAAAGTTACCCATCTCATTAACCCCCATAAACCATCCTGCGCCACCAATGGGCGTTACCTCTGCCATTTTGGGGACGCCCATGCTCGCCCGTGACCAACGCACCCCGTTTTCGGACTGGTGGTGGACCGTGGATAAGCTGCTGCTTGGCGCGATCATGGCGCTGATGCTGGGTGGCGTAATTCTCTCGCTGGCGGCGAGCCCGCCGGTGGCGACGCGGATCGGGCTTGATCCGTTCCACTTCTTCAGCCGGCACATGCTGTTCCTGCTGCCGTCTCTCCTGGTGCTGATTGGGGTATCGTTCCTGCCGCCCAGGCAGATCCGCCGTCTTGCGTTATTGGTGTTCGTGGTGAGCGTTCTCTTGATCGTCGTGACGCTCGTCTTCGGTGCGGAGGTGAAGGGATCGCGGCGCTGGATCACGCTGCTCGGCGTCAACATCCAGGCCTCCGAATCCGCCAAGCCCGCCTTCGTCGTGATGGCGGCATGGCTGTTTGCGGAATCGACCAAGCGGCCGGAAATGCCGGCGACCTCGATGGCGATGGCGCTGCTGCTGACGCTGGTGGCGCTTCTGGTGATGGAGCCGGATTTCGGCCAGACCATGCTGATCCTGATGGTGTGGGGCGCGCTGTTCTTCATCGCAGGCATGCGGATGATCTGGGTGGCCGGCCTTGCCGGCGTCGCGATGGCCGGGTTGTTCAGCGCCTATCTGCTGGTTCCGCACGTTGCGGGCCGCATCAGGCGCTTCCTGAATCCGGCATCCGGCGACACTTTTCAGGTCGACATGGCGATGGAAGCTTTCTGGAACGGCGGCTGGTTCGGGCTCGGCCCCGGCGAAGGCATCGCCAAGCGCAGCCTGCCGGACAGCCACACCGACTTCGTGTTCGCGGTGGCGGCGGAAGAATTCGGCATCATCCTGTGCTTGGCGCTGGTTGGGCTGTTCGCCTTCGTCGTGATCCGCACGCTGACGCGGGCCTACGCGAGCGAGGACATGTTCTCGCGCTTTGCGGCGTCGGGACTTGCGATCCTGTTCGGGATGCAGGCTGCCATCAACATGGCGGTCAATCTGCAACTGATCCCCGCCAAGGGCATGACGCTGCCCTTCATCTCCTATGGCGGCTCGTCGATCATTTCGCTGGCCTATGGCGTCGGCATGATGCTGGCGCTGACACGGCAGCGCCCGCGCACCGAAGTGGAATCGATGAACGCGGCCGGCGTGGCGCGCGGCTACGCCTGAGGGCGTGACTAGCGCTGCGGCGTCGGCTATTTGAAGCCATGGACAACACGCCCCTCATTCTGCTGGCTGCCGGCGGCACCGGCGGCCATTTGTTTCCCGCTGAGGCGCTCGCGGTTGAGCTCATCAAGCGGGGCTTGCGCGTGCGGCTTGCGACTGACGCTCGCGCGCTGCGCTATAGCGGGCTCTTTACCCGCGACAATATCGACGTGGTGCCGAGCGAGACCGTGCGCGGCCGTAATCCGTTGTCGCTGGCGCGCACCATTATCATGCTCGGCTACGGAACGGGCGTGGCGCTCAACCTGGTGCGGCGGCTGAAGCCCGCGGCCGTGGTCGGCTTCGGCGGCTATCCGACGCTGCCGCCCTTGATCGCGGCACGGCTGCTCGGCGTGCCCGGCATCATTCATGATGCCAACGCCGTGCTCGGCCGCGCCAACCGTTTTCTCTCCAGGCGCGTCAATGCGATCGCGACCTCGCTACCCGGCGTGCTCGATCGCGATCCCTCGCTCGCGGGAAAGACCACCACGGTCGGCACGCCGATGCGCCCGGCGATTCTTGCCGCCGCCGCGCAGCCGTTTGCGACTCCGGAACCGAACGGGCCGCTGCGCTTGCTGGTGGTCGGCGGCAGCCAGGGCGCGCGGGTGATGAGCGACATCGTGCCGGGTGCGATCGAACGGCTCGAGCCGGTGCTGTGGAGCCGCATCGTCCTGACGCAGCAGGTGCGCGAGGAAGACATGGCGCGGGTGCGAGCGATCTATGACCGGCTCAAGATCAAGGCCGAGCTTGCGCCGTTCTTTACCGACCTGCCGGCGCGGCTGGCGTCCAGCCATCTCGTGGTCTCGCGCTCCGGCGCCGGCACCGTGGCGGAACTCGCCGCGATCGGCCGGCCCTCGATTTTGGTGCCATTGCCAGGGGCGATCGACCAGGACCAGTTCGCCAATGCCGGCGTATTGGCGAAGGTGGACGGCGCTTTGCGGATTCCGCAAGGAGAATTCACCTCCGACCGGCTGGCCGCCGAAATTTCTGCCTTTGCCGCCGAGCCCGCCCGGCTGACCGCGATGGCCGCCGCCGCCCGCCAGGTCGGCCGGCTCGATGCCGCGGAACGGCTGGCCGATCTGGTGATGAAAACGGCGGGAATTTGACGTCCACGTCGGCTCAAAAAGCGCTTGTCATGCCCCGCGAAAGCGGGGCATCCAGTATGCCGCGGCGCCTGATTTGAGCCTTGGCTCTTAGGAATACTGGCTTCGCGGAATATCGGATCGACCCGCCCAATGCGCAATTGCGCACAAGGCGGGCGACGACGGCCAAGGACAAGCCCATGAGACTGCCGCGCGAGATCGGACCCATTCACTTCGTCGGGATCGGCGGCATCGGCATGAGCGGCATCGCCGAAGTGCTGGTCAATCTCGGCTACACCGTGCAGGGCTCGGACGCTTCCGAAAGCGGCAATGTCGCGCGGCTGCGGGAGAAGGGCGTCAAGGTCTCGGTCGGCCACAAGGCCGAGAATGTCGACGGCGCCGATGTGGTCGTGGTCTCGACCGCGATCAAGCGCGACAATCCCGAGCTGATGGCGGCCCGCGCGCAGCGCATCCCGGTGGTGCGTCGCGCCGAAATGCTGGCCGAGCTGATGCGGCTGAAAAGCTGCGTCGCGATTGCCGGCACCCATGGCAAGACAACGACGACATCGATGGTCGCCGCGCTGCTCGATGGCGGCAATCTCGACCCGACCGTGATCAATGGCGGCATCATCAACGCCTATGGCACCAATGCGCGGCTGGGAGCGGGCGATTGGATGGTGGTGGAAGCCGACGAGAGCGACGGCACGTTTTTGAAACTGCCGACCGACGTCGCCATCGTCACTAATGTCGATCCTGAGCATCTCGATCACTTCAAGACTTTCGAGGCGATCCAGGACGCGTTCCGCAATTTCGTCGAGAACGTGCCGTTCTACGGCTTTGCGGTAATGTGCATCGATCACCCGGTGGTGCAGAGCATCGTCGGCCGGATCGAGGATCGCCGCATCATCACCTACGGTGAAAACCCGCAGGCCGATGCGCGGCTGATGGACCTGACGCCGATCGCCGGCGGATCGAAGTTCAAGGTTGCCATCCGCAACCGCAAGACGGAGGCCACGCACGAGATAACGGACATCGTGTTGCCGATGCCGGGCCGGCACAACGCGTCGAATGCGACCGCAGCGATCGCGGTGGCGCACGAGCTCGGCATCTCCGACGAAGCGATCCGCAAGGCAATCGCGGCATTCGGCGGCGTCAAGCGCCGCTTCACCCGCACCGGCGAGTGGAACGGCGTCACCGTGATCGACGACTATGGCCATCACCCCGTCGAGATCGCTGCAGTGTTGAAGGCTGCGCGCGATTCCTATGGCGGCAAGATCATCGCCGTGGTGCAGCCACACCGGTTCACCCGCCTGCAGTCGCTGTTCGAGGAGTTCTGTACCTGCTTCAACGATGCCGATGCGGTCATCGTCGCCGAGGTCTATCCGGCCGGCGAGGCGCCGATCGAAGGCATCGACCGCGACCATTTTGTGCTCGGCCTGCGCGCGCATGGCCATCGTGAAGTGATCCCGCTGCCGAGTTCGACGGAACTCGCAAAAGTCGTCCGCGGCATCGCCAACCCCGGCGACCTCGTCGTCTGCTTAGGAGCCGGCAACATCACGCAATGGGCCTACGCGCTGCCCGGCGAATTGAAGGCGTTGGGGTAACAGTGGCATTTCCCGACCTCACCTCCGATCTGAAAGCCGCGATGCCGCAATTGCGCGGGCGGCTGTTGGCTAACCAGTCGCTCGCCGAGTTGACCTGGTTTCGCGTCGGCGGGCCGGCGCAAATGTTGTTCACGCCGGCGGATGAAGACGATCTCGCGTATTTCTTAAAGCTGCTTCCGAAGGAATTGCCGGTCTATGTGGTCGGCGTCGGCTCCAATTTGATCGTGCGCGACGGCGGTATGCCGGGCGTGGTGATCCGGCTGTCGCCGCGGGGGTTTGGCGAGACCAGGGCCGCGGGCGATATCGTGAGCGCGGGAACGGCTGCGCTCGACAAGCGCGTGGCGGAAACGGCGGCGGCCGCCAATATCGGCGGCATGGAATTCTTCTTCGGCATTCCCGGCACCATCGGCGGCGCCTTGCGGATGAATGCCGGTGCCAACGGAAGCGAGACCAAGGATGTGCTGGTCGAGGCGATCGGCATCGGCCGCGACGGCACAAAGCATGTTTTCTCCAATGCCGACATGAAGTTCGTCTACCGCAACAGCGGCGTCGATCCATCAGTCATTTTCACCTCCGCGCGCTTTCGCGGGCAGATCACGGACGCCGAAGCCATTCGCGCCCGGATGAACGAGGTGCAGAGCCATCGCGAAACCGCGCAGCCGATTCGCGAAAAAGACCGGTGGCTCCACCTTCAAGAATCCGCCCGGCAACAGCGCGTGGAAACTGATCGACGCCGCCGGTTGCCGCGGGCTTCGCGTCGGCGGGGCGCAGGTCTCGGAAATGCACTGCAATTTCCTCATCAATACCGGCAACGCCACCGGGCATGATATTGAAACGCTGGGCGAAACCGTGCGCGAGCGGGTTAAAGCGAATTCTGGCATAGAGCTGCACTGGGAAATCAAGCGGATCGGGATTTCCGCATAGATTCCGGTCGATGCTCCGCATCGCCCCGGAATGACGGATAGGTAAAGGCTGATGGGAACGACCATTCTCTTTGGCGGCACCAATAAAGAGCGGCTGGTTTCGGTGGCGACCGCGCAGGCGCTGCACCGCGCGTTGCCGGAAGCCGATCTCTGGTTCTGGCATGTGGCAGACACCGTTCACGAGGTCAGTTCGAAGGCGCTGCTCGAGCATTCGCGTCCCTTCGAGGATGAATTCAAGCCGGGCAATTGCGGTATCGCGCTGGAAGCGGCGCTCGACAAGGCGACCGCGGAAGACCGTGTGCTGGTGCTCGGGCTCCACGGCGGCCGTGCCGAGAACGGCGAACTGCAGGCGATGTGCGAAATGCGCGGCATTCCCTTCACCGGGTCCGGCTCGGCATCGTCGAACCTCGCCTTTGACAAGGTCGCTGCGAAACGGTTTGCGGCGATTGCCGGTGTCGCGGCTCCGGCCGGCGTACCCCTGGAAAATCTTGACGCTGCCTTTGCCGAATATGGCAGGCTGATTGCTAAACCAGCGCGAGACGGTTCGAGCTACGGCCTGATCTTCGTCAACGCCAAGCAGGACCTGGTCGCGGTCCGCAACGCCGCTAGAATCGAAGAATATCTGATCGAGCCCTTCATCGCGGGCGTCGAAGCAACTTGCGGCGTGCTGGAGCAGTCGGATGGTGCGTTGATGTCGCTGCCGCCGATCGAGATTGTCCCGGGGGAGGGCACCTTCGACTACACGGCCAAATATCTGCTCAAATCGACTCAGGAGATCTGCCCGGGGCGCTTTTCCCCTGATATCACTGCGCAACTGCAGGACCAGGCGCTGCGGGCGCACAAAGCGCTCTCCTGCAGCGGCTATTCCCGGACCGACTTCATCGTCTCGGCGAACGGGCCGGTTTACCTCGAAACCAATACCTTGCCGGGGCTGACTGCGGCCTCGCTCTACCCGAAGGCGCTCAAGGCCCAGGGGATCGAGTTTCCGGATTTCCTGCGGGATCAGATCGCCTTGGCCGAACGCCGCAGCCGGGAGCGGGCGTGACCGGCCGGACGGCCCGTTAACAGGCCGTTAACCCGGAACTAACCTCGCCACGAGAAATGTTGCTAAAATCCTAAGAATTGTCCGGCAAACCACTCAAAAGACGGGTCAAAGCGCATCACCAGCCCCCGTTTTTACACTTTGTTTACCAGGAAGAACGAAGGTTAACGCTGGCGGCGCATGTGGCGCTTGGCTGCCGGGGTGCGCTGTTCCGACTTCAGGTCAGCACTTAAGTCCGGCAACGCCGAGACGTCATCTGGGCCAGGACCCGCAAAAAAGCTTGCGGGAACAACACTTGGACAGGCTCGTGCAATGGATGGTGCAGGACGCCTCACGCGGTCGGTGAGATCGGTGGGGCCCCAGGCTGACCTGAAAGCAGCCGCTATTGGAGCGGTCGTGCTGCTGCGCGAGCGGCTGGGCCGTCGCGCCCGCGTCCCGGCGAAGCCCATAATCGATCGCGAACCGCCGAATCGCCTGGTCCTTATGGTCGAACGCTATTTGCCGAATCGTACCGGCATTGCCTTGACCGTGCTGATGCTGCTCGGCAGCGCTGGCCTCGGCATCGTCAAGGGCGGTCACGTTGACGAATTCATGGTTGCGCTCAGCGATACCCGCAATGCGCTGGCCAATTCAGCCGGTTTCCGCATCACCGAGGTTGCCATCAACGGCCGCAAGCAATTGAGCCAGGACGAGGTGCTCGCGATCGGCGGCGTCAGTGGCCGCTCCTCGCTGTTGTTTCTCGACGCGGCCACCGTGCGCGACAAGCTCAAGGCCAACCCCTGGATATCAGAGGCGACCATCCTGAAGCTTTATCCTGGCCAGTTGCAGATCGACATCGTCGAGCGCACGGCGTTCGCGCTGTGGCAGCAGGACGGCAAGCTGTCCGTGATCTCCGAGGACGGCGCGGTGCTGGAACCCTATGTGTCGCGCCGCTTCGTGACGCTGCCACTGGTTGTGGGCAAGGGCGCCGATGTCAGGGCCCGTGATTTCCTCGCGCTGCTCGACCGCTATCCGCAGGTCCGCTCGGTGACCAAGGCTGCAATCCTGGTCGGCGAACGGCGCTGGAATTTGCGGCTGAAGGACGGCCTCGACATTCGCCTGCCGGAGAACGACGTCGGCAACGCGCTTGCCATGTTGAGCAAGCTCGACAAGGAGGACAGGCTGTTCTCGCGCGACATCGTCGCCGTCGACATGCGCCTGCCGGACCGGCTGACGGTGCAATTGTCGGAAGAGGCGGCCAAGGCCCGCGAAGAACTGTTCAAGGACAAGAAGACCAAGAAGAAGGCCGGTGATTCAGCATGACCGGCCTCGATCGCAACCAGACCCCGAAGACACGTCCTGTCGACCACAAGCGCACGGCGCTGGTGGCTTCGCTCGATGTCGGCACCAGCAAGATCGCCTGCATGATCGCGCGGCTCAAGCCGTCGCCGCCGAGCGACGCGCTGCGCGGCCGCACCCATGCGGTGGAACTGATCGGCTACAGCCAGATCCAGTCGCGCGGCGTCAAGGCGGGCGCCGTGGTCGATCTCGCCGAATGCGAGCAGGCGGTGCGGCAGGCGGTGGCGCTGGCCGAGCGCATGGCCAAGGTCCGCGTTGAATCAATATTGCTGTCGGTTTCCGGCGGCCGGCTGCAGGACAGCTTGTTGAGGCCGCCGCCGATATCAGAGGCGGCTCGGTCACCTCTGATGACGTCACCCGGGTGACCTCCACCGGCATGCGCCATGCCACCGGCGAGGGCCGCACGGTGCTGCATGCGCTCCCCGTCGGCTACGCGCTGGACGGCGTCAAGGGCATCCGCGACCCCCGCGGCATGGTTGCGCGCCAGTTCGGCGTCGACATGCAAGTCGTGACGGCGGACGCCACCGTCGCCCGTAACCTGATGCTGGTGGTCGAGCGCTGCCACCTCAACGTCGAGGCCATGGCGGCGAGGTCCTTATGTCGCAGGCCTGTCCGTGTTGACCGACGACGAGGCCGATCTCGGCGCCGCCGTGGTCGAAATGGGGGCCGGATCGACCACGATTGCGACTTATTCCGGCGGCCGCTTCGTGCACGCGAGCGGATTTGCGCTCGGCGGCCAGCACGTGACAATGGATCTTGCACGCGGCGTCGGCGCATGCATTGCGGATGCCGAGCGAATCAAGACGTTATATGGCACCGTGCTGACCGGCGGGTCCGACGCGCGCGAGCTGATGTCTGTACCGACGGCGGGCGAGGAACACGATGCCCCGCAGATCGTCTCGCGCGCCACGATTGCCAACATCGTCCGGCATCGCGCCGAGGAGATTTTTGAAATGGTCCGGGACCGGCTCGCGGATTCCCCTTGCGGCAGAGCCGAGGGCGCGGGTTGTGTTGAGCGGCGGGGCTTCCCAGCTCACCGGCACCGTCGAACTCGCCACGCGCATTCTCAACCGGCCGGTCCGGATCGGCCGCCCGCTCGGTTTCGGCCGGCTGCCCAACGAGGCCAAGAGCGCCTCGTTCGCGGTTCCCACCGGCCTCCTGGTCTATCCGCAATACGCTCATCTTGAACACGTCGAACCGCGGCATACGCGGCAGCTCAAGACAGGGACAGACGGCTATTTTGGCAAGGTCGGACGATGGCTTCGGGAGGGCTTCTGATGACCGGTCCTGTGACCAAACGATTTTCACCAAATCCCGCGGCCGCCGGCCGGGGCGAACCAACGCGCGCGTCGTAAGAGAGGCAACCATGGCACTCAATCTGACCCCCCTGACATCAGTGAGCTGAAACCGCGGATTACCGTCTTCGGCGTCGGTGGAGCAGGCGGCAATGCCGTCAACAACATGATCACTGCCGGGTTGCAGGGGGTCGATTTCGTCGTCGCCAACACCGACGCGCAGGCGCTGACGATGTCGAAGGCCCAGCGCATCGTGCAGATGGGCACCCAGGTGACGCAGGGCCTCGGCGCGGGGTCCCAGCCTGATGTCGGCGCGGCGGCGGCGCAGGAAGTGATCGACGAGCTGCGCGACCATCTCTCGGGCGCCAACATGGTGTTCGTCACCGCCGGCATGGGCGGCGGCACCGGCACCGGCGCCGCTCCGGTGATTGCCAAGACCGCGCGCGACATGGGCATTCTCACCGTCGGCGTCGTCACAAAGCCGTTCCATTTCGAAGGCCAGCGCCGCATGCGCACCGCCGAGTCCGGCATCGCCGAGCTGCACAAGGTGGTCGATACGCTTTTGATCATCCCGAACCAGAACCTGTTCCGGGTCGCCAACGAAAAGACCACCTTCGCCGACGCCTTCGCGATGGCCGACCAGGTGCTCTATTCGGGTGTCGCCTGCATCACCGATCTCATGGTGAAGGAAGGCCTGATCAATCTCGACTTCGCCGACGTAAGGGCGGTGATGAGGGAAATGGGCAAGGCGATGATGGGCACCGGCGAGGCGACCGGCGAGAAGCGCGCGCTGACCGCGGCCGAAGCCGCGATCGCCAACCCGCTGATCGATGACAGCTCGATGAAGGGGGCGCGCGGCCTGTTGATCTCGATCACCGGTGGCAAGGACCTCACGCTGTTCGAAGTCGACGAAGCCGCGACGCGGATTCGCGAGGAGGTCGACCAGGACGCCAACATCATCGTCGGCGCCACCTTCGACGAATCGCTCGACGGCATCATCCGCGTCTCCGTGGTCGCCACCGGCATCGACCAGTCGCAGATTGCGCGCAACGCGGGCACCGGTGCCACCGGCACCACGTCTGCCACCACCGCCACTCCCATCACCGCTTCGCCGGACAACCGGCTGGCCGAACTGACCGCTCGCCTGCGCGCCGACAATGCGCGCCTGGCCGAACGCGCCCAGAAGCTCGAGCCGGCGGCTGCGCCGCAGGCGGCGGCACCTGCCGCCGCGCCGGCGCAGCGCGGCAACGTCGAGCGAGCAGCTCTTGCCGCGATTGCTGCGGCGGTTGAGACGCCGCAACAGGCTCCGATCCAGCCAGCCTCCTATGGAGACGTCACGGTTCGCCCGATCGCACAAAAGCCGACGCTGTTCCCGGATCACAAGGAGGCCGCCCGCGTCGAGCCGGAGGCGCCGGCGCCCGAAACCTTCATCCCGCAGGCGGCCGAACGTCCGCCGGCCCGCACGCCGCGGATGCCGAAGTTCGAGGACCTCCCGATGCCCGCCCAGGCCGAGATCCGGCACGCCCGCGGCGAGCCTGAGGAGGAGCATCCGCAGAAGACGCGGCTGTCGCTGTTGCAGCGGCTCGCCAATGTCGGCCTCGGCCGCCGCGACGAAGAGACCGAGCCGCCGATCGCGGCACGTGCCTCCGGCCCGTCGATGGCGCCGCTGCCCGAACGCAAGCCGCAGCGCACCGTCGCCCAGCAAGTGGCGAATCACGAGCCGGTATCGGAGTATGCAAAGCGCCCGGCGCCGCAGGGTCTGGACGCCCACGGCCGCCCGGCACCTGTTGCGCCGGGGCCACAGGGCGACGACCATCTTGATATCCCGGCCTTCCTCCGACGCCAAGCCAACTGAGCTTTTGTTACAATCGAGGTGATCCAAAGGGCCCCGGCTGGAATAGTCGGGGCCCTTCTCTTTGGCTTGTGCCGAGATTCAGCGGGCTGGCCAACCAACTGATTTTAAATGATTAATTGTTCATTTCGTGATCCGATACCGAAGCTCGGACAGCGTCTGGCCGTATCGGAGTTTGGTTAACCCTTGGCGCGAATGCGGCAGAGATAGGGTAACAATCCGTAAAGAAGCGTGAGTTGTGCACCTTAGGGCAATGACTATGGTCTGCCGTGACTTGGGGATGCCTAGAACGCGAATCGGCGCTAGCGCGCGGTTCCCGTCTTTGGGTTAAGTCGGGTAGTGGGCAGTTATCGATGAAATTCAGCCGCCAAACCGCGCTTCGGTCGCAAGCCACCGTAACGGGCGTTGGCGTTCATTCCGGATTACCTGTCAGCCTTACGCTTGGACCTGCTCCTGTGGATGCGGGTTTTGTTTTTGTCCGTACCGGGCTGGATGAGGCCGACCGCGAGGTTCCCGCAGTAGCCGCCTCCGTAACCGCCACCGACCTTGCTACCGTTCTTGGCGACCGCGAGGGGCCGCTGGTTTCCACCGCCGAACACGTCCTTGCTGCCCTGCGCGGCATGGGTGTCGACAACGCCATCATCGAAGTCGACGGCCCCGAAGTTCCGATCATGGACGGCAGCGCGGCGGCTTTCGTTGCGGCTATCGACCAAGCCGGCATCGTCACCCAGTCGGCGTCCCGCCGCTTCATTCAGGTGCTGAAGCCTGTGCAGGTCGCGATCGGCGACAGCTTTGGCGAATTGCGCCCGCATGGCAACGGGTTCCGCGTCGAGGTCGAGATCGCCTTCGACAACGCCATGATCGGCTGCCAGAAATATTCCATCGATCTAAGCCCCGAAAGTTTCCGCCGCGAGATTTCCCGCGCCCGGACTTTTGGCTTCATGAACAACGTCGCGCGACTCTGGAGCGCCGGTTATGCGCGTGGCGCCTCGTTTGAGAACACGGTGGTGTTCGACGAAGCCCGCCTGCTCAACACCGAAGGGCTGCGCTTCAGCGATGAGTGCGCCCGCCACAAGGCGCTGGATGCGGTCGGTGATTTGACCCTGGCTGGTCTGCCGCTGCTCGGCGCCTACCGTTCGGTACGTGGCGGCCACAAGCTGAACCACGCCGTGCTGACCGCCCTGCTGGCCGATCGCAGCGCCTGGCGGGTGGTCGAGGCCGAACCGGCACGCCGTCCCCGCGCCCATGTCGAGGCCGGCGCAGGCATGGTGGGCGGCATGATCGCCCCGGCCTATGGTCCGGACGTTTCCTGACTTTAGCTTGCGGAATCTGTTGATTTTTGGCTTTCCGAACGCCGGACTTTTCGGGCCGCCCACATGCGTTTTCCGTAGTAACCACAACTGATAAGGACGCCGTTCCGCCGCCTTAATCCGGGCGAATTGGCTGCGTATTCGGTTGGTCGAGGACCAATTTTCGGCTACAGAGGCCTGCGGTTGCACCACAAGCGCAATTGAAGAATTGGACCTCGGAGAATTGGGCCTTGAAGAATTGGGCACCAAACACGCTGGGCTCGAGGAATTTGGGGCTCAAGAAATTTGGGGCACGGGGAATATGGCATCCATGACCGCGGTTCATGGACGGGCGGGCTCAGTCATCAACCGCATCAAAGGCGTCAGGTCACAGATTCCATGTCGGCACAGCGTATGACGCTCGAATCAGGCAAATCACTCGGGCGCTCCAGCCTCGCTCGCGCCGCACGGTCGCTGCGGCTGGCGGCTGGCCTGATTGCGCTCGCCATTCCCTTGAGCGGCTGCGGCACCGGCGCGCTGTGGGACAAGTTCACCGCCAAGGACGATACCTTCAACGAGGAGCCGGCGGACAAGCTCTACAATGAGGGCTTGTACCTGATGAACCAGCGCAAGGATAACAAGGCGGCATCGAAGAAATTCGAGGAGGTCGATCGCCAGCATCCTTATTCGGACTGGGCGCGCAAATCGCTCCTGATGTCGGCCTACTCCTTCTACAATGCCGGCGATTACGATAGCTGCATCGGCGCAGCGACGCGTTACGTCACACTGCATCCCGGCAGCCCCGATGCGGCTTACGCGCAATATCTGATCGCGGCCTCGCATTATGACCAGATCCCGGACATCTCTCGCGACCAGGGCCGCACCGAAAAAGGCGATCGCGGCGCTGGAAGAGGTGATTCGCAAATATCCGACCTCGGAATACTCCAACTCCGCCAAGGCCAAGCTCGAAGGCGCGCGCGACCAGCTCGCCGGCAAGGAAATGGACGTCGGCCGCTATTACATGGAACGGCGCGACTACACCGCCGCCATCAACCGCTTCAAGACCGTGGTCACCCGCTACCAGACCACGCGGCATGTCGAGGAAGCGCTGGCGCGGCTCACCGAGGCCTATATGGCGATCGGCATCGTCGGCGAGGCGCAGACGGCGGCAGCCGTACTTGGGCACAATTTTCCTGACAGCCGCTGGTACAAGGACGCCTATAATCTTGTAAAGTCGGGCGGTCTCGAGCCGAGCGAGAACAAGGGGTCCTATATTTCCAGGGCCTTCAAGAAGTTGGGTCTCGGGTAGTGGAGCGGATTTG
Source organism: Bradyrhizobium sp. RDI18 (assembly GCF_043203335.1). Taxonomy (NCBI): domain Bacteria; kingdom Pseudomonadati; phylum Pseudomonadota; class Alphaproteobacteria; order Hyphomicrobiales; family Nitrobacteraceae; genus Bradyrhizobium; species Bradyrhizobium sp. RDI18. The sequence continues at coordinate 3,645,236 of NZ_JBICRN010000008.1, read as the reverse complement.
ACATTCGCTCGATACTTGCCGCGACTTCGTGAAGCGAATGTCAAATCCATAAAGCTCCACTACCAGCTTGATATTTGCTAGTGGTCCTTTTGATTCTAACATTCGCAAAAGTGGCTCCCCAGCGGGGAGCGAATGTTAGAACCGGACCACTAGGAATTGACTTCGCATGCTGGCGCGTCTGTCGATCCGCGACATCGTCCTGATCGAACGGCTCGATATCGAATTCTCCCGTGGCCTCGCTGTGCTGACCGGCGAAACCGGCGCGGGCAAATCCATCCTGCTCGATGCCTTCGCGCTGGCGCTCGGCGGCCGCGGTGATGCGGGCCTGGTTCGCCATGGCGCAGAGCAGGGCCAGGTGACCGCCACCTTCGACGTTCCCAAGGGCCATCCCGCGACAAGGATCCTTTCCAAGAACGGCCTCGACGACGCGAGTTTTCAAGATTCTTGCGAAATGATTCTTCGCCGCGTCCAGCTCGCCGACGGCCGCACCCGCGCCTTCATCAATGACCAGTCGATCAGCGTGCAGACCCTGAAGGCGGTCGGCGCGGCGCTGGTCGAAATTCACGGCCAGCATGACGAGCGCGCGCTGGTCGACGCCTCGACGCACCGGCAGTTGCTCGATGCCTTTGCCGGGCTGGAGAAAGAAGTCGCCGCGCTGGAGACGCTGTGGGAGGCGCGGCGCACCGCCAACCAGGCACTCGATGAGCATCGCGCCAGCATGGAACGCGCCGCGCGCGAGGCGGATTATTTGCGCCACGCCGCCGACGAGCTCAAGGCGTTGAAGCCGAAGGACGGCGAGGAGACCGCGCTCGCCGAACGCCGCACCACCATGATGCAGGGCGAGAAGATCGCCAGCGACCTGCGCGAGGCGCAGGAGGCGGTCGGCGGCCACAACTCGCCGGTGCCGGCGCTGGCAGCGGCCGTGCGCCGCCTCGAGCGCCGCGCCGCCAATTCGCCGACGCTGGTCGAGCCGGCGGTGAAGGCGATCGACATTGCGATCAACGCGCTGGAAGAGGCCGACCAGCATCTCAGCGCCGCGCTGGTTGCGGCCGATTTCGATCCGGCCGAGCTGGAGCGGATCGAGGAGCGGCTGTTTGCGCTGCGCGCCGCCTCGCGCAAATATTCCACGCCGGTCGATGGGCTGGCGGCACTCGCCGCCAAATTCGTCTCCGATGTCGCATTGATCGACGCCGGTGCGGATCGGCTGAAGAAGCTGGAAGCCGCGGCTGCCGAGGCCGACCAGCGCTACGGCGCGGCGGCGGCGAAGCTGTCGGCGGCCCGCAGCAAATCCGCCGAAAAACTCAACAAGGCCGTCAACGCCGAACTCGCGCCGCTGAAACTTGAGCGCGCGAAATTCATGACGCAGGTCGACACCGATGCGAAGTCACCGGGGCCGCAGGGCATCGACCGCGTCGAGTTCTGGGTCCAGACCAATCCGGGGACAAAGCCGGGACCGTTGATGAAGGTCGCCTCCGGCGGAGAGCTGTCGCGGTTCCTGCTGGCGCTCAAGGTGGTGCTGTCCGATCGCGGCTCGGCGCCCACGCTGGTGTTCGATGAAATCGATACCGGCGTCGGCGGCGCGGTGGCGGATGCGATCGGCGCGCGGTTGTCGCGGCTCGCCGGCCAGGTCCAGGTGATGGCGGTGACGCACGCGCCGCAGGTTGCCGCAAGGGCGAACCAGCATCTTTTGATTTCCAAGGACGCGCTCGACAAGGGCAAGCGCGTCGCCACCCGCGTCAACGCGCTCGCCGCCGACCACCGCCGCGAGGAAATCGCCCGCATGCTGGCGGGGGCGGAGATCACCGCCGAGGCGAGGGCGGCGGCGGAACGGCTGTTAAGGGCGGCGACGGCCTGATTTCTCGTGTCCCGGACGCGGTGCAGCGCTCTTCGTGCTGTTCCGCAGAGCCGGGACCCACACCGGCGTGGGCCCCGGATCAGCAGCGCACCGCCAATAGCGCGTCGAAGACGCGCGTAAACGCGCTTATGGCGCTGCGCCGCATCGGGGGCACGGCACCTGCGATCGACTTTGCCTCTAGGCTTCCTTTCGTCGTATTCAACACCCATGGCCAAGACAGCAAAAACAAAAACTCCCACCGACGTCGGAAAGCTCACCAAGGCGCAGGCCAAGGTGGAACACATGCGGCTGGCGCTGGAGCTCGAAGGGCACGACAAGCGCTATTATCAGGAAGATGCGCCCAGCATCAGCGATGCCGAATACGACGCCTTGCGGCAGCGCTTCAACGCGATCGAGAAGCGGTTTCCCGAGCTCGTTACAGCGGAATCGCCATCGCAAAAGATCGGCGCAACGCCATCGGGGCGCTTCAGGAAAGTCCGCCATGCGGTGCCGATGCTGTCGCTGGACAACGCCTTCGCCGAACAGGACGTGCTCGACTTCGTCGGCCGCATCGAGCGCTTCCTCAAACTCAGCGACGACAAGATCAACTTTTCCGCCGAGCCGAAGATCGATGGGCTATCGATGTCGCTGCGCTATGAGGGTGGCGAACTCGTCACCGCCGCTACCCGTGGCGACGGCGCGGAAGGCGAAGACGTCACCGCAAATATCCGCACGCTTGAAGACGTGCCGCAGAAGCTGAAAGGCCGCAACGTTCCTGATGTCTGCGAGGTGCGCGGCGAGGTCTACATGACCAAGAAGGCGTTCCTTGCGCTGAACGAGCGCCAGAAGGCCGCAGGCGATACCATTTTCGCAAACCCGCGCAATTCGGCTGCTGGCTCGCTGCGTCAGAAGGACCCCTCCATCACCGCCTCGCGCCCGCTCGGCTTCTTCGCCTATTCCTGGGGCCAGATGAGCGCGATGCCCGAAAAGACTCAAACCGGCATGATCCACTGGTTCGAGCGCTGCGGCTTCAAGACCAATCCGCTGACCAAACTCTGTCACTCCGTCGAGCACTTGATCGCGTTCCATCACGAGATCGAGGAGCAGCGCGGCGAGCTCGACTACGACATCGACGGCGTCGTCTACAAGATCGACCGTATCGATTGGCAGGAGCGGCTCGGCTTCGTCTCGCGCACGCCGCGCTGGGCCGTCGCGCACAAATTCCCGGCCGAGCGGGCCATGACGGTGCTGCGCGACATCGAGATCCAGGTCGGGCGCACCGGCTCGTTCACGCCGGTCGGCAAGCTGGAGCCGGTCGGAGTCGGTGGCGTGATCGTGCAAAACGTCACGCTGCACAATGAGGACTACATCAAGGGTATCGGCAACAAGGGCGAAGTGTTGCGCGAGGGCCGCGACATCAGGCTCGGCGACACCGTCGTGATCCAGCGCGCCGGCGACGTGATCCCGCAGGTGGTCGACGTCGTGATCGACAAGCGGCCGAGAGGCGCCAAGGAATTTCACTTCCCGAAGAAGTGCCCGTGCCCGCTGCATACCGACGTGGTGCGCGAGGAGACGGCAACCGGCGAGGAAGGCTCGCGCGCCCGCTGTACCGGCGAGTTCGCCTGTCCGTTCCAGAAGATCGAGCATCTGAAACTGTTCGTGTCGCGCCGGGCGTTCGATATCGACGGGCTCGGCGAGAAGCAGCTCCAATACTTCTTCGACCGCGAATGGGTGCGGGAGCCGGCCGACATCTTCACGCTGCCGAAACGCAACGCCAGGCTGAAGCTCGAAGAGATCGAGGGCTATGGCGAAACTTCGGTGCGCAACCTGTTCGCCGCGATCGAGAACCGCCGCCGCATTTCGTTGGAGCGCTTCATCTACGCCCTCGGCATGCGCCATGTCGGCGAGACCACGGCGCTGGCGCTGGCGCGCGGCTACGGCTCGTGGGACGCCTTCCACGATGCCTGCCTCAAGGTCGCCAAGGGCGACGAGGACACCATCGCCGAGATGGATGCGCTCGACCAGATCGGCGACACCGTGATCAAGAGCGTCGCCGCCTATTTCGGCGAAAGCCATAACCGCGGCATCGTCGAGCGGCTGGTCGAGGAGCTCAGCGAGATCATTGACGCCGAAAAGCCCAAGAGCAATTCGGCCGTCGCCGGCAAGACCGTGGTGTTCACCGGCTCGCTGGAAAAGATGACGCGGGACGAAGCCAAGGCCACCGCCGAGCGGCTGGGCGCCAAGGCCACCGGTTCGGTGTCGAAGAAAACGGACTACGTTGTCGCCGGGCCCGGCGCGGGTTCAAAACTCGCGGAAGCCAAGAAGCACGGCGTGCCGGTGTTGACGGAAGATGAGTGGTTGAAGCTGATTGGGGAGTGAGTGGCCATTCATGTTATTTTGTGTGCAGAGGCGGTCTCCCTCTACGTCAACCAATGGATACGGAAGATCACCGACATTACGGACGGCGCGCGCGCGATTTGCGATTTGGTCAGGCGCAATGAATTGGATCAGGCTCGGGCAAGATTGCCGGTCGAGCGGCCCTACGATTCGGCTTTCGGATAAAATCACAAGAGCTCGGCCGTCAGTTGAATTCGAGGGGCTTACCTTTCTCCCACGGCCGAAAGGGTGAAACCACGCGCCCCTTGCGGTCGATGCGTCCCCATTGCCCGCCCTCGTACCAGCTACGCTCGCCTTCAGTGACAGTGCTGTCAAAGACAAGCCTGCAGTCCGTGCAGACAACAGCAACTCCATCCTTGAATGGATAGGCTCCGTCATACGCCGCCGGGATGATGAGATTGAGTTTGCGGTCGATGTACCCAATCTTCCCGCCGACACGCGATCGCGCGAGACCATCCTCGAAATAGTCCGGGCCGTTGTCCATTGATTCAACCGGCACAGGGATGACGCCACGTCGAACGTAGAACCATTGGGCTTTTCGTTTGTCAGTCCCATTGAACAACAAGACGGAGGCCAGCCCATCCCGGTCATATCCAAGCCGAGCCAGATAAGATCGCTGCAAACGCGGCCGCCCGTCGGGGCCCGTCACCGCGCATTGCTTGAACGTGCGCTCGGTCTCCCAGCAATCGAAGACCGGCGCCTGGTCGATCGCCATGACCGGCTTGGACGAAAGTGCAAGCAGCACGCCGAGCGCAACGATCTTGAGAAAATCAGGCATGATGCACGCTCGCAGGAGGCAGGTTGTATTCAGCCGTCATTGCGAGTGAAGCAATCCATTGCGGCGTAAGAACGTAATGGACTGATTTTTCTTTGCGAGACGAGGTGGATTGCTTCGCTGCGCTCGCAATGAGGGCTGAAGCACCGCGCGATCGTATTAAGCGCTGTCATTCCGGGATGGTCCGAAGGATCAGACCCGGAATCTCGAAATTCCGGGTTCGGCTCTTCGAGCCGCCACGGAATGACAGCGACTACAACATCCCCGATTCTTCCTCCTCCGCCTTTTTCACCAATTCCTCGCTGGCCACGACCTTCCGCCGCGGCACGATGAAAAACATCGCCGAGATACACGCGATCGAGAGTGCGAAGATCGCCGCCGTCAACGGCAGCGTGGTCGTGGAGTGGCCGCCGAGATAGGCGCCGAATTGCGAGACCAGCGCGCCGATGCCCTGTTGCAGAAAGCCCATCGCGCCGGAGGCGGTGCCGGCGGCCTCGGGACGCGCGCTGATGGCGCCGGCCGCGGCGTTGTTCATGACGAAGGCGTTCGCGACCATCACGATCATCTGGGTGCCGAACAGCCAGAGCGGCGCCTGGTTGATCCCCGCAATGCTCAAGGCGAGGTTCAGGAGGGCGCCGCCGAATTGCACCGCCAGCCCGAACCAGATCAGCTTCTCCAGCGAATGCCGCGGCGCGAAACGGACGCAGAACACATTGCCGATCAGATAGGCAAATCCCGTCGTCGCGAACCACGCGCCATATTCCGGCCGTGGTTCGGCCCATCTGCGTCACCACGATGTAAGGCCCGCCGCCGGCGAACATGAAAATGATCTGGGAAGCCAGCACCTGGCACAGCACATAGCCGATGAAGGCGCGGTTGCGCATCAGCTTGCCGACGTCGCCGCGGAAGCTGCTGCTCTCGCTGCGTTCGGCGCGCGTCTCGGGCAGCGCCAGCGCGATCAGGACCGCGACGCTGAGCGAAGCCGCCGTGATGAAATAGAAAATGGCGCGCCAGCCGAACGCGGTCTCCAGGAGGCCGCCGACCAGCGCGCTGAGCATCTGCGCCATCATCATGACGGCGATCACGAGGCTGATCATGGAGCTGATGCGGTCGCGGCTGTAGAGGTCGCGGATGATGGCGCGGCTCACCACCATGCCGGTCGCGCCGCCGAGTGCCTGCAGGAAGCGCGCGGCGATCAGTTGCGGCAGCGTCTGCGCCAGCGAGCAGCCGGCGCTGGCCGCCACCATGAGCGCAAGGCCTGCGAGCAGCACCGGCCGGCGGCCGAACTTGTCCGACAGCGGCCCCATGACGAGCTGCGAACAGGCGATGCCGACCATGTAGAGCGACACCGTCATCTGCGCGACCGAGATGTCGCCACCGAACGTCGTCGCCAGCACGGGCAGCGCCGGCACCAGCATGTAGAGCGAGATCGGCGCGACGCCGGTCATCGCCACCAGCATCAGCAGCATGATTTTCGATGTCACGACGGCATGATTGTCCGTCGCGCCGGGCGGCTTGCCCACGACGCCGTGCATTCAGTTCAGATCCTGTTTTGCTTGGATCGGACTCTTAACCAGATGGCTCAGCGCGAACAGGGATGTTTTGGCATGCGGCCATGCTGAATTGGGGAGGCGGGCAGGAGGCTGGACCGCCGGAGTCTACTTTGCATGGGGTTGTTTTCGCGGTTTTTGTGTCCGGCGCCCACGCCGTATCGCTGTAGAGGGTGGGCCTCGGCGTACCGGATCCTCCGCCGTCGCCGGGGCGACTGGTGGAAAGTAGGACGGGTGGAGTGCAGCGATACCCATCGTCTCACCACGTGCACTGGCATTGATGGGTATCGCTGCGCTCCACCCATCCTATGGCCGCTTGAGGCAGCAGTGATTAAAGCGGCAGCAGCGCTGCCGTCGCCTCGTCCAGCCACAGCTTCGTGGCATTGTCGTCGAGGTGCGGACGCACCGCGCGGTTGACGCGCTCGTGGTAGTCGTTGAGCCACTTCAGCTCGGTTGCGCTCAACATGTTCACGTCGATCAGGCGGCGGTCGATCGGCGCCAGCGTCAGCGTCTCGAACGCGTTCACCGGCTTCTCGGCGCCGGGTACATCGGTGCCGATGACGAGTTCGAGGTTCTCGATCCGGATGCCATAGGCGTCGGTCTTGTAGTAGCCAGGCTCGTTGGAGAGGATCATGCCGCGCTTCAAGGGCGTGGTGCCGAGTTTCGAGATGCGCGCCGGGCCTTCATGCACCGAGAGATAGCTGCCGACGCCGTGGCCGGTGCCGTGCTCGAAATCGAGGCCGGCCTGCCACAAAAATTGCCGCGCAAAGGAGTCGATCTGCGCGCCGGTGGTGCCGTCCGGAAACACCGCGCGTGTAATCGCGATGTGCCCACGCAGCACGCGGGTGAAACGATCGCGCATTTCGTCGGTTGGATTGCCGATTGCGATGGTGCGGGTGACGTCGGTGGTGCCGTCTTCATATTGCGCGCCGGAATCGATCAGCAGCAGATCGCCGGGCGAAATTCGCCGGTTGCTCTTGCGGGTGACGCGGTAATGCACGATGGCGCCGTTCGGCCCGGTGCCGGCGATGGTCGGAAACGAGACATCCTTCAGCGCGCAGGTCTGGCGGCGGAACGTTTCCAGCGCCTCGACGGTATCGATCTCCGTCAACGCGCCCGACGGCGCCTCGCGGTCGATCCAGGCGAGGAAGCGTGCCAGCGCCACCGCGTCGCGCTGGTGCGCGGTCCGCGTGCCCTCGATCTCGGTGATATTCTTCACCGCCTTCAACAGGCTCACCGGATCGTTGCCGCGTACCGGTTTTCCGCCGGCGCCTGCGATCAGCCGGCTCAGCGCGTCCGCGGCGGTGGCGCTGTCAAGCGCGATCGCGGCGCCGCTGCGCGCAAGCTCAGTCAGATCGGGCACCAGCGCGTCGGGCTCCCGGACATCGGCGGATTGTTCGAGATGGTCGCGCGTCAGGTTGGACAGCTTGCGATGGTCGATGAAGATGGTGGGGCGGCCGTCCTTCGGCACCAGCGCGTAGGACAAGGGCAGCGGCGTGTGCGAGACGTCGGCGCCGCGGATGTTGAAGGTCCAGGCCACCGCGTGGCTGTCCGACAGCACCAGCGCGTCGACGCCGAGCTTGTTGATCTCCAGCCGGATGCGCTTGAGTTTTTCGGCTTCGATCTCGCCGGAAAACTGCACGCCGTGAGTGGTGACGCGGCCGAGCGGCGGGGCCGGGCGCTCGGTCCAGATCGAATCCAGCGGGTTGGTTTCGACCGCAATCAGTTCCGCCCCCGCCTTGGTGCAGGCGGCGGCCAGACGCTCGGCTGCCGCCGAAGTGTGCAGCCATGGGTCGAAACCGAGGCGGTCGCCGGCCGCAAGGTGCTTGGTCAGCCACTGCTCCGGCGGCGGATCGGCCAGCGGCTCGATTTGCCAGGCCTTGCGGTCGACCTGCTTGGCGGCCTGCAGCGTATAACGGCCATCGACGAAAACCGCGGCATCGCGCGTCAGGACGATCGCCATGCCTGCCGAACCAGTGAAGCCGCTCAGCCAGGCCAGCCGCTCTTCGGAGGCCGGGACATATTCGTTCTGTTGCTGATCGGCGCGCGGAACCACGAATCCCGTCAACTTCCGCCGCGCCAGCTCCTCGCGGAAGCGGGCCAGCCGCGCAGTCAGCGCCACGCCGCCTTCGGGTTCTTCGAATGTCTGGAAATGGGCTTCGAACATCGCCTGGTCACTTTAGGGTTGGGTGGAGCGGTCCGCAATGCGGCAGTCTCCGCCACAATTTGGCATAATCTGTGCTTCAATATGTCGGTCCGCGCTAGTCGGACGGAGCGGATTGCGGTGTAGCCGCTCAGCTCAAGATACCGGGAGAAGCTCCAGGAGTGTTTCAACTCAACGAAGAGGGGATACACCATGCCTGCTTTCACGTTTGAGAAGATTTCACCGCCGGAACGTCGCGGCCCCGCGCCGCCCGTCGCCAACAAGAAGCAGCGTGGCGTCATCGTCCAGATCCTCGACCGGTTCGCGGAAGCACGCGTCAAGCGGTCGTTGAAGCGCGAGAAGGGCGCGGTCGCCCGCAACCGGCACAGACCAGCGGATTAGAATTTCAGCTCACCTTGCGCAGCAGGAGGCTGCTCCAGCCGTCGATGCGCAGATGCCTTACGGGAACCAGCCCACGGACGCGATAGGCGGCGATGACGGCGGGCGCCTGATGCGTCAGCAGCCCCGAGAGAATGACCAGCGCGGACGGCGCCAGATGCCGCGCCATCGGCCCCGCCAATTGCCGCAGCGGATTGGCCAGAATATTCGCCAGCACCAGATCGAACGGCGCGGCTTGCGCAAATTGCGGCGCCGAGAAGCCGGTGGCGCGAACCGCCCGCACCAGATGTCCCGATACGTTCAGCCGCGCATTGTCGCGCGCGACCTGCACCGAGGGCGGATCGATATCGCTGGCCAGTATCTTTTCGTGCAGCGCTTTCGCCGCCGCAATCGCCAGCACGCCGGTGCCGGTGCCGAGATCGAGCACGCGCCGCGGGCGCCAGGCTTTCAGGACATGATCGAGCAACAGAAGGCAGCCGCGCGTGGTGCCATGATGGCCGGTGCCGAAAGCCAGCGCCGCCTCGATCTCGATGCCGAGCTTGTTGGGCGAGATCCTGTCGCGGTCATGCTGGCCGTGGACCACAAAGCGTCCGGCCGGTACGGGAACGAGGTCCTCAAGGCTGGCCTTGACCCAATCCTTGGCCTCGACCGTATCGAAGGCGACGCCCGCGGCGATTTCCGCGCCGGCCGCATTGGCAACGAGTTCGCGGACCAGGGGCTGATCGGGCGGCTCGCCAAAATGCACCGTGACGTCCCATCGGCCATCCGGCCGTTCGAACGCGGCGATTGCGGCCTGTCCCTCAAAGAAAACTTCGGTCAGGGCGTCGACGACGCCCTTGGCTGTGTGCTCGTCGCCGACGGCAAAATGGACGCGATGTGTGGAGGCGAGGGAAGTCATTGAAGAACCTGGCGAAAGCGGGGAAGGATATGATCGGGAATGGGCGTTTCGTTCAAATTTGAGCAAGTTTCATGTCGTGTCTCTCCACCGCCTATCCACAGCCGAGCGGGGAAGTTGCCAACCCGTTATCGACGGAAGCATACCGATGTCTTCCACAGCCGTGCCGCGGGGTTATCAACAAGTAATCCACAGGCTTCTCCCGTCGTTGCCCACCGGCTTTATCCCATATTGTCCACTGCGTTCTGCCTATCCGAACAGGGCGCGGTGATCGCCCAGGATCACCTTCGCGGCGTTGTGGCCGGGGGCGCCGGTGACGCCGCCGCCGGGATGCGCGCCCGAGCCGCAATGGTAGAGGCCCTTCAGCGGCCCGCGATAATCGGCATGACCTAGCATCGGCCGTGCCGAGAACAATTGATTGAGCGTCAGCGCCCCATGAAAGATGTCGCCGCCGAGCAGGCCGAACTGGCGCTCGAGATCGAGCGGCGACAGCACCTGACGGCCGATCACGCTTGTGCCAAAGCCCGGCGCGAACTTGTCCACCGTCGCGATCATGAGGTCGGCGACCTCCTCGCGGTGATCGTCCCATGACTTTCCATCCGGCAATTCCGGCGCGACGTGCTGGCAGAACAGGCTCGCGACATGCCGGCCCTCCGGTGCAAGGGAGTCGTCGAGCGTCGAGGGGATCAGTATTTCCACCACCGGCTCGCGGCTCCAGCCATGGCTGCGCGCGTCCTGCCAGGCGCGATCCATGTAACCGAGGCTGGGTGCGAGAATGATGCCGGCGGTGAGGTGATCGCCGGCGCCGGGCAGGGCGGTGAAGGAAGGTAGCGCGTTCAGCGCGACATTCATCCGGAACGTGCCGGATGCGTTGCGCCAGCGCGCGATGCGCTCGAGGAATTCCGGCGCCAGCGCGCCCGAAGGCACCAGCCGCGTATACAGCAATTTCGGATTGACGCCGGAGACGACGTATTTGGCACGGATGGTCGCGCCATTGTCGAGCACGACGCCTGCGGCGCGCCCGCCCTCGACGATCACCTCGCGCACGCCGGCGTCCGTTTCGATCTCGGCGCCGTAGCCGCGGGCCGCGCGCGCCATGGCTTGAGTGATCGCGCCCATGCCGCCGATCGCGTGGCCCCAAACGCCCTTCTTGCCGTTCACCTCGCCGAACGCATGGTGCAGCATCACATAGGCGGAGCCGGCGGCGTAGGGGCTGGCGTAATTGCCGACGATGGCGTCGAAGCCGAACAGCGCCTTCACCAGGTCGCTCTCGAAGCGCTCGTCCAGCATTTCGCCGGCCGAGCGTGTGAACAGGTCGAGCAGGCTGCGCTGCTGTTCGAGCGAAAGCTTGCGCAGGATGCCGGCCGTGCCGACGGCGTTGAAGGCCTCGCGGATCGCGCCGATCCCAAAGCCCTCGACGAGGTTCGGCGGCGCGCGCAGCACGAATTGTCGCAGCACGTCGGCGATGGCTTCCAGTTCGCGCGAGAAGGCCTCGATCGTGACGGCATCGCGCTCGCTGAGTTTAGCAACCGATTGCCGGGTGCGGCCCTCGCCGGTCAGGAGATAGCTGCCGTCGGGGGCGGGCAGAAAATTCTGCGCGCGGCGCTCGACGATGCGCAGGCCGTGTTCGGCGAGTCTCAGATCGGCGATGATCTGCGGGTTGAGCAGGCTGACGGTATAGGCGGCCACCGAATTGCGGAAACCGGGATGGAATTCCTCGGTCACCGCGGCGCCGCCGACCGCCTTGCGGCGCTCGACCACTTTCACGCGCAGGCCGGCCATCGCGAGATAGGCCGCGCAGGTGAGGCCGTTATGCCCCGCACCGATGATGACGATTTCGGTTTCGCTCATGTCCGCTTCAAGAAGGTTTGATTAGTTTGAACCCGTCATTCCGGGATTGTCCGAAGGACAAGACCCGGAATCTCGAGGTTCCACAATGTGCAATTGCACATTGGGGTTCGATGCTTTGCATCGCCCCCGGAACGACATCTCATCCCGCATTGCCCGTCATGTTGCCATATGCTCTATCTGCGCTTCCGGCACAACCTGCCGGAATGCTCGCCGCCGGCTCCCGCCGGGTTCAAGCCGGAGCTTTCATGATTTCTGAACCGTCTGCCTCGCGAAACCGGCTGGTGCTGACCGTCTATACCGCTGCGATCTTCGTCAGCGCGTTGTTGTTGTTTTCGGTGCAACCCCTGTTCACCAAGATGGTGCTGCCGCGGCTCGGCGGCTCGCCGGCGGTTTGGTCGGTGGCGATGGTGTTCTTCCAGTCGCTGCTGCTCGGCGGCTATGCCTATGCGCATTTTTTGATGCAGGCGCGTAATCGCACGATTCCCGTGGCGGTTCATCTCGCGCTGCTCGCAGTTGCGATGCTGACGATGCCGCTGTCGATCGCGAGCGGGTGGGGCGATCCGCCGAATTCAGGCTATGCGCTCTGGCTGCTCGGCTTGTTTGCGGTTTCGATCGGCCTGCCGTTCTTCGCGCTCGCGGCCAACAACCCGCTGCTGCAGGCCTGGTTCGTCCGCACCGGCCACCCCAACGGTCCCGATCCGTACTTCCTCTACGCTTCCTCGAATGTCGGCAGTTTCCTGGCGCTGTTGTCCTATCCGGTGCTGCTGGAGCCGATGTTCACCCTGCGCATGCAGAACCTGATCTGGACCGGCGGCTATGGCCTGTTGATCGTGCTGATTGCCATCTGCGGCGTGTTGCTGCTGCGCTCGCCAGTGAGGGCGGCGGAACTGAACTTGGCGCCCGACGATCGCGACGTGCCGGCGCCGTCATGGATCTTGCGCGCCCGCTGGATATTCCTCGCGGCCGTGCCGTCGGGGCTGCTGATCGCAGTGACGGCCCATATTTCCACCGACGTCGCCGCAGCGCCGCTATTGTGGGTGCTGCCGTTGTCACTCTATCTCCTCACCTGGGTGCTCGTCTTCCAGTCGCGCCCGCTATTGCCGCACAAATGGATGTTGCTGGCGCAGCCGCTGGCGATCGCCGGCATCGTGGTGCTGCTCGCGTTCGGCGGCGAACAGAATCTGCTGCTGACGCTCGGCGGGCACCAGTTCTGCTTCTTCGTGATTGCGATGGCTTGTCACGGCGAACTGGCGCGCACGCGCCCGGCGGCGAAGTATCTCACCGGCTTCTATGTCGCGCTGTCGTTCGGCGGCATGGTCGGCGGCCTCTTTGCCGGCCTGATCGCGCCGTTCACCTTCTCATGGGTCGCGGAGTACCCGATCCTGCTGGCGCTCGCGGCGCTGTGCCGCCCGACCGGCGGCGAACGGCTGCCGCGCTGGAGCGCGTGGTACTGGCCGTTCCTTGCGGTGCTGGCGGTGGCGTTGATGGCGCCGGCCTGGTCGACGGGCAAAACGTTCAACTGGATCGAAGATCATCGCGTGTGGGTGATCGGCGCAGTCGGAGTGCTGGCCGCGCTGCTGGCACTGGCGCTCAACGCCAACCGCTGGAAGATCTTTGCGACCGTCGTGGTGGCGCTGGTATTGCTGCGCGCCTATCCTTCCGACGACGGGCGGGTCGAGACGGTGCGCAGTTTCTTCGGCGTCCACAAGATCGTGGTGACGCCGAACGGCCAGTATCACGTGCTGATGCACGGCACCACGATCCACGGCGCCGAGAAATTCAAGAACGACGACGGCACGCCGGTTACCGGCCAGCCGGAGCCGATCACCTACTACTACAGGGACGGCGGGATCGGGCAGGCGATCACGGCGATCCGGGAACGCAAGGGCGCGCCGCTGCGCGTGGCCGTGATCGGGCTCGGCTCCGGCACGCTGGCCTGCGCCTCGGAGCCCGGCGAGGAATGGAAATTCTTTGAGATCGACCAGACGATGGTCGATACCGCGCGCGACCCAAAGTATTTTACCTATATCCAGGTCTGCGAACCGAACATGCAGCCGGTGATCGGCGATGCGCGGCTCACCTTCGCGCGCGAGCCCGACGGCGTCTATGACCTGATCATCGTCGACGCCTATTCGTCGGATGCGATCCCGGTTCACCTGGCGACCGAAGAGGCGATGGAAATCTACAAGTCCAAGCTGGCGCCGCAGGGCGCCGTGGCGATGCACGTCTCCAACCGGCATCTGGAGCTGTCGAGCGTGGTCGTCGGCATCGCCGATGCCAACGACTTGAAGAGCTGGGTCTACAGCGAGGATTCCGGGCGCGACAGTGAATACATCTTCTCGACCTCGGTCGTGGTCTCGGCGAGGGAGGAGACCGACGTCGGCAAGCTGGCATCGTCAGAGCAATGGGCGCTGACGGAAGCCAGGGAAAACCAGCGGGTCTGGACCGACGATTATTCCAATGTGCTGGGTGCGGTGTGGCGGCGGCTTAGAAAAGGCGAGGAATAGGCGAGTTGCAGCCGGGCAGGGTGCGCCTATGTTCATGGTCTGCCCTGAACAGATGGAGCGACGATGGCCAATTTCACTCCCGTATCGGCCGCAATCGGCGGCGCCCTGATCGGGCTTTCTGCCGTGTTGCTGATGCTGTCGACTGGCCGGATCGCCGGGATCAGCGGTATCTTCAGTGGCCTGTTGAATTTGCGCGGCGAGGACAAGGGCTGGCGTATCGCCTTCGTCGCCGGGCTCATTCTGGCGCCCATCCTCGCCGGCCTGATCGGTTACGGAATGGCGCAACCCAAGTTGCCATCGAGCTGGGCTGTTATTGTCGTGGCGGGCCTGCTGGTCGGCTTCGGTACGCGGCTCGGCGGCGGCTGCACCTCCGGTCACGGTATCTGCGGCATAGGGCGGCTGTCGCTGCGCTCGATCGCCGCCACGATCGTCTTCATGGTGACGGCGGTTGTCACCGTCGCGATCACCCATCATGCGTTGGGAGGCTGAGCCATGTGGATCATCGCTCCCTTGTTGTGCGGCCTGGTCTTCGGCGCGGGCCTGTTGATTTCGGGCATGGTGCAGCCAACGAAGGTCCTTGGCTTTCTGGATATCTTCGGCGCGTGGGATCCGAGTCTCGCGGTGGTGATGGCCGCGGCGCTGGCTGTGTCGATGCCCGGTTTCATGTTGGCTGACCGCAGCGCGCGGCCGTGGTTTGCCGGGCAATATTTTCGGCCGGGCAAATCGGGAATCGATCTGCCGCTGGTCGCAGGCGCGGGGCTGTTTGGAATCGGCTGGGGCCTCGTCGGGTTATGCCCGGGGCCGGCGCTGGAAAGCCTGGCGACGTTGTCGCCCGGAATCATCGTCTTCGTCGCCGCGATGGCGGCAGGGATGATTGCTCACGACGCTTGGCGACAGTCGCGGCTGGCGGCGCAGCGCGAGCGCTTGCTCGCGAGCGCGACGGACGGCTAGTCCTGATAGTTGTACAGCCCGCGCTGCTGATAATATTGCTGCCGCGGCTGGTAGTAGTAACCTTGCGGCGCCGGCGCATAGCCGCGGTTATCGTAATATTGCGGCTGTTGCTGCTGATAGGCCTGGGTGTCGTAGACGCGGCGGCCAGGCGCGGGGTATCGCGCTTCGTTGGACGATCCGTCGGCCGGATAGATGTAGCCGTCGTCGGCCCGCGCCACGGGTGCGGCGCGCTGCTGCGGCGGTGTGATCACGACGGGATCGCCGGCGGCGTCGTGTTGCTGCTCGTATTGCGGCAGCGGCGCGCGACGCGCGACGGCCGTGTTGGAGCGCTGCCGCGGATTGCGTGCGAGCGCGACTTGGGAGGAGCCGGTCAACGTCACCGTGGTGTTGAGCACGCCTTCCTGCTTCACCAGATCCCACAGCTTCGCGGCATTCTCGCGCGACAGCCGTACGCAGCCATGCGAGGCCGGGCTGCCGAGACGGCTCACGGAATCGGTGCCGTGGATGGCATGGCCGATCTTGGTGAAGAAGATCGAATGCGGCATCGGCGCGTCGTCGAATTCCTTGGAGTAATGGTCCTCTTCCATCCGGAAGGCGCGGAAGCTGCCGTTCGGAGTCTCATAGGAGGGAAGACCCGAAGACACTGGCCAGCGGTAACGCTCGACGCCGTCGACGGCGACGGTCATCTGCTGGTTGTCCTTGTCGACTGTTATGGCGACTTTGGCTTGGGCGGTGCCCGAGGCGAACAGCGTCAGGGCGGTGACGGCAACGAGGAAGGAACGCATTTTACCTTTGGCCTCCAGGCCCCTGTATCAAGCGCTGGCTCTCCGTCCCCGGCATCCAATATGCCCGGAAACCGGCACTGGTTCCAGTGGCCTGCGTCCGCAATCGTTAACGCGTCCCACGGCGCAAACAAGGCCACAGCACGGCGCAATCGGCGGCAAAGTGCTGACATTTTCGCGAGCGGCTGCGCGCTGCGCGGTCTTGTCATCGACAGAGTTGGAGGCCGTCATTCCGGGATGGTCCGTTAGGACCAGACCTCAGATGCGCAATTGCGCATCGGGGAATCTCGAGATTCTCAGGTGCGCAATTGCGCACCATAGTTCGGCTCTGCGAGCCGCCCCGGAATGACACTACGCGTCAATTCTTCAGCCGGTACCCGGTCCTGAAGATCCACCACACCAGCACCATGCAGATGGCGAGGAAGCCGAGCGTCATGCCGAGGCTTAATCCTACGCTGACGTCGGCGATCTCGTAAAAACTCCAGCGGAAGCCCGAGATCAGGTATACGACTGGATTGAGCAGCGTGATGGTGCGCCAGCCGGACGGCAGCATGTTGACCGAGTAAAAACTGCCGCCGAGAAATGTCAGCGGCGTCACCACCAGCATCGGGATCATCTGCAGCTTTTCGAACCCGTCGGCCCAGATGCCGATGATGAAGCCGAACAGGCTAAACGTTACCGCCGTCAGCACCAGGAAGGCGAGCATCCACAGGGGATGTTGGATGTGCAGCGGCACGAACAGCGCGGCGGTCGCCATGATGATCAAGCCGAGGATGATGGATTTGGTCGCGGCCGCACCGACATAGCCGATCACGATTTCGATATAGGAAACAGGCGCCGACAATATTTCGTAGATGGTGCCGACGAATTTCGGAAAATAAATTCCGAACGAGGCGTTGGCGATGCTCTGGGTCAGCACCGACAGCATGACGAGGCCGGGCACGATGAAAGTGCCGTAGCTGACGCCCTCGACCTCGGTGATGCGCGAGCCGATCGCGGCGCCGAACACCACGAAATAAAGCGAGGTGGAAACCACAGGCGAGACGATGCTCTGCAGCAGCGTGCGCCAGGTGCGCGCCATTTCGAACAGATAGATGGCGCGGATCGCACGGTAATTCATGGCGCCCTCACCAGGCTGACGAAGATGTCTTCGAGGGAAGACTGGGTGGTATCGAGGTCGGAGATGTGGATGCCGGCATTGCGGAGGTCGCTCAGCAGGCTGGTGATCCCGGTGCGCTCGCCCTTGGTATCGTAATCATAGGTCAGCAGCCGGCCATCCTCGGAGAGGTGAAGCTTGTAGGGCGCGAGGGCGGGCGGAAGGGCGTCGATCTTCTGCTGCAGATGCAGCGTCAATTGCTTCTTGCCGAGCTTCTGCATGAGCCCGGCCTTGTCCTCGACCAGGATGATCTCGCCCTTGTTGATGACGCCGATCCGGTCGGCCATCTCCTCGGCTTCCTGGATATAATGCGTGGTCAGTATGATGGTGACGCCGGAGGCCTGCAGGCCGCGCACCACGTCCCACATCCCCTTGCGCAATTCGACGTCGACGCCCGCGGTCGGCTCGTCCAGGAACAGGATCTGCGGTTCGTGCGACAGCGCTTTTGCGATCATCACGCGGCGCTTCATGCCGCCGGAGAGCGTGATGATCTTGGAATCCTTCTTGTCCCACAGCGACAGGTCCTTCAGCACCTTTTCGATATGCGCCGGGTTTTTCGGTTTGCCGAACAGGCCGCGGCTGAAGCTGACGGTCGCCCATACGGTTTCAAACAGAATCCGTGTGCAGTTCCTGCGGCACCAGGCCGATCAGCGACCTCGCCGCGCGATAGTCGCTATTGATGTCATGCCCGCCAACGGAGACGCGGCCCTCGCTCAAGTTGGCGATGCCGCAGATGATGCTGATCAGCGTGGTCTTGCCCGCGCCGTTCGGCCCGAGCAGAGCGAAGATCTCACCGCGCTTGATGTCCAGATTGACGTTGTTCAGCGCCTTGAAGCCGGAGCCGTAGGTCTTTGACAGGTTTGAGACGGATATGATGGGAGGTGGCGCTAGCATGGCAATCTGAAACGGAATTTGGCCGCGTCGAAGCGGCGCTTCGGCCGGCTCGAGACGGGGAAGGGGTGGGAACCGGGAGATAGGAACGCTGTGCTACTTATGCAATCGCGTGGGAAAAAATTATCGCCCTTGCACCCGCTCCACGAAACTATCGACCACCTTCTTCTCGCCCGCCTTCTCGAACGCGATCGTCAGCTTGTTGCCGTCGATCTTCACCACGTGGCCATAGCCGAACTTCTGGTGGAAGACGCGATCGGCCAGCGAGAATTCTGAAACCGTGCCGGTGGATTTCGCGACCAGCTCGCCCTCGATTACGATCGGGCCGCGCTTGTTGCGGGAGAAGCCGCCGGAAAACGACGATTGGCTTTCCTCAAAACCGCCGCGGGCCTGACCGCTGCGGCCGCCCTGGCTGCGGTTGCGATTGGCCTGCGCGCGCTGCCAGCCTGGCGTCGTGTAGCTGGAGCCGAAGGATTCGACATTGTCGAAGCGCGAGGGGCCGTAGCCGCCGGCGCCGCCCCAGCCGGAGCCGCCCTTGGACTCGGTGATCTCCACATTGGCCGACGGCAGTTCGTCGAGGAAGCGCGACGGGATCGTGGTCGACCAGGTGCCGTGGATGCGGCGGTTGGTGGCGAAATAGAGTTTGGCGCGGCGACGGGCGCGCGTCAGCCCGACATGGGCGAGGCGGCGCTCTTCCTCGAGGCCGGCACGGCCTTGTTCGTCGAGCGTGCGCTGGCTCGGAAACAGGCCTTCCTCCCAGCCGGGCAGGAACACGTTGTCGAATTCGAGCCCCTTGGCCGAATGCAGCGTCATCAGCGACACCGCTTCATCACTGGCGTCGCCGTCGCGGTCCATCACCAGCGAGATGTGTTCGAGGAATCCTTGCAGGTTCTCGAACTCTTCCATCGAGCGTACCAGTTCTTTCAAGTTGTCCAGCCGGCCCGCGGCGTCGGCCGAGCGGTCCTTCTGCCACATCTCGGTATAGCCGCTCTCGTCCAGGACGATTTCGGCGAGCTCGGTGTGCGCGGTCACCTCGCGCTGGGCGCGCCAGCGGTCGAACTGCAGGATGAGGTCGCGCAGCGCGCCACGCGCCTTCGGCTTCAATTCGTCGGTTTCGACCACGGCGCGCGCGGCTTCGAACAGCGGCATGCGCCGCTTGCGGGCGTGGTCGTGCAGCAACTGCACGGTGGCGTCGCCAAGCCCGCGCTTCGGGACATTAACGATGCGTTCGAAGGCAAGGTCGTCGGCGGGCGAATTGATCACGCGCAGATAGGCCAGCGCATCGCGTATTTCGGCGCGCTCGTAGAATCGCGGACCGCCGATCACGCGATAGGGCAGGCCGAGCGTCACAAAACGATCTTCGAATTCGCGCATCTGGAACGAGGCCCGCACCAGGATCGCGACCTCGTTGAGGTTTTCGCCGGCGCGCTGCAACTCCTCGATCTCCTCGCCGATGGCGCGGGCTTCCTCTTCCGAATCCCAGGAACCTGTGACGGTGACCTTCTCGCCGTCGACATCCTCGGTGCGCAGCGTCTTGCCGAGCCGACCTTCGTTGTGCGCGATCAGATGGGAAGCTGCGGCGAGGATGTGGCCGGTGGAGCGGTAGTTGCGTTCAAGGCGGATGACTTTTGCGCCGGGAAAATCGTGCTCGAAGCGCAGGATGTTGTCGACTTCCGCGCCGCGCCAGCCATAGATCGACTGGTCGTCGTCGCCGACGCAGCAGATGTTTTTGGGGGAGGGGGCGGTCCTCTCCCTCTCCCCGTCCTTCACGGGGAGAGGGTTGGGGTGAGGGGCCGTCTCCGCGAGCTCAGTCTGCGGAGAGTCCCCCTCACCCGGCGCGCTCTGCGCCGTAGCCGTGGCTTCGCCACGGCGTTCTTCAAGGACGTCGGCCGAAGGCCGACTATGCTCTCCCCGCAAGCGGGGCGAGGTTGGGTCACCCGGAATGATGGCCGACAGCGGCACGCCCGGTCGCGACGGCGCCTGCGACAGCAGCCGAAGCCATAGATACTGCGCGACGTTGGTGTCCTGATACTCGTCGACCAGAATGAACTTGAAGCGGTTCTGGTATTGCCTGAGCACATCAGGGTTTTCGCGAAACAACCGGATGTTCTCGAGAAGCAGATCGCCGAAATCGGCGGCGTTGAGGATTTTCAGCCGCTCCTGATAGCTGGCGTAGAGCTTGCCGCCCTTGCCATTGCCGAACATCGCGGCTTCCCCCGACGGCACCTGGCTGGGCGCCAGCCCACGGTTCTTCCAGCCGTCGATCAGCCCGGCCAGCATGCGCGCCGGCCAGCGCTTGTCGTCGATGTTCTCGGCCTGCAGGAGCTGCTTGAGCAAGCGGACCTGATCGTCGACGTCGAGCACGGTGAAATTGGATTTGAGCTGTACCAGTTCGGCGTGGATGCGGAGGATGCGTCCGCCGATCGAGTGGAAGGTGCCAAGCCACGGCATGCCTTCGACGGCCTGGCCGAGCATCTGGCCGAGGCGGAGCTTCATCTCGCGCGCGGCCTTGTTGGTGAAAGTCACCGAGAGGATTTCATGCGGCCGCGCGCGGCCCTGGCTCAGGATATGGGCGATTCGCGTGGTCAGCACGCGGGTCTTGCCGGTGCCTGCGCCCGCCAGCACCAGAACCGGCCCATCCAGCGCCTCGACCGCCTCGCGCTGCTCGGGATTGAGCCCGTTGAGATATTGCGGACCAGCGGCGGCCCGCGCACGCGCGGCGATGCCGCCAGCCGCAGGCTGGTGCTCGGGGACGCCGTGATGGGGCAGTTTGCTCGGCTCGGTCATTTCTCGAATCGTCTTGGCCCCACGATGGCACCGTGAGGCGGTACAGGGGAGCCTTCATAGCAGGGATCAAGGGCCATATAGGGCCTGTCCGGCCGTTTTGACAGGTTTTATCCGGTCGCGATTGTCGGCCTGATTTCGCGGCTTTGCGGCGATTTTGTTCCGCCGAAATGGTCAAATTTCGCGATTCCGCCGGCCGGAACCAACATTACCGACCCGGATTGGTCCTGCAGTCGATGCGTGACGCTCAGCCGCCGCCATCGAGATAGCGACAGCCAATCGAGGTCGTATCATGCTGAGCTGGGTCCTTACATTTCTGATCATCGCGTTGATCGCGGGCGTTTTGGGCTTCGGCGGTATAGCCGGCGCCTCCGTCGAAATCGCGAAGGCGATCTTCTTCATTGCCGTGATCCTGTTTCTGGTCTCGGCGGTGGTCGGACTGGTGCGCGGCCGAAGCAACGTCTAGCAGGCCGGCACAATTTCGAGCTATCGCGCCGCGCGCAAATTAGCGCGCGGCGGCCGGTGCGAGCGTGGATGGGCCAAGACTGGATGGGTCAAGACTGGACTGCCCGACGTGACAGGCTACCAGTTCCGCGAATTGCTTCGAATGGGTCGCAATCATGAAATGAGCCGCTCCGGCGATCGTCGCGCGGACGGCATTCGGGATGCAACGGCCCAGCACATCGTTTGCCCGACTTGCGGCCGGATGACTGTCTTTTCCCCAAATGACAAGCGTGGACACCGCAACGCTCGCCAGCAACGCGGGCGTGAGGCGGAAACCATAAGCTGATTCCCAGTCCAGCAAATTCGCCGGTGTCGTTTCGACTGCGTAGTCGCGCACGCGCTGAGGCCATGCAGCGAACGTGCCTGCGCCACCATAGAAATCGATCATCCGTGCGATCGCGTCGGTTTCGCCGCGCTTGAAGGCATCGGAATAAGTGCCGGACATCTTTCGGAAAGCTTCATAGTGGGTCATCTCTCCGGCTTCCCGCAGGATTTCCATGGCGGGAGCTTCGGCAATGGTCAGGCTGAGCAGGGGAACGCGCCGCCGCAGAGCGACCGCAAGCGCGGCTAATCCGCCAAAGGAATGACCAACGAGATGCACTGGGCCGCCTGCGCGGTGGATCACCGCCTCGATGATTTCACTCTCATGCGCGATGTCTGAATTGCCTGAAGTGCGACGCTCGGCCGTGCCGCCATAGCCCAACAGGCTGGTTGTCACGCAACGGAACCGGTTCGGCCAATGCGCCATGACGGGCCGCCAGGCGGCGCCGGTGCTGCACGATCCCGGCACCAGCACGACGGTCGGGCCGGTTCCGGTTTCGTGATAATCGATGGGTCCACGGCTCTCAAAAATCATCTCGGGCCAAGCTCCTCGTGAACGCTACGAACCAGCGGCGGCCTTCGCAGGCCGCCGCTGTCTTACGATCAGATTTCGTCAGCGCTTGACGATGACGATTTCCAGATACTCGCTCGGCAGCACCATGGTGCCATCCTCGGCGCGGTTCATCGACGCGATCAGCGCGAGGATGTCATCGGCGAGGCGGCGCTGGTTGGTTTCATCAAGTTCGGCAAAGGCTTTCAGCGTCGGGCCGTAGTAATTCCTGAACACGTCGAGAAAATGCATCGGCGAGCGGTAGCGGAACGTGAAGTGACGCTTCTCGGCCTTGATGGAGGCGGCCGACGTTCCAAACATCTCGGTGATGCGCGCCTGGGTACCCCACAGCGCAGGCGATTTCGCGCCCGCCGGCGGCGGCAAATATTTGCCGAGCGTCTTGAACAATTGCCCGATAAAGCCCTCCGGCGTCCAGTTGGCGAGACCGATCTTGCCGCCGCTCTTGCAAACCCGCAAAAGTTCGGATGCCGCGCGGGTCCTGGTCCGGCGTAAACATGACGCCGAAGGTCGAGAGCACCGCGTCGAAGGTCGCATCGCCGAAGTCCAGCGCTTCCGCGTCCGCTTCCTTGAACTCGACTAACAGGCCTTCGGCCGAGGCACGCGACCGGCCGCGGTCGAGCAGGCTCGGTACATAATCGGTCGAAACGACGTCGCACCAGCGGCGCGCCGCGGCAAGCGTCGCATTGCCGTTTCCGGCAGCGACGTCGAGCACCTTCTGGCCGGCCCGGAGGTCGAGCGCCTCGCACAGCTCTTCGCCGACGATCTGCAGCGTGGTGCCGACGACGGCGTAGTCGCCGGACGACCAAGCGCCGTGTTGCTTGGTTTTCAGGGCGGAAAGATCGATCTGGCCGGGTTGCAGGGCTTGGGCGGCAGCGGATGTAGCCATGTTCTACTCCTTTGAGCGGGTGAATTTGCCGATTTCAGCGTGCTGCCGGCTTAATCCCCGGGCCCGCCGGATGCCTATCCAGTTCGCGACACGCCTATCCGGAACGTGAACCTTTCCGCTATTCCCGGGACACACCACCAGGGGGCTTCGGAGTTGCGGATGATTGCTGGCCAGAACGTTTCATCGGCGACATCGGCGCTGCCGCGCGGCGTCAGGCGTGCGCTGGACGCGATGCGTGCCAATGTCGGCCATGGTTGGCGGCTGACGGAGCTTGCCGCGATCGGCGGTGTATCCGGCAGAACCCTGCAGCGGCAGTTCCTTAGCTTCGTCGGCAAGACCCCGCGCGCTGCACTTCGCGAGATCGGGCTCGAATGCGCCCGTCGCGAGCTGTTGCAGGGTACGCCTGATATCAAGATCATGGACGTGGCGCTGCGCTCCGGCTTTCCGCATTTCGGGCGGTTTTCAATCGAGTATCGCCGCCGCTATGGCGAAACGCCGTCGCAGACGCTGAAGCGGCAGGAGGTGCTCACCGACGCGCTCTGCGCGATGCCTTCGCTATTCGTATCGCGGCGCGATCGGCCCATGCTGGCGTTTGGGCCGATCGAAACGGCTGCGGAGTATAAGGAGATCGCAGCCGATATCGCCGATGACCTTCTCGTTGCTCTGAGCCGCGCAGGGATTTCGGTGGCAAGCCGGTCGAGGACCGCACGCTACCATCTGACCGGCACGATCCGGGGATCGGGCGCACAGGCGCGCCTGATCTTCCGTCTGATCGACAGCGAAACCGGTTGTCAGATTTGGGCGCACCGTACCAACAATATCTTGCGCGACGAAACCTCTACCGGGGAACATCTCGCGATCAGGATCGCCGCGATGCTTCAGTCAGGTTTGCGCCTTGCCGAGATCGATCGCGCGCAGCACAAGCCGGCGGCCGGCCTCAGCGCGCACGATCTCGCGCTGCGTGCGATGCCGGGCGTTGTCGCTCTCGATGCCGACGGCAATGCCCGCGCGCTTGAATTGCTGGAGCGCGCGATGGACCAGGACCCCACCCATCCGCTCGCCACTGCGCTGGCGGCCTGGGCGTATGTTCAGCGCGCGGTCTATCATTTCACGTCCGCGCCAGTGGAAGAGAGGTCCCGAAGTCTCGAACTGGCGCGTCGGGCTCAGGCCCTTTACGGCGACGCCACCGTGCTTGCCGTGCTCGGCAATGCGCTGACGTTGCTTGGGGAGCTCGATACTGCGGACCTGGTCATCCGCAAGGCGCTCGCCGTCGACGGTGGATCGGTCTGGGCGTGGAGCCGCAGCGGATGGATCGACGTCTATAAGGGCGAGCCGGAATCCGCGATCGAGCGTTTGAAGATTGCGCTCGATCTGGCGCCACACGATCCGCTTGCCTTCAACAGCATGGTCGGGATCGGCTGTGCTCATTTCAAGGCCGGCCAATATGCCGAGGCGGCGTACTGGCAAGAGCGGGCGTTGGCCGAGCATCCTTCCGCAAGCTGGGTGCATCGAACGCTATGCCCGGCCCACGTGCTCGCCGGGCAAAGGCCGCAGGCCCGACGCAGTCTCGGGGCGCTGCGTCACCACTATCCTGATCTCACGGTGTCGGAGGTGCAGCGGGGTATGCCGCCGCTACCGCAGGATTACCGTGATCTGGTGGTCGGAACCCTGCAGGAGGCAGGTCTGCCGGCCTGAACGCGGCGCTATTTCGAAGGCATCATTTCGAAGGCATGGCGACCTTGCGGCCGATACCCACAGGCCGGGGGGACTGCGGCGTGTGCGACGACCACCGCCTGGATGCGGGCGCGGATGTCCGGCGGGAACGGGGCCACTTTCCGCTCCTTCATATCCATATGGAGCGTCATGTTTTCCGAGGTGGCGGAAAGCCAGCCTTCGGTCGCGTGCCGCAGTTCCTCGAACGTATGCAGGCGTTTTTCGTCCGCAGCCAACAGATATACGGAAATCTGGACGGGATCGCCGAGGTGGATCTCGCGCAAATAGCGAACATGGGCTTCGGCGGTGAAGGTGGAGCCGTGGCGCTCCTTCATGTAGGTGGGTCCGATCCCGAGCTGCAGCCACATCTGGTCGATCGCGCGATCCATCATCACGTTGTAATAGGCCATATTGAGGTGGCCGTTATAGTCGATCCATTGCGGCTCGATCTGCATCACCGAGGAACGGAACGGGACTGAAGGCAGCGGCATATCCGTCAAATTATCCTCGTCGGCAGCACTGGTCGTCATCATCCATCCCTTTGTTTTTTCGGGTCTCTTGACCCCCCTTATATCCTTTGCCACGGTCCGCTCAAATTCGGGAGGAATTGGCGTGGCGACGACGATATCGGGTAGTATGAAGCGGCCGGAACCGCAGGCTTTGGCAAGCGCCGTGGAGGCGCTGGCGGCGCGGTTCGGCAACCGGCTGATCACCTCGCAGGCGGTGCGCGAGCAGCATGCCCATACCACCACCTGGCTGCCGACCCAGCCGCCCGACGCGGTGGTGATGGCGCAGGAAACCGCCGACATCCAGGACGTGGTGCGGATCTGCGCCAAGCACCGCGTGCCCGTGATCGCCTTTGGAACCGGCACCTCGCTGGAGGGCCAGGTCAATGCGCCGGCGGGCGGCATCTGCATCGATCTGCGCGACATGAACCGGATTCTCGAAGTTCACGCGGAGGATCTAGACTGCGTGATCCAGCCTGGCGTCACCCGCAAGGCGCTGAACGAGCACCTGCGCGACCAGGGATTGTTCTTTCCGATCGATCCGGGCGCCGATGCTTCGCTCGGCGGCATGACCGCGACGCGGGCGTCCGGCACCAATGCGGTGCGCTACGGCACCATGCGCGAGAACGTGCTGGCGCTGAAAGTGGTGCGCGGCGACGGGGAGATCATCACGACGGGGACGCGGGCGAAGAAATCCGCGGCCGGCTACGATCTGACGCATCTGTTCGTCGGCGCCGAGGGTACGCTTGGCATCATCTCCGAACTCACCATCAAGCTGCGCGGCATTCCCGAGACGATCGCGGCCGCCGCCTGCTCGTTCGAGACGGTGCGCGGCGCCTGCCAGGCCACGATCCTGGCCATCCAGACCGGCATTCCATTGGCGCGGATCGAGCTGCTCAACGCCGAGCAGGTACGCGCCTGCAACGCCTATTCCAAGCTGACCCTGCCGGAGACGCCGTTGCTGCTATTGGAATTCCACGGCAGCGAGGTCGAGGTCGCCGAACAGTCCAGGAATTTTGGCGAGATCGCCAAGGAATGCGGCGGCGGGGATTTCACCTGGACGACCAAGCCCGAGGACCGCACAAAACTTTGGCAGGCGCGGCATGACGCCTATTGGTCTGTCAAGGCGCTGCGGCCCGGCGCGGGCGTGGTGGCCACCGACGTCTGCGTGCCGATTTCACGGCTTGCGGATTGCGTCACCGAGACCGAGGAGGACCTGAAACGGCTGAACCTGCTGTCGCCGATCGTCGGCCATGTCGGCGACGGCAACTTTCACTGCTCGCTGGTTTGCGACGTCGACAACAAGGAAGAAATGGCGCGCGGCGAAGAGTTCATGCATCGCCTGGTCGAACGCGCGCAGTCGATGGGCGGCACCTGCACCGGCGAGCACGGTATCGGGCAGGGCAAGCAAAAATACCTCAAGGCCGAGCTCGGCCCCGAGGCGATCGACGCCATGCGCGCGCTGAAGCAGGCGCTCGATCCGCAGAACATTTTCAATCCCGGCAAGATCGTGCCGGTGAACTAGACGCGCCCGCCACCTTCATGTTGAAACCGCTGGTAGCGGGCGAAAGCCTGCAACGACGTTGTTCGCTCAAGGGTTGTATATTGTGGCGGCCGTCTAAGTTTGGTTCCAAACATAGCCTCGTTTCAACACCGCGCCGCCAGACTTAAACATCATCGCGCCTGAACTGCCCTCTTCTGCTTGGTTCCGCAACATGTGTTGCGTGTGTGCGTGATGAGGTGCGCTAAATGCGTTTTCTTTCCTGGGAGATTGTTGCCGCGTATGGCTTTTTACTGGCAGGTCCGGCGGCGAAGGCTGCCGAAATCCGAATTCCGGACCTGCCTTCGCCTCACTACAACTGGACCGGATTCTATGCGGGCGTTTATGGCGGCGGTGCGTATGCGGCGTGGGCTGCCGATTACTGCCGAAACGGTGCGTGCCGCCATGCGGAGGGACAGGCGAGCGGCTTCGCCGTCGGCGTTTACGGCGGCTACAACTATCAGTTCGTCAACCGCTTTGTCATCGGCGCCGAATTCGATTGGGGCAAGTCCACCTCGTCAAAGGACGAACTCGTCTTTGGCGACAGTGCGTTGCTATCGAGATTCGGCGCGTTCGGCTCCGCTCGCCTGCGCGCCGGCTACGCGTTCGACCGCCTGCTCGCCTTTGGTGCGGTCGGTGTCGGCGTGGCCAGCATCAGCAACGGCTATCGCTATACGGTTCAGAGAGGGTGTGACACGCTGGAGCAGGCGATCTGGGACGAACAGGTCAAGGCCGGGCTGATCGCAGGCGCGGGCATCGAGTATGCTTTCACCAAGCATCTGGTCGCGCGCGGTGAATATCTCTATGCCGATTACGGCAGCGCCACGCTGTCCAGCCGGGACCGCACCCGGGCTGAATTCCGCAACGAGATGCACTTCGTGCGCGTGGGCGCCAGTTATCGGTTCTAATGCTTCGCTCAGAATGGTCCGGCGGCGTCGGCTGCCGGATCATCTTGTCGCGCTTCTCCATGCGTCTTATCGTGCGGGCGGCGCGGTGATCGCCTTGCGGATTGCTGCGAGTGGCGCGGTGTCATCGAACTCGAGATCTTCGCCAACCCGCCTCAATCCGAGGTCGCGCCACAGCGCCGCGAGATCGGGCGTTACCGGCTTCGGCCCCATCTCGTTGTGAAGCCGGGTCAGCACGTCGACGCCGACGGCCTTGTCGGCGGTTGCAAGAATGCGCTCGATCGGCCAGTCCTGCTCATGATTGCCGCCAGCGGCGAGTACGCCGCGCATCGCGTCCTGCAGGCCGAGGCGATTATTGGTGGCCTTGCGGATCTCGATGTCGGCAAGCAGGCAGAACATCGCGCCGCCCCAATACTTCCGCCCCCAGGTGCCAGTGTTGTCGAGTCCCTGGTCGCCGGCCTGCGGCAGCCCCTTCGGCATGTCGCGCATCATCGCCTGCCAGATTTCCCGCGCGCTGAGGTCTCCGGCCTGCACCCGCGCGACCGGCTCGACATAGACCGCCAATCCTTCCGAGAGCCACGCGTAGCGGTCGGGCATGTCGGGCAGGGCGGTATGCACCATCTCGTGCACCATCACCCAGTCGCGGCGCAGCACATCCTCGCTTGAATCGCGGCCGAGCGGAATGCGAATGGCGGCGCCGCGATAGCCCCACGTCGTGCCGCCGCGAATGCGGCCTCCATCCACCGGCACCAAGAGCAGCCGGAGCGAGTTGACGGGAAATCGCCCGTAATAGGTCGTCACGGCCCGGGCCGACATCCTGATCCAGTCGAGCAGTTTTTCCCTGGGCAGCATGAAGTCGCCCGGCGCGAACGCGGCATGGATGATGCCGCCGGGCACTTCAATATCGGTTTTGGGCAGCCGGTCGAAAGCGTCGTAGGGCATCCGGTCGCGCATATATTCCGATTGCGCATCGGCGCGGAACGAAATGGCGCTTGCCAACGTCGTGACGATCACGGCGGCCACGGTCCAGCGAAATGCACTGGCGGCTTTCATCGCAGCACGGTTTGGGCCGCGGCCGACCGCTCCTCACCTGGGCGTTGCGCGATGAACGAAGCGGCCTGTTCGTGGAGATCGCCGAGCATGGCGGCGAGCAAGGCTTCGCCCTTGGCCGATGTCGCCCGTGTCGGATCGCCATAGCTGCCGGAGCGGCTGTAATTTGGTGAGTACGGATCCGACGGCGTCAGTGCGCCCGGCGTCTCCTGGTTCCGGGCGGGGCTGGCTTCGGCGCGCGTCATGTCGACCAGATGCGGTGCCAGCGCCAGCATCAGCGACGTTTCCAGTTCATCCGCATGGCTGCCATGGCTCTGTTCGGCCAATTGCTTCGCCACGCGCGGATAGCGCGGACCCTCGTGGATCCACAGATGCCTGATCCGCTCGCTGTCGAGGCGCGCCAGTGCGCGATCGACCGGGGCTAACGTGCTGATTCCGGTATTGAGCACCAAGAGCTTTGGAATTCCGCCGGCGAGAATCTGCCCCGCAATCTCGCGCACCAGCGCCTCGAAGGTCGAAATCGACAGGCTGCTGCTGCCGGCATATTCGACGAAGGCGGGATAATGGCCGTAGGTCAGCGTCGGCCAGATCAGCGCGTCGATCTTTTCCGCCATCCTGGCCGCGAGCCATTCGGCCTGGATGCGGTCGGTGTTGAGCGGGAGGTGGAAGCCGTGCTGCTTGGCGGCGGCGCCGATTGGCAATATGGCCACCGCACCGCTACCGATGCGCCGCGCGACTTCGTCCCAGTGCATGCGCTCGATGAAGTGGCGATCGGTGTCCGTTCCCATTCGCCGAGCGCTCCTCTTCATGAGCCGACGGAAACATCCGTCAAAAGTCCCGCCGTGATCCAACCGTGCAGATAGCCGGCGCCGCGGCCTGCCGCGCTGTCGGGGTCGTCATAGGTCGCGAGCATTTCGCAGAGCACGCCGAACGGAATGCCGTTCGCGGCCTCATCCCACATCATCGCCTCTTCCGCCGAAAGCTCGCGGAACATCGGCGTGACGTCCTGACGCCAGATCAGAAGATGCGCCGGCTGCTCCAGTGCGGTCGCGTCGGGCGGCGTTTCGTCGTTCTTGAGCGCGAGCCAGATCGCAGCCGCATTGGTTGCAAGATCGAGCCTGAAGGCACTGGGATGCGGCAGAAACCTCAGGCCCGACCATGCCTCGGGCGCAAAGCGCGCCATGTCGGCCAGTTCGACCACCTTGCTTTCCGCGGCGTCGAAGGCGTCGTTGAGCGCCTTTTCCAGCGCGGCCAGATCCGACAGTACGGGATGGTCCGAGTAGGGCTTCGCCGATTTCAAAAACTCCGGCAGGCCATGCGAGAACCAGCGCAGGTTCGGATGCGCTGATGGCCGCGCCTTGACATAAGCATACCCCATCTCGTCGAACATTTCGTCGCCGAGATAAAGGTGCAGCAGTTCGTGGTCGTTGCGCATTGCCTCGACCAGCCGCGAACCGTAGGCGTAGCGATAGACGCCGAATAGCGTTTCGCGCTTCTCGCGCGGGCTGTCGAGGATTTCAGCCAGCACCGTATCGTCGCCATCAAGGATGCCGCGCTGAAACTCGGCTTGCTGTCGCGCAAAATCGCTCATTCCGCCTGCGTGCACCTCGGCAAGATTTTCTCGGCCATCTCACGTGTCCTGACAACCTCAAGCAACAATTCGTCGAGCGGCGGGATGTTGTCGTCGCGCTCGATCATGGTCGAGACGCGGCCAAAACGCTTCAACGCCGCGGCATAGAGATCCCAGACATCCTCGCACACCGGATGGTCGTGGGTGTCGATGATATGGGTGCCCATGTGGCTGTGGCCGGCCACGTGAAACTGCACCACGCGATCCGCCGGAATGCCGTTGAGGAAAGTCATGGGATCGTAGCCGTGGTTGAAGGCGCTGACATAGACATTGTTGACGTCGAACAGGAGCCAGCATCCGGAGCGGCGCGACAACTCGGAGAGGAATTCCCATTCCGTCATTTCGGAATTGCTGAACTGCACGTAGGTCGAGACGTTCTCGAGCACGATGGCGCGGCCGAGAAAATCCTGCACCAGTTGGACGCGGCTGACGACGTGATCGAGCGCTTCCCTGGTGTAGGGGATCGGCAGCAAATCATGCAGGTTCTTGCCGTGCACGCCGGTCCAGCACAGATGGTCCGATACCCATTTCGGCTCGACGCGCCGGGCGAGATCCTTCAGAGCCTGCAGATATTCGAAGTTCGGCGGGGCGGTGGAGGCGATCGACATCGACACGCCATGCATCACCACGGGGTAGCGTTCGCATATCCGGTCGAGCGTGCGCAGCGGCTGGCCGCCGGGCAACATGTAGTTTTCGCTGATCACCTCGAACCAGTCGATCGGCGGATTGCCGCTCAGGATTTCGTCGTAGTGCTGGTGGCGCAGGCCGAGACCGAAGCCGAGGAAGAGCGGCTTGGCCGATGTCACCGGGCGGTCTGCAAGCGCAGCCGCCGAAGTATCTGGCAATCGGCTTGCGACGTTCATCTCGTCTCCGCTCGAACGGCGCCGTAAGTGCGGCGGCGTGTCCCAAACTGCACCGTCAACCTAGCATGGATGCGAGGCCCGGCCTACACCGGGCCTCGATCGGACCGCGACTTAAGACGGCATATACTTGCCCTTGGCGGCGTCGCACTTTTCCTTGGTCATGGCCGAGAAGCCCTGCCCCTTGCAGGCGTTCTGGCCCTTGCAGGCATTGCTGGCGCCCTTGCAAGCGCTCTGGCCCTTGCAGGCATTGGCGCCGACGCACTTACCTTCGCCGGCGGCATAGGCCACGGTCGACACGGTGGCGCCGGCCAGGAACAGGGTGGCTGCAGCGGCAGCGAGGGTGGCGCCGGACTTCGAGGTCATCTTCATTTGTATCCTCCAAAGGAAGTGTGAGGGTGCATCGCCCGCAAGCCGCGACAGTTCCGGCCGACAAACTGCACCCGGAGATAGCTACGTGGCGGGTCTGGATTTAGTTACACGCGAGGCCGACTTTAATTTAACCGCAGGGTCGAAACAACGAGGGTCCGGCAAGCGCCGGGCCCTCGTTGCACCTGATCGGAACGATCAACCCTTGACGAACTTGGCGCCCATGGCGGCGCAAGCCTTCTCGGAGGTCGCCGAGAAGCCTTGACCCTTGCAGGCGTTCTGGCCCTTGCAGGCGTTGGCCGCGCCCTTGCAGGCGCTCTGGCCCTTGCAGGCATTGCCGGCCATGCACTTGCCCTGGGCGGCGTTCGCAGGCGTCGATACCGTCGACACCACCGAGCCGGCGAGGAACAGGGTGGCGGCGGCAGCGGCGAGCGTCGCGCCGGATTTGGAATTCAACTTCATGACGATCTCCTCGATGATTGTTTGAAGACAAAAAGTAACGCCGTGAGACCTGTTGATCGTTCGATCACAGACCCCGCTGACGCAAGGGAGGGATGGCATCAGATCGCGGTGGCTTGCCGGAGGACGTCAGGTCTCCGTGATTTGAGTGCTCATCCGAAACCAGCTACGGGGGATGGGGCGATTTGGTTACAGAGTTTCAAAAGAAAATTTTCTTTTTTGTCGCGCGATTGCTCAGCGGGAATATCGGCGGTTGGTTGCACTGCATCAAGCGATTTGGTTCAACTACAGCATGATGATTTTTGGTTAGATGAGTTGGCCGCAGACCCGCTTACCTCTCCCGCTTGCGGGGAGGTCGGCGCGAAGCGCCGGGTGGGGGCTCTCTCCACTCGGGCAGGTCGCCTGCGGAGACACCCCCACCCCAACCCTCCCTCGCAAGCGGGAGAGGGAGCGCACCTTCTTCGTTGGACAATCAGATCCAATTTCATTCATGCTTCAGCTCCGCACAGGCTTCAGCTTCGCCATCTGCGCGACCGTGGCCCGCAACTCCTCGGCGTTGAAGGACGGAAACGAGCAGATGCGATTGCTGCAGGCGAACGCCGCCGGTTCGCCGAGATCGGGATATTCGACGTCGGGGTTGGGCAGCTTGCCCTCGCGCAGATCGAGCCACTCCAGACGCTTGTAGCGGGCCGGCAGCGCGCGAGCCAGCGCATGCAGGTCTTTCGCGCGGGCGTCGTCCTTGTGTCCGACGATCGTCATGTGCGTGGGCTCAACCGCGAGTTCTTCGTCGGCGAGCAGAACGCCGGGCAGGGGACGCATCATTCCGGCCGAGGCGCTGGCGAGGTAACGCATCGCGTGCGCGGCCTCTTCGCGATAGGCGTCGTTGCCGAAGTAGCGGTTGAGCAGGTTCATGAATCTGACGACCTGCACCTGATCGTCGATCAGCTTGGCGGGCCTGGCGAGCACACCGGTTTTGCCTTCCGCCGTCTTCGAGGTCACGAAGCCGCCGGCCTCATCGTGGAAGGTCGCGATGAAATCGCCGGCCTTCCCTGCCGAGGTGAGCCAGTCGCGGTTTCCCGTGGCGGCATAGAGATCGAGGAAGGCCTGGCCCATCGCCAGCGTGTCGCCGATGAATGGCCCGCCGCGATCCTTTTCACCGTGCCGGAAGCCGCCATCGGGGAGCGCGCGGTTGTCGATCACCCATTTCGCCGCGCGCTCAGCGATCGCCAGCACCTTCGGATCGTTGGTGACGTTGTAGTAGGCCGAAAGCCCCGAGATTGCCCAGCCGTTTTCGCGCGCATACAGGTTTTTGTCGATGCGCGGCATGCCGAGCTTGCGCCGCTCGCCGTCGGACAGCGCGTAGTATGTGTGTCCGTTGATGTCGTGGTCGAGATCGGCATCCTGGCTGACATAGAACGCGCCGTCCGGACTCTTGAGAAACGCCGCGAGATAGCGTTCGATGTTGCGTGCGGCAGCAAGATATTTCGGATCCTTCCACAGCGCATAGGCCTGGCTGTATTGCCGGAGATATTGCGCCTGGAACGACATGATCTTTTTCGAAATGCGCGTGCGTCCAGGAGCCCGCTTCGGAATATTGGTACACGCCGCCCCAGACCGGATCGATCAGCGCGATGGCGGCATCGAGCGTCTGCCGGGCGCGCTTGGCCGCCATGGCGTCGCCGGACTCGGCGCGGGTGATCGCAAGGTCCATGCTGTCGGCGTCAAT
Source organism: Bradyrhizobium sp. RDI18 (assembly GCF_043203335.1). Taxonomy (NCBI): domain Bacteria; kingdom Pseudomonadati; phylum Pseudomonadota; class Alphaproteobacteria; order Hyphomicrobiales; family Nitrobacteraceae; genus Bradyrhizobium; species Bradyrhizobium sp. RDI18. The sequence continues at coordinate 3,611,281 of NZ_JBICRN010000008.1, read as the reverse complement.
GTATTTCTGGTTCTCGCCCCAGCCGCCGAGTTTTTCCTCATAGGCTTCGTCGACATCCTTCATCAGCGCAGCGCGCTGTTCCTTGTCCAGGAAGGCGAAAGTCGACGGCTTCACCTCAAAAGCTTCGCCGACCGATGGTCCGGGCGTGGGATCGTCGATGATCGCCTTGAGCAGCGCCTGCATGCGCTCCGGCTCGATATAGCCCCTGATCTTGGCGATCTCGGTGCCGTCGGGGCCGAACACGATGGTCGCCGGCCAGCCCCAGTCGCCATAGCGGCTCGACAGATCGGGATTGGCGTCCTGATCGACCCGCACCGGCAGATACTTCGCGGCGAGCAATTCCCTGACCTCGGGATTGGCGTAGGTCGTCTTCTCCATCACGTGGCACCAGTGGCACCACACGGCCTCGAGATCGAGGATGACGAAACGCTGTTCGGCCTGCGCGCGGGCGAACAGATCGTCGCTCCAGTCGCTCCATTTGGGCCCGTCCGAAGCAAACGACGGCGATGCCACTAGCGCGGCAAGTGCGAAGGCGGCAAGGCGGACGAGTTTCATGGCGGCTCCCGGAAGCGTGGCGTTTTCTCCAGCTACGCAGCCAGCGAGATCAGGGCTCAAGCATTGGCCGATGTCACGGGATTGTGAGTGTCAGGTTGAAGCTTTGGGCTGACCGCTGGCATTCAGCAGCAGCCGGTCCAGTGACGCCGCGCCTGGGCCGGCAATCGCAAGCCACATGAAGCCGGCGAAGTAGGCAGCTTCCTCAAAACCGAGCAGTGTCTCCAGCGAGTCGACATCGCCCCATTTGGCCGACTTGATGGCGACAATCATGATCACCGCCAGCATCGCGGCCGGGATTCGCGTGAACAGGCCGAGGATCAGCATGGCACCGCCGAAAAATTCGACGCCGGCGACAAAGGGGGTGAGGATGTTGGGGAATGGGATGCCCCAGCCGATAAAGTTTTCGGTGACCTGCGCCAGATGATTGAGCTTGCCCCAGCCGGCCAGCATGAAGGTGTAACCGACGATGAGCCGCATGATCAGGGGGCCGGCCCAGGAAAAGTGCGAGGCGATCTGCGCGGGCAGCAGGACGAGCAGATTGACGATGGAATACATGCGACTCCCCTTGAGATTTCGTGACGCCGCGACCTGCGGTCACGTCGCGGCCGCGTTGGCAGCAGTCTGGTCCTGACAGGAGTTTCGTTGGCGCCGGCCCGCTCGTTACGGGGGCCTCAGCCGAAATTTTGCAGGGCGGGGAAAGTCTCCAGCAGCCAAATGCTGACGTTGGTGACGGCGCCGGTCAGGAAGCCGATGCCGGTGATCACCATCAGGATCCCCATGGCATGCTCGACCTTGGCGAGGTGCCGCTTCATCCGCGCAAACAGCGAGGAGAACTGCTCGATCATGAAGGCTGCCAGCAGGAACGGGATTCCGAGCCCGGCCGAATAGACCGCGAGCAGGCCGGCGCCCTTGGTGACGGTGGCCTCGGCGGCCGCAATCGACAGGATCGCCGCCAGAATGGGGCCGATGCAGGGAGTCCAGCCGAAGGCGAAGGCGAGCCCCATGGCATAGGCGCCCCAGAGGCCGACCGGTTTCGGCATCGGCATCCGCCCCTCGCGCATCAACAGTCCGATCCGGGTCAGGCCGAGGAAGTGCAGGCCCATGATGATGATCACGATGCCGGCCACGATCGAGAGCTCCGCCGACCAGGCGCGGATCAGGCCGCCGATCAGCGAGGCGCTGGCGCCAAGCGCCACGAAGACGGTGGAAAAGCCCAGCACGAACATCAGTGCCGACGCCATCACCGCGCGCTTTGATGCCTGCGTCGGTCCGGCATTGGCAACCTGCTCGATGGTCGCGCCGGTGAGATAGATCAGATAGGGCGGCACCAGCGGCAGCACGCAGGGAGACAGAAAGCTGACGAGACCGGCAATCAGGGCCGCCGGGATGGAAACATCGTGCATCGCATGACCTTCGAGAACTGCCGCAAGGCATAGCGCCGTCTTCGCTTGTACGGAACAGGCAATCGATAAGTTTCGTCGCCATTACGGCTCAACTGCGGTCACAGAGCCGTGTCCGGGGCGCCGAAATTGCCTCGCCGGCGAAACAGACGCTGGTATGGTCCCGTATTGCGGTAATCAGACCGTCAACGAGACCCCGCATGCGCCTCGGCATCCGCACCGCCATTTCCGCCCTCGTGCTGACGTCGATCGTCGTCAGTGCCGTCGGCGTGCATCTTTTGTGGTGGCGTACCGCCCATCAGGTCAGCCAGACGCTCGCCAACACCATCAACGACCAGATCGTATCCGCGGTCAGCGACGAACTGCAGTCGGTCACTTCAGAGGCGCGGTCGTCGATGCTGTCGGTGCGAACGCTGCTGGCCGAAAAAGTGTTCGACCCGCGCGACGCCCGAAAACGCGAGATCGTTTTCCGCTCGCAGTTGCTGTCGCAACCGACGATATCCTGGGTGGCATTCGGATGGCCAGACGGCTCGTTCTTTGCCGGGCACAAGCTCGGCGACAACGTCATCGAAATGCTCGAAATCACGCCCGACCGCAATTTGCGCATCAATCGCTACGAATTCGTCGGTAACGATCTTCGGCTCAAGGCGAGCTGGTTCGAAGACACCGACTATTCCGTGATCGAGCAGGAATGGTTTCGGGTCGCCAAAGAGACCAACGACGAACACTGGTCGACGCTGACGACGCATCCGCGCGGGGAGCGGCTGGCGGCGGCCTTTTCTGCCCCGATCGAAATCGATCACAAACCGGCCGGCGTCGTTGCGATCATCATTGAGCTGACCCGCGTCTCGAATTTTCTGTCGCAGCTCACGGTCGGGAAATCCGCGGGCGCCTTCATTCTCGAGCGGGACGGCAAGGTGGTGGCCTCGCCCGATCCTGATGCCAGCGAACTGGTGGCACTGAAGACCGATCACCCGCTGTTTCCGGTCGCGGTCGATGCGATCCGAAACGCCGGTAGCGCCTATGAACCCGGCGAGGGCCAGCCGTTCAACACGACGGTGACGCGGGACGGCAAGGCCTATCAGGCCGTGATCACGCCGATATCGTTTCCGGGTTGGTCGCTGGTGACGGTGGTGCCGGAATCGGAATTTCTCGGACCCGTCCAGATGACGATCCGAAACCTGCTGATCGGGCTTGCGGTCCTGATCGTTTTTGCCGGGCTGTTGTCGGCGTGGCTCGCCCAGCGCCTGATCGCAGCTCCCCTGATCAAGGTGGTGAACGAGATCAGGCATGTCGAGCGTTTCGACCTCGACAAGGTGCAGCGGCATCCGTCGCGGCTGGCCGAGATCGGAAACCTGTCGGGCGCGATCAGCGACATGGCGCAGGGGCTCGCCGCTTTCGGAAAATACATTCCGGCCGATCTGGTCAAACGGCTGATCAGCGACGGCAACGGCGCGCGGCTTGGCGGCGCGGTGCGGCCGATGAGCGTGATGTTCATCGATCTGGCCGGCTTCACCGGCATATCGGAGCGGCTCGGCGACCGCATCATCCCGCTGCTGTCGCGCTATTTCGATTGCGTCTCGGCGCAGATTCAAAACCAGAACGGCACCATCGACAAATTCATCGGCGACGCCGTGATGGCGTTCTGGGGCGCGCCGTCGCCCAACCCCGATCATGCCGTCGATTGCTGCCGGGCGGCCTTGGCGTGCCGGCGCGCGGTGGAAGAGGCAGGTCTCGTCGACGACTACGGCCAGCCGGTCAGGATCCGCATCGGCATCAATTCCGGCGACATGCTGGTCGGCAATATCGGATCGGAGGTGCGGCTGAACTACACCGTGATCGGCGATGCCGTGAATATTGCGAGCCGGCTGGAGAGCACCAACAAAGTGTACGGCTCCACGATCATCATCGGCCCCGAAACGCGAAGGCTCGCCGGGAAGAGCATCGTGGTTCGCGAACTCGACCGGCTGGCGGTCTATGGCCGTGCGGGTGGTTTGCAGATCTATGAATTGCTTGATATGGCCGGCGATATCGGCGCACCCGCCTGGGTGGCTTCGTACGAGGCCGGCCTTGCCGCCTGGCGCGCGCGGGATTTCTCGGCTGCGATGGGCGCATTCGAGAAGGTGCTGGAAATCCGCGAGCACGATGCAGCCTCAGTGACAATGATCGAGCGCTGCAGGCAGCAGCTCGAAAATCCGGCCGGCGAAGATTGGGACGGAACGACGGTGGCGCGGACCAAGTAGCCCGACGCGGCTTTGCCGCCTTGCCTTGCGGGGGCGGTTTGGCCATAGATGTGCCGGCCTTCACGCTGCATTCGCCAGCGATCGATAGGGAAGCCGTTCCGCGTTGAAAGTGCTGTTGACCCATACGCCGCAGTCGCGCGCCCAGTACTACGGCGACCGTAGTCTTGCCGGGCTGCAGGCCGTCGCGCAGGTGAAACTGCATGAAGCAAGCGACGCGCTCGATGCCGCCGGCTTGATCGAGGCCGCCCGCGATGTCGATATCATCGTGGCGGACCGGCTCACCGCGGGGCCGGGCGAGATATTTCCAGCGCTGCCGAACTTGCGCGCCTTCGTTCGTTGCGCCGTCGACATCCGCAACGTCGACGTCGAAGCCGCTTCGGCCGCCGGCGTTCTGGTCACACGCGCCGGACCCGGCTTCATTCAATCGGTCGCCGAACTCGCGCTCGGCTTCATGGTCGATCTGTCGCGCGGGGTTTCACGTGCGACCGCCGACTACCATGCCGGCCGCAAGCCGGAGGTCATCATGGGCCGGCAGTTGGCCGGCAGCCGCCTCGGCATCATCGGCTATGGCAGCATCGGCCGTTACCTGGCTGACATCGCCAAGGTGTTGGGCATGGAGATCATGGTCGCCGATCCCTTTGCGACCGTCAGCGATGCCGCGATCCGGCATGTACCGCTCGACGAACTGCTTGATCGTTCCGACTACATCGTCTGCCTCGCGGTCGCCAACGAGCAAACAGAGAATCTGATCGGGCAGGCGGCGCTGGCCCGCATGCAGCCGCACGCCTTCTTCATCAACCTGTCGCGCGGCAATCTCGTCGACGAGGCGGCGTTGTCAGCGGCGCTCCGCGAGAACCGCATCGCCGGCGCCGCAATGGATGTCGGCCGCGCGCTGGACCAGATGCCGTCGCCGGAGCTCGCAAGCCTACCGAACGTCATCGCAACCCCGCATATCGGCGGCCTGACGCCGCCGGCGATCGAGAGCCAGTCGCTGGAGACGGTGCGGCAGGTGGAGGACATTGTTGCGGGCAAGGTACCGGCCGGCGGGGTCAATGCCGAGCGTTGGAAGCGGAGTCCTGTAACGAAGCGGTGACTACTGCCGCCGCTGTGATCTCGCCCGCCCCTTGAACGACCGTCACGATGGATCCGCGATAGATCTTGTCGAATTCTCTGCTATGCGTTCGATTCTAAGGCTAGCAAAGTGGCTTCCACGTCGATAATTCCGTGTCCGAGACGCTCATTCCATCCTGGACCTTCAGTCTTGCGCGCATTGTCGTTGAGCGCTTGCTTCAAATCATCAGGGTGAAGGATTCTTTGGTCCCATCCGCTGCGAATTGCCGCGACAATGCCCGCAGCCAATCCGCAGGCGGCCGATGTGCCAGTGCTTGCAACATAAGGGGACCCGGTGTTGCCAACGAATGCTCCATCTAGATTACCAAGGGACGCATCGCCGACCTCACGAAAGGAACTCGGAGCACACAGATCTGGCTTCCACCGAGAAAGTAACAGCTGTCCGTGTCCTTGCGACGAATTTCCCAACCACCGAGCATCCGTCCTAACTGCTCCTGTAGTCAGCACTCTCGGGTGCGAATTTGCGCCAAAGATGCTGCTACCAGGACCAATGTCGCGCTTTCCACAGCGTCGGTCAGGACAGAACTGCCCGCAGTTCCCAGCTGCAAAAACGATATCGATCAAATCGTCTACCGTCGCGTCCACGACCGCGTTGAGTGGATGACCTGGTCTTTCTGTGTAATCGCCAGGCGGCGCCTCAGTGGAGCGGTCGAAAATCGACCAAGCATTTACAAGCACCCAAGGTCCGTCCCACGGAGGAATGGACAACTGACGCAAGAACTCGATGAGCAGTTTTAGCTGATAAAAAACATGCAAAGCGCTGCCAATGAAACCCGTCACATTGCTAATTCTCGGCGGAATGAGCGGTACGTCATAAAACGTTGCATCGGGCGCAGCATCGACGATGTTCCGAACCAACATCAAGCCATGACCGCGTGTAGTCGTACCTGGCCAGACGGTCCCGTTGACAAACCCTCCGCCAAAGTTCCGAACCATCGCTGCGTCAAAACCTTGATCAATAACAACAATGTTGACACCGCGTCCGGTTAAACCCCGCTGCGCCAGGCCGCCGGATCTCGTAAGCAACGCGGCGGCATTTCTGTCGCCGAACAGAATCTGATCGACGTTTGCGGGACAGAAATATTCTGATTCAGCGAGATGAAGATCGGCGCCCACGCCGAAAAAAGGCTCGGGCTTTCCCTGATCGCGTGCGGTATTATTCGCGTCCTCTACCGCCTTACGGAATTCGTTCAAACCGTCCAAATCCGGAATACCTTCCAAATCCGGAATACCTATCGAAATAACTAATTGTTCGAGGACCGGCAGCTCTCGCGGTGTGTCCGTGAGCTGAACCTGCCAATCCAATAAAGGAATTCCAAGAATACTTAATGGCCCCGTGTAATTACCCAGCAGTTTGCGCAGAAGCGCATTTACCTTCAAAAATAGCTCTTCATCTCCTGAGCTGTCGGTCTTTGCCGCACTCCCGTCTGGTAGTGCACTCGAAAAGTCGCTGCGACGGGCCACGATTACCTGCCGAATCATATCAGTCGCTCCTTATGCTTTGAACGATCGACATCGTCACCGAAAGACTCCGTACTCAAGTGAACCCGGAGGTCGCAATGTAGCTTGCGAGAAATCACTGCCATTCCGCGTTAGCAGCGATAATAAGAGGCAGAACGGTTGGGCAGTTAAGCAGAAGTGTCAAAGATTGATCGCCGAGGAATTTTCCGGCCCGGCTATCGGAGGGATAATGCAGGCCCAACACTTCCCTGTTGCGCGCCACTCTCTCGGCAAGGCGCCGCAGCGGAGTGCTATCACGGTCGCCGATGGTTGTTTCGGTACTAGCTGCAACAGGCATGACTCGCGCAAGGATGCCCGCCAACAAGTACGATTCTGTAGCGTGCCCGCTTGGATAGGATGCGTGGCCCGGGATATCGATCGGAGGCATCAGCGAAGGTGAAAGTTGAGAGGGACGCGGCCGAGGCTGGAGCCCTCCGCCCGGATTGAATTTATAGTGCATCGCCTGAAATTGGCCCACACGTAGAGCGATTTGGGTCAACAAGTAAGTCGCAGGATGCGAAGACTTATTATACATCAGCAGGCCAGCCCAATACACGGAGATATTATCGCGCTGGGCCAAAGCCTCAGACATGACTCCCGGGCGATAGTCCACCAACTCGTGAAGCTCATTTAGTTCAGCTTGCAGCGCTGCCCCCGCGGGAATAGGCTCCGCAGCCTGAAGGTTGAACTGATCCCAGCCCGGCACTCGAACAAATTCACTGAGCACAACGATCGACAAATGGAACGCACTCCATGCGTTCGGTGGGAAGCGCACGGCAGCGGTATTCGCGAATGGTGCAGCAAGATCCGCAGGCGGCCATCTATTGCCCCTGAACCAATTCTCGTTTGCGAGCTTGGCTAGAGCCGGTGAAACGCCAATAGGCCGGATCAATGATGGTTTCTCGATGCCTAGCCTTGAAGCATTCGCGCCATCTGCGCCGTCGGCGCCATCTGCGCCGTCTGCACCATCAGCACCGTCAGCCGGTCCAAATGATCTCATGTCATTTCTCCCCCGTTGCACTCGGCTGATTTTCGCTCTCAGGTCATTCCGGGAGTCCAGCCGCTCTCAAATGCTGCATGAATCGCTCTTTGATCTGTTCATGACGAAAGGGTTGCCGGGTCCTTTCATAGGTTTTCAACCGAAACTCCGGCTCTAACTCAATCAGCTTGGCCGCGACTTCACGCGCTTCTTCCATTTGGCCCAGGCCAACCAGGCCCGCGATCAAAACTCTATGATTGGCAGTGTACAAGGCGTTCTCTTCAAAGGACATCCTTCCCCACTTCACGGCCTCTCGAAAGTCGCCCTTGGCGTAGTATGCGAGGTTCAGAAACATGTAAAAGTAGAAAAGATTCTGGTCGAACGGCGAAAGGCGTAAACCATGCTCTGCGCGTCTGATTGCCTGCTCCGCCTCCCCAATATAGCTCAATGTGGCGCTGGATAGTATCCATGCAACCGCGTGGTTGGGGCATGCAGCGAGCGCTCGATCAAGGTATATCATCGCGCCATCGTATTCATGAAACAGAAACGACTTCACGTGACCGAAAGTGGCTAGGGCAAGCGCGTTCTGTCCATCCAGCTCTATCGCTCGTGCGGCTAGTTGAGCGGCGCTGGCCGCATCCTCGTTCGGGTTGGGGGACCAGCCTTGACCGACGTACATGCTATGCCACCGCGCCGCCCATGCGACGGGCATGGCGAACTGTTGATCCTCGGCAATCGCCTTGTTCAGGAATTCACGCGCTTTCAGGAATGTCTGTTTGTCGAGGCTGTTGATAATCTGTATGCCCCTGAGCGCGTAGTCATATGCGGTGAAGCTTTCCGGCTTTTTCCGCATCGCGTTGCGTAGTTCGCTGTTGCGGACCTTTGGCGCAATGCCGGCAACTATCTTCCGGACGATGTGATCCTGAAGATCGAACAGCTCGCCGGGGGCAACTTCCACCGCGTCACCCCATAGCGTCTCCATCGTTTCGGAGTCGCATGCCTGGATCGAAACCCGGACTAAACGCTCGGATCGACGAACGCTGCCAAAGACAATGTAGCGCGCACCGAGAGACTGGCCGACCTCGCGAGGATCGGGGTTACTGCCGCGGTACTTGATGGTCGAAGCACGCGAGATCACGAAAAGTTCGCGTAAGCCGGCTAGAGAAACAATAATGTCCTCAACTATACCATCGGCAAAATAGTCATCTGCGGGATCACCGCCAAGATTCTGTAGCGGCAGAACAGCTATCGAGGGGAGGCTCTCGCGATGGCGACGACTCGGAACGACGATCGTCGGCGCGTCTACACTGACTGCATAAGCTCGTACTGGTTTTTCCAGGTTCTTGAGTTTGAGATAGCCGAGCTCACGCGTGAACCTGCCAACAGTGCCGCGCACCACATCATACACGGACTCGGACAACAATACGCCGCCGGGCTCGGCGTGCTCCTGCAACCTTGCAGCCACATTTACACCGTCCCCGTAGATGTCGGATTCAGTGACTATGATGTCTCCCACGTTGATTGCGATGCGCAGGGCGATTGACGGGGGTTGTCCGCTGCGCTCGATTTGAACGGACGGAACCAATCGTTGGATGTCTTGTGCCCATTCGACCGCATCAAGAGCACTGGAAAATTCGGCGAGGACACCATCGCCGGTCAATTTGACCAGCCTGCCACGATATTGCGAGATACGAGGACGGATTACCTCGTTGAGTATTTTCATCCATCGGAGGTGCGTATGACTTTCATCGCTTGCCATCAAAGCGGTGTAGCCAACGACGTCTACGAACGCGACGGCTGCCAACCGTCGGCTAATCCGGACTTCGACGGCGTCTTCCTCATGCGGAGGCAGAACGTGGGAAGAAGTATTCGCCTCGAATTCCGCCGGAAGTGGCATAACTGCCCCCGGGTTTTATCGTTACGCTTTCACAGACTCATAACGTAGGCTAATAGCCTGCCAGCTTTCCAGCACCCTTGCAATATGTCGTTCTTGAAGTTTCTCGCGACGGTGACCGGGCGCGTCACCCGTTCCCTTCCTAGTCGTTGCTAACCCTTCGTGCCCAATACAGAAGCACTTGGTTGTCGGCGCGTGGGGTCAGTTTGATTTTTTTTGACACACCCCAAGCCAGTGGCTGCTGATGGAGCGGTATGTAGCCGTAGTCGTCGAGAACGATCTGGAAAGCCTGCTTGGCAAGCTCGTTACGTTTGTTCTCGTTCATTTCGACCCGCATCCTGTCGGCCAACTCATCAACTTTCTTGTTGCAATAGCCGCCAAGGTTGGCTTCACCGCGCGAGCTCGACGGATTGTCCCGGCAGCCCATAAGGTCATAGAGCACGCTGTTGGCATCTAGTGTCGTAGGAACCCATCCGAACAGATAGAATGATGTTTTGAAGCCCCCTGCTTCAGCACCTTGGCAAAGAAATGCTGTTTGGGTTGCGCCAAAAGAGTGACCTTCACTCCTACACGCGCCAGCATGCCAACCACGGACTGGCAGATATCAGCGTCGTTAACGTAGCGATCATTCGGGCAATCCATTCCCACCTCGAAACCGTCCGGGTAGCCGGCTTCGCCGAGTAATCTTTTGGAACGCTCTGGATCGAACGACGGACGAACGAAATCATCCGATAGTTTGAACAACTCGGGCGCTATCATCAATGTGGATGGCCTTGACGTGTTGCGCATCACACGTGTCTTGATTAAATTGACGTCGATTGCCCTGAACATGGCTTCACGGACACGAATGTCCTTGAATGGGTTCTTGCCCTTCACGTTCGAGAACAGCAGCTCTTCGCGGTGCTGATCCATTCCCAGGAAGATCGTGCGCAACTCAGGTCCGGTAATCACACCAGCATTGGGGCTCGCTTTGATGCGGTCGATGTCCTGCAGCGGCACCGGTTCGATCACGTCCACATTGTTGGCGAGTAGGGCCGCGACGCGGGTGGCGTCAGACTTGATCGGGGTAAAGACAATTTCCTCCAGGTTATGCTCGACAGGTTTGCGCCACCAGTTCGGATTCCGCTTGAACACAGTACGGACGCCAGGCTGGTGGCTCTCTACCACGAACGGCCCGGTGCCGTTTGCGTGCAGCGATGCGTAGCTTGGCGATGTAGCGGAGGCCGGCGTTGGGTCCGACGAGTTGTTCGCCTCCGCCCATTTCTTATTCATGATGTACCAAGCCGCCCATTGAGTGATCAAAATGGGATCGGGGGTTGTCAGCACAAAATCGACGGTGTGGTCGTCGACCTTTATTGCCTTGGCTTCCGCTGGCATGCGGGTTTGCATGTTGGAGCCCTTGGCCCGGACTCGATTCGCCGAAAATACGACGTCGTCGGCTTTGAAGTCGTCGCCGTTATGGAATTTCACACCGCGGCGTAAGTGAAAACGCCATCTGGTTGGCTCTGGCGTTTCCCAGCTCTCCGCCAAAGCAGGAACTATCTCTAAGTTCTTATCGCGAGCTATCAGTCCTTCATAGATGTGGCCCAGATGGGCGAGGGTTGTGACTTCATTGAGCGTGTACGGATCGAGCGACTTCAGGTCTCCCTGATTGGCGTATCGCAAAGTCTGCGTCGATCCGGGCCCCCCGGAAAACAGAATGACCGCCAAGGCAAAAACGGTAGGACGAAACAGCATGTTACCTCTCCGAGAATGCATGCATGCTAGCCCGCAGGGTCTGGCCCATCCCGATTAATTAGCATCGTGCGGTGTCAGCCACCAAGGTCCATCTAGCGTCAAGTTCATGATAGTGCATAACTCAGGGGGCTACGCTCCGGCGGAACGTAGGATAACCATTGAGTGTTTTCCGGTCACGGCCTTATCAAAGAGCCGAACCCCTCCATTTGCGCCAAAAGAATTGCCCCCATGCATCTCCCCTTCTTCTACGGCTGGCTGATCGTTGTGGTGACGTTCGTCACCATGGCGATCGGCGTCAATGCGCGGACGGCGTTCTCGCTGTTCTTTCCGCCGATCATTGGCGAGTTCGGATGGGATCGCGGCGTCACGGCGGGCGCGTTTTCGTTCGGCTTTTTGGTTTCCGGCGGCATCAGCCCGCTGATCGGCCGCATGATGGATCGCCTCGGGCCGCGTGCGGTGATGGAGCTCGGCGTTGCGCTGATGGGCGGCGGGTTGTTGCTGGCGCCGCTCACGACGCAGCCCTGGCATCTCTATCTCACCATCGGCGTGCTGGTCGGCGCGGGCAGCGTGTGCCTCGGCTATTCCGGCCAATCGCTGTTTCTGCCGAACTGGTTCATCCGCCGCCGCGGGCTCGCCATGGGGCTCGCCTTTGCCGGCGTCGGCATCGGCTCGGTGACCTTGCTGCCGTGGGTGCAGCACATGATCGAGCAGACAGGCTGGCGCACCGCCTGCACCGCGATGGGTATTCTGGTGCTCGCCGTGCTCGCGCCGATCAACCTGCTGCTGCGGAAACGGCCCGAGGATATCGGGCTGTTGCCGGATGGCGACGCGGCACCGTCGGCCACATCGGCCGCGCCTCGCTCGAACGTCGTCGATCCCGTCTGGGCCGCCACCGACTGGACACTGCGCCGCGCGCTGCGCACCGCGCGATTCTGGTGGATTTCGCTCGGCTATTTCGGTGGCCTGTATGTCTGGTACGCGGTGCAGGTGCACCAGACCAAATACCTGCTCGACATCGGCTTCAGTGCCAACGTCGCGGTATGGGCGCTCGGCGTCGTCAGCCTGCTCGGCATCCCGGGCCAGATCTGGCTCGGGCATCTCTCCGACCGGATCGGCCGCGAATGGATCTGGGCGATAAGCTGTGCCGGCTTTGCGATCTGCTTCGCCGCGCTGATCGCCTTGAAGTTCGCGCCGGTGCTGCCTTTGGTCTATCTCATGATCTTCACGCAGGGCGCGCTCGGCTATGGCCTGACCTCGATCATGGGCGCGGTGGTGCTGGAAATCTTTCAGGGCAAGCAATACGGCAGCATCTTCGGCACCATCATGCTGGCGGCGCTGGCCGGAGGTGCGGCGGGCCCATGGGCGACCGGGCTGCTGTACGATCTTTCAGGCAGCTATACGCTCGCCTTTGCGCTCGGCATTGCCGTCAGCATCCTGTCGGCGGTGGCGATCTGGCAGGCATCGCCGGGCAAGGTGAGGGCGGTCGCGGGACAAATGCACAAGGCGCCAATCAAGCACGACCAGGCGTAGCCGCAACGTCTCATGCCGATGAAATTCCCATCGCTCGTTGCAGGTCGCCGATGGCGCGAAAAAAGCTGTCGGGCGGCGTGGTCTCTGGATCGATCAGGCGGTGCAGACGAAAGCCGTCCTCCAGCGCCAGCACCAGCGCGCCGGCCCATGGCGGATTGAGAATAGTTGTTCTGCCGCTGTTCCTGGCCGTGGTCTCGATGATGTCGGTGACCAGCTTTCGCCGGGCGCGCAGCCGCTTGGCAAGTTCGGGCCGGCGCTTTTCGGCGCGTGCCACGAACAGGATCATTTCCATGTGCAGCAGGGGAGAGCGGCCGAGCGGATCCTGCTGGCTTCTATTCATGGTCTTGAGCGCATCGATGAAGTCGGCGAGGTTCTTGTGCCGCTCGAGCAGATCGCGGATGCGTCCGATCGATTGCTCGACGTGATCCTCGAGCATAGCGATGATCAGTTCGTCCTTGCTCTTGAAGTTCGAATAAAATGCCCCGCGCGTGAAGCCGGCCGCCGCCGCAATCGCCTCGATGCTGGCGCCGCCAATGCCCTGTTCCTCGAACACGCGCGCCGCCGCCTCGAACAGCTTTTCGCGGGTGTCGTCCCTTGTGGGTCTGGTTCGCACTCTTGACATCTGTCCAGTTTAGGCGAAAATGCAACTCAATACAATGATGTATCGAATTTCGACCGATCGGTCCCGGGAAAAACGCGCTGAATGGCGCACAGCCAGCAGGAGGTCACCATGAACGAGCATGTTCAGGCTGCCAGTAGCGCGCCGTTGTTCAATCCGCTGGCCCCGGAATTCATTCGCAACCCCTATCCGCATTACGAGCGGATGCGCACCACCGATCCCGTGCATCTGACGCCGCTAGGGATGTATGTCGCAAGCCGTCATGCCGAGGTCAGCCTCGTCATGCGCGACAAGCGGTTCGGCAAGGATTATGTCGAGCGCACCGTCCGCCGCTACGGCCCCAAGATCATGGACGAGCCGGTGTTCCGCAGCATGAGCCACTGGATGCTGCAGCAGGATCCGCCGGACCACACCCGCTTGCGCGGACTGGTGGTGAAGGCCTTTACCGCGCGCCGGGTCGAGGACATGCGCCCGCGCATCCAGCAGGTCGTCGACGAGACGCTGGATCGCATCATCCCGCAGGGGCAGATGGACCTGATCGAGGATTTCGCGTTCCGCCTGCCGGTCACCATCATCTGCGACATGCTCGGTATCCCTGAGGACCATCGTGAGGCGTTTTATACGGGTTCACGCGACGGCGGACGCCTGCTCGATCCGGTGCCGCTGTCGCCGGAGGAGATCAAGCAGGGTAACTCCAGCAACGCGCTGGCCGCGATGTATTTCCAGCAACTGTTCGATCTCAGGCGCAAAAGCCCGGGCGACGACCTGATCACCCAACTGGTGCAGGCCGAGGAAGACGGCAGCAAGCTTACCAATGAGGAACTGACCGCCAATATCATCCTGCTGTTCGGCGCCGGCCACGAGACCACCGTCAACCTGATCGGCAACGGCTTGCTGGCGCTGCATCGCAATCCAGACCAGCTCGCGCTGCTCAAGGCGAGGCCCGAACTGATCACCAACGCCATCGAGGAGTTCCTGCGCTACGATTCCTCGGTGCAGTTGACCGGCCGGGTGGCGCTGGAGGATATCGACGATTTAGGCGGAAAGCGCATCCCGAAGGGCGAGAGCGTGCTTTGCCTGCTCGGCTCGGCCAACCACGACCCGGCGGTCTATCCTGATAACCCGGAGCGGCTGGATATCACCCGGCCCAACGTGAAACCGCTATCGTTCGGCGGGGGCATCCACTTCTGCCTCGGGGCCCAGTTGGCGCGGATCGAGGCCGAGATCGCGATCTCGACCCTGTTGCGCCGGCTACCGGACCTGCGGCTCGATGACGCTGTCAATGCGGAATGGCGGCCGACCTTCGTGCTGCGCGGCCTGAAGCGCCTGCCGGCGAGCTGGTGACGCCCCGACGGGCGGTTTTTGCCCTTGGCTCCGCCGATCCGGAGCTGGGCGGCTCCTGTCAGCATGCCGCTGTGACTTCGCCGTACTTCTCTCTATATTCCGGGCTGCTCCGGGGCCGGGTTCGACGTGGCGTGGCCTACGCCGGGGCCGTTCAAGAGGAGACACCGTGCAGACGACGCTGCTCGGCCTGGCAATCGCCTTTATCATTGCGCTGATCGCCGCGCTGGTCGGGCCGTATTTCATCGACTGGAACCAGTTCCGGCCGCAATTCGAGGCGGAGGCGAGCCGAGATCATCGGCGCGCCGGTGCGCGTCGGCGGCAAGCTCGACGCACGCCTATTGCCGGCGCCGTCGCTGCAACTGCACTCGGTCGTGGTCGGCGGCGTCAACGACCTTGGCAAGGTTCGTGCCGACAAGCTCGACGTGGAATTCAGCCTGGGCTCGCTGATGCGCGGCGAGGTGCGCGCCACCGAATTGACGATCAACCGCATGTCGCTCGATCTCGGCCTCGATTCCAGAGGACGGATCGACTGGCCGGCATCGACCAGGGCGTTCAACCTGGGTTCACTGGCGATCGATCGGGTCAATCTGACCGGCCGCATCGCCCTGCATGATGCGGTCAGCCGCTCTACGCTCGAACTGAACGACATCGCTTTCAGCGGCGACGTGCGTTCGCTGGCCGGTTCGATCCGCGGCGACGGCAATTTCATGCTGTCGGGCACGCGCTATCCGTTTCGGGTCTCCTCGGGGCAGGGTCCCGAGGGCAACGGCACCCGCGTTCATCTCAATATCGATCCGGGCCAGCGCTCGCTCGCCATCGATCTCGACGGCCTGCTGAACTTCGATTCCCGCGCGCCGCGGTTTGAAGGCGCGATAACGCTCGTCGCTCCTCCCGGCCCGAAGGGCAAGGGCAACGATCCACCGTGGCGTATCGCGGCGAAGATCAAGTCCGACTATTCGGCGGCGCGGCTCGAACAGGTCGAAGTGACCTATGGCGCCGAGGAGCGCGCCCTGAAGCTTGCAGGCAGCGGCGACATCCGTTTCGGTGCGACGCCGCTGTTGCGCGCTGCGCTATCGGCACGTCAGCTCGATGCCGACAGGTTCGTTGCCAAGGAAAATGGCAAAGACAATTCGACTGAGCCGGCTCGCGCGCTGCCGGCGCTGCAGGCGCTCAGCTCCGTCATTCCGCATCTGCCGATCCCAGCGCAAATCGAACTCGCCTCCGAGCAGGTCATGCTCGGCGGGCGCCCATTGCAGGACATCGCTGCCGAGCTCGAAGGCGATGCCAAATCCTGGCGTGTCCACAGGCTGGAGTTCCGCGCGCCCGGCGCGACCAGGGTTTCGCTCAGCGAGGCCGGCGCGAAGAGCGCTGTGCCGGACCGCTTCAAGGCCGCGCTCAGCGTCGAGATCCTCCGATCCCGACGCGCTCTTGACCTGGCTGCAGGGCCGCGGCGATACCGCCTATCGCAGCCAGAAGCCGCTTCGCCTGCGCGGCGACATCACCGTGGCGCCCGAAGGCTTTGCCATCGACACCATGAAGGCCGACATCGATGGCGGCACGGTGGAGGGACGGGTGGCGGTGTCGCACCGGCAAGCCGATCACGGCTCCCGGATCGATGCCGAACTGAAAGCGGCGCGTCTCGATCTGGATGCCGCCACGGCCTTTGCGCGGTCGCTTGTAGGCCCGCAAGGCGAGTGGCCGGACGAGGGGAAGCTCTCGCTCGATATCGGCCGCGCCACCTCCGCCGGCCAGGAGCTATCTCCGTTGCTCGCCAGGCTGGCTTACTCGCCGGCGAAGATATCGCTCGAGCAGTTGAAGATCGGCGAGCTTGAAAGCGTGACGCTGGACGGCGCGGGCAATTTCGACCGCGTCAACGCGACCGGATGGTTCGCGCTCAATTCGAGCGCCGCCTCGCTCGGCCGGCTGACCGGCCTGATCGTTCCCCTTTTCACCGCCGCTGGCCGCGCGGCTCAGTGCGATGGGGACGAGCCCGGGTCCGGCGCGCCTGAAACTGGCGCTCGATCTCACCAAAAATGCCGGACCGTCCGATCGCGTCCAGGCGCGCGCCACGGCCGAACTCGACTCGCCGCTGCTCAAGGGCACCAGCACGATCACCGCCAGACCCGCCGTCGCGGCGATCCAGGGCATCGATCTGGCCGCGCTCCAGCGCAGCGAGGTCTGGATCGATTCGAAATTGTCGTCGGAGCAGGGACGCACCTTGCTGGCATTGCTCGGCTTCGATCGCGCCATCACGGTGGGCGATGGTCCCGCGCAATTCGAGAGCACCGCGACGGGTGCGTGGGGTGCGCCGTTGCGGCTCAAGGCAAAGATCTCGGGAACGGGACTCGATGCCGAAGCGGAAGGCTCCGCCGAACCATGGGCGCCGGAGGCAAAGGCCGTTCTCGGCCTGAAAGTTCGCAGCGCCGATTTCGCCCCGCTGCTCGATCTCAAACCGGCGGATACGCTGGCGCAGGACATCGGCCTGTCCTCGCGCGTACAGCTCACCGGCAACAAGCTCACCTTCGACGATCTCGACAGCAGCGTCGGCGGTTCGCGCCTGCGCGGCCGCGTGGCTGTGACGCTCGGCGAGGAGAAGGAGATCGAGGGTGAGATCGGCGCCGACCAGCTCGCGCTGACGCCGGCTCTTGCCCTGGCGGTCGGCGCCGCCGGACACGATGCCACCGAGCCGCTCGGCCCCGGGATTGCGAAGGGTTGGCGCGGCAGCATCGCGTTTCAGGCGTTGCGCGGCCTGCTTCCAGGCGGAAGCGAATTGCAGCCGGTGAGCGGGGTGATCAAGAGCGACGGCAAGTCGCTGACCTTCGATGCCATCAAAGGCAAGATCGGCGGCGGCGATGTCACGGCCACGATCGATGCAAGGCTGGGCGCGCACGGAATTGCCTTGAACGCGAGCGTCCAGCTTTCCGGTGTCGACGGCGCGACGCTACGCTATCGCAATCTCGCGATGCCTTCCGGCCGCGCGTCGATGCAGGTGACGCTAACAACCCAGGGCCGCAGCGCCTCGGCGCTGGCGGGCGCGCTGTCCGGCAGCGGAACGCTGACGCTGGACGCGGCCAGGATATCAGGCCTCGATCCGCGCGCTTTCGAGGTGGCGGTGCGCGCCAATGACAACGGGCAGGCCAAGGACGACGTCCGATTGAAGCAGATCGTCGAATCCGCTCTTCCGGCCGGCGCGCTTGCGGTGCCTTCGGCGCAAATCCCGTTCACCATCAGGGACGGCCGGCTTCGCGTCGGCGCGACGACGCTGGACGGCAATGGCGTGCGGGCCATTGTATCCGGCGGATACGATATCGCCGCCGATCAGGCCGATATCCGCGCCGCCCTTTCGCTGACGATGACGACCGGGCGTCCGGAGATTCAACTGCTTGCCGTAGGGACGCCCGATGCGCTGAGCCGCAGCGTCGACGTTGCCCCGTTGTCTTCGTGGCTGGCGGTGCGTGCGATCGATCACGAAACGCGAAGGCTCGATGCCATCGAGCGCGGCGAGCCGCCGCCGCCGTCGCCGCCGCCAATCGTGCTGCCTACGGAGGGGCAGTTGCCGATTCCGGAGGCGGTGCCGAGCGCGCCGGTCGTCGCGCCAAAGGGCGCGACCCACGGCGACCTCCGGCGAAGAAGATGACCGCGCCGCGTCCGCCGGTCGTCAATGCGCCGCCGGCGCCTGTCGCAGGCCAGCCGCAGGTTGCGCCGCTGCCGCCGCCGATCGACGTCCGGCCGGCGCCCGGCGCCGCCAAGCCGAAGCCGCGCCCGCCGCTTGCGCTGACACCGCAGCTCGCCAATCCACCGCCGCGCTCCAATTAGCCGAGCGCAATCTCCCGGTTAATCCCGATCGCCTTCAGAAACGCCTCGTCGTGGCTGATCGCGATCAGCGCGCCGTCGAATCCTTTTAGTGCACCCTCGAGCTCCTCGATCGAGGCGAGATCGAGATGGTTGGTCGGCTCATCCAGCAGCAGGAGCAGAGGCGGCTGCGGTCGCGCGAATACGCAGGCCAAACCCGCGCGCAGCCGCTCGCCGCCGCTCAGCGTCGCCGCGATCTGCAGCGCGGCCTTGTTACGGAACGCAAACCGCGCCAGGGCGGCGTGCGCCGCGTTGGCCGATAGTTCCGGATTGAGGCGCCGCAGATTGTCGAGAATGCTTAAGCCGGGATCGAGCAGGCCGACATGCTGATCGAGCACGGCAATACGGTCGGTGAGGCGGCCGATGTCACCGCTCGCGGGGTTCAGCTCACCGGTGAGCAGGCGGAACAAGGTGGTCTTGCCAGAACCGTTGGCGCCGCGGATGGCGATCCGCTCGGGTCCGCGAACCCCGAACGACAGCGGTCCGAACAGATGACGCTCCCCAAAGGCCATCACAACGTCTTTCAAGGCGACGAGTTCGCGGCCGCCGGGCAGATGGGTGCGCGGTAGATCGATCGAAAGCGGCGTCAGGATCTCGACGTGCGCCTTGGCCATTTCCAGCGCTTCAGTGCGCTCGCCGAGCAGGCGGCTGGCAAGCCCGCTTTCGCGCGCGGCGCTGTTCTCGGCGCGCTCCTTCTCGCGGTCCATGAACATCTTGTCCTCGATGCCCTTGGCGCGCCAGGCGCGGCCGGCCTTGTCGCGGCGCGCCTTCTTTTCCCGCGCCTTCTGCACTGCGCGCTCGGTATTGCGTAAGGCATCCGAGGCGCGGTCGAGGTCATCGGCGGCGCGGGCCCGCGCCGCCTCACGCGCCTTTGCAAACTCCGGCCACGCGCCGCCGAACAGGGTGACGCCGACCGGCGTCAGTTCGACGATGCGGTCGACGCGTTCGAGCAGCGTGCGGTCGTGGCTGGCGACGAGCACGCCGCCCTGCCAGCGTTCGAGCATCTGCGCCACGGCCTGCCTTCCGTCGGCATCGAGATTGTTGGTCGGCTCGTCCAATAGCAGCAGATCCGGTGCCTCTATCAAAAGCCGCGCCAGCGCCACCCCGCGTTCGCTCGCCGCCGCTCAAGGAGACGATCGGGCGATCGAGCGGCAGCGACGGCAGTCCGGCCTCGACCAGCGCCGCCTGTATTCGCGCTTCCAGCGTCCAATCCGCTTCCGTCGCGTCATCAAGCGATCCTTCGCCGCGTTCGAGCCGGCGCAGGCGGGCGAGGTCGCCGGCGACGCCGAGCGCTTCGTCGGTCGTCAGCCGTTCGTCAGTCAGTTGAGCGAGCATGCCGATCGAGCCGATGCGTTGCAGCGATCCGCCTGCAGGTTCGATCTCGCCCGCAATCAGGCGCAGCAATGAGGATTTGCCGCAGCCATTGCGGCCGACAAGCCCGGTGCGCTCGCGCCCTATGGCGAGCGTCAATCCGTCGAACAGCGGGCGTCCGTCAGGCGTGGCGAGGCAAATGGAATCCAGAACGAGAAAGGCAGGCATGGAGAGCTTCCGAAAATGGACTGAGGTCGCGAGGCGCGGTCAGCTTTGCGATGTCCATTTCTCTCTCCAGGGGTCTCTACGCTTCTTCAGCCGGTTTTCGCCGGGTTCCGTCGGCAACGACCGTCAATTAGATACGTATTGCCGTCGTTCGTCCAGCCAGCGTGCAAACGGTTTGCGCGCGGCCTGGCGGGAATACTTCATTCGCGGCGGGGTCTCTACCTCCGGCTGGACCATGGATGCGCTCACGCAGGAAACCCGGAGGTTTGCATATGAAGTCGGCAATCAAGCTCGCTACGCTAACGTTGTTTTCAATGGCTGTGATCGCATCGCCGCCATCCGTTCCGGCCTTTGCCGCAGGAGGCGGCGGTGACCCGCCTTCGGCCAGCCCGCCGCCGCCGCCGGACACCAGATCCGCTCCCAAATCGACCTCGAAGTCGAAGAAGAAGGCCCCCAAACAGTCGAGCGCCGACGATGATGCGTTTCGGCAGGGGTACCGCACCGCGCATGCGACGATCTATGAGCGCAACGACTTTGCTGGGGCCATCGAGCAGCTAAAGGCGCTCGGCCGTGACGATAGCGCTGACGTTGCTAATCTGATCGGCTATTCCTATCGCAAGCTCGGCGACTACAGGCTGTCGCAGGCTTGGTACGAGCGCGCGTTGAAGGCGGATCCGAACCACGTGCTGACCTGGCAGTATTACGGCCTGTGGCAGGTCGAGCAGGGCAATCGCGATCAGGCGTCGTATCATCTGACGCGGATCGCGGCGATTTGCGGCACGGCTTGTGAGGAGTATCGATCGCTGGCCGCGGCGCTCGAAAAGCCGCCCGGCACCGGACTCGTTTATTGAGCTTATGACGTAACAGGGCGGGTGCGTTGCGACGCGCTCGCCTGATCGAGGCCTACGCCTGCGGCCGCGGCGCGTCCGGCGTGGCGGCCGGCATGGCGCGGGTACGGAAATAGTCGAGCACGAAGAGGCGGATCGCCGAGGACAGGTTGCCCTGCTGGCGATTGCTGTCGATCTCGCCGACCAGTTCGGACAGCGTCATGTTGCGCAGGCCCGAGATTTCCTTCATCCCGTTCCAGAAAGCTTCTTCGAGGCTGACGCTGGTCTTGTGACCGGCAACGACGATCGAACGTTTGACGACGGGCGACTTCATGATGCGTCTCCGTCCTCGAGCTTGTGCTGGTCCAGAAGATCGCCGGCGCGATCCTTGCGACGTTCATCGAGCGTGCGTTCGATCTTGGTCCGGCCAAAGCGTGCGCGGTTGGCATCGGCTTGCTTTGCCGATTGTTCCCGTTCGGTACGCTTCTTGAATCGCTTCAGATTAATCACGTCTCCCATGCTCGCCTCCATCATCCGGCGACTCGAAGACATGATGATTCATGGGGCGGAAAAACGTCGCATCGTGCGCAAGCAAATTTGATGGTCATTCAGGAATCCCCGTCTGCCGGCTCTGATAGCATCAAAAATACATTTCGCTCTGCGAAAAATCGAATAATTCCTGCTCCTACCATGCGTCAACACAACGGCGATAGATGATCCACCTCATTCTTCGGGTATCATCCATAATTTATATCTCTCATCCGTAGTTTCCCGGGGGCGATCAGCCCGGCTGTGTCATTTTGTCCGGCTGCACCAGGCGTTCGAATTCGGCGGCGTCCACAAACCCGAGGCGCACAGCCTCTTCCTTCAAAGTCGTGCCGCGCGCGTGTGCCGATTTGGCGACCTTCGCCGCGTCGTCGTATCCGATCTTGGGAGCCAGTGCGGTGACCAGCATCAGCGAGCGCTCCATCAATTCGCGGATTCGCTTTTCGTCGGCGCGGATGCCCACCACGCAATGTTCGGTGAACGAGCGCGCCGCGTCCGACAGCAGTTGAATGGAATGGATCATACAATATGCTAATACGGGTTTGTAAACATTCAATTCGAAATGCCCCTGGCTGCCGGCGACGGTGACGGCGGTCTGGTTGCCGAACACCTGACAGCAGACCATCGTCATCGCTTCGCACTGGGTAGGGTTGACCTTGCCGGGCATGATCGACGAGCCCGGTTCGTTTTCCGGCAGGATCAATTCTCCGAGACCGGAACGCGGGCCCGAACCCAACAGGCGAATGTCATTGGCGATCTTGAACAGACCGGTCGCCATCGAATTGATCGCGCCATGCACCAGCACATAGGCGTCGTTGCAAGCCAGCGCCTCGAACTTGTTCGGTGCGCTGGTGAAGGGCAGCCTTGTGATTTTGGCGACATGCCTGGCGAACAGTTTTGCAAATTTCGGCTTCGAGTTGAGACCGGTTCCAACCGCGGTGCCGCCTTGCGCCAACGGGAACAGCTCCTTCACCGCGGCTCGCAGCCGCGCGATCCCGCTTTCGACCTGCGCGGCGTAGCCCGAAAATTCCTGCCCCAGCGTCAACGGCGTTGCGTCCTGGGTGTGGGTTCTCCCGATCTTGACGATTTTGGCGAACGCCTTTTCCTTCTTGCGCAATTCGCGATGCAACTCGTCAAGCGCCGGAATCAGGTCGGCGACGATGCGTCCGGCGGCAGCGATATGCATCGCCGTCGGGAATGAATCGTTCGACGACTGACTCATGTTGACGTGGTCGTTGGGGTGAACCGGTTTCTTGGCGCCGAGTTCGCCGCCCAGCATTTGGTTGGCGCGGTTGGCGATCACCTCGTTGAGATTCATGTTGGTCTGGGTGCCTGAGCCGGTCTGCCAGACGACCAGCGGGAAGTGATCGTCGAGCTTGCCTTCGATCACCTCGCGTGCGGCGCGGATGATGGCGCTGGCTCTGCGTGCATCGAGCAGTCCGAGCTCCCGGTTGGTTTGGGCGGCGGCGAGCTTGACGATACCGAGTGCATGGACGATCGCGATCGGCATGCGGTCCTGACCGATCTTGAAATTCTGTCGCGAGCGCTCGGTTTGCGCGCCCCAATAGCGGTCGGCGGGAACGTCGATCGGACCGAAGCTGTCGGTCTCGCTACGAGTAGATTTGTTTCCGGATGTTTTTGCTCGAGCCATGCGTATGTCCGTTGCGCCGCGAAAGGGCGGAACGCGTACACTACAGCGTAGCGGAGTTTCTCGCGCTTAGATTATTTCTTGCGGAAACGATCTAGTCGCACCACTTCAGCGCCTTCGCTCGTCTTTGCCGGTTCATCCTCGATTTCCGCGGCGGGCTCCGGCGCGGCGACGGGCAGGGCGGACGGCGCGGAAACCGCCGGCACCTTCGCCGCGGGCGCCTCTGCCACCGTTTCCGACGGCTCGAATTGCAGGCCGAACTGCACCGACGGATCGAGGAAGCTCTTGATCGCCGCGAACGGCACCACCAGCCGCTCGGGGATGCCGCCGAACGACAGGCCGACTTCGAAACGATCTTCCGTCACCACCAGATCCCAGAACTGATGCTGCAGGATGATCGTCATCTCTTCCGGATATTGCGCCAACAGCCGCGGCGACAGCTTCACGCCGTCGGCGGTGGACAGGAAGGTGATGAAGAAATGATGCTCGCCGGGCAGGCCGTGTTCGGCCGCGTCAGCCAGCACGCGGCGCAGCACTCCGCGCAGCGCGTCGCGCGCCAGCACGTCATAACGGATGTGATCGGTCGCCATGGTCGTCCTGTCAGGTTTTATGGCCGCCGGTCCCCCGACTCGCCCCTTTGCCCCTATGCTACCCCGGCGGGCGCCGCAGGTCAGCAGGCGCGACGGATCGAATTTGCAGCAACGGCTCCCGTCGGCCGGAAATGAAAAGAATTAAGTGGAGGCTTCTGTTGCCAGGTGCCTCCGAACCCCGCCTAGCGGAGCTTAACCCGCTAGGACTTTAGATCGGTCTTTCAAACTGCGTTACGCAGCCTGAGCAACCGGAGCATAGTTGTCGTTTGCAACTATTGCATAGCCCGATAACGGCGGAACAATACCGGGAAAAAACTCGTCCTTTACGCCCTCGTCGATCCTGGTTCGCCCCCGCCGAAACCCACCACGGGTGGGTGGGCTTGGGTGGAGGCGCCGGGTACTGCCCCCGGGTCCGAATGGTTTATTGCGACGGTCATTTATTTCCATAGCCGGCGAACCGGCACCCCCAATATAGGGTGCAGGTTCGGAGAAAAACAGGGCCAAGGGCGCTGAACAGGAGGGGAACATGGCACCTCACTTTCGGTTTGCTATCGTCCAGTTGCGGTTTCGCCATGGATTCGATGATTCCAAAAATGTGCCGCCACATTCATTGCACGAACTATGCGCTGTTCGCCGCCATCCCGGCGCTCGCCCCGCGCGGATCGTAACGTGATCGGCAATTCACTCGCGTGTGCTGCAGTGCTCCGACCGCAAAAGTTGCGATCTGTGGGTCTGATGGCGGCTTTGGCCGGCCCGTTTACCGTCGGCGCTGGAGTGCTTTGGGTTTTGCTGGCGTTGTCTGAGGAAAGTCGCTAGGCAGTTTCCGGGACAAGTATCCAGGTTATCCAAGCAAACGGGCGAGAAGCCTGTCTTGGGGAGGAGAGATATCCATGAATGCTACGCCGGGCCATGCGCCGGTCAAATCCATCATGCCGAAATGGGTTCGCAACCCGCAGGAGTTTGTCGGCGGAATTGCCTTGATGGCGATTGCCGCGTTCGCCCTCTGGGCGTCGAGCGACCTGCAGGGCATGCGCGGATTTTCGTTCGGCGCCGGCACCGCGCCGCGGATGTTCGGATTTTTGCTGCTGGGACTAGGCGCCCTCATTACCGTCGTCGGCGTTGTCACCGAAGGTCCCCATCTCGCGAAATACCATTGGCGGGGACCGTTTTTCGTGACGATCGCGATTTTGACGTTTGCCTTCACGATCAGACCCATGGGAATGATCTTTGCCGCCATGGCCGCCTTCTTGATCGCGGCATGCGGGTCACCGGAAACCAAGTGGACGGAGACGCTGATCGTTGCCGTCTGCCTGACGGCGTTTTGCAGCCTGCTGTTTCCATACGCGCTCGGACTGCCGTTGCAGCTCCTGCCGACTTTCATGATCCGGTGAGGGCGCGATGGGAGATATCTTCTCAAATCTTGGACTCGGCTTCGGCGTCGTTTTCCAGTTCGTGCAGTGGACACCCGCTTTCCTTGGCGGAATTTCCATTCCGATCCCGGTCAATATTCTGCTGTGCCTGATCGGCGCACTGGTCGGTACGCTGGTTGGCGTGCTGCCCGGCATCGGCACCATCGCTACGGTGGCCATGCTGCTGCCGATCACCTTTGGCCTGCCCCCGGTAGGCGCACTGATCATGCTGGCAGGCATCTACTACGGTGCGCAATATGGCGGCTCGACCACGTCGATCCTGGTCAATATTCCAGGTGAGGCCGGCTCGGTGGTCACCGCGCTTGACGGCTTCCAGATGGCGAAAAGAGGCCGCGCCGGTCCGGCGCTCGCGATCGCCGCGATCGGATCGTTCTTCGCCGGCTGCGTCGCGACCGTGCTGATTGCCCTGCTGGGCGCGCCGCTCACCAGGATCGCGCTGGCGTTCGGACCTGCCGAATACTTCTCGCTGATGGTGCTCGGCCTGATCTTCGCGGTTGTGCTCGCGAAAGGCTCGGTGCTGAAGGCGATCGCGATGATCGTGCTCGGCCTGCTGCTTTCGATGGTCGGCTCCGACATCGAGACCGGCGCGTCTCGCATGGCCTTCAACATTCCCGAACTGGCTGACGGTCTTGGTTTCGCCACGCTGGCGATGGGCTTGTTTGGCTTTGCAGAGATCATTCGCAATCTCGATGCCGGCGGCGAAACCGATCGCAAGCTGGTCCAGGAGAAGGTGTCGGGACTGATGCCGACGCGGAGGGATCTCAAGGAGACGGCCCCTGCGATCCTGCGCGGCACCGTGCTCGGATCGATTCTCGGCATTCTGCCGGGCGGCGGCGCCGTGATCGCATCATTCGCGGCATACACGCTTGAGAAGAAGGTCGCGAAAGATCCCTCGAAGTTCGGTCATGGCGAAATCCGCGGCGTGGCAGCGCCCGAGAGTGCCAACAATGCCGCAGCCCAGACTTCGTTCATTCCATTGCTGACGCTTGGTATTCCGCCGAACGCGGTGATGGCGCTGATGGTCGGCGCAATGACGATTCACGGCATCGTGCCCGGTCCCCAGGTGATGCAGAAACAACCGGACCTGGTGTGGGGCATGATTGCCTCGATGTGGGTCGGCAACCTGATGCTGTTGATCATCAACCTGCCTTTGGTGGGCATTTGGGTACGGCTGTTGCGGGTGCCTTACCGGCTGATGTTCCCTTCGATCGTGGTTTTCTGCTGTATCGGCATCTACTCCGTGAACAACGCGCCAACCGACGTCATGATCGCTGGTGCGTTCGGATTGGTCGGCTACTGGCTGATCAAGCACGATTTCGAGCCGGCGCCGTTGCTGCTCGGGATGGTGCTCGGGCCGCTGATGGAAGAAAACCTGCGCCGCGCACTCCTGATTTCACGCGGTGACTGGTCTGTCTTCCTGACGCGCCCATTGTCGGCGATCCTGATGGCGATTGCAGCGGCGTTGCTGGTTCTTGCGGTGCTGCCGTCGCTGCGTAAGAAGCGCGACGAGGTGTTTGTGGAATCGGAGAACTGACCTGCGTCGGTGCGCCGCAGCCCGAAGTCTGGTCGACTTCGGGCTAATTTTCTATGCCATGGAATATGCCGGCCGGCGGGCTCGGCATTGCAACGATTTCGGGAGGAGATCAAAAATGAATTGCTACGGTCGATCGCTTGCGAGCGCTTGCTTGGCCGCGCTTGCCGGACTGGGGTTTCTCTCTTCCCAAGCGCAGGCTCAAGCTTATCCAACGCGCAACATTACCATGATCGTGCCGTTCGCAGCAGGCGGTCCGACCGATGTCATCGCGCGCATCGTCACCGGCCATATGGCGCAGACGCTCGGTCAAACCATCATCATCGAGAACGTGGTCGGTGCCGGCGGCACTACCGCCACCACGCGCGCCTCGAAGGCTGCCAATGACGGCTATACGCTGATCACAGGGCATATGGGAACGCATGCAGCTTCCGTGCCGCTCTATCCCAAGCTGGCCTATCATCCGGAGAAGGATTTCGAGCCGGTCGGACTGCTCGCTGGCACGCCGATCCTGATCCTGGCGCGCAAGGATTTTGCGCCAAAGGACCTCAAGGAATTCATCGCCTACGTCAAGGCGAACGAGGCCAAGGTCAACGCGGCGCATGCCGGCGTCGGCTCGGTCTCGAACGTATCGTGCGAACTGCTGAACTCGGTGCTCGGCGTCAAGCCGATCGGCGTTCCCTTCAATGGCACCGGTCCGGCGATGAACGCGCTGGTGGCCGGTCAGGTCGACTACATGTGCGACCAGATCGTCAATGCCGTGCCACAGATCAACGGCGGCACCATCAAGGCCTATGCCGTGGCGACGCCGGAGCGTAATCCGTCGCTGCCCAATGTTCCCACCACCGCCGAGGCCGGTCTGCCGGCCTTCCAGGCCCAGGCATGGAACGCGATCTTCGCGCCCAAGGGAACGCCCCCGGATGTCGTCGCCAAGTTGAACGCCGCGGTGGTCAAGGCGCTCGACGACGAGAATGTACGCAAGCGCCTGCTCGAACTCGGCAGCGTGATTCCCCCTGCCGCCGATCGAACCCCTGCCGCGCTGGGTGCGCTGGTGAAGAATGAGATCACCAAGTGGACGGCGGTGGTTAAGCCGCTGAATTAGGCCACCCAAACGAGACGGGGCGAGGGGCGGGACGCGGGTTCCGCCCCTTGTCGTTTGCGGCGGGATGATCATTTTTCCGGGTATAATCGGTGCGCGAAGCCGAATCGGCGTGTCGATCGGATGTCTGGTCGCTAAATTCGCCGTTCCGACAAAGGCCTGAAGCACCAGTCATGGACCAGTATCGCGACCTGCTCGAACGGATCCTCTCAGACGGCGCGGAGAAGCACGACCGCACCGGCACCGGCACGCTGTCGATCTTCGGTCATCAGATGCGGTTCAATCTCTCGGCCGGTTTTCCGATGCTGACCACCAAGCGCCTGCCCCTGAAGGCGATCGTGCATGAATTGCTCTGGTTCCTGGCCGGCGACACCAACATCAAATATCTCAGGGATCACGGCGTTTCGATCTGGGATGAATGGGCCGACGCAAACGGCGATCTCGGCCCGGTCTACGGATCGCAATGGCGTTCGTGGCCGGCGCCGGACGGGCGCAGCATCGACCAGATTTCCAACGTCATCGACATGATCAAGCGCAACCCGGATTCACGGCGGCTGATCGTGACCGCCTGGAATCCGGCCGACGTCGACAAGATGGCGCTGCCGCCCTGCCACTGCCTGTTTCAGTTCTATGTCGCGAACGGCAAGCTCTCCTGCCAGCTTTATCAGCGCTCGGCCGATGTGTTCCTCGGCGTGCCCTTCAACATCGCGTCCTATTCGTTGCTGACGATGATGGTGGCGCAGGTGACCGGGCTGAAGCCCGGTGACTTCGTGCACTCGCTGGGTGACGCGCATCTCTACTCCAACCACCTCGAGCAGGCGCGGCTGCAACTGACGCGGCCGACGCGGCCGTTGCCGGTCATGAAGATCAATCCTGACGTGAAGGATATCTTCGCGTTCCGCTACGAGGATTTCGCGCTCGAAGGCTACGATCCGCACCCGCACATCAAGGCCGAAGTGGCTATATGACCAGCGGTGTGAGCATCTGATGTCGCTGACGATCCGCCGCGCGCGCCCGGGCGAAGCAGGACTTGTCCTGTCCTTCGTTCGCGAACTCGCCGAATATGAAAAGCTGCTGCACGAAGTGGAAGCGACCGAGGCCGGTATCGATGCGGCGCTGTTCGGCGCCACTCCGCGCCTGTTCTGCGAGATCGCCGAGTGGGACGGAGAGCCGGCCGGCTTCGCGGTCTGGTTCGGGAATTTTTCAACCTTCAGCGGTCGCTCCGGCATCTATCTGGAAGATCTGTTCGTTCGCCCGGCGCTGCGCGGAAAGGGAATTGGCAAGGCGCTGCTGGTGCATCTCGCGAAGGAATGCGTGGTAAACGGCTGGTCGCGCTTGCAATGGGCGGTGCTCGACTGGAACACGCCGTCGATTGAATTCTATAAGTCGCTCGGCGCGGTCTTGATGGACGAGTGGACGGTGTGCCGGGTCGGCGGTCCGGCGCTCGCGGCGCTGGCGCAAGGGGAGCGGTAATGGAAATAGTTCTCGTCGTCGCTGCCGCCGAGAACGGCGTGATCGGAGCCAGGGGTGCCATTCCGTGGCGGCTGAAATCCGACATGGCGCGCTTCAAGGCGCTGACCTCGGGTAAACCTGTCGTCATGGGCCGCAAGACCTTCGTCTCGATCGGCCGGCCGCTTCCCGGACGGACCAATATCGTCGTCACCCGCGACGCTGGTTTTCGCGCCGATGGCGTAGTGGTTACCCATTCCTTCGCCGATGCGAAGGCGATCGCCACCGGCGATGCGCTGCGACGTTTCGCCACTGAGATTGCCGTGATCGGCGGTGCGGAAATCTACGCGCAATGGATGGACAGCGCCGATCGTCTGGAGATTACCGAGGTGCATGCCCGGCCCGACGGCGATACGCGTTTCCCGGCAGTCGATGCAACCGCATGGGAAGAGGTGGCGCGCGTGCGGAATCCGGCCGGTCCGGACGATAGCGTCGATTTCTCCTATGTGACATTTCGTCGGCGCCGACAGAGTTAACCTCGCTAACCAATGTTTACATTGACAATTATGGCGTCAGGCATAGCTGCTTGGTGCAGGAAGCTTGCGTTGTAAGGGCCCGGTTGCTCCCCTATAAAGCCGGGCTGATAGGCGAGGCCGGGCATCCTGCCCAAAACAGGCGGACCCGGGCCTTCGCGGAGGAGAGTTTGCATGCCGTGGAAGAATCAAGGTGGGGGTCCATGGGGCCCGGGTCCGAAGGGACCGTGGGGGTCGGGTCCGCAGTCGGGCGGGCCGAGGCCACCTGATCTTGAGGATCTGCTGCGGCGCGGTCAGGATAAGCTGCAGCAGCTTCTGCCGGGCGGCTATTTCAGCGGCATGGGCATCGCGCTGGTGCTGGCCGGCGCGCTGGTGATCTGGGGATTGTCCGGATTCTTCCGCGTGCAGTCGGAAGAACTCGGCGTCGTCTTGCGCTTCGGCAAGCATGTACGCACCGTGGAACCCGGGTTGAACTATCATCTGCCCTATCCGATAGAAACCGTGCTGCTGCCGAAGGCGCTGCGCGTCTCCACCCTTTCGATCGGCATGAGCCTGATCGACGACCCGGCGCGGCGCGGCCGCACCATGCGGGACGTGCCGGAAGAAAGCCTGATGCTGACCGGCGACGAGAACATCGTCGACGTCGACTTCACGGTGCTGTGGCGGATCAAGCCCAACGGCGTCGGCAATTTCCTCTTCAACATCCAGAATCCCGAAGGCACCGTGAAGGCGGTGGCCGAAAGCGCGATGCGCGAGGTAATCGGGCGTTCGCAGATCCAGCCGATCCTCACCGGCGCCCGCAATCTGACCGAGCAGGCCGTCCACGAGCTGATGCAGAAGACGCTGGATACGTACGGATCCGGCGTTCTGATCACGCAGGTGCAGATGCAGAAGGTCGACCCGCCCGCGCAAGTGATCGACTCGTTCCGCGACGTGCAGGCCGCGCGAGCCGACTTCGAGCGGCTGCAGAACGAGGCGCAGACCTACGCCAACCGCGTCATCCCCGACGCCCGCGGCCGCGCTGCGCAGATCCTGCAGGTCGCCGAAGGCTACAGGGAACAGGCGATCGCCGAGGCCAAGGGCCAGAGCGCGCGCTTCACGAAGGTGTTCGAGGAATACAACAAGGCCAAGGACGTGACGCGGCAGCGAATTTATCTGGAGACGATGGAGCGGATTCTCGGCGGATCCGAGAAGCTGGTCTATGACGGCGGCAACTCGGCACAGAGCATCGTGCCGTATCTGCCGCTCAGTGAATTGACGCCGCGCCGTCCTCCGCCGACGGCTGGTCAGCAGCAGCAGCAGGGAGGCTCGCGATGAGGTCCCCTGTTACAGGTATTGTCACCCTGATCCTGCTGTTCGCCGTGGTGATCGTGGGCTACAGCTCGATCTTTACGGTGTCGCAGACCGAGCAGGCGCTCGTGGTCCGGCTCGGCCGGCCCGTTGACGTCGTGTCCGAGCCGGGCCTGAACTTCAAGGCGCCGTTCATCGACACCGTCATCAGCATCGACAAGCGCATACTCGATCTGGAAAATCCATCGCAGGAAGTCATTGCTTCGGACCAGAAGAGGCTCGTCGTCGACGCCTTCGCCCGCTACCGGATCAAGAACCCGCTGCGCTTCTATCAGAGCATCGGCTCGATCCAGGCCGCCAACATCCAGCTCACCACGCTGTTGAACTCGGCACTGCGCCGCGTGCTGGGCGAGGTCAACTTCATCAATGTGGTGCGCGACGAACGCGAGGGCCTGATGACGCGCATCCGCGACCAACTCGACAGGGAGGCCGATCAGTACGGCATTCAGGTGGTCGACGTGCGTATCCGCCGCGCCGATCTGCCGGAGGCCAACAGCCAGGCGGTCTATCAGCGCATGCAGACCGAGCGGCAGCGCGAGGCGGCGGAGTTCCGCGCCCAGGGCGGCCAGAAGTCGCAGGAGATCCGCTCTAAGGCCGATCGCGAGGCCACCGTCATCGTCGCGGAGGCCAATTCGACCGCCGAGCAGACGCGCGGCGTGGGCGACGCCGAACGCAACCGGCTGTTCGCCGAGGCCTATGGCAGGGATGCGGAGTTCTTCGCCTTCTATCGTTCGATGTCGGCCTATGAGACCGGGCTCCGCTCCAACGATACCCGTTTCCTGCTGCGGCCCGATTCCGAGTTCTTCCGCTTCTTCGCCAATCCGTCGGGCCACCCGCCGGCGGCCGCCGCGGCTGCGGCGCCGAAGCCTTAAGCGGCCGGCCCGCACACTACGCAGGTTACGGCGAAGCGGGGGCCGCTTCGCCGGCACAAAAGCAAAAGGCGCTTGAATAGCGGGGGGATGCCATCCGATGAGGTCCATTGCGTTCGCCGACTTCCTCATCGGTGTAGGCATCCTCTTTGTGCTCGAAGGCCTGATGTTTGCAGCCAGCCCGGCCTGGATGCGCCGGGCGATGAAAAGCGCATTGGCGACGCCGGACAATATCCTGCGGATCGTCGGCATCGTCTCGGCGGTCGTCGGCCTGCTTCTGATCTGGTTCGTGCGGCGGTAAGGTTCCTCCGTCATCCCGGGATGGTCCGAAGGACCAGTCCTCAGATGCGCAATGGCGCATCGGCGGATCTCAAGATTCTCCAGACGTGCAATGCACATCGGAGAATCGCTTCGCGCCCCGGAATGACGGTAATCAACGGCCGCAACTAGCTCTGGCGCCAACGAAATCGTGAGCCGCGAGCCGCCCGTTTTTCGCCGGAATGTCAGGCGCAGATGCTTGCGCCTAGGACCCATTCGGGCGCACTGTGGGCCCAAATCTGAGCCTTTGGAGACGATCCGACATGACCGGTGCCAAACCCGCCTTGACCAGTCGCCTGCGCCTGATGGGGATTGCGATCTCGCTCGGTGCCGCCAGCATGCTGGCTTCAGTGCCGGCCAGCGCGCGCGGGCCGGACGGTATCGCCGACATTGCCGAGAAGGTGATCGATTCCGTCGTCAATATCTCGACCTCGCAGAGCGTGGAGGTCAAGGGCGGCGGCAGGGATGCGATGCCGCAATTGCCGCCGGGCTCGCCGTTCGAGGAATTTTTTGACGACTTCTTCAAGAACCGGCGCGGCGCCGTGCCCAAGGGCGGGGACAAGAGCGGCGAAATGCAGCCGCCGCGCAAGACCAATTCGCTCGGCTCCGGTTTCATCGTCGATGCTGCCGGCGTCGTCGTCACCAACAATCACGTCATCGCGGATGCCGACGAGATCAACCTGATCATGAACGACGGCACCAAGATCAAGGCCGAACTGGTCGGCGTCGACAAGAAGACCGACATTGCGGTCTTGAAGTTCAAGCCGGTGAAGCCGGTGACCGCGGTGAAGTTCGGCGATTCCGACAAGCTGCGGCTCGGCGAATGGGTGATTGCGATCGGCAATCCGTTCAGCCTCGGCGGCTCGGTTACGGCCGGCATCGTGTCGGCGCGCAACCGCGACATCAGCCAGGGGCCGTACGACAGCTACATCCAGACCGATGCCTCCATCAACCGCGGCAATTCCGGCGGGCCGCTGTTCAACCTCGAAGGCGAAGTGGTCGGCGTCAACACGCTGATCATTTCGCCGACCGGCGGTTCGATCGGCCTCGGCTTCGCGGTGCCGTCGAAGACAGTGGCCGCCGTAGTTGATCAGCTCCGGCAGTTCGGCGAATTGCGCCGCGGCTGGCTCGGCGTGCGGATCCAGCAGGTCACCGAGGAGATCGCCGAAAGCCTCAACATCAAGCCCGCCCGCGGCGCGCTGGTCGCCGGCATCGACGACAAGGGGCCGGCCAAGCCTGCCGGCATCGAGCCCGGCGACGTCGTCGTCAAGTTCGACGGCAAGGACGTCAAGGACCCGAAGGATCTCTCCCGCGTCGTCGCCGATACCGCCGTCGGCAAGGAAGTCGACGTGGTCATCATCCGCAAGGGCAACGAGGAAACCCGCAAGGTTACGCTCGGCCGCCTCGAGGATACTGAAAAGGTGCAGCAGGCTGCTGCCAAGACCAAGGAAGACCCTGTCGAGAAGCCGGTGACGCAAAAGGCGCTCGGCCTCGATCTTGCCGCGCTGAGCAAGGACCTGCGTACGAAGTACAAGATCAAGGAGAGCGTGAAAGGCGTCATCATCACCGGTGTCGACGGCTCTTCCGACGCCGCCGACAAGCGGCTCTCCGCCGGCGACGTCATCGTCGAGGTGGCGCAGGAAGCGGTCGCCAGCGCCGCCGACATCAAGAAGCGCGTCGATCAGCTCAAGAAGGATGGCAAGAAATCGGTGCTGCTATTGGTGTCGAACGGCGAGGGCGAATTGCGGTTCGTGGCACTCGGCGTGCAGTAGGGCTCAAGTCGCCGGGCGGCCGCGGAGCATCCCGGCGATACCGAGGTCTTCGTCGAGCTCCGGCCAGTGAATGCCCATCGCCATGAGCTCGAAGTTTCCGCGCTGCCGCGCTGGCATCGCGGAGACGTGGGTACCATGCTAGCGGCGTCGCAATCTTGCGACCGTCCGCCAGGGTCACGACGAGTTCGTCGGCGGTGAAGGCAACCGAGACCGGCCTGATATCGCCGACATCAATTTCCAAAGTACTCATGCCATTTGCCTTCGAGGAGATCGCGTTGCGTTCTCAAGTGACGGATAATAGCGCCGATTTCATGGGCAGGAAATCCCGCGTTGACCGCTACTGATAGGTCGTGCAGCCAGCATTTGGCTTCGTAGTCGCCGGATCGGACATGGATATGCGGCGGCTCGTTGCGCTCGTTCGAGTAGAAGAACGCGCGGTAGGGTCCCCAGCGCAAAACGGTGGGCATTTGGCCTATCCCCCACAAACTCCTCGCGCCGGTAGCCCTGCGCGTACAACAGCGCGGTGAGATCGCCGTAGTCGATCCGCGCGGCGGCCGCGGCGGCCACCGCCGGCTTGGCGTGATAGGCGACGCCAAGGCCCGCCGCCTGGATCATGCCGAGGTCATTGGCGCCGTCGCCGGCCACCAGCGTATCGATCTCGTCGAGGTCGAAGGATTCGCGAAGCTCGATCAGCGTAGCCAGTTTGGCGGCGCGGCCGAGGATCGGCTCGGCAACCTCGCCGCTGAATTTGCCGTCCAGCACCTTCAACTCATTGGCGCGGTTTTCCTGGAAGCCGATCTTGGCCGCGACCGCATTGGTGAACAGCGTGAAGCCGCCGGAGATCAGGCAGGTCCAGGCCCCGTTGGCGCGCATGGTGGAAACCAGCTCGCGGCCTCCCGGTGTCGGCGTGATGCGCTTTGCCAGGACTTCATCGACCACGCTGACCGGCAGGTCCTTCAGGAGCGCGACACGCTCGCGCAGCGCCGGCTCGAACTCGATCTCGCCGCGCATCGCGCGCTCGGTGATGCCTGCGACATGCGCCTTCAGCCCGGCGAAATCGGCCAGCTCGTCGATGCATTCCTGGCCGATCATGGTGGAGTCCATGTCGGCGAGAAAAAGCTTCTTGCGCCTGAACGCGGCAGGCTGCACGACGATGTCGATCGGCAGGTCACCGCGCGCCTGTTGCAGGCGAGCTTCGATCGCTTTGATCTCGTCCGGGCTCTTGACCTGGCTGTCAAAGGGAATGTCGACTGCCACTTCGTCGAACAGCCATTGCGCCGTTCCCGGCGAGGGAGAACGGCCAGCGCGCCGTCGACGACGGTGGTGTCAAGCGCCGGGTTGGCCGGATTGCAGATGAGGGTGGCGACCAGGGACATGCAGGCGTATCAGCTAGATTGAGCAAGGCCGTGCTTATCGCAGGGCCGACCGCCAGCGGCAAGTCGGCCCTGGCGCTCGAATTGGCCCAAAAGACCGGCGGCGTCGTCATCAACACCGATTCGATGCAGGTCTACCGCGATCTCCGCATCATCACGGCGCGGCCGACGCCGGAGGAGGAGGCGCGCGTGCCGCACCGGCTCTACGGCCATGTCGACGCATCGGTCAATTTCTCGGCCGGAGCGTGGGTGACGGATGCTGGAAAGGTGCTCGCAGAGGCGCGCGCGGAAAAGCGGCTGCCGATCTTCGTCGGCGGCTCCGGCCTCTATTTCAAGGCGTTGACCCGCGGTCTCTCCGCCGTGCCGCCGATCCCCGCCGAGGTTCGCGATGCCGTTCGGACGCGGCTGGAACGCGACGGCGTCGAAGCGCTGCACACTGAACTGGCGCGGCGCGATTCCGTCTCCGCCGAGCGCCTGAAGCCGCGCGACCGCACCCGGATTGCCCGCGCCCTGGAAGTCGTGGAAGCCACCGGCCGCGCGCTGCCGGACTGGCATCGCGAGGGCCTGCCGCCGCTGTTGCCTCGGAGCGAGGTGTCGGCGCTGTTCCTGGCGCCTGAGCGTGAAAAACTATACGCGCGGATCGATGCGCGATTCGGCGCGATGCTGGCCGCCGGTGCGCTGGACGAGGTCGCAGCGCTCGCCGCCCGAAAGCTCGATCCCCTGCTGCCGGCGATGAAGGCCCATGGCGTGCCGGCGCTGATCCGGCACCTCGGGGGTGAAATCACGCGCGAGGAGGCCGCCGAAACCGGCCGCGCCGACACCCGCCATTATGCAAAACGGCAATTTACCTGGTTTCGGCATCAACTGCCGGAGTTCGAATGGGTGACGCCGGAGGCGGCGAGGGGGTGGGTTGGCACCGTCATTTCGGGGCGCATCGAAGATGCGAACCCGGAATCTCGAGATTCCGGGTCTGGTCCTTCGGACCATCCCGGAATGACGTCAGACTAACGACGCTCGCATGGCTGCACGCATAAAATTCCCCCTCGCCGAATGCCCGGAACACCGCTACACTGCCTAAATCGCGCCGAGAGCGTGCGTCCCTTGACTTCCGGGGGCCGAACGGTATAACCCGCGCAACCTTTGGGAAGTCCGAGCCGCAAAATGCGTAACATTATTACCAAAATCCTTATCGTCGTCGTACCCAGGCACACCGCCGGGGATGGCTAGCGGCCATCCAAATTCAGGCGGTGTGCATGGGGCCTCTCGGGCCCTTTTTTATTTCCCAAAACAGACAACCGAAAGAAGCCGCGCCGACAAGCGCATCCGGAGCAGACCATGACCGACAAGAGCAACGACTCCAATCAGATGACCGGCGCCGCGATGATCGTGCGCGCGCTCATCGATCACGGCGTCCAGCACATCTTCGGCTATCCCGGCGGCGCGGTGCTTCCGATCTATGACGAGATTTTCCAGCAGAGCGACGTCGAGCACATTTTGGTACGGCACGAGCAGGGCGCAGGCCATGCCGCCGAGGGCTACGCGCGCTCGACCGGCAAGCCGGGCGTGGTGCTGGTGACGTCAGGCCCAGGCGCCACCAACATGGTGACGCCGCTGACGGATGCGCTGATGGATTCGATCCCGCTGGTGTGCATCACCGGCCAGGTCCCCACCCATCTGATCGGCAACGACGCGTTCCAGGAATGCGACACTGTCGGCATCACCCGTCCCTGCACCAAGCACAACTGGCTGGTGCGCGACGTCAACGATCTGGCCAAGGTGCTGCACGAGGCGTTTTACGTTGCGACCACGGGCCGTCCCGGACCCGTCGTGGTCGACGTGCCCAAGGACGTGCAGTTTGCGGTCGGCACCTATCATCCGCCGCGCAAGTCCGACGTGCATGTGTCCTATACCCCGCGGGTGAAAGGCGATGCGGCACAGATCCGAAAAGCGGTGGCGCTATTGGCTGCCGCCAAGCGCCCGGTGATCTATTCCGGCGGCGGTGTCATCAATTCCGGACCCGAGGCGTCGAAGCTGTTGCGCGAGCTGGTCGAGGTCACCGGCTTTCCGATCACCTCGACACTGATGGGCCTCGGCGCCTATCCGGCCACGGGGAAGAACTGGCTCGGCATGCTGGGCATGCACGGCACCTACGAAGCCAACATGACGATGCATGGTTGCGACGTCATGCTGTGCGTCGGCGCCCGCTTCGACGACCGCATCACCGGCCGGACTGACGCGTTCTCGCCGGGTTCGAAGAAGATCCACATTGATATAGATCCTTCCTCGATCAACAAGAACATCCGCGTCGACGTGCCGATCATCGGCGACGCCGGCAATGCGCTCGGCGACCTGCTGCAGGTGTTCAGGGCGGAGGCGAAGAAGCCCGACATCAAGAGCTGGTGGCAGGAGATCGCCACCTGGCGCGCGCGCAATTCGCTCGCCTACAAGAAGAGCAACGACGTCATCCTGCCGCAATACGCCATTCAGAAGCTGTTCGAGGCGACGCGCGGCCATGACACCTACATCACCACCGAGGTCGGCCAGCACCAGATGTGGGCGGCGCAGTTCTTCGGTTTTGAGGAGCCGCATCGCTGGATGACGTCGGGAGGTCTCGGCACCATGGGCTATGGCCTGCCGGCAGCGCTCGGCGTGCAGGTCGCGCATCCCGACAGCCTCGTGATCGACATCGCCGGCGATGCCTCGGTGCAGATGACGATGCAGGAGATGTCGACGGCGGTTCAGTTTGAGCTGCCGATCAAGATCTTCATCCTGAACAACCAGTACATGGGCATGGTGCGGCAGTGGCAGCAGCTCCTGCATGGCAACCGGCTGTCGCATTCTTACTCCGAGGCGCTGCCGGATTTCGTCAAGCTCGCCGATGCGTTCGGCTGCGTCGGCATCCAGGCGATCAAGCCCGGCGATCTCGACGGTGCGCTCAAGGAGATGATCAAGGTCAAGCGTCCGGTGCTGTTCGATTGCCGCGTCGCCGCGCTGGAAAACTGCTTCCCGATGATTCCGTCCGGCAAGGCGCACAACGAAATGCTGCTGCCGGCGGAAGCAACCGATGAAGCCACCGCCGCGGCGTTTGCCGGCGGCAAGGCGCTGGTGTGAGGACGCGGGACAAAGATTCGGTATGAGGACGCGAGACAAAAATTCCGCTGTCGTCGCCCGGCTCGACCGGGCGATCCAGTACGCTGGGACGTCTCCGCTGATCTCGAGCGCCTCTGGAATACTGGATCCCCGCCTTCGCGGGGATGACAAAAAGAGAGAAGGTTGACGAGAACCCATGTTTGACCTCGCCGAGCTCGAACGCGCACATGAGATTGTGGGGCAGGCGGTGCCGCAAACGCCGGCGCATGCCTGGCCGCTTCTCAGCGAACGGCTGGGGACACGCGTCGTGGTCAAGCACGAGAACCACACGCCGATCGGCGCGTTCAAGGTGCGCGGTGGGCTGGTCTACCTCGACCGCCTGAAGCGGGAGCGGCCGAACATATCAGGGATCATTTCCGCCACCCGCGGCAATCACGGCCAGAGCCTCGCGTTCGCGGCTTCGCGCCACGGCGTGCCGGCGGTGATTTACGTGCCGAAGGGCAATTCGGTGGAGAAGAACCGCGCCATGCGCGCGTTCGGCGCCGAACTGGTCGAGCATGGCGAGGATTTTCAGGCGGCCGCCGAAGAAGCCCAGCGCCGTGCCCAGTTCGCCGGCCTTCATATGGTGCCGTCGTTCCATCCGGATCTGGTGCTCGGCGTCGCGACCTACGCGCTCGAACTGTTCCGGACGGCGCCCGATCTCGACATTCTCTATGTGCCGATCGGGCAGGGCTCGGGCATCTCCGGCTGCATCATGGCGCGCGATCTGCTCGGGCTGAAAACCGAAATCGTCGGCGTGCAGTCGACCGAAGCGCCGTCCTACGCACTGTCGTTTGCGGCTGGCACGGTGGTGACCACCGAAACCAGCAACACGCTGGCGGACGGCATGGCGACGCGCATTCCCGATCCGGATGCATTCGCCATCATCCGCAAGGGCGCCGCGCGCATGGTGCAGGTGACCGACGACGAGGTCGCAGCCGCCGTCCGCGCCTACTGGACCGACACGCACAACCTCGCCGAAGGCGCCGGCGCAGCCCCGCTGGCCGCCGCGCTGCAGGAAAAGCAGAAGCTCGCCGGCAAGCGGGTCGGACTGATCCTGAGCGGCGGCAATATCGATTTCGATCTGTTTCGAAAATGGATCGGCACCGATGCCGCTACAGCCGCCCAACGGGCGATGGTGTGACGAGAGGACATGTAAGGGGACCTCAATGAACCAGCCCGCATCCGCCTACTTCCTGGAAGAGCGCCACGATCCCAACGAGACGCATACGCTCTCGGTGCTGGTGCAGAACGAGCCCGGCGTGCTCGCGCGCGTGATCGGCCTGTTTTCGGGGCGCGGCTACAACATCGAAAGTCTCACCGTCTCCGAGACCGAGAGCCACAAACATCTCTCGCGCATCACCATCGTCACGACGGGCACGCCGACGGTGATCGAGCAGATCAAGCACCAACTCGACCGCATGATCCCGGTCTACCGCGTCGTCGACATGACGATTACCGGCCGCTCGATCGAGCGGGAACTCGCCATGGTGAAGGTGCGTGGCCGCGGCGACAGCCGGGTCGAGGCGCTGCGGTTGGCGGACGCATTCCGTGCCCGCGTGATCGACGCCACGACCGAGAGTTTTGTGTTCGAGATCACAGGCAATTCATCCAAGATCAGCCAATTTATCGACCTGATGCGTCCACTCGGCCTTGTCGAGGTGTCGCGCACTGGCGTTGCCGCGATCGGGCGCGGGCCTGAGGGGATGTGAACATGCTGGCGCGGGACTGGTATTACACTCAAAGGCGGCGGCTCGGGCTCGATTCGGCGGTCGCCTCGATCTACGACCGGCACGACGACAGCGACGAGCGCGCACGGGCTGCGCTCACCATGCTCGGCGTGCAGCGCGGCTGGCGCGTGGCCGATATCGGTTGCGGCAACGGTGTACTGGCCTGCGAAGCGGCGTTGATGGGGGCCGAGGTCGACGCAATAGATATTTCGCCGGCGATGCTGGCGCTCGCCAATATCCAGGCCCGCGACCGCAAGGTAGCGATCCGCACCCAGCCGGCAGGCCTATTGAGCTTTGCCTACCAGCCGGATTCCTACGACCTGATCGTCAGCGAATTCACGCTGCACCATCTGCCGGACTTCTGGAAGGCGGTGGCGCTGGCAAGGATCTATGCCGCGCTGAAGCCCGGCGCGAATTTCTACCTGCGCGACATTGTATTCGTCAGCATGCCCGACGGCACCGAGCGCGATGTCGAGCAGTGGGCCGATTTCACCATCAAGAACCACGATTTCCAGCGCGAAGGCGTGGTCACCCATATGCGCGACGAGTACTCGACCTTCGGCTGGGTGATCGAGCGCATGCTGACCGATATCGGCTTCACGCTGGAATCGGTCGACTACCACGCGCCGCTGCACGGCACTTATATCCTGCGCAAACCAAAGCCGGATCAACAGAGCTAGAAAAAAATGAAACCGGCCGATGTTTGCATCGCCGTGCTGGTAGCGGTGATCTGGGGGCTTGCTTTCGTGGCCAGCCGGATCGCGCTCGACGAGTTTTCGCCGGAATTGATGACGACGCTGCGCTTTTCCATCGCGGCCTTGCCCTGCCTGTTCGTGGCGCGGCCCAAGGTTTCCTGGACGGTGCTGGTCGCGATCAGCTTCACGCTGTTCCTCGGCCAGTTTCTCGCGCAGGCCTTTGCCATTGCGCGCGGCGTTCCAGTCGGTCTCTCCAGCGTGATCGTGCAGAGCCAGGCGCTGTTCACGATCGGCTTTGCCGCGCTGTTGTTTCGCGAGCGGCCGAGCGCGGGGCAGACGGTCGGCATTGCTGTCGCCACCGCAGGCCTGCTGATGATCTGCGGCACCGTCGGCTACGATTTCAGCGTCAGCGCCTTCGCAATATTGATGATCTCGCCGCTCAGCTTCGCGGCCGGCAACCTGCTGCTGCGGCATGCGCAGGGCGTGCCGATGTTCGACCTGTTCGCGTGGCTGTGTCTGGTTGCCGCGGTTCCGCTGTTTGCGCTGACGCTGGTCAGCAACGGCCCGCAGCCGACCTGGTATGCGCTGACCCACATGTCGCTGACCGGCCTGATGTGCATGATCGGCCTGGGTGGTATCTCAACCAGTATCGCCTACTGGCTGTGGGGCCGGCTGCTGCGGGATTATCCGGCGGCGCAGGTTGTGCCGTTCGCGCTGTTGGTGCCGTTCGTTGGTTCCGCTGCATCGACCGTCGTGTTCGGCGAAACCTTTGGGCCGCTACGGCTTGCCGGCATGGTCACCGTGGTCGGCGGCATCGCCGTCATGTTGCTGTCCAAACCTACCAAGGCTTCAGAAAAACAAGTTCTGCCAAAGATCGCATGAGGCCCCCATGTCGCAATCGCTGCTGATCGCCTTCATCATGTTCGCCACCGTGATGTTCTTCACGCCGGGGCCGAACAACATCATGCTGCTGTCGTCGGGGCTCACCTACGGCTTTCGCCCAACCATCCCGCACATCATGGGAATCACGGTCGGTTTTGCCTTCATGGTCGGCGCGGTTGGTCTCGGGCTCGGGACCATCTTCATCGCCTATCCGGTGCTGCAGACCATCCTGAAATATGCCGGCGTGGCCTACCTGATCTATCTGGCCTGGGCGATTGCGATGTCCGAGCCGCCGTCCGCGGATCAGGACAAGCGTCGCGAAGGCCGCCCGATGACGTTCTGGGGCGCGGCGATGTTCCAGTGGGTCAACGCCAAGGGCTGGGTCATGGTAATCGGCACCATCACCGCTTATGCGGCGATCGCCGCCTATCCCTGGAATATCGCGATCCAGGTCGGCTTAAGCCTGCTCCTGGGCATCCTGTCCTGCACTGCCTGGGCCCTGTTCGGGACCGCGCTGCGGCCGATCCTGACCTCCCGCCGGGCGGTGCGCGCCTTCAATATCGTGATGGCGGTGCTGCTCCTGGCTTCGCTCTACCCGGTCTTCATGGACGCATGATGCCGCGCCGCGCCATGCATAAACGGATTTCCCCTTCGAGGGAAAATGCTCTAGACAACGCCGGAAATTCGCGGGCGACCGGCGGTCCCACCTGTCCAAATGCCTGATTAACCGGCCCTTTTTGGCCATCGATTGAGGAAACGACCATGCGTGTTTATTACGATCGCGACGCCGACCTGAACCTGATCAAGGGCAAAAAGGTCGTCATCGTCGGCTATGGCAGCCAGGGCCACGCCCATGCGCTGAACCTGAAGGACTCTGGCGTCAAGGAAGTGGCGATTGCGCTCCGCAAGGGCTCGGCCTCTGCCAAGAAGGCGGAAGCGGCTGGCTTCAAGGTGATGGAAGTGGCCGAGGCCGCCAAATGGGCCGACCTCGTGATGATGCTGACCCCGGACGAACTGCAGGGCGACATCTACCGCGAGCACCTGCACGACAACATGAAGAAGGGCGCGGCGCTCGTATTCGCGCACGGCCTCAACGTCCATTTCAACCTGCTCGATCCCCGCGCCGACCTCGACGTGCTGATGATCGCCCCGAAGGGCCCCGGCCATACCGTGCGCTCGGAATATCAGCGCGGCGGCGGCGTGCCCTGCCTGATCGCGATCGCCAAGGACGTCTCCGGCAATGCCCATGACCTGGGCTTGAGCTATGCCTCGGCGATCGGCGGCGGCCGCGCCGGCATCATCGAGACCACCTTCAAGGAAGAGTGCGAGACCGACCTGTTCGGCGAGCAGGTGGTGCTCTGCGGCGGCCTGGTCGAACTGATC
The DNA here is from genome assembly GCF_043203335.1 of Bradyrhizobium sp. RDI18. Lineage (NCBI taxonomy): Bacteria > Pseudomonadati > Pseudomonadota > Alphaproteobacteria > Hyphomicrobiales > Nitrobacteraceae > Bradyrhizobium > Bradyrhizobium sp. RDI18. The sequence continues at coordinate 3,567,807 of NZ_JBICRN010000008.1, read as the reverse complement.
AAGGGCGGCTACGAGACGCTGGTCGAAGCCGGCTACGCGCCGGAGATGGCCTATTTCGAGTGCCTGCACGAGGTGAAGCTGATCGTCGACCTGATCTATGAAGGCGGCATCGCCAACATGAACTACTCGATCTCCAACACCGCCGAGTACGGCGAATACGTCACCGGCCCGCGCATCGTCACCGACGAGACCAAGAAGGAGATGAAGCGGGTGCTCAACGACATCCAGTCCGGCAAGTTCGCCCGCGACTGGATGCTGGAGAACAAGGTCAACCAGACCTCGTTCAAGGCGACCCGCGCCAAGCTCGCCCAGCACCCGATCGAGGAAGTCGGCGCCAAGCTCCGCGACATGATGCCGTGGATCAAGAAAGGCGCGCTGGTCGACAAGACCAAGAACTGAGTGCCTGACCCTCATGCTGAGGAGGCGCGCAAGCGCTGTCTCAACCATGAGGCCACAAGCGGCCTTTCATCCTTCGAGGCGCCTGCTTCGCAGGCTCCTAAGGAGGAGGGGCTGGTACTTAAACACCAAATCTTAAAACTTACTCGGCTATATCCGGCGAGATCGCAACAGCGGTCTCGCCGTTTCTTGAAGGATCGATGCTTCAAGCACATCCTTCACTGCGCAGCACCGAGCGCACCAGCAGAACCCAAACGAAGAACTGACGCTTCATCCACATTCTTCGGCAGGGCGCAGCTCAACAATTACATTAGCGACGGAAACGTCAGCGTTTACCGAGTCGAAGCACCGTTGCTTAATGTGCATTCTCGTCCGTCAAACGAGATAGCGTTCGCTAGATAGCAGTGCCAGCGGCGACTTTCGCCATTGCGAACATTTCATGTGCCGGATCAGCCGGCCCTCACACGGTCTCCCAAAGCTACCAACGTTCCGTCACCGGAACGCACCGCAGTCTCCAACCTAGCGTGGCTTTTATTTGGCGGGGAAGTCGACGCCGCGTAGCGTCACGATCGCCATCGCGCATGGCGTCTCCGTCCCGTCGGCCAGCGACGCCACGTCGACATGCGCCACGCCAATCGTGCTTCCGACCTGGATTGCGCGGGCGCGCGCGATCAGCGACTCCCCCTTTGCCGGGGCCAGATAGCTGACTTGGAGGTTGACGGTCACCGCGAACCGGCCGGGCGGCATGGCCGTGGTGACCGCCCCGCCGCCGGCATGGTCCGCCAGCCCGGCGATGACGCCCCCATGAAAGAAGCCGTTCGCCTGCACGAGACCATCGCCTTTCGTGAGCGACATCACGACATGGCCGGGTTCCGCGTGCTCGACCCTGGTGCCGACGGCCTTGGTATAGCCGGGCGCATAGGTGACCCGTTCGACCAGTTCGCGGATCGCATCGTACGCAGATATCTGCGGTTTCGGATGATCCATCGATCCTCTCCCGGCTGCATTGACCGGCGCCATGCTCGGACCAGCGAGAGGCTTAGGCAATCGCGATTGCTCTGATATCGAGCTATAGATATCCTCTATGGATGGACTTCAAGCAGATCAGGTATTTCGTGGCTGTCGCCGAAGCGGGCAGCTTCAGCGCCGGCGCGCGCCGTGCCTTCGTCACGCAGCCGACGCTGTCGGCCGCGATAGCCTCCCTTGAAGCCGAGCTGGGATCTGCACTGCTGGAGCGTCATGCGCGTGGCGTGAAGCTCACGCCGAGGGGCGAAGAGGTGCTGGAGACCTCGCGGGCGATTTTGCGCCAGGCTGAACGGCTCAAGGCGGCGTCCGGCGGCAGGCCGTCGGGCAGGCCGCTGCGGCTTGGAATTCTGCCGACGATTGCGCCGGCATTCGTGGCGCAATGCATTGAGCGGTTGCGGGCAATCGAGCCGGGGCGGTCGTGGCGGACCGAAGATGCGCCCCTCGCCAAGCTGCGGCAGCGGCTTGCCAATGGCCGCTACGATGTCGTCCTGACGGCGCTCGGATCGGCCGCACGCGGCCACCGGCAGTTGGAATTGGCGGCGGATCGGCAGGCGCTGGCCGTTTCGGCGCGTTCATTTCCGCGCGGGCCAGTCTCGCCTGAGATACTGGCGGGCCAGCCCCTGATCGTGCGCATACATTGCGAGCAATTGCAGTCGGCGTCGCGCATTCTCGATGCCTGGAAGGTGCGGCCGAAGGTCGTCGCCGAGACGGACAGCGATGCGCGGGCGCTCGCGATGGTGGCGGCGGGTCTCGGCTTCTGTCTGATGCCGGATAGTTTCGAGCATCCCGAGGTGCGGATGCTTCGCCCCGAGGGTGTCGATTTACCCCGGCGGCTCGGCTTTGAATGGGTCCGAGGCGGCGCCGACGGCTGGCTGGATCGCGCGCTGTATGGCCGGTGACCGGTTCGGACCGTGCGCGCGCCGCGACCACGGCGCACAGGCAAGACCCAATTCGACCGCTCAATGCGTCCGGATGATCGGTTCTTTCTCGATCTTGTTGTGCAACTGCCAGAAGCGGACGGTGCGCTGGGCCGTCTCCATCGACAGCTTGCGGAAATCGCGTTGCGCGATCTCCAGCGTCTGCTCGCTGATCGGAGGCTTGACCGGCCGGTTGCGCAGGATCGACTCGACCGTCGGCCAATTCAGCCGCGCCGAGCGGCAGGGAATCAGGATCAGGTCGGCGCGCGGCCCTTCCATCAGCTTCGCCGTCATTTCGATCGGCATGTCGTTGAGGACGGCAAGTGCGACCGTCACTTCGTCGAACTTGTTCGTTTCAGCGAATTTGTACACCGCCGCATCGTCGAGCTCGTTCAGCCCCTTCATCAGCTTCACGAGCTCCTCGGCAACGCCGAAGCTGCGGCTCGGAGGCGGTGCCTCGCGCGCGACCTCGTTCAGGACCCGCTTGATCTCTTCCTGGAGCGCGGGCGGCGCGATGGCCAAAAGCCGGGCGCGAACCGCGTCCTTGGCGCGGCGCAGCAGGTCCGCAATGAACTTTGCCGGGAAATCGGCGCGAAGGCCGAGGATTTCGACCAGTTCGTCGTCGGCGCCGGCGCGGGCGACGATGGTGGAATAGCCCTGGTCGGAAAACTTGGCGCCGGCATTGTTGGCGAGCTTTGCGGATCACCTGGCCTTCGCCGCGGTCGACGATGACGTCGGTCACTGCCGCGGGCAGTTCGGCGCGGCCGGAAATGGCGAGCAGGTGATCCTGTCCTTTGCTGCTGGCGATCTCGACCAGCACATCGGTGCCGAGCCGGCTGGAATGGGCCAGCACGTTGCCGGCGACCTCGATCTCGTCGTCCCAGGCGAGGTGGTGGATGACTTCGAACGGAGCGTAGTCGAGCGGCGCCAGCCGCTTGGAAAGTTCGGCCTTCGCCCGCGTCTCGACGCGCGCGATCAGGAGGCAGAGCACGTCGTCGAAGACCTTGACCTGGTCGTCGCTGAGGCGTTCTCCGTCATGGAGGAAGAGATCGGTGACCTGCCGCAGGGTCTCCACCCGCTTGGCGGATGAACCGCCTCTGACGGCATCTTCAAGTTCGGCAATGATCGAGTGCGCCGGCTGTTGCACCATTGTGGGCAGCCTGTCTGTTGTTGAAGGGTTCGCGCCCACAATGGCCAACCGAGCCTTACACCTGCGTTAAAGGCGGGGACCCAGTAGAATACAGATCGACTGCATCTGAATTGGGCAATGCATCGGCCGCTTGTCGCGGACAGACGCACGCCGAAGCAGGGCCTGCGCATTGCAAATTCTGCGTTCCGAATTGCTTTACCAATCCGATCGGGACGTATGCCGCGATTTCGCGCGATAAATCGCCGATGTTGAGCCGGATCGGCCATCTGCCGCCGCTTCCGGTATTCCGGTCCGGCTGCTATCCTCACCAAACCGTTCCCGGGAAATTCGAATAGCAATCTGCCGAACAAGACGCCGTCAAGGCTGGCTGCACCCCGCGGAGGAGGCCCATGGAGCCGGCGCTTAAGCATTCCTTCACGACGAACTTCATTAAACCTCTTACAAGGGCTTAGGTCATGAGATCTGTTGTCATCACCGGCGCGTCCACCGGCATCGGCTGGGCCAGTGCGAAGCTCTTGCTCGACCGCGGCTTCCGCGTGTTCGGCAGCGTGCGCAAGCAGGCCGATGCCGACCGCCTCAAGCGTGAGTTCGGGACGAACTTCACGCCGCTGATCTTCGATGTCACCGATGAAGCGGCGGTGCTGGCGGCGGCGCGCGAGGTCCGGGGCGCCCTCAGCGGCGAAACGCTCGCCGGCCTCGTCAACAATGCCGGCATTGCGGTCGCAGGTCCCGTGCTCGAACTCGCCGCCGACGAATTCCGTCGCCAGATGGAGGTCAATTTCATCGGCCCGATCATTGCGACCCAGGCATTCGGGCCGCTGCTCGGCCTCCGATCCTGCCCTGAAGGGGCCGAAGGGGCGGATCGTGATGATCTCCTCGGTCGCCGGCAGGAACGGCAATCCGCTGACCTCGGCCTATTCCGCCTCCAAGCACGCCATCGAGGGGCTGTCGGAGAGCCTGCGCCGCGAACTGATGCTGTTCGGGATCGACGTCATCATCATTGCGCCGGGCGCGGTCAAGACGCCGATCTGGAGCAAGGCCGAAGAGGTCGATATCTCCGCCTACAAAAACTCGCCGTATTTCCCGGCGCTGGAGAAAATCCGCGCCTTCATGTTGCAGCTCGGTGCGAACGGATTGCCGGCCGAGATGATCGCCGAGAAGGTGTTCGAAGCGTTGACGCGGCCCAATCCCAAGGTGCGCTATGTCATCGCGCCGGATCCGATGCGGCAGTTCATGGCGGCGGTGTTGCCCAAGCGCACCCTCGACCGGATCGTCGCCAAGCGCCTCGGGCTGACGCCGCAAAGATGAGCAAAGGCACCGGCCACCAGTGACGACGGGAAAGAACAGAGCCGAGCTGACGCAAATCGCCGACGCGGCGCTTCGCAGCCAACCGGGATGCGAAACGGCGTCCGTCCCCGCCGTGCGCGCGCTTCCCAATATCCGCGAGGGGCGGAACTGGGAAATCCCCAACGTCGTTCTCGGCGACAGCCTGATCAGCGACGTCGACCGCGCCGTCATGTCAGTGCACCGCCGGCTCGGACGGAAGTTTTACCTGAAGGACGACTAGCCCGCCCGTGCCGGCGCCTGGGCACGCGGCGCCATCGCGATCATCCGCAGCGCGAACACCGCCACGAGTGGAATGAGGAACAGCGCGTAGAGCGGCATGTCGGGAATCCGCTTGCCGAACGACACCATGAACTGGAACAGCAGGTAGTAGCCGCCCACGAGATGCAGCCGGCGCCAGGCGCGTGCGCCGATCGCCGCGGCCGTGCGGTCGAACGAGGTCGCGGCCATCGCGACGATGAAGGCATAGCCAATGCCGCCGAAAATGTAGGACGCGATCGAGGTCGCCGCGGCATAGCCTACCGGGTCCATCACGGCGAAGGCCAAGATGGCGACTGCATGGATGGCGTGCGAGGCTGCAAAGCTGACGCCGACATAGCGGCGATTGCGGCGCAGCCACCGCGTCGAGGCGTTCGGCCATAACAGCGCCAGGGCGGCGGCCGAGAAGGCGAGGCAGAACAGCAACAGCGAGGTGCGCGCGGTGAAGCGGATCACCATCCGCACGCCGTCGACCTCGAAGCCGCGCATGCCGGCGATCCAGATGCTCATGGCCAGCAGCGTCAGCGCGAGCAGGGCGAACAGCCGCCAGCCTTCGAACCATTTTTGATGTGTCGGCATGTTTTGCTCCCCGGCCGCTGATGTAATCACCAGTTACATTGGCTGTACGGATCAGGTCAATCCGTGTAATCAATGCTTACATTCACGACCTGGTGATGGTAGGAGAGGGCATGCGGCCGTCAGCCAAGCCTTCCGTCGCAAAATCCTCCACCGCCAAGCCGCGCCGCCGCGCCGCGCGTGCGGCCGCGCCAAGACCCTATCACCATGGCGACCTCCGGCGCGTCCTGATCGACGCCGCGCTGCAACTGGTTGGCGAGGGCGGGGCGGAGGCGGTCAGCGTCCGGGAGGCCGCCCGCCGGGCCGGCGTATCGCCGGGGGCGCCGTTCCGGCATTTTCCAAGCCGCGACGCCCTGATCCAGGCGGTGGCGGAAGAGGCACAGCGGCGGTTCCGGGCCGAGATCGAGACAGCGCTTGCCGCGGCACCGGCCGGTAATCCGCTGGGCCGCTTTCGCTGCCTCGGGCTCGCGTATCTGCGCTGGGCGATGCGCAACCCAACCCATTTCGAAATCATTTCCAGCCGCCGCTTGTTCGATCACGACCAGGCGGCCGCCATCTCCAGCGACAATGCCGAACTGATCGCGCTGACCGAGCAAACGCTGGCCGAAGCCTTTGCGGCGGGCCAGCTCCGCAGCGCCGACCTCAAGCAGGTTCAGATCGCCGGCCGGGCGCTGGTCTATGGTTTTGCCCGGATGAATATCGACGGCCATTTTCCGCGCTGGGGCGTGGCCGGCCCCGAGGCCGAGCGGACCGCCGAGGCGGTGCTGGATCTTTTTATCGAGGGGATAGCCAGCCGGCCACGGCCGGCCTGATCATGGCGCTCAACGGCCGTACGACTGCCGGCAAACGTCCGCCCGAGGGCAAATTCATTGCCTGTTCATGACGATTCCACTACGTTTTTGTGACGCGGCTCAGGTTCCGGATGGGTCGTGCGTCTCCTGGTCGTCGCCAGCCAAGGCTTTGCATTGCGCCGGGTCATGTTGCGTTCCCCCATGGCGCCCGCGCCAAATCCAGGGCCCTCCGCTACCACCCTTGCCGCCGGGCTTGCCGCGATCGGTTTCTGGCGCCTTTCCGCCGTTGCTGCACCGCACATATCGGCGCTGGCGCTCCTGCTGCACACCGAAACCGATTTCGGCGGCCGCATGGGCTTTGCGCTGGCCTGGGGCGTCCTGAACTTCTTCTTCATTGCGCTGTTGCGGCGTCCGGCGCTGTCGGGCGCGCTGTCGCTCACGCTGGTCGTGGTCCTGGTGCTGCTGTCGCGGCTCAAGCACGACGTGGTGCAAATGACCGCGAACTTCGTCGACCTGATGGTGATCGACCGCGACACCGCGGCGTATCTGTTCACGATCTTTCCGAACTTGCGCTGGAGCGTGGTCGGCGCATCCCTTGTCATCCTGCCGCTGATGTATGCGCTGTGGTGGCTCGATCCGTTCCGCATCCGCCGCCTGCCGGCCAGTGCCGGCCTGCTGGCCTGTCTCGCAAGCCTGGCCGGTTATTCCGCTGTCTGGCCCGATGAAGCCTGGCGCGGCTATTACGACGACGGCTATCTCTCCAAATTCGCCCGCTCGGGCGTGACCGCGGTTTCCGACTTCGTCAATTACGGCTTTATGGAATCGGAAGCCGTGATCGCCGAGCGGCTGAAGGTGCCGCTGGTCGATTCCTGTCATGTGGCCGGTCGCCGCCCGCACATCATCATGATCCATGACGAGTCGAGCTTCGACATCCGCCAGGCCGCCGGCGTCAAGGTGCCGCCGGGCTATGGCAGCCATTTCAAGTCCTTTGACGGCCGCGAGCGCAAGTTCATGGCCGAGAGCAGCGGCGGCGCAAGCTGGATGGCCGAGTACAACGTGCTCGCCGGCCTGTCGTCGCGGTCGTTCGGCCGCTTCTCCTATTTCGTCACCCGCATCGCCTCGGGCCGGGTCGAGCGCGGATTGCCGCTGGCGCTGCGCCGCTGTGGCTACAACACCATCTCGCTCTACCCGGCCTACGGCGCCTTCATGGGCGCGCGTGGCTTCCAGACCTCCACCGGCATCCAGCACTTTTATGACGCACGCGCGCTCGGCGCGAAGGGCATCGAGCCCGACAGCTTCTTCTACGACAAGGCCGTGAATCTGATCGCCGAGCAGCCGGCCAACACGCCGCTGTTCACGTTCGTCTATCTCGCCGCCAACCATTTCCCCTGGCAAACCAAATTCCGCCCCGACCTGCTGCCGTCCTGGCGCGCGCCCGGCAACGAGCCCGTCGTCGACGAATATCTGCGCCGCCAGACATTGAGCGCCGGGGATTATGCGGCGTTCATCGCCAGCCTGAAAAAGAAATTCCCGGCGCAGCCATTCCTGATCGTCCGCTACGGCGACCATCAGCCGGAATTTTCCTCGAACCTGCTCGATCCCGGCCTGGATGAAGCCAGGGTCGCCCACAAGTTCGATACCCACGACCCGCGCTACTTCACCACCTATTACGCGATCGACGCCGTCAACTTCGAGCCGGTGAAGAGTTCCGCGATCATGGACACGATCGACGCGCCGTATCTGCCGCTGGTGATCCAGGAGGCCGCCGGCATTCCGCTCGACCCCTCGTTCAAGGAGCAAAAGAACATCATGCTCCGCTGCAAGGGTGTATTCTATGCCTGCAAGGATGGCGCCGAGGCGCGCAGGTTCAACCGGTTATTGATCGACGCAGGATTCATCAAAGGGCTCTAGAGACGAGACATGTCGGCCGGCGCTGAACGGGGAATGAGCGAAAGCATCCGCGCGGAATCGCGCGGCGCCCGGTTCTTTGTTCCGGCTGGCCTGATTATCGCCGTCCATCTGGCGGGGCTCGTGGTCCTGCTCACCAGCGAATACGGGCCGTTTGCGATCACGCTGGCCATGCTGGCGTGGGTTTTCGTGAACTGCTTCCTGCTGCTCGTGCTGCAGCGGCCCGGCATCTGTGCAGCGATTGCAGTGACGCTCATCGTGATCCTGATCGAGCTGTCACGCTTCAAATTCGGCATCCTGCAGCTCACCCTGACGTTCCTCGACTTCCTGATCGTCGACCGTGATACGTTTTCGTTTCTGCTCTCGGTGTTTCCGCGATTGCAGACGCAGTTGATCATGGCGGGGATCGTTGCCGTGCCGCTGTTGTGGCTGGTCTGGCGTTTCGATCCGTTCCGGGTGCGGCGACGCCTGGCGTTGATCGGTCTGGCCGCCAGCATTGCATCGATATCGGCGATGTCGGTCGCATGTCCCGAGCAGCCGTGGGAACCGTTCCAGGGCATCAACCACATTTCCAGTCTCGCGCGCTCGGGCGTGGTGGCGGTGTCGCGGCTGGCTTCGACGGGATGGATCGACGCCGATCCGCCGGCAACCGCCCCGCTTCGCCTCGGACGGGAAGCGCACGCCGCCGGCCTTTCGGCGCTGCCGCCTGACGCGGCCTGCGATGCCGACGCAAAGCGGCCGCACATTATCATGCTGCTCGACGAGTCGAGCTTCGACATCACGTCCGCACCAGGCATCAAGGTGCCGGCGGGATATGCCGACTACTTCAAGTCCATCGACGGCAAGCAGCGCACCATGATGGCGGAGGCAACCGGCGGTCCGACCTGGTACACCGAGTTCAACGTGCTGACGGGCCTCTCGGCGCGGTCGTTCGGCGATCTCAAGTTCTACGTGACGAGGATAACCGCGGGTCGCGTGACCCGTGGACTGCCACAGGCGCTGCGGAACTGCGGGTACAAGACCTTCTCGCTCTATCCGACCTACGGCAACTTCCTTGGCGCGCGCACCTTCCAGAAGGGAGCCGGCGTCGGCCATTTCGTCGACATGGCGGATATGGGCGTGAACCAGGACATGCAGCCCGACAAGTTCTATTTCGATCAGGCGCTAAAGGTGTTTGCGCGCGAGCAGCCTCAGCAGGCGCCGGTCTTCATGTTCGTCTACCTCACGGCCAACCATTTTCCCTGGACCGACGTCTACCGGCCCGATCTGACGCCGCCGGGCTGGACGCCGCCGGGCAACACGGCGGAGGTCGATGAATACATTCGCCGCCAGACCATGACGGCCAACGACTATCGCGAATTCACCGCGCGGCTGAAGCGCGACTATCCGGACCAGTCATTCCTGGTGCTGCGTTTCGGCGATCACCAGCCGGCGATCTCGCAAAAGATGCTGGAGCCCGGGATCGATCAGGCGACGCTGGCGAAACGGGTGATGGCCGCCGATCCACGCTACTTCTCCACCTACTATGCTATCGACGGCATCAACTATCAGCCGCGCAACCTGTCATCGGCACTCGAAACGCTCGACGCGGCGTACATCCCCCTCGTGCTGCAGGAAGCCGCCGGCATCCCGCTCGATCCGACCTTTGCAGAGCAGAAGAGCATCATGCTCCGCTGCAAGGGAGCCTTCTATGACTGCAGGAAAGGCGCGGAGGCGCGCCGGTTCAACCGGCTTCTGATCGACGCCGGCATGATCAAGGGGCTTTGACGTTCGCCGTTATGGCGAGGTCTCGTAGGGTGGCAAAGCCACCGGGTCGCGCAAATGCGCGCCCGATGACAGGCTCCGCGTCCCCACCATCTATTCGCCGAACGAGCCGCGCATATTACGCAAATCTCCTCCCCAATCCGCGGCGAGCAACCCCCGTTGCACACAGCAATGACAGCGAGTCACCTCTTCCCCACCTTCTCCCACAGCCACTGCGCTACCGCATCCGGTGAACTCGCGGCGTCGTTGCCGGATGCGCGCAGGTTTGCTTCGCGCATGGTGGCGATGTCGATCCTGCCGAGCAGCGGGGCCAGCGCCTTGCGCAAGGCCTCGTCACTGGCGCGCTTCGGCGCGAGCAGCACGATCGCATCATAGGGCGGGATTGCGTGCCTGGGATCGCCGAGCACCACCAGATCGTATTTCGCGATCAGCCCGTCGCTGGTGTAGCCGGCGATGACGTCGACTTCGCCGGAGGCGACCGCCGCATACATGAAGTCCGGCTGCATCTGACGTTGGCCGCGGAACGACAGGCCGTAGGCCCTGCGTAGCGCGGCCCATTCGGGCCGCGAGAAGAATTCATAGTCGCCGGCGATCGACATGTTTGCGGCGCGCAAGGCGAGATCGGCGACGGTGCGGATACCCAACTGCTCGGCGCGCTTGCGCGGCATCACCAGTGCATAGGCGTTCTCGAAACCGAGTTCGCCGAGCAGTGTGATGTTCTGCTTCGCTAGTATCGTCTTCAGCTCGGCCACGAGCTCCTGACGCGGCTTGATGTCGGTGCGGTGAAACTGGTTGGCCCACAGCGTGCCGGAATAGTCGATGTAGAAGTCGATATCATCAGCCGCCAACGCTTCGAAGATCACGTTGGAGCCGAGACCTTCGCGCGTCGTTGCCGAAAGCCCAGTCTCCTTCAGCCGCTGCGACATCAAGGCCGACAGGACGTACTGCTCGGCAAAAGTCTTGGCTCCGATGATGTAGTTCGTCTGCGGCCGCACCAGGTTAGGCGTCAGCGTGGCTGCGACGAGCGCCGCAATGCCGACGCTGCCCAGTGTCGCGCGAAAACGGCTGCGGTTGCGCAAGCCGCCTTCGATCAGCGCCAGCAACTGATCGACCGCGAGCGCCAGCACCGCGGCGGCCAGGCAGCCGAACAGCACGAACACCCAGTTCTGGGTCTGCAGCCCTGCAAAGATGTAATTGCCGAGGCTGGTCTGGCCGATCGGCGTTGACAGCGTCGCGGTGCCGATCACCCAGACGGCCGAAGTTCGGATGCCTGCCATCATCACCGGCAGCGCCAGCGGCAATTCCACCGTGAACAGCGATTGCCGCGGCGTCATGCCGACGCCCTGCGCCGCTTCCAGGATTGCAGCGTCGACGCCCTGCAGCCCGGTGATGGTGTTGCGCAGCACCGGCAGCATCGAATAGAGCGCCAGCGCCAGCACCGCGGGCAAAAATCCGAACGCGGAAAAACTGACGCCGAACCATGACAGCGACAACGCCGCGAGCGCCAGGAGCAGCGGATAGAATAGCGCCAGCAGCGCCAGCCCCGGCACCGTCTGCACGATGCTGGCAAGCCCGAGCAGCCCGCCGCGCATCACCGGCCGATGGCGTGCGATGATCGCGAGCGGCAGGCTGACGAGTAACCCCAGCACCAGCGCGGCGACGCTGACGCGGACGTGGTTGCCGAGATAATCGGGCAAATGGCCCAGCGCCTCGCCCCAGCGCGGATCGGCGAAGATGCTCATGCCGCACCCTCGCGAGGAAGCAATGCACTCAGCCGCTCGGCCTGCCGCCGTGGGGTGCGCAGGAGTTCGCCGACGTAAGCGTCGTCGGATTTGGAAAGCTCGGCCGGCGTGCCCTGCGCCAACAGCCGCCCGTCGCACATGATCGCGATGCGATCGGCGAGCAGGATCGCTTCCGTCATGTCATGCGTGATCATGACGGTGGTCAGGCCAAGTTTCTTGTGCAACTCGCGAAAATCGTCGCCGAGCGCGTCGCGGGTCAAGGGGTCGAGCGCGCCGAACGGCTCGTCCATCAGCATGATGCGCGGGCGTGCGGCGAGCGCCCGCGCCACGCCGACGCGCTGGCGCTGGCCGCCGGAGAGTTCATGCGGCAGCCGGTCGCGATATGGCGTGCGGTCGAGCCTGACAAGTTCGAGCAGTTCATCCACCCGCACGGAAATCTCGGCAGGCCGCGTGCCAAGCAGCTTTGGCGTGATGCCGATATTGCCGGCGACGGTCAGATGCGGAAACAACCCGCCGCTCTGAAAGACATAGCCGATCCGCCGCCGCAACAGGATCGGATCGACGTTGCGGACATCCTCGCCTTCGACCGTGATGGTGCCAGAGTCAGCCTCGATCAGGCGATTGGCGAGCCGCAATAGCGTGGTCTTGCCCGAGCCGGAGCCACCGACGATGGCGAGGAGTTCGCCCTCGGCGACGTCGAGCGAGACGTCGTCGACGGCCACCACGCGGCCGGCGTCGAACGTCTTGCCGACATGCGCATAGGCGATCAGTGGCGTGGCGGGCATTCGGCGCGGTCCCAACCTTGGCGGTTCCTGAAGGGTATAGTGATAGCCGATAAATGGCCCGGTCGCGAATGTGGGACTTCAAGTCCCCCATTGTTGTGAAGCAATTGGTTCGAGATGGTCGACGGTTTGCCCGGTCCCCTATCTTCAAACTGACAGGATTTTCAGCAATACGGATTCAGTCAGCGGGAGAATACATTCTTCAACTGCACCAGGAATGTCACCACCCACGCGCCCGCATACATGCCAGCAAGACCAAGTGCCGTTCTGCGATCAATCAAAGACAGGTTGGTCCACCACCATATCCGGTAGAGCCACAGTCCTGCCGTGCCTAGACCAAGCAGGCAGACGAGCATCTTGAGAAAGGACGAGTTCGCGACACCTAAAGCGCCAAACAAAAGCGTTGCCGGAACGAGAAACATGGTGCAGGCGGATATCAAAGTCTCGTTCATGGCTCCCCAAGACATCTACGAATCGCAGGCTACTTATGCAGTTTGCAGCAACCTGTACCCTTCTGGAAGGCATGTTGGGGCGACCGATCCGCGTTGCAGCGCCGCGTTGAACTTATCCTTTGTAGCGGCTAAGGCATCCGTTCAAATCTTTTGGGGAAGAAAACATGGCGGATACCGCACAGCCGGCAGCGGTCGCGCTTGGCGATGCGACGGTGGCGTTTCGCGTGGCCGGCGACCGCGTCTATACGGCCGTGGAGAAGGCCAATTTGTCCGTCGCCGATGGCGAGTTCGTCGCCATCGTGGGGCCGACGGGTTGCGGAAAATCGACATTGCTTAACGTTGCAGCCGGGCTTTTGAGGCCGGCGGCGGGATCGGTAAGAATCTTCGACCAGCCGCTGACCGGGTTGAACCGCGAGGCCGGCTATCTCTTCCAGGCCGATGCGCTGTTTCCCTGGAAGACCGCACTCGACAACGTCGCCATCGGGCTCGAGATCAAGGGCGCGCCGCGCGAACAGGCGCTGCAGCGCGCGCAGGGTTGGCTGACGTCGGTCGGACTCGGCGCCTTCGCCAACCGCTATCCGCACATGCTCTCCGGCGGACAGCGCAAGCGCGTCGGTCTGGCGCAGGTCCTGATACGTGATCCAAAAATATTGCTGATGGATGAGCCGTTCGGTCCGCTCGACGCCCAGACAAGGCAGATCATGGGTAATCTGCTGCTCGAATTATGGAACGCCGACCGCAAGGCGGTGCTGTTTGTGACCCACGATCTCGAAGAGGCGATCGCGCTGGCCGATCGCGTCGTGATCATGTCGGCAGGGCCAAGCGCGCGCATCATCGGCGACTGGCGGGTAAAACTGCCGCGGCCGCGCGATATTTCGGAAGTCCGCATGGAGAAGGACTTTCACGAACTGCACCGGGAGATCTGGAGCGTGTTGAAGGACGAAGTGATGAAGGGCTACGTACAATCCACGCGAAGTGCGGAGGCAGGCTGATGTCCCGCTCGACGCTGCTCCTATTGCAATTGCTGGTCGCCGTCGTAGCCCTGGCGGTGTGGCAGTTCCTCACCACGGTGCCGGTGTTCGGTAAAATCCTGCTACCGCCGTTCTTCTTTTCCAACCCGATCGATGTCGGCAGCCAGATCGTCAAATGGTTTTCCTCCGGCGTGATCTGGAAGCACCTGATTATCACGCTCTGGGAATCGATTCTCGCCTTCGTGATCGGCTCGGTCGCTGGCGTCCTGGTCGGCTTCTGGTTCGCACGCCAGCCGCGCGTCGCTGCGGTGTTCGATCCCTATGTGAAGATGATCAACGCGCTGCCGCGCGTGGTGCTGGCGCCGATCTTCACGCTGTGGCTGGGGCTCGGCATCTGGTCCAAGGTCGCGCTCGGCGTGACGCTGGTGTTCTTCATCGTGTTCTTCAACGTCTATCAGGGCGTCAAGGAAGTCTCGAACACCGTGCTCGACAATGGCCGTATGCTCGGCATGAGCGAGCGGCAGTTGACGCGGCACGTCTACTGGCCGTCGGCGCTTTCGTGGATGTTCTCCTCGCTGCACACGGCGGTCGGCTTTGCCGTGGTCGGTGCGGTGGTCGGCGAATATCTGGGATCGGCGGCCGGTCTCGGCTACCTGATCCAGCAGGCCGAAGGCGTGTTCGACGTCGCGGCCGTGTTCGCTGGCATGTTCGTGCTGTCCGCCTTCGTCATCCTGATCGACTTCGGCGTGACGCTGGTCGAGCGGCGGCTTCTGGTGTGGCGGCCGGCGGCGGCGGAGGGCAGGGGCTAGCGCTCTTGCCGTCAAGATGCCTTGAGCACGCGACGGTCATTTACGCGTCGAACGCCGCGCGGCTTGTTTGGCAGCATCGTTTGATGGCGGTCCATTGATAAACACTGAGTTCGTAGCGCCTGATTCGAGGGCCCCAGTTGCGAGTTTGAATCACATCCCCGGCAGCGCCATCAAGCCGCAATGGCTCCCGTGAATCAGCTAATGCTCCGAATTTTCTCCCGTGGTTCACGAACGACTTTGGCCTTCTGCGCAAGCGCTGCCGCACTAAACGTGCCCAGGCCTGACTGCGCGGCCGTACGCCAGCCTCCTCCCGATGTCGGCCTCTGGCCCGAGGCGAACACGATTAAGCCGTAGTCACGTCGGCTGTTAGGGAATAGCCTCGAGAGGGAGCGCTGCCCGGCGTTAATCCCCACGATCCGCGCCGGTCGCCATTGTTCATGAGTTCACCTGGAGTGGCAGCCATGGCGCAGAACTTAGTAGCCGGATTGGTCGTGCTAGCTTTGATTGTCATGGGCGTGCTTGCCTACGCCCAGAAACATGAGGGGTGCTTGCACGGGCGCTCGCTCCAAACGTTCAAGCCCTGCGGATCAGTTAGCGTTGACATGTAGCGCTGGTCGCGACGCTGCGGCTAATCTCGCGCGATTTGGTGGCCATGATCCCGGGCAAGATCCTGGTTCGACTATTTCCGTCTGTACGGGCCGAGCCGAGCCGTTCTTCAACCGAACGTGGGTTCTTGGCAGACTGAGCGACTGATCAGGCGACCGCGTTGGGCTCGCTTCCGTGGTGGTCTGTCGAAGTCTGCTGTTTGGCACCTTTGATGCATGGCGACCAACCCTGACGATGTCCGTTTCCAGTGGAAGGCCGGAAGCAGTCGGCCGACGACCAAATGACGCAATTGACCCGTAGCGGACTTCTGCGGGCTATTCAGCGATCCACCAAGGTAAACAATCTCTTAATCGTAGTTTAGTCGAGAGCACACGAAAAACATGCTCCGTTTACCGGACTTGACTACAAACCTCATTAGCTGGACTGAGGCCGGAACGTCTCCATGTTGCGCTCTTTCGTGATTTTGTCAGTGTACCTAGGCATTGCCTGCGTCAGCACGTTGCCGGCGATAACAGCGTTGAAATTCGGACGAGGACTTTTCAGAAACGGCGCGGTCTTATTTTCGGTGCTGGCGTTCTTGCCTCCGCTATGGTTTTTCTTGGTGCACCTAGTCGTGTTTGGCTGGCTGCGCGAAGATAAATTGTATCCGAAGCTCTTCCTCTTTGAGATCGTGCCGTTAGGTCTGGCATGGCTTTGTGCTTGGATCGCGATCGACGATCGGCGAAAATTTGATCGCGCTCATCGCCGTGCTGTCATCTAATAGCGCGTGCCGTATTCCCTGCAGAACGATGCTTGCTTGGCAGTAAGCTTGATCATGTAGTCTCCATATTCAGTATCTGCATCTTTGCTGCCGCCGGGGCGATGGAACAAATCGGAACAAGTGTCGTTCTTCTTAACCTGCTTGCATCGTGGGTAAACTGGGAGGACGAACATGTTGCTTCGAGGTACCCTCATAGTTTTTGCCGCAATGCTCGTGCACACGGCGCCATCCGTTGCAGACAGCGGTTCTTTGATTCATCAAGCTCAATTCCGTGGCCCGGGCAGTGGCCAGTGTCCGCACGGTTACGATTTCAATGATAGAGATGGACGTTGCTATCCGCACGGAGCTGGGCGGGATTATCGTGGTGAGGGACGTATGTATCGTGGCGGCCAATACCCTGTGCGGTCATGGCGCCATCCCGGCAATATAGAGCAGCCCTGATCAATAAGGGCATCAAGCCGAAGATGACCGTTCACAGCCCCGCCGGCAATGGTATCAATGGCCGGCGTGCTGTCGTCGCAAAGCTTCAGCATTCAGCGACCGACCACTTGCGAACGCAAGACAGTGTTGATGTAGCTCCGCGCATCATCCTTGGACTTCAAGTCCTTCCGAATTACGCGACCCGTCGATTGTTTAGAATGGCCCAGCCATCCTGCAGGCCGAGATTTGCTAAAGGCCATCTGGCCCTCAACGGCCTATGTCGGCTTGTGGCACATCGCGTCATTCCGCCGGGATGCGGAATTTGGTCGCTATCCGGGCATAGTGGACGTCCGGTAAGCCACATCAATCAATCTGGATTGCTTCGTCGCTGTCACTCCTCGCAATTGACGGAGGAGGGGGCGTCCGTCCGGAACGGCGGCGCCTTCTCAACGCGGTTGCGCTGCTCTATCTTGCCGCCAACGAATGGAGGAACACATGAAGAAACTGTTCGGCCGGCTGGCCGCTTCGCTGCTGGCGCTCACACTGACCTCGGGATTTGCCGCAGCGCAAAGCAAGGTCACCATCGCGATCGGCGGCGGCGCCTGCCTGTGCTACCTGCCGACGGTGCTGGCCAAACAGCTCGGCGAATATGAAAAGGCGGGCGTGGCGGTCGAACTGGTCGACCTCAAGGGCGGCTCGGACGCGCTGAAAGCGGTGCTTGGCGGCAGCGCCGACGTGGTTTCGGGCTATTTCGACCATTGCGTCAACCTGGCTGCCAAGAAGCAGGAGCTGCAGTCCTTCGTGATCTACGACCGCTATCCCGGCCTGGTGCTTGTCGTGTCGCCCGCGCACACCAGCGAGATCAAATCAATCAAGGATCTGGCCGGCAAGAAGGTCGGCGTCAGCGCGCCGGGCTCCTCGACCGATTTCTTCTTAAAATATCTGTTGAAGAAGAACGGCCTCGATCCGACCAGCGCCGCGGTGATCGGCGTCGGCTTAGGGGCCACCGCGGTGGCGGCGATGCAGCAGGGCCAGATCGACGCCGCCGTGATGCTCGATCCGTCCGTCACCGTTTTGCAAGGCAGCTATCCGGATTTGAAGATACTGGCCGACACCCGCTCGCAAAAGGACACGCTGGCCGTGTTCGGCGGCGAGTATCCGGGCGGTGCGCTCTACACCACGACGGCCTGGATCAAGTCGCACGAGAAGGAAGTGCAGGCACTCACCAACGCGATCGTCAATACGCTCAACTGGATCCATTCGCATTCGCCGGAAGAGATCATGGCGAAGATGCCGGAGGGAATGGTCGGCAAGGACAAGGCGCTCTATCTCGCCGCGCTGAAGAACACGATCCCGATGTACTCGCAAACCGGTTTGATGGACCCGAAGGGCGCCGACGCGGTGCTCGCCGTGTTCAGCGAAGGCTCGCCCGAGGTGGCGAAAGCCAATATCGACGTGACCAAGACGTACACCAACAAATATGTCGAGCAGGCCAGGAAAACCACGGGCGCCAATCCGAAGTGAAAAGGGATAGGATCGGCGTGAAATCGAGCGATGTGAAGCGATGAATGGCACGAGGCCTCCGGCCCTTCATCGCGTCAGCAGGCTCGATCTTGTGGTCGAAACGTGGGCGTGGCCGTTCGCGGAAGCGCGGCGCGCGGACATCGATGCGCATTTTTCCGAGAAACAGCGCGAAAAGCCTACATTGTGGAACGGCCGCGTCCTGCTCGGGCGCAACCCGGTGTTCTCAGGCGACCGTTTGAGCGCCAGCTATTTCGAAACCGACTTCGCCAGTTTTCTGGCCTGGCGCGACTGGGGCTTTCCCGACGCGAGCGTGTTCAACGGTTTCGGCATGGGCGCGCTACTCTGCGCCGATGGCGCCCTTGTGCTCGGCGAGATGGGCCCGCACACGGCGAATGCCGGGCGCATCTATTTTCCGTCAGGCACGCCGGACCTCGACGATATCAGGGACGGCGCGGTCGATATATCCGGCAGCGTCACGCGCGAGCTCGAGGAAGAGACCGGCCTTGCCCCCGGCGAATACGACAGCGAGCCGCATTGGTATTGCTTCTACACCGGGCCTACGCTCGCGATGATCCGCGTCCTGCGCGTCAACATGCCGGGCGACGATCTACGCGAGCGGATCGAGCGCAACCTCGCCTCGCAGCGTCAACCGGAACTGTCGGCCATTCACGTCGTGCGCAGCGCGCGCGATCTGAATTCGGCAATGCCGCGTTTTGTCACGGCGTTCATCGAGGCGCAGCTCGCTTCCCGGCCATGACGCGCAATGCGCTTGACATCTGGTCGCGCTACCAATGTGATAGGCGCCAACCAAGAACAAGAAAATGCAGTGCACAAAAAATAATCCAGGGAGAATTTCATGCCGGGGCGCAAAGCTGCACGCCTTCTCGTCGGACTGTCTGCCGCAATCGCGGTGCTGGGGATGGCGATTTCCGCCGAGGCTCAGGAAAAGAAAATCAAGATCGGCGTCATCTACGACCTGACCGGCCCGCTCGCCGGCGGCGGTTCGGAGCTGCAATATATCGGCGCCAAGATCATGCTCGACCAGTACGCCAAGACCGGCGTCGAGGGTTACAAGGTCGAAGCGGTTTATGCCGACGCCCAGAGCAAGCCCGACGTCGCGATCAACGAGGCGGTGCGGCTGATCGAGCAGGAAAAGGTCAACATGCTGCTCGGCTTCTTCTCCTCGGCGCAATGCGTGCCGGTGGCCGCGCGCGTCGAGCAGCTCAAGAACTTCATGTGGATCACGACCTGCATCTCATCCGCGGTGCTGGCCGACAAGAACTTCAAATACGTATTCCGGCCGCAAGCCTCCGGCGACCAGTTCGGCATGATGACGATGGATTTCATCGCACAGAATTCCAAGGCGAAGCTCGGCAAGGAGCCGAAGGATCTGCGCGTTGCCATCATCCACGAGGACGGCGCCTACGGCGTCGACGTCTCGAAGGGCAACGAGGTCGGCGCCAAGAAGGCCGGCTTCAACGTCGTGCTGAAGGAAGGCTATTCTGCCACGGCGCCGGATCTTTCTTCGTTGGTGACGAAACTGAAGCGCGCCCGGCCCGACGTGGTCTTCCACACCGGCTACAACCCCGACATCACCCTGTTCGGCCGCCAGGCGCGCGAGCAGGGCCTGAAATTCGCTGCTCTCGTCGGCCACGGCGCGGGCTATGGCGTCTACGAGAAGCTGAAGGAAGGTCTGGGCTCCGACGTCAACTATGTCTTCAACACCGACCCGATCTCGATCTGGCTCGCCAACCAGAAATCGATGGATCCGAAGCTGCCGCCCGTCATCAAGATGGTCGGCGAGGAGTTCGACAAGGCCAAGCCGGGCGTCGCGATTCGCTCCGCGCATGTCGGCATGGCGGCATCCAACACCTATCTATTTTTGACCGAGGTGCTGCCGCGCGCCATCAAGAAATATGGCGGCGTCGATCCCGATGCGTTGCGCAAGGCAGCGCTCGAGACCGATATTCCCGAAGGCGGCACCATGCTGGGCTTCGGCGTCAAGTTCCACGGCGAGGGCACCCAGATGGCCGGCCAGAACGAACGCTCGTTCCCTGTTGTCATCCAGTATGTTGACGATAAGTCGTATGTGGTGTGGCCGAAGAGCCAGGCGCAGCGCGAGGCCGTGCTGCCGCTGCCGAAGGGAACCACGTTCAGCAACCAGTAAGAGCCGGGCAAACGGCTAAGCGGAGGTTCTGGAGTGCTGACGGTAGACGGATTGGTGAAACGCTTCGGCGGCTTCACCGCTGTTAACAACGTGTCGTTCCGGGTCGAGCAGGGCGAGATTCTCGGCCTGATCGGCCCGAACGGCTCCGGCAAGAGCACGATCTTCAACATGCTGTCGGGCACGCTGATCCCGACGGCGGGATCGATTGTGTTCAACGGAACGGAGATCGCGGGCAAGGCGCCGCACCGCATTATCAACGGCGGCATCGGCCGCACCTTCCAGATCCCGCGGCCGTTTCACCGGCTCACGATATTCGAGAATGTGGCGCTCGCGGGCTATTACGGCCAGGGCAGCCACAGCCGCGCCCGCGCGGATGAGGCCGCCGAACGCGCGCTGGCCATGGTCGGCCTGCCGACCAGCCGCCACGCCGGCGTCGATGGCTTAGGTGCCGCCGGCCTGAAAAACTCGAACTCGCCAAGGCGCTCGCCACCGGGCCGAAACTTCTGCTCGCCGACGAAAGCCTCGGCGGGCTCGACGAGCACGAGATGGATCAGGCCGCCGACATGCTGCGCAAGATCCGCGACGAGCTCGGCATCACCATCATCTGGGTCGAGCACATCATGGGCGTGTTGATGCGGGTGGTCGATCGCGTGATGGTGCTCGATCACGGCGAGAAGATTTCGGAAGGCCTGCCGAGCGCGGTGGCGAGCGACCCGCGGGTGATCGAGGTCTATCTCGGGACGGATGCGGATTCGAGCCAGGCCGCGGCGGCGGAAGCGCGCCGTCGGGCAGGGGTGTAAGTATGCTCGAACTCAGATCGCTCGACGCGGGTTACGGCAGCTTCCAGGCGCTGTTCGGCATCAATCTCGAGGTCAGGGCTGGCGAGGCGGTTGGCGTGATCGGCCCGAACGGCGCCGGCAAGACCACGCTGATGCGCGTGATCTCGGGCCTGATCCGCCCCACCGAAGGTTCGATCACGATGGAAGGGCGCGACGTCGTGGCGACGCCGGCGCATCGCATCGTCGACCTTGGCATTGCGCACGTGCCGGAGAACCGCCGGCTGTTTCCACGGCTCACCGTCGACGACAATCTGAAGATGGGCGCCTACATGCCGGGCGCGCGCGCCAAATACGCCGAGCGGCTCGAATTCGTGTTCGACCTGTTTCCGCGCATGAAGGAGCGGCGCAGCCAGATGGCCGGCACCCTGTCGGGCGGCGAGCAGCAGATGTGCGCGATCGGCCGCGCGCTGATGTCGGATCCGAAATTGCTCCTGCTCGACGAGCCCTCGGCAGGGCTCGCGCCTGTCGTGGTGCAGCAGGTGTTCGAGCTGGTGAAGCGAATTCGCTCGGGCGGGCTGACGGTTCTGATCGTCGAGCAGAACGTGCAGCAGGTACTGAAGGTGGTCGATCGCGCGTACCTGCTGGAGGCCGGCACCATCCGCGCGTCCGGCACGTCGGAAGAGATGATGAAGACCGACACGATCAAGCAGGCATATTTGGGCGTTTAGGGCAAAGCGAGCATGCAGGCATTCCTCGACACCTTCGACATCTATCTGCTGGAAGCCGTGGTCAACGGCATCCTGCTCGGCGGCGTGCTGGCGCTCTTGGCGCTCGGGCTCAATCTGATCTTCGGCGTCATCGACGTCACATGGATCTGCTACGCCGAGCTGGTCATGATCGGCATGTACGGCATGTACTACATGGTACAGGTGTTCGGCCTGCCGTATTGGGTCGCAGCGCCACTCGCGATCCTGTTGGTTGCAGCCCTTGGCGCGCTGCTGCATTACATTGTCATCGCGCCGCTGCTCACCGCGCCGCCGATCAACCAGTTGCTCGCGACCGGCGGCGTGCTGTTCATCCTGCAGAGCTTTGCCACGGTCGCTTTCGGCATCGATTTCCGCAACCTCGGTATCCGCCTGCCGGTGCTGGCGATCGGCGACATGCATTTCAGCTATTCGCGGCTGCTCGCCTTCGTCGCCGCCTTGCTCGGCATGCTGGCGATCTACTTCTTCATGAAGCGCACCTATACCGGCACGGCGATCCGCGCCGTTGCGCAGGATCGCCAGATCATGTCGCTGATGGGGGTCGATACCAAGCGTATCTATCTCATCACCTCGGCGCTCGGCGGCGCGCTCGCCGGCCTCGCCGCCTGCCTGCTGGTGCTGCAGTATGACGTGCATCCGTTCGTCGGGCTGTCGTTTGGGCCGATCACGTTCTTGATCTGCGTGCTCGGCGGGCTCGGCAATTTCGTCGGCGGTTTCATTGCGGCGTTCGTATTCGCCCAGATCATTTCGCTGGGCGGCCTGTACTCCGACCTCGAATGGGGTTACGTGCTGGCCTTTGCCTTCTTCATCGTCATGATGTTCATCCGGCCCGCGGGCCTTTTGGCGAGGCGCTCGTGAATTCCCGCTACACCGCCTGGGCCGTTGGACTGGCTGCGCTGATCGCGCTGCCTTTCGTCTATCGTGAGCCTTATCACCTGCACATCCTGGTGCTGATCCTGATCTGGTCGTTCGCCTACACTTCGTGGTCGATCATGGGCCGCTTCGGGCTGGTGTCGCTGGGCCATGGCGGCTTCATGGGCGTCGGCGCCTATGTCACGGCGCTGTTGTGGAACCACCTCGACATCACGCCCTGGATCGGCATTCCGCTCAGCATGGTGGCGGCGGGCTTGCTGGCGCTGGTGGTCGCCTATCCCTGCTTCCGCTTCCGCATCACCGGGCACTATTTCGTGCTGGTGACGCTGGCGCTGTCCGGTATCGTGCTGCAGGTCATCACCGCGACGCGTGATTACACCGGCGGTTCGCTCGGTTACACGCCGAACCGCGCGCCCAGCGGCCAGGGGCTGCTGGCGCTGCAGTTCGACGACAAGACGACGTGGTATCTGATCGCGCTCGGCGTCTGGGTGGTGGGCCTTCTGATCTGGCGCTGGGTCGACCGCAGCATGAGCCGCTACGCCATGGAGGCGATCTCGGAGGACGAGGACGCGGCGGCTGCGGCCGGCGTCAACGTGACAGCCGAAAAGCTCAAGATCACGCTGATCTCCGCCTTGATGACCGCGCTCGCCGGCGCGCTGTACTGCCAGTACCAGATGTTCATCTCGCCGGACACGGTCAGCGGCATTGCGGTGTCGCTGCAGATGGTGTTCGCCGTCATCGTCGGCGGGCTCTATGTCTCGCTCGGACCGACGATCGGCGCCATCATCACCATCCTGCTCGCGGAAGGGCTGCGGATCGGTTTCGGTACCAAGGCGGTCGGCTGGGACAACCTGGTCTACGGCGTTTTGCTTGTGGTCTTCATCATCTTCCTGCCCAAGGGCATTCTTGGTAGCGTCCTTGACAAACTGAAGGCGCAACCGAAGAAGCCCAAGACCACATGAGCAAGAAGTCGCAGCCATCGCTGGCAGATGAACTAAAAACCTATGTGGTCCCGTTCCGCTACGACGGAACGGGCGACTTTCACCTGAAGTCGCACAAGACCAACGAGAGGGGCGGTCTCGACAAGGAGGGGGCGACCAGGATCATCGAGGCCAATCGTAGGCGACTGAACGACTTCCAGGAAAAGCTTTACGCCCAGGACCGCTGGTCGCTGCTGCTGATCTTCCAGGGCATGGACGCCGCCGGCAAGGACAGCGCGATCAAGAGCGTGTTCGAGGGCGTCAACCCGCAGGGCTGCGAGGTCACTTCGTTCAAGCAGCCGTCGGCCAAGGAACTCGACCACGATTTCCTGTGGCGCAGCATGGTCGCGCTGCCGGAGCGCGGCCGGATCGGCATCTTCAACCGCTCTTATTATGAGGAATGCCTGGTGGTGCGGGTGCACCAGGAAATTCTCGACAGGCAGAAGTTGCCGCCGCAACTCGTAACCAAAAACATCTGGAAGGAGCGCTTCGAAGACATCTCCGCGATCGAGCGCTACCTGGCGCGCAACGGCACCGTGATCCTGAAGTTTTTCCTGAACGTATCGAAGGAAGAGCAGCGCGAACGCTTCCTCGAACGGCTGGAAGAGCCCGCCAAGAACTGGAAGTTTTCGATGGCCGATATCGGCGAGCGCGCGCTGTGGGCGAAATACCAGGCCGCCTACCAGGATATGATCCGCCACACCGCCTCGCAGGCAGCGCCCTGGATCGTCGTCCCCGCCGACCACAAATGGTTCGCCCGCGTCGTGATCGGCTCGACCATCGTTAGCGCGCTCGACAGACTCGATCTGCATTTTCCAAAGGTCGACAAGGCCGACCGCAGCGAATTCGCCAAAGTGCGCGAGGCGCTGCTTGCGGAGGGTGGGGCCAAAAAGCAGGGTGCGTAGAGCTGCGCTCATCACATCCTGCGTGAGATGAGCACCGCTAGGGGGAGGGAAACCTGCCGCCGGTACTTCCCTCACAGCTCGGGCTACGGGATCGGCCGTGGCCGCCAGGTCACTCCGCCGTTTCCCCAAAAGTATCAGCCAAGTGCGGACAGATGGCGAAGCGCCCGCAGTTCTTTTGCAGCCGCTTGCATGAGCGGCCTTGCCTGCTCATCCTCGCGGCCAACGATAATGCCTGAAACAAAGGCGCGGGCGCGCCTGTCTTGCGGTGAGGCCTGGAGCGCGGCCTCTGCCGCCATCTTTCGGTCCGCAATGAAGTCGTTGAGCGAGCCCAGCGCATCCTGAATCTTCTTCGCATGTTTCGATAGACGTGCGAGCGTCTTTCGCTCGCCTTTGCTGCGGAATAGGCTTTCGAAGAACTCGGCTGCGTACCTGATCTTCTTCATCCTGATCCGGAACTTGTGCCGCTCGTGGGCCGTCATCGCTTGCAGCTTTCCGCCGTCCTTCTGTGCTTTCCGGATGCGCCGATCCAGGAGCTCTGCAGCAAATTCGCCAAGTTCGCTGTTGGCGCCGTTTGTGCGGCTGTGCTGCGCCTCGATCCACTCGAGCACATCGACGAGCAGCGCGCGGCATCGCGGCGAATTGACAGCCTTCCTGGCTTGCTCGAGCGCCTCAGCGCGTTTATCGGCAAATTGCTTCGCGATAGCTTTGCCGCCCCGCTGCGGTACTATTTCGCGGGCGACAGGGCCAATCCTCTCCTCCAGGAAGACGTGGAGCTCGCGGGCGGGCGCAAGTTCGTTTGTCAGCCACCTGAGCTCCGTCCTGATCTCTTCGGTCTTCGCCACCGGCAACGCCTTCGAAAACAGCGAGATGGCTGCGCGCAAGCGGCGCAAGCCCACGCGCATCTGATGCACGCCTTCCGGATCAAGGTTACGGACGGCATCGGCGTTTCCGGAAAAATGATGAAGGGCGGAGCGGGCGATGGCCTGGAAACCCTCGATTGCGCTCATCCGCCTGTCAAGCTCGATCGGCTCGGCAAAGACAGCTTGAGTGCTGTTGCCATTGACGAGATCGTACCCCCGATCTGCCTTCGCTCTCAAACAGAGCTCGGCCGCCAGCTTTCGCTCCAGAGCTTTCGCGACGCGAAACAGATCCGTTGCCGGTCCGCTTTTCAATTCGAGTTCGATCTCCTCGATGCGCCTCGTATGCCCTGCCGCGATGATTCTGCCGCGATCAATGGCCAGTTCCAATTCGCTCCGCTTGGTGCGGACCGGCAAGGTGATGCGATGCACCGAGGTCTCAAAGATCGGCTTCAGCTTGCGCCGCAGCTTCTTCGAAGCAAGCTCCTGAAGTGGAGTGCCGTTCGCCTTGCCGAGATCGGGCCTACGACCTCCTATTTCGGTTTCCCACTCGCCGCGGCTGAACTGAACGCCGGACGTCTTCTTGATCGTTTGAACGTGCTTGCCGTTCGCTCGCCTTATCCGGAGCAGAAGTCCATGCCGCTTCAGCTTCTGCTTCGGAGTGTCGAAGTAGGTCGACAGCAGATCGCTCTCCGAGTGCTTGCCAATTTTGCAGCCGCGCACCGCCAATCTTGAAGATGCCCCGAGATTGCGCTGCGGCATCTGGAATTTAATTTCAGTCTCGACGGCCATTTGGTGCTCGCCTGACGCTACAGGCTGGTAACGCCGGAAAGCGCTTCCGGATGCCTGGCCGTTAGGTCACCGTTTCTGACCCTCTTTTTGGCATTG
The DNA here is from genome assembly GCF_043203335.1 of Bradyrhizobium sp. RDI18. Classification (NCBI taxonomy): domain Bacteria; kingdom Pseudomonadati; phylum Pseudomonadota; class Alphaproteobacteria; order Hyphomicrobiales; family Nitrobacteraceae; genus Bradyrhizobium; species Bradyrhizobium sp. RDI18. The sequence continues at coordinate 3,541,398 of NZ_JBICRN010000008.1, read as the reverse complement.
CGGCGGGCGGCAATTCTCGTCTAGAACAACCCCGGAACGCCGTCCCGGCAACGAACCGTCAATGGTTTTGGCCGAGATTTGAGCGTCCTAAGGGTCTGGCAATGCTGATTCGCAGCGAGAGGTACGGGGTTCGGGGTGGAGCGGCCAAGGCTGCCCCTGCGCTTCCGGCTGCGTCCGCGCCCACCCTGCTTCTTGGCGGGCTTCTGCTTCTTATCGGCCCCTGAGGGCCGTCTGGGCGTTTGCGCCTGGGCACTCAGGGGTTTTGAGCGAGATCACCAGACCCTTCAGCGTCCATGCGAGATGGCGCTACGATCCAAAAGGAATTCAGCATATGACATCAGCGAATAAGTCCGAGAAGGACCGCGTCGTTATTTTCGACACCACCTTGCGCGATGGCGAGCAGTGCCCGGGCGCGACCATGACGTTCGAGGAAAAGCTCGAGGTCGCCGAAATGCTCGACGACATGGGTGTCGACGTCATCGAGGCGGGCTTCCCGATCACGTCGGAAGGCGACTTTCAGGCGGTCAGCGAGATTGCCCGCCGCTCCAAGAACGCCGTGATCGCCGGCCTGTCGCGCGCGCATCCCAAGGACATCGATCGCTGCGCCGAAGCGGTGAAGTTTGCAAAGCGCGGCCGCGTCCACACCGTGATCGCGACCTCGCCGTTGCATATGCGGGTGAAATTGAACATGACGCCGGAGCAGGTGGTCGAGCTCTCGATTGCCAACGTCAGCCGCGCCCGCAACCAGATCGACGACGTCGAATGGTCGGCCGAGGACGGCACCCGCAGCGAGATGGATTTCCTCTGCCGGATCGTCGAAGCCGTCATCAAGGCCGGCGCCACCACGGTCAATATCCCTGACACCGTCGGCTACACCGTGCCGGAGGAATACACCCACTTCATGAAGACGCTGATCGAGCGGGTGCCGAATTCCGACAAGGCGATCTTCTCCGTCCACTGCCATAACGACCTCGGCATGGCGGTAGCGAACTCGCTGGCCGGCATCGCCGGCGGCGCGCGCCAGGTCGAATGCACCGTCAACGGCATCGGCGAGCGCGCGGGCAACGCTGCGCTCGAAGAGATCGTGATGGCGATCAACGTGCGCAACGACAAGTTTCCGTGGTGGAACAAGATCGACACCACGCAGTTGACGCGCGCCTCGAAGCTGGTATCGGCGGCGACCTCGTTCCCGGTGCAGTACAACAAGGCGATCGTCGGCCGTAACGCGTTCGCGCACGAAAGCGGTATCCATCAGGACGGCGTGCTGAAGGACGCCTCCACCTACGAGATCATGCGGCCCGAGATGGTCGGCCTAAAGCAGTCCTCGCTGGTGCTCGGCAAGCATTCCGGACGACATGCGTTTGTGCACAAGCTGGAAGAGATGGGCTACAAGCTCGGCCCGAACCAGCTCGAAGATGCCTTTGCGCGGATGAAGGCGCTGGCCGACCGCAAGAAGGACATCTACGACGAGGACATCGAGGCGCTGGTCGACGAGGAAATGGCGGCTTCGCACGATCGCATCAAGCTCACCTCGCTGACGGTGATCGCCGGCACCCATGGTCCGCAGCGCGCCACCATGAAGCTCGACGTCGACGGCCAGATCAGGATCGAGGAGGCCGAAGGCAACGGCCCGGTCGATGCGGTGTTCAACTGCATCAAGGCGCTGGTGCCGCACGAAGCAAAGCTGGAGCTGTACCAGGTCCATGCCGTCACCGAAGGCACCGACGCGCAAGCCGAAGTCTCGGTGCGGCTCTCGCACGAGGGCCGCTCGATGACGGCGCGCGCCGCCGATCCGGATACGCTGGTCGCTTCCGCAAAGGCCTATCTCGGCGCGCTCAACAAAATCGTCATGAAGCGCCAGCGCGACATGCCGGCGGCGGCGGCAGGCTGAACGTTCCACACCACACCTCCGCCATTCCGGGACGGTCCAAAAGACCGGCCCCGGAACTATCGGCCTGAGGCCGAGCCGGCTTCTTTTGGAGCCCCTGCAGCCGGCAAAGTTACTTTGGAGCACACGCTCGATCTGGTAGAGTCCACACCAGCCAGGAGAAAGGCCGTGGACGAGCTGGAGCGCTGGCTGGTGCCGCTTGGCCTGGTGCAACTCGCACCCGTGTTGCGGACGAACGACGTCGATCTCAATATCCTGCCTGAGCTGAGTGAGGCGGACCTGGAGAAGCTCGGTCTCTCGCTTGGCCAGCGCAAGAAGCTATTGAAAGCGGCCGCTTGCCTGCCAAAGCCCTCAGCATCCGGAGACTCGAGCGCCGCGCCGGCACCAAGCTTGAGCGCGGTCTCTTCGGCCGAACGGCGGCAGCTCACCGTGATGTTCTGCGACCTCGTCGGCTCGACCGCGCTATCGGCTGGTCTTGACCCCGAGGACCTGCGTGAGGTGATTGGCGTCTATCACCGCTGCGTCGCTGAGACGGTCGCCCGCTTCGACGGTTTCGTCGCGAAGTACATGGGCGACGGCGTACTGCTTTATTTCGGTTACCCGCAGGCGCATGAGGACGATGCCGAGCGAGCGGTGCGCGCCGGTTTGGCGCTCATCGACGCCGTCGACCAACTGCAAACATCCGAGCGTCTTCGGGTCCGCATCGGCATCGGGACAGGGCTGGTCGTGGTCGGCGATCTCACTGGCTCGGGCGAGGCACTGGAACGCGCCGTGGTGGGTGAGACGCCCAACCTCGCGGCGCGCCTGCAGGCACTTGGCGAGCCGAACACCATCGTCGTGGGTCCCATGACGCGTCACCTGCTGGGCGATCTTTTCGAGTACCGCGATCTCGGAACGGTCGCGATGAAAGGCTTTCCGCAGCCGGTGCAAGCCTATCAGGTGCTCCGGTCGAGCGCCGTCGAGAGCCGGTTTGAAGCCTTCCATTCGGCCGGCCTGACGCCACTGGTCGGCCGCGAGGAAGAGCTCGAACTGCTGCTGCGCCGGTGGCAGCGCGCGACCTCTGGGGAGGGGCAGGTGGTGCTGCTCTCAGCGGAGCCCGGGGTCGGGAAATCGCGACTGGTGGCGGCCCTCCAGGAGAAGCTGCAAGCCGAACGGTACTCGCGCTTGCGCTGCTTCTGCTCGCCGCACCACCAGGGCAGCGCGCTGTACCCCGTCATCAAGCAACTGGAGCGGGCGGCCGGGTTCACCAGGGACGACCCACCGGCGGTCAGGCTCGACAAAATCGAGGCGCTGTTAACGGCCTCAGCGACCGCTACCGAATCCATGCCGCTATTGGCCGAGCTGCTATCATTGCCCGCCGACCGCTACTGCCCGGTATCGCTCAGTCCGCCTGCGAAGAAGGAGCGCACGCTCCAGGCGCTGCTCCGGCAAGTGGAGGATCTGTCTCGGCGCAATCCCGTGCTGTGGGTCTTCGAAGATGTGCACTGGATCGACCCGACCTCGCTCGAGCTCCTGCAAGTGGCGGTCGATCGCGTGCAGCAACTGCCGGTGTTGCTACTCCTCACCTTCCGACCGGAGTTCTTGCCACCGTGGATCGGCCAGCCGCACGTCACGATGCTGGCGCTCGGCCGCTTGAACCGGCGTGACACCGCGGCCCTCGTACAGCGGGTGGTTGGCGACAAGGTGCTGCCCAGCGCGGTCCTCCACGAGATCATCGACCGCACGGACGGCGTGCCGCTGTTTGTGGAGGAACTGACCAAGGCTGTGCTAGAAGCGGGAGCCGAAGGGGACGCCAAGGCCGTGCTTTCGCGAACCTCACCGGGTGCACTCGCCGTCCCAGCTACCCTGCACGCCTCGCTCCTCGCCCGTCTCGACCGTCTCAGTCCGGAAGCCAAAGAAGTCGCCCAGAGCGGCGCCGCCATTGGCCGGGAGTTCACCGACGATCTGATACGGACCGTGTCGCCGCTGCCGGAGGTGCCCTTGCAGTCGGCCCTTGAACAGCTCGCCGCGTCGCAACTGATTTTCCGCCGTGGCTCATCGGCTTACAGCTTCAAGCATGCCCTCGTTCAGGACACCGCCTATGGCACGTTGCTGCGCGGCAAGCGGCAGGCGCTGCACGCGCGCATTGCCCGGGCGCTCGAGGGGAACTTCCCGGACATTGCGGCTACCCAGCCAGAGGTGCTGGCGCACCACTTCACCGAGGCTGACCTCACGGAAGACGCTGTTACCTACTGGCGCAAGGCTGGCCAGCGCGCGGCCGAGCGCTCGGCACACGCGGAGGCGATCGCCCATCTCCGCAAGGGGCTGATGCTCATCGATCGGGTCGCCGAGCCTGCGGAACGTGCCCGCCGCGAACTCGACCTGCAGCTCGTGCTTGCGCCGGTGCTGATCAGCACCAAGAGCTGGTCGGCACCGGAGGTGGAGCAAGTCTACCTGCGTGCCCGTGACCTATGCCGGCAAGCCGGCGATGTGGCGCAGCTCTTTACCGTGAGCTGGGGGTTGTGGCTCGTTTACCAGCAACGCTGCGAGTTTAAGACGGCTCGCGATCTGCTGGACGAGCTGTTCGCACTCGCGCGGCAGAGCACAGATCCGGCGCTCCTCCTGCAGGCGCATCATGCCGCATGGACAACCCTTCTCAATCTCCCGGATCTGACCGCGTGCAGGGCGCATCTCGAGGCGGGATTGGCGCTCTATAGGCCGGACGCGTACCGTGCCCATAAATTCCTCTATGGCAGCCACGACGCGGCTGTCTGCAACCGATACACCGAGGCTGCCACGCTGTGGCCGCTTGGCTTCCCCGAGCAGGCGCTTGCCGCTGCGCGCGAAGCGGTGAGCATGGCGCGGGAGCTGTCGCATCCTTTTAGCCTTGTTCTCGCCCTGGTGTTCGCAGCGATGATCTACCAGCATCGGCGCGAAGCCGAGCCGGCCCGGGAGCAAGCGGAAGCCGCGGTCGCGGTGTGCGCCGAGCACGGCATCGCACCGCACTTGGAGGCGGCTGGGAGAATCTTTCGGGGCTGGGCGATAGCGGTACGCGGTCAGGCTGTGGAAGGGATCGCGGAGATTCGTGAAGGTCTCGCGGCCGTTGGGCAGACGGGCGTGCGCATCCGTCGGCCCTTTTATCTCGCGCTGCTGGCTGAAGCTTCGGCGCGCGCCGGAGAAATCGAGCAAGGATTGAATGCGCTGGCCGAAGCTGCGGCCGCTGTCGAGGAGACAGGCGAGCGGCGATGGGAGGCGGAAATCTATCGCTTGATTGGGGAACTGACGGTGGCGAGGCGAGGCGGCGACGGGATCGAAGCCGAAGCGTGCTTTCGGCGTGCGCTTGACGTGGCGAGGCGCCAGAGCGCCAGGGCCCTGGAGCTGCGCACTACCGCCAGCTTGGCCCGGCTATGGCGTGATCAGGGCAAGCCGCGGCAGTCCCATGATCTCCTCGCGCCGGTCTATGGCTGGTTCACGGAAGGTTTCGATACTCCCGATCTGCGGGAGGCCAAGGCGCTGCTTGATGCGCTCCGGTAACGCTCCTGTGGTGTCCATCCATCAGGACCGTTCGATGACCGCACGCGCCGCCGGCATCCTGAAGGCTTGTTCTCCAGACCCGATGCCCGGTCTGGATACACCCGCCCGTCCGGCGACGACGGATAAGAATTTTCCGCTAGGCCGCTAACCTTTGCCGCGGTTGCCTCGAACCTCCAGTTGGGAACCCTGCGAAGCCCAGGCCGCTGCAGCGCACAAGTAACATCTGCGGCCTCCGAAACGAAACTCATCCAGATCAACAAGGAGAATACCATGCTGACCCGCAGATTAATGCTCGGAGCCGTGCTCGCTGCCGGAACGCTCGCCGCTTCGCCGGTTTTCGCGGAGGGCGCGCATGCGTTCGATGCCAAGGCGTTCGCCGCGGCCCAGAAGGCCGGCAAGCCAATTCTGATTGCGGTTCATGCGCCGTGGTGCCCGACTTGCAAAGCGCAGGCCCCGATCCTGAGCGATCTGAGGGCTGATCCAAGGTTTAAGGATCTCGTCTACTTCGTCATCGATTTCGATAGCCAGAAGGACCTGCTCAATCGGTTCGGCGTCCGTGCGCAATCGACGCTGATTGCCTTCAAGGGCGACAAGGAAGCGGCCCGCTCGGTCGGCGATACCAAGCGGAATTCGATCTTCGCCATGGTCGGAAAAGCCGTCTGACTTCGTCGTCGAGCGTGCCGGCAAAGGTGACTTCGAGCAAAGGCGACTTGGAGATGGGGAAGCGGCGATGACGATCGGCGGTGCAGTTCTGGCGTTTCTCGCAGGAATTCTCTCGATCCTTTCACCTTGCGTGCTCCCGATACTTCCAATCGTGCTGGCTACCGCGGCATCGAGCCATCGTCACGGACCTTTGGCGCTTGCTGCCGGGTTGTGCCTCTCGTTTGCCGGCATCGGGTTATTTCTGGCGACGGTCGGCCACTCGATCGGATTGGATGCCGACCGGCTGCGCTATGTCGCGGCGATGCTGATCATGCTTGTCGGCATCGTGCTCGTCGCTCCGCGGCTACAGGCGCAGATCGCGGTTGCAGCGGGCCCGATCGGAAATTGGGCCGACAGCAGGCTGGCAACGAGCCGCGCAAGCGGTGTAGCCGGACAGTTTTGGATCGGGGTCCTGCTGGGCGCCGTATGGAGTCCTTGCGTAGGGCCGACGCTTGGCGCCGCGTCGTTGCTGGCCGCCCAGGGCAAGGATCTTGGTCAGGTGGCACTGACAATGCTCGCGTTTGGCATCGGCGCGGCGTTGCCATTGCTGGGGTTGGGATGGCTTTCCCGGGAAGCGATGGCGCGCTGGCGCGGCCGATTGCTGGCTGCGGGTAGCGGAATGAAATCTGCGCTCGGTCTTTTGCTGCTCGTCGCAGGCATGCTCGTCATCTCGGGAGCGGACAAGGCGCTCGAAGCATTCCTGGTCGATGTTTCGCCGGAATGGCTGACTAACTTGACCACGCGGTTCTAGACCCGTCGGCGAGTTGCATACAAAGGGTGGTGCCGGTTACCTGAAATTGGAAACCCAGTTAGGAGAAGTCCGATGAGACTCATTGTCGCTTTCTTGACACTCCTGTTTGTAACCCCCGCTTTCGCGGATGACGGTATCATTACGAAGTCGAGCAACCATTCGGTGAAGGATACGATTTCGCGGTTTGAGGCGGCCGTCAAATCAAGGGAGGGCGCAGGTTTCATTGTGTTCACCGAGATCGACCACGCCGCTGCGGGAAAGAAGTTCGGCATCGATATGCGCCCGCGCACGGTACTCATCTTCGGCAATCCGAAACTCGGCACGCCGGTAATGGCGAAGACGCCGTTGCTGGCGATCGACAATCCTCCGAAGGCGCTTGTTTGGGAGGATGACCAGGGCAAGGTATGGCTGTCTTATAACTCAGCCGACTATCTGTATAAGACAATCTATCCGCGGCATGGACTGGAGACCCCGCCCAACTACGCGGCGTTTACGAAGGTTCTGAACGACATCACGGACGAGGCGACGAAATAGATACCGGCTCCGACGCACGCATTGGCGGAGCGTAGTCTTCATCAGTGCATGGTTGTGGCAACACTGCTCGGATCACGCCCGCGGCTGATACTACGACCTGCAAACTGCTTCGCGCCGTGCGCAAGCGGAATTTCAATTGCACGTCCGCGACCAATTGGCACGACGGGCAAATCACTTCTGATTTTCAGAAATGGTGTCAAGCCCAGGAATCAGAAAGAATCAAAAATATTCCGCTTAACACGAGGGGCAAATCAGCCGCATAACTCCGCCCGTCTCACCGCAGATGAGGGGCGCTCGCGATCGTCACGAACGCGCGGTGAGATGCGATGGACGCGGAATGCGCAAGACGTAGGCGCAGGAAGCGTACGGCGAACTCGTGTGGTTCGGGCGCCGCGGTGCTGGCGTTAAGCCCTTTGGAAGCAAAGCTTCTCGGGGGCGACGGAGGCAAAAGAGCCGTTCTCCGGGAAGAGCACGAAGTAAGCCGTAAGGCCATTGCGCAGGGAAGGCCGGGATGCTCCCGCTGTACCTGTATGCTCGTGTGCGCTTTTGCTTTGCGCACTTGCACACGAGACCGCGGGTGCGGCAAGCACCCGGTCTTCCCTGCGCCCTTCTATCTTCAGAGGGGCAAAAGAAGATGAAAACCTCGGGCGCAATGCGTCGCGAGATCGCGAATGTGTGTTTGCTGTTTGAAAATTGAATCATGGGCCCGTCGTCCTGGACAAGCGAGCGTTGCGAGCGCGATCTCAGATGTGCAATTGCACATCGGGAGACCCATACGCCGCGGCGGATGGTGTCTTGCCGCGATGGTCGACGACTTTCCTAAAACGATTGGCGACGGTGGTTATGGTCCCTGCGCCGAGTGCGCGATTGCGCACGGAGGCAGGGACGACGAGTGGATGGAATTCGTCCTTCACCGTCTGCGGCGAGAATCTCTGCCAAGCCTTTCGTTCCGAGGAAACCAGACATAGCGAAGGTTTATTGGACGCGGCCTGCTTAGGTTCGGCACGATCTTTCACCACCGGTACTGGTCGAATTTTGCAGCGCAGCAAATCCGGCGGTAGGGCCCCTGCTAACGGGCAATGGCAATTCGGCAGGCTTGTCTGTATTGATGCAACTGGCATGCAAGCTCGGAACGTCTCATTCGCGTTCTGCAAAAAGTCTGGGAGGATACATGCGCAAATTGATCTTGGCTGCGGCATCGATCGCGGCGTTGACTCTGATCGGACCGGCCGCGGCGCAGTCGCCGATCGTGATCAAATTCAGCCACGTGGTGGCGACCAACACGCCGAAGGGGCTCGCGGCGGAGAAATTCAAGGAACTGGCCGAGAAATACACCAACGGCAAGGTCAAGGTCGAAGTCTATCCGAACTCGCAACTCTACAAGGACAAGGAAGAGCTGGAGGCGCTGCAGCTCGGCGCGGTGCAGATGCTGGCGCCCTCGAACGCCAAGTTCGGCCCGATCGGCGTCAAGGAATTCGAGGTGTTCGATCTTCCCTACATCCTGCCCGACCTCGCCACGGTGCGTAAGGTCACCGATGGACCGCTGGGTACCAGGCTGCTCAAGCTGCTCGAGCCGAAGGGCATGACCGGTCTCGCCTACTGGGATAACGGCTTCAAGCAGATGAGCGCCAACAAGAAGCTCATTTCGCCGGCCGACTATCGCGGCCTGAAATTCCGCATCCAGTCCTCGAAGGTTCTGGAAGCCCAGTTCCGTGGCCTCGGCGTGGTCCCGCAGGTGATGGCGTTCTCGGAAGTCTACCAGGCGCTGCAGACGGGCGTCGTCGACGGGCAGGAGAACACCTGGTCGAACATCTATACCCAGAAGATGCACGAGGTGCAGAAGTACATCACCAACACCAATCACGGCTATATCGGCTACATCGTGGTCGTGAACAAGAAGTTCTGGGATGGCCTGCCGGCTGACATCCGCGCCCAGTGCGAGAAGGCGATGAAGGAAGCCACCGCCTATGGCAACGGTCAGTCGCAGAAGGAAAACGACGACGCGCTCGCCGAGATCGTCAAGACCGGCAAGAGCGAGATCATCAAGCTGACGCCGGAGCAGGACTCAGCCATGCGCAAGGCGATGGAGTCAGTCTACAAGGACGTCGCCGGCCGTGTCGGCCAGGGGGTGATTGACGAGTTCATGAAGGAAGCCAAAGGCGCAACCAACTGAAACGATGTTGTCGGGCTTCCGTGCCAAGGCACGGAAGCCCTTGTATGTCGGGGCTCGGCAACACACGGCCGCGAAGGAAGGTGAGGCGTCGCAAAAGCCTGACCTGAAGGGGGGACATTGATACTGCTTCGCATCCTCGATCGGCTTGAGGAGATATTGATCGCGACGCTGATGGCGCTCGCGACCTTCATCATCTTCCTCGCCGTCTGCCATCGCTATCTGCTCGGCGTTCCCTTCCTGTTTCCGATCCTGTTCCCGATCAACCTGTCCTGGGCACAGGAGCTCTGCATCTACATGTTCGTGTGGGTCGCCAAGTTCGGCGCCGCCTATGGCGTCCGCACCGGTATCCATGTCGGCGTCGACGTCGTGGTCAACCAGGTCAGGTCGCCCTGGAAGAACGCGATCGTGCTGTTCGGGCTGCTTTGCGGGGCCTTCTTCACCGCCGTCATCGGCACCATGGGCGCGCATTTCGTCTACGGGCTTTACCACACCGACCAGGTGTCGCCGGACCTCGAGATCCCGAGCTGGTTCGTCTACCTCTGTATTCCGCTCGGCTCCTACCTGATGTGCTTCCGCTTCCTGCAGGTCGCGTATCATTACTTCTTCACCGGCGAACTTCCGCACCATGACCATGCCCATGTCGAGGGCGTCGACGTCGATGCGCCCGGTGCCGGCGTCGCGGAGGTGACCCGATGACCTCCTTCATCATCTTCGGACTGCTGATCCTGCTGATGCTGACCGGCATGCCGATCTCGATCGCGCTGGGTCTGACAGTGCTCACCGTCATCTACACGATGACGAATGTGCCGACCGAGTCGGTGGCGCTGAAGCTGTTCACCGGCATCGACAATTTCGAGATCATGGCTATCCCGTTCTTCATTCTCGCTGGCAACTTCCTGACCCATGGAGGCGTCGCCAGACGCATGATCAATTTCGCGACCACCATGGTCGGGCACTGGTATGGCGGCCTGGGGCTTGCCGGCGTCATGGCCTGTGCGCTGTTCGCCGCTGTGTCCGGATCCTCGCCCGCGACGGTGATCGCGATCGGCGCGATCATGCTGCCGGCGATGGTCAAGCAGGGATTCCCGAAACGCTTTGGCGCCGGCGTCATCACGACATCAGGCGCGCTCGGTATCCTGATCCCGCCCTCGATCGTGATGGTGATCTATTGCGTGGCGACCGGCGGCAGCATCGCGCTCGATCCCGCCGGCCAGCGGGTATCGTCGGCGTCCGTGGGCCAGATGTTCATGGCCGGCGTCATCCCCGGCATGATGCTGGCGTCGCTGCTTGGATTGACCACCTTCTACCGCGCCTGGAGGAACGACTATCCGCGGCTGCAGCGCGCGAGCTGGGGCGAGCGCTTCGCGGCGTTCCGCAAGTGCATGTGGGGATTGCTGCTGATCGTGATCGTGCTCGGCGGCATCTATGCAGGCATTTTCACACCGACGGAGGCGGCCGCGATCAGCGCGGTCTATGCCTTTGTGATTGCGGTGTTTGTTTATCGCGACATGTCGCTCAAGGACGTGCCGAAGGTGCTGCTCGGCTCGGCCAATATGAGCGCGATGATCCTCTACATCATCACCAATGCGGTGCTGTTCTCATTCCTGATGGCGAACGAAAACATTCCGCAGCACATCGCAAACTGGATCACCTCGGTCGGCGTCAACTGGATCATCTTCCTGCTTATCGTCAACGTGCTGCTGCTGCTCGCCGGCAACTTCATGGAGCCGTCCTCGATCGTGCTGATCATGGCACCGATCCTGTTTCCGGTGGCGGTCAAGCTCGGCATCCATCCGGTGCATCTGGGTATCCTGATGGTCGTCAACATGGAGGTCGGCATGTGCCATCCGCCGGTTGGGCTCAACCTTTACGTCGCCTCTGGCATCGCCAAGATGGGCATCACCGAACTGACGATCGCGGTGTGGCCATGGCTTTTGACCATGCTGATCTTCCTCGGCATCGTCACCTACGTGCCGGAGCTCTCGTTGTGGCTGCCGCGTGCGTTGGGGATGCTCTAGCAATATCGCATTGCGGTGGATCAAACGGTGTCACATTACATCTTGGTAAGGGAAGCGTCCCTTGCCAATCCTTAAGTTGAACGCCGACTGACGCAGGCTCATCTTCATGCAACCTTTCAAGGAGGTTCGCATGAGGAAATTCACCATCGCCGCCGTCGCGGTCCTTGCCATCGCCGGCTCGACCGCCGTCTATGCCCAGCACCGCCATTGGGGCTACGGCCATATGCGGATGAGCCCGGAGGATCGGGCGGCGTATGCCGACGCGCGGATCGCGGCCGTCCATGCCGGTCTCAAATTGACGGCCGACCAGGAAAAGCTGTGGCCGCCGGTCGAGGCCGCGGTCCGGGAGCTCGCCAAGCTCAGAATCGATCGTGCCAATGCGCGGATGCGGGACGATTCCACCCAGCAGAAGCCGGACGATCCGGTGACGCGGCTGCGTGAGCGCGCCGAGACCATGTCGGCAACGGCTACCGCGATGAAGAAGATCGCGGACGCGGCCGACCCGCTCTACAAGACGTTGGATGACAGCCAGAAACGCCGGCTTGCCGTCCTGACCCGTATGGACAGGTTCGGGGGTGGGGAAGGCTGGCGCCATCACCGGTTCGAGCGCGAAATGGGCAGAGACCGCGACTTCGATCGCCATCGCGACTATGACCGGAACAGGTATGACCGGGACGGCGGCCCGGACCGGGGCGGCCCCGAACGGCTCTGAGGCGGCCCTGATCGGCGCCAGATCCGAACATGGGCAGAAGCCGCTGAAATCCAGCGGCTTTTCGCCGTTCCGGCGCTCAGCCAAAGCCCCGGGAAAACTCCGTCCAGCTTGCTGGACATCCCGGGATCGCTTTGCTAAACGACGCCCTCTCGCGAAGGCTTGCCGGACTTAAAATATCCGGGCGCATAGCTCAGTTGGTAGAGCAGCTGACTCTTAATCAGCGGGTCCCAGGTTCGAGCCCTGGTGCGCCCACCAAGCCATCTCGCTGAGAATTCAACACTTTTTCCCGGATATAGTGCTGACCAAAACGGGAACGTGCGACGCTTTTTGTGATCGCACGTCGCACGCCGTGCGACGAGTTGATGGAGTCCTCTTAACGTTCTTGTCGGCACCTATGAAGAAGCGGGCGACGCGCACCGTCGGGTGTGCTTGGACCAGACGAGCCGGCTTCGGAATTACACTCAGAGCGCCCCCAGTCTGGGATCGGGCCGCGTTGCGAGGCGTTGATGGCGCTCGATAAGGCGATCGGCGATCGACGAGATGGCGTTCGTCATCACCGAGGATTCCGAATATTGCTACGCTAAGCACCACAGCATCTTCGCACGGCTGCAAGCCGCCGCCGAAAGGAGATTCGGCCGTCGGCGATCAGCCTTTCATCCCTTCCTTGCGCACCTGCAATTCCAGTCGGTCGATGCCGGCATCGGCGCGATCGGCGTTGCGGGCACGGTAATGCTTCACGATGGTCTGCGCGCTTCGGTACGAGTGCCCGGTGATGTCGCAGATCGTCAGCAGGTCGCAGCCTGCGCGATCGAGCAGCATTACGCAGGTATCGCGCAGGTCCTGGTCGTGTTTCTGGTCGAGTTCGCCGGCGCCATTGACGAACATCAGCGACGGGCACGGCTTCAGGCGCCATGCCGCCTCATCTCCATTGCTGTCGCGCGCCGCCTGCGCATCCAGCCATTCCGCCAACACGCGCGCGCGCTGATCGACCGCGCGGGCGCGCTTCGCCTTGTTCTCTTCATCGAGTGGGAAAGGCGCGAACAGGGTGTCGACTGTTCTGATCAGTTCGGTGGTCAGTCGCTCCGCGCGGACGACCGCCTGGCGTACAGTATTGCGTGCGAGAAAGCCGAACACGGCGACAGCGCGCGCGGTCGATACCCAATGGCGATAGGTGCTCTCATCATAAGGCTCGCCATTGTCCTCGCTGATGACGAGTTCGAGCGGCACCTTCTCGAGCTTAAGCCGCAGCTTGAGCGCCTTTATTCGCGCGCGCGAGGCATTGAGCCGTGCGCTGAGCTGTGGTGCCTCCTTGATGTCGACAAGTTCGCCAGTCTTGCTTTGCCGAAACGCGTGCCGTCCTTCGACGTCACCCTCGTCACGCATGATCAGACGGTCGGTTTGGCGCTGGCCGGTGAACAGCGCGAGATAGAAGCTGTCGCCGATAGAGGCCCGTTCGATCGCATCGGCTGCGGCAACCCACGCGGAAAATTCCCGCATCGCGACCAGTACGATGCGGCCGTCTGGATGGTCGAACTCCATGCCCTCTCTCGGGTTGGATCCGAGGCGCCACAGGATGCTCTCCTGGCCCCAAGTGAATGCTGCTGAGAGCGTCGCGATCATCGCGAGAGCCATATGATGGCCGCGTACCGATTTCGCATAGTTGTAGAACGCTCGGAGCTCCGGCTTGCCGATCGACGACGGTGTCGCGGTCGCGATCACCTCGAGCTCGCGCGCTGGCTCGGCCACGCCAAGCAACTTCGCTGCACGGATTTCGGCACGCATCTTCGCAGCTGCCTCGCGCGTCTGCGGCCGGTAGAGGATGGCGGAGATGCACTTGCGATAGGACGATTGCGAGGCGATCGATAACGCCTTGAACTCGGACGATCTGCTCCAATCGTCCAGAAGATCCTCGATCGTGGCGCGCTTCCGAACCGTAACCTTTTTTGGCAGCTTGCCAGCGCGGCGCGCCGCCTCGATCTCCGATCTTCGTTTGTCGGAAAAATCGGAGGCTTCCTGAAGGTTGAACCACGCGCCGACTGGGCGGCCCTTTTCATCGCAGGGAGGATGGCGCAGATCGGCGTCCACGAAGCCGAGTGCCCTGGCATAAGCGCCATGCGATGAACGCGGGCGACCATCTCGCCACTTCACATAGGGAAATTTCGGATCGGCCATAGAAGGCCTCGGTGCCGAAGTAAGAAGGCACTCATTGGAATCTAGCACGACCTTGAATGTCAAGCACCATGATCCCCATAGGCCGTTCTCAGCCGCTCGCGATGTTCTTCATCGCTAACTGCCTGCGGTGGCGCGAATGTGTCATTAGCGATCGTCTTCGGCCGCATAGGGTGATGCCGAGTCAACCAGGCGTCAAAGCCAGTACGTTCCCATTTAAGTGGCCCGCGTTCGCTAATCGGCGCTGGCAAGCCGTCGCGCTCGTGCCGGATTTGGCGCGTGCGATAGAAAGTGTCCAGTGAGACGCCTATCGCCATCGCAACCTCGGTCGAAGAATAGGGGGGCGCCAACCTCTGTGGACTATTCGGCGGGCGCAAATGCATAAGTCCACATCGCCGCGTCACTTTTTCCTCCTTTGACCGAAGCCGATGGAACATGGAAGCGGACAAGAACGACGTTGAAAAGCGCACGCACCAATCGTAGGGAATTCGGCTAATTTGGAATGCAATCAGGATGCAAGCGGCGCCGTCACGTCGCGCCGCGTTTATGAAGAAGAGATAAGTAAGGAGAAGTTGACCCAATCCACAACGTGCGATGGCCGATCACCACAGTTGCACAGGTGACTCTAGCGTGGTTTGGGCGACTCACGCTACCTCATCATTCCCAACCACCTTGCTGCACAATGGGAATGAAATGGTTGCAGCCACCCATGAATTGCCGGCATCTGGTTACGCGCTTGAAGTGGACGGCCGACTCAAAGCCGAATTTACGACCAGAGACGGCGCCAGGACGGGTGGAGAAGAGCTGAAGAAACGTTTTCCCATGCTTCAGATCAGGATCTATGACGCGCAGACGAATGCGCGCGAAGAAATCTAGTTCCTCCGACTAGCGGATTCTTCCGCCTGCGCGTGCGGCTTCCGCCGCATCGGGCTGGCCCGCCGTCATGGAGTATGCCGGCGTCGCTATCACTGCCCCGTTCCCGGGTACCCTCTTAACCGGTCTCGTCGCTGCACTCGGTCCCGCGTGCCGCCTTCGGCGTCGCTATGCTCACGCTCCTGCGGGTGCCATTTTCCGTTGAGGCGATGCGCCCTTGGCGCACGCCTGGTCGGGGCCTGCGGCCCTAGGCACCTCAAGGCCGAGTTCCATGAGGCATGGGACAGAAGGGCAGGCCGCGTCGCAGATTTGGCATTCTCTCACTTAGAGCCTGAGAGTAAGAGTGTCGCGCGGGTTTTGCAGTGACGGGTTACAGGCTGCGAGAGAGGCTCGCGGCGCCCGTCGCGGAGATCCGCGATGTCCAGACACTATCTTCGGGCGCGCACCGGTGAGGATCGGACAAGCCTTTATGACGAAATCACCAATAAGATCATCGCTGAACTTGAGGCCGGCCGAGTGCCGTGGGTGCAGCCCTGGGGCACCGCGGCGGCGAAGGCTTCTTTGGCCATGCCGAAAAGCGCCGCGACCGGCCGTCAATATAGCGGCATCAACGTTCTAATCCTCTGGGGGGCTGCCATCGAACACGGTTTCACCGGTCAGAGCTGGCTTACCTTCCGCCAGGCGCTGTCGCTTGGCGGACACGTCCGCAAGGGCGAGCGCGGTACCACCGTCGTCTATGCCGACCGCTTTGTGCCGGCCGAGGAAAAGCGGCGCGCGAGCGAAAACGGTGAGGAAGCGCAGGCCATTCCATTCCTCAAGCGCTTCACGGTCTTCAACACGGATCAGTGCGCCGACTTGCCTTCGGAGATCGCAACGACGGCGCCGCCTCCGCCTCCAGGCCTGATCGAGCCACAGGTGGAATACCTGATCAAGGCGACCGGGATCGACTTCCGCATTGGCGGCAATCGCGCCTTCTATGATACGCCGCCGCTAGGTGATAGTGACCTGCATCAGAAGAAAAACCATCAGGGGCGAAGTGTCCAGGTGCAAAGATTTCCGACCAATCAAGTAGCTGGGCTGCACGGCGCTCGGGCGAGGTCTTGCGCTTCCTTCGCGGGAGGAGGCATCTCATGGGTTATGGAAGAGCCAGCAGCGGCCGATAGTTGGCCCTGTAAAGCCGGCCCGACAGCAGGCGCACGAACACGTCGCGCATCACCGGAGGAAGACTGCGCAGATGGTCTCGGCGATCGGTCTGTTGGTGCACCCAGCCCACGCGCGCCGATCGCCTGCGGACGAACTCGGGGACGACTTCCGATGCGGCGCCCGCGCGCGAAACAATCTCAGCCAGGACCAGTGCATCCTCGAAGGCCATCGCCGCGCCGCACGCCATGTTGGGCGACATCGCATGGGCTGCATCGCCGATCAGCACGACGCGTCCTTGGCCATAGCAGGGGTGCGCGACCTCCTCGATGGCCGAGAAATGGATCGGGTCGGCTGGCTCGAGCCGGGCAAGAACCTCGGGAATCGGACTGGCGAAGGCGGCGAAATTTTCACGGAGTCTTTCGATGCTCCTTTGCGCAGGATCATGGATGGACCGGGCACTGGCCTTGTCCGCGTAGCAGTATGCCAGTTCATTGCCGATTGGCAGCATCAAGAATGCGGACTGCGGGCCGAGAAACACCGTCCAGCCTTCGAGACCCGGCGGCCGACGAACAATGAAACGCCATCCCACCTGGCCGCGAAACTCGACGCCCAAGTCTCCGTACTCCAATTGCCGAATGGACGACCGGATGCCGTCCGCGCCCACGACGAGGTCGTAGGTTTCGCAGGAGCCGTCGCTCAGCTGAACCCGGACGTGATCCTCATGCTGCCGAAGCGATTGCACCGTCACGCCGAGTCGAATGTGCGAGCCTGCCGCCTGTTGCGTGAGCAGCTTGTGCAGATCGCTGCGCGCGATCCCGAAACATGGGCCGCATGGCTCCCAGAATGCTCCGGCGTCGATCGAGGCGAGGCGCGTGCCTCGATGGTTGAACAAGCGTTGCGTGCGGATGACGCAGCCGTTGCGTGCAACGTCGTCGGCGACTCCCAGGGCCTGCAGGGCGCGCGTCGCGCTACCGATGAGGTACAGACCGGTGCCGGGCGCGGTCCGGTCGCTCCCCCGCTCGACGATGGCGGCCGACAGCCCCCGCTGACGCAGGGCGATCATCAGCGCCACGCCTGCCAGTCCGCCACCGACAATCAGCACGCGCTCGACTTTGGCCATGAGTCGTGCCTCAGCTGACGGTGCGTGCCAGGAAGGACTGGACTGCTGCCTTGTAGGCCAATGCGTGCTTCTCGTGCATCAGATGCGATGTTCCGCGACGTTCTGGTTGCCTCTGAAGAAGTTGTCCGGGTCGTACTTCGCCTTGACGGCCACGAGCCGGTCGAAGTTCGCGCCGTAGGCGGAGCGAACGCGGTCGGCCTCGTCGTCACCGAGGTTGTTCACGTACACCGCGTCCTCCACCCACGGCCGCAGTGCGGCGTGCAGCTCGCGCGTCCAGCGAATGTTGCGCTCGTCGTCGGCGGCATCGTCCCACTGCGTCAGAATGAGACAGTCCCACTGGTCGTGACGATGCGCGAACGCCGTCTCTGTCGGGGACACCCGCGCCGCCTGCCCGTGCATCTGCTGGAGACCGACCTGTGTGTACGGCGAGGGGCAGGTGGCCGTAAACTCGACCAGCACGTCGATCGCGCCCTGCTCGAGACGGCGGAGGAAGCTCGCCTTCCAGTAATGCCGGCGACCGCGTGGAAACGCGCCATCACCGCCCCGCTGCAAATCCACGAAGCCCATGGGGGCGATGCCGTCGGCGACCGGACTGTCAAGTGACCGCAGCGGCTTGAGCAGCCGCTCACCGACGTCTAGCGGACCGATCCACGCGACCTTGACGCCGACCACCTTGGTACCGTCTTCCACGGTGAAGAACCCGGCGTTGAGGCTCAGCTCGTCCGGGCAGGCGCGCGCGAACTCGTCGTAGAAGGGCAGCACGTGCTTAGCGCGGGCAAGCGGCCACGCGATTCCACCGCCCACCACGGGTCCAACCTCGTGCAGGCGGTACTCGAAGGAGGTGACCACGCCGAGGTTGGCACCCCCGCCGCGCACCGCCCAGAAGAGGTCGGGATGTTCGGTGGGGGCGGCGACCAGCAGGCGGCCGTCCGCGGTCACGATGTCGACGGATTCAAGATTGTCGCACGACAGACCGTGCTTGCCTCCGAGCCACCCGATGCCGCCGCCCAGGGTCAGACCGGCGATCCCGGTTGGGGAGACAATGCCGGTGGGCGTGGCTAGGCCGAAAGCCTGACAGTCGCGGTCGAGGTCTGCGAGGGTCAAGCCCGCCTCAGCGCGGACCCTCCGCCTCAAGGGATCGACGCGGCAGCCCTTCATCCGCGAGAGATCGATCATCAGCCCGCCGTCGCACACCGCTTTGCCGGACACGTTGTGCCCACCGCCCCGCACGGAGATCTCGAGCGCCTCCGCCCGCTTGAACCCGATGCAGGCGACCACATCGGCCGCGCTCGCACAGCGGGCGATCAGGGCTGGCCGCCGGTCGATCATGGCGTTGAAGATCCGACGGGTAGCGTCGTAGTCGGCGTCCTGGGGAAGCAGGATATCGCCACGAAGCTTGGAGCGGAAGTCGTCGAGCGCGCATTGCTTGATCATCTTTGTTTTCCTTTGAGAATCTCTTACGACACGGCGGTCGTGCGGAAGCGGCTCCGGTAGCCCTTCGGGCTCACGTCCAGCGTTCGCCGAAAGGCCACGCGCATCGTTTCCTGGCTCCCGAACCCGCACGTGGTCGCGACGTCCGGAACACCGCGCGATGTCTCCTCAAGGAGCCGCCGGGCCGCCTCCACGCGCACGCGCTCCACGAAACACCCCGGCGTCATGCCCACCTCGCGCACGAACACGCGGAAGAAGTTGCGCGGGCTCATGTTCACCCGACGCGCGAGCGCTTCCACGGAGAGGTCGGCGCCGGGATGGTCGAGGACCCAGGCCTGCATGTCGCGGAGCGGCTGGCGATCAGCCATCTGCGTGGAGAGCTGGACGCTGAACTGCGCCTGGCCTCCCGGCCGCTTGAGGAAGATGACCATCCACTGGGCCACTGCCAGGGCCACGCGACGGCCAAAGTCCTCCTCCACTAGCGCCAGCACGAGATCAATGCCCGCCGTGGCGCCGGCTGATGTGTAGACACTGCCGTCCCGAACGTAGATGGGATTCGGCTGGACTCTGACGCCAGGAAAGCGCCGCGCCAGCTCGCCGCAAAAGGCCCAGTGCGTCGTCGCACTGCGGCCCTCCAGGAGCCCCGCCTCAGCCAGGACGAACGATCCCGTACAGAGCCCGACCACTCGCCGGGTCCGCGGTGCCATGCGCGCCAGCCAGCGCACGAGCTCCGGGTCGCGCCTCGCGTCGTCGGGCCCGTCGACCCCGGTGACGATCAGAGTGTCGACGGGACCACGGACGGCGCGGTACGACCGATCGACGACGATCCGCAGCCCCGGCCAGGCACAGACAGTCTCGACCGGCGACACCACCTCGACGGTGTAGCCCGCGTCGGATGCACCGCTATGGCTGGCATGCTCGTTGACGGCATAGAAGATGTCGAGGATGCCACCCACGTCAACGACCTCGTTGCAGGGCATCGCGACCACTACCACACGCGGCGTAGCCATCGCCGCCTCCTGTCTCCGGGATACTCGCCGGAAGCTCTTTATCGCATCTCGGACCCATGTCAGCAATGACAACCACTCCACGGATTCTGCCAACGGGAACAATGAGGGAAATGGGCAAGGTGGTTGACGCCGAACTGAATCGGCCCTTGCGCACCATGCCGCTACTGGCACTGTTCCTGGATTTGCCCACGGAAGTGGTCGGTGTACCGTCAACCCGACGCGAATGATGTGGTGGACGACGCCCGCTCCCGACATCGAATGTGTCAAAGGGTGATCGTTCAACAACGAATCACCGGAAGCCGGCCAAGTTCGTCGCCGTTGCGGTTGCCAACAAGGTGGCATGCATCGCTTGGGCGATCGTGGCCAAGGGAGGATACTATCGAGCGCCGGAGCTTGCCGCCGCCGCCTGAAGAGGCTTGGCAATGAGAGGATGAGGCGACAGCGGAGCAAGACAACCAAATTGCGAGGGTGATGATGGCGTGATGCGAAACGGTCGAGCCGTCGATTGGGAAAACCCGCTTCTGGGTCATGGGCGTCAAAGCCCGTGCGAATGATTGGGACCCGATCCGCGGATTTACATCAGGGCCCAGCGGTCATGGTACCGCGCAAACAGGCCGGACACATGACTTGCACCCGACCGCAAGCTGCACGTCAGATTCTTCTTGCAACGCGGGCGTCGTCCACACATGACCCACAGCAGAAATCGGCGAATGCTGATGCTATAAGCGGGCAAGCAGGAGCCGCAACTCGACGGTAGTGCGCCAGAGCTTTACGAAAAATACTTGGTGCCAGCGATTACGGCAAAATGGGCAGATGATCTCGTCGGTCGAGCCCAGCCCAGTGCCGAAGAAGAGGTACTCGACGTCGCCTGCGGAACCGGGGTTGTCGCCCGTTCGGCAAGCCGGCGCTTACTGCACGGACACGTCACCGGCTTGGACCTGAACAAGGGGATGTTGGCGGTTGCCCGGACGCTAGTAAGCGAGGGAGCGCCAATAGATTGGATCGAGGGTAGCGCGCTCGATCTGCCATTCCCGGCCGCAAATTTGACCTAGCTCTTTGTCAGCTGGGATTGCAGTTTTTCCGGATCAGGGCCGCGCTCTCCGCGAAATGCGCCGGATGCTGTCGCCATCGGGTCGCGTCGCGCTCAGCGTCTATAGTCCGATAGAACGAACTCCGGGTGCGAACGCATTCGTGTTGGCACTGGATCGCGTCCTTGGGCTGAATGCATCCAAGGTCAAACGCGGCGAACATTCCTTCAACGCGCCGGACGAGCTTCGAGAGCTGTTAATTGAGGCGGGATTTGCCAAAGTCGAAGTCCAGACCGTGGTGCAGCTGATCGCATTTCCGTCGGTGCTGGGCTACGTGAGCTTCCAACTTCTCGCCACGCCTATGGCGGCCCTATTGAGTAACCGAGACGAGGCTGATCGTCAGGCGGCGATCAAGACGATTGCCTTGCAGACCGCAAGCTTTTCAGATCGCGCAATGCTGGAGGGCGGCGGGTTTTCCTTCCGCCAAGAAGCATACGTAGCTACTGGGCATGCTACTGGCTGATCACTTCCGCCTTTGGCACCTTTGAGACATGGCAGACGACCCTGACGATGTCCGTTTCCAGGGGAAGACCTGAAGTAGTCGGCCGACGACCAAAACGACGCGATTGATCCATCTCGGAAGTAGGCCCTAGTCCAGCAGCGGCCCGATATGCTTTGATGCGTGGGGGCTGGAACTGAGACGCATGGGTGGCCTGATGTACATATTCATTCGAAAGTACACCAAGGTTCGTTCGGTTGCGGATGCTGCCCGCCGCGCCAAAAGCGGCATCGGTCAGATCCTAAGGGAATCGCACGGATTCAGATCTTATTATGTACTGGATGGGGGCGAGGGCGTCGGTGTCGCTGTGATGATATTCGAGGAGCGCGAAAGCGCCAATGCGGCGAACGATAAAGTACTAGAGTTTGTTCAAGCAAGCCTGTTTGACCTTAATCTTGGAGACCCCGAAATCATCGCCGGGGAAGTTTTGGTGAATATAGAACCTGATGCGTAGTTGTTCGTAAAGGCTACTCATCCGCTACGTGCGCAAGCACGGCGTCGAGAGGGCGGCCGTTGCGCTCGCCAATAAGGAAAGTCGTGTTCACTTTGACCGTTACTCGTGAAGGCAAAGTCTTCACTCAGAAATTGTCCAGAGGAGTGCACGCGCGATGTCGCCTGTTGGACCCGGAACGGACATGGGACCACCGGCGTCTCGCTCGTCAAGTGTGCGTTCGGGGGCGCTTTGTTCTTAGCCGAGGTTGGGATCATTGCCACGCGGCCATAGCGGACGCCACGCGCGGCTAATATGATCGGCGAAGTCCTGCACGTCTCCGCCTGATCCCTTGAGAGCGGTCACCTCCATGCAGCTATCGTCGTCGAGATGGACGTATAGCTAATGCAGAAAGGCCCAGCATGCTGCCGGGCCTTTCTTATTGTTGTGCTCTGAACGGTTGGAATTAGAAGTCCATACCTCCCATGCCACCCATGCCGCCGCCCGGAGGCATGCCGCCACCGCCGGCGTTCTTCTTCGGCACTTCGGCCACCATGGCTTCCGTGGTGATCAGGAGAGCGGCGACGGACGCTGCGTTCTGGATTGCCACACGAACCACCTTGGTCGGGTCGATGATGCCCTTGGAGATCAGGTTGACGTATTCGCCGGTCTGCGAGTCGAAGCCGTAGGAATATTGATCCTTCTCGAGGATCTTGCCGACGATGACCGAGCCGTCTTCGCCAGCATTGATGGCGATTTGGCGGGCTGGATACGACAACGCCTTGCGGACGATTTCGACGCCGGTCTTTTGGTCGTCGTTCTTGGTGCGAAGTCCCTTGAGATGCTGGGAGGCGCGCAGCAGGGCGACGCCGCCGCCCGGCACGATGCCTTCTTCAACCGCTGCACGGGTCGCATGCATCGCGTCATCCACGCGATCCTTGCGCTCCCTCACCTCAACTTCGGTCGCGCCGCCGACGCGGATCACCGCGACGCCGCCTGCGAGCTTGGCCAGACGCTCCTGCAGCTTTTCGCGGTCGTAGTCCGAGGTGGTTTCATCGATCTGCGCCTTGATCTGTTGCACGCGCGCCTCGATGTCGGCCTTCTTGCCGGCGCCGCTGACGATCGTGGTGTTTTCCTTGTCGATCATCACCTTCTTGGCGCGGCCGAGCATCTGCAGCGTGACGTTCTCGAGCTTGATACCGAGATCTTCCGAGATCGCCTGACCACCGGTCAGAACGGCGATGTCCTGCAGCATGGCCTTCCGGCGATCGCCGAAGCCCGGAGCCTTCACGGCAGCAACCTTCAGACCACCGCGTAGACGGTTGACGACGAGGGTGGCAAGCGCTTCGCCTTCGACGTCTTCCGCTATAATTACAAGCGGCTTGCCGCTCTGCACCACGGCTTCGAGCAAGGGTAGCAATTCATTCAACTGAGATAGCTTCTTTTCGTTGATGAGGACGTAGGCATCTTCCATTTCAACGCGCATCTTGTCGGCGTTGGTGACGAAGTAGGGAGAGATGTAGCCGCGATCGAACTGCATGCCCTCGACGACCTCGAGTTCGGTCTCGAGCGACTTGGCTTCTTCAACCGTGATGACGCCCTCGTTGCCGACCTTCTTCATGGCATCGGAGAGGAACTTGCCGATCTCGGCGTCGCCGTTGGCAGAGATGGTGCCGACCTGGGCGATTTCCTCGTTCGAGGTGACCTCTTTGGAATTCTTGACGAGGTCGGCGACTACGGCTTCCACCGCCATGTCGATACCACGCTTCAGATCCATCGGGTTCATGCCGGCGGCAACGGACTTTGCGCCTTCACGGACGATCGCAGCTGCGAGCACGGTCGCGGTGGTGGTGCCGTCGCCGGCAGCGTCGGCGGACTTCGAGGCGACTTCGCGCACCATCTGCGCGCCCATGTTCTCGAACTTGTCGTCGAGTTCGATTTCCTTGGCGACGGTGACGCCGTCCTTGGTGATGCGGGGAGCGCCGAACGACTTGTCGAGCACGACGTTGCGGCCCTTGGGGCCGAGCGTCACCTTGACCGCGTTGTTGAGAATTTCAACGCCGCGCAACATCCTGTCGCGGGCGTCGACGCCGAATTTGACTTCTTTGGCTGACATAATGATCTCCGTTTGAAACTGATCCTCATCCGGAGGAGCCCGGAGGGCGTCTCGAAGGATGAGATGAGTTGAGCTTGGAGCTCATCCTTCGAGATGCCGGCTGCGCCGGTTCCTCAGGATGAGGGAGCGGGTGCGGTTAGGCGGCCTTCTTCTTGGCAGCCGGAACGTCGGTTAGGACGCCCATGATGTCGCTTTCCTTCATGATCAACAGCTCCTGGCCATCGATCTTGACCTCGGTGCCCGACCACTTGCCGAACAGCACGCGGTCGCCGACCTTGAGGTCGATCGGGATCAGCTTGCCAGCTTCGTCACGGCCACCCGGGCCCACGGCGACGATTTCGCCCTGCGAGGGCTTTTCCTTGGCACTGTCCGGAATGATGATGCCGCCTGCGGTTTTATCTTCGGCATCGATGCGTTTGACCACGACACGGTCGTGGAGCGGACGGAATTTCATGCGGTCCTCCTTGGCTTTTGTGATTTTCTGGATTGGCAGTCGCAATGCGCGAGTGCTAGCCGCTCTTCACATAAGCTAGTGACACTGGGGCGCAAGGGCTTCGGCCCACGATGTTTCACTGCGACTTGAGTTTCTCGGAGGAGGGGCAACTGCTAGCAGTGAAGTAACATGCTGCTAGCGCGTTGATTGCTATGACCTATTGAACGTTTTCCTTTCTGGCGAATTGAGAATCACGCATTACTCTTCAGTTGGGCTGGAGGTTGGCATGGTCGAGAAAGATGCTGTTTCCAAGGATTTCAGGAAGCGGGTCTTAGGCTACGGACTGACAACAGCGGAAATCGTTTATCGCCGTCCGGATCGGCGTTGGCTGCTGCAAACTTACGTCTGGCAGGACTACGATATGTTTCCGGATTTCCCGGCGTTGAAGGATTTCCTCGTTTTTTGGGAAACAAAGCTCGAAGGTCCGCTGTTTGCGGTCACCGTCGCGCACTCCAACCTGATCAAGCCTGCCGAACTACGCGCCGTGGACGGTGTCTTCCGCCTGCATTAACGCGAGGGCGCAGAGCTTTGGGGTGATCTCTGTCGCTTATGTGCTTTCGGGAAATTTACGCTCTTCACGCGGGCCAATTTAGCGAGATCACAAGCCCGCATTTTCTGTTCGCCGGCGCCAACGACGTGATCGAATAATTTAAGTTGTTTGTTGCGGTGCATGAGTCCGAATCTGGCAACCTTTGAGACATGCCCGTCTATTCTGACAATGTCCGTTCGCCGGGGTAGACCGGAAGTCGCCGTGGCCCGGTCAAATAGACGCAAATGACCCCCATCGGACATTCGGCGTGGTGCTCTCGTGCATCCACAGTCCGCGCCTGGGGGAGACTACGTGAACAAGCGGTCGGTCGCTTTATCGAGCCGCTTGTCCGAACCGCTCGCGTCATTTAGATGACTAATCAACTCGGCAGCCGGTAGATGTTGATCCCTTTGAGGTCATATAGCTTCGTACCATTACGGTCGAAAATTTCTCGACCCACTATAGCGCCGACGTGAATACCCTTGCTGTTGAATATATTGCCTTTCACAAGAGCCTCCTTGCTTCAGGTCGAGCCGTGCGAATCGCTGCTCTTTCGCCGATGTGTCAGAGCCGCCTTTATGGGGCGGCTTCTGTCACCGCCGCGCTGCCTCTGCCGAGCACAAGGCTGGCCAATGGCTCATTGAGCTGGCTCGTTGAGCCCACGCCGGGATCAGCAATCGTCTCCCAGTTGTTGCCGCAAGCCGAACACCGCCATTCGTTGACAACCCCCGTGGGCAAATAGGTTGAACTGACCGGGGCAGTGACAAGTTGTCCGCAGCTGCAGGTATTGGTCCCTCGTGATGGAGAGCGGCGCGGCTCGCTGGCCATTCTGGAAGCCCAGCGGCTCTCGAACCTTCGCTGAAAATGCAATGGATAGATGATCGAACTCATGGGCTCCCTCCTGTTGGGCGGCGGGAGCACGGTACGGTCTCTCGGTCACTGAAGCCGTTTTACGATCAATGATACTAATAATATAGGGCTTGAGCCACCCTATGGCTAGTCCGAAGCTCTTAGAAACTTTCGCGTCCGCTGTGGGAGACGATGTAGATGAACCGCCTCAAGCGGATCTGCCAGCGGGCGTTCGTTTGCGTGCTGCCGAGCACATGGAGCGGTCGCTAACCCCGACGGCAGCACTTCCCCATGTGTCGCCGCGAGCCGCGCGGTTTTATCGCAGCTTTCGGAACTCAATGCTGCACAGGACAATTCCGGGCGGCGTGCCCTCGAACTCGGTCGCCTGATATTTGCCGTTGGCGCAGGCTTCGATGCGCTCGCGCAGCCGCATGAACTGAGCCTCGCGCGGGCTCGCTTTCGCTCGCACCACACCTTCCATGTCATCCATGGCGGAGGTCGAGACCGCGCAAGGAATCTCCTTGTTGCCGTCGAGCATCGAGAACAGGACCACCATCCTGTCGTATTCGTAACTGATGAAGCGTCCGTGCGTGAGCGTCATGTCCTACTCCTTAGACGCGGCGCCGCGATCGCAGCCGTCGTTTGCCTCAGCCCTGCTCAGTGAGCCGGACAAAGTCCTCGAGGATGGCCGCGACGAGGTCGCGATGCCTTGTGTCTTCCGGCGCCAGTCCTGCGACATACAGCTTCAGGACGTAGCGCGCCTTGGCGGCCGCCTCCGGCCACGACGCGGCGGGAAACGCCAGCAGGTGATCTTCGATCTCGGTCCGCCGTTCGCGCAACTCCCGCGCATGGGTCTCGACTTCCGCCACCGCGCGGCGGATGTCAGTCGCTCTCTGCGCCGCCATGCCGCGATGGCTGTCAAGGTCGAGCGGTTCGTCAGCCATCGGATATGCTCGCGTAGATGCGCTGCGCGTCCGACAAATCGACCGGGCCGATCGAGACCACCTCCATCGCCAACCCGCGCGAGCCTTCCGCCGGCACCTTGATCATGGTGGCGACGCGGCGGAACGCCGCGAACGAAAGGCCCTCGATCGTCTCCTCATCGGTGACGACCTCGTAGGCGCCGGCGGGCAACAGGCGATCGATGCCCCTGATCCGGAACGGATGTTTGAAGGTGACGACTTCACGTCGGGAACGGATGGTCATGCGCGCCTGCCTTTCGCAAAAGTGCCGGCGCCGGCGCTGCCCGCAGAGGAGCATGCGCCCCCTCCGCCACAATAGCCATCGCTTTCTTGCCGCGCGGCGAATGGAGGCAGTTCCTTGTCGCTTCCTGCGCGCTCTTGCCGCGGCCGGCGCGAAGCGTTTTGGCGTTCGCTATTGCTGGAACGTCAGCGTAGGGTCAGCCATCACCGCGTTTCCCACGGCATCCACCGGTGACTGAGGGCCGCGCGCGCTCCCGCCACAAAGCGGAGGAGCATCCCCTTGCGGCAGTTTCGCCTGGCCGAGTGGATTGTACCGCCCGTCATGATCCCGCTGCTGCTTGCAATGGTGGTGATCGCGGTGGCCGTCCCCCATGCCTAAACTGAAATACCGGGTCAGTGACAACCATGAAGGGGCCCGCGAAAATCTCGGCCGCGTCACGGCGGCGGAAAAATAGGAGGAGACTGCCATGGCCAAAAGCCAGCAACGAGGCAACCGCGAAGCCAAGAAGCCCAAGAAAGAAAAGGTCAAGGTCATCGCCGCGGCGCCCAGCCAAAAGGCCGCGACCTGGCAGCCGAGCTTCATGCCAGGGAGAAAGAAATAGCTCCGGTTGAACCGGTCAATCTCTCAACGATTGGCTGCTATTGGCACTTTTCGGACCTGCCCGACCTCGCCGATGATGTCCGGTTAGAGAGGACATGATCTGGGACACTTAGCCCTCTGGCAGCCCCGCCAGACGCATGACCTGATAGGATCGCCCGCGGCTATGCCGAAGATGTTGGCTGACTGTGAAGTACTTTACATCCCTGTGTTCTTGGCCCGGGCTAAGATGGCAAAGGCTTCTTACTTTGAAGGAGGCATCCGATGCTCGCGACAATCAAATGGAACTCCCGATATAGCGCTCGCGAATGGGTGATGATGGCTGGGGCGCTCGTCGTCCAACTCAGCGCGCTGAACGCAGAACGGGAGAAGGGTGAAAGCAAACCAAGGCGGCCACTTTGGAAACACTTCGACGACACCCATCATTGGGACTCAACCGCGGAGGAATGGGTTCCCAACCTTGATCGGTGATCGTGCAACGCATTGTGCGTCCCGCAGGCCGAATTTCGAGACTTCAAGATTCCTCTCGCTGGCGGGCCTGTCGGGCGGTGCGGTCGCGTACAAGTAGCTGGATCGGGATGTGAGTTCCTGCCGGCCGCTTGATAATAATCAAGCAATTGCTTTGGGCCGTTTGCCGACCGCTTCGGGATGGCCGATCCTGGCACCTTTACGCGGGCCATGGGCTGATGTCCGTTGGCGGCGCTAAAGGAGACGTGCTGGGATGCCGTCGGGATCGACGCGAATGACCCATTTGCGACATCGAGAGCATTTGGCCGCCGCTGCAAAGCGTATCGCGGGCGGGGCAGGAGCACGGCCGGACCATCAGATTAGCGGACATCGGCTTGTTCGCTCAGCATCCTCTAAAGTTCAACCGTACCGCTCGCGACTGCAATCGGCGGTGCGATTTTGTTCTGTGCGATGATTTCTTCAAGCTTTGCATTATTCTCCAGCAGGCGGTGACTGGTGAGGATGAGGAAGTAATAACCAAATTCCGGATTTTGAAAGTAAATCTCCAGCAACTTATCATACTCAATTGTCAGCACATCGCCGCCCTCGATGCACTCGATCGTCGCCGTCCGTCGATTTTTCGGCGTCAGGAAGCCAAGCTCGCCCATCAGACTTCCAGGCGGAAGCTCTACGCTGAATTCGGTGACCAGGAATTTTCCGGTGATGATCAAAAACATTTCGTTGGCTGCATCGCCCTTGCTGCACAATTTGTCGCCCTTGCGATATTTGCGCTCGGTCATGAAAGGTTTGAGCCATTCCAATGAGGTATCGCCCTCTGTGGCTATGCGTGCCCTCTTGATCAGTTTGAGCATTTGGCGGAGGCGAATTGCATTGATCGGCAGGAAAAGCAGATACAGGATAAAAGTCCCGACGCTTCCGGAGAGCGCGCCAAAGACGACGAAGAATGTACAGCCGACCATGTTCGCGATGCGCAGCGGCACCATTGTATGCATCAGCAACGTAGCTACAAGAAAGGTGGCACCAATCACAGCGAACATATTGGCAAGCGTGATGTTGGCCAGCACAATTTCTAGCAGCCGGTTGAGTAGGGCATCGTAGGTGATGTTGTTGGGATCGAGACCCATTTGAACCAGAATCTTTGCGATCCTGAGATTGTCCGCCGCCGTATCAAGAATGCGGTTTAGTATTGTCGAAAAATCTGCGTTGCTGCTCGAGTTCATCAGATACTCCCCGCGCAAAGCCGTCGGAATTCGTCGGGTAAACCTCGAAGTCGAAACGCCAATATTTGGCAGAATTATTGGGGAAAATCGTCAACTTTTTCAGCATTTTTCCCGCTCATCGACCCTGAATTCTAGAGCCTGGCGCGTAGTCTCGAAGGCATCTCCGATGTCCGTTCCTGGCACGAAGCGGACATTCCAACACTCTGTTGGACTGTCCGCTACTGGAAGTGAAGCCGACATCAGCTCTTCGATTGTCGGCGAGCTTTGCTTCACGCCGCCAGTCTGTTGGAGCTGCCCGATCAACCTGCCGACCGCAAGGAAGCTAAGCGCTGCGTCCCAGGCCACCGGCAGGCGACAGGGGGACAACTATCTCGCCCGATGCCAGGGCTAAGTCCGCTTTCACACCTTTCGCGATACGTGCGGGCTGCGATTTCTACGACGCTCGGCGACTGACGCACCAATCTGCTCGCCTGGATATCCGAAAATACTCGCAAACGGCAGGATGGCTTGTCTGAGGATTACGGACTCATTTGATATTCGATCCCATGTCCGCAACCAGAATACTTTGGGGCCAGGTCGCCCTGGTCTTGACTATCGTGCTGATCACGATGTGGGCCGCGACGCAGTGGACAGCATGGCGGCTCGGCTTTCAACTCCAACTCGGACAGCCCTGGTTTGAGCTCGCGCCGGGCGTTCCCATCTATCTGCCTCCGGCCCAATAGCAGTTGCCACTCTGCCGCTACGACCGAGAGATTGAGCGACATGCCAACAGCGAGGAAAAACAATCCCATGAGCAGACCACGGAATGGCTCGACATCGCTCTCGATCTGGTGACGGTAACTCGAACTCGAGAGCATCACCCCGGCGAGGAAAGTCCCCATCGCCATAGAGAGGCGGGCAGCATCCATCAGCAGCGCTGCACCGAAAACCACCAGCAGCGCGCCGGCTGTCATGACTTCGCGGGCCCGTGCCTTTGCCAGCAGTGCGAAGAAGGGGTTCAGGAGCCAGCGTGATAC
Organism: Bradyrhizobium sp. RDI18; assembly: GCF_043203335.1. Taxonomy (NCBI): domain Bacteria; kingdom Pseudomonadati; phylum Pseudomonadota; class Alphaproteobacteria; order Hyphomicrobiales; family Nitrobacteraceae; genus Bradyrhizobium; species Bradyrhizobium sp. RDI18. The sequence goes on along the minus strand of NZ_JBICRN010000008.1, from coordinate 3,510,853 downwards.
GCCTAACAGCAGCAGCGCGCCGAGTGCTATCGCGACATCGCTGATGCGCGCCTGCTCGTGCGACAACGGGGAAAGGAAAGCGACGACCGCCAGCAGGGGCACGATCATCAAGTCCTCGAACAGAAGGATTGCGACCGATTGCTGGCCTCCCGGGCCTGAAATCTCGCCGCGCTCCTGCAGGACCGACATGATGACGGCGGTCGAGGAAAGGACGAAACCTGATCCGGCAATGAAGGCGGCCGGGGCGGAAAGGTCGAACACCAGAGTGCTCGTCGTCGCAACAACCGCAATGGCTGCGGCAACCTGGACGAGACCGAGACCAAAAATCTGGCCACGCATCGTCCAGAGCTTCTGCGGGCGTAACTCCAGTCCGATCACGAACAGGAACATCACCACGCCAAGTTCCGAAAAATGCAAAATGGAGTTGGTGTCGGTGAAAAACCCGAGGACCGACGGGCCAACGAATACGCCAGCTGCAAAATAGCCCTGCACCGATCCAAGCCCGAGCCTGCGAAAAAGCGGTACTGCAACGACGGCCGCCGCCATCAGGACGACCGCCGGTCCGATCGTCTGCCCCAGGTCCGCCTCAGCCATCTAGCTGACGTCGAAGCAAAATGGTTGCAGGCGTCATTGTTTCCTCTGCGGCGCTGTTGGGAATTAGGTCGATCGCGGCGCCCGGCGGCGCCGCGATCCCTTCATTGCTGTTGTGTGGCCGCCGAATAGGCTGCGATAGCCCTATATTTGTGACACTGTGTTGCAGTTTCAGGAACGCTCCTCCGAACGCCTTGATTGCCAAGACGATTTATCGACAGCATCACGTTCCTTTTTCTTCGTCGTCAGCTCTTCGGTACAGGTGTCTTGAGCAATTGCTGCTCCCACAGATAGGCAATGCCACTGCCTGCACTGTGCTGAATAAGAATGTCCGTCATCTTGCCGGCTGTTTTGGTCCGGGCCCAGTCGCGTTGCCATTCCGCCGCCAAAGCCAGCCAGGTCATCATATTCGCGCCCGCTGCAATCATGCGCTGGATAGCCACCTGATGAGCTTCCACCGAGGTACCGCCCGATGCATCAGTGATGACCGTGACGTCCCACCCTTCGCCCAATGCCTGGATAACCGGCATTGCGACGCAGATTTCGGTCCACAGACCAGCGATGATCAGTTGCTTGCGGCTCAACGACCTTCTTGTCTTCCCATGTGTTGATGAAGGTGCGGTCGATCACTTCCTGGCCGGGGAAGACATCAGTAATGTGCGGAAAGATAAGACCGCCCCGTTCCGCGATGACGCTTGTGAGGATTGTGGGAACACCAAAAGCCTTGGCAGCCTTGGCCAACGCCGCCGCGTTGTTGACCACGGCGTGCGGATCATGGCTGTTTAAATTTGTCAGTTGATACGGCTGATGATCGATCAGAACGAGCACCGAGTCTTGAGGACGAAGCAGTGAGTCGAGGCCGTTGCGAAATGTCATAAGAATCCTTCTGTTGTCAGCGTTACGAGAGGCATTCGTCATGTGCGACGATATGAGTGATAGATGTTGCCAGTGCCATTTGCGCTACGGTAGAACCGTTATGCGTCACACCGTGTCGCAGAATCAGGAACACTAGTGTGGGTCGCGTCATTGGACACCGAAGATTTGCGTACATTCGTGGAGGTTGCCGACGCCGGCGGAATAACGCCGGCCGCCCCACCGGCTTGGCGTTTCCAAGTCGATCGTTAGCCGGCGGCTCGCTCGCCTTGAAGCAGACCTCGGGATCCAGTTGCTTTCGCGCACAACGCGTGGTGCCGCCCTCACCGAGGCCGGTACTACGTTTCGCGATTATGCAGCCAGGGTCTGCGCTGAAATCGATGTTGCGAAGGAAGCGGTCATGCCGGCCGGTGACCTTCGCGGACGATTACGCATCGCCGCACCGCTCTCGTTCGGCCCGATCCACTTTGCGCCTATATTTGCGGAGATGGCGCGGCGCCACCCCGGATTGCACATACACGCGTCCTACAGCGATCGTTTTGTCGATCTGATTGCAGAGGGATTCGATTGCGGTGTCCGTGTTGGCCATCTGCCGGATTCTAATTTGCTCGCACGTCGCGTCGGGCCGATCTACGGTCGACTGGTCGCTAGTCCGGACTACATCAAGGCGCATGGGTCACCAGAGACGCCCGACGAACTCCTTACGCATCAGGCCCTTATGCAAGGCACTGAAACGTGGCAGGTGTCCGACGGCGATAAGATCATCGCAATCAATCCGCAAGGCCGATTCAAGGCTGACAACGGCATTGCCCTCACTGCCGCAGCAGTGGCAGGCCGTGGAATTGCGGCTCTTCCTGATGGATTGATGAAAGAACATCTCGAGTCAGGCGCGCTCGTCCCTGTGATGACCCGCTACCCGATTCCTCCGGCAGGTATTTATGTCGTGCGGCCACCCGGGCAGCATCCGACGCGCAAGATACGTGTGCTCACCGAGATGATGATCGAGTGCTTTGAGAATGCTCCGGACGTGGCCGGGGCCGAGAAGTGCGAAGCAAAATAATGAGGTCCGGTGGGCTGAATGGTCCTATGAAGGCTTGGCCGGATCGCCTTCAGGCAATGGAATGAACTCCTGATCGTCAGCATCAGGGAGCTTCATGCGACCGGCCTTCCAGTCCGCGCTCGCCTGACGAAGCCGGTCCTGGGATGAGGAAACGAAATTCCAGTAGAGGAAACGCTCGCCCACCGGCTCGCCGCCAAGCACCATCACTGTTGAAGGCTGCGTCGCACTAACGGAAGAAGCACCCTGTTTCAGGACGGCCATTTGCCCCGCGACCAAACGCTCACCTCCGATCTCAACTTCGCCTTTTGCCACATACACCGCTCGTTCGCTAAAGGCGGACGGAATCTCCGCCGTTGCGCGTGCCTCCAGTTCCAGGTGGACGTAGAAAAGCGGCGAGTGTGTCCGCGCGCTTGCGGTGAGGCCATAAGCGCTACCCGCGATGAGTTGCCCGTGAACGCCCCCGTCGCTCCATGAAGGCAGATCGTTGCCCTCATAGTGAGTAAAGGATGGCGCGCTCTCTTCATCAGCGGTCGGCAGCGCGACCCAGGCCTGTATGCCGTGCAGATGATCGCCAATGGCCCGTGCCTTCTCGAGACGTTCGCTGTGGGTGATGCCGCTGCCAGCCGTCATCCAGTTGACTTCCTGCGGCCGGATAGCCTGCGCATAGCCCAGACTGTCGCGGTGCATGATTTCGCCGGAGAACAGGTAGGTGACGGTGGACAGGCCAATGTGCGGATGCGGCCGCACATCAACACTGCGGTCAATTCCTGCCACAAGGTCCAGCGGGCCGATATGGTCGAAGAAGATGAACGGCCCGACCATTCTGCGCTTCGCAAACGGCAGCACGCGACCGACGCTCATACCGCCGCCGAGATTTCTGCGGCGCTGCTCAATCAAAAGTTCAATCATTGTTTCTTTCCATGCGTCGCGCGAATAATAGGTGCCACTTCAATGCCGAGCAGTTCGATCGACCGCTTCATCGCTGCCGTCTCAAGCGATGCAGTGCTCATCTGGAAGGTGATGCGCGAGACGCCGCCAAGCACTTCACTCGCATGCCGCATCTTGGCAGCGACTGTTGCCGGATCACCGATCAAAAAGGCGCCTCCCGGATTTGCCATCTGCTCGAATTGCTCGCGCGTTGGCGGTATCCAGCCGCGTTCGCGGCCGATCTTCGTCGTCAGATGAGCCCAGCCTGGAAAGAATGCGTCCTTGGCAGCCGTCGTGGTCTCCCCGACAAAACCCATCGCATGCACACCCACCGTGAGCTTGTCCGGGCTGTGCCCGGCGCGGATGCCGGTATCGCGATAAAGGTCGACGAGCGGGCGGAAGCGGTCGAAGCTGCCGCCGATGATCGCAACCATGAGCGGAAGTCCCAGCGCGCCTGCGCGGGCAAAAGACTGCGGCGTACCGCCGACACCAACCCAGATAGGCAGTCGCGGCTGATGTGGCCGCGGATAGACGCCCTGAATGTCAAGCGCCGGGCGGAAACGACCTTTCCATTTGACATGGGTCTTCTCGCCAAGCTTCAGCAGAAGGTCCAGCTTCTCGGCGAACAGGTCGTCATAGTCCCGCGTGTTCATGCCGAACAGCGGAAAGGCCTCGACGAACGAGCCTCTGCCGACCACGATTTCAGCACGGCCTTTGGCGATGAGATCAAGGGTCGCGAACTCCTGAAAGACACGGACCGGATCAGCCGCGCTCAGGACCGTCACCGCGCTTGTCAGCCTGATCTGGCTGGTGCGGGCGGCGACGGCGGCCAGAATGACCGTCGGAGCGGAATCAAGGAATTCAGCGCGGTGATGTTCGCCGATCCCGAAAACATCGAGCCCGACCCGGTCGGCAACCTCGACCTCCTCGATGAGTCTGGCCACGCGATCTGTTGCCGAAGGCAGCGTTCCCGTTACTGGATCAGGGAGGATTGCTGCGAAGCTGTCTATACCGATTTCCATCAAAGTCCCTTGATCCTCATTCTTCCTTGCAGCTGGGCCTCCGGCGGGCGCGTCCGTCGTACGCGCGCCTCGACGCGGCATCATCTCCGTTGTCCTATAAAGTATGATCGTAAGGTTCCGGCTGACCGGGCCGTAGTCCCGAAAGCTGACAAGCTGTGTCGCAGAATGCGGAACAGCCGGCAGCGGCGGTCTCAGGCGCCCTCGAGACACACCGCGTCTCGATTAATCTCTGCCATGGTTGGAGGTCACGAGGTCCCGCAACCAACCATGTCCGGCATCGCTTTCGCCTCTCGCAATCGTGATCTGCGCCACGGAACGGCTTAAGGCGGAGACTCGATCTTTTCGATGTCTTCTCCCGGACATAATTTACGGCGGGATTGATGGCGCGCGGTATTCATTCACGTCAACGGCTTAATCGCTTCGAGCGGCGTTGCAGGGTCTAACCACTCTTCCGGGTTCTCGAGCGATGACCGACCAAGAGCTGGACAGCCCTCAGATTGCCCGTCCGCCGATAGATCAAGGTCGCTTTAGTGCGGCGCAGGGAATGCGTCTCAAAAAGCCTCGGGTCGAGACCTACGCTGCCGATCCACTCGGAGACGAGGCGGGCATACTGGCGGGTTGTCATGCTACGGGCAGGGCCGCGATGGCCGGTGAACAAGAACTCGCCAGATCGTTTGCCCCGGTGGCCTTTAGGATAATCATCGACAGCCAAGCGGGTCTGCTTGCTCAATTCAAATCTGACAGGCCGCCCGGTTTTCTTTTGCCGCACTGTCGCGCGATCCGCCGTGTATCCGCCAGCGGCTACGTCCTCGACCCGGATTGCGACGACGTCACAGCCGCGAAGCTTGCTGTCGATTGCCAAATTGAACATGGCCAGATCGCGAGCACGGCCCTCGATCTGGAGTTTCGTCCGGATCGACCAGACGTGCTTAGGAAGCAACGGTGGCTTCTTGGAGTAAACGAGCCCCAGTTAGAGCTCAACCTGCGCAGGGTTAAGCTCAAGTCTTGAACGACAGTGGCGAATGAACCTTGACTGGAGCAGCGACGGCATAGGGCAGGTTGCGAAGCCCCCATACCACTCGACCCTGGGGCACAAGACTGGTACACACGACCTCATCGGGCTTGCAAGAAATGCCTGATTTTATTGACTTTCTGTGATCGGCGCGGCAATCCCTCCCTCTCCGCCATCGATTTTAGACAGCGCGGAAAGGGAGACACGTGACACGATTCGAACGTGTGACCTCTGCTTTCGGAGGGCAACTCCAACCGCTTAAGCAACCGCCTGAAAAGCAATTTGAGATGGTTGCATGCCCCGCAATCAACCGAAATGCTTTGGTCGAAAACCTATTTCTGCATCAAGTGCCAACCCCGGAATGACCCCGACTACGTCAGGAACGAACGGATATAACCGGCGTCGAATGAAGCCAGAACTCTCGATTTTTCAGTACTATGCGGCGCGATAACTGGGTTCGGGACGCCGGCGCTTCAAGCTGCCGATCACGCTTGCGACGCTCGAAGTCACGCGTGAGGGAAGGGGCCGTGTCACAAAGTGCCAGGGAGGCCTCTCACACAATGAAGGCCGAACTCGGTGATGCCGGCGCAGAATACGCTGACTGCGTCAAACAGGCCGGCTGGGATGCGATAGATAATGGCTACGGCCTGGCGTCCACTGCGCCTCAAGCGCCAGCCGCCTCACCCGCCAGATGCTGCGACTGATCGGCAAGCCCTTCACGATCCGCACCGACAAGGTCCGGAGCGAATGCGGCCGTTCTTGGCTCACCCGGTGCGACGCGGTTGCGCCGATGGAAATGATGGTGCCGGCACCCGTGGCCCGCATGCTCAGCGACGAGATCGCACCGGCGGTCGCCTTTCTCACCAGCGACGCGGCGCACTGGGTAAGCGGCGTCAACCGACCGGTCGATGGTCGCTTAGCCTCGACCTACGTAAAGGACGTGCTGACCCGGGCATTGAGCCGCAAAATCCGGGCGCTCGTTCCTAGCGCTGTATTCGTGCGGCATGGATTGCAATAGCCTTTAGCCTTCAAAAGGCTCGCTTCCCATTATTTCAATACCGAATCCGGAAAGACCTTTGTACTCATGGATGGATGAGGAAAGGTTGCAGATCGAAGAGACGCCCAGATCACGTAGAATTTGCGCACCAACGCCGACCTCCCGCCATTGTCTATTCCGATCGGCATCCGCCGAAGTTTGATCCGCCAGGGGTTCGACCGGGACACCAGCAGCCCCATCTCGGAGATATACCAGCACGCCGGATTTCCGTTTCTCAAAGTGCTCCAGAGCTTTCAGCACCCTTTGCGGGCCTCTGAAGAGATCCTTCACAATGTTAGGTTTGTGGAAGCGGGTCAGCACGTTCCTACCGTCGCCGATATTTCCGTAAACCAAGGCAAGATGATAAATCGAGTCGAACGGCGAACGGTAGGCATGCCCTTCAAGCGGACCGATTGGGCTGTCTACCGTGAATGACGACACCCTCTCGATGAGCTTCTCTCGCGCCTGACGGTAGGCGATCATGTCCGCAATCGTCACATGCTTAAGATTGTGCTTCTCGGCAAAGGCAGTTACTTGTGCGCCCTTCATGACGGTGCCGTCATCGTTCATCAGCTCGCTGAGAACACCGACCAACGGTAGGCCCGACAACCTGCAGAGATCGATGGCCGCTTCGGTATGACCGGAGCGCAACAATACGCCGCCATCCCGAGCAATGAGCGGGAAAATGTGGCCTGGTCGAGCAAAATCGTTGGGACCGACATTTGAATTGACGAGTGCGCGACACGATGCGGTGCGCTCTTCGGCCGAGATGCCCGTGGTCATGCCCGGCTTGTAATCGATCGAAACCGTGAACGCCGTCGAATAATTGGAATCATTGTGCGCTACCATCGGGTCCAGACGGAGCCGACGGGCGTCTTCGCTGGTGACAGGTGCGCACACAATGCCCGAAGTGTGCCGAACGATGAAGGCCATCTTCTCACCAGTACAAAGCGACGCAGCGACGATCAAATCGCCCTCGCCCTCGCGGTTGTCGTCGTCGGTCACGACCACGATTTCACCAGCGCCAAAAGCTTTCAGTACTTCGGGAATTGAATGCGCCATCTTCCATACTGCCTTCGGATTTCGATAGGAAAGGGCGGTATGGACCAGAACGTGGAAGGGCGCAATGGCCAGCCCATCGCGCCCAGGAGCCCTCGCGGTGCTACTTTCGGGTGCGCACTCGGACTGCCTGCCATGGCTTTCCGGGCAAGCGGATTCCGAAGGCTGCCTCCGGCTCAGCATTGTGCACGACGCCGAGGTGACCACGCAGAGCCGGCGAGACCGGAAGTGGCGCCTTCTCCAAGGGCGTGATGGTCATCTCCCAGGTATCGATCAGATCGATGTCGTAATCGCCGTCCTCCATCGGTAGCCCGACCGCCCATTCGCGAGGCTGATGCTCTCCAAAATACAGGTATCTGACGCCGCCGTCGTGAGCGCCGGAAACGCGGTTGAATTCCCCGCGGGAATTCGCGGGCGTGTACGGCGTGAGGCCTCGCTTCACGTCCTGCTCGAGCAGATCGCGCAAGAATCCGATCCGTTTCCAGCTTTCGCCACGGAGCACGCCACCCTTCGCCCACCACAGCAAATCCTCCGGATGCATGAATGCTTCGCCGTGACCGGCGTAGCCGCCCCGCATCACCGTGATCCAGAAGCGGTTGACTAGTTCCTGCGCCGATATATTGCCCCACGGCCGCGGAATGTCGCCTTCGTACTCGGGCTCGTCGTTGATGACCGGCTTCCCCCAAGTATCGCGCCAGGTAGCCGTTCGCTTCACGTCCCAGTTCTGGATGCATACGTGATCGACCCAGGGCTTCCGGTGGTCGAAGTTCATGCTTGGATTGCCGTTGTGGATCGACTTCACATGCCGATTGGGATCGCACTCCTCCACGACATGGAACAGGCGGTCCCAGTATTCGACCGGCTTAGCGTCAAGCAGAAAGTCATATTCGTTCGCGAGCGACCACCAAACGTTGGAATAGGCCGATAGACGCGCCACGACGTAGCGGAGATACCGCGTATCGCGCTCCTCGCCCATCGCGCAGTAGCCCCAGCGGTCGTAGGGATGGAACAGGATGATGTCCGCCTCGACGCCCATCTCTCGGAGTTTCGAAACCTGCGCATCGAGATGACGGAAGGCAGAGAGGTTGGGACGGTCGAAATCCTCCTTGCCGTCGTCACCGACCTCGAACATCGGCATCAGCGGCTCATTATCGTTGTAGATGTAGTGCTTTGGGAATACGCCCATGCGGATTTTATTGAACCGCGTATGACGAAGGGTATCCAGAGTTTGGTCCTGCATCGAGAGAGGCTGATGCGTCCAGGCATAGCAGGTCGTGCCGAACGGGAAATACGGTGTTCCGTCCGCGTGAGCGAAGTGAAACTGATTTCTGACCCGCACCGGTCCATGGAAGCCCGGCCGCGCAGGTCCACACACGAAGGAACCCTCGCTACCATTCAGTTCTGGCTGGTTTGACTCCGTAACAAACCGCCACTCGCCTTCGGTGTCCGGCATAAATCGAATTCGCCACGTCCGATCCCCATCGTAGAACCCCTTCGCAATCACTTTCCTGTTGCCCAACGAGAATACGGCGCTTAATGACGCGTCGATGAACGGATTGGGAAGATCCGTTCCTTCCAACTCGAATTCGAAAACGTCCCACAGGGCGACTTGAGGCATCACGCTCACTCCTTGACGGCGCCGGCGGTCAGCCCACCGACGAAATAGCGTTGAAAGATCAGATAGACGACGACCGCCGGCACGACGGTCGTGACGATGGCTGCGTTGAGCGGTCCGTAGTCGCTGCCGAACTCGCCCTGAAATCCCATGAGCGCCAGCGGCAGCGTCCAATTCTTGTTGTTGAGCAGGATCACGAGCGCCATCGCGAACTCGTTCCAGGTCGCCACGAAATCAAGAATGAAAAGGGCTGCGAGGACGGGTAGGGAGATCGGCAGGAATATCTGCCGGAAGATCGTGAAATGCGACGCGCCGTCCACGATCGCCGCTTCGCTCAACTCTTCGGGTACCTCTTTGAAGAACCCGTGCAGAATGAAGACCTGATACGGCACGCCAAACGCGATATACGGAAGCCACAGACCGATGAAGGTATTGATCGCGCCGATGCTGTTCACAACGGAGAAGAGCGGCGCGAGCATGACCTGAAAGGGCAGCATCGTTCCGAATACGAACATCGCAAAGAGTGGTTTTTTGCCGGGGAGGCGCACCCGCGCGAGAGTATAGGCGGCCATCGCCGAGAAGGCCAAACCAATAGGGACCTTCACAAAGGTAACGATGACGCTATTGAGGAATGTGGTGCTGAACCGACCTCTTTCCCAAGCCGAGGCGTAATTCTGCCAGTAAAATTCGGTCGGAGCCGCGAATGCACTGCCGCTCATCACCTCCTGTGTTGACTTCAGAGAAGTCGACACGATGAATACGGCCGGCGCGATCCAAATGGCCGCCAGAACTATCAGCACGATCCACAGCATGACCAGTACCGGATCCACCCGATCGCTGCCCATTTGCCTGAACGGAGATGCGCCGGCACTCATGCGCTTCTTCCTTGCATCCTGTCGATCCTTGCCCTCCACAGGAGATATGGAACGATGATCGCTATCGTGATCAAAAGCAGCACGACCGCCACTGCAGATCCTCTTCCGAAATCGTGGATCTGCATCGATTGTGTGAAAGCCCACAAGGCCAGCATCTGGGTCGATTGAGCAGGCCCTCCGAGCGTCATGCCATAGACGATGTCGAACGCCCGCAACGACTGGATGAAGGAGAGCACGATCACGACCGTGGTCGTCGTGCGGAGGGCCGGAAGAATTATGTATCTGAGCACTTGAAATCGGGTCGCGCCGTCCATCCGCGCTGCCTCGATCAAGGAATCCGAGACGCCCTGTAGCCCGGCGAGGAACAGGACCATCGAAAATCCAGCGTGCTGCCAGACGTATCCGGCGAAGATCGAGTAGAGCGCGACCCGTCTGTCGCCCAGCCAGTCGGCGATGAGCCAATGAAGTCCAAGATCGGTCAGGAGTGTGTTGAACAACCCGAAAAACGGGTCGTACATCCACTTCCACATCGTTGCGACCGCAATCGGCGCGATCACGACCGGCAGGTAGAACACCGCTCGGAGTGCGTTCCGTCCGGGCAGCGCCTGGTTCAACGCCAAGGCAAGAAGGAAGCCGATGAACGGCGGAATCACGACGGCGAGCGCCGTCCAATTTACGGTGTTGCGCAACGCCATCCAGAAGACGGGGTCGTCCCTGAAGATGAACACATAATTCGCAAAGCCCACGAATGGACGCGTGGGTGAAAGCCCATTCCACTTCTGGAAACTCAGAACGAACACCTCGACCATTGGGTACATCGCGAACCCGAGGTAGATCGCGAGCGCAGGCGCGAGCAGTATCCAGCCCTGCGCCTGCGGCGACGTTAGTCCATCCCGCCAACTCCGCTTGAACGGATAGGCCTTATTTGACGTGACGGACACCACAGTTCAGCCTCTCTTGTCGATGAATGACTGCAACGTCGCAGCCGCCTTGCCGGGCTCCAGCGTGTCGCTCGCTATCGCGTTAATGACCCGAAAATATTCGGTCGTTACGTCCAACGGAAAGCCCTGGTCTCCGTTGACGAAGCTCGATTTGTATTTGTCGAACAGTTCGAACCACGCCTTGTCGAAGTCGTCCGGGTTCTTCGGCACTACGTTCTTGTTGACACCCAGCGGTCCGAACGATCCCAGGTTCTCTTGCTGAACCTTGTCGGAGACGAAATAGTCCATGAACTTCGCGGCGAGGTCCTTCTTCCCCTTTGGATTGATGTAGTAGTTCACGCCGAAACCGTAGAGACGCCCGGTGCCGGTCGGAAACGGAAAGACGCCGTAATCCTGAGGGGTCTTCGTCTCCGTGCGCAGTTGGTTCGCCATCCAATCGCCTTCCAGCATCATCGCAGCGCGGTTGGCCTCGAACAGCTTGCGTGCCTGAGTCTGGTCGTAGCTCATAAAGGGCTTCAGGGTGTATTCGCTCGTCCACTTATGGAACTCGTTGAAGGAGTCGGTCGCGCACGCGGTCTCGCTCCATTTCACCGTCATTGCCTTGAGCGCATCGTGCGTTTTAGCGCCGCATTTCGTCTCGAGCAGAACGTCCATCAGGCGCATGACGTGCCAATTCACGCTGCCGCCAAATGCAATTGCGGGGATGCCGGCCTGCTTAAGCTTGCCGGCGGCGGCCAGAAGGTCGTCGTAGGACTGCGGCGGCTGCGTGATGCCGGCCTTCTTGAACAGCTCCTTGTTGTAGTAAAGCGCTTCTCCATTCAACTGGTACGGTACGCCGTGCCTGTTCGGCGGATAGAGCGTTGTGTAGGCGTCGGCCAACGGACGAAGCCGATCGCTCCATTTGTACTTGGCGTAGTATTCGTCGACCGGCGCACTCATTCCGGCCTTCACGAACTCGCCGCCGAGACCGGGACCTGCCCACATGTAGTAGATGTCGGGGCCGGCCTTCGACGCAGCGGCGATGCGAAGAGCAGACTTGTGCTCATCAACCGAACGCGTCTCCATTTTGATGGTAACGCCCGGGTTGGCCGCCTCGAATTGCGAGAAGATCTGCTTCAACGCCTTATCTTCGGCTACGCCATTCGTGCGTGTCCAAATCACCAACTCTTCCGCGCTTACGCTCGCCGTCATCAGAGACGTAAGAACACCGACCGCAGCCATTCCAAACTTGAAAGTTCGCATAGTCTCCTCCTGTTGATTTAGTTTCTTCGGAAAACGCCTTTCTTGATCTGCTCGACCGCTTCCCGCCCGCCGCGACGAGGGCAAGCTCTCACGCATCGCGCCTTTCTGTTTCGCGGGTGCCGGCGATGGCCTGGTCGATTGCCGATCGCCATCCTGCAACCAACCGGTCACGCCGATCCTCTCCCGTTCCCGGAGCGAAAACATCGGCCTCCGTGATCAATCGAGAGAGAGCGTGCTCTTCACTCCAGAGATCCACGCGGATTCCGGCCATTATCCCGGCGCCGATCGCGCTGAGTTCGGCCACTCGGCTCCGACGAACGGGCCTTTGCAGAACATCGGATTGAATCTGCATGAGGAGGTCGTTGTGCGAAGCGCCACCGTCGGCCGACAAGGCGGATAGCTGCATGCCGCGATCGGCCTGCATCGCAACGAAAACATCATGGATCTGCAAGGCGATGGCCTCCAGGGTAGCTCGCGCGAAGTGTGCGGGCCGCGTCGAGAGCGACATGCCGGTGAACAGACCCCGGACGTCGGCACGCCAATGCGGGGCTCCAAGACCCGCAAGGGCGGGTACGAAGAAGACGCCATCGCTGGAATCCACCGTCTGCGCCAACTGCGCCAACGCAGCTTCGTCAGGTAACCCGAGCAACGACGTCGCAAACGCTGCGGCTTGCCCCGAGACCGAAATGTTACCCTCGACAGCATAGGCGACATTTCCGCCAGCACCCCACGCAATCGTCGACGAGAGGCCATTGCGCGACATGATGGGCCGCTCGGTGAGCGTCATCAGCGAGGAGCCGGTGCCATAGGTAGCCTTCACAGCTCCCGGCGCGCGAATGCCGTGGCCATACAACGCCGCGTGCGAATCCCCCATCATCGCACCGACGGTCACTCCTTGGGGTATCGCGCCTTGGGAGATCGTCACGCCGAAGGCGCTGTCAGAAGGCAAGGTCTCCGGCAGCAGCTCGATCGGCGCATCGAACAGCCGGCCAAGTTCTTCGTCCCAGCACAGTCGCTGGATGTCGAAGAGCTGCGTGCGAGATGCATTGCTGAAATCGGTGGCGTGCACCACGCCGCCGGTGAGTTTGGAAAGAAGCCAGGAGTCGATGGTCCCGGCGCAGACTTTACCGGCCTTCGCGCGATCCCGCGCGTCGGGGACGTTATCGAGCAGCCAGCCAATCTTTGCGGCGGAAAAGAGCGGGTCGAGGCCAAGCCCGGTCTTGCTTGCTACGAGCGCCTCCACATCGGGGCGGCGCAGCGACGCAAGTCGCTCGGCCGAGCGTCGGCATTGCCAGGTAACGCAAGGACCCAGCGCCTCGCCGGTCTTGCGATCCCAGAGCAACACGGATTCCCGCTGGTTCGTAATACCGATGGACGCGAGCTTGACGTCGGGCCGGATCGTCAAACACTCGCTGACCGCCGCCTGAACCGATCGCCAGATCGCCTCGCCCGACTGTTCGGCCCAACCCGGCTTGGGATGAGTCACCGCCACCGGCACCGAGGCGCGTGCGACAATCGTACCCGAAGCGTCGATGAGGAGCGCCTTGGTGTTCGTCGTGCCCTGGTCGATGGCGAGGACAACCGATGTCATGCGGCTTTTCTCGCCTCGAAGGTTTCACGGACCGCTGCAGCGATGCCGTCTGCGGTCAGACCGTAGCGTTCCAGCAGGAATTCGGGAGAGCCGGTCGGCAAAAAGCCGGGGAATCCCAGGATGCGCAGACGGCAAGGACATGAGGTCGCCACCACTTCGGCCACAGCGCCACCAAGCCCGCCGCGCACCGAATGCTCTTCTGCGGTGACGATCGCACCGGTTTCGGCCGCGGATCGGATCGCCTCCACGTCGAGCGGGGCGACCGAAGCCATGTTGACGACACGAACATCGAGCCCAAACGCGAGGAGCTGGTTCGCCGCTTCAATGGCGCGCGAGACCATGACGCCATTGGCGATGATCGCGGCATCCCGACCATGCCTCATGGTTTCGGCGGCTCCGGCACGGAAGACCGCGCCAGCGGGGCGAACAAGATCGGGCACGGGCATCCGGCTGATGCGGAGAAAGAACGGCCCTTCGGTGGCCGCCGCTACCTTGACGGCCTGTTCGGTCTCCCAACGATCGGAAGGTGCGATGATGGTCAGATTCGGAAGAAGCCGCAGCCACGCGAAATCCTCGATCGAGTGGTGCGTCGGGCCGAGTTCGCCATAGGCGACGCCGCTCGACATCCCGCAAAGCTTGACGTTGGTGTTTGTGTAGGCGACGTCCGCCTTGATCTGCTCGAGCGCACGCGCCGTCAGAAAGCAGGACGCCCCGGAGACGAAGGGCACTTTGCCGCCATTTGCCAGGCCAGCTCCCACGCCCACCATGGTCTGCTCCGCGATACCGACATTGATCAGGCGGTTTGGAAATCGCTTCTGGAAGGCGACCAATTTACTGGAACCGACGCTGTCGTTGACGACCGCGACGATCCGCTCGTCATTCTCCGCCAGAGCTTCGATCGTCTTCGCGAACGCTTCTCGACAATCGTAACGATCGGCCACCGCGGTTTCTGAGCTCATTGGCCAATCTCCTGAAGTGCGAGTTCGTACTGGGCTTGATTGGGAACGCCGTGATGCCAGGAAACCTGATCGCGCATGAACGAAACTCCTTGCCCCTTGTGCGTCCGGGCGAGCACGCAGAGAGGTCTTGTTCTTCCGGTTGCGGGAGCGGTGAAGATCGACAGGAGGGCGTCGTGGTCGTGCCCGTCGACCTCGACGACCTCCCAGCCGAAGGCGCGCCATTTGTCGGCCAGCGGCTCGAGTGCGGCCGTGTCCTCTGTGCGCGCGCCCTGCTGCAAGCCATTGCGATCCACGACAAGCGTGAGGTTGGCAAGCTTGCGGTGACCGGCTGTGAGAGCCGCCTCCCAATTGCTCCCTTCCTGCAACTCGCCGTCGCCGACCACGACGAAGACGCGGTAGTCAGCGTTGTCGATCTGACCGGCGATGGCGGCGCCAACCGCGACGGGCATGCCGTGGCCGAGCGGTCCCGTGTTGGTCTCAACGCCAGGCGTGGAGTTGCGATTGGGGTGGCCGTTCAGACGCGAAAGCGGCTGCATATACGTGTCGAGCTGTTCGACGGGAAAGAAGCCTTTCTCAGCCAGGGTCGCATAGAGTGCGCCGGTGCAATGGCCCTTGCTCAGGATGAAGCGATCGCGCTTCGGATCGTTGGGGCTGGCGGGATCGAGACGAAGCACGCCGAAATAGAGCGTTGCCAGGATGTCGGCGACCGACATATCGCCGCCCGGATGGCCCTGCTTGGCGCGGTAGACCATTCCGAGCGCACGACGCCGGATCTGACGGGCCTTTGCAATCGTCAATTCCGCGAGAGGATGAGAAGTAGACACGTAAAATCTCCGAAAATCGTGCTGGTGCTCAGCGAACCAGAAGCGAGGTGGCCGGCTCAGGCCGTTCATGGCGATAAAGCGGCCAATCGAGATAATTGACGATCGCCTCCTCGACGATGGCGGCATGCTTGCCGCGCACCATCGCGACGTGATGCTCGAAGCCGTTGCGGGAAATGAAGCTCAGCAAGGACCGCAGATTCGGAACCGTGGTGACCGCAATCCCACCATCCATCGGGAAAGGATCGTCCGTAAAAGCCCCTTCTCCGACGTAAGCCTTGATCGTGCCGTGACGATCGTCCGTCGAGAGCCGGCAGAAGGTCATAGGACCCGACTTGACCTTGCCCTTGACGGCTCCGAAGCATTTCTCGCGACCGATCACCTCGCCGAGTACGTCCAGATTGGAGATCTCTGGGGTGTCACCGATGAAGCTCTTCGGAAAATTGCCGCAGTGCGTGCAGACGCACTTGTCTCGCTCGCTGCCGTAATTGTTGTTCCAGTCGAGAATGGCTGGCGGAGCCTTGGAGGCAAGCGCGAGCGCGTACATGGAGATCGCGCCCATCACGTCGACCTCGCAGGCGCTCGGCATGAGCTTCTCGCCCATCATGCTCATGGAAAGACAAGACGCGCAGCCGAAATTGTCCTGAATGCTGCGCCAGCACTGGATCGAGGACGCGTCGCATCCGTTTTCCTCGATCTAGCGGTCGACAGCGATCGAAAAGCAGGCCTGCTTCGCAATGTTCTCGCGCTTGATGGTCTTGGGGATCGATCCGTAAGCGAAGATCTCATCGAGTTTCGCCTTGACGTCGCTATCGGCTTCCGAGAGCGTCGTCGACGCTGCGGCAATGATTTCGGATAGATCGACAGTCACGACGGTGATGCCAGACGCCTGCAGCAGCTTTTCGCTGTAACGCATCGTGTGAAACGGCGGCGTACGAGCGCCGATCGCGCCAATGCGCGCATTTTTCAGTCCACGAACGGTGCGGCAGACTGCGGCGAAGCGGGCGAGATCCCCACCGAAGACCTCACCATCGACATCGAGCGTGTGAAGCGATGTATCAGTGAAGCGGATTCCGTACTGATAAAAGTTGTTGGTGACCGAGATCTTGCCGCAGAAGGCGTCGCGCCGGTGCTGGACGTCGACCTTGTCGACTTCGTCGTTGCTCGCTTGCAGCAGGATCGGAACATTGAGGGCGGCACGGGAGACGCATTCGGCGACCGCCACCTCGTCTCCAAAATTCGGCAACAGGAATACAAGACCGTCGATGTCATCCCGGTGGGACCGGAAAAAGTCGCCATAAAGCGCTGCATCCTTGCGCGACTGAACAGCACCGTTGTCGGTAGCGTCGGCAGCTAAGGTTTTGACCGCAATCCCAAGCTTTTCGAGCTGGGCAACGGCCTGCTCGCGGGCCGCAAGGGCCGGAGCGCCGTTAAAGAAGAGCCTGCTGCCAACGACCAGGCCGAGCGTGACGGGCTTCTTGAAGGCTCGCATCGGGTTCCTCCCTTCGAGGCGGGAAATCCCAGCGCCGATTGTTTCGTATTTTGTCGAACAGAAGCACGAATTCTTACATTTCGTCAATATTGGCTTTCGAATTTCTTCGATTTTGTTCTTTTATTTTCCGATGACGCTTGGCCGAAGGCCTCAACCGGGCTATCTCTACGATGACTCTGCCGTCCTCGAATTGCCCACTCCGACAGACACTGGCCGGTGGCCGGCGTGGATTCGAATCGGCGAAAACGCGGCTAAATCCTTCGTTTCCTGGGAAAAAAGAGCGATGGCGGGTAGGACAAAGTTGTCTGCGAGCGGGCGGACGCCGCCGAAGGCGGTGCGGCGAACTGCATCGGGCGACGCTGCGGAACCTCGTAGCGCCCTGCTTGCAGAGCCTCGCCGATCGAAGATTCTCGAATGGCTTCAGGAGGAAGGCAGCGCCAGGGTGCGGGACCTAAGCGCGGCCTTCGGTGTCTCAGAAGTTACTGTACGACAGGACCTCGAACGCCTGGAACAGGATGGATTTATAACTCGCGACCACGGCGGCGCTTATTTGAATTCTGTTCCGCACCAGGTGCAGACCTTATCTCTTCAACATCTTGCCAATATGGATCGGAAGCGAAAGATCGGTAAAGTCGCGGCTGGCCTAGTTCACGATCATGAGACGATCATCTTGGACGCCGGATCGACGACGACGGAGGTCGCCAATCATCTAACCGAGCGGGAAAGCCTGACGGTCATCACCAACGCGCTCAATATTGCTCTCACGCTCGGCGCCATTCCTTCCTTCGAAGTCCACATGCCTGGTGGCCACTTTAAGGCGCCGACTCTATCGCTGAGCGGCGAAAAGTCCGCGCAGTATCTGGAGAACATCTTCGCGTCGAAGCTCTTCTTGGCTACCGCCGGTGTTTCCGTGGAAGCGGGCCTGACCTATCCCAGTTTCGCCGACTTGCCGATCAAGCAAGCGATGATCAAGGCTTCGAATGAGGTCTATCTCGTCGCTGATTCCACCAAAGTAAATAGGAATTCTTTCACCCGGCTCGGTGGACTCGATTTGATCCATGCCTTCATCACCGACGATGGTCTTGCCGACGCGGATGCAAAAGCGATCGAGCGGTTGGGTATCAAGATCATAATCGCTTCATGATCGGGTGCGTTCATGATCGGACACTCCGCAATTGATCTGCTTGAAGCAGGTTGACCGAGAAACCCCCACGGAAAGATCGAGGTGAACCATGCGTCGTCATCGACGAGCCAAGATTGTTGCAACCGTTGGCCCCGCCAGCTCTTCCCCGGATATGCTGAAGGAGCTATTTCTCGCGGGTGTCGATACATTTCGCCTGAACTTCAGCCACGGGACACAGGATGATCACGCCAGGGTTCATGCGGCGATCCGCAAGCTGGAGCAGGACGTCAAGCGGCCGATCGGCATCCTGATGGACCTGCAAGGCCCGAAGATCCGCGTCGGCGCCTTGCGCGGTGGCAAGATTGCGGTTGAAGCTGGGGAGACGATCCGTTTCGTCCTGACCGGATCGGAGGGCGACCGGACATCCATTCCGCTGCCGCATGAGGAGATCTTTGCAGCCGTCGCCCCTGGCCACGATTTGCTGATCGACGACGGCAGGGTTCGCGTCCGCGTCGCGGGTGTCGGCGACGATTTTATCGACGCCATAGTCATCGTCGGGGGCTCGATCTCGAACCACAAGGGCGTCAATCTGCCGGGAACAGTACTCGATCTTTCGCCGCTGACGACAAAGGACCGCGCCGATCTCGAGTTCGGTCTCAAGCTCGGCGTGGACTGGATCGCATTGTCCTTCGTGCAGAAGCCGTCCGATGTCATCGAGGCGCGAAGCCTGATCGGCGACCGTGCCGGCCTGATGGCCAAGATCGAGAAGCCCGCAGCTCTCGAGCGGATCGACGATATCATCCAGCTCTGCGACGCCATCATGGTGGCGCGCGGCGATCTCGGCGTTGAAATTCCAGATGAGGATGTGCCCGGCCGCCAGAAGGAACTGGTCCGCGCGTGCCGCCTGGCCGTAAAGCCTGTCATCGTCGCAACTCAGATGCTGGACTCCATGGTCGCGGCGCCCACGCCCACACGCGCCGAAGTCTCCGACGTCGCAACCGCCATTTACGATGGCGCGGATGCTGTGATGCTGTCGGCAGAATCTGCCACAGGCCGCTATCCGCGCGAGACGGTCGCGATGATGGATCGCATCATCGGGAGCACCGAGCAGCACAAGATGTACCGCTCGATCGTCGAGGCGACGCAGCCCAGCGAAGAGCAGACGCCGCCGCATGCAGTCGCCACCGCCGCGGCAGACCTCGCCTCGGTCGTCCACGCCGCGGCGATCGTCGCGTATACGTCGAGCGGAACCACAGCCGCCCGCGTCGCCCGCAAGCGGCCGAGCTTGCCGATCCTGGCAATCACTCCGAGCCGCGAGGTGTCCCGTCGCCTCTGTCTGCTTTGGGGTGCACATAGCGTGCTGTCCGAGGACGTGCAGAGCTACGAGGAGATGGTTCAGCGCGCGACCACATTCGCGTGCGAAGAAAAGTTTGCAGCGAGCAGGGACCTACTCGTCGTGGTCGCCGGCATACCCTTCGGACAGGCTGGTACGACAAACAACCTTCGGGTTGTTGCGATCACAAAATAGCGCGTCGCAATCGGGTCTCGCGAATGCATGTGTCAAGTTGACATCAAGCTAGCGCAGGCGACACGATCCGAAAGCGTGACCCTCCGCTTTCGAAAGATGGTGCGGCACGTGTTCACTCAACAGCTAGGCGTGGACTCATTAGCGCGTAGCCAAATGCGGATTGATGCGAGTTTGGCGAACGCCAGGTAGTTGGCTGCGAGCTTGTCATATCGGGTCGCGATACGCCGACATTGCTTGATCTTGTTGAAGAACCGTTCGATCGGGTTACCGAGATAGTCGTCGGCTCCCATCTCGAGACCAAGGATACGATCGACATCTTCCTTGAGGGCCGTCAGAAGAATGACCGGGATGGTGTTCCGTTTCGCCCGCAGGTCTCTGCATGCATCAAGACCAGACCCGTCCGGCAGCATCACGTCCAGAACGACAAGATCGATCCGATCGGTTGTCAGGCGCTCGCGGAGTTCGCTGCAGCTCGATGCCAGCAGAACACGGAATGCCTGTCCCTCGACATAGCGGGCGAGCAGTTTTCGAATCTCGGGATCGTCGTCGACCACAAGAATTTGTGGCGTTTGTTCACTCATGGCCGTCGTTCGTGGATGGCTGCGGAAAGCATGTTCTACAGAGAAGTGGGATCGATGGAAGCCACGATTCGTAACGAATTGCGGCTTCCAGTCGATCCAGCAATATTTCGACATGAATCGGCTTCCCGCCGAGACACTTCGACACGAATTGTTCTACCCGAGCAAAGCTATCGTTCTAACCGGACGTCTGCCGGCCGATCGCCGAAATGCGAAACAAGATTCCGGCTGACAGAGAGCGCAGAGGAAGGTGCAGAATGATTGCCGTTACCGAACGCAGGCGCATGAGGATCGCTGCCATCGCGGCCTTCCTGTTTCTCCATTCTGCTGCCCATGGGCAGGACCCGTCCGCGGCAATGACGGTGATCGCCGCATCAGTCGAGAAATCTGAGCTCACCAGGACCATTACCGCCACCGGAAACGTCGTCGCCTGGCGTGAGATATCGGTCAGCTCGGAGGTCGGCGGCTTGACTGTGACCGAGATCGCGGTCGATGAGGGCCATGTCGTCGCAAAGGGGCAGGTACTGGCGCGACTCGCTCGGGATCTTACGGTCGCGGCGATGTCGAAGCAAAGAGCGGCGGTGGACGAATTGCGGGCGAGTCTTGCGATCGCAAGGTCGGACGCTACGCGGGCGCATTCCGTCGACTAGTCTCAAGACACGCCGATGGATATCGTTGTTGATTTCCGTGAGCAGCGACTGCACCTCCGGCGCCGGAACGTTGTTGTCCAACAGTGCGCTGGCAAGCTGGGCCTGCGCCTCCTTTACGAGGTGCAGGCCCTCGACGCTCTCCTCGTGCGTGAGCTGCTCGATGAGCGACATACTCTCGCTCGACAAAGAGGCGAGCGCTTCGTCCAGGGCGAGCATGCCGATCATCGCTCCGCTCCAGTCCACGACGGGAACATGCCGAAGCTTGCTACGGCGCATCAAGGCGACGGCCTGGAAAAGGTAGTCGTCGGCCCCCGTCACGACGACCGGCGACGTCATCACCGACTCGACGCCTTGATCGGGCTCCGTACGCCACGCGATCCGGCGCACGACGTCCTGTTCCGTCACGATGCCCCTGGGGCGGCCCGCACCATCGATGACGACAGCACAGGACGCGGGCGTCGCCGTCATCAGGCTTACGACCTCGCCCACCGTCGTGCTCGGTGCAACACGAACAGGCGGCGGTCGCATATGGTCGCGTACGAGGCGCCGGAAGATCCCGGTTTGCGTACTCAAGGGTGGCTTGCTCCGCGGACCCACATGCTCCAGGCTTCCATCTCACGCCGGACGGTATTCTCATTGCTTTCGCAAGCGCAAGTACAACGTCGGCGACATCCCACGATGTGTGACAGACCGTATGGTGCTGTCCGCGAGCTAATCGCGCCGCGCTTGGTATCGTAGCCTCCGGGTTGGAGACCCCAGATGAGTCAACTGTCCGGCGGACAAAGATCCAGCTTCACGCCCAAGCAGCGGCAACAACCCGCCGACGAAAGTTCGCTGATCAAAATTCTCCCCCTGGTCGCTGAGTTGAGAAAGCGCGCGCGACGCGGTTTCGAGCGTCAGACCGAGATAGTCGCCGATATCGCGGCGGCACATCGGCAGGGCCATCATGCCGGTCTTGGCGAGCCGGCGATCCATTTCGAGCAGGAAAGTCGCAACCTTTTCCATCGCGGTCTTGCACCAAGAAGCAGCATAGGGTCTTCGGCGTGCCGGAGATCGCCTGCGGTCATGGTCCAGAGGTTGTGAGCAACCTGCACGTTCGATCCAGCGGCGGCCTCTAAGCTGCGGCGCTTGACCAGCCGGACGGTCGTATCCGCGATCCCTTCGGCCGTCAGGCGATGGGTCGAGCCGGCATCGAGGCCAAACACGTGGCCGGGCAGATGGAACGCACCGATCTGGCGCCGTGTTATCCGGTGTGGGGGTCCGGACGCTGATCGGCGCCCTAAGTGCTTGATCGACTTCGCATCTGCAGGATTAGTGCTGGGCGCCGATTCACACAACAAGCGGCAACCGCCGATCGTCGGCGCGATTTGTTGTCACATGACCTTTGCCTACAAACCCGGGCCCTAGCCACGGCCCGGAGCGACAGCCGACTGCGCTCAGAGTCGGCGGAAGCTGATTTACTCGGAGGCGCCGCGGGACTAGCATGTTGTAACAAGCCACGAAGCGGCCGGAGATGTGTGCTCCGCGCGTGGCGGGAGCGTCGCACCCGACCCTCGACAGGGAGGACGGTCCATGACGCAGCAAGTGAATCGCAGAAATTTCCTGAATAGCCTTGGTATTATGGTAGGGGCGACGGCGGCAACTTCAGTGCCACCGATAGCTCCGGCCGTGGCGCAGGTCGGCGGGCCACCCAAGGGAAATATTCCCTCCACCCCGCTCAAGTTCGGTCATATGACCTTCCTCACTGGCCCCGCCGCGGTGCTCGGAGATCCCTCCCTCAAGGGCCATATCCTGGCCGCCGAGGAGATCAATGCGCAGGGCGGCATTCTCGGCAAGCGCAAGATCGAGACCATCACGGCGGACGAGAACGCCGGCACCGACGCCAACGTCAAAGAGCTTCGCCGCATGAAGCTCTCCGAGAAGATCGACATGTTCACCGGCGTCATATCGAGCGGCAATACCCCCGCGCTCGGACCGGTCGCCGAGGAGCTCGGTCTGCTCACCATCTTCGTTGACGGTTGCACCGACTTCTTGTGGGACAAGGCGGTGCCGAACCCGAAGTTCGCGTTCCGCATCACCAACATCCAGTCGGCCGACGGCGTGACCTGCGCGGTCGCGGCGGCGCAGACTTGGCCGACCGCAAAGAAGATCGCCCATATCCATCCCGACTACTCTTACGGTCGCAACGCCTTCGACCATTTCATGATCGCCTACAAGAAGATGGTGCCCGGCGCCGAGGTCGTGTCGGAAGGGTGGCCGAAGCTCGGCACGACCGACTTCACAGCGCATATCACAAAGACGATGTCGTCGAACCCCGACCTGATCGTGTCGTCGGTGTGGGGCGGCGACTACGTGGCGCTTTACAAACAAGCGCTGCGCTATGGCATGTTCAATAATGCCAAGTTCGCGAGCACGATCGCCTTCGGCGTAGCGCCGCACGCCATCGGCAAGGATCACCCGGAAGGTGTCATCGCTGGCGTCCACTCCAACTACTACTTCACCTTTCCGCCGGGAAATCGCTGGCCGGCCAACAAGACCTTCGTGGAGAAGTATTTCAAGCGCTGGAACGAGTATCCAAACTTCCAGTCGGATGGCGCGTACCACACGCTTCATATGTACCGTACCGCGGTCGAGAAAGCGAACAGGCTCGTCGGCGGCTGGCCGGACGAAGAGGCGATCATCAGCCAGCTCGAAGGCATGTATTTCGAGACCGCGGCGGGCTATCTCTATATCCGGCCCGACAATCACCAGGGCTACAAGGACGCGGTGACCGGCTTCAGCAAGAACGTGGCCGAGTACCCGTTCCAGATCCTCGATCCGGGCAGGATGATCACGATCCCGATCCGCAACATCACGGCGCCGCCGAACTGGCCGAAGCCGGGCACCTCGCACAACGATCCGACTGCGACCTACAATTGGATCAAGGAGACTTGGCCACAGGTGGCCTGAAGCTTGCCCATCAACCAACCATGCCTTCGTTCCGCGAGGGCGTGGTCGGTTTGTTGCAAGGCCGGCGTTGCCTCGAGGGTCGTGATGTCCGTGCGCAGACACCTCATGCAAAGCGGCACGCTCGCAGCGATGCTGCTGTGCACCACCGTACCGGCGGCGCAGGCCGGGCATGAGGTGCCGTACTATCCCTCGTTCTACCCGCAGGAAATCCGTATCGAGCCGCTCGATCCCGGAGCGGCGGCCCGCGAATTCAGCAACGCCAAGGACCCGCTGCACGCCCATCTCGGCGCCGCCCCGCAGTTTTCAGGAGAGGCGCCGTCGCACCTCAAGTCAGTCGCTTCACTGCGCTCATTCATCACCGTGAGCGTCAATCCACAGCGCGCGCAGGGGCGTGAAGCGCGCTGTCGCACGATCGAAAATGCCGCGAATGCTCTGGTGTCGCATCCGGACGTGGTTCCGCACCGCTACCCGATCACACCGTACCATGCGGACTACATCGGTCACGTTGATCGTGGCGCAGACACGAAGCCCACCGTGGGGGCTGCTGCAGACGGGGGTGCCTCGCTAGCCGTGCGCGCGCAAAACACCGGCAGCGAGGACATGGTGCTTCACCGACTTGCACTGCATCCGACGAACTGGGACGTCCGCTTCGACGAGGTGGCCGTCAGCGAAGTGCTGCGCGCCGCCAACGTCGGCTTTAATGCCTGGCCAGCACCGCCCTGGATCAAGGAGGGCTGGTTCCAGGCCTATCACCTGCTGCAGCCTGCCGTCAGCGGCGCGGCCGATCGTAAACATGCCGACGAACTCTATGGGCAGCTAGTCGAGGCGGACTACAGGGACCAGGCCGAGCGGCTCAACATCACACGCGACCTGATAACGGAGCTGACCCACGGTTGCGACCGCGCGGTGATTGGCTATCGGCTCCGGCGCGAGTTCTACAGCGACGACTTCTCCAACGGGATCGAAAATATAGCGGTCGACTCGCAGTTCGGATTCAACTCAGCCGTCGTCCTGCGGACGCTCAAGCTCAAGGATCTGCCGTGGAACGGCTGGCTCCGACTGGGCATTGACATCCGCGCGACCGCAGCCTGGAACCCGGTTGCCGGGTTCACTGACGCGCCCGGCCGGCTGGTGTGGGCGATCGTCGGCGACGATGCGTTTCTGGCCGTTCCATACAACAGTCTGTGGGCTCCCAATCGCGCGGAGGTTCGGCCTACGGAGCAATCGACGCGGCAATCCATCCGTGTCCCCGCCGATGCCCTGGTGCCGGAGCCCGGCACCGGGCGGCTCGTTCCGATCGGCGCCGCCGCGAGCGCAATGACCAAAGTCGTCTACCGCGTTCTGGCAGCGTCATTCCAGGACGGCAGCGAAATGGAGACCGCCGACCTGATCTACCCTTACGCCTTTGCGTACCGATGGGGTAGCTCGCCGACCACCGCGATCTTCGATGCCGAGGTTTCCGCCGCGACCAGCCTGATGCGGGACCGCCTCAAGGGTGTCCGCGTCATTCGCGTGGAGGAATCGAAGCTCCCGATCGCTGATCTCGTCTTTACCTATCGCTCGCCAATCGTGGAGGTCTATGTCGACGCCATCCCGACCGACGAGCATGAGGATGCGCTGGTGGCGCCACCGTGGAGCTCGGTGCCGTGGCACGTGCTGGCGCTGATGGAAGCCGCCGTCGAGCGCGAAATCGCGGCTTTCTCGCAAAGCGAGGCCAAGCGTCGCAATTTGCCGTGGCTCGACCTCGCGCGCGATCCTGCACAGCGCGACAAGCTGCGCGCGTTGATCAAGGAATTCGCCGCGGCCGGCTACCGACCGGCGGCGCTCGAAAGCCTGGTGAACGCGCAAGCCGCGACCGAACGCTGGCAGGCGCTCGATCAATTCGTCGAAGCCAACAACCACTTGCTCGTGACCAATGGTCCCTACCGGCTTAGGAGCTTCTCGCCTGACGTCTACACATTCGACGTCATTCGCGATTTCACATATCCGGTTGGCCTTGGTACGTTCGACTTCTATGCCTATCCAGCCAAGGCGTTTGTGACGCGGGTCGAGCACATCGGCAATCGCATTCTGGTGACGGCCGACGCCGAGATCGCGCTCAAGCAGCAGCGCGATCGCCGCATCGTTCGCGTGGCGCTCAAGCGCGACACGCTGCGCGAGATGCTGCCGATCCGGCCGGTGGCACGGTACGTTCTCCTCGGCGAGAATGGCATGGTGGTCGCAGCCGGGGGCGCGAGCCGGGAAGGCGACGGACGCTTTGCCGTGTCGCTGCCGCCGAATCTTCCGGCAGGCAATTACACAGTCTTCACGGCCATCTTTCTCGACGGCAACACGATCAATCCGACCATCGGCCGCATGGACTTTCGGAGTAACTGAGACAGTGGAGGGAATCCGAGGCGCCGCAGTTCGCGTGAGGAGATCTGAGACGCCGCAGATCGCGTGAGGAAGAACGGTGACGATCTTCATCATCCAATTGCTCAATTCATTCTTCTATGCTGCGGTTTTGTTTCTGATCGCCGCAGGCCTGAGCCTCATCTATGGTGTCATGCGCATCGTCAATCTCGCCCATGGGGCGCTCTATGCGCTCGGTGCCTACGTCTCGGCCTGGGTCGTCGGCGGCGCGGTCGGCCATGCGGCGAGCGGCACGCTCGGCCTTGCCGGCCTCCTGCTCCTGCTGCCTGTCGGCGCCGTCGCGATTGCGGGTGTGGGCGCGGTGATCGAGCCCACGCTGCTGCGTCCGCTTTACCGACGGACGGAGGAGTACCATCTGCTGATCACGTTCGGCCTGCTCATGATCCTCGAAGACGCCATGAGATTCCTGTTCGGCGGCACGCCGCTCACGGCCGGATCGATCATGGATCACATGGGCAGCATCCCGATCGGCCGGCTGCTCTATCCGACGTACAACCTGTTCGTCATCGCCATTGGACTGATCGCCGCTCTCGGCCTGTGGTGGATCATCTACCGCACCAAATTCGGCATCATCCTGCGCGCCACTTCGCAGGATCGGCGCATGGCCGCAGCGCTCGGGCTCAATGTCAGCCGTGTCTACGTGCAAGCCTTCGCCATCGGCTGCTTCATGGCCGGGTTGGGCGGCGCGGTCGTGGTGCCGGCGCAGGCCGCCGTGCTCGGCATGGGCATTGAGGCCCTAATCTTGGCGTTCGTTGTCGTGGTGATCGGTGGGCTCGGGAGCCTCGAAGGCGCACTGGTCGGTGCATTGATCGTCAGCCTCGTCCGCACCGCCGGCATCCAGTTCTTCCCCGAGATCGAGCTTGCCGTGCTCTACCTGATCGCGACCGCGGTCTTGCTCATTCGCCCGACCGGACTGTTTGGGAGGGCATGACGATGAGCCTCGCCGTCGCAAAAAAGGGCGTGATCACGAGCACTGGCCCGTCTGGTTGGCGGCCGGCCGTAGTTGCGATCGCAATACTCCTTATGCTCGCGGTGCTGCCGAATTTGGTGGATCCTTACCAGACGGTGCTGCTCACCTACGGCCTGATCATGGCCATCGCGGCGCTCGGCTTCAATCTGCTGCTCGGCTATACTGGACTCCTGTCGTTCGGCCATTCTGCCTATTTCGGCGCCGGCGCCTATACGGTTGCGTTCGTCGTACGCGACCTCGGCGCGCAATCCATGGAGCTCTGCATCGTCGGCGGGCTCCTGGGCACGCTGCTCATCTCCGCGCTGTTCGGGTTCGTGTGCGTACGGCACACGCGCATCTTCTTCGGCATCCTGACACTGGCATTGTCGCAGGTGTTGTGGAGCCTTGCCTTCAAGTTCTTCTGGGTGACCGGCGGCACCGACGGCATCCGCGTCGCCTATGCCAAGCTCACGCTGCTCGGCGGTCTCGTCAACTTCGCCGGCCCCGGCTCGTTCCAACGCTTCGTTTTCGCCTATTATTATTATGTACTTGGACTGTTCGCGCTTGCGACGGTTGTCATGTGGGTCATCGTGCATTCGCCGTTCGGCAAAGCGCTGCAGGCAATTCGCGACAACGAGACGCGCGCGAGCTTTATCGGCATATCTGTGCGGCGCTACCGCTGGATCGCGTTCGTCATATCGGGCGCGTTCACGGGCCTTGCCGGCATCCTCTGGGTTCCGCTCAATGGGCTGACCACGCCCGACATCCTTTATTGGCCGTTCTCGGGCGAGATCGTGTTCATGAGCGTGCTCGGCGGGTTTCGGACGTTCACCGGGCCGATCGTCGGGGCTGTGGTGTTCAACTATCTCAAGACCTATGCGGTGGCGAGCACGGAATATTGGCAGCTCCTGCTCGGCGTAGTGCTAGTGGTCCTGGTGTTAGCGCTACCGTCGGGCATCGTGGGGACGGCCGCGCGCCTTGCGGCCAGGTTTACCAGGAGGACCTCATGAGCCTCCTCGAGACGGTCCATCTCAAGAAGTACTTCGGCGATACGCATGCTGTCGACGACGTCAATCTGACCATTGAGGAGGGCGAGTTTATTTCGCTGGTCGGCCCCAATGGTGCCGGCAAGACTTCGTTCTGCAACATAGTGAGCGCATATTACAGCGCCGATTCCGGAAAAATCATCTTCCAGGGCCACGACGTTAGCAACGCCTCGGTGACCCAGCGCGTCAAGGCAGGAATTGCGCGCAGCTTCCAGCTCGTGAATCTGTTCGACGACCTCACCGCCTTCGACAATGTCGCGCTGGCGATCTTTTCCCGCGAAGGCAAGACCCGCAATATTGCGGCGCTCGCCCGCCGCGACAGCGAGGTGACGCGGGAAGCCGACGCGGTGCTTGACCAATTCGGGCTCGCCGGCAAGCGCAACGAGCTTGCGCGCGGCCTCGCGCAAGGCGAGCGCAAGCTGCTCGACGTAGCGCTCGCCTATGCGCTGCGACCCAAGCTCCTATTCCTCGACGAGCCCACGAGCGGGGTGAGCACGCGCGACAAGGGCCAGATCATGGACACGATCGCTTCGGTCGTGCGCGGCGAGGGCATAACAGCCGTGGTGATCGAGCACGACATGGACGTCGTGTTCAAATATTCCGATCGCCTCGTCGTGATGCACCAGGGCGCGATTCTCGCCCAAGGCACCCCCGCCGAGATCAGGAAGAATGAGCAGGTCGCGATGATCCTGATCGGCTCTTTGGGTGCCGACGCCTTTTCACGAAAGGATTGATCGTGCTCGATGTCAATGCGATCGATACCTACCGCGGCCCGGCCCACATCCTCAACGGCGTGTCGCTGCGCGTCGACAAGGAGGAGGTGGTGTGCCTCGTCGGGCGCAACGGAGCGGGCAAGACCACCACGATCGAGAGCATAATGGGATTTCTTCCCGTCCGGACCGGACAGATCCTGTTCGATGACGAGGACGTGACAAGGCTCCCGCCGCACGAGCGGGCGAAACGTGGCATCGGCTATTCGCCCGAGGATTGCGGGGTGTTTCCCGATTTGTCGGTGAGCGAGAACCTGATGATCAGCCGCTGGCTCGGCGATGAGGTCGCCAAGCGCCGTAACGGCGGTCAGCGGGTAGACCCCGAAGCCCAGACGTTCAGCCTCTTTCCCGAAGTGCAGAACCTGCTGCAGCGTCAAGGCTTGCACCTTAGCGGCGGTCAGCGCAAGATGGTGGCGATCGCGCGCGCCATGATGCTGTCGCCTTCGCTGTTGTTGCTCGACGAAGCCTTCGAGGGCCTGGCCCCGGTCGTAGTCAATCGCTTTGCCGAGGCAGTCACGATGATCAAGGCGATGGGCGTTTCCATCCTCATGGCGGAATCGAATCTGGGTGCGGCGACGCGCATCGGCGACCGGCTCTATGCCATCGACCGTGGCGAGATCATCTTCCACGGGTCGCCGAGGGAAGCGCTCGCCGACGAAAAAGTGATGAAGGCGTTGCGCGGCTAGCTGTGCGCAAGCCGACACGACTGCGAAACGCAGTGTCTGAACGTTCCGGATGGCGCAATGACCAGACGCAGCCTCCTCATCGCCGCGATGACGTCCATCGCGATCACCGTGGCCCGCAGCGGCCACGAGCTGCCGGTCTATCCGTCCTATTATCCCCATGAGATCGAGATCGCGACCGTGGCGTCCGAGCGAGCGGCGGACCTCCTTCGCGACGGCAAGATGCATGCTTATGTTGGCGGCACGCCGCGATTTGCTGGTGCGATTCCCGAGACCATCAGTGCTGTCGAGTCGCACGGCTCGTTCGTGATTGTTCGTGTGAATCCGGTATCGCCGCTGGCGAGGGACGAGGCGTCCATCTGTGCACTTACCCGGGCCGTAATCCGCGAGATCGGCGGCAAGGCCGGCAAGTTGATCCTGCATCCCTATCCGGTCACGCCGTTTCACGGCGATTTTCTCAACCACGTCGATCTGGCTGCGGCCGCAAAGGCGCGCCTTCTCAGCAACCCTACTGACGCAACCGGCGCCATCGTCGGTGAGTTGAAGGTGAAGACCGTAGGCGCGCTGGCAAGAAGCCTCGTTCGTGCCGAATGGCAGGCCGGCGAATTCGACTGGGATGTCGCGATCAATCAGGTGAGCGCCGACGACCTCGTGGCCTCGGCGAGCGTGGCGCTAAACGGCTGGCTTGGTCCGCGCTGGGTCAGGACCGGCTGGTTTGCCGCCTATCGGCTGCTCGTGGATGCAATTGTCGATCCCGCGCGGCGGCGTCGCATCGAATCCGATGTCGAGCGCCTGCGGGCCGGCGACTATGACGGCGCTGTCGAGCGCATCAATCTGGAGCGCGACCTCGTCGGCGCGCTGGTGGGCGGCTGCCGCAAGACCGTCGCTGGTTACACCGTCAAGCGGGAACACTTCAATTCCGAGTTCTCGGCTGGCATTGAGAACGTCGCGTACGACGCCCACGAAGGCTTCAACTCGCCGATGTTCATCCGCACAGTGAAGCTCAAGGATTTTCCCTGGAATGGCTGGCTCGCGCTTGGGGTCGACGGGCGGGCGCAGGCAGCGTGGAATCCGATCGCAGGCTTTACCGACCCGTTCGGCCGCCTGATGTGGTTCGCGCTCGGCGACCCGGCAGCCGTGCCGTCGCCATATGACGAGAACTGGGTGTTCAACCGCATCTCTGATGTCGAGTCCAAGCCGCGTCGATGAATGCGTCGGAGCAAGTCCATGCTGCGAATTCCGCTTATACTGCGCCGGCGCATGCTGCTGCCAATGGCGGGTGCGCTCGCGTCGAGCGTGGGCGTGCAAGCCGCGGAGCTGACGTTCGACCTCAAGATCGAGCGCGGGCAGGTGGCGCAGAACATGCGCCTGATCCGCGTCAAACAGCGCGACGTGGTCAGGCTACGCTGGGCCACCGACCAGCCATTGACCCTGCATCTGCACGGCTATGACATCGAGCGGAAAGTCGAGGCTGGCGCGATTGCCGAAATGAAGTTTACGGCGCGCGCGACCGGACGCTTCCCTATCCACCTCCATGATGCGCGCGAGCGCGCAGGTAACCCCTCCCATCATGAGCCACCGCTTGTCCTTATCGAGGTCTATCCGCGGTAGCGCCGCCGTGTTGCCGACGCTTGCAGCAGCGGCGTGTATCGCTCTTGGCACTGCGGCACCTGCTGCCGCCCACGGCTTCGGCCAGCGCTATGACCTGCCGCTGCCGCTTTCGCTCTATCTTTTCGGAGCTGCCGCTGCGGTCGGATTGTCATTCGTCGTCTTCGGGCTGTTCGTTCGTCATGCCCCGGCCACCCGTCGCGGCCCGCATGTCGATCTGCTCGCCACCGCACCCGGCCGGCTGATCGCATTGCCAGGTGTTGTTCTCTTGCTCCGGCTCGTCGCGCTTGGCGTATTCATTGTCACGGTGCTCGCCGGGTTCATCGGCGATCAAAATCCATACCGCAACATTGCGCCAACGCTTGTGTGGATCATCTTCTGGGTCGGCCTTGCCTATGTATCGGCCTTCGCTGGAGACTTGTGGCGGCTGATCAATCCGTGGCGAACGTTGTTCGAAGGGGCGGAGCAGCTCTATCGGCTAGCCGCCGGCACCGAACTGTCGCGACGGCTGCCGTACCAGCCGGCGCTCGGTGTCTGGCCGGCGTGCTTGCTGCTGCTCGCCTTTGCGTGGATAGAGCTTGTTTACCCAAGCCCCGCCGTGCCGGCCCACATCGCTGGTTTCGCCGCCGCGTATTCGATCCTCACCTTGATCGGAATGCTCGTGTTCGGTCGTGACATCTGGCTGCAGCACGGCGAGGTGTTCACCATCGTGTTTGGCACCTTCGCCCGTTTCGCGCCGACTCAGGCGAAGGTTCAGCCGCAAGTGCGGCAGTTGTTGCTTCGGCCATTCGGGGCGGGGCTGCTAGGCGACGAACCCGTCTCGACGTCCATGATGGCGTTCGTGTTGCTCCTGCTCTCGACCGTGCTTTATGACGGGCTCATCGGCACCTCGACATGGTCGAACCTCGAAAGCTGGCTTCGTGCCACGCTCCCCGGCTTGGGCGCGCACGACTCGGTCGCGATCAAGACGGCCGGCCTCGTAGGGTTCTGGCTTTTGTTCCTCGGCGCCTACCTGGCGATCTGCGCGATCATGGCGACGCTTATGGCCCGCTCGCCGCTGCAGCTTGCCCGCAGCTTCGCACTGACGCTCGTCCCGATCGCCATCGGCTATCACGTGGCGCATTACCTGGTGTTCCTGCTGATCCAGGGCCAGTACATCGTGCCGCTCGCGTCCGATCCGTTCGGCAAGGGCTGGAATCTCTTCGGCACGGCCGGCTACCGCGTTGATATCGCGATCATCGGCTCGCGCTTTGCCTGGTACGCGGCGGTCGTCGCTATTGTGACGGGGCATGTCACGGCGGTCTATCTCGCCCACACCAAGGCGATCCGAGTGACAGCGGAGCGCGGTGCCGCGCTGCGCTCGCAGGTTCCGCTGACTGCGCTCATGGTCGTCTACACCTTTGTTGGTCTGTCCATCACCGCGGAGCCCATCGTCGAGCAGCGCGAATCCGCCCCGCCGTCCGCCGTGACGGAGGCGATCGATGTCCCTCCTGACGCGGTGTTGCCTGAGCCGGGAGACGGCCGGCTGCAGTCGGTCGGGCCGGGGACGTCTGCTGCCGCGAAATTGACCTACCGTGTGCTCGGTTCGGCTTTTCACGACGGCTCACGCACGACCGTCGCCGATCTGCTCTATGCTTATATGTTCGCGTATCGGTGGGGCGTTCGCCGCGAGGGCGATGAGGGGCATTACGACCCCGTCGTCGACGCGGCAACCGCACCCCTTCGCCAGTCACTAGCTGGATTGCGGGTGGCGGGCACGGACACCGCCTCAAAGACGTTCCGCGTCGGCGACATCAGCTTCGTTCGCGAGCTGTTGCTCGTCGACGTCTATGTGACGATCGCGTCTGAGAATTTGGACCGGGACGCTCTGGCGGCGCCGCCCTGGAGCACGCTGCCCTGGCATCTTGTCGCGCTCATGGAGGAGGCCGTCAGCCGCGGCTGGGCGGCGTTCTCGCAAGGAGAGGCCTTGCGCCGCAATATCGAGTGGCTCGATCTGGTCCGCTCTGATGAACTCAAACGTAAGCTCGTGTCGTTGGTCGAGGCATTCGAGCGCGACGCATACCGCCCCGCCTCGTTGCGATCCTTGGTGACTGCGGACGAGGCGCGCAAGCGATGGGCGGCGCTCGTGGCCTTCTACCGCGAGCACGGCCATTTCCTGGTCACCAATGGACCGTACCGGCTGAAGAAATGGTCGGCCGACAATGTCGCGCTCGAGGCTTTCCGGGATCTGACCTACCCGCTGGGCGTGGGATCATACGACGCCTACGCGATCCCGCGGCACGGCTATGTCACCAGGGTGGAATGGAATGGCGACCGCGTCACGCTCTCGGGCGAGATCGAGATCATCGATAGATTCCAGCGAAGCTATCGCCTGGCGCGGACGCCATTGCCGTTGATCGCACCCGTCGTGCGCAATCGTGCCGCACCGGAGTGTCGCTATGTGGTGATCGATGACAAGGATCGAGTCGTGCTCGCCGATGTCGCGTTGCTCGGCGACGACGCGACATTCCGGATCGATCTGGGCGGCCGGCTGCCGGCCGGCCAGTACACCATGCTTGCTGTCATCGCGGTCAACGGCAATGTCATGAACCCGGATATCCGCCGTATTCCTGTCGTCATTGCATCCGATCGATGATGGCATGGTCGTAAGGATTGGTTCTCCCGGAATCTGGTGGTCGGGCCGTCAATTGGGGAAACTTTCGGCGGTACCCCGACATTTTGCGACGTGTCTCGACACACATTGATGTCCGTCGGTTTAACAAGGAATATCCGATCAGTGCGACATCAATGTCGGTTTAGTCATCGAGGCAAGCATACCGCGTGTCGTCCCGCCGAGAATAAATTCCCGCAGCCGGGAATGCCCGTACCCGCCCATGACAATGAGATCGGCACCTGCATCGGCTGCATATGACAGGATCGCATTTGAAACGTCGATCCTGCTGACGGGAATGCGCTCAATCGTGGCGTTTACTCCGTGACGGGACAGATGGGTCGCGATATCCGCACCCGGAAGGTCTGCGCTTTTGGCGCTCTGAGTGTCCGCAACAACAATACTCGTCTTGCCGGAGCGGGTAAGAAACGGCATGGCATCGGCGATCGCTCGCGCGGCTGCCCGGCTGCCATCCCAGCACACCATGACATGATCGAGTTTGAGGCGATCCTTCTGAATAAAAGGAACGATGAGCACCGGCCTTCCGGATTCGAACAGCGCCGCCTCAATAACGATATTCGTGGTTCGATGATCCCGGTCCCTTTCAAATTGGCCAATGACGGAAAGATCGAATCGTCTTGCGATATGCGCAAACTGGCTTGGTACGTCGCCAATGTCAGCTTCAATCCTGCGCGTTTCGGCTGAAACACCGGCGCGACGCGTCGCCTCGTCAAACGCGGTGGCCACGGACTCTGCGTGTTCTCGGGCTTCAGCTTGCTGGGCTCGAATAAAGTTGGCCGACAGGTCAACGCCACCGACCACTGCCGGATAGAAGGCGGTCCCCATGATGTGTGCGCCGAATGTCTCCGCAACCGATACAGCGTAATTGGAAACGCCATCTTGCGATGTCCCGTAAGACAGGTTGACAAGAATATCTTTGATCATGTGTATGCCTCCAGTTAGGTGATTAGGCAACTACACTGATTCCAGTGTCTATCTTCCCCGACTGGTGCACCATTCCCGCGTCCCGGGAGCTGCGTGCCGGTTCGAGTAAAGGGCAAGCGGGTCCACGCTGCACGCTATCGAGACACTCCTCATCCGGCCGCCACCAGATGACGGTCAGGCTGAGACTTCAAGCACTACCCTTCCCATCAGGTCTTCAGGCGACCGGGTGATGCCAGCGATCATACCACCAGTGATGAAATCGCGATCGTGGTTCTTTGATACCAGCAAGACCTCTCGCGCGAAGGTGTAGCAGCAAGTGTTGCGGGGCTGCGCAAAGAGCAACTTCAAGCGAGAACACATTTTCCAGATTGGCGGTAATTTTCGGTGAACCTGATGCCGGTGAGGATCGTTGCCTAGAACTGCGCGAGGGTGGGGTGGGGCCGGGAAGTTTGGCCGCACCGACCATGATCGGGGCAGCGGAATTCATGTTCGCTTCTGGCAGATATTGTTGAAGAACTCACCTTGGGCCGAAGGGGACGAAATCTCTCAGCGCCGCTAGCGCGTACCGCCCGTAGCGACGTGGGGGACCGCATCAATTCACGCGAAAGCAACCAGCGATCCTGCAATTCTAAGACGGCCTTCAACGCGAACCGACGCAGTCGTGCCGCCCTTTCGGAAGACCAGTTCGTGCTCACACTGACCGGCCTCAAGATGATCGCGTGGCCCGACAGGTCCGCAGGCGTGCGCGGCGAACTGGCCCCGCGCGCCGCACTGCAGCATTTTGCTCTCGCGAACCGACCGTGCCGGCCTCGCGCCTTTTGACGATCAGGGCTATCCTTTCTCTCTGATCGTGCTTTCGGCGAACCGCATGAAGGTCGGCGCCGGTGGCGACTCCAGGGTGCAGGAAATGAGCCGCACAGCTTTCGTTGGTGATCAAATGATGCATAGCGGCCAAAAGGGTTTCGGCATGACCAAGCACGGCTGATCGGGGCACGCGACCCGATCGCCGCGTTCCGTTTCCTGCAGAAGCTCGAAGCACAGAAGAATGATCGCAAGGACCGCTCTCGGATCAACGACCCGAAACAGTCCGTCGAAGATCTATTCCATCCCCGGAAGCCAACACGAACCTGACGAACTATCCTTGGATGAGCTCCAGGGGTAGGCACATTCGGAAATTCGGGTGTTTGTGCTCAGTACGCGAACGGAGCTGAAGGACCGATGCCATTAATCGCTGGCGCGTCAATGACCCGGATACCAATCATGACCTTATCCTGGCTGCAGGTCACGGGAGTAGGCGAACCTTCCTTGTCACCGTCGAACAGGATGAGCACGCCCAAGTCTGAGGCCTTCCTCTCTCGAGCAGCAGCAGACCCTCAGGCTTCCGCGATAAATCGAAGGAAAGCTCGGCGAGCAGGTCGACCTGTTCGCTTTCGGCATCCCAGGAGAGGATGGCCTAGTTTCCCGGGAGCGATTTTCCTAAGCAACAGAGCGAGGACGCTGTTCTCCAAACAGGTCTGTTATCGTGTAGGCGACCGGAAAAACCCAGCAATACCAACTCGGCACCTTCGAGAAGGCAAGTCGAGGTGGATACAGTGAACGAGTCGATAGCCCGGATCGAGGCGATCATCGGGCGCAAAGTCAAACGCGATATCGGCCAGATGACCGAGTGGACAAAAGGCAATCTTGCCCGCGCCGCAGAGGCCATCATGAACACGCCCAACGCGCATGTCGGCATCGTTACCGGCTTCTATATCCAGCACGCGGAGCCGCCTTCTCCAGAAACGGACGGGCTCGGCGGAATGGCCCAGCTGGCCGCGGGCGTCGCAAATGCGGGCATCCCGGTAACGGTCATTACCGACACACCGTGTGAAGGCGGTATGGGCCGTGGTCGATGCGCTGCCGATGCCCGTCAATCTTGAGGTCGTGTCGACGACGGAGAGTTCGGTTCTCCGCCTGCGGCAGTACCTAGAGGTAGGCGATCGGCCGATCACTCACTTGATCGCAATAGAGCGGGTTTCTCCGGCTTCGGATGGAAAGCCCCACCGGGAGCACGGATGGGACATGTCGCGCGAAACAGGGCCGCTCCATCTTCTCTTTAGCGACCCCGCCGAGAAGCGTCGCTGGTACACGATCCGCATCGGGGACGGGGCAATGAGATTGGGATGGGATCCTTGCCCAAGGAAATCATCGAAAGCGGAATTCCCAATGGCAAGGTGATCGCAGCGACGACTCCAGTCGATTCGTTCATCGTCGCCGGCGTGTCGAACTGGGGAGGGTATGGGCTCCTTGCTGCAATGGCCTGCACGAAGCCAGCGTTGCGGGATGCTCTCCTGCGTTATTTCGATCGCGATATGGATCACCGTCTCCTTTCGGCGGCGGTGGAAACCGGGCAGGCGGTCGATGACAGCCGGTCGATAATCCCGGGCGACCGCAGATGAGTGTCGACAGCATACCCTGGGAGCAGCACGCGGCTCTTCTTGAAGAGATCTCCGCCGTGGTGGCGTTGCAGGCGCGCTGATCACCTTGAAGCTGATAGGCCATTCTAGCGATCAAGGGCGAAGCTGTTCGCCTTGAGAGCCTCCGATCGGCGACTCCCTCCGGACGAAGCCTTCCCTGTACGGCGAAATGGCGGCCCAAGCAGCTCGGATATACCTGGCACCGCTCGCTGATGCGCCGTTACGAGGATTTTTCCGTCGTCACCCGCGACTCGCTGGTCTATACGTTGAGGACGCTAGGCCTGAAGTACGACACCAAGGTCTTCGAGCGGATAATGAACAAGACGATGTTCAAGGCGCTTCGCATGCAAAGGGATGAGCTCGGCTTGACGCCGGATTATCGCGTGCGCGGATTCTCGGCGCTTGTCGAAAAACGGTCGTCCGTACCCGGGTAGGCGTCACCAGCCGTACGTCATCAATGAGTATCGGCTTCGCGGGCATCGTTTCTGTAGGGATGTTAGGCTGGCGGGTTGATCCAACCGCCAACTGGACCGTACTGTTCGCCTCGGGGTCCAGGAATCCGGTCGGCCGGCGCAGCTGCAGTCGCCACGGTTCGGCCGGATGTGCCGCATGTCGTCACCGCACCGGCGGCATCGAGCCGGCCGCTTGCACAAAGCAGGCCGCGATGAATCCGAGCTAAGATCTCAAAGGAAACCCGACGATGTCGACATACAACATTCTCATCCTAGGCGCTTCATACGGTTCGTTGCTCGCGTCGAAGATTCTGCTCGGCGCGCATTCGGTGAAACTTGTCTGTCTTCCGACCGAGGCAGATCTGATCAATTCCGAAGGGTTTCGTGTTCGGATTCCGATCCGAGGCCGGAGCGAACCCATCGAGCTCGATTCACGCAAGCTGCCCGGCCGAGTGTCGGCCGCGAGAGCGACGGACGTCGATCCTCGCGAATATGATCTCATCGGCCTTGCGATGCAGGAGCCCCAATATGGATCGCCCGGAGTGCGGGAGCTTATGAACGCTGTGGCGACATCGCGGGTGCCGTGTATGTCGATCATGAACATGCCGCCGTTTGCCTATATGAGGCGCGTTCCTGGGATAGATTCCGAACTGCTTAAGCCCGCTTATACGGCGCCGGAAGTCTGGGAGGAATTCGAGAAGGGGAACGAGATCGTGCGGCGGTTGGAAAAGGAGATCGATGCCGCGCGCTTCGATGCTCCCGAGGGCAGGATACAATTGCCGGTGAAGTTGCGGTTCTATGACTCGATCTTCGTACCCTTGGCCAAGTGGGCCATGCTGATGGCCGGGAACTACCGGTGCATAACCGAGGACGGAATGCGGACCGCCCGGGAGGCCGTTCATTCGGATCTGGAAGCGTCGCGCTCCATCTACGATTTCGTGCTCGACGTATGTGTCAAGATTGGTGCCTCGCGTGACGAATTGGTGCCTTTCGAAAGGTACGCGGCGGCGGCGGAGAGCCTGTCGCGTCCCGCCTCTGCCGCCCGCGCCCTGAACAACGGTGCCTCGAATATCGAGCGCGCGGACAAGCTCGTTCAACTTGCCGCGAAGCAGAAGGGCATGAGGCACCCCGCCCTCGATGCTATAGTGGCACTGGTCGATCGAAGGCTGGAAGCCAATCGGAAGATGAGACCCGCGGCAGCATAGCCAGGTAGCCGATCTACGGCTGGGTTCGCCGAAGGCCTCGACACGCCGGTTCTGAAGGAAGCCAAGGCGCTATTGGAGCAGCTCAGGGGTGACGCCAACTGTATGCACTAACTGGCGCGGAACGTCCGCTTGGGGGCAATGGACTAAACCGCTCGCGCGGTAGGACGCTGCGGCAGACGCCACGGCGAAGCAATAGGCGACAAGGCATCCGGACGAGCGGGGCAATTGCCCGTTGCGCGCGATGATCCCATGATTGAAGACGTGCTACTCTTGAGTTCGTGGCGGAGCACCAACCATTGCACAAGAGCCAACTCGAACCCCGGGCACTCTCGATCGCGATTGTGCGCACTGTCGCTAATTGCACCCAGTCCAGGATCTCGATGCAAGCAGAATTACAAATGCGGTGATGCTCTTGACGAGCAGCTCGAAACAGTTTCGGCTCACATAGCTCCGGGCTTTCCAGGTCGCGAGAGATTAGTTTGCCTCCGCGATCCAAACATCGGTGAACTCACGTCTAGATTGTGTGGTGTGTTATTTTTGCTACGGCCAAGCCATTGAAAGTACGGATGCCACGGAACATTAAATCCCCATGGGCGATCTTCCTGATCGTCTGAAGGTTGTTTGCGGGTGCGCCGCGACTTAGCTCGCGCACGCGGCACCATCCTACGTCCCCCCAGCGCGGTTTCCTCCTGTGGAGGCTTTCGGACGCCGGCCGCCGAACTCGCGGCGCCGTCCTTCAAGCGGCCGGCATCCGAAACCCTTCACATGATCGGAAATTGGAAGGAGTTTAAAGGCTTGCGACGAGGATTAGAGTCGCTGCACGCCGCCCCCTATCAAAGATCCTGCAACATCCGCATGCCGGCTGCCGATCCGGATCGGGACGCGCCGCCGCCCCCAACTGCCCGGGCGTGCCTCGAACAAGCCGGGGATCGCGGAGGAGCAAATGCCGCAGCGACCGTCGCCGGTGAGCCGCCAAGTGGTAATTTCATACCAATCTTGGCCGATGATCCGCTCACTGCAGCCCGGGCAGTACGTGCTTTGGCCCGTCTCATCATGGACATTCCCGGTGTAGACGAACTGCAGCCCGACCTCGCGGGCGATATCGCGAGCCCTCGTCAGGGTGAGGGCCGGCGTACGGGGCAGATCCAGCATCTTGTAGTCGGGGTGGAAGGCGGTGAAATGCAACGGCACGTCAGGTCCTAGCCTTGTCATCACCCATTCGCTCAGCTTTTTCACCTCCTCCGGGCTGTCATTGTGACCCGGGATCAGCAGCGTTGTGATCTCGAACCAGACCTTCGTCTTGTTCTTCAGATACTCGAGCGTTTCGAGGACGGCGCCGAGATGGCCGGTGCACAGCCGCTTGTAGAACGTCTCGGTGAACGCCTTGAGGTCGACATTGGCGGCGTCCATGAAGGCGTAAAGCTCCTCCCGCGCCGGCGCGCCACCCTTGCAACATCCACGGCATATTCGAGGAAGATGACGGGGTCATTGTAGGTGTAGGCGATGGAACGCGAGCCCGTGGCAATCGCGGCCTCGACAATATCTTCCGGCGAGGCCGCGTCCTGGAGCCGGTCGAGTTCTCGCGCCTTGGAGATGTCCCAGTTCTGGCAGAATTTGCAGGTCAGGTTGCACCCTGCGGTACCGAACGACACCACGGGAGTGCCGGGCAGATAGTGGTTCAGTGGCTTCTTCTCTATTGGATCGACACAGAACCCCGAGGAGCGGCCGTCTAGCCGGCCCGCCTACGGGGGCACGAGCGCCCGCGGACATTGGTTCATTCTATTCCTGATCGGCGGAGACCGTAAGCCGAACCGTCGACAATCTCGGCCGCTGAGGTCCAAGAGCGCTCCCGCCGCTGCAGCATTATTGCCCCCCACGCGGGCGACGTTCCTCCGTGCCAGTGGCGCAAGCCTTCTCCCCCGCGCGCCGCCTGCACGGGCGGATCGATGTCCGATGAACAACGTCTTCGCAGGCCGATCAAGCTTTGCTTGGCGAAATCAGCGCTCAGATCGAACCACTAACTTCACTAATGAGTTCATGAATTGCTGCGCCGCAGTGTGCGCGGTGCACCTGCGTCGTTCGTCTCCGGGCAGGTGCAATCGAGTAGGCACTTCGCGCGCACCGCGCGTGGTGGTAAAATGAATATATCCCTTTCGTGAATTCAGTTGCTGATGGGAATGAAGCCGGCGAAGCGACTGAAGCGCGAACATCCCGAGCTGCCGGCGAAGAGGCCGGCCGTTGACGTAAGGAAATACGTCGGCCCACCGTAGTAGTTTCTGACGGCGCTGATCCGTTCGATCAATTATATTATATTGA
The DNA here is from genome assembly GCF_043203335.1 of Bradyrhizobium sp. RDI18. Lineage (NCBI taxonomy): Bacteria > Pseudomonadati > Pseudomonadota > Alphaproteobacteria > Hyphomicrobiales > Nitrobacteraceae > Bradyrhizobium > Bradyrhizobium sp. RDI18. The sequence continues at coordinate 3,469,417 of NZ_JBICRN010000008.1, read as the reverse complement.
GGAGGGAAGCCGCTCGTCCCTCGAATGGATGCGCCGGGCAAGCCATTTGCAAAAACGAGCGCCCCGAAACCAGGAGGAATTCATGACGCCGCTATCAGCCATGAAACATCTTGTTGCGGCCGGCGCGCTCGGCTTGGCGCTGTGCCATCCCGCATTTGCGCAGCAGACCATCAAGATCGGTTCGATCCTCTCGATCACCGGCCCAGCCTCGTTCCTCGGCGAGCCGGAGGACAAGACGCTGCGGATGTACGTCGACAAGATCAACAGCACCGGCGGCGTCGGCGGCAAGAAGATCGAGCTCGTGATCTATGACGACGGCGGCGACGCCAACAAGGCACGCACCTTTGCCACCCGGCTGATCGAGGACGATAAAGTCGTGGCGATGGTGGGCGGATCGACCACCGGCACCACCATGGCGATGATTCCGGTGTTCGAGGAAGCGCAGGTGCCGCTGATTTCGCTCGGCGGCGCGATCGAAATCATCGAGCCGGTCCGCAAGTATGTTTTCAAGACGCCGCACACCGACAGGATGGCCTGCGAAAAAATCTTCGAGAACCTGAAGCAGCGCAACCTGACGAAGATCGCCATGATCTCCGGCACTGAAGGCTTTAGCACGTCGATGCGGGCGCAGTGCACCAAGGTGGCGCCGAACTACGGCATCCAGATCATCACCGAAGAGACCTACGGTCCGCGCGACAGCGACATGACCGCGCAGCTGACCAAGATCAAGAATACCGCCGGGATCCAGGCGGTGGTCAATGCCGGCTTCGGCCAGGGCCCGGCGATCGTGACCCGCAACTACGCCCAGCTCGGCATGACCGCGACGCCGCTCTATCAGAGCCATGGCGTGGCCTCGAAGAGCTTCATCGAGCTCGCAGGCCCGGCGGCCGAAGGCGTGCGCCTGCCGGCCGCGGCGCTGCTTGTCGGTGACAAGCTGCCGGACAGCGATCCGCAGAAGAAGGTCGTGGTCGACTATAAGAAGACCTATGAAGACACCACGAAGCAGCCGGTCTCGACCTTCGGCGGCCATGCCTATGACGGCCTCTTCATCTTGGTCGAGGCCATGAAGCGGGCGAATTCGACCGACCCGAAAAAAGCTGCGCGACGAAATCGAGAAGACCAAGGGATTTGTCGGCACCGGCGGCGTGGTTAACATGTCGCCTACCGACCACCTCGGGCTCGATCTCTCGGCGTTCCGCACGCTCGAAATCAAGGGCGGCGACTGGAGCCTGCTGGCGCCGGGGACCTGAAGCATGATCGCGTTCGAGACTCCAGGGCTAACGGCTTCATGGTTCGAGACGCGCGGCCGCGCCGCGCGCTTCACCATAAGGGAATAAGGAGCGCGCTGCATTTGGTGCGTCATTTCCGGACTTGATCCGGCAATCCATCTTTATTCAAGAAGACAGATGCGCGCTGCAAGAAACGGATACGCGGGGCAAGCCCGCGTATGACGCAGAAAATATGACACCAGACCCTCATCCTGAGGAGGCACGAAGCGCCGTCTCGAAGGATGAGGCCACCGCAATGCTTGAATGCGCGGCAACGCGAGCCGCTGAGGGTCATGGCCGAATTTTTCCAATTCCTGATGTCGGGGCTGACCGTGGGCGCGGTCTATGCGCTGGTCGCGCTCGGCTTCACGCTGGTCTACAACGCCTCCGACGTGATCAATTTCGCGCAGGGTGAGTTCGTCATGCTGGGCGGCATGGTGACAGTGTTTGTTGCCGCCGCCGGCGTTCCGCTACCGCTCGCGGCGCTCATTGCAATTGTCGCCGCCGTTGCCGTCGGACTTCTGCTGTATTGGCTTGCGATCGAGCCGGCGCGCGGCGCCTCCGCCGTCACTTTGATCATTATCACCATAGGCGCTTCGATCCTGCTGCGCGGCGCGGCGCAAATCCTTTTCGACAAGCAATTCCACAAGCTGCCGTCGTTCTCCGGCGACACACCGGTCAATTTGTTCGGCGCCGCGGTGCAGCCGCAGAGTTTCTGGGTGCTCGGCGGCACCGCGGTGATCGTCCTGTTGCTGTACGCGTTTCTTGAACGCACTGTGCTCGGCAAGGCGGTGCTCGCCACCGCGGCGAACCGGCTGGCGGCACGCCTCGTCGGGATCAACACCGCAACGGTGATGGCCTTGGCGTTCGGCGGATCGGCGGCCATCGGCGCCATCGCCGGCATCCTGATCACGCCGATCACCCTGACGAGCTATGATGTCGGTACGCTACTCGCGCTGAAAGGGTTTGCTGCGGCGATGCTCGGCGGCATGGGCAATCCGCTCGGCGCGGTGGCGGGCGGGCTCCTGCTCGGCCTGCTCGAGGCGTTCGGGGCAGGCTACATCAGCTCGACCTACAAGGATGCGTTCGCCTTCATCGTCATTCTCGTCGTGCTGTTCGCCATGCCGCAGGGCCTGTTCGGGCGGCGCGTGGTGGAGAGGGTCTGATGCCGGCATGGTTCGGCCATCGCAGTGTGACGCTGATCGTGCTGGCCGCGATCGTGGTCGTGCTGCCGCTGCTGTTTCCGTCCAGCTATTACTTTCGCGTCGCATCGCTGGTGTGGGTGTCGGCGTTCGCGGCGATCGGCCTCAACATCCTGATGGGGCAGGCGGGTCAGGTCAGCCTCGGGCACGCCGGGTTCTTCGGCATCGGTGCCTATGCGGTTGCGATCGGGCCGGCGCATCTCGGCCTGCCGTCGTGGGGTGCGCTGCTCATCGGCGCGGTGATCTCGGCAGCGTCGGCCTGGCTAGTCGGCCGTCCGGTCCTGCGCCTGAAAGGGCATTACCTCGCGATCGCGACGCTCGGCCTCGGCGTGCTGGTGGCGCTGGTGATCACCACCGAAAGCCGCTGGACCGGCGGGCCGGACGGCATGGCGGTGGCAAAATTGTCGCTGTTCGGATGGCGCGCCAGCGGATCGAGCACCTGGTACTGGATCTCCGGCAGCGTGCTGGTCGTCGGCACCTGGATCGCACTCAATCTCGGCGAGACGCCGACCGGCCGCGCCTTTCGCGCTTTGCACGATAGCGAAGTCGCCGCGCGCGTCGCCGGCATCGACGTCGCCCGCTTCAAGCTGCAGGCCTTCGTTATTGCGGCGGTCTATGCGTCGCTGGCGGGTTCCATGCTCGCCATGATGAACGGCTTCATCAATCCGGATCAGGCCGGCTTCCTGCACTCGGTCGAGCTCGTCACCATGGTGGTGCTGGGCGGGCTCGGCTCGGTGGTCGGCAGCATCGTCGGCGCCGCTGTCCTGATCACGCTGCCGCAGGTGCTGACGGTGTTCCAGGAGTATGAGCATGTGCTGCTCGGCCTGATCATCATCGTGTCGATGATCTTCATGCGCGACGGCATCGTGCCCACCGCGTCGAAATGGCTGGCAAGGCGGGAGCGCGCATGACGATCCTGGCTGCCAGCAACATCGGAATTTCGTTCGGCGGCGTCAAAGCCATCGACGGCGTCAGCTTCGCTGTCGATGCGGGCCAGATTCTCTCCATCATCGGGCCGAACGGCGCAGGCAAGACCACGTTGTTCAATGTGGTGTCGGGTCTCTCACGAGGCGGATCAAGGGCGCGTCGAGCTGATGGGTGAGGACGCCACTGGCCTTGCTCCCGACATGCTCGCCGCCCGCGGCCTGTCGCGCACCTTCCAGAACCTGCAGATTTTCCAACGCATGACCGCCGCCGAGAACGTGATGGTCGGGCGGCATTTGCGCGAAACCTGCAAACTGTTCGCCGACCTGTTCCGGCTGCCGTCGGTGACGCGGCAGAACCGCTCAACACGCGAGGTGGCGCTGGCGCTGCTCGACGGTGTGGGCCTGCGTGGCAGCGCCGATCAATTTGCCGGATCGCTGCCGTACGGCGCCTGTAAGCGGCTCGAAATCGCCCGCGCGCTCGCCGCCGAGCCGCGCGTGCTGCTGCTCGACGAGCCGGCGGCCGGCTGCAACGCAGTGGAAACTGAAGAGATCGATCAGCTGGTGCGTCGGATTGCTGCAAAAGGCATCGCGGTGGTGCTGGTCGAGCACGACATGAAGCTGGTGATGAAGATTTCTGACCGGATCTTGGTGCTGGAGCGCGGCCGGCCGCTGACAGAAGGTACGCCGCGCGAAGTGCGCGACAATCCGGCGGTGCTGGAGGCCTATCTGGGCAAACACGGGGCGAGGAGGGCGGCACGTGCTTGAGGTTTCGAACCTACACAGCGCTTACGGTCGCATCGAGGTGCTGAAGGGCGTCAGCCTCGAGGTGCGTACAGGCGAGGTGGTGGCGCTGATCGGTTCCAACGGCGCCGGCAAGACCACGCTGTTGCGCGCGCTGTCGGGCGTGCAGCCGATTACCGGCGGCGAAATCCGCTTTTTCGGCACGCGCGTCGACAAGCTGTCGCCGCACCGGCGGGTGGAGCGCGGCATGACGCAGTCGCCGGAGGGGCGGCAGGTGTTCGGCCCCCTGAGCGTCGAGGACAATCTGCGGCTCGGCGCCTACATGCGGCGCGACGGCGAGATCGAGAGCGACCGCGAGCGGGTGTTTGCGATGTTTCCGCTGCTGCGCGAGAAGCGCCACCTCGCCGCCGGCGGGCTGTCCGGCGGTCAGCAGCAGATGCTGGCGATCGGCCGCGCGCTAATGGGAAAACCCAAACTGCTGTTGCTCGACGAGCCGTCGCTGGGGCTGTCGCCCATTCTCGTCGACCAGATCCTCGCCGCCATCGTGTCGCTGAAGGCGAGCGGCATCACCGTGCTCTTGGTCGAACAGAACGCCACCGCCGCGCTCGAAATCGCCGACCGTGGCTACGTGCTCGAGACCGGCCGCATCGCCTCGACCGGCGCGGCCTCGGTGCTGTTGTCCGATCCCAAGGTCAAGGCGGCATATCTCGGCGCGGATTGAAGCGGACCTTTCGTGCGTGGAAATGTGCGGGAGAGTTAGTGATCGGCAAGCCTAGTCGAGGATCCGCGTCAGCAGGCAGTCCAAGAGCGGAGTTCGCGGCGATCAAAGTGCCGTTCGAATATGGGCCAGGAGCCAACTCATGCGCCGCGACAGGCGACGAGCACGGTTGCAATGGGTTCGTCGATTAGCCGTCGGCGCGCGAGCAAACTTGTCGATCAAACAAATAGAGGGCGAGATCGCCATCACCGAGGCCGAGCTGACGAGATTGAATTCCGTAGCTGAGGGGGCGGCGGACGTGCAAAGGCTCCGAGCGAACTTTCCTCGCTCAGAGCCTTTCAGCAATCGGGAGATGACATCGTGCGGGGTCGGTTATCCAAGGCCCCGAGGGCGCAAGCCCTTACCTTCATCCTCCTCTTCCATGGCCTATGGAAGAGGTTTAAGGCCCCTCAAAGGGGGCCGCAAACGGGGTGACCGTTCCTAACAGCGCGCCGCCCCTCTAAAGCAAGATAGCGGACAAACGAATCCAGTCGGTTGTCGTCGTCACGCATTGGTCAGCTCTCCTGACCCTAAATCGCTTGCATGGCCCGCCCATTGCAGGAAGCTTGGTGCACCGCGACACCGCGTCATCCGGCAAGGCCGGACTTCGTTCGGCACAACGAACCTCAATACGCTGTGCTATGCTCTATTATCACGCTGGGAGCACCCGCAGCTCTGCAGCCCCAGGGCCGCACGTAGACATTCTGCCGATCCTCGCGCAGCCGGAAGCGCGGAACGCTGACGCTGATTGCGGCCAAAAGCGCGCCACGCCGATTGAGGACCGGCGCCTAACATCGTCGTCAACAGAGGCAAGACCGACGATGAGCATGCGAAGTGGTTCAAGCCGTCCACTCGCAGGCGAGACCGGCACCAGAAACGCCGATGGCCGCACGGGCAGCGTCATTGCCGAAAAGAAATGGGAGGAGACAATGCAGGGCATTGAAAGCGTTCGACAACTGGCTCTGAGCGTGACCTGCGCCATTCTGTTCGCGGGAACTGTGGCAGGTGCGGCGGTCGCCCAGACCAAGGTTGTGCGGGTTTGGCATACCGAGACCGACCCGGCCTCGGTGAAAGCGGTGGCGGAGATCGTCGGGCGCTTCGAGAAGGCGCATCCGGACATCAAGATCGAGGCCGAAGCATTGGCCTGGGGCGACCTGGAGCCAAAGATACAGGCCGCACTCGCCGCCGGCGCTCCACCCGAGCTCTCACACGGTCAACCCATCACTTGCACAGCGCTGCAGCAACAGGGTCTGCTGCTGCCGCTCGACGACGTGGTGAAGGCCATTGGCGAGAGCAATGTCTGGGATCAGATCAAGCAGGTGTGCAGAGCTGACGGCAAATATTATGGTCTCGTTCATGCCGCCGGTACATCACTGCTGATCTATCGTGCCGATTGGGCAAAGCAAAAAGGTTTGAAAGCACCCAAGACCTGGTCCGACCTCATCGCGAACGCGAAAGCGCTGACAATGGACACCAACGACGATGGCAAACCGGACGTGTACGGTCTCACCATTCCGGGCGACAACTTATTCATCAACATCCTCATTGGCGAGCTGATCGCGGCCAATGGCGGTCAACTCTTCGATGACAAGAACAAGCCGCTGTTCACCGACAAGAAAATGATCGAGCTGCTGAATTTCTGGAAAGAGCTCACCACGGCGCTGCCGCCGGGATGGGAAGGTCACGGCTATCTCGACACGTTCGCGAATATGTACGGCCAGAAGGCGGCAATGATGTTCCAGGGCTATGGCCGCGGCGCGTCGCTGATCGAGAAATACGTTCCCAAGGAGATGCAGAATACAGATCACTTCGATGTCTGGATGAAGCCAGTCGGACCGAGCGGCAACAAGCCCGCTGTCCAAGTCGATGAGGAGCCCTGGATGCTGTTCAAGGGCTCGAAGAATCCGGAAGCCGCCAAGGAATTCCTGAAGTACTTCTATAGGGACGACAACTATATCGAGTACATCAAGTCGGTGCCGATCCACTTCTTCCCGATCACCAAATCGCTTCGACAGTCGGCTGCTTATAAGGAAATCCCGATGGTGAAGCGCTGGGGCGGCTGGCTGCAAGTGCAGCAAGAGGCGCTCGACGGCGATCTCGCCAGGCCGACATTGGTCGTGGAATACGAGGACCTGAATACCAAACCTTACCTGATGCAGGTTCTCGGATCCGGCATCATCCGCGACATGGTGCTCGAAACAGCAGTGGAAGGAAAGAAACCGGAAGAAGCCGCAGCCAAGGCGCAGACTCGTGCCGAGGCGCTGATCAAGAAAGCCGGCTACGCCAAGTGGTGAAGCACGCGTGAGGCCGGAAGCGCGGGGGGCGAAGGCGCCACCCGCCGCTGCCTCGCGCTTTTGAGTTACACATCATGCATTCGCCCCACCGCAGACGAACGGCCAGCGTGCAGACCTCCCAAGCGAGACTTGGCATTCTGCTCCTGCTGCCGGCGATGCTCCTGCTGGCGGGGCTGACACTCTATCCTGTCCTATACGGGGTTTGGCTGAGCCTGCATCACAAGCATTCGTTCTTTCCCCAGCAGAGCTGGGCCGGCCTGGAGAACTACTGGTTCCTGCTCGCCGATCCTGAGTTCAGCGAGAGCGTCTGGCGCGGCGTCGTCTATTCGGTTTCGACGATTACGCTCCAAATCATTATCGGCGTAGGGGCGGCGCTCGCTCTCAATCAGTACTTCCCCGGGCGCAGTCTGGTGCGCGGGATCGTCCTCTTCCCGTACGTGATCCCGACTGTCGTGGCGGTGATCCTCTGGAAATGGCTGCTCAACAACCAGTTCGGCCTCGTCAATTACGGCATGGTGAAGCTCGGCCTGACTGGCGAGCCGATCAACTGGATGGGCCGCACTTACATCATGACGTCCCTGATCCTGATCTCGGTATGGCAGTTCTTTCCCTTTGTCGTTCTCGCGGTCCTGGCGCGCCTGCAGACCATTCCAACCGAGCTCTATGAAGCGGCGCGTGTGGACGGAGCGGGCCCATTGAGCCGCTTTCTTTACGTGACGCTGCCGCAATTGGCATCGGTTCTCTTCATCGTCGTGCTGCTTCGCACGATCTGGATGTTCACCAAATTCGACACCGTTTGGCTGATGACCCAGGGTGGCGGCGCGGAAAAATATATCCGCACCTTGCCGGTTTACGCTTATCTGCGCGCCTTCCATTACTATGAAGCGGGCACGGGAGCGGCTGCCTCGGTGGTCATGTTCTTGCTGCTGGTGGTCTTCGCTGCCGTCTATTTCATGATGTTCAGGCGAGAGGAACAGCTATGAATCGCCGTTCCGCGCTTTTTTTGCAGCGCTTTTCGCTCGCCCTGGCCATCATCGCGTTGCTGTTGTTCACAGCTTTCCCGTTCGCATGGATGGCGGCGACCGCATTCAAGCCGTCGCAAGAGGTGTTCTACTGGCCGCCGCGCTTCTTCCCCGAACAGGCGACGCTATCCAATATCGCGCGGCTGTTTGAGGAGACGCGCTTCCTCGACTATTTCCGCAACAGCGTCGTTGTCGCGTCCGCAACGGTGCTGTTGACGCTCGCCCTGGCCACGCCCGGCGCGTACAGCCTGACACGTTTCCGCTTCCGCGGCCGCGAGACGCTGGCGGCGACAATACTGTTCACCTACATGTTCGCGCCCATCATGATCATCATTCCGTTCTATGTGATGGTGCGCTATTTCGGCATAGCCAATACCCATCTGGCCCTTGTTCTCGGATACACGGCATTCAGCATGCCGTTTGCGTTATGGATGTTGCGTACTTTCTTCCAGAGTATCCCGCTTGACCTGGAAGAGGCGGCGCTGACTGATGGCGCCGATCGTGGACGTGCTGTTCTGTACGTCGTTCTTCCGATGGCACTGCCGGGCATTATCGCGACAGGCATCTTTACGTTCATCCTCGCCTGGAACGACTATATCTTCGTTCGCATCCTGATCACCTCCGACGAATTGAAGACGCTGCCGATTGGCATTGCCGATCTCTACAATTCCAGCGTCATCGATTGGGGAATGATCATGGCCAGCGGGATGCTGGTGATTGTTCCCGTCGTGATCGTGTTCTCTTACATTCAGAAGTTTCTCGTCGCCGGCTGGGGCGGTGGCGGCGTGAAAGGCTAGGGACCGCAAACGCATGACCGAGATCCGGCTTGAAAGACTGACAAAGCGCTTCGGCAGTGTCCCGGTGATCCATGGCATCGACCTCGTCATCGCGGAGGGCGAGTTTGCGGTCCTCGTTGGTCCTTCGGGCTGCGGAAAGACAACGACACTGCGGATGATCGCCGGGCTGGAGGACGTCAGCGAGGGTTCGATTCGTTTCGACGGCAAGGCGGTGGAGCATCTGGCGCCGAAAGATCGCGACATCGCGATGGTGTTCCAGTCATACGCGCTTTATCCGCACATGACAGTGCGCAGCAATCTCGCCTTCGGCCTCAAAATGAAGGGCGTTCCACGGGCGGAGCGCGAACGCCTGGTGCAGCGGGCGGCGACAACGCTGGGGATCGAATCCTTGCTCGATCGCAAACCGCGGCAACTTTCGGGTGGACAGCGCCAACGGGTGGCGATGGGTCGTGCCCTCGTGCGCGAGCCGCGTGCCTTCCTGTTAGACGAACCCCTGAGCAATCTCGATGCCGCATTGCGGGCTCAGATGCGGATCGAGATCAAGCGCATTCATCAGCGCCTCAAGACCACCGTCGTCTATGTCACGCACGATCAGATCGAAGCGATGACGCTGGCTGACAAGATTGTCGTTATGCGCAGCGGGCGCATCGAGCAAGTCGACGATCCCATGTCGGTTTATCGGGCGCCGGTGAACAAGTTTGTGGCGGGCTTCATCGGCTCGCCAAAAATGAACTTCATCGCGGCGCGACTTGTTCTCGAAAAGGGCGAATTGAGAGCTGAACTGCGCAACGGCGCTGCGATCGCTTTGCCACGCGACCGGTTCGCCTCTTATCGCGCCTATGCGGGCGCTGAAGTTGAGATTGGCTTGCGCCCCGAGCATCTCACCGACCGTGCCGAGCCGCCAGATGACGATTGCCAGTTTCTGGATGGCGTGGTCGACGTCATCGAGCCGATGGGGGCCACAAGCCTGATCACCTTCACGCTCGCTGGCGCCACCCATAATGCTATCGGCGACGCTGGCCGCGTGCGCGGCGCCGGCGAGCCTTTACGGTTATGCGCGCAGCTTCGGCATATGCACCTGATCGATCCCCAGACCGAACGCGTGGTGCCGCCGCTGGAAAGCGACGCCGCGGCACCGGAACATGCGCACCGGCTCGCCGTCTGACTATCGCGAGGACATCCTATGGTCATTGATCATCGCACCTACACGATGCATCCCCTGAAACTTGGCAAATGGCTCAAGCTCTATGAGGAATTCGGCTTGCCGGTCCAGCTTCGACACCTCGGCAACTTGCTCGGCTTCTTTCAAACCGAGATCGGCCCGCTGAACCAGGTCGTGCACCTCTGGGGCTTCGATACGCTTGAAGAGCGGCAGCGCCGCCGGGCGGCTATGGCCATCGACCCCGACTGGCAGGAGTTTCTTCGGCGCAACGAAGAACTAGGGGCGCTGCTCTACCAGGAGGACAAGATCGTGGTGCCAGTCAGCTTCTCACCCATCAAGTGATCACAGCCATCATTCTCGATCACGCGGTGCCCGCGTTGCGCGGCGAAACCGGCACTCATATCGTGCATTAAGGGTGGAGTATCGCTCTGCGCTTGCTCGGCGCCGGCGGCGACGGATCGCGAACCAACGGCGGTTTTCGACGGACTATCAAGGCGTCATGTAGCGAGCTAAGCTGCCCTCCGGTAAGAAAACAGTGCTTCCAGCACGGTGGGTTTCGCGATGTAGCGGACCACTGACTCGAACCCCCGACAGCTCACCGCTAAGTGGGACATAGTATCCCAGGAGCTGTGATCGCCGGAACCGCTGTCCTGGAAGTCGGAAGTCGGTCTACTGAGCGGCGGGCGCGGGGCCGATCCCAACGGAAGCCATTCGAGATCATAGGGCCGCTTCCCGGACTGCTCCGCGGCGTTCGTCCGATCGCTCGTGCAATATCAGGCTGCGGCATCCGGAACGCGGGAAATTCACCAATGCTATCAAGGTGCGAACGGAAGAGGAAAATTCAGAAGGCTCATTGATTTTACTCACCTATTCAGCGGATTTTGATTCCGCTTCCGAAGTTCGAGCGTCCGCGTCAAGCGCCTCAAACCGCCACCATCAGCGAATGTCGGTATCGGTGGTTGCGTTCCGCGACTTCCCCCACTTGGATCGCGAGAGTAATATTCGGCCCGACTTAGATGGCAAGATTCCCCCGGGGATAAATGTTCCGACCGCTCCGATAACAGCCAGTGCAACCGAGGACTATGGTCGTGCGACGGATACCCATTTTCGGCCGGATAAGCCCAGGGGTGCGACCGGCAAGTCATTGATTGTTCTTAACCCGTGGCTGATTCTTAATCAGCGGGTCCCAGGTTCGAGCCCTGGTGCGCCCACCAAGCTTTTCAATAGCTTGGGGACTCTCGTGAGAGCCGTTCCGACAGGCGGTCAGCGGCTATTCCGACAAACCGGCTGCCTTTGTTCGCTCCTCGCGACGCTTCTTCGTGCCCGAAATTAGCTGTTTGCGCGTGCGCTTGGCATATGTCGGGAGCTGCCTCGAGGAGCGGTGCCGCCCGGCTGCGCGCAATTCAGCGTCCGTGAGGTCGCTGTCGGCTCCCTCTGTAAAGCCACCATGGCGGAACGAGGTGAACGACAGTTCTTCTCGGAGACCGGCGGACCGGATGATTTCGTTCACCACGTCACGCAGATAGCGAAGATCTTTCTTTTCGGTGATCCAGGGCAGTGGCGTGCGAGATCTACGGTGCGCGTGATCCCGCCGGAAAACGAGACCTGAGACCGTCGTCTTCTTGATTTCGTCGAGTTCGGCCATCAGCTCCGGAAAGAGCGCTTCGCCGCCCTCATCGAACAACGGCCACCACGCTTCCTCGCCGTTCTTGGGGTGCATGATCCTTACGCTGTTCGGGCGCTCCTTCGGTCGATAATGAGCGACCTCGAAGGCGCCGAGGACGAGCTCTTGTGTCCGCAAAATCTGCCAGAATGTGCGAACGGGCGGTTCTGACCAACCGCCCGTCGCTGGATCTGAGCCCGTTCGTGCTCAAAGGCCTTGAGAGCCTGTCGGGGAGCGAGGGACAGATCCGGTGTCTTCCTCAACCCGAACAGTTGCATGGGCTTCGAGCCCGGACCGAGCAAGGAAGGGAGTGGATGATGGCACAAAATGAGGTCGTTGTCGTCGGTATCGATGTGGCCAAGGACAAGGTGGATGCGTGCATTCGCTCGTTGTCTCAACGGCAGACGTTCCCGAGCACCGCGGAGGGGCAGCGCGCACTGACCCGCTGGCTTCGCAAACACAAGGTCGGCAAGGCAGTCATGGAGGCTTCCGGTGGCTACGAACGGGACTGGGCCAAGGCACTGCGTGAGGCCCGCATCGAAGTCCGGATCGTCGACCCGAAGCGGGTGCGCAGCTTCGCCCAATCGGCCGGGCGGCTCGCCAAGAACGATGCGATCGATGCGGAGATGATCGCCTGGTTCGCCGAGACCTTTGACGAAGCTCGGGGCCAAGCCTATGACGCGGCACGCGAGGAGCTTGTCCAGATCGTCAATGCGCGTCAGGCTCTGCTGGAGCAGCAGACCCAGATGCAAAACAGGTGCGAGCACACCGTGCCGATCCCGGTGCAGAAAATGCATGAGCGGCTCTTGAAGGCGATCGCCCTCGAAGTTGCCAAGCTTGAGGCTGTGATCGCAGCCCTGACCAAGGCCAGCCCGCACTTTGCCGAAACCGCCGAGATCATCGAGAGCGTGCCGGGACTTGGCAAGATCACCTCGGCCGGCCTCATTGCAGCCATGCCGGAATTGGGCCAGGTGAGCAACGAGGCCATCTCCGCCTTGCTGGGCGTCGCGCCGTACGATGACGATAGCGGCAAACGGCAGGGCGAGCGCCAGATCAAGGGTGGACGCCGCAAGGTCCGCAATCTGTTCTACATGGCTTGCATGGGAGCTGCGACCCGGCACAACCCGGTGCTAAAGACTTTCTATCGCCGCCTGATCGCCAAGGGCAAAAAGCCAAAAGTTGCCCTGGTCGCCTGCATGCGCAAGCTGATCGTCATTCTTAACATCATGATCGCGCGCCGCGAGAAATGGGATGCCAGTCGCTATGCGGTGGGTTAACGAGCGTGCCAGCCCGCGCTCGGCATTCAGCCGAGCGCCTGCAGGCCCAACAGACCGGTGAGCGGATGGGGTCAAGGCCGTCAGCCGCCGGAGGCGGTGGCGCGCAGCGCCAGCCTTGAGGCCAGCCGATCACCGGGCTACTTCAAAAATACAGTTGCTTCCCGCTGCAGCCATTCCCAGGTTACAAGCGAGGCTGTCGCGACCGAGCTATACCCAAGGCCCTTCGCGGCGGCCCGGAATGCGACGAGTTCTTCCCAGGTCGCTGTCGGCGTGTCGCGCACCGCTTGACCGGGCGCCCGCGCCTTCAGCCCCATGCGCGAGAATGGATTGATAGCTGGGACCTTCTTTTCTTCGGCGCGCTGACCGACGAACCACGCCCGCCGGTAGGCGACCATCGCGGCGTTCGCGAAGCGGCGGCGCTCTCGCCTTACGATGTTGCCATCTGCGTCCTTTTCCTCGACGACGAGCAACTTCGCATACACCGCGTCCACGAAACCCCTCGTGAAATCCGAGATCTGCTTCGAGCCAGCCCGTGTGCCATCCTTCAGCCTGTGGTTGGCGAACAGCGACAAGCCTTGCTCGTAGAGACGCTGTGTCTTGTGGTCGATCTCCTTACTCCGCTCGGTCGATCGCTCATTGAGCCTCTAAGAGTTCTGAGCGGCTGGGCTATGGAGAACCGGACTGCGATCGAGTCGTCGCGCGCGGCATTTGATAGTGCCGGAGAACCAGGCTGAAGAGATCGTCGCCTCCGTCAAAGCGTGCCGCCTTCCCGATGAACATTCGCCAGCTCAGACTTGGCCGGCGATGATTGCTGCAATCACCAATCTCGACGGCAAGATCACTGGGGCTCACGCTCGATCGCCGCCGTCGCGTCACTCCATTCGCCTTATCAACTGCCGTTTCCGCTGGCAAATGGGGCTCACGGCCTATCCGCAATGGCTTTACGGCAACGAAATCACTCCAGACGTTCGCAGCTCCCACATGGTGCGCTGGGTCATAGGGACAGCGGCACCGACGGCGGCCGTCGACATCAATACTTCCTCGATCCACTGGTTCTATGGCGCGAATCTTGTTCGCTTCTTTGTTGCCAAAGACGCGACGTTCGACGCAGGCGCAATCGTCGCTTTCCGATCTGCTTGAAAACCAGCCATTGGTGCTTGGTGCGGTCGGCCTCGCCATCGGGGCCGCGCTGGCCGGGGCGCTGGCCAAATCCAACCTTGAGGACGGGTAGGTCGGCGAAGTCAGTGACAGCCTGAAGGCTGATCGGAGTGCCCGGGCAGGGGCCGTATCGCAAAGTGCCAGGGAGGCCTCTCACACAATGAAGGCCGAACTCGGTGATGCCGGCGCAGAATACGCAGGTCGTGCGGAATTTCAGCCTGCCGAAACAGGTGATCGCGCCAGCACCAGCTCGCGAAATTGGCCTCGAGGGCTTTCGACAGCGCAACGCCATCCTCGACTACTTCTTTTATGATCTCGGCGTTCTGACGCCCGAGGAGGCAAGCGGACTTGCGCTCCGCTATGCACGCGAGGGTTCTATATTGAGGGTGGGGCCGACGGATTCGGGTCTCCTCGAAAGCTGGGCGGACATGGACGAGTTCGCCCGATCAGATGCGGCAACCATGCCCCCCGCGGCGATCGCCGTCGCGGGGGGTCGGGAGCTCGGCTCTCGGTGCGGCGGCTTTCGCGCGCAACGCCGCCGATGCGCTCGGTGTGCCGGTGCTCGCGGTCGTATCCGGCTACGGTCTATCGGATCTAATGACAGAGGCGGTAGGCGGCTTTTTCCTTTTCGGGCAGTTGAACTCGGTGCGGCACGTCTTCGAGTGGGCTAGACGACCTGACACGGCCAGTGCGCCCGAGCCAGCAGACGCTCATCGGGACCACAGGGGGCAACACGCTCGGTACGGTTCGGCGCAGTCTCGACGTGAAGACGCTTGTCTCGCTTATCACGAGATTTGAGCCGGGTCTGCTAATCGGGCACTCAAAGGGCAACCTCGTCGTTTCCGAAGCGCTCTTCGAGGTGCGCGGCGCAGACGCTGACCGGGTTGGCCGGCTGGCGAAGGTCACGCGTGTCGTGACGGTCAGCGCGCGCATCGCCATGCCACGGCAGTTCAGCGAGGTCATTGACATCATGGGTGCGCTCGACGGCTTCGGAGAGTTCAACTCGCGGCAGCGCATTCCTACCGACATTAGGGTTCCGATGGCCTGGCACCACACAAACACCGATCTGCCGTTCCATCTGCCGGTGACGAAGACGCTGAAGCAAGCGCTCGCGACACAGGCCTAGACGACGCCTGCAACGAGGCGGATTGCAGTGCGAGCATCGCCAATGGCGTTGCGTGTTCGCCGATGCCTCCACCTAGAGCGTGTCTTCGGCAAGGCGGTGCTCGCCAAGGCCGGCTCACTTCGGCGGATGGAATTCGGAATGACCAATCCGTGACCAAGACCAGCCCAACTGCGACATGGTAAGCTGGAAATGGCGTGCCAACACGATTCGAACTTGTGACGATTGCCTTCGGAGGACAAAGCCTACGTCGCACGATAACATTTCGAGCTTCCGCGATATTGTTGGCTTTGCCCGACCCGGAAAATCGCGGCCTTTCAACATTTCATTTGGAAATGGGTGCCAAGCATTGGGTAATTACTAGAGAGCGTTTTCCAAATGCGCCTTGAAATCGCAGAATAATCAAGCGGATTTTGATTCCGCCATTCGGAGGTTCGATCCCTCCCGCCCCAGCCAGTTGATATTGCTTATCAAAATCGCCTTCTTCACTGCTTCATTTGGAAAGGGGCGATTCCGCTGCCTCTTGAAGAGAGATGTCGCAATTTCGCTCGCCACCTATTCGTCGCCGATGCAAGTGACGCAGTCCCCTCAAAGCGCATCTCAGCCAAATCGAGAGCATCGACAAACACGTCGATCACGCGAACAGGGTTGCTCTCGTCAATGAAATCATAAGTGAACATTTGCCGAGCCGGAAGGCATCCGCCCTCTGCATCGGCGGCAACTCGACCGCGGTGTGGGCGATCCTTGCTATCTCGTTCTGCCGGAGGTCTGGAAGCGACTGTCCGTAAGAAGGGCTCGCACCGGAGAGTGGTCCTTCTTGCTGGCTACCAGCCGCGAATGATGAACCTTGGTCTGCCGTAGCCGTAGCTGCGATCGTAGTAGCCGGGGCCAGCGTAGTAGTTGTAGCCGCGGCCAGGGAAGTAGCTGGGGTCATAGTAATAGCGCAGGACATAGCGCGGTCCTCGGGTCCGCCAGCAGCGTCCATAATACTCGTTGCAGACCAGACCGACCTGATCGACGCCGGAGACTTCGGCGGACCCGATCGTCGTCGCATTGAGGGGCGCGGCGGAAGCGGCGGACGCGAGCAGCGCGGCACCGATTGCGCCCAGTGCGATGGCCTTCATGGAGTTCTCCTTCGGTTGGGCGAGTCAATCGATCTCTGACGCGGCGTACCGGGATTCAACCTTGGCCTCGAACATCCGGGCGATGAGATCGGTGTTGCCCGCGCGCAGGCCTGCTAAACGCGACCAGCCGCGTTGCTACTAACGCGGCTTGCTCGTCCCCGGGGGATATTCTCAATCGCTTCCGGGATCTCGGCACGCAGGTCCTTATAGTGCTGGGCGAAGACGGATCAGAAATTAAGCTGGAGCAATCCGAACCAACCATGCGCGACTTTGCCTGTCCCGCCGGCGCTCACCGGATAGTCCCAGTTGGCTGAATATTCCACGGCCACCTTCAGCCCGTCCATCACCCACTCGCCTCCGGTAAGGAAGAGCCGGTGTTGCGGGACGAATCCGATCCGGGTTGGCACGCCGTTTTGCAAGATCGACACACCGGCCATGTCTTTGCTGCCGGAGTATCCCACCGAGATGTAATCACCTTGCGCGCCGATCTCCTGTACCCACGGATTCCAGTCGAACTGGTAGGCAATCGAGGCCTGCCAGGTCATCGGCATCATGCTCCTCGCAATGCCGAACCCATCGACAAACCTGGCGTCCTGAATTGCTGTATTCACCTCGCCCACGAACGCGAACGGGCCGAAACTGGTTTTGAGGCTCGCGGCCATTCCGGGAATCTGCCCGATCTGGCTCAGGAACGGGAGATAAGACGAATGCAGAAATCTGCTTTCGAAAACGGAGCTGCTATAGTCGACATGGAAGTCAAGGGTCCATGGACAAATCAGCGAATCCGTCAACTGGTCATACGGCACGCCGCAATGGCCCCTTGTCCGGTAACCGAGGCTGACGTTGTAATCGTCGATTTTCGTTCGGCCGGGTATGATGCTGTCGCTGCCTTTGTAGGTCATGACTGAGCCGTAGAAGGGCGCCGGGTCAAAGGGGAATGTGACTGGCGTAGGCCGGAACGGACGCTCAGGCAGCGGGGTGTAGCCGAGCCAACCCATGAGTTGTCTCACCGCCGGTGCGACGACCAACGGACTTACGCGTGGAACAACGACGGGTGCCGGCGGCGGCTGCCGCGGTGGAGTTGGCCATGCGAATTCCAGGCCTCCCGCCGTCTGACGGTTTTCAAACACCTCGGTTGTCAGCGGAGTGCCGATCGATAGCGTATCCAGGCGTGCCACGCCCGTAGACGTACCGAAATGCAAAACCTCCACGCCGAAGCGGGCCGCGATCGGGAATTGCATCAGATCGCCAACTGTAACGTGAGTCCGATCAAGCGTGAAGCGATCCACGCCTACGCCAGCGATGTTGGCCGGCACCACTGGTTGATTCCCGGTCGGGAATATCGCGCCAGTGCCGCTGTCGAAGTGGAGAACCAGAGCGCCGGTCAACCAGTCGCTCAGCTTGATATCGAAATCGAGCTCTGCCGTACCCAGCGACAGGTTTTCCTGGGTAGGGCCGGTGAATGAGCCGGTCCGCGAGGCCAGGCCTTCAACCACGCCGCTCAGCGTGAGGAAGTTATTGATCTTCGGTCCGGTCTTCGAGAGCGAGTCCCGGATGATCTGGCGCGTCGCGTTCTCGTTCGCCGCCCATCCGATCTCCAGATCTCTTATACGCGCGTTAAGCGGCCTCTTCGCTGCGGCTTCGGACAAATCCGGCTCGGGCAGAGCGGGCGGAGCGACGGGCGGCGCCACAACAACCGTGGGCGCGGCTGCCGCCATAGTCGCGGTAGGTGCCGGACGTTGCTGCGCCGGAGCGGGCTTGACACGCCGCGTCGCCGACGCGCCCTCCAGGGCACCGAGACGTTCGGAAAGTTTGCGGTTCTCCGCCTTTAGCTCCCCGAGCATGCGCCGGAGAGCTGCCACGTCCTCGCTCTCCGCGGCGGCGGCATAAGAAGGGACAAACAGCATGAGGCTGAACAATGCCGGCACAGCGCCAAAGGCCAGCGGGTACCGGGAGTAGTCGCAGCGCCAACTGTGCGCAGTTGACTTTACGATGCCAGTTTCTGCAGCGTGCCACCGTCGCCCGGATCCGGCGACGCGCTCATTCCGCTTACCCCTGATCATGCGCGGCCCCATCACTACCGCAGTTCGACGTCACTCACGTGGTCGAACTAACTCGTTCATAGCAATTCCGCACTGGAGATCAGATTGTCTCAACGGCGTTTCATCCGTCAACCCGATTGCAGACAAAAGCCCCACTCAACAGCACGGAGCAAATAATTGCCGGAGCCCCCCAGCAATGTTGGAATAAGAGTGACGCGGATGACGAATTACGCAAGCGCCACGAAGTGGTATATCTAAAGTGATGTATCTAGATTACACGCAGGAGCTGCAAACAGCCTCGTCGGCTGTCAGGCAACTTCAAGTGGCCGTAGGGTTTTTGCCACCTAAAGCCCCCTAAAGTGCGTAAGTGCGTAAACACGCGTGACCCAATTTGGAACCCGCATGTAATCCAAATGGGTGGATTGTGCCCACAAGAACATCAACTTAAAATTTCCACTCGCTTTGATCTGGTCCTCAGTCTGGTCCACGAAAGGCAGCATTGCGGAAGTTTGATTACGGCGAAGCCTCACTATGGCGTTAGCACGACCGAAATAAAGTCGGCGCAAGGCCGACAAAGAATTCGGACTCGTGGGGAATAATAGTGGGGGAACAATTGTGTTGCCTCTACGAGCGACACAGCGGTCAGAAAATCCCGCATTCAACGGGCCCACTCAGGAGTTCGATTTCAACTAGAGGTCAAATACAACTAGAGGTCAAAGGGAGGGGGGGCGTCGAAATGTTGGCGTGGCTCATTTCCTCTAGCGTGCGTTTGCGCACCCTCATTGTAGTCGCCGCCTCGGGCCTGCTTATCGTCGGCGCCATCGACGTCAGAAACAAGCCGCTCGACGTCATCGCCGAATTGGCGCTGCCCTCGCTCACCGTGAAGACTGAATCGCTTGGCCTCTCCAGCGCCGAGGTTGAATCGCTGATTACCGTGCCGCTGGAGGCGGACCTGCTCAACGGCGTGCCGTGGCTTCAGGTCATCCAGTCGGAATCGATGGCGGGACTTTCGACGATCGAAATGATCTTCGCGCCCGGCACCGATCTGATGAAAGCGCGCCAGATGGTGCAGGAACGGCTGACGCAGGCGCATGCGCTGCCGAACGTCTCCAGCCCTCCGACCATGCTTCAGCCGGTCTCCTCGGCCAGCCGGGTGATGAACATCGGCCTGAGCTCGAAATCCGTCTCGCTAATCGACATGTCCGTTCAGGCGCGCTGGAATATCGCGCCGCGTCTCGCCGGAGTTCCGGGTGTAGCGAATGTGTCGATATGGGGTCAGCGCGAGCGGCAGGTGCAGGTGCTTGTCGATGCCCGAAATCTGAACAAGAAGGGCGTCAAGCTCGATCAGGTGATCAAGACGACCGGTGAGGCGGTGTGGTCCTCGCCGCTCACCTACCTGAACTCATCCACGCCCGGCACCGGCGGCTTCATCGAAACGCCGAACCAGCGGCTCAGCATCCGTCACCAGCTGCCGATCTCCACCGTGGGTACCTTCGCCAAGGTGCCGCTCAGCGGCACGACCACGAGCGTCGGCGAAGTCGCCTATCTCGTGGAGGGGCATCAGGCGCTGATCGGAGACGCCATCGTCGGCGAAAACCCCGGCCTGATGGTGGCGATCGAGAAGTTCCCCGGCTTCAACACGTTGGACGTGACTCGCGGCGTTGAGCGCGCGCTCAACGAGCTGAAGCCCGGGCTGCCCGGTATCGAGATCAATACGACCATCTACCATCCCGCGAGCTTCATCGAACGCGCGACCAGCAATCTGGGTAAGGCCGTGATCATTTCGATCATCCTGGCTGCCGTCGTGCTTGTCCTTCTGATGAGTAGCTGGAGGACCGCAGTTATCGCCCTGGCTGCGATATCATTGTCATTCGTTTGTGCTGAACTGCTGTTAAAGGCCGCCGGAATCCCGCTCAGCATGATAGTCGTCGGCGGCCTGCTAATGGCGTCCGGCGTGATAGTGCATGACAGTATTATCGACGTCGAAAATGTGCTGCACCGATTGCGTGCGCCGCAACGCGACGGTCGGTCCGGCTTCATGGTCGTCGTCCGTGCGATGCTGGAAACGCGTCGACCTATGCTGTACGCGTCGCTGATCGTCGTGCTCGCGGTGCTGCCCGTTCTGTTCATGCAGAGCCGGTCCGCCGCGTTCTTCGCGCCGATGGCCTGGGCCTATATCGCCGCCGTGTCCATCTCGATGCTGGTGGCGTTGATGGTGACCCCCGCGCTGGCCGCGGTGTTGCTTGCTAATGCTCCGCTGACCCCGACGGGCGGTTGGGTGACCAATAGATTGGCCAGGCCTTTCGATTCGGTTGTCGGCCGCGTCATCCATGCTCCGCTCGCTTGCGTCGGCGCCTGCGTCGTGGCGGCGATCGCGTGCTTCGCGCTCTGGAGCCCGCTCGAGCGCAACATGGTGCCGAGCTTCAGAGAGACGGATTTGCTGATCGAATGGCAGGGCCCGCCCGGCACCTCGCTGCAGGCGATGACCCGATCGACCGAGAACCTGATCCGCGACCTGCGGCAGA
Source organism: Bradyrhizobium sp. RDI18 (assembly GCF_043203335.1). Taxonomy (NCBI): domain Bacteria; kingdom Pseudomonadati; phylum Pseudomonadota; class Alphaproteobacteria; order Hyphomicrobiales; family Nitrobacteraceae; genus Bradyrhizobium; species Bradyrhizobium sp. RDI18. Next base: position 3,448,336 of record NZ_JBICRN010000008.1, on the reverse strand, counting down.
TCCCCGGAGTGCAGAACGCCTTCGCCAATCTCGGACGGGCGGTGCTTTGTAACTGCGAACGCGCGACGGACGTCAATGCAGGGCACGTGTGGGTCAACATCGATCCGAAGGCCGATCGCGAAACAACGGTCGATGCCGTCGAAGCTGCCATCACCGCCTATCCCGGGATGCGCGGCAAGCTTGGGACGTACCTGTCCACGAAGCTGCGCGAGGCGCTCACCGGTGACCCGGATAGCCTCACGGTCCGTGTCTATGGCAACAGCCTTGAGATCATTCGTGCCAAGGCGGAGGAAATCCGCGCATTGATGGCGAAGATCCCCGGCATTGAAAATCCTAGGGTCGAATTACAGGTCGAAGAACCCTCGATCGAAGTCAAGGTCGATGTCGATCGCGCGGCCGGTTACGGCCTGAAGCCGGGCGACATCCGCAGGGCGACCTCCGCGATGGTCGGCGGCATCACCGTCGGTGCGCTTTTCGAGGACCAGAAGGTTTTCGACGTGGTTGTCTGGGGGCGCCCGGAGTTGCGCGACAACATCGATGACGTGCGGAACCTGATGATCAACAGCGAGAGTGGGTCTCAGGTTCGCCTGGCTCAGGTTGCGGACGTCCGCATCGCGCCGGCCACCAGCATCATCCAGCGGCAGGGGTCCTCGCGTCGTATCGATGTGTCCGCGAAAGTGGACGAGCGGGCGCTCGGCGATGTGGCGGACGATGTCGCCAGGAATGTCAAACAGATCGCATTTCCGTTCGAGCACCGTGCCGAGGTGCTCGGCGAATACAAGGAGCAGCGGGCTTCTCTGCGATCGATATACAGCTACATGGCGGCGGCGGCGGTGTTGATGTTCCTGCTGACGCAGGCGGTGCTCCGCAGTTGGACACTCAGCGCCCTGTCGCTGCTCGGCGTACCGGTCGCTGCACTCGGCGGTCTTGCTACCACCGCAATCAATGACGGTGACTTCTCGCTTGGGTCTCTGCTGGGTCTGGCAGCGGTGCTCGCACTGATGGTGCGGCAGGGCATCGGCCTGGTCGCCCATTTCCAGCATCTGCAATTGAACGAGGGTGAGCCGTTCGGCGAAACGCTGGTACGTCGCGGCGTTCAGGAACAGTTCCCGAGCATCATCGCGTCATCGGTGACAGCGTTCGCGCTGGTGCTTCCGTTCGCGATCATGGGTGATGTCGCCGGACTCGAAATCGCGCACCCGCTCGCGCTCTCGGTCTTGGGCGGCGTCGTTACCATGACGCTCGGAACGTTGTTCGTGCTGCCGGCGCTTTACCTGCGGTTCGGCGCCGGCTGGACGGCCGACCGGCTCGATCTTGAAATGGAGACCGCGTCATGACCGCCGCGCGCTTCACTTCGAACGTTGTGAAAAGGAGAAACATCTCATGGCGCGCTTCAGCGTATTGATGGTCGCGGCGTCCACCGCCTGCCTCGCCGCGTCGTGTGTCTCAGCCGCGGCCGCGGAGTCGGACGTCAAGAAGAGCGCGCCCGCGCGGGTCGAGGCCACGAATGACGCAAAGATCAAAAAGATCACGCTCACCCCAAAAGCGGCGGAACGGCTCGGCATCCTCATTGACGAGGTGCGCGCCGATCCGTCGGGTCGCCGGATCGTGCCATACGCATCTGTTCTCTACGATCTGACCGGAAAGACGTGGGTCTATATCAGCGCCGATCCGTTGACCTTCGTTCGCGGCGCGGTGGTGATCGATACCATCAAGGGCGACAACGTGTACCTGACTGACGGGCCACCTGCCGGCACGAAGGTGCTTGCGGCGGGAGTGCCGGAGGTCTTCGGAACAGAGGTGAAGGTAGGTCACTAGCTGCGCGTCGAAATTGTTTTTCCACAGCGGCTTCGGCCCGAGTGGGAGGATGTTTTCCGATGATGAGGCTGATTATTGGCTCTAGTCTGCGCTTTCGTTATCTCGTCCTCGCCCTCGGCGTGGTGCTGATCTGGTTTGGCCTGGCGCGCCTGCGCGACGTGCCAGTGGATGTATTCCCGGAATTCGCGCCGCCGCGGGTCGAGATCCAGACCATCTGTCTTGGGCTTTCATCCGCCGAAGTTGAGCAACTTGTCTCGGTGCCGCTGGAAAACGCGCTCAACGGCGTCCCTGGCGTCGACGTGATGCGGTCGAAGTCGGTGCCGCAACTGTCGTCGATCCTGCTGATCTTCAAGCCGGGTGCCGACGAAATCCGCGCGCGGCAACTGGTCAGCGAGCGGATGGCGCTCGCGAGCAAGACCCTGCCGACATGGGCCTCGCCGCCCTTCATGATGCCGCCATTGTCCTCGACCAGCCGGATCATGAAGGTCGGCATTACCTCAAAGGACAAGTCCGTGATGGACTTGTCGATGCTCGCCTACTGGACCATCCGGCAGCGGTTGCTCGGCGTTCCCGGCGTTGCGAACGTCGCGATCTGGGGCGAGCAGCTCAAGATGCTTCAGGTCATGGTTGATCCGAAGCGCTTGGCCGAGGTGGACGTTACGCTCGACCAGGTGCAGGAGGCGGTTTCCGATGCCCTCGACGTTGGCCTGCTGCGCTATGCGCGCGGCGCGCATATCGGCACCGGCGGCTTCGTCGAAACACCCAATCAGCGCTTTCAACTTCGCTTCGTCGGCGTCGGCGTTACGCCGGAGACGCTGGCCAAGGTGCCGGTGACCAAGCCGGCCGGGAAGCCGCCGCTATTGCTGAGCGACGTGGCCAATCTTGTCTACGCGCCGCAGGGCATGATTGGCGATGCCGTTATCAACGACGGCCCGGGCCTCATGCTCATCGTCGAAAAATTCCCCTGGGGCAACACGCTCGCCGTCACCCGCGGGGTGGAGGAGGCGTTGGAGAGGATGAAGCCCGGCCTTCCAGGGGTTGAGATCGACACGACAATCTTCCGGCCAGCGACTTTCGTCGAGGACTCGATCGCCAATCTGTCGTGGGCGTTATTGCTAGGCTGCGTGCTGGTCGTGGGAATCATATTCATCTTCCTTTACGAATTGCGCACCGCGATCGTCTGCATCGTCGCCATTCCGCTGTCGCTGCTCGCGGCGGGCCTCGTCCTGTTCCAGGCCGGCGCCACCGTCAACACGATGATGCTGGCGGGCTTCGTGATCGCGTTGGGGATCGTCGTCGACGACGCGATCATCGACGTCGAGAACATCATGCGACGCCTGCGTCTCGCGCGGCGAGCGGGCGATGCGCGGAGCACCGCGCGCATCATTCTGGACGCTTCGCTCGAGGTGCGGGCGCCGATCGTCTACGCTACGCTCATCGTGGTCGTCGCGGTCGCGCCCGTGCTGTTCATGGAAGGCCTGACTGGATCGTTCTTCAAGCCGCTGATTACGGCCTATGTGCTCGCGATTGCAGCCTCGCTCGTCGTGGCGATGACGGTGACGCCGGCGCTCTGTCTCCTCCTGCTGCGTAACGCGCGGCTCGAAGGGCGCGAATCGCCGGTAATCGTCTGGCTGCAGCGCCGCTACGCGCCCTTGCTGGAACGGGCCACTCGAACGCCGCGCGCGGCCTATGTCGCCGTCGGTGTCGTGACGCTCGTGGGGATCTGCGTTTGGCCACTGCTCGGTCACTCGCTGCTGCCTTCGTTCAAGGAGCGCGACTTCCTGATGCACTGGGTCACCACCCCCGACACGTCGCTGCCCGAGATGCTGCGCATCACGACCCGCGCGAGCAGGGAACTGCGCGCCATTCCGGGTGTACGCAATTTCGGCGCCCATATTGGCCAGGCCTTCGCCGCCGATGAGGTCTACGGCGTCCATTTCGGGGAGAACTGGATCAGCATCAGCAAAGACGCCGACTACGACAAGACCTATGCCAAGGTCGAGGAAATGGTGGACGGCTATCCCGGCCTCTACCGCGATGTGCAGACCTATCTGAAGGAACGCATTCGCGAGGTCCTGACCGGGGCTGGCGAGGCGATCGTCGTCCGCATCTTCGGCCCGGATCTGGAGGTACTGAGGGACAAGGCGGAGGAGGTTCGCGCTGCACTCGCGGACACTCCGGGCCTCGTCAACCTGCACAAGGAGTTGATGGTCGAAGTGCCGCACATTCAGGTGACGGTTAAGCTGGACGAGGCACAACGCCACGGTCTGAAGCCGGGTGATGTCCGGCGTGCCTCCGCGTCACTGATGGCCGGAACCGAGGTCGGCGACATTTTCATCCAGGGACGCACCTACGACGTGCAGGTGTGGACCGCGCCGGAAGCCCGCCACAGCATGGAATCGGTCCGCGACATGTTGATTGACACGCCGACCGGGCAGCGCGTCCGGCTGTCCGAGGTGGCCGATGTCAGCATTCAGCCGACACCAAATGCCATCAAGCGCGAGGCAAGCTCCCGTCGGATCGACGTGCAGGCGAATGTCCGGGGCCACGATCTCGGCGCCGTCGCCGTGGAGGTGCAGTCGCGCCTGCAGAAGATGGCGTTTCCACTTGGCTATTACGCGGTGCTGCAAGGCGAGTATGCGGAACTGCGCGCCACCCGCGAGCGGCTGCAACTGTTTGCCCTGTTGGCGCTCGCCGGCATATTCATACTTCTGCGACAGTCTTTCGATAGCTGGCGTCTGGCCGCGCTCAGTTTCCTCACCCTTCCTTCGGCGCTGGTGGGCGGCGTCCTCGCGGCGTGGCTCGCGGGCGGCGTAATTTCTCTTGGCTCGTTGATCGGTTTCCTGACCGTGCTTGGCATCGCCGCCCGCAACGGGATAATCATGATCAACCACTTCCAGTATCTGGAACGCCATGAGGGAGAGGCGTTCGGCATGAACCTCGTGCTTCGCGGCGCGAGCGAGCGGTTGCGGCCGATCCTGATGACGACCGGCGCCGCCGGGCTGGCGATTCTGCCGCTGGTGATTTTCGGCGACCTGCCGGGCCACGAGATCGAATATCCGATGGCGGTCGTCATTCTGGGCGGCCTCGTGACATCGACGCTCCTAAACCTGTTTATTTTACCCGCATTTTATCTCCGTTTCGGCCGCGGCACGGGCCTGTCGACGGATCGTCTGGCGGTTCCGGCACCAGTATCCGGGAGCGCGTGATATGAAAGCCGTACGTCGCCACAATGGTTGGATTGTCGCCGCCGCTGCGACGTTGTCTGCTCTTGCGTATCCGGTGACAGGAGCCGCGGCCGAGGATGGCCGCTTTGAAAAGCTCTCCGTCCATCTCGAACGCAATATACAGGATCACGATGCCGAAATTCGTTTCGAGGCAACCGGCGGGGACGATGGCCTGGCTGCGTTGAAGGTATCGGCGCCGGGCGCGCGTACGGTGATCGAGCTGAAAACGCCGGACTCGAAGCTGGGAATCCGCAGCCTCACGCTCGAATCGCCAGAGCCCGACGACGATAGGATCGTACGCGCTGATTTCCCGGCGGGCGCATATCGTTTTGAGGGGACGACGACCAAAGGGGAAAGCCTGCGCGGTGAGGCGCAGTTGAGTCACGTGTTCCCAAAGCCTGCCGGATTCGAATATCCGCGGCCTGATCAGAAAGACGTGCCCGCCACCGCGCTGACCCTGCGCTGGTCTGTGCCGGAGGGGATCGAGGGCTGCGCCATCGTTATCGAGCAAACCGGTTCGGTCTACGAGATCCGGGCACTGCTGCCCGGTTCGGCCAAATCCTTCACGGTACCTGCAGGGTTCTTGCGCGCCGGCCAGACCTACAAATTCGCGATCGGGACCGTCGCCAAGGACGGCAATTGGTCCTTCATCGAAGCCGGCTTCACCACTGCGAGGGCGCGATGAGTCAGTTCCACCCGAAGCGTCGGTGCTTTCTTTCCGTTCGTCAACTAACCCTGGGCGGCCCTTGGGTCGGACCCACCGCCCAAATTCTAGGGAGGTCGCAATGTTAGACAAGCAGACGTTGGATAAACAGATGAAGCCGACGAGCTGGCGATCTGGCCCGCTCGCCCGCTGGCGTGCCGCCCTCACGACGGCCACGGTTCTGACCGCGGCCGGGCTCGTGCTCGCCGGCGGCACTTGGCATGGCGACAGCGCTGTGGCGCGGGAATTCAAGGATCAGCCAGGGCGCACCCAGAGCGGCGCCCGGGTCGATTTTTCCTCACTCAAAGACTGGAACTTGAAGGCGGAAAACCTGGTCCCAAGTGGACACCACCCGCTCTATTTTCCGATGAGGCCAGGCTTTCGATACATCATGGAGCATCCAAACCATCCACATGGACTCTTACGGATAGAAGTCCAGGTTCTCGACAAGACCGAACCGTTTGATGTTCCGGGTATTGGCAAGTTCGAATGTGGCGTCGTCCAGGAAGAGGAATTCTACGACGGCGTATTGGACCAGCGGGCGGAAAACTGGTTCTGCGTGGATAAGGCAACAAACGCTATGTACACGTTCGGCGAAGTGAGCTGGGAGATAGACCAGGTAGGACGCAAGGTCTTTGCCGGGACCTGGCGTGTCGGCGACCCTGATGGCAACGGTATCGCCGAGCCCGGCTTGCTGATGCCTGGGAGCTTTGCCGTCGGTGACAAATACATCTTCGACGGGCACGAGGCCGAGGCGTATGGCTATACGGAAAACATGGAAGATGGGATCACAATAACCGTTCCCGCCGGGACCTTTAAGGATTGTGTGAGAACACGCGAGTATAGCCTCACCAATCCATCCGATATCACGGACAAGTGGTGGTGCCCTGGAGTGGGACTCGTCAAGGACACCTCGGATGGTGAACTGGTTGCGTCCGACGCATTGCCCGGCACGGACATAGCGAGCTTTGGAAAACACCATCGGGAGCCTCGGAAGCAGACTGTGCCGCCGGTTGCAAAAGTCAGCTCGTCGGAGGCGACGCAAACCGCACTCAAGGAAGTCCCAGGCAAGGTCACGTCGATGAAGATCGAGCGATACGGCAAACACAATGTCTACGCCGTGGAGATCATTGCCGCAAAGGACGGAGTGGAAACCGATGTCTTCGTTGACATCGGATCGGGAAAGGTGGTGGGCACGGATAAGTAACCGTTGTTCGCGTCGTCCACGGCCGTGGAGTGCTGAGCATACGAAAGCTGCGCCCCTCGTCGCTGGTGATTGACCGGCGACGAGACCAGCTCCACCGACTTGCAGATGCCTTCAGCGAACGGCCAACAGATGGCGATGGAGGCAACGTCCAGCGAATACGGCGAGAAAGACGCGCGTCCGTGGACATTCTGACAGCGGACAACCGAACACGAATTTCATGTGGTTCTTGATCGGAAAGGACACCGCCATGAAGAGGACGATCCACTGGTGCCTGTTCGCCAGCCTTCTTCTTGTTGCGCCAGCCGTGGCCGTCGTGCAGGCGCAGCAACCGGGCCCTTCGAAAGAGCGTGCGCAGCCCGCGGCAAAGATCACGGAAGAACAGGCGAAGAAGATTGCGCTTGAACGCATCCCCGGCGAAGTCACCGACGTGGCGATCGAGAAAAAGCGCGGCAAGAATGTCTACGTGATCGAGATCCAATCACCGGAGCAGGGCGAGAAGGACGTCTTCGTCGATATCGAGACCGGAAAGATTGTCGGGACGGACTGACATGTACCGGCTGGATACGAGGTTCGTTATTGGAAAGGATAGCGCCATGAAGAGGGCAATTTACATGGGCCTGTTCGCCGTCCTGCTCGCGCCAGCGACAGCGGCGGCGCAGGCGCAGGCACCGAAGGGCCTCGGCACCGAGGAATTCGGCTTGTCGCCGCGCGAACTGGTTCAGGCGATCGAGAAAACTGAGGAACTGATCGCCCGCTGCATGCGCGAACAAGGCTTCCAGTACATCGCGGCCGACCACAAAACGGTGCGGGCGGGCATGTCGGCGGACAAAAATCTTCCAGGCCTTAGTGAGGAGGAGTTCGTCAGTCGTCATGGCTTTGGCGTCTCCACCTTCTACACGGGTCTGCCGCCTCAGCTCGCCACCGGCTACAGCCCCGCCCGCGTCGGTCTCGGCGAGCGCAATGTGCAAATTTTCCGCAAGCTTTCCCCCGCAGACCAGGTCGCTTACAATCGCGCGTTGCTCGGAGATGACGTGAGCAACACCCTCGCGGTCGCTCTGGAAATCGAGGATTTGTCGCGTACCGGCGGTTGCACGCGCAAGGCTTTGGCTGAAACTTTCAAACCCGATCAGCTAAAGGCTACCCACTACAATCCCCAGGATGCACTGATCAACAAGGATCCGCGGATGAAGGCCGCGCTTGGATTCTGGCAGCGGGAGATGAAGAAGGCCGGCTTCGAATACGGCCATCCAGACGAAATCGAACCGGACCTGCGGAACCGGCTCAGCGCGCTGACCGAGGGTGGCAAGCTATTGGTTTCCAAAATGTCGCAGGACCAGAAGGCCGCTCTACGGAAACTGCAGGATTACGAGCGCCTGGTCGCGGCCAGGAGTTTCAAAATGCAGGAGGAGGTGTTGGCTCCGGTCGAGGAGCGCATCCAGGAGGAGCTGTTCTCCAGGAAGGTGCAATAGACCAGTTAGGATGTACACTTTAGGATGTACACTTGCGTACTTTCCCCGATCGGCGCCTATGAGTAATCTCCTTTCCTGGCAGCGCATCGCATGACGAAGGCAGACGCAACGCTTCCTGCGAAGATGGCCCGCACGCTGTCGGTGGTGGGAGGGACTACGGCATGGTCGCAAAGCGCGTAAACGTTCTCTGGGCCATTCTGGGCGTGGTCGGCGGCATGGCGATTGGCGCCTGGTACATGGGCTCCAGGATCCAGTCGCCGGCAGAGGTCGCGGCGCGCACGGCGGCCCCCGAGCCATCCGCGATTCTCGTGCCCGTGGAGTCGCGGATATTGAGTTCCGATGTCGTCACCCGCGGCACCGTCCGCTTCGGGCTGCCGCAGCCGATTTCTATCGCGCCTTCCACGGTCAAGGGCGGCGCCGGACTGATCTCGTCGTTACCCCGACCCAATACGAACTTTGGGGAAGGCGAGGTGATTCTATCCGCATCCGGCCGTCCGGTCTTTGTCCTCATCGGCGCGGTACCGGCTTTTCGCGACATGGCGCCCGGAACCAGCGGCGGTGACGTCCGCCAACTCGAAGAAGCCCTGGCTCGCCTTGGCTTCGATCCGGGCACGGTCGATGGCAATTACGATGAGAAGACATCCGCCGCGGTCGAGCGCATGTATAAGAGGGCCGGGTGGGATCCGTACGTACCGACCCGCGAGCAGCGCGCTGCCGTCGCGGCGCTCGAGCGAGGTGGTCGGATGCCGCGCGCGCCCAGCTTGCGGCCGAGGCCACGCGCGAAACAGCGGTGAAAGCGGTCGCCGCTGCACGGGCCATCGCGGAGCAGAACACGCGCCAGGCTTCTCTCGACAGCGCGGCACGCGTTGGCGACAACCGTCAGCTGGCGGACGCGCGCGCCGGAAAATCGCTTGCGCTTGAAGCCGAACGCGCGCGGGCCGCGCATTCGGCGACCGCGGCCAGCGCCGATGTCGCCACGCAAATGGCCGATCGTGCCCTGATCGTTCTTGATCCGCGCCAGACCGAAACGGCGCGTGCTGCGGCCGAGGCCAAGCTGAAAGTGGCGCGTGCCGCGCAGCGCAAGGCAAAGATGGAAGCCGATTTGGCGATTCAGACCGCGGCGCGCGAGGCCGCGCTGGCCGAGGAACGGATCCGGGTCGCCGAGGGCGCCGTGAAGGCGGCCCGCCTCGAAGGCGAGCGCAGCGTGCGCGCAGCGCTGGAACAGCAAGAACTCGCTGAATTTGACGTCAGGGTCGCGAGCGAACGAGCACAGCGGCTGAACGCCGAGTTCACGGCCGCGCGCGCGAAGCTTGGGGTGCAGGTGCCAGCGGACGAAGTGGTGTTCATCCCGTCGCTCCCGGTTCGCGTCCACGAGGTGACCGCCACGGTCGCGGCCAATGCTTCCGGGCCGGTTATGAGCGTGACCGATAACCAGCTAAGCATCGACTCGCAACTGCCACTTGAAGCCGCGCCGTTGGTGAAGCCCGGGATGAAAGTTGCGATCGACGAGCAGGCCCTTGGGATCAAGGCGACCGGCGTAGTTGAGACGGTGGCGACCACACCCGGCACGCGCGGCGTGGACGGTTACCACTTCTATCTCGGGGTCAAGGTGGAGACCACGCCTGTGCTCCTGGCAGGGTTTTCGGTCCGGCTGACTATCCCGATCGAAACGTCGAAGGGCGCGGTCACCGCGGTGCCGACCAGCGCGGTCTCGCTTGCCGCCGACGGAACATCGCGCGTACTGGTCGATCGCGGCGGCAAGCAGGAGTACGTCACCGTGCAGCCGGGGCTTTCGACGGGCGGCTATGTCGAGGTCAACACACCCGATGGGCAACTTGCGCCCGGTCAACTCGTGGTGGTGGGCTATAAAACGGCCGAGCCGGCGGCGGTCAAATGAAGCTCATGGAGGACATCCGGCCAGAGGTGCCGATCAAGACGGCTTCTGTCGAAGCCGACCATGTCCTTGACCTTCGTAAAGTGTGCAAGCAATTCGGGACCGATCCCGCTGTCGACGCATTGATCGATGTCAACCTCGTGTTGCGGCGCGGCGAATGGCTGTCGATAACCGGTCCGTCCGGCTCGGGGAAATCCACGCTGTTGAATATCCTCGGTTGCCTCGACCGGCCAACCAGCGGACAGTACGTTTTTGATGGTATCGAAACGACGAAGCTGAGCGAGAATGAGCGGGCCGGGCTGCGCAGCCGCCGCGTTGGATTCATCTTTCAGTCATTCCACCTGCTGCCCTATCGCACTGTCCTCGAGAACGTCATGCTGGCGGAAGTATACCGCCGGCACACCGGGCGCGGGCGACGCGAGCGGGCGATGGAGGAAATTCGCCGCGTTGGCCTCGAGCATCGCGCAAATTTCCCGCCTTCCAAATTGTCCGGCGGCGAACGTCAGCGGGTGGCGATCGCCCGCGCTCTGATGGGATCACCGAGCCTGCTCTTGTGCGACGAGCCGACCGGGAATCTTGATTCCAAGAACACCGAGTCGATCCTGGATTTCTTCTCCGAGCTCAACAAGGATGGCATGACGATTGTCGTCGTCACGCACGACGAAAACGTTGCATGCCGGGGCTCGCGCAGGGTCAACATGAAGGATGGCCAGCTGTTTGGTGGAAGCGAGACGGCGTTGCCGCCTCCATCCAGGGCGCGCATTGTCGCTTCGGGGATCACGATGCGCGATCTTCTCTCCGAGGCGATCGCCGGGGCGATCGCGCGTCCGGCCCGTATGGCGCTCACGGTGCTTGGCATCGTGATCGGCATGTCGGCGCTGGTCGCCACCATCGGTCTGACGCGAACCGCCGGTAACCGCATCATCAGTCAGTTCGATCAACTGGCAGCCACGGAATTGTTCATCACGGCGCGGCCGGGAATGGCGACCGGCACGATTGATCCGCGCGCCATTCCATGGGACGCGCCGGAACGGCTGGTCCGGCTGAACGGTGTCGTGGCCGCGGGCCTGCTCAGCGACGTCAATGTCCACGATATGCTCGTCAGCGCCTCGCCGGTGGTGGATCCCGCCAATCAGACCGCATTCAAACTGGCGGTGCGCGCCGCCTCGCCGGATTTGTTCCGCGCGGTGCGCGCCGACCTCGCCTCGGGGCGGTTTATCGACGGGGGGCATTCTGCCCGCGCCGAGCGCGTTGCGATCCTCGGTCCCGATGCCGCGCGTCGCCTGGGCATCGCTGGGGTCGAGCGGCTGCCAGCGATCTATGTCGGCGACGAGCTCTATCTGGTGATCGGTATCCTCCGTGATGTGGTGCGAAAGCCGGAACTGCTTGGTTCGGTCATCATTCCCGAGGGCACGGCGCGACGGCATTTCAGTCTATTCGGGCCCGGCATGGTGGTCGTGGAGACGAAGATCGGTGCGGCTTCTCTGATCGCACTGCAGGCGCGGGCGGCGCTGCGGCCGGACGATCCGCGCACGCTTCGCGTGCAACTGCCGCAGGAGCCGCGTCGCGTACGCGATGACGTGCAAACCGATCTCAATATGATGTTCCTGCTGCTGGGCGGCCTGTCGCTTGTCGTCGGCGCGCTCGGGATCGCAAATATCACCCTGGTGGGGGTAATGGAGCGGACGGCGGAGATTGGACTGCGCCGCGCCATTGGCGCTACTCGTCGCCACATCGCTTCACAGTTCCTCATCGAGCGCGTCCATGGGCGTCGTGGGGGGACTGCTCGGATCCAGTGTCGGCGTGCTGATCGTGGTGGGTGTCTCGGCGTATCAGGTCTGGACGCCGGTGCTCGACCCAATCGCTCCCTTGCTTGCTCCGGCCGTAGGCGGAGTGATCGGTTTGCTGTCCGGCGTCTATCCCGCCTCGCGCGCCGCCGCGCTCGAGCCAGCCGAAGCGTTTCGACACGAATGACCTACATCCGCATGCGGAGCACGGGATCACATCTTCCAAACACCCGTCCGAAAAAGACTGCAGGACGACAAGACCGAGCATTCCTCTGTCCACCATGCAACGCGAACCTGCCGTTTAGCAGGCCATCTCGACTTCCATGACGCGCCAGCCAGACTGGAAGATTGTTGTCGTCTCGTGCTGCTTTTGACCGCGTCCGAGGCGAGATAGATCGCGTCGGCGGAAGGAGAACAGAATGTCTTTTGATTAACGGCTCCATAAAAGTTTGCGTACTGGAGTGTCACTTCGGAGTCGACGCGGCTGCAGCCTCGCTACATCAGGTTTTCTGGGCTGATCTTCTGTGCGAGGGCTGCTTTCTTATTTGGAAACGCCTACCAAGCTATTGAAAACGGATAGTGTTTCGTGCCCTTTTTTCAAAATGCGCCTTGAAATCGTTGGATAATCAAGTTGATTTTGATTCCGCCATTCGGAGGTTCGATCCCTCCCGCCCCAGCCTTAAGCTGCTGAGTTCGTTATGTAAGCAACTCCATTCCCTCCAAATTTTTTGGCGCGTTTGGAAATGCCGCTCACCGCATGGTCGCAAGCCGTATTGCGAGCACACACGCCCGGTCGTACTCGTCGAGATTGATCTATTCGTCGATCGTGCGGGGCTCGTTCTGCCCCGCGCCGAATGGCCGCGGCTCGCGTGCGTTCCTCGGCCTATGGGCGCTCGACGTTTGGCCGCGGCCAGCCACTGCCCGTCGTTCGATCAGAGTGCCCCGCATTAGCGACCGGGCTCCGGCGCATGACCGGTCGCTACACTGGCGGAATGGTTGGTCAGTGGCTTCAGTCCCGTGACGGTGCGCAACAGAACGTAGAACACGGGTGTCAGGAACAGGCCAAACACCGTGACGCCAATCATGCCAGAGAAGACGGCGACACCCATGGCTCGGCGCATTTCCGAACCGGCACCGGTCGAGAGCACAAGGGGCAAGACGCCCATGATGAATGCCATCGAGGTCATCAGGATCGGACGCAGCCGCAGGCGGCTTGCCTCGATCGCTGCCCGGATCGGCGAACGACCTGCGAACTCCAGTTCGCGCGCGAATTCGACGATAAGGATCGCGTTCTTGGCAGACAATCCTACCAGCACGATCAATCCGATCTGGGTGAAGACGTTATTGTCGCCCTTCGACATCCAGACGCCGAACATCGCGGCAAGCAACCCCATTGGCACGATCATGATGATCGACAGGGGCAGGGTCAGGCTCTCATAGAGCGCAGCCAGCACCAGGAACACGAGGAGGATCGCGAGTGGAAAAACCCAGATGCCGGAGTTGCCGGCGATGAACTCCTGATAGGTCAGGTCGGTCCATTCAAAAGCGAAGCCAGGCGGTAGCACTTCGGCGGCGATGCGCGTGGCCGCTTCCTGAGCCTGGCCGGAGGAATAACCGGGCGCTGCCGCGGCGTTGACGTCGGAGGACAAGAAACCGTTGTAACGGATCGCGCGTTCAGGCCCGGCGCTCTGGCGGATCTTCAAGAGCGCCGAGAGCGGGATCATGTCGCCGGAAGACGAGCGCACCTTCAATTGCCTGATGTCGTCGGCCCGCGCGCGGAACGGCGCGTCGGCTTGCACACGGACCGAATAGGTACGGCCAAATTTATTGAAGTCGTTGACGTAGTACGAGCCCAGATAGATCTGCAGCGTGTTGAAGACCTCTGTCACGGGCACGCCGAGCTGCAAGGCCTTGGTGCGGTCAATGTCGGCGAACAACTGTGGCACGTTGACCTGGAAGCTCGAGAAGACGCCGGCGATTTCCGGCGCCTTCTGCATCGCGGCCATGAACGCGTTGGTCGCCTCGTTCAGCGCGTCATAGCCGAGGCCCGCGCGGTCCTCGATCTGGAGCTTGAAGCCGCCGATGGTGCCGAGCCCGTTGACCGGCGGCGGCGGGAACATGGCGATGAAGGACTCCTGGATCTCGGCATACTTCTTGTTCAGCTCCGCCGCGATCGCGTGGCCACTCAGCGCGGGATCCTTGCGCTCGTCGAACGGCTTCAAGGTAGAGAACACGATTCCGGCGTTGGAGGAGTTGGTGAAACCGGAGATCGACAGGCCGGGAAACGCCACCGAGCTCTCGACGCCGGGCTGCGTCAGCGCAATGTCGCTCATCTTGCGGATGACCTCTTCGGTGCGATCGAGCGTGGCGCCGTCGGGCAGGCGTGCGAAGCCGACGAGGTACTGCTTGTCCTGACCTGGGACGAAGCCGCTCGGCACCTGCTGGAAAAGCAGGGCGGTCAGGCCGATCAGGAGCAGATAGACGCCCATCACCGCCGCCTTGCCGGAGATCACTTTGGACACGCTGCCGCTATAATTTTCCGAGGCGCGCGCGAAGGTGCGGTTGAAGCCGCGGAAGAACCAGCCGAGCCCTTTTTCCAGAATGAGGGTCAGCCTGTCCTTGGGCTCATTGTGGCCCTTGAGCAGCAACGCAGACAATGCCGGCGACAGCGTCAGGGAGTTGACCGCGGAGATCACGGTCGAGATCGCGATCGTCAGCGCGAACTGCTTGTAGAATTGCCCGGTGAGGCCGGAGATGAAGGCGAGGGGAACGAATACGGCAATCAAGACCAGTGCGATCGCGATGATGGGGCCGGAGACCTCCCGCATTGCCTGGTAGGTCGCGTCTCGCGGAGACAGCCCGGCCTCGATGTTGCGCTCGACGTTCTCGACCACGACGATAGCGTCGTCGACGACGATGCCGATCGCGAGCACCAGGCCGAACAGGCTGAGTGCATTAATGGAGAAACCGAACACGTACATCACGGCGAATGTGCCGACGATCGACACTGGCACGGCCAGGAGCGGAATGATGGAAGCCCGCCAGGTTTGGAGGAACAGGATGACCACCAGTACTACCAGCGCGATCGCTTCCAGCAGCGTGTGGATCACCGCCTCGATCGACGAGCGCACGAACTGCGTGGGGTCGTAGACGATCTGGTAGGATACGCCCTCGGGCATGTTCTTCTTGATCTCGGCCATGGTGGCGCGGACGTGGTCGGAGATCTGGAGCGCGTTGGAGCCGGGTGCCTGGAAGATCGGGATCGCCACCGCCTGTTTGTTGTCGAGCAGCGAGCGCAGGCCGTATTCGGACGCACCTAATTCGATGCGCGCGACGTCGCGCAGCCGCACCACCTCGCCACGCGAACCGGTCTTGACCACGATGTCGCCGAACTGTTCTTCACTCGCGAGCCGACCTTCGGCGTTGACCGACATCTGAAGGTCGATGCCCTTGACGCTCGGCGAGGAGCCGACCACGCCGGCGGCCGCCTCGACGTTCTGCGCCTGGATCGCCCTCACGATGTCGCTTGCGGTCAGGCCGTGCTCGGCGACCTTCTGCGGGTCGACCCAGACGCGCATCGAGTAGTCGCCGGCACCGTAGAGCTGAACATCACCGACGCCGTCGATCCGCGCAAGGCGGTCCTTGACGTTCAGCACCGCGTAGTTGCGGAGATAGGTCATGTCGTAGCGGTTATTTGGCGACAGCAGGTGCACGACCATGGTGAGGTCGGGCGAGCTCTTCTTGGTGATAATGCCGAGCTGGCGAACTACCGCCGGCAGGCGCGGCTCGGCCTGCTGCACGCGGTTCTGCACAAGCTGTGTCGCCTTGTCAGGATCGGTGCCGAGGCGGAACGTCACTGTCAGTGTCATCGCCCCGTCGGTGGTTGCCTGGCTGCTCATATAGAGCATGTTCTCGACGCCGTTGATTTGCTCCTCGATCGGCGTTGCCACTGTCTCCGCGATCACCTTCGGATTGGCGCCGGGGTAAGTCGCGCGCACCACCACGGAGGGCGGCACGACGTCCGGATACTCCGAGATCGGCATGGCAAAGAGCGAGATTAGGCCGGCCAGGAAGATCACGATCGAAAGCACGCCGGCAAAGATCGGCCGATCGATGAAGAACTTTGAGAGTTTCATTGCTATGCCCCAAGCGCTGCGGGTAGTTAGCGCTGCACGATTTGCTGGTTGCTGTCGTTCGATGCTTGCTGTGGGCCGCGCGAGCCCATCTCCGCCATTTCGGTCTTCAGGAGCGCGCCCGGGCGTACCCGCTGTAGGCCATTCACGACGATGCGGTCACCGGATTTTAGGCCACCCGTCACGATGCGGAGCCCGTCGACGGCGCCGCCGAGCGTTATTCCGCGATAGACCGCGCGGTTGTCGTCGCTGACCACCATAACGAACTTCTTATCTTGGTCGGTGCCGATGGCTCGCTCGTCGATCATCACCAGCGTCTGTTGCTGCGGCTGGCCCATCCGCACCCGCGCGAACTGGCCGGGGATGAGGCGGCCATCCTCGTTCTGGAATACCGCGCGGACGCGTATCGTGCCGCTCTGGCCATTGACCTGATTGTCGATCAACTGGATATGGCCTTTGGCCGATGTGCCGCCGGAGGTGGTCATCTCGACGGGTATCTGATCAAGATTGCCGCGCTTGCCGGAACTATCTGCAATGGAATTCAGCGCCCGCAGCACGATCTCTTCGTCCGCATCGAAACTCGCATAGATCGGGTTGACAGAGACAAGAGAGGTCAGGACCGGGGAGGCAGTCCCTGCGGCCACGAGATTTCCGACGGTCACCTCGATCTTGCCGACGCGGCCATCGACGGGTGCGCGGACCTCGGTGTAGTTCAGATTGAGCTTTGCAGTCTGCAGCGTCGCCTCGGCCGCCTTCACATTGGCGATCGCTTCGCGATTGGCGTTCTCGCGCTGATCGAAATCGCGCCGCGTGACGACGGCGTTGCCGACGAGCTGCGCGCCGCGCTCGACTTCGCTCGCAGTGAAGATCGCACGCGCTTTTGCTGCCTCGAGCTGCGCGCTGGCCTTATCCACTTCGGCGGCGTAGGGCGCGGGATCAATCTTGAACAGGACATCGCCAGCTTTCACCAACGCGCCCTCGGCAAAGTTGGCCGACAGGATTGCGCCAGCGACGCGTGGGCGGAGCTCGACGCGGTTGACGGCTTCGAGACGTCCAGAGAAGTCATCCCACAGCGCGGTCCGACGCGGCTCGATCACCGCGATCGTGACGGAGACGGCCTGTTCGGGTGCGGTCCCTGTGGTCGCCCTCGCCGCGTGAAAATAGCGGCCGCTCGCGATCGAACCGGCCGCCGCGAGGACGCCGATAATGGCAACGCCGCCGACAACGCGTCGGAATCGACCGGAACGGGAGGTATTGGCGGATGGGGGCATTTGCGCGCTCCATAAATGTAGTGTTCGCTACAGATGTGGAGCTGGACGGCGGTCCGCAAGATACTTATGTACTGCACACTACGAAAATCTTATGTCGCAAGCCGAAAGACTGGAAATCAAATAAAAGAACCACGATAAATCAGAAGGTTAGAGGATTGAACGCCGAGCGGAAAACGGCGTCGGCCTCAAGGGAGTAACGCGAATGGCCATGGGACGCCCGAGAGAATTCGACGCCGATGCCGCATTGGATCAGGCGATGGAAGTCTTCTGGAGACATGGCTATGAGGGCGCGACCGTTGCCCAGCTTACCGAGGCGATGGGCATTAACCCGCCGAGCCTCTATGCGGCATTTGGAAATAAGGAAGGTCTCCTGAAGGCTGCCCTCGACAGGTACACGGCCAAACGCGCGGCCTGGATGGAGGGGGTTTTGAGCGCGCCGACCGCCCGCGACGTCGCGGAGCGGATGCTCATGGAGACCGCGGACATCCAGACCGATCCTGACAATCCGCCCGGTTGCCTGCTCGTGCAAGGCGGCCTTGCCTGCGGTACCGGTTCGGAGAACGTTCCCTTCGAGCTCGCAGCGCGCCGTGCACTGACCGAGGATCAGCTACGCGAACGCTTCGCCAGGGCGAAGAAGGAGGGCGATCTGAAGCAGACCGCCGACGCTGCCGCGCTGGCGCGCTATCTTTCGGCGGTGTCCGCCGGCATGGGCGTGATGGCGTCATCAGGCGCCGATCGCGAAGCGTTGCGACAAGTGGCGAACGTATCCGTCAAAGTTTTCGAAGAACAGTCGACAACGTGAGAGGTCATCTTCTTGCCGAGCCGAACTGCGCGACGGACGAGGGTTACCTGAGGAAGAGAGGTGGACCTTACCCCGCGTCCGAGGAAGCACACCAAGTCTCCGAAGATCCAAGTGTTCCCAGCGAGCGCCGTTCTCGTTAAGAACCGCCGCAACGAAATCGCAACGAATTGGGTGAAATGACCGTGAACAAAACGGGGCGATATCGACCGTCACGCGAGAAAGATCAATGACTTAGAACACGTGCACTGCGTTCGGCACGCAGGGGCTATTGCCTGCTACTCCCATTGTCCTCTCGAGTTCAATATTGGTGGGCGCACTACAGCTATGTCCTTCGATCTGAAGTCCGCGCAGACCCAAGGATATCGGCGAGGATCTTGCGCCTTCGATGCAGAGCCGCAATGCAAGACTCACTCCGGCTGAATGTTGGCATCCTTTACAACCTTGGCCCATTTCTGGATCTCGGCGCGAATATGATCCGCGAACTGTGATGGCGTTCCGCCGACGGGTTCGACACCCTGGTCCACGAAACGGCGCTTCACATCGTCCATTTTGAAGATCGCGTTCATCTCGGCATTCAGCTCTTGTACGATCTCCGGCCGCATGCCTGCGGGCCCGACGATGCCGAACCACACGGTGACTTCGTATCCGGGAACGCCGGCCTCCGCCACCGTCGGTACGTTTGCGGCGAGCGCCGAGCGCGCCTTGCTGCTGACGCCAAGCGCGCGCAGTTTGTCGGCCTTGACCTGGGGCAATACGTTCGGCGTGTTGTCGAAGGCGGTATCGATGTGCCCGCCGAGCAGATCGTTCACCATCGGCGCGCTGCCTTTGTAGGGGACGTGCACGATGTCGATCCCGGCCATGCTCTTGAACAATTCCATCGAGAGATGGTTGGACGAGCCGATGCCGGTAGAGCCGTAGCTGACCTTGCCCGGATTCTTCCTGGCGTAGTCGATCAACTCCTTGACAGAATTGATCGGCATCGAGGGCCTCATGACAAGGAGATTCTGCGTCTGACCCGCGAAGATCAGCGCCGTGAAGTCCTTCACCGTATCGTAGGGGAGATTCTTGTAGATGCTGGGATTGGCGCCGAACGGAAACGCGACGCCGAGCAGGGTGTAACCGTCGGGCGCGGCCTTGGCGACAGCTTCGGTAGCGATCAGCGTGCCGCCGCCCGGTCGGTTCTCGACCACGACCGGAACTCCCCAGGCTTCCCCGAGCTTTTGCGATACGATCCGCGCCAGCGTGTCGTTGAATCCGCCGGGCGGGTAGGGAACGATGTAGCGGATGGTCCGGTTCGGGTAATTGTCCGGATCGGCCGGTGTTGGGGCGGTCTGCGCCGATGCGGCGGCGCCGCCGAGGAGGAGAACGACGAGAGCGCGGCAGGCGAAGTGAACAAGACGGAGTGCGCTCGATGTAACTTCAGCCCGCTGCGTTTCAGACATAGCAAGGTCCGTCGATCAGTGGATGGGCGTTGATGAAGGCTTCATCGATCTCGACGCCAAGCCCGGGTGTTTCCGACGGCTTGACGCGTCCGTCGGCGTCGAGCGTGTAGGGGATGCCGCCGACCTCGTCGCGGAACGGGTTGTGCCTGGCGACATCGCCCTCGAAGTATCCGGGGAGGTCGACGGCCGCGAGCACGTTGATGGTCGCGGCCATGTTGATGCCGGTTGCCGAGGTGTGCGGATTGAACGACAGCTTCCACGCGTAGGCCATGCCGGCGATCCGGATCGCCTCGGTGACGCCGCCGGTCTTGGACAGGTCCGGCTGCACGAAGCTCACGGCGCGGTCTTCGATCAGGCGTGTGAACTCGAAGCGGGTGTAGTGATTCTCGCCGGCCGCCAGCGGCGTGGTGCCGAGCGATGCAGCCGTCTGGTAAGAGCGATAGTCCTGCGCCGGGAATGGTTCTTCGAGCCATCCGATCTGCAGTTCCTCATAGGCCGGCATCACCCGGCGCACGTCATCGACGGTGTAGCCGGTGTTGGCGTCCACCAGGACCTCGATGGCGTCTCCGACCGCTGCGCGGACGGCGGTTGCGCGGGCGACATCGTCGCGGGGAGTGTCGCCGACGCGAAGCTTGATCGCCCGATATCCTTGCGCGACATAGCCGAGGGCTTCCTGCGCAAGCGATTGCGGCTCCTGCCAGCCGAGCGAAATGCCGCCCGCATAGGCCTTGATCGGTTTTGAAGCGCCACCGAGCAGTTTGTAGAGCGGCCAGCCCGCGGCCTTGGCCCTGATATCCCACAGAGCAAGATCGAGGCCGCTCAAGGCCATCGCGGCGGCATATCCCATGCCGTGACTCGCCAATTGCATCTGGTAGACGCGCTGCCAGACACCGACGACGTTCATCGCATCCATGCCGACGGCGAGTTCCGAGATTGTGGTGTCGATCAGTTTGGCGATCGCGCCTGGGCAGCGGCCGTGATGGGCCTCGCCCCATCCGGTCAGGCCTTCGTCGGTGGTGACCTTCACCAGCACCGCGTCGCGCTTCACGGCGCGGCCGATGCCCAGCCTGACGTTCTGTCCCTCCGGTACGCGGTAGGAGATCGGGACCGCCTTGATCGATGTAATGCGCATGTTGGACCTCATGCCGCCCTGTAGGCGGGATTGACAAGATTGAGCAGCTGCTCGCCGCGCAGGATACGAAGCATTTCCTCGGCCGAGCCGACCGCCATCGCGCGGCCGCTCGTGGCGGTGATCCCCGCGGTATGCGGCGTCAGCAGCAGGTTCGGACAATCGAACAGCGCGTCGTTCGACGGTAGTGGTTGAACGTCGAACACGTCGAGCGCCGCACCGCCGATCTTTTGCGATTGCAGCGCATCGATGAGGGCAGGCGTCTCGATCACGGCGCCGCGCGAGACGTTCACCAGCACGGCTGACGGGCGCATCCGGGCGATAAGCTCGCGGCTGACCAAGCCCCGGGTTTCGTCGGTCAGCGCGCAGCAGACCGCGATCGCATCGCTGCGTGCGAACAGGTCTTGAAGCGAGACTTCCTCGATGCCGGCGGGCAGCGATCTCTTGCGGGAGGTGCCGAGGACCGTTATCCCGAAACCGTCGCGTGCGATATTCGCAATCCGACGGCCGATCGTGCCGACACCGACGATGCCGAGCACCGAGCCACTCAGTTCGGTCAGGCCGTCGGCGGTGGCGCGCGAAGCGGCCCAGCCTTCGCTGCGCAGGCGTCCGTCCACCCGCTGCAGCGGCCGGCGCAGATGCATCAAGGCCGACATCACATATTCGGCCACCGCGCTGGTGTTGCTTCCCGGCAGGTTGGCCACCGCGATGCCGCGCGCGGTGGCGGCGGCAACCGGGATGAAGTCGAGGCCGACGCCGTGACGGACGATGCCCTTCAGGCGCGGCGCATGATCGACGATGTCGTCCGGCAGCTTGGCGCGCACGATGATGCCGTCGGCATCCCTGGCCCATTCGCGCAAGGTCTCCGGCCGTGCGTCGGGCGGGACGATCAGGCGGACATGCGGCGCGAGGATCGCTTCGCCGTCGGGATGCATCGCATTGGTCAGCAGGACGATCGGTTTGTCAGGCATCTGGCGCAGGTCCCTCGATAATCGGATTTCGCAGCCGGCCAAGGCTTTCGACCTCGACTTCGACAGTAGAGCCTGGCTTGAGCCACGCCGGCGGCTTGTGCAGGGCGGCCACACCGGCCGGTGTGCCGGTGGCGATGATGTCGCCGGGCTCGAGCGCCTGCAGCCCAGACAGATAGGAGACGAGATCGGCGACGTCGAACAGCATGTCCCGCGTCGAACCGGACTGCAGCACACGGCCGTCGACTTTCAGCGACACGGCCAGCGCATGAGGGTCCTTCACTTCGTCGCGTGAGGCGAGATACGGCCCAAACGGCCCAAACGTCGCAAAATTCTTGCCGCGGTCGAAATGGCCGTCCGCCTTGATGATCGCGCTGGCGCTGATGTCGTTGAAGCAGCCATAGGCAACGACATGATCGAGCGCGCGGTCCTTGCCGATACACTCGGCGCGGGTCCCGATCACGGCAGCAAGTTCGGCTTCATAGGTGACGCTGCCGATTCCCGCCGGCAGAACCACGGGCTGTCCGGTTCCGGTAATCGTTCGCGGCGCTTTCATGAACAGCACCGGTTTATCCGGCGGCGGCATACCTCGCTCCGCCAGCGCGTCGCGGTAGTTGTGCGCAATGCCGAAGATACGTCGTGGCTCGGGCAGCGGCGCCGTCAGCGTGACGGAGGTGATGGGAAGCTTTGCGGCCTCTGCCAGGCCGTGCACGCGGATGCTTTCGACGGCGCCGGGGAGGCCGGCCTCGATCAAGGCCAGCATCTGCGGCGCCGTGCCTCGCAGCGCCGCGCGCATCGACGGATGCGCGAGATCGACGATCTGGTCGTTCCCGCCGGCGCCATTCCCAAGCAGCACGCCGGCGCGGACAAAACCCTGCTCGCTGAAGCTGACGAATTTCATGCTTGTAACAACCTGTTCAGGCGATGCGATAGCGGTCGATCACGCCGCGATCGATCTCGATGCCGAGGCCTGCGCCGTTCGGGACCGCAATCGTGCCCTTGATCTGGCGGATTGGCTCGACGGCCAGATGATCGCGGAACGGATTTTCCTCCTGCTCGAATTCCAGCATCGGCGGCGTTGGAAACAGGCTTGGCGGCAGGTTCGGAATGGACGCCAGGAAGTGGATGGTGGCGGCGAGACCGACCGCTGAGCCCCACGCGTGCGGCACGCATTCGACGCCATGCGTCGAGGCAAGCGCCGCGATCTTCTTGCATTCGGTGATGCCTCCGGCAGCGCAGACGTCTGGCTGTACGATGTCCATCGCCTTGCGCACGATAGCGTCGCGAAAACCCCAGCGGGTGAATTCGTTCTCGCCGCCTGCCACCGCCATGTCGAGCGCGCGCGACACCTCGACATACCCATCGATGTCCTCCGGCGAGATCGGCTCCTCGAACCACTCGATATCGAGTTCTTCCAGCTTGCGGCCAAGCCGGATCGCAGCCGGAACGGTCAGGCAATGATTGGCGTCGACCATCAGTTTGACGTCGGGGCCAATGGCATCACGCACCGCCTTGACGCGATCGAGATCGCGGTTGATCGAGCCGAGGCCTATCTTCATCTTGATCGCCTTGAAGCCTTGCCTGACATAGCCCGATGCTTCCTCGACGGCCTCGTCGACCAGCCGGTCCATGTCGGTGAAGTAGAGTCCTGTGGCGTAGGCATCGACTTCGGTGCGGAACGCGCCGCCGATCAGTTTGTGAACCGGCTTGTTGCAGGCCTTGCCGACGATGTCCCACAGCGCGATGTCGATGCCGCTGATGGCGGCGATCGACATGCCCTTCGGGCCGTAGTCCTTGATCCGGTTATAGAGGTCTTCCCAGATCACCTCGATGTCGAACGGATCGCGGCCGATCACGCGCGGCGCGAGCTGGGTGTCGATGAAGGCCTTGGCGACGGCAGAGGGGCCGTAGCATTCGCCCCAGCCGACGATGCCATCGTCGGTTTCGATCTCGACCAGGCAGGTGCCGCGGGTCTTGTAGAGCCAGCCGCGCGAGGAAGTGAACGGTCGCTGCACCGGCGCTGCAACGAGGTGACAGGTGATTTTCTTGATGGGCAAGCGCGTGGCCTTTTGTCTGGGATGCAGGGAGCGGGAGGGCGGGGATGTCGCCGCTTATTCTTTCTGGTCCTTCGGGAAGACCTGCGCCGCCACGGTGCCGAGCGCGTTGGCGACGCTGTCGACTTCCTTGGTCAGGGCTTCGCCGGTGAGGTCATCGACGAGGAACGCGTTCTTCTTGGAAAATTCCTTGAAGCGCGGATCTTGGATCGCCGCGCGGAAGGCGGTGATGAGCTTGGTCTTGACATCGGCGGGCAGGTTGGCCGGCGCAACCACATAGGCCATCTGGACGACGGGGCCGAAGGGGAAGACGTCGTATCCCCGGTCCTTGAAGGTCGGTACATCCGGAAACATCTCCAGCCGCTCGTTCGCGAAGATGCCGATCGGCTTGAGCAGACCTTCCTGGATTTGTCCGAGGGTTTCCGACGGCTTGAGCACGCCTGATGCGACGTGTCCGCCGAGCAGGTCGGCAACCACCTTCGATCCGCCGGTGTAGGGCACGTTGACATAGTTGACGCCTGCGGCGCGCGCCGTCATCGACGCGAAAATGTGGTTGAGGTTGTAGTTGCCGGGCGTGCCGATCGTCACCTTGTCGGGGTTGTCCTTCATGAGCTTGATGAAGTCGTCGAGGGATTTCTGCTCCGCCTTGGTTGGCACCAGCAACATCAACGGATCGGTCGAGACGCGGGCGATGTGGGTGAATTGCGCATTGGTGAGCGGCGTCTTGCCCTGCGCGATCAGCGCCAGCGTCGAACTCGTGCCCATGCCGATCGTGTAGCCGTCGGGGGCTGCGGTCGCCACCCGCCGCATGCCGATCGTGCCGGTGGCGCCGGCCACGTTCTCGATCACGAGCTTGATGCCATGCTCGCGCAGGATCGGATCGAGGGCCCGGATCGCGACGTCGTTCGAGCCGCCGGCATTCCAGGGCACGACGAAGGTGATGTCCCGTGCCGGATAGGTGGTTTTGGCTTGGGCGGCGGTGGCCGGGAACGCGGCGATGGCGCACGCCAGAATAATCGCGGTGGACTTGAGCATTTTTGTTTCCTCCCGTTTTGTTGTTTGTTATAACAAACAACATGGACCGGTCAATACGCCTCGCTGAGAGGTCAATTTGCGCCATGCCGCGCGCTGGGATAGCGAGCGTCCGATGACGACGGCATTGAAACGAATCGAGCGTGAGCCGCTGTGGGATCTGGCGCACGCGCAGTTGCGGGATGCGCTGCTGGCCGGGCAGTTCGAGCCCGGCACGGTCCTGACCTTGCGCGCACTGGCCGAAAGTTTCGGGACTTCGATCACACCGGTGCGCGACGCCGTCACACGCCTGGTGGCGCAAGGCGTACTGCAGCAGGGACCGCGCAATTCGGCGATCGTGCCGAACCTGTCTCGCAAGGAGCTCGCGGATCTGACGGTGGTGCGCTGCGCGCTCGAAGGACGCGCGGCGCGCGAAGCCGCGTTGCAGCGGCATGACGACGCCACGTTGCGCCGGCTTGAGGAGCGGCTTGCGACAATGCAGTCACTGATCCAGGCGCGAAAGCTCGAAAGTTATCTCGAGCATCACCGAAAATTTCATTTCGGAATTTACGCGATGTCGGGCATCCCGCTGCTGGTCGAGACCATCGAGAACATGTGGCTGCGCTGTGGCCCGGTGCTGTCCTTTGTGATCCCCGAATATGTCGTGCTCTTGAAGGGGTGGGATCATCACACCGCGGCGCTGAAGGCGATCATGGCGGGTGACGCGGCTGGCGCAGAGCGTGAGATCGTCGCCGACATCAGCGAAGCCGCGCACTATCTTGGCGGTCTTGCAGATTCAACGGGGCAGTTGAGGCGCCCGTCCGTCTAGTCGCTTGCCGCTAGGCTTGCCTTGGAAACTCTTGCCGACGTTCAGAACCGTTGAGCCGATGGCGGCGGCGCCGAAATTGTGCTCACGGTTGAATTTCCGCGAAATGGCTAGAAAGGACTTGCGGCTGGCGCGCAGCGTTTCGGACGCCTGGCTTCGTTCGGCGATCAGCGCTGCGCTGCTCTTTACCGCCGCATTGTTGTCATAGGCGGCGTCGCGCTCCGCTTGAGGAAGCCATTCAGCCGGCAACGCTAAGCGGCGATCGCTCGTATATTAGCGTTGCCAATCCCCGCAATCGAAAGAAGACGAGCCACTAAGGCGTCTCCAGATCTCGAAAAGTCGCGGACACACGGCAGTCGGGGCGGGAACTGGGTCCATCTGCCGTTGACCGTACTCACAAAGTACAGGTCAATATACGAGCGGAGCAAACGTGATGACAATGGCGACGCAAAAGGCTGAGTGGCGTTCGGCTCCCTACCGCCATCAGTTTTTGGCGACGGGCAGCCTGCTCAACTCGCCAAGCGCCTGCCGCATGACCTCCACCAAATCCAAGGCAACAGGTGAGGGACTGCGCTGCGGCGGAAATACTGCAGCGAACTCGAAATCGATCCGCGGCGAAAAAGGGCGCGCCACGACGCCGCGGCCCTCGAACTCCTGCGCCGTAAACGGATCGCAGATCGCCACGCCGATGCCGGATGAGACCAACCCGCACATGATTTCGGACAGGCTGGTCTCGACTCGAAGAATTCGGCGGACGTCGTCGCGATTGAAGGCTTGGTCGATCAGATGGCGGCCGGTCGATCCCGCCGTCAGGGACACGAAGGTCTCTCCTTCGAAATCGCGTGGCTGCAGCGTCGCCTTGGCCGCGAGTCGGTGTCCGGCGGGAAGAATTGCAACACGAGCCGGCGCCGGCAATCGCACGCACGGTAGACCGGAATGAGCGATCGGTACCTCGGCAAAGCCGATGTCGCACTGATGGTTCAAAACCCAATCGATCACGATCGGCGAGATGACGCCGAAAAATGACAGGTTAAGGTTCGGCCGCTCCTTCAGGAAACCGCCAGCCAGCCGCGGCAGGTAGCCGTTGGACAGGGCCGGCAGGGCTGCAATCCGCAGCGTGCCGGTCCGGCGGCTACGGATCTCTTCAGCGGCCGCGGTGATGCGTTCGAGTCCAACGAAGGAGCGTTCGACTTCCATATAGAGCGCGGTTGCGGCGGCCGTCGGCACAAGGCCGCTGCCGCGTCTCTCGAACAGCTTCATCTTGAGAAGCGCCTGAAAGTCGCGCAACAGCCGGCTTACCGCCGGTTGGGTCACGGCTATCAGTTTTGCCGCCTCCGTCACGCTGCCCGTCAGCATCATCGCGCGGAAGGCTTCGACCTGCCGCGAATTGATCCGCGCCATCTCTGCTCCGTCCATAACATTTCGGTATGCAGATGGTGCCATTATTAATTGACGGCGAAAGCGGTGATCTGCGATCTTTTTCATCAGAGCTGGATAAAGCCAGTTTTTTGGGCAGCGACCCGGACGCCCAAAATTTCCCGCGCGGTGCGACGTCACGTCGTGCCGCGAGGCCGACGAGCGAATGCATGCGCTTTGCTCGGAGGAGGGGGACTAGAGCCGGTCGAATTGGGGTTGCGCGCCGGGTGCACCTCGCACGGTATTGGAGATTGATTCACATGAAGCAGCTCGGCCTTGTGACAGCGACCCTCGCGACCCTCGCCTTAGCCCCGTCACCGCTTTTGGCGCAGCAGAAGACGCTCTATGTCGCGGGTTATGGCGGCTCCTTCGAGAAGACGATCCGCGACGAGGTCATCCCGGGCTTCGAGCAGAGCAACGGCGTCAAGGTCGAATACGTCGCCGGCAACTCGACAGATACGCTTGCCAAGTTACAAGCTCAGAAGGGCAACCAGCAGATCGATGTGGCGATCGTCGATGACGGTCCGATGTACCAGGCAATCCAGCTTGGCTTCTGCGGCAAGATCGAAGGCCTGCCTGCCGATCTCTACGAGGCCGCGCGCTTCAAGGACGACCGCGCGGTTGGCATTGGTCTGGTCGCGACCGGTCTGATGTACAACACCAAAGTCTTCGCGGAGAAAGGCTGGGCGCCGCCGACCTCTTGGAACGATCTCAAGGATCCAAAGTACCAGAAGCAGCTCGTCATTCCGCCCATCAACAATACGTATGGTCTGCACACGTTGCTGATGCTTGCGAAGATGAACAGTGGCAGCGAAGCCAACGCCGATGCCGGCTTTAAGATTATCAAGACTGATGTCAATCCCAATGTGCTGGCTTATGAGCCCTCGCCAGGCAAGATGACCGAACTGTTCCAGTCCGGCCAAGCCGTGTTGGCCGTGTGGGGTTCGGCTCGCGTCCAGAGCTTTGCCAACACCGGCTTCCCCGTCGACTTCGTCTATCCGAAGGAAGGTGCGGCCACGCTGCTGACGACCGCCTGTCCGATCACCAAGCCCAACGCGTCACCGCTCGCCTCGGCATTCATCAAGACGCTGCTCGAGCCGAAAACACAGCTCGTGTTGCTGAAGGATTACGGCTACGGCCCGGTGCTGAAGTCGGTCGTGGTGCCGCCGGAGCTCGGCAAGATGGCGCCGATCGGCGAGCGCGCGGCAAAGCTCTATACGCCAGACTGGGCGATCATCAACGACAAGCGCGAAGAATGGACCAAGCGGTGGAATCGCGAGGTCGAGCGCTGAGCTGAGGCTCGACGCCGGCGGGCGGGACTTTGGCGCTTCCACGCAGCGCCGCAGGTCTACCATCGATCTTTGCTAGTAGCCCCGGAAGCATTCATGTCCTTTCTTGAACTCGACCGTGTTGCAAAACAGTTCGGCCCGCAGGCTGTCGTCGATGACTTCAGTCTCAGGGTTGGCAAGGGCGAGTTCGTCTCCTTCCTCGGTCCGTCGGGTTGCGGAAAGACCACGACGCTGCAGATGATCGCAGGTTTCCTCCATCCCTCGCGTGGCGGGATCCGGCTCGAGGGACGCGACCTGACCGCTGTGCCGCCGGCAAAGCGCGGGCTCGGGATCGTATTCCAGAGCTATGCGCTGTTTCCGCATATGACTGCGGCGGAGAACGTCGCCTTTGGCCTCGAGA
This sequence comes from Bradyrhizobium sp. RDI18, assembly GCF_043203335.1. Classification (NCBI taxonomy): domain Bacteria; kingdom Pseudomonadati; phylum Pseudomonadota; class Alphaproteobacteria; order Hyphomicrobiales; family Nitrobacteraceae; genus Bradyrhizobium; species Bradyrhizobium sp. RDI18. The sequence continues at coordinate 3,419,490 of NZ_JBICRN010000008.1, read as the reverse complement.
TGCGGCGTGTGGCGCGGGCCGAGTGCCGCGAGCGGGTCCGCGCCGCGCTGGCGATGGTCGGACTCGCCGGTTACGAGGAGCGTTTTCCGCGGCGGATGTCCGGCGGCCAGCAGCAGCGCGTGGCGCTCGCCCGGGCGCTCGTGATCCGGCCGAGCGTGCTGCTCCTCGATGAGCCGCTATCTAATCTGGACGCCAAGTTGCGCGAGGACATGCAGATCGAGCTGCGCCAGATCCAGCGCAATCTTGGCACTACCACTATCCTCGTCACCCACGACCAGAACGAGGCGATGTCGCTGTCCGACCGGATCGTGGTGATGAACCAGGGCCGCATCGAGCAGATCGGCACACCGCAGGAGACGTATGAGCGGCCGGCCTCGGCCTTCGTGTCCCAGTTTCTCGGCAAGACAAATGATTTCGCCGCGACGATTGACGTTACCGCTACTCCACGGCGACTGACCGCCGGCTCCTGGAGCGCGCCAGCACCGGCTGGCCTCGCGGGTCCGGTTACGGTCAGCATCCGCCCCGAGCGGATCGGCTTCGGCGACGCGGGACTCGCGGCAAAGATTGCCACCCGCATCTTCCAAGGCAATCACTGGCTGTTCCAGTGCGAGAGCGAATGCGGCTCTGTGATTGTAATCCGCCAAAACGACGGCCAGCCGCAGCCCGCCGAGGGCGAGGCCGTTCGGCTCGCCTGGCGGCCGGAAGACATGAGTCTGCGCAGCGCCGGAGGTGCCGCATGAGCACGGCCATCGACATTACTCCCGCGAGAACTGCGGCGACGGTGGACGCGCGTGACAGGCACGCGCCATGGGCGCTGACCGCGCCGGCGCTGATGCTGTTCGTCGGTGTCCTGGTGATCCCGCTCGCCATGACGGTGATGCTCTCATTCCACGACTGGGGCCAGTACAAGGGCATCGAGCCGGTCTTCATCCTCAAGAACTGGATTGAAGTCGCGACCGATCCCTATTTTGCCGAGATGTTCTGGCGGACCTTCCGCATCGCACTGCTGACGACGCTGATCACCGCATTGCTCGGCGCGCCGGAGGCTTACATCCTGAACCGCATGAGCGGACGCTGGAAGAGCTTTTTCCTGCTCGTGATCCTTGGTCCATTGCTGATCTCTGTGGTGGCGCGCACGCTGGGTTGGGCGCTGCTGTTCGGCGGCAACAATGGCCTCGTCAACAAGCTTCTGATGTCGCTTGGGCTGATCGGCTCCCCGCTGCCCTTCATGTTCACCGAGACCGGCATGGTCATCGCACTCGCGCATGTGATGATGCCGTTCATGGTGCTGTCGGTCTGGACCGCGCTGCAGCGCCTCGACCCGCAAATCGAGAACGCGGCCCTGTCGCTCGGTGCCAACCCGTTCACGATCATTCGCCGCATCGTTCTGCCGCAGATCATGCCGGGCGTGTTGTCGGGCGCGATCATCGTTTTCTCGCTTTCCGCCAGCGCTTTTGCGACGCCCGCCATCATTGGGGGCCGCCGGCTCAAGGTCGCGGCGACGCTCGCTTATGACGAGTTTCTCAACACCCTGGACTGGCCGCTCGGCGCAGCGGTAGCGGTCCTGCTGCTGGTAGCGCTTGTGCTGATCGTCGTCGGCAGCAATGCGCTGATCGAGCGACGCTATGCCGAGGTGTTCCGATGAGGACGAACGGTCCGCTCGCGCTCATCTTCCATACGATCTTCGTTGTCGTCATGCTGGCGCCGATCGTGGTGGTCTGCCTCGTCGCTTTCACGCCCGAGGGCTACCTGTCGCTGCCCACGACCAGTTTTTCGCTACGCTGGTTCAGGAAGATCGCGAGCTATCCCGAGTTCGTCCATGCCTTCTGGGTAAGCCTCGGCTTAGGTGCGCTGTCCTCGTTGGTGGCGCTCCTGTTTGCGGTGCCGGCGGCGCTTGCGATCGCCCGTTACAGTTTTCGAGGTCGCGACGCCGTCGCAGCGTTGTTCCTGTCGCCGTTGATGATCCCGCATGTCGTGCTCGGCATCGCCTTCCTGCGCTTTTTCACGGCGATCGGCATCGGCGGCAGTTTCGCAGGCCTGCTCATCGCCCATGTCGTGGTGGTATTCCCGTTCGCATTGCGGCTGACGCTGGCCGCGGCAACCGGCATGGACCGTTCTGTCGAGATGGCGGCGGTCTCGCTCGGCGCCGGCGGTTGGACGTTGTTTCGCCGCGTGACCTTGCCGCTGATCTTGCCAGGCGTCATCAGCGGCTGGGCGCTGGCCTTCATTCAGTCCTTCGACGATTTGACCATGACCGTTTTCCTGGCCACGCCAGGGACCGAGACGCTGCCCGTTCGCATGTTCCTGTACATTCAGGACAACATCGATCCGCTGGTGACCTCGGTCTCGGCCAGCGTGATCGCGATCACCATGACCGCCCTGATCCTGCTCGACCGCTTCTACGGCCTCGAGCGCGTACTCGCCGGCAAGAGCGATCCAGGGCGCTAGGAGAAGCCATGCCAAAGGAATATGACGTCGCTGTCGTGGGCGGCGGCCTGCTCGGCTCCGCTATTGCCTGGGGTCTTGGCCGGCTCGGCCAAAAAGGTCGTCGTCCTCGACGAAGGCGACATCGCCAAGCGCGCCTCACGGGCCAACTTCGCGCTCGTCTGGGTGCAGAGCAAGGGGCTAGGGATGCCGGCCTACACCGGCTGGACGGTGCGGGCGTCCGAAACCTGGAGCAAGCTCGCTGCCGAATTGAAAGATCAGACCGGGCTTGACGTCGCCCTGCAGCAGAATGGCGGCTTTCACCTGACCCTGGGCGAGGACGAGTTCGCCCAGCGCGCGCAGCTTGTCACGCGCATGCACAATCAGGTGGGCGCGGCTGACTACAAGATGGAGATGCTCTCGGCGTCGGAGGTCAGAAAGATGCTGCCGCTAATCGGCCCCGAGGTATCGGGCGGCAGCTTCTGCCCGCTGGACGGGCATGTGAATTCACTGCGCACTTTCCGCGCCTTCCACACCGGGCTGAAGTTGTTCGGCGTCGACTATTTTCCTGAGCGGCCGGTCTCGGCGATCGTCCGGAGCGACGGGGAATTCCGGTTGTCGACACCGCAGGGGGAGATCCGCGCCGGCAAGGTCGTGCTCTCCGCCGGCAACGCCAACCAATCGCTGGCACCGATGGTCGGTCTGTCGGCGCCGATGGGACCGACCCGCGGCCAGATCGTGGTGACCGAGCGCACCATGCCGTTCCTGCCGCATCCGCTGACCACCATTCGCCAGACCGATGAGGGCACGGTGATGATTGGCGACAGCAAGGAAGATCAGCTCGACGATCGCACGCTGAACCATTCGGTGAGCGCCGTGATGGCGGATCGCGCGCAGCGCATGTTTCCTCATCTGGCCCGGCTGAACGTCGTGCGGACCTGGTCCGGCATCCGCGTGATGCCGCAGGACGGCTTTCCGATCTACGATCAGTCGGAGAGCGCGCCGGGCGCTTTCGTCACCTGCTGTCATTCCGGCGTCACGCTCGCCTCCAACCACGCCTTCGAGATTGCCCGGATGGTGGCGCAAGGCGCGCTCGAGCCCGAACTTGTCGGCGCATTCTCGGCCCGCCGCTTCGACGCGAACCATGCTGCGACAGGCAGCGGCTACTACTGACATCGACACGACCCGAACGCGAGAGAAGCGGCGAAGAGGCATTGCAATGTTCAAACGATCCGATCAGGACGATAGAAGACCGGTGCACATCGTCGTGGACGGTGCCGTTGTCGAGGCGCGCGAGGGCGATACGGTTTCCGCTGCGCTGCTCGCTTGCGGCCGTGACGTGCGCCGCGCGACCGCAGTGAGCGGCGCGCCGCGCTTGCCCTATTGCATGATGGGCGTGTGCTTCGACTGCCTCGTCACGATCGATGGTGTCGGCAATCGCCAAGGCTGCCTGGTGCCTGTTGCCGAGGGCATGCAGATCGAGATCCAGAAGGGCAAGAGGGAGATCGGCCGATGAATGCTACGCCCAAGCGCGATAGCTATGACGTCGTGGTCATCGGGGCAGGGCCGGCTGGGCTCGCCGCCGCTGGGACCACGGCCGAGGCCGGCCTGTCGACGCTGCTGCTCGACGAGAATGCCGGTCCCGGCGGTCAGGTCTGGCGCGCCATCACCTCGACCCCGGTGACCGAACGCGACTACCTCGGCGTCGACTATTGGGCGGGCGCGGACCCTGTCGACGCAGTGCGATCGAGCAGTGCCGAGATCATCCAGCGCGCAACAGTCTGGAGCCTTGACCGGAATCTCGAGGTCGGTGTGTCGGTCGGCGGCGTGTCGTCCTTCGTCAAGGCGCGTCGTGTAATTCTGGCGACGGGTGCGCTTGAACGACCGTTTCCGATTCCCGGCTGGACCCTTCCTGGGGTGATGACCGCAGGCGCCGCGCAGACGATGCTAAAGTCCTCAGGGCTAGTGCCGGATGGGCGGACGGTGATCGCCGGCCAGGGACCGCTGCTTTGGTTGCTCGCGGCGCAGATCCTGCGGCTTGGCGGCCGCATCGACCGCGTTCTCGATACGACCGAGCGTCGAAACTATTTTGCCGCGCTGCCCCACGCCTTCGCCTTCATGACCTCGCCCTATTTCGCTAAGGGCCTTGCCATGATGCGGGAAGTGCGGGCGAAAGTGCCAGTAGTCACTGGAGTGAACGAACTCGTTGCCTCTGGTGACGGCCAGCTCGCAACCGTGACCTATGCGGTCGGCGGCCGACACGAGACGATTCCGGCTGAGTTGTTGCTGCTTCACCACGGCGTGGTGCCAAACGTCAATCTTGCGATGGCGGCCGGGGTCGAGCACGGTTGGGACGACTTGCAGCTCTGCTGGTCGCCGGTTCTCGATCAGGACGGTAACACATCGGTCGAGGGCATCGCGATCGCTGGCGATGGTGCCGGGATCGGCGGCGCCGAAGCCGCTGTTGTTCGTGGCCGTATCGCTGCACGGGCTTCGGTGGAAGCGCTGGCGCCCGCCGCTGCTACCAAGCCCCCGCCGATGGCAACCTTCAGGGCAGCGCTGGCCCAAGCCGAGCGCGGTCGTGCCTTCCTCGACACGCTATTCCGCCCGGCCCGGCAGTTCCGCGTCCCTTCAGGAGACACCATCGTCTGTCGCTGCGAGGAGGTCACGGCCAAGGACGTTCTCGATGCCGTCGCGATCGGTGCGACCGGTCCCAACCAGCTCAAGGCTTATCGCCGCACCGGCATGGGGCCCTGCCAGGGCCGGCTCTGCGGTCTGACCGTCACCGAACTGATGGCGCAGGCCCGCGGCAAGACCTCAGGAGATCGGCTATTACCGGCTTCGCGCACCGGTCAAGCCGATCACGCTCGCCGAGTTAGCGGGGGTGCCGAAGACAGAGGCCGACGTCAACGCGGTGGTGCGCGGATGACGAAGCTCGCGGATGCCATCATCGTCGGTGGCGGCATCCACGGATGCTCGACCGCGCTTCACGTGTGCCTCGCGGGCATGAAGCCGGCGCTGATCGAGAAAGATTATGCGGGCCGCCATGCCTCAGGCGTGAATGCCGGCGGCGTTCGTCAACTCGCAAGGCATATCGCCGAGATCCCGCTCGCGATCCGCTCGATGGGAATCTGGGAACGGATCGAAGAACTGGTCGACGACGCCTGCGGCTTCGAAAGTCACGGCCAGGTGCTGGTCGCCGAAAACGACGCCGAATTCGATGCGTGTCGCGCGCGCGTCGCCGAGCTGAACGCGCTCGGCTTCACCCACGAGGAGCTGATCGATGGGCCGGAGCTGCGACGGCTGGTGCCGGCAGTGGCCGAGAGCTGCCCTGGCGGCGTGGTGTCGCGGCGCGACGGCGCGGCCGAACCAGCCAGAACCACCACCGCCTTCCGCCGCAAGGCAGCCGCGCTCGGCGCAACCGTCTGTGAAGGTGTGGCAGCGACCAACATTCGAAAGCAAGACGGGCTGTGGCGGGTGGATGTCGGCGCCAATACCTATGCGGCGCCGGTGCTCGTCAATGCTGCCGGGGCATGGGCCGGCCGGATTGCCGCTGCGCTTGGTGAGCCGGTGCCGGTTGAGACGGTGGCGCCGATGCTGATGATCACTTCCCGCGTGCCGCATTTCATCGATCCGGTGGTGATCCTGCGGGGCCGCAAACTCTCCTTCAAACAGTTCGCCAACGGTACCGTGCTGATCGGCGGCGGGCATCTGGCGACACCGCACCAGGACCGAAATGAAACCGTGCTGGACTGGCGCAGTCTGGCCGTGAGCGCACGTACCGTGTTCGAGCTCTTCCCCGTGATGCGCAGCGCCACCATCGTGCGCGCCTGGGCCGGCATCGAGGCGCGGACGCGCGATGAGCTACCTGTACTCGGTCCGAGTGGACGCCATCCGGGACTCTTTCATCAGTTCGGCTTTTCGCTGCACGGCTTCCAACTTGGCCCCGGCGCTGGCGCCGTGATGACGGAACTCGTCGTCAGCGGCGGCACCCAGACGCGGATCGGCGATCTCAGCATCGACCGCTTTCATCCCTTCTCACCCTAAAACCAAGATGAGGACATCATGAACATCATCCGCAATATCCGCACGCCGATCATGCACCGCGCGGTCGAAGCCAGCGGGTTTGTATTCGTCGGCGGCACGATTGCCGACAACACCAGCGTGTCGATGGGCGAGCAGACCCGCAACATCCTCGGCAAGATTGCGGGTTATCTGAAGGAAGCGGGAACGGATGTATCCCGCGTCGTCAGCGCCTCGATCTTCGTGACGGATCTCTCCAAGAAAAAGGAGATGGACGCGGCCTGGACTGAATTCTTCGGCGATGATCTGCCGGCGCGGGCAACGGTCGGTGTGGCCGATCTTGGCGGCGGCGCCTTGGTCGAAGTGGTGGTCACCGCAGCGAAGGGCTGAGCCCTGACGACTGCATGCCCGTTTCTGACCGACCTCCGTCTCCATAGCCCAGGCCCGTACCGCTGCGCCATTAAAGGACTTGACGCCCAGGGTCTGGTCATCCTACTGGTCTGACCAAGGTCAGATCAATAGGACCGGGGATGGAACTCACGCGGCCCGCCGAGGGAGACAAGGATTCGAGAAGGTTTTTGCCTTCTTGCGGGAGCGCCTGCTCGCAGGGTCGCTCAAGCCCGGCGACCGCCTGATCTCCGAACGCGAACTCGCAAGTCAGCTTGGTGTCAGCCGACCGATCGTTCGCGAAGCGTTGCGCGCGCTAACCGTGCTCGGCATCGTCGAAATACGCGACCGCATCGGCACCGTTGTGACGCGGCCGGACGTTTCGGTCCTCAATGACTTCTTCACCTTCGCGCTCGCCCAGCAGGCGGACATGCTCGACGACGTGATGCAGGCCCGCGTCGCGATCGAGTGCCAAGCGATCAGGCTCGCCTGTGAGCGCGCCGGCATTGCCGATTTCGAACGTCTGCAGCGGGCGCTCGCGCAAATCGAAGCGACGATCGACGAGGCCGATGCGGGCGGCATGGCCGACTTCGAATTTCACCGCACGATCGTGCTCGCCTCACATTCGGAAACCCTGACCGTCCTTCACAATTCGTTGGCGGGGCTCCTGACGCATTCGCATCGCAGCCGCCGCGAGCTCGTGCAGTCATTTCCTTCGATGAAGACGTATCTGGTCGACGACCACAGGCGCATCTTCGAAGCTGTTGTCGCACGTGATCCGGAACGAGCCGATGCGACGCTGCGAAAGCATTTCGAGATCGGCGATGAATACCGCAGGCGTGCGCTGGTCGGCGGGACCGATGTCCGAAAGGCGTAGCGCTGACTGCAACGCGATCGAACAACAATAAGACGAGAGCGAATAGATGGGACGGGACGGCAAGGGAAGCGTTGGCTTCATCGGCATTGGCACGATGGGCCGGGAAATGGTCCGCAACCTGCTGAAGGCAGGATACTCGGTCCGTGCCTTCGACCTCAACGAGGCCGCCGTCGCAGACGTCGCGAAGGCCGGCGCCGCCCGTGCGCAGCATGCGGCAGACGCCGCGCGTGATGCCGACATCGTCATCACGATGCTGCCTGACACGCCCGATGTCGAGGCGGTGGTCTATGGCGAGAACGGCCTTTTGAAATTTCCGCCTCCCGGCAATCTCATCGTGGATATGAGCACGATCTCGCCGGTCGCGGCCCGCCGCATCCATGGCGATCTGAGACAGGCCGGCGTCAGCTTCATCGATGCACCGGTGTCCGGCGGCCCTCTCGGCGCCAAGAATGCGGCGCTGTCGATCATGGCCGGCGGCGAAGCGGAAGCCTTCGACAAGGCCGAACCGTTCTTTAGGGCGATGGGCACCACCATCACGCATGTCGGCGCTTCCGGCGCTGGACAAACGGTCAAGCTCTGCAATCAACTGATTTGCGGCATCAACATCCAGGCAATTTGCGAAGCGCTCGCTTTGGGGCGCGCCTCCGGCGTCGATCTGGACTTGCTTCGCCGGGTCCTGTTGGGCGGCTCAGCCTCGTCCTGGATGTTGGACAAGCTCGGTCCGGCGATGATCGAAGGCGACGTTGGCGCCGGCTTTCGGATCGACCTGATGCTCAAGGACCTCAGGCTGGTGCACGAGCATGCGCAGGCACTGAACGTGCCACTGCCCGGAACTGCACTCGTCACCAGCCAATATGTCGACGCGCGGGCGCACGGCGAAGGCGCGAACGGCAATCAAGCCCTGTTTCGTGTCTACGACCGCATGACCAATCAGAGCACTGGATGATCCTGTCGCGATGAGCATCGAACTCGACTTTCCCGCGGTGCTGGAACGGTGGCCGAACTTTCTCGAAGGCGCCGTTCTGACGCTCGAACTCGCGCTCCTCGCAACGGTTTCCGGCGCGCTTCTCGGCACGCTTGCGGCCGTAGGGCGCGGAACCCATAGCCGGCTGATTGCCCGCATCTGCAAAGTCTACGTGGAAGCCATCCGCAATACGCCGCTGCTGGTCCAGATATTCCTGGTCTATTTCGGATTTGCCAGCATCGGACTGAAGCTGTCAGCCTTCACCGTTGCGGTGGTTGCCCTGACGATCAATGTCGGCGCCTACACTGCCGAGATTATGCGTGCGGGTTTCGAAGCCATCCCACGTGGGCAGATCGAGGCGGCCGAAGGGCTCGCCCTTTCGCGCTTCCAGATCTATTGGCACATCATCCTGCTGCCCGCAGTGGAGAAGGTCTATCCGGCGCTGACCAGCCAATTCGTCCTGTTGATGCTCGCCTCGTCGGTCTGCTCGCAGATATCAGCCGAGGAATTGACGGCCGTGGCCAACTACATCCAGTCGGATACCTATCGAGCGTTCGAGACCTACATTATCGTCGCCGTGCTCTACATTCTGCTGTCGCTGGTCCTGCGCGCGGGCTTCTGGGGGCTCGGCCTGGTCCTGTTTCCGCGCCAGCGCCAACTTGGCACGCCGTTGTGAGGTAGGGCATGGGCGGACATCTCAATATCAACCACCTGCTTTTCCTCGGCCACGGCGCGCTATGGACGATCGGGCTTTCCCTGATCGCGCTCGTTGGTGGCGGTATCGTCGGCTTCGTGGTCGCGCTCGCGCGCATCTCTCCAATCAAGTCGGTGCGACTTCTCAGCGCCGCCTATGTGCAACTGATCCAGGGCACGCCGCTCCTCGTCATCCTGTTCCTCGGCTATTTTGGACTGGCAGCAATTGGCCTCAAGATGTCGCCGCTTGCTGCCGCCGGCGCTTCGCTCACCCTCTATGTCGCCGCCTATCTCGGCGAGATCTGGCGTGGCTCGATCCAGTCCGTTCCAAAACCGCAATGGGAAGCGGCCGAAGGCTTGGCGCTGAGCCGAACCCAGCGCATGATGAAGGTGATCCTGCCGCAGGCGATCCGCATCGCGACGCCGCCCACCGTCGGTTTCATGGTGCAGATCGTCAAGAACACTTCACTCGCTTCGGTCGTCGGTTTCGTCGAACTGATGCGCTCAGGACAGATCGTCAACAACTCGCTGTTCGAGCCATTCATCGTCTACGCCATCATCGCCGCCGTCTATTTCGCCATGTGCTATCCCCTGTCCCTGTTCAGCCAGAAGCTGGAGCGGCGGATGGGACGTGGCAGGACTCACCTCGCTCCGGCCTGAACATGAAGCAAACCGCGCCTTCCGCACCCATCGTGTCGCTCCGCGACGTGCAAAAGAGCTTTGGCACGTTGAAGGTGCTCGATGGCGTGAGCTTTGCCGTCGAGCGCGGCGAGGTCCTTGCCATTATTGGCAGGTCGGGTTCTGGCAAGAGCACCGCGCTACGCTGCATCGACCGGTTCGAGAAGGTCGACGGCGGCGAGATCACCGTCTGCGGACGCAGGGTTGATCGTCCAGACGTCGATCTGCGGGGTCTGCGACAGGATGTCGGCATCGTATTCCAGAGCTACAACCTGTTTCCGCATCTCACGATCGAGCAGAACATCACGCTGGCGCCTTGCTCGGTGAAACGAATAGGTCTGTCCGAAGCGAAAGCGCTGGCGCACAAGGTGCTGGCGCAGGTCGGTCTCGAAGAGAAGATTTACGCCTATCCGGAGCAACTATCCGGTGGTCAGCAGCAACGCGCCGCCATCGCGCGTTCGCTCGCCATGCAGCCCAAGGTCATGCTGTTCGACGAGGTGACGTCGGCGCTCGATCCCGAACTGACCGGCGAAGTCCTGAAGGTGATCGAACAGCTCGCAGCCGATGGCATGACCATGGTGATGGTCACGCATGAAATGGGATTTGCAAGGAGCATCGCCGATCGGATCGTCTTCATGCATCGCGGCAAAGTTCACGAAACCGGGCCTGCCTCGATCCTGACGGCGCCGACGACGCCGGAACTCGTCCAGTTCGTGGGGACGGGCAATCTAAAATCATAACAGGAGAGGAAAACCCAATGATCGGAAACCGAAAGATCCTGGGCAGCGCCGTCGCTGTATGCTGCCTTGTCGTGCTGGCGGCTGGGCCGGCGCAGGCCGACTTGCTCGATGACATCACGAAGGCCAAGAAGATTCGCATCTCGACGGACCTTGCCATTCCCCCGTCCGGCATGATGGACAGCAGCATGAAGCCGACCGGCTCTGATGTCGAGGTTGCTCAGTTGCTGGCTAAGGATTGGGGACTCGAGCTGGAGTTCATCCAGACGACCGGCGCAACGCGGATTCCGAACGTGCAGACCGGCAAGGCGGATATCATCATTTCCACTCTATCGGTCACACCCGAGCGGGCAAAGGTGATCGATTTCTCCAAGCGCTACGCAACGCTGCAATCGGATATCGGCTGCCTGAAGTCACTGAACGTGAAGGACTGGCCGGACCTGAAGGACAAGACCGTGGGCGTTTCGCGCGGCACCACGCAGGATACGATGCTGTCGAACATGAAGGACAAGGAACTGAAGATCGCGCGCTATGACGACGATGCCACCGGGGTGACGGCTGCCGTCTCCGGCCAGGTCGATTGCATCGGTTCGTCGGCCACGATCATCAACCAGATCGGCGTCAAGAATCCGGCACGCATCTTCGAGTCCAAGATCCCGCTCGCTAGCTTCGATCTCGCCATCGGCCTGAAGAAGGGCGAGCCCCGGCTTCTGGAGAAGCTCAACGCGTGGGTCACCGAAAACGTCAAGAACGGCAAGCTCAACGCCATCTACAAGAAATTCCACGGTGTCGAACTGCCACCCGATATGCGCGGCTGAACGACATAAATCCGTGGCGGCCGTCACGGCCGCCGCCAATCACATGAGGAAAACTAGATGCGTCTCGTCATAGGATCCGACCATGCCGGCTGGTCGCTCAAGAAGGCTGTCATCGATCACGTGCGCAGCCTCGGACATGAGGTCGTCGATGTCGGATCGTATGACGAAAATCCGGTGGATTTTCCGGATATCGCACGGGCAGTCGCGGGGAAGATCATCTCCGGAGAGGTCGCCCGCGGCATCATGGTGTGCGGCACCGGTGTTGGTGCCTCGATTGCGGCCAACAAGATGAAGGGTATCCGCGCCGCGGTCTGTCACGATGTCCATTCGGCCCATCAGAGCGTCGAGCATGATGACGTGAATGTCATGTGCATTGGCGCCCAGATCGTTGGACCGTGGCTCGCCAACGATCTGATCTCCTCGTTTCTTGCGGCCGAATTTTCGACGGAGGAGGATTTCCGGCGACGCGTCAAGAAGCTTCACGAAATGGATGCCGAAGGCTGAGGCCTTGGCTTAGGAGTGTGCGACGGTCCTTGTGTTCGGTTCGCGTCGCGTCACAGCTTCCAGGCTTCGATGTCAAATCCTGAGTTGGAATCGCCATGCCGGCAGGCGCATCGCCCGAGATTGTGGCGAAGCTCAATGAAAGCCTTCGCAAGGCCGTGAGCGATCAGGTCTGTTACGCCCTCATCGTAGAATAGGGTATTACGGCGAACAAATCGGACAACCAGTCGAAATGATGCACTTGTGCGCAATTGGCGCCCACCGGATAGCCTCGGGGGTTCGAGTCGCTCTCCCGCCACCAAATCTGCGGTTGTCCGGCGCTCAGGGCACCTTGATCCCGGCACGCTCGATCACACGTGCGTACCCTGCACGCTCCTTGGCGAGCGCCTCGGCGTAGGCCGGACCTGGCAATTCGGTCTGGAGTACACCAAACTTTTCGAGTGCGGTGCGGACTTCGGGGATCTTGCCGACCGCGACAAGCTCTTCAATGAGCTTCTTCACGATGTCGGGCGGCATGTTGGCGGGGCCGACCCAGCCGAATGCCGGCATCAGTTCGAAGCCCGGTAGGGTCGCGGCTGTCGGCTCGATCTCCTTGGCGAGTGGATAGGGCCCAGGCGACGTGATCGAGACGGCACGCAGCTTGCCGGCTTTCACCTGCTCGTATGCCACGGCGAAGTTGTCGCAGGCGAGCCGGATCTGACCACCAATCAGATCCTGGATGCTGAGGTTTGATGCGCGGTAGGTGACGGCCGTCATCTTGAGCCCCGCGGCGTCCTCCAGCATCGCACCGCAGATATGCTGCGTCGTGCCGGGGCCAGATGTCGCATACGGCGTCTCCGGGTTCGCCTTCAGCCAGGCGATCAGCTCCGCCATGGTGTTGGCCGGGACGGACGGATTGACGAGCCAGATGTTCGGCTGCGCTGCCATGCCATAGAGGTAGGTGAAGTCTTTCTCGACGTTGTACGGGATCTTGTCCTTGATCAGTACAGGATTGATAGCGATTCCACCGGAGGTTGCTACCGCAACGGTGTAGCCGTCCGGCGCCGCGCGCGTCATCCCGTGCAGGCCGTTGACCCCGCCCGCACCGGGCCTGTTCTCGACGACGAACTGCTGGCCGAGCCGCTTCGTCAGTTGCTCTGCAAAAATGCGCGCCATGACGTCCGTGTTGCCGCCGGCGGCGAACGGCACGATGACCGTCACGGGCCTCGATGGCCACTTGTCTTGCGCCGTCGCAGCGCCACTAAGCAAGCCGAGCGTCACGGCCACCACGGCGAGTCTTGCGAGAATACGAGACGTCATTTCGTTCTCCGGTCTCTGACGAGTGGTATTGCAGCAAGAAAGTCGGTCAGCCCGAGGATCGACCGAGCGTTCCCGAAGGATATTTTGCCAGACGTAAATATGTCAATGACAGGTAAAATTTCGAACCCTTCCCGTGGTCCTTTGGGTCTGCGAGGTCGAATTCACAGGCTTCGCGCGCGCTCCCTCAGCGTGAACTTCTGCACCTTGCCGGTTGCAGTCGTCGGCAGCGGACCGAACACCACCGACTTCGGCGCCTTGAAGTGCGCGAGCCTGTCGCGGCAGAAGGCGATGATCTCGTCCTCGGTCGCCTGAGTGCCGGGCTTGAGCTGCACGAAGGCGCAGGGCGTCTCGCCCCATTTCGAATCCGGCCGCGCAACGACGGCGGCGAGCTGCACCGTCGGGTGCTTGTAGAGCGCGATCTCGACTTCGACGCTGGAGATGTTCTCGCCGCCCGAGATGATGATGTCCTTCGCGCGATCCTTGATCTCCACGTAGCCGTTCGGATGCTCGACCGCGAGGTCGCCGGTGTGCATCCAGCCGCCGCGGAAGACGTCGGCCGTCGCCTTCGGCTCCTTCAGGTAGCCGAGCATCACCGTGTTGCCGCGAACCATGATCTCGCCGATCGACTGGCCGTCGCGGGGCACCGGCTTCATCGTCCTGGCATCGGCCACCATCTGCCCCTCGACCACGGGATAGCGGACCCCCTGGCGCGCGACGAAGCCGGCGCGTTCTGCGAGCGGCAGCGCCGACCAGTCATCCTGCGGCGCGCAATAGGTCGAAGGACCCTGCAGCTCCGTCATGCCGTAGATGTGCGTGACGCGGAAGCCGAGTTGCTCCATCGCTTCGATCACCTTGGCCGGCGGCGGCGAACCGCCGGTCTGGATTTCCACCACATGGTTGAATCGGCGAAGTTGCTCGGCCGGCGCCGACGTCAGCATCGTCAGCACCGTCGGCGCGCCACACATGTGCGTTACGCCGTTCTCGACGATCATCGGGAAGATCAGCGCCGGATCGACCTTGCGCAGGCACACATGCGTGCCGCTCATCGCCACCACCGACCAAGGGAAACACCAGCCGTTGCAGTGGAACATCGGCAGCGTCCAGAGATAGACCGGCTTCGGCGGCATCGGCCAGGCCATGATGTTGCCGACGGACTCGAGGAAAGTGCCGCGGTGATGATAGACGACGCCCTTCGGGTTGCCGGTGGTGCCGGACGTGTAATTGAGCGCGATCGCGCTGTTCTCGTCGGCCGGCGCACTCCAGGCGAAGTCCGGATCGCCCTTGGCGATGAACGCCTCGTACTCGAACTTGCCGAGCCGTTCGCCGGGCCCGGTATAGAGCTCGTCGTCAACATCGATCACCAGCGGCCGCTTTTTCAGCGCCGCAAGCGCGGGACCAACCTGCGCCGCGAACTCGCGGTCGGTGATCAACACCTTCGCCTCGGCATGCTGGAGAATATAGGCAATCGTTGCCGCCTCGAGACGGGTGTTGATGGCGTTCAGCACCGCGCCGAGCATCGGCACGCCATGATGCGCCTCGACCATCGCCGGTACGTTCGGCAGCATGACCGAGACGGTATCGCCGCGCTTGACGCCGGCGCCCGCGAGCGCCGACGCGAGGCGACGGGCGCGCTCATAGAACTGGCGATAGCTGTAGCGCCGCTTGCCGTGGATCACCGCGATCCGATCCGGATAGATCTCGGCCGAGCGCGTCAGGAACGAAATGGGCGTGAGCGGGGAGAAGTTTGCTTCACTGCGGCCGAGGCCGGAAAACACGCCGTTGCCGTTGCCGGCGCCGACGCGCGACCGTCGATTGGACTTCGCTGCACGCGTCTTGCGTGCTGGCCTGGAGATCGTTCGCTTGGGCCGTGCCGCACGCTTGCCTTGCGGTGATCGTGCCATCGCTGCTCCTTCCGTGGCGCCCGCGCTGTGGCGAAGCGCCAGCGCGCGCCGTTCGATCCGGTTCTTAGACCAGGGCGCTGAGCATATACCAAACCGCGCCCCCCATTGCCGGCAAGACGACATTGTTGATCGCTCGCGGCGCCTTGGCAAGGCTGACCAGCTTGACCAAGCCGTCGATGATGCCGATCCAGACGCTGGCGGCATCGCCCTTGCTACACCACCTCACGCAGGGGCGGCATGAACGTCTCATTTCGTCCTGCCACGCCTCTCAAGCAGAAGCCGACTATGGCGACGGCGTGGTCGTGCCGCTCGCGATCGGTTGTGAGATTGTCTGAGGCAAGGGGACCGACAAGTCCTTCAAACAAGGAGCCGACGATGCACGACGCTGCGGCATGAACGTCCTGCAAGGGAAAATCCTTGTCCCGGATACCCTGCTCGATAACGGTCTCGAAGACTCTGGCGAGCTTCTTTCGATACTTGAGACGTGCCGCTTCGATCTCGGGCTCCACCGGCTCAGCCACCAGGGCATGCGCAAGTTTGCGGCCCCGCAAGGCCCGACTTGCAAACGTCCAGGCAGATAGGCCGATCCGCTCGGCAGCGCTTCCATCGCCCATGGCCACGCCGGCCGCTGCGTCAACCTCGCGCTGGGAAACATAGCCCACCACCTCGATCATCAACTCTGCTTTCGAGGAGAAGTAACGGTACAGAGTTCCAAGCGCGATACCGGCTGCTTCGGCCACCGCGGCCATTTGCGCGTCGCGGAAGCCGACGTCTGCCACCAGGTCGCGCGCAGCCCGAAGGATGGCAGCGCGCCTTTCGGGCGACGGCGCACGCAAACGAGCGCTGTCGGCCTGTTTGATTGGGCGAGTGCGAGCCATTACTTCTCCATCAGGCGCAGGATGATTGCGACCAGAATCATTGGCTTGTTCGAGCCCGAGTCGCAATTTCCCATTTCGAAGACCGAACTTGGATTCGGCAGCAAGCGGCGCATCTTGCCACTTGACAAGGTAGAATTGCAATTCTAGTTTGATCGAAAATCTGAAATCAACAATCATTGCCGAATGGCTAAAAGAAGGGGAAGGGAATGCTAGGTCGTGTGGAAGCGAAATTCTCAACTTCCGTTTCTGAGCCGAAGCCGCGGCAGTCGCCATCGACATTGTGATGTGGGTAAGGGGCGCGCTCAGGGGAGGCACCGGTGCCAACGACAACGCAAAGCCAGGATCCATTCGACCGCGTTCGCGAACTCGCGTCGCGCTACAGCGACGAGCGCGCAAGCGCAGCTTACCTTCTTTGTGATCGCCACCCCGCGGGCAATCTGGCCTATCGCGTGGTGGGCGCCGACCTGGAAGCTACGGACCTTACCTACGGCGACCTGCGCACCGCTTCTGAGCGTCTGGCCTCGGCGTTGGCAGATCTTGGCGTATCACCCGGCGATCGGGTGGCCACGTTGACGGGGAAGAGCGTCGAGTATCTCGTAACGCTGATGGCGATCTGGCGCCTCGGAGCCGTTCACGTACCCTTGTTCACGGCTTTTGCGCCTGCTGCCATTGCGCTGCGATTGGCGGGGAGCGCCGCGAAAGTCGTCGTATGCGATGAGAACCAACAGGCCAAACTGGCGCCCAGCGCAGAAATTCCCGCTGATGCATCGTGGCAGGTCATTACCACGGCTCCAGAGCACCTCGTGCCGCCGACTGCGCTCCGTTTCGCAGAACTCCTTGCCGCCAAGAACCCCGGACTGCCAGCCGCCTCTCTCGGCGGCGACGCGCCGCTGATACACATTTATACGTCGGGTACGACCGGCCGTCCCAAGGGCGTGGTGGTGCCGATCAAGGCGCTCGCCGGCTTTCAGGCTTACGCCGAGTTCGGGCTCGGCCTGCGCTCCGACGACGTTTTCTGGTGCGCCGCCGATCCAGGCTGGGCCTACGGCTTGTACTTCGGCGTGCTTGCGTCGTTCACCACCGGCATCCCGAGCCTCCTTCTGCAAGGCGGATTCGACGCTGAAGCCACGTACGAAGTTCTGTCCCGCTACCAAGTAACGAACTTGGCTGCAGCTCCGACCGTCTATCGATCGTTGCGCGCCGCCCCCGTCGCTGCGCCGCGCATCCTGAAGCTCCGCTGTGCTTCCAGCGCGGGAGAGCCGCTTACGCCAGAGGTCAACGAGTGGGCTGTCGGTGCGTTGGGCGTGCCCGTTCATGACCATTACGGGCAGACCGAGGCTGGCATGCTCGTCAACAACCACCATCATCCCGCTTTGAAGAGACCGCTCAAGGACGGATCCATGGGAATACCCATGCCGGGTTGGGAAGTTCGCGTTCTGCGGCAGCTTGAGGATGCGCCCGCTCCCGATGGGGAAATTGGCAGGGTTGCTGTTGAGGTGCCGCGAAGCCCTCTGGCCTGGTTCACGGGATATCTGAACGATCCGGAAAAAAGCGCCGAAAAATTTGCCGGGGCAGGGCGCTGGTATTTGACAGGCGATGTCGGCTGGAAGGATGAGGGCGGCTATTTTCACTTCTCGTCGCGGGACGATGACGTGATTATCATGGCCGGGTATCGGATTGGCCCCTTTGAGGTTGAGTCCGTGTTGGCCACTCATCCTGTGGTGCGCGAGTGCGCCGTGATTGCGGTGCCGGACGATATTCGCGGCGAAGTTCTCGAAGCATTCGTGGTCCTTCGCTCGGACGTGAAGCCCTCGACGAACATCGTTCAAGATCTTCAGCAGTGGGTGAAGGTCGGCTACGCGGCGCATGCCTATCCGCGAAACGTCCACTTCATCGAGTCGCTGCCAAAGACGCCGAGCGGCAAGGTGCAGCGCTTCGTGTTGAGGCAGAAGCGCCGCGAAGAGCTTGCGGCAACGAAGTGCAATTCTGATCCGCAGTGATTACCGGAAGCCATGCACATCAAGACCGAGAGTATCAGTGCGATGCGGGATGCAGGTCAACATCGACAGTTGACCCTGAGAGAGGCTGTCACTGGACGTCGGTCTGTTCGCAGATTTCTCCCGACGCCGGTGCCGTCGGAAACGGTACGAGCGATCCTGGCTGATGCGGCGCGCTCGCCGTCCGGTACCAACATCCAGCCCTGGAAAGTCTACGTTGCAATGGAGGCCGCTCGCGATCGGCTTTCCCGGAGCGTTCTCGCAGCAGCAAATGTCGGTGCTCGTTCCGATGAATATGCCTATATGCCGTCGCCGCTAGAGGAGCCTTATCTATCCCGCCGGCGGCGCATCGGGTTTGATCTCTACAGGCTATATGGCGTGACGCGGGATGACCTGGAGGGCCGCCACCGCGTGATGCTGAGGAATTTCGAGTTCTTCGGCGCTCCCGTTGGATTGTTCTTTGCCATGGACCGCTTTCTTCTCCTCGGCTCCTGGCTCGATTGTGGGATGTTCATGCAGAACGTCATGATTCTCGCGAGGGCGCACGGCCTCGAAACCTGTCCGCAGCAGTCTTGGTGCGAATATGGTTCGATCGTGCATGACGCACTTTCGATTCCTGGCGATCAGATCATTCTTTCGGGCATGGCGCTTGGATTTGCTGATCCGCAAGCTCCGGAAAATTCGCTTGTCAGCGAACGTGCGGCACCGGACGAGTTCGCTACATTTCATTTCAGGTGATGCGATGCGACAGCAATCTGCAATCTTGCGACGGAGTACGCGCAGCTTGGACAGCGCTTCAAAAACGGGAGCTTTGGAGACGGTGTCGAATCCGAAAACCCGCCGAACAGGCCGGTCCATTACGATGGATGGCCACCGGCTCGCCTCCCGTTCGATTGCTGCGGCACGGCATAAGCCCGGGCCGGAAGACAAGGCACTTGCAAACGGGCGTGACATTCCTCAGGTTCACCATTGTCCGCGGACGGTCAAGCACGGGGGCGACGCGGGACCGGCCTTGCGAATTTTCTCAACCACAAAGGAGGCGGAAAAACCGCCCGCTTTTCAGCAGGAGGAGACACTATGAGAATTGTCAATGTTGCAGCGGCTGCGCTGCTTGCCGGCACGATGACCAGTCTTTCGGGCGGCGCTCTGGCCCAGGAGCGTACAGTCAAGATCACCGGTTTCGGCGCCAAATCCGGCGTCGTCCGCGTGTTCGGCGTCAACAGCGAGGCGGCCATGAAGGCGGCTGCCGAGGAGATCAACAAGGCGGGCGGCGTCACCCTGGGCGACGGCGCGAAAGCGAAGCTTTCGGTCGAATTCCTCGATGATCGCTGCAATGCCGAAGAGGGGATCTCCGTCATCCGCCGCATCGCTTCGTCGGATGCTTTCGTGGCAGTCGGACCGACCTGCTCGAACGTCGCCGAGTCGCTTTTCGGCATTCTGCAGAAGAAGGTGGGCGATGCCTCCGACAGCGGGCTGCAGTTTCCCGTGTTCGCCGACGTGGCTGCCAAGGGCGGCCTCGCTGCGATTTCCGAGTGGGCGTTTCGCAACGTCCCGAGCGAGCTCGAAATGTACAAATCGCTGTTCGCATGGCTGAAGCGGGAGCACCCCAATCTGAAGACGATCTATGGCGGTGTCGAAAAGGACTTTGCGCATTCGAATGCCACCTACGGCGTCATGAAGAAGCAGGCCGAGGAGAACGGCTTCCAGCTGCTCGGGACCGGCGAATGGCTGCTGAATGACACGAACTTCTCGACGCAGGTACGCGAAATGCGCCGTACCAATCCGGAGATCGTCGCCATTTCCGCCCACCCGTTCACGACTTGCGGGGTGCTGCGAGAGATGGACCGCCAGGGCGTGAAGCCGAAACTCCTGATCGGCCTGACCAGTTCCTCCAGCATCGAGACGCTGCAGGGCTGCGCCAAGCAGGCGGAGGGCATCATCATTCCGACCAGTTTTGCGCCCGTCACCCCGGAGGCGAAAGCCGCGGCCGACAACGTCTCCAAGCAGGGCGGCAGCATGGATCTGCACAGCGCGGCAGCCTACGAGATCATGTTCGTCCTCAAGGACGTGATCGAAAGCCAGAAGATCATCGCAAAGCCCGACACCGTGCAGGCCGATCGCAACAAGATGCGTCAAGGGCTGGCCGCGCTGAAGGAAACAAAAGGGCTGCTCGGCAAGATTGGGCGCACCAACGACCGCGAAGCGATCAAGCCGTACCTCTACGTGCATGCCAAGGACGGGAGCTGGCAGGTCCTCTACAAGCCATCGTCGTGATCGCCGTCAATGAGGCGGCGGGCCAGGCCGGCCCACCGCATCTTCTCAACCTTGACTCTGTAGTGTGGGGGCACCGCAGTGGACCTGCTTGATCTGATCGATGCCGTGCAGTCCGTCGCCGACGGGTTGCTGTTCGGCTCCACCTACGCGCTGCTCGGAATAGGTTTCACGCTTATCTTCGGTGTGATGCACAAGATCAACCTTTCCTATGCCGCAGCGTCGATAGGTGCTGCTTACGGAAGCCTGCTGCTTCTCGGCGGCCTCACCGCGCCGGCTATCGTCGTCTTCATGGCGGCGGCGCTGTGCGGCGGGGTGATCGGCGCGCTCGTCTATTTGATCGGCTTCAAGTTCATCCCCGTCGCCAGTCCTCTGGCCACCTTGATGTCGACCGTCGGCCTGTTGTTGCTGATTGACGAGGTTATCGTGCACACGACTCAAGGCGTGCCGCTGGCCTATCCGGCGCTGTACTCCGACGTGGTCATCCGGCTCGGCCCGTTCATGCTGCGCGGCGACCTGATGTTCGTCTTCGCGCTTGGTTGTGCCTGCATGGTACTGTTCCTGCTGCTGCTTTATCGGACCAGGTTGGGCATCGCCACGCGCGCCGTGTCGCAGCAGCCGGTCGCCTCGCAACTCTGCGGCATCAGCATCTTGCAAGTGAACGTCCTGACCTTCGTGGTCACCGGCATGCTGGGCGGCATTGCCGGTGCCATGAGCGGTGCTGCGATCGGCATGCTGTCGCCGCTGTTGGCTCAGCCGCTCACCGTCAAGGGCCTGATTGTCACGGTGATCGGCGGCCTCGGCAGCATACCGGGGGCGATCATCGCCGGCCTGATCGTGGGCGGGCTGGAAAGCCTGTTCCAGTTCCTGCGCGGTGTGACCGAACGGGACCTCTACATTATGATGCTTTTGTTCGCCTTCCTCGTGTTCCGGCCGGGAGGCATCTTCGCCAAGGCGGCCGGGCGCGACTGAGAGAGGCAGGCATGGATTTCTATCTCGGTCTCGCGCAGGTCATCGGCGTCCATACGCTGCTGGGGCTCTCGGCCTATTGCGTCCTGCTCACCGGCCAGGTGAGCCTGGCACAGGCGGCCTTCTTCGCCGTCGGCGCCTATGTCGCGGCGATCCTCACCGTCATCTTCAAGTGGCACCTGTTTGCCGCGCTCGGCGTTTCCGCCGTTGTCTCCGGCCTGACCGCCTGCGCCGTCGGCTTCCCGGCGCTGCGCGTGAAAGGATTGATGCTGGTCGTCGCGACGCTCGCCTTCGGCGAGGCCGTGCGTCTGTTCTTCTTTAATTTCACCTACCAGATCCAGGCGGGCGAGCTGAAGATCGGTCCGCACGGCGCCGAAGGTTTTCGCCAGATCCGCTACTTCCCGGAGCATGGCTGGTCCACCTTCGACGTCCTCATGTTTATCTGGCTGATGGTGGCGATCGTGATGGCATGCCTATGGTGGCTCGATCAATCGCGCGCCGGCGCCGTGATGCGCGCGGTCGGCGAAGACGAGGTAGCGGCGCAGAGCTCCGGCATCAACGTCACGGCGGTGAAGGTATTAGCCATGACCATCGGCGGCGTCATCGCCGGAATCGGCGGCGGCATCTTCGCGCACTATACGACGCATATCGAGCATGTGCAGTTCGGCGTCATTCTCGCGACATTCGCCATCGCCTATCCGATCCTCGGCGGGCTTTCGAACGTGTTCGGCACGCTGCTTGCCGTCATCTTCATCCAAGGCTTCCTGATCGAGGGCCTGCGCTTTCTCGGCGATTGGCGCAATCTGCTGTTCGGCGCGCTGATCGTGCTGGCAATGAACCTGCGGCCGCGCGGCTTTCTCGACGCAGGCGGCGTCGCCTCCCTGAAACGCATGCTGTTTGCAGGCAAGGAGAGCTCCGGTGCTTGACCTTCAGGGTATCGCCAAGCATTTCGGCGGCGTCCACGCGGTGGACGGAGTTGATCTGACCGTGAAGCGCGGCGAGATTCTGGGCCTGATCGGACCGAACGGCTCCGGCAAGAGCACGATCGTTAACCTGGTCTCCGGCCTGTTTCCATTGACCTCGGGCCGGATTCTCTTCAACGGCGACGATATCTCGGACCTGCCGTCCCATGCGCGGGTGAGCCTTGGCATTGCACGAACCTTCCAGAATATCCGGCTATTCGGGCAGCTGTCGGTCTGGCAGAACCTCTGGGTCGCGCAGAATTCCCGCCTGCAGCGGCAGGAAATGTTCTTCAAGCGCTGGTTCGGCGGCTCCGCGGGCGTGCAGGCGGAAATCGCGCGGACACTCGAATTCTTCGACCTAGCGCACAAGCGCCACGAGCTCGCCGCCAATCTCTCCTTCGGCGAGCAGCGGCGGCTGGAATTCGCCCGCGCCATTTCCGCCAGGCCCAGCCTGCTGCTGCTCGACGAGCCGGCGGCGGGCATGAATGCCGAGGAGGTGGATCAGCTCGATGCCCGCATCCGCAAGATGCGCGATGACGGGTTCACGGTCCTGTTGATCGAGCATCACGTCGAGCTCGTCATGTCGGTTGCCGACCGGATCGCCGTTCTGAACTTCGGCCGCAAGATCGCCGAGGGGACGCCGGCTGCCGTGCAGGACGATGCTGCCGTGCGCGAAGCCTATCTCGGCACGCGGTGAGGTGAGATCATGCTGAACGTATCAGACCTCGTCACCACTTACGGTAAGATCGAAGCGCTCAAGGGCGTGTCGCTGCAGGTTGAGGGCGGGAAGATCACCTGCCTGCTCGGACCGAACGGCGCCGGCAAGACGACCTTGATGATGACCATCGCCGGAATTCTCAAGCCTCGCCGCGGCTCGATCAAGCTCGAAGGCGCCGAGCTGGTCGGCCTGTCACCCGCGAAGATCGTCTCGCGCGGCATTGCGCTGGTACCGGAGAACCGGCTGGTCTTCCCGGAGATGTCGGTGCGCGAGAACCTGTTGGCGGGGGCATACCAGCGCAGGGACAAGAGCGAGATCGCCGCCGACATGGAGCGCATGTACGCGCGCTTTCCGCGGCTGAAGGAGCGGAGGGAACAGCTTGCCGGCACACTGTCCGGGGGCGAACAACAAATGCTGGCGGTTGCTCGCGCATTGATGTCGCGTCCGCGCGTGCTGTTGATGGACGAGCCCTCGCTCGGCCTCGCGCCCCTTATCGTGGCGGAAATCTTCGATATCGTCGCGGCGCTCAATCGCGATGGGACCACCATCCTGCTGGTGGAGCAGAATGCACATATGGCGCTGAAGGTTGCGCACCAGTTTTTTCTGATGGAGCAGGGCCGCGTCACCTTCCAGGGTACGCCCGGTCAGCTGGCGGAAGACGAGGTGATCCAGCGGGCCTATCTCGGCACTCGCCGCGCCGCCGGATGAGCCGGCAGTCAGGAGCCGATGATCGATTTCATCCAGAATACGGTCGACGGCGTGATGATCGGCTCGTCATACGGTCTTCTCGCGCTCGGCTTCACCGTCATCTTCGGCGTCATGCGGCGCCTCAACTTGTCCTACGGGCCCACCGTCATGATCGGCGCTTATTTCGGCACCGTGCTCTATCTGGACTTCGGCGCCGGGCTGCTTCCGGTCGCTGCCGCCGTTGTCACCGGAGCGGTGATCTCCGGCATCTACGTGGAGCGGCTCTGCTTCGCGCCGATGAAGGCCGGCGCCGGGATCGCGTCGATGGTGTCGAGTTTTGCGATCTGGATGCAACTGGAGCAGGCGGCGGTCCTGGTCCTGCCGCGTCACACCTACCCGTTTCCGCCGCTCGCGACCGGCGCGGCGCTCGAGATCGGTCCATTGCTCGTCCGTCCCGATCACCTGATCATGCTGGCGAGTGCGCTCCTGCTCGGCGCTGTTGTGCAGCTTGCGCTCTATCACACGCGCTTCGGCCTTGGCCTGCGTGCGGTGATCGCCAATCCGATTGCGGCGAACCTGGTCGGCGTGGATGTCAGGCGCTCGGTCACGCTGGCGTTCGCTGCGGCATCGGCTATCGGCGGAACGGCCGGTTTTCTCGTGCTGGCGGTGGACCAGCAGGTGACGCCGATGTTCGGCATGTGGGCAACGCTCAAGGGCATGATCGCGATGATGATCGGCGGCCTCGGATCGATACCCGGCGCGCTGCTCGGCGGACTGTTGCTCGGCATCGTCGAGGTGCACAGCCACTGGCTGTTCGGCCCGCAGGTGCGCGATCTGTTTGCCTATTTCGTGCTGTTCGCTTTCCTTGTGGCGCGCCCCGGCGGCCTGCTCGGCCGCACGGCTGACGTCGAGCTGTCGCACAGGGCGTGACAATGGACGACTATCTGGTCAGCGTACTGTCCAACATCGGCGTCATCTCGTTCGTCGCGCTGTCGGCCTATCTGCTGCTGCTCACCGGAGAAATCTCCTTCGGCCAGCAGGCGTTCTTTGCGATCGGCGCGTATGCGGCCGGCGTGGCTACCGCGATGTGGGGCTGGCCGCTTGCGCTGGCCATTGCCTGGGGCGCAGCGGCGGGGGCAGCTTGCGCCGTGGCGCTCGGCATCCCGACGTTGCGGCTTCGCGGACTTCAGTTCGCGATCGCGACGCTTGCGTTCGCCGAGATGGTGCGGATTCTATTCGAGCTGTTGCGTTATCAGATCGACATCGACGGCGAACCAGTTGGTCCGAACGGCACTGACGGCTTTCGCAATATCCGTTATATCTTCGATCACAACATCGAAGCCCTCGATTTCATGATGCTGATCTATGCGATGCTGGCGGTCACGCTCGGGGGCTTCATGCTGCTCGAACGCTCGCGGCTTGGCGTCATCTTCCGCATGATCGGTGAGGATGCGACGCTTGCCTCGCTGCAGGGCATTGCGGTCGCCCGCTACAAGGTTCTCGCCGCCGGCATCGCCGGCGCGCTCGCGGCGGTCGGCGGCGGCCTCTACGCCCATCTGACCACCTATGTGGAGCCGCGAACCTTCGACGTCATGCTCGGCGTCCATTCTCTTGCCTACGGTCTGATCGGTGGGCTCGGCACTGCGCTTGGACCGCTGCTCGGGGTCGTCATCGACGTCGGGCTCCTCGAGTCCGTGCGACTGTTTGCGGGTTACCGCATGATCATTTTCGGCGGTCTGGTTGCGTTGCTGCTGATTGTTCGTCCGCGTGGCCTGCTCGATGAGCGACTGGTGCACAGAATTGGCCGGTTGTTCCGGCACGCGATATCCGGACCGACCCGAACCAGACGAGGATCGCGATGAGAACGATCGTTTGCATGCTCGTTGCCGTGGCGGCACTGATGGCCGGTTATCCGCAAGCTGCGCACGGCCAGGTGCGCGCCAAGGCCGTTGTGACCTGCGTTTCGGCCGGGCAAGTGCTGCAGTACAACTGCACCATTAGGCTTGCGAACGCGCGCTCCGGCGAACCGCTCTCCGGGCTGACCGTATCCGTCGGAGCGGAAATGCCCTCGATGCCCGGCATGCACAACGTTCGTCCCGTGACAGCGATCGAGCAGGCTGAGAAGGGCGTTTATCAGGCCCGCCTTGAGCTCGAGATGCACGGCGACTGGGCGGTGCAAGTCGATCTGCGCGGCGCCGTGCGCGACCGCGTGATTGCGATGTTGCGCTTCGAAGGAGCGGAAGTCACTGACGTCAAATCGTCCCCGGGCCGCCACAGTCATTGAAGCGCTCTCAGCTGATGGCTTTCGACGCTCAGATCGAGGCGTGTCATTCCGACAAAGGAAAACCTATTGCGGGTTCGATGCGAGTCTGACGACAGATTTGTCGGAATGAACATTGATTTTCCTACGAAATCATACGCCTCTTAATCAGCGGTTCTATCGGAAGTTTGCGTGCTTTCACGGTCTCTTCACAGTCGGCAAGCGCAGCCCTGTTGCCTCAGGCTTTTGGGACTGATCCTCCCTGCGAGGGCTGCTTCTTATTTGGAAACGACTGCCAAGCTATTGAAATTGCTAGGGGCCATTTTTCGCTTTTCCAAATGCGCCTTGAAATCGTTGAATAATCGAGCTGATTTTGATTCCGCCATTCGGAGGTTCGATCCCTCCCGCCCCAGCCAGCACTTAAGCTGCTGAGTTCGTTATGTAGCCAACTCTATTCCCGCCAAATCTTTGGGCGCGTTTGGAATAGGATTTTGTTTCTGAAGCTCGAAAATCGAACTAGGCATCGCGCGTCATGTGACCATATTGACCATCTCCACGGCTTTCATCTCAACATATACCGCGGAGACAAGTCGGGGCAGTCCGTCAGGTGTTCATCGTAGAATAGGGTATTACGGCGAGCAAATCGGACAACCAATCGAATGATGCGTCTGTGCGCATTCGGCACCCGAGCTACAGCTCGTTAAGCGAATAAATTCGGGGGTTCAAGTCGCTCCCCTGACTCGAACCCCAGTCGCGATTGGTCCTCAACGCGGCAAACTTGCGCCTTCATCCAGGTCGATAACACCACCCTGGCAGCTGTTTCGGTTCGACTTCCGCGATCGTGGTCTCGGCTTGGAACGTCGCTACGCGCTCATCTGCGCGAGCGCCCGGTCCTCGCGCGGCAGGTTAAGCCGCTGCCAGACATCGGTCAGCGCCGTGGCGAGCGCGTCGATCATGCCGTCGTCGTGATGTGGCGAAGGCGTGATGCGCAGCCGCTCCATGCCACGCGGCACGGTCGGGTAGTTGATCGGCTGGATGTAGATTCCATGTTCGTCGAGCAGGAGGTCGCTTGCAGTCTTGCAGTTCTCCGGATCGCCGACGAGGACCGGTATGATATGCGTCTCGTTCGGCATGACCGGGAGCCCGGCCGCCGTAAGCACCGCCCTTGTGCGCGCCGCGCGGTGCTGATGTTGCGCACGCTCCCAGTTGGAGCTCTTGAGGTGGCGGATCGCCGCGGTTGCAGCGGCACAAATCGCCGGCGGAAGGGCTGTGGTGAAAATAAATCCAGGCGCGTATGAGCGCACCGCATCGATCAGCACGGCGTCACCCGCAATATATCCGCCAAGACAGCCGAACGCTTTGGCAAGCGTCCCCTCGATGACGTCGACGCGGTGCGCCGCGCCCTCGCGTTCTGTGATGCCGCCGCCGCGCGATCCGTACAGGCCGACCGCATGCACCTCGTCGCAATAGGTCATCGCATCGTAACGTCGGGCAAGATCGCAAATGCCGTTGATGGGGGCGACGTCACCATCCATGGAATAGAGGCTCTCGAACACGATCAGCTTCGGCCGTTGCGGCTCGACCCGTTTGAGCAGCTCTTCGAGGTGGCCGAGATCGTTATGACGCCAGATATGCTTCTCCGTCCCCGACTGGCGCACGCCCTCGATCATCGAGTTGTGGTTGAGCGCGTCGGACAGAATCATGCAGCCGGACATTAGCCGGGCAATCGTTGCAATTCCGGTCTGGTTCGAGACGTAACCGGAAGTGAACACAAGCGCCGCCTCCTTGCCGTGCAGGTCGGCCAGCTCGCGCTCAAGCTCGACCAGCGGATGACTGGTGCCGGCGATGTTACGTGTGCCGCCCGCGCCGGTGCCCATGCGGATCGCGGTTTCGACCATGGCGCCGATCACCTTCGGGTGCTGCCCCATGGCGAGGTAGTCGTTGGAGCACCAAATCACGACGCTGCGCGGCCCTGCGGGCGAGTGCCAGATGGCGCGGGGATAGCGCCCGGCGATGCGCTCAAGATCGGCAAAGACACGGTAGCGCCGCTCGTTCCGTAACCGCGCGAGGGCGTGAAGGAAATAGTCATCGTAATTCATGACAGGGTCCCCCTGCGACGGTCTCAAACTCGTGTGGAATCCCCTTGGTCAGGGCGCGCTCTCATGGCGTTAATCGTCCCCGACACTTGCATTCTAGCGAGCCTTTGCCATGGCGCCGCGCACCGCCTCTGCGATGCGCTCGGCTGATGCATCGGCGTCGAAACCGCGCACGAATTTGCCTTCAGCGTCCATCAGGTAGAGATAGGTGCTGTGGTCCATGACGTAATCGCCGGCGCCCGGCCCGCTCTTACGGGGCGCGTAGTAGACTCCATACTCCTGGGCAACGGCATCGATCTGCTGCCGCGTGCCCGTGAGTCCGACGATCCTCGAATCGAACGACTGGGCGTAGGCTCCCATTACGTCCGGCGTATCGCGTCGCGGATCGACTGTGATGAACAGCGGTTGGAGCTTGTCGGCGTCGGGGCCGAGCTTCCGAGCGCGGCGGAAATCTCAAGGAGCGCCGTCGGGCAGCTATCGGGACACGAAGTGAAACCGAAATAAACCAGAAGCCATTTCCCACGGTAGGTCTGATCCGTGATCGTCGCGCCCTCAGGTGAGGTGAGTGTGAACGGGCCGCCGATCTTTACCGGCGAGTTGGCTGCGCGCACGAGCGGTTGGCTCAACGCCAAGGCGGTCGCGACGGCAATGCCGTAAGGCATTGCCCGTCGGAGGTCCGAAAATGTGGGACGGCGACGCATCAGATGCCTCCCGCGGCGGCGGTGCTTAGCCGCCACAAACCTCCCTCCCGTTTCAGCGGGTATTTCTTAGACGATTTTTGCCCTCAGGCTTCATAAGCTTTGCTTAAGGTTTCGCAAAGGAGTTCTGATTTTCCCAATCCCTGTAAATGGCGGTTAGCTCTCAACGAATTTTCCTGCTGACGTCCAACGATCAAGGAGAGTACTGCGATGACTGGCTTAGCCATGAGGTGGCTGATCGGGGCGTCGTCGATGGTCGCGGTGGTCGCAACGCCGCTCCCGGCGTCAGCCTACGAAGCGGGCCCGGTCGCGGGCGGCGGATCGATCACCGGCAAGGTCGTGTTCAACGGACCCCCGGCACCCGCAAGGTCATTCCGACCAAGGACATCGAGGTGTGCGGCGGTCCCTACGAGGAGACGCTCATTCAGGTCGGGCCGGACAAGAGCGTGCAGAACGCCGTCGTGTATCTGGCCGATATCGCGAAAGGAAAAGCCTGGCCGGCGGACGCCAAGAAGCCGGAAATCGATAACAAGAAATGCAAATTCGAACCTAGCATTCAGGTGATACGCGTGGGCGGGCTGGACGTCGTCAATAGCGATCCGATGCTCCACAACACGCACGGCTATTACGGCAAGCGCACCGTGTTCAACCTCGCCCTGCCCAACCAGGGTCAGCGAATTCCCGTCGAATTGCCGCGGCCGGGCGAGGTGCGCATCGACTGTGACGCGCATGGATGGATGGAAGCGTTTATCTATGTCGCCGACAATCCCTACTACGCCGTCACCGGCGCCGACGGAAAGTTCACCATCTCCGACGTTCCGGCCGGAACCTACAAGCTGGTGGCGTACCAACCCTTCACCGGCCCGAACGAGCAGACGGTGACCGTTGCGGCGGGGAAGTCGAGCGATCTGAATATCGAACTGAAGAAGGGCGCCTCGCAGGTTCAAGGCGGTTCCGGCGCGAAGTAACGGACTTCTGCGGCTCGACCGGCGACAATCGAGCCGAAGGAACAAGAAAATCTGGCGAGGTGGCAAACAGCCAGAGCCGCCGAGTGGAGAGGAGCAACGCCTTGTAACGACCATTGCGAGGGAGGAAGCCCATGTCCGAGCTTGAGCGCGACCGGCGTGAAATAGCTGCGGTGCTCCAACAGCCCGGGGTGCATCCTGACCCCTCGCTGCGGATTACCCGACGCACCTTCGTGCACAGATCATGTGTCGTCGGAGCCGCGACCGTAGCGGAGACCTTCGCCTGGTGGCCGCTGCTCAACACTCTCGACATCGCTTATGCGGCCGAAGCGCCATTCAAGTTTGCCTGGATCTCCGACACCCATCTCTATCCGAAGTCCCTCAATACGCGTTTCGTCGAGAAGACGGTGCGTGCCGCCAAGGAGGTGCAGGCGATGAGTCCGCCGGCCGACTTCCTGATTTTCGGCGGCGACCTGGCCCAGCTTGGCAAAGTCGAAGAACTTGAGCTCGGTGTGGAGATCCTGAAAGAAATCAACATCCGCAAGGTCTACATTCCGGGCGAGCACGATTGGTACCTCGACATGGGTAAGAAGTGGGGCGAACTGTTCGGTCAACCCCACTGGACCTTCGACCATAAGGGCGTGCGCTTTGTCGGGCTCGACACCGTCAGTCGCGGCCCGGACTATTGGACGGCGAGGAAGATGAGTCCCGAGGAGCGTATGGGTCACATGGCCACGCTCGACGGAACGGTTGCCGGCGCGTGGGCGGGCGTTGGCCGCGATCAGCTCGACTGGTTGCAGAAGACGCTTGCCAATTGGGACCGGAACCGGCCGGTCGTCATCTTCAGCCACAATCCGCTCTACGAGTACTATCCGCCGTGGAACTTCTGGGTGCGCGACTGGCGCGAGGTGAACGAGGTGCTCAAGCCCTACACCAAGGTCACCAACATCCACGGACACACGCATCAGGTGCTCTACAACGAAATCGGCACCATGCGCTCGATCGGCATGCTGGCAACCTCATGGCCTTGGCCGTACGCGCCGGAGGGGGTGCCGAAGCTGACGAAGCCGATGATCCGGGTCGACCCCGGTGATCACTTTGACGGGGTAGGATGGGCCAAGATCGACGTCAGCGCCCAGGACAAAGTCGAAGCCGAATACATCATGTGGCGTAAGCAGGTGTTCGCGCAGTCACCGGATGACTATGCGAAGAGCATTCCCGAGGTTTTGCGGCCTCGGATCGCTGACAGTATGTGGCCATATTAGGGAGGAATGGGCATGACCGCGTCGATAACATGCCGTTTCATTCTGTTCCGCGCTGCCCCGGCGGTAGCGCTTGCCGCCCTGGTCGGCCCTGCAGGTGCGCACAAGGATCCGGTGACGCCGCAGCTGCTGAACTCCTACCAGCAAGTGTTCATGGAGCAGGTCCGCAAGGGCGATCTGCTGTTCCACGGTGATGCAGCGACCGAGCAGGCGATGGATGTCGTGTTGTCCAAAACTGGAATGGCATGCGCCATGTGCCATCCCATGACGGCTGATACCCACCCCGCCACGTTCCCGAAGTATCAAGCGCAGATGGCCAAGTTCGCGACGCTGCGCGACATGATCAATTGGTGCATCGAGAAGCCCAACCAGGGAGAAAAGATCGCCGATGACTCGGAAGCGATGAAGGCCTTGGAAGCGTACATCTACTGGTCGCAGAGCGGCTCGGTGTTGAACCCGGGCAAGTTCTGATTTCGATGCTGCGAAGCGGAGGCTTCTAGCGCGGGTCATTGCTGTCGAAGCTGCGTCTATACGGGAACAGGAGAGAACGCATTAACAGACAAGCAAGGGGGAATGCTCCATGGCGGAGGTGTTTCCTGCAGAGAGACTGCGCGGCAGTTTCAGTGGCGTCAACTTGGATGATCTGGTCGATTGGCGGGTGGTCCGAACTTGGCTTTATTGGGGCATGTTCTGGCTCCTCGTCACGCCATCGGTGGGCGTGGCGATCTCGGGTCTCTTCAACTATCCGGATTATCTTGGGACCAGTAATCTAGGGCTGACCTTTGGCCGGCTGCGGCCGGTTCATGTCAACGGCGTCATCTTCGGCGCCTTTTCCGCCCTCTTCATCGGCGAATGTTACTATCTGGTCCCGCGCCTGTGCGGCGTGCGGGTACCATGGGCACAATGGGGCGTACCGCTAGCATGGCTTTATAACATCAGCTTGGCGGCGGGGCTCATCTCGCTGCCTTTTGCGCAGAACCATGGCCTGGAGGCAGGCGAGCTCCCGCTCTTCGCCGAGATTCCCATCTTCATCGTCATCGCGGCGACGACAGCACAGTTCCTCATCACCATCGCACAACGGCTTGAGGCGCCGCTCTATGTGGCGCTCTGGTATCTCATAGGGGCCTTCGTGTGGACGACGATGAATCTCTTGCTGGGTAGCTTCATCCTTCCCTACACGATTTCAGGCATTAACAGCGCCGCGTTCCACGGCCTCTACATCCACTACATCGTCGGTCTATGGATCACGCCCGCAGGCTACGTGCTCATCTACTATTTTCTGCCGGTCGCTGTGCGCAATCCGCTTTACGCACACCAGCTATCGCTGGTGGGTTTCTGGTCGCTCGCGCTGTTCTATCCCTTCGTTGGCATCCACCATTATCTGTATAGCCCGATCGCCGACTGGACCGAGACTCTCGCCATCATCACCTCCATGTTGCTGATAATTCCCGTGTGGACCGTGCTGGTGAACTTCTTCGGCACAGTGAAGGGGCGTTGGGATGGATTCGGGAAGAATCTCCCCGCGAAATTCCTGATCACGGGGTCGCTGATGTACCTGGTCGGTTGCTTCCAGGGCTCGACCGAGGCGTTGCGCTCGATCCAGCAGCCCACCCATTTCACCGACTTCGTCATCTCCCACTCGCACCTCACCGTTTTCGGCACGTTCGTGGTCTGGGCGATGGGCGGTCTGATTTACGTGTGGCCGCGCGCGTTCAATCGCGAGCTTTGGTCATGGACGCTTGGCAACTGGTCGTTCTGGCTGATCACCGTCGGCATTTCCACTATGGGTCTGGTGCTGACCGCCGGCGGTCTGCAGCAAGGCTTCGAATGGATGAATGGCACCGAGTGGCTCGACACGGTGGTCCGGATGAAAGCCTATTGGCTGGTGCGTACCCTCAGCGGCATCACGATGGACCTCGGGATGTCCCTGCTCGTCTTCAATCTTATGATGACCGCGCTTAGTCGGCCGGCCGAGGAAAGAGAGCCCGTTCCAGTCCCAGGTGCTGCCCCAATTCCCGCCGGAGGGCCAGCCGAATGAGTGCGCGCTTTGTCGCTCTGGTGGCCGGGGTTTTCTTCTTCTTTCTCGCCGTGGTCACCCAGGGCATCCTACCCTTTATTGAGCCGACGGCGCGGACGACCGACGTGACCGCCGTGGTCCGCACCGATTTTGGCCAGCTCAAATGGGTAGTGGCCGAGGCCACTGATTATACGCCGCAGCAGCAGCTCGGCCGCCAGGCGTATCTGCGCGAGGGGTGTTGGTACTGCCATTCGCAATACGTGCGTCCGGTAACCGGCGAGACCCGCCGTTGGGGTCCGGTCTCCGAGGCAGGCGAATACGCCTTCGATGTGCCGCACCTATGGGGCACCCGGCGTATCGGGCCGGATCTAACGCGGGTCGGGCTCAAATACAGCGACGAATGGCATCTCGCGCATTTCTGGAATCCCCGGATGCTTTCGCCCGATTCGAATATGGCGCCTTTTCGGGGACTGTTCGACACGCCCGCAGAACCGGTCAGGATTGTCGATGACGGAGCTGGCAGTCGTAGCCTGGAACGAACGCCCGTTACCGAGAAGCTCTTCGCATTCGCAAGCAAGGAGCAGATCAAGCTCACGCCGAACGCCGATGGACTTCTGTTTGTGCCCATGGAGGCGCGCGGCAAGGCTCCGATCATTTGGACACCGAACAAGGAATATACCGGCGACACCGTCAACATCGCCGCGGAGACAGAAGTGCTGCAGGGTCTCATCGCGTACCTCCAAAAACTTGGCATGAATCGTGGCAAGTGGCGGGACCTGTTTGAGCCGCAAAAGCTCGAAGTTACGGATGTTACGATGCCACGATCGAGCGAATGGATCGCCTACGGCAAAGAGGTCTATCAGCGGCGATGCCTCGGCTGCCACGGGGAGAGCGGCGACGGTAATGGACCGGCTGCGACCTTCATGTACAAGCAGCGCCCGAGGAACTTCGCGGCGGCGGTTTTCAAGTTCAGGCTGACCAAGGAGCCGTTGCCAACCGATGGTGACCTTCTGCGCACCATTACACGCGGCGTCCGAGGCACGGCGATGCCCGGCTGGCACGAGCTGAACATAATCGACCGCCTCGCTGTCATTCAGTACATCAAGTACGAGCTGGCGGTCGACCGCTCGAATCCGGCAAAGCCCTATGCCTATTTCAAGGAAGAGCCGCCAGGTCCGCCCCTGTACATCGGGCGGCCGCCTGTTCCGTCTGAGCAGATGCTCACGCGCGCCAAGGATGTGTGGCGGAGTGCAAAGTGTTGGGAGTGTCATGGTGAGACCGGGAAGGGTGATGGCGAAAAGGCTCCCGGGCTGAAGGACGATCTGGGCTTTCCGAGCCCTCCGGCGGACCTTACCGCCGGCCAGTTCAAGTCAGGTCCTACCGTTGAGGACATCTTCCGCACTATGACGACCGGGCTGAGCGGCACGCCCATGCCATCCTACCGGGATCCGCTGTCGGAAGAGGACCGCTGGGCGCTCTCCTACTACGTGCTTGCGCTATCGGCCTACAAGGATCCGCTGTCGGGTGAACCGCTGCCGATCGCCCCCAGTGATCGCAGGGCGCTCAACGATCCCGCGCTCGAGGCGGATACGCCGGACAAAGCCTACGTCCCAAGCGGCCGCGCCGCAGCGAGCCGCAGCGGAGCTCACGCCTTGGCCGGCCGCAACGGGAACAGCGTGACCGAGCAACGGGCCGCCAAGGAGTAAAGAGCGATGACCATCTATTTCGAGATCGTCGGCCCCTACATTGCAGCCTTGATGATGAGTCTCGGTGCACTCTGCGTCTTCATTTGGGGCGTGCTCTCGGGCGCCTTCAGCGGCGCCGACGATGCATCCATACGTTTCCTGCAGAGGGAGATCGGCGATGACGGATCCGACGCGAACGCCAAACACGACGGCGAATAACAGCTCACCCGCCGAGACGGAGGAGATGGAGGAGTATGCCGGCGGCACTATTCAGTCTCGCCACGGCTACATTCCCGTGTGGTTGCTGGCTGTCTATGTCGTCCTCTTCATCTGGGCGCTGTACTATCTCGTCGTCTATTGGGGGTGGGCTGGGACCGGGACGTGTCTAGAGATCCCGACGCACGCGCAAGCTGGTGACTGACTGATTCCGATTCGAGATAAGGGAGTAGGAATTGCCGGTTCAGAAGGAGCAGAAGGTGCTGGTAGCCAGGATCATCCTCGCCCTCGTGGCCTTGAACCTGCTGTTC
Organism: Bradyrhizobium sp. RDI18; assembly: GCF_043203335.1. Classification (NCBI taxonomy): domain Bacteria; kingdom Pseudomonadati; phylum Pseudomonadota; class Alphaproteobacteria; order Hyphomicrobiales; family Nitrobacteraceae; genus Bradyrhizobium; species Bradyrhizobium sp. RDI18. The sequence continues at coordinate 3,384,196 of NZ_JBICRN010000008.1, read as the reverse complement.
CTGTTCACCGCGCTAGCCATAAACGTAGTCCGTGTCTATTTCGGCTGACCAGGAGGGCGCGCATGATCGAGAATCCGGTTTTTTCGCTCGCCGATGCGAGTGCGATCCAGATCATCGCGTTTGTCGGCTTCGCGATAGCCACCGTCGCCTTCTTCATTTGGGTCGCCTATCTCATGCGTGGGTAGCGGCGGCGAAGCGGTGCCGTCGCTGCACAAGGTGGATGGGCAGGGCAATGTGCCGATGGCCGCCTATCTGATAATCTTCTTCGCGGGGTTCGCAGGCAGCTTCCACTGCATCGGCATGTGCGGTGGCTTCGCCTGTGCGCTCGGCCGAGATCCGCAGGGGCGCGGCGCGACAGTTCTGCGCCATCTGCTGTACAATACCGGTCGATTGACGACCTATTGCTTTCTGGGCGGACTAGCGGGCGCCTTCGGCCAGGTCATATGCACGCCGCAGGGAACGACAGTCCCGCTGCTGAGCGGTTCGCTTGACACCGGTCAGCGGATTCTCGCGATCCTCGCCGGACTGCTGATGATCGCCATGGCGCTGCAGTTCTTTGGCCTGCTGCCGCGCCTGCATCGCATCACGACAGGCTCCGGCGCCAGCACCCTCGCGGCATCCCTGCGCAGCCTGTTGACGGCGCCGGGACATGCCGCCCCGCTCTCGTTTGGCGTATTCAATGGCTTCCTGCCTTGTCCGCTGGTCTACGCCTTTGCCGCCCAGGCGGCGAGCACGGCCGGAGCATTGCCGGGCTTTCTCACCATGGCAGCGTTCGGGCTTGGGACCTTCCCCGCAATGCTTCTGACGGGCGGCGTTGGCCGAGCGCTGGCGCCGGTGTGGCGGCAGCGCGGCGTGTGGCTGGCCGGCAGTTGCATTCTGCTCCTCGGTCTCGTCACCGTTGGCCGCGGCATCCTGCCCTTCGCCGTGCACTTCGCGCATGGTTGGACAGAACCAGCATGACGGCCCCGGACCATGCGCTGTGCAGCCACTGCCTGTTACCCACCGGGCGGCGGGCGATGCGACGCACGGTGAACGGTGAGGCTTGCGCATTCTGCTGCTACGGCTGCTGTATCGCCTACCAGGTCAAGCACGGTAAAACCGAGGAATGGGAGGCCGCTTGGCTGCTGATTCGGCTCGGTGTCGGCGGCTTTCTCTCCATGAATATCATGCTGTTCAGCCTGCTCCTGTACAGCGACGCTTTCAGCGGCGCGGATGCCGAGATGCTTCCCTGGATTCATCTTCTACTCTGGCTGTTCGCAACACCCGCGGTGATCATTCTCGGCGGACCGTTTCTGCGCGAGGCGTGGCTCCACGGCATGGAGGGGCGCCTGACCTCCTCGGCACTCATCGTGCTCGGCGTCGGCGCCGCTTACCTTTATTCCGCTTTTGCCACCATCGAGGGCAGCCCGCAGGTTTACTTCGATACGGCCACCATGGTGCTGATGCTGTTCACAGCGGGCTACTACCTCGACGCCGCCGGGCGTGCACGGGCGGCGCGTGACCTGCAGCCGCTCTTGGCCGCGGAAAGTGAGTGGGCCACCGTCGTCATTGGCGACGGAGAGTACCGCCGGCCGGTGCGCGAGGTTGACGCAGGTGTACTGGTTCGAGTTCGGCCGGGCGAACGCATTCCCGTCGACGGCGTGATCATGGAGGGCGAATCGCACACTGACGAGGCCCTGATCACAGGCGAAAGCCGGCAGATCGCCAAGGGCGTCGGCTCGCATGTGATCGCCGGCAGCATCAATCTTGACGGGCCGCTCCTGATCCAAAGCTGCGGCTTGGCAAACGCGACCCGCTGGGCGCAGATTTGTCGATCGGTACGGGATGCATTGATCCGCCGCAGCCCGAGCCAGCGTCTCGCCGACAACATTGTAGGCGTCTTCGTGCCGATTATTCTTGTGCTGGGCATTGGAGCGTCGGTGTATTGGGCGCGGCACTTACCGTTCGACCGTGCGCTATTGATCGGCCTTGCGGTACTGGTGGTGGCCTGTCCCTGCGCAGTCGGGCTGGCGGCACCGATGGCCACCTCGCTGGGCATCGGACGGCTGGCCCGACACGGCTGCCTGGTGCGCGACCCGGCCGCGCTTGAGGCGCTGGCGCGCATCCGGCTGATCGCCTTTGACAAGACCGGCACGCTCACCTCGGGTCAGGCGCGCGTTGTCGCTATCGACAGCGATGGAACCAGCGCCGATGTGGTGCTCGCGCATGCCGCCGGACTGGAGCGCCATTCCGAGCACGGCTTGGCCTGCGCTATAGCTGCAGCGGCAGCTGCGCGCGGGCTCAAGCCAGTCGCCATCCACGACGTTCGAGTCGTGCCGGGGCGTGGCATCCGTGGCAAGTCGGACGGTCGGATCGTAGCGGCAGGCAGCGCCGCATTGATGCGGGAGTTGGGTTGGTCGCTGACGCCAAATCTGGCTGAGTACGGGAGACGGCGTGAAGCGAGCAGCCATTCCGTGATCTATGTCGGCTGGAACGAGCGGGCATATGCTGTGCTTTCACTTGACGATACGCCGCTGCCGGAGGCGCGCTCGACCGTCGAAGCGCTGCGCCGCCGTGGGGTGCGCGTGACGCTGTTGACCGGCGATCTTCCGGCAGCCGCAGTGCGGATTGCCGCTGCGGTCGGAATTGAGAGCGGCGATATCGAGGCGGGCCTCCCACCCGATGCCAAACGCGCGGCGCTGGAACGCCGCCGGCATGACCATGGCATGGTAGCGATGGTCGGCGATGGCCTCAATGACGCGCCGGTGTTGGCCGGAGCCGATGTCGGGATCGCCGTCGGTTCGGCGACGGACCTCGCTCGCGAGGCCGCAGCGGTCGTGCTCCCACCCGGGGGCTACGGACGCTGCCGTGGGTGATCGACGTCGCTCGCGCAGTTCGCGCGACCATTCTCACCAACCTGGCGTGGGCGTTCGGTTATAATCTCATCGCGATTGGGCTGGCGATGGTCGGAGTCCTCCAGCCAGTGCTGGCGGCGGCAGTGATGGCCGGCTCAAGCATCATCGTCGTCCTGAATTCGCTGCGGTTGGAGCGGCTGCCCCAACCAGTTCCATCCGCCGCGGCGGAGAGCGCTCCTGCATCTCGCAGCACGGCCACTTCAAATCAGAAAGTGGCATAGCCGAACGTGTCACTCGTAAAGGCAGAGTACCAGCTTTGCGCCTCGCGTGCGGCCCGGCGGCGGGTTTCGGCGCTTTCCTGCACCTGGCTGACGAAGTTGTCGACGATCTTGATCGTTCCGGCCGCGGGCTTGAAGCTGATAGCATTGCTCACTGCATCGTCGGGACCAAGATGAGTATAGCAAGTGTTGAACAAACGAGGCGGAACGCGCTCGGACCCGGTCAGCGCCGCGGCTATGGCAAACGCGCAGGCCTTGGCTTGGCTATTCGCAACGAACGCCGATTTCGGCATGTCGCCAGCACTGGTCGCATCGCCAACGACATGGATTCCCGGCTGTAGCTTCGATTCGAACGTTATGGGATCGATCGGGCACCAGCCAGATTGATCCACGAGGCCGTTTTTCTGCGCGAACTGGCCGGCCATTTGCGGGGGTATGACATTTGCGACCGCGGCCTTGAACGTCTCGCTCGCTGTCTTGACGGATCGCTCCTTCACGTCGATGGCCTTTATTCCACCGGTGAATTGGGCAGGTAGCCATTCGATCATACCCCGATAGTGTCGCTCCCACGCATCCAGAAATAGATCCTGCGCGTTGAAGCTGTCCTTTGCATCAAGGATAAGGATCCTCGAGTGCGGCTTGTGCTGTTTGAAATAATAAGCAATCAGAGAGGCGCGCTCGTATGGGGCGGGCGGGCAGCGGAACGGATTGGGGGGTGCGACGAGCACAAAGACGCCGCCATCCTCCATGCTTTCGAGTTGCTGTCGCAGCAGCTGCGTCTGTGGGCCCGCGTTCCAGGCGTGCGGAATGACCTGCGTCGCCGCCTCGTCATAGCCCGCGAGGGCGTCGTAATTGAAAGCGATGCCAGGGGCAACGACGACGCGGTCGTAAGGTAATTTTGGACCACTCTTAAGCCCGACGGTTTTTGCGACCGGATCAACCGCTGCCACGGAGTCATGAATGACATTTATGTCGTATCGTTGCGCCAGCGTCTTATAGCCGTGCGTAAGCGACTCGAGCGAGCATAGCCCGGCGAGATAAAGGTTGCTGAAAAAGCAGGTCGTATAGTTCGGATTTGGCTCAACCAGCGTTATCTCGATTGTTCGCGCGCTGGCGGCCAAGTACTTGGCGGCCGTGGCACCGCCTATGCCGCCGCCGACGACGACCACTTTCGCCTTGGCCTCGCTTGCTGCCAGTCGAGGGCCGAGTGCTGCGAGGGTCATCCCTCCCGTCAAGTAGCCGAACTCTCGACGCGTCGGGGACTTCACGGCCTAACCTACTTGTTCAGGGCTGCGAGATAACGCGCCACAGTTGCGATTTCTTCCTCACTGAGCGACAGGGCAATGGCGCGCATGATATGGCTCGGGCGCTCACGCGATCTGTACGCAAGCATCGCGCGGGTGAGCATCTCCGGACTCATGCCGAGGATTGTCGGAATTCCACCATTGCCGCCATCCAGACGATGGCAGGACGCGCACATCGCGGCGAGTTGGGCTCCACCATCGCGATCCGCTGCCTGGCTGCGATCGGCCAGAATGATGAACGAACCTGCAGCAATCGAAGCGGCGATGATTTTGCGCATGCTGAGACCGGCTCCATCCCGGTATTTGCGATCGCCGATCCCTTTGCTCATGGCGCGAAGGGGCATAGCAACATGACCACGACATTAGGCGACAGTGAGCTGGTGCTCCAACACATAGACGCCGCCGCCATCCTCTTCCCAAACGAACTCGAGTCGGCCGCTCTCCGTCGCGCGCAAGTAGAATTCGATAAAAGGATTCGCCGCCATGGCTTCGTGGAGATCGACGCTGAACACCACGACGCCATTGTGGCGACAGATAAACTTATTGATAATCTTGCGCGGGATGGCGTTGCCGCGGTCATCGTGCCGCAGCCCGGTCTCCATCGGATGGCTGATCAGGGTTTTGACCGGAAACACTTCACCGTTCGCGGCGGTGCTTGGCACTTGCACACGGGGTGTCGGAGCGAACATTCCGCACCTCCTTCCGGGATGTCATTTGCATCCGTTGGTGGCGACCTCGACCCAGGTCTCGGTCATCAGCAACGTGCCGTCGTTCATCTCCGCCACCGCCAGAACATATTGCGGTTCGGCAAGGCGAACGCGCGTCGACACGCGGGGCTCGCTGCGTTGCGGGACGAAGTGGAACGTGACGACCTCCACAAGCGGGTTTCGTGGCGCCAGTACAGAAACGTGCCTGACGTGATCGGATTCGGTCATTGGACTATCGATCGTGAGCGTGAGCGGCACCGTATAGCCGTTCGGAAAGATCTGCGGCATCGCCAGATGCAGACGATCCGACGCGGTCGGGGTTTTTCCGGTCAGTCGCTTAACGAGATCCACCGCGTCATCGCTCGGCGGCTGCGTCGAGGCGAGAGCGGCGCTCGCAAATCCGGCGCTCCCCGCAACGGCGGCGGCCAAGACGGTTCGGCGCGTAACGCCAAGTGGCTTTGTCTTCTCCAACGCGAGATCCTCGCTATCGACAGGCGGAACTCTCCAAGCGGGCGCTCGATATTTCTGACGTTAAAATCTTACCATGGGTGCTCTCACAAGACGACTCCTCCTCGCGGGGGAGGGGAGGCGCCTGCGACCGTAGGCGCGGCCGAGGGGGGCCCGCGTGCGCGATCGCGATCGGCTCAGAATTCCATGTCTCTGCGATGGTGGTCGTGGTCATGGCCCGGCAAAGGTGGCGGCGGCGGCGTCGGCAGTTCGGCAACCATGGCCTCAGTGGTGATGAGTAGGCTGGCGACCGAGACCGCGTCCTGCAGCGCGGTGCGCACCACCTTGGTTGGATCGATGATGCCCCTGGAGACCAGGTCGCCGTACTCGCAGGTCTGGGCATCATAACCCCAGTTGTACTGTTCCTTCTCCAGGATCTTGCCGATCACCACCGAGGCGTCGTCGCCGGCGTTTAGTGCTATCTGGCGCGCTGGCCAACCGATTGCCTTCTTGACGATGTCAACGCCATGCTTCTGGTCCTCGTTGGCTGGCTTTACCCGGTCGAGCACCTTGGCGGCGCGCAGCAGCGCCACGCCGCCGCCCGGCAAAATGCCTTCCTCGACCGCGGCGCGCGTCGCATGCATCGCGTCGTCGACGCGATCCTTGCGCTCCCTCGCGTCGATCTCGGTCGCCCCGCCGACATGGATCACCGCCACGCCGCCGGCGAGCTTGGCGAGCCGCTCCTCTAGCTTCTCGCGGTCATAGTCGGAGGTGGTCTCCGCGATATGCTTCTTGATATGGTTGATGCGGGCCTCGATGTCCTCCTTCTTGCCGGCACCGCCGACGATCGTGGTGCTTTCCTTGTCGATCATTACCGTTCTGGCGCGGCCGAGCATGTCGAGCGTGGCGTTCTCAAGCTTCATGCCGAGATCTTCCAAGATGGCGGTACCGCCGGTAAGGATGGCGACGTCTTGCAGCATCGCCTTGCGGCGGTCGCCAAAGCCAGGCGCTTTCACCGCCGCGACCTTGAGGCTGCCGCGCAGCTTGTTGACCACGAGGGTGGCGAGTGCTTCGCCTTCGACCTCTTCGGCGATAACAAGCAGCGGCTTGTCCGTCTGCGCCAGGGCTTCCAGCAGTGGCAGCAGTTCACGCAGGTCCGAGAGCTTCTTCTCATACACAAGGACGTAAGGGTTCTCCATCTCCACCCGCATCTTGTCGGAATTGGTGACGAAGTAGGGCGAGACATAGCCGCGATCGAACTGCATGCCCTCGATCACGTCGAGCTCGGTTCCGAGCGACTTCGCCTCATCGACCGTAATCACGCCCTCGTTGCCGACCTTCTTCACGGCCTCGGCGAGCAACCTGCCGATTTCGGCATCGCCATTGGCGGAGATGGTGCCGACCTGCGCGATCTCGTCGTTGGAAGTGATCTTCTTCGAGTTCCTCTTGAGATCCTCGACGACAGCCTCGGCCGCAAGGTCGATGCCGCGCTTCAGGTCCATCGGATTCATGCCGGCGGCGACTGCCTTGGTGCCTTCGCGAACGAGGGAAGCCGCAAGCACGATTGCAGTGGTTGTGCCGTCACCGGCGACATAGGAGGTCTTGTTCGCGACCTCGCGCACGAGCCGCGCCCCCATGTTCTCGAATTTGTTCCCGAGTTCGATATCTCCGGCGACGGTCACACCGTCCTTGGTAATGCGGGGTGCGCCAAACGACTTTTCCATTACGACGTTGCGGCCCTTGGGCCCGAGCGTCACCTGCACCGCGTTGGCGAGAATGTCGACACCGCGCAGCATGCTTTCACGCGCCCTGCCGGAAAATGCGATTTGCTTGCCTACCATGGATGGTTCCCGATTTGATCAGGCGACCTCGCGGGCGCCGCGGGCGTAAGTCCCAACTTGCGGCCCTCCCTTTGGTTGTCCGCACAACGCGTGCACGTGCGGCGCGCTTGAGCTGGCGACTTCAACCCGCGCGATTTCAAGCCGTCCAATGTTTTAAGCTAGCGGCCAAAAAGCCAATCAAATTGCTTTGCCGCGGCATTAAGAATATCTTATCGAGGTGATCACGACCCGGCAGCTATGTTATCTTGATGCGCTTGCCCGTCATCAGCATTTCGGACGAGCCGCGGCGGAGTGTTGTGTCAGCCAGCCCGCTCTTTCAATGCAGATCCACGAACTGGAAGGGGTTCTCGGCACAGAGTTGATCGAGCGGCGCCCGGGCGCGCCGATGTTCACCGAACTTGGCATCGAGATCGCGCAACGCGCCGGAGTGATCCTTGGTGCAGTGCGCGACCTGACAGACCTGGCTCAACACAGAGCCAAGGTGCTGAGCGGAACGTTGCGCCTTGGCGTCATCCCGACGCTGGCGCCGTATATATTGCCGCGGTTGCTGCCGCAACTGGAACTCGGGTATCCCGATCTGCGCCTTGATTTGGTGGAAGCACAGACCAAGGTGCTGCTCGCGGATCTCGAGCGTGGCGCTCTCGAAGTATTGTTGTTGGCGTTGCCGCTCAAGGCGGCCGCGGTTGAAGTTTTCCATCTCATGAGAGACCGCTTCCTCTTTGCTGTACCCGCCGACGACCCTCTTCCGGAAACGGCGCGCGTGACGCCCGGCGAGGTGAAGAAGCGTAAGCTCATTCTGCTGGAAGAAGGCCATTGTCTGCGGGATCAGGCGCTCGACTATTGTGCCAAGGGGCGTTGGACTGTGGCCTCGAGTCTGAGTGCAACGAGCCTTGCAACGGTCATGCAGATGGTGGCGAGCGGATATGGCGCCACGCTAGTTCCAGAAGTCGCGGCCGATGCCGAGTTGCGCGACGACCGAGTGAAGCTCCTGCGTTTTGTCGAACCGCAACCCGGCCGCAGTATCGGGCTGGCGTGGCGCCGGACGTCTCCACGCAAGGTCGATTTCCTGGCGCTCGGTCAGATGGTGAAGGACGCGCTGAACGCGCCCGCCCGGCCGCAATGTACCCGCCACGAGCGCACCGGTCTGCGGAGGGAAATCTAGTGGTGCTAATCACGTGAATCCAAATATCGTCGCATAAGGTCTGCTGAGCTTTGCGGCAGAAGCGCTTAACTGAAGCCAAGATTTGGTCCATTTGAAGGGCTTTGGATTTTCGTTATGCAGGTCGATGAAAGCGCGAATTTCCGCCGCCATCGAACGGATCGACCAGTGCGTCGCGTCGACAGGCGTGGTGCGCAACGTCCGTTCGATCACGGCGGCAATCTGATCGTCGTCGAAAGTTCGAGGTCGGCCCGGGCGAGCCTCGTCAAGCAGACCATCGCCGCGATCCTTCAAGAAGCGGCGACGCCACTTGCCTACTGTGTGCTCGTGGAGGCCTAGCTCAGCAGCGACGGACTTGCTGGGCAAGCCGTTCGCCCCCTTCAATGCGAACCGACGCAGGCGTGCCGCCCTTTCGGAAGACCAGTCCGTGCTCACACTAACCGGCCCCAAGATGATCGCATGGCCCGACAGGTCCGGAGGCGTGCGCGGCGAACTGGGCCCAACGCGCCGCACTGCAGCATTTTGCTCTCGCAAACCGACCGTCCCGGCCTCGCGCCTTTTGACGGTCAGGGCTATCCTTTCTTTCTGATCGTGCTTACGGCGAACCGCATGAAGCTTGGCCCGGCGGCTCCGGGGTGCAAGAAATGAGCCGCACAGCTTTCGTTGGTGATCAAATGACGCATGGCGGCCAAAAGGGTTTCGGCATGACCAAGCACGGCCGATCGGGGCACGCGACCCGATCGCCGCGTTTCCGCTTCCTGCAGAAGCTCGAAGCGCAGAAGAATGATCGCAAGGACCGCTCTCGGATCAAGGATCCGAAACGGTCCGTCGAAGAGCTATTCCATCCCCGGAAGCCGACATGAACCTGCCTATCCTTGGATGAGCTCCGGGGTAGGCACATTCGGAAATTCGGCGCTTGTGCTCAGTACGCAAACGGAGCTGAGGGACTGACAGGAATACGGCGTTCATCCCATTATTCGGCGGGCGCATCAATGAGCGAGCTGTACCTCAGTTCCGTACCGCTTGATGATCCAGTGCAGTTCCTTTCGCGCAGCCCCTAAACCACGGCATCCTCGCGCCTTTGCGCGAAGGGATGCCTATGTTGCGGAGTACCTGCAGCGGCCCCAAAGCGACAATGGGAGGTATGCTCATGGACGCGCCGAGCAAGGAATTTGCGCTGGCGGGCAGCCTTGAGGGGCGGCTCGTTGTGCACGGTGGCCATCGTCCGATCCTCGTCGTCTACGACCGCGGGCGCGTCTTCGCCCTCGACAATCGGTGCCCGCACATGGGCTTTCCGCTCGAGCGCGGCAGCGTCGAGGACGGGATCTTGACCTGTCATTGGCACCACGCGCGCTTCGATCTCGAAAGCGGCTGCACCTTCGACCTGTGGGCGGACGACGTGCCGATCTGCCCGGTCGAGGTACGCAATGGTGACGTCTGGGTGAAGACCACGTTCACGCATGCCGATCTCGCCGCGCATTGGCATCAGCGGCTTGCGAACGGCCTCGCCCACAATCTTGGCCTCGTCATTGCCAAGGCCATACATGGTCAGCTCGCGGCCGGCGTACCGCAGACCGAAATCGTGCGGGAGGTGGCGCTGTTCGGGGCGCAAAATCGCGACGGCTGGGGCGTCGGTCTTACGATCCTTACGGCACTCGCCAATATCCTGCCTTTGCTGCCGGAGGAGGAAGCCTACCTCGCTCCATTCCACGGCGCGCGCCGCGTGGCGGCGGACTGCGACGGCGAGGCGCCGCGGCGGGAACGCGCGCCGCTTGGAAGCCGGCCGGATCCGGCCGCGCTCAAACGTTGGCTGCGGCGCTGGACAAACGTGCGCCATCGCGAGGCAGCGGAGCGCACCCTGCTCACGGCGATTGCGGCCGGCACCTCCCCGGCTGAACTCGCTGATGCGCTGTTCGCCGCCGGGACCGAGCGGGCTTTCGCCGACACCGGGCACTCGCTCGACTTCATCAACAAGGCGTTCGAGTGCCTCGACCTGGTCGGCTGACGCGGATCGGGACTGCCAACATCGACACTCACGTCACAGCCGTTCGCGGCCTGTTGCATGGGGCGATGGCGCTTTACCTTGCTCGCTTTCTCAATGTGCCGCCGGCACACATCCCGGGCGACGGCGGCGAGCAGCTCGATGATCTGCCCGCGGATCCAGAGACGATCGGCGCCGCCTTGCTCGATGCCTTCGACCGGCAGAGACATGTCGATCTCGCCGCAAGCCTGGTGGCACGGCATCTCACGCTCGGCCATTCGCCGCAGGCGTTGATCGCTACGCTCGCGCATGCGGTGCTGCGAGAGGATGCAGGCTTCCATGCGTATCAGATGCTGGAGGCGGGAGTCCGGCAGTTCGCCGCGTGGGGCGACACGGACGAGGGCCGACACATCCTGATCGCGGTCGCCCGCTATCTGGCGGCCCATTCACCGACAGAACGCGCCTCACTGCAAACTGCCGACATCGCCCGCCGCTTAATGCGGGACGGCGAGCTGCATCAAGAGGCTGGATCGTCCTGAGGTTCACGCGCTGAGGGCGCATTAAGGGCGATCTGAAAGCAGACCTGACGCGCTGCGATCTTCGCCGCGATCCTGGCGCGCGCTTCTTGGCGTTCGATGCGTGGCAGCGTCAGCTGCAGGTGGTGGTGCATCCTGTCGGCTTCGGCTTCATCCAGCCACTACAGCTTGTAGCCGATCTGGCGCAGTAGGTCTTTCCGCCACGCAATGTCGGCGTCGGTTTCGACACCCAGCGGCGAGGCGCCATCCACCACGCCGAGCACGCCGCGGCCCAGCTCCGTTTGTGCGACGATCACCTGTGTCGGGTTGGCCGTCGCGCAATAGATGCGGCAGACCTCCGGCACCGCGCGCACCGCAGCCAGCACGTTGACGGGAAAGAACCCGTCGCCCAGAAAGATCAGGAAAGTGTGACCGGCGCCGATGGCCAATGCGTTGTCGCGTGCGAGGGCGAGGGCGGGTTCGTCATTCCCCGACCAGCGCACCAGCCGCTTACCAGAGGCCTCGCAGAAGGCCAGCCCGAAGCGGATGCCCGGAACCGCGCCCACCAGCGCCTCGTGGAGGTCTTCCACGGTCTTGATGAAATGCGACTGGCCGAAGATGAAGTTGGCGGCGTCCGGCTTGACGATGGGCACCACGGTGAGTTCCATGGCTGCGCTCCTGCAGGGTGAGCTACGCATTCCATGGTAGGCCGCCGGAAGGTGATTGCAAGCCGCCACAGGCGGCCGATTTCGCTGCCACCCACGCTTCGGCTTCCTCGTGGGTCTCGAACGCCTGGACCACTTCGCCGGCCGCGTTGATGGCGAGGAACATCACGGCGGCCCGCGGGGAGCAGCCATGGTCGCGGCAGCAAGTCTGCGAGCTTTCATTACCGGGAATGATGAGCGATAATCACCAGCGCGATGGAAGCGGTGCACGGAGATGGTGAGGGCCGATGCCTGAGCGTACATGCAGTCGAGAGAGCGAGATCGATGCCACAAGAGCAAGCGCCCGTTTGCCCGGCCTCGACATCGACATCATTCACCGGCAATCGCCGAATGGTGATTGGGAGCAGATATCAATCAACCTGCGGGCAACGCCATCCTTCGAAGCGCTCGGGTCCTCGTTCGAGGCAGCTAACCCTTTCACGTTTTGGGTGCAGGCCACACGATTTATGTGGATGCCGTGGCTGCTCACGGCGCAGACTATGCTGCTGCCGGCAAGCCGGCCGCGAACACTCCCGAGCGCCGTCCACCCAGAGCAAGAGGCGCCGACGGCTAACGGTTAGCGAGCCAAAGGATCAGGGAAAGCATCACGCTGACCAGCAGCGATGTTGCGAGCGGGATATAAACGCGGAAGTTGTCGCGCTCGATGACAATGTCGCCGGGCAACCGGCCCAAGCCGATCTTGTTGATCACTGGCGATAGCAGCCCAAGCGCAACGAGCGACAAGCCGAAGATGATGAGCAGACGCGAGATCGACATTGCGCTGAGCCTACGATCACAGTGGGCGAGCCGATTGAGGGAGAGCAAGCGGGATTTGGCGTGCTGCTGTGACCGCGGTCCGTCGCACGGCTCGGATGGGTCAGTATAGCGTTTTCGAGCGAAGTGGACACACGCACCTGGGCAAGCTGACACGATGATTGTGCTGTTCACGGATTTTGGGTTGCACGGCCCATATACGGGTCAGATGAAGGCGGTGCTGCACCAGATGACGCCGGGCATACCTGTTATCGACCTCTTCGCCGATGCGCCAGTCGGCAATCCCAAGGCATCGGCGTATCTGTTGGCCGCCTATGCTGCATGGTTTCCGGTGAGAACCGTCTTTCTCTGCGTTGTCGATCCCGGCGTCGGCGGGACGCGGCCGTCCATTTTTCTTGAGGCCGACGGCCGCTGGTTTATCGGCCCCGGCAACGGCTTGTTTGAGCTGATCCAGCGCCGTGCCCGAGAGACGCGCAGCTGGGACATCGACTGGAAGCCGAAGCGTCTCTCGGCCAGCTTTCACGGGCGTGACCTCTTCGCCCCGGTGGCAGCCATGCTGGCGCGCGGTGATCCGCCCCCCGGCCAGCCACGTCACGATGGCGCAGATCGCCGGGCGGACTGGCCGGACGACCTCTGCGAGATCGTCTACGTCGATCACTACGGCAATGCCATGACCGGGCTGAGGGCGGTGATGCTGCCGCCCGGCGCAAGGCTGACCGCGGCAGGTCGGGTTCTGGACCGCGCGAGGACCTTCAGTGATCTGCCGCCAGGCGCGGCTTTCTGGTATGAGAACTCCAATGGGCTTGCCGAAATTGCCGTCAATCAAGGGCGGGCGGACCGCGATCTCGGTCTTGCCATCGGCAGTCCGGTCGAGATTGTCGCATGACGAGTTCGTCGCATGAACAAAGGCTTGCCGCCTTAACCCGAAGGCAACATTCGACCAAGCAGCGCCCTCATCCTCATCAGCCGAAGCCGCCGGAGCGCCGCGACAAGCCGCAGGCTAGCGTTAACAGGCGCCTTGCGGAGCAGACCCGCAAGATCCTGCGCAAACACTACATGAGCAAATACCGGGTGCAGTGAAATCGCGAAGACTGAACTTTGAAGCAAGCCTCCGATGCGTGCTTGCATGGAGCGTCTATTCGCTGTCGACACGCGCGCAGCCCAGTTGCATCAGGTTTTTCGGGACTGATCCTCCCTGCGAGGCTGCTTCTTGATTTGGAAACAACTGCCAAGCTATTGAAATTGCTAGAGGGAGTTTTTGGCATTTCTTCCAAATGCGCCTTGAAATCGTTGAATAATCAAGCTGATTTTGATTCCGCCATTCGGAGGCTCGATCAAGGCGGACATAGTTTGCGGAAATCAATGTCTTGCGGTCGGCTTAAGTCGTTCGTCGGAAACCAGCAACTTTCCCAAACCCAGCCGATTGGTCGGCGTAGATCAAGGCCGATACGAAAACAGGGCTTCGAAAATAGCGGCTCTCCCGATGCAGCGGCCCATTGAGAACGAACCCCCGAGGCCTCGGACGAGTTCGATCCACCAAAAATGACGCGCTTTCGCAGTTGGATTTTTCGCTGCAAGCCATTGATATGTAATGCACGGATTTTGGTTCGGTTGGAAAAATTCTCTTGAGAAATCAAGGCCGACAGCGTGTCTCTTAATCAGCGGGTCCCAGGTTCGAGCCCTGGTGCGCCCACCATCGCGAAAACCTTTTTCTTCAATAGGTTACGGGAACGGTCGCCGAGAACAGAACGGGTCTCGTGCGAGGTTTTTGTGGAGAACGATCACACAATCCGATCCTGGCGTCATGTACGGAGGCGAACTTGGTCGCCTCGTGCTCGGGTGGTGTGCATACCATTCAGATTCTCAATATCCTGGAAGCCTATGATATCGGAGCATCCGGCTTCGGCACGCCGCAGACGCTGCATCTGGTGCTCGAGGCGCTGAAGATCGCCGCCGCCGATCGCCGCGCGGCCACTGCCGACCCCGCATTTGTCAATGTTCCGATCCGGCGGCATGCTCTCCTTCGCCTGGGAGCGTGAGTTGCCCGGGCTGGAGTTAGCAATCATGTTCGATCAGAGTGATCGCGGCGGCCGAGCCGCTGATGCCGCCGGCGTTTCGATCAATCGCATAATGTGACGGATAAATTGCTCATCATCGGGCATTTCTCCGCCGCCGATCTCGATGGCATCCTGCATTTCGATCCGGCTATGCAGCCAGAATTGCACCAGGCTTCCGGCGACGCACAGCACCAAGCCGGTCGGCATGTCGGCTCGCAACAGCCCGGCTTGCTGCGCCTGCTTGATGAGCGGAACGGCTCGCTCGTTCAAGCTGCGCGAACGCGACTTGCGTTCCTCTGTCGGCCCGTCGAGCAAGCGCCACAGATTGATGCGGAACGCGTCCGGGTGCTCGCGCCAGTATCGCAGGTAGGTCCGGATGGCCGTCGGTATCGATTCCGCATTTAGCGTTTCTTGCGCGACGACATTGGCGACATTAGCGAGGAATTCAGCGGAGGCTTGCTCTCCGACCGCGTTCCAGAGTCCATCCTTGCCCTGGAAATGATGGTGGAGCAGCCCTTGGGAGACGCCTGCCCGCTGAGCGATGTCGCGCATCTTGGTGCCGTGAAACCCGCTCTTCGCAAATTCCGTCCGCGCCGCCTGAAGGATGGCGTCGCGTCCGGCTTGCATTTGGTTGACTGACCGCGAGGGCTTCATCCGTCACCTCTAAGCATTCTAAATCGTTTAAGAATTTCGACTTGACAGGTCAACCGGTCAATGTTGACTGCTCAACCGGTCAGGAAATGGGGCTTGCGGTGGGAAATGTAGCGAGAGGAAAACGGGAGCGGAGCGACCGCGGGCATTGGACGCGCCGGACCGCCGCGCTTGGCGCAACGGTAGCGTTCGCTGGCGGCTTCGCGTCCGACGCGGCATTGGCCCAGCAGGCGACAGAGCTTCCGCCCGTTACGGTCGTGCCGCCGAAGCCGAAGAAGCGAGTCGTGCCCCGGGCCGTGGCTCGACCGGCGACCCAGCTTCAGGAAATTACGGTTACAGCCCGCAAGCGACCCGAGGTCGAAAAAGATGTACCCATCAGTCTGACGACGGTTGAGGGGACGCAGCTCGAGGACCTTTCCAAGACCCGCTCAAACGCCGACCTCGCGCGCTCGGTGCCGAACTTCAATTTCGTCGATCTCGGAGGGCAGTCCTCAAATCTCGCCAACATCCGTGGTGTCGGATCGTTCTCGCCGGTATCTCCGGACGATACCTCCGTCGTCTTCTATGTCGATGAGGCGCCGCAGTCGGTGTATGGCATCGCGCCGAGTCTGCTTGATACCGAGCGGGTCGAGGTGCTGCGCGGGCCGCAAGGAACGCTGTTCGGCCGTAACGCGCAAGGCGGCGCAGTGAACATCGTCTCACGCCTGCCGACGTTTGATCGCTCCTTCTCGCTGGCCGGTGAATGGGGGACCAAAGGCTACGGCCTGGGCGAGTTGATTGCGAACTCTCCGCTGATCCCGGATCTCCTCGCGGGACGCGTGGCGATGCGTTACTCGAACTTCGGCGGCGACGTCCCGAACATCCTGCTCGGCGGCAATGATGCCGCTACAAAAATCGGCGCATTCCGCGGCTCGCTTCTCTACACGCCGACCGATCGCACCACGGTGACCTTCAGCGGATCCTACAACAAAGACGACGACACCGTGCCGCGCTGGCTGCTTCGCGGCGCGGCCGATTTTCCCGTGAGCGCCGTCAATCCGCGCAATGACGTGGATCGCGAGAACCAGAACTACAATCTGAAGGTCAAGCACGACTTCGGGCCGGTCGTCTTCGATTCCGTCTCGAACTTTCAGCGCACCACCTCGTTTCAAGTCACTGACCTCACTGACTCCCTCGTGTTCTCGAAGCTCACCGGCTTGCCGCCTGCCTTCTTCAGCGTGCCGGGTGCGGATATCGCGAACATCGGCATCGGTGAGAATACCTGGATGCAGGAGCTTCGGCTCTCCGCGCCGAAGGAGAGCACGATTGGCTGGACCACGGGCTTGAATCTTTTTCGCACCGAAGTTGGGCTCGACGGCAATGCCCGTTCGGTCACGCCGGCTTTTGCGACGGCGACAGGAATCCGCAACAACGACTTCACGACCAATAGCTACGCGGCCTTTGGCGAGGCGACGGTGCCGCTCGTCGGGGCGCTCAAAGGCACGCTGGGGCTTCGCGCGACGCATGAGGAGAAAACGGCCTCCTACCGTTACCGCGGCGTTGGCACGCCCGGCACCGTCGCCAGCTATGCCCAGGATCTGGGCCTGAAGGATGACTTCCTCACCGGGCGCACGGGCTTGAGCTACGACTGGGCACGGGATTTCATGACCTATGCCACGGTCGCACGCGGCTATGTTACGGGAGGTTTTCCGGCCAATTCCATCAACAATCCGCTCGGCAAGCCCGAGGCCCCATTCGCTGCTTCCACAAGCTGGACCTATGAAACCGGCTTCAAGTCCGAACTGTTCGGCCATCGCGTCAAACTGACCGGTGCGCTGTTCTTCAATGACGTCAAGAACGGACATCTGTTCGTCTTCAATGTACCGACGGCCTCGTTCACCGTCGCAACGCTCGACTATCAATCCTCGGGCGGCGAACTCGAAGGTACCGTTCGTTTCATGCCCGGCTTTGAGGTGTTCGGAGGCGTTGGCATTACCCGCGCCGAACTCGTGAACGTTCCGCTCGGCGGCGCGACCGGCGCGAAAAACGGTGGCCGCGTTCCGAACGTGGCGCCCGTGACCGCCAATGTCGGCTTCCAGTATCAGGTTTCGGCCGCGCCCCTCGGACTCAAGGGGGACTTCTTCGTTCGCGGCAACTACCAGTTCGTCGGTACTCGCGCGGCAGATGTCGCCAACAGTTTCGACCTCCCATCGTACGGCGTCGTCAACGGCAAGTTCGGTTGGAAAGGGCAGAACTTCGACACGTATATCTTCGCGAACAATCTGCTCGACGAGCGGTATGAGGCCTTCGGGCAAAGTTTTGGACCCACGACGCAATCCGTGCGCGTCGGGCAGGGCCGCATCGTGGGCTTAGGGGCAACCGCGAAGTTCTAGCGTTGAGAAGGTACCGCCTATGAGAACAGAGGATTTCAAGCTGCACGACGTTTCGCGGTTTCCAGTCGTGGTGCTACACGGTCGCGGATTGCCGCCAGGTTACGGGCCGACCTGGGCGAACGAGCTCGATGCATTGCTTGGTCAGGAGCGCTCCTTCGTCATGATCTTTCCTGACTCGGTAGAGGAAGAAGCGCACGAGGATCAAAAGCTTCGCACGGTCTTCCTCAAAGCCAACAAGGCGCGGCTTGCCGCCAAATGCCAGGGCATCTTCAGTATCGAGCCGAACGAGGCAAAGCGTCTTCTCAAGCGTGCCCAGGGCGCAGTGATTGCCGCGGCGTTCGGAATACGCTTCCGCGTCGTGGCCACGGTAGAGGAAGCGGAACGGCTGGCGAGCCTGGCCCTGGCAGGAACGGCCTTGCCCGATGCCTCCGAACCCGAATAGCGAGACGCGCGCCTATCTGCGCATCGGCAAAAGACGCCTTCGCATCCCCAAGCGCCGCGGTGTGCGGATCGCTCTTGGTGTTGCCCTCATGATCAGGGGCGTGCTCCCGCCGGTCGGATTCATTCTGTTGCCGCCGGCGCTGACGCTGTTCTCGATCGACATTCCGCGCGTCCGCCGCTGGCGCCGGCGCATGATCGTGCGGCTCGGACGCCGGCGGCGAAGCGCCGTCCGTCCAGCAAAACAGAATCTGACTTAGAAGTTGTCTAAGCGATTGGCATGTAACGGCAAGACGCCCGTGCTTCCAGATTTCGAATGTTTCAAATTGCTATAGGCGCGCGACGGCTTGATGGCGGCCATATCAGGGCGTAACGGTCGTCGGTGTTGATGGGCCGATTGCGCGGAGCTCTTCTCTGAGCGCGTCGGGATTGCCGCGGCCGCCTGTCATGACGCGACCAAAGAAGAGGAGGCGAGCAGTGACCCGGTCAGACCCTGACAACGAATCTGTAGGCGCAGAGATGCATCGGTCCATCATGACCGCTTTCTGCGATGTTCTTCGTACCAGTCGGCTTCCGCCCATGACGGTGATGAACCTCGCCGCGTCCGCCCTCGGAGCAATCTACAAGGAAGTCGCCGATCAGCATGGCACCGATGGCGGTTGTCCCTGCGGCTGGAAGCCAAATCCGCGTACCGATATCGCGGTTCTGCAGGCGACATTGGCCGCGTCAATAGAAGCCATCCCGTCTGCTGATCTGCGTATCATGCAGGCTGTCGGACGTGCATAAGCCTTGATGCACGCGAGCCCCGCCGATCTCGTGCACATCGGTGGGGTTCGACGTCTACGTAGAGCCGACGGCCCGCTCGGGAAGTCCCTTTCATGTTCGCCGGCCGCACGACCAATACTGCGGCGATTCCGCCACCGGAATAATCCATCTCGGCGTGGTCGCTCGTCTTCTCAATTTTGAGCGCTTCTAAATTTCGCTGGTGCGAAGCATAAGTGTACGCAGCGCCTAGAATTGACGCAGGCGTGCCGTAGTCAGATGGCGGCTGCGCGAAAATAGTACCCCGACCGCTGGGAAAAACATCATCCTTAAACGTCTTACGTTCGAGGAGCCGAAAGGCTGCGGCTGGCGTGACGATAATATTGATACAGGCCCTGGCGGTGAGGGCGCTTGCGCGCCTCATGACGTGCGCGGTTGAACGAGAATGAAAGATTGAACGATGATGGGCGAGATGACGAAACTGGCCGAAGCGCTGCGGACAGGGTGCAGATTTGGGCGGATGGCGTTGACGGCGCTTGTCGTGTCGGCCGGTGTCGCCGGCCCAGTAGCAGCCCAGCAGGTGGAGCCGTCGACCCAGGCGCAACCCGCATCACCGCTGCCGTCGTCTCCGGCATCTTCCGCGACCGCTGCGGAGCGACCGGCGACATCGCCATCATCAGCGACATCTGTCGGCGCTGACGCCGCGGTATCGGCGGCGCCGCTGCCACAGGCGTCGCGGGCAATGGCGGAACCCCCGGCCGCTGCGCCAGTCTCATCGAATGCGCCGGCTGCCGCCCAGACGGTTGGCCCCGCGACGCTTCCGCACGATCTGTCGCCGTGGAGCATGTTCATGCAGGCGGACATGGTCGTGAAGGCGGTGATGGTCGGCCTTGCCTTTGCGTCACTATTGACCTGGACGGTGTGGTTGGCCAAGGGCGTCGAACTCACAGGCGCCAAACGCAACGCCCGTAGTGCGACGCGCAAGCTGAGTGGCGCCGAAAGCCTCGCAGACGCATCACGGGAGATCAATGCCGGATGGACGAAGAATGGCCGCGTCGCCGATCTGGTCAATGCTGCGCTTCAGGAGTTGAAGCGCTCGACCGACCTGTCCGCTGAGGGAGTTAAGGAGCGTCTCGCGATCGCGCTGTCCCGCATCGAGGCAAAAGCGAGCCGAGACATGGCGCGGGGCACCGGACTTCTCGCGACGATTGGCGCGACGGCGCCGTTCGTCGGTCTGTTCGGCACGGTGTGGGGCATCATGAATTCGTTCATCGGCATCTCGCAATCGAAAACGACGAACCTCGCCGTCGTTGCGCCCGGAATCGCCGAAGCATTGCTCGCGACCGCCATCGGCCTTGTCGCGGCCATTCCAGCGGTGATCATCTATAACGTATTTGCCCGCGCCATAGCCGGCTACCGCGCATTGCTGTCGGACGCTTCGGGCGAAGTCCTACAGCACATGTCGCGCGACCTGGAGCGGCAGGAGAAGGGCATTGCACCCGCAAAGATCATCCATGCCGTTCCGAAGATGAGCGCTATCGCATCGGCGGCGGAGTGAGCGATCATGGCAGTCTCGCTCAGGGACCCGCAGGACGGCGACCTTGCCGAACTCTCGGAGATCAACGTCACGCCCTTTATCGACGTTATGCTTGTCCTTCTCATCATCTTCATGGTGGCCGCTCCCTTGTCGACTGTCGATGTGGCGGTGGATCTGCCGGTCTCCAGCGCGCCGCCACAGGCCAGGCCAGACAAGCCGATCTTTCTCAGCGTCAAACCGGATCTCACCCTGGCGCTCGGCAACGAGGATGTGCCGCGTGGAGCGTTGCAGGCGACGCTCGACAGGCAGACGGGCAACGATCGCCAGCAGCGGATATTCCTGCGCGCCGACGGCGTGATCGCCTATCGCGATCTGATGGGCGTGATGAATTTGCTGCGCAATGCGGGCTATCTCAAGATCGCGCTGGTCGGGCTGGAAGATACCGGGCAGGGCTTCGCGAGCGGCGGACAGTTGTCCGGCGCGTTGCCTCCTGCGCAACAGGCCGCGCCGGCGCAGCGGCCATGAGATTCGGCTGGTGTGATCCCGACGCTCGGCCGGACAGCGTCGCGTTGCATTCCGTGCTGCGATGGACGCTGGCAGGGGCCACAGTCTTAGGGCTGCATGCAGGCGGAATATGGCTGGCGCTCAACCGGGAAGAAGCCTCGGCTGCGGGTGAACCGCCAGCCGCTGTGATGATGGAGTTGGCGCCACTGGCCGTCGCGCCCGAAGCGCCGCCGGATCGACTGCCACCCGATGAACGGATGACCGAAGCGCAGCCATCTCCCATGGAGGAAAAGAGCGACAAGCCTGCTGAACTGCCGGAGGAGAAGCCCGAGCCGGTCGTCGTGGAGGTCAAGAAGCCAGTTGAGGACGTCCCGCTGGCGCCAACACCGCCGCCGGAAATTGAGGCGCCGAAGCTGCCGGAAGTGGCAAACGCGGAAGCCACCTTGACGCCGCCACCGCCGCAGCCGAAGGCCGCCAGGAAGCCACCGCCGAAAAAGATGGCCGAGCGCAAGAAACCGGACGACCGTAAGATAGATCGCACTACGGCGCCGCTGGCGACGTCAAATCCGCGGGCGGATCAGGCGGCCGCGCCGTCGTCGAGTTTGGCCTTCAATCCTTCGACGTCACCCGCCACATGGCGGAGCAGCGTCAACGCTCACCTCATTCGTCATAAAGGTGGAAGCCCGGGCGGGCCGTTGGGCACGGCCGTGGTAGCTTTCGTCATCAACCGCTCGGGCGGCGTATTGAGTTCGCGTCTCGTCCGGAGCTCCGGAAATCCGGTGCTGGACGCGAAGGCCGTTTCGACGCCCCGCAGCGCCAGTCCCGTGCCAGCACCCCCGCCGGATGTCGCAGACAGTGCCCTCACGCTCACCGTTCTCATCCAGTACGACCCGTGAAGTGGGACGATGAACGTGGGCGCGCACCCAATTCGACGAGCCAGTCTGCTGCTTGGAGCCTATCTAAACATCCGTAGTTGTGAAACGCCTGAGGCACCATTAGAGAGAAAGCGGGTTGGGGCCTCGCGATAGCTGCCTGTGGAGCATTCCAGGCTTTGACGTCCGGGCAGGGATGAGAGGGACCAGCACCTAGTGTGACGACCGTGCATGCGACGAACATCGCAGGTGGGGGTGTGATTTGCGCGATCTTTTGGCAATCCCGCGATCGGCCTGCGCCAATCGTCCGGTGGAGCGCTTGACGTGAAGAGGAGCGATACCCGCAGCGTAATTTTTCTCGCTCATCGTTCAGCTCTGATCGATTATGCGACACCTATTCTTGGTTCGCGCGAGACGGCCGAGGACATCGTGCAGGAAGCGTTCCTCAAATTCGTGCCGCCCCGGCCGGCAGCCGACGTGCCCGAGCAGCCCGCAGCCTATCTCTACCGCATCGTCCGCAATCTCTCCCTCGATCTCCTGCGGCGCAAAAAGCTCGAAAGCCGGGATCCACTCGACGAGACGTTCTATTGGGCGATGCCGCGCCCCGAGTCCTCGCCGGAACAGAGCGCCTTGTTGCGCGACGACATCCGCCAGATCGCAGCGATGCTCGCTGAAATGCCGACGGAAACCAGGATTGCCGTCGAAATGCACCGTTTTGGAGGGCATAAGCTTCAGGACATTGCGGCGCATCTCGGTCTCTCCGTCGCAACGGTGCACCGGATGATCCATACGGCTCTGGTGGATATCGCGAAGCGGACCGGTCGCGATCATACGTGACATAATTCTCCCGGCGTGAAAAAGAGCTCCGACCTATTCGTCTATTCAGAGCAGGCGAGACATGATCGCATGCTCTGGGGATGAGGTTCCGGGACGAGGACACGTGATGTCGCTGAATAAGAATGGGGGCAAGCCCGAAGCCCTGCTGGACGAAGCGGCGGATTGGCTGCTGCGTCTTCGGGAAGCGGCGGACGACTCGCGCGTGCAGGACGACTTCAACGCCTGGCTTTCACGCTCCAGCGAGCACCGAGCTGCGTGGCACCGGGTTCGGGAAAGCTGGCATCTGCTGGGCGAGGGGAAGCCAGTGTACGAGCACGTCTGGCGGCCACGGTCACCACAGACGTTGTCAACTGATGTCGGCAAGGGGCCCCGAGTCCGGTCTCGAAATCATTCGCGCGTCACGGGGCGGCGATGGCGGTGGGTGGCGGCCATTTCGGCCACCGGTCTCGCCGCGTGTCTGCTTGTCATTGCCGTCCCTTCGCTTTTGTTGCGGCTGGAGGCAGACTATCTTACCACGACTGCACAGAGCCGGCTGGTGACGCTCGAAGATGGTACGACCGTTCTTCTCGCTGCTGACAGTGCCATCAAGACAGACTTTTCGGCAAACCGACGTCAAGTCCGTTTGCTCGCGGGCGAGGCATTCTTTGATGTGATCCGCAATCCGGGGCGGCCGTTCGTCGTCGATGCCAGCGGTGTGAAGGTCGAGGTGACGGGCACGGCCTTCGATGTCCGTCTCTCATCATCGGCGACGCAAGTGGAGCTCGCACGGGGCGCTGTCGGTGTCTCCTCCAATGCGGCCCAACGCACGCCCCCCGCCGTGCTGGCCCCGGGACAGATGCTCGTCATCGATCGTAGATCGGGTGCGATGACAAGGAGCGACATCGCACCGGAGGATATTGGCGCATGGCGCGAGGGCAGGCTGTTCGTCAACGATGCAACCATCGGTGCCGTCGTCGAACAGATACAGCGCTATCACGCTGCCTGGATCGCAATTCCCGATATCACGCTGGCGCAGCAGACGGTCACCGGCCTGTATGACCTGCGCGACCCCGACCGGGCGTTGCGCGCGTTGGTGCAGCCGCATGGTGGCAAGGTTCACCAAGTCTCTCGCTTCGCGCGCATCGTTTCACGACTTTAAGCCGAATCTAAACTGCGAAGCCGTTTCTCGCGCCGAATGCGTGCAGATCCTGAAAAAAATAATCGAGCCGATCGTCTTTAGTCGGGAAGCGCATTTCGAAAGAAGAATGCGTAGCAACGGGCTGAGGTATGGGTTGTGGCTTGCGTTTCTAGGTCGACAATATTCAACATAATCAATGAAAGATCTGCGACCGCTGGGCGTATTGTGTGTCTTCTTGCGGCGATAGTCGCGGTGGACAGCGCCTCGCTCGCATTCGCACAGGCGTCGCCCGATTCTGGAATAGTTCAAGTCCAGGGTGATGACGCGGCAGCGCCGCGAAACTTCAACATTCCTGCGCAGCCACTCGGTGCTGCTCTCAATGCCTTTGGCCGCCAGTCGGGCCTGCAGGTGACGTTGTCCGCCGCAACGTCGCGCGGGCTGACATCCAATGCCGTCAACGGCAGCTTTACACCGGAGCAAGCGCTGGCGCTCATGTTGCGAAACACGGGTGTCACGTTTCGCGTCACGGCCGATCGTACCGCCGTTATCGGGACGACGTCGTCGTCGGCGGCGGAGGTATATGTCCCCGGCGCAACCCAGCTCGATCCACTGGTTATATCGGGCGGACGTAATGCCATTTCAGGGTCCGGCTATCAGGGTACGCCGGACTGGGTCTATCAGGCGCCGGCCGCCGTCAGCGTGATCTCGCGCGAGGCGATCGAGAGCAGTCCAACCCGCAACGCCCGCGACCTGCTCGACAACGTCGCCGGTGTCTATGCCAACCGCTCGGAAGCGCAGAACCCGGGCATCAGCGTCAATATCCGCGGCCTTCAGGACCAGGATCGCATCGCCAACATGATCGATGGCGCGCGGCAGAGTTTTCAGCGCAGTGCGCATGGCGCCACGCAGCGCACCTACGTCGATACGGCCTTTATTCGTGCCGTCGACATCGAGAAAAGCACGACGTCCGGCGTCGGCAGCGCCGGTGCGCTGGGCGGTTCTGTCAATTACCGGACGCTTCTGGCTGAGGATCTGATCGCGCCGGGTAAACAATATGGTGGTCAGGTCAACCTCACCACCGGGACCAATCAATTCAACTTCGACGGCTCGACGGCTGCTGCGGTGCGGCTGTCCGAACGATTTTCCGTTCTCGGCGGCATCAGCTACAAGAATATCGGCGCCTATGACATCGGCAAGAACGGCACCATCAATAGTGCGGCAACCTATGCCGGGGACGTGTTGCTGTTCTCCGGCCAGGAAGTTCGCTCCAGCATTCTGAAAGCCGAAGGCCAGGTTACGGAAGACGTCAAGGTCACGCTTGGCTGGGTGCGGAACGATTCCAGGTTCAACACCGGAAACTACGATTTCGTGTTGAGTAACGGCAATCTGGTGAAGGCGACGGAGGGCGTCGTCAACAACACTTACACTTCTGCGCTCGACTGGAAGACGGATAGTGAACTGATCGATCTGAGGGCACGCTTCTATTACAACAACCTCAGGAACAACAAGGTCGAGCAAGGCTCGGTCCTGTCGACGGGCCCGTCGAACTACGTCATGGGGACGCTCGGCGGCAGCGTCGAGAACACCAGCAGCTTCGAGACGGCTCTGGGATCCCTGGCTCTCAACTACGGCATGGAAGCCTTCAACGATGACGGCAAGACCGTTCTCACCCGTGGCTTTGTGGCAGCCGACGGCACGGATTACTCAAACACACTTTCGGGCGGCACGCCGAGCGGCAAGCGTGATATCGTCAGTGGCTTCAGCAACGCGAAATACACACCGACCGATTGGCTGACCATTTCGGGTGGCTTGCGTTACGACTGGTATCACGCCGTGGGATCTGCGGTGGTCTATGGCAGCCCAACCCAGGACATCATCGGTTACACCCCTGGGACGCCCCCGACCTGCCTGCCGTCGCCGCCGTTTCCGCCCGGCATCTGCTTTCCGGGAACGGACCCCAAGCCGATACTTGGTCCGGTGTACACCCCGAGATACGACACCCATGTCGACAAGTCCGGCGGAGCCTTGCTGCCGTCGGTAACCATTGCCGTCAAGCCGTTCGAATGGCTGCAGCCGTTCGTCAAATACTCGAAGAGCTACCGACCGCCCACGATCATGGAGTCGTTTCTCAACGGCGGGCACGACTCGGTGAGTATCAGTGGATACGCGCCAAACCCGGCTCTCAGGCCAGAACGAGGCGAAACCTACGAGCTGGGCGCAAACGTCTCGAGCAACGGAATTCTGACGGAGCGAGATACGTTCCGTTTCAAGGCCGTAGGCTTCTACAGGGAGATCACCGACTACATCAGCCTCGGCAAGATTCGCTACGCACAAAGTAACGTGCCAAGCTACACGTCATATGTGAACCTCGACGGCATCACCCGCATGAAGGGGATCGAAGTCGAAGTCAATTACGATGCCAGATTTCTCTATATTGGCGGAACAATCACGCGCATCGATACGGAGTTCGCCGACAGTTTTACTTCTCCTGCCGGTCGAAGCATGCCGATCAATAGCGGACAGGGAGCCGCGATCATCTTCGAGCAGCCCAAGCTGCGGGTCACGCTTGATGCGGGTGTGCGCATGTTCGACGAGAAGCTGACGCTGGGCGGTCGTGTCACCGACGTCTCGAAGACGGAGCCGGCGCTGGGCTCGCTTCGGACTGGCTACGAAATGGCCGGCTATCGGGTTTACGACATCTACGGATCCTATGCCTTCGATCCGATGACGAAGCTGCGCTTCGCGGTCACCAATCTCACCGACGTTGCTTACGCTCCTGCCGTTGGCGCCAACTTCTACGCCGCGCCCGGACGAACGGCCACGGTATCGCTCAACTACAAATTCTAGGGAATTCCGCGGGCGCTGGCCGTGGATGCGAGGTTCGTCCTGGGGCGAACAGATGAAACAGGCAAAAGGAACAACAGATGACGCTGTTAATTGAATTGACCGCCGCAAGCAGCAACCTTCCGTCCTATCTGGCCGCCTATGACACGAACTTCTCCTACAACGACAATGGCTGGTTCTCCCGGTCATTCTCTTCCGGCCAGGATCAGTGGTCCGCCGGCTTCGATACCGAAGGCGTCGACAACAACATTCCCTCAGTGATCATGGAGATCGACGACTACAGCTATTCGCCCGGCATGTTCAATGGCGATGTCATTTCGCTCACGCTCGGCCGAAACCTCGAGTATGACGCCGGTCAGGATCTGTGGGTGCAGGATGAAGAGCTCATCATCACGAACGTGAGCGGCTACATGCCGGATACGACCACGTTCGCCTATGCGATCTACAGCCTGTCGCATGGCGGAGCCGTTGACGGTCTGGGCACCTTCCCGGGTCTGACGGACTACTTTGCCGAGCAAGGTACAATCCAGGTCGGAAATCTCGGGCTTAACGACACGCTCCTCGGCTTCGGTGGGGACGACACGTTCGTATTCCAGGACGGGTCGGCGCTCGACACCGTCAACAGCTTCGATCTTGCCAATGACGTCCTCGACGTTTCGGCATGGGGAGCGACGGGACTTGGTGATCTGACGATTGCTACGGTCGGAAGCGACACCTACGTCAGCAGCTCGGATTTCACTGACATTATCAAAGTCACGGGCGTAACCAGTCTGACGGCCGCGAACTTCGAATTTGCGTAAGAGATATCCCGACTTCTGAAGGCGACGCCGCGCTCACCCGTGAACGCGGCGAAGCCTGCAATAATTCCGAGCATCATCGTCAAGAAAATCCGAGGAGTTAGAGAATGGCATTGGTATTGGACTACACGAGCGCGAGCAGCAGCCTTCCCGCGTTCCTGGACAACTGGGTCGACAATTTCGAGTATCGCGGCACGGGCGGCTTTAACGCCGTCAAGAACGTGTCGGACCAGTGGTATGCCGGAACGCGTACCGTCGGCGGCGTGGACAATGGCAAGTCGTCCGTGATCGTGAACGGAAATGATTTCAGCTATGCGCCCGGTGTTGTCGATGGCACGGTATCCACGCTGACGCTTGGCAGCAATCTCGCTTACGTGTCGTCCACCGATCAGTGGGTGCAGGATGAAGGCCTGTCGGTCGGTTTCAGCGGCGCAACGCTGACGCCGACTTTTGACGCTGCAATTGCCGATCTGTCGCAGAACGGCAGCCTGGATGCGCTCTATGGCTATTTCGCCGAGCAGGGCACCATCCAGAACGGCACCGTCGGCAACGACGTCATGCTGAGCTTTGCCGGCAATGACACGTTCACCGGTAATCTCGGCGATGATACGTTCACCTTTGCCGACGGCTGGGCCGACGACGTCATCGTTGACTTCGGCACCGATACCGGAAATGACGACGTTATCGATCTGCAGGCGGTGACAGGCATTTCGAGCTATGCCGATCTGTTCCTCAACCACAGCAACTGGTGGGACAACACCGGCGTTCTCACCATCACCGACGGCACGAACACGCTCCAGTTGGACGGCTATGTCGGAACCGACATTGCCAACCTGATTCTCTGCGGCAATATTTTGGTCTGAGAGCCGCCCGTGCTCAAAATCCCGCATCGCAAGCCGTCGCAGCCTATGGCTGCGGCGGTCGTGTCGCCGCTGGCGTCGGCGCTTGCCGGAATTGCGGTGGTCAGCGGCGTGGTCAATATCCTGGCGCTGACGTCGCCGCTGTTCATGCTGCAGGTCTATGATCGCGTGTTGGCGAGCCGCAGTCTGTCCACGCTGGTTGGGCTTGCGGTGCTGGCTGCGGTTCTGTTCGCGTTTCAATCGATGCTGGATGTGATCCGCGGCCGCGTACTGCTGCGGATCGGTGAGACCGTCGATCGTAAACTGTCCGGTCGCGTGCATGAGGCGATCGTCCGGTTGCCACTCGAAGCCCGGATGCCGGGCGACGGCCTGCAGCCGCTGCGCGATCTCGACAATGTTCGCAGCTTCCTCTCCGGGCAGGGACCGACGGCACTTTTCGATCTGCCATGGATGCCGCTCTATCTCGGTATTTGCTTCCTTTTCCATTTCTGGATCGGCATTACTGCGCTTGTGGGCGCGATCGTGCTGGTGTCGCTCACGGTTGTCACAGATGCGCTGTCGCGCGGACCGACGCGCGCGGCGATGCAGCACGGCATGGCGCGCAACGCGCTGATGGAGGCTGGCCGGCGCAATGCCGAAGTGGTTTGCGCCATGGGGCTTGGCGGTCGTGTGGCGGAACGCTGGCAAAAGGCGAATATGGATTACCTCGCCGCAAACCGGCGCGCCGGCGACATCGCCGGCGGCCTCGGCGGTGTGTCCAGATCGCTGCGTATGATCCTGCAATCGGGCATGCTGGCGGTTGGCGCTTTATCTGGTCATGAGGCAGGAGACGAGCGCCGGCGTCATGATCGCGAGTTCGATCATGATGGGCCGCGCGCTGGCACCGGTCGATCTCGCGATTGCAAGCTGGAAGCCTTTCCTGATGGCGCGGCAGAGCTGGAGCGGGCTTAAGGAACTGTTCGCGCTAATACCTGAGACGCCTGCGATCATGGTGCTGCCGAAGCCGCAGCGCGAGTTGCGCGCCGAAGCGATGAGCATCACTCCACCCGGCGAGAAGAAGCCAACCGTTACGGGCGTCAATTTTGTGCTGCCGGCGGGAAGCGCGCTTGGCATCATCGGCCCGAGCGGCAGTGGAAAGTCCACACTCGCGCGCGCGCTGGTCGGCGTCTGGGCGCCGGCAAGCGGCAAGGTGCGCATCGATGGCGCCGGCTTCGATCAATGGGACCGGGAAGAACTGGGTCGTCACGTCGGCTATCTGCCACAGAGCGTCGAACTGTTCGACGGTACCATCGCCGAAAACATCTCGCGTTTTGAAACTGATGCCGATGCCGGCGCCATCGTCGCTGCGGCCCGTGCGGCGGGCGCACACGATCTCATTCTCCGCTTTGACCGCGGCTATGAGACCCGTATCGGGGAGGCGGGCTCGGCCTTGTCGGCAGGGCAACGGCAGCGCATCGGTCTCGCCCGCGCGCTTTACGGTGATCCATTTCTCGTCGTACTCGACGAGCCCAACGCGAACCTCGATGCGGAAGGCGAGAAGGCCGTCGTCCAGGCAATGATGTCCGTGCGTGAGCGCAGGGGTATCGTCGTTGTCGTTGCTCATCGTCCCAGCGCGCTCGGTGTGGTGGACCTCGTGGCCGTCATCGAAGCAGGAAGAATGAAGGCCTTTGGACCACGTGACGAGGTGCTGTCACGCGCCCTGAAGGCTGCAAATCCTCCACCGGCAACGATGACGACGGCTGCCGGCTATTCGGCCGGTTTCCGCTCCACCGCTCCGTTCCGCGTCGTCGCGACGGCGGCCACCGAACCGGGTACAGGCAGATCGCCCGACCAATATACGGATGACATCAATGTCGAACGCTGATCATGTCGTCCTCGCGCGTTCGATCCGGCACCATCTTCTCGTCGGTGGCCTCGCAAGTCTGTTCCTCGTGGCAGGGATCGGCGGATGGGCAGCGGCGACAAATCTGGCTGGCGCGGTGGTCGCGACCGGGCACTTCGTCGTCGATTCCAATGTGAAGAAGGTGCAGCATCCAACTGGCGGTGTGGTTGGCGAAATCCTGGTGCGCGAGGGCCAGCGCGTCACCGCGGGTGACGTCGTAATGCGGCTGGATGCGACGCAAACGCGTTCCAACCTCGCCATCGTCACCAAGCGGCTGGATGAATTTGCCGTGCGCCGCGCGCGGCTGGAAGCAGAGCGCGATGAGGCGCCGGCGATCTCGTTTCCGGCGGCGTTGATGGTGCGCGCCGGCGATAGCGACGTCGCGCAGCTCTTGGCGGGGGAACGCAAACTGTTCGAGCTTCGCCGTGAAGCTCGGCTCGGTCAGAAAGCGCAGTTGCGCGAACGCATCCTTCAGTACGAGAAGGAAATACGTGGCCTGATTTCCCAGGAAGATGCGAAGGTGCGAGGCATCGCGCTGATTGAGCGCGAGCTCAAGGGGGTGCGTGAACTCTGGGACAATGGCCTCGTGCCGATCCAGCGCATGATGGCGCTGGAGCGCGAAGGCACCAACCTTGACGGCGAGCGCGGCCGGCTTGCTGCGGCGCAGGCCCAGTCCGGCGGCAAGATTGCAGAGACACGGCTTCAGATCATCCAGATCGATCAGGACCTTCGCAGCGAAGTGGCCAACAGCCTCCGTGAGATCGAATCGCAAACGGCCGAGTACGTCGAGCGCAAGGTTTCGGCTGAGGACCAACTGAAGCGCATCGATCTCGTCGCGCCGCAAAGCGGCTTGGTGCACGAGCTTGCAGTTCATACGGTGGGTGGCGTGATTTCTCCGGCCGATACGATCATGCTGATCGTGCCTGATGGCGACAGGCTGGCGCTGGAAGCGCAGATACAGCCGCAGGATATCGACCAGATTCTGGCTGGGCCAGAAAGCGGTTTTGCGGATGTCGGCCTTCAATCAGCGAACCACACCGGAGCTGAACGGCGAGGTAAGCCGTATTGCCGCCGATCTGACGCAAGATCAAAAGAGCGGATTATCCTACTATGTCGTTCGCATTGCCGTGCCGCCGCAGGAGCTCGCGCGGCTCGGCAAGCTCGCGCTGGTGCCGGGGATGCCGGCCGAGGCATTTATCCAAACTGGGGAGCGAACGGTCATCTCCTACCTCGTCAAGCCGCTGCGGGATCAGATCAATAGAGCGTTCCGCGAGGAATAGCGCTGGTGTACCGCACAGACGCAAGCCATCGTCGATGAGTGGGCTCACACATTCAACTCGGGCAAGGTCGCCGATCTGGCCCGCTTCTACACCCCGGACGCCCGGATCGTGCCGTCCGGACGATCGACCGTCGTCGGCGCGGAGGCGATCTGCGCGTTCTTCGCCGATATCCGTGCGCAAGGCTTTCGCGACTATGTCGTCGATCTTGGTGACGTGTTCGCGAAGGATGCCTCTCTGGTCGCGTCGGGCCGCTGGGCACTTCGGGGACTCGGCGGCGGTGGTCCCTACAACGGCAACTAGCTGAATATATTCGCGCGCGAACGCACGGGCTGGCTTATCGCCGTCCATATGTGGAACTGATTCAGCTCCGATTTGAGAAATGGGGCGAACCTGCACATCAGGAATGCGGGAGATGCCAAGATGACTTTGGTACGGTGCGCGGATTGTGGCCGGGAGATCAGCCAACAAGCGACGGCCTGTCCAGAATGCGGCAGGCCTTTGCAGGAACGAAAGTTCCGCAACGGCGGCGAGCGGTGCGTGGGCAGGACGGCCGCCGTACTTCTATGAATACAAGTCACAGACAATTCTGCTCGGTCTGCCGCTCATCCACGTCATGCTCGGCCCGACGTGGCTTGTCGGCTTCAGGCCTGCCCGCGGCATCATTGCGGTGGGCAATATCGCGGTCGGCTTCGCCGCATTTGGTGGGGCTGCGATGGGCTTGGTGGCGTTCGGCGGCATCAGCCTCGGCATCGTGAGCGTTGGTGGAATGGCGCTGGCGCTGGGCCTCGGGGCTGGCGGAATCGCCACGGGATATTGGGCTGTCGGCGGGATTGCGATTGGCGTCTACGCGCTCGGGTGCCTCGGGATTGGCGCTCACACCCTCTAGAACGATCCCGATTTGCTTCGCATCCTCGGCGCCCCGCCCGGTAGTTCTCGATGACGCGCGATAGGGCGCCAATGTCTTTGCGATGCGGCCTAGCCGTTTTGCATGATGAGCCGGCCTGATCTGCGATTGAAGGCTGAAGGGAGTTGGGTCATTGGGGCTCAATACCTGCTTGCTTGATGATGCGCGACCATTTGGCAGTTTCTGCCCGAAGGAAGGCATCGAGCGCCGCCGGTGTGGCCTGCTCCTGCTCGACCGGCGTCATGCTCAGCTCGGCGAAGCGGTTGACCAGCGGCGGATCCTTGAGCGCCTTTTGCAAGGCGGCGACTAGCGCATCCACGATGGGCTTGGGCGTGTTGCGCGGCGCGTACATTCCGTACCAGGTGGTAACGTCGAACGCCGGTACGCCGGCCTCTGCCGAGGTTGGCACGTTCGGCAGAGTAGCAGCCCGTTTCTTGCTGGTAATCGCATAACCCGGAATGGTACCGGCCTGGATATGGGGCGTCGGCCCGGTTGCAGGATCGCAATAGACGTCGATGTGACCGGCGATGATGTCGTTGAGCGCCGGTCCGCCGCCCTTGTAATAGATCGGGGTGAGCTTTGCATCGATCGCGTTCATGAACATCAGCCCGCAAAGATGCGAGGCGGAGCCGAGGCCCACATTACCGTAGGTGACCTTGTCGCCTTGAGCACGCACATAGGCGATAAGTTCCTTCAGGTCCTTTGCTGGAAAATTCGCTCGCGCCACCAGCAGCATCGGAACGTCGGTGACGAGACCGACTGGCGCGAAATCGCCGATCGGATCGAACGGCAGTTTGGCATAGAGCGCCGGTGCGGTCGCCTGGCCGACATGCATCAGCAGCAGCGTGTAGCCGTCCGGCGCTGCCTTGGCGACGCGATTGGTGCCGAGCGTGCCGCCGGCGCCAACGACGTTCTCGATGACAATAGACTGCTTCAGCGTCGCGCTCATCGATGTTCCAAGCAGCCGCGCGATCACGTCGCCGGGTCCGCCGGCCGAGAACGGAACGACGAGGGTGATCGGCCGGTTCGGGTATTCCTGCGCGAAAGCCGGCGGCGCCTGCAACGACAACAGCAACAGCAACATCGTTTTGAAGAACTTCATTGCAATTTCCTATCTGCCGTCCGTCTGTCGAGAAGCCTTGGCTGGGACCGGCTATTCCTCCGCCACTGCCTTTTCCTTTTGAGCGGATGATTGCTCGATCATGCTGAGCGCGGCCACTGCGGCCGCCTTGACGTGGTCGACGCAACACTGCTCGGCGAGATCCGGATCGCCATTCTGGATCGCACGCCAGATCGCGGTTACTTCGCGCAGGCTCTTGTTGATACGTTTCGGATGCGACATCGAAGTAATTCGCAGCAGCGTAATGCGGTCGTGCAGCGGTCTGAGCATTCGCTCGATGAAGGCGTTCTGGCAGCCGCCGATCATTGCCGCATAAAAATCCGTCTTGGCTTCCAGGGCGGCGGTCAAGTCGCCCTCGGCGAATGCCGCCTTCAGCCGCGCCAGCGCTTCCCCGATTCTGCGCACCACGTTCGGATCGCGGAGACGGGCGCATTCACGGCCGGCAAATCCTTCGAGTACGGCGCGCGCCGCGTATAATTGCTTTGCTTCCTCGAGACTGATGGTGCTGACCACCGGACCGCGGTGAGGGACCGTATTGACGAGACCATCCGCCTCCAGCACCCGGAGCGCCTCGCGGATGGACGGCCGGCTCACGCCCATCATCTCGCAAAGCTCCCGTTCGACCAGGCGCTGGCCCGGCTTCAGCCTTCCCGACATGATCGCTTCGCGCAGCTTTTGCGCGACCATCGAGCGAACGGTCGGAACGTCCTCGATTCGAAGCGTGAATTGCAGTTCACCGCGTTTGTTCATCGTCTACCGCCCTGGTACCGGCATTGGTTCAATAGAGATTTACGGGCAGAATCATCATCTCCGCAATCGGACGTTTGTGCTCATGCGGCGGCCCAGCCTCCATCTATCGGCAGGGTCGCGCCGGTGATGTCCTGTCCAGCCGGGCTGGAGAGGAAAACAACCATCGCTCCGACGCTTTCCATAGCGATGAACCGTCCGCTGGGCTGGCGCGCCGCCAGATAGTCGCGCGTCGTCTCGTCAACGGCCCGGCCTTGGTCGGCTGCAATCGATGCAATCTTTCGCTGGATCGCCGGCGTCGGGAGGGTGCCCGGGCTGATCGCGTTGCAGGTGATTCCGCTCGTTGCCGTCTCGACTGCGACAGCCCGGGTCATGCCGAGGACGGCGGTCTTGGTCGTCACGTAGTCGATGCGGTCGGCAACGGCGCGGGTCGAGTAGATCGAGGCCATGTTGATGATGCGGCCCCAATTGCGTGCCTTCATCGCAGGTAATGCCAGACGGATAAGGTGAAACGGCGCCGACAGATTGACGGCCAGCGCTTCGTCCCATCGCTCCGGTGCGAAGTTCTCGACCGGCGCGAAATGCCGGGCCACCGCATTGTTCACCAGGATGTCAATCGCGCCCAGTCCGAGCAAATCGGCCATCATAGCTTCGATGGATGCGCGCTGCGACAGGTCCGCGGCAACGCTCGTCACCTCGACATCAAAGCGAGACCGAAGCTGATCCGCCGTCGCTTTCGGTTCGACGAGATCATGAAGGATGATGTTGGCGCCCGCTCCGGCAAGGCTTTCCGCCACGGCAAGTCCCAGTCCTGCCGTCGCGCCGGTCACGAGTGCCCGCCTTCCCTTCAGCATCGCGGTTGCGGCTCCAGTTGCTTCTTCTGATCCAGCTCGGCGAAGACTTCCCGCGCATTACGAAAGGCGTCGACGCCGGCCGGAACGCCGCAATAGATTGCGACCTGCATGAACACCTCGCGTATTTCCTCGCGCGTGGCTCCGTTGGTCAGCGCGCCCCGAACGTGGGTCTTGAGCTCGTGCGGGCGATTGAGCGCGCATAGCATTGCGAGGTTGAGGAAACTGCGGGTCTTGTGCGAAAGGCCGTCACGGCCCCACACATAGCCCCAGCAGTACTCCGTCGTGAGGTCCTGCATCGGACGATTGAAATCATCGGCCGTCGCAATGGCTTTGTCGACGAATTCATCACCGAGAACGCTTTTGCGAATTTTGAGTCCGCGGTCGTAGGTTGCTTTGTCCATGACGATTTCCAGATCATTGTGGTTTGGGTGGCCTAGTTCTTGGGCCAGAACGGTTGGGCCAAGGCAAGTTGCGGCGGGAAGACGGTGACGGGTACGCCGGACTGCCACTGCACGATGGTCATGCCGGCGCCGACACGGCGGCCCTTTTCGTCGAATTTGATCTCGCCGAGCGGATAATATTTCGAGGGGCCGCCGTCCATGGAGCGTAACGCGTCGGCGACCGCGACCCGGTCGGCCTTGCCGGCCTTCTCCAACGCGTCCTTGATGATCCACATGTCGCCGTAGGTGGAGATCGCGTTCTGCGTCATCCACGGTTCCTTGTAGCGGGATTTGAGCTCGGCGATCAACGCCTCGTGCCCCTTGGCGCCCCAGCTAGCGACGCAGGTGAGCACGCCCTGCAGCAATTCCGGGCTGACGGTCTGCAGCATGTCGGGCTCGGCGATGGCGATGCCGAACGAAATGGTCGGGATCTTGCCTTGTCCCAAGCCAAACTCGTTCATCTTCTCGAGCAGCAGTTTTGCGTCGGAAATCACGGTCGGCAGGAAGAAGAGCAGGTCGGGCCTTGCCGCTCTGACCTTTTGAACCAGCGAAGTAGCGTCGGCGAGCGGCGGGGTGAAGGTTTCGTCGACGACCAGTTGCAGCCCGTTTTCGGCAAGCAGGCCTTCCCGCATCGATTTCGCCGAGGCGACCGACGCGCCGGTATTGTCGGTGACGATCGCAACCGTCTTGGGCTTCTTGCCGGAAGCGGCCTCCGCAAGCTTCACGATTTGCGGCAGGGCCTGCTTGGCCTGCGAGCCGGCGGTCGCAGACGTCTGGAAGACGTATTTGAAGCCGCGATCGGTGATCAGATCGGAGTAGGAGAGGGTGAGGACCGGTAGATTGGCCCGCTCCGTCACTTCGGTGACCGCGAGCGTAAACGAACTCAGATAAGCGCCGCTCGCCGCCACCAGGTCTGGCTCCTGCGCCACCATGCGCTGCGCCGCGTTCTTCGCCTTTTCCGTGGTGTCGCCGGAATCGAGCACGACCAGCTTAAGCTTGGCGCCGCCGAGCGACTTCACGCCGCCCTGCGCGTTGATGTGCTCCACGGCCATCTCGGCCCCATGACGCATCACGAGTCCCGGCCGTGCATAGAGGCCGGAGACCGGCACCAGCAATCCAACTTTTACTTCAGATGGTGCTTGCGCCCACGCACGGGGCGCCATTAGTCCGATCGAGGCGCCGGCAAGCAGCGTTCGTCGCGTAATCTTGCTCATGACAATGACTCCTTGAAAATCTCCGAGAGGCTTGTTCAGATCAGGAAGACTTCTTTGGCCAGAAGGGCGCTGCCTGCGCGAGATCAGGCGGATAGACGGTGACGGGTACACCCGAGTGCCACTGCACGACCACCACGCCGGCGCCGACGCGACGGCCCTTTTCGTCGAACTTCAACTGGCCGCCGGGATAGTGTTTCGAAGGACCGCCATCCATTGTCCGGAACGCTTCCGCAACCGCGCGTCGATCGGCCTTGGCGGCCTTCTCGAGCGCCAGCTTCATCAGCCACATGTCGCCATAGGTCGAGATGACGTTCTGCGTCATCCAGGGCTCCTTGTACTTGGCCTTGAGCTCGGCGATCAGCTCCTCATGGCCCTTCGAACCCCAGTTCGCGACAACCGTCATGATGCCCTGGACGACTTCGGGGCTGACACTTTGCAGCATGTCGGGTTCGGCGATCGTGATCGAGAACGAGACGGTGGGAATCTTGCCCTGGCCCAGCCCGAACTCGTTGATTTTCTCAAGACCGAGTTTGGCGTCGGATACTGCATTGGGCATGAAGAGCAGCAGGTCGGGACGGGCCGACCTGACCTTCTGGATCAGCGGCGTGGCGTCGGAAAGCGGCGGTGTCCAGACTTCCTCGAGGATCAACTGAAGGCCTTCCTGCGCGAAGATCTTCTCCTTCAGCGCCTTCGCGGTCGCAACCGACGTCGCCGTATTGTCCATCAGCATCGCGACCTTCTTCGGACGCTTGCCCGATGCGTTCTCGGCGAGCTTCATCAGCTCGGGCAGGCCTAGTTCCGACTGCCGGCTCGCGGGTGCCGCGGTCTGGAAGATGTATTTGAAGCCACGCTCGGTGAGCAGATCCGAATAAGAGAGCGTGAGCATCGGCAGTTCGGCGCGCTCGGTGACTTCGGTCACTGCCAGCGTGAAGGAACTGAGATATGATCCGGTCGCGGCGACCAGATCGGGTTCCTGCGCCACCATGCGCTGCGCGGCGTTCTTGGCCTTTTCGGTGGTATCGCCGCAATCGATCACGACCAGCTTGAGCTTGGCGCCGCCGAGCGACTTGATGCCGCCCTGTACATTGATGTGCTCGACGCCCATCTCCGCGCCCATGCGCATGACTTGGCCGGGGCGGGTATAGATGCCGGAAAGCGGCACGATCAGGCCGACCTTGACCTCGGCCGGCGCCTGCGCCCGCGCGATCGTCGATAGTCCCATGGCGGCCGCGCCGGAAAGCACGGTCCGGCGCGTGAGCGACTTTTTGGATGCCTTGTTGGCTTCTCTTTGCTGGCTCATTTTTCCTCCCAATGGATTGTTGATCGTTGTCACATGCCGAGATAGGCCTTGCGCACGCGGTCGTCCGCGCGCAAGGTTTCATTGTTGCCTTCGAGCGCGACGCGGCCGGCTTCGAGGACGTAGCCGTGATCGGCAGATTCCAGTGCTTCCGCCACGCGCTGTTCGACCAGCAGGATTGTCAGCTTCGACTGCCGACGAATCTCGATCAGCCGTTCGAAAATGAAATCGGCCACCGTGGGCGCGAGGCCCATCGAAGGTTCATCCAGCATCAGAAGTTTTGGCGAAGACGCCAATCCCCGGCCGATCGCTAGCATTTGCTGCTGTCCGCCTGACAATGTTCCCGCGAACTGATCGCGGCGCTCGGCGAGCACGGGCAGCCATTCGAAGATGCGCTCGATGTTGCGCTTCCAGTCGCGGTGGCCTGCTTCGGTCATCGCGCCCATTTCCAGATTTTCCATCACGGTGAGCGAGGGAAAAACCTGGCGGCCTTCGGGAACATGCGCGATGCCGAGATGGGGACGACGCGCGGGATGGACCGACAACAGGTCGGTCCCCTCGAAGGTAATCGTACCAGCGCTCGGCCGCACGATTCCGGAGATCGTCTTGAACAGCGTGGTCTTGCCGGCGCCGTTCGGGCCGACGATGGCGACGAACTGGCCGTGTTCGACCTTGATCGAGACGCCGTTCAGAACCGGAATGGCCGAATAGCCGGCGGTCAGCCCTTCAATGTGGAGCATGGGCCACCCACTTCTTGCCGAGATAGGCCTCGATGACGCGGCTGTCGCGCGTGACGGCTTCCGGCTCGCCCTCCACAATGACGGCGCCGTGGTCGAGAACGAGGAAGCTGTCGACCAGGCGGACCATGGCCTGCATGGTGTGCTCAATGATCGCGATCGTCATGCCGTCGCGGGCGAGACGCTGGATCACCGCCACGACCTCGTTGGCTTCGTCATGCCCGAGGCCTGCCAGTGTTTCGTCGAGTAGCAGGATTCGAGGCTGCCCGGCGAGCGCGCGGGCCAATTCCATCAACCGTAGATCCTTGGTCGTGAGCTCACCGGCAATGCGGTCGGCAATGTCGGACAGACCGACACGCGCGATCGCCTCGGTCGCCAGCCGCCTCGCTTCGGCGTCCGTCCTGGCGCGGACATAGGCGCCCACCACGACATTGTCCGAAATCGACATACGCAAGAACGGACGCATGATCTGGAAGGTCCGGCCGATACCGGCCTCGCAGAGCTCGTGCGGCTTGCGGCCTGACATGTCGCGCCCGTCGAGGAGAATCTCGCCGGTGCCGGGTCGCAGGAATCCGTTCAGCAGGTTGAACAGTGTGGTCTTTCCGGCGCCGTTCGGGCCGATGATTCCAAGGATCTCGTTGCGCCGTAGTTTGAAGCTGACGTTCTGGACGGCTTTCAGCCCGCCAAAGGACCGCGACAGGTTGCGGACGTCGAGCACCACTTCGCCCGCGCCCCTGGATCGTTCCGGACGGGACGGATTGGCCATGGCGGCAGCAGGCTGAACTGGCGCGCTTGGGCTCGCTACAGCGGGTGAGGTCACTCGCTTCCGGAAGAAATCGCGCAGTTTCCAGAACAGTCCTTCTGGCGCAACCAGGATGACGGATATGATCGCAAGGCCGAAGATCACGCCTTGAATGCCGGGAAAGCGCGAGCCCGCCTCGGCGTTGAGCGTTTCGGCAAGCGGGATCAGGATCACGGAACCGATCACCGGTCCCCAGACCGTTCCGACCCCACCGAACATGGCGACCGTCAGCGCCTGCGCGGAAACCAGCATGCCGAACACCGATTGCGGGGTCACCACCAGCAGCACGACGGCATAGAACCCGCCGATTGCCCCGGCAATCGCTCCGCTCAGGGTGATGGCGCGCAGCTTCCAGGCCAGCGTGTTGATGCCAGCGGCCTCGGCCGCGGCTTCGTTCTGCTTGATCGCCAGCAGCGCCATGCCGAACCGTGATTTTTCGATCACTCGGGTGAGCAGGATCGTCGCCAGCATCATGGCGAGCGCCAGCAACGTGTAGAGACGGGGATCGGCAAATTGCATGTAGGCGATCGGATTGTCGCGCTTGATCGGCAACGTGACTTCCTGGAAGCCGAGCCATTCGAACACGTAGAGAATGGCGAGCGGATAGGCGAGCATCGCCAGCGCGAAGTAGTGTCCCGACAGCCGGAATGTCGGAAATCCGATCAGGAACCCGGCGATGCCGCCGAGCATGGCTGCAATCGGGATCAGCATCCACGGCGAAAGATCGAAATAGATCTGACCGAGCGCGGTGGTGTAGGCGCCAATTCCGAAGAACGCCGCGTGGCCGAACGAGATCAGACCAGTGTATCCGCTGAGCAGATTCCAGGACAGGCCGAACACCGCCCACACCGGCACCAATGTCATCACCAGTTGGTAGTACGAATTGGTGACGCTCAGCGACAGCGCGGCATAGAGCGCTGTGAAGATCAGAATGGGGAGGAGCGATCGCAGGTTCTGCATCGTCACGTCCTCTCGACCATGCGTCCGAAGAAGCCTTGCGGACGAAAGAAGATGATCAGGAGGAAGACGGCGAAGATCGCCGCGTTCTGCAGTTGCGTCGGCAGCACCAGCGTCGACATCTGCTGCACCAGGCCGATGGTCATGCCGCCCCAGAAGGCGCCGATGATGCTGCCCATGCCGCCGAGCACGACGCCGGCATACATGACGATGACGTATTCGACGCCGACAAAGGGATGAAAGGGATAGTTGGTGGCGAGCAGGCCGCCGGCAATCGCGGTAATGCCTGTGCCGAGCGCGAAGGCAACGCGGTGCGCGCGATCGACGTCAATCCCCATGTAGGTTGCCGCCGTGGGATTGTCGGCTGCGGCCCGCAGCGACTTTCCGAGCCGCGATCGCGTGATCAATAGGGTCAGCAGTATCATCGTTACCAGCGAGACCACGGCATCGATGCCGCGCGCCTTGTTGACGAAGACACTGATGTCATTGAACAGCGGCCCGAGCTCCCAGGCCGAGCTCGATAGCGGCGTACGGATCGATGCCAGCACCGAACCGAACACGATCAGGCCGCCGTTCTGCAGGATCAGCGCGATGCCGAGCGTCAGAATGAGCTGGGCGTAGTGACCTTCACCCTCGAGGGAGGTGGTGCGCGTGCCCGATACGCGCGAGATCAGGACGAGATGAATCGCGTAACCGAACACCGCGAGCACTGGACCGGCAAGGAGAATCGCCACGAACGGCCCAAAGGCGTTGCCGAAAGTGGCCTGCACGCCGAGCGCGGTGAAGAAATAGAACGCCGCATACATGCCGAGCATCATGAAATCGCCCTGGGCGAAGTTGATGACCCGCATGACGCCGAAAATCAGGCCGAGCCCGACACACATCAGGCCATAGACCGCACCGATCAGAAGGCCGGCGGTCAAGGCCTGCAGAAAGCCTTCCAGCGCTGCGGTCACCGCTCACCTCGCATCACACGGGAGGATGTGGGTCGTGAGCTTGCTGCCGGCATCATCGGCTCTGGTTTGTTCATCGCATCCCCATTTTCTTGTTCTCAATCGTCATGATGCTGGCCGGAGCAGCCGCTCCGCTGGTTCAAGCCGGCACTGCTTGGCGATGACGCCGCTGTCTGGGAGCCGTTCGCAGCCGTCGACAAGCTCCTCCAGACCACGTGCGCGATTGCCGCCGATGGCGTCAGCGGCGGCCTGCCGAAAGCGGGTGCGGATTTCCTGCGATGTGGCCGCTATGACATTGTCGAGGCGTTGCCGGATCGTCTTTCCATTACGCAGGCCGATTGAGACTTCGGCGCCCTGCTGCGCCGGGAAGGCGGCCGTGAAACTGGAATCGCATTGCAGATCGGTGCGCTCGACCAGACGCAGGATTCTGGGATCAGTGATCTCTGCGTAATTGTTCTCTTCGATGGCGCCGCGGGCAAGTACCGCGGCGACGCTGAAGGGAATGCTCATCTTGGCTTGCAGCGCATTCCGGTAAGGCCCCCGGAATCGCAGCCGGGATAGCGCGACGCGGCTTCGGGAATGAGGATCGAAACCGCCTCGATCTCTTCCGGATTCTTAAGTTCACGAGCCGCTCGCAACGCTGCCTGCGCGGCGGTTTGCGCAAAATTGCAGGCAGGCACCGGTTTGTTGTAGACCGCCATGATTTCCGGCTCCGAGCCTGCAAACAACGGAATGCCGGCAGGCGCGGCCTGGCGTCGGTAGGCCGCAAACAGTCCAGCTTCGCCTTCGAGGATGGTTTCCGAGGCACAGGCGCCGGCTTCCGCCAGTTCAATCGCCGTGATGGCGTTGCGGGCGGCAAAGCCCGGATGGAAATACATCTCCGAGCCGCCGGCATGCGGCCACTCGTTCAGGCCGGACGATGTATTGGCGGCAATCGAAACCGCGCTCGTCGCAGCATCTTCGGTGAGACCCAGGGCACGGCTTCCCGCGAGGGCTGCTCCCAGCGGTGCGATCAGGCCGGTCGGCCGATAGAGGCGTGCCAGATCGGCGTTGAAGAGGGCTCGCCCGATCTGCGCGCCAGCCTCATAGCCGACGATCGCGGCGGCGAGCAGGGTGGCGCCAGACAGCGGCGTTCGTTCCGACAGGGCGAGCAGCGTCGGCCAGATCACCACGCCATGATGGCAGATGCTGGCGGCGTGCATGTCTTCGCGCACCAAGCCATGGCCGAGCGTCGCGTTGGCAAAGGCCGCGTCGCCCGGTGTCGCAAGCTTGCTTGTCCCGATGATGGTTGCGCCGTTCTCGGTGTGGCGTGCGATGCCGATCGCCTGACGGCCCCACGGATGATGACGCGCCTCGAATGCGCAGGAAAGAAAGTCCAGAAGGCAAATCTTGGCCTTGGCAGCGACGCTTTCCTCGAATCGGACGAAATCGACGGCGAGCGAAGCGCGGGCCAGTTGCCGCGCCAGAGGCGTCTCGTTCGATCCGCTCGACCCGATTGTCATTGCAATCGTTCCTCGCTCGGCTTTCCCGAATCTTAGCCGCGCATTTCCACGCCGGCCCACTCTTCAAGGACCTTCGCGATCGACGTGAAATCGGACGACGCGCCATATTTGGCGTTGGTGATGGCAAGCATCTGCCGAACCACGGATCCGCACACCATCGGCACACCCATGGCCTCGGCCTCATCGATGCAAAGCCGCACGTCCTTGTAAGAAAGGCCGGTGGTGAAGCCGAAATCGAACGTGCCGGGAAGCACGGCGCGGGGGAACTTGTCTTCGGATGCGCTATTGCGGCCGCTGCTGGCATTGATGATGTCGATCAGCACCTTGGCGTTGACACCGCCCTTGACGCCCATCGCAACCGCTTCCGACGTGATCACCAGGGCGGCCGCCGCCATCAGATTGTTGGCGAGCTTTGCGGTCTGCGCCGTGCCAGGCTTGTCGCCGGTATAAAACAGCTTTCCGAAGTGTTTTAAGATCGGCTGCACCGTCTCATAGGTGTCCTTGGGACATGACACCATGACCGCAAGGGTGCCGTTCACCGCGCCCTTGATGCCGCCGCTGACCGGAGCATCCACCAGCGTCAGGTTTCTGGATTTGAATCCTTCTGCGATCAGCTTGGCCGCACCGGGGCCACTGGTGGACAGGTCGATCACGATGCGGGCGCGGTTTCCCGCAATGATTCCGTCAGGCCCCAGCGCGACGGCCTTGACGATGTCGGGGGTCGGCAGGCTCGCGAGCACGATATCTGCGGATGAGGCAACCTCGGCAGGCGATTTTGCAAGGCGCGCCCCGCGCTCGACGAGCGGCTTGCTGGCCTCACTCTGTGTGTCGTAGACGCACAGGGCATAGCCGGCATCCATCAGTCGCCCGGCCATCGGCCCGCCCATGCGGCCCGTTCCCACGAAGCCGATCGTCTCTCCCGCCATCGTCTCGCTCCCTGTCGCACCGCCTTAGGGCGGGTGTTCATTGTTCTTGTTGCGGCAGGGCTCTCCGGCCGCGTTTCGTCGAATGTCCGGATTGTCAGTCAATCTGTCAAGCATAAGATTCCTATCGACACGCCGCGGTGCGCCGGAATAGGGTCGGAAAAACGAGTCCGAGGAATTCGCTCCGTGCGGCAAGATGAAGCGCAAGGCGCCAGCACAACGCTCGCCGATTTCGTTGCCAGCATCGCGTGGACGGATGTCGCGGCGCAAAGTCACGAGGCGAAGCGCTCGATCCTGAATTTCTTCGCGACCGCGCTAGGGTCGGCGAATGATCCTGCCGTTACCGGCGCGGTGCGGACGCTATTGCCATTCAGCGGCGCTGCGACATCCGCGATCATCGGCCGTCGGGAACGGCTCGATGCGATGGGCGCGGCGTTCGTCAACGCCATTTCGGCCAATCTGCTCGATTTCGACGATACCCATCTCGATACGATTATTCATCCAGCGGCGCCGGTCGCGGCGCCCGTGCTGGCGTTGGCGCAAGCGCGAGGATTTTCGGGGCAAGCCGTTCTCACGGCATTCATTCTCGGCGTGGAAGTCGAATGCCGCGTCGGCAACGCAGTATCTCCGGGACATTATGCGCGTGGCTGGCATATCACATCGACCTGCGGGGTGTTTGGCGCCGCCGCAGCCTGTGCCTGGTTGTTCGGGCTTTCGGCGGGCCAGATCGCAGATGCGATCGGAATTGCGGCCAGCCAGTCCGCGGGGATTGTCGAAAATCTCCCGACCGCGGCCAAGAATGTCAGCGTAGGCAATGCGGCGCGCAATGGCCTGTTCGCGGCGTTGCTTGCAGCCGAGGGCTATTCCGCTTCGCCGCGGGCCATTGAAGGGCGGCTCGGCTGGGCTCGCGCCATGGGAGACGAACCCGATGTAGGGCGTCTGACGGGCGGTCTCGGCAAGACTTGGG
Source organism: Bradyrhizobium sp. RDI18 (assembly GCF_043203335.1). Taxonomy (NCBI): domain Bacteria; kingdom Pseudomonadati; phylum Pseudomonadota; class Alphaproteobacteria; order Hyphomicrobiales; family Nitrobacteraceae; genus Bradyrhizobium; species Bradyrhizobium sp. RDI18. Next base: position 3,339,425 of record NZ_JBICRN010000008.1, on the reverse strand, counting down.
AGATCGCGAAGAATACCTACAAGCCCTATCCGGCGGGAATCGTATTCCATGCCATGATCGATGCCTGCTGCAAGTTGCGGGCAGAATTGCACCGGCGTGTCGATGATATCGGCCTCATCACGGTGCAGGGCTCTGCGCTCCTGCTGGCGCGCGGCGACCGTCCGGTTCGCAACGAACGCGACGCACGCGTCAGCATTCATCATTGCGCCGCCTGCGCGCTCTTGCTGGGTGCCGCCGGTGTCGCCGAATTCTCGGACGCGATCGTATTTCGGCCCGACATCGCGGCCCTGCGTCAGAAGGTAGAGGCGGTGCTTGACGCTTCACTTCCGGATGGCGCCGCCCGCGTCACGATCCAACTGACGTCCGGAGAGACGTTTAGCGAGATTGTGATGGCTGCAAAGGGTAGTCTTGCCGACCCGTTGTCGGATGGCGATATCGAAGCGAAGTTGCGCGATTGCGCGCGGCTGGGCGGAAGCGATTGGGATATCGATCGCATTATCGACGACGTTTGGCGTCTCGACACGCTGGCCGACGTCTCGAGCCTGATGAGGGCGCATGGCTGAGCCGCGCTGCTTGAAAGACCGTACTCAGACAATGGAAGGAACCGATGATGACGGAGTTGTTCGACAAGGGATTGAAGGTCCGCAAGGAAGTGCTTGGCGAAGAGTACGTCAACAAATCCATCGCAGGCGCTGACGAATTCACCCGGACGATGGCGGAGTGGTCGACCGAGTTTTGCTGGGGGGCGTTGTGGACGCGACCAGGACTCGACCGCCGCACCCGCAGCATCGTCAATCTGGCGATGTTGGGAGCGCTGAACCGGCCTCACGAACTGAAGCTGCATGTCAAGGGAGCGCTGAAGAACGGCCTCACCAAGGACGAGATCAAGGAGATTCTGCTTCAGGTCGCCGTGTATTGCGGCATTCCATCAGGGATAGATGCGTTCCGAAACGCGCGGGAAGCGTTCAACGAAGTTGAAACGAAATCCTGACCATGGCCGAGCAGGAATACGAACTCTTTGCCATCCGTTATGCTACTCGCGATGCGCGGCGGAGCGAGCATTTCATCGGTGGCGATCCGCATGATGGGCCGATGCCAATGGACTATTTCATGTGGGTGGCGAGGGGCGGAGGTCGTATCTTCGTCATCGATACCGGGTTCAACGCGGAAGTGTCGAACAAACGAAAGAGGACGTTCCTGCGCTGCCCGGTGGAGACGCTCGGCGCGTTCGGCATCAATGCGACCGAGGTCGAGGATGTCATCCTGACACATTTGCACTACGACCATGTCGGTAATTTCGACCGCTTCCCCAACGCGCGATTCCATCTGCAGGAGCGCGAACTGACGTATGCCACGGGGCGCTTTATGCGATATCCGAGGTTATCGCATTCATTCGAGGTCGATGACATCTGCGGGATTGTACGGCTGAACTATGCGCGGCGCGTCTTGTTCTATGATGGCGATGCCGAGCTCGCTCCCGGGCTTACGATACACGCGGCCGGCGGCCATTCCGCCGGGCTTCAATTCGTTCGGGTCAAGACCCGCCGAGGATTTGTCGTACTCGCCTCCGATGTCAGCCATTTTTACGAGAACATGGCTGCTGAACGTCCGTTTACGACCGCGCTCCACATCGGCGAAATGCTGGAGGGCTTCGACCGCCTGCTGGCACTTGCGCCGGACGAAAGCCATATCGTTCCAGGGCACGATCCGCTCGTGATGAAGCTTTATCCGCCCCCGAGTCCGCAGCTTGGGGGCGTCGCCGTGCGGCTTGATGTGCCGCCATCAGCCGCCGCGCCCGTTCGCGCCGACTTTCTTTTGCGGTATTAGCCTGGCATCGACCGATGGCTCAGCCTTACGACTGTCAAGGAGCGCTCAGCCGTTCGGGGGCACCGGCCATGCGACTTGAAGCCGCCAAGACAGAATGGAACCAACGGGTTCGTCAGGCGTCGAATCCCTGCCTCTGGCACCTACACCCCCAAAATTCAAGCCGGAGGAAAACCTACCACCTAGGTTGGCGGTCCTGATGTGCGCACCACTTGGCGCCAGGACCGTTTGCGACCGAAGGAGGAGCAAATGAGCGATCGCATATCCGAGCGGAGGACGCCCACCGCGGCCGAACGGGAAGCTCGAAAGGTCTTCAGAGACGCGGACGCCAAAGTAGCACTTTCCGAGTATCAACGCGCCCAACAGGCGCTCCATGCAAACCGGGAGCGATTGAAAGCAGAGCGACTGGCCCGCGAGGCGGCCTCGGATCAGAAGGCCAAGACTTGATCGGAGAGGACATCGCCCCGCAGCGAGGGCTCTGTTCTCCAACGCGCCTTACGAGGTTCGTTGCGACAACAATGCCAATGCTTGGTTGTAAACGGAATACGCCGATCGGAGAACGCCGGCGCACAAGGTGATGGCGACGCAAGCGTCATCACTCGGTGCCCGCTCCGAGTTGAGCTATGGTCAGAGTCCGGACGTCAGCTCCGCTGCTTTTTAGTCGCAGCGGCGCTCCTTGCGCTTGATCATGCGGCCATCGTCTCTTTCAACTGTGGTGGTCACGGTACGACAGCGTCGTCCTGTACCGATGGTGACACCGCCTGGGCCGACGCCTACTGTGGTGTCGGAGTCGTACCGTCGGCGTTGGTCCCTGTCGTAATCGCGGTCCCGCCCGACCTGAACGTCGACGCCTTGGGCCTTTACCGGAGTGACAAGCGGAGCAGTCGTCAGCACCGCTGCGGCAGCCGCCACCGTAATAGCGATTTTCATCATGTGACAATTCCTTCCTCTTTGTAATGGAAGAGAACGGGCCGGGGCGCGGAGTGTTCCACCGAGGCAGCCGAGCGCGTGTTGGCAATGGCGCGGCGCTGGGTGCGGGCATGCTACGAGATCGCAATGATCTCAAGCTCCTGACCGGATGCGCCGACGACATCCCCAACAGCTTTGCCCATCAGAAGCCTTGCCACTGGTGATACGAAGGAAATAGAACCGGCCTTAGGCTCCGCTTCGTCCTCTCCCACAATGCGATATTTCTGTACGCGCCCATCGTCTCGCCTGAACGTCACCGTGCTCCCAAAGGCGACAGTGTCAGTTGACGTCGGCTTGGGGATGACCTGAGCCGTCCGAACTCTCGCCGCAAAGTAGCGTGCATCACGCAAGGGAGCTGCTGCTTGCCGCCTGCGTTCATTCACGTCTTCGATCTTCTGCGCGGTCTCGTACGCCTCGCGAGCCTGTTGGAGCTGAAATTCCAGTGCCTTTAATCCCGCTTCCGTAACAAGGTTCGGATGAGGTGAAATCGGGCGGTCGGTAAGCAAAGTCTCCGACGCAGTTTCGGCACTGTCTTCCCTGGTGAAGGCAACGCTCAAGCCCAGAACTCCTTTTCAGCGAGATATGCGAAAAGCGGTCGGCGACGACCGCGCGGACTCGTCAAAGGAACTGTAGCGCAACGCTCAGCGACTTTCGCGAATCATATACCTCGGAGCGAGACGGGCGCCATTATCAAGTTACCTCGTTTGGTCTTGCTCGACAGAGCCCTGTGGCAGTCCTCTGCTGCAGACAGGCTTGATGCGTGGTATTATCTGAGTGCGCGCTCGGCCGCCGCGTCATGGAGCCGAACTGCTGCAGTCTTGCTCTGCCGGCAGTTCCTCGGCATTGGGGTCGCCCGGTGCCGTCGCCCAGGCCAGTTCGACGAGCGTCACGATCCGCCGACCGGCACCGTCGAGCTGGCAAACGATGAGACCCTGCTCCTCGATGTAGGTCAGCAGACGCCGTGCACGACGCAACGAATGTGAGCCATAGGCGCGCGCAATCGCAGCATCGCCCGGGCAGGGCCAACCTTCTTTCGCGGCGCGGGCGATCATCATGAAGACGCCCTGCATATCCTCCGGCAGAAGTGAGGCGCGTACCGAGACATCCTGCCACCCGTCATCCTCTGCCATATCGGAGCCGAGCCCGGCGCGGGCGCGCGTCAGCATGCGACGGAAGTCACCCAGGTCCGGCACGGCCGAACCGAGGCCCTCAATTCGGCAGCGGACCACGAACTCCTGATAGAGGACGCCGATGGCACGGAATCCGGCCTCGGGTTCCGCCATGACGGCGCGCAGGATACGGTCCACTCGCCCACGCCGCTCCGCCAGTTCCTCAGCGCCGAGCGGCTGCTCCGCCGCTTCGGGACGGGTCTCCAGCGCCGCTGACTTCGCCGCCATGAGCTGGCCGAGGAGGTCTGGCGGCGACCGGCGCTGGGGCCGATTATTCTCGGGCGGCGGTGCTGCCAGGATGATGGCGCGTGCGTCCACTGTCGCTTCCGGCAAAGGCAGCAAGCGCGGGGTCGCGTTGCGCGGCGTGGTCTCCGTTGGACCGATGCGCAGCCCCAGCGGACGGCGGGAGAGGGCCGGTCCCAGTGCCATGAATTGCCCGCGTTCCAGATCCCGGAAGGCCTCTGCCTGTCGGCGCTCCATGCCCAGAAGGTCGGCGGCGCGCGCCATGTCGATATCCAGAAAGGTTCGGCCCATGAGAAAATTGGACGCCTCGGCCGCGACGTTCTTGGCGAGCTTCGCCAGTCGCTGGGTGGCGATGATCCCCGCAAGCCCGCGTTTGCGGCCACGGCACATCAGGTTCGTCATGGCGCCAAGCGAGAGTTTGCGCGCCTCGTCCGAAACCTCGCCGGCGACTGCCGGCGCGAAGAGCTGCGCCTCATCCACCACTACCAACATCGGGTACCAATGGTCGCGGGCGACCTCGAAAAGCCCGCCGAGGAAGGCAGCGGCGCGCCGCATCTGGTTCTCGGCGTCGAGCCCCTCGAGATTGAGCACGGTGGAGACGCGATGGATGCGCGCTCGCTCGCCGGCGACCTGCAGACCCCGCTCGGTATGGTGCTCGGCATCGATCAGGAGGTGGCCGAAACGCTCGGAAAGCGCCACGAAGTCGCCTTCGGGGTCGATGATGGTCTGCTGCACCCAGAGGGCACTCTGTTCCAGCAGCCGGCGCAGCAGATGGGATTTGCCGGAGCCCGAATTGCCCTGCACCAGCAGGCGAGTCGCCAACAGTTCCTCAAGGTCCAGAGTCGCCGGGGCACCTGCCGTCGTGTGCCCCATCTCGATCGCAACGGTCATGTCTCGACTCAAATCTCCTTGCGGAGGCGGGCTTAACAACCTGATCGCAGTCCGTCGAGCGCCCATGGCCCGACCACTCCGTGTTCTCCACGGCTGGTCGAACGTCATCAGCCCAGATGGATGCCGACCAAGCACACTTCACGCACCGGAGGCGGCTGCCGAGGTTGTGGACGAAGGTTTCGGCGAGCGCGTGAGCGCGGCGAGATCGACATCGTTCGGTCTGCGACCTGTACCGACAACGACGACAAGCGCATGGCAATTCGTCGTGCCCGTCCGCGGCAACCGCGGTCGCGAAGACGCGACAGGGACTGCCGATCTGGACGGCCTAGAAAAGGTCAGAACTGCGCCCGGCGCCGCATCGCACAAAAGCTTGTGGCGGCTACCGATTGCGCAAATGGAACTTTCAACTCCGAATTAAGTTTAGATTGATAGGTTGGTGAGTGGTGAGTTGGGAGCAATCAATGACCACTTTGCAAGCCATGGCGTTCGGAGCCATGTTAGCGTGGACGCCTTCTCTTATCATTCTGGCAGCATCGCTATGGAACGCTCCTGAGCGGGAGGAGATGGAGTAGCTGGTAATCTACCTATTCCGCTCGTCACGCCCTCTACACCTCGCAGCTCTCCCGATCATATCTCGAATCGATCTACTCATGATCGTGAGAGCCGCATCATGAAGAGTGATTGGAGGTCTCACCTGGGAATCTATGACGATCGATGAATTGTTTGCGCTCCGCGGACTGATGCAAGACGTCCTCTGCGCGAAGCTGAAGGCCAAAAAAGAGCCGAGCTCAAGCGTAGATTCTCAATCAGCCATCGAGCGATGTAGGGCCGCCGAAGTCTCGCAATCGCTAGTCACTTATTCAGACGCGCAGCTCATTGCTGACGGGAGGCAGGGCGGCTGCTGGATGGACCGGCTCTTGGCCGCGCTTTACCGCCTCCGCTGATCGCACCATTTCTCTGAGTTTCTGAACTTCAGCCATTCGGTTGTGAAGATCGGTCGAGATTTGCAAAAGACGATGTGTCCGTACTTCAACCGGCTGTTTCATGTTCTACCCCTACGCCCGCACACACCTGACAATATCAGGCTATTCTTTCTAGGTCGTGACAGTCCGTATTCAGGTTCACATAAGTCGGAAAATACCTCGGAGATTCTCATCGCCTCCGGACAATAATGCGCCCGCTGCTCTGTCAAAAAACACCGGTATTAAAATACTTGTCTGGCGGCATCTTCGTCTTAAACTGAGCCGCTTAAATCCCCGGCGGCACCTAAACACCTGCCAGTCGCCGGTGCGGCCTATAGAGCCTCTACGACGATTTTCTCCAAGCCCAGGTGTTCGCACGGTGTCGCGGAGGGGCAGATCGCTGATGCAGTTCGTTCTGGGCCGATGCCGACCAACAAAACGCAATTCCGCAGAATTCGAGAGACGAGGTGAAACTGAGGTCGGAAAGCCAGGCAACGAGAACGCCTTGGCTTCTCGCCGGCATGAACGGCGCGCCGTGCTAATGGCGGAGGCCGAATTAGGCGTCAGCGTGAAGTTGAACGGGCGGCTTCAGGTACCCAAGGCAGACTGTAGGGCCGTATGCGACCCAATAGCAGCCGACTGGGCGCCGGAGCGGAGACCTTCACGAATGACCATGGCATAGTGCGGTCTATGTAGCACTACGCCCTGGCATTAGTAGCAGGATGGGTGCACAGGACGCCGGCCGCTTGCTTCGCTGTACCGCTCGTGCTGCCGACCGATTGCTGCGGCCAATCCTATGTTTGCGAGGTAGCGATCTTTTCAAAGGAAAGAGCAAGCCGGCGACTTCCGCTCGCAAGCGAATTAGCTCTTTATATCTTACTCTTAGATCATTATTTTGACAAAGTAATTCTATGTCGCGGCTGCGCTTTGGCATAACTCAACCCCTACATAACTAAAAACAAAATGCACCAATAACTAAACAAAGTTCTGGCTTCAGCGGGCGGTTCCACAACCGGAACCTCCTGTGAGCATTTTGGCCGCGATTTTACTTTACAAGATGCTCACTACGCTTTTTACCCCACTTTATTCCGAAAGCAAACGTTTGGTTTATTATTAAAATAACGGAGAAATAACGGAAGCCCGTGCATGAGAAAATGATGATGGAGTTAGTCATGAAACGAATCGATCTCGAACGGATGAGTACCGACGACCTTTGGTCGCTGCATGTTGAGGTCTCTCAATTGTTGCAGCAAAGAATCCAGGCGGAAAAGCTGCAGTTAGAAGAGCGTCTGAAGCTGTTGGAAGCCCCAGTGTCAGGGCGCCGGGCCTACCCCGCGGTACCCCCGAAATATCGCAATCCTGATCAGCCGTCTGAGACTTGGGCCGGACGTGGCAAGCAGCCGCTTTGGCTGGTAGCGCAGTTGCGCTCGGGTAGGCGTATCGAGGATTTCAGAATTAAGAAGGCGGTCAATAGACGATAAGCCGCCGCCCGATAAGGCTAACTCTAAAACCTAATGCAAACGCAACGCTTCTGGGTTGTACCGTTCGAACCACGCTTCGCTACCTCCGCGTTTGCGAACAGCTTGAGATGTACCTTGTTCCCCGACAGCGGCTTGCGAGTGTCGACTTAGATCCACGCCGTCATTGGATAATATCCAGTTCGCGTTTGAAGCTGCGACAGATCACAAACAGCACGGGATTCAGTCTGCCGGTTGCTGGCTGCAAAGCCTGCCGGAGCCGCCGATCAGTTGTGCTTGCATGGACGGTGCATGGACGGTCAGGCGTCGCATAAAAAACTTTGAGGCTCATCCGCTGGCGGGTGACCAGCCAATATTATTCGGCGGATCGTTTGCAGCGTCCTATCGTTTGGAGGCAAATGAGAGTTCGCTGATCTGCAGATCGCAGCGCCTGCGCAACTTGCGAGCGACGCATCTCGCCAATGTGATTTTCCGTTCGCTGCATCGCACACACAATCACGAGGAAAGTCGCACCAAGCGGCCAACTGTTCGCACCGCATAAATGCCTTGATATCGGCATCGGCACGCCAAGATTTGAGCTGTCAACTACAATTTAATTACGAGCAGTTAGGTTCGTGAGTGGGGAATTGGGAGCGATCCATGACCACTTTGCAAGCCGTAGCATTTGGAGCCACGCTCGCGTGGATGCCATCTCTTATCATCCTGGCAGTTTCGCTATGGAATGTTCGCGAGCTCGATGGAATGGAATAGTCGGGCCGTTGCCGAATACCGGGCATTGGCCCTCTATCGAATCATAGAACTCCTCATTACAATCGATAGTCGTTTCGACTCATGATTGTGGGGGCGCGTCATGAACAGCGAATGGGAAACTATGACGATCGATGAGCTGTTTAAGCTCCGCGAGCTGATGCAAGATGTCCTCAGCTTGAAGCTGAAGGCCAAAAAGGCCGAGCTCGAGCGTAGATTGCAGATTCTCAATCAGCCGTCGAGCGATGTAGGGCCGACGAAGTCTCACAATCCTTAGTCGCTTATTCAAGCGCGCAGCCCATTGCTGACGGACTGCACGCCGGCTGCTGGATGGACCGGCTCTTGGCGTCCGCCTAGTTGGACGCGCAGCTCATTGGATGTGATGAGGCATAGCCTTTAATTTTCGAAAGCGATGCCGAGCAATTCGCCATCCCGCCAAACTAGGCGGCACCTTCGGATAGTCTCAAAATTGTCGAAGGTCAGCTCGAAGGTGCTCGGCAGTACCGATAGATTGTGTGTCCGAAGTTTTGCACCACAGTCCGAGATGTCAATGACCTTGCAGCCGCGCGCGCCGGGCTGCCCCTTGAAGAACAGCAGCGCGCCTCTCTCGATACCTGCCCTGCAAACTGCTCGTCGATCGTTTCGAGGACTCGGTATCATTCTCCATCCTCATCGTACTCGATGAATTTCTTGTATTGCCAATGGCGGCCGTCATGTCGGCGCCACACGCGTCCGTGCACGAGACGGCCGGTGATGGATCGCCTGGGAAGTATCACGGTCCAAAGATGCCAGAATTCCGCGCCTGCTCGCTTTAAGCTTTGCGTTTCAGGAGGGTCAATTGCGGTGAACATGGAGCCGTCTCCGCGCAGTTTCGTTAGCGGCCTCGTACGCTAGCGAAGTCGCCGAGCGGCGGGCGAAACTGACTGTAAGCCGCCCGACGGCTGCGCCACGTTGAGCCGGACAATTGTCCGGCGTCGTGTACGCTATCCGCTCGAAGATTGAGAGCAACAGAATTCGCTCGTTAAGCTTGATACGGTCGGCAAGAATTAAATCGGGAACAGCGGCGAGTGGGGATCGGGATCATTGCGCAGCTTTCGTTCGCCATCGCTTCGGTAATGTTCATTCTGGGCTGAAGCAGACTTTTCGAGAACGCTCGCAAAATCGCTTCAGTTGCAAACAACACGCGATTCGTATTGTCTGGTTGCGGGATTCAAGACCTGACGCTGCGAGCATTGGGAGCGGCCAACGGGTGGCACCTGCATCGGCGGCGAAATGGATGGCGGTGTCATTTCACAGACCGACAGGGGGCAGGCGGGCGGAATATCGGTGCTGGTTGTGCATCGCGGTAGCAAGCGACCCTCAACACATTGGCAAACGCATCTGGCCTGAGCGGCGAGGGTGAAAAAAGAGCTCGCGACAACGAGCAAAGTTAGCCGGATTCCTGTCATTGATCCCTCTTCAGCTTTCTTCGCGTTTATCCATCTTTCGCGCATGCCAGCGGCTCAGCGTACGCAAGACGCTAACGCGAGCCAGCACCGTGGGTCCGTCTACTTCGACCACCGGCATTGGAGCCTCCATCGAGGCCTGATAGGATCTCCTTGGGCCCTCCGATCAGGAGGGGCAACGAGCCGATGCAGGCTCTCTGATCACAAAGCGACCTCCCCAAAAGTTGAAAGAGCCACTTAATTCGGGCGGGATGCCCGGCCCCTCCGTGAGATCAAGGAACGGTCAACAACCAAGAAATGCCGAACGCGCGCTGAAAGAATGTCTAATGCATCAAATCTAAGGTGGTTCGAGGGCGAGCTCTATGTCTATGAACTGGAGCGAAAACTAGCAGCACCCCAAGGGGGAGGCGTATTTGTTACCGTCGAGCCCTGCCAACTCAGACGACGTTACTCTCCTCTCGAGCCGCTGGCGTCGTCGTTGGTTGCACGACCGAGGCATCTTACGTTCTAGTGCGAGCGGATGTTGGTCGCCGGGGTGTACTCTGCTCACCTGTTCAATCCGATCCGCTTCGCTGTGTATCCCCGGTTCGCAATCGCCCGCCACCATGGTTGGTGGTCGACGTACCAGCGCACTGTCTTGTAGATTCCAGTTTCGAAATCCTCTTCCGCACGCCATCCTAGCTCTCGCTCGAGCTTGGAGGCATCAATCGCATAGCGGTGATCGTGCCCGGGGCGGTCGGGAACAAAACTTATAAGATTTCGGTGGGAGCCGCTCGGGTTCGGGCTGATCTCGTCGAGCAGGTCGCAGATCGTTCGACCACGTGCAGATTGGTGCGCTCGTTACGGCCGCCGACGTTGTAGGTCTCGCCTATACTTCCCCGCTCCAGGACCAGACTCAACGCCTTGGCGTGATCCTCGACATAGAGCCAATCGCGGATGTTCTTTCCGTCGCCATACACGGGCAGGGACTCGCCCGCCAATCCCCTGATGATCATGTGCGGGATCAGCTTTTCGGGGAAATGGTAGGGGCCGTAGTTGTTCGAGCAGTTTGTAACCAGCGTCGGAAGTTCATACGTGTGATGCCACGCGCGCACCAGATGGTCGGAGGATGCCTTGCTTGCGGAGTAAGGAGAATTCGGCGAATAGGCCGTCGTCTCCATGAAGAACCCGTCGTCCCCGAGTGAACCGAACACCTCGTCCGTGGAAATGTGCAAAAAGCGGAAACGTTTGCGCTTCTCGCCCGAGAGCGAGCGCCAGTGGCGCAAAGCTTCCTGCAAGATTGTGAAAGTACCGACCACGTTGGTCTGAATGAATTCGGCGGGTCCATCGATCGATCGATCAACATGACTCTCGGCGGCGAGATTCATCACTGCATCTGGCTGATATTTCTCGAATAGGCGACGAAGGCCGAGCCCATCGCAAATGCACTGTTTCTCAAAGGAGTAATTCATGTTCCCGGCCGTGCCGGGTAGCGATTCAAGATTCGCCGCGTAAGTCAGCTTATCGATGTTGACAACCCTTGCGTGGGTGTCTTGCAGCAGATGCCGTACGACTGCGGATCCGATGAACCCCGCGCCTCCCGTAACGAAGATTGTCCAGCCTCGAAACCGCATGTTCAGTTTGCCCCTATGTCCCGCATCTACCGTCTGAAGGAAGCGGCTACAGATTTCAGATATTCGCCATAGCTGCTTTTGGCGGTCCTCTCGGCCAAAGCCTCAAAAGCTTCGAGCGAGATGTAGCCCTGCCGCAGCGCGATTTCTTCCGGGCATGCAATGCGCAGGCCCTGGCGTTGCTCGAGGACCTGGACGAAGTTGCTGGCCTCTACGAGAGAGGAATGCGTCCCGGTGTCGAGCCACGCAAAGCCACGGCCTAGCGCCTGCACATAGAGGTCGCCGCGTTCCATATAAGTCTTGTTGACGTCGGTGATCTCGAGCTCGCCGCGCGCCGATGGCTTGAGCTCGGCGGCAATCTTCAGGACGTCATTGTCGTAAAAATATAGTCCTGTGACGGCCAAATTTGATTTTGGCTGCTTCGGCTTTTCCTCGATCGAGAGCGCGCGGCCGCTATTGTCGAGTTCAATGACGCCATACTGCTCGGGCGTCTTGACGACATAACCGAAGACGGTCGCACCCTTCCTACGGGCAGTCGCATTCAAGAGCAGCTCAGCCAAGCCGTTGCCATAGAAGATGTTGTCGCCAAGCACCAGCGCAACCGGATCATTGCCGACGAAATCGCGACCTACGATAAAGGCATCCGCTATCCCGCGTGGAGACGCCTGCGGGAGGTAGGAAAAGCGCAATCCGAGCTGTGAGCCGTCGCCCAGGAGACGCTCGAATAGCGGCTTGTCCTGGGGGGTAGAGATGATCAGGATGTCCTGGATTCCGCCCAGCATGAGGGTCGAGAGGGGGTAATAGATCATCGGCTTGTCGAAGACCGGTAGCAGTTGTTTCGAAACAACTGTCGTGACCGGATAGAGGCGGGAGCCCGTACCTCCGGCGAGAATAATGCCCTTCATAAGCCCTCACCCATTTTCATTCAACGAAGCACATTAAATATAGCATACTAAATATACCATATTAAATGCAATATTAAATGGTGCGGGTCGGATAAATTTGGTATTTGGCTAACGTGAAATGTTGCTCGGTCGGACCAGATGAACGTCATTGTGACAGCGCTTCCCGAAGTCCTGGTGCTGGAGCCCAGGCTGTTTGGCGACCAACGCGGTTTCTTCCTGGAAACCTACCAATTGCCGCGCTATGCCGGGCACGGCATTAGCCGTCCATTCGTGCAGGACAACATGTCCCGCTCCAGCCATGGAGTGTTGCGTGGGTTACACCTGCAGAATCCCTTCACCCAAGGTAAGCTCGTTACTGCATTGCGCGGCCGGGTGCTGGATGTGGCGGTGGACGTGCGGGTGGGGAGCCCGCGTTTCGGACGCCATGTTGCCGTAGAACTGAGCGAGGAGAACCGCCGCCAATTGTGGGTTCCTCGTGGCTTCGCACATGGCTTTGTCGTTCTATCCGAGACCGCAGATTTCTTCTACAAGTGTGACGATCTTTACAGCCCCAAGGATGAAGTCTCGATCCGCTGGAACGACCCCGCGATCGGCATAGATTGGGGCATTGAAGCTCCCTCGCTTTCGGCCAAAGATGCCGATGCCCCGCTGCTGAACGACGTCAAGAATCTGCCGATGTATGGACAAGTCTGATGCGGATCTTGTTGACGGGAGTGAGCGGCCAGGTCGGCGGCGCATTGCGCCCCTTGTTAACTGCCCAAGGCACAATTATAGCGCCTTCGTCTTCCGAATTTGACCTGTCGAAGCCGGAAACATTGACGGACCGGCTTAAGGATTTCAGGCCCGATCTCATCGTAAATCCGGCCGCTTATACCGCCGTTGATCGCGCCGAGGAGCAGCGCGAGCTTGCGTTCCTCGTTAATGCCAAAGGGCCCGAGGTCATCGCGCAATGGGCAGCTAAGCACAGCGTGCCGCTCGTTCACTTCTCAACAGACTACGTTTTTGACGGTTCCGGTGATGCGCCGCGCCGCGAGGACAGCCCCACGGGTCCAATTTCGGTCTATGGCGCGAGCAAGCTTGCAGGGGACATGGCAATCATGGCGGCCGGTGGGCCGCATCTGATCGCGCGCACGTCCTGGGTGTACGCTGCCAAGGGGACCAATTTCCTCCGTACCATCGCGCGCCTGGCTTCCGAGCGCAAGGAACTGCGCATCGTCGCGGATCAAATCGGAGCGCCAACGACGGCTCGAGCAATCGCTAAGGCCGTTGCCGACATCGTGCTGCCGAACCTCGCGAACCTGAACGACCTGTTCGCGCGAAAGGGTGGCGTGGTCAACCTCGTTTGCGCTGGGGAAACTAGCTGGCACGAGTTTGCAGGCGCCATTGTCGAAGGGCTGAGGTACCGCGGCTTCAAGCTCGAAGTCGAAACCGTCGTTCCAATCGCAACCACCGATTTTCCGACGAAGGCCAAACGGCCAAGCAATTCACGCCTCGACCTGTCTCGCCTCAGGGACGAGTTCGGTGTGGTCATGCCGAATTGGCGAGATGCATTGGCCCTGGAGCTTGATGGTTTCGTCGCAGCAGATGACGTTTCAATCCCTCGATGAAACGGCCCGTCAGGCCCCGACTGCCTTTTCCCGCTCGGCCCGGCAGTTCAGATACGAACGGCAATTCCAACGCCCTCCGCTAGACTTTCCCGATGCGGTGATTGCCAACAAGTCCGGCGAGATGCCGCAGCGTATGCACTCGTGGTAATGTCAGCGTTGCGTTCCTTCGGGTGTCGGTCTGGTAGTCTGCTCCCAGCTCTCTCCTGTAATTTCCATAGTCAAGAAGCGCAACCGAGAGGAGGGGCCAACGTGCAAGCGGAAAACGGGACTGCAGCAATAGCCTCCTAAACTGAAGCCGTGGAATGGGTTCCTTGCGCAGGCCAACAGGTACGTCAACTCCAAGCAATTCTGCCAGGGCGACCAGCTGCTTCGCGATGGCGTTTCGGGTCAAGCGGCCCGGAGCAAATGACATCAGGCGCTTCCAGTCTATTCCATCCGACGAGTTAGCCAGGTCTCTCAGCTCGACCAGATGTCGCACATCTACTTCGCCGACCCAGTAATCATTATCTTGAAACTGGTCGTGAATGATCAGCATGTAAGCTTGAAAAGTCGTGGTCGGAAGATACGCGGTCCCGCGGCCAACCGATACGGACATGCAATGTTCAAGCAGTTTGCCCGAAGAACGATAGAAATAATCTGGACCTGGCGCTGCTTGATGCAGGTCTATCATACCAACGTCACGCGGTCGTTTAAGGTCACTGTACTGTTTCTTGCTCTCCGGCGGGGCTCGAAAATGGGACTGATAGTCGAGCTCGGCGAGCGCCTGCAGGGCCGTCTCCATCTGATCAGGATCGACCAATATGTCGAGATCAGCCATGATTCGCGTTGCGCGGCATTCAGGAGCGGCTGTTGCGAGGATTGCTGAGCCCTTTAGCAGCACCGGTATCACGTCCCGTTCATTAAGTGCCGCGACCGCCTCTTCCAATTGAGCCCTCAAGAGATCGTTCCGAAGCGCGTTTCGCCGGTAGATCTCTCGAACGAAAACCTTCACATCCTCGGGAACTGATTGATCAGGTCGATCAACCAAATCGATCAAGAAGGGGGTCGTTAGCGTCTTGTTGGCCAGTTCCAACACGGCCATCCAATTCAGGTTACTGGGCGCTTTGCCTCTGAGGCACTGGCAGAGCTCGACCATAGTGCTGCTAGGAAAAGCCATGACAAAGACCTCTCAGCTTACGCCCTGCGTCAGCAGCCTCCGCGTAGGTCAGCTCAAACAATCCGGCGCCACCGATTATTTTCTTCAGCGCTGCAAACCCCGCTAGAGATAGTTTGCCGTTGGCAGCGAAAGATCCGTTGATCACTCGCTGCATGGATTCAATTTGTCCAAGGGGCTTCAATTCTGCCGATGTCCCGTCAACCCTATTGAGAAAGATAATCCACTCGACCTGGAAGCTTCTCTTATGCACATCTGCTACGGGTAGATACCGGACGCGTATGCCGTCCGTGCGATCATGGGCGGTGGCGGATTCTAGATCGTCGCGAGTTTTCGAAATCGCCTCCCATGTGCCCGGCTTGATGGTCGGCGCGAAGAGAAGCCCTTGCGCGAGACCGTTTGGAGAAATCATGACGACGTCATCACCGCAATATCGGTATTCGTCGCCGACTAACTGAAGCGCGAGGGTCGATTTACCGGCGCCTGGCTGCCCGCATAACAGCAGCCCTTTATCGTCAAAAACAAGCGAAGCAGCATGCAGAGCGAAATCGGGCTGATCCTGCAGAATAATTCGCTCAGTGAGGTCGGCCTTGATCGCGGGAGCCAAACTCGTGATGGGACACCGAGTGATGCTCTTTCTGCAGTTGCGGAAGAGAACCTCGTCACCAACTTCTACAACTTCGATCGTGATATCTGCTTGATCGCTTCCCGAGTTTAAGTCGCAAAAGAGCGGCTCAAGAGATTTGATCAATGCGTCATTGGAGGCTCTGATGCTGATTGCTCGCTGCGCTAACCGGATCTGCAGCGCGCTGGCAAATGGAAGCCTCCATTCCATTTCTACCAGTTCCAAATCCAGCCATTGTTGCAAGGCTTGACTGAGAACGTTACGCGCCTGCTCGCGGTCTAGCCCAAGCTCGCTTAGTTCATCAGCAATCGTTTCGAGTTTATTTTGGTCAAGAAGTTTGCACCACGCGAAAGCGCTGATCTGATTTAGTTCATAGATCCGCTGGTTTTTCTCGCTGAACAGGACCGGTCGATCATCAATTAACGCAAACGATGCGTCCGCGGCTGGACGCAGCAGGATCGGGCTTTCTGGCCTGGGTTCCGTCAGATCTCGTCCGAATGCCACGCAGGGCTCCACAACGGTGCGTCAAAATATTCTTCGCGATGAAGTTGACATTATTTAATCTGAAAATTTAAATGGAGTAAACTAGAAGTGGAGAGGGAACTTGACACGGTCGGTCGAATTGAATGGATCCCAAGCCATGAACAAGAACACTGACGAACCAGTCCTCAAGGCAGAGATAGAGCTCGATGCTGACAGGCGGAAGTTTCTGGCGGCATGCGGCAGATTTGCCGTTGTGACGCCTCCCGCTGTGACCCTGTTGCTGTCAACTTCACTGAACTCCGACGCGATTGCACGTTCCAGCAGCGGTGGGGAAGGTGGAAAACCGCGCCACCGCCCCGATCTGCCTAGCTGGCTTGACCGGCTCCTTGACTGGTTGTTCTAGGCACTCCTATCGATCGAGACGAGGCTGTTGAGCGCACGCTTCTCGGCAATCCGCGAGTTGAGGTGGCCGCAACTGCCGATGATGTTCAGCGGCTCGAGGATGGATTGACAGCTTGCAACGGTGACATGGCATGAGCCGGCAACATATTAGACGCCGGTTCATCTGTCGGCGTTACGGCATTGTATCCGTCAAGCGATATCAATGATTGTTACACCTGAGCAGCGAATCATCGCAGCCGCTGCCCTAACAAATGTTTCCTGGGCGCGCGATTACATGGCATCGAGGTTGAGGGCGCGCAGCGCGATTGCCAGTTACGTCCGACCTTTTGATTTCATGTTCCTCAGGAGGAAGTTGGCACTACGCTTCAGCGAGCCTGAGGCTGAACGCCGTTGGGACTACAACGAGCACGACGCGCAGCGGCTCCACTGATCAGGGCCTGCTGCCTCTCCTCCATTTATCGTCTTCACCACCACCGCGTGATGCTGATGCCGAGCCGCCGCGAGAGTCGCCCGAGCCGCCGCCAGAGCCTTTCGCTGCCGAAGCACGTCCGCCACCGCCACCACCTTCGCCACCCCCACCACTTCCGCCACTCCCAAGTGAGGCGTGATTGCCGTCTCCCTGGCTCGCTTGGTCCTTTTGCGAGCGACGATCGTCGGAGACCTGCTTTTCCCTGGGCGGATCGGGATCATTGTCGAAAAAGGAGTGTCCTGGCCCACCATCGTTGCTATGGCTGCCTGACCGAGCAATCGCCGTTGATGTCAGCGAAGTGGAAAGAAGTAAGGTCATAGCCGGCGGGGTTACAGCGGCGAACCTTCCGCATGAAATCAGAAATTTACGGCGATCTTCGATCTCGTTGGACATGACGCAATTCCCACGTTCAATTAATTCAGGGCATATTAAATGATAATCCGAAGGACGACAATTTAAATGTGAGGCGCGCGCAATGGATGTTACGGGGGTGCGCGCGTAGGTTGCGGACAGGCGCGAGGTAAAATACGAAAAAGTGTGTCCACGATGGTACAAAAGTACCTACGTCGTGCGGGCTAGATGCTGGTCATGCAAGCAGCGTCACTGAATTAACGTTCATCGGTAGGGTTAAACCTGTCATCCAGTGGACGCATCGGTTGCCACTTCGGTAAGGCTCTGATTTTTGCGGAGGAACGTTCCGATGGCGGAAGGATTGCGTCATTCATTAGAAAAACTGACTGAGATCACGCGCTCGCTCGCTGTTCAGATGGCCGAATTGCTCGAGTTGCGAGAGGCCGTCCAAAGGGCCGAAGAGGCAACGGCGCGCACGAGGCCCAACCAGCGTTACCGCGAAATCTTTTCTGCTGCACATCGCGCGCAGGCAGAAGCACGCGAAACAGAGCTGCAGTTGAAGCGTCGCCTCGCCGGCAAGAGCGGCAATCAGGTTTTGGCTGGGGCTTCTAAATTAATCTCATAGAAAACCCTTACGAAGCGCGTACTGAAACGGCATGAAGAGAACAAGAGCTCTACCGGGCAGATTATTCATGCAATCGCAGTGGCGATGAAAAATCACGGTCGCGCTCTGGCGGCCGGGGCTGTTCTCAAACGACCGCAGATGCCGTCCAAGCTTGTGGAAGGCGTCGGCTCTCGCATTGGCGCAAGCCGCATCGTTCGCGCAGATGGAAAAGCAGGCGCGGCGTACCTCCCAGAAGCAATTGCCGACCGCAGACACAATCGAGTTGAGCACCGAGGTGCTGCGATTGCTAAGATTAAGTAGGAGGTCTGTGTCATAGAGCGAAGTGATCGAACGAAAGAATTTGACTGTCCTCAGGACGTGCCCCATTGAGGAGTGCGCAGATTGAAGAGGAATCAATGCGCGTGGTGGCAGAGCTGAGAACGAATGACCTATAAGCAAGTGCGGCACCGCGAGACCACCGGTGCGATCATCATCGACACGTTTGGGCGTTACCTTTTTCAATTGCGCGATGACGTTGCCGGCATCACCAACCCCGGCAAGATTGGGCTATTTGGTGGTCACCGCGAGGACGGCGAAACTTTCCTGGAATGCATAGTCCGCGAGATACATGAGGAAATCGGATATTTTGTCCCGCCGGATCGTTTTGAGCATCTTGGAGGATTTGAGGGTGAGGACATCGACAGCAAGAGCGGCACGATCCACGGACATCTTTTCGTCGTACGCGATATTCCAGTGGATGCACTGGCCGTCACAGAAGGATCTCTTCTAATACTAGAACCAGTGGAGATTGAGGAGATAGAACCCAGGCTGGCGCCGACTACGCGTCTTGCATTGAAGGCTTACCTGAAACTCGACATCTAGTGTGTCTCTTGAGGCCCCAACAATGGCGATCGGCAGCTACCAACCAAATGGCAGCGCGCGAGAACATCTCTACTTCGTAGTAGCGAAGCAGGTTTTGGTACATCGGCCGGAAGGCCAGGCTGGCGAGATTTCCCAACGGGCGCCGCGGTTCAGCACAGCGTGTCCTACGCAGCCGGATTTGGTCGCGAAGCGTTCCTACTTCGGCTTTCGCAATACCTCGGGGCCAAAGCGGTGATCTGCTCGGATGCCTGAATTTTCGACATTTGCGTCGAGGCGAAAGCAGCAAGGGAGCGCTAGTTTGGCCGGCTTTATTGTGACCCCGATGCACCAGTCAGGCGAAACTTTTTCGTATGGAGTCGAATCTTTTTGACTGATCAGGAGAAGCGGCCTTGGCTTAACGCCATGTTTGATGCCGTAATCGCATTTCTGCTTATTCTAGGCCTCGGAATTGTCGTGGCCCACGGCATCGACTCATTTCGGTCCTGACTCCCGCAAGCCCGTTCCGTCTAACTGAAATCCAGCGCCGCAATTAGGAGCGTACGAATATTTGAGTACGAAGCTTCGACTTTCTTTGTAGGAGTATTGAAAATGGACACATTCTTCAAGGTCGTTGGCTGGACGACAGCCGCAATTCTTGGTGTTGCGATCTGGAACGTGTTTCCCGAATACCGAACAATCATAAGCAGCAGTTTAGCCGCATTATTCATCTGCTACATCTTCTCAGTCCTTGTGCATGTAACGGTTAGGCGGCTCATCGGGGATGAACTGCTGGAGCTTCGTCTTCAAACCAATGCAACTGCCGACCGCCTTGAGATTATAGATCGTAAGGTAACCGCGGTCCTAAGGGATGCACTTGAGCAGCGCCAAGCGCGAACTCAAACGCGGCCTTTCCGCACGATTGTGTCAGCGCGTACTCCTGAGGCGGTCCGGCCGCGGGATTCAATTGATGCAGTTCGTGATCAGAATCGCGGACACGGTTAACCAGTGAGTGTATCGCGAGCCGCATGGTTGTCTGGTTCGAAATTGGGAGCCCTCTCGGCAAACCAAGGCACGCTGTCCGCTATCGCTAGCGGGGTGTTGCGGG
Organism: Bradyrhizobium sp. RDI18; assembly: GCF_043203335.1. Classification (NCBI taxonomy): domain Bacteria; kingdom Pseudomonadati; phylum Pseudomonadota; class Alphaproteobacteria; order Hyphomicrobiales; family Nitrobacteraceae; genus Bradyrhizobium; species Bradyrhizobium sp. RDI18. The sequence continues at coordinate 3,319,522 of NZ_JBICRN010000008.1, read as the reverse complement.
TCGGTTGCACTGGATCACAGCAAAGCCCGCGAGAAGCAGAAAGAAAATCACGGTCTCGCCGGTCAGCAAAACCCGCGACCCGTCACACTGATGGTATGGACCAGACGCAGATGACTGCTAGCTGGTCATCATAAGTACCTCGAGCCTTTGAATGCGGGCCGCGAGGTCGGCTGCTCTCACCTCGATCAGCTTCATCTCCCGGTAGTGTTGTATGATTGAAACGGCAATCCCGACGGTCACATAAATAGCGATAGGATCTTGAAGTAACCAATTAATACCTTGCAACATCTCGGCTCCCCCGGAAACCCTCAAAGCCAATAGCTTAGCTTTTGGGTGCCGGGACACAAGATCTGAACGATACAAACATTCCGACGGCAGGCAACGCAAATTGCGGGCTGGGGAGGGCGGACGGGCCGGTGGGCAGGCGCCCTATACCACACGGCACCGTGGGTTCGCTGGCAAGTGCCAGAATCCGTAATCGAATTGACCTACGTGCGGCCGTCAAATCGCTGGATCCATTGCCAGAACGACGCCGCTTAACCCATTGGTCTGTTTGTTATTGACAGCCTGCTCGCCGACGATAACCTCGGCTGGGCGAGTTCCTGTTTTAAACCAAGTATATTGACATATCTGATATCGACAAAATCGGTTGAGGGCGCGACCTATGATTGAGGAGAGTTTCGTTCGATTACGAACGCATCGCAATAACGTGCATCGCTACCGGCAACTACTGCAGACGATGCTGACGGACGCTGAGCGCCAGTTTATTGAAAGGCGTCTCTTAGAAGAAGAGTCGGCCATCGAGTCCTTGGCCACCCTTCAAGCGACACCCGGTCGTGCGGAGCAGGGAACTGCCTAAGCGCTGAGGCTAGGTCCATATCAATCCTTGAACTCGCCTTGTCGTGCTGGAACGGCGTGGCAGTTTTCGAGATGCGCAGCTTTCCACCCAGTTGTTTTGGAAAAATAGGAACTCGCTGGATAAGGGCGGCAAATCCATCCGAAATGGCACTGACCTGCCACTAAGCTTCTATGCAGTATCGGCTAGAGTTCCTCCCGTATGCCGAGTGGCGCGGGCGAAGCAACGGACGATCGGTGAAAGCTGGTCGGGCCTGCGCGATCCGTAGAGGTTGTTAGCGCTTTAAGGCAAGCACACGGCGACAGCGTCGCGCAGAAGGCATAGGACTGAGCCTTTTAACGAGATGATCCGATTTAGCAGGGGCAGTTCATCGTCGGCCGCCGGCTAGCTTTTGCCGCGCGAGACCGGGACAATTCCCCGGACGATCCCGGGGTTTTCCGCCGCATGGCCGCCGCATTTTCCGCGTTTCTAACTAGTGATTAATCAGGGAAGCTGATCGGGAGGGGGGAATGAAGTTTTCGAACCTTCGGCACGAAGCGCGAGCCAATGTCCTCCGCAGGCGATACGAAAACTTGAGGCCGCAGATTGATGCGGCAGATCCTGCTGCAAAATCGGCGTGCTTTGGTGTTGTGAAGTCGAGCTTCGAGTTTCTAAGTAGGCGTTACGCGAGCGGCTCTAGCGCAGAACGAAATCAGGTTTTGAAGCACGCTTCAAAGACTATACATCAATTGTCGGATGCAGGTGATTGGCCGCGCGCCCTTGGACTAACCATCATTATGTTCAATCTAGAAGCGTGTTACTTGCCGGGCAATGACGCGGCTATCTTGAAAGAAGCCACCGATACCCTGTTAAAAGAGGCCTGGGCATATCCTGAACCCCAGCCCTTACGAGGGGCAGGCTGAATTCTATCGAGTTGCAGGCGTTTGGATGCTGCCCAGTGGTGCGCGGTGGCCCGGCTGCCGTTCTCGAGGGCAATATCCTGTTGACGCTGCATTCAATTGCCGATCAAGATTGACCATTCGTGATCGCGAAGCAAAACTCTCCCGCTTTTTTAGTAAACTATCTCTCGAAAAGGCATAAAATTGGAGCAGCCGGAACGCAAGATCTTCACGCTCGATATCAACGGAAGGCCGACGCTTGCGCTTCAGGCGCAAAACATCGAGTTTGCACGCGGTATGTGCGCGGTGCCGGACTTCCGTTTGGATTTGTATGAGATCACCTCGGACGGCGTTCCCATTTGCCCAGTGGATTCTGTGTTCGGGCTTCGGCCGGCTACGAAGAAAGAAGTAGCCGCGTTCGAACGTGCTGTTGGATTGGCGCCGGCTGCAGACGATTTCACGTTTGTTATGCTGATTAAGGTAGACAGAGTGGAGGTTGTGGCCATCACTTGCCAGGCTAACGACCGTGCCTAGGCGTCCTTTCGTCCCCTTCAACGTCCAGCGGACGTTCGGGTCTGCTATCAGGGTATTCCGTTGAAGAAGTCCGTCCGCGAGAGGAGGCCCCAAAACCCGCAGCACGAACCGGACCGCTTCTCAGGCCGGTTTTAGCTGGGCATTGGGACTAGCTTAGCTGGTTTCCGCTGGTCGGTGCTGCGAGGAGGAACTCGTCGCGAGCGCCATTGCGAACAACATCTCGCCCCCTTGCGCAGTCGGCGCGATTTCCGTCCCTCCCAGGATTGGCAATCGCCCGCGCCATGTCGCGGCCTCTCGCGTGGATCGAGCATCACGGTTTGACGTAGGTCCAGCCCTGTTCCTGCAATTCCATCACACGCACCACGCCCGACTTCACGACCTTTGCTTCCGAGATCAGCGGAATCTCCTTGCCCTCGGCCCTCCCCATGTTTTCACGGGTATTGCCGCAGGCTTCGAAGGAAATCGAAGGCTGCCTTTCCGAGAGCGCCTTGATCCTTGCTTTGACCGGCGAAGTGTCGTCGCGCAGCATATGCAGGCCGGGCCCGAAGGTGACGATATCGATACTCACCTTCTCGCCGAGGTCCTGATAATGCTGGGCTACGTTGGTCGCATTGTTAAGGGCGAGATTCATCATTGCTGGTTCGTTGCTGTTTACCTGCAGAATAAGACGGTGCGGCTTGGTGGCATCCTGAGGGGGCGTCGTCTTGGTAACAGCCGTGAGCTTGGTCGCCTGCGTAGATTGCTTCTTGTTCACCTGCGCTTCCGACGGCGGTGCGACCAAGAGCAGTGCTGCAATTGCCGCTGTGGCTCCAGCCATTTTTCCAAGTCCTGTCATGTGAGTTCCTTCCTGTTCGATGACCATTAGTTGCGTGGCCTGGCAACGGCATGTGGCCATTTGCATGCCGTCGCCAGCTTCTCGCGGATAGTCTTCAGGCCGCCAAGCAAGAAATGTCCCTCGGACGCCGCACCTGTTCGCGAAGAAAGGCGCACAGCGAATTCCCCCTCATCGGGGAGCGACTGTAACATGCGCACCACGTCGCCCCTGGGCGCGGCGCCAACTCCAAATGATGGGCGGGCAGCGGGAAGCCGCACTAGGACATCGTCATTGACGCGGTAGGAGATCAGGTACTCCTCGGCGCTGCGCGAAACCGCAGGTCCCGTGATCACGAGTTCGGTACGGCCGCCGCGGCAGTGGATCGAGAGCTGCATCGTGGCGCTATCAGAGCCGCCGCGAGACGACGTGGTCGCCACAACGACCGGTGAATAGTCCACGGGCGAGGTGGTCTCGCTGACAAGCCAGTTGTCACTGTCTGCCGCGGCCGCCTGTGTGATACTGCGCGGCATTGTTTCCAAACATTCCTGCCGCGCGGTAAGCTCCACATTAGAGCATGCGCGAAGATGCGCCATTGCTTCGCTGGCACCTTGCGCGAAAGTCATGCTGTATGCTGCGTCTAACAGCACAGCGAGCGGGAGCGCGGCTCTCTTCACGGCCGCGCCTGTGCACTGCGCGCCGCGCGATCCAGCCATTCCTGCGCGGCCGAGAAGCGGTCTAGCCCGGGGACGGTTGCGGCGAGATTGATCGACTTCCATTTCGGATCGAATCCCGGGGCCTGCAGCCGGTCGATCCGCGAGAACAGATGATCTACGAAACGGGCGACACGCGGGTAACGGTTCGATCGCGGCGACCAGTTGAACGCAACCAAGGCGGTCGGCACCGCGATCGTTGAGATGCGTTCGCCCTGCTTGATCAAACTGGGATAGTCGCTCGCCTCAAGCGTTGCCGGCAAGTAGTAATCCTCGAACTTGCTGTCGAAATTGACGGACAGAAATTTATAGCCTTCGTCCCAGCGTCCGCGCACGAAAGCGTTAACCGGTTTCGAGGTGATGAAGAGGACGGCGGCAATCTCGCCTTTGCGCATTTGCTCCAGAGCGATCTGGTGCGGAATGAAGGTCTTTTCGACATTGATGCCTAGACGGCTGAAGATCAGCGGTCCTGAATAGGCAGCGGCCGTGCCCTGGGTGTTGAAATTCACTTTCTTGCCGGCGAGGTCTTGCAAGGTTGTGATTTCAGGTCGCACGAAAATATGCAGTTCGGACGGGAACAGGTTGAGGAGATAGGTTATGCGGCTTCGGATCTGCGGTATCTGGATTTTGTATTCTTCGAGCGCGTCGGAGTTGATGATCGCGGTGTCGACGCCACGCAGGTAGAGCAGCGAATTCACATTTTCGGTGGCGCCCCGGGTGACGATCGGAAGAACATGTAGATTCGGACCGTCATCGACGATTCGGGCCATCTCTGCCGCCAGGCGAATGGGAGCGCCCTCCAGCAAACCGCCGGCGAGGCCGACAGTCCAGGCGTTGATCTTCTCTCTCTGGTCATGTGCAGAGGCGCGGCTGGTGACTGGCGCTTCGCTCTTGGCCGGCTGCGCGTACACGTCAACCGATTGAAGCATCCAGGTAACAGGCGCCATCGCCGCGAAGAGCAACAACGACCATGGTTTCGGCAGCGTGTTCATCTCTATCTCCACTTGTCCTTCGTAAGTGCGGGTCTGATCCTTCACTCACGCAATGCGTCGAGTCGCTCCTTTGCCTCTCGAATGCCGCCGCTGTGCGCCTTCGCGTAGAGTTCGCGTGCTTTCGCCGACTCGCCACGCGTTCCATAGGTGCCCCATGCGGACAAAACGACAGGATCATATGTCTGTGCGAGCATGAAACTTGCACGAGCGTCGCCGCTCTCGACGGCGCGCTCGAGTACGATGCGCGCCGCGCCGATATTGCCTTGACTGAGCAGCGCACTGGCGCGCGCGATCAATCGTGCTGCCTCTGCCTTGTCCTGCGCATCGAAGGCCATCGGCTGTTTAGCTACGGCCGCGTCTGCAGTCTGCGTCGCCCGGACGATCGGGTTAACCGGACTGTCTTGCGCGCGCCCGAGGGGGCTCGCGCTGGTCCGCGGGGCGCCGCGCGGGCGTAAGATCGCGCGCCATGGCTCCGATCTTGCTGCGCTCCTGCTGCAGCGATTGCCGCAGTTCCGCGATGGTGCGCTCCGACGCTTGTCTTTGTCGCGTGACAGCATCCTCCGCCGTTTTCGACCGCGCAGATTGAGTCTTTATCTCACGACGAGTTCCAGCAAGCTCGCTCGCGAGTGCTGCGGCACGCTCCTGCGCCTCGTCGAGCGCGCGGCGTTGCTGCTCGGCGCTCGCCGTCATCGCCTGGCGCGCCGCGCCGACCTCCTGGATGAGGCCGCCGATCTTCTCTTGCTCCTGCTGCAGGGAGTCTTGCAATTTGGCGGTGGCAACCTCTGCCGTCTGTTTCTGCTGCAAGGCTTCATCGATCGCTCTTTGTGCTTGCGCGGCCTGCATCTCGATCTCGCGGCGCGTTCCAGCAAGTTCTCTCGCGAGTGCTGCGGCACGCGCCTGTGTCTCCTCAAGCGTGCGGCGTTGCTGTTCGGCGGTTGCCGTCATCGCCTGGCGCGCAGCGTCTACCTCCTGGGTGAGAGCGGCGGTCTTCTTTTGCTCCTGCCGTAGGGACTCTCTCCAGTTCTTCGATAGTCGTCTCCGCCGTCCGTCTTTGTTGCGTATCCGGTTCGTCCGTCACTGGCGATGGCGAGACCTGTGGCTCGATCTCGCGACGCGTTCCAGCGAGCTCGCTGGCGAGGGCCGCAGTGCGCGCCTGTGCCTCGTCGAGCGTTCGGCGTTGTTGCTCGGCGGTTCCTGTCATCGCCAGGCGCGCAGCGTCGAACTCCTGGGTGAGCGCTGCGGTTCTCTCTTGCTCCTGCCGTAGGGATTCCCTCAGTTCGGTGATAGTCGTTTCCGCCGTCTGTCTTAGTTGCGCGTCCTCACCCTCCGCCACTTGCGACTGCGCGACCCGTGCCTCGATCTCGCGGCGCGTTTCAGCGAGCTCGCTCACCAGTGCCGCAGCGCGCGCCTGAGTTTCCTCGAGCACGCCGCGTTGTTGCTCGGCGGCGGCCGCCAATGCCTGGCGCCCAGCGTCGACCTCATGGGTGAGAGCGGCAGTTTTTCGTTGCTCCTGCTGCAAAGAATCTCGCAATTCGGCAGCGCTAGCGTCCGCCGCCCGCTTCTGATGCGCGGCTTCCTCAATAAGCTTTTGCGACTGTGCGGCCTGCGTTTCGATCTCGCGCTGCGCTCCAGCAAGCTCGCTCCAAAGCGTTGCGGCACGCACCTGTGCCTCGTGGAGCGCGCGGCGTTGTTGTTCAGCGGTGGCCTTCATCGCCTGCCGCGCAGCGTCGACCTCCTGGGTGAGCGTGGCAGTTTTCCTTTGCTCCTGCCGCAGAGTTTCTCGCAGTTCGGCATTGATGGCCTCCGCCGCCTGCTTCTGCAGTACAGCTTCATCGACGGCCTTTTGCGACTGTGCGGCCTGCTTTTCGATCTCGCGCCGCGTTCCGGCAAGCTCACTCGCAAGTGTCGCGGCGCGCGCCTCTGCCCCTTCGAGCGCGTGGCGTTGCTGCTCTGCGCCTGCCGTCATCGCCTGGCGCGCTATGCCGATCTCTTGGGTGAGGGCGGCGGTCTTCTTTTGCTCCTGCCGTAGGGATTCTTGTAATTGGGAAGCGGCGGCCTCTGCCGTCTGCTTCTGCTGCCGAGCTTCGTCGACGGCTTCCTGCAGTTGCATGGCTTGCGTTTCGATCTCGCGGCGAGCTTCCAAAAGCTCATCTGCGAGTGCATTGGCACCGGCCTGTTCCTGTTGAAGGGACCGCCGCAGTCCCTCCACCGTGACGTCCGCCGCTTGGCGGAGCCGCGCAGTTTCGTCGCCCGGCTTGCTCGACAGCTCCACCTTGGCATCGAGATCGGCAATGTCTGGCAGATCAAAGTATCGCGTCGCAAAGGAGACCAGCTCCGTGCGGAAATGCATGCCGAGCGACGCAGATGCAACCAGAGTTGCAGCGATCGAGGAAGCGAATAACCATCGGCGCACGCGATCATTCTGAAGCGGGCCGCTCGACCGATCGTCTTCCTGATACTGAGGCTCGGCTATTGGAGACCAATGTGTCGGCGTGATCCTGATCGGTCTGCCGTTTTTCCAGACCCATTGCTTCGTCTCAGGCGACCAATGCGCGACATCATAAGCCGATTGATCATCCTCGACCCAGATTTCCTTTCCATCCCTCGGAGCAGTTTCAATGGGCTGGCGCAAATGTGACGCCTTTTTAAACAGGTCTACGGGGTCACTTCACAATTCACTTCTCAAGTACGCCCTAAGCTTAATACGCATTTATATTATTAAATAAAAATTAAATCAAATTAATTGTGACAAATCCGTTTTTGGCGGCCGGCTGCTCTCATCGCGTGTGGCATTTTCAAGGATCGCTCACAGGCTGAATTTTCAAGGATCACTCACACGCTGAAAAGACAATACCAAGCGGCGGCGCATCGCTCCCGGAGGGCGCCCAACTTCCCTTTGGGGGCAGGTCAATAGAACGCGACAGCGATGCGTTTCTCTTTGCGCCAAACGACCGCGCAGCGCCGCGGGTCACCGTCGGGAATGACGGTCAGCGCAAACTCATCAGGGAGTTGCTCATCTGCAGCGACATCAAGCGCGGCGCCGTAAGCAGAAATACTACGAATTGTGCAAACAGTTTTCGAACGGCCGAAGCTGATTGAGCCCAGCCTTACAGGGTGCATTTCAACCATGATTTCCTCCAACGCAATCAGTTCGAGGCGCGCAAATCCTCCTCGCTATTTCCGATGGCGACAGATGCGCGCGTACGGCTAAACGCGATCCATGATCGAATTAGACCGGATGCCTTCCGGCCTTACTTCAATAGGCGACTATGGTGTGAGCCTTTGCCTCACGTCGGCGTACGCTCTCCCAAGCCGCCTTCAACCGTTTTGAGGTTACCACAACTTATTTTATTTAATAGAATTAAATAGTATAAACATTTATTTGGCGGCCGTCATCTAGGGGCGGGCATGCCCAGTACCTGCAAACAGTGGGAAGATGGGTGTTGCGGGCCGCATCGAATTGATTTGTCGAGCAGGCCGGAAGCAGATTGCTTGGAGGTTGACTTACGGCGCGAGGCTTTGAGCGCTCAGAAGATTGGTGGCCTTTCAGGTTTCATTCCTGCGAGCACAACTCGTTTTCACGTCGGATCTCGTTCGGGTTCGGAGTTTGCTGATCAGAGATCGGCATCGGTGCGGCATCAACACAGTTCCAATCGGGCAGCGATGGGCGGCCCCATGCGCGGGCGATGGCTTGGATGATCAACTGGGGAGCCTCGACCCTGCCCATAGACCGGCATGATTCGCACGAAAGCAATCTTGCGCCGAACGGTCGCATTTCGTGATAACTTGGCTGTGACGACTCAGCATCTAATCTCGACCCAGCCATCCTGGAGAAGCTCGAAGATGTTTCAGCGATTTCTAAAGGCGCGCACCGCCGTCAATTTCAAGGCGCGATCGGCCAGCCGAGATACCGAAACTGACCGCGCCCGCGCTACATCCATTTTTCGGTCGATAGAGGATGCGCTGGAGGGCGCGAAAGCTGAGCAGGCTGGCCTGAAAGCACGTATCGATGACGCGTTAGCGCGATCGGCAGTAACCTTGGGCAATGATTCCGATGAGTATCTAACGCGAGATCCGGAGGATAGCCATTATCAGAATTTGCTCGGCCGCGAGATAGCAGAAGGGCAGAGGCGCTTGAACGAACTGGAAGCGACTATTAGGCATGTCCAGTTCTTGAAGACTGCGCTAGTCACAAGGTTTCCCGATTTCGACTTTGGGCACCACACTTCCCAGCAAAAGATAGCGGATTGACCTAAAATGGTTCGATGAGACGACTCCGGTTCGGAAGTGTGACGTAAGCACCTCCACCCACTGCGCGGCGGCGGTCGCAAGCTCAAGCGCAACGGCACTGCGAAGCAGCACAAGGCGAGCAGTGCAGAGCACGTTCAGGGTAACTGACAAAGAAAAGGAAACCGAGCAAGCCGAACGCGCCGACGTGTTCAAGCAAAAGGATAATACCACGCTCGCTCTCGGTTAGCTCTGGCCACAAGGACTATGGTGAAAGCGTAGCGAACGCAATGAACGTCGGGGAAGCCTAAACAGTATTCGGTGCCATCGCATCAATATCGACGCGCTCGCCTTAATGAAAGCTGGCTCATTCTAGGACTTGCGAGAGCGCTCGGCCAGCAAGCCAGCCAATTGCACATAAAATGCCCGCTGGCGGCACGCTTGCTGCGACTATCATAAGTGGATAGGCAGCACCCCACTCCTTGATCCCGATTCCAAATGCGCCTTGCGGTCGATGAGATAGGCGACTGCTGCTACTACTTCCAGCAACAAGACTGTCCAAACCGGATAGCCGCGAAGACCGGAACAGAGACAGATTGCCAGTACAGTAAATTGGTCATGTGTAAATTGGCCCTGCGCCCTGCCATATCAAGAGCTATCGTAATATAGGCGTCGCGGAGCCCATTGGCCGTCGGGTAATCAATTAGGCGCCAAATTTGTGATAACGGAGCCCGGTGCAATTGCAGCATGCTGGATTCTATTGAATCGGCCGCAACGAAACTCGATTGTTAAGCTTGATGTCAGGCCGTTGAGATTAATTCTCAAGTGCAGTTCTACGGCTCTTTCGGGCTTCTTGTCCAAAATGGACGTCCATGAATTCAATGAGAAACGCCAAGATGGATCTAAAGGTTGCAATGTGTGAGATCGATTTTATCTCGCTTTTTTCGAAACCGGCCGTGTCGTGCTTTCTCTGCGGCAAAGACGAACGTATCCGCGCCGCAACCGCCTAGCACACGATGCCGCTCGTGACGGTGTCGATACCATCGCCCTCCATCGAGGACATTTTCTGACCCACAACTGCAGAATCCGGGGCCGAAAGACAATGAACTGGTCAACTCCGGAATCGCATGTTTCGCTGCACTGTAGCGATTTGTTTTGAGAGCGCGGCATAAGAAAGAGCAGCCGTTAGTGGGTAGCAGTTGTCTGTGCCTTCGGTGAGGTCGCGCGTGTCGCGTATGGTCTTGAACCGCTGAACGAGGCTGAAGTCGAGTTCCAGTTCAGGCTGAAGTGGTGGCGTTTAGCCGACGAGCGGTAAATGTTGCTTCCGCCATTCAATCATCGACTGGTCTGCGAGAAATGACCTCAGCCAAGCCGTGATGTCGTCGCAAAAATGTCGCGCGCGGAAGACCACACCGTCTTCATCAACATCAACGCGCGAGTAAGCACATGACTGGTACCATTGATCCTGCCCGTTTCGGCATGCCTGATGCGACGACGGCGGGCGTTAAGGCTGGCGTGACGCCCACCCCCTACACGGGGCCGATGAACATCACGAGGGACGGCACCATTATCGAGAACATGGTCATTAACGGCCAACTTACCATCGACGCTGCGAACGTAACGATCCGTAACTGCATCATCCAGAGTAATGGTTGGTGGGGCATCGAGGGCGAGGACGCGCCCAACCTTCGGGTTGAGAACAGCAAAATCATCGGAGGCAACTTAACCAATTCGGGCATTCTCGGCTCGGGAACGTTTGTCGGCAACGACATTTCGCATGTCTCGATTGGCATCCAATTAACGGACGGCGCGAGCACCGTCAGCGGCAACTATATCCACGACTTGTTTTACGGCAGCGCCGATCCGCACTATGACGGCATCACCGCCCTGGGCGGCCAAAACCATGTGGTCATCGAGCACAATACGATTCTCACGCCCAGTAACAACGGCACGGCCGCGGTCTTTATCGACAACGACTTTGGTTCGGTCAACGATGTCGTCGTCAGAGGCAACCTGATGTCTGGTGACCCGGCGTACACGGTGTACGTGGACCAAAAGGCCGGGCTGAACGGCGTTATCTCCAACGTCGTGATCGAGAACAACTACATTGAGCGCGGGCATTACGGCTACGTCGCGGTACAGAATACGAGCGCGACCATTCGCAACAACGTCCAATGGGACAACAACACCGACCCGACGCCTTACCCAACCTCGGCGCCGACCCCGCCGACCCCGCCGCCTTCGACGCCCACCGCGCCTTCCGCACCGACGATCGCGTCGTTCTCGAACGACACCGGAGCGGCCGGCGACGGCATCACCAGCGACAACACGCTCCAGCTCCAGGGCACTGCTGCCGCCAACAGCACCGTGAAGGTGCTCGACGGTACGACCCAGATTGGGACCACCACGGCCAACAGCAGTGGCGCGTGGACCTACACGACCGCTGCGCTATCGGACGGCAACCATAGCCTCAAGGCCACAGCCACCACGACGTCGGGCACCAGTTCGACGTCATCGGTACTTGCCGTGAAAATTGACACCGCGGCGCCCACGGCCCCGACGATGGCGACGCCAACCAACAACGCCAATGGCAGCTTGAACCTGGCTGGTACGGCGGAAGCGAACAGCGTCGTGAAGGTGTTCGACGGCACCGCCCAGATCGGGACCGCGACAGCCAATAGCAGTGGTGCGTGGGGTTATACCACCGGCGCCCTTGCGGCCGGTTCGCACAGCCTTACTGCAAAGGCGACGGATGCGGCAGGCAACACCGGCGCGGCGTCCGCCGTGGTCACGGCCAGCATCGGTACCTCGGCTCCCCAGGTTCCACCCACGTCGCCAACGCCAACTCCGAGTGAGCAAGTCGAGTCGGCTGGCGCGACAAGTCTCGTTGAGAGCGGCGGCAAATACTACCTCTACAGCAGCAGCGGATCCGGCCCTACGTTGAAGTATGGCGGTGCTGATTTTGTGGAAGGGCAAGATGGCACCTGGACGCCGATCGGTGCGGAGAGGACGGCGACGGGCTATCAGGTTGCTTGGAAGGAGGCCAGCACCGGTCAGTACACGGCCTGGAACACCGACAACAACGGCAACTACGTTTCCCATGTCAGCGCCCTGACCGGCTCCGTGTCGGGCGGCCAGGTGTCGGGTACGAACGATGGCCTCAAAACGCTCGAGACGAGCTTCCATCAGGATCTCAATAGTGACGGACAGGTCGGTGCTTCCAGTGCACCTGCGCCGACTTCGTCCGTCGATTTGACCACCATGTACAAGAACTGGAGCGACATCGTCACGATCAAAGGCGTCGCCGATGCCAACAGTCAGATCAAGCTGTACGACGGCAGCGCATCGCTGGGAACGGTGAATACGGCTGCCGACGGTAGCTGGTCCTTCAAGACATCGTCCGCCGTATCCGACACGGTGCATACGTATACTGCCAAGCAGATCGATAGCACCGGTCAGGTTGTTGGTACTTCGGGCAGTGCTATCCTCGGCTCGACAGGTAGCAACACACTGAAGGGCACCTCTGGCGATGACCTCTTTGCTGGGAATGGTGGCGCTGACACCTTCGTGTTTGCGCCGAACTTCGGGAACGACCTCATCAAGGATTTCGATACATACGGACGGTCCCACGATGTGGTTCAGTTCAGCAAGAGCGTCTTCGACAGTTTCGCGAGCGTTCTCGCCCATGCAACGCAGGTAGGCGAAAATGTCGTCATTTCGGCTGATGCGGACAACTCGCTGACGTTAAAAAATACCAAGCTGAGCTCAATCAACAGTAATGACTTCCACTTCTCGTAGCAGTTGAGGCTCAAACGGATTTGGACGCGCTCAGGCAATTCATGAGCGCGTCCGAACTCTGGTAATCTTTGTGGTGCGAAGGATCGCGGGAGAGGCAGCGGCCGCTTGCTCTCGAACAGCTAGCGGGCATTGATGATGACGAACTAGTCGGTGACGACGACCTAATGTGTTTTTGTTGGACCTTCGGACGTTGGCGCCGGGGCGAACAGGTATCAACCTCTGCCCAGCGCTAGCCGCTAATACCTGACTGAAATGACCGCATCCGCTCGATAGCGGCGGCAATGTCCGTAATGCGCAGGTCCAGGATACCAGCCGGAACCGAAAAATGGCACGGTCAGGGGGTAGCACCCCGCACCCCTTCTACTAGCTCGCACCGAGCATGGCGAAGTCCGACTGAACGCAACGGTCTTGCATTCCAGCGGTGCGCGCCAGCGTCCGCTCCTGCCGTCGAAACCGGCTGGACGGTCCAATCTGCCGCTTCTATGGAGCTCGTGGAAATAGCAAAGATTGCGGTCACGGAGACCGACCAAATGAGAATTCGAGGCGCAGTCGACATTACGGTCCCCCTTGTTTGTGTTACCGAAGCTAACCTCGAGTGCGAACATGCCCCAGCCCGATCAGCAGGGGAAGGTTCTCTCGGGTGTCCGATTCCCACCAATTCCATGCTGAGGCTCGAGCTGCCGTGAAATGCTCCTGCTGGGTCCCCTGCGCAAGGGCAGGAGCCGACCAGCCAACGTAGTATCGAGCAAATCATCGTCCGGCTCCTGCCCGGCGGCCTGTTCATTGCAGCGCATAAAATTCTCGAAACATTGAATCTGCCTCCCGCCACCGTCGTCTAACATTTCGAAAATCCTTGCTTTCCTGGCACAGGGGGGATGCGATGGGTAATGGCGTTACAAGCAAGGCCTACAATAGAGCTCTTCAGGATTCGTTCAAAACAATAAAGCACGCCCACAAACAGCTTCGCGTTGTGACCAGGGCTAACGCAACACCGGCCCTCACGTCACGTATGGAACTTTGCGGGATATTGCTTGGGGAGGTCGCAGGTATTCGCAGCAATCTAGTGGCCTACCTCGAGTACACGCGTGCAGAGGGCCAAATTCCTATGCAGATGGAATGCGTTGACCGCGACCCGCTTCAGGAGGTCTCATCGTTGTGATTATCGTCGTCTGCATGATTGACGCTTTTGTCTATTGCAAAGTCTTCCAACTTCCGCCCGGCGCTTAAGGCGGCGACCAGCCATCTCGGCTGCTTTCCGCGTCCAGACCACTTTTGCGTCGGCTGGGAGGGGTTCCAGTATTTTGGCTCGACTTTTGGATATTTGCGTCGGGGACGGCTAGCGGGCGCGCCCTCAGTGTCGCGCATCTGCTCTACGCGGCTCAACTGCGCTAGACGTCGCTCCAATTGAAGTTTTTCCGCGGTGATCTTTTCAGACAGGAGTTTGGTGAGCTGCTCATGCAAGAGCCAAAGCTCGTCAAAATCCATTGTCTCCAAGTCTGTCCTGCGCATCGCGGGTCCGTTAAGGCTAACAGATTGCGGTCTTTCCGGAAGCATCCAATCCTCGAAATATCGCTGGCGATGACGCCTAATACGTGCGAAGTTTGAATTTGATAGGTTTTGGTTTTTTCCAAACATTATTTTATTGCAAATTTAATAATTTAATTTAGTTAAAAGCAAGAGATTATTTGCTGTTTTTAAAAGAGTCGATGGGCGTCGGGAAAGGGAGGGCGACGCGTGGTGAATGAAGGCAGGATTAGGGTAGGGGTCATTGCTGTAGTTTTTGCGTAGGTGCCCAAATGGATTATTCTATTGGTTCGTCTCTTTGTCGTCTTCAAGATGCGGTTGGTCGCTGCATGGTACCCTCCGCCGCATCGAGTGATCTTAGCCAACTTAGGCAGCAGATTGAGCTTCGGCAGCGCGTCCTGAAGGACATCGAAGTCATCAGATGCCGGCTGTCGTTTTTCTTTCACCACAAAGGCAGGGGGCGCGCAGGAGAGCGCAGTACCGGCGGCGGCAACCGAGCCTTGCCGCCAGTTCAAAAGGGCCGCCCAGGCTGGGCATTTCGCGCGGCTAGATTTCTGTGTCAAAACAACCTCTAAGAGAGCCAGAATAATCCATTTTCCCGTGGAACTCTTGTCGTCCCCCTTGATTATTATTCGGGCGTGTGACATCGCCTTATGTTCAAGGGGAATCAAGAGCGACGGCATGGCTCCGAAGAAGATCGATTTTGAGTCCTGGTCTCTGGATGAGCTTTGGGCGCTTCACGGAGAGATCAGCGGAATTTTATCAGCGCGGATCAGGGCCGAAAAAGGCGAACTCGAGAAGCGCTTGGCAGTGCTTAGCCGCGGCACAATCGTCGCGGATGATTTGGGGAATTTGCAACCGGACGGCAAGCCCCGCCGCAAGTATCCCCGGGTCTTGCCAAAGTATCGCAATCCTCAGACCTCCGAAACCTGGTCGGGCCGCGGCAAGCGGCCGAGGTGGCTGGTTGCAGCAGTCAAGTCGGGACGCAAGATTGAAGAGTTCCGGATTAGCGAGACTGGTACGAGGGCCCGTCAGCGAGCGTGAGCTGATCGATCAGGTATTATTAACCACGAAATCAATAATTGGAGGTGCGGCCGGCGAACTGGGATAACCTGGCGTAAGGCATTATCGATGCGCGGCAGAGGCAAGCGGTGACCAATCGGGATTGGGCAGAAATCGAAAATGAACTGAATGGGCTAGTGCCCGGCCTTCCGCAAGGCGAGAAGACGACGTCGCGAAATCACAGCGTTCGCCGGACGATCCAAACGGACGAACAGGCGCTTCTGGCGCACATCGCTGACGCTCTGGTTCAAGAGAAGCAATACTAATTCCTAATTTCCGGGCTCGAATTGGCACCGCATCGGTTACGCTTACCCTGCGACGTGCCGCTTCACTGAGGGGCACGACTATCGACGTCCACTTTGGCATCTAATAGGCGTTCCGAGCGCGAAGTACCTCAATTGGTGTCTGGAGCAGGATAACCAGATCCAGCCGAACGCTCCAATTGTCGATATACCAAAGATCGTACTCTACCCGCCGCTCAATAGAGGCGGTGGTGGGTGTGGGTCCTCGGCACCCGTGTATTTGCGCCCAACCTGTCAACCCGGGCTTCACGCGCCGCCGGAAGGCGTAGTTGCGGACAACCTTATCAAACTGGCCATCCTGCGAGATGGCGTGCGGGCGCGGTCCAACAAGTGACATACTTCCGTCCAGCACGTTGAGCAACTGCGGTAGTTCGTCGATGCTCGTGCGACGCAACCATTTTCCAATGCGGGTCACACGGCTGTCGACCGGTCGCGCCTGGACGACCGACGGCCCGTCTTCCAATACGCGCATAGTGCGGAATTTGTAGATCGAGAAGCTCCGACCGTTGAAGCCGCAGCGTTGCTGTCTGAAAAGGACCGGACCAGATGAATCCAGCTTGATCGCTATGACAACTACAGCAAACAGGGGTGACAGAATAAGCAAGGCAAGGCCGGCGCCGATCAAATCCAAGAACCGCTTGATGGCGCGCTCGAGAAACGTAAGCGGTCTTCGCTGAACTTCCACGCATACGGCGCTACCGAGGTCCCGGGTGGGCCGCCGGAACATCTCCGAAAGCGCTCCGACAGGAACAAAGGCGACCGGAGTCGGCAGAACTCGCAGTTCGGCGACAAATGCGCGTAATTCTGCCCATCGGTTGGGATCTGCCTCGACGATGATCTCCTCGACGTTAGAGCCACGCGCATTCTCTATGACGTGGGCGCTGAGCCGCTTGCGGTGATCTGAGCCGGAATGGGGCGGAGGCAAACTGAAATGCTTGGTCACACAAAAACCGAGCATGGTCAGCGCAGGCACCAGCCCCACATCACTGGATTGTGGTTGGTCCGAAATCAGAATGATATTGCCGCCGGCGAACTTTCTTCCGCTGAGGCCCCTCATGAGCAAGCTCTTCATGAGAGTTCGTTCGACAAGAAGCAATGCAAGACTGGTAAGCGCAAAGGCTACTCCGGCGCCGCGAGAGAAATCGTCACCGAAGTTGAGCAAACCGGCCGCAGCAGCGAGAACGATAAATGCGTATAGCAACGCGCCGCAAACGGCGCGGATCTGACTGCGCAGGACCAGCAGTTCGCTTGGCCTGTACATGCCCCGCATCTTCAGCAACGACACAAACATCGCCGATACGACGATGGCCGAGCCGATCGCGTTTGCAAGATCTGCCGCTGCCCAACTACTGTAGATCCGGTACAAGAAGACCGAGATGATGCTTGCGAGAACGATGGTGGCGAGATCGGCGCAGATCGCAACCAACTCGATGGACCCATACCGAATTGGCCATTTCCGTTGGGCACCCAACGGAGAGCTGTATTCTTCGAGGGCAATTCCCTCGTGGAGGCCGGCTGCAATATGTCGGTTAATAAAGTTCATGCCAGAACCCGAAGTTCGAGCTTTCTGCAATTAAGTTTTAATCTATTATTAACGCTTTAAATAAATCAAGATAAAAGCGGCGTCGAATTAAATAAATTGGGGTATTTTTGCGGTCGCGGACGACATGGCCGGCTGGTTTCCCATTCGCAAATGATCCGTGCGGCAACGGGTAGTGGAGGTCCGCCCCGCTTGGCAAGGACGATCATCATCCCTCGCAGGGATCGATCCTGCGTCCTCCAGTCAGCCTTGGTTGAAGGCGGGTTAGGTCGTTATGCAGCGTTGGGCTGCGCGACGGTCGCGGCGCTGTGGCGCGGGTAGGACAACGTTGGCCGAAAGCCGGGCCGGCGCGGTCAAATGCGACCCGCACCGGCGCTCATATTCATTTGCCTCATCAATCCCCGTGTTCCGGTGTTAAGCCGGAACTCAACGACTATGGGGTGCTCGTAATCGGCGGCGGCGTTGTGATAATCGTCGTCGTTCCGGTGCCCGAAGCAGCAGCTTTGAGAGCAAAGAAGTTGGTTGCGTAGATGATCGGGTCGTTCACGGTCGCCATGATGGTTCTCAGGAAGACCAGGAACTTGGTGGTTTCCACGCTAACCGAGTTAGATGTGTACATAACGTCCTTGTTCCGCATGGCGAAGGACTGGGCCAGGAAATAGCCCGAGGGATCTCGAAGGTTTACATGAAAAATGATCGGAATGATGTCGCCCTGAAATGGCCTGACGTCGACACCGATCTCTTTGGCAATCGCTCGCGTTTCACCGCGGTAGAGATACACCGAGGCCGGGTCGGCTTGAGCGTCATTCAGTCCGCCTTGTTTTCCGATTGCTTCGGCCAGCGACAGGCGCCACGCGTCGAACTTGAATAGGCCTTGGGTCCCGCCAGCGCCAAACGCGACGAAGGTCTGAGGCATATTGAATAGGTAAATGACATCGTTGGGGAGCACATAAATGTCATTGGCGGGCTCATACATCAGCGCGCCAAATGGCACACTGGCGCGATGTCCCATCCGCTTGAGTGAGACCCAAGTGTCGTAGCCTTGCGCGGACGGGCCGCCTGCACGTGCGATCGCGTCGAGGACGCGTTCGCCAGAAGGACTGGCTGGGAAACGACCGGCGTTTCGCACGTCACCAAGGACGGTGATCAAAGAAGTGTTCTGCGTCGCGAGATTGACCACCACCTGCGGTTCAAGGGCGCGAGCCTTGAGTTTGTCCGTGATCTCCTTGCTAATCTCGAAGGGCGTGCGGCCCTTGGCCCGAATAGAACCCGCATATGGAACCGAGATATTGCCTAGTTCGTCGACCGCTTGGTTGGGAATGGTGACAAAATTGCCAGCGCGAACGCCCGCTTCGGACGTGAAAAGACCGCCGGCCGCGGCCTCAAAAATAGTGACGCTGACAATGTCGCCGATCCCGAAGCGAAATGCCTTCGGCGGGGTTTGAGCGGCAAACGCCGTGGATAGCCTGGGTATGTGTTGGCCAAGAATGTTGACGACTTCCGGGGTCAGCTTGACCAGCGCGTAGGGGAGGGCGGCCGGCTCGCTGCCTTCCTTGGCCCTCTGGACGTCAGCGCCCAACGGACCGCTACCCGGCGTGATGATACATCCGGCACAGAACAGGGTCATAATGCCGACCGCGATTCTCGCCCCGATTTGCAGCGTCCGGATCAGAACTGTTCCCCCAACTATCACCTGAGACCAATGGTGCGCACGTTGGCACTGCTGGGCGAATCGAACCAGCCTGTTCGTCGATCTAACTGAAAGCAGTCCCCGTGTGTTGCGGGCCTGCAACAGTTGCGGGCCAGCGCGAACAACTAATTATCACCGATATAGAATAACAAATCCCTGCTTAGCCGGAACTGGACAGGCCGTAGCGGGCGCAGTGGTCCTCGCTGTAGTAATCGCGCAAATAGCTGTCGTAGCGAGCCATTGCCTTGATGTCGGTCTTGTTGAGGACAGTGCCGATCAAACTGTCGTGGATGGTAGGCGCGGTGTGCAGCGCATGCTTGACGACGTCGATCTTCGTCTGTCCCCATTCGACGACGAGGATAAAGTGGTCGACGAGCTGTGTTGTGGCGCGAACATCGACCAATGGTGTCAGGGGGGAAGATCGACGATGACGTAGTCATAACTCGCCCGTAATCGGTCGAAGAGCTTGTGCATTGAGTCAGTCGAAAGGAGTTCGCTGCTGTGCAGCAGGTCGTTCCGACGAACGGCCGGCAAGAACGCCAGGTTCGTCGTCGCGTCCCGCCAAACTGTCTCTTCTATCGACTGAGTGCCATTGGTGACCTCGATTATGCCGGCGGCTGCACTTGGTGCGAGACTGGAGGACAGTGAGGGATTCCTCAGGTCGCAGTCGACGATGATGACGCTCTTTCCACCATGCCCAACGAGCTGTGCCAGGGAAGCTGCAATCGTGGTCTTGCCCTCATTGGGAAGAGCTGAGGTGATGCCAATAACCTGATTTGAGGTCTTGGTCGCATTGAGATCGATTGCCAGCTTGATCGAACGTATCGCCTCGGCGAACCTCGATAGCGGCCTGTCGATGACGGCACGGTGGACAGCCGAATCCCTCGCAATGGTCCGCTGGCCCGGATCCCCGTCGGTCGAGCGCGATTTGGCTCTGCGCATCGGCGACTGCGGCACGACGAGCTCCGGCACCAACGCGAGGCATGGCAGTCCCAGTTCGGCTTCGATCTGCGCGGAGGTGCGGAAGACGCGATCCATTAGCTCTCGGAGCAAGCCCAACATGATCCCGAAGCCGATGCCGCCAATCAAGCCCAGCGCCATGACTATCTTACTTTTCGGCTTGCTCTTGCTCTGCGGCGGCGACGCAGGCTGAACTATCCTTGTCTCGGAGATGGGAAAACTCTCCTGCTGCTTGGAGCCGATGTAGCGCTGCTGGAACATGTCAGACAGGCTGCGCAAACCCTTCGCACGATTTTCTAGCTCCCTTATGGTTAACTCAGCCGCATCCGTTGTGCGCGATTGAACCACCGCTTCGGCCAATTGTTTCTCAATCTGTTGCTGTCGCTGTTTGGCAACTTCGAGGTCATTTCGAGTGTTTTCGGCGAGCCTTCTGACCTCCTCGAAAATCGAAGAACGCAGATCGCGCATACGATTGCGTAGAGTGAGAACGGCCTGATGATTAGGTCCGAATCTGGCCGAATACTCGCTTTCGCGTCTCGTCAGTTCAAGATACTGCTGTCGGAGACCATTTATGATCGGATTGCTGGTAACGTCGGAGCCAACAGCGTCCAGGGTGCCCATCGAAGACAAATTAGCCGGGTTGGTGCGCAATATAGCGTCGTACTGATTTAACCTGGCCGATGCTTCGGTCAGCTGCGCCCGAGCCGCCATCAGCCGATTGTTGAGCTCTGTGACCTGCTGCTCGTCGATCGACTTTCCTTCCGGGGACACGATGTTGTTCTGAGATTTGTATTGATTAACAGCGCGCTCAGCATTGAGCGCCTGGTCGCCAAGATCGCGCAGCCTGTCCTGAAGCCAGCTCGTTGCAGTTCGATTGGCTTCGAATTTCGCATTAATTTGTTCGCTGATGTAGGCCTTCGCAACTGCGTTTGCGATTTCGGCGGCCCGCTCGGCGTTGCTTGAATTGAAGCTAATCTCCAGGATGCTGCTCACGCCAACCCGGTTTGCTGAGAGCCGGTCCTGGAATGCTGCGATAACCGTATCGGGCAGCGTCGCTGGGGTCCCCGCCTTGGACGGCTCTGGCAGGGTCGAGTTCCACGTTCGTGGCCCCCGCCACAACGACGCCAGAGAGGATACGGAACCGCTGAAATCGGGATCGTTGACGAGGTTCAGCTGATTGATGACTGATGTGGCGAGTGCGCTGGACTTGAGCAGCTGGATCTGTGTCTCGATCTGGTTGTGGTCAAAGGCGGGCTCCGAAAGTATCGACTGCTGCTGTACGAACTGTGCCCTGGGGTTCGCCAGCAGAACCTGCACGCGGGCGGTGTAAGTCGGTGGGGTGATCCGCAGATAGATTGCGCAGGATGTAATTGCGAACGCCGCGGTAAGGATGATCACGAGGTATTGGCGTCGCAGTAAGCCCAGCGCGAAATTGATAATCTCGCTTACTCCGCCAGATCCGGAATCATCGCCGTATGCCGTGCTGGGCTGCGGGCCGCGGGTCTTTTCGGCTTGTAACATGTTAGTTTGAAGCATTTTTCTGCTCGCTGCGCCGCCTGTGATTCGCCGCGCCGACGGCCGCACCAATCGTGTGGCCAGACGCCGGTTGAAGTCTCCGGCCGGATTTGAGGCATTTAAATATAACAGGAAAAAATTGGTTGTCCAAAATTAAATAATGGTAGTTAATCAATTTGGGTAGGTTGAAAACATTGCGGCGATATCCGCAAGGTACTCGGCGACGGTTGCCCAGAGGGGATTCTAGTCGCGCGAGCGACTCGATTTTTTCGACGAGTTAGATTTCTTTCGAAAACTTGATTGTTTTGAGCGGGCAAGCAACTTCTTAAGTTCCTCGCGGAGACGAAGAATTTCCTCGTAGCGAACCGTCAGATCATCTTTCATCGTTGGCTCATGGCGCTTTGGCATACTTCAATCTAGCGAGAGCTCAATGGTCTGCAAATAAAACTCCAAATTAAGCTTGATGGACGCTCAGGGGGTTATTTCTGGAACCCAAATTTGTTTTGCGCATCCTTGCGGCAGATCGGAAGTGGAGCGACCATTGTTAATTCGGGGAACCGGAAGCGGATCAAGGCTCGATGCAACGACGGAAGCGCCCGGCGATCCGGTTCAATTCGGATTCTCCCGGTGACGCAGAGTCTCATAGACGCTACATTTAATTTTAGAATCGAATTGACGCGGCTTTTAAATGGATATTAAATGCAGATTATTCTCGCCGACCGCTTCGGATTCTGTTGTCGTGCTGCCTATTCAAATACTTGCCCATGTACTCCCCTGTGCTCGCCGGTTCGGGCCGGGGACATGGGCCCCCTGGCCTGCGGCGGTTCGAGTATGTCTCTGATGACTTCAATTAGACGAGCTACGGCGTTGATCTTCAGGCCAGAATTGGCAGCATAGGAGTCACCACAATGGACACGGAACTCTTTACGGACGGCATAAGCGAAATCACTGTCGGCGGCTCGATCGTGCGTGTGGACCTGTTCAGTCTTTCACCGACCGAACGGGATGCCAACAACGCTCCGAAGCGGGTGTTTCGTCAAAGACTGATCTTTTCGGTGGAGTCGTTCGCGAACTCAGTTGAGGTGATGCAGAAGGCACTTCAGGGCCTGGTCGATGCTGGCGCAGTTCGGCGCACCGATCCGTCGCACGGTGCTTCACCTGCCGGCCAACCCACCCCGAACAGCCCGCGGTCGCCGAATGTCTCAAGCAATTTCCGCTGAAATTGGCGGTTCCGCTGCAGCGGGAGCGCCCGTTTCGACATCGAAAGATGCGCATCCGCAGACCGCACTAGACTGTCTCGCCAGGGTGGCGGTCCACCACGGCATCGATTTGCCAGTCGAGCGCCTGCGACACGCCTATGCCGTCGATGGTTCTCCGCCGTCTGTGGAACTCTTGCTGCGGATGGCGAAGGAGGCGGGCCTGCGCGCGCAAGCCACGCGGCTCGATTGGGGTGTTCTCTTCCGGATGGGGGATGCATATCCGGTTCTACTCCAGCTCTCGAACGGCAATTGGGTCGCCGTTCTTCGCACCGCGGAGAGATCGGATGGTGCGGCGGCGGTCGTTGTTTTTGACCCGCTCGCCGAACGCCAGGACGAGCCGCTTATCGTCGACCGAGACCAATTTTGCTCGCGATGGCAGGGAGACGCCATCCTGATCAAGCGCGAAAACCTGTCGTCGGACGGCCGAAAGAAATTTGGGCTGCGCTGGTTCGTTCCCGAACTGCTGCGCCAGTGGCGGCTGTTCATCGATGTCACCATTTGTGCCTTGCTGCTCTATGCGCTCGGTCTCGCGCTTCCGATCTTCTTTCAGCTAGTCATTGACAAAGTCCTGGTGCACGAGAGCTTCACTACGCTTTACGTGCTTGCGGCCGGCGCTACCGCTGCACTGGTGTTCGATGCGATATTCGGCTTCTTGCGACGCTACCTGCTGCTCTATGCGACGAATAAGGTCGACATCCGTGTCGCGACCAAGACATTCGGCCATCTTCTGGGCCTGCCTGTAACCTTCTTCGAGCACATTTCGGCCGGCGTTCTCGTAAAGCATATGCAGCAGGCGGGGCGAATTCGTGAATTCCTGACCGGGCGTCTTTTCCTGACAACACTCGATGGGTTGTCGCTGTTCGTGTTCATCCCGGTACTGGCGCTCTACAGCTTGAAGCTGACCTGTGTGGTGATGGCCTTTACCGCTGTCATCGCTGTCGTTGTCGCCTTGTTGATGGGGCCGTTCCGCCGGCGCCTCTATGATCTGTACCAGGCGGAAGGTGCGCGGCAGGCGCTGTTGGTCGAGACGGTACATGGCATGCGCACGGTGAAGTCGCTGGCCATGGAGCCATTGCAAGGCAAGACCTGGGACGATCGGTGCGCACAATCGGTGTCCATGCGCTTTGGTGTCGAGAAGATTTCAGCGGTAGCCCAGGCGGTCACCGGATTTCTCGAGAAGATGATGACCCTTGGGATCATTGGCCTCGGCGCGCTAGACGTCTTCAGCGGCGAATTGACCATCGGCGCACTGGTCGCCTTCAACATGCTGGCAGGGCGAGTTTCTGGACCACTGGTCCAGCTCGTCACCATGGTCCACGAATATCAGGAAGTCGCCCTGGCCGTAAAAATGCTTGGCGAAGTAATGAACCAAAAGCCAGAAAGGGATGGCAACCGCGATGGATTGCGGCCGGATCTGACCGGGAAGATTGAGTTCGAGAACGTATCCTTCAGGTACGGTGCCGAAGGTGCGCCGGCCCTGGACAACGTATCATTCTCGATCGCGCCGGGCGCGGTATTTGGAATCGTCGGCCGCAGCGGCTCAGGCAAGACCACACTTACGCGCCTGATTGCTGGAATGTATCCGGTGCAGCAGGGCTTGCTGCGGATCGACGGCTACGATTCCCGGGAGCTCGAGCTCGAGCATCTGCGCCGGAACCTCGGCGTTGTTCTGCAGGATAGTTTTCTGTTTCGAGGTACGGTTCGAGACAACATCGCCTGCGTGAAGCGCGATGCGACGTTTGCCGAAGTAGTAAGGGCCGCGCAGCTCGCCGGCGCCGACGAATTCATCGAGCGCTTGCCTCGTGGCTTCGATACGATGATTGAAGAGGACGCTTCAAACCTGTCGGGCGGTCAGAAGCAACGTCTTGCGATCGCTCGGGCACTCATCACCGACCCCCGTATTCTCATTCTCGATGAGGCAACCAGCGCGCTGGATTCCGAGAGCGAGATGATCATCCGCCGCAACTTACGGCGGATCGCCGAAGGACGGACCGTTATTATCGTTTCCCATCGACTGTCGATGCTCGCGGACTCCAACGAGATCCTGGTGATCGACCGCGGTCAAATCGTTGACGTGGATCGTCACGATCGTTTGCTTTCGAAGTGCACCATCTACCGACATCTCTGGAACCAGCAGATGAAGCAAATCGCATGAAGATGGAGAAACCGCGAGCCATAGCGAATGCGGATAAGTCGGCGCAGCCTCGAAAAGTTGGGCGGCGTCGGGCAAGGCTGTTCAGGGCCGCCTCCCGGCAACCGCGCCTGATCGCCGAATTTCAGTCCGATGCGATCGAGGTAGAGGAACGGTCGCCGCCGCGTTTCGCACGCCTAACGCTCTATTGTGTCCTTGCACTGATTGTAGCTGCGGTTACCTGGGCCACGGTGTCACAGGTCGACATGATTGTAACGGCTCAAGGTAAGCTGGTTACCATGCGTCCGAACCTCGTGGTGCAGCCGCTGGAGACCTCGGTTATCCGGGAGATCCATGTCAGGGCCGGCGATCGGGTAAACCGCGGCGACCTGCTGGCGACGCTCGATCCGACATTCTCGCAGGCGGATCACGACCAGTTGCGAAACAGAGTTGCCGGTTTCGATGCATCGATCGCTCGACTAAGAGCTGAGTTGGCTGGCGCTGACTATGCCGTCGCTGACCTCGATGATGCCGATGCCGTCCTGCAGCGAAAGATGTTCCTGCAAAGGAAGTCGTCTCGCGACGCGCAGATGCAGAATTTTGATGCGCAGATCGCTTCAGCTCAGGCCAATTTGAAAACCGCGCAGAACGAAGAAGCAGTCCTGGCGCAGCGGCTTGATAACATGCGGTCGATCGAGTCAATGCGCAGCACGTTGATGGACAAGGAAGTCGGATCAAAGCTGAATTTCCTGCTTTCCCGCGATGCTCGCCTCGACGTCGAAAGTAGTCTGGCTCGTGTACGCGGCAATATCGCCGATTACGCGCATCGGGTGGACAAAGCACGAGCCGATCAGAAAGTGTTCGCCGAGGATTTTCGCCGCACGGCGTACCAGGACCTTGTCGAGACGCTGACAAAGCGAGACAGCGCAGCGGAAGAGCTGAAAAAAGTCGAATTGCGCCGACAACTAATTGTATTAAGGGCCCCGGCAGACGCTATCGTGCTGGAGGTCGCCAGCCGTACGATCGGTTCGGTCGTGCGAGAGGCGGAAACGCTTTTCGTGCTTGTCCCGCGGGATGTACCGCTTCAGGCGGAGGTCAACGTGGAGGGCAGGGATGTCGGGCAAATATCGGTAGGCCAGCCGGTGCGGATCAAGTTCGAGCCTTTCCCCTTCCAGAAGTATGGGACGGGAACAGGAACGGTCCGCGTCATCAGTCAGGATTCATTTGCGCCAGACCCTAAAGCCGAAGCTGCGCGTCGCACGACAGTTCCCCATTACCGCGTACTGATCGATTTGTCCGACGTGCAACTTCGGCTGCCCTCCGCCCGTACGCAGCTGATCCCCGGCATGGCCGTTACGGCCGAAATGAAAATCGGGCAACGGAGCGTGGTATCCTATTTCCTCTATCCGTTACTGCGCGGGTTGGATGAAAGCATACGTGAGCCGTAGAAGATCGAAGCAGAGGTGCTACACGCTCCCGGTTGGTAGCGGCGATGCGAGAAGACAATTCTGTGGATCGGACTCAGCTTCGAACGTCTGTCGTCCACAACGGTCACGGGTAGACTGGAGTGCCCACTTATTGCCAATGCCAGAGCGTTTGACGGAGGTAATCGGTCCCCGAACGCCGTGTCCCCTCGATTTGGGTGCTCCTTGCACTGTGTTTTGGAATCCGATGTTCGCTAGATTTCTTCAAACATCACTCATCCAAGCCGCGGCAACTCAGGAGCTGCGCCCGCGAGATCTTTGCATCGAATGCGTCGCGCATTTGCGCTCGTAGTCTAGGTGTTCACCTTCGACAGTCTTACGGTCCGCTGTTTATGTTGATGTTTTGGGGTCTATGTATCGGGATACGTGCGTCGCTTAAAGAGCTGTCTTAGCGGGGTGCTGGGTCTCGGAGAATAAGCCATTTGGACAGG
This sequence comes from Bradyrhizobium sp. RDI18, assembly GCF_043203335.1. NCBI lineage: Bacteria > Pseudomonadati > Pseudomonadota > Alphaproteobacteria > Hyphomicrobiales > Nitrobacteraceae > Bradyrhizobium > Bradyrhizobium sp. RDI18. The sequence continues at coordinate 3,292,815 of NZ_JBICRN010000008.1, read as the reverse complement.
AGTTGGATACGCCATGTTAACCTCAGTCACGAGGTCTTATTTTCGGGGCTTAACGTCCGCAATGTTGGGACGTACCGGTGCGGAGGTGGGCCGACGGTACCGCCAAGCTCATCGCATTTGGGTAGAGCAGGGTACACAAGGCGTCCAAGACTGGTTGCAACGCGCAATTGCGGATCGCATTGCCCCAACATCTACACCTCTGGAAGTTCGGCCGGCCGACGTGCTGTCAGCGGATATTCGAGTACGCCGGTCTTGGCCGCCATTACCTTTCGACGGGAAAGGTCCCCTGGTGGTAAATTGGGTTATGGCGCCTCCGCACGCAGGCTCCGGCGGTCACACCACTATTTTCCGCTTAATCGAGTATTTGGAGCGAACCGGAAATATCTGCCGCGTCTACCTCTATGACGTTTATGGAGGCGATGCCGCCTATTATAGCCGTCAAGTACGCAGGGCGTTTCCGAGATTCAACGGGGAAATACACGATGCGGCCGGCGGAATGGCTGACGCTCACGCTGTCGTGGCAACCGCATGGCCGACCGCATATTCGGTGTTCAATGATCGTTGTCGCGGCATGCGTTTCTACCTCGTCCAGGATTTTGAACCATGGTTTCATCCACCGGGTGCCCGCAACGTCCTCGCAGAACATACCTATCGCATGGGCTTTCATGCGATCACTGCGGGCCGATTTCTTGCAGAGAAGCTGCGGGCAGAGTACGGAATGACGGCGGACTCATTCGATTTCGGCTGTGACAGCACCTATCACATTGTGAACAGAGATGGTGTCCGAGATGGAGTTGTATTCTACGCTAAACCTGATGTACCGCGGCGAGCCTTTGAACTCGGCGTTATGGCTCTCCAGCTGTTTGCCGAGCGGCATCCGCATATAGCGATCCACTTCTATGGTGCCCGCGTCGGCACGTTGCCGTTTCCTTTTAAGGATCACGGGTTACTGCGGCCGAGCGAACTCAATGGCATCTATAATCGCTGCTTTGCAGGATTAAGCCTGTCGATGACCAATGTCTCTCTTGTTCCGCACGAAATGCTCTCGGCTGGATGCATTCCGGTTGTGAATGATGCTGAGCACAACCGCGTTGTTCTAAGCAACTCATTTGTGCGTTACGCACTTTCGACTCCCCATGCATTGGCTGATGCTCTGAGCGACGTAGTATCTACTGACAATTTTGTGGCGCTAGCCACTTCCGCATCGTCCAGCGTATCCTCAGCATCTTGGGAGGAGGCGGGGCGGATCGTCGCAACGGCTCTTCGTCGCTCAGTGACAGCGTATGCGGAAGATCAGCCCCAAGATCAGGCGATGGCAAGATCGATTTCGTATTGAGGGCGGACACACGATAAATCTTTGAATGTGTACGTATCTTATTCGAGCGGCGGCATGCAGTCGAAGCACGCGAGCGAGCCGCACTTGAAGAACGGACGGGCTGTTTTGAGATTGCAGAGTTCTGGTGCTGTCGGCACCGGAACCCTGGAATTTTTGTTTTCGAAAGGGCGAAGCGTGATCCCCTGTCCGCATTTCAGGCTGCCGCATGCGGCGATCAGCCAAACAGTCCAACCGGCATCAGCGGCAGTTGCGATCCTGCGCAGCCGGCTCGACCGGACATCTGTGAAATCCGCCGCAAGATCGAAGGTCGGCCAGTCCTCGAAGAGGCGTTCGCCCTTCCGCTCGGGCGGCCACTCCAGATCCGCTCGCCGCAGCAGCGCCAGCGCGGCTGGAAGCTTCATTCCTTCGCTGGAGGTCGAATGCATCGGCAAGGCAAGGCCGCCGCGCCGTACGAAATCGGTGTCAAGCCCCCATCGTCACCAATCCGCCTGCTCCTCGGCGGCTAGTTCGTGCTGTACGCCAAGGTGTTGGCGCGCCTTTGCAACCCAAGTCACCAACAATCCGGCTTATCAATAGACGGCGAGGGAGCCATCGAAGCTAATAATGGCCTCCCTTGCCGGGGAACTGGGACGAAAAGACTAAACGCCAAATAAGCGGCGCCGTCGCCCCCAGAGTTGACCTTTTACCCAGTGAACATAGCCGCTTGGCAAAACCGGCTGCAGGATAGGCGGCCACCGCGGACCAAGGCGTTGACGCCAGCGCAATCCCCGGTACTCGTTTAGCGAACTTGCGCCTGGATAGGTTGCCAAGGCGAACGCCTCCAGATCATCAACGGAAACTCTGTCAAGGCGGCGGCGATCATAGGACCAGCATGCTCTCCAAAGGGCTTCTTTGGCGAGAGCGCGGAGCGCAGTTTCGCGAAGCTGCTCCACGTCTTCGATCTTGTGTCCGTGCACGCGAAATACAGCTTCAAATGCAGCTCTCCGCTGCTTGAGATCTGCAAGTATGGAATTGAACGTTGTCGACTGCATGCTGGCAGTGTGCCGGCGATAGTACGCCTGGTCCACCTCGGCCAGATAGGCGATAGATGAGTGCGCGGCAAACCGCAGCCACATCTCCAGGTCCCCCGCATGAGGAAGATCGGCGCAATACCCCCCGAGCTGCCGTTGAAGTGACGTCCGGACGACCACCTCGGGAGAAGAGATGCACGATGTCGCGGTCTTGCAACGCTGCGCAATCCATTTCCGGCCATCCCAGATATCGACTCGCGGTTTGCCGATGCGGGGCTTCGGCAATTCGTCGTTCGACTGGAAGTACGGTGCATGTCCGTAAACCATGCCGACTTCTGGATGGGAGTCAAAAACCGCCTGCGCTCGCTTCAGGGCGCCAGGTGTGAGCAAGTCATCGGCGGATATCAGCGCGGTGTAGTCACCGGTGGCAAGGGCGAGGCCCTCATTGTAGGTCTTGATGTGGCCTTGATTGACTTCGTGGCGATGGAAGATCACCCGCGGATCCTTCGCGAGAGCGGTACCCATCGCTGGCGTTTCGTCAGTTGAGCAGTCATCGATGACTATCACCTGTACTTTGACGCCTTGGCTGAGGACGCTTTCGACGCAGGCCTTGAGATAGCGCGCATAGTTGTAGCAAGGGATCACAACGCTGAAAGAAGTCTGGCCGGTCATCGGTTGACCTCAGCCCGCAGCGCAGAAGCGACCAGCTCAAGATCCGTATCGGTCATTTGTGCATAGAGCGGCAACAGGATCGAATGATCCTGCGCAAGTTCCGATTGTCCGAGATCGTGGCGTCGCGCCGCCTCCGCGTAGGGCGCCTCGCGATGCGAGCACATGATGCCGCGGCGTGTGGCGATACCTTGATCGAGGAGGCTCTGCATGACGGCTTTCTGATCCAGCCGGGCCGGCAGACGCACGCAATAGCTCTGCCAGTTGGAGCGGGCCCACTCCGGCTCGAATGGCAAGCTCAGCCCTTCGATGTTACCCAGCAATTCCGCATAGCGCGCGGCAACGGCCCGGCGGCGGCTCACGATGTCCGACAATTTCGTAAGCTGCTTGCGGCCGACCGCGGCCTGGATGTCGGTCATGCGGTAATTGAAGCCGACGGCGAGATAGTCCTCGAAGATCACTTGCGGAGAGCCGTGCCGCACGGTGTCCGGGACGCTCATGCCGTGTTGGCGAAGCAACCTGAACTTTCGGTCGAGCTCGGGATCTGAGGTCGTGAGCATTCCGCCTTCGCCGGTCGTGATCACCTTCCGGGGATGGAAGGAGAAGCACGCGATCCGGCCGTGGGGCTTGCCGATCCGATCCCAGCCGCCGTTCATGCGGATCTGGCTCCCTGCAGCACAGGCGGCGTCCTCGATAAGGGCAATGCCATGGCGATCGGCGATCGCAACGAGCGCGGCGAGATCGCAGGGCATCCCCATCTGGTGGACCGCGATGATCGCGCGTGTGTTGGACGTGATCGCTTCGGCCACGCGGTCGGGATCGATGTTGTAGGTGTCCGGATCGATGTCGACGAAAACGGGAGTAGCGCCGCAATATCTCACGCAATTGGCGGTCGCGATAAAGGAATGGCTGGCCGTGATCACTTCGTCACCCGGACCGATGTCGAGTGCGGCTAGGGCAAGGTGCAATGCCGTAGTGCAGTTGGAAACGGCGCACGCATGGGGCGCGCCGACCAGAGCCGCAAAGTCACGCTCGAAGGCGGCCACCTGCGGCCCTTGCGAAACCCAGCCGGAGAGCACGGCTTCCCGAGCCGCTTCGGCCTCATCGTCGCCGAGAAGTGGCAGCGCAATCGGGATCACGAGGCAGCCGCCTCTTGCTGGCGGCTCGCCGAGAGCGATCCGCGTTCGACCCGCCACCATTTCACGAGATCGGCGAGACCCTGCTCGAGCGGGACGGTCGCACGGAAGCCGAGCCGCCGTTCCGCCTTCTCTGTCGACGCCAGCCGACGTGGCACCGGATTGATCGAACGCTCCGGCGCGAATTCCGGCGTCAAGTTACGATGGCCCATAACCGAAGCAAGCGCCTGTGCGAGCTGTATCAGGCTGGTTTCGGTTCCGCTCGCAACGTTGAACACATCGTCGGTCACCCTTGATCGGGCCGCGAGGATATTCGCGCGCGCGACATCACGAACATGAATGAAGTCCATGGTCTGCTGACCGTCACCGAAGATGATCGGTGGCAATCCGGCTTCGAGCCGCTCCATCCAGCGGATCAACACCTCGGTGTAGCGACCGTGGATATCCATCCGGTCGCCGTAGACGTTGAAGTATCGGAAGGCGACGTAATCGAGCCCATACATGTCCTTGTATGAGCGAAGCAGACCTTCGTTGAAGGCCTTGGCGGCCCCGTAGAGGGTGCGGTTGTCGTAAGGATTCTGCCGCTCGCTGGTCGGAAACTCCTCTGCCATGCCGTATACAGACGCGGAGGATGCGGCGATGACTTTCTCGATGCCGCGCTTGACGCACAATTCGAGCAAGTCAAACGTCGCGTCGACCATGACCTCTTTGGCCAGGCGCGGTTCGGCCGCGCAATGGGTGATGCGCAGGGCGGCCTGGTGGAAGACGATATCGGCAGCCTGAACAAGAGATGCCATCAGCTTGCCGTCACGGATGTCGCCCTGGACCATGCGAACGGGCCCGCGGGTCATCGCCCGTCGGAGATTTTCCGGTCGTCCTCTGATCATGTTGTCGAGCGCGACAATTTCGGCGCAGCCCTCGTTGCACAGGAGATCGACGATATGCGAGCCGATGAATCCGGCTCCGCCGGTGACCAGAATTCGTTTCCCCTTCAGATCAGCCAAGATGCTCTCCTATCAGTGGGTGTTACCGGTATCGGCTCATGAAAGCTGGTCCCTATCAACCGAAGACCTAAGCGGTCTCGGCGAGCTCGACCTGCTCGAGTTGTGTCACGACCTCGACTACCTGCTCCGGACGTAGCTCTGGATAGATTGGGAGCGAGAGAAATTGTTGGGCCAGCCGTTCGGTGACCGGGAAATCGCCGGCGCGATAGCCGAGATTGGCGTAGGCCTTCTGCAGATGGACCGGAACGGGATAGTGAATACCCACGCCGATGCCGGCTTCCTGAAGCGCGCTCAACGCCTCATCGCGGCGTGGCAGGCCAAGTGCATAGACGTGATAGACGTGCCGGCTATGGGTGGGCGGATGTGGCCGCGCAACTGGATGCTTCGCCAGCAGGCGATCATACTGTGCGGCCACTGACCGGCGTGCCTCGGTCCAAGCTTCGATGTAGTTCATCTTGACGTTGAGGACCGCGCCCTGGACGCCGTCCATGCGATAGTTGTAGCCGGCGACGACGTGATTGTACTTGGTTTCCTGTCCCCAATCGCGGAGCAGCGCAATTCGTCGGGCGAAGTCTGACTGATTGGTCACCACCGCCCCGCCTTCGCCAAAGGCGCCGAGGTTCTTACCGGGATAAAAGCTGAAGCAGCCTAAATCACCGATCGACCCTGCGCGCCGCCCCTTGTATTCGGCGCCGTGGGCTTGCGCGGCGTCCTCGATCACGACGAGCCCGTGTCGGCGAGCGATCTCCATGATGGGATCCATGTCCGCGATCAGACCGTGCAAATGGACAGGCAAGATCGCCTTCGTTCGCGGCGTGATCGCGGCCTCGATCAAGGCCGGCTCCATCGTCCAGGTGACGGGATCGACATCGACGAAGACAGGTTTCGCACCGCTGTAAAGCACTGCGGCTGTAGTTGCGACGAAGGTCATCGACACGGTGATGACCTCATCGCCGGGGCCTACGCCTGCCGCAAGCAGCGCCAGATGCAGAGCCGAGGTGCCGCTGTTGACGGCGTAGCAATGGCTGACGTTGCAATAGGTCGCAAAACGCTTCTCGAAGGCCATGACCTCCGGTCCCAACACGAATTGCGTGCTATCGATCGCGCGCATGACCGCGGCATCGACTTCCGGCTTGATCTGGCGATACTGAGCTTTCAAATCCAGAAACGGTATCAATGTCCTGATCCCTGCATATCGACGTCCAATCGGCCGCCTCGATTATTATCTACATCGCTATTTAAATTAAATAGAGCTATAATGGCAAACAAATAAAAGAATATTTGTCAGATTTGATTTAATCGAGTCATTTGGTAAACCGCGCGGTCAGGCCGTGACGCGCGCGGCCTGCAAGAGAGGCTGAGCCTCTGGCGCCGGCATGACGCGTGCAGGCACCCCCGCCACGACTGCGCCTGAGGGAACATCCTTCGTCACCACCGCGCCGGCACCGACAATGGCTCCAGCACCAATGGTTATGCCGCACAGGATGGTTGCATTGGACCCAATCGACGCTCCCTTACAGATACGCGTCGGCTCCACGGTCCAGTCGGCAGGGCCCTGAGGTCGTCCATCCGCGGCTGTTGCCCTCGGATATTTGTCGTTGGTGAACATCACGCCGTGCCCGATGAACACCTCGTCCTCGATGCTCACGCCTTCGCAGATGAAGCTGTGCGAAGAGATCTTGCAGCGAGCGCCGATGGTTGCGCCGGCCTGGATTTCGACAAACGTGCCGAGCCGCGACTCGTCGCCAATCGAGCAACCGTAGAGATTGACGAGATCCGGATGAACTATCCGCACATCATGACCGAGCTGGACGTTTTCTGCGATGGGCATGGCACCTTCTCTCGATGTTACAGGGAACTCTCAGCAAATGTCGCGGTCCGTCCTGGCCGCTGGAACCGGGACATGGCCTACCAAGCGCGAGGTCGCGGAACGGACGCGAGCGATCGGAGCCTTTAGCTCCGGCAGCAGCGGATGCTGCACCGCGAACAGCGCGGCGATCCATACGCCTGCAGCGGACGCACAGGCGACCAGAATGCCGGCCGCAGGTCCTATCATGCCCTGTTCGACCAACGACGCACAGATAGCGGCTGTTGCGCCACTGCAGACAGCGACGATACCGCTCTTTTGCATTGAGTGAATGAGATCGGCCAGCCGCAAATTGAGATGCCGACCTACGTAGTGGATCGCCACGGCCGCTTGGAATGGCAACGTCAGCAGTGCCGATGCCGCCACGGCCTCCACGCCGAAGAAAGACGCGGCAAACATGATGAGGAGCGACGGCGGCAATGAGATTAGCGACGAGAGTAGCGTGTCTCGCACGCTCCCGGCGGCGACCAGGATAGGGTAGGTGAGGCAGGCGGCGAATAGCGAAAGATGAGCAATGCATAGCAGACGGACCAACGGAACCACCTCCAGCCAGGAGGGGCCCAGCCAAACCGAAATGATCGGCTTGGCCATCGCCGCCATGAAGATCAGGAACGGCCAATGCAGAACCGTTAGCAGCGAGATTGCATGGAGATAGATGCGTTTAAGGTTCGCGCCGGCGCTGGTCTGAGCAAAGATGGCCGGCATGATCACTGGACTGATGACCTGGATCACGAGCCTGTCGAACATCTGTGTCAAGGTCACTGCCCGGCTGTAAAGGCCGACGGCCGCGAAATCCAGCATGCGCGCGAGGAAGAGCTGGGGCGCCGAATTGTAGAACACGTTGATAAGGACCACCCCGCTCGAGTACAGTCCGAACCGGACGATTTCCGGATACCCTGCGAGCGAGGGCCTGAAGATCCGCAAATCCCGGCGCATTCCGATCAGATACACTGCCTGAACGGCGCTTCCGGCAATCATTCCCCAGATCGGCGCAAGATAGCTGTAGCCCATCACCGCGAGCCCGATCGACACGACTACCACCGTGAAACTGCACGCGAGGTTGCTGGCCGCTATGATGCCGAACTGCATGTTGCGACGAAGCAGCGCGATGATCGTCATCGAGAACGGAGTGATGCCGAAATTGAGAACGGCAATGCCAATGCCCGCTTCGACACCGTTGGCGCCGAGTACCGCGCCGAGAGCGCCGCCGATCAGATAAAGGAGAACTCCGATCACGACCGACAGGCCAAACGTAATCGTAAATGCGGCCCTGATGTTCTCTTCCGAGAGAGAAGCCTTCTGAATGAGATAATTGGGCCCGCCGAACTCCTGGGACGACGCCGAAAATACCGACGTCACTGCGAGAACGACCGCATAGATGCCGAACTCCTTGGGCGTCAGCAGTCTCGCCAGGGCTGCGGTCGAGACAAAGAACAGGACCAAACTCGCGTATCGCTCGACCGCGGAGAAGAAGATTGAGCGTTGCACGGAGTTCATTGCGAGTCTGTCACAGCTTTTGTCCGATCAGGAGCGTCTCCGGCCATCGTAGCTCAAGCAATCGCCCTGACGCGCTCTGAAATAGGGCGCTGCTGCTTCAGCCTGACCGGCGCGCCGTGATCGGCGATCGAACGAGACGCCGCTTCCAGCACCTCGATCACCCGTAGGCCGGATAGACCATTGGAAATCGGCGATGCGCCGGTGCTCACGCATTCGACGAAATGTTCGACCTCGGATTGCAGTGCCTCCTTCGTCGAGATATGGGGCGCCCACATGTCGCCAGCCCGATATCCGATCCGGAATTGATGGGCATTCTCGGCCTGCGCATTTAGAGTGATGCCCTTGTCATAGACCTTGATCTTTTCGGTGGGCTCAAGGTCGTCATAAACGATCATCTTCTTACTGCCGCCAACAAACGTCTGGCGCACCTTTATGGGAGAGAGCCAATTGACGCTGACGTGAGCGACGCACTTGCCCTCGAAGAACAACGTGATATGCGCCATGTTCTCCGGTGAACCGGTGACATGGCTTGATCCCGTCGCCGAAACCGCAATTGGGTCCTCGTCAAGGAGATACTGGATGATAGAGAGGTCGTGGACAGCCAAGTCCCAGATCACATTCACATCGCTTTGGAATAGACCGAGACTCGATCGCGTGCTGTCGTAATAAAAGATCTCGCCAAGTTGGTCCTGAAGGATGAGTTCGCGGATCTTCTGCACCGCCGGCGTATATAGGAAGGTGTGATCTACCATCAGCGTCAACCCGCGCCGATCGGCTTCGTCGACGAGACGGCACACTTGGTCGGACGTTTGAGCAAGTGGCTTCTCTACAAGCACATGCTTTCCTGCGTTCAGTGCAGCGAGAGCTAGCTCAAAATGTGTGTGAACCGGCGTTGCGATCGCGATGGCATCTACGCGCGGATTGCGCAGAAGTTCGGTGAAATTGGAAGTCGTCGATATTTCGGGGTGGCGACGCGTGCAAGCGGATAGCTTTGCCGCATCCAGATCACTAACTCCGATAACACGCGACGACTCGTTGCTCGCGAAATTGCGGACGAGGTTCGGACCCCAGTATCCATATCCGACAATGCCAATCCCGATCATTTCAAGCACCTATAATTCTTTAATTAGTGGAACTTTCAGCGTATAGCGGCACGTCTCGGCAGAAAGATCTTCTGCAATCATTTTGGTTCGCTTCCGACTTCGCCCAGGATCGGCACGACCGGCGAGCTGTGGACGAAGTCGAGCCCTGTGTCCTCGCGTCGCGCAGAAGGCACAGATGATCGGCCGTTCTGTAACGTCATCTGATCGTACCTAAGCCGATGCGCTTCGACATCAACGTGTCCCGTCCTGATGAACGCGCGGATGGATGCAATGAGATCTTGTGACGCCTGCGGGCTTAGCGGCTCGGTTTCGTCGATGACATCCAGATGATCCAGCTTGTCCAGCAACTCACGTTCGTCGAACGCAACTTCGATACGTCCCTGTTGGGCGAACCGTCTTGCGGTGGCCATCTGATGATCGTTTCGCTGCTCTCCCATGCTCGCTCGGCGGGGCATGACAATAATTCGCTTTCCCAACTCGAGCGCAGTAATGATCGAACCCATGCCTGCATGGGCTATAACCAAGCTGGCTGATTCAACGTGCTCCCGGAATTTCGCCGGATCGACAAACTGCTCAGACCGAATATGCCTGTAGCTTGCATCGGACGGTCCCGTCTGGGCGAACACGTCGGTTCGTCCGTGTTTCCCGGCCCATTCGTCGACGGTCCGGACCAAGCGGTCGAAATGTCCCTGAGTACCCACTGTCACAAAGATCATAGGACAGATCCCGCATAATAGGGGCCTCCTGGCCGCGTCAGGTGGGGCCACTGAGTTAACCAGAGGTCGGCGAAACGACCGATTCTCGATCCAGACATTGAGAGCTGCTCGACGTTGGCGATGCTGTCGAGCCAGATGGTTCGCGCGCCAATCATTCGCCCCAACCGAAGTGCGAGATATCCTGGAGCCGCACCGGTGGAGATCACGATATCCGGCTTCTCGCTCCAGACGATCCCGGCAAGCTTGACCGCCGCTTTCAACAGCGCAATTTTGCTCCAGCGGTTCGCATCGTTGACGACGTAGAAGTTATGGCCTGCAACCTGATCGCGATAAGAATCATGCACCGTGACAAACGTGACCGAGCAATCGGCAAATGCCTGCGTGATGCGCATAAGTTGGATCCAGTGGCCTCCACCCGAGGCGACCGCCAATAGTTTTGGACGATTGGGCCGCGACCGCGACGACAACGCTTTGTCGTTTTGATGCACCTTCTGAAGCATCGGCTGGCACCTGTTTGGAAATTTGAAAATGAGCGTTGCGACAATAAGTGGCCAGTTTCGTACCTCTGGTGAGGGTCTTTCTCATGTAACGGATTATTTAAATTTCAACTATGATATATATATTAAATGATAGGCTGGAGTCAATTTAAATATTTTGCGCTGCATTTAAAGTTGCGCTCGGTTAATTCTGTCTGAGGTCAGGCTGGATAGACGGTCGTAAGATCGCATCGTACGCCAGAGATGCGCCCACTCCATCCGGAGTTGCGGGACGTATGCGCCCAAACCCGCCGGCCGGGCGCGTTGGGTAAGAGTGAGGGGCGGACAGGGGATGCCGGGACGTATCGTCCCGTTGCCAGGCGGAAGTTCTGAAGTGCGAGGGAACTACGGCTCTGCACCGGGCAACGATGGTGACGTAGCAATAAATCGCCGGCCCTGGCCACAGGCGGCGGTCCTTGAACAATCCGATCAGTGCCCGGTTGTTGGTCTCACTCGTGTTCGCGCGCAACTTGGGAAAACGACGAGCGAGTTCGAAGGTCCCAGCGCACGCACGAGTTCTTACAGTGATCAACTGCCGAATCCCACGCGCTGGAAACACCTTTGACCTGGCGGACGTCAGCGTCTCCCGTTCTTCGGGCTTGAACTTACGGCGAACGAAGGTGTCGTCGGCAATGACATCCGGAACCTGTGCGAAGCGTGTGCACCCGGTTTCGGACAGTGCATATACGGCCGATCCGCCAAAGCCCTGACGGGAAGTTGGAGACGGCGGCGAATTGAAAAACAGAGACGCACCGGCCAGGAACAACCCGTTGTATCTAAATCGGGTGTGGGCGCGACCGCCATCATGTCGCCCCGTTCGAGACGGGCCGCCAGCGCTCGAATCGCATGAGAAGTAATGACGATATCAGTGTCGACGTAAACCCGCGGAAAGGAGCGGGAGACCTGATCACCCAGATCCAGGGCGTGAAAAATTTTCGGGATTACCAAATCGCTTATGGCCGTTCGGAAAAATTTCGGGATCGCGCCTAAGGCGTGAGTCTGGCCCATTTGGATGGCAGCCGTGCGGGGCACCTCGCGTTCGTTCCGTCTGCGCAATCCCGCCCCGACGAGACGACCGCTGTTGCCATCTGCTGGTAAAAGAAGCAAAAAATCGGATGTAGATCAGCTCGACAGCGGAAGCGCGATTGACATTCCGATCAGCCGGGACTGGAAGACGGGCCGTTCCCAGTTTCCGGCCAGCCATGCCACCATTCGGGCCGTCGTCGCCAGATCTCGCCCCAAGTTTGGGCAGCCATACGCCGCCCTAGCGCGCGCGTTGCCCAGTATCGGCTGAGCGGCCAAAGCCGGAAGAGCATCAGGCCGGCCGGCCGCTGCCAACGAGGAAAATGCCGCCGGATCAGCAGCACCTTGGCACGCAGTAGCCGCACCATTTTGTCGGACCGCACTGTTTCGGAAGCACCGGCATAATGGACGATTTGAGCTTCGGGCGTGATCATCGGCCGCGCCCCCTTCGCCTGGGCGCGCAGGCAGAGATCGGCTTCTTCGCCATACATCACGTAGCTCGGGTCAAAACCTCCGAGTTCCTTCCAGAATTCTCGTCGGATCAGTAGGAAACACCCGGTGACGATATCGACCCCGCGCTCGCTGTCGCGCGACCAACCGCCGTAACCTTCGGGATTGAAGAGCGTGCTGCGGCGGAACAGGCTCGATAGCCCCACGACCTGGCTCGCCACGCTCCAGAGCGTCATGCGCCGCCAACAGTTGGTCGGGTTGAGGCTGCGGTCACCGTGAAGCGTCCGGCCGCCCCAGATTCCAGCTTCGGGCACACGACGCGCGAAATCAAGAAGCCGGTCGATGGCTCCCTCAAGCACGACGGTATCGGGGTTGAGCAACAGAAGATACTCCCCGCGGGCATGGGACGCAGCTATGTTGTTGGCCTTGGCGAAGCCGTGGTTCTCGATTTCCGCCATCAGGCGGACATCTGGAAACTCTGCCGCGACCGCAGCGGCGGATCCGTCGGACGAGGCATTGTCCACCACAATCAGTTCGAAGCGCTGGCGTGTCTGCGCAAAGACCGACCGCAGGCATTCGAGCGTCATCTCGCGCGTGTTGTAGCTGACGACGATAATGGAAACGAGGGGCGCAGACTGCCCGAATTCGCCAGTTATTTTCGTCACGCGCCGTGATCCCTGCTTTGCCGGTTGCAACCAATGCCAAAAACCTCGAAATTCTGTATTATGGAAGCCATCTCCGTGCAATCTTGCAGCGAGGTTCTTTAACCACGACCAATTGTGATGAAGCTCTATTCACTACAGATATTTTCTGACGGAAGGACATAGACCTTGTGTGGCATTGCGGGATGGATAGGACCGCCGGCGGATGCCGGACGCCTTCAAAACATGACGGACGCTCTTAGGCATCGCGGACCGGATGGCGAAGGACAGACCATTTTGCCCCTTTCCGGAGGCGCCGTGGCCGCACTAGGGCACCGGCGCCTTTCGATCATTGACCTCGCAGGCGGCAGCCAGCCGATGGCCAGCCATGACGGACGGTTCACCGTCGTGTTCAACGGCGAAATATACAACTACATCGAGATCCGGAACGAGCTCCTGGCGCGTGGCGCCCGATTCACGACCTGCTCGGATACCGAGGTTATCCTTGAAGCCTGGCGCACCTGGGGGGCCGAGTGCCTGCCCCGGTTCAGGGGCATGTTCGCCTTTGTGCTGCATGACGACCTTACGCGGACCGTTGTGCTAGCGCGGGATCAGTTCGGCAAGAAGCCGCTGTTCCTCGCCGAGCGGCAGACGGCTTCCGGGCCGGTGCTGGTGTTCGGCTCCGAAATAGCTGCCTTGCTTACTCATCCGGAAGTGCGTGCCGAACTCGACATCGACACGCTTTACCAATACCTCTGCTGGCGTTACGCCCCCGGCCCCTTCACTTTCTTTCGTAATATCCGCAAGCTGCCACCGGGAAGCTGTCTGATATGGCGGAACGGAGAGATGACGACGCGGCGCTACTGGACCGCTCCGGAAGAGACAGCGCTACACCGTACGCCACCCGCTGACCCCGTCGCCGGGTTTCTCGCTGTCTTCGATGAGGCGGTGAAGCTGCGCCTGAGAGCCGATGTGCCGCTCGGGGCGTTCCTGTCGGGCGGGCTCGACTCCACGGCGATCGTGGCGACGCTGGCCCATCTCGGCGCCCCTGAAATAAGAACCTTTTCGGTCGGTTTCCGGGATGATCCAGCTTCGGAATTGAGCTCCGCCGCCGAAACCGCACGTCAGATCGGCACGACCCATACATCGCTGGAACTCGTGCCGGATGACCTGACCGCGCTGCTACCAATGCTCAGCCGTCATCGTGCCGCGCCAATCGCGGAGACCGCCGATCTGCCGATCTACATGATGTCGGTGGAGGCTGCGAAACACGTGAAGGTCATCCTGTCGGGTGAGGGGTCTGATGAGATGTTCGGTGGCTATCCGAAGCATCTTGTGGAGAGGCATCTTGGCCGCCTTGCCGGGCCGGGACTGCTGTCGGTCGCGGGGCATGCTCTACTCGCGGCGACATCTCCGGCTCCTGCGGTGGGCCGGAGATTGAGAATTGCCGCAAGAGCAATGAGCACGCGCCGGTTCGATGAGCGAATGGTCTCCTGGTTCGGCGCGCTTACCACGGCAGAACGCAAGACACTGTGGACCGGCCCCGCGGTCTGCCGCCAGCCCGATGCGCGCCCCTTCAGTGCGGCGGCGGGAAGTACACCGTTGCGCCGTGTACTGCATTTCGATCAGACGTCCTGGCTGCCTGACAACCTGCTCGAGCGAATGGACATGATGACAATGGCTGCCTCGATTGAGGCGCGCGCACCGTTCATGGACGTTCGGCTCGCGGAGTTCGCCAGCACCTTGCCGGACAGTCAGCGCATCGAATGGGGTGTTACTAAACGGATTGTCCGTGAGGCTTTGGGCCCACGACTGTCGAAATCGGTTTTAGCCCGGCGGAAGAACGGTTTCAGAATGCCGGTGACGGAATGGTTTCGCGGCCCGTTGCGCGATCCGGCGCGAGAACTCCTGCTCGGGTCGGATAGCATTAGCGGCCCCTACCTGGACCGCGCAACAGTCGGGCTCTACCTGGACGAGCATGCAAAAGGACAGCAGAATCACGACAAGACGCTCTGGGCTCTGTTCGCGCTGGAGACGTTCCTGCGCGAGTTCTTCTGATCGGACGGGCAATGCTGATCTCAGTCATCATTCCGCACCTCAACCAGGAAGCCTACCTCGCGCTTGGTTTGGAAGCCCTGCACGCCCAGCGCGCCATCACTAGCAAGATCGAGATCATCGTCGTCGATAACGGGTCGGCGAGGTTGCCCAGCACGGTTTGTTCTGCTTGGCCTGATGTCCGACTGGTCTCAGAATCCATTCCTGGCCCAGGGCCGGCTCGCAACCGCGGAATCCGCGAGGCGCGCGGTGACATCCTAGCATTTATCGATGCCGATTGCCGGGCCGATCCCGGCTGGCTCGCTGCGATTGAGG
The DNA here is from genome assembly GCF_043203335.1 of Bradyrhizobium sp. RDI18. Taxonomy (NCBI): domain Bacteria; kingdom Pseudomonadati; phylum Pseudomonadota; class Alphaproteobacteria; order Hyphomicrobiales; family Nitrobacteraceae; genus Bradyrhizobium; species Bradyrhizobium sp. RDI18. Next base: position 3,277,457 of record NZ_JBICRN010000008.1, on the reverse strand, counting down.
CCGCCTTTGCCGACCGACGTACTCGGATCATCGGTGGCGATGTTCAGGTCAGTTACGAAAATCCCTCGCGGCCCACATTTCTCGAACCATATGAAAGCATCTATTCCTACCGCAACAACGAACACATCGCAGAAGGGTTTTCGGGAACGGGCAATCTTGCAACGTTGCCGTCGGTCGTCGCCGAGGTCGGATCCTTCGCGGGGATCGAGGTTGCCGAGGACCGCGATTGGGGCCTGCGCGCCTGCGCGGCAGGCTATGCTATACGGTATGTACCGGAAATGATCGTGTTTCATCCCGCTCGGAAAACCTTCGCCGAGCTGACAGGGAAATGGGACAGGCACATCGCTCATGACTACGAGCGCATCCGGCCCCGACGCCTTGGTGCGCTGCGTTGGTTGGGCAGGGCGATCGCAGTTGCCGGATCTCCAGTTGTGGAATTTCGGACACTGCTCTTCTCGCCCCGTGTCTCAGGTCCGCGGGAGCGCATCTTGGCATTTCTCTGTCTGACCGCGATCAGGCTCTATCGCAGTGGCCGCATGATCGGAGTGCTACTCCGGGACGACAGCCTAAAAATCTCGGCAGCGTGGAATCGGAAATAGAAGACGGACGCACTGCTCCAAGATCGGACAATTGCCCACCTGCCATCAGGTGCCCACGCGCCGAGCCCGCTGCCATGATACGGAATACATCCGCGTTCTGATCCTTTTCCGGCTTGCCTTCGGTGGAGCCCATCCGGATCAGCAGGCGAGCCTCGATCGGATCGAACGCGGCGATCTTATGCGGGGTCATCATTGACGCAGGAGCTAAAGGTCGGTGCGAGTGCCGTCGTGACACGGGACGGGCTCTTGGACCCGCGAAACTACGGTCGCTGGCCAAGGGTGCGGCCAGCGGATCAAGTTAACGCTTAATCATAACCGCATTTTTAGAAATCGACGAAAAAACATCGTCCGCCGATTTCATTCTATTTGTTTATTCCCGTTCTTTGAGTTAATTTAAAATGGCATAATTAAATAAATTAACACCTGCCGCGCGCCAAAGACAGGAGCAGTTCCATTGCCTGCACCTATGACACCCAACATCGACCACGTTCTGCTAACGCGGTTTAACCTGCCTTCCGTAAGCGCCGAAAGTATAATCCGGGCTGAGGATGGCTGGCTACAACAACGCGTGGAACTATTCGAGAGATACTGTCTACCGTCTGTCCGCTCCCAAACCAATAAAGAGTTCCATTGGATCATATACTTTGACCCCGAGAGCCCTGAATGGCTGATGCGCTGGATGCGAGAGCACCGCCCTCTCGGCGTCTACCAGCCGTTCTTTCGATCCTCCGTGAGTCGCGCGGAACTCTGCGCCGACATCCGTACCGTTGTTGGGTCTCCGCGCGCCGAACTCATTACTACCAATCTCGATAATGATGACGGTCTGGCGACAGATTTCATCGATCGAATTCAATTGGCGGGTCGAAAGGGGGAAAGAACGGCGCTCTATATCGCACAGGGCCTTATCAAGAGTGAGAACACGCTCTACACCTTCAAGGACCCTCGCAATGCCTTTTGCTCGGTGCGGGAAACCTGGGAGTCTCCGATCACCTGTTGGTCCAACTGGCACAATCTACTCGGAGAGAACATGCCCGTAATTGAGATTGGCGGGGAGCCCGGGTGGCTGCAGGTTATTCATGGGCGGAACGTCAGTAACAGAATTCGCGGCAAGCGGGTAAGCTCTTCGTCTCATATCGACCGGTTTCCCGGCTTGATCAATGATGTTCGAAACGCAAGTGTGCACGAGCGGATGCTTGACCGCCTGGTGGCGCAACCGGCACGCCTCGCCAGGGAGGTAAGCAGAAAGGCGGTGAAAGCACTGGCCATGCGATTGCTCGGAAAGGACGGTTTGACCCGGGCAAAGCTGATCTGGGCGTCGTGGCGAGTCCGGAGCGGACCTCAGTTTTGACGACGTTGCGCTAGAGCCATACCGCGTCTGGAGGCCGGCAAAGATGGCCCGCCGAGCAACGCGCCCCTTTCACGGGCAGTTCGACGCCGATCGTCTGAAAGATCCAGACGATATCGGACACCGTCGTCGATCCGCGCGTCCAGCAGCCATACCCCGCTGCCAAGAAGAAATATAAACCAAAGATAAGCCGTTCCCCAGTAGTGGACTGTCCAGCCCACTAGGAAGAACGCCGTCATCATAATCAGATAAGCAGTTCGATAGGCGATCAGCCGGTCGTCCAGGCCCTTCCTGAAGCTCACGCCGAGAAACACCGCGAAGAAGGACAATACCATCAGAAGGCCACCCGGGATGCCGAACCTCATAGTAGTTAGGAGCCAAAACATGTCGACACTTGTCGACATCCAGCTAGATCGCACCCAATCGCCAAATCCAGTGCCAAAAAGCGGATGATTCAGAACCGAAGCAGAACCGAACTCCCAGATCAGTAGGCGATGCCAGCCTGTGGCCGGGTCGAAGGTAAAGTGTGAAATGTAGAACTGGGCCGGGGTCTGATTGGAGCCGAATACGACGGCGAGATAAGCTGCCAGGAACAGGCACCAGAGAAATTTCCAGCAGTACGGGCTCTTCCTAAAGAGCGCGCCCCACATCATCAACGCCGCCTGCACGACGATGGCCGCGATTGGGGCCGATGACAATGATAGCAAAGCCGTTGCTCCAACGAGCCCAGTCTTCAGCCACCGCTGAAACAGCGGAATGCGGTGGCCCAGGACCAGATGGGTCAGGGAGAGCGCTACCGGCGCAGATGCCGAACAGGATCGCATGCTCGAAAACGACCTGGGCTCGCCGAAGACCCGCACGCATATCGTTGCCGGCGTCCGCATAGGACGGAAGAATGGCTGCGAAAAGTTCCAGGAGAAAATTGCGTCCGGTCAGTGCCTCCGAGAGCGCGAACGGAAAGAGAAGCGCCACGATCCAGAACAGCATGCGTGCCATGTTGAAGAAGTCGTCGGCGTCCCGGATGTAGCATCTGGCCACAAGATAGGCGCCCATCGTTTCAACAAACAGGATGCCGGCCGGCTGCACGGCGTCTATCGGGCCTTGGACCACGAGTAGGCTCAGTGCGCTCCAGAGGCAGAACAGCAGCAGGGCTATGTCGGAGGCGCGTATCCGTCCTGACGCGCCGCCGATCCACTTGACCAGGCAGGGAAGGACCATCGCGAGTAGGATCACGCGGGAGATGGACAGCGAGACAGGACCGACTGTCACAACCCAAGGGAGGACCAAGGAGGCCAAGAAAAGACGAACGGGCCAAGGTAGTTTCTTCTTGCCCGACCGATCCGCACCGATGGCGTGTCGCCGGGGAGCACGGGGAATCGTTCCCTCCAGATCCCGGTAACGCCGTGACCCGGCGTAGACACCCACATCAATGCCCATCTACTACTCCGTTCCTGCCTTGTCGCCCGGAAAAATACATTTAGGGGTTAATCTTTGCCCAGTAGTTGTATTTAACAATTAAATTAAGGGCACTGCCAGCTCTTAATTCTTTATATAGTAACGTGCTTGGTAGGGTGATAAAGTGGCCACGGCCTCACGAGGTTTCAGTTGTACAGTGGTCGCCCTCAACAAAGCCCGACCGGTCTTGCCACTGTCTGCAAACAAGTCACGGACTGTGCTCTCAACGAAAGTCTCCTCGCGCCTTGATCGCCGCGTTGTTTGCGGCTTCAGTCGAAACAGCGCCAACGATGGCGGCGGGATTTCCTTGGGAATTTAATCATCCGCACTTCAAAGGCGTCGAGCTCCCGCCACCGCCCCCACGATATTCGGGGCGTTACGATTGGCATACAGACAACCGATGGCGCCAGCCCGATCTCGAGATAACTACATCCATGACTTGGCGAGCGGCGTCGCCGATCCGCATTATGACGGCATCACCGTCCTAGGCCGCCAAAACCATGTGGTAATAGAGCACAATGCGATTTCCGTATACGAGACAGTGGCGGGCTGCCAAACATATCATCAAGATCAGGTACGATGGATGGGGCTAGTTCGCGATCCTGATCAGCAGGGCGGGACAAGCATGAACCGGAGTCTGTTTTTTGTCGCCATGGCTTGCCTAGCCGCGGGTTTTTCAAGCGTGTGCTTCGCGCAGGATCACGCGACAGGTGATTCAAACAAGCTGTCCCCGGAGGAATGGCAATCTCGCGTCAACGCCACTCGTGAACGGCTGGAACAGCGGCGGGAAGAACTGCGGCTCGAACGCGAGAAGCGACTTGGACCTAAGCGGGAAGAGCTGCGGCTCGAACGTGAGAAGCGACTTGGGCCAAAGCGGGACGAGTTGCGGCGTGAGCGCGAAAACAAGGGCGGCGAGCTCCCGCCACCGCCCCAGGCGGGAAGCATCATCGATCCAACTCGCTTCGGCCTGCCTACCGCGGATACGGCGGGTGTCCCGGCTGACGTTACCCTGACGAACTATAGTGGCCCAATGACCATCACGACGCCGGGCGCAGTGATCAAGAACGTCATCATCAACGGAACGCTTTCAGTTAAGGCAGCGAACGTCACGATTAAAAACTGTATCATTCAGAATTTTGGATGGTGGGGCATCGAAGGTGAGGGAGCAGCCAACCTTCGTATCGAGAATTGCGACATCATCGGCCCGGGCGCCAGGGCGGCCAGTAATTCGGCAATCCTCGGATCGGGAACGTTCGTCGGCAACGACATTCGGGGCGTTACGATTGGCATACAGACAACCGATGGCGCCAGCACGATTCGAGATAACTACATCCATGACTTGGCGAGCGGCGTCGCCGATCCGCACTATGACGGCATCACCGTTCTAGGCCGCCAAAATCATGTGGTAATAGAGCACAATACGATTTCCTTACCCAATGACCACGGCACGGCCGCCGTCTTTATCAAGAACGACTTTGGCCCCATTAACGATGTGGTGGTCAGGAACAACCTGATCTACGGCGATCCGTCGTATGCGATGTACGTGGCCGCCGTGACACCAAACGGCGCTATCACCAACGTCGCGATCGAGAACAACTACATTGAGCGCGGGTCTTACGGCTACATCGCGGTCGAGAATTCGAAGCCGACCATCCGCAACAATATCCAATGGGATAACCAAAGAGAGCCCATCCCGTACCCAAAAAGATGATGGCCCTTTTGCTTGGCGTATCTGCGGATACGGATTCCAGTTCCCCGCACAGGCATTTCGAGAATGGAGGCTCTGGCTCATCAGGGTTAGAGTTTAGGCGGCCTGCGGCTGATGCTGCAAGCGACGGTTTGCAATAGTGGCACGCTTGATGTGCAGGCGTTCTTGCGAGGATTGTCTCAGCTCTCCCGAAGTAAACCTCGGCCGGAGTTAGGTTGTCGAGGCTGTCGTGATAGCCCACGTGGTTATAGTGCGCGACGAAAGCGTCGATCTGCCGTTCGAGATCACCTGGCAGATAGTCGTTGTTGAGCAGGATGCGGCTCTTCAGGGTCTGGTGCCAACGCTCCACGACTTATTTTATTTTACGGCAGCGCCGATCCGCACTACGATGGCGGCGTCACTCTCCTGGGCGGCCAAACCATGGAAATCTGATGATGGGATATTTCTATAGATGCGCCTATGCCCGATGAGGGAAATTGTCAGATGTCGAACACCTGGAGGCACGGCCAAACGGAAATGATCGCGCATATTTAATAGGTATACAGTCAATCGCTTCGGCAATTAATATTAAATACGACAATTTAAATTACTTACCGTTCACCAGCCCGCCTCGATCTGGTCAGATCTGTCGATGAAATAGTGAGATCTGTCGATTAAATAGAATGAGAAATATTCCGCGAAACAATTTTTAAAGCGCAGCTTTTATGTTGCGTGTGCCGGATCAACGAGTGCCGAAAGCGTCAATATTATCAGCTTTACTAAGCCGCGAGAATCTCGATACTCCAATGTCGCAGCCAAGAGCTTCGTTTCAGTGTAACGCCACCGTCGCGAATGCTGTTTGTGCGCGATTGGCGCGCCACAATTCCCACAAATCCCGTAAGCGTAAATATCTCTGGGGTTTAGTCGTGCGGGCACCCGTTTTTCGACGCCGCGAAGGCAAGCAAACGATCGAAGAGAACAAAAATGATCCCGGCTAAGCCCACTTAAGGTCTCAAAAAAGCCTTCCCCGTTGGATTACCAGCCTAATCACGTAGCCATGCATCTGTCGCGCGCCGTGAGTCAACATCCTACCGCCGTGCAAAAGGGGAGATTCACATGACTGGTATCGTTGATCCTGCCCGTTTCGGCATGCCGGACGCGACGACTGCTGGCGTAAAGGCTGGCGTGACGCTCACCCCCTACACGGGGCCGATGAACATCACGAGGGACGGCACCATTATCGAGAACATGGTCATTAACGGCCAACTTACCATCGACGCTGCGAACGTAACGATCCGTAACTGCATCATCCAGAGTAATGGTTGGTGGGGCATCGAGGGCGAGGACGCGCCCAACCTTCGGGTTGAGTACTGCGATATCATCGGAGGCAACTTAACCAACTCGGGCATTCTCGGCTCCGGAACGTTTGTCGGCAACGACATTCGGCATGTCTCGATTGGCATCCAATTAACGGACGGCGCGAGCACCGTCAGTAGCAACTATATCCACGACTTATTCTACGGCAGCGCCGATCCGCACTACGATGGCGTCACCCTCCTGGGCCGCCAAAACCATGTGGTGGTCGAGCACAATACGATTTCCGTACCCAGTAACGGCGGCACGGCCGCCGTCTTTATCAAGAACGACTTTGGCCCCATCAACGATGTCATCGTCAGAGACAACCTGATGCTCGGTGACCCGTCGTTCACGATGTACACGGATGCCTCAACATCGAACGGTGCCATCACCAATGTTCTGATCGAGAACAACTACCTCGACCGAGGGTACTACGGCTATATCTCGGTCACGAACTCGAGCCCGACCATTCGCAACAATGTCCAATGGAACAACAACACCGACCCGACGCCTTACCCAACCTCGGCGCCGCCCCCGCCTTCGACGCCCACCGCGCCTTCCGCACCGACGATCGCGTCGTTCTCGAACGACACCGGCGTGGCCGGCGATGGCATCACCAGCGACAATACGCTCCAGCTCAAGGGCACGGCGGCCGCCAATAGCACCATCAAGATCTACGACGGCTCGACCCAGATCGGTACCGCGACCGCCAGTTCGACGGGAAGCTGGGATTACATCACCTCGGTCCTGAGCAACGCGAAACATGTGCTGACCGCGACTGCGACCAATTCAAGCGGCCAGACCAGTGCCGCGTCTGCTGCGGTGACCATGACGGTGGATACGGTAGCGCCGACTGCCCCGGTCCTGAGCAGCAATTCCATCGTCAATGCCAACCAGGTCAAGCTGTCCGGGACCGCCGAGGTCAACAGCAAGGTCACGATCTACGACGGGAACACGGTGGTCGGAACGGGAACGACGAACTCGAGCGGGGCTTGGAGCGTCACGACGAATGCCTTGTCAATCGGCACTCATGCGCTGACGGTCAAGGCAACGGACGTGGCCGGCAATGTGAGCACCGCATCGCAGTCGATCAGCAGCGTGATCAGTGGGTCGTCGTCAGCGCCAACTACGCAGATAGAGTCGGCTGGCACGACGAGTTTCGTTCAGAGTGGTGACAAGTACTACCTCAACCCTGTGGCTGGAGGCGCGGGGCCCTCGCTGAAGCTCAACGGCGTAGCGGTGGTCTCTGGTCAATTTGGTGCGTGGACGCCGATCGGTGCCGAGCAGACGGCTAGCGGATATCAAATCGCGTGGAAATACAAGGGTGCAGACCAGTACCTTGTGTGGGCCACTGACAGCAACGGCAACTTCATATCCAACGCCATCGGCGTTTCGTCGGGCAGCAGCACCGCGCTGAAGTCGATGGAGACGAGTTTCCATCAGAACCTGAACGGCGACGGCACGATCGGTGTGCCAACGGCGGTCATCGAGACTTTTGGCTCAACCAGCACCGTCAATATTGGGGGCAACTACTTCCTTAATCCTGTGGCTGGAAGCACCGGACCGTCGCTGAAGCTCAACGGCGCAGCGGTGGTCTCTGGTCAATTTGGTGCGTGGACGCCGATCGGTGCCGAGCAGACGGCAAGCGGATATCAAATCGCGTGGAAATACACGGGCGCAGACCAGTACCTTGTGTGGGCCACTGACAGCAACGGCAACTTCATATCCAATGCCATCGGCGTTTCATCGGGCAGCGGCACCGCGCTGAAGTCGATAGAGACGAGCTTCCATCAGGATCTGAACGGCGACGGCACGATTGGTGTGCCAACGGCGGTCATCGAGTCGTACGGCTCGACGACCTTGATTGGGACCGGTGCCAACTACTTCCTTGACCCTGTGGCTGGAGGCACGGGGCCCTCGCTGAAGCTCAACGGCGCAGCGGTGACTGCCGGTCAATTTGGTGCGTGGACGCCGATCGGTACCGAGCAGACGTCAAGCGGATATCAAGTCGCGTGGAAATACAATGATGCGGACCAGTATCTTGTGTGGGCCACTGACAGCAACGGCAACTTCACATCCAATGCCATCGGTGTTTCGTCGGGCAGCAGCACCGCGCTGAAGTCGCTGGAGACGACTTTCCACCAGGACCTGAATGGCGACGGTGTAATTGGTGCTTCTAGTGCGGGTGCGTCTGTCGGTTTGACCACGATGTACAAGGACTGGAGCGGCATCGTCACGATCAAAGGCGTTGCCGATGCCAACAGTCAGATCAAGCTGTACGATGGCAACGCATCGCTGGGAACGGTAACTACGGCTGCCGACGGCACCTGGTCATTCAAGACGTCGTCCGCCGTATCCGACGCTGTACATACGTACACTGCCAAGCAGATCGATAGCAGCGGCCAGGTCGTTGGTACTTCAGGCAGCGCGCTTCTTGGCTCGACAGGCAGCAACACGCTGAAGAGCACCTCAGGTAATGACATCCTGGTTGGCGGCGGTCAGGCCGACACTTTCGTGTTTGCCGCAAATTTCGGCCGCGACGTCATTAAGGATTTCGTGGCGAGCGGAACTGTGCAAGACACGATCCAGTTCAGCAAGAACGTATTCGACAACTTTGCGAGCGTTCTCTCGCACGCGAGCCAAGTTGGTCAGGATATCGTCATTTCCACCGGAAGCGATACACTCACGCTGAAGAATACCAAGCTGAGTGCGCTGAGTGGTCAGGACTTCCACTTCGCCTAAGCAATGGTTGTAAAACGGAGTTGGTATTTAATCGGCCTTGGGGATATCACCTCAATAAGGGCATGGTTCAAGGGGCAAGTGCCATGACTGATTTCGGACGGCGGGGGGTAATCCTCCCGTCTGAGAAGTTAGCGCAGATAGAAGTATCGAATTGGGCGGTATTTGTCGCCGCCCTGGGGATTCTGGCGGAACGTACGCGCTCGCGCTTGCGCATTTCAGAGTTGACTCAATGGGCAGAGCGGGTGGTCGAAGGCATTCGACAGCGCCTGTTCTCGCGCTGGCGCTCGGCGCAAGATTACGACGAGCCGCGATCCGAAATATCGGTCTTCTTGGGGTCGTGCCGCCGGATATTCTGGGCTCTGGCAGCGTTCAGTGGTCTGAGCAACCTTCTTATGCTCACCGGCTCATTCTTCATGCTTCAGGTTTACGATCGGGTGCTGCCGGGCCGCAGCATACCGACCCTGGTCGCGCTCTTGTTGCTTGCAACGGTGCTCTACGCATTTCAGGGCGGCCTGGATCTGGTCCGAAACAGGATCAGCGCGCGGATTGGACGCTACTTCGACGAAAGGCTCGGGGTGCGCGTATTCGATTCACTGGTTCGTCTTCCGCTGAAAACGCGCGGCGATGGTGACGGTATGCAGCCGCTGCGGGATCTTGATCTGGTCCGCAGCTTTCTTTCGGGAGGCGGGCCGATCGCGCTGTTTGACCTGCCGTGGATGCCAATTTATCTCGGCATCTGCTTTCTTTTTCATTTCTGGATCGGCGTAACCGCACTAATAGGCGGACTGCTGCTGGTCGCCATAACGGTTGCGACCGAGATGCGAACGCGCGGGCCGGCGAAGGCATCTTCGCGATTGGCGGTTTCACGCAGCGCGCTCGCTGCAGAGGGGCGACGAAACGCCGAAGTTCTCCAGGCCATGGGCATGAGGCGGCAAGCTGCGCAACGCTGGCAGTCCATCAATACAAAATACCTTGCGGCGCACGAGAGCGCGAGTGATGTGGCGAGCGGACTCGGTGGGCTTTCCAAGATCCTTCGTTCGTTTCTCCAGTCTCTGGTCCTCGCCGTTGGCGCGGTCCTTGTCATCAATCAGGAATCCACGGCAGGCATCATCATTGCTGGATCGATCCTGACGGCCAGGGCACTTGCTCCGGTAGAGACGGCGATCGCCAACTGGAAAGGATTCGTCGCCGCACGTCAGTCCGGACAACGGCTGGATCAGTTGCTTGAACTCCTGCCCAAGGAGAAGGAGCCGCTCGCGCTGCCGGCGCCGACCGAGGCGTTTGTCGTGGAGCAGCTCTATGTCGCGGCGCCGGATTCAGAGAAGTTGATCCTTAGTGACGTTTCGTTCCAGATGCGAAAGGGACAGGCCGTCGGAATCATTGGGCCGAGCGGGGCCGGCAAGTCGACGTTGGCTCGTGCGCTTGTCGGTGTCTGGCCACGGCTTCGCGGTAAGATCAAGCTCGATAACGCTGCGCTGGATCAGTGGTCCTCGGAAGCATTGGGCAGACATATCGGTTATCTGCCGCAGGATATCGAACTGTTCCACGGCAGCATCGCCGTCAATATTGCGCGATTTGATCTAAAAGCTACTCCGGACGCTGTCCTGGAAGCGGCACGGATTGCAGGTGTGCATGATCTCATCCTTTCATTCCCGGAGGGCTATAGTACGCAGGTTGGTGAGGGCGGAATGACCTTGTCCGCTGGCCAGCGACAACGGATTGGACTTGCGCGCGCCTTCTACGGCAATCCCTTCCTGGTGGTGCTTGACGAGCCGACCTCAAATCTCGATGCAGAGGGGGAAGCAGCTCTCACCGAGGCTATCGCTAGCGTGCGTAACCGCGGTGGCATCGTCGTAGTGGTTGCCCATCGTCCAAAAGCGCTTGAAGGCGTCGATCAGGTATTGGTAGTGGGCGATGGAAGAGTGCAGTCGTTTGGTCCGAAAGAGGAGGTTCTCAGGACCGTGCTGCGGACACCTGTGCCGCTCAAAGTGGTGGCGGACAGCCACCAGGGAGGCGCGAGATGGACAGCGCGATAACCCCGGCGCTGCACTCGATTCAGCGGTACATTGTCGTTGGAATCATCATGACGGCGTTCGTGACGTTTGGAATCGGTGGCTGGGCGGCGACTTCGCAGTTGTCAGGCGCCGTGATCGGACAAGGCGTCGTCGTAGTCGATTCGAGCGTTAAGAAAGTTCAGCATGGCACTGGCGGCATTGTAGGCGAACTGCGGGTCCGAGACGGAGACAAGGTTAATGCGGGTGACATACTAATTCGTCTCGATGAAACACAGACGCTTGCTAACGCGACGATCGTCACCAAGAGCCTCGACGAACTGCTCGCTCGCCAGGCTCGCCTCGAAGCGGAACGGGACAGCGTCGACGAGATTGCGTTTCCAAAGGCGCTGCTGGAAAGGATGAAAGACAGCCGTTCCGAAGCCGGGCGAGCCATCGCTGCCGAACGCGCGTTATTCGATCTTCGCGGCCAGGCGCGGAACGGGCAGAAGTCTCAGCTCAAGGAGCGACGAGCGCAGCTTCAGGATGAGATCAAGGGCTATACAGGACAAGCCGAGGCCAAGCAGAAAGAAGTCAATTTCATCCTCGGGGAACTGGAGGGAGTTCGTGGCCTCTGGCAGAAGAATCTCGTCCCGATCGCCCGTCTCAACGCGCTGGAGCGCGACAGCGCTCGTCTGGAGGGCGAGCGTAGTCAACTGGCCGGGATGATCGCGCAGGCAAAGGGAAAAATCGCCGAGGTCGAGCTTCAGATCATCCAAATCGATCAGGATTTGCGAACCGAGGTCGGCAAGGATTTGATCGAAACCCGCTCAAAGCTGTCCGAACTTGCTGAACGAAAGATCGCGGCGGTGGACCAGCTCAATCGCATCGACATCCGAGCGCCTCAGTCCGGCCGAGTTCACCAGCTCGCGGTCCATACTGTCGGAGGCGTGATCGCCCCGGGCGAGCAGATTATGCTTATCGTGCCGGACGCCGACGCCCTCGCAATTGAGGTCAAGATTGCTCCCCGCGAAATTGATCAGGTCTATGTCGGGCAACTGGCGACGCTCCGGTTCGCGACCTTCAATCAGAAGACGACCCCCGAGATTGACGGGGAGGTCGCGGTGGTCTCCGCAGACCTCACGCAGGAGCAGCGAACTGGCGCGAGCTATTACACGGCTCGCGTTCTGCTCAAGCCCGAGGAACTGGCAAAGCTCGGATCGGCCAAGGTGGTGCCAGGTATGCCGGTCGAGGTCTTTATCAAGACGCCGTCGAGAACCGCGCTGTCCTATCTGCTCAAGCCCTTGCAGGATCAGGCGCAGCACGCATTGAAGGAGCGCTGAGCGTTGCGTCCAACTCGTCACTGGCTAACTGGATAATAGCAGTGTTCTCGATGACGACGCAGGTAAGCCGCCCTGTTGCGTAAGCTCCTGTGTCGATATTGAGCCGGTTCAGCCGCAGATCGGGCTCGTTCACTGGTGTATGGCCGTGCACCACAAATCGTTCGAACGGCTGTTCGCAGTTGAGAAAATCGTCACGAATCCACAGCAGATCATTCTCGGTCTGCTCGTGGATTGGAACGCCGGGACGAACGCCGGCATGGACGAAGAGAAAATCGCCACAGCTAAACGTCAAGTCGAGCGATTGCAGAAAATCGAGATGCTCTCGCGGAAGAACTTCCGCGAACTCGGTCGCCAGCATGGTCTGTTCGTCTCGATCAGGATTGATGCTCGGTCTAAGACCATACGAAAGCAGGGTTTCGAGACCGCCGTACTGTCGCCATTCGTCCAAGCTGCGTGGATCGGCGAGGAAACGCGGCAGGAATGTTTCATGGTTTCCGCGAAGGAAGATTGCTTCGTGGCACTGCTGCCATCGTAGCAGCAAATCGAGCACATTTCGCGAGTCGGGTCCTCTGTCAATATAGTCACCGACAAAGACGGTAATTGGGCGGGGGGCCGGACGTTGTTTGCAGTCGGCGTCGATGGCCGCCAGCAGCCTCTCCAGAAGATCGGAGCGGCCGTGCACGTCGCCCACCGCATATATTCTGATACCTTCAGGGAGTGCCGCGCGCGTTTGGTTGCCCTGGCCAAGCGCCCTGGTCGAGACGTCAGCCTTCGACATGGATTGCGCGCGCCGCGAACCCCAAGCTCGACCCGCCGGCGCCGAGACCTGGGCGGCTGCAAGGCGGCGAATGCAAGAGCGCCACAACTCCCGAATACGTGTCGGTTCGGAGCTACGGGGCAGAGGCGGTTTTGACCTCTCGTCGAGCGGAGGTGTCAGCACGTCCTTCTGCCGTGCCGTTTGCTCGCACTCGAGCCGCTCGATGCCCGAATCAGGCGTCATGTGATCGCTTTGATCTTTTGCAAAGTAGCGTCCACTAAGCACATCCATTCGCCTATGATGAAACGTCATCGCTGCGATCGAAACGAGTAGAACCACTTCCAAGCCAATAATGACAAGGAGCTCTTCGAGCATAAAATAGACAAGCTCTTAATTTTAAATGATAATATAATATATTTAAATGATAGCTTGCCGAGAAAATTGCCGCAATATAATATCTCACATTAAATTGGAGATATTTAATGTGATTCACTGGTTGTTCGACCATGTCACTTGGGATGGGCAAGCCCTCTTGGTGCCCGCAACAACAGAGTCCGGCCAAGTCCTATGCAGGATGCCGCGTAACACCATATGCAGCGTCTGTATTCCGAGGCGATCGGTCGCGAGATACAGTTGACCGGCAGAGGATCGCAGAGAAGCTCGCCCCGTTCTTGGCTGCGAAGTTGTCGCAATCCACTAACGTCGATGCCGTAGAGCTATTTCCTTGGGAGGTCCAGGATTGACGAAAAGCATCCCTCAGTGGAAGGGCTGCCGCGCGTTCGGAAAACTTTGGCCGGTTAAGGATACGCAGGAAGACGAATTCTTTTGACAGGTCACCAGGGGCTGTGACGCCAAGTGCAACGACCGGCAACTTCGCCATTCCCATGACATGCCAGAACGCGTAGTTTCAGGTCGAGATCCCATTCATGCGTAGGCGGAGAGCGCAGAAGCCCATGGACTCAAGGTTTGATCATCGAATCACCGAAGAACAGGCTGACGAATGGTTGGCGCTCTGTCGGCGCTTTTTTCAACTTCTTGCAGCTCGCAAGAAACGACAGTTCAATCGAAGAGTGTCAATCGCGGATTTGCTTTCCGAACGGCATGACAATGCTGCTGCCTATGGGTTCGGAGAGGGCACGACGATGTATGATAATGTGCTCGTCCTGAGTGACGTCATCGTTGGTCGAAATACCTGGATCGGCCCGGGCTGCCTTCTGGATGGATCGGGTGGGGGTCTTGAGATCGGCGATTGGTGCTCCATTTCCGCTGGTGTTCAGATCTACACACACAACACCGTGAATCGCTCGATCTCGCTTGGAGCGAAGCCGGTCGACTACGCGCCGACAAAAATCGGTCACGGGGTCTACATCGGCCCAAATGCCGTCATTCAGATGGGGGTGACGGTAGGTGACAGAGCGGTGATCGGCGCAAACTCGCTGGTCAATCGGGATATACCACCAGGAGCTAAGGCCTTCGGCTCTCCCGCACGACTTTACGGCATTGAAGCATCTCGGCCGAAATCCGAACGGCCCGACGAGTGAACTAACTCCTCAGTGTTTGGCAGCAATCCATCGATCTGACATGCCGTTCGGCAGCGAGACGTCCATCGGAGCCGGGCGATCGAGGACTTGGTCCAAGTCGCCGAAGCCCCGATGAAGCGAGCAAATTCTCCCTGTCAGGCCACAAGTTGCGGACGGAACAGAACGTCGACGCCATAACTCGTGGAGTTGAAGCTGTTCGTCGGAAAAAGTGCGCCTGATCCGTAAGCGTAAACGCCGTTTCCTCCACTCGTGGCGGACGATGGTGCAGTCAGCGGTCCGTTGGTAACCGCCGAGTTAAACAGGCCGGGATCGGCGGCGTAGTTTCCTGACGTGTGATAGGACGCAATATACGTCGTTCCTGCAGTGATCGTCACCGGTGTGGCGAAGTTCACCTGCTGCCAACCGCTCGCCGTCTCGTTGGTGAAGGTGGCGGTGGCGAGCAGGGTGCCGGTACTGGTCCAGAGATGCGCGACATGGGTACCGGTGTTCGATGGGCCCTTGTAGAAGCGCAGCCCTGTGACGTCGCCGTTGCTGGACGCCTGGAATTTTAGCCCGAGCTCGACTGAGTTCGGATCGTTAACTGATACCAGGCTTGGCGTTGGATTGGAGCTGAACAGGCTTACGACGCTCGCTGATGCCGGGTTGACCGTCAGACTGGCCGACGCATTCGCCGAACCACCCCGGCCGTCGGAAATGGCATAAGTGAACGAGGCCGGTCCCGTATAGCCGGAGTCGGGTGTGAAAGTAACGGCGTTTGTCTGGGCGTTGAAACTTGCGGTGCCGTGGACGGCATTGCTGACGCCAGTGATCGTCAGGTTATCGCCGTCCGGATCGGTGTCGTTGGCGAGCAGCGCAGACGCTGCGATCGTGACCGTGGAGCCTTGAGTGACGCTGAATCCGGAGTCGTTCGCTGCGACCGGCGCTTGGTTGGCACCGCCGCTCGCGGGGCTGAAGAGCACATCCACCCAGTAGTTAGTGGCGCTGAAGGTGCTTGTCGGGAACAGGTTTCCCGTGCCGTAGGTGTAGACGCCGTTGTTGGCTGCGGGTGCCGTGAGCGGTCCGTTGACGTGCGCAGTGGTGAAGTAGTTGCTGGTGTACGCGTAGCGGCCATTGCTGTGGTAGCTTGCAACGTAGGTGGTTCCGGCGGTGATTGATACCGGGTTGCTGAACGTCACCGTCTGCCAGCCGCTCGCTGTTTCGTTGGTGAAGGTCGCGGTCGCAAGCAGGGTACCCGTGCTGCTCCACAACGAGCCGGTGTGGGTGCCGGTATCATTTAGTCCCTTATAGTACTTGATGCCGGTAATGCTGCCGGCGGAGGAGGATGTGAACTGCACGCCGAGATTGACTTGGGAAGTGTCGGGGTCCGAGAGAACCGCCGGCGTGTTCGAACTCGAGAACAAGCTCACCGTCGGCGTGTTCACTGTCAAACTTGCCGTTGCCGTTGCCGCGCCACCACGGCCGTCCGAGATGGCATAGCTGAAGGATGCGGCGCCGGTGTAGCCGGTAGTCGGCGTGAAGGTGACGACATTGGTCTGGGGGTCGAAGCTGACGGTGCCGTTGACAGGAGCGCTCACGCCCGTGATGGTCAGCGGATCGCCATTCGGGTCGGTGTCGTTGGCAAGCAGAGCCGATGCGGCAATGGTCAGAGCCGTATTCTGTATGGCGTTATAGCCGCTATCGTTGTTTGCGACTGGCGGCTGGTTGGCTGCCGCATTGACGGTCAGACTGACCGTTGCAGTGGCGCTGCCGCCCTGTCCGTCGGCGATCGCGTAGCTGAAGGACGCGGCGCCGGTGTAGCCGGTAGTCGGCGTGAAGGTGACGACGTTGGTCTGGGCGTTGAAGCTGACGGTGCCGTTGACAGCACCGCTCGCGCCCGTGACCGTCAGTGTACCGCCGTCCGGATCGGTGTCGTTGGCGAGCAGCGCCGCGGCCGCAACCGCCAGCGCGGTGTTCTGCGTGGTGGTGTAACCGCTATCGTTGTTGGCAACCGGCGGCTGGTTGATGCTGGTCGACGTGAATACCACATCGACCCAATAGTTTGCGGCGCCATAGGTGCTCGTCGGGAAGATGCCGGTTGTGCTGGTGCCGCCATAGGCATACACACCGTTGCCGCCGGCGATCGCCGCCGTGGAAGGTGCGGTCAAGGGGCCGTTTGTGACGGACGTGTTGAAGTAGTTGTTGGTCGCCACATAGGCGCCGGTCGTGTGGTAGGATGCAACGTAGGTGGTGTTGGCGGCGATCGAAACCGCGGACGGCAGGGTAACGGTTTGCCAGCCGCTGGCTGCCGTATTGGTAAAAGTCGCGCTGCCGAGAAGGGCGCCCGTTGCAGTCCAGAGATTTAGGACGTCGGTGCCAGTGTCGCCCGCACTGCGATAGAATTTCAGAGCCGTGATCTGGCCGGCCACAGATGACGTGAACTTCATCCCAACTTCGAGCTGGGCTCCGTCATTAAGGTTGGTCTGCGCGGGTGTATCCGACGCGCTAAACAGGCTGACCGGAGCCGCTCCAGGCGGCACTACCGTCAAGCTGACATTGGCCGTCGCCGTCCCGCCACGTCCGTCTGAGACCGTGTAGCTGAAGCTCGCCGGACCGGTATACCCGGCGGTGGGCGTGAACGTGATGGTGTTGTTCTGGGGATTGGGCTGGGTGTTGAGGACGACGGTGCCGTTCGTCGGCGCGCCCACTCCTATGATGCTTAACGCATCGCCATCGGGATCGCTGTCATTGGCGGTCAAGGACGACGCCGCGATTGTCGAGGCCAAATTTTGGGTCAGAATTGGCCCGGTATCATTCGTTGCCACCGGCTGGTTGTTGACGGTGGAAGTATTGAACATCACGTCAACCCAGAAATTCGTTGACTGAAACGTGCTTGTCGGGAACGCGACGTTACCGCTGTAGGTATAGACGCCATTTCCATTGGCGAGAGCGGTCAGTGGACCGCTCGTCACGTTGCTGGTGAAGTAGTTCACGCTGGAGGAGTAGTGGCCCACATTCGTGTGGTAGGAGGCGACATAGGTGGCACCCGCCGTCAGCGTGACCGGATTGGAGAAGGTCACGCTCTGCCAGCCGGACGCCGTTTCGTTCGTAAAGGTGGCGGTTGCCAGCAAGGTACCGGTGCTTGACCAGAGCTGGCCGGTGTGTGCCTGTATCCTGGCTGCTCTTGTAGAAGCGGATTCCGCTTACCGCGCCGGCCACCGAGGTTTGAAACCTCACACCCAAATTAACCGCGCTTGCGTCCACAGTATTGACGGTGGCGGGAGTTGACGAGCCCGAGAAGAGCGAAATGTAAGACGGAGCGGTGACGACTACCGTGCGACCTGCTGAAGGCGTTTCCAGATTGATGGAATCGTCGACCGCACGGCTCTTGATGGTGTAGGTGCCGGCGACCTGGGGCGACCAGGTATAGGTCCAGTTCTCGTCACCGGTTGCATTAAACCAATTCACGCCGCCGTCTGTTGATACCTCCACGGCGCCGATCACGCCGCCACCCAGATCCGATGCCGTGCCGGAAATCGTGACCACACTTCCCGCACTGAAGCTTGCTATAGGATTGATGGTGGAGGTTGGAGCGGTGGAGTCAGTAGAGGCGGTAGCGGCGACCAGGCCTGACTGAAGCGTCCCCGGCTGAATACCCATGTCAGCCAGAAGATTGACCATCGCCTGTTGCACGCGTGGGTCGCTGGGAGTTGGTACCAGGTCGTGGTTGTCGCTCAGGCCCCACGACCAGTAGACCGTGCCGGCCCCGAATACCAATGCACCACTCGGCGCGCGATAGAGCGTCAGGTTATGGGTCGAGACGCCGGCCCCGGTTGTGTTACCGTAGTCAAGTAGATAGGTATTGACTGGAAGCGTCGTCGAGGACAGCCGGACCAGTCCGGCGGGATCGAATCCGTTGTCGGGCGCTTCATCCCACTCATAGCCGAGATAGTTATCGGTCAGCGTCGCAGTCTGTCCAGGCTGAAGATTTGCAACGCTGGTGTTGCGCCAGAAGCGCAGGTTGGCGTCGTCGTAGGGAATTGTGATTGCCTGCAAGGCGTCGCCATTATTGGCGCCGACATCATCGACCTGGAACATCTGTCCGATCAAGGCATTTTCCGGAATGCCACCGCCGACCGCCGGCGGGCTGAGGCGCGGATCACGGAACGTCCCGGTCCACTCGTTGCTTGGATCGATCGACGCTGACGGCGACCAGGTCTCCTTGTAGGAAATCAAGGTGCGGTAGGCGGTGGCGTCGCTGCTGATGCTGTTGCCCCAGCGCGTGCGCCAATACATCTCGTTGCCGCTCCAGAACGACAGATTCACGCCGGCATCACGGGCCGCCTGGACATTGGCGCGTTGCTGCCCCGACCAGTATTCGTCGTGACCAACATCGAGATACATTTTGTGGTTAAGAAGCAGACTGCCGTAACGGTCTACATCGACTCCTGCCATGTAGGAGACATCGTAGCCGTTCTGCTCCAGCCAGTAGATCGCCGAGTACTCGGCGCCAAAGAGATAGTCCTGCGGACCGGAAGCAGTGCCTACGCTGCCCCTGGTGGCAATCGGGCGATTGTAACTCACCGCGTAGGCGCGTCCTCCACCTTGACCCGTCGCGGGACCATTGCCGCCATAGAAATTTGCGCCGCCCCATCCATTATAGGCCTGCCAGGTCGTGTCCGAGGTTTGGAAGATGATGTCGCTGGTGCTGCTGTCATCCCTCACGATGAAGGGGATATGATTGGCTCCTTCAACGCCGTCCTGGCGCACGAGTTTTGCGATATAGACGCCGGACACTGCATCCGCCGGGATGTCCCAGGATGCGGAGACAGACCAATTGCCGGCATCGACCAGGCCGGTGGCCGCGTCGCGCAGCGGCGCAGGCTGATTTTGTACGCCCGTATGCTGGATCGTGGTGACCAACCGAGCACCCATGCCGCCGTAGTAGCCGAGGCGATAGATCTCGATCCGGTAGTTTGATGAGTTCGTATTGATCTTGAAGTCAACTCTGCTGCCATTATCGACGCTGATGTCGGTGGCAAAACCTTCGATATTCGAACTGCCAGCGCCGTCGATATCCCACACACTCTGCGGGGTGCCCTGCTTTTGATTCTCAAGAACGATCGGGTTTGTGGACGTTGCCGCGGCGGCCGCGAGATTGGACGATGTCGTTGTGGTCGCTGGTGAGGCCCTTGCGGTAATATCCTGCGTTGCAGTCGTAACCGAACCAGACAGAGTTCCGATTGGGCCGGGCGCTGTCGGGAGGCCAGTCTGACCTCCTACCAACGCCCAATCCTTGATCGGAGCAACGTTCTGTGTGGACATATCGGCGCTGACCGAAGCTCCCATGACACTGGTCTGGCTGGTCAACACGAAATTCGCCCCGCCGGACACTTGAGTGCCTTGCAACTGGCCGATCAAATGCACATGCGCCAGAGTGGCTGCTGTTTGATCGAGCATCTGTGTTGGGGCCAGGAAGTAGCCGCACCCACAAATGGCGGCAACCGCCGGAGGCGGAGCCGAAGATCCGATCGGGGGTGGAGCTAACGCCGCCGAAGGGACCCTGCCAAGGAGGACGACGGGCTCTGACATTGCTGGCTCGTCTGCCGCCGAGGCAGGCGCACGGACTACCGCTGTCACACCTGCAAAGCGGGCCTCTACAATTTCAGTGAACGCGGACGGCGCGATACCGACAGCGTTGAGGTTCGGAAATTCCCACCAGTTTCGCGCGGCGAACAGCGACTCGTATTCGGCGCTTGAATCGGACGCCCTAGTATTGCCTCGCGGGCCTGTGCGTGGCCAAGCCTGCAATCCGAGAGCAATACGGCTCAAACCAGAAGCTTCGTACAAGGACCTCATGATATCCTCGCCAAAGAGAGGGGAATACGAATGACAGGCTCTGAACTCTGTAGCCGAGATGACTGAGTGGATGCCGAAGCGACAGCTTCAATGGACGGGCCAATCGCGGACCGCCGGAAAGCCAAGTTAGGGTGGGCAGTGACCGTGAACGAGCATGCATCCTGGTTCGACAAGCCACAGCGTTCGATCTGCCGCTTGGCCGCCGCCGCTTCGTCATCCACAATGATTGCTAAGACCATGGCCCGCCGGCAATGTTTAATTTCCGTCTAATTAAACGGAAAAATTAATGAGATAAATGTATTTAATACTAATGTTTCCTTATGTCGAGCAACAAGTTTTGGTGATTAACTATATATCGATCCGGGCTCCGTCAAATGACGAATAGCTTTGATTTCTGAATTGGTTGGTTCGGTAGGATATCTATTTTTGGAGCAATCATTATGGTTGTTTCGTGCTGAGTTTTTCAACCGGAGATTATGAATCAGGCCAGCGTATACTCCGGTAACGTTCGAGGACCGCTCGGTCGCGTCGGGGTGGGCCAGGTTGCGATGCTTTCGTTCCAGACCAAAGTCCCCCAAGAAGGAGGGGGTGTGAGGGCCGTGCTTGTTATTGGATGGGCAGAGAATCGTGGATTGCTTGGTGATCCCAAGCGCGTCCTTCGACGTGATTGAGACAGCGAAAAGGGGCGGCCGTCTCACGAGGTGATTGTGCCAGTTAGACCGACTGTTCTCGCCGTGGAACGTCTCGCGCCAGCAGGCATTGAACTCGCATCTAGCTAACGAAGGGAGACGCCAGTTTGGTTCGCGTGATCAGGATAATGCCACGGTGGAAAAGGGTCGCTCAGATTACGCCAGCTCTGCGGATCGAACCCGTTCTCCGAATGGAGAAGGCAAGCATCCAGCGAGGCTCGGATTTGCGCTTCGTCCATATCTGAACCGATGAACACGAGTTCCTGACGGCGGTCACCCCAAGCGCCATCCCATCGGCTGTTGAGTTGTTCTTGAAATTGAGGGTTGCTTGGCCAACTCGGCTTCGGGATTGTCGCCCACCAATAGCCCATGGGCTCGCACCGACGCTGCATGCCGGCAACGGAGAGAAGACCCACCCAATCCGGACGCGTGGCGAGCCAGAAGTGCCCTTTGGCGCGTATCACGCCCGGCCATGGCTTGTTGAGAAACGACAACAGCTTAACGGGATCGAAGGGACGTCTTTCCCTGTAAACGAAGCTGGATATGCCGTATTCCTCGGTCTCCGGCACGTGGGAATCGGGGCTGTATAGCTCTTTATACCAGAGCGGGTGAGTCGCAGCCTTCGCTTCGTCGAAAAGGCCGGTGTCAAGAATCGCCTTGAGAGGAATTTCTCCGAAGTCAGCCTCGAATCGGCGCGCCTGGGGATTGAGTGCGGCAATTACCTTACGAATTTCCGCACGTGTCGCCTCTGTCGCTTCTGACACTTTGTTGATTACCACCACATCAGCAAACTCGATCTGCTCAACCAAAAGATCGACGAGCGTCCGCTGGTCGTACGTATCGCGCAACTCGCCGCGATCGCGCAGCAGATCGCGACTGCTATAGTTAGCGAGCAGGCTCAGGGCGTCCACGACGGTGACCATCGTGTCGAGTCTCGCAACATCGGAAAGGGAGGCACCGGCTTCGTCGCGAAAAGAGAACGTTGCCGCAATGGGAAGAGGTTCAGCAATCCCGGTTCCTTCGATCAGAAGGTAATCGAATCGCCGTTGTTCGGCCAATCGCCTGACCTCCACCAGGAGATCGTCGCGCAACGTGCAGCATATGCAACCATTACTGAGCTCAACGAGCGACTCGGTCGTGTGTGAAAGGTTGGCACCACCGTTGCGGACCAGGTCTGCGTCTATGTTCAACTGACTCATGTCATTGACGATGACTGCAACGCGTAGGCCTTCGCGATTCATCAGTACGCGATTAAGCAAGGTTGTCTTCCCAGCGCCCAGAAATCCACTGAGCACTGTGACTGGCAGCCGATCTGCCTCGCTCGATCTCTCCTTCATAATATTGCTAGCCTATACCTGCGGACGGAACAGAATCTCGCGCGGGATGAAGTTGAAATACGTCCGCAGCTCGCTCCGTGATTAAATGTCGGCATTCATTTAATACGGCTCCCTGGATCGTGTAAAGTATAGTCGATTTCCCACAAATTAAATGACAAGCCGATGTTCGGTGCCCCTGCCGTGAGGCCATTTGGGGTTAGCGGAGTGTTTCCCACGGTCAGGGCGAAGTTAATTGCAAGCCAACATCTATCTCAGTTTGTGGCTATGCATGTTTCCATGCACATGAGCGTAGCGCAAAGCAGAAAGGCGACGGTTGCCTTCGTCCTCTCCAACTCTTGCCAAGATTGCTGGTCAGCAGAGAGCAGATCAGTAGAGCAAAGGAGCATCGAGGGACTGGCCGTGACCATCAAGAATATCGTTATCCCCGTGGAAGTTGAGTATCTCCAAGAGGCTGCGAAACAGCGCGGTGTCTCGCGCACGCGACTTGTGCGAGCTGTGATGGAGAAGGTGGTCAAGGATGAACTGGTCGCAGATATTCTGGGAGAGAACGGACTGCCGGCCGAGCCGGTCCCAACCAAGTATCGACGCTTTCGAGATCGAGCTACCTAGTAAGTCCTATCCCTTTTCATGGACATGAATGCGTGCGCTGCTAGCAAGCTGGCTGCTTTGAGCTCAGAATCCGCCGCTGCGATCGCAGCCTTCAACCGCCGTCAAGACGAACTGGAGAGTCCGCAGGCCACCTCATGCTCATTTGGTGATACCTCGCACAATGGTTTCGCGGCACTCTCCTTTGTCAAGGTTTTGGCGGGCGAGTTATTGCGGAGAGATGTTCTGGACCCGGACATCTTTCTCTCTGCTATCGCGGTTGAAGTCGAGCCGCAGCGAAAGTTGCAGCACCGACGACCGATTGATCCCGCAACGCGACTGACCGCGTGTGAAATCTAAATCCTGCGCAGTTGGCCGAAGATGATAGGCGGGGGCGATATCAATCAGGCAGAACAAGAGTTGCGTCGGACCGGCGGAAACCGCGGTCGAACCACTGCTCGTCGCTTGAAAAGCGTGAAGCCATTTGGCACTCTTCGGCGTGTGCGCTCCAGATCGGGGTTCTTATGAAAAAATCGTTCTTTGCGATTGTTGGCGCAGCCATTTCGCTCGTGGCCCTTTCAAGCAGCAGCGCTTACAGCGGTCCTTATCCCTTCGGGGATGAGCCTTATCGGCTGGATTGGGGATATGATCCGGCAGTGGAATCCGGATGCTTGAAGTGGAATTGGCAGTTGCAGCAGTGGAATGATCACTGTGCACGCTTTGTCCAGCCCAAAGCCTACATGCGCCCCCGCGCGTCGCACGTCGTAGTCCGCACAAAGGGGTAGGGGCTGGCCTATTCGGCTCCGATTTTACGTGGAGTCAGTGCGTGATCAGGAGCGCTGGATCGTGCATGCGACCTGGCTGTGCTTTCCGAAGTTGAGCAGCGCGTTCTCGCGGAAGCCGTCCAGCCATACTCCGCGCCCGGCATATCGGTAGCCGACGCCCATCGGGACCAACCGAACGTGAATGCCCCCGCGATGGCCCGTGTGCAGCGATGCGGTAACGACTTCACCGACGATGCTCGTTGCAATCGGGCAGAGAGGATACTGCCTGCCATTCTCGCAAGTGAAAACGATTTCGGAGCAATTACCTATTGAGCCGGGCCCCGCGGCTATCAAACCGAGGTCCGCTGCGCCGGCCGGATGCGTACTCGCCCATGCGGTGAATCCCAATGAAGCTGTGATCAAAACGAATTTGCCCAATGCGGCGCGCATGGCTGCCCCCGAGTAAAAAAGAGAATGCAGTCAACAGAGCAAGAATCAGCCGTACCGTCAAACTGATAATCCGTTGTGCACCGGCAGGACCTGTGTCTTTGGGGTGGTTGCTGCTGGTCAACCTGGATCGACCCCGGCCCTTGCGATTTACCGTTGAGGACAATCGCCCGACGAATTCGCCATCAGGGTCGGTGCTCACCAATCAAATCGTGGCGATTAGATTTTTTGCTCCCCGCCCGCCCTCATCACGTTCACAGTAATCTTCTGGATTTCCGTACGGCCGCCGGCATACTTGACCTCGATCGTCAACACGTCATTACCGAGGAAATCCGCAGGCGACTTGTAGAACGCGACATAAGCCGGCACTTCCAGCGCAAGGCAGGCCTTGTAGTTGGTAGCCTTGACCTTCGCGTTCTTGACGACAACCTTGCCGGAGGCGGGCGGGCTGACCAGTCGAATCGTTGGCAGTGGCCCGGATGTGCAATCGGGTTGCACGTTGAGGTAGACCCCGATCCGGGTGTCCCTGTTCGGCACGCTTTTGACCGTTCGCTCGACCGTCCGGGACTGCTCCTGGGCCGAGGCGCAGCCTGCCAGGCCGGCGAAAAACAGGGCGCCGGTGATTAATAAAACCTTCATCTGATGTCCTCGCTCGGCCGCCAATGTTGGTCAGTTCGAGGCAAGCCGCTCATTTCAAAGCCATTTTCAAGGCGCTTGCCGCCATTTCAAATTTACCACAGCGAGGCAAAAAGCGGAGGTTAACCAATTGATTTTGTTGACCCTAGATACGGTTAACAATAGCCTAATACGTCAAAAGTTTGGAATATTTTTTGCAAACTTGAATTAAACGCATTTTTTGGCGGAGTACTTAGACTAATGAACGCGCAATTTCAGGTCGCTCAGCTTTCCGGTTCCACTCCCGCCAACAGTTCCTCACCTCCCCGAATTTTCAAGCTGACGAAGCCGATGGGCGACCAGGCGGTGGTCGTCAATCTCGGATACGACCAGAAGGTCAAGGTCGATTTTTCAGGGATCGCGAACGAGAAGATCACGCTCGTCCATGTCGGCGATAGGTTGATCATCCTGTTCGACAACAGGTCGACCGTGACAGTCGAGCCGTTTTTCGATTCAAGGCATGATGCCCTGAAGAACCTGACTATCGAAGTGGCGCCGGGGCGCGACGTTTCGGTCAGCGAATTCGCAAGCCTGTTTCCGATCACGACGGACCAGTCGATTTTGCCGGCGGCCGGCGAGGGCGGCGGCAATGCCCAAGCCAGCGGCGCGAACTTCAGCAATAGCTCCGTCGATCCGCTGGCAACGGGCAATCCGCTCGACCTGCTCGGACAGGAGTCGCTCGGCACTTTCGCCCTGACTCCCGAGACTTTCAACGGCACCCCGAACGTCGCGCCCTCGGGCAGCTTCACGCTCGCGGGCGCCTTGACGGTTCATGACGAGACGCTCGGTGTACAACTCACCGCAGATGATCAAGCCAATCCACTCTTGCCGGCCGTCTTCCAGCAGGCCGGACTGATTGGGTGGGCGCAGAGCGCTGTGTCCGAAATCGCCGCGGCGAACGTCAACTTCGGCACCAATGGTCCCGGTACGGTGGCCTATGTGCTGACCACGTCGACCGGCGCCGCATTTGCCGGAGTCGATACCGGACTGAAAGCGACCGCAACCGGGAATGAGATCTTCCTGTTCACGGAAGGAAATCTCATTGTTGCGCGTGAGGGGAACGGCACGACTCCCAACGCCGGCGGCGCAATCGCGTTTGCGCTCTATCTGGATCCCGTCTCCCTCAAGCTGAGCGTCGCACAATACGAAGCCGTTCAGCACAGCAACACGCTCGATCCGAATGATCGGATCGAGCTCGCGGACGTTGTTTTCGTTCAGCAAGTCGTCACCGATGCGCTCGGCGTGGTCGTTACGCACGTATCGGCAGATTCCATCGGCGTCGCATTCGACGATGACGGTCCGGCCATTTCCGTATCGGTGGTCGAGCCGGTCGAAGGCTCTGCGCAACTCGCGCCTTTATCGCTCGATGAATCGATCGGCTTTGATCCCAATCCCGACGGCTTCCCGGGGCCGCTTGATGATACCGGCTCGACAATGCCGGATCCGACCGGCACCGTCCCGATCGGCGAAGTGAAGACGGCCGCGGGCGGCGAAGAGCAGGGTCAGGGCGCGCTGCAGGCGCTGTTCAGCGTGGTCAAGGACCCCGGAACGGACGGCGAGAAGTCGACCACCTATCAGTACAGCTTCTCGCTAACGGGGGGCTCCGGTCCGTCTGGCGGCGTCGCCAGCACACTGAAGGTGACCGATCCCAGCGGCCTGTACGGTGACGACACCATCTATCTTTTCAAGGTCAGTGACACAGAGATCGTGGGTCATGTCGGCAACAATCCCAATGGTCCGATCGCGATCCGCGTCACGCTCGTCAACGCAGGCAGCCTGTCGGGCGGTCAACTCGTGATCGACCAATACATGGCAATCGACCATGGCCAGGACGGCAACAATTTCGATTCCAGCAAGGCGCTCACGCTGCTCAGTTCCAACCAGGATGAGGGCGAGGTTGTATTTGCAAGCCTTGGCATTACGCTGACGGCGACTATCACCGACGTCGACAACGACACCGCGACATCTTCCGCGACGATCCAGATCGCCGGCGGTGAAACGTCCAGCATCGTCTTCCAGGACGATGGTCCGGTGCTAATCGGCGAGGGTGGCGTGATCGGCACCGTCGACGAAGACGGACTGGCAGTTCACAACGCCGACGCCGGACGCACGGGAGAGCTGGCGGGAACGGGTTCGGCGGTTGCTACCGGTTCGCTGGCCTCGCTGGTCGATTTCGGCACCGATGGACCTGCGGCGACAGGATTCAAGGTGGCTGTTCAGACCACGCCGGTCGATTCCGGCCTGACGTCGCAGGGCGCTCATGTGCTGATCGTGTCCGATGGCACGACGCTGCATGGCTATGTCGAAACCGGCGTTGCCGGATCGGGCTTCTCGGGCGGCGATCGCGAAGTCTTTACGCTAACGGTCGGAGCGGATGGCTCCTACACCTTCACGCTGAAGGATCAGATCGATCACCCGACGCTGAATAATGCTGAGGGCGACAACGGCGAAAACATCCTCACCACATCGCTCGATCTTTCGGCCTTTATCGTTGCCACCGACGGTGACGGTGACCACATCAATCTGGGCGAAGGAACGTTCAAGATCGAGATTCAGGACGATATCCCCGTCCTGACCGGCGCCTCGATTTCCCGCACGGTCGATGAGGACGATATCCTCACGCGGTGGTCACAGGGCACCAGTCCGAACGACGGCAGCGCCGACGGCTCCACCACGGAGAATTTCACTGGCGCTGCGATCGTGTCGGGCACGCTGGCGGGCCTGGTTTCGGTCGGCGCCGACGAGACCGGCACGTTCGGTTTTTCGTCCGACGCCATTGCGAAGCTGACCGCGCTTGGATTGTACTCGAAGCAATCCGCCCAAGGAGATGGCGAGAACGGCAAGCTGCTGACCTATGCGATTTCCAACGGCCCGGTTGACTCCCACGAAATCATCGTCACGGGCTACGAGCCCAATCCCAATGGCAACCAGGTTTTCTCGCTGACGCTGAACACCGAGACCGGCGCGTATGAATTCCGCCTGTATGACGAACTGATTCATGCGGAGGGTAGCGGCCAGAACAGTGATCTGCGCTCCGGCCCGCTCGATGATGGCGTCCAGCACTCAATTCCCAACATCGACCTCGGCTCCATTGTCACCTTCACCGACAAGGATGGCGATACCGTCGCCTTGACCGGCAAGTTCACGATCAACGTGACTGATGACGTTCCGCATGCCGATATCGATCCTGGTTGGGGTTCGGTCACGGTCGACGAAACGCCAGGCAACCAGGCGGACGATACGACGGCAAGCAGCGTCAGGAATCTGTTCGCCAAGCTCGAAGCGACGGGTATCGTCGGCGATGATCCGGACGTGCCGGGCGACAACAATGGTGGCAATTCGGGCAACGGCGCAATCGCCTATGCGCGGTCGGATTTCGCTGTTGTTATCGACGATTCGACCATCGGCGCCGACTATCCACCTTATCCGCACACGTTCTCACTGAGCGTGGCAGGCGGCAACGGAACGGATTCCGGCCTGTTCGTAACCGACGGTGGCAAGATCGTTCTTTCCGTCAACGCCGATGGCCTGATCCTCGGCACGGTTTCCGACGCCAATAGCGCCTTCAACGGTAAGGTTGCGTTCGCGATTGCCATCGATTCCGACGGCAAGGTCAGCATCGCCCAATATCTCTCGATCAAGCATGACGACCGTGGCGATTCCAACGAGACCAATGATAACGGCACTAATTTCAATGACGCGTCGCCCGACGACCCGCTTACGGTCCAGCAGAATCTCGACGGCAAGATCATTGCTACGCTTACCGTCACCGATTCCGACGGCGACAAGTCGTCCGACTCGGTCAATATCGGCAAGCTGATCACCTTCCTCGATGACGGTCCGTCGGTCGAAGTACATACCGCGAGCGGCTTCTCCGTTGTTCATGACGAGACGCCGGACGTTCAGTCATCCGACGACGATACGACGGTACAGGCGGTCAGGGATTTGTTCGCCAATGTTCACCACAAGGGCTCGGATCCGCATCTTACGAACGCCCAAAAGATCGATGGCGCGATCGGATTTGCGCAGAGTGACGGCGCGGCGCTGACGGTTTCGACCAATTTCGGCGCCGACGGTTCGGCGAGCTCGAATTCCAAGGTATTTTCGCTCACCTTAAATGGTGGAAACGGCACCAATTCCGGCCTCGAAACGACCGATGGCAAGGACATCTACCTGTTCAAGGAAGGCGATCTGATCGTCGGCCGCTATGACGGTCCGGACTCTGGATCGAGCACGACCAACACCGGAAGCGACCCGGCGGCGTTTGCGATCGCGATCGATCCGGTCACCGGCAAGGTTTCAGTAGTCCAGTACGTCTCGCTGGAACACAGTAATACCGGCGACGCGGACGAGTATGTTGCGATCGCAAGCAATAAGGTTTTTGCCACCGTTACGGTCACCGATCGTGACGGCGACTCCGCGAGGGATCTGGCGGATATTTCTGGCAAAGTCCGTTTTGAGGATGACGGCCCGACAATCACCGGGGCCACGATCTCGGTTGCCGTGGATGAAGACGGATTGCCCACGGGCAATCTCGATGCAAATCGTACTGGCGAGACCACCGGCACGGGTTCGGCCATTGCCGCGGGCGCGCTGAATGCGCTGGTCAATTTCGGTGCGGATGGTCCGGCTTCAACGGCATTCGATCTCGTCGTTCAGAACAGCCCGATCAACACCGGCCTGGAGTCCAAGGGCGGCGACATATTGATCGTATCCGACGGCAATACGCTGCGCGGTTACGTCGATCAGGGCGGGAATTCCGGTTACCAGGCCGGCACCGATCGCGAGGTCTTCACGCTCACGGTCGGGTCCAACGGTTCCTATGTCTTCACGCTCAAGGACCAGATCGATCATCCGTCGCTGGATGGCCAAAACGGTGACAACACCGAAAACCTGCTGACGACAGCGCTTGATCTGTCCGAATACATCATCGCTACCGACGGCGATGGCGACACGGTCAAGCTGGCGACCGGTGCGTTTACGATCCAGATCCGGGACGATATTCCGATCCAGGTCAGCGACGCGTCCGTTACTGCGACCGTTGAAGAAGACGATCTAACCAACGCCAACAGCGGCAATAATTCTGTCGGCAATAACGAAGACGGCTCGAGCGGCAAGGCAGTTGCGAACGGCTCGCTGACCTCGCTCTTCAAAGTGGGCGCGGACGAAAACGGAACGTTCGTTCTCGATAGC
Organism: Bradyrhizobium sp. RDI18; assembly: GCF_043203335.1. Lineage (NCBI taxonomy): Bacteria > Pseudomonadati > Pseudomonadota > Alphaproteobacteria > Hyphomicrobiales > Nitrobacteraceae > Bradyrhizobium > Bradyrhizobium sp. RDI18. Next base: position 3,247,116 of record NZ_JBICRN010000008.1, on the reverse strand, counting down.
AGCGGCATCTCCGCTCTGCAGAACCAAAACCTGACGTCTCACAACACCGCACTGAGCTACAGCATCTCGGGTGACACGCTGACCGCCAAGGCGGGCAGCATCACCGTGTTCACGCTGCAGATCCAGTCCAACGGCAACTACACGTTCACGTTGAAGGACCAACTCGACCATGCCGTCGGCAATGGCGAGAACACCCTCAGTATCAATCTCTCGTCGGTGGTACGCTTCGTCGATTACGACAGTGACGGCGTGACGCTTTCCGGCGGCTTCACCATCACCGTCCAGGACGATATCCCGGTTCAGACCCAGAATTCGGTTTCCGGTGCGGTTCAGGAAGATGCGCTGACCGACGCCAACTCGAATCATCAGTCGATCGGCAATGCCGAAGGTGGCCAGACCACCGTCGCGACGGGATCGCTGGCGACGCTCGTTTCGGTCGGCGCCGACGAGCAGGGAACGTTCTCGCTGCTCGCCAATCCGGCCGGCCTGACAGCGGTGACGTCCAAGGGCGCTGCGGTGCTCTACAGCGTCTCGGGAACGGTGCTGACCGGTTATGTCGACAGCGATGGTACGGCCGGATTCTCCGGCGGCGACCGCGTGGTGTTCACGCTCGACGTCCAGCCGAACGGCAACTACACGTTCACGCTGAAGGACCAGATCGACCATCTGCCGAACGCGCCGGCGAATGACGACAACCAGAAGCTGATCCTCGATTTTACGGGCGCGATCCAGTTCACCGATCAGGACGGTGATAAAATCCAGCTCCAGGGGCCGACCACCACAACGACGGTGACCACCCCGCTAACCCTGCAGCCCGGACACTACGACACCTATACGGTGGGCGGCGTGACGTTCGACGGCCTGACGTTCACCGGCACGGCTGCGAACAGCTTCGTCAATACGGCTGGTGACAATGCAGCCTCGTTCAACGTCTCCGGGCAGGGCGTCGGGATCGGCAATAACCTGATCCAGGACAACCAGGGCTTCATTGTTGGGCGAGCCGGCACCGACTCGTTCAGCTTCACCATCAATGGGAGCGGCACTGGAACGATTTCCTGGGTCGCCTATCACGGCGGCGTGCCGGTATCCGGCAGCGCGGGTTATGACAGCGGTACGCTGACGCTGCCCGGCGATGGAAGCGCGGTGACGATCGACCCGTCCGGGACGTTCGACCATCTCGTCATTCGCTTCGATCTTGCGGATGGCGACAAGATCCGCGTCAATAATTTCTCCTATGCCTCGACCACGACCACCAGTGGCGGCGTGTTCACGATCGGGATCGAGGACGATATTCCGGTCACCGGACCGAACGCGACGGTAACGGTCGACGAGGACGATCTGGCGTCCGGCAACCACGACACCGCGTCTGCGGGCGACGATGCCGCATCGGTGTCGCCGGCGACTGGCACGCTGAGTTTCTTGGTCGGCGCGGACGAGGCGGGCACGATCAGCTTCGCGCCGCTGGACGGATTTGCGGTTGTCGATGCCGGCAATCATGCGATTACGGCTGGCAACCAGGCGCTTCAGTACTTCTGGGATGCCGGGACTAACACCCTCTATGCCTCGACGCTGACCGATACGCCGTCGCATGCGTTCGCGACGGCTGCGTTCAAGATTCAGGTCAACCCGTCGACAGGCGCGTACAGCTTCTCGCTGCTTGGTCAGGTCGATCATCCTGTCCATGATGATCCGAATGTCGGCGGTACGCAGACGGCCTATGAAGACAACATCAAGCTCAATCTGACCTACACCGTCACGGACCGTGACGGCGATGCCGTCAAGGGCACGCTCTCGGTTTCGATCGACGACGATATGCCGATCATTGGACCGGTGGCCGCGACGAACAATCTCGTCGTCAACGGCAGCTTCGAAGTTGGTCACGGTCTCGGCAACAATCAATGGTCGATCTACCACTCACTGGCTGGCTGGACCTCGGCCAATCTCGGCCCGGCCGGCCCACACGGTGATGTGCCGTTCGAAGTGCAGACCGGCAATGTCGGCGGCGTGTTCGCACAGGACGGCAACGCGCTGATCGAGCTCGATTCCGATCTCAGCAGCGGGAATCTGTCCGGCGGCGACCACTACAACGATTCCGGCCACACCAACACGATCATTCAGCAGGTGATCGGCGGTACGCATGCCGGCGAGGCCTATGAACTGGCGTTCTACTATTCGCCGCGTCCCAACGAGGGTAACGCCGACAGCGGTAGCCTGAACGTGTTGTGGAACGGGCAGGTGGTGAAATCCATCGACTCGACGGGCGTGACGGCGGGTGTCTGGCAACTGATCACCGTCAGCGTGATCGGGACCGGCGCGGGCGATGTGCTCGGCTTCCAAGGAGCCGGCCAGGAGAATTCGCTCGGCGCCTATATCGACAATGTCAGCCTCGTTCCCGTGACCTTCGTCGACGAGGACGGTCTGACAGGACCGCTCGCGTTCGGTAGCCACGACACTCAAGCGGGCGACAATTACGTTGCCAACACGGATGGCGACGCCAATGAGACGACGTCGACAGGTTACCTCAACATCAAGTGGGGTGCCGATGACCTCGATAGCGGCGTGGACATCAATTCGGGTTCGTTCGGCACGCTGACCCATGATCATCTGGATGGTGTCGGCGATCGCAGCCTGACGTTCGCCAATGCGAGCGTCGGCGTGTCGGGCGTGTCCGCGCTCACCTCGATGGGCGAGGCGGTGGTCTTCTCGACCAATGCCGATGGCACCATCCTGACTGGCGTTGCCGGCGGACGCACCGTCATTGAAGTATCGTTGTCCGATGAAGGCGCCGGCGCATTCCGCGTCGTGCTGAAGGATCAACTCGACCACGCTACGGGCAACAACGAGAACGACATCCGCCTGACGTTCAACTATACCGCGACCGATTCCGACGGTGACGCGGTGAACGGCAGCTTCACGGTCGGTGTCGACGACGACGTTCCGGTGGCGAACGCGGATATCGATTCCGTTTCAAGTGCCGTGCAGACCCTGAATTTCGATGACGTCGTGCTTGGCGAGAATGGCGAGACGCCGGTTGCGTCGCCCTATCACGGGTTCAATTTCATTCAGACGGGTATTCACAATCCGGCGGGCTCCGGGCCGTTCGCGACTTATGCCCCGCACTCGGGCAGCAACCTGGTCTTCATCGGTGAAAAGAACGGCGTGGAGCAGCCGGGCTATACCGGAACTGCGGGCGACCCAATCACTATCGCCCACGCCGATGGCAGCAAGTTCACGGCACTCGGAGCCTGGTTCTCGTCGAGCGGCTCTGAGCCGATGACGATTGCCATTTCCGGCTATGTGAATGGCGTTCTGGTCAGCAGCTTTACCCAGGACATCCATCAGGGCGCAGCGGGCGGGCCCACCTATGTAAATCTCTCTGCTCTGGGCAGCGTCGACAAGATTGTAGTCGACGGTCCCGGTTACTTCGGTTTCGATGATTTTTCATACGCCGACAATGCGACGGCTACTGGCAATGTCATCACCGGGGTAGGCACGACCAATTTCGGCGCAGACGTGCTTGGCGCAGACGGCGCGAAAGTTACGGGCGTCGTCGGCGTCACCACTGTCACGACGCCGGACGGCTCGCAAAACTTCCAGGTCATCGGCCAGTACGGCACGCTCGTTCTCAACGAGAACGGCGACTACACTTATACCCGTTTCGACGGGTCGCCGGTTGTTGCGAACGACGTCTTTACGTATGCGCTGACCGACGGCGATGGGGATGTCTCGACCGCCACGTTGACGATCGGCATTTCCGATCACGGCGTCACGATTTCGGGGATCAACGGCGAAGACGGCGATATCACCGTCCATGAAAACGATCTGCTGGCGAGCCGTGGCGTAGGCGAGTCGGCCGGCTCGAGCCCGGACTCCGGAAACCTCACGCAGAGCGGAACATTTACTATTGCGGCGGCCGACGGGCTCAACAGCCTGACGATTGACGGTCACGCCATCGTCACGAACGGAGTTTTTACCGCCACTTCGTTTACGACAGCAACCGGGAATACGTTTGCAGTAACCGCGTTCGACGGCACCACCGTAAGCTACAGCTACACGCTTGTTGACAACGGGCAGCATGCTTCGCTGCAGGGTAACAACGGCCTGCCCGAAAACCTGAGCGTCGTAGCTACGGACAGCGACGGCGAAACTGCTACGTCGACGATCAAAATCAATATCGTCGACGACGCCCCAACAGCGGTGAACGACACCTGGGCAACGACCATCACCGGTGCGACGCTCTTGACCGGCTTGTTGGGTAACGACAAGTACGGCGCCGATGGGGTCGATACGGATAATTCGCCGCTCACCGGCCAGGTTACCGTCACCAACGGGGCGCACGGCACCGTCGTGTACAACAACAACGGCACCTTCACCTATACGCCGGAGGCTGGCTACACGGGTGCTGACAGCTTCACCTATACGATCAGGGACGGCGACGGCGATACCTCAACGGCAACCGTCACGCTTGGCAGCGTCCAGACGAACTCGTTGCCGACCGCAGGAAACACCTCGGCTTCGCTGGACGATGAAGGTCTTCCGAATGGCATTGCCGGCAGTACCTTCGCTGACGACCTGTCCGGGGAGGCCATCACCGCCGGCGGTACCTTGCTGCACAACTACAACACGGACGGCAAGGCGGCCTCGGATCCGATCAACTTTGCGCCGATGGACGGCACGACGGGTCTGGTTGGTTCCGAGAGCGTTACGTATAGCTGGAACGCCACCAACAATACCCTGACCGCATCGTCCGCCGCGCGCGGCGCGATCTTCACGGTCGTCGTGGATGGCGGGTCGGACAATGGCAACGGCAACTATGTGTTCACGCTGCTGAAGCCGGTTCTCCATGATGCGGGCGGCAACGAGAACGACGCGACCGTCAACCTGACCTACCAGGTCAAGGATGCCACGCTGCCTATCGCCGACAAGGCTACCGGCACGCTGGCCATCACCATCGATGATGACATCCCGGTCGCAGCGCCGATCGTCAAGACCGTGACCGAGGGATCCTCGGACACCAACATCCTGCTGATCCTCGATCGTTCCGGAAGTATGGACTTCAGTTCAGGCGTATCCGGTTACGCAACGCGCCTCGACCTGCTCAAGGCCGCCGCCAAGGAATTGCTCGACCAGTATGACGCCGTTGGCGACGTCAGGGTCCAGATCATCAAGTTCAACGACTCCGCGCAAAAGCAGGGCAGCGTGTGGCTGTCGGTCGCGGATGCAAAGACCTACATCGATGGCCTGACGGCGAATGATGGCACCGACTACGACGATGCCACGGCGCTTGCGCCTGACGCCTTCGATGATGCGGGCAAGCTGACGACGGCCGGTGTGCGCAATGTCGCCTACTTCATTTCGGACGGGCAACCAGATCCGACGAGCGAACAAGTGTCCGGCGACGAACTCACGGATTGGGTCAACTTCGTCAACGCCAACGACATCGTATCTTTCGCGATCGGACTGGGTTCCTCGGCGCACAGCACCTACCTCGATCCGCTGGCCTATGACGGGCGCGGCACGGGCACCGATACGGATGCCCTGATCGTCACCGACCTCAATCAGCTCCAGTCGACGCTGGCCGGCACGGTCAATCCGTCCATCACCGGCTCGGTGATCGACGGCAGCATTCCGACGTCGTTCGGTGCTGACGGCGGATATGTGAAGTCGATCGAAATCGGCGGCAAGACCTACACTTACAACCCTGCGACTGACGCGATCACCACGTCGGGTTCGGGGTCGAACACCGCCACCTTCAATGCCGCCACCAACCAGTTGACGATCACGTTCACCGGCAGCGCCGGCGAGAGTTTCGTCATTGATCTGGATGACGGCACTTATGCCTACACGCCGCCGTCCACAATCACGTCCAGTTTCGGCCGTCCCTTCACCTACACTTTGACGGACAATGACGGCGATACCGCCAGCTCGACGCTGACGATCAACGTCAACAATGTAAACGGAGCGCCGGTTCTCGACGCCACGGATTCACCGGTCATCGCGGCCGTCAATGAAGATGCGCCTGCGCCGTCCGGAGCCGTAGGCACGCTTGGCGGCGGCGGCTTTGATAACGTGACGGATGCAGATGGCCCGGGCCTCGGCATTGCCATCACGGCTACCAACAGTGCGAACGGCACCTGGTACTACTCGACCAACAATGGAGTCACTTGGGCTGCGGTGGGAGCGGTCAGCAGCACCAGCGCGCTGCTGCTTGCAGCAGATGCCGGTACCCGGCTGTATTTCAAGCCGGCCGCCAACTTCAACGGCACCGTGACGGACGGCATCACGTTCCGCGCGTGGGATGAGAGCACCGGCACCGCCGGCACGAAGGTGGACACCTCGTCCAACGGCGGCAGTTCTGCGTTCTCGAGCGCAACTGATACGGCATCGGTCACTGTCAATTCGGTGAACGACGCGCCGACGGCGACGATTACGCTGGCTTCCTACAGCGCAACAGAGCAAACGAACCTGAACCTCCACAACACCGGCCTTTCGGTGGGCGACATCGATGCGGGCAGCAACGTCATCTCCATGACATTGTCGGTCGGAACTGGAACCCTGACCGTGGGGGCCGGTAACAGTGGCGTCGACAGCATCACCGGCAGCGGGACCTCCTCTGTCACGGTCACCGGGACGCTCGCGGAGCTCAACAATCTGCTGGCCGGCACCGATACCAATGGCGGATGGTTCGGAAGTGGCGGTACGATCGTCTACAACGCTAATGTGGATGCACCGCCGGCGAATACGACGCTGACGCTGCTGGTCAATGACACCGGCGACACCGGCAGCGGTGGCTCGCTGACCGCCACCGATACCGCGACGATCAACATCACCGCGGTGAACGATGCGCCGACTGCTGCCGCAGATACGGTCATTACCAATGTCGGCAACAATGCAGCCGTCGTGATCCCGGAATGGGCGCTGGTAGCCAACGACACCGATCTGGACAACGTACTGGATGTTACTGCGGTCAGCGCAGGCACCAGCGGTACGACCTCTCATGCGACCGGGACAGGCAACGGCGGTTCTGTAACGTTTACGGACGATGGAAGCAACTTGAACGGCGGGAACAACGGCTCGTTCACCTATAAGGCCACTGATGGATCTGCCACGACGGCGGCTGTCACAGTGACGATCGACAACAGATCGACGAGCGCAACGACCCTGACCGGTGGTAACGCCAACGAAATTTTGATCGGTAGGTCTGGGGCTTCCAACGCGCTTAACGGCGATAACGGAAATGACGTTCTGATCGGTAACAATCTCGCCGATACACTTAACGGTGGCGACGGGCGCGACATCATGTTTGGTGGTGCTAGCGGGGATACGTTTAGCATCTTTAGTGGCGAATCTGCGGTTACTATCGGAGGCAGCGGAGACGGCGGAACGATTGCCGGCTACGATATTATCAAGGACTTCAATGTTGCTGCTGACAAGCTAACGCTCAACGGCACGCCTTTTGCTGCCTCGAATGCGGCGGGTACGAACGGATCCAACTCGGACCTGACGATCGGCGGAAATCAGGTAAGATCGCACGCCATTTCGAACGGCATTATCACGTTCGATGATGCGGACACCTTCAGTGGCGCGCTCACGCTTGATTCAATCCAGGATGTCGCTGCTGTAGTCGACTATCTACGGCAAAACGATTTGGGCAGCGGCGGCGCTACGGTAGCTTTCACGGCCACGATCGACGGCGTCAACCACACCTATGTTTACGAGCAGGTGGCCAGTAGCCAGAGCGACAATAACGATATCCTGGTCGATCTGGAGAATGTTACCCTGACCAGTGGCGGGACCAGCCTCGCGACGCTGATCGGGAACGGGCGCGTCGATCCGGTAGTTCTTGATCTCGGAGCTCACGGCATTTCGTTCAGCTCCATCAGCGACGGGGTCCAGTTCGACATTAATGGCGATGGTGCACAAGACCAGATCGCCTGGACCGCCGATGGCCAGGACGGCATTCTTGCCCTGGATCTCGACAGCTCCGGCAAGATCGAAAGCGGCAACGAGCTGTTCACGCCGAACTTCAATGGCGGTCACTTCGCTGACGGCATTGCCGCGCTGGCGAGCCTCGACGGCAACGATGATGGCGTGATCGACGCTAAGGATCAGGCATTTGGCGATCTCGTGATGTGGCAGGACGCCAACCACAACGGCGTCAGCGAGGGCGGCGAACTGACCAAGCTCAGCGACCTCGGCATCAAGAGCATCGATCTTGCGACGACGGCTGGTGCTCCCATCGACGGGCAGACGATTGCGGGGGTCGGCTCGTTTACTTACGCGGACGGCACCACCGGCACCTTCGTCGAGGTCGATCTCGATGCGTCGCTCGGGGCATCTGCTCCGGCCGATACGACCCACCACGAGCTGCCGCATGGGTTCGATCAGATCCTCGACTTTGGGCCGGGCCATGGTGAGCTGAGCTTCCCGCCGGAGGGGCTGGGCTCGCAAGGCGAAGGCGAGTTGACGCATTTCACCACAGTGGACCAGCCGCTCACGCACGACGCCTTCGGCGACACCTCGGCAGCGGCTGCGAAGATGGCTCTTGCCGTCATTCAGGCCGGCGGGACGGTGGATACGGCTCATCTGCAGCCGGGTCTCTGAGCTGACGCTCCGAATTGAAGAAGCCCGCCGGATCGGTCCGGCGGGCTTTTTTCTTGCCGCTCCGATGGGCGCGGAACGTATGCGCTACATCAGCAGGGGCAGGGTGTTCAGCCCGGATGCGCTATCGGCGGGCGCACCGACGCCAATGGCCTTGCCGCTGACGGCCGCGGCCGGCGCCGCCTCGAGTTCGCTGCCTACAAGCGGTCGCTCCGCATAGGGGGTGGCGAAGAGGTGAACGCCCTGACGATCGATCGCAAACAGCGGCGTGAAGCGCGTGGCTTCGGTATCCGCCATCAACGTCGAGAACCGGTTGTCCAGCAATAGCCAGTGGCCGTCCACACGTGCCGCCAATACCGCATGGTCCTGACGAACCACGCGATCACGGACCAGCACGAGCTGCAGGTCGTTGCGGGCAAAGCCCGCAGCGCTCAGCACGACATATTTCGCGATCGCATAATCTTCGCAGTCGCCTTTCGCAGAGGCGAACGTCGCAAGCGGCGTGCTCCATCGATCGGGCTCGCCGTGCTGGGAGAGGTCGCTGACGTAGCGGACGGCCGCGTTGACGCCCCGGTTGGCCTCATCAAGCTTGTCGCGTCCCGACTTCGCCCCGACCGCGTTGACGAGCCGAAGGAATTGGGCGGCGTGGGCAGGACAATTGCCGGCGTCCGCCCGGCAATGATCGAGGATAGCCTGCTCCTTCACCATGGCGGCTTCGACGCCGCGCCATTTGCGCCAGAGGAGGCCGTCGGGCGCGCGGAATGTGAACAATCCGAACGGTTCGGCACCTGCCGCGGGTGCTTCCCTAAGCGCAGGCAGCGCATCCGTTGCCGTGTTCGAAGGGGTGAGGGCGGCGAGGCGGACACCATCGGTGATGCTCCGACCACGCTGACGATCATGCTTGGCAAGGACGGCATTGATGCTGAAGAATTTCGCCGGCGACGCCTGGTCGCCGCCCGGCGCGAGACCTGCCCCGGCCTCTTCCAGCGACGCATCCTCGGCGGCCAATGCGCCGGATGCAGCGCCAACACAGAGCGCGAGAACGATCCCCGCGGCCAACGCATGCGAGCGTGGGCTCCGCAGTTTTACGCGCGGCGTCATGACGTCCCCTTTGTCAGGAGCGTCAGTCAACGTCTTTGCGTCGATCGGCCGCCCCAATCTGTTATCGGGACGGAAACTGCGGCCTTCGCCGCTTATGGTGAGTTAAGGGGAGGCAAGGATAGAGGGAATGTCGGAAAAGGCGGTCAATCGCCGGTTTTTCGGATGCTTCAAAATCACTTCAAAGTTGAACGGGTGACAGCAACGTTCCGTTAAGCAACATGCTCACCGCTCGCGCATGGCCTCGTCCCGCAGGGTACGGGCCGGCTTGAGAAGGTAATCGAGCACGGATTTCTCGCCGGTCAGGATCTCGACCGTGGCGACCATGCCGGGAATGATCGGCAAAGAGTTTTTGGTCGTGCCCAGATGGTTTTTATCGGTACGAACCATCACGCGATAAAAGGTTTCCTGGCGCTCCGACCGGTCGGCCGCCTTATCATCGACGATAGTATCGGCGCTTATCCGCTCCACCTTGCCCTTTAGCGAGCCGTACACCGACGAGTCATAGGCCGAGAGCTTTACCACCGCGTCCTGATTGGGGCGGATGAAGGCGATATCCTGGGGCCGTATGCGGCCTTCCACCAGCAGCGTGTCATCCAGTGGGATGATATCCATCACATTGGCGCCGGGCTGAACCACCGCACCGATCGTCGTCACGTTCAATTTATTGACGATGCCATGCACCGGGGCCTTCAGGTCAGTGCGTCGCACACGATCTTGCGCGGATTTGATGTTTTCATCGAGCACCGCAAGATCTCCCTTTGATTTGGCCAGATCTTCGTCTGCCTGCGATCGAAAGGACGCAAGGGTATTGGCGATCTTCGATTGTGCCTCGGCGAGCTGCCCGCGCATTTCGGTGGCCTGGCGGTCGAGCCGCAGCATCTCGATCTCGGGTACGACCTTCTGCTCATAGAGCTTGCGGGTGAGTTCGAGTTCGCGTTCCAGAAGCTTGAGCGTGCCCGTCAGTCTGGTTACCTGTTGCTTTAGGACGTCCACATCCTGCGCCAACTTTTGTCCACGCATCTTGAAGACGCTGGTCTCGGTAGCGACTACCGCCGGAACCACTTGGTCGAGTTGTTCGGGGAACGTAATCTCGCTTCGTCCGCGCGCCTCTGCCTCCAGTCGTGCAACGCGCGCCGCCATCGCACCGCGTCGTTCCCTGATCTCACCAAACTCGGACGCGAATTTGGTGTCGTCGATTCGCATCAGCGACTGGCCCTGATTAACGATGGCGCCTTCCTGAACGAGGATGTCACCGACGATACCGCCTTCAAGGGTCTGGACGACCTGGGTCTGGCGGGAAGGCACGACGCGGCCATTGCCCCGTTTGACTTCCTCGAGGACCGCGAAATGCGCCCAGACCAGAAACGTCACGAGCAGGGCGAGGAAAGCCTGCAAGAGCATGCGCGAGGTTCGCGGTGTGCGCATTGCTGCTGCCGCACGGATGTCATTGGCGAAGGCAAAATCAGATGCCGGCATTGGGATTTTGCACCAGGGCTGCGCGAGGCGCGACAGTGGGTTGCGCCACGGTTTCGGGCGGAGCTGCCGCAGGCTTGCCTTGCAGCAGAGCGAGGACCTTGTCCCGCGGTCCGTCTGCAACCAGCCGACCATTGTCAAACAGCAGCAGACGATCGACCATTCCGAGAAGCGAAAGGCGATGGGTGGAGATGATGATGGTCATCTGTTCTCCGCGCATGCCCTTGAGCCGTTCCAGGAATTCAGTTTCGCTGCGCACGTCAAAATGCGCGGTGGGTTCGTCCAGGAACAGCACGCGAGGCTTCCTGATGAGCACGCGCGCCAGCCCGATCGCCTGTTTCTGCCCGCCCGAAAGACTGCGGCCACCTTCGGCGATGGGCATGTCGTATCCCATGGGATGGCTGGCGATAAAGCTCTCGACGCCGGACAAACGTGCCGCAGCAAGCACCTCTTCGTCCGTCGCCTCGGGCTTGCCCAGTGCAATGTTGTCGCGCAGCTTCCCGAAGAAGAGGTCGGTGTCCTGCATCGCAAATCCGATGCCGGCGCGCAGGTCCGACGGGTCATATTGCCGGGAGTCGACGCCGTCGACGAGGATGCGTCCTTCTTGCGCCTCGTAGAAGCCGAGCAGGAGACGTCCGACCGTTGTCTTGCCGGAGCCGACACGGCCGATAATTCCAATTCGCTCGCTGCCCTCGATCTTGAAGGAAACCTTGTCGAGCGCTTTGCCGGGCGCGTTCGGATACGAGAAGCTGACGTTTTCGAAGCTGATGCGGCCCTGCTCGATCTTGCGGGCGACATAGGCGCGCTGCGGAGACCGCTCGCGTTCCAGCGACATGATACGGTCGATCGACTTGAGCGCAGACAATGTCTGGGTGCCGCGTGTGATGACGGACGCGATCCCGGCAATCGGCGCCAAAACCCTGCCAGCCAGCATATTGGCAGCAACGAGGGCGCCAACGCTGAGCTTGCCGTCGAGAATGAGAAACACACCGACGATGAGCAGAAGGAGGCTGGTAAGCTGTTGCGCCGCATTCGCGCTCGTCAATGTCAGCGACGACCAGAAATGGACGTCCTCTCCCGACCGCGCGGTTGCTGCGACCGACCGTTCCCAGGCCGTTTGCATCCGGGCCTCGGCGCCTGTTGCACGGACCGTTTCCATCCCCGCGAGGGACTCCACCAGCACGCCATGGCGTGCCGCGGACTCGGCCTGCATTCGTTTTATGGCGCGGTCGAGCGGACGCTGCATCGTAAATCCGAGCGCGATCATGATCGGCAGCATCACGAGCGGAATCCACGCCAGCGGACCGGCAATCGTGAACAGGATGGCGATGAAGAGCACGGCGAAAACGAGGTCCGTCGCGGAGACCACGCTGCCGGACGTGAAGAACTCGCGAACCGAATCGAAGTCACGAAGCTGATTGGCGATGATGCCGACTGAGGTTGGACGCTGCGCCATCTTCACCGCCATCACGTGTTCGAAGATGTTGGCGGCGAGAACGACGTCTGCGGTCTTTCCAGTCATGTCGATGATGCGGCTCCGCACGGTGCGCAGCACGAAGTCGAAAACGATCGCGATACCCATCCCGATCGCCAGCGCGACCAGAGAAGGGAGCGCGCCGTTCGGAATGACTCTATCGTACACGCTCATGGTGAACAGCGGCGTCGCCAGCGCGAGCATGTTGATCAGAAAGGCTGCGAGGGCGACGTGCCCGTAGCTGCGCCAATGCACCTTGACGACCGACCAGAACCAATGGCTCCGGGGAAGATCTCCTGCGGCAACCGCTCGTGCATTGGCTTCGGCCGCGGCTCTCACCAGGAAGGTGTAGCCTGTGTAATCCGCATAAAGCGCTTTGATGCTCTGAACCTGCGGCGTGGCAGGCTGGTTCGTTGGGTCTAGGATCTTGGCGCTTTGGCTAGCCTGATCGATTCCCAGAAGGATCAGCGCCTTGCCGGTCTTCATGATCAGGACCGCAGGGAGAACGATGGCGGGGATGTCGAGGATGTCCCGCTTGATCGCCTCCGTTTCCAGTCCGGCGCGCCTCGCGGCACGGTCATAGAGGGCGACCGACAGCCGTCCATCAAGGATGGGCAGCCCGCCCAGTAACGCCTCGCGACTTACCGCTCGGCCATGATGGGCAGCCAGATAGGTCAGAGACGCTGCGAGGGGGTCCTGACGTGGCGGATGGACGTCGGCGGCGCTAACGATCCCGTCCGCTTCGTCTTCGGCCGGCCGGGCTTGCGCCTGTTTGGAGGTCCGGGAGAACAACCTAGTGCCTCTGATCATCAGTAAAGTAAATAAGACACGCGCAACCGACGCGGCTAATAAGCCGTCAGAATATAATAAATCGCCGTCCGAAGCATGGGCTGGATTCGGCTATTCTTTCAGACAGTTAATTAGCAGACACTTCCGGCGCCATTAACCGCGCCTTATATTAACTTCTCACCTCAGATAATCTGTCGTTTACTTCTTCTCGGAGGGGAAGGCCGACAGCAGCCAATACGGCTTGCCCTCATGCGCCGAAGCATACGACATCGATAGCTGCGCCGTCGGGTCGACGTGAGCGACGACCGCTTGGCTTGGGCTACGGCCATGCTTCTGGGCGAACCATTCCGGCGCTCCGAGCATCCGTGCTGTGGCTGCCCCACGCGGCCAGCGGTCGCTAAATCCTTCCCGTGGTTCCGCGGCGGCAAAGGCCAAGGGAGCTGCGGAAGCGTCGATGGCTGCATTTGCAACACGCAGCGGCTCTGATCCGGTCTGCGGCAAGGTCAGGCGTGGCGTCGGGAACTTGTAAACGGGCAGGCCAAGCGGCGCCAGGTCGATCGGCGCGGCATCCACGGGAGGAGGAGCCTTGAGATATTCAAGCAGCGTTCCCATCGCCGCCAGCATCTGATAGTCGGCGAACACAATGACGCCACGCGAAGAGGTCAGCGAGACCGCCGCGTTGAAATACTGGTTCTGCGCATTGAGCAGATCGATCAACGACCGTTGACCGAGTTCGTATTCCTTGTCGTAGGCCGCGATGGCTTTCCGGTCCGCCTGCAATTGACGCGTCAAGGCCGCAACGCGTGTTGCAGTAACTGTCCGCGCAGCCCAAGCCTTGTCGATGGATTCCAGCGCGTCCCGCTGCAACCGCGCGTGACGCATGGTCGCTTCGGTGTGACGCTCGGCCATCTCGGTGCGGCGCCAACTATCCTGGCCGCCGCGGAAGACGTCCCAGGACATCACGACCTTGCCGCTATAGTCGTCGTGAGTAACGCCGAGATACGGGTAGGTATTGTCGAGGTGGGTCGCCCGGCCCTCGAGCGAGAGGTTCGGCACGAAAGCGCCGTCCGTGACCCGGAAAGCGTGTTTGGCCGCGTCCACATCTGCCTGCGCGGCCCTGATGGTCGGATTGAAGCGAACCGCGATCGCCAGCGCTTCATCCCTGGTTTTCGGCAACCCCGCCAGCGGGGCCGGGAAGCGCAGATTATACGCCTCCAGTCCCACGACCTTGCGGTACTTGGCGCGGGCCTCCTCCAGATTCCTTCGAAACTCCGCGAGCGTCGCCCTCGCGTTTTCCACGCGCTCCCGCGCCTGTTCCAAGTCGCCTTCGCCGGCCCGGCCGCCCGAGAAGCGGGATTGCACGTTGGAGAATATCCGCTCGTGGTTGGCAACGTTTTGCTGCCCGAGATCAACCAGCCTCATATACCGGACGACATCGACATAGGCTTCCGCTGCATCCAGCGCGATGAGCTCTGTCCGTTCCCGGACCCGGAAGGCGGCCGCGTTAACCCTGGCCGTTTGCCGCCAGATGTCATGAATGGAGGCAAATCCGTCGAACAGTACCTGTCGTACGACAACCGACCCCTGGGTTCCATTTCGCCAAGTGCCGGTTCCGGGTGCGGGAACCGGCAACGCCGAACCGCTCACGACCGCAGCGCTCTGGTCGAATTTTTCAGGACCGTACCGGGCCTCCACCCGAACCTGTGGCAGCAATGTGCTCTGTGTCTGGCGGAGTTCCGACTCTGTTGCGCGCCGATTTGCAGATGCCTCACCGACGCCCGGATTCGTGAGAGTGGCCTGCCTCAATGCATCATTAATGGAAAAGGGTTCCGCAGCCACAGGCGCTGCTGTCGCCAAAAGCACGCTGGCGACCGCACAAAACGACGATTTCATTTGCCCCCGTCCCCACCCAACTTGAAAAAACTTGATGTTAAACGCTTCAATAACTGCGCTAAATCGGGCACAAACTAGCAAAGGGAACCGGATTCCCCTATGACATTTCAGCCACAGGTTCGCCCAACTTAAGGCATCCTTGAATAACTGTGAGTTCCGGTTAATTAGTAGCTTAATACCGACGGGCCGACGGGATCGGCGGGAACGGCTCGCAGGATCTAGTGAAACGGCCCCAGTCTCTGGAAAGAAAACTGGGGCCGCCTCGAGTAGCAATATTTAATTCGTTTTAATCACCATCTCTTGGACACGACCCTGCGCCGTTGTCGTGTACGTGCGCCGCGCTGAATTTTTGAAGGCGCCTTCAGAGATACCAAGCCAAGACGGCCCTGAGCAGGGTGTTTTCGATCACGGGAAGAACGACGATCTGGTTCATGCCCGCTGCGCGCGCCGTCTGCGCTGCAACGGAACCGTCGACCTTCAGATGTTCGTTGATCGCGGGCATTCCCGTCGCCCAAGCGCCGCCGATACTGCCTTCGCCCTTGCGTATCGTCTTTTTCGGCATAAAGCGAGGCCAGATCGGCATTCCTGCTGCAATCGCCGGACTGAAACACCAATTCCGTTCGCGACGGATCCGGCACCCAGATCTCGAACCGTCTGGCAATCGGCGTTGCCTGCGCGGACAGGAAGGTCATGACCCAGGTCTGATCCGGCGGGGTCGTGTAGGGAATGCCGACGCCGCAATTGATTCCGATTTCGCTCGCTTCCTCCCAGCGAAGGAAACTCCTGGCATTGTGCAGGTCCTTGATAATGAGCGGCATGCCCGCCTTCCACGCACGGCCGGGCAGGCCAAACCCGCGCGGGAACTTGGTATGCCGTGAATTGAACTCGAACATGTCGGCGGTACCGTAATAGCCGTCGACCAGTCCCATTTCGTGGGACTTCTCGGGATCGTTGTGCCAGAGTTCGATCGCGCCGACGTGCTTTTCGTCGTCGCCGCAAAACAGCACCATCACGGCCATCAGGAATTCGCCCGCAAAGACCGGCAGCGCCACGCCACAGGTCAATCCGGCTTCGATCGCCTCATCCGTGCGCTTGAAATAGGAGTTTGCAAATTTCGTGAGGATGACGGGATGGCCGCAAGCCCAGGCCTTGCCGGGCAGCCCTTCGTCATAGGCAAACAGCGCGTTCTCGCTGACAGCCTTGAACTCCGAATATTCGTCGCTGCAAAGGCAGCCGCCGAACTCCAGGCGGGTGCGGGTTCGGTCGGGCACCCACAATTCAACGACGCGAATGAATGTCTTCATCGGACGCACCTGTCGCTACGCCTGACGTCAGCATCGGCGATCTGGCGACGATATGTGCGATCAAATTACAGGCAGGCTCCGCCCAAAGTTCGTGCGGGGTCTCGGCCCTTGTCTGCGATCTCATGTCCGGTGACGACTGCCGAGCGCCGCTGCAATCGATTCCGGGTTCCGGATGCGCTCGATCAGCATGTCGATGCGATCGCCGCCCCAGAACAATTCGCCGTTGAAAACCATGGTCGGCACGCCGAACACACCGAGCGCTTCCGCCTCGTCGATGATGCGGTCGTGTTCTGCCCGCGCGGGGCCGTGGACGTAAGCTTCGAATTCTTCTGACGACCCGCCGAGCGAGGCGATCACGCCGGAAATATCGGAGAGTTCGTCGATCTCGAGATCATGACTCCAGAACCGGCGGAACACCGTGTCATGATAGGAGCGGAACAGGCCGTGGCGCTGCGCGAACAGCATGCCGGCGCTGGCATAGAAGGCATCATAGATGCGCCGCGGACCCTTCATGATGAGGCCCTGCGCGTTGGCATAGCGGCGCGCGTCCATATAGGCGTACCGCACCTTGCGCCAGAAATGCGGCGTGCGCTCTTCCACGGTGCCCATGAATTCCGGGATGCGCAGCGTGTAGGGCAGCCATTCGAGTTCGACGCCGTAAATCTCCTCGAGCTCGAACAGCCGCTTGTTGGCGACGAACGCGTAGGGGCTCTTGTAGTCGGTGTAGATGCGGACGCGCGGTCTATCCATGGCGTTGCCCTGTCCCATCGGATCAGTATCTCCGATCCGAGTAGAGCACGGAACCATGCGACGCGGTTTTGACATTCCAAAATGAATGAGCCCGCCAAAACGAATGGGCCCCGGTGCATAAGAGCATCGCGGGGCCCTACATCTTCGTTATAGGCGAAGGATTTCTGGTAGACACCAGTATGTTCTCAGGATCCGGCTTGCGCGTGGCCTTTGCGCTCCAGTCCCGCGGATAGATTTGGATTGTTGAAGGTGCAATGAGGCTGGCAGCTGCTTATGACCTCAACCGCACCTGGACCTTGCGCTGAGCAAGGTCACCGGTCTGATCCGGTGGCGTCATGCTCCTCTCCAAGAGTTGGCCAACGGACGATACGTCCGCTTCCGCTGCGTGTCGCCTCGATCATCTAACCGAACCGCCAATGCCTGCGGAGCGGGGAGCCCAATGCTCCGCGAGTCCTACAGGTGCAGCGTGCTAAATGCTGCGGCAGATGAAGGCAGGTGTCAAGTAAACATCCGCCGGGTTCCCGCGGGCACTGGATGTCAGGCCTTGGTGTGGCGGTAATCGTGTAAATCAGGCTCGTGGGTCATCGCCCAGTAGTCTACGAACCGCCATGGCATCGCCGAAAAAACCCGACCTTGCTTGTTGCGGTAATAGGTCGTCATCCCGGGATGTGTCCAGATCAGTTGCTCGTGCTCGGCATCCACTTTCTCGATGTATCGATCGTGCGCTTCCGGACGAACATCGATGGCAGCGATGCCTTGCTCGATCATCTCGACGAGGCAGGCCGAGATGTAGCGGCTCTGGCACTCCGACTGGAAGATCACGCTGCCGCCATGTGCGGGACCTGAATTGGGGCCGAGCATCACGAAAAGATTTGGAAAGTCCGGCACGGTGAGCCCGAGATAAGCGGTCGGATTGTCGTTGGCCCAGGCTGCCTTCAGATTTTTTCCATCGCGCCCCGTGATGTTGAGGCGAGCCGCCATTTCGGTGACCTTGAATCCGGTCGAGATGACGATGATGTCTGCGGGCCGCAACTTGCCGTCGGAGGCGACGATGCCGTCGCGCGCGAAATGGTCGATCCCGTCGGTGACCAGTTCGACATTCGGCTTCGTCAGCGTCTTGAACCAGTTGTTGTCGAGCAGGATACGCTTGCCATAAGGCGGATAGGTCGGCACGCATTTCTCGATCAGATCAGGGCGATCCTTCAACTCCGAGAGGATGAAATTGGTGAGTTCTTCGCGATGCCGGTCATTGCCTTTGTTGACGGCGCGCTCGGGATGCGGCCAGTCGGGATCCTTGCGCAGGAACGGCAGCAGGCCGTCGCCATATCGCCAGAACATGTTGAAGCGGTACCACTGCACATAAAACGGCAGGTGCGCGAGCAGCCATTGCGCGCCCTCGGTGATGGGATCGGAATAGCCCGCGACCGGGCGCGCCCATTGCGCGGTACGCTGATAAACGGTGACCGACGCCACACGGTCGGCGATCGACGGCACCAGTTGCATGGCGGTAGCGCCGGTGCCGATGACGGCGACGCGCTTGCCGTCGAGCTTGATGTCGTCGGACCACAGGGCGGAGTGCAGCATCACGCCCTTGAAATCTTCCTCGCCCTTGAAGTGCGCAGGGTGGGGGTCGTTGAGTTGACCGATCGCGCTGACCAGCGTGGTCGATTCAAACATCTCTTCGCCATTGGCGGTCTTCAACGTCGATATCCAGCGTCGCTTGCGCTCGTCCCAGCGCGACGATGTCAGCTCCGTGTTGAGGCGAAGATGCTTTCGGATGTCGTATTCAAGCGCCACCTTCCTGAGGTAGTCGAGCAATTCCTGGCGTTGGGCGAAATAGCGCGTCCACGGATTACGCGGGCCGAATGAGAACGAGTAGGAGTGGTTGGGCGTATCGACGCCGCAGCCGGGATAGCGATTGACATACCAGGTGCCGCCGAGTTCGTCGTTCTTCTCGACGATGGTGTAGGGGATGCCGAGCCGGCCAAGGGCGACGCCGAGCGCGATGGCGCAGACACCGGCGCCGACGATCAGCACGTGCTGCTGCGCCAGCTTGTCGTCCGATGGCGGTTTGGTCCAGCGCGCCTCCCGGGGGATGAAGCCCATTTCCTCGCGCATCAGCGGCGCATATTCGGGTGCCACGTCTTCGCCGAGCGTCGCCCGCATCATCTTCAGCATCAATTCATTGCCGGGATCGGTGATGACGGGCTTCGGTTCACCGTTGGCGAACAGCTGCAAGACGGCCGCGCGGATCTCGTCCTGGATTTCCGGAGGCAGACCGGCGTGCGGATCCGGAATCAGGCGGACGTCGCGCTTGGGCCTGTAAGGCGGTTCCAGCCAGCGCGCATCGCCGGTCATGTGCACCAGCACCATCAGCAGGACGCGGATATCGCCCTCGGCGATGGCCGATGACAGATCGAGTTTCTTGCGCGGCAGCTCGATATTCATGCTGGTGTCCTCGTTTACGCGCCTGGTGCTTCCGGCAAGCCGCCATAGGCGGCCCAAGTGGTGCCGGCGATATAACCGGCATCGACGGGAAGGTTGATTCCGGTTACGCCGCTGCTCAGCGGCGACAGCAGCCAAGCGATGGCCTGCGCGACTTCGATCGGCTCGACCAGCCGGTTCATCGCGGTCGGACTTTCGAGCCACTTTTTGTTCAGCGCGCCCGAAGCGATGCCGGCTTCCAGCGCCGCGGTGCGGGTGAAGCCGGGCGAGACCGCATTGACGCGGACGCCCCTGCGTCCCCATTCGGCCGCCAGCGTCTGCGTGATCTGGATGACACCGGCCTTCGCCGCGGTATAGGCGTGGATCGGGCCTGAGGTCATGCCGGCAACGGAGGCGACATTGACGATCGCGCCGCGCCGGCGCTCGGCCATTTTCACGCCGACGTTGCGGGCCACCAGAAACGTGCCGCGCAGGTCGATATTGATCTCGCGGTCCCATTGCTCCATCCGCACGCGTTCGATTCTGTGCATCTTGCCGAACACGCCGGCGGCGTTGACCAGAGCTGTGATCGGGCCGTGGGCGGTCTCGATATCGGCGATGCCGCTGACAACAGCGCTTTCGCTCGCGACATCGAAGGGTGTGGGCCACAGGATGATTTGCGTTTCCGCGAGCGGTTCTGGCGCAATATCGACAATAACGACCTTCCGGCCCTGTCCGGCGAGAAGCGTTGCGGTCGCGGCGCCAATGCCGCGGCAGCCGCCGGTGACGAGAACGATGCCTTCAGCGGTCATGGCTGTTGCCTTTGTCCGGTGTGAACAGCCCGCGCGTGACCAGCTTTCGGTAGGCGGAGATGACGTGGTCGGGCGCGGCCGTGACCGCGCCGCCAGCGTATGAGTATCGCCGGCTCAGGTAGCCGCGTGCGCCCATGAACATGTGAACGATGGCTTCGAACTCCTCGTCGCTGAAATCAACGATGGCGCCGGCCGTGCGGGCGCGCTTGAGAATGCGCACATAAGCGGTCGCGATGTTATCGAGATGCTTCTGGTAGCCGACCGGTGCGAAATACTCGGCCTCGTTGAGGATGCGCAGGAACTCCGGCACCTCGCGGATGAAATCGAAGAAGGCGCTGAAGCGCTCGATCTCCTGCCTCGCGGCATCTGCGGTGCCCGTGCGCTCGCGGATGAAGTGAACCATGTCGATGCCGATCTTCGGCAGCAATTGATCGAGCAGTTCCTGGCGGTTCTCGAAATGATTGTAGAACGTGCCTTGAGCCACGCCGGCTGCCTCGGTGATGCGGGCGACGGAGGCTTCGGCGTAACCGTACTTGCCGACGATCTTGGTGGCGGCGTCGAACAATCTGCGCTTGGTCCAGGCGTTGCGCTCGACGCGGTTCAACTTCGTGACCTTACCGGGTGCGGCTTGCGATGATTGCGTCATGCGTGAGTTTCCAGTTCGGCGCGCAGTACGCGCTTGAGCACCTTGCCCGAGGGATTGCGCGGTAGATGATCGCGGATGATAAGTTGCTTCGGTACCTTGAAGCTGGCGAGGCGCGTGCGGCAATGTTCGATGAGATCAGGCAAATCCAGCGTGGCCCCATCCGAAAGCACCACGACCGCAACCGGCTTCTCGCCCCAACGCTCGTCCAGCATGCCGATCACGGCGACTTCGCGCACCTGCGGCAGCTCGTAGATGACGCGCTCCACCTCGGAGGAGGCGATGTTCTCGCCGCCGGAGATGATCATGTCCTTCTTGCGGTCGGTCAGATAGAGAAAGCCATCTTCGTCGAGATAGCCTATGTCGCCGGTGCGAAACCAGTCACCGAAGAACGCGGCCGCGGTTTTCCCGGGATCGTTCCAATAGCCCTGCGTGACCTTGGGGCCGCGGAGGCAGATCTCGCCGTTCTGGCCTGATGGCAGCCGGTTGCCGGCGTCATCGCGAATTTCGATTTGGACATGGGCAATGGCGCGGCCGGTAGAACCGATCTTTTCGATCTCGCGGCCGGCTTCCATGAAAGTGTCGCCGCCGCAGGTCTCCGTCAGCCCATAGGCGTCGATGTAGCGGGCATTTTTGAAGTAGCCGGAGAAGGCGCGGATGCGTGCTTCCGGGGTTTTCTCGCCGCCGCCGATCGCCCATCGCAGGCTGGAGACATCGTAGCGGTCGCGGGTCGGGCAGGCGAGGATCGCGGTCGTCATGACCGGCGCAAACCAGGCGGCGTTGAGCTTCTCGGCTTCGATGGCGGCGAGCGCCTGCTCGGGCTCGAAGTTGCGGTGGATGGAAAGCAGGCCGCCATGCCAGAGCACCGCAATACCCGGCAGGTCGAGCGCGCCGACGTGATAGAGCGGACCGACCACCAGCAGTCGCGTCTCCGCGCATAATCCCAAGACAAGCGTCTGATCGGCCGATTTCCAATACAGGTTCTCGTAAGTGAGCATCACCCCTTTGGGGCGGTCGGTGGTGCCTGACGTGTACATCAGCCGCATCAGGTCGCGCGGCTGCCGGACGTGCATCGGGGCGGGCGCGATGTCGGGCGCAAGCCGTGTGACCGTGGATTGCGCTGACGCATCGAGCAGCACCACCGGTGCGCCGCCTGCGGCAAACCTTGCGAGTTCTTCGTCCGCAATCAGGATGCGCGCACCGGAATTGGCGACGATGTAACCGACTTCATCTGCGGACAGGCGATAGTTGATCGGCAGAAACACCGCGCCGATGTGGCTGGTCGCAAATGCCAGTTCGAGAAAGGCCGTGCTGTTCTGCATCAGCACCGCGACGACGTCGCCGGGGCCGATCCCGCGCGCAGCGAGCCAGCCGCCAACCCGCCGGATGCGGTCATCGAACGCGGCGTAGGAGATATCCTCGCCGCGGTATTTCAGCGCACAGCGTTCCGGCGTCCGCCGGGCGTGAAAAGCGATGAAGCTCGAAAGGTTGATCATTTGCCGCTCGAAACGCCGCTTTCGGTCTGGCTTTCCCGATATATGAATTCTGACTCGTAATTCATATTTGGCTTGACGTCACCCCCCTTGCTCTGAAATCCTCTGGGCATACGGAGGCGTCACGATCTCCGGCCACGGATTGGGAACGCCAATCCACAGGGAGGAAGCAATGACGAGAACCCGCAAACCGGGCGTAAGCCGACGTGCGACGTTGGCGATGATGGGCGCCGGTGCCGTTTCATTCGCGACGCCCTGGGTGGCGCGCGCGCAAGCCAAGACCATCAAGGTCGGCATGCCGACCATTCTCTCCGGCCGCGTGGCGCAGCTTGGCACCTCATCGCGCAATGGCGTGATGCTGGAAGTCGAGAAGGTCAATGCTGCCGGCGGTCTCGCTGGACGCCAGATCGAGATGGTGATCCGCGATTCAAAGGGACAGCCGCAGGAAGCCGCCCGCGTCGCACGCGAACTCGTCAACACCGACGGATGCGAAATCCTGATCGACGCGGAAGCGTCGTCGGGCGCGTTCGCCGTGCACGAGGTGGCGCGCGATCTGGGCGTGCTCTGTCTTCACACCAATTCGGAAACTTCCGCGCTGACCGCCGACCCCAAGCAGCACATTCCGAACGCCTTCCGCACCGCGCGCCAGGGCGTGCATGATTCGATCGTCGGCGGCAGCTACGCCGCGACCATTGCGAAAGCCAAGGGCTTGAAGAAATGGGCAACCTGTTCGCCCGATTACGCCTATGGCCGCGATACCACCGGCGAATACGTGACATATCTGAAGCGCTTCGCGCCCGACATCGAGATCATCAGCGAGTCCTGGCCAAAGCTGTTCCAGCCCGATTACACCGAGGTCGTGACAAAGATCCTGCAGGCCAAGCCGCAGGCGCTGTATTCCTGCCTGTGGGGCGGCGACCTCACGTCCTACATCGACCAGGCCAACATCTACGCGCTGTTCAGCCAGATGGAAGTGTTCGCAGTCAACATGGCCGACTACACCGCGTTGACTGTCGTGAAGAACCTGCCGAAGGGCATTCACTCCGGTAACCGTTACATCAAGACCTATCCGGCAACGCCTGAGAACGCCGCGTGGGGCGATGCCTATAAGGCGAAATACAACGAATATCCCACCAACTGGTCGTGGGAGAATGCGACGGCGGTCATGCTGCTCGCGGAAGCGTCCAAGAAAGCGAATTCGGCCGACGGCAAGAAGATCGCGGAGGCGCTCCGCGGCCTGAAGATCAAGTCGCCGTTCGGCGCCGACGGCACCGTCACCATGCGTGCCGAGGACCAGACGCTGGTGGGCTATGCGATCGGCTGGGGAACCACGATCCCGCAGGAGCCGTACGTGCCGCAAGTTCAGCCGGGCGACTGGAAGACGATCTTCGAACTCGAAGCCGAGTGGAAGAAGAGCAAGGGCTACACCTGATTGACCGCGACGGCGGAGGCGGCGCAAGCTGCCGCCCGTTCGCCGCCGAATGATCTTCGCGTGCTGTTCCGGCGCGCTGGAATGGATGTGTTCCCTTGGACCTCGACGCGCTTACCGGCTGTCTCGCCAGCTCCGCCTGTCTGGTGACGCAAACCACCAGCGGCTTCATCATCGGCATGTTGCTGTTTCTCGTCGCCGTCGGGCTGACGCTGATCTTCGGCGTACTGAAGGTCGTCAACTTCAGCCACGGCGCCTTCTATATGTTCGGCGCCTACTTCGCGATGACGGCCTATCAGTTCTCCGGCAGTTTTGCGCTGGCGATGCTGTGTGGTGCGGCTGGTACCGCCATCCTCGGCCTGATCTTCGAACGCGTCTTCATGAGCCGGGTCTACGGCGCTGACGTTTTGATGCAGCTTCTCGTCTGCTACGCCTTCGTGCTGATCTTTGATGACGTGGTGCGGATGATCTGGGGGCCCGAGTTCAAATCGATGGGCATGCCGGCGGCGTTCCAGGTGGCGCCGCTGTTCATCGCCGGCGGCGTGGTGCCACCATATTATCTGCTCTTGATCGGTGTTGCGCTCGCGGCCGCCATGATCCTCGGGCTCGGCCTTGCCCGCACCAGGATCGGCAAGGTAATCCGGGCGGCCGCCCATAACCCTGGCATGGTATCCGCGCTCGGCATCAACACCGGGCTCATTTATGGCGGCGTGTTCGCGCTGGGCGGCATGCTGGCGGGACTTGCCGGCGCACTTGCAGCGCCGGTGCGTTCGCTGACGCCCGGCATGGGATTCTCGGTCTTGATCGAATCCTTCATCGTCACCGTGATCGGCGGCATGGGCTCGATCCTCGGCGCGTTGATCGGTGCGCTCCTGATCGGCATGATCCGCTCGTTCGGCTCGCTCGGTTTTCCGCTGTTTACCGAAGGGCTGATGTACCTGTTCATGGTGATCGTGCTGGTGTCGCGGCCGACCGGCCTGTTCGGCAAGGAGGTCGCATGACCGAGTTGCAGGCCGAGCAGGGCGCGCAGGCACTCGAGGTGCCCCATGAAGCAAAGACGCGGCGCAATCGGGATGCCCTGATCGCGCTTGCGGTCTTTGTCGTACTGGCGCTGTTGCCGACGGTCTTCAGCAGCAAATTGCTGCTCGACTTCGTGATCCGCTGCGCCGCCTACGGGCTGTTCGCGACGTCGCTCAACCTTCTGGTCGGTTACACCGGCCTGATTTCGTTTGGCCACGGCATGTTCTTCGGCCTCGGCGCCTACGGCTTCGGGTTGATGATGCAGAAAACCGGCGTTCCCGTCCCGGTGGCTTTCGTCGCAACGCTGGGGATCACGTTTACCGTGGCCCTCGTCATTGGTGCCATCTGCGTGCGGTTGAAGGAAATCTATTTCGCCTTCGTAACACTGGCGTTCCAGATGCTGATCCACTCGACGATCCTGTCCTGGGTATCGCTGACCGGCGGCGATCAGGGATTGCGCGGTGGCATTCCGCGGCCGCCATTTTTGGGCATTGATCTGTCGAATCAATTGCATCTCTATGTCGCGAGTTGCGCGTTGCTGGTGATCGGGCTGTTCTTGATGCATCGGATCGCGCAGTCGCCGTTCGGCTATACGCTGCGCATGATCCGCGACAACGCAACGCGTGCGAGCTTCATCGGCATCGATGTCTGGCGTGCCAAACTGACGATCTTTGTGCTCGCGGCGCTGTTCGCCTCGACCGGCGGGATCATCATGGCGCTATTCGTCTCCGGGGCCTATCCGGAATTCGCCTATTGGACCATTTCGGGCGAGGGCATTTTCATCAACATGCTCGGCGGCGTGACCACATTCCTCGGGCCGATGGTCGGCACGGTGCTGCTCCTGATCCTCAACGACACCGTCACCCGCCTGACCGATTATCACGGCCTCGTGCTGGGGATCGTGATCCTGTTCTTTGCGATCGGCCTGCGGAAGGGCCTGATGGATTTCGTCGTCGAATGGTACGCGCAACGCCGTGACGGCGCTGGGGAGCGCGGCTAGCCATGCTGGAGATACGCTCCCTTTCCAAATCATTTGGCGGCGTCAAGGCGACGGACAATGTCACGCTGGATTTCACAGATGGTTCGCTCACCGCCGTGATCGGCCCCAACGGAGCCGGCAAGAGCACGTTCTTCAACCTGATCACCGGCGCGTTGAAGCCCGACGCCGGCCAGATATTGCTCAACGGCCTCGACTTGGCCGGGCGCCCGCCGCCTGAGATCGTTCGCCACGGCATCGGCCGCGCGTTCCAGGTCGCGAGCATCTTTCCGTCGCTGACGGTGCAGGAGACGATGCTGGCAGCCGTGTGCGCCGATCAGCGCAAAGCCAGCGTCCTGCACCGTCGCTTCCCGCTGGCGGAGACCCGCGACCGCGCCGAGCATGCGATGGAATTGCTGGGACTGGCCAGCAAGCGAAACCGCACCGCGGCGACGCTGTCGCATGGCGACCAGAAGCTGCTCGATATCGCACTCGCGCTGGTGCTCGATCCGAAGGTGCTGCTGCTCGACGAGCCAACCGCCGGCATGGGCACTGAAGAACGCTGGCGGATGATCGAGAAGGTGAGGGAGCTCTGGGAGACGCAGAAGATCACGGTGGTGTTCATCGAGCACGACATGGATATCGTGTTCAAGATCGCGCCCGAGATCGTCGTGCTCTGCTACGGCCGCATTCTTGCAACCGGCAAACCGGATGCGATCCGCCGCAACGAGGCGGTGATCGAGGCCTATCTCGGCACCGAACACCATGCGGGGATCACTGTATGAGTGCGCAGCCGGTCGTGCAGGTCCAGGACCTCGACGTCTATTACGGCACCAGCCAGATATTGTTCGGCGTCAGCCTGTCGGTGCAGCAGGGCGAGACGATGGCGCTGCTCGGCCGCAATGGCGCCGGCAAATCGACCACCATGAAGGCCATCATGGGGCTTGCGCCGGCCCGCCGCGGCACGGTCACCTTGCAAGGCAGGGTTGTCTCCGGGCTGAAGCCGCATCACATCGCGCGCGCCGGCCTCGGCTTCGTGCCGGAGGATCGCCAGATCTTTCCCGAACACACGGTCGAGGACAATCTGGTCATTGGTGCCAAGAAGGGTCCCAATGGGGAGGATGAATGGCCGATCCGGCGCATCTATGACGTGTTTCCGCTGCTGGAGCCGCTGCGGCATCGGATCGCGGGAAGGCTGTCGGGTGGCGAACAGCAGATGCTGGCGATCGCGCGCACGCTGATGGGCAATCCCGCGCTGCTGCTGCTGGACGAGCCGAGCGAGGGGCTGGCGCCGATCATCGTGCAGCGGATCGGCGAACTCTTGCGGCAGCTTCGCGGCACCGGAGCCACCGTGCTGATCGCCGAGCAGAACATGCATTTTTGCCTTGGCCTTGCGAGCCACGCGACGGTTATCGACAAGGGCCAGATCGTCTACACATCTGGAATCGAAGAGCTGAAAGCCAACGACAATATTCGGCAGCGCTATCTCGCGCTGTAGCTTTCGGCCCAGCACTATCGACGATCTGGTCGAGGCCGGCGCGGTGCGTCAGGTCAGGGGAGGCACGGCATGAGTACCGATCTGGTTCGTTATTCCGTATCTAGCAATATTGCCGAGATCATGCTGGATCGCCCGCCGGTCAATGCGCTCAGCATGGACCTGATCGATGCGTTGCTGGCGGCGCTTTCGAAGGCGAGGGACGACGAGGAGGTGCGCGCTGTTATTATCGGCAGTGCGCACAAGGTGTTTTGCGCCGGGCTCGATCTGGATATTGTTCGCGGCAAGCCCGGAATTGAGACCAAGAAGTTTCTCGAACGGCTGTATTTTGCGCTCAACGATACCCAGTATCGCATGGGTAAGCCGACGATTGCTGCAGTCGACGGCGCGGTTCGCGCCGGCGGCATGACGATTGCGATCTCCTGCGACATGATCATCGCGGGCGAAGGCTGTACCTTCGGCTATCCCGAGATCGATGTCGGGCTGATCCCGGCCATTCACTTCGTGCAACTGCCGCGGCTGGTTGGCAAGCACCAGGCTTTTGGGCCGCTGTTCCTCGGCGAACCTTTCGATGCCGCAACTGCCTTTCGCATGGGGTTGCTGAGTGAGGTCGTTCCGAAGGGAATCGCGCTGGATCGGGCGCGGGAGGTCGCGCGCAAGCTTGCTGCCAAATCCCCCATCGTCATGAAGATCGGGCGCGATGCTTTCATGCGGGCGGTGGACGCCGATTTCCGCCGCTCGGTCGAAAATGCCGCCGAGAGCTTTGCACTCGTTGCAACGACGGAGGACTGTCAGGAAGGCTTGAATGCGTTCGTCGAGAAGCGAACGCCAAACTACAGGGGGCGCTGATGGCTGGATTGTATTTCGAGGAGTTCGAGGTCGGCCGCGAATTCCATCACGAGTTCAGCCGCACGGTGACCGAGATGGACAACACGCTGTTCAGTCTCCTAACCATGAACCCGCAGCCGCTGCATATTGACGCGCATTTCGCCGAGAATACCGAATTCGGCCAGCGGCTGTTCAACAGCCTCTATACGCTCGGCATCATGATCGGCATGAGCGTCTACGACACGACGCTCGGCACCGCGATCGGCAATCTCGGCATGACCGATGTGAAATTTCCAAAACCGGTATTCCACGGCGATACGCTCAGGGCGCACACCAAGATCATATCCAAGCGTGAGAGCAAGTCGCGGCCGAACCAGGGCATTGTCGAGTTTGAGCATACCATGACCAATCAGCGCGGCGAGGTGGTGGCAAGCTGCCGCCGGACCGGCCTGATGCATTGCAAACCGAAAGCGTAAAACGATGCGATCGTTCCTGTTCGTTCCCGGCGACAGCCTGCGCAAGTTCGAGAGCGCCAAGAAGACCGCGGCTGACGCGCTGATCCTCGACCTCGAGGATTCTGATCGCGCCGGATGAGAAAGTCGGGGCGCGGCGGATCGTGCGCGAGATGCTCGACGCCCGGAATCCGAACCAGAAGATGTACGTCCGCGTCAACGCGCTCGATACCGACTTGACGCTTGGCGACCTCGCGGCCGTCATGCCGGGCCGACCTGACGGCATCGTGCTGCCGAAATGCGCCGGCGCTGCCGACGTGAACCGTCTGTCGCTGTATCTCGATGCCTTCGAGGCCGCCGCCGGGATTGAACAGGGATCGACGAGGATCGTCACCGTAGCGACGGAGACGGCGAGGGCAGTGCTCAAGTTGCTGGATTTCGAGAACATGAGCCCGCGGCTGTGGGGCATGATGTGGGGCGCCGAGGATCTCGCTGCGTCGCTCGGCGCGTCGCGCAACCGGACCGCCGGCCGCTTTCATGGCCCGTTCCTGCTGGCGCGCGATCTCTGCCTGATCAGCGCGGCCGCGGCCGGCGTCGTCGCCATCGATACCATCGCCACCGACATCAACGATCTCGACGCGCTCAGGGAGGAATCCATTGCCGCCCGACAGGATGGGTTCCTTGCCAAGGCGGTGATCCATCCCAAGCACGTCGATGTCGTCAATGCCGCCTTCATGCCGACGGATGAGGAAATCGCCTGGTCGGAAAAGGTCGTCAAAGCGTTCAACGACAATCCGACGTCAGGTGTCGTGAAGATCGACGGCAAGATGATCGACAAGCCGCATCTGCGCGCCGCGGAGAAGATTTTGGCGCTGCGAGGACGGTAGCGCGGTCATCTGCACCATCCTTAACAAAGTGTTGCCATCGCGCCCTCAGCGCATATCGGCATCCTGTTTTCGGACCTAGTCGCATTGGGCGAATTGGTGTTTTTTACAACCTCGCCCGATTCGAAAATTGCTGCCTATCGAGATTGCCGTGACGCCGCCCCCCGCCGCAGCCGCCAGGCTGGACAGCGCTCCATTACCTTTGCCATCGAAGGAAACCGCCACCGTCCGCAAGGCGCCCGCGCGCGCCGATCGGCCGTTCAAGGGCATCGCGCTGGTGCTGGCCTCGACGGTGTTTCTCGGCGCCTCCGACGTCACGGCGAAATATCTGTCCGCGACCCTGCCTTCGATCGAGATCGCCTGGATCCGCTTCCTGGTGTTCGCGATGATCATGACGCCGGCGATGCTGCCGGGTTCCCCGCTCTATGCGCTGCAGACCAAACGCCGCGGCCTGCATCTGTTGCGCGGCGCGGCGCTGTTGGGCTCGTCGCTGTTCTTCATCTCCGGCCTGCGGTTTCTTCCCATTGCGGAGGCCTCTGCCACCGGTTTCGTCGCGCCGCTGTTCGTCACCGCGCTGTCGATCATCTTTCTCGGCGAGAAGGTCGGCCTACGCCGCTGGATCGCGACCGGCGTTGGCCTGGTTGGCGTGCTGATCATCCTGCGTCCAGGCACCGGCGCGTTTCACCCCGCGGCGTTCTTTCCGCTGGTCTCGGCGCTGGCCTGGGCCTGCACGCTGATCATGACGCGGATGATGAGCGGCACCGAGCGCGCCATCACCACCATGACCTATTCGTCGATCGCGGGCCTGCTCATTCTCTCCGCGCTGGTCCCGTTCGTCTGGGTGACGCCGACCTGGCACGATATCGCCTTCGGCATCCTGATCGGTGTCGCATCGACCGCGGGGCAGTGGATCGTGGTGCTGGCGTTCCGCTATGCCGACGCCTCCGTGCTGGCGCCGTTTTCCTAC
The DNA here is from genome assembly GCF_043203335.1 of Bradyrhizobium sp. RDI18. Taxonomy (NCBI): domain Bacteria; kingdom Pseudomonadati; phylum Pseudomonadota; class Alphaproteobacteria; order Hyphomicrobiales; family Nitrobacteraceae; genus Bradyrhizobium; species Bradyrhizobium sp. RDI18. Next base: position 3,216,308 of record NZ_JBICRN010000008.1, on the reverse strand, counting down.
ACGCAATTGCTGTGGGTCAGCGTGCTTGGCTTCCTGATCTTCGGCGAAGTCCCCGATGCCTACACGATCACCGGCGCCGCCTTCATCGTCGCCTCCGGCCTCTACACCGCCCATCGCGAACGGGTCCGCCGGTCGCAGCTTCTGACGGTCTCGGGCGAGTCGTCGCCCAACGCCTGATCCCGCCCGAATAGCCTGGCCGCCAAAAACGTGGCGCGCGTGCCACAGCCGCGCGGTAAAACGCCTGGTTGTCGTGCAATACTAACGGATTCAACCCCGCATCCGTAATCCTGCGGTGGAACCCATGCTAGGGAGCTCCGACGGGCGCCGGAAGAGCGCCTGATAATGGGGTTCGGGCGTTGTTTCTTCAGTTGCTTCCGTCGGCGCAGGGCCGACGTCGCCGGGATGCGGCTGCGCGGGCAGTTGCTATGTCGGCATTTTTCGTTGGTCTCAGCCTCGCGCCCGCGAACGCGGCCTGCGCGCCCGATCCGGCATCGAGCGGCGATACCGTCACCTGCAGCGGCAGCACCCTCGGCGGCTTTCAGGCCGGCGGCGGCGTCAACAGTCTCACCGTCAACGTGCTGCTGGGGGCTGTCGTCAGCCACGGCGGCGGTGGCTCGGCCATCGGCGTCAATGACTTCAATACCATTACCAATAGCGGAACGATCACCGGCGGGACATTGAGCACCGGCATCTTCGCCGGCGTGAACAACACGATTGTCAACGCCGTCTCCGGCGTCATTATCATGGCCGACCTAAGTCAGGGAATCTTCGTCGCCGGCAACAGCACGGTGACGAACGCAGGCCAAATCACGATCACCGCGCCCGGGCCGGCGGACGGCATCCTGGCGATCAACGACGACAACACCGTCAGCAACCTCGCCGGCGCAACCATTACCATATTCGGCCAAGCCTCCGGCATCTCGATGCAGGGCAATCGCGCCATCGTCAACAATGCCGGCACGATCAACGCGGGTCCCCTCAGCACCGGAATCGATGTGTTCGGCGACGATGCCCTGATCACGAGCAGCGGCGTGATCAACGTTGCCAACAGCACCGTCGGGATCCTGGCGCAGGGCGACCGCGCACTGATCACCCATTTCGGTACCATCAATGGCAGCACCGACAGCGCTGGCGTCGCCTATAACGGCTCGTCCGCCACGATCAGCAACAGCGGCCGTATCCTTCTTGGCGACGATACGCTCGGCATCGTCGCCAATACGGTCGGCATCGTCGTGCTCGGCGATTCCAACACCATCACCAACAGCGGCACCATCACCGTCGGAAATGGCTTCGCCGCCGTAGGAATCGACGTCAGCAGTTTCGGCGGCAGCAACTCCATCATCAACACCGGAACGATCAACGTCGGCGCGGACGCGACGGGTATTTTACTCCAGGGCACGGGCACGGTTTTCAACTCCGGCACGGTCAATGCCGCGGCTGGATTCGCGGCGATCGAACTCTGCGGCTGCGGCAACAGCACCCTGACGCTCGGACCCGGCAGCGTCATCAACGGCCTCGTGATCGGCAACGGAACAGATACGTTGCAGCTTGGCGGTACCGGCAAGGATACCTTCAACCTCAGCCTGATCGGCGCCGGCCAGCAATATGACGGCTTCTCGATCTTCAACAAGGTCGACAGCTCGAACTGGACCGTTACCGGCACCGGCGCGCAGAACTGGAACGTGCTCGGCGGCACGATTTCGGTCAACGGCGTCATCAATGGCCTCGTGACCGTGAACGCCGGCGGCACGCTCGGCGGCACCGGCACCATCGACAATGTCCTCGTCAATGGCGGCGCGCTGGCGCCGGGCAATTCGATCGGCGCGCTCAACGTGGCGGGCAGCCTGACCTTCTCGGCGGCGTCGAGTTACATGGTCGAGGTCTCGGGCGCGAGCAGCGATCTCACCAGGGTCACCGGCGTGGCGACGCTTGGTGGTGCGACCGTCGTGGTCGTTCCGAGCGGCACGGTGACGAAGCAATACACGATCCTGACCGCGACCGGCGGCGTAGCGGACACGTTCAATCCGGTTGTGTCGGGCGTTTCGGCGAACCTGAACCCGAGCCTCAGCTATGACGCCAACAACGTCTATCTGAATTTCGCGCTGAACTATGGCGGCGGCCTCAATGTCAACCAGCAGAACGTGGCCAACGCGCTGACCAATTTCTTCAATACCACCGGCGGCATCCCGGCCGGCTTCGCCTCGCTCTCGCCGGCCGGCCTGACGCAGGTCTCCGGTGAACTGGCGACCGGATCGCAGCAGGCGACTTTCGATGCCATGAACCTGTTCCTGTCGCTGATCTCGGATCCGTTCGTGGCGGGCCGCAATGGCGGCGTCGGTGGCAACACCGGTGCAATCCCGTTCGCCGAGGAGAGCGCGCTCGGCTATGCCGCGAAGAAGCCCCGCGCCGTGCGCGACGCCTTTGCCAAACTCCCGACCAAGGCGGACATCGCGCGCAACGATCTGTTCGACCAGCGCTGGAGCGTCTGGGGCTCCGTCTTCGGCGGCGGCAGCAACACGTCAGGCAATGCCACGCTCGGCTCGAACGACGCGACCGCGCGTGTGTTTGGCTTTGCCGTGGGCGCCGATTATCGCCTCTCGCGCGACACGCTGGCAGGCTTTGCGCTCGCCGGCGGCGGCACCAATTTCAGCGTCTCGGGTTTTGGCTCAGGGCGCTCGGACCTGTTCCAGGCCGGCGCCTTCGTGCGGCACGATATGGGTCAGGCTTACGTCACCGCTGCTGCCGCGTATGGCTGGCAGGATGTAACCACGGAGCGCACCGTCACGGTGGCCGGCTTCGAGCGCCTGCGCGCCGAGTTCAACGCCACCGCCTATTCCGGCCGCATCGAGGGCGGTTACCGCTATACGACGCCGTGGATGGGCATCACGCCCTATGCCGCCGGCCAGTTCACCACCTACAGCCTGCCGGCCTATGCCGAGCAGGTGCTGGCGGGCACCGGGACCTTTGCGTTGAACTACGCGGCCAAGGACGTCACGGCCTCGCGCAGCGAACTCGGCGTTCGCACCGACAAGTCCTTTGCCGTGCAAAATGGTGTCCTCACCTTGCGCGGCCGCGCCGCCTGGGCGCACGATTTCAATACCGATCGCAACGTCACGGCGCTTTTCCAGACGCTGCCGGGCGCGGCCTTCATCGTCAACGGCGCCGCGCAGGCGCATGATTCCGCGCTCGTCACGGGCGCAGCCGAGATGAAATGGCTGAACGGCTGGTCGGCCGCCGCGATCTTCGAGGGACAGTTGTCCGACGTCACCAGTTCCTACGCCGGCAAGGGCGTTGTGCGCTATTCGTGGTGATCCTCCGTGCTAAGGTAAGCAAAAATCACCGGGAGGATCTTTCGTGCGCGCAGCCATTTTCCGCATCGGGGAAATTGTCGTCGACGAGATGCCGGAGCCGAAACCCGGTGCCGGGCAGGTGCTGGTGAAGTCGCTGGCCTGCGGCATCTGCGGCTCCGACCTGCATGCGCGCAAGCACGCGCAGCGCATGGTGGAGCTCGCCAAGCATTTTCCGGGCCGCAAGCCGATGGACCTTTCGCGCGACGTCGTGTTCGGCCATGAATTCTGCTGCGAGGTGCTGGACTATGGTCCTGGCACCACGGGCAAGTTCAAGGCGGGCACCAGGGTTTGCTCGCTGCCGGCGCTGCTGACCCCGGAAGGCCCGATGGGCATCGGCTATTCCAACGACAATGTCGGCGCTTACGCCGAGCGCCTGCTGCTCAGCGAAACCCTGCTGCTCGAAGTTCCGAACGGTCTCGCCGCCGAACACGCCGCGCTCACCGAACCACTCGCGGTCGGCGTTCATGCCGTGGCAAAAGCCAGCATCAGGGGAGGCGAGGTGCCCTTGGTGATCGGCTGCGGCCCGGTCGGGCTCGCCGTCATCGCAGCGCTGAAGATCAGGGGATTGCACCCGATCGTGGCCGCCGATTACTCGCCGGCTCGCCGCGCGCTCGCCGAAAAGCTCGGCGCCGACGTCGTCGTCGATCCCGCACGCTCGCAGCCTTACGCGACCTGGGCCGAGCACGCCCAGATGTCGCCGGAGGAAAAGGCCGCGCGCCCGCCGCTGCAGGCGCTGTTGCCGGCGCTGAAACCCGCGCTGATCTTCGAATGCGTCGGCGTGCCCGGCCTGATCCAGCAGGTGTTCGAGGGCGCGCCGCGCGATGCCCGCATCGTCGTGGTCGGCGTCTGCATGGAGACCGACCGCTCCGAGCCGATGCTCGGCATCCTGAAGGAGCTCAATGTTCAATACGTGCTCGGCTACTCGCCCGAGGAATTCGCCTATTCGCTCCGCCTGATCGCGGAAGGGCAGGTGGACGCCGCCTCGATGGTGACCTCCACCGTCGGCATCGACGGCGTCGCCAAGGCCTTTGCCGATCTCGCCAACCCGGAAGTGCACACCAAGATCATCGTCGAGCCGTGGCGGTGAGGGCCGTGTAGGGTGGGCAAAGGCGCGTTTGCGCCGTGCCCACCATCCATCATTTTGATGGTGGGCACGCTTCCACCTTCGCTCTTCGAGCTACGGCGGACAAGTCGCTTTGCTCACCCTACGGCGCTGGACGCTTCGGATATTCGAGCTGCATCGCGACGAAGTCGGCGGTATCTGTTCCGTAGCGCGCAGCAATGCCCACAAGCGCGTGGTCCAGCGCTTCCGCCGGTTTCGCATTCTCGTTCGCCGGCAGCAATCGCGCCGCGGGCCAGTCCGCCGCGACCTGGTCGGGAAGTATCCGCAAGCCGCCGCGACTGTGCTGCGCGCCGGCAGTGCTGGCGAACGTCACCGCCCGTGAGCGATAGGTCCGCGACCAGGCATCGGTGACGAGCGCCAGCGACACCTCGTCGACGCCGCCCTTGAGTTCGATGCCGAGCTGCTCGTGCGCCCAGACCGCGGCCGTGTTGCGGATAGCCGTCAGCGCAAACGGGCGCGTGAACTTGAACGCGTCGCTCTCGTGGCGCGCATCCCACTCGGCGAGGCCGATCTCGCGGCCGACGGCGCGCGCCTTGTCGGGGCCGGCAATCGCCTCTATCAGCGTGAGCGACATCGGCATCGACGCCGTGATCCCGGTAGTCGTCGCCACGCCCTTGTCGACCACCAGCCGCCGGTCTCTGACATAGCGCATGGTGGGATGCTTGCCGCGCAACTCCGTGACGGAATACCAGTGCGTGGTGGCCTGCTTGTCGTGCAGCAGCCCGGCATCGCCGACCACCTTGGCGCCGGCGCAGACGCCGATCACGATTGCACCCTTGGCCGACTGGCTTCGGATCCATTGCAGCGCATCGGGATCGTCGTCGCGGCTCATGGCGGGGACGATGACATAGTCGGCGCCGTCGGGATGCTGCGCATCGAAGTCCGCTGTTGTCGCGTGCGGTTCGACCTTGAGCGTCGGAAAGAGTGTTACCGGACCCGGTTTCGTCGCCAGCGTCACGACGTCGGCCACATCGGCGCGCCGGAGGATGCCGTAGGGCATCAAATAATCGGTGGTTTCGGTGGCGTCATTGATCCCGATGATCGCGATCAGCGGGCGCTGCCGCTTCGGCGGCTTCAGCGCCGCGACCGTCGCATCGCGCTCGTCTTGCGTAATCGCCGGCGGGGCCGCGGCCGAGGACGCCGGTGGCAATGAGAAAATCCAGGCTCCGCCGATCACGGCTACAAGCGCGACTGCGCCGAGCGCGCTCCACAATACACGTCGCGAATTCATCGGTTTGCCGGCACGCGCCTCACTCATATCGACCAACCGCAGTCTACAGCGGCAGTGATCCGCCTGAAATGACGTAAATCCGGCGAAAACGGCCATGCGTCGAAATGGTCGTGAGGTGAATGTCGACGACGCGATCACTCAATTTCGTGTCCCGGACGCGGCGCAGCGTGAAACGCTGCTCCGCAGAGCCGGGACCCATTGTGCCCGTGAGATGGACCCCGGCTCTGCTGCGCAGCGCTGACGCGCTGCGCAGCGTCCGGGGAACGCACGCCGAGATCGCGGCGGCGGTTGCATGGGCGTCAGACTTTCACCTCACAGCATGAACGGCGATCGCTGCCGCCGGGATCATCCCGGTTTGCGGGAATGTCCATCCGGCTGGCAATTATTGTCTCATGCCGAGTAGCGCCACAGTTTTGCGGGCGAGCGTCACGGCTTCTGGACAGGGAGGGCTTCATGCCATCGGACAGACGTATGTTCTTGGGCGCAGGCCTCGGCGTCACCGCCGCGCTCGCTTCGCACGCCAGCGCCTTGGCAGCATCGGCGCAGGCGGTGTCGGCAGACGGTCCGCCTCTGCCTGCCAATGTCCGCCTTGAGCCGGAGGTGCGCGCCGCCGCAGCCCATGATTTTGGCCGCCTCATTCACAAGCAACCGCGCGGCGTGCTCAGGCCCGCATCGAGCGCCGACATTGCGGGCCTGGTGCGCTGGGCGAAAGGCCGCGACGTCAAGGTGGCGGCGCGCGGTCAGGGTCACTCGATCTATGGCCGCCCGCTGTCCGCAGACGGCATTGTAGTCGATATGAGCGCGATGAACGTGATCCACGATATCCAGCACGATCGCGTCGTGGTCGACGCCGGTACAGTGTGGCGAGATCTGCTTGATGCAACCTTGGCGCAGGGACTGACGCCGCCGGTGCTGACCAACTATCTCGGCCTATCGGTCGGAGGAACGATCGCGGTGGGCGGCATCGGCGCGACGTCATCCCGGCATGGCATGCAAACCGACAACGTCATTGCGATGGACGTGGTGACGGGCGATGGCAATGAACTGAGTTGCTCGGCGGCCAGTAACGCCGATCTCTTCGACGGCGTCCGCGCCGGCCTGGGCCAATGCGGCATCATTACGCGGGCAACGCTGCGCCTGGTGCGCGCTCCCGAGCGTATCAGGCGCTTTCAGCTCTTCTATCGTGATTTGCGCTTCCTGACGGCGGACCAGCGGCGCGTGCTGACGGAGGGGCGCTTCGACCAGTTGCAGGGGGCCATTCTTCCCGATGGCAGCGGCGGTTGGCGGTACCAGCTCGACGGCGCGATACCCTATAGCAGCGGCTCGGCCCCCGATGACAAGGCGGTGCTTTCCGGATTGTCGGATGAGCGCGGCGCCGCCGTCATCGCCGACCTGACCTATCGCGAGGACGCCCTGGCGTTTGGAAAGTTCGAAAATCTGCTGCGCTCCAAAGGCCAGTGGTCCAATTCGCAGCCCTGGTTGTTGACGTTCCTGCGCGGCAGCAACGCCGAACGGGTCGCCGGCGATATTTTGGCTGGTCTGAAGGGCGATGCTGTTGGTCCGTTCGGGCGGATAACTCTCTACCCGTTGCTCACGAGAGTGTTTCATACGCCGCTGGTTCGTCTGCCGGAGGAAGATGTCGTTTTTGTCTTCAACCTCATTCGCATCCCCGCATCGAACGATGCGGCGGCGGCACAGCGGATGGTCGCGGCAAATCGTACGCTCTACGATCGCATTCGCGAAGCCGGCGGCGTTCAGTATCCCGTCGGTGCCTTCGCCATGTCGCCTGGCGATTGGGAGGTTCACTTCGGATCAAGCTTGCCGCAGCTTCGCGAAGCCAAGCGGCGCTACGATCCACAACATCTGCTGGCGCCCGGATATAATGTATTCTGACGTGCTGACCTAAAGCAGATCGGTCTTCAGGCTGCTCGCCAGAAAATCCGAGAAACGCCGGACGCGCTCCAGCGGCGCCCGTGTCGGAGGCCAGACCAATTGGATCTGCATTCCCTCGGGTTCGAATTCCGGCAGCACGATCGTGAGCGCGCCCTGCGCGACAAGATCGCTGATCTGCCACAGCGGCAGCCGGGCAAGGCCGGTGCCTTCGCGCGCGGCAGCCCGGATCGAAGCGGCGCTGTTCGAACGAAAGCGGCCGTGCACCTTGGTCGACTGCAGCCGGCCGTCGATCCGAAACGGCCATTTGTCGGTGACCTCGGCGCCGGCCCGCAAGATGCAGGCGTGTCGATCGAGATCGCCTGGATGCTGCGGCCGGCCATGTTCGGCGAAATAAGACGGCGCGCCGACGACGACCACGCGCAGCGTATGCAATCGCCGTGCGATCAGGGATTCATCGGCGGAGTCGCCGATCCGCACGGCAATATCGAGGCCATCAGCAACGAGATCGACCTGCTCGTCGGAGGCTCGAAGCTCGACATCCACGTTGGGATAGAGTTTTAGAAAACGGCTGACGATCGGCGCCACGTAGGACGACGCAAACAGAATGGGCGCACCGATTTTCAACGGCCCCAGAATTTCGCCGCGCAGGTTGGCTGCCTCGGCCCGCGCCTCGATGATTTCTGCAACCGCCGGCTTGATGCGTTCGTAAAATACCCGCCCGGCCTCGGTTGGCTCCGACCGCCGCGTGGTGCGTTTGACGAGCTCGACGCCGAGCGCACGTTCCAGCGCCATCAGCGACCGGTTGAGGGATTGCAACGGGCGCCGAAGATGACGAGAGGCCGCCGCCTGGCTGCCCTTCTCGATGACCGCCAGGAAGGCTTCGAGATCGTCCAACCGTTCCAATTCGATATGCCGCGTCTGATATACCGCCCCTTGGGAAGGTGGATCGAACACCCAGTAATTGCAAGGTCGGCAGGCGCGACAGGCAAATCACTTCTGATTTTCAGAAATCGTGTCAAGCCCGGGAATCAGAAAGAATCAAAAATATTCCGCTTCACGCGAGAGGCAAATCAGCCGCATATTTCCGCCCGTCTCACCCATTGAGGGGCGCTCGCGATCGTCACGAACGTGCGGTGAGATGCGATGGACGCGGAATGCGCAAGACGTAGGCGCAGGAAGCGTACGGCGAAGTCGTGTGGTTCGGGCGCCGCGGTGCTGGCGTTAAGTTGGCGGGAAGTGTCCCGCCGACGACGGAGGCAATAAAGCCGTTCTCCGGGAAGAGCACGAAGTAAGCCGTAAAGCCATTGCGCAGGGAAGGCCGGGATGCTCCCGCTGTACCTGTATGCTCGTGTGCATTTTTTATGCGCAAGCAGCACACGAGACCGCGGGTGCAGCCAGCACCCGGTCTTCCCTGCGCCCTCTCAATGAGAGGGCGGGAGATTCTAGGCAAACCTCGGGCAGTTCATGTCGCGAGATCGCGAACGTGTATTCGGCTTTGAGAATTGAATCCGAAAACTCTTTCGTCGTCCCTGCGAACGCAGGGACCCATAGCCACCGGCCGAAGTTGTCTTGTTAGGTTGTTGTTATGTCTTTTCCAACAGGAACTGCCGCGGAGTATGGGTCCCTGCGTTCGCAGGGACGACGATGGTGGGTGTCGCTGTCTCCCCGTCATTGCGACCCCGTTGGCTCGCAATGACGGCGTGAGCGCCGAGCTACACCGGCAGCGCGATCGAATACTTCACCTGGCTCAGCGCAAAGCTCGACTCGATGGACGCGATGCCGTCGAGCCGAGTCAGCTTGGTCTTCAGGAACGCTTCATAGGAGGAGAGGTCGGCCGCCACGACGCGCAGGAGGTAATCGCGATTGCCGGTCATCAGATAGCACTCCAGTACTTCGTCCCATTTCGAGATCGCTTTGGCAAAGCGGTTGAGGTCTTCCTCCTTCTGCCGCGCCAGCTTGATCGAGATGAAGACGCTGACATGCAAGCCCAACGATTTCTGGTCGACGGTCGCGATGTAGCGGGTGATGACGCCGCGCTCTTCCAGAAGCTTGACGCGGCGATGGCAGGGCGACACGGACAGGCCGACCTTGTCGGCGAGTTCCTGCATGGTCATGCGGCTGTCGGACTGCAGCAGGGCAAGAATCTTGCGGTCGATCGCGTCGAGGGAGGGCATTGGGATGAACTCGGGGTTTGGAAGCGGATTGTGGGAAACTATCCCAATATCGGGCGGTATGTCGCAGGAAATTGAGAATTTTGGTGGCCCACCGCCCGCTAAAATCGGCGCATACTGAACGCTCCGGAGCATGGCCATGCCGATCGAGCCCGCACGCCTGGAAATGCTGACCGCGCTGGCGCGCAAGGTTTTGTGGTTGTCGTCATGGACCATCCATTACGCCAATCACGTCAGGCCTAACGTCGACGGCTTGAAGGTCGGCGGCCATCAGGCGTCATCGGCCTCGCTCGCCAACATCATGTCGGCGCTGTATTTCTCCGTGCTACGGCCGCAGGACCGCGTCGCGGTGAAGCCGCATGCAAGCCCGGTGTTTCACGCCATCCAGTATCTGTTCGGCCACCAGACCCGCCACAAGCTGGAAAATTTCCGCGGCTTCAAGGGCGCGCAATCCTATCCGTCGCGCACCAAGGACGCCGACGACGTCGATTTCTCCACCGGATCGGTCGGCCTCGGCGTCGCGCAGACCCTGTTCTCCTCGCTGGTGCAGGATTACGTCACTGCCCACGGCTGGATGAAGGAGCGCCCCGAGGGGCGGATGATTTCGCTCGTCGGTGACGCCGAGATGGACGAGGGCAATATTTTCGAGGCGCTGCTCGAGGGTTGGAAGCATGCGCTGCGCAACACCTGGTGGGTGGTCGATTACAACCGCCAGAGCCTCGATGCGGTCGTCCGCGAAGGGCTGTGGGCGAAGTTCGAGACGATGTTTCGCAATTTCGGCTGGGAGGTCGTGATCGTGAAATACGGCCGCCTGATGCAGGCCGCATTCGCCGAGCCCGGCGGCGAGGCCTTGCGGCGCTGGATCGATAATTGCCCGAACCAGATGTATGCGGCGCTATGCTTCCAGGGCGGCGCGGCGTTCCGCAAGCACTTGCAGGACGACATCGGCGATCAGGGGCAGGTCTCGCAACTGATCGACCGCCGCAGCGACGACGAATTGCTGGCGCTGATGTCCAATCTCGGCGGCCACGACATGGCCAGCATGATAGAGGCGTTTGAATCGATCGATCACGATCGGCCCGTCTGCTTCATCGCCTACACCATCAAGGGCGTCGGCCTGCCGATGCAGGGCCACAAGGACAACCACGCCGGCCTGATGACCGTGGCGCAGATGGAGAAGTGGCGCGCCGCGCAGAACATCCGACCCGGCCATGAATGGGACAAGTTCGAAGGCCTGTCGCAATCGCCGCCCGAACTCGAAGCATTTTTGGCGGCAGCGCCCTTCAACCAGGAAGGCCGCCGCCGGCTGACCGCGCCAGTGATCGAAGTGCCCGAGCGGCTTACCTTCAAGCCGGCGGCGCAGATGTCGACGCAGCAGGGTTTTGGGCTGGTGCTCAATGAACTGGCGCGCGGCGATACCGAACTGGCCGCGCGCATCGTAACCGCATCGCCTGATGTCACCGTCTCGACCAATCTCGGCGCCTGGGTCAACCGCCGCGGACTGTTCGCCAAAGCCGAAAACCACGATCTGTTCCGGCAGGAGAAGATCCCGTCCGCCTACACCTGGGAGTTCTCGCCGAAGGGGCAGCACCTCGAACTCGGCATCGCCGAGATGAACCTGTTCATCATGCTGTCGGCGCTCGGGCTGTCGCATCAGATCAACGGCGAGCGGCTGCTGCCGGTTGGCACGTTGTACGATCCCTTTATAGAGCGCGGCCTCGATGCGCTGAACTACGCCTGTTACCAGGACGCGCGCTTCATGGTGGTGGCGACGCCATCCGGCATCACGTTGGCGCCGGAAGGCGGCGCGCATCAGTCGATCGCGACGCCCTTGATCGGCATGGCGCAGGACGGGCTGACCTCGTTCGAGCCGGCGTTCGTCGATGAACTTGCCGTGATCATGGGGTGGGGCTTCCGCCATATGCAGCGCGAAGACGGCGAGGGCGGTTCGGTCTATCTGCGGCTGTCGACCCGCACGGTCGACCAGCCGCAGCGCATCATGACGCCGACCCTGCAGAGCGACATCACCGCGGGCGCTTACTGGCTGCGCGAGCCAGGTGCCAATTGCGATATCGTGATCGCCTATACCGGCGCGGTCGCGCCCGAGGCGATCGAGGCGGTGGGCTTGATCGGCGAAAGCCACCGCGATGTTGGTTTACTGGCGGTAACCTCCGCGGACCGGCTGCATGCGGGTTGGTCCGCCGCGCGGAACTTGCGCCGTGACCGCCGTGGCATCCAGCATCTCAGTCATATCGAAAAGCTGCTGGCGCCGCTGTCGCGCGATTGCGGTATTGTGACCGTCATCGACGGCCACCCGGCTGCGCTCGGCTGGCTCGGCAGCGTCCGTGGCCACCGCACTGAAGCGCTCGGCGTCGAGCAGTTCGGCCAGACCGGCACGATCGGCGACCTCTACCGCCACTACGGCATCGACGCCAACGCCATCATCGACGCCGCCGAAAGCCTCACCGTAGGCGCGCCGGTGCGGCATCGGAAGATGGCGGTGTGATTTCACCCTCCCCTGGAGGGGAGGGTCGACGAGCATCGCGCGAAGCAAGATGCTCGGCGGGGTGGGGTGACAGTCTCTCCTCGCAGGCAGCGCCCGAGTTGAGAGATCACCCCACCCCGTCTCACATTACGCTGCGCTTCATGTGAGCCGACCCTCCCCCTCCAGGGCAGGGGAATCGCATGTTCAATTCCGTAAGTTATTGCGAAGCGGTGAGAAATTGATTCTGAAGGTAGCTCCTGATTCGGATGGAGCGGCCGATGAATCGATTTGCGGAGTGCTTCGAGGAACTGCCGGACCCGCGCGCGGACAATGCGCTGCACGATCTGACGGAGATTTTGTTCATCGCCTTGATGGCGACGCTGTGCGGGGCAACGAGTTGCACCGACATGGCGCTGTTTGCGCGAATGAAGGCCTATCTTTGGGAGGGCGTGCTGGTGCTCGAGCATGGTCTGCCGAGCCACGACACGTTCAGCCGCGTGTTCCGCATGCTCGATCCGAAAGCGTTCGAGAAAGCCTTCCAGCGCTTCATGAAAGCCTTTGCCGAAGGCGCGAAGATCGAACGGCCAAAAGGCGTGATCGCGCTCGACGGCAAAGCGCTGCGGCGCGGCTACGAGCGCGGCAGGAGCCACATGCCGCCGGTCATGGTGACCGCTTGGGCGGCGCAGACCCGCATGGCGCTGGCCAACGTGCAGGCGCCGAACAACAACGAAGCTGCTGGCGCGTTGCAGTTGATCGAACTTCTGCAGCTCAAAGGCTGCGTGGTGACGGCCGATGCGCTGCACTGCCATCGCGGCATGGCCAAGGAGATCGTGGCGCGGGGCGGCGATTACGTGCTGGCGGTGAAGGAGAACCAGCCAGCGCTGTTGGCCGACGCCAGGGCGGCGATTGCCGCAGCGGTGCGCAAGGGCAAGAAGCCGGTTTCCACCACCGAGGCAGATCATGGCCGAAAGGAAAAGCGCAGCGTGCTTGTCGTGCCCGTCAAGGATATGGAGCGGAAGCACAACTTTCCGGGCCTCAAAGCCGTCGCGCGGATCAGCAGCAAGCGCGGCAAGGACAAAACCGTCGAGCGCTACTTCCTGATGAGCCAAAACTACAGCCGCACGCAGGTTCTGCGCATCGTTCGCACCCATTGGACCATCGAAAACGGCCTGCACTGGCCGCTCGATGTCATCCTCGACGAGGATCTGGCCCGCAATCGCAAGGACAACGGCCCGGCCAACCTTGCCGTACTCAGGCGCCTTGCCCTCAATGTTGCCAGAGCCCATCCCGACACAACCACCTCCTTGCGCCTCAAGCTCAAGCGCGCTGGCTGGAACGATGCCTTCCTCTTCGAACTCATTGCTCACATGCGATAGCCCTGCCCTCCAGGGGAGGGTAAACAAAGGTACACACCTTGCCCCCTCCGCTCGCCACCCTTATATCCAGCGCCTGCCGCATTGCGGCACCCCGCATATGGCGGGTTCAACTGCCGTGGCTTTCGTGCAAGGATGCCTGCCGAACGCTTCCGTTCCTCCCTCCATTGCTCCGAGATTAAAGAGGTTTCCGATGGTCAATCGCATGCAATTCTACATCGATGGCGCCTGGGTCGATCCTGTCGTCAAGAAGTCCACACCCGTCGTCAATCCGGCGACCGAGGAAGCGATGTATGAAGTTGCGCTCGGCTCCAAGGCCGACCTCGACAAGGCCGTTGCCGCCGCCAAGCGCGCCTTCGTGACCTATTCGCAGACCAGCCGCGAGGAGCGCATCGCGCTGATGGAAAAGATCGTCGCGGTCTACAAGGGCCGCATGAAGGAGATCGGCGCCGCCGTGTCCGACGAGATGGGCGCGCCGCTGCCGATGGCCGAACGGCTGCAGGCCGGCGCCGGCCTCGGCCACATCGCCTCCACGCTCGAAGTGCTGAAGAACTATCATTTCGAGGAGACACTCGGTTCGGCCGTCGTCGTGCGCGAGCCGCTCGGCGTCGTCGGCATGATTACGCCGTGGAACTGGCCGCTCAACCAGATCGCCTGCAAGGTCGCGCCCGCGCTCGCCGCCGGCTGCACCATGATCCTGAAGCCGTCGGAATTCACGCCGACCTCGGCCCTGATCTTCGCGGAAATCCTCCATGAAGCGGGCGTGCCGAAGGGCGTGTTCAACCTGCTCAACGGCCTTGGCCCCGAAGTCGGCGCCGCGATGGCCGAGCATCCGGACATCGACATGATCTCGTTCACGGGCTCGACCCGAGCCGGCGTCGACGTCGCCAAGCGCGCTGCGCCCACCGTGAAGCGCGTCAGCCAGGAATTGGGTGGCAAGTCGCCGAACGTCATCCTCGAAGGCGCCGATCTCACCAAGGCCGTCACCGGCGGCGTGATGCACATGTTCAACAACTCCGGACAGTCGTGCAACGCGCCATCGCGGATGATCGTGCCGCTGTCGAAGATGAAGGAAGTCGCCGCCATCGCCAAGGGCGTCGCCGACAAGACCAAGGCTGGCGATCCGCGTGCCGAGGGCACCACCATCGGCCCCGTGGTCAATCGCGGCCAGTGGGACAAGATCCAGGCGCTGATCCAGAAGGGCATCGACGAAGGCGCAACGCTGGTTGCTGGCGGTCCCGGTCTCCCCGAGGGCGTCAACAAGGGCTTCTATGTCCGCCCGACCATCTTCGCCGACGTCACCAACGAGATGACGATCGCGCGGGAGGAAATCTTCGGACCGGTGCTGACGATCATCGGCGCCAAGGATGAAGCCGATGCGGTGCGCATCGCCAACGACACGCCCTATGGTCTCGCCGGTTACGTCTCCGGCGATACGGTAGAAAGCGCGCGCCGCGTCGCCCGCCAGATCCGCGCCGGCAACGTCAACCTGCAGGGCGTGCCGAACGACCGCACCGCGCCGTTCGGCGGCTACAAGCAGTCCGGCAACGGCCGCGAATGGGGCAAGTACGGCCTCGAAGAATATCTCGAGGTCAAGGCGGTTGCCGGCTACAACGCGGCGTAATCAATGCGGCGCTCGCGCCGATCGTGAAAGATGCCGGCTGCGGAACCGCGGCCGGCATTTTTTTGACCAGAATCATCGTCAGGCTGAAGCCAACGTCAACGCGCGCCGATACAGCGACGATCCGACAAGAAAAGTGTGGAGGATGCCCGTGAAGAAAATTGCCGTTGCACTCGCCGCGCTGATGCCGCTGACTGCCGCCGCGGAGGCGCAGACGCCGAAGGACCTGATCGCGGCCCTCAAGGTAAAGTGGAACACGCCGACCGAGCCGTTCAAGATGATCGGCAACGTCTATTATGTCGGAACCGACGGCCTGGCCTCCTATCTGATCACGTCGCCGCAGGGCCATATCCTGGTCGATACGGTAATGCCGGAATCAACGGCGCAGATCAAAGCGAACATCGCGAAACTCGGGTTCAAGATCACTGATATCAAATATCTGCTCAATACCCACGCGCACATCGATCACACCGGCGGCCTTGCCGAAATGAAGCAGGCCAGCGGCGGCCAGATGGTCGCCGGCGAAGCCGACAAGCCGCTGCTCGAAGGCGGCTACTATCCGGGCGCGCAGGAAGATGCCGCGCTGGCGTTCCCGCCCGTGAAGGTCGATCGCACGGTTCGCGAAGGCGACACGGTCACGGTAGGTGACGTCACGTTGACCGCCCGCGAAACGCCCGGCCATTCGCCGGGCTGCACGAGCTGGTCGTTCTCGGTAAAGGACGGTGATGCCACGCGTTCGGTCCTCATCTTCTGCAGCGGCACGGTGGCGCTGAACCGCCTCGCCGGCAACCCGACCTATTCCGGCATCGTTACCGATTACCGGAAGACGTTCGCGCGGGCAAAGGACATCAAGCCGGATGTGCTGCTCGCGCCGCATCCGGAAATGTACAAGATGGCGGAGAAGCGCGCCAAGCTCGCTGATGGCGCGCCCAATCCGTTCGTCAGCCCCGGCGAGTTCAACGCCTATGCGGCGACGCTGGAGAAGGCGTTTGAAGACGCGCTTGCCAAGCAAACCGCCGCCGCGCAGGAAAAGAAGGGGTAGACCTATCCGCCCGGCGCGCCCTGCGTGTTCACATAGAGCGCGTAGATCGACTGGCTCGCGGCCATGAACAGGCGGTTGCGCTTCACGCCGCCGAAGCAGAGGTTGGCGCAGCGTTCGGGTAGCGCAATGCGGCCGATCATGACGCCGTCTGGCGCGAACACCACGACGCCGTCGAGTTCGGGATCGCCCATGCCCCAGCCGCACCACAGATTGCCGTCGATGTCTATTCGGAAGCCGTCCGGCGTGCCTGGGCCGGCATCGACAAACACGCGCTTATCGGAAAGCTTGTCGCCGGAAGGCGAGACGTCATAAGCGAGGATCTTGCGGTTGGGCACACCACGGGACTCGATGATGTAGAGGATTTTTTCATCCGGCGAGAAAGCGAGCCCGTTCGGTCCCAGCACGCCCTCGGCGACGATGGTCGCCTTGCCGGTCGCGGCATCAAGCCGATAGACATTGGCGTCGATCTCGGGCTCGGCCTTGTAGCCCTCGTAATTGCCGAGGAGGCCGAACACCGGATCGGTGAACCAGATCGAACCGTCGGACTTCACGACGACATCGTTCGGAGAGTTCAGCCGCTTGCCGTCGAAGGAATCGATCAGCACCGTGATCGATCCGTCATATTCGGTGCGCGTCACCCGCCGCCCGCCGTGCTCGCACGTGACCAGGCGTCCCTGGCGGTCGCGGGTATTGCCGTTGGCGAAACTCGACGGCTTGCGAAAGATGCTGACCGCGCCGGTCTCCTCCTCCCACTTGATGATACGCTGGTTCGGAATGTCGCTGCACAGCAGATACCGCCCGTCGCCGAACCACACCGGCCCTTCGGCCCAGCGCAACCCTGTGGTCAGCCGCTCCACCGCCGACAGCTTGAGCCAGTATTTTTCGAACCGCGGATCGAGCGCGCGGATGGCCGGATCGGGGTAATAGGTGGCCGGGCGCCAGCCGGCTGAATGCGATGCTGCATCGGACATTTGCTGTTCTCGTTGGTGCCTTTCCAGAGCGTTTGGGTTAGCTATCATTACCTGCTAATGACCGCAAATCGATCGCGAGACTAAGAGGAAACAAATGCCACGCATATTGATGACCGGCGCGGCCGGCGGGATCGGCACATCCTTGCGCAAGCTGTTGCCGCCGATCTATCCGGACCTGCTGCTGAGCGACTTGAAGCCGCCTGCCGATCTCGGCAAGGACGAGAAGTTCAAGCCGGCCGATCTCGCAGACATGGCGCAGGTCGAGGCGATCTGCGAAGGTGTCGACGGCATCCTGCATTTCGGCGGCTACTCGGTCGAAGGACCGTGGGATTCGATCCTGCAGTCCAACATCATCGGCGGCTACAATCTGTTCGAAGCGGCACGGAAAAAAGGCGTCAAGCGCGTGGTGTTCGCCTCGTCGAACCACGCGGTCGGCTTCTATCCGCGCCATCACCGCATCGGCACCGACGTCACTGCGCGGCCCGACAGCCGCTATGGCGTCAGCAAGGTGTTCGGCGAGGCCGTGGGCGCGCTCTATGCCGACAAGCACGGGCTTGGCATCACCTGTATCCGGATCGGCAATTTCGGCGAGATGCCGCTGGATCACCGCCGCCTGTCAATCTGGCTGAAACCGGAGGACTTGGTGCAGCTCTGCCGCATCGGGCTCGACCACCCCGACATTCACTTCGAAATCTTCTACGGCGCCTCCTACAACGAGCGCGCCTGGTGGGACAACCATCGCGCCTACGAGCTCGGCTATCGGCCGACCGGCCGGGCCGAGGATTTCCGCGAGCATGCGATGGCCGAGCAGGCCAAGCTGAAGCCGGATCCGGTCGGCGATTACTACCAGGGCGGCACGTTCTGCAGCATGGAGTTCGACGGCGACGAGAGCAGGATCGTGGATTGGAGCAAGCGCTAGCGCTTGCCTTCATCCTCGGCGATCCGCCCGAGATAATCCGATTTGCTGAACTGCATATGATCGACGCAGAGCTGCGCCAGCGCCCAGCTATCGCGGCCCTTCAACAGCTCGATCATCAATTCATGCTGCCGACGTGACAGTGCCAGTCCCTCGCTGTCGGCGAGATTCTTGGCGCGCATCGGCAGCGTCAGGTTCATGTAATCCTGCAGCGAGCGCACCAGATACGGGTTGCCGCAGGCGGAAAACAGCGCGACGTGGAACGCGTCGTTGGTCTCATGAATGCCGCGCAAATCCTGCGCGTCGGCCCTGGCGCAATATTGCCGCTGCAACTCGTTCAACTGCTCGATCAGGCTGGCCGGGGCGGGCAGCGCAATCATCAGCGCTGCCTGCCGCGTCAGCATTTCCCGGACCTCGTAGATCTGGCGCACCTCCTCGGCCGAATAGAACCGCACGGTGGCACCGATGTTCTTTTCGCGCAGCACGATGCCTTGGCGTTCGAGTTGGAATAGCGCCTGACGGACGAAATGCCGGCTGGCGCCGTAGCGCTGCATCAGCGTGTCCTCGACCAGCCGCGAGCCCGGCGCGAAGCGGCCGAAGATGACGTCCTCTTCCAGCCGGCGGATCACTTCCGCCTGTTCCTCCTCGCGCGTCGGCGCGGAAATTTCGGTCAGTGATTCCTGCGGCTTCATCGCAAGGCCTCCCAGCCCGACCGCCGATGGCAATCCACGACGCGGGCCTGATCTGATATGCTCGCCCAGGCGATGAGATGATGGCGGCTCACCATGCCGGCGCCGACGATGCCAGTGCGCAACGGTTGGTTCATGAGCGCGTTTCCGGTTTGGACGGAAAGTCAGCACGCAAGCACATTATTGTCAATAATACCGCGGTATGTTGGACGATGTGGCCCGCTCACGGCGCCAAATGATCCAAACATTGACAATAATCTGTCGGGCTCCTTAAGTGCCCATCCACGACGACAGGAAGAAGAAAATGGCCGACGGACTTCGCAAGGGACTGACGAGTTATGGCGATGCTGGCTTCTCGCTATTCCTGCGCAAGGCCTTCATCAAGGCCATGGGCTACTCGGATGATGCGCTGAACAGACCGATCGTCGGCATCACCAATACCTACAGCGACTACAATCCCTGTCACGGCAACGTTCCGCAAATCATCGAAGCGGTGAAGCGCGGCGTGATGTTGTCGGGTGCGATGCCGATGGTGTTCCCGACGATTTCGATTGCCGAGAGCTTTGCCTATCCGACCTCGATGTACCTGCGCAATCTGATGGCGATGGATACCGAGGAGATGATCCGCGCGCAGCCGATGGACGCCGTGGTCGTGATCGGGGGATGCGACAAGACGTTACCGGCGCAGATCATGGCCGCAGTCTCAGCCGATCTGCCGACCGTCATCATTCCGGTGGGCCCGATGGTGGTCGGGCATCATAGGGGCGAGGTGCTCGGCGCCTGTACCGATTGCCGCCGGCTCTGGGCAAAATATCGCGCGGGCGAAATTGATGACAACGAGATCGAAGCCGTCAACGGCCGGCTTGCGCCGTCGGTCGGCACCTGCATGGTGATGGGCACCGCCAGCACCATGGCGTGCATTACCGAGGCACTCGGGTTATCGCTGCCGATGAGCGCGACGATCCCGGCGCCGCATGCCGAACGCTTTCGTTCGGCGGAGGCTAGCGGCAGGGTGGCGGCCGAAATGGCGAAAGCCAAGGGACCGAGGCCGAGCGAGATTCTGACGCCGGCATCGTTCCGCAACGCGCAGGTCGTGATGCAGGCGATCGGCGGCTCGACCAATGGCCTGATCCATCTCACCGCGATCGCCCATCGCTCGCCGCACAAGATCGACCTCGAGACATTCGACAGGCTCGGCCGCGAGGTGCCGGTGTTGGTCGATCTGAAGCCGTCGGGCGAGCATTACATGGAGCATTTCCATCATGCCGGCGGCGTGCCGAAGTTGATGGCGCAACTTGGCGATCTCATCGATCTCGACGCCAAGACCATCACCGGCCAAACGCTGCGCGACGTTGTCGCCGGCGCGGAAGATGTTCCGGGACAGGATGTCATCCGTCCGCGCGACAATCCGATCAAGGCCGAAGGCGCAATGGCCGTCCTGCATGGTAACCTCGCGCCGCGTGGCGCCGTCATCAAGCAATCGGCGGCGAGCCCAAAACTGCTGCAGCACACCGGGCGCGCCGTGGTATTCGAATCGGTCGAAGACATGACGCTGCGGGTCGACGACCCGGATCTCGACGTCAACGCTGACGACGTGCTGGTGCTGCGCAACGCCGGCCCCAAAGGCGCGCCGGGCATGCCGGAAGCGGGCTATCTGCCGATCCCGAAGAAGCTTGCACGTGGCGGCACCAAGGACATGGTGCGGATATCGGACGCGCGGATGAGCGGAACGGCGTTCGGCACCATCGTGCTGCACATCACGCCGGAGTCGGCCGTGGGCGGGCCGCTGGCGCTGGTGAAGAATGGCGACATGATCCGGCTCGACGTCGCCAAGCGTAGCATCGACCTGCTCGTCGACGAGGCGGAACTGGAAAAGCGGCGCGCGGCGCTGGCACCGGCCGGGACGCCCGATTGGGCCAAGCGCGGCTACGCGCATCTGTTCAACGAGACGATCCTGCAGGCCGACGAGGGCTGCGATTTCAACTTCATGCGTGGGCAGGGGAAGAACTAGCTTGCCCGCTGCAGCCCGAACCTAGGTGTCGTCCCTGCGAACGCAGGGACCCATACCGCGTTGCTCTCGCGGTTAGAGCGAGATGGCTGACGCCTTCAAAAACAACGAACGCTTGTGGTTATGGGTCCCTGCGTTCGCAGGGACGACAGCTAGTTTACTTGCTCGGCGCTCTCATTTGGACTTGCTGGTGAACTTCTTCACCGCAACGCGAAATTCTTCCGTTTGCATGGCGTTGATGATCTTCGCCTCCTCGGCATCGAGCTGCTGCTTCGTCGGCGTAACCGCGGCCTGATAGACTAGCGACTTGGTGCCACTGATCGCTGCCGGCGGGTTCTGTGCCAGCCGCTCGGCGAATTTGCGCGTTGCAGCCTTCAACTCTGCCGCCGGAACGACGCGGGCGACCAGGCCCCACTCATAGGCCTGCTGCGCGGTAAAGCTGTCTTCGGCCAGAAAGATCTGCAGCGCGCGGCGGGTGCCGACGGTGCCGACCATGCCGACCGTGCTGCCGCCATCCGGCGAGACGCCGATCTTGGCATAGGCCGGCGTGAAACGGGCGTCATCGGCTGCGATGCAGAGGTCGGTGACGAATGCCAAGCCCATGCCGGCACCGGCTGCGGAGCCGTGGACGCTCGACAGCACGATCTTGGGCATCCGCCGCACTGCTTCGATGAAGGCGTGGTAGTGCTTCAACAGCTCCCCGACCACGGGCGCGATCGTATCGTTCGCGGTGGCGGCGCCGATGGTCTGCAGGTCGCCGCCGGCCGAGAAGGCGCGGCCTTCGCCCTCGATCACCAGCACCCTTACGTCGTCATTGCCCTCGACCTCCGCGCCGAGTTGCTCGAGCTTTTGCGCGATCGACAGATTGATCGAGTTGAAGGCCGCGGGGCGATTGAGCGTGATCGTGGCGATCGGGCCCTCGATCCTGAGCAGGGCAGGGGCGGCGGCTTCATCGGAAGTCGACATGGCAAGGCCTCGGGGACGCGGCGTATGGGCCGGACATTTAAATAGAGAAGGCAAGACGTGACAATCCCCAGCCAGGCCCGCAAAATGCGGCAAACGCCGCCCTCAGGGCCGCCGACGCCCTTGCGTCTCGTCGTTCCATGAGGTCAGATAGCACCCGTCATCGTTCGGGACGGACACGAGCGCCGCTCCCAGGGGACGAGGCAGGCAAGCCAAAATCACTGGAGAGGAAACGACATGGGTCATTCCCGTGCGCTCGAACGTAGGATGTCCCTATGACGGCAGGAGCGGTTGTCATCATCGGCGCGGGCCACGCCGGCTATCAGGTTGCGGCCTCGCTGCGCCAGCACGGCTTTTCGGAACGCATCGTGTTGTTGAACGATGAAGGCCATCTGCCCTACCAGCGTCCGCCGCTGTCCAAGGCCTATCTGAAAGGAACCGGCGGGCCCGACAGCCTGATGTTCCGGCCAGAAAAATTCTATCTCGACCAGAAGATCGACCTGATCTCCGATCGTGCGGTATCGATCGACCGCGCCGCCCGCAAGCTGGCGCTCGCCTCTGGCGCTTCGCTCGATTACGGCCATCTGGTGCTGGCGACCGGGGCGCGCAAGCGCCTGCTCGACATTCCCAACGCCAATCTCGACAGCGTGCGTTACTTGCGCACGCTCGACGAAAGCCAGTCGCTGCGCGACTACATCACCGAAGGCCAGCGCGTCGTCGTCATCGGCGCCGGATTTATCGGGCTGGAGTTCGCGGCGACGGCGCGGGCCAAGGGCCTCGAAGTCGACGTCGTCGAACTCGGTACGCGGGTGATGGCGCGCGCCGTGACGGCGGAGATCTCGGAATTCTTTCAATCGCGCCATACCGCGGCGGGCATTCGTATTCATCTGGGCGTGCAAGTCACCAGCATCGAGAGCGACGGCCACAAGGTCACGGGCGTCAGCCTCAGCGATGGCCGGCACATGAAAGCCGACCTGATCGTGGTCGGCGTTGGCGTGTTGCCGAATGTGGAACTGGCGGCGGACGCCGGCCTTCCGGTCGCGTCGGGCATCATCGTCGATGAGCACCTGCTGACCGCCGATCCCAATATCTCGGCGATCGGCGACTGCGCGCTGTTTGCGAGCCCGCGTTTCGGCGGCTCACTGCGGCTGGAGTCGGTGCAGAACGCTACCGACCACGCGCGCTGCGTCGCGGCCCGCCTGACCGGCGATGCCAAGCCGTATGACGGCCTGCCCTGGTTCTGGAGCGATCAGGGGCCCGACAAGCTGCAGATTGCGGGACTAACCACCGGCTACGACCGCGTGGTCGTGCGCGGCGATCAAGCCCAAGCGGCATTCTCGGCCTTTTGCTACAGGGGGCGGGCAACTCGTCGGCATCGAGTCCGTCAATCGCGCGGGCGATCACATGTTCGGACGGCGTCTGCTTGCCGCCCATGGCTCGATCACGCCCGAGCAGGCTGCCGACGCGAGCTTCGACTTGAAGGGTGCGTTGACTTAGCCCATCCTGCGAAGTCAGGCTACGAACGCAAAACCGCCGCCACCTCCGCCGCCGTCGGCATCGACGGCGCGGCGCCCATTCGCTGTACGCAGATCGATGCGGCGGCATTGGCGTATTCGAGCGCGTCGTGGATTGCCTTGCCGTTGGCAAGCTGCGCGGCGAGGGCGCCGACGAAGCAATCGCCGGCGCCGGTGGTGTCCACGGCTTTTACGGCCCGTCCCGCAATCAGCAAAGGTTCGCCGCCCACAAGCGCGAGCACGCCGCGCTTGCCGAGTGTAACGCAGATGGTTTTGTCGAGGCCCGTTGGCAGGCGCCGCGCCGCTTCGGCGAAACGGATGGGGTCGTCAGTGTCGTGAAGCTCGGTCTGTGCGAGAATCCCCAGCTCGGTTTCGTTGAGAACAAGGATATCGACGAGATCGAGCAGCTCGCGGCCGCAGACGGTCGCCGGCGCCGGATTTAGGATGGTAGTCGTGCCAGCCGCGCGTGCCCGTTTGAAGAAGGCGATGATCGTGGCTTGCGGAATTTCGAACTGACTCACGGCAACGTCGCCCTTGGCAAGCACGGGGGCTGTGACATCCCCGGCACTGACCAGCGCATTGGCGCCGGGTACGACGACGATGGTGTTGTCGGCGTCGGCGATGGTGATCACGGCCGTTCCAGTATGGACATCCGCGGTGTCCTTGACCAAAGCGAGGTCGACGCCTTGGGCGGTGAGAAACTGCCGCAATTGCTGGCCGAACGCATCCGCGCCCAGTCGGCCGATCAGCGTTGACGGTGCGCCGAGCTTTGCGGCGGCCACGGCCTGGTTGGCGCCCTTGCCGCCTGGAAAATAATGCACCGCTTGGCCTGCGACGGTCTCGCCGACCTTCGGATGCCGGTCGGCCGTCGCCACCACATCCATGTTGATGCTGCCGGCGACGAACACGCGCCCCATGCGTACTAACCCCTGTTCGCTTCCTCAGGCGCTGACCTGAAACTCCCGCGTGATCGCCTGGATGTCGGCGAGCGTCGGCAGGCCGGCCTCGTTGCCGAGACGTTGGACCTTGAAGGTCGAGGCGGCGCGCGCAAGCTCGAAATGCTCCTGCCAGCTTTTAGCGGGATTGGCGAGATAGGAATAGACATAGGCGCCGTGGAAGACGTCGCCTGCGCCGTTGGTATCGATAACGCGTTCAGGCGTAACCGGAAGCGCGGGAAGGCGGCGGACGGCGCCGGTCTCGTCATACCAGAGCAGGCCCTTCTCGCCCATGGTGACGCCGCCGATCCGGCATCCGCGGCTCTTCAGATAATCCAGCATGGCTTCCGGCGTCTTGTCCATCTGTTCGCACAGCCGTTCGGCCACGATCGCGACATCGATGAATTCCAGCAGCTCATGGGTGTTGGTGCGCAGGCCGCCGCCGTCGAGCGATGTCAGAATGCCGTCCTCGCGGCAGAGTTTGGCATAGTGGATCGCAGCGTCCGGCTGATGGCCGTCGACATGCAGCGCGCGGCAGCCTTTCAAGTTCAGCATCGGGAAGGGATGAATGTGCTCGTCGTCGCGGCAGCGTACGATGGCGCGTTTGCCGTCTTTCGGCATGATGAACGACAGCGACGAGGAGTTGACCTTGCGTGGATGGATCGAGATTCCATATTTCGCGGCCATGTCCTGAAACATGCGGCCGAGCCAGTCGTTGGCCATGGTCGCGATCAGGTCCGGCACGATTCCGAGCTTGGCGCAGCAGAACGCCGCCGTCACGGCGTTGCCGCCAAACGACACCGCGTAGGCCGAGGCCACATGTTTTTCGTCGCCGGTCGGCATGTGGTCGGTGATGAAGGTAACGTCGATATAGGTCTGTCCGATGAAGAGGGCCTGCATGCGTTTTCCGTCATATCCTGCAGAGTGTTGGGCGAAGATGGTCCCGGCGCGGCGCACCCACATTAGCACTGGTTATCGGATGCATTCGCTGAAATTATTCGCAACCGTGCCGTCTTTGCCGCTTGAGATCGGAGTATAGAGGAGACCGCGACCGTCCTTAAGGGGGGCTTGGGCATACCGTCGTATAACGGCTGACGGCTGCCCTGGTTTCCCCACCGGCGCGACAAAAGTGGAGGAAAATGATGACGGTTTATTCCGGTCCCGTGTTCGACATGGCGGTTAATCAGTTTGGCGTCATCGCCAACCATCTGGAAATTCCGATGGACGAGCGCGACCGCATCCTGATGCCGAAGCGGGCGGTTACTGTCTCTTGCCCGATCCACCGCGACGACGGCACAGTCGCAGTATTCGAAGGCTATCGTGTCCAACACCACCTCACCCTCGGTCCGACCAAGGGCGGCACGCGATTCGCACCCTCTGTCGACATCGGCGAGGTCGCAGCCCTCGCGATCTGGATGAGTTGGAAATGTGCCCTTGTCGGTTTGCCCTATGGCGGCGCCAAGGGCGGCGTCAATGTCGATCTTACCACGATCTCCAAGCGTGAGTTGGAAGGGCTGTCGCGGCGCTACATGCAGGAGATGATCCCGTTCGTCGGTCCGCATACCGATGTGATGGCACCGGACATGGGCACCAACGAACAGGTGATGGCCTGGTTCATGGACACCTATTCGATGTACCAAGGCCAAACCGTGACCGAGATCGTGACCGGCAAGCCGGTCTCGTCCGGCGGTACGCTCGGCCGGCGCGAAGCAACCGGGCGCGGCGTCGCCTATCTCGCCAAGCGGGTGCTCAAGGAGCTATCGATCAATCCGGGCAGCGCGACCGCCGTGATCCAGGGCTTTGGCAATGTCGGCTCCTACGCCGCGCTGGAGTTACAACAATATGGCCTGAAGATCATCGCGGTCAGCGATCACACCGGCGCGCTGCATGATCCGAAGGGGCTGGATATTCCGGCATTGATGCGACATGCGGGCGCGCATGGAAGTATCGCCGGGTTCTCCAATGAGCTGACTTTCGATCCCGAGCAAATCCTCACACTGCCCTGCGACGTGCTGGTGCCGGCGGCGATGGAGCGGGTGATCGATGCCAGGGTCGCCGAGAACCTGAAGTGCCGCGTGCTGGCCGAGGGCGCCAACGGTCCGACCACGCCGGAAGCCGATCTGGTGCTGGAAAAGCGCCAAAGCGAAGTGTTCCTGATCCCCGACATTCTCTGCAATTCCGGCGGCGTCGTCGTCAGCTACTTCGAGTGGGTGCAGGACCTGCAGCAATTGTTCTGGGAGGAAGAGGAAGTGACGCGGCGCGAATACGCGATCCTCGATCGCGCCTTCGACCAGATGCTGCAGCGGGCCAAAGCCGACAAGATCCCGCACCGCACGGCGGCGATGGCGATCGGCGTCGAGAAGGTGCGCGCCGCCAAGAACGTCCGAGGACTTTTTCCGTGATCATCGGCCTCGATCACGTCGTCGTTCTCACCGGCGATATCGACGTAGCCTCCGCCGCCTACCAGACCTTGTTTGCCCGCGCACCGGCCTGGCAGAACAGCGGGGACGGCGCCGACCGCGTCCTGTTCACGCTCGACAACACCGCGCTGGAATTGATGGCGCCAAGCGGCGACGGCGCCAACGCCGACCGCATTCGCAGCGTTCTTGCCGCGCAAGGCGAGGGGCTCGCTAGCATCTGCTTCAGAACCAGCGACATCGCCAAAATGCATCGCAGGCTCGACCGGCTGACGCTGAAGCCGGACGTGATCGCCGACGTCGAAAGCCGCGACGCGATCTCGGGTGCTGTGCTGTCGTGGAAGCGCACGCGCGCGGCAACGGAGGCCACGCGCGGCGTCCGCATGTTCTTCCTCGAGCGCGACAAGGAGCGCCCGCTGTCGGTTAGAACCACGCCGGGCTCGATCACGGCGCTGGACCATGTCGTGGTCTCGACGTCGGACCCGGAACGGGCCGCAGCACTCTACGGTGCGCGGCTCGGCCTCGACATGGCGCTCGACCGCTCGCACCCCGATTGGGGCCGGCTGATGTTCTTCCGCTGCGGCGACCTCATCGTCGAGGTCACGCACCGGCCGGGCAAGGAGACGGATGCGTCGCAGGACAAATTTCAAGACAAACTTCGAGACAGGCTTCGTGGCCTGTGCTGGCGCGTCATCGACATCGACGCCACCCATGCGCGGCTCGTCCAGGCCGGCGTCGACGTCTCGGAAGTTCGCACCGGCCGCAAGCCCGGAACGCAGGTGATGACGGTACGGAGCGGCACATGCGGTGTGCCCACGCTGCTGGTGCAGCCCTCGGCGGGGAAGCCCGACTGAAGCTTACCCCTACCTGGAGGGGGAGGGTGAACAACCTTCATTCTCAAACGCTTCCCTGCATGCTACAGCTTGCCCGATGCGACCAACGGGCGATTGATTTGGCAAAGGCAAAACGCGTTCAGAAATGGCAGCGTGACCCCGAGGGGATGCGGCTTCGCATTCTCGAGGCCGCCAAGCAGGAATTCGCCGCCCATGGCCTGGCCGGCGCGCGCGTCGATCGCATCGCGGCCAACGCCGGCGCCAACAAGCGCATGCTGTACTACCACGTCGGCAACAAGGAAGACCTCTACCTTGCGGTGCTGGAAGGCGCCTATGAGAAGATCCGTTCCGAGGAGCGCGGGCTCGATCTCGAACATCTCGATCCGCCCGAGGCGATCGAACGGCTGATCGATTTCACCTGGAACTATTTCCTCCGCAACCCGGAATTTTTGGCGCTGCTCAACACTGAAAATCTCGCAAAAGCGCGCCATCTGAAGCGCTCGACCAAGGTGAAGTCGATGCATTCGCCGTTCGTCGAGATGATCCGCACCGTGGTGACGCGCGGCGTCGAAAGCGGCGATTTCCGCGTCGCTGTCGATCCCGTCCAGCTCTATATCTCGATCGCCGCGCTGTGCTTCTTCTATCTCTCCAACAGCGCGACGCTTTCCGTGATCTTCGGCCGCGATCTCCTGAAGAAGGAGGCGAGAGACGAGCGGCTGGCGCACATGGTGGCGCTGGTGCTTGCGGCGCTGACGGGGAAATCGACCGCGGATTTCGGCAAGCCCGACGCACCGGGCGTGCGGCCGCCGGCGCATCAGCCGGTCTAACCGTCGTTCCTGCGAACGCAGGAACCCATAACCACCGATCTTGATTGTCGTACCGGGACGGCGGCCCCAGCGTTCGCAAAACAGACACCTGTGGTTATGGGCCCTGCGTTCGCAGGGGGGACGGGGTCATGACGCCGGGGCATTCGTAGGGCGACGGAACAGGCCATTTCGTCGCATAAAAACGCGCTTGCCAGTATTTATCCAACGGGTTAATTTCCCATCCATAAGACGATGACCAGGGAGCGGGACGTGGCCGAGCTGAAGCGCGAGAGTGGCGTGTCGAAAGCGCTGAACGCGGCGTGGGTGCGGCCGTTTTTGTTCCTGCTGTTCATCGTGGTGATGTGGGACCTCACCATCCGCCTGTTCCAGATTCCGGCCTACCAGATCCCGGCGCCGGGCGATGTCGTGGCGGTGCTGCGCACGGATTGGCCGGAACTGCTGCGGCAGGCCTGGCCCACCACTTACGCCACCATCTGCGGCTTCCTGTTGTCGGCCGTGTTCGGCATTCCCGTCGCGATGCTGATCGCGGGATCGAAGACGGTGGAGAGCTATGTCTATCCGCTGCTGGTATTCTCCCAATCCGTGCCGAAGATCGCGATCGCGCCGCTGTTCGTGGTGTGGTTTGGTTTCGGCATCATCCCAAAGGTGATCTCGGCGTTCCTGCTCGGGTTTTCCCCGTCGTGGTGTCGGCCGTGCAGGGTTTTAAATCGGTCGATCCTGACATGGTCGATCTCGCCCGCGCGATGCAGGGCAGCCGTTTTCAAGTGTTTCGCGCCGTCAACCTGCCGCATGCGATGCCGGCGATCTTCTCCGGCCTGAAAGTCTCGGTGACGCTTGCCGTCGTCGGTGCTGTCGTCGGCGAGTTCGTCGGCTCCAATTCCGGCATCGGCTACGTGATGCAGCGCTCGATCGGCACCTTTGACCTGCCGACCATGTTTGCCGCGCTGGTGATCCTGGCGCTGCTCGGCGTGGTGTTGTTCTGGGTCGTCGACCGGATCGAACGCCTCGTGATTCCCTGGCATGTCAGCCAGCGCGAGGACATCATTTTTGCTTCCTAAGCCAAACCAACAGGCGGCCTATCCAAGGGCTGCATCACCAAACGGGAGGATGACCATGATACGAGTGATAACGGCGATCTCCGCCGCCCTGATCTGGACTGCGCTTTCAGTGCTTCCGGCATCGGCCGCCGACAAGGTGGTGCTGATGCTGAACTGGTACGTCTATGGCGAGCACGCGCCGTTCTATTACGGCAAGGCCAAGGGCATTTATGCCGCAGAGGGCATCGACCTCGAGATCCAGGAAGGCCGCGGCTCGGCGGCGACCACGCAGGCCGTTGCGGCCAAGACCGCCAATTTCGGCTATGTCGACGTGCCCACCATGATGCGCGCGGCCGTGAAGGGTGCGCCGATCGTGGCCACCGGCGTGCTGCTGCAGACCAGCCCGATGTCGGCGATGGGCTTTGTCGAAAAGAACATCAAGAAGCCCGAGGACATCAAGGGCAAGACGGTGGCGATCACGCCGGCCGATTCCATGACGCAGATCTGGCCGCTGTTTTTGAAGAAGACCGGCCTGAAGGAAAGCGACTTCCAGACGGTGGCCGGCGACGGCCAGACCAAGCTCAACGCCGTCATCAACGGCCAGGCCGATCTGTTGCTCGGCTATGTCATGGACCAGTCGATGAAGATCAAGGACGCGACGGGTAAGGACGTCAACGCGATCAAGTTCGCCGACTACGGCATCAACATGGTCTGCTCGGGCGTCGTCGCCAACACCGATTTCGTCAAGGCCAATGCCGATCTCGTCAAGCGCTTCATGTCGGCGACGACGAAAGCGGTCGAAGCCGCCGAGAAGGATCCGAAGGGTGCGGCGCAGTCGATCCTCGATGCCAACCCGAAGGGCGGCAAGATCGAGACGTTGACGAAGGGTTTTGAGCTGACGATCCCGCTCTACCGGACGGCTGAAACCAAGAACAAGCGGCCGTTCCAGGTGACCGACCAGAACATGACCGACACGGTTAATCTGATGGTCGAATATGGCGGGTTGGATGCCAAGGCCAAGGACAATCCGAAGGCGTTTTATACCAACGACTACCTGCCGCAGGGCGGTTCGTGAGGGACGCGTGACCTTGTCGTCCCTGCGAACGCAGGGACCCATAATCACCGGCCGTAGTTGTTGCAGAGGGTCTCTGCCAGAGTGCCCGAACGATAAGTCATGGCGTATGGGTCCCTGCGTTCGCAGGGACGACGGAAAGATGGACTTTGCTGAATGAATCCTGCGACCAAACCAACCGAGATCGACCAACCAACCGCACATCTGCGTCTGGTGTCAGATCGCGCAGGTAGCGCGGCACCTGGCATCACGCTATCAGGCGTCTCAAAAACCTATCGCTCGCGCGACGGCGACGTGCCGTCGCTGCGGCCGCTGGATTTCCACATCAACGAGGGCGAGTTCTTTGTCGTGGTCGGCCCGTCCGGCTGCGGCAAGTCCACGCTGTTGAAGATGATTTCCGGGCTGCTCGCGCCGTCGACGGGAGAGATTCTGGTCGAAGGCGAGCAGGTTACAAAACCGCACGGCAATGTCGGCATCGTGTTCCAGAACGCGCTGCTGCTGCCCTGGCGCAACATCCTCTCCAACGTGATGTTGCCGATCGACATGAAGAAATTGCCGCGCGACGAATATCTGCCGCGGGCGAAAGCGCTGTTGAAGCTGGTCGGCCTGGAAGGCTTTGAGAAAAAGCTGCCCTGGCAATTGTCCGGCGGCATGCAGCAACGCGCCTCGATCTGCCGCGCGCTGGTACATGATCCCAAGATCATGCTGATGGACGAGCCGTTCGGCGCGCTCGATGCCATGACGCGCGAGAAGATGAATGTCGAGCTGATGCGGATCCAGCGCGAGACCGGCAAGACCGTGCTGCTGATCACGCATTCGATTCCGGAAGCCGTGTTCCTGGCCGATCGCGTGCTTGTCATGACCGAACGGCCCGGCGCGATCGCCGCGATCTACGACGTGCCGCTGCCGCGCCCGCGCTCGCTCGACGCGATGGCCGATCCCGCCTTCACCGAACTGGTGCAGCGGATTCGCAAGCATTTTTTCACGCAAAGCGCGCTGGACTGAAAGCTGGCTCGATGCCGTTACGCTTGGCCGTACGAGACATCACCTTTTTCGAACGTCCGGTCACCTTCGCCCGGCCGTTCCGGTTCGGCGCGGTCGTGATCAATGCAACGCCGCAGGCCTTTGTGCGCGTCGAGATCGAAGTCGAAGGCAGGGGCAGGGCTGCCGGCGCGAGCGCCGAGTTCTTGGTTCCAAAATGGTTCGACAAGCGGCCACATCTCGCGCCAGAGCAGACAGTCGATGAACTGCGTCGCTCGCTTCTGATCGCGCGCGGCACCTATCTGGCGCATTCCGGCTTCGAGACTGCGTTCGGCCTGCATGCGGCCTGCATCGGCGCGCAGATCGAGGCCTGCGCGCGAGAAGACATTCCGCCGCTGGCGGCGGCCTACGGGCCGGCCGAGATCGACAAGGCGATTCTCGACGCGCTGCTGCGTTGCACGGGAACCGGCTTCTTCGACGGCATGGCTGACAACATCGCCGGCGTGGATGCACGCCTGTCGCGCGATCTCGGCGATGACGACGTGTCGCGCTTTCTCGCAGGCCGGAAGCGGCTGGAGCGCGTCGCGATCCGGCATACGGTTGGCATGGACGACAAGGTCGAAGGCGAGGGCGGCGTTGCCGACATCAGAGAACACGCCGGCGCGCGCTACTTCAAGCTCAAGCTAAACGGCGACCCCGCGCACGATGCCGATCGGCTGATCCGGATCGGCAATGAACTGGCGACGCTGTCGTACGATTTCCGTGTCACGCTCGACGCCAATGAACAGTACGCCGACCTCACTGCATTGAATGCGCTTGTCGAGCAACTCGACCGCGATGCCGCGCTGCAGCCGATCGCGCAAAAGCTCCTCTACATCGAGCAGCCGATGCCACGCGACATTACCCGCCAATCGCCGCTTGGCGCGCTGGCGCAGCGCGATTTCATCATCGACGAGGCCGACGATTCCTACGATGCCTTCCCGGTGGCGCGGGCGCTCGGCTATCGCGGCATCTCCTCGAAATCCTGCAAGGGCATCTACAAGTCGGTGATCAACGCCACGCGCGCGGCCAGATGGAGTGCCGCCGGCGAGAAATGCTTCATCGCCGGCGAGGACCTAACCTGCCAGGCGGGCCTTGCCGTGCAGCAGGACCTCGCGCTCGGCGCACTGATCGGCGTCACCCATGCCGAGCGCAACGGCCACCACTATGTGGATGGTTTTGGCGACACGCCGGCCGCGGAGGCGGAGGCGTTTCTCGCGGGCCATCCCGATCTCTACGTCCGCGACGGCGATAAAATTCGTCTCGCGATCCATGACGGCGATCTCCTGACGGGATCGCTGACCACACCTGGCTTCGCCACGGCCGCGCATCCGGACTGGTCCGCGATGTCGCCACTCGCGCAGCCCACAGCCAGAATTCTTTTGGAGAAAGCAGTATGACGACCAAACGCCTCGGCCTGATCATGAACGGCGTGACCGGCCGGATGGGACTCAACCAGCATTTGGTCCGCTCCATCATCGCGATCCGCGACCAGGGCGGCGTGTTGCTGTCGAACGGCGACCGCATGCTGCCCGACCCGATCCTGATCGGCCGCGATGCCGACAAGGTGGAACGGCTCGCCAAGCGTTTCAACGTGGAGCGCTGGTCGACCGATCTCGACAAGGCGCTGGCTGACAAGAGCGATAAGATCTTCTTCGACGCCGCGACCACGCAGGCGCGCCCGTCGCTGCTGACCAAGGCGATCGAGGCCGGCAAACACGTCTATTGCGAAAAGCCGATCGCGACCAACCTGGAGGAGGCGGTCGCGGTGCTGAAGCTCGCCAAGGCCAGAGGCGTCAAGCACGGCACGGTGCAGGATAAGCTGTTCCTGCCGGGGTTGAAGAAGCTCGCCTTCCTGCGCGATTCCGGCTTCTTCGGCCGGATGCTGTCGGTGCGCGGCGAGTTCGGCTATTGGGTGTTCGAGGGCGGCTGGCAGGAAGCGCAGCGGCCGTCGTGGAATTATCGCAGCGAGGACGGCGGCGGCATCATTCTCGACATGGTCTGCCACTGGCGCTACGTGCTCGACAATCTTTTCGGCGAGGTCGAGAGCATCTCCTGCCTCGGCACCACCGACATCCCCGAGCGTTTCGACGAACAGGGCAAGAAGTACACGGCGACCGCCGACGACTCTGCCTATGCCACCTTCCGCCTCAAGGGCGGCGTGATCGCGCATATCAACATGAGCTGGGTGACGCGCGTCTACCGCGACGACCTCGTCACCTTCCAGGTCGACGGTACCCACGGCTCGGCGGTGGCGGGCCTGACCGACTGCGTGATCCAGGCGCGCCAGGCGACGCCGCGGCCGGTGTGGAATCCGGACGAGAAGCGCACCCACGATTTCTACGCCGACTGGCAGAAGGTTCCCGACAATGTTGTCTACGACAACGGCTTCAAGGAGCAGTGGGAGATGTTCATCCGCCACGTCTGCGAGGACGCGCCCTACAAATACACGCTGCTGGAAGGCGCCAAGGGCGTGCAGCTCGCCGAATGCGCGCTGCAGAGCTGGCGCGAGCGGCGCTGGATCGACGTTGCCCCGATCAAGGTGTGAGGAGGCTTAAACATGAACAAGCCCGTCCTGCCGATGTCGTCGCTATCGCTGAAGCTGCCGACGGCGGATCGCAAAATCGAGGATTATCGCCTGGCGGCATCGCGGACGTTTCCGGCGAAGCTTGAAGGTGCGCTCAACCGCGCGGCGTTTTCTGCCGCCCACGTCGTGGCGGACCCACTCGCCGACAACGACCCGTGGCTGACATCCGCCATCGACTGGGACCGCACCATCGCGTTCCGCGAGCATGTCTGGGATCTCGGCCTTGGCGTTGCCGAAGCGATGGACACCGCGCAGCGCGGCATGGGGCTGGATTGGCCGACTTCGCTGGAACTGATCCGGCGTTCGGTAAAGGCTGCGAAAGCGAAGGACAATGCGCTGGTGTTTTCCGGCGCCGGCACCGATCACCTCGCGGTGGAAGACGCAAAATCGATCGACGACGTGATCCGCGCCTATGAGGAACAGATCGCGGCGGTCGAGGAGGC
Organism: Bradyrhizobium sp. RDI18; assembly: GCF_043203335.1. Taxonomy (NCBI): domain Bacteria; kingdom Pseudomonadati; phylum Pseudomonadota; class Alphaproteobacteria; order Hyphomicrobiales; family Nitrobacteraceae; genus Bradyrhizobium; species Bradyrhizobium sp. RDI18. The sequence continues at coordinate 3,181,787 of NZ_JBICRN010000008.1, read as the reverse complement.
CGGCGGCCGCATCATCCTGATGGCCTCGCGCGCATTGGCAAAGCTTGGCCGCAGTGCCGACGACTATGCAAAGGTCTACAACCAGGTCCTGTCACAGGTTCGCGAGCCCGTGATCATCCACTGGCTCGGCGACATGTTCGACCCGGCGCTGTCGGGCTATTGGGGAACGGCCGATCTCGACAAGGCGATGGATACGGCGGTTGCCATCATCAACGCCAACGCCGCCAAGGTCGATGGCGTAAAAGTCTCGCTGCTCGACAAGCAGCGCGAGATCGACATGCGCCGGCGGCTGGACAAGAACGTCAAAATGTATACCGGCGACGATTTCAACTACGCGGAACTGATCGCGGGCGACGCGCAAGGCTTTTCGCATGCGCTGCTCGGCATCTTCGATGCCATCGCTCCGGCGGCGTCCTATGCACTGTCGCGGCTGGCTGCCGGCGACGAGGCCGGTTTCCATGACGTATTGGGGCCGACGGTGCCGCTGTCGCGCCATATCTTCAAGGCGCCGACGCGGTTCTACAAGACCGGCATCGTGTTCATGGCCTATCTCAACGGCCACCAGGATCATTTCACCATGGTCGGCGGGCAGGAGAGCACGCGCTCGACGCTGCATCTGGCCGAACTGTTTCGGCTGGCCGACAAGGCTGGCCTCCTGTCCAACCCTGAACTGGCAACGCGGCGCATGAAGACGGTGCTGGCAACGCGCGGCATCGAACCCTGATGCGTGATTTCTCGAGCGATCATCGCTGGCTGTCGCTGAACACGGCGACCGTCCGCAAGCAGGGCGACCTCGTTGCCATCATCGACGCCTGTGCGCGCCACGGCATCCGCGCTATCGATCCCTGGCGCGACCAGGTTGCGGCCATCGGCCTCGACCGCGCAGTGCGGGCCGTGCGCGACGCCGGCCTTGAATTGTCCGGCTATTGCCGCGGTGGCATGTTCACGGCGGATGCGGCGCATCGCGCCGAGGCGCGCGACGACAACCGCCGTGCCGTCGATGAAGCCAAGGCGCTGGGTGCGCCCTGCATCGTGCTGGTCGTCGGCGGCCTGCCGCAGTATTCGCGGCCGGGAAGCGCGGTCTCGAAGGACATTGCGGCTGCGCGTACGCAGGTTCATGACGCGATCGCGGAAATGCTGGAATACGCGAGAGAGGCCAACATGCCGCTCGCGATCGAGCCCTTGCATCCGGCCTACGCCGCCGACCGTGCCTGCGTGAACACGACGAAGCAGGCGCTGGACATCTGCGATCAGCTCGATCCGCAGCGCACCGGCGCGCTCGGCGTTGCGCTCGACGTCTATCACATCTGGTGGGACCCGGAATTGATGCCGCAAATTGCGCGCGCGGGAAAAGATCGCCTGCTGGCGTTTCACGTCTGCGACTGGTTGGTGCCGACAAAAGACATCCTCAACGACCGCGGCATGATGGGCGACGGCGTCGTCGACATCACATCTGTGCGATCAGCGGTCGAGGCGCAGGGCTTTGCCGGCTATTCCGAGATCGAAATCTTCTCCAGCGAGTGGTGGACAAGGCCGATGGACGAGGTCCTGCAGACCTGCATCGCGCGGCATCGGACGGTGGTCTAGCAGCCGTCACGCTTCCGCTGTCTCAATGACGGACGATGTTGTCTCGTATGTGAACTGCCGCGCGTTCTGGTTGTGATAGCGTCGCGTGAAGAGACAGCGCGCGGTTCCAGATTTAACCTTTTCCGCGGGTATTTAGATTAACAAAGGGTTACCGTTGCGCCTCGATAAACTCCGGCGCTAGCTAGTCGCACGGAGAAAGTCTCCTCGAGCGATGAGCGACAACATGAAGATCCTTTACGCAATTGCGACACTGGCGCTGCTGTCGACATCGGCGCAGGCCTGGCAGGTCGTGGAACGCTGCACCTACAGCAAGTTCCACGGCAGGGTATGCACGACGTCCTACCTGGACGATCCGGTGCGCAGCGAGGCGCAGGATCAGGAAGATGCAAAGGCAAGGCGCGCCAGCATCGAGAAGTGGGAAGCGTTCTGCAAGCCGAAACGCACCTACGACAACGAAGGTGTCGTCCGCCTGGTGTACGCCCGCAAGGGCTGCGAGTTCGGCCGCAGCGAGTAGCAAGATTCTCCTCGCCGCGAGCGAGGAGAATTCCGAGCCCTACAGTTCGATGAACGGTGGGCAACGCGCGCCCGAAAGACCGCTAAACCTTTATCGATCAAATTGCGATCCGGTTAGTCACACAGCTTTACGCCGCCTCAATGCTTGTCAGTCATTCCTGACGGACGCATTCATCAAGGGGCAGTGTCCATGCGCGTCTTCATCGCAATCTCGATCGTCGTCGCTTCGGTATCGTCCGCGTCCGCGCAATTCGCGATGGACCACGGCCATGCCGCAGATGCCGCCCAGGCCGCCCGCGCGGCGCGGGCCGCAGCGGATGCCAAGGCCGCGGCCATTGCCTCGGGCGCGCCGCTGCTTCCCAGCCAGCAAACCAACTTCTACGTCGGCAGCCGCGGCACCGTGAAGATCACGCCCCGGACCGCGGAAGAACTGAAAGCCGATGAAGCCGCCCAGGCTGCCTGGAGGGAACGCTGCCGGCCGACCGTGGTCGAAGACCGCGAGGGCCTGCGGCGCGTGAGATATGCCGAACGGGATTGCGACCTTTCCCGCTTCAACACGGCGGGCAACTAGAACTTCCCAGGCTGCGGCGTTATCGTGATTGAGCAAGGAAGGCGATGATCTTTTTCTATCCTCGCTCGATGAGAGGCCGCCATACGGCTTCATGCTGTTGCCGGGCACGACCTCATCGGGGTTGGCAATGAAGCGATCGAGCTTCTCCTCGTCCCAGACGAATCCTGCCTCCTTCATTGCGCTGGAAAACCCATAGTCTGGTAGCGATCCAGCTTTCCGTCCGACAATCTTGTGCAGGTTGGGACCCAGCCGATTGTCGCCCTCTCTCATGATGTGGCACGTCCGACAGGCATTGTTGAATGCCTGTTGTCCTGAGACACCCTCCGCGCCTTGCGGCGCCTGGGGCAGGGCGGAAGGCGAAGCAAGCATATACGCCAGTCCGCTCAACGCGCCTATCAGGAACGTCCGACCGTGCCGCAAACGTGCGTCTCGCCGGCTGGATGTTGGCCGGGCGAGCAGCGTGACAAAGTGCGATTGCCTCATTCGATCCTCGTCAAGAAGGATGCCGGGCATGTTTCAGTCACTGGCTTGCGACCTGCGGCATCGTATTGAAGCGCGCCTTCTGCTCGTTGCTCAGCGTGGCATAGAACTCATCGAGAGCCGGCTGCACCAGCGCGGCCGCCTGCAGCATGGCGTCGAGCCGCTTCTCCATTGCCTCCAGCCGTCCCAGCGGTGTCAGCGGCACGTCGTCGGGGCAGGCGGCCTGCAACTTCTGGACCGCGTCGTTCGTCGCCTTGCTCAAGAGATCGAGCGCGTCCTTCTGTTTGCCTGCCGGATGTATCACGGCCTCGATCCGCTCAATCGGTAGCTGCGTGAGGCTGGACTTCGGCTCGCCGCAGCGCTCGGTTTGCGTATTCGCTTCCTGCTGCGGCTGCTGTTGCGAACGCTCGCCGACGTTCGGGCCGAGCGCGTTGAAGCGCGCTTTTTGCTCGTCATTCAGTGAATTATAGAACTGCTCCAGTGCCGGCCGGACGATCCTCACCGCGTCGAGCGTTGCGCTGACGCGGTTCGTCATTGCCCGCAAGCGGCCGGGCGGCGTCAACGCATAGGAATCGGCGCAGGATTCCTTGAACACATCGGCAGCCTTTGCCGCAGCGGCTTTCAATTCGTCGAGCAGGGCGCGCTGCTCGGGCGTCGGCTGGACCGCGCGCGTGATCTCCGCGATTGGCCAGGAGGTCACGCCCTTATCCGGATCTCCACACAATTGCCGGAGAGTCTGCCGGCTCACGCTTGCGGGCTTGCGCGCTCGGAAATCGGTGATTGCGGCGCCGGGTTCAGGATATCTGGCGTAAGCGGAATACGGGCTGTCGGTACCCCAAAACACCGTGTCGACGAAATCGTCGTAGGCGTAGGCCCAATAGCCGGGATCGTAGGCATGGGGCCAGAAGGTGTAACTGAAGATGTCGGAATAGGCGTAGGGCCAGAATACCGGGCCGAGCCAGGCCACAAACGTGGCGCGGTGTCCGTGCCGCCAAGCGTGACGGGGAGCCCAGCGGTTCTCGCGGGCCATGAGCGCGGTTCGGGCTTGCAAGGCATCATTGCTGCGGAAGTGTGCGGTAAACCGTCCGCGGGCTGCAGCCTGTGCGGCGGCAGCAGCGGCGGATCGTTCAGCCGAAGGCGGTGGTGCCAGCCGCTGCAGGCGCGCCTGGTCACGTTCCTGGATGCGCTGCTCGCGCTGGAGCAGGCGGTCTTGAGTCTGCAGCAATCTTTGCTGCTCGCGTTGCGCCCGGAGACCTTCCGGCTTTTGCGACTGCAATTGCTGGACGCGCTGCTGCAAGCGATCGATGCGGCTCTGCCGCTCCGTGCTCTGGCGTGACAGCATATCGCGCTGCCGCTCCTGCACCATTTGCTGCCGCTGCTGGAGGCGCTGCTCGCGCTGCTGCGCACGCGTTTCGATCTGTTCGTTTCGCGACGGTCGCGCGCCGACAATCGGCGGTGCGCCCGGCCGCGATGGTGCGCTGATGCGCGGCTCCGGTTGCCTCGCCATGGCCGGCCGCTGCGACGGCGCGGCACGATGAATCTCAGGCCGCGGCGCTACGACACGCGGCGCTGCCGGTCGCGGCGGCGCGGCGATACGCGGCGCCGGAGGCGGGGCCATGGCTGGACGCTGTGCCGGAGGGGCTGCACGGAACGCCGGCGCGGCGGGACGAGCCATAGCCGGGGGGCTGCTGGCCGGGCCATCGAAGGTGGCGGTGCCGCCGGGCGGGCCATCGCCGGTGGCGGTGCAGCCGGTCGAGCTGCTGGCGCAGCCGGGCCACCACCTGCGCCGAGGCCTCTTCGATCCTGGGCGGATGAGCCGGTGCTTACCGCTATCGCGGAGACACCAAGAAAAAATGCTGCAATGCGAGCGCCGCGCGAAAGCATGATCTCAACTCCCTCATGCTTGGTGGCCCGGAACCATCAACGCGCGAGCGCAGAATTCGTTCGTCGCAGCGATGACTTACATTGCGATTTTACGATGCAGGATTGACGCGGTTTGCCCGCGCCCTAGCTGACCCTGCAAGGTACGCTCAGAAATCCGCGGAAGCGCACGCGGCCGCCGCGTACCGGTTCGCCGTCGAGCGCATAATCCGGAAAGCGCGCGAGGAAACGCGAGATCGCGATGGCGCCCTCGAGCCGTGCCAATGCCATGCCGGCGCATTGATGCGCGCCGGTGCCGAAGGCCAGATGCCGGTTCGGCGTGCGGCCGATATCGAAACGTTCGGGATCGGCAAACTGGGCCGGGTCGCGGTTGGCGGCGCCGATGCACAGCGTCACCGGTGTGCCCGCCGGCATCGCGATGCCGCCGAGTTCGAACGGCTCGACGGTCATGCGGTTGCCGAGCTGGTTGGAGCTCTCGAAACGCAGCATTTCCTCGACACCGGTCTTGATCAGATCGGGATTTTCAATCAGCCGGCGTTTCTCGCCTGCGTGGTTCAGTAACGCGACCAGCCCGTTGCCGATCAGGTTGGTCGTGGTCTCGTGGCCGGCATTGAGCAGGAAGATGCAGTTGTGCAGCAGCTCCTTTTCAGTCAGCCGCTCGCCATTGTCTTCGCCCTGAATGAGTCGCGTCAGCACGTCGCGGTCGGGATTGCCGGGCTTGGCCCGTCGCCGCGCCACCAGCCCTTCGAGATACGCCAGGAAATCCTTCACCGCCTTGTTGCCGCGGGCGAAGGCGTCCGGGCCGATCACCGGCTCCAGCGCGCCGAGAATGGCCAGCGACCAGTCGCGCAGGGGATCGCGCTCGCTCCCCGGCACATCGAGCAGATTGCCGATCACTTCGATCGGAATGGCAGCAGCGAAATCGTCGATCAGGTCCACCTTGCCCTTGGCGGCGATGGCGTCGAGCAGGCGATCGACCAGCCGGACCAGGTCCGGCTCCATGCCGGCGATCGCGCGCGGCGATAGTGCGCCCATGATCAGCCGGCGGACGCGGGTGTGGGCGGGAGGATCGTTGAACACGAGGCTCGTGGTGTGGTGCTCGTAGAGCAGGGAGTCGCCATATTTCGGCGAGAACTCCTTCTTCTTGTCGGACGAGAAGGCCTTGGTGTTCTTGTAGGCTGCGACCAGATCGTCGTAGCGAGTTAGGAAATACGACCCACTCGGCAACCGCTTGACCGGTTCGCTCTCGCGCAGCGCGCGATAGGTCGGGTAGGGGTTGGCATAGAACTCCGGCGTCAGCTTTTCGAGGTCGAACGTGGCCGCCAGTTCGCGCGCATCCGGATTCATGGCTCGCCGTACTCGTTGGGAAGACGGAAAGATAAGCGGCGGTCAAATTAGTCGCATCTGCAACTATCTTAGACGCCGCTTTCAAAGCGTCAAGTCGGCGCAGCTTTCAGCCCACACTATCCAAGCGCCTTGATCCAAGCGCCTTGGGATCCAAGCGTCGCCTTGATCCAAGCGCCCTGGGGTTGCGACCAATTCTGGATAAGTCTGCAACGCGAGAGCCCGATTTCCCGAAAAATCGTGCTCAAACAAAGCGATGAGGTTGTGTCTTTGACGCCACCCGGTAGCAGAATCCGCTTGGTGCGCTGCAATGTATCCTTGACTTCGTAAAGGTGAGTGATTACTCACGCCCCCATGTCTACCCTGCGCATGACCAGTGACTTGCGGCGGCAATTGATTTTGAGCGCCGCCAAGCGGTGCTTTGCCCGTCACGGCTTTGCCGGCACCACGACCAAGAGCGTGGCGGCGGCTGCAGCCATTTCGGAAGGGCTGTTGTTCAAGCATTTCCCATCCAAGGCAGCGCTCTATGCCGAAATCCTCGCCGAGGAATGCGAGGCCGATCCTGATTTCGCGCACCTGCTCGGCCAGCAGCCTTCAACTGCCACACTGGTTGAGCTGGTCAAAGGCATGGTTGGCCATTTCATGGAGGTGTCGGACGGCTCGGATCAGGAGGAAGCGCAGCGGCTGCGGCTGATGACGACCAGCCATCTCGATGACGGCGAGTTCGCGCGTTTGCTCTACGACAAGGTCGCCGGCCTGATCGGGCCGGTGTTCACCGCGTCGATCGAGCGCGCTGTAACGGCCGGCGACGCGGCGCGGATCGGCAGCGATCCGCTCAACCTGTTCTGGTTCGCGCACCACACCGTGCTGATGGCGGCGCTGACGCGGCTTCCGCCCGTGCCCTGTCTTTCTTACGGCAACGCCGCCGACCTGGAGCGGCAGTTGTGTCAATTCATCCTGCGCGGCATCGGACTTACCGAAGCCGCAATTGCTTCTCATCTGGACGGCGAGCTGTCACCGAATTCGGGACAATCGGTAACTGCAGAAAGTGCATGACATGAATATCGTGACCGAACACAAGATTTCGGGCAAGCCGATAACGGAAAAGCCGCACAAGCGGCCGGTCCGCATGGTGCGATGGCTCATCATCGTTGGAACGCTGCTGGCCTTGCTGGTTGGCGGCCTGGTCTGGTTCAACTACTTCCGCGGCAAGATGATCGCGCAGTTCTTCGCGACCATGAAGCCGCCGCCGACCAGCGTCAACATCGCCACGGCGAAGTCCGAAACGATTCCGAATCTTCTGACCGCGGTCGGCGATCTTGCCGCTGTGCACCAGGTCAACGTGACCTCCGACGTCAACGGCCGCATCACCGATATCCTGTTTACGGCGGGCGCCAGTGTAAAGCAGGGCACGCCGCTGGTGCAGTTGTTCGACGGTCCCGAGCAGGCAGACCTTGCCAACTACAAGGCGCAGCAGCGGCTGGCGCAGCTCTCGCTGGATCGCGCCAAGCAACTGGCCGAGCGTCAGGTCGGACCACAGGCGACGGTGGACAACGCCCAGGCTGTGTTCGATCAGGCCAGCGCCGGCATCGCCAGGACCGAGGCGATTATTTCGCAGAAGCTGGTGCGGGCGCCGTTCGATGGCGAACTCGGCGTGCGCAGGGTCGAAGTCGGACAATATCTGACTGCGGGTACGCAGATCGTCTCGCTGACCGATCTGTCGATGCTGTATGCGAACTTCACTGTGACGGAGAAGGACTCCGGCCAGCTCAAGGTCGGCCAGATCGTTCGGATCGCGGTCGACGCCTATCCGGGCCGCACCTTCGAGGGAAAGATCACCACCATCGAGCCGCAGATCGCGGCGGACACGCGCAACATTCGCGTGCAGGCGACGATCCAGAATCCGGACAGGATCCTCAAGCCCGGCATGTTCGCGACCACCACTGTGGTGCTGCCGGATAAGCCGCCGGTCGTCACCGTGCCCGAAACCGCGGTCGACTACACGCTCTATGGCGACTCGGTCTACCTCCTCAGTGAGAAGAAGGAGGAGGACGGCAAGACCAGCCTGATCGCGACGCGCACCTTTGTGCAGACCGGCAAACGCCTTGAGGGCCGCGCCGAAGTGCTGAAGGGCTTGAAGGAGGGCGACCGCGTCGTGGCGGTGGGCCAGCTCAAGCTGCAGTCCGGAGCTGCCGTGACGATTTCGAACGATCCGGTGCCGGCGATTCCGGCGAAGCCGCCGCGCTACTGATACATGATGCGGCTCCCTTGAGGAGCCGCGGCGAAAGAAAGATGGGCGGCGGTCTTATGGCTCGACCGCGCTCCGGAAATGCTGAATTCAGCGGGATATTTTACGATGGTCTTCACCGATATCTTCATCAAGCGTCCGGTCCTGTCGGTCGTCGTCAGCCTGCTGATCCTCCTGATCGGTCTGCGCGCTGCCAGCGTATTGCCGATCCGGCAATATCCGAAGCTGTCGAACACGGTAGTCAACATCATCACCTCATATCCGGGCGCGTCGGCTAACCTGATTCAAGGCTTCATCACCACGCCGATCGAGCAGGCGGTCGCTTCCGCCGAGGGCGTCGACTACATCACTTCCTCGTCGGTGCAGGGCACCAGCACGATTCAGGTCTACATCAAGCTGAATTTCGATCCGAACCAGGCGCTGACCGAGGTTCTCGCCAAGGTAAACTCGGTCAAATATCTGATCCCGAAGGAATCGAATGATCCGGTCGTGACCAAGACGACCGGCCAGACCACGGCCGTGATGTATCTCGGTTTCTCCAGCGACGAACTCTCGGGCTCGGCAATCTCGGACTATCTGACGCGCGTCGTGCAGCCGGTGCTGTCGACGGTCGACGGTGTCGCATCGGCCGACATCCTCGGCGGGCAGACGTTTGCGATGCGGCTGTGGCTCGATCCGGTGCGGATGGCAGGCCGCGGCGTGTCGCCAAGCGATGTCTCGGCGGCGATCGCCGCGAACAACTTCCAGGCCGCGGCCGGTCAGTCCAAGGGCTACTTCATCGTCTCGAACGTCCAGACCAACACTGACCTGCGGAACCTCGAGCAGTTCAAGAAGATGATCGTCAAGTCCAAGGACGGCGGCTTCGTGCGCGTGGAGGATATCGCGACCGTCGAACTTGCGGCGCAGAGCTCGGACGCGAGCGTCGCGTTCAGCGGCGAGCGTGCGATCTTCATCGGCGTGCAGGCGACCCCGCAAGGCAACCCGCTGACGCTGGTCAAGGGCGTGCGCGCGCTGTTTCCCGAGCTGGAACGCAACCTGCCGCCATCGATGAAAATGAAAGTGGCCTACGATTCCACCAAGTTCATTCAGTCGTCGATCGACGAGGTGAAGAACACACTGATCGAGGCCGTCCTGATCGTCGTGGTCGTCATCTTCCTGTTCCTGGCCTCGTTCCGTTCGGTCATCATTCCCGTGGTGACGATTCCGCTGTCGCTGATCGGCGTCTGCAGCCTGATGCTGATGATGGGATTCAGCTTCAATCTTCTGACACTGCTGGCAATGGTGCTGGCGATCGGGCTCGTGGTCGACGACGCCATCGTGGTGGTGGAGAACATCCATCGCCATCTGGAGGAAGGAAAGACGCCGGTGCAGGCGTCGCTGCAGGGCGCGCGCGAAATCGTCGGCCCCGTGATCTCCATGACGATTACGCTTGCCGCCGTGTACGCGCCGATCGGCTTCCTCGGCGGCCTGACCGGCTCGCTGTTTCGCGAATTCGCCTTCACGCTGGCGGGCTCGGTGATCGTATCGGGCGTGATCGCGTTGACGCTGTCGCCGATGATGTGCTCGGTCCTCCTCAAGAGCGCGGACGAGGGGCGGTTCTCGAGGCTGGTCAACAGGGTGTTCGGCTCAATGACACGCTGGTACGGCCGCCAGCTCGATCGCTCGCTCGACTATCGCCCGATCACCGGCTTGTTCGCGCTGACGATCCTGGGTCTGGTCGGTTTCCTCTACATGAACACGTCCAAGGAGCTCGCGCCCGAGGAGGACCAGGGCATCGTGTTCTCGGTGACCAAGGCGCCGAAATATGCCAACATCGACTATATCGACTTCTATGGCGACAAGCTCGACAAGGCCTTTGCCAGTTTTCCGGAGACTGACCTGCGTTTCGTCCTGAACGGCATCAACGGGCCGCAGGGCGGCATCGCCGGCATGTTGCTCAAGCCGTGGGACGAGCGTGAGCGTTCCTCGATCGCGCTGAAGCCGCTGGTGCAGGCGGAGATCAGCAAGATCGAAGGCGTTCAGGCGTTTGCGTTCAACCTGCCGCCGTTGCCGGGCGGGCCCGGTGGCCTGCCGATACAGATGGTGATCAATTCGACCGCCAGTTTCCAGGCCGTCTATGAACAGATGGCGAAGCTGAAGGACGCGGCGCGCGCGAGCGGTATGTTCATCGTCTCCGACAGCGACCTCGAATTCAATCAGCCGGTGGTTCGCGTCTCAATCGACCGCTCGAAGGCGAGCGACCTCGGCATCAACATGTCGCAGGTTGGCGCTACCTTGCAGACGCTGTTGGGCGGCAATTACGTCAACCGCTTCAACCTCGAGGGACGCTCCTATCAGGTGATCCCGCAGGTGTCGCGTGGACAAGCGGCTGTCGCCGGAAGCGCTTGGCGGTTACTACGTCCCGACCAACACCGGGCAGCTAGTGCCGCTGTCGACCATCGTGTCGATCGAAACCGCCACCGATCCGAATGCGCTGACGCATTACAACCAGCTCAATTCAGCGACGTTCTCCGCGGTGCCGATGCCGGGCGTGACGGTTGGGCAGGCGGTGGATTTCCTGGAGGGCGAAGCCAAGAAGATGCCTGCCGGTTTTGGCCACGATTATCTGGCCGACTCCAGGCAATATGTGCAGGAAGGCAATCAACTCGCGATCACCTTCGGCTTCGCGCTGATCATCATCTTCCTGGTGCTGGCCGCGCAGTTCGAAAGCCTGCGCGATCCGCTGGTGATCATGATCAGCGTTCCCATGGCGATCGTCGGTGCGCTAATCCCGCTGTTCTTCGGCGTGGCGACCATCAACATCTACACCCAGGTCGGATTGCTGACGCTGGTCGGCCTGATCACCAAGCACGGCATTCTGATGGTGGAGTTCGCCAACGAACTGCAGCTCAAGGAAGGCCTCGACAAGCGTTCGGCGATCGAAATGGCTGCCCGCATCCGGCTGCGGCCGATCCTGATGACGACCGCGGCAATGGTCACCGGTCTGATCCCGTTGCTGACCGCCACAGGCGCGGGCGCTGCCAGCCGGTTCTCGATCGGTCTCGTGGTCGTCGCGGGCATGTCGATCGGCACGCTGTTCACGCTGTTCGTGCTGCCGGCGGTCTATGTCTGGTTGGCCACCGATCACCAAGCCAAGGCTGGCTCCAAGCGGACCAAGGAGATCGCGGATTTCGATCTTGGGTCCGCGCTCAAGCCGACCTGAGTCTTTGCAACCGCGGAATAGCGAGCGGCGGCAGCGGGAAACCGTTGCCGCCGCTTTTTCGTGCCGGGAGATGCGACGTCAGTGCGTCTCCATGCTAAAAGATAGAAAAAGCAGGGAGGCAACATGACGAGCGACTTTCCCGCCGGCAATTACCGCTTCATTCCCGCCGTGTTCCAGTATTCGGGCGGTGTCGCAGCCAATCCCGGATTTGAGATCGAGCGGGTGCGCTTCGACAAATGGCTGCCGCTGGCCGAAGGCTTTGCGCGGATCGCAAGGTACATCGAGGCGGCGGGCAGGCCGCTGACCTCGTTCTGCGCCTGCGAGCTGCGCTCGCCGTCGGCATTCACCGACGAGGGGTTCCGCAATTTCAACCTGCACTACGTCAAGACGCTCAGCGAATGGGGCGTCTATGATGGAACGACCAATCCGGTAGCACGCAGCAATGTCTGTCCGGAGATCGATCCGCCGGCCGAACCGTCATTCTACGCCTTTTCGTTCACGCGGCCGAGCCAAAGCACGGCGCCGAGCTTCGTGATCGCGGGCAGCGGCGAGTCACAGGAGGGCAATGCGAGCTATGCCGAACGCACCGTGCGTTACCGCGACGTCAGCCCCGAGGGTATTGCGGAGAAGGTCCGCTACGTCGCCGGTGTGATGGAGCGGCGCATGGGCGAGTTCGGGTTCGGCTGGAAAGACGCGACTGACGTGCAGACCTATACCATCCACGATTTCCACCACGTCTTCGCCGACGCGCTGGTCCGCCGCGGCGCCGCGCGTTCGGGTTTGACCTGGCATTTTGCCCGGCCGCCGGTGATCGATCTGGAATATGAGATGGATTGCCGAAGGGTGCTGCGGGAGATCGTGATCTAGAGAGGCCACCGGCGGGGCCTCATGGTTCGAGACGCGCGCGAGCGCGCTCCTCACCATGAGGGTCTCAACTACCGCTCCCTCGGATCGAGCGCGTCGCGCAAACCATCGCCGACCAGGTTGAACGACAGCACCACGAGAAAGATCGCCAGTCCCGGCCAGACCGCCATCCACGGCGCATTGGTCAGGAAGCGCTGTGCGGCGTTCAGCATGCTTCCCCAGGACGGCGCGGGCGGCTGCTGGCCGAGGCCGAGAAACGACAGCGCGGCTTCCGCGATGATGGCAGCCGCTATCGACAGCGTCGCCTGCACCAATAGCGCCGGCATGATGTTCGGCAGGATGTGGAACAGCGCGATGCGCCAGCGCGGATTGCCCATGGCGCGTGCAGCCTCGACGTAATCCTCGACCTTGACGCTCATCACCTGGCCGCGGGTCAGCCGCACGAAGATCGGCGTTGCCGAGATGCCGATCGCGATCATGGCGTTGCCGAGGCTGGGCCCTAAGAATGCCGCGAGCGCAATCGCCAGGATCAGGAACGGGCAGGCCAGCATCGCATCCGTGATGCGGCTGATCAGCGCGTCGATGAAGCCGCCGCGATAGCCCGACAGGAGGCCGAGCGGCACGCCGATCGACAACGCGATCCCGACCGAGATGGCGCCGGCCAGAAGCGAAGCCCGCGCGCCGTAGATTACGCGGGCGAGAATATCGCGGCCGAGCTCGTCGGTGCCGAACCAGTGCAGCGCCGACGGCGGCTTGCGCACCAGCGACCAGCTTGTCGCGATCGGTTCATAAGGCGAGATCAGCGGCGCAAACAGCGCGAGCAACATGAAGGTTGCGATCACGACAAGCCCGGCCATCGCGCCCTTGCGCTTGAGCAGCCGGCGCAGCGCGCGTCGCGCCGGGCTCTCCAGCTCGTCGGAAACAGCAATCGGTAATGCATTGAGCGTGGTGTCGGCCATGGCTTCAGGCCCTCAGCCGCGGATTGACGAGGACATAGGCGATATCGGCAATGAGATTGAGCGTGATGTAGATCGTCGCCGTCGTCAGTACGACGCCTTGCACGACGGCATAATCGCGGTTGAAGACCGCGTCGACGATCAGCTTGCCGAAGCCGGGAATCGAGAAAATCTGCTCCGTCAATACCGCGCCCGACAGCAGCGTGCCCAGCTCGAGCGCGCCGAGCGTGATCACCGGCGTCAGCGCGTTGCGCATGGCGTGCTTGAGAATGACCGAGCGCTCGAGAAGCCCTTTGGCGCGGGCGGTGCGGACATAATCGCTTTCCAGCACCTGCAGCATGGCGCTGCGGGTATGCCGCATCAGGATCGCGGCAATCGCGTTGCCGAGCACGAAGGCCGGCATGATAGTGGAGGCGATGCTGGCGCGCCAGTTTTCGGTCAGCGGCACATAGCCCGATGCCGGCAGCCAGCCGAGCTGGATCGAGAACAGGAAGATCAGCATGATGCCGAGCCAGAAATTCGGGGTCGAGATCCCCCACAGCGCGAAGAAATTGGCACCATAGTCCCAGGCCGTGCCTTTCTTGACCGCCGATATAATTCCGGCCGGAATGCCGATCAGGAAGGCGATGACGATCGCCATCGACGCAAGCTGCATCGTCACCGGCAGCTTCTGGGCGATCAAGTCGCGCACCGGCACCTTGTTGCGAAGCGACTCGCCGAAATCGCCCGATAGCACGCCCTTGACCCAGTAGACATATTGCACCGGCACCGGCTGATCGAGCCGGTACTGCTCGCGGATCTGCGCGATCACATCAGGATCGCGTTCCTCGCCGGCCATCACCAGCGCCGGATCGCCCGGCAGCAATTGCTGCAGCGAGAAGATCAGGATCGAGACGAAGAACAGCGTCGGGATGAGCTGGACGATCCGCCGCGCGAGAAAGTTCAGCATGGCACTATCCGTGTCCCGGGCGCAGCGCAGCGTACCGGGTCCGCGCTTCGCGCGGCCCGAGCACAGGTTCCACGATGCGCTGCAGAACCGGGACCCTTGCGAGAGGAGTGCTAGGTCCCGGCTCAGCATTGCACCGCTTCGCGCTGCAACGCGTCCGGGACACGAGACTACGCGAGCCCCGCTCACTTCAGCTTCAGCCCGACCACCCGCACCAGCCCGTCCGGCATCTGCTTGTAGCCTTCGAGCTTCGTCGTATGCGCGATCAGGATACGGCGGTGCTAGATGTAGAGCAGCGGCTTCTCCTCCAGCACGATCTTGGCCAGCTTTTCGTAGATCGCCTTGCGCTGCGCCTGATCGGTGACGAGGCGGCCATCGTCGAGCGCCTTGTCGGCCTCCTTGTTGGACCAGCCACTGTAGTTCTGCGGCGCGTCGCTCTTCTGGAAGACATAGGAGTTGCCGTCCGGGTCGATCCGACCGCTCCAGGCCAGCATGAAAGCCTGGTACTCACCAGCTTCGGCCTGCTTCAGCGAGGTCGCAAATTCCGTGACCCTGATCTTCATGTCGAAGCCAGATTCTGAGGCCATCGATTGCACTACCTGTGCGACCGCTTCGGTCTCAGCACCCTTGGGCACCATGAGGTCGACGCTGACCGGCGGCGCGACTCCGGCTTCCTTCAGCAGCGCCTTGGCCTTTGCGACGTCGCGCCCGCGAAGCGGAAAGGCCTGCTGGTAATAGGGATGATCCGGATTGACCCATTGATTGCCCGGTTTGAACTCGCCGTTGAACACCACCTGGTTAATGGCTTCACGGTCGAGCGAGAGATCGAGCGCTTGGCGCACCTTGGCGGACTGGCTGAGTGGTCCCTTGGCCTTATCCTTGCCGATGTTGAGCGTAATGCCCTGATAGCCGAGTTCGATCGCGGTCGAAAGTTTTAGCCGTGAATCGGTCCGAACATCCTTGATGTCGGTGGCAAGCACGCGCTCGATCAGGTCGAGCCCGCCGGATTTCAGGTTGGCGAGGCGAACCGTGGCGTCCACGATTGGCAGGAACACGATGCGGTCGATGGACACATTGTCCTTGTTCCAGTAATCGGCAAACTTCTCGAACACCATGCGGTCCTGCTGAACTCGCTCGACGAATTTGTACGGCCCGGCGCAGACCGGACGGAGTCCGAACTTGTCGCCGGCTTCCTTGGCGGCTTTCGGCGAGACCATCATGCCGGCGCGGTCGGTGAGCTGCGCGATCAGCGGTGAGAACGGCGCCTTCAGCCCAAGTTTGATCGTGAGGGGATCAACCACCTCGACGCGATCGACGCTCGCCAGCTCCGGCTTGCGGAACGAGCCCTGCATGGTGAGGTGACGCTCGATCGAATATTTGGCGGCTTCGGCGTCCAGCGGCTCGCCGTCATGAAACTTGACGCCGGGCCGGAGCTTGATGGTGACTTCCTTGCCGTCGGCCGAGGTCTCGTGGCTCAGCGCGAGCTGCGGCACGATATTGAGCTTCTCGTCGATGTCGAACAGCTTGTCGCAGAACGATGCGAACACGATACGGCCGACATAGGTGCGGGCCATGGTCGGGTCGAGGATATCAGGGTCTTCGGCGAGCCCGATCCGCAGCGTGGTCTGGGCCTGAACGGTTGCCGGAAGCGACAGCAGCAACGCCGCCGCGGTGACTGCCAAGCGAAAGATTTTCATGCTGCCATCCCCTTATCCACGATTACGCTTCACTTGGCCGTTACTGCACTTGGCCGTGTCCCTGATACATCAACCCCGACGCGACCCACACCTTCCGTGCCACCGCTGAAGGCGGCGACCAATTTTTCCAGCACCGGCGAAAATCCGCCATCGGCGGGAACGATGGCCCCGGGTGACGGCAATTCGGCGGTGCGGTGACACGCCGTCGCGTGTCCCGTGCCGTCGGCGAGCAGGAGCGGAATTTCGGTGCGGCAGCGCTCGATGACATAAGGGCAGCGGGTATGAAAGCGGCAACCGGCAGGCGGATTGAGCGCGCTCGGCATCTCGCCTTCCAGCACGATGCGGCCGCGCCGGGCCTGCGGTTTGGGTACGGGAATCGCCGACAGTAGCGCACGGCTATAGGGATGCCGCGGCGCGGCGAACAGCGCTTCGGCGTCCGCCGTCTCGACGATACCGCCGAGATTCATCACGGCGACGCGGTCGGCGATGTGCTTTACGACCGCCAGATCGTGCGAGACGAAGATGTAGGCGAGGCCGAGCCGGTCCTGCAGGTCGCGCAGCAGATTGAGGATTTGCGAGCGGATCGAGACGTCGAGCGCGGAGACCGGCTCGTCGCAGATGATCAGTTTCGGCTCTACCGCCAGCGCCCGCGCAATCGCGATGCGCTGGCGCTGGCCGCCGGAAAATTCGTGCGGGTAGCGGCGGGCAAAGCGCGGCTCGAGCCCGACCAGCCGCAGCAGCTCTTCGACCCGTTCGCGGCGGCGCGGGGCCGGCACCAGATCGTGCAGCGCCAGCGGCTCGCTTAGAATCTGGCTCACCGTCATGCGCGGGTTGAGCGACGCATACGGGTCCTGGAAAATGATCTGCGCATCGCGGCGGAAGGCGCGCAATTCGTTGGCGCCGAGCGCGCCGAGGTCGCGGCCCTCGAAGCGAACGTTGCCCGCATCCGGCTCGATCAGCCGCAGCACCAGCCGGCTGACGGTGGACTTGCCGCAACCGGACTCGCCGACCAGCGCCAGCGTCTTGCCGGCCTCGACCGTGAAGCTGACGCCGTCGACTGCTTTGACATAAGCGGTGGGCGTTCCGAAAACCGAACGCGCGGCCACGAAATGCTTTACCAGACCTTCGACTTCGAGCAGCGCGGTCATGACGCGCTCCCGCCACGATCCTGTCCCGGGCGCAGCGCAATGCGAAGCGTTGTGCTGCAGAACCGGGACCCAGTGTGGGTGAGGCTGGCGATGGACCCCGGTTCAGCAGTGCATCGCTGCGCTTCGCTTGCGCTGCACTGCGCCCGGGGCACGAGAGCGGAGAGCGGCACGGTCATGATACCAGAAGCTCCAGCGGCGCGCGGATGCAGCGCGAGGCGTGGTCGGGGCTTACCATCGCAAGCGGCGGCGGTGCGGCGATGCAGGCGTCGAGCACGAAGGGACAGCGCGCGGCGAAGCGGCAGCCGGCCGGCGGGTTCGTCATGTTCGGCACCATGCCCTCGATCGTCGCCAGGTGCTGGGTACGGCGGCCGAGCCGCGGGATCGAGCCGAGCAGGCCGACGGTGTAGGGATGCTGCGGGCTGGCAAAGAGTTCGTCGACCGGCGCGCGTTCGACGATCTCACCGGCATACATCACCGCAACCTCGTCGCAGACTTCGGCGACCACGCCGAGATCGTGGGTGATCAGGATGATCGCGGCACCGCTGGCGGCCTTCAGCTCGCGCATCAGATCGAGGATCTGCGCCTGCAGCGTGACGTCGAGCGCGGTGGTCGGCTCGTCCGCGATCAAAAGGCGCGGGTCGCAGGCCAACGCCATCGCGATCATCACACGCTGGCGCATGCCGCCGGACAGCTTGTGCGGATATTCGTCGACACGTTTCTCGGGCGAGGGGATGTGCACCCGCCGCAACAGTTCGATCGCGCGCTCGCGCGCCTGCCGCCGCGACCCGCCGCGATGGCGAAGGATGGTCTCGATGATCTGATCGCCGATGGTGAAGCTCGGATTGAGCGAAGTCATCGGCTCCTGAAAGATCATCGCGAGCCGATTGCCGCGCAGATCGCGCAGCGTATCGTCGGGAATGTCGAGGAGATCAAAACCGTCGAAACGGATCGAACCCGACACCTCAGCGGAACGCCTTGGCAATAGTCCCATGACGGCGAGCGAGGTCACGCTCTTGCCGCAGCCGGATTCGCCGACAAGGCCAAGCGTCGCGCCATTGGCGACGCTGAGATCGACACCGTCGACCGCGTGCGTGGTGCGGCCGTCATCGCCATGGAAGACCACGCGCAGGCCCTCGATTTCGATCAGCGGGTTTGCCGTCATGCCTTGCCCGTCGTCGCCGCTTCGATGCGGGCATCGATGACTGTCCGGTCGGTGATCCCCGCCGGGTTTTTGCGCGTCGGCAGGAAGGGACGGAAATGCACCCAGCGCTCGCGGCTCACTTGTTCCAGTCGTTCGAGTTCGGCCAACGGATCGGTATGGTCGTCGACACGCAGGTCCAGATCGGACCATTCTTCTTCGCCATGGATCAACAGCGCCGCCGATTGCTTGCCGCGCTTGTCGCCGCCGGCGGCTTCGCCGGCCTTCATCGCTACGATCAGCCGCCGCGCAAAGGGCAGGCTGGCATTGGCGACAAAGGCTTTCGCCGTGTCATCGAGCACGGCGGCGCCCGCCAGCATGTTGCCGGCGAGGGAGAAGCCGTCGCCCTGGATATGCCCACACCAGTCGATGCATTCGCGGCCGGTATGCGCTGCGATGCGGCCCTTGATATCCATGACATGAAGTTGGCGGGCCTCGTGTCCATCGTCGGTAACGAGCAGAATGTCCACCACCTCCCGGGGGCTGCGGCCTTCGCGCAACAGCTTCACGCCGTCGATGCCATAGTAGGGATTGACCAGCGCCTGCGTCGCGATGCCGCCGAAGCCGGGCGCGATATGCGGCACGCGCGCGCCGACGGCGAAAAATCGGGTCGCGACCGCGATGCCGATCTGGCCGGTTGAGGAATCACGGGCAATGATCGACCAGGTCATCTCAAGTCGCCTCTACCGGCCCGCCGCGTAGCCCTGCATGCCCCTCGGATTGGCGGCGGCGCGGCGGCGACGACCGACCTTGGAGGCCGCGGTGAGGCGGCCTTCCGACCATTCGGGACCGATCTCGACGACATGGCCGCGGCTCTTCAGCGTGGCGACAGTCGCGTTCGGTACGCGGCTTTCGAGCACGAGCACGCCGGGACGCGCGGTGCGCGGCCAGAACGAAATCGGAAAATGTTCGGAGTGCCAGGCCGGCGCGTCGATCGCTTCCTGCAGGTTCAGTTTGGCGTGGACATGCCGCAGGAAGAACTGCGTGGTCCATTGATCCTGCTGGTCGCCGCCGGGCGATCCCCAGGCCATGTACGGCTCGCCGTCGCGCAGCGCCATGGTGGGCGAGAGCGTGGTGCGCGGGCGCTTGCCGGGCGCAAGTGCTGCCGGGTGATCTTCCTCCAGCCAGAACATCTGCGCGCGGCTGCCAAGGCAGAAACCGAGTTCGGGAATGACCGGCGAGGATTGCAGCCAGCCGCCGGATGGCGTCGCCGAGACCATGTTGCCGGCCTGGTCGATGATGTCGAAATGCACGGTGTCGCCGCGCACCTCGCCGAACCGGCCGACAGTCGGCTCGCCCGCGCCCATGGCGCCGACCGCCTCGCGATGGCCTTCCGCGCGGCGCAGCTTGACGATCGACCCGAAACCTTCGACCGATCCCGGGATGAAATCGAGCGAGGCCTTATCCCCAGAGATCAGCTTGCGGCGCTCGTCATTGTAGACGTCCGACAACAGCGTCGCGATCGGGATGTCCGTGAATTGCGGGTCGCCATAAAACTTCTCGCGATCGGCGAAAGCGAGTTTCGCGCATTCGATCTGCAGATGGATGAAGTCGGGCCCGGCAGGGTCGAGCCCGTCGAGCTCAAACCCCTTGAGCAGTGCGAGTTGCTGCAGCATCACCGGACCCTGGCTCCAGACGCCGGGCTTGCAGACGGTGTAGCGGCCGTAATCATAGGTCAGCGGCGCCTCGACGGTCGGCTGCCAGCGCGCCATGTCGTCGGCGCTTAGCACGCCGCGATGCGGTGAGCCGCTGACGTCCATCACGTCCTGCGCGCGGCAGAACGTGTCGATCGCTTGCGCCACAAAACCCTGCGACCAGGACTTTCGCGCACGCTCGATCTGTGCGACACGGTCGCCGCCCGCGCTTTCCGCCTCTTTGAGGATGCGGGCGTAGGTTTCGGAGAGCTGCTTGTTGGTGAACAGCGTGCCGGGTTTTGGCACTTCGTTGTTTGGCAGGTAGACCGCCGCCGATGTCGTCCAGTGCTTCCTGAACAACTGCTCGACGACCTGGATCGTTGCGGAAGCGCGCTCGACCAGCGGGTAGCCGTCGCGGGCGTAGGCGATCGCCGGCTCCAGCACGTCGCGCAGCCGCATCGTGCCGTAGTCGCGCAAGAGCAGCATCCAGGATTCGAACGTGCCGGGCACGCACGCGGCGAGGAGCCCGGTGCCCGGCACCATCTCCAGCCCTTCGCCCTTGTAGTGCGCAATGGTTGCCTTCGCAGGCGCCGGACCCTGGCCGCAGATCACCTCGGTGCGGCCGCGCCTGGTGTCATGCACGATGATCGGCACGTCGCCGCCGGGACCGTTCAGGTGCGGCTCCACCACCTGCAGCGTGAAGGCCGTGGCAACGCCGGCATCGAATGCGTTGCCGCCCTTTTCCAGGATGCTCATGCCGACGGCGGTCGCGATCCAGTGCGTCGACGTGACGACGCCAAAGGTGCCTTCGATTTCCGGCCTTGTGGTGAACGGATCGGGATTGATGTTGCTCATGGGAATCCAATGCCGTGCTGGTATCCTAGAGCATGATCCGGAAAAGTGGACACCGGTTTTCCGAAAGATCATGCTCAAACAAGATGATCGACGAGCATGCTTCAACTCAGTTGAAGCATGCTCTAGTGCGCGCACTTGACCACAGGCGAGGCTGGATGCCAACCGCTGGGATGCCACGCATTGCACCCATCTGCGTGATCATACCAAAGCTGTGGCCTCAACCGGTTGGTTGACGGCGTGGCAGGCAACCCCGTTGATCAGCTCGGGCGCTTGCCGCCGGCACAGATCGAAGGCGAGCGGACAGCGCGGGTTGAAGGCGCAGCCGGGCGGCGGGTCGATCGGATTCGGGATTTCGCCCTTGACCGGGATGCGCTGCCGGCCGGACATCGCGAGATCAGGAACTGCGCCGAGCAACATTTTGGTGTAGGGCATCCGCGGATTGGCGAACAATTCGCGGCCCTCGGCGATTTCAACAATGCGACCGAGATACATCACGCCGATGCGCGTCGCCATGTGGCGGACCACGGCGAGGTTATGGCTGATGAGGAGATAGGTCAGGCCGAATTTGTCCTGCAGGTCGCGCATCAGATTGAGGATCTGTGCCTGCACCGAGACGTCGAGCGCCGAGGTCGGCTCGTCGCAAACAATGAATTCGGCGTCTGATGCCAGCGCGCGCGCAATCGCGATGCGCTGGCGCTGGCCGCCGGAGAATTCATGCGGATATTTCAGGCCGTCGTCGGGATGCAGGCCCACGAGATTCAACAATTCGCCGACGCGTAAGCGGATATCGCGCTCGCCCTCGATCAGGTCGAAGGCGCGGATCGGCTCGGAGACGATGGCATCGACCCGGAAGCGGGGATTGAGGCTCGCGTAGGGATCCTGAAAAATCATCTGGATCCGGCGGCGCAGCCGCTGCCGTGCCTGCGCCTGTCTGGCATTCGTCATCGAGACGCCGTTGATGATGACTTCGCCCGAAGTCGGCGGCAGAAGTCCCACGACCATCCGTGCCACGGTGGTCTTTCCCGAGCCGGATTCCCCGACGAGAGCAAAAGTCTCGCCCTTCCTGATGTCGAACGTCACGCCGTCGACGGCTTTCAGGAATTCCGGACGGCCGCCTTCCAGCACGCGGTTGAGCCACGGCTTTGAGACGTCGAACACACGGCGCAAATTCCTCACATCGACAAAGGGTGGGCTCATGCCACGGTCTCCTTCGCCGCTTCATGGGGCGCGGTGTCGAAGAGATGGCAGGCCACGGCGTGCGAGCCGTGCTTGAGCGGCTCCGGCCGGTCGACGCGGCAGCGGTCGAACACAAAGGCGCAGCGCGGATTGAATGGGCAGCCTGGCGGGATGGCCGACAGCCGCGGCATCGAGCCGGGAATTTGCACCAGCCGCTTGTCTTCGCCGGCGAGCGTCGGGATCGCGCCCATCAGGCCCTTGGCGTAGGGATGCAGCGGGTTCTGCACGACATCCTGCACCGGGCCGATCTCGGCGATCCGGCCCGAATACATCACCGCGACCCGATCGGAAGTCTCGGCGATCACGCCCATATCGTGGGTGACCAGCATCACCGCCGTGCCGTGGTCGCGCCCGAGGCGCTTGATCAGCGAGATGATCTGCGCCTGCACGGAGACGTCGAGCGCGGTGGTCGGCTCGTCGGCGATGATCAGTTCCGGCTCGGCACAGATCGCCAGCGCGATCACGACGCGCTGGCGCATGCCGCCGGAGAATTCGTGCGGATAGGCGTCGATGCGTTTGTCCGGCGCGGGGATGCCGACCTCGGCCAGAAGATCGATGGCACGCTTGCGCGCAGCGGTCTCCGACAGATTCAAGTGGGTTCGAATCGTCTCGACGATCTGGTCGCCGATCCGGTAGAGCGGATTGAGGCTTGTCAGCGGATCCTGAAAGATCATCCCGATCCGTTTGCCCCGGATACGGCGGATTTCTTCCGGCGGCAGGTGATCGATCCGCGTTCCCGACAGATAGATCTCGCCGCCCGAAATGCGGCCGGGAGGATCGATCAGCCCGATCACGGCCAGTCCCGTGACCGATTTGCCGGCGCCGGATTCGCCGACCACGCCGAGCACTTCGCCCTTGGCGATGTCGAAGGAAACGCCGTTGATCGCGCGCAGCGTGCTGCGGCGGGTGAGGAATTCCACCTCGAGGTTACGCACGGAGAGGACGGGAACGGTCATCGGAGTTTCGGATTGAGCGCGTCGCGCAGCCAGTCGCCGAGCAGGTTGATGGAAAGGATCAGCCCCGCCAGCGCGATGCCGGGGAAGGCGACGATCCACCATTCGCCGGCAAACAGATAGTTGTTGCCGATCCGGATCAGCGTGCCGAGCGAGGGCATGGTGTCGGGCATGCCGGCGCCCAGGAACGACAGCGTCGCCTCGGTGATGATGGCAAGCGCAAGGTTGATGGTCGCAATCACGAGAATC
Organism: Bradyrhizobium sp. RDI18; assembly: GCF_043203335.1. Taxonomy (NCBI): domain Bacteria; kingdom Pseudomonadati; phylum Pseudomonadota; class Alphaproteobacteria; order Hyphomicrobiales; family Nitrobacteraceae; genus Bradyrhizobium; species Bradyrhizobium sp. RDI18. The sequence goes on along the minus strand of NZ_JBICRN010000008.1, from coordinate 3,158,225 downwards.
GGGCCCATGGTGTTGGGCAGCACGTGGCGCAGCATGATCTTCGGGGCGGGAAGGCCGATCAGTTGCGCGGCCGCGACATAGTCCTTGTTCTTCTCGACCATGACCGAGCCGCGCACGGTGCGGGCGTATTGCACCCAGAAACTGAGACCGATCGCGACCACCAGAACCGCCAGCGTGCTCACGGCGTCGAGCCGGTTGTTGAACACCGATTTGGCGACGCCGTTGACCAACAGCGCGATCAGGATGGCCGGGAAGGTGAGCTGCACGTCGGCGATGCGCATGATCAGCCCGTCGACCGCGCCACCGACATAGCCCGCAATGAGGCCAAGCGTGATGCCAAGCGTGCCGGCAAAGATAACGCCGAGCACGCCGACGACGAGCGAAATCCGCAAGCCGTAAAGGATCGCAGAAAACACGTCGCGGCCCTGTTCATCGGTGCCGAGCAGGAACGGGCTCTGGCCTTCGGCGGTCCACAGCGGCGAGATCCGCGAATTCATCAATTGCAATTGCGCCGGATCGAACGGGTTCTGCACCGCCAGTTGCGATGCAAAAATCGCCAGCACGAAGAACAGGACCGTTACCCCCGCCGCCACCATCGTCATCCGGGAGCGGCGGAACGAGTAAAAGATGTCGCTGTCGAGCGCGCGCTTCAGCCAGCTCGCGTTCGAGCGTGCCCGCTGCGGGCTCGACTCTATTCGGTGTGGTACTACGGCGTCAGACATATCGGTCTCACTCATGCCGGACGGCGGATGGTCGAGCGCAGGCGCGGATCGACGACGGTGTAGAGGATATCGACCACCAGATTGATGGTAACGAAGATCAGCGACACCATCAGCAGGTAGGCGGCCATGATCGGGATATCGACGTTTTGCACGGCCTGCACGAACAACAATCCCATGCCCGGCCACTGGAAGACGGTTTCGGTGATGATGGCAAATGCAATTACCGAGCCAAACTGCAAGCCGGCGACGGTGATGACGGGAACCAGCGTGTTCTTCAGCGCGTGGCCGAAATGGATCGCGCGCGTGGTCAGGCCGCGGGCGCGGGCGAAGCGGATGTAGTCGGTGCGGAGCACTTCGAGCATTTCAGCGCGCACTAGCCGCATGATCAGGGTCATCTGGAAAAGGCCAAGCGTAATCGATGGCATGATCAGCGCCTTCAGGCCGGAAAGCGTAAGCAGGCCGGTGGTCCACCAGCCGATCCGCACCACGTCGCCGCGGCCGAATGAAGGCAGCCAGCCCAGCGTCACCGAAAACAGATAGATCAGAAGGATGCCGATCAGGAAGGTCGGCAGCGAGATTCCGATCAGCGACACCGCCTGGAAGAATTTTGTCAGAATCGTATCGCGCCGCAGCGCCGAATAGACCCCCATCAGGATGCCGAACACCATGGCGAGAACGGTGGCGCAGGCGGCAAGCTCCAGCGTTGCCGGCATTCGTTCCATCAACAGGTTCGAAACCGGCTGACGGAACTGATAGGAGACCCCGAACTTGAATTGCGCGGCATTGGCGAAATAGCGTGCGAACTGCACCGGCACGGGATCGTCGAGCCCGAGCGACTTGCGGACCGCCTCGCGTTCGGCGGCCGGCGTGTCCAATGAGACGATCTGGTTGACGGGATCGCCGGCGAAACGGAACATCGAGAACGCGATCACGCCGACTGCGATCATGACGCCGATGGCCTGGATTGCGCGGCGAAGAGTGAAAGCGAGCATGTATTCCTTTCACTGCTCTCTTGGTGCGGAGGTCGCTGTCGCCTGGAAAGCGAAAGGTCCCGGAAGCCGCTAGAGCCACCGGGACCTGTGTCGAGCCTAACTTAATCCTGTTTGGTCGCCCAGTAGAGCAGGACCTGGTTGTCGGCGCGCTGGCTCAGTTTCACTTTCTTCGACACGCCCCAGGCCAGCGCCTGCTGGTGCAGCGGGATGTATCCAAAGTCCTTTGCGCCAATTTCGTACGCTTGCTTGATCAGGAGATCGCGCTTGGCCATGTCGGATTCCTGCAGCACCTTGTCGGTGAGCTCGTCGAGCTTCTTGTTGCAGTAGCCGCCGAGATTGGCCTCGCCGCGGCTGGATTTCGGATCGTCACGGCAGCCCATGATGTCATACAGGACGTTGTGGGAATCGAGCGTGCCGGGTGTCCAGCCGAGCAGATAGAACGAGGTCTGATAGCCGCCCGGCTTCAGCACCTTGGCGAAATATTGCGCCTTGGGCTGGGCCAGCAGCGTCACCTTGACGCCGATGCGCGCCAGCATGCCGACGACCGCCTGACAGATCGCGGCGTCATTGACATAGCGGTCGTTCGGGCAGTCCATCGTGACTTCGAAGCCGTCGGGATAGCCAGCCTCGGTCAGAAGCTTCTTGGCGCCGTCGGGATCGAGTTTCGGACGGGTAAAGTCACCGGACAGCTTGAACAGTTGCGGGGCGATCATCAGTGCCGAGGGCGTCGACAGCCCGCGCATGACGCGGGTCTTGATCAGTTCGACATCGACGGCCTTGAAGAAGGCCTCGCGCACCTTGATGTCCTTGAACGGGTTCTTGCCCTTGATGTTGGAGTAGAGCAGTTCGTCACGCACCTGGTCCATGCCGAGGAAGATGGTGCGGAGTTCCGGTCCCTTCAGTACCTGGGCGTTGGGGCTGGAATCGACGCGCGTGATATCCTGGATCGGAACCGGCTCGATGACATCGACTTCGCCCGAGAGCAGGGCGGCGACGCGCGTGGCGTCCGAGCCGATCGGGGTGAAGACGATTTCCTTGAGATTATGCTCGGGCTTGCGCCACCAGTTCGGATTGGCCTTGTACACGGTCTTGACGCCAGGCTGATGGCTCTCGACGGTGAAGGGGCCGGTGCCGTTGGCATTGAGCGAGGCAAAGCTCGGCGTGGTGGCGGCAGCAGGCGTCGGTTCGACGGCGTTGTTCGTCTCGGCCCACTTCTTGTTCATGATGTACCAGGTATCCCATTGCGAATTGAGAATGGGATTTGGCGAGGTCAGGATGAAATCTACCGTGTGATCGTCGACCTTGACGACCTTGGCGTCGGCGGGAATACGGGTCTGCAGGTTTGAGCCCTTCTTGCGAACACGATCCGCCGAAAAGACGACATCGTCTGCGGTGAACGGGTCGCCATTGTGGAATTTCACGCCCTTGCGCAGATGGAACCGCCAGCGGGTCGGCTCCGGGGTCTCCCAGCTTTCCGCCAGCGCCGGGATGATCTTCAGGTCCTTGTCGCGAGCGGTAAGGCCTTCGAAGACATGTGCGAGATGCGCGTGGGTGGTGCTCTCGTTGAGCGTGTGCGGGTCGAGCGACTTGAGGTCACCCTGATTGGCATAGCGCAGGCTTTGGGCCGATGCCGGCGCCATTGCCACGGCAAGGATGGAAGCCGTGGCTGCTGCAAGCAAAGTCTGACGTACCGACATTTGTTCGATTTCCCCGCTTTTGATCAGCAATTTCCGCCGGATATTGCCGAGCCATGTTGCCAGAGTCCAGCCACCGCGCAAGCTTCATTATCCCGCACTGCGTGCCGGTTTGCGTGGCGGTGCGGCAAAGTCTAGTTTGCGCCTTGAGAGTGTGCGCGAGCACGTGACATTAAATTTTCGGAGTGCCGGATGGCGGAACTGAAGGCCGACGTTCTCGTCCTGGGTGCGGGCATGGTCGGCGTCGGCGCCGCTTTGCACCTGCAAAAACGTGGCCGGAACGTGGTTCTGATCGACCGCCATGATACAGCCGGCGAGGAAACCAGTTACGGCAATGGCGGGCTGATCGAATGCGCCTCGGTCTTTCCCTATATGTTTCCGCGGGACGTGGGCCAGATCCTGCGCTACGCGTTTCTTCGCGCGCCGCAGGTGCGTTACCATTTCAGGGATTTGCCGGTCTTCCTGCCGTGGCTGGCCCGGTATTTTCTCGCCTCCTCACCGGAGCGTGCACAGCACAGCGCAATGGCCGAATTGCCGCTGATCCAGCGCAGTCTGATCGAGCATGAGGCGCTGATTGCGGAAGCCAATGTGCCGGAGCTATTGCGGCGGACCGGCTGGATCAAGCTGTTTCGTTCCGAGGCAACCCTTGCGACTGCAGTGCAGGATCTCAAGCGCGCCGGGGAGCATGGCGTCGCCGGCGAGGTGCTGGATCGGCCTGCGATATCAGCGCGCGAGCCGCATCTGAGCGGCGATTTCAGCGGCGCGATCCATTTTCCCGCGCCGGGATTTGTGCCCGATCCCGGTGGGCTGGCCAAGGCCTATGCGGCGCTGTTCGGCCGCAAGGGCGGGCGTTACCTGGTCGGCGACGCCCGAACGCTCGAACAGTCGAGCGGACGGTGGCGGGTGGCGACGCTGGAAGGCACTATTGCGGCGCGCGAAGTGGTGGTGGCGATGGGGCCGTGGTCCGACCAGATCCTCGCCCCGCTCGGCTATTCGATCCCGCTTCAGGTCAAGCGTGGTTACCATTTGCATCTCAAGCCGCGCGGCAACGCGGTCTTGAATCATCCCGTGCTGGACACCGATCTCGGCTATCTCCTGGCGCCGATGAACCGCGGCATTCGGCTCACGACCGGCGCCGAGTTTGCCCACCGCGATGCACCACCAACGCCGATCCAGGTCGAGCGGGCCCTGCCGCGGGCGCACAGGCTGTTCCCGCTCGGCGAGCCGGTCGACACCAAGCCCTGGATGGGTGCGCGGCCCTGCCTGCCGGATATGCTGCCGGTGATCGGCAAGGCCCCCCGCCATGGCGGACTATGGTTCGATTTCGGCCACCAGCACCACGGCCTGACGCTCGGACCCGCGACCGGCCGCCTGCTGGCCGAAATGATGACCGGCGAGACGCCGTTTGCCGATGTCAGGCCGTTTGCGATCGAACGCTTTGGTTGACCATATCGGGAATTGAAGGGAACGGGGACCGGCTCTGATCCTTGCATGACTCGGTCCGTCGTGTCGATACTGCAGCAAGGGCAGCGCGATAAGGAACGGTCATGAAAGTTAATGTCGAAATCGATTGCACGCCGCTGGAGGCCCGGCAGTTCTTCGGATTGCCAGACGTCTCGCCGATGCAGACCGCCGTGATGGACAAGATGCAGCAGCAGGTGATGGCCAACATCGAAAAGGTGTCGCCGGAATCGCTGATCCAGAGTTGGTTCACGTTCGATCCCAAGATCGCCGAGCGATTCCAGGATATGTTCGTGACCATGGCCGGGCTCGGCGGCATGGCCAAGAAGGACAAGTGAGAGTGGCCATCGCGGAAAGCGGCGCAGCAACAGAAGAGCAGCGGCTTCGACCGCCAAGCCTGTTTCTGATGCTGGCCGAGACGCGGGCGCTGTTCGAGCTGAATTCGAGCCTGTTACTGTCGCCGCTGTTGTTGCGTGCGCCGAAGGGTGACGGGCATCCGGTGCTGGCGCTGCCGGGATTTCTCGCCAGTGATCTATCGATGGCGCCGATGCGGCGCTATCTGAAAGAACTCGGCTACGACACCTATGCCTGGGACATGGGCCGCAATTTCGGTGGCATCGCTTCCAAGCGTGGCGCACTGCAAGCTCTCCTGAGGCGCATCTATGAAGCTACTGGCCGCAAGGTCAGTCTGGTCGGCTGGAGCCTCGGCGGCGTCTATGCGCGCGATCTCGCACTGCAGATGCCGGGCATGGTGCGTTCGGTGATCACGCTCGGCAGCCCGTTTGCCAGCGACATCCGCGCGACCAACGCCACGCGGCTCTATGAGGTGCTGTCGGGAGAAACCGTCGACGACAATCCGGAAATCCGCCTGGCCATCGCCGGTGACCTCCCGGTGCCGGCGACCTCGATCTATTCGCGGACCGACGGCATCGTGAACTGGCACACCAGCCTGTTGCGTCCCTCCGCAACCGCCGAAAACATCGAGGTCCACCTTGCCAGCCATATCGGGCTCGGCGTCAACCCCGCAGCGTTGTGGGCAGTAGCCGACCGCCTGGCGCAGGCGGAGGGTGAGTTTAAGCATTTTGGCCGATCAGGACCATTTGCCATTGCCTATGGGCCCCCCGAAAATGCACAATCCTGAATCCACGCCCTGAGCTAAGGGCATGATCGCGAAAGATCCGTCCTGCAATTGATGCAGGATGGCTGCCGGTTTTCGGATATGCTCCAATAACAAAGACATTCCAGACGCCAGAAGCGCCGCCAAGGCGCCGCGTTTTCTACTGCGGGAGGAAAATATGGCGGACGCCAAGAAGCTGTCTTCGCTGGACGCGTCGTTTCTGTATCTGGAAACCCCGGAAATGCCGATGCATGTCGGCAGCATGGCGATCTTCCGCCTGCCCGAAGGCTACAAGGGCGACTTCTTCGAAGAGTTCAAGGCGATGATCGCCTCGCGGCTGCACATCGCGCCGATCCTGAAAGCCCGCCTGGAGAAGGCGCCGCTCGACATCGATCATCCGTCCTGGGTCGAGGACGACCAGTTCGACATCGACCGCCACATCTTCCGCGCCAGCCTGCCGGCGCCGCGCGATCGCGCGACGCTGGAGCGCATCGTCGGCTGGATGCATGCCAAACTGCTCAACCGCGCCCGCCCGCTCTGGGAGTTCTATGTCTTCGAAGGCATGAAGGACAACGAGATCGGGCTTTACTCCAAGATGCATCATGCCTGCATCGACGGCGGCGCCGGCGCCGCGCTCACCAGCATGATCTACGACATCACCCCGGTGCCGCGTCAGGTCGATCCGCCGACGGCGCGCAAGGTGGCGCCGGAGCCGCGCGACATCGCCGCCAACCTGATCGATTCCTACCAGCAGCTCTGGACCCAGCCCTTCGACCCGAAGGCGGCGCCAAAGAGTCTCGAACTGCCGCGCTCGGGAAAAAGCGATCTCGGCTCGATCCTGTTCGACAACGCCATGTTCCAGATCGAGAGCGCGGTAAAATTCGCCAGCAGCATTCCGACGATGCTCAAGAGCGTGTCAGATGTGGTCGGCAAGATTTCGGATCCCAAATCGCGCGACAGTCTGGCCAGCATGGCCTCGCCGCCGACCATCCTCAACAAGACGATCTCGTCGGAGCGCAGCTTTGCCGGCACCTCGATCTCGCTGTCGCGCGCCAAGGCGCTGGCAAAGACGTCCGGCGGCAAGCTCAACGACGTCGTGCTGGCGCTGTCTTCAGGCGTGGTGCGCCGCTACCTGATCAGCCAGGGCGCGTTGCCCAGCAAATCCCTGACCGCGGCGGTGCCGATCTCGCTGCGCGAGGAGGGCAACGCCGATGCCAACAACCAGGTGTTCGGCATGATCTGCGCGATCGCCACCAATGTCGACGATCCCAAGACGCGGCTGGAAACCATCATCGCGCAATCCACCAAGTCGAAGGAGATGTCGCATCCGCTGCGGGCGCTGATGCCGCAAGTCTCCAACCTTTCGATGCTGGGCGCGCCGATCGTGACCCAGATCCTTGCGCTGCTCTACAGCCGCTCCAACCTCTCCGACGTGCTGCCGCCGGCAGCCAACATCACCGTGTCAAACGTGCCCGGGCCGCGGCAGACGCTGTATGCCGCCGGCGCCGAACTGCTGCACATCTTCCCGGTGTCGATCTCGACGCATGGCATCGCGCTCAACATCACCGTGCAGAGCTACCGCGACCAGCTCGATTTCGGCTTCATCGCCGGCGCCAACATCATTCCGCATGTCCAGGTTCTCTGCGACATGCTCCCGGTCGAATTTGAAGCGCTGGAGGCGGCGTTCGCGCCGCCGCCGAGCGTGACCCGCGCCGCTGAATAGGGGGCCTGCCATGATTGAAATGCCGCCGCTGCAATTCGCCGAGGTGAACGGTATTCGCATGGGCTATTACGAGGCGGGGCCGAAGTCCGACAAGCCGCCGGTCATTCTCTGCCATGGCTGGCCGGAGATCGCGTTCTCCTGGCGGCACCAGATCAAGGCGCTGAGCGAGGCCGGCATCCGGGTGATTGCGCCGGATCAGCGCGGCTATGGCGCGACCGACCGCCCGGAGCCGGTCGAGGATTACGACATGGAGCATCTGACCGGCGATCTCGTCGGTCTGCTCGATCATCTCAAAATCGACAAGGCGATCTTCGTCGGCCACGACTGGGGCGGCTTCGTCGTCTGGCAGATGCCACTGCGTCATCTTAATCGCGTCGCCGGTGTCGTTGGCGTCAACACCCCGCATTGGGATCGCATGCCGGCCGATCCGATCGAGCTGTTTCGGCAACGCTTCGGCGACAAGATGTACATCGTGCAATTCCAGGACCCTGGCCACGAGCCCGACAGGATTTTCGGCAGCCGGGTCGAGCAGACCTTTGACGCATTCATGCGCAAGCCGGTGGCGCGGCCCCCGGGTACGCCGGAGGAGCAGCCGATTGCGGGTGTAGGCGCATCAGCGCGACTTAATCTGGCGTTTCCACAGATGATCGCGAATTACGATGCCAAGCACGATCCGCGTACGCCGATCCTGTCGGCGGAAGAAAAGCAGGTGTTCGTCGACACCTTCACCAAGACCGGCTTCACCGGCGGCATCAACTGGTACCGCAATTTTTCCCGCAACTGGCAGCGCTCGGAAGGGCTCGACCATACCGTCCGCGTGCCGTCGCTGATGATCATGGCCGAGAACGACGCGGTGCTGCCGCCGTCGGCCACCGAGGGCATGGAGAGACTGGTGCCGGACCTCGAGAAATATCTCGTGCGCGACAGCGGCCATTGGACGCAGCAGGAAAAGCCGGACGAGGTCAGTAGCAAGCTGATCGAGTGGCGTAGAAAAAGATTTGGGTAGGTCCGCATAACAAGCCGTCATTGCAAGGAGCGCAGCAACGAAGCAATCCATTCTTTCGTTTTGCCGAGCGATGGATTGCTTCGCTTCGCTCGCAATGACGGTTGAGGCAGGCAGGGGAGACACTTCGACAATGGCGTCCAGCAATAAACTCAGTCCGATCCCGCATCCGCCGAAGAAGCCCGTCGTCGGCAACATGCTGTCGCTGGACCCGAATGCGCCGGTGCAGCATCTGGTCAAGCTGTCCAAGGAGCTCGGACCGATCTTCTGGCTCGACATGATGGGCGCGCCGATCGTGATCGTCTCGGGCCACGATCTGATCGACGAGCTCTCCGACGAGAAGCGTTTCGACAAAACGGTGCGCGGCTCGCTGCGCCGCGTCCGCGCCGTCGGCGGCGACGGGCTGTTCACCGCCGACACGACAGAGCCGAACTGGAGCAAGGCGCACAACATCCTGCTGCAGCCGTTCGGCAACCGCGCGATGCAATCCTATCACCCGAGCATGGTCGATATCGCCGAGCAACTCGTGAAGAAATGGGAGCGGCTCAACGCCGACGAGGAGATCGACGTCGTGCACGACATGACGGCGCTGACGCTCGACACGATCGGTCTCTGTGGCTTCGACTATCGTTTCAATTCGTTCTACCGCCGTGACTACCATCCGTTCGTGGAGTCGCTGGTGCGCTCGCTCGAGACCATCATGATGACCCGCGGCCTGCCGCTGGAAAATCTGTGGATGCAGAAGCGGCGCAAGACGCTGGCCCAGGACGTCGCCTTCATGAACAAGATGGTCGACGAGATCATCGCCGAGCGCCGTCGCAATGCGGAAGCCGCCGAGGCCAAGAAGGACATGCTGGGCGCGATGATGACCGGCATCGACCGCTCAACCGGCGAGCAGCTCGACGACATCAACATCCGCTACCAGATCAACACCTTCCTGATTGCGGGCCACGAGACCACAAGCGGACTGCTCTCGTGCACGATCTACGCGCTGCTCAAGCATCCCGAGGTGCTGAAGAAGGCTTATGAGGAGGTCGACCGGGTGCTCGGGCCCGATATCAACGCCAGGCCGACCTATCAGCAGGTCACGCAGCTCACCTACATCACGCAGATCCTGAAGGAAGCGCTGCGGTTGTGGCCGCCGGCGCCCGCCTACGGCATCACGCCGCTCAACGACGAGACCATCGGCGGCAAGTACAAGCTGAAGAAGAATACGTTTATCACCGTGCTGGTGATGGCGCTGCACCGCGACCCCAGCGTCTGGGGTCCGAACCCGGACGTCTTCGATCCCGAGAATTTCAGCCGCGAGGCCGAGGCCGCGCGGCCGATCAATGCCTGGAAGCCGTTCGGCAACGGCCAGCGCGCCTGCATCGGCCGCGGCTTTGCGATGCACGAGGCGGCGCTGGCGATCGGCATGATCCTGCAGCGCTTCAAGCTGCTCGACGTACATCGCTACCAGATGCACCTGAAGGAAACGCTGACCGTCAAGCCGGACGGTTTCAAAATCAAGGTGCGCCCGCGCGCGGACAAGGACCGTGGCGCGTTTGCCGGCCGCACCGCTGTCGCGGCCGCTGCCTCAAACGCGGCGGCGCCACAGGCGCGGACCCGCCCGGGCCACAACACGCCGCTGTTGGTGCTCTATGGCTCAAACCTCGGCACCGCGGAAGAGCTGGCGACGCGGGTGGCTGACCTCGCCGAGGTCAACGGCTTCGCGACAAAACTCGGGGCGCTCGACGATTGCGTCGGCAAACTGCCGGAGCAGGGCGCGCTGCTGATCTTTTGCGCTTCCTACAATGGCGCCCCCCGACAACGCCACGCAGTTCGTCAAATGGCTGGACAGCGGCCTGCCAAAGGACGCATTCGCCAAGGTGCGATACGCCGTGTTCGGCTGCGGCAACAGCGACTGGGCTGCGACCTATCAATCCGTGCCGCGCATGATCGACGAGCAGTTGGCGGCGCACGGCGCGCGCAGCCTCTACAGCCGCGGCGAGGGCGATGCCCGCAGCGATCTCGACGGCCAGTTCGAAAAATGGTTTGCGGCGGCAGCACCCGCGGCCATGAAGGAGCTGGGCGTCGATTCCGGCTTCGCCCGCAGCGCCGACGACGCGCCGCTTTATTCGATCGAGCCGGTGGCGCCGTCGGCCGTTCACACCATCGTCGCGCAGGGCGGCGTCGTGCCGATGAAGGTGCTGGTCAATTCCGAACTGCAGAACAAGGCCGGCGCCAGTCCTTCCGACCGCTCGACGCGCCATATCGAGGTGGAATTGCCGCCCGGCATCGCCTACCGCGTCGGTGACCACCTCAGCGTGGTGCCGCGCAACGATCCGGCGCTGGTCGATTCCGTCGCGCGCCGTTTTGGCTTCCTGCCCGCCGACCAGATCCGGCTGCACGTCGCGGAGGGCCGTCGCGCGCAATTGCCGGTCGGCGATGCCGTGTCGGTCGGGCGGTTGTTGACCGAGTTCGTCGAGTTGCAGCAGATCGCGACCCGCAAGCAAATCCAGATCATGTCGGAACACACACGCTGTCCCGTCACCAAGCCGAAGCTGCTGGCCTATGTCGGCGACGACGATGTTTCCACCGAGCATTACCGATCGGACGTGCTGGCCAGGCGCAAGTCGGTGTTCGATCTCCTGGAAGAGCATCCGGCCTGCGAACTGCCGTTCCACGCCTATCTGGAAATGCTGTCGCTGTTGGCGCCTCGCTATTATTCGATCTCATCGTCGCCTTCGACCGATCCGTCGCGCTGCAGCGTCACGGTCGGCGTGGTGGAATCGCCCGCGAGTTCGGGGCGCGGCGTCTACAAGGGCGTCTGCTCGAACTATCTCTCTGGACGCCGCGTCGGCGATACCGTGCATGCGACGATACGCGAGACCAAGGCCGGCTTCCGGCTGCCGGACGATCCGGCCCAACCCGTGATCATGATCGGTCCCGGTACGGGGCTGGCGCCGTTCCGCGGTTTCCTGCAGGAGCGCGCGCATCGCAAGGCGCAGGGCGCAAAGCTCGGCCCGGCGATACTGTTCTTCGGCTGCCGCCATCCCGAACAGGATTTTCTCTATGCCGCGGAGTTGAAGGCCTTCGCGATCGACGGCATCACTGAGCTGCACACTGCCTTCTCGCGCGCCGACGGGCTGAAGACCTATGTGCAGCATCAGCTGGCGGCGCAAAAGGACCGCGTCTGGAACCTGATCGAGCAGGGCGCGATCGTCTATGTCTGCGGCGACGGCGGCAAGATGGAGCCAGACGTCAAGGCCGCGCTGGTTGCGATCTATCGCGAAAAGTCCGGCGCCGATGCCGATGCCGGCCTGCGCTGGATCGACGATCTCGGCACCAAGAACCGCTACGTGCTGGACGTCTGGGCGGGCGGGTAAGGCTTTTACTGTTGTCGTCCTCCGCGAAGGCGGAGGACCCAGTACGCCGCGGCCGTGGTGAGATGGTGCGCAACAACCACAGCCTCTGGGATACTGGATCGCCCGATCAAAGTCGGGCGATGACAGTTGTCGCGCATGGGCCGGCCGACCGTGCTAAAGCATCCGCATGATTCCCTGGGAAAAGCTCGACACCGCCCGCATTCCTGGAACCGGCAGCGAACTCCGCCTGATGCGCCGCGGCACGGAGTTTTCCATCAAGCTCGGCAGCAACGAGCTGATGAACAGCCGCCTGTCGGGCTCGGAAGCCGCGCTCGCGACGCTCGCTGCGAAGAAGATCGAAAACGTCGCTAAGCCGCATGTGCTGATCGGCGGACTGGGCATGGGCTTTACGTTGCGTGCCGCGCTCGCCGGGCTCGGCAATGAAGCGCAGATCGTGGTGGCGGAGCTGGTGCCGGCGGTGGTCCGTTGGGCCCGAGGCCCGATGGCAGAAATCTTCGGCGACAGCTTGGACGATCCCCGCGTCAGCATTCGAGAGACGGATGTCACCGACATCATCCGGTCGCATCGTTCGAAGTTCGATGCCATTCTGCTCGATGTCGACAATGGACCGGAGGGGCTTACTCGTGAGGCCAATGATGCGCTCTACAACGCTGCAGGCTTGCGTGCGACGCACGCCGCACTGCGACCGGGCGGCATCCTGGCCATATGGTCTTCGGGGCCAAACGCGACGTTCGCAAAACGTCTTCGTGGTGCAGGCTTCGAGGTGAACGAAGTCAACATCCGCGCCACCGGCAAAGGCCGCGGCGTCCGCCACGTGATCTGGATTGCGATGAAGGCTTGACTTAGCTCGACGACCATCTCCGCTGTCGTCCCTGCGAACGCAGGGACCCATAACCACAATTGGTGATGGCAAGACTGGGCTGGAGCCACAGCGCTCGCAACGACGCACGCCGGTGGTTATGGGTTCCTGCTTTCGCAGGAACGACGAGATAGATCACGCCGCCTTTGCGGCCGCACCCTGCGCGTGCCCGGCGATCGCGTTGATGATCTGCGGCCACATCGGGATCGGCAGCGCGTGGCCCATGCCTTCGATCATCAGGAGCTTTGCGCCGGGGATCGATGCCGCGGTGTCCTTGCCGCCTTCGGGGTGCACGAGCGGATCGACGGTGCCGTGAATGACGAGCGTCGGGATCTTCAGGCGATGCAGCCGTTCCTTGCGGCTGCCGGAGGCAAGCACCGCCCGCAACTGCCGGCCGACGCCGTTCGGATTGAGGCCGCGTTCATAGGTGCGGGCGGCGCGGGCAGGGTCGAGCGCCTCGTCTTCCGGGAACGAGCCGACACGCAGCACTTTCCAGGTCTGGGCGAACCGGTCGAAGTACTCCTCCTTGGTCCGCGGCGGCGGCGCCATCAACACGGCCGCAGCCTCGCGCGTCGGCGGCGGTATTTTTGGGTTGCCCGTAGTCGACATGATCGAGGTCAGCGAACGCACGCGCTGCGGGAACGAGAGCGCGACTTCCTGCGCGATCATGCCGCCCATCGAGGCACCGACGAGATGCGCCGACTGGATGCCGAGCACGTCCATCAGGCCGACGGTGTCCTTGGCCATGTCGATCAATTTGTAAGGTGCGGCCACCGGTATCTTCAGGAACCGCAGCTTCAGGAGTTCGAACGGCGTCAGCCGTTTGCCGCCGGACATGTGAGAGGATTTACCGATGTCGCGATTGTCGAAGCGGATGACGCGAAAGCCGCGCGCGGCGAGCTGGCGGCAGAAATCGTCATCCCAATGGATCATCTGGGCGCCGAGCCCCATGATCAAGAGCATAGGTTCCGCGGCCGGATCGCCAAAAATCTCGTAGCAAATATCGATGCCGTTGGCGCGGGCGATCTGGGGCGGCTGATGGGCGAGCATCGCGTGTCTTCCCTCAAGTGTTATCTGGCTTCAGTAACTATGGCACGGTTTCCCGCACCGCAGAAGACGTCGCAGCGGTTGACCGGCCCGCTGCAACGGTGTGGTATGGGCCAATCACAAGCGAAGCGTGGCAAGCGCTCGTAATCTTTCGGGAGAGGGCGCCTATGGCCGACAAAGGCAACGATCCTGCTGTGATCTGGCAGACCATGATCGGGGAGATGGAGAAGGGGTTCAACTCCTTTGCCAACCAGGCGATGGCCTCGCCCGAATTCTCGAAAATGATGAACCAGGTCGGCGGCGTCAGCGCAGGCGCGCAGAAGCAGCTCGGCGAACTGATGGAGAAATACCTGCTGGCGATGAACCTGCCGAGTCGGGCGCAGCTCGTCGGCATGGCGGAGCGGCTGCAGGCGATCGAGGGCCAGCTCAACGAGATCAAGGCGCTGTTGCATCAGGTGCACCACAACTCGCTGGCGCCGGAGAGCGGCTACGGCACGCCGCGGCCGCCGCGCACCAAGCGTCCGCCGGCGGAGGGAGAGCAGAAATGAACGCTCCCGCGGGTCTCGATCTCGCTTCCATTTCAGAGCGGGTCCAGTCCGAGGTGCAGCGCGCGATCCAGCGTAGCATCAAGGGCGTCGAATATTTTTCTACCTCCGGCCCGTCGCTCGGCTCGACGCCAAAGGACATCCTGGCCGCCCGCGGCACCATGAACCTCTACCACTATCGGCCGATGGCGGATGAAATCTACCGCGTACCGATCCTGATCGTGATGGCGACCACCAACCGCGGCTACATCCTCGACATGGTGCCGGGCCAAAGCTTTATCGAGTTTCTGCTGAAGCGCGGCTACGACGTCTACATGCTGGACTGGAGCGCGCCGAAGCCGGAAGAAAAATCCTTGCGGATGGAGGACTACGTCCTCGACTTCATCCCCGACTGCGTCCGCCGCGTGCAGCAGGATTCCGGCGAGCAGGACGTTACCGTGATCGGCTATTGCTTCGGCGGCGTGCTGTCGCTCTTGTACGGCTCGATCTTTCATGACGGGCCGATGAAGAATTTGATCTGCTTCACCACGCCGATCGATTTCCGCGAGATGAAGCTGTTCCAGAACTTTTCGGACCGCCGCTATTTCGACGTCGATCGCCTCGTCGATAGCGTCGGCAACGTGCCGCCCGAAATGATCCTGTCCTCGTTCGAAATGCTGCGGCCGGCGTCGCGCACCGTCAGCCAGGTGCAATTGTGGGAAAACATCTGGAACGACGAGTTCGTGAAGTCGTACCGGATGTTCGACCGCTGGGCGACGGATACGCTGCCACTGGCGGGCGAGTATTTCCGCGACATCACCAGGAACCTGATGTGGGACAACAAACTCTATGACGGCACCATGTCGGTCGGCGGGCGTGCGGCGGATATTTCCAAGATCAAGGTGCCGATCCTGCATGCGGTCGCCGAACACGATCACATCGTGCCCTATGATGCGGCCAAGCACCTGATCGCCAAGGTCGGTTCGACCGACAAGGAAGAGGTGATGCTCAAGGGCGGTCACGTCAGCCTCGTCGCCGGCGCCAACGCGATCAAGCGGCTGTGGCCGAAACTGGATTCCTGGCTAGGTAAGAGATCAACATGAGCGAGACACGTTCCTATCCGCGCCACGTCAAGACCGATGCCGGCGAGATCGAATTCCGCATGATGGGGCGGGCGGACGAAGCCGCCGTGCTGGCATTTGCGCAAAAGCTGCCGACGCATGATCTCTTGTTTCTGCCGCGCAATATCAGCCAACCAAAAGTGCTCTCGGCCTGGATCAACGAGATTGAGCGCGGCCAGATCGTAAGCCTGCTGGCAGTGAAAGATGGGACGGTGGTCGGCTGCGGCACGCTGGTGCGCGACCCGCATTCCTGGTCGCCCCATGTCGGCGAAATCCGGATGGTGGTCTCGCTTGACGTCCGCGGGCAGGGGGGTCGGCCGGGCGCTGTCGCAGGAAACGTTTGCGCTGGCGCTGGGCGCCGGGCTGGAAAAGCTGTCGGTACAGATGACCGTCGACCAGCAAGCGGCGATCGCCCTGTTCGAGAGCCTCGGCTTCCGGGCCGAGGCCCTGCTGCGGGACCACGTTCGGGATGTCGACGGCAAGAAGCACGATATCGTCGTGCTCGGACACAATGTGGCGCAGGTTCGGGCACAGATGGAAGCCTATGGGCTCCCCGGGGCCGTGCAGCACTAGCCGAACACAAAATCGCGAAAACAAGCCCATGCAAAGTAATGGGGCGGCTCCGGCATTAGCCTAAAGTGGAACTTTTGCCGGTTCTCTGGGCGGATCGCTCATCTATCAGGCTTTTCACGAATTCGTGATATCGCGCTGCAACATTAATGTTGCGATGCACCATTAACTATGGCACAACACACGTGCCCCGGGCCAATCCGGACGGGGTGAGCCCATAGCTCAAACCGAGGATGGAGAGACCCCCAATGACCACCGAAACCAATTCCGTGCTGAACACCGTCAAGGATGCCTTCGCGCCCGTCACCGAGGCGTTCACCAAGCTCCAGAACCTGGAAGTTCCGGAAGCCGCCCGTGAGTTCGTGAAGAAGCAGACCGAGACCGCCAAGGAGCGCGCCGCCGACCTTTATGCCGGTTCGGAGAAGGCGACTGCTGCGATCGAGACCGCCGTTGCCGGTTCGGTTTCCGAGGCCGCCAAGATCAGCCGCAACATCCAGCAGGCGCTCTACCAGGACGCGGAAGCGTTCTTCGCCGGCATCGACAAGCTCGCTTCGGCGAAGTCGCTGAGCGAAGCTGCCCAGATCCAGTCGGACATGGTCCGTGCGCGCGGCGAAGTGCTCGTCACGCGGGCGAAGGCCACCACCGACTATCTCGGCAAGCTCGTCGCCGACAGTGCCAAGACCGCGCAGGACAACTTTGCCAAGGTCTATTCCAAGACCGCCTGATCGCGATCCGCTGACAACTGCCGTTTTCGAAGGCCCGCTTTTGCGGGCCTTCTTTTTGTCCTCTCCTCGTCATGACCTGTTGCAGTCATTGCGAGGAGCGATAGCGACGAAGCAATCCATCCTTCCGGTGCGGCGACATGGATTGCTTCGCTTCGCTCGCAATGACGGCTAGTCTGATGCGGACGCGAACCGTTCCTCGAAAGCCGTCATGACCCTTCCCGCCACCTTCGTCATCGACTCTCCCGGCGACGTGATCCGCGCCGCCGAGTTGCGGCGCGTGAAGATTGTGGCAACGTCGGTGCTGGCGGCGACGCTCGCGATCTTCCTCGCCGCACGAGCGCTGCTGCCGATGCATCCGGCCTTTGGCTTCATCGCGGCGTTTGCGGAAGCCGCCACCATCGGCGGCCTGGCCGACTGGTACGCCGTCGTGGCGCTGTTCAAACGGCCGCTGGGACTGCCGATTCCGCACACCGCAATCATCCAGAGCAACCAGCACCGCATCGCCGACAAGCTCGGCGAATTCATCGAGAAGCATTTCCTGGAAGCTGCTCCCGTCGAGGCCAAGCTGCGGCAGATCGATTTCGGCGCGTTCATCGCCGACTGGCTGCGCGACCGCAAGCGCAGCGAGGATCTTGCGCGCTTTGCGCTGCGGCTATTGCCCGAAGCGGTGGCGGCGACGGAGACCTCCGGGCTGATGACCTTCGTCAGCCGTCGCATCACCGCGCAACTGATGTCGATCGATCTCGCGCCGCTCGCGGCCGGAATGCTGCGCGCATTCGTGAAAGAGGGACGGCATTCCGGCCTGCTCGATGACATCCTGCGCGCGGTGCATCAGACCATGACGCAGGCCGAAACCATGGCGATGATCCGCGAAAAGATCCGCGCCGAATTGCCGACGCTGCTAAGGCTCTATCGCGCCGACAAGTTCCTGGTGAACAAGATCGTTGCTTCCGCCACCGCCTTCTTCGAGGAAGTCCGCAACGATCCCGCGCATCCGTTCCGCGGCGAGTTCGATCGCATGGTGATGACCTTCGTCGATCGCCTCGGCACCGATCCAAGCTACGCCGAGCGGATCCAAGGGTTGAAGCGCGATCTCCTGGCGCGTCCCGAAGTGACGGGTCTCGCACGCCACATCTGGGCCAACGCACGCTCGTTCTTCGAACGCAGCGCCTCGGGCGAGACGCAGGTGTTGGAGCAATATCTGGTGCGCATGTTCGTGAAAGCGGGTGAGGCGCTGGCGGGCGACGCCGAGATGCGCACCGAGATCAACCAGGGGCTCGTGGCGGTGTTGCGCACCGTGATCGCCGAACAGAAGAGCGGCGTCTCGACCTTCATCTCCGACCAGGTGAAGTCCTGGGACATGGGGCAGTTGATCTCGCTGATCGAAATCAACATCGGCCGCGACCTGCAATACATCCGCTTCAATGGATCGCTGATCGGTGGGCTGGCGGGATTGGCGCTGTACACCCTGGAATACCTGCTGCGGCTGCTGTGACTAATTCATCACGTCAACGCTTTCGTTATCCGAGATGTGATCTGCACTGCTTGCAAGGGGAAAGCCGGTTCCCTAGCTTTTTAGGGAACTATATTGCAGTGCCGAACGATTCTACCGCGTTGGCGTCTAACTGAACTGGTGGCCGGCTGCCGCGACGTAAGGGGCCGAGCCCGAGAGGAGATATGATGTCCGTTGCTGCGCAGACGCTTGCCCCGCCATCCAGAACCCTGATGCTTCTGGAGGGGCGTGCCATTCACGAACTCGGCGCGTTTCTGGGGGCACTGCCATTGCTGAGTCTGGCGCCGCGCGGCGACGGGCACCCCGTGCTGGTGTTGCCCGGCCTTGTTGCATCCGACACCTCGACGCGGCCGCTGCGCAGCTTCCTGCGCACGCGCGGCTATGCCGTCAGCGGCTGGCGTCAGGGGCGCAACCTCGGCCTGCGCCACGGCGTGCAGAACGCCATGGTCGATCTGGTGCAGGAGTTGAACGACACGCACGGCCGCAAGGTCTCGCTGGTCGGCTGGAGCCTCGGCGGTCTCTACGCGCGGCAGCTTGCCAAGATGATGCCGGAGCGCGTGCGCTCGGTGATCACGCTCGGCAGCCCGTTTGCGTCGGGACCGAAGGCGACCAACGCCTGGCGTGTCTACGAGTTGGCGAGCGGCCGCCGCGCCGACGAGGAGGACGCCCGGTTCGGCGGCGCGCTTTCAGGCACGCCGCCGGTGCCGACCACCGCGATCTTCAGCCGCACCGACGGCGTCTGCGCCTGGCAGGGTTGCATGGAGAAGACGTCGGCGACTTCCGAAAGCATCGAGGTCGAAAGCAGCCACTGTGGCATGGGCCATCACCCGGCGGTCGTGTACGCGGTTGCCGATCGCCTGGCGCAGCCGGAAGGCGAATGGTCGCCGTTCGATCGAAGCGGCTGGCGCAGCGTTGTTTACCCGAATCCGCATCGCTGAAGCAGCCCATCACCCTGACCCTCTCCCCGTGAAGAACGGGGAGAGGGAAAAACCACCGACATTGTCGCTCTGCCGCAAAACGCGCTATGCCTTGACGCATGCCGCCGCCGCTTGCCCGCATCATTCAGCAGTTGAAGCGCGAACCGTCGCGCACGGGTTCGATCGTCATCACCGTATTCGGCGATGCCATCGTGCCGCGCGGCGGCTCGGTTTGGCTCGGCACGCTGCTGGAATTTTTCGAGCAGCTCGACATCGACGCCAGCGTCGTGCGCACCGCGATGTCGCGGCTGACGGCCGACGGCTGGTTCGAGCGCGTCAAAGTTGGCCGCAACAGTTTCTATCGGCTGGTGCAGGGCGAACGGCAGACTTTCGATATCGCGACCAAACACATTTACGGTCCGCCAGCCTCCGACTGGACCGGGCGATTTGAACTGCTGCTGATCGGCAATGGCGGAGATCGCGACGCCGCACGCGAGGCGTTGAAGAACGCTGGCTTCGGCAGTCCGCTGCCGGGCGTGTGGGTGGCGCCGTCGGGCGTGCCGGTGCCTGCCGAAGCCTCCGGCGCCATTCGTCTCGAAGTGTCGGCGGAGGACGACAGCGGGCGGCGTCTGCTCAGCGAAAGCTGGCCGCTCGATCGCACCGCCGACGCCTATCAGAAATTCATGAAGACCTTCGAGCCGCTGCACGGCTGGCTCGGTCGCGGCGAGCGGCTGACCGAGGCCGACGCGTTCACCGCACGGATCCTCCTGATCCATCATTACCGCCGCGTCGTGCTGCGCGACCCGTTGCTGCCGACCGCGCTATTGCCCGCGGACTGGCCCGGCAGGGCCGCCCGAATGCTCTGTGGCGAGATCTATCGCGCGCTGCTTCCCGCGTCCGAACAATGGCTTGATCGCCATGCCACCAACGAAAACGGAGCGCTGCCAAAGCCCGGCGGGGAACTTTCGAAGCGATTTGACGGGCTGTAGATTTGTTACAGAAATATATTGCATATCATAATTTTTGTTATATATTACCTCCCAACAAATTCCGGGAGGTCCGCCATGTACACGCAGGCGCTCAACACGTCCGACGGCGACGATCGCCACATTGAGGACGCCACGCGGGCTGCGCAGTTTCAGGCGCGCATCGATGCTGACGAGCGCATCGAGCCCAACGACTGGATGCCGGCCGCCTACCGCAAGACGCTGACGCGGCAGATTTCGCAGCACGCGCATTCCGAAATCGTCGGCATGCTTCCCGAAGGCAACTGGATCACCCGCGCGCCGTCGCTGCGCCGCAAGGCGGCGCTGCTCGCCAAGGTGCAGGACGAATGCGGCCACGGCCTCTACCTCTACGCCGCCGCCGAGACGCTCGGCTCTTCGCGCGAAGAGCTCGTCGACGCGATGCTCGCGGGCAAGGCAAAGTATTCCTCGATCTTCAATTATCCGACGCTGACCTGGGCCGACATCGGCACCATCGGCTGGCTGGTCGATGGCGCGGCGATCATGAACCAGATCCCGCTGTGCCGCTGCTCTTATGGTCCTTACGCACGCGCGATGATCCGCGTCTGCAAGGAGGAATCGTTTCACCAGCGCCAGGGCTTTGAAATCATGCTGACGCTGTGCCGCGGCACCGACGAGCAGAAGGCGATGGCGCAGGATGCGCTGAATCGCTGGTGGTGGCCGGTCTTGATGATGTTCGGTCCGCCCGATCAGGTCAGCCAGCACAGCGACACCTCGACCAAGTGGAAGATCAAGCGCTTCTCCAATGACGAGCTGCGGCAGAAATTCGTCGACGCCACCGTGCCGCAGGCCCAATTCCTGGGGCTTGCGATTCCCGATCCCGATATGAAGCAGAACGCGAACGGCAATTGGGAATATAGCGCGATCGATTGGGACGAGTTCAAGCAGGTGCTGGCAGGCAACGGCCCCTGCAACCGCGACCGTCTGGCGGCGCGGCGCAAGGCGCATGAGGATGGCGCCTGGGTGCGCGAAGCAGCGATGGCCTATGCCGAGAAGCGCCGGCAGCGCGCCGCCTTGCAGGCCGCTGAGTAGGGAGACCAACGATGGCGACGCCGAACATTCCGCTCTGGGAAGTTTTCATCCGCAGCCGCAACGGGCTGTCGCACAAGCATGTCGGCTCGCTGCATGCCACCGACGCCACGCTGGCGCTGCAGGCTGCCCGCGACATCTACACCCGCCGCGGCGAGGGCCTCTCGATCTGGGTGGTGCCGTCGAGCGCCATCACCGCGTCCGATCCGTCCGAGAAGGGCATGATGTTCGAGCCGGCGGAGTCGAAGATCTACCGGCACCCGACATTTTACGACGTGCCCGACGAAGTCGGGCATATGTAGGTCTTTCCGTCATCAATGACGACCGCTAGCAGGTGATTGAAATGGCTGCAGCCAACATCCAGGTTTCCGAAACGCCGCTGGTGCTCTACACCCTGCGCCGCGCTGACGATGCCTTGATCCTGGGCCATCGGCTGTCGGAATGGTGCGGCCATGCGCCGATGCTGGAAGAGGACATGGCGCTCGCCAATATGGGCCTCGATCTGCTCGGCCAGGCGCGCGAGCTTTATTCCTACGCGGCCAGGGTCGAGGGCAGGGGCAACGACGAGGACAAGTTCGCTTATCTCCGCGACGTCAGGCAGTACCGCAATCTCCTGCTGCTTGAACAGCCGAACGGCGATTTCGCGCGCACCATGGTGCGGCAGTTCTTCTATGCTGCGTTCGCCGATCTCTATTGGCGCGCAATGATGCGCTCCACCGATGCAACGCTGGCGGCGATCGCGGCAAAATCGGAAAAGGAAAGCGCCTATCACGTCCGCCATTGCTCGGAATGGATCATCCGTCTCGGCGATGGCACCGAAGAAAGCCACCGCTGCACGCAAGCGGCGATCGACGAGCTCTGGGCTTTCACCGGCGAGATGTTTGCCGCCGATGACAGCGAGCGCGGCTTGATCGATGCGGGCGTCGCGGTCGATCCGGGGCCGCTACGTCCGCAATGGCTGAAGACGGTATCGGATGTCGTCCGCGAAGCGACGCTTGTGCTGCCCGATAATAATTGGATGCAGCAGGGCGGCCGCAGCGGGCGGCACAGCGAGCATCTCGGTCATCTCCTCAGCGAGCTGCAATCGATGCAGCGGACGTTTCCGGGGGCGACATGGTAACGGCCATCCACAGCGACACCGATCTGCGCCGCCGCGCCTGGGAGGCCGCTTCTCAGGTAGTCGATCCCGAAATACCGGTGCTTACGATCGCCGATCTCGGTGTGCTGCGTGACGTCGAGGTTCATGACGGCCGCGTCGAGGTCGCGATTACGCCCACTTACTCCGGCTGTCCGGCGATGAACATGATCGCGCTCGAGATCGAGCTGGCGCTGGAACGCGCCGGCATGCCGCGCCCGACGGTCCGCACCGTGCTGTCGCCGGCCTGGACCACGGACTGGATGAGCGACGACGGCCGCAACAAGCTCCGGGAATACGGCATCGCCCCACCGCAGGCATCGAACTCGCGCCGCGCGCTGTTCGGTGAACAGCAGGTGGCCTGTCCGCAATGCGGCTCTGATAATACCGAGCTGCTGTCCGAATTCGGCTCGACCTCCTGCAAGGCGCTGTGGCGCTGCAAGGCCTGCCGCGAACCCTTTGATTATTTCAAGTGTCATTGACCATGTCCGTCGCGCCGCGTTTCCATCGTCTCGCCGTCAACGACCTCCGTCGCGAGGCTGTGGATGCGGTATCGATGACGTTTGCGATCCCGAAGGAGCTGGAAGGCGACTACAGCTTTGCGCCGGGACAATACCTCACCTTGCGTACCACGATGGACGGCGAGGAAGTGCGCCGCTCCTATTCGATCTGCTCAGGGCCTGACGACGGCGAGTTGCGCATCGCGGTGAAGAAGGTCGACGGTGGCGCGTTTTCGAACTGGGCAGCGGACGAATTGAAGGCCGGCGACGAACTCGACGTGATGACGCCGACTGGCCGTTTCGGCGTCGCCCCTGCACCGGATGAGGCGAGGGTCCATGTCGGATTTGCCGCAGGAAGCGGCATCACGCCGATCCTGTCGATCGTCAAGGGCGTGCTGGCGCGCGAGCCGAACAGCCGGTTCTTCCTGTTTTACGGCAACCGCACGACGTCAAACATGCTGTTCCTCGAAGAACTCGAAGAACTGAAAGACCGCTTCATGCAACGGTTGTCGCTGTTCCACGTCATCTCGGGCGAGGAGCAGGATATCCCGATCCTGCATGGTCGGCTCGATGGTGCGAAAGTGCGCGTGCTGTTGCGCTCGCTGGTGCCCGCCTCGAGTGTCGATCACGTCTTCATCTGCGGCCCCATGGGTATGAGCGAGGAGATCGAGACCACTTGCCGCGAACTCGGCATTGCCGAGGACCGCATCCATGTCGAGCGCTTTGTCTCGGAATTCGGCGGCAAGCCGCGCGCGAAGAAGATTGTCGAGCCGTCCGCGCCGCCGAAGGCGATCGCCTCGCTGATCATCGACGGCAAGCGCCGCGAGGTGCCGGTCGCCGAAGGAGAGGCCATTCTCGACGCCGCGTTGCGCGCCGGCATGGATCTGCCGTTCGCCTGCAAGGGCGGCATGTGCTCGACCTGCCGCGCCAAGCTGGTCGAGGGCGAGGCGCAGATGGAAGTCAATTATTCGCTGGAGCCGTGGGAGCTGAAGGCGGGATTCATCCTGACTTGCCAGGCGCGGCCGTGCTCGGACAAGGTCGTGGTGGACTACGACCATGTCTAGCAGCGATGTCATCCCGGGGCGATGCAAAGCATCGAACCCGGATCTCGAGATTCCGGGTCTGGTCCTTCGGACCATCCCGGAATGACGGAAGAAGTTGGAGACCCGGGATCGTTGACACCTCGTGTGCTTCGTTCCAACTGAGACACTATGCAAAGAGGCCTGATAACAGGCCCGTGCGTACAAGGGAGAGAACGTCGTGGATCCGTCTCGCAGAGCGGGCAACCCGCTATGAACGTCGCGCTGTCGCCCGACGAGATCGCCCGCGCCTGCGCGGAGGCGATGTGGAAGGAAGACGACGCCAGCAAGGGCCTCGGCATGAAAATTGTCGAGGTCAAGCCGGGGCAGGCGACGCTGACGATGACGGTGCAGCCGCACATGGTCAACGGCCAGCGCATCGCCCATGGCGGTTTCATTTTTCTCCTCGCCGATTCCGCCTTCGCCTTTGCCTGCAATTCCCGCAATGAGCGCGTAGTCGCTGCGCAATGCGATATCGCCTTCATCCGCCCGGGCAAGCTCGGCGACGTGCTGGTCGCGACCGCGCGGGAAGTTTCGCGCAACGGTCGCTCCGGGATCTATGACGTCCGCGTCACATCGGGCGATGTCGTGATTGCGGAGTTCCGCGGTCATTCCCGCACCGTCGCCGGGACGTGGCTACCAGCCGCGGACGAAGAGACCAAACAAAAATAGCAAGCGAGAGGAACACGCCATGGCCATGGCAAGATTGAAATCCAGCGGAAGCGGTTACCGCGCTGAATTGGATGAGGCCGAGCGCGCCTCGCGCGACGAGATCATGGCGCTACAGACCAAGCGGCTCGCCTGGTCGCTCCGGCACGCCTACGATAATGTGGCGCATTACAGGAAGGCGTTTGACGCGGCCGGCGTGCATCCCTCCGATTTCAAGCAGCTCTCCGATCTCACGAAATTCCCATTCACGGCGAAGACCGACCTCCGCGACAATTACCCCTTCAACATGTTCGCCGTGCCCCGCGAAAAGCTGGTCCGCGTCCACGCGTCCTCGGGCACAACGGGCAAGCCGATCGTGGTCGGCTATACGCAGGGCGATATCGATATCTGGTCGGAGGTGATGGCGCGCTCGATCCGCGCCGCCGGCGGCCGCACCGGCATGATCATTCACAATTCCTACGGCTACGGCCTGTTCACCGGCGGACTCGGCGTGCACTACGGCGCGGAAAAACTCGGCTGCACCGTGGTGCCGGTCTCCGGCGGCATGACCGAACGCCAGGTGCAACTTATCAACGATTTCAAGCCCGACATCATCACGGTGACGCCGAGCTACATGCTGGCTATCTCGGACGAGTTCAAGCGGCAGGGGCTCGACCCGCGTCAGTCGTCGTTGAAGTTCGGCATCTTCGGCGCCGAGCCCTGGACGAATGCGATGCGCGCCGAGATCGAGCAGGCCTTTGACATGGACGCGACCGATATTTACGGGCTGTCGGAAGTGATCGGCCCCGGCGTGGCGCAGGAATGCGTTGAGACCAAGGACGGCCTGCATATCTGGGAGGATCATTTCTACCCCGAGGTGATCGACCCCGAGACCGGCGCGGTGCTGCCGGACGGCGAGAAGGGCGAACTGGTATTCACCTCGCTCACCAAGCAAGGCTTTCCGATCATCCGCTACCGCACCCGCGACCTGACGCGGCTGTTGCCGGGCACCGCGCGCCCGGGCATGCGGCGCATGGAGAAGGTCACCGGCCGCTCCGACGACATGATCATCTTGCGCGGCGTCAACGTGTTCCCGACCCAGATCGAGGAGGCGTTGCTGGCGACCGACTGGTGCGGCGGCCATTTCATCATCGAGTTGACGCGCGAAGGGCGCATGGACGAGATGACCGTGCTCGCCGAAGCCCGCCCCGAAAGCTGGGACGGTAGCGGGCTGCTCGCGCACGCCGAAAAGGTTGCGCTGTTCATCAAGAACACCATCGGCATCACCGCGCGCATCAAGGCAGTGGCGCCGGAAACGCTGGAACGTTCGCTCGGCAAGGCGAAACGTGTTTACGACAAGCGGCCAAAGGGTAACTCCTGCTCAGGAGCCGAGCGGGAATCTCTAATGTCAGTTGCCGAAAATTCCGATGTTGGACCTGTCACGGTGCAGGCCCGCTGCGTCCGCCTGCCGGCAAAAGTTGCGGACGCAGCCTCACTTGCGCCCATCATCGAAACGCACGCGCTGTCGCGTGCCGGCAACGAGTTGCTGATCGAGGTCAAGGCGGCGGCGGTCAATCCGTCCGATGTGAAGGCGGCGACTGGGCTGATGCCCTATGCGGTATTTCCGCGCACGCCGGGCCGCGACTATGCGGGCGTTGTCATCGATGGGCCGGACGGTTGGATCGGGCGCGACGTGTTCGGCTCTTCCGGCGATCTCGGTATTCGCCGGGACGGCACGCACGCTACGCATCTCGCGATCGAAGCCGACGCCGTGGTGGAGAAGCCCAAGGGCATTTCATGGGAAGAGGCGGCCGGCATCGGCGTGCCCTTCGTCACCGCGATGGAAGGCTTGCGCCGCGCCGGCGTTCCGAAGGCGGGTGAGACCTTGCTAGTCATGGGTGTCAACGGCAAGGTCGGGCAGGCGGCAGTGCAGATCGCGAGCTGGCACGGCGCGCGGGTGATCGGCGTGGTGCGCAAGAGCGAGCCCTACGAAGGCCACGCCAATTCAACGGTAGAAGTCATCGACGCTTCCGCAACCGATGTCGCGGCGCGCGTGCGCGAACTCACCGGCGGCAAGGGCGCCGACATCGTGTTCAACACCGTCGGCGATCCCTATTTCCAGGCCGCACATCAATCGCTGGCGGTGCGCGGGCGGCAGATCCTGATCGCCGCAATCGACCGCATCGTGCAGTTCAATATTCTGGAATTCTATCGCGGCCAGCACACCTATGTCGGCATCGACACCCTCGGCCTGTCGTCGATCGCGACCGGCGCGGTGCTGCGGGAACTCGGTCCCGGCTTCGCCAGCGGGCATCTCAAGCCGTTCCTGATCAAGCCGGCCGCGATCTATCCGCTGGAACACGCCCGCGCTGCCTTCATCGCGGTCGCCGGCTCGGCGCGCGACCGGGTGATCCTGCGGCCTTGAAACAGGCATTCGCTGCGCGGGATTCCCAATTCTTTCATGGGGAATAAATCCGTTGTCCGTCGCCTGCGTGCAATGACTTTATTTCGTCATCGTCGACCTCGGTGGGCGATTCATTCTCCGCATCGTTGCGGCGTGGACGCGCGCATTTTTCCAACATATTAGCAACTGCTGAAATGGCTTCCTATTTGAGCGGTAACCGCTGCATCGGCCGGGCGGGAGCAGGGAAACACCAGTGCTGGAAAGTGCCAATATCGTCATCATCAGCGGATTGCTGATCGGTCTCGTCTATGGATCGGTCGGATTGTTGAGCGGGTTTTGCTTGCTCAGCAGCCTCAGAGGTTTTTGGGCTGAAGGTGACGGCCGGCTGGTGCGCACCTATGCGCTGGCGATCGGCGTCGCGGTGGCCATGACGCAGTTGCTGGCTGCGGGCGGCCTCGTCGATATCGGCAAGTCGATCTATCTGCAGCCGTCATTCTCCGCGCCCGTGATGTTCTTCGGCGGGCTGTTGTTCGGTTACGGCATGGTGTTGTCGAACGGCTGCGGCTCGCGCGCGCTGGTGCTGCTCGGGCGCGGCAATCTCCGCTCGTTCGTGGTGGTGGTCGTGCTGGCGATCTTCGCCCAGATGACGCTGAAGGGCCTGATCGCCCCGTCGCGCATCGCGATGGTCGGGGCGTCGCAGACCACGGCCACAGCGAATTCGGTGCCGGCCTTGTTTGCCGCCGCAGGCCTGAGCGCAACGGCAGCGCGCATGCTGGCCGCCTCGGTCATCTCCGCAGCGCTGATCATTTTTGCCTTTGCGCATCCCGCTTTGCGGCGGTCGCCGGGCCAAATCGCCGCGGGTCTCGTCATCGGCCTCCTGGTGGTGGCGGGCTGGTTTGCCACCGGCTATCTCGGCGCCGACGATTTCAATCCCACGCCGGTGACCTCGCTCACCTTCATCGCGCCGATCGCGGACGCCCTTCAATATCTCATGCTGTCGACGGGCTCGACGCTCAATTTCGGCATCGTCACCGTGTTCGGCGTGTTCGCCGGCAGCCTCGTGACGGCGCTGTTGACCGGACGCTTTCAACTCGAAGGCTATCAGTCGCCGCGTCACATGCTGCGCTCCGGCAGTGGTGCCGCGCTGATGGGCATCGGTGGCGTCATGGCATTCGGCTGCTCGATCGGGCAGGGGTTGACGGGATTTTCCACGCTGGCGCTTGCTTCGCTGATTGCCTTCGCCGGCATCCTCGTCGGCACCGCCGCCGGCCTGCGCGGCGCGCTGCGCGTTCGGCCACTGGCGGCGGCTTAGCCGCCAGCCTTGGTCACGATTTGAATCTCGGATTTTAGCGTCCGGTGCACCGGGCACTTGTCGGCAATCTCCATCAACCGCTTGCGCTGGTCAGCATCGAGTGCGCCCTCGATCAAGATGACCCGGTCGATCTGATCCAGCATGCCCTCGCGCGTCTCGCATTCGGCGCAATCGGTTGCGTGAATCTTGCTGTGCTTCAGCGTCACGGTGACGCGGTCCAGCGGCAGCGATTTGCGATCGGCATACATCCGCATCGTCATCGACGTGCAGGCGCCAAGGCCTGCGAGCAGGAAGTCATACGGTCCCGGCCCGCTGTCCTGGCCGCCGACGGCAACGGGCTCATCCGCCACCATCTGATGGGGACCTGTGGTGACGATCTGCTGGAATTTGCTGTTGCGGGTTTCACGAACCACGACGTGGCGTGGCGCCTCGCTCGCGGCAGAAGCAGGCTGCGCCGCGGCGGGCTCGATGTAGCGCTCGGCCCACGCGGCGATGACGCCGGCTACATAGACGCCGTCCCGTTTGCCGCTCAGCAGATGATCGGAGCCCGATAGCGACACAAAGCTCTTGGGATGTTTGGCGGCAACGAAAATCTTCGTTGCATTGTCGATGCCGACCGTGTCGTCGGTCGGCGAATGCATGATCAGCAGCGCCTTGTGAAGGTCTGCGATTCGCGCCGCCAGGCTGTGCTCGGCGATGTCGTCGAGGAATTCGCGCTTGATGTGAAACGGCCGCCCGGCGAGCTGGACCTCCACCGTGCCGTGCGTGCGGATGTCGTCGAGGCGATCCTTGAAGAGATGCGTGACATGCACGGGATCGGACGGGGCGGCGATGGTGACGACCGCCTTTGCCTCCGGTATCTGCCCCGCGGCAGCGAGGATCGCGGCGCCGCCCAGGCTATGGCCGATCAGGATCGCGGGCGCCGTGCGGGTTTCGCGCAAATGATCGGCGGCATGGACGAGATCGGCAACGTTCGAGGAGAAGGTCGAGTTGGCGAATTCGCCCTCGCTGGCGCCGAGCCCGGTGAAATCAAACCGCAACACCGCGATGCCTTTTGCGGTGAGCGCCGTCGCAATGCGTTTCGCGGCCAGCACGTCCTTGCCGCAGGTGAAGCAATGCGCAAACAGCGCGTAGGCTTGCACCGGTCCGTCAGGCATATCGAGGGCAGCGGCAAGCTGATGGCCGCCTTCGCCGGTGAATTGAAAGCGTTCGCTCGGCATGGCTGTTCTCACTCCGACTTGGCTTCAATCGCCTGAATAGCGCTGCTCGGCCCACGGATCGCCGCGGTTGTGATAGCCTCGTACTTCCCAATAGCCCGGCGCATCCTCTGCCAGAAACTCGATGCTCTGCAGCCATTTCGCGCTCTTCCAGAAATAGAGATGCGGCACCACCAGCCGCACCGGGCCGCCATGCTCCTGCTCCAGCGGCGCACCGGACCAGCTATGGGCGAGCAGGGCATCCTCGGCGGCGAAATCTTCCAACGGCAGATTGGTAGTGTAGCCGTCATGGGAGTGCAGCACCACGAAACGCGCTTCCTCGCGCGGCCGGCAGGTGTCCAGGAGGTCACGCGTTGCCAGCCCCTCCCATTGATTGTCGTAGCGCGACCAGGTCGTGACGCAGTGAATGTCGGATACGAACTTGCTCTGCGGCTGGGCCGTGAACTGCGCAAAATCCCAGAAGATCGGTTTTTCGACGGCGCCGTAGACGTCAAGCCGCCAGCGTTCGCGGGAAATATTGGGCGTCAGTCCCAGATCGAGCGTCGGCCAATCCCTGGTCAGATGCTGTCCTGGCGGCAGCCGTTGGTCTTCAGGCCGCGAGGTCTTGCCGGTGAGGAATTTGCCTTCTCGCGCCCAGCGTTCCTTGCTGCGCGTCAGCTTGCTCTCGGGCGGCGGCTCATTCTCATCGGTCATGTGAAGGGCCCCTGATCGGCAAGCGCGCCTGGTTTACTTCGGCGCCCTCGGATCGATCGGCGTCGTGCCGCGCACGCTCAGAATATCCTCCAGCACCTTGGCTCCGGCAAGCAATTGCGCCTCGCCCCGCGGCGGCGCGACCACCTGCAGCCCGACCGGAAGGCCCGAGGCCGTGAAGCCGCACGGCAACGACAGGGCAGGACAGCACACCAGCGTGATCGCGTAGACGATGCCGAGCCATTCGACGTAATTGTCGAACTGCTTGCCGGCACATTCGGCGACGTAGCGGTTCTCGACCGGGAAGGGCGGCACGATCGTGGCGGGCGCGAGCAATAGATCGTATCTTTCGAAAAATTCCAGCGTGCGCGCGGTCATCGCGACGCGCTGCGCCTCGGCGCGTTCGAGCTGTTCGACCGTCAGCTTCAGGCCTTCCTCGATATTCCAGATCACCTCGGGCTTGAGCAGGTCGCGTTTCGTGCGCAGCAGCGCCGCCTTGGAAAGCGCGAAGTCGAACGCGCGCAGCACATGAAAACATTCATGGGCCTCGCGTAAATCGGGATGGGCCTCTTCGACGATGACCCCTAGCGCCGCAAAGCGCTGCGCCGCCTTGCGGGTGACGGCGGCGACTTCCGCGTCGACCGGCGTGATGCCGAGATCGGGCGAATAGGCGACGCGCTTCGGCTTGTTGCCGGAGCGGACGGCTGCGAGAAACGAATTCGGCAACACCGGCAGCGACAGCGGATCGGCGGGGTGCTCGCCGCTCATGGCATCGAGCAGCAGCGCGACGTCTTCGACATTGCGAGCCATCGGGCCCTGGACGCCGAGATTGCGATCGATGGCGGCGATTGGGGTATGCGCGACGCGGCCGATGCTTGGCCGCAATCCGACGATGCCGCAGAAGCTCGCGGGATTGCGTAGGCTACCGCCCATGTCGGAGCCGTGCGCCAGCCAGGCTGTGCCGGTCGCAAGCGCGACCGCCGCGCCGCCCGAGGAGCCGGCGGCGGAGCGTGACGTGTCGAAAGGGTTGCGCGTCGGGCCGAACACTTCGTTGAAGGTGTTGGCGCCGGCACCGAATTCCGGCGTGTTCGACTTGGCGTAGATCACGCCGCCATTGTTTTCGAGATGCTCGACCAGAATATCTGACTTCGCCGGAATGTTATCCCTGTATATCGGCGAGCCCTGCGTAGTCAGGACGCCGGCGACATTGGTAAGGTCCTTGATCGGGATCGGAAGACCGGCGAGCAGGCCGCGTTCGGCAACGGGCTTCTGCATCAGTGCGGTGGCGTGCTTGCGGGCGCGGTCGAAGCACAGCGTCGGCAGCGCGTTGACCTTGCCGTCGACCTCGGCGATGCGCTTTTCCAGCACGTCGAGCAGGTCGAGCGGGGTGACTTCGCCCGATTTCAGCTTGCCGACAATGGCAACCGCCGTCTCACGCACCAGCCCCTGATCAGCCACTTCGATACTCCTGCGTCAGTTTTCTCGATCGCAGATCGTGCTGTAGAACATTTTCCGGCAAAGTGGAAACGCATGGAAGTAGTGGCCGACCGAAGATAATGCATGACGGTGCAGCGCGACCTAACCCCAGCCCGCCGTATATCCGCCATCCACGGTAAAGATCACCCCCGACGTATATCCCGAGCGATCCGACGCCAGGAACGCCATGAGGTCGCCGATCTCGCGCGCATGCGCGGGGCGGCCGAGCGGCATGTTCTTCTGGAATTCCTTGTAGCGGTTCTCGTCGCCGAACTGAGTCTTCGCCCGCGTCTTCAGGAGCGTCACATGGCGGTCAGTGCCGACGGGACCGGGATTGATGCCGACCACGCGGATATTGTCGGCGAGGCTTTTTCCCCCGAGCGCGCGGGTGAATGCCATCAGCGCCGCGTTGCCGGCGCTGCCGCAGATGTAATTGGCGTCGAACTTTTCGCCGGCAGCGCCAATGTCGTTGACGATGACGCCGCCGCCACGCGCCTTCATCTGCGCATAGATCGCGCGGGTGAGATTGATGTAGCCGAACACCTTCAGCTCCCAGGCGTGGCGCCAGGTCGCCTCGTCGATCTTGTCGATCGAGCCGCCGGGGATGTCGCCGGCATTGTTGACGAGAATGTCGATATCGGCAGCTTCCTTGGCGAGCCTGGCGATGTCCTCGCCCTTGCGCAGGTCGGCAACATGGGCGGTCGCGCCGATCTGATGTGCGGAGCGCAGCCGTTCGGCGAGTGCCTTCAACTCCTCGCCGCTGCGGGCGGCCAGCATGACGTCGCAGCCTTCTTCGGCAAAGGCTTCGGCCGCCGCCGCGCCGATGCCCTTGGAGGCGCCGGTGATCAGGACGCGCTTGCCGCGCAGATGCAGGTCCATGGGATTCTCGTGTGGTTAGAGGAGGGTGGAAGACGGTCAGCGAAATTGGTAAGCGGCGGGCGCCGTCTCGGTCAACATTGCAGTGCAGCGTTGCGCGGCAGGCAGGATTGGTCCATTGCAAGACAATCGAATAACCGGCATTAGCGGCCGGGCAAGACAACAAGGAAACTCTCGATGAGCAGCGCCAAAAAGCAGTATCGGATCGCGGTCATTCCCGGTGACGGCATCGGCAAGGAAGTGATCCCCGAAGGCCTGCGCGTGCTGGAAGTTGCGGCGAAAAAGCACGGCGTCGCCGTGCATTTCGATCATTTCGATTTTGCGTCCTGGGACTATTACGAAAAGCACGGCGAGATGATGCCGGAGGACTGGAAGGCGCAGATCGGCAAGCATGATGCAATCTATTTCGGCGCGGTCGGCTGGCCCGCGAAAATCCCCGATCACGTTTCGCTGTGGGGCTCGCTGATCAAGTTCCGCCGCGAGTTCGACCAGTACGTCAATCTGCGCCCAGTGCGGCTGATGCCCGGCGTGCCATCGCCGCTCGCCAACCGCAAGCCCGGCGATATCGATTTCTGGGTGGTGCGCGAGAATACCGAAGGCGAGTACTCCTCCGTCGGCGGCCGCATGTTCCCCGATACCGACCGTGAATTCGTCACGCAACAGACCGTGATGACGCGCACTGGCGTCGACCGCATCCTGAAATTCGCGTTCGATCTGGCGCAGTCGCGGCCGAAAAAGCACCTGACCTCGGCGACCAAGTCCAACGGCATCTCGATCACGATGCCCTATTGGGACGAGCGCGTGGAGGCGATGGCGAAGAAGTATCCGGGCGTGAAGTGGGACAAGTACCACATCGATATCTTGACCGCGAATTTCGTGCTGCATCCGG
This sequence comes from Bradyrhizobium sp. RDI18, assembly GCF_043203335.1. Classification (NCBI taxonomy): domain Bacteria; kingdom Pseudomonadati; phylum Pseudomonadota; class Alphaproteobacteria; order Hyphomicrobiales; family Nitrobacteraceae; genus Bradyrhizobium; species Bradyrhizobium sp. RDI18. Next base: position 3,124,589 of record NZ_JBICRN010000008.1, on the reverse strand, counting down.
ACTGGTTCGACGTCGTGGTCGGCTCGAACTTGTTCGGCGACATTCTCTCCGATCTCGGCCCCGCCTGCACCGGCACCATCGGTATCGCGCCATCCGGCAACATCAACCCGGAAGGCAATTTTCCGTCGGTGTTCGAGCCGGTGCATGGCTCGGCGCCCGACATTGCCGGGCAGGGGATTGCCAATCCCATCGGCATGATCTGGTCTGGCGCGATGATGCTGGAGCATCTCGGCGAGAAGCAGGCGGCGGAATCCATCGTCGGCGCCATCGAGCGTACGCTGGGCGAGCGCACCCTGCGGACCAGGGATCTTGGTGGCAACGCCGACACCGTAGCATGCGGCAAGGCGGTCGCAGAGATGGTGGATTGAGTTTTCGGTCACTGTCGTCCCTGCGAACGCAGGGACCCATAACCACTGAAGTTAGTTGTTGTCTCGGCTGTGGCTCCAGCCGTCGCTACATATCCATCGGTGGTTATGGGTCCCGGTCGCGCTTCGCTTGCCCGGGACGACGAACGTTATTTCCCCTTCACAACAATCCTTCGGCAGTGCTCCCACGCCGCGCGCATCAGGTTCTCGCTCGCTTCGGGCGTGCGGAACGCCGAATGCGCCGACAGCGTCACGTTCGGCAGTTGGGTCAGCGGATGATCGGCCGGCAGCGGTTCGATGTTGAAGACGTCGAGGCCGGCATGGCGGATCTGGCCCGATTTCAGCGCATCGATCATCGCTTCCTCGTCGACGATGGCGCCGCGTGCGGTGTTGATCAGGATGACGCCCGGCTTCATCGCTTCGATGCAGGCGCGCGAGATCAATCCACGCGTTTCGTCGTTGAGCAGGAGGTGGATCGAGACGACGTCGCTCTCAGTCAGCAATTCGTCGAGATCGACGAATTCGACCTTCGGATGCTTCTTGAGCGACCGGTTCCAGGCGACGACGCGCATGCCCGAACCGATCGCGATCCGCGCCACTTCCGCGGCGATGCCGCCAAAGCCGATCAGGCCGAGCGTCTTGCCGGTGAGCTGCATGCCGTCGTCGCGCAGCCAATTGCCGGCGCGGATACCGCGATCCATTTTCGCAAGTCCGCGCGCGCCTTCCCACATCAGCGCAACAGCGCATTCGGCGACCGCCGTATCGCCATAGCCCTTGATCAGGTGCACCTGGATCCCGAGCTCGGCGAGTTCTTCCGGATTCATGTAGCTGCGTGCGCCGGTGCCGAGAAACACCACGTGCTTCAGCCCCGTGCATTTCTTCGCGATATCGGTCGGCAGCGCGGTGTGATCGACGATCGCGATCTCGGCGCCGTCGAGTATCTCGGGATATTGATCCGAAGTGATATCGGGATTTCGGTGGATCCGCACGTCGGGATCGCCGGGCTGGTGCAGCCGCTCAAAGATCACGGCCAGCGATTCATTGGCGTCGACGAAAACTCCGCGCACGGCATTCCCCCGTTTCTTGGTTTGATATCAGGATGCGACGCCGGCCAGCGCCAGCACGGTATGCATCAGCACGTTGGCGCCCGCCGCGCAATCGGCTTGGGTGGCGTCCTCGAGCTCGTTGTGGCTGATGCCGTCCTTGCAGGGCACGAACACCATGGCGGCCGGCATCACGGTGTTGAGGTTGCAGGCATCGTGGCCGGCACCGGAGGTGATCCGGCGATGCGAATAGCCGAGCATTTTTGCGGCGTTCTCCACCGCGTCTACCAGCTTGGCATCGAAATGGGTCGGCGGCTTGCGCCAGATCAGGTCGAACTGGACATCGACCTTGCGTCGCGCCGCGATCTCGGTGATCGCCGCGCGCAAATCTCTATCCAGCGCATCCATGATGGCAGCATCGGCGCTGCGGCAATCCACCGTGAAGGCGATCTCGCCCGGGATAACGTTGCGCGAGGGATTGGCGATCACCGCCTCGCCGACGGTTCCAACGGCCTTCGGCCCGTGCTTCTTAGCGATTGCTTCCATCGCCAGCACGATTTCTGACAGCGTCGCCAGCGCGTCGCGGCGCAGCGGCATCGGCGTCGAGCCGGCGTGGCTCTCGAAGCCGGTGACCTTGCCGTCGTACCACAGAACTCCCTGCCCGGAATCGACCACGCCGATGGTCTTGTTCTCGGCCTCCAGGATCGGCCCCTGTTCGATATGCAGCTCGACGAAGCCAGAGAATTTTTGGCGACCCACCGGCGCGTCACCGCGATAGCCGATGCTGTCAAGCGCCTCCGCCACCGTGACGCCCTCGGCGTCCTTGCGCGACAAAATATCGTCGGTGGTGAAGTCGCCGACATAGGCCGCGGATGCCATCATCGCCGGCGCGAACCGTGAGCCTTCCTCGTTAGTCCAGTTGCAGATGCAGATCGGCGTTTCGGTCTCGATGCCGGCATCGTTGAGCGTGCGCACCACCTCTAGCGCCGCCAGCGTGCCGAGCACGCCGTCATATTTGCCACCGGTCGGTTGCGTATCGAGATGCGAGCCGAGCCCAACCGGCGCCTTCGACATGTCGCGGCCCTTGCGCAGGCCGAACATCGAACCCAGCGCATCCACATGCACTTCCAGCCCTGCGGCCTCGCACCGCTCGCGGAACCAGTCGCGCACCTGCTTGTCCTCAGGCCCGAGCGTCAGCCGCCTGACCCCGCCCTTTGGCGTCGCGCCGAATTTGGCGGTTTCATGAATCGTGCCCCATAGCCGGGCGGAATCGATTTGCAGGTTGGAGCTGATCTTGGTCATGCACTGTTCCGGAAGGTCTGCTGGCAGGCGGCGCGCTTGTTCATTCTTATTCGGTTGTTTTCAATGACGCGCCTGCGGCGGCGCGTCAACAATGACGCCGCCTCGCGCCAGGCTGGCCGCAAGTTCGACCACGCGCTCCACCGCGACGGTGTCGGGGGAGGCGAGCCAGCTTGCCGAAAACGTCAGCGGCGCCAACTGCAGATTGGTCGACAGCAATTGCAGCCGCCCGTTTGCCATGTCGTCCTCGACAATCGCCGTCGGTATCAGGGCGATACCGAGACCTTCGATCGCCATGTGGATCACGGTTGCGAGCGAGGCGCTGGCATGCAGCCGTATCGGCGGCAGGTCAGGGCGGTTGAACAGGGAGCGCACGATTTCATAGGGCTGGGTACGGCGCGAAAACGTAATGATGGGGAACTTCGCCAGATCGTGCAGCGTCAGTTCCTGCTTGCCGAGGCCGAGCGAGGGGCTGGCCGTAAAACCCACCGGATAATCGCAGAGTGCCCGGTTGTTGACCATCGGCGCCGTCAGCGGGCCGAGCACGAAGGCGAGTTCGATCTCCTGCGCCAACAGCCGGTTGCGCAAATTCGAGGTGATGTCGACCTCGATCTCGAGCGAGAGGTTGGGGTAGGCATAATTGACGCTCTTGATCAATTGCGGCAGCCAGGTGTGCACGATGGTTTCGGCGACACCGAGCCGCAGCACGCCGCGCATCGCCGAGCGATCGCCGACCACAGCGAGCATTTCCGAGCGCAGCCCGATCAGCTTCTCGGCATAAACCATCAATTGCCGTCCGCTCGGTGTCGGCAGCACCATGCGACGATCGCGCTGCAGGAGCTTCACGCCAACTTCGCGCTCGAGCTGGGCGATCCGTTGCGAAATCGCCGGCTGCGTCGTGTTCAGCTTCTGGGCCGCGCCGCGGAAGCTGCCAAGCGTCACCACCCACATGAAAGTCTCAATTGCCTTGAAATCAGTCATGCACCCTCAGCCCGCAGGTTGATAATTGCTATTTATCGAACTTGATTAGAAAAGACGATTAGACATTATCATAGCCATATGCGGGAGTAGATGTCGATAAGAATGGAAGCGGGGACAACGATGACCGGCTTTGCGAGGACGGAAACTACGAGCCGCGATGGGCCAGATTTATCGCCCAGCGTGGCAGCCCGGCATGCGTGCCGCAACGGCATGGCTACTCACACAGCGGGTGTGGCCAACGGTTTCGTCCAGGGCAATCTTGCGATCCTGCCCGAGAAGTTAGCGGCGGCGTTTCACCGGTTCTGTCAACTCAATCCCAAACCATGCCCGATCATCGGCATGTCCGACGTCGGCGACCCCCGCATTCCCGCGCTCGGCCTCGATCTCGATATCCGCACCGACCTGCCGCGCTATCGCATCTGGCGCGGCGGCGAAATCGTCGAGGAGCCGACCGACATCATGGCGCACTGGCGCGACGATCTCGTCGCCTTCGTGCTCGGCTGCTCGTTCTCCTTCGAAGAGGCGCTGCTGGAGGAAGGTCTCCCGATCCGCCATATCGAGCGCGACGTGCGCGTGCCGATGTTCCGCACCAATATCGCCTGCAGCCCCGCGGGTCCGTTTGCTGGGCCGATGGTGGTGACGATGCGGCCGTTCAAGCCGGCGGATGCGATACGGGCAATACAGATCACCTCGCGTTTTCCGTCGGTGCATGGTGCGCCGGTCCACATCGGTCTTCCGCAATCGATTGGCATCGCCGACCTCGCCAAACCCGACTACGGGGATCCGGTGCCGGTGGAGGCCGACGAAATTCCGGTGTTCTGGGCTTGCGGCGTGACGCCGCAATCGGTGATCGCAGCTGCCAAGGTGCCGTTTGCGATTACGCATGCGCCCGGATTGATGCTGGTGACCGATCTCAGGAACAAAGCGCTTGCCGTGCTTTGATGCAGCCCGTGCTGCTCATTGAGGCTTTACCGTACCCTTCGCCCGTTTCATCGATAGTTGCCGACCCACAAAGGATATCGCCATGAACATCACGCGCCGCAACGTCTTGCTTGGAGCTACTGCTGCCGCTGCGCTCGGCCCGATCGCCGCGCGCGCCCAAACGTCCGAAGTCGTGATCGGCGTGATCTATCCGTTCTCCGGCGCCAGTGCACAGATGGGCGTCGACGCGCAGAAGTCGTTCGAGACTGCGCTCGACATCATCAACAAGAACCGCGATTTCGATTTGCCGCTGGCGAAGGGCGAGGGCTTGCCCGGCCTCGGCGGCGCCAAGATCCGCCTCGTCTTCGCCGACCATCAGGCCGACCCGCAGAAGGGCCGCGCCGAGACCGAGCGCCTGATCACCCAGGAAAAGGTCTGCGCCGTCATCGGCACCTATCAGAGCGCGGTTGCCGTCACCGTCAGCCAGATCTGCGAGCGTTACCAGGTCCCGTTCATCTCGGCGGACAATTCCTCGCCGAGCCTGCACAAGCGCGGCCTCAAATTCTATTTCCGCGCCGCGCCGCATGACGAGATGTTCTCGGCCGCGATGTTCAACTTTTTCGATGCGATGAAGAAGAAGGGCACCAAGATCGACACGCTGGCGCTGTTCCATGAGGACACCATTTTCGGCACCGACTCCGCCAACACCCAGCTCAAGCTGGCCTCCGAGCGTGGCTACAAGGTCATCTCCGACATCAAGTACCGCTCCAACTCGCCGTCCTTGTCGGCGGAAGTACAGCAGCTCAAGACGGCAAATGCCGACGTGCTGATGCCCTCGAGCTACACCACCGACGGTATCTTGCTGGTCAAGACCATGGCCGAGCTCGGCTACAAGCCGAACGCGATCGTGGCGCAGAACGCCGGTTTCTCTGAAAAGGCGTTATATGATGCGGTCGGCGACAAGCTCGAAGGCGTGATCTCGCGCGGCAGCTTCTCGCTCGATCTCGCCGCCAAGCGGCCGATGGTCGGCAAGATCAACGCCATGTTCAAGGAAAAGTCGGGCAAGGATTTTAACGACCTCACCTCGCGTCAGTTCATGGGGCTGTTGGTGATGGCCGACGCCATCAACCGCGCCAAGTCGACCGACGGCGAGAAGATCCGCGAGGCGCTGGTCGCCACCGACATCCCGGGCGAGCAGACCATCATGCCCTGGAAGCGCGTCAAGTTCGACGAGCTGGGCCAGAACAACGACGCCGACCCGGTGCTGCTGCAATATATCGGCGGCAAGTTCGTCACCATCTTCCCGCCGCAGGCCGCCATCGCCGAAGCCGTCTGGCCGATGAAACAAGGCTGACGCCTTCCGGAGAGACATCACAAGCGCAGCGTCACAAACGCAGCGTCGTCCCTGCGAACGCAGGGACCCATACGCCGAGGAGCATCAGTTTCATCGTGGTCTCACGTCCTGCTTTTAAATGCGACTCCGGTGGTTATGGTCCCTGCGCCTGTGCGCGATTGCGCACCAGGCAGGACGACCTGCGATGGGGATATCCCGATGACCGCTGAAACCATCATTCAAAGCCTGGCGAGCGGCCTGCTCATGGGCCTGCTTTACGGCCTTATCGCCGTTGGCCTCGCGCTGATCTTCGGGTTGATGGACGTCGTGAACTTCGCCCATGGCGAATTCCTGATGATCGCGATGTACGCGACGTTCTTCCTGTTCGTGTTCTTTGCGGTCGATCCCTTGCTGTCGGCGCCGCTGGTCGCCGCCGCCCTGTTCGTGTTCGGGGCCGTCGTCTATCTATTAATTGTGCGCTTTGCGGTGCGTGCGAAAGCCAATGCCGGCATGGTGCAGATCTTCTCGACATTCGGTTTGGCCATCGTCATGCGCGGCCTGGCGCAATATTTTTTCACGCCGGACTATCGCAGCGTCACCCATTCCTGGCTCGGCGGCAAAACTGTCTCGATCGCCGGGATCTACCTGCCGGTGCCGCAACTGGTCGGCGCCCTGGTGGCGATTGCAGCGTTCGGCGCGCTCTATCTCTTCATCAACCGCACCGATTTCGGCCGCGCGCTGGAAGCGACCCGCGAGGATGCCGGCGCGGTGGCGCTGGTCGGCATCGACAAGAACAAGGTGTTTGCGCTGGGCTGGGGCCTTGGCGCGGCGCTGGTGGGCCTCGCCGGCGCGGTCATGGCGATCTTCTTTTACATCTATCCCGATGTCGGCGCCTCGTTTGCGCTGATTGCCTATGTGACGGTGGCGCTCGGCGGCTTCGGCAGCGTGTTCGGCGCCTTCGCCGGCGGCATCATCGTCGGCCTCGTCGAGGCCACGACCGCAATGTTGCTGCCGCCGTCGCTGAAAGCGGTCGGCATCTATGCCGTCTATCTCCTTGTGGTTTTTGTCCGGCCGCGCGGCCTGTTCGGATCGATGTGATGGATACCGCTTTCGCAGAACGCCGCCGCCGCGACCTCATCGTCGCCTTCGTTCTCGCCGCGATTGCGGCCACCGTCCCGCTGTTCGTCAAGGACGTTTACGTCCAGAACATCATGGTGCTGACGCTGATGTGGGGTGCGTTGTCGCAAAGCTGGAATATCCTTTCCGGCTATTGCGGACAGATCTCGCTCGGCCACGCGCTCTACTTCGGGCTTGGCGCCTATACCACCGCGCTGCTGTTTACCAAATTCGGTGTGTTGCCATGGTTCGGCATGCTCGGCGGCGGGGTGATCTCCGCGCTGATTGCGATGGCGCTCGGCTATCCCTGTTTCCGGCTGCGCGGACACTACTTCGTCATCGCCACCATCGTCATTGCCGAAATCGGTTTGCTGCTGTTCCACAACTGGGATTGGGCTGGCGCCGCGATGGGGATCGAGATCCCGGCGCGTGGTGATAGCTGGCTGAAATTCCAGTTCCCACGCAGCAAGCTGCCATACTTTTACTTCGCGCTGGCGCTGGCTTGTGTCGCCTGGTTCGTCACCTGGTGGCTGGAGGATTCCAAATGGGGCTATTGGTGGCGCGCGGTGAAGGACAATCCGGAGGCGGCTGAAAGCCTCGGCGTGGTCGTGTTCAATTCCAAGATGGGCGCGGCGGCGGTATCGGCGTTCCTGGTCGCAGTCGGCGGCAGCTTCTATGCGCAGTTCGTCTATTTTATCGATCCCGAGAGCGTGATGGGCTTTCAGTTCTCGCTGCTGATGGCGTTGCCCGCGGTGCTCGGCGGCATCGGCACGCTGTGGGGCCCGATGCTGGGCGCGGTGATCCTGATCCCGCTCACCGAATTGACGCGCTCTTATGTCGGTGGCTCCGGCCGCGGTGTCGACCTGATCGTCTATGGCGGCCTGATCATCGCGATCTCGCTGGCGCGGCCGCAGGGGCTGATCGGCCTGTTCTCGTTCAAAGGCCTTGCAGGGCTGTTCGCACCCAAGCGCAAGGAGGCTGTCCGATGACGCCTCTTCTGGAAACCCGCGGCGTCTCGCAGCGTTTTGGCGGCCTGATCGCCAACAGTGACGTCTCGATCTCGGTTGGACGCGGCGAGATCGTCGGCCTGATCGGCCCGAACGGCGCCGGCAAGTCGACGCTGTTCAACCTGATCGCGGGGGTACTGCCGCCGACGCAAGGCTCGATCATCTTTGACGGCGAGGACGTCACCGCGCTACCGGCGGCGGAGCGCTGCCAGCGCGGCATTGGCCGCACCTTCCAGGTCGTTAAAAGCTTTGAGACCATGACCGTGATCGACAACGTCATCGTCGGCGCGCTGGTCCGTACCACCGTGATGCGCGATGCCCGCCGCAAGGCATATGAGGTGCTGGAATTCTGTGGCCTTGGCCCGCGCGCCAACGTGCTCGCCAGCGATCTGGTCCCGTCCGAAAAGCGCCGGCTCGAAGTTGCCCGTGCGCTCGCGACCGAACCAAAATTGCTGCTGCTGGATGAGGTGCTCACCGGCCTGACGCCGGTCGAAGCCAAGACCGGCGTCGAACTGGTGCGCAAGGTGCGCGATACCGGCGTCACCGTGCTGATGGTCGAGCATGTCATGGAAATCGTGATGCCGCTGGTCGACCGCGCCATCGTGCTCGACCTCGGCAAGGTGCTGGTCGAGGGCAAGCCTGCGGACGTGGTTCGCGACCCGAAAGTCATCACCGCCTATCTGGGAGACCGTCATGCTGTCGGTGCATGAAGTCACCACGGCCTATCAGGGCCTGGTCGCGATCTCGGCGGTTTCGATCGAGGTGGCAAAGGGCGAAATCGTTTGCGTCGCCGGCGCCAACGGCGCCGGCAAGTCGACGCTGCTGAAATCGATTGCGGGCGCCGAGCGACCTCGCTCCGGCACCGTAACGTTCGACGGCGCCCGCATCGACGGCATGGCGCAGCACATCATCACCTCGCGCGGCATCGCCTATGTGCCGGAAAACCGCCGGCTGTTTCCGCGCCTCTCGGTGCGCGACAACTTAAGGCTCGGCAGTTATCTTTTTCGTAGCCAGTCCGATCGCGAGGCACCGCTCGATCTCGTGTTCAAGCTGTTTCCTCGCCTGCAGGAACGCCTCGAGCAGCGCGCCGAAACGCTAAGCGGCGGCGAGCAGCAGATGCTGGCCATCGGCCGCGCGCTGATGACGCGCCCGCGGCTACTCATGCTGGATGAGCCGTCGCAGGGCATCATGCCAAAGCTGGTCGATGAAATCTTCCAGGCCGTGAAACGCATCCGCGACGCCGGCATGACCGTGCTGATCGTCGAACAACGCATGTCCGAATGCCTCGAAATCGCCGACCGCGCTTACATCCTGCAAACCGGCCGCGTGCTGATGCAGGGCAGCGCCGCCGAGATCAGCGTCGATCCCGACGTGCGGAAGGCGTATCTGGGGCTATGATGCCGTAGCAAGTATCAGGTTGGACGAGAACGAGTACTACCCGACCGGCTGCAGTGTGACACCGCGCTCGACGTCGTCAAGGAGTGGCCTGGCAGCTGCGGAGCGTGCTTTGAGCAATGCGCGACGGCCATCCTTGACGACATCTGCGCGCGGCGTCACGGATTGAAGCAGGTCGGGACGAAGAAGCGGCTCTCCGGTCGAACCAAGAAGCGAAGGGACTGGAGAGTGGTTGCTCTGCCGAACTCGCCGGAAGCTCAATGGGCGATCGTGCGGACCTCCCATGGCGTGCCGCGGGCGACGACCGCGTTGGCGAAGATCAGCAACTTGCGAGCGCAGGCGACGACGGCAACCTTGTGCTCCTTTCCAGCGGCGCGCAGCCGCTTGTAGAGCGCCGTCAGTTGCGGGTTCCAGCGCAGCGCGGCGATCCATGCCGCGACGTAGAGATTATTGCGCAACCGCTCGCGGCCACCCGCGATGTGGCGATCGCCGGCGTGCTCACCACTGTCGTCGTCGTAGGGGACAAGCCCAGCCAACGCGCCGGCCTGGCCGCGGCTGAGCTGGCCGATCTCCGGCATGCGCACCACGATGGCGCTTGCGGTGCGCAACGCAATGCCGTCGACGCTGAGGATCAGGTCGAGCCGCTCGGCGAGATCGGGATGCTGACGGATCGCCGCCACCAGTTGCTTGAGCCGTTGCCGGAAAAGCCCACGGAACCGCCGGATCTCGTCGTCCCAGAGCTGCCGCAGAGCGGCATCGCGGCAGGACTCACGATGGTTCTTGAACCGGGCCAGCGCGCGGACGACCTGGTCGATCTGGGTCTGCAACTCGGCCAGTTCTGCCAGACGCCGATCTGGTGGGGCATGGATGATCCTGACGTCCGACGTGCAGGCCGCAATCAAGGCCGCATCGATCTTGTCATTCTTCGCCAGCCTCAGATGAAAGCGCCCATAGGCGCGCACCTGCGCGGGCTGGAACACGACGACCACGAAACGGCCCTGCCGCAGCCGCCGGACGACCGTTTGCTCGTAGCCGCCAGTGGCTTCGATTCCGACTCGTTCGACCCGGTGCTGCCGCAACCAGACGAACAACTCCTCGTGCCCCTCGGCCGTATTGGCCACCTGCAACCGTTCCGGCCTTCCATGCAGCGCCACATCGAGCTTGTGCTTGCCAGTATCGATGCCGGCGCAAATTATGCTACGCTTGCTCATCTTCTCGATCCTCCCTTGAATGCGAGCCTGATGCTCATTCAACAATGCGGGCCTCGACGAAGATGCCGATCGTGATCCTGCTACGAAGATCAGCTCACAATGCTTCGATGGGTTACGATCCAACGATCGGCGGCCCGGTCCGGGTGGCCACCCAGGCCGGGCCATTCCTTGCGGAACGCTCACACCTTAGCAGGTCGTGCTGATACAAGGATGGGTAGAGCGCAGCGAAACCCATCGATTCATTGCGCGCAGAGATGATGGGTTTCGCTGCGCTCTACCCATCCTACGAGTGCCCATGCTCCGGCAGCGTCAGCCCAAACGTCTTCGTCAAATCCTCCACCTGCGTCGGTGACAAATACCGCGGGTTCAGCCCGCGCAGCAGAAGATAGAGCTTTGCCGTCTCTTCCAGCTCCTCTACCGCGAACACCGCCGCTTCGAGCGTATCGCCCGACACCACCGGCCCGTGATTGGCGAGCAACACGGAGGAGTACTTCCCGGCCAGTCCCTTGATGGCGTCGGCGACGGCCGGATCACCGGGGCGATAGTAGGGCACAAGCGCGGTGTGCCCGCATTTCATCACGTAATAGGCCGTCATCGGCGGCAGCGCGGCGCGGGGGTCGATCTCGGGCAGCATCGACAGCGCGACCGAATGGGTCGAATGCAGATGCACGACGGCGCGCGCGGCGCTGCGGGTCTGGTAAAGCGCGGTGTGCAGCGGCACTTCCTTGGTCGGGGCGTCGCCGGATACCAGCCGTCCATCGGGCCCGAGCCGCGACATTCGGGCCGGGTCGAGGAAGCCGAGCGAGGCGTTGGTCGGCGTCACCAGCCAGCCGCCGTCGTCGAGTTTCACGCTGATATTGCCGGAGGAGCCCGGCGTCAGCCCGCGCTCGAACAGCGAGCGGCCGAAGCGGCAGATTTCCTCGCGGAGCCTTGTTTCGCTCATGGACCGACCTCTTTTCCGCCTTGTCTCACGCTTTGGCAGCGCGGCCAAGCCGTGATACGCAGGGCCAAGCCGCCGGCCGAATGGCCGCTGAACAGAAACCATCGAGGAACCGCCGCATGCCAGAATCCGCCAAACCGCGCGTCGCCGTCATCGGGCTGGGCTCGATGGGCTATGGCATGGCGACCTCGCTGCGCCGTGCGGGGCTGGAGGTCACCGGGTGCGACGTCTCGGCTGACACGGTCAAGCGGTTCGTCGCCGATGGCGGCAAGGGCGCGGTGACGCCGGCGGAAGCCGCGAAATCGGCCGACATCGTCGTCAGCGTCGTCGTCAACGCCGCGCAAACCGAGGCCATCCTGTTTGGCCCTAACGGCGTTGCTGAAACGCTGGCCAAAGGCGCGGTATTCATTTCCTCCGCCACCATGGACCCCGATGTCGCGCGGCGCCTCGCCAAACAGTTGGAAGAAACCGGCCGGCACTACCTCGACGCGCCGATTTCCGGCGGCGCGCAGCGCGCAGCCCAGGGCGAACTCACCATCCTCGCATCCGGCAGTCCGGCCGCGTTTGCCAAAGCGCGTCCGGCGCTAGACGCGATGGCGGCAAAGCTCTACGAACTCGGCGACGCCGCCGGCCAGGGCGCCGCGTTCAAGATGATCAACCAGTTGCTCGCCGGTGTGCATATCGCCGCCGCCTCGGAAGCGATCGCATTCGCCGCCAAGCAGGGCCTCGACATCCGAAAAGTCTACGAGGTGATCACGGCCTCCGCCGGCAATTCCTGGATGTTCGAGAACCGCATGCCGCATGTGCTCGACGGCGACTATGCGCCGCGCAGCGCGGTCGATATCTTCGTCAAGGATCTCGGCATCATCCAGGACATGGCGCGCTCGCAGAAATTCCCGGTGCCGGTTTCGGCTGCGGCATTGCAGATGTTCCTGATGACGTCAGCCGCCGGCATGGGCCGCGATGATGACGCGTCGGTAGCACGGATGTATGCAAAAGTCACCGGCACGCATCTGCCGGGCGAGCCGAAGTAAGAGCAAGATCAAGAAGGGGACCGTAGATGCCGCGTTTCGCCGCCAATCTCTCCATGATGTTCACCGAGGTCCCGTTCCTCGACCGTTTCGATGCGGCGGCAAGCGCGGGCTTCACCGCGGTTGAATTTCTGTTTCCCTATGACCATCCGGCCGAGTCTGTTGGCGAACGGCTTAAAAAGAATGGCCTGACGCAGGCACTGTTCAATCTGCCGCCGGGTAATTGGGACGCCGGCGAAAAGGGCTTTGCCGCGCTGCCGGAGCGCTTTGACGATCTCAAGCGAAGCCTGGAGACGGCGTTGCCTTACGCGAAGGCGACCGGCGTCAAGCGGCTGCATCTGATGGCGGGTATCGCCGATCGCAGCAGCGCCAAGGCCGTCGAACAATTCTACAAGTCGGTGGCATGGGCAGCCGAGTTCTACGCGCCCCATGGGCTGGACGTCGTGATCGAGCCGATCAATCCGCGCAACGTGCCCGGCTATTTTCTCAATGATTTTGGCTTCGCACGCGACCTGATTACCGAGCTGAAGATTGCGAACCTGAAGCTGCAGTTCGACATCTATCACTGCCAGATCATTCACGGCGACGTCACCATGCGGCTGCGCGAGGTGATGCCCATCATCGGCCATGTCCAGATCGCCAGCATTCCCTCGCGCAACGAGCCCGACGGCGAAGAGCTGAACTATCCGTTCCTGTTCACCGAGCTCGATCGGCTCGGCTATGGCGGCTTCGTCGGCTGCGAATACAACCCGCGCGGCAAGACCACCGATGGCCTTGGCTGGTTCAAGCCCTATGCCGGAGCAAAGCCGTGAAACTGTCCCTTGGCTGTATCGCCGACGACTATACCGGCGCCTCCGACCTCGCCAATACGCTGACGCGTCAGGGGCTGCGCACGGTGCAGACCATCGGCGTGCCGCCGGACGATCTGGCGCTGCCTGAAGTCGATGCGGTGGTGGTGTCGCTCAAGAGCCGCTCGATCGAGGCCGGCGTCGCGGTCGAGCGTTCGCGCGCCGCCGAAAAATGGCTGCGCGGCCGCGGCGCCGGTCACGTGCTGTTCAAGATCTGCTCGACCTTCGATTCCACCGACGCCGGCAATATCGGCCCGGTGATGGATGCGCTGCGCGCCGACTGCGGCGAGGCGATCGTGCTGGTGACGCCGGCTTTTCCGGAAACCGGCCGCACCGTCTATCAGGGCAACCTGTTCGTCGGCTCCGTGCCGCTGAACGAAAGCCCGCTGAAGGATCATCCGCTCAACCCGATGCGTGATTCCAATCTGGTGCGGGTACTGGCGCGCCAGAGCCGGACCCAGGTCGGGCTGGTCGATCTCGCTACCCTCACGCGCGGCGCGGAGGCGGTTCACGGACGTCTTGCGGAGCTGGCGGGAAAGGGTATCGGCGCGGCCATCATCGATGCGGTCTTTGACCGCGATCTGGAAACCATCGGCGACGTCGCGCTGAATCACCGCCTGTCCGTCGGCGCATCCGGCATCGGACTTGGCCTTGCCCGGGCACTGGTCACCTCCGGCAAGGTCAAAGCGGCTTCCGCGGGCGCGGTCTCCGGCGCGCCGGTCGGGGGACCGGCGGCGTGTCTTGCGGGGAGCTGTTCGCAGGCGACGTTGGCGCAGATTGCCAATGCCGAAAAGACCATGGCTGTGCTGCATCTCGATCCCGAGCAGATCATCGCGGGACCGGCAGAGGCGCGCCGGGCGCTGGCGTGGGCGAGCGACCGGATCGGCGATGGTCCAATCCTGATCGCCAGCAGCTCGACTCCGGACCAGGTGGCAGCTCTGCAATCTCGGCATGGCCGCGATGCAGCCGGACATGCCATCGAGCAGGCGATGGCCGATATCGCCGAAGGCCTGGTGCGATCAGGCGTGCGGCGATTGGTGGTCGCCGGTGGTGAAACTTCGGGCGCCGTCGTCGATCGGCTGAGGATTCCGGGCTTTCTCGTCGGCGAAGAAATCGCTGCGGGCGTGCCGGTTTTGCGCGCGGTCGGCGCCGAGGACGGCGAGATGCTGCTTGCGCTGAAATCAGGGAATTTCGGCGGGCCGGAATTTTTCTCCGATGCGTTGAAGCTGATGCGCTGATCGCCTCAAGCCGACATTCATTTCCTGGTGAGAACTGTCGCGTAGGTATTTGTACGGACGCGAATTAACTCAACCTGAGGAAGCGTCGGGTTTGATATCCGCCAAGCATCCTTCCTTTCCAAATTCCGGGCCTTTTCCCAGACGGCGTCCCGCGCGCCCAAAACCAAGAGATTCTACCCATGCTCGCCCGCTATTCGATCCGCACCAAGATCATCACTGTGGTCGCCTTCCTTCTCGTCGCGATGGCGGGCATGGGGCTGCTCGCGGTGAAGAACATGCGCGCCATCAACGCCAACACGGTCGATATCGTGACCAACTGGATGCCAAGTATCCGCGTGCTGGGCGACCTGCGCGCCGGCACCATCACCTACCGCAACGTGATCCGCGAGCACATGCTGTCCGAGACGTTGGAAGAGAAGCTGGCGATGGAAAAGACGCTCGCCACCGTCATCGAAAGCAACACCAAGATCCGCGCGGCGTACGAACCGCTGATTACCTCGGCGGAGGAACGTGCGCTGTATGCCGAATGGTCGAGGCTGTGGGACAAATACCGGAACGGCACGCAGGAGGTCATGGAACTGTCGCGCAAGGCGGCTGGGAATATCCCGACCGAGGCCCACGACCTGAATACCACGACCGTCAACAAGATCAGCCTCGATGCCGACGCCGTCCTGAAGAAGAGCATCGACCTGAACAATGCCGGCGCGGACAAGGCGGCAAGGGAGGCGGCCGACAGTTACACCGCCGCTCTCATGATGCTGGCCTCAATTCTCGGCGCCGCCGTCATCATCGGCGTCGGCATCAGCGCCTATCTGGTTCGCGACGTCTCGCGCGGCATTGCCTCCATCGTCACGCCGATGCAGGCGCTGGGTAAGGGCGATCTGAGTGCGGAGGTGCCGCATCAGGGCGAGAAGACCGAAATCGGCGCGATGGCCGATACCTTGCAGGTATTCAAGGAAGCGCTGATTGCCAAGAAAGCCGCCGACGAGGCTGCCGCCGCCGATGCCGAAGCCAAGATCGAGCGCGGCCGACGGGTCGACGGCATCACCCGCAACTTCGAAAGCCTGATCGGCGAGATCGTGCAGACGGTATCCTCGGCTTCGACGCAGCTCGAAGCGTCGGCCGGCACCCTGTCGGCGACCGCCGAGCGCTCGCAGACGCTGACCTCGGCCGTGGCCTCGGCTTCCGGCGAAGCCTCTGCAAACGTGCAGTCGGTGGCCTCGGCGACCGAAGAGCTTTCTTCCTCGGTCACCGAGATCGGCCGCCAGGTGCAGGCTTCGGCGCGGATGGCGACCGACGCAGTCGGTCAGGCCCGCGTCACCAACGACCGGGTCAGCGAATTGTCCAAGGCGGCGGGCCGGATCGGCGACGTCGTCGAACTCATCAACACCATCGCCGGCCAGACCAACTTGCTGGCGCTCAACGCCACCATCGAGGCGGCGCGCGCCGGTGAGGCCGGCCGCGGCTTTGCGGTTGTGGCGTCGGAGGTCAAGGCGCTGGCCGAACAGACGGCAAAAGCCACCGGCGAGATCAGCCAGCAAATTGCCGGCATCCAGGGCGCGACCCAGGATTCTGTAAGCGCGATCAAGGAAATCAGCGGCACCATCGAAAGGCTGGCGGAGATCTCCTCGGCGATTGCGGCCGCCGTAGAAGAGCAGGGCGCCGCGACCCAGGAAATCTCCCGCAATGTGCAGCAGGCCGCCCGCGGCACCCATCAGGTCTCCACCAACATCACCGACGTGCAGCGCGGCGCCAGCGAGACCGGTGCGGCCTCCTCGCAGGTGCTGTCGGCGGCGCAGTCGCTGTCGGGCGATAGCCAGCGCCTCAGGCTCGAGGTCGGCAAGTTTCTGGAGTCGGTCCGGGCAGCCTGACAACCGGCCGACCCGTTGACGAAGGGCCCGGCTCGCAGAAAGCGCGCCGGGCCTTTTCGCGTCAGGCGCGAGGATGGAGTGTCTACAACCCGGCTGGATACCCGTAGTTTCACGCAAGCGGAAATTAACCGGTCCTCGCTACGCTGCGCCGTATCTTCCGGGATTCGCCCGCAAAGGTTGCCGGTTCCTTTGCGTCGTAAATTCCACATCCGGAAAAACTGATTCAGAAGAAATTGGGGTCGTCGACATGATCAAGCTCAACCGTATCGGATACAAACTGGGCTTGGCCGGGGCGGTCGGCGTCCTGCTGGCGATCGGCATGGTGGCCAACCAGATGGTCACCGAATCGAGGATCGAGGAAGCCAGCGAGCGCGCCGCCCGGTCGCAGCAGGTGGCCGACAACTCGCTCTCCGCCCATATCGACCTGCGCAAGATTCAGCTTGCCGCCGGCAATGTCAGGCTGGCGAGGACTTCCGCCGAAGTCGAGAAGACCGTTGCCGATTTGCAGCGCTACAAGGCGAGCGGAGCGAAGGAGTTGGAGGCCGCGCTGGCGATGGCGCAGCGGCCGGATGCCAGGGAACGGCTGCAGAAGATCAAGACGTTGATGGATGGCTTTACGGCCGCTGTGGAAGATCTCGCCAAGGCGCAGATCACGCTGCTGGCGCAGATCGACAAGCGCTCGGTCATCTCGGAAGAATGGACCAAGGCGGTCGACGCCCAGTTGAAGTTGCCGGCCATGGCGAAGTTGGACAACCGCCTCGAGATCGAGCGTTTGCTATTTCAGGCCGATGGAAAGGTGAACGCGTTGCGGGCTGCCGCCTGGAAGCTCGGCGCAACCGGCGATGCCAACCTGGTCTCGGAGATGGCCAAGACCGAGGCCTCGCTGAAGGATGTGTTCAACAAGTTGCGCGGCGAGGCCGATGACCGGGAATTGCTGGTCGTGGTCAGCAACCTTTCCTCGACCGTCAAGCGTTTCCTGGCCGCCAATGAGGAAGCGGTAAAGACCGAGCAGGTCAAGAACGACATCATCATGAACCGCACCGTCAAGGCCGCCGCGGAAGTCGCAGGCCTGATGGAGGAGACGGTCGATGGCGCGCAAAAGGATGCGAAGCTATCCAAGGACGCGGTGATGGCCGATACCGAGCGCGCCAACCGCATCAACCTGATCATGGCGATCATCGTCGTCGCGTCGCTGATCGCCTCGGTGGCATTCTCCTTCCTCGGGGTCGCGCGTCCGATGACGCGGCTGAACGGTGCGCTGGGCGAGATGGCCGGCGGCAATCTCGACGTCGAGATTCCCGGCGCCGACCGTGGCGACGAAATCGGCGATCTCGCCAAGACGGTGACCGTCATTCGCGAGAATGCGGAGCACAAGGCGCGCGAGGAAGCCGAAGCCAAGGTTCAGCAGGATCTGATCGCGGCGCAGCGGCGCAAGGCCGAGATGATCAAGCTCGCCGACGATTTCGAAGGTGCGGTCGGCAATATCGTCGAGACCGTGTCGTCGGCGTCGACCCAACTCGAAGCCGCCGCCGGCACGCTGACGACGACTGCCGAACGTGCCCAGGAATTGACCACGATGGTTGCGGCGGCTTCCGAGGAAGCCTCCACCAACGTCCAGTCGGTGGCCTCTTCCACCGAGGAGATGGCGTCGTCGATCACCGAGATCGGCCGCCAGGTTCAGGAATCGGCGCGGATGGCCAATGAGGCCGTCGATCAGGCCCGCACCACCAATGATCGGGTCAGCGAATTGTCGAAGGCGGCGGCCCGCATCGGCGCGGTGGTCGAACTCATCAACACCATCGCCGAACAGACCAATTTGCTGGCGCTCAACGCCACCATCGAGGCCGCCCGTGCCGGCGACGCCGGCCGCGGCTTCGCCGTCGTGGCATCTGAGGTGAAGGCGCTGGCGGAACAAACCTCGAAGGCGACCGGCGAGATCGGCCAGCAGATATCAGGCATTCAGGCCGCGACGGAGGAGTCCGTCGGTGCGATCCAGGCCATCAGCTCCACGATCGAGAAGCTGTCGGAAATATCCTCGACCATTGCGGCCGCGGTGGAAGAGCAGGGCGCAGCAACGCAGGAAATCTCCCGCAACGTGCAACAGGCGGCCCGCGGCACCCAGCAGGTCTCCGCCAACATCACCGACGTGCAGCGCGGGGCCGGCGAGACCGGATCGGCCTCGACGCAGGTGCTCTCTTCGGCCCAGTCGCTGTCGTCGGACTCCAACCGCCTCAAGCTCGAAGTCGGCAAGTTCCTGAATTCGGTGCGGGCGGCGTAAGCAGCCGACAGACCGTAGCCAGATAGCCCGCTCCTGAATAAGGAGCGGGCTTTTTGCCGTTCGAGATTCGAGATGGAATCTGCGGTTCTCCGTATTCCTACGAATACATAAAGTTAAAACATCGTAAGTCTTTCGAATTATTTCTTGCAGATAGCACCGGCTGCGACGCTCGGTCGTCAGCACGCAGCCGATCATCACCAAACTTGTTGGAGCGTGAAAATGTCATGGCTCGATAATCTCAAGATCGTCGTCAAGGTCGGTCTGATTGTGGTGCTTCTCGGCGTCGTGATGATTGGAGAGACGTTGTTCGCGACAAGCCGCTTGCGGGCGATGAACGACGCCAACACCGACATCGTCACGCGCGTGGACAAGTACACCACGCTGGCAACCCGTGCGAGCCGCTTTGCTGAAGCCTATATTTCCGGAGCGTTCCAATTGGCGGTTGAAACGACCGACGAAGGAAACGCCAAATATCTCGCCCAGACCAAAGACAGCAAGAAGACCTATCAGACCAGAATGGCCGAAGTGGTGAAGCACTTGCCCGAAAAGGCTGCGGCCATCAATCCGGTACTTGCGAGCTTTGAAAAGGCCTTCGTGGTCTGCGATCCCGCGATCGAATACGCGGCAACGACCTCGACGCCCGAAGAAAATATGAAGGCTGAAAGCGCAGTGCGTGCCGCTGGTGGAGGCTGCGATCCTCGCGCAAACAACGATGGTTGATGATCTCCTGGCTCACTCCCAGAAGGTATCGGACGCCATGACCGCCGAGGCTGACTCGTCGATCCGGGTGGTGCTGATTTCGGCGGGCGTTGGTCTCTTGCTCGGCCTGCTTGCTGCGATGTGGCTGGGCATCAAGGGGATGTCGCAGCCGATCGTCCGATTGAAGGCTGTTATGGAAATCCTGGCGCGCAACGATTTCTCGGCTGACGTCCCGGGCAGGAACCGTCGGGACGAGATTGGCGAAATGGCCCGCAGCGTGGAAGTGTTCAAGGCGAACGGGCTTGAGGTCGAGCGGCTGAAGGGCGAGCAGCAGGTTACGGAAAGGCAGGCCGCCGAACGGCGCAAGGCCGATATGATGAAGCTGGCTGACGGTTTCGAGGCAGCGGTCGGCGAGATCGTCGAAACGGTATCTTCGGCTTCGACTGAGCTTGAAGCTTCGGCGAAGACCCTGACCCTGACGGCGGAGCGTTCGCAGAAGCTGGCGACCGCGGTGGCGGCTGCTTCCGAGGAAGCTTCGACCAACGTGCAGTCCGTCTCGTCGGCGACCGAAGAGTTGTCCTCCTCGGTCAACGAGATCAGCCGCCAAGTGCAGGAATCGGCACGGATGGCCGGCGAGGCCGTCGACCAGGCACGGATTACCAATGATCGCGTCAGCGAATTGTCGAAGGCGGCCGCCCGCATCGGCGACGTCGTCGAGCTCATCAATACCATCGCAGGCCAGACCAACCTACTAGCGCTCAACGCCACCATCGAGGCGGCCCGTGCGGGTGAAGCCGGCCGCGGCTTTGCGGTCGTGGCCTCCGAGGTGAAGGCGCTCGCCGAACAAACCGCGAAGGCGACCGGCGAGATCGGCCAGCAGAT
Source organism: Bradyrhizobium sp. RDI18 (assembly GCF_043203335.1). NCBI lineage: Bacteria > Pseudomonadati > Pseudomonadota > Alphaproteobacteria > Hyphomicrobiales > Nitrobacteraceae > Bradyrhizobium > Bradyrhizobium sp. RDI18. The sequence goes on along the minus strand of NZ_JBICRN010000008.1, from coordinate 3,104,131 downwards.
ATCAGGCATTCAGGGCGCCACCCAGGAGTCGGTAGGCGCGATCAAGGAGATCAGCAGCACCATCGAAAGGTTGGCCGAGGTTGCTTCGACCATTGCCGCCGCCGTGGAAGAGCAGGGCGCAGCAACGCAGGAAATCTCCCGCAACGTGCAACAGGCGGCCCGCGGCACCCAGCAGGTCTCCGCCAACATCACCGACGTGCAGCGCGGGGCCGGCGAGACCGGATCGGCCTCGACGCAGGTACTCTCTTCGGCCCAGTCGCTGTCGTCGGACTCCAACCGCCTCAAGCTCGAAGTCGGCAAGTTCCTGAATTCGGTGCGGGCGGCGTAAGCAGCCGACACACCGCAGAGACCCAGAAGGCCCGCCCCTCAACCAGGGGCGGGCCTTCTGCCGTTCGGAACCGGCGGGACGCGCTGGCCGCGGTTCTGGTTAACAGACCCCGTATATCTACTGAGTGCAAAATTAACGGGTAGAAAGCGCCTGACATATACGATTCCGCGCAGTGGGGCTGACGACCACCGTCGTCGCGCGGGAGATCAAGCATGTTTGGAATGATAGGCCGGGCCAAGCTGACGGTTGGCCGAAAAATCTATGCCCTCATCTGCCTGAGCTTTGCCGGGTTCCTCGGCATCGCCTTTCTCGATTCGCGCGAACTGGCATCGGGCTTGAACCAGCAGAAGCAGATCGAGCTGCGCCACCTCGGCGATCTCGCACTCGGCATCATCAAGGAAGAGCATGCCGCGGCGCAGAAGGGCGGCGTTTCCGACGCCGATGCCCAGAAGCGGGCGATGGCGCGGATCGCGACGCTCAGGTACGGCAACAACGACTATTACTGGATCAACGACATGCATCCGAAAATGGTGATGCATCCGATCAGGTCGGAGATGAATGGCAACGATCTTTCGACCTACAAGGACCCCAACGGCAAGCTGTTGTTCGTCGACTTCGTCAATACCGTCAGAAAGAACGGCTCCGGCTTTGTTCCCTATGAATGGCCGAAGCCCGGCTTCGACAAGCCTCAGCCGAAATTGTCCTACGTGGTCGGCTTCGCCCCGTGGAACTGGGTCGTCGGCACCGGTGTCTACATCGACGACCTGACGGCGCAGACCTGGACCTCGACCCAGCGCTCGCTGATCGTTGCCGGCGCAATCCTGCTATTTACGCTCGTGGTGTCGATCTTCGTGGCGCGTAGCGTCACCGGTCCGCTGCAGCGGATGACGGTTGCGATGAACGATCTCGCCAGCGGCAACCTTGCCGTCGAGGTGCCCGGCATCGGGCGCGGCGACGAGGTTGGCGAGATGGCCAAGGCCGTCGAAGTGTTCAAGAGCAATGCCGTCGCCCGTCAGTCGCTGGAGGCCGAGCAGCACGCGGCCGAGACCCGCGCCGTGGCGAGCCGCAAGGCGGATATGAGCAAGATGGCCGATGATTTCGAGGCAGCAGTCGGCCGGATCGTCGAAGCCGTGTCGTCGGCATCCAGCCAACTCGAGGTGTCTGCGGGTACGCTCACGTCGACCGCGGAACGCGCCCAGGTACTTGCGACAACGGTCGCCTCGGCCTCCGAGGAAGCCTCGACCAACGTGCAGTCGGTGGCGTCGGCCACCGAAGAGATGGCGTCATCCGTCACCGAGATCAGCCGCCAGGTGCAGGAATCGGCACGGATGGCCAACGACGCCGTGGAGCAGGCGCGCACGACCAATGACCGCGTCAGCGAATTGTCGAAGGCGGCAACCCGCATCGGCGACGTCGTCGAACTGATCAACACCATCGCCGGCCAAACCAACCTGCTTGCGCTCAACGCCACCATCGAGGCGGCGCGCGCCGGCGAGGCCGGCCGCGGCTTCGCGGTCGTGGCCTCCGAGGTAAAGGCACTGGCCGAGCAGACCGCAAAAGCCACCGGCGAAATCGGCCAGCAGATCACCGGCATCCAGGCCGCTACCCAGGAATCCGTGAACGCGATCCAGGCGATCAGCGGCACCATCGAGAAGCTGTCGGAGATTTCGTCGACGATTGCGGCGGCCGTGGAAGAGCAAGGCGCCGCGACGCAGGAAATCTCCCGCAACGTGCAGCAGGCGGCCATGGGCACCCAGCAGGTGTCCTCCAACATTACCGACGTGCAGCGGGGCGCCAGCGAAACCGGATCGGCGTCTTCGCAGGTGCTTGCGGCGGCGCAATCGCTGTCAGGCGACTCGAACCGCCTCAAGCTCGAGGTCGGCCGGTTCCTCGACTCCGTGCGGGCGGCCTGATCTCGCACTGACCATTTGATCCGAAGCTGGCTCCTCATGCCGGCTTCGCGATCGCAGACGCTTCGAATCGGAAACGCGAACTGCCGGAAGCAGCCCGCTTTCGGCTGCAAGAGGAACGGGAGACATCCGTAGATCGCAAAATTGCGATTGCGGCACGTGCCGATCAATCGCCTTGAGCGAAACTGGGAGCAAATGCGGCGAACGAACTTCCGTAATCGGGAAAAAGTGGTAAGACGCAAAGGCATCGTGACGATTTGATGTCAAAAGGTCTGGTGCCAGAAGATCTCCCATGGATCGCTACCGATGGCTCGGATGACCGCTGCGTGTCGTTGCTTGACGAACTAGTTGAATCTGAATTCGTAAAGATTAACCGGTCTCTGGACGTCGATCGTTTCCGGAGCATCGAAGGGCTGGGCGATGCCAAGAGCATTCCGATCGACGCCAAGGACTTCGCCGCCGCCTTCGCCTCGTTGAAGCTGAAGTCCTGTTCGGTCCATCTGCAGCGGACGTTCCCTCGAATTCTGCAGATGCAGTATTCCACGACCGGCGCGATCGTCGGCTTCACGATGGACGATGCGGCTTCGTTGATCATCAACGGCGTTGAAGCCCGCGCGCCGGACTTGCTCGTGGTCAAGGGTACCGCGATGTGTGAGATCGTGGAGCAGCGCGCCAATCTGGTGGCGCTTGTGAATTTTGCTTCGATCGACGATCGCGGCTGGCCGGGCGATGCCGATAGCGCTCAATTGATCGCGACGCTGCCGGATAGATGCGAGGCACTCCGGGTGACGGTTCGCGATGTCCTGACGCTCGCTTCGCATTCGCCCGATAGCTTTGCACAGCCGAACGTGATCGAGCACGTTGAAGAATCGATACTGCAGGCGGTCGATCTGGCGATGGCTGCGGCATCGCCCACACCCGAAGCCAAGCGCCTCAGTCTGAGCCACTATCTGGCGCTGGTCCGAAAGCTCGACGAGTTCGTGGCCGACAGCGCCGGCAAGACGTTGTACAGCGCCGACATAGCGCGGCAACTCGGGGTCTCGGTGCGGACGCTGCATAACGCCGTGGTTGCCATTCGCGGCATGAGCATGCACCGCTACATGCGGCTGCGGCGGCTGTGGAATGTACGACAACAACTGGTGCGCGGAACTTCGGTACAGTCGGTGAAGGCGGTGGCGCTCGTGAACGGCTTCTGGCACATGGGCGAGTTCACCGCGCTGTATCGCGAGTTGTTTGGCGAAACACCGCAGCAGACGCTGTTGGCAGCGCGCAAGCAGACGAGCGAGCCGTCATGATGGCGATGAAGCGCGCCGCGCTTCCGTAATACTACCAATTCCCGGACCGTGCCGCCTTAGACGCTGGTTAACCATCGTATGAAAGCCTGACGGTCATGGGTGCCGCTCTGTGGCTATGCCGCCGCAGGAGCCTTTCGTTCGCAACGAACCGGCTCGTCCCAAATTGGCCCGGCACCTCTTCACCGTGATCCCGCCGAAGCGGGAGACAGACGGTATCGTCGCGACCTCATTGACCTCTGCTGCTTTCAAAGGACGCTACCCATGTCGCGCATCTCCCGCCTTATCCTGAATCTGTCCATCGGAGCCAAGCTCGGCATCGCCTCGGGCCTCGGCGTTCTGCTCGTTGCAGCGATGGTGATGAACCAAATGCGGGCAAACGGGGCAATGCGCGAACTCGACGCTCGCGTGTCGGCGCAGCAGGCGGTCGCACGGGATGCGGTGGATGCGAAGGCGTCGATTAACGGTATGCAGATCGGCGTTCGCGATATTCGTCTCGCTAACAATTCGGCGCATTTGCAAAGAGCCAACGACTATCTGGCCGCCACGCTGAAATCGGCTAGTCACCTCACCGAGGAGATGCTGAAGCTGTCGCACGCCGCCGAGAATCGCACACGCATCGAGAAGCTCAAGACGAGGGCTTCTGATTACGTCAAGGAAGCCCAGCAGATCGTGAAGGTGCGGGGCGAAGCGATTTCGGCAGAGGGCGCTCCCGACGCCGCGGCCCGGATCGCGAAGCTGAATGAGGAGGCAGTCCGCATCGCGCGCGAGGCCACGCTGCCGATCGCGGCCGAACTCGAGCAGCTTGCCAACCAGATCGCCGAGTTCGCCAAGCAGAGCGTAGAGAAGGAAAAGGCCCAGGCCGCCCGCGAAATGGCGGCGGCCGAACAGATGTCGATGACAATCAGTCTCTGCACGATCCTGTTGCTGATCGGAACCAGTATGTTCTCCTACTTCTCGATCGCCCGTCCGATGCGCGCGCTGAGCGTGTCGATGGACGAGCTCGCCGGCGGCAATTTCGGAGTGGTGCTGCCGGGACTTGGCCGCAAGGACGAGCTCGGCGCAGTCGCCGGCGCGGTTGAGAAATTCAAGGTCGTGTCCGAGCAGAAGGCCCGCGACGAGGCGGAAGCCAAGATCAGGCAGGACCAGATCGCCGCCCAGCAGCGCAAGGCCGAAATGGTCCGCCTTGCGGATTCCTTCGAGACGGCGGTCGGCGAGATCGTCGAAACCGTATCCTCGGCTTCGACCGAATTGGAAGCTTCGGCCAAAACGCTGACCGCGACGGCCGAGCGCGCGCAGCAGGTGACGACCACAGTGGCTGCTGCCTCCGAGGAGGCGACCACCAACGTGCAGTCGGTTGCAGCGGCGACCGAGGAACTGTCGTCTTCGGTCAACGAGATCAGCCGCCAGGTGCAGGCATCGGCGCGGATGGCGGGTGAAGCCGTCGACCAGGCGCGCGTCACCAACGATCGCGTCAGCGAATTGTCGAAGGCGGCAGCGCGCATCGGCGACGTCGTCGAACTCATCAACACCATTGCAGGCCAGACCAACCTGCTGGCGCTCAACGCGACCATCGAGGCGGCGCGCGCGGGCGAAGCCGGCCGCGGCTTTGCGGTGGTGGCGTCGGAAGTGAAGGCGCTCGCCGAACAGACCGCCAAGGCCACCGGCGAGATCAGCCAGCAGATATCAGGCATCCAGGGCGCGACTCACGAATCCGTCGGCGCCATCAAGGGGATCAGCGGCACCATCGAACGGTTGGCCGAGATCGCCTCGACCATCGCCGCCGCGGTGGAAGAGCAGGGCGCGGCGACCCAGGAAATCTCCCGCAACGTGCAGCAGGCAGCCGACGGGACGCAGCAGGTTTCCGCCAACATCACCGACGTGCAGCGCGGCGCGAGCGAGACCGGGTCGGCTTCCGCGCAGGTGCTATCGGCGGCACAGTCGCTCTCTGCCGACTCGAACCGCCTCAAGCTCGAGGTCGGCAAGTTTCTGGATACGGTGCGGGCGGCGTGAAGGGGCTGCCGCGTTTTTGTGCCCCGGACGCAGCGCAGCACGCGAGTGATGCGCTGCAGAGCCGGGGCCGATCTCACCAGAGCGCAAGACGTTCTCAATGGGTCCCGGCCCTGCGGAGCAGCGCTGTCGCGCTGCACCGCGTCCGGGACACTGGAACTATCCCACCCGCCACTCCAGCACGCCATCATCCGCGGCAACGATATCGCCGACCGACCCCACCGGCGTCCGATCCATGTTCAGCAGATGCTTGAGCGTCGCTGCGTCACCAGCGGGCACACGCGCCAGCGCCCGCGCATCCTGCTCGGTGCGCAGCATTACGACGCCGTGCTCGACCTCGCCCTTGCCCTTGTAGATCACGGTAAAACTCCGACTTTGCCCTTGCCTGAGGCCTCGGTGACGAAGTCCGGCACCGGGCGCCGATGGCGGTCGGCCTCGGCCTGCACGCTGGTGTCCTGCGCGAGCGGCCCCTTCGGCGCCTCGCGCGACAGCACCAGTCCGTGATGCTTGGTGACGAAGCCGCCCTGGCCGTAGAGCAGGCCGAGCTTGCCGCCTTCGCGCAGTTTCCGCACCATCGCAATAGCCGCGTGCGTCATATAAGTGTTGAGCGGCGCGCCGAAGAAGGTGAGGCCGCCGGTCACCGTCGGTTGCACGTCGGGGCCCAAGCCCAACGTCCGCCGCGCCATCTTGGGCACACAGGGGAAGCAGCTATAGAGCTCGATGGCGTCGAATTTCCTGCCGTCGCCTTCGACCAGGTCCATCACTGCCTTCAGCACCGCGTTCTGCGGATGGCTTTCATAAAACTGGTCGCGCACCAGATAGTCGCGCGGCTCCTCCGCCGACGCGCCGCCGATCGGATAGACCAGCCGCTCCTCGGCCACGCCGGCCGCGCGCGCTTTCGCCAGGGAGGTCAGCAAGACGGCCCCGCCCATGTTCACGGTCGGGTTGGCCACCATCAGTTTTGTATAGGGCCAGGCGATCAATCGGTTTTCTGGCGTCGGCGTGATGATCTCTTCAGGTGCAAAACGCTTCTTCAGCCACGAGTTTGGATTCTCGGCCGCCACTTTCGAATAGGTCGACCACAGCGCGCCGGATTCGGCGAGCGCCTCGCGCGGCGTCTGGCCCCAATGCGCTGACGTGGCGGATTCATAGAGCGGATAGACGGTGATGGGGCGGGACACCCCGAGCTTCACCGCCATCGGCTTCTGAAACGCCGCACCGCGCTTCGGCTCCTCGACGTCATGGGCAAACGGCGTCCATGGCAGCGAGATGCCGCCGCGCTCGGCCTTGGTTGCGGTGGATTGGGCTTCCGCGCCGCAGACCACCGCCACGCTGCACTCGCCGCGCGCGATGCGCTGTGCGGCTTCGTGAATGTAGCGGATCGGGCTCTCGCCGCCGACCGGGCCGTAGTAACAATGCGCTGGCGCGGCACCAAGCTTTGCTGCGAGCTGCTTCTCGGGATCGCGGTAGCGCCAGCTCAGGAAATTGACGACATCGAGCGAGCAGAGCTCGCCGAGCAGCTTTGCGCCGCTATCGGCCTCCGCGCGCCGCACCGCCTGCTCGAGCAGTGCCAGCGGTTCGAGGCCGGCGGCGATGTCCTTTGGCCGGTCGACGATTTCGCCGACGCCGACGATGACGGGAATGCGATCTTCGGGGAGGGGGAGTTGTTCGACATTTTTTCTTCTTCTTCAATTTCGGGACAATCAAATCGCACCTTGTTTCGCCGTCATTGCGAGGAGCGTAGCGACGAAGCAATCCATACCGTCGGCTCGGCGAGATGGATTGCTTCGCTTCGCTCGCAATGACGCGGGAGAGGCCGTCACTCCTCCATCAGCATGTTCATATGCTCCACCGCGTCGGCAAAATCTTCCTTGAATTCCTGCACCACGGCGCCGGCCGACTTCACGCTGTCGATCAGGCCGACGCCCTGGCCGACAAAGTAGGTCACCAGATCGCGCGCCTGCACGTTGCCGGCGGCGGCCGCGCGGTCGATCGAGTTGAAGGCATCGCGGCTGATGATGCTTTGCAGCGGCATCGGCAAGGCGCCGGGGCTATCCGGCCCGCGGTCCCATGCATCGGTCCACACCGACCGCAATTGTCGTGCCGGCTTGCCGGTGCGGCCCTTGAGCGGACCGCGTCGCGCGAGGATGCGGCGATCATCTTCTCGCGGAAAATTTCCGTGGTCTCCGATTCCACCGTCGCCAGCCACACCGAGCCGGTCCAGGCGCCGGCCGCACCCATCGCCATGCAGGCCGCCATCTGCCTACCTGTCATGATGCCGCCTGCGGCCAGCACCGGCACGTCGCGGACCGGCTTGATCGCCTTGATCACCTCGGGCACCAGCACCATGGTCGAGACCTCGCCGCAATGGCCGCCGGCCTCGGTGCCTTGCGCAACCAAAATATCGACGCCGGCGGCGACCTGCCGCAGCGCGTGCTCTTTCGAACCAACGAGCGCCGCCACCGGCACGCCATGCTTGCGGCCCATGTCGATCATCTGTTTCGGCGGCACGCCGAGCGCGTTCGCAATCAGCTTGATCGGATGGCGAAACGAGACCTCGAGCACGTCAAGCGCGCGCTGCGCGTCGAACGGCTGCGGCTGGTTGTCGGCGACATTGGTCGTTGTCAACTCGACGCCGTACTTCTTCAGCAGGTTGCGGGTGAAATCGCGATGCTGCGGCGAAATCCGCGCCTCCAGGCTCTTCCAGGTGACGTCCTTCTCGCCCGCGGTAGAAATGTTTTCGGGGATCAGCACGTCGAGCCCGTAAGGCTTGCCATCGGTTTGATCGTCGATCCATTTCAGTTCCTGTTCGATCGTCTCGGGCGAATGCGCGGTCGCTCCCAATACGCCAAACCCGCCGGCGCGGCTGACGGCGGCAACGACGTCGCGGCAATGGCTGAAAGCGAGCAGGGGGAATTCAATTCCCAGCATGTCGCAGATTGGCGATTTCATGGTTAGTCCTCCCGGCGGCAGCATTCGGTGGTTGCTGCTCGCTTCCACGTGACGCTAGCCCATCGGAGGCTTGCATGCCAAGCGGCCTTGCTCCTCTCGACATGAGGAGTGAACATTCCACCGCGCAAAATATGCAATGCCATGCCGCCGATTTGCGTCTTGCGCTTTCACGCTGTGGAGAGAATGCTGGCAACCAAATCAAGCGATAACCCAAGGGAGCCCGCCTTTATGTCCGCCACGTCTTCCGTTACCGCCAAATTGCCCGAGGCCTACGACGTCGTCGTGGTCGGCGCGGGTTTTGCCGGCATGTACATGCTCCACCGCTTGCGCGGACAGGGAATGACGGCGCGGGTCTACGAGCAGGGCTCGGGCGTCGGCGGCACCTGGTATTGGAACCGCTATCCCGGCGCGCGCTGCGACGTCGAGAGCATGCAGTATTCCTATTCGTTCTCGGAAGAGCTGCAGCAGGAGTGGGACTGGAGCGAGCGCTATGCACCGCAGCCGGAGATTTTGAAATACGCCAACCACTTCGCCGACCGCTTTGATCTGCGAAGGGACATCCAGTTCGACACCCGCGTCGATCGTGCCGAGTTCAACGAGGCGACCTCCCTCTGGTCGGTAACGACTTCGGCCGGCAAAACGGTATCAGCAAAATTCGTCGTGCTCGCTACCGGCTGCCTGTCGAACGCGCGAATGCCCGACATCAAGGGTCTCGAGCGGTTCAAGGGCAAGGTCTACCACACCGGCCACTGGCCGCATGAGGAAGTCGATTTCACCGGCCAGCGCGTCGGCGTCATCGGCACGGGATCGTCGGGGATTCAGTCGGTGCCGGTTATCGCCGAACAGGCCAGCCATCTGACGGTATTCCAACGCACCGCGAATTTCTCGATTCCCGCCCGCAATGCGCCGCTGACGGAACAGGAGCGGCAGAAATTCCGCGCCAACTATCCCGAGATCCGGCGCTTCGCGCGCGAGGTGGCGAAGAACGGCATCTATACCGAGATGCCCGACCGCGGCGCGCTCGATGACGGCGACAACGAGCGCCGCGCGAAGTACGAGGCGCGCTGGAATCACGGCGGGCTTACCTTCATGTCGGTCTACAACAATCTTGCGCTCGACAAGGCCGCCAACGACACCGCTGCGAATTTCGTCCGCGAGAAGATCGCCGGCATCGTCAAGAACCCGGAAACGGCAAAACTATTGCAGCCGAACAACCATCCGATCGGCTCAAAACGCATTTGCATCGACACCGATTATTTCGCGACCTTCAACCGCCCAAACGTGACGCTGGTCGACATCAAGTCTAGCCCGATCGAAGAGATCACCGAAAGCGCCGTGCGCGTGGCCGGCAAGAACTACGAAGTCGACGCTCTGGTGTTGGCGACCGGTTTTGACGCCATGACGGGATCGGTGGCGAAGATCGATATCAAGGGCCGCGACGGCCAGACGCTGAACCAGAAATGGGTCGCGGGCCCACGCACCTATCTCGGCCTGATGAGCGCGGGATTTCCCAATCTCTTCGTCATCACCGGCCCCGGCAGCCCGTCGGTGCTGTCCAACATGGTCGTGTCGATCGAGCAGCATGTCGACTGGATCACCGACTGTCTCGCTTACATGCGCGATCGCGGGCTCGACACGATGGAGGCCGCCACCGAAGCCGAGGACAAATGGGTCGCCCACGTCAACGAGGTCGCCTACACCACGCTGTATCCGCAGGCGAATTCCTGGTACATGGGCGCCAACGTCCCGGGTAAGCCGCGCATCTTCATGCCCTATATCGGCGGCGTCGGGCCGTACCGGCAGATCTGCAACGACGTCGCCGCCAAGGGGTATGAGGGGTTTGTGATGGAGCGGGCAGAGGCGCCGCGCAAGGCGGCGGCGTCCTAAGCGGCTGCCGTAGGGTGGGCAAAGGCGCGCAAGCGCCGTGCCCACCATCTTCCGATCTGATAGCACGAATGGTGGGCGCGCTTCGCTTTGCCCACCCTACAGGTCAGCCCCGCAGCCGCCGCGTTAACACCTCAACAAACCGGTCGGCATCGGCTTCGTCATTATAGACGTGCGGCGACACACGCATGCGCCCCAGCCGCGTTGCGACATAGACGCCTTCGCTTGCCAGTCCTTCGACGAGGCCCGCCGGCATTCCGCCCTTGAAGGCGAGGCTCACGATATGCGGCGCCCGCAGATGAGGTTCGGGGACGTGGACGCCGATGCTGCGCACGGCTTGCGCGATCCGCTCCGTCAACATCGTGAGACGCTGCACAATAGCCGGTGCTCCCCATTCGACCATCATCTCCATGCCGATCGAGGCCATCTCCATCGAGATGAAATGATCGCGCTCGCCCATGTCGAAGCGCCGCGCATCGCCAACGTAACTGACATCCGTGAAATAGACCGCGTTCTCGGCGCGCACGTTGCGACGGCCAGACGCGGTCTGCTCGAGCGGGATACCGCCTTGATGGCGCTTTGCAACATAGAGAAAGGCGCGGCCGTAGGGTCCGAGCAGCCATTTGTAGGTCGGGAAGATCACAAAATCCGGGTCGAGACGCTTCACGTCGGTCGTCAGCACGCCAGCGCTTTGCGTCGCGTCGACGAGAAAGGCAGCGCCTCGTTGCCGGAGTGCCGTGCCGACCTCGTAGACGTCGATCAACCCACCATCCGACCAGTGCACGGATGAGATCGAGGCCAGGCTGACCGGTGGTGCGCCGGATCGTTCGATCGCGGCAAGCACCGCCGACGTCCAATCGCCATCGTCGGGTTGCCGAACCGTCTCGACTTCGAACCCTTCCTCGGCCCGCGTATGCCATTCGAGCACCGGCGAGGAGTGGTCGTTCTCCAGCACGATCACGCGCGTGCCGCGGGCGATCGGCAGCATCTTCGCGGCGGTCGCGACGCCGTAACTGACCGAGGGAATCAGCGCGATATCCGCAGCCTCGGCATTGATCAGCCGGGCGGCAGCAAGGCGCGCGCGTTCATGCTGTTGGTTGGCGAAGGAGGCCTCGATCGTCCACGGCGAGCCCTTGCGGAGAACCGCGGCGCGGCCGGCCTCTAGCGTTCGAAGCGGCAGCGGGCTGTAGGAGGCGGCATTCAGGTAGCAGATCTGGCGCGGTATCTCGAACAGGGGGCGCTGTGATGAGAGCATGTGGATGGTCTCTTTGCTGGTGATACATCCACTATGACCGATCTCGACTATGCCAGCCACAAGAGCATTGCTCCGAGTACACTTGCCAACTGGCGGGAGATTTTCAGCGCAATGGCGGGCGCTTGCTCTACACTTGCTTCGCAACATGCGCATTCCTCCCCTGAGTTTTGCGCGCTTTTTGTTTGGTTGCAGTGCTGATACGAAACCTTACATGGATTGCGGCGGCCGCCGCGCGACAGATCACGCAATCGCGAGACGGCTCGTAGGAGCCTGGAGCCAAACCAATGACCGATGCCCCCGTTAACGATCCCGCCGAATACGTCCCGCCGAAAGTCTGGACCTGGAACAAGGAGAGCGGCGGCCGGTTCGCCGCGATCAATCGCCCGATCGCAGGCCCAACGCATGAGGCGGAGCTGCCGGTCGGCCGCCATCCGTTCCAGCTCTACTCGCTTGCTACTCCCAACGGCGTCAAGGTCACCGTGATGTTCGAGGAGCTGCTTGCGGCCGGCCACAGCGGTGCGGAGTACGACGCCTGGCTGATCAAGATCGACGGCAATCAGTTCGGCAGCGGCTTTGTCGCTGTTAATCCGAATTCGAAGATCCCCGCACTGATGGATCGCAGCGGACCGACGCCGATCCGGGTGTTTGAGTCCGGTGCGATCCTGATGCATCTCGCCGAAAAGTTCGGTGCGTTTTTGCCGACCAGCGGGCCGGCGCGGGCCGAATGCCTGTCGTGGCTGTTCTGGCAGATGGGCAGCGCGCCGTTTCTCGGCGGCGGCTTTGGCCATTTCTACGCCTACGCGCCGACCAAGATCGAATACGCCATCGACCGCTACGCCATGGAGGTGAAGCGCCAGCTCGACGTGCTCAATCGGCGTTTGGCCGATAACGAATATCTCGCAGGGAGCGAATACACGATCGCCGATATGGCCACCTGGCCGTGGTACGGCGCGCTGGCCAAGGGCCTGGTCTACGGCGCCGGGGAATTCCTCTCGGTGCACGAATACAAGAACGTGCAGCGCTGGACCGACGCGATCGCCAAGCGCCCGGCGGTGAAGCGTGGCCGCATGGTCAACCGCATCTCCGGCGATCCGGCAAGCCAGTTGCACGAGCGGCACGATGCCAGCGATTTCGATACCAGGACGCAGGACAAGATCGGCGAGCCGGCGCAAGAGTGAGGCGAGGGGGAACGCGATGAGCTTTTTCGAAAAAGGCGCCGTTCGCATCCACTACGAGGAAGCCGGCTCCGGCTTTCCGTTGCTCCTGATCGCCGGCGGCGGATTGAATTCGAACATCTCGGGCATCACCGGCGACTATCCGCCCTTCAACGCCATCAGGGAATTCGGCAACGAATACCGCTGCATCGCCTATGACCTGCGCAACGCGCCGCCCGGCCAATCCACCGGCCCGCTCGAGATCGAGCGCCCCTGGGATTCCCACACCGACGACCAGCTCGCGCTGATGGATCACCTCGGTTTTGAAAAATTCATGGTGCTGGGTTTCTGCATCGGCGGTCCCTTGATCTGGAATCTGATCAAGCGCGCGCCGGATCGCGTCGTCGCCGCCGTACTGGCGATGCCGTCAGGCTCGCGTCCCGAAATGCGCGATCTGTTTTACAATAACAACATGACCGGCTGGGCGCCCGAACTGACAAAATGCCGGCCTGACATCACGATGGAGCAGGCGGAAAAATTCCTGACGAAGATGTATCGCACCGATCCCGATTTCGTCTTCACCGTGACGCGCGATTTTGTGCGAAGCTGCCAGACGCCGGTGCTGATCCTGCCCGACGACATCCCGGCGCATCCTTACGCGGTCGCGATGGAGAGCGCGATGCTGGCGCCGAACGCGGAAGTCAGCCTGTTTCCGTGGAAGGAGCCGAAAGAGCGGGTGCCACTCGCGGTGCGGCAGATCCGGTCTTTCCTGCGTGCGCATAGGCCGGTGTCTAATTCGTAGTAGCCTGTAGGATGGGGAAGCGATACCCATTAATACCGTTCGTGATGCTGATGGGTATCGCTTCGCTCCACCCATCCTACTTCTAGACCGCCGCCTTCGCCCCTTCCGCCGGCGGAAACACCACGCGGTCGTCGGTCCGGCAGTAACGATCCGCGAACATGCGGCCGATCGGGTGATAGCGCTCCATGTGCACGCGCATCGCGGCGTGGTCCCATAGTTCGTCGCGGATATGGAAGTGGATGCCTTCGCCCATCACCAGCAGCCGGTCGCCATTGACGTCGATCTCCTTCCAGGTCTTGCACTCCATCGCAAACGGCGCATCCGCCAGCCGCGGTACGGCGATTTTGGTCGAGGGCGCCAGTTTGAGATCGAGATAGTCCGGCTCGCCGATCTCGGGCGGAAAGTCGCCGCTGCTTTCATGCATGGCCCGCGCCAACGGCTCGTCGGTCATGTTGACGACGAACTCGGCCGTTCGGCGGATGTTGATTACGGTATCCTTGACGCGGCCGTCGGGCCGCAGATTGGCGGCAAACATGCAAAGCGGCGGATCCTCGCAGAACACGTTGAAGAAGCTGAACGGCGCCGCGTTGACCACGCCGGTCGGACCGATCGTCGTCACCCAGGCGATCGGCCGCGGCAGCACGAAGGAGGTGAGCACCTTGTAGCGCTCGCGGGGTTTTAAGTCGCTGGGGGCGTATTGCATGACGGAGAACTCGCGGTAGGAAGAACAAAGCGGGCCCAACTTCTCCGTCCTTGCGAGCGAAGCGAAGCAATCCATAGCGCCCCATGTGGTGGCATGGATTGCTTCGTCGCATCGCTCCTCGCAATGACGGTTTCTTGGGGTTACGGCATGCTCAGTTCATGCCTTCCGACCACCATCCAGTGCACCTCGTCCGGACCGTCGGCGAAGCGGAGGTGGCGGACATCCTGGTACATCTCGCCGAGCGGGCTCCACTGCGAAATGCCGGTCGCGCCGTGCATCTGGATCGCCTGGTCGATGATCTTGCAGGTGCGCTCAGGCACCATGGCCTTGACCATGCTGACCCAGATCCGCGCCTCCTTGTTGCCGAGCACGTCCATCGCTTTCGCGGCTTTCAGCACCATCAGGCGCATCGCCTCGATCTCGCAGCGCGCCTGGGCAATGATCTGCAAGTTTCCGCCGAGATGGGCGATCTTCTTGCCGAAGGCTTCGCGGGTGAGCCCGCGCGACACCATCAGGTCGAGCGCCTTTTCCGCCTTGCCAATCGTGCGCATGCAGTGATGGATGCGCCCCGGTCCGAGGCGAACCTGCGAGATTTCAAAGCCGCGGCCTTCGCCGAGCAAAATGTTCTCCTTCGGCACCCGGCAGTTGTTGAAGCGCAGATGCATGTGGCCGCGCGGCGCGTGGTCGTGGCCGAACACGTGCATCGGGCCCAAAATCTCGACGCCGGGGGTGTCGATCGGCACCAGGATCTGCGACTGCTGCTTGCTCGGCGGCGCATCGGGATTGGTCTTCACCATCACGATCATGATCTTGCAGCGCGGATCGCCGGCGCCGGAGATGTAATACTTCTCGCCGTTGATCACCCATTCGTCGCCGACGAGTTTTGCCGTGGTGGAAATATTCTTGGCGTCGGAGGAGGCAACGTTGGGTTCGGTCATCGCGTAGGCCGAGCGGATTTCGCCTGCCAGCAGCGGCTTCAGCCACTTCTCCTTCTGCTCCTTGGTGCCGACGCGCTCCAGCACTTCCATGTTGCCGGTGTCGGGCGCCGAACAGTTCATGGTCTCCGACGCCAGCGGATTCTTCGCCAGTTCAACCGCGATATAGGCGTAGTCGAGATTCTTCAGGCCTTCGCCGGTCTCGGCATCGGGCAAAAAGAAATTCCACAGGCCTTCTTCCTTGGCCTTGTCCTTGGCCTTCTGCAGCACCGCCAGTTGCTCCGGCGTAAAGCTCCAGCGGTCCTTCTTGCCTTCGCCGAGCCGCATGAACTCGACCGACATCGGATCGACGGTCTCGCGGATGAATTTTTTGACGTGCTCGTACAGCGGACGAACCTCGTCCGACATGCGCAAATCGTTGAGTTCTTCGCCCGGGTTGAGATTGTAGGTGGTCGTCCGCGGGATGTAGGCGTGTTTCATGGATTGTTCCTCCCATTGCGCAGACCATTCATCTGCGGGCGCGCACTCGGCTCGTTGGCCGGCAATGTAGACGGGCGGGCAGGGCTTGTACAAGCGCGCCTGGGCGAGGCGATTTTCCGCCGCATGGCAAGCCGGGTCGGTGCCCCGATATTGGCGAATTACGTTTCCGCCTCGCTCATTTGCGCCGGGCCCTCTGATCGAAGGCGCCGAGCACCGCGAGCGTCATCGCGGTGACGCCGGTTTCGATGGTCGGTTTCGGCACCGGCGCAAACAGCGGCGAATGATTGGACGGTATCGGTGGCCCGCCGCTGCGTGCTGCGTCGATACGTTCCTGGTCATAGACGCCGATGTTGAACATCATCGATGGCACGCCTGCGCCGGCGAATTCGGAGAAATCCTCGCTTGCGGTCGTCGGCGGCGATAGCTTGAACTTGTCGCCGAATGCCGCCTTCAGCACGTCGGCGGTGGCCGCGACCACATCTGGATCGTTCATGACGGGCTTGGTGCCCTCGACGATCTTGATGTCGGGAGCGGGCGCATCCGACATCGCCGCGGCCGCCTTTGCCGTCCGTTCGATCCCGGCATGTAGTTTGGCGCGAACCTCGGGCTTGTAGGAGCGAATGGTGCCGGAGAGCCGCACCGAGTCGGGGATGATATTTGGAGCGGTGCCGCCATGAATGGCGCCGATGCTCACGACACCGAATTCAGTTGGATCCTTCTCGCGGCTGATCACAGTTTGTACGTCGACGATGAACCGCGCCGCAATCGCAACGGGATCGACGGTCGTGTGCGGTGCCGAACCGTGACCGCCGCGGCCGTGGAATGTTATATCGAGGCCGTCGGCGGCGGACGAACCTACTCCTGTGCGATAGAAGCCCGTGCCATGAGAGAACGGACCGGCATGCAGGGCGAGGGCGATATCGGGTTTGGCAAAGCGCGTAAACAGGCCATCCGCCAGCATGGCCTTGGCACCCGCCACGATTTCTTCCGCCGGTTGGGCGATGAACATCAGCGTGCCGCGCCACTGCTCTTTCAGGCCAAGCAGCGTCTTCGCCGTCCCGACCCAGCTCGCCATGTGGATGTCGTGGCCGCAGCTATGGGCGACGAACACCTCCCGCCCGTTCCAGTTGGCCTTGTCGCGGCTCGCATAGTCGAGGCCGGTCTTCTCCTCCATCGGCAGCGCATCGAGCTCGGTGCGCACCATGATGGTGGGGCCGTCGCCGTTTCGGTAAATGGCGACCAGCCCGGTCTTGCCGACCTTCTCGGTGACCTCGAAGCCGAGCGCGCGCATTTCCGCGGCGAGCCTCGCGGCGGTTTTTACCTCCTGAAACGCAAGCTCAGGATGGGCGTGGATTTCCTTGTAGAGCGCGTCGAGCTTCGGATAGTCGCTTGCGAACGAGGCTTCGATCGCCTTCTGCAGGGTGGCGACATCGAGCTCGGCGTGGGCGGGCAGCGTGATGGTTGCGAATAGCGCGGCGGACGCCGCCAATGAGATGACAGATCGCTTCATGGCCCGACGTCCCTTCGATTGTGCCGCACCCCGTGCTGCGTAGGGTGGGTTACGCCTTCGGCTAAACCCACCCTACAATCTTCGTTTACGCCGGCATCCGGTGCATCGCGCAGATCTTGTTGCCGTCGAGATCACGCAAATAAGCGAGATAGAGTTTGCCCGCGCTGCCTTCGCGGATGCCCGGCGGATTTTCGCAAGTCGTTCCGCCATTGGCGATGCCGGTCGCGTGCCATGCGTCGGCCTGCTCGGGCGAGTCGGCCGCAAAACCGATGGTGCCGCCATTGGCGGGCGTCGCGGGCTGGCCGTTGATCGGCTTGGTCACCGAGAATATTCCGGTCTTGGTGATGTAGAAAATGCGGTGGCCGTCGACCCGTGCCGGCCGCACACCGAGCGTGCCGAGCAATGCGTCATAGAACGCCTTGGCCTTGTCGAGGTCGTTGGTGCCGATCATCACATGCGAAAACATTTCTTCAATTTCCTCCCAGTTTTTCCGGACGAATTTGTTTCCAGACGAACAAGCGCAAATTGCTGCCACTTCACTTTCCCGGGCCACCTCATTACGCTGCTCGTTGCCGGGCACTGTAGACGGCGCCGCGGGCGTTCTACAAGCAGCTCGGTCCGGTAGCCGAAAAGCCACGCGATCCCACCGGATTACGGATCGTTAATCCGGCTGGCGCGTTGGTTCCTGTCGCCAAACGCGGCGCCTCGACGCACCCCGGCATCTTGAAGCGGTCTCGGGTGAGTTCCTACCTCTGGGATGCCTGCCACGGCGTTCAGCCGCGGGCGGCAAGGAGACGAAAATGAGCTATTTTAAGACTGCCATTCTGTTGGCCGGTCTGACCGGCCTCTTCATGGGCGTCGGCTATCTGATCGGCGGCGCCACCGGCGCTACGATCGCGCTCGTGATCGCGGCGGCGACCAATATTTTCGCCTACTGGAATTCGGACCGCATGGTGCTGTCGATGTACGGCGCCCATGAGGTCGACCAGCGAACGGCGCCCGACCTCTTCAATCTCGTGGCTGAACTCGCCGGCCGCGCCGGCCTGCCGATGCCGCGCGTGTTCCTGATGGACGAGCCGCAACCGAACGCCTTCGCCACGGGCCGCAATCCGCAGAACGCGGCGGTCGCCGTGACCACGGGTCTGGTGCAGTCGGTTAGCCGCGAAGAACTCGCGGGCGTGATCGCGCACGAGCTCGCGCACATCAAAAATCACGATACGCTGCTGATGACCATCACCGCGACCATTGCCGGTGCGATCTCGATGCTGGCGCAGTTCGGCATGTTCTTTGGCGGCAACCGCGACCAGGGTCCCGGCATCATCGGATCGATTGCCATGATGATCCTGGCCCCGCTCGGCGCCATGCTGGTGCAGATGGCGATCAGCCGGACGCGCGAATACGCCGCCGACGATCTCGGCGCGCGCATTTGCGGTCAGCCGATGTGGCTTGCGTCCGCTCTGGCCAAGATCGCCAACGCCGCGCATGTCGTGCCGAATGTCGAAGCCGAGCGCAATCCGGCGACCGCGCACATGTTCATCATCAACCCGTTGTCGGGTCAGGGCATGGACAATCTGTTCACGACGCACCCCTCGACCGAGAACCGCATCGCTGCCTTGCAGCAGCTCGCGGCGGAGCTTGGCGCGCAGGGCGGCACCTTCTCCGCCAACGCGCGCGGCAATTATCCGCGCCGCAGCCCGTGGGGCCGGACTTCTACCTCGCGCGGCCCGTGGGGATAAGCCGGGGATATGCGGACCGCGTAGGGTGGGCAAAGGCGCTTCGCGCCGTGCCCACCATCTCTTCGCACTATTCGCTGTGAATGGTGGGCACGCTTGCGCTTGCCCACCCTGCAAACTGATTTGCCGCGCGCGCAAGGACGTTTTCATGCAGGGCGCAACGCGCCGCGAGATCATGGACTCATACCTATCCGCGTCGTCCCTGCGAACGCAGGGACCCATAACCACAAATGTTCATGTTCTGCGAAGTTGTCGCTACAGCGATGCCGACAATTGGCATCGATGGTTATGGATCCCTGCGTTCGCAGGGACGACGATGGAGATCGCCTACGTCAACCAACCTCAAAACGCCGTGTACCCGCCATCGATCACAAAGCAATCCGCCGTATGATACGACGATGCCTGGCTCATGATGTACACGGCGATGCCGCCAAAATCGCTCGGCTCGCCGAAGCGGCGCACTGGAATGCGCGGCATCACGTTGGCGACGAATTTGTCGTTGGCCATCAGCCCCGACGTCATGTCGCTCTTGATCCAGCCTGGCAGGATCGCGTTCGCGGTGACGCCGTAGCGCGCCAGCTCGACCGCGAGCGCGCGGCACAGCGCGTTCAGCGCCGCCTTGGTGCCGGCGTAGTGCTCGTTGCGCGCGGTGCCGAACAAGGACGCCAGGCTCGAGGTCGCAACCAGCCGGCCGAATTTGTCGCCGGCTTCCGCACGTTCGGTCATGTGGCGGGCGGCGGCCTGAAACACGTGGAAGACGCCGTCGAGATTGGTCGCGAACATTTTTCGCCATTCCTCCTCGGTGCGGTCGATGAAGGCGCGCCGGCCGCCGCCGCCGATGCCGGCATTGGCAAAGCAGCCGTCGACGCGGCCGAATGTATCGAGCGTCGCCTTCATCGCGGCCTTGACGGAGGCGGGATCGGTGACGTCGCAGATCTGCGTATGGACCTTGCCGGGCCCGGCCGACATGGTTGCCGCTGCGCTCCTGTTCTTGTCGCCATTGCGGCCCCAGATCGAGACGTTGCAGCCTTGGGCGTTCAGCGCCTGCGCAATGCCGAGGCCGATGCCGCCATTGCCACCGGTGATGACCGCCGTGCGGCCGGTGAGGTCAAAGATGCTCATTGGATGTTTCCATTTTGTTTGGCAACAGAGTTGCGCCCTGCGGCGGGCAGATGTTCTGGCGCAAGCATGGACAACGCCGCCCAGAAAATCAAATATGGGCGAGACAACGCCGGTCTTCCGCGCAGCGAAATAGCGCGTAAACACAAGTTAAGAGGAAACAATGCAGTTCAAGCACGTCACGCTCGATTTCGATGGCGCGGTCGCCGTTCTCAAGCTCGACCATCAGGAGGTCATGAATGCGGTCTCGATGGACATGCTGGGCGGGCTTGGCGAGGCGCTCGACGCGATCGAGGAGAAGCGAGAGGAGGTGCGCTGCCTCGTGCTGACCGGCGCCGGACGCGCCTTCTGCACCGGCGCCAATCTGCAGGGCCGCAACAACCAGAAGCCTGGCAAGAGCAATGCCGGTCAATCGCTGGAAATCGGCTTTCATCCGTTCCTGCGGCGGCTGCGCCGGCTGCATTGCCCGATCGTCACTGCCGTCAACGGTCCCGCCGCGGGCGCCGGCATGAGCTTTGCGCTGATGGGCGACATGATCCTCTGCGCCCGCTCGTCCTATTTCCTGCAGGCGTTCCGCCGCATCGGCCTGGTGCCGGACTGCGGCTCGACCTGGCTGTTGCCGCGCATGATCGGCAAGGCGCGCTCGGTGGAATTGTCGCTGATGGGCGAACGGTTGCCGGCAGAGAAGGCGCTGGAATGGGGCCTCGTCAACCGCGTCTATGACGATGCTGACTTGATGGAGGAGGCGATGAAGCTCGCGCGTGAGCTCGCCAATGGGCCGACGATCGCGCTGTCGCTGATCCGAAAGCTCTACTGGGACAGCCCGGAAAATTCCTTCGAGGAGCAGCTCAACCTCGAATTCGAATCGCAACGCATCGCCGGCGCGGCTGATGATTTCAAGGAAGGCGTTGCTGCCTTCCTCGAAAAGCGCCCCGCCAAGTTCAGGGGCAAATGATCGAGGAGCAACTCGGGCGCTGCGTCGCCTCCTGGTATCCGGGAGCGACCGGCGTCACCGGCGCCGCAAAACTTTCCGGCGGCGCCAGCCAGGAGACCTGGACGTTCGATATCGTGCATCCGGACGGCAATGTCGGCGCGATCCTGCGCCGCGCGCCGCCGGGCTATGGCGCGTCGCCGGGGCGGGCCGCCGGCCTCGATGCCGAGGCGACACTGATGCAATTGGCACATGACGCCGGCCTGCCTTCACCGCGCGTGATGCATGTGCTGAAGCCGGCGGACGAACTCGGTCGCGGCTTCATCATGCAGCGGATCGAGGGCGAGACCATCGCGCGGAAGATCCTGCGCGATGAGCAATTCGCCGAGGCGCGGCCGATCCTGGCGCGGCAGTTGGGCCGCGTGATCGCGGGCATTCACGGCTTGCCGTCGGCGAACCTGCCGAAGTTGCGCGAGATGAGCGCGACCAAGGAGATCGCCGACCTCGAGCGGGAATACCGCAGCTTCAACCGGCCGCGGCCGGTGTTCGAATTGGCGCTGCGCTGGCTGCGCGAGCGCGATCCCGGACCGTCGCAGCAGGTGACGCTGGTGCATGGCGATTTTCGCCACGGCAACCTGATCATCGGCCCCGACGGCGTCCGTGCGGTGCTGGACTGGGAGCTCGCGCATGTCGGCGATCCGATGGAAGACCTCGGCTGGATCTGCGTCAACTCCTGGCGCTTCGGCGAGATTGACAAGCCGGTCGGTGGCTTTGGGACGCGCGAGGAATTGTTCGCCGGATACGAGGAAGCCGGCCGCACGGTCGATCCTGATCGTGTGATGCTCTGGGAAGTGATGGGCACGCTGCGCTGGGGCATCATGTGCTGCGGCATGATGCAGCGTTTTCGGCAAGGCCCCGACCATTCGATGGAACGCGCCATGATCGGGCGGCGTTCCTCGGAGACGGAAATCGATCTGCTACGGCTACTCGCGCCGCGGGGAAAGGCATGATCCCGAAAAGTGGAAACCGGTTTTCGGATAGGATCATGCCTCAAAAGGGAGGGTGAGATGCAAGACGAACCGACCCCCACCGAACTGATCAAGGCGGTCGCGGATTTCCTCCGCAACGAGATTGCTGCAGAGATCAAAGGCCACAACGCCTTCAAGCTCCGCGTCGGCATCAACGCGCTCGACCTGGTGACGCGGCAACTGGCGCTGGAGCAGGGGAGTGATGTCGCCGAAGTTGCGCGGCTCAAGCAGTTGCTCGGCATGGATGGCGCGTTGATCGAGTTGAATCGCGCGCTGTGCGAGAAGATCGCCAGAGGCGAAGTCGATCTGCAGACACCGGGGCTAGCAGAACATCTCTGGCAGACGACGATGGACAAGCTCGCCGTCGACCAGCCGAATTACGCGTCCTACAAGAGGGAGCTGGGGGGCAAGGGTAGCTAGTTCTGCGTCGTCCCTGCGAACGCAGGGACCCATAACCACAGGCGTTCGTGATGACGAAAGGTCGCTGCCACCGCACCGCCAAGAGAGATCACGCGGCCGCGATGAGCGCAATCGCGCTCACGCTCGGGGTCCCTGCTTTCGCAGGGACGACGATGGCGAGTCAATTGCTACCGCCCCAGCCATTTCGGCGGACGCTTCTCGGCAAACGCTTTCGGTCCTTCGATGTAATCCTGCGAGGCCGCCATCGCCTTCACCGCGGGATACTCGCGCTGCTCGGCGATCGCCTGTTCCAGCGACACTTCGAGGCCGCGCTGGATCGCCTGCTTGGAGGCGCGGATCGACATCGGCGAGTTCTTGCAGATCGTCTCCGCCCAGCGCTCCGCCGCGGCGAGCGCTTCACCGGCGGGAACCACCTCGTTGACGAAGCCGAGTTCGAGGCCTTCTTTTGCCGAGACGTGGCGCGCGGTGAGGATCATGCCCATGGCGCGCTTCAGCCCGATCTGCCGCGGCAGCCGGTGCACGCCTCCGGCGAGCGCGGCGAGGCCGACGCGCGGCTCGGGCAGCGCGAAGGTCGCATTCTCCGCGGCGATGATGAGGTCGCAGGCCAGCGCGATCTCGAAGCCGCCGCCCATCGCGACGCCGTTGACGGCGGCGATGATCGGCTTGTCGCAGTCGAACCGCGAGGTGAGGCCGGCGAAACCGCCCTTGTCCCAGCCGCGTTTTCCGCCGGCCGCCTGCCATTTCAAATCGTTGCCGGCGCAGAACGCCTTATCGCCGGCGCCGGTGACGATCGCCACCCATTGCGCAGGGTCCGCGGAAAAATCGTCGAACACCTTGTTGAGTTCGAAATGCGCATCGATATGCAACGCATTGTACACTTCCGGCCGCGACAGCGTGATAATCGTGATCGGCCCCTTGCGTGTCACCTTGGAGAATTTCAGGTCCATGTTTGCTCCTTTCTGGATTTTCTGCGGCGAAGAATATTGACCGCGATCATAGCGCTGCCCGGCCGTCGGAAACCATCCAATTACGCAAGGCCCCCGCGCGTGCCAACGTCCATTCCGTTGCTTGACTTGGGCGTGGTCTTCCAACCTAAATCGATCCGAGCAGGAACGCCGCGTAGCGCCTAAACGCAAAAGCAATAAACGACATTTCCGGGAGACCGCCTTGGATTTCAACCTGCCTGCCGACCTCACGGCCTATCTCGACGAACTCGACCGCTTCATCGCGCGCGAGATCAAGCCGCTGGAGGAAGCCGACGACAACATCCGCTTCTTCGATCATCGTCGCGAATGGGCGCGTACCGATTTCGAAAACGGCGGCCTGCCTCGGCATGAATGGGAAGCGCTGCTGCGCAAGGCCAAGAACCTCGCCGACGCCGCCGGCCATTTGCGCTTCGCGATCCCGAAGCGCTATGGCGGCAAGGACGGTTCGAACCTCTGGATGGCCGTCATCCGCGAGCATTTCGCCTCGAAAGGGCTTGGCCTGCACAATGATCTGCAGAACGAGCATTCGATCGTCGGCAACCTGCCGCTCGTGACCATGCTCGACCGCTACGGCACCGACGAGCAGAAGGCGATGATCGAAGGCTCGATCACCGGAAAATACCGCATCACCTTCGGCCTCACCGAACCTGATCACGGTTCCGACGCGACGCATATGGAAACCAGGGCTGTGCAGGCGACACGTGACAACGTCAAGGGCTGGATCATCAACGGCCAGAAGATGTGGACGACCGGCATGCACGTCGCGACCCATTGTGCGCTGTTCGCCCGGACATCAGGCAATGACGGCGACGGGCGCGGCATTACCTGCTTCCTAGTGCCGGCCAAGAGCGAGGGCGTGAAGGTCGAGGAATATATGTGGACCTTCAACATGCCGACGGACCACCCGCGCGTCAGCTTCACGGATGTGTTTGTCCCTGAGGATGCACTGTTCGGCGAGATCGGCCGCGGACTATCGCTGGCGCAATGTTTTGTGCACGAGAACCGGATCCGGCAGGCGGCGAGCTCGCTGGGCGCGGCTGTCTACTGCATCAACGAGAGCGTGAAGTACGCGCGCGAGCGAAAGCCGTTTGGCAAGGCGCTGGCGGAGAACCAGGCGATCCAATGGCCCTTGGTGGAGCTGGCGACGCAGGCAGAGATGTTGCGTCTATTGATCCGCAAGACCGCGTGGGAGATGGACCAGCTCACACAGGCGCAAGTCGAGCACACCCTGTCCGATCGCGTGTCGATGTGCAACTACTGGGCAAACCGCCTGTGCTGCGAGGCCGCCGACCGCGCCATGCAGGTGCACGGCGGCATGGGCTATTCGCGCCACAAGCCGTTCGAACACATCTACCGCCACCACCGCCGCTACCGCATCACCGAAGGCAGCGAGGAAATCCAGAAGCGCAAGGTAGCGGGATTCCTGTTCGGATATATGGGTGCGGGCAAACACTGAGGAGCAAAGCCAAGGAGAAGGTCATGGAAGGTGGATGCACATGCCGGCATGTCCGCTACCGCCTGAACGGCAGGCCTATGATCGTGCATGCCTGCCATTGCACCTGGTGCCAGCGCGAGACCGGTACGGTGCATGCACTCAATGCGATGTACGAAGCCGATAGGGTAGAGCATCTCGCGGCCGAACCCGAGATCATCGTGACGCCGTCGGCGAGCGGCAAGGGCCAGCGCATCGCCCGTTGCCCGACTTGCAAGGTTGCCGTCTGGAGCAACTATCCGGGCTCCGGGCCAGCCGTGCGTTTTGTCCGCGTCGGTACCATGGATGATCCGTCACAGTGCCCGCCGGACGTTCACATCTTCACCTCCACCAAGCAGCCCTGGGTGACGCTGCCACCGGGCGCAAAAGCGTTCGCCGAGTTCTACAACATCGATGAAGTCTGGTCGGACGAAGCCAAGGAACGCCGGCGCGCGCTGCGCGAGCGGGCAGGGAAGAGGTGAGGGATTGCTCCGCCCTTAACAAGTCGTCGTCCCCGCGAACGCGGGGACCCATAACCACAGGGCGCAGTTTGAGTCATGGCGGTCAAGCGGAGGCAACGAACACTTCTCGTATCAGCAATGGTGCGGCGTATGGGTCCCTGCGTTCGCAGGGACGACATCGTTGATAGATCACGGATCAATTCACCTGCCGGTCCTTCCCCGCCCAATACGGCTCGCGCAAACTCCGCCGCAAGATTTTCCCGGAGGGATTGCGCGGCAGCGCCTCCATGAAGTCGATGGATTTCGGCGTCTTGAATCCGGCGATGCGCTCGCGCGTAAAATTGATGATGTCGGTGGCATTCGCCTGCTTGCCCGGCTTCATCACCACGATCGCCTTCACCGCTTCGCCCCATTTGTCGTCGGGAATGCCGATCACTGCGGCTTCGGCGACATCAGGATGATCGCAGATAGCGCTCTCGACTTCGGCCGGGTAGATGTTCTCGCCGCCGGAGATGATCATGTCCTTGATGCGGTCGTGGATATAGAGGTAGCCGTCTTCGTCCATGTAGCCGGCATCGCCGGTGCGCAGCCAGCCGTCGCTGCGGAGCGTCTTCGCGGTCGCCTCCGGCAGGTTCCAATAGCCGACCATGTTGGAGCCCGAACGGGTAGCGATCTCGCCGACCTGGCGCGGCGGCAACCGGTTGCCGTCGGGATCGAGGATCGCAAGCTCGATGCCGGGCAGCGCCTTGCCGGCGGAGCGCATGCGCTCCAGCCCCTCGACATGATCCTCAGGCGGAAGGGCAACGATGGTGCCGGTCGTCTCGGTCATCCCGTACAACTGCACGAAGCCGCACTTGAACACCTCGATGCACTCTTTGAGCAACGCAGCAGGAATCGGCGAGGCGCCGTAGAGCATGTATTTCAGGCGCGAAAAATCCACCTGCCGCGCCCGCGGCTGCCGCACCACGAACTGCATCGCGGCCGGCACCATGAACAGCTTGGTAATGCCGGACTGCTCGAAGAAATCCAGCACTTTGCTCGGATCGAACTCGCGGGCGATCACGCCCTTGGCGCCGTGATACAGCCCCATCACGCCCCAACCGGAGCCGCCGATGTGGAAGACCGGCATCGCCACCAGCGAGACGTCGTCGCTCGACCATTTGTTCCATTCGGGCTTCTCGGCCTCGCTGCCGGCGTTCACCAGATTGAGGAAGTTGGCGTGCGACAGCATCGCGCCCTTGGGCTTGCCCGTGGTGCCGGAGGTATAAAGCTGGATCGCGATATCCTTCGGGCTGATCGCCACGTTCGGATCGTCGCCGCTGGCCGCATCGCGCCAGGCCGCGAAATCCGGCCATTCCGGCGCGCCGCCCTCGGTCGTGATGATGGTGCGGACCTCAGGCAGTTGCGCCTTGATGTTGCGAACCTGCGTGATGAACTCGGGTCCTGCGAACAGCACCGGCGCCTTGCAGTCGCCGACGATGAAGGCGATCTCGGGACCGGCGAGCCGCCAGTTCACCGGCGCCATCACCACTTTGGCCTTCATCGCGCCCATCAGCAGTTCGAAATAGATATCACTGTTCTTGCCGAGGTAGGCGATCCGCTCGCCCGGCTTGACGCCCATCGCAATCAGCGCATTCGCCACGCGGTTGGTCTTGATGTCGAACTCGGCGAAGCTGGTCTGGCGCCCCTCGAACTCATAGGCGGTCGCGTCGCCGCGCGTTCTGGCGCGGTCGCGCACCATGTCGGCAAGATTCGTCAGTTGCTCCAGCGCGGACATGTCTCTCCCGTAGTGTTTTGCTTTCGTTGCGCGAAGTTTGGCGATATCGCACGACAAAGACAATACGGCTCTGTCGTCCCTGCGAACGCAGGGACCCATACGCCGCGGCCTATCGGCAAGAAGATGCGGCTAGTTGCCTACGTAACAACTTGCGCTGGTGGCCATGGGTCCCTGCTTTCGCAGGGAAAACTACCCCCGCGCAGCGCGGTCCTTCTCGTTCTGCGTCTTGATCGAGTCGCGCGCCTTGTTCCAGTCGTCGTCGCTCCAGTCGCGCAACTGATAGAAATTGCCGCCCATCGCGAGCGCCTGCGCGCCGTCCATGGCGATGGTCTCGCCGTTGATCCAGTCGCAACCGCCGGAGATCAGGAATACCGCGAGGTTCTGCAATTCCTCCATGGTGCCGACGCGGCCCATCGGGTTCTGCGCCCGCGTGCGCGCGCCGGCCTCGTCGCCTGGCTTGATGCGCTTGCTCATGCCTTCGGTCGGGATTTCGCCGGGCGCAATGGTGTTGAGGCGGATGCCGTATTTGCCCCATTCGACCGCGAGCGACATCGTCATGGCGTGGATCGCCGACTTGCTCATCGCCGACGGCACCACATAGGGCGAGCCGTTGCGCACCCAGGTCACCGTGATCGACACCACGTTGCCGCGTTGCTTGGCGGCGATCCAGCGCCGACCGACCGCGTGCGTCACATAAAACGTGCCATGCATCACGATGTTGGCGACCGCGTCAAAGCCGCGCGGCGAGAGCTCTTCCGAGCGCGAGATAAAATTGCCGGCGGCATTGTTGATGAGATCGGTGAGGGGACCCGAAGTCCAAATCTGTTCGATCATCTCGTCGACGGCCATCGCATTGCGGATGTCGACGCCGTGGCTGACCACGCGCCCGCCATGCAGATCCATCAATTCGGTTGCGGTCTCGTCGCAGACGATCTTGCGGCGGCTGCAGATGTGGACCTCGGCTCCCAGTTGGAGAAACCGCGCGGCCATGGATTTGCCGAGGCCGGTGCCGCCTCCGGTCACCAGAATGCGTCGCCCGGCGAGAAGCTGATCGTTGAACATCGTTTCCACCCAAGGGATTGTCTGTTAATTGGTCGATTGACTAAAACCGGACAACACCGTTCTGTAAAGCAGCAACTGAGGAGATTTTTCATGGAGCAGCGCGTCTCGATCTCGATTTCGGACGGCATTGCCGATGTCCGGTTGGTGCGTGCCGACAAGATGAATGCGCTCGATGCAGCGATGTTTGAGGCACTGGTGGCCACGACCGAGCGGCTGGCCAACGAAAAGGGGCTCCGGGTGGTAGTATTGTCCGGGGAGGGGCGGGCGTTTTGCGCCGGTCTCGACATGGGGCGCTTTCAGGCCATGAAGGAAAGTGGCGGTAATGGGATCGCCGGCGGCGAGAAGCGCGACCTCGCTGCACGCACCCATGGCATCGCGAACTTTCCGCAAGCTGCGGTCTGGGGCTGGCGCCAGCTTCCGGTGCCGGTGATTGCCGCGATCCAGGGCGTGGCGTTCGGCGGCGGCTTCCAACTCGCGCTCGGCGCCGACATGCGATTCCTCACGCCGGACGCGCGGATGTCGATCATGGAAATCAAATGGGGCCTGGTGCCCGACATGGCCGGCACGCCGATCCTCGCCAGTCTCGTTCGCGACGATATTTTGCGCGAACTCACCTATACCGGCCGCATCTTCTCCGCGCAGGAAGCCATGAGTTATGGACTCGCGACGCGGATCTGCGACGATCCGCGCGCGGCGGCTCTCGAGGTCGCCCGCGAAATCGCCGGCAAAAGCCCCGACGCGATCCGTGCCGCCAAGCGTATGCTGAACAAACTCTCCGTCGATCCGGCGCCGGCGCTGCTGGCCGAATCCGTCGAGCAGCAGAAGCTGCTCGGCAGCCCCAACCAGACCGAAGCCGTGCGCGCCAATATGGAAAAGCGCGCGCCGCGGTTTGTGGATGTTGGGTAACGAGGCTCCCGGTCATTCCGGGATGGTGCGTTAGCACCAGACCTCAGGTGCGCAATTGCGCACCATAATTCGATGCTTCGCATCGCTCCGGAATGACTGCACAGCTTCCAAACCCGACAGCAGATCGAAAGAGACAATGTCAGCCTCCCAACTCTTCCAAGGCATCATCAGCGGCGAGCGCCGGCGCGACCACGGCGAGGTCGCCGAACGTACTGAGCGCATCGCCAGCGGGCTGCAAAAGCTCGGCGTCAAACAGGGCGACAGTGTCGCCATGTTGATGCGCAACGACATCGCCTTCATCGAAGCGGCTTATGCGGCGATGCGGCTCGGCGCCTATGGCGTGCCGGTCAACTGGCACTTCAAGCCGGAAGAGATCAATTATGTGCTGAAGGATTCGGGCACATCCGTGCTTATCGCGCATGCCGACATGCTGCATCAGTTGCGCGAGGCGATCCCGCAAGGCGTCACGGCGCTCAGCGTGCCGACCCCGCCGGAGATTCTCAGCCATTACAAGATCAATCAGGATCATCTGGCGACGCCCGACTTCGCGATCGATTTCGAATCCTGGCTGAACCAACACCAGCGCTATGATGGGCCGGCGGTGCCGCAGCCGCAGAACATGATCTACACCTCCGGCACGACGGGCCATCCCAAGGGTGTGCGCCGCTTTGCGCCGACGCCGGAGCAAAGCGCCAACGCCGAGCGCATGCGCGCGCTGATCTACGGCCTCAAGCCGGGGGCCCGCGCATTGCTTCCGGGGCCGCTGTATCATTCCGCGCCGAATTCGTTCGGCCTGCGCGCCGGCCGCCTCGGCGGCGCCCTGGTGATCATGCCGCGCTTCGACGCGGAAGAATTTTTGCGCGTGGTCGCGACCGAGAAGATCGACACCATCTTCATGGTGCCGACCATGTTCATCCGGCTGATGAAGCTGCCGGAGGAGGTCCGCAGGAAGTACGACATGTCGTCCTTGCGCCATGTCATCCATGCGGCCGCGCCGTGTCCGGCGGACGTCAAGCGTGCGATGATCGAGTGGTGGGGGCCGATCATCTACGAATTCTACGGCTCGACCGAGTCCGGCGCGGTTACCTTTGCGACGTCCGAGGACGCGCTGAAGAAGCCCGGTACCGTCGGCAAGATCGCGCCGGGCGCCGAGTTGCGTTTCATCGGTGACGACGGCAGGGAATTGCCGCAGGGCGAGATCGGCGAAATCTATTCGCGCATATCAGGCAATCCCGATTTCACCTACCACAACAAGCCGGAAAAGCGCGCCGAGATCGATCGCGACGGTTTCATCACCTCGGGTGACGTCGGCTACATCGACGCGGACGGCTATGTCTTCATCTGCGACCGCAAGCGCGACATGGTGATTTCAGGCGGCGTCAATATCTATCCGGCCGAGATCGAGGCCGCGCTGCACGCGCTTCCCGGCGTGCATGACTGCGCCGTGTTCGGCATCCCCGACCCGGAATTCGGCGAGGCGCTGATGGCTGTGGTGGAGCCGCAGCCGGCGGTGACGTTAGATCCGGCTTCCATCTGCAACCAGCTCAAGGTCGCGCTGGCCGACTACAAGGTGCCAAAACACATCGAAATCCAGTCCAACCTGCCGCGGGAAGATTCCGGCAAGATCTTCAAGCGCCGCCTGCGCGATCCCTACTGGGAGCGGGCAGGGCGGAGGATTTAGCCGGCGCTGCACCGCGTCCGGAATACCCCGGTGTGCACCGCCTCCAACTTTATCTTGCACTGCGGCAAAAAAATTGCACACTCGGATGAGCCGGGCAGTTTGAGGTGGCCAGCCAATGTCTTCCCAGACCATGCCTTCCGAAATCGAAATCCGGCTCAACCGTAGCGAAGAATCGCTGGCGTTGGAGGAAGATGCCCGGCTGCGTACCGACATTCGTCTGCTCGGGCGGATTCTCGGTGATACCGTCCGCGACCAGGAAGGCGCTGACGTCTTCGATCTGGTCGAACGTATCCGGCAGACCTCGATCCGGTTCCATCGCGACGAGGACAAGCTGGCGCGGCGGGAGCTCGAGACCATCCTCGACAGCATGTCGATCAGCGATACCGTGCGGATTGTCCGCGCCTTCAGCTATTTTTCGCATCTCGCCAACATCGCCGAGGACCAGAACAACATCCGCCAGATGCGTGGCCGCGGTCCCGGCGGGCCGCGACCGAGCGCGCTGACCCAGACGCTCGCTCACGCAAAGACCGCCGGGATCAGCGCGGCCGAACTGCGTCGCTTCTTCAAGGGGGCCCAGGTCAGCCCGGTCCTGACGGCGCATCCCACGGAAGTCCGTCGCAAGAGCACGATCGACCGCGAGATGGAGATCGCCGGGCTGCTCGACCGGCGCGAACGCGTCCAGCTTACGCCGGAGGAGGCCGAGGCTTGCGACGAGCAGTTGCGCCGCGCCGTACTGACGCTGTGGCAGACCAACCTGCTGCGCCGGACCAAACTGACCGTGCTCGACGAAGTCGCCAACGGCCTGTCATTCTACGACTACACCTTCCTGCATGAGGTGCCGCGGCTGCATTGCGCGCTGGAGGACCGGCTGAACCGGGAGGAGGGCGGCGCGCCCGGCGAGCTGGCGTCGTTCCTGACCGTGGGAAGCTGGATCGGCGGCGACCGCGACGGCAACCCCTTTGTCACTGCCGACGTCATGCGCGGCACGCTGCGCCTGCAGTCGAGCCGGGTGATGAACTTCTATCTGGAGGAGTTGCATGTCCTCGGCTCCGAATTGTCGCTGGCCGCACACCTCGCCGACGTCTCCGACGAATTGCGCGCGCTGGCCGAGCGGTCCCCGGACACGTCGCCGCACAGGAGCGGTGAACCCTATCGGCTCGCGGTATCCGGCATCTATGCAAGGCTGACCGCGACCGCTGCAAAGCTCGAGGTCGAGACGACGCGTCGTCCGGTCGGCGAGGCCGCGCCTTATGCGAGCGTGAAGGAGTTCAAAGCCGATCTCGACGTGCTGGATCGTTCTTTGATCGCCAACAATTCGGGCGTGATCGCGCGCGGTCGGTTGCGCTTGCTACGTCGTGCCGTGGATTGCTTCGGTTTTCATCTGGCCCGGCTCGACATCAGGCAGAATTCCGCGGTGCACGAGCGCACGGTGGCTGAACTGTTCGATGCCGCTATCCCCGGCATGTCCTATCTGGCACTGAATGAGGAGGCCCGCATCCATCTGCTGCTGCGCGAGCTGCGCAGCGCCAGGCCGCTGACCTCGGCGTTCGTCAAGTACAGCGAAGAAACACTTGGCGAGCTCGCGGTGTTCCGCGCCGCCGCCGAGGCCCATGCGCGCTTCGGCCCCGACGTAATCCACCAATGCATCATCTCCATGTGCAAGGGCATGTCGGATATGCTGGAGGTGGCGGTGCTGTTGAAGGAGGTCGGCCTCGTCAATCCTTCCGGCCGTAGCGCCATCAACATCGTGCCGCTGTTCGAAACCATCGAGGATCTGCAGGCTTCATCCGGCATCATGGACCGGATGCTGGCGCTGCACGATTACCGCCGGCTGGTCGACAGCCGCGGCGGCATCCAGGAAGTGATGCTCGGCTATTCCGACAGCAACAAGGACGGCGGCTTCGTCACTTCGGGCTGGGAGCTGTATAAGGCCGAAATCGAACTGGTCGACGTGTTCGAGCGTCACGGCGTGCGCTTGCGGTTGTTCCACGGCCGTGGCGGTTCGGTCGGCCGCGGCGGCGGGCCGAGCTATGACGCCATCATCGCGCAGCCGGGAGGTGCGGTAAACGGACAGATCCGCATCACCGAGCAGGGCGAAATCATCTCCAGCAAATATTCCAATCCGGAAGTCGGCCGCAGCAATCTGGAAATCCTGGCTGCGGCGACGCTGGAGGCGAGCCTCTTGCATCCCCGGCAGAGCGCGCCGCGGAAAGAGTATCTCACGGCAATGGAGCAATTGTCGGCGCTGGCATTCAAGGCCTATCGCGGGCTGGTCTATGAGACCGAAGGCTTTGCCGATTATTTCTGGGGCTCCACCGTCATCACCGAAATCTCGACGCTCAACATCGGCAGCCGCCCGGCGTCGCGCAAGAAGACCCGCGAAATCGAGGACCTGCGCGCCATCCCCTGGGTGTTCAGTTGGGCGCAGTGCCGGCTGATGCTGCCGGGCTGGTACGGCTTCGGCTCCGCGGTCGAGACCTGGATCGCGGAGCACCCCGAGCAGGGCATGCCATTCCTGCAGGAGCTCTACCGCGAATGGCCGTTCTTCCGCATGCTGTTGTCGAACATGGACATGGTGCTGGCCAAGAGCTCGATTGCAATCGCCTCGCGCTATGCCGAACTGGTGCCTGACGTGGCGTTGCGCGAAAGCATCTTCGGGCGCATCCGGCGCGAATGGCACACGTCGATCGAGACCCTGCTCGACATCATGGGCCATGAGCGCCTCTTGCAGGGCAACCCGCTGCTGGAACGCTCAATCCGCAACCGCTTCCCATACCTCGATCCGCTCAACCACGTGCAGGTCGAACTGTTGAAGGAGCATCGCTCGCATAGTCCGGACGAGCAGGTGCTGCGCGGGATTCAGCTTACCATCAACGGGATATCGGCGGGGTTGAGGAATAGCGGGTGAGGGGAGCACCTCGGCCGTCGTCCCTGCGAACGCAGGGACCCATACCGCGTGATCTATCAGTAGGGGAGGATGGGAGACATCATCCTTCAGCTACAGAACCCTGTGGTTATGGGTCCCCGCGTGCGCGGGGACGACTCGTGGTGGGAGATCGCGCCTAACAATCAGCGCCCTCCGCGTTCACGGCTTCATCGCGCCCTGCGCACTCGTATAGACCGCATAGAGCGATGACGAGCCGCAGATGTAGAGCCTATTCCGCTGCTGGCCGCCGAAGCACAGGTTCGCGACAGTTTCCGGTATGTGGATCTTGCCGAGGAGATCGCCGTCAGGAGTGTAGCAGCGCACGCCGTCCTCATTCGGATCGCCCCAACCAACGGAGCACCAAAGGCGCCCCGCGGTGTCGCAGCGCAGCCCGTCGGTAATGCTGGGCTTGGGCATGTCCGCAAAGACTTTGCTGTTCGAAAGTTTGCCGGCCGCGAGGTCCACGTCGAACACGCGGATATGCGACGGGTTGTCCGGTCCGTCGGTAAAGCCGGTATCGCAGATATAGAGCTTCTTCTCGTCAGGCGAGAAGCAAAGGCCGTTCGGCTGCACGAAGTCATCGACCACCATCTTGATGTCGCCGGATTTCGGATCCACCCGGTAGACGTTTTTCTTTTCCTGCTCGGGCTCGGCCTTGATGCCCTCGTAATAGCCGCCGATTCCGTAGGCTGGGTCGCAGAACCAGATCGAACCGTCGGCCGCGACGACCGCGTCGTTCGGCGAGTTCAGTTTCTTGCCGTTGTATTTGTCGGCGATGATGGTGATCGAGCCGTCGAGTTCGGTCCGGGTGACGCGGCGGCCGGAATGTTCGCACGTGATCAGGCGTCCCTCGCGATCGATGGTATTGCCGTTCGAGTTCATCGACGGCTGGCGATACACGCTGAGATGACCGTCATCCTCCGAGAAGCGCATGATGCGATTGTTGGGAATGTCGGAAAACAGCACGTAGCGGCCGGCTGCGAAGTAGACCGGACCTTCGGCCCAGCGGAATCCGGTCGCGACGCGCTCCACCGCCATCGTGCCGGCGAACGCTGGGAAGCCTGTCGGCCCGAACGAAACCTTCGGTTTCTTCATCGACTCCAGGCGAGAGTCCGGATAGCGGGCGCCGGGAAGCGGGCCGAGCGGCAGAGGCGGCATTGCGGTGGTTGGCGCAGCGGTCTGGCCGAGCGGCGCGACGGAGGCCGCGGAGGCGGCTTTCATCGTCACGGCTGAGCCGGCAAGCGCGGCTGCGCCTGTCAGTAGCTTGCGGCGGTTGAAGCCACCGCCCTGGTGCTGCGGATCGGGAAAGGTCAGCCAAGTTGTCATGATTTCCTCCCACGTTTTTTGTTGGAAGGAAAACATCAGCCCGCATTCCGGCATAAAGCGGGCGAGCTGTGGTGAAACGGTCCGAAACGGCGGGCTGCTTGGTAGGGTGGGCAAAGCGAAGCGTGCCCACCATTCAAGCTGATGATCTCTGAAGGATGGTGGGCACGGCGCAAAAGTGCGCCTTTGCCCACCCTACCTTTCTGTCAGATCGGATCCCACGTGAAGATGTCTGCGGAGCGATCGAGCTTGTAGAACGATCCCGCAAGCGCCGGCATGCCGTGCTCGGCTATGGTTTGCGGCGTCCAGCCTTCGCTCCGCTGCACCGAGCGCAGCGGACGATTCTGGCTGAACAGGAATATCTCGTTCATGCGCACGCCGAAGATTTGTCCGGTGACGTCCTTGGCGGCGTCGCTGAGCAGATAGGCGCAGAGCGGCGCGATCTTCTCCGGTCCCATCTGCTGGATTTTCGCGACGCGCGCCTTCTCGGCCTCGGTCTCGGTCGGGATGGTGCCGATCATGCGGGTCCAGGCGAACGGCGAGACGCAGTTCGAGCGGACGTTGAAGCGGCCCATGTCGAGTGCGATCGACTTCGACAGGCCGACGATGCCGAGCTTGGCGGCGGCGTAGTTGGCTTGGCCGAAATTGCCGATCAGGCCCGAGGTCGAGGTGAAGTGCACGAAGGAGCCGCTCTCCTGTTCGCGGTACAGCCGTGCTGCGGCGTGGCTGACATAGAACGAGCCCATCAGGTGCACCTTGATGACGGCTTCGAAGGCTTCGACGCTCATTTTGTGGAAGATCATGTCGCGCAGAATGCCGGCATTGTTGACGACGCCGTCGAGCCGGCCGAAATGATCGGTCGCTGTCTTGACGATCTTGCTCGCCGGGATCGCTTCCGCCACCGACTCGAAATTGGCGACCGCAGTGCCGCCGCGCTTCTTGATCTCCTCGACCACTTCCTCGGCGGGAGCTGCGTTCGATCCGGCGCCGTCGGCGGCGACGCCGGGATCGTTGACGACGACCTTGGCGCCTTCCGCAGCGCAAAGCAGCGCGATCTCGCGGCCGATGCCGCGGCCGGCGCCGGTGACGATGATGACTTTGTCTTGCAGTGATTTTGTCATTGGACTCTCCTGTTGTGTCCGTCATTCCGGGGCGACGCGAAGCGTCGAACTACGGTGCGCAATTGCGCACCGGAGAATCTCGAGATTCCGGGTCTGGTCCTTCGGACCATCCCGGAATGACGAAGAATGTTACTTCTCGTTCGTAAAGATGATCGTGCCGCTTGCCGCGAACATGCCGCCGACGCCGTGGCAGACCGAGATCTTCGCGTCTTTGACCTGTGCCGGCGCGATGCCGCGCATTTGCCGCACGCTCTCCTGCAGCGCGTACATGCCGTACATGCCGGAATGCATGTAGCTCAATCCCCCGCCATTGGTGTTGAGCGGTAGCTTACCGCCGGGGCGGGTGTTGCCATCGGCGATGAACCTGCCGGTCTCTTCGTGCGGCATGAAGCCGAGATCTCCGAGGCCGTAGAGCGGCAGATGCGCGAAGGCATCGTAGATCATCAAATGGTCGACGTCCTTGTGGGTGATGCCGGCCTCCTTGAAGGCGGTGGGGCCTGCGACCTTGAAGGCGCGCGAGGAGTTGAACGTCTCCATCTGGCTGACCATCGGCGTTTCCACGCTCTCGCCGGTGCCGAGGATGTAGACTGGCTTTCTCGGAAAGTCCTTGGCGCGGTCGGCCGAGGTCAAGATGAGCGCGCCGCCGCCGTCGGTAACGAGGCAGCACTGCAGCAGGCGGAACGGGTAGGCGATCATCCGCGAGTTCAGCACGTCCGCGACCGTGATCGGGTCCTTCATCGTCGCGCGCGGGTTTTTCGCGGCCCATTCGCGCTGCACGACGGCGACCATGGCGATCTGCTCATGGGTGATTCCGTAGGTCTTCATGTAGCGCAGCACGGGAATCGGGAACATGCTGGGCGGCCCGTAGATGCCGAACGGCGCCTCGAACTGGCCCTGCAGGCTGTCGGCGGGGATCGAGCGCGGCAATTTGCCGATCATCGATTTTCCGCTCTCGGCGTGGGTGATCAGCACGGTCTTGCACAGGCCGGCCTCGATCGCGGCGGCGGCATGGCGGACATGCAGCATGAACGAACAGCCGCCGACGGAAGTGCCGTCCACCCAGGTCGGCGTAATGCCGAGGTAATGGGCGATCTGCTGCGGGGTTTCCACGGCGGTTGCGATACCATCGATGTCGGACAGCTTTAGCCCGGCGTCGGCGATCGCATTGAGCGCCGCATCCGCGTGGAGCTGGATCTGCGACATGTTCGGGATAACGCCGAGTTCGGTAGTCTCGGCAGCACCGACGACGGCAACTTGATTCCTGCGCATGGTGCTTAGGCCTTCGCCGGACGGAACATCGGAAGGGTGATCTTGTCGTCGAACTTCTCGAACGCGACCTCGAGCTTCATGTCGAGCTCCAGCGCCTCCGGCGTCTGCGGGCAATCGATGACGTTGCTCATCATGCGCGGACCTTCGTCGAGCTCGACGACCGCGATGGCGTAAGGCGGGGTGAAGCCGGGCGCGGCCGGGCGGTGGTTGATGACGTAGCTGTAGAGCTTGCCCTTGCCGCTGGCCTTGAAGACGGAAACCTGGCGCGAGGCGCAGGACGGGCAGAACGGGCGCGGCGGGAAATAGACGTTGGCGCAGGCGTCGCAGCGCTGCAGGCGCAACTCGCCGGCTTGCGTGCCATCCCAGAAATGCTGGGTCTCCGGGGTTGGCTTTGGTTTGGCGCGCGCACGCTCGGCCATGTCGGCAGTTTCTCCTTGGGGAAGTCGGGCGTTACCCGCTTGTTGCGGTCTTGATGCGACATTGTCTATTGCCCGTCAACGGCCCGAGCGGCGACGGAGATGCATGGCCGCATTCCCGCGCCCGAGAGCGCTTGTATGCCAGCGTGTCTCGGGCAATAGTCCGCGCCACGGCAAATCGCCGATGCACCTTTCGACATCGGGCTCGCTTCGGACCACGAGTGACGCCACAGGAAATGAACAAGAGAGCCATGCCTGACCATCCGACGCTTGCCAGTCTTGCCGCCGAGCTCGACTCCGGACGCACCACCGCGCGCAAACTGGTCGAGGAATGCCTCGCCAGGATTGCCGATCCCGCCGGCGAGGGCGCACGGACCTTTATCCACGTCGACAAGGACGCAGCGATCGCCGCAGCCGACGCGATGGATCATCTGCGTAAAGCCAACGCCGCGCCATCGCCCTATGCCGGCATTCCCGTCTCGATCAAGGATCTCTACGACATCAAGGGGCAGGTGACCCGCGCCGGCTCTCGCGCGCTGGAAGATTCTGCGCCGGCAGACGCCGATGCGCCTGTGGTGGCGCGGCTGCGCCGGGCCGGCTTCATCGTGATCGGCCGCACCAACATGACCGAGTTCGCCTATTCCGGCATCGGCATCAATCCGCATTACGGCACGCCGAAGAGCGTCTGGAACCGCAGCGTCGGGCACGTGCCGGGCGGCTCGTCCTCGGGCGCGGCGGTCTCGATCGCCGACCGCATGGCGTATGGCGCGCTCGGCACCGATACCGGCGGCTCCTGCCGGATTCCGGCGGCCTATAACGGCATCGTCGGTTACAAGCCGACGCAGGCGCGCGTGCCGCTCGACAGCGGCGTGCCGCTGTCCTCCTCGCTCGACAGCTTTGGGCCGCTGGCGCGTAGCGTGGCTTGCTGTGCGGTGCTGGATGCTGTGCTTGCGGATGAAGCCGTGCAGCCGTTGCAGCCGCGCACCGTCAAGGGCATGCGACTCGCGGTGCCGACCACGATCGCGCTCGATGACCTCGACGAGGAAGTCGCCAAAACCTTCGAGCGCGCGCTGGCGACGCTGTCGCGCCACGGCGCGTTGATCGAGCGCATTGAGGTGCCGGAGTTTCACGACGTCGGCGTCATGAACAGCAAGGGCGGTTTTGCCGCCGCCGAAAGCTACGCCTGGCACCGCTACCTGCTCACCGGCAAAGGCGACGTCTACGACCCTCGCGTCCGCGTCCGTATCCTGCGCGGCGAAGGCATCAGCGCGGCGGACTATATCGACATCCTCAAGGCGCGCCGCTCGTTCATTGCGCGAACCGAACAACGCATCGCGCCCTACGACGCGCTGGTGCTGCCGACCACCGCGAATACGCCGCCCAGGATCGCCGACCTCGCCGACGACCAGGCCTTCGCCACGCAGAATCTGCGCGCCTTGCGCAATTGTACCCTGATCAACATGCTCGACGGCTGCGCGATCTCGCTGCCCGCGCATCGCGAAGGCGAGGTGCCGGTCGGGCTGATGCTCGCAGCCGTCGGCGGATCGGATCGCCGCGTCTTCGAACTCGCCGCCGGAATGGAGAATGTCATCCGTGTTTGATCTGACTTTCAACGTCGACGACAAGGGCATGCTGACGCCGCTGACGCTCGCGATCGACCAGGCCGTCATCGCCGGCTGGACCGGGCGCGATCCGGTCGCGCGCGACAAGCATATCGCCGAACTGGAAGCGCTCGGCATCGCGCGCCCCGCGACGACGCCGATCTACTACCGCTGCTCGGCGCGGCGGATTACCCAGGACGATCGTATCGAGGTAACGGGCGGCGATTCCAGCGGCGAGGTCGAGTTCGTGCTGATCGGCTGGCAGGGCCGCATCTTCGTCGGCTGCGGCTCCGACCACACCGATCGCAAGGTGGAAAGCTACAGCGTCACCGTCTCAAAACAGATGTGCGACAAGCCGGTGGCCTCGGTGCTGTGGGAACTGGAGGAAGTCATCGGTCACTGGGACCGGCTGATCCTGCGCTCCTGGGCCATCATCGGCGGCGCGCGGGTGCTCTACCAGGAGGGCACGCTGGATGCGATGCTGCCGGTCAACGACCTGATCGAGCGCGGTTTTGGCGGCAAAGGCCTGCCCGACGGCTGCGCCATGTTCGGCGGCACGTTTGCGGCCAAGGGCGGCATCCGCCCGGCTGATCGCTTCGAGTTTGAACTGGAGGACCCCGTGCTGAAGCGGAAGATTAGCCACGGCTATGATGTGACCGCGCTGCCGGTGCTGGGCTAGCCGTCGTCCCTGCGAACGCAGGGACCCATATCCACCTTTATTCGTTGTTGTGGCTAGCTGCAGCCACCGCTCGGCTAACCACCCAGACCTGTGGTTATGGGTCCCTGCGTTCGCAGGGACGACGTGGCGAGGGTCCGTCGGAAATCGGGTGGCGAAGAGCGCAATGGCTTGCGAGACTAGCCGTCATGAAAGCAACCGCAAAAATTCTCAAACATCCCGCGCCCGCCGACATCGCCGCCCGCGTCGATGCCATCGACTGGACACAGGCAACCGCCGATCTCGACGCGCAGGGCTGCGCCGTGCTGAAGGGATTGTTGTCGCCGGACGAATGCGCTGCGCTGGCTGCGCTCTATCCCGACGACAAGAATTTCCGTAGCCGGATCGTGATGGGGCGTCACGGCTTTGGTCGCGGCGAGTACAAATATTTCGACTATCCACTGCCTGATCTGATCGCGGAGCTGCGGCCCGCGCTCTATGCACGGCTCTGCGGCGTGGCCAATCGCTGGAACGAAACGATGGGGATCGACATCCGCTATCTCGACAAGCATGCAGCGTTCCTGAAGCGCTGCCACGACGCCGGGCAGACGCGGCCGACGCCGCTGCTGCTGCAATATGGCGAGGGCGACTACAATTGCCTGCATCAAGACCTCTACGGCGAGCATGTGTTCCCGCTGCAGGTCGCGATCCTGCTGTCGGAACCCGGGCGCGATTTCACTGGCGGCGAGTTCGTGCTGACCGAGCAGCGGCCGCGGATGCAGTCGCGGCCCGAGGTGGTGCCGCTGAGGCAGGGCGATGCGGTGGCCTTTGCTGTGCATCATCGGCCGGTGCAGGGGACGCGTGGGCCCTATCGCGTTAATCTGCGCCATGGGGTCAGCCGGATCCGCTCCGGCCATCGCCACACCGTCGGCGTGATCTTTCACGATGCCAAGTGAGTGCGGACTGAATTGACTGCGGATTTGTTCGAGGCCGTGCCGGATGTGCGCCCATCGCGCCAAGCGATGGCGGAGGGGGCGGTATTGCTGCGCGGATATGCGAAGCCCTTCGAAAACGAAGTGGTCTCGGCGTTGCGCGAGATCATCGCGCGAGCGCCATTCCGTCGTATGTTTACGCCCGGTGGTCACCAGATGTCGGTCGCCATGACCAATTGCGGCAGTGCCGGTTGGGTAACCGACCGCAGCGGCTATCGCTATGACGGCATTGATCCGGATTCCGGGCAGCCTTGGCCGGAGATGCCGCCGAGCTTCTGCGTAATTGCCGAGCAGGCGGCTGCCGCGGCCGGCTTTGCCGGCTTCGCGCCCGACGCCTGCCTGATCAACCGCTACGCGCCTGGCGCACGGATGTCGCTCCATCAGGACAAGGACGAGCAGGATTTCGCCGCGCCGATCGTGTCGGTGTCGCTCGGTCTGTCCGCAATCTTCCTGTTCGGCGGCCCAAAGCGCGCCGACAAACCGAAGCGCTACCGGCTCGAGCATGGCGACATCGTGGTCTGGGGCGGACCGTCGCGGCTGTTCTTCCACGGCGTGGGCCCGCTGGCCGACGGCGAGCATGCCCTGATGGGCCGCCAGCGCATCAATCTCACTTTCCGCAAGGCGCGGTAACGTGTCCCGGACGCGGTGCAGCGTTCTTTACGCTGCGCCGCAGAGCCGGGACCATGGTGCCTCACGCGAATGGGCCCCGGCTTAGCAGCGCACCGTAGGAGTCGCGCGAAGCGCGATCCCGAACACGCTGCGCAGCATCCGGGGCACGAGACCGCATCGGATTGCTTTTCAGTGAAGTATCCTCTGGTCTATGCTCTTTGCGCCGGGGGGCCGACATGAGCACGACAGAAGCAACGTCCGAAACCACCGCCAATCGCACCGGCGTCTATCTTGCCGTGCTGCAGCTCGTGTTCGCGCTGGGCTGGACCACTTACGTCATCTATTTGCCAAAACTCTGCGCCGATGTCGGCATCGCGCCAGCAGCCGTGATCCTGATCCTGATGCTGGATCAGGCAATCTTCACCATCACCGACACCGCGATGGGAATCGCCGCCGACAAGATCGCGCCGTTCGTCGGCAAGCTCGGCGTGTTCGTCGCTGTCCTGACCGCAATCTCCTGCGCGGCCTTTGTCGCGCTGCCGTTCGTCGCGGGTACGGGGCCGGGCGCGCAGGTCTGGTTCATCACCCTGATCCTGATCTGGGTCGTGACGTCATCGGCCCTGCGCGCGCCGCCGCTGACGCTACTCGGCAAATACGCCGCGCGGCCGGCGATTCCATTTCTGTCGGCTCTGGCGATGCTCGGCTACGGATTGGCGGGCGCTGTCTCGCCCTATCTCGGCGTGGTGCTGCGCAATCACGACCCGCGGCTGCCCTTCGTGATCTCGGGCGTAGTATTGCTGCTCACGACCCTGGCACTCTCGAAGGTCGAGCGTGATCTGGCGCAGGCACCTCGCGTCGCAAAACAACCGGTTGCGCCTGCAAAACCGCTTGGCCCGGTACCGACGTTCTTCATCGCTTCGATGGTGATCCTCTCGCTCGGTTATCAACTGCATTTTTCCATCAACAGCACGCCGTTCTTCCTGCGGTTCGCCAAGGCGGAAGAATTGCCATGGCTGATGCCGGTATTCTGGATCGGCTTCAACATCGCGATGTTTCCGGCGAGCGTCGTGGTCAAGCATCGCGGTGGGCTGATCGTGATGGGGGCGGCCGGCCTGCTCGGCGCGCTGGCCGTGCTGGGCGCGGAGATGGCCGGCAATCTCAACCTGCTGATCGCGGCGCAGTTCGTCGCCGGCGCGGCGTGGGGCTGCATGCTGATGGCCGCGGTTTCGGCGGCGCTGGCGATCGGGGAGACCGGCGCCGAGGGCAAGGTGGTGGGGCTGGTATTCTCAGCGCTGGCGCTGGCGACCTTTGCGCGGATGGCGGCGGTGGCCGGCGGCCTGCAAAAGCTGCCGGAATACGCACCGCTGCTGCAGTGGGCCCCCGTCGCTTGCTGGTCGGTTGCCGGCGCGGGGCTGCTGGTGATCGCGGCGTCGCGTATGCAACGGGGTTTGGCGAAGAGGAGTGCGTAAGTCTCTCTCGGTCATTCCGGGGCGCGCGTAGCGCGAACCCGGAACGACGGGCCCTAAATCACCGCTTCGGCGGATGGATGAACGCCCACGGGCTCACTTCCGAATCCGTCGGTACCTCGACCGAGATCACGTATGGCCCGCCATCGGCCAGCGCCTTTTCCAGCGCGGGGCGGAAGGTGATCGGGCGAGCTGACGCGCGCAGCACCCGCGCCGAAGGACTCGGCCAGCTTCACGAAATCCGGATTGACCAGGTCGGACGCCACGACGCGTCCGTCAAAATGCTGGCGCTGATCGCGCCGTACATTGCCATAGGCGTTGTTGTTGAACACCAGCGTCACAACGCCGATCTTGAACTGCACGGCGGTCGACA
Source organism: Bradyrhizobium sp. RDI18 (assembly GCF_043203335.1). Taxonomy (NCBI): domain Bacteria; kingdom Pseudomonadati; phylum Pseudomonadota; class Alphaproteobacteria; order Hyphomicrobiales; family Nitrobacteraceae; genus Bradyrhizobium; species Bradyrhizobium sp. RDI18. The sequence goes on along the minus strand of NZ_JBICRN010000008.1, from coordinate 3,060,590 downwards.
GTTCCTGCACTGCGAACATGAAGCCCCCGTCGCCCGTGATCGCGACCACCGGGCGGTTCGGGTTGGCGACCTTGGCGCCCAGCGCGGTGGGAAAGCCCGAGCCGAGCGTGCCCTGATAGCCCGAAGTGATGAAGGTGCGCGGCTCGTAGACCGGAAAGCCGTACCAGGAGGCGAAGCCGACCTGCGAAAGCTCATCGGTGACGATCGCATTGGCCGGCAGTACCTCGCGCAGAATGTTCAGATAGGCCATCTGCGGCTGAACCTTCTGGATCTCCTGATGCGCCGCCGCGGTGGCTTCGCGGATTTCGGCGCGCCGGCCGCTGGTCCTGCTATAGCCAGCCTTCTTCACAGCAGCCACGAGATCGGCCGTGCCGGCTTTCGCATCCGCGACCACGGCGGCATCGGATGCAAGCCGACGCATCTCGGTCGGATCGATATCGATGCGAACGGACTTCAGTCCCTTCGGCTGGTACGGCCAGCGGAATCCCGAAGCCGGTAGCTCCATGCGCGTGCCGATCCCGATCATCAGATCGGTGTTCGGCCAGAGCTTGTAGGCTGCCGCCATGGTCAGCCCGAGTTCGTGCGCATTGGAGACGATGCCGCGGCCGCTGCGGAACGCTACGACAGGCGCATCGATCATTTCGGCCAGTTCGAGAATTTCCTCGTGCGCATGGATCGCGCCGCTGCCGACGAAGATCATCGGCCGCTTCGCATCCCTGATCAGCGCAGCCGCCGCCTTGATCCGGTCGGAATCGGGTTGCGGTGCGGGAAACCGATCGAACACGGTTGAGGCGCCGACCTGGGCGCGCTGCGTAAAGATGTCCCACGGCATTTCCAGCGATACCGGACCGCGGCGGCCCGACATCATCTCCTGAAACGCACGCGACACCGCGGCGGGCGCCGCATCGGGATATTCGATGCGCTCGGCCCATTTCACGAAGCTACGCAGCGTTGCGAGCTGGTCCGGCATCTCGTGCAGATGGCCGCGGCCCTTGCCGAGAAACGCCGTCGGCACCTGTCCGGTCAGGCACAGCACCGGCTCGTTGCAGCCGAACGCAGTGAGTAGCGCCGCGCTGGCATTGAGGACGCCCGGACCGGGCACCACGCTGAACACGCCCGGTTTGCCCGATGAACGCGCGTAGCCGAACGCCATGTAGCCGCATGCCTGCTCATGCCGCGCGCCGATCACCTTCAACTGCGCCTGATGGAAGGCGTCGAACAGGCCATAGATCTGCGCGCCGGGCAGGCCGAACACGGTGTCGACGCCATGCGCGACGAGGCCGTTGACGATCGCTTCGCCGCCGGAAGTTGATTTCATGGTTCTGTCCACTCGCTCACGGGATTTTTCAGGTTTCGTCGGTGACGCCGTTTTTGAGCACACCGATACCCTCGGCCGCAACCTCGATGACGTCGCCAGGCTTCAGATAGCGCGGCGGGTCGAACCGCGCGCCGGCGCCGGTCGGCGTGCCCGTCACGATGACGTCGCCGGGCACCAGCGTGGTGAAGGTCGAGAGATAGTTGATCAGGTAGCGGAAGCCGAAGATCAACCGGCCGGTGCGGTCGTCCTGCCGGGTCTCGCCATTGACCTTCGTGGTGAGGCGGATGTCCGCAATCTGGCTTTCATCGGTGTAGGGCACGAGCCAGGGGCCGAGGCTGCCGGTGGAATCGAAATTCTTGCCCTGGGTGACGTTGAACTTGGCGTGCCGCACCCAATCGCGGATGGTGCCTTCGTTGCAGAGCGTGACGGCTGCGATGTGGTCCAGCGCGTCGCTCTCCTTGATGTGCCGTCCGGCCTTGCCGATCACAAGCACCAGTTCGCCCTCGTAATCGAGTTGCGCAGAGGCGCGCGGGCGGACCAGCGGCGCGTTGTGGCCGACAAAGGAGCGCGGTGTCCGCATGAACATGCTCGGATATTTCGGCGCGTCCTGGCCGTCCTTGTATTCGGCGTTGCGGTCGGGATAGTTCACGCCGATGCAGATGATCTTTTCCGGCGAGGGGATCGGCGGCTGCCAATTGATCGCATCGAACGCATGGTCCGGCGCGCGCGCGCCGCGTCTTCGGCGAGTTTCATCAGCGCGCCGGCGGCGATGACTTCGCGCAGCGTCGGGTATTCCTTTCCGAACCGCGTCGAGAGATCGACGATGCCGGCATCGGTCACGGCGCCGTATTTCTGCGCGCCGTTGAAGGTGAAGGTAGCGAGACGGGGAGGGGCCATCCGATCAATCCGCAATGGTGACATCGGCAACGAAGAGCGGATCGCGAACCTCTTGCCCCGTGAATGGCGAACCCTCCTCGAACCAGGAGCGCGGCGCCGGTGCGCCCCACAGCGTTTGCCGCCGCGGGTCCTTTAGCGACCAGCGCAGCGGCTCGTGGTCGTGGTCCCCCGTGAAGTAGTCGCTGGTGTAGAGTTCGAGCCGGTGGCCGTCCGGATCCCGGACATAGAGGAAGAATGCATTCGAGATGCCGTGGCGGCCCGGGCCGCGCTCGATGTTCTTCAGATATCCGCTTGAAGCCATCACGTCGCAGAGATGCAGGACGTTCATCGCCGTCGGCACCCAATAGGCAAAATGGTGCAGGCGAGGACCGCGGCCGTTGGTGATGGCGAAGTCATGGACGTTGCCCTTGCGGTGCATCCAGGCCGCTGCGATCCGCCCGTTCGGGCCGTCTTCCTCGCCATATTCGGTCAGCCGGAAGCCGAGCCGCGCATAGAAATCGATGGTGCCCTGGACCTCGGGCGCGAAGACGTTGAAATGATCGAGCCGCTGCGGATGGCAGCCCTTGTAGAGATCGTAGCGCCGCAGCAGATGCGGGCGCTTGTCCATTGACGCGTAGAGCTCGAGTTGGAAGCCGGCGGGATCGCTGAACTGCAGGGTGCGGCCCTGGAACGGCTGATCTGCGAAGGCGTAAGCGATGCCGTTCTCGGAAAAGAAGGTCGCGGCCTTGTCGAGATCGCCGTCATTGCCGACCTTGAAGCCGAGCCGATTGCAGGCCGCGGCTGGAGCCTTCCGCAGCACCAGCGAGTGGTGCTGATGCTCCTCGCTGCCGCGCAAATAGACCGCCTTGTCGTCGGCGTCCTCGACATGCAGGCCGATGGTGGTCTCGTAGAACGCGCGGCTCTTGCCGAGGTCGGTGACGTCGAGCACGGCATGGCTGCAGCGGATGATGTTGAACGGCGGGGTGAATGTGTGAGTAGGCACCGGCATGGGCGTTCCCTTGGTTGGTTCGTCATTCCTGGGCAGCCCGCAGGGCTGAACCCGGATCTCGAGGTTCCGGGTCTGGTCCTTCGGACCATCCCGGAACGACGGTGGCTGTTACACTCCCAGTCTCTGAATCTTATGCGTCCCGCGGGCGAGCGAGACGTGCTTGGTTTCCATATAGAAGTCGAACGAGTAGTCGCCGCCGTCGCGGCCGATGCCTGAAGCTTTCATGCCGCCGAACGGCGTCGGCAGATGACGGACGTTTTCGGAATTGAGCCAGATCATGCCGGCCTCCAGCGCATCCGCAACGCGCAGCGCGCGCCCCATGTCGGCGGTCCAGACATAGCCGGTCAGGCCGTACTGCACGCCATTGGCGATCTCGATGGCGTCCTTCTCGTCCGTGAACGGGATCACGGTCAGGAACGGGCCGAACACTTCCTCCTGCGCCACCCGCATCTTTGAGTGCGCGCCGGTGACCAGCGTCGGCTGCACGTAATGCCCGCCGCCGGGGCCATCATGCGGCTTGCCGCCCACTGCGATGGTGGCGCCGTCCTTCCTGGCGATCTCAAAATAGCTGCAGACTTTTGCAAGATGCCGCTCATGGATCAGGGGGCCGATCTCGGTGGCGGGGTCGAGCGGATGCCCAACCTTCAGCGCCTTGACCCGGGCGGTCAGCTTTTCGATGAATTCATCGGCGATACCTTGCTGGACCAGCAGCCGGCTCGACGAGGTGCAGCGCTCGCCGTTGAGCGAGTAGATCATGAAGACTACCGCATCCAGCGCCCGGTCGAGATCGGCGTCGTCGAACACGATCACCGGGTTCTTGCCGCCGAGTTCAAAATGGACCCGCTTCAGGGTCGGGGCGCCCTGCGCCATGATCGCGGAACCGGTCGAACTCTCGCCGACAAACCCGATCGCCTTGATGGCGGGATGCTCGGTCAGCGCCTTGCCCGCTTCCTCACCCATGCCATGGACCGTGTTGAGCACGCCGTCCGGCAGGCCGGCCTGTTTCGCAAGCTTCGCCAGCAAGTCCGCCGTAACCGGTGACCATTCGGCCGGCTTGTGCACGACGGTGCAGCCGGCAGCCAGCGCTGGCGCGATCTTCCAGGTCGACAGCATGAACGGCGTGTTCCACGGCGTGATCACGCCGACCGGGCCGATCGGCACCCGGGTCGAGATGTTCCAGTGCTCCTCGGAGGGCGTGTTGAGGCCGTCCCGGGCCTCGCCGCACCTGTCGGCAAAGAAGCGGAAATTCTCCGCTGCCCGGATCGCGGCCTTGGCCATGAAGCGGTGGGCCTGCCCGGTGTCGATGCATTCCAGCACCGCGATATCGTCGGCGTGGTGCTCGATAGCGTCGGCCACGCGATGCAGCAACTTTTTCCGCGCGGCGGCGGGCATGTCGCGCCAGGATTTAAAGGCCGTTGCGGCGGCGGTTGCTGCGCGGTCGATGTCTTCGGCATTGCCGCGCGCGACCGATGCCAGCACTGCGCCATCAACCGGGGACTTCGTCTCAAATGTCTGGCCGGAGACCGACGGCACGGTCTTGCCGTCGATCATGTGCCCGATGCCTTCGCTCTTCAGCTTGGCGAGCAGGGGAGCCGCGCGGTCGCGATTCGCCTGAAACAGGTCCTTCGGTGTCGCCTTATCCATTGATAATCTCCACTTTCAAAACGTCGTGGATGTCGTTGCGTTTCCAACTGGTTTCCTTGTCGTTGACCTGCATGTCAAACGACAGCGCGAATTTGTTGCTGGCAAAAACCGGATCGAGTTGGGCGGAGAGCGCCTTGAAGATATGCTCGCCGGCCTTCTTGCGGGTCGCGAGATCTCGCCCTTCGCCAAGCCGCAGCACCATGTCGAGAAAGCCGAAATTTGGCCGTCCGTCCGCGATAGCATAGTGCTCGCATTTGATAGCGCGGACGCGGATACCGCCAAGCGGAAAGATCCCGGTTTCCACCGCCGCCCTGCGGACGACTTCGACGACTTCGCCCATGTCGACGAGGGCATCGATATTGGCTGAATATTCGATCGTGAAATGGGGCATGTCCTGGTTACTCCAACAATTCTTCTGAACGCATCAAGCGAAGTAGCAGCTCACGGAACCGTAAGGTCCGTAATCCGCCTGGATCGTGTCGCCCTTGCGGGTCTCGATCGGGCGGATGAACGATCCCGCCAGCACCACTTGTCCGGCTTCCAGCGCCAGCCCGTTCGGCGCGATCTTGTTGGCAAGCCAGGCTACCGATGTCGCGGGATGATTGAGGACTCCGGCCGCAAGTCCGGTCTCTTCAAGCTGACCGTTGCGGAAACACAGCGCGCCGATCCAGCGCAGGTCAGCATCCATTGGCCGGATCGGGCGGCCGCCGAGCACGATGCCGGCATTCGCGGCATTGTCGGCAATGGTGTCGAATATCTTCCGGGTCGCCTTGGTCTGCGGATCGATCCGCTCGACTCGTGTGTCGAGGATTTCCAGCGCGGGCACCACGAAATCGGTGGCGTTAAGGACGTCGAATATGGTGCAGTCCGGTCCGGACAGCCGCGACTTCATCACGAAGGCGAGTTCGGCCTCGACGCGGGTGGCGATGAAACGATCTGAGGGCACGAGCCCGCCGTCGGCAAAGAACATGTCATCGAGCAGGATGCCGGAGTCAGGCTCGTCAATATTGAGCGCGCTCTGCATCGCCTTCGAGGTCAGGCCGATCTTGTGGCCCTTCACGGTGCGCCCCTGCGCGACCTTCATCTCGACCCAGGCTTTTTGAATAGCGTAGGCATCCTCGATCGTTATGCCGGGATGTTCAAGCGAAAGCTGCCGGATCTGTTTGCGGGTCTTTTCGGCGGCATCGAGCCGCTCGGCGGCGCTTCGGATATCGTCTCTGGAAAGGGCCATGGGCGTCCGGCTCGATCAGTAAAAAGCGGCTGCTGAAATTTGTTTAACATGTTAAGTTATCCGGCGCAAACTGATTTGATGCTTGTTGCGCCGCAAAACTCTATCCTTGCCTCGATCGAGGATTCCCGATGGCGGGCCACTGAAGATGTCAGGCAAGAAATCGCCGAACGGATCGCGTTCGGACCAGGAGGGAACGGCGGAGGCTCGCCGCGCGCCGATGCGCGAATTCTCGCGCTCGCTGCCGATGTCGCTACTACGCGCGCGCGAAGCCGTGATGCGCCAGTTCCGCCCGTCGTTGCGCAATCATGGGCTGACCGAGCAGCAATGGCGGATCCTGCGCGCGCTGACGGCGGTGGATACCATCGAGGTGACGGAACTGGCGCGCGTCGCCTTCCTGCTGGGGCCGAGCCTGTCGCAGATCCTGCGCGATCTCGAAGCGCGCGATCTGATCGAACGCCGCACGGCCAAGGCAGATCTTCGCCGCGGCGAGGTGTCGATCTCGTCCAAGGGGCTGAAGCTGATCGAGGCCGTCGCGCCCACCTCGGAAGCGATCTACGCCGAGATCACGCACCGTTTTGGCGCGCGCAAGCTCGCCGAATTACAGGACATGCTGGGCGAACTCGAGCGCAGCCTTGCCGCGATGGAGGTAGCGGGTGAGGGCGAGGCCGAAGCAGACGAGTAAGCGCAAATTTGCATGATGCTACTGGCCCGATGCATAGCGGCCGGGCAAATGATTGCAATCATTTGCCAAATGCGACTGAGGCGGTAGACACGCACGCGATTTTTCGTTCAAAGTGCCGGCCAAGCCGGTCATCAAAACCGGTGCGGGAATCGCGGGGCTAGCTGCTCAAACGCAGGCTTTCCCGTGCAAGGACAGGGCTGCAATCCGGACATGGTCACAATAAAAGCCAACAATCTGATCGATTTCGTCGCAGAGGTTTTTTCGCATTCGGAATCTTCGCCCGAGGAAGCAAGGCGCATCGCTACTTATCTCACGACGGCCAATCTCACCGGCCATGACAGCCACGGAGTGATCCGGGTTCCGGTCTATATCCGCTGGAAGAAGACGGGCAACGTCGTTCCCAACCAGACCCCAGAGATCGTCGTCGACACGCCGTCGCTCGCCGTGGTCGATGGCAAGTTTGGCTATGGCCAGACCGTAACGCCCTTCGCGGTGCGGACCGGCATTGAGAAGTGCAAGAAGGCGGGATTGTCAGCCATCGCGCTGCGCAACGCCGGCCACATCGGCCGCGTCGGCGACTGGGCTGAGATGGCCGCCGCCGAAGGGCTGGTTTCGGTGCACTTCGTCAATGCCGCCGGCTCGCTGCTGGTCGCGCCGTATGGTGGTGTCCAGAAACGGCTCTCGACCGCGCCTTACTGCGTCGGCATTCCGCGCCAGGGGCAAGATCCAATTGTGCTCGATTTTGCCACCTCGATCGTTGCCGAAGGCAAGGTGCTGGTCGCCAGCCGCGGCGGCAAGAAGCTTCCCACCGGCGCACTGGTCGATGCCGACGGCACGCTGAGCGAGGATCCGTCCGTGCTCTATGGTCCCTACACCCCAGACGGGCCGCGCGACCACACCAAGGGCACTGGCGCGATCCGCGCGTTCGGCGAGCACAAGGGCTCCGGGTTGGCCTTCATCTGCGAACTGCTCGGCGGTGCGCTGACCGGCACCGGCGCCACCTCGGGCGGCCGGCAGTTCGCCAACGGCATGCTTGCCTTCTATATCGATCCCAAAGTGATCGACACAGCCAACTATTTCGACGACGAAATCTCGCGCTATACCGACTTCATCCGCCAGACCAAGCCGATCGCCGGCGTCGAGTCCGTGCTGGTCCCGGGCGACCCCGAACGCAAGATGCGCGCCGAGCGCACCAGGAACGGCGTGCCGCTGCCTGATGATACCTGGGCTGCGATCGTCAACACCGCCCGCGAGGTCGGCGTCAGCGAAGCGAGCATTCAGCGCGCGACCAGCTAATCAAATCTGCGAACTCCAACAATTGTAACGATCACAAAGGGAAAGCGATCAATGGCAACCAACAACGTCAAGAAAGTATGGGCCTCGGGCAAGGCCGTGGTGAACGCGTGGCTCGCGATCCCCTCCGGCTTTTCGGCCGAAGTGATCGCGCAATGCGGCTTCGACAGCGTCACCGTCGACATGCAGCACGGCGTGCAGGACTACCTCTCGATGGTCCAATGCTTTCAGGCGATGAACGGCCATCCGGTGACGCCGATGGTCCGCGTGCCCTGGAACGAGCCCGGCATCATCGGCAAGGTGCTCGACGGCGGCGCCTATGGCGTGATCTGCCCGATGATCAACACCAAGGAGGAGGCGAAGAACCTCGTCCAGTATTCCAAGTATCCGCCGAAGGGCACCCGCTCGAACGGCCCGATCCGCTCCGGCATGTATGGCTCGGCCGGCACCTACCAGCAGACGGCGAACGACGAGATCGTGCTGTTGCCGATGATGGAGACCAGGACAGCGGTCGAGAACATGGAATCGATACTCGACGTCGAAGGCATCGACGGCGTCTATATCGGCCCCTCCGACCTGGGTTTCTCCTATGGCCTGGTGCCGAAGCTCGACCGCGACGAGCCTGAAATTCTCAAGATCTACGAGAAGATCGTCAAGGAATGCGGCAAGCGCGGGCTCAATCCCGGCATCCACTGCTCGGGCGCCGAGGGCGCGGTGCGCGCCATCAACATGGGCTTCAAGCTCGTGACGCTGTCGAACGAGAGCGGCCTGATGATGACCTACGCCAAGATGCAGGTGAACCAGACGAGGAAGGATTCGGGCGGCAAGGCGTAAAAGGTCTCGTGTCCCGGACGCGGTGCAGCGCTGCTTAGCGGTGCACCGCAGAGCCGGAACCCAGTGGTCGCAGCGATGTGTGGGCCCCGGATCAGCAGCGCACCGCTTTGCGCTGCGCAGCATCCGGGGCACGATAGTTTCAGAGCCAAGGAGAATCATCATGACCCCGGCACCCGTGATCCGCCTGCACCCTGACGATGGCGTGATGATCGCGCGCGCGAGCTTGCCACCGGGCATGGTGGTGGCCGAGGGCGTTACCACAACCGAGCGGATTCCTGCCGGCCACAAGGTCGCGATCAGGCCGATTGCGATGGGCGAGCCGGTGCGCCGCTACGGCCAGATCATCGGCTTTGCCACCGCGCCGATCGCGCCGGGCCAGCATGTGCATACGCAAAACTGCGGTATGGGCGATTTCGCCAAGGACTACGCCTATGGCGTCGACGTCAAGCCGGTACCGAATTTCGATCTGCCCGCCACCTTCGACGGCATTCGCCGCGCCGACGGCCGGGTGGCGACGCGTAACTATATCGGCATCCTCACCTCGGTGAATTGCAGCGCCCATGTCGCCGGCATCGTCGCCGACATGTTCAAGAAGAATCCATTCACCGGCGAAAACCCGCTGGCTGACTATCCGAACGTCGACGGCGTGGTGGCGCTGACCCACAAAACCGGCTGCGGCATGACGCAGAACGAACCGCTGGCGCTGTTGCGGCGGACGCTCGGCGGCTATGCGCGGCATGCGAATTTCTCCCATGTGGTCGTGCTGGGGCTTGGCTGCGAGGTCAACCAGATCGGCGGGCTGATGGAGGAGCAGAAGCTCGCCGGACGTTTGCGCGCGATGGACATCCAGGAAGTCGGCGGCACCCGCAAGACGGTGGAGGCCGGCATTGCCTTCGTGAAGGAGGCGCTGACCGACGCCAATAAAGTAAAGCGCGAGAAGGTCGCAGCCAGCGAATTGACGGTGGCGCTGCAATGCGGCGGCTCCGACGGTTACTCCGGCGTTTCGGCCAATCCGGCGCTGGGTGCTGCGAGCGATCTGCTGGTGCGCCACGGCGGCACCGTGATCCTCTCGGAGACGCCCGAGACTTATGGCGCCGAACATCTGCTGACGCGGCGGGCCGTCAGCCGCGAGGTCGGCGAAAAACTCGTCGGCCTGATGCGCTGGTGGGAAGAATACACCAGGCGCGAAGGCGCCGAGATGAACGCCAATCCAAGCCCCGGCAACAAGGCCGGCGGCCTCACCACCATCCTGGAAAAATCATTGGGCGCGATGGCGAAGGCCGGCAGCACCAATCTGGTCGACGTGCTCAACTATGCTGAGCCGATTACCAAGAAGGGTTTTGTCTTTATGGACACGCCCGGCTACGACCCGGTTGCGGCGACAGGCCAGGTCGCGGGCGGCGCCAACCTCGTCTGCTTCACCACGGGCCGCGGCAGCGTGTTCGGCTGCAAGCCTGCGCCCTCGATCAAGCTCGCCACCAACACGCCGATGTACAAGCGCATGGAAGATGACATGGACGTCAATTGCGGCACCATCCTCGATGGCGAGGAAACCGTGCAGCAATGTGGCCAGCGCATTTTCGAATTGATGCTGAAAACGGCATCCGGCCAGCCGACCAAAAGCGAGAGTTTCGATTTCGGCGGCGCCGAATTCGCGCCGTGGGTGCTTGGGGCAACGATGTAGTTCTTGCACAACTCTGCCGTCGCCCCTGCGAACGCAGGGGCCCATAACCACCGCTCGAAGTCGTTGAAGCAAAGCTGTCCCCCCGCGTGCCCCTTACGCCGGCCGCGGCGTATGGGTCCCTGCGTTCGCAGGGACGACGGTGGAGTCGCACTTCCCATAGGCACCTCGTGCCCGTTGTTAATGCTTGATCCTGCCCGGAACCGGTGTTCTGCTTAAAAAAGCCGCTGGAGTCTCCGGTCCGTGTCGATCTTCGTCGCACTACACCACGTCACGCACTACAAATACGACCGACCGATCGATCTCGGCCCTCAGACCGTTCGCCTGCGTCCGGCGCCGCATACGCGGACGCCGATCCTGAGCTATTCGCTCAAGGTGACGCCAACCAATCATTTCGTGAACTGGCAGCAGGATCCGCAGGGCAATTGGCTGGCGCGCTTCGTCTTTCCGGAGAAGGCGTCCGAGCTGAAAATCGAAGTCGATTTCACCGCGCAGATGACGGTCGTCAATCCCTTCGATTTCTTCGTCGAGCCCTCCGCAAACGCCTTTCCGTTCCAGTACGGCAACGATCTCAAGACCGAGCTCGCGCCCTATCTCGCGACCTCCGAGCAGGGGCCGTTGTTCGCGGCTTACTTAAAGGAGATTCCGCGCGAGGCCGACAGCACGGTCAATTTCCTGGTCGAGCTCAACGCTCAGCTTCAGAAGAAGATCAAGTATGTCATCCGGATGGAGCCGGGCATTCAGACGCCGGAGGAGACGCTGGCGCGCGGTTCCGGCTCGTGCCGCGATTCCGCGTGGCTGTTGATCCAGGCATTGCGGCATCTCGGCCTCGCCGCGCGCTTCGTCTCGGGCTACCTCATGCAGTTGCGTCCCGATATCGATCCGGTCGAAGGCCCGCGCGAGGTCGAAAGCGATTTCACCGATCTGCACGCATGGGCGGAGGTCTACCTTCCCGGCGCCGGCTGGATCGGGTTCGACGTCACCTCGGGCATGCTGACGGGCGAGGGGCATATCCCCGTCGCTGCCACGCCGCACTACCGCTCGGCGGCGCCGATCTCCGGCAGCGCCGGCTTCGCCAACGTCGAATTCGGTTTCGAGATGAGCGTCAGGCGTATCCGCGAGGCACCGCGGATCACGCGGCCGTTCTCCGAAGAGTCCTGGACACGGCTCGATCGGCTCGGCGAGCAGGTCGACGCCGATCTCAGGCGCGACGACGTGCGGCTGACCATGGGCGGCGAGCCGACCTTCGTCTCGATCGACAATCTGGAATCGCCGGAATGGAACATCGCTGCCATCGGCCCGACCAAGCAGACGCTGGCGGATGAGTTGATTCGAAAGCTGCGTGCGCGTTTCGCGCCGGGCGGGTTACTGCATTACGGGCAAGGCAAATGGTATCCGGGCGAAAGCCTGCCGCGCTGGGCGTTCGGACTCTATTGGCGCAAGGACGGCGTGCCGATCTGGAAGAATGCCGAGCTGATCGCAGAGATCGAGAACCCGCACAAAGCCGATGTCGCAGACGCCCGGCGACTGATGGAAGGCATCGCGAAGCGGCTCGGCCTCGACGCCAGCTACCTGATGCCGGCACACGAAGACCCCGTGCATTGGCTGCAAAAGGAGGCCGCACTTCCGGTCAATGTCGATCCCGGCGATTCCAAGCTGTCCGATCCCGAAGAACGATCACGCATGGCGCGTGTGTTCGATGAAGGGCTCGACAAGCCGAAAGGGTTCGTGCTGCCGATCCAGCATGCGCACGCCGATGATCCTCGCTGGATGAGCGAGCGCTGGCAATTCCGGCGCAGCCATTTGTTTCTGATCCCAGGCGATTCCCCGCTCGGGCTCCGGCTGCCGATGGCGTCGCTGCCGCATGTTCCGCCGGAAGAATATCCTTACCTGGTCGAGCAGGATCCGATGGATCCGCGGCTCGAACTGGCGGCCGAAGATGAGGAGCCCGGAGCAGGGGGCGCGCCAAGGCCAGCGCATGCGCCGAAAGCAAAGCGCAAATCCAAGCCGGTGCGCACGGCAATCTCGGTCGAAATCCGCGACGGCGTGTTGTGCGTCTTCATGCCGCCGGTCGAGAAGATCGAACACTATCTCGACCTGATCGCGGCGGTGGAAGCGGCTGCCGAGGAGATGCAGATCCCGGTTCATGTCGAGGGCTACGGTCCGCCCTATGACCCACGCGTCGAGGTCATCAAGGTGACGCCCGATCCCGGCGTGATCGAGATCAACGTCCAGCCGGCGCAAAGCTGGCGCGAGGCGGTCGACATCACCTTCGGCCTGTATGAAGACGCCGCGAAAGTCCGGCTCGGCGCCAACCGCTTCCTTGTCGATGGCCGCCACACCGGCACCGGCGGCGGCAATCATGTCGTGGTCGGCGGCTCGACCCCGCAGGATTCGCCGTTCCTGCGCCGCCCGGATTTGCTGAAGAGCCTGGTGCTGTACTGGCAGCGGCATCCGTCGCTGTCCTATTTGTTCTCCGGCATGTTCATCGGCCCGACCAGCCAGGCGCCGCGTATCGACGAGGCACGGCACGACGGGCTCTATGAACTCGAAATCGCGCTCTCGCATGTGCCGCCGCCCGATATCGAGGCCCCGCTATGGCTGGTCGATCGGCTGTTCCGGCATATCCTCGTCGACATAACCGGCAATACCCATCGCGCCGAAATCTGCATCGACAAGCTCTATTCGCCTGATGGGCCGACCGGCCGTCTCGGGCTGGTCGAATTCCGCGCGCTCGAAATGCCGCCCGACCCGCGGATGTCGCTGGCGCAGCAATTGTTGATCCGCGCGCTGATCGCAAAGCTCTGGCGCGAGCCGCAGCAGGGTAAGTTCGTGCGCTGGGGAACTGCGCTGCACGATCGCTTCATGCTGCCGCATTTCCTCTGGGAGGATTTCTTGGGCGTGCTCGATGAGCTCAAGCTATCCGGTTACGACTTTTCGGCGGAATGGTATCAGGCACAGCTCGAATTCCGTTTTCCGGTGTTCGGCCGTGTCCATCACGGCGGCGTCGCGCTGGAATTGCGTCAGGCGCTGGAGCCCTGGCATGTGCTGGGCGAGGAGGGCTCTGCCGGCGGCACTGTGCGCTACGTCGATTCTTCCGTGGAGCGCCTGCAGGTCAAGGCGACCGGCTTTGTCGAGGGACGCCACGTCGTGACCTGCAACGGCAGGCGGATGCCGATGACACCTACCGGCCGCTCGGGCGAGGCAGTCGCGGCGGTCCGCTTCAAGGCCTGGCAGCCGGCCTCGGGGCTGCATCCGACCATCCCGGTCCACGCGCCCCTGACATTTGACTTGATTGATAGCTGGAACGGCCGTTCGCTCGGCGGCTGCGTCTATCACGTCGCCCATCCCGGCGGCCGCAATTACGATACCAAGCCGGTCAATTCCTATGAGGCGGAGGCGCGGCGGCTGGCCCGGTTTCAGGATCACGGCCACACCCCGGGGCGGATCGAGCCGCCGCCCGAGGAACGCACAATTGAATTCCCTTTGACGCTCGACTTGAGGACGCCGCTCCTGATCTAATCGGAAGCGACGGTCTCGGGGAATCGGAATGTCAGGCCAAGGCAACAGTCAGGAGAGCAAGGCCCGTCCGGGCCAGCGCCGGATGGCGCAATGGATGCGCGACTACGCGCGGCTGCCCGGCACTCCCGACGAATATATCGGGCCTGATGGCGCGCCGCGCGCGGCCTGGACCCGCTTTTTCGATGCCTTTTCAGCGCTTTCGCCGCCAGATATCGAACGCCGCTTCGCCTCCGCGGACCGGCATCTGCGCGAGGCCGGCGTCACCTATCGTGCGCCCGGCGAAACCGCCGACCGGCTGTGGCCGCTCAGCCATCTGCCGCTGATCATCGACGAGGCCGATTGGCAGCAGCTCACCACGGGTATCGCGCAGCGCGCCCAATTGTTTGAAACGATCCTGCGCGATCTCTATGGCGAGGCCCGGCTGGTCAGCGATGGTGCAGTGCCCGCGGCCGCGATTGCCGGCAGCAATGAATATCTGCGCGCCGTCTGCGGCATCAAACCACCCGGCGGGCGTCATCTCCACTTCTACGCCGCCGATGTCGGCCGCGGCCCCGACGGCCGCTGGTGGGTACTGAACGACCGCACGCAGGCACCCTCGGGCGCCGGCTACGCGCTGGAAAACCGCCTGGTGCTGTCGCGCGCCTTTTCCAATCTCTACAAGTCGATGAACGTCGAGCGCGTGGCGCCGTTCTTCGAAGCGTTCCGCGATTCGCTCCGCGCCAGCGCCGACCGCGACGAGCCGCGCATCGGTTTGCTGACGCCGGGCGCCTTCAGCGAAACCTATTTCGAACACGCCACGCTGGCGCGCTATCTCGGCTTTCTCCTGGTCGAGGGCGACGATCTCGCCGTTAGCGGCGACCGCATCCATATCCGTACCGTCGCGGGCTTGAAGCGGCTCGACGTGCTGCTGCGCCGCGTCGATTCCACTTTCCTCGATCCGCTGGAGCTCGATGCCTCGTCGCATCTCGGCGTGCCCGGCCTGATCGATGTGCTGCGCAAGGACGGCGTCGTCGTCGCCAACATGCCGGGTTCGGGCGTATTGGAGGCGAGGGCGCTGCTTGATCCCTGCCGAGCCTATGCCGCCGCTTGCTCGGCGAGACCTTGATTATGCCGCACATCGCGACGTGGTGGTGTGGCCAGAAATCGGCGCGTGAGGAAGTGCTGTCGCGGCTGGAGGATTTCGTCATCGAGGGCGCCTATGGCCGGGCCGTTCCCGGCTTTGCCGGCCATGCGCCCGTGCTTGCCGGCGAGTTGCCGCCAGCCGAGCGCGACCGGCTCCGGCAGGCGATCACCGACCGCGGCATCGATTATGTCGGCCAGGAACTGGTGCGCCTGTCGACCACGCCGGTGTGGGAGCAAGGTCGGATCACGCCGCGCCCGTTCGTGCTCCGGGTGTTTGCCGCGGCGACTCCACAAGGCTGGACCATCATGCCCGGCGGGTTCTGCCGGATTGCCGAAAAGGCGGATGCCCGCGCGGTGTCGATGGGCGACGGCGTGCGGTCGGCGGATGTCTGGGTGGTGTCCGACAAGGCCGTAGCGTCGGCGACGCTGTTGCCCGGCGCCGACACAGTGCGGATCAGGCGGATCGCCGGCGTGGTGCCGAGCCGTGCCGCGGATAATCTGTTCTGGCTCGGCCGCTATCTCGAACGCGCCGAGGCGACGCTGCGGTTGATCCGCGCGCTTGGCACCTCGACGCGCGATCCCGCCAAGGGAGCGTCGACCGCGTTGCATTCGGTCGAGCGTATCCAGCGGATTCTCGTGACCTGGGCCGCCACCTCGCAGGCGACGCGGACCAATCCGGCGCGGGTCATCGCGGAAGCGCTGCAGAGCGAGGAGAAGTTCGGTTCTGCACTTTCGCTGGTGCGATCGGTGCAGCGAACTGCGAGTTCGTTGCGCGAGCGGCTTTCACCCGACGCCTGGCAGATCATCACCGAGATGGTGGAGCGCCTTGCGCTGCAGGTCGACGACGACGACAGCATCGTCAGCGCCGCTGAATTGACGCTGCAGGAGTTGGCGAGCCTTGCCGGCCTGGCGCAGGAGAACATGAACCGCGCCGCCGGATGGCGCTTCCTCGACATGGGCCGCCGCGCCGAGCGCGCTATCAACACCGCGCGGTTCGCGCGGCAGTTCGCCTATGACGAAGCGGGCGACGACGACCTCGACGTGCTGTTGACGCTGGTGGATTGCCAGATCACCTACCGCTCGCGCTATCTGGTCGGGCCGGCGCTGGCGCCGGTTCGCGACCTCGCCGTGCTCGATCCTTATAATCCGCGCTCGGTCGCCTTTCAGGTCGCAGCGCTCAACGACCACATCGCGGCGCTGCCAAGTCTGAAGGAACATGGTTTGATCGAGCGGCCGCAGCGGTTGGCGGTGGCATTGCAGGCAACGCTGACGACGGCGGAGGCTGCCACGCTCGATGTGAAAGCGCTGTTTGCACTCGAACAGGATCTGCTCAATCTGGCCGACGCCATCGGCCTGCATTACTTCCCGCACGGGCCTAATGCGAGCCGGCCGGAGAAGCTCACGGGCCTCGCGTGATCTACGACATCCGTCACGTCACGACCTACGCTTACGAGAGCCCGGTGAGTTTTGCGCGCTGCTCGCTGCGGCTGGAGCCGCGAACCGGCGACGGGCAACAATTGATCTCGCACGCGGTCGAGATCCGGCCGCGGCCGGCCGAACGCACGGTGCGGCGGGACTTTTTCGGAACGCATACCGAGAGCGTGCTGATCGAGACCGCGCATCGCAATTTGCGGATCGATTCCCGCTCACGGGTTTCGGTCGCGCGTCTGGCGCCTGGTCGCACGGCGCCCAGCCCGCCCTGGGAGCGCATCCGCGATGTGGCCTTTGAGGCTACCAGCCTCGGCCCGGCTTCGCCGGTCGGATACGTCTTTGCGAGCTCGCTGGTGCCGGTGCTGGCGCCGCTCACTGCCTATGCCGCGCCAAGCTTCGCGCGGGGCGGCGGCATCCTCACGGGTGCCGTCGACCTGATGCGCCGCATCCGCAGCGATTTCAGGTACGACTCCAAGGCCACCGTGATTTCGACGCCGCTTAAGGAAGTGTTCGAGAAGCGCCACGGCGTCTGCCAGGACTTTGCCCATGTGATGATTGCGGGCCTGCGCGGGCTCGGCCTGCCGGCGGCCTATGTCAGCGGCTATCTGCGCACCGTTCCGCCCGCCGGCCAACCGCGCCTGCAGGGCGCCGACGCCAGCCACGCCTGGGTCTCGGTCTGGTGCGGCGCCGAGCTCGGCTGGGTCGGCTTCGATCCGACCAACGACCTCCTGGTCGAGAACGATCATATCGTCCTGTCGATCGGCAGGGACTTCTCCGACGTCTCGCCGGTCGACGGCATCATCGTCGGATCGCCCAAGCAGAAGCTCAACGTCGCTGTGGACGTGCTGCTGGTGGAATGAGGCTGCAATGCCTCGGTGCCGGACTTCTTAAGAATTGGTTGTCCTGCCGCAGCGGCTAAGCCGCGCTAATCTCCGCTGCACTACGGATAGGCACTTTAACGCATGGTTTGCACTTTTGTTGCCAGCATGACGTGCGCGGATCCGCGCCTGCAAGTTGCGTCCACCTAGCCAGGAGATAATCGTGAACAATTGGTCAACAAAGCCTTTCGTTTCCGCCGTGGCAGCCATGCTTGTTTTCGGCGGTAGCGCCAGCGCGGGCGGCGGCGCAAGCAAGGATGAAGCCATTGCCATGGTCAAGCAGGCCGTTACCTTCATCAAGGAGCAGGGACCCGAAAAGGCGTATCCCGAGATCACCAACAAGGCCAGCAAGTTCCGCGACCGCGATCTCTATGTCGTGGTCTATCAGCTCGACGGCAAAGTGCTGGCTCACGGCTCGAACGAGAAGTTCGTCGGCAAGGATCTGATCGACGCCCAGGATGTCGACGGCAAGCTCTACGTCAAGGAACGCGTCGAACTCGCCGCCAAGCAGCCTTCGTTCTGGCAGGATTACAAGTTCGTCAATCCGGTGAGCAAGAAGGTCGAGCCGAAGGAAATGTACTGCGAGAAGCTGGATAATACGGCCGTCTGTGCGGGCGTCTACAAGCTCTGACCCCGATCAAGCGTTTGCGTGGTTGTGCGGTGATCGCCGCGCTGAAGGGGTGACATGCTCGGCTGGATCAAGAACATTGGCCTTTCATGGAAAGTCCAGCTCGCTCCGGCGTTCCTGATCGCCGTCCTGATCGGGCTCGGCGCCTATGCGTTACAAACGCTGCGGTCGAGATCAGGCCGCCGTGGACGCTTTGGTGTCCGGTCCGGTCCGGCAATCGGAGCTGGCCAACGATCTCACCACAACGGTGTGGACGGCGCACGCCAAGCTCTATCGTCTTGCTGCCACGGCAGCCAACGAAAAGGACGAGAAGAAAATTGTGCAGGTCGCCAAGGAAGCTTCCGTGGCGGCCGGCAAGATTTCGGACGCGCTGAAGGCCGTAGAAAGTATCAAGGGCGGGTTCAGTCCGGAAACATTCGAGAAGCTGAAAGCTGCGGTCGCGGGCTATCTCAAGCAATCGAAAAACGCGATCGAGATGGCCGACGGCGACGCCGGTTCGGCGCTGATATTCATCATGGGTGCAGAGCGCAATTTTGCCGTCATTGAAAAGCTGGTCGATGACCTGATCGCCCATAGCAGCGAGAGCAAGGATCGCGAGATTGCCCGTGCCGGGATCAAGCTCGAGCAACAGCAGATGACGCTGACGGCCGCGCTTCTGGTGGTTGCACTTGCCGGTATCCTGGTTTCGTTTTTGATCGGTCGAAGTACGTCCCGTCCCGTCGTGGCGATGTCGAGGGCGATGCGCGAACTTGCCGCTGGGCATTTCGAGGTCCAACTGCCCGGCCTCGAGCGCCGCGATGAAGTCGGCCAGATGGCGCACGCGATCCAGGAATTCAAGGTGCAGGCGATCGCCAAGGCCGAACGCGAGACGGCGGAGCGCGAGGAAAAGAACCGCGAGCTGGCATCGGCCCGCCGTGCTGAGCTTCATAACCTGGCCGAGAGTTTCGAGATCGCGGTCGGCAATATCGTCGAGAACGTTGGCTCAGCCTCGGCCGAATTGGAAAATTCCGCCGCGATCCTGACCAAGAGCAGCGTGGCCACCCAGGAGCTTTCCACCGTGGTCGCCGCGGCTTCCGAGGAGACTTCCAGCAACGTGCAGTCGGTGGCGTCCGCCACCGAGGAAATGGCCAGCTCCGTCAATGAAATCGGCAGGCAGGTTGCGAATTCCAACCGGATCGCCAACGAGGCCGTCGTTCAGGCGCAAAAAGACCGACGCCCGGATCATCGAATTGTCGGAGGCGGCAAACCGCATCGGCGACGTAACCAGGTTGATCACCACGATCGCCGAGCAGACCAATCTACTGGCACTGAACGCGACCATTGAGGCCGCCCGCGCCGGTGACGCCGGCCGCGGCTTTGCGGTGGTTGCCCAGGAGGTCAAGGCGCTCGCCACCCAGACCGCCAAGGCAACCAGCGAAATCTCGACCCAGATCGCCGAGATGCAGTCGGCGACGCAGGAATCGGTGCACGCCATCAAGGAGATCAGCGGCACCATCGGCCGGGTTTCCGAAATCGCCGCGGCGATCGCTGCCGCCATCGAGGAGCAGGGCGCTGCCACCCAGGAAATCGCGCGCAACGTGCAGCAGGCGGCAGTGGGCTCGACCCAGGTCGCGACCAGCATCGCTGACGTCAACCGTGGCGCCGGCCAAATCGGCACGGCGTCGTCACAGGTGCTGGCCAACGCGCAACTGCTCTCCAACGAAAACAAGCGGCTCAAGGCCGAGGTCGGCAAGTTTCTCGCGACCGTGCGGTCGGCTTAACCGAGTGAACGTGGCTTGATGCGGGTCCGCTTTGCAGCGTTTTGCGGACTCAGGTCGGATATCGCCCCAGGTCCGAAAAGTGCCAATTGCGGTCATTCGTGCCCCATGGAAGTGAAACGGCTCACTGAACGTCTAGTCGAGCCGTGCTATGTTTGCCTGCACTGTCTCCGCATGCGAGGCGGCACGGCTCTTGGCGGGTCACCCGCTGAGTTCGCCAAACTGATCTCCGACGAGGTCATGGAGCAGGGTGAATTTGACGGGCCAATATGACACTGGAATGAGCAGTGGGTCGTGCTCCAACCATCGGCCGAGCCACGGCCGCTTCCGGGTTCCGTGTTTGCGCGCGTAGCGGATGGCCCATTGCCCCATGACGAGCAGCATCCGGAGATAGATCTGACTTTAAATCACAATTAAATGTTATTTGACTCTGCGATTATTTAATACCCATTATTTATTGTGGAGCGGAAGGGATGAGCTTTCGGCCCACGTTCAAGCGGATCTCATTGGAGGCAATAATAACTGCAAGCAATACGCATAATAGGAGGCGTCTATGGCCATCCTTTTTGGCGACACAAGTAATTCTTTAAGTGGAAAACAACGCGGCGGGAACCAGACCCTGATAGGTACCGATCCGACGAATGACCTATTCGGCGATGCCGGCCTGAATTTGCTCGATAGGGCACGTGGCGGTGACGACACGCTACTCACCAACGGGTCCGGAAACCTATATGGCGATGCCGGTGAAAATATTTCCGATCGCGCGGTGGGAGGCGATGATGCACTGAGGGCGCAAATCGCTGCTTCATTTTCAGACCCCGTCAATCTGAATATGTATGGCGATGCCGGTGAGAATATTTCCAACCACGCGCTCGGCGGTAGCGACGCACTAAGCGCTGAGATCGGCGGGGGCGTCGTCAATCTGAACATGTATGGCGATGCCGGCGGGAATATTTCCGGTCACGCGGTCAGCGGCAATGACACGTTGAGCATGAACCAAACCGGTATTTCCGCAATCAATCTGAACATGTATGGCGATGCTGGCGGACAAATGCTCGGCCGCGCCGTGGGCGGCAACGACATCTTTACGTCCCGCGACGTTAGGAGTATTTGCTTTTTCTACGGCGACGCCGGCTTAAACATGTCCGGGCGCGTCGCAGGCGGCAGTGATACGTTTTCGATCGACGGTACTGAGACCAACTACACTATCTACGGCGACGCTGGCACCAGCATGAGCGGCCATGCGATCGGCGGCAAAGATACCGTTACGGATGTTAATGGCGTTCAGTGCGATGTTACTTTCTACGGCGATGTCGGCGCCAACATGTCCGATCGTGCCCATGGCGGCAATGATACTTTCCAAGCCGATGCTGACGAGCGCCACAATATTTTCTACGGTGATGCCGGAGGCAATATGGGGGATCGCGCGGTTGGCGGCGACGATACGTTTATAGGGGGCGCCAGCAGTGGTACTGCCGACAATTTAGCCTATGGCGATGCCCTGACCATGTCCGACAAAGCTCAGGGCGGCAATGATACACTCAAAGGGGGTAATCTCGTAATTCCGCTTCCGGCCGGCACATATAGCAACACTCTCGTCGGTGATGCCCAGACAATGTCCGGCAACGCTTGTGGCGGGAATGATAAGCTGATCAGCGGCGCTGGAAACGATGACATGTGGGGTGACGCGCAGGTCATCCTTGGCAACGCTCGAGGTGGCAACGACACGTTCGTTTTCAATTTCAACAACGGCCACGACAAGATCGAGGATTTTGGTCAGGGTGTAGCGGGATCAAATTGGGGCACCGACCACATTGATGTGAGTGCCTTGGGCATCGATGACTTCAGTCAGCTCAGCATCTCTGCCTTTGATCCAACAACCCACGAAAGCACGATCACGTTCAGTTCAGGCAACGATGTAGTCGTTCATAGCCAGGTCGCTCTCACCGAACGTGATTTCCTGTTTGCTTGAACTTGAGCGCGATTGACTTCGGGAAAGCGATTGAATCCGGGTGATATCGCTCCGATCACACTGCCTGGACTGCACCCCTCAAGTGAGACACGATAATCTCGGTGACAGTGCGGTTGCCACGACGGGTTATCGTGCCTTGTTTTGCGCGAACGCGGCTTCGAACTCAAGGGGTGATTGATAGCCGAGCGCCGAGTGCAGGCGTTCCTTGTTGTAGACGTCCGCGATGAAGCTATCGATCCGGCGGCGCGCGTCTCTGATGTCGGAGAACGCCTTGCCGTTTACCTCTTCGGCCTTGAGCGTCTTCATGAAGCTCTCAGCCTTGGCGTTGTCGAACGGGTTGCCCGGCCTGCTCATGCTGATCGTGATGTCACGATCCGCCAATATTTGGCGATAGGCGATCGAGGCGTATTGCACGCCGCGATCGGAGTGGTGGATCAGGCTGCCGCGCTGCGGCTTGCGGGCTTCGATTGCCCTGTCCAATGCCGCGATCGCGAGTGAGGCATCGAGCGTGTTCTCGAAGGCCCAGCCAACCGCCTTGCGCGAGAAGGCGTCGAGGATGACCGCGAGATAGGCGAAGGTCTTGGCGAGATGGACGTAGGTGATGTCCGCGACCCAGATCTGATCAGGAGCGGACGGTACCAGGCCGCGCACGAGATTGGGCACCACGACGATGTCCCTTGGTCGCTGTGCAGGTGGCTTCAGGAATGGCGCCTTGCGCTGTGCGAGAAGATTGTCCTCGCGCATGAGCCTGAGCACTTTCTTGGCATTTACGATCATGCCTTTGCGTTGGATGGTCGCTGTCACGCGCCGGTAGCCGTAGAACGGATGCTTTAGGCAAATGCGTTGGAGCTGGTCGCGCAACTCGCAGTCGGCCGTCTCACGACTGCGTCTGTTGAGATGCCGGTAATAGGTCGCGCGCGGCAGCCCGGCCAAGCTGCAGAGCCGTTGCACGTCGGCGTTGGAATCCGTTGCCTCCGATGTCATGGCTTGGATGACTTCGATGATGCGGATGCGGGTTTGCCTTGCGCTACCGGCCGCTCCAATGCGCGCAAGGCCTGCCGAAAAAAATCGAGATCCATCTGTTGGCGGCCGACCAGCCGTTCGAGTTCGGCGATGCGGGCATTCGCTCGCGCCAGTGCAGACCGCTTGTCGTCATAGGTTGCTGGAGCTTTTAGCTTCCGGGGGCCAGGCTTCGGTCCCGGCTTGCGGTTCAATCCCTCCGGCCCATGCGCCTTCCAAGCCTTGATCCAGTCGTGCAGGATCTTGCGGGATATCCCAAGCTCGCGAGCCACAGGCAGAACGGCTTCGCCTTGCTCGACACGCTTGATCGCCTTCAGTTTGTACGCCGTCGGAAACTGACGGTTCTTCCCTCTTGCTGCCACAGGTCATCCTCGGAATGCCTGTCACCGAGATTATCGTGTCTCACTTGAGGGGTGCAGTCCACCCCTGTTACCGGATTTACGCACGCTGCCCTTGCTGCGCTTAACGCACGCCAAGTTCACGTCTGACTTGTTCGATATCGACGGCTTTGCCTTTGTACGTCAGGGATTTTGAACGCGACAGTCCCGTGATGATGTCTTCCACCATGCCGTCGGCGAAATATTCCTGCTCCGGGTCGCGCTCATGTTCTCAATCGGCAGCACGGCGATGGAGGACATGTCGGGAAGCGCGGGCGGCTGGCTCGACGCGGGAGACACCTTGTCGGGTTAGTCTCGATGTCCGAGTCGGGTCATTTTTGGACCTGAGCGCGATGGCGGATGAAGTCCGCTTTGCCGCGGCCGACCGCCCGCGCGACTACTCACTTCCAAAAAGGGCCAAGAAGAGACCCATGCGAGTGGCATCCTAACTCGCTATCCCACCCGAATTCCGGGGAGCCGGTCGGTCGGCATCCCCCGCGAGTATTTGTCGGGTTCAGCCGGCATATGCCTTGTCGAGGTCGGCGATGACGATTTTTTGCATCTTCAGCATGGCCTGCATGGCGCGATCGGCCTTCTTGCGATCGGGATCGCCGAGGTAACGGCCGAGGACCGTGGGTACAACCTGCCAGAACAGGCCGAATTTGTCCTTGAGCCATCCGCATTTCGATTCCTCGCCGCCGTCGGCGGTCAGCCTATTCCAGAAGTAATCGACCTCTTCCTGGCTCTCGACGCTGATGACGAAGGAAACCGCCTCGTTGAACTTGAATTTTGGGCCGCCATTGAGGGCGTTGAACCTCTGCCCCTCCAGTTCGAACGTCGCCATGAAGTCATTGACGGTTTCGACCTTTGCATTGGGAAACACCGATTTGTAGAAGGCGACAGCCTCGGGGACGTTGTTATCGAACCAGAGGAACGGCGTGATGGAAGTCATTGCGGATGTCCTTGTTGGTTGGTTTCAATGAGCCGGTACCCCTCTTGCGTGGGCTCACCCCGGAGGACGAACGGGGGAGGGGATTCCGACAGGGGGCTGATTTTTTTGTCGGCCGATTTCGCAGCGCGGAGATCGGCGTGTCAGCAGATTCAGTGCCAATCCGGAGCCTTGGCGAACTTTCCGGAGCCGGGGGCGCCTCACACTCTGGCGCAAGCCTGAATTGCCGTCGGCTTAGGTGCCGGTCCGCCGCGGCGGCTCCGACGCGTCGGCGCGCAGGTTGCGGAAGAATTTTTCGACCTCGCGTGACAGCGTTTCGGCCGTGGCCGTCAGCTCGCTGGATGCCGTAAGGACCGAAGTCGCCGCCGTGCTCGTCGTGCCGATGGCGTCACTGAGCGACCCGATATTGACGACCAGCGTTCCGTTGCCCTGCGCCGCCAATTGTGCGTTCGCCGAGATTTCACGGGTCGCCGCATCCTGCTGCTCGATCGCGCTGGCAATGATGGAAGTCACCTCGTTGATGTCGCGCACGGCGGCGCCGATCTCGCGGACCGCCTCGACGGAGGTCTTGGTCGACGTCTGGATCAGGCCGACGTTCTGGCCGATTTCGGCGGTCGCCTTGGCGGTCTGCTCGGCCAGCGCCTTCACCTCGTGGGCGACCACGGCGAAGCCGCGGCCGGCGTCGCCGGCGCGCGCGGCTTCGATCGTTGCGTTGAGCGCGAGAAGGTTGGTTTGCTCGGCGATCGCCTGGATCAGGTTGAGCACGCCGTCGATGCGCTGGGTCGCAGCCGCAAGCCCCTCGATTTCGGAGACCGATTTCTCGGTGCGCTGGCCCGCCTGCTCAACGGCGTTGGCCGACTGGCGCACCTGGCGGCCGATTTCCTCGACGGAAGCGGAAAGCTCTTCGGCAGCGCTCGCGACGGCGGAGACGTTGCTGGAGGCCTGTTCGGTCGCACCGTTGGCGGCCACCGCGCGTCCGCTTGCTTCCGATGAGACGCTGGCGATGGTCTGGGCGGTACCGCGCATCGCGGTCGCATTGTCGGTGACCGCGCGCAGTACGCCGCCGATCGCTTCCCGGAACGCATCGACCGAGGCTTCGATGTGGCGGGTGCGCTCGTCACGCGCCCTGGAATCCTCCAGCACCTGCGAATTGAGGTTGCGGTTGCGATCCATCGCTTCCTGGAAGATCTTGATGGCACGGGCCAGCGCGCCGATTTCGTCGGCGCGTTCAGCATGCGGAACCTCGACGCCTTCGGCGCCGTCGGCAACCTGCTTGATGGTTGCGGTGATGACCGAGAGCGGGCGCGCGATCGAACGGGAAATGATCAGCACGCCGAGGACGACTACCACCAGCGCCAGCACGCCGAGGCAAGTCAGGATAAATGCCATCGTATGATTGGTGTCGGTCTGCTCGGCCAGCCTCCTGCTGCGTTCGGCGTAGACCTTGGAGAGCGCCTCGAGATCCTTGTTCAGCGCGGTGCGCACCTGGCGGTTGGCATCGTTGTCGCCCCATTCACGCCCCGCAGCCCCGTTGATCTCGACGCCGCGACGAACCAGCTCCTTGCGGAAGTCGACGAACTGTTCGATGCGCTTCTTGAAGGTGGCGAACTGTTGGGCGTCGTCGGCCTGGACCAGCGTTTCCCAGTTCTTCACGACATCAAGGATGCGCTCGTTGAACTTGAGCAGCCCGTCGCCGTACTTCTTCACCACGGCGGGTTCCGGCGACATGTAGATGCCGCGGGATTCCATCACGACTGCATAGACCAGCGAATTGATGCGCTCGACATTGAGCGCGGCGCGGCTCGCGATCGAGACCTCTTCGGTGAGGGCCGCATTCTGGCGGGTGTTGTAATCGGACAAGGCCGTGATGGCTGCGACGAGCAACGCGAACAGCGCGAAGATCGAATACAATTTGGCTGCAAGCGAAAATCGGGAAGCCATGGTGTCACCAAAATAAGTAGGGGAAATTCAGCCGTATCGGCACGCCGGATGAGATCCAGTGAATGCCGTCAGCGTAGGCAATGTGCTGAATTTTGGTGGAGAATGTCTTAACGCGCGAAGTTCGTGAAACCGCAACTGACGGCAAATCATCGAGTAACTTCAAACGATTACTCGGATGTCGCGGGATGCCTCGTCGGGAAAATTCGGCAGCTTGGTGCGACTGCAACGGGCCTTGGTATATACGCGCAATTGGAGGTGGCTGGCGCGGCGGAAGATGCCCCGGGCCCCGCAACTGCCCGACAAGACGAGCCGGCCATGACGGCGCAGCCCGCCTGATCCTCCGAAGGACGGTTCGCATTGGCAAGCAGCCGTGGCGCGAATCAAGCTAGTTAGACAGCGAGCACGGCGAAGGTGGCGCCGCGCTGCTTCGATTATGCGTGAGAATTGGGACTCATGACTCAAAGTGCCGCCTTGCCGGGCAATCTCGACCTCTATCTCCACGTGCGCGTGCTGATCGCCCTGATCCTCGGGCTGAGCGTCACGCGTCTGGTCAGTGGCATCGCGGCATTGGTCCAGCACCCCGGTCGCTATCCGATTTGGCCTGTACATCTTGGCTGGGTCGCCTGGGCGCTCCTGAACGTGGTCGCGTTCTGGTGGTGGGAGTTTCGGCTGAGCCACATCCAGCACTGGACGTATGGCCTTTACTTCTTCGTTTGCGTCTACGCATCGATGTACTATTTCCTGAGTGTCCTGCTTTTCCCGCAGGATCTCGATGAATATAAGGGTTACGAGGATTACTTTCTCTCCCGCCGCCGCTGGTTCTTTGGTTTTGCGGCCCTCACGGAAGCCCTCGATGTGGTCGATACCTGGATAAAGGGCGAAGCGCATCTGCGATCGCTGGGACTGGAATATCTCTTCGCCACCAGCGCCTTCATATTGCTGTCCGTGGTAGCCGCGAGAACGCGCAACCCAAAATTCCACATGTTGTTTGCGCTCAGCGCGGTGGCTTATCAAATAAGCTTTTCGATCCGCCATTTTGGTACGCTGGATTAGTCACGGGCGGGGACCCTGATGGCTGGTCCCGTCCACCGCGCACGGCCTCGAGCGGATCGATGCCCGGACGATGCCGACACTCCGCTGATTGCGGCCTGTAGCCTTGGCCGGCCGCCCGGCATAGACTAGCCAGGCAACGGAGTAGGACGGCGCAGGAAGGTCAGCATGGTCTATCGGCAGATCATCGGTGCCACCACCTATGCGTTCGACGGTTTGCGCGAGCTGCTCGCCAAAGCGACGCCGCCGCGATCCGGCGACCGTCTTGCCGGCGTCGCGGCCGATAGCGCGGAACAGATGATCGCAGCGCGAATGGCGCTCGCCGACGTGCCGCTGAAGCAGTTCCTCAACGAGGCTGTCATTCCCTATGAGGATGACGAGGTCACCCGGCTGATCATCGACAGCCACGATGCCCCGGGCTTTGCCGCCATATCGTCGCTGACCGTCGGCGGCTTCCGCGACTGGCTGCTCTCCGATGCCGCAACAAGCGAGTCTTTGGCGAAGGTCTCGCGCGGGATCACGCCGGAAATGGCTGCCGGCGTCTCAAAATTGATGCGCAACCAGGATCTGATCCTGGTCGCCAAGAAATGCGCCGTGACCTCGGCCTTTCGCAACACCATCGGCCTGAAGGGGCGGATGAGCGTACGGCTGCAGCCCAACCATCCCTTCGATGACGCCAAGGGCATTACCGCTTCGATCCTCGACGGCGTCCTCCTGGGATCGGGCGATGCCTGCATCGGCATCAATCCGGCCAGCGACGATCCGGCCGTGATCGGCGAGTTGCTGCGGCTGATCGACGGTATCATCTCGCGGCTGCAGATCCCGACGCAGGGCTGTGTGCTCACGCATGTCACCACGACGCTTGGATTGATCGGGCAGGGCGCGCCGGTCGATCTGGTATTCCAGTCGGTCGCGGGAACGGAGGCTGCCAATCGCAGTTTTGGTGTCGATCTCGCGCTGCTGCGCGAGGCGCGTGAGGCGGGGCTGTCGCTGCGCCGCGGCACGGTCGGCGACAATTTGATGTATTTCGAAACGGGGCAGGGTTCGGCGCTGTCGGCCAACGCCCATCACAATGTCGACCAGCAGACATGCGAGGCGCGGGCTTACGCGGTGGCGCGCGCGTTCGATCCGTTGCTGGTCAACAGCGTCGTCGGTTTCATCGGTCCGGAGTATCTTTACGACGGCAAGGAAATCATCCGCGCCGGCCTCGAGGACCATTTCTGCGGCAAGCTGCTCGGCCTGCCGCTCGGGGTCGACGTCTGCTACACCAACCATGCCGAGGCCGACCAGGACGACATGGACAATCTGCTGACGCTATTGGCCGCCGCCGGCGTCACCTTCATCATGGGCGTGCCGGGCGCCGACGACGTCATGCTGAACTATCAGTCGACCTCGTTTCATGACGCGCTCTACGTCCGGGACCTCTTCGGCTTGAAGCGAGCGCCCGAATTCGACGATTGGCTGGTCCGCTCAGGCCTCGCGGACGGCAATTTCCGGCTTGCCGGCAACGCCGGCCTGCTGCCCGAATTTGCCTCGCGGCTGATCGCCTGAACTCCGGCCTGCAGATTTCCGTGCAACCAATTGAACCCAAAGCGAGTTAGAAGTCACAGTCACAATGTTGAAGAATTTCTGGTCCAACTTTCAATGTCGTGCTTAAATTGATGTCAGCCTTGAGGAAATTTGATGAGAGCTGAGGGCATTGGAACGGTACGGCGTATCCTGTGCGTCTTCCCGCGCTATACGTCTTCTTTCGGCACGTTCGAATACGCCTATCCCCTGACCGCTGGCGTGAAGGCTTTCATGCCGCCACAGGGCCTGCTCCTGATCGCGGCCTATCTCCCGGCAAACTGGCAGGTGCGCTTCATCGACGAGAACATTCGCCCCGCCAGCACGGAAGACTTCGAATGGGCGGAAGCGGTGTTCGTCAGCGGTATGCACATCCAGCGCCAGCAGATGAACGATATCTGCCGCCGCGCGCATGCCTTCGATCTTGCGGTCGCGATCGGCGGCCCGTCGGTGAGCGCGTGCCCGGATTACTATCCCTCGTTCGATTATCTCCATGTCGGCGAACTCGGCGACGCCACCAATGAGCTGATCGCGCGGCTGGCGCGCGACCCTTCGCGTCCCGAGCAGCAGGTGGTGCTGACGACCAGTGAACGCCTGTCGATGACGGAGTTTCCGATTCCGGCCTACGAGCTGGCGGAAGTGAAGAAATATCTCCTTGGCAGCATCCAGTATTCGAGCGGCTGTCCCTATCAGTGTGAGTTCTGCGACATCCCCGGGCTCTATGGCCGCAACCCGCGCCTGAAGACGCCGCAGCAGATCGTTGCCGAACTGGACAGAATGCGCGAATGCGGCATCACCGACACCGTGTATTTCGTCGACGATAATTTCATCGGCAATCGCAAGGCTACCCTCGACCTGCTGCCGCATCTCATCGAATGGCAGAAGAGAACGGGCTACGTCGTGCGGCTGGCTTGCGAGGCGACGCTGAACATCGCCAAGCGGCCCGAGATTCTGGAGAAGATGCGCGAGGCGAGGTTCGTCACCGTGTTCTGCGGCATCGAGACGCCCGATCCCGACGCGCTGCACGCAATGCACAAGGACCACAACATGATGGTCCCGATCCACGAAGGCATCCACACCATCAATTCCTATGGCATGGAGGTCGTCTCCGGCATCATCATGGGTCTCGACACCGACAAGCCGGGCACGGCGGACGCACTGCTCAACTTCGTCGATGAATCGCGGATTCCGCTGCTGACGATCAATCTGCTGCAGGCGCTGCCGAAGACGCCGCTGTGGGACCGGCTGGAGCGCGAAGGCCGGCTCAACGATGACGAGAGCCGCGATTCCAACGTCGAATTCCTGATGCCCTACGACCAGGTCATCAATTCCTGGAAGCGATGCATGGAGGTCGCCTTCCAGCCCGAGAAGCTCTATGCGCGCTACCAGTATCAATGCGACTACACCTACGCCAACCGGATCAAGGTGCCGGTCGCGCCTGAGATGAAGACCTGGCCCAACATCAGGCGCGCGCTGATCATGCTGCGCAACATCTTCTGGCAGGTCGGGGTGCTCAGCGATTACAGGCGCGTATTCTGGAAATTTGCGATCGGGCGACTCAGGCAGGGCGATATCGAGGGGCTGATCGGTTCGGCCACGATCGCGCATCATCTGATCAAGTTCGCGCGCGCGGCGTCCGGCGGCCAGCAGAATGCGTCGAACTATTCGATCCGGCTGCGTGAGGCCTCCGTGCCTGCCGAGTAAAGGCTCATGAAAACGCCGACACCGCCGACCCGCTCGCTCGAAGCCCTGCGGGAGTTGACCCCGGCGCGCGTCGGACTCGGCCGCTCCGGCGCCAGCATGCCGACTGAGGCGCTGCTTGCCTTCGCCCTCGACCACGCACGCGCGCGCGATGCCGTGCATGCCGCATTCGATGCGCAGCAACTCGTTGCGGAATTGGCCGGCCTCGGCCTGCAGGTCAGCGAGGTTTCCAGTCAGGCGCGCAACCGGCGCGACTATCTGCGCCGCCCCGATCTCGGACGCATGCTCGACCCGGATTCGCGGCACGCGCTGGAAAAGCAAGGCGGCGGTGCGAACGGGGTTGTGACCGTGATCGGCGACGGGCTGTCGCCGGCGGCCGTCAATGTCCACGCTGTCGAGCTGGTTCGCCACCTTGCTCCGCGCCTGACGGAGGCCGGGATCCGGTGTGGCCATGTCGTGGTCGCTGCTGGTGCACGCGTGGCGCTGGGCGATGAGATCGGTGCCGTGCTCGGCGCGCAGATGGTGGTGATGCTGATCGGCGAACGGCCCGGCCTGTCGGCTCCCGACAGTCTCGGCGCCTATCTGACCTTTGCGCCGCGCAGCGGCCTCACCGACGAGAAGCGCAATTGCGTATCCAACATCCACGGCGCAGGCCTGAGCTACGATGAGGCCGCCTTCAAGATCGCGTGGTTGGTGCGTGAAGGCATCGTGCGCCGGGTCACCGGCGTGGCGCTGAAGGACGAAAGCGGAACCGCGCTGATAGCCGCCAGTGACGCTGGCAGGTGTGGCAAATCAGAGACTTAACGCGCAATTTCGACATTTGCGTGCCGATTTGCCCTGCCGCGCGCGCTTGCCGGATCAGGTTCGGGCCTGTAAAACGGCGCCGGTTAATTTACCGCGTGATTTCAAGGGCTAGTGCCGATCGGATAGGGGCTGGCAAAGCCGTATTCGCGCCACCAAGCTGCACAAAAAACCAAGCTACACAAACAGGCCGACGTGAGAACTGGACAGGGTATGCTCGACAAGAACTCGGAAAGTCGCGTCCACGTCGCAGCCATAGAGGAGCCGCCGCAGGGCAAGAGCATCGCCTTCGGGCTCGAGCGCATGGGGCTGATCGCGGTCAAGGCGCCGATCCTGTCCATGGTCATTCTCGCGGTGCTGATCGTGGCGGCGATCTTCGGCATCCAGCGCATCAAGATCGACGACTCGCTGAGCCAGTTGTTCCGCTCCGATTCCAAGGACTTCAAGCAATATGAGGCCGTGACCAAGCGCTTTCCGGCGACCGAATTCGACGTGCTGGTCGTGGTCGAGGGCAAGACGCTGCTGGCCCGCGAGAACCTCGAAAAGATCCGCAACATGGTCACCGACCTGCAACTGGTCGAAGGCGTGCGCGGCTTGGTCTCGCTGTTTTCGGCGCGTCAGGCGCCGGAGCCCGGCAAGTTGCCGGCCGCGCTGTTCCCGCCCGAACTGCCGCAGGGCGCCGCCTACGACAAGTTCGTCGAGACCGTCAAAACCAACGAGATCATTCGCGGCAAGCTGTTGTCCGAGGATGGCACGCTGGCGCTGATCGTGCTGTCGCTGGAGCCGAAGGTCGTTTCCTCGAACGAGCTCGGCACGGTGGTCGGCGAAATGCGGAAGATCATGGCCGAGGATCTTTCCGGCAGCGGGCTCAACGCCCAGCTTTCCGGCGTTCCCGTCATGCAGCTCGAGATCCGCAATGCGGTCAAACGCGACGGGCTGACCTACAACATTCTAGGTATCCTGGCCGGCTGCATCATCGCGATCATCTTCTTCCGCAAGATATCTTTCATGGTGGTTGCGGCCTTCCCGCCGATCATCGCGATCCTGCTCGCGCTCGGTGGCCTCGGGTGGGCCGGTTTCAATCTCAACATGTTCCTGAACGTGATGACGCCGCTCATCATGGTGATCAGCTTCTCGGACTCCATGCAGTTGACGTTCGCGGCGCGCGACCGCCTCATTGCCGGCCAGGACAAGCTGAAGGCCTTCACCAACGCCGTGCTGGTAGTCGGCCCGGCCTGCGTGCTGACCCATGGCACCGCCGGCATTTCCTTCATCGCGCTGCAATTCTCCGATTCCGAACTGATCCGCAAATTCGGCGAGGCCGGTCTTGCCGCCACCATCATCGCGCTGGTAGCCGTGCTGTCGCTGGTGCCCGTATTCGGCGTGCTGTTCGTCCGCAACGAGAAGATTTTTGCGGTGAAATTCCAGAGCGCCGACGCTGGCGTGCAGGCGCTGCGCAATTTCTGTTACTGGATTGCGGTGCGCATGGTCAGCCGCCCCGGCATGTTTAGCCTGATCGCGCTGATCTTCGTCGGCGCGCTGGGCTACATCTACGCCACGCTGGAGCCGCGCTACCGGCTCGCCGATCAGGTGCCGGACAAGCGGCAGGCGGTGGCGGCATCGAGCCGGCTCGACGCCAAGCTCACCGGCGCCAATCCGATCGACGTGCTGATCGAGTTCCCCAAGGGCGCCTCGCTCTACGCGCCGGAAACCTTGAAGACGATCGCCGACGTCCACTCGATGGTCGAGAAGTCGGCCGGCGTCGGCAACGTCTGGTCGCTGGAAACGCTGCGCCGCTGGCTCGCGGAGAAGGCCGGCAGCAACGACGTCGCGACGCTGAAGGAATATGTCAGCGTCATCCCGGAACATCTGGTCCGCCGCTTCATCTCGGCCGATCAGGATGCGGTGGTGGTGTCAGGGCGCGTTCCCGATCTCGATTCAAGCGAAATCCTTCCTGTGGTCGACAAGCTCGACAAGGCACTCGACAAGGTGCGCGCCGAACACCCCGGCTATGAGATCGCGGTAACTGGTCTGTCGGCGATTGCGGCGCGCAACAGCGCCAACATGATCGATAAGCTCAACCACGGCCTGACGATTGAATTCCTCATCGTCGCCGTCTTCATCGGGCTCGCGTTCCGCTCGGTCGTGGTGATGTTCTCCTGCATCCTGCCGGGCATCTTCCCGGTGGTGGCATCGGGCACGGTACTGTGGATGTTGGGCGAGGGGCTGCAATTCGCCAGCGTCGTCGCGCTGACGGTATCGTTCGGCCTGGGCCTAAGCGCCACGATCCACTTCCTCAACCGGCTTCGCCTGGAGAGCAAACCGGGCGTCAGTTCGGGACTGGCGGTCGAGCGCGCCACCGTGCTGGT
The DNA here is from genome assembly GCF_043203335.1 of Bradyrhizobium sp. RDI18. Classification (NCBI taxonomy): domain Bacteria; kingdom Pseudomonadati; phylum Pseudomonadota; class Alphaproteobacteria; order Hyphomicrobiales; family Nitrobacteraceae; genus Bradyrhizobium; species Bradyrhizobium sp. RDI18. The sequence continues at coordinate 3,026,938 of NZ_JBICRN010000008.1, read as the reverse complement.
CGGCCCGGCGTTGATCCTGACCACGGTGGTGTTGGCCTGCGGCCTCGTCGTCACCGTGTTCTCCGACTTGCCGTCGCTACGCTTGTTCGGCTGGCTCAGCGCGTTCTCGATGGTCGCAGCACTGGTGGCTGACCTCTTCATCCTGCGGCCGACCTCGATGTTCCTGATCAGCCTGTCGGAAAAGATTTGCGGCGTCAGTCACGTCGAGCCAGCGGAGAACAAGGCTGCCGAATAACGAACGCTGCTGAACAACAGGGGTTGCCGGCCAACGGCAGCCGCAGAGGGGCTAGGAATGACGTCTGCAGGATTAGCCGCTCGTCCTGCGGCCGACGCTGCCGCCTACCGCGCGGTCGAACACATCTATCATTCCTATCTCACCGGGCTGATCCTGATGTTGGCGTCGCGGGCCGGCGCGCCGCGCGCGGCCGAGGTGGTATTTCGCACCTTCCGGCGCCAGCAACTGGCGCGCTTCCTTCCCGGATTGAAGAAGCTCGGCCTCGACCAGCTTCCGCATGCGGTCGCGTGTGCCCAATATCACTATCTGTCGAACCAGGTCGGCGGCGTGAAGGTCGAGTATGTCCGCGAGAGCGACACCAAGGCCTGGGTGCGCTATCCGCCGCCGCGCTGGATCTGGTCCGGCACGGCCATTTGCGGAATCCCCTCGGAAGTGTCGCGGGCGATGTTGCGCGGATGGCATTCCAATAACGGCGTCGCGCTCGGCAATCCCAGACTCGGCTTCGTCTGCACGGGCCAAACCGTCGACGGCCAGCCGGGGCTCGAAGGTTACTACAAGGAATGGGATCACGATCTCGCGCCCGAGCAGCGACTGCAGTTTTCGCCGGGCGAACGCTGTCCGCCGTTCCGTGCCGAGCTCGCGCCGCGCCTGCCGGAGAACACGTGGCCGGAGGAACGGCTGCAGAAGGTGCTTCGCAATTATGCGATGGAGTACATCACCTCGATCGTTCCGGAGACGATTGCCGTGCTCGGACCGGAGGAGGGCGGCCATCTCGCCGGCGCCGCTGCGCGGCTCGTCGGGATGCACACCTTCGACGACGTCGCTGCGCTGTTGGGTGGCGTGGAGGCGGGGGCGGTGGGTTTCGCCAAGGCCTTCGCCCGGCTTGCGCGGGGGCAGGACGACGATGCAGAACTGCAAGTCGAAGGCTCGGGCGCAACCGTGCGCCAGACTTCGTGGCGCCTGATGGCGGAACGTGAAGCGCTGTCGCCTCAAGTGTTCGATGCCTGGAACGAATTGTGGGTGGGCGCCGCGCTCGCGCATGATCGCTTCATGCGCGTCGAGGTGACGCAACGCCGCGACCGCGGCGAAGCGTATTGGGCGTGGCAATTCCGCTGAGCTGCCAAAAATAAAAATGGCGGCACCCAGAGGGGAGCCGCCATTGGCGCTACTGCTTTGAAGAACCGTATCAGGTCCTGGTCATCGTGATCTTGACGCCGCGGATCTCGCCCTTGGAGTCGATCTGCACGCTCTGCTTGTTGCCGGTGGTGCGCAGATTCAGGTTGGCTGCAAATCCCGATGCTTCCACAAACACGTCGATCTGGCCGCCACCGGCGGTGCCCTGCAGATTGCCGAAGATGTTTCGGCTCTTTTCGCTCCAGTTGCCCGAAATGCGTTCACCCTGGCTGGTGACATCGCTCGATAGATCGAACTTGTAGCTGTCGCTGGCGCAGTGCAGGTTTTGCTTCAGGCCAAGCCCGCTGGCGTTGACCTTGTAGTCGGCCTTGCAGCGGATGTTCTCGGTGGTGCCGTTGGAGAGCGCGACCGTGCCTGTGCCGCTCCAGTTTCCATCAAAGCCGGCAAACGGGCCGCCCGCTTGCGCATGGCTTTGAGCAACCGACAACATCAGCGCGGCGCCGACGCCGGCCGCTGCAAGAGCCTGACAGAGCAAGCTGGAACCAAACGGTTTCATCGTGAGTCATCCCCTCAAATAGACGTTCTTCGTAAAGATAGGTCTCGCCGCATCGAAGATTTAGTGTTCCCGCAGTATGTTAGGTTCAAATGACCGAATGCTGTTTCCGACGGTCGCGGCAGGAAGAAACGCCGCAAGCGACCGAAAGGAATCAAAGCGTTGCATCAGCTCCGTCGGCGCAGCATCTAGCTTCGCCCAAGACCGTCTGCAAGAACCAATTTCCGAGAAAGTGTGGCAGAAATACACGTTAGATATCAGCCGGTTATTTACCGTGCTGAAATCGCCGTAAATTTAGCCGTATTTACCCTGCTTGTCCTGTGCACGTTGCTGCGTTACGCGACACCTGCCGTCCAAACAAATCCGCCCCGGCGATGCCGAAACGCAATCGGGAACGGGATTTCATGCTGCCGAAATGAAGGAATACGATGCGTAAATCTCTCCTGGCCCTCACCTTGTTGTCGATGTCGGTCTCGTCGAATGTCGCCTTCGCCCAGCAAGCGCAGCGCAGCGGAACGGAGGAGGAGCAGAAGGCCTGTACGCGCGACGTGCAGAAATTCTGCCGCCCGGTCATCGATCAGGGCGATCTCACGATCCTGGCGTGCCTCAAGGAAAATCGGCCCAAGATCAGCGCGGCCTGCAACCAGGTTCTCAAGAACAACGGCCAATAAGGCGCACCGCGTCCGTTAATCCTCGCGGAAACAGCCATTTTCGGCTCTATGACGCGCGTCACGGGCGGGGTTGATAAGCCCATATAGCATTGGTTTTGGTGGCGTATTCCCCTATATGGGGCTCGCGATCTCCTCGCATGCGCCGAGCGTCGGCGCATGCTGCCAATCCCGATTGATGTAGCCAGTTTTTGATGACCACCGCGAGCGACCTGCGATCCGGAAAGACCGACCGCGACGAGAATTTTCCGGTCGCGTCGTGGATCATTCATCCGCGTCACCGGGCGCTGATCCTCGCATTCTACAACTTCGTCAGGACTGCCGACGACATCGCCGACCACGCGACCCTTAGCGCGGAAGAAAAGCTGAGCTATCTCGACCTGCTCGAGGCCGAGCTGCTTGGCAAGGGCGACACGCAAGCCGAGGCCGTTAATCTGCGCCGTGCCTTGGCCGAGCGCGCGATGGCGCCGCGCCACGCGCTCGACGTGCTGGTCGCGTTCCGGATGGACGTCACCAAGCTGCGCTACGAAAACTGGGACGACGTCATTCATTATTGCCGCTATTCGGCCATGCCGGTCGGCCGTTTCATGCTCGACGTTCATGGCGAGAGCACCTCGACCTGGGCCGCTTCCGACGCGCTGTGCGCGGGCCTGCAGATCAACAACCATTTGCAGGACTGCGGCAAGGACTACAAAAACCTCAACCGCGTCTACCTGCCGCGTGACGCGCTGGCAGCAAGCGGCGCCACCGTCGAGATGCTGGGCGAGGCGAAGTCGCACCCGGCGCTGTTGCAATGTCTCCATGCGCTCGCGGTGCGGACTGAAACTCTTCTCAATGAAAGCAAGTCGTTGAGTGCCACGGTAAAGGATTTCCGGCTCGGACTCGATATTGCAGTGATCCAGGCATTTGCGGACAAGATCGTCGGCATGCTGAAAGTGCGCGATCCGCTCAGCGAGCGCGTGCATCTGAGCAAGCTGGAGCTGCTGGGCCATACCATCGGCGGCATCGCCGGCGAGATCACTCGCCGCGCGACCGGACGCCGCCCCCAGGCAAATCCGGCGGCCGGCGCATGACGTTGCATCCGGCGGCGGCCAACGCAAATTACGGTGCCACCGCATCCGGCAGCTCGTTCTATGCTGCGATGCGCATCCTGCCGCGCGACCAGCGCGAGGCGATGTTCCAGATCTACAGCTTCTGCCGCCAGGTCGACGACATCGCCGATTCCGACGGCCCGCGGCCCGAGCGGCTGGCTGCGCTCCAGCAATGGCGCGACGATATCGATGCGCTGTACCAGGGTCACCCACCGCCGCGTCTGCAGGACTACGCCGCGTCGGTCAAAACCTTCGGTCTCAAGCGCGAGGATTTTCTCGCCGTCGTCGACGGCATGGAGATGGACGTGCCGCAAGACATCCGGGCGCCGGATCTTGCCACCCTCGATCTCTATTGCGACCGCGTCGCTAGCGCCGTCGGGCGACTGTCGGTGCGCGTGTTCGGCCTGCCTGAGGAAGACGGCATCCTGCTCGCCCACCACCTCGGGCGCGCGCTGCAATTGACCAATATCCTGCGCGACATCGATGAAGACGCCGGCCTCGGTCGGCTCTATCTGCCTCGCGAAGGCCTGCTGCTTGCCGGCATCACGACCGACGATCCGCAGCGGGTGATCGTCGATCGCGCATTGCCGAAAGTATGTCTGGCGCTGGCCGAGCGCGCGAAAAAGCATTTCGAGAAAGCCGACGAAATCATGAAACGCAATTCGCGGCGCGTGGTGCGCGCGCCGCGGATCATGTCGAAATATTACCGTGCGATTCTGGACTTGCTGCTGGCCCGGGGCTTTGCCGCTCCGCGCGAGCCGGTCCGCGTCCACAAATGGGCGAAAATCGCGATCCTTCTCCGATACGCGATCATCTGATGCAGAAAAACGTTCATATCATCGGCGCCGGCATTTCCGGCCTTTCAGCGGCCGTGCGGCTCGCCAACGCCAATTACCGGGTGCATGTCCACGAGGCCACGCAGCAGGCCGGCGGTCGTTGCCGGTCCTATTTCGATGCGGCCACCAACCTCACCATCGACAACGGCAATCATTTGCTGTTGTCCGGCAACCGTCATGCGCTGGCCTACGCCAAATCGATCGGCACCGAAACGGGGCTGGTCGGGCCAAAGGCTGCGCAGTTTCCCTTTATCGACATCTCAACCGGCCAGCGCTGGCAACTCGACCTTGGCGACGGCAAGTTGCCGTTGTGGGTGTTCGACGAGGCTCGCCGCGTCCCCGATACCAAGCTGTTCGATTACCTCGCATTGATGCCGCTGATCTGGGCAGGGACCGATAAACCGGTCGGCAATGCGATCTCCTGCAAGGGCACGCTGTACCAGCGGCTGGTGCAGCCGCTGCTGTTGGCGGCGCTCAATGTCGATCCGCCGGAGGGTTCGGCGGGTTTGGCCGGCGCGATCGTGCGGGAAACGCTGCTGGCGGGCGGGCAGGCCTGCCGGCCGCTGATCGCACGCGACGGCCTCAGCGCTGTGCTGGTCGAGCCGGCGATCAAGCTTTTGCAGGACAAGGGCGCGTCGATCCAACTCGGCCATGAGTTGCGCGAACTCGTGAGGAAGGGCAGCGATGTCGGCGAGCTGAAATTCGTTGGCGACACCATCGCGCTCGGCCCCGACGACGTCGTGGTACTCGCAGTGCCGCCGCGGCCTGCGGCGGCGCTGCTGCCGGGATTGAAGACGCCGTCGAAATTCCGCGCCATCGTCAACGCGCATTTCCGCTTCGATCCGCCCAAGGATGCGCCGCCGATTCTCGGCGTCGTCGGCGGGCTGGTGGAGTGGCTGTTCGCATTCCCGCAGCGGCTGTCGGTCACCATCAGCAATGGCGACCGGCTCGTCGACATGCCGCGCGAGGAACTCGCGCTGGCGATTTGGCGGGATGTCTGCAAAGCCGCCGGCCTGTCGGGCGAAACTCCATTGCCGCCCTGGCAGATCGTGCGCGAACGCCGTGCGACTTTTGAGGCTACGCCGGAGCAGAATGCGCTGCGGCCGGGGACGATGACGTCCTTCAAAAACCTGTTTCTCGCCGGCGACTGGACTGATACCGGATTACCGGCAACCATCGAGGGATCGGTGCGGTCAGGCGATCGCGCCGCCGATCTGGTCCTGGCGAGGCGTTAAGCCTGAGGACGAGTTGCGTGACCGGCTTCACAGAGCCCGTCGCGAATATAGGGATGTATAGCGAGATGCTTGCCATCGACAAAACACACACCGTCGACCCCGTTGCCCTGGAGAAGAGCATCGCTTCCGCGACCGAAGCGCTGTTCGGTTACCGCCAATCCGACGGACACTGGGTATTCGAGCTGGAAGCCGACAGCACCATCCCTGCCGAATACATCCTGCTGCGCCACTATCTCGCCGAGCCCATCGACAATGAGCTCGAAGCCAAGATCGCGAACTATCTACGTCGCACCCAAGGCAGTCATGGCGGCTGGCCGCTGGTGCAGGATGGCCCGTTCGACATGAGCGCCAGCGTCAAATCCTATTTCGCGCTGAAGATGATTGGCGATTCTGTCGATGCGCCGCATATGGTGCGCGCGCGCGAAGCGATCCACGCTCACGGCGGTGCTGCCCGCGTCAACGTTTTCACGCGGTTTCTGCTGGCGTTCTACGGTGTACTGACTTGGCGCGCGGTGCCGGTGCTGCCGGTCGAGATCATGCTGTTGCCGACGTGGTCGCCGTTCCATCTCAACAAGATCTCCTATTGGGCGCGCACCACGATCGTGCCGCTGATGGTGATGGCGGCGTTGAAGCCGCTGGCGAAGAATCCCAAGGGCGTCGGCATCGACGAGTTGTTCCTGCAGGATCCCAAGTCGGTCGGGATGAACACAAAGGCGCCGCATCAAAGCTGGGGCTGGTTCACGCTCTTCAGCACGCTGGACAAGATCCTGCGCGTGGTCGAACCGTTGTTTCCGAAAAAAGCTGCGTCAGCGCGCGATCGACGCCGCGCTCGCGTTTACCGAGGAGCGGCTCAACGGCGAAGACGGCATGGGTGCGATCTATCCGCCGATGGCCAATATCGTGATGATGTACGACGCGCTCGGCAAGGGACCGGATTATCCGCCGCGTGCGGTCACCCGCAAGGGCATCGACAACCTGCTCGTGATCGGCGAGCACGAAGCCTATTGCCAGCCCTGCGTCTCCCCGGTGTGGGACACCGCGCTGACCTGCCACGCGCTTGCCGAGGCCGGCGGCGAGGACACGCTCAAGAAGATGAAGCAGGGTCTCGACTGGCTGAAGCCGCGGCAGGTGCTCGACCTCAAGGGCGACTGGGCGGCGAAGGCGCCCGACGTTCGTCCGGGCGGCTGGGCATTCCAGTACAACAACGACTATTATCCCGATCTCGACGACACCGCCGTGGTCGTGATGGCGATGGACCGTGCGCGCCGGCAGACCGGCAGCAAGGAATACGATCAGGCGATTGCGCGCGGCCGCGAGTGGATCGAGGGCCTGCAGAGCAGTGATGGCGGTTGGGCCGCCTTCGACGTCAACAACCTTGAATATTACCTCAACAACATCCCGTTCTCCGATCACGGCGCGCTGCTCGATCCGCCGACCGAGGACGTCACCGCGCGCTGCATTTCGATGCTGGCCCAGCTCGGCGAGACCGCGCAGACCAGCAAAGTGGTCGCGGACGGCATTGCCTATTTGCGCCGCACCCAGCTCGCGGAGGGCTCCTGGTACGGCCGCTGGGGGCTGAACTACATCTACGGAACCTGGTCGGTGCTGTGTGCGCTCAATGCCGCCGGCGTGGACCACCAGGATCCCTTGATTCGGAAGGCGGCGGACTGGCTGGTTTCGATCCAGAACCGCGATGGCGGCTGGGGCGAGGATGCGGTCAGCTACCGACTCGATTACAAGGGATATGAGCAGGCGCCGTCGACCTCCTCGCAAACGGCATGGGCCTTGCTTGGTCTGATGGCGGCCGGCGAGGTGGAGCATCCGGCTGTCGTGCGGGGCGTGGAGTACCTAAAAGCCACACAGACCGAGAAAGGACTGTGGGATGAGGCACGTTACACGGCTACAGGCTTTCCGCGGGTGTTTTACTTGCGGTATCATGGCTACTCGAAGTTCTTTCCGCTCTGGGCGCTGGCGCGGTATCGGAATTTGAGAAGCACCAACAGCAGGGTGGTAGGGGTCGGGATGTGACTTTGGAGGCGGGGGCCGCCGCGATCGTGGACAATTCGGTTGATCGCAATTCGAATGATCCGCGACCGGTTTTGATCGTTACAGGATTGGTGCAGGAAGCCCGTATCGCGGCCGGGCCCGGCATGATCGTTATCTGTAGTTCCAGCGATCCGCAGCAATTGCGCGCACTGCTGGCAACACTGGATCCTACTACTTTTAGGGGTGTAATCTCGTTCGGCGTCGCCGGCGGGCTCGATCCGTCGCTGAAATCAGGCGATGTGGTGGTGGCGACCGAGGTTCTGGCCGGCGATACCCGGTTTCTGGCAGGCTTGGCGCTGAACGAGGAAATGATTACCCGCGCGGCGCTGCGCCGCCGCCGCGTGGTCCGTGGCATTCTTTCGGGTGTGGAACAGGTGATCGCGGCGACCGCCTGCAAGGCCGCGCTGCATTCGGAGACCGGGGCGGCGGCGGTCGATATGGAAAGCCACATCGCGGCGGCCTATGCAGCCGAGGCGGGGCTTCCGTTCGCGGCGCTGCGGGTGATCTCCGATCCGGCCACCAGGGCGCTTCCGGCGCTCGCCAAGAGCGCCATCAAGCCGAACGGCGACATCGACCTCGGCAAGGTGCTGCGTGGGGTGGTGCGCAATCCCGCCACGCTGCGTGCGCTGGTCTCGACGGGGCTCGATTTCAACCGCGCGCTGCGCTCGCTGCGCGGCTGCCGTGGCTTCCTGCACGGCGAGAGCTTTGCCATGGCGGAGGCCTGAGGGCGCGGGGCGGCAGCTTCAGAATTTTCGAAAGCGTCAGACAAATAGAAAAAGGGCTCCGATCGCTGAGAACCGGAGCCCTTTAATCTTGTTTCCGTGCCCGCTCAGGCGGCGGTGGAGGCCTTCGCCTGCTGCTTGGCGGCGGCGGCAGCCGCCTCGTCGCGGCGGATTTCCGACAGCTTCTTCTGAACCTGTTCGGAGAAGATGTATTGCGCCGGGCGCTGGTTGGAGAGATCGATCTCGGGCGCCATCGGACCCGAGGTGCGGACGCCGCGCAGCGCGACCCACATAGCCTTGAACGGGTTGGCGAACGCCGCGTTGGCCGCGGTTGGCTCATAGCCGCAATGCGCCATGCAGTCGGCGCACTTCTCGTAACGGCCGGTGCCGTAGGAATCCCAGTCCGTGGTTTCCATCAGCTCCTTGAAGGTCTTGGTATAGCCCTCGCCGAGCAGGTAGCAGGGCTTCTGCCAGCCGAAGATGTTGCGCGCCGGCATGCCCCAGGGCGTACATTCGTAGGACTGGTTGCCGACCAGAAAGTCGAGGAACAGGCCGGAATGCATAAAATTCCACTTCTTGCCCTTGCCGAGCGCAAAGACGTCGCGGAACAGTTTTTTGGTCTTGGTGCGGTTGAGGAAGTGTTCCTGGTCCGGGGCGCGCTCATAGGCGTAGCCCGGCGACATCGAGACGCCGACACCGAGTTCGGTGGTGAAGTCCAGGAACTTCGCGATGTCTTCGGCAGCGTGACCGTCGAAGATGGTCGCATTGACGTTGACGGTGAAGCCGCGCGCTTTCGCGGCCTTGATGGCGGAAACCGCGCGATCGAACACGCCCTTCTGCGATACCGCCTTGTCGTGGTGGTCCTTGAGGCCGTCGAGATGCACCGAGAAGAACAAGTACGGCGAGGGCTCGAACAGATCGAGCTTCTTTTCCAGAAGCAGCGCGTTGGTGCAGAGCGAGACGAACTTCTTGCGCGCTACGAGGCCGCGCACGATCTCGCCGATCTCCTTGTGGATCAGCGGCTCGCCGCCGGGGATTGCCACCATCGGCGCCCCGCATTCGTCGGCCGCATCCCAGCATTCCTGCGCAGTCATGCGGCGGTTGAGGATCGCATCGGGATAGTCGATCTTGCCGCAGCCGACGCAGGCGAGGTTGCAGCGGAACAACGGCTCCAGCATCAGCACGAGCGGGTAGCGCTTTCGGCCAAGCAGCTTCTGCTTCATCAGATAGGCGCCGATACGCATTTCCTTGAAGAACGGTATTGCCATTTTGGAGATTTTCTTTCTGGACCTGTAAATCTTGAACTGGATCAACCCGCAGTCAGTTCGGCCGGAAGCCGGAACTCGATGTTTTCCTCCCGGCCTGGCAGCACCGAAACCGTGACGGGTCCGATACGCCTCAAAGCCTCGATCACGTCGTCTACCAAAACTTCGGGCGCCGATGCGCCCGCCGTAATGCCGACAGCCTTTGCATCCTTCAGCCAATCAGGGTTCAGCTCGCTCCCGTCGGCAATGAGATAACTCGCGACGCCGACCTCGGTGCCGATTTCGCGAAGCCTGTTTGAGTTGGAACTATTGGCGGCCCCCACCACCAAGATGACGTCCACCAGCTTACTCAGGTCCCTTACCGCAGATTGGCGGTTCTGTGTCGCATAGCAGATATCCCGGATGTCGGGGCCTTGAATATCTGTAAATTTGGCCTGAAGGGCGGCAATTATGTCCTTTGTGTCGTCCACGCTGAGGGTGGTCTGCGTGATATAGGCCACCGGGGCATCGGTCGGCAGCGGCAGAGCCGCCACGTCATCGACGTTCTGGACCAGGAGAACCGGGCCCGGAACCTGGCCCATGGTACCCTCGACCTCGGGATGGCCGGCATGGCCGATCAGGACCAGGGTACGGCCCTTGGACATATACCGTTTACCCTGATTATGGACCTTGGTGACCAGCGGGCAGGTGGCATTGAGGACCGGGAGACCGCGGGAGGCGGCTTCTTCCTCGACGCTGCGGGCCACGCCATGGGCGCTGAACACGGTTACCGCGAGTGGCGGAACTTCCGACAGGTCCTCGACGAAGATCGCGCCCTTGGCCTTCAGGCTTTCGACCACGTATTTGTTGTGCACGATCTCGTGCCGGACATAGACCGGCGGGCCGTATTTCTCGAGCGCACGCTCAACAATTTCGATGGCACGCACGACGCCCGCACAAAATCCGCGGGGCTGCGCTAGATACACTTCCATGGGATTTCCATTACGCAAGTTGCACCAAATACCGAATTCGCAAATTCACCCGAAGGCCTCCGTGCAGCCGATCACACTCCGGATATTTGCAATATCCGCACCATGGCCGGTTCCCGTAGGTAATCCCCATACTAGGCACATGGAAGCGCAGGACTATGTGTCAAAAATTGTGCGGATAGAAAAGGTGGATCGCGCAATGGTTACCGGATGTTGGGTATTTAGCTACCGATGGATGCGCTGCCCGGCCGATTGTTCCTCACCGGTTCGTCACTTTATCGCCCAGCCGAACCGGCTATACCGGCGCCCGGATGCCCGTTCCGGTCTGTGTGGCGACTTCGCTCGAACCCTCGGGGAAGTAACCAAAACAACATTAGATCGGCTGCGGGAACTCCGCTAGACAGCGGGGCGTTTTCGCCCAGCTCTCCTCTCCTTTTAGATTTAGAAAGAAACGAAGTGCTGACCAGTGTAGTTGTCGCCGTTGTCAAAGCCTGTACGCGGTTTGCCACTCTCGTCGTCATCGTCTCGCTGCTTCTGGCGGTCGGGGGTGCCTACTATGCCGCTCGGCATTTCGCCATCAACACCGACATCAATACGCTGATTTCGCCCGATCTCGACTGGCGCAAGCGCGACAATCAGTTCGAGCAGGCCTTCGACCGTGAAAAGCTGATTCTGGCTGTCGTCGAGGCGCCGACCCCGGAACTCGCCAGTGCGGCTTCCAAGGCGCTGGCCACGAAGCTGTCCGGCGACACCAAACATTTCAGATCGGTGCAGCCGCTGGGATCCGGCGAGTTCTTCGAGAAGAACGGGCTGTTGTTCCTGCCGGTGGAAGAAGTCGGCAAGGTCGCCGGCCAGCTCGAAGCCGCTGCGCCCCTGATCGAGATCATGGCCGGCGATCCCTCGATCCGCGGCCTGACCGGGGCGCTGGAAACCGGGCTTGCCGGCGTCAAGCGCGGGCAGGTCAAGCTCGACAATACCGAGCGCCCGTTCAACCTGATCAGCCAGACGGTCGAGGATATCCTGAGCAAGGGGGCGGCGACGTTCTCCTGGCGCGAGCTCGTCAGCGACAAGCCTTTGACCGATGCCGACCGCCGCGCCTTCATCGAATTCAAGCCGAAGCTCGATTACAATGCACTCGAACCCGGCAAGGATGCGACCGACGCGATCCGACAGGCCGCGACCGACCTCGATTTCGCGGGCCAGTACAGCGCCCGCGTCCGGCTGACCGGCCCGGTTCCGATCGCCAACGAAGAATATTCGACCGTGCAGGACGGCGCGATCGTCAACGGCGTCGCAACGGTGCTTATTGTCCTCGTCATTCTCTGGATGGCGCTGCACTCCGCGAAGATCATTTTCGCGGTGTTCGTGAACCTGTTCATCGGCCTGGCGCTGACGACCGCGGTCGGCCTGATGATGGTGGGATCGCTGAACTTGCTGTCGATCGCCTTTGCCGTGCTGTTCGTCGGCCTCGGCGTCGATTTCGGCATTCAATTCAGCGTCCGCTACCGTTCCGAGCGTTTCAAGAACGAAGATCTGGCTCTGGCGCTGGAGAGTGCGGCCCGACGTTCGGCGGTGCCGCTGTCGCTTGCCGCGATGGCGACCGCTGCCGGCTTTCTTTGCTTCCTGCCCACCGACTACAAGGGCATTTCCGAACTCGGCAAGATTGCCGGCGCCGGTATGCTGATCGCGTTCATCTCGAGCATCACGGTGCTGCCAGCCATGCTGAAGCTGCTTCACCCGCCCGGAGAAAGCGAGCCTGTCGGTTACGCGTTTCTGGCGCCGGTCGACGAGTTCCTCGAACGGCACCGCGTCATCATCGTCGCCGGAACGCTGCTGCTCGTGGTGGCGGGCCTGCCGCTGCTCTACTTCATGAAGTTCGACTTCAACCCGATCAACCTGCGCAATCCGAAGGCCGAATCAATCGCGACCTTCCTCGATCTGCGCAAGGATCCCAACACTGGCGCCAACGCCATCAACGTGCTGACCAATTCCGAAGCCGAAGCGAAGAAGATCGAGGCGCGGCTGGAGAAGTTGCCGGAAGTTCTTCGCGTGATGTCGATCGACAGCTTCGTGCCCGAAGACCAGCCAGCCAAGCTCCAGTTGATCGGAAAGGCAGCGAAGGTCGTCGGCCCCGCGCTCAATCCCGACTCGGTCGACGCGGCGCCCACCGATGAGGAGAATGTAGAGGCGCTGAAGAGTTCGGTCGACAGCTTGCGCAGGGCCGCGGGCGACGGCAAGGGGCCGGGCGCGGTTGCCTCGCGAAGGCTGGCGGATGCATTGTCCAAGCTTGCCGGAAGCGACCAGGCGACGCGCGACAAGGCCCAGGACATCTTCGTCGCCCCGCTCAAGATCGTGTTCGACCAGCTCAGGAACACGATGCAAGCCGGGCCGGTGACGCTGAAGACGCTGCCGCCAGAACTGTTGAATAGTTGGAAGTCCAAGGACGGGCTGATCCGCGTCGAGGCCCTGCCGAAAGGCGATCCTAACGACAACGACAATTTGCGCCGCTTTGCCGATGCGGTGCTGGCTGCCGAGCCGAATGCGATCGGCGGACCGGTGTCGATCCTCAAATCCGGCGACACCATCGTGAAGGCGTTCATTCACGCCGGCATCTGGGCGCTGGTGGTGATCAGCCTGTTGTTGTGGCTGACGCTGCGGCGCGTCACCGACGTGCTCATGACGATGGTGCCGCTATTGGTGGCCGGCGCGGTGACGCTGGAGCTCTGCGTGCTGATCGAACTGCCACTCAACTTCGCCAACATCGTAGCATTGCCGCTGCTGCTCGGCGTCGGCGTCGCCTTCAAGATCTATTACGTCGTGGCCTGGCGCGAGGGCAGAAATAATCTGCTGCAGTCGAGCCTGACGCGCGCGATCTTTTTCTCTGCGCTGACGACTGCGACCGCTTTCGGAAGCTTGTGGCTATCCAGTCATCCCGGCACCGCCAGCATGGGTAAATTGCTGGCGCTGTCGTTTGTCATCACGCTTGCTGCGGTGTTGCTGTTCCAGCCGGCGCTAATGGGCAAACCGCGCGATGTCGGGCAGTAGGCAGATGTCGCCGATATCGCCGGGCTGGGCGGCCGCCTGTTTCTGACCGGGCGCGGCCTTCGGCGCAGGCGCAGGATTTACCGCACCCGTGGTCTTCGGCGGCGCCGGCGGGGCGGCTGGCGCTGCGGTCTTGGGCGCTGCGCCGGATGCACCCTTCGGTGCGCCCTTGGCCATGCTGTTGGTGGGGCTTAAGGGGATCGGCGGACCGACACGGGTCCAGGTCTCGCCGCCGCAGAGGAAGCCGAGCACGCAGCCTTGAATCTCGAGCTGGTCGGTCCCGACCGGCTTGATGGTCGCGCTGTAGTTTTGTCCGTCCTTGGCGTTGTAGACCTCACCCTCCCACGCATCGACGCCGGACTTCTTCTTCATGTCGATCAGGATCGGCATGCCCAAAGTCGGCCGGCTCTGCTTGGAGGCATCCGGATTGTTCTTGTCCTTGCCGCCCGGCATCTTTTCCCAGGCAACGACGCCCCACATGTTGCCGTTGCATTGGGCGACGCGAATGTTGGCAACACCGTCGGCCACTTTCCAGTCACCGGTGGGATCGGCGGCCAGCGCCGCATTAAGACCTGTGGCTAAAATGATTCCCGAATAAACTATTGTGCGCGCGACAGTTCTTAGGCAGTGCAACATGGTTCGAACCTGTGTTTAAGTAGATGATCCAAGCGAGAGGTCAAAACGCCGCATTGAGCGTTTTCAGTTGACGAAACAGCCATCAACCGACGTATGTAGCCAATGCCAGATTCATATCTAGACGTTTCCGGGCTGTTTGTAGAGCGGCAGGCGCAGCGCAGTTCCATGCATGCGCGCCATCTGAACGAGCAGCTCGTCCGGGTGCTGAAGACCATCGGCTACGATGTGGGCTTTCAGAAGGGTCAAGGACAATACCTGTTCGATCGTGACGGGGCCCGCTATCTCGATCTACTCAGCGGATTTGGCGTTTTTGCGATTGGCCGCAATCATCCGGCGCTGCGCCTGGCGCTGAAAAGCGTGCTCGACAGCGATTTTCCCAATCTGGTGCAACTCGACGTCTCGACGCTGGCGGGCGTACTGGCGGAACGCCTGCTCGAACATGTTCCATATCTGGACAAGGTGTTCTTTGCCAATTCCGGCGCCGAGACCGTCGAAGCCGCAATCAAGTTCGCGCGCGGTGCGACCGGCCGTCCCGGCATCGTCTCCTGCTCGCATTCCTTCCACGGCCTCTCCTACGGCGCGCTGTCGCTGATGGACGACACGAACTTCAGAAGCGGCTTCGAGCCGCTGCTGCCGGGATGCACGCAGATACCTTTCAACGATCTCGCCGCGCTCGAGCAGGCATTGTCCTCGCGCCAGGTCGCGGCCTTCATTGTCGAGCCGATCCAGGGCAAGGGCGTCAACATGCCCTCGGATGAATTTTTGCCGGGCGCTGCCGCGCTGTGCAAAAAATATGGCACGATCTTCATTGCCGACGAAATCCAGACCGGTGTCGGCCGCACCGGAAAATTCCTCGCAGTCGAGCACTGGAATGTCGAGCCCGACATGGTGCTCTTGGCAAAGGCGCTGTCGGGCGGTCACGTGCCAGTCGGCGCGCTGCTGACCCGCAAGTCCATCTTCGACAAGATCTTCAGCCAGATGGATCGCGCGGTCGTGCACGGCTCGACTTTTTCGAAGAACGATATGGCGATGGCCGCCGGCATCGCCACTCTCGATGTGATCAAGCAGGAGAAACTTGTCGAGCAGGCCGCCAAGCGCGGCGCCGAGCTTCGCCTTGCGCTGACCCGCATGGTGCCCGGCTATGAACTGCTGAAGGAAGTGCGCGGCAAGGGATTGATGATCGGCATCGAGTTCGGTCCGCCGAAATCGCTGAAGCTGAAGGCTTCCTGGAATCTGCTGGAGACCGCAAATAAAGGCCTGTTCTGCCAGCTCATCACCGTACCGCTGTTCAAGGATCACAAGATCCTGACGCAAGTCTCCGGCCACGGCAGCCACACCATCAAGCTGCTGCCGCCGCTGGTGATCACGGAAGAAGATTGCACCTGGATCGAAAAATCGTTCGACGACGTCATTGCCGCGAGCCACAAGGTGCCCGGCGCGATCTGGTCGCTCGGCAAGACGCTGGTCGACAACGCGGTCAGGAAGTCGGCGTAACCACAGACCTCGGAGGCCCGGAGGAAGCCGCACCCATCGGGAGAACAGCATGAGCAACATCACCGGCGGCTGTCACTGTGGCGCCATCCGTTATGAGATCGCGGGGAAACCTATCGTTCATGCGCTGTGCCATTGCACGGATTGCCGCCGTCACGCCGGCGCGCCGATGGTTGGGTGGACGATGTACGCGGAGGACGCGCTCAAGGTGACGAAGGGAACGCCCAAGGTTTACGAATCATCGGAGCATGGCCGGCGACAGTTTTGCGCGAACTGTGGCACCGGTCTCTTCTACACCAATGCCAATGTGCTGCCCGGGATCGTCGATATCCAGAGCGCGACCTACGATGATCCCGGCGCCGTGCCGGCCATGATGCATATCCAGGTCGCAGAGCGCCTTCGCTGGATGGAGCGCGCGCACGAACTGCCCACCTTCGACCGCTATCCGCCGCCGCCATAGCGGCCGCGGCAAGCCGGGATAGTCCTGCTATGTTCGAGCAGCGGTGAGCGTCTAGCTCGCCGAACGAAAGCCCTGCCAGTCGCGCCAACGCGAAAGCATTTCGCCTCTCCCTGACGAAAATCGGTATCCAATTTTCCCGATCATGCTCTAGGATGCACGCGCCGAGCGGTCGCAAAGAGCCGCCGGCACGTGTTGTCGGAGGAAGCATGATGGAATATCAGCGTCGCCAATTCTTGCAGCTCGTCGCCGGCGCGGCTGCGCTCCCCGTTACGTCGAGCATCGCAAGCGCACAGGGTTATCCATCGCGACCGGTTCGCCTGGTGATCGGCTATACGCCCGGCGGCTCGGCGGACCTCACCTCGCGCCTGATGGGGCAATGGCTGTCGGAAAAGCTCGGGCAATCCTTCGTCATCGAGAACCGGCCGGGCGGCGGCACCAATATAGCAACCGAGCAGGTGCTGCGTGCCACGCCCGACGGCTACACGCTGCTTCTGGTGGCGCCGGCGAACGCGATCAACGCCACGCTCTACGACAAGCTGCCGTTCGATTTCATGAAGGAGATGGAGCCGATCGCCGGCATCATTCGCTTTCCCAATGTCGTGGTGGTGCATCCGTCACTGCCGATCAAGTCGATTCCCGAACTGATCGCCTATGCCAAGGCCAATCCGGGCAAGCTTAACATGGCATCGTCAGGAAACGGCTCCACGATCCACATGTCGGGCGAACTGTTCAAGATGCTGACCGGCATCAACATGCAGCACGTGCCGTACCGCGGCGGCGCGCCGGCGCTCACCGACATGCTTTCCGGCCAGATGCATGTCATGTTCGACAACCTTCCGACCTGCGCCGAGCACGTCAAGTCCGGCAAGCTGCGCGGGCTTGCGGTCACCAGCACGACGCGCTCGGACGTGCTGCCGGATTTGCCGTTGGTCGCGGATTACCTGCCGGGCTACGAGGCGAGCGCGTGGTACGGCCTCGCAGCACCAAAGGGCACGCCGTCGGAAATCGTCGACAAGCTCAACAAGGCGGTCAACGAAATCCTCGCCGACCCCAAGGCGAAGGCACGCTTTGCCGAGATCGGCGCCATCCTGCTGCCGGGCTCACCCGCCGATTTCGGCAAGCTGGTGGCGGATGAAACCGAGAAGTGGGGCAAGGTGGTGAAGTTCGCCGGCGCGAAGGTGGATTAGGGCGGGATTCATCAAAGCGGCGAGTTAGGCCTGTGGCCGTGATAGGCGATGTCCGCTTTCGGGGGTAAAGCAGGCGTTGATCAGCCGCATTGTGATTTCATGAAAGGGCCAGCCATTGCCTCAACCAACTATTTGAAACGCTCGGTTGAGTGATGCGCACGCAATTGCTGCCGTGCACGTATCAGTGTCACGCGTGACTTACGCCAATCTACTTCCTGCTGAGACTCTCGATCAATTTTCGGTCGAGCGCCGAGCAAAGCAGTGGCACGAGACGATCAAGGAGCGAGACCGTACCGACATCGCGGTATTTGTGGCGGAGGATGCGGCAGACAAGATGATTCTGGGGTTTGCCTGCTGCAGCCGGCAGCGTTCCGAAATGCTAGCAGAAAAAGGGTTCAACGGCGAGTTTCAATCCATCTATGTACTTCCACCGGCTCAAGGTTGCGGCATCGGACGAACTCTGATGGCCGAGATGGCACGTTACCTCAGTAGTCTCGCAATATCGGGCGGTGCCTGTTGGGTATTGCGTGAAAACGGAGGAGCGCGACGATTTTATGAAGCCCTCGGCGGAGAGATCGTAAGTGAGCAAGCACTCGGGCCAAGCACGGCGGCAGCTTTGATTGAGGTTGCGTACGGTTGGTGGCACCTCGATTCACTCTTAAGCGACTGACCGCTGTTGGCCCATCGCGGACATGCGAAGATCAGTGCGTAACGGCCGCTTTCAGCGCAAAGCGGACAGGGCCGGCCGCAAGCAATCCGGATTATCGTTGAACCGTCAGCTTCCCGCAGCCGCGCGCGGCGGATTCTTGCCGAGCGCCGCCGCCATCGCGGCGATCAGCGGCCGCATGAAGAACGCATCCTCCGCCGGATAGATATCGGTGCGCAGGCCGTGGGACTTGAGTTCATCTGACACCGCCGGTCCGACGGATGCGATCGGGGTGCGATCGAGCCCTTCGCGTAACCGATCCTCGCAGCCGCGCGCGCGTGCGACTTCCATCAGGCGCCGGATCTGGCCGAGATTGGTGAGCGCGATCGCGTCGATGCGGCCGGCCGCCATCTCGTCGATCGCATTGATGATGTTAACGTCGGCGGCCTGTGCGTCGTAGACGTAAGGCAGCACGGTATCGACCTCGGCCCCTTGCGCCTTGATCGCGCCGATCAGGACGCTGTGGTCCTTGTCCGGATAGAGCTGCAAGCCGAGGCGATGGCCGCTAAGGTCGAGGCGTGACAGCATTTCGGCGATGCCTTCGGAGGTTGGCTTCTCCGTCGTCATCTGCGGTTCCAGCCCGATTTCGCGCAGCGCCTTGCCCGGCTTGGGGCCGCGGGCGAATTTGCGCGCGTTGCCGAGGGCGGCAATGAACTCCTGTTCGACGCCGATGCGCCGGACCACCTTCATCAGCCGGCGCAGGCCTTCGCCGGTCATCAGCACCAAATCGTCGAAGGGCTTTTCGATCGACCGCCTGATCCAGGCTTCGAGCGGCGCCGGATCCGGCGCGTCGTGGATGGTGAACATCGGGCATTGCAGCACGTCGGCGCCCTGCTCGGTGAGCAGGCGGGAGAACTGCGCCTCCTCGCGCGTTTCCATGATCAGGATGCGGTAACCGTTCAATCTGTCAGCCATGATCTCGCTCCAACGCCTTTGCTTCGCGCTTTGTTCATCCTGACCCCGGTTTCCGGATTGGCGCAAGCGTGTCGGCGGTGATAGAGCAGGGCGCAAATCCGAGGTTTTCACCCTTCTGCCTGAATTGTAGTCAAGTCGCGCCATGCCCGATCATCAATTCGTCCTGACCCTGTCCTGTCCGGATCGCCCCGGAATCGTTTCCGCGGTGTCGACCTTTCTGGCCCATAACGGGCAGAACATCCTGGACGCCCAGCAGTTCGACGACATCGAGACCGGGAATTTCTTCATGCGGGTGGTGTTTACCGCCGCCGATCTCGCCGTCGAACTGCAGGCACTGCAGACCGGCTTTACCGCAATCGCCGACCGCTTCGCCATGGAATGGCAGATGCGCGACCGCGCCAATCGCCGCCGGGTGATGCTGCTGGTCTCCAAGTCGGATCATTGCCTGGTCGATATCCTCTATCGCTGGCGCACCGGCGAACTCGAGATGATCCCGACCGCAATCGTTTCGAACCATCCGCGCGAGACCTACAGCTCGCTCGATTTCGGCGAGATCCCGTTCCACTATTTGCCGGTGGCGAAGGAAACCAAGCGCGAGCAGGAAGAGGCAGTCTGGAAACTGGTTCAGGACACAAAGACCGATCTCGTCGTGCTGGCGCGCTACATGCAGATCCTGTCGGACGAAATGTCGGCAAAACTGTCCGGGCGTTGCATCAACATCCACCATTCGTTCCTGCCGGGCTTCAAGGGCGCGCGTCCCTATCACCAGGCCCATGAGCGCGGCGTCAAGCTGATCGGCGCCACCGCGCACTACGTCACCCGCGACCTCGACGAAGGCCCAATCATCGACCAGGACGTCGAGCGCATCAGCCATCGCGATACGCCGGAAGATCTCTCGCGCAAGGGCCGCGACATTGAACGCCGCGTGCTGGCGCGTGCCATGCGCCATCATCTCGAGGACCGCGTCATCCTCAATGGCCGCAAGACCGTGGTGTTTATGGATTAGCGCGCCGCATCCTTGGACGCGGGAGCCGGGTTGGTCTCCTTGTCTCGCTCGGAAGCCGGCATTAGGCGCTTTCGCTCGCGCTCCCGCATGTACTCGTCATACTTAGCGGTTCCCGGGCGCGGCGGCGCGTCGGCAGGCAAGCCGCCGGCCCAGGCCGGAATGGCATCGCTGACGCCGGCTGAGACTTTCTCGTTGATGGTCCCACAGCCGCTCAAGCCGCAGCCCGCGAGGGCAACGGTGACGATCGTGAAAATGTGGCGCGCGCTGGTCGTCATTGGCAGAAGACTACAACCTTAACCCTTTAAGGATGATGGATTTAGGGCGCGGCTCTGGGAACCGGGGGAGTGGTTCTTTGTTGACAGGGCCATTTCATTTGTACAATCGTACAAATAAGCGGCAATCGCAGGAAGGTTCAGGCAGCGTATAATATTATCGCGTCTTTCGCGGCTCTTCACTGCGACACGCCAATGGTCCGATTGACAACAGGGCGGGCAAGGACGCCATGTTGCCGCGCTACCCGGCGGAAAATTCTGGGTTATGGTGAGATCAAGGGCCGGGGACTCGGTTCGAGACACAAGGCCGATAGGGGAGAGATGCTCATGTCTATTCGCAGTCAAATATTGCTGGCCGCAGGTTCGGTCGCCGCGATGCTGGCGCTTGCGCCGGCCTACGCCCAGGAGACCGTCAAGGTCGGCCTGATCCTGCCGATGACCGGCGGCCAGGCCTCGACCGGCAAGCAGATCGACAACGCGGTCAAGCTCTACATGCAGCAGAACGGCGATACCGTCGCCGGCAAGAAGATCGAAGTCATCCTGAAGGACGACGGTGCGGTTCCCGACAACACCAAACGTCTGGCGCAGGAACTGATCGTCAACGAAAAGGTCAATTTCATCGCAGGCTTTGGCGTGACCCCGGCGGCCCTTGCGGCGGCACCCTTGGCGACGCAGGCCAAGATTCCGCAAATCGTGATGGCGGCGGGCACCTCGATCATCACCGAGCGCTCGCCCTACATCGTCCGAACCTCGTTCACGCTGGCGCAGTCGTGCACCATCATCGGTGATTGGGCCGCCAAGAACGGCATCAAGAAGGTCGCGACACTGACCTCCGACTACGCGCCCGGCAACGACGCGCTGAACTTCTTCAAGCAGAACTTTACCGCCGGCGGCGGGGAGATCGTCGAAGAGGTGAAGGTGCCGCTGCAAAACCCTGATTTTGCTCCGTTCTTGCAGCGCATGAAGGACTCCAAGCCCGACGCCGTGTTCGTGTTCGTGCCGGCGGGCCAAGGCGGCAACTTCATGAAACAGTACGCCGAGCGCGGCCTCGACAAGGCGGGCATCAAGGTGATCGGCCCCGGCGACGTGATGGACGACGACCTGCTCAACGGCATGGGGGACGCTGCGCTCGGTACCGTGACGGCGCATCTCTATTCGGCCGCGCATCCCTCCGCCGCGAACAAGGAATTCGTCGCCGCCTACAAGAAGGCGTTCGGCCAGCGCCCGGGCTTCATGGCGGTCGGCGGCTACGACGGTATCCGGTTGATCTACGAGGCGCTGAAGAAGACCGGCGGCAAGACCGACGGCGACGCGCTGATCGCGGCGATGAAGGGAGCAAAGTGGGAAAGCCCCCGCGGCCCGATCATGATCGATCCGGAAACCCGCGACATCGTGCAGAACATCTACATCCGCAAGGTCGAGAAGGTCGACGGCGAGCTCTACAACATCGAGTTCGCGACCTTCGAGGCGGTGAAGGATTCGGGCAAGACGAAGAAGTGACGACGAAGTCGTCATTCCGGGGCGCATCGAAGATGCGAATTATGATGTGCAATTGCACATCCGAGAATCTCGAGATCCGGGTCTGGTCCTTCGGACCATCCCGGAATGACGGGCTCCATTTAGAGGCTCAGCCCCTTCTCATGACCACGCTGTTCACCATCCTGTTCGACGGTGTCGCCTACGGCATGCTGCTGTTCGTGCTCGCCTGCGGGCTGGCGGTGACGCTGGGGTTGATGAATTTCGTCAACCTCGCCCATGGCGCCTTCGCCATGACCGGCGGCTATATCTGCGCGGTACTGGTCAACAACCAGGGCTGGCCGTTCTTTCCGCGCTGCCGCTGGCCTTCGTTACGGCCGCGCTGGTTGGCGTCGCGCTGGAGCGCACGCTCTATCGCCATCTCTATACGAGAAGCCATCTCGACCAGGTGCTGTTCACGATCGGCCTCACCTTCATGTCGGTGGCGGCGGTCGATTACATCATGGGATCGTCGCGGATTTTCATCAAACTGCCGGCGGCGCTCGAGGGACAGTTCGACTTCTTCGGCGTAGGCATCGGCCGCTATCGGCTGATGATCATCGTGATCTGCGGCCTGCTCACGGTGGCGCTGCAATTGATTTTGGCGAAAACCCGTTTCGGCAGCCGCCTGCGTGCCGCAGTGGACGATCCACGCGCCGCCAGCGGTCTCGGCATCAACGTGCCCCAGGTGTTTGCCTTCACCTTCGCCTTCGGCTGCGGCCTTGCCGGCCTCGGCGGCGCGCTGAGCGCCGAGATCCTCGGGCTCGATCCGTATTTTCCGCTAAAATTCATGATCTACTTTTTGATCGTGGTCACCGTAGGCGGCTCCTCCAGTATCACCGGGCCGTTCCTGGCGTCGCTGCTGCTCGGCATCGGCGACGTCGCCGGCAAATATTACGTGCCGAAGATGGGGCCCTTCGTCATCTACACCATCATGATCGTTATCCTGATCTGGCGTCCGAACGGTCTGTTCGGCCGCGTCGCCGCGCGATGAGTCCGCGATGACCGCAGTTTCCGACGTCTCATCCCATGCCATCGCCCGCGCCCGCTGGCGTCCGGCCGAGATCGCGTTCTGGATTCTTGCGCTGTCCTGCGCGTTCCTGTTTCCGTCCCGTTATCTGATCATGACCGATATCCTGCGGCTGGCACTGTTCACGCTGTCGCTCGATCTGATCCTCGGCTACGCCGGCATTGTCTCGTTGGGGCACGCCGCATTCTTTGGCGTTGGCGCCTATTCGGCCGGGCTGCTCGCCTTGCATGGCATCATCAACGAGCCGGTGATCGCGCTGGTCGTCGCCGGCCTCGTCGCCATGGTGCTCGGATTCCTGACCAGCTTCCTCGTCATCCGCGGCGTCGACCTCACACGGCTGATGGTGACGCTCGGCATTGCGCTGCTGCTCGAAGCGCTGGCGGAACGGTTCTCCAATATCACCGGCGGCACCGACGGGCTGCAGGGCATCGAGATGCAGCCGATCCTCGGCCTGTTCGCGTTCGACATGTTCGGCAAGACCGGTTTCTTCTATTCGCTGATCGTGCTGTTCCTGCTGTTTCTGTTGGCGCGGCGGATCGTGAATTCGCCGTTCGGCCTGTCGCTGCGCGCGATCAAGAACAATCCGCTGCGAGCGTCGGCCATCGGCGTGCCGGTCAACCGGCGCCTGATCGCGATCTATACGATCGCCGCGCTTTACGCCGGCATTGCCGGGGCGCTGTTCACCCAGACCACGGCGCTGGCCTCGCTCGACGTGTTCGCGTTCGAACGCTCGGCCGATCTGATGCTGGTGCTGGTGATCGGCGGCACCGGCTATCTCTATGGCGGACTGATCGGCGCCGTCGTGTTCAAGATGCTGCAGGAACTGTTTCAGACCATCACGCCGCAGTACTGGCTGTTCTGGATCGGTCTCGTGCTGGTCGTGATGGTGCTGATCGGCCGCGAACGCATCCATCGCTGGGTGCTTTGGGCGCCGAACCTCGTGATCCGCCAGCTCTTCGGACGCAAGGCCGTCGTCGCCGTTCCCGAAAGTGATGCGCCATGACGATCGCGCTCGAAACCAGGGGGCTGGAAAAATCCTTCGGCGGCTTGCGGGTCACGCGCGAGCTGTCGCTGAAGGTGGAGCAGGGCGCCCGCCATGCCCTGATCGGGCCCAACGGCGCCGGCAAGACCACCGTCATCAATCTGCTGACCGGCGTGCTCAAGCCCAATGCGGGACAGATCCTGCTCGAGGGCAACGACATCACCGATGTGCCGGTGCACAAGCGGGTGCTGCGTGGGCTGTCGCGCACCTTCCAGATCAATCAGCTCTATGCCGACCTGACCCCGCTCGAAACGGTCGGGCTCGCCGTCTCCGAACGTCTCGGCCGTGGCGGAGACTGGTGGCGGCGGATGGGTACGCGCGACGACGTTAACCGCGAGGTCGCGGAGACGCTGGGACGGTTTCATTTGCTCGACGTGATGAACGAGCGCACAGCGACGCTTCCCTATGGCAAACAGCGCCTGCTTGAGATCGCGGTCGCGATCGCGACCAAACCGCGCGTGCTGCTGCTCGACGAGCCCGCCGCCGGTGTGCCCGAGAGCGAGCGTCACGATATTCTGGCGGCGGTCGCTGCCCTGCCGCGCGATGTGACGGTATTGCTGATCGAGCACGATATGGATCTGGTGTTTTCCTTCGCTGACCGTATCTCGGTGCTGGTCAACGGCGCCATGCTGGTGGAAGGTCCGCCGGACGAAGTGGCGCGCGATCCGCAAGTGAAGGCGGTCTATCTGGGCGAGGCGGTCCATGCCTGAGCTTCTCGCCATCGATGCCTTGCGCGCCGGCTATGGCGAAGCCGTGGTGTTGCCTTCGATGTCGCTGTCGCTGGGCGAGGGCCAGGTGCTGGCGCTGCTGGGACGCAACGGCACCGGCAAGACTACGCTGATCAATTCGATCGTCGGCATCACCCGCCGTTTCGGCGGCACGATTGCGCTCGGCGGGCTCGACATCACCGCGATGCGCCCGGACCAGCGGGCGCGGGCCGGGATCGGCTGGGTACCGCAGGAACGCAACATCTTTCGCTCGCTGACGGTCGAGGAGAACATGACCGCGGTGGCCCAGCCCGGCCCATGGACTGTGGAAAAGGTCTACCGGATGTTTCCGCGGCTGAAGGAGCGCCGCAACAATTTCGGCAACCAGCTTTCCGGCGGCGAGCAGCAGATGCTGGCGATCGGCCGCGCGCTGACCCTCAATCCCAAGGTGCTGCTGCTGGACGAGCCGACCGAGGGACTGGCGCCGATCATCGTTGAAGAATTATTAAGGGCACTCGGCACGATCACCCGGGCAGGGGGCATCTGTTCGATCATTGTCGAGCAGAATGCGCAAAAGATTCTGGGGCTGGCCGATCGGGTTGTGATATTGGAACGCGGCGCAATCGTGCATGATGCGGCCAGCAGCGCGTTGAAGGCCGATCCCGCCGTGCTCGAACGCTATCTCGGCGTCGCCGGCGCGGCCGCCCACTAGATTTATGGGAGTTGAGACCATGCAGAGAACAAAGCCCCCGTTCCGCGCCGACGAGGTCGGCAGTCTGTTGCGGCCGCCGCGCATCAAGGAAGCGCGCGCCAAGCTGGAGAAGGGTGAGATCACGGCCGAGGACCTGCGCAAGGCCGAGGACCTCGAGATCGAAAAGGTCGTGCACAAGCAGGCCTCGATCGGCCTGAAGCTCGCGACCGATGGCGAGTTCCGCCGCTCCTGGTGGCATTTCGACTTTCTCGCCAAGCTCACCGGCTGCGAGCTGTTCCACCCCGACACGGGCATCCAGTTCGCCGGCGTGGAAACGAGGCACGACGCCGTCCGCGTGATCGGCAAGCTAGACTTCCCGGACAACCATCCGATGCTGGATCACTTCCGCTTCCTGAAGAAGCATGCCGACACGGCCCACGTCACGCCGAAGATGACGATCCCGTCGCCGGCCGTGCTGCATTTCCGCGGCGGCCGCAAGTCGATCTCGAAGGAGGTCTATCCTGATCTGGAGGAATTCTTCCTCGACCTCGGCAAGACCTATCGCAAGGCGGTGAAGGCGTTCTATGACGCCGGCTGCCGTTACCTGCAATTCGACGACACGGTATGGGCCTATCTCTGCTCGCAGGACGAACTGCAGAAGGCGCGCGATCGCGGCGACAACCCCGACGGCCTGCAGGAAATCTACGCGCGCGTCATCAACTACGCTTTGGCCGAGCGGCCGGCCGACATGGTGATCACGACCCACGTCTGTCGCGGCAATTTCCGCTCGACCTGGATTTCGTCCGGCGGCTACGAGCCGGTGGCCGAGACCATGCTGGCCGGCACCAACTACGACGGCTATTTCCTCGAATATGATTCCGACCGGGCCGGCGGTTTCGAGCCGCTGCGCTACCTGCCGAAGGGCAACAAGGTGGTCGTGGTCGGCGTCATCACCTCGAAGTTCGGCGAGCTCGAGAAGAAGGACGACATCAAGCGCCGCCTCGATGAGGCCGCCAAGTTCGCCCCGCTCGACCAACTCGCAGTATCGCCGCAATGCGGCTTTGCCTCGACCGAGGAAGGCAACATCCTCTCCGAGGAAGAGCAGTGGGCGAAGTTGAGCCTCGCGGTGGAAGTGGCGAACGAGGTGTGGGGGAAATAGGTCCTCCAGCGTCATTGCCAGGAGCGATAGCGACGAAGCAATCCATCTATCCCCGTGCGGAGAGGTGGATTGTTTCGCGGAGCCTGTCATCGGGCGCATTCGCGCGACAACCCAAAGCCGCATTGTATAACATTGCATATTGGTAGGTGCGGCGGGTTCCAATGACGCTGCACGCCTTTTGGGACGTATACTCGTTGGGCAGATGATGGTAGGAAGCTTCCGTCATTCCATGCTGCCCACCGGCGCTTCCCAAAACCCCAGCCTCCCTGGCCTGATGAAAAACGACCAGATCCTCAGCCAGATCACCGAGTTCTGCCGCCAGGCCGACATGGCGGAGACGACGTTCGGACGCCGGGCGGTCAACGACGGCAAGCTGGTGCAGCGGCTGCGCGAGGGCAAGCGCATCACCATCGATACGCTGGACCGCATCCAGGCCTACATCGCGGCTTCCACCGGCGCGCTGCCGCCGCCGCGCGGCCTTGAAGTGCCGCCCGAAAAGCGTGATCCCCGGGGCAATTTCCGCTTCTTCGAGAACCGGCAGAAATACCTGCTGTTCGTCCATACCTGCAGCGAAAAGCGGGTGATTGCCGAGCGGGTGGCGCTGGAATTGTCCAGCCTGCATCCGCGGCCGCCGGCGCTCAGGGTATTCGACGCGGAGTCGGAGACGGCACGGTGCTGGCGCGGGTGATGCGCTCGATGCACGGCCGTTTTCCCCATATGCCGTTCTATATCGCCGGCAAGGAGTTGAGCCTGGAGGACGTCCGGCTGACGCTCGACAAGGTGCCGGACCGGCTGTTCGAGCACCCGGCGACCGTCATCGTCCTGACCAACATGCATTATGCGGAGGCGCCCTGGCTGACGCCGGCGTCGCCTGCGGCAGCCGCGGGCATGATCTGGCATGACGTGGCCCTGCGGGGGGCCTCGTCGGGGGAGTTTGAGACGCAAATTGCCGAACTGGGGCCGTTTCTGGAACAAAACTGGCGCGCCAATATCAGCCCCAAATCGGGCATGCCGATCTATGAACGGCCGGTGGCGCTGGTGCTGTACCGCGAGGACCACCGGTTCCTGCTTGATCTGATCATCCCACGGGCCGGTCGGACCGAGGCCAATTTCGACCTTGTGATCGCTTCCCAGCCCTATCGGGCAAAATCCTCTGTGAATTTCCGCGCCAAGCGGATCATTGCACCGCTGGCCCGGTCGCTCCGGGCAGGGGGCCGATTGATTGGAATTCACTCCCACGGACAGGATCCAGGCCTGGAAATCATCCAGTCGGTCTGGCCGGGAGAAAATCCTTTCGCCGTGAGCCGTCATGAGCTATTGCGCGCGGTGAAATACGAGCTGGGGTCGGCCGGGCGGGACCTTAATTTTAACGCCTACGCCGATAACCGTTCCATCTTCCGTTATGATATGGAAGCGCTGCCCAACGAGGTCACCGGCTCGATCGGAACCTCGACGGCCTTTGCAGCGTGGAATGCGGCGGTGTATGTCGCCCAGATCGAAGACGACCGGTTGACCGAAATGACTGAAAACAGCCGGACGCTCGATGCCACCAGAGAGGTTCTGCGCAAGCATAACGGGCTTTGGTTTTACGACGAATCCTACGTCATTTCGCGGCGTCGCGACTGACATTCCAGGATACACAACACAGACAGCCGCCGGGGTCCGGCGGGAACAAGGGGTTTGTTGATGCGCGCCTCCTATCTCTTCACCAGCGAGTCGGTTTCCGAGGGTCATCCGGACAAGGTTTGCGATCGAATCTCGGACGAGATCGTCGACCTGTTCTACCGGGAAGGCCCGAAGGCGGGCATCGACCCCTGGCAGATCCGCGCGGCCTGCGAAACGCTTGCCACCACCAACAAGGTCGTCATCGCTGGCGAAACGCGCGGTCCGAGCTCCGTGACCAATGATCAGATCGAGAGCGTTGTTCGCGAGGCAATCAAGGATATCGGCTACGAGCAGGAAGGCTTCCATTGGCAGAAAGCCGACATCGAGATTCTGCTGCATCCGCAGTCGGCCGATATCGCGCAGGGCGTCGATGCCAAGCAGCCCAGCAACCAGGAAGAGGGCGCGGGCGACCAGGGCATCATGTTCGGCTATGCCACCAACGAGACGCCTGACCTGATGCCGGCGCCGATCTTCTACGCCCACAAGATCCTTCGGTTGATTTCCGAAGCGCGCCACTCCGGCCGCGAGAAGGTGCTCGGTCCGGACTCCAAGAGCCAGGTCACCGTGCAATACGAGAACGGCAAGCCTGTCGGCGTGCGCGAGATCGTGGTCTCGCACCAGCATCTGGTCGAGGACCTCACCTCCAATCAGATTCGTGACATCGTCGAACCCTATGTCCGCGAGGCGCTGCCGAAGGAATGGATCAACGGCAAGACCATCTGGCACATCAACCCGACCGGAAAATTCTACATCGGCGGCCCCGACGGCGATTCCGGTCTCACCGGTCGAAAGATCATCGTCGATACGTATGGCGGCGCAGCCCCGCATGGCGGCGGCGCCTTCTCCGGCAAGGACCCGACCAAGGTCGACCGTTCGGCCGCCTATGCCGCGCGCTATGTCGCCAAGAACATCGTCGCCGCCGGTCTCGCCGACCGCTGCACCCTGCAGCTTGCTTACGCGATCGGTGTGGCGCGTCCGCTGTCGATCTATATCGATACCCACGGCACTGGAAAGGTGCCGGAAGACCGGCTCGAGCAGGCAGCCGCGAAGGCTATGGATTTGACGCCGCGCGGCATCCGCACCCATCTCGATCTCAATCGCCCGATCTACGCGCGTACCGCAGCCTACGGCCATTTCGGTCGCACGCCCGACAATGAAGGCGGCTTCTCCTGGGAGAAGACCGATTTGGTCGAACCGCTCAAGCGCGCGGTTTAGTTTCAACAGCATCATTCCGGGGCACCGCGATAGCGGTGAACCCGGAATCTTTTTCCATGATTTCGAGATTCCGGGTTCGTGGCTCACGCGCGCCCCGGAATGACGAGCTCAACAGAGGGAAACAACCCATGACCACCGCCGCCGCCAAGAAGCCCGCCTTCACCGACTACATCGTCAAGGACATTTCGCTCGCCGAATTTGGCCGCAAGGAAATCTCGCTGGCCGAGACCGAGATGCCGGGCCTGATGGCGACGCGCGAGGAATACGGTCCGAAGCAGCCGCTGAAGGGCGCCCGCATCGCCGGCTCCCTGCACATGACGATCCAGACCGCGGTCTTGATCGAAACGCTGGCCGCACTCGGCGCCGACATCCGCTGGGTGTCGTGCAACATCTATTCGACGCAGGACCATGCGGCCGCCGCGATCGCCGCCGCCGGCATTCCGGTGTTTGCGGTGAAGGGCGAGACGCTCGCCGAATACTGGGACTACACCGCAAAGCTGTTCGACTGGCACGGCGGCGGCACGCCCAACATGATCCTCGACGACGGCGGCGATGCCACCATGCTGGTGCATGCCGGCTACCGCGCCGAGCAGGGCGATACCGCCTTCCTCGACAAGCCGACTTCGGAGGAAGAGGAAATCTTCTATGCGCTCGTCAAGCGCCTCCTGAAGGAGAAGCCGAAGGGCTACTTCGCCGAGATCGCCAAGAACATCAAGGGCGTCTCGGAGGAGACCACCACGGGCGTGCACCGCCTCTACGATATGGCGAACAAGGGTACGCTGTTGTTCCCCGCCATCAACGTCAACGACAGCGTGACGAAATCGAAATTCGACAATCTCTATGGTTGTCGCGAGTCGCTCGTCGACGGCATCCGCCGCGGCACCGACGTCATGATGTCCGGCAAGACCGCGATGGTGGCGGGCTTCGGCGACGTCGGCAAGGGCTCGGCCGCTTCCCTGCGCCAGGCCGGCTGCCGCGTCATGGTCTCCGAAGTCGATCCGATCTGCGCGCTGCAGGCGGCGATGGAAGGCTATGAAGTCACGACGATGGAAGACGCAGCGCCCCGCGCCGACATCTTCGTCACCGCGACCGGCAACAAGGACATCATCACCATCGACCACATGCGCGCGATGAAGGATCGCGCCATCGTCTGCAACATCGGTCACTTCGATAACGAGATCCAGATCGCAGGCCTTCGTAACCTGAAGTGGACCAACATCAAGCCGCAGGTCGACGAGATCGAATTCCCCGACAAGCACCGCATCATCCTGTTGTCGGAAGGGCGCCTCGTAAACCTCGGCAACGCCATGGGCCATCCGTCGTTCGTGATGTCGGCGTCCTTCACCAACCAGACGCTGGCGCAGATAGAACTGTTCGCCAACAACAAGGACGGCAAGTACGAGAAGAAGGTCTACGTGCTGCCGAAGACGCTCGACGAGAAGGTGGCGCGGCTGCACCTCGCCAAGATCGGCGTCAAGCTGACCGAACTGCGCAAGGATCAGGCCGACTATATCGGCGTCAAGCCGGAAGGCCCGTTCAAGTCGGATCATTACCGCTACTGACTTCACGTCGCGGGCGACGCCCTGAAGCACTACCAAGCCCCGGAGCGATCCGGGGCTTTTTGCTGATCGGTCGCACAACCTGCGACGGTTGAAATTCAACGGCAATTCCGATACAGCCTGTATCGTCGCAGCAACCTGACAATGCGAGTTGCAATTTCTGCCTGCTGGCCATTACATCTGAAAGCAGGGAGATCGCCATGACCGATGCGGCAGAGCATTTCGACGTCCTCATTGTCGGCGCGGGACTGTCCGGCATCGGCGCGGGCTATCATTTGCAGGAGAAGTGTCCCGGCAAGAGCTACGTCATTCTCGAGGGGCGCGACTGCATCGGCGGCACCTGGGATCTCTTCCGCTATCCCGGCATCCGCTCCGACTCGGACATGTACACGCTCGGCTATTCGTTCCGTCCGTGGACCGAGCCGAAGGCGATCGCCGACGGGCCGCGGATCCTGAACTACGTTCGCGAGACCGCTGCCGACAACGGCATCGACAAGCACGTCCGCTTCCACCACCGCGTCAAACGCGCCTCGTGGTCGTCGCCGGATTCGCGCTGGACGGTGGAGGCCGAACGCTACGCGGGAGAGGGCGCGGCGGAGACCGTGCGCTTTACCTGCAATTTCCTGTTCATGTGCTCGGGCTATTACAAATACGAGGAAGGCTATACGCCGGATTTTTCGGGCACGGCGGACTTCGCCGGCCAGATCGTGCATCCGCAGAAATGGCCCGAAGACCTCGACTATGCGGGAAAACGCGTGGTGGTGATCGGCTCGGGCGCGACCGCCGTGACGCTGGTGCCGGAGATGGCCAAGACCGCTGCGCACGTCACCATGCTGCAGCGTTCGCCGACCTACGTGGTGGCGCGGCCGGCGGAGGATGCGCTCGCCAACAAGCTGCGCCAAAAGCTCTCCGCCAAGCTCGCCTATCACCTGATCCGCTGGCGCAACGTGCTGTTCGGCATGTATTTCTTTCAGCTCTGCCGCCGCAAGCCCGAGCGCGCCAAGCAGTTGATCCTCGGCGGCGTCAAGATGGCGCTGGGGCCGGAATACGACGTGGCTAAGCACTTTACGCCGCGCTACAATCCGTGGGAGCAGCGGCTCTGCCTGGTGCCGGACGGCGATCTGTTCAAGTCGATCCGCGACAAGCGCGCCTCCGTCGCCACCAACGAGATCGACACTTTTACCAGGAACGGCATCAAGCTGAAGGACGGCAGCGAGCTTGAGGCCGATATCATTGTCACCGCGACCGGGCTGGTTCTGCAGGTGCTCGGCGGGCTCGAAGTCAGCGTTGACGGCCGCACGGTCGATTTCGCGCGAACGCTGAACTACAAGGGCATGATGTATTCGGACATTCCGAACCTGGCGTCCGCGTTCGGCTACACCAACGCGTCGTGGACGCTGAAATGCGATCTGACCTGCGAATATGTCTGCCGGCTCATCAACTACATGGACCGCAACGGCTACAAGCAGTGCATGCCGCACAATGTCGATCCTGACGTCACCGAACTGCCGTCGCTGGATTTCTCCTCCGGCTATGTGCAGCGCTCGATCGCCAAACTGCCCAAGCAGGGCTCGAAGCGGCCGTGGCGGCTGTACCAGAACTACGCGCTCGACATCGTCACGCTCCGCTACGGCAAGGTCGACGACGGCGTGATGCAGTATTCGTGAACTCGCATCGGCGGTGGCTGCGTCCCGAAGGCCCCATGCGTCATTTCGCGTATACGTAGGTGAAGGCGAATCGTCCAAGGTGCCCTCACGGTTAACGCCGGATTAACCGGCGCACCGATACGCTGCGTGACTTGCGGCACCTGACAGCACGAGGAAGCCCATGGACGCCCAGCGAATTGCCGTCGATGCCCTTGTGGCGCTGACCGATTGCGACCGTGATGCGGCCATCGCCTTCATCCGCAAATTCTATCTGGCCGGCGTCCGCGACCCCAAGCGGCTCACGTTCAAGGGACTCCAGGCGCTGCGGGGTGATGTAAACGACACCCTCATCCCGTCGTCCCTGCGAACGCAGGGACCCATAACCACCGATATTCGTTGTTGACGCAAAGCCGTCGACCATCCTTCCAAGACAACATCCGCCGCGGCGTATGGGTCCCGGATCGCGCTTCGCTTGTCCGGGACGACGGGATGGATGTAATTCAATTCTCAAGAGCCAACCGTTCGCGATCTCGCGACGCTGATCGCCCGAGGTTTGCTCTCAAATTCCCGCCCTCTCCAATTAGAGGGCGCAGGGAAGACCGGGTGCGCGCCGCACCCGCGGTCTCGTGTGCAATTTGCGCACTAAGAACACGCACACGAGCATACAGGTACAGCGGGAGCATCCCGGCCTTCCCTGCGCAATGGCCTTACGGCTTACTTCGTGCTCTTCCCGGAGAACGGCTTTATTGCCTCCGTCGCTGCGCAAATAGTTTCACGCAGCTTAGCGCCAGCACCGCGGCGCCCGAACCACACGACTTCGCCGTACGCTTCCTGCGCCTACGTCTTGCGCATTCCGCGTCCATCGCATCTCACCGCACGTTCGTGACGATCGCGAGCCGCCCCTCCATCGGGTGAGACGGGCGGAAATATGCGGCTGATTTGCCTCTCGCGTTAAGTGGAATATTTTTGCTGGAAGGGCTGGACAGACTTTTGGTGATTTGCCCGTCGTGCCAATTCGGTCGCAGCCGCGCATCGAAATTTTTGTTTGTGCGCGCGGCAAATCAGTTCGCAGTTCGTCAGTCTGTAGGGTGGGCAAATTTGCCCACCCTACAGAGTTGCGAGCCGCGGATACGCCATCAGCCTACGACGACTTCGCTGATCTGGATCACCGGAGACTGGTCGGTATAGTTCGGGATGTCTGCCATGATCTCTTTGGCATGCGGTCCGAAGCCGGTCTGGAAGGCTTCGATCGAGTCGCAGAAGATGTGGCACATGCCGACATAGGTGGCGGGAGCGCCGGGCGCGCCGCCGGCCAGGCCCTTGTCGACCGTGTAGGACTTGCAGGCGTCGCCCATGCGCGCTTTCACGAGCGGCATATGCTTGTCGCGGTAGTAGTCGTGATCGAAGCGCCCGCCGGGCGTATTGGGATACATTACGCTTACCTTGATCATGGACGTGCCCTCCGATTCTCGCGTTCGCCGCTATTCTCCAGCAATGCCCGAAATCTGTGTCAGTTTTGCGGATCTTGCAACCGGAAGCGGCACATCTCATCCTGCCGCTGCCGCATGTCTGCGCGATATTCAGCGCGGGCAGGCCGGCCGATCGTTTCATTTGTAGGCAAACATTCTGCCGACTTGCTGGCGGGCATATTCCGCGCGTTCACGCCATCGCGCGCTTTCAAGCACGGCTTTTCAAATCGCGGTGAGAGCCGTCGCATGGCTATCCGCTTCTGCGCTGCGATACCCAATTGGATGGAGTGATTTCACGATAAAAGAGGATATCACCCATGACCAAGTCTATCCCAACACTCGCCGCCGCGTTTCTGATGACCGCGATCGCAACGCCCGTGTTCGCGCAAGCCGCAATCCAGGAGCCCGGTGCTTATTCCTTCTACCATCCCAATGCCGATGTGCTCGGTGGCCGGCCGGCATACCGGTCGTTCGATCAATCCAATGCCTATTACAACGAGGCCGCGCCCGCGCCGCGAATGCGGCAGAGGTCCGTCACGCCGAGGAATCATCGCAGGGCGCAGTAGCGTGAGCGTGCAGCCTGGATGATCCGTTGGGCCATCTGCGCTGCTTCGTTACGCAGCTATTTGCGCCCATCCTCCAGGATCAACGTCGCACCCTTCTCCGCGATCATCGCCGTCGGCGTGTTGGTGTTGCCCGACGTGATCGTCGGCATTACCGACGCATCGGCGATGCGCAAGGCGGCGAGCCCAAAGAACCGCAACCGCTCGTCGACCACGGCCATCGGATCGCTTGCGGTGCCCATCTTCGCGGTGCCGACGGGATGGAAGATCGTGGTGCCGATATCGCCGGCAGCCTTTGCCAGCGATGCATCGTCGTCGCCGACAGTCGGGCCGGGCAGGTACTCCTGCGGCCGATATCGCTCCAGCCTTTTCTGCTTCATCAGTCGGCGCGTGGTGCGGATAGCATCGGCCGCGACCTGGCGGTCGTCGTCGGTCGAGAGATAGTTCGGCGCGATCGACGGCGCTTCATCGGGCTTCGCCGAGCGGATGCGCACGGTACCGCGCGAGGTCGGCTGCAGATTGCAGGCGCTCACGGTGATGGCGGGGAAGCGGTGCAGCGGATCGCCGAACTTGTCGAGCGACAGCGGCTGCACGTGAAACTGGATGTTGGCGCGGGCGCGGCGCGGGTCGGAGCGCGTGAAGATGCCGAGCTGCGACGGCGCCATCGTCAGCGGCCCGCGGCGGCGGAAGGCATAGTCGAGCCCCATCATCCCGCGCCGGACCAGCGACCAGTAGGTCTCGTTCAGCGTGCGGACGCCCTCGACCTTGTAGATCGCGCGCTGCTGCAGATGGTCCTGCAGATTGCGCCCCACACCCGGTCTGTCGAGCACAACATCGATGCCGAGCGGTGACAGCCAGTCGGCCGGTCCGATGCCGGAGCGGTGCAGCACCTGCGTCGAGCCGATCGATCCCGCGCACAATATCACTTCGCCTTTGGTGCGGGCCTCGATCATTTCATTGCCCTGGATGAAGCGCACGCCGACGGCACGGCCGTTCTCGATGATGAGCCGGTCGACCAGCACGTGCTTTTCCAGCCGCAGATTGGCGCGGTTCAGTACCGGCTTGAGAAAGCCGCGCGCGGACGACCAGCGCCGGCCGCGCTTCTGATTGACATGGAAATAGCTGACGCCTTCATTGTCGCCGGTGTTGAAATCCGCAATGCGCTTGATGCCCATCTCCTCGGCGGCGTCGCCGACCGCGTCGAGCACCTCCCAGGACAGCCGCGGCGCCTCGATGCGCCAGCCGCCGCCAATGCCGTGATGTTCGCTCACCGAGGAAATGATCCTCCAGCCGCTTGAACAGCGGCTTTACGTCGTCATAGCCCCAGCCGGTGAGGCCGAGCTGGCGCCAGTGATCGTAATCGGCGGATTGGCCCCGCATCGAGATCATCGCATTGATGGCGGAGCAGCCGCCGATTACCTTGCCGCGGGGATAGGCGAGCGACCGCCCATTGAGCCCGGGCTCCGGCTCGGTTTTGAACATCCAGTCTGAGCGGGGATTGCCGATCGCAAAGAGGTAGCCGACGGGGATGTGAAACCAGATCCAGTTGTCGTTGCCGCCGGCCTCCAGGATCAGCACGCGGTTTTTGGGATCGGCCGACAGCCGGTTGGCCATGATGCAGCCGGCGGTGCCCGCGCCCACCACGATATAATCGAAATCGCCTTCAAGCCTTTTCGGCATGCTCAGTTTCCGCCCATCACGCGCCCCTTATGCCTAATAGTCAGACGTTGATGGCTCGGACAAGTCCCGGCCATGACGCCTGGGAATGGGCGGCGTCTCCAGGCTGTTGGGTGGACCGCCGCTTGCATGCTACAGAGGTCTAACGTTCCAACCTGAGGTTCGAGAATTCCCATGCCCATCGTCAACCGCGTCGCCGATCTGCAACCCGATATCCAGGCCTGGCGCCGCGTTATCCATCAAAATCCCGAGTTGCTGTACGACGTGCACCGCACTGCAGCATTCGTGGCCGATCGGCTGCGCGAATTCGGCTGCGATGAGGTCGCCACCGGCCTTGGCCGTACCGGCGTTGTTGGCGTCATCAAGGGCAAGCAGCCCGGCAAGGGCGAGATCAAGGTGATCGGGCTTCGCGCCGACATGGACGCGCTGCCGATCGAGGAGGCGACCAACCTTCCTCATGCGTCCAGGACGCCTGGCCTGATGCACGCCTGCGGCCATGACGGTCACACCGCGATGCTTTTGGGTGCAGCGCGGTACCTCGCCGAAACCCGCAATTTCGCCGGCGACGCGGTCGTGATTTTCCAGCCGGCCGAGGAGGGCGGCGCGGGCGCCGCCGCCATGATCCAGGACGGGCTGATGGACCGGTTCGGCATCGAGCAGGTCTACGGTATGCACAACGGTCCGGGCATTCCGGTCGGCTCCTTCGCCATCCGCTCCGGCCCGGTGATGGCGGCAACCGACTCGATCGACATCAAGATCGAGGGGCTCGGCGGGCACGCTGCGCGTCCCAACAAATGCATCGATTCCGTCTTCGTCGGCTCACAGCTCATTACCGCCCTGCAGTCGATCGTCTCGCGGACCATTGATCCGCTGGAGTCGGCGGTGATCTCGATCTGCGAGTTCCACGCCGGCAACGCCCGCAACGTGATCCCGCACACCGCGGAACTCCGGGGCACCGTGCGGACGCTAACGCCGGAAGTCCGCGAGACCGTCGAGAAGCGGGTGCGCGAGGTGTGTGAAGGCGTAGCCAGGATGACCGGGGCCAAGATCGACCTCGTCTATGAGCGCGGCTATCCCGTGACCAAGAACCACGCCGAGCAGACCGAGTTCGCCACGCAAGTGGCCAAGGAGGTGGCCGGTACCCAGAACGTCCACGAGATGCCGCCGCTCATGGGCGCGGAAGATTTTTCCTACATGCTGGAGGCGCGTCCCGGCGCGTTCATCTTCTGCGGCAACGGCGACAGCGCAGGGCTTCATCACCCCGCCTACGATTTCAACGACGAGGCTATCGTGTACGGCACCTCGTACTGGATCAAGCTGGTCGAGAACAAGCTGGCGGCGTCGTAAGGGCGTGCGTCACTTCAACTTCGATCGCACTTGAAGTGCGAGGTCACATCAAGGAAGGCCTGTATCCCCAGTGCGGGCCTTCTTTATTTTCCCGCTCAGCCGCGACTTGAAGTGCCGGCGCGCGGCGCTCAATAGCGCGACGGTACGTACATTTCGGGTGGAATCGGTCCGCGGCTATATTCCGGATTGCGAACCCGCGGCGGCAGCACAACCGGTTCGCGCTTGATTTCCTGGTAGGGAATTTGCTCGAGCAGATGCGCGATGCAGTTCAGTCGTGCCTTCTTCTTGTCATCGGCTTCGACGAGGTACCAGGGAGCTTCCGGAATGTGGGTACGCTCCAGCATCGCTTCCTTGGCCTTGGTGTATTGTTCCCAGCGGCTGCGCGATTCCACATCCATCGGGCTGAGCTTCCACTGCTTGAGTGGATCATGGATCCGCATCATGAAGCGCAAATACTGCTCTTCGTCGGTGATGGAAAACCAGTATTTGATGAGGGTGATTCCGGAGCGCACCAGCATACGCTCGAATTCCGGCACCGACCGGAAGAATTCTTCGACGTCATCTTCGGTGCAGAAGCCCATCACGCGCTCGACGCCGGCGCGGTTGTACCAGCTACGGTCGAACAGCACGATCTCACCGCCGGCCGGCAAATGCGAAACGTAACGCTGGAAGTACCATTGGGTGCGCTCACGCTCATTCGGCGCCGGCAGCGCCGCGACGCGGCAGACCCGCGGATTGAGCCTCTGGGTGATGCGCTTGATGACGCCGCCCTTGCCGGCGGAATCGCGCCCCTCGAAAATCACCACCACCTTGAGCTGGTGGTGCTGCACCCAAGTCTGCAATTTTACCAGTTCACCCTGCAGACGGAATAATTCCTTGAAGTACACGCGCCGATCGATCGTCTCTTCTGCCGTATGGTCGGCAAATTCATTGGTCAGCGCATCGAGGCGATCGTCGTCGATCTCAAGTTCCAGTTCCTCATCGAAACTGTCCAGCATTTCTTCCCGAATCGGGTCGTGGATCAGCTTGGTGCCATTCGGGGTTTTTTGGTCATGGCGGGCTCCGGCTGCAGAGCTGTTGGGTTCGCGTGATGTATGAATGTCGGTGTCCTATCATCCTCCGTCAGCTACTCTGCGGAAAGCAGAAGGCCGCAGTTTGGTTCCGGTCTCCCGCTATCCGTCGAGGCCTGCCACGGCAGCGTATCGCCGATGGCGTCAGAACAGGTTCGAGAACAGTACGTAGAGCTACGTAGAGGCTCGCCGACAGGCAGATCGCGGCCGGCAGCGCAGCACGCCATCAGGAGATTGCGAACCGTTAGTGACAGTTGGGCTATCCCGGCCGCGTATGGCCAGGGATGCGCGCTGTCCGGGCCACAGGTGGTTCAAGGAAATTCCACAGTATTTTTAGTTGCCGCTGTCGGAACGCCGCCCCTCCATCCGTCCTTGGTGCAGAAGCGGCCACCCCGTGGCCCGCCTATCTGACAGGAGCGTCGATGAAGGTCACACAGCATCTCTGGTTCGAAAAGGATATGGAGGCCGCGATCGGCTTCTACACCTCGCTGATCCGCGGCTCGTCAGTCCAGTGGGTCTCGTCGCTGGCTGCCGAGAGCCCGAGCGGCCCGCCCGGCAGCGTCAAGATCGCGGCCTTTACCCTGGGCGACCAGCGCTACATGGCGATCGAGGCGGGGCCCCTCGACCCGTTCAACCACAGTTTTTCGATCATGGTCGAATGCGACACGCAGGCCGAGATCGACCATTTGTGGGATGCCTTGAGGGAAGGCGGCAAGATCGAGCAATGCGGCTGGCTGCAGGACCGCTGGGGCCTCTCCTGGCAGATCGCTCCCAGACGGCTTGGCGAATTGATGAATGATCCCGATCCCGCGAAAGCCAAGCGCGTTGCCGAGGCCATGCTGAAGATGGTCAAGTTCGATATTGCTGAACTGGAGGCCGTGGCGAGAGGCTAGAGCCTTTTCGGTTCTGATTGAATCAGAACCGGGCTCTAGATTCTATTTTGACGCGTTTTCTTCACGCGAACCGGTGTCCACTTCGCTGGAAAACGCTATGGCAAGAGGGTCGCGCGCTGCACGGCGCCGGGGCTGGAGGTAGGGAACCGCGCAGCGCGTCGACCATGTGGGAGCATCATAGCGTGAGCAGACGTCCCACATTCCCTTGCCACATTCCCTTGAGAATGCGATTGTGTCTTCTATCAATTAATAGTTGCAAGCGGGATTGTCAATTTTTCCCGTTATATTTCACCAGAGATTGCGACTATCGGATTGGCGGAATTCAGGCCGCATGTGCCGATTTTCGCAGCACGTCGGCGGCGATTTTGAGGTCCTGGACGAAGCGCCGGTATTCGCGCGCCTTGGCGTCGGCGTCCGGCAATCGCAGCAGATAGGACGGGTGCACCGTCACCAGCGCCCTGGTGCCGTCGTCGAGATCAATCGCACGGCCGCGATTCTTGTTGATCGGCGTAATTTTCCCGAACACGCTTTGCGCTGCGGTTGCGCCCATTGCCACCACCAGATCGGGTTTGATCGCGGCCAGCTCGCGCTCGTACCACTGCCGGCAGGCCTTGATCTCCGGGGTGTTCGGCTTCTGGTGCAGGCGGATTTTTCCGCGCGGCACGAACTTGAAATGCTTCACCGCATTGGTGACGTAGACCGTGCGGCGGTCGATGCCGGCTTCGTCCAGTGCCCGGTCGAGCATTTGCCCCGCGGGCCCGACGAACGGTTTGCCGGCGAGGTCTTCCTTGTCGCCGGGCTGCTCGCCGACCAGCATGATCCGCGCGGTTTGCCGGCCTTCGCCGAACACGGTCTGGGTGGCATTCTTGTAAAGATGACAGGCGCGGCAATCGGCGGCTTCTTCGCGCAGCGTCTCGAGATCATCGGCGTGTTTGCGGGGCATTTCGCTTGCCTTGTCGCTGGCCTTGCGTCCGGCGCTTTCGATCAGGGGTTTAATCGATGAAGCCTCCGGCAGGTTCCACCCGTAATTCCGGGGCATCTCCTTTTGCATGGTCTTCACTGTCGGCCGCGCTGGATTGAAAATGCTGGCGTAATAGCGCCGCCAGGTTTCCTCCAGCCGGCCCGCGCTGGGGGCTTCGCTTCTGCTGACGCCCGGCGTGAACGAGATGACATAGCCGTCCCAATGCGCGCAGAGATCTGGCGTCAGGATCGACCAGGGCATGTCGGCGAAACGGCGCGCGAAGAACGGGGCGGCCAGTTCGACGATGTGGTGCTCCGGCTCGAACCAGGCGACGAAGTGCGATTTCTGCTCGCGGCCTATTTCGCGGAAGCGGACAAGGACATGCATCCTGTGCTCGTCGCGGCGCACGGCCTTGGCCATCGCGGTGATCTCAGCCACGTCAGGATCTGCAGCGAGTTCAAGCAGATCGTGATGCGTTCGCAACCGCCATAGCAGGCGATAGAGCAGGGCGAAGCGCTCGGGGTTGCGGTGCAGGATCGCAATCTCCGCCAGTTCGACGAATCTGGCCGGTACGTTGAAGGTGCCCTGTGGCGGCTCGAGCGGCGGCGCGATCGACGCGAACAGTTCGGGCGCATCATCAGCCACGCGCCAGCTCACGTCGGACGGTTTCACGTCATTCAGCGCCAGCGCGCGGGCCGCTTTACGCCAGCCATCGAAATCAGTTTGGCTATCTAGGATGATGTGGTGCATGTGCTTACTCCACACTCTCTGTCCGCATCCCCGCGCAACGGCTTTGCCGTCGTCTGGAGGGGCCCGCGAATCCCTTTGATTCCACTCATGAATCGCCAAAGCGTCGATCTCGATTGACTCTGCCGGCGCTGTTAGCTTTATATTAGAACATATCATGAACAAATGAGCCAGCCGCGCGTTCACTTAGGGAAAAAGCGGCAAAGGCCAATTTTCTGAAGGGACGGCGGATGAGCACCGCACGCACAAGCACGCTTGCGAGTTTGCGCGGAAGCATCGAGCGCCTGGAGGCGCATGGCGATGCGCAGGACCTCAACAAGATTACGCTTGGCCATAAGGCGGCGGATGCTGTGCTGCACGGCGGGCTTGCGCTCGCGGCGGTGCATGAAGTGTTCGCCGAGGGACACCAGAGCGCGACCGCAACCGGCTTCATCGCAGGGCTGGCGGGAAGGGTATCGCCGCGCCGGCCGCTGGTCTGGGTACGGCAGGATTTTTCGGAAATTGAATCGGGCGCGCTGTCGATGAGCGGGCTCGCCGAACTCGGGCTCGATCCGCGATTGCTCGTCACCGTGCGCGCGACCGACACCGACGCCGCGCTGCGGACCGCCGCCGATGCGCTGGCCTGCGACGCGCTTGGCGTCGTCGTGCTGGAAGTCTGGGGGCAGGCGCGTCAGCTCGATCTCGTCGCCAGCCGCAAGCTCACGCTGGCCGCAGCAGCCTCCGGCGTCACCGCATTGCTATTGCGGGTGGCGGCGGAGCCGCGCCCTCGACCGCGGAGACAAGATGGATCGTGCGCGCGGCGCATTCGCCGCCGGGCACGCCTCTGAAGCCTGCGGCGCTTTGGAGCGCCTGGGGCGCGCCGGTATTCGACGCGCAGCTCGTTCGTAACCGTCATGGCCCGGTCGGCCGCTGGATCATGGAATGGAATTGTGATGAGTGCCTATTCAGAGAACCGTCGGCGTATCCTCAGCCTCTGGCTGCCACGCCTGCCCATCGACCGCATCAAGCGCAAGCTTTCGCCGGCCATCGTCGCGCAAGCTGAAAATTGCCAAGCGGTTTCGAGCAACGCTGTCTGCGACACGACCGGTGCGCTCCCTCTCCCGCTTGCGGGGGAGGGTTGGGGTGGGGGGCTCGCCGCGAGTCGCACTTTAGAGGTGAAGTACGTCTACCCCTCCGTCGTCGTCGCCAAGCAGCACAATGCCATCCTGATCCACTCGCTCGACGAGGCCGCTGTCCAGGCCGGTCTCTCGATCGGCCTGCCGCTCGCCAATGCGCGCGCGATCTGCCCCGAGCTGACGGTGTTCGACGCGGATGAAGTCGCCGATCGCAAAACGCTCGAAGACATCGCCGACTGGTGCGATCGCTTCACCCCGCTGGTGGCGCTCGATCCGCCGTACGGCTTGTTCCTCGACATCACCGGCTGCGCCCATCTGTTCGGAGGCGAGCGTGCGTTGCTGCAGATCGTGACCGGCGCGCTGAGCCGCCGCGGCTTTGCCGTCAGCGCCGCGATCGCGAGCACCTCGATCTGCGCCCGCACGCTGACGCGCCAGACTTCCGGAAAGATCGTTGCCGAGGGCGAGGAGGCGGAGGCCGTCAGTCCGCTGCCGGTATCTGCGCTCGGCGCCGGTGATGCCATCACCGCCGGCCTGCGCCGGGCTGGGCTAAAGACCATCGGCGACGTCGCCTCGCGCGCGCCGCACGAAATCACCGCGCGGTTCGGTGCGCCCTTCACGACGCTGTTGCAGCAGGCGCTGGGGCAGGGCGATGCGCCGATCAGCCCGCGCAAACCGCCGCCGGATTATATCGTTGAGAAACGCTTTCCCGAACCGGTCGCCACCGACGCCGTGATCGCGATGAACCTGTCCGCGCTCGCCGGCATGCTGATCACGGCGATGGACAAGCAGGGCAAGGGCGCGCGGCGGCTGGAGGCGAGCTTTTTCCGCACCGACGGCGCGGTGCGCACGATCTCGGTCGATACCGGGCGTCCGGTGACAAAAGCTGAAGTGATCGACCGCCTGTTCCGCGAGCGGCTCGATACGCTCAACGATCCGCTCGACCCCGGCTTCGGTTTCGATCTCATTCGTCTCTCCGCCAGCCGCACCGAGATCGTGGTGCAGCAGCAGCGCGATCTCGACGCCAATGTCCATGACAATGACGAACTGTCCGCGCTGATCGACCGCATCGCCGCGCGCATCGGCGGAAAACGCGTCGTCGTGCATCTGCCGGAGGATACCCACATTCCCGAACGCGCGGTGCTGTCGGTGCCAGCGCAGCATCATCTGGCGGCCGCAGCGCAGGCGGCATGGCCCGAACGTATCGAGGGCGAGCCGCCGCTGCGCCCGTTGCGCCTGTTCGAAAAACCGGAGCCGATAAAAGTGCCGTTCGCAACCGTGCCCGACGGCCCGCCGCATCAATTCACCTGGCGGCGCGTCACGCACGCGGTGGTGCGGGTGGAGGGGCCCGAACGCATCGCGATGGAATGGTGGAAGCCAAACGGCGGTGGCCCAACGCGGGATTATTTCCGCATCGAGGATGAAGCGGGCCTGCGTTTCTGGATCTTTCGCGACGGCCTCTATGAAAGTGAACCGGCGGATGCGGAGGGCGAGCCCGCTTCTATCAGGTGGTTCGTGCATGGATTGTTCGCATGAAAAGCCCTGTGCCCGACTATGCCGAAATCGGCATCACCACCAATTTCTCGTTCCTGCGCGGCGGC
This sequence comes from Bradyrhizobium sp. RDI18, assembly GCF_043203335.1. Taxonomy (NCBI): domain Bacteria; kingdom Pseudomonadati; phylum Pseudomonadota; class Alphaproteobacteria; order Hyphomicrobiales; family Nitrobacteraceae; genus Bradyrhizobium; species Bradyrhizobium sp. RDI18. The sequence continues at coordinate 2,982,801 of NZ_JBICRN010000008.1, read as the reverse complement.
TCGGACCCGCGCGCCTATGTGCATCAGGCGAGCGAGCTTGGTATTCCCGTGATCGGCATCGCCGACCATAATACGCTGGCCGGCGTGGTGCGCGCCTGGAGCGAGCTCGACAACCCTGCCGTCACGCATAAGCCAAAGCTTCTGATCGGCGCGCGGCTCGTCTTCATCGACGGCACGCCTGACATTCTGGTCTATCCGCGCGACCGCGCGGCTTACGGCCGGCTCTGCCAGTTACTCACCCGCGGCAAACGCGGCGACGACATCACGCGGATCGAAAAGGGCGAATGCCACCTGAAATTCGACGACCTCCTCGATTTCGCCGAGGGCCAGCTTCTGGTGCTGGCGCTGCCGCATCGCTTTGACGTGGCGAGCGCGCAGGCAACGCTGGAGCGCCTGAAGAACGCCGATGCCGATGGCGTGTGGCTCGCCGCGAGCCTGCTTTACCGTGGTGACGACAGGCGCCGGCTGGCGCGGCTGCATCGATTGGCGCTCGCGGCAAAGGTGTCGCTGCTGGCGACCAACGAGGTGCTGTACCACCATCCCGCCCGCCGCCCGCTGCAGGACGTACTGACCTGTATCCGGGAAAAAACCACGATCGACGCGATCGGCAGGCGGCTCGAGGCCAATGCCGAACGCTATCTCAAGCCTGTCAATGAAATGGCACGGCTGTTTCGCGATCTGCCCGAGGCGATTGCGGAAACCATGCGCTTTGCGAAACGCATTTCGTTTTCGCTCGATCAGCTCAAATACCAGTATCCGGACGAACCAGTGCCGCCGGGCAAGACCGCGCAACAGCACCTCGAGGACCTGACCTGGGCCGGCGTCGACAAATATTTCGGTGGCGTAATCGACGACAAGCTGCGCGCCACCTTGCGCAAAGAGCTCGATCTGATCGCCGAGCTGAAATACGCGCATTATTTTCTTACCGTGCACGATATCGTCCGCTACGCGCGCAGCCAGAACATCCTGTGCCAGGGCCGGGGATCGGCGGCCAACTCCGCCGTCTGCTACGTGCTCGGCATCACCTCGGTCGATCCGACCAAGGTCGATCTGCTGTTCGAGCGTTTCATTTCCAAGGAACGGCTGGAGCCGCCCGACATCGACGTCGATTTCGAGCATTCGCGGCGCGAGGAGGTGATGCAATATGTCTACCGCCGCTACGGCCGTCACCGCGCCGCGATCATTGCGACCGTCATCCATTATCGCCCGCGCAGCGCGATCCGCGACGTCGGCAAGGCGCTGGGGCTGACCGAGGACGTTACCGCAGCGCTTGCCGATACCGTGTGGGGAAGCTGGGGCAAGGGCCTCAACGAGATGCAGGTCCGCCAGGCCGGGCTGGATCCTGCGAATGCGATGGTCGAACTCGCGGTAGCGCTCGCCTCCGAGCTGATCGAATTCCCTCGCCATCTGTCGCAGCATGTCGGCGGCTACGTGCTGACGCAGGATAGGCTCGACACCTATGTGCCGATCGGCAACGCCGCGATGGACGACCGCACCTTCATCGAATGGGACAAGGACGACGTCGACGCGCTCAGCATGATGAAGGTCGACGTGCTGGCGCTGGGCATGCTGACCTGCATCCGCAAGAGCTTTGATCTGATCGCCGACCACAAGGGTCGGCGTTACGAGCTGGCCGACATCAAGTCGCAGGACGACGACGAAGTTTATCAAATGCTGCAGCGAGGCGAATCCCTCGGCGTGTTCCAGGTCGAGAGCCGCGCGCAGATGAACATGCTGCCGCGCCTGAAGCCGCGCACCTTCTACGACCTCGTCATCGAAGTCGCGATCGTGCGACCGGGCCCGATCCAGGGCGACATGGTGCATCCTTACTTGCGCCGGCGAAACAAGATCGAGCAGGTGAGCTATCCCTCGCCGGCGCCCGAGCATGGCCCTTCGGACGAATTGTACCGCGTGCTGCACAAGACGCTCGGCGTGCCGCTGTTCCAGGAACAGGCGATGCGGATTGCGATCGAGGCCGCAAAATTCACGCCCGAGGAAGCCAACGGCCTGCGCCGTGCGATGGCGACGTTTCGTAACGTCGGCACCATCGGCAAATTCGAGGCCAAGCTGATCAACAACATGATCGCGCGCGGCTACGACCCGGAATTCGCCAAGAGCTGTTTTGACCAGATCAAGGGGTTTGGCTCTTACGGCTTTCCGGAAAGCCACGCCGCAAGTTTTGCGCAACTCGTCTACGTCTCGTCATGGCTGAAGCATTATCATCCGGATGCGTTCTGCTGCGGCCTGCTCAATTCGCAGCCGATGGGGTTTTACGCCCCCGCCCAGATCGTCGGCGACGCCCGCAAGAACGGCGTCGAGGTGCGCGAGATCGACGTGTCCTACAGTTTTGCACAGAACACGCTGGAGGAGGGGAGTGGGAAGTTTTGCGCCGTTCGTCTCGGCTTCCGCCAGATCGACGGTTTTCACTGGCTCGATGAAGACGAGGAGCGGCTGAAGCGAATGCAGTCGTCGTTCCGGGATGGTGCGTTAGCACCAGACCCGGAACCTCGAGATTCCGGGTCTGGTCCTAACGGACCATCCCGGAATGACAAAGGCTCAGTCAGCCGCAGAGGGACTGTGCTCCCTCTCCCGCTTGCGGGGGAGGGTTGGGGTGGGGGTGCCGCCGCGAGTCACACTGCCCGTATGGAGAGAGCTTCCCCCACCCGGATCGCATCTCGCGATGCGATCCGACCTCCCCGCAAGCGGGAGAGGTGAAGCGTGCCCGCGGACCAGCCGCTGTGGAAGCAACCGACTGGGCCGACCGCATCGTCGCCGCCCGTCAACGCCGGCCCTTTACCTCGCTGGAGGAATTCGCCCGCGATACTGGCCTGCCGAAACGCGCGCTGATCCTGCTTGCCGACGCCGATGCCTTCCGCTCGATCGGGCTCGATCGCCGCGCGGCGCTGTGGGCGGTGCGGCGGCTGCCCGACGACGTGCCGCTGCCGCTGTTTCAGGCCGCTATCGCCCGCGAGCAGCCCGACGAGAACGCCAAGCCGCTGCCCGAGATGCCGCTGCCGGAGCAGGTGGTCGCCGATTATCAGACCGTTCGGCTGTCGCTGAAGGGCCACCCGATGGAATTTCTGCGCGAGATGTTCACGAAAGAACGCGTCGTGGCCTGCAAGGACGTCAATTACGCCAACGACCGCCGCCGTATCCGCTGCGCCGGCGTGGTGCTGGTGCGGCAACGGCCGGGCAGCGCCAAGGGCGTCGTCTTCATGACGCTGGAGGACGAGACCGGCATCGCCAATATCGTGGTGTGGCCCAAGGTGATGGAGCAGTACCGCAAAGAGGTGATGGGCGCCCGCCTGATCCTGGTCGAAGGCTACATCCAGAGTAGCCCGGAGCAGGTGACGCATCTGGTGGCGCAGCGGATGTTCGACCGCTCCCACGATTTGATCGGTCTCGCCAATGATGCGCTGAGCCGCAAGCACCCGGTGCCCGCAGGGCCCGCGCTGGTCGAACCGCTCAACGACGACCGCCGCGATCACCCTGACGCGCCCGCGCAGAAAATCCGTCACCCCCGCGACGTCCGCATCCTGCCGCCGTCCCGCGATTTTCATTGAGCCGCCCTCTTCGGGCGGCGGTGATCGCCGTGCATCATCCAGGTGTTGCCGGCTCACCGAGATGAAATCCGTCCCGGAAGGGTATGTTTGGGGAACCGGGATTTCGGATGTGCGTTCGCTTCATATGACTTGCGGAGCGCGCTTTGCGCATCAGGGCTTCAGATATGTCACGCCCGCCCGGCACCGGATCCTGCGCTCCAGCCGTAACAGTCAGGTTCACCTGCGAATGGGCCGCCTGGTTGTGGCTGTTTCGTCGCGCAAGCTTTTGAGCGACTTACCATGGTGCACTTTCTTTACAGGCTTATTACCGTAGCGTTGCTCGTACTTGGCCCCGGAGCAGCACTTGGACAAAGTAGCGAGCCGGCGAACGTCGCCATTCTGCTAGATGTGGATGGAGCGATTGGGCCAGCGACCTCTGAATATATCCGCGATGGATTTGAGGAGTCGCGTCGGCGACAGGCGAAGCTCGTCGTGCTGAGACTGAATACGCCTGGTGGTCTCGACCCCTCAATGCGCGAGATCGTAGGAGAAATACTCAGGTCTCCCATTCCTGTGGTCTCCTACGTGAGCCCGAGCGGTGCGCGAGCCGCCAGCGCCGGCACCTACATTGTTTATGCGACCCACCTCGCCGCGATGGCGCCGAGCACGCATCTCGGTGCCGCCACGCCCGTTCAGCTTGGCGGTGGCTCCGGCTGGCGCACCGATGATAAGAAAGATGATGACAAGAAAGACGGTGACAAGAAAGAGGGTGACAAGAAAGGAGCCTCGTCGCCGACCAGTGCAGGCGAGGCGAAGGCGATCAACGATGCGGTTGCCTATATCAGGGGACTGGCAGAGCTTCGGGGACGAAATGTTTCCTGGGCAGAGAAAGCCGTCCGGGAAGCTGCCACTCTCACCGTGAGCGAGGCCCAGTCGCAGCGTGTCGTCGAGATTGTTGCGAAGGATTTACCCGATCTGTTGTCCCAAGCCGAGGGCCGAACCGTAACGATCAATGATCAGCAGGTCACGCTGCATACCCGGAGCCTGAGCCTTACGGCAATCGAAGCCAATTGGCGCAACCGCATTCTGGCCACGATTACCAATCCGAACATCGCTTACATACTCCTGCTGATCGGGCTCTACGGACTTCTATTCGAGTTCATCAGTCCAGGCGCTGTTCTCCCCGGAGTGATCGGCGGAATCGCCCTCCTGGTCGGCCTCTACGCCTTGAATCTCCTGCCGATCAGCTACGCCGGTGCCGGCCTGCTGCTGCTAGGCATCGCGATGATGATTGCAGAAGCGTTTCTGCCCTCGTTTGGCGTGCTCGGAATTGGCGGCGTCATCTCGTTCGCCGTTGGCTCGCTGTTCCTGTTTCGCGGCGACGTGCCGGGATTCCATCTCTCATGGGCGGTGGTCGCCACGGCCACCATTGCCAGCGCGGGATTCCTGGTGATTGCACTTGCAGCCGTCTGGCGGGCGCATCGGCGCGACGTGGTCACGGGCGAAGCGGCTCTGCTTCGCAGCGCGGGGCAGGTGCTGTGGTGGGCCGACGGCAAAGGCGAGGTCCTGGTCGGAGGAGAACGCTGGGCGGCGAAATCGGAAAGCGAGTTCACCCGGGGCGACCGCGTGCGTGTTCTCGAACGTCAAAACCTGAAGCTGCTCGTCGAGCCAGATCCCGACGCCCCACCGAAATCATGAGGAGTGAAACCATGCCAACCTTCGTAACAGAAACGCTTCCGTATATCGTGATCGGAGCCGTGATCATTGCGGTGTTCCTGTCGGCTATTCACATCATGCGGGAATACGAGCGTGCGGTAGTCTTCACATTGGGGCGCTTTTCCGGCGTGAAAGGTCCCGGGCTCATCATATTGGTGCCGATCGTCCAGCAATTCGTTCGGGTAGATCTTCGTACGCTCGTGCTCGACGTTCCCAGCCAGGACGTGATTTCTCGCGACAATGTCTCGGTAAAGGTCAATGCGGTTATCTACTTCCGCGTGGTAGATGCGGACAAGTCTGTTATCCAGGTGGAAAACTTCATGGCGGCCACCAGCCAGCTAGCACAGACCACGCTTCGATCCGTGCTTGGCAAGCACGAGCTGGATGAAATGCTGGCAGAGCGGGACAAGCTCAATCGCGATATTCAGGAAATTCTCGACAGCCAAACCGATGCGTGGGGCATCAAGGTCGCGAATGTCGAAATCAAGCACGTCGATATCAACGAGAGCATGATCCGTGCCATTGCTCGTCAAGCCGAGGCCGAGCGGTACCGCCGCGCACGAATCATAGGTGCCGAAGCAGAGCAGCAGGCCGCCGAGAAACTGGTGGAAGCAGGCGAGATGCTCGCAAGGAGGCCGGAGTCCATGCAATTGCGTTACCTGTCGACGCTGCAGGACATTGCGGGTGAAAAGAATTCGACGATCGTGTTCCCGGTGCCCGTGGAGTTTCTTCAAGCCCTGGCAGCGCCGGCGACAATACAGCGGGAGACGGCAAGTCGCCGACGGGGATCAGAAGCTGCCCAGGCGTGATGCTCTTTCGGTTCGCCCGAGATCGGAAGCCGAAACTTGGCCGCCTCTTTCGTCTGGACACGTCCCGTTACCAGTAGATCAATCCGCTCCGTGTCGCCCCGACGCCGCTTTTCGCAAATGCTGCTGCAAGTATCTGCTTCTCGGCGCAATGTGCAGCAAGCTTTTCGTATATCCGTGCCTCCACGAATGGGGCGTGTTCTCTGTTGCTGGACGTCGCAGCAGCGGTGGCTGATATCAGGGCACTGATTTGGCGTATCAGCAGGTCGTCTGTCGATGGCTGCATATCCATCCTCCTCCCTCGGTCTTGATCCCGACTGAATTCTCCCAATGCGGGTTCACCGCAAATCACACGCTTTAGATGTTGGCTAGATGTTGGCTGCGACGAATTGCACGCGCCACCGTTATTCACTGCGAGAGGTGAACCCTGCGCATCTCCTCCAACCGGGCCAGGCAATATTCCCGATATAATATGTTGATGAGGTTCCACATGATCGAACTCCAGGTTTGATCATCGCGGTAACTTAACATCATGTTGTTTCCGGACTTTTTCCTCGGCTGAGAAAATGGCTTCGCGCGAGGCGCGGATATTTCAGGTGTCCGCGGGCGACGAAACAGCCTCACGGTGCGGTGACTGCTATGCATTGTAGAGGCCGGATTGGTTCTGCGGCCCTCGCGGCCAGTTCCGGTAAAATCGAACCTTTGGCTCACCCGGGCGGGGAACTCAATCCTTCTTCTCTTCCTCCCTGCCATCCGGGCCGATCTGGAGATCGCGCTCTTCCTTCACCAGCGTGAGCAGCCTCAGCGTCAGGAACGTAAGCACAGCGATCGTCACCGCGACGTCGTAGCTGCCGAGGCCGACGGAAACCCCGATCGCGCCGGTGGCCCACAGGCTTGCCGCCGTCGCCGTGCCCTGCACCGTGGCGCCCTGCTTGAGGATCGCGCCGCCGCCGATGAAGCCGATGCCGGTGATCACGCCTTCGATCACCTTCGACATACCATCGGGGGAATTCACCATCCACTGTTCGCTGGCCTGCACGAAGCCGCAGCTTGCCAGGGCGACCAGCGGAAAGGTGCGTAGGCCTGCGCTCCGCGCACGCTTTTCACGATCCCAACCGATCGGAATGGCGAGCGCGAAAGCTGCGGCCAGCGTCAGAAAATGGATACCTACCTGAAACCGGTCCAAAACACGCCCTTCTGAAAACAAAGCCGCGCTACTCGCGACGCAGGCGTGTAACGCCGCAAAGCGGCGCAAGTTTCAGCGCGGCGGCTGTCGTGTCACCGGGTGCTGCCGACGACAGTCGTGCTCGGCGCTGCGCTCGTGATCGCTGCTTCGGTTCGGTACTGCGGCAAATGATGTTCGAGCGAATAGAAGACGCACAGCGCAAGGCTCGACCAGACGGCCAGGCTGAAATAAAGCGACATCCAGGCAATCTCGTCCTTCCACTCGGCTAGGTCGTGCGTCACAACCCAGCGCGTGCTGACGTCGCGCAGGCCCTCGCGCGGCGTCAGGCGCTTGTCGCCATCGGCGTCTCCGGTCCGCCAGCGCTTCAGGTACATCGGGACGTCGATCGTCATCAGAAACGCCAGGAAGCCCACAATGCCCGCGATGGCGACGACGAGGCCTACGCGAACCGTACCATTGAATTCCGGAAGCAGGCGGCAAAGACCGACGCCGACGGCGAAGAAGGCAACCGCCCACAGCGAATTTTCGATGGCGTTGCCGAGATAATTCCTGGTCAGCACCGCATACCATGAAAGGCATTCCGCGATCAGGATCAGCGGCACGATCACCCACGCGACATTTACGGTCGTTTCCGCGCCGGTCATGGTGCCGAGTTGGTGCAGGATAATCGCCCATTGCGCCACGAAGCAGATCTCGGCCACGGTTGCCACGGAGCGTCCGACCATGACGCTCGACAGCCAGGTATCGACCAGGCAGATCCGCTGCACATCGGCGCGCGGCAGAAACGACCTGAAGGCGCAGCCGAACACATAGGCCGCGCAGAACAGCAGCATCATTCCGATGCCGGACGAGCCACCGGCGGCGCCGGTCGGCTGGACGGGAAGCTCGCGATATAGCGCGAACCAGATGGCGATATTGACGCCGCTCACCAGCGTCAGCAGGCCCCACCACCAGGACACGGGATTCGACCAGGCCAGGGAACCTGACCGCGCCTGCCATTCCAAGCTCATTCGCCGCTCCGCCGTAATCGAATTGACATCTGACTGTAGTAATACAGTCACATATCGAAGCCAATGGCGACGAGAGCAGGGCGAGGCGGAATGGCACTCCGAGACGCAGCAAAGCTGCCGCGCTCAGGCTGAGGTTCTATGCTGGTGTTGGGGCAAGATTAACAGGCGGCTGCGAAATTCCATCTCCCTCATGGGGGTGAGGAGGCACCAACGGGTCCGCGCGCAGCGCGGCCCGATGACAGGCTCCGCACCGTCTCCGGACGATGCTTCGCATCGCCGGGAGAACCATGAGGCTCCGCGGCGGAGACGCCGCTCCTCAAGACAGGAATTTCACGCCGTAGGTCTTGCCACGGCGCCAGACCACCTCGCATGACTGGCGCGTCGCATGGTCGGGTACCAGCGCCAGTTGAAAGCTATCCCTGACGTCGAACGCGACATCGGTCACGATCTTGGCGCCACCCGGTGAGACGTCCAGGACAAAGCATTCAATCCTCGTCATCCCGTTGTCGGTCGTCATCCATGTCGGCCGCTTGCGGAGCTCGCGTCGCGGTTCGCGCTGCACTTTTGTCCTTTGCTCGTCGACAATCATCGTGGCCATCCGTCGTTGGACCCAGTGGCTGGGTCATCGAAGCAGGCGTCACAGTGAGGGTAAGTTCGTAAAGTTCAGTTAGCTTATCGATTCAAATTGACCGGTTTGGTTTGCAAGTTGTAAGCCGAGCTCTCACAACCTTTCGGCACGTTAAGGCCTCCGCAATACGGTTGCAGCGGTACCCCGGCAATCAGGACTTCCTCAAAAATTCACGCGGTTCGAAATCGCGCCGTCGACGACGAGGTTCGAGCCGGTCGTGAACGAGGAGGCCGGGCTTGCCAGGAACACGGCTGCGTTGGCGATTTCCTGCGGCGTTGCCATGCGGCCGGTCGGATTACGCGCCAGCGCATCTTGGTACCGTTTCGGCATGTTCTGCTCGACCATGTTCCAGATGCCACCCTTGAAATAGACCGTGCCCGGCGACACCACGTTGACGCGGATTTTCTTGTCCGCGTATTGCCGCGCCAGTCCCTTGGCCATGTGGATCAGCGCCGCCTTGATCGGGCCGTAGGAGCTGGCGCTATCCGCCTGCGCCGCCGAGATCGACGATATGATGATGAAGGCCGCGTCGCCGGTCTTCTGCGCGCCCGCTTCGAGCAACGGCCGCGCGGCCTCGAATGCGTTGACGGCGCCGAGCACATCGAGCCGGAAATTCTGCTCCCATGAGGCAGGATCGCCGCCTTGCGCCATGGCGCCGGCATTGGAAAACAGCATGTCGATGCCGCCCAGCTCGGCGGCCGCATCCGACACCCATGATTTCAGCGCGGCCGCGTCGGTGACGTCAACCGGCGCGCCGGTGGCGCGCACGCCAAGCCCTTTCAGCTCGGCAACGGTGGCCGCGACCTGATCCGCATTGCGGGCGCAAACGGCGACGCCCGAGCCTTCGCCCGCCAGCGTGTCCGCAATCGCCCGTCCGATGCCGCGTGTGCCGCCGAGCACGACGGCGTTTCTGCCTTTCAAACCCAAATCCATTTTGTTTTTCCTTAGTTGATTCCGCAGCATTGTAGCGGCGGCGGCGGTTACGGCGAAAGCTCAAACCGAGAAAGCCTCTTCCTTTCCGTCATTCCGGCGTTCTCAATGAACTCGTAGCCGGATGTGCGCACTACTCTGGCGCCGCGCCCACCGGCGGACCGCCGGACGGACGGTGCAGGAAGGTGATCGTCGCGTAGGCACCGAGCCACGAACCGAGTGCGGCGAAGGCGACGTAAACCCAGTTCTCGGTGTAGCTGATGACGGCGAACGATGAGAGCAGATACCAGACGCTGCTCCAGGTCGCCGCCGGCACACGCTTGCGCGCCACCACCGCCGAGGTGAACATGACGTAGACCGCATCCGTTGCGGCGGTCGCAAGCAGAACGGCTCCCGCCGTCAGGGGATCGATGGCAGCCATTGCAACTCCTCGGGTAGTCGGGCAGAGCTTGAGAAAACTAGGGAAGAGACACGCCGATGCAAAGCCCCAGAGAAATCCTCTCCGATATCTGGACCTCCATCGGCGGCGATCCGTCGGCGCTTGACGCGATCACGCTGACCGGCGACGAACCGCAATTGCCGTCGTCGTTTCGCGTCGCCGCGGCGGCGCAGGTCAGCATCGCCGCAGCCGGACTTGCAGCGGCCGAGATCTGGAAAATGCGCAGCGGCGAGGGGCAGGAGGTCGCGGTGGATATGCGCCATGCCGTGGTCGAATGCCGGAGCGAACGTTATTTGCGCGTCGACGGCAAGCCGCCACCGCCGGCCTGGGACGCCATCGCCGGCATCTACAAGATCCGCGACGGCTTCGTGCGCCTGCACACCAATTTTCCCCATCACCGCGACGCCGTCTGCAAGGTGCTGAACTGCAAGCCGGCGCGTGACGCAGTGCAGGCCGCGCTGTTGCAATGGGACGGCGAGGCGTTCGAGACCGCGGCCTATACGAGCGGTGGCGTCGTCGCCTTCATGCGCTCGCATGACGAATGGCTGACGACACCACAGGCCAAGGCGCTCGACGGATTGCCGCTGATCTCAATCACGAAGATCGGCGAGGCTCCGCCAAAGCCGTGGCCCAAGGGCGAGCGGCCGCTCGCAGGTATCCGTGTGCTTGATCTGTCGCGGGTCATCGCAGGTCCTGTTGCGGGGCGAACGCTCGCCGCGCATGGCGCCGACGTGCTGTTGATCTCCGGGCCCGATTTGCCGGCGATCCCCTGGCTTGTCATCGACACCGGGAGGGGCAAGCTGACGAGCTTTGTCGAACTGAAGAGCGAGCACGGTCGTGGCGTGCTGCGCGATGTGCTGGCGCAGGCGGATATTTTTTCGCAAGGCTATCGGCCGCGTGCGATCGCCGGCCTCGGCTTCTCGCCGGAGGATGCCGCACGCATCAATCCCGGCATCATTTACGTCACGTTGTCGGCCTATGGTCATGCCGGGCCGTGGGCGGAACGTCGCGGCTTCGACTCGCTGGTGCAGACGGCGACCGGATTCAACCATGCCGAAGGGCAGGCCGCCGGTGTCGACGGACCGAAGGAATTGCCGGCGCAGATGCTCGACCACGCCACCGGTTATTTCATGGCGTTCGGCGCCATGATGGCCAAGGTGCGCCAGGCGCGCGAAGGCGGTAGTTGGCACGTCGAGGTTTCGCTGGCGCAAACCGGACGCTGGCTGCGGAATCTCGGCCGGGTCAGCGACGGTTTTGCGGTGAAGGATCTCAACGCGGAGGCGGTGAGGCCCTTCATCGAGGAGATGAGCTCGGGCTTCGGGCCGCTGCGATCGGTGAGGCACTCGGCGCTTTTGTCGAAAACCCCGGCGTTCTGGGCCCGCCCGGCCATGCCGCTCGGCAGCCATCTGCCGCAATGGCGGGAGCACGAGTAGGGATTTTGGCGGCGCGCGCTGACGTTGTGTGGGCACTTGCCCATGTTTCCTGCCCACTCGGTTTGTGGTTGACGCGCTCCGGCGGCCGTCCCTTGATGCTGGCAGGGACAACCGCAGGAGCAAGCCGTGCGGATCGAGGAAAGCCAAGGATCTACCCAAGGATCTGCGGGCCAACAAAACGGCCACGCGCCGCCGGCGAAATCGGCGCCCACGGCCGAGCAGATACTCGGAGAAATCCGCGACTATTGCCGCCAGACGCGCACGGCCGAATCGACCTTCGGGCGGCTGGTGGTCAATGACGGCAAGCTGGTGTCGCGCTTACGCGATGGCGCCCGGATCACGACCGGCACGCTCGACAAGGTCCGCGCGTATCTCGCGGAGCACCGGCCGGAATCGGACGGCGCGCCGGCCAGTTCGCTCTCGGCCAAACCACTGAACGACGCGGCCGCCGCCCATGCCGTCGCGCCGCCGGGCTTCCGATTTTTCGACAACCGCCAAAAGTACCTGCTGTTCGTTTCGACCTGCAGCGAGAAGACCGAGGTCGGCAACCGCATCTCGCTCGAGCTCGGCAATCTGCAGCCGGCACCGCCGGCGCTTCGTATCTTCGATGCCGGCGTCGGCGACGGCACCGTGCTGTCGCGGGTGATGCGCGCGGTACATGCGCGCTTCCCCACCATGCCGCTCTATGTCGTGGCGAAGGAGATCAGTTACGAAGACGTCCGCCTGATGCTGGAGAAAATGGCGGACCGCCTGTTCGAGCATCCCGCCACCGTGCTGGTCGTCACCAACCTCTATTATGCCGAGGCGCCGTGGCTGACACCACGCTCGGTCACGTCAGCGCAAGGCCTGATCTGGAAAGACGTCACGCTATCAGGCAACACCGCGCACGGTTTCGCCGAGCAGATCGGCGAGCTCGAAAGCTTCCTGGCCGAGAACTGGCGCGCAGGCATCAGCCCGATCACGGGCAATCCGGTCTACCAGCGCCCGGTGATCCTGACGCTGCGGCGCGAGGATCATTCCTTCCTGCTCGATCCGATCATGCCGCGGCCCGGCCGCGTGATGGCCGATTACGATCTGGTGATCGCCTCGCAACCTTATCGGGCGCGGGCGAGCGTCGAGTTCAAGGCCTCGAAAGTCGTGACACCGCTGGTCAAGGCGCTGCGCCCGGGTGGGCGGCTGATCGGTATCCATTCGCATGGCAAGGATCCCGGCATCGAGATTATCGATCAGGTCTGGCCGGGCGACGATCCCTTCAAGACCGACCGCTACGCGATCCTGCGCCAGGTCAAGCACGAGCTTGGCGCGGCCGCACGCCACTACAATTTCAATGCGTCCTCGGATGCACGCTCGATCTTCCGCTATCAGATGCACACGCTGCCGGACGAGGTCAGCGGCCCGATCGGCACCTCGACGCTGTTCGCCGCCTGGAACGCCGCGATCTATGTGGCGCAGATCGAGGACAACAGGTTGTCGGAAGTGGTTCGCGATGGCCGCTATCTCGAAGCCACCGACCACGTGCTGAAGAAACATGGCGGCCTCTGGTTCAACGACGAAACCTATGTGATCTCGCGCCGCCGCGCGCCGGCATGACAAAGGGAGGCGCCGTTGACCGTCTCTGATCAAGCATCCGCCAGATTAGCCGTGCTACTGTCGAGGGCCTCCGTCGAAATTTCCTCGCGCGGGCATCAGATTGCGGAACTGAGCGATTATTTCGCTGGAGGCACCGACGTGACGATCACGTTCCTGCCCGGCGATAATTATCGGCACAACATTGAGACGGCTGCCGCGCTGCGCCGCGCCGGCTACAATCCGGTGCCCCATATCGCGGCGCGCGAAATGGCCTCGCGGGAAGCATTTAACGATTTCCTGGCGAGGGCGCGCGGCGAAGCCGATGTGTCGCGCATCCTTCTGATCGCCGGTGATATCGCCGCTGCGCGAGGCCCGTTCAAATCGACGCGCGATGTTGCCGCCAGCGGCTTGCTCGAGGCGCATGCGATTGCATCTGTCAGCGTTGCCGGTCATCCCGAGGGGCACCCCTATCTCGATCTGCCGGACGCGCTGAACGGCCTCAAGGCGTGGCGCGACTGGCGGCGGCGGACGGGAACGCGGGTCGATGTCGTCACACAATTTTGCTTCGAGAGCACGCCAATCCTGGAATGGATCGGCGCCCTCGATCGCGCGAATATCGATCTGCCTGTCATCGTCGGCCTAGCCGGCCCGGCAACGCCGGCGACATTGACAAAATTCGCGCTCCGCTGCGGCATCGGCAATTCCATGCGCGCGCTGCGGGCCCAGATCGGCCGGTTCGGCCGCCTGCTGACGGACACCGGACCTGACGACGTCGTCAGGGGATTGCGAGCGGCGCCTGCGGCGGCGACCGTACCGATCGCCGGATTCCACCTGTTCCCGTTCGGCGGCCTGCGCAAGGCCGGTGACTGGCTGCGCAATTACGACCGCGATCTGTTCGGACAGCAGCGGGCCGCGATGTCGAGTGCCGGGCTTCAGAACCCGTAGAGCTGGGCGGGGTTGTCGACCAAAATCTTGTTGCGGATCGCCGTATCCGGCGCCCACACCGGAAGCTGATTCAAGAGCCGCCCGTCGTCGATCTGAAACAGCGGCGTGACGTCGGTGATCTTCCTGTCGGCAGGCATGACCGAGTTCGGGTGCGGCCAGTCGGTGCCCCAGACGATGCGGTCGGGATTGGCTGATATCAGCGCCTTGGCGAGCGGGATGCAATCGGTGTAATCGGGCGCGAGTTTGGAGGCGCGATAGGCGCCGGAAATCTTCACATAAGCCTTGCCCGATTTGACAAGATCCACGAGGTCGGCAAAGCCCGGCTGCTCGACGCCAAGCGCGGCCTTGGCGCCGCCGAAATGATCGAACACGACCGGCACCGGGGAGGCCATCACAAGATCCTTGATCGCGGCGATCATCGCCGGGTTGGTGTAAATCTGCACGTGCCAGCCGCGCGCTTTCATGTGCTCGACGGCGGCCGTGAAGCGTGGCCGGGCGACGCTCGGATCGTTGACGCCGCCGGTCGCGAGATTGAGGCGGACACCGCGAATGCCGGCCTTGCCCATGACATCGAGATCGCTCTCCGACGTCTTGTCGTCGATCACGGCAACCCCGCGCGCGGTCGGCCCCCGTGCCGCCATGCCGAACAGCGTGGCCGAGTTGTCGGTGCCGTAGATCGAGGGCGTGACGATCACCACGCGCTCCATGTGCAGCGCCTCGTGCAGGGCGGTCATTTCCTCGGGCGAGGCCAGTTCGGGCGTATAGACACGGCCGGAGAACAACGGGAATTTTTCGGGATCGGGGTGGATGTGGGTGTGGCAGTCGCAGGCGCCCGCGGGCACATCGAAATTCACCGGCGTCGCCGGCTCCGCCGCTTTGGCAGAGGCGGTTCTATTGTTCATGGTCACTCCGGCTGCGATGGAGGCGAACATCATACTGCGTCGCGTCAGCATTGCTGTTCTCTCACATGTATGCGGCAGCTCTGCAATTGTCCGCTCCGGCTTATCGCTTCGGTAACGCAACCGGTCTATCGAACCAGAAGCCGCCCAAATTTGACTAAAAGATCCGCCCGCCCGGAATATCTCCCAATCCCCTGGAATCAATTCATGCAGAAATTTTCGCAAAAATTCAAAACCGGCGTCTCCGTGGCCGCCGTGGTCGTCGTGCTGCTCGGGGTTTACAGCTATCGCAAGCTTCAGGCGCTGGCGGCCGATCCTACCGGGGAAAAGGATTGCGGCCCGGCGGTCGGCGGCGGCGAGCAGGCGAAAATCGATCTGGAGCGGATCAAGGCGATTGCGCCGCTCAAGGATGTGAAATGGTCGCAGCTTGGCGGCAGCATCAATGATGCGAGCTGTCTCAACAAGACCGAAATCTACGGCGTGGTCGCGGTGCGCAGCGTCGAGGATATTGCGAAAACGCTGGCCTTTGCGCGCGACAACAAGCTCTCCGTTACCACCGCCGGCGTCCGCCACAGCATGGGCGGGCACGCCTTCCGCAAGGGCGGCATTGTGCTCGACATGCGCAGCTTCAACAAGATCGTGCTCAACGAGAGTTCGCGATCGGTCACGGTGCAGCCGGGCGCGACCTGGCACGATATTCAGAACGTCTTGCATCCGCGCTTTGCGGTGCGCGCCATGCAGTCGACCGATATCTTCACCGTCGGCGGCTCGATCTCGGTCAATGCCCATGGCATGGACCATCAGGCCGGCGCGCTTGCGAAATCGATCAAGTCGATGAAGGTGATGCTGGCGGACGGCTCGCTGCGCACGGTATCGTCGGCCGAGAATGCGGATCTGTTCAACCTCGTGGTCGGCGGATACGGCCTGTTCGGCGTGATCGTCGAGGCCGAGCTCGATATTGCCGACAACCTCGTCTACCAGACCGGCCGTCGCGTGATGGACTACAAGGAATTTCCGGCGCTGTTTGCCGGCGAGATCGAAAAGGACACCAATATCGGCCTGATGTACGGCCATCTCTCAACCGCGCCGAGCACGTTCCTGAAGGAGTTGCTGCTCTATACCTACACCAAGATCGACGGCACCGATTTCAGGCGCCAGCCGCTCGGCGAGGTCAGCGGCACCAAACTGCGGCGGCTGACCATCAACCTGTCCAAGCAACGGCCGCTGTTTCAGGAAATAAAGTGGTTGTCGGAAAAGCACATCGAGCATCGGATGGAAAACTGCACGGTGACGCGCGCGCAAGCGATCGGATCGGCGGAGGCCTGTCTCGTCAACCGCAATGACCCCATGCACGATTCCGTGCCTTATTTGCGCAATTCGCTGCCTGACGATACCGATATCCTGCACGAATATTTCATCCCGCGCAGCCAGTTCGTCTCGTTCGTCGATGGCATGCGCAAGGTGCTGACCGACAACAAGACCAATCTGCTGAACGCGTCGGTACGCGTCGTGCACCAAGAGAACAATTTCCTGACTTATTCGCCGGAGCCGGCGTTCTCGCTGGTGCTCTACATCAACCAGACCACCGATGAGGAGGGCAACCGGCGAATGAAGAAGGCGACGGAAGAACTGATCGACCTTACGATTGCGCACAAAGGCCGGTTTTTCCTGCCCTACCAGCTCTATTATTCGCGCGACCAGTTGCAGCGCTCATACCCGGAGATCAGCGATTTCTTCGCAGCGAAACGGAAGTATGATCCGGGCGAGTTGTTCACCAATACGTTTTACCAGAAGTACGCGTCGTGATGCCTGTCTGCCATCCCGAGCATCGTGCATCGCTCAGCAAAGCGAGATGGCAATCATGGACATCACAAGAAATCGCGCAGCCTCGCAAGTTCAACGACGAGTTCGGCGGAGATTGTTTTGGGGATCAAATCGCCCTGTGGGGCGGTATGAATCTCGTAGAGATGACGTTGGCTGAGCGGTTGCTCCAGAAACTTGGTGATGCATTCGTCCAAGGTGCCATCAAGGACCGAGTACGGGATCGACCAGACAGCGTCTTTGACGCGTTCGCTGTTTTTCGAAGGCCATTTTTTTAGAACGGCAGGAGCCTGAAAGTCCGTTTGAGCACTCCTTAAGGGTTGGCTTCCCGGTTGGGAATGACAAAGGTTTGGCCGGGATAGATCAGGTTAGGATTGCGGATTTGCTCTCGGTTGGCCTTGTAAATCGTGGCGTAGCGTGTGCCCGCGCCGAGGGTGGCCTGGCTGATGCGCCACAGGCTGTCACCGCGCGATACCGTGGTGGTCGTGATCTTCGGCACCACGACGCTGGAGGAGTTCGTGACGTCCGGCAGGGCGCCGGCCGACGCATCCGCCACCTGGGACTTCGGCAGGGCGGCGGAGTCCGGTTTGGAAGGTGAGGTGCGCGGCGGTACCGACGCGGTAGCCACCGGGTCGGGCGCGTTGAACGGCACCTCGGCGCGTCCACGCACCACGCCGGACTTCGAATCCACCTCGTCAAGCCTAACGCGATAATTCCCGGGCCCGATTCCCTCATTGATCGTGACGGCAAAGCGTCCGTCCGCCGCCGCCGTTACCGACGCAATGAAGCTGTCGTTGAGATAGAGCCTCACCGGAGCGCCTGAGCGCGCGCGGCCGCTCACATGGAATTTGCCGCCGGCCTCGATCTCTACCGCCTCCACAACCACCGCAGCGGTATCCGGCTTCGCCTGAGATGGCTGTGACATCACGACGGTGGGTTTGTTTGGCGTCATCAGGGCCACGACCGGCCGTTCCTTCAGGTTCGGCTCAAGCGCCACCGTCACACTCTGCCTGGATACGGTCTCTCTGCCGTTGGGCTGCTTGGCGCGCAATGTCAGGTCATAAGTGCCTGGCGGAAGCGGGCGCGGGATCATCGCGAATTGTCCGGATTGATCCGCGACGACGCGATCATGCAGTTCGCCATTGCGTAGCAGTTCCACGGTGACGCCGGGCGCCGCGCGTCCCGCGATCACGGCTTCGCCGTTCGGCTCGATGCGGGCGACATCGAACGCCGGCTCGCCGTCGCCGGTCTCGGGCGTGGCGGTCGATCCGGCCAGTGCGGCCGCCACCGCGTTTGCCTCCGCCTGCACGCTTGCGAGTGCCGGCCCCTTAATGCGCCCGTCAGTCGCCGGTTCTGGCGCGACGCTTGCAGCCTTGTCAGCAGTCGGCTCGCGCCCAATGTACTGCATGGCGACGATCGTTCCGATGCCACTCGCCGCAACAAGCCCTATCAGGGGCACGACCAACCGGTTCATTGATGTCTTGATCATGGTCTTCAGCCCGTCGGCCGGAAGGTCGGCCCGCCACCATTATACAGGTATCTCGGCCGAAATGGGTACTCAAGCCGAGAGATAACCCGCAGGCACAGAAGGATTAAGCCGTCTAGGGCAGGCCGCCCAGGCTGGAACTCTGGTCCTCAAAGCTGCGCGGTGAACCGATTCGGCGGCAGGCCGCTGCAGCCGCCCGCCTGTTCGGCGTCGAGCACCAGCAGCGCGCCGGCCGCGTAGAGACGGCCGACGAAATCGGCGTCGTCGGAACGCGCAATGGTGACGTAGTTGTTCGACGCTAGAATGCGGCCGTTGGCCTTGGCGATCGCGGCCAGCGCCTGGGACGGCGGGCCAATGACCGCCATTGACTTGCCGGGGGCTGAGCCGAAGGTCAACGCGGTGACAACGGCAAGCCAGCCGCACACGACGAGGGCGATCGCGCCGGCAATCCGGCCCCAACGCCCATCGCCGCGCTGACGTCCGTCAGTAGTCATAGAAGTGCTCAATGCTTGCGCCCCTGGCCTTGAACTCGCGGTTGATATCGACGAGACGATCGATCCTTGCCTTCAGGCCCGCCCGGCGGAAGCCGGGCTTCGCGTCGAGCTCCAGTGAAAACAGCTCCGTCGTACCCTTGATATCGAGCTTGGCGGCGTCGGGCGCGATCACGGTGATAAGGATGTCGTGATTGCCCGCGATCTCTCCAACCCCATAACCCTGATCCAGCAGCCGCTGCAGGATGTCGGTGAAAGCCTTGTAGCGCGGCGTCTGCACGAGCTGCCATTGTGCGTTGAGCGCGCGGATCGGCTTGATGCGCGGTTCTTTTGCCAGTACCTCCGGCGGCAGCGTCGCGACGGCAAACATGATGTCGCGCGGCTCGTTGTCATTGCTGGCGTCTAGCGCCTTCTGAATCAGCGCGGCGTAACCGATCTTGACGAAGTATTCCGCGCCGAGCGCGAAGTCGCGCTCCCGGCTACGCAAGCCGTTCGGCGTCGGCGCCGAGATTGCCATCAGGCCGTCGAGCTTCTCGCTGAATGGGTATTTGTACCAGGGGACGGTGTAGAGGAACGCGGCATAGTCCTGCAGCACGGCGCGGCCGAATTCATCCTGCGGGGTGCGCTTCTCGCCCCTGATCCATTCGAACACGCGGCCGATGGTATTCTCGTAGAATCCTTTGACGGCATATTCCACGGAATAGCTGATGCCGATCACGTAAATCATCGTCTTCACTTCGGCCAGCGATTCTCCCGTTGCGGGCACGGCGCGGTTGATGGTGCAGAAGCTGCGCCAGAAGCCGAAGATGTGGCCGAGATAGTTGAAATGGCTTTCGCTTGAGCGGTCGAGGAAGCGACCGAAATCCTCGAACGAATAAACGATGTACCATTCAGGGAACGTGAAGAACGTGTTGTTCAGTTTGCGCCGGTAGCCCGGCTCATCGACCGCGGGCAGGATGACGGCCGGCGCAATCGAGGTCGATGTGCTGGCCGCGGGCCGGCACGTGCCCTCGATATAGGCCAGTGGCAAAAGCACCGTCAGCGCAATCAGGATCGCGACGACAGCCAGGATGCGCCGCAGCCACTTAAGCATGAACGGCGGCCCGCGTCCGCGGCGCGAGATAGCCGATCAGGATGGCCACGCCGCCGAGGCTGAGATGCGGCGCGTTGGCGAAAAACCGCGTCGAGAGCGGCAGGTTGAGGACGCCGTTGATCAGGATGCCGAAGTCGAGATAACCGCTGCCGGTGAGCAGGCCGAGCACGCCGTCGGCAAAATAAAACACGCCGAACAATTGAAAAAACAATTCCGAGGCGCGGCGCGAGGTCATCGCCGCAATTGCGGCCCATAGCGCTGACACCAGATGCAGGCCGTCGGCATACCAGGTGCGGCGAAACAGGCCGAAGATCATGTCATTGGCGTCGATGAAGGCCGGGATGTAGCCGGTGAGGATCACGAAGCCGAGCAGGGCGGCGTAGCCCCAGGCGCACAATCTAATGACGTCCATGATGTCTCCGGCCGATTCAATCTCGGGCCAGTCTAGAGTTTTCCAATTGTCTTGAGCAGGGCGTCATTGAACGGCCGGGGTCCTCGATTTGCGGAATGATCTGGCAGGACCGATGGGAGAGGTAGCCACCGCATTTCTCGTACGCGGTCTTGTTTACCCTCCCCTGGAAGGGGAGGGTCGGCTCGCATTGAGCGCAGCGAAACGCGAGACGGGGTGGGGTGATCTCTCCACTCGGGCACTGTTGAATGTGGAGAGACCGTCACCCCACCCCGCCGCTCATTTCATGAGCGTCGACCCTCCCCCTCCAGGGGAGGGTAAGCTACGGGGAATACAACTACTGCCCGGATGGCGTCCGCAGGCCATGCCAGGCGTCGCGCACCTGGTGGTAGTGCACTTCGGGCAGGTAGTCCGGCGTGTTGAGGCCGAGATTCTTGACGTCGAGCCGGCCGATTGCGCTGAGCAGCGTATAGGAGGCGATGACGCGGTCGCGCTGCGCGCCGATCAGCCGCGCCTTTGCCAAGATCAGATCCTGCTGCGCGTTCAGCACATCGACCGTGGTTCGCTGGCCGCCCGCCGCCTCTCGCTGCACGCCCTGCAGCGCGACGGTGGCAGCGCGCACTTCAGCTTCGGATGCCGTGACCGCAATCTTGGCGCCTTCATTGGCGACCCAGGCGCCGACCGCGGCGGTGCGGGCCTGATTGCGGACCTGGTCCAGCACCTGCCGGCTTTGGGTTGCAATTTCCTTGGCTTGTCGCGTCTGTGAGGCGGCCATGCCGCCATCATAGATCGGCTGCGTGAGCTGGCCGGTCACGGAAGCCTGGTCGGTCCCGAGGGTGCCGAGCGTGGGGTCCGACTGCTTGCTGCGGCTGGCGCTGCCTTGCAGCGTGATCGTCGGCATCAGGCTGCCTTCGGCGACGCGGATGGAAGTCGTGGCGACGTCGAAATCGAAGCTGGCCGCCATCACGGCGGGATGCCCGCGGAAGGCCTGCCCGGTGGCGTCATCGCGGCTGCGCGGCAGCAGGCGGTCGACGGTGTCAGCGGGGCGGAGCAGGTTCGGCGCATTGCCGATGACCTGAAGATAAGTCGCTTGGCTGACGGCCAGATTGACCTCAGCGGCATTCAAATCGGCGCGACCCCGGCTCAGACGCGCCTCGGCCTGCGCAGCGTCGGTGGGCGTGACGTCGCCGGCATTCAGACGCTTCTGGGTGATGCCGAGCGTTTCCTGCAGAAACGCCACGTTGGCGCGCTGGGCTTCGACCAGCGATTGGTTGGCGAGAACGTTCGTGTAGACCGTGACCGCATCCAGCAGCACGCCCTGACCGACATTGCGCAGCGCCTCGCGACCCGCCTGCACCTGCAATTCCGCCACGCGTACACTGTTGGCGGTCCTGAAGCCGTTGAACAACGTCTGTGACACTGTCACGCCGATGGTCCAGGGCTTCAGGTTCGCCGACTGGACGGTGTTGTCGGGCAGCAGGTTGCGCACCGCCTGAAAGCCGGCGGAGAGAGTAGCGACGATCTGCGGCCGATAACCCGAAAGCGCTTGCGGCACGTTCTCGTCGGTGGCGCGCTGGCGGGCGCGTTCGGCATTGAGCGCGGGATTGGTCTGGTAGGCCTTGGCCAGCGCCTCGGGGAGGCTTTCACCATGCGCGGCTGGCGCGGCAAGCGCGAAGCAAGCCACAGCAAGGCAAATGCCCGATCGAAGCAACCGTCTTTCAACGTAGCCAACCCTTGCGGCGCGCCTGGTCATTTGATTCCGTAGTCAACACAAGAACGTGATAACCCTGCTTCGAGTCATCCCGTTCTATCTTCTTGTTTGAGCATGATCCGGAATGCCGGTTACCCGTCATTTTCGAATCATGCACTGTCCGTCCGCCCCCGCCGACATCCTCGGTTCGTCTACCTGTTTAGGGGGCGCCATGGCCACAGGCAAACTGCCGCGCGACATCAGTACATTAATTCGGTGAAAGTCCGTGCTTGGCTGTTGCCGGTTCGTCACAGACGAATCCTGGGTGAAGATAGGCTATAGCTCTCGTGGCTGGCGTCCGATTCCAGGGCGGCTGCCTGCTACGCCCCAGGTTCGCATTCGATGCCAAAGCTGTTTTCCGATCCCGAAGCGATCGCGGAGGATATCATCCGCGATATCGGAACCAATCTCGTGGTTGGATTGCCGCTCGGGCTTGGCAAGGCCAACCACGTCGTCAACGCTCTGTACGCACGCGCACTGGTCGACCGTTCGCTCAAGCTGACGTTTTTTTCGGCACTGACGCTGGAAAAGCCGCGGCCCTCGAGCCTGCTCGAACAACGTTTCATCAGCCCGGTGATCGATCGCCTGTTTGGTGGTTATCCGGACCTCGCCTATGCAAATGCACTGCATGCCGGAGAACTGCCGCCCAACGTCAAGGTGATCGAGTTTTTCTTCCTGGCCGGCAAATGGCTGCACGTGCCGTTCGCGCAGCAGCATTACATCTCCGCGAACTATACCCATGCTGCGTCGTATTTGCTGGCGCGCGGGCTCAATGTCGTCACGCCATTGGTGGCCAAGCGCGTCGTCGATGGCGCGACGCGTTACAGCCTGAGCTGCAACACCGACACAGCGCTTGATCTGCTGCGCGCCCGCGCCGAGGGGCGCGCTTCGTTCAAAGTGTTCGCGCAAGTCAATTCAGAACTGCCGTTCATGCCGGGTGCGGGCGATCTGCCGGGGGAAGAATTTTCCGCCGTGCTCGACAGCCCCGCGACGGAGTTCCCGCTGTTCGCCCCGCCGGCCGAGCCGGTCAACGACACCAAATACGCGATCGGGCTTCACGCTGCGAGTCTCGTACCTGATGGCGGCACGCTGCAGATCGGCATCGGGCAAGTCGGTGATGCGCTGGCGCAGGGGCTGATCGTCCGTCATCGGGACAGTGGGCAGTTCCGCGCCATCATGAAGCGGCTCGCGCCCGGCGTGGAGCCGGTGGAGAGCGCGCCGTTCGCGAAGGGGCTGTATGGGGTCAGCGAAATGCTGATCGAGGCGTTTCTCAACCTGATCGAGGCCGATATTCTCAAGCGCGAGGTCGACGGCGTCGTGCTGCACGGCGCATTTTTCCTCGGGCCGAAATCGTTCTATCGCGCGTTGCGCGAGATGCCGCCCGACCAGCTCGCGCGCATCCAGATGACGCCGGTATCGTTCACCAACGAGCTCTATGGCGACGAGGATGCCAAGCGCCATGCGCGCATCGATGCCCGTTTCGTCAACAACGCGATGATGGCGACGCTGATGGGGGCGGCGGTCTCCGACGGTCTCGACAATGGCCAGGTCGTCAGCGGTGTCGGCGGTCAGTACAATTTCGTCGCGCAGGCGTTCGCCCTTCAAGGCGCACGCTCGGTCCTCACGCTGGAAGCGACGCGGCAGGCGGGCAGGAGGACGCACTCCAACATCCGCTGGAACTACGCTCACGAGACCATCCCGCGGCATCTGCGCGACGTGTTCGTCACCGAATACGGCGTTGCCGATGTCAGGGGCAAATCGGACGCCGAGACCATCGCGGCGATGCTCGCGGTCACGGATTCCCGCTTCCAGGATGAACTGGTGAAGATCGCCAAGGATGCCGGCAAGCTGCCGAAGGAGCATGAAATTCCGCGCCCGCATCGCGAGAATTTTCCGGAGCGGATCGCGGATGCCTTGAAGCCTGCGCGCGAGGACGGACTGCTGCCGCCGTTTCCATTCGGTAGCGATTTTACCGAGGTCGAGCAGCGGCTGATACCGGCCTTGCAGTTGCTGCGAGAAGCGCAGCGGATGCCGCTGCTTTTGCCCGGGTTGCTGTGGCAGGGCATGACCCAGCCGCCGGCTGCCTCGCACCGCGAATGCCTGGCGCGGCTAGGCCTCGATCGCCCGACGACGTTTGCCGAACGTGCCTATCGCGCGCTGGTCAACGCGGCGCTGGCGAGAAGCGGCAAGCGATAATCCGTCGTCCCTGCGAACGCAGGGACCCATAACCACAGGGCGTAGTTGCTTAGAGAGGATGTCTTCCCATCGTCGCTTCAACCCGACGGCTGCGGCGTATGGGTCCCTGCGTTCGCAGGGACGACGTGCAGAGAGAGCTCGGCGTTACCTGTTCTTGTTCACCGGCTTGCGCTTCTCGATGAACGCCGCCATGCCTTCGGCGCGGTCTTCCAGCGCGAAGGTCGAGTGGAACAGGTTGCGCTCGACATTCATGCCCTCCGACAGCGGCGTCTCGAACGCGCGGTTGATGGCTTCCTTGGCCATCGCGGCCGCGGGCCGCGACATCGAGGCGATCTTTTCCGCGGCCGAGAGCGCTTCTTCCATCAATTTGTCGGCCGGCACGACGCGGCTGACGAGGCCGGAACGCTCCGCTTCGGCCGCATCCATCATGCGTCCAGTGAGGCAGAGATCCATCGCCTTGGACTTGCCGATCGCACGCGTCAGCCGCTGGGTGCCGCCGATACCGGGGATGGTGCCGAGCGTGATTTCGGGCTGGCCGAATTTGGCGGTGTCGGCGGCGATGATGATGTCGCACATCATGGCGAGCTCGCAGCCGCCGCCGAGCGCATAGCCGCTGACGGCCGCGATCGTCGGTTTCCGGCAGGTGGCGACGCGATCGCCGCCGATGGCGGTGAAATCGCTGGAGAACATGTCGATGAAGCTTTTCGGCTGCATTTCCTTGATGTCGGCGCCGGCGGCGAACGCCTTTTCGCTGCCGGTGAGCAGGATGCAGCCGATCTTGTCGTCGGCCTCGAGGTCGTCGACCGCGGCGGCGATTTCACGAAACACGCCGAACGACAGCGCGTTGAGCATCTTCGGCCGGTTCAGCGTAATGATGCCGACCGCGCCCTTGCTCTCGACAATGATGTTTTCGAACGTTGACATGATCCACCCCGGGTAGTCCTTTTCGCGGGCAATGTGCCCGCTGCCGGGGTGGGCTTCAAGTGGGCTGGAACGGATCCGGGATGCGCGGATGCCGCGTCCGGTATTCCGATAGCTACGCCATGAACATCCGCGCGGCCGAGGCCACCGTCAGTAGCGCACCGAAGGCGATGAAGATCTTTCCGATCAGCGAGGTCTTGTCCAGGGTGGAACTCTCGTTGCTGACGGCCTGATCGGAGGCTTCCGATGCAGGTTTGGTCGAGGCCATCGCGACCGTCTGCGTGGCGGAGTCCTCGGGCAGGGTCGCCTGCAGCGCACGATCGACATCGTTGAGCTGGTCGGAGGCAACTACGGTAGCATCGGCCGGCGCCTCGGCGTCAGCCGGCTTGTCCACCGCCGATTGCAGGACGGTGTTGGCCTTCTCGAGACATCGCCGCCGACATCCCCTTGGCGCTGTCGGCCGGTGCGTCGGCTGCGGTCATTTGCGCGTTGGCGTTGGCGAGCCATTCGGGCATTCCGGGCGGGGTGCCGCCACTCGCATCGGCGACCTGCTTTTCCTCAGGCTCATTGTTCTCGACGGGTTTCGATGCCGCACGCGTGGATTTGCGATCGGCAGAGCGCTTCTTCAGGTGACGCGAACCCTGCTTGACGGACTTTTCGGGCGTCGCGCTCTCCGATTTCGACACCGCGGCGTCATCCGCGCCGGCGGCCATCGCCGGCGGTGGTCCTGCGAAACCCAACAAAAGCCCTGCCGCAAGCATGAAGGCCGACCCCGCGCTGGCTCGGATCGTCATGTGGAATCTCCCCATTGGCCGCCGCCCAGCGGCGAAATGAGACCGCCCAGGTGTCCACAGCACGGCGGAAAATGGGAATCTTCGGGCAACACCGGGCAAAAGCTGGGCAATGTTAGCCAGCCGACGTGCCGGGGGGCATTTTGCCGACGCGGACTTAGCGAGCTGCGCCGGATGCGAGCCCGCGCAATCGATGTTATGAGCCTGCCATCGCGCAGCCGGTTGTCCCCCGATTCCCCGGATAGGGGAGCCAGCCCAAGCTGCCGACGGGACCTTCGATCACGAGTCCGTGATCGAGTCGTCCTGATGTAACAAATTGAAAGATCGACCGAATTGCAGGGTAGGAGCGCGGGTGCGCGAACGGGATGACGAATGGACCGGCCTGATGCGGTCGGCCATTGCAGGCGACAGCGCGGCGTATCATCGCCTGCTCAAGGCCGTCACGCCGGTGCTCCGGGCTGCGGCGCGCCGCGGTCTGGCGCGGGCAGGGCAACCGGTCGATCAATCCGAGGACATCGTGCAGGACATTTTGCTGGCGGTCCATCTGAAGCGGCATACCTGGGATGTCACCGCCCCATTTGCCCCATGGCTGTTCGCGATCGCCCGCAACAAGCTGATCGATGCGCTGCGCCGCCGCGGCCGGCGCATTTTCGTCGATATTGACGATTTCGCCGAGACGCTGCCGGGCGAAGCGCCGGCCGAAACGGCTTCGCCAAGCGAGGTCGCCGCCCAGCTCGAGACGCTGCCGGCGCGGCAGCGCGAGGTGCTGCAGTCGATCGCGGTCGACAGCGCCTCGATCAAGGATACGGCCGCGAAATTTTCGATGAGCGAGGGCGCGGTGCGGGTGGCGCTGCACCGGGGGCTGGCCAGCTTGACGGCGAAGTTGCGGGAAAGTTGAGCATGGATACCGATCAGCTCATTCGAACGTTGGCGGCCGACAGCGCGCACCGCGGGCGCCCGGTTGGCTTCGCGCTGATGCTGGCGCTCTTGGCCGCGGCGCCGGTTTCGCTGTTGATGTTCTTCACCGAACTCGGCGTCAGGCCCGACGTGATGGCTGCGATGCGCAGTCCGTTCTTCGACCTGAAATTCGCGGTGACGCTGGCGCTCGCGATCTCGGCTATTGCCGTCAGCCTGCATCTGTCGCGACCCGAAGCATCGCTGCGCGGATTTGGTTGGCTGCTGCTGGCGCCGGTGGGAATTTTGACCGCCGGGATCGGCGGCGAAATGATGATGCCGCAACGGTTGCCGATGATGACGCGGCTGGTCGGCAAGAATTCGTGGGTCTGTCTGACGGCGATCCCGCTGCTGTCGTTGCCGATCCTGGCCGGCGCGCTGCTCGGATTGCGTCACGGAGCCCCGTCGAGGCCTGCATTGGCGGGCGCCATCGCCGGACTGTTGTCGGCGGGATTGGCGGCGACGCTCTATGCCTCGCATTGCACGGATGATTCACCGCTGTTCGTCGCGACCTGGTACACGATCGCGACCGCGCTGGTGGCCGCGATCGGCGCGCTCGCCGGAGCGAAGCTGCTGAAATACTGAAGCAGGCTACGAACCTACGCCGGCACGTTCTGCTGCATGCGGTGAAAGCGCAGCACCTGCTGCGCGGTCGAAGGCCGCAACCGCTCATAGGTGTCCTTGCAGGCGGCAAGATCCGTCGGCTCCGCGCCGGACAGTTCGTCGCGCATCCTGATGATGGTCTTGACCGTCGACCATGACAGCCCTGCGACCTTCGCCAAAATCATCACGCCTTCGGCCCGGCTTTCGATCATCATGTTCTCGGCGATTGCTACCGGCACGTTGGCGAGCGCCGCAATCGAGGCGTTGGCCTCGTCGAATTTCCCGGCATCGGCAAACGACGCCACTTCGGATTCGTCGAGCCGGCCGTCCTCGTACAGGGACTTGACCAGCGCGTGCGCAATCTCAGTGTCCTTGGTGATATCAGAAGTCGCGGAGCGCGCGCGCCGCGTTGCCTCCTTGACCACGTTCGGCACCTCGGCCGCCTGCTGGGGATTGGCGGCCTCCAGCCGCTGTCGTACCGTGTCGGAGGCCTTGGCGAGCAGTTTCAGGTAGAGATGCCGCGGCACGGACGGACGCATGCCGATGCAGGCGGTGAGATCGTCGTCGCCTTCGGCGCGGCTGACGAGGCGGGTAAAGCCGCGCTCGGTGAATTCCGCGCCGGGATTGTTGACGGTCGACTGGATTACCTGATCGTTGCCGCGCTGGACCAGCACCTCGGTAACCGCGCCGCTCAGCGTCTTGCGGGTCGAGATCGCCATCAAATGCGCCTGGCTCTTGCTGCGCGCATTCTCGATCAGGGTCTTGTCGTCGAGCCGCATCGATTGCGACAGCACAGGACCCGCCACCTCGATGACGTCGTCGAATGCAAGCGCGCGGATGGTGAGCGGCGGGGCAGTGTCGATCGGGGCGAGACGGTTGGCCAGCAGCATCTTGGCCGAGGTTTCGATGTGGTCGATCAGGCACTGGAAGACGTCGTCGAATAGCCCGACCTGCTCGTCCGAATAATCCACCGCGCCGTTGATGAAGAGATCGGTCACCCGGCGCAGTGTCTCTACCCGGCGAGCGACCGTTCCGTGCGCAAGCGTGGACTGCAGTTCGTCGAGCAGGTTTCCGGGAGAAGGGGAGGTAGCGGTCTTCAAAATCATGACTCTGTCCTGGAGCAAAAACGGCGGGTTTCTTCGCCGCCGGAGCTGAAATATGTCGGATCAGGCGCTGGTAATCCGGTTACGTCCCTGCGCCTTGGCTGCATAAAGCGCGCTATCGGCGCGCGCGAGAAATGTGTCTGATGTTTCGTTCGGGTTCAGCGTTGCAACGCCTGCCGACATCGTCACCTTCATGCCGGGCGAGAATGCGCTCCAGTCGAGATCGGCAATAATGGCGCGCAACCGGTCGAGCGCGTGCATGGCTTGGTCGACGTCCATGTCGGGCAGCACCAGCAGGAATTCCTCGCCGCCATATCGGCCGAACCGGTCGATGCTGCGGATGTTGGCAAACATGGTGATCGAGAATGTCCGCAGCACCTCGTCGCCGGTCGGGTGACCGTAGGCGTCGTTGATGCGCTTGAACCAGTCGAGGTCGATCAGCGCGATCGAGCAGGGCGATCCGCCGCGGCTCGCGCGGGCAATCTCCTCCTCCAGCATCCGCATGATGCTGCGGCGGTTGGACGACCCGGTCAGTTCGTCGAGTTCGGCAAGCTCCTCGATCCGCTTATATGCCGCCTTCAGTTCGAAGCTGCGGTCGTAGAGCATCTTGCGCATGGTGCTGCCGTACAGCCCCACGAAGGCGCATTGTCCGATCGTGAGGACAAAGGAAAGCATGGCCGCGACGCGTTCGGTCTGGGTGGTAATCGGCAGGCCGATCGGAGTGCTGGCAAACAGGAAGATCGGCGCCAGGCCGACGATGGTGAGGGTCCAGGTGATGATCGCCTGCCGGGACGTCATTCGCAGCGCGCCGAATCCAAAGATCAGGAATACGACGCTCAGGAAGGCAAATCCGATCTGTGGCGCGGCCAGCAGAAAACAGAGCTGAAGCGCGACGTGGCCGGCGACCTGGAAGATCGTGAGATAATGGTCCTCGAACCGGTCGTTGAAGTGGGCTTCCGACAACACGACAAAGACCGACACCAATCCGATGCCGGATAGGAAATAGGTCGACGGAATGATGATCGGGACGGTGCCGGCGTAGCAATAGACCAGCAGGACCGAGGTGATGAGCAAATAGCTGACGCCTTGCACGGCCAGCATCTGGCGGCGCTGGCCGGCCCGGCGCTTCAATACTTCCAGCGGCAGGCGGGTGTCGCGCGCGGTCGCATTGTGGGAGCCTTGCTCCTGAAGCAATGATGCCGCGCTGCTCATGTCCCGCCGCTGTTGGTGATGCCGGACGAAACTTTAGGGAATAAAGCCTTTAGGTTTGGTATCTTTTGCGGTCGATCGGCTCCGTTAAAACCCTGCCATTGCACTGATTTCGCAACGGAAATCTGCCGAATTCCGATAGTGCGGAACCTGCCCGTGCGGGGACCCTGGGGCATCACGCGGATGCTGCCCTGCCGGCGAAGCCTTGCTAAGGTTGGGGCTCGCGTTTCAGGAAAGTGTTTCCGTAATATGGTACCAATTCTGGGGTTTAGCTCCTTTCTGGCGGCAAAATGGCCTGGCAATGGCCATCTGTGGGGTAGATCACACATGCAATCCGGGCATTGCCGTAATGTGAAGAATCTCACTCTTCACATCGAACCGCCGGCCACCCCCGTCAGACCAACCTTGCGAGACGGCCATTGAGCGCGACACAGGCGGCTTCAGACGAAATTCTGATCGCTCGGATCGCTCAAGGCGACCGGCTCGCCATGCAGGTGCTTTACGGAAGGCACCATGTCAGGGTGTTCCGTTTCGGGCTTCGGCTCGTAAGGGACGAACGGGTCGCGGAAGACCTCATCAGCGAGGTTTTTCTCGATGTGTGGCGTCAGGCTGGCAAATTCGAAGGCCGATCCGCCGTTACCACCTGGCTCTTGGCGATTACGCGGTTCAAGGCTCTTTCGGCACTTAGGCGCCGCAAGGATGTTGGGCTGGACGAGGAAACCGCGAACGCGATCGAGGATACGTCCGACGATCCGGAAGTGGTGGTGCAGAAGAAGGATACGGGTGAAGCGCTGCGCAAGTGCCTGACGGCACTTTCGGCAGAGCATCGGGAGATCGTCGATCTCATCTACTACCACGAGAAGTCCGTGGAAGAGGTGGCCGAAATCGTCGGTATCCCGGAGAACACCGTCAAGACGCGCCTGTTTTATGCGCGCAAGAAATTGGCCGAGTTGCTCAAAGCAGCAGGCATAGAGCGAGGTTGGCCATGATGGCAGCGAGCAAGAAAATGCTGGATCACGAGCCCAGCGAAATCGAGATGCTGTTGCCCTTCCACGCGGCCGGCACCCTGAGCGTGCGCGATGCACGCCGCGTCGAGGAAGCGCTTGCCGGGGATCCCGAGCTTGCCCGGCAGTATGCCGTCATACGCGAAGAATACGCCGAGACGATCAGCCTCAACGAGAGCCTGGGTGCACCGTCCACGCGCTCCATGCAGAAGCTGTTTGCCGCAATCGACGCGGAGCCTGTGCGTGAGCCCTCGCGCTCGGTGAGCCTGTCCACGCGGGTGTCGGAATTTTTCGCAAGCCTGTCGCCGCGTACGCTCGCCTGGTCGGCGAGCCTTGGCGCCGTGGCGCTCGTGCTGCAGGCCGGCGTGATCGGCGCCGTACTGATGAAAAGCCAGACCGCGTTGTTCGAGACGGCGTCGCTGAGCCTGAACGAGCGGTCATCGGCGCCGATTACGCGCGATCTCGGAGGCAGCCTCGCGCCGCCGCGCGCGCTGGTGCGGTTCGCGCCTGAAGCGCGCATCGCCGACATCACGGCGCTGCTCGACAACTACCAGGCCTCGATCGACGGCGCCAAGGGCGGCATGTTCCGGCTGCAGTTCGGTAACAAGGCGATGAGCAAGGACGAAGTTGCTGGCCTGCTGAGCAGGCTGCAACGCGAGAAAATCGTCAGCCTAGCGGTGGCAACGCCATAAGGCCGCCTGGCGCGGGCCGGGCAAGCTGAGGTCCCATGGTTCATGATGGCGTGAGTTGGTGGACAAGGACCCAGCGTGCGGCATGGGTGTTGTCGGCCGCGCTGTTGCCGCTAATCGCTTTCGGACCCTCGGCGGTGCATGCGCAAAGCATCATGCGCACCCCCGGTCTGAACGTTGGCTCGCGGATGCCCACCATCAGTCCGACGGTAACGCCGCGGATCAGTCCGACTGTCGCGGCGCGGCCGGCCGTGCGCGCCGATACCGTCGCACGGACGCCGCCGTCCCGGATCGGCACCATGAGTTCGACCCTGCGAGTCCGTCCGGTGGCCGGTGTGCGATCGACGCTTCCCCATGCGCGGTTTTCGCCCAACCTCTATCCAGCTTGCGGATATGCGCTTCGCGGTCCCGACGGCGAGTGCTTCGATCGTCCGGTGATGTCGGCCGGCGGCGGCAACGGTACCTCCGCCAAGAAGGGCAAGGGCGGATCGGGCAACAACAACGCACAGGCAGCGGTCAATCTGCGCGCGGTCAAGAACGAACTCGTCGCCGAAATCGACGGCGCGTTATCCACCGCCGAAGCCGACGAACTGGCGCGGCGTCACGGCCTGGAGCGCATCGCGTCGCAGAACTTCCCGCTGCTCGGTGGCACCATCGGTCTGTTCCGCATCGTCAATAACCGGCCGGTGGACACCGTGCGCCGCGAACTCGCGGCCGACGCCAGCGTGCGTTCGGTGCAGCTCAATTTCCGCTACTTCCTGCAGGATCAGAAGAAGGCTTCGACCGCGGGCGATGCCGCGCAGTACGCCGTCGCCCAGCTTCGGCTGCCGCAGGCGCACGCGCTCGTCCGCGGCATGAACGTCACCGTTGCGGTGATCGATTCAGGCGTCGACGCCAAGCATCCCGAACTCGCCAATTCGATTGCCGACAGCTTCGATGCGCTCGGAAGCAAGGAAGGTCCGCATGTCCATGGCACGGGCATTGCCGGCGCGATCGTGGCGCATGCCAAGCTGATGGGTAGCGCACCGGAGGCGAGGTTGATCGCGATCCGCGCGTTCGGCGCAGGATCGAAGGGCGCGGAGAGCACGTCCTATGTAATCCTCCGGGGATTGGACTACGCGGCCGAGCACGGCGCGCAGATCATCAACATGAGCTTTGCCGGTCCGAAGGATCCGCTGATCGAGCGAGGCATCGCCGCGACGGCGGCCCGTGGCATCCTGATGGTGGCTGCGGCCGGAAACGCCGGTGCGAAATCGCCGCCGCTTTATCCGGCCGCCAATCCCAATGTCATCGCGGTGAGTGGCACGGATCTCGCAGGAAAGACTGTTTGCGGCATCGAACCGGGGCAACCACATCGCGGTTGCAGCACCGGGCGCGGACATCTTCCTGCCGGCGCCCGATGAAAAATACCAGATCACGTCGGGCACCTCGTTCTCCGCCGCCTATATCAGCGGCGTCGCGGCGCTGATGATGGAGCGCAATCCTTCGTTGAAGCCGGGCGATGTTCGCGCAATTCTGACCAGGACCGCCCGCGATCTCGGCACTCCCGGCCGCGACGATCAGTTTGGGGCAGGTGGGGCCGATGCCTTTGCTGCCGTCACGGCCGCGGCCGCCGCATCGGCGGTTCCGCTTGCCTCAGTTTCCGGCAAGCCGGCGGCAGAAAAAACGCCAGCGGTTGACCCGTCTAAGGATAACACTTCCGTGAGCCGGGCGCTGAATGATCCCTCGCCGTCGATTGCATCGGAAAAATCGGCCGCAAACGCTGCAAAATAGCCCTGCTACGCAGCGATTGTCCCGCGACCGTCCCCGAACCTAAGGTTAAAAAATCGTCCGGCGTTTTGAACGTCCTGGGAGGGTGTCGCGACTTATCTACGTGGGAGCGGTATTCCCTCCCCATAGGCTGTATTCGGCGCGAGCGCCCATCCACCCCAAGCGCCCATATAGCTTGACCCGTCCGGTTGTCCCCCGGACGGGTCTTTCATTTTCAGCTCAGGTTTTTGGACGAAGCTGCGTTTCGTGCGGCACCGTGACGGCTTGCAACTGCAAGTTTTTCGACTCATCTGCACGATGCGCAATTTCCCCGTGCATCATTCCCAAATGAAATGATCGAGGCGCGCGACCATGCTGCTGTGCGGCTTGACTGCGAATAGAGCGGATTAACCCGTATTTGTGCGGGTTTCTTCGATTGCTGCGTACTCCCGTGGCTTCACGCACTGGACAACGAAAAAGTTTTCCACAGAATATACCCATCACATCAAACTGATTCGTCTCCGGTTGCGTCTGCGTCGGTCTCTCCCTTACAGGCTGATTTATGGCACATCCTGCAGACGTGGCACGTGGCCGCAACATCGTTGCGCGCTGGTGCAGCCTTGCCGAGCAACGGTTGGAATACCTCACTGAACTGTTCGAGACCGGGCGCTGGCGCCGCTATCACACCGAACGCGAATTTCTCGAAAACATCCAGGAAGCCAAGGCCGCCGTCGAAACCTGGCGTGACCTGTTGAGCCGGGAGGCCGCGCTCGACAACACTCAGATCGACATGGCCTGGCTTGGCCGCCGTCGAACGACGCCGCTGCTGCTGACGCCGCTGCCGCGCGACGAGGGCTATCGCCCGCCGGTTGTGCAGCTTCAGCCGGAACTGCAGTCGCCACCGATTGTCGCCGCGCCGCCGCCGATCGCGGCCACGCCGCCGCGCGACGTTCCCGCTGATGTTCTGGTCGCGGTGGAAAGCCAGCTTGTCGCTGCGGAAGAGGCGCCGCCCGTGCCGGATGTACTGGCGCTGGAGGAAATGCCATTCCCGGCGATCGATTTCGACGCGATGAAGGAACGATATCCGGCGTTGCGCAACGCGCTGTAGGCGGGCGAGAAGGGCGAACTACCGCCGCACCGCGTTGCCTCCGACCATGACCTGCGCGTAACGCTGCGCGCCTTCGGCTGACAGATCGGTCGTAATCGTGCGGGCGTGATCGAGCCCGACCACGGCGCCGCGCGGGGTTTCCGAGATCATGTTGTTGTTAACCAGCGCCGTGCCGGCGCCCGGCAACACCGACACGCCGATGCCGACGAAGGCGTTGCGGATCACGTTGCCTGATATCGCGACGTCGCGGAGATATTTGCCCCAGCCGGCGATGATGCCGAACGACGGCGCGTTCTCGATCACATTGCCTGTGACTGTGGAGTCCGCCTCGACATAGATGCCGATCCCGGCGTCGTCGTCGGGCGCGGTGCCGATCGGCCGCTTCGGCAAGAGATTGCGGATGATGTTGCCCTGCACGACGGCAATCCGTCCGCTCTCGTTGAAATTGCACACGGAGACGCCGACGGCGGCGCCATCCACCGTGTTGTTGGCGATCACAGCGCCTTCGAACGCAAATTCCGAATAGAGCGCGACCTCGCGGACATTGCTGACGCTGTTGTCCGTGATGTGAATATTCGACGCCGAATTGCCGCGCACCGCGGAGTAGTCGCAATTCCTGATGCGGTTGCCGCGCACGATCACATTGCCGGCGCGGAAGGCGTTGATGGCGTTGCCATGCTGCCCGGAGCCGCCGGGGCCAGCCTTGATGTCCTCGATGCGGTTGTCGAGGACGAGGGTGCCGTCGTCGCCAATCGCGGTGCGCAGGATTTCGATGCCGTTGTCATTGGTATCGGTGATGGTGTTGCGCGAAACGATCAGGCCGAGCGCGTCGAAGGATACGACGGCGGTGGTCGCGATTTTCGTGAAGATGTTACCGGAAATGTCGCCCGAGACCTGTTCGAGCCAGATGCCGTTGCCGCCGCTGCCTGATATTTCGCAGTCGGCGATCCGGACGTCGCGACCGCCAAGGCAGTGCACCAAGCCGCGGCGCGTCGGCAGCGGAATGCGACCGCCGTCGAAGGTGATGCCCGTCAGACCGACGCTGCTGGCGCCTTCGCTCTGCAGCATCGAGGCGCCGCCGGTGAACACCAGCTTGGTCGCGCCGCGGACGCCGACCAGTTGCGTGCCGTTCGAAAGGCGCAGCATGCCGGTGCGATAGATCCCCGGTGGCAGCGCCAGCGGCACCTGCGCGCGTGCCGCCTCGTCGATCGCGCGCTGCAGTTTCACGGTCTGATCGTCGGGGCTGCCGGGGCGGACGCCATACTGCGTGACGTCGCGGCCGAGCGTGGAGGTGAGGGGCGCTGCGCGCGCAGCGTCAGGCGACATCGCCAGCGCACCGGCTGCACCGGCGGCGGACGCTCCAATGAGATGGCGGCGGTTCATGTCCATGGTGAATGGCCCTAGCGCGATGCAGGTCGTGGCATTCGCGTTTCATAGGTATCGCGAAGGGCGGCTAGGCATGGTGAACACGGAGACGGGAAGTGGCGATTGTTAGGGGTAGGGTTAATGTAGGGTGCGATAATCCATTCTCGTCGTCCCTGCGAACGCAGGGACCCATACGCCGCGGCCCTTGGAAAGGGCACGAGAGCAGACGGCTTTTCTCACGACTGGCAGCGGTGGTTATGGGTCACTGCGTTCGCAGGGACGACGACGGAGTTAAGCAGCTCTCCGCGCCAGCCGCACCATTTCCATGAGCATCGCTTCGCCGGCATCGACCAGCTCTTCCAGCGTGATGCGCGGAGAACCTTTGCGTCTGACCGCGCCGCTGCGCGCCAGCGGCGGGATGTGAATGAAGGCGGCGAGGCGGGGGCCGTTGTCGGCATTGACGGCCTCAACCGCGCGCCAGCTCAGGTAATTGCAGAGATAGCTTCCGGCGTCGCGCGAGGCGCGGGCATCGAGGCCAGTGGTCTTGGCCGCATGCAGTAGTTTGGCCGTGTGCGGGCCGAACCTTTGCGCATCGGCGCCGTCGGCGATCGAACCCTTGCGCGCGCGGGTTTGCGCCGCGTCGGGCCAGAGCATGGTGACGGCATTGCGGGCGCGGGTCTCGATACGCACAAACTTGGTGCGGCCAGCGAGGCCGAACATCAATAGCGCGTGCGGCTGGTGCTTCTTCAATGCCAGCGGCAATTCGCAGTCGACCGCCTGGTAGGTCACGGGAAAGATGTGGCTGGATAGTTCGACGTCCGTGAAGGCCGGACGACGCAGCCGCGTCAGCCGCGCCACCAGCGTTTGCGTCGGGTTGTAGGGCGCGCCGGGGAACGGACCGAAGCCGGTGATGAGAATGCGAAGCTTGTCGCTCACCGCAGCCACTCCGCGATCTGCTCGGCGGCGACCGCTGGCGTGATGCGGCCGTCGGCGACCTCGGCCTCGGTCTTCTTTACCTTGGCGCGGATCGCGGCATCCGAGCGGAGCCGCGCCATCATCCGCTGCTCCAGCATCGACCACATCCATTTCACCTGCTGCTCGCGCCGCCGGCCCGCGAACTCGCCCGAGGCGTTCATGGCGGTGCGGTGATCCAAAATCTTCTGCCACAGCGTGTCCATGCCGATACCGGTCAGCGCCGAATAGGTCACGACGGGTGGATGCCAATGCTCCGAGCGGGGACTGAGAATATGCAACGCGCTGCGATACTCGGACGCCGCCAGATTGGCGCGCTTGACGTTATCACCGTCGGCCTTGTTGATCGCGATCATGTCGGCGAGTTCCACCAGCCCCTTCTTGATGCCCTGCAATTCGTCGCCGGCGCCGGGCAGCATCAGGGCGAGAAAGAAATCGGTCATGTCGCAGACTGCGGTTTCGGACTGGCCGATACCGACGGTCTCGACCAGCACCACGTCGAAGCCGGCCGCCTCGCAGAGCAGCATTGCCTCGCGGGTTTTTGCGGCGACGCCGCCGAGCGTACCAGCCGCGGGCGAGGGCCGGACGAAGGCGGCTTCAGAATTGGCCAACCGCGCCATCCGTGTCTTGTCGCCGAGGATCGAACCGCCAGTGCGCGCCGAGGAGGGGTCAACCGCCAGCACGGCAACCTTGTGGCCGCGCTCGATCAGGAACATGCCAAGCGCATCGATGGTGGTGGATTTGCCGACCCCAGGCGAACCGGTGATACCGACGCGGACCGCCTTGCCGGTGTCCGGCAATAGGTTCTGCACCAGATCACGCGCCGCTGCCTGATGATCGGAACGCCTGCTTTCGATCAGGGTTATCGCGCGCGCCAGCGCCGCGCGTTGGCCAGCGCGGAGTTCTTTGGCGAGTTTCCCGACATCGGGGGAAGGATTCTTCGGCAGGGTCATGGCTTCGTTTACAACGCCCGCGCCATGCAGGCGAGGGGGCCCTGCGCAGTCCTTCAATGCGCCGACGTGGCGGGGACGGGAGCGCGTTTGAGCTTCCGCCATACCCAGACCAGCACCGGCCAGATCAGCGCGCCGATGGCCATGGTGGCGAGGATCGCGGCGATCGGCCGCTCGAAGAACGGCAACACGCTGCCGTCAGACTTGATCAGCGAGGTCACAAAACTCTGCTCGATCATAGTGCCCATGACGATGCCGAGCACCATCGCAGCGACCGGATAGCCGTTTTCTTCCATGACATAGCCGATGACGCCAAAGGTTGCGACGATAACGACGCCGAATATGTTGTTGCCGATGGCGAACGAGCCGACGGCGCAGCACAGCATGATCACCGGCATCACCGTTGAGCGCGGCGCGCGCAGCACGAGGCTTGCGAGCCGGATCATGATGATGCCGAGCGGGATCATGATGATGTTGGCGATGATGAACATGAGGTAGATCGCATACATGCTCGACGCTTTTTCGGTGAACAGCGTCGGGCCGGGATTGAGGCCCTTCATGTAGAGAACGCCGATCGCGATGGCCGCGATGGTGTCGCCGGGAATGCCGAACAGCAGCGAAGGCACCCAGCCTGAGGCGATGCTGGCGTTGTTGCTGGCGCCGGCCTCGACCAGGCCCTCGACGTGGCCGGTTCCGAATTTCTCCGGCTCCTTCGAAAAGCGCTTGGACATGGCGTAGCTGACCCAGGCTGCCATGTCGGCGCCGGCGCCCGGCAGCACGCCGATGATGATGCCGATGATGTTCCCGCGCGTCATCTGCCAGTTGTACTTCTTGGTGAGCTTCCATTGGCCCGCCATGATGCTTCCAAATTTACGCCGCGGGATCGGTGGCGGCTCCGGTGTCAGCATTGCCCGCATGACCTGCGCCACCGCGAATACGCCGACCAGCGCCGGGATCGGTTCGATGCCGCCGAAGAGATTGGTCATCCCAAACGTGAAGCGCGGCACGCCGCCGGGGTTTTCGATACCGATGCAGGCGACGAGCAAACCGATGAACATGCTGGCGATCGCCTTCACCGGGGAAGACCGCGCGACCAGCGTGGCGCACATCAGGCCGAGGAAAGCGAGCCAGAAATATTCGAACGTCGAGAACGACAGCGCGATTTCGGCCAGCGGCGGCGCGAGGATCATCAGCGACAGCGTGCCGGCGATGCCGCCGACGGCGGAGAACCAGACGCCGGCGCCGAGCGCAAGTTCAGCTTCGCCCTTGCGCGTCATTGCATAGGCTTCGTCGGCGTAAGCCGCCGAGGCGGGCGTGCCGGGAATCCGCAGCAGCGCGCCGGGGATGTCACCGGCGAAGATCGCCATCGTGGATGCGGCGACGATGGTGGCGATCGCGGCGATCGGTGACAGATAGAAGGTGACGGGGACCAGCAACGCGGTCGCCATCGTCGCTGATAGCCCGGGCAGCGATCCGATGACGAGGCCATAGACCGATGCCGCGAGCATCGCGACGATGACTTCCCAGGTGGTGATGAGCGCGAAGGCTTGCGTCAGGGTGTTGAGCATCGATCACCAGGGCATCGGCAAAACGCCGGGCGGCAGCGGCACGCGCAGCAATTTTGAGAAAATCAGGTGGATGCCGATCGGCGCCAGCAGCGCGAGCGGCAGTGCAACCTTCCAGCGGGCGCCGAGCGCGGTCGAGGTCACGTAGACGATCATCGCCGCCGTGAGAATGAAGCCGAGCCGGTCGGCGATCGCCACGTAGAACAGCAATAGCGCCGGCGGGAGCAAAGCGCGCAGGCCATAGAGCTTTCCGCTCGGGGGAGTCGGTTGGCCGCCCTCGACCGGAATAAGATGTTCTTCTTCCTCGAAGCTACGGCCGATCCCGAATGCAATCGCGAGCCCGCAAAGCGCCAAGCCCGTTCCGATTACCAGCGGAAAGACGTTGGGCCCGACTGGCTGGCCGGGCACCGGCGGCAACTGCCAGCCGCCATAGGCGGCAGCCGCGCCGAGGCCAACGAGAAACAATCCCGTGACGCGATCGGGTAGACGCATGAACTGGCTCCGCGGATATCGGGCGACGTCAGCCGATCAAGATCAGGCCTTGGAGAGACCGGCGGCCTTCATCGCCACGCCCATCTGGGCGTCGCCTTTCTCCATGAATGCGGCGAATTGGGCCGCATCGCCCCACACCGTTCCAAAGCCGCGATTGCTCATGAAGTCCTTGAACTCCTTGGAGTCGTAGACCTTCTTCAGCGACGCGGTGAGTTTCGTCGCGACGTCGGCTGGCAGGCCCTTGGGGCCGGCAATGCCGCGCCAGGCGCCGGTCGAATAGTCGATGCCCATCGCCTCCTTCAGCGTCGGGACGTCCGGGAATGCGGGATTACGGGCCGTAGCCATGACGGCGAGGCTGCGCGCCTTGCCGGCCTCGATGATCGCGCGGGCTTCCGGCACCGAGCAGGTTGTGAGGTCGAGACCGCCGGCAGCCAGATCCTGCATCGCGGGCGCGGCGCCGTTCGACGGCACCCAGGCCACGTGATTGGGGGCAAGTCCCATCGCCTGCATCCAGCCGACCAGTGCGAGGTGCCAAATGCCGCCCTGGCCAGTGCCGGAGGCCTTGAACTTGCCGGCGGGGGCGGCCTTGATCGCATCCGCCAGTTCCTTCACGGTCTTGTAGGGCGAGGTGGAACTGACCTGGATGCCGGGCGGATCCTCGTTCATCAGCGCCAGCGGCGTGTAGCTCTTGGGCGCCAGTTCGGTGAGCCCCTGCCAGTGCATCATCGAGATTTCCACCGTCAGCATGCCGATGGTGTAGCCGTCGGGCTGTGCGGTCGCGATCGCGGAATGGCCGACCACGCCGGAGCCGCCGGTGCGGTTGACGACGTTGAATGGCTGGCCGAGATCCTTTTCCAACAGTGCCGCGACAATGCGCGCGGTCGCGTCGGTGCCGCCGCCGGCACCCCAGGGCACGATCACGGTCACCGGCCGGGCCGGATAGGCCTGCGCCAAAGCCGGCTTGAAACCAAAGCCTGCGACAGCCGCGGCAGCAGCGGATGAAGCCGCGAAGGCGCGGCGCGTGATCTTTTTGGACATTGATGGTCCTCCCTGCGGCGTCCGTGATGCCGGGCGCTCTTGTGATGAGGCATTCTAGGCGGCTTTGCGTTGGGGTCGCAAGGCGTTGGCGAATGATGGGGATCGCCGCCGGGTGGCATCTCGCCACATCCGGAAATCGGGTGGCGGCGATCGGGCCATCCAAAATAGGTATCCATGTGCGGCCCAGTCATCGAGCCGTGATCGCTTGCGAAGAGAGAGCCATGACAACAGCCTATTACAGCACCGTGCTGGACCATCCCCTGGAAACCGTGTGGGCCCTGATCCGCGATTTCAACAATTATCCAGCCTATATCGAAGGGGTCAGTGAGAGCGTGATCGAGGATGACAAGGGCGGCGACGAAGTCGGCGCGGTCAGGCGCTTCTGCTATCTCGGCAACTGGATCAGGCAGCGACTCGCCGGCCACTCCGATGAGGGGCACTTGCTGACTTATGCCGGCATCGAGCCGCTGCCGTTTCCGCCCGATCTGTTATCGGATGCGCCGGCGCCGACGCGCTATGAGGGAACGATGCATCTGCTTCCGGTCGTCGAGGGCAACCGGACCTTCATCGAATGGTTCGTGCAACTCGACACCGCACCGCAGGATGCCGATCGCTGGCGGACGCTGTTCGAGTCATGGATTCCGGATTGGACGCATTCGCTCAAACGGTCGCTCGGCCGGCTCGCTGCTTGATCCGCCGTCAATGCGGCCGGTCTTCGTCTTCCTTCGGTCCCGCGCCACCGAAAATTCTGGCGCCCTCCGGCGTGAGATATGGCTTCAACGTCTCCCAGGGCACGAAGGCGACATACTCGCCTTCGGCATAGGAGCCGACCGCGTAAGGTGCGTAGTAAAAGTTCAGGCCGGAGCTCTTGCCTTCCTCGGTCGATGGCGCCAGCGCGACGGGGCCGATCTTGAGAAGCTTTGGTTCGATGCCCTCGATGGCGCTGGCGTCCGTGCCGTCCGCGCCGCGTTTCTTTTTCTCGGCCGTGAGAGAGGCAATGACGCCTTGCCGCATCGCTTTCATCGTCGGGCCGTTGTCAGCCGTTTCGGTGAAGAACGGACGGATGCTGATGCGCTTGCCCGCTGACTTGTCCCACAGGATCGTGTCGGACGAGCTGTTGGGGTGCGCGCCGCCAGTATACTCGTAATCGGCCCTGATGATGCTGACGTAGCGGCCATCGACCACCGAGCGCGTCTCGTATTTCCGTTCATACGACCACGCGTTGCGGAACAGGTCCGGATCCTGCTTGCGTTCCTTGTCGGCATCGGCGCGGTTCTTCTGCGCCCACGCTTTTCCCTCCGCCAGGCAGTTCGCCGCCAGCGCCGGATCGGCCTTGATCGTCGCGTCGAGAGTGACGCCGGCCTCGACCCATTTGGTCTTGATGGAAAAGTCCGGCTTGGGCTCGGCTGCGAGGGCACAGAGCGATGCGAGGCATGCAAGCGCGCCCGCAAGGGTCGCTCTGCGGGCCAACATGACAGAGGCAGAATGGCGCAAGGGAAATCCTATCGAGCAGATACCCGGCGGAGAGCTACTCCGCCGCCTCGCTATGGCCGAGCCGGGCGTTGAGCTTGTGAATCAGCTCTTCGGCGGCGTCCGAGATCACAGTGCCGGGCGGGAAGATCGCTTCGGCGCCGGCCGCATAGAGCGCGTCATAATCCTGCGGCGGGACGACGCCGCCGATGATGATCATGATGTCCTCGCGGCCATGCTTTTTCAGCGCGGCCTTGAGCTCCGGTACGGCGGTGAGATGCGCTGCCGCCAGCGAGGAGACGCCGAGAATGTGCACGTCGTTCTCCACGGCTTGCCGCGCGGCTTCGTCGGCGGTAGCGAATAGCGGCCCGATATCGACGTCGAAACCGACATCGGCGAAGGCGGATGCGATCACCTTCTGGCCGCGGTCGTGGCCGTCCTGACCGATCTTGGCGACGAGGATGCGAGGCCGGCGGCCCTCGGCAGTCTCGAACGCATCGATCAGCGCCTGCACTTTTTCGACCCGGTTGGACATGGCGGACGCCTCCCGCTTGTAGACGCCGGTGATGGACTTGATCTCGGCGCGGTGACGCCCGAACACCTTTTCCATCGCGTCCGAAATTTCGCCGACGGTGGCTTTCGCCCGCGCCGCGTCGATCGCGAGCGCCAGCAAATTGCCGTTGCCTTCGCCGGCGCTGCGCGTCAGCGCGGCCAACGCCTGATCGACTTCCTTCTGGTCACGCTCGGTGCGCAGCCGCTTCAGCTTGTCGATCTGCAGCCGCCGCACGGTGGAGTTTTCCACCTTGAGCACGTCGATCGGCGCCTCGTTGACCGGCTTGTATTTGTTGACGCCGATCACGGCCTGCTTGCCGGCGTCGATCCGGGCCTGCGTCTTGGCGGAAGCTTCTTCGATCCGCAGCTTGGGCACGCCGGCCTCGATCGCCTTCGCCATGCCGCCGAGCGCTTCGACTTCCTGGATATGGCCCCAGGCCTTTGCCGCGAGATCCCGCGTCAGCCGCTCGACGTAATAGGAGCCGCCCCAGGGATCGATGATGCGGTTGGTGCCACTCTCCTGCTGCAGGAACAATTGCGTGTTGCGGGCGATGCGGGCCGAAAAATCCGTCGGCAGCGCCAGCGCCTCGTCGAGCGCATTGGTGTGCAGCGACTGCGTGTGGCCTTGGGTCGCCGCCATCGCCTCGATGGTGGTGCGCATCACGTTGTTGAAGACGTCCTGCGCGGTCAGCGACCAGCCGGAAGTCTGGCAATGCGTGCGCAGCGACAGCGAGCGCGGGTCCTTCGGGTTGAACTGCTTCAACAGTTTTGCCCAGAGCAACCGCGCCGCGCGCATCTTGGCGACTTCCATGAAGAAGTTCATGCCGATCGCCCAGAAGAACGACAGCCGCGGCGCGAAGCGGTCGACGTCGAGGCCCGCCGCAAGCCCGGCGCGCAAATATTCAACGCCGTCGGCCAGCGTGTAGGCGAGTTCAAGATCCTGCGTAGCTCCGGCTTCCTGCATGTGATAGCCGGAGATCGAGATCGAATTGTACCTCGGCATCCGCTGCGAGGTGTAGGCAAAGATGTCGGAGATGATCCGCATCGAAGGCGCCGGCGGATAGATGTAGGTGTTGCGCACCATGAACTCTTTCAGAATGTCGTTCTGAATGGTGCCCGACAGTTTTTCCGGCGGAACGCCCTGTTCCTCGGCAGCCGCCACGAACAGCGCGAGGATCGGCAGCACCGCGCCATTCATGGTCATCGACACGCTCATCTGGTCGAGCGGAATGCCCGCAAACAGCGTGCGCATGTCGTAGATGGAATCGATCGCCACACCGGCCATACCCACGTCGCCGGATACGCGCGGATGATCGGAATCGTAGCCGCGGTGGGTAGCAAGGTCGAACGCGACCGAAAGACCCTTCTGCCCGGCGGCGAGGTTGCGGCGATAGAAGGCGTTGGAATCCTCCGCCGTCGAGAAGCCGGCATACTGCCTGATGGTCCAGGGCTGGTTGACATACATGGTCGGGTAGGGGCCGCGCAGATAGGGCGCGCTGCCCGGCCAGGTCTCCAGGAAATCGATGCCTTCGAGATCGGCCTCGCTGTAGGTGGGCTTTACGGGGATGCCCTCCGGCGTCAGCCACGGCTCGGCGCTGCCGGCGGGCTGCGCGGGCGCGGTGGGTTCAAAGGCGATATTCGCAAAGTTCGGTATGCGGCTCATGTTACCCATTATACCATATGTGGCCGGCCGAGATCGCCACCCCTAATCATGGTCCGGATGCTGGTGGCTGACGATGGTCGCCATCTTCTCCGGTCCGTAGTTCTGCTGCGTTGTCTGGCTCGGCAGGTTGGCGATGCCGACCACCCAGCCGAGCCGGGATTCGGTGCCATAT
Organism: Bradyrhizobium sp. RDI18; assembly: GCF_043203335.1. Classification (NCBI taxonomy): domain Bacteria; kingdom Pseudomonadati; phylum Pseudomonadota; class Alphaproteobacteria; order Hyphomicrobiales; family Nitrobacteraceae; genus Bradyrhizobium; species Bradyrhizobium sp. RDI18. The sequence goes on along the minus strand of NZ_JBICRN010000008.1, from coordinate 2,938,082 downwards.
TGCCGGGTTGGCACGACCAGGTCTGGGCGGTCGAACGCGCCGGTCATGATCTCGATCCGGGGGCCCCCGATCAGCCGGTAGGTCAGCGGCGTGCCGCAGGAGGAGCAGAAATCGCGCTCCGCGATGGAGGAGGACTGGAACGAGGCCGGCTTGCCGCGGGTCCAGGTGAAATGCTCGTGCTCGATATCGGCCAGCGAGGCGAAGGGCGCGCCCGATGCCTTCTGGCACATCCGGCAATGGCAGATGCTGACCTTGGGCGGCACTTTCGAGACCGCAAAGCGGATGGCGCCGCACTGGCAGCCGCCGGTCAGGACCGTCTTGTGGTTACTTTCCGTCATGCTCGCTCCATCCGCTGCCAGGCCGCTTGCAGCATCGCCAGCGCATCGCCACCGGCAAAGATGAAATCGGCGACACCGGCCGAGCGCAGCGCGGCCTCCTGTTCGCCGGGCCGCCCTGCGAGATAGATATGTCTGGCGCCGGCCGCTTGAAGGGCCTTGGCGGCGGGCGCCGCGTGTTCCGTATAGCCCTTGTCGGATGAGCAAAGACAGGCGATTGCCGCGCCGGACGCCGTGAATGCGGCAGCGAGTGCTGCAGGATCGGCAAATCCTTGGCTATCGAGCGCCTCGATGCCGCCGGTCTCGAAGAAACTCTTGGCAAAGGTGGCGCGCGCGGTGAAATCGGCGGGTGTGCCGAGGTTGGCGAGAAAGATTTTCGGCCGCGCGCCCGATGCCTTGAGCTTTTCATCCGATTTGTCTCGCAGCGCCTCAAACGGCGCGGCCAGCCGTATCGGCGTGAGCGGATCGAACTTGTACTTCGCCTCGCCATACGGCGGCAGCACGATGTGCTTGGCATCGAGCACCGCGATATCGTCCTCGTGCAGGTTCGGGAATACGCTCGCGCCGGTCAGCACGTCGCGTCGCTTGGCAATATTGGCCTCGCGCGCGGCCCGCGTCGCCGCCACCTTGCGCTGGATCAGGTTCTGCTCAAGCGCGGAGAACGTGCCGCCGGCCTTCTCGATTTCCTGGAACAGCGACCATGCGGCCTCGCAGAGTTGCCGCGTCAGCGTTTCGATGCCGCCGGAGCCGGCTGCCGGATCGCTCACCTTGGCGAGATTGGATTCTTCCAAAAGCACCAGTTGCGTGTTGCGCGCCACGCGTCGTGCGAACGGATCAGGTAGCCCAAGCGCCAGCGTGTGCGGCAATACGGTGATGGCGTTGGCGCCGCCGAGGCCGGCGGAGAAGGTCGCCATCGTCGCGCGCAGCATGTTCACGTAAGGGTCGCGCTGCGTCAGCATGCGCCAGGCGGTATCGGCGGCGATGAACAGCGGTTTGGGCGTCAGGCCACAGGCCTGCTCGATCCGCGCCCACAACAGCCGCAGCGCGCGGAATTTTGCCAGCGTCAGAAACTGATCGGCATCGGCGGCAAGCCGTGCATAAACCATGCCCTGCGCATCTTCGAGCGCAATCCCGGCCTGTTCGATCGCGCGCAGGTAAGCGACGCCAGAGGCGAGCACGAATGCCAGTTCCTGCGCTTCCGATCCTCCGGCATCGTGGATCACCCGTCCATCGGCCGCTGCGAACGGACCCTTAAAGCCCATGGCGGTGAGGCCCTGGATCGCACTGGTAACCGCGGGCACGATTTCGTTCCAGCTATAGGGACTGGAGCCCGACACCGCACAGGATCCCAGCGGGTTGAGACCGAAACGGATATCGCAGGCCGCGGGATCAAGTCCTTTGCGTTTGATGTATTCGGCGACGTGAATGGCCGCCATGCGCGACTGCGGGCCGATCTGCAGCTCGATACCGATGCCGGCGTCGAGATAAATGCCGTCGAGAACCGCTTCGACGGCGTCGGCCGAAGGGTCCAATCCAAACCCGTGGGCGCCATTGGCGCCAGCGAACACCAGTGTCAGGCCGGGGGCGCCGTTTTCGAGATCGTGCAGTGCCTGCGCGTTGGCCGCCTTGGCGTCGGGATGATCGATCCGCTGCATGACCTGCCAGGGCGCGCCGGCGGCACGGCCAGCGACCGGCGTGGCGCCTTTCGCGCGGCGATAGATCGGATCGATTTTCAACCCGTCGGACGTTTTGCTGACCAGTTTCTCGAACGGCGCGCCCTTCAGCACCCCGTCGACCAGCTTGCGCCAGTCCTCGTAGGTCGCCGCCGGAAACTCCGCGGCCAATGTCAGCTCATCGTTATCGGTCATCCGGCCCATTATTCCCTGGTCGTCTCTTGATTTGGCGGGAAATTGCCACGGGGCGGCCGCCAAGCCAAACGGTTGTTTTGGGTCTTTTGGGCTCAATCGAGGTCGGGTAACCGCTCAATTCCCTCGGTCGACAATTGTGCCAGCGCATCCCGCACGCGGCGTCCCGCAATGACACGGTCGGGAACGATCTCGGCCAGCGGCACCAGCACAAAGGCGCGCTCGAAAGCCCGCGGGTGCGGCAGCGTCAGTTCCGGCTTGTCGAGGCTGACGTCATCATAGGCGATCAGGTCGAGGTCGAGGGTCCGCGGACCCCAGCGTGTCTCATGAGCGCGGTCGCGGCCGAACTTTTTCTCGATCTTGTGCAGCGTGAACAGCAGCGCATGCGGATCGAGGCTGGTTTCGATCTCGATGCAGGCGTTGATGAAGGGCGCCTGGTGTTCCTCGCCCCAGGGCGGGGTGATGTAGTCAGAGGAACGCGCGAGCAGCGCAGCCTGCGTCATGCCGCAAATATTGGAGATGGCCTTTTTGAACGTCGCACGGACATCGCCGACATTGCCGCCGAGCGCAATCAGCACACTGGCCATATCAGGGCGATTGCCGTTTGCGCATGAGCACCACGCCGACATCCTCGAAGATCTCGGCGATCGGCGCATGCGGCTTGTGGACCGTGACCTTGACCGCATGGACGCGTGGGAACGCCGCGAAGATCGCGTCGGAAACGGCGCCGGCCGCACGCTCCAAAAGCTTGTAGTTGGTGTTCGTGAACGCGGCGGTCGCGGTCTCGACCGCGCTGGCATAAGACACGGTGTCGGACAGGCGATCAGAGTGCGAGGATTCCGACAGGTCGACGGAGAGTTCGATATCGATCACGAACCGTTGCCCGACTTTGGTCTCGTGCTCCATCACGCCGTGGCGGGCATGGATGACGACGCCGGTGATGAAAATCGTATCGCTCACTGCCGTTCCCTGATTGCCGCAGCCACGCGCAACGCCTGTACGGTTTCGGCGACGTCATGTGCCCGGATGATCCGCGCCCCGTTTTGGGCCGCCAGCAGATGGGCGGCAATCGAGCCGCCGAGGCGCTGATGCGGTTCCGACGGCGTCACCGTGCTGATGAAGCGCTTGCGCGAGGCGCCGACCAATACTGGAAGGCCGAGCGACTGCAACTCGCCGAGCCGCGCCAGCGCGGTCATGCTCTGCTCGGGCGTCTTGCCGAAGCCGATGCCGGGGTCGAGCACGATCTTGTCGGATGAAATTCCGGCTTTTGCTGCGATATCCAGCGAACGCGCAAAGAAAGCGGCGATATCCTGCATGATATCGATCGCAGGATCGGCACGCTCGCGGTTATGCATGACGATGACGGGCGCACCACGCTCGGCGACCAGTCCGGCCATGCCGGAATCGCGCTGCAGGCCCCAGACATCGTTGGCGATGGCGGCGCCCTGATCGAGCGCCCAGGCGACGACGGCCGATTTCATGCTGTCGATCGACACGGGAATGCCGAGCGCGACGACATCAGACAGTACCGGCTGCAGGCGCTTCATCTCCTCTTCCGCCGAGATCGGTTCCGATCCGTAGGGCCGGGTGGATTCCGCGCCGATGTCGATGATGTCGGCGCCCTCGGCGATCATCCGCCGGGCTTGGGCCAGCGCCCGCTCCGGGGTGACAAATTGACCGCCGTCCGAGAATGAATCCGGCGTCAAATTCAGCACACCCATCACCGCCGGATAGGGCCTGGACAGCAGCGCAGGCAGCACCGATTGACCGGCCGGACCGGACGCGGCGGGAGGTTTGGGCTTGGCTGCCATCATGCGGTCGCTTTGCGCGGTCCGCGCCGTCGAGTCAAGGCGTGAGGGCCGTCACCGCGCGACCGGTCTGGCGCTTCAGTCGCGGATGTTCAATAGCTGATTTTGGGCGGCAGCTTGCGCGCTTGCTCGATCAGTTGCTCGACCGATCGTTCGGAGGGCAAAACCCGGACGAGTTTGCACTTCGTGTTTACGTCTTTCATGTTCTGGGCGAGTCGCGCCGGATTGCGATGGGCGAGTTCGCGTACCGTGGTGACGCCCGCGGCCCGCATCAGGCCCACCTTGGCCTTGCCCACCCCGGGAATGCGCATGTAGTCGGAAAAATTGGCCCATTCTAGCAGTTGCTGCTCGCTGATGCCGGTCTTCGCTGCGAGCGACTTGCGCCCTTTCACGGTGCGAGCGGCTTCCAGCAGCGCATCGGTCGTGCGAATGCCCAACGATTTCAGTTTCGAGGCAGAGTAGGCGGTCAAGCCGTCGATCTCGGAAAGGGGATAAGTCATGATACCAGATGAAAAAAGAAGGTGCCCGGGCCGAATCTGCTCACCAACACGACTATGCGAACTGGCTGAGACCCGGCGTCCCCGAAATGATTTCGCCCATTTGATCCGCTCCGATTTTGTCGCGACCGAACCTGAAAAGTTCACGCGCCACGCTTTGAATTTCACTCATGCCCAGACCGAGCGCCATCAGCCTGGTGCCAACCGCCATCAAGCCTCCGCCCATCAGCTTCGCGAAGCCGCCATTGCTGCTGGAAGCCGCAATCGCAGCTTCGGCGCCCGGAATTTGGTCGATCAGAGCCTGAACCTTGTCAGAGGGGCCCTCGTTGCGGAGAAAACCCAGAACGATGCCGATGGTTTTTTCAGCGACAGCGCGATCGATACCGGCCTTGGAGGCCAGTCGCCCTACCAGTTCGTCCATATTGCCCCGTCCCCAAACCGGCTTTACCGGGTCGTCTACTTGCAAAATTTATCTTGAGCGCCTGCGATCTGAAATACAAGCGATCCGCACGTGCGAAGGCCTAGATCGAGTCGCGAGTGTTGCATCAATGCAAGAGTGAAGGCCGGATCCACGCTGACTTGCTGCGCTGCGCTCTCGATTTTTCTGCCGAAGGTTGGAAAAAAGTATGAGAAGCATGAACGAAGAGGCGGGCGAATGCTCACGTATTTACCGCCGACGGTTTCAATCGGCGGGCAGGATGCGATATGATCGCCCACCAAATCCCCCGGCGCGCGAAGAGGCGATGCGATGGTGACTTCCGATAACAAGACGGCCGATACCGAAGAGAAGATCTTCGTCGGAAAGGGCGAACAGACGGCTTGGCTGACGTTGGCGCTTGCCAATCGGCATGGCCTCGTCACCGGAGCGACCGGCACCGGCAAGACCGTGTCGCTGCAGGTGATGGCGGAGGGCTTTGCCCGCGCCGGTGTTCCCGTGTTCGCGGCCGATATCAAGGGCGATCTGTCCGGAATTTCCGAGATCGGCGAGGCCAAGGACTTCATCCTCAAGCGCGCCGGCGAGATGGGCCTCAATTTCCAGCCCGACCAGTTCTCGACCGTATTTTGGGACGTGTTCGGCGAGCAGGGCCACCCGGTGCGCGCCACGGTCACGGAAATGGGGCCGCTTTTGCTATCGCGAATGCTCGACCTGAACGACGTGCAGGAAGGCGTCCTCAACGTCGCATTCCGTGTGGCGGATGAAAACGGCCTGACGCTGATCGACATGAAGGATCTGCGGTCGCTGCTGGATGCGATCGCGCCCGCCGGCGGTAAAAAGGGGCCGGATGCCGAGGAGGATGAACTCGCCGAAATCCGAAAGGCCGCGCAGAGCTTCGGCAATGTCAGCAAGGCGACGATCGGGACCATTCAGCGCCAGCTTCTGGTGCTGGAAAACCAGGGCGGCACGAAATTCTTCGGCGAGCCGGCGCTTTTGCTGAAAGACTTCATGAAGACCGACAGCGACGGCCGGGGAATGGTCAACATTCTGGTCGCCGACAAGCTGATGCAGAACCCGAGGCTCTACGCAACGTTTCTGCTGTGGATGCTATCGGAACTGTTCGAAGAGCTGCCGGAAGCCGGAGACCTGCCGAAGCCGAAACTGGTCTTCTTCTTCGATGAGGCGCATCTGTTGTTCAACGATGCGCCGAAGGCATTGCTCGACAAGATCGAGCAGGTGGTCCGGCTGATCCGCTCCAAGGGCGTCGGCGTCTATTTCGTTACGCAAAATCCGATCGACGTGCCGGACAAGGTGCTGGCCCAGTTAGGCAACCGCGTGCAGCACGCGTTGCGCGCCTTCACGCCGCGTGACCAGAAGGCGGTGAACGCGGCGGCGCAGACCTTCCGGCCGAACCCCAAGCTCGACACCGCTCGCGTCATCATGGAACTCGGCAAGGGCGAGGCGCTGGTGTCGTTCCTTGAAGGCGGCGGCACGCCGACCATGGTCGAGCGCGTCATGATCCGGCCACCGACGGCGCGGATCGGGCCGATCACGCCGGAAGAGCGCAAGGCGATCATGGGCAAGAGCCCGGTCAAAGGCAAATACGACACCGCGGTCGACGCCGAATCCGCCTACGAGATGCTGCAGAAGCGGGTGGCTACGACGGCGGCGCCTGCGGAAGGGCAGGATGGTGGCGCTGGCGGCGGCATTCTCGGCCAGATCGGCTCGATCGTCGGCACGATCTTCGGCACCAACGTCAGGCGCGGCAGGCTGTCGACTGGGCAGGTGATTGCACGAGACGTCACGCGGTCCGTCACCAACAAGGTGGTCGGCGGCATCGTCGCCGATCTCGGCAAATCGGTTGGTGGATCGCTCGGCGGGTCAGTTGGTCGCGCGCTGGTGCGCGGCGCGCTCGGCGGCTTGCTGCGGCGCTAGGAGTTTTGAGCGAAGGTGGTAGTCGATTCGCGTGAAGAACTGCGACGTAATCTCCTCTGAATCCGGAACGAGCGTGTGCTGAGATATCCGTCGCTGCGAAGGCCGCTCGATCTGCTGTTTCTCGTATGTTGCGTCGCGCTGACGGCCGACGTGCTGGTCCCGGAAATCTGGGGCAACGGCAAGACCAAGGACTATCCGCTCTGGTTCTGGGCGGGGCAACAGGTGCTGCAGGGCAAGAATCTCTATCCTGACGACCCCGCCGCCTATTTCGAATTCATCTATCCGCCGCTATCGGCGGTGCTGCTGGCGATCCCGAGCTTTTTCGGCAAGATCCCGCTTTATCTCATCCTGTCGTTTCTCAACATCGTCGCATGGTGGATAACGGCGCAGTTGTCGCACGCGATGGCGGGATCGGGGAAGAAGCCCGGGCCATGGCTGGAAGCACTGCCCGGCTTCGTCACCGTCACCTTCGTGTTCGACATGTTCGACCTCGGCCAGCCCAATCTCGTGCTGCTGGCGCTGATGCTCTACGGGTTCTGGCTGCTGCGCGATCACCGCGGCTGGATGGCGGGAAGCATGTTTGCGCTCGCTACCGCGATCAAGGTGTTTCCGGTCGCGGTGTTGCCTTATCTGGTGTGGCGAAGACAGTGGGCGGCGGCCGTCAGCATGCTGGTTTTCATCGGCCTGTTTCTGTTCGTGCTGCCGGCGCCGTTTCGCGGCTTCCAGCACAATTTCACGGAACTAAGGACCTGGTACCAGGGCATGGTGGGTTCGAGTTCGGAGAAGGGGTTCGGGCAGCGCGACGCGCAGAACTGGTCGTGGGTCAACCAGTCGATCATCGCGGTGACGCACCGGCTGACGCGGCCGGTCAACTACAACCAGGACAATCCGGCCAAACCCGTGCGCACGATGAACATCATCGACGTCGATTTCAGGACGGCGAACTGGATCGTAGTGGCGATCTCGCTCGCGATCGGGCTCGGCTATCTTGCTATCATGCCGCCGGCCTCGCGCCGCACGGAACGGTCGGATGCCGAAGAGATCGGCATCCTGTTTTGCCTGATCACGATCGCTTCGCCGCTGGCCCGGCAATACTACTTCCTGTGGCTGTTCTTCCCGATCACTGTTTTGGTCCACCGCGCCGCTTACGATCCGCGCCCGGCGGTCAAAACCGGGACATGGATATTACTTGCCATTGCGGGCGGCTTGCTGTGCCTGTCGCTGCCGCTGTTTCCGGTTGATCTGCAGGCCTATGGCAACAATCTCGCCGCCACCATCCTGCTCGCGGCGGGGCTGGTCTGGCACATATTGCGTCCGCCTGCCGAAGACGTTGCCTTGCCTCAGGCCACGGGCAAGCTACAACTTGACGCTAACAACAAGGCTCACAGCCAGGGATAACAAGCCATGTCCAACGCCAAGATCCAGCCGGTCCTAGATCACATCGACGCCGATTTCGACAACAGTCTCGAGCGGCTGTTCGCGCTGTTGCGGATCAAGTCGATCTCGGCCGATCCGGCTTTTGCCGGCGATTGCAAGGCGGCCGCCGATCATCTGGCGAAGGATATCGCGACACTCGGCTTCAAGGCCGAGGTGAGGCCGACGGCGGGGCACCCCGCGATCGTTGCCAAGCTCAATGGCAGCAGCGACGGCCGGCCGCACGTTCTGTTCTACGGACATTACGATGTGCAGCCCGTCGATCCGCTCAATCTGTGGCACCGGCCGCCGTTCGAGCCAGTTGTTACCGACCATGCTGACGGCCGCAAGATCATCGTCGCGCGTGGCGCGGAGGACGACAAGGGCCAGTTGATGACTTTCGTCGAGGCCTGCCGCGCCTGGAAGAAGGTCACGGGGGAGCTGCCGGTCGACATCACCATCATCATCGAGGGCGAGGAGGAAATCGGATCGAAAAACTTCGTGCCGTTCCTGGAAGCGAACAAGGCCGACCTGAAGGCCGACTTCGCGCTGGTCTGCGACACCGGCATGTGGGATCAGAACACGCCGGCGATCACGACTTCGCTGCGCGGGCTCGTCTATGACGAGGTCAAGATCAAGGCGGCCAATCGCGACCTGCATTCCGGCATTTTCGGCGGCGGTGCGCGCAACCCGATCCGGGTGCTGACCAACATTCTCGGCGGCCTGCATGACGAGAACGGCCACATCACCATTCCCGGATTCTACGATGGCGTAAAAGACCTGCCGCCCAACATCCTAGCGCAGTGGAAGAACCTGAACCTCACGCCGGAGTCGTTCCTGAAGCCGATCGGCCTTTCCATTCCGGCCGGTGAGAAGGATCGCCTGCTGATCGAGCAGGTTTCCTCGCGCCCGACCTGCGACATCAACGGCATCATCGGCGGCTACACGGGGGAGGGCTCCAAGACCGTGATCCCGGCGGAAGCTTCCGCGAAAGTTTCGTTCCGGCTGGTAGAGGGACAAGACCCCGAGAGAATCCGAAAAGCCTTCCGCGACTATGTCCGCGCGCGCGTGCCTGCCGACTGCAAGGCCGAGTTCACCGACCATTCCAACGCGCCGGCGATTGCGCTCGACTGGAACATGAAGCCGCTGGCGGCCGCCAAGCGCGCGCTGACGGACGAGTGGGGCAAGGAAGCGCTCCTGATCGGCTCCGGCGCCTCGATCCCGATCGTCGCCGATTTCAAGCGCACGCTCGGCCTCGACACCGTGCTGGTCGGCTTCGGCCTCGACGACGACAACATCCATTCGCCGAACGAGAAGTACGACCTGAAGAGCTATCACAAGGGCATCCGCTCCTGGGCGCGGATCCTGGCCGCGTTCGCGGAGGGAGCAAAGTAGCGCGGGAGCGGTAGGGTGGGCAAAGGCGCTCTTGCGCCGTGCCCACCATTCTTTCCGCGGAATTGGTTTGAATGGTGGGCACGCGGAGCCTGTCATCGGGCGCGCATTCGCGCGACCCGTTGGCTGTGTGCCGAGTATGAACGACAGCTTGGAGGTGGAAGTCCTCTATCCAGCCTGATGACGGCGAAGGATTAGCGAAACGCAAGGGCATCACCGCGAGGTGGGGGTCCGAAGAAAGCGTGGAGCAAAGCCGCGGCTCGATGGACAAAATACCGGATAATGAGGCCTGCCCGGCCGGACGAGCGAGCAGCCAATCGCGAAGTCCTCAGTCATCAAGGGTCGGGGTGGTAGATCCGGCGGGCGTGCGGCGAAGGCGGTCGGTCTTACCTCGGGAGGTCTGCGTTGTGTCCCGGCAACGGGACTGAGGTCGTCGCAAGGCGATCTGAGCGCAGCGCAGAAGTCAGCAGAGGGCGTAGTGGGCGGCAGCGCGCCGCTGAAGGCCCGAACGGTGGAAGAGGTCAGTAGAGCGGCAATCTCGTGCAGGCCATGCAGCAGAAGCCACAGCAAACACTGGACTTGGGCCGCGACGCGACGGGTGAAGCCCGAAGCGCCCCTCCCAAGGGATTGAAACCAGCACGGCGAGAGCCAGCCTCGAACGCCCGGCGGTCGCGGGACCGTCGATGGAAGCAGTGATCGAGCGTGAGAACTTGAGGAAAGCGTTGGCGCAAGTGAAGCGCAACAAGGGTGCGGCGGGCATTGACGGGATGACCGTCGACGATCTGCCGGCCTACCTGAAGGAGCACTGGCCCACGATCCGAGCCAAGCTGCTTGACGGCACCTACCAGCCGCAACCGGTGCGGCGGGTCGAGATACCAAAGGCATCGGGTGGCGTTAGGCTGCTCGGCATCCCGACGCGCCGGGCATAATACACCTCATACAGTTTGCGTTGGGGATGGTGGGTCAAGATGGCTTGAAGTCGCAACCCATTTTCGGAGACGCCGGTCGACGTAATCGTCGATGGTGATTGCATATGGCGCATTCGGCTTGCGTTGCAGCGCCGAGACTATACCACGTTCGATCCAGTAATGGACGACCCACAGGCTGACGCCAAATCTCTCACAAACCTGGCTGACGTTCAACGTTCCGGCGGGAAGAGATGGGCCAGTGATACGATGCTTGTAGCGGATCCATCGAATCATGCTGACGGTGAACGGCCTGCCGGTCGAGCTTGTCTGGCCATTGCTTTTGAGTTGCGCGACGATTTCATGATCATCATGTAGTTCCGCCAGCGCGCGGATTTTGGCAACGAACTCATCGGGATAACGAACTGCTTCGGGGCGGTTCGGCCGCTGCCGGACCTCAATTGTCTCAGTAGCCCCACCTTGCCAGCGAATTTGCAATCGCAGCAGTTTGGGTTCTGGACCCTTAGCTACGGTGATGTCGCGTATCAACAGGCGGAGCATGCGCTTGCGGTCACGAGCTGAAGTGCTTGAAGCCTTCCACAGTCGGGGGAAGTCCCTGCCAAGCTGCAGTATTTGCTGCCTCTGTTCGGTTGTGATGCTACGCAGGTTCTGGCGCTCAAAATTGGCCAATTCAGTCTCGAGCTCGAGAAGCCGTTCCATTGCATCGTTCCAGCGCTTCTCGAGCGTACTGGCAACCAACCGATTGCTGGGGTCTGCTTCTTCATAGCGCCGTTCTGCCAAGTCGCAATCATAACGGGCCCGGTCTATCCTTCGTTGCCATTGCGCAGCAATTGACCTATCGCGCTCCTCCAAGCTTGTCAGCGCTTGCAACGCCAGTTCAACCGTCAGTGGCGTGACGGCGGTCAACAGGCGCTCTGCAATGGCGTGATCAAGCGGTTTTGATGGCAGAGACATGCAGTGCTGCGGCGCCAGTGCCTCCCGACGCCTCCAATTGCATTCATAGATCGGGTAAAGACCGCCATTGCCGGCGTAGCGCACATTTAGACGCCGTCCGCAAGCGCCACAAAGCAATAAACCTTGCAGCAAACAAAGTCCCTCTCGAGCGGGTCCGGCGATAACTTCGCTATTGGTCCTGTTCGCCGCCAAGTGTTCGCGGTTGGTAAGGAATCGATCCCAGGTAATATAACCAGCATGGTGATCGGGAATGACAACACGCCACTCATCTTGTGGCATGCGGCGCAACTGAGTTTGAATCTCACCGGTAGGGCCAACCTGCTTGCAAGATTGATATCGGCCAAACACGTAAGTGCCGGCGTAAGATGGATTGGCAAGGACACCGAGCACGCGTGAATGCGTAAGTCGTCCCCAGATCAGCTTGCCGTCCCAGACGCCGCCATAGGCTCGGCGTGGAAAGACAAGGCCGAGTTCATTGAACCGTTTAACTACGCCGTAGGCGCTGCTCTCTTGTTCAAATAGTTCGAAGACTGTTCGAACCGCGCCTTGCACTTCCTGATCGGGGTCGAGGGTGATCCTATCGCCGTCGAATACCAAACCGACCGGCAGAGGGAAGTGCAATTCACCTTTCTGCGCCTTGTTGAGTTTGCCTCCGTGGAGGCGCGCGCGAATGATGTGCAGCTCTGCCTGAGCAAACGTACCCTTCATGCCAAGCACAAGGCTGTCGTTGAAGTCCGCCGGATCGTAGCAGCCATCGCCGTCGAACACCAATGTGCGTGTCACCGCGCACAGCTCCAGCAAGCGATGCCAATCCTTGTTCGAGCGGGCCAGGCGCGAGGCTTCCAGAGAGAAGATCGCGCCGACTTGGCCCATTGCCACATCGCTGACCAGCGTCTTGAAGTCGTCGCGATTGGTCGCCTGCTCGCCGGAGTGACCGAGATCCCGGTCGAGGATCCGGATCTGCTCCGGAGTCCACCCGAGCGACCTCGCTTGGTCCGCCAAGTTGTACTGGCGCTCTGTGCTCTCTTGATTGAAGCGGACTTGCCCCATCGTCGACTGACGGATGTAGATGCAGGCCTGCCGCGCGAGATGATGATCGGCAATCTTGGGATTGATCATGATCGGGTCCTTCCACATCGGGCGGCGGAGCGCCTGCAGCGAGATAGGAGTCGATCATGTTGGCGATGATGGCGCCCGCCTCGGCAAAGTCGAGGGCTGCGACCGCCGGATCCATCTAATCGAGACTTTCGCGGCGACGCAGAAGCTCGGCATTGATCGCGCAAATCTCGTTGAGCATCTCCTGGAGCTTGCGGTAGTTGGCGAGAAACTCGGCCACCTGAGGATACGCGCCATTCGGCACATAGCCGAGCCGCGGGCGTTCGCCGGTTCGAGCGATTGTGGACAGGTAACGCTTGGGGCCGTGTCCCGGTCCGTCGACGCAGTGGCAGCTGGGTCGGCCGCAGCGCTTGTAGGTCTCGATGAGCGACCCGCGCACAATCTGCTCGATCGGCGGCAGGGCACGCAAGAGCTGATGGCGGCGCTTTCGCAGGGCCGCGGAAGAAGGCTTCTTCATTTGCGGACCGAATCGAATTGATGTCCGAGTGATTCAGAAGCTGAGTCATTGGTCAAGCCTCATTTCTTGTGCTTCAACGAAGAGGCGAATTCGGCAAGCGCAAGCAGACCAAGGGCGTCAATGAGCAACGGCTGCTGGCCATTGATAGGCTCGCTCCGAGCACCTGGAAGCGCCCAGTCCGTCCAGTCGCGTGGGACAGCAAGCGATCCGATCTCGGCGTGGCGCAGGCTCAAAGTCTCTACGCCAGAGACCTCTCTGACCTTGAGGACAGCAAATCGCTGACCACGAAGTACATGGAAGGGATGGGTTATCTCAGCCGAACCCAAATCCTGACGGGGCTGAAGTGCAGTTCGACGCAACCGTGCCCACGGTGCTCGACCGCTTCATCCAGCAGGCGGTGATGCAGGTGCTGCAGGCGGACTGGGACGGAACGTTCTCCGATGCGAGCTTCGGCTTCCGGCCGGGTCGCTCGGCGCATCAGGCGGTGGAACGGGCGCAGGCGTATATCGCGTCAGGGCACGCCGTCGTCGTGGACATCGACCTGGAGAAGTTCTTGGATGTTGCGTCATACTACACCTTCAGTTTTTTTGAGAGGGTCGAAGAGGTCCGGAGCAACTGCAGGTACCTGAATTCGTATGCCTTTTGCCCGTCCGCGATAGACGTGAACGGCCTTAAGCTCGCCGCGCTTTACACGTTGCAAGATGGTTTGCCGCGAGACGCCGAGTAGATTCATGGCCTTGAACATCTTCACGTAACCTTCGGGCGCGCTCTCCACAAAGCGCGACCGCAACTCGTCATTGATACGGATGCGCCAAGGCGCGCCAGGTGTGATCTGCTCTCCGGCAATGAAGCCATCGTTGAGGCAGCGATGCAAAGTAGAGGGTGCGATCCCGAGAGCGCGTGCTGCTTTCTCGATCGTCATGCACTCGCCGTCCTGCACTTGCTGTTTCGGCTGGAAGCACGGGATCTCCCAGTGCGTCCGCAGGCTCGACACACGATTTGCCGTAAACGACAGTCCTGTGGCCGTTGTACGGCCTTGGCGATTGAGGATGCCGGCGATCTTGGTGTCGGGATAATGTGCAGCCAGTCGCCGCAGCAGATCGATCGTATCGTCGGCGGTGCGGATCGGCGATGGATGCGAGTGCGGCAATGGGACATTAACTTCACTGAAGAGACCGCCGCGCCAACGCAGCGTCAGGTGAGCGTTGTATTTATCGCGCTCGACTCTCAAGGTGACATCGTCGAGCAGCGTGCGGAGCAACTCCTTGCGATCGCGATCGCTCGTCGTGGGAGCGAACCAGATACGCTTGAGGTCTTTACCGAGTGCAAGGATAGCGTCGCGTTCTTCGTGCGTAAGCGAGCGCGGTCGGGCATGTTCGCGGTCCGAGAGTTCGGATTCGGCAGTCTTCAATTCCAGCAGAGCGCTTTCCCATTCTGCTTCGAGTCCACGCGCGACGAGTCTATTCTCCGGGTCCACTGCGCGATAGCGTCGCTCGGCGCGCTGCGCGTTGTAGCGCGCACGCTCGACGTCGCGACGGAACTGCGCGAGAGTCGTCTCGCGATCGGCGTCGAATTGCTCGATCGCCTGGAGCGAGGCTTCCAGGCCTGCGGGCGCGAGAGCCGCAAGGAACGCTTCGGCGACAGCCGCATCGATCTGCACACCGCCGATGTTGAGGCAGTACTCGCCCCGGCCGTTGACGATGTTCTTGCCGGCGCAGTGATATCCGGGCGCCGAGAACCGGCCGCTGTAGTGTACGGCCAGGCGCCGACCGCAGTGTCCGCATACGGCGAGGCCTTGCAGGAGTGCTGCGCCTTCTCTCACGGCACCCCCGCTCTGGTGCGGTCGAGGACGGATGTTCTGCGCCAGGCGCTTCTGGTTCGCCTCGAAGGTATTCCAATCGATGTATCCGGCATGATGGTCACGAATGAACACCGGCCACTGCTCGCGGTCGCGTTGTCTGATGCGCTTTCGGATTCGACCGCCCGCATCGAGATAGCATGTCTGCTGGGTGCGGCCATACACATAAACGCCGGCATAGAACGGGTTGGTGAGGACCTGGTGGATCTTTGTGTAAGTGGGGGCGACCCAGCGGAGATCGACAAGGCTGTTGGAGTGCAGCGGAAAGCGCAGGCCTTGCGAGCGGAACCACAGCCACACGCGTCGTGCCGAGCCGAATTCGGCAAAGCGGTCGAAGACAGCATGGATCGCGGCTTGCACCGACTCGTCAGGATGCAACAGCACCTCCCCGTCGGCGTCGCCCCGTACCAGACCCACCGGCAGCCCGCGGTGCAGTTCTCCGCGTGCGGCCTTGTTGCGGATGCCACCGAGCAGCCGCGCACGCAGCACATGCAGCTCTGCCTCTGACATCGTACCTTTGAGCCCGAGCACCAGGCGGTCATTGAACAAGCCCGGATGATAAATCCCATCTCCATCACCGATGAGCGTGTGGGTCAGGCCACATAGATCGAGCAGACGGTACCAATCAGCATTATTGCGCGCCAGTCGCGAGACTTCCAAGCCGAGCACGATGCCCACCTGGCCGAGGCCGACCTCCGCGGTCATACGCGCGAAACCGGTGCGCTCGGAAAGGCCGGAACCGGAAATACCGAGGTCCTCATCGATGACCTTCACCTGATCGCGTCGCCAACCAAGCCGCGCGGCGCGTTCGGCTAACTCGTACTGACGGGCAGTGGACTCGCGATTATGCTCGACCTGCGTCGTACTGGACTGACGCACGTAGACGATTGCGCATCGGCGTAGGTGCTCAGCGGTAATCTTGCTCAGTTCGTTCATCGTTGTGATCTCCGGCAGTGGCGATTGCTCGGGCGATTAGTCGGGCGAGTCGCAGCACGAGATGTGCGCGCTGCTCTCTATCGAGGGCCTCCCATACAGGTACGGCCCCGCGCTGAGGTGGTGGGTCGAGAAAGCTTAGCTGCTGCATGGCTGTCCTCCGATTCCGGTGGCAGGACAGTATGCGCGCCATCCAATTGCCGCAGCAAAGCGTCGACGATCGTCCGGGCGTGCAGCAGCTCGGCGTGGGAAGCCAGGAATGCCGCTCGAGCGCATTGCGGGCTTGCACGCGGTAAATGTTGTGCGATAGGCAGATCTGTCCACGCGGCCGGTACAAGGGCACGGGTACCATCGGGCAGTACAAGCGTCAGATGAAGTTCGCCGCGTCGATGACACCAGCCAAGCACATTAAGCGCAGATCCCTCAAAGGGATGGCGCGACCGAACGATGGTTACCTGATCGGGATAGTCGTCGAGATGATGAGCGCGGTGGTGGGTAGTCTGTCGAGTAGTCTTTCGACCGGGTCAACCACGACATCCTAATGGGGCTCGTCGCCAAGCGGGTTGCTGACAAGCGCGTTCTGAAGCTCACCCGCGCCTTCCTGAATGCGGGTGTGATGGAGGGCGGGTTGGTCAGTCCGACAGAAGAGGGCACGCCGCAGGGCGGCCCGCTCTCGCCGTTGTTGTCGAACCTGATGCTAGATGTGCTGGACAAGAAGCTTGAGAAGCGCGGTCACCGCTTCGTGCGCTACGCCGACGACTGCAACATCTATGTGCGCAGTCAAAAGGCGGGTGAACGGGTGCTGGCGGGCATCGAGAAGTTCCTGGAAAAGCGCCTCAAGCTCAAGGTCAACAAGGCCAAGAGCGCGGTCGCCAAACCGAGCGTCCGCAAGTTCCTGGGCTTTAGCTTTACAAGCGGGCCGGGGCCACGACGGCGCATCGCACCGCAGGCGATCGCCCGCTTCAAGGCCAGAGTTCGGGAATTGACGCGGCGCACAGGCGGACGAAGCCTCGCGCAAGTCGCCAAGGAATTATCCGTTTACCTTGTCGGCTGGCGTGGCTACTTCGGCTTCTGCCAAACCCCGTCGGTATTGCGCGCACTTGACGAATGGATCAGGCGGCGGTTGCGCGCCATCGCCTGGAAGCAGTGGAAGCGTGGACCCGCTCGCTTTGCAGAGCTGCGACGCTGCGGCGTCGGCCGGGATCGGGCGGCTCAAACCGCCGGCAGCCCACATGGCCCTTGGCGGCTGGCAGCGAGTCCCGCGCTCACCATCGCATTGCCAACTCACTTCCTCGGTTCACTCGGTCTCACTTCCGTCGCGGCGTCGAGGTCCGCATAATCCATCGAACCGCCGTATACGGACCCGTACGTACGGTGGTGTGGGAGGGGAGGAGTCGCGAGACTCCCCTATCCCGATTTGCCCACCCTACGATACGCCCAAACAAAAACGCCGCCCGGGATTGGGCGGCGTTTTGATTCCGGACGTGTAGAGGTATGTGGCCGACAGTTTAGCGCATCCGCGCGGCTTGTCCACCGGATACTCTCGCCGCTCACTCTACCGGGTAGGGTCCCTCGCGAAAGACGCGGTCGTGATAGCCCTTGCTGCCAATCTCCCGCGCGAGTGGACTGCGGATATCATCGCCAGCCCGCAGCCGCGCAATCAGCGTGCGGAAATCATGGCGCGGTTGCCAGCCGAGTTCGGCACGTGCGCGGTCGTTGACGTAGACGCGATCGATGCCTGGAATCATCGTCCAGCCGCGCCGCGCAAATTCAGCCTCAAACTCCGGCACGTAACGGCCGACCACGCGCGGCGCGTCGTTGCGCAGTTCCGCCGTGTCGTTTCGTGAGAATGGCGTGGTGGCGCTGATGATGTATTTGGCGAAACCGGCTGATGGCGCGCGGTCGGCCGCCATCAGATGCGCGCTGACCACGTCTTCGATATCGACGCGGCGATAGAGGAACTCGTTGGTCTTGATGTTGGCGTCGGTGTAGGCCTCGCGTGTCGCGCGATTGTCATCCTCTTCAGGAAGAAACGCGAGGTGCGCAGCACGACGGTGCGAAGCGCGTGATTGCGCGCAAAGAGCTGGCACAGATCCTCTGCGGCAGCCTTGGTGACGCCATAGATATTTTTCGGCACGGCCGCGACGTCTTCGGTGATCCACGCCGCTGGCTCGCCCGGCGGTGGCACCAGCGCCTCGCCGAAGACGCTTGTGGTGCTGGTGTAGACGAACGCCGTGACGCCGGCTGCGGTGGCTTCTTCCAGCAAACTGAGCGTGCCTGACATGTTGACGTCGATAAATTCCTGGCGGCTGTGGGTCGCCACATGCGGCTTGTGCAGCGTCGCGGCGTGCAGCACGGTCGTCACGCCCTTCATGCAACGGCGCACGAAAGCGCGGTCAGTGATCGAGCCTACGTGATGCGTAAACACGCCGGGCAGAACGTCGATGCCGATGGCCTCGCGCCCCTGCGCCTGCAGCGTACGCATCAGCGCCTCGCCGAGATGGCCGGAACTGCCGGTCACCAGTACGGTCACGCCGCCATAACCTTTCGCGCGTTCGAGAATTGTTGATTTTCGAAAGCGAGCGTAGCCCTGCGCCAGTTCAGCAGCAAGGCGCGGGCCGGGCGCGGCTGTTATGCGGGATCAGGGCGCCGGAATCGCCAACAGCGTCGAGATGGCGCGGCCGCGGATGTCGTAGACGCGCGCGAACACGACGTCGTCGCGCTTGATTTCCACCATGACCGGCGCGGTGAGACCCTTGCAGTAGAACTCGCCCAGCGTCATCGCGAAATCGGCGGACTGGCTGTCCCAGCCGATCGTGAAGTCCGGGCCGAGCGCTACCTGCGCCGGGCGCTGCGGGCCGCACACCGCGACCTTCCACTTGCGTCCCAGTGGAGGAAATTCCTGCCGTTCGACCAGCTCCTCGCGCAGGCCGTCGGAAGCCTGCTTCAGCGCCAGCCCCCAGTAATCCAGCATAAACATCTTGTCGGCGCCGCGAACCGTGCCGGCAATGTGATTGAAATGGGTGTATTCATAAGGGTGCAGTCGGATCATCTCGCTGAGTGGCAGCAGCAGGCCGAACGTGAACACCGCCAGTGCGGCCGGTTGCCAGCGGCGGTGATTGTTCTTCAGCCAGTTCATACCCCAGGCGAACGATGCGCCGGCCAGCACGGCCATCGGCGGGATCACGAAAACGAAATGCCGGATGCCGTTGTAGAGCGCCGGCCGCTTCACCATCGCGATCACCAGCGGCAGGCTGGCCGCCAGCGTCAGCATCAGGAAGATGGTCTTGCGGCGCGCTGTCACGTCCACGCGCGACAGCGACATGAAGGTGCCGACGACGCCAGCGAACAGAAGCGCGAGCAATATCTCGGGAAGCTGCAGCGCGAACAGCGTCGGCAGATACGACCACGGCATGTCGGGCACTGAGACCAGCGCGCCGTCGAACATTTCCTTCCAGGGCTTTTCGAAGAAATGCGAGAAATAGGTCAGCGCCTGGAACGGATGGCCGGGCTCCATGATCGACCACGGCCACACCAGGCCCATGAGCAGGTATCCGAACACGAGCCCCGGGACCAGGACGTACACGACATGGGCGAAGCGGCGGATCGCCTCGCGCGAGCCTTGCGTGCGAACGTCCTCGATCAACAGCGGGACGAAGCCCACCATTGCATAGACCACCGCCAGCCCGCCGAGAATCCGGCAGCCGATCGAAAGACCGGCGCCGAGGCCTATGATCAGGATCGTACGCGGTGAGGGCGCGGGATACTCCTCGGCGAGGCGCACCAGACCCAGGATCAGGATCACCATCGAGACGGCAAACGGCGCGTCCTTCGGGTTCATGAACATGTGCCCGTAGAAGGTCGGGCACAGCGCCAGCAGCAGCAGCGTCGCGAGCCCGGCAAGCGGGCCGCCGACGCGCCGCGCCAGCCGCCAGGTCACGGCGAGGCCGACCAGCCCGACGACGGCACCGAGCAGGCGGCGCGTTTCGAACAATTCGAGCGGAATGACCTTGTGCAGCAAGGCCGCCGCCATGTCGAAGCCGCCGCCATACATGTAGAGATTGGCGAACGACAGCGCGCCGGTATCCTTGAAGCCGGAACCGTACATCCGCAGCAGCAGATCGGCATATTCGGCGTGCGTGTAGTCGTCCCAGCCCAGTCCATAGTCTCGGAAGGTCAGGCCAGCAACGAGGGTGACAACGGCCAACGCGAAGATGGCGAGGTCGTCACAGGTCCGCTCCATCGAGCGCCGCGCAGGCGTATCGAGAGCAGAGGTCGTAATGGATGACATGGCGATTGGTAACCCAGCGTCCCCTATGGCCCAGCTTGGATATTCTTGAGCCTCATTCCCCGGGTACCCATATAGCTCAGTTCCATTACCAAGTAATTGGGAATTGTGGCCTAAATCCCTGATGCAATGCAACAAAAGGGCAGTAATTGGTAGGTGGGTAAAATTACGGGCGCCGGAGTGAACGGCACCTGAATAGCATGAAACACCTGCGACCGAGATTCCTGCAACCGAACAACGCCATGCGGAACCCAGTGTGCAATTGGCGGGTGGCGATGCGCACAATCTGACGGTATCGTGGCGTTGGGCGGCTTGCGAGCGTTTCGGGCGCGGCTGAGGGTTAGTTCAATGATGGTTGTTATGTTGGTCGCCGGGATCGGCCTCGTTTTGGCGGGGCTGCTGGCGATCGGCTTCGGGATCCCGATCAAGGAATTCAGCACCGGCAACACGCTCATCATCGCCGGCGTGATCGGCGTCTGCGCCGGTGCGATCATGCTCGCGCTCTGGATAGCGGTCCGGGAGCTGAAGAACGTTGCGCGGCGGCTCGGCGCCAGTATGGCTGAAGCGCCCGGCGAGGCCGCGGTGCGGCCGGTGCTTCCTGCTGCCGCGACGCGGGATTCTGGTCCCTTCGGCGGCGGTTTCCCGGCCGCCGAACAGCCCACTGGTCCCGGACCATTCTCGCCAACCGCACCGCCGCCTTTCTCGCCAGCGGCGCCGCCGCCTTGGCAGAACGAGGCTGTCCTGCGGGATCACCCGATTCCGGAGCCGACCCACCCCGAACCGCCACCATCGGCTGCGAAACCGAAACGCAATTTGCTGTTTTCCTCGACGTCGCGAAGAGAGCGCGAGCGCGCGCAGGGGCGTGCCAGCGAGCCGCTGCCGCCGGACCTTTTGTCATCGGACCTTCGTTCCAATCCACCCGCCGTGCCGCCGGCCGAGCCGGCCGAACCGCCACGGGCGTCGTTCGAGAATGCCTGGCCGAAAGCGGAGCGCGCAAAATCCGGCGAAACCCCGCTGCAGCGCCGCGGCGGCCGCACTGCCCCGGCGTCCGCGGAAGCCAATGGTGGACCGCCGCGCACGGAGGATCAGCCGGCGGTGACAGTGCTGAAGTCCGGCGTCGTCGATGGCATGGCCTATTCCCTCTACTCCGACGGTTCGATCGAGGCCCAGATGCCGGAGGGGATGATGCGCTTCGCCTCGATCGACGAACTGCGCGCGCATCTCGATCAGCGGTCCTGACCCGGCAATACTTGCCGCGAGAGCGGTTGTTGAAAATAAAGCGCCGCTGTTCTTGTCAGTTTCCCGGCACTTCGTTCATATACGCCAAGTTGTATAGGATGCCGCCGATGTATAGGCGCGGTTGGATACTGTCCGAACCGCACAGATGCATCGTAATCCCAGAAGGTTGAGCCATGACCGATCCCGCAGGCAAGACGCCCGTCGAACTGACCGCCAATATCGTATCGGCCTATCTCAGCAACAATCCGACCCAGGCCTCGGAAATCCCGAACCTGATCAGCCAGGTTCATGCCGCGCTGATGCGAGTGTCGAGCGGCCGGCCCGAGGCCCCGCTCGAGCCAGCCAAGCCGGCCGTATCGGTCAAGAAGTCGATGACGCCGGAATATCTGGTCTGTCTGGAGGACGGCAAGCGCTTCAAGTCGCTGAAGCGCCATCTGCGCACGCAGTACAACATGACGCCGGAGCAGTATCGCGACAAATGGGGGCTGCCGCCGGATTATCCCATGGTGGCGCCGAACTACGCGGTGGCGCGTTCGCAACTCGCCAAGAAGATGGGACTTGGCCAGCAGGCGCGGAAGCGGAAGTAAGCCCCCGGTCAATGCGACGGCGTCTACGACGCCGCGGCAAGCGCCTCGCGCGCGTCGGAGCGGATGCGTTCGACCATGGAGCGTAGGCCGTTGGAACGCTGCGGCGTCAGGTGCTCGCGGAATCCGAATTCGTCGAATACCGCGAGCGCATCGGTTGAAAGGATGTGCTGCGGCGTGCGGCCGGAATAGAGCGTGAGCAGGATCGCGATCAGGCCGCGCACGATGTGAGCGTCGCTGTCGCCCAGATATTTCAGCCTCGGTTCGCCGTTGCCGCTGCGGTCGATCTGCCTGGAAAGCCAGACCTGGCTGACGCAGCCATTGACTTTGTTCTCGGCGGAATGCTCGGCCTCCGGCATCGGGTCGAGCGTGCGTCCGAGTTCGATGACGTACCGGTAGCGGTCGTCCCACTCGTCAAGCAGTTCGAAATTGTCCCTGATTTCGTCGATCGTCATCTTGGCCCACGTCCGTTTCAGTACGCCTTATATAGGATGCGGACCGCACGAAAGCGACGGAAACGGGGCCGGTTCCGCGGCCTTATTTTGAAGCCAACGGCGTCCGCGGCATCCGCCATTCGATCGCCATATCGTCCCCCGTCAGCGCATCAGTGGGCGAGGTGGCCGCGATGACGGCCTCGGCGTCGCCGGCGGTGTCGATGGAGCTGGTATGGTCGGGCTTCTTGTCGGGAACGGAGGGCGGCTCGGGCTTCTTGTCGGTGATGATCTTGTACAATTGGCGGGCGCCGTCCTGGGCGCGCTGGCCGATCGCGGTGGCGGCCTGGCCACCGACTTCGCAGGCCGCCGGCTGGCGCTTGCAGAACTGGCCCATGTCGGAGACGGCGGCGGTCGCAGCCGATACGGCCTCGGACGCGCCGATCTGCGGCACCTTGTCCGATTCAGGCGTCTTTTCTCTGGGCAGCAGCACGAGCACGAGCCCGAGCCAGAATGCCATGCGAAGCAGAAAAAACATCTCGCGACCCCGGTCGTCTCTTATGGTTGTGTTGCGGTTAAGTCCGCTAGCTTTGTTTCTGACTAACAGCCCTCGATAAATCGCAAGTGTTTGCATTGAGGTAAAATCGCCGAAAATTTTCTGAAAACCGTAACGATCTGATTCGGCGTAAACTTTCGATTGACGACCACCGCCGCGCGAAACTCCGCGCCGCTCGCGCATCCACCATTTCGAAACCATAGATCGATCGCGCTGGAAACCTGTCGTTCACCATCCGGGTCGAATGACCGTCGCGTGAGACGTCAAACCTCTGCGGATGCGCGTTGTTGGTCGGCCATGCGCCGGGCCTTAGCGTTCGCTTAAGCTCACTCTGACACGGTGGCGCAAAGATAAGGGGGCGTTCCGGCGCGTCTGTCTGACGAACAAGCCGAAGCGCGAGAGCCGTGATTGTTTTGAGTATCATCCGCGATTTTCTCGATGCGCTGCTGCATCCCTCGGCACGATATGATGCGCTGACGAGTGCGCGTCATCGCGCTTTCATGGCGCCGCGGCTGCTCGGCAGCCTGGTGGCGCTTGCGGCCTTTCCGGTCTATCTGGCGATGCGCGGGGCGCCAACGGCGCTCGAGGTCACTGCCTTCGCCTGGCAGATCGCACCCATCCTGTTGTCCTGGTTCCTGTCGCGCACCGGCCGCTACGAGGGCGCGCATATCCTGTCCGCGCTGGCGCTGGCGGGCCTTGTCATGATGATTGCCGTGACCACCGGCGGTATCGAATCGTTCGCCGCGGTCTGGCTCATCGTTCTTCCCCTGGAAGCGGCGCTGTCGGCCTCGCGCCGCGTGGTCGTGTTTGCCTCTGCGCTTGCGCTGTCATGCGCCGCTTCGCTGATCGCGCTCGGGCATTTTCACCTGCTGCCGATGGCGGAGCCGAACGCGGCGCTGCACGGTCTCCTGATGGGTGCCGGCGTTGCTTCGGCGACGCTTTATGCGGCGGGATTGGCCGTTAGCGCGGAATCGCTGGCGCGTACTTCCGTGTCGCTGCTCTATCTCGAGGAAGACCGCTACCGTCTGCTTGCGCGAAACATGAGCGACGTTATTTCGCGTCACAACCGCAGCGGCGCCGTGGAGTTCATTTCGCCGGCGGCGGAGGCCATGCTCGGTACGCCCGGCGCCCGGCTGACCGGCCATGGGCTGTTCGACCGCGTCCATGTTGCCGATCGTCCGGCCTATCTCACGGCCCTGTCGGATGCAGCGCGCGGCAGCGAGCAGCGGAGCGTCGAATTCCGCCTGCGCCGCGACGCGGGCCGCGGCCAGAACGCTTCCGCCGATTTTATCTGGGTCGAGATGCGTTGCCGACCGCTCGAGCAGGTTTCGCCCGAGGCCGAGGTCGTCGCCGTGATGCGCGACGTCACCGACCGCAAGATCCAGGAGCAGGCCCTTGAAACGGCGCGCACCGCCGCCGAGCAGGCGGATGCCTCCAAGACGCGGTTCCTGGCTACCATGAGCCACGAACTGCGCACGCCGCTGAACGCCATCATCGGCTTCTCCGAGATGATCGTGCACGAAGAGGCGATGATGATCGACGCCGCGCGCCGCAGGGAATATGCGCAGTTGATCAACGATTCCGGCCAGCATCTGTTGTCGGTCGTCAACGGCATCCTCGACATGTCCAAGATGGAAACCGGCAATTTCGAAATTTCGCCGGAGCCGTTCGCGCCGCGCGCGGCACTGTTGCACTGCTGCAATTTGCTGGCACTGAAGGCGCGCGACAACGGCGTCGACCTGATCACCCGGGCAGCAGAGGACTTGCCCGTGATGAACGGCGATCCCCGCGCGTTCAAGCAGATCGCGCTGAACCTCATCACCAACGCCATCAAGTTCACCGAGCGCGGCGGCAGTGTGACGGTTTCCGCCGCGGTCGAGGGACCGCGGCTGATGCTGAGTGTCACCGATACCGGGGTCGGTATCGCGGCCGAGGATCTCGCGCGGATCGGCGATCCGTTCTTCCAGGCCGGCAAGACCTATCAGCGCAAGCACGAAGGCACCGGCCTCGGCTTGTCGATCGTGAAGGGTCTGGTTGGATTGCACAACGGCGAGATGAATGTGCAGAGCAGGGTCGGCGAGGGCACCACGGTGGCTGTTACCTTGCCACTTGACTTTGCGCCTTCGCTGACCACTTCGAACAACGTCGCGACGCTGAAGCCGGCGCTGCGACCCGAATCTCAGGATGAAGTCGATCAGGTGAAGAAACGTGCCTAGGCGTATTGACGACGATAACGAGATGCCGCGCCGCCGCCGTCGCGGTGCGAAAGCGGTTGCGATCGAAGCGGAGGAAGGGCGCGGCCTCGTGATGCGCATTCTCCTGCACAGTCCGAAAGACATGATCGCGGGCCTGCTCGCGGCTGCCGCAATCTGCGCTATTGTCGCCAATGCGCTGTTCCTGCAGGCCGGCCGCCATCCCTCGCCGATGTTCGGCTCGGTCGTGACGCTGTCGGCGCCGCAAGCTGCCGTCGTTAGTCCGCTGCCGCGCCCGCGCCCGGTCGAAATAACGAGGCCGGTCGATTCTGATCCGCCGGAAATCAGGCCGGTCGAGGTGAGGGGGGCTGAGCCCAAACACGTCGAGATCAAGAGCGCCGAGCCCAAGAACAACGATTCCAGGAACAACGATTCCAAGAACGCCGATCCGATGACCAATCTGGTGGTCAAGTCGACCGGCGCGCCCGCCGCGGCCCCTTCCAACGTGGTGCGACCGCCGGCGCCGATTCCGACGAATGGGCAAAGCGCCGGCGCGCGCCGCGTCGCGGCGGTGCAGCGCGCACTGACGCAATATGGCTACGGCCAGTTGAAGCCGACCGGCGCGGTCGGTGCGGACACCCAGGCCGCGATCTCGAAATTCGAGCGCGACCGCAAGCTGCCGGTGACCGGCCAGATGTCCGATCGCCTGGTGAAGGAGCTCACGACGATGATCGGGCACCCGATCGACTAGCATCTGTCCGCTCGTCGGCCTATCGTCGATCTCATGCGATTGAAATCAAGCATCTGGGTGGCCGCATACCTGCGCCGCTGCCAGAACGAGGGAATTTTTGGCGCCGTGCGCAAGCGCGGGGCAGAGGAGGCGGGGGCGGTGTTCATCAAGGTGGCGCTGCTCGACGGCAACGCCATGCTGTATGCGCCTGCGCCGCAAACCGTCTATGACGAGAGCCGCCCAGCCGAGCGGCTGTTCGCGCCGGCCTCGCCGCAGCCGGTGCCCGAGCAATCGGTGGAGGAGCGTCTCGCCAAGGAACTCCGTTTCGATCCCGACGCCTGGATCGTCGAGACCGAAGATCGGGCAGGGCGGCACTTTCTCGATTTGGCCAAAGCCTAGAAGCGCCGAACGCCTAGCGCTTCGAGCCGTCGGTGCCGGTGCGTACCGGCGCGGTTCCAGGCTGCACCGCGGGACGTGTGTGCGAACCCGCCGCACGCGCGCGGTGCCGTTCTTCGTCGTACAGCGCGGCGCGATATTTGGCGCGGCTGACTGCCATGGTCGAGCCGCGCCATGCGGCCAGCATGACGAGCGCGGATCGTTCGCTCAAACGGTCGTAAAGTCGCGACAAGCGATAGACGTTGTGTACGGATGAGCCGAATTCCGGATTCAGGAACAGCAGCACGCGCTGGAAGATTGCGCTCGGCATGTCGAGCGCCTTCGCTGCGCATGCCAGCGGCTCGCCGCCGGGATCATTGACAACTTGCGTTGCGATCCGCGATGGCAGGATCAGGGCGTCGCCGAGTTCGAGCGCGAAGTTTTCGGCGTCCTCGGCGAACGCGGCCATTTCCAGGATATGAAGCGCGCGGGCGGCGCGGGCTGCGGGAATTCGCGCCGAGGCCTTCAGCGGCGTATCGGCGAGATTGTGCAGGATCAGCGCGCGCTCGCTGGGACCGGCCGTGAAGAACATATCGCTGATTTCGGCAGCATCGTTGGGCCGCATTGCCAGGTTGGACGCCATCCGCAACTGCGCCTCGGTCGGCGCCTTCACCGTCGGCGCGTCGGTCGGGGGAGCGGTGATTGCAGCCGCGAGCGGCAGGGGCTGGTCGGGGTGCGCACGCCGCAGGCCGAGCCTGTCCATGATCTCGGCCGGTGTCGCCGGATAGATCGCGAGCCGCGCCCGCACCGCCGCGCGGGTGGCGTCGTCGACCTGGTCGATCAGGCGGGACGTCAGTTCGACGAACTGCCGCTCCTCGTCGGCGGAATGGGCGCTGGCCTGGACATAAAGGTCGGTCAGCACGCGCAGCAAGGTCGGGCGGATATCGACGCCCCGCGGCGCGAGAGCGTCATCAGCCCGTCGAATCCCGGAAACAATGGAGCTGCAGTCATGTCAGGTGTACGCGACTTCGATAATCCTTCGCGTCAGCCTACGCAGGGCGTTTTAAGAGTTGGTTAAGGAAAACAGCCCCTGAAGAAATCCGATAAAATGCGAGCTTTCGGCGGGCGGCGTGAGCCGCGGAACCCGTAACTGTACCGACTGCACAAATTAAGATGCCGTTAACCACGTTCTGTTCTGAATAATGGCATGTCGCCGGTCAAAATCGTGACCGCGGCAACCAGAGAGAACGGAATATGGGCACCATCATTGAATTTCCGGCGGATGCGGCTTCGCGACGGCCGGGCTCAACCATGGATGGCGCTCCACGCGATGGCCTGGGAACTGTGCTGATCCTTCCCGTTGTCCGCATCGAACGCGAAGCCGGCGGAACCGGTGATGGGCGCGGGCCGGAAGAGGGGACGGCGCCCGGTCGCCGTCGCCGTCGGCGCCCCTGAACGACGGACGTTTGCAATGCCGGAAAAGTGCCTCCCGATCCGGACCACCGGGCTTCGGTCACTCCCGGCTCTCATGCTGCTTGTTGTAAGCGCAGCGCTCGGCGGTTGCAGCGGCGGCGATTTCGGCCGCACCCGCGCCGACATGCGCAACGACGACATGCACCGCTGGCTCGGCGCCGAGGCCACGGCCAGCGTCGGCCTAAAACCTTCGCATTTCCAACTTACCGAAAGCGAACGCCAGCTTCGCGATCTCGCCTATCCCCTGATCGAACCGCCGCATTCGCGGCCCGCCTGGAAGAGCGTGTTCGGTGATTACCAGCCGCTGCCCTCGCCATGGCGGCAGAAGGTGGTGTTCGATCGCACCACCTATGGACGCGCGCTGATCGACGAGCCGCACCGCTCGCACACCTCGCGTTATCAGCAGTTGATCGAGGACGTTCGCAACGACATCACGAGGTTCGAGCCGTTCTTTGCCTCCGCCATCCGCGTCATAGAACTCGACCGCAAGCGCAGCGCCAGCCTGAAGATGGTGTCGGAATTGTCGCCGCGCGAGCAGGCGGATGCGATCGCGCGCATGGAAGAGAACACGCTGATCGTGCAATGGGTCCAGCAATGCCTGGAGCGGCGTATCTCGTCGTATCGCTGGGCGCTGGAGCGGCTGGTGATCCACACGCCGGACGGTATCGCCGCCGATGCCGACCGCCTGATCGGCGAGCTCGCGGCGCAAACAGCCAATCCGCCGGTCGCCGCGCAGCCTGTGATCGGGCGTGCGGTGACGGTGAAGGGGTAGACCAGGGCGTTACTTATAAGTCTGAAAGGAGCCATTTACTTGGCGATGTCCGGATTACGCCCAGAAGCGGACATCTGGGCTGGCCTTCAGCGAGTCTGCTTTGGGCCAATAGCGGACGCTGGACCGCTGCTTTACCCGTTGGAATGTGCTCCGAACGGCGTGCGCGATACGAGACTATTTAGAGCGACCCGACCGACGCGGTTGAATGCCTTCGGAAGAAGACAGACTCTGAACCAACAATTGCGCCGGTAGGCTCAGGCCTTTCTCACGCACTAAAACGACGAACTGGCGCTTGGCCCATTTATCGCTGAGGGGGATCACCTTGAGCCCTAGCGCCTGCTGAATCGCGCTCGCTTCCTCAGCGGGTACAATCGCCACTGCCAATTGGGCCGCCACGATCCGGTAAGCGGCGTCCACGGTCGAGACCTGGATGCGGTAGCGCATCTGCTTGCCGGCGGCGGCCGCAGCACTGCGCTGGGTCGTCTGCATGATGCTGCGAGCGACGATGTCGACATGCTCGTAGTCAATCGTGTCGACGAAGGAGACAGAACGTTTTCTCGCCAATGGATGGGCGGGATGGACGACTACCGCAAGATGGTCGCGGTGATATGGCAAGGTCCGCAGGCCGCGCATGTCGACGGCGTCCCAACACACTCCGATATCGGCGCGCCCTTCCTCAACGCCGCGCACCACTTCCCAGATTTCGCGTTCCTCCAGGCTGACGCGTACGTCGAGATAGCGTTGCGCGAACAGGCTGATATCTTCCGGCAGGAATTGCGCCACCGCCGATTTACTGCCGAAGACACGCACGTGACCTTGCACTCCCTCGGCAAACGCTCCCAGTTCTGCCTGCATCCGGTCGAGCAATTGCAGCGATTCCCGCGCATAGCGGCACAGCACCTCCCCCGCCGCCGTCACCGCAACGCCGCGCCTGCCGCGTTCGAGCAAGGTGACGCCTGCGGCTTCCTCCATCTGGCTGATGCGCTTGCTCACCGCGGACGGCACGATCGCCTCGCGCCGGGCGGCTGTGGCGATGTTGCGTTCCTCGCAGACCGCGATGAACAGCCGCAACGAAACGGGATCGAAATTTCGCATGATCTGTCCTGCCGTCAGATTCAGACATCTTAGATGAGAATGGCTGAGGTGAAAATCTACCATTTCTGAGATGGCTGACAAGTCGGCAGTTTCATCTACATTGCGTGGATCAAAAAATGATCCTGGGAGATATTCATGCGTGCGGTTGTGTGTGCTTCTTTGCTGTTCTTGACGGCGTCTGCGGCGATCGCCCAGGATTTCCCCAAGCGGCCCATCACCATGATCGTGCCTTTTGCCGCCGGAGGCCCTACCGACACCGTGGCGCGCGTGACGGCCGAGAACATGGGCCGTCTGCTCGGACAGCAGGTGATTGTCGAGAACGTCGCCGGCGCGGGCGGCACTCTGGGCAGCAATCGGGTCGTCCGTGCTGAGCCCGACGGCTATACGCTTCTACTTCATCATCTCGGACTGGCCACAGCCGTCACGCTGTATCGGAAGCTTCCGTTCGATCCGACCACCGACCTGAAACCCGTCGGCGTCGTGTCCGATGCCAACATGGCAATCATTGCGCGCCCGGACTACGCCCCGAATACGCTGGCCGAAGTCATTGCAGACATCAAGGCCCGAGGCGATCACGTCACCTTCGCGCATTCGGGCCTGGGTGCGGCGTCGCAGCTTTGCGGTATGCTATTCATGGCGGCTGTTCAGAAGCAGATGAACGTCGTTCCATTCCGCGGAGGCGGCCCGGTTCTTCAGGCGCTGATGGGGAAGCAGATAGATCTTGGGTGCGAACAAGCCACGACCGCCGCGCCGCTGGTCCAGGCCAACAGCGTGAAGTCTTACGCCGTCACCAGCGCCAAGCGGCTGCCATCGATGCCTAACGTGCCCACCTCGGCCGAGGCCGGCCTGCCTGGCATGGAGATCAGCGTTTGGCACGGTATCTATGTGCCGGCGAAAACGCCCGATCCTATCGTGCAGGTGCTAACCAAAGCCTTGGCCGAGGCGCTCAAAAATCCGGCGCTGGCCAGCAGGTTCGCGGATATCGCGACCGATCCGACGCCGGACAAGGCAACGCCGCAAATCCTTCGTGAAACGCTGAAGAGCGAGATTGACCGCTGGCGTCCGATGATCACCGCAGTCGGCCAATACGCCGATTAAGCTTCCGCCCCTCCATCCTCCGACACGGACATCCTTCTCATGCGCATTGTCGACATCCGGGAGCGTACCGCTCCGATATCTTCTCCCATCGCCAACGCCTTCATCGACTTTTCGAAGATGACGCTGAGTCTGGTTGCCGTAGTCACCGACGTCATCCGCGATGGCCGGCCAGTCATCGGCTACGGTTTCAACTCGAACGGTCGCTACGGGCAGGGAGGGTTGATCCGCGAGCGTTTCGCGCCGCGCGTGCTGACGGCTGCGCCGGACAGCCTGCTTGACGAAGGTGGCCTTCTGGATCCCGGCAAAATCTGGGCGGCCATGTTCACTAACGAGAAGCCGGGCGGACATGGCGAGCGTTCGGTCGCCATCGGCACGATCGATATGGCGGTGTGGGACGCCGTCGCCAAGATTGCGAGCAAGCCCCTGTTTCGACTCTTGGCGGAACGCGCCAAAGTGCAGGCCAACCCGCGTGTCTTCGTCTATGCGGCCGGCGGTTACTACTATCCAGGCAAGGGCCTCGAAGGCCTGGCAGCGGAGATGCAAGGGTATCTCGACCGCGGCTACACGGTCGTGAAGATGAAGATCGGCGGTGCGCCGCTGGCTGACGACTGCAAGCGCATCGAAACCGTTTTGAAAATGTTACCTGCGGGCTGCAAGCTCGCCGTCGACGCCAACGGCCGCTTCGATCTCGATACTGCGGTGGCTTATGCGAAGGCGCTGCGCCAATACGATCTGTTTTGGTACGAGGAAGCTGGCGATCCGCTGGATTATGAGTTGCAAGCGAAGCTGGCCGAGCACTATCCCGGCCCGATGGCCACCGGCGAAAACCTGTTCTCGATGCAGGATGCCCGCAACCTGATCCGCTACGGCGGCATGCGGCCAGATCGGGACTGGCTGCAGTTCGACTGCGCGCTGAGCTACGGGCTGGTCGAGTATTTGCGCACGCTGGAAATGTTGAAGAGCTACGGCTGGTCGTGGAGCCGCTGCATTCCACACGGCGGACACCAAATGTCGCTCAACATCGCAGCGGGGCTCGGGCTCGGCGGTAATGAATCATATCCCGATCTGTTCCAACCGTATGGGGGATTCCCCGATGGGGTACGGGTGGAAGCCGGGCATATCAACATGCGGGAGCTTCCTGGCATCGGCTTCGAAGGCAAGTCCGACCTGATTACTGAAATGCGAAGCCTAGCGTCGTAAGGAGCCCCGCGAAATATGTAGCCCGCGCCCTTGGTCCGCTTTGTGCCATTGGACTAAACCGCTCGCGCGGTAGGGTGCTGCGGCGGGCGGTACAGCCAAAACGATAGCAAGACCTGAGCAGTAGCAGGCATTGAACTTGGTCTCCAAGCACCGGGATCGACCTTATCGGGCTGGCTGATCACCACGTTGGATCAAGGTGAGGCCCGAAGTGGACGGCCATGCAGCGCGCCAAAGATGCGTTCTCATGAGCGGTGCGGCCACGTATGGGATCGTTGGTTCCAGGAATTCCTGACCAAGATGGAATATCATCCGCCGAAGTTTCCAACCGAGCGCCAGACCGAGCAGCTGTTGGAGTTGGCCGAGCGTATCGGCAGCCCGACTCAAATTGGGAAAGGAGCCCTCGCAGAGTGTGTCCGCTGATTTCAGCCGACATTCGCAGCATGGTGTCCGGTTTGTCGTGTACTAGGTCCGCTTGCGCACGCCAGTGGAAACGGTCTCGTGTGCACGCACCGGGGTGCAGGTCGTGACTACGAGCGCAAACCTGCTGCACTGCCAGCCAGCGCCGAGCGCGGCGCTGGTGGGTGATGTCAGGTTGACCGACAGTAATGCCGCTACGCAGGCAAACACCATCCACGCCGCGATCAGCACCGCTCCCTTGTGGGTGCTTGGGTGGGAAATCATGGCCTTGGCTCCTGTACGGTGGTCGGAAGAATAAGGGGCAAGCCCCACAGTCTCTAATTCACGTCCTGAGCCACATTTTTCGCTGGTGGCCCGAAGGCGTGCGCGATTGCTGGCACTGGATCAGCGCCGCAGCCGGACTCGCGCTCCGGAGCAAACAGCATCTTTATTCGATCACCTCGTCGGCACGGGCGAGCAGCGTGGGCGGAAACGCCGAGCGCGTTGGCTGTCTTGAGATTGATGACCAGCTCAAGCTTGGTTGGCTGCTCGACGGGCTTCGCGTGCGGCTGCTGCCTGGGTTTGATCTTGATCAAGTTCAGCAGCATCGCCGCCACGATCATTGCCAGGACGCCGCCAACACTGAGCGCGATCTGCATCGTCAGCCCCTCCGAGATGTCGAGCAGCGCAAGGTGGCTGGCGAACGTCAGCAGAACGCCGAGGCAGTAGATTGGCAGCGAGTTCTGGCCACAGAGAATGGCGCCGCGCATCACCGCCGTCGTCAGCCCTCGCCAATCGCGAGGCACGATCCATATCACCAAAACCGCAAGGGCCAAAAAATGCAGCAGTCGCAATGGATCGAGATCTCGATTTGTCCATCGGGTAAAGCAGCGTCAGCAGCGCCTGCGGGACCGGCGCTTCCAGCGGTTTGATGCTCCAGCTCAATGCGATGATGAGGCTGAACACCAGATAGAGAACGGCAGCCACAAGCGCCGTGCGTGAGGTCACCGACGGCCGGAATCTCCTGCCCTCGATGATCCACCACGCGCCAAGCACAAACGGCAGCTGCCAGGCCAGCGGATTGAAGAACCAGTGGTTGTTCGGCCATGCCGGGATGGTCCAGCCGAAGACGTGCACCAGTGCGTAAAGCAACAGCGACGCGCCGAGCGTTGCGTTCGGTGCTCGCAGCAGCAGCCACAGCAGCGGCGCGAACAAAAGGTGATAAAGCACGAACAGCGGCAAGACGTCGGTGTTGACGGGGCGGTATTGCAGGATCGCCGCGTGCGCGAGCGTCACGCCCGGCTGTTCCAACAGAATGCGCGTATTGCTCTCGTCGGCAAGATGGCCGCCGCCTGCGAGGTGAACCATGATGGCGCAGGCGAGCGTGAGCAACAGAAAAGCGACATAAATATCCCAGCTTCGCCACAGCGTTCGGCCGATCACGCCGGTCCAGCCCCCGCACCGCCGTGCCTTGCCGTAGGCCAGCGCGCAGGTCACACCCGAGACGAACATGAACACTTCCGCGGCATCGCTGAAGCCGTAGTTACGCAGCGTCAGCCAGCTTCCGATGTTGTTGGGGACATGGTCAAGAAAGATGCACCAGAGCGCGATGCCGCGGCAGGCATCAATGCGCAGATCGCGGCCGTAGCCGTTCTGCTCTGGCAGCGCGCCTGCCAACGGCTTCGGGGTGGCAGTTCGATCATGCATCTGGTTGCCCGTCCGGCGTGCGAGCACGCTTCAAGAGGGACCGAATTTGACAAACAAACATCGCCGCCGCACTGCCGGATCGTACCAACGCCGCAGTCTAGAGCTGCTTCACGCCGAACCCGGCGACGAAAGCTGCGATGACGATCATATGGCGGCGCTTGGAAGAACATCCTAGCGCGTGAGGCGATCCGTTGACGATCATCGTTCAACGGCACAGCGCGTCAATCAGCCGGAGGTCCACACAGAGAGGTTCCTAGGTCCTATGATCAAGGTACCGTACAGATCTCGGCATCAATTGACATCCGTCAGACGCATCATGGACGTTCACCATTACGCAAGGGCGAAGGAGACTCTGAGTCCCGCGAGTCTCGTGGTCCGCACTCGCTTTTTCGGTGTCCTACCGTGAGGCGATTACAATTGCAGCACACAACGGCATTCGGCTCCTACCTTGAGTGGCTGACGGCGAACCGCTGGTTGGGCCACGAATGGAGGATGGACGGTTTCGGGAGCCAGTCTTCCGCCAGCCTCTTCCTCGCCAAAGGCCCGAAGGTGGGTGTATGATTTTCTTTTATTTGGATCTCCGTGCAATGGGATGACGGAGAGCTTTTCATGAAAGTTCTTATTGTCGACGACCATGCATTGATTCGCGAGGCGTTGCACGCTGTCCTGAAACAACTGAAGCGAGAAGCCGTTATATTTGAAGCTTCGAACAGCCGTCAGGCAATGCACATAGTCGAGGAACATCCCGACATCAGCCTCATTTTACTTGATATCAATTTGCCTGATCGAGATGGCTTCTCTGTCCTCCGTGAACTGCGAGACCGCTATCCGACCATTGCTATCATCATTCTTTCGTCTTCGGATGATCAAGACACAGTCAAGCGCGCTTTCAAACTTGGCGCTCTGGGTTTCATCCCGAAAACTACCGAACGAGAGGTCATGCTCAACGCCATCAAGTTAGTGTTCTCCGGCGGTATTTACATTCCCTCGGAAATTCTGGAGGAAACAACGTCTCCGCGGCTTACGAATAAGCTAGCGACGCGCGACTCTCTTAAGGATCTCGGGTTGACCGATCGGCAGATTGAAGTGCTTGCGCTCCTGATGAAGGGAAAAAGCAACAAGGTCATTGCCAAGACCCTCAATATGGCAGTGCCGACAGTGAAGAACCATATCACGGTCGTTCTCAAGGCGCTCGGCGTAACGAGCCGCACCGAGGCAGTAATAAAAGTAGGAAAAATGGGCTGGGAATCGTCGCCGAAATCTGAGTCATAAAGCCGGCCCGGTATCTCTCTTATCGTCATGATCCATAAAGAGCTCGTGCATGACAGCGCGGAGCCGCATTGGGTCGACAGGCTTGTGCAGCAAAATGTATCCTCTATCCTTAGCGTCACGTAATGGTTCAGGTGCCGTATCGCCGCTGATGAGAATAGCTGGAATCGATGAACCAAACGCCGCATTAATTTGTTCAATTGCTCGGATCCCGGTCTTTCCGCTCGCAAGATGATAATCCGAGATTATAAGATCGGGGCGTTGTTGACGCTCAGCAAGTCGGATAAGTGCAGCTTCGTCGGATTCGGCGGTAAGGACAGAGTATCCCCATTTGCCAAGCAATCCGCCCGTTTCCTCCAACACAATTGGAGCATCGGCAATAACAAAAATTACCTTGCCTTCGACCGCAAAGGCTGCGGGGCGAGGTGAGTCGACGGGCTCGGTGGACGTGACGCATTCATCGGCCATCGGAACCAGAATTGCGAATCGCGAACCTCGGCCCACGGTCGAAGCCAAGTCGATTTGATGGTTGAGAAGTAGGCGAAGCCTGTCGACAATAGCCAGGCCGAGCCCCAGGCCGCCGTACCGGCTCAGTTCTGGGGCAGGAAGTTGAAAAAACTCGCCAAAGATATTCTGCTTCTGATCCTCAGGAATGCCGCAACCGCTATCCCATACTTCGATACGCAACATTTCACCGCGCCGACGACATCCGACGATGATCCCGCCCCGCAATGTAAAGCGCACAGCATTGGATACCAGATTGAGCAGTATGCGTTCGAGCAGCATGACGTCACTCCGCACCCAGGCGTCACTTCGCCTAATGCGTAGACGCAAGCCTTTTTCTCGCGTTGCCTGATCAAACGTCGTCTCAATTTTTTGCAACAGGCGCGCGATCGGGAATTCGGTAATTTTGGGTGTAAGGACCCCAGCGTCGAGCCTGGAAATATCCAGGAGCGAATTGACCATTTCATCCATTTCTTTGCGCGTTGCATCGACCTGCTCGATCGTCTTTGTCCTTTCCCCCGATTTGAGCGGCGTGCGCAGCTGTGCAACGAACAGGCCTAGTGCGTGTAATGGCTGCCGCAAATCATGGCTTGCCATGGCAAGAAAGCGCGATTTTGCTGCATTGGCGAGCTCCAGCTCTTGCGTACGCTCTGCGACCTTCCGTTCGAGTTCGATCTGCGCGCGGCGCAGACTTTCCTCCCCTTTCTTGCGCACCTCGACGTCGGCGCTCAGTAACAAGCTTGGAACGGTAATACTGATCAAGAACATCAGCACCAGCAGGAATGAAACGTTGAGATCCGCGGTCGTGAAGGGACCGCCGCCTGTGAGCGTCCCCCAAATCGTGATGCCCGCGAGCACCAGCGCAACCGTTGCGGTGTCACGTGGACCGCAGCGCAGCGCCGCCCACAACATTGGCAGGATCGCAAGAAAACCCAGTGGATCTCGACTCGGCGTTTGCTCGATCAGGGGGCTGAAAGCAATGAGTCCAATAGCCGCCGCTGTTGCGAGGACGCCGACCGTCTCCAAAAATTCATTGCGGTTGAAAGCATGGTAATGGCTTGATGCCCAAAGCACGATAACGGGGGCGATGACCAGCGCGCCGGTCACATCTCCCAGCCACCATGTGACCCAGGCGTTCGCGAAATTCGTCCGTTCGATGTACCCGGCGGTTGCCAGGCTGGTCAGTCCAATGCTGGCGCTGATCGGTGTCGCGATCACGAAACAAATCAGAGCAAACTTCGCGACAGAATTTGGCGTCGAAAACGTATTACATCCGCTCGACCATCGATTGATCAGGTAAGCGCCAACAACCGCTTCAAGAGAGTTACCGGTCGCAATCGCAATTGCGGTGGCAACCGAGCCGGCGGTCATCACATTCGCGATCACCGCCGCCGCGAAAATTGCGGGCCAAGTCCGATATCCCCACAACAGCACCGCCGCCAGCGCGACACCCGTCGGTGGCCAAATTGGCGTTGCACTGGGATGAAGAGAGGCGAGAGCAAGGCCGGCTTTTGCCAGGGCGAAATAGATGACTCCAATTGCGACCAGGCCGCCGGCATAGCTAATGCCTCGGCGGAAATATATCCCCGGACCAAGCCATCTGATTTGCTCGTGAGGCACGCGGCGTCACCGATGACGCGGCCTGGCAGGAATTGTCAGGATGGCGGCGTTCGCAAGATAAGGATTGACCCCGCAGTAGGCCGTGCGGCCCGATGCGGAGGCCTGACATTGCTGGTAGCTAGTGAATCCACAATCGCCCGCGCCAGCATAGTCGTCGCCTTGCAGGCAATACCGGTACTCGCTAGCTACGACCGGGGCGACGCTGGTTGCGAAGATGGTCGCAGACGTCGCGAGGGCAAGAAAGAGGGTACGCATTTTTCTCTCCCACATTGAGGTGCCCCGGTTGACGCTGGGACCAACCGTGCGGCGCCGATGTGAACCGGCTCACATCCGCGGATGCAAATTCTTGAGATCGACCGCGCAGATTGGTAAGGAAGCCTGTCAAGCTCGAGTTGGGTCAATCGTTACAATGCATTCGGCAGTAAGTGCCTTGGATGTGGCGCCAGCCCTCGCATCGCAGAGACTCACCCTCGTTATTATCAGCGAGGAGACTGCGGGGCGGGGTGATATCGGAGATGGGGTCAAAAGGCGAAATTCCGGAGTGACCAGCCCATGTCTGCTTTTGCCTCAAAAGCAGAGTCTCGTTTCATGAGTGCACGCCTAGCGCCCGGTCTTGCCCGCCGATTTGACGCGGTTCGCTTTGGGTCGCTGCCGCTGCAGTTTCGCGATAAAGTTCTGCAAGGCTTCTGACGGCGGCCGCGACGCGCGGTAGGCGAGGCCGACCTCGCGCTTTACTTGGACGTCGATCTCGCGCACGGCGACATCGGAATTGGCGCGCGCCACGCCTTCGGGAACGATGGCAATGCCAACGCCGGCCGCAACCAGCGCCATCGCCCAATCCTCCGACTCCGCGATCGCCGCGGGCTGGCGCCGCGACGATGCGACGCGACCGAAGAACTCGCTCTGCTCGCAATGACAGCGATCGACCATGGCGACGCCGGCGAGGTCCGCGGTGCGCAGCCGCTCCTTCAGCGTCAGCGGATGCGACGGCGGCAGGGCCGCGACGTAGCGCTCGACCCAGAGCGGAACGAAATGCTCATCAGCGCGCAGCAAATTCTTGGAGATGATCCGCGCATCCGCTGCATCAGCGACGCCGACGAGCCGGAGCGCGATGTCGGAAGTCCCGGTCAGCGGCTTCAATAGCGCAATGGTTCGCGGGCGGTCGAGCGTGCGCATCAGGCCGAGCGTCAGCGCGTTTCGCGTTGCAGGTTTTCGGAACAGGTTTTTCGCGGCGTCCGCCTCGTCGATGATGCGGCGGGCCACGGCATGGAATTGTTCGGCCGCTTCCGTCGGCGCCACGCCCTTCTTGTGCCGGATGAACAGCGCCGTGCCGAGCTCGGCTTCCAGATTGGTGATGGCGGCCGAGATCGAGGGCTGCGAGATGAAGCAGCGCTTGGCGGCTGCTGTCAGGTTGCGCTCCCTGAACACGGCGGCGAAGTAGCGGAGCTCGCGGATATCCATAGGTTCATCCTATTGATACTATCAGATATAGATATTCTACCTATGATGATTCGGATGGCAAGCAGGTGCCTGATTTCAGAAGGAGTCATCGTCATGCGCGTCCACCATCTCAACACCGGCACCATGTGCCCGATCAGCCGGGGCCTCGTGAACGGCACCGGCAGCATTTTCCAGCGCGCGCGGTTGGTGTGCCATTGCCTGCTGATCGAGACCAATGAGGGGCTGGCGCTGGTCGATACCGGCATCGGACTGGACGACATTGCGAACCCGCCGCGGCTCGGTCCCAAATGGGTTCGGCAGACGACGCCGCGGCTCGATCCGGCCGAGACGGCTGTGCGGCAGATCGAGGCGCTCGGCTATTCCAAGGGCGACGTGCAGCATCTGTTGCTGACGCATCTCGATCGCGATCATGCCGGCGGCATTCCGGATTTTCCGAATGCGAAGGTGCACGTCCATCGCCGCGAGCACGACATGGCGGTGACGCGCCGGACGCCGGCGCCGAAGGGCCGCTACGTCACCGATCAGTGGAAGCACGGTCCGAAATGGGCGTTTTACGGCGAGGGAGGCGAGGATTGGTTCGGCTTCAAGAGCGTGCGCGCGCTCGGCGACCGTGAACCCGATATCCTGATGATCCCGCTGCCAGGTCACACGCTCGGTCATTGCGGCATCGCCGTGCGGAGCGGGGATAAGTGGCTTCTGCACGCCGGCGATGCCTATTTCTTCTATGGCCAGATTCAGGCTTCGCCTCGGGTCCCGCTGGTGCTCGGCATGTTTCAGCGCCGCGGCGACATGGACCGCGCCATGCGGATCGAAAACCAGGAACGGCTACGAACGCTCAAGGCAAACCACGGCGATGCCGTGACGATCTTCAACAGCCACGATCCCGTGGATTACGAAAATTGCCGTTGCGGGCAACACCAGGAAGTGCCGGCTCACGCTGGAGCAGGATGAGATTAGGTTGGGCCGTGACAACGGACCGTCTCGTGCCCCGGACGCAAGCGGCGTGAGTGCTGCGAGCCGGGGCCCATTCTACTTTGCATGGGGTTGTTTTCGCGATTTTGTGTCTGGGCCCTGCGTGTACCGCCGAAGAGCATCTGCACTGCGTCCGGGACACGAGATCGTTAGCTTCGCGCGAATGGCGATCTCGACTCCAACCCATCCCGCTAGAGGCCGTGATCAGCGCTTGGACCGTGGCGCAGGGGCAGGCGCGGGCGGCGCTGGTTCGGGTTGCTTGGCCGGTGGAGGCTCGACCTCCGTGGTGCAACGCGACGCCGCGAGCGCGGCTTGCGCCTGCGGCATCAGGCCGGGCTCCGGCGCCAGGGCCTTGAGCACGATCAGGCCTGTCGTGGTGGGAGAGTCGATGATCAGCCGGTCGGCGGCGGTGATTTCCTCATCCTCCGGCAATTCGCCGTGTTGCTCCTCCGTCATCAGATCGAGCTCGATCACCTTGCGGCCGGCCGAGCGGTCGTTGATGGCGTAGTAGGCGACCTCGTTGCGGGTATAGAACGACACCGACGTATAGGCCTGACTGACCGGCACCGTCAGCTTGAGCGGTCCCCCGGAGAGGTCGTAGCGGCAGATCGCGACCGCGAAGGCCGGGTCCATGAACGGCATCGGCGCGTTGTTCGGTTCGGCGAGCGGCAGCGCCGTGACGGCGTTCTCTTTGGTCATCGGCGTCAGCCGCGAATAGGCGTCTTGCGTCGCGATGCGCGGCAGTGCCAGGACGCTGACGAGATGCACCACGCCGCCCAGCAGCACGCCTGCGATGATGGTGAATGCCAGCCGGATCATGGGCAGTTCACCGTGGTGATGGCGGGCATCGGCGCGTCGCGCTGCGTACGCGTCGCAACGCCGACCGGCGTATCGTAAAGCCGCAGCATCAGCGCGTAGCGCTCGATGCCGCCAGTCGGCAGCCAGTTGCCGGCCCGCGAGCGCGCCGCCACCCGGATCTCGAACCCGCCGTCGGAGCCGCGGACGATTTCCTGGCTGGTGAAGCCGTAGCGTTGCAGCGAATTGGCGACCAGATGCCCCTTGCGGTCGAACAGCGTCAGCGTCCAGAACCGGGCCGCCGGCGTCACCCCGCTGACGATTACGTCGCAGCGCCCGTCGAGCGGCTTATTCTTGTCGTCGGTGGTGGCCGTGAAGGCGATGCCGTCGCCGGTGCCAACGGGTAATTCGCCGCTGCGGGCGATCGAGGCGCGCGAATAGGGATCGATTTCGGAACTGCCGGCCTTGGGCCGTGCGGTCCAGGCGCCGATCGTGAGCGTGCCGAGATCGGTGCCGCGCGTCGCCGTCAGGTAGGTCGAGCCGAGACCCACGGCCGTGGCAAGCGCCAATGCCAGCAAGGTGATGAAGATCAGCCGCACAGGCCAGTGCTCCGAAATCTCACGGCATCAGATTCCGCTTGAACCGGCTTCATCCGAAACCTGAAGCGCTTCTCTTGTTTCGAACATGTCGGGTCGGACGCTTCGCATCTGTTCCGAGGAACGCCGGTTAAGATTCTGCCGGATCATGCCTTTTAATTCTTCCGCTCCGCCGGCGCGGCCCGCTCGCCAGCGGCTGCGACATAGTTCTCTGGAAACGCCAGCGCGCCCGACGTGACCGGCTTGGAGGGCTGCTTCTGGTCGTTGGACGAGGTCTTGCCCGCGGTCCTGCCGGCCTCGTCGAGCAGTTTCTCGACGCGGACCAGAATATCCGCGCCGCGCTTGGTCAATACCGGCGGCGGCCCCGGCTTGGTCTCCGGCGCCCGTGCCGCGCCGTTGGCCGCGGCGCTGGCGGATTGGGCGGGCTGGGGTTGCTTCGTGCCCATGCCGAAGCCTGGGATTTCCTTCACCTCGACGCCCTGATGCGCGACGACCATGATGTCGTGCCAGGTTTGCGCGGGAAGCGAGCCGCCGGTCATGCGGTTGGTGGGCGAGTAGTCGTCGTTGCCGTACCAGACCGCGCAGGTGAAATTGCCAGTGAAACCGACGAACCAGGCGTCGCGATAGGCGTTGGTGGTGCCGGTCTTGCCCGCGGTCGGGATGCCGTCGATCGCGGCGCGGCGGGCGGTGCCTTCGCTGACGACATGGCTCATCATTTCCGACATGTCGGCGGCGACGGAGGCGGGAATGGCTTGCACCGGCTTCCTGCCGTCGCGGTCGAAGCGCCAGACCGGGTCGCCGGCGCCGGTGCGTACTTCCAGCACCGCATGAGGTTTCACCGCCTTGCCCTTGTTCGGGAAGGTCGCATAGGCGACCGCGTGTTCGAGCACGG
Organism: Bradyrhizobium sp. RDI18; assembly: GCF_043203335.1. Lineage (NCBI taxonomy): Bacteria > Pseudomonadati > Pseudomonadota > Alphaproteobacteria > Hyphomicrobiales > Nitrobacteraceae > Bradyrhizobium > Bradyrhizobium sp. RDI18. Next base: position 2,895,912 of record NZ_JBICRN010000008.1, on the reverse strand, counting down.
TGACCTCATCGGAGCCGATCGGCATCGAGGGCGTATCGGGCAGGGGCGCCGTGAGGCCGAACCGGCGTGCCACCTCGGTAATCTTGGCGCGCCCGGCCTTGGCCGGGTTCTGCACCTTGCCGCCGAGCGCAATCGACAGCTTCACCGGCACGACGTTGATCGAGCGGGTGATCGCCTGGGTCAGCGTCACCGAGCCGGAATAGTTGTGGCCATAGTTCTGCGGGCACCAGTTTCCGATGCAGACCGGGCCGTCGACCACGATCGAGGTCGGCTTATAGCCGTTCATGAGCGCCGTGGCATAGACATAGGGCTTGAATGATGAGCCCGGCTGCCGGTAGGCGTCGGTCGCGCGGTTGAATTGGCTCGCGCCATAATCGCGTCCGCCCACCATGGCGCGGACGCCGCCGTCGAGGTCGGCAACCACGACGGATGCCTGCGTCGCATGGTAGTCGCGGCCGAACTGGCGGAGCTGATTTTCGACCGTTTCCTCGGCGGCGCGCTGCACGTTCATGTCGATCGAGGTACGGACCACGAAGACGCGCTCGGTGTAGGACTTCGGGAAGGTATCGACCAGCCTGCGCATTTCCTCAAAGGCGTAGTCGAGATAGTAGTTCGGCGAGTTCTCGTCGCGGCGATCGACGGCGAAGGCCGGGTTGCGCCGGGCGCCGAACACCTGGCCTTCGGTCATGAAGCCGGCATCGACGAGGTTGTCGAGCACGATGTTGGCGCGGGCGCGGGCGGCGGGCAGGTTGATGTGCGGGGCGTATTTGGTCGGCGCCTTGAACAGCCCGGCCAGCATCGCCGATTCCGCCAGAGTGACGTCGCGCGCCGACTTGTTGAAGTAGAAATGCGCCGCGCCGTCGACGCCGAACGTGCCGCCGCCCATATAGGCGCGGTCCAGATATAGCTTCAGGATTTCGTTCTTGGTCAGCCGCGTCTCGAGCCAAATCGCAAGGAAAGCTTCCTTCACCTTGCGCTCGATGGTGCGCTCGTTGCTGAGGAACAGGTTCTTCGCCAATTGCTGCGTGATCGAAGAACCGCCCTGGCGCACACCGCCGGCCTGCGCGTTGGTCACGAGCGCGCGCGCGGTGCCGGGGATGTCGATGCCGAAATGGTCATAGAAGCGGCGGTCTTCGGTCGCCAGCGTCGCCTTGATCAGATTGTCCGGAAAATCTTCCAGAGGGATCGAGTCGTTATGTTTGATGCCTCGGTTGCCGATCGGATTGCCGTAGCGGTCGAGGAACTGCACCGCGAGATCGGATTTCTTCAGCCAGTCGTCATCGGAGGTTTCACGAAACGCAGGGATCGCCAGCGCCAGCATCACGATCAGCCCGCCAAGGCCGATCGTGGCGGCTTCCGAAAACGGTTCGATAAACACCCAGCGCTTCCAGCGGCCGACATAGAAGCGGTCCATGAAGGTGGAGTAGCGCTCGTACAGCTCGCGCAGGCCCTTGCCCGACGAGAACAGCGTCGAGTCGATACGCGCATCCAGATCCAGAAGGAAGTTCCGGATCTTCTGCTGCAAGTCTGGAGGTACGATCTGGCGCACCGGGACCCTTGATCTGTTCTAGTCGCGCCCGGCGGAGCCGGTCGAGACGTCTTGCTTGGATGTTGCGGCAAACCCAAGGCGCTTTTACGTCCTCGGGGACTCGCCATTGTTCTATCCGAGCGGGGGCTATAAACCAATGCTCTCGCTCACCATTTTGACGGTCAGCCCTAACGCTGCCGTTGGCTTTTGGCTCCGTAGTGAGCCCTGCTTGCGCCCCCGTCGCCGGACCTCCTAGATGGGCCGCAGCCGACCGACCCGAGAAAACGATTGATTGCATGACCGCGCCGCGCAAATCGCCTTCCGGCCAGGAGGGTTTCTTCTGGAAAACCAAGACGTTGGAGGAGATGTCCAGCGTCGAATGGGAAAGCCTGTGCGACGGTTGCGCGCGCTGCTGCCTGGAAAAGCTCGAAGACGAGGATACCGGCAAAATCTACTTTACCCATGTTTCCTGCAAACTGCTCGATTCCGGCCTGTGCACCTGCAAGGATTACCAGAACCGTTCCGACAAGGTTCCGGATTGTGTCCGCCTGACGCCCGAGAACGTCCGCACCCTGAGCTGGCTACCGCCGAGCTGCGGCTACAAGCTGGTCGCCGAGGGACGCGATCTCTATTGGTGGCATCCGCTGATCTCGGGCGATCCCAATACCGTGCATGAAGCCGGCGTTTCGGTGCGCGGGCGGGTCCAGGGCACCGAGGATGAGATCCCCGACGAAGACCTCGAGGACCACATCGTGCAATGGCCGGCCTTGTTGCCGAAGCGGGCGCGGCTCAAGAAGCGGCCCAAAGCCTGAATCGCCCGTCCTGATCGATCACGGAAACGCGACGATATTCTCGCGGGATGCACCCATGCGCGCGAGGCGCTGCCCCGAGAGCAATTTGCCCTCTAAGGTGCTGGCTATATGGCGAATCCATCTCGGCGGCTTTGGTCGCGCAGAACAATATTACGTCCGACATGAACCAGCACCAGCGGCAGGGCCGTGAACCTGCCGACCAGACGACATTGCCCGACGATATCGGCGACGAGCTCTCGCGCATCACGACAGAGGTCATTGAGGTCAGCGATGCGCCACCGATCGCGCCGCCCGCGCCGCTGACCCCGGATGAGGTCCGCACCATCCTGATGAGCCTGCTGCTGACGATGTTCCTGGCAGCGCTCGACCAGACCATCGTGGCGACGGCGCTGCCGACCATCGGCCGCCAGTTCAACGACGTCAGCAATCTGTCCTGGGTCATCACCGCCTATCTCCTGGCCTCGACCGCGGTTGCACCCGTGTTCGGCACGCTGAGCGACATCTACGGCCGCCGCGTCATGATCACGGTTTCGCTTGCCCTGTTCACGGTCGGCTCGATTCTTTGCGCGGTGGCGCCCAACATGCCGGTATTGATCGTTGCGCGCGGCCTGCAGGGGCTTGGCGGCGGCGGCATCATGCCGGTCGTGCAGACCGTGATCTCCGACGTCGTGAGTCCACGCGAGCGCGGCAAGTATCAGGCCTATTTCAGCGGCGTCTGGATGGCGGCTGGGCTGATGGGCCCGGTGCTCGGCGGCGTGTTCGCCGAGCATCTGCACTGGTCGATGATCTTCTGGATCAACGTGCCGCTTGCGGTCGGCGCGATGTTTCTGCTGCTGCCGAAGATGGGCAAGATCCCGGTGTTCCACCGCCGCCGCAAGGTCGACTGGCTCGGTGGCGTGCTGCTGATGGCGTCTGCCGTCGTGGTCATGCTGGTGCTCACCTGGGGTGGCAATCGTTATGCCTGGCTGTCGCCCGCGATCATGGCGATGATCGGCGCCTCGGCGGCGCTGGCGCTCGCCTTTGTCTGGCACGCGCGCAATGCCGAAGAGCCGTTCCTGCCGCTGCCGCTACTCGGCGGAACAGTGGCGCCATACGCCATGGTGGCCGGCGCCTGCGCGCTCGGCGCCATCACCGGGCTGACCGTGCATCTGCCGCTGTATTACGAGGTCGTCTATCATCTGACCGCGAGCGAAGCGGGGCTTGCGCTGATCCCGCTGGCCGCGATCTCCACCTGTGGTGCCGCGATCGCCGGACGGACAATGGCGCGCGCCAAGCACTACAAGCGCGTGGCCATCGTGGGCACTTCGGCGGCGGCGATCTTCGGTATGGTGCTTACCGTGGCGACGCTGCCGCTGTGGGCTTTGCTGATCGTCCTGTCGCTGTTCGCGCTCGGGCTCGGCACGACGTTCCCGGTCAGCGTGGTCTCGCTGCAGAACTCGGTGGCGCGCCCGCAGATCGGCACCGTCACAGGTGCGATGAATTTCTTCCGCGCGCTGATGTCGTCGTTCACGGTCGCTGCCTTCAGCGCGATCCTCTTGATGGCGCTCGGCGCCGGCATCTCCCTCGGCGAACACCGCGGACCGGCGAACGCGATCCCCGTCGCCGACATGATCACCGCGTTCCGCTATGTGTTCGGCGCCGCCGCCGCGCTCTTGGCCTGCGCCGCGCTTTGCATCATCGCGATGGAGGAGCGGCCGCTGGCCGGCCCCTCGACGCCGGCGGAGATGGCGGAGTAGGGCGTCTATTCCAGTTGCATGCGGACGCCCTTCGCGCCGTTGAGCAGCCGCTTTAGGTGAAAGTTGGCCAGAGGATCCTCGGCGTGCGAGCCGACAAGTGCAGCAAAGGCCGGCATTGCATTGCCATCACCGGCCTCAAGCTTGGCGAAAGCTTCGCCATACTGCGATGTTGCCGGCGCCCCGAAACTCGCTGCCGACAAGGGTTCGTAAGCGCGCAATGGTTCGCTGCGCCCACGCAGCATGAGATCGCCGACCGGTCGGCCCCTGAAATTCTCCACCGCGTTTGCAATGGTCGCGCTGACGCAGATCCGGGTGCCGAGAAACTTGTTCGCTGCTTCAAGCCTCGCCGCCGTGTTGATGGCGTCGCCGTAAGCAGTGTAATCAAAGAAGCGGCCGCCCCCGAAATTGCCGACCAGTGCGGGACCGGCGTGAACGCCGATGCGGGTGGCGCCGAAATTCACGCCTCTCGCCTTCCACCGTTCGCGAAACGCCTCCCCCCATGCGTCGAGCTCCCGCGCGCAGGCGACTGCGCGCGTCGCATAGTCGGGCTGGTCGCTGGGCGCATTGAACAGTACCTCGATCGCGTCGCCGATCACCTTTGCCACGGTCCCCTCATGCGCGAAGACGACGTCGGTCATTCCGGCCACATATTCGTTGAGCAGTTCCCCAAGGAGTTCGGGCGCGGCAGTCTCCACGAGCGAGGTGAAGCCGGTTATGTCGGTGAAGATGACCGCAACGTCGCGCCAGGTCACCTCTGTGCTGTCGCCCACGCTAGACGCAAGCCGCTTGGCGAGCTCGGGCGAGAAATAGCGGGAGAGCGAAGCATGGGCGCGCTCGGCTTCCGCCTGACGGCGACGTGCCTCGCGCAGCACTTCGATGTGCCGCAGGGTCTTGTCGATCGTCGCTTCGAGATCGGCGAAATCGATTGGCTTGGTCAGGAAATCGAATGCGCCGCGATTCATCGCGGTGCGGATGTTGCTCATGTCGCCGTAAGCCGACACGATAATGGTAGATTTCTTGTCCTCGGATTCTTGCAGCTTGGCGAGCAGCGACAAGCCGTCCATTCGTGGCATGTTGATGTCGGCGACCACCAAGTCGACGTGCGGATGCTCTTCTAGCGACTGCAACGCCTCGAGCCCGTCACGCGCAAACATGAAGCTGACCAAACCCTCGCGAACCTGCCGTCGGAATTTCTGAAGGACCAGCGCCTCCAGATCCGGCTCATCATCGACCACGAGGATTGTTGCGGTCATGCGGCTTGCTCGAGCCTGGCATCGATCTTCTGACGCAGCGTCACGAAGTCGATCGGTTTGGTCAGAAGGTCAGTTGCGCCGTTCTCGAGCGCCTTGCGCCTGGTGTCGGCATCGCCATAGGCTGTGATCATGATGACCGGTACCTCGGGCCGCATTTCCTTGATCTTCGGCAGCATTTCCAGCCCCGTCATGCCGGGCATGTTGATGTCGGACAGGACCAGGATTAGCGAATGCTCGATGGTCGAGCCGACGCGCGCCAGCGCATCCGGCGCGGAATTGGCGAAGTCCATGACGAGATCGCTGCGCGCGCAGATCGCGGCGGAATTGCTGGCGGAACAACGCTTCCACGTCGGGCTCATCATCCACAACCAGAACCAGAACACTCACGGCCGTCCTCTAGATTCTTCTGCAAAATTACTTGTTCGCGGCAACACGATGCGGAATTCGGTGAAATGACCTTGTTCAGTATCCACGTCAATTGTGCCGCCATGTTGTTTCACGATGATTTCGTGGCTCATCGATAGTCCCAACCCGGTCCCTTCACCGGCCGGCTTGGTGGTGAAGAAGGGGTTGAACATCTTCTCCTTCACCTCGGGCGGAATGCCCGTGCCGTTGTCGCGGATGCGGATTTCGACGGCATCGCCGAGGTTTCTGGTGCTGGCCCGCAGCGTCGGTTCAAAGCCAGGCTCGCCGCCTTCCTTCCGGCGCTTGGTTACGGCGTAGAATCCGTTGGAGACCAGGTTGAGGAACACCCGCGTAATCTCCTGCGGAAACACGTCGATCTGGCCCGCGGCTGCATCGAAGTCGCGCTCCAGCGTCACATTGAAGCCGGGCTTCTCGGCGCGGGCGCCGTGATAGGCGAGGTTGAGGCTCTCGTCGATCAGCGCATTGATGTCGGACGGCCTGTGCTCGCCGCCGCCCTCGCGCGAATGCAGCAGCATGTTTTTGACGATCGAGTCCGCACGTTTGCCGTGCAGCACCACCCTTTCCAGATTGTCCTTCAGAAGCCCCGTCAGCTCATCGACTTCCGCGCGGACTTTTTCGGCGATCTCGGTCGGCTTGAGGACATCATTCAGCTCCTCGGTCAATTCGGCTGAGAGGGCGGCGAAATTGTTGACGAAGTTGAGCGGGTTCTTGATCTCGTGGGCGATTCCCGCAGTGAGCTGGCCGAGCGAAGCGAGTTTTTCGGTTTGCACCAAGCGGTCCTGCGCGGCACGCAACTCGTGGAGCGATTGCGAGAGATCGTCGGTTCGCTGCCGCAGCTCCTTGAGCAGCCGCGTGTTTTCGATCGCAATGACCGCCTGGTTGGCAAAACCGGTCAGCAGTGCGATCTGTTTCTCATTGAACGGCATGACTTCCCGGCGGTAGATTCCGATCGTGCCGACCAGTTCGCTGTCCTTGAGCATCGGAACAACGAGAATGGTTCGTGCACCTGCAAGATCGACAAGGTGCCGGGTCGGCGGGTCACCCTCGGCATACAGCGCGGAAGCACTGAGATCAGGTGTATGTGCGACCTGCTTGGTCCGCACGATTTGCCCGAGGATACCATCAGGCCGTACGCGGAAGCTATCTTTCCTCGCCGACAGGAATTCCGGCGGGACATTGTGGAAAGCGACGGTACGAAAATTGTCATTCTCGCGGAGATTCATGAGCCCGAACTGCGCACCGCAAATGCGGGTCGCATTCTCCAACATACTTTGGAATACCGGTTCCAGATCGCCTGCTGATCGACTGATGACACCAAGCACTTCGGACGTCGCCGTCTGCTGCTCCAGGGATTCGGACAGCTCCCGCGTACGCTGCTGCACCTCCTCAAATAGCCGAACATTGCCGATGGCGATCACGGCTTGGTCGGCGAAGGTCTGCAGCAGGCTGATCTGTTTGTCGGTAAATGGGTGCACCTCCGTACGCCTGAGCAGGATCGCGCCGATGCTTTCGTTCTCGCGCAGCAGCGGCGCGCTCAAAATGCTGCGAATGCCTACGCTTCGCGACAGCTCTCGCGCTTCCGGAAACTCGGCGCCGTCCTCCGAAAACACGTCGCTCACGTGTATCGGCATCTTGTCCACAACCGAGCGTCCGGCGACATAGTCACGGTTAATCGCGCGCTTCTCGCCAAAAATGACCGGTATTGGGCCATGATGTGCTTTGTAACCCAGGTGATCGCCTTCTTTCAGATAAACGATAGCATCATTGGCGTCGCAAAGCTCGCAGGCACTCTCGACAATGGCATCGAGCACCGGCCCGACGTCGGTTGGCGAGGAGGCGATGACGCGCAGGATATTGGCGCCGCCGGTCTGGTAGGTGAGGGCTTCCGAGAGATCGCGGGTGCGCTGCTGGACCTCGTTGAACAAACGCACATTCTCGATCGCGATCACGGCCTGGTCGGCGAAGGTGGCGACGAGATCGATTTGCTGCTGCGTGAACGGCTCGACCCGCCTGCGGGCCAGTACGATCACCCCGATCGGTTCGTTCTCGCGTAACAACGGCACGCCGAGCGTCGTCCGCTGGCCGGCCAGCGTGGTCGTTTGATGCAGTGTGTATTCGGGATCAGCCACGACATCCTCGATCTGAACTGGACGCCTCTCGAGCACGGCGCGGCCGGTAACCGTGCCGCGGTCGACGGCCAGCGGATGATTCGTGAGGAAGTCGATATAGGCCTCAGTGTAACCGACGGCGGCTCCCGCCCGATATTCGTCGCCTACGCGGCGCATGATGAAGGCCATATCCGCATCGCAGAGCTGCGCGGCTGAATTCACCAGCGTGTCGAGCACCGGCTGCAGGTCGAAGGTGGAGCGGCTGATGGTCTTGAGCACGTCGCCGACCGCCGTCTGCTGCCGCAAGGACTCGCTAAGATCATTGGTCCGCTGCTGCACCTCGTTGAACAGCCCAACATTCTTGATCGCGATTACCGCCTGGTCGGCGAACATCTGCAGCAAGCGAGTATGTTGTTCGCCGAACGGGCCGGGCGTGACGCGGGTCACGGTGATGATACCGATCGCCGCGCCGTCATTCATCAGTGGTGTGAAAAGCATGCTGCGATAGCCGCGGGCGCGCGCGATGTCGCGCGCCGCCGGTTCGAGATCGGTATCGGGCAGTTCCACCGGCGCGCCCTCGCGCGTGAGCTGGTAGGGCGGAAACTCGGCGAGCGGGACCGGGAACGAGGATTGCAGCACAGCATCGCCCTGCGCGTCGGTCGGCGTGAAGGCAGCCAGATGAATCCTTCCGTCGCTGTAGCGGAACACAGCCGCCGAGAAGCCGCCGATCAGGTGGTTGGCACTGTGCGCGATCGCATCGAACACCGGCTGCACGTCGGAGGGCGAGGAGGCGATCACCTTCAAGATATCGGCGGTGACGGTCTGCCGCTCCAGCGCTTCCTTTGTCTCGTTGAACAGCCGTGTATTCTCGATCGCGATCACGGCCTGGTCGGCGAACGTCTGCAGCAACTGGACGTGATGAGGCGCGAAGGCGCCGGGCTCGGCGCGGGTGACGCTGATGATGCCAACCGGCGTGCCCTGGTTCATCAGAGGGGTGAACAGCACACTGCGAAAGCCGCGCAGCCGCGCCAACTCCTTGTTAGCGGGGGGCACGTCATCGGCCTCGGTGTCCGGGAACTGGATCGTTTCCCCGTTGCGGACCAGCGCAAATATGGGGAATTCGGCCAGACGCCGCGGGAATGACGATTGCAGCGCTTCGTCGGCTTTTGGATCCGTCGGCGTGTAGGCCACAAGATGCAGTTCGTCGCCGATGAAGCGCAGCACCGTCGTCGAGAAGGCGTCGAGCAGTGTCTTGGCGCTCGACGCGATCGCCTCGAACACCGGCTGCACGTCCGACGGTGAGCTAGCGATCACCTTGAGGATGTCGGAGGTCGCAGTCTGCCGCTCCCGGGTCGAACCCAACTCGCGTCGCAGATCTGCATTCTCGATTTCGAGCTCGAGCTGGCGCGCCTTTGCCTCGTCGCGCTCAGCGCGGGTAGATTCGAGGCGCGACTCCATATCGACGATGGCTGTTTCCAACTCATCGATCGCGACCGACATGTCTTCGGGAAGCGTCGCCATTCCAACAATCCACGCTCAGAGCGCGGGCAGGGCCAAATAGGCCTCTTGCCCTGGTTCCATCGGATTATTTCATCCCGGAGGCGTTAGAGCCAGCGCCGCCGGCCGTCTTCAGGCAACCTTTCTGCGTTGAAAGCCGAGCGGCAGGGTGTCCGCGGATCGCCCCGCTCACGTCACCCGGGGCGTGAGGAAGCGCGTGATTGCGCTACCGAGCCTTGCGCTTTCCAGCGGCTCGGCGAGCGAGCGCTTTGCGGCTGCGACAAGGCTGTCAGGCGCATCGCCCTTGCGCGCCATTTCGCAGCAGGCCAGCGCGAAGCCGACGGAGAATTCCGGATGCGGCTGTACCGAGAGCGTGGTGCCGCCGGCATAGAGCAGCCCGGCATGCGGCGTGAAATCCGAAGACAGGATGGTTTTGGTGCCGGCCGGTGGCGTGACGACCTGATCCTGGTGCGAGCAGGCGAGCGCGATACGCTGGCCCTCGATCAGGCCATTGCTTGGTGCGACGTCGTAGACATGCCGCCCGATGCCCCAGCCTTTCTCCGACTTGCGTACCGTGCCGCCCAACGCTTGCGCGATCAATTGATGGCCGAAGCAGACGCCGACCATCGGCACCTGCTTGTCGTGGGCCATGCGCACGAATTCCTCGAGCGGGGTGATCCAGTCGAAGGGGTCATAGACGCCGGCCGAGGAACCGGTGATGAGAATCGCCTCCAGTTCTTCGATATCCGGCAGCGGCTCGCCGGCGGAAATGGAGACGGTATTGAAAATGACGGTAGCGTCGGCGGCGCCGATCATCCGCTCGAACATCTGCGGATACGATCCGTGGAGTTCGCGATTTTTGGGGCTGACGAGCCCGATTTCAATGATGGTAATGCGCGGCATCGGTGACTGCCTGGTCGGTTGCTTCGGCCTCAGGTCCCGGGCCTCGAAACCTCGGTCTCCTTGCTGGTGATGAATTCCAACAGCACCGGGACGCCTTCCTGCGTCTTCTGGATACCGCGCTTGATGGCGGGGATGATGTCTTCCGGTTTCGTCACCCGCTCGCCATAGCCGCCGAACGCGCGCGCCATCGCGGCGTAGTCGCCGGAAATGTCGGTGGAGCGGTATTTCTCGGTCGAGATCGGCATCACCTTCAATTCGATCGCCATGGAAAAATTGTTCAAGAGGATCGACATGATCGGGATGCGTTCGCGCACCGCGGTCTCGAAATCCATGCCGGTGAAGCCGATCGCGGCATCGCCCCAGACGTTGATGCAGAGCTTGTCGGGTTTTGCCAGCTTGGCGCCCATCGCAAGGCCAAGGCCGTAGCCGAGCTGCGTGGTCTTGCCCCAGCCGATATAGGACAAAGGCTCGACCGATTTCCAGAACGGCGAAAGCTGGTCGCGCGGGCTGCCGGCGTCGTGAGTGATGATGGTGTTGTTGATGTCGACGGTGTGCTGCAGGTCCCACAATACGCGATAGGGGCTCAGGGGCGCCTCGTTATGCGTCAGCTTCGGCATCCATTTCGCCAGCCATTCCTTGTGAGAGGCGGCGATCTCGGCGGCGACCCCGGTTGCGTCCCGATCGGACGTAACGGTCTTGCCGATCTCTTCCAGCAAGGCATCGAGCACCAGGGCAGCATCGCCGACCAGGCCGATTTTGGCCTCGACATCCTTGTTGAGATGGTTCGGATCGAGCGTGGAATGAATGATGGTCTTGCCCTTCGGCATGGCGATGCCGAATGACGTCTCGGTGAACGAGCAGCCGATGCCGAAGATCACGTCGGCGTCGCCCAAAATTTTGGCACCGCGCGCGGCACGGCGAGGCCGCCCGAGCCCAGCGATAGCGGATGCGTCTCCGGAAACGACGACTTGCCGCCGAGGCTGGTCGTGACGGGAATGGCGAGGCGCTCGGCCAGCCGTCTGAGCTGCGGCCAGGCCTTTGCGTAATGCACGCCCTGACCGGCATAGATCACCGGACGCTTCGCTGCGACGAGCAGGGCCGCCGCTTCCTTTACATGCAGGGGATCCGCGCCGTAACGGGTGCGCAGCACCGGTGTGTAGTTGAGAGGCTCCGGCACTTCCTCGTTCCACATGTCGGCCGGGATTTCAACAATGACCGGTCCCCCGCGGCCGTTCTTCAGTTTGGTGAACGCTCTCCGGAAGATGTTGCAGACTTCCGCCGCGATGTTGATCGGCTCGGACGACTTCGAGAACGCCTTCATCGCCTGGCTGGAATTGAAGTTCGGATCGATATTGGCGAGTCTTCGCGCGTAGCCCATCGGCAGCACCAGCACGGGGACGGATTCGCCGTAGCATTGCGCCACGCCGCCCATCGCGTTCTCGGCGCCGGGCCCGTGCTGCATGCAGAACGCGCCGATCGAACGGCCCGAGGTGACGCGCGAGATCGCATCCGCCATGTGAACGCCGATGCGTTCCTGCCGCACCATCACCGGGCGGATATCGGCATTGGCAGCATATTCGATGAGATGATTGACCGGATAGCCGCAGAGGATTTCGATTCCCTCGCGCTTCATGATTTCTGCGATGGCGGCGCCGAGCTTCATGACGGTCTTCTCCCCTCGATACGGGCCGGTTCGGTCCAGCCGATTTGCGACAGTTGGACAGGATTTTCCGACCCGGTAAAGCGCGGACGGCGCGTGCGTTCGGAAGTGCTGATATGCGTTTTGCCGCTCAAGCCAAAAGGGACGCCAACCGCGGGAGAATATTCTTGCTATGAGCGCCTGAGCTGCAGGTGAAAGCGGATCGCTTTTACCCGGCTCGACGCTGCTGCGTTGCGAAAACGTCACAGCCGCCGGCCAACTGAAGCGGCTTCACGGCCTTGTCATTCTCGCTGGAGATTTTTGCACTAGGTGTGTGCGCATGCATTTGCATGAAGCGCGGGGCATCGCGGGACACAATTTGCATAGGTCGCGGGGCATCGCGAGCAGGAGATATAACAATGAAAACAGCGCGAACTTTAATTCTAAGCTCGGCGGCGGGGCTGGTCGCCCTGGGCGGCGCACAGGCGGCCGACCTTCCGGTCAAGGCCAAGGCAGTCGAATATGTCAGGGTCTGTTCGCTTTACGGCGCCGGCTTCTTCTATATCCCAGGCACCGACACCTGCATCAAGATCGGCGGCTATCTGCGTGCGGACGTCACCTTCAACGGCGGCGCGCACGGCGCTCCGGCCTGGAGCAGCGACCTTGGCCAGCAAAACCGCTACCGCGATTACTTCGTCGCCCGCTCCCGTATGGCGCTGACGATCGATACCCGCACCGCGACCGAGTACGGCGTGGTCCGCACCTTCGGCCAGGGCGACTTCCAGTTCAACAATTTCGGCAGCTCCAATCCGACCACGCTCTCGGCGTTTCCGGGCGGAGCGGCGAACGCGCTGTCCATCCCTGGCGGCGGCTACGTCGCGGTTGAATATCTCTTCATCCAGTTCGCCGGCTTCACCTTCGGTAAGTCCGCATCAGCCTATGCCACGCCGTGGCAGGGTTTCCCGGGGAATATTAACTCCTCCTTGCTCGGCGGTCAGAACACCGACACCGGCGTCAACAACATCCAGTACACCGCCGAGTTCGGCAACGGCGTATCGGGCTCGATCGGTCTCGACGACCCGACCGTATGGAATCGCACCGCCGTCTACAATCTGAGCATCCCCAGCGCGATCGGCGCCAACGGCACCGGATCGAATGCCTATGCCGGCACGCACGCTCCGGACATCGTCGGCAGAATCCGGGTGGACCAGGCCTGGGGTCTGTTCCAGTTGTCGGCGGCCGCGCATGAAGTGAGCGGTTCGTACAACACGCTCGGCGCGGGCGCCGTCCCGACCGCGTTTTCCGAAATCAGCGGCCACCCCGAGAGCAAGTGGGGCGGCGCGGTGATGGCGGCGTTGCAGATCAAGAACATTCCGACCGGTGCAGGCGACGATATCAAGCTCGACGTATCCTACGCCAAGGGCGCCACCAAGTACGTCATCGCCACCAGCGGCACCTCGCCCAACTTTGCGATGTTCGGCGATAGCGGCTTCGGCTACCAGAGCGTGGGCTTCGGCGCGACCACCGATGGCGTCTACTTCCCGGGTGCGGCCGGTACCGGCGGTATCGCTTTGACGACGGCCTGGGGCGTTCGCGGCGCGTTCAATCACAACTGGAATCCGTACTGGTCGACCAGCTTGTTCGGCAGCTACTCTTCCGTCAGGTATGATGGCGGAGCCGACGACAACCTGCTGGGTGCGGGGACCACGACGGCCAAGGGCGCTTATTGCAACGCCTTTGCCGCCAGCCATGGGGGGCAGACCGGTGTTGCCTCCGCGGCTGGCACCTACAGTTGCAACCCCGACTTCAACGTCTCGCAGCTCGGCGTCGTCACCCGCTGGACCCCGGTCAAGAACCTGACCTTCTCGGGCGAAGTCCAGTGGTTCCATCTCGACCAGAAGATGTCGGGCTCCTCGGTGTTCACGGCGACCGCTCCGAAGCCGAACGCGCTCTACGAGTTCAAGGATCAGGACACCGTCCTGCTCCAGTTCCGCGCCCAGCGCAACTTCTGAGAACGATCCATGGGCCGGGCTCTTGCCCGGTCCCTTGTTCAACGCCGTGGCGGGCGGGGTGACTATCTCGCTTTGCTGCGGCGGCTGAGCATCGCTGCAATCAGGTCGAGTACCTGATCCAGGATAGGGTAATTCGCGGCCGCCGAGATGTCGGCGGCGCGCTGCTCCTCGGTCTCGTCGTGCAAGAGACCGATGTAATTCCCTTCCGCTTCGCGCTTCTGCGCAATCATGTGCGCTCACTCCGCAAGACGCCGATCGGGCGAGGGTGACTGGCCGGCACACAATCGATGGTAAATTTTCCGTACCGTAGGATTCCGGGACGGAATTCCTCGTCGCCCTTAATCGATCGTTCATTCTGTTCCGCAAGGCCTCTTCAACCGTTCCGACCTAGAGTTTAGGCAGTATGGCGCGGGAGAATTTCGGGGAGCGTCGACAGGAGTTTGTCCATGCGTCGAATACTGGAACGATTTGTCGGCGATGAACGCGGCGCTACCGCCATCGAGTATTGCCTGATTGCGGCCGGCATCAGCATCGTGATCGTCAGCGCCGTCAACGGCATCGGCACCACGCTCAGCACGAAATTCAGCGACGTCAGCACCTCGCTCAAATAGCGGCAAGGCCGCACGGACACACATGCCGGAACTGCTATTTGGGCCGCTGTTGGTGTCCTGGTGGCCAACAATTCTGGCCTATGGCCAGCAAAATCCGTGGCGCGTGTTCTTCGTGATATTGGTCGCAGCCTTGTTGATCGATTGGATGGTCAACGACCGGTCGTCTGGTGGTTGCGATGGCGGGTTGGACTTTGGCAGCGGGGACGGGGACGGCGGCGGGGATTGAAACCGGCGCTACTTGTCTTTTGGGTCCGCATTGAGGGCCCGCAGCATCGCGATCCGCGCGAACATCAGCCAGCCGCCGCCGGTCTCGGCCGCGTTGATCAGATTCTCCACCGCGACCTGCCAGTGCGCCTCGTGCTGCACTTCCTCCGGCAATGCCATGACATAGTCGGCGGCCTGCTGCAGCGTAGCGAGCTTACGGCCGCCGCGAAGCGGTATGGGATCATCGAACGGGGTCGACCACGGCATCGCGCGCTAGATGGTTCTATCTATCGCGCTCCTTGCCCGATTATCCGGCCTTCTTGGTCCGGGCGGCGGTACGCACCGGCTTTTCCGCCTTCTTCGGCGCTTCCTTCGCCGTTTCCTTCGCCGTTTCCTTGGCGGCGCGCTTTCCGCTACCGCTGATCGGCAACAGCATCTCGCGCTGGCCCGCGGCGGCCTTCTTCGGCTTCTTGCCCTTGGCCTTGGCGGCGGCAGGGGTGCCGTCTTTCTCGCTGGCGATGCTGCGCTTCAGCGCGTCCATCAGGTTGATGACGTTGCCGCTGGTCTTCGGCGCCGCCTTGGCCTTCGTGCTCAGGCCGTTGCGCTTCTGGTTGATCAGATCGATCAGCGCCTGCTCGTAGCGGTCCTCGAACTGCTCGGGCTCGAATGAGGCGGATTTCTGCTCGACGATATGCTTTGCCAGATCAAGCATATCCTTGGTGATCTTCACGTCCTGGATATCGTCGAAATATTCCTGCTCGTTGCGCACTTCATAGGGGTAACGCAGCAGCGTTCCCATCAGCCCCTTCTCAAGCGGCTCCAGCGCGATGATGTGCTCGCGGTTGGTCAGCACCACGCGGCCGATCGCGACCTTGTCCATGCTGCGGATTGTTTCACGGATCACCGCAAACGCATCGTGGCCGACCTTGCCGTCCGGCACGAGATAATAGGGGCGGATCAGATAGCGGCCGTCGATATCGGATTTCGGAACGAATTCGTCGATCTCGATGGTGCGGGTCGATTCCAGCGCGATGTCGTCAAGCTCGTCCTTCGACACTTCGATGTAGGTGTCGGTATCGATCTTGTAGCCCTTCATGATGTCTTCGCTGGCGACTTCCTCGCCGGTCTCGGCGTCGACCTTGGCGTATTTGATGCGGTGGCCGGTCTTCCGGTTGATCTGGTTGAACGAGACCTTCTCGGTGTCCGAGGTCGCCGGATAGAGGGCGACAGGACAGGTCACGAGCGACAGGCGCAGAAAACCCTTCCAATTGGCGCGGGGGGCCATGGGCTACTCCGAAAAAATACGCAACAGACGAACGGGAAGGATACCACCGGATCACCCCGTCTCAAACACGCCGGGCTACGGAATCTCGGAACGGCGTTAACCTTCGAGGGGGCCGTTCTGCGGCGGCGGGCCTGCGACCTTTTGAACATGGCGGCCGCGCGGCACGGCCCAATACCCGGAACATCACTTTCGATCATGCGTTGCTTTCGCAGGCGATGTCGGAGCATTCGCTGACATTACAGGCACTTACTTGAAGAGGTCCCCATGGCAACGAAACGACATGGCCAGATCGTCGAAACCCCGACCGAGGCGCGCCAAGCCGAGCCCGGTCCGTCCGTGCTTGCACTCCTGACGGTATCGACCGGGCTCGCGATTCTGATCCTTGGCATCGTCTGGTTCATATTCTTCCGCACGTAAGGGATTGAGCGAGGCTGCGCGACCAGGGTGTTTATCCGCGCGGCTGGGCCGTGGGCCCTGCTTTTCGGGAGCCGTTGCCATAAGCAACCTGCCGAGCCCCCTTGGGGCATCCGATCGGGCATGTTAGGCGTTGGGGCCTACGGTTTGCGGGCGCGCCCGGGCCCGCGGAAAAGCGTCATGACGAAAAAGTCGCACTGCCCGGTGTGCCTCGTTCATGGCCCGTTCACCCCGCTGAGCCTCATCATGAGAACTGATATTGTAGGGCTCACTATTGGAGGCCAGCTTGCGCCTGCTTGTTGTTGAGGACGATCCGGATCTCAACCGTCAGCTTACGACGGCTTTGACGGATGCCGGTTATGTGGTTGATCGCGCGTTCGACGGCGAGGAGGGGCACTATCTGGGCGACAGCGAGCCCTATGACGCCGTCGTGCTCGACATTGGGCTGCCGAAGATGGACGGCATCTCGGTCCTGGAGGCGTGGCGCCGCAACGGCCGCGCCATGCCGGTCCTGATCCTCACCGCGCGCGACCGCTGGAGCGACAAGGTGCAGGGGTTTGATGCCGGCGCCGACGACTATGTCGCAAAGCCGTTTCACCTCGAAGAAGTGCTGGCGCGCATTCGCGCGCTGCTGCGCCGCTCCACCGGCCACGCCCAGTCGGAACTGACCTGCGGCCCGGTCTCGCTGGATACCCGCACCGGGCGGGTCAGCGTCTCAGGCAATCCGGTCAAGATGACCTCGCACGAATACCGGCTGCTGGCCTATCTGATGCATCACACCGGGCGCGTGGTGTCGCGCACCGAACTAGTCGAGCATCTCTATGACCAGGACTTCGACCGCGACTCCAACACCATCGAGGTGTTCGTCGGCCGCATCCGCAAGAAGCTCGACGTCGACATCATCCAGACCGTGCGTGGGCTCGGCTATCTCTTGACGCCGCCCTCATCGGGCGCCTGATGAGCCTTGCTCTTTTATTCGAGCATGATCTTATCCGAAGGCCCGTCTCCATCCGCAGGATTGGAGCCTGGGGTACGCTTTTCGGGATCTTGTTCTGATGCGCGGAAGTTCGCTCGCCACGCGGTTGTTCCTGTCGGCGACCGCGTGGGTGGTCGTGATCCTGGTCATCACCGGCGTGATCCTGTCATCGGTCTACCGGAACGCGACCGAGCGCGCCTTCGACCGCCGCCTCAACCTCTACCTCCGCACCCTGATCGCCGAAGTCGCAACGCCGGACGAGCCGCCTGACCAACAGTTCCAGTCGCTCGGCGAACCGCTGTTCGAACTGCCCTTGTCCGGCTGGTACTGGCAGATCGTCCGGACCGACGAAAAGGCCGAAACAAAGGCCTCGCGCTCGCTATGGGACAAGAAGCTGCCGAAGCTCGAGGATATCGGCGCGGAGTTGACGCCGGCCGGGATCCGTCTCGGTTACGTCGACGGTCCGGAGGGCCAGGATCTGAGGGTGGTCGAGCGGCCGGTCGACCTCGGCGCCGACGGCAAGTTTCTGGTCAGCGTGGCCGGCGACGCATCCGAGATTTTCGACGAAATCCGCGCCTTCGATTATTACCTCGGCGGCACCTTCGCAGCGCTCGGCATCGTGCTGCTCCTGACCACGATCTTCCAGGTCCGCTTCGGGCTGGCGCCGCTCAAACGCATTTCGGAATCGATCGCCGACATCCGTTCCGGACGCGCCGAACGGCTTGAGGGCCAATTTCCGGTCGAGATCGCGCCGCTGGCGCGCGAGACCAACGCGCTGATCGACGCCAACCGCGAGATCGTCGAGCGCGCCCGCACCCACGTCGGCAACCTTGCCCATGCAATCAAGACGCCGCTGTCGGTGATCGTCAACGAGGCCTCCGCCCACACGGTGGATCCCTTTGCGAACAAGGTTTTGGAGCAGGCTTTTGTGATGCGGGATCAGGTCGCGCATCACCTCGAGCGCGCACGCATCGCCGCGCGCGTCACCATCGTCGGCACCGTCACCGAGGTCGCGCCCGCCATCGAGGCGCTGCGGCGGACCATGGAAAAGATCCACCGGGATCGTGGCGTCAAGATCGCAGTCAAGGCGGACCCGCAGGCAAAGTTCCGCGGCGAGCGCCAGGATCTTGAGGAGATGGCCGGCAATCTGGTCGACAATGCCTGCAAGTGGGCGGCCTCGCAGGTATTCATCGAGGTGCGCGCGGAAGCGCCGGCCGAGCCCGGCACCGGGCCGCGGCTGCGGCTCATCGTCGATGACGATGGCCGCGGATTATCCGCTGCCGAGCGCGCGCAGGTATCCCGGCGCGGCCAGCGCCTGGACGAATCCAAGCCGGGCTCCGGGCTTGGGCTTTCGATCGTGGTCGATCTCGCCGGTCTCTATGGCGGTAGCCTTGTCCTGGGCGACGCCCCGATCGGCGGGCTGCGGGCAGAGCTGGTGTTGCCGGGGGTATGAACGCCTTATCGGGCTGAATTGCCTGGGATTGAAGGGGCGCCATCCGGCACTGCCCGGGGCGATTTCGTTATTCCTAAACGGCTTCTTAACGCGCACACTTCTAAAATCGGCGGTGGACGCGCTTTGCCGTCCGCGTGACACAAACATATCCACACCAGGCGAATGAGCCAGACATCGACAGAGCGGCTGAGGGACTATCTCGCCCAGCTCCCGCCTCAATCGCAGGCGCTGCTGATGCGGGAGTTCGAGCGCGCCATCGACCGTGGGGAAGACCTCGCCGTCGCCAATTTCGTGCTCGAGCAATTGCGCAAGGTCGTGCGCGGGACCGAGGAAGACGACGACGAGGCGCGTCCGCGCACCGACGATCCGGCGCGGCTGCTGTACGGTCCGCTCGAGCCATTTCTTGTCGAGGGCAATTTTCCGGTGCGCGCCGGGCAGGTCCGGCGCGCGTCGTTGCTGCCGGTCTGGCAATGGCTTGGCCGCGATGGCGCGCCCGAGGCCGTGCGCGCATTCGAAACGACACTCAGCGAAATCAGGCTGAGCGGCTCCACCGCAGGTCTCGGAGCCGCGACTCGTAAATTCCAGCTCGCCGCAGCCGAGGCGATCGTCAAGATCGCCACTCCGGTGCAGGGCGAGGACAGGCATCGTGCGCTCTCGCGCATTGGCTCGCCGAATGTAGTCGAGGATTTGCTGTCGATCGGCGCGGTGCTGCGGGCCCGTGAGGCGATGGAGACGCTCGGCAGCCGGCTTCCCGGCCAGATTCGGGTGCTGACGCCCTCCCAGCTCGAGACGGTGACGTCGGCGCTCAACGTGCCGTCGTTGCAGACGCCGCAATTGCTGCCGTTCGCGCTGTCGCTGATCATGCAGCGATTGGCGGCGCCGTGGCAGATCATCCGTCTCGCGGTCAAGATGGCGGCCTCCGACGACGAGATCCGCGTGGCGGCCACGCCCTACTGCATCGCCGTCACGATCGCGCTGCACGATCTCTCGTTTCTCACGGCCTGCCTGCGCACGGACATCAGGCGTGGCCATTTCGACAATGTTGGCGACCAACTGAAAATCCTGCACGATGGCGTGCGGGGCTTGCGCACCGAGCTCGATCTGCGCAACGATTCCGCGTGGGGCCGCCAGCTCACGTCGATCCGGGCCGATATTTCCAATTCGCTGCAGTCGGAGATCGAGAGCGTGCCCGGCCGGGTCCGCCGCATCCTGCGTCAGCGCGCCGACAAGGATATCGCTTCGGCGCCGAAGATCGACGCCGCGGAGGTCGAAGAGATCGCCGCCCTGATCGACTTCGTGGCGGTGTGCCGCACCTATGCCAGCGAACTCGCCATCAACGAAGTCACCCTGCGGACCTATTCCGATCTGCAGCATTACGTCGAGCATTCCACCGAGAGCCTGGTGCAGGCGCTGCGCGGCGCCGACACCAGGGCGCGTGCCTACCGGCAGATGCAGGCCAAGGCGGCGATCCGCTTCTGCGAAATCCTGTTCGGCCATGACTACGCGTCGCTGATGAGCCGGGCGGCCGAAAATGCCGTGACCGGCGAGCGTAAAGCGACCAAAGCCGGCTAGCGCCGCCTCTGATCTACCGCGTCATGACTTGCGTCGATCCTTGGCGCCGCGAAGAAATTCGGCGAAGGCCTTCAGCGACACATCGGAAACATGATGTTCGATGCCCTCGGCGTCGGCCTCCGCGGCTTCCTGCGGAACGCCGAGCGCCAACAAGACGTCGACCACCAGACGGTGACGGGCGCGGACGCGCTTGGCGAGGGTCTCACCCTTTTCGGTCAGGAACACCCCGCGGTAAGGGCGGGCCGTAACCAGGTCTTCGCGCTTCAACCGCGCAATGGTGTCGATCGCCGTCGGGTGCGATACGCCCAGCCTGCGGGCGATGTCGGTCGGGCGCGCCTCGCCGGTCGTGCCGAGCAGATCGGAGATCAATTCGACATAGTCTTCCAGAACCGCGGTCGATCGCGCCGATCGTGCCTTTCCGAAGCGGCGCGCCTGCGTTTGTTCCGCGGGCAGCGGCTGCATCGGTTTGGCCCGATTTGTCGAGGGCTTACGCACCACTGCACCTTCCAGGCGAATCCATCCAGACGAGGCGCGACCATGGCGTGCTGCCGACCACATTGCAAGTTGGCGGCTTGTCCCGGTCTGCAACAGGCGAGGCGCCTGGAATTGCGACTCGTTCGCAGCATCTTGACAGTTAACGGTCCAGCATTAACATGTAGCCTTACCTACGTTTTGGTGTTGCGGCTTATCAAGTGGCTGTTGCTGAAGCGCGATCGGTTGGGGATGAATATGCGCGCGACGCGAATGGCCCTTGCGGGCACATCGGCACTGGCCGTGGTCTGGTTGAGTCACGCTGCGGCGCTCGCGCAAACCGCAGCGCCCGCGCTACCGACGCCCCAGGCCGCGCCGTCTGCCGAATCAGCCGCTCCGGCGCCGCCGGCAGCGGGGCAAGCCCCGGCGGAGCCGGCTCCGTCGCAGACCGCGCCGGCCCCGGCGGCCGGACCGCAAGCCACGCCGAGCGCGCCGGCGGAAATCGACATGCCGCAAGTGACCGTCGAGGGGCGTCAGCCTAAACCCGCGCGGCGGGCCGCGCGCAGCGAGCCCGGTCGGCGTTCGACGACCGTGGCGGCACCGCTGCCGGGCCCAACGCCCGCGCCCGCGCCAACGTCGCCCTTCAATCCGCCATTCGCGCCGCTGTCGACGATCGGGAGCAACCAGATCCAGACCGGCAGCAGCAACGGTGGATTCGGCAGCCTGTTCACCAATATGCCCGGCGCAACTTCGGCAGGCCTTGCCACGGAATCGTCGCGCCCGATCTTGCGTGGCCTGTCGGACGCAAAGGTCCGCATTCAGGAGAACGGCGTCGGTGCGGTCGACGTGTCGACATCGCGCAGGACCACGCGGTGCCGATCGACCCTCTCGCCATCCAGAAGGTCGACGTCATTCGCGGACCGGGTGCGCTCCGCTTCGGCTCGCAAGCCGTCGGCGGCGTCGTCGACGTCAACAACAACCGGATTCCGACCGCTGCGCCGCTCGGGGGGATGGCTGCAGAACTGAGGTCGGGCGTGACAAGCGTCAACAAGGGATGGGAGAGCGGCCTGTTGCTGGATGCCGGCGGCCGCAACGCCGCCGTTCATGCCGACATCTACGGGCGCTCGTCCAGCGATTACAGCGTCCCGAGTTACCCATATCTGGTCCCGCCAATCCCGGCGCCTGCCTTCAACGGCAAGCAGCCGAATTCCGCTTCGCAAAGCGCAGGCGCTGCGATCGGCGGCTCCTGGCTTTTCGACGGCGGTTATGCCGGCATCGCCGTCTCCCGCTTCACCAGCGACTATTATGTCCCCGGTATTGCGACCGCGGATGCCCGTCAGCATAACGACCTCGAGCAAACCAAGATCAGTTCCAAGGGCGAGTATCGCCCGGACGCAAGCGTACTTGCCGCGATCAGGTACTGGACCGGATATTCGGAGTACCGGCACGACGAGACGGTGCTCGCCACCACCGGCTTCCAGGAGATTACCGCAACCTTCAAGAGCAAGCAGACCGAGGGCAAGCTCGAGTTCGAACTCGCGCCGCTCGCCACGCCGATCGGTCCTCTGACCAGCATTTTCGGTGCGCAAGGTGCTTACCAGCAACTGGATACGGCAGGGCAGGCGATCCTGCTTCCGGCCCAGACCAGAACGGCGGCAGCGTACTTCCTCAATGAAGTCAGGCACACGGACACGCTGCGCACGCAATTGGCGGGCCGCATCGAGGGAGTCAATGTCGCGGGAACGGCATTCACTTTCCCGCCGAACTTTCTCCCACCGCCGGATGAGCCGGGCAGGGCCGCCGCCAAGCTCGACTTCATGCCGAAGAGCATCAGCTTCGGCATCATCAAGGATCTTCCATCCTCGCTGGAAGCCAGCCTGACGCTGCAACGGATCGAACGTGCGCCGCGCGCTCTCGAACTGTTCGCCCAGGGTCCCGACGGTTCGGAGAAGACGTTCAAGATCGGCAACCCTAACCTCGGAATCGAAACCGCGCAGACCGCGGAAATCGGCTTGAAACGTACGGATGGCGATTTCAGGTTCGCCGCGAATGCCTACTACACGTCGTACGACAAGTTCATTTTCTCGCGCGCCACCGGCATCTTTTGTCAGGAAACGTTTGCTTCATGCGGCGCCGGCACCGACTACATCCAGGTCAACTACGATCAGCGTGACGCGACTTTCCGCGGCGGCGAACTGGCGTGGCAGTGGGACGCCGCGCAACTTGGCAAGGGCACCCTTGGCCTCGATGGCCAATATGATGTCGTGCGGGCGACCTTCACCGACGGCAGCAACGTGCCGCGCATTCCTCCGATGCGCCTTGGCGGCGGCGTCTACTGGCGCAACGACAATTGGTTCGCGCGCGTCGGCGTGTTGCACGCGTTTGCGCAGAACGACATTCCGCAATTCGACACGCCGACCGCCGGATATGATTTGGTGAAGGTACAACTCGAGCACCGGAAATTCTGGAAGGATTCGCCGTGGGGCGCGGTTGAGGTCGCGACCGGGGTAGTTGGCGACAATCTGCTCAACGCCAACATTCGCAACTCCGTTCAATTCCACAAGGACGAGATCCTGCAGCCGGGTCGTGGCTTCAAGCTGTTTCTCAACGTCAAATACGGTGTCGACCGGCCAAGCGGCCCGCCCGGCACCTGGATCGGCACGGCGAGACGGCCGGCCGGCAACGGCTACTACAAGAGCCCCGCGCCCGAAGCGGCGGCCTGGAACTGGGCGGGCATCTATGCCGGCGGCAATGTCGGATATTTGAGGGGCGAGGGCGTTACCAACGCTGCGTTCAACGACGTTGCAAGCGGTGCCTCGCTCGCCGGAGCCCGCCTGTCGTCCACGCACGATACCGCCAGTATTGGCGGACAGGCCGGCTATAACTGGACGTCGGGCCGGATGCTGGCAGGCATTGAAGGCGATCTTGAATATCGCAATCAGCGCGGAAGCAGCACCACCGCTTGCCCGGGCAACATCTGCAACCCGGCGCTCGCTCCGCTCGATGCCACCGTGACGGCGAGCCTGGACTATCGCTTGGGGTGGGTGGCCTCGGTTCGCGGCCGCGTCGGAACGCTTGTGACGCCGGACCTGCTTGCCTACGCCACCGCGGGCGTTCCGTTCGGCAAGATAACGACGTCAACGGCGGTTGCAGGTTTCGACAATGCGGGTATCGCAACCACGGCGTCTCTGGATCGGCACTTGTATCGGTTCGGCTGGGCTGTCGGCGCCGGTTTCGAGAAGCAGCTTACAGGCAACTGGACCGCAAAGCTCGAATATCTCCACATGGATTTCGGCTCGGTGCGTTCGACGCCGCCTGTGGCGGTCAATACGGCGGTTGCGTTTGACGCCAACACGCGGGTGACCAGTGATGGTGTCAGGATCGGGATGAACTACAGATTCGGTGGCGGCGCGACCGTCGTGCATTAACGCATCGAACTGATGCTGTGACCAGACGGTCGAATGCCGCCTGCTATCTGCCCTATTTGACCGTGAAGCGGATCGGCTGCCTCACGACAACAAATTCGCCGGGAAACATTGCGGGCGGCGCAGGGAAGGGCTGCGCGCGCTTGAGGAGCGCGAGCGCTTCCTCGTCAAGGGCGCCGGATCCCGAACTTTGAGTTAAACGCGCGCTGACAACCATTCCCTTGCGATCCAGCGTAAACGACACCTGCGCCGTCCCTTGCTCGCGCCGCGACCGCGCGGCTTCCGGATATCGCTTGTTCTTTTCAACCAAAGCGAGGACCTGGGTTCGCCATGTCACGACGGCCTCCGAATTCTTGTCATTCGGCACACCCTGGGTCGGTGCCACGGCGACCAGTGCGATCCGTTCGTTGATCGCGGGCGGTGCCGATGTCGTGGTGGCCGCCGCCTGCTGCTGCGTCGTCACGTCAGGCTGCGGCTTGCTCTGCAAAGCCACAGCCGCGTCCGGATTGGGAGCGGGCGGCAACTCGGGCGTTTCATCGGGTGGCGTCTCCTCGGGCTTCGCCACCGGCTGCGCCTCCGACATCACCTGCTCCGGACCGGGCGCAATGTCGGTCGGCGTCGTCGCTGGTGCTGCGGCCAACGGTGCCAGCTCGACCACGATCGCGCCCGAAGGATCGGCGGCCACGGTGTCGTCCGCGTCGCGCCAGGTGGCGAGCGTGGCGGTCAATCCGGCGTAGACGCACAGCACCGCGAAGCTGCTGAACATCCATCGTTGAAGGTCGGAACGATCTTCGGCCGCAAGCTGCATCATGGCGATGAGGCTTGCTCCATTCCGACCAGGGCGACCTTGAGGTAGCCGGCGGCCCGCAACATGTTCATGACCTGCATCACCTCGCCATAGGGGACGAGCTTGTCGGCACGCAGGAAAATGCGGGTATCCTTCTGGCCGCTGGTGCTTGCATCGAGCGCGCCGGGCAGTGCGCTACGCCCCACGGTTTCGTTCCCGACGGAAAGCGACAGGTCCGGCTTCACCGTCAGATAGACCGGCTTGTCCGGCCGCGGCTGCGGCTGCGCGTTCGACGCCGGAAGATCGACGGCGATATCGACGGTCGCAAGCGGCGCGGCAACCATGAAGATGATGAGCAGAACGAGGATGACGTCGATGAACGGTGTCACGTTGATCTCATGGACTTCGGCGAGATCGCCGTTGCCTTGGTTCAGACTGGCGGCCATGGCTGCTACTCCGCCGCTGTGAGGTGCCGCCGCACCAGCACGGTGCCGCTATCGAGGTCGCGGCCGACCAGTCGCGTGATCTCTGCGGATCCGTCCCCGAGCAGCGCCCGGTAGGAGGCGATCTGACGTGCAAAGAGATTGTAGATCATGACGGCGGGAATCGCCGCCACCAGCCCGAGCGCCGTCGCCAGCAGCGCCTCGGCAATTCCAGGCGCGACCACGGCGAGGTTGGTGGTTTGCGACTTCGATATTCCGATGAAGCTGTTCATGATTCCCCAGACCGTGCCGAACAGTCCGACGAAGGGACCGGTCGATCCGATGGTCGCAAGCACGCCGGTGCCCAGTCCGATGCGCCGGCTTGCCGCCGCCTCGATCTGCTGCAGCCGGGAGGCGATCCTTGCCTTGATCCCCTCCTTGTCCATTCGATCGGTGCTCAATCTCAATTCTGCCAGGGCACCCTCGAGCAACTGGGCAACTGCGCCCTCGGGGACCTGCCGCGCGGCGTCTTCCACGTTCCGGACGTCGGCGAGCTCGCGCAGGGCGTGTCGGGCATTCCGTCGCGCCTTGATCAGCTCGATCGTCTTTGCGAGCCACACCGTCCAGGTGACCGCGGTCGCAAAGGCCAGGCCGATCATCACCGCTTTGACGACGACGTCGGCCTGCATGAACATGCCCCAGGGGCTGAGATCGCGGGGTAGCGCTGCCGCCGCGATCACTGTCCTTTCCGTTGCATCCTGGGCGGCTGCCGGAAATGACAGCAACAGCAGCGGAAGTGACAGAAGCGGAACGCTGCGGCGGAGTTTCAGGCCAAATGGAGTTTTGACGGGGTTGGACGGAACAGCGCCACGTCGAAATGCCTTCCAGGATCGCATCGATCTGCCTCTGCACGCAATTAATGCCTCAGCCCCATTGTGTAGCATCGCCTACGTCTTGGTGCAAACGCTATAGGCCAACGCACCAGGCTCGACGGTGCATGCAGGGTCCGCTGCAATTTAGGGTTAATGGATTTGCAAGCCGCGATCCGGCGGAGAGGCCTGGCCTAACTGCGCTGAGGAACTCCGGATCGCCGGCGACGGTTGGCCGCCCTTCCGGTTTTTCTGCCGCAATTGTCAATTGCCGGACTTGCCCCCGGTGGTGTAAAGCGGCGCATCGGCGCTGGCTTGGGAAGCGCCGTTCCGCCCCCGGGAACTACTTGATGACGCTGTGGTTTGTGTTCGCGCTGATGACGGTCGCGGCGATTTTTGCCGTGCTCTGGCCATTGAGCCGCGGCTCGTCTGCGCAGGCCGGCGGCAGCGAGGCGGTCGTCTACAAGGATCAGCTCGCCGAGATCGACCGCGATGTCGCAGCCGGGCTGATCGGCTTGTCCGAAGCCGAAGCCGCGCGTGTCGAAATCGGCCGCCGCCTGCTCGCCGCCGCGGACGGCGAGCGCAACCAGCCGGCGCGCGCCAACCTTGGCCTGCGCCGTGCCTCGGCTGTCGTAGCACTGGTGGGGTTGCCGATCGCGGCAGTGACGTTCTACCTCGCGCTTGGATCGCCGCGTCTCGGTGATTTCCCGCTCGCCTCGCGCACCCGTATGGCGGACGCCAGCCAGCCGCTCGAAAACATGGTGGCGCAAGTCGAAGCGCATCTGGAGAAGAATCCGACCGACGGCCGCGGCTGGACGGTGCTGGCGCCGGTGCTGGCGCGGCTCGGTCGGTGGGATGACGCCGTCCGAGCCTACCGCAACGTGATTCAACATGCCGGCGACAGCGCCGAGCGCCGCTCCGATCTCGGTGAGGCGCTGGTTGCCAGGGCGGGCGGCGTCGTCACGGCGGAGGCCAAGGCCGAATTCGAGCGCGCGGTGGCGCAAAACGCCGACGATCCCAGGGCCAGCTATTTCCTCGGGCTCGCTGCAGAGCAGGATGGCCGGAAGGCCGACGCTGCGGCGATCTGGCGGGCGATGCTGTCAAAGGCGCCGGCCGACGCGCCGTGGCGGCCGCTGATCGAGGCGGCGCTGACCCGGGTCGGCGCCCCCGTCGCGCCGGCGCTCTCCGATGATGCAATGGCCGCGGCCAGGGACATGAACGAGGCGGACCGCGGGACGATGGTCCGTGGCATGGTCGATCGGCTGGCGGCGCGGCTGAAGCAGGACGGCAGCGATGTCGAGGGTTGGCTGCGGCTGGTGCGGGCCTATATGGTGATGGGCGAACGCGACAAGGCGACGAGCGCGCGCACCGAAGCGCGCCAGGCGGTCGCGGGCGATGCCGAACGCTTGCGCCAGCTCAATGAAGGCCTGAAAAATCTCGGGCTTGATGGATAGGGCCGGATGGCGGAACCCAAAGACGAAGGCAGGGGATATTGATGACGCGCAAGCAGCGGCGTTTGACCATGATCGGCGGCTCGCTCGCGGTGCTTGCGGTTGCGGCGGCGCTGGTGCTGAACGCGATGCGCGACTCCATTGTGTTCTTTTCCACGCCGAGCATGGCGGCGGAAAAGCATATCCCGCCCGGCAAGCGGTTCCGCCTCGGCGGCCTGGTGCAGCCGGGCTCGCTGGTGCGCGGCGACAATCTCGCGGTCAATTTCAGCGTCGCCGACGGCAGCGCCACGCTTCCGGTGACCTACAAGGGAATTTTGCCGGACCTGTTCCGCGAAGGGCAGGGCGTCGTCGCCGAAGGCGCACTGGATGCGTCCGGCGTGTTCAAGGCCGACACGGTGCTCGCCAAACATGACGAGACCTATATGCCCAAGGATGTCGCCGACGCCCTGAAGAAGCAGGGGCACTGGAAGGATGATTACGGCGCCAAGCCGGGCGCCACAGCGGCGTCTGCGCCGGTCCGGGGGACTTCGAAGTGATCGCGGAAGCCGGGCATTATGCGCTGGTGCTGGCGCTCGCGCTGGCGCTGATCCAGTCCACGGTTCCGATGTTGGGCGCGCGCTGGGGCGATCCTGCACTGATGAATGTCGCTCGCTCCACGGCGCTGGCGCAATTGCTGTTCGTGGCGGCCTCGTTCACGGCGCTGACGATGCTGTACGTCGCCTCGGATTTCTCCGTCGTCAACGTGTTCGAGAATTCGCACTCGATGAAGCCGTTGCTCTACAAGATCACCGGCGTGTGGGGCAATCACGAAGGATCGATGCTGCTGTGGGTGTCGATCCTGGCGCTGTTCGGCGGCCTGGTTGCCGCCTTCGGCAACAATTTGCCGCTGTCGCTGCGCGCCCATGTGCTGGCCGTGCAGGGCTGGATCGCGGCTGCGTTCTATCTGTTCATCCTGGTCACGTCGAACCCGTTTCTGCGCATTGCGAGCCCGCCGATCGAGGGCCGTGACCTCAATCCGGTGCTGCAGGACATTGGGCTGGCCGTGCATCCGCCGATGCTCTATCTCGGCTATGTCGGGTTTTCGATCTCGTTCTCGTTCGCGATCGCCGCCTTGATCGAAGGCCGGATCGACGCGGCCTGGGCGCGCTGGGTGCGGCCGTGGACGCTCGTGGCGTGGATTTTCCTCACGCTCGGCATCGCCATGGGTTCGTACTGGGCCTATTACGAACTCGGCTGGGGCGGCTGGTGGTTCTGGGATCCGGTCGAGAATGCTTCCCTGATGCCCTGGCTCGCCGGCACCGCGCTGCTGCATTCCGCCGTCGTGATGGAAAAGCGGAACGCGCTGAAGGTCTGGACGATCCTGCTGGCGATCCTGGCGTTTTCGCTGTCGCTGCTTGGCACCTTCCTGGTGCGCTCGGGCGTGCTGACCTCTGTGCACGCGTTCGCGACCGATCCTTCGCGGGGCGTGTTCATCCTGCTGATCCTGTGCCTGTTCATCGGCGGCAGTCTTACGCTGTATGCCTGGCGCGCCTCGGCGCTGAAGCAGGGCGGGCTGTTCGCGCCGGTCTCGCGCGAGGGCGCGCTGGTGCTCAACAATCTCTTTCTCACCTCCGCCTGCGCCACCGTGTTCATCGGAACGCTGTATCCGTTGGCGCTGGAAGTGCTGACCGGCGACAAGATTTCGGTCGGCGCACCCTTTTTCAACCTGACCTTTGGGCCGCTGTTCGTGCCGCTCCTGGTCGCCATGCCGTTTGCGCCGCTGCTGGCCTGGAAGCGTGGCGATCTCCTCGGCGCGGCGCAGCGGCTGACCGCGGCCGGCATCGCGGCGCTGGTCGCAATTGCGGTGCTGTTTGCATGGACCCATGGCGGAGCCACGCTCGCCCCGCTGGCGATCGGGCTTGCGATATTCGTGATTGGCGGCGCCTTGACTGATCTCGCCGAACGCACGGCGCTGTTCCGCGTTCCCTTGGCCACCGCGATGGCCCGTGCGCGTGGGCTACCGCGCGCGACCTGGGGCACGGCGTTCGCGCATGCCGGCATTGGCGTCGCGCTGATCGGCATCGTCTGCGAGACCACCTGGAATAGCGAGTATATCGGCACGATGAAGCCGCGCGATGTCGCAAGCGTCGCCGGCTATCAGTTGAAGCTCGACGAGATCACGCAACGGCAGGGACCGAACTTCCGTGAAATGATAGCGCAGTTCACGGTTGCGCTCGACGGCGAAACGCTCCAGGTGATGATGCCGTCGAAGCGCAACTTCACCACGCGGGACTCGTCGACGACCGAGGCCGCGCTGCTGACCCGTGGCGCCAGCCAGCTCTACGTTTCGCTCGGCGACACCAATGCGGAAGGCGCCATCGCAGTGCGCATCTTTCACAAGCCGCTGGTGCTTCTGATCTGGTGGGGCCCTGTCCTGATGGCGTTCGGCGGCCTGCTGTCGCTCTCGGATCGCCGCCTGCGCGTCGGCGCGCCCAAGCCGGCCAAGGCCGCCCGCGCGCTGCAGCCGGCGGAGTAGTGCCTTGAAACGCCTCATTGCAGCATGTGTGTTGGTTGTCGCCGCGACGCTCTGCGGGCCGGCTCACGCCGTGCAGCCCGACGAGATCATGGCCGATCCGGCAAAGGAGGCGCGAGCCCGCGACCTGTCACGCGAGCTGCGCTGCATGGTGTGCCAGAACCAGTCGATCGACGATTCCGACGCCCCGCTGGCGCGCGACCTGCGGCTGTTGGTGCGCGAGCGGATCGCGTCCGGCGACAGCGACAGCCAGGTGATCGACTTTCTGGTCGCGCGCTATGGCGAGTTCGTGCTGCTGAAGCCGCGCTTCACGCCGCATACGCTGCTGCTGTGGCTGCTGCCGCCGCTCGCGTTGGCCGGAGGCGGGCTGGCACTCTGGTTCCACAGCCGCCGCCGTTCGAATACCGGCAGCGCGACCGATCCTTCGCTGTTGCATCTGACGGAGGAGGAACAGACGAGGCTGGAGCGCTTGCTCGCAGCCGATGCGCCGGACAAGAAGTCCTAGCTCGCCATTGCAAGAGGGCAGGCGTCAGCTATGACTCCCCTGTCAAAACAAGCATAACTAGGAGAGACCGGACATGGCCTTTTCACTCTACGACGCCAGCGTGGCGAACTATCTGCAGACCCTTGGCGCGGTCAGCGGCTTCCTCGAGCGCGGCCTCGTTCATTTCCGCGACAACAACATCGATCCGGAGACCATGGTCGAGGCGCGTCTGGCGCCCGACATGCTGCCGCTGCGTTTCCAGATCATCTCCGTCGCCCAGCATTCGCGCGGCGCTATCGAGGGCGTGCAAAGCGGAGAGTTTCGTCCGCCCGCGTCCAACACGCCGTACGATTATGCGGGATTGCAGGGATTGGTCGCGCAAACCCGCGAGGCTCTGGAGGGCTGGACCCGGAGGCAGTCAATGCGCTCGCCGGGCACGACGTCGTCTTTCACATCGGTGATCACAAGCTGCCCTTCACCGCGGAGGGCTTCCTGATGTCGTTCTCGCTGCCGAATTTCTATTTCCACGCCACCACCGCCTACGACATCCTGCGCACCAACGGGGTGCCGCTCGGCAAAAGGGACTTCATGGGCCGGCTGAAGATGAAGACGTGAGCGCGGCACCCGCCGGCTGCGGAAAATTCAGTTGATGCAATTCAGCCCCGCAGGATGTTCCAGCTCGCCCAGGCGAGAATGCCGATATTGAGATACATCGTGGCCGCCATGCCGAATGCCCGATAGAGCGGATGGATCCGGTAGCCGATCCAGAACGCAAATCGGGCGACGATGAACACGATGGTTGCCGCGGCGATGACTTTCATCTGGGCCGGCGCAAGACTGACGCTCAGGGCCAATGTGCCGATCACGAACAGCACATATTGCTGCAGCGTGTTGTCGAGCACACGTCCGTTGATCAACGTTGCCTGATCCTCCTTGTGCAGCGTCGGATCGATCGCTTCGCTGAGGAAGCGGTTGTTGGCGACGGTAATGGTGCCGACCATCAGCGGGATCGCGGCAAGGACGTTTGCCTTCAGGGTATAGGCAAGCCGGCCGGCGACATCGGTCAGGGCCAAGGTATCCGCCCAGATCAGCGAGATGCCGGCGATTGCGGCCACCATGGTCAGCGCGCGCTGGCGGCGCCGATCGCAACGGTTTTCTGTTCATGGGTCATGGGGCGTCTCAGCTATCGTTGGCCGGACGAAAACGCACCGGCGTGAACCGCGAGGCTGTCCTGCATCCGGGCCAATATCGCGGCGGACATCTGCAGCACGAGAAACAGACCATGCAATGCCGTGGTAACGTAACCGACCAGCAGCATGTCGGAGACAATGAAGAGCTGCCAGAATACCAGATTGGCGGTCCCCAGCAGGGCATGAATAGCCGCAGCCGCGAGGTGCCAGCCGCGCGCTGGCTGAGCGCGCCACATCAGTATGCCCAGGATGAATGCCAGCCCGTGCGCCTCGATGAAGCCAAGTCCCGCATAGGGCGCCTCGGCCACGACACGCGCGACCGGCCCAAGGCCGAAGAAGATGCCGCGCACGTCGCTTGCAATGCCGCCGGCGGATGCTGCGAGGAGGAACGTTGCATTGGTGCGCAGGATGACGTGTCGCATGGCGATGGTCATTGGAGACCTCCATTGTGACGGTGCGTATGAAGATGAAGACCTGAGGGACGCCGGTTTCCTTCGATGGGCACGGCGCGGATCACAGTAGCACCACGCCTTGAATCAGATAGACGGCGGACACCGCGCCGATCACGTACCGCGACCAGATGCTGAATCGCGTTTCGCTGATGCTCTCGAGCACGAACCGCGAGAGGTGCGTTCCGGCGATCGCGAGCGGAATTGCCACGAGGACGGCGAGCAGCGACACAGTCTCGCCGCCGGCGAGCAGGTGACCGAAATAGGCTGCCTTCAGGAAGTGCCCGAGCACTTGCACGGCGGCCTTGGTGGCGACCAGTTGCCGGCTGTCGAGCTGCGAGCGCACGAAGAACACGTCGAGGATGGGGCCGCTAACACCGGCCAAGAGCTGCAGCACGGTGCATAGGGTGCCGCAGAGATTGCCGTGGCTGGGCTTTCCAATATCGGGCGCGAGCCGGCCGGGAAGCAGAAGTCCCAGGAAAGGACTTACGCCAACGATAATTAGGGCTATCGCCTTGCTCGCCTCAAATGCCATGGCGCCGACCGCGGCCGCTGTGACGACGGCGCCGGCGGCATAATGGGCGACGATCCGCGAATCGATATGCGAGCGCCACTGCCAGGCCCGCCAGCCGTTCGAGGCTATCTGCACGAGGCCGTGTAGAACCATGGCCGGCGCTAGAGGCATAAATATCAGCAGAATACCCATCAGAATCATGCCACCTGCCATCCCGAAGATACCCGAGATGAAGGAGGTCGATACGATGGCGGCGGCGAATCCGGCTGCGAGTGGGAGGCTGAGCATGGGTGTCGTCCGGTTAAATCCGATGCCGCTCAATGCGCGTTTGACACGCGCTTCGCAAACGCGTTTAGTTCAGCCATAGGCCAAGGAAAAGTTAGTCTAACAGGGCTATCCCATGCGCCGTCTGCCGTCGCTCAATGGTTTGCGCGCGTTCGAGGCCGCGGCGCGTCACGGCAGCTTCGTCGGTGCGAGCCAGGAGCTGAACGTCACCCAGGCGGCGGTGAGCCGCATGGTGCGGCTGCTCGAAGCCCGGCTCGGCATTGAGCTGTTCGAGCGGCTCCCCAACGGTCTCGCGCTCACCGCGCAAGCCAAGGCGTTGCAGCCGAGCCTTACGGCGGCGTTTGATCTGATCGCTTCCAGCGTCGAGCAGGTCGTGGCGATGCGGACCGCGCCGGTTTTGACGATCGGCGTCGGACCTTCCTTCGCGATGCGTTGGATGATCCCGCGCCTTGCGAGCTTTTACGACGCGCATCCCGAGATCGAGGTGCGGCTCGCGACTGGCGGCGCGATCAACCCCTTCAAGGACGACTGGACCTGCGGCATCCTGCTCGGCAATGGCGATTGGCCCGGACTGGCAGCCGAGCCGTTGTTTTCGGCCGACCTGTTTCCCGTATGCACCGCCGCGATTGCGCAGCGGCTTGGCAAGCCGTCGGATCTGGCCAACGAGAGCTTGCTGCAGGTCGTGCATTCGCCGGAGGACTGGCCATTGTGGTTGGCCGCAGCCGGTGTGAAACCGCGCCGCAAGGCGCT
Source organism: Bradyrhizobium sp. RDI18 (assembly GCF_043203335.1). Lineage (NCBI taxonomy): Bacteria > Pseudomonadati > Pseudomonadota > Alphaproteobacteria > Hyphomicrobiales > Nitrobacteraceae > Bradyrhizobium > Bradyrhizobium sp. RDI18. Next base: position 2,861,874 of record NZ_JBICRN010000008.1, on the reverse strand, counting down.
CGGCCCAAGCTTTGCCAATTACGGAATGGCCTTGCAGGCCGCGCTTGATGGCGTCGGGATTGCCATCGGGTTGGGTCCCTATGTGGAAGACGACATCGCGATGCGGCGCCTGGTTGCGCCATTTCCGATTTCTGTTCCCAAAGGGCGGGCCTGGTACTTGGTGTATCGTCCGTTCCGCGAAACCGATCCGGGCCTAATCGCCTTTCGTGACTGGTTGCGAAGAAGCTTCCAGGCGTCGTCTTAAACGGTTGATTTACCTGCGCTAAACTGCCGCATCCACAACCGCTTCCATTACAAAACTTTAATTCCCTAGCCAGCGCGCGGTAAGGCGGCAGGCCCCATCTTCAGCCCTGACAGGTGGCCACCCCCCGCACCGTAGAAGAATGAAGAATTCACGCTCTGGAGATTTTAGAAACATGACCGAACGTCCCATCGATCTTTCCTCGCTACAGTCGCACGGCGCAGCCCGCCGCTCGCTGTTCTCCGCCCGCAAATTCGCGCTGATGGCTTCCGTCGTCGCCGGCCTCGGCGCCGCCGTGTATGGTCTCTCGCCGCAGCAGGGCCCGGATGTCTTTGCCAGCGCGGCGCACGCGCAGGTCAATACCGAGGTTCGCAAGGTCGAGCGGCCGATCGGATTCGCCGACATCGTCGAGCGCGTGAAGCCGTCGGTGATTTCGGTCAAGATCAACATCGCCGACAAGAGTTCCAAGGACGACAGCGCCAACAAGGACGAGGACTCGCCGTTCCCGCCGGGCTCGCCGATGGAGCGTTTCTTCCGTCGCTTCGGCGGTCCGGATGGCTTGCCCCCGGGCCTGCGTGGCGGACCGCGTGGCCCCCGTGGCCCGGTAACGGGTCAGGGTTCCGGCTTCTTCATCTCGCCTGACGGCTATGCCGTGACCAACAACCACGTGGTCGACGGCGCCGACAAGGTCGAAATCACGATGGAAGACGGCAAGACCTACACCGCGAAAGTGATCGGTACCGATCAGCGCACCGACCTCGCGCTGATCAAGGTCGAGGGCCGCACGGATTTCCCGTTCGCCAAGCTTTCGGATTCCAAGCCGCGGATCGGCGACTGGGTGCTCGCGGTCGGTAACCCGTTCGGCCTCGGCGGCACTGTGACCGCCGGCATCGTCTCGGCCTCCGGCCGCGACATCGGCAACGGTCCGTATGATGACTTCATCCAGATCGATGCGCCCGTGAACAAGGGTAACTCCGGCGGTCCGGCGTTCGACACCAATGGTGAGGTGATGGGCGTCAACACCGCGATCTACTCGCCGTCCGGCGGCAGCGTCGGCATCGCGTTCTCGATCCCTGCCTCGACGGTGCAGTCGGTAGTCGCCCAGCTCAAGGACAAGGGCTCGGTCAGCCGCGGGTGGATCGGCGTCCAGATCCAGCCGGTGACCTCCGAAATCGCCGACAGTCTCGGCATGAAGAAGGCCCAAGGCGCGTTGGTGGCGGAACCGCAGCAGAATGGTCCGGCGGCCAAGGCCGGCATCCAGTCCGGTGACGTTATCACCGCCGTCAATGGCGAGCCGGTCAAGGATGCCAGGGAACTCGCCCGCACCATCGGCGGTCTCGCACCCGGCACCGCGGTCAAGCTCAACGTGCTGCAAAAGGGCCAGGACAAGGTCGTCAACCTCACGCTCGGCCAGTTGCCGAACACGATCGAGACCAAGGCCGACATCGGCAAGGAAGACAAGGGCGGCGCGACCAAGGGAACCGACGTGCCGAAGCTCGGCTTGACGGTCGCCCCCGCCAACAGCGTGGCCGGCGCCGGCAGGGAAGGCGTCGTCGTCACCGAGGTGGACCCGAAGAGTGCGGCGGCCGAGCGCGGCTTCAAGGAAGGCGACGTCATTCTTGAGGTCGCCGGCAAGACCGTCGGCAGCCCGAGCGAAGTCCGTGAGGCAATCGACGCCGCGCGGACCGAGAACAAGAACAGCGTTCTCATGCGCGTGAAGAGCGGCGGTTCGTCGCGCTTCGTCGCGGTGCCGCTGGCGAAGGGCTAAACGAGGACTAGATACCAGATGGAGGGTTACGCCGGCATTCGTCGCCCCCGCCGACGTCTCCTTCCGGGGAGCGGGTCCAAAACTCGCTCCCTCTGGCAACCTTCCTTCGGAATACGCCCCCCTCCGTCGGAAGGGCCTAAGGGCGGTGAGGTCCCCCAGCCTCATCGCCCGCTCTTTTCACTTGATCGCGATACCGCGCCGTCGCCTTGCATGTGCAGGGCGGCCGCGCCATGGTGAAGAGGAACCAAATCCTGTGAGCGCCCCCGCAGCAATCCCTACGCCCGTCACCCAGATGCGCCTGTTGATCATCGAAGACGACCGCGAGTCCGCCGACTATCTGGTCAAGGCGTTCCGTGAAGTCGGCTATGTCGCCGATCTCGCCAGCGATGGCGATGAGGGGCTATCGATGGCCGAGAGCGGCGACTACGACGTGCTGGTGGTCGACCGTATGCTGCCCAAGCGCGACGGCCTGTCCGTGATCGGAAGCTTGCGCGAGAAGGGCAATCGCACGCCGGTTCTGATCCTCTCCGCGCTCGGCCAGGTCGACGACCGCATCAAGGGCCTGCGCGCCGGCGGCGACGACTATCTGCCAAAACCCTATTCATTCGCCGAATTGCAGGCGCGCGTCGAAGTGCTGTCGCGCCGTAATGTCGGCCCGGCCGAGGAGACCACCTACCGCGTCGGTGATCTCGAGCTCGACCGTCTTTCTCATCGTGTCGCGCGCGGCAAGGATGAACTCACGCTGCAGCCGCGCGAGTTTCGCCTGCTCGAATATCTGATGAAGCATGCCGGCCAGGTGGTGACCCGCACCATGCTTCTGGAAAACGTCTGGGATTATCATTTCGATCCGCAGACCAATGTCATCGACGTGCACATTTCGCGGCTGCGCTCCAAGATCGACAAGGGCTTTGATCGGCCCTTGCTGCACACGATCCGCGGCGCCGGATACATGATCCGTGACGGAATTAAAGGCCCAAGTAATTGAAAACACTACACGTCGTTAGAGTGCGTTAGTTACTTCGTTCGTGATCCATCCCCAAACCTTATACGGGCGATATTGTCCGGCCCTTCGTCCTGGTTGCGGAGGTAGATCATCGTCGTTTCTATTTTCTCATGCCCAAGCGCCGGCCGTATCTGCTCAGGCTTCGCGCCTTGCTTCTCTGCGTGGCTCGCAGCACCCGCGCGACTGTCACGGTTCTGCACGTCATCAGGAACGCCAACAGCTCTCGCGATCTCGCGCCAGTGTTCGGCAAAGACCTTTTGAATCCACGGCCGCCCCGTGTGCTCAGCAATGACCATCGGACCGCTGCGCTTCTCGATCGGTATTCGCTCAATCTCCGCCACGACGAGTGGAAACAGCGCAAGCGTTCCCCTCACGCCTTTGCCGGCGTCGGGATTTGTGGTCGCGAACTTACCTCGTAGCGACTTGCTTAGCCGGTGATCCAGCACACCAGCATTGACCTCTTCCCATATGAGGCCATGTATCCACTTCTTGCTCTTGTGCGTGACGGCGGACAAGCCCGGCTCTGATATTGGTATCCATTCTCCAACAACGTCCTTTTGTCGAATCATGAACGAAGTCATCAACGCTTGCGCCAACGCTATCGAGTGGTCGCCGCGGCGGTGCGCCTCTTTGATGATTAGAACCGCCTGCTCCAGGGTAAGCTTTTGCTTGCGGCGCCTCGGGTTCTCAATCTCCATTTTGGACAGAACCTTGTGAAGCTCCTCACAGCGCGGCAGCTCTGACATTGCTCCGAACGTGAACAGGATCCTCACAAAGGACATATAGCCATGGGCTCGAGCAACCCGACGCGGACCGCCTTCCACTTTTGGTTTGGCCCAATTTTCTGCCCAACGATTGAAGTCCCGGAATGTGAGTTTCCGACCCTCTGGCGCTTCTGGCGTGATGCGCGCTTGACCGACCATCTTCTTTAGATAGAGGACGCGCGATCGATAAGTTTTGCGTGTATCATATCGAAGCTTGTGAAAAGGGCTATCCGGATCGGCCAAATAGATATCGACGAGCGAGCCTACCGTCCCATCAAAAGTCTTCTTGGCGTCGAACTCGTCCGGCGACATGATGAGGCCATTGGAGAAAGCCAGCATTTCGCTCTGCAGCTTTTGACAGCTCGCCGCTATGTCCTTCCAATCATCGTCGCTTGGCAACGAATACGGTTGCCCGGCTGGCGGCCAGAGCCGCTGCGTCTTAAGCGTATAACCCTTCTCCAGGATATCGGGACGACATACCCAGTACCCGACGTATGGGTCAGTTGGTTGCTTTATCGTCTTCCTGCCGCGGCGCTTGCTTCGCCGCTGCCAGACGAGGCCGGGTGTTTCCAGGCCTTCGGGCTTGAGGGGTTTCATCGAAGTTCTCCTCCCAGGTGATCGCTGGGGCTATGGGGGTGATGTTCGACGACGGTAATCCGCCAAACTCCTCCATGAAATACCTGTAAACGGCGGGCCAAAAGCGCCGATCTCCACAAAGCGAGACGGGTTGTGGAAACCTCCGCCGGCCGGGGAGAGGTTTGTCTAATTGCCGCAATACGTTACGGCCAAGTTTTTCGGGCAGACCCAGCTCTTCGATGATCTCCACATCAAGCATGAAGAGGCCGTGGCGGCGAACCCTCTGACGAGGTTTCCCGGCGCGTGGATCCTCGCGCGCGACTTTACCTTCACCGTCGAGGACACCTCTTGCCGCGCGTTTGACATCAGCTTTGGTGAATCTGGTTCTCGACATCCAACCTGTAACTGCAAGTCGAAAACAAAGTCTTTTGAACGACTCATTCAAGCACAGCGCCAACCGTGTCTCCACTGAAGGCAGAGAAAGATTGGAGCGGCTTCGGATAGCTGAAAGATCCGCAAGGCCATCATCCGCCAGCAAAATCGAATGAGGAGACAGTGATCATGTTTTGTTGACGGCAGCTCACTGGGGTGACAGGACCGCGAACCACTTCAATAGCGACACCCCAGATTCTGACAGGGCGTCGCGTTTGGTTAGTGGCGACAAATACGTTTGTAGCTTGATCTCATTGCCTTTCTTTGACTGGAGCTGATCAAATTAGCCCATGAATGTGGGGTGATCGGCGTTCGAACGGAGCTACACAAGGCGACCTTCGCCGGAGCGACACCATTGCCCGCGACTACCGTCGGACGAGCGCGCCGCTGTCCGGAGCGATCCACATGGCCACGAGAGCATGATCTGCGCAGTGCGAACCGTCGTCCCAATTGTTCGGCTATCCGTGCAAGCGAAGCTCTTCGTGAGCAGGATAGCGAAAGCATCACAAAGGAGATCGCGGTCGTACGAGTGCTGCAGCGATCGCGGCGATAAGCGGTCTGACGCTGCTTCGAGCGGAAGAGGCGGCGGAGATGCGTGACCGCTGGTCCTACGTGTTGCTCGCGGAAGAATTGCGCCCGGTCGTGGAAGAGCCAAAGCGCGACGCGCCGGAGCTTTTTCGCCGCATGCTTTTCAATGCGCTGATCTCGAATATCGACGACCACCCACGCAACCACGCGATTATCGCGAAGGACCGCCACTGGAAGCTTTCGCCGGCCTATGATCTCGCACCGTCTCCTGTCATCGCGCAGGAGCGGCGCGATCTTGCGATGGATGCGGGCGACCAGGGGCGGTTCGCGAACGCGAAAAATCTTCTGTCGCAACGCGCGCGATTTCTCCAGGAAGAGGAAGAAGCGAAAGCGATCGTCGCGGACATGACCGAAAAAGTGCGCGCGACCTGGTACGATACTGTCCAAGCCAAGGGCGTCACAGAAAAGGACGCGGAAACCATTCGGGGCGCTTTCGTCTATGAAGGTTTTTCGCGCTGAGTGAACGCGCAATACGCGTAAACAGGTTTCGCTCCGTTACGAGAGGACGCCTTTCGCCAGCTAATCGAAGATGTCCGACGTGAGCGTGAGCGCGCGAATCTTCCAAAAAGCGTAGTGGCTGGCGAACGCGATCGTCCCGACGTCGCAAGGCGGCGAGCCCAGTGGATCAAATATCAAGATCGCATCGAGCCTGAGCGCCTGGTTTTCATCGACGAGACTTGGACCAGAACCGATATGGCCGCATTACGGGAATGGGCACCGCGTGGTCGCAGGCTTCTCGCCAAGGTTCCACACGGCCGCTGGAAGACCATGACCTTCCTGGCCGCCTTACGCCATGACCGGATCGACCCAATCGACGTCGGCCAAGCTGAATTCGCTCCACTTGGCTTCGCCATATGAGGCAGATCAGATGTCCATGTTGCGCAGGCGCTGACGATTGCGCAGCACGATCTGCCGGGCGCCGGAAAAGCCCAGCACGCCTTCGTCGTTCAACTGCGACAGTGCGCGCGAGACCGTCTCCAACGTGAGCCCAAGATAGTCGCCGATGTCGCGGCGGCACATCGGCAGCGCCATCATGCCGGCGACTGCAAGGCGACGATCCATCTCCAGGAGGAAGTTGGCGACCCGCTCCATCGCGCTCTTGCGACTGAGCAGCAGCATTTCCTCGGCGTGCTTGAGATCGCCCGCCGTCATGGTCCAAAGCTTGTGGGCGACCTGGACGTTAGTGCCGGCGACCTGTTCGAGGCTGCGGCGCCTTACCAGGCGCACGGTGGTGTCGATGATGGCTTCGGCGGCCAAGCGGTGCTTGGTGCCGGATACCAGCCCGAACACGTCACCGGACAAATGGAACGCACCGATCTGCCGGCTGCCGTCGGACAACAGCTTGTAGGTGCGCACGGCGCCGCGGATCACCTGGTAGACATATTCGGCGGGCTCATCCTTGCCATAGATTTCTTCGTCATTGCGGTAGGTGAACTCAGTGGCGATCAGGCCGGCGTGGCTCGAGAGGCCGCAGAACGGTTTGGAAGGCGCAAACGCGCTAGGAGCGGGCCTGTTGATGTTGAGGGAAGGGGCGGATGGGGTGAGCATAAGCCATCTCCTTTGCGGCGAATGGCGCGTTGGTAAACCGACCAACCGAGCCCGAAAATACCGCTCCATGCCTTAAGGGTGATGCCCTACGTAGAGTCCCGGAGCGATGGGATTTTTACGGCGCTCAGAGCTGGGGATCACCGTTGATCGCGTCCCAGATGCGGGAGGAAAGGCTGTCCTCAATATGGGGCTTGATGAGGACGTGACGGATGCCGGCGGTGGCTGCCTTGGCCGGAATAGACGCGTCGGGGTAACCGGTGATGAGAATGATCGGCGTGTCGGCTTCGCGCCGGCGCAAGAGGCCAGCAAGGTCAATACCGCTCATGCCCGGCATCTTGTAGTCGATCACCAAACAATCGGCACCGCCCACGGTCATGGCGTTCAAGAGCGCTTCGGCGCTGCGGAACGTGCCGACACAGAAGCCGTCGGTTTCCAGGAGAAATTGGAGCGATCTGAGCACGTCGGTGTCATCATCGACGACGTAAACGAGTGGCATTCTGGGAGATGAGGGCATCACACGCTCTATGGGCTTTCTGACCGGGCATCTGGTCCATCGCGCATTTATAAGGTCCTCCGAATGGAGTCAGTTGATTCAGCTCAATTTTTCAGCACTCCCGCCCGCATGGCGAGGCCGACGAGTTCGGAAAGGCTGGACGCCTGCATCTTGGTCATCAACTTGGCCCGGTAGACCTCGATGGTGCGCGGACTGATATTGTAGTCGCGAGCGATCATCTTGTTGGAGAGGCCGGCCACCAATCCGTCCATCACCTGCCGCTCGCGCGCTCAGCGAAGAGACCCGCGCCTGCGTCATCCCCTCGTCGCGGGCGCCGGCCTCAGCCTGCCGGAGCGCGGCGTCGATCATCGCGACCAGGCGGTCATCCTCGAACGGCTTTTCCAGGAAATCGACGGCGCCGAACTTCATCGCCTCGACAGCCAGGGGGACATCGCCATGGCCGGCAATGATGATGATGGGCAAGGTGGCACGGCTCGCCTTGACGCGCTTCAACAGCTCGATTCCGTCGATACCCGGCATACGGATATCCGAGGCCACGCAACCGAATTGGATTGTGGGCAAAGTCGGACGCGAAGAGATCAATTTTTTGTAGCAGCCGCGGAGATGCGCGTCGTGAGCCCCGTAAAGCGACAGTGCTCGCGCGAACCCGTCGATCGTGCACGGGTCGCACCTAGTGGTGGTCGCGCTTGCGACGCTGCGCGTCGAATTCCCCAGAAGGTGAGGTGATCCGGCACCCTGCGCGATTCTTGCAGGGCTGATCGCAGGGTGATTAATGAAAGGCATCTTGTCATGAATGAGCAATGGATGCAGCCGAATACCGCCTATGCGATCTGCGGCTTCTACGACATCCCAAACCAGCAAGCCATGGGCTTCCATCTCATGATCATCGACGAGGACGGAAGCCATAGGCCGTGGTCCATTGTTGTGGTGCGCTGGGGCAAGCGGGTGTTTGGCTATCTCAATAAATGCCCGCATAACCGGGTCAACCTGGACTTGGAACGTAACTAGTTCCTCGATCCCAAGGGCATCCGGCTGATGCGCAGTAAGCACGGCTCGACCTTCGAGCTCGGCACCGGCCGCTGCGTTGATGGCCGGTGCAAGGGCAGCGGGCTCACGCCGGTCGCGTTGACGGTGCTGGACGGCGACATCTGCGTCACCGGCGTGCGGCTTGTTGTAGGACGAGAACGGATCCCACCGGCGAGAGCTGAACCAGCGCTCAGACCGGCCGGTTCTCGTTGCGGTTTTTGACGGGCCCCATCCTCTTCAGCCCGTCTTCGTAGGAGATCTCGTCATAGGATGCATCGACATTCCTGGCCGCGTCGAGCAAGTAATCGAGCCTGCCGCCCGCATCGAGCTCCTTGATGTCGTTCTTGTTGACCCCGACCAGGTCCATCATCTCCTTCCAGACAGTGGATTCATCGCACGGCAGCACGTGGAAGGTGATATCACCGAGTTTGGTTCGGTATTTCGCCAACAGGTCTATGTTGTTGCAAAACATGAAGTAGCTGCCACCAGGGCTTAGCGCGCCGTCAAGAACGTTTGCGATATCAGCAAGATAAGCGAAGCAGTGCAGATAGCCGGCCAGCACCGGAATGTTGCTTTCGCCTTCCTGCGCGACCATCAGCACCTGCTCGATCGAATAGTGGGGCGGCCGCTTCTCGTCCGCGACCTGGGTCTGGAATTTTAGTGCGATATCGCCGCGAAAGCCGAACCGGCCCTGCTTGGTGGTCCCGCCCTTGAATATGGCATTGAGCAGGCGCCCCTCCTTGTCCAGCCGGCCTAGCGCGGTGTTCTCGATTGCAGTCATGAAAATCGTCCTCGATCTAAGCTCATCACCGGACACCTCGGCCGGCGCAACACGTGCAATGCAAATTGTTTGCCGCCGCGACTGGAATGGTTCATCCGCGTAACACTTAAAGAAAACACGCAAGCGCGCCGCGATCCCTCGAAGAGCCTCGTCAGGAACCCGACACGGGTCGCAAAGCCACTCTGCGCGATTCGAAAAAGACGGGAACTATCAAGCGCGCGCTGGCATGCAGCTTGCGAATTCGCAAGCAATCGACTGATGCAAAGGAAGGGTGAGCCACAAGCAACCTGACGGATAGCGTAATGGATGCAGTCAAGACCGCGATCTCAACGTCGGCGCAGCCGGCGAGCGGGCAGTCATTGTTGCTTCGGCCTCGTCGCGGCGGTTCGCGTTCACGGACCGCCTCGCTGCTCATCAATCATAGACGCGTCGTCGACACCCGGCGCATGCGGGAGTTGGCGCAGCCCTTGGCGGGTGATCTTCCTCCCTTCGCCTTCATTCAGACCCCGCAGCCATCGCTCCGGCCCCACCCAAGAGCTTCACGTTGAGGCGGCCGCCGGTGAACAGCATGTCGTCGAGCGCTTCCTCGATGTCAGCTGTGGTCACTGAGTTTCCGCCGTCACGAGCGATGCATGATTGCGCAATGCGCCGCATCAGCTCCTTAATGAAAGCGGCGCTGACGCCCTCAGTGCGGCGCACCGTCTCGGCTACGATCTTCGCCTCAAGCGGCAGGCCCATGCCGTAAAGCCGGATCAGCTTGTCGCGGCCGGTCGTATCAGGCAGCGGCATCTCGATCGCCTGGTCGATGCGGCCGGGGCGACCGGCCAGGGCGCCCTCGAGTTGCTCGGGGCGGTTGGTGGTGAGCACGAAGAGGATGTCAGCGTCTTCCTTCAAGCCGTCCATTTCATTTAGGAGCTTGTTCAGCGCGGCCTCCTCACATGATGTCAAGTCGTCGCGCTTGCTGGCGATCAGATCGACATCCTCGATCACCACCATGGTAGGCTGCAGCAGGCGCGCGAGCGCCATATAGGCGCTCAGCTCACCGACCTCTTCGGCGGTGATGATTAGCGTGGTGTGTCCCGGTAGGTTGGTGGCGAGATAGCGGATGGTGTGGGTCTTACCGGTGCCGGGCGGGCCATAGAGCAGGATGCCCTTGCGGGTCGACTGGCCGAATCGGCGGAGTGCGCCGCGCGTGGCGACAAAACTCAACACGTTGCGATCGAGCAATTTGATAGCCTGTTCCCGCAGGATCACGTCCTCGCGCCTCACTGGTGCCAATCGATGCACCATGATGCCTCTTGAGCGGCCGCTGTAATCCGCACCTTTCTCGAATGAGAGGATCTTGCCGCGATAAGAACGTGCCGCGTGCACCGCCCGTTCCAGTTCGTCAAAGCTGCGCTGAACAAAGGCTTCGCCGCCAGACCCCGCAGGGGCAGCGATTTCAATCCGGATCCTCGACTCTTGCTTGAACTCGAACTCAGTAGAGAGCACGACGGCATAGAAAAATTCGCTCGCCCGGCAAAGCCACAGTCCATTGTACAGGCATTTGACCGGCGCCGTCTCGCCAGTATCAACCTGGTGATATTGCGGCGGCACCAGCGAAACCGCATGCTTTCCACGCTGTTTCATCCGAGCGAATGAAAGCGTCTCGTACCTATGTTCTTCATAGGCGCCGAAGAAGCGGACCGGATCGGCGAATAGCTTATCGATCGCGACCTGAACATCGGCCTGCATGTGGCCCGGGAATTGCCGCACAGTAGTGACGAGTTCGCTCGGCGGTATATTGGTGAAGTGCCACTCAAGCGCTTCGAAGGCATATTCGAATTGCACGTCGGACAGGTCGGGGCCGTCCGCTTCGCCCGCGGCTTCGCCCGTGATCAGCAGGTGACATCCTTCAGCTCGGATACGCTCTTGCGCCGCCTCGAGGAGCGCCTTTGCGACTGAGGGAGGATAGCGTCCGCAGACGGCCTTGCCATGCTGCAAGACGAGTTTGGCGAGCCTAATGGCATCCCGCTCCTGTTTGTCGAATACCTCGCGCAGCAGGCGTACCACGAAACCGAGAGTCGTCTTGTCGTCATTGTGCAAAACAAGCTGAATGGGCGGACCGCCTGCGCAGATCTTGTCCACAAAGACCCCCGGTGCGTGTTCTAGTTGTTCCGCAGTGTTCGTCATGAAAGTGGTCTCCGATCTAAGCTCATCACCGGACACTTCGGCCGGCTTAGACACGCAATGCAAATTGCTTGCCGCCGCGTTCCTTACGCTTCATCGGCGGAATCCATAAAGAAAGACACGCAAAGCCGCCGCAATCCCTCAAAGACCTTTGTCAGCAACCCTACACGCGTCGCAAAGCCAACAGGCGCGATTTCGAAAAGGTGAGCAATGTCAAGCTCGGGCGCGCTGGCATGCGACTTGCCAATTCCCATGCAAACGACCCAGGCAAAAAGGATAGCCATGATCAATCTGACGGATAGCGCAGTGAATGCGGTCAAGAGCACGATTTCAGCATCGGCGCAGCCGGCGAGCGGCCTGCGCATCATGGTCGAGGCCAGTGGCTGCGCCGGGTTCAAATACCGGTTGAGCCTGGCCGACGAGGCTAAGCCTGACGACACCGTGATCGAGCGCGACGGCGTCAAGGTGTTCGTAGACAACAAGAGCCATGACCACCTCGCCGGCACGACCATCGATTTCGTGGTGGCGCTGGAGGGCTCGGGCTTCACCTTCGACAACCCGAACGCCAAATCGAGCTGCTCTTGCGGCAAATCCTTCAGCTGATGACAAGAGAAATCGAAGCATGCCGGTCGAACCGGAACAATTGAAGCAACCGCCGAGCATTGAGACCGGTCGGGAGCAACTCATTCGCGCCGTGATCGAGGAGATCCGGCCCAATCCGCAACGCTGCCTGGGTCCTTGCTGTCGGCGGCAGAAACCTGCCTGGATCGCTCCCGCCGGATGATCTTCGAAGTGAGTTGGGCGAGGAGTTCGGTCGTGCTTTCCGTGCTGCTGACGGGCACCAATTCCAGTGTCCCAGACGAGTGGCGTGTCCATGAGCACTGGAACGAATCCTTACGGGATCCAAAAGGTCCATGCCCAAAACATAATCCCCAGCACAAGGCACAGGAGGCGCTCGCAGAGCATGCCAACTCAGGCGACCCTGGCGTCCAAGTCGTTGATCGCGGTCTGTATCCTTCCGCATCAACGCGAATCCTGAGTCTCGCATACCCGCGCTAAATGCTCGGATTGATGGGCAAGCAAAAAGGACGCTTAACTGACAAGCGGCCCAAGTCTAGGGAGGAAACGTCCAAGGAGGACAGCGACAGCCCGAGACGCCGCCGTGGTTGACTCGATACGTTTTGTGTTCGATGCCATTGGCGGAAAGCAAGGCGAGAGAACTATATTGCTAGGGATCACCTCGATGCTATGGACATCTTCATTCGTGACGCCAGTCAATTTTCTCTTCCCGACTTTCTGAGCATCTTGATATCCCCGGCACACCATCTGAGGATGTCTGCGTCAATGCCTTCCGGTGGGTGCCCTCACACGAGAGTGAAACGGCGTACGCGCCACAGGCGTCTGGTATCAGGAAGATTGTCGGCTCCGAACCAAATGTCGACAATGCGACGCATGCAGATACTGCGTGCAGACTCAATCTTCTTTGTTGCGGCACGGCGCTTGCTTCTTTAGCCTTGGCATCTCCGATGAGGCATGGACGGTGATGTCTAGTGGTTCATCATAGTGATTTTGACGTTTTGATACCGAGCCATTCGAGGATGGGCAAGTTTTCCGGTGGCAAGAGAATCTCGATGCTTCTGGGGACGCCGGGTTGACGTCGGATGAAGCCGTTCCGTTCGAGGGTGACGATCATCTGGTGGACAGTCGGCGGGCTGACGCGGAAATGGCGCTGGATGTCGGCTTCGGCGGGCGGCTGCCCGAACATGTACAAATAGGTATGGATAAAAGCGAGGTAGTGCCCCTGCTTCTCGGTGAAACGCGCGCCTGATTTTTGCCTCATCGTTGGATTCGTCCCGGCCTCCGACAAGGAGGCAAAGCATGAATGTACGTTATCGGGTCGAATTGAGCCAAGCCGAGCGCGGTGAACTGACGGCGATGCTCGGCGGCGGCAAACACGCCGCCCGCAAGCTCAAGCGGGCGCAGATTTTGCTGGCGGCCGATCGGGGCCGCCGCGACGAGGAGATTGCCCGGACCGTGAGTGTCAGCCTCTCCACCGTCGGCCGGACCAAGCGCCGCTTCGTGGAAGGCAATCTGGAGCGGGCCTTGAGCGAGGAGCCGCGTCCGGGCGCGGAACGCAAGCTGACGGGCAAGAAAGAGGCCCTGCTGGTCGCGACCGCATGCGCCAAGCCGCCCGCCGGCCGCAAACGCTGGACGCTGACGCTGCTGGCCGACACGATGGTCAAGCTCACCGATCACGACAGCCTGTCGGGCGAGACCGTGCGTCGCCGGCTGGCCGAGAACGACCTCTAGCCATGACGCAGGGACATGTGGTGCATTCCCCATGTCGACGGCGAATACGTCGCCCGCATGGAGGACGTGCTCGATCTCTATTCCGAGGCGCCGGATCCCGAGCGGCCGCTGGTCTGCTTCGACGAGACCCCGTCCAGCTCATCGGCGAGGTGCGTCAGCCGATCCCGGCCAGGACAGCGCGAGCGCTACGATTATGAGTACCGCCGCAACGGCACCGTCAATCTCTTCGTCACCTTCGATCCGCATCGCGGCTGGCGCAACGTCAAGATAACAGACCGCCGCGCCGCCGTGGACTACGCCCACTGCATGCGTGAACTCGTCGACGTCCATTATCCCGATGCCGCCTGTATCCGTGTCGTGCAGGACAATCTGTCGATCCACACCGCCGGCGCGCTGTATCAAGCATTTGCGCCCGCCGAGGCCCGTCGCATCCTGCGTCGCCTCGAATTCCACTACACCCCGAAACACGCCAGTTGGCTCAACATGGTCGAGTGCGAGATCAGCGTGCTGCAGCGCCAGTGTCTCGGCCGCCGCATCGACGACCCCAAACGGCTCCGAAAAAGAGATCGCAGCATGGCAACGGCAGTGAAACAAAGCACGAGACCGCATCAAATGGATGTTCACAACCGACAAAGCCCGCGCCAAACTCGGCCGCGCATATCCAACCTCCGCCAAAGAGTCAAAATCACTGTGATGAACCACTAGCACTATGCTCCTGGAGTTGCTTAAGGCTGGTGAAGGAAGCGCCGCTGCGCGACTGCCCCTGCAGGATCGAAAACCAAACCTCGACCTGATTGAGCCAGGATGCGCTTGTCGGCGTGAAATGAAATTTCACATTGGGGTGTGCCTTTAGCCAGTGCTCGTTCTTCTTGTGGATCTTGAGGTCGTCGAGGATGACGTGAAGCTGGCGGTCCGGAAAAGCTGAGGTGACGCTGTCCATGAAGTCGAGGAACTCGACACGGCGCCGCCGTTTTGAATGCGTCACGATGATCTTTCCGGTCGCAACCTCGAGCGCCGCAAACAGCGTTGTCGTGCCATGCCGCTTGTACTCGTGGCTCTGACCGGTCAAGGCGCGACCATTGGGCAACTTCAGATAACCTTGCGCTCGCTCCAAAGCCTGGATTGAAGGCTTTTCGTCCACGCATAGCACGATAGCCTTCTCGGGCGGGGCGACGTAGAGGCCGACAACATCGGCGGCTTTGGCCGTGAAGTTCGGGTCGTTGCTCTCGCACCAGGACTTGCGAGCCACGAGGTCGATCTTGTGGTTGCGCAGAACCGCCAGACATATTGGACGTTAACATCGCCCAGCGCCTCGGCCAGCAGGGGCCCGGTCCAGCGCGCAAACCCTTTCGGTGGCTGCTTGTCCAACAGCCGCAGAATCCGCTTGTCGGTGGCCTTCGTATAGATCGGCTGCTTGCCAGGCCGCCGCCTCTCCTGCAGCCCTGCAAGGCCAAGGTCGGCATAGCGATGCCGCCACAGGTTGACAATCCGAGGCTGGACCCCGACTTCCTTGGCTATCGACCGCGTGCTGCGCCCGGCCGCCGCCAACAAAACTATCCGCGCCCGCTTCAAATCGCGCTGCAATGTCGCCGGCGAACGACAACGCGCCTCCAGGACCTTGCGATCCTTTCGAAAGGTGAACTTCTCTTGCCTCGGGTATCATCCCGATCTTGAATCACGACTCACCCTCTAAGGAGGGTGGGTACTAGCTGCTCGTGATGGCAACGCCGAATGCACCCAGTGGGAGGAGCTGCTGCGCAAGCTGCGCTGCATATGTTCAGGCTCTCATGCTCGAGTTGGTACGCCGCTATGGCGACTCCTGGCAGTGCGTTGCAAACACCTCTTCCGGTTGCACACGCTGCAACGCGCCCGCTCGATCAGGCAAGCCGATCGAATTGGGGTAGAGCTTCCATCGGTAAACCTTCGTATAGCAGGTCCCCTCTTTTCTATACCGATCGCCCACCTCCGTACAATTGAACATGTCATCGACCTCCGTCAGCTTTCGGGAGCCGTAGAATGTTGATGGAAAATGCCTCCGCTATCGCCGAATGGATTGATTGCGCGATGCAAAGCTGGAGCAGCGAAGTGCCTTTCATAATAGGTGACCGGCAGCTTATACCTATGTTCGGCAGCTCGGTTTGATACATTGCCAAAAATAACTGGATCGACTGTGCCCGGGGCGCGCACGCCGGAGGCAAACGATCGAGATCTAGGTTTAGATTTCGCGAAAGGAGTGCTCATCACTTTGGTGATCGTCGGTCACCTGATCCAATATGTCGTCTACCGAGATGAAGGCTTCTGGGAGTCGCCATGTTTCAAATGGATCTACATGTTCCACATGCCACTCTTTATGGCGATAAGCGGATATCTTTCTTGGCGAGCGCTCTTGCGAAAGTCATTCACTCAAGCCATCGGTGATCGTGCGATGCAGCTCTTGTTGCCCATGCTGTTTTGGTACGCTCTCCTAGAGACAGCCAAGTTGGCCGCATTTAGCTCGTCTGCAAGCGAACCAGGCAGCGTTTTGCAGTGTCTAAACGATTCCGCGGGCACATATTGGTTCATCTGGGCTGCTTTTGTTTCTTTCCTTCTAGTCAAAATTCTTTCGATTTTCAATCGTCGGTCGCCCTGGATCCTATTCGTATCAGTCATACTAGTCGCACTTGCACCTGTGACATTTTCCATATCACCTCTCATAAGGTATACTTTCCCGTTTTTCTGCCTAGGAGTCTCTTTTGCTCAGTCGAGAGAATGGTGGACGAGCATAACGCGATCTCACAAGCCGCTCTTAATCACGTTTCTCTCCATAGCGGCTTTGGTGTGCTTTCTAGCCTGGCGCAAAGACACTTACATCTACAACAATCTCGCCCTAGTGCACGATATGCAGTCGGCAAAAAACGTACTTCTGATGCTTCTTGGCTCCGCAGCGGCCTCAGCGATCGTGATCGTGCTCGTCCTCCAATGCTGGAAAGTTGGCCGCTCAAATCGAGTCACCCGCTTTATCACCGTGGAACTGGGACAGAGCACGCTGCTGCTATACTTGATACAAAGTACGGTCTTTCGTCTCATGGATTCGATACAATACGGGGAACTTTGGGATCTCACGACCAGGTTGGCCGTCGCGGGAATTCTTGGGGGAGCGATTGTTGCCGTCGCGCTAATGGTGCGCTGGATCGTGCGCGACATTCCCTATCTATCTCAGCTCGTTCTTGGAGCGCCACCACGCTCGGCTTGTCTAAAGTATCAGCCCGCAGATAATTAGCTGCAGCCGAGATCTGAATCCTGGAGAGCCCGGCTCCTGGTTGGTCTCCTCGCAGCTTCTGCCATTGGTTGGGGTGACGTGATGGACCTTGTTGACGTGCGTCGTCATGCCGCTGGAGCGGAGATCGCTGATGCTGGCGTCCAATTCCAGGGCAGGAGCTCGTCCAGCCGATGAGCCGGATGGGCGGCGATGCGGGCAAAGGACATCGGCCAGCCAGGCTTGCGAATCAACGCCGTTAATTCTTGCCGTTTATGCCGCCCGCCGAACTATGCCGAACGGGTATGGTATGGCACGCCGTTGTCACGCTGGCACCGTCGATCGCGTGCACGGCAGCCCCATTCCATTCGGCATAGTCTGGTCGTTCAGAGCGCTTCCAGAAAGGCGAGCAGGCGGTCGTTCGGCTGGAAGCGGGTTCGCTTGCCGCGCTCGTACGGCTTGAGCTTCGCCAGGGCAGCTTCCTTGAGGGCGAGGTGGGCGTGCAGGTACGTCTGCGTCGTCTCGACCGATTCATGACCGAGCCACGGCGCGATCACGGAACAGTCGACGCCAGCTTGCAGCGGTTCCATCGCAGCGCTGTGCCTCCTATGTCTTGGTCGATATAGCAGGCACTGGACTAAACCGCTCCGCGGTAGGCAGCGATGGCGGCGGCCTGAAGAAGGAAGCGGCACAGAGTGCGCGGCAGCGGCATTAACGATCCTTCGCTGTGCGTCGCGCCGTCCGACCCGTGGCCTCGCTGAACAGGTGGCGGGGGATGTTGATTATCGCAAAACGTCGCCGTTCTTCCGGGTGGGTTTCAAAATCTGCCTCCACAAAAATCTCGACGGTCTCCTCACTGGCATGAACTTCGACGCGTAGCGGCGCGTCTTCAAACTCCACTTCATATCGACGACCATTCTTTCCTCGGATAATCGCGTGCGCCATTTCTATGCTACCTCCGGCCCTGCTTCTTGAGCTTCTTCACTCGGTGCTTCTGATAATCCAGAACGGCCGCTGCAAGTGGCATCGAGCGCGGCACGCGCACATGTGTGAGGGAGACGACAAGCGCTCTGCCTGTTTCTTCCGAGCGAGACAAATGGCAGATGATACCGCCCTCGTCACCGGCGTATGACAAATCCCAGACGACGTGGTGCATCCGATCAGCATCGGCAACATTCTCGGCTTGCAGATATTCGATCAACGATGGTGCCAGTTCAACGTCAAATGGCGCAGCTACCTTGAGTGCGGCGAGCAGCCGGGTGGTCTTCTCCGGATTGTCGAGCATAGGTCGTCCATCTTTTACGGGCGAATCAGAGAGCCGACGATCAGGGATGATAGCGAATATGGCTCAACAGAGCCATATTCGCTATCCGTCGCACAACTCGCCTTCCTCCCATTGCTGGTTGACCCGATCCAATAGCGACGACCTCACGGGCATTACCCCGCTTCCTCGCTAATACAACGCAGTCCGCCCCTCTCCGGCGCATCACCGCCTCGCGGTAGGCGACTCGTGGCAAGCTTCGGTACCACCATCTGATCTTCCTGCATTCCCGACGAAGTTCGATTGCGAGATGCTGGAGGCGCTGCTTGCATCGCTTAAGGAGCTTCCCATGACGGTTCTTCGACAACGGATGACTGAGGACATGCAGGTGCGGAATCTGTCGCCGCATACACAGGCATCGTATCTCCAACAGGTATCGCTGTTTGCACGTTACTTCCGCTGACCCCCGAGCACATCCGGGAATTATCAAATCTACCTCACGAACGAGAAGAAATTGGCCCCCAATTCAATCCATACGGCTGTCGCGGCGCTTCGGTTCCTTTACAGGATTACGCTCAAGAAGGACTGGACCTTTGGAGAAGACATCCCGCTTCCAAAAAAGCCGCAGAGCCGCGCGGGTCGGTACCGCTCTCCCGCACGATGCAGAAGCCCCGGGCATACACCCCCGCAACGAAAGGACCGAAGTACGCGACAGCTCAAGTACGCGGGTGATGCCGCCCGCCGCTCCGCGGAAAGCGCCAAATGAGCTACAAGGCCGGCTTTGCCAACGGCGGCCGCGTGAAGGCATACCCGAAGATGTAGTATGGCGCCGGCAGCGGCGAGGGCCTTCTCGAGAAGACAAAGTACGGCGACAAGGCCAACCCGCGGAAATGATCCTGGTGCGGCATCTGGTGGCCGGTGCCGGCGGCGAGCGGCGATTTTGGCGTTGCCCTTGCCGATCTCGACATAAACCTTCGTATCGTTCCGTCGCACCTTTGGATGCTCGACGATTACCTGCGTTCAATTGAGCTGCTGATGGCTTTCATCCTAGGCTGCATCCTGCCCTCCTTGGGCGTTTCCTCCCTAGACTTCGGCCGCTTGTGGCAACGCAGGCGGCCTTTTCCTTGTCAGATGCCCGCTGACTCGCATGGCGCTTCCACAACTGGCTCGGAAACAAGTGGCCGGGCTGTAAATGAGCGTCACCATCGCCATCAAGCTGGCCGAACGTCTTCAGGCCAAGCTTGATGAGCTGGATAGGTGATCGATGCCATCACGTCGGATAATCTCAAAGATTGGGGCCGGTATCAGCGCAAGGTGGTGCCGCAAGGCGCCCGCCGACGCGCGCACGGTGCTCGCTGAGACGATGGAAGACATCCTGAAAGAGTAGGAGGAGAGGGAAGGGATGGTATGCGTTTCGACACGGGAAATGCGCTCGGAGTCGGAGGACCAGAAGACCGAGCTTATGAAGCTCATTGGCGATCTGTGCAGCATCGAGCTGCTGAACAACAAAGGTCTTGGTCGGCATCTACATCGAGCCGGAGAAGACCAAGGGCGGGCTCATCCTGTCGACCGGCGCGATCAAGGAATCAGTCTGGCAGGGCACCGTCGGCCTGGTGCTCAAGAAGCGCAAGACCGCCTTCAACGATGAGCCGGAGACCGGCACCTATTTTCACGGCTATGACGTCAACGTCGGCAATTGGGTTGTATTCCGGTCCGGCGATGCTCGCGCGTCCGGATCAATGGCGTGGATTGCCGCATGGTCGAGGACACGCTGCTCGACATGGTGGTCGACAACCGTGACGTGATCACACACCGACGATAGTGATACGGTTTGGCAGAGCCTTCGGGCGCACTGAACGAAAGCGCCCGTTCTTCAGCTTTGAGACCAATGTCCGCGACTTGACGCAACACACACCCAGTACGAAGCGACTGTAGAACCTCCAACTTTCAAAATCGGCACGCCGCTTGCTTCGTTCGGGGCACCATCACCGGTCGGAGGCGGGGCGGTGCTGTAAGGGCGGACTCGGCACTTCCTCCGTGGCGTCCCGGCCGCCCCGCCAATTTGCTGTGAGGCGACATGAAACAGCATGTTCGGGCGGCTGCAACTGCGGTCGCAGCCGCTCACGCTCCGCCGTGATGTCCTTAGCGTGTCCGAACACGAAGCCACCAACTTTTCCTCCGGGGTTCACCGATGATGTCCGTCGATCGCCTGGCCACCCGGCTCGCGACGCGCCTTGCATTTTTTGTCGCCGGCTTCGGCATTGCGGCCTGGGTGCCGCTGGTGCCGTTCGCGAAGGAGCGGCTGGCGGTCGATGATGGAGTTCTCGGTTTTCTGCTGCTCTGCCTGGGCGTCGGCTTGGTCGTCTCGATGATGTTGAGCGATTTGTTGTGCGCGCGCTACGGCAGCAAACCGATCATCCTGATCGGCGGCTTCGGAATTGCGCTCATCCTGCCGTGGCTCGCGGTTGCCAGTACGCCTCTGGAGCTCGGGGCCGCGCTGGTTGCCTTCGGCGCCTCGCTCGGCTCGCTCGATGTCGCTGCGAATGTCAATGCGGTCGAACTGGAACGTGCAGCGAAGCGTCCGCTGATGTCCGGCTTTCACGCGCAATTCAGCATCGGCGATTTTGCGGGCTTCGACGCAATGACCGCATTGGCTGGCTGCACGTTGGAGCTTTTTCATCAACCCTAATGTGCTCGGCCATCGTGGCGATCGCGACGGCGCTGACCTGGCCGCGACTGCCGCCAAGCGCGCAGCAGGGATCGCTGTTCGTCATGCCGCATCGGCCCATTCCCGCAGGTAGGCGATAACGGAAGCCTGGTCACGACACTGCGGTCGTCGCTGACCCCAGTTCTGGGCGCCCGCATATCGAGCTTTCATCTGGCTCGCGCTCCTGGTTTGAGACGGCGCCAGCTGAATCGCTTCGCGGCGCGCATAGCCGGATTCCGAGTTTGGCTCTAATCCGCCATAGAAGAGCGTGTCACAAATTCTGGGGTTCTCTCGCTAACGACCGAGTAACTTTGGAGTCACGTACACGGCGCGCAGGTGCGAGTGCTTGCGAAGCGTCTCCATGGAATAATGACCGTCGGTTGATGCATGTCAATGCGACCGACCGCAGCGCACGAGTAGAAGCAAGAATCGCCGAACGATCAAGGATAGATTTGATGATCGATTTCGCTGTCCGTCGCGATTTTCCAACTGCGGCGCTGCTCGCGTGTGGCCGCGGACCACAATGCAAAACGCGGAGATTTCAATGACCGGCGGGATCAACTGCGGTCTCAACGATGAGGCTGAATGGTAACACCTGCGAGAAAAATGCGGTGCATCGCGCGGTCATTTCGGATACCTGTTTCATGATGCAGCCTTGTAGTCTGTTAGTCGCTGAATTAGGCGCAACGACTTCGATGCTGGCGGCGGCGTCGCGCGCTCGACGGGCAGCGAACATTCACGTGGCCGCGCTTTGAATGAGACCGTGACGTTTCCGACGGAGACTAGCAGATGCGCTTGATGAGCTTTGCCACGCCTGCCGATACAACAGGCGAACCGAGCGCCAAATGAGTTCATTTTTTCGGCGGCAGCTTGCCGACTATGTTGAGTATCATCGCGCCCCTTGGAATTGCGCCATGCATGTCTTCGGCATCGTGTTCCTGTTCCTGGCTGCCGTTCTTCCGCTCAGCCAATGGTCCATCGCCGCGTTCGGGATCCAAACCAGTGTGGCGGCCATCGCTACCATACCGGTGCTCATCTATTGGTTCCTGCTTGACTTCGCGCTTGGAGCCGCGATCCTTGGGGCTGCGATCGTATTGCTTTCAGCCGCCGCCATTTTCGTGGGTCAGGCAAATACTTTCGGAATGTGGTCGCTTACCGCTATCCTGGTTGTGATTGGCAGTGCATCGCAGGTTATTGGGCACCAGGTGTTCGAACGTCGCCGACCGGCACTGGTCGACAATCGATCCATCTGTTGCTCGGACCGATGTTTGTAATAGCGAAATTGTTTATCGTGCTCGGATTTCGGCGCGATCTGGCCGTCATCATCGACGAGCGTCCGTAAGGCCCTTTGAGTTCGTCGTGAACCGATATGCGCGACGTTGCCGAAGGTCTCATCGTTGCCGTGGGGCGCGGACGGGCTGGACATCGCTTCATGCTCGGTGGCGAAGCGATCCCGCTGAAACAGATTCTCGAACTCATGGCGGCGATCAGAGGCCGCCGCGCTCGGCGGTTTGAGGTGGCCGGCCGAGTTGCCGAGATTGGTGCTGCAGTGCTGGAATTTATCGCCGATCACGTGACGCGCCGATCGCATTCCGATAAGGCCGAAGGCGTTCGTATCACATTGCGTGCGGAGGCTATCGAGCAGAAAGGCGCAGGCCGATGCGCGCATTTCTCCACCGCAGAGTGCTGTGCTGTGCTAGTTGGGACACCTCGCAGAGGGGAATAGGACACCTATCAGACGCCTGCAACAGCATCGCCCGCAGCAGCTTCTCCGGCGGGATCAACGACCGCCCAATCGGCGAATAGAGCGACGCAAGCTCGCGCTATAGCGCCGACAGCGCCTCCCTCCCGATGGATGATCGCAGCGCGTGATCACGCCGCACCCGCGCCTCCAGGTCAACGTAGCTGAACAGCTCGCCAGTTGATTGTCGCCGCCGCGCACGCACGATCTCGGTATCTCATCGGAGGCCATGAATCCCGCTCGCCGGTAGGCGGCGAGCGCCTTTTTCAAAGCCTGCTAGACTGGTACCTCAACACAGAAGTCTTGACTGGTCGGTTTGGCATTTCCAAGAGGGATAGCTGCTCAGGAGCGACCAGCATTTCGTTGCTGCGCGGTGAGCCGGGCTGCCGCGTTATGAGACCCGCTCGTTCCAGGGGCAAGACCATCTGGTGGACCGAAAGTGGGACGCTGAAGTGCCGTTGAATATTCCAAATGTAGGCGCGTGTAGAGCCCCGACCGCCTTCAGCGAGCTTTGCTCTTCGCGCCCGTCAAGAATGGGGAGCGGAGGAAACTTCGCTCCTTTCCCTCTCGGTGGAACTACGCGCTCTGCAGCTCACCCGCTCGAGCAGTGTCCCCCGGTTTCCTCGCGCGAGCATCGCTCGACATCACCTTGCATGCTCCGCCCAACCAGCGACAGCACGGGCCCATGATCGAATCCGGCGCATCTTGCGCCATCGGCGTTGATCAGCGGGCGCCTTATCAGGAGCGGATCACTGAGCATCAGCGCGAGTGCGCTCGCCGCGTCGCTTGTTTCGGGATTAATTTCGCCTGACTTAATACGCCGCGCGGCGCGGTTGAACCAGGATGCGACCGGCGTATTGCCGAAGAAGCGGCGCAGTTCCTCCGCACGCCACGGCTCCTTCAAGATATCCTTGGCAATCACGTGGTGGCCCGCGGCCTTCAGCGCCTGCATCTGGCGCGCGTTGGTGGCGCAGCCGGGTTTGTGATAGAAAATGATCGTCGTCATGGCGCGGGCCTATTTGAGCACACTGAGCTGCACGACCGGCGTGACGCCGCCGCGTTCGAGAATGGTATCGGCCTTCTTGCGAATGGTTTCCAAGGTCGGCGGCTTGACCAGAACGCCGTGTGCGCCGGCCTTGACGGCTTCGACCGCGTCGGCCTCGTCGGATTTGTCGCGATGATCAGGATCTGAGCGTCGGGAAAATGGGCCGCCAATTCGCCGATCACGCCGGCCCCTCTTGCTTAAAATAAGAGGCTCCGAGCAACACCACATACGGTTTTAACCAATCGATGCCCCTGGCAAAGGCCTCTTCTGGCGTTGCAAGCTCATGCGTCTCGATCTCATCATGCAGCATGAATTGCAATGCCGCGCGGGTGATCTCGTTATCGTCGACCACGAACCCCCCTCGCAGGTCCATTGCTTTCGACGTTTCGACACCAATCTGCACTGTTGCTCTCCTGAAAATCCGCTCCGACAAAGCGGCTTGCAAGAGCGTTAGCAATTTCTGTTCCGTGCATGAATGCATTGAACTGGCTCGCGCTAAGCCGGCGTTTTCCCGTTTTGATGCTAGCGATCCTTGTCCGGCTTCTGACAGCGGCACGAATCCTGTCACGTTCAAAACACCTGGTTTCATCCACCGGCTCCCGAAGTTTTCAAAGTGTAATCAGAAACTTAAAGAGCGTGGACAGGGTTGGCACGGCGGTTGCTATCAGGATGCAGCAACACTGACTGAGGGCTGAGTGCACGCAGACGCGCAAGACGAGCGCTGCTCTCCTTCCCTTGAACCCCCGTGTGCCTCGTTTCTGAGAGAGAAACAAGCTCGCGCGCGAGCCAGCGCGCAATCTTTGGCAAATTGGTTGATGGAGAGCAACATGGCTTCACTGAGACAAATCGCGTTCTACGGCAAGGGCGGCATCGGCAAGTCCACCACCTCGCAGAACACGCTGGCGGCGCTGGCCGAGATGGGCCACAAGATCCTAATCGTGGGCTGCGATCCCAAGGCGGACTCGACCCGCCTGATCCTGCACGCCAAGGCGCAGGACACGATTTTGAGCTTGGCGGCGAATGCCGGCAGCGTCGAGGACCTGGAACTCGAGGACGTGATGAAGATCGGCTATCAGGACATCCGATGCGTCGAGTCGGGTGGTCCGGAGCCGGGCGTCGGCTGCGCCGGCCGCGGCGTCATCACCTCGATCAACTTCCTGGAAGAGAACGGCGCCTATGAGAAGATCGACTACGTCTCCTACGATGTGCTCGGCGACGTCGTCTGCGGCGGTTTTGCGATGCCGATCCGCGAGAATAAGGCGCAGGAGATCTACATCGTTATGTCTGGCGAGATGATGGCAATGTATGCCGCCAACAACATTTCCAAGGGCATTCTGAAATATGCCAACTCTGGCGGCGTGCGGCTCGGCGGCCTGATCTGTAACGAGCGGCAGACCGACAAGGAACTGGAACTGGCGGAGGCGATGGCCAAGAAGCTCGGCACCCAGCTGATCTATTTCGTGCCGCGCGATAACGTCGTGCAGCATGCGGAGCTGCGCCGCATGACCGTGCTGGAGTATGCGCCAGAATCCCAGCAGGCCGATCACTATCGCAATCTCGCGACCAAGATCCACAACAATGGCGGCAAGGGCATCATCCCGACCCCGATCTCCATGGATGAGCTCGAGGACATGCTGATGGAGCACGGCATCATGAAGTCGGTTGACGAGGACATCATCGGCAAGACCGCAGCCGAACTCGCAGCCGAGTAAAGGACACACCGACGGAGGCCGGCCTTCCCAATGCTCAATAAGAAGGTCGGCGTTCCGGCGAAAGATGTCGTGACCAGCATCACGATGCAGCCGAGCATACTTGATCACTGTGGAAAGATCGGCAACCCATGTTCGAAGCGCAATTGTTTCCGCTTATGGCTGCCAGAGCGACTGAAGCGAACGGTGAGCGGCATAGGGGAATTGCGACCTACCGCCTGCTCACTGGGGCAGACCCCGCCGACATAACCAGTGACAGCAATTTCGATCGCCACGTGCTGGCGTCCATTCTGGTAGCCGCCACGATGGATGGTGGTCTGGTTTCCGAGAAGGTCGGTCTGACCAGCCATGAGCTAGCCGCGTTGCTGGAGCAGTACTTCCCGTCGATCCGGATAAACCGCGAGGAGTTGCTCTTGCGTGTCAAGCGCAATGAGAGCGACGAGGCGGCAATGTTGCGTGATCTCCTGCTCGCACAACGCTCGACCGAAGGGGACATCGGCAACTGGCTAGCTGGGATGATCGCGCGTCGCGCAATCGAGCCAAATCACTTGTGGGAAGATCTCGGATTGCGCGGTCGTGGCGAACTATCCCGGCTGCTAGGCCGCCATTTCGCGCCGCTGGCCGCGCGCAATACCAATAATATGCGCTGGAAGCGCTTCTTTTATCGCACGCTGTGCGAGGACGACGGCCTTGTCATGTGCACGACGCCGGTGTGCACGCAATGCAACGACTTCAACCTCTGCTTCGGCGATGAAAGCGGCGAGAGCCGCATGGCCGAGCGCCGGCGCGAGGTTCTGCTGCAGGCGGCTGTCCCGGTTGCGGCCGGCACCTGGCCAATGTGAGCGACTTCGGATGGATCGTCCGTTGGCCAGACTTCCGACCGGTGACGCCGGGGATCGCGCGGGCTTCGACGAGGTGCAGGTGGGACCGGCCTCTTCCCATCTCAGCGGGCGATGTCCCGACGCCGGCTGGAAGGATGTGTTGCTCAAGGCCGGGCTGCGACCGACGCGCCGGCGCCTGATCTTAAGCGAGCTGTTGTTTGCCAGAGGCGCCCAGCATGTCACCGCAGAGATGCTATTTGCCGAGGCGCGCGAGACCGGGTTTCCGATCTCATCGTCTACCGTCTACAACACTTTGAACCAGTTCACCCAAGCCGGCCTGTTGCGCCGGATTTGTCTTGATGGGTCGCGATCGTTGTACGACACCAACACCTCGCCGCATCCGCATTATTATCTGCACGGCGAGGATATCCTGCTCGATATTCCCGATGCGGATCTCCTGCTTGTGAATGTGCCCGAGCCGCTGCCAGACCACGAAGTCTCCTGCGTCGATCTGATCATCCATCTGAGCCGCAAGCGGAGTTGATGCCATCCCATCGCGCCGTGACGTAAGCGGACGCATCGACTTTGCGAGGCTGTCGCGTTTGCGACAATCCGGCTGTGCCGAAAACTGCGCGCTTGTTCAACGGCTTGTGGCGGGTGCCGGCGTGGCATGCGCATTGCTCAAGCCTTGCTTTGCCAAAGCCAACAAGGAGCCTCCCATGATCGCCGCCGCCTCTGCCAAACAGTCATGGTCCGAGACGGCATGGGGAAGTCCGATCGTGCTCAACGACACGACGCTGCGCGACGGCGAACAAGCGCCTGGCGTTGCCTTCACCACCGACGAAAAGGTGGCGATCGCGCAGGCGCTGGCGCGGGCCGGAGTCACCGAGATCGAAGCGGGAACGCCCGCGATGGGCAGTGAGGAGATCGCCGCCAGCCGCGCCATCGTTGATTGCTGGTCTCCCGCTCACCACCATCGGCTGGTGCCAGATGCGTGAAGCCGATGTCGATGCGGCAATCGAGGCCAAGGTGCCGATGGTCAATGTCTCGATTCCGGCTTCTGGCGTGCAGATTGCCGCCAAGCTTGGCGATAACCGCGAGCTGGCGCTGGAGCAGGTGAGGCGGGTGGTCAGTTATGCGCGCGAGCGTAGGCTTGAGGTTGCCGTCGGCGGCGAGGACTCCTCCCGCGCTGACGTCGATTTTCTCATCAAGCTGATCGCCACCGCAAAAGCCGCCGGCGCACGGCGCTTTCGTATTGCCGATACGCTCAGTGTGCTCGATCCGGACTCCACCTATGCGCTGATGGCTCGTTTGCGCGCGACCACCGATCTCGAGCTCGAATTTCACGGCCATGACGATCTCGGGCTTGCGACCGCCAATACGCTCGCCGCCATCAAGGGTGGCGCGAGCCACGCCTCGGTGACCGTCATCGGGCTCGGCGAGCGGGCGGGCAATGCGCCGCTGGAAGAAGTCGCGGTCGCGCTCAAACAGCTCTACGGGCGTGACACCGGCATCGTGCTCCCGGAACTCGAGAATGTCGCCGCGTTGGTGGCAGCCGCGGCTGCACGCACGATTCCTCTGAACAAGGCGATCGTCGATGAGCATGTATTCACCCACGAATCCGGCATTCATGTCGATGGCCTAATGAAGGATCAACGCACGTATCAGTCGCTCGACCCCAATTTGCTCGGTCGATCCAACCGTATTGTGATCGGCAAGCATTCCGGGCTGTCGTCGATCACTACCCTACTTGACGAATTGCAGCTCGCCGCCAGCGCCGAGGACGCAAGACAGATCCTGTCGCGGGTGCGGAAACATGCCATCGAGCACAAGCGGCCGGTAGCGTGCGAGACGGTGGTGGCGATCTGGCGCGCCGTCAGCGAGCGCTCGTTGACCAATGGTGCGTGAGGCGGCCATGGTCGGCATCATTACCGCCGAAACCGCCGGCGTGCCGCGCAAGCCCTCGCTGATCCGCGAAGACATAGGCCATGGAGGCCATATGCAGCGCCGCCTACGCGAAGCAGCGTCGCAAGGAGATGACCAGCCGGAGCCGGGTCCCGACCACAGGCCGGTCGACCTAACCCAAAGGAGATTTTTCGATGAGCAACACACAGGCGGCAGTTGGCATCCTGGATCGGCTCAACAAGGCCTCCTCGGCCGAAGATTTTTTTGCGCTGCTTGGCGTCGATTACGACCCCAAGATCGTCAATGTCGCGCGCCTGCACATCTTAAAGCGCATGGGACAATATCTCGCCAAGGAAGTATTCGAAGGTGGCGCGGAGGCCGAGGTCACGGCGCGGTGCAAGGCGGTGCTGGAGCAGGCTTATGCCGACTTCGTGGCGTCCTCGCCGATCGACCAGCGGGTGTTCAAGGTCTTGAAGGATGCGGTCGCGGAGCCCAAAAAACCGGCGGCCTTCGTGCCGTTGAGCTCGCTGAAATAGCCTCATACATCAGTTCAGATCTGCCTCAAGCCATGTCGGCGCGGCGCGTTGTGCCATCTTCCTCTTCATGCAGATCAACTCTGTACAGCTATGCGCGAAGCGGCGCTGTCGCATTCGCGACGTATGTCGGAATTGTACTGTCGGCGATGCTAACGGCCAGTCTTTATTTTCTCAAGTCATTGAATGGACGTCTAATTTTTGATGGCCCTAACTGGTACGGCACTTGCTGTTCTCTGGCCAAGTCCGTCACTGGTGCCGACTACACAGAATTGTTGCCCTCCGAGATGAGATATGGAGCAAGACCAATCATGTTGCCGTTACTGCTCGCCGCTCGCGCCGGCATCATCTTATGGGTCACGCTCGCGTTAATGCCGTTCGAAGTTGTCTTTGACGCCATTGAGGCTGGGATTGACCGTGAGATGGCCGCCAATGGATAACTCGCGTTCCACGCTACTTTTGGAGAAGGCATGCACAGTATCGTTTGCACCAAGCAGGTTCACGATGCCGTGCAGATTCGCGGTCTATCCCGTGACCAACGCCATCGTGCGTCAGGGGGCGAGCATCATCAACCGATACGCCTTGTTCGCGCTCGAGGCCGCGCTCCAATCGCGTGACAAGTTCGGCGGCGAGATCGCCGCGCTCACCACGGTGGACGCGGAGCGCCGCGCCGAACGCGGCGTGCAGATGTTGCGCACAAAGCTGCCCTGCCTGGTCAGCCATGGGGAAGCAACCAGCCAGATCTGCAGCGCCGTGATGACCGCCGCCCTGCGCGAGGCGCTAGGGCCGGTTGTAAAATGGAGCGCGCAGGAGGCCGGCGTCGAGGAGTCTCGAAATGCGTCGTGCCCGGCTCGCCGACCATCGTCAAGCGCGCCTTTGCGCCGTCGCCACGCGCCGAGAGGGCCGGGCTGGTGGAAGCCGCCAAGCAGCCGACGGAGGTGCTGATGAAAGCCATCTTGAAGGATCAACCCAAGCTAGAGACCGATCTTGTGGCGCGGCGCGCAGGTTCTGAGGGGAATTCAACGCTATGAGCAACATCACCAAAGCTCCTACGCCGGCCGGGGGCGGCCGCGCAGGAATCAAAAAAGAATTGCCCGAGCACTTTAAGGCCTACAAGCACATCTGGGTCTTCGTCGAGCAGGAGCGCGGCCAGGTGCATCCCGTCTCCTGGGAACTCATGGGTGCGGGCCGCAAGCTTGCCGACAAGCTGAAGGTTGATCTCGCCGCGGTCGTCATCGGCCCGGAGGCCGAGACCACGCGCAACGCCGCGCTCGAATCCTTCTGCTACGGCGCAGACCTAACCTATCTCGTGACCGAGAATGTGCTGTCGGAGTATCGTAACGAGTCCTACACCAAGGCGCTGACCGATCTCGTCAACACCTACAAGCCAGAGATCCTGCTGTTGGGCGCCACCACGCTCGGTCGCGATCTTGCGGGCTCGGTAGCTACTACGCTACTGACGGGTCTCACCGCCGACTGCACGGAGCTCGACGTCGACGCGGATGGTTCGCTTGCGGCCACGCGTCCGACCTTTGGCGGATCGCTGCTTTGCACGATCTACACCTTGAATTACCGGCCGCAGATGGCAACCGTCCGCCCGCGCGTGATGCCGATGCCAGAGCGTGTCGCGCGCGATGCCGCCCGCATTATCATGCATCCGCTCCGCCTGCTCGAAGAAGACATCGTCACCAAGGTGCTGTCCTTTGTGCCGGACCGTGATTCGGCCAAATCCAATCTCGCCTATGCCGACGTTGTCGTCGCCGGCGGGCTGGGGTTGGGCTCGCCTGAGAGTTTCCAGCTGATACGGCAGCTCGCCGCCGTGCTCGGCGCCGAATATGGCTGTTCGCGCCCGCTGGTACAAAAGGGCTGGGTCACCTCGGACCGGCAGATCGGCCAGACAGGCAAGACCATCCGGCCAAAGCTCTATATCGCCGCAGGCATTTCCGGCGCGATCCAGCATCGGGTCGGCGTGGAGGGCGCCGATCTAATCGTCGCCATCAATACCGATAAGAACGCGCCAATCTTTGACTTTGCCCATATCGGCGTCGTCAACGACGCTATGCACCTGTTACCAGCGCTGACGGCCGCATTTCGTACACGGCTTTCACCGCATTCGCGCGACCGGATCGCGAGCTAGAGGAGGTTGTTGTGATCGAGGAGAAGTTCGATGCAATCGTGGTCGGCGCCGGCATGTCGGGCAACGCGGCGGCTCTGGCCATGGCTCAACGCGGCATGAAGGTGCTGCAGCTCGAGCGCGGTGAATATGCCGGATCGAAGAATGTTCAGGGCGCAATCCTCTATGCCGACATGCTCGAAACGCTGATCCCGGACTTCCGCGATGACGCGCCGCTCGAACGTCATCTCGTCGAGCAACGGTTCTGGATAATGGACGATCGCTCCCATCTCGGCGTGCACTACCGCTCCGAAGACTTCAACGAGGAGCGGCCGAACCGCTACACGATCATCCGCGCGCAGTTCGACAAATGGTTCTCCTCGAAAGTGCGCGAGGCCGGCGCGACCGTGCTGTGCGAGACCACCGTCACTGAGCTCGCGCGGGACGCCCATGGGAAAGTCATCGGTGTTCGTACGGATCGCCGCGACGGCGAAATCCACGCAGATGTCGTGGTGCTGGCCGAAGGCGTGAATGGCCTTCTCGGTACGCGTGCGCGCCTGCGCGAGCGGCCCAAGCCCGACAAGGTGGCACTCGCGGTTAAGGAAATGCACTTTTTGCCGCGTGAGACCATCGAGGCCCACTTCAATCTCAAGGGCGACGAAGGCGTCGTTGTCGAAGCGGCCGGCACCATTTCCAGTGGCATGACCGGAATGGGCTTCATCTATGCCAATAAGGAGTGCATCTCGATCGGCATCGGCTGTATCGTCGCCGACTTTCAGCGCACCGGAGAGACGCCATATGGGCTGCTCGACCGCTTCAAGCGTCACCCGTCCGTGGCGCCCCTGATCGAGGGCTCGGAGGTCAAGGAATACTCCGCGCACCTCATTCCTGAAGGCGGCTACAAGGCGATCCCGCAGCTCTATGGCGATGGCTGGGTAGTGGTGGGCGATGCGGCGCAGCTCAACAACGCCATTCATCGCGAGGGCTCTAACCTCGCGATGACTTCGGGCCGCATCGCGGCGGAAGCGATCGTCCAGGTGAAATCGCGCAGCCATCCCATGACCGCGGCAAATCTGTCAGTCTACAAGAAGATGCTGGACGACTCCTTCGTGATTAAGGATCTCAAGAAGCACAAGGATATGCCGATGCTGATGCATACCAACTCGCAAAACTTCTTTCTCACCTATCCGCAGCTCGTCTCCAGGGCGATGCAGAACTATGTACGCGTCGACGGTACGCCGAAGGCTGAGAAAGAGAAGGTGACATTGAAATCCTTTGTCAATGCGCGGTCCTGGACCGGTCTATTTGGCGATGCATTCCGCCTCGCCCGTGCCTGGCGCTAACCAGCCAAAATCGAAGCCAAGGAAGCTGAAATATGAATGTTGAGACATCAGTGCGCGTCGAGGACAAGCTGTTCTACAACCGCTATCTCGTCGACGTCGGTCGTCCCCACATCAAAGTGCGCGCACACACGCAGCCATCCCCGCAGCTGCTTGCACTTTTAAAGGTCTGCCCGGCGCGCTGCTATGAGCTCAACGACAAGGGGCAGGTCGAGGTCACCGTCGACGGCTGCATCGAGTGCGGCACCTGCCGGGTCATCGGCGAGCCCACCGGCGACATCGAATGGAGCTATCCGCGCGGCGGATACGGTGTGTTGTTCAAGTTCGGATGAGAGCTGCACGGCAGGCGTAGTGTGATCGCCCTTTTGTTGAGACGATCTCACGGCAGATCCATGTCTCCGCGCCCCGCTTGTGAGAGAGGCCGAATCGATGGCGGTAGCTGGTGACGTGCCCGGCGTACGGAACGGTCGCGGGAGCTTTGCCTTGCATCAGATTTCCTAGCTTTTCTGCGCGCCATCATTGGCGCGCTGATGAGAAAGACCTGGATCTTCCCGCCGCTGCACGCGGCAGAACCTCATGTGCGTTGCTCTCGCCAAAGCCTGATCCAACGCAGCAGGCGGCGCCGCGAACGCCTGTTTGGTGGGAGCCGGCGCCGGTACGCGGCAGCAGCCTATCTCATCAAGGAGGGCGGGACTATCGGGCGAGAATGTCGTCCCTTCGAGAAGACGGAGCAGTTCGGTGACGGCAGCCATGCCCATGGCGAAGGATGGCTAGGTCATGCGCGGCGGGGCGCATGTTCGAGGAGAATTCCACTTGCACCTACGAACTGCTGACCTCCATTTCGCTAGAGCAGGCATCCGGCCAAGTCGGCGTAGGAAGAACTGATGGAGGACCATGAAGAGTTCTTCTGAAATGATAAGGCGCGCCAGCTTTCGGGCGGCGAGATCGTCAAGGTGTCCAGTTTCGGTCTACGCGAGAAAGATGGGCTCGAGCTGATCGCCCCGCTGCACCGCCACTGATCAACGGAGCGAAGCAAGGAACATGTCATGGGACGTGTGAACGAAAAGGTCATTCTGGTAACCGGCGGAGCTCGTGGCATGGGTGCAGCTCATGCGCGCCTGCTTGTCGCTGAAGGCGCCAAGGTCGTAATCACTGATATTCTTCATACAGAAGGAGAGGCTCTCGCGGCTGAACTGGGCACTTCCGCCGTCTATGTGCGTCAGGACGTCACCCAGCCGGAGGAGTGGGCTAGGGCGGTCGCGACCGCCGAGAGCAGCTTCGGCGCGCTGCATGGGCTGGTTAACAATGCTGGAATCGCCAGCATGGCCCCGATCGAGCAGTTCCCGCTCGATCAGTGGAACAAGGTTATTGCCGTCAATTTAACCGGTGCGTTCCTTGGAATGCAGGCGGCCCTGCCGGCAATCCGGCGCGGGGGCGGAGGTTCGATTGTCAACATCTCGTCCGTCGAGGGGCTGCGGGGCACTGCCGGGCTTCATGCCTATGTTGCTTCCAATTTCGGCGTGCGGGGCATAACCAAGTCTGCTGCGCTGGAGGCCGCGGCCTCGGGCGTCCGCGTCAACTCGATCCATCCCGGCTTCATCACCACGCCGATGACCGAGAGCTTCGATCCCTCCACTTTCCCCATTCCGCTGGGACGGGCAGGCCGGCCGCAGGAAGTGTCGCAGGCAGTCTTGTTCCTGCTCAGCGACGAGTCCAGTTATCTTACCGGTTCCGAGATCGTCATCGATGGCGGTCTGACGACCGGCGTCCCACACAAATGGCTGGCGCCCGAGTATTTCTTTTGATGAGCACCAACTGATCGTCCACGCCAGGACAACAAGACGGCGCGGTTCGTCGTGTCAGCTCTCGGGATCTTCGGAGGTGGTGTCTCAGTTTGAAATTAGACCACCCAAGTGCGGTGCCTCTTCTCGGCTTCGACCGAAAAGGCAAGTTTTGTCGGCTCGCAGTCTGCGACTTTGCCGTGAACGAATAGGGGGCCTCTTTCGCCGTTTTAGCCCTCAATAACTTGTCGTCCGTGAAGAAGACCGATTTCACGCCGGATTATTCAGCGGGCCGGGGAAGAGTGCGGTCAGGAACAGGCGCAGCAAAAGGCTGAGCCAGCGGATGAGGCGGGGAAGTTGTAGCCGGCGGCAGCGAGGACGGCGTTGGCGGCGTCGCCCTGGCGGAACCAGAGATAGTTGCGGCCCATGCGGTGCTCGGCCTTGAGATGGCCGATGACGGGCTCGACGGCGGCCCTACGGCGCAGTTCGCGCTTGATCCTCGGCGTCACCCCTCGCTTCTGGCCGGAGAGGAAGACCCTGGACTTGTAATCGGGTGGCGCGTTGTGGCCGCGATATCCCTTGTCGGCGAGGAGGCGCGCGATGATGTTGCCGATCAGCGCCTCCATGTCCGGGATCACGGTGGCCAGCGTGTGGCCGTCATAGGGATTGCCGGGCAACGCCTTCACATGGGTGACGAACTGGCCGCCCTTGGCGTGGCCGATCGTGGTGGCGACGGAGACTTTGACGCCGATCTATGGACCACGCCCGCGTTGCAAGAGGGATCGACAAAGGGATGAAGTGGTTTGCGCCAATCTATCCGGCTTCGATTTGAGGCTGTCGCCCCGAGCCATTATGGATATCCGCGCCACTTCTGTCCTCAATAACTCGCCGGCCTCAAGGAGGGCCATGGAGTCGAACCAGGCTTCAGAAGTGTCGGTGGAACCGTTTCTCCATTCGTTCTTTCCGTCTCGCAAACCTCGGCGGGATAGTGTGCTATTCCGATCGGATCTTGGATCTTCCTTCCTTCCCGGGTCGGGCGTGCTATGCAGCGTGGCCCAGGAAACTCGCTTCGTAGTCACGGCCTTTTGCGAGCATGCTCCAGGCCATCCGCGCGAGTTTTGCGGCCAAGGCAACAACCAGTACATTCGAGTGGAGCCGCTTCGATGCTGCCTCCAGCCAGGCTCCGAAGCCGTGCCTGGCCCAGGTTTGGCGCCTCAGTAATACGGCTCTGGCTCCCTGAATGAACAGTGTTCGTAGATAACGGTTGCCGCGTCTTGATATGCGACCGAGAATGGTTCGATCACCGGTCGAGATTTGTTTTGGTACGAGGCCAAGCCATGCCGCAAAGTCGCGGCCCTTCTGGAACGCATCACCAGTTCCGATCGCGGCGATCATCGCGCTTGAGATGATTGGCCCGACGCCCGGCGCACTCATCAGGCGGCGACAATGCGCATCTTGCTCCGCGATCTCATTGATCTCCTTGGTGACTAACGCGACGCGACGGTCGAGATAGCGCCAGTCCTCGGCCAAGTCCTGGATGAGCCGAACCACCTGAGGTGATAGGCTTTCCGAAGGCATCGAGAGGATTTGGGGGAGTGCCAATCGGAGTGCTGCCGCTCCCTGCCGCACTGGTAGGCCTTGCTCAAGCAAAAAGCCCCGAATTTGATTGATGACCGCTGTTCTCTGTGTCACCAATCGACTGCGAACTCTGTGGAGTGCCTGTAAATCAAGTTGTTCGGCCGACTTCACTGGGACGAACCGCATTGTCGGCCGCTGAGCAGCCTCGGCGATCGCTTCAGCATCCCGAAAGTCATTCTTGTGACCCTTGAGGTATGGTTTGACGTACTGTGCCGGCAAGAGCCGTACTTGATGGCCTAATTTCTCGAGCTTGCGCCCCAGATGATGTGCTCCTGCACACGCCTCCATTCCGATTAGGCAACGCGGAACATTGCTCAGCGACTGGTCAAGCTGATTTCTAGATCGCTTCTTGCGTAACGTGATTGCGCCGGTGGCATCGAGACCAACGACATGGAATGTGTTCTTCCCGAGATCGATACGATTGTGATAATGTTCGTATTCGACATGGCTTGCGCTCCTGCTGCTGCCCGCGGGGTAGCACGTTGCCTCTGAGAGCGGGCGTGGTCCATGCCATTAACTCGTAAGGCCGATGGGCCTTGCCTTTGCCGATGCATTCGACCTCCGGCGCGTGCAGGGAATAGACCTTCGGTCCGCGCTGATGCTGCTTCTGCTCGCGCACGCGCCGCGCCAGCGCCAGCAGCTTTGCGAACGCCGCTTCGAGCGCGCCGTTATCCTTCGACACCATGATTGACCATTGAGAGCCGCGGGGCAGTCTCGTTTTTTGCGAATGTGGCGATGCATTACTTCACGAGCGACGGCCTCGTCAGGTTTTCGAAAGCTTGCCCGAGTAAGGTTGCTCAGGTGATTTGTAAACGTGAGGCTGGGATGGACCCGCACAATTTTGACTCATTCAATGTAAGAGGTTGGCCGCAGGTAGAGCCCCCCGTCTCGCACGAGCCTGAAGCGAGCTACGTCGGCCAAGGGGCCTTTGAGCAGCAATTGCACCAGGCGCGCCCAGCCGGTGCCGCGATGCCCGATCGGGGGCCGCGCGGTGGCCTCCGTCCCAATGTGTCTAGCGACGGCCAGCAGTCCCCCAACGGGCTGATGGGTGCAATTGCCAGGAGCAACATCCTGCCAAGCGAGGAGGTCCTCATCAACGATGAGCGCGATACAGCTGGGTTGAGAGCAGCGAAGAGGCCGAGGACCACAAATAATCCGCAAGACGTTGCCATTGAGCGGCAGCTGAGCGAGATCGCCAATTCAGGTGAAGGTGGTGGAGCAATGCCGCCAGCCTCGGCGCTGCGCCCGGCTCAGTCAACGGGGGTTGTGATACGGCACGACAGGCAGCCTCTTTATTCCGAGGATGCTCCCGCGATTTTGGGGCTTGGGGAGGCCCTCATCAAGGGCGGGACCGCCAAAGGCACTGCCCAGCAGTATGTAAGTTCTCTTCTTGGCTTTAGCCGCTGGCTCTTCGCAAAAAAGAAACCGAGCATTGTTGCTCGGCTCGACAGTAATTCGCTGAACAGCAATGGCAGTGACGTGCATGAGTACATCGGAAACGGTAATCAGAGGCTCATTAGGGCATTAGACCATCTCCGGACCTTGCGGTCAGGAGCCGTGCCGATCATACGCCGCGCCACGCGGAATCCTTACGCCCCGAACGTGGCCCTCATCAATCCCGAAGAGGCGGTAGTGATGGAGCCGAGGCGCGTCGGCGCCACCGCTGCGCAGCACAGCGCGTCGCAGAAAGCTGACACTCGACGAGAGGAGCTTCAGGGACGGCGGGATAATCAATCCGCCCCGTCGGCTTTCGTCCAAGAGAACGTCGCGTTCTATCCAGAGCAGATTGCTCCGGAGGAGCTTCGGCGAGTGCTGGATCATCTGAATGATCAATCCATCCCATCCCCAGTCTCAGTCCCTTCAGCGGAGCTTGAGCGACTGGAAAGGGACTTGCATGACGAGCTTCGCGGAAGACAGGACGATCACGCTGCCCAGTCGCTCTCCGTCGATCCAGAAGAGTTTACTTTCAATCCAGAGCAGTTCTCTCCAGGCGAGCTTCAGCGAATGCTGGATAATCGATCCATCCCGTCGCCAGTCCCCGCCGGTCCAGAGTACTTCGCTCTAAATCCAGAGCAGTTCTCTCCGAAGGAGCTTTGGCGGCTACTGAATGCTGATGAACCCGCGCCGTTGGGAGTGGCATCTAGTTCAGGCCCGGCAGATCAGTCGGCTTGCGAGCCGGGTCCGCTGCCGAATCTATCAATGTACCTCCCCGTGGACTTCCAGCACGGCCCCCATTGGGCGTCGGAAGACTTCATGCAAGGAATGCGCTTGCATAACCTGCTGCCGAGTGCGTCTCAGCCGGAGACAAAGTTTCCTCTCAACGGCGTGAACTACGCGGCCACATTAGGGCCGGCAGGCCGTGAGGATCAGGTTTTTCTGCGCCCAACATGAACACCGGATTGCCGTGCGGCAAAAAGGACGTATGAAAGCGGCGCTCGATCAGCCGCCGCTTCCATTCCATGTGTTGGCTTGCTTGAAGATCGTTCCTGGCAGAGGAATCAAGATCGTCTTGGCGCGCGGCATCTGGGACTCGTTCTCCCACTGACGATCGGGTCGTAGCATTGGGCGAACACCAGACGAGCGCCGAGAGCACGGATGCGCTCCATCAGGTCGCGCTGGCCGGAATGATGATCGCGCGCCCGCTGTAGGACTGCGGCGCCTCACGGCCAAACGCCTCGCCGGAAGACGCGCCCTCGAAACTTTGTTGGCGGCCTCCAAGGTTGTTTCGGTGGAAATCCCGAAAAGTGGATAATGGCCACCTCGAAGTGCCGGTTGATGATCTCGGCAACATCATCGGACCATTTGTTTCGCCCGTAAAACTGGTGACGCTCTAGGGGCAAGCGGAAATATTCCGAATAGCCGAAGCTCCGAGCGGGTGCCGCGCGGGGACAGTTGGTCGACAACCGTTAGACACGACAGTGGGCCCGTCCGTGCGCGCCAGTCGAACGCGGTGGTCGCAAGCTCAATGGTATCGGTGGCCGAGAACCGCATCCAGGGCTTGCCCGGCCCCTCCGTCATCGTCCCATATTGGGTGAGGTGCACCCTGTCGGGCTTGCCGTCGGCGCCGAGCCGATTTGCAAGGGTGGCGACCTCCGCCGGGAGGTTCGTATCCGAAATGGATGCCTTCATGTCCCAGACATCTCCAAGGTTGGTCTTCACGCTCGGCTCCCCTGAACCGGGTGCGTCAAGGCGTCTGGCGGTCGGCTTGTGTGCAAAAAGCTCGGGCCTCAAACGGCTCGACTGTGCGCGCCGGCGGTGCGAGCCAGGTGTGCGTCGAAGGTCGACGCCACGCTGCGCACCAGAAACCTTGTCTCCTGGTTTACCCTCAGAACGTCGCTCTCCATGCTAACCACGCCGTCATCCAGCAGTCGCCCGAACCGATCTCGGTCAACCACGGCAGCTTCCGGATGTCGGCCGTGGCTGCGCGAGACACGACGAAGGTCGACGGCGAAATCGCACATGATCCGCTCGATAATGTCGGCGCGAAATCTGTCGTCCTCGGTAAACGAGTAACCCTTCGTCGTGGCCAAGCGACCTTCCGCCATGCGTTGCAGATAGTCGCGCGTCGAGACGGCGTTCTGGACGAAGCCCTGCGGCAGACTTCCTATCGCGCTGGCGCCGAGGCCGATGAGGACGTCGCCGCCATCGTCGGTGTAGCCCTGAAAATTCCTTTTCAGCCGTCCCTCGCGCTGCGCAAGGACCATGTTGTCGGTCGGCAAGGCGAAGTGATCCAATCCTATGCGGACATAGCCGGCGGATTCGAGCGCATCGGCGATGGCTTCGGACTGAAGATGACGCTCCAGGCTGTCGGGAAGGACGGCCTCGTCGATCTTGCGCTGATGCTTCTTGAACGAGGGGACGTGAGCATATCCGAAGACGGAGAAGCGATCGGGGCGCAACTCGACGCAGCGGGCCACGGTCGACAGACAAGATTCAACCGTCTGATGCGGAAGTCCGTAGATCAGATCGAAATTGATACCGCGTACCCCGACCTGGCGGAGCCGGCGCGCAGCGGTCGCCGTCTGTTCGAAGCTTTGAATGCGATTGATGGCGCGTTGCACCTTCGGATCGAAGCTCTGAACGCCGAGACTGGCGCGAGTGACGCCGCAATAGCCCAATGCCTGTGTCATCGGCTCGCTCAGGGTCCGGGGATCGATCTCGACGGCGATTTCTGCCTCCGGGACGACGAAGTAGCAATGCCGTAGCGCGCCGATTAGATCCACGAAGAGTTCAGGCGACATGATCGTCGGAGTTCCGCCGCCGAAGTGAATATGCGTCACACGCGCGCGATGCCGAAGGGCATCCGCCACCAACTGAGCTTCGCAGCGAAGCGCCGCCGCGTACACCGCGATCGGCTCGTTCCGTCGGGTGACGGATGTGTGGCAGCCACAGTACCAACACATGGAACGACAGAACGGGACGTGCAGATAGAGCGAGAGGGATCCGTGGGGGCCGACGGATTCAAGCCAGCTGCGGTAGGTATTTTCGTTGACAGTCGCCGAGAAATGCGGGGCGGTGGGATAGCTGGTGTAACGCGGGAGGCGTTCCTGACCGTAGCACGTCGCAAGTTCCGTCCGCATATTCTCATCCTTCGCGTGGACCGGAGCTGGATAGCAACGCTTGCCGGGCAGAACTTTGCGCTATCTCAACTCCGAGAGCGATGGGGGATGGCCGACCCTCGCGAGATGGAGTTAGTTCGCTTCTCCGCACTGTGGGGCATCCTGCAGCCTAGACAAAAAAGAGACTAGCCGTCGTTAGTGGCACCCTCCCGCCACCTCCGACGCACCGACGGGGCCCCGCGAGATCGCGCGCCATCGAGCAGTTCGGTTCGAGATCGGAAATCTGTTCCCTTCACTCAGGGGCTATGCGCGACTTTGCCTTACTTCTTGAAGCGCTTGAGCTAGTCACTCCAAGCCTTATCGGGGGCCTTTGATATCGTCCCGCAGCTTTGCCTTCTCAAGCGTAACGAGATCACCCAAGCCTTCGCAGGCAAATTGCGTTTCGCGGTGAAGCCATGGCATCGCTTTCTTGTATTCATGGCCGGAAGCAGGACGGAGAGCATTGACGTTAGCATCGTCACAAAGTGCCATGATTAAACTCCAGAAATACTGGACCGCATGCCTGAGGGAAAACGATTCTAGTCTAGGACGGAGAGGTCGGCTTCCGGGCGATGCCAAGGCTGGCACGTATTCGGCCTGACGCGGCCGCTGCGGAAGCCGCTATCGGCCCGCAGAACCTTCGGAATGAAAACGCCCCAACCGAGGGACCTTAGAATGGGTACCTCGGCCTCCATGAGGCTCTTAGGATTGACGATCCAAAGTAGGCGCTTCAGTTTCACTGCAGCCGTCGATTCCGACTTCCAGACCATCAACCCTGAGCGGCACAGGCCCTATCATCCGCAACCGCCGAGCAATAGGCGCGAAGCGCGCCGAAGCGCTCCCAGAAATGGGAGTTGCTTTTTAGCCAAATCAGTGATGAGGCGTCAGGCGGAGCCTAGGAGACTCTCGCCAATTGCGGAGGGAGGATTCTGGTTCATCGTAGCCACAGGAGCGAAGATGAAACAGAAATCCGGGCCGGCCAAAGCGCCGGCAGAACGAGTGCTAAAGGACATTCGGCGCCAGACGCCGACAGTATTCGGCGGAGGAGAAGATCCGCATCGCGCTGGAAAGACTGCGGGGCGAGGAGAATACGGATCGTTTCAGAAGACACGGAAAGGATTCGCCGATGTCCTCTGACGCTCTCGTGGCAGTCGAACGGCTGAGCAAAT
Organism: Bradyrhizobium sp. RDI18; assembly: GCF_043203335.1. Lineage (NCBI taxonomy): Bacteria > Pseudomonadati > Pseudomonadota > Alphaproteobacteria > Hyphomicrobiales > Nitrobacteraceae > Bradyrhizobium > Bradyrhizobium sp. RDI18. The sequence goes on along the minus strand of NZ_JBICRN010000008.1, from coordinate 2,820,558 downwards.
GCTATCATATTTTCGAATCTGCGCCCGATCGCCTTAAGCAATCGATAGTGCTCCGCTTGCAGCGGGCAGCCGCTCCGCTCGCCCGCATCACCGGCAAGAGCTTCACCCCGCGTCGCTACTACCGAGAATTTTGGGCTTTGCGGGACGTGAGCTTCACCGTTGGACCCGGCGAAAGCGGTGCGCGAAGTGGGACACTGTGAACTGCCGGCGCGTCCAGATCAAAAGCGCGCTTTGTGGTTCTGGAACAGCGTGGTCAACAACCGCCGGGCGTGCGTGTGTGGCGTTCGTTAACTTGCATACGCTGCATCGTGGGCCTCGTTCGGAGAAGCGTCAGTCGACGAGAGGGGTGTAGGCCAGAGGGCGTTTGCCAACGCGCCAACCATGTGGCGCTAGCTTTTGCTGCTTCGGTCACGCCATCTCGCTCATAAGAACGCCCCGACGACCCAGCGGATACCGGCCCAGAGGAGCGCGTTGAGGAGGATCGCCGCAAGCGGCCAAAAATTCCACGCTGTCCGCGGCTGCGAAGCATCAGGACGCAATGGCGATTGGCTTTACCGCCTTCAATCACGCGTGGTTTTGGTTTGCTCCAGTGGGTCATCCGTACCCTATCCCTGCGCTGCGCTATCGATCAGAGCCATGGCTAGGATCAGAGAAAAATCGAAGATCACCAAGCCAAGAGAACGGCGTGCAAATGCGGTAGGGCCACGGTCGTGAGGCTGGCGAGCCTGACCGTCAGCCTAGCCGACGGGCAGATGCCAGCCGAGACGATGTTCATGCGGTCCAACTCTGGTTCTCGGGCATCTAACCGTAGCGCTCGATGATCGCGTGAGCCTCCGGCCCTTTCGGAAAGTCAATGAAGCCCTGCGCCGCTTTGCTGTCGGCGCCGCTCTTCAATGGCGCGGCACCTCGCCGAATGGGTCTATCGAGCTCCTGCCGCATCAGCCAGCGCGAGGCGGCCTCATTGTCAACAAAGGCGAGCTCGTCATAGCCCGCCTCGTATTGATCGGCACGCGTGATATTCTCGCCCTCGACGCCCTTCGGATGTATGGTCTCATAAACGCCGGGCGAACTCACCGCCTCCACTGCGACTACGTCATAAAGCGTCGTGGCGGGATTGCAGATCGACAGTTCTGCGAAGGCCACCGACTTGGACATCTCCGCGCCATTCACGAAAACCGCAGGCTTCTTCCAAAGCACGAGCTTTCCGGTATTGCAGATGAGGCGGCTTTCCGGTACGGCGATCCCATCCACGACCAGCTCCTTTGGTTGCGCATCCTCGGCCGAGAGAAAGATCTGGAATGACGCGCCTTGCATAATTTGGCTATGACATTGGCCATTCGCGCCGAAGCTTAACGCCGCTTGACGACCAGGAGTCCGCTTGATGCCCGCGACTATCTCGTTGGTCGGGCTTCAACGCCGCATTGATCAGGGTCAATGAAGCAAGTCTCATTGTGAACTCCTGGGGCCAGCTCGCCACTTTTTTTGTGCGGCGGTTTTCATCTCAGCAATCGGCGTGCCGAAGGCCTGCGGGCGTCGCTTGAAGAGAGAAAAACCACGTGTTTGCCGCAGCAGCCGCGGAATGACTTAGCTGCTGTAGTCGGGTTTCCCACATCGACGTCTTCAACCGGACACGACTGGTACGACAACATAGAAGGTAAATGACTCAGGTCGCCTCCGTGCCGGCAATTTGCCGCGTGATAGAGCCGCAGGTCGAAGCGCGGATCGCTGCGAGCGGCATCGATTTCCGGATTGGCGGTAATAAGCCTTTTACTGTCCTTCCGAGGACTACGTTCAGGTGCCGCAACCGGCTGCCTATTTCGAACTGATCAAATGGCATCGGACAGCGCTTCACGAATTGGCGCATGCCAGCGGCCATTCTACCCGTCTCAACCGCGATCTGTCAGGTGCTTTCGGTACGAAGAAATACGCTTCGAGGAGATCATCGCCGAGATAGCCTCGGCATTTTGCTGTGCCTCGCTCGGCATCGTGCCGACCGTGCGTCATGCCGATTACGTTTGCTCATGGCTCGCGGTGCTGTCATGGCAAAGGCTTGAAGATCTGCCGCAGGCGTTGGGGGCAATCTGGCTCGATCGCAGGCTCGTTGGGAAGGAGCCCGATGAGTTCGCGTCGACCGGCTTTGGCGCGGAAGTCGAGACGGCGCTCCGAACGAGACGGCAATGGCTGATCGAGCAGGGGCTGGCGCGAGAGGAAGGCGGACAGGTGCGTTTCGCGCGGAACATGCTCGAGGCGCGCGAGCTGGCGCGGATATCCGCTCGCACCGGCCTTGACCATGTCGATGCCAAGGTCGGCGACAACGTCAATGGCGTCTAAACTCTCCGAAAGTGAACTCACTCAGCGCGAGCGCCAATGCCTTGCATGGACTGCGCAGGGAAAAACAGTCGCGGATATCGCGGTACTGGTCCAGATGGCGCCGCGCACTGTCCTGTTTCATCTTGAGAACGCTCGCCGCAAGCTCGGTGCAGCATCTATTGCCCAATGCGTTGCCGAGGCGCTGCGGCGCGGTTTGTTGTCCTAATCATCCACACCCTCCCATTTCGCGAGATGCACAAGAGACCTGGCGCTCGTCGCGCCGGGCATGTTGTATTGTGTTCTGTCCAAAAAGGTCTAGCGTAATCAAACTGAATAAGTGTTACCTGTAAAATTTGACAGGCGATTAGCAACTCTCTTTCTGGTTTTGAGGCCTCCCGATAATTTCAGGAGGTCGCTATGCATGCCATCGCACTTCACACCTCTCAATTTGGTCGTCATCTGGAGTTGCTCGCGGCGATGTATCGGCTGCGGCGCCGTGTCTTCAAGGACCGGCTCGACTGGTCAGTGTCGGTCTCGGGTGAATTCGAGCTCGATGTGTATGACACTCTCGGGCCGACTTATCTCATTCTCATGGCAGACGCCGGAGAGCCGGTTGGTTCGGTTCGTCTGCTTCCGACGACCGGACCAACCATGTTGGCCGACACCTTTCCTGTTCTGCTCGGCGGGTCGCCAGCGCCGCATGACGAAAGAATTCTCGAAAGCTCACGCTTTTGCGTGGACACCAGTCTTGTCGCGGAGCAGGCGCCCAATAGTCTCAACCGCGCAACGTTTATCCTCTTCGCCGCCATGATGGAGGCAGTACGCGGCGCGCGCGCAGACAGCATCGTGACAGTCACTGATACACGTATGGAGCGCATTCTTCGGCGCGCGGGCTGGCCATTGAGACGGATCGCGGCTCCGCAGCAGGTCGGATCGACCATGGCGGTCGCCGGCTTTCTCGACATGTCCGAACAAACGCTCCACAGGATGTACAAACAAGCCGATGTCAACGGCCCCGTGCTTGTGTCATCGGATCTTGTTAGTGCGGCCGCCTGATGCCTCGTGAGCAGTATCCAGCCAAGGTCATTTGACACGTAGATGCTTGCAGACCCACGACATAGTCGGGTGGTTTTGGTCAATCTGAGGCGCGGCGAAACGCCGGCTTCGGCCGATCTTGCCGCGCGGCACGTCAGTTTCTCATTACTGCAGACAGGCCTGGAGATGTTCACCGTCGCGTCGACCCTCATCGGGAAATGCCAGCCGTTCGGGATTACTGGTAGTCAGCAAGTCGTTCACTCGATGACGCAGCTGGACGTTGACGCCCTTTCCATTTGGCACGACCGGCGGTTTACGGACAATCTGGCTTCACCCGAAACCGGTATCATTTTCTTCGGAGGAAGCTGGCTCGAAGAGGAGATATTCATTGCCGCACTGCAGGCGGCCGAGCGCGGATATGACGTACGCTTGCTATCAGACGTCATCGCGGCGCGTGTTGAGGCGGACCGGTCACTCGTTTTCGATCGGCTGGCGCTTCATGGCATATTGGGGACTACCGTGCGGCAGACCCTGCTGGAATGGGCGGTGTATATGCATGATCCGCTTTTGATGCAAAAAGTTCAGCAGCTTCTATCGTGATCTGGGTTGCCCCGGGGCGCCTTGAGACGTCCGGACGCAGGCTCGCGTGAAGCGAGCCCGCGCGGCATCGGCCTTGCGGCGTCGATCCTGACGCAGACATGTACCTGGGGCTCCCTCAGAACGTCCCTTCAATCGGGATGATCGAAACCAGTTTCGGCAGCTTGCCTCTTAGCGCGCGCTCGATTTCGCTGCGGCCATCGCGTAATTCGGGTTCGATGAAGGGAAGGCCAGGAGCTCGGTAGATGTCCTCCTCCTTGACGGCGATCACGGTTCGGCCTTTGTGGAGCCCGTGCACCTCAAGCCTCATGCCCTTCGTGTCGGCGAGAGACCGGAGCCCTTCCAAATAATCGGCCGATCCGGTGGCCTGGAGGAGCAGAGCGCCCAAGTGCTTGCGGTCGGCCACGTAAACCTTCAGGCCCGACAAATCCCGGATGGTCGGTTCTTTCCGAAACCGGCGTTTCTGCCACCAGGGCGAGCTCTCCGACGAGCTCGCAGCTCCGTCTCAAGTCGCCGGCTATAGTCACGTGCTTCAGTTCGGGTTGTGTCTTCTCGAGAGTTTTCTTCGAATGCTCGAGCAGGGCGGCGGCGCGATGCAGATGAAGCAGCCCCGCGCTGCCCTTTGCAGTTTCGAGATTGTGCAGGATCTTCGTCTGCACTGCCGCACCGAGCCCCTTGGCCTTCTTGATCCGGTCTTGCTTGGTAGCTGCTTTCAGTTCGTCAAGCGAGGTGATGCCAAGATCCTTGTAGAGGCGCAGGACCTTGTCCGGGCGCAGCCCCGGCATGGTAGCAATTCCAGGACCCCTGCGGGAATCTCCTCCCGGACCTTTCCCGCGCTGGTTTCTGTGCCCAGAGGGAGGAACTGCAATGAAGTGGTGTGCCCGCTGCAACAACTGTCATTGGGTGTGCGAGGAGCATCCGGACCAGCCGTGGTTAGGCGCGCGCGCCTGTACCTGCGGCGCTGCCGGAGCGGCATGCCCGGTCTGCAATCAATCCGATGAGTCCACCGCGCCGGATCTTCCCGAGGGATTTCAGGCGGATGTCGAAAGCTCTCAGCAGTTGCCGCGCTACACCGGCGTCGACATGGATGATCCGAACCGGCCGGAGATCGAGCATCTCGGCAACTGCCCGGTCTGCGGCGCCCTGGTTGACATGCGCGACCTCGGCCAGGTATGGCGCATATGCACGGCGAGCAGCCGCTCGATCTAACGGGTAAGCCAAAGCCAGATGAACAATAGATCGCGCGAAGCGCTGGTGGAAACTCAGCGCATCTCTCGTATGAGAGCGAAGCCGCCCGCGGCAAGTACGACCAGGGCGGCAAAACCGGCGATCCAGTAGATGATATCCATGGCCCGAAACGCGCCGCCCTCGCCGAACGTTCCTCGTCAGACCGTCAATACGCGGACCTTTGCGGGTAGACGACATTGACCCAGGCGTGCTGGACTGCATGCGAGGCGGCCTGGCCTCTATGCCCCCAAAGCCCCGAAGGCAGGTCATCCTCCTTCCGTCGCCGGTCGCTCGCGCTGGGCGGCCGGCGCGGACTGGAGCTTCTGTCAGCGCGAAGCGCTCGCTACCCACAAACGGAATGGCCGCAGCTTGCTCTGCGGTTTACCGGTCAGATTATGCTTGTCCGTGCTGAAATGCTTCACCTCGGCTGCTGGCACCAGCAATAGGAAGCGGGCACTATTTCTGCTCCGGGAAATTACGGAGCGGCAGCGTCACAGGACCACAAGGTCATGAACGCTGAAACGACGGCGAGCCACATCACCGCGGTGATGAAAATGGCGGCAACCCAACCAGGGCCTCGGCGCCGATACGTCATGCAAATGGCCAATCAAAAAGAGGCCAAGCGTGACTCGGATTTGCGTTTGTCAACCGAGCGACCTGACAGCCGGCGGGGCGGCGTCTCGGTTTGCTGCCCATGCCGAAACGATTATGTCGGGTATGTTGCAGACCCGACAAACAAACCAGATTAATTGTTGTGGCGGGAAAGGGGGCTTTCACCGGAGTCGCTCCCAGCCCCCTTCGGGGTTGGATATGCGTATGTTCCCGGAATCGATAAAACGTCCCGCTTGTAAGCGGTGCGGCACTCGAACCGCGCTCGTAACGCATCGAACCAGAGGGCACAGGGCTCGAAAGCCGGATATTTACGTGCCCGAACTGTGAGTCCACACCGAGCCCGTTGTTGTTGACCCTATCGGGTTGGTGACATGGTGCACATCTCGCTATGTCATTGATAATCGAAGCTTCGTTGCCGCGGATCTTGTGATACTGCGCGACCATTCGTCACGGCATGACCGACTTCCTGCCGATTCAGGTCAGCTCCCCACGTTCGGCGCGTTCGCCATCTCGGTAAACAGGAATGTTGTGGGTCCCGATGCCGGCGCAGGCACAGAGCGGCCGATCCTCGTTTAGCGCGAACCAGACGACATCCCTCCGTTTCGGGGTTCGCTTCGGGGCGCATTCGGCAAGCCGTTGAAGGGCACGAGGCATCGGTTGTCCAGCTTGAGCCACACGCGCCAGTGTGGCGACGACGTGTTCCGGATGTTGCTCACTGGCGGGCCGCCGGTCTAGGCGACTCAAGCCGCAACGGGTCGGAGATGTGGACGAAAGAGCGCTAACGCCTGAAAACTGCGTACGCACGCGTCAAATGAGGGCTTTTCGATTGCGCCTTGTGGCATGCTCCCTTTTTTTGCACGTCGTCCCCTGCATACGATCGGCAGCATCGATTCCAAGCGCCGCCCACACACAAAAGGACCAAAAATGAAGAATGAGAAGAAGCCAGGAAGTGATCAGGGCACGGATTTCGTCGAAATCACGATGGTCGTGAACGGTCAGCCTGTCGTCATTAAGGCCGTAGAGCAGCAGCCGCTGCATGTGGCCCGCCAAAAAGCGCTGGAGGAGACAAAGAACCTGGCTCAACCGCCCGAGAATTGGGAGATCAAGAACGAAGCGGGCGAGCGGTTGGATCCGGACAAGAAGCTAGGCGAGTTTGAGTTTGGCAAGGAAGTGACGCTGTTCCTGAGTCTCAAGGCTGGCGTGGCCGGTGGCTGACCTCCAAACTGTCGATCCCGAGGTCTCGCGCGTAAAGTTCGAGCGGGAGCTTGCCAACTATCGGAGCATGGAATCGGCCTATCGCAAGAGGGGCTGGATCCTGCTTGACGCAGAGTTTCCGGAAATCTTCGTGGTTTTCGCGGCGACTAAGCTGAGACCGCCTCCGATCGTCGCTGCCATCGTGCTGAATTTTACGGATTACGATCTGCGGCCGCCCTCCGTCAGGTTCGTGGACCCCTTCACGCGCGAACCGATACCCGCCAAATTGCTCCAGGTGCAAATGCTTCGCCGTGCGGCAATCCCCGGCGCAACTCCCGAAACCATTCAGGCGCTGGCCCAGCAGGGCGGGGTGCAAGTGACAAACATGATTCAGTACAACAGCCCTGATGATCGGCCATTTATTTGTCTTCCCGGCATTCGCGAATACCACGACAATCCCGCTCACACCGGTGATTCATGGCTGATGCATCGAAGCTCTGGCGAAGGATCCTTAGCTTTTATCCTCGAAAAGATCTGGCAGCACGGGGTAAAGCCGATCGAGCATTACCAGGTGCAGGTCCAGGTCCAGATTCCGGCGCTGAACGTGCTGCCCTCATTACTGGCCGTACCGGAATGAATCAGATCGCGGACGTTACGGTCCTCTCGGTACCGCGGGGCTGCGTGGACGAACTCCATGGCCATCTGCGGAAAGTGGGGCGTGAAGGGCATGAAGGTCTCGGCCTTTGGGTAGGCCGTCAGACGGGGCACCATTTTCAGGTACATAGGACTCTCATTCCCGCCCAACGCCACATACGTACTGCCGACGGGGTGTGCGTCGTAACAGGACCTGAAGAGCTGCATCGCATAAATGTATGGCTGTACCGGGAGAAGCTTGCGCTCATTGCCCAGATACACAGTCATCCCGGCCGAGCCTATCATTCCAGCACGGACGACGAATACGCGATCGCCACGACGGTGGGGTGCTTGTCTTTGGTCGTGCCGAACTTCGCGCGAGTGCCCTTCGATCTCAGGAACGTCGCATCGTACCGGCTTGACGCGGCTGGAGTGTGGCCTTGTCGGTTGGCCAGGTTACGCGGATGATTTTAATCAAGGATTGAACGATGGCCATGGCCAACTTCATGGACCGTGCGGCGTCGGCGGCGTCGCGGGTGCTAACCAATTTCAAGATCTCAGCGTTCGAGGACAGGCTTGCCGCGCAAGTGATCGGAGTGTCTTTCGACGGCGCAGCCGTGCAGTCGCCGGAAGGCAGGGCCAGTCTGGATTTGATCATCAGGCTGTTGTCGCGTCTTTATCCGACGATCGCGCTGCGGCCGCTCGATGCAAAGGCGAAGGATCATGGTCCAATCCTGGAGTTCCTGGCGAAGTCCATAAATCCTGAGATCGAGCTTGCCAAGACCAGGAAGGCCGTCACGGTTTCCGTGGTCGTTGGAAGCAGTCCGTCGCGCACTAAGTGTCCGACCTTCTTCATCGGCTCGGACGGATGGAGAGCCAAGCTTTCGAGCCGCGGTCTGGTTGGCTCCGGCGAGTCGATGAATCCGTTTGGCGCAGGAGCTGCGTCATGCTTCGCCGCAGCCAACGTCTTTCGGACGGTATTTGCCGACCAGCTGGATCAGGGCGACGCTGACGAACTTATCGACCTGTCAATGCTGACCTACGCCAAGGGCACCCCTGACCCGGTCCGGGCTTTGAGGGAACGGATATCGGCGAGACTCACCTCGTCGGGCTCGGCGCGATCGGCAATGGCGCTATATGGGCCTTGGCTCGAGCAGTGGGCCTTAAGGGATCGCTCCGTCTGGTGGACCATGAGGAGGTCGATCTTTCGAATCTGCAGCGCTACGTGCTGGCCGGTCAATGTGATGTTGGTTCACCAAAAGTGGATCTGGCGCGTGCCGCGCTCGCGGACACAGTGCTGCAAGTGTCGGCGCATTGTGCCAAATGGGACGTCTATGTGAGCGACCGGAACGATTGGATGTTCGAAAGAGTCGCTGTCGCATTGGACAACGCTCCGGACCGCATTGCCGTGCAGGGGGCGTTGCCGAAATGGATCGTAAACGCTTGGACACAGGAGCTTGATCTCGGGGTATCGCGCCACGGCTTTGATGACGGGCGGGCATGTCTGGCCTGCCTTTACTTGCCTCACGGGAAGATCAAGGACGAGGACGAGAAGATGGCTGAGGAGCTGAAGATGCCGGAGGCCCAACAAGAGATCCGGGATCTCCTTCAGACGAACAGGCCGGTGGATGTAGGTTTCGTCGAGCGTGTCGCCAAGGCCTTCGACATCCCGTCCGAAGCCCTTAAAGAGTTTGTCGGCCAGTCCGTCCGATCGTTTCACCAGCGGGCAATCTGCGGGGGATTGTCATGCGCCTGACGGACGGAGCGCAGCCTGTGAGAGCCGTTGTGCCGATGTCATTTCAGTCGGCTCTCGCTGGCATAATGTTGGCGGCGGATCTCGTGAAGCACGCTTCCGGGCTTCTGAACCTGCAGACCACAAGCACACGGATTAACCTGCTTCGTCCACTCGCGTCGCATCTTCACGATCCCAAGGCGAAAGATACGTCGGGACGGTGCATCTGCGCCGACGAAGACTTCTTAGCCGCATACCGACGAAAGTACCCAAGCTGCAGAGCTCGTTAACTTCGATCTGATCACTATGGAACGCCTCGCCTCACGGTAGGCGCGGCGAACGTGCGCTCCAACCGGACGCGCTGTTTTTCACTTGGAACGGCTGCCAAGCTATTGAAATTGCTGAGGGAGCGCCTTTTTCCAAATGCGCCTTGAAGTTGTTGGATTATCAACCGCATTTGGATTCCAGAACACCCTCAACAAGAGCGCGGAGGGGGTGGATCACTCCACCCCTGGGTCACGCCCATGCCGGCCGCCTCGATCGCAACCGCAACCGACTGCACGATCGCGGCAAAGCGGACCACAGTTTGGATGGCCGCCGAGCTGACGCCGGCCTCCCGCAGCGCCTTCTCATGGGCGTCCATGCAGGCGCCGCAGCCGTTGATGGCACTTACCGCCAGCGACCACAGCTCGAAATCGGTCCTGTCCACGCCGGGATTGCCGATCACGTTCATGCGCAGCCGCGCCGGCATCGTCTTGTATTCCGGATTGGAGGCGAGGTGAACGAAGCGGTAGTAGACGTTGTTCATCGCCATCATGGAGGCCGCGGATTTCGCCGCCGCGACCGCGGCCGGCGTCATCACGACGGCCGCCGCAGATTCTATTGCGCCGATCACCACGGGATTGCGGGTCGCAATCGCGGTGGCGAGCAACAGCCCGTATTTGCTCTGCGGTAATAGCGTCTCATCCGACATCATCGACGCCAAGTTGAGTCTCACGTCCTTGGCGAAATCGGGAATTTGGTCCTTTAGCTGTTCAATCGACATCATGCCTCAAGCAACTTTCAGGGTTTCGCCGCCTATTTCGCGGTTACAGGCGCAGAGCTCGTCGGTCTGCAGGGCATCCAGCACGCGCAGCGTGTCCTTTGGGCTCCGGCCGACATTGAGATTGGTCGCGTAGACGTGCTGGATCGTATTGTCGGGGTCGACGACGAATGTGTAGCGATAGGCGACGCCGTCGGGCGAACGCACGTCAAGGCCATCGACCAGCCCGCCCTTCGTGTCGGCAAACTGCCAGATCGGCAGATGGTGCAGGTCCTTGTGCGAGCGCCGCCAAGCGAGCTTGCAGAACTCGTTGTCGGTCGATCCGCCTAGCACGACCGCATCGCGGTCGGCAAAATCCTTCGACAGGCGGGCAAACTCCGCGATCTCGGTTGGGCAGACGAAGGTGAAATCCTTGGGGTAGAAGAAGATGACTTTCCATTTCCCAGGGAAGCTGTTCTCCGTCAGCGTCTCGAACGCGCTCTGCCCGTTCTCCTCGTGCAGGTGAAAACCGGGCTTCACGCCTGTGATTTCGAACGACGGTAACTTACTTCCAATTCCAAGCATATTGTCCTCACAAGATTGCTTCGCGTGGAAACCGATGATTCCAGCCTCAGGCGAAGCAAGCGATATGCCAGGTGATCTCGCGATTCAACTGGCGGAAATGCAACAATCGGACGCTCGCCGTGGAGGCATCTTAGCAGCATGGTTTCGATTGAATGGTCCTGCCGTCCTGCTTCAACGACTGAATATGTTGCCGTGCTCGACCGGTTGCGCGCCTTTGAACGACTAGCCCAAGTCAAATGTTCGGGTGTGCTATAATGCCAAAAGAATGCGCTTAATTAAGATGAACTCAGCGCGCGCGGCGATGTTCCGCCAAGCCACTGGTCGCCCTCACGACGCGCACGAGGACCGCTGATGTTGGAGCGGGAGCTGGGACTGACCTTGTTTTGATCGATGCCGAATCGGGGATAGTAGCCGAGCGAGCTCGAGCCAGATTCGTTGACCAGGATCAAAGGCAGCGTAGACGCTTTTAGGCATAAGGAGTGATCTGGAAGAATTGGGAGGCACGGATGTCAGCAACTGAAATCGCGACACGTCATTTTTCCGCCGCCATTGCGGAGGCGGAGGGCGCAGGTCTTGGGACTGACAGCGTTTGCCGCGCGCTGCTTAGTTGTGTGGTCACGAAATATCTCGAGATCCGGCCGGTCGACGACGTTCAGTCGGAGCTGCGCTTCGTCGCCGATAATTGCGATCCAGCGATGGATTTCATGTTCATGCGGCCGTAGCGCGGCTGCGCTCTCTCTTCATCATTGCGAGGAGCGGAGCGACGAACTAATCTATTCTCTCCTTCTGCCGCACGATGGATTGCTTCGCAGCATCAGCGGCTTGCTTTCTGGGAGGTCAAGGCTCGCTCATGGCCCTCGTGTGAGAAGAAACTTCACGTTCAACGCGAGCACAGAGGTCGATGTCAAGCGCGCCAAGCCCTCCTGTAACATCGCGTCTGTCATTGGCGATGTAACGGCGATCCGGACGGCTTTGGGGAATTGAGTTATCGGCGCTCTCCCCGAGGACAGCAAACATTTCGGCCGCGGGAATGTGAACAATAAGCCTCGCTGCTATTGCGACGCATGCGCGGGCCGAAATGTTCGACGGTAATTTCGATGCCGTAGGAGAGACGTACGCCGGCGGGGTCGCCAAAGGCGGTGCCCCAAACTGTTGCAACACAGCGTCCATCAGCAACTCTTTAACTACATCATCGGCGTTGAATTCGCGGCCACGGGCCTTGGCGCGTCGCTGCATTCGCCAAGATCGAGGCCGCCGCGGACGTTCTCGGGGTCAAAATTGTGGATGTCCTCCCGCCGTGATCAAGCTGTCGGATCTGATGATCAGTAAATAGCCGATAACGGGGTGGAATGCGCCCGGTTGCGCGGAGGCGCAGGGCGATGTCGCGCCACCGTCCCTCCACGACCTGTCGCTAGCACAGCAGCGTCGTGCCGACATCTCCGGTGAAAGTCCGCCAGGCGGCATGGTATTTTTCGGGAACAGCGGTGAGGAGCGGCACGCCAGCCATGATCGCATCAGCAAATTCCTCGCAGGCCCTGGCCGGACGCCTCCTTCCTGGAGAATTTGTTGATCACGAGGAGATCGACGTGCCGCTTGATCGCGCGGAACGCGACAACTGCGGCATCGGCAAGCCCATTAGCATCGAGCTTGCAGGAAATGGCGCCGCTGCCGAGTGGCTGACAGCTCGGAATCTCGCGCCCCGTCGCAACGTCGCGCGCGAGCATGGTTTTCGTGCCGCTTGCGCCCTTGAAGTTTCGCTGGACGATGCCGCCGACGCGCACGCCTTGCCGCGCGAGATCCTGGGTGAAGTCGGCAAGCAGCGTATCCGCGTCTTGTTCGGGCCTATAGAGGATTGCCGCGACGCGCTTGGGATAGATCTCGGCGTGGTTGGCGATCATGGGCTTGATCCTCTTGGCTCGTTTCAAACCGCGGCGCTTGCCCGTCCAGCATCTACTGCTGGCGTAGATGGCGCGATGCCCTAGCGTTCAGAGGTCGTGAACCAATGAGACGACCCCTGACCAGGGCGAACACGTCCATTCCATGGTTGAGCCTTAGCGCATAGGCAGCGGCGCGTCATGCGCGCTGTGCTGGAGATCGCCGCCACACCTTTGGCCCGTTCACTGAACTGCGCATCGATCGCAAAGCTAGCGAGCCTACCGCTGAAGGCGATTTCGATTCGCTCTGGTGTGGCTGTCCTCACGTGCTCTCCTTGCGCTGCACTTCTAGAACAACGTTGCGGCGAGGATTACCGCAAGGCCGAGCATCACCATGCCGATGGCAAGCCAGCTTGGCCACGGAGGCGTTGGGAAGCGGCTGCACCACGAAAGAGAGCGCGTACAAAACCCATCCGACCACAAGCCCGAAGGTGAAGGCGAGGGCGCGCCCGCCCCAGAGAGAGGCGAGAATCCCGCGACCAGCTTCGGCTGCGTCGACTCATAGGCGCCGAGCGCTTTAATAGCGTGCTCCGCGGCTGCGCCATAAAGCGCCGCGGCCGGATTGTAGATCGACCGTTTTGCGAAAGTCTCCGCGTCGTTCACGAACTTTTGAGTCGAACTCCAGAGCACGAGGTTGCCGATCGCATAGGTGAAGCGGCTTTCCGGAACCGCGAGCCGTTTCTCGAGCAGTTTGCTCGGGCGGGCGTTGTCGGCCGAGAGAAACACCTCAAATGGCGCCCCTTGCGTGATCTGGCTGTAAAACTGTCCGCTCGCGCCAAAGCTCAACAGGGCCTCGCCCAGTCTTCTGCTTAAACGACGCTGCATCTCCTTGGACGGTATGGTGAAGTTAGCGGCGACCGCCACATCGATCTCCGCCGCTTCCGCATTTCCGAACATAAGCAGCGTCAGAATTGAGTTGATCAGGATCAGTCGGGTAAGCGTCATTGGGCATTCCAGGGATGGGCCGCTGCGATGGCTCTGGCCGCGGCGGCTCTTTGCTTCTCATCCCAGCAATCGGCGTGCCGTTCGGGAACGTGGTGCGCGCCTTGGTTGACGACACTGAAACGCGCATAGCTGCCAGCGTGCCCGTGGAATGCTGGGTCGCTTTGCCAGCTTCCGATATCGCCGTCAAGTTACATGCGTGGCACGACAAGAGTGGAGGCTTAAGAAGATGCCGCTCGCCTCTCGTGCCGAGCTTCTCGTTACACGCCGCGGCGTCGCTTGCCTGTCCCCAGGATCTGCTGTTGGCGTGGAAGCTGGTATGGTTTGCAGTGGCGGTTCAGAGGCCGAGAGCAGCGAAACGTGCTTGAGCTGGGCGAATACGTCCACTCCATCCTTGAGCCCTAGCGAATCAAAGGAGAAACGCGTTATGCGCGCCAAAATCTCCGTGCCCGAGCCCCCGGTGCCGAGCGCAAGTACCAGCGTGATCTCAGCCGCGCCGAGCGGCAAACAGGCTCTGATGCGCGCCGGAAAGACATTGAGGATGGAGCCTGCGCGCGGTGCTTCGCGCGCGACGCTGACGTCGCAGGCAGCGATGCGCAGCCGTTGGTGCACGCCGGGTGCAAGCGGCGGCGCCGGCACCAACAGGCGCGCACCTTTGAGGCGGAGAATAAGAAGCCCATAGCGCCCATCATAGCCGCTCACCACGGCATCAAGGCTGATGGCGGCTTCGCGGCTCGCCGCAAGCGGCAGCGCAGGATCGGTCTGCAAGACATGCAGCGGCCCAGCCGCGGTTACCATGCCGCGCTCCATCATAACGAGATGATCGGCAAAGCGTTCGATCTCCGCCATGTCACGGCCGATGTAGATCATCGGCAGCGCGAGCTTCTCGGGCAGGCGCTCGACGAACGGCAGAATCTCACGTTTGGCGCAGCTGTCGAGCGCGCCAAGCGGCTCGTCCATCACAAGCAGTCTGGGCTGAGACAACAGCGCGCGACCCATGGCGACGCGCTGCCGCTCGCCGCCGGAGAGATGCGAGGGAGAGCGGTCGAGCAGCGGCGCCAGGTCGAGCAGTTCGAGCACCTCATCAAACGCGATCGGCGTCGGTTTGGGTTTGGGCGCACCGTAAAGCAAGTTGCGCCTGACCGACAAATGGGGAAAGAGACTCGCCTCCTGAGACACATAGCCGATGGGACGCAGATGCGGTGGGCGGAAGGTCGTCTTGTCCTGCCATACCTCGCCATCGATGGCGCAGAAGCCGGCCGGCAGACGCTCGAGGCCGGCGATGCAGCGCGCCACCGCAGTCTTGCCGCAGCCTGGCGGGCCGAAAATCGCCGCCACGCCTTTGGCCGGTACGCTGAATCGCGTATCGAGTGGAAAGCTAGCGATACTGCCACTCAAGGCAATTTCAATCCGGCCCGGTGTGGCTGTCCTCACGTGCTCCTCCTTCTGCTATATTTGTCGATCAAGGTTAAGGCGAGGACTACCGCAACGGCGAACATCAGCATGGCGCCGGCAAGCCAGCTTGCTTCGCGCCAGCGCGACTCTTGGACAAAGTCGAAGAGAAAGGCCGACAGCACCTTGGTGCGGCCAGGAATGTTGCCGCCGATCATCAGCACGACGCCGAACGTGCCGATCGTATGCGCAAAGCCAAGCACGGCGGCTGTCAAAAGACCCGGTCGCGCCAGAGGCAGGGCGACCGTGAAGAAGGCATATAACGGTGAGGCGCGCAGAGTGGCCGCGATCTCCAGCGGGCGGTCACCCATGGCAGCGAAGGTGTTGCGGATGGGCTGCACCACCAAAGGCAGCGCGGACAAAACCGATCCGACCACGAGCCCCGCAAAGGTGAAGGCCAGCGTGCGCCCGCCCCACAGAGAGGCGAGAAGGCCGACCGGGCCGTTCGGGCCGAGCAGGGCGAGCAGATAAAAACTGAGTACTGTTGGCGGCAGCACCAGCGGCAGCGCGATCATCGTGGCCACCGCCTCAGTCCAAAGGCTCTTCGAGCGTGCTAGCCACCACGCGAGCGGCGTGCCAACGATCAGCAGGATCACGGTCGTCACGCTCGCGAGCTCGATCGTGAGCCCGAGCGACTGCCAGATTTCTGGCGAAAAGCCATCCATGTGCGTCAACTTAAGCGTTCGAGCACAGAGCACATGGTCATGCTCGCGCAATGATTGCGTAGGCTAACGGGCCCCTTACGGAAGGCGCGCATCGCTCGGTTATTGGCGTCATTCTCCAACCGCACCAAGATTTCTGCTTGAGGGGTGCGATGTCCCCGGCCGGCTCGGTGAACTTGGCGGCAACCGCGACATTGATGTCCGCCGGTTCTTCACTGAGCATAAGCGCCATCAGTGCTTTAATCGGGATCAATCGAGCGCGGCTCATCGGGCACTCCTGAGACGGGGCCGCTGCCAGCGCTTTGGTTGCGGCGGGTTTGCGCCTGATCCCAGCAATCGCCGTGCCGCTCGAAGGATTCTGGTGAGCGCCTTACTTGGCGAGAGAGAAAGCGCGTAACTGCCTGCTTTTGGATGAAGTTGCCGATTGTCGGACTTCCGACATCGTCGTCTTGGAGCGGACAAGCTGGCCGCTCGTGTGATGTCGGCCGCCTCTCAACGCGCGGCGGCCAGATATTCGAGTTCGTATTGGGGCAGGAAAATCATGACAAGATCGGAACTGCGGCGGCCGCGCGGGCGTCATCGACCCTGATGAAACCTCCTTTATGTCCAGGCGCTGATCGCGATCCTGATCGGTGTCCTCGTCCGCTGCTGTCGCCGTCTCTTCCGACCAATAACTGGGTCAAGGCGCTCGGCGACGGCTTGATCAAGCCGATCAAGATGGTGATCGCGCCGATCATCTTCTGTAAGGTAGTTTCCGGCATCGCTCGCATCCGTCATGCGAAAAAGGTCGGCTGGGTCGGCGTCAAGGCGCTGGTCTAATTCGAGATCGTTCCACCTTTGCCCTCATTCTCGGCCCGACCATGGGCAGTTCCAGATCGGCCATGGGCTTGCCGCCAAGCCCGACAGCGCGGCGATGGCCAATTACGTCAAGCAGGCGGAAGCCTCCAACGACCGTCCATTTCAACGCTGATAAGCTCACCAAACTGACGAACATGCCAAAGTAGTGCTAATCACCGACGATTCTGTAGGCTCTGCACTGGCGGCGCGGTGTTGGGCTCGAGAAAAGGCTTTCCGCTGGCGGCGAGCCAATCAGTTCGGCTTCACTCGGTAACCGTGAGGCCAAGCGGCAAGGCGGTACGGCGCCTTGCATACGCTCCGCGTCGACATCCTCTTTCAGCATCGAGCGAATTCGGGAGAGCCGGGCTGGCGAGACATCGACGATTTCAAGCTGGGCAGTTCGTAGGCTTTGCGCGAAGAAGGGCTGGCCCGCGAGCATTAAGGCGTCGCAAGAATGAGCAATTTCAGCGCAGTTCTCATGGACTAGCCCTGCCTACCGCAGCTTTCGTTGTGCGAGAAATTGGCAATAGGATAGTCGCTGTGCGCAGAGCAGTCATTGATTTGGGTCAGCCGGGGATGCCGGCAGGCGCAT
Source organism: Bradyrhizobium sp. RDI18 (assembly GCF_043203335.1). NCBI lineage: Bacteria > Pseudomonadati > Pseudomonadota > Alphaproteobacteria > Hyphomicrobiales > Nitrobacteraceae > Bradyrhizobium > Bradyrhizobium sp. RDI18. The sequence continues at coordinate 2,803,193 of NZ_JBICRN010000008.1, read as the reverse complement.
TCCTGTTCGCAGCATCAAGTCATTCGCAGAAGGTGGAGTTTCAGGTGCGGATATCCGCAAAAAATACCCGACTGTGACTGAAAACGCCATCCGCGCGGCGATCGCTCACAAAGACGTTGCAGCTTGAGCGTCGGCGTCCATATCCGAGAGACTTTTTGGATGCTGGAGTTCCGGCTTTTCGTAGGAAGCATACCCATCGAGCATGGTCACGAAGCAATTTTCTACCGCGATCTCTTACACGAAAATGGCGCGGATGACGTGGTGTGCGATACGCCATTAGCTTAATAATTCCATCCTCATCGCAATGGACGGCGATATGAAGTAGTTTTCCGAAACGCTTCGGCATCCAGCCACGCCAGTACCAGTTGACCGACTTAGTCTGATACGGCTGTGCTGTAATGAAGTGCTCGCAGCAAAACGGCCTGATCGGGCAATTAGTCCCATTGAGCATGAATGAACGTTCCGCGGAGATAAATTCTCTCGCCGCTTCTGGATCGAACTCGGCGCGCACCAACTTCGGACGAACTAGGTGAAAGCAATCGATTCCGGCTGGACGCAAGCTTACGTCGCTAAAGGCGCGGCGCCCATCCTCCGGCATCGTCCCGTCGCCCTCGTCTGGCAGGCCGGCTCCGCAAAGAGCGGAAGCCGATGCAACGCATCATGAGATTGGGAACCTGGCTGGAGCCGTAACCCGTTATCGCATTGTCCAAAGCTGTTACGGGCTCCGCGCGTTCGCGGCTCGAATTTTCGACGGTGCCGTCTCGGGCATCATCAGCATGGCGCAGAGCCAGGCCGCGGTAGCGACAAGCATGTACCAAGCCGGCGCCAGCGCGTTCCCAGTAACGTGGGTCAGCCAAGCGACAACGAGTTGAGCTGTGCCTCCGAAGGTCGCTATCGCAACCGCGTAGATCGTCGCGAAGGCGCCGCCGCGGATGCTCTTGGGCATGCCTTCGACCATACCAACATAGAAGGCGCTATACGGAATCGTTCCGACGAGGGTGAGCGCGCCGAGACCTCCGAGAAGCGCCATGGGACTGCGGCTCTCTACGATCCACAAGAACACCGGATAGGTCATCAGCAGCGCGGCGATCTGCGGCCATATCATGATGGGCCGGCGTCCGGCCCGATCTGCCAGCCAACCGCCCAGGAGTGCGGCAGCAATGCCTACTGCATTGCTGACGACCGTGGTCGCAAAGGCGAGAGGCGCGGCAACTTGCAGGGTGTTCAGTGCATAAGTCGTCATATATTCCGTGACATAGGTGATAATCGTGCAGCTGGCCAAAATGATCAATCCCAAGCTCATCATGCGGCGGCTGGCACGCAATTTCCTTGCGGGCTCGACGGAGAGGGCCGGCGCTTCAGGTCGGTGCAGCGTTTCGGGCAGGGCCCTGCGCAACCAAAATCCGACCGGTAACGTACAGGCACCGAGCAGAAACGCGATCCGCCATCCGTACGCATCCAGCGACTCGCTTGTCATGGTGAGGGAGAGTATTTCTCCGACCAGCGCTCCGGCCGTTGCTGCTATTTGTTGGCTAGCAGGCTGAAACGAGACGGCAAGGCCCCGGCGTCCGGCCGGGGCCACTTCCATCAGATAGGCGGTCGTCGGACCAACTTCGCCTCCCAGGGCGAAGCCCTGCACCAAACGCGCGAGAATAACCAATAACGGAGCGGCGATCCCTATCGTGTCGTACGAAGGCGTCACAGCCAACACGAGTATAGCGGCACTCATCATGACAAAACTGGCGGTCATTGCGGGCCGGCGTCCAACTCGATCCGAGTATGAGCCGATCACAATGGCCCCGATGGGTCTGGTGACGAAACCCGCTCCGAAGGTCATGAGCGACAGCATAAGGCTGGCGAACTGATCCTGCGCCGGGAAGAACGCGTGACCGATCTGGATGGCGAAAAAGCTATAGGTCCCGAAATCGTAGAATTCGAGCATATTGCCGATCGTCGCGCCCAACACGGCATGGCTGGTCAAGCCTTCATCTGCCGCAAGGAGGGGCGGCTTCGAGCTTCGCTGAGTGAATTGTTCAGCCATGCATGCTGATCCGTCTCGAATCCTGGAACATTTCGACCAACTATGTGGAGCACCTTGAGCTCTCATGAGCAAGAAGCGGGTTCGCGCGACTCACCATCGGCGCTGAAATCAGGAATATCAATCTCTCGGGCGATTTGCCGGACCCGACGATTTCCTGCGATCAAAAGGGTGCTACTCGAGCACAAGGTCATCTTCTTCCGCGACCAATGTCATCTCGATGACGCCTAGCAGGAGCGATTCGCTTCCGTTTGGGAAAGTTGGTGTCGCACCCGACCTCGGTGTCACCAAGGGAACGGCCTCGATCCTCGAGCTTGATTCCGCCCGCGGAGGTGGCCAGGCCGATGGGGCACGTCGATGGAACCTTTGCCGATGCCTATCACAAGATTTTGGTGCTGCGAGGAGCCGTTGTAGTCCCACCATTTGGCGACGATACGGTCCGGTCAAACACCGCGGCCGCTTATCTCGACTTGCCGCCGCCGCTGCAACGGCTTGCAGACGAGCTCTGGGCGGTTCACAGCAACGTCTTCGACTACGCCGGAATGGCCCGTGTCCACGAGGTCGACAAGAAGCATTTTGACGAGGTCTTCACCAAACCATCTTCGAGACCGAGCATCCCGTGACAATGCATTGGGCCCCGATGATGTCCGTTGTCAGGTCAACCCGCGAGCTCGATCGCTCTTGAAGTTACGGTGCCGGAGCGCTCGTCTGAGCTCAGCGAACTGGTGGAACATGACGAACAGCGCGATCATTCCGGCGCCCAGTTCAGCGATTGCTTGACTGGCCAACAGGCCGCTGAAACCCCATACGACCGGGAATAACAGTACGGCCGGTATGAAGAGAAAGCCCTGCCTCGCCAAGGACACAACCGCACTGAGGCGTGCTCTCCCGAACGACTGAAGCATCGTCATCACGAAACTCTCAATACCAAAAAGTCCAAAAAAGAGATGGAAGACGATGCAGGTCGAGACGGCAATTTCCGTGACCTTATCGCTATCGCTGAACAGCCTGACCAAGGGCCGGGCAAAAATCACAACAGCCGCAGAATACGCAACGGCAAGAGCGATAGTCATGGAGAGTATGAACTTCGCAGCCTTCAATACACGAGCAAAGTCGCGCGCGCCCCAACCGAAACCCAGGACAGCTTGAGAGCCTATACAGAAGCCGGTGATAGGCAGTGCGCCGATCGTCAAGATTCGCACAGCTATTCCCACGGCCGCGATGGAATCGTCGCCGAACGGCGCAGCAGTCCAGTACAAGAGCATAACGGCAATAGCAGATAAAATACTGGTCATAGTCGCCGGCGCCCCTATGAGCGCGAGCTGTCTGATGCGATCTGCTCGCAATGAGATGTGAGATATCCTGACGAGGACTATCCCGCGAAGCTTCGCAAAATACGCGATATACAGGCTAATAGCAGCGATCTGAGATACCAGCGTTGCGAGGGCTGCGCCTCGCACACCGAGGTCCAGTAAGAATATGAAGACGGGATCAAGCACAGCGTTGAGTACGAAGGCGGTAATCATCGTCCACATGCTGAATCGTGTGTTGCCTTCGGCTCTGACGATGAAGCCGTTGACGATGTTTAGAAGCATCAGGGTGTACCCGAACAAAAGCGTCTCCGCGTAGTCGAGCGCCACGGGCATGATGGTTGGAGTGGCCCCGAGCGTTACGAAGATCCCTCGCAGATTTAGAAGCAGAGCGACGGTAAAGGTGATACCGATCGGAGCGGCGAGCGCAAGTGCAGTACTCGCGCCTCGACTCGCCTCCAGGTGCTCACCAGCGCCAAGATGACGAGATATCAACGACGCTGTTCCAACACCGATCCCGTGTCCGGCTGCCGCGAGCAGGACCACGATCGGCAAGGTCATGCTGACAGCTGCGATCGCCTGCGCGCCAAGTGCGCCAACAAAGATCGCATTGACGACCTGCTGTAACGCGTTGATCGATAAGCCAACAACAGACGGAATGGCGAGCCGCAGGATAAGGCTCGAGAGATTAGGGTCCGATAGATCGATGTGCTGCTTTTTCTTCGGCAAGACACCGCGATCGCCCTCGACGGCGAATTCAGCATCCGGCTCATTCATGGATGAAAGTGTCGCGAGCTCTTCCGAATTCGCTGATCGTCTGCAACAGCTCCTGTTGCAATACCGTGCAAAGATTGCGGGTCACCTCATAACCGACCTCGGTTGGATTATACGTCGTTTCGATCTGGAGATGGCCGGCTTGATATCCGACATCGAACCAGAAGAGGTGAATCACGGCCGCTTCATCCATGTCTGCGCCGATCCAGATTGGAGAAGGTTCCTTGGCTAAGAGACGTCGTGGAAAATGGCGCTGCAAACCCGCTCGATAATTCAATCCAATTCTGGGTAAGGGCAGGCGATCGATCCGGCTCCGCACGGCTGGATCTCGGTTTAGGAATTTCATGGCCCGAAAGCCTATTCCCCTGCGCGGCAGGGCATTGCGCTGGCGGTATATTGAACGAGCACGATCGGGACGGGGCTCCGTTCCGGTGAGACTCAAGGGAAGCGGAACGAGCTCGCTGATATGGCCGATGATCTGAGATGGATCGAGATCGTCAAACAGCCGACCTCGGATTGAGGTAAGGCTATCAATCCAGAGCGAATAGTTGCCGAAAACGCGTCCAAAGGCGCCAGATATGGCGGCAAGAAACACATCAAAGTCCTGACAATGTGCCAATCTGGCTGCAATATTGAGGAGATCAGCTGTCGCTTCTTTGTCAATCTCGAGATGGTACTTGGCCTGATCTTCCCAAAGGGATCGGCAATTCGCTTCATCAATGCGACCTTCAAGGCGTGCTTGGTGAAGCTCTCTCGCGGTCACTTTCGAAAAACTCGCGCCGCTCGATGAAGTGTCGCTGACGTGCAAATTGAACTGATGGTAGTCAATCCTCTCCCAGTATTTGAGTTCGGCTGGCGCTTCGCTGTTGGCGTAGTGCTCAAGGCGCTTCAGCCATGGAGAGAGCATTTGTATGTTCTCGGGACCACTCACGGCGTGGCCTGAGGCAAGGGCGTTGTACGCCCCATCCAATGCTTCCAGGAACAGTCGATAGCCTATCCCGTCCGCTACAAAATGATGCATCAGGACCAGCAGGTAGTAATCGCCACTTTGCGATGTGCGGAACACCGTGACGTTAACAAGAGGCGTCTGGCCGTCAAACCGAAAGGTATGTTGACGTCTTGCTGAGACGCTCTCGATTGCCTTACGCTGCTGTAGGTCGGTCATTCCGACCAGATCGATCTCCTCCACGAGGCGCTCGGCCACGGAAGGTCCGATTGTCAGACGTAGACCATCGTCAGTTCGGGCAATACGGAGTCTGAGACCTTCGTGCCTATCCATGACATGGGCAAGGGCGCGCTCCAGGATTCGGATATTCAGGACGCCGCCGGGCAGGAAAAACAGATCGCCGATGTTGAAATGCTCATCGAAGCCGACAAGACGGTTCCAAGATGAGATTGCCGGGATAACTGGCAATGAGGCATCCGCGGAAGGGAAGGTATGGAGTGTAACCGCCGCTCCGTCTGCCGCCAATTCCCTGATGGTCGGTGTTCGATAGACTTGCTCGACAGTGAGATTCAGTCCGGCTTTGCGCGCCAGCGTGACGCAGCGCACGCTCAGAAGAGAGTCTCCGCCGATATCAAAAAAGCTCTGATCGATTCCGACCCACTTGGCGCCTAATAGATCCTGCCAGATCCCAGCAAGAATACGCTCCTTCCTCGTGCGTGGCTCAGCAGATGGAACAGGCCCGACCTCGCGGTAAGGAACGGACGACAGGCGAGCACGATCGATCTTTCCGCTCGCCGTAAGCGGGATAGTGTCAACCAAACGGAAGGCGGCGGGAATCATGTAGGACGGCAATGTGTGGCGCAGGTGGGTGACAATATCTCCAGAGCTTAGACCGTCGCGAGCCGGAACCACGCTAGCCGTCAAGCGACGATGGTCATTCATGCCTTCTGCGAGGACCGCGGCCTTTGCGATTGCGGGATGAGACTCAAGGGCCGTTTCGACCTCCTCCAGCTCGATGCGAAAGCCCCGTACTTTGATCTGGTTGTCCGATCGGCCGCAAATCTCGAGAAGGCCGCTGGTTGAGATACGGGCGATATCGCCACTTCGATAAAGAACGCTGTATTGTCCGTCATCATACGGATTCGGCACGAAACAGCGGTTAGTCCGATCTTGATCCCGCCAGTACCCAGCGCTCACGCAGCGTCCCGCGATGCAGAGTTCGCCGGCGACTCCGACAGGGACTCTCTTCAACTGTGCATCGAGCACGTAGAGTTTGACGTTATCGATTGGGCGCCCAACAGGGATGAGCGACGAGCCGTCGTAGGCATCCGATGTTTCGTAGACTGCTGCATTGGATGCACATTCCGTAGCACCATAGAAGTTCCACAACGGCACGTCCGGGAAATACGCGTGCCAGCGACCCGGGAGCGAGGAAGGCATCGGTTCGGCGCTGCTCGTGACCAACCGCAAGGCGGTCGGTCGCGGGTGCCGTTCTTGGGAAGCAATGAGGCCGGATAGGAGCGGCGGCGAGGCAAATAAGTGTGTCACGCGACGTCTCGCCAACGTGCACAACAACAGATCTGGATCCAGCAACTGCTCTTGGGTCAAGATCAGCGCGGGCACACCTCTCAGAAGCCCCCCAAAGTACTCCCATGCCGACGCAACAAGTGATGCGGACTTCTGGACAACCATCACGTCGGTACTGTCGAAGGGAAAGCGTCGCCACATCCAGTTCAGTCGATTGAGAATTGCCGATTCCGGTATAAGCACCCCCTTCGCCTTCCCGGTTGAGGACGACGTGTATATGAGGCTCGCAATTCCCTGATCTGATGGTTTGTCGCTGCGCTCAAAATCGTGCACGGGCGCGCCGCACCCTTCAAGGGTCAATAGACAAATCGACGGCACGTCAAAACCAAGATCAGAGGTATTTGCGTGAACCAAAAGCTTTGCCTGACTATCTCGCAGGATATGTTCGATCCGATCACGCGGATAATCCGGCGATATGGGGACAACAATGGACTGCAAGGCTCGTGCTGCAAGAATAACAGCGGCCACGTCATGCGACCGGTCGACCAGCATGGCGACCATATCGCCAGCCCCCACGTCAGAAGCCTGCAGTAACAACCTGATAGCTGTTACGCGCTCACGCAGGTGGTCGAATGTGATCTCACCGAAATCACCAAAATATGCCACCTGGCTGCTATTAGAGACGCTGATTTGCTCGAAACCTTCGATAAGCGGACATTCAGTCTCATATGACTGCGCCGAGCTATTCAGTGAATCCAGCATAGTGACGTCTGACGCGCTGAGGCAGCTCAGATCTTTAATGGGCGCAAGCGGCTTCTCAACGCAGGCTGCAATTAGACAGCGCAGATTGTCGGCCATGCGGACAATCAGATCGCTGGAAAATATGTCTTCCGCATACGCGAGCTGGAGGGCAATTTCATCGCCGTGATCTTGTGCGTACAATGTCAGATCGAATTTTACATAGCCGGTCTCATATTCGCGGAATGTCAGATCCAACTCATGTTGGCCAAATGGCTCCGCGGCCTCGGAGTACATGTTGAACATGACCTGGAAGAGCGGTGATCGTTCAGCTTCGCGATATAGCCGGGTATCCCTTACCATCCAGCCGAACGGATATGCCGAATTTGCGATGGCATCGCCGACCAGGCCCTGGATGCGCATGGCATGAACCGCAAAGGACTGGTCGACATCGATCGCGGTGCGGATTGGCAGCATATTCAGGAAAAAGCCAACAATTTCGGCGCTGCCAGGTTGATCCCGTACGACGTGCGGTATGCCCACGATAATATCGTCTTGGCCGCTATACATCCGCAGCAGCAGCTTGAAGCACGCGAGGAGTGTTGTCGACGTGGTGCACCTATGTCGGCGCGCAAACTCCCGTACCTGATTGGAGAGCTCGCTGCCAAGCAGCACCGCATGCGAGGCGCCGCGGTAGGAATTTGTCTGCGGCCGCGCTCGTCCCGTTCCAAGCGAAAGCACCGGCGGATCATCGCCAATCTGACGACGCCAATAGCTACGCTGGTTGGCCAGCGCCTCTGAAGTAGCGTGTTGTGTTTCCCAGACCGCGTAGGTCGAGAGTGAGGCGCGGTTTTCTGGCAAAAACGCCGCGGCATCTACGTACCTTTGTCGAAGGTCCCTGAGTAGAACAGAAATCGACCAGGCATCGATGATAATTTCGTGAGCGGTGATCAGTATGAGATGGTTGTCAGGGCCAAAACGGATCATGCGCGCGCGAAAAGATGGCCTTGGCTGAGATCAAAGCTGCCGTTCAGCTCTGTTCGCCGTAACTCTGCGACCAGCTCCTCAGCTTCCTGCGCCGTGAGATGAGATGCATCAGCCAATTCAAGACTTGCGTATTGAGGAGCATCAAAAAGCTGAACCGGACCATCCTCGTCGATAAAGCGTGCCGAAAGTGCCTGATGGGAATGAACGACATCGGTCCAGGCGCGATTGAACGCCGCCAGATCGATCATGCCCCTTATCCGCAGGCCGCCTTGAATGATGTAGTTCCTGGCAGACGGATCGAGCTGCGAGAGAAACCATAGGTGCTCCTGAACTCGCGTCAGAGGCGATCGCATAAGCTTTCCGTGCGTCGGGGCTGTGCGCGGTTTGGAGCCGACCCCGGCCGAGATCGAAGCCGCAAGAGATCGGATCGTTCCATTGAGGACTAGCCTGAAATCCGTTCTCACTCCGAGCTGGGTCTGCAACTGGCCCAATATGAGCATTGCCCGGAGCGAGTCTCCGCCGAGGCTTATGAACTGGTCCTTCACGCCAATGTTCTCAATACGCAGAACGCCGGCCCAAATTTGACACAGGTGGGCTTCGAGCTCTGTTTGCGGCTCCTCGAATGGAGTCGACAATGGAGGGCGAACACTGGTCGGGTCCGGCAATGCCGCAAAATCGACCTTTCCGTTTCTGGTCAGTGGAATACTGGCGAGGTGGATGATCCTTTCTGGGAGCATGTAGGTGGGAAGCGCTTCGGCAAGAAAATTCTGAAGCTCGCCTTCCGTTACTTCAGCCGGAGTTGACACATACGCGATGAGTCGTTTCGATCCAGTTTCCTCCTCGGCCCTGGTTATATCTCTCGCCATAAGCTTTACGCCTGCGCAGACGGAGGCGACCGCGACGGCGCCACGTACCAAATGATGAGCGGAGAGGCGGGCCTCGATTTCTCCCAGCTCAATTCTGTGCCCGCGGATTTTGACCTGACGGTCCCGTCGACCGAGACATTCCAAAAGGCCATCGGAACGAATGCGCCCGAGATCACCTGTCCTGTATAGGCGCTGGAACGACGGGTCGTTTGAGAACGGGTTTGGCCCAAAGGCATCGTTGGTGCGGGCATCGTCATTGACGTAACCAGCAGCGACACCAACGCCGCTAACACAGATTTCGCCGACCTCTCCCGTGTTGCACAGCCGCGGTCCGTCGGCGACATAAACCTCAAGGTTAGAAATCGGTTTGCCGATCGGCACATAAGAATCAGCCAGCGCAGGCGCTACGGAAACCAGATGATGCGTAACGCCGTCCGCGCACTCGGTCGGCCCGTAATGATTGAGAATGGGCACCCGGGGATATAAGGCAAGCCACGCGCGCGCCTGTCCGGGTGTTAGAGGTTCTCCGACCGTTGAAATAATCCGCAAACTGTCCAGAGCTCGCTCAGCCGCCGCAAGCGACTGCAGATATTCAACAAATATTGCAAGCATCGACGGAACGAATTGAACAACCGTCACGCCGTATCCTTGAGTTGCTTTGAGAAGGGATACTGGCGATTTCAGTGTTGCATCATCAATGATCGCGATACAGCCTCCGACGCTAAGCCCTGCCAGAAGCTGCCACAGCGAGATGTCAAAGCAGTGCGATGCCGTCTGCGCGATGCAATCGGTCCGAGTGAGGGTTAGGGCATCAATCTTTGCCACCAAATGATTGTTTAGGGCTGCGCGCTCGATCGTTGCTCCCTTAGGCTGGCCCGTCGAACCCGACGTAAACAGAATGTAGGCGAGTCCATCCTCGCTCGATGGTGGCACAACTGACGAAGTCTGGCCCTCGCGCAGCGCCGCCTCTATCGCCATGAATTGCGTGGTGCCTTTGCTGCTCGCCTGAAATAGGCTGAGCGAATCCGGCTGGTCTGGGCCAATAATCAGCGCGCAGCGACTCTGCTCGATCATGAATGATGCGCGCGAAGCCGGTAACGATGGATCGAGCGGCAGGTACGTTGCTCCAGCCCTCAAAATTGCGACTACCGCCGTCGCCCAGTCGAGGTCCCGCTCACCCCAATAGCCAACGACTAAGCGGTCAGCGCCCCGCTCTCGGAACGTCCTTGCGAGGGCTTCCGATCTTAATCGCAGCGCTTTGTAGGTAAGTTCGTCTGCGCCGTACCTCAGCGCAACCCTCTCCGGATCCGATCTCGCAACGCGATCGATCGCCGAGATCGCGTCGGTGGGTTGACGTTCTACAAGCGGATTTTTGCCTGATCGATTTTCCGTAGGCATACGCGTCCCGCCATTCGTCGCCTTCTGCGGCACTTAAAGTAGAACACCGAGGATCCTGGGTTGAGGGTGTCCATTGCGTAACCACCCTGGTGCTGCCAGTCATGGTGTGCCGTTTTGTCCGTTTCTTAGCTTCTCGTCCTTTGCGTTCACTACTGTTTCCTCGATGATCGGCAGGAGAACACGGCCGGACGCTAGGGCCTCAAGTTGGCGTTGGCATCTACCGGATCTGGTAGTAGACACGCGGGTAGTCTGCATGGCGCCCGCAACCAAACGCGCCCAGAGACCCGCTCCGGCTTGTGATTTCTTGCATTTGTAGGCGCCTGGACAATGGTTTGTGCGCTCCTCATGAAAGCGGATTTGGCGCTCGCTGGGCTGCAGGTCGTCTGCGGCGACCAAGCGGTAACATCGAATGTGCAAGAACCAACACAGAGGCGTGTTACCGTTTTCCACGAGGCCGGCGTTGTTTGTATAGCCGCCGAAGGGCAGTCGTTAAGCGCTCAAACGTGTTGACGCTCTTGGCTATAACGAGATAGCTATGGGCGGCGTAACGAGTCGTGGGCGTGCAGAACCATCCACCGCGAGGTCCTTGGTCTGCTGATGTTCGCAGTCGTCTGCCTTGGTGCACACGAAAACGCGCTCAGAAACGTTTGCTGTGAACGGCAGGTGACGTCCAGTCTACCCGAAAGGGCGTACCGATACGGTTTCCGAACCGGAATTGAATTGCGGATGGCGCCTTCGCTTAGCCTCCACGAGACGCATGCTCGGCAACTCCTTTTCCTAGAGCAGAGCCGATACGAATAATGTTGCGGCGAAGCCACTTAGCGCACTACGGCGAAGCCGGAGCCGGACTGTTATTATCACGCGGGTATTCGTGGAAAGCTGGAAGACGCTGATGATGAGCCTTTCCTGCGCGTGTCGCGTTGCGTGATTGATCGCTCGTGGCGACTTTCCCACGAGCGGACTTCGACAACGCGCGGCATAGCAGGTGCGATCCCTGTGCGGGTAGACGGGTCTAGCGTCCAGGCCGGCTCCGCTCGTCGGTAATATCCCTTGGCGTTCACCGTTTCGCATGAGCCTCGATAGGTGAGATCGAAATTCTGTCCAGGCGAACAAAAGTCTCCTTCTACTGCTGCAGCAAAAGAGGCGGCTTCCTGCTGCGCAGCATACTGTCGGACGCTACAGCGAGATTGTCAGCTTCAAGACCATTGTCCACAACCTGACGCATGCACCCGGTACGAAGTAACTGGAGACCCCTCAATTTCCAAGCGGCACGCTGCTTGCTTCAGTCGCGGTGCTATCACCGATGCCAGCTTGAAGGCGCTCGGTTGTGGATCGGAAAAGCGCCGCGGAGTGTTTGATGCGATCTGGAGTTCGTTTTTGGGGAGCGACAACGATTGCGCTGGCGGCAAGCGGTGCAGCCAATTCGGCGGACCTTGAGCCAGCAGTACAACTGCCATCGGCCCTGTGGAGCTGGTCCGGAGGATATATTGGCGGGCGCGTAGGCGTTGGTTACGGCCAAAAATCCTTTAGTAATCCCTACGGTCCGTCAGTCTATGGCGGCGGCGTCGATTCTCCTGTGTTCCTGGCAGGCGGCCAGATCGGCTACAACTGGCAGAAGAATAGCTGGGTGTTTGGCCTCAACTCGATGCCAGCGGTGCTGTCTCCAACGGCACAGATACCTGCCTCGCAGCCTCCGGCACAGTAATGAGCGCAAACTGCAAGGCAAGTCCAAACGTCTTTGTCCCCGGGGCCGGTCGCCTCGGTTACGCTTTTGGCGCGAAGGGCCACACGCTGGCCGACCTCAAGAAAGGCGTGGCTTGGCAAAACAATCAAGGCGACGGCATCAATAACAACGAGTTTGGCCGATGTCGGCGACGGCGCGCTCGACTTCTACAAGGCGCTCGACGAGGTCTTTCCCGGCACACGCCACCAGCGATGCTGGGTGCACAAGACTGTGAACGTCCTGGACAAGATCCACTCTCTGTGCAGGCCACCATGAAGAAGGATTTGCGCGAGGTCTATTGGGCGCGAACCGAGCGTCCGCCGAAGCGGCGATTGACGTCTTCGCCGAGAAGTGTTGGGCCAAGTACGGCCGGGCGATCGAATGCCTGGTCAACGACCGCGACGCACTGCTGGCATTCTACGATTTTCTTGCCGAACATTGGGATCACTTGCGCACCACCACCAATCTCATCGAGAGCGTGTTCGCCACGCGGCGATACAGGACCGTGCGGACGAAGGGCTCCTTGTCGCCAACCAACGCCACGCCGATGGTGTTCAAGCTGGTGATCGCCGCATCAAGGACTTTGGCTCAACGGCACAAATCAGTCGCCGAAGGTCGTCGCAGTTGTCAGTTTCAAGGACGGCATCGCGGGCATCCAAGTGCCGGCAAACCAAGCGCTTGATCACCTCGTCGCCTAAATCCCGAATAGCTCAGCTTATTGGGCCGATAATTCAATGGAGATTTCTTAATGACTATTGATAATGAGAAGGAAGCCCCACCGGCTCTGTCCACCGGTGCGACGCATATGCTCATCGAGCTATGGGGAGCGAAAAACCTCGACGATCCGGCCATTGCGGAAGACGCAATCCGAAAAGCCATCCGTGCGGCGAGTGCGACATTACTCCACCTTCACGTTCATAAGTTTTGTCCGGGTCACGGCGTCTCCGCAATAGCCTTGTTGGCTGAATCGCACATTACCTTACATACTTGGCCTGAGAGGTCCTACGCGGCCGCTGATATTTTCGTATGTGGCGACAGCGATCCTGCGAGCGCCGTGCCAGTTCTAGTTGAGGCCTTTCAGCCCGAAAAGTCTGACGTTCGCAGCTTCCGGAGAGGTGTGTCAATCAAGCCGACGCGTTGAAGCAGATGGTCGATCTTCTTGGTATAGCCGGTCATGTTTCCGGCCGCCCGGGTGAGGGTATCGAGCTCTCTGCCGCAGCCGAAAAACATCTTGGGCTAACATCTCGCATCACAGCTTGACCGCGAGCTCCGAACACTCACCTCTATGAATCTCCGCTTTCCTCCTCGCTAATGGGTTCGCATCCGACGGGTCGATAGCGCGGAGGAGAACATGACGATCAAGGCCAAGCATTATCGAATCACGTTCATCAGCGTGAACGACAAATTTGACGATCCTTCGGCGATTGATCGATCGGATTTCTGATCCAAAGCTCATCAGTCGCTTCTCAAAGCTTTGAGGGAACCAATCCGTCCGAAGCTGGCGCGATTTGCCCGCGGCGTATAGCGCCGAGGTCTCACTCGTTGCACGTTGCGGGGCATCCCGCAGATCGATCGAACCCTAAAACTGGAGCAGGCCTTCCCGATTTAAATTAATGAAAGTTGTCGTAGCCTGACTGCGACTTGGGCATCCAATTCAAGAAAAAGAGATCCAGCTCCGGTCGCAGGATACTGCACGGAGCCGGCCCCAATCGTCATTGGTAAGTTCGTCGGGCCACATCTGCGCACCGTGAAGCACGCAATAGATGCGAACAGTATCACCGTCGACCAGGTAGGCCGCGACATAAGTGTGCGCGGGATGACCAACTCGCGCGTGCCAGCGACGTGCCCCGGGCCGGCCACTGTCAGGAAAGTCGAGCAGGCGCCGCGCGGCATCGGCAATCTGTTCATCAACATGAACCGCTGCACGGGGATTCTCGGCTTCGATGTAGCTGAAAATGCCCATCGCGATCGGACAGCGCGAATCGCGACCAGACGAGTTCCACCGTTCATGCTCCGCCACTTTTTTCGAAGCGCAGCGGTACGGCGTTGCGCGAAATGTGCTTCGACCTCGGAATCATCGAGATCGGGCCGGGTATCCGCCAGTGCCTGGCGCACCTTCGCACGGATACCGTGCCATCGTCGCCTTCGAAGAGGTTGGCGTAGATGGGCGCGGTGAGGGACGGATCGTCGAGCCTAACCGAGTGGTAGGTGCGGTTGTCCTTCGAGGTCCGGCGCCAGGCGGCACCGATCTCGACCCCGGAGACGATCACGCGCAGGTCTGGCGCCTTGTCGCTGGCGGAGGCGGGATCGCTGGGGACGAGTCGCGCCTTGGCGTTGATCGCAAGCGTCTTGCGATGCCGGTGTAGGGGGATCGTTGCTGCGGGTGAACGAACCGATCTGGGACGTGGTTGTCATTCGGCCCTTTAATTGCAGTTTGTTGTCAAGCTTACATTTCTGAACTCGCCCACGGCACGGTGGTAGTGCTCGCGCCGTCGGAGCTGGTCCGGATTGCGGAGACGGCGCGGGCGCGGCTGATACTTGCCCTGCCGGCCATGGCATTAGATTGCCCCGCTTGTTGATGTCTTCGCTGGGGTCATGGTCCTTTCCGAGGTCGCGCAGCGCCTCATGATGATGTCCGGGTCGGACGCCTCAACGTCTGCAGCGGAGTACAGTCAAGCCGCCACCAGCCGAATGAACGAGGTCGCCACAACACCGTCCCAGCGGGACATCGCCAGTCCGGCAGACCGGACCAGGAAGTTTACAAAATCGGATCAGGCTTCCTTTGCCTGGCCCCAGTCGAAGGATGTGCCATCGACCCAGATACAGTGAAGAACGATGGCGATTTTGCACGCGATGGCGACCTTTGCCTTTCGCATGCCAATTCGCTTGGCGAGCTTCATGCCCCAAGCCTTGAGAGAGGACCATTTCTTCGTTCGATAAAGCAGGACGGTCGCCGCCTCGTACAGGTAAGTTCGAAGAAGACGGTCGCCCCATCGTGATATCTTGCCATTGATGTCAGTTTCGCCAGACTGGTTGCGTCGAGGCGTAAGACCCAGATAGGCGCCGACACTTGATGCCGATCGGAAGCGCGATGGGTCGTCGATCGTATGGCGGAAGGTCAAGGCGGTCACCACGCCGACACCAGGAACCGTCATTAGGCGGCGCGTCGTCTCATCTGACTTCGCCAATTGGCGGATTTCGTCGTCGAACTTGCTTTGCTGCTTGCAGATCTGTTCATGGATCGACAGAAGCGGCGCGATCACACCGCGGAGCTGATGATCCTCGCCCAATAGCTCGCAGACCTGATTGCGAAACTGCCGTCCGATCGCACGTGGGAAGAGCAGGCCGTATTCTTTGATTAAACTGCGGACCTGGTTCTCGATATCTCGACGAATGGCCACGAGCCGAGATCTCGCGACGAGTATCGCGCGTATCTTCTGACTTTCCTCGCTCTTGACTTTGACTTCTCGATACCAGCCGACCCGCACCAGTTCGGCCAAACCTCGAGCATCATTCTGATCGCTCTTGTTCATGCGTACGGACAAAGCCGCGTGGGCATGACGCGCGTCGATGCAGACCACCGGAAGATCAACCCTACGAAGTTCATGCCAGAGCCAACTCGCCATCGCCCCGGTCTCGAATCCGATGCGCTCCGCCTGTGGCGCTCGCCTGCGAAGCAGTGCCGTCAGCGCCCCCGGGTCGGACTTGGCCTTTCCCTCGAACAAGACCTGACCCACTTCGTTGACCACGCATACTGACGTTTCTTTTTGCGAGACGTCCAGCCCAACATATTGCTTCATAGTCCCCTCCGATTCGCGAGATTGCGGAAGGCTTGAACATAGCGGACCTTTCGAGCCGCGGGCGCCGACCGCAATTACGTCATCGTCTGCAATATTGACCCCTAGAACGGCTGATCGCATAACCAACCACACGGCGCAACCACGCGTCGAGAATGACGGCTACATAGACGAAGCCGACTGCGTTCGCGACGTAGGTAACGTCGACGACCCGCAGTTGGTCGGGCCCATTAACGGTCATGTCCTTCGCACGATTGGGATACATCGGCTGGTCGTGATCGCTATCGGTCGTTGCGACATGGTGGCGACAGACCTCGGCTGGAGACCATGCTCGCGCATGAGGTGCTTGATTTTCTTGCGGTTGACGATCATCCACCGCTGCCGCAAGGCCGCGCGCACGGACCGCCACCCGAAGCATTCGAACTCCTCGCAAATCGCCGCCATCGCTGCGACGATCGCGGTGTCATCGGTCGTCGCCGGCAAGGCCTCGTAATACGTCGAGCGGGCAATCCCTATCAGCCGGCATCCTTCCGCGATGGAAGGCCCGACGGGCCGACAATCACGGATGTAGGCGCACTTTTCAGCCGCGGCTGCTGTTCATAGCGGCAGCTATCCGCGCTCGTACTGCCCGACCAGGTCGGCCGCGACGGCGGCCTCATCGAGGGCGCCGGCCTCGGACTTCTGGATCCAAATCCGGATCAGATTACGCGACAGATCGTAGCGGTTCGCCAGACCGTGCAAGGTCTCGCCGGCGAGAAACTCTTGCGCGACCTGACGTTTGAACTCCAGGCTGTGAATTCGATGCTTGGCAATGGGCTTCCGTCCTTGCCCGGCATAGCGGTCAAATCTTAAATTCAACCCTGTCCGGCGCCAGGGGCCTACTCCAATGAGGGGGCAAGTTTGGGAGCGGAACGGCCTGATATCTCCAGGACTGCGCATTCAACTCGTAAAGCCCTGGTTCAAGCTTGACGCGTGTTGCAGTGAGCATCATCCATTGGTCGTACGCAAAAATGGGATCATCCTTTCAAGAATTTCGGCTCCGTGAAGTTTGATTTTCCAGGTGAGCGTGTCGTCGTAGCTGGGCCATGTCGGTGAACGGTGTCCTGGTCGACCGCAATCCTGATCGGAGACCCGTTGATCGAAACCCAGCCGACCAATACGTTTCCGTCCCACTCCACGCCACTAATTTTCTCGCTCGTCATCGTTCAATCTATCTCCAAGTCGGAGTTTCATCGAAAAAACGCTCCGTCAAGTGACTGTCGACGGCCAGAGTCATTGAGCACGTGAGTAGCGCCGAACTCGTCCGTGGGCGTGTTCCAACACAGCACTGCCGCGGGCCTCTCAGGACAGTGTTTGAAGCCGGCCACTTGTCGACCCAGGATCGATACGAGACGGTGTGCTTAGAATTTGGGACAAAGAACGTGTGGCATAAACCGCGAATTCGCGTAAGAAAACATTTTTGGGTTCAGGCGAATTGTTTGCGCAAAGGATCGCGCCGCCAGCACCTTTCGATTTCCAGTGGCATGGAGAAACCCCGCTAGCGCCAAGGCGCTGGAGCGAGCTTCCGTTTCCCACTTGCGGACGTTTGCCGACGCGTAGTCTTCAGGTCCGGCAGGCGGTCGACTGCCTCGCCCAGCCGGCTTGAAGGGAGCATCCCCAAGGTCCGTTAAACCACGGGCGTCCGCTCAAACTACGCTGCGTCAGACTTCCTCTTGGTCTTCAGCGTAAGTGGTCGCCGCCGCGGGGATTGCCTCCATTCGTCGACTTACCCATTCCAAACTCTGCACTTGCCGAAGGACATCACGGCGAATCGGGGCGAAGCTGAGTAATGTTGCCTATTGGCTCATAGGGTCGTGTGCCCTAGTCGAACCTAAGGAATGCCGGAGTCGCAGCTTCTGCAGGTGCGACATCGCGCATGAAGGCAACAGCCAGTCCGACGCCGATGAGGCCAATCAGGATGGACCCTACAGCAAGGGATGTGACCCCGCTGATTTCGACGAGGATGCCGCCGAGAAAAGCGCCGATGGCGATTCCTGCGAAGGTGGTCGAGCTGTTCATTGCCAGAACGAGCTTCGACCTGTCCCCGGCCAGACCGAGAAGCCGGTGCTGGATCGGGACGAGATACATATAGCTCACGTTGCCCCAAAGAAAAGCAATGAGCACGGTTAAGGCACTATGGTGCCCGAATGCAACCAAACCCACGAGAAGGATTAGTTGTGCGCCGACCGCCGCAATAAGGACTTTGTAGGGGCCGAAACGGTCGGTCAGAAAGCCGCACGCTGCGTTTCCCGTCACAGCTCCAAAACCGTACGCAAAGAGCGCGGCTGAGAGCAGCGGCACTCCGGTAAGCAGAGAACCGGTGATGAAGACGCTCACATAGGAGTAAACAATGAACTCGGAGACAACCACAAATAGCGTAACCGAAAGAATCCCGTAGACGACCTTGGAGAAGTCTTTCGAAGCCGGGCCGTTTCCGCGCTCCGGCGCCTTGGCAGAGACACCGGACATCATCGGGGCGAAGATCAGCAATGCGAGAAGCCCGGTAACGACGACGAAACCGAAGGCGAAACGCCAGCCGATGGCATCAGCGATCCAGCTGGTCGCCGGAACACCCGCAACCTGTGAAACGGTCATGCCACCGAAGATGAGGGACAATGCCAACCCTTTGCGAGCGGGCGGCAGGAGCTCGGCCGCCAGTGCGGTGGCCGCCGGGGTGAACATCGCTGCGCCGTAGGCCGAAATGACGCGAGCTGCAGCGAGGGTTAGAAAGTTCGGAGCGATTGCGCAGATCAGGTTGCCGACGATGAAGATTGAAACGGATGGGATCTGGACATTGCGGCGGCTTACGGCCTTGAACATCCAGGCATTCAGCGGTGCGAAAACGGCGTAGCAGAGTGCGTAGATCGAGATGATCCAGCCCGCCGCGCCGGTTGAAATCTTGAGGTCACGAGAAATCACTTCGAGTGCCCCGATGATGACAAACGTATCTAGGCCAATCGCGAACGCAGCGATCGTCAGAGCGGCAAGAATCAGTTTCGTTCGCGTATCGGGAGGGGATAAGCTCATGACGGTGCTCGTTCAGCTTATTGTGATGTGTTCAAGGCAGCAGGTCATGCAACTCAGGATAGGGGCTGGCGATAATCGTGCCCGAATAGCGGGGACGAGGGCCGTATAGCAGCCACGTCGTCACCACCTCGCCAATCTCCTGTATGATCTCAAGCTCGTCGGGATGTTCGAGCGCCGATCTGCTGTAAGCAACCCCCGCATCATACAGGCCTTCAAGGAGTTTTTTCTCTACAACCGGCTTTGTTGTTTCGAAAATCAGCTTATTCCATGCTTTTGGGTCGATATACCCCACCGTTGGCTCGGGGAGTCCCAGCGTCCGAGGCTCCTTCACATCCTTGCGTTTGACGACCGCGATGCTTTGAGTAGGCAGTATGAAGGTGTCCACGACCTGCAGCCGATTGCGGAATTTCTCGGTTAGGAGGTGGACATTCAGGTGCGCGCTGCATTGGAGAACATAGCTGTCTCCGCGATCTGCGGCCTCCGCCGCCGCAGCGACGAGTTCGTCAACGAGTATGATGTCTCGCAGCTCGATCCCTTGGAAGTCGAGATATTTGAGGGCCGCATGATGGTGACAGCTTCTCGCCGGGCCGAGCGTGTATGTGCCAACATGCCCTGGCGCGCCGACCGGAGCGACACATCGACATAATCGAACGGCAGAGTGTCGATCAGACCGCTCGATGCGCCCACGAATAGAAGCGGCAAACCGTCCGGACACGATCGTTCACGGTTGAACGGGCGTAAGGGCGGCCCGTATGAGGGCTCGCAGTCGAGAGCATCCTGTTGCGGTAGGCAACAATCGTTCCCTCGTCGGCAAGCCGCCAGTCGAGCCCGCTCTGCTCCAGGCTATCGAACCAGTCATGCAGGTGCTCGCTGTAGGTCCGCAGCGTCTCCGTCGCATGCGAACGGCCGGGGATTGTGGAAAGCTCGAGCAAATAGCCGAAAGCCGGCTCGATGATCGACATCTGCGCATCGAGCAAAATGGGAAAGCCTGGAATCCCGTCGACGCCGGCGGTCGCCCGCACGATCGAAACCATCCCGCGCCTCCGGAGGCGTCGCACCCGGAGGCGCAAAAGGACATCACCACGTCCAAGTGCTTACCCGATCGATGAAACCAACAGATGACAGAACCTGAATAAAACATAAGCGGAGCGCCTACGGCGCGAGTCTTCTTTTAGATGCGAGGTGTTCCCCTCGCGCTCCCCCGTTCGCCACGTGGCAGGGGTGCAGGACTTCGCCTGCACCCAATGGAAAAGTTTGTGGTGTCGCCGCCGCGTCAAGCGTTGTCCTCGCTTCGCTGCGGGAACGTTTGACTCGGACGTCTGCGTGCAAGACCGCCAAACTCAGCGTTAAAGGACACATTCTTGCACGTGACCTAAGCCATTGCCGCTCGGGGTGAAGGTGCCGATCGTCGCCATTATCGTGTCTTTGTTTTCACTTTCCCGGGCCGCGCCCATCGCGGCCTCGATGGCTGGCGACAGACCGGAGGCGGTCGACTCGCACCCGAGGGGGCCGGCCGCTGTAGAGGGCGGCCAGGGTGCGACTTTCTTGTCCTGCGCGAGGAATTGATACGCAGCGTGGATGCATACCATCCAAAAAATCAATTTTACCAATGTTGCGGAATGTTGCATTGGCAACAGCACCTGACGCCCACCACGTCACTGCTTCTATCGGCGACGCGGCTCGGCTGAGTAACGGCGTCGCGTTCGCGTCGAGGCGCCTGATGGAAGCAACAGGATGGCAAACTCGCGAAGGAACATCGCCAAAAACCAAGGAATACCCGCGGGCGGCGGCGAGACAACGATCGCCACGGAACTTACCTTCCGTGGCATCCAGTCGCCGGAGTTGACGGACCTCATCTACGACCTGGAACAGTCCAACGGCATGCAGATCGAGATGAACACGGATGATGCCTGGTCGAACCTCAAGCATATCGGCGACACGGTTGAAGCTGTCCACGGCTTCCTCGCTAAGAAGGCCTGAATGGAGAGGAGCGTCGTCATTACCGGAATGGGCGGGCTGTGCGGCCTAGACACCTGCGCCGCCTCCATCGTGAAAGAGATGCGCGAAGGCCGCACCGCCATCGGCCCGATCGTCGATTCCGAGCTTTACGAGCTGAAGGTCAGGATCGGCGCCGACCTCAAAGCGCTATCGGAGCATGACATCGACTGCAAGCAGCTCGTCGATCTCGACGCCACGTCCAATGTGCTGCGCCAGCGCAAGGTGCGCGTGGCGCTGAACAACGCCTCTGCCTTCGGCGGCACGAACGGTTCCGGCGTTCGGCCAAGCTAGTCAGGAGAGTGTCGGTTCACCGTCTGGCGGGTTGACGGCCGCATGGCTTCGCGCGTGGTGCGCGTCTTGCTTATCGAGAGAAAAAACACGTAACAGCCAGCCTGCCTTTGGAATCACGCTGCAGGCTGTCGGGTTTCCGACATCGTCGTCTTCAATCGGACACGGCTGGCATGAAAGGCTCGTCTGATGCCGTCGCCTCTCAACGCGCGACGGCTCGGTGTTCGAGTTCGTATGGGAAGGAGCGTCATGATCACCATCGCAACAGCGGCGCCCGCGCGGGCGTCGCGAACTTGGTACAAAATCCTCTACGTTCAGGTGCTGATCGCGATTCTGATTGGCGTCCTCGTCGGTTGGCTGTGGCCGTCGCTCGCGACCAACGACTGGGTCAAGGCGCTCGGTGACGGCTTCATTAAGCTAATCAAGATGCTGATCGCGCCGATCATCTTCTGCACCGTAGTTTCGGGCATCGCGCACATCCAGGATGCGAAAAAGGTCGGCCGGGTCGGCCTCAAGGCGCTTGTCTATTTCGAGATCGTCTCCACCTTTGCCTTGGTGCTCGGCCTCGTGATGGGCAATCTTTTTCAGATCGGCCGCGGCCTTGCGGCCAAGCCCGATGCCGCAGCCGTCGCCAACTACGTGAAGCAGGCGGAAGCCTCGAAAAGCGTCGATTTCATCCTCAATATCATTCCCGACACCGTGGTCGGCGCGCTGGCGCGCGGCGATATCCTGCAGGTGCTCTTGTTTGCGATTCTGTTCGGCTTCTCGCTGATGGCGCTGGGTGAGCGCGGCGCAAAGTTGCGTGGCATGATCGACGACGCGGCGCACGCGGTGTTCGGCGTCATCGCCATTGTCATGAAGGTAGCGCCGATCGGCGCGTTCGGGGCCATGGCCTTCACGATCGGTAAGTTCGGACCATCGGCGCTCGGCAATCTGATCGGTCTCGTCGCGCTGTTCTATGCTACGGCCGCGCTGTTCGTGGTGGTCGTGCTCGGTCTGATCTCGCGCTTCGTCGGGTTTTCGATCTTCAAGTTTATCGCCTATATCAAGGATGAGCTCTTGCTCGTGCTCGGCACCTCGTCCTCGGAAAGTGCGCTGCCGCAGTTGATGACGAAGCTCGAGCGGCTGGGCTGCTCCAAGCCGGTGGTCGGCCTCGTGGTGCCTACCGGCTACTCCTTCAACCTCGATGGCACCAACATCTACATGACCTTGGCAACGCTGTTTATCGCGCAGGCGCTCGGGGTCGATCTCAGCTTCGGCCAGCAGCTGACCATTCTCGTTGTGGCGATGCTGACTTCGAAAGGCGCAAGCGGTATCACCGGGGCCGGCTTCATCACGCTCGCGGCGACGCTTTCAGTGGTTAATCCGGTGCTGGTGCCGGGCATGGCAATCGTGTTCTCGATCGACAAATTTATGAGCGAGGTGCGCGCCCTTACTAATATCATCGGCAACGGTATTGCCGCGGTGTTCGTGGCCTGGTGGGAAGGCGAACTCGACCAGGCCACGCTGCATGCGCGGCTTAACCAGAAAAATCGATCCCACCGACGGCGAGACCTCGAACACGGCAGGGTAGGCGGCTGCATTTCTAACCGTCATTCCAGGGCAAGTCGAACTCGGGTGTAACCGGATTCGCGGGTCTTAGTGGTGCAAGTCGGCAGCAGCCGATTTGGATTGCGCACCCGGAAACCTCTCGCCGCGATCTCTGGATTGCCGGTTCGCTCGCTTCGTGAGCGCCCCGGAATAACGTCTAAAAGGCTGCCCGTGACACAAGGGGAAGAACCCCCCGGTTTGCCGGGCGGTTTCTCAGGAGTGCCGAGTATGAACGGCTGCTTGAATGTGGAAGTCTTCTATCCAACCGCATGAGGGCAAAGGATTAGCGAAGTGCAACGAGCCATCGCGAAGGGGTCTGAAGAAGCCGTGGAGCAAAGCCGCGGACGGACTAATCTAAAGCGTGATGAGGTTAGCTTAAATCGATTTGAGGTTCCCAAATCAGGAGAATTCTGATTTACCATGAGGCCTCGGCGTGAAGGCCAGCATGGATGGGCAAGTCTTTTCTCTGAGGATCTTCGGGAGCGGGTCGTTGTAGGTTGTTCCCGGCGGATTGTCCTGCAACGAGGCGGCTAAACAGCTCGGTGTTGCGGTCAGCACGGCCGTTGGATGGGTGCGACGGCATCGGGAGACCGGCAGCGTGGCGCCCGGTAGGATGGGCGGCCACGGGCCGAACGCGATTTCCGGCGAACACCGTGTCTGGGTTTTAGGGCGAATCAAGGGGACTTCACCTTGCGCTGCTTGGTCGCCGAGCTCGCTGATCGCGGGCTGAAGGCTGATACCGTTCAGTGGGAGTTCGTCCACCCGAGAAGCTCAGCTTGAAAAAAGGGTGGTGGCTGGCGAACGCGACCGTCCGGACCTCGCCAGACGGCGAGCTCAGTGGATCAAATATCAAGATCGCCTTCGAACCTGAGCGCTTGGTCTTCAGCGACGAGATCTGGAACAGGACCGATATGGCGGCCTTGCGGGGGTGGACGCCCGGTGACGAGAGGATTCCAAGCAAGATTCCGCACGGCCGCTGGAAGACTTCCTGGCGCATTGCACCTGCCCGGATCGAGGCTCCATGGTTTCTCGAGGGGGCCGAACGATCGCGAGAGTTTCCGCCTCTAGTCGAGAAGGTCCTCCTTCCGACGCTTCGTCCCGGCGACACCCTAATCAACAATCCCGGCAACCACAGAGGCAAAATCGTGCGTCAGCTTACCCGCCTCGTCAATTTCACATAAGTGCCGCTGTCGTGAACCCAGAGCCGATCCTTGGGCGTCGTGCGACCGCCTTTGCTTCGTCTCCGTGCTGGAGACTTTCGCAGATATGGCGTGCTCGACCTCGGACGCCAGAACACTCAAGTGATCCGCAAGCCTTGCGAACAGCTCTCGCTTTTCCAGGCCAGTCGCCAGATCGCTGATCAATTTGCATTCGGCTGCATCAGTGCGGAGCTTTTTCAAGTGCTTCTGCAGGTCTTTCATTAATATGCCGTGGGAGCGACCTATTCAGACCAATTAATCGGGGTGTAGTTCAGCTCTGGTCCATTTCCGAACGAAGCAATTCAGCATAGGTGCGCAGATTGTTAACAACACAGCGGCAACGTCCGGCGTTCGTGCGACCGGCCAACTTGCCGCCGCACACTTTCCCAAAGAGACAATAGCTCTCATCTTTCGAGCTTGAAAAGTTCATCCGGACGCCCCAATTCTTGCGCGCAGATGCTACAGGCATCTCAAGGGCCGGACCGTTCGTTTCGGACATTGCCACGCAGAAACCAGTACCCGCTGCACATTAACCACACGAGTTTTTCGGTCACCCGCGCTACGCCTATCACGTCGGTTCGAACAGAACAGCTGGGCTTTGCAGCGTCTATCTTTGATCGTTCCACATGTTGCCAGCTAGCCGGTGTGGCTTAGACTCATCAGTTGGCTGCGATCCCAATTCGTGCACAGGAATTAATTTGACGTGTAAGCGGTCGCGCAGTTCAAAGGAAGTGAGCGATGGAGGTGGCATATGTATTCGGCTCTTGTCGGGATTCTTTTTCTTTTGAGCATCGGCATACTATTGGCCCACGCGATGGATGCTTTTCGCTCGGGTTCGTGAGAGCAAAGCTCGATACGGACGATCCGCTCATGCAAACAGTGCTGCGCCTGCCTCAGTTCTGACGACGGATCGCGCCCGGTGAAGCGATCGAGTTCTCAGACCGCCGTTATGCGTGCGGAGGCCATCTCCCTTAAGCCTAGCGATGTCGGCGGCGTCGCTCTCAGCCGCTCTGGAGGTCCGGCGGCGACTTCGGCGATCCGAAGGTGATCCGGAATTCGGCGAACTGACCCGAGGATCTGATCGCGCTCGGGGATTGTATCCTTCTCGCAAGTCCGCGTGAGGCTCAGATCAGACCCGATCAGGAAGTCGCCTATATAGGTGCCGTCTAGCTTCTAGTTGAACCGCCTCAGCCAATTTTTTCAAAATCGACCAAGCACCTTTCAAGGTTGTCATTCGCTTCGCTGAGAACCTTCTCGTTTCGTCCTGCCGCTTGAAATGCGGCTTGACTGGTCCTTCACTCACCGCGCTCAAGTGCCTGCAGACCCTCGTGAGATCACGACACGTCCTCTGGGATAAAGCTATGTTTTCGAGCGGCATCATTTCGGAAAAGAACGCCTTTGACGCTGTCTTCTCGGACCCGGCAACCCCTCGAAGTTGAGCTCCACGAGTGGGACCAGGCCTTCGCTTCCGTCCTGACAACACCCTTCCCATGCTCGTGATCAGCGAGCCGAACATCCTGTACTCGTCTCGACCGAAAAGGCCAATCTAGGCTACCTTCGCGCAGCTCTCGGACCTGGCCTTGATTGCCTGGTTGACAAGCGCGTCGTTTCTTCCATGTGTGCAAATGGACGCCGTGCAGCGAACCGGCTGGTGATGCGGTGGCAGAGCTCAAACAGACCAGGCAGGCGCACATCACGGTTTGGTGGAATGGCGGTTCTCTCGGCGGCGCAGCCTTTCGCGAGAGGCTCTATCCCACGCTGGACATACTGGTAACTAACGCCGACGACGGCGTTGGCCGCAGAAGACTGTTTGATGATTGAGAAGATGCCGACAAAGATGTAAGCGGTTATCACGGCTGCAAGTAACAGATTCCTGATCGTCGTGACGGGCGCGGCTCAGACGCGACGATAAAGCCGAATATATGAGATGCCGCACAAATCTGTGGTGCAGCGGGGTGCGAATTGCGGCGCTGGCTTGCGCGGCTCGCGAGATCAGGTGCTTTGATATAGTCCGAACAATTCGAATTGATCGATCAGAAACGTGCTTGTGAACACGAATATCCAGCCGACGAATGAGACTGTCGCAGCCGTCACCGCGCCATAGCTTCCTCGGCCTGCCGGATGCCACTACCAGATTAGCAGCATAAGGCTCGCAGCGATAAGTACTTCGCTCAATGCGCTTCGGCACTTATTGTGTCCAGGAGTCTTTGAAGCGCTTGCGCGTCCTGACGCTGTGTTGGATGGCAAGCGGAGCCATCCGCCCCCTCTACGGCAAGCGATGCGATGCATGTCTGCCGGCCCGTGTCGATCGTCTTCGGCACGACTTGGCCGCTTACGAAACAGACAACAGATAGAATTGTGATGAAGAAAGCGATGTCCGCGGCCGATCCATAGAGAAAACTGACGATCCTTGAAAATCGAATTCCGGACGACTCCTGGATAATGCGGTGGGTTGGGGTCATGATCGACTCCGCTAAGCCAACACTGCCCCACACAGTGGTCGCTAAAGAATACTGAACTCACGGCTCAAAGCCCTGACGAGGCACTTGGTTTGTCAATAACACGATAATAGGTGTTTTTGAGGACAGAATCGTCCGGAATCTGCTCAACAGGGCCTCTCGATCCTGGTAGCTGGACGGTAGTCGAACGGTCGCGCTACGCTCCGACCATGCGGTCCGTTCTTGTGAGCGTGCTATCCAGCGCTTCGACCGAATTGCGCAACCAAGACGAAATCAAGGCGCTCTACCTCGGCGCACGCCGCGAAGTGGAGTCGGCGAGAAGCCGCTGACGCATGCCGTTGCCTGACTTTGATTGACAGAGAGGAAACGCGCCTGGCTACGGACAATCCAGCGCGCAAGATCAATCAAGACGTTTATTCTCGAACGATAGGCGGAGCAATCGACATGTTCTCGACGATCTGCACTATGAACCCGACGATCGGCGGTATGGCGATCTGCAGGGCTTGCGCTAGGACGACAGTGTTCATGGGGCCAGCGGGGTGGGGCCAGCCGGGCCTCCTGGTCAGAAACTTGTGAGATGAATGCCCCCATAAGTCTTAGCTCGCATCGAGGCGAGCGGCGATATATTTTTCGATACGGAGGCAACGATTTTAGAACGGGATAGGGGTGTCAGGCACCCCCCGTGACCGCGACTGGACAGCAAAACTGATCGGAGTACCAGTTTGTGGTGCAGGAACCGCTTGGCGCGATGGCGAGCACTGGCAGTTTTAAGGCGCACCGATAAGCAGCACCCGCTGCAGTGCCCCGCGAATGATTCCGTCGTCATCGACACGAACACGCGTCGCCGGTCCACGGCTTCGGCTGTTTCGACTCCGATCTACAGCATCGCTCGCCTCTAATCCTGTCTGGCAGGGAGAGGGGTTAGCAAGTTCCGTTCGGTGACTCACAAACCAGCTTTTCTGGCCACGCGAAGCGCGCAATTCGTGTCCAACACCTGACAGCGGCACAAAGCCCGTCAGGTTCAGAACACCGGTCGGCTGGGCGCGTGGAGCAACAGCGAATTGCTCAAGATCCCGTCTGGCGCCTTGAATTGCGCCAATTGGATAAGGACTTTGAGCGGCGGATCTGTTGTTCAGGCGCTGACTACGAGAAATTTTGCAAGACAAGATTGTCGTCAAGTTAAAGCCAGGGGACCTCGTCGTCCTTTGGTCATCATCCTTAAGCGGACGTGCAAGTTTGCCTCAAGAGGTCACCTTCGTCATTTGACGGCCTGTATTGTCGTGTTCAGCCATGTCCAGTTGAGGACGTTATGTCCGCGACTCGACACTAACGCTTAAGTATTCTCCGCTTCGGAGCGAAGTGCATGGATTTGTTCCTTTGCAAGCGGGGCCTGCTCAACGTTTTGGGTGGCACGCTGATTGCTGGGAGAGGGTGAAGGATCTGTTGCGATCATGGCGGTCCCGCAGCTGCCCGCCTACGGATACAAATGAAGCTTGCTCGACTGATCCAAATCCACGCCATGGAGGCTGCACTGTTGAGTGCGGCTTCATCAAGTGAAGCTTTGCCGCTTCCATCACGGGTTCCGCTGTCGTTGATCGCGCTGGATACCTCTCAACACTGGCTGACTTTGATTAGCATTCAACCCGGTTACTCCCGAGCGAATGCAAATCAGTGTGACCGGGTTAAGTCGCGATGTGGTGCGGCGCATACGGCGAGAACTCCCCAACCTACAGCATGGAGTAGCTGAATATGGCGCATTGGTCTGCTTCGGTGCTCGCAGACGCTTGCAAACCGGGCGATTGGGATGGGCAACCACCTGCAGTCGCATCAATTCGCTCCAGCATCTTTGTTGGCAGTGGTACGCTAGCTATCAGGTGTGCTCAGCTAGTAAGTAAGATGGGTCATGTCGTCTGCGCGGCGCTGTGTGCCGACGCCATATTCCGGGACTGGGCTTCTCGCGCCAATATCTTGTGTGTAGACAGTGTTGAAGAGCTCTCCGTGTTGATGAATGCCGACCCGGTAGACTGGATATTTTCCGTAGGAAATCCATTCATACTGCCACCGGATGTGTTTGCCCGAGTCCGTCAAGGCGCTTTCAATTACCAAGACGGCCCGTTGCCACGATATGCGGGAGCTCATTCGATGTCTTGGGCGCGGCTGGCACAAGAGACCGACTCTGCCATCGGGTGGTATCGTATCAATGATGGTGTTAATAGGGGTGAGTTGGTGGTTGAGCGCCAAGTTTCTATTGCGCCAACCGATACGGCGTTGACCCTGAACCTCAAATGTCATGAAGCCGCTGTCGAAGGCTTCCGCGAGCTTCTAGCTGGCTTAACGAATGGAGAGCTCCATGCTGGTTCGCAGGCGCCAGTGGACGGAAGCGTTTCTCCGAGGCGTCGACGCCCAGATGCTGCGGGCTGTCTGCGATGGAATCGCTCCGCGCAAGATCTCTCAACGATCACACGCGCCTTAAACTATGGACCGTATCATTCCAATCCGTTGTGTCTGCCGAAGGTGCACCTAGGGGATGATGTTGTCGCAGTCAGGCGCTTGAAAGTATCTGCTGGACGCTGCGGCCTTCCGGCAGGGTCCCTGGTTGAAATCCACCGCAGCAACTGGCGTGTGGCGACAGGGACAGAGGATGTTGATGTTTGGTTTGGCAGCTCAGACGGTCTGACTCTGAATGCACGGACACTCGCGAGGCAGTCCGCTCTGAATGTAGGCGATCGCCTCCCGATTTTGAGCGATGAGGAGGCGTAGAGCATAACTGTTGCCCATGGAATGTTGGCGCCTCGGGAGAACTTTTGGCGGCAGCGGCTTGAGCAGTTTAAGGAATTGCAGATTCCGTTTCTGTCGTCTTCGGAAACTGCGGCTCCCCCGAGATGGCAGTCGAGTTCCTGGCTCATTCCAAGTGCCTTGGCCGAGTTGTCGCCATTTGATCGTACTGAGTACTTGCTGACTGATCTATCTCCCTCGCATCACGGGAGAATCAGAGCTTCAACCGGGGTGGACTCCCGCAACGAATGGATCGCGAGCCGGGATGAGGGCGGTGGAGGGTGCTTGTCGCCTCTGTCGTGCCGATGCAAATGACCATCGATCTCGGTCGAGATTTTGCGGGGGTACGCAGGGCGGTCGCGGCCGAATGCGCGGATCTGAGAGAGCACGATAGTTTTCCGCGGGATCTTATCGCGCGCTCTCCGACGTTGCGGGGCAAGGAGGCGCTACAATCGCGCCGGCCTTGGCCGATTGGCGTCACGGTGACCGCTAATAGCTGTTCTGCCGCTGGTGATCTAGCTTCGAGCCCGAGTTCTGAGGGCCCTATTCGGTGATTTGCTGACGTTTGAGGTTTGCGCTCTCGATGGGAGCTTTCGGTGGCACTTTGATGCCAGTCGCTTGGCGCCCAAGCAGATCGACCGTATGACGCAGCATTTGCAAAACTTGTTGTGTGCTGTGATAGCCGATGCGCAACAGGCGGTCGCACGGGTTGAGCTGCTGTCGTCCGAGGAGCGCGCATACCTTTTGGAGGAGCTGAACCGGACGGCGGCGCCCTATCCATCGAGCGGTGGGTCCATGAGCTGTTTGAGGCGCAGGTGCGGCAAGCGGCGGATGTCGTGGCGGTGGTTCATGCGGACGATCGCTTAAGCTGTGGCGAGCTCAATGCGCGGGCGAACCGTTTGGCGCATCATCTGATCGCGCTTGGTGTGAGGCCGGATCAGCCGGTCGCGATTTGCCTTCAGCGCAGCCCGGCGATGGTGGTGGGGCTTTTGGCGATCCTCAAGACAGGGGGCGCGTATCTGCCGCTCGATCCGGCCCATCCGCCCGCGCGGCTGCGGCAGGTTCTTGATCCGCCAGGACGTTGTGCGTTGGGTTTAGAGCCGGCTCGGCGCGGTGCTATCCACGAGCTCGATGGTTTCCGGCCGTACACATAAATCGACGCCGCGCTCGCAGCATGGACGACTAGCCGTCGGACGAATCTCATGCCATGGTCGGTGGGTACGAAATGATACCATCGGTTGATTGGCCGCTTTTCGATCCGTAGAACCAGTTCGATCTGCCAACAAACTCCGCGACGAATTTGTCGGCAGGTGCCTCATAAATCTGTGTCGGTGTTCCCCGCTCAGCATTTTTTCCAGCATCCATCACGACTACTTCATCGCCAAGGGTGAGAGCTTCTTCCTGATCGTGTGTGACTACGATGGTCGTGGCGCCGACCGATCTGAGGATGTCCTTCAGCTTAAGCCGCAATTCTAGGTGAAGCTTCGCATCGAGCGCGGACAAAGGCTCGCCAAGGAGAACGGTCTGTGGATCGATCGCCAGTGCACGCGCAAGCGCCACACGCTGCTGTTGTTCGCCGCTCAGCTGATAGGGGTATCGGGCGTCCATGCCGGTAAGTTGCACGAGCGATAGCATTTGCGCGATGCGAGAGGGGATCTCCGATCCCGAAGTGCCGCGGTATCGCATGCCAGAAGCGACATTCTCGGGGAAAGAGCGCGTAATCTTGGAACAGGAGCTCAACCTTGGGCTCGTAGGGCCTCAGATGGCCGACGTCCTCGCCGGCAATTTCGACTGTCTCCGTTCAGGCAACGTACAGCCCGCAATGATGCGCAATGTCGTCCTATTACCGCAGCCGCTCGGCCCAAAAAGAGAGCACCTTTCCTCTCTCTATATCGAGTGAGATGCCATCGACTGCGGCGCGCGCGGCATGGACCAGCATCCAGATCGGCATTGCGGTCACTATCCGATCGACTATCGTCGGCACACCCGCGGACTACGGCCTCGACCGTGCCATCCCACGGCTGCGCAGCACCCTCACCATGGCGATTCTGGCGCCGATCGCCTTACCCAGCTGTCGTCGGCATCGCGGCTTATCTTGGTTTTGCTCAAGTTCTGATTGATTGGTACGAAGACCGGCATTGCTCTCACGCACAGCCTCGGTGCGATCGGCTACCTCGTAGTGATCGTCTCAGCGACTCTATTCGAACTTCGACCGCCGGCTGGAGCAGGCGGCGAAGAGCATGCGTGCCGGCCCGCTGCAGACCTTTAGCCGGTAACGCTGCGGTGCCGTCGCGAGATTGGTAGGAATTGAAGTTGGCGTAGTCTGCGGGGTGTTCAACCTCGAATCACCCGGCGTTAGCGCGCTGGGCTGGAGACTACGCCATGAAGAAGCATACCATGCAGCCTGATTCCGCGACACATGCAGCGGAGACAGCCCCCCAGCTTTTCGACAATTGGTTTGACCCGATCGAATTTGGAGTGCGCGGCCGGGTGCGCGATTTCATCGAGACGATGATGGAGGAGGAACTCGATGCGGTGCTTTCCCGACCTTGCTATGGGCGTATTGCGCCGGACGCGGGCAGGCAAGCCAGCACGGCAGAGGGGAGTACCGGCCATCGTCATGGCCACCGGTCGCGCTCGCTGCTTGGGACGTTTGGCCCGGTCGAGATGGCCGTGCCGCGCGCGCGATTGAACACCCCCGACGGCGGTACGACCGAATGGAAGAGCAAGGCATTGAAGGCCTACCAGCGCCGTACCATCGCGGCGGATGCGGTGATCGCCGCCACCTATCTGGCCGGCACCAACACGCGGCGGGTTCGTCGGGCGTTGACGGCGCTGTTTGGCGCCGCGGTGAGCAAGGACACGGTGAGCCGAACCTGGCGCAAGGTGAAGACCGACTGGGACGCTTGGAATACCCGCTCGCTGGCCGACGAGCCGATCGTCAGGCTGATCCTCGACGGTACGGTGGTTCGCGTTCGGCTCGACCGCAAAGCCACTTCGATTTCGCTGCTTGTCGTCTTGGGGGTGCGCGCCGACGGACAGAAAGTTCTGCTCGCGATCAAGAACATGGGCGGTGAAAGCGCCGAGGCCTGGCGCAGTGTGCTTGACGATCTAACCAGGCGCGGTTTGCAGCGGCCTGAGTTCCTCATCGTCGATGGCGCGGCGGGGCTCGACAGCGCCATCGCCGCGGTGTGGGGCAGCGTGCCACTCCAACGCTGCACGGTGCACAAGCACAGAAACCTGCTCGCGCACGCGCCGGAGCGCCTGCACGAGGAAATCACCGCCGACTACAACGATATGATCTACGCAGAAACAAGCCAGCAGATCGAAGCGCGACGCAAGGCTTTCATTCGTAAATGGCGCCTCAAACACCGTGCCGTTGCCGACAGCCTCGAGGAAGCCGGCGCACGCCTGTTCAGCTTCACCCGCCTGCCTCCCGAACAATGGAAGAGCGCGCGCACCACCAATGCGATCGAGCGGCTGCACGAGGAGTTCAAGCGACGCATCAAGACGCAAACCGTGCTGCCTTCTGCCGAAACCGCTGCAATGTTGTTCTGGGCTTTGCTTGCCTCCGGCCAGATCAACATGCGCAAAGTCGACGGCTGGAAAACACTCGCCGAAAAACCCATCGCTCAGCCAATTGACCTCGCCGCCTGAAACGTTATCTTCAAATTCTCGGAGCCTGCGCTACGACAATTCCAACCACATTCCTGACGGCACCAACGCTGCCGCTGATCCCCAGGCATCATCGGTGGGCTCTGTTCGCGTTCCTCCACTCTTTCGACGAGGTCGTCAAATTGTCGCTGATCAGCGAATTCTCGATCCGCAAGCTGCCGCTGAAGATGTGGGAGAACATGCGCCACGAGATCGACCCGACGATCGCCGCAGCAGTGTTGCTGCTGATGCTTCTGGACCGTGCTCTGGCTGATCGTTCTCAACATCACCCGGCCGCGGTCGAGGCCGACAGTTCCGGGAGCGCTTCGAGAGACCACGACTTGAATCTCCACGCTCGAGGTGTCGCTGGAGATCGAAAGCGCTCTGATTTTTGTCCATCGAGAGACGGGTCTCGGTGCCTCTTGATGTCAGGGGAGGTCGAAACGATGGACAGTGAAATGCGCTTCGCGGCACTACAGCACGAATCCGCCTCCCCTCACTTCCATCGTACTGCCGGCACGCGCCGGCCCACACTAAGCGCGGCTTTTCACGGCCCTTGAGAGTGGCGCTGCGGTAGCCAGCAGGTAACGCCTAGGAGCCTGTCTGAGTAGTGACTGGTCAAGAGGGAGCGAGTCTGATTCCTTGCGCAGCCATGAGCAAGGAATTTCGCCCCTGGAAGATCGACGAGGCCCAGCTTCTGCCGCCGAGCGTGCAGGATTATGTGCCGAGGGACCACGTTTCGCGGCTGATCGTGTCGCTGGTCAGGGAAAGCCTTGATCTATCGGCGATCATAGGCAGCTACCGAAGCGGGCTGGGGCAGCCGCCGTTCGATCCTCGGATGCTGACGGCGCTGCTTCTGCACGGCTACGCGAGCGGTATCTACTCGTCGCGGCGGATCGCCAGGGCGGCGGTGGAGCGGGCGGATTTCATGATGATCGTGGCGGGCGATGCGCCGGACTTCCGCACGATCTCAGAGTTCCGGCGGCGGCACCTGAAGGCGCTGGCCGACCTGTTCGTGCAGGTGTTGAAGCTGGCCGAGAAGGCCGGGTTGGTGAAGCTCGGGCACGTTGCGCTCGACGGCACCAAGATCAAGGCGAACGCGTCCAAGCACAAGGCGATGAGCTATGATCGCATGAAGAAGCGGGAAGCGGAGCTTGCAGCGGAGGTCGACCGCTGGCTCAAGGCGGCGGAGGCCGCCGATGCGCAGGAGGATAAGCTCTACGGCGACAAGCGCGGCGACGAGATGCCCGATTGGGTGGCCGACAAGCAGAAGCGGCTTGAGAAGATCCGCGAGGCCAAGGCCGCGCTGGAGGCCGAAGCCAAGGCCGCAGCCGAGGCGGAGCGCAAGGCGCGGGCCGAAGCCGAGGAGCGCCGCATCGCCGAAGGGGGCAAAAAGAACGGCAAGACGTCCGCGCCGCCGAACACGGAGCCCGACGGCAAGGCGCAACGCAATTTCACCGACCCGGAAAGCCGCATCCTGAAGACCAAGGACGGTTACATCCAGGGCTACAACGCCCAGGCCGCGGTCGATGGTGCCCATCAGATCATCGTGGCGCAGACGCTGACCAGTTCCTCCAGCGATCAGGCGCAACTGGCGCCGTTGCTCGACGGGATCAGGGCCAATCTGGGGACCAATCCCGACGAAGTATCGGCCGACGCCGGCTACTGCTCCGACGCCAATCTTCGCACGATCAAACGGCGGCGCATCGAGGGCTACATCGCCACCGGAAGGCAGAAGCACGGCACCAAATCCGCCACCGCGAAAAAGGCTTCAAGACCCGGCTCGCTGATCGCCAGGATGAGCACCAAGCTCAAGCGCGCCGGCTACCGAAGTCGCTACCGCTTGCGCAAGCAGATCGTCGAAGCCGTCTTCGGACAGATCAAACAGGCAAGAGGGTTCAGGCAATTCCTGCTGCGCGGCATCGAAAAGGTCAGCGCAGAATGGGCGCTCATCTGCACCGCTCACAACCTCGTCAAGCTCGCAAGGGCCGCCTGAGCCGCCATTATCAAGATAAAACTGCCTTCCCAAAGCTAACTGGACAGGCTCCTAGATAGCCGTCTCTGCTTCTCCCGAAGGATCGAGCCTGGATGCGTGAAAAATTCCTACAATCCGCTTTAGACGCTGAACTTCGGAGTTTTAAGGCTTTCCATTAGGGAATTTCGGCGCCGGAACTTGCTAATATTTATTAAAGGAGATGAGTACCAAAGCCTGAGAAGCCACTATCTCACCGATAGATTTCATCTCCAAAACCAGCAGCATAATGATTTGGTCGTCCTGACCAAAGGCTGAGGGATCTGCACCGAGGGGCAAATCGATGGAGTTAGGTGCTTGGGCTTATGTGAGGGGTGATCTTGCGTCCACACGACGGGGCGCCTCGGCGTTCTTCGACAGTCTGCCGTCCGAGGGGGATTGCGTGGGAATAGGTCGTCAGAACTGGGCTGCGACATGGACAGCCACCGGAGATGCTTATTGCCGTCTTGCTGACCTCAATATAAACAAACGAGTCTTCGATATGGCCACGGAGGCGTGGCTTTGCGCGCTAACAGCCTTCGAAGTTGCCAGGCGGCTAGTTGCTGACGATGATCGAGAGGGGGCAGACGTTTCAGCCAAAGTCGAGGCCGGCGTTCAGAGGTTCGGATTAGCTCTCGGCCACAAGGTGGAGAGCGTGCAAATTACGTGCTGCGATCAGATTGAATTTTCGGCCCACTATTTGCCTGCTGGCACTCCCAATCTATGTGCCCCGGCCGTTATTTGCGTCAGCAGCGAAGAAGAAAAAGGAGCGACGCTGCTTGGCAGGCTCTTGCCTGTGGTTATTCGCCGGGCAATGTCCGTCCTTGTTGTCTCTCATGAGGACGTCGCACATCACTCGCGCGCCGAATCGAAAATACTATTGTCTCATTGTCTGGATCATTTATCGGCTCGGCCTGACGTTGATAGCAATCGAATCGGCGTTTACGGAGATGGATTATCGGCTGCCTTAGCTACTGATTTCGCTGCCTATGATAACCGGATCGCTGCAGCGGTTTGCGACGCTGGCATTTGGAATTGGACACGGACTCTGGGATCTATTGGCTGGATAACGAGCACCGCAGATGACTCAGATAAAGACGTGGTGTCGGCATGTCGCTCACGATTGGCACGACAGTTGAGTTGTCCAATGCTCGTCGTAGCAGGTGGGCGCGGCGTTGTCAGCGTCTCAGAGGCCATCAAACTACAGGCTGATTGTATGACGTTGGGCATCGATTTGGACTTGGCTATGCCGCAGATCATTCAAGGGGCCCCCGGGGGGCAGGTTGACAACTTCGTGACTTCAGACGACAGCATTTTCACATGGCTGGAGAAGAAGCTCACACGCGCTGCAGCTCCATAGCGAATCTTTAAGAAGCCCTGAGGGAATAGAGCGTCCACCCGCGCCCGCTGCTCTGGTCGTGTCACCGCCACGTCACTCGTCAATGTGCTCGCTTTGCCAGCTTGTTTCGAAGACGTAGCGAGTGGTCGCTCAAGTGCTCGACATCCTCTGACGTTTGGCTGCAGAAAAGGGGGCTATCCGGCTTGCAGTTGAATGGCGCAAAAGTGAGGTTTAGCCGCTCTGGTCCATTCCCGCCTACAATGCGCCTATATTAAGCTTTTGCGATGCCAACCGGCTATTCTTGGCGATCGAGGTTAGCCGTTTATTAAGGTAATCAAGCGACGCCTCATCTAAACCGTCCAATAATGTGGAGTTGAGGGCCTCTCTCTTGATCGACAGTTTCGAAATCTCTGCGCAGGCTTTTTGAGTTAAGGACATTTGGACGAACCTGGCGTCATCGAGCGATGGTTCGCGTGCCAGAAACTCCATTGTTTCTAGCTTCTTCGTTTGGTTGGTGACAAACGCCGGATGGATTCGCAGTTTGCCTGCGACCGCTATCCCTGAGACACCGCGACCCTCATCGAGTTCGTCGATAGCCATTAGAATCAACCACTGTGGCTCGGTTAGTCCCAAGAGCTGGGCCCAGCTCTTGTGTATTTCCTCAAGTTGGGAGTGGATTTCGACAATGTTCCAGATGAAGTCCCTAACGGCTCTATCGATTTTTTGTTTGTCAGCCATGTTTAGTGATTCCGCCTAACTTGGGCCTGCAGCCGCGCTCTCTGACCGCCTCGAGAGAGGTATCCGGGTTAAGTCGATGGGGAAAGGCTGCACGCGCATAGCCACCATCTAAGAAATCAATTGACATATGCAATTAATTAAGCTAACGTCTGGCTGGAAGCTTCTTCAGCTATCATGTTCAAAAATCTCCAAGGAGAACCTCCAGGATGCCCCCTGGGGGTTCTTTTTTACGAGATTGCGCCGCTTGTGGCAGAAAAGCAACATTTACCGGCCGAAAAGCGATTATTGTAATTAATTAATTGCAACAATTGAAGCGCCGAATTAGACGGTTGGACCGACGGAGAGGGGGCGCCTCGACGTCGTCCGTCAAGCACCCGCCCAGTAGGTGAGGCTAGCAGCGGCGGATCTTTGAAGGACGGAAACGACGTTTCCAACTTGGAGGTTCATCCATGAAACTGACGAAGAGTCTTATGCTCGCGTCTGCGACAATGTTTGCTAGCGCGGGAGTGCAGGCGGCCGATCTTCCCGTGAAGGCCAAGGCAGTCGAGTATGTGAAGATCTGCTCGCTGTATGGTGCCGGCTTCTATTACATCCCCGGAAGCGACACCTGCATCAAGCTGGGCGGTTACGTGCGCGCCACGACCGTGGTGGGCACCAACGGCGTCTGGGGTGCCGCCACCGGCGGCGTCGCTGGCGCGCGCAACCGCCTCAGCAACTACTACACGGCTCAATCACGTTTCGACTTCAACGTCGATACGCGCACGGTCACGGAATATGGTGTCCTTCGCACGTACGCTGAGCTGGCCTTCACCTGGACCGCGGGCGGCTATAACGGTGCCGGTACAACGGCCATTAATGGCGCGACGGCCTATAGCGGCACCAACCCCGCAGGAAGCGGTAGCGGCCAGATTTCCGGGGGTAACCTCAGTATCTACTACGCGTTCATCCAGTTCGCTGGTTTCACCTTCGGTAGAGCGCAGTCGCAGTTCTCCTCTCCCTGGACCAACTATCCAGGGAACAGCTTCGATGGCCTGCCGGGCGGCGGCGGCTGGGAAGCTGTCAATCAATTCGCCTATACCGCCGAGTTAGGGAACGGCATCGCGCTCAGCTTCTCGGCCGAGGACCAGGTCACCCGATATACGACCAACATTTGGAACGTAAGCGGCGCGACGGCAGCAGGTCTGGCCACGGGTACCTACGGTGCCGGTGACATCGGCGGTACGCGAACTCCAGACCTCGTCGCGGCGCTTCGAGTTGACCAAGCCTGGGGTCTTTTCCAGGCGTCGGTTGCCGCGCATAACAACCACGCCGGCTACTATGGCGTTGCCGAAACGACCGGTCATCCTGACGACAAATGGGGCTGGGCTGGACAGCTGGCGTTGTCGATCAAAAACATCCCGACTGGTGACCGTGATACGATCAACGTCCAGGGCGTGTATACCAACGGGGCAAGCAGTTACAACTTCCACCCTTATACGGCGTACACTTACGCAATGTACGGCGGTACGGGTCTAGGAGGAGCTTACCAGAGCGTCGGCCTTGCCGGTGTCTCTGATTCCGTCTTCGTTACCGGGTCTGACCAGCAGTTGACCACGACCTACGGCTTCAACGGCGCTTATACCCACAACTGGAATCCATTTTGGAACACGGCCGTCTACGGTGCCTGGGCTGCTGTCCGTTACAATAGCACCGCCAAGGGCTACATTTGCGGCGCGTTCGTCGGAACGCTTGGGCTGTCAAGCGGTGCTACCGGCTGCAACCCTGATTTCAACTATTCGGTTGTTGGTCTCATCACGCGCTGGACCCCAGTCAAGAACATGACCTTCTCGG
The DNA here is from genome assembly GCF_043203335.1 of Bradyrhizobium sp. RDI18. Classification (NCBI taxonomy): domain Bacteria; kingdom Pseudomonadati; phylum Pseudomonadota; class Alphaproteobacteria; order Hyphomicrobiales; family Nitrobacteraceae; genus Bradyrhizobium; species Bradyrhizobium sp. RDI18. Next base: position 2,764,142 of record NZ_JBICRN010000008.1, on the reverse strand, counting down.
CGGATATCGCTTACGTGATGCTCGACCAGAAGTATGCGAGCGGTAGTACTGTGAACCTGCCGGTGCAGACTGGCATTGCCAAACCAGCGGCTACTTATGAGCTGAAGGACCAGAACAGCCTCCAGATGATGCTCCGCGTTCAGCGCAACTGGTGAGTCTATCTTAAAACAGCGGAAGGAGAAAAACGAACTGCTCTTGTAAACCTCCAAGAAGGCCTCCGGCATGCCCGCTGGGGGCCTTTTCATACCCAGATCATTTTTTCAAAAACGGTGAAACCGAATGGCAGCAGGACGCCCTCGCGAGCCCAAGCTGAGGGCCGGCGTGTCCTTTCTGATGGAAAGCGGCTCCTGGAGTGCAACTCACAATGCGATCGAACGACGAGCAGTGCGCTGCTCGGTTATCGGCGACTTCTCGATGTTCACCGCGATGCGACAAGCCGTCTCAATCCTGCAGTAACGAACGCGGGCGCCAGCAGCGCCTGGCCAAGCATAGGACATCGGCGTGCGCTGATGGCGACATTCTTTTGACTCTCAGCCCACCTCGTTGCGATCATATGCTTGCGATTTGGCTCACATCTCACTGCGGGCTCGAGGCGACGATGTTGACCTTGCCCCACGGATTTAATCCAGGTTGAAGTTCGCTCTGGCCCACGACAAGGACCAGAGCATGAAGCGCAGCCGCTTTTCGGAAGAGCAGATCATCGGGATTTTGAAAGAGTACGAGGCCGGCGTTTCGGTCGCCGATCTGTGCCGGAAGCACGGTGTCAGCGACGCCAGCATTTACAATGGACAGCCAATTTCGGCGGAATGGAGGTCTCGGAGGCCAAGCAGCTGAAGATGCTGGAGGATGAGAACACGCGGCTGAAGCGGCTCTTGGCCGACGCCATGCTGGACAACGCAGCCTTGAAGGATCTCTTGGGAAAGAAATGGTGACGCCCGCAGCCAAGCGGAAAGCTGTCGCCATCTGCGGGAATCCTTCGAGATGAGCGAACGGCGGACGTGTAAAGCCATCGACTGTTGCCGCATGACCATGAGGTACCAGACGATCAGGTCGGACAATGCCGGCCTTCGCCAACGCATGCGAGCGATCGCCCACGAGCGCCGCCGTTTCGGCTACCGGCGCCTGCATGTGCTGCTCAAGTGGGAGGGCTATCTGGTCAATCACAAGAAGCTGTTCCGGCTGTACCGGGAAGAGAAGCCTGCGGTGCGTCGCCGTGGCGGCCGCAAGCGGGCGATCGGGACGCGGGCACCGATGACAGTGGCGATGGCACCGAACGACCGCTGGTCGCTCGACTTAGTCTCGGATCAACTGGCCGATGGCCGCCGCTTCCGCATCGTGACCGTGGTCGACGACTGCACCCGCGAGTGTCCGGCGCTGGTGGCCGACAGCTCGCTCTCCGGCACTCGGGTGGCGCGGGAATTGGACCGGCTGGTGATTGAGCGCGGCAAGCCGACAATGGTGGTCAGCGACAACGGCAGCGAGCTGACCAGCACTGCTATCCTGACCTGGGCCGATCAGCGCGTTGCAGCACTACATCGCGCCGGGTAAGCCCATGCAGAACGCCTTCATCGAGAGCTTCATGTATAGACGGCCCCGCGGATGAAAGGGATTTTAGCCGCACTTTGGATGACGGTCGGGTGCGTTCATGTATACGGCCTGTTAGTGCGACCGATACCATGGCCGCTGGCCCTGATGGAGATCGCGGATCGAGGCCTCATCAAGGGTCGCGCTTGTTGCGCTTAAAGCTCTTCGGGCTTGCTCGATCCCCAGCTCCGCCGGTTTCCATCATGCTGTCATTTGCCCTCACATCTTTCAGGTGGCCAGGTTGCGCGGCAGCTCAGGCCGCGAGCTTAGGCGATAGAATTCCCCGGTCGTCATCATCGCCCAGACGATCCGAGCTAACTTGTTGGCAACGGCGATCGCGACGACCATGGGCCGACGTCGCTCAAGTAGAGCTTCGATCCAGGCCGCCTCCGACCCGTGAGCGTGCCTTCGGGTACCGAACGACGTTCCGTGTCCGATGACAAGCAAGTGCCTGAGATAGGAATCGCCCTGTTTCGTTATGCGGCCGAGCCGGTCCTTCCCCGCCGGTGGAATTCTGCTTAGGCATCAGGCCCAACCAGGCCGCGAACTCTCGCGCCGAGCGGAACATGGTCGGGTCCGGCACAGTCGCGGCGAAGGCCGTGGCCGTTATGGGACCAACGCCGGAAATCGAGGAAAGCAACTTCGCCATCGGATTTCTCTCTGAATGTCAGCCAGCTCCCGTTCGATCGCCTCGACTTGCCGGTCCAATTCCTTCCGTTGGTTCACGAGAACAGTCAGTGCGATGCGGGCATGGGCGGGGAGCGTCAGTTCCTCGTCATTCAACAAGTCCACCAGACCATCCACCCTTTGCCGGCACTGACCGACAATGATTCCGAACTCAGCAAAGTGAGCTCGGATAGCGCAAGACGTCATGGTTCTCTGGCGGACCAGCAAGCCTCTTGCGCGATGAAGCATCAAGAAGCCTTGGTTCTCGACGCTCTTGATTGGAACGAACCGCATATTGGGATGGGTAACGGCTTCGCAGATCGCGGCCGCGTCAGCGGCGTCGTTCTTGGCTCCTCGCCGCACGTAGGGTTTTACATAGGCTCGCGGAATCAATCTCACATCGTGTCCGAACCGCCGAATCTCGCGCGCCGTCAGCGGTGGCGCAGGCCTCAATGCCGACCAAGCACGGTGCAAGCGAGGAGAAGAACGACATGATCTCGCCTCGCCGGAGGCGCTGGCGATTGGTCACTTGGCCTTGGCTGTCAACTGCATGGATGTGAAACACGTGTTTCGAAATGTCCAATCCAATTGTCGCGACTTCCATTGGTGCATTGCTCCTGTTAGCGGGTCCGTGCATTGCCAGTATATCGCCGGCGCCGAGGGAGCGGGGCCGTCTTTTCCATCAATGGCCGGCTGCGGGACGAATTGTTGAACGAGACGCTGTTCACGTCGCTGGCCCAGGCCCGCGTCGCACTCGGATGGTGGCGAGCCGATTACAACAACACACGACCGCACTCGCGGCTCGGATGGAAGATCCCGTCCGAGTTCGCCTTCCTGCCATCCGCGCCGGGATCTGGCGCTGCGCTATGCCGAAGGCTCCGCGCCAGCTCCCGTCGCTCCCACCGCCCGGCCGGGCAAATCCAATAGCCAGAGCGAACTCAGGACTGGATAAAACTTTGGGAGCAAGGTCAACATCCCGGGAGTTCTTTGCGCGGGCTCACCGCTCTCCGGCGATAGAACGACCACTAATCACCCGGTGCTATAGTTAGAGGCTCCGCGAAATCGCCAGATCAACGTTCTTGGGGGCACCCATCGCGAATGAAATTCGGGGAGTCACAGTGCAATTTGCGAAATCGGACGCGTTGGTTAGAATGATTGCCCTGATTCTCTCGTCTGAGACGCGCTACTGTGCGAGTTCAAATGCTCAGTTCACCCCGGAGCTGAACTGACGAGTGCGTCACACGCGCCAAGTCTTCGTAGCTTGCACAAAGTTTATAAGAACCACATGCCCTTCTGGAGTCAGTATCGATTCCGGATGGAACTGCACGCCATAAGTCGGGTGACGGCGATGTGCAAGGGCCATAATTTCGCCTTCCTCCGAACGCGCCGTCACAGTGAGATGCGGTGCGCATGACTCTTCGAGCTCAACGACAAGGAAATGGTATTGTTCAACGCAAAATGGGGGGCGGCAGCACCTTAAACGACCCTCGGCCGTGATGCGTCACCGGACCGGCCGTGCATGGGGCGACGTCGTTACGCGCCCGCCGAAAACGCTCCCAATGCACTGGTGTCGTATCCATCCGGCGAGGACCGCGGAGTACCTAAGCTCGCAGATATCCGGCGTTCAAGGCGAATGAAGCAATCCGTCGGATTTTAGCGTGTCAATCGCTTCGGCAAGGGTGAGGCCGCGATGCCGGCAGAACCATTCTCCGGTGTGACGGTGCCACTGGATGTCGAAGCGATCGCGGCTGATCCAGTCGAGGCGGGCGAACGGGGCGTCGCGGGCTTCCGAAGAACACAACCATCAGAGCCCGCGACAACCGACTCTGGCTTGAGCGAAGGACGCGTCGTAGTGACCGTTTGTTGGTACCGCTAAGACGGCCAGACGATGCATCGGGGTGGGTGTGCCAATCACCGATGTAGACTTGCAAACGTTCGGATCATTCATATTCCATTGAGATCTGAGCCGCTTCCCACACGTGATCGTGTTCGTAGGAATAGCGCCTATGGACGGCTGCGGGGCCCGGTCCTACCGCTGTGGTGATCACGACCTTGTTGTCGTCTGCCCAGTACCCGATCAGTACCCCGCCGGTCTCGCTCGGGTACGAGCGGTCGGCCTACACGCAGTGTGTCCAGCGATCGTGACGGGATACACGCGGTTACGCTTTGCATGTGCAGTTGGCATGTCGGCTCAAGGTTCTTCTTGTTCTCGGTTGCAGCTTTTGTGCGCACCGTTGTGCTTGGCGCTGGAAAGCGGCGGCCCCTATTTCAAGAGGGGGCTAGGAGCCTGTCCAGTTAGCTTTGGGAAGGCAGTTTTATCTTGATAATGGCGGCTCAGGCGGCCCTTGCGAGCTTGACGAGGTTGTGAGCGGTGCAGATGAGCGCCCATTCTGCGCTGACCTTTTCGATGCCGCGCAGCAGGAATTGCCTGAACCCTCTTGCCTGTTTGATCTGTCCGAAGACGGCTTCGACGATCTGCTTGCGCAAGCGGTAGCGACTTCGGTAGCCGGCGCGCTTGAGCTTGGTGCTCATCCTGGCGATCAGCGAGCCGGGTCTTGAAGCCTTTTTCGCGGTGGCGGATTTGGTGCCGTGCTTCTGCCTTCCGGTGGCGATGTAGCCCTCGATGCGCCGCCGTTTGATCGTGCGAAGATTGGTGTCGGAGCAGTAGCCGGCGTCGGCCGATACTTCGTCGGGATTGGTCCCCAGATTGGCCCTGATCCCGTCGAGCAACGGCGCCAGTTGCGCCTGATCGCTGGAGGAACTGGTCAGCGTCTGCGCCACGATGATCTGATGGGCACCATCGACCGCGGCCTGGGCGTTGTAGCCCTGGATGTAACCGTCCTTGGTCTTCAGGATGCGGCTTTCCGGGTCGGTGAAATTGCGTTGCGCCTTGCCGTCGGGCTCCGTGTTCGGCGGCGCGGACGTCTTGCCGTTCTTTTTGCCCCCTTCGGCGATGCGGCGCTCCTCGGCTTCGGCCCGCGCCTTGCGCTCCGCCTCGGCTGCGGCCTTGGCTTCGGCCTCCAGCGCGGCCTTGGCCTCGCGGATCTTCTCAAGCCGCTTCTGCTTGTCGGCCACCCAATCGGGCATCTCGTCGCCGCGCTTGTCGCCGTAGAGCTTATCCTCCTGCGCATCGGCGGCCTCCGCCGCCTTGAGCCAGCGGTCGACCTCCGCTGCAAGCTCCGCTTCCCGCTTCTTCATGCGATCATAGCTCATCGCCTTGTGCTTGGACGCGTTCGCCTTGATCTTGGTGCCGTCGAGCGCAACGTGCCCGAGCTTCACCAACCCGGCCTTCTCGGCCAGCTTCAACACCTGCACGAACAGGTCGGCCAGCGCCTTCAGGTGCCGCCGCCGGAACTCTGAGATCGTGCGGAAGTCCGGCGCATCGCCCGCCACGATCATCATGAAATCCGCCCGCTCCACCGCCGCCCTGGCGATCCGCCGCGACGAGTAGATACCGCTCGCGTAGCCGTGCAGAATGTGAATGTTTGCCCCTTGTCCGAAGTGCGGGCTCTCGATCGCCAGACCAATGCCGAAGGTCAGCCATGCCTTCGGAGGCGGTGAGCCCCTCTCGGCATCTGTGTTCTTAAATGAAAATGAGACCGAGGCATAAGATATTCTTCACCTCTCTCGACCTGGCGTCACTGAAAATCGGAAACTCCCGCTGGCTGGCTCGCCGCCAGCACAAGCGAAGCATCGGTGTGGTGAAATCCCATGAAAGGCACGTGAACGCAGAATTTAAGCGTCATTGCGAGACACGCTGCATTAATCAATGTCGAAATGCCGCTAGCATGCAGGGTCAAGTGTATCCCTGTTCAAGAGCCCAACTGTTCGGGGACGGAACAACGAGGCGTTAAACTCAGTTCAGCGAAGCGGCACAGGAGTGGGAAATGGCTAGATATTTCTACTGGCTTCACAGCAGTCGCGCGCGCTGGGTCATCATTGCCATCGTCGTGCTTGCCCTCCTGGCCGTCGCCGCATTGAGCAGAGATGATTACGGGGGCGTTAGCAATGAGACGCCACCAGGCGTGCACATCCGTCGATAGATAAGCACGCCGGGAGAAATACTAATGAAAAAAGAATTGCCCTGAGCCGCATGCCGCTAATGCCAGCCGAAAGCGACGCTAGCTACGATCACAACGACTAAGGTGCTGGCCAAGCTTAGCCGCTCGGCCGACAATGCGTCATAGGCTGGAAAATCCTGCGTCTTTATCGCGTTGTTCATCTCGTCAGGGAACTCGGCATAAGCTGACACGTCCGATCCCGGATCACCGCGAAGGAGATGACGATAAGCCGGTCTCCCGCGCAATTGTCCAGAGCCGTATTCTCCGCGTGCGCCTCGATCGCAAACCCAGCCCCCTGTCTCAACAACAGAGCTCAATGTCCTGGAGGCTCCCAGTCTCAACCCGATGGTCGCGTTTGCGGCCTCGTGTCTTGGGATGCCCTCAATGTGTCAGGTCCACCGGCAGGGATGACGCAGGCCGAGCTGTCGTACGCGCTGAACTTGATCGAGCCGATCAAGCGCCGAAGTCTCACGCACGAAGTGAGCAAGCCGAAAGCAGGCACAGCGGCGCATTGCTGCGATTCTGTTCGTGCGCGTGCTCGCGCTGCGGCGATCGCGGATTATGAGCGGCAACACCGCACAACGGACGAGTAGCGACAATGAAGGCAGCGATTTACGCAAGGTTAGCTCAGACAAGCCATAAGTGTGGTCAGCCATCCGCTCAAGATGACCTAACCAGGGGGGCCGTCACCGGCTTTCAATTACCCACAAATTCTCCTCCGACCATGGCGCCCAGCGCGATGTCAGTGAGGCGTGACAGCCCGCGCCACATAACGGTATTGCCGGGCGGCGGATCGCTGGCGCGGGCGAGATAACCGCCGAGCCGGGCGATCTTGATCAGATAGTGCGAGAGCGTTTTCTGTCTTCCTTTCGGTTTGTCGTTGACGAGGCGATCGAGCACGCCGATTTCAGTCGCAGTCAACGCGAGGGTTGGCGGCGCGTCTGGGGCGGAACGGTTGAGCATCGTCATCCAGAAGACCCGCCAACTCAGGATACAAAAGAGCGCGATCAGATTGGTCAGACGCTGGGCGGTCCTGAGCTTCGACTCCTCAGCTTTGCAGCCCGATTTGAGGATCTTGTGGAACACCTCGATCTTCCATCTCAAAGCATACCATTCGAGCTTCTCAATAGCGTCGGTGCGGGAACCAACAGGCAGGTCGGTGATCAGCTTCCAATCGATCTTCTTTCTGTTCTTCGGGGTCCCGCGCTCTTCGGCATGGATCACCGTCAGGGTCAGAGCGGGATAGCGCTTCTGCTTTCCGATCGGCGGCAGGACGCGAATCTTGCGATACCTGATCTCAAGAACGGCCTGGTCGGGATCGCCGTTGCTATCTCTGACTTCGATGCGATGCAGCCCTTTGACGGCGACTTCGTCCATTTCGTCGGCGATCGTGTGATCCCCATCTCCAGCCAAGCGGTCGACGCAGGTCCTGATCAGGAAATGAGTTCCGATCTCCTGTGCTGCGCAGAAGAGCTCGTAGATGTCACTCTCGCGATCACCGATATGGATGCATCGTCCCGGATGGTCCAAGAGCTGCGTAGACTGCTTGAGATTTCCAGCCACCGGACGCTTTCCTTTTTCTCGATGGGAATCCGGGTCGGATTGATCTTCTTTTTAAGCGCTGCCGTCCCCTTGAATTTCTTTCGGGTCCAGAACTTAACGGCCGCCAACCCCAGCGGCACCCCCTCGATTGTAACCGCGAGGCTCGAATGCATCAGGATGCCGCAAATCGTGTGCGATCTGAGGCGGCCCGCCTTATCCCGTCCACTGTTTATGCTCTTGGTGATGCCGATCGCTTCTGACTTCTCGCGTTGATAGCTGAACTCGGTTGTGTCGTGCAGCACAAGAACGAGACCTTCAGCGGCGGCGGCACGATCACGTGTCGATTGGAAGTGGCCGGCCAGAATGTCCGCTTCGCTGACCCGCTCATTGGAGAAGAAGCGATAGGCTGCCTTGGTATTTGCCCAATCCTGGCAGACGAGCGGAATGCTTTGTCCCATGGCGCTTCCAATCTGCGTGAGCAGTTTGCGGAATCTGCCGCCGAGCCGCGCGTCCCTAAAGTCGCATCCACTACTCTCTCGATCAATCCAACATTCACCTTCCAAGGACCGCGAACAGCCTTTTGCCGATCGATCCCTTAATGTCAGCCCCATAGAGCACCCCCTCGCGAATCAGGTGCTCAGAAAGGAATCACAAGTGATTCTTTCGATTCAAGATTTCGCCGATCAGCGGATCAGCCCGAGTGGTCAACGGTTATGGGTAATTGAAAGCGTCACCGGGCGCGTACACCTTCTCGTTTGGTCCTGCCGCTTGAAACGCGGCTTGACTGCTTTTCCACTCACCGCGCCCAAGTGCCTGCAGACCCTCGTGAGATCGCTCAACACATCCCCCAGGATAAAGCTAGTTTTCGAGCGGCATCATTTCGGAAAAGAACGCCTTTGACGCTGCCTACTCGGAGCCGGAAGCCCCTCGAACTTGAGCTCCACGAGTTGGATCAGGCCTTCGCTTTCGCCCCTCCAACACCCTTCCCATGCTCGTGATCAGTGATCTGAACATCCCGGACTCGTCTCGACCGAAAGGCCCATCTAGGCTACCTTCGCGCAGCTCTCGGACCTGGCCTTGATTGCCAGGTCGATAAGCCCCTCGTTCTTCCATATGTGCGAATGGACGCCATGCAGCGAACCGGCTGGTTAATGCGGTGGCAGATCTCAAGGAGACCAGGCAGGCGCACATCACCGTTTGGTGGAATGGCGGTTCTCTCGGCGGCGCAGCCTTTCGCGAGAGGCTCTATCCCGCGCTCGACATACTGGTAACCAACGCCAGCAACCGCGTTGGTCGCACAAGACTGTTTGATGATTGAGAAGATGCCGACAAAGATGCAAGCGGTCATCACGGCTGCAAATAACAGATTCCCGATCGTCGTAATGGGCGTGGCTCAGACGCGATGATAAAATCCGCGCAAATCTGTAGTGCAGCGGGGTGCGAATTGCGGCGCTGGCTTGCGCGGCTCGCGAGATCTGGTGCTACTTGATGTTATCCGAACAATTCGAAGTGATCGATCAGAAACGTGCTTGTGAACCCGAATATCCATCCGACGAATGAGACTGTCGCAGCCGTCACCGCGCCATAGCTTCCTCGGCCTGCCGAATGCCACTACCAGCAGCGTGAGGCTCGCAGCGATAAGTACTTCGCTCAGTGCGCTTCGGCACTAATTGTGTCCAGGAGTCTTCGAAGCGCTTGCGCGTCATGACGCTGTGGTGCATGGCAAACGGAACCGTCCGACCCCTCTACGGCAAGCGATTCGATGCATGTCTGCCGGCCCGTGTCGATCGTCTTCGGCACGACTAGGCCGCTCGCGAAACCGACAGCACATAGAATTGTGATGAAGAAAGCGATGTCCGCGGCCGATCCGTAGAGAAGTCTGACGATCCTTGAAAACCGAATTCCGGACGACTCATGGAGCTGGTTGGGGTCATGATCGACCCCGTTAAGCCAACACTGCCCCACGGAGGGCAATAAAGAACACCGAACTCACGGCTCAAAGCCCTGACGAGGCACTTGGTTTGTCGGTAACGCGATAATAGGCGTTTTTGAGGAAAGAATCGTCCGGAATCTGCTCAACAGGCCTCTCGATCCTGGTAGCTGAAGGTGGTTGAACGGTCGCGCTACGCTCCGAGCGGTCGTTCTTGTGGCCGGGCTATCCAGCGCTTCGACCGAATTGCGCGACCACGACGAAATCAAGGCGCTCTACCTCGGCGCTCGCCGCGAAGTGCCGTCGGCGAGAAGCCGCTGACGGTTGCCGTTGCCTGACTTTGATTGACAGAGGGGAAACTGGCCTGGCTAGGACAATCTAGCGCGCAAGATCAATCGAGACGTTTATTCTGGAACTATAGGCGGAGCAATCGACACGTTCTCGACGATCTGCACTATGAAGGCGACGATCGGCGGTATGGCGATCCGCAGGGCCTGCGCTAGGACGACAGTGTTCATGGGGCCAGCGGGGTGGGGGCCAGCCGGGCCTCCTGGTCAGAAACTTGTGAGATGAACGCCCTCATAAACCTTAGCTCGCATCGAGGCGAGCGGGGATATATTTTCGATACGGAGGCAATGATTTTAGAACGGGATAGGGTGTCCGGCACCCCCGTACCCGCGACTGGACAGCAAAACTGATCGGAGTACCAGTTTGTGGTGCAGGAACCGCTTTGCGATGGCGAGCACTGGCAGTTTTAAGGCGCACCGATAAGCAGCACCCGCTGCAGTGCCCGCGAATGATTCCGTCATCATAGACACGAACACGCGTCGCCGGTCCACGGCCTTGGCTTTTCGACTCCCGATCTACAGCATCGCTCGCCTCTAATCCTGTCGGGCAGGGAAAGGGGTTAGCAAGTTTTCGTTCGGTGACTCACAACACCAAACCGGCTTTTCTGGCAGCGCGAAGGGCGCAATTCGTGTCCAACACCTGACAGAGGCATAAAGCCCGTCAGGTTTAGAACACCGGTCGGCTTGGGCGCCCTGGAGTGTTTTCGAAGCGTAGTCAGACGCTTAATGCGCGCTGACGAAGATGGCACGGCTGTTGCTCTTGAGATCCAGCAACACTGAGTTAGGGCTGAGTGCATCCAGAGCGCAAAACGAGCGATGCTCCTTCCCTTGAACCCGTGTGCCCCGTTCTGAGAGAGATAAGCTGGCGCAGAAAGTCGCGCAACGTTTGGCAATCGTTATGGAGAACAACATGGTGCTGCGCATGGAGTCCCCAGCTCCTCCGATCAAGGTGGAGAACTGGCTGCGTGGCCAGCCCCTCACGAGCTTCCAGCCTGGAAAAGTGTACATCGTCGAATTTTGGGCAACTTGGTGCAAACCGTGTGTGGCGGCGATGCCCCATCTGGTGCAGCTGCAAGAGAGATACAAAGACAGCGGGGTTGAGGTCCTCGGAGTCGCAGCTTGTGAACGAGCTACAACGGCGGACGAGGCCAGAGCCAACTTGGACGCATGGTTGACCGAAAAGTTCTCGAATCTCAACTACCGGATCGGATTCGACTACACAGGGAATATGAACAAGCTTTGGATGGATCCCAGCTTTTCTGTTGGGATTCCCACCTCGTTCGTCGTCGACCGTGATGGCCGCATCGCCTTCATCGGTTTTCCGACGCAACTCGATGACGTTCTGCCGAAAATTCTTAACGGCGGCTGGCGCACCAGCGATGAAGCTAGAGCCGCCGATACAGAACGGGTCGTCGAAGGCGAACGCACAATGCGCGAAATGACACGTAAGCAAGCGTTGACTAAGCCGATCTACGCCAAACTTCGGCCAGCGATGGAGGCCGAGGATTGGGCGACGGCGCTTTCGGCGGTCGAGGAGGCCGTCGCGGTGATGCCAGACGAGATCAACTTCCGCGTGCTTCATGCGGGCCTGTTGCTTCACAGGATGCGCGACATGCGGAATGGCTTGCCGGTCATGCGCCAATTGGTCCGCGACGCGATCGACAAAAAATCCGAGCCGTGGATGGCCGGGGCGATGCGCCAACTCTTCGATCCGGCGATGGACAACTCCCATCTCCCGCGTGCCGAGCGCTTTGCCATGGGCAGGGAGTTGTCCGAACGCATTCTGGAACTATTTCCGCCGCAAGGCGACGCCCGTAAGTTCCTCTCCTATGGGGCGGTCGCTCAGTATTATTACGAAAGCGGCAACAAGGAACGCGCGATCGAGTTGGTCGAGCTGGCACTGAAATCGCTGGACCATCCGGAGCCTATGCAGGATGAACTGAAGCAGTACTTCGTGCCGCCTTTGCTCCAAGCCCTAGCCGACTACAAGCGTGAGAAGGCTTGCTACGGAGCTCTTAGTGCGACTCCGCAAGACAGGTCTCCGAAAGAGTCAAAGCGCAGGGGCCGGAAGAGAAAACGTGAAAAAGGGTAATAGTCGGAATTGCTCATGAGCCAATTCGTCGATTTCTGCGGCGGGCCAGTGGCAACTAAAGACCATCGAGTACAGCGCTGGATCTTTTGCGGCAGGTTGGAGGTTCAAATTGCGATGACCTCCGGCCGGATCTAGGCGGACCTGATCTTCAGGTGAAGTCACGCCATCATCCCATGATGCAAACACTCTTACGGTCTTAAGGTCTGCACGAAATGCTGAACGACTCCTTCGTCATAAAAATGCACTCTTTGCGCACGGCCATGGCGGCGCCCGGACTTAGGCGGCCATCGCCATGCTTCTGCAGACGGGCGAAGATGAATGGCGTCGATCCGCATGCCTGGCTCAAACAAACTATCGAACGGACGGCGCAAGGCTGGCCGATTTCTCAGATCGATGCTCTCATGGTCTGGAACCCTCAAAGCTTGAACCGCATCAGCTACGCTCAAGCAAAGAGGGGGTGAAATGGTCAGAAGATTTCGATCGCAGCCTCCAACCTCCGGGCATTATTGCGTCGCCTCCGACGCCAGCGCCAAGCATCGGGCACATCGCGTCTGGATCGAAAGGGTCTTATGTCGCGTGTGGCAGAAACCGCTGACGCCATGACCGTCCAAGACGACAAACGACCCGCCGCGATCGGCGTGGTGATCCCGTTCGTGTTCCGTCACTGGCTGAAGCAGCCCGTCCGCGTCGCGATCGTCCTCGTCGGCTTCTTAGGTGCAACGGTGGCCGACCTGTTCATGCCGGTCTACTCCGGCCATTTGGCGGACGCGCTGACATCAGGTCCGTCCGACCAGGCGGCGCGACATGCGGTGTTCGTCGCGTTCGGCGGCATCCTCGTGCTTGGCCTGCTCTCGACCATATTGCGGTTTACAGGCTTGCAGGCGATCGTGCCGTTCACGTTGAAGACGAAGTCGGATGTGGCGCGCGAGGCCTTCATGCGGGTGCAGCGGTTCTCGACTGACTGGCACGCCAACTCTTTCGCCGGCTCGACCGTGCGCAAGATCACGCGCGGCATGTCGGCGCTCGACCTGCTCAACAACTCGATCCTGATGGCATTGTTGCCGTCGCTGGCCGTGCTCCTAGGCTCGATGATCCTGCTCGGTCTGCATTGGCCCGTGCTCGGCGGCGTGATCGGCCTCGGCGCGGTGATCTATGTCGCGATGACGATGGCATTCACGATCGGCTACATCGCGCCGGCGGCGCGCGTCTCCAACGCCTGGGACACCAAGGTCGGTGGCACGCTGGCGGACTCGCTCACCTGCAATGCGGTCGTGAAATCGTTCGGCGCGGAGGCGCGCGAGGACGCGCGGCTTGGCAGTGTCGTCAGGCGTTGGCGGGCGCGGGGACGGCGCACCTGGCTGCGCTACAACGCCACCAGCACAGTGCAGCTCGTAATGCTCTTGTGCATTCGCGCATCGGTGATCGGCGGCGCCATTCTGCTGTGGATCGCCGGGCGCGCCTCGCCGGGCGACGTCACCTATGTGCTGACCAGCTACTACGTCATCCACGCCTATTTGCGCGACATCGGTATGCACATCAACAATTTGCAGCATTCGGTGAACGACATGGAGGAACTTGTCACCATCCATGGCGAGCCGATGGGCATTGTCGATGCCCCCGACGCCAAGCCGATCGATATTCAGGGCGGAAGGATCACGTTCGAGGACGTGACCTTCCTTTTTGGCCATCGCGCGCCGCTCTATGACGGATTGTCGATCGACATCCGCGCCGGCGAGCGCATCGGTCTGGTCGGCCGTTCCGGCTCCGGGAAGACCACGTTCGTCAAGCTGGTGCAGCGGCTCTACGACGTCTCCGGCGGCCGTATCCTGATCGACGGCCAGGATATCGCGAAAGCGACGCAGCAATCGCTGCGCAGCCAAATCGCGATCGTGCAACAGGAGCCAATCCTGTTTCACCGCTCGCTGGCGGAGAATATCGCCTACGGCCGGCCCGGCGCCAGCATGGCGGCGATCGAGCAGGCGGCATGGCTCGCCAATGCGCACGACTTCATCGTGCACCTGCCGAAGGGCTACGGCACGCTGGTGGGCGAGCGCGGCGTCAAGCTGTCGGGCGGCGAGCGGCAGCGCGTCGCGCTGGCGCGCGCGTTCCTCGCGGACGCACCGGTCCTGATCCTGGACGAGGCGACCTCCAGCCTCGATTCGGAATCGGAGGCGCTGATCCAAGAGGCGATGGAGCGGCTGATGAAGGGACGCACCTCAATCGTGATCGCACACCGGTTGTCAACCGTGCGCAGCCTCGATCGCATTCTGGTGTTCGACCGCGGCCAGATCGTCGAGCAGGGCACCCACGCCGCGCTCATCGCGCGGCCGGGCGGCGTCTATCGCGGGCTGTTCGAGCGGCAAGCCATCGAGTTCGGTCAGATCTCGGCGGCGGGGCAGACTAAAGCACGGCTGGCCGCATCCCCGCAGCCTTAGCGCTATTTACCTTCGCTGCAGCTGATTGGCATCGCGCCGGTCTGCCCTCCGGCATCGCATCGATATTCACCGCGGTGGTGTAGGACTGTCTTGACGGAGAGCGTCTCTAAAGCGGGAATAGGGCGTTGTCGGAAGGACAATCGGAGATCCCGGGCCGTTTTTGCCGGGCGAGTGTTATGACCAAAGCGAAAAGAACTATTCGCTCATCCTCAAGCGCGATGTGAATGTCCTGTGGGATAATATTGGCCGTGCCAAAGCTGCTTTCGGTTTTTGTGCGGCCGTTTCGGGACAGCGAATTGCTCAAGATCCCGTCTGGCGCCTTGAATTGCGCCAATTGGATAAGGACTTTGAGCGGCGGATCTGTTGTTCAGGCGCTGACTACGAGAAATTTTGCAAGACAAGATTGTCGTCAAGTTAAAGCCAGGGGACCTCGTCGTCCTTTGGTCATCATCCTTAAGCGGACGTGCAAGTTTGCCTCAAGAGGTCACCTTCGTCATTTGACGGCCTGTATTGTCGTGTTCAGCCATGTCCAGTTGAGGACGTTATGTCCGCGACTCGACACTAACGCTTAAGTATTCTCCGCTTCGGAGCGAAGTGCATGGATTTGTTCCTTTGCAAGCGGGGCCTGCTCAACGTTTTGGGTGGCACGCTGATTGCTGGGAGAGGGTGAAGGATCTGTTGCGATCATGGCGGTCCCGCAGCTGCCCGCCTACGGATACAAATGAAGCTTGCTCGACTGATCCAAATCCACGCCATGGAGGCTGCACTGTTGAGTGCGGCTTCATCAAGTGAAGCTTTGCCGCTTCCATCACGGGTTCCGCTGTCGTTGATCGCGCTGGATACCTCTCAACACTGGCTGACTTTGATTAGCATTCAACCCGGTTACTCCCGAGCGAATGCAAATCAGTGTGACCGGGTTAAGTCGCGATGTGGTGCGGCGCATACGGCGAGAACTCCCCAACCTACAGCATGGAGTAGCTGAATATGGCGCATTGGTCTGCTTCGGTGCTCGCAGACGCTTGCAAACCGGGCGATTGGGATGGGCAACCACCTGCAGTCGCATCAATTCGCTCCAGCATCTTTGTTGGCAGTGGTACGCTAGCTATCAGGTGTGCTCAGCTAGTAAGTAAGATGGGTCATGTCGTCTGCGCGGCGCTGTGTGCCGACGCCATATTCCGGGACTGGGCTTCTCGCGCCAATATCTTGTGTGTAGACAGTGTTGAAGAGCTCTCCGTGTTGATGAATGCCGACCCGGTAGACTGGATATTTTCCGTAGGAAATCCATTCATACTGCCACCGGATGTGTTTGCCCGAGTCCGTCAAGGCGCTTTCAATTACCAAGACGGCCCGTTGCCACGATATGCGGGAGCTCATTCGATGTCTTGGGCGCGGCTGGCACAAGAGACCGACTCTGCCATCGGGTGGTATCGTATCAATGATGGTGTTAATAGGGGTGAGTTGGTGGTTGAGCGCCAAGTTTCTATTGCGCCAACCGATACGGCGTTGACCCTGAACCTCAAATGTCATGAAGCCGCTGTCGAAGGCTTCCGCGAGCTTCTAGCTGGCTTAACGAATGGAGAGCTCCATGCTGGTTCGCAGGCGCCAGTGGACGGAAGCGTTTCTCCGAGGCGTCGACGCCCAGATGCTGCGGGCTGTCTGCGATGGAATCGCTCCGCGCAAGATCTCTCAACGATCACACGCGCCTTAAACTATGGACCGTATCATTCCAATCCGTTGTGTCTGCCGAAGGTGCACCTAGGGGATGATGTTGTCGCAGTCAGGCGCTTGAAAGTATCTGCTGGACGCTGCGGCCTTCCGGCAGGGTCCCTGGTTGAAATCCACCGCAGCAACTGGCGTGTGGCGACAGGGACAGAGGATGTTGATGTTTGGTTTGGCAGCTCAGACGGTCTGACTCTGAATGCACGGACACTCGCGAGGCAGTCCGCTCTGAATGTAGGCGATCGCCTCCCGATTTTGAGCGATGAGGAGGCGTAGAGCATAACTGTTGCCCATGGAATGTTGGCGCCTCGGGAGAACTTTTGGCGGCAGCGGCTTGAGCAGTTTAAGGAATTGCAGATTCCGTTTCTGTCGTCTTCGGAAACTGCGGCTCCCCCGAGATGGCAGTCGAGTTCCTGGCTCATTCCAAGTGCCTTGGCCGAGTTGTCGCCATTTGATCGTACTGAGTACTTGCTGACTGATCTATCTCCCTCGCATCACGGGAGAATCAGAGCTTCAACCGGGGTGGACTCCCGCAACGAATGGATCGCGAGCCGGGATGAGGGCGGTGGAGGGTGCTTGTCGCCTCTGTCGTGCCGATGCAAATGACCATCGATCTCGGTCGAGATTTTGCGGGGGGTACGCAGGGCGGTCGCGGCCGAATGCGCGGATCTGAGAGAGCACGATAGTTTTCCGCGGGATCTTATCGCGCGCTCTCCGACGTTGCGGGGCAAGGAGGCGCTACAATCGCGCCGGCCTTGGCCGATTGGCGTCACGGTGACCGCTAATAGCTGTTCTGCCGCTGGTGATCTAGCTTCGAGCCCGAGTTCTGAGGGCCCTATTCGGTGATTTGCTGACGTTTGAGGTTTGCGCTCTCGATGGGAGCTTTCGGTGGCACTTTGATGCCAGTCGCTTGGCGCTCAAGCAAATCGACCGTATGACGCAGCATTTGCAAAACTTGTTGTGTGCTGTGATAGGCGATGCGCGGCAGCCGGTCGCACGGCTTGAGCTGCTCTCGCCCGAGGAGCGAGCATACCTCTTGGAGGAGCTGAACCGGACGGCGGCACCTTATCCGTCGGAGCGATGCATCCATGAGCTGTTTGAGGCGCAGGTGCGCCAGACGCCGGATGCGATGGCGGTGACCTATGCGGGCGAGCACTTAAGCTATGGCGATCTCAATGCGCACGCGAACCGGCTCGCACATCATCTGGTCGTGCTCGGGGTGAAGCCGGATCAGCTGGTCGCGATCTGCCTTCAGCGCAGCGTCGCGATGATGGTGGGGCTGCTTGCGATCCTCAAGGCAGGGGGCGCGTATCTGCCGCTCGATCCGGCTTATCCATCCGCGCGGCTGCGGCAGGTGCTCGACGATGCGGCGCCGCAGCTGGTGCTGGCCGATGCGGCGGGACGCGCCGCGCTTGGCGATATGGGCCTCGATGTGACGGTGATTGATCTCGAGACGGCAACGCCGGCTTGGGCGGACCTGCCGGCGTCGGATTCGGATCCTCGGGCCCTCGGCCTCACCTCACGCCATCTCGCTTATGTGATCTACACCTCGGGATCCACAGGCACGCCGAAGGGCGTCGAAAAGTCCCACCGTTCGCTGATGAATTTGCTCTATGCCTCACCGGAGCTTGGCGCGCCCAAGAGACGGACACTTCAGTTCACGACCTTGAACTTTGATGTGTCGTTGCAGGAATTGTTCAGTTGTTGGAGGGATGGTGGCCTGCTCGTGCTCGTGCAGGAAGAGACCCGTGCGGACTTCTCCGCCTTGCTGGAATTTGTGTGGGGTGAAGCGATCGAGCGGCTTTTCCTTCCGTTCGTCGCGTTGAAGCATTTTGCGGAGGTCTGGGGCGCTGAGAGAGTGCTGCTGCCCTCCCTGAGGGAGATCTATACAGCGGGAGAGCAATTGCGGGCCACCCTAATGCTCAGGTCGTTCTTCGAATTGCACCCGAGGGCGAGATTCCCGTCGGGCGCAAGGGTCTACAGGAAATCGAGGTGCGTGCCGAACAGTAGCAGAAGCGCGGGGCTCCCGTCGTGCTGCTCAATCCGGAGGAGACGCGCAGAAAAATCGGTGGCGGCAACTACACCGGCGCGCTGCTCGACAAGCGCGCCGGCACAATACAGCCGCTGGCCTATGTGCGTGGTCTTGCACGCGTCACACTTGCAGCAGTAGCGAAGATTTTCACTCAGAGTGAGGTCCTCACAGCTATCAATAGCGGCTTGCGCTGGAGGATCGGTACGGCAAAGGGATCTGTGAGTGCTGAGTGGGTGATCGTCGCCACCAACGCTTACGGCAGGGACCGTGGTCGCAGGTTCGGCAGGAGCAGATCCATCTTCTTACTTCAATTTTGCCACAGGGTATCGGACCATCTAAGGGCCTCGATTCTGCCCGAACGGCAAGGAGTATGGGACACAAGGGAGGTCCTCTCCTCGTTTCGCTTGGATCGCTCGGGAGGTATTGATCTTCCCCCGAAAAAGTGGACGGTTTAAGCGGCTTTTAGCTCCATCTCGAGCGGGGCGATATATCCGATGGCGGATGGAGCCTTGTTCGGTTGTACAACGAGGTTTGAGAACGCCCACAGGACCGTTCTTCGCGAGGTTCTTTATCGATATCATCCTTGGTTTGGTTGCCGAGTTTGCGTTCATGGGGCCGTCGACAAGGCTGGCGATGTCGCCTTCCGCTGCACGCTGGATGGATCGCAAGCAGATCGTTGGCTGGAGGTTCCAGCATGGATGTTCGACCGGACGGCATGCCCTGAGGCGGAGCTTTTGGCAGCTCGGCCATTTGTCAGCATAACCGCACTTGCAGCGCTTTCTGCGCTTCTCGATCTGGCGTTGATGGATCGAGCGCCATCAGCTGCCCTGCTTTCTAGCGCATCCAGAGCCTCTCACGACCAGAATCGGGGAGCGACTCATGTCACGCGAGACGGCAATGCCAGGGAGCGGATACCGACACAATCGACAACCGCGGTCGCAGCCGCAGATGGATCTGTTCGGGAGCGGCCTGTCGAACGGCGCCCTCGGCGCGCCAGCATGGTCGGAACTGCCGGCGGAAGCGCGGGCGGCGCTGACCAGTCTGATGACGCAGTTGATTCTCGGCCATGCTGCGACGACAGCGACGCCGCGCGCGAAGGAGGTCGGCCATGATCTCTGACAAGATCAGGCCTCATCATCTCGAGCGCAAGGCGATTCTTTACGTGCGTCAGTCCTCGGCGCATCAGGTGTTGCACAATCGCGAGAGCAGCGCGTTGCAATACGCCATGCGGGACCGGCTGACGGCGCTCGGGTGGTCAGAGATCGACGTGATTGATGATGATCTCGGTCGTTCGGCCGCCGGCGGGGTCCAACGCGCCGGCTTCGAGCGGATGGTAGCGGAGGTTTGCCTCGGTAAGGTTGGTGCGGTTTGCGCCCGCGAGGTCTCGCGCTTCGCTCGCAACAGCCGAGATTGGCAGCAACTCATCGAGATGTGCCGCGTGGTCGATACCGTTCTGGTCGATCAGGAGACCATCTATGCGCCAAGGCACGGCAACGATCGCCTGTTGCTCGGGCTCAAGGGCAGCCTCAACGAGTACGAACTGGATCTGTTGCGCCAGCGCTCGCTCTCGGCCCGCTACGAGAAGGCGCGCCGGGGCGAGTTGGTGGTGGCGGCGCCGGTCGGGTTCGTGAAGTCCGGCGACCATTATGAGAAAGATCCGGATCGGCGGGTCCAGGAAGCGATCAAGCTGGTGTTCGACAAGGTCGAGGAACTGGGCAGCGCGCGACAGGCGCTCTGCTGGCTCCACGAGTACAATCTCGATCTGCCGGTAAAGCAGACCAATGGCGACACGGCCTGGCGGCGACCAAGCTACTCCGCCATCCACCGGATCATTGAGAACCCGGTCTACGGCGGCGCCTATGCCTATGGTAAGACGGCTGTCGCGACGGGATACGGTGCCGAGGGCGTGAGCGTGAAGATCCGCCGCAAGGCGCGGAACGAATGGTTGGCGCTGAAGCCCAACACCCACGATGGGTACGTGAGCTGGGAGAGGTTCGAGGCAATCCGCACCATGGTCAGCAACAACGTTCCCACCAGTCGGTATCACGGCGCGCCCAAGCATGGTGACGCGCTGCTGGCCGGTCTGATCCGCTGCAGGCGCTGCGGTCGCAAGCTCACACTCCGGTACTCCGGCATGAAGCGCCATATTCCGCGCTACAGCTGCAGCCGCGCCTGGATGGACAATGGCGGCCCTCATTGCATCGGCTTCGGCGGACTGCGCGTTGATGATGCCATCGAGGAAGCACTGCTCGGCGTCGTCGGTCCGGGCGCTATCGCCGCGGCGACCGCTGCCGCCAAGGAAGCCAGGGAACGGCGCGATCAGGTGCGCGATGCTCTCAGTCGCGACCTCGAAGCGGCGCGCTATGCCGTCGACCGGGCCTTCCGGCAATACGATGCCGCTGATCCCGCGAACCGGCTGGTGGCGGGCGAGCTTGAAGCGCGCTGGAACAGGGCGCTCGCCCACGTGGCGGAGGTCGAGGGCAAGATCGCCATGCATGATGCGGCGATGCCCGCCCCCATTGCCGATCCAGCTTCGCTTGGCGTTCTGGCCTCGAACCTCAAAACGGTCTGGGATGCGCCGACGACGGATGCGCGCCTCAAGAAGCGGATTGCGCGCACCGTCATCCATGAGGTCGTGGCCGATATCGACGATGCGGCCTCCGAGATCGTCCTCATCGTCCACTGGGTCGGCGGCGTTCACAGCGAGATACGCCTGCCCAAGCGCCGGCGCGGGCAGCGCAACAGCACCTCCGCCAACATCGTCGAAGCTGTGCGCCAACTGGTGCTGATCGCCAGCGACGATCTGATCGCCGGCCTGCTCAACCGCAACAGCCTCAAGACCGGTAACGGCAATCGCTGGACGCGCGAGCGTGTCACCTCGATGCGCTCGAACTATCGCATCCCGGTGTTCAAGCCCGCCGAGGACGGGATCGAGCCCTGGCTAAACCTCAGCAACGCGGCAAAGCTCCTCAAGATTGCGCCCAAGACGCTCCGGCTCGCCGCCGAAGCCGGCGAAATCGCAGCCATCCATCCGCTATCGGACGGCCCGTGGATTTTTGCTCGCGCCTTGCTGATAACAGCTGCCGCTCAATCTATCGCCGAACGAGCGCGACAGAACCCAAGATACCCCACGGGATCACATCCCAATCAGCAAAGTCTCTTCTCTTCAACAACATAGACAGATGGGTGTTCTGATGCGCGGTTGTAGAAGCCCTCGATGAAGGCGAAGATATCGCGCTGGGCCTCGGCGCGATTCTTATAGTTGCGATGATGAACGAGCTCGGTCTTCAGGGTATGGAAGAAGCTCTCCATCGGGGCATTGTCGTAGCAATCGGCCTTGCGGCTCATCAATGCGACGATAGCGGCACCCGAGAGAGCGTCACGATAGGCGTGTGAGGCATACTGCACGTCGCGATCAATCCCGCTGGTGGCCCTTGCTGCCGGATAGCCATCGTCAGCGCCGCGGATGCGAGTTCGACTTGCATATGATGCCGCATGGCCCCGCCGACGATCTTTCGGCTGAAGAGATCCATGACGGCCACCAGATACAGCCAACCCGCCGCGGTCGGGATGTAGGTGATATCGGCGAGCAGACCCGGTTCGGGGCTTTAGCCGTGAAGTCGCGTGCGATCAGGTTCGGTGCGATCGGCAGGTCGTGGCGGCTGTCGGTGGTGCGCACACGGCGCGGCGGTGCCAAGATGGCGTGGATACCGTGCCGGCGCATCATCCGCTCGATCCGGCCGCGGCTGGCGCCACGGCCCTGCGTCCGCAGCACGGCATGGGCGCGGGGACTGCCGTAGCGTTCGCTGCTGTCTCGATAGGCCTGCCGGATCGCAGCCAGCAGCGTGGCATTGGATTTTGTCCGCTCGCGCCGGGCGCTCGCGCCAGGCATAGTAGCCGGCCGGTGAGACCTCGAGCACGGCACACATCAATCGTACCGGATAAGCGTCGCGGTGGTCCTCGATGAAGCGGAAGCTCATGTCCGGGTTCCGGCGAAGATCGCGATCGACTTTTTAAAATGTCGCGCTCCATACGCAGCCGTTCGTTCTCCTGGCGTAGCCGGGCGATCTCCGAAGCCTGGTCCGCCGACATCGGCGCCGCCTGCGTGGTGGGGCGCCACGCCGCCGATGCCGGCTCCTGCCGGAACTTGTCCACCCAGCGCCGCAGCACCGAGTCGTGCAGACCGAGCCCCTTGGCCACCGACGTCACCGAACGGCGGCTCGACACCACCAGCTCAACAGCCTGACGCTTGTACTCTTCGGTAAATGACCGACGTTGACGTTCCATTCGACACCTCCGGGCTCAATAAGCCTACTACAGGTGTCCACTCATTCGGAGGAGGTTCAGCGAGCATTCTAACCTAAAATCAGAAGAGCGCCTCACCGGTGGGCCGCACGCCGCGTCTCTGCGCGCGCTGCCGGCGCGCTATTGCGCGCTGGCGCTGGATAATTCCATTCGAATATCCGCACGTTGGTGCTGCGCTCGGCGCTGGAGTGTCATTCGGATGGAATCCTGCGTGACGCTGCTAAGAATCGCTGAATTCCGGCGTTGCTTGGTCGCCTGCGCCGCAGATTTGCGCCGCTCTTTCGATATAAAAGCGGCCGTCCAAGTTAGGAGATTGCAAGTGAAGGTCGGTGTTCCCAAGGAAATCAAGACGCACGAATATCGCGTGGGCCTGACGCCGGGAGCCGTACGCGAATATGTGGCCGCTGGCCACAGCGTGCTGGTCGAGACCAATGCCGGCGGCGGCATTGGCGCTACAGATGACAATTATCGCAAAGCTGGCGCAACCATTCTGGACTCCACGCACGAGGTCTTTGCATCGAGCGAGATGATCGTAAAGGTCAAGGAGCCCCAGCCGTCCGAATGGACCCAGCTGCGAGAGAAGCAGATCCTCTTCACTTATCTGCATCTGGCGCCAGACCCGGAGCAGGCTAAAGGCCTGCTAGAATCTGGGTGCACCGCAATCGCCTACGAAACTGTCACCGATGCCCATCGCGGGCTTCCGCTGCTTGCGCCGATGAGCGAGGTCGCGGGGAGGCTTGCGATCGAAGCGGCAGGCAGCGCCCTGAAACGGTATGCGGGTGGCCGGGGGCTGTTGATCGGGGGCGTGCCGGGTGTCCAGCCGGCCCGTATCGTGGTAATTGGAGGCGGCGTTGTCGGTACGCATGCGGCACGGATGGCGGCGGGCTTGGGTGCCGAGGTCACGATCCTCGACTGTTCGATACCGCGGCTTCGCGAGCTGGACGAACTATTTGAAGGGCGCGTTCGTACCAGGTTCTCGACAATAGACGCTGTGGAGGAAGAGGTATTTGCGGCAGACGTAGTTGTCGGTGCGGTGCTCGTTCCCGGCGCGAGCGCGCCGAAACTTGTGAGCCGCGCCATGTTGAGCTCGATGCGGAAGGGCTCGGTGATCGTTGACGTCGCCATTGATCAAGGTGGCTGCTTCGAGACATCGCGTCCGACGACCCATGCTGATCCAACTTACGAGGTGGACGGCGTCATTCATTACTGCGTCGCCAATATGCCCGGAGCTGTCCCACTCACCTCGAGCCAGGCCCTGAATAATGCCACGCTGCCATTTGGTTTGGCTCTGGCCAACAAGGGATTTTCCGCCGTGCTCGAAAATCCGCATCTGCGCGCAGGCCTCAATGTCCACCGCGGCCGGCTAACGTACAGGGCCGTAGCCGAGAGTCTCGGCCTGCCATTCTCACCGATCGAACAGGCTGCGGCCTGATCCCAGAGGCCCCTCAAGGGCTTTCCTCCCTGACTTGGGCCACTCCATCGGAGTGGCCTTCTTTTGTGTGCCGAGTATGAACGACAGCTTGGGGGTGGAAGTCCTCTACCCAGCCTGATGGTGGCGGAGGGTTAGCGAAGCGCAAGGGCGTCATCGTGAGGTGGGGTCTGAAGAAAGCGTGGAGCAAATCCGCGACCCGATGGACAAGAACCGAATAACGAGGCCTACCCGACCGGACGAGCGAGCAAATGATCGCGAAGTCCACAGCCATCGAGGGGGTGGGTAGTAAATTCGGCGGGTATGCGGAGAAGGCGGTCGGTCTTACCTCGGGAGGTCTGTGCTGTGTCTCGGCAACGAGACTGAGGGCGCCGCAAGGCGGCCTGACCGCAGCGCAGAAGTCAGCAGAGGGCATATTAGGTAGCGCGCCGCCGAAGGCCCGAACGGTGGAAGTGGTAGTAGAGCAGTCGATCTCGTGCGAGCCATGCGGCAGAAGAATCAGGTTGAGCTGAACTCGGTCACCGGAGCGCAGGGTGAAGCCCAAAGCGCCGCCGTCCGAGAGACCGAAGCAAGCGCGGCGATGGCTAGTCTCGCACGCCCGGCGGTCGCAGGACCTGGAAGCAGTAATCGAGCGTGAGAATCTGAAGAAAGCGTTGGCGCAAGTGAAGCGCAACAAGGGTACGGCAGGCGTCGACGGGATGACCGTCGGTGAGCTGCCGGCCTACCTGAAAGAGCACTGGCCTACGATCCGGGCCCGGTCGCTTGAGGGCGCCTACAAACCGCAGCCGGTACGGCGCGAAGGCGTCGGGCGGCATGCGGCTGCTCGGCATCCCGATTGCAATTCCCCAGGGCAGGACTTCGACCGCTGCGCGGTCGGATACGTCTTCCCTCCAGCGCACTGATCCGAACGGGCGCCCTAGGAGCCTGTCCAGTTAGCTTTGGGAAGGCAGTTTTATCTTGATAATGGCGGCTCAGGCGGCCCTTGCGAGCTTGACGAGGTTGTGAGCGGTGCAGATGAGCGCCCATTCTGCGCTGACCTTTTCGATGCCGCGCAGCAGGAATTGCCTGAACCCTCTTGCCTGTTTGATCTGTCCGAAGACGGCTTCGACGATCTGCTTGCGCAAGCGGTAGCGACTTCGGTAGCCGGCGCGCTTGAGCTTGGTGCTCATCCTGGCGATCAGCGAGCCGGGTCTTGAAGCCTTTTTCGCGGTGGCGGATTTGGTGCCGTGCTTCTGCCTTCCGGTG
The DNA here is from genome assembly GCF_043203335.1 of Bradyrhizobium sp. RDI18. Lineage (NCBI taxonomy): Bacteria > Pseudomonadati > Pseudomonadota > Alphaproteobacteria > Hyphomicrobiales > Nitrobacteraceae > Bradyrhizobium > Bradyrhizobium sp. RDI18. Next base: position 2,738,755 of record NZ_JBICRN010000008.1, on the reverse strand, counting down.
GCGATGTAGCCCTCGATGCGCCGCCGTTTGATCGTGCGAAGATTGGCGTCGGAGCAGTAGCCGGCGTCGGCCGATACTTCGTCGGGATTGGTCCCCAGATTGGCCCTGATCCCGTCGAGCAACGGCGCCAGTTGCGCCTGATCGCTGGAGGAACTGGTCAGCGTCTGCGCCACGATGATCTGATGGGCACCATCGACCGCGGCCTGGGCGTTGTAGCCCTGGATGTAACCGTCCTTGGTCTTCAGGATGCGGCTTTCCGGGTCGGTGAAATTGCGTTGCGCCTTGCCGTCGGGCTCCGTGTTCGGCGGCGCGGACGTCTTGCCGTTCTTTTTGCCCCCTTCGGCGATGCGGCGCTCCTCGGCTTCGGCCCGCGCCTTGCGCTCCGCCTCGGCTGCGGCCTTGGCTTCGGCCTCCAGCGCGGCCTTGGCCTCGCGGATCTTCTCAAGCCGCTTCTGCTTGTCGGCCACCCAATCGGGCATCTCGTCGCCGCGCTTGTCGCCGTAGAGCTTATCCTCCTGCGCATCGGCGGCCTCCGCCGCCTTGAGCCAGCGGTCGACCTCCGCTGCAAGCTCCGCTTCCCGCTTCTTCATGCGATCATAGCTCATCGCCTTGTGCTTGGACGCGTTCGCCTTGATCTTGGTGCCGTCGAGCGCAACGTGCCCGAGCTTCACCAACCCGGCCTTCTCGGCCAGCTTCAACACCTGCACGAACAGGTCGGCCAGCGCCTTCAGGTGCCGCCGCCGGAACTCTGAGATCGTGCGGAAGTCCGGCGCATCGCCCGCCACGATCATCATGAAATCCGCCCGCTCCACCGCCGCCCTGGCGATCCGCCGCGACGAGTAGATACCGCTCGCGTAGCCGTGCAGAAGCAGCGCCGTCAGCATCCGAGGATCGAACGGCGGCTGCCCCAGCCCGCTTCGGTAGCTGCCTATGATCGCCGATAGATCAAGGCTTTCCCTGACCAGCGACACGATCAGCCGCGAAACGTGGTCCCTCGGCACATAATCCTGCACGCTCGGCGGCAGAAGCTGGGCCTCGTCGATCTTCCAGGGGCGAAATTCCTTGCTCATGGCTGCGCAAGGAATCAGACTCGCTCCCTCTTGACCAGTCACTACTCAGACAGGCTCCTAGTCACGTGAATCTAAAGTTCACCACATAAAGTCTGCTGGGCTTTGTGGCAGAAGCGTTTGACCGAAGCCAAAATCTGGTCTGCGGACTTGGTCCATTTGAAGGGCTTCGGGTTTTTGTTGTGCAGGTCGATGAAGGAGCGGATGTCGGCCTCGAGCTGCCTGACGGAGGTGTGAACACCTCGCTGGATCTGCTTTCTGGTGAGTTCAGCGAACCAGCGCTCGACCTGATTGATCCATGACGCGGAAGTCGGCGTGAAGTGGACATGATAATGCGGGCAGCGGGCGAGCCACGCTTTGACCTTGGGTGTCTTGTGGGTGGCGTAGTTGTCCATGACTATGTGGACATCGAGCCCTTCAGGAACTTGAGCATCGATCTCCTTTAAAAACTTCAAGAACTCAACTGCCCGGTGGCGCTTGTAGCATTTGCCGATGACGAACCCCGAGGCGATATCGAGTGCTGCAAACAGCGTGGTCGTACCATGCCGCAGATAACCGTGCGTACGACGTTCCGGCACGCCAGGCATCATCGGTAAGATCGGTTGCTCGCGATCGAGCGCCTGAATCTGGCTCTTCTCATCGATGCTGAGAACAAGGGCTCGGTTCGGTGGGGATAGGTAAAGGCCGACGATATCGCGCACCTTGTCGACGAACAGCGGATCGCTCGACAGCTTGAATGTCTGGCTGCGGTGCGGCTGCAAGCCGAACGCCGGCCACATTCGGCGGATCGTGGTGTGGGAAAAGCCAGTTTCCGCAGCCATCGATCGGATCGACCAGTGCGTCGCATCGGCTGGCGTCGTGCGCAACGTCCGCTCGATCACAGCCGCAACCTGATCGTCGTTGATGGTGCGAGGGCGGCCAGGGCGGGCTTCGTCAAGCAGGCCGTCACAGCGATCCTTCAGAAATCGGCGGCGCCACTTGCCAACGGTGTGTTCATGGATGCCGAGTTCGGCAGCCACGGACTTGCTTGGCAAGCCATCCGCACACCGCAGGATCGCGCGGCACCGCTCAGATAGCGACCGGGCAACACGATGACGACGAACTTGCCTTTCTAAGTACGCCCGCTCCTGCGCACTCAGCACCAACGGCGCGATGGGCCGGCCTCTCACACCCGCATTCGTCACAAGCGCTCTCCTCTATCGAGAGATTCGAGCTATCATATAATGTAACGAACTTGCGTTCCAGATGACTAGCATACCGCCGATACGCACGGGCTCATAGCCGATGTGGAAAGCCACCGCCTGCCGATCCAGCGCGCGCTCTGAGCGCGTCGAGCGGCTGAGTTGGCGTCAACGTCGGGCAGAGATAGCGTTTCGGGATCGGCGATATCGCGAGCAATCGACCAGCCATAGGCGCCACTCCGTTGCCGCGACAGCTGCACGTCCTGCATCCCTTTGTGAAAGGCCCGCGCCTTCTCCTGCGCCACCCGATATTCGATTTCGACCACAAGCGGCACGCTGCGCCCGGTGAGCGCAAGCCGCACCTCGGGATGGGACAGAGCCTCAGCGTTCTCACCACGCCGATGTGCGGCATGCGCAGTCATAACCCAAGCAGCGGCGAGAGCAGCATGAGCGCGGAGGAAACCAGCAGCGCGATCTCAACGCCAGGGGTATCGGTCAGGCGGCCCCAGCCCCAGCTGCCGATGGCGGTGCCGCTGGAGATCGCAGCCTGGTAGGCCGCAACCGAACGGCCCGCGATCCAGCGCGGCGCAGAGAGCTATATGACGCCTCACGGGAGGGACGCTTCCGCTCGCCGTGACGCTCTGCCGCGCCGATGTCTTCGAGGCGCATTATTCGACAGATCGTACGAGTACGCTCTTTTCGAGTTCATATAGCGCCAATCCAGTGACCTGCGGTGCCGCAAAGGCCAACCTAGACCTCTGGCTAGATCAGAAATTCGCTAACGCGTAGCGTTGGTCGCCACAATCAAGAGCAGGCAAACCGGGTCAGCCCATTCCGGATCCGTTGCCCATCAAGGAAGTCATCTGTTTCGACGCCACCAAGTCAACAATTCTCATTCGCCCGATTCACCTCGCATAGCGATACTTTGAAGCCAAGTACGACCGAAACGAAGAGATTGTCCTAGGAGCCTGTCTGAGTAGTGACTGGTCAAGAGGGAGCGAGTCTGATTCCTTGCGCAGCCATGAGCAAGGAATTTCGCCCCTGGAAGATCGACGAGGCCCAGCTTCTGCCGCCGAGCGTGCAGGATTATGTGCCGAGGGACCACGTTTCGCGGCTGATCGTGTCGCTGGTCAGGGAAAGCCTTGATCTATCGGCGATCATAGGCAGCTACCGAAGCGGGCTGGGGCAGCCGCCGTTCGATCCTCGGATGCTGACGGCGCTGCTTCTGCACGGCTACGCGAGCGGTATCTACTCGTCGCGGCGGATCGCCAGGGCGGCGGTGGAGCGGGCGGATTTCATGATGATCGTGGCGGGCGATGCGCCGGATTTCCGCACGATCTCAGAGTTCCGGCGGCGGCACCTGAAGGCGCTGGCCGACCTGTTCGTGCAGGTGTTGAAGCTGGCCGAGAAGGCCGGGTTGGTGAAGCTCGGGCACGTTGCGCTCGACGGCACCAAGATCAAGGCGAACGCGTCCAAGCACAAGGCGATGAGCTATGATCGCATGAAGAAGCGGGAAGCGGAGCTTGCAGCGGAGGTCGACCGCTGGCTCAAGGCGGCGGAGGCCGCCGATGCGCAGGAGGATAAGCTCTACGGCGACAAGCGCGGCGACGAGATGCCCGATTGGGTGGCCGACAAGCAGAAGCGGCTTGAGAAGATCCGCGAGGCCAAGGCCGCGCTGGAGGCCGAAGCCAAGGCCGCAGCCGAGGCGGAGCGCAAGGCGCGGGCCGAAGCCGAGGAGCGCCGCATCGCCGAAGGGGGCAAAAAGAACGGCAAGACGTCCGCGCCGCCGAACACGGAGCCCGACGGCAAGGCGCAACGCAATTTCACCGACCCGGAAAGCCGCATCCTGAAGACCAAGGACGGTTACATCCAGGGCTACAACGCCCAGGCCGCGGTCGATGGTGCCCATCAGATCATCGTGGCGCAGACGCTGACCAGTTCCTCCAGCGATCAGGCGCAACTGGCGCCGTTGCTCGACGGGATCAGGGCCAATCTGGGGACCAATCCCGACGAAGTATCGGCCGACGCCGGCTACTGCTCCGACGCCAATCTTCGCACGATCAAACGGCGGCGCATCGAGGGCTACATCGCCACCGGAAGGCAGAAGCACGGCACCAAATCCGCCACCGCGAAAAAGGCTTCAAGACCCGGCTCGCTGATCGCCAGGATGAGCACCAAGCTCAAGCGCGCCGGCTACCGAAGTCGCTACCGCTTGCGCAAGCAGATCGTCGAAGCCGTCTTCGGACAGATCAAACAGGCAAGAGGGTTCAGGCAATTCCTGCTGCGCGGCATCGAAAAGGTCAGCGCAGAATGGGCGCTCATCTGCACCGCTCACAACCTCGTCAAGCTCGCAAGGGCCGCCTGAGCCGCCATTATCAAGATAAAACTGCCTTCCCAAAGCTAACTGGACAGGCTCCTAGAAGGTTTCGATGTTGAATCGCCCGAAGATGAAAACGCTGTGGATGAGGCGCTCTTTCACCTTCCCGCCGGCTTCATCAAGAACATCGACGCTGGCCTTGGCTTTCCAAAGGGATATCGTTCGATCCTCGACAGTATCGAGGAGATCGACGGCGTCAAAGCCTGGTCATCACAAGCCAAGTTCGCGCTGCTAGAGCCGGTCTCGACGAAATTGAATCATTTGGGCATCTCTTTCGGTCAGTTTCGCAGGCGTATAGTCGCTGCCGCTGAGAGCGCGCGCCGCGAAGACCTAGGTCTACTGCATTCTATCCTACTTTCTCACCAGGAATTTCAGCGTTGGCGTTGGAGCCCGGTATTGGGCCATGTGGACCAAAAACGACAGCAATGTCACCTTCACCTGCAGCAGCTGCAGCGCTCTGGGTACCTTCTTTCAGGCCCCTACACTTGCGAAGTACAGCATGGAGCGATGGGGCACGTTCTTCCAGGCCTCCTACAAGTTTGACTGAAGTGAGCTGCTGTCTGTCTGATGGAGGAATGGGTGTCTTATGCAGACGAAAGTCGCGGATGAAAAGAAAAGTGCGGTCGCGAGTTCAAGATCGGAGCGGTCAATCTGGTAAGAGAACGCGGGGTAGCGATGGCGCAAGGTGGCCGCCAGCTGGACGTGCACGAGAAGCTCCTGAGCAAGTAGGGAGGGGTTCGGCGCCGTTCCAGCGCAGGCCTTTCCCGGTCACAGGGCTGTTTTTACGCAGCGCAGGCCCGCCACGGCCAATGCCCGGCACGAAGATCTCTTCGTGTTAACTCAATATTTCAAGGCTTGGTTAGCTTTCCGACCGGTCTTGCTCCTTCTCGCACTTCATCTGGCCCGCTGGACAGTTTTCTAGGATATCGTCGGGGTTGCACCGGTTGTCCTCTTAAGCGTCTGCACTACGAGTGCTGCGCGGATCGTCTCTGTCGATGAATGGCAGCGCACGTCCCGATAGGCTGCGAGCCAGGACCGCGCCGCCACCTGATTGTCAGCGAGGTCACCTGGACCGCGACGTTCCTCAATTATGGATCTCGCAAAGCGAGTAATAGAATCGACGGTTAAACTGCAGTCGGAGTCGAACAGGCGCACATGTCGCATCGATCTCTTGCTCCGCGAGAAGTCGGAAAGTTGATCCATATGTGACAGGTGGATGAAACAAGCACACATTGAATCGAATACCGGGAACAAAATGTTGCTGAGTACGTCAGATAGACGTGCAATAATCATACTACGCATGGTAGAGTCCTGTATAAAGTCATGCAGAAGTATCTGTGCGATCACACTGATGAGGTAAGGCCGAGAGCTAATCCGTTCGTCTTTTTTCGCCTCGATTGTACCTATTGCGGATCGCGTGACATGGTCGACCAAACGTCATCCAAAATATTTCAGGGCTTTGCTTGCCGACGAAGCGAAACATTGCTCGCCATCGAAAAGAAAGCTGGTTTCGTTTCATGGACTGGACATCGATTGTCCTTATGATTGCAATATCAGAACGAGGTCGTACATCATGCTGCATGCCGATCCTGGAAACGTTGTCCGCGAGTTCCTTCATCTGATCGGGGCCGATGCAAAACTGGATCCTGATCGCGACGGAGCAGATCATAAGATGGTTGTGGTCCGACGATCCTGCTTGGCTTTGTTGCGGCTAACGGAGCACGTTGCGGCCGAGTAGGGCCCCGTCACCCAAATGACTTAGTTGGGCTCCACCGTCGGTCTCGCGACTATGCATCGCGGAGCTTTGTCTAGGCATCACGAGTGTGAGATGATCATGAGCAACGCGACGACCATTCATAATGTCATTCCGCGAGCGGATATCATCAAGCACGCGGCCCGGCTTGGTGCCGAGATCAAGAACATCAGGCTATCGGACGAGTTGTCAGACGAGGTCATCCGAGCCATTAGCCGGCTGCTTCTCGAGCATAAGATCATCTTCTTCCGTGATCAGAGACATCTCGATGATGCCGAGCAGCAGTGCTTTGCTATCCGACTTGGCTCGCTGATACCGTGTCCCACAACCCGTACGACCAAGGGTGCGTCTACCCCGGAAATGGCGTTGGGGCGCAGGAGCGGTCCGGCCGACCAGATGCACGTGGATGTCAGCTTCGGTGATGCCTGTCCAAAGATCTCGGTGGTTCGCGGCGCCGTGATCCCGCCTTATGGCGGTGAGATCGTTTGGTCGAGCACCGCGGCTGCATATCTTGCCCTTCCGGAGCCGCTGCGGATGCTTGTCGACAACCTCTGGGCGGGACGCTGCAATGCCTATGATTACACCGTGGCCGGGCGCGCCACGGAGGCGGACAAGAACCATTTTGACGATGTATTCACCGGAACAATCTACGAAACCGCGTATCCGGTCGTTCGCGTCCATCCCGAGACCGGCGAACGCATGCTCGTGATCGGACGTTTCGTGCAGCACTTCGTCGGCCTGGAGGAATATTCCAGCCAGAAGCTGTTCGACCTGCTTCAATCCTACCTAACCGCGCCGGAAAATACCGTGTGCTGGAGCTGGAGATTGGGCGACGTTGCAATCTGGGACAATCGCGCAACCGAGCATCACACCGTCAATAAATCGGGCGATCAACATCGCGTGGTAGGGCGCGGCGCCATCGACGGCGATGGTCGTCGCTCAAAGCCGCAGGCGCCCAGGGCCGCCTAATTTGAATCAACTTATCTGATAGGCGCAAGAACCTCCTCGCTGGACCGCAGACATCCAGATTGTTGCTACTTTTGAAATCAAGGTCACCGGGCGGGAAGCCAATTGGCTCGCGCTGAACGCGTCGATTAAAGTCGCGCGCCCGGCGATCTCGAGCCATTTCGCGGTTGTCGCCCGCGAAATGAAATCTACTCGTGACAAAGCCAGCGCATGTGACCCGTTGAGATCCGCGAGCACATTGGCGGAATCGAGCGACAACGACTGAGCCGGCGCGATCACTGAAATCCGGTTTCATGTTCGGGCACATCTCTGAGATAGTCACGGCCGTGTGTTGACGCCGTCGCGGAGCAGGAAGTAACGACCAGAGCCGTCGCGCTAACGTGCGGGAATCGGCGAAAAGGGATCAGCCAGGCGGCGACGAGCTTTCCGGTGAATTCACCAACGGCGCGTTGGTCACCGGAGGGGCGTCGATGCGACGGCCGACATCTCTCGAGCTGCTGTCTATGGAAAGCTTTCGGTTGAAGCAAGTCAGCGGCTTAGGTTGACAAATCAAGGTCTCAGATCACGGGAAGGAGAGGAGAACGATCCCGGATTCGACGCCGCCGGGGCATAATCTGGTCGCACGCGGCGCAGCCCCTAAACCCGTACGGCATCGAGATACGCCGCGACAACAGTGGTCGCCCATACTCCATGAACGAGAAACCACGTCGTTGGAGAGAGGGGCGTGCCGGCGGACTCAGGCACCGCGTCCGTACATTGAATCGGCACGAGAACATAGAACCCACAGAGTGGCGGCTCAGTTCGCGCCGCATCGCCGATGCCATCCGCAAGGAAAAGCAACAACGTTGAGAGCATGGTAAGTGACTGATCAGGGCCTCCCCCTCAGGGTAACCGCGTGGATCGATAGTTTGGAAGATGCCCTCGAAGGGGCCTCGGGCTAACTCCTTTGCCCAATGCTCTAATCCTTCATCGCCAAACGAGACCGCCTTCAAGCAACAGCAATGCGGGTATCCAACCTCTCGGCCTAGCCGTTAGGTGTGATCGCCAGCGCCGCCGTCGCTGTCAAGGATTCGCCGGCTCAATGCCGCCGAGTTCGAGAAAACTACGAAACCGTCGATATCCATCGCCATATGAACACCTAGAGTATGCGGCGAACGCAAAGACCGCTCGATTTCGTGTTTTTCGACCTGACGGAGCGGCGTACGGACAGCCGGCCGGATGCCGAAGAAGAGCTGCAGGAGGTCCACACGAGCGGAGACCTTCAATGCAGCTGGAACGACGTTATGTTGCCGCATCTCGCCGCCGGACCATAATCAACTGTTTAACTTCGGCTACGCCGGCATCCACGAATCCTGCTTCTTCGGCCGCGCGTCGCGAGGCAATATTCGACTTGCGCGTGTGTGCATAGACCGTGTCGTAGGCGCTTGCATCACTGGCAAGGCGGTATCCCAACCGTCCGATGTGACGACCTTGGCTGCGGATTCCAATGATCGCGCGCAGTTATTCCAATCTGATGCCGCGCAGCGTTCCAATCTGATCGCGCGCATGTAGAAGCCCCCGATCGTTAAAGGCAATTGGCACTATCGTCAGCCCGTGGTCAAGCGGCTGCCGAAGAGATCACGTCTCATATTTGATGGTGTCGCTCGACGGAGCGAAGCTGACTGGACGCGCACCCCCAACAGTGCCGTAGCGGCCGGTCAGCTTCGCGGGCTGCAGTCTCGGTCTTCATCGGCCGACGATGTAATCAAGGCCGAGGAAGAACCGGCGGGCGACGCATGGAGTCACCGTTCAGTTCGAGCCTGTGAGCGTTGTGAAGCAGGCGATCAAGTATGGCATCAGCGTAAGTTGGGTCATTTATGAGCTCATGCCATTTGGCAATTGGAAGCTGGCTGGTGACGAGTGTTGATCGACGGCCGTAACGGTCTTCAAGGATTTCGAGCAGATAATGACGGGCATTGGCGTCGATGGCTTGGAGGCCCCAATCGTCCAAAATCAGGAGCTCGACGGCGGCGATGCTCTTCATCCGCGAAGTGAGTCGGCCGTCGCCCCGGGCAAGGTCCAGTTCTTCGAACAACCGCGGCAGCCGAGTGTAAAGTACAGAGTGGTTGTCCCGGCAGGCCTTGTGACCAAGCGCACAGCCAAGCCAGCTTTTCCCGACGCCGGTTGGCCCGACAATGGCGCAATTCTCATGGTTTTTGATCCAGTCTCCCTTGAGCAGCATGTCGAACAAGCGGCGGTCGAGCCCACGGGGGCGCGATAGTCGATATCCTCGGGCACGGCATGATGACGCAGCTTTGCCTTGCGAAGACGAAGCGCCAGGCGCCGGTTGTTGCGCCAGGTCGCTTCGTGGTCCAGCAGCAACGCCAGCCATTCGGCGTGAGCGAGACCCCGGACCTCCTCGTTCTCGGCGAGGCTCGTGAAGGCCTCGGCCATGCCAGTAAGGCCGAGCCGGGTAAGCAAGTGGAGTGTGGGGTGTGTCAGCATTTTCTCTCCTTAGTGGTAATAGTCCGAGCCTCTGATGTTGGTGTGTATGATCGGCTCGCGCTCGGCGGACGCGGGCGTTGCAACGCGATCGAGCCCCTTCTCGAGGATCGATTTGACGCTTGGGTAGTTGCGAGCCTGGATCTCAATCGCGCGCAGCGCGGCCGCCTCGAGGCGCTCGGCGCCAAAGCGCTTCTCAAGACGGATGATCCCCAGGCACGAACGATAGCCCTGTTCGGGATGCGGCCGATCCTCGATGATCCGGTCGATCAGCAGGCGCAGCATCGGGCCGATCCGGCTTGCCTCGCTGCGGATCTTTGCCGGCGTCCACTCGCCGTAGCGCCGGTGGCTGGAAGGCATGTGGGCGCTGATCGTCGTGTGCCGCCCGTTGCCGCTGCCGCGCATGTGCGCGGCGATACGCTCGCCCCCAGGAAGATTTCAACCGTTCGCGCACAGATCCGCGCTTCTACCTCGCGACGGGCGAAGCGATAGGGCACCGAGTAGTAGTGTCGTTCGATCTCGACGTGATAGTCGAGCCCGACCCGGCATCGGCGCCATTCGGCATGGACCCACGGCTCGCCGGGAAGCGGTTTAAGATTCGGCGCGTCAATTTCCTCGAACAACTGGCGCCGTGTGCGGCCATACTGGCGCAGCACCCGTCCGTCATTGAGCTTGGTCAGCCACTCGGCGATCGCACCGTTGAGTTCGGCCAGGCTGTAAAAAGTTCGGTTGCGCAGCCGCCCCAGCAGCCAACGCTCGATGATTCCGACGCAGGCCTCAACCTTAGCCTTATCTCTCGGGCGACGCGGCCGTGCCGGCAAAATCGCCGTGCCGTAATGCTGCGCCATATCGCTATAGCTGCGGTTGACCATAGGGTCATAGAGGCAGGCCTTGATCACCGCGACCTTGGCGTTGTCGGGCACCAGCAGTTGCGTCGCGCCGCCAAAAAAGCTGAAGGCCGCGTTATGTCCCGCGATCCAGTCGCCGAGTTGCTCGGTCCACGTCGCCAGCGCGAACGACAAGCTGGATGCGCCCATGACCGCGACGAAGATGTGCGCGTCACGCACCTCGCCAGTCTTACGGTCAACCACCGGCACCGTGTCGCCGGCATAGTCGACAAACAATTTCTCGCCCCCGCCGTGGTGCTGGCGCATCACGAGCGGCAGCCGACCTTCCCAGTTGCGGAACAAGTCACAGAACCGGCTGTACCGATAGCCGTCCGGATGCTCTGCAATGTACTCGTCCCACAGCACCTGCAAGGTCACGTGCTTGCGCTTGAGCTCGCGGGCAATAACGGACCAGTCAGGCTCGGCCACCTTGCGGCGGCCCGGCTTCACGCCAGGAACCCCGTACAGCAGCTGCTCCAGCTCGGCGTCGCTTATCGCTTCCGGGACTGGCCATGCCAGACCCGCGCGCGCAAACCGCTTCAGCGTGTCACGTACCGTCGTCGGCCCGACGCCGACACGCTCGCCAACCACGCGCGTCGAGAGCCCAGCCTCAAGGCTCAACCTCACAATCTCGCGCACCTGGCGCATGATAACCCTCCTCGTCGGCATCCAATTCTCCAAGCTGTTTCCAGCCGGAGAAATGGCCCAACGATCAGGCCTCACACCATCCGAAACTGCGCGCGATCAAATCGGAATGCTGCGCGGAGAATGCTCGGAATGCTGCGCGTGATCATTTCGGAACCCTGCGCGCCATCAAATCGGTACGGTGCGCACCATCGTCTCGGAATCCGCACCTTGGCTGGCCTCGTTCAGATAGATTTGGATCGAAGCGTGCTCTCCGAGAGGCTGCTCGTCGATCCGGTTGATGAATACGATACCGGCGCGCTCGCCTTGGACTTCGATCCGCCAGGCTTCTCCGCCAGGTCCTTCGCCACGCCCAAACGTGCCCTTTACCCGTATGATGACTACGTCCTTTGGGTCGACCGACGTAGCATTACGTCGTATCCTTACGGCGGGCTTCGGTGTTGGACGCTTTGGTACGCGTCGCTTCGTCGAAACCTTCTTTGCTCTTGCACTCATCCCAGCCTCTCCAACAGCGGTCGGAGTCGGGCGTCGGCAGGTGCCCAGAACTCAGCGAGCGCTGTGTCGGATCCTCGTGCGCGTCGGCCGCGAGATTACGGAACGCCCCCGACAGGCTGTCGCTGCGATGCTCCCGCGGCACACCGCCGAGCGCCCACAGGGCGTTCTGCAAGCCCTTGGCCAGGGCAACGAAGCTTTCGCTGCCGAGCACGACATGCGCATGCTCGAAGCCCGAGAACGCCAGCCGGAAGTGATAGAGCCGGTGCTGGAGCGCCTCACTCGCGATGCTAATGCCGAGCGCGCTTGTGTCGGTGAAGTCGGACAGACCGAGACGGCCAGGCTCGTGCTCCTGGCGGAAGATCACGTCCTGTTCGGGGCCGTTGAGCGCCCGCCAGGCATTGATGCGCCGCTCCAGCGTGCGTCAGATGTTGGGGTGAGGTCGGGATGGCGTCAGCGCAGTTCGTTAAGTACGCCGATCACGCGAATGCCGGGCGCAGCCTTCAGGATTGGGATGATATCGGCGTCCCAGTAGGGGCGCGAGCGGATCAGGCCGTCGTCGGCCCCTCGGCGCCTTCTTCTGTGATGGCAGGCGCGAGTCGTCTTCTTGGCCGCGGCGGCCTCGGGGGACAGTGTCAGTTGGTAGTTCATGTACAGCCTCATCTGGTGGTCGGTTATGTGAAGGCCAGGCAAGGCATCGATTCCCTCTTGTCGAGACGAATCAACAGCTTGCACCAGCAGCACCCGGCCGCCAGACGAGTCCGAAAAGCGCGTCGCGGATGGGGCCGGTCCTCCGGTCGGGCTACACCCTCCGTTCGGTTCGGCCCCATCGGCGCAGTCTCACCCTGATTGTCGCTGAGTTCTCACCCTGATCGCCGCCGCCCAGACGATGACGCTGAGATGCGTCATGCCCGCCCGAGGGCAGCGGCCGGAAGCCGCCAGAGCAGGGTCCGGTGCATCAAACATGCACGGCAAGATCGCAACCTTCCCCTCCGGAGTGTGACCTACCAACGGGTGATGCCGAACAAGGGTGCTGCGGGCATCGACCGGATGACCGTGGAGAACCCATCCCTTCCATGTACTTCGTGGTCAGCGATTTGCTGTCCTCAAGGTCAGAAAGGTCTCTGGCGTAGAGACTTTGAGCCTGCGCCACGCCGAGATCGGATCGCTTGCTGTCCCACGCGACTGGACGGACTGGGCGCTTCCAGGTGCTCGGAGCGAGCCTATCAATGGCCAGCAGCCGTTGCTCATTGACGACGGTGGTGGACCGGCTGATCCAGCAGGCAGTGCATCAGGTGCTGATGCCGCTGTTCCCTCCGCCGGGCTTGGGATCTCCGCTCCGCTCCGCACCGGCTGCGGCCGGCAGCGGGCATATGGCGCATTCGGCTTGCGTTGCAGCGCCGAGACTATACCACGTTCGATCCAGTAATGGACGACCCACAGGCTGACGCCAAATCTCTCACAAACCTGGCTGACGTTCAACGTTCCGGCGGGAAGAGATGGGCCAGTGATACGATGCTTGTAGCGGATCCATCGAATCATGCTGACGGTGAACGGCCTGCCGGTCGAGCTTGTCTGGCCATTGCTTTTGAGTTGCGCGACGATTTCATGATCATCATGTAGTTCCGCCAGCGCGCGGATTTTGGCAACGAACTCATCGGGATAACGAACTGCTTCGGGGCGGTTCGGCCGCTGCCGGACCTCAATTGTCTCAGTAGCCCCACCTTGCCAGCGAATTTGCAATCGCAGCAGTTTGGGTTCTGGACCCTTAGCTACGGTGATGTCGCGTATCAACAGGCGGAGCATGCGCTTGCGGTCACGAGCTGAAGTGCTTGAAGCCTTCCACAGTCGGGGGAAGTCCCTGCCAAGCTGCAGTATTTGCTGCCTCTGTTCGGTTGTGATGCTACGCAGGTTCTGGCGCTCAAAATTGGCCAATTCAGTCTCGAGCTCGAGAAGCCGTTCCATTGCATCGTTCCAGCGCTTCTCGAGCGTACTGGCAACCAACCGATTGCTGGGGTCTGCTTCTTCATAGCGCCGTTCTGCCAAGTCGCAATCATAACGGGCCCGGTCTATCCTTCGTTGCCATTGCGCAGCAATTGACCTATCGCGCTCCTCCAAGCTTGTCAGCGCTTGCAACGCCAGTTCAACCGTCAGTGGCGTGACGGCGGTCAACAGGCGCTCTGCAATGGCGTGATCAAGCGGTTTTGATGGCAGAGACATGCAGTGCTGCGGCGCCAGTGCCTCCCGACGCCTCCAATTGCATTCATAGATCGGGTAAAGACCGCCATTGCCGGCGTAGCGCACATTTAGACGCCGTCCGCAAGCGCCACAAAGCAATAAACCTTGCAGCAAACAAAGTCCCTCTCGAGCGGGTCCGGCGATAACTTCGCTATTGGTCCTGTTCGCCGCCAAGTGTTCGCGGTTGGTAAGGAATCGATCCCAGGTAATATAACCAGCATGGTGATCGGGAATGACAACACGCCACTCATCTTGTGGCATGCGGCGCAACTGAGTTTGAATCTCACCGGTAGGGCCAACCTGCTTGCAAGATTGATATCGGCCAAACACGTAAGTGCCGGCGTAAGATGGATTGGCAAGGACACCGAGCACGCGTGAATGCGTAAGTCGTCCCCAGATCAGCTTGCCGTCCCAGACGCCGCCATAGGCTCGGCGTGGAAAGACAAGGCCGAGTTCATTGAACCGTTTAACTACGCCGTAGGCGCTGCTCTCTTGTTCAAATAGTTCGAAGACTGTTCGAACCGCGCCTTGCACTTCCTGATCGGGGTCGAGGGTGATCCTATCGCCGTCGAATACCAAACCGACCGGCAGAGGGAAGTGCAATTCACCTTTCTGCGCCTTGTTGAGTTTGCCTCCGTGGAGGCGCGCGCGAATGATGTGCAGCTCTGCCTGAGCAAACGTACCCTTCATGCCAAGCACAAGGCTGTCGTTGAAGTCCGCCGGATCGTAGCAGCCATCGCCGTCGAACACCAATGTGCGTGTCACCGCGCACAGCTCCAGCAAGCGATGCCAATCCTTGTTCGAGCGGGCCAGGCGCGAGGCTTCCAGAGAGAAGATCGCGCCGACTTGGCCCATTGCCACATCGCTGACCAGCGTCTTGAAGTCGTCGCGATTGGTCGCCTGCTCGCCGGAGTGACCGAGATCCCGGTCGAGGATCCGGATCTGCTCCGGAGTCCACCCGAGCGACCTCGCTTGGTCCGCCAAGTTGTACTGGCGCTCTGTGCTCTCTTGATTGAAGCGGACTTGCCCCATCGTCGACTGACGGATGTAGATGCAGGCCTGCCGCGCGAGATGATGATCGGCAATCTTGGGATTGATCATGATCGGGTCCTTCCACATCGGGCGGCGGAGCGCCTGCAGCGAGATAGGAGTCGATCATGTTGGCGATGATGGCGCCCGCCTCGGCAAAGTCGAGGGCTGCGACCGCCGGATCCATCTAATCGAGACTTTCGCGGCGACGCAGAAGCTCGGCATTGATCGCGCAAATCTCGTTGAGCATCTCCTGGAGCTTGCGGTAGTTGGCGAGAAACTCGGCCACCTGAGGATACGCGCCATTCGGCACATAGCCGAGCCGCGGGCGTTCGCCGGTTCGAGCGATTGTGGACAGGTAACGCTTGGGGCCGTGTCCCGGTCCGTCGACGCAGTGGCAGCTGGGTCGGCCGCAGCGCTTGTAGGTCTCGATGAGCGACCCGCGCACAATCTGCTCGATCGGCGGCAGGGCACGCAAGAGCTGATGGCGGCGCTTTCGCAGGGCCGCGGAAGAAGGCTTCTTCATTTGCGGACCGAATCGAATTGATGTCCGAGTGATTCAGAAGCTGAGTCATTGGTCAAGCCTCATTTCTTGTGCTTCAACGAAGAGGCGAATTCGGCAAGCGCAAGCAGACCAAGGGTGATGCCCAGTCCTCGAGCTCGACTTGGAGAAGTTCTTGGATGTTGCGTCATACTACACCTTCAGTTTTTTTGAGAGGGTCGAAGAGGTCCGGAGCAACTGCAGGTACCTGAATTCGTATGCCTTTTGCCCGTCCGCGATAGACGTGAACGGCCTTAAGCTCGCCGCGCTTTACACGTTGCAAGATGGTTTGCCGCGAGACGCCGAGTAGATTCATGGCCTTGAACATCTTCACGTAACCTTCGGGCGCGCTCTCCACAAAGCGCGACCGCAACTCGTCATTGATACGGATGCGCCAAGGCGCGCCAGGTGTGATCTGCTCTCCGGCAATGAAGCCATCGTTGAGGCAGCGATGCAAAGTAGAGGGTGCGATCCCGAGAGCGCGTGCTGCTTTCTCGATCGTCATGCACTCGCCGTCCTGCACTTGCTGTTTCGGCTGGAAGCACGGGATCTCCCAGTGCGTCCGCAGGCTCGACACACGATTTGCCGTAAACGACAGTCCTGTGGCCGTTGTACGGCCTTGGCGATTGAGGATGCCGGCGATCTTGGTGTCGGGATAATGTGCAGCCAGTCGCCGCAGCAGATCGATCGTATCGTCGGCGGTGCGGATCGGCGATGGATGCGAGTGCGGCAATGGGACATTAACTTCACTGAAGAGACCGCCGCGCCAACGCAGCGTCAGGTGAGCGTTGTATTTATCGCGCTCGACTCTCAAGGTGACATCGTCGAGCAGCGTGCGGAGCAACTCCTTGCGATCGCGATCGCTCGTCGTGGGAGCGAACCAGATACGCTTGAGGTCTTTACCGAGTGCAAGGATAGCGTCGCGTTCTTCGTGCGTAAGCGAGCGCGGTCGGGCATGTTCGCGGTCCGAGAGTTCGGATTCGGCAGTCTTCAATTCCAGCAGAGCGCTTTCCCATTCTGCTTCGAGTCCACGCGCGACGAGTCTATTCTCCGGGTCCACTGCGCGATAGCGTCGCTCGGCGCGCTGCGCGTTGTAGCGCGCACGCTCGACGTCGCGACGGAACTGCGCGAGAGTCGTCTCGCGATCGGCGTCGAATTGCTCGATCGCCTGGAGCGAGGCTTCCAGGCCTGCGGGCGCGAGAGCCGCAAGGAACGCTTCGGCGACAGCCGCATCGATCTGCACACCGCCGATGTTGAGGCAGTACTCGCCCCGGCCGTTGACGATGTTCTTGCCGGCGCAGTGATATCCGGGCGCCGAGAACCGGCCGCTGTAGTGTACGGCCAGGCGCCGACCGCAGTGTCCGCATACGGCGAGGCCTTGCAGGAGTGCTGCGCCTTCTCTCACGGCACCCCCGCTCTGGTGCGGTCGAGGACGGATGTTCTGCGCCAGGCGCTTCTGGTTCGCCTCGAAGGTATTCCAATCGATGTATCCGGCATGATGGTCACGAATGAACACCGGCCACTGCTCGCGGTCGCGTTGTCTGATGCGCTTTCGGATTCGACCGCCCGCATCGAGATAGCATGTCTGCTGGGTGCGGCCATACACATAAACGCCGGCATAGAACGGGTTGGTGAGGACCTGGTGGATCTTTGTGTAAGTGGGGGCGACCCAGCGGAGATCGACAAGGCTGTTGGAGTGCAGCGGAAAGCGCAGGCCTTGCGAGCGGAACCACAGCCACACGCGTCGTGCCGAGCCGAATTCGGCAAAGCGGTCGAAGACAGCATGGATCGCGGCTTGCACCGACTCGTCAGGATGCAACAGCACCTCCCCGTCGGCGTCGCCCCGTACCAGACCCACCGGCAGCCCGCGGTGCAGTTCTCCGCGTGCGGCCTTGTTGCGGATGCCACCGAGCAGCCGCGCACGCAGCACATGCAGCTCTGCCTCTGACATCGTACCTTTGAGCCCGAGCACCAGGCGGTCATTGAACAAGCCCGGATGATAAATCCCATCTCCATCACCGATGAGCGTGTGGGTCAGGCCACATAGATCGAGCAGACGGTACCAATCAGCATTATTGCGCGCCAGTCGCGAGACTTCCAAGCCGAGCACGATGCCCACCTGGCCGAGGCCGACCTCCGCGGTCATACGCGCGAAACCGGTGCGCTCGGAAAGGCCGGAACCGGAAATACCGAGGTCCTCATCGATGACCTTCACCTGATCGCGTCGCCAACCAAGCCGCGCGGCGCGTTCGGCTAACTCGTACTGACGGGCAGTGGACTCGCGATTATGCTCGACCTGCGTCGTACTGGACTGACGCACGTAGACGATTGCGCATCGGCGTAGGTGCTCAGCGGTAATCTTGCTCAGTTCGTTCATCGTTGTGATCTCCGGCAGTGGCGATTGCTCGGGCGATTAGTCGGGCGAGTCGCAGCACGAGATGTGCGCGCTGCTCTCTATCGAGGGCCTCCCATACAGGTACGGCCCCGCGCTGAGGTGGTGGGTCGAGAAAGCTTAGCTGCTGCATGGCTGTCCTCCGATTCCGGTGGCAGGACAGTATGCGCGCCATCCAATTGCCGCAGCAAAGCGTCGACGATCGTCCGGGCGTGCAGCAGCTCGGCGTGGGAAGCCAGGAATGCCGCTCGAGCGCATTGCGGGCTTGCACGCGGTAAATGTTGTGCGATAGGCAGATCTGTCCACGCGGCCGGTACAAGGGCACGGGTACCATCGGGCAGTACAAGCGTCAGATGAAGTTCGCCGCGTCGATGACACCAGCCAAGCACATTAAGCGCAGATCCCTCAAAGGGATGGCGCGACCGAACGATGGTTACCTGATCGGGATAGTCGTCGAGATGATGAGCGCGGTGGTGGGTAGTCTGTCGAGTAGTCTTTCGACCGGGTGAACCATGACGTCCTGATGGCAGGGGTGGCGCGCCGGGTTGCGGACAGACGGGTGCTGCGGTTGATCCGCCGCTACCTGCAGGCTGGAATGATGACGGGCGGGATCGCGACGGCACGGAGCGAGGGCAAGCCACAAGGCGACCCTCTGTCACTGTTGCTGTCGAACATCCTGCTCGACGATCTGGACAATGAACTCGAGCGACGAGGCCATGCCTTCTGCCGCTACGCGGACGACTGCAACATCTATGTTCGGACGCGGCGGGCCAGCGAGCGGGTGATGGCGTCGATCACGCGATTCCTGACGGAGCGGCTGCGGCTCAAGGTCAACGCCGCAAAGAGCGCTGTTGACCATCCCTGGGTGCGGACCTTCCTCGGCTACACCATGACCGCACACAAGCAGCCGCGCCTGCGGGTGGCGGTCAAAAGCGTAAAGCGGTTGCGGGAGCAAGCTGAGGACGACGCTGCGCCAAGGGCGTGGGCGAACCCCGGCGTCGACCGTCAAAACCCTCACCCCCATTCTGCGCGGCTGGCTGCAATACTTCCGGCTGGCGGAGGCCAAAGGGGGGCGAGGAGCTCGACGGCTGGATGGGGCGTAAGCTGCGCTGTGTCCTTTGGCGTCAGTGGAAGCTACCGCGGACACGCGCCAAGCGCTTGATGCAACGCGGGCTCGATCCGCAGCGGGCATGGCGGTCGGCCTACAACGGCCGCGGTCCTTGGTGGAATTGCCGGGGCCAGCCACATGAACGAGGCCTATCGCGCCCCCTTCTTCGCGCAACTTGGGCTGCCTTCCCTCATCGGATTGCACCGCCACCTCAATCGTGCCTGACGAACCGCCGTATACGGAAGTACGGTGGTGTGTAGGAGGAAGCCGCGAGGCTTTCTCCTACACCCGATCCGTCCATAAGTTGCCCCGATACGATTTGAGTTGCTTTGAAACGCAGAGATCGGTGGAGAGGTAATCCGGACAGGACGCACTCCGCATTTCAGCCGCCGGACGATACTAAATCATGCATCTGCGATTGTAGGTGTAGGCGACCGCTTCCCGTGTGGACTTCGCCGCGAGCTTCATGAACGCCTGTTCGAGGAGGATAGTGCGGGCGGCGGTGCCAGGGACCGTTCGCCTCAGTCAGTTCGCGCCGGATGCTCCACAGGTCGCGGACTTCATAGAGTGCTCACGATAGGCGTGCTCCTCGGTCATAGAAGACCATCAACTGCTCGAGTTTCAAGCTGCCGCAGCGATGAGGAACTGTGGGTTTCTCGCTGCTGACAAGCGTAAAGCGCGATATTCGCTTCAATCGGAAACATCAGATCTATTCGTTCTTGACGGCCGATTACTACGGCTTCACCGCGCTTGCTCACCGCGCAGTATTTCGTTCGCGGCCCGCTCGGGCGTCTCGTCCTTCCGGCGCACCGAGCCGAACGGGCGCTCCAGCATGCGGCGGACGCGCACCGGCTCGGGACCGATCTGAAAGGCCACCGCCTGCTGTTCCATGGCGCGCTCCGGCTGTGTCGAGCGGTTGCGCTGGCGCAAATAATCGAGCCATGTCGGGCAATGATAGCGCTCGGTCCACAATTCGGGATCGGAAATGTCGCGTGCGATCGACCAACCATAGGCGCCGTTGCGCTGCCGGACCAGTTGCACGTCCTGCATGACGGTATGAAACGCCCGCGCATTTTCCTGCGCGACCCGATATTCTATCTCGACCACCAAGGGCCCGCTGCGCCCGGTCAGCGGCAGCCGCACCGCGGGATCGTCAAGCACTTTGGCCTCTTCGCCTCGCGCGCCGATGCGCGGCATGCGTAGCCAGAGCCCCAAGAGAGGGGAGGCCAGCATCAGGCCGGCCGAGACCAAGAGCGCCATTTGGACACCGGCGGCATCGGTCAGATCGCCCCAGCCCCAGCTGCCGATGGCAATCCCGCCTGATCCCGCCGCCTGGTAGGCCGCAAGCGAACGGCCAGCCACCCAGCGCGGCGCTGCCAGCTGCACGCCAATGTTGAACAGCGCCCAACTCAGCATCCATACGGCGCCCGCCACGACCAGCGCGGCCGCCGTCAACACCGGCTCGCGGCTCAGCGCCACCGCGGCAGTCGCACCGCCCATCGACAGGGCGCAGGCACGGATCGCCGCTTCGCCGCTCATGCGCTCGCGCACCTCTGTGATGGTGAGCGCGCCGATCACCGCGCCCAGACCAAAGGCGCCGAGCATGATGCCAAACGTCTGGGCGTCGCCATGCAGAAGATCGCGCGCGACCAACGGCATCAGTGCGATGATCGCGGCGCCAATCACACCGGTCACCATGGCGCGGGTCAGCACGATTTTGATCGAGGGTGAATTGAGGATGTAGCGCACGCCGGAGACGATGGCGCGGCTGAACTTTTCAGGCGGCAGACGCGATGGTTCGGCTATGCGTTTCCACAGGAACAGCGCCAGCATTAGCGGCAGATAGAGCAGCGTGCTGAGCGCGAACGCAGCCACTGCGCCCGCAGTCGCCACCACAATTCCGCCGATGGCCGGGCCCACGCTGCGGGCAATGTTGTAGCTGATGCTGTTCAGCGCGACCGCCGCGGGAAGCGCTTGCGACGGCACCTGCTCATTGACCGAGGATTGCCAGGCCGGATCCATCAGCGCCCAGCCACAGCCGACCGCGAAGCATAGCGCCAGCAAGAGGTTCGGCGTGATGAGGTCGAACCAGGCGAGCGTCGTCAGCGCGGTCGCGCCGGCGAACGCGATGGCGAGCGAGACCAGAGCCACAATGCGCCGGTCATGCATGTCGGCAATCGCGCCGGCTGGCATCGAGATCAGCATGACCGGTAGCATTACCGCGGTCTGCACCAGCGCGACCATATCGGCCGACGATGTCATCTGTGTCATCGCCCAAGCTGCGCCGACGCCCCGAACTAGGGCGCCGAGATTGGACAGCAGGCTCGCCAGCCAGATGCGCCGGAATGCGGCAAACCGCAGCGGCGCGGTGATGCCGTCGGCGCTGAAAGTCTGAGGCTTGGGCGGATCGGTCATATCGGCTCCTGTATCGTCTGCGATGGCGCGATTCTGGACCAGATCAGCGATCGTCCAGAAAACTTGGCCGCTAGCAATTGGCAAAGCGCTTCGTCATCCTCGTCTACTTTGCGCAGCTTGCATCCGAAAGCCTCATGAAGCCCGCTAACGTCCTCAGGCATTTCTGTCATTCGCAACTGCCTTCTCGCGGGCGAGAGTCCGTCTCGCCGTGAGGGCTGAGCGCCTGCTGCTCGCGCTGTCATGTCAATTGGTCGACATAACAGCGCCATTGCCCGTATAGGGCGCCATGATGTTCCGTATTTGGGCAGAGTTCGCCGCGGTCAGGTATGGCAGATCCTGCTCGGCCGCAGTCTTGACTTCGAAATTGATGCCGGTCGCGCAACAGGGTGAACATGGCATTGACGTCACGATTGGTCGACGCGAGAGCTATTTGTCAGCCGAACCTTAGATGAACGACCCAGACTGCCGAGTCCTATGCTTGGATCGCCTCGCCAGAGTGGACTGCTGACGCAAGTGAATGAGACGCGATACTCGTGGTTTTAATCTCGCTTCCGAATACCAATCTGAAGATAATCCCCCTCAGCTCAACTATCGACAGATATAGTAATGGAGCGACAGTGCATGTTTCGGCGTTTCTACGCGAGTGAGCGATGAAAAAGCGTGCAAAAGCACGAATCTGGGGAGTGAGGGAGACGTCGACGCCAGAATCTGTCAATCCCCAGACGGAGCCTCAATTGGAATGGCAAATCCCACTTTTACGCGGTCTACTATGACCATTGTCTTGAAGCCCTTAATGTTCGGGTTCTCATAGAAGAACCGCCTAGTGAACTGCTCATAATCTTCCATGGTATGCGCGGTAACGTATAAGACGAAGTCAGCATCGCCGGTGACGTAAAATCCATTGACGACCTCAGCTGACGATTTGATGGCTTTCTTGAACCTATCGATTATATCTGAACGCTCCCGCTCTAGGCTTACTGACACAAGCATTTGAATAGGTCTTCCTACCGCCTTCGGCGAAACGATCGAGACATCGGCCTCGATGATGCCTTCCGAGCGGAGCCTCTTCAGTCGTCGCTGACACGCGGTAGCAGAAAGCCCCGCCATTTCGCCGATCACCTCGGAAGTTAGACGGTTGTTTTTTTGCACGATTTCGAGGATGCGGGCGTCTATTCGATCATACAGCATAATCGGCTCCAGCCTTGAGGTGAATTGCAGCGCCAAGCGGCTCTGCGATGAAGAAAATCCTCAGAACGACACGAGATAAGACGCAAAACCTGTTCGCGACATCAGTATCCTGAATGCATAGACGTTTCAACAAATGGGCGCGTGAGACTTTCAAATGGTCTTTCAACCTGTTCGGCAGCCGGCGCCCGCATCGTGGCATGCGGCGGTCCCGCTCCGAGGACGCCAGTCGCGGCGCTCCGCGCCATGCCTGGCGTACCGTTTAGCTGCCGTATCTGCTCAAGTGACCGGCGACGTGGTGACAGCCAAGGAAGAGACGTTCGACCAGGTCGCAGCAATCTTCCCGCTCGATGATCACAAGGAATTCTTCGTGCGCTCGAACGATCCGGGCAGTGGGCTCGCCATCGTCTACACCCGTAACCCCGAGAGGGCCGAGCGCCTCACCGGGCGGCAAGAATGCGGCATCGTGGCGGTGAACGCCCAGAGGTTCGCTGGTGCCTATCCGTTTGGGTGGATGGAAGCAGCCGGCGCCGTCTGTAAAGGCTCGAAGCGCGGTCCCGCGGAGAATCTTGAACCCGAATGCGTCTGCTTTGCGAACCTAAAGAGTGGTGCACGATGACTATCAATATCAAAGAAATCAGCGAAAAGGACAGAAGCAGCGTCCTGCATCCTTTTACGCAGCTTAAGGATTTTGCGACCGGTAAGCTTGGCGAGCCGACGATCATCGAAACGGGTAAGGGAATCCGAATCCAGGACGCTCATGGCAATCAGCTGATCGACGGTTTCGCCGGCATGTATTGCGTTAATGTTGGTTATGGGCGAACCGAAGTGGCTGAAGCAATATCGCGCCAAGCCTACCGTCTCGCCTATTACCACTGCTACGCGGCGCATACGACCGACGAACTCGCGATCCTCTCCGATCGTCTCGTTAGGATGTCGCCTGGAAAGATGAGTAAGGTCTTTTACGGCATGTCCGGCTCCGACGCCAATGAGACACAGGCAAAGCTTGTTTGGTACTATAACAACCTTCGGGGTAAGCCGAGCAAGAAGAGGATCATTGCGCGCGAGCGTGGCTATCACGGCTGCAGCGTTGTTTCCGGCTCGATGACGGGTATGAGCTTTTACCACGACTACATGGATCTCCCGCTGCCGCAGATCGTGCGTACCGGTGTTCCGCATCATTACTGGGGCGCAAACCCAGAGGAGACCGAGCGCGAATTCTCCGCTCGTCGCGCGGTTGAGCTCGACCAGCTCATCGAGCGCCTCGGCCCGGACAACGTGGGTGCCTTCATAGCTGAGCCAGTGCTCGGCACAGGCGGTATCACGCCGCCTCCGGAAGGTTACTGGGGAGCGATTCAGGCGGTGCTCAAAAAGCACGACGTTTTGCTGATCGTGGACGAAGTAGTCACCGGCTTCGGCCGCACTGGCTCAATGTTTGGTTCTCAGCACTACGGACTCGAACCCGACCTGATCACGGTGGCCAAGGGCCTGACCTCCGGTTACTTCCCGCTTTCCGCTGCGATCATCGGGCAAAAGGTCTACGAAATTCTGGAAGACGGTACTGATAGGGTCGGGGCATTTTCGCACGGCTACACTTATTCGGGTCATCCCATCGGCGCCGCCACGGCAAATGCCGTTCTCGACATCGTCGAGAAGGAGAACCTTGTTAGCAACGCTCGCGAGGTTGGCGCCTATTTCCAAATGAAGCTCAAGGAGAAGTTCGCGGAGTTGCCTATCGTCGGTGAGGTTCGCGGGGTCGGCCTCATGGGGGCGATCGAGTTCGTCGCTAACCGCGGCAACAAGAAACGGTTCGATCCCTCCCTCAAGGTGGGTGCTCGCGTCTCTAAGGCAGCCCGCGACAGGGGCCTGATCGCCCGTCCTATGCCGCATGGCGACATCCTCGGGTTCGCTCCGCCGCTCGTGACTACCAAGGCTGAGATCGATGATATCGTTTCGATCACCGAGAGTGCTGTCCGCTCCGTGCTAGACGAGCTTATCCGGGCCGGAGAAAAGATCTAAGGGCCGCTGGCCGGAGGTGGTTCGGCCACCGCTCCCAGGGCTCGAACATTGAACCCTATTTGCGAGCTATCATCCATTATGTCGCGTACGATTAGACGTTCGATGTGATGGCGGTGATCCCTTCGGCTTGACATTGCAAGCAAGCCATTAATGTCCGGTCACAGCAATCCGGCTGAAGTGACGACGCGGGCTGCTACCGGAGACAGTTAGCCTGAAGCTTGGTAAGCGGTACCTTAGCAACAGGCGTTAGCAAACAGCAAAGCGCACCCAACCGCACGGCGGTAATCGACGTATGTCCGATAGCCTGAACTATAAACTGTTCATCAATGGAGCATGGCGCTCGAGCGATGATGGCATCAATCGAGCCCTCATCAATCCCGCCACCGAGCAAGAATTCGGGCACGTTGCCGTTGCCTCCGCGTCGGATCTTGACGACGCCTTGAGATCTGCACAGGCCGGTCTGCTGCGTTGGTCCAATACACCGGCTAATGAACGGGGTAAGCTGCTCGTTCGCGCTGCGCGAATTCTAAATGGAAAGATCGAGGTTGCGGCAGCGGCACTTTCCGGAGAACAAGGTAAGACCACAGCTGAAGCGAAGGGCGAATACGCGCGTGCGATCGAAACGCTTAAGTGGAATGGTGCTCACGCTCAGGAACTGTCGGATCCGTTTCCGATCGACGAGGAAAGAATTATTGTCCCGGAACCGATTGGCGTGGTTGCTGCATTCACGCCGTGGAACTATCCAGCCGTCCTCAACGCCCGCAAGCTTGCCGCCCCTCTCGCGGCAGGTTGTCCAGTAATCCTGAAAGCGGCAGAAGAAACTCCAAGCGCCGGAACCTATATAATCGACGCTCTACGGGAAGCTGGGATTCCGCCCGGCGTTGTGAGTCTGGTTTTCGGAAATCCGCCAATGATCTCCGAACACCTGCTCCGGTCGCCAGTTGTCCGAGCTTTGTCCTTCACTGGTTCTACGCCGGTTGGCAAGCAGCTTGCGAAGATTGCCGCGAGCAATCTGCAGCGCTGCGTTCTAGAGCTCGGCGGCCACTCCCCTGTCGTTGTCTTTCAAGACGCAGACATCTCGAAGACTGTTTCCGCAATTTCCGAATACAAGTTTGAGTGCGCAGGTCAGAGTTGCAATGCTCCCAGTCGCATTCTAGTCGCCCGACCGATTTATAAGGAGTTTTTGGCAAGGCTCGTTCAGGCAGCAGAAGAGATCAGGGTTGGCCGGCCCGACGATCCCGAGACAGACATGGGACCAATGGCGAATGCGAGACGCATTGAAGCCATGGCACGCCTGACGAAGGATGCTGTCAATCGCGGAGCAAGGGTCGAAACCGGCGGTAGACGCATTGGTCGAGCGGGCTTTTATTGGGCACCTACAATTCTAAGCAACGTGCCCCCTGAATCGCAGGTGCTTCGCGAAGAGCCATTCGGACCGATTCTGACGGTCGCCCCCTTCACCACGATCGAAGAGGCAATTGAGGCGGCTAACGCAACCGAATACGGGCTTGCCTCCTATTTCTTCAGCGACTCCCCTGAGATTCAGCAGCGAATGATCCGCAGCCTTGCGGCGGGTGCTATCAGCATCAACTATCTCAAGGGCGTGTCGGCGGATGCACCAAACGCTGGGGTTAAACAGAGCGGTTATGGTTACGAAGGTGGTGTGGAAGGGGTAAGGGCTTTCCAAAACCTGAAGCTCGTTAACGCTACCAAAGCTGTGGCTGTCGGATGAGGGGCCAAGCACCTCAGCCAGCGTTAGAACGTCGAAGCGTTTTCTCTGGCGCAGCCAAGAGCTGGGGCCGCGATTTTATACTGTTTCTCGGGCGGAATTGGTTCGCAGAACTAAGACACCTACCGGATTGATCGGCAAATGGAAGCCAAGACTCCTTCTAAAATGCTGGGGACCGATGTTGATTGGCTATTACATTGCGATGTGGGTCGGTAGGGGGTTTCTTCAAGATCAATGGCAATCCGGATAGCAAGAAGCGTAGAGTGAGTCCGCGATGAAAAACTCCCCCACCATAAGAGATATTATTCTGGCTCCCGGAAACGGAAGCTTTTTCTATGATGACCAAACTGCAATACGGGCCGGCGCTGCTCATGATGGCTTTCGCTATCTGGGGGCGGCCCGGACGCCTGGCTTCACAACCATCCGTATGCCATCGCGTTCGCTCGGCATCGGTCTTGTGTTGTCAGACGATGTCATCGTGTGGGGCGATATGATGGGCGTCCAATATTCAGGCGCAGGCGGTCGTGATCCGGTTTTTCAGGTCGACACAATTGAAGCACTCACCAGATCTGTTGTGATCCCGCGGCTTCTCGGTGCCGATGTGTCTAATTTCCTAGGTGCTTGTGAACGTGTCTTCGCATACCATGAGGACAAGCGGCTACCTCTCGCCATCGAATATGGCGTCAGCCAAGCTTTGCTTCGTGCTGCCGCGGATCATGCTCGGACCACACTTGCCGAGGTGATCTGCTCGGAATTTTACTTACCAGTGCCGGACAAACCAGTTCCGATCTATGCTCAGAGTGGGGATTCGAGGGAACTCAACGTCGATAAAATGATCCTCAAGTCTGTGGACGTGCTTCCACACGGATTGATCAACTCGCGGGAAAAGTTCGGTGTTTCAGGCGAGAAGTTTCGTGATTTCGTCAAATGGGTCGCCAAACGCACAACAGAAATCGGAGAGCCCGGGTACCATCCTGTCCTGCATTTTGACGTTTACGGTTGGATTGGGCTGGAGATCGGTATGGAGGCGCAAAAAATTGCCGATTTCATCGCGCGCCTTGCGGATGACGTCCCGGGCTATCGGCTTCATATCGAATGCCCCGCAGATTTTGGATCAACGGAAGCTCAGCTAGAGGAGTACGCCAAGATCGTTGCACTTCTGGACAGGCGCGGTACAGAAGCCCGGGTTGTGGTCGATGAGCGATGCAATACGCTTGATGAAATCCGGCTCTTCGCCAGATCGAAAGCGGCTCATCTAGTTCAGATCAAGATGCCTGACGTTGGTTCGATCGCCGACTCAGCCAGAGGCGTGTTGGTCTGCAAAGAAAATGGAGTCGGTGCATATCTCGGTGGAAGCTGCACCGAAACAGACCTATCGGCGAGGGCTGCGGTCAACATTGCTGTGGCTACACAGGCTGACATGATGCTTGCAAAGCCTGGGATGGGCGTCGATGAGGGCATCTCCATCGTCGGAAATGAACAGAGCAGACTAATTTCTATCCTCAACTATAGAAATTCCCAGAACTCCCTTCAGAATGGCAGAGCGGCATCCGCATGAGAAAGGCGCTCGAAGGTATTACCGTAGTTGCTGTCGAGCAGGCGGTAGCAGCGCCTTATGCTTCTTGCCGCCTTGCGGATGCTGGGGCGCGTGTAATCAAAGTCGAACGTCCAGAGGGTGATTTCGCGCGAGATTACGATAAGCTTGTTCAGGGCCAGAGTGCGTATTTCGTTTGGTTAAATCGCGGGAAAGAATCTATCTGCCTCGACCTGACAGTCGAGGAAAATCATGCAGTTCTCGATGCGATGGTAACTAAGGCGGATGTCTTCATTCAAAATCTTAAACCTGGTAGCATCAGAAAGCTGGGCTTCGGTTCCGCAGATCTTTTCCCGCCTGATAACCTGTGACATCTCCGGATTCGGCGATAGCGGTGCCCTATCGCACTTGAAAGCGTATGACCTGATCGTGCAAGCGGAGACCGGGCTTTGTGCCATAACCGGGACAGCTCATGGCCCGGCGCGGGTCGGCGTTTCTGTGTGTGATATTGCAGCTGGTATGACTGCTCTCAATGCCATTCTGCAGGCGCTGCTCCAGCGCGAGCGCACCGGGAAGGGAACGAGTATTCAAATATCGCTTTTTGATGCCATCGCGGACTGGATGAATGTTCCGGTGCTCCAGTTTGATTACAGCAGCTACCACACTGCGCGGGCCGGCGTGAACCATCCATCTCTAGCGCCATATGGAGCATACCGCTGTGCCGACGGGAAGGACATTATCTTCTCCGTTCAAAATGACCGCGAATGGGTCAATTTCTGCACCAAATTCCTCAAGCGACCGGAACTCATCCGCGCCCCTGGTTTGGCCGATAACACTGAGCGGATCAAGAACAGGGCTAACCTAGATGAAATCGTCGCTGATCGGTTTACGCAAATGTCGAGCGACGAAGCGATGAGGGAGCTGGAGGCTGCCGGAATTGCGTATGGGCGGCTCAACCAAATAGAGGACGTATCCCGTCATCCACATCTACGACGGGTACCGGTGTATACGCCGGAAGGCCAAATTCACGCGATCGCGCCAGGCGCGATCTTTGATGGAGAAAAGGCGCCGGTATTGCGACCTGTTCCCGCTCGTGGAGCCCATTCTGCGACATTGCGTAAGGAGTTTGGGAATCCCTCCCAGCAGCAGACGGCCGGTTAGTCATTCACTTGCCCTCGTATGCGCACATCGATTGGGTAACCTCCGTCGCGTGCTCCGACGCTCCGTCAACACGCACCAGAGCTGGTAATCCGATGACCACGAAGTGGCGTAATATGTTCGTACGCGCCGAGATCGTGATGCGCGATGACACGCGCGTCGAAGCTAAAGCAGAGTTCGTACTGGGAAATCCATGGACAATCGAGACAGTATGGGGCGACGAGCACGTAATCGAAAGTTTCGTGCCGTAACGGGGCCATCTGCAGCGCGCGCAAACCAGGTCAGCCAGTCTGTAATGAACATCGAAATGCAGCCAGACGTGGAGTCGATCGTATCAGTGCTACGCGAATTCAGAGCTGGATAGTGCGGCGATGCTCGCCGAGCTCGGAATGAAGGTCGCGTTCACCCCCTGGCCGACGTCTTCATCGCCCGGGCCCTTGTGGCGCTGCCGTTCACGTCGAGGGACGTGCAGCGCCTGACAAGCGACATTAATAGCAATGAGGGGCGGGCATCCGCGAGCTCCGGCGCCGCTGTCTTCAAATCAAGCAGCGGAGGGTTGGACGCAATCAGGCGTAAAAACCTCGCATTATCACTATGTGACGCGGGATTTCAGCTATATGGGTGCCTATATTAGGGCAATTCGGCCTTAGCGTTGGGCAAGATGTGCCCCGAGCTCACGTGCTAATTCGCCAACTCATATAGGGCGGCCTACTTTGAGTGGAAATACGAGCAAGGTTTCACGCCCGTATGAAGGGCTGACAACGCCGTCAAAGGCGGTCTATCCCATCGGTCCAGCCTGCTCTCCTAGGGCGGGGTGTCCTTCAACCGTGCCCAAGGACGACGCATCGCTCTGTCTTCACAAAGGGCGAGATGCAAATCGTCATCGCCGATCTCGCCGGCATCCGGGACGCCGCCATCGCCACGCGTGCCTTCGTGCGGCGGAGCTTTGCGCGCAAGGCATGTGGGGCCTTGGCGCGCGTGAGTGGGAGTCGAACTGAGGCCTTGCCAATTTCAACGTCGTCAACCCGATGGAGCTAAGATAATGCCAATCAGCAAAGGACCGCAGGCCTTTCCGAGAACGGAGTATCTGCGCAGACTAGCTGCAGTGAAATCTCAAATGGCTCGACGGAAAATAGAGACTCTGGTCGTGACCAGCTGGTCCAACATTACGTATCTGACAGGTAGCCTGAGCCGAATGCACGCCATGCATGCTCTTGTAGTTACGCTCCGTGAAGAAGAGCCGACTATGATTGTCCGTAGCATGGATGGACCTGGGGTTATCCATCACACATTTATGGATCGCAGCAAGGTAGTTGCGTACTCGGAAAGCTTCGTTGCCAATCCCGCCAAGAACGGCTTCGACGCGGTGATTGATTTCATCTTTGAGCTTGGAGTCGCAGAAAAGGGCGTCGGACTTGAGCTGGGTAACCTTACGGCCCAAGTGGCAGAGAAATTCAAGTCACGCTTGTCGAATGCGAATATAGTGGATTGCACAAAAGTCGTAGATTGGATCCGCATTGTCAAATCCGATCTGGAGATATCAGTTATGCGGGAAGCGGCGGCTATTGCAGACGCAGCGATCATGAGGGCGGCTGAAGTAATCCGGCCTGGTGTACGGGAAGGTGACGCCGCCGCCGAGATTATGGCAACTCAAGTACGTGGCGCTTCAGGAGGTCCCAACGCAACAAACATGAAGCCCTTCTTGATGTGTACGTCACCTCGGACCGGTACGGCGCACATTTTGTGGAGCGAGGATGTTTTCCGCGAAGGTTCACAAATCAACATCGAGCTTAGTGGCATGCGATATAACTACACTGCCGCAATTATGCGTACCTTCTCAATTGGTAAGGCTTCCGACCGCCTGCGCCGCGTACATGAAGCGGAGCTCGCAGGCCTTGAGGCCGCTTTGAACACGGTTCGGCCCGGGCGTACCTGTAGCGATGTCGCCAGCGCTTTCTATCGAGCCAGTGAAAGCATGGGCGTAGCGAAGGAATCGAGATGTGGCTACTCCCTTGGTATCGATTGGCTGGAACCAACGGCGAGTCTCGCAAATGGCGACATGACAGAGTTGAAGCCCAACATGACCTTTCATTTGATGTTGGGTAACTGGCTTGACGAAGATTTCGGATATGTCATCAGTGAGTCAATCCGCGTAACGGAGACCGGCGTCGAAGTGTTGACGAAGGCGCCACGGAAGCTTTTCGAGCTTTGACTCGAAGCTATCAAGATTCTTCCGACCTCGAAGTAACAAAGCGACAGAGCCATCGAGCGACGGCATCTCTAGACTTTCCGGACTGAGTGACTAAGGAGCTTCCTCCTTGACATCGAAAACACCATGCTCCTTCGAAGTCCTGAGGACCGAGCGCGGGTTGCCGCCCAGCACCCCATCGCGGATTCTGCCTCCCGGCCACTTGCTGAACCCGGCTACCTTCGACGTTCCGGTTATCTCGACCGTCGAAGGAGCCAGCGTAGATGGGGTCTTCCGCGGCGACCCCGAACTCGATGCGGCCTGCATCGCTGCTGCGGAGCGCTTGGGCGAGCGAGGCCCCGTCACAATAAGCGCGTCCTGCGGCCTTTCTATCCGGCATCAGGCGGCCGTGGCGGCCTCGGCTAATGTCCCTGTAGCATTGTCAAGTCTGCTCCTGCTGCCGACGTTGCTCCGCCAGCCGCCGCCGGTCACCAAGATCGCCGTCTTAGTTGCTGATTCGATGTGCTTGGACGACGACATGGTCGATGTGGACAATCTCGAGCAGCGGGCCAGGCTGGTTATCGGCGGCATCGAAGGCGAGAGAGGTGTCGTCGTCTTCGCGCGCATCCAGGCCGCACATCCTGATATCGCGGCGGTGCCGCTCGAATGCACCAGGTTCCCGTTAGTAGCGCCAGCGATCCGCCGTATGAAGGGGTCGCCCATCTACGACATCATGACTCTCTGCCGGGATGGCGATGGCGGCCGTCACCCAAGGGGTATGGTTTATCTTTCCTGGTGGCCAAGAGGGTTTAGATTTCGATCGTCAATCAACGCGCGACAGAACGTTTGGCGCGGATTTTCGGCACTAGCATAGATGAAGGCTTCGACTCAGATAATGCAGAGGCTCGGGACTGTTTTGCGGTACCGCCGAGACGCCTGCCGAATAATTGTCCTGTTTAGGCATAAACGGATCGAACGTAACGGTGAGCGCCCGCCCGCCAAGGCAGGTGGACCAGCACACTTATGCGGAGTTGGATGTTCCGCACATCACGCTCGTGAGCTGAAGAAGGAAAACGGAAATGCCTTTGCCACTGGACGGTATGCGCGTCCTCGACCTCACAAACATCATGGCCGGCCCCTATTGCGCGATGGTCCTAGGCGACCTCGGCGCCGAGGTCATCAAGGTGGAAAGCCCAGAAGGCGACAGCACGCGCACCTTTGAGCCGCATGTCAATGGGGAATCGTACTGCTTCGCAGTGCTCAATCGCAACAAAAAGAGCATCTCTGTCGACATGAAGGCGCCCGAAGGTCGGGACATCCTCACGCGTATCGCGGCCCAAAGCGACATCGTGATCGAGAGTTTCCGCCCCGGCGTCGTGAAGAGGCTCGGCATCGACTATGAGAGCATCCGCAAGCTCAAGCCGGAGATCATTTATGCGTCGATCTCGGGCTTCGGGCAGACCGGCCCATGTGGTAAAAAGGGCGGATTCGACATCATCGCGCAGGGCATGTCCGGGATCATGATGATGACCGGCTACCCTGGCGGGCGACCGGCCAAGGTCGGCATCGCGATGAACGACATCGCCTGCGGCGTGACCGCCCTCTACGGCATCCTCGGTGCGTTCATCTCCAAGCTGCGTTACCGCACTGGGCAATACCTCGAAACCTCGCTGCTCGAAGCGGGCCTAGCATGGAGCATCTGGGAATTCGGCGCCTACTTCGGAAGCGGCGAGACGCCCAAAGCTACCGGCACGCGACATCGCCGATCCGCGCCCTACCAGGCGTTCCGCTCGAAGGACGGGTACGTGACGGTCGGCGCGAGCGGGGATAAGCTGTGGAAGGTTTTCTGCGAGCAGGTGGTCGGGCAACCGCAATGGCTTGACGACAAGCTCTTCGCGAGCAACCCGCTGCGCGTGAAGAACGTGGAGGCCCTACAGAAACTGATCGAATCGATCTTCACCACGCAGACGACAGCGTACTGGGTTGAGAAGCTCGATGCGGCCGGGGTGCCAGGCGGGCCGGTCTACACCTACAACCAGACACTCGCCGACCCGCAAGTGCTGCACCGGCAGATGGTCTACGACATCGACCATCCGAGAATCGGTTCCATGAAGACGCTAGGGCTGCCGCTAAAGTCTAATGGCCAGCTCACAAAGATCCGCAAGCCTGCGCCACTTCACGGCCAGCACACGCGCGAGGTGCTGCAACAGGCAGGCTATACCGATTCCGACATTGCTTCACTGATCGAGCGCAGTGTGGTGCACGAAAGCATGGTGACCGCATGAAACTCGCGACCGAAAAGATGATCGCGCAGAAGGAAGGCGCCATCGGCTGGATTACGTTCAACAATGCGGCGCGCCACAATGCGGTGTCGCTCTCGATGTGGAATGGGTTGTACGAAGCCGTCACCGCGTTTGCTGCGGACGGAGAGGTCCGATTGATCGTGCTGAAAGGTGCTGGCGAGAAGGCCTTTGTATCGGGCGCCGACATCTCGGAGTTCGAGCAGAACCGCTCGAGCGAGGAGACGGTACGCGGCTACGACGAGGTGGCGCATCGCGCCACCGAAGCGCTCACGAACGTGAACAAGCCGACGATCGCGATGATTCGTGGCTATTGCTTGGGCGGCGGCGTGTCGGTGGCGCTGTCATGCGATTTACGCATCGCGGGGGAGGGGGCAAGCTTTGCGGTGCCCGCGGCGAAATTGGGACTAGGCTATGCCTTCGAAGGCGTGCGCCGGTTGGTCGACGTGGTGGGCCCTTCCTTCACGCGTGAAATCTTCTACACGGCGCGGCAGTTCAGCGCTGACGAGGCGGCCGCCATGGGGTTAGTGAATCGCGTCGTCGCCATCGAGGAGCTCGAGTCGTACGTACGCGACTATGCAGCGAGGATCACAAATAACGCGCCGCTGACGGCGGCATCGGTCAAGACCTTGGTTGCGCAGGCGGTGAAAGACGAACCGGAGCGCGACAAGCGGCTTTGCCGCGAGGTAGTGGCACGCTGCTTCGCGAGCGAAGACTACAGTGAAGGCCGGCGTGCGTTTATGGAAAAGCGCAAGCCGAGGTTCACTGGCCGGTAAGTTGGGGCGCGCCTCGCACACCTCTAGTCTACCCTCGTGAGACGTAGGCCGCGCGGTGATCGAGCAAGGCAAGTACATCCAAGCGTTTCAGCCGCAACGCAGTACCCCGGCGGTACCGGCGACCCAATCCTGCACTACGCAGTAGTGAGGGCTCTGCCTGGTTTGCTTGTCGCCATAAGCGGCTTGGATCGCTGCTAATAGGATGCGTACTTTCCGCACCGCCGTGAAGCACGCCCGGATCGAAGGCTGCTGCGGCGAGGCCACGACGTGGAGCTGCATTTGCACCCTTTGAGGACGAGCATGCATGCGGGCCGGTTAATCGCCACGCCCGCAGGTTGCACAAGGGACGATGCGAATAGCTCCGCGTCTTACGCGCACGCTTCTGCTGCCTGCGTGGCATCCGAGAGTTTTTGGATTTTTGTGACTATAACGACGTTCCGGCCATCGGCCAGGCTTGAGTGGCAGGGCGTCTCGCATCCCGCTGGCTGTTTGGCACTTTCCTGCGCACGCTGGCGAGGCGTCGCATGCCGCATTTCGAGAACAACTACGCTACGCGCGGCGCGCCCATCCTGTCGCGCAACGTGCTGCGGGACCCTGAACTGGAAGCATTTCGAGATGATCCGCCGCCTATGGCCGGGCCAGCTCGTGATCAAGGGCGTGCTCCAGGCCTGCGACGCAAAGACGGCAGTGAGTGCGGGCGCCGAAGGCGTGATCGTCTCCAACCACGGCGGCCGGCAGCTCGACGGCGCGGCAGCGCCTTTGCGCGTGCTGCCGCGGGTCGTGGAAGCCTGTCCGGGCGTGCCGGTGATGCTCGACAGCGGCATTCGACGGGGCAGCGACGTGCTGAAGGCGTTGGCCCTCGGCGCGAAATTCGTGTTCGTCGGCCGGCCTTTCAGCTTCGCGGCGGCCGTCGCAGGCGAGGCCGGCGTGCTCAAGTGCACCGAGCTGCTCGAACTGGAGGTTTCGCGCAAAATGGCCATGCTGGGCATCACCGCGCTCGACAACTGCGTCCCGAATTCCTCATTCCTCACTGAAAGTCAATCGGCAATGATTGGTTTGCAGATCAAAGAATCGCGAGCGCAAAGGTGGCGGAGCGTTACTTCGCGGCATTCGCCTACAAGCCCGTCGCCAACGTCATCGACTGCATGTGGCGCATGACAGGGCGCGCAGATGAACGACCCGATCATCACGGTGAACACGTGCCTGGCTGACTCAGAAGGTACTATACCTCTTCGAGCCTAGTGACATCGTCGTGGACGGTGCGATTGGCCACGGCTCTGATCAGCGCGGGAGGCCTTCCCGGTGTACGCCGCCGGTATCACGCCTCGCTTGTGGCCCCGGCGAGATCAACATGCTGATTGCGATCGATGACTTGGTCATCGAGCGGCCGACCCGATTCGAGGCGACGCGAACGGCTTCCTTCGCGTGCCGTTCGCCGCTGTAAGGAAGGGTGTTCTTGGCTCGCGAGAACAAGCTGGCCGCGAGAAGCGGATGCGCGAGCAGCGGGGCGCTGCAAGCACTACACATCGTGAGCGGCTCAGAAGATCGGTTGCGGTCCCCCCGGGCTGAAGCGGTCTCGCCCAAGTCACTTCAGCGGCTTGGGACCCGTTGCGAGCCACTCCGCAAGCGCCTTGGCATAGAAGCGAGTTCCAGATCGAAAGCTCTCCGCGCTATCAACAGCTCGTTTAGTGTGGCTTAGGCGCCAACGGTTACCTGCCGATCACGGGTGATCAACTATTTTGACCCGACCAAACGGCACAACCGTCTTGCCTCGACCAACGGAGGACGCGCGCAAGGCACACAAGCTTCCCATTTCTGCGATCGGCGCAGCATTTCATCTACACGAGCGTTCACATTAGCGAAATTCGGTTTTGGAATCCAATAGGGTGGGCAACGCTGCGGGCACAGGAGTGGCCGTAGGCAATTTCACCGGGACTGGTCAGGGCGCATGCCACGCTTGCCTTCGTACGGAGCATGCAGTGGCCGGCAGCTCAGCCGAAATTTGACAACCATGATGACTGAGACGTTCGATAAATCAACTTAAACTACCCGATGTAGCCATGACA
This sequence comes from Bradyrhizobium sp. RDI18, assembly GCF_043203335.1. NCBI lineage: Bacteria > Pseudomonadati > Pseudomonadota > Alphaproteobacteria > Hyphomicrobiales > Nitrobacteraceae > Bradyrhizobium > Bradyrhizobium sp. RDI18. The sequence continues at coordinate 2,702,228 of NZ_JBICRN010000008.1, read as the reverse complement.
ATGGCAATCAGCAAAGGATTGCACGCCGTCCCGAAAGCAGAGTACCTGCGCAGACTTTCCGCAGTGAAATCAGAAATGACACGGCGCGATATCAATGCGCTTGTCGCAACCAGCGCGGCCAATATTAGCTATCTCACGGGTAATCGAACACGGATAACCTCTCTGCACGGGATTGTGGTTACGATTCGCAAGGAGGAGCCAACGTTCATTGTGCGTCGCATCGACGTGCCGGGCGGCTGCTTCCATCAGACATTCCTAGAGCGCTTTCTTTCCAAATCATGCGAGCCATCGATCTGAATCAGCTCACCAAGCAAGGAAGTAATAAGATGAAATTGAGCGAATATGTCGTTCACGATGCAACCGGTTTGGCCTCTCTCGTGAAAAAGGGCGAAGTGACCCCGCTTGAGTTGACGCGGCGGGCCCGCGAGGCACACGACGAAATCAATCCTCGCATCAATGCCGTCATCGAGTTCTACGAAGACGCCGAGACTGTTGCGGGCGCGGACGGAGGGCCCTTCCATGGCGTACCTTTCCTTCGCAAAGATGTCGGGTGCACCGAAGCGGGCCGCCTCCAAGAACAAGGAAGCCGTCTGTTCAAAGGCCATCGCCCTAAGACCGATAGCTATTTTTTTCATCGTGCGCGGGACGCCGGCCTCCGCACTCTCGGAAGAACAACAACATCAGAGCTTGGCACATCCGGATTCACAGAATCCATTCTCAACGGAATCACTCGCAATCCATGGAATGTCGAGCGCTCCGCCGGTGGCTCCTCCGGGGGATCCGCGGCGGCCGTGGCCGCCGGCATTACTCCTATTGCGCATGGCAACGATGGCGGCGGGTCAATTCGCGTCCCAGCCGCCTGGTGCGGCGTTGTCGGACTGAACCCATCCCGGGGCCGCATTTCCGGCGGTCCAAACAACCAGGACGCTTCGTTTGGCATACCGCGCGAGTTTGTTCTAAGTCGGACCGTGCGCGACATGGCCGCCGCGCTTGACGTGTTTTCCGGTTCCTATCCCGGCGATCCTTTTATCATCGTCCAGCCAAACCGTAGCTATGTAGATGAACTTTCGCAGCCCACGGGGCGGCTGAGAGTGGGCGTTGCCAGGACCAAATGGGGCGAGATCGATGTTGAGCCCGAAGTACTGAACGCTGTCGACTCGGCGGCTGCACTTCTTGAAGAAATGGGGCACATCGTGACGGAAATTGACCCGCCTTGTGAGCCTGCGGAGCGCAAGAGGCTGCGCACGATAATAATGCAAGGAAGGTCCAGCCTCAGCGGAGCTTCACTTGTAGGCGCGGCACGGACTATGGGCCGTGCAATCAACGACGACACTTTGGAGCCGGTGAATCTCAAGCTCTACGAACATAATCAAAACTCACAACTATCGCACTTCGTGGACTTATTGGAGGCCCTTCGGGCTTTGCGGTTCCGTGTCGGGGAGGCGATCCACCCGTTTAACATTCTGCTGACACCCACGATGCCAACCGTGGCGCTACCGCATGGCACAGGTACTTGTACAACGAACCCAACCCTCTCCGTCAAGGAGTTCATGGAAGCGAATGAGGCACTATATGCGTATCTTGGGATATTCAACGTAACGGGACATCCATCGGTTTCGCTACCTTTGGCACAAAGTCACAGCGGGCTGCCAATCGGTCTTCAGATCGTCGGCCGCTTTGGCGACGAAGCCACCTTGGTCCGCATCGCACGCGATCTGGAGGAAGCCAGACCTTGGACTCACCGTCGACCAAGTATTCGAGCAGGAGGGATCTGATCAATCAATTACCGGCTCAATGAGCGCTCTAGCGTCGGATGATGGAGGACACGAGAGCGGCAGTGCAAGATCTGCACTACTCCGGTGATCATGTCGACTATTGAGTAATGCTTATCCGGTCGTTTCGTAATCGGCGGGACTTCCTCATCCACGTCTCCCAGAATGGCTTTGCTTTTATCAAAGCCAATGAAGAGCTTACTGCAACGGTTGCGGGTCGCCTGGTGTTGACCTGCAGTCGCCCTGACATCGCCTGCATTCGCGATGCTGTACTTTTGTGCGATTCGTATCGACTACTCGCAAGGGTGTTCCCGTAGTGATTGGTTGGGGTATTTCGAGTGCGGTTATGTCTCACGAGCACATCTGAAATCACTCGCGCTTCCAATCGGAAATCTTGTCGTCTTGTCGCTTGTTGTTTTTGGTATCTTGCAGTTCGATGACGTCGCTCGGATTGGCATTTATCCCGAAAATTTGTCGGCTGTTCTAGCCACGGTTTCGCCAGGTCTGATTGCCACGCTCGCCGCAGCGGTTTTGATGGGACGCGAATTCTGGCATCTGTCAGATAAATCAAGGACCGCAGATCCAGCAGCCGAGAAATAGTACTAGCGCTGCTCGCCACTGGATCCGACTGTTCAGATCTCGGGGTTCCCCGGTGGGCAACGGCATCGTCCGCGTGTTGGAGGCCAGGGCTCACAACGGGCATCTACATGACATGCAGAATGCGCAGCCCCCGTCGAGATCACTGCGTCACCTGGTCATAAGAAAGATCCTAGGAGCCTGTCCAGTTAGCTTTGGGAAGGCAGTTTTATCTTGATAATGGCGGCTCAGGCGGCCCTTGCGAGCTTGACGAGGTTGTGAGCGGTGCAGATGAGCGCCCATTCTGCGCTGACCTTTTCGATGCCGCGCAGCAGGAATTGCCTGAACCCTCTTGCCTGTTTGATCTGTCCGAAGACGGCTTCGACGATCTGCTTGCGCAAGCGGTAGCGACTTCGGTAGCCGGCGCGCTTGAGCTTGGTGCTCATCCTGGCGATCAGCGAGCCGGGTCTTGAAGCCTTTTTCGCGGTGGCGGATTTGGTGCCGTGCTTCTGCCTTCCGGTGGCGATGTAGCCCTCGATGCGCCGCCGTTTGATCGTGCGAAGATTGGCGTCGGAGCAGTAGCCGGCGTCGGCCGATACTTCGTCGGGATTGGTCCCCAGATTGGCCCTGATCCCGTCGAGCAACGGCGCCAGTTGCGCCTGATCGCTGGAGGAACTGGTCAGCGTCTGCGCCACGATGATCTGATGGGCACCATCGACCGCGGCCTGGGCGTTGTAGCCCTGGATGTAACCGTCCTTGGTCTTCAGGATGCGGCTTTCCGGGTCGGTGAAATTGCGTTGCGCCTTGCCGTCGGGCTCCGTGTTCGGCGGCGCGGACGTCTTGCCGTTCTTTTTGCCCCCTTCGGCGATGCGGCGCTCCTCGGCTTCGGCCCGCGCCTTGCGCTCCGCCTCGGCTGCGGCCTTGGCTTCGGCCTCCAGCGCGGCCTTGGCCTCGCGGATCTTCTCAAGCCGCTTCTGCTTGTCGGCCACCCAATCGGGCATCTCGTCGCCGCGCTTGTCGCCGTAGAGCTTATCCTCCTGCGCATCGGCGGCCTCCGCCGCCTTGAGCCAGCGGTCGACCTCCGCTGCAAGCTCCGCTTCCCGCTTCTTCATGCGATCATAGCTCATCGCCTTGTGCTTGGACGCGTTCGCCTTGATCTTGGTGCCGTCGAGCGCAACGTGCCCGAGCTTCACCAACCCGGCCTTCTCGGCCAGCTTCAACACCTGCACGAACAGGTCGGCCAGCGCCTTCAGGTGCCGCCGCCGGAACTCTGAGATCGTGCGGAAATCCGGCGCATCGCCCGCCACGATCATCATGAAATCCGCCCGCTCCACCGCCGCCCTGGCGATCCGCCGCGACGAGTAGATACCGCTCGCGTAGCCGTGCAGAAGCAGCGCCGTCAGCATCCGAGGATCGAACGGCGGCTGCCCCAGCCCGCTTCGGTAGCTGCCTATGATCGCCGATAGATCAAGGCTTTCCCTGACCAGCGACACGATCAGCCGCGAAACGTGGTCCCTCGGCACATAATCCTGCACGCTCGGCGGCAGAAGCTGGGCCTCGTCGATCTTCCAGGGGCGAAATTCCTTGCTCATGGCTGCGCAAGGAATCAGACTCGCTCCCTCTTGACCAGTCACTACTCAGACAGGCTCCTAGCTAGGTGCTATTGATCGTTCCTCTTACAAAGTAACTTGAGGCCGCAGCCTTGTTCATCTCTTGCCTTAGTTGCTCGGCAAATTGCCGGGCCAGACGTGATGGCGGCCGAAAGCTGGAATTCAGCAGCGCAACACGTTGGGGCACGGTCGGTCGAAACCTAACAAGTACGCGTCGTTCATCACGGACGACCCAGCTGGGCCAGGGATCGATCAGGGCGATACAGCGCCCAGAAGCAGCAGCCGCGAACGCCACAGCCGAGCTATTTGCCTCCATTACCACTTGCATCTTGATACCGGCCGCTTCGAAGCACTCCCGAATTAAATAACTAGCCGGCGCGCCGACATACGTAACGATCAGGGGGTGACCATCGAGATCGCGTGGGGTGACAAAATCATATGTCTCGAAGACATGGCCGCGATGAACTGCTGCGACGATCTCGCTTTCGCCGATTATCTCAACGTCCAGGTCGCGATCCTCTACGGGCCCGTGCAAAAGCCCAAGATCCACCTGATGATGGGCCGCCGCCTTGATGACCTCAGCACGGGACCCCGTGACCACCCTCAGTTTCACATGCGGTGCTCTTAGTTGCAGAGCCACGGCCGCTTGAACGACGACAGATGTCGCCAACGTCGGAATCACCGCGATCGAAACTTGCCCGGCTTCTCCGCAACGGAAGTCCTCAACCCGATCTTCGAAGGCCGTCACGTGCGTGAAAAGGCGTGTCGCTTCCTCGTAGAGGCGGGTCGCGTCTTCTGTCGGAACAAGCCGGCGCCGCTCGCGCCCGAATAATACCAGCCCGACATCCTGCTCTAGCTCAACCAAAGCTTTGCTAACTGCAGGCTGGGTGACTCCGAGCTTTATCGAGGCAGCCGTTACGCTACGCGTCTCGAATACAGCCCTGAACACTTCCAGCAGTCTTAGGTTGAGACGCCTCATTATCGACCGGTTATCTAGTCCGTAGAACTATTCATTAGACAGAATGTTTCGGACGCGCAACTCTGGAGACGAAGTTCAAGGAGCGGGAAGGACTGACATGCTGCTGTTCGAGAGGTCGGAATATTTGGCACGCGTCGCTCGGGTGAAGAAAGCGATGACGCAGCGCGGCATCGATCTTCTGTTGGTGGCTTCGCCGGCAAACCAATTCTGGCTTACCGGTTACGACGGGTGGTCGTTCTACACCCCCAGATGGTGGTGGTTAGTCAGCGCCAAGAAGAGCCGATTTGGATCGGCCGCGGCATGGATGCCGTCGGGGCAAAGTTTACCGCTTTTCTCGCTACGAAGAACGTCGTTCCCTATCCGGATAAGTACGTCGGCTCATCCGAACTTCATCCATTGCAGTTCGTCAGCGAGGAGCTCCAGCGTCGCAGCTGGGATCGCGGCAGGATCGGTGTCGAAACTGACGACTACTATTACACAGCCAAGTGGGACGCGATCCTTAAAAGAATCTTCCGAATGCCGAATTCGTCGACGCGTTCTTGCTGGTCAATCGCTGCCGGATGACAAAATCCGAACGCGAGCTCGAGTACATGCGTCAAGCGGGCCGCATTGCTGCTGCAGCTCAGCAGGCCGCATTTGACGCAGCGCGACCCGGAGTCCGCCAGTGCGACGTTATGGCCGAAGTCTACCGTGTCACGACGGCGGGACTGCCTGAGTTCGGTGGAACGTTTCCGTGCAAGCCACCCAATGCCATGGTGGGTGAATATTGTACGGCGCCGCACTTGTCGTGGACTGATGCGCCACTGGTCAGAAACGATCTATTCTACATCGAGCTCGGCGGCGTAAGGCATCGGTATCACTCGCCTCTTTCCCGGTGCATCTACCTTGGCAAGCCCACCGAGCGAATGGCTTTCACCGCCAAGGTGATCGCCGAGGGACTGAATGCCGTGCTCGAGAACGTCCGGCCCGGTGTGGTGTGTGAAGAGCTGGCTGCCGCGTGGAAGGCGGTAATCTCACGATACGGCGTTGAGAAGGAAAGCCGAATTGGCTACCCGGTCGGAATTGGATACCCCCCAACTTGGGGCGAGCTTACCGCCAGTATCCGCGCTGGCGATCGGACTGAACTGGAGCCAAACATGACGTTCCACTGCATTCCGGCGATCTGGACCGAGGACTTCGGTGTGGTGATTTCAGAGACGTTTGCGGTGACGGGGCGAGGCGCCGATGTCTTTGCCGATTTTCCCCGCGAAGTCCTGTCCAAAAGCTGAGGGGCTCCTAATGGAACGTGGTTTGCTTAAAGGAGGGCATAACGTATATGGTCATCGGATTGGGATCCTGATGATCGAAGGCCGATTTCCGCGTCCACCCGGTGCGATCGGAAATGCGTCATCTTTCCCATTCCCGGTGATGCACCACGTCGTAAAGGGATGTTCGGGCAACCGAACCGTACGCGATCTTGCTGCCCTCGATCCCGAAAGCAACGAGTTCCGAAAGGCGATAGAGCCTTGGATTGACGGTGCTCGTTACCTCGAGGATCAGGGCTGCCAGGCCATTACGACGTCGTGCGGCTTTGCCATTCTGTTTCAGCAGCATTTGCTCGAGGCGGTCAGTATTCCGGTATTCTCGTCATCACTCATGTTGGTGCCCTTCGTCGCGGCTACCCTGAGAAAAGGACGTCGCGTCGGCGTGATTACCGCCGATGCAGCAAGCCTATCTGCACGCCATTTTCGTGCAGCGGCTATTGATCCCACGAGAATCCACGTTGTAGGGATGGATGGATGTCCGGAGTTTGCCGCAACGGCTTGGGACGACAAGACGACCTTAAACTTTGTTCGCATCAGCAACGAAGTGGTTACGGTCGCCAAGCGACTGATTGACGAGGCTTCCGATACAGGAGCTCTCCTCCTGGAATGTTCGTTGCTGCCGCCCTATGCGGCAGCGGTCCAGGCAGAAACTGGCCTGCCAGTGTTTGATTTCACCCATTTGGTGTCTCTCGTTCATAATGCGTGCGCGCGGACGCCTTTTTCGGGTCTGCTCTGATGCTTAGCCGGATCATATCTTTCCTCTATCCCGTCAGTACGCTCGTCGCGTTACGGGATTGGTACGCCGCAGTGAAGATCTTACGCGTCCCACCTTATCTCCTGCCTTTGCCCGGTAACGTTATCCAGCGCATGAGAGAAGATTTTTGGTTTCTGCTTCATCACAGCTGGATCACCATCTACATCACCCTTGGCGGATTTCTGCTATCTATTGCCATCGGTGTGCCGCTCGCGATCGTTTTGGTCGCATCGCGGACACTTGAACGCGCGGTGATGCCGTGGCTGATCCTTAGCCAGACGTTTCCCAAGGTCGCTTTGGCGCCACTCATCGTGGTGTGGTTCGGCCTAGGGCTCGGGCCGAAATTCGTGATTGAGTTCCTGGTCGCTTTTTTTCCTGTTCTGATCTCTACCATCGTAGGCCTCCGGAGCACTGAGCGCGAGATGATTGAGCTCGCGAATTCTGTTCGCGCCAACACCCTCCAGATGTTCTTCCACTTTCGACTCCCGACGGCCCTGCCGAATATTTTCGCCGGCATGAAGGTTTCGATCGATTTTTCCGTGGTCGGCGCAGTGATCGCCGAATGGGTAGGAGCCAATTCGGGACTTGGCTATCTGTTACTGCAGGCCAATGCCAACCTAGATACGAGACTGTTGTTCTCCGTGTTGGTGATGCTGCTGATTATTGGTGTAGTGCTGTACTACTTGGTCGAATTTGTCGAGCAACTAATCATACCTGGCACAGCACGATACGTCTGCAGAACATGGCGGCGTGATCTTCCTAACGCATCGACACAAGAGCGGGCACAATGAAGAACATCTCAAGGCGGACTGTCGCATTTGGAGCGGGGACGTTCGCTCTATCGGGGCCATTCGTCAGGCGAGCGAAGGCATCTAGGCCGATCAGTTTCAGGCTCGATTGGGCGATCTACGGCTCGCATGCGCCATTCTATTTGGCGCTACAAGAGAAGATGTACGAGAAGGCTGGGTTGGACGTTAGCATCGGCGAGGGCCAGGGCTCGGCCACCGTCGCCAAAATCGTAGGGCAGGGCAATGACCCGGTCGGCTTTCTCGATTTCACCAGCACCATTAGGGCTGTCGAACAGGGCATTCCGCTGGTTGCGATTGGGCGGGTGATTTCGAACGTCATGTGCGTCATTAGTCACGCGGACGCGCCCATCCGCACGCCCAAGGAGCTCGAAGGCAAGGTCGTTGCGTATGCACCTACCGAGAGCACTGGCCAGATGCTTCCTGCATTGTTGCAACGATCCAATGTCGATGCTGGCAAGATTAACGTGCTCGATCCAGCAACAGGCGCAAAGAATGCGTTGTTTCTGCGGAGGCGGGCCGACGCCATCCCGGCCAACGTGAATGTCCAAATCGCGCAACTCGAGGACCAGGACGCCAAGCTCAACCACTTCCTATTCAGCGAATTCGGCGTCGAAATGATGAACAATGGAATCGTGGCGAACGCCAATTGGGTTCGGCAGAATCGCGATGCTGCCAAGGCGTTCGTTCGCATCTCGCTGGATGCGTTCATGGCTTCCAAAGAGGACCCCGATAAAGCCATCGACCTCCTCATCAAGCGGGTGCCACAACAGGCGCGCTACAGAAATGTTGTACGCCGACAACTCGACCTGACGTTTCCGTCTCTCGGTACACGCAATACGAAGGGCACGCCGCTTGGCTTCATGGCCGATCAGGATTGGCGCGAGACACAGGAACTGCTGCTAAAATATGGAGGACTTTCGAGGGCGGTTGAGCTGAGCAAGCTCTATACAAACGATTTGGTCAAGATCTGAGCGTGCTATGGCTCAGTCGATCACAGTACGCCGTGTCTCGAAAGCATTCGGCGCCGGCAAGGGCAAAGTTGAGGCCTTGCGGGACGTCGATATCGAGGTAAGCGCCGGCGAGTTCGTCGCCATCGTCGGCAGCTCGGGATGTGGAAAATCTACACTGTTGCGTCTCGTTGGTGGCTTAATGGCGCCGACAAGTGGACAAGTTCTGATCGGCGGCAAAGTGGTAGCTGAGCCTTCTCCGGGTATTGGAATCGTATTTCAGACTCCCGTCCTTCTCCCATGGCGGACCGTACAGCAGAATGTTCAGCTACCCCTAGACATTCAACGATCTGGCAAAGAGCCAAAACTAATTGAGGAGTTGCTCGCCCTGGTCGGCCTCCAAGGTTTCGAACTGAGTAGGCCCTACGAGTTATCCGGTGGTATGCAACAGCGGGTGGCACTATGCCGAGCTCTAGTGACGAATCCGTCGTTGCTCCTGATGGACGAGCCGTTCGGTGCTCTCGACGCACTGACCCGGGAGCAGATGAATCGCGAGCTCCAGCGGATCTGGATGGAGACTGGAAAGACCGTCCTTCTGATCACGCACAGCATCACCGAGTCCGTCATGCTGGCTGATCGGGTCGTGGTAATGACGCCGCGGCCAGGAAGCATCCAGGAGACCATCAAAATTGGGCTCCCACGGCCCCGTAGTTTCTCTTCTCTGCGCGACCCAGAGTTTCTTAGGGCGCGCGAGCGCATACGTATGTTGATGAATGCATCTGGTTTTATGGAGTAGCGACTGTGAACGCAACAATTCAACGCGAACCCTTCCGGTCGCATCGGCCCGTGGTGATGGGCGACCGCGGAATGGTTGTGGCTGGTCATCCCAAAGCGTCCGAAGCAGGAGCGGCCATGCTGCGCAATGGCGGGAACGCGATGGACGCGGCGATTTCGGCCGCTGCGACGCTCGCCATCGCAATTCCCTTCATGAACGGCCTCGGAGGAGACGCCATCGCCCTTCACGCGATGCCGGGCGGTGATGTCACCGCGATCAATGGCTCCGGTGCAACGCCGCGCGCCACGTCTGTGGCTACCTTGCGCAGCCGCGGTCTGACCGCAATGCCACAGCGAGGTCCTGTCCCGGTTACGGTCCCCGGCGTGGTCGCAGCCTGGGGTGAGGCACTCGATCGGTTTGGCAGTCGGCCTCTGGCGGAAGTTCTTGAGCCGGCGATTTCTCTAGCCGAGCAGGGCGTTGCGCTCGACGTCTCGGCCGTGGAGTTCTTCAATGGTGCCGAGTACGCGGCTCTCGTCAGCGAGTTCCCCGCACTTGCCGTCAAATTCGGTCCAGCGGGCGGACGCCGCCTCGGCGAGCGTTTGAAGCAGCTCAGCGCTGCCAAGACGATGCGGGTCCTAGCCAAACACGGATGGCGATCATTTTACTCGGGCGATCTTGCCCGCCAATGGCTAGCCGAAGCACGCGAACAGGGCGTAATGATTGAATCGGAGGACCTCGCGGCGCACGCGACGTTATTCCAGCGCGCACTGTCGACGACGTGGCGAGGGTTGCAAGTGTATGTGGCGCCCCCGAATTCTCAAGGCCTAGCGCTGCTCGCGATGCTCGGCCTATCCGAAGTTCAGCCAGCTCCGCCGCCGTCCGACAGTTCGGATCCGTGCATCGACCCCATCGTCTATCTGAGGCGGAAAACCGCCGCATTTGCGATGCGCGATGCTTACTGTGCCGACCAACGAAGAATCCGTTTGCCGCCAGACCTCCTCTCGCCCGATCGATTACGGACATTGACGCTCGATGCAGGGCCTGCCATGAGCGTTGCGGGCGGTGGCGACACGTCAACATTGGTCGTTGTAGACGCTGCGGGCCGCGCCGTGTCTTGGGTTCAATCGTTGTTCGAGGCTTTCGGCTCGGGCATCGTCTGCCCGAGTCACGGGCTCGTCCTGCATAATCGCGCCATGCTCGAGCGCCTTGATGATGATCCAGTGCGAGGTCTGCGTGGTGGGTTTCGCCCCTTTCATACACTCTGCCCGGCTTTGGTGACCGGGAAGAGGGGCGTGGAGCTTGCCATAGCTACGCCGGGGGACCATGGCCAGCCGCAATCCTTGTTCCAAGTCATGCGGCGCCACTTCGAGCAGGGGCTCGACATACAGTCCGCTATTGAGTGGCCCCGTCTACGCCATGACGCCGGCCGCGACGTGATGCTGGAGAGCAGATGTCCGTCCAACTGGGACTCTGCCCTGACGAACGCCGGCTGGGCAGTAAGGCGAGTCGATAGCTGGTCCCGTCTCATGGGTGGAGTCAATGCGATCCGAAGAACCGAAGGCCAGCTGTTGGGCGGCGCGGATCCGCGGCGGTCCTCGTACGCGATTGCGGAGTAATTGAAGGATAGCGGATTTGGGGGGGGCGGGCGCTGTGCCAAGGCAAGCAGATGCCGTGCGTGATCTATGAGTAAGAATGCGAGTGAACGATTTACCTATAACCGAGAGGAATCGCCATGAGACGAAATGTTAGCTTGCTCGACTATATTCGTTCCGCTCTCACACCGCTCGAGAACCATCTGATCGACGGATACGTCGACGGCCGCGTGGGCCGCCGAGAGTTCTTGCGGCACGGCAGCTTGCTTGGCCTGTCGCTGCCTTTTCTTGCGCGAGTTACACTGGCCGCTGGCTTCGGAGCAGCACCGTCGGTGGTCAGGGCCGCCGTCCAACCGGGCGCCACGATCCGCGTCGCATGCAATACGCCGACGAGCGAGATCGACCCAACACGGGGACCCTTCCTCTCGATGGTGTTGCTCCAGCAGGTCGGGGAGTTCCTCTGTATCGACGGGCCGGACCTCGTGCTTAGGCCCTGCCTTGCGACAAGCTGGAAGCCTAATCAGGACGGCAGCGTCTGGACGTTCACCCTGCGTAAGGGGGCCAAGTTCCATTCTGGCGGCGAGATGAAGGCTGATGATGTGGTCGCCACAATCGACCGCTTGGCCGATCCGAAAAATCCCGGGAATGCGCTCACGTTCTTCAAGGGCGTCCTGCAGAAGGGCGGTACCCGAAAGGTGGACGACTACACGGTGGAGTTCCATCTCGACGCTCCGAACGGCAACTTCCCCTATTTGGTGTCCTCCGGCAACTTCAACGTCATCATTCTGCCGGCGAGCTATGCCGGCGATTTCGAGAAGACCTGGGACGGCACTGGCCCGTTCAAGATCGACAAGTACATCCGGAACGTCGGCGCGAGCTTTGTGCGCAATGATGATTACTGGGGACCGAAGGTGTTACCGGAGAGGATAGAATTTACCTTCTTCGCGGATGTCCGGCCGCAAATCCTCGCGATGCAAGCAGGGCAGATAGACATCATCAACAAGCTTCCCGCATTTGCAGGTGTGGCGCTGCTGAACGATCCAACTGTCGAGGTCATTAGTCTAAAATCAGCCGCACATCAGCCAGTCCACATGCGCTGCGACATGGACCCGTTCAAAGATCCGCGAGTCCGTCAGGCGGTGGCGCTGTGTCTCGATCGCGAGAAGCTCGTGACGGGCCTGATGAAGGGGCGCGCCGCGATCGGCAACGACAGCCCGTTCGCCCCAGCCTATCCCTCGGCCGACCCGGCTGTGGCGCAGCGCAAGCAGGACATCCGCAAGGCCAAAGAGTTGATGCAGGCGGCGGGACTGGAGAAGGGCTTGCAGCTGACGCTTACGACCTCGCAATATCTCGAAATTCCAGCCTATGCGCAGCTCATCCAGAGCTGGGTGAAGGAGATTGGCGTCGACCTCAAGCTCAACATCATAGATCGGACCTCCTTTTACGGCGATGAGAAACTCGGCACGTCTCCCTGGCGCGACTCAGTGATAGGCATCGGCGATTTCGGTCACCGCGGAGTGCCGAACATCTACCTTTCAGGGAACCTGAAGAGCGACGGTCCCTGGAACGCCTCGCAGTTCAAGAACAGCGAATATGACGCGCTTGCCAAGAGCTACGTCGCCGCGCTCGATCTCGAGGGGCAGCGGGCGGTTGCAGGCAAAATCCAGCGTCTACTGCTTCAAGAAACGCCGATGCTCTACGGCTATTTCTCCGACCACCTAACCGTGACTAAGAAGGGCGTCGTCGGTGTCCAGCCGACCGCTATGGGGCAGCTATTTCTGCAGGGTGCGGGAAAAGCATAAAGTACGTTCGAAGAGCGAGTACGAGACGGCCCGCCAGGCGTTCGTCTCGCCGCTCAGCAGGACCTGTTGAGCCACTTCCTTGCGCTTTTCATCGGGGGCACCTTTCGTGCTGAGCCTGCTCGTGTTCTTGCCGGGCAGTTCAGTCCGGCAATGTTGGCCAAACTACCCGTGGACAGTTGGCGGATCAACTGGATGCCGTGGGGACACTAGTCGTCATCTGTATGAGCTCTCCTAAAGCCGCGTAACCCCATGGCAAGCAATGACGCCGCCGCAAAACCCAGAACCAACGCCAAGTAATTTTCGTTGCGTTTTTCCGCTTGAGGTCCTTCTTTAGCACCACACTCTGCCATGTAATAGAAGGATCACCGGCGGCTCTGTCATGCTCGACGGCGCCGATGTGATACGACTCGGATCCGAGCGCTAGGGTCCTACCGGCAAGAACGCGCTCGATGGAAAACCCCAGCAAAGCGCTGCCCCGTTCGCTGAAGGCTGGTCTTTTGGCGCGGTGGGTGCCTCACCGGCCGTGCGCGAGCTCGAAACTTCAAGATGCACTGATCCGCTGCATCAGCTTTCAGGCAGGATGTCGGTGCAGGCGATGACGTCCCGAAGGACAGAGCGATGACGATGATTCCCGTCCTCTCGAAGGTACAGAGCCTGACTATTGCGAGGAGCACGATAACGTTTGATGGTATCGTCAATTCGCCTCGATCAGGCGCGAGACGATGTCTTGATGATTCCTCGAAAATAGCCGGTGGCCGCGAGCGGTACCACCTCCATCCAGGGTCGCCCGAAGGTCTCGAACTTGAGATTGCCGCGCGAACCAACGTGACCCGGGAAAAGATATCTCGGCCGAGTTGGTCAGTGCCGAACGCCGTTCTGCCGAGGACGCGGAGAGCGTTCAGCACGTCCCGGCCAGCAGGTCCTTGGTACCAGTTGGCGGCCGAAAAACGTACACACCCTGATGACGAGCTAGCGATCGCCCGCGTGTCGAACAGCGGTGTTCACAAGTAGCGGCGCGTCTTGGTCTTCGTAGTCGCCATCTTGCCGATTGATTCCGGCCCGGCCCCACTCGCCGCAAGGTGGCTGCATGATCTGGCGTTCTCCGCGCCAGGTGATAGCACAAAAGGCGCCGCCGCGACCGCGCGGACCGCTGTCATTTTCAGCAATGAGGGCGTGTTTGCGCTGGCGAGCTCGCTGGTGTTGGCGAGTCACTCGGTGCGCGTGCATTCGGCGGTCCTCGAGGACTTCCAGGAGATCGCGCCGCTCGGTGACGGTGAGCACCGACAGTCCCCAATCGTCCAATATCAGAAGCTGGGCGCAGCCAAGGGTTTTAAGCAAACGGCATAACGTCCATCTCCTCGCGCGAGCGCCAGCGCTTCGAACAATCTTGGGACGCGATGGTAGAGAACCGAGCGATTGCCGCAGCAGGCCTTTTGGCCGAGGGCACACGCTAACCAACTTTTGCCCAATCCGGTCGCTTCGGTTATCAGCAATTTCGTGGCGATCGATCCAGTCGCCGCTGACGAGCTTGGCGAAGACGGCCCGATCAATACGTGCGGAATCCGAGGCAAAGCGGCCACCCTGTTGATAGGGTGAGGCGGGGCGGGTTGTCGGCAATCTGAACGGGGCAAGGTCCTTCTTTTGCGGTCCACGCAATGGGAGGTCTGATGCCCGCCGAGAGATTGCCGATGCGGAAGATTCGAGAAGTTCTGCGCCTGAAGTATACCTGTGGGGTGAGCGATCGGGTGATCGCTCGCTCGGTCGGGATCGGCCGCACGGCAATCGCGGAATATGTCCGCCGCGCCGCGGTGATCGGCGTCACCTGGTCGATACCGGAAGAGCTCGACGACACTGCGCTGGAGCGCAAGCTGTTCGCGCCGGCCGGCTACAACCCACCGCGATCGAAGCCGGCTCCGGAGTGAGGACACATCCATGCCGAGCTGCGCCGCCGCGGCGTGACGATGTTGCTGCTGTGGGAGGAATATCGCGGCATCATCCCGGCGGCTACGGCTACAGCCGGTTCTGCGATCTTTACGTCGAATGGCGCCACGGGATCACGGCGACCATGCGGCAGACCCACGCGGCCGGCGAAAAGCTGTTCGTGGACTTCGCCGGCGATACCGTGCCGGTGTGTTCGACGGGCTCACCGGGGACCGCGCCGCCAAGGTCTTCGTCGCGGTCATGGGAGCGTCGAATTACACCTTCGCCCAAGCCCGGTTCAGCGAGGCGCTGCCGGACTGGATCGGCGCCCATGTGGATGCGCTCAGCTTCCTGGGCGGAGTGCGCTCGTCTGCGACAATCTGAAGGCCGAGGTGACGGCGGTGAGCCGCTACGAGCCAGGCGTCAACCGGACCTACCAGGATCTCGCCGCCCATTACGGCACTACCATTATGCCGGCGCGGCCCCGCAAGACGCGCGATAAGGTGGAGGCGGCGGTTCTTATGGTCCAGCGATGGATTTTGGCGCGGCTGCGCAACCGGCGCTTCTTCTCGCTCGCAGAGTTGAACGTTGCGATCCGCATCCTGCTCGGCGAACTCAATGGCCGCCCGATGCGCAAGCTCAGTGCCAGCCGCCGCGAGTTCTTCGACACCATCGATCGTCCTGCCCTGATGCCGCTGCCGGCCGAGCCGTATCAGTACGCCGAATGGCGTCGTGCCCGTGTGGCGCCGGATACCATGTCGAAGTTCAAGGGCACTTCTACTCGGTGCCATCCCGCATGATCCGTCAGGTCGTCGAGGTGCGGGCCACCGAAGCTACCATCGAGGTGTTCCATCGCGGTACCCGCATCGCCCGCCACGCACGCTCGGGCGTGAAGCGCCGCCATACCACGATCCCCGAGCACATGCCGAGCGCGCATCGCCGATACGCGTTCTGGACGCCGGCGCGTCTGCTGGCCGCCGCCGAGAAAGTCGGTCCGTCCACGATCGCACTGTGCGAGGCGATCATGCGGACGAAGCCCCATTCCGAGCAGGGCTTCCGATCCTGTCTCGGCATCCTGCGGTTGGAGAAGACCTATGGGACGCAACGTCTCGAAGCCGCATGCCGCCGCGGGATCAGCATTGGCGCAGCAGCTATCGGTCGATCGCCTCGATTCTCAAGACCGGCCTCGACAAGGCATTCCTTCCCGACACCACCCCCGATGCCGATCCCATCCTGCACGGCAACATCCGTGACCGCGGCTACTACCACTGACCTGCAAGAAGGAGAACGTATGTTTATCAACCACACCCACGAACGCCTCGTCGCTCTCGAGCTCGCCGGCATGGCTAACGCCTTCGACGATCAGCAACGCCAACCCGACGTCACCGCCCTCAACTTCGAGCAGCGGCTCGGCCTGATGATCGATCGCGAAGCGACCGAGCGGGAGAACAAAAGGCTCCTCGCGCGCCTGAAGGCCGCAATCGTCGAAGATATCGATCTGCGCGCACCGCGCAGCATCGATCGCGCCTTCTTTGCCAAGCTCGTCGATGGGGATTGGATCAGCCGCAAACAAGACTTGCTGATTACCGGGCCGACCGGCGTCGGCAAGAGCGGGATCGCCTGCGCGCTCGGCCACAAGACATGCCGCGACAATCGTTCCGTACTCTATCATCGTCTGCCAAGGCTGTTCGAAGCTCTGGCCCTTGCCCGCGGCGACGTATGCTACGCTCGGCTCCTTAAGACGCTATCGAGGGTCGATTTACTCATCCTGGACGATTGGGGCCTCGCCCCGCTTACCGGCGAGTAGCGCCGCGATCTCCTCGAAGTCATCGACGATCGCCGCCAGCGTGGATCGACGATCATCACCAGCCAGGTGCCGATCGAGCATTGGCCCGAGGTCATCGTCGACCATTGCCGATGCCATCCTCGATCGCCTCGTCCACAACGCTCACGTCTCATCCTCAAAGAGACAGCATGCGAAAAATAACTGCCCAACACGCAAATCTTGACGCCGCCCAAAAAAGCTGACCCAACTCCTCATGCCGGCAACGACACCCCGGCCGCCTTCGTCGGAACAGGTGGCCGCATTCGATCGGACCGCATGGTCGCGTTCAATTGGAATCCCTGGTCGCAATTCCTGGAATCCGCATACCCCGCGGCGTGCGCAAATCGACGTCCTCCACGCAGGCATTCTGGCGGAGTGCGGCCAGCTTGAGGTGCGTGGTGAGCCGCCTCGTGTCGCGTTCAGCGGCTTCCCGGTCGACCCCGATGCGATCTTCGAACGGCAAGCTTCGAGATCAGGTGATCGTCGCTGCTCCTCGAAGGCCTTGGCCATGCCGTCCAAACCGAGCTCGATCAGGCGTTCTTAGGTGGGGTGGGTGAGCATACAGGTCTCCTTGGCTTCAGTGGAAATAATCCCGGCCGCGGATGTTGCCGTGGCGCAGGGGTTGGTGTTCGGAGGGCTCGTCGAGAAAGGTGCGATCCAGGCCGTTCTGTAGGATGGAGCGGATCGAGGCGACGGATCGCGCCTTGATCAGAATGCCGCGCCGGCAGGCCGCGTCGACGCGCTCGGCGCGCTGTAGCTTTTGGGTAGCTTTTGGCCAGCGACAGAATGCCGAAGCAGGTGCGAAGCCTTGCTCAGGATGTGGCCGGGCCGCGATCACGGCCTGGAAGAAGGCGGCGGTCGACGGACCGATCCGCTCGCCGGCGGCGATCACTCTGGCGGGCGTCCATTGGCCGTAGCGCCGATGGGCGCTGGGCATGTGGTTGATGATGGTGGTGTGGCCCCGCCGGTTGGGTGCGCGGGCGTGGCTGGCGATCCTGCGGCCGTTGTGGAAGATCTCGACCTTCCTGTCATCGATGCGCGCATCGACGAGCTCACGGATAAGCCGATACGGCGCGGAATACCAGTGTCCGTCGATCTCGATAGTCGGGGCCGACCTGACATTGCTTCCAGGCGCGAAAGAGGAGGCCTGGTCCGGCAGATTTGTGAGCTTGGGCTTGTCGAGCTCGGCGAACAGTTCGGCGTGGCTGGCGACAAAGTCGCGCATCTGCCGGGCAGCGTGCTTCCTTGTCGATCGCTCAAAACCCATTCGCCGCCGGTCGATGGCAAAGGTCACCGCAGCAATCATCCTGCCGATAACAGGCGTGTCAGGAATGCTGCATGACCGGGGTCAAAATCGCGGAATTTCTGCGCGGCTATTCAAATCTATATCGCAGGTTTACATCGAAATGCTCTCTGATCAGGAGATTGCAATGAAGGTCGGCGTTCCCAAGGAAATCAAGGCGCACGAATATCGCGTGGGCCTGGAGTTAGATACCGAATATCGCATCTCAATGCATTCCAAGGCGCTCTAACATCGTCCGCGCAGATTGAAAGACCGAATGCTTTATCGAGATGCTGATGATGATCACGGCGATAGATCCGCAAAGAATGCCACTCCGAAAGAGTGGCCTTACAAGTCAGGTAGGAAAAGAAAAGACTTCCGGCAGACTTCTGGGATCAAGCCGCAGCTTGTTCTATCATGAGAAAGGCAGCCCCAGACTTTCGCCCACGGCCTTATAACTCAGCCGGCCTCGGTAGACGTTCAGGCCTGCGCAGATGAGGACTTTCGAGCACGGCTGCAAATCCATCGTTGGCGAGAGCCAAACCGAACGGCAGGTATCGTTGTTCAGCGCGTGGCTCGATGTGAGCGGAACAGCCCCGGGATTTTCGGGTATACGCGAGTAAGCCATGAAAACGTGCGCAAACGCATGCTTTCGCGGCGTTGCGCATCCGAGCGCTCGATAGCGTGCCTATAGCCAAGGGCACTCGAATCGGCAAACGGGGTCCCAACCCGAGCCGGACGAGAGTGAAGAAGCGTCAGAGCGCATCCCTGAAGGCTAAATGAAATGTCCATTCACCCGAGCGGAAGCCTTAGGCGGGAAAAGCCGCACATGCGGTTTCTCTACGCCGGCGCTCAGCAATGAGCGTCCATGCGCGACGCTTGCACTCGCAAGCGCGTCGTTGTGGTCAGTCCGCTCAGAGCCCGCTCCTGTGGTGCTATATCTGGACTTCGATCAGCCGCGGTCCGGGCTCGCGGGTCGCTTGCTCGAGCGCCTTATTCAATTCGTCCGCCGTTTGGACCGCGCGGCCGGGGACGCCCATGCCCCTGGCGAGCGCGACAAAGTCGAGGTCGGTCGGTCGATGTTGAGCATGTCCTGCGCGCGCTTGCCGGGCTCGCCCGCGCCGACACCGTCGAACTCGCCGCGCAGAATTTGGTAGCTCTTGTTGGCGAATACAATAGTGACTACGTCAAGCCCCTCGCGCGCCTGCGTCCACAGCGATTGGATTGTGTACATGGCACTGCCGTCCCCGACCATGCACAGCACCTTACGGTCCGGACAGGCCACCGCAGCGCCCGTGGCAATCGGCGTTGAAAAGCCGATCGCGCCGCCCATGTCCTGCAGCCAGTCATGCGGAGGGGCAGCGGCTGTTGGAGGGAAGAAGCCACGTCCGGTTGTGATGGACTCATCCACTACAATAGCGTTTTCCGGGATGGCGCAGGCGATCGCATGCGCGATTGAAGACAGGGTCAACGCCCCCGTCGGCTTGACGAGTTCGGCGAGCTCTTGCGGTTCAACGTCTTGAGCACTCGCATGTAGCGCGCGCGCCAAGGCTTCCAGCGCGGCTATCGAATTGTCGCCCCAGGCAGTCATCCGATGTACTTGGCAGCGTTCTGGCTTGAGCATGCTCGGCTTGTTTGGATAAGCGAAGAAGGCGACTGGATCGTTGGCCTCGACCAGAACGATGTGCTTGAAATCCTTTAGGACTGACCGGGCCTGGTCGACGGCGTAGGGGAGACGGTTGATGGAGAAGCGGCCGCGTCCGCGCGCTATTCGCGGATGAGAGGTCTGGCCTATCACGGTGCACCCGGTCTTCCCGGCAATCTGCTGCGCGAGCGCAAGGCCATGCTCGGTCAAAGCGCTGCCGGTGACGAGCAGAAGGGTATGAGCACCATCGGTGTGGAGGAGGCGCGCGGCCTGATCCACAGCCTCCGACGAATAGCTAACGCCCCGAATGTCCTCGGGTACCTCGGCGATACCCTCGGCCTTGTTCCAGGCGGTATCGGCGGGGAGAATCAAGGTCGCGATCTGGGGCGGTGAGCTCTTCGCAGCGGCGATTGCTGCAGCGCCATCGGATGCCACCGCTTTGGCGTTGGACGAAGTGCGTACCCAACCGGACATCGGCCGTGCCAAGCCCTCGATGTCTGAGGTCAGGGGTGCATTGTAGCTAATGTGATAGGTCGCGTGCTGACCGACGATGTTGACAATGCCAGAATGCGCCTTCTTGGCGTTGTGCAGGTTGGCGAGGCCATTGGCGAGGCCGGGGCCGAGGTGCAGAAGAGTCGACGCCGGCTTACCCTTCATGCGGAAATAGCCGTCGGCCGCCCCAGTTACGACGCCCTCGAACAAGCCGAGCACACAACGCATGCCCTCCACTCGATCGAGTGCAGCGACGAAGTGCATCTCGGAGGTTCCTGGGTTGGTGAAGCAAACCTCAACGCCACCCTGCACCAAGGTTCTAACCAGACTTTCCGCACCATTCATTTGGTCCACTCCCATTCGCATGCACGTACCTCGATTAGCCACCGTTCCCGTACTCCAAAGCGTGGATTGGCCCCTCACACACGAGTCGTAGGTACCGGCGGAATTGCGGCGATGAGGACGCTCGACCTCGAGAACATGTGCGCCTGAGTCCGAGAATCGGCGCGCACAAAAGGAGGTGACTGTCCCTAGTTTGAAGGAAACGAGGAGGCCGCGACCAATCCCAACGAACAAGCCGAGAAAGATACGCGCGGGTATCCGGGTTGATCATGCCCATGCCGGCCCGATCGACGAAGCGCGAGAGAAAGTGCCGCCGAGGTGCCGAACATGAGTGCGGCACTGCCGGTCTAGCGAAATTTGCAGAGATGTTTCCATCCTTTGGTGCGATGACCCGACTGCACACAGCTACAGAAAACGAAAAGATGGCGGCTAGCGCGGTGACGCTTAGTCTCGTGGTTTCGGCATCTTGATGCATGGTCGGGGGTGGATGTGTTCCGCCGTGAGCAATCAACTGGATCATCGGCTTACTCTTTCGATGGCGCGATGATGTCCCTCACCGCCGCAAGGAGGTGACCAGTTAGTTCTCGAGCCAAACGCTGTCGGCGAAGTTGAAGCCGCCAAGATTGCCCGTTGGGATGGGGCTCAGCCCCTTCACCTTGCTCGAAATCGCATCAAGGTAATTGACAAAGGCGGGGATTGCACTCCCGCCCTGCTCGTAGATGATCTTCTCGATTTCCCAGAACAGTTCCTTGCGCTTGGCCAGGTCGACAGTGCCGCGCGCAGTATTGATGAGGTGATCGAGGCGCACATCCTTGAATTGGGTGTCGTTCCATTTCGCGTCCGACTTCCAAACCAGCGTCGCCATGATACTCTCCGTCGGCCGCGGATTCCATTGAACAGCATGGAAGGGGCGCTTCATCCAGATATTCGACCAGTAGCCGTCGGATGGTTCGCGCTTCAGGCTGATCGTAAGTCCGGCACGAGCGGCCTCGCGTTGCAACAGAAGCCCCATCTCAATGCTATTCTGAACGGCTTCCGAAACGTGGAGCTCAACACTGGCGTTCTCCATGCCCGCTTTTTTCAAGTGGAACTTTGCTTTGTCGATGTCGACCCCGCGCTGCGGCAGAGAGCTGTTGTACACCAGGCTCTGCGGCATCACGAAGTGATCATTCGCGACGACGCCGTAGCCCTTCAAGATCTGATTCACAATCCGTTCGCGATCGAGCAGGTTTTTGACGGCGAGGCGGAAGTCGAGATTGTTCGTTGGCGCCCGATCACACATCATCGCAAACTGAACGAAGCGTGGGCAACGGGTGGAGAACACCTCAATTCCTGACGCTTTTTTTGCTTCGTCGATCGCATTCGGCCGGAGATCCGACATCATGTGAATATCGCCGGCGATCAGGGCATTCAGCCGCGCGACTGGATCTGCGATGCCGAAATACTCGATCTCATCGAGATAGGGCCGGCCCGACTTGAAGTAGTTCTCATTCCGAGTGACCACCGTGCGGACGCCTGGCTTGAACTCTTTGAGCCGGAAAGGACCAGTCCCGACGGCCGTCGAGAAGTCGGTCGCCCCATTCTTTACGATCAGAAAGCCGAACGTACCGAGCAGGACAGGGATGTCGGCATTCGGCGCACTGAGCTTGATCCGGACACCGTCCTTTCCGTCTGCCGTCACGTCCACAATGTCTTCGACCAGGCCCTTGGAAGCAGAGGCAACCTTCGGGTCCTTATGACGCATGATCGAGTACACGGCATCATCGGCGTCGAACGTCTTCCCGTCTTGGAATGTCACGCCTTTCCGAAGCTTGAAATACCACTCGGTTACGTCACCACTTGCCTCGAACGACTCCGCGAGTTCGGGCACAGCTTCCCCAGCCTCATCGATGCGGGTGAGCCCGTTGTAGAGCATGAAGCCGCGCGCATAATCTGTGCTTTGAGTGAATTTCGCAGGATCGAGCGCGTCCTGAGCGCCTTGGACGTGAGCCGCGACGCGTAGCCGTCCACCGCGCCTTGGTTGCGCGGATGCGATGCCTACTGGCACCCCGTCGACCGCGAGTGCCGCGCCGGTACCGAGAAGCGATCTGTTGAAATCGCGACGGTTCAGCATTTTCTTGGTCATCTTGCTCGCATCCATCACGATCGATACTGTTCGTCTTCAATGTGTCTCGGAGCGACGTTCCTTCTTGACATTTTGTCAAACTATGTCATTTTGTCAATACGTTCGCCGAGTGGGCGAGCAATGCGGTTCGTTCGACATGCTGACGCTTGATGCCCAGATCGCAACTTTGGTACGACACGATAACAAGGACCGACGCTCGAATGGCGGAGATCTTTGTTTCAGAAAAGTAGTGATGGATTGTCGATCGCGTGGGCCAAATTCTTGGGCGGTCCGTAGCCGGCAAGCACTTGAAGTGCCGGCAGTGCGCAGGGAGGGCTGAGCGATGAAGCGCAAGGCGGGAAACGGCACGGACCGGCCAAGGGGGCAGGACGAACAGCGGGCGCAAGATATCCTGGAGGCCCTGGCTCAGCTCGTGCCTCAGATCGCGCGCAGCTTAACAAAAGATTGCGAGGTCGTGCTGCACGACAATCGCGCCTCGCCGCCTCGTATTCTTGCTATAGGCAACGGGCACGTTACCCGCCGGGGCGTGGGCGACCTTATGACACGCATCGCCGTAGGCAATGCCGAGTTGCAGGATCTCCGAGAGCCGTTGTTCAACTACGGGTCGGTTGCTCCAGATGGCAGGCAGCTGAGGGTTAGCGTGCTGCCCGTCGTGGTTAATGGGAAAACAGTCGCTTACCTTGCAATCAATTTTTGTACCAGCGACCTGCTTATGGCTCAAAGAGCAATTACCCAGCTCACTCGAACAGAGCCGCATCCGAAAGAGATTCACGAGACCTTCTTGCCGAGTTCGCTCCCACTTCGGCAAGTAATCGATAGCAGCCTTGAGGAGTGCAATCGTCCGCCTCACCTCCTCGACCGTGAAGATCGCATCGACCTAATGCGACGTTTGCACGAACAGGGTGTGTTTCAAATGCGAGGCACGGTGCGCGAAATTGCCGAACGGCTTGGGATCAGCCGCGCTGCTGTCTACCACTATCTTAAGCTCGCGACTGGGGAAGCAAAGCATCGTAAGTCGACCCGCACCTCGTCGCGCAACTGAAGCGCGAAAATCAAGGTACTCTCTAAATGTCTCACAGGCTCGCCCCGCTCTTGGCGCCCCGCTCTATTGCCTTCATTGGTGCCGGTCCCCGCCCGGATACACCTGGGAATGACATGCTGCGCATGATCGCAAAAGCGGGATTCACGGGCGAAATCTATCCGGTGAATCCGAAGTACGAACGGATTCAAGAGCATCAGTGCTGGTCCTCAATGGCGGCACTGCCAAAGTCAGTCGATCTGGCGATTCTGTCCGTCGCTAATGTGCGACTTGAAGAGGCTGTAAAGGAGGCCATAGCTGCGAAAGCGCGTGCGGCCGTGATCTTCGCCAGCGGTTATCTTGAAAACGACACCCACCCACCGCTTACTAAAAGGATCGCGCGCTTGGCCCGCGAGGCCGGACTGCAGATCTGCGGGGGCAACTGCATGGGCTTCTATAACGATGCCGCGCGGGTCTGGGCTTCGGCGTTCGCTACGGAGCGCGAGCCGTTAGCCGGTGGGATCACGTTTATCAGCCACGCCGGTTCTGCGTTTGGCGCCCTGGCGCATAATGACCCACGCTTTCGTTTCAATCTGGCGATCTCTGCGGGGCAGGAGCTGACGACGACAGCCGCGGATTACATGGACTATGCACTTGACCAGCCGGAAACACGCGTCATTGGCCTCTTCCTTGAGGAAGTGCGAGATCCGCGCGGTTTCGTGGCAGCGCTCGAGAAAGCAGCGATGAAGGCTGTTCCTGTGGTGGTCCTGAAGGTTGGTCGGACCGAGGCCAGTGCTGCCCTCGCGGTCAGCCACTCGGGAGCCATTGCAGGGAACGACGCTGCTTATCGGGCGCTGTTCGATCGCTACGGCGTCTTGCAGGTCGACACGCTCGATGAACTAGCCACGTCGTTGCTGCTATTCGCGCAGCCGCGGCGGGCCGCAAAGGGCGGCCTTGTGGCGATCGGGGGACTCCGGCGGCGAGCGGGAGATGATCGTAGATCTCGCCGACAATGTCGGGGTTCCCTTCGCCAAGATTGGTCAGACCACTGTGTCGCGTCTTGCCGCGCGGTTGGAGCACGGGCTTGAGCCCATTAACCCGCTTGATGCATGGGGCACGGGCGACGAGTTTGTCGAACGATTCGCTGATTGTTTCACAAGCTTGGTAGATGATCCTGATGCTGCTGTCGGTGTCTTCTTCAATGACCTCCGCGATGGAAATCAAGTGCACAACGGCTTTGTCGAGGCGGCGCGCCGCACCTTTGCTCGAACCGACAAACCCATCGCGTATGCGAGCAACTTCAGCCGCGTACGGAACCCTCACGCCTCCCTTGCCCTGACGCAGGAGGGAATACCGGTCCTGGACGGCACCTTGCCGGCGCTCAAGGCGGTGCGCAACATGTTGGCTCATCGTGATTTCTTGGCGCGTATTGCCGATCCTGCGCCGTGTCCGGCTCCGGGTAAAGATTGGTCCTCCTCACTGCGTGGCAGGACGCCTCTGGGCGAAGCCGAGGCACTAGAGCTGCTCGCCGACTATGGTATCGCGAATCTGCCGTCTAGGATTGTGGAGTCAGCCAACGCGGCTGTCGCGGCCGCCCGTGAGGTCGGCTTTCCAGCTGTACTCAAGACGGCGGAGCCCGGAATCCTTCATAAGACGGAACGCGATGGCGTTAAATTGGGCCTCACAGACGAATCCGCAGTGAAGGCTGCCTGGGAAGATCTTGCATCCCGCATCGGTCCGCGCGTTCTCGTCACCCGGATGGCACCTAAAGGCGTCGAATTGGCACTCGGCCTGACAATCGATCCGCAATTTGGGCCTCTCGTGGTGGTCGCTGCAGGCGGGATATGGATTGAGGTATTGCGCGATGCTCAGCATGCGCTGGCCCCATTCGGTCCGACAACGGCCCGTCAACTTCTCAGTCGGCTGCGCGTGCGCCCGCTTCTCGACGGGGCGCGTGGCAAGGCCCCGGTCGATCTTAACCGGCTCGCGGACGCGATCGCGCGCTTCTCTGTGCTTGCGAAGGATCTTGCCGACGTAATCGCTGAAATTGATGTTAATCCGCTCGTTGCGACGTCGGAGGGAGTGCTTGCCCTCGACGCGCTCGTTGTACCGCGGATCGGATTGTGATCGTCTGTTGCCCGTGATAGCCGCCCCGCCGATGATAGACCTCAGCTCATCACGCAACGACACGGACGTCCGGAGGGCCTCCTCTCAGCGAAGGAAGAGGGCCCGAAGAACAAGCCGACGTCTCATATCGCAAAAACCACCAAGTAGTTCGGCGGACGCACTCACGCCTTAGCAGCAGGTGCTTAGGAACGCTATGTATGCGCATAAGTGTGCTTAATTCCAGACGGAGGCTGTGGGACAAGTCGAGCGGTCGTCCTCGTTGCCTGCGCTGAGACAGAGCCCACGTTTTGCATCCGGGGACATCAAGCGAACGGAAATCCGGAGCCCGCGATTACGAAAGGGGGCGGGGCAGGCCCTCATATCAGAGCGCTCTACCTCCAAGCAGCCATCCGGTCAGAATCGTCGCGAAGAAAAGGAAATTTGCTGGCACGTCAGCTCTACTTTACTATCTCTTTTGGACGCGCCCTTTGGTTCTGCGAACCGCAGCCTGCTAGATAGAGGGATTCACAGGTGGTTGAGCGTCTGTGAAGTTGCAAAACTGGCGAGCAACTGGTAAGTACGGCTTTATGCAACGGCTACGCTTCGTGCTTCCGCCGCCCTCTCTTCTCATCACATTTGAAGCAGCTGGACGGTGCCTCAGCTTTACCCAGGCGGCTGACGAACTAAGCGTGTCGCGGGTGGCAGTGAGTCAGCAAATCAAAGCGTTGGAGAGCTTCATCGGAGCCCCTCTTTTTTATCGTAAACAACGATCGGTAGCGTTAACCCACGTCGGTTCTCGTTATCACAAGGCGGTGTCGGCGGCACTCGCGCAGGTATTAGATGCGACGATAGACATCAGCAAAAAGGCCGAATCCAACGTAGTCAGCATCAGCGCAACCCCGGGCTTCACCACGTATTGGCTTCTGCCAAATATCACTACATTTCAGACTCTCCACCCAAAGATCGAATTGCGCTTTATCGTTTCTGATACCGCTCTTAACCTGGCTCAAGAGAACATCGATCTCGGCATTCGTTATGGAGAGCCGCCATTCTTAGATTTAGATTCGACGCTGCTTGTGCGAGAGGAGATCAGCCCGACCTGCACGGCTAGTTATTTGAACGCCTGTGGTCTACGTGAAATCGAGGCTGCAGACCTTGTAAGGCACCCTCTCATCGAACTAGACGGTCCTTACGAAGAGCAGACGCGTTGGTCATCTTGGTTCCGCACCCAAGGCATTCACGTTGGCAAGCTACCTGGTGGTATCACTGTCAACACCTACACGAACCTCGTACAGGCAACTCTGGATGGCCAAGGTTTTGCGTTGCTCGGCCCACCGCTGATCGATCGTTTCTTGGCGAACGGGACGTTGGTTCAGCCTGTGCTCTCACCTAAGGTTGTGCGACATGCCTTCCATCTAGTAACTCCGCGCCACGGCATACGCTCTCCTGCTGCAGGTGCTTTCATTGACTGGATTACGCGCTGCTTCAAGGTCAGTGATCGAGTTGATCTGTAAATGATTGGCTGGTCCGTAAGCAGATCATTCGACTTGCGGCTCGCACATCGAGCAGCGCCGACTGAGCCATTCGAGGTTGAGAACAGAACCTTTTGGCTAGGCGACTAGGTCGCTTGATCAAGCTGAGGAGGCCGGGACCGGAGATGAAAACGTAGTCGGTTTGCGGTCTTGTCAGGACGATAGCCGCGCTGGCGTTTCTCCTGGCAGCGGTCGTTACGCTCCGCTCGAACGCAGCCTCAGCTTTGCCCTGAACTTTGGTCTTATCCCTCGCGAGCTAGTACTGCCCGTAGCGCGCAATCGAGGGACGCTTTAGCTGTATGGGACGGGAATAGTGTTGCGGCTGGTAAGATGGACCAGGACTGAAGCAGGCAACACGAGCGGTCCTAGCCGTTTGGACCGCTGCATGCATGATCGCGAAAGTGATCAGCCTTTGGACTGAGCGGGAAGCCAGCTTCACTCGTCGTCGGGCGTTCGTAACGCGCCGATCGACGTGTGTGGCCCGTAAAAGCATGATTCCTGCATTGCTTGCATACACGGCCGAGCTCGGAATGCTTGGAGCGAACTCGTGTCGAAGAACTCAAACGCAGTGAAGTGCTGAATAACAGGAAAGCCAGCGCTAGCTCGTCCGCAGTAACCCGTCTGGAGTAAGCAGGGCTTACAGCAAAGTTAGTTTTTTTTCGGCGTTTACAGGGCGCGATGGTGGGGCTTAGGTCATTAGAGAAATGACTTGTGAGCTGCGGCAAGTGGTCGATGGTGGACTTTGCAGCTTGGCAAACATCCGTAAGCCAGCGCTAACCATCGCAACATGGAGGGGTCGACGATCATGACCAAACGTAAGATGAGGCTTGGGATCTCGATGCGCTACATGGGTTACCATGGCGGCTCTTGGCGACTTCCAGAGGTACAGCCAGACGGTAGTTCGGATTTCCGTTGTTTTCTCGACATTGTCGAAACCGCCGAACGCAACAAGCTCGACTTGGTCTTTTTGGCCGACGGCATCGGTATCCGTTCTGACGACAATCCGCGCGGTAGTCTCTGTAGAAGCCGTCAGAACGTCGAGCTTGAGCCGCTAACCCTTTTGTCAGCGCTAGCGCCTCTCACGAAGCATATCGGCCTTATTGCCACGGCCTCCACCACCTACAACGAGCCCTACCACATCGCGCGAAAATTTGGCTCGCTGGACCAGATCAGCGCGGGCAGGGCAGGTTGGAATGTGGTCACCTCTTGGTCTGACCAGGAAGCTTGGAATTTCAATCGTGCCAAGCACTTGGATTATGACACGCGATATGAACGAGCCGAGGAGTTCGTCGACGTTGTAACAGGACTCTGGGATAGCTGGGATGCCGATGCCTTCGTTTGCGATAAGCAGGCTGGTATCTTCTATGATGAAAGGAAGCTTCATGTCCTCAATCACAGCGGTAAGCACTTTACGGTGCGTGGCCCACTCAGTGTGCGTCGTTCCCCCCAAGGAAGACCGATCTTGGTCCAAGCGGGCACTTCGGAAGTCGGACAACAAATTGCTGCCCGATACTGTGACATCGTGTTCGCCGCCAAAAAGGAAATCGAGTCGGCAAAGAGTTACTATAACTCAGTGAAGGCGCGGCTACCTCTTTATGGTCGTAATCGCGACGACCTATTGATGCTGGCCGGCCTGACGCCGATAGTCGCGCCCACGCGTGCCGAGGCTAGAGCAAAGTTTGAGCGGCTCGAAGGGCTCGTCGATCCGCTGGTAGGACTGGCAATGCTCTACCGCTCTTTTGGCGATCTCTCGCACCTGCCGCTCGATGGGCCGGTGCCGAAGCCAGATCTCGAAAGTGTGGGACTGCGGAGCAGTGCGCAAATGTACTGGGAGCTTTCTCAACGCGAGGGGCTGACGATACGCCAGCTGTACAAGAAGCTCGGCATGGCCCAGGAGCACAACACGGTAGTCGGTACGCCGGCTGACATCGTCGACGAAATGGAAGCTTGGATGGACGGCGGTGCGGCCGATGGCTTCAATATCACACCCACGCACTTGCCGCATGGCCTGAACGATTTCGTAGAATTGGTGCTGCCCGAGATCTCGACGGAGAGGTCTGTTCCGAGATGAGTACGAAGGCAAGACTCTTCGCGAGAATCTAGGGCTCCATACCCCGGCGAGCCGCTATCAGAATCAGGCGGCTCGTGAGAGCCAGTCGGCTTGATGCCATCGCCAATCAATTGTCGAATCGGTGCACCAATGTCCATAACGGTTAAAAGCGCTGCAACGGCGGGTATACCCAGCCCCGGGGCACTAATAGAGGAAGGCAATCCGGCGGAAGACCCGCGTCTGTTCAGGCGCTGTTTAGGTCAGTATGCCACCGGAATTGCAATCATAACCACTGCGGTCGATGGAGAACGCGCCGGCGTAACGGTTAATTCGTTCACTTCGGTTTCGCTCGACCCCCCCCTTGTTCTTTGGTCGATCAGCCGGGCTTCGCGTAGTTTCAGATTGTTCGAGAAGTGTGGCCGGTTTGCTGTCAACCTGCTGGGGGTGGATCAGACACGCATCGCCAGCCACTTTGCTAGCAAGTCCGATGACAAGTTCGCTGAGATCCGATGGCATGAAGGACTATCCAACGTACCACTGATTGAGGGGTGCGTTGTCAATCTTGAGTGCGAATGCGTTGCCCGTTACGACGGAGGTGACCACGTGATTCTGATTGGACGGGCAGAACATGTCAGGCGGTATCAATGCGAGCCACTGCTCTTTGTGCACGGCGGGTATGGTATCGCCTCCAGCCATCCGTCAATCTCGCCGACCCCAGGGTCAGAAGAAACTCCGGCGCTCGACAGCTTTGACAATCAGATCGTTCCCTTGATATTTGAGGCGCACAATGTGATGTCTGCGCGCTTCGACGAACATCGGTTTGCGGAAGGTGTTACGACTGCCGAGGCCCGGATTTTAGCTCAAGTCTATTTGGCGCCGGATACCAAACTTGACACGCTAGCGACCGCTACCTACCTCGGCCAACGTGAAGCGGAAGACGCGCTTAACGAACTTAAGACGCGGTCACTTCTGATCTTGGAGCCTGATGGACGCGTAAGGCTGAGCCTTGGGGGAAAGCAGCTGCGAGAAGCGATCAGACGCCGTTGGCACCTGTTTCAGGAGAAGCAGATTGAGGGTATTCCGGATGAGGATCTTAGAACTGCGATCCGAACGCTGACAAAACTAATTGTTCGAAACCGATAGCTCTGCGAGGCAAATCGGTGGGAACTCTGATGTAAATCAGTCACCGGCATCAAAGCCGAGCTAGAGTGCGTGTCGCACTGACGAACCGGACCTCGTCGGGCATGTCTCGACTAAAACGCTCATCGGCCGACCGTGAGCTTATGTTCTGCGGCAGGCGCGATCGGCTTTTCAGAAAAGGGGACTTGGGCGTACGTGTGGTACGGGATTAGTTCTCGTTAACCCGCAGAGACTCGCGAATTACGAGCGGTTCGTCTAGACTCTGCGGCGGTCATCGTGTTCCTGAGAAGGTAAGCGACTGTCATTGGTCCTACACCTCCAGGGACGGGAGTAATGTAGGCTGCCCTTTCTCGTGCTTGTTCGAAATCAACGTCGCCGACAATTCGACTTGGGACGCCGGGTGGGAAAACTCTATTGATCCCCACATCGATTATTGTCGCGCCCGGCTTGACCCAATGACCGCGAATAAGCCCCGGTGATCCAGCTGCAACCACGATCACATCGGCCCGGTTGCATATGCCGGGTAGGTCCCTCGTTTGAAGTTGCGCAGCTGTGACGGTGCAGCCAGCATCGCCAAGCAGCACACCAACGGGCTTTCCTACCAAGTTTGACCGTCCGACTACCGCGACGTCGAGGCCATCGAGGTCGTCGAGCACTGTACGGATCAGGTGAATTACGCCCAGCGGCGTACACGGCGCCAGCATGGGACGACCGACGGAGACTCGCCCTGCATTATACGGATGAAAGCCGTCAACGTCTTTGCCCACATCGATAGATTCCAACACGCGCCAACGATCTATGTGCGGAGGCAACGGCAACTGAACAAGTATGCCATCGACAGCCGGATCCTCATTAAGAGCAAGGATCAGCTCGATCAACTCTTGCTCAGTCGCGCACGCGGGCAAGCGGTGTTCAAATGAGTAAATGCCGACCCGATTGGCGTAGCGAATCTTACTTTTGACGTAGATGCTACTTGCCGGATCCTCGCCCACAAGGACAACGGCAAGGCCCGGTACGGTATTGTAGGTGGCTACAAACCGGTCGACTTTCGAGGCTACTTGCTGGCGAAGGACGGCGGCGATGGCGTTGCCGTCTATGATCTGAGCTGCCATTACCCGGTCAATCTCGAAAGACCACAGTCTTGTGGCCATTTAGAAGAACGCGCCCATCCAAATGCCACGCAATGGCTCGCGAGAGCACCTGTCGCTCGATGTCCCGTCCCTTTCGTACAAGGTCATCGGGAGTATCATGATGAGAGATTCGCTCTACGCCCTGCTCGATGATTGGGCCCTCGTCGAGATCACCAGTAACGTAGTGCGCGGTAGCGCCTATCAGCTTCACCCCTCTCGAATGAGCTTGATGATAAGGCTTCGCGCCCTTGAACCCAGGCAGGAACGAATGATGTATGTTTATGCAACATCCTGCCAGTCTCGCAGAGAGAGAATCAGAAAGAATTTGCATGTATCTTGCCAAAACTACCAGGTCGACCTTCCGGACTTGTACAGCCTCCCAAATTTGACGTTCTTGATCTTCCTTGGTTTCTGTGGTGACAGGAAAATAGTCGAACGGGATGCCGTTGAAATCAAGATGAGCGTAGGTTTCGCGGGGATGGTTCGATATGATCCCGGCAAGTTCAAAATCCAGTTCTCCTGTCCGCCAACGATACAGAATGTCGGCGAGGCAGTGATCAGATTTCGACGCGAGAACCAGCACCTTTTGTCGAACCCGGCGGCGGCGAAGACTGATCTTCATCCCAAAAGTAGCAGCGATGCCCTCGAAACCACTACAGATTGAGTCAAGCTCGGCCTGCTCGGGAATATCAAAGACCACCCGCATGAAAAACTGCCCCGTTTCCGGATCGCTATATTGATGCGCCTCTTGTATGTTTCCACCGCACCCATGCAGATGGCGTGAAATCGACGCAACTATGCCGGGTCGATCAGGGCACGAAAGCGTGAGTAGCAGTTGCTCGGCGCCACTGCTGGAAGCCGACTTAAGTTGAGTCATTTGCATTTCCGAACCCGCGAATACCTTCACCTGCGCCAGCTTCGGCCGTTGTCAAAGCCCAAGATGATGTGAAAGCAGAGCGGTGCTCTTGGGCGAATTCTTATCCTCGATGATTTCGGATGTGGACAGGATGGATGCGTCGATCCGATATCACAGTCGCGACACGCATTGAGCTTGCTGCCGTCTGGCAAGCCGGCGCAAATGGGCGGTGAGCGACCTCGCTTGGGACGTGAACGGAACCGCTAAGTTCATCGAGATACCGCGACCAATGCATTCGGTCAGGAATGGCTGCTGCTCGGGCGCGGCGTTGCGGGTCGACCGCGCGCTGCTAAAGAGCGCTCTCGACAAGCATGGGCTTCGGGACGAGGGTGGTCTTTGCACAACGAATCTATCGCGGCCCGCCGAATTAGGTGGATCCTCCGACGCGATACCCAAAGTACGAGTATCGGGTCGGCAACCGGCAGCCATGAACCAAATGCGATGGTCGGCTATCGCTCCATCTGCTCGGTTTCCGGTAAACTCATCAACTAACACAGTCTCTTGACATTTTGTCAAACTCTGCCAGTTTGTCAAGAGACAATTCGACGTCTTTGCGGCTAAGGCGGTCGTTCGACATGCTCACCCTTGATGCCCACCTAGAGAATTCGGCGCGGGGCAATCCCGACGGCCGATACCGGAATGCCCTAAATCATTGTTTCGGAGCTGCCGTGCTGGATTGCCATTTAGGCCCGACCTTTCTTCGCCTGCGAGCAATCAGCAGTCCCGGGTACAGTAGCTATCTTAGCGATGCTCACGGGTGCGAACGATGACGCAAAAGCCGCGTGATGACACGCATCATGGGGCGCTCAGCCGATTTGCGAGGGTGAGATGAACCAGCCGAACAGGCACAAGCAGAAGGCACCACGAAACTCGTTGTCGGTTGGTTTTGTTCTGTTGCCAAATTTTACGCTGACAGCGTTCTCTTGCATGGTAGACCTTTTAAGACTTTCGGCCGACGAAGGAGATCGGAGTCGGCCCCAGCGATGCTCTTGGACCGTGCTCGGGGCTGACCTTAATCCGATTACATCGAGCTGCGGCCTCCAGGTTGTTCCGTGGGAAACATTCAGTCAGCCCGAGAGATTTGACTATGTTGTCGTGATCGGGGGCCTACTCGGCAGAGAAATACATTACGATCCCTCGGTGTTGAGGTTTCTGCAGAAAGCCGCAGCGGCAAGTATCTCGCTCGTCGGCGTATGTACCGGCAGCTTCGCCCTTGCCGAGGCCGGCCTCTAAAGGGACGCAAATGTTGCGTCAGTTGGTTTCACTTCTTCGACTTTCTTGAGAGGTACATAGGTGTCGTTCCGGTCGCGGATCAACTGTTTGTCGTGGACGGACATTTCATAACATGCTCGGGCGGTTTGGCTGCTCTCGATCTCGGCGCATGGATGATCGAGCGTCATCTAGGGCCGGGTTTGGTGCAGAAGGGCCTGCACATCATGCTCACGGACAAGGCGCGCTCTGCATTTGATGCTCAGCCTCAGCCTCCGGGAGTTGGTCCAGTGGCTGATGAGAGAGTTAAGCGCGCCATGTTGCTGATCGAGCAGAACCTAAGCAACCCGCCAAAAGTTGAAGAAATCGCGGCAAAGATCGGACTATCGAAGCGTCAGCTTGAGAGGCTTTTTCGGAAGATTGCTGGCAAGAGCATTCAAGAATTTTCGCGAGACCTCCGCACTTATTACGGTCTTTGGCTGCTCGCCAACTCGACCAAAAGCGTCACGGAAATTGCGTCCGAGGCGGGTTTCTCTGACCCGTCCCACTTCAACCGACTCTTCCGCGCTTCGTTTGGATGTTCGCCTTCAGCCATGAGGAGCGGAGGGGCCGATACCATCCGGGCGATCATTCAGAATAGACAAGATGCTGCAGCCGCACTATCTGCGGACGGACCTGCCTCAGGGACGGAAGCGCTCGATCGGTGCTTTCCGGACTGGACTGGTTTTCTTCAAAAGGAACGCCGTCCCTATCTGCAATAAAAATAAGCCATGCTTTGAGAGTGCCTGGCTTAGAGGTCAGGTTTACCGCTTCACACTTTGGAATGGCTGGGCACGCTTGCGCTCGACCGTAGCCCCTGCCGCGGAAAGAAACAGATCACCTGAGGCACAGGAGGTGCTGACGGTCGCTCTGACTGAGAATATTCGGGCGTCACACCTGAGTATGGCATCAGCGAAAGAGCCGGCTCCGCAAATTTGAACAGGTCGATAAGTGGAGTTTCTGCCTGACAGCGGGCACGCTGGTGCCTGCGAATCAGGAGTGACGATGAGCAGACGAGCACGCCGGAACCACACACCGGCCTTCAAGGCGAAGGTGGCGCTTGCCGCCGTCAAGGGCGACCGGACGATAGCTCAGCTTGCCGAGCAGTTCGACGTCCACCCCAATCAGATTACGGCGTGGAAGGCGCAGCTGGAGGGCGGCGCTTCCGGAGTTTTTGGATCTGGCAGCGCTGCGCCGGCCACGCCTGCGATCGATGTGAAGTCGCTGCATGCCAAGATCGGGGAGTTGACGCTGGAGAACGATTTTTAGAAGGAGCGCTCACCAAGGCGGGATTGCTGAGCGCAAAGCGATGATCGACCGCGAGCATGATCTGTCGATCACCAGGCAGGCGGAAGTTTTGCAGATCAGCCGCGGCAGCGTTTATTACCTGCCGCGGCCGGTGCCGGACGCCGATCTCGCGATCATGCGGCGTCTCGACCGGCTGCATCTGGAGTTTCCCTTCGCCGGTTCGCGAATGCTGAGAGGCCTGCTGGCTGCCGAGGGGTGCAAGATCGGCCGCCGGCATGTCAAGACGCTGATGCGGCGGATGGGGATAGAGGCGCTCTATCGCCGTCCGCGCACCACCAGACCCGAGCCCGGCCACAAGATCCATCCATACCTGCTGCGCGGCATGGAGATCACGCGACCGAACCAGGTCTGGGCGATGGACATCACCTACATCCCGATGGCGAGTGGCTTCGTCTATCTCGCCGTGGTGCTGGACTGGGCAACACGTCGTGTTCTGTCGTGGCGGCTGTCGATCACCATGGAAGCGACCTTCTGCGTCGAGACGCTGGAGGATGCCTTGGCTCGTCACGGCAAGCCGGACATCTTCAACACCGATCAGGGCTCGCAGTTCACCGGACAGGCTTTTACCGGCGTGCTCGCCGACAACGGCATCGCGATCAGCATGGACGGCAAGGGCGCATGGCGGGACAACGTGTTTGTCGAACGGCTCTGGCGCAGCATCAAATACGAGGAGGTGTACCTGCGGGCCTATGACAGCGTCAGCGAGGCGCGCAGCTCGATCGGCCGATATCTCGACTTCTATAACAGCAGGCGTCCCCATTCGAGTCTTGACGGCAGCACGCCGGATCACGCCTACTTCACCCCGCTGCCACTCCGCATGGCAGCCTAACCCCGGCAGAGGCTCCACCTATCGACGCGGAAACTCTGTTCAGACGACCGGGACCAGCTCTGAATGCTGCGCATGCACTCATTATCGAGCAATATGCTTCCTTGCCAGCGATCTCAGCAATCTTGGCAACGATATCGGCGTAGTTGATTGTGTCTGCCAGGCTGTCAGTGACAGCAGGTCGACTGAGATCCGTTGATATGTCCAGGTTCAGAAGGATATCTTGATCATGCTGCCTCGTTTTTGTTCCTATATTACCATTCTCGACAACGACGCGCACTCTGAGGCCATGCACAAAAATCGTATCGGCCTGTTGCCCAAGCGAGCCGGGTGAAGCGGTGGACGAGGGTCGACTTTGATCCCCTACTTTCCGGCATCCCCGATCGCTGTAGCTAGACATCAATTCGCGCCCTCGAAACTATCATGCAGGACTCCACTTCGAGACTCGTCGCCCAATGCACAATCGTTTTAGCGCCCCACGCCGATTTATCTAGCGATACGACAATCGAGGTCGCATGTGTACAACACTTGAGTGCATTCGGTGAAGAGGCGACGCACGTGTCACGGCACCCACTACAGCGCGGTCTGCGAAATCGGCCGTGTTCTCGTGTCGTGGTCGCCTGCGATCTTCCCTGGCTTCAATTCAATTTCCTTCGACGAGGTATTTCTTCGCCAAGCCTTTTATCAACGACTTCATCCGGTCTTTCGGACCAATACCAACCACAACCGCGCGTGCCGGCGTTCTCAACCTCATGCGCGCTGCCAACACTTTGCATCCTTCGGTTATTCGTCCGGGCGTCGGCATGATGTCGCGGACGTCTCCGTCCCCAAAGGATGGGATCCTTCCGCAAATCGTGACAGCAAATCGTGACGGGTGAAGTTTTTGGCTCCGCCCGCCGCCGA
The DNA here is from genome assembly GCF_043203335.1 of Bradyrhizobium sp. RDI18. Lineage (NCBI taxonomy): Bacteria > Pseudomonadati > Pseudomonadota > Alphaproteobacteria > Hyphomicrobiales > Nitrobacteraceae > Bradyrhizobium > Bradyrhizobium sp. RDI18. The sequence goes on along the minus strand of NZ_JBICRN010000008.1, from coordinate 2,665,500 downwards.
ATAATCCGCCTTGACGCGTAGGTAGGACGCCTCTGTGACGAGAGTGACGAGTTCGAGCCGAAGAATCCCCCGCGATACGCAGGGGTAGAGGCTAACGGAGTGCATACTGGTCAAACCGCACAATTCGTGGGATGCTCGAATTGTTTCTTTCCGACCGGAAGTGAGGAGGCCACGTTAAACGAGTATTTGGTGTCGCCGGGAACAGGAACTCCGTCTGTTGGAGCCATTCCGCGTTGATGCTCAGGCAAGATTCAGATGTCGCCGTCGGCCCCCAAGGAAACAACGATTGGATCGTGACCAGAAGATCTAAGGAACGCGATGGCGTTCTCTTGCGACAAAGAAGTCGTGCGCGTGTTGGTAAGAGGATGACAGTTAATGACCCGCCCGCTGAGTATTCGTTCATCCAGCACTACGGTTACCCGCACCGCGGTGTCGTTACATGCTGCCAACAACGATACTGAACCTGGCTGAACTTCCAACAGCTCCAACAGCGCTTCGAGAGAGCCAAAGGACAGCCTCCCTCGTGCACCGATTTTCCGTGCTAGCGCGTTCAAGTCTACGATAGCATCTTCGTCAGTCACCAACAGAAAGTAGTTCCTTTTTGCATCTCGAAGAAATAGATTCTTGGTGTGAACACCATCTATCTGGCCCCGCAATTTGCGAGCTTCTTCGACCGTAAAAACCGGTGGATGCTCTGTTGTCACGGGCTCCATACCTTTCGCGGTAAGGTGAGCCAAAAGTTCGTCACTCTTTCTTAGGTCGTCTGAGAGATTCATTATCTTCCTTAAAAAGCGCTATGACGGTTAATAATACGATAGGCCAGCGACTCGGAGCAAAGGGAATCATGGTCGTGCGCCCAAGTTTCCGAAAGGCATTTGCTAATCAAGCGCCGGCGGTTCTGATTTGCCTTGCCTTTGTGGGTCTTCCGGTAGAAATCAGCCTTCATGCTGCGTCAGTGCTGGAAGCTAAAGTGGTTTTCACAGTTGGTTCCTGGATCGCTGCAATTTTGGTGGGGCTGCACACCATTTGCGTAGCCGTCTCTCAGGACGCAGGCATGACATGGAAAACCCTCGAGAAGCGCAATTTGCTTCAGGGGGCGTTATTTGTTCTTGGTGCTGCACTCGCGCTTTCGGGTTAGGCCAGGCCAGCTCGAGCCCTGTTGCGTTGTACCGAGGAGGTCTTTCTAGCTGAGTTTGGCCCGAATTCCCCAAATATCTCAGAACGGACTATCGTGTCGCTTGCGTACAATCGTGATGGCGGTTCGGTGCTCGTCATAAGATCGCCCGCGCGGTATCGTTCGGGGCTCAACCACAAGGGTCCTATGAAGAGATTCTCCGGCCTTTCTTTGCTGCGCGGCGGACTTAGCGGGCAGGCCAATTGGGAACGCCAATGGCGCTCGCCCAATCCGAAGCGCGAATATGACGTCATCATCGTCGGCGGCGGAGGGCATGGGCTCGCGACCGCCTACTATCTGGCGACTCGATACGGAATTTCCAACGTAGCGGTCGTCGAGCGGGGATGGATAGGCGGCGGCAACGCAGCAAGAAATACGACGATCATCCGTTCGAACTACCTATTCGATGAAAGCGCGAGACTCTACGATCACGCCCTGAAGCTGTGGGGGCGGCTCAGTCAGGAGCTGAATTATAATATCATGTTCTCGCCTCGCGGCGTGCTGATGCTGGCTCACAACATCCATGACGTGCAAAGCGCGAAACGGCACATACATGCAAATCGGCTGAACGGCGTCGACAACGAATGGCTCTCGCCCGAAGAATGCAAGCATTTCTGTCCACCCCTGAACGTCGGTGGGTTTATGCGTTATCCTATTCTGGGTGGTGCGCTCCAGCGCGGGGGCGGCACGGCGCGGCATGATGCGGTTGTCTGGGGCTTTGCACGGGCCGCTGACGCGCGGGGAGTCGATATACTTGAGAATTGCGAGGTGACGGGCATCAGGCGCTGTCTCTCTGGTGCTGTGGAGGGTGTGGAGACATCCCGCGGCTATATCAGAGCAAACAAGATCGCCGTTGTAGCTGCTGGAAATACCAGCCCAATTATGAAGATGGCGGGGGTTCGCTTGCCACTGGAAAGCTTTCCTCTTCAAGCGCTGGTATCTGAGCCGGTCAAGCCGGCGTTTCCCTGTGTGTTGATGTCCAACACAATTCACGCGTACATCTCGCAATCCGACAAAGGTGAGATGGTTATCGGAGCGGGCACTGACGCTTATACATCTTACACGCAACGGGGCGCGCTTCACATCGCCAATCATACCTTAGGCGCCATCTGCGAGTTGCTACCGATGTTTCGCCGACTAAAGATGTTGCGGAGCTGGGGTGGCATTGTCGACGTCACTCCAGACCGTTCTCCAATCATTGCAAAGACACCGGTTCCGGGACTCTTTCTGAACTGTGGATGGGGAACGGGCGGGTTCAAGGCGACGCCTGGATCGGGCGATCTATTCGCGTGGACCATCGCAAAGAATGAGCCGCACGCAATCAATGCGCCGTTCACGATCGAGCGATTTAGAGACGGTGTCATGATCGACGAAGCTGCAGCTGCGGCGGTCGCCCATTGAGAAACGGACTCAGGGTATGCTTCTAATTCCTTGCCCATACTGTGGGCCGCGTCCGGAGATCGAGTTTGCGTATGGGGGCGAGGCCCATATTGCGAGGCCGGTCGAGCCCTCAAAGCTCGATGATGAGAGCTGGGCTGCGTATCTCTACCTTCGCGCGAACGATAAGGGGCCGCACGCGGAGCGCTGGCGCCATGTCCATGGTTGCGGGAAGTTTTTCAATGTGCGTCGAGATACGACCACGGATTTAATCCTGGAAAGTTACGAAGTGGGTGAGCAACCGCGTTGCGGTAGAACGGAGGCGCCGACGTGACTCAAGCCTTCCGTCTTGCATCGGGCGGGCGCGTCGACCGAGGTGCCGCCATCAAGTTCACCTTCGACGGTAAGAGTTATGATGGGCTCGTCGGCGACACTTTGGCCTCTGCGCTTATCGCCAATGGCGTTCATCTAGTTGGTCGCTCATTCAAGTATCATCGGCCTCGTGGCATCATGACTGCCGGCGCAGAGGAGCCCAACGCGCTTGTGGGAGTTGGTCGATCTGAAGCGAGGTATACACCCAATCTGAGGGCGACCCAGGTGGAGCTGTACGATGGCTTAGTGGCTGAGAGCCAAAATCGATGGCCCTCACTTTCCTTCGACGTGGGCGCCATTAACGAAACCTTGAGTTCGTTCCTGGGAGCTGGCTTCTACTATAAGACATTTATGTGGCCGCGTTCAGCATGGGAAAAGCTCTATGAGCCACTCATTCGTCGAGCTGCGGGTCTCGGTAGGGCGCCTCTTGAGGCCGATGCCGATCGATACACGCAGCTCTATGCGCACTGTGACCTCCTGGTAGTGGGCGCAGGGCCTGCAGGTCTCGCCGCCGCCTCTGCCGCCGCTGCGACAGGTGCGAGAGTTGTTCTCTGCGACGAACAGGCGGAGATGGGCGGGTCGTTGTTGAGCGAAACGTCCGCCACCGTCGATGGACTTCCGGCCGCTGAATGGGGTGCAAAAACGTTGCGCGACCTCGAGAGCCGGCAAAACGTCACCTTGTTGCCCCGGACCACTGCGTTCGGATGGTATCCTCACAATTTCCTGGGTCTGTGTCAGCGTTTGACCGATCATCTGTCGGCGCCGGACCCGCGGATTCCTCGCGAGCGCCTTTGGCAGGTTCGCGCCAAGGAGGTCGTTCTGGCTACTGGGGCTATCGAGCGGCCTTTGGTATTCCCAGATAATGATCGTCCGGGAATTATGATGGCAGAGGCTGCGCGGACGTACGTCAATCGCTATGGTGTGCGGCCAGGCCACCGTGCCGTTGTATTCACTGCCTGTGATAGCGCATATCGCGCGGCACTTGATCTCAAAGCAGCAGGCGTTTCTGTCTCTGCGATCGTCGATATGCGCTTGGCGCCATCGGGGCCTTGGATCGATCGCGCGCGAGCAGCAAATCTTCCGATACGTCTAGGGAGTTGTGTCGTTGGGACGAGTGGGCGCTTGCGGGTCAAAGCTGTTAAGGTTGGCCCTGCCAGTCTTAAGCAATCTCTAGAACATGCCGAAGAGATCACCTGCGACCTCGTACTGACGTCTGGCGGTTTTACTCCTAGCGTGCATTTGTTTTCACAATCGCGTGGCAAGCTCATCTACGATGAGGGACTGCAGGCCTTCATTCCGGGTGAGGGCGTTGAACAGGTGCGCTCAGTGGGGGCTTGCCGCGGTGTATACGATCTCGCGAGCTCAATAGATGACGGATTGGCCGGCGGAGCGCGGGCAGCTAACCAGTTCGGGACGCGCACCACCCGACTACGCGAAATAAAAGTCCAAGCCGAGACCACCGGAACTGACGGCTTCATCGGGCTGGTCCCGAGCAGCAAGGGTCCACTTCAAACTCGAGCTTGGGTCGATTTCCAAAACGATGTTACTTGCAAGGACATCGCGATTGCGGTCCAAGAGGGGTTTCGATCGATCGAACATGTCAAGCGTTACACGACGACTGGCATGGCAACCGATCAGGGCAAGACGTCCAACATGAATGCGCTCGGCATCGTATCAGCCCTATTGGACGCGCCGGTGCCACGCATTGGATTAACGACATTCCGGCCGCCTTACACTCCGACTACATTCGGCGCATTCGCGGGACAGTCCCGGGGTGAGCTTTTCGATCCCGTCCGACAAACGCCGATCCACGCCTGGGCTCAAGCCAGAGGGGCTGTCTTCGAAGACGTGGCGCTTTGGAAGAGAGCATACTATTTCCCCAAGGAGGGCGAGGACATTCATGTTGCTGTCAGGCGTGAATGCAAGGCAACACGTCAATCCGTCGGAATGTTTGACGCCAGCACGCTCGGCAAAATTGAAGTAGTCGGCCGAGACGCCGCGGAATTCATGAACCGCATGTACATAAATGATTGGACTAAACTACAACCTGGGCGGCTCCGGTATGGAGTCATGTTGCGTGAAGACGGTTTCATCATGGACGACGGCGTCGTAGGTCGCCTGTCGGAAGACCGCTTCCATGTCACGACCACGTCGGGGGGCCGCCCGGGTTATGGCGATAATGGAGGATTATCTCCAAACCGAATGGTCTGATCTCGATGTCTGGCTCACGTCGACGACCGAGCAGTGGGCGGTTATTGCAGTCCAAGGGCCGAACGCTCGCAAAGTGATAGAATCTCTAACCGATATTGATGTTTCTCGCGAAGCGATGCCGCATATGAGTATCCGGGAGGGAAAGTTTTGCGGCGTCCCTAGTCGCCTGTTCCGCGTCTCCTTTACTGGCGAATTGGGATTCGAGGTTAACGTCCCATCAGGATATGGACTGGCCGTCTGGGACGCGATTGCGACCGCGGGTAAACCGTATGGAATTACTCCGTACGGCACGGAAGCCATGCATGTGATGCGTGCCGAGAAAGGCTACATCATTGTAGGTCAGGAGACCGATGGAACGGTAACTCCTGATGACGTTGGTCTTGGTTGGGCCGTGGGAAAGGCCAAGCCAGATTTTGTTGGAATGAGATCCCTCGTTCGGCCTGCACTGAGACAAGCCGATCGTAAACAATTGGTTGGATTGTTGACCGTCGATGGCAAGACCCTGCTCGAAGAAGGAGCTCAAATAGTCGCAGATCCGGCTGGCTCGATTCCTATGACAATGATCGGACACGTGACATCGTCTTACTGGAGCACCGCCCTTAATCGCCCGATCGCACTCGCGTTGCTTCGAGGCGGCCGAAAGCAAATTGGCACCACGGTATGCGTACCCATGCCGAGTGGTTCGGTTATGGTCGAAGTAGTTAATCCCGTATTTTTTGATCCCAATAACGAGCGCGTCAATGGCTGATCCTCTGATTCACCGTTCAAACGCCTTGTCCGAGTGGGAAGTACCTTATGGCCTAGATCGAGGCGCCGTTTCGGCTTCTTCGGAAGCATTCATGAGCGCCCTTCCGGGTACCGGCAAAGTGATTTTCCGCTGCCGGCGTTCAGCCATTTCAGCCGCGGAAGCCGCTCTTGGGATCGCGTTGCCTCGGCAAGCGTGCCGATTTGTGACTTTCGGACAAACCACGGCTTATTGGCTTGGCCCCGATGAGTGGATGCTCCAACTTTCAGAGGAAGATCCCGCTCGAATCATTGAGAGGGCGCAGAAGGCCCTTGCTGGCCAACCATGCTCGATTGTTGATGTTAGTCACCGGTCGGAGGTCTTTGCGATTTCAGGACCACGTAGCGAGTATGTGTTAAATCACGCTTGTCCCTTGGACCTGTCCGAAGCGGCGTTTCCGGTCAGCGCTTGCACCCGTACCATCTTGGGGAAAGCAAGCGTCCTTCTTTCACGAACTACCGCCGAAACATTTCATGTCGATATTTGGCGATCTTTTGCGCCTTACGCCTGGCAACTGTTGGACGAGGTACGCACGGAGTTCTCCGCAGCCCAAGCACAGTGAAATGTGCGCGAGATCCGAGTCCAAGCAACGGCGCTAGACCCGCGGACGGGTCAAGACGATACCCCTGCATTCGGGACGCGCGGCTCGACAGATCGACTCATTCGCGAGCTCGGTCAGATTGTCAGTCAGGGTCTTCTCGATGTCAGTCTGCATTCCTGCATATTGGGCTCAATATTTGCCGGATTTCCGCGCCCTCACATCGTTAAAGTCAGCGATTTGCAGCGCAGTTCCGACTAGGACCTTGCTGTGACCCTATTGGTTCTAGCGACTTACTCCAAATTCGAGGAGCTTGCTCAACGGCCGGCGGAAAACCCGAGCTCTTTGTTGCGGAAATGGAGCCGCTGTTACCGCCGTGCCCGCATAGCGGAAATCACTTTTACAACGACGGGACCGAGCGCTTGCAGCTATGTCGCGCGGAGACAAGATCGAGAAGATGGGCTGCCGGCCGAATGCGATGTCTATTGTGTCGGTCGAAACGAACGGTGAGCCGACATACGCCAGATTGAGCTGATGCTCGTGTGCCGAAAAGGTTGTTTCCGCGATGAGCCAAAGCGCCAAGGCTCGGGTCCACATAGCACGATCGTCGGTTTTTGCTCGGTCTCGGCCTGATAAGAGGAGAAAAGCGAGTGCGCAATATTGATGTCCAGGAATGGGAGATCCGCTGCGATCTGGCCGCAGCGTACCGTTTGATCGCACATTTCGGTATGGACGACCTAATCTATACTCACCTTTCCGCAAGACTTCCCGGCAAGGAGCACCGTTTTCTCCTCAATCCCTACGGACTGATGTTCGACGAGATCACGGCGTCTAGCCTCGTCGTCGTTGACCCTGAGGGGCACGCGATTGAGGAGCACAAAGAGTCCAAGATCAACAGCGCAGGCTTCACAATCCATTCCGCTGTGCACATGAATCGGGAAGATGCCCAATGTGTCATGCACACGCATACTTTGGCGGGCATGGCAGTGGCTGCGCAGGAGCAGGGTCTATTACCGTTGAATCAAATTTCAATGGGCTTCTACGGCGGCGTTGCGTATCACGGTTATGAGGGCATCGCGCTCGATCTCGACGAGCGCGAACGGCTGGTACGCGATCTCGGCGACAACGACGTAATGATCCTGAAGCACCACGGTTTGCTTACAGTCGGGCGTACCATCGCTGAAGCCTTCTTTAACATGTACTATATGGAGCAATCTTGCCGCATCCAGCTCGCAGCAACGCAGGGCGGACAAAAGATCGCTCTACCATCCAGCGAAGTCGCCACTCATACTGCAACGCAGTCCAATCGTAGTCCCAGCACCAAGGGCCAGCGGCCGTGGGTGGCGCTCAAGCGTCGGCTCGACCGCATAAGCCCAGACTACGCGACCTGATGGTCAAGCAAGAATGGCTGAAGCGTGGTGCTGACTCAGCAGCTTTGATAGACTTCAACAAGCGCACTGCGTCACGGCGTGAGTGGGAGCGCGTAACGCAGCCGCTCTCTGGCGCACGATGAAGGCGAAAGGCTTTCGATGAACACGCGCCTAGTCGTCGGGCGCGTCCCCTAGCCGCAACGCACTGCGGCCTCAAGGTGATCTCGGAATGGGCGCGCCGCCGACCTGCCAAAAGGGCGGATGAGAGCAGCCTGGCGCGAGTCCCGTCGGCCCGGACCATCGCCCGGTCGATGACCACCGGTCGCGAGAGATCTCGCAAAGGCTGAAACTGTCACGATCGCGGCGATCGAGAACGGTGTGCGTCGTCGCCGACTATGGCCCGATCGCGCCTCCAATAGCATGGTCGCTTCCTTGCGAAGGGCGTCCGCCCGGACGAAGCCGCTGTGGGAGCAGCGACCCTCTGCACCTGGTCAACGTTCAGGCCGAAGCCCGGATTACTCGGCTCAAGCTAGTCAAACGCCAGATGTACAGCCGGGGGAATATCGATCTCCTCCAGCTGCGGCTTAACGGTGCCTCGTGACTGAAGACGTCAGTGAAACTCGTCAGAGCCAGAGTTCAGTGGCGGGAATCTAAGAAAGCGCAAACCGGAGATACTTGCAGAAGTGCCCGCTTTAGCGTCACAACCCAGGCCTATATCATTCTGCCCAGTCGAGTTTTCGTTTGTGCCTTCACTTCGCCGTCACGATCTCATGTCGATAAGGATCGCTCAACTACTTGATCCGCGTCGAGCGCTCACCCACGAGCCGATCGCGCCGCGATCTTCGCCGTTCAGGCGTCTTAGCCTGTGAATATCACAATCGGTCCCCCCGGATTCATGCGTCTGATGTCGTACTCGCTTCGGGCGGGATCCAGCGAAGCTCTCCCCATTGTTGGCCATCCCAGCGGAACCACGATCCGACTGCGATTAGATACCCGGCGGTTCTTGTGAGCTTGGCTTTCCGAAGGCCATCGCTCATTCCTTAGGGACACTGGCGGTCGAGGGCCTACAGGTGATGAAAACACAGGTGCCGACCGGAGCATCGGCGATGCCCTAAATCGGGACTTCGATCAGGCAAGGTCCAGACGATTGCACAGCTTCCGCGAGGGCTTTGTTGAATTCGTCCGCTGTTTGAACCGCGCAACCGGGCACACCCAAACCTTTCGCGAGCGCCACGAAATCGATTGTGGGTCGGTCGATGCCAAGCATATCGCGGGCACGCTTGCCAGGCTTACCGGCGCCTACGTTGTCGAATTCACCACGCAAGATATTATAATTCCTGTTGGCGAACACGATCGTAACGACGTCGAGCCCCTCGCGCGCTTGCGTCCATAGCGACTGAAACGTGTACATCGCGCTGCCGTCGCCGACCATGCAAAAGACCTTCCGATTAGGACAGGCCACCGCGGCACCTGTAGCGACCGGGGTCGAATAGCCGATTGCCCCACCCATGTCTTGCAGCCAGTCATGCGGAGGGGCGGCCGCCGTCGGAGGGAAGAAGCCCCGACCGGTGGTGATCGACTCATCTGCAACGATGGCGTTTTCCGGGATCGCGCACGCGATGGCCTGCGCGATGGCTGCCAGCGTTAAGGGGCCGGTAGGTTTGACCAACTCGTCAAGCCGCTGCAACTTGACGTCCTTGGGGGTCGCCCCGATGGCCAATGCGAGAGCTTCGAGAGCCTCAACGGATTGCTCGCCCCAGTTGGTCAAGCGATGCACCTCGCAGTCCTCGGCTTTGAGATAGCTCGGCTTGTTCGGATAGGCGAAGAACGCGACGGGATTGTTGGACTCTACCAGGATGATGTGCTTGAAACCCTTCAAGGTTTCGATCGCATGGTCGACCGCGTATGGAACCCTGCCAACGTAAAAGCGGCTGCGGCCGCGCGCCATCCGTTGGTGACAGGTCTCTCCCAACACTGCACAGCCGCTCTTGCCGGCAATACGCTCCGCGAGCGCCAGCCCCCGTTCGCCGAGCGAGCTGCCAGCGACGAGCAGGAGAGTGGAGCTCCCCTCCCGGTGGAGGATGCGTGCGGCCGTTTCGACGGCTTGGGGATCGAAGCTGCGTGGCTTGTCCTCGGGTACCTTAGCCGAGCCCTCAGCCTCGTTCCAAGCCGTATCGGCCGGCAGGATCAGGGTCGCTATCTGCGGTGGCGCGCCTCTGGCGGCGGCGATAGCCGCAGCCCCGTCCGCCGCGACCGACCTGGCGCTCGGTGAGGTTCGGATCCAGTCTGACATCGGCCGTGCCAGGCCTTCGATATCCGACGTTAGCGGTGCGTTATGTGCGATGTGATGAGTCGCATGCTGACCGACGATGTTAATGACGCCGGAATGAGCCTTCTTAGCGTTGTGAAGATTGGCGAGCCCATTGGCCAAGCCGGGGCCAAGGTGCAGCAGGGTTGAGGCCGGGGTGCCCTTCATGCGAAAGTAGCCATCCGCCGCTCCCGTCACTACGCCCTCGAAGAGGCCGAGGACGCAGCGCATGCCCTCGACCCGGTCGAGAGCGGCTACGAAGTGCATCTCCGATGTGCCTGGGTTAGCGAAGCAGACCTCAACTCCGCCGTTCACTAAGGTTCTGACCAGGCTTTCCGCACCGTTCATTTCAAACTGCTCCTCGTTAAGCTTGATTTGACTGTTTGTCAAAATATGTCATTTTGTCAACAGTGGAATGCCGGTGAAAGCCGCGCCGGTCAAGGCCTCTGCTGGCCGAGGCGCTGGGCGATGTTGACGTCCAATATGTCTGGCGCTTCCTGCGCTGCCACAAGATCGACCTCGTGGCTCGCAAGTCCTGGTGCGAGAGCAACGACCCGAACTTTACGGCCAAAGCTGCCGACGTTGTTGGCCTCTACGTCGCCCCGCCCCAAAAGGCCATCGTGCTATGCGTGGACGAAAAGCCTTCGATTCAAGCCTTGGAGCGAGTGCAAGGCTATCTGAAGTTGCCCAATGGCCGCGCCTTGACCGGTCAGAGCCACGACTACAAGCGGCGTGGCACGACAACGCTGTTTGCGGCGCTCGAGCTTGCGACCGGAAAGATCATTGCGACGCATTCAAAACGGCGGCGGCGCGTCGAGTTCCTCGACTTCATGGACAGCGTCACCTCGGCTTTTCCGGACCGCCAGCTTCATGTCATCCTCGACAATCTCAACACCCACAAGAAGAACGAGCACTGGCTCAAGGCCCACCCCAATGTGAACTTTCATTTCACGCCGACAAGCGCATCCTGGCTCAATCAGGTCGAGGTTTGGTTCTCGATCCTGCAGGGGCAGTCGCTCAGCGGCGCTTCCTTCACAAGCCTTAGGCAGCTCCAGGAGCACATCGATGGCTACATCGACGCATACAACGAAAAGGCCGAGCCCTTCGTCTGGACCAAGAAAAAAGTCCGCCAGCGCAAATTCAAAAGCCGACGTATCACTCAGCTATGATTCCGAGTACTAGAGCGGGATGGGTCTAGTTTGAATCGATTGAGGATTGAACGAAGCCGCTACCGCGGCGTGAACGGCGAGGTGGCGTAGAGCGCCTCCTGCCTGAGAGGATGTGGGTGTTGCAGCCCACCCTCTCAGACAGGAGTATTGAGATGGCCGATTTGAGCCCTCTTCGCCGCCGCATGATCGAGGACATGACCGTCCGCAATCTGTCGCCGGCGACGCAGCGATCCTACATCAGCGCGGTTTCGAAGTTCAGCCGTTATTTCGGCAAATCGCCGGATCGGTTGGAACTGGAAGACGTTCGCGCCTTTCAAGTGCATCTGGTCTCGACCGGCATATCATGGCCGGCGCTGAACCAAATCGTCTGTGCGCTGCGGTTTTTCTACGGCGTTACTCTTGGCGAGGCGCTGATCCCGGAACGCATTCCCTATGCGCGAGAACCGCGCAAGCTGCCGGTCGTGCTCAGCGCCGACGAAGTGGTTCAGTTTCTTGAAGCGGTATCGAGCCTGAAGAGCCGCGCCGCACTGACCACCGCCTATGCGGCCGGGCTGAGGGCCTCGGAGGTCGCGGGACTGCGGATCGAAGACATCGACAGTGCTCGCGGTGTCATCCAGGTGCGCCACGGCAAGGGGGCGAAGGATCGCAACGTGATGCTGTCGCCCCAACTACTCGGCATCCTGCGCACCTACTGGCGGCTCGCCCGGCCGCGGGTTTATCTGTTCCCGGGACGCGACGAAGACCATCCGATCGATCAGACCGTGTTGCATGCCGCCTGCCGGTCGGCGGTGAAGGCTGCGGGCCTGACCAAGCGCGTCACGCTGCACACGCTGCGCCACAGCTTCGCGACACATCTTCTGGAGAACGGAACCGACATCCGGATCATCCAGGTTCTGCTCGGGCACAATAACCTGTCGTCGACGGCGCGCTACACGCAGGTCGCCACCGATACGATCCGGGCGACGCAGAGCCCGCTCGACCGCCTGTCGCTGGAGGTGACGCCACCGGTATGACGACGCGTCCGGGATGCGGGTTATGGCCCGCCCCGACGTCCGTCCGCACAGACCCGCCATCGAGATTGCCGATATCTTGCGCCGGCATGGCGACGCCTATCGCCGTTTGCATGCCGGTCATCTCGGTCGGGTCGAGCGGCGCGTGATGAGTGCGATCGTTGCGTGCCGAACCGAGGCGCTCGGCGGTCACATGGAGGCTTGCGACGACTGCGGCATGACACGCATCGCTTATAATTCCTGCCGGAATCGGCATTGTCCGAAGTGTCAGGGGCGAGCCCGAGCCGCGTGGCTTGCCGCGCGAGAAGCCGACCTGCTGCCGGTTCCCTATTTCCACGTCGTCTTTACGCTTCCTGCACCGATCGCAGCGATCGCTTTCCAGAACAAGGCCGTCGTCTATGCCATCCTGTTTAAGGCCGCCGCTGAGGCGATGACGACGCTTGCTGCCAATCCGCGAAGGCTCGGTGCAGAGATCGGCGGCGTCGCGGTCCTGCATACCTGGGGACAGGCGCTGACGCATCATCCTCACATTCACTGTGTCGTGCCGGGCGGCGGCCTCTCGCCCGATGGCGCGCGCTGGATCGCCAGCCGACCAAACTTCTTCCTGGCCGTCAAACCGCTCGCCCGGCTGTTCAGACGCCTGTTCCTCGAACGTCTGACCGCCGCCTTCGACGCCGGCACCCTGAACTTCTTCGGCGATCTCGCATCCCTGGCCGAGCCTGCTGCCTTCGCAGCTCACCTCCTCGCTATGCGGCGCATCAGCTGGGTCGTCTATGCCAAGCGGCCGTTCGGCGGCCCCGCGCAGGTGCTGGCCTATCTCGGCCGCTATACCCATCGCGTTGCAATCGCCAACAGCCGGCTCGTAGCCCTCGACGAGGATCACGTCGCCTTTACCTGGAAGGACTACCGCCAGAACGGCGCGACAAGGATCATGAAGCTCAAGGCCGACGAGTTCATCCGCCGCTTCCTTCTTCACACGCTGCCCGATGGCTTCCATCGCATCCGCCACTTCGGCTTCATGGCCAACCGCCATCGCGCTGCCAAGCTCGCCCTTTGCCGCGAACTTCTCGATCGCGAGCGAACAGCCCCAAACGATGGCCAGCCGCCGCCTGTGGATTCGGAAGCTCAAACCTGGGCCGAGGTTCCTGCCTGTGCCGATTGTGGTGGCGTCATGCGCATCATTGAGCGCTTTCGACACAGCTTCAGCCGCTCCAGCCCTCGAACACCACCGTTCCGATGCGACACATCGTGAGCCAAGTCATGCCGTGCACGACGATCATCATTCGTCATTCCGCTCCCAGCGTCTCGATCATCGCGGACGATGTCGAATCCGTGCTGTCACACTGCGCGACAACAACCGTCCGATGCAACAAAAAGTCTATCGTGATCTCCGGCGAAGCGCGTTTGGTCTCAACTCTTCCCCGATGCGCACATCTCGTGTCTCTGCCTCACGCGCCGAGCCAGCAGATCGGGCCTTGCGATCTCAAACAATCCCCATAGCGTAAAATCGCGCATAGCCTCCCGCGCCTTCGTTCAATCCGGCTTCAATGAGGTCGCGTCATAAGCGCCTGCCGCGCCCTCGCGTGAGCGCGACCTCACAGAACCCTCCAGATTCCCAAATCAGAAAGCTTCTGATTCAACATGCTGGCTGGGAAGGAGGCCAGCATGGATGGGACGAGCCTATTCGAACGACCTTCGTGAGCGGGTGGTGAGGGCTGTCATCAAAGGCGGCCTGTCGCGGCATCAGGCGGCGGCCCAATTTGGGGTGGGCATCAGCACGGCGATCAACTGGGTACAGCGCTTCCACGAGACCGGCAGCGTCAAGCCGGACCAGGTCGGCGGCTATAGGCCAAAGAAGATTGTAGGGCCGCACCGCGATTGGCTGATGCAACGATGCCGGAAGGATTTTACCGTGCGTGGGCTGGTGGCCGAGCTCGCTGAGCGTGGCCTTAAGGTCGACTACCGAACGATGTGGGAGTTCGTCCACGCTGAGAAGCTCAGTTACAAAAAAAGACGTTGATTGCCGCCGAGCAGGATCGTCCCGATGTCGCCCGTCGGCGGGCGCAGTGGATCAAGTATCGGGATCGGATCGATCCCTCCCGCCTGGTGTTCATCGATGAGACCTGGACCAAGACCAACATGGCGCCGCTGCGGGGTTGGGCGCTGCGAGGTCAACGCATCAAAGCCAAGGTACCGCACGGCCGCTGGCAGACCATGACCTTCATGGCCGCTTTGCGCCGCGATCGCATCAGCGCTCCGTGGTTCATCGAGGGGCCGATCAACGGTGAATCCTTCCTTATCTACATCGAGAAGGTTTTGGTCCCGACCCTGCGGCACGGCGACATCGTCATCATGGACAACCTCGGCTCCCACAAGGTCAACGCCGTGCGTCGCGCTATCCGTGCCGCCGGCGCCAAGCTGTTCTACCTGCCGAAATACTCACCCGATCTGAACCCGATCGAGCAGTTCTTCTCCAAGTTCAAACACTGGCTCCGCAAAGCCGCACAGCGAACCACCGAGGCTGTCTACGATGCTATCGCTCCGATCCTCAGCACCGTCTCACCGACTGAATGCGCCAATTACTTCGCCAACGCAGGATATGACCAAACCTAAACCCATCCCGCTCTAGGCCTAGGTCACCGGAGGAGACTCGCATTTTCGACGCTTATGCAGGCGCCTTCGCAACTCGAGTCGGTGAAGCAGGCCGCGAACATCACCGGCGACAGCGGCAAGTTGAAAGTCCGTACGCAGTTGGCCGCGAGCTCGGCTTTTGAAAGCGCGAAGCAGCGCTTCGTCGGCGATTTGTTCCGACGCTAATCCGCTCGATCGAGCAGGACATGGGTCGAGTACATTCCGCTGTCATCCGGATCGTCTCGATCGGGAAAGCACTGATGGAACGTTGTTTGGCCGAGATGCACCTCCGGAGGAATGGCCTGAGACCGAGCCTGCAGCTAGGATCGACTCAGCGATGGCTCCGCCATGCCAGTCGCTGCCTCCCACCACGCCAATCCGCAACGTCCCGGCCATTCACGCTCGCCCCGCTCAACCGGCAAAGCCATGCCGGGCAAAGAAGCGATCGAGCTCCTTTTGCTCCGGTGCCTGGCCGGTGAAGGTCTTCACATATTCGGGAATTCGCTTCATGCGAACGGTAATATCCTCGCGCGTCTGCATAGAAATATATCCGATCTGGACAAGATAAACCGTACGGGAATGGACTTCCGCCAGCATCTCATCGTGGCCGAAACGTAGGAGCATCCGCTTTAGGGCGTCAAGGCGAAGCACGTCAGCCTTTTGGACTTCCGCGAGTATGTCGGGCGACTGCAGTGCCCAACCTCGGATCGCGTTCTCAAACTGCGAGTCGAATAACTTCTGGTCCAGCCAGCAGTCGAAGACGTTCAGCATTGCCTCGGCGATCGTCTCCGCATAGGCCTCCGACTGCTTGACCAGATTTCCTGTGTTCTTGTCGCGCCAGCGCGAGACCAGGGCTGCGAGAAGTTCCTCGCGATCCTTGAAGAACCAATAGAAGCTCGTCCGCGATAGGTGGAGTTTCTTGGCAAGCGGCAGGATTTTGACCGCGTCTATGCCGGAATCCAGCAAGGAATCGTAGGCCGCTTCAACCCAGAGTTCCTCTGATCCGCGCCAGCCGCCGTCACTTACTGTTTGATCCATCACCGTCCTCATAAAGGTAGACCGCGACGCTTGAAACTGTACATCAATGTCCATGAAGAGGACATAAGAGTCATTCAGATTGACACAAGTGTCCATTTTCCGTTAGCGTCACCGATAATTGACTAAGCCGGAGCCCCGCGCATGTCCAACGACCCCCTCCTTCAGCCCTATCGCCTGAAACACCTCACCATGCGCAACCGCATCATCGTGACCTCTCACGAGCCGGCCTATCCGGAGGACGGTATGCCGAAGGAGCGCTATCGGGCCTATACGGTGGAACGGGCGAAGGGCGGCGTGGCCCTGACTATGACGGCCGGCTCCGCGGCGGTCTCCAAAGACAGCCCTCCGGTCTTCAACAACCTGCTTGCCTACAAAGATGAAATCGTGCCGTGGATCAGGCAGATGACGGATGCCGTGCATGAAAACGGTGCGGCCATCATGATCCAATTGACCCATCTCGGCCGGCGTACGCGCTGGGATAAAGGCGACTGGTTTCCCGTGGTGGCTCCGTCCCATCATCGTGAAGCCTCACATCGCGCCTTTCCCAAGAAAATCGAAGACTGGGACATCGAGCGCATCATCAAGGACTTCGCCGACGCTGCAGAGCGCATGAAGGCGGGCGGCATGGACGGCGTCGAACTCGAAGCTTACGGGCACTTGCTCGACCAGTTCGCCTCTCCTCTCACTAATGAGCTCGACGGCCCCTACGGCGGTCCGCTCGAAAACCGCCTACGCTTTTGCATGGATGTGCTGAAGGCTATCCGTTCGCGCGTCGGCGAGAATTTCATCCTTGGCGTGCGATACACGGCCGACGAGTGTCTCCCCGGCGGCAACGGAAAAGCCGAGGGTATCGAAATCTCCAAGCGTCTCAAAGAGAGCGGGCTCATCGACTATTTGAATGTGATCCGCGGCCATATCGATACGGATGCCGGCCTGACGGACGTCATCCCGATTCAGGGCATGGCAAATTCACCGCATCTCGATTTTGCAGGTGAGATCCGTGCCGCGACAGACTTCCCGACGTTTCATGCCGGGAAAATCCCGGATGTTGCCACCGCCCGGCACGCCATCGTCTCTGGCAAGGTTGACATGATCGGCATGACGCGCGCACACATGACCGATCCGCACATCGTCCGAAAAATCATCGAGAAGCGCGAGGATGACATCCGCCCCTGCGTCGGAGCCAATTACTGTCTTGATCGCATTTACCAGGGCGGCGCGGCCTACTGCATTCACAATGCGGCCACGGGCCGAGAGCTCACCATGCCGCACCAGATAGCCAAGACCGATCAACCCAAGAAGATCGTGGTCGTCGGCGCTGGCCCGGCCGGGCTCGAAGCTGCCCGGGTCGCTGGCGAGCGGGGCCACGACGTCGTCGTGTTCGAGGCGGCTGGCCAACCCGGCGGACAGATTCGCCTGACTGCCCAGAGCCCCCGCCGCCGCGAAATGATTAGCATCATCGATTGGCGCATGGCGCAATGCGAGAAGCTCGGCGTACGATTCAATTTCAACACATGGGCGGAAGCAGACACCGTCCTCGCCGAAAATCCCGACGTCGCGATCATTGCGACAGGAGGCCTTCCGCATACAGAAGTGTTGTCGAAGGGCAACGAACTCGTCGTGTCAGCCTGGGATATTATTTCAGGCGACGTGAAGCCGGGCGGCAACGTGCTGCTGTTTGACGATGCCGGCGATCATGCCGGCCTGCAGGCAGCCGAGTTCCTGGCGAATGCCGGCGCCAAGGTCGAGGTCATGACGCCCGATCGCTCCTTTGCGCCCGAGGTGATGGCTATGAACCTCGTGCCCTATATGCGCTCACTCCAGAAGCTCGACGTGACCTTCACCGTTACCTTCAGGCTCGCTGGGGTGGAGAAGCAGGACAACCAGCTCATCGCGCATATCGGCAGCGACTATGGCGGTGTCGCAAAGCAGCGCTTCGTCGATCAGGTGGTGATCAATCATGGGACAATCCCGCTCGACGATCTCTATTTCGAATTGAAGCCGGCCTCGCGCAATCACGGCGAACTCTCCCACGAGCAGCTCATCGCCGGCGTGCCGCAGTCGGTCATCCGCAATCCCGAGGGCAGGTTCCAGCTTTTCCGCATCGGCGATGCCGTAGCGGCCCGAAACACGCACGCGGCGATCTACGATGCGCTTCGCCTGGCCAAGGACATTTGATTCGTCATTCCGCCGCCTAAGCTGCGATTTGTTCTGTGATTCATCGAACCGAGAGCCTGCAACGTTCCCCATCTCGTCAACACGACGAAGTGCGGAGCCGATCAAATTGGCGGCGACCGAATGAGCTCGAACGGATTTATGCGGCCCATGACGGTCCACTCAGACTAAAATCCATGATGGCCATCGCCATTCTTACTTCTTCATCTTTCCTTTGATAGACGATCACGCGGAGAAGCTGAAGAAGTAACCCGGACTTAACATGGCCAAGCGGTCGCCGGCTGAACCAGGGAGAAGAAGGACCATGGAAACTATCGCCATTCATCCGTCGGTCGACCAAGGCTGAATACCTACAGGGGGGACGTTCTCCGGAGGCACGCTCGTCTGTGAATGCGTAACTGCTCCTGTGAAGGTCGAGGTCAAGAGCGACATTGCGCATAATCACACGTGCGGCTGCACGAAGTGTTGGAAGCCCGCCGGCGCGGTCTTCTCCGTTGTCGCCGTCGAGTGAGAGCATCGAGGTTACGGAAAATGCAGACAAGCTTGCCATCGTGGACCCGTCGGCTTTGATCCAGCGTCATGCCTGCGAGGCGTGTGGCGTGCACATGCACGGTCGAGCGCGACCATCCGTTCAAGGGGCTGTCCTTCATTCATCCCGAGCGTTTCACGGAAAGCGGCTGAGCACCGCCTGGATTTGCGGCATTCGTTCTCCTCGATCATCGAGAGTGGCTACGATCCCACGAAGATGGACGAGGTGCGCGCCCGTCTGAAGGACTTGGGTCTCGCGCCCTACGATTGCCTGTCTCCGGGGCTAATGGACTATGTCGCCACCTGGACCGCTAAGAAGAACGGCGTTCTTCCTGCGTAAGATCAGGCGGGAGCCTTGTCGACGGCAGGGCTCCCGTTCCAGTAAGGGCAGTCCACTGCTGCAAATGACCATCTTGTCGGATCATCTGATTCTAAGCCCATGGAATTTAGGACGAACTTCCCGATTTCCAGGACGATCGCGATCGTAACGGTGGATCGGCATCGAGCGTGTGCCACCGTCTTTTCTTGCCCAGGTACTTTTCGCCTGGCGCAATCTTCAGGTTCAGGGGCCCGGGCTCGGGTTCGTTCTGCACCGGCTCGGTGATGCCGTAACCTCACGCAGCATTCATGCCGCAATACTAGTACCCACTTTTCATAAAGCGTGAGTCGTGATTCAACATCGGAATGATACCCAAAGCTGGTCGCGGCAAGGTTCGCGCCCAACCAATCTCTCACCGTATTTTCTTCGACGAGGTCGCCCAACGTCACTTCCGCTTGCCGATGTTTTCTTATTGACCTTTCCGTGCCGTGCCCGATCAGGGGAATAAAGTCTTGACACTATGTCAACATATGACACTTTGTATGTCAATATATGACACTTTGTCAAAGCGGCCGGGAGGGAGCACTCGGTCAGTTGAAATCAGGCGGCAACCAACGAAATGGCCGCCCATGGGCAAGAGCCTGGGGGATCTAAATGCGTTATTCGTCCCGAGTGGACCGGATCAGCGGCAGCAGCGTCAGTGCCTGGGACATTCATTTGGCCGCACGAAAAGCCAAGTTGCGGGGCGACAACGTGATTCTGCTGTCTGTCGGCGATCCGGATTTTCCGACGCCTGCACCCATCGTCGAGGCTGCGGTCTCGGCTTTGCGCGCCGGCGATACGCATTACACGGAGATTCTCGGCCGGTACGAGTTACGGAGGTCGATCGCGGAGCGTCATTCACGCTTGTCTGGCCAGGAGGTGTCGGCCGAAAACGTCATCGTCCTTGGTGGCGCGCAGAACAGCCTCTTCTCCGTCGCGCAGTGCCTTTTCGAGAAAGACGACGAGGTCGTCACTCTTGAGCCGACCTACCTTACCTATCATGCGAGCGTCGGCGCGAGCGGTGCCACTCTCATCCCGGTGCCGCTGTCCGTCGAAAAAGGAATGCGTCTCGACACGCAATCGCTGGCTGCGGCTATAACGCCGAAGACGCGAGCCTTTTACTTCGCCAATCCTAACAACCCGACGGGCGTCGTCATGACGCACGAAGAACTCGAAGCTATCGCCGATCTCGCTCGGCGGCACGACCTGTGGATCGTTGCTGATGAGGTCTATGCCGAGCTCACCTTTGAGGCGCCCCATGTCTCGATCGGGGCCCTACCGGGCATGGCGGAGCGTTGCGTCACGATCGGCTCTCTGTCGAAGTCGCATGCGATGACGGGATGGCGCATGGGCTGGACCATAGCGCCCACTGCCCTGATCGAACACATGAGCAATCTCTCACTTTGCATGCTTTATGGCCTGCCTGGTTTCGTGATGCAGGGCGCGCTCAAAGCGATCGCCGAGAGCGACACGGTCACGGCGGAGATGCGCGCCGTTTATCGCCGTCGCCGCGACTTGGTCTTCGATCTACTAAGCGAAGTGCCGGGTCTGCGGTGCGCCAAGCCCGAAGCCGGTATGTTCATGCTCGTCGACGTGAGAGCTACCGGGCTGTCAGCGCACGACTTCTCCTGGAGCCTGTTTCGAGAGGAGGGAGTATCGGTGCTCGACGCATCGGCTTTCGGTAAGAGTGCCGAAGGACATGTGCGGCTCTCCTTCACGTTGAGTGACGAGCAGCTCGCCGAGGCCTGCCGCCGACTCGCTCGTTTCGTGAGGGGTAGCAAGGCTGCCGAGACATTCTCGGCCGGTTCGCGCCCATCGAAATTCACAGGCCTCTGAAGAACGGGACGCTTCTTTTGGCGTTCTAAATTAGGGAGCGTCTGAAGAACGGTATTTCGCGCGACGAGGGGCTTGAGATCGCGCGGCGTCTGACCGCTTCTGGCACAATAGACTTCATCAACGTGATCCGGGCTCATATCGATACCGACGAGGGTCTGAGCCACGTGATCCCGGGCATGAGCGCGAGGTCCGCTCCCCATCTTCTTGATTTCGCCGGCGAGGTGCGAACTGCGACGAATTGTGTTATTCGGCTTGCAATATTGGCTCTGACGCAATTTTGGTGCAGCTCCGATTATTCTGCGCCGATTAGCCTGGCCTGAAGCAGATCGATTTTCCCGCGACCGTACATCTGTCGTCTCACGAGCTTGAGGCGGGTGATCTGACCTTCAGTATGTCCATTGGACCAGGGCGAAGTGATTGCCGCCCGAACCGCCGCTTCATCCTTCGTGACGCCGCTGGCGAAGGAAGTAACGAGACTGGCGCGGGCGCGGTCGATCCACGGCGTGAGCCCTGCTTCGGCTTTGCGCCGGATCATCGTGTGGAATTCGGCGATGATCTCGCGGGCCTCGACCAAGGACGGGACGCCAGCTTCGATCGCAGCGACCGTGACGGTCTCCGCTTTCGTGAGCAGATCCCCTCCGATTGTCATGAGGCGCGCGATCGTTCTGGCCGACGGAATTCGTTGAAAGTTTCGTGCGTCAGGCTTTTCAGCCCTTCGTCTGCGGGTCGCCCACTCGCTGATGACGCGGAGCGAGCCTCGGAAGCCACGCGCCGTTAAGCGCCGCCAAAGTTCAGCCCCGTTTCGGCAGCCGGACGCCCACTGATCGTCGAGCCACGGCAAGTGTAAGTCCAACGAACTTTGCCGGATCCGGAAGACATCGTGTCGTTCGCCGCGGATCACCTGCCGTACCAGCTTCCTGCTGTGCCCAGTCTGGCGTACGATCTGCTTGATGGGCATGCCATTCTTCGACATAGCCAGGATGGCCGCATTGGTCTCCTCGCGGCGCAGATAACCCTCATACTGGATCCGCTCTGCGGCTGTTAGCAGCTTGGTTGCGCCGATCACTGTACGTATCTCGCGCATCGATTTGCGAACCGCATCGAGGAAGGCCCGACTGGCGTTCTCCATCAGATGCCAGCGATCTGCGACCTGTAGCGCATGCGGCAAGGCTTTTGCTGTCGCTTCGCCATATCCCCCACCTCGGTCACGGGCAACGATCGCGATCGTGGGATGAGCAGCGAGCCAGGCTTGGGCGGTTGCGGGCTCCCTATCCGGGAGCAGGGTGACTACCCGGCGCCGTTCCAGGTTGCAGATGATGCTGGCGTATCGGTGATTGCGCCGCCAGACCCAATCATCAATGCCGATAACCCTGAGCGGATCAGCCGGCGGACGGCTACGGCGTCGGACCACGCGAAGAAGCGTGTCTTTGCTCACCGGCAGCATCAGCCGCTTTGCGAAGCCTGCTGCCGGTCGACCGCCAAGCGCCAGACCGAGGTGAGGGACGATAGAGTCCAGCTTTGCCGTGCGTCGCGCCGCTGGTGCCAGTACCCCTTCGGCGAAGCGCTCGGTGAAGATTTGGCGCCCGCATAGGACAGCGCCGCAACGGAATCGACGGGCAATTACCAGAAGCTGTACGATCCGCCCCGAAAGGGGAAGATCGGTCACGCGACGCTGATACCGGCTATGGACGCGTCGGGAAACCGTTCCGCAAGATGGGCAAAGACCAACGCTTCCCGACGCCCGGACCGCAATAACGGCCTTATCACCTTCGAAGTACGCACTCTCTACAACAAACCCACTCGGCACCAGACTGGAGCGCTGGAGTGCCTGCTGCATGGCGCTGATTCTCCCCGCAATCAATGCGCCAGACATTCCCAAAACTGCATCAAAAGTGAGTCACAGCCAAATTTGCAAGCCGATTGACAGAATTGGAGGAGCGGATCATTGGACAGTGGCATTGCTCTTGTTCTCCTGCGCCTTGGGCGGCGCGACTCTCGTGCACCAACTGCCTCGTAATTTTCACTATATGCTGCGTGCGATCTGGGGCCCAAGCGGGGCCAGCGCTTACTGACTAGCGTTGCCAGCGGTCATTAAGTTACGTTTTGTCGTCCCGTGCGCGTTCGCAGGTAAGGCATTTTATTGCACGGGGCACGAACCACTGCTCGTGAACGGCGTGGCCGATAACCCGGCTGGCAATTCCGAAAGTCATCTCTTCGGCCATTGCTGCGATCGGCCGTCAGATGATGGCGCACTGAAGCTGGATATCGGCATTCCGCGTCAGCATGTCGAACGAACTGCCTTTCTCGCCGCGTCGCGGCCTGAATGATTTCTGTTGACAAAATGGCAGCGTTTGACAAAATGTCAATAAAGACGCTGGTACCGCCATGTCACGCGGTACATGAAGATGAATAGTAACGATCCCGGGAGAGCGACCAAGATGGCCAACCAAATTCCGAATCGTCGCGATTTCAACAAATCGCTGCTCGCTACAGGCGCGACACTCGCAGCCGGCGCGTCCCCGCTGCGTGAAGCCTTCGCGCGACCTGCCCGTGGCGGGCGGCTGCGCGTCGCGCTTCACGTGCAAAGCGCGCAGGACACGCTCGATCCTGCGAAATTCGCGCAAACTTCGGAATATGCGCGCGGCTTCATGCTCTACAACGGGCTCACCCGTATCGATGAGGCTGGGGAAGCTGTGCCTGAGCTTGCGGAGTCATTCGAGGCAAATGGCGACGTAACCGAGTGGTACTTCAAGCTTCGGAAGGGCGTGACGTTCCAGGACGGGAAGACGTTCGATGCTGAGGACGCCGTGTACTCGATCATGCGTCATAAGGACCCGAAGGTTGCCTCTGCTTCCAAGGGCCTGGTCGAAGACATTGTCGACGTGACGGCCGATGGAAAGGATGGCGTTCGGATCAAACTCAGCGCGCCGAATGCCGACATCCCTGTTCTGCTCGGTACGTTCGGCTTTCTGATCGTAAAGAATGGGACGACTGACTTCTCGACGGCGGTCGGGACTGGCCCCTTCCGGCTCAAAGAGTTCAAGCCGGGCGTCCGCACCGTTGTCACTCGGAACGAGAATTACTTCAAGTCGGGGCGACCCTATCTCGACGAGATCGAGTATTTCGGTATCGCAGATCCAGTCGCGCGGCTGAATGCCCTGATCGCCGGCGATATTCACATGATGTCGGATCTCCGGCCGAATGCGCTCGACGAAGCAAAAAAGGCGCCGGGAATTGAGGTTTTCTCCACTCGTTGCCCGCGCTTCGTTCAGTTTGCGATGATGTGTGATCGGGCGCCAACGAACAATCCCGACTTCCGCCTCGCGGTCAAAAACCTGCTCGATCGCGAACGGATTGTGAATCAGATCTTGAAGGGCTACGGCGTCGTCGCGAATGATCACTTCGTGATGCCGCAAAGCCCGGTGTACAACAGCTCTCTGCCGCAGCGCGGGGTCGACATCGACAAAGCAAAGTTCCACTTGAAAAAAGCCGGCATGGAGAACGCCAGTATTGAGCTCCGCGTTTCGGAAGCCGTTCAGAATAGCATCGAAATGGGGCTTCTGTTGCAACGCGAGGCCGCTCGTGCCGGACTTACGATTAACCTGAAGCGCGAGCCGTCCGACGGCTACTGGTCGAATATCTGGATGAAGCGCCCCTTCCATGCTGTTCAATGGAATCCGCGGCCGACGGAGAGTATTATGGCGACGCTGGTTTGGAAGTCGGACGCCAAATGGAACGATACCCAATTCAAGGATGTGCGGCTCGATCAACTCATCAATACTGCGCGCGGCACCGTTGACCTAGCCAAGCGTAAGGAGCTGTTCTGGGAGATTGAGAAAATCATCTACGAGCAGGGCGGGAATGCGATCCCGGCCTTTGTCAGTTATATCGATGCGATTTCGAGCAAGGTGAAGGGGCTGAGCCCCATCCCAACGGGCAATCTTGGCGGCTTCAACTTCGCCGATAGCGTCTGGCTCGAGAACTAACTGGTCACTTGCTTGGCGGTGAGAAGATCATCGCCCTCTCCGAGAGTTTGCGAATGATCCAATTGATAGCTCGTCGTGTGCTGCAGGGGTTGCTGACGTTGCTCCTCGTTTCTCTTCTAGTGTTCGTCGGAACTGAGCTGCTGCCTGGCGACGTAGCGCAAGCTGTGCTTGGGCAGAGCGCCACTCCCGAAAGCGTTTCGGTGTTGCGAGCTCAAATGGGTTTGGACCGGCCAGCGCCTCTGCGGTACCTCAGTTGGCTTTTCGGCATCCTGCACCTCGATTTCGGTATGTCGCTCGCAAATCAGACGCCGGTGAGTGCGCTTATCGGTGACAGGCTCGGACACACGCTGGTCTTGGCTGCTCTCTCCGCGGTCGTGGCGGTTCCGTTGTCATTCGCCATCGGACTGACCGCCGCGACCCGCCCGGCCAGCAAGTTCGACCGCCTCAGCTCTATCGCGATTCTGTGCGTTGCTGCCTTACCGGAGTTCTTCCTTGCTACCGTCTTGGTGCTCATCTTCGCGGTGAATCTCCGCTGGCTGCC
Organism: Bradyrhizobium sp. RDI18; assembly: GCF_043203335.1. NCBI lineage: Bacteria > Pseudomonadati > Pseudomonadota > Alphaproteobacteria > Hyphomicrobiales > Nitrobacteraceae > Bradyrhizobium > Bradyrhizobium sp. RDI18. The sequence continues at coordinate 2,640,091 of NZ_JBICRN010000008.1, read as the reverse complement.
GGCGATCGCGTACGTCACTGAATACCAGTCGATCAATCAGTTTGTAACCTCGCTGGCGATGCCGGTCGCGACCCTCGCCGCCGTCATAATCTCGCAGATGGTTCGTATGATTCGTGCAACAGTAGTGAACGTCCTCTCGTTGCCCTATATCGAAATGGCGGTACTTAAAGGTGTGCCGTACCGCCGCGTGATCCTGGTACACGCGCTACGTAACGCAATCGGCCCAATCGCCAACGTTGTCGCGCTCAATCTTGCGTACTTGGTGAGCGGAGTCGTGGTTGTCGAGACGATCTTCGCATACCCAGGTTTGGCGCGCCTGCTCGTCGATGCTGTTTCCTCCCGCGATTATCCGGTGATCCAGGCCTGTGTGCTTATCTTTTGTGTGGGCTATATTGGTCTGATGCTGCTTGCCGACATCGCGGCAATCCTCGGCAACCCGCGGCTACGACACGCAGCGGTGAAAAAATGAACGCCGTCGCAAATAATTCGACCGCCACGTCGCTGAAGCCTCGGCGAGTTCAGCTGAGCATTGGCGCGCTAATCGCCGTAGCGATTCTCCTTTTTTGGTTCTTTGTAGCTGTGTTCGGCCCATTGCTTGCGCCGTATAACGAGGCGGACATTGTTTCCGATCACAACTTGGCCCGGCCTGCTGCCGCATTCTTCCTCGGCACGGACTATATCGGGCGTGACATCCTCTCTCGCTTGATGGCTGGCGCGCGGACGACGCTCGGAATGGGGCTAACCGCAACCCTGATCGCCGAGTTCGTTGGAGTTTATCTGGGTTTGTTCGCTGCGATTCGCGGTGGCTTAGTCGACACCCTGATGAGCCGGCTCAATGATGCACTCCTTTCGTTCCCACACATTATGATGGGTCTGGTCGTCATTGCGGCACTCGGCTCATCGATCCCGGTGCTCATCGTCACGAGCGGATTCATCTACGCCTCGGCAGTGTTCAGGATCGCGCGAGCGCTTGCCATGGAGCTACGAGAGATGGAGTTTATCGAGGCCGCGCGTGCGCGAGGCGAGGGTGTCTGGTGGGTGCTTTTTCGGGAGATGTTGCCGAACGCCGCGCTGCCGCTGCTCACCGATTTTGCGTTGCGACTTTCTTTCATCATCTTGTTCATGAGCAGTCTGAGCTTTCTCGGATTGGGCGTGCAACCGCCGGTCGCCGATTGGGGCAGCATGGTCAGGGAGAATATCGAGGGATTGGGATCGGGCTCCCTGGCGCCCATCATTCCGGCAGCGGCAATCGCGAGCATCACCGTTGCTTTGAATCTTCTTGTCGATGAATTGTCATTGCGTTCCGGCCGAGACTACCGCGGGGGGCGCGAATGAACCGTCGCGTTCTTGAGATTGAAAACCTCACTATCGAAAGCGTCGCGACGCGAGCACCTGTTGTGCGCGGCGTTAATCTTGCTATCGCGCCTGGGGAAGTGCTTGCCATCATCGGCGAGTCCGGTTCGGGAAAGACTACTCTTGGTCTTACCGCACTCGGGCATATCCGGCCGGGATTAAAGGCGACCTCAGGACGCGTGCTGCTTGATGGAGCTGATGTCCTTTCGCTTGACCCTGCCACGCTTTGTAAAATGCGCGGTAGCCAAGTCGCGTACGTCGCGCAGAGTGCCGCGGCCAGCTTTAATCCGTCGCTCATGATTGGAGAACAGGTCATTGAGGCGGCGGTAGTTCACCGAATTATGCCCGCCAAACAGGCCCGCGCCCGAGCACTTGAACTCTATGGCGAGTTGGCTCTGCCCGATCCCGTACACATCGGAGCGCGCTATCCTCATCAAGTCTCAGGGGGCCAACTGCAACGCCTCATGGCCGCCATGGCGATCTGTTGCGGGCCGAAGCTTCTCGTTCTGGATGAACCGACAACCGCCCTGGACGTCACAACCCAAATCGAGGTTCTTGAGGCATTTAAACGCGCGATCCGGCATCAAGGGGCGGCGGCGCTCTACATCAGTCATGATCTCGCCGTCGTGTCCCAGATCGCTGACAGGATATTGGTGATTCATAACGGGGTCGTCCAAGAGCAGGGCAGTTCCGAAGCGATCATTACTGCACCCAGGGCGCCGTACACTCGTACTCTGCTTGCGGCTTGCAAAAAATGGACGCCGGATGCCGTTGCTGCGCCCACCGCAATCGCCGGGCCGCCGCTTCTTAATATCACGAATGTCACCGCTGGTTACGGCCGAAATAGAAGACAAAATCCAGTCGTAGTAGCCGTGAAGTCTGTCGATCTCGTCGTGCGCCGGTCTTCGGCACTCGCCATAATCGGTGAATCCGGTTCGGGTAAAAGCACCTTGGCGCGGGTTGTCGCCGGTCTGCTTCCTCCTGCCCGGGGAACCATTCATCTAGCTGGAGAGCGGCTGCCGGACTCTGTCCAGCAAAGGTCAAAAGACGCATTGCGCCGCATCCAAATGGTATTTCAGTCCCCCGATGTCGCTCTCAATCCTGCGAACACTGTTGGGCAAATTCTGGGTCGACCGCTAACTCTTTTCCGCGGCAAGGCTACCCGCGAGAGCGGCGAGTTAGTGCGAGATCTCTTGGAAATGGTACAGTTGCCGGCCGACTTTGCCCGGCGCAAGCCTCACCAACTCTCTGGAGGTCAGAAGCAGCGAGTCAATCTCGCTCGGGCGCTTGCCGCAGACCCCGAACTTATCCTTTGCGATGAGATCACGTCAGCGCTCGATACCATAGTTGCTGCATCGATCATCGAATTGTTGCGTCGCTTAAGAACTGAGCGCGGATTGGCGTTCATGTTCATCACGCATGACATCTCTACTGCCGCGAGCTTCGCGGACGAGATTGCCGTTATGCATCGCGGCGAAATTGTCGAACGTGGCCCCACAGACGAGGTGTTGAACAGGCCCCAGCATGCCTACACGAAAATTCTCGTCGCCTCGGTCCCGCAACTCCAGGCCGGCTGGCTTGAAGGCGCTGTGGCCAGACGCGAGCGGTTGTTGGGGGTCGGCGGCCTCGCTATGGCAGATTGAGAGCGATGATGTGCAAGGATGAACACAGTCGCGTTCTCCAGCCGTTCGAGACGCGTGTACGCCTGCGCGGCTGCATTCCGTTGTATTCCATTCCCTTGGATCTCTTTGCCTATTGCAGCGCGGTCCTTCCACCTTCGGAGACGTTGCACGGTCACTCAACATCCTCGCCAGCGCGGCGGCCGCTTTTCGGCGAAAGCGCGTGGTCCCTCCCTAAAATCCTCGGAAGCACGCAGCCTGTGGTAGGCCGGGCACGCGTCGCTCCGCATAACGCGGTACGCCTCGGGCACCGGCAGGTTCTCAGTTTTCAGCAGCACCTCTTTGTAGGCTGCAATCGCAAGAGGCGCCGAGGTGCAGATGCTATCCGCAAGTTGACGGGCATGCGTGAGAACCTCAGCTCGTGGCGTGATCGCGTTGATCAGGCCACGCATGAGCGCCTCATCTGCGCTCATGCGCCGCCCGGTGAGAAGCATCTCCATCGCGATTGCGTGCGGCAATCGGCGCGGCAAGCGGAGTACGCCACCAGCATCGGCGATGACCCCGACGCGCGCCTCAGGAAGCAGAAACTCGGCGTGGTCGGCTGCAACGATGAGGTCGCAGGCGAGTACCAGTTCGAAGCCGCCGCCAGCAGCGAGACCGTTCACGGCAGCGATCACGGGCTTGCCGATGTCAAACAGCTCTGTAAGCCCGGCAAAGCCGCCTTGACCCCAATCACGGTCGGGCGTCTCTACAGCGCCAGACTTGAGATCCCAGCCGGCCGAGAAGAAGCGCTCGCCGGCACCGGTAACTATACCCACCCGCAACGAAAGATCGTCACGCAATGTAACAAACGCTTCGCTAAGCGCTCGGCTCGTTGCTCCGTCGATCGTGTTTGCGCTCGGTCGATCCAACACAATCTCGAACACCGCCCCGTTGCGCCGCGTTTGCACATTCATCATCTCGATTGTCCTTTCGTTGTTCGCCGGGGACATACAGCATGAGGCAGGTCTTTGCGTCAAAACTTTTCGCCGGCCGAGTTGCACTAGTAACCGGAGGTGGCAGCGGCATTGGATATGCGATTGCAGAACAACTGGGCGAACTCGGCGCCACCGTAGTCATTGTCTCCCGAAGCGCGGAGCGCCTTGCCGCGGCGGCAGATCGTCTTCGGGCGAAAGAAATTGCTGTGGATGTGCAAACCGTCGACATACGCGATGAGCATAACGTTGAGGCGGCTTTCGACAGCTTATCCGAGCGCGGGCTCATGCCCGACGTTCTCGTGAACAACGCTGGCGGGCAGTTCGAAGCCGCCGCTCTGCGCATATCGGCGAACGGATTTCGATCAGTCGTCGATCTCAATCTCACAGGAACATGGCACGTGTCCCGGGCATTCGCGGCGCGCCTTGTTGCTGCGGGCGGTCGCGGGCGCATTATCAACATCGTGCTTTCCATTGCAGGCGGCTTGCCTGGCTACGCGCATAGCGCTGCAGCGAGAGCTGGAGTCATCAGCCTGACTGAGACCCTTGCTGGCGAGTGGGCGCCGTACAACATCACCGTTAACGCAATCGCACCAGGTACAATCCGTACCAGCGGGCTAGCGCAATATAATCAAGCGCAGATCGAGGCCGGCATTGATGTCTTGCCCATCCGGCGCATGGGCGAACCGGAGGAAGTGGCCGAGGCGGTCGCTTATCTCGCATCCCCCGCGGGCGACTACATCACAGGCACGGTGCTCTTCGTTGATGGCGGTAAGCATCTGGCGCGCAGCAATTTGAGCTTGCGCACGACAAACTAGGAAAGGATCGAGACTCATGGATCTGACACTTTCAAAGCGCGAGCGCGACCTTCAGGAGAGAGCCGCCCGGTTTGCTAGGGAGCACCTCTTTCCCAACGAAATGTTGGTCGAGGAGCATAACACGTTGCCTAGCGATATCTTCTCGCAGCTCAAGAGGGAGGTGCTCGCGGCGGGCTTCAATGCGATCAACCATACGTCCGAGCACGGGGGCCAAGGCTTGTCGTTGTTCGAGCAGGCGCTCGTCAACGAACAGTTCGGGATGGCAACGGGCGGAATCTGGGGCGTGGCATACCAACCCGCAATCCCTCTGAAGGAAGGCAACGCCGAGCAGCGGCGACGCTACCTCGAGCCATGTTGTCGCGGCGAACGCACCTATTGCTTTGCAATTTCAGAGGCCAGCGCAGGATCCGACCCGCGCCAAGTGAAAACTACGGCGGTGCGACGTGGAAACCGGTACTATCTTTCCGGCGAGAAGTGGTTCGTTACTCACGGGGATATCGCCGACTTCATCATGGTGCACGCCCATGTTGATGGAGATCCGGCAAAGCCAACGGTGTTTCTTGTCGACAAGGATCGACCGGGAGTCCATATCAAACGCGTGCCGAAGTTCATGCACACCTACATTTCAGAGCATCCAGAGTTCGTGTTTGAAGAGGTGGAGCTGGGAGATGAGGACATTCTTGGTACTATTGGCGGCGGTCTCGACCTAACGAAGGATTGGTTTGTCGAGACCCGTCTCAAGATCGCGGCCCATTGTGTCGGCGCGGCAACAAGGGCGACCGAAATCGCGAACGCCTATGCGGCGGAACGCGTCCAATTTGGCAGATTGATTCGCGATTTTCAGGCGATCGAGTTCATGCTCGCGGACATGGCAGTAGAAATCATGTCGACAAAATCGTTGGTTTATCGCGTCGCATGGCAGGCATCGCAGAGGCCTGACCGAAAGCTGGCCCACGCCCATGCAAGCGCAGTGAAGCTACAGGCGAGCGAGATGGCAGGACGCGTCATCGATAAAGCGCTGCAAATCCTAGGGGGCCGCGGTTACATGCGAGAGAACGCGGTCGAGCGGCTCTATCGCGATGTTCGCGTTGACAGGATTTGGGAAGGCTCGTCGGAAATCCAGCGAGTGGTAATCGGTAGCCAAATTAGGAAACGTGGGCTTGCCACCTACACGGGCTGGGTCGACTGAGCATTGGCTGCGAAGTCTCTAGATCCGACATTTGTTGCCGAGGGAGGGCTCGGTCTGGGGTGCGCAGATGCTGGCCAACCTACGTACGGGTTCGATGAAACAGCGAGATGAACTGTGTAGGTGTGGTCCGTTAAGGGTGTCGGCCGAATGGCGGTGCGGAATTGGGGCCATTAAGGAGAATTGACGCGAGGGCTCTGAATCTCTGCTGAGCATTTTACTCAGCGACTTGTACACGAAAATCCAGATCTTAAGCGCCTTGAATTTAGGGTCGTTCTGAATCGAGTCAAAGTAGGCTTACCAATAGCTTCTGCAAATCGTAATGCGACGCTTGGCGGTCGCCTCATGGGGCGGCAGCCCGTCTCACCGGATGCCGCATTGACCTTGCCCCTAGTCATCTGGAACGCAAGTTCGTTACATTATATGATAGCTCGAATCTCTCGATAGAGGAGAGCGCTTGTGACGAATGCGGGTGTGAGAGGCCGGCCCATCGCGCCGTTGGTGCTGAGTGCGCAGGAGCGGGCGTACTTAGAAAGGCAAGTTCGTCGTCATCGTGTTGCCCGGTCGCTATCTGAGCGGTGCCGCGCGATCCTGCGGTGTGCGGATGGCTTGCCAAGCAAGTCCGTGGCTGCCGAACTCGGCATCCATGAACACACCGTTGGCAAGTGGCGCCGCCGATTTCTGAAGGATCGCTGTGACGGCCTGCTTGACGAAGCCCGCCCTGGCCGCCCTCGCACCATCAACGACGATCAGGTTGCGGCTGTGATCGAGCGGACGTTGCGCACGACGCCAGCCGATGCGACGCACTGGTCGATCCGATCGATGGCTGCGGAAACTGGCTTTTCCCACACCACGATCCGCCGAATGTGGCCGGCGTTCGGCTTGCAGCCGCACCGCAGCCAGACATTCAAGCTGTCGAGCGATCCGCTGTTCGTCGACAAGGTGCGCGATATCGTCGGCCTTTACCTATCCCCACCGAACCGAGCCCTTGTTCTCAGCATCGATGAGAAGAGCCAGATTCAGGCGCTCGATCGCGAGCAACCGATCTTACCGATGATGCCTGGCGTGCCGGAACGTCGTACGCACGGTTATCTGCGGCATGGTACGACCACGCTGTTTGCAGCACTCGATATCGCCTCGGGGTTCGTCATCGGCAAATGCTACAAGCGCCACCGGGCAGTTGAGTTCTTGAAGTTTTTAAAGGAGATCGATGCTCAAGTTCCTGAAGGGCTCGATGTCCACATAGTCATGGACAACTACGCCACCCACAAGACACCCAAGGTCAAAGCGTGGCTCGCCCGCTGCCCGCATTATCATGTCCACTTCACGCCGACTTCCGCGTCATGGATCAATCAGGTCGAGCGCTGGTTCGCTGAACTCACCAGAAAGCAGATCCAGCGAGGTGTTCACACCTCCGTCAGGCAGCTCGAGGCCGACATCCGCTCCTTCATCGACCTGCACAACAAAAGCCCGAAGCCCTTCAAATGGACCAAGTCCGCAGACCAGATTTTGGCTTCGGTCAAACGCTTCTGCCACAAAGCCCAGCAGACTTTATGTGGTGAACTTTAGATTCACGTGACTAGTTTATCCAGTCCTTAATTCGATCCAGCTGTTGGATTTGCCGGATGGGCGGTGCTAGCGACGGGAGCGGGCGCGGAGCCTTCGTCATCGCAGCGCCAGATCCCGGCGCGGGCGGCAGGTCAAGGCGAACTCGGATGGGATTTTTCATCCGAGCTGCGAGTGTGGTCGTGTGTCGTTGTATCGGCCCGCCAGCATCCGAGAGTAATGCGAGATCTGGGCCAGTGACGTGAACAACGTCTCGTTCAGGAGTTCGTCCCGGCACCGTCAGCTTCTCTTCCCGATAGAGCCGGAAGAGATTCTTATGGTTGATCAGATAGCCCTCCCGCTTGAGCAGAACATGCAGGCGCCGATAGCGAAGCGGCGGCGTTCCTGGGCAATCGCATTCATGCGCTGGCGAAGGCCGGCGTCGTCGGCCTGGATCGTCGCGTATCTCATGGTCATGCAGCAGCCGATGGCTTTACACGCCCGCCGTTCGCTCATCCCGAATGCCTCTCCCAGATGGATGGGCTTCCGCTATGGAGCGCAAACAGGATGAGAGCGCGCATTGCGTCGCCTGAAATATTCCTGAATGCTGGGCCGCTGCCTCACGTAATTTGCTCCCCAGTGGGATGGGACTGCGGGGACGAATGAGGCAACTGAGCATGGCGACTCGAAGAGAGCTGACGGCCGCTGTGGGGCAGCGCTACAGAGAGGCGAGCCGCGCGGAGAAGGCGCGAATTCTCGACGAGTTTGTGGTTGTGACGGGCTCCATCAAAAGCATACGATGCGCCTGCTCCGAGGGGATATGGGGCAATCCTCTGAAAGCGCTGCTGCCGCCCCTGATCGAGTCAATGGAACGGCCACGGCGAGCGTATTGCGACGGAGCATGGTACGGACGTCCGCCGACTGGAAGGATCCGGCGCCGGGGTTTGTCGAAGCCGATCTGGTCGCCCACAGCGGGCCCTCGGCGCGCGGCAGTTTATCCAGACGCTGGTGCTCGCGGATATTGCGACCGGCTGGACGGAGTGTGCGCCGTTGCTGGTGCGCGAGCAAACGCTCCTGAGCACCGTGTTGACAGAACTTCGCCGACAGCTGCCGTTCTCGCTGCAGGGCCTCGATACCGACAATGATACCGTGTTCATAAACGAAACGCTGAAAGCGCATTGTGAGCAGGCGAACATTGTGTCACGCGTTGCCGACCCTACCGCAAGAATGACCAGGCGTTTGTTGAACAGAAGAACGGAGCCGTGGTCCGACGCATGGTTGGTTAGCGTCGATTGAAGGACTCGAGGGGCTGCGTTGCTCGCATAACTCTATCGCTCAGTGCGCCTGTTCGTGAACTTCTTCCAGCCGTCGTTCAAGCTGATCGGAAAACAGCGCGATGGCGCACGCGTCCGTAAATCTTATAGTGCACCGACGACGCCGCATCAGCGGCTGGCAGCCGACCCACATACCTCTCCGATGCGGTTCAGGCCCGACTGCAGGAAATCTGCGTCAGCTTGGACCCGGTCGCGTTGCTGCGTGACATTCGTCCTGTGCAGATACGTCTGGCCGACCTTGCCGACGTGAAGTCGCAGGCGATTCGATTATTGCGGCGGCCGCCGATCGACTTATTCCTCGCCAGCTTGCGAACGGCTTGGAAAGAGGGCGCATCTCGACCGACTGACCGGCCGATACTCAAAGCGAAGCGAGGTCGTCGTCGCCCTGATCCGCTCGTTCAGGCGACCCCACAGCTGCAGGAGTGGTTCAAGGCCGAGCCGTGGCGAACCGGCGCCGAGCTCCTGACAAGCTGCAGGCGGAATATCCGGGCGCGTACCCGGATAAGCTGCTGCGAACGCTTCAGCGCCGCCTCAAATCCTGGCGCAGCAAGCAGGCAAGCGCGCTGCTCTTTGGATCGGCAGATCATGCGGAGCGTTTCGAGGAGACAGGGGTTGCGCGGTAACAGCGCCCGCTTCCGGTACGGGGGAGGCCGGTCGTTGCACAACCCCGGCCAGCTTCACGACCGGCCTCCCCCGTACTGACCGTCCGTCTTCTTGGGAGCAAAATAAATGAGGCAACGATCGCGACTTCGGGAACATTCCTCCATGAGGCAATAGGAGTTCTCACCCTGATCGCCGCCGGCCAATCCGCTCGACCAGGATGACGATCCGCCCCTCCATCTTGATCAAGCCCGCCGGCGTCATATTGGCGTAGCGCTGATCGGCCTTGGGCATGTGCTCGTTCATCGTGACGTGGCCGCTGCGCTGCGACCGGCGCGCATGGCTGGCGACCCGCATGTGATCCTGGAAGATCTCGACAGCCCGATAGGTGAGCCGGACATTCCGCCGACAGCCGATCAGCCGGTGCAGCACCGAGTAAAAGGTCTTGTCGACTTCAACATGATAATCGAGATGCATTTTGGCCGTTTTCCATTCGGCATATTCCGAACGGCTCGCTGGGCAGCGGCGCCAGGGCGGTGCATTCGATCTCCTCGAACATCTGGCGACGGCATTTCCCGATATGGCGCATCGGCCGGTCGTTCAGCTCCTCGAGCAAATCACCAATCGCGCTGTTGAGATCGGCCAAGTTGAAGAACCGCGGGCCGGCGCAGCCGCGCCAGAATCCAGCGTTCGACAATCAGCACCGCGCCTTCAACTTTGCCCTTCTCGCGCGTCTTGCGACTACGGGTCGGCAAAATCGTCGTGTCGTAGTGCTCGCCCATGACGGCAAAGGTCTGGGTGGGCGTCGGCTCAAACCACAGCGCCTTGACGACCCAGGCCTTCAGATTGTCGCAGACGATCGCTTTGGGAACGTCGCCGAAGTACGACAAAGGCCCGGGTCTGGCCTTATCCAATCCGGCAGTCGCTGACCGAAGCTCCATGGAAGGTCAGCGACGAGGCCCTGGGCACTGTGACAAAAATCTGAGCCTGACGGATCTCGCCCGTTTGCGGATCGATCACCTCCATCGTCGGGCCGGCATAAACGGTCTGCATCACCGCACCCGCCGCATAGCGGTGGCGGAAGGTCGGGTTCGCCCGGCGTTGGTAGGCTGCAAACTTCTCGCAGAACCAGGTATAGCCATAACCGTTGGGACGGGCCGCCCGGTATTTCTGCCACAGCAGCGTCAGCGTCACACCCTTGCGCTTCAGCTCCTGCACCACCAGCGGCCACTCAGGTTCGCTCAAAATCCTGGGGCGGCCGTCCGACCCGGCGGAACAGCGTCCGCTCCAACGCCACCTCGCTCTCGTAAATCGATGGCAGCAGCCAGCTTAAGCCCGCCTCACGCGCCCGCAGCAGGTAGGGCAACCGAGGTCTTGCTGATCTGCAGCCGTTCCGAGATGGCCCGAGCGGACAGGCCTTGCTCGTATGTCAGTCTCAGGATCGATCGTAGGTCCTTCACCGCAGTTCGTTTCGCTTACTTCCATCTTGGCATCGCCCTTCTCAAACTCAGCTTGAGAGAGAACATTGCCTGAACGGCGCTCTCGAAAACCAACCGTCACTACTGTCCGCGATTTAGCGGAATTTCTGTCCCGGAATTACTGAAATCGCTCCGCGCCTGGGAACACGTCGTGCCGTTCTTCGCGTTGGCTCCTGGCTTCCGCAAGATGATCTACACCACCAACGTCGAGGCGCTGCACCGTAGCTTGCGCAAGATATCAAGACCCGCGGCAGCTTTCCAAATGACGGCGCGGCGTTGAAGCTGCTTTATCTCGCCATCAAGAACGCCGGATTGAGGTGGCGGCGAGGTGTCGAGTAGACTGCCGCCGTGGGCCAGTTCGCCATTCAGTTCGGCTCGCGTTTTCCGGGATCAGCGCGATGACCAAAGTGTCGATCGGCCCCTTATTCGTCGGCCCGAGTTTGGCCGATCAGCAAGGTCCGTAACGGCGATCCTGCGGGCTACGGCCTTGACAAACCTTGCTGCCCGTCCACTGTTAGCCACCATGGGATCGATGACAATGTCCGGCTGCAAGAAACGGCTGCAATTCAACCTTCACAGAGGCCTCTTACACAAAATATCTGACATTCCCGGGGGCGCGCGGTGTCAACGACATCCTGATCGCCTTCTTCGACGGGCTGAAACGCATTCCGCAAGCGATCAAACCGGTCTTACCCTCAAACGCTGGTGCAAACCTGCATCATGGGGTCGTTGAAGAAGCCCGCTTCTTTGACGCGCCCTTGCCGCACGCCCGCTGGCCGTGCTTCAGGCTGAGGCGATCCTTTGATGATGAAGCCGATCGTCAACGCGGGCCGCTAGCATGAGCAAAATGGCGAAGAGTACTGCGGCCAACCGCTTCAGATTGATGGCAGCGGCAGTCAGGAAAGCCTGGATGCGCATGTTGTCCTTGCCGCGGCGTATGGCACGAGCAAGACCGTGCCAACTCTTGGCTTCGCCATGGATGCCCTCGACCCGCCAGCGATGACGCCGATAGAGATTGTGTTCATTTTTGCCCCATCTGAGCCTCTTGCGTCGCGCCCGAAGCAATGACGGGTGATTGATATTGAACACGACCACACGCGCATGGCGGGAAAGGCTCACGCAGCGCGACCGCAGCGGGCAGGCTCGACAGTCTTTGCTGCTCGCGTGGAAGTGTTGGAAAGAGCCCCGTTGCAGCTTGCCTTTGGGACGCAGGATCTTGCCGGTTGGACAACGCACCAAGTTGTGCTTGGCATCGAGCTTGAAGCGCCTCGTCGGTATCACCTTGCCAGGCAACTGTTCGGTTTTTGCCGGCACAATGGCTTCGATCTTACGGTCCTCGAGCGCCCGGAAAACCTTGGCATACGCATAGCCCGCATCCATGGTCGCCGTCTTGATATCGACGCCGGTTGTAGCGGCGATTGCATCTAGCCGAGCCTCGATCGCCATTCCTTCGTTCTCCTCGCCTGTCGCGACCTCGACATCAAGAACAACGCCCGCCAGATCGTCGACCGCTGTGTGCTGCTTGTAGGCAGGCTCCAGACGACGATTGCGGCTGCTGGTGGCCATGGTCGCATCGGGATCGGTTGTGCAGATCTTTTTGTGTTTGCCGCTCTGACGATCCTTCCATTCGAACTCGGATAGGTCGGCTGCTTCGACATCGGCGATATGGCGCACCGCCAAGGCGTCCCAACTCACGTTCGCGCGGATTAACGAGGCGTCGATGTGAACGATCTCGCCGGCCGCAATCTTAGCTGCGATGCATGCCTTAACCGTGCGTTTGAAGATGTTGCGGAAGCGCTCAGCGCCCCAGCGCTGGCGAATGCGCGTCAGCGACGAGTGGTCGGGCAGCACCTCGTGCAGACCATAGCCTACGAACCAACGGATCGCCAGGTTGACCTGCGCCTCGCGCAGCAGCCGTCGGTCATGGATGATTCCCAGCAGAAAGCCGGCAAGCATAAGCCGAACAGCCACTTCCGGGTCGATCCCCGGGCGTCCGTTATCTGTGCAGTAGAGATCGGCGACCTCGTCACGCAGCCACGAGAGGTCCAACACGCGATCGACGCGAGCGAGGATGTGGTCGTCTGGAACGAGCTGTCGCAACGAACCGGTGATGAACAGCTCCAGCTGATCGCGCTCTTTCCGACCCAGCATCCTGCCCACCTCGCGAATCAAAGAGAACCGGCGGGATCAGTGAATCGACGACCGCAGACTTCTTCAACGACCCCATCATGCACCTAATCCGCAACAGCCTTGCGTTCGTCTCCTGGAGGGACCGCAAGGCGATCCTGCCCTCGATCAACGCGATCTATCGCCCGAGAGCGCCGCGGGGGCATTGCTGTAGCTTGCCGAGTTGAGACCAAATGGGGTAAACGCTGCGCCAGATCTGACTAAATGTGGCAGCACGTTGTGCCGTTCTTCGCTTTCGGGCACCCGCAACAAGATCTGCCTCCCCCGATGGGATCGAGGCGCTGCGCCCTCAGCCTCTTGGTCTCAGATATTTTCATGCGGCCAGGTTGTTCCCGCGGCGCTTGGCGCTAGGTCGGCCGTCCTTGCTCCGGTCTCATGCTCATTTCAATACAGCAAAATCTGCTCTTCTGCGAACGCTGCTTGCTTCATCCGTCCATCCTTCTTTCGGGACGGGCTCTAACTCCTTCTGGTGAAAAGACACAGTGGAAAATCATCAGACTACATAGCTAGGCCGCACCACGTACAAGAACTGCGTGGGGTGAGACGAGTAGCAGAAAGATCCGTGGATGGACTGTTGTTGAGAGTCTGAGAGCACGCCTCCACGTGCCGCACCACGCATTACAGCTACGTGCGCGCAGTCTCACATATGGCGAGCATGCGGCAAACCGCATGCCTAGATCTGAGAGGGCAAAGCCAAGTGGCTACGTTTGGACTGGCGTTGAATGCGCTTAGAACCTATATCCGAGCCACGTCTTGACGTGACCTCGTTCCGTAAAGAGTCCAGATGACGAATATGACCTTAACAAACCACGAATGCGTGTAGTAAATTCATCCCGACGCGATCCGAGAGTACCTGGGGCGGCCATGCACGTTGAGAAGAGGTAGCTAAGAAGGTCATCAATGTTCCAGTGATGCTCGTAGTAATGACGAAGCTCGGTGACTTCAGAGAAGTCGGAAGAGCGCAAGACCTCTGGATAGGACATCGCCATTATGGGCAAAGCGGCGCCGGGACCTGCCGGAAAGCTTCCTCCCCAGAACTCCTTGATCTCGTTTATCATCGCATCATACCATTCTCCAGGTTCTGAACCATCCCGTTCCCGACGGATGATCGCAACACAACCATCCGGTTTAAGCATTTGGGCCAGCTTTGCCAACACCATGCTTTGATCCATAAAAATGAAGGCGCCCGCAATTGTGGCGATATCGAATGACGATTCTGGTTCGTTTAGGTCTTCAGATCTAGACATTAGAAATTCTATATTTTTTACGCCTATGCTCCGGGCCATTCGCTTTCCTTCGTGAACCATTTCGCCACTTGGATCGACAAAAAGCACTCCCCCAATCGAGCGCGCCAAGCGAATAGAAATTTGTCCAGTGCCGGCACCAAGATCGATTGCCCGACTTCCATTATTAAGACGGCAAACTCGAATCAATGATACGAAGAAGTCTTCTGGATAGGCTAGGCCGTGCCGTGCGTAGTAGGGCGCCGCACCACGATATATTTCAGTCGCTTCAATCATGTTGCCTCCGTGCACCTTGCCTTGATCTACCCACCGGGTTGCTCAAGGAGAACGCCGGGGCTCTACGTCACTTTCGATCATTGCGAAAGCTATCTGATCTGGTTGTTTTTTGACCGCGACGCGTGCCGTGGCACTCCTAGGAGCCTGTCTGAGTAGTGACTGGTCAAGAGGGAGCGAGTCTGATTCCTTGCGCAGCCATGAGCAAGGAATTTCGCCCCTGGAAGATCGACGAGGCCCAGCTTCTGCCGCCGAGCGTGCAGGATTATGTGCCGAGGGACCACGTTTCGCGGCTGATCGTGTCGCTGGTCAGGGAAAGCCTTGATCTATCGGCGATCATAGGCAGCTACCGAAGCGGGCTGGGGCAGCCGCCGTTCGATCCTCGGATGCTGACGGCGCTGCTTCTGCACGGCTACGCGAGCGGTATCTACTCGTCGCGGCGGATCGCCAGGGCGGCGGTGGAGCGGGCGGATTTCATGATGATCGTGGCGGGCGATGCGCCGGACTTCCGCACGATCTCAGAGTTCCGGCGGCGGCACCTGAAGGCGCTGGCCGACCTGTTCGTGCAGGTGTTGAAGCTGGCCGAGAAGGCCGGGTTGGTGAAGCTCGGGCACGTTGCGCTCGACGGCACCAAGATCAAGGCGAACGCGTCCAAGCACAAGGCGATGAGCTATGATCGCATGAAGAAGCGGGAAGCGGAGCTTGCAGCGGAGGTCGACCGCTGGCTCAAGGCGACGGAGGCCGCCGATGCGCAGGAGGATAAGCTCTACGGCGACAAGCGCGGCGACGAGATGCCCGATTGGGTGGCCGACAAGCAGAAGCGGCTTGAGAAGATCCGCGAGGCCAAGGCCGCGCTGGAGGCCGAAGCCAAGGCCGCAGCCGAGGCGGAGCGCAAGGCGCGGGCCGAAGCCGAGGAGCGCCGCATCGCCGAAGGGGGCAAAAAGAACGGCAAGACGTCCGCGCCGCCGAACACGGAGCCCGACGGCAAGGCGCAACGCAATTTCACCGACCCGGAAAGCCGCATCCTGAAGACCAAGGACGGTTACATCCAGGGCTACAACGCCCAGGCCGCGGTCGATGGTGCCCATCAGATCATCGTGGCGCAGACGCTGACCAGTTCCTCCAGCGATCAGGCGCAACTGGCGCCGTTGCTCGACGGGATCAGGGCCAATCTGGGGACCAATCCCGACGAAGTATCGGCCGACGCCGGCTACTGCTCCGACGCCAATCTTCGCACGATCAAACGGCGGCGCATCGAGGGCTACATCGCCACCGGAAGGCAGAAGCACGGCACCAAATCCGCCACCGCGAAAAAGGCTTCAAGACCCGGCTCGCTGATCGCCAGGATGAGCACCAAGCTCAAGCGCGCCGGCTACCGAAGTCGCTACCGCTTGCGCAAGCAGATCGTCGAAGCCGTCTTCGGACAGATCAAACAGGCAAGAGGGTTCAGGCAATTCCTGCTGCGCGGCATCGAAAAGGTCAGCGCAGAATGGGCGCTCATCTGCACCGCTCACAACCTCGTCAAGCTCGCAAGGGCCGCCTGAGCCGCCATTATCAAGATAAAACTGCCTTCCCAAAGCTAACTGGACAGGCTCCTAGAAGAGATCGGTGCCCTAAAAAGTAGGCGGCCCATACGACTGCGACTTCGGCGGTGCCCGTCAGCAATTGGTCTAGCACTAACCAACCGAGACTGCAGGTGGGCTAAGCGGGAGCTTCCATCATGCCGTGCACTCAATAAAGGGACAATTAGTCGTCCGTGAAGAATCGCCAACGCCTTGATTTGGAATCGGAAAGAGCAACGAACGGGCATTAGGATTTGCCGGGAATCGCGGTTGCAAAGAGGGATTGAACGAAGCCGCTACCGCGGCGTGAACGGCGAGGTGGCGTAGAGCGCCTCCTGCCTGAGAGGATGTGGGTGTTGCAGCCCACCCTCTCAGACAGGAGTATTGAGATGGCCGATTTGAGCCCTCTTCGCCGCCGCATGATCGAGGACATGACCGTCCGCAATCTGTCGCCGGCGACGCAGCGATCCTACATCAGCGCGGTTTCGAAGTTCAGCCGTTATTTCGGCAAATCGCCGGATCGGTTGGAACTGGAAGACGTTCGCGCCTTTCAAGTGCATCTGGTCTCGACCGGCATATCATGGCCGGCGCTGAACCAAATCGTCTGTGCGCTGCGGTTTTTCTACGGCGTTACTCTTGGCGAGGCGCTGATCCCGGAACGCATTCCCTATGCGCGAGAACCGCGCAAGCTGCCGGTCGTGCTCAGCGCCGACGAAGTGGTTCAGTTTCTTGAAGCGGTATCGAGCCTGAAGAGCCGCGCCGCACTGACCACCGCCTATGCGGCCGGGCTGAGGGCCTCGGAGGTCGCGGGACTGCGGATCGAAGACATCGACAGTGCTCGCGGTGTCATCCAGGTGCGCCACGGCAAGGGGGCGAAGGATCGCAACGTGATGCTGTCGCCCCAACTACTCGGCATCCTGCGCACCTACTGGCGGCTCGCCCGGCCGCGGGTTTATCTGTTCCCGGGACGCGACGAAGACCATCCGATCGATCAGACCGTGTTGCATGCCGCCTGCCGGTCGGCGGTGAAGGCTGCGGGCCTGACCAAGCGCGTCACGCTGCACACGCTGCGCCACAGCTTCGCGACACATCTTCTGGAGAACGGAACCGACATCCGGATCATCCAGGTTCTGCTCGGGCACAATAACCTGTCGTCGACGGCGCGCTACACGCAGGTCGCCACCGATACGATCCGGGCGACGCAGAGCCCGCTCGACCGCCTGTCGCTGGAGGTGACGCCACCGGTATGACGACGCGTCCGGGATGCGGGTTATGGCCCGCCCCGACGTCCGTCCGCACAGACCCGCCATCGAGATTGCCGATATCTTGCGCCGGCATGGCGACGCCTATCGCCGTTTGCATGCCGGTCATCTCGGTCGGGTCGAGCGGCGCGTGATGAGTGCGATCGTTGCGTGCCGAACCGAGGCGCTCGGCGGTCACATGGAGGCTTGCGACGACTGCGGCATGACACGCATCGCTTATAATTCCTGCCGGAATCGGCATTGTCCGAAGTGTCAGGGGCGAGCCCGAGCCGCGTGGCTTGCCGCGCGAGAAGCCGACCTGCTGCCGGTTCCCTATTTCCACGTCGTCTTTACGCTTCCTGCACCGATCGCAGCGATCGCTTTCCAGAACAAGGCCGTCGTCTATGCCATCCTGTTTAAGGCCGCCGCTGAGGCGATGACGACGCTTGCTGCCAATCCGCGAAGGCTCGGTGCAGAGATCGGCGGCGTCGCGGTCCTGCATACCTGGGGACAGGCGCTGACGCATCATCCTCACATTCACTGTGTCGTGCCGGGCGGCGGCCTCTCGCCCGATGGCGCGCGCTGGATCGCCAGCCGACCAAACTTCTTCCTGGCCGTCAAACCGCTCGCCCGGCTGTTCAGACGCCTGTTCCTCGAACGTCTGACCGCCGCCTTCGACGCCGGCACCCTGAACTTCTTCGGCGATCTCGCATCCCTGGCCGAGCCTGCTGCCTTCGCAGCTCACCTCCTCGCTATGCGGCGCATCAGCTGGGTCGTCTATGCCAAGCGGCCGTTCGGCGGCCCCGCGCAGGTGCTGGCCTATCTCGGCCGCTATACCCATCGCGTTGCAATCGCCAACAGCCGGCTCGTAGCCCTCGACGAGGATCACGTCGCCTTTACCTGGAAGGACTACCGCCAGAACGGCGCGACAAGGATCATGAAGCTCAAGGCCGACGAGTTCATCCGCCGCTTCCTTCTTCACACGCTGCCCGATGGCTTCCATCGCATCCGCCACTTCGGCTTCATGGCCAACCGCCATCGCGCTGCCAAGCTCGCCCTTTGCCGCGAACTTCTCGATCGCGAGCGAACAGCCCCAAACGATGGCCAGCCGCCGCCTGTGGATTCGGAAGCTCAAACCTGGGCCGAGGTTCCTGCCTGTGCCGATTGTGGTGGCGTCATGCGCATCATTGAGCGCTTTCGACACAGCTTCAGCCGCTCCAGCCCTCGAACACCACCGTTCCGATGCGACACATCGTGAGCCAAGTCATGCCGTGCACGACGATCATCATTCGTCATTCCGCTCCCAGCGTCTCGATCATCGCGGACGATGTCGAATCCGTGCTGTCACACTGCGCGACAACAACCGTCCGATGCAACAAAAAGTCTATCGTGATCTCCGGCGAAGCGCGTTTGGTCTCAACTCTTCCCCGATGCGCACATCTCGTGTCTCTGCCTCACGCGCCGAGCCAGCAGATCGGGCCTTGCGATCTCAAACAATCCCCATAGCGTAAAATCGCGCATAGCCTCCCGCGCCTTCGTTCAATCCGGCTTCAATGAGGTCGCGTCATAAGCGCCTGCCGCGCCCTCGCGTGAGCGCGACCTCACAGAACCCTCCAGATTCCTTGCAAATCTGATTCGTGATTCTGTGGTCGCCAAGGACTTCGGACGAGGGAGCGATGCGACCCAAGGAACGACGAGAGACAGGGCAGACCGATCTGCTGCGCTCGCGGCTGGACGCGATCATCGACATGAACCATGCGCTGGTGAAGCTGGCGCGGACGATCGACTGGTCGTTCCTGGAGCAGCAGTTCGGCGCGGTCTACGAGGACAAGCCGGGCCGGCCGCCGCTGCCGACTCGTCTGATGGCCGGATTGGCCATTCTCAAGCACACCTACGACCTCTCCGACGAGGTGTTGTGCGAACGCTGGCTGGAGAACCCCTATTACCAGTTCTTCTGCGGCGAGGAGTTCTTCCAGCATCGCCTGGTGTTTGACCGCTCCTCGCTGACGCGCTGGCGCCAGCGCATGGGTGAGGAGAAGCTGCAGGCGCTGCTCCAGGAGAGCCTCTCGGTCGCCACCAAGACCGAGGCGATCAAGCCGTCCGACCTCAATCGCGTCATCGTCGACACCACGGTGCAGCCCAAGAACGTCATGTTCCCGACCGACGCGCGGCTTCTGAACCGCGCCCGCGAGATCCTGGTGCGGCTCGCCAAGGAAGCTGGCATCAAGCTGCGTCAGTCCTATGGGCGGATCGGCAAGTTCGCCCTGATTAAGCACCAGCTATGCCCACGCCAAGCAGTTCAAACGCGCCAATCGGGCCTTGAAGACGCTCAGAACCTATCTTGGCCGCATCATCCGCGACATCGCCCGCAAGCTCGAGGGCAATGTCGACTTGCTCCATGAGATCGCGCTCGACCGTATGCTGACACTGGCGCGACGGGTGCTTGACCAGAAACAGCACCAGCGTGGTCCGAAGGTCTATTCGCTGCACGCGCCGGAAGTCGAATGCATCGGCAAGGGCAAGGCCCACCGGCCCTACGAGTTAATGGCATGGACCACGCCCGCTCTCAGAGGCAACGTGCTACCCCGCGGGCAGCAGCAGGAGCGCAAGCCATGTCGAATACGAACATTATCACAATCGGTATCGATCTCGGGAAGAACACATTCCATGTCGTTGGTCTCGATGCCACCGGCGCAATCACGTTACGCAAGAAGCGATCGAGAAATCAGCTTGACCAGTCGCTGAGCAATGTTCCGCGTTGCCTAATCGGAATGGAGGCGTGTGCAGGAGCACATCATCTGGGGCGCAAGCTCGAGAAATTAGGCCATCAAGTACGGCTCTTGCCGGCACAGTACGTCAAACCATACCTCAAGGGTCACAAGAATGACTTTCGGGATGCTGAAGCGATCGCCGAGGCTGCTCAGCGGCCGACAATGCGGTTCGTCCCAGTGAAGTCGGCCGAACAACTTGATTTACAGGCACTCCACAGAGTTCGCAGTCGATTGGTGACACAGAGAACATCGGTCATCAATCAAATTCGGGGCTTTTTGCTTGAGCGAGGCCTACCAGTGCGGCAGGGAGCGGCAGCACTCCGATTGGCAACTCCCCCAAATCCTCTCGATGCCTTCGGAAAGCCTATCACCTCAGGTGGTTCGGCTCATCCAGGACTTGGCCGAGGACTGGCGCTATCTCGACCATCGCGTCGCGTTAGTCACCAAGGAGATCAATGAGATCGCGGAGCAAGATGCGCATTGTCGCCGCCTGATGAGTGCGCCGGGCGTCGGGCCAATCATCTCAAGCGCGATGATTGCCGCGATCGGAACTGGTGATGCGTTCCAGAAGGGCCGCGACTTTGCGGCATGGCTTGGCCTGGTACCAAAACAAATCTCGACCGGTGATCGAACCATTCTCGGTCGCATATCAAGACGCGGCAACCGTTATCTACGAACACTGTTCATTCAGGGAGCCAGAGCCGTATTACTGAGGCGCCAAACCTGGGCCAGGCACGGCTTCGGAGCCTGGCTGGAGGCCGCATCGAAGCGGCTCCACTCGAATGTACTGGTTGTTGCCTTGGCCGCAAAACTCGCGCGGATGGCCTGGAGCATGCTCGCAAAAGGCCGTGACTACGAAGCGAGTTTCCTGGGCCACGCTGCATAGCACGCCCGACCCGGGAAGGAAGGAAGATCCAAGATCCGATCGGAATAGCACACTATCCCGCCGAGGTTTGCGAGACGGAAAGGACGAATGGAGAAACGGTTCCACCGACACTTCTGAAGCCTGGTTCGACTCCATGGTCCTCCTTGAGGCCGGCGAGTTATTGAGGACAGAAGTGGCGCGGATATCCATAATGGCTCGGGGCGACAGCCTCAAATCGAAGCCGGATAGATTGGCGCAAACCGCTTCATCCCTTTGTCGATCCCTCTTGCAACGCGGGCGTGGTCCATAGATCGGGGTCAAGGTCTCCGTTGCCACGACGTTATCGCACGCCAAAGGCGGCCAGTTCGTCACCCACGTGAAAGCGCTGCCCGGCAACCCCTATGACGGCCATACGCTCAAAACCGTGATCCCGGAGATGGAAGCGCTGATCGGCAACATCATCGAGCGCCTTCTTGGCGACAAAGGCTACCGCGGCCACAATGCGCCGCCCGAATACAAATTCAGGGTGTTCACCTCAGGCCAGAAGCGGCGGGTGACGCCCAAGATCAAACGCGAGTTGCGCCGGCGCTCCGCGATCGAGCCGGTCATCGGCCATCTCAAATCCGAGCATCGAATGGGCCGGAATTACCTCTGGCACCGCCAGGGCGATGCCACCAACGCCGTCCTCGCCGCCGTCGGCTACAACTTCCGCCGCCTCATACGGTGGCTGAGGCTCTTGCTGTTCAAAATCCTCATCCCGCTCACCGCTCGACTTCAGTCTAGCCCAGGTTGAAATCCGCGTTCTTCACGCACGACCAATTATAGTTTTGAGTCCAAGTCAAGCCCAAAACTCCCCGCGTAGTTTGATAGTTGCTCTCCTTCGAACTCGCCGTATTCTCTGACGATCATGTGCAGACCTAGAGAGGCGCCTATGGTTGCACGCTCACCGCGCTTTGTCGATCTGTGCTAGTAATTTCGCATTGAATACAAGAGATGCCGCAAGAAGAAATGCTCTCCGTTCCAGGATGTTGCGTTTGACACCTCGATTGCGGCGACAAACTGTAAGGCTCGCGCTCGTAGGTAAGAATCGGCATCCGACCGAATCGGAATAACAAGGGAGCGTTCCATGAACGTAGGTGTGTTGAAGGAAATTAAGCAAGACGAGCATCGTGTCGCACTACAGCCCCTTCAAGCGAGAGTTCTTTCGAGCTCCGGGCATACCGTTTATATCGAGAGTGGCGCCGGAGAAGGGGCAGGCTTCTCCGATTCTGATTATCAGGAGAGCGGCGCTAAGATTGTGGTAAAAAGTAAGCTTCTCACCGAAGCGAGGCTCCTCCTCAAAGTCAAGGCGCCGTTACGTTCAGAGTATGTTGACTACGCTCCGCATCATATCTTATTCACCTACTTGCATTTCGATGAAAACATTGCGGCGCAGGATATTTCTGAACTCGTTAGCCGAGGCTTCTTAGGAATTGCTTACGAGTGGGTGGGAAAAGACGGCCGATATCCATTGCTCGAGCCGATGAGCCGATTGACTGGCTATCTCTTCGCCCATAGAGCGCTAGAGCTCTGCTCGAAGGAAAAACGAACATTTTGCCCCCGCAATGAGAACTTTCTTCCAGGGGGCGGGCCCTAATCATCGGGTGCGGCAACATGGGTCTCTCCGCATTTAAATATTTGTCCGATCTTGGTGTTGCCTTGACCGTTGTTGTCACTCGAAACAGCGAGGACTTTAATGGCAGAGCCAATGCCCGCTTCGGAACCGAAGGCGTCGACTACATTGCCGCCACTCGCACAAAACTGCTCGTGATGGACAACAATGATCCCTCTCGCACTCGAGATATTATTGCGGCTGCTCTGCCGAAAACCGACATCCTCCTGAACTGCGCGGTGCGTCGCTCCGATCTTCCGAAACACCGAATGGAATATCTGATCGATCGCGCCATGGTTCGCGCCATGCGGACGAGCAGCATTATCTGTGACTGTACTGCCTGCGATCGCGACATGATCGAGACCTGTACCTCTTCAGCGTTCCTCTACCACTCGTATCGCGAGGAAGGTGTCGTCCATTACAACTGCGATCATATCCCGTCTATAGTGGCGCACACTGCAACGCAGCTGCTCACAGAAAGCACTTTCGCCTACATTCGGTACATCACGAACTCCAAATCGTTGCAGGCGTTTCTTGAAAACGAAGACCTGCGTAACGGGGTTTGCTGCTGCGGTGGTCACCTGACTCATGCCTTGTCGGCGGAGAAGAAGGGCTTGCCGTATCGGCGGCTAAACGAAGCAATCTTAGATCCATGTAGCTAACCCCTTGTTCCGTCTGATGCGAGTAGGTCTTAGTGTTGCCTGCGGAGTGTCGATGGCAAGCTTGCGAATGGGTGGCGGTGGTATCCGGCGCGTGGTTGTTCGGGGTGCGGCATGCATCCTCATCGAACATGGCATCCGAGACCTAGTGCAGGTGTTTTCATGCGCCGGTGAGCTCACAAAAACGTTAACTATAGCGGGACAATCTGGATGAGGAGCGCGCGAAAATCAGGATGGCGAATTGGTGTCGCGGTGTGATGATTGCCACGACGATTGCAGGCGCAAGGAGTTTTGTTGGCTCTGATTGTCGCGGAGCCTCAATCACCGACAGTTTTGGGTGTGGCGTGCGACGGCGGCCGTCCTGGGCCGCGCTTTCGTTCGAGCGCGGTGCGCCTGCGAAACTTTCGACATTCATCTCGATGATGGTAGCGTGGTGGACGAGACGTCGATTAACGGCGAATGTCATGGCGGGTTCCGGGAAAACCATATTCCATTCTCTGAAGGGCTGAATGGCCGCCATCAGCATGGAGCGCCGCTCGTAGCGTGGGCTGATGAGCTCGAACAGCACGCTGGTCTCGGCCTGATCTTTAATGACCTGGGCAAGATCATCAGGACGAGGAAATCGAAGCAATCGAGGCGGTCGATGTCAGACTGCTCGGCAAATTGCGGCCACGGCATCTTGATGGCGGGCACTGCAGCTCGTTGGGCAACAGATTGAGGAGCGCGGTGTCGACGGTGTTGGCCGTGCTCATGCGGCACCTCCGATCTCGGCGGCGCCGAGGAGGCTTCAATGGCGAGCGGCGCCAGTTGCACCGCGACGTTCGGCACGTGAGCGGGAGCAGGGGCGAAGTGGGCGCGCAACCCGTTGAGGTCCGGCAGTCGGCCGGCGTCGAGGTCAGCGGGAGTTCGGCCTCGCAGCCGCGCTTATGAACGAGTGTAAGCAGATCGACCATGATCCGGCAGGCACTCTTGTCCGGCAAGCGTTCGCGCAAGAAGTCCAAGGCTCGGCGCTAAGCGTTACGCCGGAATATCGATCGCGATAGACCAGATTGAGAAGCGCGATCGGCTTGTGCCGCACGGAATGGATCCCGTGCCGAACCGTCGACGACCTGGTCGTGCTTGCCGTTGGGATGCGGCCGTCCGCGCGGCAAGGTGAGGAGTCGCGAGCCGCCGACGAACACCGTCGAGACGATCGTCGTACAGGCGCACCCGCCGCCGGTGACCGATAGGCGCGATGGCACCGTGTAGAACACCTTCCGCGGGGTGAAGCCGCCGCTCGATGTCACGCGGACGATCATCTCCTCGTAGGTACGGCGATCCGGCAGGACCCACAGGGTGGTGCGCTCGCTGTCGATCCGCCTGGTGTTGCGGGCATTACGACGGCTGACGATCTCGTCGACGAAGCAGCGATAAGCGGCGAGATCGTCGAAGTCGGTGGTGCCGCCCAAGAGTAGCGTATCCGCAATCGCCCGCTTGAGATGGGCGTACGTGCTCTCGATCATCCCCGTACTCGTGGGAAATGCCGCGATTATTGCGGGTCGGCTGCATGCCATAATGGGCGCAAAGCTGCTCGCATCGCCGCCTCAGACCGTCCTGAGCATTCCGGTCGAGATTGCACAAGGCCGCCGACAGGCTGTCGGTCCGATGCTCGCGCGGCGCGCCGCGACCACAGGGCATTCTGCAGCCCTTCGGCCAGGGCGACGAAGCTCTCGCCACCGAGCGCAACATGCACAACATGAGCATGCTCGATCCGGAATAGGCGAGCCGTAATGGGAGGCGATGATCGAGTGGCAGGCCAGCGATGGTGACCCCCAGTTCTGCCCATGTCAGTGAAGTCAGTGAAGTCGGAGAGGCCGACCTGGCCAGCTGCATGGGTCTGGCGAAAGATCACTTCTCGCTCCGCGCCATGGATAGCCCGCCAGGCGCGAATCCGGTGCTCCAGCGTGCGGCGTATTCCGGCTCCGAGTTCAGGATGACGCCGTAATAGCTCCCGAACTGCGCGGAGTGCATCAATTGTTCGAACCACATCGTTTCGGAGCAGGTGTTTGAGTTTAGCAAAGACCTGTCGGACGGGATTCAGGCCGGTTGAGCGTTTTGGCAGGAAGCGGAGCTTGATGCCAGCGGAGCGAATGAGCTGGCGCACGGCTTTGCTTCTGTGGGTGTAAAGATCGAAGGACAACGATAATTCGTAAATTCGAAGGACGTTCTCGACATAGGTCTAAAAGCGCACGCCAGCGATCGTGACTCGATGAACATGGCGCATCGTCCTGGCATAGCGGCAAAGCCGCCAGGAAAGCCATGCTCTACTCGGCATGTACGATGTCCCACACTGAGTGTTAGTCGCCTTTCGGCCCGCGCTCGGCAAGCTCGGTGACCAACCCGCGTAACCTGAAATCACCGTCCTTGAGTGCGCGACAGCCAAGCCGCGTACTGCCCCGGCGCCTTGTGTGGCCGCGTATCTGGCCAGTAGCGACGCGCCGGTTCATCGACCTGCTTAATCGAGCGAATTGCGGTGCTGATCGCGCCCTCAACCGCTTGGCGGCCTGATGCCATGCTGCCTTATCACTGCCACAACACGCTTGCGAAGACGAGTAAGACCTGCCCATCCATGCTGGTGTCCTGCCCAGCCAGCATAGTGAATCAGAAATACGCTAATTTGGCAGTCCAAAATCGATTGATTCCGCTGTGGCGTTGGCAGGATTGCCTCCATTGGAGTAGGCTCTGCGCGTGGGGCAGAGAGCCTGCCAAGCGTCCGAAGAACCGGGAGTGCTGTAAATGAGAGTTTGGACGCGAAATGCTCTTCTGAATTGCGCTAGATTAATGAGTGGAGCCTAGCGCTTATCCAAGCGATAGGCTCCAATGTGGGTCCACCCGAGATGTCGGGACAGTATCCGGCTAAGACGTCCCCTTTCAAAAGGCATTCGATCGAGCAGATCCCAGTCGATGTTGTATAAATCTAATGTTTCCTCGATTTTTAGTCCCGACTGACGACATAGCCGGTCCAGGGTAGCCGCGCTTCGGCACTGACGTGCCGTTCGAAAATCGACGCAACCGCCGGAGCACAGGCCTGTTCGTACCAGATTTGCAAGCACTGAAAACCAGGCTCGCTGAGGCCGAAACGACAGCATGTGGCGAATCACTTCCGCAAAAGTAAAGAGACTTAGCGAGTTCGTGCACGAAACAACCAACATGCCAGTCGGCTTCAGTAGGGATAGCGTGCGGTGCATAAACGCAGAGTGATCCTCGACATAGGACAAGACACCGATTACTGTAATCAGGTCGAAGTGTCCATCGAAAGGCAAATAGTGAGGTGCACACACCTGGAACCGCTTCTCCGGAATGTCGAGAAGCCCGCGAGCGCTTTGGATGGCCATTTCGATCTGCACTGATGACAGATCAGCTCCGTGTACGTCAAATCCTCGCCTCGCAAGCTCAAAACAGAGTTGGCCTGCTCCGCACCCTATGTCTAGCATTCGGCCCGGCAAAACGTGATGAGATACGAGCTCCGCGACAAGAGCAGTTCGTCGAGCGAAAAAGGAGTTCGGATCGTCTGCGCACCTAGCAAACTGTTCGCCAGCACAATTCCAGAATTGGACGGGGTCGCGCATACTCATTCTCCTGCTTCTTAATTGGCGAGTCGGGTAAGATGCTTTGATCGGTTGGCGAGCGCCTGATTCCAAGCACGGATATTTTGGGCGATTTTGCATCGCCTCTTTCTTTCGAGATCCTCAGATCCTCAGAGCCCGCTCAGGATCGAGTTTTGGGTCCTCCGACATGAGACAAACTGGTGGAACTCGCCTCTGGTGGCTGTGAACGACCATGATGATATGGCTCATCGCCACCAGCTCTCTTAAAGGCATGTTGCTCTCCGTCATGGATTTGAAGACGCAGTGTTCCCGCGCCTTTGATACTTTCGGAACGGGCTTTGGCAAGGAGCGGTCGCTCGTCTTCCATGGCTCACCAGCGCTCACTCGTTCCGCCTTCTCAAGCAAATGCCATGCCCCCGGCTTCAAAAGCAATAAGCGGACGCCGAGAACTTTCGATGGTCGCAGCGAACTTGTGCTCTCTGAAAACCGTGCCCGATGGGTACGCTGCACGAGCAAGGTACTAAATTCCGGCACCGCCGCCGAGATGAGTGAAAGCCCGGAATGTCCGGGCCGAACCTGGCTTGTCCTGTCTCTGACAGCGACACGGCTCCTGTTGGGTTCAAGACAGCCAACGGTCCTTCGTTAGCTGGCGACCTGAAAGGATGCGCGTGATCAATGGTTAAAGCACGAGCATGGTCCTCGCAGGTTGTTGCTGATTGGATACAACAACACTGAGTGTGGGCTGCGCAGACTCGCAGTAGGAGCGGTGTTCTCCTTCACTCGAACCGGAGTGGTCCGTTTTGAGGAGAAATAACCTCCGCGGAAGGCGCAATCTGGCATCGCTTGAGAGCAACATGTCTTCCACTGATGGCATTTCACGGTGACCTCAGCAAGTCGACCACCTCGCAGACCAAAAAAGAACTTCATCGCTGGCTGTGTGGACACTCGATCCTTCTGATCCTGCAGGGTCAGGCGGAGCAACTTCACAGCATAAGATGGTCTCGTCGAGGAATTACCGCGCGTGCGGGGCAGAACGTAGCGAACCGCGGGTTGCGAACTCTCGGTGACCGCTTTCCTGCACTGATGCATCAAAACTGAACAGACCGAGGCGGCTCTCTGTCCCGATTACCGCTACGCGTGCTCCTGACTTCAAAGGACAAGCCGTGACACATTCGACAGAATCCGAACCGATGCCGCGGCGCATCGCGCTCCTCGGAGCGCCCAACGACGTGGGTGCGTCGGAGTGCGGCACATTGATGGCTCGGCTGCGCTCCGCAACGCCGGGATCCTGAACCTACTGGAAACGCAGGAGTTTGATGTAATGGATCACGGCGATTTGAGCGTATCGGGCATCATCGGTCTCAAGGATCTACCGCCGGAGAATGCAAGGCACTATAGGAATCAGCGCTGGACGCGGCCTGCTCAGCAGGCGCGGATAACTGGTGCGCTCCCGATTTTTCTCGGCAGCGACCATTCGCTCTCAATGGGCTCCATCAACGCCATGTCACGTAACTGGCAGGAGCGCGGGCGATAGATGTTCGTGCTTTGGCTGACGCGCATGCCGATTTCAATACGCCAGCCACGACGATCACGGCCAACATGCATGGTATGGCAGCGGCATTCCTGTGCGGCGAGGGCGGCCTCGATGAGCTGCTCGGTGACGAGGTGCGCGTCTCGGTCCGCCCGGATCACCTGGAACTGTTCGGCACGCGTTCGCTCGACAAGCTGGAAAAACAGTTGCTGCGCGACCTCAGCATCCCGATCACCCACATGCACCAGATGAATGAATGGAGGGCATCACGATTCGCCGGATCATCGACAAAGTGTGCGCCGCTGATGGTGTGCTGCATGTCAGCCTTGATCTCGATTTCCTCGATCCTTCCATTGCACCTGGCGTGGGAACCGCGGCGCCTGGAGGGGCGACCTAATCTCGCGAGAACTGCGGCAAATGCAGCCACCCGCAGCGGCGGGTTGGAGTATCGGGCGACGACTGCCCACTGGCATGCGGATCGCCGGCCCGTCGGCCTAAACCGACAAGCTTGCGCTCAACACAAGCTTGCCCGACGCTTGCCGCTCGACCTCCCGGACGACAACGAAGCCATCTATAAGTCCCTCTTTTCAAGGCCGGAGAGCGCTGCGCCGCGAACCGACGGCCTGCTTGCGAACAGGACGCGTGTTACGGGTGCCCAGGGCGCGCGTGCGCGGGCAAGGGAAAGGCTTTGTCTCCGGAGATCAGCCAACGCCTCGCCGAAGCAACCGATCGAGCGGTGCCGGGCCATTGGGAGGGAGATCCTATCCTCGGTCTTGGGAGCGCGGCGATTGGCACACTGGTCGAACACGACGCGTTTCATGATGCTATTGCATCTTCTCCGGCTCGCAGGTCATGGCGAACCTCCCCCACGAAGAACGGCCCTGCGCTCGCGGGACACGGGGCCGAAGCCGTGCGCGAAGCGGTTACGCGCGCCATCATCACCTTGCCCCAAGAACTACGTCGTTCGCTGACTTGGGAGCAGGGAGCCGAAATGGCCCAGCATGATCGTCTCAAGATCGATGCGGGTGTCCAAATCTACTTCTGCGACCCGCAAAGCCCATGGCAGCGTTTTCCAGCCCAGAGTCTTTCTCGGTCGAGCATTGAGGGCCGCTTGGCACAGACCTGAGCATCCACAGCGCTGACGAAATCGCCAGCGTGGCACCAACGAGAACACCAATGGGCTGCTACGTCAGTACTTCCCGCCGCCTTGCACGCCGCGATCGGAGTGGTGGATCAGGCTACCGGGTTACGGCTTCCGGGCGCCAAGGGCCGTCTCCAGTGCGGCAATGGCGAGCGAGCCATCAAGTGCCTCAAAAGCCCAGCCGACGGCCTTGCGCGAAAAGGCGTCGAGATAGGCGAAAGTTCTGGCAAAATGCACATAGGTGATGTCGGCGGCCCAGATTTGATCGGGTGCCGACCGGACCAGGCCGCGCACCAGATTGGGGACGATGAGAAAGGCCGAGGGCCGATCCGCAGGCGGCTTTAGGAACGGCACCTTGCGCTGGGCCAGGCGATTGTCTTCGCGCATAAGCCGCTGAACTTTCTTGGCATTCACCACCATGCCCTGCCGCCTGAGGGCCGTTGTCACCCGCAGATACCCATAGAAGCGGTGCTTGAGGCAAATGCGTTGGATGAGGTCGCGCAACTCGCACTGCCTCGCGTCACTGCCACGACCGGCAAGGTGCCGGTAAAACGTTGCGCGCGGTAGGCCTGCGGGCCTGCATAGGCGATGCACATCGGCGTGGGAACCGGCTGTCCTCAGCGTCATCGCTTCAATAACTTCGATAATGTGCGTGCGGTTTTGCCTTGCGCTGCCGGCCGCTCCAACGCGCGCAAGGCTTTGGAAAAAATCGAGGTCCAGTTGCTGCGGCCCACCAGCCGTTGGAGTTCGGCGATGCGCGCGTTCGCCTGAGCGAGTGCAGAGTGCTTCTTGTCGTTCGCCGGTAGCGGCTTGAGCCTGCGTGGATCGGGCTTGAGCCCGCGCTTGCGGTTCAGCCTCTCAGGTCCATGGGCCTTCCATGCCTTGACCCAGTCATGCAGAAGCTTCCGCGATATCCCAAGCTTGCGGGCCACAGGCAGAACGCTTTCGCCTTCAGCACGCCTGATCGCTTTTCAATTTGTACGCCGTCGGAAACTGAAGGATATTGCAGCGACCTGCGGAAGGCCGCCGGCGTTAACCATGCAGTGGCATCGGCTCAAGAAAGGTACGGGCGGTGAGGGCACGAACGCGATCGGTCCTTCGGATGAACTGAGTCTGAAAGTTCCCGTTCCCACACCTAACCCGCTGCCGAACATACCTCGCCTTTTCGGATTCTGAGCCTGGCAGGCGCGCTTCGTCGCCCCGGACGCAAAAATTTCTGGCAGGATCGCCAGCTGAATCAACTGCCTTCCCGGCGGTCGGAATGGGGCGCAATGTTGCCGCGATAATGCCGCTGGATTCGCCGCGCATTCGTATGGCATCGACCGCGCTACCATCTGACGGACGCGTTGAGCTACAAGCGCGACCCGTTGATGAGGCCGCGATGCGCGATCTCCATCAGGGCCAGCGGCCATGGCTTCGGTCGCACTAACAGGCATTCTGCATAGGCTTGCCTGGCGCGATGTAGTGCCATGCGATACGGCTCTGATCGGCCCATATCAGGATGGCGTTGCTGGTCAGCTCGGCGCCGTTGTCGCTGACCACCATCTTCGGCTTGCCGCGCTCTATCATCAGCCGGTCCAGTTCCCGCGCCACGCGGATGCCTCCCGCTTGAGCAGAACATGCAGGCGCCGATAACCGAAGCGCGGCGTTCCTGGGCGATCGCTCTCATGCGCTGGCGAAGGCTGGCATCGTCAGGCCCGATCGTCCGGTATCAGGCCGCGAGCTCTCGCCCCGAGCGGAACATGGTCGGGTCCGGCACAGTCGCGGCGAAGGCCGTGGCCGTTATGGGACCAACGCCGGAAATCGAGGAAAGCAACTTCGCCATCGGATTTCTCTCTGAATGTCAGCCAGCTCCCGTTCGATCGCCTCGACCTGCCGGTCCAATTCCTTCCGTTGGTTCACGAGAACAGTCAGTGCGATGCGGGCATGGGCGCGGAGCGTCAGTTCCTCGTCATTCAACAAGTCCACCAGACCATCCACCCTTTGCCGGCACTGTCCGACATTGATTCCGAACTCAGCAAAGTGAGCTCGGATAGCGCATGGTTCTCTGGCGGACCAGCAAGCCTCTCGCGCGATGAAGCATCAAGAAG
The DNA here is from genome assembly GCF_043203335.1 of Bradyrhizobium sp. RDI18. Taxonomy (NCBI): domain Bacteria; kingdom Pseudomonadati; phylum Pseudomonadota; class Alphaproteobacteria; order Hyphomicrobiales; family Nitrobacteraceae; genus Bradyrhizobium; species Bradyrhizobium sp. RDI18. Next base: position 2,608,382 of record NZ_JBICRN010000008.1, on the reverse strand, counting down.
CCTTGGTTCTCGACGCTCTTGATTGGAACGAACCGCATATTGGGGCGGGTGACCGCTTCGCAGATCGCGGCCGCGTCAGCGGCGTCGCTCTTGGCTCCTCGCCGCATGTAGGGTTTTACATAGGCTGTCGGAATCAATCTCAGATCGTGTCCGAACCGCCGAATCTCGCGCGCCCAGTGGTGAGCGGTGGCGCAGGCCTTAATGCCGACCAGGCAGGGGGCGAGCGAGGAGAAGAACGACATGATCTCGCCACGCCGGAGGCGTTGGCGACTGGTCACTTGGTCTTTGCTATCAACTGAGTGGACGTGAAATACATGCTTCGAAATGTCCAACCCAATTGTCCTGACTTCCATTGGTCAACTGCTCTTGTTAGCGGTTCCGTCCATCGCCAGTATATCGCCGGCTCCGAGGGAGCGGGGCTATCTTCCCCATCAACGGTCGGCTGCGGGATGAACTGTTGAACGAGACGTTGTTCACCTCGATGGCCCAGGCTCGCGTCGCGCTCGGATGCTGGCGGGCCGATGACAACGATGCACGACCACACTCGCAGCTCGGATGAAAGACACCCTCCGAGTTCGCCTTGACCTGCCACCCGCGCCGGGATCTGGCGCTGCGCTATGCCGAGGGCTTCGCGCCAGCTCCCGTCGCCACCACCATCCAATCGGGCAAAGCCAACAGCCAGGGCAAGCTCAGAACAGGATAAAAGTTGATGTGGTGGAACGGCCCATCCAACAGCATCAAAGTGCTAGAACGTGGTCGTTGATCGAGGGCCACAAAGGAAGGACCGTTCCGCGAAACAGGTTAGCACCATCGGGTTGGATTTGGCCAAGCACGTTTTCCAGGTTCACGGCGCGGATGACGAGGGCTCGCCTGTGTTCAACCGGAAGCTGCGGCGCAGCGAAGTTCTGCGCTTCTTCGAGAAGCTGCCGCCATGCCTGGTGGGATGGAAGTATGCGGTAGCGCCCACTATTGGGCGCGCGAGATCGCAGCTCTCGGTCATCAGCTGCGGTTTATTCCGCCGGCTTATGTCAAACCCTTTGAAGCGAGTAAGACGGATGCGGCGGATGCGGAGGCGATCAGCGAAGCGGTGACCCGAAAGACCATGCGCTTCGTCCCGATCAAGACGGCCGAGCAGCAGGCTGCGACGATGGTGCTGAAGACCCGCGCCCTTTTGGTGCGGCAGCGAACGCAGGCGCGGTCAACGCCCTGCGCGCGCATCCGGCCGAATTAGGCATCATCGCCACCGCGGGCCTGGCAAGGTTGAGGCGCTGGTCGCGATTGTACGGGACGAGACAGATGCTCGCTTGCCCGCAGCAGCGCGCTTCGCGCTGATGGCTATTGCCGATGAGATTGAAGCTTCAGCCGACCAGATCGAGAGGCTCGAGCGCGCAATGGTCGAGGCCAAGCACGACGAGGACATGCGTCGGTTGACCACGATTCCGGCGTCGGCGCCAATTACGGCGCCGACCATCAAGGCGCTTGTGCCGGATCCGGCGGGTTCAAGTCGGCTCGCCACTTTGCCACCTGGCTGGGATTGACGCCGCGGTCTCATTCAAGCGGAGGCAAAGAGCGACTGAGACGAATATCGAAGATGGGAAATCCAGAACTCCGCGCTCTCCTGGTCGTCGGGGCAACAGCCGTCTTGCGGGTCGCCCGAAACGACGCTCGGGCGCGGCCGTGGCTGAACGCTTCTCGCCAGACGGCTCTTCAAGGTTGTCGCGGTCGCGCAAGTCAATAAGACGGCGCGGATCATCGGGGCGCTTCTGAATAGGGGCGGAACTTATCGACGTCCAGATCCACTCGCGATTACCGCGGTCGCCGTCTGATGGACGCAGTGACCGCCAAACGATCTGACCGGCGCAGCCGGCAGAGGGCAAGGTGCCACAACAGGCAATGAACCGTGGGACGAAATCCCGAACGAGTGAAGCTACTGCCCCAATGCGCTCAAGCGCGTAAACTTGATTTAGCTCCTTGTTCCGCGGATCTCATCGAGGCCAGCGGCCATGTGCCGCGTACAAAAGGCCGGACATATGACCGCACCGTTCCAATGTGTGAATCGACTGAAAAAGCTCTTGCCACGCGGGCCGTTCCACATATTGGGGGAAGGTCAGTTAGTTTGCGCATCAGTGCAATGGCGTCTGCGCCGATTTGGACGGACGCGTCAAACGTTGCAGAGTCTGGAAAAGAATCAAGACCGCCATACGCTAGCGACACTAGTTGGCCCATTCATGCCCAACAAACCTCGCTCGTCATCAGAAGGTAATTGCGCAACACCGGGGATCGAGCCTCCAATGCAGGCAGCCACAGTGCCGAGACTTGTTTGGAGAATTGCCTCCTAGATTAGCGTTTTCTTGGTTCGAGATCATATCAGGCGGCGTCGGCGAGTTTGTAGGACCACCTGTGGATGACCGGATGGCGATTGACGTCGTCGATACCGGCCATGATGCGCTCCTTGAGTTCGTGTTTTGAGGCCACCCGGATGTGGCGGAGGACTGAACGGGCGAACTTGGAGAAGAATCCCTCGATGAGATTGAGCCATGAGCCGCGCTTGGGCGTGAAGGTGAGCTCGAAGCGCCCGCTTGGTCGAGTGGCGAGCCAGGCTCTGGTTTCTCGCGAGATGTGCGCGGAATGATTGTCGAGGATCAACTTGATCGCAGTGTTCGGCGGATAGGCGTCATCGATAAGCCTGAGGAGTTCGACGAACTCTCGACTGCGATGGCGATCTTTGACAAGGGCGTGGACCTTGCCGGTGAGCAGATCAATCCCAGCCAACAGGCTGAGCGTGCCATGGCGTTTGTATTCATGATCGCGCGCAAAGGTGGCGTGGACGCCAGGCTTGGGCGGCAAATCCGGCGCCGTCGTTGCGATGGCCTGGATTCCCGGCTTCTCGTCGCAGGAGACGATCGTCACCGGCTTTCCCCGCTTCTTCTTTCCCTTGGCAGAGGCTTTCTTCAGGACTTCGACTTCCCGATAGACGCACAGCACCTCCGCCATCTTCTGTTCGAACTCGGCGTCGCGATTTTCAAGATAATAGCGCACCTTGTGCGGCTTGATTTCCTCTCGGCCGAGGATCTTGCACACCGTTCCCTGGACCAAATTGGCCAAGCACGCATGCCCCGCCGCCGGCCCGTGTTCGCGCGCATGGCGCGCCAAGAGCCGCGTCGTCCACAACTCATGTGGATAGCCGTGGTCCTTGGCCTTGTCGCAGGCCAGCGACACCAACCAGGCTTTGGCCTCAGGCGTGATGGTTGGTTCCTTGCCCGGTCGCGGGCGATCGTCGAGGGCTGCCAGCGGGCCATCGGCCAGCGCCCGCTCGACACAGCGCTGCACCGTCTGATGATGGACCCCAAGTCTCTGGCCCACCGCGCAGAACGAAGGGTTTTCCCGATACGCCAGCAGCATCTGCGCCCGCGACACCCGGCTCGCCAGTTCGATCCTCGACCGCGAAAGCGTCGTCAAGGTCGCTATCTCTTCATCACTCATTGCCAATTCGACCGCTCGCCGCCATCCTGCCATGATACAGCTCCTCGTTTCGCCGACCGCAAACGAGGAATCCGCCAACAGCCCGTCCGTTCCACCAATTCAGCCTGCTCCATCAGCGCAGGTTTCATGGAATCGGTCGTCTAGTCGGACACAGGGGCCGAATCTGCCTCATGATCTACCCGGTTAGTGGTTGTTCAGCGAGCTGCCAGAGCGCAATCGGAAAATCTGAATCGTTGAAGGCGTTTTCGGAAATTAGCTGCAACAGCCCATTCTGGGAAACATTGCAAGACAACTACGTTGCACGCAATACTCAAGGTGCGTATTTATACGGTATGCTCCAGCATTTGTCCGGAGCATCAAGGCGCCAGTCGCCCCGAGAGCGGAGATCTGCCGATCGCACCCGGGGCAATGTCAAGACGATCATCAAGCAGCGCGTGAGCTTCGTGATTAAGAAGCCGATCAGGTATTCGCGCAATCCCGATTTGACGGCACTCGATGTCGACAACGCCAACCGGATTCCTATGGCATCGACATAAACCTGGAACCAGGTGCGCCACTCCGCTTTCTCTCCGTCCATTTGAAGTCAGGATGCCCGGGCCGGCGCGCTGGAGGCTGGCGATAATTGCCAGGTGGTGTTTAAACAGCAGAAGGTTCTCAAGAAGTGAGTCGATGAGCGTGCAAAGGATGCAAATTCCCTTCATTGTGCTCGCCGACTACAACCGACGGCTCCAGGCCAAAGAACAATTCTGGACCGGGATCGACTCGAAATATTGATCACCTTCGCGAGCTCGCGAGTCTCAGGAAATTCAATCGATCGGCGATACCACTTGAGGCCCATGCTCATGCGCTTTGGGATGCGGGACGATCGCAGGCGGGTTTGCATCCTGGGCTGGCGCGCCGCCGACACGCAGACTGGCAATCGCGATGAATCGCAGCGATATGGGTATAAGAACGACAAGGATCGGAGGCGGCACCTAATCAGCGAGGGCAATGCCGTAGGCTGCTGGTCAAGGGACACAGACGGCTCGGCGCGCGCGTCTTGGAATAAGCGGGATCAGTTTGCTCTACGGATTGGGTGCAACATCCTTGATCTGCCGAGGACAACACAAGCAGAGGCGCGCGCGAATGGAGTGCGAAACCTTATTTCCGGGAGGGACGATTTTCTCCTTCCAAACCCGATGTACGGTTCATGACACAACAACGAGCCGCGAGGGCTATCCAAACATTAGGACCAAATTCAGTTGTTCATAGATTTGAGGCAAAAGATGCGCGCGAAATCCAAGAAGACCGATGCGTTTTCGAGCGCCTGCGGGTCGCTGACCGAATCCGCTTATCGCTGCTCTGATCACGGCCGGGTTCAGGTCGAGTTCGAGCGCGCTCAGACGAGCCGCATCCAGCATCTCGCCGAACGCGATACCACTGTTCGGGAGTACGCACTCCTTGATCCTGCTTAGCGCGGGTGCGAAAGACCTTAATCCAGCCTTTTTGGCGAAGCAACATCGCGCCCGCGGCTTTCGGCGAGTGTCGATCAGGTCTGTACGCGCGCGATCGCCGCCTAACGCGCGGGCGCCAAAGCTACCAGTAGCTCTTCAGGAAGGAACGCGAGCTTCGGCATCGCGCGCGGCGCGCATCGAGCGCGTGGTTGCGCGCGTAGTGGCAGCAACGCGTCCCGGAGGCGGGAACGCGTACGGTGGATCCCTTCGCGCTGGATCAGTCTGAACCTCCTCCGAATGAGTGGACACCTGTAGTAGGCTTATTGAGCCCGGAGGTGTCGAATGGAACGTCAACGTCGGTCATTTACCGAAGAGTACAAGCGTCAGGCTGTTGAGCTGGTGGTGTCGAGCCGCCGTTCGGTGACGTCGGTGGCCAAGGGGCTCGGTCTGCACGACTCGGTGCTGCGGCGCTGGGTGGACAAGTTCCGGCAGGAGCCGGCATCGGCGGCGTGGCGCCCCACCACGCAGGCGGCGCCGATGTCGGCGGACCAGGCTTCGACATGAGCTTCCGCTTCATCGAGGACCACCGCGACGCCTATCCGGTACGATTGATGTGTGCCGTGCTCGAGGTCTCACCGGCCGGCTACTATGCCTGGCGCGAGCGCCCGGCGAGCGAGCGGACAAAATCCAATGCCACGCTGCTGGCTGCGATCCGGCAGGCCTATCGAGACAGCAGCGAACGCTACGGCAGTCCCCGCGCCCATGCCGTGCTGCGGACGCAGGGCCGTGGCGCCAGCCGCGGCCGGATCGAGCGGATGATGCGCCGGCACGGTATCCACGCCATCTTGGCACCGCCGCGCCGTGTGCGCACCACCGACAGCCGCCACGACCTGCCGATCGCACCGAACCTGATCGCACGCGACTTCACGGCTAAAGCCCCGAACCGGGTCTGCTCGCCGATATCACCTACATCCCGACCGCGGAGGGTTGGCTGTATCTGGTGGCCGTCATGGATCTCTTCAGCCGAAAGATCGTCGGCGGGGCCATGCGGCATCATATGCAAGTCGAACTCGCATCCGCGGCGCTGACGATGGCTATCCGGCAGCAAGGGCCACCAGCGGGATTGATCGCGACGTGCAGGGCGGATTCAAACGGTCGTCGCAACACTCTGAAGTTGGAGGTTGCGATGAACATTCGAAAGCGGCGATCAGCACTGTCAGGACGAGCGCCATTGCCATTGCCAGGACGGCCGCCTGTTGCAGCGCGCGATGAACAAAATAGATTCTGGCGAGCGATCGCCACGGGGCTAAGCAGTGAGGATGCTGCGCTCGAAGCTGGAGTGTCACAACCTGTCGGAACCAGGTTGTTCCGAAAGGCGGGCGGCATGCCACCAGCGATGTTCAGATTTTCGGCAAAGCCGCTCTCTGGGCGCTACCTGTCATTGGTAGAGCGCGAGGAGATCGCACTCTCAAGGTGCAGGGCCATTCCATACAGGAGATTGGGCGCCGCCTCGGGCGGGCTGCCTCGACAATCTCCCGCGAACTGCGGCGCAATGCGGCCACGATCGGCCCGTCGCCCCAAACCGGCCAAGCTTGTGCTCAACGTCACCTTGCGCACTTATGTGGAAGAGCGACTTGCCGGTGTCGTAGTGGCCCTGAGCGGCGCTCCCGTTCCTGGTCCCGCCGTTCCGTGGAAGGGCCGCCGGCATGGCCCGCGCAAGGATCGGCGATGGGCCAAGGCCTGGAGCCCTGAGCAGATTGCCCGACGCTTGCCGATCGACTTCCTGGACGACAAGACGATGCGCATCAGCCATGAAGCCATCTATCAAGCACAACGCGCTTCACAATGCTGTTGCACCTTCCCCGGTTGGCGGGGCATGGCGAAGCTCCGCGCGCGAAGAACGGGCCTGCGCTCGCGGGACACGGGGCCGAAGCCGTGCGCGACGCGATCACGCGCACCATCATCACCTTGCCCGAAGAACTGCGTCGTTCGCTGACCTGGGATCAGGGAGCCGAAATGGCTCAGCACGATCGTCTCAAGATCGATGCGGGTATCCAGGTCTACTTCTGAGACCCGCAAAGCCCTTGGCAGCGCGGCACTAACGAGAACACCAACGGATTGCTGCGGCAGTACTTCCCGAACGGCACAGACCTGAGCATCCACACCGCCGACGAGATATCCGCCGTGGCAGCGGCCCTCAATGCCCGACCGAGAAAGGCACTGGGCTGGAAAACGCCGGCGGAGGCGCTTGATGAGTTGCTGTCATGAGTGGAAACAACTGGTGTTGCGGCGACCGTTTGAATCCGCCCAGTATGCCTCACGCACTTATCGCGACGCTCTCTCGGGCGCCGGCATAACCGCATCGCAACTACAAGAATCGCGCCGAGGCCCAGCGCGATATATTCGCCTTCATCGAGGGCTTCTACAACCGCGCATCAGAACACCCATCTGTCTATGTTGTTGAAGAGAAGAGACTTTGCTGATTGGGATGTGATCCCGTGGGGTATCTTGGGTTCTGTCGCGCTCGTTCGGCGATAGATTGAGCGGCAGCTGTTATCAGCAAGGCGCGAGCAAAAAATCCACGGGCCGTCCGATAGCGGATGGATGGCTGCGATTTCGCCGGCTTCGGCGGCGAGCCGGAGCGTCTTGGGCGCAATCTTGAGGAGCTTTGCCGCGTTGCTGAGGTTTAGCCAGGGCTCGATCCCGTCCTCGGCGGGCTTGAACACCGGGATGCGATAGTTCGAGCGCATCGAGGTGACACGCTCGCGCGTCCAGCGATTGCCGTTACCGGTCTTGAGGCTGTTGCGGTTGAGCAGGCCGGCGATCAGATCGTCGCTGGCGATCAGCACCAGTTGGCGCACAGCTTCGACGATGTTGGCGGAGGTGCTGTTGCGCTGCCCGCGCCGGCGCTTGGGCAGGCGTATCTCGCTGTGAACGCCGCCGACCCAGTGGACGATGAGGACGATCTCGGAGGCCGCATCGTCGATATCGGCCACGACCTCATGGATGACGGTGCGCGCAATCCGCTTCTTGAGGCGCGCATCCGTCGTCGGCGCATCCCAGACCGTTTTGAGGTTCGAGGCCAGAACGCCAAGCGAAGCTGGATCGGCAATGGGGGCGGGCATCGCCGCATCATGCATGGCGATCTTGCCCTCGACCTCCGCCACGTGGGCGAGCGCCCTGTTCCAGCGCGCTTCAAGCTCGCCCGCCACCAGCCGGTTCGCGGGATCAGCGGCATCGTATTGCCGGAAGGCCCGGTCGACGGCATAGCGCGCCGCTTCGAGGTCGCGACTGAGAGCATCGCGCACCTGATCGCGCCGTTCCCTGGCTTCCTTGGCGGCAGCGGTCGCCGCGGCGATAGCGCCCGGACCGACGACGCCGAGCAGTGCTTCCTCGATGGCATCATCAACGCGCAGTCCGCCGAAGCCGATGCAATGAGGGCCGCCATTGTCCATCCAGGCGCGGCTGCAGCTGTAGCGCGGAATATGGCGCTTCATGCCGGAGTACCGGAGTGTGAGCTTGCGACCGCAGCGCCTGCAGCGGATCAGACCGGCCAGCAGCGCGTCACCATGCTTGGGCGCGCCGTGATACCGACTGGTGGGAACGTTGTTGCTGACCATGGTGCGGATTGCCTCGAACCTCTCCCAGCTCACGTACCCATCGTGGGTGTTGGGCTTCAGCGCCAACCATTCGTTCCGCGCCTTGCGGCGGATCTTCACGCTCACGCCCTCGGCACCGTATCCCGTCGCGACAGCCGTCTTACCATAGGCATAGGCGCCGCCGTAGACCGGGTTCTCAATGATCCGGTGGATGGCGGAGTAGCTTGGTCGCCGCCAGGCCGTGTCGCCATTGGTCTGCTTTACCGGCAGATCGAGATTGTACTCGTGGAGCCAGCAGAGCGCCTGTCGCGCGCTGCCCAGTTCCTCGACCTTGTCGAACACCAGCTTGATCGCTTCCTGGACCCGCCGATCCGGATCTTTCTCATAATGGTCGCCGGACTTCACGAACCCGACCGGCGCCGCCACCACCAACTCGCCCCGGCGCGCCTTCTCGTAGCGGGCCGAGAGCGAGCGCTGGCGCAACAGATCCAGTTCGTACTCGTTGAGGCTGCCCTTGAGCCCGAGCAACAGGCGATCGTTGCCGTGCCTTGGCGCATAGATGGTCTCCTGATCGACCAGAACGGTATCGACCACGCGGCACATCTCGATGAGTTGCTGCCAATCTCGGCTGTTGCGAGCGAAGCGCGAGACCTCGCGGGCGCAAACCGCACCAACCTTACCGAGGCAAACCTCCGCTACCATCCGCTCGAAGCCGGCGCGTTGGACCCCGCCGGCGGCCGAACGACCGAGATCATCATCAATCACGTCGATCTCTGACCACCCGAGCGCCGTCAGCCGGTCCCGCATGGCGTATTGCAACGCGCTGCTCTCGCGATTGTGCAACACCTGATGCGCCGAGGACTGACGCACGTAAAGAATCGCCTTGCGCTCGAGATGATGAGGCCTGATCTTGTCAGAGATCATGGCCGACCTCCTTCGCGCGCGGCGTCGCTGTCGTCGCAGCATGGCCGAGAATCAACTGCGTCATCAGACTGGTCAGCGCCGCCCGCGCTTCCGCCGGCAGTTCCGACCATGCTGGCGCGCCGAGGGCGCCGTTCGACAGGCCGCTCCCGAACAGATCCATCTGCGGCTGCGACCGCGGTTGTCGATTGTGTCGGTATCCGCTCCCTGGCATTGCCGTCTCGCGTGACATGAGTCGCTCCCCGATTCTGGTCGTGAGAGGCTCTGGATGCGCTAGAAAGCAGGGCAGCTGATGGCGCTCGATCCATCAACGCCAGATCGAGAAGCGCAGAAAGCGCTGCAAGTGCGGTTATGCTGACAAATGGCCGAGCTGCCAAAAGCTCCGCCTCAGGGCATGCCGTCCGGTCGAACATCCATGCTGGAACCTCCAGCCAACGATCTGCTTGCGATCCATCCAGCGTGCAGCGGAAGGCGACATCGCCAGCCTTGTCGACGGCCCCATGAACGCAAACTCGGCAACCAAACCAAGGATGATATCGATAAAGAACCTCGCGAAGAACGGTCCTGTGGGCGTTCTCAAACCTCGTTGTACAACCGAACAAGGCTCTATTCCGCCATCGGATATATCGCCCCGATCGAGATGGAGCTAAAAGCCGCTTAAAGCTGTCCACTTTTTCGGGGGAAGATCAGTCCGGCATTGCCAAACGAGGTCTCGCTGCCCGGAAGTTTGCGGTTGACGAGCACGCCCGCGCGGCCGCGCCGTTGCAGATGCACGGCAACCGATACGGTGCGTTGCCGCCGCCGAGCACCACCGTGTCGAATTGCATGGTCATCGATTCTGGCTTTCCGTGTTGCCGGTTGCGAGCGCATGTGCCGCCGCGTCTTCTCACGCAAGTGCGCGTTCACGGCGACTTGGCGCGCGTGAGGTTTGGGCAGCCAAACGTCCGAAGCGCGGTTGAACTCGTCGAAAAATAGCGTGCATCGCTTAGCATATGTCGGTGGTCAGTAGGCGCGTCCATCCGAGCTTCTTGTGAAGACCGCGTTGTCGACGTCGAGGCTCCCTTGACCCTGGCCGTCCGGCGCGAGACAGCCCTAGGAAGTTTGTTCGTCACAAGCGCGCGGAACGCGGATGCAGACGCGTTCAGCGCAGATTTTCGGCTTAGAACACTGAATTAAGCCGGAAAACCTTCATCGACTTGCTCATTATGCTCAGCAGCACGACTTTCCCAAGCTGTGCACCAACAATCTCGCGGATAAGAGCGAGGGTGAATAGTTACTGCTAAGAGGAAACGCCATGGCACGAAGCGCTAGCTTGCTCGACGGGATCTGCTCCAGCCTCACACCCCTTGAGAATCATCTAATTGACGGTTACGTCGACGGCCGCGTGAGTCGCCGCGACTTTTTACGGCAGGGCAGTTTGCTTGGCCTCTCGCTGCCCTTTCTTGGGCAGGTTGCGCTGGCGGCCGACGAAGGCGGAGCACTTTCGCGGGTACGAGCCAGCGTTAAGCCGGGTGCTACGATTCGGGTCGCGTGCGAAGCTCCGACGGACGCGATCGACCCTGTCACTTCGGGCAATCCCGGCGCGGTCGTGATGCTGCAGCAGGTCGGCGAGTTCCTCTGCATTGACGGCCCGGATCTGCTGCTGAAGCCGTGTCTCGCGACGAGCTGGAAGCCCAATCAGGATGGTACCGTCTGGACCTTCACGCTGCGTAAGGGCGTCAAATTCCATTCTGGCGGTGAGATGAAGGCCGACGATGTCGTCGCCACCATAGATCGTCTCGCAGATCCGAAGAATTCCTCAAGTGCGCTCTCGGTGTTCAAGGGAATTTTGCAGAAGGGCGGCACCCGGAAGGTGGATGATTATACGGTCGAGTTCCATCTTGATAGTCCGAACGGCAGTTTCCCCTACCTGCTGTCCTCCGACAACTACAACGCCATCATCCTGCCGGCGAACTATTCGGGCGATTTCGAGAAACATTGGGACGGCACCGGTCCATTCAAGATTGAGAAGTATGCTCGGAAAGTCGGAGCAAGTTTCGTGCGAAATGACGATTACTGGGGCTCGAAAGCGCTTCCAGCGAGGACGGAGTTCAGCTTTTTCGCAGACATCCAGCCGAAAATCCTCGCGATGCAGGCGGGCCAGATCGACATTATCCGTGGTCTTCCCGCGTTCGCCGGTGTGGCGCTGCTGAACGACCCGACAGTCGACGTTATCAGCTGGAAGGCCACGGTGCATAAGCCGGTCCATATGCGATGCGACATGGAGCCGTTCAATGATGTGCGTGTGCGTCAGGCAGTGGCACTGTGTCTGGATCGCGAGAAGCTTGTAAAGGGCCTACTGAAGGGCCGCGGCGTGGTTGGCAACGACAGCCCCTTGGCCTCTGTCTATCCTTCGAGCGACCCGACGGTGCCGCAGCGTAAGCAGGATATCCGCAAGGCCAAAGAGCTGATGAAGGCAGCGGGCATGGAAAAGGGCTTCCAGCTAACGCTCACGGCATCGCAACATCAGGAGATTCCGGCCTATGCGCAGCTCATCCAGAGCTGGGTAAAGGAGATTGGGGTCGACCTCAAACTTAACATCATGGACCGAGGTTCCTTCTACGGCGAGGCGATCCCTGGCAAGTCGCCCTGGCTCGACTCTGTGATGTGCATCAGCGACTTCAGCCATCGGGGAGTGCCGAACGTCTATCTCACATCGATATTGATGAGCAACGGCGGGTGGAACGCATCGCGTTTTAAGAACAAGGAATATGACACCCTGGCCAAGGCCTACATCGGCGAGCTCGATCTGGAGGCACAACGAGGGGTTGCGGGCCAAATCCAACGGCTACTGCTTCAAGAAACGCCGATGCTATACGGCTATTTCTCGGATCAGCTGACCGCAACGAAAAAGGGCATTGGCGGCGTCAATGGCACGGCCATGGGGCAGCTCTTCCTGCAGGATGCGGGAAAGCTATAAGTCGGGCGGCTCGCTTGAACGAGGCGGGCCGGCCAATCAATCACTGCAGGACCGCATGTACCGATTTCTTGCGCGGCGTCTGACTCTTTCCTTGCTGACGCTCTTTATACTGAGTGTCCTCGTGTTCTTTGTCGGGCAGATCCTGCCCGGCAACGTCGGCCGAACCATCCTTGGCCCTTTGGCTGACCAGGAGGCTGTGGATGCGCTGAACCACCAGCTCGGTCTCGATCGACCGCTCCTCGAGCAATATGGCGCATGGATATGGCACTTTCTTCGGGGTGACATGGGCCAGTCCTACATGTATCGGGCGCCCGTCGCTCCCTTTGTCACTGAGGCGCTCGGCTATTCACTGAAGCTGGCGGCGGTGGCCTTTCTGCTCGTTGTCCCGCTCGCCATCGTTGGCGGAGTCGTGGCGGCACTGAACGTGAACCGGCCACTTGACCGCCTCATTAGCCTCGGCGGCTTGTCGGCAACGGTGCTGCCGGAATTTGTCAGCGGCATCGTGCTAATATTGATCTTCGGTGTCTGGTTGCGCTGGTTGCCGATATCCGCCGCTTGGCCGGATGGCGCGGGGCCCTTGACGCAACTCTACTACCTGATCCTGCCATCGATCCCTCTCGTGCTCCTCTTGTTTGGCTACATTGCCCGCATGGCGCGCGCTGGCATGATCGAAGCGCTCGACTCGGACTACACTCGCACCGCCATCCTGAAGGGTCTGCCTTGGCGTGGGGTTATCTGGCGGCACGTGCTCAGGAACGCGCTGCTGCCTACGATCACGGTCACCGCCACACAAGCGGGCTACCTCATTGGGGGGCTTGTGGTTGTGGAAACGATGTTCCGCTACCCAGGAATTGGGTCGCTGATCTTCAACGCGGCCGGGGCAAAGGATTTTCCAATGCTACAGGCGTGCGTCCTGGTTAAGGGCATCATTTATGTTGTCACCACATTACTCGCCGATCTGCTGTATTCCGTCCTCAACCCGCGCATCCGCTTCGGGGATGACCTATGACTGACGTTGCCATTGCTTCCGCCAGCAGCCCGCGCCACGAGATTTTCGCGGCGCTTCTCCGCTCCGCCTCCTTCCTGACTGGCATGACGATCGTGCTTTTCTGGGTGGTCTGCGCCCTGTTTGGGCCCCACTTCGTGCCCTACGACCCGCTAGCCGAGGAGATCCTGAACGCGCTCGAGCCGCCCTCCGCAGAACACTTGTTCGGGACCGACCAGCTGGGCCGCGACATCTTTTCCCGCGTCGTCGTCGGCTCGCGCGACATTCTCACTGTCGCACCCCTCGCGACGGTCCTGGCAACCGTCGTGGGCACCGTGCTCGGCCTTCTCGCCGGTTATTTCCGAAGCATCGTTGATGACGTCATCTCGCGTCTGATCGAGGCGAAGATGGCAATACCGTCGGTCATGGTCGCGCTGCTCGCGATCATAGCGCTTGGCACCTCCAAGACGGCGGTGACCATCGTCATCGGTCTATCCTTCGGCTTCATCATCGCCCGCACCGTCCGCTCCGCGGTTTTATCGGAGCGGGAGCTCGACTACGTCGCCGCGGCCAAGCTCCGCCGCGAGAATGCCGCCCATATTATGTTCTTCGAAATCCTGCCCAACATTCTCCCCCCATCCTTGTCGAATCCACGGTCCGCCTCGGTTACGCGATCTTCGCAGTCGCCACGCTGAGCTTCATCGGCTTCGGCCTGCAGCCACCCTCGCCGGATTGGGGGCTGTCGATCGCGACCAACTACGCGATGATCGGCGGTGGCTATTGGTGGACGGTGCTGTTCGATGCTCTGGCTATCGCTAGCCTCGTGGTCGGGATCAATTTGACTGCTGACGGGCTGCATGGGGCGGTCGATGGCTGAGCCGGCTCTGCGCCTACACCGGCTTTCGGTTGGTTACCGCGCCGGCGGGCGGAACCGCGCCGTGCTGCGGGACGTCAGCTTGGAGATCGCCCGCGGAGAGGCCTACGGGTTGGTCGGCGAATCTGGCTGTGGCAAGTCCACCGTGGCGCTGACAGTCGTGCGCTATCTGCCGCGGAACGGCAGGATCACCGGCGGGGCGGTCATGCTCGACGGGACGGATGTGATGCGGCTCGGGCCCGAGGCGCTTAGGGACCTGCGCTCAAAAAAGGTCTCGATGGTCTATCAAGACCCCGGCAAAGCGCTGAACCCTTCGATGAAGGTGGGGCGGCAGCTGGTTGAGGTGTTCGAGATCGTGGGCGTCCCTCCAGCCGAGCGCGAAGCTCGTGCGCTTGAGATGCTGAAAAAGGTGCGGATCGCTGACCCCGGCTCGGTCATGCAGCGCTATCCGCATCAGCTTTCAGGCGGGATGCAACAGCGTGTGGTGATTGCCATGGCGCTAGCGAGCGATCCGACGATGCTGATCCTCGACGAGCCCACGACCGGCCTTGACGCCACCGTGGAGGCCGAGGTCCTCGACCTCGTGACCGATCTCCGGCGCGAACTTGGCACCTCGATCCTGTTCATCAGCCACAACCTTGCCGTAGTCTCGAAGATGTGTGACCGGGTCGGCGTGCTTTATGCGGGGATGTTGGTGGAGGAAGGACCGACGCGGGAGATCTTGGGTTCACCGCGCCATCCCTACACTGTGGCGCTCCTGCGGTGCTTACCGCGGGGTGGGCGGCGCAAGGAGCATGGACGACTCGATACCATTCCCGGCTTCCTGCCCACGCCCGGCACGTTGATCTCCGGTTGCTCCTTCGCGGAGCGCTGTGCGCTCGCCGACGATCGCTGCCGGACGGAAATTCCGGGGCAGCGAGATGCGGGTGGTCGGCTCGTGCGTTGCCATTACCCGGATCGGGCGGCTGACCTTCCGCGCAGCACGCCGGCCGACGTGGTGGTACCGCAGGCTGCAGCCCAGGCCGGGCCGGTACTCAGGGTTAGCAATCTCTCGAAGACTTACGGCCAGGGCAGCCATGCAATCCGTGCGGTCGCCGACGTCTCGCTAAGCCTGCTGCCGGGGAAAACACTGGGTCTGGTTGGCGAGTCCGGCTCCGGCAAGACCACGCTAGCCCGGATGCTCCTGGGCCTGGTGCAGCCCGATCCCGGTGGGACCATCGAGCTTGACGGTAAGCCCCTTGCGGCCCGTCTCGACCATCGTCGGGATGAAGAGGTGAAGGCGGTGCAGATGGTCTTCCAGAACCCGGACTCGGCACTGAACCGCTCTCATTCTGTCGCTCGCATCATTGGCCGCGCGTTGCGCAGACTTGGTGGTTTTCAAGGCGCCGACTTGTCTAGCCGTCTCAACGAGCTCGTGGCCGCCGTCCGCCTGACGCCCCGGCATCTAGCTCTACGCCCGCGCGAGCTTTCTGGCGGGCTCAAGCAGCGCGTAGCCATCGCGCGAAGCTTTGCCGGCGATCCTCGCGTCGTTGTCTGCGATGAACCTACCTCGGCGCTCGATGTTTCGGTTCAGGCCGCGATCCTGAATCTTCTCGCCGAGCTTCAGACGGCCCGGGCTGTCAGCTACGTCCTGATCTCTCACGATCTTGGCATCGTGCGTTATCTTTCCGACCGGATCGCCGTGCTTTACCTCGGGCGAATCATGGAAATGGGGCCATCAGAGCGCGTATTCGAAGGACCGAATCACCCCTATACCGAGGCGCTCCTTTCCGCTGTGCCCAATTTGGACGGCACTCAGCACTCGCGCATTCGGCTTTCCGGGGAAATTCCCTCCGCAACGAAGCAACCTACTGGTTGCGTGTTCCAGAATCGATGCGCACGCAAGCTCGGTGCGATCTGCGAGACAACGGAACCTTCGCTGACCGAAGCCGCTCCCGGCCATGTCATTCGTTGCCATATCCGGGCGGAAGACCTCGATCGCTTGCAGCGAAAATACAAAGCAGATGCTCTAAATCCAACTAGTCGTGCAGTCGCGGCGTTCGCTTCGCAAGGCTGCATAAGAGCGCTCGACTCAATACACGCCGCGCATGAGGAACCCGTGCCGAAGGCGAAAAATGAGACCTTATAGCGACGAACCAGAGCCCTGATCGCGCGCGTTTTCCGGAGGTAAAAAAGATGCGAGTCACGAACGTGACTCAGCTCGCCGAGTAAGGGATTACCCAGATGAAATTGAGTGAATATGTCGATTACGATGCCACCGGTTTGGCCTCTCTCGTGAAAGCGGGCGAAGTGACGCCCTTGCAGCTGACACGGCTAGCCCGCGAGGCATACGAGGAGGTGAATCCTCAGATCAATGCCGTCATCGAGTTCTATGAAAGCGCTGACACCGTTGCGGGCGAGGACAAAGGACTTTTCCATGGCGTGCCGTTCTTTCGCAAGGATATCGGTGCCACCGAGGCTGGCCGCCTTCAGGAAAAAAGGAAGCCGTCTCTTCAAAGGCTATCGCAGCGACACCGAAAGCTATTTCTTTCGCCGTGCTCGGGACGGCGGGCTCCGGACGCTAGGAAGAACGACAACACCGGAACTTGGAACTTCCGGAATGAGTGAATCCATTCTTAATGGCATCACCCGCAATCCATGGGACTTGGAACGCTCCTCAGGTGGTTCGTCTGCTGGATCGGCAGCGGCCGTGGCCGCCGGCATTACGCCTATTGCACATGGCAATGATGGCGGTGGGTCAATTCGCGTCCCCGCCGCGTGGTGCGGCCTTGTCGGGCTGAACCCGTCCCGTGGACGTATTTCCGGGGGCCGAGCAACCAAGACGCATCGTTGGGCCACGGTCGCGAGTTTGTCCTATGTCGGAGTGTGCGCGACATGGCCGCCGCGCTCGACGTCTTTTCCGGGCCCCACCCCGGCGATCCCTTCATTATCGTCCAACCGGACGGTCCGTACGTCAGAGAGCTTTCGCGGCCCACTGGCACGCTGAAAGTGGGGGTTGCCAGATCCCAATGGAGTGAGATCAAGGTCGAGCCGGAAGTTTTGAATGCCGTCAATTCGACGGCCACACTTCTCGAGGAAATGGGTCACGTTGTGACGGACATCGAACGGCCGTTCGACCCGGCTGAGCGCATACGAATTTTGGAAGGCCGACGGAGTCTTAGCATCGCCTCACTTGAAGACGCTGCGCGGACAATGGCACGCGCAATCGCCGAGGATACCCTGGAGCCAATGAATCTCAAGCTTTATGCAGCTGGCCGAAATTCAAAAATGTCGCGTGCTGGGGACTTACATGAGGCATTGCGGAGCATGCGATTCCGCGTCGGCCAGGCGATCCATCCCTTTGACATTTTGCTGACTCCCACGATGCCGATGGTGGCGCTACCGCATGATGAAGGCATATATCGAACGACTAACCCGACGCTTTCCGCAAAAGAATTCAGGAAGGCGAATGCCGCCCTCTATCAGTACCTTGGAGTATTCAGTGTAACTGGACATCCATCAGTATCTTTGCCTTTGGCACAAAGTGCGAGCGGGCTGCCGATCGGCGTTCAGATCGTAAGCCGCTTTGGCGACGAGGCCACGTTGGTCCGTATCGCACGCGATCTGGAGGAAGCTAGACCTTGGAACCACCGGCGACCAAGTGTTCGAGCAGGAGCGGTCTGAGCTCGATGGCAGTGATTGCTGCGATGTTGTCCGGCGGCGTCCACACCGCAAGATAGCGCACCTCCGCGGCGGGATCGCCGATTTCGGGCCAGAGTCGGGAAGATCCGGGGCGCGCACCGCAGAACAAGCCGACCGGCGCAAGCGGCGTAAGCCGCCAAGCTGAGACGGTTCAGGCTTTGAAGTTCCAGGGCATGAGATCGACCAGCCCTGCGCGATCAGTTCGAGAGTTGGCCATGAGCCAGGCATGTGGATCGACCTCATCCATCTTCGCGACCTGCAGCAGCGTGGCGATGGTCGCTCGGGTCCGGCGCATTTGTTATTGTTATGATTTGTCGCCGGATCGCGCGCTCGACGGTGTTGGAGTCAATGCGGCCGTCACTCAGGAGCGCTCGATGGCGGCGTACGGTGCGATAGGCGTATTTCCGGCGGCGGGTGACGATCAGGCGGATCTTCGCCGGCGTTACGTCCGGCGCTTCGACACATCCTCCTCCGACCAGGACCCTCTGTAACCCTTCGCAACCAGGGGCACCTCGGGCTTGATGGCGACTTCGACCCGCTCCAGATGCGCGCCGAATTCCTTGCGCGGCCGCGGCGTGCGCTTCGGCTTGTCCTTGCCACCAGTCTTGGCCAGTTCGGCTTCAATCGCCGCTACGCCGGGCTTCTTCGACAGCATCGATTGAAAGCTTCTGCCTAACCTAGTCCGCCATCATACGGATTGTCCGTGTGGTGCTGCTCTACATCGAGCGCTGGCCAAAGGCATTCGTACCGATGGAGGACGGCAGCATAATGCCGCGCACAGCGTGAAACGCCGCGTGAGGGTGATCAGTCCGCTCCTGGCGAACCTTATTCCTAGGAGCCTGTCTGAGTAGTGACTGGTCAAGAGGGAGCGAGTCTGATTCCTTGCGCAGCCATGAGCAAGGAATTTCGCCCCTGGAAGATCGACGAGGCCCAGCTTCTGCCGCCGAGCGTGCAGGATTATGTGCCGAGGGACCACGTTTCGCGGCTGATCGTGTCGCTGGTCAGGGAAAGCCTTGATCTATCGGCGATCATAGGCAGCTACCGAAGCGGGCTGGGGCAGCCGCCGTTCGATCCTCGGATGCTGACGGCGCTGCTTCTGCACGGCTACGCGAGCGGTATCTACTCGTCGCGGCGGATCGCCAGGGCGGCGGTGGAGCGGGCGGATTTCATGATGATCGTGGCGGGCGATGCGCCGGACTTCCGCACGATCTCAGAGTTCCGGCGGCGGCACCTGAAGGCGCTGGCCGACCTGTTCGTGCAGGTGTTGAAGCTGGCCGAGAAGGCCGGGTTGGTGAAGCTCGGGCACGTTGCGCTCGACGGCACCAAGATCAAGGCGAACGCGTCCAAGCACAAGGCGATGAGCTATGATCGCATGAAGAAGCGGGAAGCGGAGCTTGCAGCGGAGGTCGACCGCTGGCTCAAGGCGGCGGAGGCCGCCGATGCGCAGGAGGATAAGCTCTACGGCGACAAGCGCGGCGACGAGATGCCCGATTGGGTGGCCGACAAGCAGAAGCGGCTTGAGAAGATCCGCGAGGCCAAGGCCGCGCTGGAGGCCGAAGCCAAGGCCGCAGCCGAGGCGGAGCGCAAGGCGCGGGCCGAAGCCGAGGAGCGCCGCATCGCCGAAGGGGGCAAAAAGAACGGCAAGACGTCCGCGCCGCCGAACACGGAGCCCGACGGCAAGGCGCAACGCAATTTCACCGACCCGGAAAGCCGCATCCTGAAGACCAAGGACGGTTACATCCAGGGCTACAACGCCCAGGCCGCGGTCGATGGTGCCCATCAGATCATCGTGGCGCAGACGCTGACCAGTTCCTCCAGCGATCAGGCGCAACTGGCGCCGTTGCTCGACGGGATCAGGGCCAATCTGGGGACCAATCCCGACGAAGTATCGGCCGACGCCGGCTACTGCTCCGACACCAATCTTCGCACGATCAAACGGCGGCGCATCGAGGGCTACATCGCCACCGGAAGGCAGAAGCACGGCACCAAATCCGCCACCGCGAAAAAGGCTTCAAGACCCGGCTCGCTGATCGCCAGGATGAGCACCAAGCTCAAGCGCGCCGGCTACCGAAGTCGCTACCGCTTGCGCAAGCAGATCGTCGAAGCCGTCTTCGGACAGATCAAACAGGCAAGAGGGTTCAGGCAATTCCTGCTGCGCGGCATCGAAAAGGTCAGCGCAGAATGGGCGCTCATCTGCACCGCTCACAACCTCGTCAAGCTCGCAAGGGCCGCCTGAGCCGCCATTATCAAGATAAAACTGCCTTCCCAAAGCTAACTGGACAGGCTCCTAGATCATGCGTTCGGCATGCGGATGGCCACAACACGACGGGGCCAATGTCACTGCAAGGGCGCCGACGAGGCGCGGCACTCTGGGCAGCGATTGCGGACGCTTTCCCGATCTGCGAGCTGCTACATCAGCAGAAAACGAAGATTGTCGACCACCAAGGATGTGAACCGGCGGGGCAACACGACATCCACTTTGACTTTCTCGGCTTCCAGTTTCGAGCCAGAAAGATCACGTGAGCGAAGCCGAGCAGGCGCATTCTCGCGTACAGCTTCCAGCCCGCGGCCTAGTCCGAAGGCGTTACGCGGATCAATCGCGTGACATGCAGCTGGGCGCTGCATCATCGACAAATCTGCGACCGAACCACTCGGATGTACAATTCGTGCATTCGTGGCTGGATCGCCTACTAGAGCCAATTGCGTCCGACCCTGCAACGAATCGACGCCTATATCATTCGGTAGGCGCGTCGTAAGTTCAAGCGGCTGCGCCACCAGACCAAAAGTGCAGATTGGTTTCACCGGATACGCCGGCCAACCCCACTTCACCTCGGTCATTATGTCCTGGCAACGGCCGAACATCGGGGCCATGTGACTCGAGATGGGCATGCACGGTTTTGGGAGCGCCCGGAGGCCTCCGGATGACTTTCCGAACGACAGCTTCAGTACGTCCCGGTGATGCAGGTCGGCCAGAAGATGCGGCATAACGGAAGGGATCGGACGACGCTCCACCGTTTCCCGGTTGAGGAGCGCGAACATGAAGCGGCGCGGATGCAATAGAAGTCGGTGCCGAGAGCGCCGGCCGTGATTTCCGGCGCGAGCGTGGTCCGGCGCGCGGTCGCATTGACAAGGCCGATCGGCAGCTCGATATCATGACGCCGGCAGAACAGCGATAATTACGTGCCTGCAAGCAGCACGGACTGCTGTGCGCGAATGCTCCCCTTCTCTGTGTCGAATGCGCTTGCCCATCCGCCCTTGGTTTCGAGCCCGGGCGCGGACCAATCCCGATGAATGGTCACGCCGTGCTTGCGCGCGGCCGTGGCGAGCGCGGGCACCGCCATCGATGGCTCGGCGCGCCCGTCGCTCGGCGTCTACAGGCCGTCGATTCCGGCGTGACGTTACCGGGCATGCGCTCCGCAATTTCGGCCGGTATGTGGATCGACGAGTGAACCTGCTGCTCGCACGCGAGATGTGCAGCCCAACTCTCCCAGTCAGCCGGCTTCTCCGGATGCTTGGTCCGGAACAGGATACTGCTGCGCCGAAAGCCTGCGTCGACGCCGGCGTCGTTTTGCATGCTTCCCACAAGCGCAGCGCCTCGCGGGCAAGCAGAATTTCGGCACGCGCCCGCCTGCTGGCAGCACTACTGCCAATTGCAGCTCGACTTCTCCGCGCCGGCATGTCCCTTTTCGACCGCTTGCTATATGGTTGAGCGCGGGACATGAGACACTCCTGGCAATAAGTTTGAACGGAGCCCACTGGCTCTTCATGGGACGCTCATCCCTGGATCGAGGGCGTCGCGCTGCCCGTCCCCGAGCAAGTTAAAGCTGGTCACCGCAAGCGTGAAGCAACACCCAGCGCATTCGCGAGCCAGGGCGCGCTGTCAGATGGATCTGGGCTATTGAGCATGTTTCCCCAGTTAGCAGCCGGCGGCTGGCTGCCGTAGCCGAGATAAACTAATATAGTATTCAAACACATCGCCTTGGCAACGTTGAGGGTGGGCGCCAGCACGATCGGCGCCATCGCGTTGGGCACGAGCTCGCGGAACATGATGCGCAGAGTCGAAACCGAAGGCGAGAGCGGCGAACGCAACTCGGTTTACCAAGAGAATGGACTTCGGTTTCCACAACGCGCGACGCTCATCCAGGCGGCGGCTGCTACAGGCGAAGGGGGGAAGCGGCAAGCTGGAGCCGTGTTCGTCATCGCTTTGCAGGGCGGCATCCCCATCCGTACGCACCTGCATTGCTCCGGGCTCGTCGACGATGGACGCGGTGAAGGTGGAGCGAAGAATGGCGAGCGCTTGCTCGCGACAGGCGCCAGGGGAGGGCTTGGGCTGAGAGCAAACCATGGGATCACCGGCCAACAGCGTCGAGGGTGCGATACCAGAGCGTCACGGCCTCCAGGCCGGGGCGGCGGAATGCGTGAAGCGGGATCGGCCGGATCCCCTCAACGGGTAACGGCGCCTCGTCCTGGGGAAGACCGCCGATCAGGTCGGCCAGGACCCTGCCCAGCTGAGACAGCATGGCGACGCCTCTTCCGTTGCATCCAAGAGCGACGAAGAGGCCCAACTGTGGGTTGTGTAGATGCGGGACGTGGTCCACGGTCAAGGCGACGCGGCCGCCCCATGCGTCCTCCCACTCGACGCCATCGAGCTGACGGAAGATCCTCACCGCGGTCTCCCGCAGCCGGCGGAAATATCTCTCCGGCTCATGCAGTCCGAACGATCCGCGGGCTCCGATCAGGAACCGGCCGGCTGCATCGAACCGCATGTAGTTCATGAGACGCCTGGCGTCGGAGATCGGCAGCCGCTCGGGCATGATCGAGCGTTGGAGAGCGTCCGGCAGTGGTTTGGTCGCGCAAATGATGCTTGATGCCGGGATGATGCTGCGCTCGAGGCCGGGCACGAGCCGTCCCGAATAGGCGTTCGTGCAGACGAGCGCAAACGGGGCTCTTACTACGTACCCGTTCACCGTAGCCTCCCACTGGTTGTCTCGGCGGGCCAGGTCCGTCACGGGCGAGTGCGCGAACACCTTCGCACCACCGGCGACAGTGACGCGTACCAGCTCACGGGCATAGCTCAGCGGCTGGAGCTGACCGCCGCGGGGATCGATCCAGCCAGCCTTGTAGAAGCCGGTCCCGGTCGCCGCGCGGATCTGGATCTCGTTGAGCAGACGGATCGGCACGCCCGAAACCGCCTGCCAGGAGGTGGCGCGCCGGGTCACGGTCTCGATGGTTGCTTCGTCGACCGCCGGCTGGAGCCATCCGGAGCGCTGGGCGTCGCAGCGCATCTGGTAGCGCTCGATGACGTCGAAGGTCCGTTCCGCAGCCTTGCCGGTGAAATCCACCAGGCGCGCGCCCCGCGGTTCGCCGAACATGCGCAGGAGCTCTTCCGGGTCGTACTTCAGACCGGGGATCACCTGCCCACCGTTCCGGCCCGATGCGCCGAAGCCGGCATCCTGCGACTCTAGGACGACCGCTTGCTGGCCGAGTTCGTTTAAGCGTAGGGCCGCGTTGAGGCCGGTATAGCCGGCCCCGACGATGATCACGTCGGCGATAACATGCCGGTCGACCGTCGGGAGCTTCGGCGCCGGCGGCCGTCCTCAGCCAGCCTGACCGTTGGGGAGTGGCACGGACGGTTGCGCTCATGGTGCGAAGGTCTCCTGTCGCGGCGCGACGTGGGGGAATCGGTGAGAAGAGCCAGCAGGGCGTCAACCATGCGGAGGCAGGCCCGCGCTGGGCGGGGTCGACGAACTCGTCGGGCTTGTGCGCCCGCTCTATGGAGCCCGGCCCGCAGTGACGGTGGTCCTCTATTCATGCGCTGGCGTTTGCTCGGACTGATCGAGGCGGTATGGCAGGTGGTAGCTGGCATCAATTGCCGAATGGCGCTTGGTTCGCATCGCCACGTATTCCAAGATTCTGATCTTGCCTCCGCCAAAGGGCGGCCGCTGATAAAATCCAGTGCACCAACCGTGAGGGCGGACGAGCTCGCCTGCATGACGCCTCTGCGGTTCGCACTCATGTTTCCTCCCAAGTATAAATTCCGTGACCTTGGTCGCCCTGAGACGGTCATCTTCTTGTCAAGGATTAACAGCATGTTAAGCCTGAATTTCCCTAATTTGAGCTTGCAGGGCCGAAATTGTGCTCCTTATTCAGGGAATGCGAAGTTCGTATGTGATCGAGCTTGGCGTTCGATCCTACGCGAGGGAGGCACGCTAGACGACCGATTCCATGAAATCTGCGTCATGGATTAGGTGGATTGGTGGAACGGACGGGCTGTTGGGGGATTCCTCGTTTGCGGTCGGCGAAACGAGGAGCTGTATCATGGCAGGATGGCGGCGAGCGGTCGAATTGGCAATGAGTGATGAAGAGATAGCGACCTTGACGACGCTTTCGCGGTCGAGGATCGAACTGGCGAGCCGGGTGTCGCGGGCGCAGATGCTGCTGGCGTATCGGGAAAATCCTTCGTTCTGCGCGGTGGGCCAGAGACTTGGGGTCCATCATCAGACGGTGCAGCGCTGTGTCGAGCGGGCGCTGGCCGATGGCCCGCTGGCAGCCCTCGACGATCGCCCGCGACCGGGCAAGGAGCCGACGATCACGCCTGAGGCCAAAGCCTGGTTGGTGTCGCTGGCCTGCGACAAGGCCAAGGACCACGGCTATCCACATGAGTTGTGGACGACGCGGCTCTTGGCACGCCATGCGCGCGAACACGGGCCGGCGGCGGGGCATGCGTGCTTGGCCAATTTGGTCCAGGGAACGGTGTGCAAGATCCTCGGCCGAGAGGAAATCAAGCCGCACAAGGTGCGCTACTATCTTGAAAATCGCGACGCCGAGTTCGAACAGAAGATGGCGGAGGTGCTGTGCGTCTATCGGGAAGTCGAAGTCCTGAAGAAAGCCTCTGCCAAGGGAAAGAAGAAGCGGGGAAAGCCGGTGACGATCGTCTCCTGCGACGAGAAGCCGGGAATCCAGGCCATCGCAACGACGGCGCCGGATTTGCCGCCCAAGCCTGGCGTCCACGCCACCTTTGCGCGCGATCATGAATACAAACGCCATGGCACGCTCAGCCTGTTGGCTGGGATTGATCTGCTCACCGGCAAGGTCCACGCCCTTGTCAAAGATCGCCATCGCAGTCGAGAGTTCGTCGAACTCCTCAGGCTTATCGATGACGCCTATCCGCCGAACACTGCGATCAAGTTGATCCTCGACAATCATTCCGCGCACATCTCGCGAGAAACCAGAGCCTGGCTCGCCACTCGACCAAGCGGGCGCTTCGAGCTCACCTTCACGCCCAAGCACGGCTCATGGCTCAATCTCATCGAGGGATTCTTCTCCAAGTTCGCCCGTTCAGTCCTCCGCCACATCCGGGTGGCCTCAAAACACGAACTCAAGGAGCGCATCATGGCCGGTATCGACGACGTCAATCGCCATCCGGTCATCCACAGGTGGTCCTACAAACTCGCCGACGCCGCCTGATATGATTCAAACCAAGAAAACGCTGACCTAGACGATCTGAGCTTTAACCGATTGGCACGACGTATTACTTGCCAGCGCCGATAATGCCTAGTGACGCCCGTGTTAAGCCTCCTCCGGCTGCGGCGTCAAATCACGCGAGAGTCGAAAACGGTCTGCCTGCAGAACGCGTAATTCTTGTGCGTTGCTTCTGGCCGCCGGACAATTGCGCTGGTATTTCATCTTGGCGCCCAAGCCGACTCTCTCCCGCATGTCGCTGGCGCGACGTTTGGCATGCTGACGCGGTAGGCGGCGCGGATGTATTGGGGCCAGCGTGATGTTGTCGAGGACCGACTTGTGCGGAAACAAATTGAAAAGTTGGAACAAAAAAGTGACGTTGACGCGCATTCTGCAAAGTTGCGTTTCATCCCCCGTACGTCTGCCAGGTGATCCTAATATGCCCCGAGTCTCAGGACTCAAGCGTCATCAGGATTCTCAATATTATTGTCTTGCCCAAACTCGATGGCACGGTCAACGCGAGGCTCTCGCCCGTTCCGCGGCACAGCCATCAGTCCGGCCTGCGAACGACGGTCTGAGCAATGCTGGCTATTTGAGAGCCGTATGATTCGCCAGAAAATCAATTTTCCATTTACGAATAGGTCGCACTCGCAGTTGCGAGCCGTGCGTTACCATTGCATCGCAAGCGAGCAGTGGAAAAACCCGCCCGCCTCGGCGCGCTGGCCGAGGCTAAGAACCGATCCCGCCTCTGCTTCGAGGAGGCTGCGCCAAACGCTCCGATAGTCTGGAAGTGCCCCGCGCGATATACGAGCGTCTGGGGTGCGAGGAGATTTGCGTCCTAATCGCGCTCTGCAGCCGCTGCCATCGGGCGTCACCTCTTCCCAGCGGCGCGGTTGTAGACTTCGCGCGAGGCGCTATTTGGGCGGTGCCGCTCGGCAAGCCGCCGGATCAGGACGGCAACCTCGGCCTGCTTGGGGGCGATGCGGAAATCAGGCCCTCGAGGACGCCAAAGCCGGCGGTCTCCGATCTGCGGCGGTATCGCCGCGCCGCCAGACGCGTCTGTAGTCGCCGAAGCTCTGGTAATCGTCGGCAATCAGCGCATGCGTGCATGCTGCCAAGGGCGCGACCTTCGGACACCGAGTGTGCCGGCGCGGAATAGGGTACTAGCCTGCCCCTCAGGCGCGGCTCATAGAGGTAATCCTCCTCCGAAAGCGTGAAGAGCAGATTGAAGGTCGACGAACGGCGCCAGCTGAAATGATCGGCGAGCTCTGCCAGCGTCGCTGCCTTCTTGGTGCGCCCAAACTATTCTAGAAGTTCCAGGATATTGGCATGCGGGCCGCAATCGCGGTCCCTAACCTCAATACGGGAAGTGGAATGTTTTCCTGCCGGAGCCACACCAAACCCTGCCGGTGATCATATGCAGCTCGTTGAACTTCCGGAATACAAGGGCGATCGCTTCCTGAACTCTCCGATCGGGATCCTTCTCGATCCTGTCGGGCCCTGACTTAACATAGCCCACGGCCACGGAAGAGCTCACCCGCCGTGCCTTCTGCTTTATGGCTTCGAGGGAATGCCGTCGAAAAACCGAAAGCTCCATCTTGCTCATCGTACCTTTCATACCAAGAAGAGGCCGATCGTTAGGCAAGGCTGAACGCCCCGGGTTTGCCGGAGGCCATTTAGTTTAAGTTATGCCGCCATGGCGGATTGTTCCAGCATGGCGTAGTAGCGTTGCTCGGCTTCGGCCGGCGGGATGTTGCCGATGAGCTCCAGGAGCCGCGCCTGTTGTTGAACCAGTCCACCCATTCCAGGGTCGCGAACTCGACGGCCTCGAAGCTTCGCCATGGTTCACGCCGATGGATCACCTCGGCCTTGTAGAGGCCGTTGATGGTTTCGGCGAGAGCATTGTGATAGGATCTCCAACGCTGCCGACGGAAGGTTCGATATCAGCTTCAGCCAGCCGCTCGGTGTGCTTAATGGATACGTATTGGCTGCCCTGTCGCTGTGGTGAACGAGCCCGCCACGATGAACCGGCCGTCGATCATGCAGAGCATGTTCCCCTCATCCGGCACGAAGCTGGCGTGCGCTGTGCGAGAGGCCCGCCACCCCACAATCCTGCGGGCATAGCGTCGATGACAAAGGCGACGTGAACAAAGCCGGTCCAGGTAGCGACATAGGTGAAGTCGGAGAGCCAGAGGACATTAGGCCTTGGCGCCCTGAACTGGCGGTTGACGTGATCCAGCGGGCATGGCGCTGCCTGTCGCTGATCGTGGTCTTGACGGCTTTGCCGCGGATTACCCTTGCAAACCCACGTTCCACATCAGTCGTGAGACTGTACACCGAGCAGCATCGAAGCCTTCGCGCTTGAGGTGTCGCCAGACCATGGCGCACGCCGTAGATGGAGAAGTTCTGATAGAAGACGCGCCGAACCTCGATCTTCAGGGCAGCATCCTGCCTGGCGCGGGCCGACAGTTTGGCCGGATCGCGCCGCTTGGCGACATGAGCGTGGTAGGTCGAGGGGGCGATCGGCAGGACCTTGCAGATCGGCTCCACCCCTGCGCCCCACGATGATCGTCGATGAAAGCGATCAGGCTTGGACCGGCGGTCGAGCTCCGCCGTCGCAAAATAGCGCTTGCCTTGCGGCGAATCTCATTGGCCTGCCGAAGCTCGCGTTTCTCCGTTCCAGGGCCTTCAGCTTCTCGGCCATCTCGATCGAAACGCCGGCCTGCTGCCCGCTGTCGGCTTCCGCCTTCTTGACCCAGTCATGCAGCGTCTGCGGCGTGCAGCCAATCCTGGCCGCGATCGAAGTCACCGCCGCTCAGCGCGAGGGGGCTCGCTCGCGTGATCCAGAACCATCCGAACCGCACGGGTCCGAACCTCGGGTGAAAACCTGTTCGTGTCTTGCTTGTCATGGCTCCATCCTCTCAGGAGTTGCAGCCTCTGGCAAACCCGGGGCGGTTCAAGGCCGGATCATAAGCTCCGTCCTCATCGATAATAATCGTGCCCACGCCGGCAGAGCTCCGACAGCATATGCCAGTCGCGCTCATTGCGGGCTAAGCGAGAGGTTTCCACCGAAAGCACAGCGCCGACGCGACCTTCGCAAATCGCAGCGAGCGGTTTCTCAAATTCCGGACGACGGACACCGCCGCCAGATCGTCCTCGATTACTTTAGCATACTTGCAACCCAAGTGGCGGGCACGGTACGCCAGGCTATACTGCCGGCGTTGGCTCTCTAAGTTATGAGTGACCTGCATAGTGTCGATCGACGAACGTAAACAAAGGCGCCGCGTGCGAGATAGTCAGGCGTGATTTTAGTCATTGCTCGCCTCTGATGTGTGCGGCCAGCGGCCTTATCGCCTCCATCACCAGCAATCTCTGACGATCCACCAACTTCGCTCGTTCTGCCGGAGTGAGTGTCATCGAGGCGGTCGCGCCTCGAATAGATCTGCTTGTGGAAAGGTCCGACGCATCGCGTTCCATGCCTCCATCATCAGGGGGCATCTCCGCTACCTAGGGCTAGAAGCGAAACGATCAGTGCTCGAAAATCAAGAATTGACGTCAACGAAAGACATGAAATCTGAACGATCTGACAGTCCCTGCTTGTGCCTGCGTCATCCAGGCCGGGACGAGAAACGAGGAGCCACCTTCCGATCGCAGATTAAAGTGCCGTCCAAATGGATCTGGTCGCCGACGATCGTCGCGGTCCGTCCGCAAAGAGGGTGAAATGGGTAGAAGACTTCGATCTCAAGCCCCAGACTCCGGGAACCATGGCGTCGCCTCGCATGGCGGCGGCCGGACCTGGCGAACCATCGCCACGCTGCTGCAAAAGCCACGATGAATGACGTCGATCCGCATGCCTAGCTCACACAAACTCTCGCGCGGATCGCACGGGGCTGGCCGATCTCTCAGATCGATGCCCTCATGCTCTGCAGCTCAAAGCCTAAACGACTTTAGCTTGGCGCTTACCATACGCCGAGTTCTGGTCGAAAATGAGCTTCATGTCGAATGCGGCCGATGGGGTTCTTCTGCAGTCGGACCGTCATCGCGGCCAGGTCGTGGCCGACCTATGCACAAGCATTCGGACCTGCACGGATCTTTTGATCGCGCCGGCGAGGGCTGACTGAAGTTTGACGCGCGGGTCAGGCTGTAATGTTCCGCGAGGTTTGCGTGACGTGTGCTGGGAGGCGAGGCACCTGTGACTTGGGATCGGGAAAGCAGCAGGTCTTCGCTGGATAGCCGGAAGAGTTCCGATTGGATGCTCCTGCAACCCTGCTCGGCGGAGCGCTATCTGCTGCCTTCGTTCGGCGTCCCAGGTGCGGGGAGCCGCATACCGTTACACTGTCCGCCTCAGCGCAATGACGTGTCCCCAAACACTTGGGGGGTCTGGACATGACGCGTTTGCTTTCGGACAAGCGCGTCAAGTTGGTCTGCGAGTTCTCGGCAATTCGCCCCGGCGCGTACAGCCCTGCGCATTTGGCCCGGCTCTTGCTTCAAGGGTGCGCAGTGGTCTTACTGCCTAGGAGAACGTGATGAGATTGCTCATACTCGTAAACACTCTCGATTGCTTAGAGGAAAATGCTGCACTTCTCAGTAACGCGTTCCGTCGTTGCGGTTGTGAAGTAATTCTCGGCGACATCAATGCTATTGCAGCAGATGACTATCGCTATTTCACACGAGGAGTGTTGGTACCGGAAAAGGGCGAGCCGTACGATCTGGGCTCTGCAGCAGTGGGGAATCGAGGGACATATTTTCTTGACGAATGCCAGCTGATCTGGGTCATGGGCTCTCCCCACCATCGCGTGGCCCGCGATGTCTGGCAAATGCTGTGGCTGGCTTCCCGACATACCGCCTTCGTTAACAGCATTGAAGGCCTGGTATTTCTCAATACAAAACATGCATTGGGCTATATTCTACCAAAAGAAAACCGAGCATTTTCATACATATCCAATGATGTCTCGTTACTCTGGGAGTACTATCGGCAGACCTCAGACCAGTGGTGGGTGGCCAAGCCGCCCAATGCCAGCTGCGGGCAAAACGTCTTCTTACTTTCTCCAAACGGACCAAATGTTCGAACAATCCTCCAATGCCTTACCGGAAATACTGTCGCGCAAAAGGAAGTCGACTATGGTGGAGTAGGTGGGTTCAAAGCTGAGTACGCTATTCTTCAGAAGTTCATCCCAGAAGTAGCCCAAGGCGAAAAGCGCGTCATCGTTGCTTGCGGGAAAGCGGTCGCCTGGCACGGTCGGCAAGCGCAACCTTACGATCACAGGTCAAATCTAACGCAAGGCGGAACGTCGAATTCGGTCGATTTGCATTCCGATGAAATCGGGCTTGTCGAGTTGATCGGTCAAAAGCTGATGGCACACGGAATAAATTTCATCGGGATAGACATGGCTTATCCCTATATACTCGAACTTAATCTTGCATACCCGGGCGGGCTATATCGCGCAAAGCTAGTTTCCGGGGTAGATCGTTCGGATCAGGTGGCGGAGCTAATCATTGCTCACTTCGAGAAGCATTGTTCTTCATGAGATATGTGGTTCACTGAGCCGACGCAGGCACGCCGATCCAGCGCACGACTGCCAGCCAATTCTTGGGAAGTCGCCTGGTCGGCATTGAGGCCTGCGCCCGCTCACCACTGGGCGCGCGAGATTCGGCGGTTCGGACACGATCTGAGATTGATTCCGCGAGCCTATGTAAAACCCTACATGCGGCGAGGAGCCAAGAGCGACGCCGCTGACGCGGCCGCGATCTGCGAAGCCGTCACCCGCCCCAATATGCGGTTCGTTCCAATCAAGAGCGTCGAGAACCGAGGCTTCTTGATGCTTCATCGCGCGAGAGGCTTGCTGGTCCGCCAGAGAACCATGACGTCTTGCGCTATCCGAGCTCACTTTGCTGAGTTCGGAATCATTGTCGGTCAGTGCCGGCAAAGGGTGGATGGTCTGGTGGACTTGTTGAATGACGAGGAACTGACGCTCCCCGCCCATGCCCGCATCGCACTGACTGTTCTCGTGAACCAACGGAAGGAATTGGACCGGCAGGTCGAGGCGATCGAACGGGAGCTGGCTGACATTCAGAGAGAAATCCGATGGCGAAGTTGCTTTCCTCGATTTCCGGCGTTGGTCCCATAACGGCCACGGCCTTCGCCACGACTGTGCCGGACCCGACCATGTTCCGCTCGGCGCGAGAGTTCGCGGCCTGGTTGGGCCTGATGCCTAAGCAGAATTCCACCGGCGGGAAGGATCGGCTCGGCCGCATAACGAAACAGGGCGATTCCTATCTCAGGCACTTGCTTGTCATCGGACACGGAACGTCGTTCGATATCCGAAGGCACGCTCACGGGTCGGAGGCGGCCTGGATCGAAGCTCTACTTGAGCGACGTCGGCCCATGGTCGTCGCGATCGCCGTTGCCAACAAGTTAGCTCGGATCGTCGGGGCGAGGATGACGACCGGGGAATTCTATCGCCTAAGCTCGCGGCCTGAGCTGCCGCGCAACCTGGTCACCTGAAAGATGTGAGGGCAAATGACAGCATGATGGAAACCGGCGGAGCTGGGGATCGAGCAAGCCCGAAGAGCTTTAAGCGCAACAAGCGCGACCCGTTGATGAGGCCTCGATCCGCAATCTCCATCAGGGCCAGCGGCCATGGCATCGGTCGCACTAACAGGCCGTATACATGAACGCACCCGACCGTTCATCCAAAGTGCGGCTAAAATCCCTTTCATCCGCGGGGCCGTCTATACATGAAGCTCTCGATGAAGGCGTTCTGCATGGGCTTACCCCGCGCGATGTAGTGCTACAACGCGCTGATCGGCCCAGGTCAGGATAGCAGTGCTGGTCAGCTCGCTGCCGTTGTCGCTGACCACCATTGTCGGCTTGCCGCGCTCAATCACCAGCCGGTCCAATTCCCGCGCCACCCGAGTGCCGGAGAGCGAGCTGTCGGCCACCAGCGCCGGACACTCGCGGGTGCAGTCGTCGACCACGGTCACGATGCGGAAGCGGCGGCCGTCGGCCAGTTGATCCGAGACTAAGTCGAGCGACCAGCGGTCGTTCGGTGCCATCGCCACTGTCATCGGTGCCCGCGTCCCGATCGCCCGCTTGCGGCCGCCACGGCGACGCACCGCAGGCTTCTCTTCCCGGTACAGCCGGAACAGCTTCTTGTGATTGACCAGATAGCCCTCCCACTTGAGCAGCACATGCAGGCGCCGGTAGCCGAAACGGCGGCGCTCGTGGGCGATCGCTCGCATGCGTTGGCGAAGGCCGGCATTGTCCGACCTGATCGTCTGGTACCTCATGGTCATGCGGCAACAGTCGATGGCTTTACACGTCCGCCGTTCGCTCATCTCGAAGGATTCCCGCAGATGGCGACAGCTTTCCGCTTGGCTGCGGGCGTCACCATTTCTTTCCCAAGAGATCCTTCAAGGCTGCGTTGTCCAGCATGGCGTCGGCCAAGAGCCGCTTCAGCCGCGTGTTCTCATCCTCCGGCATCTTCAGCTGCTTGGCCTCCGAGACCTCCATTCCGCCGAAATTGGCTGTCCATTGTAAATGCTGGCGTCGCTGACACCGTGCTTCCGGCACAGATCGGCGACCGAAACGCCGGCCTCGTACTCTTTCAAAATCCCGATGATCTGCTCTTCCGAAAAGCGGCTGCGCTTCATGCTCTGGTCCTTGTCGTGGGCCAGAGCGAACTTCAACCTGGATTAGGCCGTGGGGCAAGGTCTGCTGCGCTCGGTCTCGGTGATTCGGTACGCTCGCGTCCACTGATCACAGCAGATGCGGCTTACTCTATTGTCCAGAAATATTCACCAACGCATATGCTTGACCACTCAATCCGACGCGGAGGCGGCACGTGTCGGCAACTGGTTTTTCAAATGAACTGAAGAGGGAAATTAGAATGCGTGAGTGACTTTGCCAACAGGGCCAGATCTCCATAACGTCAACCTCGGCTCTACTCTCCGAATGATATGTTGTGGTCTGTGCGGGCGAACGATGTCCGTTCGAGCGTATGGAAATAGATGCTCATCCTGCCGATGCCATGGCGATAACATACCCTTGTAGCGGCCGGCCGCTTGTCAGGGACTTGCAAATCGGCTTGGCGTGGCTGTGCTTCTGTCTGAAAGCGAACGCGCCTGATGTCTAGAACCCGCCAAGGTGTTTAGAGCGCGACACTGTGCCCGAAAAATCGTCAGTGTTCCTTACATAGCACTGGCCCAAATCCTGCTTCGGTCTCCGTGAGACAAACCCAGGAGGGTGCTATGTCACTCGACAACCCCCGTTCCATTCTCTTCGATCACGTGAGAATCGCTGTATCATTTTACTGCAATCTTCATTGCGAACACTGCTATGTTCCCGAAGAGTACGGAGATCAATACAGGAGGCTTGTGGAGCCGTCACAGTTGTCTATCGCGGAGATAACAAATTTTCTCGAACTTCTAGTCGAGAAATATTTCTTGAGAAAGATAACGATAGCTGGTGGTGAGCCGCTTCTAAAAGCCGTCTTTCCGCGCTCCGCAGCCTTGATCCTCTATGCGAATAGGCGAGGCCTTGACGTTCAGCTGAATACACTAGGGCTCGGGCAGGTTGCAATTCGTGATGTCGCCTCGATCTTCGATGATCGCGAGAAGCTAATGTTCCAATTCAGCTTCGACGGTGCGAAGAGGGAAACGGTGGATCGCTTTCGCGGCAAAGCAGGCGTTTACAAATCCGCACTCCGGCAGATGGCCGAAGCAGTCAATTGCGGGGCCTTGGTGCGGGCTAGGATGACTGCCAATCGGCACAACATTGGTGAAGCGCTGGACGCCTATCGACTACTGTCGTCGATCGGCGTCGACTCGTTCGAGGTCAGGCCTATGTTCGTTTCAGGTATTGCCATCGACAACGAAGATGCACTCTTGGGCTCAGCTGACGAGATTAGAGAGCTGCAGGAAGCCCTGATCGCAATGGCTGCGCACACGTCGACGCGCCTCGAATTGCCGCCTCCGATTTTCTCTGACACAGCGGAGCGGCGACCGAACGTGAAATATATCGGGTGCAACTGTGGTGTCGCCTCGGGCTATCTCTCTTCAAACGGCGACCTCTATCCCTGCTTCTACGTGGTTGGGGACCCCGACAGGCACCGTTTCCGCGTCGGCAACATCCGGTCGCCGGGATCTGACCTAGAGACTGCTTGGCGAACCTCGTCGGCTCTCAAGAACTATCGAGCGAACAGCGGCTGCACCCAATGCCCGACCCAGGTAGCCCTTCTGAGGAATGTCGACAGGCGCGCGCTTGCGTGCGCGTGACCAGACTTTCCTGTAACAGTCGCCTCCAGATCTGCGGTTGCCGATCATCGATGAGACAGCGTCCCGCCTTATGGGGCAGATCTGTGTCTGCCCAGATTATGCCCTTGATCAACACCGAAACGACAGACTTTCAGAAGGCATGAGAGAACATCTCATTACTCGTCGGGCTGGATACCCGCGCCCAGGGCGAAGGACGTCTGAGGACGGCGTCGCCAGCCCATCGGATTTCCATGTCGTCGACGAGAGCGCGCGAGACGATTTGGCCGCCTTCTTCCGGCCCCGCGCATGCAAGCCGGCGAGCATCCCGTGGTTATCCGATCTCGGGCGACAGGCGATCTGGTATTCCCACCATGGAGAGGACGTCCGTGAGGCCCTGGCAGGTCCAGGCAGCGGCTCTTCCTGAACATCGTGATTCTTCGCGAGCACTCAGAAAATCTGGACGGTGCCCATCCAGCTCGCGTTCAAGGGAGAGTTCCCTACACTAGGGCGCAGGATTCAAGAGATTGCGAAAGACTTTGCACCACGGTCGGGCAAGACGCAAGCCGATGGGAAGACACTAGTCCGGCTCGCCTCATCGTATGCACCCGGTGACAGTGATAAGCGCAGCCCAAGTCGAACGACTTGAAGTGGTGGAGACGATCGGTGGCGCCGCTGATCCGAGCTTGTTGCACCTTGAGGCGGCGTTTGAGCCCGAATGCGCTGGACCGCGACGGGCAGGCCTTTGTCCGCTTCCCATGGCGAGTGGTGCCCTTCCTCCGTCAGAATGTGCGCGATCGGCTACTCCTCGCCGATCCATATCGCTGTGACTGGCACGACGTTCTCTTATCCTCATCCTTCCATGCGACTATTTGGAGGGCTATGCCGGGCTGATGCAGGCTGACTGCATATTTCGCTGATCGTGAGCAGTGATTTCGCGCGATCATGAGCGCTGAATTCAGACGATCGTGAGCAGCCCGCTCCGGCCGAGGCGGTGATAGAGTCAGCGTTCTGGCTGCTCGTCAAGGGTGATGGTTTTGGCGTTTTCGCATGCTTTCGCCGGCCAGCTGGAGGCGGTGCGCGTTATGGACGAGGCGATCGAGGACGGCGTCGGCGTAGGTTGGGCTCCGATGACTTCGTGCCATTTGTCCACAGGGAGTTGGCTGGTTACGATGTTGGAGACGCGGCCATGGCGGTCCTCGAGGACTTCCAGGAGATCGCGCCGCTCGGTGACGGTGAGCACCGACAGTCCCCAATCGTCCAATATCAGAAGCTGGGCGCAGCCAAGGGTTTTAAGCAAACGGCATAACGTCCATCTCCTCGCGCGAGCGCCAGCGCTTCGAACAATCTTGGGACGCGATGGTAGAGAACCGAGCGATTGTCGCAGCAGGCCTTTTGGCCGAGGGCACACGCTAACCAACTTTTGCCCAATCCGGTCGCTTCGGTTATCAGCAATTTCGTGGCGATCGATCCAGTCGCCGCTGACGAGCTTGGCGAAGACGGCCCGGTCAATACCCCGCGGCGTGCGCAAATCGACGTCCTCCACGCAGGCATTCTGGCGGAGTGCGGCCAACTTGAGGTGCGTGGTGAGCCGCCTCGTGTCGCGTTCAGCGGCTTCCCGGTCGACCCCGATGCGATCTTCGAACGGCAAGCTTCGAGATCAGGTGATCGTCGCTGCTCCTCGAAGGCCTTGGCCATGCCGTCCAAACCGAGCTCGATCAGGCGTTCTTAGGTGGGGTGGGTGAGCATACAGGTCTCCTTGGCTTCAGTGGAAATAATCCCGGCCGCGGATGTTGCCGTGGCGCAGGGGTTGGTGTTCGGAGGGCTCGTCGAGAAAGGTGCGATCCAGGCCGTTCTGTAGGATGGAGCGGATCGAGGCGACGGATCGCGCCTTGATCAGAATGCCGCGCCGGCAGGCCGCGTCGACGCGCTCGGCGCGCTGTAGCTTTTGGGTAGCTTTTGGCCAGCGACAGAATGCCGAGGCAGGTGCGAAGCCTTGCTCAGGATGTGGCCGGGCCGCGATCACGGCCTGGAAGAAGGCGGCGGTCGACGGACCGATCCGCTCGCCGGCGGCGATCACTCTGGCGGGCGTCCATTGGCCGTAGCGCCGATGGGCGCTGGGCATGTGGTTGGTGATGGTGGTGTGGCCCCGCCGGTTGGGTGCGCGGGCGTGGCTGGCGATCCTGCGGCCGTTGTGGAAGATCTCGACCTTCCTGTCATCGATGCGCGCATCGACGAGCTCACGGATAAGCCGATACGGCGCGGAATACCAGTGTCCGTCGATCTCGATATGATAGTCGGGGCCGACCTGACATTGCTTCCAGGCGCGAAAGAGGAGGCCTGGTCCGGCAGATTTGTCAGCTTGGGCTTGTTGAGCTCGGCGAGCAGTCCGGCGCGGCTGGCGACAAAGTCGCGCATCTGCCGAGCATCGAGTTCGACGACGAGTATTTTGATGACTGCGTTCAGCTCCGCCAACGAAAAGAAGCGCTGGTTGCGCAACCGCGCTAGAATCCATCGCTGGGCGGCTTCCACCGCAACTTCGACCTTCGCCTTATCTTTTGGGCACCGCGGCCGGGCTGCGAGAATGGCCGTGCCGTAATGGCTCGCCATCTCGGCATAGGTTCGGTTGAGGCCGGGTCGTGGCGGTCGGGATTGGTGACAGCGGCCTTGAGGTTGTCGCAGACCACGAATGTCGGCTCGCCGCCGAGGAAGGCAAAAAGGTTGATGTGGACCCTGATCCAGTCGGCGAGCCCCTCGCTGGGGCAGACCTCGGCGTAGATATGTTTGGACGCACCCATCGCCGCGACGAACAGCTTCATCGACTGCACTTCCCCATTTGAGGGGTCGATGACGTCGATGGTATCGCCGGCGAATCCACGAAAACCTTCTCGCCGCCCAGATGGGTCTGCCGCATCGAAGGCCGGGCACGCCCTTCCAGGCCTCGTAGGTCGTGCAGAAGCATGTGTAGCCGCGGGATGGGTGGCGCGATACTCGTCCCACAGCAGCCGGCGGGTCACGTTGCGCCGGCGCAGCTCCTTATCGACATGCCCCAGTCGGGAACCGGCCGCTGGGCTCTGCGAAGCAGGCCTTGGCGCAGGGAAAAGCAGCAGCTCCAGGTCCTCGTCGGTCACTCCGGCCGGCAACGGCCAGTTCAGCCCGGCAGGCAGCTCCGGCTCGGCGCAGATAGCTGTGCACGGCACCGCTGCTGATGCCCAGGGTGCGCGCGATGGCTCGCTCCGGCAAGCCTTTAACATGTTTAAGCGGAGAATCTCTTTGATCCGGCGCATCGACAATCTCTGGGTGGGCATCGGCCTTCCTCGTTCACTGACGAGGCAGTTCCTAAGACGGTTGAGTTGTCGGCCGAAGCGGGCTGAGCCGCTGAAAAGTTGCTCACGCTCCCGCGAAATCCATGCTCACGATCCCCTGAAATCCGTGCTCACGATCCGCGAAACATGCAGGCTGACGCCTACGCCGGTTTCAGTTAGGCTGTACGAGGCGCTCGGAAGCCGCTCAGCGAAACGCTGAAAAGCGTTCAGCCTTCCAAAATCGATGGCGCGCCTACGTGATAGGATGCATACCTACCTCGATCACAGAGGACTACCAGCGTCGGTAGGTTCGTTGTTCGCGTTTCTCAGGTAGATGAGCGGAGGCAGTGCTTAGTGTAGATGGACCTTAAGATGAATACCGACACCTTCGCGGCTCATGAGTCTAACGTTCGTCGCTATGGGCGGTCGTTTCCCACGATCTTCACGAAGGCCCTGGGGGCGACAATCCGGGACGAGACCGGCAAGTCTTATATTGACTTCTTTGTGGGGTCGGGCGCGCTCAACTACGGACACAACAACCCGAGTATTATTGCACCGGCAATCGAATATCTCACCGGCGGGAATATTCTTTTGTCGCTCGATATGTATACAGCGGCAAAGCGTGAATTCATTGAAGCGTTTGTCCATTCAATCCTGAAACCCAGAGGCCTCTCTTATAAGATACAGTTTCCTGGGCCGACTGGCACAAACGCCAACGAAGCGGCACTGGCGCTGGCGCGAAAATATACCGGCCGCTCGAGCGTCATGGCCTTCACAAATGCATTCCATGGCATGTCACTTGGCTCCCTGGCGGTGTCGGGCGCGGCGTCGACGAGGGAGCTAGGCGGCGTTGCTCGCCACGACGTGATCCGTATCCCCTACGATGGCTTTCCGAACCGAGCTTTCGATTCTGCGAGTTACATCGATTACTTGTTATGCGATCAAGGCAGCGGCATAGAAAAGCCCGCCGCAATCATTCTGGAGACCATCCAGGCAGAAGGCGGCATGAACACCGCATCCGCGGCTTGGCTCACAGAGATTCAGCGCATTTGCCGTAAGCACGGCGTTGTTTTTATCGTCGACGACATCCAGGCAGGTTCGGGGCGAACGGGCGATTTCTTCTCGTTCGAGTTCGCGAAAATAGAACCCGACATCGTATGCCTTTCGAAATCCCTAAGCGGCGCAGGTAATCCGTTCTCAATTGTCCTGATTCGCCCTGACATAGACATATGGAAACCCGGAGAACATAGCGGGACGTTTAGAGGCAACAATCTCGCGTTCGTGACTGCAGGGGCCGTGTGCAAAATGTGGTCCGGCAGGCAATTTATTGCGGGCGTCCAGCGGACAGCTCTCAAATTGCAAGGACACCTTGATCGCCTCGTTGCGAATTTTCCAAAGTGCATCGAACAAAAGCGCGGCCGCGGCTTGATGGCTGGCCTCAAGTGCCGTTCACAGGCCTTTGTGGGCCGTGTGCATGATGTCGCGTTCGAAAACGGACTTCTTATCGAATCTTCAGGGCCAAATCGCGATGTAATCAAAGTACTTCCACCGATAACCATCACCGATGACGAACTCGATCATGGCATCGCCATCCTCAATCACGCACTAAAGGAGCAAGCCAATGGTGACTGATCAAGTATCGCAATCGCCAGCTATGTCACCTCTTGTGATCAGAGAACGAACCGGCGCGATCAGCACTGCAGAGATCATCTCAGTCTTGAAAGGTGACATCACCGCACTGCACATCAGGCAAGCCTTCAGTATCGAAGTAGCCGAGGAGATCACCGCGAATTTTGTTCGCAATGCCGGGCGCAAGGAGCGGAAGGACGGCGTTCCTGGAGAATATATTGGAGCATCTCACTATAGGAACGATGCAGCCACTTATTTCGCAGGGTCAGAAAATGCACGACCGTTCATCGACGCCCTTTTTGGCGATTTGGTTGATCCGGTCCGCGGATTATTCGAAGCGTTGAAGCGCGAGCTTCACAATCAAGGCATCGAATTGCGGCTAGCCCGTTGCGAGCACGGTCAGGCCAATGTTTGTCGCGCTTTCTGTTGGTCTGGGAGGGGCCTGTATGCCTTGGAGCCTCACGACGACGTTGCTCAAGTTCTATGTGCCGGAAATGATTCCGAGCTTCCCGCAGTGGCTAACAACACTGTCGTAGCGCTTAACCTGTATACCAGTATGCCTGAGGAAGGTGGCGATCTGCGGATCTGGAGCCATAAGCCTACAGTTACCGATCGAAAGTCGCAGGGTGTGGAGACCACGGGCTATCCCTATTCGAAAGCTTATCTTGAGCCCTTTCCTTCTCACGACCTTAAGCTTAAGGCCGGGGATATCGCCCTGATCGACGGCGGGTTCATTCACGGAGTCACCCGACAATCAGGCAACGGAAAGCGTCGCGTTCTGCTGAATAGCTTCTTCGGGTTTGCGCGGCCGGACCTTGTTCTGTGGTGGACCTGAAATTGGGCCGCGCAGCAACTGACCAGCTTCCGCCGACAGTCGTCAAGATCTTTCCACGGAGGGGGCCTTCTATCTCAGACTGTCGGGCTGACCGAATGACCGGGTCATTCTGATAATGGCGTTGCCCGGGGCTGCTCAGGATGTTGGGCGCTTGCTTGCGGCAGCGGTAACTGGCAAGTCGACCAGCTTCGTACCGATCCCAATTGTGATGGAAAGCGATGGCGGGGCAGTTGCAAACCCGGGGTATTTCGTCGGCGCAGACGCGCTTGTGGAGATCGCTGCGCCCCCGGCAGCCGCCTGTGGCGTGGTCAAGATCGAGTTGACCGGGTCGCGCATCCTGGGCAAGCCGGATGCAGAGCTGCGATACTTTCGTTCCAATCGCGATTCGCCGATGGAACACCTCGATGGTAGCTTCGGTGGCCCGCACCTCGATGACCTGACGGATCATGCGGGATGGCAGCGAGTAGAAGTGCCCCTGAACTTTCGACATGGTAATCCGGCGCCACACGGGCACGACGCCAGTCGCCGGATTGCGACGCGGGAATTCAGATCCCGATACTCCGGACAGAAGAGAGAACCTCGGTCTCAAGCGGCCACTCGATCGGTTGTAGAATAGGAACAACGCCGGACGCACAATCGGGTATGCGGCAGCCAATCCACGCATCAGAGCTTGGTCATCGACGTTCCTTCAGTTCCGCCTCCATCCATACGCGATTATCAGCATAAGCAGCCGTTCCTCGTATCTCCTGCGTTCCAAACCTTGACAGCGGACATCAAAGCGATGTTCTCGGGCCGCGGCCCTGAGCTCGGGGGGCGGCGATGTAGGCCTTAGGTAGGAGATCGAGGATCTGCTTTGTCGATGACCGGCGAGGACGGGGGCAATGACGAGCGCAATGGCATGCATATTCCTTAGAGGACCACGTTA
This sequence comes from Bradyrhizobium sp. RDI18, assembly GCF_043203335.1. NCBI lineage: Bacteria > Pseudomonadati > Pseudomonadota > Alphaproteobacteria > Hyphomicrobiales > Nitrobacteraceae > Bradyrhizobium > Bradyrhizobium sp. RDI18. The sequence goes on along the minus strand of NZ_JBICRN010000008.1, from coordinate 2,567,040 downwards.
AGTCGTGCTTCCTCTCATACGAGAGAACGCCCTTTGCCGCGGTATCGTCGTTCTATCCGACCGATGAGAACAGCATCCGGCAGACAGTCGTGATGTCGTAGATTGGAACCTTTGCCAGACGGCGAACCGACGGCGCGACCATCGGGAATGCACCACATTCAAACAGGATTGCACTGACCTCCGGATTTGCTGCCTGGAGTTGCGCAACGCTAGCGCATACTTCCTTCTCGATCGTTTCGATCTCCGGGACGGGCGGTGGACGTTTCAGCTCGTCATGCCAAAATCGGCCACCACGGATATCACCGATTACGATCTTTTTCCTATCAGTCGGATCGTTAATTTCTAGAAATTCTTCGGTGCAGAACGTCGAGTCATAGGTGAGAACTGCGAGCTTGGCCCCGGGGGCCAACTGTCGCAGTAATGTCGGAATCAGAAGCAAGCTCGACATTGCCACCGGCACATTTACGGATGCTGCAACCGCTGCCTGGTGCCGGACGGAGAAGCCGCAGGTCGAAGTGATGGCGACGGCCCCTCGTTCGACTAGACGCCGTGCGGCTGCAACGTATGGCCCCTCAAGCGCTGGGTCCCCGTGGAGAACTCTTTCTATATGTGCTCCTTCGGCAACTTCCGAAATGATAGGGAAGTCAAAGGTGGCGGGGTTGAGCATGGACCCCGGCAACGGGCCTAGAGGTTGGGCCTCCGGCGGAGTCATGCGGTCAGTTCTCAGAATTCCGAGCGTGCGTTGAGCGTGTGATGTCATGTGTGAAGCGTACTTTGATATACGCGCAGAATATCACCAATCTAGGGCGTCCAGTCGCCGCGTTTCTGCACAAAAATGGCGTAAGGTGCTCACGTGTCCAGAAGGAGTTTTGCGTACTAAGGAGGCGAGATGAAGATGGCGTTCTGGCAAGATGGAGGCAGTCGTGTGGCTGAACTCATCCCAAACGCCTCGTTGTGCTGGCGCCTGATCTAGGCGGCGGGCTCAGCACGCATTGATCCACATTCGGACAGCGAGGAGTTTGAGGGCTGAGGCAGAAGGTTGTCGGCTTCTCCCGGCCCGACGCCGGTGAACGGAGCCATCCCGCCCGCCGCGAGACGCTCTGCGACGCTGCCCCGCACACCGCCGAGTATCCGGGGCCCCGCCGACAGGAAGGCATACTAACTAGTCGTGCGTAAAGAACGCGGATTTCAACCTGGGCTAGACTGAAGTCGAGCGGTGAGCGGGATGAGGATTTTGAACAGCAAGAGCCTCAGCCACCGTATGAGGCGGCGGAAGTTGTAGCCGACGGCGGCGAGGACGGCGTTGGTGGCATCGCCCTGGCGGTGCCAGAGGTAATTCCGGCCCATTCGATGCTCGGATTTGAGATGGCCGATGACCGGCTCGATCGCGGAGCGCCGGCGCAACTCGCGTTTGATCTTGGGCGTCACCCGCCGCTTCTGGCCTGAGGTGAACACCCTGAATTTGTATTCGGGCGGCGCATTGTGGCCGCGGTAGCCTTTGTCGCCAAGAAGGCGCTCGATGATGTTGCCGATCAGCGCTTCCATCTCCGGGATCACGGTTTTGAGCGTATGGCCGTCATAGGGGTTGCCGGGCAGCGCTTTCACGTGGGTGACGAACTGGCCGCCTTTGGCGTGCGATAACGTCGTGGCAACGGAGACCTTGACCCCGATCTATGGACCACGCCCGCGTTGCAAGAGGGATCGACAAAGGGATGAAGCGGTTTGCGCCAATCTATCCGGCTTCGATTTGAGGCTGTCGCCCCGAGCCATTATGGATATCCGCGCCACTTCTGTCCTCAATAACTCGCCGGCCTCAAGGAGGACCATGGAGTCGAACCAGGCTTCAGAAGTGTCGGTGGAACCGTTTCTCCATTCGTCCTTTCCGTCTCGCAAACCTCGGCGGGATAGTGTGCTATTCCGATCGGATCTTGGATCTTCCTTCCTTCCCGGGTCGGGCGTGCTATGCAGCGTGGCCCAGGAAACTCGCTTCGTAGTCACGGCCTTTTGCGAGCATGCTCCAGGCCATCCGCGCGAGTTTTGCGGCCAAGGCAACAACCAGTACATTCGAGTGGAGCCGCTTCGATGCGGCCTCCAGCCAGGCTCCGAAGCCGTGCCTGGCCCAGGTTTGGCGCCTCAGTAATACGGCTCTGGCTCCCTGAATGAACAGTGTTCGTAGATAACGGTTGCCGCGTCTTGATATGCGACCGAGAATGGTTCGATCACCGGTCGAGATTTGTTTTGGTACCAGGCCAAGCCATGCCGCAAAGTCGCGGCCCTTCTGGAACGCATCACCAGTTCCGATCGCGGCAATCATCGCGCTTGAGATGATTGGCCCGACGCCCGGCGCACTCATCAGGCGGCGACAATGCGCATCTTGCTCCGCGATCTCATTGATCTCCTTGGTGACTAACGCGACGCGATGGTCGAGATAGCGCCAGTCCTCGGCCAAGTCCTGGATGAGCCGAACCACCTGAGGTGATAGGCTTTCCGAAGGCATCGAGAGGATTTGGGGGAGTTGCCAATCGGAGTGCTGCCGCTCCCTGCCGCACTGGTAGGCCTCGCTCAAGCAAAAAGCCCCGAATTTGATTGATGACCGATGTTCTCTGTGTCACCAATCGACTGCGAACTCTGTGGAGTGCCTGTAAATCAAGTTGTTCGGCCGACTTCACTGGGACGAACCGCATTGTCGGCCGCTGAGCAGCCTCGGCGATCGCTTCAGCATCCCGAAAGTCATTCTTGTGACCCTTGAGGTATGGTTTGACGTACTGTGCCGGCAAGAGCCGTACTTGATGGCCTAATTTCTCGAGCTTGCGCCCCAGATGATGTGCTCCTGCACACGCCTCCATTCCGATTAGGCAACGCGGAACATTGCTCAGCGACTGGTCAAGCTGATTTCTCGATCGCTTCTTGCGTAACGTGATTGCGCCGGTGGCATCGAGACCAACGACATGGAATGTGTTCTTCCCGAGATCGATACCGATTGTGATAATGTTCGTATTCGACATGGCTTGCGCTCCTGCTGCTGCCCGCGGGGTAGCACGTTGCCTCTGAGAGCGGGCGTGGTCCATGCCATTAACTCGTAGGGCCGGTGGGCCTTGCCCTTGCCGATGCATTCGACTTCCGGCGCGTGCAGCGAATAGACCTTCGGACCACGCTGGTGCTGTTTCTGGTCAAGCACCCGTCGCGCCAGTGTCAGCATACGGTCGAGCGCGATCTCATGGAGCAAGTCGACATTGCCCTCGAGCTTGCGGGCGATGTCGCGGATGATGCGGCCAAGATAGGTTCTGAGCGTCTTCAAGGCCCGATTGGCGCGTTTGAACTGCTTGGCGTGGGCATAGCTGGTGCTTAATCAGGGCGAACTTGCCGATCCGCCCATAGGACTGACGCAGCTTGATGCCAGCTTCCTTGGCGAGCCGCACCAGGATCTCGCGGGCGCGGTTCAGAAGCCGCGCGTCGGTCGGGAACATGACGTTCTTGGGCTGCACCGTGGTGTCGACGATGACGCGATTGAGGTCGGACGGCTTGATCGCCTCGGTCTTGGTGGCGACCGAGAGGCTCTCCTGGAGCAGCGCCTGCAGCTTCTCCTCACCCATGCGCTGGCGCCAGCGCGTCAGCGAGGAGCGGTCAAACACCAGGCGATGCTGGAAGAACTCCTCGCCGCAGAAGAACTGGTAATAGGGGTTCTCCAGCCAGCGTTCGCACAACACCTCGTCGGAGAGGTCGTAGGTGTGCTTGAGAATGGCCAATCCGGCCATCAGACGAGTCGGCAGCGGCGGCCGGCCCGGCTTGTCCTCGTAGACCGCGCCGAACTGCTGCTCCAGGAACGACCAGTCGATCGTCCGCGCCAGCTTCACCAGCGCATGGTTCATGTCGATGATCGCGTCCAGCCGCGAGCGCAGCAGATCGGTCTGCCCTGTCTCTCGTCGTTCCTTGGGTCGCATCGCTCCCTCGTCCGAAGTCCTTGGCGACCACAGAATCACGAATCAGATTTGCAAGGAATCTGGAGGGTTCTGTGAGGTCGCGCTCACGCGAGGGCGCGGCAGGCGCTTATGACGCGACCTCATTGAAGCCGGATTGAACGAAGGCGCGGGAGGCTATGCGCGATTTTACGCTATGGGGATTGTTTGAGATCGCAAGGCCCGATCTGCTGGCTCGGCGCGTGAGGCAGAGACACGAGATGTGCGCATCGGGGAAGAGTTGAGACCAAACGCGCTTCGCCGGAGATCACGATAGACTTTTTGTTGCATCGGACGGTTGTTGTCGCGCAGTGTGACAGCACGGATCTGACATCGTCCGCGATGATCGAGACGCTGGGAGCGGAATGACGGATGAGGCCCGGTAATACGGGCGGAGCGAAGGGACCCGATCTTCCAGCCAAAGTCACAGGCCAACCGGAAACGGGAGGAGCCGATGGCTGAGGCAAAGTCGTATCAGATCCCCAAACATCTCGTTTGGGAAGCTTGGAAACAGGTGAAAGCGAACCGCGGGTCAGCGGGTGTGGACGGGGTCTCCATCGAGGAATTCGAAAAGGACTTGAAGAGAAACCTCTACAAGATCTGGAATCGAATGTCGTCGGGGACATACTTTCCGCCTCCCGTCCGTCTCGTGGAAATTCCCAAGGCTAATGGAGGGAAGCGTCCGTTAGGAATACCGACGCGCCGGGCATAATACACCTCATACAGTTTGCGTTGGGGATGGTGGGTCAAGATGGCTTGAAGTCGCAACCCATTTTCGGAGACGCCGGTCGACGTAATCGTCGATGGTGATTGCATATGGCGCATTCGGCTTGCGTTGCAGCGCCGAGACTATACCACGTTCGATCCAGTAATGGACGACCCACAGGCTGACGCCAAATCTCTCACAAACCTGGCTGACGTTCAACGTTCCGGCGGGAAGAGATGGGCCAGTGATACGATGCTTGTAGCGGATCCATCGAATCATGCTGACGGTGAACGGCCTGCCGGTCGAGCTTGTCTGGCCATTGCTTTTGAGTTGCGCGACGATTTCATGATCATCATGTAGTTCCGCCAGCGCGCGGATTTTGGCAACGAACTCATCGGGATAACGAACTGCTTCGGGGCGGTTCGGCCGCTGCCGGACCTCAATTGTCTCAGTAGCCCCACCTTGCCAGCGAATTTGCAATCGCAGCAGTTTGGGTTCTGGACCCTTAGCTACGGTGATGTCGCGTATCAACAGGCGGAGCATGCGCTTGCGGTCACGAGCTGAAGTGCTTGAAGCCTTCCACAGTCGGGGGAAGTCCCTGCCAAGCTGCAGTATTTGCTGCCTCTGTTCGGTTGTGATGCTACGCAGGTTCTGGCGCTCAAAATTGGCCAATTCAGTCTCGAGCTCGAGAAGCCGTTCCATTGCATCGTTCCAGCGCTTCTCGAGCGTACTGGCAACCAACCGATTGCTGGGGTCTGCTTCTTCATAGCGCCGTTCTGCCAAGTCGCAATCATAACGGGCCCGGTCTATCCTTCGTTGCCATTGCGCAGCAATTGACCTATCGCGCTCCTCCAAGCTTGTCAGCGCTTGCAACGCCAGTTCAACCGTCAGTGGCGTGACGGCGGTCAACAGGCGCTCTGCAATGGCGTGATCAAGCGGTTTTGATGGCAGAGACATGCAGTGCTGCGGCGCCAGTGCCTCCCGACGCCTCCAATTGCATTCATAGATCGGGTAAAGACCGCCATTGCCGGCGTAGCGCACATTTAGACGCCGTCCGCAAGCGCCACAAAGCAATAAACCTTGCAGCAAACAAAGTCCCTCTCGAGCGGGTCCGGCGATAACTTCGCTATTGGTCCTGTTCGCCGCCAAGTGTTCGCGGTTGGTAAGGAATCGATCCCAGGTAATATAACCAGCATGGTGATCGGGAATGACAACACGCCACTCATCTTGTGGCATGCGGCGCAACTGAGTTTGAATCTCACCGGTAGGGCCAACCTGCTTGCAAGATTGATATCGGCCAAACACGTAAGTGCCGGCGTAAGATGGATTGGCAAGGACACCGAGCACGCGTGAATGCGTAAGTCGTCCCCAGATCAGCTTGCCGTCCCAGACGCCGCCATAGGCTCGGCGTGGAAAGACAAGGCCGAGTTCATTGAACCGTTTAACTACGCCGTAGGCGCTGCTCTCTTGTTCAAATAGTTCGAAGACTGTTCGAACCGCGCCTTGCACTTCCTGATCGGGGTCGAGGGTGATCCTATCGCCGTCGAATACCAAACCGACCGGCAGAGGGAAGTGCAATTCACCTTTCTGCGCCTTGTTGAGTTTGCCTCCGTGGAGGCGCGCGCGAATGATGTGCAGCTCTGCCTGAGCAAACGTACCCTTCATGCCAAGCACAAGGCTGTCGTTGAAGTCCGCCGGATCGTAGCAGCCATCGCCGTCGAACACCAATGTGCGTGTCACCGCGCACAGCTCCAGCAAGCGATGCCAATCCTTGTTCGAGCGGGCCAGGCGCGAGGCTTCCAGAGAGAAGATCGCGCCGACTTGGCCCATTGCCACATCGCTGACCAGCGTCTTGAAGTCGTCGCGATTGGTCGCCTGCTCGCCGGAGTGACCGAGATCCCGGTCGAGGATCCGGATCTGCTCCGGAGTCCACCCGAGCGACCTCGCTTGGTCCGCCAAGTTGTACTGGCGCTCTGTGCTCTCTTGATTGAAGCGGACTTGCCCCATCGTCGACTGACGGATGTAGATGCAGGCCTGCCGCGCGAGATGATGATCGGCAATCTTGGGATTGATCATGATCGGGTCCTTCCACATCGGGCGGCGGAGCGCCTGCAGCGAGATAGGAGTCGATCATGTTGGCGATGATGGCGCCCGCCTCGGCAAAGTCGAGGGCTGCGACCGCCGGATCCATCTAATCGAGACTTTCGCGGCGACGCAGAAGCTCGGCATTGATCGCGCAAATCTCGTTGAGCATCTCCTGGAGCTTGCGGTAGTTGGCGAGAAACTCGGCCACCTGAGGATACGCGCCATTCGGCACATAGCCGAGCCGCGGGCGTTCGCCGGTTCGAGCGATTGTGGACAGGTAACGCTTGGGGCCGTGTCCCGGTCCGTCGACGCAGTGGCAGCTGGGTCGGCCGCAGCGCTTGTAGGTCTCGATGAGCGACCCGCGCACAATCTGCTCGATCGGCGGCAGGGCACGCAAGAGCTGATGGCGGCGCTTTCGCAGGGCCGCGGAAGAAGGCTTCTTCATTTGCGGACCGAATCGAATTGATGTCCGAGTGATTCAGAAGCTGAGTCATTGGTCAAGCCTCATTTCTTGTGCTTCAACGAAGAGGCGAATTCGGCAAGCGCAAGCAGACCAAGGGCGTCAATGAGCAACGGCTGCTGGCCATTGATAGGCTCGCTCCGAGCACCTGGAAGCGCCCAGTCCGTCCAGTCGCGTGGGACAGCAAGCGATCCGATCTCGGCGTGGCGCAGGCTCAAAGTCTCTACGCCAGAGACCTCTCTGACCTTGAGGACAGCAAATCGCTGACCACGAAGTACATGGAAGGGATGGGTTATCTCAGCCGAACCCAAATCCTGACGGGGCTGAAGTGCAGTTCGACGCAACCGTGCCCTCTATAGCTGACCGCGTGGCTCAGACGGTTGCAAAGATGGTTATGGAGCCGACGATGGAACGAATATTCCATCCCGACTCCTACGGCTATCGGCCCGGCCGTTCGGCGCTTGACGCAGTGGGGACAGCGCGAAAGCGTTGCTGGAAATTCGACTGGGTTATCGACCTTGATATCAAGTCGTTCTTCGACTCGATCCCTTGGCACCTGATCGAAAAGGCCGTCGCCCACCATACGGAACTGAGCTGGATCTGTCTCTACGTAAAGCGGTGGCTGCAAGCTCCCGTGGAGAAAGAAGACGGAATCCTTGTGGAGAGAACACGCGGAACCCCTCAGGGTTCAGTGGTTTCACCGCTGCTCGCAAATTTGGTTCTGCACTATGCATTCGATCACTGGATGCAGCGGACCTTCCCTTGTTTGTGTTTCGAAAGATACGCTGACGATGCGATAGTCCATTGCAGAACTGAAAGCGAGGCTCGAACCGTGATGGAGGCGATCCGGACACGTCTTGCGGAATGCGGTCTGGAGCTCCACCCGGAGAAAACCCGGATCGTCTACTGCAAGGATAATAAACGGAGAAAGGAATGCGAACACATCTCGTTCGACTTCCTTGGCTACACCTTCCAGCCGCGCAGCGCTCGCGATCGAAAGGGCGAGAAGTTCCTCAACTTCCTCCCGGCAATCAGCAACAAGGCTGCCAAAGGAATCCGACAAACCATTCGCTCATGGCGACTGGGTTCAACGCGAAACCACTGGAGTCTTGAAGAACTCGCCAAGCTGATTGATCCTGTCGTGCAAGGATGGCTGAACTATTACGGACGGTTCTACCGGACGGAATGTGTCAACGTCCTTCGTCACGTTAACGACGCGCTCGCCCGTTGGACGAGGCGGAAATACAAGCGGTTGAAAGGCCGGAAAGTCGCCTCAGTATATTGGTTGGGACGGCTCGCACAGCGCGATCCGAACCTACTCTATTTGTGGCGAGTCGGCATTCGACCTGCGGCCGGAAGATAGAAGCCGGATGAATCGAGAGGTTCACGTCCGGTTTCGTGAGAGCCTCGGGGTGCAATTCCCCGGGGCTACTCGACCGACCGTGACCCGCTTGAGGTCTTCTGCGCAATGCACCCGCCTCATGCGCCACCCGCAGGCTCTCGGCCAGCAGCAGCTCCAGCTTGTCGCCGAGCCGCTTGCGCCAGTGGCTGAGGTCCGAGCGCTCGTGCGGGAAAGCGTGCTGGAAGAACCCTTCGCCGGTGAAGAACTGGAAATACGGGTCGTGGACCCAGCTCTCGTGATCGATGAAGAGAATTCGCAGCGGCTCGGCGTGATCCGGGACAGTTCAGGGTGCTGGTGACGCATCGCCCCAAATATGCCTGCCGGCAAATGAGCAGGCGGTGGTGCAGGCACCGGCGCCCGAGCGGCTGATTAAAGGCGGGCTGTCAATGGAGGCGGGGGAAGGCGGTGCACAGCGGCGTCGACTTCGAAGGCATTCGCTGTTAGCGCCAAGTGCTCGGTCACGCGGCCAGTGGCTGAGTTGTTACGTTCGAGGCGCGGCCGCTACGGCCGGACACTGCCTTTCCGGAAATCTGATGGTCGATATTCATGGTGCAAACCTCAACCGGTTTCCACGAGCGCTGCCCAAGGCGTTGACGAGCCGATCGATCGCGTGTTTCTCAGTAATGAACGGGGCGCAAGCTGGATGGTGTCGCCCCCTTAGCGAACGTAAAAGCCCTTGCGCCAGGATGCTATGGCAACTTCAACGGGCGCCGTGCCGGTTCGCCGGGCACTGCCTCAAAGGAGAGTCCGGCTGCTAGCCCGCAGTTGCGATGGGCGGCGGCGATCAGGGTGAGAACTCAGCGACAATCAGGGGTTCTTCCGCACATTTGGTGCAGGGTGCTGGCTTCACGAACACTGCGAATAAGGGCATAAGTTCGGAATCGCAGTCGACGTCCGTGATTCGCCTTGCTCCATGCCTTCCGCTCACAGGTTTCCCCCGAGCTTTCGATTGTCCAGATCCTTCCCCAGACCGACAGGGTGGTGCTCGTGGCTCGGCCGAAGTCAGCGGCCTCGCTCTGCCCCTGTTGCGGCGGCCAGACGGGTCGCGTCCACAGCCATTACGAGCGACGCTTAGCCGATCTGCCATGGCAGGATCGGGTTGTCGAAATCCGGCTTCAGGCGCGACGCTTTCGATGCGCGAATCCGCAATGCCCGCGTCGGATATTCACTGAGCGGCTACCGGCAACGGTGCGGCCGAAAGCAAGACGCACAACCCGCCTCGGCGAGAGCCAGCTGGCGATCGGCTTTGCGGTCGGCGGTGAGCCCGGCTCTCGCCTGTCGCGCAAACTGGCCATGCCGGTCAGCGGCGACACCTTGCTCCGAATGATTCAGTCGGCTCCCTTGCCGGATTTCGTTGCCCCGACCGTCGTCGGCATCGACGATTGGGCTTGGCGTCGTGGCCAGCGATATGGAACGATCATCTGCGATCTGGAGCGCAATTGCGTGCTCGATCTGCTTCCCGATCGTAACGCCGGCAGTGTTGCGCGCTGGCTGAAGCGCTGGCCGGAGATCAAGGTCGTCGCCCGCGATCGTGCGGGACTTTATGCTGATGGCGCACGCTGCGGCGTCCCCGACGCGGTGCAGGTGGCGGACCGCTGGCACCTGGCACCTGCTCAACAGTCTGGGTGAGGCCCTGCGCCACGCGGTCGGCCGCCATCGTCACAACGTAGCCGCCGCCGTGCAAATCATGGCGTCCGCGCAACGAGCGAAGACCGGCAGTTCCGCGCCGCCGCCCGGCCTTGCACAGTTGCGGGCGGATCGAAAGGCCTGCGCGACGCGAACGCTGGGATGAAATCTGTCGCCTACGCCAGCAAGGTTGCCCGACATTCAGGATCGCCCAACTGCTCGGCGTCAACAGGCGCACTGTTCAGCGCTGGCTGGCCGCTGGCGGCGAACCGGAGCATTCGCGTCCTCACCGACCTTCACATCTTCTCGCGCCCTTCGCGGCATGGCTCGAAGCGCGGTGGGCCTCCGGCTGCCAGGTGGGCCAGCAGCTTTGGCGGGAGCTTCAGCAACGGGGTTATAGTGGAAGTCGGGTGACCGTCGCGCGATGGGCCGCTGACAGGCGTGCACATGCAGACGCGGGAGGAACAGCACAACCGCACCCGACCTGGAAAGCTCCCACGCATCGTCGCTGTGCTTGGTACTTGAGCCAGGATCCGGATCAGATCGATGCTGAAGCCAGGCTGTTCCTCGGCCATCTATTTGCGCAAGCTCCGGAACTCGCCACGGCGGCCGATCTGGCGAAGCGGTTTGTGTCCCTTCTCAGTGGCAACGACATCGCCGAGCTCGATGAATGGATCACACAAGCAGCCAACAGCGAGCTCAAGAGCTTCGCCAACGGCATCGCGCGCGACATCGACGCGGTCCGAGCGGCAATAACTACCTCCTGGACAACCAGTCCGGTCGAAGGCCAGATCAGCAGGATCAAAGCCATCAAACGACAAATGTATGGCCGGGCAAGCTACCCGCTATTGCGTCGACGCGTCCTCCTGGCTGCTTGAGAGCGACCGGGCAACCTATCCAACCCCGATCGCTCATGCTGCACCAAATGTGCGGAAGAACCCAATCAGGGTGAGACTGCGCCGATGGGGCCGAACCGAACGGAGGGTGTAGCCCGACCGGAGGACCGGCCCCATCCGCGACGCGCTTTTCGGACTCGTCTGGCGGCCGGGTGCTGCTGGTGCAAGCTGTTGATTCGTCTCGACAAGAGGGAATCGATGCCTTGCCTGGCCTTCACATAACCGACCACCAGATGAGGCTGTACATGAACTACCAACTGACACTGTCCCCCGAGGCCGCCGCGGCCAAGAAGACGACTCGCGCCTGCCATCACAGAAGAAGGCGCCGAGGGGCCGACGACGGCCTGATCCGCTCGCGCCCCTACTGGGACGCCGATATCATCCCAATCCTGAAGGCTGCGCCCGGCATTCGCGTGATCGGCGTACTTAACGAACTGCGCTGACGCCATCCCGACCTCACCCCAACATCTGACGCACGCTGGAGCGGCGCATCAATGCCTGGCGGGCGCTCAACGGCCCCGAACAAGACGTGATCTTCCGCCAGGAGCACGAGCCTGGCCGTCTCGGTCTGTCCGACTTCACCGACACAAGCGCGCTCGGCATTAGCATCGCGAGTGAGGCGCTCCAGCACCGGCTCTATCACTTCCGGCTGGCGTTCTCGGGCTTCGAGCATGCGCATGTCGTGCTCGGCAGCGAAAGCTTCGTTGCCCTGGCCAAGGGCTTGCAGAACGCCCTGTGGGCGCTCGGCGGTGTGCCGCGGGAGCATCGCAGCGACAGCCTGTCGGGGGCGTTCCGTAATCTCGCGGCCGACGCGCGCGAGGATCCGACACAGCGCTACGCCGCGCTAATGGGCCACTACGGTATGAAGCCAACGCGCAACAATGCGGGCATCGCGCACGAGAACGGCGCGATCGAGAGTGCGCACGGTGATCTCAAACGAGCGCTCAAGTATGCACTGCTGCTGCCCGGCGCACGCTACTTCGCCGGTCTCGATGCCTACTGGGCTTTTGTCGACGAATTGTCGGCCGGCGCAACGCAAACCTCGCCAAGCGGATCGCGCTCGAGAAGGAGGCGCTGGCGCCGCTGCCGACGGGCCGCACGACCGACTTCGAGGAAAAAGTGATCCCGGTGACGTCGTCAGGCGGCTTCATCCTGCGGCGCGTGTTCTACACTGTTCCTTCAAGACTGATCGGACATCGCCTGCGCGTGCGTATCTTCGACGATCGGCTCGAATGCTTCCTCGGCGTCACGTCGGTCGGTACGCTGCGGCGCGGCCGGTCTGTATCGGAGAGCCAGGGCGGGCATGTCGTTGATTACCGGCACGTCATCCATGCCCTGTGGCGCAAGTCGATGGCGCTCGCCAGCCTCGTTTATCGCGACCAGCTCTTCCCGCGTACGGCGTACAAACGTCTGTTCGAGATCTTGCGGGAACACGGTGACGATCGGCGCGCCTGCAGGTGACGGTCGAGCTTCTGGCGCTGGCCCACGAGCGTGCCTGCGAAGCCGAGCTTGCCGAGGTGATCGCGACTGATCTCGATGCCGGACGGTTACCCGATCTTGCCTCGCTGCGCGATCGCTTCCGACCTGAGAAGACCTCGATCCCGACTGTCGCCGTCAAGCTGGTGCGGCTCGATGTCTACGACGAATTGGCCTCCGTCGGCATGGTGTCAGCTCGCTCGAACGAGGGAGAAGCGGCATGATCGGTATAGCGACCTCCATCGATGCCGCGCGCGTCGAGTTGCTGCTCAATGAGCTGCGACTGCCCGGCGTCAAGGCAATCTGGCCGACGCTCGCCGCGCAGTCGGACAAGTAAGGTTGGCCCGCTGCCCGCTTCTCGCGGCCCTTGCCGAGCACGAGGCCGCGGATCGTGCCGCCGTCGCATCGAGCGACACATGGCGGAAGCACGGCTACCGGCCGGCAAGACGCTCACCATGTTCGACGTCGGGAGTGTGCCGATGTTGTCAAAGGCGCAGGTAATGGCGCTCGCCACCGGCGACGTTTGGTTGAAGAACGGGGCCAATCTGCTGCTGTTTGGTCCACCTGGCGGAGGCAAGACCCGTCTCGGGGCAGCGATCGGCCTGGCTCGTCAAGGACGGCTGGCGTGTTCTCTTCACGCGCACCACCGATCTGTTGCAGCGCATGCAGGTGGCGCGGCGTGACTGGCGCTGGAGTCCGCGATCACCAAACTTGACCGCTATGACCTCCTGATCCTCGACGACATCACATATGTGAGCAAGGATCAGGCGGAGACCAGCGTAGTGTTCGAGCTGATCGCTTAGCGCTACGAGCATCGCTCGCTACTGATCACGGCCAATCAGCCGTTCGGCGTGTGGGGGCGCCTCTTCCCCGACCAAGCAATGACGCTGGCGGCCATCGATCGCCTGGTGCACCACGCCACGATCCTCGAGATGAATGTCGAGAGTTGTCCTCGATCGCAGGCGCGGCCCAGGTCGGCCACGTGTCCACTCAACTCCATCCGAGCTCGACAGAGCGGTCATTGACGCCAGCAATGCTGCTTGATTGTCGCGCAGCATCAATCAAAGCTTGCCAAACCGGCGGCCAGCGTCAAACATCGCCTTACTCGGCCGCCTCGTCTCATGTTGATTGACGCGCCGCTCTCACCCTGTTTGTCGCTCCATAGTTGCGAATATCCTTGACATGCTTGGTGCCCCTGAGGCTGTGCACAGCCACTTCGAAGTAGGGCGCTAACGAGCTCACGTGGGCTATAAGTCTGTCGCGCAGCAGAATACCGAGTGCAGCTATACCGGCTGCGCAAGCGACCAGGTGCGCAGAATACGTATAGAATACGTATATCGTGGGAAATTCCGGCGTGTACTCAGGAAGACCGGCTGCCATGAAGGTGTTGTAAATTTCCTTCTAATGCTTTAGCGCACCGCACCTGCCGAACGCGGTGACGACCTCGTCGAAAATAAGTAGGACGTCGTACGCAGTGCGAATCTCGCGAATTCGCTGCAGGTACCCAGCAGGCGGTGAGTTTTGCGAACAACGACTAGCGGACCGCAAGGCTTGTGTCTGATGCGCTCGACACCGCCACCGATGTGCGGGTGATGAAAAACGTTGCCGGCCACCGGCTCAAGAAGCACAATTCGCGGCCGGTCAACTACCAGCGCTAGTAATTGATCTAGATACAGAACCATGTCACCTACCCGCTATACAACGGTCAGGCGGGTCAAAAGTTACCTGGAAGGAGTTCGGAATGCAGCATCGACCACAATCTGTTCTCGCCAATGGCTCTGATCGATGCGCTCGCCCGCTACCTGCAGAAATCCTGCGCGCTTAGGCCTGCTCCAAACGCAACCTGTACTTTCTCTTTGAAGCGATCGCGCAGCGCGGCGATGCCTTCTGCGACAGTCTCTCTCGAAAGTCGAAAGGGGAGGTTTGACAATCTTTGGAAAATCTTTGATCGGAGCCCCTTTAAACCGTGGCGTCAGAGGATGTGTGTCGGAGCGACTTTGTCGGAAGGCACGCTCGTTGGGATCTCTGGTGGCTACAGAAGTTGAGCATTGAGGGACGCCGCTCTGTGACGCCAATGAACTCGACCCACCAGTCTAACCGGTGCGCGAGGATCGTCCAATTCAAAGGAGGTACGACATGCGGCGCGATAGTGAAATGAAGCTCGGAGTGATGCTCTGGTCGCTGGGATATCACGAGGGTGCATGGCTCGATCCGAGCGTGCCACCGAATGGCGCAGTTGATATCGACTATTATGCCCATCTTGCAGCACTTGCCGAAGGGGCGGCATTTCACTTCGTATTTCTCCCCGATAGCCCAAGCGTCATATATGAGGATCATGCAACCATAGCTCGTGTAAGCCGGAGCGCGGGGTTCGAGCCAATCACGATGTTGTCGGCGCTTTCATCGAGAACACAACACATCGGCCTTGTCGCGACAGCGACGACGACGTACCACCAACCGTATCATCTTGCACGCATGTTCGCCTCACTTGACCACTTATCGCGGGGACGTGCGGGCTGGAACATTGTCACCTCGGGATTCAAGGGCGAAGCCGCAAATTTCGGCGAAAAGGAACTTCCAGATTATGGCACGCGCTATGCTCGAGCGAGAGAATTCGTAGAAGTTGTTAAGGGTCTTTGGGATACGTGGGAAGACGACGCTTTCATTCGTGACAAGCAAAGTGGTATTTTCGCTGACACCACGAAGCTGCATGTGCTTGCCCACCGAGGGGACTACTTATCAGTCAGGGGGCCACTCAACATCGCACGGCCGCCGCAAGGCTATCCCGTTTTGGTTCAGGCCGGTTCATCCGATGCCGGAATAGCGCTCGCTGCGGAGGTCGGCGAGGTCATTTTCACGGCCGAACCTTGTTTAGAGAACGGTAGACGATACTACGCAACTCTCAAAGAGAAAGCGCGCGCACTTGGGCGGAAGGACGATCAGGTGCTGGTCATGCCGGGCATTGTCCCGATCGTTGGGAGGACCAAGCAGGAAGCGTCTGAGAAGCTTCACAGACTACAATCGTATACCCACATCGATGTACAAATTGGGACGGCCAATCGGTTGCTAGGGTCTGTTATCGACCTGCGTTCAACGAATCTCGACGCACAGGTCCCAGAGGCGTTGCCGGAGACGAATTTCGCCAAGGGTCGTCAGAACCTCCTCCTCGACCTCGCGGCACGCCACAAATTCACCTGGAGACAACTGATCCGCTTGGCATCGGACAGCCTTGGACACCTCATGGTTGTTGGAACACCGGACGAAATTGCCAACGCAATGGTGGATGCATTTGATCAACATGCGGCTGACGGATTTAACGTGTTGCCGGCAACCTTTCCCGACGGACTCAAAGATTTTGTTGAGCTCGTCGTCCCCGAATTGCGGCTACGCGGGAAATTCAGATCCGGGTACTCCGGACAAACATTAAGGGAGAACCTCGGTCTTAAACAGCCGCTCAATCAGTTCACGCAGGTGTAAGCAGTCGTTCGTGAAAAGTGCCCAAGCCGTTGAGCGGGTGTTTTGAGATTGCAAGCGTTCGGGGTCTGACGATTGCCGGTAGGACGTTGGGAGTCTCGCGAATGATTTGAACGCTGCGGCGAGCTTCACATCAGGGCATCTCCAAATCCTTCGTGTCGTCGATGAAAGCGGTGGTGATAGTGGCAGGGAGTGCGTGGCAGGCCTTCCTGCCCATGCGGTTGGTGAAAGAGGGTGCTCGACAGCGGTTCCGGGATCGTCGAACCGGCCAGGCAACGTCATCCGCCGGAAGCCGCACCCCATCGATCGCGCTATCGCTCAATGTCAACGCTGCAGTCGTTGAATGCTGATACATCCAACACCCCTTTCTCAAATAGAGAATGCAATATTCCTCACCGAAAGTAGGTAGTGTCTCGATCCTTGTTAATGCCGTACTATCCTCATAACTAGCTCATGACGCAGCTCATCGCCGATAGCGCAAGGAGAGCCGGCTCCGGAAATCTGAACAGGGCGATAACTGGAGTTCTGTCTGACGGCGGGCAAGATTGGCTGCAAATCAGGAGAGACGATGACGAGACGAGCACGCCGGAACCACACACCGGCTTTCAACGCGAAGGTGGCGCTGGCCGCCGTGAAGGGCGATCGAATTGCTGGTTCAATTGGCGGAGCAGTTCGACGTGCATCCCAATCAGATCACGTCGTGGAAAGCCCAACTTGAGGGCGGGGCCGCCGATGTGTTCGGTCCGTGGAGCAACAGCGCGGCGGCGGCGCTATCCGCCATTGGCATGAAGTCGCTGCACGCCAAAATTGGAGAGCTGACGCTGGAGAACGATTTATTAGAAGGTGCGCTCACCAAGGCGGATTGCTGAGCGCAAAGCGATGATCGACCGTGAGCACGACCTGTCGATTACCAGAGACCAGCTCTGCTGCTCAGTCTACTCGCAAAACGTGAGGTAGACATTTGGCCATAGTTAATCCGTTTTCGAGGAGCTTTTGAATTTCGCATCAGCGGCAGAATCAAATTCGAGGCTTGCCTGCCAGATCCGGATAACCCACGCGGTGGGCGACCTCCGGGTGCGGATACCCGACGGCCAGCGCTGAGAATCACAGACAACTAGGAGCCTGCCCAGGTAGTCGCTGGTCAGTTCGGGCGAGTCTGATTGCTTGCGGAGCTATGAGCACGGATTTTTGCCTGGAAGGTTGACGATGCGCAGCTTCCGCCGCCCGGCGTGCAGGCTAACGACCATTGTCGCGGATGGTCTGGTGCGGGAGGGGCTTGATCTTGTGGCAATTTCCGCGCTACCTCAGCGCACTCGGCCAGCCGCTCTTCGAGCCGCGGATGATGATGACGGTGCGTCTGCATTGCTACGCGGGCGGCATCTACTCGTCGCAGCGGCGAGTGAACGATCATCTGAACCGTACACAATTCTGCAAGCTGGCGGCCGCTGCCTGACAGCAATCTCGTCCTGTGATTGCGCTTTAAAAAATCTAAAGAGACATACTCGCGGCCCCGTCGCGCGCAGACGGTCGATGTCCCTCGAACCTCCCAGTTCTCGGTAAATCTTCTCATCTCCTCGTTGTGCTCTGCAAGTGCTGATACAACCTTGCCGTTACCGCGGTGACACCATGCAAGCAACCTCAAATATTCGGTGGACTTGGCCGACGAAACGAAGGTCCTATGACGCCGTCGAGCGCGACCCGTTCAAGGCTTTTGTAGCTCAAAACGACCTCGCTGGCACCATTGATATCGTGATCGCGTGGAGATGATCGCAAGGATCCCGCCATGCGCCATTGAATGTGTACCGTGTCCAGCGGCACGTGATTTGCTCTCACCGTCACGCCCAAGAAGCTGGCGCCCCTGACGAAAGCCATCGTCGCCCCTATCTGTTGACGGATCCGCGGTTCGCTCTCAGATGCGGCGAAGCTGATGGCCAACATGCCACGGCTGATCGTCATTCTGACGTTATGGGCGGAAGCTGATGGTACAATGGTATGAGGCTTTTTGTGCTGCGCATACGCCATGCGTGGAAAAAAGATTGACGATCCGAAGGTGCAGTGAACGACACGTCGACCTCGCCGACGATGCGCCCGGTACGCGGACGTCGCGCTGTTTCTCGGATTGACCATGGCGACCGGTCATTTGCTTAAGCCATGAGCAAGGAGTCGCACACCAGCGCACGCGTTAGGTTCGCGACACGCCAGCGGAACGGCATATGGTGTGCTTCGCCAAACAATGTTCGCGAACTGCTTGACAGTAACATATGGCTGATCCTGGTGGGAGAGTGCTTTGATACATAAGTTTGTCGCACTCAGCGAAACGACGAGGTAATTTCCTCAGGTGAACGCAGTAGTGGCAGGAGCCATTTAGCTCCAACTTTCCAGTCTTAAGAAGATTTGAGCGAATATGCAAGGCGAAGCGGTTGTTTTGCTTCCTACCAGAAACGGGAGCAGACTCCCATCAATTTTGTTCTATTCTTCTCCTCTGAGATGGCATTTCCGAAATTCTCAGGAAAATGCAACTCGCCCAGAGTCGGAGGATGGATGGTCCTGATCGAGATGTGCGAAAGTCACAGTTGCGTATTACTCGTATCCCTAGATACGGAAGCGCTCGCCGATAGAATTTGCATTGGATTGCAGGGAGCGCCGTTCGTCTGAAAACCGAATTCGGTTGCTTTGGCCTCTCGCCGATAAATGTTGGGCTTCGGAGGCCAATAAACAGTCGTTGCGCTGTCGCACGGGCTCATGAACATGTTGCGGGCAAGCGCTCGCGGCTGTTTTCATATCCGGAGCTTGAACCGCTGAGGGCGATCTCGGCATTGTGCTGCGGCTGTGACGTGCAACCATCCGAGTGATCAGGCGCGGTCGCCTGACGTGGGTGCGAGGAGTCGAGCGTGACTAGCCGGACTCATCGGTGCGGCTGTCCATTTTAATTTGTATCGAGGTACACGTGAGCGGAATCAGTCAACACAGCGGCTCCTACCCGGCCGTGGCGAACTACGTCGGGGTAGTCGCAAAGGATCTTTACGAGATCGGGGAAATTCCGCCATTGGGTCATGTACCAAAGCAAATGTATGCTTGGGTCATACGCCGGGAGCGGCACGGCGATCCGCAGACCGCAATGCAAGTGGAGGTGCTTGATACGCCGGCGGTAGGACCAGACGACGCCTTGGTCATGATTATGGCTGCTGGCGTGAACTACAATGGTGTATGGGCGGCTCTCGGGCTGCCGGTCTCGCCCTTCGACATGCATCGGCATGCTCATCACATAGCCGGTTCCGATGCTGCGGGAATTGTTTGGGCGGTCGGAGATCGCGTGAAAAGATGGAGGGTTGGTGACGAAGTAGTTCTCCATTGTCATCAGGACGACGGCGATGATGTCGAGTGCAATGGCGGCGATCCCATGTTCTCGCCTTCTCAGAGGATTTGGGGATATGAAACTCCGGACGGATCGTTTGCGCAATTCGCACGCGTTCAATCGCGTCAGTTACTACCTCGGCCAACGCACCTAAGTTGGGAAGGGAGCGCCTGCTATATGGGCACGCTGGCCACTGCATACAGGATGTTGTTTGGTCATCACCCACACGCCCTGCGACCAGGTCAAAACGTATTAGTGTGGGGAGCGTCTGGTGGGCTTGGCTCGATGGCAGTTCAACTTGTCACCGTGGCGGCGGCCAATGCGATCGGCGTCGTTTCTCACGAGTCGAAGCGTGAGTATGTGAACTCTTTGGGAGCCAAGGGTGTAATAAATCGAAAGGATTTCGAGTGTTGGGGGCGGCTTCCTGATATCGGAAAGAATGCCATTTACAGTGATTACATGAAAGAGGTGCGCCGGTTTGGGAGAGCCATTTGGGAGATCACAGGAAAGGGCAACGACGTAGACATTGTCTTCGAGCACCCAGGAGAAACGACATTTCCAGTTAGTTGCTTAGTCGTGAAACGAGGCGGAATGGTTGTTTTCTGTGGTGGGACCTCAGGTTACAACTTCACCATGGATGCGCGCTTTATCTGGATGCGGCAGAAAAGAATCCAGGGCAGCCACTACGCGAATCCATATCAAGCGTGGGAAGCGAATCGCCTTGTTTTTGAACGGCGCATAGATCCCTGTCTGTCCGAAGTCTTCACGTGGGCCGAAATTCCGCGCGCACACAGCAAAATGTGGAGGAACCAGCACGAGCCTGGAAATATGGCGGTTCTTGTCCAAGCAACCGCGGCGCCGACTAGTAAATGAACGAGCCTGGAACTGCTTAGTGACGATATGAGAAGGGGTCTCGCTTTGGTGACCGCATCATCCACGGCCATCGTTCAGCGACATTCGTCTCGGCTGGGATCGCGACGCACTTCCTAGCCGAGGTCGATCTATCTAGTCGACGGCGAAGAACTGATTTCGGGCTGGGATGAGCCGAGCGAGATGCTGAGCGATCATCTTGGCTACGAGAAGGGGGAACTGGCCGGCCGCGGCAGCGGCAATAGCCGCAAAGGGACCAGCGCGAACACTCCTGACCGCGGACGGCGAGATCGACATAGCTGTGCCACGCGACCGGGCCGGCAGCTTCGAGCCGCTATTGATCGCCAAGGGCCAGACCCGTTTCGACGGCTTCGACGACAAAATCCTGAGCCTCTACGCGCGCGGCATGACGGTGCGCGAGATCAAGGGGCATTTATCTGATCTTTATGCGGCCGAAGTCTCGCCGGATTTGATCAGCTGGGTGACCGACGCGGTTCTCGACGAAGTCCGGGAATGGCAAAGCCGCCCGCTCGACCCGGTCTAACCGGTGGTGTTTTTCGACGCGCTGCGGGTCAAGATTCGCGATGAAGGCATGGTTAAGAACAAGGCCGTCTATGTCACGCTGGCGCTCAATCCGGACGGCGAGAAGGAGGTTCTGGGCCTGTGGATTGAGCAGACCGAAGGCGCCAATTTCTGACTCAAGGTCATCAACGACCTGAAGACGCATGGCGTCAACAATATCCTGATCGCGGTGGTCGATGGGTTTCAAGGGCTTTCCCGAGGCGATCGGTCTATCCGCAGACCGTGGTGCAGACCTGCATTGGGGTCGTTGAAGAAGTCTGCGGTCGTCGATTCACTGATCCCGCCGGTTCTCTTTGATCTGCGAGGTGGGCAGGATGCTGGGTCGGAAAGAGCGCGATCAGCTGGAGCTGTTCATCACCGGTTCGTTGCGACAGCTCGTTCCAGACGACCACATCCTCGCTCGCGTCGATCGCGTGTTGGACCTCTCGTGGCTGCGTGACGAGGTCGCCGATCTCTACTGCACAGATAACGGACGCCCGGGGATCGACCCGGAAGTGGCTGTTCGGCTTATGCTTGCCGGCTTTCTGCTGGGAATCATCCATGACCGACGGCTGCTGCGCGAGGCGCAGGTCAACCTGGCGATCCGTTGGTTCGTAGGCTATGGTCTGCACGAGGTGCTGCCCGACCACTCGTCGCTGACGCGCATTCGCCAGCGCTGGGGCGCTGAGCGCTTCCGCAACATCTTCAAACGCACGGTTAAGGCATGCATCGCAGCTAAGATTGCGGCCGGCGAGATCGTTCACATCGACGCCTCGTTAATCCGCGCGAACGTGAGTTGGGACGCCTTGGCGGTGCGCCATATCGCCGATGTCGAAGCAGCCGACCTATCCGAGTTCGAATGGAAGGATCGTCAGAGCGGCAAACACAAAAAGATCTGCACAACCGATCCCGATGCGACCATGGCCACCAGCAGCCGCAATCGTCGTCTGGAGCCTGCCTACAAGCAGCACACAGCGGTCGACGATCTGGCGGGCGTTGTTCTTGATGTCGAGGTCGCGACAGGCGAGGAGAACGAAGGAATGGCGATCGAGGCTCGGCTAGATGCAATCGCCGCTACAACCGGCGTCGATATCAAGACGGCGACCATGGATGCGGGCTATGCGTATGCCAAGGTTTTCCGGGCGCTCGAGGACCGTAAGATCGAAGCCATTGTGCCGGCAAAAACCGAACAGTTGCCTGGCAAGGTGATACCGACGAGGCGCTTCAAGCTCGATGCCAAGCACAACTTGGTGCGTTGTCCAACCGGCAAGATCCTGCGTCCCAAAGGCAAGCTGCAACGGGGCTCTTTCCAACACTTCCACGCGAGCAGCAAAGACTGTCGAGCCTGCCCGCTGCGGTCGCGCTGCGTGAGCCTTTCCCGCCATGCGCGTGTGGTCGTGTTCAATATCAATCACCCGTCATTGCTTCGGGCGCGACGCAAGAGGCTCAGATGGGGCAAAAATGAACACAATCTCTATCGGCGTCATCGCTGGCGGGTCGAGGGCATCCATGGCGAAGCCAAGAGTTGGCACGGTCTTGCTCGTGCCATACGCCGCGGCAAGGACAACATGCGCATCCAGGCTTTCCTGACTGCCGCTGCCATCAATCTGAAGCGGTTGGCCGCAGTACTCTTCGCCATTTTGCTCATGCTAGCGGCCCGCGTTGACGATCGGCTTCATCATCAAAGGATCGCCTCAGCTGAAGCACGGCCAGCGGGCGTGCGGCAAGGGCGCGTCAAAAAGCGGGCTTCTTCAACGACCCCATCGTGCACCTGATCCGCAACAGCCTGGCGTTTGTCGCCTGGAAGGATCGCAAGGCGATCCTGCCTGCGATCATGGCAGTCTACCGGGCCGAGAATGCCGACATGGCGCTGGTCCGGCTCGAGGAGTTCGAGGACGAATGGGGCAAGCGCTATCCGGCGATTGGCCAAGGCCTGGCGCCGCACCTGAGAACAGGTCGTGCCGTTCTTCGCGTTTGCTCCCGGCGTCCGCAAGATGATCTACACCACCAACGCGGTCGAGGCGCTGCACCGCAGCTTGCGCAAGATCATCAAGATCCGCGGCAGCTTTCCCAACGACGAGGCGGCGTTGAAGCTGTTTTATCTCGCCATCAAGAACGCCGGATTGAGGTGGCGGCGAGGCGTCGAATGGACTTCCGCCATGGGCCAGTTCGCCATTCAGTTCTGCTCGGGTTTTCCGGGATCGGCGCGATGACCAAAGTGTCGATCAGCCGTCTTATCCGGCGGCCCGAGTTTGGCCGATCAGCAAGCTCTGTAAAGGCGGACCTGCGGGCCCCGCCTGCGGCGGCCGCGGCCTTGACAGAGCTTGCTGCCCGGCCACTGTTAGCCACCATGGGATGGGTTACAATGTCCGGCAAGTAACAACCACAATTCAACCTTCACAGAGGCCTCTTACACAAAATATCTGACCCCGAGCAGGAGCCGGCGTCGGCCGAAACGGCCTCCGGATTGCTCTTGAGGTTAGCCTTCATGGCATCGAGCAACGGAACGAACTGCGTCCTGATCGCTGCCGTTGCTGTCAAGGGTGTGCGTCTGCGCCGTCGCATTTACTGCGGCTTGCGCCGTTGTACGTCGGATTTAACGGTCCTTGGTCCTTGTGCGGATGTCCGGATCGTTGAAGTTGCGTTGCGCCGTGCCGTCGGGCCCGCTTCGGCGGTGCTGGCGTCCTGCTGCTCTTTTTGTGGCCTTCAGCCATGCACCCCTGTTCGGCCTCTTGCCCGCGCCGCTCCGCGGCGGCGGCTTGGCTTCGCCGAAAGATCAAGCACCTCCCGCACTAGCCCTACGACCAAAAGCGACCGTTGGGCCTCAACCGCGTAGTCCTGCACCTCGGGGGCGAAGGTGCGCCTCGTCAATCTTCAGGGTCAACTATCAGGTGCTCATAGCCCCGCAAGGAATCAGGCTTGGCGCTTAACCAGAGACCACCTGGACAGGCTTCCTATCATCCATATTGTCTCTGCACTTCGAGTACCGGTGTCTCGCTCTGGGCCGAGATCTGCCCCTCGCAGGCGTTGTCCCTCGAGTGAGCTGTGCACCCCGGCCCTAAGCAACGATCCGCACTGGCAGGGCGGAGTAGCCGTGCACGAAATTCGACGCGACTCGCTCCGGTTCGTCAATGACCTTTACGTCCAGACGCCTAGTCAGGATCTCCTCCAACAGGATTTTCAGCTGCAGCTCCGCAAGACGATTACCAACGCAGCGATGGATGCCGAATCCGAACGAGAGATGTTGCCGTACATTTTTGCGATCGATGATGAAACAGTTCGCGTTCTCGATGACCTCGTCGTCGCGGTTACCGGAAATGTACCATATTATGACTTTCTCACCCTTCCTAATTGTTTTGGCACCTATCGTGATATCGGCCAGCGCGTTGCGACGTATGTGCGCGATGGGCGTCTGGTAGCGGATAATCTCGCACACCGCGCTCGACACCAAGGCAGGGTTATCCCGCAGCTTTCGCAACTCGTTCGGGTTCTGGTTCATGAACCAGATGCCACCGCTGATCGAATTTCGCGTGGTGTCGTTCCCGCCCACGATCAGCAGAATGAGGGTTCCGAGGAACTCACGCGGGTCCATATTCCGAGTCCCCGGCGAATTCGCCATCATCGATATCAGATCTTCCCGTGGCTCGGCATCTAACCGTTCGCCCCAAAGCCGTGTGAAATAGGCCAAGCACTCGGAGAGAATTGATCTTCGCTTATCCCAGCTGTCGATCTCGTGGCCTACTTGCGGTACTGTGGTGGCCACGTCCGACCAATAGGTCAGCAGTCGCCGATCCTCAAACGGAAAATCGAACAGCGCTGCCAGCATCTGTGTTGTCAACTCAATCGAAACCTTTTCGACCCAGTTGAAGGTTTCATTGCGCGGCAGGCCATCAAGAATTGTTTTGACGCGGCTCCGGATCAAACCTTCAAGCTTGGCGAGGTTTGCCGGTGAAACGATCGGACTGACAGCCTTCCGCTGCTCGTCATGTTTGGGAGGATCCATCTGAATAAAACTCGGAAGCCGATACTCCTCGGCCATGTCGACTATGCTGACAGCTGCAGCTGATTCCGACGAGAACACTTTATGGTTCGTGTCCACGGCCATAATATCGCGATATTTTGTTACTGACCAATATGGGCCGTACAGGCTGTCCTTACAGTAGTGAACCGGATCTTCCCTTCGCAGCCGCTCAAAGTATGGCCATATGGTATCATCCTGGAAACGCTTGGGCTCGCTCACATCGAGGTGGTCCAGCGGGATATCATAAGCGTCGTTGCGTGCTCGCTCTGCCAATAAGGTATTCATGGTCGCTCCTATTCGCTTGCGATTCTCAGTGCTGGCTGTCGGGTATCCGCACCCGGAGGCCGTCCAGCGCGTGGGTTATCCGGATCTGGCAGGCAAGCCTCGAATTTGATTCTGCCGCTGATGCGAAATTCAAAAGCTGCTTCTCCGTCGACGGCCGCTCGCCGGTCTTCGACAGCCAAGCAGGGTCGACGTAGACGTGGCAGGTCGCGCACCCGCACTCCCCGTTGCAGTCGCCATCGATCCCCGGCACGCCATTGTCGACGGCTGCCCGCATTACAGTGGTGCCGACCGGAACCTCTATCTGATATTCACGTCCACCAGAGTCGAAATGAACTGTCGGCATGTTGTCCCAATCTCTTTTCGAATCTAAGTTTTCGGCCTCGAAACGAACTGGCTATGGCCAAGTGCCTGTCTCACGCCTTCCAAGCATCGCTTCCGCTGTTCTTTGATTGCAATCTCGGTGCCAGTACTGAATCGGCCAGCAAAATACCGGGATTTTTGAGAGCCCTTGCGCTGGTGCTCGTCGCCTAGGTGAACTGGCGCCCGGCTCTGGACAAACCCGGAAAATAGGCGATGCACGCGATGTAGGGGCAGCGCGCTGCTTGGAGCAACGATCTAGGTCATTGCCGAGTGCCTGCGCTACCAAGCGCCTTTATCAATGCCGTCGTAGTAGGTGCGAAATACGGCACGGGCTTTGCGCCATGAAGCAAGTACTAATATTTCCTCCGAATCGATCCACAAGATAGTGCGTCAGTTCTCAGACTGTCGACTATCGACCAGACATGTCGGGCATCGAACAAACGTGTCGTCGAACAGACTAGCTAAATCTGCCGATTTCAAGCTCTCGGCATTTCATCTAACTCGATGCTTTAGACCGCTAGGCATTCGCATGTCCGCAATCGCCGAAAGCTAGGCTGCGGCGTCGTTTCCCGAAAGAGGTCAGCGCCCCTCCTTTGTTCGGCTGCCGAGAGCTTGCAAATAGCTCCCCCTTGCTCGTCTTCAGATGGATCGGTGCGGCTTGCCTTCGACCGAAGAGCCCTGATCGTCGCCGCCGACGCTCCCCGGTGATCACCTCACGGCGACCACAGGAATGACCTTCTGCCTGGCAGAGTGCATGGCATCTGCCATCGCTCCATGCTGGCCCACCTCATCACCGTGAAATCGACCGAGAAGCGAGAGCAGGCCTTTGACCGGCGGCGGATTCAACGCGCTCGCAAAGAATTTGGCTGCAGTATCGCCTTGAGCCGCCGATCCCAGTTATTGTAGCCACGGTTGCGGTACGCCGCTGCCCGACCAACCAACGGAACAGCAGATTGTGGTCGAGGTGTTCCATCAACTGCCGCTCCAAGCGACACCGAACGCTCGCAACAGCAAGCGCCGCGTCCTCCTGGAAGCTGCCGCATCCTCCTGATGAGGAGACCCCGGATGATCGTGCCGCCCGGTTCGGGGCAGGCTGTCGATGAAGATGGCGCGGACGTTCGCTTTGGTCAGCTCCGGGGCCAATGATCTATGGTTTCTCGGTTCTAGGTTCTAAACTAGTCGTCCGTTAAGAAGCCGGATTGAGCTGGGCTGGGCAGGCGAACGATCGCCATAGCAGCCCCAAGAACAGGCACAAGAGTTCTCTGAGCCAGGCGAGAATGCGGCGGAAGTTGTGGCCAACTGCTGAGAGGACGACATTGGCGGCATCGCCGGCGCGGCCTTTGAGATGGCAGCGGCCAAGGTGGCCCTCTGCCTTCATGTGTCCGATGATGGGCTCGATGGCGGAGCGGCGGCGCAGCTCGCGCTTGATGAGGCCGAAGACGCCGCGCTTCTGGCCGGAGATGAAGACGCGCCGGGGATTTGCGCATCGTGGCCTCGGTATCCCTTGTCGACGGCCCGCTCGATCGGACAGCCGGTGAGTGTCTCGGTGCGGTCAATGACGTCTCGCAAGGTATGATCGTCGTACGGGTTATCGGGCAGCGCGCTGGCGTGCAGCACGAAGAGGCCGCCGGGCGCCCGCCGGTTGGTGGTGACGATGGAGGCCTTCACCCCGAACTCGTAGGGCGCGGCGGCCTTGCCCTTGCCGATGCACTCCACCTCCGGAGCGTGGAAGGAATAGAGCTTCCAGCCGCGCTGGCGCTGCTGTTGCGAGCGGATCTGGCTGGCTCGGCCAAGCGAGGGGCGAACGTCTCCTCCCGTGCTTGCTGGCCTCGATCTTTGCGGCGGATGTCGCGGATGATCCGGCCGAGCCGGCTGCGCAGGATACGTAACTGTCGCTGATGCCGCCTGAACTGTGGCATGGGCGTAGCGGGAAGCCATCATCGTCGCATGCTTGGCCACGCGACAATAGGATTGCCGCAGCCTGACCCCGTGTCTTCTCGCCAGGCGGTTGAGCCCCTTGATGGCCGCATGCAAGAGCTTGGCATCGGTCGACGGCCTTCGGCTGCACCGTGGTGTGTGCGCCATGACGGCGCGAAGAAGGAGGTTGAGTATGTAGACCATCTTCCGAGCAGCCTTGCTGCGCAAGAGATGAGGGCAGGCCCCTCGGGCTCGGATTGCAGGATCAGCGTCCAAACCGCCACAAGCTGCTTTAGCTCAATGGCTGAGGTGGTGAGCGTTGCTGGAAAAGGCGGGCAATCAGCCTGTCAGGTGAGCCACGGGAAGACGAACGCAAGTAAACCGCCGATGATGCATCGAAAGTACAGTTCAGCTGTTGTCGAAACCAGGGGCGATACCACCTCCTGGGATCAAGCGCGGCGAGAGCCTGTCTATTGGCCGGCAACCGGTGTAGAGGCGGCGTGATCCCGATGGCAGGCTCTTGCGCGGAACATGGGAACCTGCGTCGCGATGCCAAGGGAGACCCCAAAGGCGGCGGACCCGCCGAGGGTAGAGTACCAATGCGCGACGCAGGGGCGGACGGGTTCGTAATAGTGATGAGGCCCGGTAATACGGGCGGAGCGAAGGGACCCGATCTTCCAGCCAAAGTCACAGGCCAACCGGAAACGGGAGGAGCCGATGGCTGAGGCAAAGTCGTATCAGATCCCCAAACATCTCGTTTGGGAAGCTTGGAAACAGGTGAAAGCGAACCGCGGGTCAGCGGGTGTGGACGGGGTCTCCATCGAGGAATTCGAAAAGGACTTGAAGAGAAACCTCTACAAGATCTGGAATCGAATGTCGTCGGGGACATACTTTCCGCCTCCCGTCCGTCTCGTGGAAATTCCCAAGGCTAATGGAGGGAAGCGTCCGTTAGGAATACCGACGCGCCGGGCATAATACACCTCATACAGTTTGCGTTGGGGATGGTGGGTCAAGATGGCTTGAAGTCGCAACCCATTTTCGGAGACGCCGGTCGACGTAATCGTCGATGGTGATTGCATATGGCGCATTCGGCTTGCGTTGCAGCGCCGAGACTATACCACGTTCGATCCAGTAATGGACGACCCACAGGCTGACGCCAAATCTCTCACAAACCTGGCTGACGTTCAACGTTCCGGCGGGAAGAGATGGGCCAGTGATACGATGCTTGTAGCGGATCCATCGAATCATGCTGACGGTGAACGGCCTGCCGGTCGAGCTTGTCTGGCCATTGCTTTTGAGTTGCGCGACGATTTCATGATCATCATGTAGTTCCGCCAGCGCGCGGATTTTGGCAACGAACTCATCGGGATAACGAACTGCTTCGGGGCGGTTCGGCCGCTGCCGGACCTCAATTGTCTCAGTAGCCCCACCTTGCCAGCGAATTTGCAATCGCAGCAGTTTGGGTTCTGGACCCTTAGCTACGGTGATGTCGCGTATCAACAGGCGGAGCATGCGCTTGCGGTCACGAGCTGAAGTGCTTGAAGCCTTCCACAGTCGGGGAAGTCCCTGCCAAGCTGCAGTATTTGCTGCCTCTGTTCGGTTGTGATGCTACGCAGGTTCTGGCGCTCAAAATTGGCCAATTCAGTCTCGAGCTCGAGAAGCCGTTCCATTGCATCGTTCCAGCGCTTCTCGAGCGTACTGGCAACCAACCGATTGCTGGGGTCTGCTTCTTCATAGCGCCGTTCTGCCAAGTCGCAATCATAACGGGCCCGGTCTATCCTTCGTTGCCATTGCGCAGCAATTGACCTATCGCGCTCCTCCAAGCTTGTCAGCGCTTGCAACGCCAGTTCAACCGTCAGTGGCGTGACGGCGGTCAACAGGCGCTCTGCAATGGCGTGATCAAGCGGTTTTGATGGCAGAGACATGCAGTGCTGCGGCGCCAGTGCCTCCCGACGCCTCCAATTGCATTCATAGATCGGGTAAAGACCGCCATTGCCGGCGTAGCGCACATTTAGACGCCGTCCGCAAGCGCCACAAAGCAATAAACCTTGCAGCAAACAAAGTCCCTCTCGAGCGGGTCCGGCGATAACTTCGCTATTGGTCCTGTTCGCCGCCAAGTGTTCGCGGTTGGTAAGGAATCGATCCCAGGTAATATAACCAGCATGGTGATCGGGAATGACAACACGCCACTCATCTTGTGGCATGCGGCGCAACTGAGTTTGAATCTCACCGGTAGGGCCAACCTGCTTGCAAGATTGATATCGGCCAAACACGTAAGTGCCGGCGTAAGATGGATTGGCAAGGACACCGAGCACGCGTGAATGCGTAAGTCGTCCCCAGATCAGCTTGCCGTCCCAGACGCCGCCATAGGCTCGGCGTGGAAAGACAAGGCCGAGTTCATTGAACCGTTTAACTACGCCGTAGGCGCTGCTCTCTTGTTCAAATAGTTCGAAGACTGTTCGAACCGCGCCTTGCACTTCCTGATCGGGGTCGAGGGTGATCCTATCGCCGTCGAATACCAAACCGACCGGCAGAGGGAAGTGCAATTCACCTTTCTGCGCCTTGTTGAGTTTGCCTCCGTGGAGGCGCGCGCGAATGATGTGCAGCTCTGCCTGAGCAAACGTACCCTTCATGCCAAGCACAAGGCTGTCGTTGAAGTCCGCCGGATCGTAGCAGCCATCGCCGTCGAACACCAATGTGCGTGTCACCGCGCACAGCTCCAGCAAGCGATGCCAATCCTTGTTCGAGCGGGCCAGGCGCGAGGCTTCCAGAGAGAAGATCGCGCCGACTTGGCCCATTGCCACATCGCTGACCAGCGTCTTGAAGTCGTCGCGATTGGTCGCCTGCTCGCCGGAGTGACCGAGATCCCGGTCGAGGATCCGGATCTGCTCCGGAGTCCACCCGAGCGACCTCGCTTGGTCCGCCAAGTTGTACTGGCGCTCTGTGCTCTCTTGATTGAAGCGGACTTGCCCCATCGTCGACTGACGGATGTAGATGCAGGCCTGCCGCGCGAGATGATGATCGGCAATCTTGGGATTGATCATGATCGGGTCCTTCCACATCGGGCGGCGGAGCGCCTGCAGCGAGATAGGAGTCGATCATGTTGGCGATGATGGCGCCCGCCTCGGCAAAGTCGAGGGCTGCGACCGCCGGATCCATCTAATCGAGACTTTCGCGGCGACGCAGAAGCTCGGCATTGATCGCGCAAATCTCGTTGAGCATCTCCTGGAGCTTGCGGTAGTTGGCGAGAAACTCGGCCACCTGAGGATACGCGCCATTCGGCACATAGCCGAGCCGCGGGCGTTCGCCGGTTCGAGCGATTGTGGACAGGTAACGCTTGGGGCCGTGTCCCGGTCCGTCGACGCAGTGGCAGCTGGGTCGGCCGCAGCGCTTGTAGGTCTCGATGAGCGACCCGCGCACAATCTGCTCGATCGGCGGCAGGGCACGCAAGAGCTGATGGCGGCGCTTTCGCAGGGCCGCGGAAGAAGGCTTCTTCATTTGCGGACCGAATCGAATTGATGTCCGAGTGATTCAGAAGCTGAGTCATTGGTCAAGCCTCATTTCTTGTGCTTCAACGAAGAGGCGAATTCGGCAAGCGCAAGCAGACCAAGGGCGTCAATGAGCAACGGCTGCTGGCCATTGATAGGCTCGCTCCGAGCACCTGGAAGCGCCCAGTCCGTCCAGTCGCGTGGGACAGCAAGCGATCCGATCTCGGCGTGGCGCAGGCTCAAAGTCTCTACGCCAGAGACCTCTCTGACCTTGAGGACAGCAAATCGCTGACCACGAAGTACATGGAAGGGATGGGTTATCTCAGCCGAACCCAAATCCTGACGGGGCTGAAGTGCAGTTCGACGCAACCGTGCCCTCTATAGCTGACCGCGTGGCTCAGACGGTTGCAAAGATGGTTATGGAGCCGACGATGGAACGAATATTCCATCCCGACTCCTACGGCTATCGGCCCGGCCGTTCGGCGCTTGACGCAGTGGGGACAGCGCGAAAGCGTTGCTGGAAATTCGACTGGGTTATCGACCTTGATATCAAGTCGTTCTTCGACTCGATCCCTTGGCACCTGATCGAAAAGGCCGTCGCCCACCATACGGAACTGAGCTGGATTCGTCTCTACGTAAAGCGGTGGCTGCAAGCTCCCGTGGAGAAAGAAGACGGAATCCTTGTGGAGAGAACACGCGGAACCCCTCAGGGTTCAGTGGTTTCACCGCTGCTCGCAAATTTGGTTCTGCACTATGCATTCGATCACTGGATGCAGCGGACCTTCCCTTGTTTGTGTTTCGAAAGATACGCTGACGATGCGATAGTCCATTGCAGAACTGAAAGCGAGGCTCGAACCGTGATGGAGGCGATCCGGACACGTCTTGCGGAATGCGGTCTGGAGCTCCACCCGGAGAAAACCCGGATCGTCTACTGCAAGGATAATAAACGGAGAAAGGAATGCGAACACATCTCGTTCGACTTCCTTGGCTACACCTTCCAGCCGCGCAGCGCTCGCGATCGAAAGGGCGAGAAGTTCCTCAACTTCCTCCCGGCAATCAGCAACAAGGCTGCCAAAGGAATCCGACAAACCATTCGCTCATGGCGACTGGGTTCAACGCGAAACCACTGGAGTCTTGAAGAACTCGCCAAGCTGATTGATCCTGTCGTGCAAGGATGGCTGAACTATTACGGACGGTTCTACCGGACGGAATGTGTCAACGTCCTTCGTCACGTTAACGACGCGCTCGCCCGTTGGACGAGGCGGAAATACAAGCGGTTGAAAGGCCGGAAAGTCGCCTCAGTATATTGGTTGGGACGGCTCGCACAGCGCGATCCGAACCTACTCTATTTGTGGCGAGTCGGCATTCGACCTGCGGCCGGAAGATAGAAGCCGGATGAATCGAGAGGTTCACGTCCGGTTTCGTGAGAGCCTCGGGGTGCAATTCCCCGGGGCTACTCGACCGACCGTGACCCGCTTGAGGTCTTCTGCGCAATGCACCCGCCTCATGCGCCACCCGCAGGCTCTCGGCCAGCAGCAGCTCCAGCTTGTCGCCGAGCCGCTTGCGCCAGTGGCTGAGGTCCGAGCGCTCGTGCGGGAAAGCGTGCTGGAAGAACCCTTCGCCGGTGAAGAACTGGAAATACGGGTCGTGGACCCAGCGCTCGCACACTCCCTCATCGGACAAGCCGTAAATGTGCTTGAGCAATAACAGCCCAACCATGAACCGGGTCTCGATCCCAGGCCGGCCGTTCTCGCTGTAGAGCGGCGCGATCTCGCCGTCGATCCAGTCCCAGTCGATCCTGCCGGCAAGCAGAACCAGCTCGTGCTTCATGTTGATTATTTGGTCGAGCCGCGCCCGGAACAGATCGGTCGATCCCGTCGGCTTGTGCTTCTTCGGCCGCATCGTCCCCTCCGATGCACCACAGAATCATGGTTCCCAGCGAAGGGGAATCTGGAGGGTTCTGTGAGGTCGCGCTCACGCGAGGGCGCGGCAGGCGCTTATGACGCGACCTCATTGAAGCCGGATTGAACGAAGGCGCGGGAGGCTATGCGCGATTTTACGCTATGGGGATTGTTTGAGATCGCAAGGCCCGATCTGCTGGCTCGGCGCGTGAGGCAGAGACACGAGATGTGCGCATCGGGGAAGAGTTGAGACCAAACGCGCTTCGCCGGAGATCACGATAGACTTTTTGTTGCATCGGACGGTTGTTGTCGCGCAGTGTGACAGCACGGATCTGACATCGTCCGCGATGATCGAGACGCTGGGAGCGGAATGACGAATGATGATCGTCGTGCACGGCATGACTTGGCTCACGATGTGTCGCATCGGAACGGTGGTGTTCGAGGGCTGGAGCGGCTGAAGCTGTGTCGAAAGCGCTCAATGATGCGCATGACGCCACCACAATCGGCACAGGCAGGAACCTCGGCCCAGGTTTGAGCTTCCGAATCCACAGGCGGCGGCTGGCCATCGTTTGGGGCTGTTCGCTCGCGATCGAGAAGTTCGCGGCAAAGGGCGAGCTTGGCAGCGCGATGGCGGTTGGCCATGAAGCCGAAGTGGCGGATGCGATGGAAGCCATCGGGCAGCGTGTGAAGAAGGAAGCGGCGGATGAACTCGTCGGCCTTGAGCTTCATGATCCTTGTCGCGCCGTTCTGGCGGTAGTCCTTCCAGGTAAAGGCGACGTGATCCTCGTCGAGGGCTACGAGCCGGCTGTTGGCGATTGCAACGCGATGGGTATAGCGGCCGAGATAGGCCAGCACCTGCGCGGGGCCGCCGAACGGCCGCTTGGCATAGACGACCCAGCTGATGCGCCGCATAGCGAGGAGGTGAGCTGCGAAGGCAGCAGGCTCGGCCAGGGATGCGAGATCGCCGAAGAAGTTCAGGGTGCCGGCGTCGAAGGCGGCGGTCAGACGTTCGAGGAACAGGCGTCTGAACAGCCGGGCGAGCGGTTTGACGGCCAGGAAGAAGTTTGGTCGGCTGGCGATCCAGCGCGCGCCATCGGGCGAGAGGCCGCCGCCCGGCACGACACAGTGAATGTGAGGATGATGCGTCAGCGCCTGTCCCCAGGTATGCAGGACCGCGACGCCGCCGATCTCTGCACCGAGCCTTCGCGGATTGGCAGCAAGCGTCGTCATCGCCTCAGCGGCGGCCTTAAACAGGATGGCATAGACGACGGCCTTGTTCTGGAAAGCGATCGCTGCGATCGGTGCAGGAAGCGTAAAGACGACGTGGAAATAGGGAACCGGCAGCAGGTCGGCTTCTCGCGCGGCAAGCCACGCGGCTCGGGCTCGCCCCTGACACTTCGGACAATGCCGATTCCGGCAGGAATTATAAGCGATGCGTGTCATGCCGCAGTCGTCGCAAGCCTCCATGTGACCGCCGAGCGCCTCGGTTCGGCACGCAACGATCGCACTCATCACGCGCCGCTCGACCCGACCGAGATGACCGGCATGCAAACGGCGATAGGCGTCGCCATGCCGGCGCAAGATATCGGCAATCTCGATGGCGGGTCTGTGCGGACGGACGTCGGGGCGGGCCATAACCCGCATCCCCGGACGCGTCGTCATACCGGTGGCGTCACCTCCAGCGACAGGCGGTCGAGCGGGCTCTGCGTCGCCCGGATCGTATCGGTGGCGACCTGCGTGTAGCGCGCCGTCGACGACAGGTTATTGTGCCCGAGCAGAACCTGGATGATCCGGATGTCGGTTCCGTTCTCCAGAAGATGTGTCGCGAAGCTGTGGCGCAGCGTGTGCAGCGTGACGCGCTTGGTCAGGCCCGCAGCCTTCACCGCCGACCGGCAGGCGGCATGCAACACGGTCTGATCGATCGGATGGTCTTCGTCGCGTCCCGGGAACAGATAAACCCGCGGCCGGGCGAGCCGCCAGTAGGTGCGCAGGATGCCGAGTAGTTGGGGCGACAGCATCACGTTGCGATCCTTCGCCCCCTTGCCGTGGCGCACCTGGATGACACCGCGAGCACTGTCGATGTCTTCGATCCGCAGTCCCGCGACCTCCGAGGCCCTCAGCCCGGCCGCATAGGCGGTGGTCAGTGCGGCGCGGCTCTTCAGGCTCGATACCGCTTCAAGAAACTGAACCACTTCGTCGGCGCTGAGCACGACCGGCAGCTTGCGCGGTTCTCGCGCATAGGGAATGCGTTCCGGGATCAGCGCCTCGCCAAGAGTAACGCCGTAGAAAAACCGCAGCGCACAGACGATTTGGTTCAGCGCCGGCCATGATATGCCGGTCGAGACCAGATGCACTTGAAAGGCGCGAACGTCTTCCAGTTCCAACCGATCCGGCGATTTGCCGAAATAACGGCTGAACTTCGAAACCGCGCTGATGTAGGATCGCTGCGTCGCCGGCGACAGATTGCGGACGGTCATGTCCTCGATCATGCGGCGGCGAAGAGGGCTCAAATCGGCCATCTCAATACTCCTGTCTGAGAGGGTGGGCTGCAACACCCACATCCTCTCAGGCAGGAGGCGCTCTACGCCACCTCGCCGTTCACGCCGCGGTAGCGGCTTCGTTCAATCCACAATCGAAATTGCAGGGTTTGGTAGCCTCCACCTAAATCCCTGCAATCTCAAACCGTCTCGAATCCGAAAAACGGACTCCCGCTCAATCGCTTAGAGCCTTGTTCACGGACGACTAAACGTTGTCGGCCAGGATAGCAGTGAAAATTCTCGTCCACATTGGAGCTGATGATTCAAATCCCGTAAATGGGCACCAAGTAATGTTTCGCAAATCTATTATCTGAAAGCGCTTATCAGAGGTTGCGGGAGTTCAGCGAAAACATTGAGGCCGACCCACATTTCTTGTTAAATGGAATCCATCCATGATCTTTGGTCAATGGGATCTAATCGGCAAAAAAATCAGGCGATCAGGACCGAATACCCTCATCTCTTTTTTGTCCGTTACTCTTCAAGTCGGGCTCTAACTCATTGGAGGAAATACGCAGGGTACGTCGCTGTCTGATTCGAGCCTACAGTATGCTTATGCTCAATTTTGAGATGCCAGTCGGCTATCTTGGCAATCGAGGTTAGCCGCTTATTGAGGTAGTCAAGCGACTCCTTGTCGACTTCGCTAAACATTGTCGACGTGAGGGCTTGTCTTCTGTTCGACAGTTTCGTGATTTCTGCCCGCGCCTTTTCGGTTAGCGACATCTGCAGGAATCTTGCGTCATCGGGCGATGTTACGCGGGCCAGGAGCTCTAGCTGTTCGAGTTTCTTAGTTTGGTTGGTAACGAAGGCGGGATGAATTCGGAATTTATTCGCAACCACTATGCCCGAAACGCCCCGACCTTGGTCGAGCTCGTCGATGGCCATTAGAATTAACCACTGTGGTTCGGTTATTCCCAGCGTCTCGGCCCAACTCTTATGTATTTCCTCGAGTTGGGAGTGGATTTTGGCGTGCAGCGACTGCACGTCAATGGCGGGTAGCGCCGCCGCCGCGCTGTTGCTCCCCGGATCGAACACATCGGCGGCCCCGCCCTCAGGTTGGGCTTTCCACGACGTGATCTGATTGGAATGCACGTCGAACTGCTCCGCCAATTGAGCCAGCATTCGATCGCCCTTCACGGCGGCCAGCGCCACCTTCGCCTTGAAAGCCGGTGTGTGGTTCCGGCGTGCTCGTCTCGTCATCGTCTCTCCCGATTCGCGGGCCAATCTTGCCCGCCGTCAGGCATAAACTCCACTTATCGCCCTGTTCAGATTTCCGGAGCCGGCTCTATGGACTCATCATCAGCGGAAAGGGCATTGTAGGCGTCGATCCGGTGCCCTCATCGACTTGACCGCTCGTCTTCTCAAATCCGTAAGTTAGTCCGGCTCGACGAGAATCATTTCAAAGAGCTTTTCGGGACCATCCTGGGGAATCCTGCGTGATCGTCTGAAAGCCGCTGAATTTATGCGCAGTCTGGCCGTTAGCTGCGCGATCTTGCAGCGCTCTTCCGATTAGAGAAGTTTGCGCCAAGAACGAAGATTGCAAGTGAAGGTCTATGTTTCCTATGGAAATCAAGGCGCACGAACACCGGGTAATCAGGCAGTTGGAGTTGTCCGCGAATACGTTGGGGCCTGTCAGAGGAAAGTGGTGGTCTAGACCAATGCCCCTATATTGGTAGTGGCGCAACGGACGACAACTATTGCCGCTAATGCCCCCAACTAATGCTCAGGAACGGGCATTATTGCCCATACGCAAGAGCTAAACTGATCTCCAAAAGACGAGAATTATCGCGCATGAATCCGAACGTTAGCCAGATCGCCGGCGGTGCGGAATTAACCAAAGTCTTCGCGCATATTGATGCGAACAAAGACCAGTTCGTCAGCCGTCTGCTCGACTACCTGCGGCACGCCAGTATCAGTGCCGACAATACAGGGATCGGCGAGGTCGCTGAACTTCTGGTGAGCATGCTGAGCCGCCTGCGGCTAGACGCGCGAACGATTCCCACGTCCGGGCACCCGATGGTAATGGCGCGTTGGGAGCTCGAACCTGGAGCGCCGACCGTCCTGCTCTATGGTCATTATGACGTTATGCCGCCGGATCCGCTGGAAGCCTGGATTAATCCGCCATTTGAACCGACGATCCGGGACGGGCGTATTTATGCGCGGGGAGCCGGAGACAGCAAGAGCCAGCACCTCGCTCAGATCTTCGCCGTGGAATCGTATTTGGCGGTACACGGGCGCCTGCCATGCAACGTCCTGATTTTGCTCGAAGGCGAAGAGGAGATCGGAAGTCCAAACATTGCGGAATTCGTTCGCTCTTACCGCGGCCTGCTCAAGGCAGACTTGGTTGTAACAGCTGATGGTCCCCTGCACGAGTCCGGTCGCCCGGTTATTAAACACGGCGTGCGTGGGATCGCTGGTTTCGAACTGCGGGCCCGCGCTGCAAATCGCGATGTTCATTCTGGCCTTTTCGGTGGTGTCGTTCCAAACCCTATTTGGACGCTCGTGCACTTGTTGGCGACAATGAAGAATACGAATGGGGAGATCACAATCGATGGCTTTCATGATGATGTTTTGGCGCCAAGCGACCTTGAGCGTGCCATGGCAGCGAAGCTCCCTTTCGATGTTGCGGATCTTAAGAAATCCCTCGGACTCGCAAGGCTGGATAATCCAGCAGATCGGTCAGTAGCGGATAGGCTCATGTTTCATCCAACATTGACCATTAACGGTTTCCACAGTGGATATGGCGGACCGGGGTTGAAAACAGTGCTCCCGCACGAGGCTTTCGTTAAGTGCGACGCTCGCCTCGTTGACGGACAAGATTCTGATGACGTCCTCACAAAGATAGAGGCTCATGTCAAAAGGTACGCTCCGGACGTCGAGCTAGTGCGCTTGGAGTCCACGCCGCCGTCAAAGACACCAATCGATTCGCCGTTCTCGGCTATTGTTCAGCAGGCAGTGCACACTGGGCACGGCCTCGAGCCGCTCATTTATCCAGTGGCCGCCGGCACTCTGCCGGACTACGTCTTCACGCAGATTCTCGGGGTGCCTTCCTTTGTGACGCCTTATGCGAACGCCGACCAAGCCAATCACGCACCCAACGAGAACATCAAAATCGACTGCTTCCTGAAAGGCATACGCACCGGAGCGGCTCTCCTGCACGGCTTGGGCGAATGTGTAGGCGCGCAGGAGGCAGCTCAATTCCGTGGTTAATTGTTCGCAGCTTGCACAAGGCTATGATGTCACAAATTAATGGTCGGTGATGTGGCCCCATTTGGGGGCAGATTGAGTTCTGGCATCTCGCCTGCGTGCACCAAAGTGACGCCCGCGACTAGGAGCCTGTCTGAGTAGTGACTGGTCAAGAGGGAGCGAGTCTGATTCCTTGCGCAGCCATGAGCAAGGAATTTCGCCCCTGGAAGATCGACGAGGCCCAGCTTCTGCCGCCGAGCGTGCAGGATTATGTGCCGAGGGACCACGTTTCGCGGCTGATCGTGTCGCTGGTCAGGGAAAGCCTTGATCTATCGGCGATCATAGGCAGCTACCGAAGCGGGCTGGGGCAGCCGCCGTTCGATCCTCGGATGCTGACGGCGCTGCTTCTGCACGGCTACGCGAGCGGTATCTACTCGTCGCGGCGGATCGCCAGGGCGGCGGTGGAGCGGGCGGATTTCATGATGATCGTGGCGGGCGATGCGCCGGACTTCCGCACGATCTCAGAGTTCCGGCGGCGGCACCTGAAGGCGCTGGCCGACCTGTTCGTGCAGGTGTTGAAGCTGGCCGAGAAGGCCGGGTTGGTGAAGCTCGGGCACGTTGCGCTCGACG
Source organism: Bradyrhizobium sp. RDI18 (assembly GCF_043203335.1). Taxonomy (NCBI): domain Bacteria; kingdom Pseudomonadati; phylum Pseudomonadota; class Alphaproteobacteria; order Hyphomicrobiales; family Nitrobacteraceae; genus Bradyrhizobium; species Bradyrhizobium sp. RDI18. Next base: position 2,527,851 of record NZ_JBICRN010000008.1, on the reverse strand, counting down.
GCACCAAGATCAAGGCGAACGCGTCCAAGCACAAGGCGATGAGCTATGATCGCATGAAGAAGCGGGAAGCGGAGCTTGCAGCGGAGGTCGACCGCTGGCTCAAGGCGGCGGAGGCCGCCGATGCGCAGGAGGATAAGCTCTACGGCGACAAGCGCGGCGACGAGATGCCCGATTGGGTGGCCGACAAGCAGAAGCGGCTTGAGAAGATCCGCGAGGCCAAGGCCGCGCTGGAGGCCGAAGCCAAGGCCGCAGCCGAGGCGGAGCGCAAGGCGCGGGCCGAAGCCGAGGAGCGCCGCATCGCCGAAGGGGGCAAAAAGAACGGCAAGACGTCCGCGCCGCCGAACACGGAGCCCGACGGCAAGGCGCAACGCAATTTCACCGACCCGGAAAGCCGCATCCTGAAGACCAAGGACGGTTACATCCAGGGCTACAACGCCCAGGCCGCGGTCGATGGTGCCCATCAGATCATCGTGGCGCAGACGCTGACCAGTTCCTCCAGCGATCAGGCGCAACTGGCGCCGTTGCTCGACGGGATCAGGGCCAATCTGGGGACCAATCCCGACGAAGTATCGGCCGACGCCGGCTACTGCTCCGACGCCAATCTTCGCACGATCAAACGGCGGCGCATCGAGGGCTACATCGCCACCGGAAGGCAGAAGCACGGCACCAAATCCGCCACCGCGAAAAAGGCTTCAAGACCCGGCTCGCTGATCGCCAGGATGAGCACCAAGCTCAAGCGCGCCGGCTACCGAAGTCGCTACCGCTTGCGCAAGCAGATCGTCGAAGCCGTCTTCGGACAGATCAAACAGGCAAGAGGGTTCAGGCAATTCCTGCTGCGCGGCATCGAAAAGGTCAGCGCAGAATGGGCGCTCATCTGCACCGCTCACAACCTCGTCAAGCTCGCAAGGGCCGCCTGAGCCGCCATTATCAAGATAAAACTGCCTTCCCAAAGCTAACTGGACAGGCTCCTAGCCAGTAGTGGGAGTCCCGCCCGCCAAGTTTGACCTCGGATAGCGAGCGCCAGACTAGGAACCGCATCTTTCTCCGGGTAACGCGATCGTTCTTAAGCCCGTTGAGAGCGCATCACTCGCGGCGCTCGCAAACCCAGGTGTTACCATTCTCCGCCAAGACGTCGCTGCGGCGCTGTCTATCCATCCAGTCGTTCCTCATGAGAGGGCTTGTCGTTCGTTGTGGTGACGAATCCGGCGGATTACTAGGAAACAGAACAAATACCCAGCAGCAGAGAGGCGATCGACGTATGACGGACAGTAAAAACTACAAACTCTTTATCAACGAGTGTGGTGGTCGGGCGGTACGCATCCGAGGGCGGCCGCCTTGCAGAGGTTGGCTATTGCATGATTACAGGCAGTATGGACACCATATCTACTGCCAATAATGCGAAAGTTATGGAGGTTGTCGACACAGGACGGCGGCGGCGGTTCAGTATTGAAGCGAAGCAGCGGATTGTGGAGGAGAGTTATTGCTGTGGCGATCCTGTTTCTGTCGTTGCTCGCCGCCACGGACTTTTTCCTGGTCAACTGTTCGGATGGCGACGCCTGGCGCGACAGGGCGCTCTTGGAGCGCTTAGCGCCAAAGATGGCGAACACGGGTTTGTTGCGGCTCTGATTGAGCCGGATCCAACGAGAAGCGATGGGAGCCGTGACGACGCTCGCTGCGAGCAGGCTGTTGGACGGATGGAGATCGTGCTCGGCAGCGGTGTTCGTCTGATCGTTGGAGTGGATGTCGACATCGCCGCTCTATCGCGGGTCTTAAGAGTGCTGGAGGGCCGATGATCCCGATTCCGACGGGCGTTCGTGTGTGGCTTGCGACCGGCTACACCGACATGCGGTGCGGCTTTCCGAGTTTGGCTCTCCGCGTGCAGGAAGTGCTCAAGCAAAATCCTCATATATGTGGCGGGACGGATTATGTGGCGGCGAACCCGCAGACTTCGTTGAACGCAAAGGCCCAAGGGGCGCCGCCGCCACATAATCCGTCCCGCCACATATATGAGGTTGGACGAAGCCGCTCCGCGGCAGAACGCTCGGCAAGAGTGACCCATCGTCAGATGAAGGAATGCGGTTGAAGCAACTGTAGCTGCTTTGAGTTGCCATGGTGAGACGCAATTTGCTGCGTTCATAGACTTGGCTTCAAGCAAGATGGCGTTGCTGCCCCCGGGCAGTTTTCGTTTTTTTTGCCAAGGAGCCTTCAATGACCCCGCTTCGGTTACGCATGATAAACGACATGCAGATCCGCAATCTGTCACCGCATACGCAGGATTGCTATCTGCTGCAGATTTCGCAGTTCGCCCGCCATTTTGCGAAGTCGCCGGCTTTGCTCGGGCCGGAAGATGTCCGCGCCTACCAAGTCTATCTAACGAACGAGAAGAGGCTGGCGCCGAAGTCCATCCACGTGACCGTCTCAGCGCTCCGTTTCTTCTACCGTGTCACGCTCGGCTTCGAATGGGATTTCGACCTCATCATTCCGTGTCCAAAGGTGCCCAAGACGCTCGCCGTCATCCTCAGTCCCGAAGAGGTGCTGCACTTCCTCGGCTGCGTGGAGAGCCTCAAGCATCAAGTGATCCTGACGACATGCTACGCCGCCGGTCTGCGCATTTCCGAAGCGGTACGCCTGAAGCCGGAAGCCATCGACCGACAGCGGATGGTGCTGCGCGTCGATCAAGGCAAGGGGAAGAAGGACCGTTACGTCATGCTCTCGGCACGGTTGCTGGAGACACTGACCGGCTATTGGCGCGCCGTCCGGCCGAAGACGTGGATGTTTCCCGGCGGTATCCCCAACGAGCCGATATCGACCAACGCGGTGCAGGACGCCTGCAGCAAGGCGCATCGGCTATCGGGCCTTGCCAAGCCCGTGACGCCGCACTCGCTACGGCATGCCTTCGCCGTCCATCTACTCGAGGCCGGCACCGATCTTCGCACCATCCAGCTCTTGCTTGGCCATCGCAGCCTGTCCACAACCGCGCAATATCTCCGGATAGCTACGAACAAAGTCTGCGCGGCGACCAGCCCGCTGGAGCTGCTGCCGCGCCCAATCCCTAAGGCACCACCACCGCCGCCGCCTGAACATTTCTGACGGCGGCCCCATGGGACGCTCAGGTCCGGAAGTGGCGGATATCTTCCGCCGCTATGGTGCTGCCTGGCGCGAGCAGCACTGGAGGTCTCTATCGACCGAACGACGTGCAGCAATGACGGCGATCGAGCGCTGCCGAACGGCCGCGCTCGGTGGCCATGTCGAGCAGTGCGATCACTGCGGAGAGCGGCGGATCTCCTACAATAGCTGCCGCTCGCGCAACTGCCCCAAGTGCCAATCGCTCGCGCGGGCAGAATGGATCGAGGCCCGACAAGGGGAGCTTCTCGATACGCAGTATTTTCACGTCGTTTTCACCATACCCGACCAAATCGCAGCGATCGCGTTCCAGAATGCCGGCACCGTGTACGATATTATGTTCCGCACAGCTGCAGAGACTTTGCGGACTATCGCTGCTGACCCCAAGCACCTCGGTGCCGAGATCGGGTTCTTTTCTGTCCTTCATACTTGGGGCCAAAACCTCCTTCACCATCCCCACCTCCATTGCGTCGTTCCTGGAGGAGGACTATGCCCGGATGGCAGCCGCTGGATCGCCTGCCGGCCCGGCTTCTTTCTTCCCGTGGCCGTGCTTTCCCGTCTGTTCCGGCGCCTATTTCTCAGCGCCTTGCAAACGTCGTTCGATACCGGCGAGCTACAATTCTTCTCGTCGCTGGAACCGTTGCGTGATCCGGCTGCGTTTCAGCGTTATCTGAACGAGGTCCGCAGAATCAACTGGGTGGTCTACGCCAAGCCGCCATTTGGCAGCGCCGAACAGGTTGTGCACTATGTCGGCCGCTATACGCATCGGGTAGCGATCAGCAACAGCCGTGTCATCGATATCGAAGACGGCAAAGTACGCTTTCGATGGAAGGATTACCGCCACGGAAGCCAGCAGAAAGTAATGACGCTGGACGCCGGGGAGTTCATTCGGCGTTTCCTCATCCATGTCCTGCCCGAAGGCTTCAAACGTATTCGCTACTATGGTTTTCTGGGTAACCGCTACCGCAAGCAAAAGCTCGCTCGCTGCCGTGAACTGCTCGGAATGATATCCGCCGATGCTCATTCGGAGCCGGAAGAGCCATCCGATTGCCCCGAGAAGGCTGAGCACTGCAATGCCGCTTCCTTGCGTCAATGTCCATCCTGTCATCAAGGCCACATGGTGTGCGTCGAGGTCTTGCAGCCAGGTTCGTTCAGCACCGCTCGTTCACCGGACACTTCTTGATGCGAGACCTCGATCAACCAAGAACCGCCACCTTCCATTTCGCAATTCTTCCGGCCGTCGTGGCAGCCGATAGGTGCCCTGTTGTCGTTCTTCTGACGTCAAACCTCCGGCGCTTCGCATTTTTCGGCTACTTCGCTTCCCAGATGTCCCTTCCTCCCAGTACTTTCGTGATAATGTCCGCTTTGGACTTGTCTCCAGTCCAGATCACGACGTCCACAAATAACGGCGCAGTGATTCAACACCCATAGCTGCAGCGGCGTGCCCGCGGCTTCGTCCAACACGTTTTTAGATTGCCGGCGCCCTCGCGAGTGCTCGTGTTGGGTACCGAATCACGCGCCGCCAATCTAAAAACGCTCTCTAATATGTGACGCGTCACATATCCTCTTTCGGGCGCGGTCTATGTGTTCCGCGCCAAGCGAGCGGACCGGATCAAACTGATCTTTTGGGATGGTACGGGCTTGTGCTTGTTCACCAAGCGGCTTGAGGAAAGCGTCTTCCGCTGGCCGAAGATCGAGGATGGTGTGATGCGTTTGTCAGCGGCGGAGTTGTCGGCGCTGCTCGAAGGGCTTGATTGGCGGCGCGTCCACGCGGCACGGGAGACGGTCGTCCCGACGCAAGCCGGATAATTGTGGGCAGCGCTGCGGCGAAGTGAACAGCAGCATCGAGCACGTCGCCAGGCGGGTGCGAATATGCTCTGATTGTTCTGTGAGCGACAACCTCCCTGACGATCCCGAAACGCTGAAGGCGATGCTGCTGGCCGAGCGGCACGAGAGCGAGCGGCTACGCCAGATCATCAAGCAGCTGCAGCGTCATCGCTTTGGCCGGAAGGCGGAGTCGCTTCCCGAGGAGCAGATGCTGCTCGGCCTCGAGGACGTCGAGCAGGTCGTGGCCTATACCGAGGCGGTTCAGGACGAGACAGCCCCGGAAGGCCAGGCGGAACGGGCTCGCAAGCGCCGCGTCAACCGTGGAGCGCTGCCGGTGCATCTGCCGCGGGTCGAGGTTGTCGTCGACATCGACGACAAGACCTGCCCCTGCTGCAAGGGCGAGCTGCACCGGATTGGCGAAGATAAGAGCGAACGGCTGGATATGGTGCCGGCGCAGTTCCGCGTTGTGGTCACCCGGCGTCCCAAATATGCCTGTCGCGCATGCGAGGACGGCGTCATGCAAGCCGAGGCTCCGGCCCGGCTGATCGAGGGCGGACTGCCGACCGGAGCCACCGTCGCCCAGGTTCTGGTGTCCAAATACGCTGATCATCTGCCGCTCTACCGGCAGGCACAAATCTATGCGCGCCAGGGCATCGCTCTCGATCGGTCGACGCTGGCGGACTGGGCGGGACATGCGGCCTTCCATCTGCGCCCGCTGCATGAGCGTCTTCTCACGGCGCTTCGCGCGAGGTCCAAGCTGTTTGCCGGATCCGACGGTGGTGCCGAACATTGGGCTGTCGTCGCGTCCTTGGTCGAGACGACCTGCAAGCTCAACGATATCGACCCGCTCGCCTACCTCACCGACGTCCTGACGAGGATCGTCAACGGACATCCAAACCGCGACATCGACCAGCTGCTGCCCTGGGCACACCGCGCTCAAGCCCTCAAGGCCGTGGCCTGAGAACGACGCTTACGCTCGATCTCAGGCGAACTGAAGAAATCTCTCAGATAATCGCTGCCGTGCGTTAGTACACCAACGCTCGCTTCGTAGGCTGTGCGACAAAACTCGAGTTGGCTTGGCCATCTGGGACCCGCAGAATAGTGCGCCGACAACAATGACCTCAGCTCGAACAATACGGTCAATTGAGAACATCAATGCGAGAGAACGTTTATCAGCGACTTCTGCCTCACGATTTCGATGCCAACATTGCTGTCATGACCGATGAGCATGGTTCGTCTTGGCCCGTCCAAAGCTGGACTCTGTAATCGGCGCCATTGTACAGTGCGTTACTGAATGCTGGCGCACAGCCCGGAGATCGCGTGGGCGCGAAGGTCGACAAATCCGTTCACTCATTTTGTCCTTATTTAGCTGCGCTCAAATAGGCGCTGCATGGCTGCCAATACAGCTTACACCCGGGCGGAGGCGGACCTCATCCTATCTGACACGAACCAAAGGCGATAGTATCATCAGAGCCGATGGAAGTACGGAACGTCACTTGCTTCACGCTGGCACGCGATGGCTCGGGCACTTTGATGCAGGCTGCGGTTAAGAATACTCGAGATGTTCACACCGTCTATCGGCATCCACAAGACGTCGCTGCGACATTGTACACGTCTGGCACGATCAGACGCCCTAAGGGTGCTATGATACTAATCGCAATCTCGAATTCTGTGCCGAGACGTTGGCTCACCTGTGGGGCGTAACGAGCCGAGACACTTTGCTGCATGTGCTACCTACATTCCATGCGCATGGCCTCTTTATAGCGGCCAACACGATGCTGGCCGTACGCGCAAGCGTGATCTTCTTGCCGAGCTTCGACGCGGAGCGGGTGCTTTCGCTGGTTCCGCAAGCGACATGTTTATGGGCGTTCCCATCCTCTATGGTCGGTTGCTTGCCAACGAGCGGCTCAGCAGTGAGCTTTGCAAGAGCACTCGTCTCTTTTACCTCCGGGTCAGCTCCGCTCCCAGCCTAGGCCATTCAGGAGTTTAGGGCGCGAACCGGGCACACCATCCTGGAGAGATACGGCATGACGGAAAATACCGTCATCACGTCCAATCCGTTTTCGGACGAGGGAGTTGCTCGGATATGTGCTTCAAGGCGTCTCATTCAGGCGCGGCGCCGGGATGATGATCTTGCCGCTATCGATGAAGTTGGCGAACTTGTTGTAAAGGGCGCGAATATTTTCAAGGGCTACTGGAATCTGCCCGAGAACGGCCATTGAATTCACGCCTGATGGATACTTTAAATCGGGCGATCTGGTGCGAATCGACAAGCGTGGTGGCGTCTGGATTGTTGGTCGCAACAAGGATCTGATCATCACCGGCGGACACAACGTCTATTCGCGGGAGGTGGAAGCGACCCTCAGCAGGTTCAGTGCAGTTCGAGATTGCGCAGTGATTGGAGTGCCTCACCCAGACTTTGGAGAAGGCGTGATTGCCGTCGTCGAGCTCGGGGGAAAGGCAGCAACATTCGATGTAAAATCGACCATCGCCGACTTGGCACACAGCTTGCTAGGTACAAAATTCCAAAAGAGATCTTTGTCGTGCCTGCGCTTCCGAGAAATGCAATGGGCAAAATTCAGAAGAACGAGCTCAAGAAGAGGTTTGCGTCTGGACTTCTCTGGCAATGCTAAAGCATCAAAATGACTCGGACTAGAGAAGCGTTGGCAATGGAATGGTCAGCAGAGGAGATGTATGTGCCCCAAGATTCCGGCGCGCTCCTTAAGGGCTTGCGACCCGCTATGGTGTGCCGGCTTGCCGGATGTTCATGCCGGCGGCACGGCTGGGTCTGCAATATGCTGAGCGGGCTATGGCGCGTTGTGTTTTGGGGCTGGACAGCGCCAAGCGTCTTCTCCTGGCCGAGAAGCTCGAGCGGAGCAGATGCTGGCTATCGGGTACCTTCACCGCATCGTTCCGCGAAACGACTTGCTGTCGCAGGCGCTGCGCTCCCGGCTTTAAGAGGAGGTTATCGGCGCTGGCAGCAGTCTGTCGTGCCCGGGGCGATCGTACCAGCGCTAAGTTCGCCCGCTCGTCCTTGCTTGGTGTAATCTCAAGAGTTGACGGTCGATCGCATGAAAAACTTCACATTCTTGCAATTGAGCGCAAATTGGCGGCCATGTAAGAGGCTAGATTAGAGGAATTCGGCCTTAGGAGCCCTGTAATGTTCCCAAAAAGAGAAGGATGAATTTTCCGCTCGACCAAGCTCGCGCAATCAGTTGTCACGGAGGAAAAATGAGTTTTCGGATGAGCCGCAGACGATTCATGCAGACAACATCGGCCGCTATGATGGCCGGAACGCTGCCTTCCGTTGGGAGCCGGGCTTCGGCGCAATCCGCAGGCGAGTTAACGATACGTACGGGCAGCGGCGGCGCTTTTGGTAATGCCGTCATCGAAGTTTTAGTGAAACCATTCCAGGCCGAGACTGGGATCAAGGTGACGCCGATCACCGACCAGACCAATCCGGCGCAGATTGAGCTGATGGTGACCACGAAAACCGTTACCTTCGACGTGGCTCAAATCGCTCAAGGCTCGGCGCTCGCCGCAGCCGAGAAAGGCCATCTCGAGCAGATCGACTACTCCATCTACAAGAAGGATGAGCTAGACGGCATCATCGATTTCGCGAAGCATCCTTTCGGCGTCGCTTCCAATATCTATTCCATCGTCATGGTGTATAACACCGTCAAGTTCCCGGCTGGCAAGCCGCGGCCGACCACGTGGGCCGAGTTCTGGGACATCAAGAAGTTTCCGGGCGTTCGCGTACTCACGGACGGTCAATTGGGAATTCAAGGTCCGTGGGAGGAGGCCCTGCTGGCGGACGGCGTGCCAAGGGACAAGCTCTACCCGATGGATATCGACCGTATTTTCGCCGGCCTGGACAGGATCAAGCCGCATGTTCGTAAGTGGTGGCATAACGGAGCCGAAATCCAGCAAATCATGCAGGAGAAAGCAGCCGACATCCTGAATTCCTATGATTCTCGGGCGGTTCTGTCGATGGAGCAGGGCGCGCCGATCGAAATCAATCGGAACCAGGCCAAGCTGATCTCGGACTACTGGGTGATCCCGAAGGGTAGCCCGAATGCGCGGAACGCGCAGAAGTTCATCGAATTCGCCACCCGCGCCGAGCGCCAGGCGACGTTCGCCCGGCTCTTTCCCATCGGCGCCACCAACCGCAATGCATACAGGCTGATCCCGGACGTCGTGGCCCGCAGGCTTGCCAGCCATCCTGACTACATGGCGAGCAGCATTCCGATCGATATGAAGTGGTACGCTCAGATCGGGTCGGATGGCCTGTCGAACAGTCAGCGGCTAGCCCAGCGTTGGAATAAATGGATTCTGTCCTAAATCGCGCGGCCCTTGCCGCGAAAGCTTTGTGAAGGCGTGGGGGGCAGAATCGAGGGGCTGACCCGCTTGATGGGACCGGCTATGTGGGGGTGAGTAGCGCTGCGCAGGGCGCGCCGCATCCGAGCGGTTGGCGCAATCGAAGTGTTTTGGAGCGTGAATGGTGACTGTGTATGTCGAGCGTCTCACTCCGCCTGCCGTTTCTGACCAGGGCGAGACGGTATTGAATAATCGCGGTTCTGCGGAAGTCGAATTTCGCAGCGTCACCAAGATGTATGGGACGGTCGCTGCGGTCAAAGACTTATCACTCAGGGTCCGTCGCGGCGAGTTTCTAACGATCCTCGGTCCAAGCGGTTCAGGTAAGACCACTGCGCTGATGCTGCTCGCCGGGTTCATACCGCCCACTGACGGCGACATCGTGATCGCCGGAAGATCCGTCGCCGCGGTGCCTTCCTACCGGCGCGACCAAGGCATCGTCTTTCAAAGCTATGCGTTGTTTCCGCACCTTACGGTGCGGCGGAACCTGGAATTTCCACTGGAAATGCGCGGCATGAAGGCTGCCGAGAGGGCAGCGCGGGTCGACCGCATGCTTGCGCGCGTGCACCTCAAGGATTTTAGCGAGCGCATGCCGTCGCAACTGAGTGGCGGCCAGCAGCAGCGCGTGGCGCTTGCTCGTGCGCTGATCGCCGATCCACCGATCCTCCTGCTGGACGAGCCGCTCGGCGCGCTCGACCGCAACCTTCGCGAGCAGATGCAAATCGAGCTCAAGAGCCTGCACAGGGAGTTCGGCAAGACGACTATCTGCGTCACGCACGATCAGGAGGAGGCGCTCACGCTGTCGGATCGCATCGTCGTCATGAGCGCCGGGCGGATCGAGCAGACCGACACGCCGGAGGCCCTCTACGACCGGCCGACGACTCGCTTCGTGGCGAATTTTCTTGGCGAGGCCAACTTTCTTGAAAATCCCGACTTCAGGGTCGAATCCGTTGCAGCGCAGCCTCCCGGCACCGTGGCCATGATCCGGCCGGAGCGTATCTATATTGCCGCTGCCGCGGCGCCGCAGCGCGCCGATGCAGACCAGCGCCAGTCCCTCACGGGAACGGTGGGTGACATGATCTATGCCGGCCCGTTGCGGAAATACCATGTGCGCGTCGGGAGCAGCATGCTCATCGTGCGCGAGCATGTCGCCTCGGGGGAGCAGATCTTCCGACCCGGCGACGAGGTGCGGCTCGACTGGTTGCGTGCCGACGTCCGCTTCGTGGCGACGTAAGGCACCGAGAGGGAAGGCGAATGGGACCGCTTCATAAACTCGGGCGACTGCCCATCGTGTTGACCGTGCCGGCCTTCGCGGTTCTGCTGGTCGTCTTCGGCATGCCGATCATTCAGCTCTTCCTGACCAGTCTTAATGCGCCGGCCTTTTCGGTCGTCAACTATCAGTCGTTTTTTTGTGAGCAGTCGAATGTCCGCGTCCTCTTCCAGACGATCGAGGTGAGCGTGGTGGCCACGGCCATCTGCCTCATCATCGGCTATCCGACGGCCTATCTGATCGTGGCCGCCTCAAAGCGCCTGCGGATTGCGCTCATTGTGCTTGTCTTGATCCCCTATCTGACCAGCGGGTTGGCGCGCACCTACGCATGGGTTGTGATTCTCGGCGACCGCGGCCTGATCAACAATGTATTGCTCGACCTCGGGCTGATCCCAAGCCCGCTAGAGCTCATCTATAACCGCATGGCCGTTTATATCGGCATGGTGCACATCATGCTGCCGATGATGATCTTGCCGCTCGTCAGCGTCATGCAAGGAATCGATAAGTCGCTAATGGCAGCGGCCCGCAGCATGGGTGCGCGGCCCTTTGCCGCTTTTGGGCGCGTTTACTTCCCGCTCACCCTCCCGGGCGTGCGCAGCGGCGTGCTGCTGGTCTTTGTGGTCTGCCTCGGCTTCTACATCACGCCGCAAGCGCTCGGCGGATTGCGCGATGCCATGCTGTCGACCTTCATCGCGGCTCAGGTCGCGACCGCCTTCAACTTGGGAGCGATCGCCGCTTCAGCCTTCATCCTCCTGGGCATCGCCGCAGTCGTGCTCTCAATATTGGGGCTGGATATTTCCGGTAAGCAGGGCCTCGCGCTGCAACCAGCGAGGAAGTCCGGGTCCATCCGGCTGCCCTCGGTCGGCACACTGACACGATATCTCAATGAGCTTGCCGCTCCCTATCGATCGAAGCGCTGGACGGCCAAGCTCTACCAGGCCGGGGACGATAGCCGCTGGTGGAATATCGTCGGCATAGTGTTCGTCGTGCTCACCATGTTCTACCTACTGTTTCCGAGCCTTGTGATCATCATCATGTCGTTCGGCGCCGGGACGGTTCTGAAATTCCCGCCTTCGAGCCTTTCGCTGCAGTGGTACCGCTCTTTCTTCAACAATCCGTGGTGGACCGGTGCCCTCTGGACGAGCATCCAGCTCGGCGTTGCAGTCGCCATCCTGTCGACCATCGTCGGGACGCTCGCGGCCTACGGCCTCAGCCGCACCTTTCCGCGGCTGCGCAGCTTGCTGACAATGCTGGTCCTGACGCCGATCACCCTTCCAGTCATCGTCGTTGGTATTGCGACCTATCTTGGCCTGGTCAATTTGGGGCTGATCGGCTCGAAGATCGGTCTTGCGCTGGCGCATAGCATCGGCTCCATCACCTTTGTCGTCGTCATCGTCGCGGCAACGTTGGCGAATTTCGACCTGCGGCTGGAGCAAGCGGCGAAGAGCATGCGGGCTGGGCCGCTGCAAACCTTCATGAGGGTGACGTTGCCGCTGATCCGGCCGGGCATCATCGGCGGCGCCATCTTCGCGTTCATCCACTCCTTCGACGAGGTCGTCATTTCGTCGCTGGTTGGTGGGTCGATCCGGACGTTGCCGCTGAAAATGTGGGATAACATGCGCAACGAGATGGACCCGACGATCGCTGCAGTGGCGTCGCTGCTGTCGCTTTTGCCTGTGCTCTGGCTTATCGCCCTCTACCTCACGTCGTTGCGGTCGAAGCAAGGGGCTCAGCACGCGCTCCCAGTCCCCACGACTTGAGCAGGGGGCGTCTAGCCATCATCGGCGGTGGTGCCCCGATCGGCAGGGGAAGCCGCTCTTGACCATCCATCGCGACGCCGGTCTTACGCCCTTTTGCCGAGGCCTCGATCAGATCGAGCGGCGTGATCTCGCGCTTCCTTAATTTGATAGTATGCCCATCGGCGTCAAAGGACCGTATCATGACGCGCCACTTCGCTAAATCCAACGTTCCGAATTCGGTGCCGGCGGCAGCACGTTCAACGAAGTGTTCGGCCGCACCCGTGATCCCTGGAACATCTCGATCACCAGCGGCGGCTCAACCTGCGGTGGCGCGGTCTCGGTTGCTAGTCGTCCGTTAAGAAGCCGGATTGAGCTGGGCTGGGCAGGCGAACGATCGCCATAGCAGCCCCAAGAACAGGCACAAGAGTTCTCTGAGCCAGGCGAGAATGCGGCGGAAGTTGTGGCCAACTGCTGAGAGGACGACATTGGCGGCATCGCCGGCGCGGCCTTTGAGATGGCAGCGGCCAAGGTGGCCCTCTGCCTTCATGTGTCCGATGATGGGCTCGATGGCGGAGCGGCGGCGCAGCTCGCGCTTGATGAGGCCGAAGACGCCGCGCTTCTGGCCGGAGATGAAGACGCGCCGGGGATTTGCGCATCGTGGCCTCGGTATCCCTTGTCGACGGCCCGCTCGATCGGACAGCCGGTGAGTGTCTCGGTGCGGTCAATGACGTCTCGCAAGGTATGATCGTCGTACGGGTTATCGGGCAGCGCGCTGGCGTGCAGCACGAAGAGGCCGCCGGGCGCCCGCCGGTTGGTGGTGACGATGGAGGCCTTCACCCCGAACTCGTAGGGCGCGGCGGCCTTGCCCTTGCCGATGCACTCCACCTCCGGAGCGTGGAAGGAATAGAGCTTCCAGCCGCGCTGGCGCTGCTGTTGCGAGCGGATCTGGCTGGCTCGGCCAAGCGAGAGGGCGAACGTCTCCTCCCGTGCTTGCTGGCCTCGATCTTTGCGGCGGATGTCGCGGATGATCCGGCCGAGCCGGCTGCGCAGGATACGTAACTGTCGCTGATGCCGCCTGAACTGTGGCATGGGCGTAGCGGGAAGCCATCATCGTCGCATGCTTGGCCACGCGACAATAGGATTGCCGCAGCCTGACCCCGTGTCTTCTCGCCAGGCGGTTGAGCCCCTTGATGGCCGCATGCAAGAGCTTGGCATCGGTCGACGGCCTTCGGCTGCACCGTGGTGTGTGCGCCATGACGGCGCGAAGAAGGAGGTTGAGTATGTAGACCATCTTCCGAGCAGCCTTGCTGCGCAAGAGATGAGGGCAGGCCCCTCGGGCTCGGATTGCAGGATCAGCGTCCAAACCGCCACAAGCTGCTTTAGCTCAATGGCTGAGGTGGTGAGCGTTGCTGGAAAAGGCGGGCAATCAGCCTGTCAGGTGAGCCACGGGAAGACGAACGCAAGTAAACCGCCGATGATGCATCGAAAGTACAGTTCAGCTGTTGTCGAAACCAGGGGCGATACCACCTCCTGGGATCAAGCGCGGCGAGAGCCTGTCTATTGGCCGGCAACCGGTGTAGAGGCGGCGTGATCCCGATGGCAGGCTCTTGCGCGGAACATGGGAACCTGCGTCGCGATGCCAAGGGAGACCCCAAAGGCGGCGGACCCGCCGAGGGTAGAGTACCAATGCGCGACGCAGGGGCGGACGGGTTCGTAATAGTGATGAGGCCCGGTAATACGGGCGGAGCGAAGGGACCCGATCTTCCAGCCAAAGTCACAGGCCAACCGGAAACGGGAGGAGCCGATGGCTGAGGCAAAGTCGTATCAGATCCCCAAACATCTCGTTTGGGAAGCTTGGAAACAGGTGAAAGCGAACCGCGGGTCAGCGGGTGTGGACGGGGTCTCCATCGAGGAATTCGAAAAGGACTTGAAGAGAAACCTCTACAAGATCTGGAATCGAATGTCGTCGGGGACATACTTTCCGCCTCCCGTCCGTCTCGTGGAAATTCCCAAGGCTAATGGAGGGAAGCGTCCGTTAGGAATACCGACGCGCCGGGCATAATACACCTCATACAGTTTGCGTTGGGGATGGTGGGTCAAGATGGCTTGAAGTCGCAACCCATTTTCGGAGACGCCGGTCGACGTAATCGTCGATGGTGATTGCATATGGCGCATTCGGCTTGCGTTGCAGCGCCGAGACTATACCACGTTCGATCCAGTAATGGACGACCCACAGGCTGACGCCAAATCTCTCACAAACCTGGCTGACGTTCAACGTTCCGGCGGGAAGAGATGGGCCAGTGATACGATGCTTGTAGCGGATCCATCGAATCATGCTGACGGTGAACGGCCTGCCGGTCGAGCTTGTCTGGCCATTGCTTTTGAGTTGCGCGACGATTTCATGATCATCATGTAGTTCCGCCAGCGCGCGGATTTTGGCAACGAACTCATCGGGATAACGAACTGCTTCGGGGCGGTTCGGCCGCTGCCGGACCTCAATTGTCTCAGTAGCCCCACCTTGCCAGCGAATTTGCAATCGCAGCAGTTTGGGTTCTGGACCCTTAGCTACGGTGATGTCGCGTATCAACAGGCGGAGCATGCGCTTGCGGTCACGAGCTGAAGTGCTTGAAGCCTTCCACAGTCGGGGGAAGTCCCTGCCAAGCTGCAGTATTTGCTGCCTCTGTTCGGTTGTGATGCTACGCAGGTTCTGGCGCTCAAAATTGGCCAATTCAGTCTCGAGCTCGAGAAGCCGTTCCATTGCATCGTTCCAGCGCTTCTCGAGCGTACTGGCAACCAACCGATTGCTGGGGTCTGCTTCTTCATAGCGCCGTTCTGCCAAGTCGCAATCATAACGGGCCCGGTCTATCCTTCGTTGCCATTGCGCAGCAATTGACCTATCGCGCTCCTCCAAGCTTGTCAGCGCTTGCAACGCCAGTTCAACCGTCAGTGGCGTGACGGCGGTCAACAGGCGCTCTGCAATGGCGTGATCAAGCGGTTTTGATGGCAGAGACATGCAGTGCTGCGGCGCCAGTGCCTCCCGACGCCTCCAATTGCATTCATAGATCGGGTAAAGACCGCCATTGCCGGCGTAGCGCACATTTAGACGCCGTCCGCAAGCGCCACAAAGCAATAAACCTTGCAGCAAACAAAGTCCCTCTCGAGCGGGTCCGGCGATAACTTCGCTATTGGTCCTGTTCGCCGCCAAGTGTTCGCGGTTGGTAAGGAATCGATCCCAGGTAATATAACCAGCATGGTGATCGGGAATGACAACACGCCACTCATCTTGTGGCATGCGGCGCAACTGAGTTTGAATCTCACCGGTAGGGCCAACCTGCTTGCAAGATTGATATCGGCCAAACACGTAAGTGCCGGCGTAAGATGGATTGGCAAGGACACCGAGCACGCGTGAATGCGTAAGTCGTCCCCAGATCAGCTTGCCGTCCCAGACGCCGCCATAGGCTCGGCGTGGAAAGACAAGGCCGAGTTCATTGAACCGTTTAACTACGCCGTAGGCGCTGCTCTCTTGTTCAAATAGTTCGAAGACTGTTCGAACCGCGCCTTGCACTTCCTGATCGGGGTCGAGGGTGATCCTATCGCCGTCGAATACCAAACCGACCGGCAGAGGGAAGTGCAATTCACCTTTCTGCGCCTTGTTGAGTTTGCCTCCGTGGAGGCGCGCGCGAATGATGTGCAGCTCTGCCTGAGCAAACGTACCCTTCATGCCAAGCACAAGGCTGTCGTTGAAGTCCGCCGGATCGTAGCAGCCATCGCCGTCGAACACCAATGTGCGTGTCACCGCGCACAGCTCCAGCAAGCGATGCCAATCCTTGTTCGAGCGGGCCAGGCGCGAGGCTTCCAGAGAGAAGATCGCGCCGACTTGGCCCATTGCCACATCGCTGACCAGCGTCTTGAAGTCGTCGCGATTGGTCGCCTGCTCGCCGGAGTGACCGAGATCCCGGTCGAGGATCCGGATCTGCTCGGAGTCCACCCGAGCGACCTCGCTTGGTCCGCCAAGTTGTACTGGCGCTCTGTGCTCTCTTGATTGAAGCGGACTTGCCCCATCGTCGACTGACGGATGTAGATGCAGGCCTGCCGCGCGAGATGATGATCGGCAATCTTGGGATTGATCATGATCGGGTCCTTCCACATCGGGCGGCGGAGCGCCTGCAGCGAGATAGGAGTCGATCATGTTGGCGATGATGGCGCCCGCCTCGGCAAAGTCGAGGGCTGCGACCGCCGGATCCATCTAATCGAGACTTTCGCGGCGACGCAGAAGCTCGGCATTGATCGCGCAAATCTCGTTGAGCATCTCCTGGAGCTTGCGGTAGTTGGCGAGAAACTCGGCCACCTGAGGATACGCGCCATTCGGCACATAGCCGAGCCGCGGGCGTTCGCCGGTTCGAGCGATTGTGGACAGGTAACGCTTGGGGCCGTGTCCCGGTCCGTCGACGCAGTGGCAGCTGGGTCGGCCGCAGCGCTTGTAGGTCTCGATGAGCGACCCGCGCACAATCTGCTCGATCGGCGGCAGGGCACGCAAGAGCTGATGGCGGCGCTTTCGCAGGGCCGCGGAAGAAGGCTTCTTCATTTGCGGACCGAATCGAATTGATGTCCGAGTGATTCAGAAGCTGAGTCATTGGTCAAGCCTCATTTCTTGTGCTTCAACGAAGAGGCGAATTCGGCAAGCGCAAGCAGACCAAGGGCGTCAATGAGCAACGGCTGCTGGCCATTGATAGGCTCGCTCCGAGCACCTGGAAGCGCCCAGTCCGTCCAGTCGCGTGGGACAGCAAGCGATCCGATCTCGGCGTGGCGCAGGCTCAAAGTCTCTACGCCAGAGACCTCTCTGACCTTGAGGACAGCAAATCGCTGACCACGAAGTACATGGAAGGGATGGGTTATCTCAGCCGAACCCAAATCCTGACGGGGCTGAAGTGCAGTTCGACGCAACCGTGCCCTCTATAGCTGACCGCGTGGCTCAGACGGTTGCAAAGATGGTTATGGAGCCGACGATGGAACGAATATTCCATCCCGACTCCTACGGCTATCGGCCCGGCCGTTCGGCGCTTGACGCAGTGGGGACAGCGCGAAAGCGTTGCTGGAAATTCGACTGGGTTATCGACCTTGATATCAAGTCGTTCTTCGACTCGATCCCTTGGCACCTGATCGAAAAGGCCGTCGCCCACCATACGGAACTGAGCTGGATTCGTCTCTACGTAAAGCGGTGGCTGCAAGCTCCCGTGGAGAAAGAAGACGGAATCCTTGTGGAGAGAACACGCGGAACCCCTCAGGGTTCAGTGGTTTCACCGCTGCTCGCAAATTTGGTTCTGCACTATGCATTCGATCACTGGATGCAGCGGACCTTCCCTTGTTTGTGTTTCGAAAGATACGCTGACGATGCGATAGTCCATTGCAGAACTGAAAGCGAGGCTCGAACCGTGATGGAGGCGATCCGGACACGTCTTGCGGAATGCGGTCTGGAGCTCCACCCGGAGAAAACCCGGATCGTCTACTGCAAGGATAATAAACGGAGAAAGGAATGCGAACACATCTCGTTCGACTTCCTTGGCTACACCTTCCAGCCGCGCAGCGCTCGCGATCGAAAGGGCGAGAAGTTCCTCAACTTCCTCCCGGCAATCAGCAACAAGGCTGCCAAAGGAATCCGACAAACCATTCGCTCATGGCGACTGGGTTCAACGCGAAACCACTGGAGTCTTGAAGAACTCGCCAAGCTGATTGATCCTGTCGTGCAAGGATGGCTGAACTATTACGGACGGTTCTACCGGACGGAATGTGTCAACGTCCTTCGTCACGTTAACGACGCGCTCGCCCGTTGGACGAGGCGGAAATACAAGCGGTTGAAAGGCCGGAAAGTCGCCTCAGTATATTGGTTGGGACGGCTCGCACAGCGCGATCCGAACCTACTCTATTTGTGGCGAGTCGGCATTCGACCTGCGGCCGGAAGATAGAAGCCGGATGAATCGAGAGGTTCACGTCCGGTTTCGTGAGAGCCTCGGGGTGCAATTCCCCGGGGCTACTCGACCGACCGTGACCCGCTTGAGGTCTTCTGCGCAATGCACCCGCCTCATGCGCCACCCGCAGGCTCTCGGCCAGCAGCAGCTCCAGCTTGTCGCCGAGCCGCTTGCGCCAGTGGCTGAGGTCCGAGCGCTCGTGCGGGAAAGCGTGCTGGAAGAACCCTTCGCCGGTGAAGAACTGGAAATACGGGTCGTGGACCCAGCGCTCGCACACTCCCTCATCGGACAAGCCGTAAATGTGCTTGAGCAATAACAGCCCAACCATGAACCGGGTCTCGATCCCAGGCCGGCCGTTCTCGCTGTAGAGCGGCGCGATCTCGCCGTCGATCCAGTCCCAGTCGATCCTGCCGGCAAGCAGAACCAGCTCGTGCTTCATGTTGATTATTTGGTCGAGCCGCGCCCGGAACAGATCGGTCGATCCCGTCGGCTTGTGCTTCTTCGGCCGCATCGTCCCCTCCGATGCACCACAGAATCATGGTTCCCAGCGAAGGGGAATCTGGAGGGTTCTGTGAGGTCGCGCTCACGCGAGGGCGCGGCAGGCGCTTATGACGCGACCTCATTGAAGCCGGATTGAACGAAGGCGCGGGAGGCTATGCGCGATTTTACGCTATGGGGATTGTTTGAGATCGCAAGGCCCGATCTGCTGGCTCGGCGCGTGAGGCAGAGACACGAGATGTGCGCATCGGGGAAGAGTTGAGACCAAACGCGCTTCGCCGGAGATCACGATAGACTTTTTGTTGCATCGGACGGTTGTTGTCGCGCAGTGTGACAGCACGGATTCGACATCGTCCGCGATGATCGAGACGCTGGGAGCGGAATGACGAATGATGATCGTCGTGCACGGCATGACTTGGCTCACGATGTGTCGCATCGGAACGGTGGTGTTCGAGGGCTGGAGCGGCTGAAGCTGTGTCGAAAGCGCTCAATGATGCGCATGACGCCACCACAATCGGCACAGGCAGGAACCTCGGCCCAGGTTTGAGCTTCCGAATCCACAGGCGGCGGCTGGCCATCGTTTGGGGCTGTTCGCTCGCGATCGAGAAGTTCGCGGCAAAGGGCGAGCTTGGCAGCGCGATGGCGGTTGGCCATGAAGCCGAAGTGGCGGATGCGATGGAAGCCATCGGGCAGCGTGTGAAGAAGGAAGCGGCGGATGAACTCGTCGGCCTTGAGCTTCATGATCCTTGTCGCGCCGTTCTGGCGGTAGTCCTTCCAGGTAAAGGCGACGTGATCCTCGTCGAGGGCTACGAGCCGGCTGTTGGCGATTGCAACGCGATGGGTATAGCGGCCGAGATAGGCCAGCACCTGCGCGGGGCCGCCGAACGGCCGCTTGGCATAGACGACCCAGCTGATGCGCCGCATAGCGAGGAGGTGAGCTGCGAAGGCAGCAGGCTCGGCCAGGGATGCGAGATCGCCGAAGAAGTTCAGGGTGCCGGCGTCGAAGGCGGCGGTCAGACGTTCGAGGAACAGGCGTCTGAACAGCCGGGCGAGCGGTTTGACGGCCAGGAAGAAGTTTGGTCGGCTGGCGATCCAGCGCGCGCCATCGGGCGAGAGGCCGCCGCCCGGCACGACACAGTGAATGTGAGGATGATGCGTCAGCGCCTGTCCCCAGGTATGCAGGACCGCGACGCCGCCGATCTCTGCACCGAGCCTTCGCGGATTGGCAGCAAGCGTCGTCATCGCCTCAGCGGCGGCCTTAAACAGGATGGCATAGACGACGGCCTTGTTCTGGAAAGCGATCGCTGCGATCGGTGCAGGAAGCGTAAAGACGACGTGGAAATAGGGAACCGGCAGCAGGTCGGCTTCTCGCGCGGCAAGCCACGCGGCTCGGGCTCGCCCCTGACACTTCGGACAATGCCGATTCCGGCAGGAATTATAAGCGATGCGTGTCATGCCGCAGTCGTCGCAAGCCTCCATGTGACCGCCGAGCGCCTCGGTTCGGCACGCAACGATCGCACTCATCACGCGCCGCTCGACCCGACCGAGATGACCGGCATGCAAACGGCGATAGGCGTCGCCATGCCGGCGCAAGATATCGGCAATCTCGATGGCGGGTCTGTGCGGACGGACGTCGGGGCGGGCCATAACCCGCATCCCGGACGCGTCGTCATACCGGTGGCGTCACCTCCAGCGACAGGCGGTCGAGCGGGCTCTGCGTCGCCCGGATCGTATCGGTGGCGACCTGCGTGTAGCGCGCCGTCGACGACAGGTTATTGTGCCCGAGCAGAACCTGGATGATCCGGATGTCGGTTCCGTTCTCCAGAAGATGTGTCGCGAAGCTGTGGCGCAGCGTGTGCAGCGTGACGCGCTTGGTCAGGCCCGCAGCCTTCACCGCCGACCGGCAGGCGGCATGCAACACGGTCTGATCGATCGGATGGTCTTCGTCGCGTCCCGGGAACAGATAAACCCGCGGCCGGGCGAGCCGCCAGTAGGTGCGCAGGATGCCGAGTAGTTGGGGCGACAGCATCACGTTGCGATCCTTCGCCCCCTTGCCGTGGCGCACCTGGATGACACCGCGAGCACTGTCGATGTCTTCGATCCGCAGTCCCGCGACCTCCGAGGCCCTCAGCCCGGCCGCATAGGCGGTGGTCAGTGCGGCGCGGCTCTTCAGGCTCGATACCGCTTCAAGAAACTGAACCACTTCGTCGGCGCTGAGCACGACCGGCAGCTTGCGCGGTTCTCGCGCATAGGGAATGCGTTCCGGGATCAGCGCCTCGCCAAGAGTAACGCCGTAGAAAAACCGCAGCGCACAGACGATTTGGTTCAGCGCCGGCCATGATATGCCGGTCGAGACCAGATGCACTTGAAAGGCGCGAACGTCTTCCAGTTCCAACCGATCCGGCGATTTGCCGAAATAACGGCTGAACTTCGAAACCGCGCTGATGTAGGATCGCTGCGTCGCCGGCGACAGATTGCGGACGGTCATGTCCTCGATCATGCGGCGGCGAAGAGGGCTCAAATCGGCCATCTCAATACTCCTGTCTGAGAGGGTGGGCTGCAACACCCACATCCTCTCAGGCAGGAGGCGCTCTACGCCACCTCGCCGTTCACGCCGCGGTAGCGGCTTCGTTCAATCCACAATCGAAATTGCAGGGTTTGGTAGCCTCCACCTAAATCCCTGCAATCTCAAACCGTCTCGAATCCGAAAAACGGACTCCCGCTCAATCGCTTAGAGCCTTGTTCACGGACGACAAACTAGCCGAGGCCTCCATAGACTGCTCCTGACGGGACGCTGTCCTCGGTGAGGCGAAGGCCATCCCGCGTCCAGCTTCAATCACTGAGCGCGATGAAGCGCCGTGGTTTTCTCGTCGCCGCAAGCTTGCATGCGCGACTACCGGTTCGATCTCTTGGTCTTAACCGTCAGCTACCTACTGCCTGCCGCCGCGCTTGCAATCACTGGGAGGGACTTCGTTCGCAGCGCGGTCGGGTCACGTCTGTCTTCCAGCGCACCAACCGAACGGGCGCTCTAGCATGCGGCGGATACGCACGGGCTCCTGGCCAATATGGAAAGCGACCGCTTGCTGATCCAGCTCGCGCTCCGATTGCGTCGAGCGGTTGCGCTGCCGCAAATATTCCAGCCAGGTCGGGCAATGATACCGCTCAGTCCACAGTTCTGGATCGGCGATGTCGCGCGCAACCGACCAGCCATAGGCGCCGTTTCGTTGGCGCGCCAGCTGCACGTCCTGCATCACATTGTGAAACGCCTTCGCATCCTCTTGCGCCACGCGATACTCGATTACGATCACAAGCGGCCCACTGCGCCCGGTGAGCGCAACCCGCACCTCGGGATCCGCAAGCACCTCGGCGTCTTTACCGCGCGCTGATGCGCGGCATGCGAAGCCACAGGCCAAGCAGCGGCGAGAGCAGCATGAGCGCGCCCGAGACCAGCAGCGCGATCTCGACACCGGCGGTATCGGTGAGACGTCCCCAGCCCCAACTCCCGATGGCAATGCCGCCGGAAATCGCAGTCTGGTAGGCCGCGAGCGAACGGCCCGAGACCCAGCGCGGCGCAGAGAGCTGTATGCCGATGTTGAATAGCGTCACCGCGATCGTCCAAACCGCGCCGGCCAAGACCAGTGCGGTCGCAGTCAGAGCCAACTCGTGGCTCAGCGCGACCGCAGCAATGGCACCGCCCATCAGCAAGGCGCAGACCCGCACCGCGGCCTCGCCGCTCATTCGTTTGCGCACCTCGCCGATAAAGAGTGCCCCGACAACGGCGCCAAGCCCAAAGGAGCCGAGAACTATGCCGTAAGTCTGTGCACTACCATGCAAGACATCACGCGCGACTAGCGGCATTAGCGCCGAAACCGAACCGCCGATGAAGCCAGTTACCATGGTGCGGGTCAGCACAAACTTGATCGATGGTGAATTCGTGATGTAGCGCACGCCGGCGATAATGGCGCGGCTCAGCTGTTCGCGCGGCAGCCGCGACGGCTCGGCAACACTTTTCGAGAGGAACAGCACCGCCATCAGCGGCAGATAGAGCAGCACGTTGAGGGCAAAGGCTGCTACTGAGCCCCCTGTCGCAACTACGATGCCGCCTATCGCGGGACCGAAGCTGCGAGCGATGTTGTAGCTGAGCCCGTTGAGCGTAACCGCTGCCGGCAGCATTTGTGCTCGCACCTGCTCACTGACAAAGGCTTGCCAAGCCGGGCCAATCAATCCCATCCCGCTGCCGACCACAAAGCAAAGCACCAACAACAGATTCGGCGTGATTAGACCCAGCCAATCGAGTACCATCAGCGCGATTGCGCCGAAAAGCTCAATCGAGAGCGCCACCAGCGCCACGATCCGGCGGTCGTGCATGTCGGCAATGGCGCCGGCCGGCATCGAAATTAGCATCACGGGCAGCATGAGAGCCGTCTGCACCAGCGCAACCTGATCCGCTGACGACGTCATCTGCGTCATGGCCCAGCCTGCGCCAACGCCCTGGATCAGAATGCCGAGACTGGCGAGCAGGCTCGTAAGCCAGATACGTCGGAAGGCTGGAAAACGTAAAGGAGCGGTGACGCCGTCGGCGCCGAACGTTTGTGACTTGGGCAGATCGGTCATATCGGCTCCTGCGCCGGCCAGAATGGCATGATTCGGAACCAGATCACTGATGATCCCGGAAAGTTGACGCTAGCAACCCGGCCAAGTGCGTTTTCAATCGTGTCTACGTTGCGCAGTTGGGGTGAAAGCCTCCATGAGACCCACTAACGTCCTGAGGCATCCTTGGGAATTCCACCTCAAGGCGCGAGAATCCGCTTCTCGCGCTGTGAGGGGAGTACACTCGCCGCGTGCATTTCATCGACATGGTAGCGCCAATGTCATGTGGGAGCGGGATGATGTTCCTGTTCTCGACAGACTTTGCCGCGGTCGGCGCGCCATATCCTGCTCGGCGGTAATTTTCCGAAATTTGGTGGCGCTCGTACGCGGTGTGAACATGGCGTCGAGGTCACGGTCGCCTTCAGAGCCGTTATGACGGCCGTGCTTGCCTCCAGCTGCTTGCGGCGTCGTTCCACATCGGCTGTAGCCCCGACAGTACACTTTTCGCTAAGAACTCGGGCCGCGTTAGTCAGAAGAGAAATAGATTCAGCATACCGTAAGTGAGGAGTCGGCCTACCGCGGTGACCAGCATTATTGTCGGGTCTGCCGATGATCTTGAGGGCGACTTGATTGTCTACTTCGGGAACAATGGGCCGGTTGCTCGAAGCCAATCCGGCCGTCCGGCCTTGGTGAATACATTGGGGTGGGGCAGCCTGAACTATGGCGGTAACTCTCCGCCTACTTGTGAGTGGAAATAAGACATGCTTGCGCGGCGCCGCCGTCCGCAGGCTCTCATCGCTTGAACACGTTCGTCGATTGCGAGTCATCTCAATTTTAGCCAGCAGAATACGTCGTTTTGCCATTTACCATTAATGCATGCCGCTTCGTGTAGCACCGCGACGCGCTGAAATCCGAGACCTGTTCTTATACTTGGAATCTTGAGACCGCTTTTTATACTTGCGATATTTCCTTCATATACACGTGACACTAATAGTCGTAATCCCAAACTGGTGGCGGTTTCTATCAAGTGTGCAATCATCAGCCCGCCAAGTCCCTTCCCTCGATGATTCTCGTCGATGTAGCGCGATGTTTCGGCAACGTCTGTATAATCAGGACGCAAGGAAAATCTATTCAATGAACACCAGCCGATCACTGTACTATTTTCAATCTCATAGACGAAAGCAGGATAAGGATCTTGATGTTCGCTAATCCAGGCGACGCGTTCCTCGTGAGTATCTGGAGCAATTTGACTTATGGCAATGATGCCGGGCTTCATCGCCTGATTGTAGATCTTTGCGATGTTGTGGGCATCGGCATAAGTTGCGCGTCGAAACATTGGTCTAACTTGCCCGTTCTTTAAGTGCGCGGTGCCTACACGCGCGATGCCCAGTGTACACCGAGGTCTGCTGATCAGGACCCGGCAACTGGCGTCCTCTGCGCTAAAGCTGCCGTTTATCACGTCGCGCAGATATTCCAACAGACTACAGTCGGATCCGTAACACAAGCCATCAGCTTTGGTGGGTTGCCTCGAGCTCCGGAGGCGGGCACTATCAGACAGCTGTTATCGAAAACCACCCGCTCTTCATTCCCTTTGCAGAGCTTAAGACTGTTGCCTCGGTTCGCTGCAGATCCTCCCCGGTTCTGCGCAAGTAGGCAAATCGCGCTCGAAACGGTCCTCTAAAGCATCGTTCAGCGGTTGAAAGGGCGCTCAACCGGCCTATTAGAGAACCGGTGCAATGGAAGGATTTTGTTGAGCAGCCGCGGGATCAGCTAATGTATCTGACTGCTCTCGCAACAGCAGTCTAGAGTTTTGGTTCAATTCCTGTTTTACCTACGTTTCAATTGACCGTCGAGTTGTGTCATGTCGAGATGAGATACGCGATTCAAATTAGAGTGGAGTACGTCTAATGTCGTACCAAGTGCGCCGGTTGCGAACAGGTGACCTGCCTAGTGTGACGGAGATCTATAACGCCGCATGTCATGCAAGAGAATCAACACAAGGAACGCGCCCCTGGAGCGTCAAGGAAATGCAAGAATTTCTATTCGAATCCCATCCGTCGTTTGAGTCCTTCACGTGCGTGGACAAGGGCGCCGTGGTCGGATGGACCGCACTCACTCGATATCGCGTCAGAGAAGATGTTAAGCACACAGCCGAGATGTCGCTCTATGTTCAAGAGTCATTTCGTCGTAAGGGAGTTGGCTCCGTCCTTGCATACACTCTTCTAAATCGAGCAAGTCTCCTTAATCTGCACTGCATTTTCGCAATGTTGTTTAAAGATATGCCCGACAGCATTTCCTTCGCAGAAAGGAAATGTGGATTTTCAGTTGCCGGATGCCTTCCAGAGATCTTTTCCTGCAGCGGAAAGCATTACGACCTTTTGGTTCTTGAAAGGCTTATAGTGCCGTGAACCTGATCGCCATCATCGTCCGGGATGGCCCTTCACCATGGCGGCTTTAACATCGTCTCGGTATGAACCCGTTTGGTAGTTTGAGGTCGAAGGGGCGTTGGTGAGACTGCCTCGCGAGTACTGCCCGATTAACTATCATCAACCGCTCCAACAGAATGGTCGCGCAGTGGCGTATGACAGCAATTGTTGAGCAGGGGCTTCCGGTCCGGTACCCTATCATTTGCTGATGAATCACTCACGTCGAAGCACGTCGGTCGGCACCGAAACGGGAACGGGACAGGCAATCGGGCGCACGCGCACGACCGCACCGCGAAATCCACGCTTGGCCGATGATCGTGAGCGTCACGATAGGATCACCGGTGCCCGGGCTTGACTTGCGCGGAATGCTCTGGATAGCGCGGTCGGGATGATTGACGCCGCCGGGGCGCGGTGATGGGGTGATCCCGGTTCGGAGCGGGCAATGGGATCAGAATGAACAGCGAGTCGCAGCTGCGCGAGAAGCTTCGGAAGATCGAGGCGTTGTTCGTGGGGGCCGGAACTGCTGGTGAGCGCCTTGCGGCGGAAGCCGCGCTGCAGCGGGTGCGGGCCCGGGTCGAGGAACTCGCTCGCCACGATCCACCGATCGAACAGCAATTCTCACTTCCCGACCAGTGGTCTCGGCACCTTTTTCTGGCGCTTTGCCGCCGATATGGGCTGCGGCCGTTTCGTTATCGCCGGCAGCGACGCAACACGGTGATGGTCCGTGCGTCACGGGGCTTCGTCGACAAAGTGCTGCTGCCGGAGTTCACCGAGCTGGAGGGTGCGCTGCAAGTGTATCTGCACGAGGTGACGCTGCGCGTGATCCGCGAAGAGATCTACGACGACGCCAGCGATGCGCAGGAAGTTCCCGACGCCTTGCCGTCGAACTGATCAAGCGGCGAGCATTGCCTCCGAACCGTCGCGCTCGGCTTTCCAATTCCACGGCAGCAGCGTGTTCAGCTGATTGATCTTGGTACGTCCGGAGACGATGCGCTCGAGAACATCGGTCAGATAGTGCCGCGGGTCGATGTCGTGAAGCTTTGCCGAGTTGATGAGCGATGCTAGAGTGGCCCAGGTTTCGGCGCCGCCCTCACTGCCTGCGAACAGATAGTTTTTCTTTCCTACCCCGATCGGCTTGATGCTGCGTTCGACCGTATTGCTGTCGATCTCGATGCGCCCATCATCGACGAAGCGCGTCAGGCCGTCCCAATGGTTGAGGGTGTAGCGGATGGCTTTGCCTAGACCGGACTTCTTCGAGACTTCTAGCAGTCGCGCCTCGAGCCAGGGCTTGAAGTCCTCGATCAACGGCCTGGTGTCGGTCTGCCGCACTGCAGCCCGATGCGCCGCCGGCAGACCGCGGATGCGATCCTCGATGGCGTAGAACATCGCGATCCGTTGCAGCGCTTCCGCGGCAATCGGCGACTTGGTCGCGACGTGAACGTCCCAGAACTTCCGCCGCGCATGCGCGAAGCAGAACGCCAACTGCACCAGATGGCCGCCGTTCTTGATCAGGCCCTTGTAGGCGGCATAGCCGTCGACCTGCAGGATGCCGTGGTAGTCCCCGAACAGCTGCTTGGCGCGGATCGCCTTGCGATCCTCGGCAAACATGTAGACCACCGCCGGCGGCGCCGGGCCGCCCCACGGGCGGTCGTCGGTGGCGATCGCCCAGAACTGGCAGACTTTGGTTCTGCCACGGCCGGGATCGAGAACTGGCAGCGGCGTCTCGTCGGCAAACAGCCGCGGGTAGGACATCACTGCGCGGCGCAACAGCGTGTGAAGCGGCTTCAGCCACCAGGCGGCGCGGCCCATCCACGAGGCCAGCGTCTGCCGATCGAGCGTGATGCCTTGCGCGGCGAACATCTGTTCCTGCCGATACAGCGGCAACTGGTAGCCGTATTTCATCACCGCGATGTGGGCCAGCAAGGCTTCCGTCACCATCCCGCCATCGATCGCCTGGGCCGGCGCAGGTGCCTGCATCACACCCTGGCGGCATCCCCGGCAGCCATACCGCGGACGCACAATGCGCTTGACCCGGTACTGCATCGGAATGACGTCGAAGGCTTCCTTGACGGTCTCCCCGATCTTGTGCAGCCGCTCGCCGCAGCAAGGGCAGATGTGGCTCTCGATATTGATTACGACATCGATGCGCGGCAAATGCTCCGGAAGCTTCCCCCGGTTGCGTCGCGCCGGTCGCTTTCCACGGCCCTCCGCTCCATCAGGCAGCCTGCCTCCGGTTACGTCGTCGTTGGCCGCGGCACGAGCCGCCTGTGCCGTGATGGTGAAGAGAGGCAGCTGTCCGGGATCCAGTGTCTCGGAGCGGGGACCGAAGATCGTGCGCTTGAACTGGGACAGGATCATCAGGAGCTTGTCGTTCTCCTGAACCGCAGCCTCCTGAACCGCAGCGTCGCGTTGGGCGATCGCCGCATCACGCTCGGCCGAAAGCGTGCTGCATTCCGCCGACAACGCCGCAAGCCTTGACGACAGCGCCATCACGGTTTGTCGGAGCAATGCTGGATCGGAAGGCAAATCACTCATGCAGAGTGATTTTACAACAACTCCGCATGAGTGACGAGCTACTCTTGATACGGATCAACCAGCTCGCGCTGGCTGATCCACAACCCGCATCGGCACACGCTTCCAGTCTGAGCCATCGAGCAGCACCGAGAGTTGAGCATGAGATAGCGGCATGACGCCTTCCTTGATCGGCGGCCAGGTGAACTGCCCCTCGATTCTTTTGTAGTAAAGGACAAGGCCGCTTCCGTCCCAGGTCAGGATCTTCACGCGATCTCGGCGCTTGGACCGGAAGACATAAAGTCCGCCGTCGTACGGATTGGCCCCAAACGCCTCGCTCACCAGCATCGCCAGCGAGTCCATCCCCCGACGGAAATCGATCGGCTGCGTCGCGATCCAGATCGACAACCCAGGTCGGAGCCCGATCATCGGCCAACCGTCCCGACTGCCGCCAGCACCTCGCACAGCGCCCGCCGGTCGACTGTTCCCCTGACATGGATGCGAACCGCGCCGACCTCGATCTCGATCGCCGCCTGCTCTTCACTCGGCAATTGGCCCCCGCAGCCGGTGATCGCGACCGGCACAAAGCCAGGTGGCATGCCTCTGTCCCCGCGCTCCGCGACCTGCGCCCGCGTGGCCTGGCGACGCCAGAGAAACAACAGACTTGGCCTGATGTCGTGTCGCCGTGCCACCGCGGACACGCTTGCACCCAGCGCAAAACTCTCCGCGACAATCGCCGCCTTCGCATCGGCCGACCAGCGCCGTCGCCGGCCGGCCCCAGTGATGATCTCGACACGCTGCAGCGTGTCAGAAGGCTCCTTGAGGATAGGCGTATGCCTATCCGTATCGCTATCCTTACGACTATCCTTAAACATGGCGAGACCTCGTGATGATTCAGTCCACGAGATCTTCCTAACCCACCAAATCAGCCCTCAGCGCGTGGTCCCTGGATGACGCTCACCAATGATCGCGGTCGACCGGTGGCGTTTTCCTGGGCAGCTCGCCGGCGCCCATGGCGGCGACATCTTCAACTCGGAGCCGTGGCGCCGACCCCGTCCGCTCGGAAACTGCTCATCGAAACACTGATACGTGTTTCAGTCTTCCGAAGTCGGCAACGCGCGCCTATATGGTAGGTACTTGCGCAACTCTGAATCGAGAAGGCTGTCAAAGTTGGTAGGTTCGTTGTTCCCGGTTCTCGAGGGAAGCCATTCAGGAGACACCCGTCGTGCAACGTAAGTCCCGCCGAAGCACGCGCATGCTCGGGTCGATATTGACTGCCACTGCGTATTTTCTCCAGATGGAGTTAGAGTCCCGGTCCGAAGAAAGACGGACAGATGAAGTAAGCAAGGTTCACGGAAGAGCAGATCATCGCGATATTGAAGGAGCATGAGGCTGGGGCGAAGACCTGGCTCGCAAGCATGAGATCGCCGAACTACGATCTACAATTGGAAGGCCAAATTCGGCGGTATGGAGGTTTCCGAGGCGAAGTGGCTGAAGGCCGTGGAAGAGGAGAACGCGACGCTGAAGAAGCTTCTGGCCGAGGAGATGCTCGATGCGGCGCGCTTCACGAGCTGCTTTCAAAAAAATGGTAAGGCCCGCTGCCAAGCGCGCTGCGGTCGCGCATCTGCATGCCGTTATGAGCCTGCCGGAACGGCGAGGCTGCTCGATCGTGGGCGCGGATCGGAAGATGATCCGCTATCGTCCCGGCCGCCCTCCGGTCACGGCTCTGCGCGGCCGGCTGCGAGACCTCGCCAACGAGCGGCGGCGTTTCGGTTACCACCGCCTGTTCGTTCTGCTGCGGCGGGAGGGCGAGCCATCGGGGATCAACCGGATCTACCAGCATTATCGCGAGGAAGGGCTTGCCGTCGGCAAGCGGCGGGTTCGCCGCAAGGTTCTGGGGACCCGTGCTCTGATCCTGGTCGCGGCCAAGCCCAACGCGCGCTGGTCGCTGGACTTCGTTCATGTCATTTGCCATAGGACGGCGCTTCCGCATCCTCAACATCGTCGACTATGTTACCCAGAAGTGCCTGGCGACCATTCCAGAGACGTCGATCTCCGGGCGGCGCGTTGCCCGCGAACTCACGGCAATCGTCGAGCGACGCGGCAAGGCGGCAACGATCGTCTCCAGCCAAGACACCGAGTTCACCTGCAAAGCCATGCTCGCCTGGAGCAAGGACGCAGTCATCGACTGGCACTCTATCGCACCGGGGACGCCGATGCAGAACGACTCCATCGACAGTTTCAACGGCCGGATGCGGGGATGAGCTGCTCAACCAGACACTGTTCTTCGATCTCGTCGATGACCGCGCCAAAATCGCCAACTGAGTCGCCGACTACAATAGCCGGCGGCCTCACTCGTTGCTGAAATATCTGACCCCCGCGGCCTATGCCGCCCACCTCACCGCAACGGACGATGGGCTACGCAACGCCGCCAGCACGCCGATCGTCCGTTGATCCACCCGCGCCACTTGGCCTCCAAGGCTCTAACGGCCGCTGGATGAAAAATCACCGGCAGGTCAGGTCGATCCGCCTGCCTGGCCCACACAAGCTCTCGAACGGATCGCGCGGGGCTGGTCGATTTCTCAGATCGATGCTCTCATGTCATGGAACCTCAAAGCCTGAACGGCTTCAGCTGAGCGCTTACGTTTGTTCGGCGGCCGTCCAATGACTGGAAACCGGACTTCGGCTAGACATCCGGGCTTCCATATTGCCGATTAAGGTTGCGAGCCCGCGCTCGTCTATCCTGATTACGCATCAAGGCGGTGTGACCGTGTCAGTCTTCTGATTAGTCGACAACCTTCGACGAAGGCGCGCCGACCCGGTTCGGAGATCGACGCCGCGGTCTGTTTTCAGCGATTGCCGACGCGTGATGTCTGGCGCTCTGGAGCATAGTCATGTGATCTGGAGCATCTAGTTATATGAAATCCCGAACCCTTGAAAGGCAAATCTGGCTCATCTGTTCGATCGCTGACACGCCTGTTCGATGACCGACACGTTACTTAGCGCTACGGGAATTGGCGTCTGCTCGCAATGTCCAATATCGCTCGGCCGTGCCGCCCGCGCCCCACTAGACGTATCATCGACAGCCTTCGAGCGGCATGTCAATTGCAGGACGTGTCTTGGGCATGGACACGGTCGGTGCGGCGCGTCGATGCCCTAACTCCCAAGTTGCTCCCCGACGCAAGGTGCGTCGGGCAACTTCGGTATATCGGAGATCGATGGGTTCGAACCACCGGAGACTTGGTTCAAGTGACTATTCGATGCACGGTCAGTCATGTGATCGCGATTTGCCTTTTCTCGCACAACGAAGGCTGCGGGAGCTCAGGGGGCAATCAATGAGAGCTGGGCTGAAGTCGCTTATTTTTCCGGCGCGCTTAAAGCTCGTGGGCCGGGCCTTCGCGCACGGCTTACCAACGGCCAAGCCCGAAACCGTCGATGTCTCGCCAGAGCGCCTCGCCCGAATCCGCGCGGTGCTGCAAAAGGAAGTCGATGCGGAGCGCATGCCGGGTGCCGTAGTTATGATTGCTCGGCGAGGCCAGTTAATTTGTTCCGAAGCGATCGGTTTCCAAGACAAGGCGGCGGGCAAGCCGATGACCGAGGATGGGATCTTCCGCATCTATTCCATGACGAAGCCACTCGCCTCGGTGGGCGCCATGATGCTGGTCGAGGAAGGCAAGATCCAGCTCAACGATTCAGTTTCTAAGTTCCTGCCGGACTTGGCCAACATGGAAGTCATAGTCACCCGGGACGGCAAGACTACCCGACAGCGGGCCAAGAGCCCGATAACCGTCCACGATCTCTTCCGACATACGGCGGGCCTCACTTACGGAGAGTTCTCCTATATTCCGGAGATCAGAGCGGCTTACGCGGAAGCAAAGCTTCTTACCGAGCCGTCTCGCTTGATCACGCCCGAACAATTCATCGCAGGTATTGCCCAAAGCGCCGCTCGTGCGTGAGCCGGGCACCGCCTTTGAGTACAGCTTGGCTGTAGATGTGCTCGGCCGCGTCATCGAGGCGGTCTCGGGCCAGCGTCTTTCGGCGTTTCTTGACGAGCGACTCTTCCGCCCGCTCAACATGGTTGATACGGGGTTTAAGGTTCCTGAGGCAAATTGGAACCGAATTGCCGAGCCACTGCGTAGGAAAATGCATGTTCTCGACGTGAAGATTGACCCGCTGAATGAGCTTGCCGGAGTGGGGGGCGTGTCGACACCGGCCGACTACCTGCGTTTTTGTCAAATGATGCTGAACGGCGGCACGCTAGACGGCCGTCGGTATGTGAGCCCGACCACTATTAAACTGATGACTTCGGATCACCTCGGCAATCGTCCCGGGCTGCCTGCATTACCCGGCAAAGCTCTGATGGGCGTGGATGGTTATACTTTCGGACTGGGCTTTATGGTCCGGCAAGGGCCTGGGCTGGCAGGCGTGCCGGGTTCCGAAGGCGAATACATGTGGGCTGGCCACGGTGGAACGTTCTTCTGGATCGATCCAGAGGAGAAATTAGCGGTTGTTTTCATGGCCCAGGTCCTAGGAGGCATTCGCACCTACTACTACCGGATGATAAAGGCGCTGGTAGCGCAGGCACTCAACAACTCAGCCTAGACAATTTGCTGCGTCTTCGAAGGAGAACAAGGCAAGCAGTGCGCTGTCCCTACATTTTTTCGTCGCCATTCCGTGGGCCAATGTCGGTCTATAGAGTCAGGCGACAGCGACGACTAGCGCAATTTTCGACCAGGGCCTCAAGCCCTAGCATGACAAAAAGGTGCCGAGCAAACCATAAGGGGGCATGGTGCGGATGCCGGATCTCACAATGATAAGAACAGTCTGCATCGACGATGAGTACTGGAGCGATCATTCCGTGGAGCAGGAAAAGTGGTCGAAGGAGTGAATCCCAATTTAGCGAGTATCCGCCTGCGTTCTCGGTCCCGATAGCCATCGACCTCACTCGGTCGCGCGCACATATGGACTTTAATGCTTATGCTTCACTAGAGCGATTACCGATCAGGTTTGCTCGTATCCTGCGGCTGCGAAGTAGTTGGCGCATTCGCGCGGCGTGAAACAGTCGACGCAACGGACGGTGCGCTCGGCGGCTGTACGCAGCAACGCTTTTAGCTTGGAGAAGGCGTTCTCGATCGGATTGAAGTCGGGACTGTAAGGCGGAAGATAGAGGAGCTTTGCACCGGCAGCCTCGACCGCCGCGCGGACGCTGGCGCCTTTGTGGCTGCCCAGATTGTCCATGACGACAATATCGCCTTGCCGCAATTCTGGAATGAGAACGTGATCGAAATAGGCCTGGAACGCAGCTCTGTTGATCGGCCCATCGAGAACCATCGGCGCGACCATGCCCGACAGGCGCAGCCCGGCGACGAAGGTCGTCGTCTTCCAATGGCCGTGCGGGATGGAAGCGCGAGTCGTTCGCCACGAGGCGCGCGCGCCCGCGGGTACGCGCCATGTTGGTCGACGCGCATGCTCATCGATGAAGATGAGCTTGTCGGGGCGAAGGTGAGCTGGCGCCGCCCCATTCCTCCCGCTTTTTCACGACGTCCGGCCGCTCCTGCTCAGCAGCGTGCGCGGTCTTTTTTTGAGCGTGTGAACCTTCCGGCGCTGGAAGAAGCGCGACAAGGCGGAGACGCTGAAGGCATGTCCATCGGCGGCGAGCTCCGGCTTCTCATTCAGCGTGCTGTTAGGCGTGGCCGCAATCAGCACGAGAATGCGGTCTGCGCTTCGATCGCCCGCGAACGTCGACCCCCACTCTGCGGCTTCGTCGTTCGCGCGCCCGCGCCACCCAGCGGATCGCACGCGACGCGTCCACTCCGAAAGTGCGCCGCAGCCGCTCGACGCGATATACCTCCTTCAACAGCCGCGACTACACGCTTACTGACGAAATGGATGTCGCCATGCCCACCGGCCTCCTTCGCCGGCAGACAGCTTGAATCAGAGCCAGCTTGATTTGGGAATCCCAAACGATTCAATCTGCTCGAGATCCACTCTAGGAGCCTGTCCAGTTAGCTTTGGGAAGGCAGTTTTATCTTGATAATGGCGGCTCAGGCGGCCCTTGCGAGCTTGACGAGGTTGTGAGCGGTGCAGATGAGCGCCCATTCTGCGCTGACCTTTTCGATGCCGCGCAGCAGGAATTGCCTGAACCCTCTTGCCTGTTTGATCTGTCCGAAGACGGCTTCGACGATCTGCTTGCGCAAGCGGTAGCGACTTCGGTAGCCGTGCAGAAGCAGCGCCGTCAGCATCCGAGGATCGAACGGCGGCTGCCCCAGCCCGCTTCGGTAGCTGCCTATGATCGCCGATAGATCAAGGCTTTCCCTGACCAGCGACACGATCAGCCGCGAAACGTGGTCCCTCGGCACATAATCCTGCACGCTCGGCGGCAGAAGCTGGGCCTCGTCGATCTTCCAGGGGCGAAATTCCTTGCTCATGGCTGCGCAAGGAATCAGACTCGCTCCCTCTTGACCAGTCACTACTCAGACAGGCTCCTAGGTCAGCGTTTTCTTGGTTTGAATCATATCAGGCGGCGTCGGCGAGTTTGTAGGACCACCTGTGGATGACCGGATGGCGATTGACGTCGTCGATACCGGCCATGATGCGCTCCTTGAGTTCGTGTTTTGAGGCCACCCGGATGTGGCGGAGGACTGAACGGGCGAACTTGGAGAAGAATCCCTCGATGAGATTGAGCCATGAGCCGTGCTTGGGCGTGAAGGTGAGCTCGAAGCGCCCGCTTGGTCGAGTGGCGAGCCAGGCTCTGGTTTCTCGCGAGATGTGCGCGGAATGATTGTCGAGGATCAACTTGATCGCAGTGTTCGGCGGATAGGCGTCATCGATAAGCCTGAGGAGTTCGACGAACTCTCGACTGCGATGGCGATCTTTGACAAGGGCGTGGACCTTGCCGGTGAGCAGATCAATCCCAGCCAACAGGCTGAGCGTGCCATGGCGTTTGTATTCATGATCGCGCGCAAAGGTGGCGTGGACGCCAGGCTTGGGCGGCAAATCCGGCGCCGTCGTTGCGATGGCCTGGATTCCCGGCTTCTCGTCGCAGGAGACGATCGTCACCGGCTTTCCCCGCTTCTTCTTTCCCTTGGCAGAGGCTTTCTTCAGGACTTCGACTTCCCGATAGACGCACAGCACCTCCGCCATCTTCTGTTCGAACTCGGCGTCGCGATTTTCAAGATAGTAGCGCACCTTGTGCGGCTTGATTTCCTCTCGGCCGAGGATCTTGCACACCGTTCCCTGGACCAAATTGGCCAAGCACGCATGCCCCGCCGCCGGCCCGTGTTCGCGCGCATGGCGTGCCAAGAGCCGCGTCGTCCACAACTCATGTGGATAGCCGTGGTCCTTGGCCTTGTCGCAGGCCAGCGACACCAACCAGGCTTTGGCCTCAGGCGTGATCGTCGGCTCCTTGCCCGGTCGCGGGCGATCGTCGAGGGCTGCCAGCGGGCCATCGGCCAGCGCCCGCTCGACACAGCGCTGCACCGTCTGATGATGGACCCCAAGTCTCTGGCCCACCGCGCAGAACGAAGGATTTTCCCGATACGCCAGCAGCATCTGCGCCCGCGACACCCGGCTCGCCAGTTCGATCCTCGACCGCGAAAGCGTCGTCAAGGTCGCTATCTCTTCATCACTCATTGCCAATTCGACCGCTCGCCGCCATCCTGCCATGATACAGCTCCTCGTTTCGCCGACCGCAAACGAGGAATCCCCCAACAGCCCGTCCGTTCCACCAATCCACCTAATCCATGACGCAGATTTCATGGAATCGGTCGTCTAGGTGTTTAGTCCCGGCATTTTCTGGAGCGGATTAAGTTTGAATCGTTCTGGCTGGGAAGTCCAGCATTTGCAGATGTATTCGTAGGGCGTGAGACCCTTCAGGGTCTTCAGCCGCCGAGCGCAGTTGTAGGCGTTAATGAAGTCGGCAAGGTGTGCTTCGAGCTGATCGTGTCGATCGTAATGGTAGCGTTGGACGGTCGCTTCCTTGATCGTGCGGTTCATGCGCTCGACCTGGCCATTGGTCCAGGGATGCTTGATCTTGGTTAGCCGATGTTCGATGCCATTCTCTTGGCAGCGCATATCGAACATATGTGTCACGTATCTTGCCGTCGGGCCGTCTGCGTAGCGCGGCGGGAAAGTGAACTGGATCCCATTGTCGGTGAGAACCGTGTGGATCTTGTAGGGGACAGCCGCAATCAGAGCTTCGAGGAAGGCCGCGGCGGAGGTCCTTCCCGTCTTCCTGACCAGTTGCACGAAGGCGAACTTGCTGGTGCGATCGATGGCGACGTAGAGGTAGAGCTTGCCTTCAGCGGTCTGGAGCTCAGCAATGTCGATGTGGAAATAACCGATCGGGTAAGCCTTGAACTTTTTCTTCGGAGGCTTGCTGCCTTCGACCTCCGGCAATCGGCTGATGCCGTGGCGCTGGAGACAGCGATGCAGGCATGATCGCGTCAGATGCGGGATGGTCGGCTGGAGCGCATAGAGGCAATCATCGAGCGGCAATAGCGTATGCCGCCGGAAAGCGACGATGATCGCCTCCTCCTCGATGGAAAGCACGGTCGATTTGGCTTCCTTCGGGCCTGTCGGGAGATCGGCGACGGTCTCGCGCTCCTTCCACTTCGCGACGGTCTTTTGGTTGATCCCATAGCGCCTGGCGAGCGCCCTCAGGCTCTCTTGACTATTCTGTATTGCTCGACGGATTGCCTCCGTCGTGGTGGCGCAGCCGTGTAAAACTTGTCCCATAGCGCATCCTTCGAATCGTGCGATAAGAATGCACCATCAAAGCTCGGGACTAAACACCTAGCTCATCACTAAACAATGCGGGAACGACCAAAAAAGCTATTTTTGCGGTTTGGGGCGGCGTCATGAGCTTATCAGAGTTGAGAGAGAGTATCCTCTGTGTCGGCGGCTCTTCGCGAGATGCGTTAAGTCTGGCGATTGCATCGCACCAATGATGCGGGTCATCCGGACCACGTCGTTATCGATCTTGCTGGCTTGGGTCGGCACGATCAGTGTTGAGGTAGTTCGCATCTGGACGCAGCGGCGTCCAGCTCCAGGCACCTATGCCCGAGTGGCAGGTGCAAGCCTCGACTCGCTGGACCTCATTCAAATGTGTAAGACATCTCG
Source organism: Bradyrhizobium sp. RDI18 (assembly GCF_043203335.1). Lineage (NCBI taxonomy): Bacteria > Pseudomonadati > Pseudomonadota > Alphaproteobacteria > Hyphomicrobiales > Nitrobacteraceae > Bradyrhizobium > Bradyrhizobium sp. RDI18. The sequence goes on along the minus strand of NZ_JBICRN010000008.1, from coordinate 2,490,407 downwards.
TCTACTACTAAGATCCGCGATACCGGAGTTTCGTCGACGAATTCCCACGCGGACCAACTTAGCGAATTCTAAAAGACCGAGTCGCCGACCGACGGAGCTGTAACGTGGGACGCTGAAAGCATCGCGCAGCCCAGTAATGCTCGTGAACTGCGGCAAATAGCCGAAGAAAATTGCAGCGGCGGATAAAGTATAGGTCGAAGTGCTATAGAGCGTTCTCCTGATCCTTTTTAATCGGCCAGATTGCCTCAATGCGTCTACCTAAGTATGCGTGATCACATGTGAGACAAGCTGGCGGTCGCCTGCGAGCGTAACGACGTGAGTGCGATCGTGCTTACCGGAGCAGAAGAGAGAGCGTTCTGCGTTGGGCAGGACTTGGCCGAAACCGAGCAGTCCGATAGCGAAGCGCGCACGAGGGATGCGGCCAGCTACTTCGTGCCACTGCCAACGGATGGTGCTGCTACCTCGAGACCCGGCTCGAGCCCTATCTGACTTGGGAGCTGCCCAACCGAGGTAGCCGAGCGTGATCGGAAGCCCGATAGGCCACCCGTCTCCAAATCTGCGGAAGCTCGCCGCGGCATCGAGGATGTAATCGAGATCGAAGCCTGGACGCTCAGGCGGGATGCGGATCAAGCTATGTCTGAGTTGCAAGCCGCGAGGGTAACGGGCGTCCATCAAGGCCTCTTAGAAACCCACACGGCAGTGCGCGTAGAACCAGCATGCGCAACAGATAGATCGGCACCCGCCTAGTTGGGCTATAATGCAGGAATGCAGACTACGGTAAAGGTCATGGCTTCAGGGGCTGATGCGATGTCTGATCGATTTCCAGTATTCGAGCTTTTGTTAAAGCAGCGCAAGCGAAGATGGTTATGGTCGGTCTGCACCATCGAAGGCACGCTGGTAATGATGGGTTCAAGAAGCAGCCGATCCGCGGCCAGCTATGAGGCCAACAGGGCGCTTTTTGTGTTGCTGCTTAGCGCGCCGTATCGTTCGCGATTTTCGGCTCGGGAGCTCCAAGCTAACCGAGAGGCTCACGCGCGGCGCTCGCTTCCGCCCAACTCCAGAGCTACGTGACGCCTCGAGAAAGGTCTGCTCGTCAGCGATCCCCTGTCCGGAGGCTCTAGATCTAAGGGACTGGCCAGCGTCCAGCTTTGCTAAAGGCTTCTCTGTCGACACTCGGCTTATATTCGTCTCGAAGCGACGTAGAAGCGAGCCACAAGAGAAATCGGCACGACGTCCGGGCTCCGAAAACACTTCGCTTGAGGGGGCCGGCAGATCGAGGCGGCCCATCAAGGCTTTCTCAGAAGCCACACGGCAATGCCCGTAGAACCAGTAGCTGCTGGGGGAGGGCCACAGTGAGAGGTCCTGGGAGGACACGCGCACCCCTTACTTTAACTGCATTGTGTCTCGCCTCGGAGTTAACGCGACTAGGCACCCGCGCCCATTTATGGGGATTGCGCGTTTGGTCCTCAGAAATCCAGAGCGACTTTCAATCGAGCTTTTTCTAGGCGATGCCTGAGTGCACTGACGCTGCTAGCGAACTCAGTCAATTCGCGAATACCGAATTCATCAAAACGAACTCATCGAGGTGCCGTCGCGAGATTGGTAGGAATTGAAGTTGGCGTAGTCTGCGGGGTGTTCAACCTCGAATCACCCGGCGTTAGCGCGCTGGGCTGGAGACTACGCCATGAAGAAGCATACCATGCAGCCTGATTCCGCGACACATGCAGCGGAGACAGCCCCCCAGCTTTTCGACAATTGGTTTGACCCGATCGAATTTGGAGTGCGCGGCCGGGTGCGCGATTTCATCGAGACGATGATGGAGGAGGAACTCGATGCGGTGCTTTCCCGACCTTGCTATGGGCGTATTGCGCCGGACGCGGGCAGGCAAGCCAGCACGGCAGAGGGGAGTACCGGCCATCGTCATGGCCACCGGTCGCGCTCGCTGCTTGGGACGTTTGGCCCGGTCGAGATGGCCGTGCCGCGCGCGCGATTGAACACCCCCGACGGCGGTACGACCGAATGGAAGAGCAAGGCATTGAAGGCCTACCAGCGCCGTACCATCGCGGCGGATGCGGTGATCGCCGCCACCTATCTGGCCGGCACCAACACGCGGCGGGTTCGTCGGGCGTTGACGGCGCTGTTTGGCGGCGCGGTGAGCAAGGACACGGTGAGCCGAACCTGGCGCAAGGTGAAGACCGACTGGGACGCTTGGAATACCCGCTCGCTGGCCGACGAGCCGATCGTCAGGCTGATCCTCGACGGTACGGTGGTTCGCGTTCGGCTCGACCGCAAAGCCACTTCGATTTCGCTGCTTGTCGTCTTGGGGGTGCGCGCCGACGGACAGAAAGTTCTGCTCGCGATCAAGAACATGGGCGGTGAAAGCGCCGAGGCCTGGCGCAGTGTGCTTGACGATCTAACCAGGCGCGGTTTGCAGCGGCCTGAGTTCCTCATCGTCGATGGCGCGGCGGGGCTCGACAGCGCCATCGCCGCGGTGTGGGGCAGCGTGCCACTCCAACGCTGCACGGTGCACAAGCACAGAAACCTGCTCGCGCACGCGCCGGAGCGCCTGCACGAGGAAATCACCGCCGACTACAACGATATGATCTACGCAGAAACAAGCCAGCAGATCGAAGCGCGACGCAAGGCTTTCATTCGTAAATGGCGCCTCAAACACCGTGCCGTTGCCGACAGCCTCGAGGAAGCCGGCGCACGCCTGTTCAGCTTCACCCGCCTGCCTCCCGAACAATGGAAGAGCGCGCGCACCACCAATGCGATCGAGCGGCTGCACGAGGAGTTCAAGCGACGCATCAAGACGCAAACCGTGCTGCCTTCTGCCGAAACCGCTGCAATGTTGTTCTGGGCTTTGCTTGCCTCCGGCCAGATCAACATGCGCAAAGTCGACGGCTGGAAAACGCTCGCCGAAAAACCCATCGCTCAGCCAATTGACCTCGCCGCCTGAAACGTTATCTTCAAATTCTCGGAGCCTGCGCTACGACAATTCCAACCACATTCCTGACGGCACCCTCATCGAGTGCTTCCTGTTGTGATGCGAGGCTCGCCAAATGCTTGTAAGTTCTTGTCCGTCAGTGACATCAGTGCGACCCGGGCATCGCTTTGGAAGGGCTTGCGCCACAGGAAGCCTTCTTCTCTAGGAGCTTCTATTGGATCGTGACGAATGTCGGATCGACGTACATCAATTTTGACACCACGGAACCACCGTTTCCTAGTCCAAGTCTGCCAAGGCATCCAGATCATTCACTGTGGCGCCGTGATGCCAAGTACATTGGACAATTGACGAAGTTCTTCCAGACTCACATGAGGAATCTGATCTCCTACAGGAAGGCCTGACCACTGTGAGTGCCACACAGCCGTTGCCAGCCATGATCGCGGCGCTCCGTACTGGCGATCCTCCACGCCGCGGTGGCACATTTGCTGTTCCTGCCGCCCTACAGTTCGGACCTCAATCCGGTCGAGCAGGTCTTCGCCAACCTCAAACACTTGATCCGAGCGGTCGAGCCTCGGTGTCGAGGCATGTGGCAGGTCATCTACAGGTGCTCCTGTGGATTACCTGAGCCGCTCTTGTTTGAGTTCCGACATTGGCCGTCTTCATTCAGACATTGATGACGCGAAGCGCGCAGCGGCCAGACTCCAGATGGCGTCTTTGCACTCTATTGTTTCCAAACGCGCGCGTCTGCGGATGCGCTGTAATGCCGAGTTTTCCGCGTTAACCGAGTACACGCTATCAAGTTTCCGAACGCGCGTTTTCCATCTCAGTACGCGTTGGCACGGTCCTTGCCAATCCCGGCGGAGAGCTGTCAACGGCTGCCGCGCATCGACGCGCGGTGGTAGATAGGAACAAATAAACTGGCGGCACACTCGCTCCGCGCACGGGCAGCTGGATCGTGAATGCCGCGATTCATCGGCATTTCACGATGGTGCACGACGTGGTGTTCGCAATCGGTCTGGTACTTGTCGTGGTCAGTCTTGTGACTGACGTTTTCCATAGCGCACTTGACCTGAGGATTGGTCGTATGGGTGATCTCGCTGTGTTTGCCCATCGATCTGGTGCTTTCGCTCGCTGGCTTTGCACCGATTTGAGCGGCGAGTTGAGCAAGTCATTTATGGTCGTTCTGCTCGATGTCGGTCGTGCCTAGCCGTTCGACGGCACAAAGCTCGCTCGGGTTCGCGCCATATTCCATCTTCGAAGGGCCCTTTCAGACAACCACTCTGCGGTCACTTCTATCTTGGAGTTACTAGATGCGGGCGATCAGACTTCGTGAGATGACAGCCAACCTCGATATATGTGGCCCGGCAAGTGATCCCAGCTCAGTTTCAAAGACAACGATTTAATAATCGCGAGCTGCGGCCGGCAAAATATGAGAACCGAACCGAAGAGAAGGCTAGCGACCATCTGGAACGAGGACACGTTTGTGGTCTCGGCACTAGGCGGTGTAGAAATCATCAGCTACGGCACACTCTATTATTGCGTTGCTGTCGTTGCCGACAAGGTTGCCCTTGACCTCGCAACCTCAAATGAATGGATATTCGCTTGCTTTAGCTGGGCGCTTTTTGCGAGTGCGCTGACGTCCTTGATAGCCGGTCGTCTTATGGACCGATATAGCGCCGGCAGAGCGATGAAAATCGCCGCAGCCGTTGGAGCTAGTAGCTTAGGGATAGCAGCAATTTCTTGGAGCGCGGTCGTGTTCGCCATCGCACTATTCGGCATGCAGATTGCGTCTGCTTTTCTTTTCTATGAGGCTGCATTCGTTTTCTTGGTCCAGCGAGATGCAGTCCGTGCAAAGCGGCAAATCACAGTGTTGACCTTGATCGTTGGTTTCTCGTCAACATTATTCTGGCCGCTTACCTCCCTGCTGCTCTCGTTTATCTCCTGGAGAGAAATCCTTTGGATCTATGCGGCATCCAATATTCTCGTTAGCCTTCCGCTAATCGAATGGGCTGTTCGGATGACCTCTGCGGGCTCTACGGATCAAAACAAGATCCGTGACTTGCAAGTGCGCTCGCCGTCCTCTCCAAATGTGTTTGATTTTGTGTTGGTAACGTTGGGATTTTCGCTCAGCACATTTGTCTTCTCAGCATTTCTTGGCCAAATGATCCCAATCCTCTCATCGATTGGCTTGAGTCTCGAAGGAGCTTTCGTTTCAGCACTCTTCGGGCCTTCACAGGTCCTAATACGGCTGTTTGCAGCCTCGCTCACGGAAAGGATTGCTGCAATTCAACTCACAATTCTCTCATGTGTTCTGCTCTCCGCGGCCACGGTCGTCATTGCCCTCGCTTCTGAAACCATCGTTGGAGTTACGATTTTCGTAGTATTACTTGGGTTTAGCTCAGGTCTAAACAGCATTTGTCGCGGAACGCTGCCACTATCGATGTTCGGACGAGACGGCTACGGAAGTCGAGTTGGATTGATAACCGGTTTCCGATTGTCAACGGCATCGTTTGCGCCATTGTACTTCAGTTCTATCCAAAGTCAGCACGGAATCTCAAATGCATTCGTATCTCTTGCGGTCTGCGCAATGGGAAGCATACTTGCATTTGTGTTAGTATGTATCCGATCAAGACGAGCCGTCGTGCAGCTTGGTGGCATTGATGAAATGAGGCCGAAATCTTCAACAACGACTTCCAAGAGTTGCGATCTCTGACCGGTCTCGGAGAATCCAAGAAAATGTACGCACTCCGCGGATTGCTTGTGTGTTGAAATCAGTGCGGCAAAACGAATGTGTATCTGCCGAGAAAACGCCACCTCAAGCGTAGACGGAGGGCGCCTTCTCTGGGGACTGTTTAGCTCCTTGGAGAAAATCCTTCTGCTTGTGAGCCTCAAACAGCGGGGATGCCTTCGCGGTGGTCGAAGAGGAATCGGGGGTAGCATCGCCTAGTTGACGCCAGCCTGCTTGAGGAACTACCGATGACTGACGAGACGCGTGCAGATGACCGCAGACCAACCTGGCTGCGCGAGAGCGATCGGCTTTGCCGCCCCGCTCGGCTGATTGAGTAGTTAGAGCTCGCGAGGCGATGGCGGGCCTCTGGCGCAGCGCAAAGGCGACCTGACCGGATCCTGCAAGACTCGCGCCGAGCTCGCATCTCTTCGCAAGACCTGCACTTCTCGTTTTCCAGAGCTGCGCCGGACGGCTGAGAAGCGACGGATCCGGGAGGTCTATTCAACCGCTTCGGTGCCCGATGTTTGAACAGCTGACCATCGGAAGCTGAATACCAGCATGTGCCGCACCTTGCCGATAGCGACGCTATACGCCAGCAACGCGAAGGGCCCTTGCGCGATCGATGTAGAGCTTCTGGAGTCTTTTTGTTACAGGGCGGCCAATCAGGCCGTCGTTGATTTGTATACTACCAATCTTAACGACCGGTACGACAAAGTATGTCGAACCCGTTAGGAATACTTCCCGCATTTCGAACAACGCATCCAGCTCAATCGGTTGCTCCAATAGCTCGATTGAATTGCTGCGCGCAAGTTCGAGTACAACGCCGCGGGTAATGCCGGGAAGAATGGATCCTCCAAGTGGATGAGTGCGAAGAATACCGTCGCGATCAACAGCAAACACGGAAGTCGATCCACCCTCTGTGATTATCCCGTCTTCGTGCAGTAGCGCTTCTGCCGCACCTTTCAAGGAAGCGTGTTGTTTCGCTAGGACCTGGGCAAGGAGAGACGTTGACTTGATATCTCTGCGTTTCCAGCGCAAGTCATCAACGAGCTCTGTGGAGACACCATTCTGCAACCGTTCTCCCGTGCACAAATGCTTTTCTTGAGTGAAACCAAAGATCAGCGGGGTAATATTCTTCCCAAATGTGAACTCCCTCTCGGCTGCGCCTCGAGTTACCTGGACATAGATTATGCCTTCGGTAAGGCCATTCGAACAAACCAGTCGCTCGTGGAGTTCGCGCCACTCAGGTTTGGAAATCGGAAGGGGTAGGCCAATGGCATCAGCTGGCCGAGAAGGCCGGGTTGGTGAAGCTCGGGCACGTTGCGCTCGACGGCACCAAGATCAAGGCGAACGCGTCCAAGCACAAGGCGATGAGCTATGATCGCATGAAGAAGCGGGAAGCGGAGCTTGCAGCGGAGGTCGACCGCTGGCTCAAGGCGGCGGAGGCCGCCGATGCGCAGGAGGATAAGCTCTACGGCGACAAGCGCGGCGACGAGATGCCCGATTGGGTGGCCGACAAGCAGAAGCGGCTTGAGAAGATCCGCGAGGCCAAGGCCGCGCTGGAGGCCGAAGCCAAGGCCGCAGCCGAGGCGGAGCGCAAGGCGCGGGCCGAAGCCGAGGAGCGCCGCATCGCCGAAGGGGGCAAAAGAACGGCAAGACGTCCGCGCCGCCGAACACGGAGCCCGACGGCAAGGCGCAACGCAATTTCACCGACCCGGAAAGCCGCATCCTGAAGACCAAGGACGGTTACATCCAGGGCTACAACGCCCAGGCCGCGGTCGATGGTGCCCATCAGATCATCGTGGCGCAGACGCTGACCAGTTCCTCCAGCGATCAGGCGCAACTGGCGCCGTTGCTCGACGGGATCAGGGCCAATCTGGGGACCAATCCCGACGAAGTATCGGCCGACGCCGGCTACTGCTCCGACACCAATCTTCGCACGATCAAACGGCGGCGCATCGAGGGCTACATCGCCACCGGAAGGCAGAAGCACGGCACCAAATCCGCCACCGCGAAAAAGGCTTCAAGACCCGGCTCGCTGATCGCCAGGATGAGCACCAAGCTCAAGCGCGCCGGCTACCGAAGTCGCTACCGCTTGCGCAAGCAGATCGTCGAAGCCGTCTTCGGACAGATCAAACAGGCAAGAGGGTTCAGGCAATTCCTGCTGCGCGGCATCGAAAAGGTCAGCGCAGAATGGGCGCTCATCTGCACCGCTCACAACCTCGTCAAGCTCGCAAGGGCCGCCTGAGCCGCCATTATCAAGATAAAACTGCCTTCCCAAAGCTAACTGGACAGGCTCCTAGGAGCCGCTGTGCTACGACATGAGATCGGGACGGTTTCAACCGGCCCGGGTCGCAGTTCGAACTGCTCATGACCAGTACGCCGTGCCCATCATGCACATCCAATGTCCGCAAGTCGGCCCGCCGTTGCACCAGAGCTCTCCAAGTTGGACGACAATTCCGAACGGTGCTTCCCTGAGCGGGTGTCATGGTGTTCTTCCTTCATTGTGGGCGCGAGCCCTATTTCCCCATCCTCATGATTTCACGGGACGCGGCAATCAGATCGCATACCTCGTTTAGACTGCTCATTCTGTGCAAGACATCCGATGGGGGACAGATGTGCGTGCCATCAACGTTCGAAGCCGGACCTTGTCTGCATAGTGACAGGGTCCTGTATGTTTAAACCAAATTCCTGGTGGCGACTCGCAAATCCATAACATTCGACAACAACTATCTGTCACGGGGTGCCAGTGGCCCAACCGCCATCGATGTAAGTGGCCATCTCTACCTGAACGCGGCGTAAGGTTTGGCGGTAGGCGGGGGTACTTGCTTCATGCACAGTCTCTACGATCGAAGCAGGCGCAATATCCGCCGCTGCCGCAAACGTTTCTGTGAGAACCCGTCCTTCCATTCCGTTTGGCGCGGCAATCCCCAGGAGATGCAGAATCGTCGGTGCGATGTCGCAGAGTCCTGAGGCGATTTCTGAAATGCTGTCGGAGCGGAAAGCAGGCCCGGCAAGAATGCCGAATGAGGCCATCTCCCTCGGGTGTAGCCCGCCATGGACTCCAAGACCGATTGGCGCGTCATTAGACCAGCTCCGGCCAACGATACCGAATGGATCGAGTTGGTCGTCTGCGCGATAGGAGAACAGGATGTCGCCAGACCGGGCATGATCCATCATAACAAGCTGGCGCGCGAAACTGCCGGGTGCCACGCCGTCGAGCTCATTGTGGCCGGCGGTGAAGATCGGTCCACACCAGGGCGCCTCGGTCATGGCTGCCACGGCCCGTCGAATGTTCCTCACGGACGGATCGGCCAGATAGATGGCGCCCACCTGTCCAGGAACGAGAGCCGCGTCTACATCTTGCCCCGGGGCAGGGCCGCACCGAAATCCAGCAGCTTTCAGGGTCCCTTGCACATCAGCATGCGCGTGAACCGTCACATGGCCATGATCGGAGAGCGCGACGAGATGTACGTTTTGCTGCCTGCCTTCCGCTTCCCACCAGTCCAGCACGCGGCCGAATTGATTGTCGACCCAAGAGAGGGCTTCCAAGGTTCGCGTCTCGGCTGTTCCGCAATAATGAGACGAATTATCGGGCTCTGCGAAGGACAGGATAGCGACGTCGGGCCGAAGCTGGGGCCAGACCATGTCCAGCAAAGCCGAGGTCAGGAAGTTCTGGGAGGCCAGATCGGGCGTGCCCTGAGGCGGCGGCGGTGGGAACGGGCCGAGCCGAGCCTCGAGGGCCTGGAGAAGCGGCCGAGAAGTGGCGAGGCGCTTATAATGGCCAGAGACGGTGAAATGGCCCAGCAAGCGCGCCTTGTGATTGAGTAGGCAAGTGGTGCCGGCAGAATTCGAGGCGAGCACCGTGAGCGTCTTGCCGTGAGCGGCAAGGATTTCACCAAGTGACGACACCCCCATGAGACGTCCGCCACTGGCGCTATCGAGCGCCTCAATGAGCCGATCATCGGCCGTATCGATATAGCGCGAGGGCGCCGACGTGCGATCGAGATATTTGTTGCCTATCATGCCGTGGCGTCCCGGAGACGTGCCGGTAACCAGGCTCGGCATGGCGACCCGCGTTTCGCTCGGATACACGGTGCGGTGCCGAGCGAGCGTGACGCCGTTGCGCCGTAGCCTCTCAAGATGCGGCGTTGTGGCCGGGCTGATGAGATCGGGACGAAGCCCGTCGAAGCTTACCAGAATGACCCGTCGTTGTCGGGCAGGATTGGTCACAGAAGCCATTAGGATAATGTCTTGTCGAGTCGATCGCGCAGCCAGTCTCCGAGAAGTGAGATGGACAGCGTCGTGAGCGAGATGACTAGTGAGGGCAGCACGAGGATCCACGGTGCACGGGTCAGATAGTCGCGTCCGTAGCCGACCATGTTGCCAAGTGAGGTGAGCGGCGGCTGCACGCCAAGACCGAGGAAGCTGAGCCCGCTCTCGAGCAGGATGATTTCCGGAAAGGCGAGCGTCATGGTAACGATCAAGGTGGAGGCGATATTCGGCAGGACATGGCGCAGATAGAGGCGCCATGGTCCTGCGCCGAGCTGGCGTACAGCCATCACATAGCCCTGCGCGGTCGAGCTCATAGCAAGCGCCCGACTGACGCGAGCATAGCGCTCCCAGCCGTGGAGGCCAAGGAGAGCTACGAACAGCGGCAGAGAATTGCCGAAGAAGGCAAGCACTGCGAGCGCCAAAATGAGGAATGGCATGCTTGCCTGAAAATCAGCGCACGCGAGGATGAGCTGCTCGACCCAGCCGCGGAAATGAGCGGCCAGAAAGCCGAGCAGGGTGCCGACGAAGGCACCTATTAAGGCGGCGCCGAAGGCAATGAGAAGACTCATGCGAATCGATATCAGCAGGCGCGCCAGCACATCCCTGCCCAGTTCATCCGAGCCGAGCAGATGTGTGACGTTGCCGCCGAAGGCTATGGGCGCAGCGAGCCGGTTGCGAAGATCAAGCGCCGCGTAGTCGTAAGGAGCCAGGCGATCTGCGAAGACGGCGATAGCCAGCATGAGAACCAGCCAGAGGATCGCGACCTGGACGGCGCGATCGCGCCGCCACAACAGTTTCCGCGTCATCGAAGGCGATGGGACCTGTCCAGCGGAGATGTCCGACATCTAGGCTCCTCCTGCCGGGTAGGAGGTATCGCGCAGACGCGGATCGAGCACGCCGTAAAGCAAGTCAACAGCGAGGTTGGTCACGATCATGGCAGCCGCCACGATGAGCAGGATGCACTGCACCACAGCAAGATCGCGGCTCACGACCGAGACGACGAGCAGGCTGCCCAGACCCGGCCAGGAAAACACGCTTTCGACAAGCACCGTTCCTGCGATGAGATTGCCGACCATGAACCCGACGATGGTCACGACCGGAATGGCGGCATTGGGCAGTGCATGGCCGGTCACAACTCTATGCCATGGTGCGCCCTTGGCGCTAGCAGTCCTGATATAGGGCTGCCCGAGCACCTCAAGCATCGCGCTACGAGTGAAGCGGGCAAGAACGGCCGCGCCGCCCAGGCCAAGTGTGACGATAGGCAGCACCATGTGGCGCAAGTTGCCTGTCCCCCCGGAGGGAAACCAGCTCAGCTCGACCGCAAAGGCAAGTACGAGCAAAAGGCCAAGGACGAAGGAGGGGACGGTGAATCCTGCCACCGCCAGTGCCATGACCAGACGGTCCGAGAGTGTGTCGCGCTTAAGGGCTGCGTAGATCCCGGCCGGGATACCGAGCAGGAGATTGAGCACAAGGGCTGGTACCGTGAGCATCAGCGTCACAGGAATACGCTCGGCAACAACCGTGACGGCGCCGCGCCCGTCGCGCATCGATTGGCCGAGATCTCCATGAACGATGGCGAGAAGATATTTCGCAAATTGGACCCAGAGTGGCGCATCGAGACCCCAGGCCCTGCGAAAGGCCTCGACCGCCGCGGCGGGGGCTTCCGGCGAGAGCATCGCACGCGCGGGATCGCCTGAGGCACGCAGCACGATGAAGGCGAAGGTGACCACCATGGCAATGGTGAGCAGCGCGCGCGCTAGCCGGACCGCAAAGAATCGCGCCATCAGATTGCGTCCTCAGTTTCCTGACCGAGACCATTAACGATGTGGCAGGCGACCCGCCGTCCCGTTCCGGCCAATTTGAGCTCGGGCACGATCTGCGCGCAGAGGGAGTGCTGCCGGACAGCGCGGATGAAAGGTGCAACCGCTCGGCCGCGCAGCAGGGTTGGGTGGATCGCCCCGTAGAATTGTGCGCTCCCGGCGATGCCCCGGTACTGGCACGGCGGAGACGAGCGCTCGCGAATAGGGATGCAAAGGATCCCGCAGGACCAAGTCGGACAAGCCTTCTTCAACGATCCTGCCGAGATACATCACAGCAATACGATCGCTGATCTGCCGCACCACGCGCAGGTCATGGCTGATGAAGATCATCGCCATGCGCCGACGGTCCTTCAGGTCGGCAAGAAGATTGATCACTTGCGCCTGGATCGAGACATCGAGCGCTGAGACCGGTTCATCGCAGAGAATAAGGTCCGGATCCGTGGCAAGTGCCCGCGCCAAGACAGCGCGCTGTCGCTGGCCTCCAGAGAGCTCGTGCGGATAGCGCGCGGCGTGATCTGGCCTAAGCCCGACGTCTGCGAGCAGCACGTTAACCCGCTCCGCACGTTCGCTCTTGCAGCCGAGCCGGTGAATTTCGAGAGGCTCTGCGATCTGAGTGCCAATCGTCAGGCGCCGATCGAGCGCTCCGAGCGGATCCTGAAACACCATCTGAATACGCGTTCTGAGACGCCGCCAGCGAGCATGGCCTTCGGGCGGCATAGTCTCGCCGGCAAAGTTGATGGTGCCGGCATCCGGCCGTTCCAGGCCGATCAGGAGTCGGCCGGTCGTGGATTTACCACAGCCAGATTCCCCAACCAGTCCGAGCGTCTCGCCGCTCTCCAGCAAGAGAGAAAGACCATCGACAGCCCGAACCGTGGCTGAATGACCGAACATGCCATGTCGTAGGCGGTAGTGGCGGACGAGCCCGTCCGCCTGCAGGAGGGGCGCAGCCATCATGCGGCCACTACCTCGGTGGCCGCGAATTGACCTGCCAGATGCAGGCAAGCGGCTTTGTGACCACAATGATCGCTCACGGAAGAAAGCTCGACGGCCCATTGGGCGCATCGTTCGACCCGTAGCTCGCAGCGGGCAGCGAAGGCACAGCCTGATGGAAGATCGGCCGCACTCGGAACGACACCCGGAATTGCCGATAGCCGGCGCTGCGGCGCCTCCAGGCTTGGCAGGGCTCCAATAAGACCCCGTGTGTAAGGATGGGACGGGTGAGCAAATAGGCGATCGACGGGTGCCTCCTCCACGACCCTCCCGGCATAAAGGACGAGGACGCGCTCGCACACCTCGCCGACGATGCCGAGATCATGTGAGATTAAGACAAGTGCCATGCCTGTCTCGCGCTGGATCTGCTGCAGGAGCTCAAGGATCTGCGCCTGGATAGTGACATCCAGAGCCGTTGTCGGCTCATCTGCGATCAAGACATCCGGCAGTCCCGCCAGCGCCATGGCGATCATGATGCGCTGGTTCTGCCCGCCGGAGAATTCGTGCGGGTAGGCATCGAGTCGACGCGCTGCGTCCGGAATGCCGACTTGGTCGAACAGGCGCCGAGCCTCAGCCTTTGCGGCATGCCGCTCCAGCCCGCGATGGAGCCGCAACACCTCGGCGATCTGGTCGCCCACCTTGTGGACGGGATTGAGCGCGCTTGCCGGATCCTGAAAGATCATGGCGATGCGGCCGCCGCGAACATTGTCGAGGCAAGACGCTGGCGCACGAAGAAGCTCCTCGCCAGCCAGCCTCACGCTGCCCGCTGTCCGGGCGCGCTGCGGCAAAAAGGCCGAGCGCCGCTAGCCAAGTCACAGATTTTCCGCAGCCGCTTTCACCGACCATACCCACCGATTCGCCACGCCTGATGCTGAAGTCGACGCCGTGCAGCACCGGCAGGCCGTCAAAGGCGACACGCAGATCAACAATCTCGACGATCGGCTCCATCGGAGGCCTTTCAGTTCCTTGCGTGTCGCGTAATGGCGGATTGGCGGTGTCCGTCATCTAGCTCGTGTCCGGGTCAGGGCTTGATTGAACGGGCCAAAGTTGAGGTCGAGCATCAGCCCCGGCAACCATGGCACGTCGCGGCGCTTGCCGTAGAACTGGCCAGACACATGCAGAATCACGCAGGGTGGATCGACGTCATTGACGATCTCCAGCATGCGCCGAATGAGCGTCCGGCGCTTATCGGGTTCGACCGTCTCCTGAAGTTTCGCGCCCAGCACGAAGTATTCTTCGTTCCGCCAGATGCCGCCCCGCTTCGGCAGCGTGCCGTTCGGGCCATATTCGCGCCAGGGATGGCCGAGATGATCGAGAAAGAGCGCGGTGTTGGACGTGTCGTAAATCGCATGCACTGGCTGCCGCTGGATTTGGGCGAAATTCTCCATCACCTGCATTTTGACGTTCAGACCTACGGCACGCCACATCTCGATCATCGTCTGAGCGCCAGACACCTGATTGGGGTAGTAGTTGTTGAGCAGCCGATAAGTGATCCGCTCACCCTTGTAACCTGCGGCTGCGAGCAGCTGCCTAGCCTTGTCGGGATCGTACGCAAGCGGTGGGAAATCTTCGATATAGCCCTCCCCATAGCTTGGCAGCTGATAACCATTGGGGATCGGGAGCCGATTCTCCCACAAGCTTTCCACGATCAGCTTGCGGTCGAGCGCCAGACTCATCGCGCGGCGAATCCGCGCATCCTTTAGTACCGGATCAGACTGGTCGAGGACGAGCGAGCGTATATTCTGCACAGCACCGCCCAAAACCTCCAGATCGGGGCGCTTCTGGATACCTGCGAACTGGTCCGGCGGGATGTCGGTGATGAGGTCGATCTCGCCGGCGAGCAGACCGTTCACGCGCGCGGAGAGCTCAGGAATGATCCGGTACTCGACACCATCGAATGGCGGGCGCCCGCCCCAATAGGCGTCATGCCCGGCCAAGGTGACATGGACGTCGAGCTTGTGACCAACGAGCCTGTACGGGCCGCTGCCGACAGGGGCCGCCGTCCAGCGCTCCCACGAGCCTGCCGCCGTGAAGGCCTGCTTGCTGACAATTTCCGATCCCCAGGCGGCAAGGCGCTGCTCGAGGAGGGCGTCGCCGCCCTGGGCGTGCACGATGATGGTGTAGGGATCGACGATCTGCACGGTCTTAAGCCTATCGAGCGACTGCAGCGCCTCGGACATTCCGCTCCGTCCGGGTCCTAACAGATGATCGGGGCCGAGGCTGAACGCGACATCTTCGGCCGTCAGCGGACTTCCGTCATGGAAGATCACGTCCTTGCGCAACGAGAGCCGCAGCGACTGCGCATCGATCCGCTCCCAACGTTCAGCAAGCGCTGGCCGCAGCGCCATGCCACGGGTGTGATCGAATGCGATGAGCGTATCGAAAAGCTGCGGCATGATGCGGCGAATGGCGGTGTCAGTCGCAATGGCGGGATCGAATGTGTTAGGAAATCCGGACATTGCGACTCTCAGCCGGCGACGCGAATTCTTTACGTCGCCCTCGGCGGCCTTGATGCGCGTGCTGCCCAACATGCTTGCCGCAAGAGCGCCAGTCAGGGCTTGCCGTCGTGTCAGGTCGATAGGGGACATCACTGTCTCCTGAAAAAATCAAATTGGCAGTGCCAAGACCGCCCATCACGAGCAAAGAGAAGCACACGATTGTCGATCAATGCGGACGCCCGACTCGACCATTAAATCGCGTATTGCGCTTGGAAGTGCTCGCTCATGTGCGAGACCTTAGAGGCTCGAATTGCTACGGCGGAATGACGATCATCAAAAAAGTCGATGTGAGCTTGCGAACATGCGATGTGTAGCGGCGTTCACGCTGTCGCCGTCGCACGCGCGGCTCCTCGCCGGCATGCAGGAACGCGCCTATACGGTCAATCGTGACCGCGATCCTCATGCGAATCCTCTTCCACTGGATGAGGCGCGCGGCAAAAAGACCTGACGGACGATTGCTAGGATGAGATCATATTCTTCGATCATTTCACTCAATAAGGCGATAGCCCGATTGGCTCGAACGTTTGAAAGCGATTAGAGGCTCTTTAAAACCATTCTTCGGAATGCGGAGGTATTCGGTCTTGGCTCTCGTTGCAGAACGGCTCAGCTCGTCCGCTCCTCTGAAGCGGAGTTATGACGGCTCGCGCCGCCTTGCTGTGCGATCAAGGCATTGATGTGAGCACACTTAGGTGGGCCGAACGGATTTCGATACGCCGTCCCCGATTTGCGAGGGCGGCATCCGGGCTATCCACGCCGGCGGACGAAATACAACAGGCCGCAGGAATCGAGCCGCTCCGCGATATCCAGGTGGTGCAAGACGACATCTGTCAAAGCTTACCTATGAGGAGAGTTCGCTACGATGGCCGCAGTCGCGCCGGACTTGTATGGGCGCACGCTGTTAGTCAACGGGGTGTCCATGGCCGATGGAATGAGCGGGGCGCGGATTGATTATGGCGCAGGGCTTCTGGCGCTGAGCAGGGCCGTAAACCCGATCGAGGCCCAGATGTACTCGCAGAGCAGTTCAATTTCACAATGCGCTGCCATGGAGGCGCTATCCGAGGACGGGCGCAGAAGCCCAGCCAAGACGAGGGGCATCGTGCGACGTTCCCGACGGTGCGTTCTCTCTGCGCAGGTGTTATCCGCAAGCACACTCTGGAAGGAAGGTGATCCTAACCGGCTGCGATTTCGCCATGCATCTGCTCGCTGTCTTTGGCGTGGCAATTGTGCCCGGCACCATGGCCTGGCCGCATATCCGCATTTCCTAGGCCTCGTCCGCCGGGGATCTCGTCCGCGCTTGCGACGCCCATCATTGCCGCCTGTGCGGCGCTGACCTGAAAGATCTCCCATGTCGCCTGCCAAACGCCTCCGCGCCCGCATGGCCGAGACCGGCCTTGTCCACATCATGGCCGCACATAGCCCGCTTTCGGCGATCCTCGCTGAAGAAGCCAGATTTGATGGTCTTTGGGCCTCCGGCTTCGAGCTATCAGCCCTCTACGGGCTGCCGGACATGAGCCTCATCTCGATGACACAGCATCTCGATATGCTGCGGGCGATCGCCGGACGCACGACGCTGCCAGTCGTTGCCGACATCGATACGGGCTATGGCAATGCGATCAATGTCATCCATGCCGTCGGGGAATACGAGCGGGCCGGTGCCAGCGCGGTCGTTATCGAGGACAAGACCTTTCCGAAAGTAACGAGCCTTGTTGCCGACGGGCGCCAGGAGCTGCTGCGAATTGAAGAGTTTCAAGGCAAGATCAAAGCCGCGGTCGCGACAAGACGGGACCCAGATTTTCTCGTCATCGCCCGCACCGAAGCTCTGATCGCAGGGGGCGGCGAAGCAGAAGCCCTGCATCGGGCACAGGTCTATGAGGATGCTGGCGCCGACCTGATCCTGATCCATTCGAAAAAGAAGGATCCCTCGGAAATCGTAAGCTTTTCGCGCGCCTGGACCGGAACGGTTCCGTTGGTGGTCGTGCCGAACGCTTACCCGGATCTCGATGCTGGGCGGGTCAAGGCGCTCGGCAATATCCGCATGATGATCTATGGCAACTACGGCATCCGTGCTGCTGCAACAGCCATGAAAGAGACCTTCCGCAGGATCATGGCCGACGGCGGCATCCAGAACGTCCATAAGGACATTCTGCCGGTCGAAGAGATTTTCAGACTTCAAAAGATGGACGAGGTTAAGGCAGCTGAAGCTCGCTTCCTTCGCTAAACATCATTTCATCAAGCCGTGACTATCGAATTTCTAACGTAATAGATAGCTCCTTAGCTACGCTCAGGCGCCATCTCGGCGCGCCCTTGATCGGAAAATTGAGTTAACGGCTTTCTCATTCAGAAAGCCGTGGAGTGTCGACTGCAAGAAGAGCTATCGCGCCGACCGCTTCACGCGCGCCTTAAGGTGCGTCTCAGTAAAACGCTTTCAACGCACCGGTCCTATCGGCTGAGGCCGGAATCCGATTTCGCGCGTGGAAGTCGCTAATAAGCAGCAATCCGGCTATAAAAATCGAATAATGTGATGGAACATCCATTTTGGAATGGTCTGCCAATGAAAGCTGACGGAGATTTCAGGAATTTGCCCGAGCAGAAGATGGCTGCCCAAGACGATGAAGTGCCGCTCAACGCAATCCGAGCGTTCGTGATGATCGCGCGGGAAGGAAGCGTGACGCGCGCGGCGAGCGCATTAGGAGCGACCCAGAGCTCGGTCAGCCGCTACCTGGCCGTGCTGCAAGCATACCTAGGGACAGACCTCGTGCAACGACGCGGTCGTCGGAGCGAATTGACGGAATTCGGCAGGCTTTTCGCGAACACCGTCGCGGAACCGCTAGATACAGTGTGCTTCACCGCCAAAAGAATGCGTCGGCGGAATCCTCCGGACGCCAATCGGATTGTGGTTCGCACGTCGCTTTCGACCTTCGCATATTCTTTTCTAATTCCGAACCTTCAGGCATTCTCCGTTGAGATGGGCGGCGTGATTGTGGATGTGGTTAGTTCATTGTCTCCGCCGACATCTTCCGATGATTTCGACATCTTGATTACGCGCGACCTTTCTGTCATCGAGCCGGCAGACGATTGGGAAATCTACAATGAGCAACTCGTCTGTGTGGGCGCACCAAACCACGTAAATGGCAGAATGCTCTCAGTTGTTCGATCGATGCCGATTCTGAACATCACATCGCGCCCCGACATACTGCCTACATGGCTACGAGCGATGAACCTGAGCTCGAGAGATATAAAGTCGGGTGCGCGATATGATCACAATTACCTTGCCCTACCGGCGGTCATGACAGGAAAATGCCTTCTGGTAGTTCCCGAGATCATTGTCAGCGATCTCGTGCGCGCGGGCGTTCTGCATGTGATACCAGGATCACGGACTCCCAGCGGCATGCAATATCGGGCTTATGCTGTCGATCGCAGTGACACCCCCGACATCGCTCGTGCTTTTTGTCGATGGTTGACGCGCCTCTGTAAGAAGGCCGCAGTCCCGGAAGGCAATTAGTCGCATGTCTAGATGAGTGCACACGCCGGTTCTAGGAAGGAGGACTCGCTGATCGCCACCGATCGAACTGCGCTATTCCTTGGCAGACGAAGGCATCGCGGCAAGTGGACCGACCTGCTTTTCATACGTTACTGTAACGAAGGTTCGTTTTGCTCTGTTCTCGGCGAGTAACGATGATTGTCTTCTCGCGAACTCCTATAGGAAGCTGCGATGAATATGATCTCGGCTTTCCCCGAACGCGGCATCGCGGTGAGATGCTGCGCGAGTAATTCTTGAGCTTGGCGGTAAGATCACGGAAAGCGCCCTACGCGAAGCTGGTGAAGGGAGCTCCTGAACAGATCGCTCGGCTAGAGGCCACAGCACTAGCAGGATGCTGAAAAAGACGTTTCGTGAGTCGGCTGGAGTGTGATTCTGTGCATGCGTTTGATTCCTTTGGATTGGGGACCTGGATGCGCGGCGAAGATAAGCATGCGGAACACCTTTTCAGCTACGTGCGGCTGGAGACACGGATCCCGACGGACCATCCGCTGCGAGCGATCCGGGAGCTCGTTGATGCGGCGCTTAAGGATTTGTCGCGGTCGTTTGATCGGCTGTATGCCCGCGAAGGACGGCCGTCGATCCCGCCGGAGCGGCTGTTGCGAGCGCTGTTGCTGCAGGCGTTCTACACGGTGCGCTCGGAGCGGCAGTTGATGGAGCAGCTCGACTACAATCTGCTGTTCCGCTGGTTTGTCGGATTGTCTGCGGACGATTCGGTGTGGGACGCGACCGTATTCTGCAAGAACCGAGATCGGCTGCTCGACGGCGATATCGCGGCAAAGTTTTTCACAAGCGTTCTCAACCTGCCGCAGGTGAGCAAGCTGCTGTCGAGCGAGCACTTCTCGGTCGACGGGACCTTGATCGAGGCCTGGGCCAGCATGAAGAGCTTTGTACCGAAGGATGACGACGGCAAACCACCTGCGGACAAGGGCGGCGGCGGGCGCAATGCCGAGCGCAACTTTCACGGCCAAAAGCGTAAGAATGACACGCATTCTTCGACCACTGACCCGGACGCCAGGCTGTTCCGCAAGGGCGCTGGCAAGGAAGCTAAGCTCTGTCACATGGGTCATCTGATGACGGAGAACCGCAACGGGCTGATCGTCGATGCGCGACTGACCGAGGCCAACGGCACCGCTGAACGGACGACCGCGCTCGACATGATCGAGGATAATGCCCACCCTGGCAGCACTGTGGGGGGCGACAAGAACTACGACACTGCCGACTTCGTCGCGGGCTGTCGCGAGCGCGGCTGCACCCCGCATGTCTCCCAGAACAATGCCAATCGCCGCTCGGCGATCGATGCGCGCACCACCCGCCATCCCGGCTATCGCATCAGCACCATCAAGCGAAAGCGGATCGAGGAGCCGTTCGGCTGGATCAAGACGGTCGGCGGGCTGCGCAAGACCCGTCATCGAGGCCGAGGCTTGGTGGAGTGGTTCTTTGTATTGACCGCAACCGCCTACAATCTCGTTCGCATCCCCAAAATTCTGGCAGCGACGGGATGAATCCGTCTGGAGCATCGAAAATGACGAAAAACGGCAACCAGAACCCGGCGTCCGACGCCGTTCGGACCTCATCGACCGTCGCCTCGTCGCGCTCATTGAGAAAATCGCTCCCGCAATCAGCTTTTTCAGCACCCTGCTAGAGATTCGAACCGAATCTGGAGGGCCAAACGCGCGGTTGATTGTTACGCAGGAGCTTAACAATCAAAGTTTCGGCCCGCCGCTGTATCGCGCAAGTGTGCGTCAGCGCGAGACCGATCTTCGTTGGACTCAGTCAGGCGCGCAAATCTGCCCTTACTCGGCACATCGTCACGCCATCGTGCTTCAAACTCCAGTAATCCTGCCAGCGAGCTCGGAGCCGAGTCAGCCAGCATTGATGCAAATTGCGAACGGTGCCGGGTTCGACGATCGTACCTAGCGTTAACAACGAAGGTCCGTTGACAGATCGGTCTATCTCGGTAGAGCGTCGATATTGCTAATACTGCGGTGCTTTCCAATTATTGATCAAACAAGCTGTCTAGACGACCGATTCCATGAAACCTGGGCTGATGGAGCAGGCTGAATTGGTGGAACGGACAGGCTGTTGGCGGATTCCTCGTTTGCGGTCGGCGAAACGAGGAGCTGTATCATGGCAGGATGGCGGCGAGCGGTCGAATTGGCAATGAGTGATGAAGAGATAGCGACCTTGACGACGCTTTCGCGGTCGAGGATCGAACTGGCGAGCCGTGTCGCGGGCGCAGATGCTGCTGGCGTATCGGGAAAATCCTTCGTTCTGCGCGGTGGGCCAGAGACTTGGGGTCCATCATCAGACGGTGCAGCGCTGTGTCGAGCGGGCGCCGGCCGATGGCCCACTGGCAGCCCTCGACGATCGCCCGCGACCGGGCAAGGAACCAACCATCACGCCTGAGGCCAAAGCCTGGTTGGTGTCGCTGGCCTGCGACAAGGCCAAGGACCACGGCTATCCACATGAGTTGTGGACGACGCGGCTCTTGGCGCGCCATGCGCGTGAACAAGGGCCGGCGGCGGGGCATGCGTGTTTAGCCAATTTGGTCCAGGGAACGGTGTGCAAGATCCTCGGTCAAGAGGAAATCAAGCCGCACAAGGTGCGCTATTATCTTGAAAATCGCGACGCCGAGTTCGAACAGAAGATGGCGGAGGTCCTGTGCGTCTATCGGAAAGTCGAAGTCCTGAAGAAAGCCTTTGCCAAGGGAAAGAAGAAGCGGGGAAAACCGGTGACGATCGTTTCCTGCGACGAGAAGCCGGGAATCCAGGCCATCGCAACGACGGCGCCGGATTTGCCACCCAAGCCTGGCGTCCACGCCACCTTTGCGCGCGATCATGAATACAAACGCCATGGCACGCTCAGCCTGTTGGCTGGGATTGATCTGCTCACCGGCAAGGTCCACGCCCTTGTCAAAGATCGCCATCGCAGTCGAGAGTTCGTCGAACTCCTCAGGCTTATCGATGACGCCTATCCGCCGAACACTGCGATCAAGTTGATCCTCGACAATCATTCCGCGCACATCTCGCAAGAAACCAGAGCCTGGCTCGCCACTCGACCAAGCGGGCGCTTCGAGCTCACCTTCACGCCCAAGCACGGCTCATGGCTCAATCTCATCGAGGGATTCTTCTCCAAGTTCGCCCGTTCAGTCCTCCGCCACATCCGGGTGGCCTCAAAACACGAACTCAAGGAGCGCATCATGGCCGGTATCGACGACGTCAATCGCCATCCGGTCATCCACACGTGGTCCTACAAACTCGCCGACGCCGCCTGATATGATTCGAACCAAGAAAACGCTAATCTAGTAGCCGGAGCGAGATCGGACAGATGGCTGGTTTCAGAGTTGACCTTCCGCCCAAGTGGTTTGCAGTCCGGTGTCGCCGAGGTACGTTTGATTTGCCTTCTCGGGCAATGGCCGGGACGGGAGCTGGCGCGGAACGTTCGGCATAGTGCAACGCCAGTTTCATCGCGGTCGGAAGGGGAAGCCCAATTCGGAGGGCATTCTCCATCCGACCTTCGCGCGCGGTCGTGGGTCGTTGTAATCTGCCCGCCAGCAGCTTCTAGTCTTACTGAGTCAGAGTGTCGCGGCCTTTGCCGAGAAGAATCATATATTTGAAAAGACTCAATTTTCAGCATGCGGAGAGGCTGAGATGGGTTTGGCAAAATCGGGGGACGTGGCGTCGCGGTTTTCGGCGTATGTTGAGGGTCTTACGAGCGTGATCGGGCATGCGGACCGAGCCAAGCCACTTCGCGATTACTGCACTGGTCTGATGATGCCTTGCGATCGCAAGAGTGTCGAGCCGATGGCGGCGATCACGGCTCCTGATCGGACAGCAGCGCAACATCAGTCGTTGTTGCATTTTGTCGGTCAAGGCGACTGGTCGGACCAGCAGGTTTTGGCCAAGGTCCGCGAGATGGTGCTGCCGGAGATCGAACGGCACGGGCCGATCGAAGCTTGGATCATCGATGATACGGGCTTTCCCAAGAAGGGCCGGCATTCGGTCGGGGTTGCACGGCAATATTGCGGCCAGTTGGGCAAGCAAGACAATTGTCAGGTCGCCGTGACCCTTTCGCTTGCAAATCATCATGCGAGCTTGCCGGTGGCCTATCGTCTGTATCTGCCAAAGGAGTGGGTGACGGACCGTACACGTCGGCGCAAAGCCGGTGTACCCAAGGAGATTACCTTCAAGACCAAGCCGGCAATTGCACTCGATCATTTGCGCTGGGCCTGTGCGGCGGGCTTGCCGCGCGGCGTGGTACTGATGGACGCCGGCTATGGCACCGACACCGCTCTGCGTGGAGATATCACCGCACTTGGCCTGAGCTATGTGGCTGGCATCCTGCCACAAACATCGGTATGGACGCCTGGAACTGGGCCGCGGCCGCCGAAGAAGTGGTCGGGGAACGGGCGACCTCCAAAGTTGCTGCGGCGTGACAGCAAGCACCGACCGATTTCGGCCAAGAAGCTTGCGATCGGCCTGCCATCACATGCTTGGCACAAGATCACGTGGCGTGAGGGTACGGCAGAACGGTTGTCCTCGCGCTTTGCCCGTGTGCGCGTCCGTCCGGCACATCGAGATTACTGGCGCGCCGAAAGCCGGCCGGAGGAATGGCTGCTGATCGAGTGGCCGGCAGGCGAGGAGGCGCCGACCAAATATTGGTTGTCAACGCTTCCGGCGAACATTGGCTTCCGTCAGTTCGTCGATATCGTCAAGCTGCGCTGGCGCATTGAGCGCGATTATCACGAACTCAAACAGGAAGTTGGCCTTGGCCACTTCGAGGGGCGAAGCTGGCGTGGCTTCCACCATCACGCAACACTGTGCATTGCCGCCTACGGATTTCTGGTCTCCGAGCGAGAAACGATTCCCCCCTCAGAAACAGCCTCCACCAAGCTGTTCAAGGAAGCTGCAATTCCCGAAACTAATCGACCGAGGGGGTCCGCCATTGCGGCCTGAACGACACGTCCCAAATTCGATTGCCACCGTTCGGAGAAGATTGAACGCGGCTCTCGTGTCCACACTATCTCGATGCCCTTGTTGCATCAGACCAATCTCACCTCGAAGTCGGTGAAAATTATGACGCAGTAGGACTAGCAGGGTGCTGAAAAAGCTGATTGCGGGAGCGATTTTCTCAATGAGCGCGACGAGGCGACGGTCGATGAGGTCCGAACGGCGTCGGACGCCGGGTTCTGGTTGCCGTTTTTCGTCATTTTCGATGCTCCAGACGGATTCATCCCGTCGCTGCCAGAATTTTGGGGATGCGAACGAGATTGTAGGCGGTTGCGGTCAATACAAAGAACCACTCCACCAAGCCTCGGCCTCGATGACGGGTCTTGCGCAGCCCGCCGACCGTCTTGATCCAGCCGAACGGCTCCTCGATCCGCTTTCGCTTGATGGTGCTGATGCGATAGCCGGGATGGCGGGTGGTGCGCGCATCGATCGCCGAGCGGCGATTGGCATTGTTCTGGGAGACATGCGGGGTGCAGCCGCGCTCGCGACAGCCCGCGACGAAGTCGGCAGTGTCGTAGTTCTTGTCGCCCCCCACAGTGCTGCCAGGGTGGGCATTATCCTCGATCATGTCGAGCGCGGTCGTCCGTTCAGCGGTGCCGTTGGCCTCGGTCAGTCGCGCATCGACGATCAGCCCGTTGCGGTTCTCCGTCATCAGATGACCCATGTGACAGAGCTTAGCTTCCTTGCCAGCGCCCTTGCGGAACAGCCTGGCGTCCGGGTCAGTGGTCGAAGAATGCGTGTCATTCTTACGCTTTTGGCCGTGAAAGTTGCGCTCGGCATTGCGCCCGCCGCCGCCCTTGTCCGCAGGTGGTTTGCCGTCGTCATCCTTCGGTACAAAGCTCTTCATGCTGGCCCAGGCCTCGATCAAGGTCCCGTCGACCGAGAAGTGCTCGCTCGACAGCAGCTTGCTCACCTGCGGCAGGTTGAGAACGCTTGTGAAAAACTTTGCCGCGATATCGCCGTCGAGCAGCCGATCTCGGTTCTTGCAGAATACGGTCGCGTCCCACACCGAATCGTCCGCAGACAATCCGACAAACCAGCGGAACAGCAGATTGTAGTCGAGCTGCTCCATCAACTGCCGCTCCGAGCGCACCGTGTAGAACGCCTGCAGCAACAGCGCTCGCAACAGCCGCTCCGGCGGGATCGACGGCCGTCCTTCGCGGGCATACAGCCGATCAAACGACCGCGACAAATCCTTAAGCGCCGCATCAACGAGCTCCCGGATCGCTCGCAGCGGATGGTCCGTCGGGATCCGTGTCTCCAGCCGCACGTAGCTGAAAAGGTGTTCCGCATGCTTATCTTCGCCGCGCATCCAGGTCCCCAATCCAAAGGAATCAAACGCATGCACAGAATCACACTCCAGCCGACTCACGAAACGTCTTTTTCAGCATCCTGCTAGTCGTGGACGAGGGGCTTGAGGGCGATCAAAGCTCGCTCAAGGCTGGCACGGGTTTCCGGGCTACCTAAGACAATCCGAATGGCGTTCGGGGCGTTTTCCTCGTCAAGGGCGAACATGCTTCCGGGGCGAAGTTCTACCCCAGCCCTGGCTGCCGCGGCTATAAAGCTCGATTGTGTCCATCTGCGCGGAAGAGTCAGCCATATGTGTAGTGCCTCCGGCTTGGCCAGGTAAGTTGCACGAGCGAACAGTTTCGCCGCGATTGCCTGTCGGGCTGCCGCTTCACTGCGAATAGCAAGCAACACCTTTTCGGCAGTGCCATCAGAGATCCAAGTTTGAGCCACTACCGCAGATAGGGGAGCGACATGCCAGGTCGAGGTAGCGTGAAAGCGATCGAACGCGCTTGCCACCGCGCCCGCGGACGGCGGCAAGAGATAGGCAATCTTCAAGCCTGGAGCAATGCATTTCGCCAAGCCTGCGGCGTACCAGGTGACGTCCGGCGCCAACGCACTAATTGAAGGCGGAGCTTCCTTTGGAAGGAACCCGTAAACATCGTCTTCAATGATCATAACACCATATCGTCTCGCGACGTCGGCGAGCGCGAGGCGGCGCTCGCGCGACATGATCATTGTGGTAGGATTATGAACCGTGGGCATAAGGAATAGAGCTTTGGGGTTGAGTGTTTTGCACGCGTGTTCAAACGCGTCCGGCAACGCTCCGTCGTTGTCCATCGCTATGCCCTTGACATCGATGTTCAAGAAGCCGGAAATCCGCCGCAAATCATAGTAGCTCAAGCTCTCGGTCAGCAGCAGGTTACCACTTCCTACCACGCATACTAATGTGATTAGGAGCGCGTTCTGCGTTCCATTCGTGAGCAGGATACGATCAATTGAGGGCGCAACAGCGAAGCGCTTTGCAAGCCAAGTCGCTCCAGCTTGGCGATCAGCTTCCGTTCCGCCGAAGCGGTGATATCTCAACAACTTCTCGAGCTCATTTCGTTCAGCCAGCTCAACTAGCGTTTTCGATAATTTGGTACCCATCCAATCTGGCGTTGGAGGGGTGGTTCTTATAAGGCTGATTGGCTCTCTTTGTTGCTGGGCATGGATGTTCATTTTGACGTTCCGGATAAGCCAAACCAGGTTTTCATGGACGTGCACGGGATCCGGCGAGGGCGCCTTAGGCAACAGCTCGAGCTTACATCTGGTGCGCGGGATCGATCTCGGCATTGCGCCGATATGTCGGCGTGGACCGCTATGACGAGATGGAGAGTCCGTGTGTCCACGTTCTGAATGGTCATTCGGGTCTTCCCTGGCTTAGGGCGACAGCCTGCGGGACTGAATCATCCGGAGCGAGGTGGACGTGTCTTGCATGCCATTCCGCAAAACCATATTGACCTTTGAAAACCGGCCCGAGATGTTCTTTGGCGGTACCGCCCAGCCGAACCTTTCCGCTGATGGAGCCGTCCGCCGCGAAATCGCCCTCGAAGTCGTAGAACAGCGAAATCGGCAACTGCTCATGCGCAGCCTCAAAGTGGACATGGCGGCCATGAACTTCACCAGATACAACTCCGGTGGAGGATCCCGTGTGATGAACGCCCGATATTAGTTTGCCGTTCTGCTGAATGTTGATCTGATGTGTCGCCGAACCATGAAGGAATTGCATTTCGAGACACCAACTGCCCGAGACATTGACTTTTGCAGGGAGGTTGGGGGTAGGTTGAGCTATCGACTGGGGGCTACGGAACGCGGTTGCCAAGGCGCGGCCGACGGTCTCCGCGTCATCCTCAGAAAGATTCACGGGATCCAATATGATCGAGATTGGCGTAGACCAAAAATCGTGGATCAGGATCCGCGGCCGTTGTTTTAATAGGGCGAGTCTCAACTGTTCGGCACTAAACGGAATAACATCAGGGTCCCAGATGACCTTCAGTCGGATGGCTGTAACAGAACCAGGCCAGGAAAGCACTTCCGTCCTAACGCCCAGCAGGTTAAGGTGAGCCTCAATCCGCTTTAAGCGCGGAAGCCACTGGTCGCGCTCGTCCTTGGCCGATCCAAAATTGATCCAGCGGTCTAGCGCGATTAGTGCGCCGACCACTTCCTCCTTGCCAACCTTCATTGACCGTCCGAATGCCTGGTGAGGCGCTCCAATCCACCAGATAGCCTTACAAAGCCGTTCGCTGCCAAGCACGATAGCAGTGGATTGGGGCCCACGGATATATTTGCCACCTGCGTAAACCACCAGGTCGGCTCCATACTTGATCCAGCGATCCGGCTTTCCTGGTGAAAGCCCGGCGGCATTGACGAGAATTGGCACGTCGTGTGCGCGCGCGAAAGGCAAGAGTGACCTTATTGGCAATACCGACGCAGCCTCCATGCGACCCAGCACGCAGATCATCGCAACGCTTCCATCAAACGCCTGCGCCAACTCCTGTGTGCTACCAATGCTGACGATCTTGCCACCCGCGGCGCGGACCGCCTGTTCATATGAAAACCGCTGATCGGAGGGAATTAGCACCTTGTTGCGCAGCCCCGACGTGTCCGGCAATCGCAACATCAGCTCCGGATTATTTCCGGCAATGCACGCTGCGGTGGCCAACACTAGCGTTGATGCAGTGCCGGCGGTAATGACGCCCCATTCGGCGCCCGTGAGCTCAGCGAGCCTTTTACCTGCGGCTTCAGCGAGCTCATCCATGTCGACGAAAGCCTCGGCAGCGGCATTCATTGCGGCGATGACCTCGTCGCTCGGATTGCTTGCGCCGTAAATCGTGCGGACACCAGCGCATTGGATGAATGGTTCAACGCCGACTTGTCGATAGATCCAGCCCCTCGTGTGGTCTCGTTCGGACAGATCACATGCATCTATAGGGTCAGGCCGCATATTCATGGCAGCCACTCCATCGCAAGTATGATGCATTCCCCAAAGGGTAATGACAACGACGACCAGGAAACCTGGCGCAAGCCGTCTTCAGCACTCGGGGAACGCAACGTTCTCGACAGCAAGTGCGACGAGGACGCAGGCGACAAGGTCCGGAAAATCGTGAGCAAAGGCGGACGAAGCGGTCCGCAGCAGGAAGCCGTACCACGAGCCCGTTTACTCGCGCCGATCATGCCAGTCTCCGTAGATCTCATCCTAATCTGCCCACGAGCTGCTCAGAGAGAGCGGCCGACTAAAGCGACCGATGACGCGACGGCGAAAACGCTGATTGCTGCATACATCGCCATGTTCGGTGATGGCACACGAATAGAGGCCACGTGAGCGACAGCGAGCAGCAAGAAGCAGATATTAACAATGCCCGCAAATCCTTCAGCAGGGATAAGAGGTTGGAGAAGGAACAAGAGGGCCAGTAGCGGCACGTCGTATGACAAGGGCACACCTAAGAAGCGCCCATCGGACGATCTGCCGAAATTCGCAAAGTAGCTAAGCCGAATTGCCGCGGCCACAAGCAGGGCGGTTGCGGTCGCCAGGGCGAGGAGGGAGGCGTGGCTGAGTTGGATCACAATCGCTGCGGGCAAGACGGCTCCGTAGATAATGTCGCCGAACCCGTCGAGGCTCTTTCCCATTTTCGCAACATCTGGATCACGATTCTTCGTGAGAGCTGCCACGACCCCATCAAGATGATCTGAGAGGACAGCCCAAAGCGCCGCCGCCACGGATAGCTCAAGCTGCTCGGAGAGAGCGAAGAATAGGCTGACGGAAGAAAAAAGAAGTCCTCCGATTGTTATGGCGTTCGCTGGATCCCAAAGGTATTTCAGCATTGGTGGCTCACCTACTCTGCAGCTCACAAGCCGGGCCGAAGGCGTTCGCTCCCGAGAAAATGCGCTCTGCGATGCGCAGATCTTCTGTGCTATCGATTTCGTACCACCTGAGAGCGTCGCAACGCGCCGCTGCGAGCTGTAGGCCGCGCCGTTCCACCAGATACGCAAGAAGCTCCTCGATGTAGGCCTGAGCAGCTCCGGAGCCGATGATATCGTCCAGCCCTGGAACGATCGTTGCCCTGAGAGTCCGCGCCGAGAATCGTAGCAGGTTCATCGTCTTGAATAGTCTTGGCCCATCCGCGACAAGCTTTGCGGCGGTTTGCTTCATGCGGAAACCTGAGATGAAGCCGCTATCCGACAACAGAACTGCCGACCCTTCCATCAATTCAGCGAAGGGAGCAACTGCAGCCACATCGGTCGCCTCTCCGATCATCAGGTAGCGCAACACATCCTCCTCGAAAAAAACGTCGCCCTCGAGGAGAAAGCAGTCTCCGGAAAGAAGCGCGTCGCGCGCCAGCCACAAGGAATAGGCGCTGCCGGTACGGTCGAAGACGGCCGACTCGACATACTTGATTTCGAGCTCACCAAAGCGGCTGCCGCAGGCATATTGAATTGCGTCCTTCCGATAACCGACGACGATCGTCACCTCTTCCACGCCGACGGCTTCCAAATTGTGCAGAGCGTTGTGAAGGATCGGAGTGCCGTTGACTTGGACTAGCGGCTTCGGGCGCAGATTGGTCAGCGGACGCAGGCGGGAGCCCAACCCGGCCGCGAGAATGACGGCTTTCTTTGGAGCATTGGTAGTCATTTCATTCCCTTTCATCATCGCAGGATTTTCCGCACCGTCGTTCCCGGACGGTGAGGATTGCGACCTGCTGTCTGGGGAAAATTTCGAGTTTTTCGGATATAATCCCGGGGGAGGCGACGCCTGCGGCGTCTCGAATGCGGTGCCGGATATAGCGCGACCCCGGCTTCCGCATGCAGCCTGTTTAGATGTCGTCGGCTGTCCTTCAGGCAACATTTCGCAGCAGATCGGAAGGTTGAGCAAGGGGCACAAGAGCGGCCAAATTGCCGAGTGTGTTGTGCAAGATCGGCGTGCCAAGCACTTCGAGTAGCGGCTTTGGTCGGGTCTCGGTCAGAGGCCGCAGGCGGGAGCCAAGTCCCCGCGGCAAGGATGACGACGTGGCTTGGAATGTCGGGCATTATGGTAACCTCTTCAAATACAGGCACCTTGCCACTCAAAAGGTCAGTTCGTTCAGAGTTGCGGTCAGACGCCGCAAGGCTTTGTCGAGCAATTTGAGATTGATGCCGTAGGAGAGTCGAACCCCAGCGGGGTCGCCGAAGGCAGTGCCCGAAATCGTTGCAACACCAGCGTCCATCAGCAACTTTTTAACGACGTCATCGGCGCTGAATTCGCGGCCATGGGTCTTGGCGTGCCGCTGCAATTCGCTGAGATCGAGATAGAAGTAAAATCCACCTTGGGCGGTAGGTTGGGGTACCGATGTCAGCGTTGAAAGGATCGAGAGGCCGAGCTCCCGCGCGTTGGCAACTTGGCGCTGCAACTGCAATTGGTATGCAGGACCGCCGCACTCGAGGTAATGGAGCAGCGCGTGCTGTGCAATGACATTTGGATTGGAGGTTGTATGGCTTTGCAGCGCTTTAACCGCGCCGATGACCGCCTTGGGGCCTGCGAGATAGCCAATCCGCCAGCCGGTCAGGGCCAAGGACTTGGAGAACGAATTGACGATCAAAGTACGATCGCGTGCCCGGGGCGCAACCGAGACGATCGGATGATGGGTATGTGGGGCATGGGCGAAAGCTCCGTAGCATTCATCGAAGATGATCCAGAGATCCCGGTCCATGGCGAGCTGGGCAACGCCAGCAAGAGCTTCGCGGTCGTAGATTGCGCCAGTCGGATTGTTCGGCGTGTTGACCACGATCGCCTTAGTCCTTGATGTAACGGCCTTCACGAGATCCGTAAGCGTTGGCACATAATTACTCTGCCGGGTCCCAATAAAGATCGGCGTGCCGCCGGCAATGATGATCTGGGCCGGGAAAGTAGTCCAGTAGGGGGCGGGGATCAGCACTTCGTCGCCCGGGTTCAGAATAACCATGGCCGCATTGAAGAGCGCCTGTTTGGCGCCGCTCGTCACCGCGATTTCGTCCGCCGACCAGGGTTGAGCGGTCTCAGCGGAAATCCTGCGAGCAAGCGCATGTCGCAACTCCATCATACCGAGCGTATCAGTGTAGCGGTTGACGTTGCGATTAATTGCGGCGATCGCGCCCTCGCGCACCGAGGACGCCAGGTCGGTCCAGATCTCTCCGGCGGTCAGATCGATGATTTCTTTGCCGTTCGTGGCAGCCGCTTTGGCGGCGGTTCTCGCCGCGGCCGTGCCCGACGAGTTGAACAGAACTGTCCGTTGCGCCAACATGAGCGCTCTCCGTCGATCCAATGTCGCCTATGGTTGCTGCTGTGGCGCGGGGTCTACCGGAATCCTTGACCCCACAATTCAAAGGGGACGGATCATCTCCGTTTCGGCCGTTCTCCGAGAGAGAAATTAGCTCCTGCTCTTCTTCGGTGACTAGGTGGCCATTGAGAGAGGAGATCGGGCCGAGATACGGCAGCAATGCACAGGTCGGCCGAGTAAGAGCTGTGGCGCCATTTGATGGCACGTCCAGTGCCAGGAGGGCAAACAAGTGCTTCGTTTACGGTTGCAGTGGAGCGTGACGATCGGGCAGGCGGTCGCATCGCAGGCAGTCCTTCGAGAATGAGTAGTGTGGATGACAAGCTATTGCCGTGAGTCAGGGGGATGGAGATATCGCGCTTCCGCACGGACGAGTTCGTCGTACCTCAACAAATCGAAGACCTCATCGAGCGTTGCGATATCTGGCTCAATGCCGTCAATGCCTTCCTCGGCGATAATGCGGCCGCAGACGTGCCGCATTGCCGCTATTGCAGCTCGCATGGAGTGGTTGGCCCAGATCACTGTGGAGATGCTGGCATCCCGATATTTAGAGACCGGTGTTCGATAGTATTTCGTTGGAACGATTACGACAGGCAGGCAGTTCTGCCAGGCACTCGCGAACGAGAGGACCTCGTCCGCGGTGCTCTTACTCGAGTGAATGAGGATCGCGTCGGCGCCCGCGGCGGCGTAAGCGCTAGCGCGTAAAATTGCCTCGTCCATTCCATGGCCGGCGATCAGCGCTTCGATCCGGGCCACGAGAACCAAGTCGCCCGCGACTGTATCTTTCACTGCCCGCAGACGGCCGGAGAATTCATCGATATCGGCTAGGGGATGCCGATCGCCAACGAACGAGTTCATCTTCGGAAAACAGCTGTCCTCCAGCGCAATCCCGGCAGCGCCACGCTGACGGAGTTTGCGCGCCAAGAGGCGCGCATTGTTGAAATTCCCGAAGCCGCCATCGCCATCAACGAGCACGGGCAGCTCCGTTGAGTCCACGATGCGCTCGACGACGTCGACGAGTTGGTTCCATGACGCTTCATTGGCATCGCGGTAGCCCAGAGAGCAGGCAATTGACAGGCCCGACGCCCACAAACCTTTAAAGCCTGCCCGCTTCGCGATCGCGCCAGAGAGCGCATCATGAGCTTCCATGAGGAAGGAGAGCTCGCGGTTGGAGCAAATCTCAGCGCGCAGTATTTCTGCAAGTGAGGAGTCAGCGCATCGATCAGGGCCGTTGGCGAGAAAAGATTGTGATTGATCTTGCATGCCACTCCTTGCAAGTGCCTTCGACCGGCCGGACATTCAGGGCATGCTTCGCCCAGTTCTTGATCGAGGCAAGCCGCTCGGGCAATTCCGCAGCCCAACCGTAGGTGACATGCTTCTGTCATCTC
Source organism: Bradyrhizobium sp. RDI18 (assembly GCF_043203335.1). NCBI lineage: Bacteria > Pseudomonadati > Pseudomonadota > Alphaproteobacteria > Hyphomicrobiales > Nitrobacteraceae > Bradyrhizobium > Bradyrhizobium sp. RDI18. Next base: position 2,457,595 of record NZ_JBICRN010000008.1, on the reverse strand, counting down.
GATCAATTGCTAGCTTTGGTAGTTGACTGGGTCGCAACGTCTTGCAAGTCGAAACAGGATACCGCGGGAGTCGGGCTAAGTCCTAACAATCACTAGACGTTCGATCGTTGGTGGCGGAAATTCAAAGCGCACCCTTTCGACAATGGGCAAACCTCATCAGCTCAGCACTTCTTGCTCTGCTCGACCTCGAGTGCGATCCGAAATCGCGTCCTGCTCCTGGCGATGCGAAGCGTCGTCCAAGGCGAAAGGGGGTTTGGTTTTTCGTCCTCGTGAACGCTGTGGCCGCTCACCTTGTGTGTTACGCGCCCCGCTCTCACCGCAGATGAGGGGAGAACATATCCCGTCTTACGCTGCGCTCTTCTTGATCTACATCAACTAATGTCGCGGCTGCTGCAAACGGCGATGTCGGATTTCCGACCATGTCGCAATTGCGTCGATCGCCTATCGTGCCCAATCGATCGCCAATTCTCTCAAGCATTTGTCTCCACGCCTGATTCTCGCGAGCGCCGCAACTGGTACGAGCCTTGCTGTTCTCATCCCAGGTTCTCGGAACTTGTGGAGTATCGCATGCACGGTATCGTCTGGGTCAAGCAGGTTTCCAACTTCGCTCAGATCCGCGTGCGCCCCGTGGCCAACAACTCCATGCGCCACCGGGAGGCCGACGCGGACCATTATCAACATCTACGATCTGTTCGCGCTGCGAGCAGTGCCGGAGCTAAGCGAAGAGTGCGGCGCGTGCTTATCGATGGCCGCCGAGCCCTACGCAAGGCACTGACCTTCGGCGCCGACCACATCGTACGGTCATTGATCGCGTATGAGCCAGGACGGCACGCTGGCGACCAGCTATGCGTTGACGACCGCAATCCGCAAGACTGGGAGCGAGTATGGCCCGGTTGATGTCACCTTCACTGACAAGCAGACGATCGACGGCGACACCGCAAAGGTCGAGCCCGGCATTGCGAAGCGGCCCGGCCTGCTGCAGCTCACTTGCGTCGCTAAGACGGGGGCCCCGGATCTCCGCGTACACTCCATCAAGGCGGAGCAGCACTCCATTCGTGCCGGACTGCGAATCCGCAAACGTCGATCTCGCGTATGCCGATGTCGTGGTCGCCGAGGGTCTTGGGCTCCGATCGGACGAAAATTGTCAAATGGTGCGCCAGCTCGCCGCTGTCCTTCGCGCCGAATATGGCTGCTCAGGTCCGCTGGCGCAGAAGGGCTGGGTCACCTCCGCCCGGCAGATCGGTCACACCGGCAAGATCATCCGGCCAAAGCTCTTTATCGCGGCCGGCATTTCCGGCGCGATCCTGCATCGGGTCGGCGTCAAGGGCGCCGACCTGATCGTCGCCATTAGCATCGAGAAGAACGCGCCGATCTTCGAACTCGCCCATGTTTGTAGTGTCGCGAACCGGCTGCTGGCGGCGCCGATGGCCGCCTTCGTGCGCGTCTGCGGCCGCATTCGTGCGTCCAGTTCGCGAGCTAGAGGAAGCTGTCACGATCGAGGTAAGGTTCGACGCCATCGTAGTCGGCGCCGGGATAGCCGGCATGCCTCCGTGCTACCTATGGCCAAGTCGACATGAAGGCGTTGCGGCCCAAGCGCGGTGAATATTCGCCCGCGCCCTGTGCCGCTGCACGATCCGGAAAAGTGGCCGCCGGTTTTCGAAAGAGATCATGCACAAACAAAAGACTGAAGCCTTCTCTAATCGTGGATGCCAACTACGGAGACTGAAACATGAATGTCGAGCCCTCAGTGTGCCTCGAAGGGAAGCTGTTCGACAAGCGCAATCACATCGATCTCGGTCGTTCCCATATCGGGGTGCGCGCGCACAATGCGACCGCTGCTTTCGCTCGTGAAAGCCGGCCCCGCGCGCTGCTTCGAGCCGAACGCCAAGTGAGACGTGGAGATCACCCTCGACGGCTGCATCGAACGCGATACCCACCGCGTCGTTGGCGAGCCCTCTGGCGACATAAAGTGGAGCTGCCAGCGCCACGGTTATGGTGTGCCGTTCGAGCTTAAGTGAAGAGGCGCTGCACCTCCGCTGCTTGATTGCGTGCCCGCGGTTTCGATTGACCTGTCCCTTCTGGGCGCCTGCTGGGAGAGGTCAACGAATTCGGGAATAGCATTTGCCGCAGCGCGCGAGCGTTCAGACTAGATGAAGAGCGGAGCAAGGGCTTCGCTGAGCGGAATAAAGCTAGAACTCCACCTAAAACACTCAATCGAACGGCGCAATAGCGGCCTCTTGGCTGCCCTCGTGAGGCGCCACATGGACTTATTCAGCTTCATCGAATGCGCGAAGCGAACGCGCTCTATTAAAGCGCTGTTCGATCTTCTTGTGAGCTGTGCGAGCGAGGAGGGCTTCAGTGAAGTCGCTTACGGAGCACTCACCTTCGCGGAGCCGCCTCGTCTACCGGAGTATCTACCGCCCGCGGTGACCGTGAACTTCCCGCCTGACTGGTGCCACCGTTATTTTGAACGTAACTACCGTGTCATCGACCCGGTGGTCCGGCGGACACCAATGCTTCCGGGGCCGTTTCTCTGGGACGAACTCGCCAAGCAATATCAACTGCAATCCGGCGAGCAGCGCGTACTGGACGAGGCCAGAGACGCAGGTCTGAAGCACGGTATGAGCGTGCCATTGTTTGGGGCATTGGGCCGAGTATCTGTGGTATCCTTTGCATCTCCGTTCGACGACGCCGATCCTCAGTATCGTATGAGTCACCTCAACACACTGGCCTGGCACTTTCATATCGCGTTTGCGGAGATCGCGCGGCCCTCGGATAGCAGCTGCGACAGGAAACTTACCCTGTCTAAGCGCGAAAAAGACTGCCTGAGCTGGGTGGCAGAGGGAAAATCGTCTTGGGAAATTGGGAAGATCCTGAAGGTCAGCGAGAATACAGTCAATTTTCATCTTAAGAACGTGATGCGCAAGCTGGGTACGACGAACCGCACCCAGGCCATCGTAAAGGCGATTCGCCTCAATCTCATTGAATTCTCGGCGGCGCCAGCGCTGGCGACTGGATGCTAACTGACCTGAGCGTGTGGCGTCCGCTCGCAGGATTCTCCATGGCATGACGATCTAATCTCGTTGAGAACAGCAGCGAGTTGGATGCCGCATCGGTATAATCACAAAAGGCCTGCGCCGGCCACCCACGAATCGGCCGCCGCTAGTTCGTGGCTGTCGCGTTTCTGACACCGCACGGCTTCTGTCAGGTTCAAGACACCTAACATTCTCCGCGGGGTCGCAGTTGCTTTGAAGGCTAAATCAGCAGCTTAGCTCTTGCGAGCGCCACTGGCGCGGCGGTTGCTATGCAGCCATCACTGGGACAAGCGTGAGTGCGTGACATAAACAGGGACGACGCCCTCCTTGTTTGGTGCCGATGAGAGGTATTGTGAAGAAGTCAGCGATATGGGAGCTTCACCTCGTACGCAAGCTATCCGTTGCGGCCGTTGCGATGTTGGCCTCATCACAGACTAGCGCCGATGATGATTTGATGAGAGCTGCTAGGCAGATTTTCAAACCGATCCCCTCGATCATGCCTGCAGTGGAAGGACAATCCGGTCACCCACGAGAAGGTCGAACTCGGCAAGATGCTGTACTTCGATCCGCGGCTGTCAGCCAGCGAGATTATCGGCTGCAATAGCTGCCATAATCTTGGTAGCGGCGGAGTCGATGCCGGTCCGACCTCGGTCGGGCACGGCTGGCAGCCGGGTCCACGTCGGGCGCCAACCGTCTATAACGCGGTATTCAATGTGGCGCAGTTCTGGGATGGACGTGCCGCAGACCTCAAGGCACAAGCTAAGGGACCCGTGCAGGCGCGTGTCGAAATGAACGCGACCCCAGATCATGTGCTCAATACGTTGAATTCGATGAGTGACTATGTGGTCATGTTCAAGAAGGCGTTCCCGAACGAGGCGGCGCCGGTCACCTTTGACAATTTCGCGAAGGCGATCGAGGCGCTTTGAAGCGACTCTGATTACACCGGCTGCTCCATTCGATCAGTACCTTGAAGGCGATACGACTGCTCTCAATGATCAGCAGAAGGCAGGATTGAAGCTCTTCATGCAAACGGGGTGCTCCTCTTGTCACAACGGAATCAACGTCGGTGGACAAGGCGTGATCGAAAGGCCGGGCGCAACCCTGCTTCCGGCCTCCGACAAGGGCCGATACGCGGTCACCAAGGCTGCCAGCGACGAATACGTTTTCCGCGCCGCGCCGTTGCGCAATGTCGCGTTGCGGGCTCCATACTTCCATTCAGGCCAGGTTTGGAGCCTTAAGCAAGCGGTTGGCGTGATGGGTGAAACCCAGCTCGGCATCGAGCTTAGCGATAAGGAAAGGAACGATATTGTTGCGTTCTGAATTCGCTCACTGGGCAGCTGCCTAAGATTGAGTATCCGAAATTGCCCACGCGTACCGACGCGACGCCGCCGCCCTCTTTAGGCAGATAGTATGGTTCTTCCACCGTAGTGGGCATTGCGCGTTCTTTGAATGTAAAGGAACGCGGCGCAGGCCTTCGGCGTCTGCGATGCATGAATTCGCAAAGGCGGTGCAGGATGGGAGCAGGACACAAAGCAAGTGCCCGATCAGCTGCCCGATGAAAGCGCAGCTATGACAAAGCGTCTGATAGCACCAAGTCCAGAAGGCTATAAAAACTGACGCATATGACAGGACTGTTGATGTAGGCAAACAGTGGCTCGGGTTGGGCCTGAATCGTCAACAGACACAAACGGGTTTATCTTGCCGTGTATCCGCGCGTTGAGCCCAAGGTCAAGGGGGATGACAATTTAACCAAGCGTTCTGCACAAAAGGGCGGCCGCAGAATACCCAGACGTCGAGCACAAGCAGTACCATACTCGTAGCAATCTAATCGTGTGAGCGGGCTGAAAGCCGATCCGGCGCTTCCAAACGTGAGATGCGTAAGCTGAACAGTGCGTTGCGGACCGCAGAATGGAAGTAGGCCTCGGGTTGAATATCCGCGGAAGCATGGGAGGCGATCTTGAACCGGGCAAACTGTCCGGCCGTCTGCGTGCTCATCCCCTAACCATGCATCACCATTGTGCCGGGCCGTGTCAGGTTCGCGATTGCCATTTAGCCATTCGAGTTTGGTGGTGATCACATTGAACATACTCAACCCAAACGATTTGCAGGCAGAACGTCCTTGCATATTCCCGGAAAATACAGAACGCGGTTAGGTGACCGTTCCGCGGCAGATGAATAGCTCGAAAAAAGCCCCGGGCCCGAGGGCCGGGGCTCTCGATCCGCCGTTTGACGCGAAGAGATCAGTATTTGAGAACCGGCGGGCTAAACTTGTAATTGAGCCGCAGGGTCAGGAGATCGAAATCCTGGCGGATGCGATCGGTCGCGACCACACCAGCGGCCGTGGTGAAGTTCACGTTGGCGTCCGGCATGAACAGGTGGTCGTACTCGACGCCGACCGACCAGTTCGGCGCAAAGCCGACTTCCACACCCGCGCCGACAGCTGCGCCCAAACGCGTATTGTCGGTGCTCGCCAGCTGCGCGCCGGTCAGGGTTGAGGTGACCTGATGGGTGTTGCTTGTCACCGCAGCACCGCCCTTGGCGTAAAGCAGAACGTTGTTGGAGGTGTAGCCGATCAGGCCGGTGATCAGGCCGAACGCGTCGGTCGTGCTGCGGTTAGTATTGAGGGGGAAGGTGGTGCTGACATTGGAGCCGCTGAAATCAGCCCAGTTGCCCTGACCTTCGATACCAAACACCGCCTGGCCCATCTGCTGGCGATAGCCGATCTGGCCACCCACGGTGCTACCGGTTGCATCGCTGAAGCCCCAACCGCCGTTGATGCCGATGTACAAACCGCTCCAGTCGTAGATCGCGGCCGCGACTTGCGGCGGTGGCGGCGGCGCCATGTAGACGGGCTGCGCAGCGAGATCCGCGCCGAATGCGGGTGCGGCCGCGCCAAGCGCGACGATGCTGCAAGTCACAAGCAACAAGTTCTTCATTCCAGTTTCTTTCCTTTACATGGCCCCCGGGCCGCGCGCGTCTTAGCAACGTCATCGGGAATTGCTGTAACGACAGCGCAACACTCACTCGAAAGAAAGAGCTTGAAACTCACGCCGCGTCAGGTTGTAGGCTTGGAAACCATGACCAAATGTGCACAACGCAAAGCGTTGATCGCGTATCGGATCTGGGAGAGATGTTCGTCAATGCCAACATTGGAGTGGAGGGTGTCGAATCAAGGATCGCTGACCAAGGCGCGCGTGGGCGAGAGCAGCGACGAACTGTATCGGATCGTCTGGCTGAGTGTTGTTCTCGCTTTGCGGCCAGAAGGGCGCATCCCCTCGGAGCCTCTTTTGATCAAACAGCAGAGGCAACGCCGACCATCGACTTCATTCATGCAACGCCTATGGGCCCTGAAGCAGATGTCACTTACCGCGGCGCCGAAGCGACCGCTGGACCAGCTACATCTCGCTGGTTTGATCAATCTTGAGTCTCAAATGGTGTGATCGACGCCGGAACCGAGCACCAAGCGGGCCTTGCGAAGGATGCGCGGAACCTCATTCATCCCGGTAGAGCACTGCGCTCGGGCGAAGCATGTAGTAAAGCTACAGCGTGCGCCGGCTTGCTCCAACGTAAGTCGCGCCTTCGCGATAGTGACAGCGGCCTTTGCAGGTGACAGCGGTAGCACGAAACGGGTAGAAGCCGGGCCGTGTACGCAGGTGATCAGCTCCGGAACCACCAAATCGTGGATCGCGAATGCAATGGATTGTCCTTCGACGATGCAGTGGACTTCCGGCCGTTCGGACACGATATAGACCGACTTGAAGCCGATTCCGAAGGAGCCTATCTTGTTCGCTTCGTTTTCGTGGTGTTGCCGATTCCGGTGATCCCTTCGATGTCGTTTCGCTCGAACGGGCGACCGTTATGATGGAAAATGACCGCATCTTTGGTCAGCTCGAAGCGAGCCCCAGCTCGCGTCCGCGTCCTCCGCGTCCTCCGCGTTCTGCAAGAGTTCGAAATGGGTCGGATCCGCGTACTTTTCGACGGTCGCGTTCCAAATGCCGCGATCAAAGTTGTTCTCATGGCTGGCGGCGACCCACCGCTCATGTCTCTCGCGCAATGCATCGAGCCATACATTGAACGTTTCCGCCATCTCAGCTCTCCACCTCGATAATTCCGGCGGAATTGATAAGGAATAAAATCGACGCGACCGGCCTGCAGTGAGTACAGGTTGGCCAAGCTTGGCGCGGCAATTTGCAGAGCGGTCAATCGAGCATTCAGCTCGTTACTGGTGGCTTGGATTGCAGTTGGTGCGAGGTCGGCCGGCTGAAGCTGGCTTGCATAGAGCATCTCCATTCGACCTTCGATGAAGACCGAATAGCGGGTCTCGCGGTTGCTTGGAGTGACGGCAGTTACAACGCCAATTCGCTTTGGATCGGAGCGCAAAGCCACGGTCTCACCGACCGAGAAGCTGCCTCTCTGCGAATCTTCGGCAATTGCCGTACGCTCCGCGATCTTTTCGCGAACTTTCTTCTCGAGCGCAGCAACGTCAATTCCGCTCGCGATGGCGACACGCTTGATTTCCTCCGGGCTGGCGTTGAGAACGCCCTCCGCGAGAATTTCGAGTACACGTTCGTCGGTCGCCTTATGGCGCATAATCCTGAATGAAAGTCGTCGAAGAGCCGGTTCGCCATTCGTCGGCGCGCCGTGTCGTATTGGATCGCGTCTATACCAAGCGCCCGCTGCGCCTCATCGCAATCGCTATCCGCCAAGATATGCTCGAAGATGCCTTGTATGGACGGCGCCCGCGGCGCAAGAGGAATCTGACGTTTCAGCGAAGCGTTCGGGTGCAGCCATGTATCCGGCCTTTGAATGCAGCCACTTTGGCCGCTGGCCTTGATGTGATCCGCTGATCGGGTCCCAAACAAAAGCACGCGTTCTTTCCTCGCGTGGCACCTTACGGGTTTTCCCAATCGACGGTCTCGACCGTTTCGCATCAATGTCGTCTTCACCCCTGCAGTTCGTGAACGCACGGACGCAACCTCATCCTCCCATTGCCGAGCCCCTTGTTAGACTGCCACAAGTTGGGGCGCCCGGTAGGTCCCACCCCTGGCCAGCAATGCCCAGGCGATCCGCGCCATCTTGTTGGCCAGCGCGACGGCGACGACCTTGAACGGTCGCCGAGCGAGAAGCTGAGTGAGTGAGGGATACTTCTCCGGCTGCTGGCGCGCACGCCGTAAGACAGAATGGGCTCCGACAATAAGAATACGCCTGAGGTATTGGTCACCCTGTTTCGAGATCGGCCCGAGCTTCTGTTTGCCGCCGGTCGAATCCTGCCGCGGCACGATCCCGATCCAGGCCGCAAAATCACGACCCGACCGGAATGCCTTCGGGTCCGTGACGACGGCGGTGATGGTCGTCGCGCCTACGACGCCGATACCGGGGATGGTCTCGAGCCGCTTACTTGCCTCGTTCGAGCGATGCTGCGCAACGATCCGTTTCTCGATCGATCCGATCATCGTCTGCACAGCCTGAAGCTGCGCCGCTAGTACGGTCAGGCTGGCGTGGGCGTCGATCGGCAAGCGCGAACTCTCATCCTGTGCGACGATCGCCAACAACTCTTTGATCCCTTCGCGCCCCTGTGCAGCCGTAACGCCGAACTCGGCCAAATGCGCCCGTAATGCATTGATCAACTGGGTACGTTGGCGCATCAGCAGGTCGCGTGCTCGATGCAGCATCAACTGGCCCTGCTGCTCGGCCGACTTAATCCGCACGAAACGCATGGTCGGGCGCCGCACCGCCTCACAGATTGCCTCCGCGTCGGCGGCATCGTTCTTATTGCGCTTGACGTAGGCCTTCACATCCTTCGCTGGCATCAGACGGACCTCGTGGCCCAGCTTCGTCAACTCGCGCGCCCAATGGTGCGACGTGGCACAGGCCTCCATGCCGACCAGGCACGGCGCCAGAGCTTCGAAGAACGCTATAATCTGGCCGCGGCGAAGTTGCTTTCTGACGATGACCTTCTCGGCCGCGTCAATGCCGTGAACCTGGAACACGTTCTTGGCGATATCCAAACCGATCGTGGTAATTTGCATGTGGACGGCTCCCCTCATGTGATTCGTCTTCGACGAACCACCCTATGGCACTGCGATGCCGGGAGCGGGCGCCGTCCACCACATCAAAAGCGATCGGATCCGAAGCAAGGGCGCAACGCATTCGTGAGATTAGGTCGTCCATTTCGTATCTGGTTGAAGGATCCTGTGTCTCGTCCTCGAACATCTGGTCGGTTTCGTCTTCCCTCAGAGGTTCGCGACGATCTTCCTGGCGCCACTGGCTCGCGATGCTGCGCATCACCTGTGAAAGGAATGCTGGAAGCGGGACTTCGCTGGGCCACAGCCGCCGCCCCGACAAGATGCGGTCGAGCGCCTCGTAGAGGAGATCATCCGTATCATGGTAGCGTAGGCCGGCTGCCCAGGCGCGGGCTAACAACGACAGACGCACGAGGTCGGGCCCGCGCAAGCGGCTGATGATGCGGCGAACCTCGCCGAGGGAAAGATGCGTCGCCTCATCGTCCATTGATTGCCGACCAGGCCTCCAATGAGTGTTGCGCTGCAGGTGGCCTTTCCGGGAAGGCTTTTCGAAAATTTTTCGGGAAGTTACCGGCGGCGACCGACCGACGCGAGTCTCGCCGGGGGACCAAAAGAGCCTTGGTGATCAATGCACAACGCCTTCTTATAATCTAAGTCTATGTTATTGCTGAGATAATTATAACTGCCTTGAAATGTCATCTGACAATCATTACACTTATTACAGTTGCGCGGAGGTGTGGACCATGACTGACGTGGTCACCAGCTTAAGATCGATGATCGTGATCGGGAAGAGGCAAAGAAGGGCGCGGGCCTGCTTGGCGGGCTTGCAGCGCCTGGCGGCCTGTTCTTCACAGATCCCTCCGGGAAGCCGATCCTGACAGAGATGCCTGCATCGCTCTTGCGAGCGGTGCACGATTTTCTCGACGCCATCTCGCAGCCGGGCGAAACCTTGGTCTTCAAGGCGGAGCATGAGGTTTCCCCAGAGACGGCAGCCGAGATGTTGGGCATCTCTCGTCCCATCGTGTACAAGCGCATGGATGTGGGGAAACTGCCGTTCCGGCAGATAGGCACCCATAGACGAATCCGTGTCGCAGATGTCGCGCGCCTGAAGCAGCATGAGGAGCAGCGCCGGAATGCTGCGGCTGAAATAGCTGCCGATACCGAGGATCTCGAGGCGAACTATGCCGAGACCGGTAACCGGACCCCTTGATGCAAACGTTCTATACTCGAACGCACTTCGCAATCTCCTGCTTCAGCTTGCGTTGAATGACGCGTTCGAGGCCCGGTGGACGGATCGCATCGAAGATGAGTGGCTCCGCAATCTCGAGGATCGGACGAGAGATCGGGTTTCGCAGCGAACCCTGCCGCTCATTCGCAAGCACTTTCCGGATGCGATCATTTGCGATTTCGACGCCGACCAAGCTATCGGAAGTACGGATCCCAAAGACCGCCACGTAGCCGGTGCAGCCGTCGCGGTGCAACCCTGTGCACTGATCACAAACAACCTCAATGATTTCGATGCAAGCGAGCTCGCAAAGCTCGGCGTCCGAGTATTGTCGCCGGACGATTTTCTCGTTGAGCTACTCGACGAAGCACCGGGCTTTATCGAAGCCGCAACGCGAGAGGCGGCGGCCAACCTTACGAAGAGCTTGCCTTTCTAGGACGAATATATTGCTGACCTCGAGCTCAGAGCGGGCTTGATAAAATTCGCCGCGCGATTGCGTTCGTTCGACCACCAGACGAAGAGTGGTTCCGATCTTGCGGCAACAAAGGAGCCCGAGTGAGAGGATCGCTCAGGTTTTGAGGAGCGTCTGCAGGTTTGCGCGAATAATGTCGGACACGGTGTCGGCAGCTATTTTTCTGACATCGGCGATAGATGCGACCGTTAGTCGGATGTCTGCCGGCTCCGCCGGCCTGCCTTCCATTTGAGTGAAGGACCGTCCGTTTCGGTGAGAATGCGATCCAAGGGCATTTCGGTGACGAGGATCCGACCCCGGTCCGAGCGCGTCATCTCGGCATTGACAGAAAAATAGCATCCCAAGGCGGCCGCGCGCTGCATATCGCGCTTGCTGCCGGTGAACCAGTGTAGAACGACGGTGCTGCGGTGCCGGGGCAGGTGTTCCTAAATCATGTCCAGCACTGTCGGCGCAGTCCTCACGCTGTGGACGGTGAGAATTTTTCCCCTGCATCCGCGCAGCGCTCGAGGATCGTTCGGAAGACACGCTTCTGGGGCTCAAGGGACTTATAGAAACGTGGGCCTGCATTCAGGCCAACCTCGCCAACATAGCGCGTTTCGGAAAGGTGCCGCTCCACAACGCGAGTTCACCGCCGCGCTCGGCGACGAGCTGCGGATGCAGTCCAAGTGCCGCCCGAACAAAATCGGGTGCTCCGTGTGAGTTCGAGATTGCGCGACCACGCTTTCGGAGTCGTGGTTACCGCCAGAGTGTAGATGTTCGCCGCCTCTGCCCGGGCGATCGAGGCTTCATGGCTCGGATAAAGATCCAGATGACAGTGAAAATCCACGCCACCTAATTGGGAGCCTTCCGTCATCCCGGCCGCGTCCTCACACCACCGATCAATGCGCCAACTTCCTCTAACCCACGCCGGTAAACAGCGGCAATAGCAGCCTGCCGTTCAGGCGTTTCAAAGAGGGGCCGGGCTTATGGATCAGAATCGGCCCCAGTTGCGGCTTTGCGCGCAATCGCTCGATCGCGAGCTGGAACGAGCGGATCTGAACTCCTTCGGATTGACGCGTATCGAGAATGCGGTTTGTCAGGTCGTCGATCGTGTAGACGGTCGGATCCGGGTCAGGATCGAGTCCGGATACGAGCGCAGCCCGTCTTATCAGACAAGGTGGACAATATCGCCAATAGTCGACTGATCTCACTTGCCGACGGCAAGGTGAGCTTTTCCTGGAAGGACTATCGGCAGAATCACAAAGCCAAGGTGATGACGCTTGATGCCGATCAGTTCATTCGTCGCTTTCTCCTGCACACCCTGCCGGACGGCTTCCACCGCATCCGCCACTATGGTTTCCTCGCCTACGGCGGACGCAACGATAAAATCGCCCTCTGCCGCCAACTCCTTGCTGTCCGCAACGCTCCGGCTGATCAACAAGCCGGCGTCGATCCCAAATGCGAGATCCCCGTTTGCCCACATTGCGGTGGCACCATGCGGCGCGTCGATGTCGTCCCGCAGGCCGGCGCGCGCGACAGCCGTTTCGTTGTGACACGTCATGACCAGCGCCTGCACCATCCACCCGTTCCGTGATCACCTTCTCAGTGGCAACGTCCGATGTCGCCGTGGCCGCGTTCGTCACCGAACACCCCGTCATTCGTTCGGCCGCGCATCCCAGCGCAGCAAATCCCTCGCTGCGCCGCGCCCACTGCCCAATCAATAGGGCCGCTCACATCAGCCGGATGTCTCGCCGACGTGCGGCGACCACGGGCGCGCCTTCTCCGCAGTTGCACCGGCTGCACTATCGCCATAGCGTCGCAACTCCGCGGCTTCGTTCAATCCGGCTTCTATGAGGTCGCACGCGCCACCGCGCGCGCGGCTGGCCTTCGCCCCCGCGACCTCACAGAACCCTCAAGATTCACAAATCGGCTCAGACCTGCGAATCTGGGCCGATGAGGACGATCGAACGGATTTCGATCAGCAGTGCTGATCGTGAAGGATTGGAGGGGCTGGTCCGAAACCGGAACACGCCCCAGAAGGTGGTTTGGAGAGCGCGGATCGTGCTTTTGGCCAGCGACGGGCTGACGGCGGAAGCGATTGCGGCGGGGGATCGTCGCCATTGACCGTCCGTGTTGTTGTGTTGAGCTGTGTCTGGTTCAAGACGTCGATGTCCCAAGCCCGACAGTAAGACGGCAGCATTCCGCCAGCGCAGCGAGAGGCGCGTTGTTTCTTCAGGAAACGCTCGCAGAACGTCATTGGCACGTCGGTTGCTTGAGATGCGGGGGTGATCCGTTACGACCACGATCGCAGCCCTTGTCTAAGAGTTCAGATGAAACTTGCTCGATTGATCCAAATCAGTGCCATGCTGATGCTGCCGCGCCCGTCACATGCGTGGCCGTCGCGGGGCCTCTCATCTCCTGATGGCGCTTCGGTCTCCCGGCGAGGACAGGATTGCTCCTGCACCCGGAACTGGACGGAACGACGCCAGTCAAGAGGTGCTGCGCACCATGTTCGAGGTGATGTGCCGCGAGCCGTTCCAACAGATTGGTCTGGCGGACGTCCGCCTCCAGCTGAAGCGCGGCGATCTGACACCAGCAGCAGCGGAAGCGCAGGCAGTGTTTTCGGAGCTGACAGACGGCGTTCGCTCGTAGATAGGTAATTAGCCGATGCAGGACGGTTGGGAACTTCGAGAAGCAATGAGGCAACGAGAAGAGCTCAAAGCCAAGCTCTTCCGCGCTCAATCGGATGTGGCCAGGCGTAAGGCTGAGTTGGCGGACCTCGAGCAGAGGATTCTGAAGAACCTTGACGCTAGTACAGGGCTGATCTGCTGGTAGCAGGGTTTGCCTGTCGCTCGCGCGATGAGGTCGCCTTGGCCTGATTGTCGGATTGTGTGATCGAAAGTGGGTGCTATGCAGAAAACGATCGATAGCAAGCTCGGAGTGGGTGCGACTTCCGATGACATCCGGACAACCGCGAGTCCGGTGTCGCAATTTCGCGGGATCGATCATATTGCGATTGCTGTGCTCGATCTTGAGGCCTCAATTCAATTCTTTCGGGACGTGCTAGGTTTTGAGTTGAAGCGCCGTTTTCACATCAAGGGTCGAGCGACGGGCATGCTATCTGCTGAGTTCGAGAGCAGGGGCATCAGGTTTGTTTTGTGTCAGGGTACTGAGCCGGCTTCTCAGGTCTCAGAGCTCGTGCGGCGTCACGGCGTTGGAGTTGCTCATATCGCTCTTGAGGTCGACGACGTGGATGCTGCTGTAGAGACCCTAAAGTCTCGTGGTCTGGGATTTGACACGAATGTGATACGTGGCCCTGGACTGACACAGGCCTTCTCGAGCCGCTCCATTGAGACGGGGCTTAGCTTCGAAATCATTCACCGAGATGGAGAGAGTGGTTTCCTCGAATCGAACGTCCAGCAGCTTTTTGACCAGCTTGAACAGTCCGGCAAATATTGAGCGAAGAGGCGTACGCCCTTAGACCTCCAGTCGTGCTCGTGTTCCGACGTAGGCGTGATCTCCATAGCTCCGTCCTCCTCCAAGGCTCCATGATGGATTTCCGGTTGCAAAGTTCGGCAATGAATTTCCTGAACGAGGTCTCGAGTCGGTTTCCCTCAGCTGTCTCGCTTGCGTCTGGTAGGCCGAGTGACCGGTTTTTCGATAGACTCAACCCCCATGCGCTGTTGAATGCATTCGGTGTGTATCAAAGGTATTGGGCTGGCGATCGTGGCCAAGTATGGTCTCAGTTGTTGCAGTATGGTCGAACAGCGGGAATCATCAACGAGCTTGTTGCGCAACAGGTGCGATCCGATGAGGGGCTCCCCGCTAAGGCGGATCGCGTCCTGATCACCTCAGGATGCCAGGAAGCGCTCGCTCTCTGCCTGCCGGCGCTGTGTCCCGAATCTTCGGATGTGCTCCTGGTCTGCAATCCCACCTATATTGGAGCAATTGGTGCAGCTAATGCTGCGAGGGTGCCTATTGCAGCGTTGTCCAACTCAGCGTCTTGCGTTGCAGACGCGATCGAGTCCGCCGTTGTGCAATTGGGCCGAAATGGTCGAAGAGCTCGGGCAACATATCTTATTCCCGATTTTGATAATCCGACAGGACGCGTCCTCGATGTGGTCGCACGACGGGAGATCCTCGAAGTGTGCGCCAAACATCGGATCGTCGTTTTGGAGGACAATCCATATGGGCCATTTCGGTATGAAGGAGATGCGGTGCCTCCGATGGCCGTTTTGGATGAGGTCGGAAGTGTTATCTACCTGTCAACATTCTCCAAGACGCTAAGCCCAGCTCTTCGCGTCGGAGCAGCAATACTGCCCGATACCATCTTTGGAGACGCAGGTGCTTGCCGGACACTTTGGGAAGATCTGGTTCAGCGCAAGAGTTTCGGTACCGTGAATACGAGCCAAATTAGCCAAGCGATTGTGGCGGGGCTCTTGATCGAACAGCGGACAAGCTTACGTGGCTGGATCCGGCCGGCGCTGGATTGGTATCGTGCAAATCGCGACCTTATGTTGTGTCGGCTGGACGATGTGTTTTCGCCTTTGTCGGACCAGGTTCGATGGAATTGTCCTGCCGGCGGCTTCTTTCTGACTCTCGATCTTCCTTTCAGATTTGACGCGAACGCCGCGGACGAGTGCGCAACGCATTACAATGTCATTGTTATGCCGATGAGCTTCTTCGCACTGGATAACTCTCAAGACTGCCGGATCCGATTGGCGTTCAGCTCGGTTACTCCCGAGCAAATCTCAACCGCTGTGAGAGGTTTAGGTCATTATGTGGCGCGGCGCGTCGGACGGGAATTGCCCAGTCTACGCGACGGCTTGGCTGGAGCGTGAAGATGGCCCATCGGTCTCCTCCGGTGCACGCCGGCGCGCGTCTCTCGGTGGCCACACGCTCGGCGCGTCACACACGTGGAGGTTTTGTCATGGACGTGGGGTACGACCATCACGACATATGTGTGTTGGCCTCATCGAGTTGCGAACTCGGCGATTGGGGTGGGCAACGACCTGCAGCCTCACCAATTGGTTCTACCGTCTTTGTTGGTGGTGGTACGCTAGCTATTAGGTGTGCAGAGTTAGCAATGGAGATGGGCTACGTCATCGGCGCGGCCCTTTGTGCCGACGCCATCTTCCGCGATTGGGCCGCTCGCGCCAATGTCTTGTGCCTAGCGAGCGTTGAAGAGCTTGCCACATTGCTCAGTACCGAACCGGTGGAGTGGATATTTTCTGTTGCCAATCCGTTCATATTGCCGGCGGATGTGTTTGGGCGAGTGCGTCGAGGCGCTTTCAATTACCACGATGGTCCCTTACCGCGGTATGCGGGAACTCATGCGACGTCTTGGGCGCTGCTGGCCCAAGAGTCCGAATATGCCATCACGTGGCATCGCATAGATCATGGTGTTCATACGGGTGACCTGGTGGTTCAACGCCAAGTCCTGATTGGACCTACCGACACCGCGTTAAGCCTGAACATCAAATGTTATGAAGCCGCAGTCGAGGGATTCCGCGAGCTTTTAACTGGGTTAACGAACGAAACGCTTGCCGCCCGTCCGCAGGCGCTAGCGGACAGAAGCTATTTTCCGAGGCGCCGACGCCCAGATGCTGCGGGCTGTCTGCGATGGGATAGATCCGCGCAAGATCTCTCAGCGATGACGCGCGCCTTAGACTTTGGGCCGCATCATTTCAATCCTTTATGTCTGTCCAAGGCTCTTGTGGGCGATGACGTTGTCGCAGTCAGGTGCTTGGAGGTGTCGTCTGGCCGCTCGGGCTTATCGGCGGGTTCCCTGGTTGAAATCCACCCCAGCCACTGGCGTGTGGCGACAGGTACAGAGGATGTCGATGTTTGGTTTGGCAACCCGGATGGTCAGGCTCTGGACGCGCGGGCGCTCGCGAGGCACTCCGATCTCGATGTAGGCGATCGCCTCCCGATTCTAAGCGATGACGAGGCGCGGAGCATAACTGTTACCCATGAAATGTTGGCGCCTCGGGAGAGTTTCTGGCGACAGCGGCTTGAGCAATCTAAAATATTGCAGCTTCCTTTTCTGTCGTCTCCACAAGCTGTGGCTCCCCCGAGATGGCAGTCGAGTTCGTGGCTCATTCCAAGTGCTTTGGCTAGGCTGTCGCCATTTGATCGCACGGAACACCTAATAACTGCTTGGCTGACCTATCTCGCTCGCGTCACGGGCGAATCACAGCTCCAATTGGGCTGGACGCCCGCACAGAATGGATCGCGGGCCCCGTTGAAGGCGGCGGAGGTGATTGTCGCTTCTGTCGTGCCGATGGAAATTACCATTGATCTTGGTCATGATTTTGCAGAGGTGCGCAGGGTGGTCGCCGCCGAATGCGCCGAACTGAGCGAGCACGATAGCTTTGCGCGGGATGTGATCGCGCGCGCTCCGAGCTTGCGGGGTAGGGAGGCGCTACGATCGCGGCGACCCTGGCCGATTGGTGTTACGGTTACGACAAATAGCTGTTCTGCCGCTGGTGATCTGGCTTCGAGCCCGCGTTCTGAGACAACCCTATCCGGCGATTTGCTAACGTTTGAGGTTTGCGCTCTGGATGGGAGCTTCCGGTGGCACTTTGATGCTAGTCGCTTGGCGCCCAAGCAGATCGACCGCATGACGCAGCATTTGCAAAATTTGTTGTGTGCTGTGATGGCCGATGCGCGGCAAGCGGCCGCGCGGATTGAGCTGCTGTCGTCCGCTGAGCGCGCCTACCTCCTGGAGGAGTTGAACCGGACGGCGGCCCCCTATCCGGCGGAGCAGTGCATCCATCAGCTGTTCGAGGCGCAGGTGCAAAAGGCGCCGGAGGCGGTGGCAGTGGTCGATGAGGACGAGGAGCTGAGCTATGGCGAGCTGAACGCACGGGCGAACCGGCTCGCGCATCATCTGATCGGGCTCGGGGTGAGGCCCGGGGATAGTGTTGCGACAATGCTGGACCGCTCCGTTGCGCTTGTGGTGGCGCAGTTGGCGACCCTGAAGGCGGGGGGAGTTTATGTGCCGATCGATCGCGCTCTTCCATCTGCACGACAAAGCTGGATGCTGGCCGACTGTGATGCGCGCCTCGTGCTTAGCGAGAGTGACGATGACGATCTGGTTGAGGTGACAATCCCTGTTCTGCCCATTGAGCCGCTCATGGCCGGAACAGGATGTAGTACCGATCCAGGCCTGGCATTGAGCGCCGAGGCCGCCGCTTATGTCATGTACACCTCCGGCTCGACCGGCGTTCCCAAGGAGTTGTTGTTCCTCATCGTGCTGTCAACCGGCTCGTCATCAACAACGGCTATGCGGAGTTCAGCTCGAGGGATCGAGTGGGATGGCTGGGCAATCCCGCGTTTGATATCAGTACGCTGGAAGTCTGGGCACCGCTGCTACACGGTTCGAGCCTGATTGCGATTCCATACACTAATGTGCTGGAGCCAGAAGTGCTGCGCAGTCTGGTTCAGCAGCACCGCATTACCGTCCTGCATTTGACAGCGGGGTTGTTCAGGCAGAGCGCTAATGATCTAGGCCCGGTGCTGGCAAGTTTGCGGTTGCTATTAGTTGGTGGTGATACGGTTGATGTGGCGGCAGTAGCACGGGTGTTGAGGCAGAACCGACCGCAGCATCTCTTGCACTGCTACGGTCCGACCGAGACGACGACCTTTGCGACAGTCTGCGAGATCAACGCGATTGATGAGCCATTCCAGCGGCTCCCGATTGGCCGACCGATCGCGAACACGCGGGTTTACCTGCTGGACGGTCATGGCGCGCCCGTTCCGTTCGGGGCGGTCGGGGAGCTTTACATTGGCGGGGCGGGGGTCGCGCGTGGCTATCTGAACCGGCCCGAGCTGACGGCGGAGCGGTTTGTGGCCGATCCGTTCAGCGCTGAGGTGGGGGCGCGGATGTACCGGACCGGGGATGTTGCGCGCTACTTGCCGGACGGCAATCTGGAGTTTTTGGGCCGCAACGACGACCAGGTGAAGATCCGCGGCTTCCGGATCGAGCCCGGCGAGATCGCGGCACGGCTCGTCGAACACGCATTCGTGCGCGATGCGGTCGTCGTGGCGCAACAGGATCGTACCGGCGAGAAGCGTCTTGTTGCCTATGTGGTTGCGGCTGCGGAGCACGCCGGCGAAGCTGAGGGATCTGACCTTGCCGGCACGTTGCGCGCGCATGTGAGCGCGGCTGCCCGACTACATGGTGCCGGCTGCGTTTGTGCGGCTGGCGGCGCTGCCCTTGACGGTGAACGGCAAGCTCGACCGCAAGGCGCTGCCGATGCCTGAGGATGCGGCCTATGCGCGCGCGGCTTATGAGCCGCCGCGGGGCGAGACCGAGACCGCGCTGGCGACGATCTGGGCCGAGCTTCTCGGTGTGGCGCGGGTCGGGCGGCACGACAACTTCTTTGAGCTTGGCGGCCATTCGCTGCTGGCGGTGCAGCTGATGGCGCGTCTGCGGCGGCTGTCGCTGGGGATCGAGGTGCAGACCTTGTTCGCCAAGCCGGTGCTGGCGGATCTGGCCGCAAGCCTGGGCAGTCATCAGGAGGTGGCGGTCCCGGCCAACCTGATCACCGCGAGCAGCACGGCGATTACGCCGCAGATGCTGCCGCTGATCGAGCTGGCCCAGCCGGAGATCGATCGGATCGTCGCCATGGTGCCTGGTGGCGTCGGCAACATCCAGGACATTTATGGCTTGTCGGCGCTGCAGGACGGCATCCTGTTCCATCATCTGCTCGCCAGCCATGGCGATCCGTACCTGCTGGTGTCGCAGACGGCGTTTGCCGACCGTGGCCTGTTGGATCGCTATCTTGGTGCGGTTCAGCGGGTGGTGGATCGGCACGACATTCTGCGCACGGCCTTTGTCTGGGAGGGGCTGTCGAGCCCGGCCCAGGTGGTGTGGCGTCGTGCGCCGCTGGAGGTGAGCGAGGTCGAGCTGGATGGCTATGATGGTCCCGGCGCCGATGAGCTCCGGCGCCGGTTTGATCCGCGCCGGCAGCGCATCGATCTTGGCCGGGCGCCGCTGTTGCGGTTTGTGACCGCGCGCGAGCCCGGCAGCGCGCGCTGGCTGCTCTTGCAGCTGCAGCATCATTTGATCGGGGATCAAACCACGCTGGAGGTGATGCATGCCGAGGTCCGGGCCGTGCTGGAGGGGCGCGAGCATGAGCTGATAGCCCCGCAGCCGTTCCGCAATCTGGTGGCGCAGGCGCGTCTTGGTGTTGATGCCAAGGCGCATGAAGAGTTCTTCCGGGGGCTGCTGGCAGACATCGACGAGCCGACCATGCCGTTTGGCTTGAGCGAGGTCCGCGGCGACGGCTGCGGGGTTCATGAGGCGCATCGGAGGCTGCCGCAGGCGCTCAACGCGCGATTGCGCAGCCAGGCGCGGCGGCTTGGGGTGAGCCTGGCCAGCCTGTGCCATCTGGCGTGGGGACAGGTGGTGGCGCGCAGCAGCGGCCGCGAGCAGGTGGTGTTCGGCACGGTGCTGTTTGGCCGCATGCATGGCGGCGCCGGCGCCGACCGCGCGATGGGCCTGTTCATCAACACCCTGCCGCTGCGGCTTGACCTTGACGGCACTAGGGTCGAGGCGAGCGTGCGGACCACGCACGCCCGGCTGGCCGAGCTGCTGGCGCATGAGCATGCCTCGCTGGCCTTGGCGCAACGCTGCAGCGGCGTTGCGGCGCCGGCGCCGCTGTTCAGCGCGCTGTTGAACTACCGCCACACCACGCCGGCGGCCATGCCGGGCTCCGGAACGGATGATGGTCTGTCGGGGATGGAATGGCTGGGCGGGGAGGAACGCACCAACTATCCGCTGACCCTGTCGGTGGAGGATTTTGGCGAGGCGCTCGGTCTGACGGCGCAGGTGGCGGAGGGCGTCGCTGCGGACCGGGTCTGCGGTTACATGCAGCGCGCGCTCGAGCAACTGGCGGAGGCGCTGGAGCATGCCCCCAACACGCCGGTGCGCGAGCTCGACATCCTGCCGTCCGCTGAGCGCGCCTACCTCCTGGAGGAGTTGAACCGGACGGCGGCCCCCTATCCGGCGGAGCAGTGCATCCATCAGCTGTTCGAGGCGCAGGTGCAAAAGGCGCCGGAGGCGGTGGCAGTGGTCGATGAGGACGAGGAGCTGAGCTATGGCGAGCTGAACGCACGGGCGAACCGGCTCGCGCATCATCTGATCGGGCTCGGGGTGAGGCCCGGGGATAGTGTTGCGACAATGCTGGACCGCTCCGTTGCGCTTGTGGTGGCGCAGTTGGCGACCCTGAAGGCGGGGGAGTTTATGTGCCGATCGATCGCGCTCTTCCATCTGCACGACAAAGCTGGATGCTGGCCGACTGTGATGCGCGCCTCGTGCTTAGCGAGAGTGACGATGACGATCTGGTTGAGGTGACAATCCCTGTTCTGCCCATTGAGCCGCTCATGGCCGGAACAGGATGTAGTACCGATCCAGGCCTGGCATTGAGCGCCGAGGCCGCCGCTTATGTCATGTACACCTCCGGCTCGACCGGCGTTCCCAAGGGAGTTGTTGTTCCTCATCGTGCTGTCAACCGGCTCGTCATCAACAACGGCTATGCGGAGTTCAGCTCGAGGGATCGAGTGGGATGGCTGGGCAATCCCGCGTTTGATATCAGTACGCTGGAAGTCTGGGCACCGCTGCTACACGGTTCGAGCCTGATTGCGATTCCATACACTAATGTGCTGGAGCCAGAAGTGCTGCGCAGTCTGGTTCAGCAGCACCGCATTACCGTCCTGCATTTGACAGCGGGGTTGTTCAGGCAGAGCGCTAATGATCTAGGCCCGGTGCTGGCAAGTTTGCGGTTGCTATTAGTTGGTGGTGATACGGTTGATGTGGCGGCAGTAGCACGGGTGTTGAGGCAGAACCGACCGCAGCATCTCTTGCACTGCTACGGTCCGACCGAGACGACGACCTTTGCGACAGTCTGCGAGATCAACGCGATTGATGAGCCATTCCAGCGGCTCCCGATTGGCCGACCGATCGCGAACACGCGGGTTTACCTGCTGGACGGTCATGGCGCGCCCGTTCCGTTCGGGGCGGTCGGGGAGCTTTACATTGGCGGGGCGGGGGTCGCGCGTGGCTATCTGAACCGGCCCGAGCTGACGGCGGAGCGGTTTGTGGCCGATCCGTTCAGCGCTGAGGTGGGGGCGCGGATGTACCGGACCGGGGATGTTGCGCGCTACTTGCCGGACGGCAATCTGGAGTTTTTGGGCCGCAACGACGACCAGGTGAAGATCCGCGGCTTCCGGATCGAGCCCGGCGAGATCGCGGCACGGCTCGTCGAACACGCATTCGTGCGCGATGCGGTCGTCGTGGCGCAACAGGATCGTACCGGCGAGAAGCGTCTTGTCGCCTATGTGGTTGCGGCTGCGGAGCACGCCGGCGAAGCTGAGGGATCTGACCTTGCCGGCACGTTGCGCGCGCATGTGAGTGCGCGGCTGCCCGACTACATGGTGCCGGCTGCGTTTGTGCGGCTGGCGGCGCTGCCGCTGACGGCAAACGGCAAGCTCGACCGCAAGGCGCTGCCGATGCCTGAGGATGCGGCCTATGCGCGCGCGGCCTATGAGCCGCCGCGGGGCGAGACCGAGACCGCGCTGGCGACGATCTGGGCCGAGCTTCTCGGTGTGGCGCGGGTCGGGCGGCACGACAACTTCTTTGACCTCGGTGGACATTCGCTGCTAGCGCTGCAAGTGCTTGAGCAACTCCGGCGGCGGGGTTTGATCCTCGATCTTTCCGTGCATTTCACGAAACCTCGTCTCGATCAGTGCGCCGAGAAGGTGCGCCCCGCATCGAAGAACCATCGAAAATCTGCGAGCCAACTTATTCCGCTTCGACTCGCGAACAGTCAGCCACTTATCCTCTGTCACGCTTGTGGCGGAGGGCTGAGCGTCTATGATGACCTCGTGCGGGCGCTGCCAGCTACACAGACCATCTACGGTATACATGCCCTAGAGTTCGGTCACGAACTCCTGAAGGTAGGTTCGATTGACGAGATTGCCCAAGTCTATGCTCGGGCTATTGTTCCTGTGTTGCCGGACATGGCTTGTACGCTCGCCGGATGGTCTTTTGGCGGTATGCTCGCCCACGCCGTTGCTGGGATACTAATCTCTGCAAATGTGAGGGTCGATTTAGTGGCATTGATCGATAGTGCCCATCCGTCGGCGCCAGAGACGCCTTCCACTCTCACCTTGGACCAGGAATGGTCTGAATTCCTTGCATTCCTTGTCGACGAGGGAGGATTGTCGCCTGAGCACGATGCAACCATGAAAATTCGACCGGGTAACTTCGCTACGCTCGCGAGCGCTGCTTTCGGTGCATGGAAAATCGGTGTACCGGCGCTTGAGGAAATCTTCCAATTGTTCATTCGCCATATTCGCGCGGGCAAACTATACGTACCTAAGAAGGTTTCGGCGCTCTGCGTCTATTACACTCGGGAGTCCACTAGCGCAGCAACTCCATGGCACGCTGCTTTCGAGAGCGTCGTTGAAGGGCCCCCTCTTCCTGGCGACCATGGTTCCCTTCTGAAGCATCCAAATGTGACCGTTCTTGCGGAGGACCTCTCACATCGCCTTCCCGGCGAGGCATTCGTTCGCCGTCCAACAAAAGCTTCAAACGACCTTTTCCAATAGATCAGGGCCTGTAGTAGTGAAGTGGACCCCATCCGTGGGGCCACGGGGACCAATCGCTTAGTTGGATTGAACGAAGCCGCTACCGCGGCGTGAGGGGCAAGGTGGCGTAGATCGCCTCCTGGCTGAGAGGATGTGGGTGTTGGAGCCCATCCCCCTCAGACAGGAGTATCGAGATGGCCGATTTGAGCCCTATTCGCCGCCGCATGATCGAGGACATGACAGTCCGCAATCTGTCGCCGTCGACGCAGCGATCCTACATCAGCGCGGTTTCGAAGTTCAGCCGTTATTTCGGCAAATCGCCGGATCGGTTGGAACTGGAAGACGTTCGCGCCTTCCAAGTGCATCTGGTCTGCATATCATGGCCGGCGCTGAACCAAATCGTCTGTGCGCTGCGGTTTTTCTACGGCGTTACTTTCGGCGAGGCGCTGATCCCGGAACGCATTCCCTATGCGCGAGAACCGCGCAAGCTGCCGGTCGTGCTCAGCGCCGACGAAGTGGTTCAGTTTCTTGAAGCGGTATCGAGCCTGAAGAGCCGCGCCGCGCTCACCACCGCCTATACGGCCGGACTGAGGGCGTCCGAGGTCGCGGGACTGCGGATCGAAGGGACAGTGCTCGCGCGCCACGGCAAGGGGGCGAAGGATCGCAACGTGATGCTGTCGCCCCAACTACTCGGCATCCTGCGCACCTACTGGCGGCTCGCCCGGCCGCGGGTTTATCTGTTCCCGGGACGCGACGAAGATCATCCGATCGATCAGACCGTGTTGCACGCCGCCTGCCGGTCGGCGGTGAAGGCTGCGGGCCTGACCAAGCGCGTCACGCTCCACACGCTGCCACAGCTTCGCGACCCATCTTCTCGAGAACGGAACCGATATCCGGATCATCCAGGTCTTGCTCGAAGCAGAGACATACTGCCCACCAACAGCCGATCGAGGAGCAGATCTACTATCCGTTCCATCCAAGGTGTGGCGAGACGGTGCTGATTGTCAGGAGATACGCCCACCGTGGGGCGGAGTCGGTCGTCATTCCGCAGCCTGACGGGTCGGTCGCCTGCATACCCGCGTGGATGACACACGAGTCAGCGGCGCGTCACCAGTTTCGTGCCGAGCCGCGGTTTTCCCTGAATATTCTGCGATCTCTGCGCGCCGAGATGATGCGCTTCTAGGCTATCTCCAATCCGACTCACGGAGGGAGGACGCCAATAATGAAGGGCGCAAACATTCAGCCGGACCTGTTCGAAGAGGTCGAACCGGGCGTCTTGCCGGTCCCCGCACAAAAGGAGCAGTTGGCAACGCTGGTCGAAGCCCTGCTGCTGGAGATCGCGATGGCGCTGGCAAGCGGGGAGATCGGCAATGACCAAGATCACGGCTGAAGCTCGAGGACATCGACCTGTCGTCGATGAGCATTCGTGTTCTGGGCAAGGGACGGCGGGAACGAACGCTCCCCTTGTGGAGGACCACAGCTGCTGCCCTGCGCGCCTGGCTCGCCGTTCGTGGGCGGGTCGCAGTACCCGAGATGTTCGTCAACGGCCGGGGAGAGCCGCTGAGCCGATGGGACTTCGCCTATGCGTATTCGCAGGGTCCGATCCTGAAGGAGACTGACGACATCTTCGTCGGAAAGGGCGACGGCAACACGACGCTGAGGGCGCGAATACCTGTGCGCTTCTGGAAGGTCATCGTCGCCAAGGTAGAGGAAGGCGTCGCGGCCCACGGCTTCATCCTAGAGCAGGATCTTTCCGACGTTGCGTGGGAGGAGTTCGTTGTACCGGAGGAGTAGTCCTGTAGGATCTGACTGATCATCGCCCATTCGCTTCCGCGAGTTGAAGATGCCGAACGGGTTCGCGAGCTGGTTATTGGCGACGAGAGGAAGATCTTGTACCCTGCCGCAAGAGGTTAACGGGGTTGATCCTGGCCATATGCAGCTGCTTGAATGCAGCCATAATCAAAACAGTTTCAGTAAGGATGCAGCAATATGCGCGGGGCCAAAACAATCACCCGAGTCGATCTGTACGACGCGATCTATCGGAAAGTCCGCCTGTCGCGGCGAGAATCGGCGGATTTTGCCGAACTAGTTCTAAATGAGATAGCCGACTGCATCGCACGCGGGGAAACAGTCAAGCTGTCGTCTTTTGGTACGTTCACGGTTCGGAAGAAAGCTCAGCGGCTAGGCAGAAATCCGAAGACCGGCGTTGAAGTGCCTATTGAGCCGCGCAATGTCGTTGTGTTCAAGGCGTCAGCTGTCATGAAAAAGCAGATCAACTCAATGGGGCCCACGCGGGGTGATAGCCTTTCACAAGTTGTGGAAGCCCATATCGAATGACTGAAACACACGAAGGTGAGCCGACTTCTGTCGCTAATATCGATTTCGACGCAGTAGCAAGGGTTAGGAAGTGGCCGAAGCGGAGCGCTGGCAGGCGGGGCTTTGGCTTAAGGACGCTTCGAAATGACGGATAAGCGGGAGACCATAGGCGAAGCAGACAATGATGCTGCCGGCGAGGGCTTGGACACCGAGCCATTTGCCGATCTGATCGGTCAGGAATTCGTCGACTTCCTGCTCGAGCACTCTCCCCGGAAGGTCGGTGCGCGCATCGGGAAAGCGCTCGATCATTTCAACAAGGCTTTGCGCCTCAGGGGCGTGGACGACGCCATGGGCGCTATCCGATGCATAGCTGCGGAAGAGGAGCTTGTCGTCGCAGTCTTCGAGCTTCTGAAGCTCAACGAAGACGATATGCCCGAGCATCGGGACTTCGTGAAGAAGTTCAAAAACCACTACGTGAAGTTGGCTTTTTACCCCGTACTCTCGCAATTTCGGTTCGTATTGGGAGACATGCTCAAGCACGGCGTCAGTTTCAACGGTCTTGAGAACTATCTGCGGATGCCGATCAAGCCTGTTCTCGACCAAGAGAAGTTGAAGCTGTCCATTGGGAAGGAGGACGGGGAAGAGGTTATCAAAATAAACCCGCTGGACTTCGCCGTGTCGCGAGACGACCTGGATGACGACGCCATCGTCGAAGAGATGCTGAAGGACTTTTCGGAGGAAGTTGCGAAACAGAATGGCATGACGGTGAAGGAGTTCGTTTCCGCCCGCGCCGATTTTCGAAACAAGCTTCTCTATGCAACTGACGGCGGCTACGGCGAAATGAAAGACTCGCTCGAGGATTTGATCGCTTCCGCGTTTTCTTTGGCTTATCGCGACCTTTTGTGGGTGCTCGTGGCGCTGACCGGAAACAAGCCCGCGAACAAGGACTGGGGACTGGTCAGCCAGTTCGTCGGTCTGTACCGTCGCGTCCTGACGGAAGCGAAAATCCTATCAGTTGAAGCGCCTTAGATTCTCGTGCGTTTAGTGGACCTGCCCATTTACCCAAGTGGAGGTTGACCGAAGGTCCCGCATCGGAAACAGAGCAATATGAACAGTCTGTTCGATAACGCCATTCAATCTATTCAGCTCGGGATCGAGGATTACGAGGCAAACGCGCCCAAGCGCGCGCTGTCAGCTGTCCGTAACTTTTATGCCGGCACGTTACTTTTGGCGAAGGAGGTCTTGGTCCGGGCGGCGCCGAAGGCGAAGATCAAGGATGTCCTAGGGACGCAATTCAAGCCGCTGCCGGACGGGAAAGGCGGGGTTGAACTCTCTCCAGGGAATAGAACCGTCGATTTTCATGAGATCGGCGAGCGCTTCGCCACCTTCAAGCTCAAGATAGACCGTCAAGCCTTGAACGAGCTTAATCGGATCCGGAATGATATGGAGCATCTCTACACGCAAGCGAGTCGCGAGACGGTCCGGGAAGCGATCGCCAAGGCGTTCCCCGTGGTTATCGACCTATTCCGACATGAACGAGGATCCCCGGGCTCATCTTGGAGACTGCTGGCTAACCATGCTTGAAGTGAAAGCGGTCTACGACAGTGAGCTCGAGCAGTGCACGCAAACGTTTGATGGTGTCGAATGGAAATCGGCCGCACTGTCTGAAGCTGCACGGCCTTGCAACAAATGCGGTTCACATTTGATTTATCGGCTCGATCAGACCCGAAAGGGATCGGGCTTTGCCGATGCGGAGTGTCGGCAATGCGGCGCCAGGATCGATGCAATCACGCTCATGGAAACAGCCCTTGAAGCACATTTCGAATTTGAGAGCCATTCAGCCGTAAAGGAAGGCGGGCAAGATCCGGTCGGACTTTGTCCCGAATGCGGTACGAAGACGTATGTTACGTGGCAAGATGAAAATCAGTGCGTCAACTGCTTCATGGAGCTGGAAGCTTGCGTTCGGTGCGGCGAGTCACTGACCCCAGACAACGTGTCGGACGAGTCCAGCGAGCTCTGCAGCTATTGTTCCTACAAGATGTCGAAGGACGACTAGGGGCTGCGGGAAGTTTGTGCTGCCTAATGGGATCGAGGTGGCCGCATCAGCCGGAATCTCTTTATCGTAAAAGTCAAGGTGCCGAATGCGACAGGCGACATTTCGTCCCACACAGACACTACGAGTCGATAGGCATTTCCACCGCGCTCCAGGAGAAACTGCCGTTCGTTCCGCCCGCCATCTGCCGGCGGCCAAATCGCGCCGCGCGCGTATCGTGGCAGTAAAAGGATTGGCCGAGCAAAGCCGGAATTTCGGCAGCAGTCCATTCGACGGTTGGAGATATGGCGAGTTACCTCCAGTGTCCATCTCGAACCGTGAGCATGGTCTGCATGGCTAAATCCTCAACTGGTGCCTAATTCGTTTTATGCATGCAAGGTCATGGGCCCAAGCGCGGTGCGTGCGACCCGAGAAATCAAAGAATTGGCTGAACGGGCGGCTTTGACGCAGGCCGACCTCGCGAAGATTGGGAAAACCCAACCCTACTTGTGCAAGCTGCTGAAAGAATCTCATATCGCGAGTTCGCGCGTTCAGAGGCGGGTGCGGGAAATGCTGGAGGCGGAGGTGACACGGTCACTGAGCCGTGGATCGAAAGCGTCGGGCGGGCTGCGAAACCTTCGCGCGATTTCCCCGAGGCAGTGGATGCTCTCCTCAGGATTATTCATAGAAATGCATAGATCGAGAGAATGAGTACGTGCGGCCGGCGGCAGTCGGAGCCATAATAGAAACATGACAAGTCGAAATTCAGCGCGACAATCGCAAACCGCAGAGCGGCAGCTAAGGCTGAAACAGTGACTTTATCACGTTCTCGTCCATGAGACTGGAACCGGGCAGATGATTTCTGTATTCCAGCTCAATCTCTTGCCAGGTGTGCATCCCAAGACGGGCGCGGAACTGCGGAAGCCGAAATCGAGAAGGCAAAGCATTTGGGCATTCGACCACCCATCCGAACGGAAGCTCCTTGACCTTCTTCAGGCGATGCACCTTGGGACTTTGCGCTACGCCGCACAACTTGAAGAGATTTTGAGCGAGCTTCCGTTTTTTCGCGGACGTTAGGGATTCAACGTCGCTGGAAGTATGGACGTAGGGAGGGTGGGATTTGAGGTGCCGAAATATTTCTTCGATCGCATCCGTCCGAGAGGCAATAAAGTTTTCACGCAAGTTGTCGAGATAAGCGATGCGATCGGCGACGTCACGGTAACTGCATTGTCGGTCGATGAGATTGGAAAGACCTGCCAGTGCGAACCCGTACTGAATTGCCTGCACATAGCCATAAGCTAAGGAGTTCCTGTCGGCCGAGGCATTTTCCTTTTCTCCATTTACCCTCGCCAGCGCCCGATCTGTTGCCTCCGTTTCTCCTGGAATTTCGTAGCTGAGCAAAGCGATCGCGAACGCGTCGGCATCGTCCTCCCGTCTTTGGCTTTCCGCACACGTCATACCAGTCGGGAACGGCGAGTGGCCCAGAACGACATGGCCTAATTCGTGCGACAGGACGAACATCATGGCCGGATCGAAGTGACTGCTCAGGCGCATGAAAACATCGAACATCGCCATTCCATCGGCTCCGCTGATCTCTCCACCAGCGGCCGCCGCGACAAGCCGGGTCCTGAGCGCATCGTGAGTTTCTTCCGGGGGCGTTCCGCCCTTCAAATAGCCTTTCATGAGGGCGAGGACGGTTTCGTAGTGTTCCCTGAAGTCTGCCTCCGTTCGCATCATTGAGATGCCGTTACGAGCCGCAGCAAAAAACAAACGGGCTCTCGCCTCCAGATCCGCAAGCTCCAAGGCGGCTCCCGGGGTTGAACCCAGATACGAAGCCAGAGACTTGCTGAACAGCGCTTTTCCTTCGACGGCCTCGCGAAGAGATCCGAGAACCAATCCGCGGAGGAGACGCGCGCCTATTATTATACGGGTGGGAGAAACGGTCGTTGACCAAGCGTTCTGATCGTCGCGAAATTCGATCGTCGTCGGCGCTTCCGAGATCGCCGCGATCGGGCGGACGGCAATCCTTTCGAGCGAACGCATTACAGATGCTAGCTGCTTTTTCAACGTTTCCTTCTGCACGTTGAACTGCGAGGTCAGAAATGCAGATGCGTCACGCTGCTGATCGGACGTCATGACCTGGTCTCGATCCGGGTCGAACTTGGAGCCTGCTTGCGGAAACAGGCTGCTGAGAAATTGATAGTCCTGCGCGTTCCTGATAGCGTCGATGGGATTCGGCGTGCCCGTTTGAGCGTGGAGCCCGGAGCAGAACTGCAGAACGAACGCCAACGTCAAAAGACGACAGAAGCGTCTCATTTCACTGCGCCGCCGTAGGGTTCCAATACTCCTCGATCAATTGCGCGTCCCTTATGCTGCCGCCGGCGCCTCCGACTACGTTCTTGAGAGTGAATTTTTGAGCAAGAAAGCAGACGGTGAGGGGTTTGGCGAATGTCTGATCGATTGTGAAGTTCTTGTTGTCCTCGGCTGTAATAACGGGCACCGAAGATGGATTGGCGGCGGATTGAGTCTGCATATTGGAGGGGCCTGCGCCGGGCGGCTTGGCCGCACCCGATACCTGGAACATGGCACGGAAGGGGACTTCTCCGCCGAAAGCGCCGGCGATTCCCCTGTCCACCGTCAAACGCATTTGCCTTGCAAGTTGCACGTTGCGAATGACGAAATAGGCATTTTCGCTATCGATTAAGGAGGGATCGAGGGTTCGCAGTGCCGCCCGTCGGCCTCCTCCGTGCGCACCTCTTGGCGCTGGAAGAGGGCCACCGCGGTCGCGTAGGTCGTCGATCCGGATATCGAAAGCATCCCTCCCAAGTGAAGGATTTTGGCCATAAGTCCCGCGCTGACGTAGCCGCTTGTGCGGGCAGCGATCGACGAGACTTCTCCTACTATCGGCTTCAGTCGACCATGCAAATCGGCCAGCTCGTACCTGACGCCGTTACGATCGACGTAGAAGGTCCTACCTGGCCTATCCAACTCATTCGGTCCCTGAAGGCATTCCCAACCTGGAGACAAGGTGCTTTGCAATGCGGAGCTAACATTGCTCTGGGCACACACGGGCACTGATGTCGACAGAATGAATGAGAGCGCCAAACCTATACGTTGTTGGGACAAAACCGCCTCCTGACAAAGATGCCGCCGCCAGTCTAAGGCCCCAATTCGGTAATCACCGCACAGCTCGGGGGTCTGCCCGTCCGCTACGACTTGGAGCCATCGCGAGTCTAACGGAGTCGAACGGGGTTGCACAACCCAGCCGATCCTAGGGGAAAACGCCAGCTTTCACCCGTGGCGGATGGAATGCTGCCAGCTTCACTGCGGCGATCGAGGAAATGGATGATACCGAGGCCGTGGATCTTTGATCGGCGAGTGGAAAAGCGAAATGAAGATGCCCTTGCGTGCCGATGCTTCTCGAGCAGCGACGCCATATCGAGAAGATGTGCTCCGAGCAGGCGGAGCTATGCCGGCTTTCCAACTCTTTCGAAGGTGGAATGGGCTGGAGGTGCGTCACCGCCGGAGTATCTCGTCCGTTATCGCCAGGACCCGGCCACGGCATGCTGGCGGGCACCGCAGCAGACGACCCTGGTCTTATCAACAAAGACGTGCACCCGGGTTTCCCCGAGTACCGCGCAACGGCGCCGAATGATCTTATGCCTGCGGCAGGAACGGAGCCGAGCATGATCGAAGCATTCTCCATTGCTACCGCGCATCTTCACCAGGATGCTCTCGCCTCGCAGGCACGTCTGCGGCACGAAGTTTTCGTTCGCCGCCGCGGGCTGCCGCATTCTTCATACGAAGGACTTGAATTCGACGAGTTCGATGCGCCTGCTGCGAAATATCTCGTATGGCGAGACGAAGATCGGGTAGTGCGGGGCCTCGCCCGTTTGCTTCCGACTACGCGGCCCTACATGCTGAGCTCCTATTGGTCGCATCTTGTGGAGGACGGAAATCTCCCGGCATCGCCATCGTCGAGGTCACCCGGGTCTGCGTAGACAAATCGCTTGATCCTTCGCGTCGAAAAAGTGGTCTTTCCGGAGTTGCTCTGCGCGATTTAAGAGATCCTATCCGCGAACGGGGGGGGCTGGGCATGGTCGGCGTAACACGGGAGCACCTGCTGTCTCACTTCGTGCGGGATGGCATCAAATGGCTCGGTCCGGCAAATCAGATTGAAGGCGAAATGGAGCGAGCGTTCTTCGTGCCGACCGCCTTTATTCGTCCTGAGTTTCATTGCCGCAAGTACGGCATAGATCTCCCTGTGCTTGCGAATGCGGAGGGCGTCGTCGCGCAAGCCGTGAAAGCCGCATGAAGTCGCGGCGTGGGGAGCTAGGCGACAAGGATACCGCTGGCAAGATGGCAGACGCGGTCTCTTATCTGTGTCGCGTCGCGGCGGAAGAAGGGTTCGATACCGTGCTCTGCGATCTGCTGGAGATTAGACAGAAGCTCGAAAAAATCGCCGGTGAGGACGATGAACCGAGACGCCCGACGTAAGAGGATTAGAAAATGCATCGGCAGGTCTTCGACCGGAAGAATCCTCGGTCCGCTACTATTGCCCCAAACAGCCGAGCCTGCTGAGCTCGGCCCGTGGCGCCCTCGTGCAGGACGTCGATGGAGCGGCTTTCATCGACCTCATGTCGCAGGGCGATACCCTCAACTATGGACATAATCACCCGAAACTGAAGTCGGCAGCGATGGAGTACCCCGCGTACTGACTGATTGCTGGCCTGGACTTCCACATACGTCGCTACCAGGTTGCCAAATGCGCGCATGTTCCTCGGTATCGAACCCGCGAAGGCTGATCGAAATGGTCTCGGGCGCGCTCGGCGGCGGCATTTCAGCCGCCGCACTAGGAGCCTGTCTGAGTAGTGACTGGTCAAGAGGGAGCGAGTCTGATTCCTTGCGCAGCCATGAGCAAGGAATTTCGCCCCTGGAAGATCGACGAGGCCCAGCTTCTGCCGCCGAGCGTGCAGGATTATGTGCCGAGGGACCACGTTTCGCGGCTGATCGTGTCGCTGGTCAGGGAAAGCCTTGATCTATCGGCGATCATAGGCAGCTACCGAAGCGGGCTGGGGCAGCCGCCGTTCGATCCTCGGATGCTGACGGCGCTGCTTCTGCACGGCTACGCGAGCGGTATCTACTCGTCGCGGCGGATCGCCAGGGCGGCGGTGGAGCGGGCGGATTTCATGATGATCGTGGCGGGCGATGCGCCGGACTTCCGCACGATCTCAGAGTTCCGGCGGCGGCACCTGAAGGCGCTGGCCGACCTGTTCGTGCAGGTGTTGAAGCTGGCCGAGAAGGCCGGGTTGGTGAAGCTCGGGCACGTTGCGCTCGACG
Source organism: Bradyrhizobium sp. RDI18 (assembly GCF_043203335.1). Lineage (NCBI taxonomy): Bacteria > Pseudomonadati > Pseudomonadota > Alphaproteobacteria > Hyphomicrobiales > Nitrobacteraceae > Bradyrhizobium > Bradyrhizobium sp. RDI18. Next base: position 2,424,576 of record NZ_JBICRN010000008.1, on the reverse strand, counting down.
GCACCAAGATCAAGGCGAACGCGTCCAAGCACAAGGCGATGAGCTATGATCGCATGAAGAAGCGGGAAGCGGAGCTTGCAGCGGAGGTCGACCGCTGGCTCAAGGCGGCGGAGGCCGCCGATGCGCAGGAGGATAAGCTCTACGGCGACAAGCGCGGCGACGAGATGCCCGATTGGGTGGCCGACAAGCAGAAGCGGCTTGAGAAGATCCGCGAGGCCAAGGCCGCGCTGGAGGCCGAAGCCAAGGCCGCAGCCGAGGCGGAGCGCAAGGCGCGGGCCGAAGCCGAGGAGCGCCGCATCGCCGAAGGGGGCAAAAAGAACGGCAAGACGTCCGCGCCGCCGAACACGGAGCCCGACGGCAAGGCGCAACGCAATTTCACCGACCCGGAAAGCCGCATCCTGAAGACCAAGGACGGTTACATCCAGGGCTACAACGCCCAGGCCGCGGTCGATGGTGCCCATCAGATCATCGTGGCGCAGACGCTGACCAGTTCCTCCAGCGATCAGGCGCAACTGGCGCCGTTGCTCGACGGGATCAGGGCCAATCTGGGGACCAATCCCGACGAAGTATCGGCCGACGCCGGCTACTGCTCCGACGCCAATCTTCGCACGATCAAACGGCGGCGCATCGAGGGCTACATCGCCACCGGAAGGCAGAAGCACGGCACCAAATCCGCCACCGCGAAAAAGGCTTCAAGACCCGGCTCGCTGATCGCCAGGATGAGCACCAAGCTCAAGCGCGCCGGCTACCGAAGTCGCTACCGCTTGCGCAAGCAGATCGTCGAAGCCGTCTTCGGACAGATCAAACAGGCAAGAGGGTTCAGGCAATTCCTGCTGCGCGGCATCGAAAAGGTCAGCGCAGAATGGGCGCTCATCTGCACCGCTCACAACCTCGTCAAGCTCGCAAGGGCCGCCTGAGCCGCCATTATCAAGATAAAACTGCCTTCCCAAAGCTAACTGGACAGGCTCCTAGGCTGGGTTGATACAACCTTTGACCCTGCATCAAGAACGATAAGACCACGACCTGATTCTAGGTCCAAATGGTCAATTTTTGATGCAAAATCAATGACTTGGCGCGGCCGGTTAAAGCGCAAATCGCGGTCATTCGTCTACATTGGCTGCCGATGACAGATGGTCCTGATTTTCAGAATGAAAATCAGGTCATAGCCTAATGAAAGGTCGAACGAAATCGGGTTGGAATATGAAAAACGACATCAAGACTGACATCAAGAGTCTCGCGCGCCATGCGGACCTCGGCCGTGTCGCTCACACCATAAAGCTGGAAGCCCAGGCGACCAGCGATGCCAATCTTGAAGCGCACCGAGGCGTATATCCGCGGCCAGATCAAGGAGCGCGACCTATGGAACAAGCCCTGAGCGATCCCTTCGAAGAGCCCGACGATGCCACGCCGCTCGCGCCGGGAGAACGCGATGCGCTGTTGCAGACCTGGATCACAGATCGCGACGATCTCAATGGGGCGGAGCAGGAAAACATCGTCAAGGGCGCGGCCTGGGCAGGCAAGCGGCGGGGCAAACCCTCCGATCTGCTGATGAGGATTTCGCAAAGACGCTGCACAAGCAGATGTTTGGCGAGGTCTGGCAATGGGCGGGGTCATATCGTCAGACCGAGCGCAATATCGGGATCGAGGCATACCGCATCCTGGCGGAAACGCCAGCGATGTTCGACGACGTGCGCTATTGGGTCGAACATCAAACCTCCGCCGGATGAGATCGCTGTGCGGCTTCATCACCGCCTCACGGCAATCCATCCTTGGTCGAACGCCAACGGCCGCCATGCGCGCCTGATGGCGGATCTGCTGATTCAGCGTATAGGCGGTAAGGTCCTCACTTGGGGCGGCGGGACATTCTCGGATGTCGGCGACCTGCGCACGCGCTATGTCGCGGCGCCCAAGGCCGCCGACATCACGACATCAGCCCGCTTCTGGAATTCGCGCGGTCATGAGAGGGAAAGACGGGTAAGCCGGGATGGAGCTCAGCGTCACCGATCGCAGCCTGTTTGTCTTCGTGGACGATACCGGCCACGAGGCGCTCGTGTCCGGCCATCCGGTCTATGGGCTCGGCGGCTGCGCGGTCCTCGCGGCGGATCTTGAGCGCGTCATCTGCCATCTGTGGCACGAGGTGCGCCGGCGGGTTCGCGGGTCTGCCGACACGCCGCTCCACGCCGCGGCGCTCGGCCATCCGCAGCGTATGGAGGACATCGAGGCCGTACGGAATTTTTCCGCAGCCTTCGCCCGCATCCGCGCTATCATCTCGAACCAAACCAAACGGGACCATGGGATTGCCGTCGTCAACATCATTGCCGAGACGTTCAAGCGGCGCATGGTTGACATCGCACGGTGGACGCCGTTTTCCGAACTGCATGTCATTTCCGAGGCCTGCGGCCGCGGACGAACTGATTGAGCAAGCGTTCGGCGATTTCCGGATCGAGGAAGACGGACGCCCGATCCCCGTCGAATGCAATTTCATGCCCAAGGCCGTGCATGAACCGGCTCTGGAAGTTGCGGATTTTGTGATGCACGCGGTCGGCCGCCAGGCGCGCCGCCGAATCGAGGGCAGGGACGAGTTCGCGCCCGATTTCGCGGCCGTCTTTCACAACCAGGATCCGATACGCGTGAGCTATACAGATGTGGCCGAAGTAAAGCGGACTCCGGCGGAACAAGGACAGAGTAAGTGATCGCCCGCGAGCCCTATCAACAAACGCTTCAGGCGCTTTCAAAGCTGGATTTCACGGACAAGGGCGAAACCTTCCTCGAGCAGAGATTCGTCGCGCTTCTGCTCGAATGCCTATTCGCCACAGGTTGATAGCATCGATCCGCTCTTTTTCTGGCTCACTAATCCGGTGCGCGGCCTAGCGGTCGTCCCGCTTGTGTAGAGCGTAATCCTCACAGCATCACAGTCTTGACGCCCTGCCTCGCGGACACGATCGCGAGACTACCAGCTGCCGCTGCAACATTCGTATATTTTGACGATGGAAGGGATGCGGTTGGCGCCCGGCAAGATCACGCGGAACTACTTCGGCAGCGAAGGCATGGATACAGTCTTCAAGGAAGAAGTGGTCGAGAGGCTGCTTTCACGAGGTGATGGCCGCGACATGCTGAACACCGTGCACATCATTGAACGCAAAAGGGTGAACGCGGGCGCGTTCCTCGACTAGCTAAGCTAGCCTAACGATTCATGGAATGGCCATGACCGTAGCCGTCTAGCGCCGCTGAAAGCGAATGTCCAAGTTCAAATGATCTCGGAGTGGTGTTCTTTCGGTCGCGCTACGTCTTTGGCAGATCATCACCAGCAATGCTCCGGCGTAGGTTCTCGTCATAGCGCCAAGGCTCGTTTGAGATCGTCGTGTTCGAAGGCGCTGGCCATGCGGTTGATCTCAGCCGATCTGGCGCCGACTGCTTTGGCGCTATCACGCCAGGTCGTCGTCACCGCCGCGACTTCTTTAATAGTTGCGCGGGCTTGCACGAGCGTGAGGCCGAAAAACTCCGAAGCGGCTTCCAGCAAGTCGAGTGAACAGGTGCCTTCGTCGAGGTCGATATTTGTTGTCAGCACGCGTGCTTTGAGATCCGTCGGCACCGGGTTGAGGTCGTAGGCGGGAGAGAGCGTCCAGCCCGCCTTACCGAGCCAGAGGAAGCCGTGGTTGCGCAGATGATCGTCGACATTGGAGATGAGCACGTTGAAGACGACGCGCCGATAGAGTGCATGGGCGTCGGTCTTTCCTTGCGCGCCATGTTGCGCAAGGGCGTCGACTATCTCCGGATAGCTGCCTCGCTCGCCGTCTTTGGCGCCCATCATCGCCATGGCCGACAAGAATCGGATGCGGGTCGCGCCGGTGCGGTCGAAGCGACGCGACAGCATGACCGGTTTGCCGGCCACTTCGATTAATTCATGGTGCGGAGTAGCGATGCCGGCCTGACCAGCCAGCCGCAGCGCGATCTCCTCCCAGGTCTCCATGCTATAGTCGTCGGTCTCCTTCGGGAATTTGGCGATGGAGAGGTTGCCATGCTGATCAACGACGGATGCTTTCGGCCGTGCTCCGCCGAGAGAGGAGCCGGGTGCGAAGATAAGCTGGAGATCCTCGTCCGTTTCCTCGTCCCGGAGAATCCGCTCGGTAATCTGCAGGAGCCGTCCGAGTTCGATCAGGGCAGGGACGGCGGCGCGGATCGGCGCCTGGAAAGTCTCTTGCCCTGCCCAGCGGAATCGTAGCGCGCCGAGACGGGTTTCATCGGCGACGCCAAGCAGGTAATCGCTCTCCGCCAGGGTGCGAACTGCGCGGCCCTCGCGTTCAGCTAGGCGGCGTTCGAGCGTTGCATCAGACGTCGGCCCCAAGTGTCGGGTGCGGAGTCGCCGATGGAGCCGAAGATGGCTTGGCCGGGTGGTGGCGCGAAGCCGCCGCGCGTCAGCTTGAGGGCCGGCTCGATAGAGAAGCGATCAGGATCTTCGAGCCACTCGGGCGCATACTCGAAGACGACTGTTTCGTTACCTCGAACGCGGTTGCTTCTGGCCAAACCGACGCGCCGCGTGCGGCCGTCCAGCTCGATGTGGACTTCGAATTCAGCCATTGTCTCGGGCGGTTCGCTTGAGGTGGATATGTTTGGGTAGCTCTGCGCTGGCCAGCGCCTGTCCGACTGGGTCGTTGCTGATGTCGGCGACCTGGCTCAGACGGTCGAGCAGGCCGAGCGCCTGGAGGACGCCGGCATAAATCCCGACGCTTACATTGGTGTCCCCGGCTTCAACTTTCTGGAGCGTTGAGCGGGAAGTGAATGCGCGCTCGGCCACGACCGCCATCGGCAGCCGTCGTCGCCGGCGGGCATCGTGAATGTCCGTGCCGAGCTTGCGCAGGGCCCGCCGCACAGCAGCAGGAGGATTATGTGGAGTAGGCATTTGTCACCTTCGTACTACAGATTGGCAAAATATGTAGCACGAAGATTACATTTTTACTAGTCGGCTGGAAGGATCGACAGCCCCTTGAAAATCCACGAATGTAAGATTATCTTACCATATGTCGGATCAAGGAGGCTTCCATGGACCCTGCTACCCTTAAGGAAAAGCTAATCGCTGTTCTCAGCCAGATTCAAGCTGACAGCGGCTTGGATTGCCCATCGCTGAGTGGCACGATCAAACCGGTTGAGACCTTGCCCAAGTTCGACAGCAAGGTCTGGCCCGTTGCGACCACGATCCTCGCCACAGAGATCGGCGCGACGATCCCGAACGACGTCAATATCTTCGTCGACGAGACCACCAAGCTTCCGCGCTCCATCGACGAGACGGCGATCTTCGTCTGTGACCTGCTCAAGAAGCAAAGCGAGAAGGAAGCGGCCGCGGCATGACCGAGCTCGATCCCGCGAAGCGGGCCCAGATCGCTGATCGACTGAAAGAGGCGCGCAAGCTGTCCGGCTTGTCACAAGGCCATGTCGCCAAGATAATCGGCCTGCACCGTCCTTCCATCACCGAGATCGAAGCAGGCAACCGCCGTGTCTCAGCCGACGAACTCGTCCGACTTGCAGAGATCTATGACGTCAGCGTCGCCTGGCTGCTCGGCGAAGCGCCCGAGGCGCTCGACGCTCAAGATCCGCGGCTTGAGCTTGCCGCACGCGAACTCTCCAAACTCAAGCCAGATGATCTGGAACGTTTGCTTAGGCTGTTAGCGGCGATGCGCAACGATTCCACCGCGAACGGGGACGATCGCTGATGAGTGTGACGCGCACCAAGCCCAGCTTTGATCGCCGCGCCTTGGCGACCCAGGCCATGCAGGCAGCCACGGCCACGCGGGCGAAGGCCCAACTCGACCAGGCCGGGCCGATCTGCATCTACGGGGTATGCGAGACGCTGGGCGTTGTGGTGCGCTTCAACAACATCAACATGGAGGGGATGTATCAGCGCGGCCTTCCTCCGCGCATCCATCTCTCGGCCCGACGGCCGCTACCGCGGCGCACTTACAATTGCGCGCATGAGCTCGGCCATCACGTGTTCGGCCATGGCTCGTCGATCGACGAGCTGCGCGAGGATGCGAAGGCGCACCCTTGGGAGGACCCAAAAGAGTTTCTGGCGGACACGTTTGCGGGCTTCATCCTCATGCCAATCATCGGCCTGCGCCGTGCCTTCTCGGTCCGGCGCTGGGCGCCGGAAACGGCGACGCCGGCGCAGATCTTCACCATCGCCTGCGAGTTCGGCGTCGGCTACGCGACGCTCGTCACTCACCTCTCGGCAGGCGTGAACATGCTATCGCGCAGCCGCGCTGCCGCCCTGCAACGTGTCACGCCCAAGGCCCTGCGCATGGATATTCTCGGTGCCCTGACGCCTGATCCCTTGATTGTCGTCGATCGCCATCGTACCGCGCCCACTTTGGACGCGCAGGTCAAGACGCTGCTTCTTTTGCCGTCCGGTGCCGAGGTCGCGGGCGACGGACTAGCATTCGAGCGCGATCTAGCCCTCGGACGCCTGTTCCGAGCGGTGAAGCCGGGGATCTTCCAGGCCAGCGCCGGTGACTGGGCGGCCTTCGTGCGCGTCGCTCCGGTCCAGAAAAACGAGCCGTCGTACGGCTACATCGGTCTCGCTCAATTTCGTCACTTGGAGGAGGACCTAGATGAGTAAGGCCAAGATTCTGGTGGCGCCGCCACCCGTGATTATTGACGACTCCAATCTTTCGCGCGCGTGGGCGCGGCTACTGCTGCAAATCCTCGACGGCGCCGGCACCGAGGTAGCCCCGTTGATGCTGAGCCTGAGCGGCTTCGACCAAAACGGCGCGGCCGCCGAAGACCCCGCGGTGCGCCAAGCCCTCGATCGGCTGCTCAAGCGCAAGAGCCGGCTCGTTGTCGACGACGTCGCATTCACGATCTTCCCCCAGCGACTCTGGGAGATGTCGCGCGGCGACCGGGCCCGCCTTTTTCGCCCTCTATCGCGCGACGTTCCCGCGCTGGCAGGCGATGAACCGCAAAGCCAATGGCCGTGGCCTATATTTCGAGCGCATGGTCATGTATGGGCGTGGCCCGTGCGACGGCAATCAACTGGATTGGATTTTGTCTCAGTTCAATTCTAGGACGGGCGTGCGGCGTTCGATGCTTCAAGCGACCACTTTCGATCCGGGGCGCGACCACGTTGCCAGTGCGCAGTTGGGCTTTCCCTGCCTGCAGCAGGTGAGCTTCGAGCCGACCTCCGCCGGACTCGTCACCAATGCCTTCTATGCCACCCAGCAGATCTTCGACAAAGCCTACGGCAACTATCTCGGCCTGGCTCAGCTCGGCGCGTTCATGGCCCATGAAATGGGCATGCCGCTCGCGCGCGTGAACGTCATGGTCGGGATCGCCAAACTTGAGCGGATCACCAAGAGCGACACAGATTTCGTACCGTTGGTCGCCACTGCCCAGGCCCTCGTCGGGCCGTCCGTCGTGCCGGTGGCGCGGGCGTCTGTCGCCGCTGCGACCGCAGGAGTGACGCATTGAGTCCACAGTCTTCGAAAGTTCCACCGAAGCGTCCACGCGGCCGCCCCCCGAAATCCCGCCCAAGTGCCACCGCCGCATCGCTCCCGATGGACATGCCGGTTTTCACTCTGCCGTCTAAGCCGTCAGCGGCGCGAGCACCGATCGTGCTACCTCAGTTGGCGCCGGCCAAGGTGTCGGAGGTCTATGAGAGTTATTGGCGCTTCGCCGCTGAACGGCAGGCGGTTTTCTTCCGCCGTGCATGCGGCGAGACGCACCCGTGGACTAATAATCCGGTGCTGGCGATCTACAAGTTCACGAACGCCTATCGCGCATCCGACCGCGTCAGCCAATATCTGATCCGGCATGTCATCTACCGTGACGACTTGCCCAAGTCGCCGCGCGAGGTGTTCTTTCGCATTCTGTTGTTCAAGCTATTCAACAAAATCGAGACCTGGCAGCTTTTGGAGCGGACGTTCGGATCGATCACCTTCGAGGACTATCGCTTCGCAGCCTATGACAAGGTGCTCGCGCGCGCGATGCGTAGCGGCCACCGTATCTACTCGGCCGCCTACATCATGCCTCCCGGGAGTCGCGCCTTTGGGCAACCTGCGAAGCACCAAAACAATCTCTTGCTGCTCGAACGCATGATGGCTGATCGACTCCCCGAGCGCTTGGCGCAGGCACCATCCATGCAGGAGGGCTTCGAAAAGCTCCGGTCCTATCCGACGATCGGTGACTTCCTAGCCTACCAGTTTGTCACCGACATCAACTACAGCGAGATCACCAATTTCAGTGAGATGGACTTCGTTGTGCCCGGACCAGGCGCGCGCGACGGTCTACGCAAATGTTTCGTCGATCCGGGCGGCTTAAACGAGCCCGAGCTCATCCGACTGATGGCCGACTTGCAGGAACAGGAGTTCGAGCGGCTTGGCCTCGACTTTCAATCGCTTTGGGGACGCCGGCTGCAACTGATCGACTGCCAGAACTTGTTTTGCGAGGTCGACAAGTATGCCCGTGTAGCGCACCCGCAGATCGCGGGAAAGACCGGCCGCGTGCGTATCAAGCAGAAGTTCGAACCGACCCCAGAGCCGATCGACCTCTTCTATCCCCCCAAGTGGAAGCTCAACGACAAGATCCGTGTTGCAGCGTCTCAACGCGCTGTAGCTGGGTAACGCCGAAGGAGACGTGTATGAACTTCGACAACTATCAGAAGGAGGCGCTGCGCACCGATCGTGTGCCTGGGGGCGTCGGTGCCGACGATGCCGCTTCGCTGATCGTACCCATGCTCGGTCTCGCCGGCGAAACCGGCCAACTGCTGAGTGAATACAAGAAGCATCTGCGTGATGGTGAAGCGCATCGTCTGTTCAAGGAGCGTGTGTCCGAGGAACTGGGCGATCTGCTCTGGTACGTCGCTAACGTCGCGAGCAAGTTCGATCTCTCGCTTTCCGACATCGCCGCCGCGAACCTGGCCAAGGTCAAGCAGCGCTGGGCCATCGAGCGTGCCGAGCCGTTGAGCTTTGATGCAATGCTCCCAGAAGGCGAGCGGTTGCCACGTCGGTTCGAGGTTGAGCTCATCGATATCGAAGGTGAGGATCGCCAACGGGTCCGCGTCGTCATTGATGGCAAGCCGTACGGGGCGGAACTCACCGACAATGCCTATGATCCCGATGGCTATCGGTTCCACGACGTCTTCCATTTCGCCTATGCTGCCGTCTTGGGCTGGTCGCCCATCACCCGTGCCCTGCTTCAGCGGAAGCGCAAAAGTCGGCCGTTGCTCGACGAAGTGGAAGATGGCGGACGCGCCGCTGTCATAGAGGAGGGTGTGGCGGCGCTTGCGTTCGAGTATGCGCGTCGTCACCGTTTGCTCGAGGGTGTGGCCGCGCTCGATTTTCAGCTACTACGTACGATCAAGGACATGACGTCTCATCTGGAGGTGCGGCAATGCACCACCGGGGAGTGGGAACAGGCCATTCTGCAAGGTTTCGATGTGTGGCGGGCGGTTCTCGCCGCGCGTGGCGGGCGCCTCGCTGTCGATCTCGACGAGCGGCGCATCAACTTTCAAGGGCCACCCACGGGTCAGGAGCCGTCGGCTTGAGCGCCGGAGCCCAGCGCGAGAGCACTCGCCATGGCCATACCGCCGGCATGGCTGATGCTAAGCAACCATGCGGTCACGCCCAATGCCGCGGCGGCTTTCGCCGCGCCGCCGGTGAGCCGCACATTCGGCGCCGCGCCAGCTGTGCGGTGAATTACGACATCCGTAAATGCGACACCCGCACCAAATCCCGTGCCGAGCGCCTTGAGCACCGCCTCCTTGGCGGCGAACCGCCCAGCCAGGCGTTCGACCCGATCGGTCGCATCACCGATCTCCTCAAGTTCGGCCGAGACGAAACAGCGTGGTATCAAGGGATCGCGCGGGTCTTCGATCCATCGCCGCAATTCGGCCACCTCAACCACATCGATTCCATGTCCGATGACATTCACGCCGGTCAACAAACTCCAAAATTCCGTTCGCGGGACCTTTCCCTCACTCTTAGCCTTTCATTATAGATGATCATGCCCAATTCCGCGACATTTCTTCACCTGACACATTTCTACACCTGACCGATGCTCATCTCGCGCAATCCGGGGTGCCCTTTGAGGGTGACGATCACAAGGTCGATATTCCTGCAATCGAGCAAGAGACGCGCGAATCTGCGCTTGAGCTGATGTGCAGTCGTCTTGCGGAGCGTCTGAACCGAAGCGAACGGAAGTTGGATGGCGTGTTGTTTTCGGGCGACGCGCAGGATCGGGGGCGCCCTGGCGGGCATCGGCTTCTCTTCGATCTGCTTCTTCGCCACTTTGGGCCGCTGGGCGTGACAGCCGCGAACATCGTTGCGATACCAGGCAACCACGACGTTTCTCGCGATAGTCCGCCGAGCTCAAAGGTCCGCTACGAGGCCTTCACCGATGTCTGGCGGAACGCGGGATGCGTGACGCCGTGGCTCGACGGGGTGGACACAGCGGCCAACGATGGGGGGCCTCATCGGCTTGTGGGCGGCGAGGGGCTTTGGGCGGTATTTCCGATCAATACGAGCAATTGGTCGCACGTCACGCGGATCTTGCCGGAGCCCCTCGCAAGCGTATGGGCCGATCTGCCGACCCTTGCCGCGGGCGGCGATGCTGCCAGAGCGGACAAGCTGCGCGCGCAGCTAGATGACATGGCGCGATACGACATGGCGCGTGTCTCGGGCAAGCAACTGGAAATCCTGCGCGAGCTTATCGAGACAACGCCACAGCAGTCCGCTGGGCGTCAACTTCGAATCGCGCTACTTCATCACCATCTCCGCGCTCCAAGCTTGCGTGAAGAGTTGAAGCCATTTGCAGACGTATCAAACTTGGAGCAGGTCCGATCCTTTTTACGCGATCGTGGAATCGCTGTTGTGCTCCACGGTCACAAGCACGAGCATTCGGCCCAGTTCGAGCACATTTACAATCAGGAAGGTGATCAGGATCACCGCACCCTCGTGATCTCCGGCGCGACTTTTGAGCCCGGGCGTGAGTCAGATGCGGCGCGCTTGATCACAATCACAGGCATGCCAAATAGCCCAGCAGTGTCTATTGAACCGATTGCCATTCCACGCGCTGGCGTCGACTCTCGTGATCCGCCTCCAATCATTCGTCGGATATGGTCGACGGATATCGTTCCCGAGCACCGGTCCTGATGTAGCGACCTGGATGAGGTTTATGACCGCGTTTGCGAAGCGGCGGCAAACGATGCTGCCAACGGGATTCTGATCGTACATCTTGACTTGCCGGCAGGAATGAACGGTGAGTTGCCGCTTCCCTATAACTATCCGTTGCCGGAGCCAATGGAAGGTCCCGAGCGTCGGCGTTGGCTGAAGGAGCTCGTTTCATGGTGGCAGCTCGAGCGATCCGGGCTGGAGCACCGGATGCCCTTTGTGCATGGCAGTCGACTTCGGCGCTATGGCGGTAAGATCAATCAGGTGGAGCGAGTCATCAAACTTCTCAAGGTTAGGGCGAGCACGCGCGCGCTCGCGATTTTGATCGATCCGTTTCGAGACTTTACGGCTGATGGGACGGACGAGGAGTTCGCGTCATTCTGCTTGGTGGAATTCAAGCGCCGCGAGCTTGGCGGTTCGCAGCGCACGATCGATGTGATCGCGTTCTACCGGACCCAGGAGTTCGCGCGATGGTGGCCGATCAACATCGCAGAGCTGCGCCACCTGCAGTGGGAGATCTGCGGCGCGCTCGGCTTTCTACCGGGCCGGATTACGACGATTTCAGCCGACGCACGCACTCACTCGCGGTCACCAACGCAGGTTGCGATGCCGATCATCGATCGATGGTTGGATCAAGCTCCTGAGCGCCTTCATTTGCTGGCGAACGCTTTGGTGCACGGAAATGTCCGCGACGGGCAGCAGCGGGATGCGGTGCGTGGGTGGGAACGCGCCCTCTCCGACTTGGAGGCGACCGCGAACGAGTACAATCCCGACGGTCTTCCGATCGCCATCGATGGTCTCAAGCTCCTGGCTTCGTACCTGGAGGTCGTGAACGAGGATGAAGATCCAACTCTCAAGAGTCTCACGCGTGTCTTGCGGCGGTTAGCGCGCGACAATGAGGGATTTGAGGAGGAGTCGCGGCACGCGGCGATCTTTTTCTGTAGTCCGGCAATCCTCGGTATCGAACCCGCGAAGGCTGATCGAAATGGTCTCGGCCGCGGTCGGCGGCTGCATTTCAGCCACCGCACCAGGCTGGGTTTAAGACCACAGCCTGATTCTAGGTCAAAATGGTCAATTTTTGATGCAAAACCAAGGGCTTAGCGCGGGCGATTAAAGCGCAAATCGCGGTCATTCGTCTACATTGGCTGCCGATGACAGATGACAGAGATGATCCTGATTTTCAGAATGAAAATCAGATCATAGTGTGATGAAAGGTCAAACGAAATCGGGTTGGAATATGAAAAACGACATCAAGGACTCTCGAGCGCCAACGGTTGGACGAACGACTAGACGGCTCAAACCAGCCAGCGGTTCCGCATGCCGCCAAAAGTTGGACCCAGGCCATACACGACGCCTTGGGCATGACGGGCGTGCAATTCGCCGGCCGGCTCAAAATCCGCCCCCAAAGCGTCGAGGCGCTCGACTGCACGCTCGTCTATGCCCTTGTACCCGAACAGCTCCCTTGAGCATGCCGTGCGCGCGCGCAAAATCGCCATGTGGGACCTCGGCCGTGTCGCTCACACCATGAAGCTGGAAGCGGACCAGCGATGCCAATCTTGAAGCGCGCATCGAGGCGTATATCCGCGACCAGTTCAAGGCGCGCGGCCTATTGAACGAGCCATGAGCGATCTCTTCGAAGAGCCCGACGATGCTACGCCCCTCGCGCCGGGAGAACGCGATGCGCTGTGGCAGACCTGGATCACGGATCGCGACGATCTCAATGAGGCGGAGCAGGAAAACATCGTCAAGGGCGCGGCCTGGGCAGGCAAGCGGCGGGGCAAACCCGCCGATCTGCTGAATGAGGATTTCGCAAAGACGCTGCACAAGCAGATGTTCGGCTAGGTGTGGAAATGGGCGGGGTCATATCGTCAGACCGAGCGCAATATCGGGATCGAGGCATACCGCATGCCGATACGCATTGATGGCGAGATGTCACGGCGGCGCAGAGAATGGGTGATCCCCGTTTGATCAAGCCTTCGCTCGTGCTAGGCGGTGCAATGACAGAGGGGGAATCGCGGCTGAGCCGCTTCGGGCAGGCTCCGTCAAAGGAAGATACGAACCGCAATGTGACGTAGTAGGTCACTTCAATGGCAGAAGCCCACCGTTTGAGCGATGATCTAAGTGATCTTCTGCTGAACTGGCGCGACCATCCGACGTTGTAACGCGTGTCCGCAACTAAACCGCCAAGCGGAACCGATCCGCTCGCGTAAGCATCCTGGGGCTATGCACAGAAGGCGGGGGCGGTAACGCAACCGCCAAGAAGGGATGCGCGGCCAATGTGCTGGTCAGTGCGGAGGTCGAGTGAGCGTTGATAGCTCTCGACGGATCATTTTCGGATTCCGCTACTGAGCGCCTCAGCCCACATTGCATCCATATCAGGAGGCGGCCAGTGTTAGAAATGTTGCGGATCGCGCAAAAGCGATGTTGGTGGGACTCGTGACCATCACCACGTCGATCTAACGTCGCCTCATTTCCGCCTCAACCGCCGAGAGCCTTCGCAGATATTCAGTATTGGCTCCAATCGTGCCGCGATCTCCAAAGTTCAAGTCAGTCATAAAACTTTGCATTTTGGCGAACGGCTGCAGGATTCCAGCTATGCCGTATCCCACAACAGAGTAATCCTGTTCCCGCAGCTTGGTATGCTCTCGCTCGACAACTGCTTAAGCTCGTGGGGTTTCTCGTGAGCCACAGTCGCCTTCGCTGGGTCGTGGATTTCTTCGTCACTATCCTGCTGGTGGTAGTCGCAGCGGCTATCGGAGCGGCGGTGGGCTGCGACGATAGGAAAGTGAGCAACGACACGCCCGCTGGCGTGCACAACCGTCGTTGATCGGCGTCATCAAACCGCTTGGACTTGCCGAGCAGCAAGGGGCGGCAGCCCGCTCCAGCGGGGATCTAGTGGTGAAAATCAGACGCTTCGTGCGTCGCCGGCTGGCCGAGAACGATCTCAAGCCATGGCGCAGGGACATGTGGTGCATTCCCCATGTCGACGGCGAATACGTCGCCCGCATGGAGGACGTGCTCGATCTCTATTCCGAGGCGCCGGATTCCGAGCGGCCGCTGGTCTGCTTCGACGAGACCCCGTCCAGCTCATCGGCGAGGTGCGTCAGCCGATCCCGGCCAGGCCCGGACAGCGCGAGCGCTACGATTATGAGTACCGCCGTAACGGCACCGTCAATCTCTTCGTCACCTTCGATCCGCATCGCGGCTGGCGCAACGTCAAGAAAACAGACCGCCGCGCCGCCGTGGACTACGCCCACTGCATGCGTGAACTCGTCGACGTCCATTATCCCGATGCCGCCTGTATCCGTGTCGTGCAGGACAATCTGTCGATCCACACCGCCGCGCGCTGTATCAAGCATTTGCGCCCGCCGAGGCCCGTCGCATCCTGCGTCGCCTCGAATTCCACTACACCCCGAAACACGCCAGTTGGCTCAACATGGTCGAGTGCGAGATCAGCGTGCTGCAGCGCCAGTGTCTCGGCCGCCGCATCGACGATCCCAAACGGCTCCGAAAAGAGATCGCAGCATGGCAACGGCAGCGAAACAAAGCACGAGACCGCATCAAATGGATGTTCACAACCGACAAAGCCTGCGCCAAACTCGGCCGCGCATATCCAACCACCGCCAAAGAGTCAAAATCACTGTGATGAACCACTAGGCCGTGTCCCGGATTCATCTTCTGCGAGATTTGCGTGAGCGTCGATTTGCCGGCGCCCCATTGACAGCGATGAAGTTTGTGATGCCGGCTTTGAGCCCGGCCGACAAGTCGGAGAGCACCGGCACAACTCAAAACCCCCTCATTCTGAGTAAGCCGGTCCCGCGTGCCCTGCTCGAAGGGATATGAAGCCCGCGCCGCGCAGGGCGCCGGCCTCTGCGTGGCGATGAGCGTTCTGTACGCCGAACGCTGGCCAGTCTCCCAGGGCCTACGGACGGGACGGCTTACGAAAGGCTCACGGGTTCGCCCCATCCGTTGACCTGTTCTTGACCGGTTTAATATTCTTCGCGGTCACTTGCGCTGGCGTCGCACCGACGAGCTGTTCGTACAGGAGAGGATCGGTCGCGCCCTCGGTGTTGATCAGAAAGACCCGTGCATTGGGTCCAAGACCAATCCTGCCACGCAAGGTCGGGTCAGAAGCAGCCTTCAGTAAGGCTGCGAGGCCAACACCACCACTTTCGCCTGCAACGACAGCGGGATCGCCATCCTTCGGATTTGCCAGAAGCTTCATCACGCTGATTGCGTCCTCGTCGTCGACAGTCATAAAGGCGTCCGCGGCGCGTGAAAGGATGCGCCAAGCGACGAGCGAAGGCTCGTAGCATTCGAGCATCGCCATCACGGTCGATTGCCCATGATCTACCTTGACAGGATGCCCGGCCCGCACGCTTTCGAAGAGGCATGCTGCCCGCGAGGGATCGACCACGGTGAAGAACGGGCGGTCGTCGCCCAACAGAACTGATAGATGTCCAGCAACGGCTGCGGCGATCCCACCGACGCCTGCCTGGATGAAGACGTGCGTCGGCGGCTCCGACAATTGGCGTAGTGCTTCGCTCAGAAGTGCGGTATATCCCTGCATTACGAAGCGCGGGATGCGCTCGTAGCCAGGCCAGGACGTGTCAGACACCGTGATCCAACCTTCTTGAGCCGCAACTCGGGATGCCTGGACGACGGAATCGTCATAGTTGCCGTCGACGCGGATCATCTGCGCGCCAAAGCGGGCGATGGCGGCGATGCGCTCGTTGCTCACGCCTGAATGAACGAAGATGGCGCATTTTGCACCAACGAGCTGGGCACCTTGAGCAACTGATCTGCCATGGTTGCCATCAGTGGCGCAAGAGACCGTCATACCTCTTGCCACGGTCTCCACTTCAGGTGTGTGCAGCTCGGACACGTCAACATCGCGACCGAGCTGCCGAGTTGCTTCCTCCAGCACCAGACGGATTACAGCATAGGAACCGCCCAAGGCTTTGAAACTACCAAGGTCGAGACGATGGCCTTCGTCCTTTAGATAGATCGAACCCACTCCAATCTCGCGGGCAAGGCTTGGCAAAGAAACCAGAGGGGTTTCCTTGTGGCCATCGCGATGCCTGAGAAACCGCTCGACCTCGCGAGCGGCTTCGATGCTCAACGTGTCGGCGTCCAACGCATCGAGGGGAGCGCGGTGGTCGGTGTGCTGGTTGAGGAAAAACATGGTTCGGCTCTCTTGCCTCGTCGGTAGCGCTCTGTATGGAATCTTTCATTCACGATGATAAACAGTGCTGCATTCCGACATCGTTTTATGCAAAATTCGCTTATACCCGAGGGTGGGCCCCTTGATTAGCTTGGATCGCTCGACCCGAAAGTCGAAAATGGTACGGCGCGCTCAGCAGCAATAGAAAAAGTGCCCTGTTGGCTTCATAGCTCTGGCAGCGGATCGGTTGCTTCCTGAACCCGTCATGACTAGCGCGCCTTCGATCGTGCAGACCGACCACACCACCTTCGCCCGCGCTGCTTCAAGAAAACATTGAAGGTTGGAATTCGATCAGACATGATCAAGTCAGGGCGTCAATTCAAGACGATTGTGCGTTTTTGGTCTTCAGAACTCTCTAGGTGTTTAGTCCCGAGCTTTGATGGTGCATTCTTATCGCACGATTCGAAGGATGCGCTATGGGACAAGTTTTACACGGCTGCGCCACCACGACGGAGGCAATCCGTCGAGCAATACAGAATAGTCAAGAGAGCCTGAGGGCGCTCGCCAGGCGCTATGGGATCAACCAAAAGACCGTCGCGAAGTGGAAGGAGCGCGAGACCGTCGCCGATCTCCCGACAGGCCCGAAGGAAGCCAAATCGACCGTGCTTTCCATCGGGGAGGAGGCGATCATCGTCGCTTTCCGGCGGCATACGCTATTGCCGCTCGATGATTGCCTCTATGCGCTCCAGCCAACCATCCCGCATCTGACGCGATCATCCCCTGCATCGCTGTCTCCAGCGCCACGGCATCAGCCGATTGCCGGAGGTCGAAGGCAGCAAGCCTCCGAAGAAAAAGTTCAAGGCTTACCCGATCGGTTATTTCCACATCGACATTGCTGAGCTCCAGACCGCTGAAGGCAAGCTCTACCTCTACGTCGCCATCGATCGCACCAGCAAGTTCGCCTTCGTGCAACTGGTCAGGAAGACGGGAAGGACCTCCGCCGCGGCCTTCCTCGAAGCTCTGATTGCGGCTGTCCCCTACAAGATCCACACGGTTCTCACCGACAATGGGATCCAGTTCACTTTCCCGCCGCGCTACGCAGACGGCCCGACGGCAAGATACGTGACACATATGTTCGATATGCGCTGCCAAGAGAATGGCATCGAACATCGGCTAACCAAGATCAAGCATCCCTGGACCAATGGCCAGGTCGAGCGCATGAACCGCACGATCAAGGAAGCGACCGTCCAACGCTACCATTACGATCGACACGATCAGCTCGAAGCACACCTTGCCGACTTCATTAACGCCTACAACTGCGCTCGGCGGCTGAAGGCCCTGAAGGGTCTCACGCCCTACGAATACATCTGCAAATGCTGGACTTCGCAGCCAGAACGATTCAAACTTAATCCGCTCCAGAAAATGCCGGGACTAAACACCTAGAGCGACTTTCAAGCGAGCTTTCTCTAGGCGATGCCTGAGTGCAGTGAGCCTATCAGCGAACTCGGTCTATCCGTTAGTACCAAAATCACCAAAAACAAATTCATCGAGCGCTTCCTATTGTGCGGCGACGCTCGCGAGATGCTTGTAAGTCTTGTCCGTCAGCGACATCTGGACGACTCGGGCATCACTTGTGCAGGGCTTACGCCGCAGGAAGCCCTTCTTCTCCAACAGCTTTGATTGGGTCGTGACGAACGAAGGGTCGACGTGCATCAATTGCGACACCACATTGACCGGAATACCGCTTTCTCTGTCCAACTCCATCAAGGCCATCAAGATCATCCACTGTGGCCCAGTAATACCAAGTTCATCGGCTCGGAATTGGCGAAGTTCCACCAGACACAAATTGATCGATCTGATCTCCCACATGAATCGGCGGCCCACCTCCTGAGTCTCAGGAGACCTACCGCCAACCTGTCTTGCTGGGCTGGGCAAATCCGGCGGCATCGTATGTCAGGAGTTCCATCCTTGGTTGATTCCCTTAGCGCAGACCAGAAATATTGTCGCCGATGGCTGGGTTGCCGCAGCGGCTAAAAGCGAGGCGACGAAGCCTGGCTTGCGCGAGAGCACCTGGCTCGCATCACGGCGGCGTTCTGCAAAAAGCACCCGACGGCTTCACCGACCATTCCGTCGTCGGAATACGCGTGCGCCATGGCCGAAAACCTTTATCCGCCAGGTGCTGCGCGCGGCCTAGAAGCCTGGACAACCGCCGCCATCACGAGCTGCGCTTCCTGACCACTCCGCTCGGCCGACTGATCCGTGACATCCGCCGCCGGCCATTCAAAGATGCCTTCCAGAAAGCGCTCGCGCCAGCCTCGCAGATCCAAATCGGTGTGGTGAAATCCGTCGAAAAAGACACTCGAAGGCGGAATTTAGGCATCAACCCGGGACTCCTTGCATTTATCAATATCGACATGTCGTTACTGTACAGAGATAAACGTAACCCTCTTTCACGAGCCGAAGGTTGGGGGTCGGCGAGGTCAATAATGATGCGATCTCAGTTCGGCGAAACAGCATAAGAGCAGGACATGGCTGGGCATTTCTACCGACTCCGCATGGGCATCTATGCGGAGTCGTTGTTTCGGTGCAGCAACCGCGTGAAGCAGGAAAGGATCTGGCTGCAGTACAACGTGATGCGGCTGGGAAGCGAACTAAGGCGGTCCGAGCACTGGTCCAGTGCGGCTGGCCAGCCAGGCCGGTATCGAAACGATGCAGCCGAAACCGTCGCCACGCTGACGTAACCCTTGTGCTGGCAAGAATGGTCCGCCTCTCCATCCGATCCAATCTTGGGGCGACTTCAGCGCTGACTCCGGAAGCAAGCCTAAGCCCCATCGATCTTCCCTGACGAATCCCATTTAGAGATCAAAGTCAGTGTCGCCTCCAGAGAAGCAATCCAGTTTCACCTCCAAAAGCGAAAATCTGCACTATCGCTAGACCAACGAGGCCATCATGTCGGACGACAAGCCGGACGTGCGTATCCATATCGATCAGAAACCGCTTCACTCGCCGAACCCGACGACAGGCGTTGGCCTTTATGAACTCGGGCGGGTTCCCGAAGGTCAGGTGCTGTACAAGGGGGGCGAGGGTAACCAAGAAGACAGGTTAGTGCGAATCGACAGTCCAAAGATCGATCTCACACAAGACCAGCACTTCCATCGTGGTGAAGCCCCCGAAAAGCATTACGTCATTATCGTCAACACCGACCCCGTCGTCGTCGATCATGATGTCTTGACGTTCGATGAACTCGTGAAAATCGCCTTTCCGGTTCCGCCGACCGGGCAAGACCCGGAATTCACGGTGAGCTTCGAACACGCAAAGAGTGTCCCGCATCACGGTGACCTTCCTCCAAACGGCACGGTTACCGTGAGAAAACATGGCACCATTTTCGATGTCGATCATACCAATCGATCGTAGCTCCGATTTAGAACTGTTGCGCAGCGAGGGATATAACGTCCAGGTAACGGGCGCCGGCTACCTGGTCGTTCACGACGTCCCCTATGTCAACAGCAAGCGTGAAATCGCGGTCGGTGCGCTGGCATCGAACCTCGATCTTGCTGGCGACGTTACGGCTCAGCCGCAAGATCACACGGCCAAATTTATCGGCGAATATCCTTGCGACAGTAACGGTAAGCCGCTCGAAGTTCTGAAGCATCAGAGCGGATCGTACGATGTTGGCCACGGCTTCGTCGCCCAACATTCCTTTTCCCGAAAGCCGGCGCGCGGGCACTATGAAAATTACCATGAAAAGATGACGGCCTATGTCGCGCTCCTCGGTAAGCACGTTGCTGCCATAGACCCTTTGGTCACAGCGAAAACTCACAAGGTCATTGAGCCTGAGGACGACAACTTACCATTCAATTACCTCGATACTGCGTCCGCAAGAGCGGAAATCAACACAATTACCGCGAGGCTTGCGGAGGATGCGATCGCAATCGTCGGGGTTGGCGGAACCGGATCGTACGTGCTCGATATGGTCGCCAAGACTCCCGTCAAGCAGATCCATATTTTTGATGCCGACCGCTTCTTGACACACAATGCTTTCCGGGCGCCAGGCGCACCCGAAATCGAAGATTTGCGAGCGCAGCCGCTCAAGGTGGAATACTTCGCGTCGATTTACGCCCGTATGCATCGTGGAATTATTCCACATCCCATCCATATCGATGCGACCAACGCGGATAAGCTAGGCAGCATGTCCTTTGTCTTCCTTTGCATGGAAGGAGGAGCTGCGAAGCGCGCGGTCGTGGACAAGCTGGAAGCGCTCGGGACGCCGTTCGCGGACGTCGGAATAGGCTTGTATGCCAAGCGAAATTCAATTGGCGGTATGCTCCGCAGCATCCTTAGCTTACCCGACGCCCGAGAACGCGCGCGGTCTCGCATATCGTTCGCCACGGACGACGCAAATAATGAATACGACAAGAATATCCAAGTTGCCGATCTCAATGCACTTAACGCGTGTTTGGCTGTAATCGCTTGGAAGAAGCTGCGTGGCTTTTATTTCAACTTGGGTAAGGAGCGTTTTGTCTCTTATACAATTGCAAATAGCCTTCTCGCGAAGGGTGATTCCATATGAACAGGATCGATGCCATCCGGCCCGAGCTCGTCGAGCGCATACCCAAAGTTCTCGACAACGGAGTTATTTACATCTCCCTCAAGTTCCGCACGGCGGCGCATAACTGCTGTTGCGGATGTGGCACTAAGATCGTGACACCGCTCAAGCCCGGCCGGTGGCGGCTAGAAACTGAGGACGGGGCCGTAAGCCTAACTCCGTCCATCGGCAATTGGAGCGCGGGCTGCCAGTCGCACTATTGGATCAGGGACAATCGCATAGAATGGGCGCCCGCGTTTACCCCGAAGCAGATCGCGGCCAACCGGGCCAGCGACCAGCGCGCGCGCCAGCAGGCTCATACCGAACGCTACAGGAGAGAACGAGGCTTCTGGGGACGTCTTTGGGACGCAAACAAAGGTCTGTGGCAAGCGTTTATGAACTGGTTCTGATGTCATTCGACGAGTACGCTCCGCGTGCACGCGCGAACAACATCATGTTGTCACTCAGGTGAATTTCCAGGTCACAGTCCTGAAGATCCTGCTGAGCTATCCGGACGGCTTCGCAAGGATGGCGGAGCTTAAGCGCGACATGGCCATTTTAGCGACGAGCGGTCGGGACTGGGCCGAGCGCACCAAGAGCTTGGCCGCCCGTGTGCCGAACCTCGACATCTTTTCGCAAGAACTCGTTGAGCGCATGAACGGTGGCTGGCGCATCACCGAAAAGGGACGTGCCTTCCTCAATTTCATGGAAACGCGCCCGATGGCTGCGCCGGTAGAGACGGAGGTGGCCGCTCCCGAGCAACCGAAGCCGATGAAGCGCAATTGCCTCCCGTCGAAGCAGGCCGGCTGACGGCATGAACGTCAGCACCTACCTCGTGCGGCCGGCAAGCGAAAACGCGCAACCAGGTCTTGCCCTGCGCTCTTCGCTCGCAGTTTCGGATGGACGCGCCCCACCTCGGCCTTTGGCTCGCAGGTGAGGGAACGCGAAGATGTCCCCGCTAGGTCGAAGGGCCGAACTACCCATCTTCGCTGTCTACACGGCTTGCCGCACGCGAGCGGTTTCTTCATCATTCCCACCCTGAAAGGGATCGAACTCACCTCTGTCTACCTCGCCGGCCTGGGGTCGATGCGGTCAGCCGTAGATCGCCTCCCTGCTGTTCGGCGCGCATGCGCCAATCTTCGAGGACAAGGCGCGCGGTCGTGAGACCGCTGGGCATGACAGAGTGAGAGGAGCGCCCAACTTCGCCGTCACGGGTTCATAGTCGCGAGAGAGGCTCGCGACAGCCGTCGCGGAGAATCGCCTTCACTTGTCGGTTTCTGCTGTCCCGATTTTTTTGTTCAATCGGCTGCACAGGCTTGATCAGCGACATAAGGGATTTTGTCGCGAAAGCTTACGGGGCGTGATTTTGCTCATTTGAGCTATCTTCAAATCCTTCGAATGCATCCCGGACAACGGCCTCGATGCTTGCAACCTCATCGTCCGTTAGCTTCTCGAATTCGCGCTCCCTTCTTTTCTTGGAAAGCACGCCCTTGTTCTGCCGGATGAACAGAAGCAGGTCGTCTGCAAGGCGATCCGGCATTTCAACCGTGTCCATGATTTTGCGGCGGGCTTCGTCGTGACGGCGCAGATAATCGATTTCGTGCGGCAGATCGTGCTCCACCGTTCTCTTGACGCACTGATACAAAAATTCCGCTTCGTCGGTGCAATCGAAATAGCAGTAGAGGTCGGCGGTATCGTTCAGCACTTCGACATTCCTGTCCGATGTCGGTTTCCAGTCGATAAACTCCATCAAGGGCCCGGAATGGGACTGCAGGGTAGTGCGGTAGTCATCAATCCGGTCGAGCATGACGGACGACACCGGAAACACCATGCCTGGCGGCGTGAATTTCCGCTCCGCCAGAACATGGTGGATGAGGCAGCGATGCAGGCGTCCGTTGCCGTCCTGAAGCGGATGGACATAGACGAACCCGAAAGCTGTGCTTGCCGCTTGTAGAACGGCATCAATCCCGTCATCGCGCATGCGCGCGTTAGCGTCGATCAGGCCTTTCATGAGGCTGGTCAGGTCGTCGGGTCTGGCGCCGATGAACTCAGGCAGCGGATTGTTCTCATGGTCTCGCTCACCCAGAAAAAACGCCATCTGGCCGAAGGCCTGGATGAATGAGCCGGGTGTCTTCGATGAGGACGCTATGTAGCCGCACGATCTCTTCAAGGGTCAGAGCATGCTTGCCTGCCTGCACGACAGCGCGTCCCCACCGCTCCAGCCGATTCCTGGGCGGGCGTTCGCCTTCGATCTCGAAGCTTGCGCGGCTATCGGCGAGCAACAGAAAACTCGCGGCGCGGGAGACCACATGGCCGCCGGTACGCCCGACGGTCTCGCGGGCCTTTTCCGCAAGTCCACTTTCTGTGAGGGCAACGAGCGCGGAAGTCCTTCGGATGACTGGGCTGAAATCTTTCGTTCCGAGCAGATTGTTGCGAACGCGGTGCCGTTTTGAC
Organism: Bradyrhizobium sp. RDI18; assembly: GCF_043203335.1. NCBI lineage: Bacteria > Pseudomonadati > Pseudomonadota > Alphaproteobacteria > Hyphomicrobiales > Nitrobacteraceae > Bradyrhizobium > Bradyrhizobium sp. RDI18. The sequence continues at coordinate 2,401,217 of NZ_JBICRN010000008.1, read as the reverse complement.
AGCTTGGGCTTGCCTGTGAAATAAGCCTTCGGGTCGAACAAATCGACAGCTGCGACGTTCGGGGTATCCGGAATGTCGAGCGTCTCGCCAGTTAGCATTTCGTAGAGGAACCAGACCCGGCGCGCGGGCACACCGGTTGGTGCCGCTGTGACGAAGTCACGGATTTCTGCCTTCGGGACCGCCTTGAACACGCGCTTGAGCACGAGGAGATCGAGGTCTTCGTGGCGCAGGGCAAAGGTGAGGTGATCTGCAAAATTGTCGCCGGGCCAATATCTCTTGTCGAACAGCCGCCAGTCGCCTTCATCCCGGTGGCTGCCACGGATATGCTTTTCCGACACGGCGCTAGGCCGACGGACGGGTGCCGCAACCGATAGTATCTGGACCAATGCTGTCAGCCCGACGAGTTGGGTCTCGGTAGGCAGTGCCTTGCCTTGGAAAGCCTTTGTCTGCGCAAAGTTCAGCCGCATGGTCGAAAATCCATATGGAATGTCGAATTTTGGCGCAAAAATAGTAGCATTGTCGAAAACAGCTTACCGACTTTCGGGTCGAAAATCAACCCAATTTGTCGTTTTCTGGCTCAAAGTGATCGGAAATGTCGAAAATCGGGCTAATTGGCAATAATTTGCCAAAAAAAGAGGCGGCTTCGTGAGCGAGGGCTGGATATCCCTGCTTTCACTCCCGGCTAGCAATGGATCCGCCTCGAACTTGGCCCTTCTTGCTAAGCCTCGCTGAGCAAAAAAGGCGGCCATCCTCAAACTGGCTGCACACCCCTAACATCGATGCGACAATTCATGGCCAGCCAAACACCGGCCATGAGCCCTCGGCCTCGTTCTCGACGGTGAACTGAAAATCCCTCAGGCGGCTCGTTTCAAGTATCCTCAGCATGTCCGAAAACTCGCCGCGCGTGAGGGGCTGAGAGACGGAAGATGCTCCCCCTTAAAGAGATGGCCCGCGTCCGGAAATTCCGTCACGGCAAACCAATCCGATCGCTTACTTGGCGGCTACGTTTCGAGTCCAACGAAACTCGCTTCCGCAAACGCACTTCTCTGTGCCGGTATCTGTTCGGTGCTTCCAACAGTCGCCAAAACTTGGTCGTACAAAACGGACACACAATCTCATCACGGCCATATGTGTTCGGGTAGTCGTCTGAGAGGTCGTACTGCTCTTTCCCTATCGGTTGTTCGAGGTCATGCGGTCTTGGTGCGAGCTTTTCTTTACGAGTTCCTCAATCCACTCTGCGCCAAGTTCTCGGAACTCTGCTTCGGCGAATGACGAAATCAGTATCATCTCGTCTTGACCTACGACGCGGACGTAGTTCGGCCCCATCGGGCATCCATTGTGGCCCAGTAATCCCAAGTACATTGGCCTGGAATTGGCGAAGTTCCTCCAGACCATTGATCGTGAGCGTCACGATAGGATCACCGGTGCCCGGGCTTGACTTGCGCGGAATGCTCTGGATAGCGCGGTCGGGATGATTGACGCCGCCGGGGCGCGGTGATGGGGTGATCCCGGTTCGGAGCGGGCAATGGGATCAGAATGAACAGCGAGTCGCAGCTGCGCGAGAAGCTTCGGAAGATCGAGGCGTTGTTCGTGGGGGCCGGAACTGCTGGTGAGCGCCTTGCGGCGGAAGCCGCGCTGCAGCGGGTGCGGGCCCGGGTCGAGGAACTCGCTCGCCACGATCCACCGATCGAACAGCAATTCTCACTTCCCGACCAGTGGTCTCGGCACCTTTTTCTGGCGCTTTGCCGCCGATATGGGCTGCGGCCGTTTCGTTATCGCCGGCAGCGACGCAACACGGTGATGGTCCGTGCGTCACGGGGCTTCGTCGACAAAGTGCTGCTGCCGGAGTTCACCGAGCTGGAGGGTGCGCTGCAAGTGTATCTGCACGAGGTGACGCTGCGCGTGATCCGCGAAGAGATCTACGACGACGCCAGCGATGCGCAGGAAGTTCCCGACGCCTTGCCGTCGAACTGATCAAGCGGCGAGCATTGCCTCCGAACCGTCGCGCTCGGCTTTCCAATTCCACGGCAGCAGCGTGTTCAGCTGATTGATCTTGGTACGTCCGGAGACGATGCGCTCGAGAACATCGGTCAGATAGTGCCGCGGGTCGATGTCGTGAAGCTTTGCCGAGTTGATGAGCGATGCTAGAGTGGCCCAGGTTTCGGCGCCGCCCTCACTGCCTGCGAACAGATAGTTTTTCTTTCCTACCCCGATCGGCTTGATGCTGCGTTCGACCGTATTGCTGTCGATCTCGATGCGCCCATCATCGACGAAGCGCGTCAGGCCGTCCCAATGGTTGAGGGTGTAGCGGATGGCTTTGCCTAGACCGGACTTCTTCGAGACTTCTAGCAGTCGCGCCTCGAGCCAGGGCTTGAAGTCCTCGATCAACGGCCTGGTGTCGGTCTGCCGCACTGCAGCCCGATGCGCCGCCGGCAGACCGCGGATGCGATCCTCGATGGCGTAGAACATCGCGATCCGTTGCAGCGCTTCCGCGGCAATCGGCGACTTGGTCGCGACGTGAACGTCCCAGAACTTCCGCCGCGCATGCGCGAAGCAGAACGCCAACTGCACCAGATGGCCGCCGTTCTTGATCAGGCCCTTGTAGGCGGCATAGCCGTCGACCTGCAGGATGCCGTGGTAGTCCCCGAACAGCTGCTTGGCGCGGATCGCCTTGCGATCCTCGGCAAACATGTAGACCACCGCCGGCGGCGCCGGGCCGCCCCACGGGCGGTCGTCGGTGGCGATCGCCCAGAACTGGCAGACTTTGGTTCTGCCACGGCCGGGATCGAGAACTGGCAGCGGCGTCTCGTCGGCAAACAGCCGCGGGTAGGACATCACTGCGCGGCGCAACAGCGTGTGAAGCGGCTTCAGCCACCAGGCGGCGCGGCCCATCCACGAGGCCAGCGTCTGCCGATCGAGCGTGATGCCTTGCGCGGCGAACATCTGTTCCTGCCGATACAGCGGCAACTGGTAGCCGTATTTCATCACCGCGATGTGGGCCAGCAAGGCTTCCGTCACCATCCCGCCATCGATCGCCTGGGCCGGCGCAGGTGCCTGCATCACACCCTGGCGGCATCCCCGGCAGCCATACCGCGGACGCACAATGCGCTTGACCCGGTACTGCATCGGAATGACGTCGAAGGCTTCCTTGACGGTCTCCCCGATCTTGTGCAGCCGCTCGCCGCAGCAAGGGCAGATGTGGCTCTCGATATCGATTACGACATCGATGCGCGGCAAATGCTCCGGAAGCTTCCCCCGGTTGCGTCGCGCCGGTCGCTTTCCACGGCCCTCCGCTCCATCAGGCAGCCTGCCTCCGGTTACGTCGTCGTTGGCCGCGGCACGAGCCGCCTGTGCCGTGATGGTGAAGAGAGGCAGCTGTCCGGGATCCAGTGTCTCGGAGCGGGGACCGAAGATCGTGCGCTTGAACTGGGACAGGATCATCAGGAGCTTGTCGTTCTCCTGAACCGCAGCGTCGCGTTGGGCGATCGCCGCATCACGCTCGGCCGAAAGCGTGCTGCATTCCGCCGACAACGCCGCAAGCCTTGACGACAGCGCCATCACGGTTTGTCGGAGCAATGCTGGATCGGAAGGCAAATCACTCATGCAGAGTGATTTTACAACAACTCCGCATGAGTGACGAGCTACTCTTGATACGGATCAACCAGCTCGCGCTGGCTGATCCACAACCCGCATCGGCACACGCTTCCAGTCTGAGCCATCGAGCAGCACCGAGAGTTGAGCATGAGATAGCGGCATGACGCCTTCCTTGATCGGCGGCCAGGTGAACTGCCCCTCGATTCTTTTGTAGTAAAGGACAAGGCCGCTTCCGTCCCAGGTCAGGATCTTCACGCGATCTCGGCGCTTGGACCGGAAGACATAAAGTCCGCCGTCGTACGGATTGGCCCCAAACGCCTCGCTCACCAGCATCGCCAGCGAGTCCATCCCCCGACGGAAATCGATCGGCTGCGTCGCGATCCAGATCGACAACCCAGGTCGGAGCCCGATCATCGGCCAACCGTCCCGACTGCCGCCAGCACCTCGCACAGCGCCCGCCGGTCGACTGTTCCCCTGACATGGATGCGAACCGCGCCGACCTCGATCTCGATCGCCGCCTGCTCTTCACTCGGCAATTGGCCCCCGCAGCCGGTGATCGCGACCGGCACAAAGCCAGGTGGCATGCCTCTGTCCCCGCGCTCCGCGACCTGCGCCCGCGTGGCCTGGCGACGCCAGAGAAACAACAGACTTGGCCTGATGTCGTGTCGCCGTGCCACCGCGGACACGCTTGCACCCAGCGCAAAACTCTCCGCGACAATCGCCGCCTTCGCATCGGCCGACCAGCGCCGTCGCCGGCCGGCCCCAGTGATGATCTCGACACGCTGCAGCGTGTCAGAAGACTCCTTGAGGATAGGCGTATGCCTATCCGTATCGCTATCCTTACGACTATCCTTAAACATGGCGAGACCTCGTGATGATTCAGTCCACGAGATCTTCCTAACCCACCAAATCAGCCCTCAGCGCGTCCCTGGATGACGCTCACCATTGATCGATCTGATTTCCCATACGAATCGTCGGATCACCTCCTGAATCTCAGCAGCGCCACTGCCGACCTGTCTTGCTGCGCTGGGCAAATCCGGCGGCATCGATGTCAGGAGTTCCATCCTTGGTTCGTTTTCCCCTTAGCGCAGATTAAAAATGGGGACAATGCGGGTCACCCGAACGCAATTCTGAGCGCGCGGACCGTTGGGCACTTCGCCAAACTCGCGATCACCTTGACGTCGGTGAAACCGATCGCTGGGTCGAAGCCAACACAAGTGCATAATCGGCGTGGTGAAATCCGTCGAAAATGACGCTCGAAAGCGGAATCTAAGCGTCGACGGGGCACGCGTTGCATTAAACAATATCGACAGATCGTTACTATCGAGCGTTTAGCATGGCCCTCTTCACGACCGGGTTAAGCCCCTCTCAATTCGGTGAAACAGTACAGGAGCCGTACATGGCTAGCCATTTCTACCAAGTTTGCATGGGTGCGTATGGGGAGACGTTGTTTCGGTCCAGCAAGCGCGACGCGCGGCAAGCGATCTGGTTACAGTACAACCTGATGCGGCTTGGGAGCGAAGCGTGCGGTCCAAGCACAGTTTCCACTGGGAGCGCACGTCGGCCTACTGGGCCGCTTCTGCCATTAATTTGAAGCCGTAGAGCCGCACCACCGGTTATCGCCGACGCTCAAAGCGTCTCCATTCTCGCTTCGTCCCCAACGGGGATTGAATTGATCGCACCCAAGGAACATCTGCGCAACCCAATCGGCGCACATAGCGCCTGGATGCCTGAGTGCGGGAAAGAAGCAGCCCAGCCCAAGGGTGGCGTGGCTCAGAGCCAAAGAGTTTGCGCGAGTGCAATTTCTGGTTTAGGAGCCCGCTTGATTACCTGGATGAAGAGTAATTGTCTGTGCGTTCTGGACTTATATTTTTGATATTTGTGGTGGGGCTAATAGCACTACTGTATTTGCCCGAGCCTGAGAACGACGACACTGTTTTAGTTTGTTCCGTCGCGTGTCCCAATTAGGACAATGCCACAATTTCAGATGCCGGCCCGTCCATCGCACATTCCCAGCTACTCTTGGGAACGTTACCTACATAAAAGTCGATGCTCCCGTCCTTAAGCCGCGCCTGGACGGTCTGATAGGTGAGGCCTTCGACAATATGCAGATTGACACCAGGGTATCGTTTGCGGAAAGCACTGAGCATGCGCGGCAGCATCGCGACGTGAGGCACCGTGGAAAGACAGGCCACGACGCTTCCATCGACGCCGTGCGTATTCCGACGATCGCGACCACCCGCTACGACGGATTGTGACCACCCATTCCGATCGCGACCAGTGTGATGGTGCCGTCAGGTGCATTTTCTGATCTCAGTGTTTTGGCTCGACGTCAAGCGCGGTGGAGGCCGTCCCCGTAGTCGACAGGAGGGACCCGCGCGCGCTGCGGAGTGCTCCCACGGCTGACGCAGCAGCGCGCGCGGGAGATCCCTGTTGACCCACGGGGGCGGCCGGTGGGCTGGCGATGCGCTTCATATTTTTGCTCCCGTGGGCGGCTTGCCGTTGGCTGGCGGTGTGGCCGCGGCCGGCGCCAGCCGTTCCTCGTCGGCTTTGAGCTTGCGCATAGACGGGCCGTCGAGCTCGATCCGATAAGCGTTGTGGACAATACGATCCAGCACGGCGTCGCCGACGGTGGGCTCGCCAATAACCTCGTGCCAAGTTGCCACAGGGAGTTGGCTGGTGATGAGGATGGAGCCGCGGCCATGACGGTCCTCGACGATCTCCATGAGATCGCGCCGCTGACTGGCTGAGAGGCGGTCGGGTCCCCAATCGTCCAATACAAGCAAATCGACCTTGACCAGCATCCGGAACAGTCGCGGGAAGCGGCCGTCGCCATGAGCGAGATCGAGATCAGCGAACAGACGCGGCACGCGCGTGTAGTGGACCGTGTAGCCGTCGCGGCAAGCCTTTTGCGCGAGCGCGCAGGCTAACCACGACTTGCCGATTCCGCACGGGCCGGTGACCAGCAGGCCGCGGTGCTCGGCGATCCAGCGGCAGGTGGCCAGACTAAAGAGCGACTGAAGGATCTATCTCGCGACACAAATTACGCGCTGAGTAAACTCTTCGGCTATTACGATCCGATTTTTGCACGGTACAGCAAGCCGTTTCCACTCAAGAAGCAGCTTCAGGATGCAATGAAGAATGGCCTCCCCGACCGACCGATTCCAAAATTGCTGCTTTCGTTGGAGCTATCTACCGGATTGTTAATGGGTCTCCATGACGGTGGAACCCTCAGGTTTCCCGTGCGCGTAACGACAGCCACCGAGGGGCAGCACTTCGAGGCCGAACGGCAAAACGTTGGCGCTAGGGTCGGAAGAGTTGATATTGGCCGACGAGGTTCGCGCGTTTGCGTCCTATGTTCAAGGACCAGATAAGCGCACTGCCGTTCAACTTCCGACGGAGCCGACGGGAAAGACCATCAAGTCGCTGCTGTTCGCTGTCTTCGGAGCTCCGGGATTGCCGGAAGCGGATTTTGAAGCTGCGTTGGATTTCGTACAGACCGCCGCCTTCTCCATGGCCGGACGAAAGCCGGACGTCTATCTCCTAACCACCAAGCTTGCTCATGTCTGATTCAGTGTTTCTAGAAAGAGGTGTCTCCGCGCTCAAGAGCGACGCTATAGTACACCTCGGAAATTTCTTCGGTGCGCTTAAGGGATCGCTCGACGGACAAGATCTCTATGCTCGAAGCAATTTCCTTTTTATCGCTGATCGCCATTACCTGGTGGATTTCGACGCCGACGTTGACTTAAAGGGACGCAATCACGCTCTCGTCAGGGACTTTATAGCTCTCGGTTTTGATCCCCAACGTACTGTCATCTATCGGCAATCCGACATTCGCGAACTGTTTACCATCATGTGGCTTCTAAATTGCCACACGCCCGCCAAGGAGCTGCTCGAAAGAAAGGACTTCACGGGAGCCGTTGATACGGATCAGGGTTTGACGGGATCAGAGATCGCGCACATGCTCGAATCCTGCCAGATGGCCGACCCCGACCCTGCGCTGACCAAGCGTCATCGGCTCTACAACGCCTTCGCGCTGAGTCAAAACACGAGGCAAGACCGCTTGGCTATCCTCGCCTTCATCCGCAAAACGATGAAGCCGGAGCGGTATATCCGCAGCCCCGAAAAATTCGAGCCGATGCGCTCGAACCTCAACGTGGCGCTCGCATTCGCGGGCCTTGCGGTGAACGCGGCGGGAGTTGTGGAGTCCGTAGAGAGGGCAGAAACACTCTCAGAGGCGAAACGGCGCGCGCAAGAGCTGCGCGCGGACCTCAACGTTCGAGGCGCACACCCCGACGTTCTGAAGTTCTGCAGTGAGGAGCTGCTCGCCGACAATTATTTCCACGCAGTACTCGAAGCTGTGAAGAGCGTTGGCGAGAAAATCAGAGCGAAGACCGGTCTGACAGATGATGGCAGCGCTCTTGTCGATCGGGCGCTAGCCGGTAACCCGCCGATGCTGGCGATCAACGCGCTCGCGAACGATAGTCAGATCAGCGAACAAAAAGGCTTTGCCAATATGGTGCGCGGCACGTTTGGAATGTTTAGGAACCCGACGGCGCACGCGGCGCGCATCACCTGGCAGATGAGCAAGGAAGACGCCGAAGATGTTTTTTCGATCGTGTCGCTGATCCACCGCCGTCTCGATCGGGCAACGATGCCCCCGCGCGCGTAGGTCGCAAGACAGGGCCCAAGCCAAAATTACCGCTGGAGTCTCGAAGGATCATCTGACGTGGGATTGTCAGCCGCCCAGTCGATGCAACCCAGCAAACACAAGCGTGCGAACTGCTCGGCCAGTGCCCGCATGGACGACCAATCGTGACCCAGCTTATCGTTTGTTCCGTGAATGGTCCGGCTGCGGCCCTCACTGTAGATGCGGTCCATAGAGGGTGGCGTTTTAAGCAGACAGCGGAAAGGCGTAAACGGTTGAGCAACCGGCGCAATTCGCGACAATGAGAACGCAGTAAAAGCCTTGCTTGTTCCGGTTTGTGACGAATCACTCTCGTTCCGTCCGGCTTTGTTCACGTCGCGCCTCTGATGCTCCGCCTTTCTCCGACTTGTGATGACCGCTGGATATGATCTGAACCGACGACAGCGCCCGCACATCGCGCCTACTCGCAAAACGTCAATCTGACGGTGAATTTTCTTGCTTTACGCAAAATTTCCGGCATAAAATCCGCCTATGTGCATGATTCGAGGATTGGCATGACTGCTCCCATTCGCTCTAGGCTTCGCACGGTTCTGTCGCGCGACTTATTGATTGACCTGGAAGATCGGATCAAGGCGGAAGCCCTGCGCGCACACGAAGTGGTTCGCGACGGTTTCGAAGGGCTGACGCCATTGCGCGCACGCGGCCTCGAGGGCCAGGCGCGTTTTCGCAGTTGTGAGCAAGGCTTCGAAGACGTCTGCTCATTGCACGGCGGAATCTCCTCGAGGGCGGGGTGATGCCGAAAACGGATTTGCGGATCCACCAACCCTTTATGCGCTTCGAACATGAAGGGCAGGGGGGGCATCCTGGCGCTCGCCAGCATGCCGGTGACGGGCGCGCTGCCGGTCAAGAACAAGTCGCGGCTCGCCGGCGTCAGCATCAACTATGAGCTTTCGCTGCGTCTCGACTTTGATGGCACGGGGCCGAAGATTGGCGACATCTTCGCGGCCCTTCTTGTCGCTCGCGACCGCGAGCGCGCCGGCAAGATCGAGGAGATCGCCGTCGGTGTGATCGAGTCCAACTACGAGGGGTTTCTGTACTACGAAACGCTGGACTCATTCCTCGCTGGTGAAGGAGACGTCGACCCGAACGTCCAGCCGCCGACACCGATCGGTCCGCCGGAAGCCGAGCAGCCGCAAGTGACGCTGAAAAAGGTGGTGAAGCTGTTCGTGCCGCCTGAGGCGCCGACGGCCAACAAAGAGGAGGACGATGCGCAGGGCTGATCCGCCGCCCCTGGGCAATTGGCAACAGAATCAATCTCGGTGAAAAAATGCGTGTGGGTACACCCGGATTCATACCGGAGCGTCTGACCGAAGTACGGGCGGCGCGACGGTTAACAAGCATGTCCGCTCTTGCGCGGCGCCTCAGCATGAGCGCGAGCACGGTCGCGCGCTGGGAGGATGGAACGAGCGCCCCGGATCCGGATGCCATGACGGCGCTTACGAACGCGCTCCAGGTGCGCCGCGAGTACTTTTTAAGGCCTATCCATAAGAGTTCGCGGGCGATGTTTTATCGCTCGCTTTCCTCGACGCTTGTGCGGGACATTGATTATCAAGAATCGCAGCTGCGTTGGCTGCAGGAAATCAGCTCGATCCTGCAACACTATGTCGATTTCCCGGCGATCGACGTGCCCGATGTCCTTGGGAAATCAAGCCACAAGCAGCTGCGTGATGAAGATATCGAACGAATTGCACTCGATCTCCGCCGTCACTGGCAGATAGGCGAGGGGCCCTGCACGGACGTGGTCGCTTTGCTCGAACGGGTCGGCATGATTGTCGGCTCGATCGAAATGGGCACGGCGAGGCTTGACGGCGTCTGCACCTGGTCGGAAGCGGAAGATCGACCGCATATCTTACTGGCAACCGACAAGATGTCATTCCCGCGCCGGCAGATGGATGCCGCGCATGAAATGGCCCATGCCGTGCTGCACAAAAATGTTTCGCAGGAGGAGCTGAAAAAGGATCTCAAGCAGATTGAAGACCAAGCGCGTCGCTTGGCTGGTGCCTTTCTGCTGCCGTCGACCACGTACCCATACGAGGTCAAGCGACCATCACTCGCCATGCTGCACACTCTCAAGGAGAGATGGCGCGTCTCCATCAAGGCACAGATTAAGCGCTTGGCCAATCTCGAGCTCATTCCCGAAGGTCACGATGTCGATCTTTACAAGCTCTATTCGGCGAAGGGATGGAATCGGGAAGAGCCGCTCGATCGTGAATGGCCCCTAACGGAGCCACGGACGCTTGCGAATGCGCTGAACCTGATCGCCAACGCTGGTGTGCGCACAAAGGCCGACCTGTTAGCGGTCGAGTTCACGATGTCTGCCGGTGACGTCGAAAATCTGGCCTCGCTGCCGCCCGGCTGGTTTTCTGCGCCGGCGGCGGAGGTCGTACAGCTGAAGGTGAATTCGGACCGCAGCGCTTCGTCCACCGGAGTAGGTGGCGTCATCGTCCCGTTCGCTCGGAAATGAGCCCTCTACTGTTCATGCAGAGCCCGGCACGGATGTGTCGCCATCCGCGCAGCCGGCAATGTGCCTGAGATCGCCACGAAACTGATCAAAGCGAGTGATACGCAGTTCGTTCAGCAATCGCAGGCGATCGCAGACCAACTCACAGCCAAACAGATTGCCCGTACGCTGCCGTGTGCCATCGTCGTCGTATTCTCTGGGACAATCGGCAGCCCCGCCCGTCCCTTCCTCGGCATTATCAAGGCACCGTCAGAAATTCTCAGTGTGTTGGCAGTGGTTCGGATACCCAGAGCATCCCCCGAATTTAACGTTGGTCGTCGAATTGGTCCGGATCTTCATCGAGCGGCCGCAGGCAGAGCAGGACTTGAGCGAGAAGACACGCTGGTCTTTTGCCAGGGTCATTACCCTCACTTCGCCCGCCCCGCTGGCGGTTAGCGTCCGCGCGCATTCCCTGGTGGTTTCGCCGGTCGTGTAGACATCATCGATAAGCAGAACTTGTTGCCGTTCCATTTGAAGTTGGAATGGAATGCGCCCTTGATCGCTTCGGAGCGCTCAAGCGGGTTCATCTGCTTGTAACCCTCGATTTCCTTGACGCAGCGCAGTCCCTTCAGTTCGAGTTCTATGTCTTCGTCGAAATGATTGGTCGCCTCGTTGAGGAGCTGCTCGAAACGATTCCGCTGCTGAGAGGGCTTCATGGGCACAGGCACGATGAAATCCGGCGCCCAATCGAGATTTGCGATGGCTTTACCTGCGGCCTCGCCAAGGATCTTGGCCTGGGTCGTCGTTCTTCAGGGATAGGACTGCTCCGCTCAACGTGCTGGTAGCGTGCCGGGGGTCGGAGGCAGTGAAGTACCTGCCCAGGGCGTAAACAATGGGGTCGTCATCGCAGTGGAGGATGGACCCCCAGTGGCTGTGAAAGTCCCAGCCACTGGTCAGGGCTTCGCCGATATAGCATCGCCCTCCAATTCGATCCCGGCGCAACAGGGTCGAGGCCTTGGACATGAACATGTCTGGGGCGGTCGAAGAGAGTTCGAATATCGAAGATGGCCCCCATCTGACCGCAACGGAAGCCACGCCGGCGCCGATGACGAAGTATGTGTCTTAACGACTTCGGCCTGATCCGATGAGAGAGCGCCCTTCGTCGTCACCGCCTTGACCGGCGCCTTCCATCAAGCTCAGTGCTATCGCGTCGATACTGGTTGACATGTTCAAAGCGGCGCATAGGCGAGATCTAGGTGTCCTCTGGCAAATTCAGTTTGTATCGGGTGTGCCTGAGTTCGCCCGTTTTCGTAAACGCGCCCATTTCGACAAGATCTTGTAGGTCTCTTGTCGCGGTGGCGCGTGATGTCTTGGTGATGCTGATATAGTTTTCCGCACTCAGGCCGCCCTTGAACCCATCGATGCCTTCGTGGAACATACGCGCCACGACCTTTTCTTGGCGCTCGTTGAATTGACCGCGAAGGCGCTCATAGAATTTGGCCTTAGCAACGTAGAAATCGACCCGGTTAATTGTGCTCTCTTGCGCTTCGAGAATCGTCAGCGCGAAATATTTCAGCCAATCGGTGATTTCGAGGTCTTTGTTGTTCCGCTCCAAAGCTTCGTAGTAAAGCCGCCGCTTGCGTTCGATCGTATAAGCGAGCGCAATGAGCGTCGGCTGCCCGAGATTTTCCGCCAACGACTTTTCCGCTATGGCGCGTCCGATACGGCCGTTACCATCCTCGAACGGATGAATGCAAACGAAATAGAGATGCGCGATACCGGCGCGCGTAAGGGCGGGCAGGGGATTTTTCCCTCTGGCGCGCCGTCATTGAACCAGATGATGAACGCATCCATCTCCTTTTTTCATTCTGTTGGAGGGAGGCGCCACAAAGTGAACTTTGGGCTTTCCTGCAATCGGTGTCACAACCTGCATCGGTTCGGGATGGGTGCGGTAGCCGCCGATGTCCTGGATTTTCCGATCGCCGCTCATCAGCATCTTGTGCCACTCGAACAACATGTCGTGCGTCAGCGGATCGGCAGATCTTTTATAGAGATTCGCCATCATTTCCGCGATGCCGTGCTCGGCTTCGTTGACGTTGGTATCGTCCCCCTCAAGTCCGAATTGCTGACGCAGCGAGCATTGAACGCTCTCGCGCCGCAGTATCTCGCCTTCAATTTCCGAGGTTTTTACCGCTTCGTCGCTGATGAGCTCGATTTTGAGCATGTCACGGTCATCCTGGCCGACATGCTTGAAAGCGCCCAAGAACTCGCCGGATTTGACGAGAAACTTGGTTTCGAAGGGCTCTAAGAGCTTCGAGATCAAGGGTAAATTTGGGCCAATCGGGCTTTTCCCAGTTCCACATGAGCTATAGAAACCTCCGCTATACCTCAGAATAACTGCATTTATGAGCTATAGCAACGAATTCTATAACTCACGGGCCTGCTATTGAGGGACAAGCGGATGACGATGCTGCTTGGCATTGCATCACAACTCAGCCGTGCTTTAGTCTCGAACTCAATTGGGGCGTCAAACAAAAACTTGGAGACTCCGTTCGCCGGTGCGGCTTCATGCGGCCTAATTCATATCGACAGCACGGATGTGGGAACGACACTAACCGCGACTTTCTAAATTTTACCGGCGTCTCTGACACGGTTGCTGAAATCATCGTTCAGGCTCAGGGCAAACCGATCTCCATTGGAGTTTCTGGTGCGTGGGGCGCTGGCAAGTCCTCAATGATCAGACTCGTTCGCGCTGGGCTCGAACAGCGCGCCGAGGGCAAGCGGTCAGATTTCATTTTTGTTGAGTTCAACGCTTGGCTTTATCAAGGATACGACGACGCGCGCGCGGCATTGATGGAAGTTATCGCGACAGCGCTCGCAAAAGAAGCCGAACAACGCAGGACCGGGCTCGAAAAAGCCAAAGAGCTGCTGCAACGCGTGAATTGGTTTCGCGCCGTGAAACTTGGCGCAGGATCGGCCTTAGCGCTTTCGCTCGGCCTACCGCCGACAGGAATACTTAATAAAGCCATCGAACTCGGGAAAAAAATTGCGACCGGAAATGCTGGCGCTGACGACATCGCTAAGGCCGAAGGCACGGTAACCGATGCCGCCAGCAAGGCATCGGGCCTGATCAAGCCACGCACCGAGTCCTCGCCGCCTAAAGAAATTCATGCGATCCGCAAATCCTTCGAGGAAACCCTCGAAGTAATGGGCACGAAGCTTATTGTGCTGATTGATGATTTGGACCGCTGCCTTCCGCAAACGACGATATCAACGTTGGAGGCCGTTTGCCTTTTCTTGTTCCTGGAAAACACGGCGTTTGTCATTGCCGCCGATGACTCTGTCATACGTCACGCTGTCCGCCGTCACTTCGATGGGATCGTCGATGAAGGCTTGGTGACAAGTTACTTCGATAAGCTCATCCAAGTTCCTATTCGCGTTCCGCCCCTGGGGACACAGGAAGTAAGGGCGTATTTGATGTTGCTTTTTGTAGAGAACAGCACAGGCCTCAACGCGGATGAGAAAGAGGCCGTCCGCAAAAAAGTCTGCGAGCAACTCAGCCAGAGCTGGCGCGGCAAGCGCGTTGATCGCGCGTTCATGCAAACCGTTCACACAAGTTTGCCAGCCGATCTCGTGGCCCGGTTCAACACGGCTGATAGGCTTGCGCCACTGATGACATCGGCTACGCAGACTGCGGGCAATCCTCGTCTTATCAAGCGCTTCCTCAATGCGCTTTCCATTCGCATGTCCATCTCAAAATCGCACGGCGTCGGGGTTGATGAGGCCGCACTGGCCAAAATGCTGCTATTCGAGCGCTGTGCCGATCCGGCGGCGTATGCCAGCCTTGTGAGCGCTGTCACAGCCGATCCAAACGGAAAGCCGCAACTTCTCGCGCCGTGGGAGAGTGCAGCCCATGCCGGAGAGACCATCGATCTTGAGAAGCCGTGGGACGATCCATTCGTCCGAGAGTGGTGGTCCATTGAGCCCCGGCTGGCTGATATGGACTTTCGCGAGATTCTGTACGTTGGCCGCGAGCATGCGCCGCTCATCTCGCCGGAAGATCGCTTGTCTTCGGAAGCGGCAGAGCTTTTAGGCGCTCTGCTTGAACACCCCGACATGGCGTCGCAACTGAATGAGCGCTTGCTCAAGCTGCCGCGCACGGAAACGGCAATTGTCATGGACCGCGTCCTGAGCAAAGCTATTCAGGAGCAGTCTTGGGGGACGCCCCCAATTCTCGATGCCGCGCTCGCCGTTGTCGCGGCAGACCCTTCGCAAGGTGCCCGCGTCGGTACGTTCTTGCGCGAACGTCCGCCCGCTCAAATCACACCCAGCCTTGTCCCGAAGATTGCGGATCAACCTTGGGCGAAAGATCTGTTTGTGCATTGGCGCACTGCAGGGGTCGACGGCACGGTGAAGCGCGCGACGATCCTGCGGCTGTAGAGGTCCATGACGGCAGCCAGATAGAGCCAGCCCTGACCGGTCTCAATGTAAGTGATATCGGCGAGCCAGATCCGGTTCGGCGCGGCGGCGGTGAAGTTCCGATCGAGCAGGTTTGGGGCGATCGGGAAGTCGTGGCGACTGTCGGTGGTCCGCACCCGACGCGGCTGCGCCATGATAGCCCGAACGCCGTGACGGCGCATCAGCCGCTCGATGCGGCCGCGGCTCACCCCACGGCCCTGAGCCTTCAGCTCGATATGGATACGCGGGCTGCCATAGCGTCCACGGGTTTCGTGATGGACCCGCTTGATGTCGTCGACGAGTTCGCGGTTGGCGGCAGATCGCCGGCTCTCCCGGCGCGAGCGCCAAGCATAATAGCCGGCCGGCGAGACCCCAAGCACGTCGCACAGGATCGTCACCGGGTAGTCGGCGCGGCGATCTTCGATGAAGCGGAATCTCATGTCCGAACTCCAGCAAAGATCGCGATCGACTTCCTAAGAAACAGCCGGATTGGTGTCCCCCGAAATGGCCTGCAACACGAAGCCCAGCGATTTGGCCCGGCGCTGAAGGTTGGCAAGGACACGGCTGCGATATTGTTCTTCATAATAGTCGACCCCCGGATCCTTGTAGCTCATGCCATGCCGGAGTGCGTTGTAGAACAGAACCGCAGTCTTGCGGGCGGTCGCCGTCACGGCCTTCGACTTGCCCGCGCGCGAGGCTAGCCGCCGATAGAATGTTCCGAGCGCCGTATCGCTCCGCCCGACGGTTGTGGCTGCCAACCGCAACAGTGCTGCTGCCCGACTGGAAGATCTCCGTGTGCGCGAGGACAACACCTTACCGCCGGAGATTTTGTTGCCTGGTGCAAGGCACAGCCAGGAAGTGAAGTGCTTTGCGCTCGGCCATGCCTGCAGATCTGTGCCGCACTCACCGATGAGCTTCAATGCCAGCGATGGGCCCAACCCATGAATCTCAGTCAGATCGATGCCGAGCACACCGTACAGCGCGGTCCTGACATCGAAGGTAGGCGTGTTGACCTGCTTGGTCTTGATGCGTGGCTTAGATGGCTTTCCGGCCGGTCTTTCGCCTCTATTGTTTAGGGCCGCGATCAGGACCTCGAGCTTGCGGTCGCAGTCGAGCAACTTCGCCTGGTAGACGTCGTAGAGTTCCAGCGATTGGGTCAGCGCGAAGACATGTTCGTGCCGGTCGTTGCCCACAAGTGCCGCCCGGATCGTCTCGATGGATGAATGGTATCGCACGTCCCGATAGGTTGCCAAGACGTCAGGATTCCGCTCGCCTGCAACAATGGCTCGGATGATCCGCATGCCGGTCGCGCCCGTGATATCGGAGACCACATGATGGAGTTGCAGATTCATCTCCATCAGGGCCTTCTGCAAATGCTGGATATGGGCCGCGGCATATTCCACCAGCCGCTCCCGTTGGCGCAGATACGCGCGCAGAGTTGCAATCTCGGCATCAGGTCGGAAGCTGCCACGTAACAGGCCATAGGAATGAAGCTCGCGTAACCACGCGGCATCGCTGACATCGGTCTTGCGCCCGGGCACGTTCTTGGCGTACCGCGCATTGACAAAAATCACATCAAACCCGCGCTGCTCCAGGATCTCGTAGACGGGGATCCAATAGACCCCAGTGGATTCCATCGCGACGCTCTTCACGCCGCAGGCTTTGAACCAGTCCGCCAGATCATGCAGGTCTCGCGTAAATGTGCCGAAGGAGCGCACAGGCACGTCGGTGGAAGCGGGATTAACCGCAGCCATGTGCATCTTTGATCCGATGTCGATTGCGGCGGCCCCAACGTTGACCGGCTTTAGTTCCGGTCGGTCGCCGGTCGTCCTCTTGGGCATGGCAATCCTCCAATCAATGATGAGTAGGAGGGTCTGGGCTATGCCAATCGTCATCTTCCTAATCGGGATCTCGCCAGGGCGACGTCACCACTCTCAAGTTCGCATACACCCATGGACCATGTTTTTTAACGGGGTTTGTGCCTCCAATGATCGAACGGCCGCTACCCTCCCAGCCGCAGAGGATAGCACAAGGCTGTTTCTAGGCCGCACAGGCGCGCCACGGTGCTGGACAGTTTTCTAAAATGTCGCGCTCCATGCGCAGCCGCTCGTTCTCTCGCTGCAAACGGGCGATCTCTGCCGCGTGGTCCGCCGACGGCAGCGTCGCCTGCGTTGTGGGGCGCCGCGCCGCCGCCGTCGGCTCCCGCCCACCCCCACGTCGTTCCACCCAACGCCGCAACACGGAATCGCAGGCCAAGTTCCTTGGCGACCGATCCGATCGAGCGGCCGCTCGAAGCCACCAGATCGACCGCTTGCCGCTTGTAATCGTCCGTAAACGACCGACGTTGACGTCCTTCCATCCGACACCTCCTGACTCATCGAGCCTACTACAGGTGTCCATCAATTCGGAGGAGGTTCAGCCTGTCGCAGGGCAGATCAGCTTCGATCACGGCAAGCGCGACTATTAGCATCGCGGCTTTCCGTTTAATCGGGTTCACGCTAACGGCCGCGCATGGTCATTATCCATCACGGCCACTTCGGGCTCGCCTTCGCGGCGTCGTCAGGCTCCGATTCATCGGGAAGGATCGGTTGTTCACCGAAAGGACGGTTGATGATGTTCAGCGCATCATTCGCGGCGTAGACGCGATTGCGCGAGTAGCCCGTCCGTTCGGCGAGAATGCCAGCCTCCTCCAACTGTGCGATAGCCTGGTGCGCTTGCGGCGGGCTGATCTCGAGGAGTTCTCCGAGCCGTTTGGCGGTTAGGACCGGGTAATGGGGAAGCTCGTCGAGCGCGCGCGCGGCCGCCGATCCCTTTCGGAATTTGCGACGGCCCCTCCACAGTTCTGACAGTTCGGACAGAGCCGAGCGCGTTTTCATGAGCTCTTCGACGGTGCCGGTCACGGCCTCTGCCATAAAGATTATGATAGGCTGCCAGTCGAGGCGCTGCTGCGCATCCTTCAAGGAAGCGTAGTACGCGCCCTTCTTCGCCTCGATGTATGGAGATAGATAAAGGGGGACGTGCTTCTCGGCAGCCATCATCAGTGGAAGAAGAAGACGACCGACGCGGCCGTTGCCATCGCGGAACGGGTGGACCGCCTCGAAATGGGCATGCGCGATGGCCATTCGCGTAATGAAACCCTGGGTCATCTGCTGCATTCCCTCGTTGCGGAGGTAGTCGACTGTCTGAGCGAGGCAAGCCGGCACCTCATCGGGTGGCGGCGGATTTAGGCTTGAATAGGCGATGTTGCCGCCCCCTCCGATCCACACCACGCGCGTGCGGAGTTCGCCCGGAACGTCCTGGTAATCGGGATCATCTTTCATGACGGCGCGATGGAGACTCTTCAGGAGATCGATCGTGAAGACGCCATCTCCGTCCTTCGCCGCCAATGGGATGAAATCGTCAAGAGCCACAGCGTAGTTGCGGACCTGGCGCGCGGCATCCTTTGCGTCGTCGCCGCCGGTCTCCTCGACCGAAAGGAGTTCATCGAGCGTACTTTGGGTGCCCTCGATCGAGGACGAACTGACCGCCTCCCGTCGGGTCAGGATTCGGCTGACAATGTAGGGGTCATTCATCTGAGTCGCGATTGCGTCTATTTTCCCGAGCGCGCCCTGGGCATTGTCCAAGGCCTTCATCGCTTGGATAACTGAGACCCCGTGCTCTGGAGGAGGTGGTGGGATGATACCGTAGTGCGCCTCATACGGGTGCGGGAGCCGTTTCAGGGTCTCCCGGATTGTGTGGCTGAGATCGCTGCGCTTCATGGCAAAGCCTAGTTTGGAGCCTGCTTTGGTATTTATAATTAGGGTTTCTTATAAAAACCATAACAAAATCTGCTTTTTTGGCGATCCCCTTAGGGTTCCCCGAGATCTTGGGGAACCGGAAAACAAGCGAGCTGGTCGTCTCAGTGGTCTCAGCTCTGCCGTGCCATCCTAAATGCGGACAAGCCGCTTTCAGCGTAGCGAAGGGAACTGAGACCTCCGGCTCCGCGATCAATCATCCGACTTCATCATCTGAGCGGCAGGCCGGCAGGCCGACATCGCGGGCGCACCGCTACCCTTCGCGGCAGGGAAATGAGTCGAAGCGCCGGCGCACGTCGCAGGAAGAAGAGGAGCTGAAAGCTCATCGGCGATAATCGACCGGGCCTGGTCGCCGGGTCATAGGTTCAAATCCTATCCCGCAACCACCGATGCTTGCGATAAAATAGAGTCCCAGCCTCCGAAGGGAAGCCGGGGGTTCTTCTTGCCCGCCGCAAACCGCAGGATCGCAGCGAGGTCGCCGCGTAGCGCAATCGCGAGTTCTTCCGTCTCGAGCACGAGTGTCACCTGATTGACCAACGTCCGGAAAACCTCCGCAGCTTCGGCCTCGATGTCTGCAGCGCGGTGCCTGCCGTATTCGGGCGACCGGTTCAGCTTCCGGCAAGCGCAGGATTTTAGCGCTTGCTCAAAAAATCACGCGAATTTTCTGCGTTTCATGGAGCGCGGCAGAACGAATTACTTGCGCCGCTCGGCACCAATCAGCAAGCGCTGCTCGAGGAAACGCGGAACGACGCCCCGGGCTTCCGCCTTCGTTGTCCGTTCGATGACGATCGACTTTCTAAAACCGGCAGTCTTGGACGACCTCCTTGACATTGTCACGGTCCCGCAAGAGGTGAGAGGCGCGTCGATTGGCTTGCTGCAGGAGTGCAGGCGCGGGAACGATCTGTTGGTCTCGGCGCGCGTACGGGTCGCGTTTATCTCGGGCGGAAAAGCGCAGCGCATCCCGAAGGCTCTGAGGCTCGCTATGGAAGAGCACAGGTAAACCTGCGTTTCGTTCACGCTTTAACGCTCCCGCGACCCAATGAAATCAATGCGTTGGCGTTCTGTTGCGACATCGTCAAGTCAGAGTTCGCCGTTCACTTTAGATTCGGGAGCTTCGCGCTGTCGGCAGAATTTACAGCGGCGGCCCCAGAGCGCTCGTCGAAAATTCGCTCTCGATACCCAGGGAGGCAAGTGCAATCGCGTGAACGCTCCATCCCTATAAGTGCGATAACGCCTTCCACTCTTTCTAATGGAATTCGCATGCGCCCGTCGCGAAGAGCGAGATACATCGCTTCGATGACAGGTTGGTCGCCGAGGACCGCGATGGCCGTTGGATGACGTAAGATGTCTAACGACCAGCCTGGATTTCGCGTTTTCAATAGCGCGCTTGCGCGGCTTCGTCCGCGCCGTTCATCGATAACCGGCAGGAAAAATCTTGCTGCCGCGATGGCGATCGTTGCAGCTTCGCCGTCGTCAAGGGAGGGCGAGGTAGACGTGAGTTCATGAAAAATCTCGTACTCGGCGTCGGTCATAGTGGCGAGCGTTACGATTCCACGCGTCACGAGATCAAACAGAAAGCGGTGCTCGCCGTTTTGCCGGCTCGTCTCGTGCTCCAGCTCTCCAGCCACGATCTCGGACACGACGACATCATTGGGAATGGACGCGAGGATGCGCTCGCCATATTTGCAAGCGTGAAGGTTGATCAGAACACTTGTGTCGAGAATCAGCGGATCCGCGATATCAATCAGGGAGCTTGTGCAACTCATCCGTGTCTCTTTCCTCAAGCTCGATCTGGTCGATAACGGCGCGAAGCTCCACTCGGCCCACCCTCAGCAGCTCCGCCAATTGTCCTTCCGACATGAGCTCGCGCTTCCAGGCGGCATGCGCCATCAGGCTCAGGCGGTGGGAGATGGGTCGGTCCGCGTCGCTCTTTGCGGGATCGCGGCGATCGGCCATTTCGCCGAGGACCTCTCGGACATTGTCATCGGTGATGCCGCCGTTGTTTTCGAACCATGCCCAAGTGCCTTTCTTGGCAAGGCCCAATTCCTCGAGCCGCAGCCCGCAGGCTTGGCGCGAGATATTATATTGCTGGGCTAGGAGAATGATCAGGCGCCGGGTCGTTTTGCCGGTGATCTCCTTCAGTTGGCGGAAGCTTTCCGAGAAGCTCTCGGCTGGCGTCAGGAATGCACGGCCAAACACGTTGGCATAGCGTTCATCGCGTGAGAGGAACTTCTCATCGTCTTCGAGCACTTCGGGAAGCCGACGGGTACCATAGAAGTGGCCGACCTCATGCGCCGCGGACTGGATGCGCCGCGGCAATGGGTGGTTGGCGTTTAGAAGTATGCAGGCGCCGACACTTTCATCGTAGGTGAAGAGGCCAGCAACCTTTGAACTGGATGAGAGACGACGCTGATACAATCGGATGCCAAGACCCAGTTCGATGACCGAGAAGATGTCGGCGATCGGCCCCGGACCGAGACCCAGCCAGTCGCGCAATTCCTTGGCATGCTTTTCTGCGAGGGCCGCAACGTCGCCCTCGTTTATACCGTGTTCCGGGGGTAATTTCGACGTCGCTGGATGCCGAGGATATTCTCCATTTCAACGTCCGCTTTAATCAGGTCGTTGAATAGCTGAACGGCTTCAGTGGTGTGCGCGTCCTCCGTCTCCCGCAACTTGCGGAACCGAGGCATCAGATCGGTATGCACTGCCTCGCGGCGGAGGAGGGCGTTGACGGATACGCCGTAGTGGCGCGCGAGCGTCTGGATTTCCTGGATGCGCACACGGCGCACGCCCTTCTCGATGGATACAAGGGTGGGGCGGGACATGCCGATGACCTGGGCCGCGTCATCCTGGCGGACGTCTGCGTTCTCCCGTGCTATCCGCAGGCGGCGTCCTATTTCCTGTGCGCTCAGCTCATTCAGATCAGCCATTGCGCCCTCCATCCATCCAGCTTTTCAAAAAGCTTTGATCTCCTTGCGCGGACAAAAATGCCCGCCATTCCTCGGCATGAGTTACCAACATCGTCCTCAGTTTCTTCAGAGTGTCTTCGTAGTTTTCCGCTATCGCAGCTGAGATTTGCGAGGCGTGAACGCGAATGTTCTCGTCAGGCAAGCCGCTCATGTCCGCGAGATGCTGCAGGTGACGCGCACCGACGCTTCCGTATTCGACCATGATGTCCCGATCAGCCTTTTGGGGTATGACCGACAAGGCATCGGCCGCGTCAGAAGCGGCAAGGTCGGACACGATATACGTACCAGGCGCCTCGTTAACGCCAGCGGCATGCAGGCTGAGGCGTCTCAGCAAGCAAGCCGCGCACAGGCCACACTGCTTCCTACCGCCTACATTGACGACCCGGCGCGTTTGCCAACAGGAATGGGTACTCGTCAGATGCTGTTCGGACTTTCCGGTCATGTCCAGAAACGCGCGCAACGTCTGACCTTTCGTCGACCAGAGGCGTGGCTGCTCAAACCGCACTCGGTAGCCCAGCACTGCCTTGATGAAGCGCTCCATCTTCCGAAAGAACGTCGGATGGTTGCGATAGTCGGCGTAGATGTTGTGCAGCGGGAGAAGTACCGGCCCAAGCGCGCCCTGGCCGCTCTCCGGAACAATGACGCGCGTCACGTTTGAGAGCTGTGCAGCAATCGCCGTCACCGCCGCAAACTGAAATCCCCGCGAGCGGAAGCTGCTTTCGTTCCCGCGATATCCCTTCACCTTGAAGGGAATCTGCATGAAATAACTATCCCCGTTTTTGCGCCGCTGGCGATTGCCCGCGACCCGGATACACAGTGCCTCAGCCTCGCTCCCGCTCAGAGCGGAGACGGCACGCGGATCCAAACCATCGCTGTAAGCGACGGCGAAGGTCTTGGCCTTGCCGAAGTCCAACGGCATCTGCCGCGTGCCGATCGGCGAGAGGTTCTTTGCCTGGACAAAGGTCAATCGCCATGCGTCGCCGGTCAGGTGGTTCAAGACGCCGTGCAGGGTCTTCAGAACCTCCGGCTTCTGCCAGGCCTTAAGGTCGATGACTGGGATCGCCACATCGAAGGTTCGGCGCCAGCCCAACGGACGCTTCCAACGCCGGTCAGCGAACTCGATGGCGGCGCAGAGAACAAGCATATCGTAGTGCAGCGGCTCGAAGCCCTTTACGTCAAAGCTATCCAGAACCGCCGGATTAAAGTAAATGTGACGGCCGACCTCCGCGATCACAGCACCCTTCGGGAGGGTGCGGCGGCTGCGCTTCTGTCCCTTCTCGATAACGATCAAGCGCTTTTCTTGCATCGGTGAGTATTTCGGATTGGCGCTCACTCTTCGGGCCCCTCATCTACGCCGGCTTTCTTGCCGACATGGGAGGCGGCCATGAGCGATGGACCATTCAGAAATGCGGAGTTGCCCAGCAGCTGGAAGCGTTATGGCCAAGACCTGGTCAGCGACGCCACGAGCCGTGAGGAGCGAACGACGCAGGCGTGCCACAAAATCTGACAATGTCAATATCTAGTGTAAATTATATGACATCGGAGATCCGTCTAAGGAAACCGCTTAATTCGTCTGATGCGGTCCTTTCGCGGGGCGGTTTGTTCTAGAAGTGCGCCGGAAGGGGTAATTTTTAGCCCATACGGCGCGTTTTCGCCATCAAAGGGACGGTCGATCGGCCCTTTTCTCAGGAAGACTTGTTGACAAATTTGCATCAGACTGGCTATTTATTACCCGCCTTGGCGCAGAATTGAAGACTTATGCAACCCCGCCAGCACAAAACGGCCAGCTTCCTGTCGGCTCATCCGGTCTTCACCCGGGCTGAGTTCGCGGCGGCCTTCGGCCATCCGGCGAGCGCGGCCAATGTCACCAGCCTGCTTAGGCATCACCTGCGCGCTGGCAACATTAAGCGGGTCAGTCGCGAGGTGTTTGCCGCAGTGCCGGCCCACATGGCGGCGGAGCGGATGGTGATCGACCGCTTCGCCGCGGCGAGCAAGCTGCGTCCCGATGGGGTCCTGGGATTTCACTCAGCCCTTGAGCTGCACGGCATAGCCTATTCCGAGTTCAACGAGGTTCAGCTTATCAGCGCCGGACGGACCGAGCGCGTGGACCTGCCATTTGGTGCTTGCCGCTTCGTCACGCCGGCGAAGGCGTTGGCGGCGACAGGCAAGGCCAACTACCTGACCGCGACTATGGACCGGCAGGGAGTGACGGTCCGCGTGACGGCGGTCGAACGCACGGTCGTCGATGTCCTACATCGGCCAGAACTCGCGGGCGGCGGCGAGGAAGTTCTGAAGTCGCTGGATCTGGTGCGCTATCTCGATCCGGCGAAGGTCGCCGACTATGTCGAGCTGCTGGATAATCGGTCGCTCGCCTCGGTTTCCGGCTGGTGGCTCGAGAAGCGGCGCGCCGCGCTCGGCGTCTCCGACGATGTCCTGGCGCGCCTGCGAACACGGCTTCCACGATCAAAGCATTATGCGCTGGGTGCGGAACCCGGTCATGCGGTGCTCGTCGAGCCATGGCGCGTGCTTCTCCCAGCGCAGGCGGTCGACGCCGCCTTTGAAGGCGTTTGATGGTCGCGTCGCGAGAAACGCTTCAGGACATCGCGGCCGAGCGGCAGCTCCAGCCCGCGACGCTGGAGCGTGTGATCCGGCTGATCGACATTCTCGATGCCTTCGGCGCCGACACGCTGATCGGGCCGCGCGTCGCCTTGAAGGGCGGCACGGCACTCAACGTCTTTCATTCCGATCTGGACCGCCTCTCTGTCGATATCGACGTCAACTATGTCGGCGCGGTCGACAAGGAACAGATGGACGCCGACCGCCCGGGATTGGAAGACCGGATCGAGCGCTTGATGGAATCGAAAGGGTACGTCGCGCGGCGTGAGCCGTCCGAGCACGCTGGCGGCAAATGGATTTATCGCTACGCCTCTGCGCTGGGCGGCGCGGGGACCATCGAGATCGATATCAATTATCTCTACCGCGGCCCGCTCTACGGCGTGGATCGCATGCCATCGGTGGCAATCGGATCCTACCAGGCCACGAATGTTCCGGTCCTGGATATCCACGAGATCGTCGCCGGCAAGATGGTCGCGCTGATCACGCGGCGCACCGCGCGCGATCTGTTCGACGCCCACCGGATCATCGCCATGCCGTCTCTCGACTGGGCGAAGATCAAGGCGGCCACCTTGATGATCGGTGCGAGCGCCAAGAGCTTCGACTGGCGCACAGCCTCGCCCGAGGAGATCGGATGCGAGGTCGGCGACATTACCGGCAAGCTGACCATGTGCCTGCACGATCGGTATTTCGACAGCTTTGGCGGCCCAGCAGCTTGGATCGAGAGCGTCACGACCGAATGCCGGGAGAAGCTCGCGCCGCTGTTTAAGTTCACAGCAGGGGAGGGCGCATTTTTGGATGCCGTGCTGGACCGGGGTGAGATCGCCGCGTCTTCTCTGGAGGTGCCAGCAAACGTGCGCGCCTCGATAGAAGCCAGTCCGGCCCTGCGGTGGAAAGCGCAGAATGTCAAAGCTTGGAAATCTGGCGACAAGTTGCTGGCGCCACGTACAAGACGAGCAGCGCGGCCACGTGGAGAGACTAGGAGCCTGTCTGAGTAGTGACTGGTCAAGAGGGAGCGAGTCTGATTCCTTGCGCAGCCATGAGCAAGGAATTTCGCCCCTGGAAGATCGACGAGGCCCAGCTTCTGCCGCCGAGCGTGCAGGATTATGTGCCGAGGGACCACGTTTCGCGGCTGATCGTGTCGCTGGTCAGGGAAAGCCTTGATCTATCGGCGATCATAGGCAGCTACCGAAGCGGGCTGGGGCAGCCGCCGTTCGATCCTCGGATGCTGACGGCGCTGCTTCTGCACGGCTACGCGAGCGGCATCTACTCGTCGCGGCGGATCGCCAGGGCGGCGGTGGAGCGGGCGGATTTCATGATGATCGTGGCGGGCGATGCGCCGGACTTCAGCACGATCTCAGAGTTCCGGCGGCGGCACCTGAAGGCGCTGGCCGACCTGTTCGTGCAGGTGTTGAAGCTGGCCGAGAAGGCCGGGTTGGTGAAGCTCGGGCACGTTGCGCTCGATGGCACCAAGATCAAGGCGAACGCGTCCAAGCACAAGGCGATGAGCTATGATCGCATGAAGAAGCGGGAAGCGGAGCTTGCAGCGGAGGTCGACCGCTGGCTCAAGGCGGCGGAGGCCGCCGATGCGCAGGAGGATAAGCTCTACGGCGACAAGCGCGGCGACGAGATGCCCGATTGGGTGGCCGACAAGCAGAAGCGGCTTGAGAAGATCCGCGAGGCCAAGGCCGCGCTGGAGGCCGAAGCCAAGGCCGCAGCCGAGGCGGAGCGCAAGGCGCGGGCCGAAGCCGAGGAGCGCCGCATCGCCGAAGGGGGCAAAAAGAACGGCAAGACGTCCGCGCCGCCGAACACGGAGCCCGACGGCAAGGCGCAACGCAATTTCACCGACCCGGAAAGCCGCATCCTGAAGACCAAGGACGGTTACATCCAGGGCTACAACGCCCAGGCCGCGGTCGATGGTGCCCATCAGATCATCGTGGCGCAGACACTGATCGTCGCACTTGAGAACTATCGAAATTGGTATTCACCAGTGGCGATTGCGTATCTGCAGTACCGCTTGGGTATCGATGTAGTCGGTTTCTTCGATGAACTTCAGCGCGAAATATGAGAATTTCGCCTGATATATGCGGTGCCCAGGAGAAATCGGCTACTTTTTCTTCTTCATGACGAGGTAAGTTTTCGTTTGTGGGCGGTGCCCGATCGAAGGGCTCGGTCGGTCTCCCGGATGTAGGCTCAAGCCGAATGAGCGCACGCAGCAACAACTTTATGTTGGATGCCGAGCTGGATGCTGCCAGTGAGAGTCAAGCTCTTCGCGCCCCATCCTTAGCTGCCGCAAGATTGGCGGATCACGATGATCTTGCAGCGGAACTCCACCTGTGCACGCACAGTGAGTCAGCGACTCCGGAGTTCCAGTACCCGGGTGGGGCCCAAAGAAGATGCGCGATTGCCACGAACGCTTTGAGTATCGCCCAGCAGCGACAAGCTGCGCCGTCTGTGACGGAAAGTTTGGCATGATCAGATACTACTCATGGCGGGCGACGCTGTGCTCCAAGAAGTGCCTGGACCGCTTCAAGGCACGCCGGGAACGAGACCGCCGCTGGCTGTTTCGATTTGAGGCGGTGGGCCATGCAGCAGCACCTCAAATGCGGCAGCAAGATCGATCTGGAGCTGCAAGATCTGTTCGACGGCACGACTCGTGAATCGCCGATGAAGAGGTACTATTTTGATATCCGCGACGGCAGCCACTTCATCCGCGATGATGAAGGTGCGGAGCTGCCGAACATCGATTCTGCTCGGGAAGAGGCGACCACTGCACTCTCGGAGATGGCCCGCGAATGGGTCAGAGGCAGGCCGCAGCACCGCATATCAGTTGAAGTTCGCGATGATCATGGCCCTATTTTGGAGGCGAGCTTTAGCTTTGTGATGAAACCGTGCGCGACGTGAAAGCCATCGGTTGGGATCGAAATGCAATTTTCGACGCCGATTGACAGCCGAAATCGCGGGTCATCAGGCGTTTTCACACAACCAAGACCTACAGCAGACATCAATCAACAAACGCTTCAGGCGCTTTCAAAGCTGGATTTCACGGACAAGGACGAATCCTTCGTCGAGCAGACATTCGTCACGCTTCTGTTCGAATGCCTATTCGCCACAGGTTAATAGCATCGATCCACTCTTTTTCTGGCTCACTACTCCGGTGTGCGGCCTGTATCAAGGAGTAAGAATTTTGCTTAACCTGGTTGGGTTGAACAATTTATAGTGGTAACGGGTCGGGGGACACCGTAATGATTTTTAGAGGTGCCGATGCGCGCAAGCGGATTGCGGCGGACTCCGTTGACGCCGTCAAGCGGGGACACGGCATATCCTGTACCGTCGGTCCACGTCACCGCTCAGGAGGCAAGATAGATCGATCCCGTCGCCGCGCATTCTGACAGCGATGTTGTGCACTGGCTGAGTATGCAGTCGCCAAGCGCAGATTGGTCCGGTAGACGCTGAACCAGCGTTAAAGCATCTGTAGCGAAACTTGTAATCTTCTCGTCATAGTTGTATCCTTAAAATGCGATTTTGGATTCGAGGGGCTCGTCCATGAAGACGATCGCGCTTATTGCTTTGTGGCTTCTTGGCTTGTCGGCTTCCTCCCTCGCGCAAGGCATCAATTGCGGTGCAAAAGGGCCTGATCCGAAGCCGAGTGAGATCAAGCTCATTTCGTGGAATATCGCCGAATTAGCGACGGCAGTGAGGGTCTATGATCGTCCGCTCCGTTCGGAAGATGAATTCAAGGACTTGCGGCTCTATCGTGAATGCAGCGACGGCCACGTCTACGCCATGCAGGAGATCGCGAGCCTTCGCGCGCTCGCGCGCGTTTTCCCGCCATCCCAGTACATTCTCTGCATTTCCGGGCAGACCGTTGCGGACCAGCGTGGCCTGGCGCCCAATTATCCTTTCAACCAGCTTTCGGATATCAAGCCGCAGTGCGTAACCGACCCGACCTCAGCCGTGAGTACTCTGCCGCGCGAACTCACCAATCCTGCCAGGCAGTATGTTGCTTTAGCAATCAAGCGATCTTCTGGCGTTTCACTCGCAGATACGAGGGACGTCGTGGATCTTGGGCCAAAAGACCCGGCAACTGACCACCAGACCCGGTGGGGGCTCGACATTACCTTGAACAAAAATGGCGCTCTTTTGCGGCTACTCGTCGTGCACATGAAGTCTCGCTGCAACGAAGATCCCATCGAAGAACCTTCAGATAACGACCACTGTCCAGCGCTCTTTCGTCAGCTGCAACCGCTTAAATCCTGGATAAGGGCAGCGCATCAGGGCGGTGGGCCGGTTATCGTTGCCGGAGACTTCAATCGCAGGTTCGACCGCGAAAGCCCTGAGATAAAGACGACTGATATGTGGGATGTGATGTCTGGCGCGTCCACGTCGAGCCCTGACGATGACGTGAAACTTACCCATATCCCTAAGAACAAGGAGTTCAAGTGCTGGCCTACCGAGCCCGCCAGCCAACGCTTTTCGATAGATTTCTTTGTCTTGAATGAGAAGGCCGCTGCCCTTTCGGACGCGGGATCATACTGGAAATGGCGATACGGCAAAGACATTGAAGAGGAAACGCCGCGTTCCCGTTGGCCCAGTGATCATTGCCAGATTCAACTGAACCTTAAGTTTCCATGATTGACGCGAAGTGCCGTTTGAAGCCGAGCCACGGGCCGGTTTGTGTTGTTTCTAAAGATCTAATTTTACGGGGAACGTATGCAGATTGATACTGAAGTAGTCGCCACGACGACCGCGCGAGTCGACTCGAAGCGCGATGAACTCAAGGCACCTGCGGCAAAGCCTGATCTTCCGAAGGATCGGGCGGATCGCGTCACTCGGTACATCAATGAAAACCGGACGCCCGATGACATCGCCGCCCTAGAGCGCGCGATGGGAACGAATGACCTATTGAGCCTACACTACTTCTGGGCAGGCATTCGTGCGGCCCGTTCTGTTGGTTGCATCAAAATACCACCGTCGCCGGGTGATCGCGGAGGGTCTGCTACTGGCTTCATGATCGCCCCCACACTCCTGCTAACTAATTGGCATGTTTTTAAGATGCCGGAAGTAGCAGGCCGCTCGCGTGTCCAGTTCGCATACGAGTCGGACCCCCTTGGAAATGACCGAATCCCCACCTGGTTTTCCTTCGCTCCTGACAAGTTCTTCTTCAACAACAAGGATCTCGATTACTGCGTCGTGGCGGTCGATCCTCTTTCAAAGCAAGGGGCGGAAGAGCTGGCGAGTTTCGGATGGCTTCGCCTGAATCCTCAACTCGGCAAGGCGGACTACGGCCAGTTTCTTTCCATCGTTCAGCATCCCGGAGGCCAGAGCAAGCAGATAGCCATTCGTGAAAATAAACTATTGCCCTTCGATGACACTGAAGACTTTCTCACCTACCAGAGCGATACCTTCCGAGGCTCGTCAGGCTCGCCAGTGTTCAACGATCTTTGGGATGTCGTTGCCCTACACCACTCGGGAAAGCCGCTGAAAGATAGCCAAGGTCGCTACATCGGCCACGACGGCCAGCCCATTACCGACCATAAGCCGCTGGAGCACGAGATCAAATGGATAGCAAACGAAGGCGTCAGGACCAGCCGGCTCGTAGCTGACATCAGGAAACAGGCTGCTCGTCATGATCTCCTGCCGGTGCTTGAGGCGGCTATCCAAGGAACGATCAAGCCAACTGCAGCCGAACTCGAAATCGACGTGGAGCCGTCAGCACGGCCTACTTTCGCTCCGCAGCTCATTCCAGCAAGCCTGCCGAGTGAGGATTCTCACTCGTCTTGCCACTAAACGTCTCGCTCAAGGTTGAAAGCCTTTCGAATCCTCCTTCTATCCGCTCGTTGATCCCGGAAGTAAAGCCATTGGCTGCTCCGGCCATTGTCGCAAGTGCTGAGCCTGACGAGTTGTTGCTGGAGAAGCTTAACTTCGACACCGACTATAGCGATCGACAAGGCTACGACGAAAACTTCCTCGGCCGCGACCGTATTGCGGAATTCCCGACCATAGAGAGCGAAGACCCGAAGCTGATTGCTCCCTTGCGGGGCCGCGCCGGCAAGGTGCTTCACTACCATCACTACTCGTGCATGATGCATGCACAACGGAGAATGCCGGTGCTTTCGGCCTGCAATACCGATTACAGCAAAGGCCAGAGGAAGATTAAGGGCCGCGAAACCTTTGGAAAGGACGAGTGGATAACCGATAGCCGCATGGACGAAAAGTACCAGCTGCCGAAAGGCTTCTATGATCGGTGGAAGAGGCTCGATTTTGGCCATCTCGTGAGGCGAGATGATAACTGTTGGGGTGCTTCAAAGACAGAGATTGAGTACGCGAATTCAGACACGTTTCACCTGACGAACTGCACGCCCCAGCACGAAGCATTTAATCGCGATAAGTT
Source organism: Bradyrhizobium sp. RDI18 (assembly GCF_043203335.1). Lineage (NCBI taxonomy): Bacteria > Pseudomonadati > Pseudomonadota > Alphaproteobacteria > Hyphomicrobiales > Nitrobacteraceae > Bradyrhizobium > Bradyrhizobium sp. RDI18. The sequence goes on along the minus strand of NZ_JBICRN010000008.1, from coordinate 2,370,247 downwards.
TGGTTTCCACGGCTTGTGGGGGCGGCTCGAAAATCACATTAGCAGGCAAGCATCCTCCGATAGGACGCTGGCACGCCTGTCGATCTTTGCTGGTCCAATTTTCACGATGCGGGATCTGAAACTTGAAGACGAGGAGGCAGGCAACGTTTATGTGCCGCTATCCTATTGGAAGGTAGTCGTTGCACCGACCAGGAGCGGCAGCATCAGGGCGTTCGGCTTCGTCACATCGCAAAAGCAGGAGCTAGCTGACGATTCACCTTTTGAGGAATTCTCGCCAGAAGGCTTCGAAGACGAGCAAGCGACATTGGCGGAAATCGAAAGACGCACTGTTGTCCGGTTTAGTGCGACGTTGAAAGCGGCCGGCGTCATGAATGACCGGTTCGTGCAGGAGGAGGAGCTTATGCCCCTCTCGTCATTCGAAGATGTCTGGATGGGGAAGAAATAACTGCGGGAATGGAGGCTCATGCTCGATGGCCGCGGTGCTTGGAATGACAGACGTGTGATCGAGTGGCATGCCCCGTTGCTTGAGCTATCGCAAGGATCAGGGCAGGGAGTTCGCGAACTATGCGTGTACGACGCTGGTCTTTTGGGTGCTGGCAGGACCTTCTGGGAACGAAGCTGGTCAATCTTCGTTCTACTGGTGGGCCGGTGAAAGCGAATCCCGCTGGCCTGCAAGTTTTGGTCTTCTTTGATGGCGCGAAGAAAGGCGCACCGCCACAAGTCGAGATCGCCCGATCATGAAGTCGAGATCGCCCGATCATGAATGGGACCTAAAATGTCGGATATCGCCGATACTCTCGTTCAAACATTCACTAGACTACTTTCCGGCGCAAAATTCGCGCTTCTAACCAGACTGGTCAACCGCGCGGACAACGACAAGGCCCCGCCAGGGCTGGCGGGGCCTTGAGAGGCCAGATTGAGTTGGGACGGACTACGGTTGGCGTGACTGGTTTTCCATCGCGCGTCCGATATTGATGAGGTTGTCGGCGACGACGCCGAGGCCGACCCAGCGTTTCATTCCGATGCTGCCCTTGTAGCGGCAGCGATCGAGCCCGTGTCGCCGTTTGACGACGCTGATACGTCCCTCGCATCCGGTTCGCCATTTCTGACCGTTACGGAACCAGCGATTTTTCTGCTCACGCTTGCGCTCGGCGCTCTTGGTCGAGCGATTGGGAATGCAGACGCGTTTGACGCCTCTGTCTTTTGCTGCAGCTTCGTTCCTGGCGGAGTAAAATCCAGCATCCGCCGCCACCAGGCGTGGCGTGCGTCCGAGTTTTGCCTCGTGGGTTTCGATGGCCGGGATCAATAGTAACCGGCATGAGGCCCCCACCTCGCCATCGCGAGGTTCGCCTGCGATACAGCCTGGCAAGAGCTGATCGGTGGAGGTGATGCGATGGCAAATGCCATGCTTGATGTCAGGCAGGAAGGTGACTCTTATCGTCGCGTCGAGGTGATCACTGGGGAGCGCCGACGGCGACGGTGGACTGGCGAGGAGAAGGCCCGGATCGCGGCGGAGAGCTTTGAGGAAGGTGCGAACATCTCCGAGGTGGCGCGGCGCAATGGCGTTTCCCGCGGGCTGCTCACGGTGTGGCGACGCCAGGTTGCGGCGGCAGTGGCCGGCAAGGCGCCGAACTTCGTGCCGATCCAAATTGGCGCCGGAAGCGGTGGCGGGACAGCTGGCGAGTCCGAACGTATTTCGGCGGCACAAACGACGCCTTTGGAGATCGCCGCGCCGCCGGCCAAGCCCTGCGGGGTGATCGAGATCGAGCTGAGTGGGGCGCGCATCCGGATTGAGCCGGGCGTGGAGCTGACGACACTTTCGACGGTTCTGTCAGCGCTTCGGGGCATCCGGTGATTGCACTACGCTCCGACCTCAAGGTGGTGCTTGCGGCGCAGCCAGTCGACTTTCGCAAGTCGGTCCACACGCTGTCGGCGCTGGTGAGCGAAGCGCTCCGTGCGAACCCGTATTGTGGCGACGTCTTCGTGTTCCGCAGCAAACGCATGACAGAGTGAAGCTTTTGGCGTGGGACGGCAGCGGCATGGTGCTGGTGACGAAGTGGTTGCACCAGGGGCGTTTCACCTGGCCGCCGATCCGCGATGGTGTGGTGCATCTAAGTGCGCGTCTCACCCAAGCCTGTGAAGCAGCCGGCCGTTGTTGGCTGAGAGGTGAGGATTTCGCTGGAGCATGGAGTGGGCGCATGTATCGTCTGATCATGGCGATTCGCCCCGATGCTCTCCCGACCGATCCGGCGGCTCTGACCGAGATGGTGCTCGCGCTTGACGTCGAGAACGAGAAGCTGCGCGTGGCGATGCAGGCGCTCAAGGAGATGATCTTCGGGAAGCGCTCGGAGCGGCTTGCCACGCTCGTGGCCGAGCAACTCGCGCTTGAGCTTGACGATCTTGAGACCGGCGCCACCCCGCCTGCGGCTGCCAACGACGATGCGGCTGCGGCGAAGCCGTCTGATAAGCCGCGCAAGAAGGCGCGCCGCAACATCGGCGCGCTGCCCAAGCACCTGCCGCGCTGTGAACAGGTGCTGGAGCCGGAGGCGACCGCCTGCCCGTGCTGCCAGGGCAAGCTCCACAAGATCGGCGAGGACGTCAGCGAGGTACTGGACATCATCCCGGCGATCTTGCGGGTGCTGCGGACGATCCGTCCCAAATACGCCTGCCGCGGCTGCACCGACGGTGTGGTCCAGGCGAAGGTGCTGCCGCGCCTGATTGAGAGTGGCATGGTGTTGACGGCCCTGGTGAGCCACGTGGTGGTCTCGAAGTTCGCCTGGTATTTGCCGCTGCACCGGCAGGTGCAGATTTTGGCCGGCCAGGGCGTCCATCTTGGCCGGTCGACGCTTGCCGGCTGGGTGAAGCGTGCGGCCTGGTGGCTCAAGAGCCTTTATGAACTTCAGCTGCGGACGATCCAGGCCGCGCCGCGCGTGTTCTGCGACGAGACGCCGATGCCGGTGCTCGATCCCGGGCGACATCGCCCCCGCATCTGCCAGTTCTGGGCGCATGCCATGGATGACCGCCCCTGGGGCGGGCCTGCGCCACCGGCGGTTGCCTACGTATTCGCCGACGGCCGGGGCACCGAGGAGATCGCCGCACAATTGACGGGCTTTTCCGGCTAATGCTCACCTCTCCATTAGCCGGATAATCGCGAGGTGGCGGTAATGTGAAGGAACGCCGCCGGATGCGGGATTGATACTGTTTTTGATTGACGTTCCTTCGCATTATTTCAGAGCGTGTCGAGCCAGGCGAGCAGGCTCGTATCCCGCTTCCATGACGGAGGATGTCGTGCCGATTCCGGAGCACTGACCTGTTCCAGCGCCTTTCGCTTCGTTTCCAGATTGGCCCTGGCATAGTGATTGGTGGTGCCGAGGCTCACATGACCAAGCCAGCTACGGATAACGGTGACGTCGACACCCGCCGAGACGAGGTGTACGGCGGTGGCATGTCGGAAGCTGTGCGGCGTCACATGCTTAGTCCGCAACGTTGGCGTGGTTTCGGCTGCTGCCTTCACATAGGCCGCAAGCTTGAACCGAACGCCGGATGCGCTGAGCGGCTCGCCATAGCGGTTGACGAACAGCCGCTGGTCCAGTGCACGCGGCTGTCGCTCCAGCAGCTTTTTCAGCAACAGCACGGTTTCCGGCCAGAGTGGGCAGATGCGTTCCTTGCGGCCCTTGCCGGTAAGACGAACGCAACTTGGGCTATCGAAGCGGATCGCCCCGGGACACAGATCGAGAGCCTCCTGTATCCGTGCCCCGCTGTTGTAGAGGAACGACAGCAGTGCGTGATCGCGTATGCCTTCGAGTGTGGAGCGGTTTGGCTGGGCAAGGATCGCTGCTACCTCCGCAGGGTCCAGATAACAGGGTTCCGACACCGGCGCCCGCTTGACTGGGATGTGAAGGATTTCCACGCACTGAGCGATCGATGCGGGGTCCTTGGTTGCGACGAAGTTGAAGAAGCTGCGGATCGCGGCAAGCCTGCAGTTGCGCGTGCCGATTGTACCGCCGCGGTCGTGCTCGGCGTGACCGAGGAAGGCAGCCACCCCGTCGGCAGTCAGATCGGCCAGTGTGATCACCGCCACCTTCTTTTCCGCGCGTTGTGCGGCGAACCGCAGGAACAGCCGCCAAGTGTCACGATAGGACCGGACGGTGTGGATCGATGCATTGCGTTGCTCGACGAGCCATTCGTAGAAGAACGCACGCATCAAATCCGGAACGCGTTCGCCTTGTTCATGGCCGCACCTCCTGCCCCAGATCGAGGCATGGTGCGCCTACGGCCCTGAACCGCTCGTTCGCAAGATGCAGCAGATCTTGTGTAACGGTGATGTAGATGAGGGTGGAGTGGATATCCTTATGGCCAAGATATGTCGCGAGGAACGGCAGCCGGTCTTGCGGATTGATACCCGAGCGGTACCACTCGAGGATACGGTGCACGACCATCGAGTGGCGCAGGTCATGAAGACGGGGGACCCATTCGCCCTTCTGGCGGCTTCAGCCCGGCTCGGCGGATCACGTCGACGAGCAACAAGGCGATGACCTGCTTTGTATAGCGGGCGTTGCGCCCCTCGTGCCAGAACAGGGCGGAGTACGGATCCTGCGGTGCACCGGCCTGCTGCCGCGCATCGAGATAAGCCCGAAGCTCGGCGATCACGCTGTCAGACAACGGCAGGATCCTCGTCTTGTAGAACTTGGTCTGCCGGATCGTGATTGTGCCGACGCGGAAGTCAACGTCACCAAGATCAAGGCGGGCAAGTTCGCCACGCCGAAGCCCCGCGCAATAGGCCAGCAGAAACATGGCATAGATGCTCGGCGCACGCAGCGGGGCCCGTTGCGAGGGATAGGAACGGGCAATATCGAGCATCTGCCGTACGTCGGTCGGCGTATAGATGTAAGGCTTGCGCCACTGCTTCGCTAATTCCTTCTGCGGTCGCGGGTCCGGGCGGCGCGGCGGGAGCGACGGATTCTTATGGCGCAGGACCCTCGCAAGGATCCGCTCCAGTTTCTCACACTCCGCAGCGTGATTGAGTGTCGTTCTTGCCTTCTTCCAATGCTCCAGCATCACCTCGATCGGTTCATCCTGCAATGCAGGATTCAACTGCAGGAACCGATCGAACCGCAAGAGCCATGCGGGCTGCGAGGTGTATTTGTATCCTCTGTTGCGCATCAGCGCGACGTGCTCGGCCATGATCCCGCCCAGCATGCTGCCGAACGGCTTGGGCTGGCGGAGTTCGGCAAGGGTCTGTTCGGGGTCATGCGACGCCAGTGCGCGCCAGATCGGCCGACATCGCTTGATATTGCATGCCTCGCACAAGGCGGTGACGGGATTGCGCTCGATCGCTCCGATGTTCAGAAGGTGATCGAGGAACCGATCGATGATGCGGGTGCGGTTCAGCAGCGTCGTCGCCATCCAATGGTCGGACAATGTCTGCAGCCAGGCCACCAGAACATCCTTGCCGAGCTCGGCATGGCGTTCAGCGACGTCCTGGAAGCTGTTCAGCACCTGCCTGTAAGAGGCGCAGCTGTCGGCGTGGCGCAGGCCAAGGCCTGCCAGATAGCGCGCGATCAACTGCCGTTCGGGATCGGGCCATGTTGTCATGACAGCAGCTCCGCTTCCGGCACGTCGAGTGCGATGGCCCTGAGGTCCTCGGTGGCAAGCTTGAGATAGGGCACCGTGGATTCCGCCGACCGGTGCCCGAGCAAATCACCGATGACCTTCTGCGGGACCGATGCGCGCAACATCTCGACCGCGCGTGCATGTCGGAAGACATGGGCACCGCTCTTGCCCGGCAGCTTGACACCGGCGTGGCGCAGCCGGCGTCGTACCACGCTGTCCAACATCCTGAGCTTGCGATAGGGAGCGCGCATGCGGATGAAGATTTCCCGGGCGTCGATCGCCGGCCGCCCCGCACGCAAATAAGCAAGCACTGCTTCGCCGACCGGCTCCATCAGGGGCAGGAAGGAACAGGCCCTGGTCTTGGTGTGCCGGATGCGGATCGATTCCGCCCGCCAGTTGATGTCCTCAAGCCGCAGGTTGCAGATTTCGCTCGACCTCAGGCCATAGGTCGCAAGCAATTGCAGGATCGCATGGTCCCTCAACCCCCTCGGTGTCCTGTCCTTTCCCACCGCCTTCAGGACGGCGGCAACTTGATCTCGCTCCAGAATCGAGGGCACGCCCTCATAGGCGTAGATCAGCGGGCCGATGACGTGCGGCGACAGGTCGATCGCGGTACGGCCGACCCGGTGCAGATGCCGCAACAAAGAGCGCAAGCGGTTCGCGACGGCGCTCAACGATTTGCGTGCCAGCTTCGGCGCGCGCATTTCCATATAGCGGTCGATGTCGTCGACCCTCAGGCCCATCAGGCTATTGTCACCGTTCCGCCTGAACTGCCAGGTCAGGAAGTGCCGGGCCTCCCAGATCAAAGCCTCGATGCTGGCGGGGGCGAGGCCTCGCGCCTCACGAAGCCAGACCTCGTATTCGTCGCAGATCGCAAATCGCTCGGCCTCGGCGGCGCAGGCTGCTTTCGGAGGGGGTGGCCACTGGCCCTGCACAAGCCGCAGCAGCGCATGGATTCCGGCGCGCGGGATCGGGTGCTGGTGTGGCCCTGATCGACCATGGCGTTTGCGCAACATCCCACTCGCATGGCTTATGTATGTCGACACCAGCGCCTCGGTCACGTTCTCAACCTGGATTTCCCGCCGTTCGAGATACGAGGAATCTGCGCGCGCACCCGCAGTAGTTACTGATCGTCCTCGGGTGATAGCGCTGGCCGGCCAGTACGGCCTTGAGCTCGGCGATCAGGTCTTCACTGGATTTCAGCATCATCGTCTCCTCTGCTGGTCAAACGACTGCAGAGGTCACCGAAAAATAATGCGGAGCAAAGCCTGTGCCGGATCTGAGGATTTTCGCGATACTCACGCGCCGAGCCGGCATTCCTTCACATTACCGCCACCTTGCGATTAAGTGGAATCCTCCAGGCGGACTGCTACAACGGCTTCGAGCCGCTGTTCGATCCGAAGAAGAAAGCGCTGCCGATCACGCCGGCATTTTGCCTCGCGCATGCGAGGCGAAAGTTCTTCGAGCTGGCCGACATCGCAAAAAATGCCCGGGAGGGCAAGAAGGGTAAGCCGATCTCCCCGATAGCGCTGGAGGCGGTCAGGCGCCTCGATGCACTCTTCGTCATCGAGCGCGAGATCAACGGCTTGACCGCCGCCGAGCGGCTTAGCGTGCGACAGCAAAAGAGCAAGCCACTGTTCGATGCGATGCACGAATGGGTGACCACCGAACGCGCCACACTCTCGCGCTCCTCCGAGGTTCGCGAGCCGATCGACTACATGCTCAAGCGCTGGGCCGACTTCGCCCGCTTCCTTGATGATGGCAGAATCTGCCTGACCAACAACGCTGCGGAAAGAGCGCTGCGCGGTATCGCTCTCGGAAGACGCAATTGGACCTTTGCCGGTTCTCAGCGCGGGGCAGACCGCGCCGCTGTCATGCTGACGCTTCTCACCACCGCACGCCTCAACGATGTCGACCCGCAAGCCTGGCTCGCCGATGTTCTGGCCCGTATCGCCGATCTGCCTGCCTCGCGCCTGCACGAGCTGCTTCCTTGGGAATGGAAAAGGCTACGCGCGGTCGAAAAAAACCTCTGATCAGCGGTCCGTCGCAACCTGAACGTCTCAACCGGCTAGCGACCATCATAACCCAGACCGTCTATGCGCGCGCGTAATCGTTGCGCGGCCGTCGTCGGATGCGTACCCTCAAAGTGGCCAAGGCCGACCTCCTGTTTGAGGTCGTGGTAGTCGCGCTCAATGCGCCAGCGCAGCTTGGCGATATCGACCAGCTGACGGAATCCAACGTTCGCCGGAAGCGTTGAAAACCAATATTTGGTCGGAGCTTCCTCGCCCTCTGGCCACTCGATCAACAGCCATTCCTCCGGCCGGCTTTCGGCAAGCCAGTAATCTCGGTGTGCCGGACGGACGCGCACACGGGCAAAACGCGAAGACAACCGTTCTGCCGTACCCTCACGCCACGTGATCTTGTGCCAAGCATGCGCTGGCAGACCGATCGCAAGCTTCTTGGCCGAAATCGGTCGGTGTTTGCTATCACGCCGTAGCAGTTTTGAGGTCGTCCGTTTCCCGACCACTTCTTCGGCGGCCGCGGCCCAGTTCCGAGTGCCCATACTGAGGTTTGTGGCAAGATGCCGGCCACATAGCTCAGGCCCAGTTCGGTAATACTCCCACGCAGAGCGGTGTCGGTGCCATAGCCGGCGTCCATCAGTACCACGCCGCGCGGCAAGCCCACCGCACAGGCCCATCGCAAATGATCAAGTGCAATCGCCGGCTTGGTCTTGAAGGTGATTTCCTTGGGGACTCCAGCTTTGTGCCGGCGTGCACGATCCGTCACCCACTCCCTTGGTAGATAGAGCCGGTAGGCCACCGGCAAGCTCGCATGATGGTTCGCAAGCGAAAGCGTCACGGCAACCTGACAATTGTCTTGCTTGCCCAACTGACCGCAAATATTGCCGCGCAACCCCGACCGAATGCCGCCCCTTCTTAGGAAAGCCCGTATCATCGATGATCCAAGCTTCGATCTCTCCGTGGCGTTCGATGCCCGGCAGCACTAACTCACGGATCTTGGCCAACACTTGCTGATCCGACCAGTCGCCTTGACCGACAAAATGCAACAACGCCTGATGCTGCGCTGCTGTCCGCTCAGGAGCCGTCATCGCCGCCATCGGCTCGACACTCTTGCGATCGCACGGCATCATTAGCCCAGTGCAGTAATCGCGAAGCGGTTTGGCCCGTCCCGCATGTCCGATCACGCTTGCAAGACCCTCAATATATGCCGTGCGGATTCAATGATCGCGCGCAGTTATTCCAATCTGATGCCGCGCAGCGTTTCAATCTGATCGCGCGCATGTAGAAGCCCCCGATCGTTAAAGGCAATTGGCACTATCGTCAGCCCGTGGTCAAGCGGCTGCCGAAGAGATCACGTCTCATATTTGATGGTGTCGCTCGACGGAGCGAAGCTGACTGGACGCGCACCCCCAACAGTGCCGTAGCGGCCGGTCAGCTTCGCGGGCTGCAGTCTCGGTCTTCATCGGCCGACGATGTAATCAAGGCCGAGGAAGAACCGGCGGGCGACGCATGGAGTCACCGTTCAGTTCGAGCCTGTGAGCGTTGTGAAGCAGGCGATCAAGTATGGCATCAGCGTAAGTTGGGTCATTTATGAGCTCATGCCATTTGGCAATTGGAAGCTGGCTGGTGACGAGTGTTGATCGACGGCCGTAACGGTCTTCAAGGATTTCGAGCAGATAATGACGGGCATTGGCGTCGATGGCTTGGAGGCCCCAATCGTCCAAAATCAGGAGCTCGACGGCGGCGATGCTCTTCATCCGCGAAGTGAGTCGGCCGTCGCCCCGGGCAAGGTCCAGTTCTTCGAACAACCGCGGCAGCCGAGTGTAAAGTACAGAGTGGTTGTCCCGGCAGGCCTTGTGACCAAGCGCACAGCCAAGCCAGCTTTTCCCGACGCCGGTTGGCCCGACAATGGCGCAATTCTCATGGTTTTTGATCCAGTCTCCCTTGAGCAGCATGTCGAACAAGCGGCGGTCGAGCCCACGGGGGGCGCGATAGTCGATATCCTCGGGCACGGCATGATGACGCAGCTTTGCCTTGCGAAGACGAAGCGCCAGGCGCCGGTTGTTGCGCCAGGTCGCTTCGTGGTCCAGCAGCAACGCCAGCCATTCGGCGTGAGCGAGACCCCGGACCTCCTCGTTCTCGGCGAGGCTCGTGAAGGCCTCGGCCATGCCAGTAAGGCCGAGCCGGGTAAGCAAGTGGAGTGTGGGGTGTGTCAGCATTTTCTCTCCTTAGTGGTAATAGTCCGAGCCTCTGATGTTGGTGTGTATGATCGGCTCGCGCTCGGCGGACGCGGGCGTTGCAACGCGATCGAGCCCCTTCTCGAGGATCGATTTGACGCTTGGGTAGTTGCGAGCCTGGATCTCAATCGCGCGCAGCGCGGCCGCCTCGAGGCGCTCGGCGCCAAAGCGCTTCTCAAGACGGATGATCCCCAGGCACGAACGATAGCCCTGTTCGGGATGCGGCCGATCCTCGATGATCCGGTCGATCAGCAGGCGCAGCATCGGGCCGATCCGGCTTGCCTCGCTGCGGATCTTTGCCGGCGTCCACTCGCCGTAGCGCCGGTGGCTGGAAGGCATGTGGGCGCTGATCGTCGTGTGCCGCCCGTTGCCGCTGCCGCGCATGTGCGCGGCGATACGCTCGCCCCCCAGGAAGATTTCAACCGTTCGCGCACAGATCCGCGCTTCTACCTCGCGACGGGCGAAGCGATAGGGCACCGAGTAGTAGTGTCGTTCGATCTCGACGTGATAGTCGAGCCCGACCCGGCATCGGCGCCATTCGGCATGGACCCACGGCTCGCCAGGAAGCGGTTTAAGATTCGGCGCGTCAATTTCCTCGAACAACTGGCGCCGTGTGCGGCCATACTGGCGCAGCACCCGTCCGTCATTGAGCTTGGTCAGCCACTCGGCGATCGCACCGTTGAGTTCGGCCAGGCTGTAAAAAAGTTCGGTTGCGCAGCCGCCCCAGCAGCCAACGCTCGATGATTCCGACGCAGGCCTCAACCTTAGCCTTATCTCTCGGGCGACGCGGCCGTGCCGGCAAAATCGCCGTGCCGTAACGCTGCGCCATATCGCTATAGCTGCGGTTGACCATAGGGTCATAGAGGCAGGCCTTGATCACCGCGACCTTGGCGTTGTCGGGCACCAGCAGTTGCGTCGCGCCGCCAAAAAAGCTGAAGGCCGCGTTATGTCCCGCGATCCAGTCGCCGAGTTGCTCGGTCCACGTCGCCAGCGCGAACGACAAGCTGGATGCGCCCATGACCGCGACGAAGATGTGCGCGTCACGCACCTCGCCAGTCTTACGGTCAACCACCGGCACCGTGTCGCCGGCATAGTCGACAAACAATTTCTCGCCCCCGCCGTGGTGCTGGCGCATCACGAGCGGCAGCCGACCTTCCCAGTTGCGGAACAAGTCACAGAACCGGCTGTACCGATAGCCGTCCGGATGCTCTGCAATGTACTCGTCCCACAGCACCTGCAAGGTCACGTGCTTGCGCTTGAGCTCGCGGGCAATAACGGACCAGTCAGGCTCGGCCACCTTGCGGCGGCCCGGCTTCACGCCAGGAACCCCGTACAGCAGCTGCTCCAGCTCGGCGTCGCTTATCGCTTCCGGGACTGGCCATGCCAGACCCGCGCGCGCAAACCGCTTCAGCGTGTCACGTACCGTCGTCGGCCCGACGCCGACACGCTCGCCAACCACGCGCGTCGAGAGCCCAGCCTCAAGGCTCAACCTCACAATCTCGCGCACCTGGCGCATGATAACCCTCCTCGTCGGCATCCAATTCTCCAAGCTGTTTCCAGCCGGAGAAATGGCCCAACGATCAGGCCTCACACCATCCGAAACTGCGCGCGATCAAATCGGAATGCTGCGCGGAGAATGCTCGGAATGCTGCGCGTGATCATTTCGGAACCCTGCGCGCCATCAAATCGGTACGGTGCGCACCATCGTCTCGGAATCCGCATGCCGAAAACCGCGACGCTACGTCTCCCGATTTTGTCAGACCCATCTCAGCCTCCCCATGCTGAAAAGTGAGTCTTCTCAAATATATGATTCCTGTCGACAAAGACCGCGACACTCTGACTCAGTAAGAGTAAGTATCCCCCGGCAGAGCCGGGGGCTTTAGGTATTGGGCCGCTCGAAGCGGCAGTCTGGGTCGCTAACGCGACCCTACATTTGTTGGCCACCTGAAGGTGGCCGATCAACGCCACAAATTCATTTGCTCCAAGCGGCTGTCCTCTTGCTCCTGGTTTCTGATGTACTCCCGTATCACCGCTTCGTCCCGACCTACGGTCGAGACGAAGTACCCTCTCGCCCAAAAATGCTGGCCTACAAAATTGCGTTTCTTCTCTCCGTATACACGGGCCAAATGGATCGCACTTTTACCCTTGATAAACCCGACCACCTGCGAGACTGCGTATTTTGGCGGAATCGAAATCATCATGTGAACGTGATCCGGCATCAGATGACCTTCTTCGATCCGGCTTTCCTTTTGTTGTGCCAGCTTGGGAAACACATCCCCGAGGTGCCGCCTCAACTCTCCGTAAAGCGTCTTCCTGCGGCACTTGGGAATGAACACAATATGATATTTGCACTCCCACTTGCTGTGGCTTACGCTCTCGTACTCGTCCATCGTCAAACTTCCTTTCGTGTGCGTGGTGGCTCACGATCAGAAGTTTCGGCGATGGGCGACCGCCGTAAATGTCAAACTTATGCTGCCTCCCCGGCAGAGCCGGGGGTCTCCCGGTTATGCTAGAGCGTAAGCTTGAAAGCACGGCGGACAGGTTGCTGGCGGCGTCACGGAGATGCGGCGGGTCGAGCTGATCACGGGCGCTGGCGGTCGCCGGCGATGGTCGAGCGAGGACAAGGCCCGCCTCGTGGAGGCGAGTCTCGCGAGCGAGTCGGTGTGTCGGAGGTGGTGCGGCGCCATGGGCTGAGCCCCAAGCAATTGTTCGGGTGGCGTCGCGAGGCCCAAGCTTTGCTTCATGAAGCTGGGAACGCACCGCAGTCGCGTCGTCGCGGAGGTGGGCAATCGGTTACGCCCGGGATATGGAATGACGCACCGCCGTTTGCACCGGTGGTGATTACCGGGCTCGCACGCCGGCTTCCGTACGGCGTCGTGCCTGATGAACGCGGGCCATGGTACACATCGATTCCGACGAATGCTTCCCTATAATCTGCCACGGCTCGTCCTCCTGTGATGAGGATTGGCTCGGTTCGCCCGAGCAACCCTCGGACGCGCAGTGTAGGGCGAGCCACCTCATCGGCAGAGGCGGACATACGGTCTTACAATGCAGACGTTCAAGGACATGATCTTCGGGAAGCGCGCGTCTTCTTGTGAGCGTCATCCAGGGACCACGCGCTGAGGGCTGATTTGGTGGGTTAGGAAGATCTCGTGGACTGAATCATCACGAGGTCTCGCCATGTTTAAGGATAGTCGTAAGGATAGCGATACGGATAGGCATACGCCTATCCTCAAGGAGTCTTCTGACACGCTGCAGCGTGTCGAGATCATCACTGGGGCCGGCCGGCGACGGCGCTGGTCGGCCGATGCGAAGGCGGCGATTGTCGCGGAGAGTTTTGCGCTGGGTGCAAGCGTGTCCGCGGTGGCACGGCGACACGACATCAGGCCAAGTCTGTTGTTTCTCTGGCGTCGCCAGGCCACGCGGGCGCAGGTCGCGGAGCGCGGGGACAGAGGCATGCCACCTGGCTTTGTGCCGGTCGCGATCACCGGCTGCGGGGGCCAATTGCCGAGTGAAGAGCAGGCGGCGATCGAGATCGAGGTCGGCGCGGTTCGCATCCATGTCAGGGGAACAGTCGACCGGCGGGCGCTGTGCGAGGTGCTGGCGGCAGTCGGGACGGTTGGCCGATGATCGGGCTCCGACCTGGGTTGTCGATCTGGATCGCGACGCAGCCGATCGATTTCCGTCGGGGGATGGACTCGCTGGCGATGCTGGTGAGCGAGGCGTTTGGGGCCAATCCGTACGACGGCGGACTTTATGTCTTCCGGTCCAAGCGCCGAGATCGCGTGAAGATCCTGACCTGGGACGGAAGCGGCCTTGTCCTTTACTACAAAAGAATCGAGGGGCAGTTCACCTGGCCGCCGATCAAGGAAGGCGTCATGCCGCTATCTCATGCTCAACTCTCGGTGCTGCTCGATGGCTCAGACTGGAAGCGTGTGCCGATGCGGGTTGTGGATCAGCCAGCGCGAGCTGGTTGATCCGTATCAAGAGTAGCTCGTCACTCATGCGGAGTTGTTGTAAAATCACTCTGCATGAGTGATTTGCCTTCCGATCCAGCATTGCTCCGACAAACCGTGATGGCGCTGTCGTCAAGGCTTGCGGCGTTGTCGGCGGAATGCAGCACGCTTTCGGCCGAGCGTGATGCGGCGATCGCCCAACGCGACGCTGCGGTTCAGGAGAACGACAAGCTCCTGATGATCCTGTCCCAGTTCAAGCGCACGATCTTCGGTCCCCGCTCCGAGACACTGGATCCCGGACAGCTGCCTCTCTTCACCATCACGGCACAGGCGGCTCGTGCCGCGGCCAACGACGACGTAACCGGAGGCAGGCTGCCTGATGGAGCGGAGGGCCGTGGAAAGCGACCGGCGCGACGCAACCGGGGGAAGCTTCCGGAGCATTTGCCGCGCATCGATGTCGTAATCGATATCGAGAGCCACATCTGCCCTTGCTGCGGCGAGCGGCTGCACAAGATCGGGGAGACCGTCAAGGAAGCCTTCGACGTCATTCCGATGCAGTACCGGGTCAAGCGCATTGTGCGTCCGCGGTATGGCTGCCGGGGATGCCGCCAGGGTGTGATGCAGGCACCTGCGCCGGCCCAGGCGATCGATGGCGGGATGGTGACGGAAGCCTTGCTGGCCCACATCGCGGTGATGAAATACGGCTACCAGTTGCCGCTGTATCGGCAGGAACAGATGTTCGCCGCGCAAGGCATCACGCTCGATCGGCAGACGCTGGCCTCGTGGATGGGCCGCGCCGCCTGGTGGCTGAAGCCGCTTCACACGCTGTTGCGCCGCGCAGTGATGTCCTACCCGCGGCTGTTTGCCGACGAGACGCCGCTGCCAGTTCTCGATCCCGGCCGTGGCAGAACCAAAGTCTGCCAGTTCTGGGCGATCGCCACCGACGACCGCCCGTGGGGCGGCCCGGCGCCGCCGGCGGTGGTCTACATGTTTGCCGAGGATCGCAAGGCGATCCGCGCCAAGCAGCTGTTCGGGGACTACCACGGCATCCTGCAGGTCGACGGCTATGCCGCCTACAAGGGCCTGATCAAGAACGGCGGCCATCTGGTGCAGTTGGCGTTCTGCTTCGCGCATGCGCGGCGGAAGTTCTGGGACGTTCACGTCGCGACCAAGTCGCCGATTGCCGCGGAAGCGCTGCAACGGATCGCGATGTTCTACGCCATCGAGGATCGCATCCGCGGTCTGCCGGCGGCGCATCGGGCTGCAGTGCGGCAGACCGACACCAGGCCGTTGATCGAGGACTTCAAGCCCTGGCTCGAGGCGCGACTGCTAGAAGTCTCGAAGAAGTCCGGTCTAGGCAAAGCCATCCGCTACACCCTCAACCATTGGGACGGCCTGACGCGCTTCGTCGATGATGGGCGCATCGAGATCGACAGCAATACGGTCGAACGCAGCATCAAGCCGATCGGGGTAGGAAAGAAAAACTATCTGTTCGCAGGCAGTGAGGGCGGCGCCGAAACCTGGGCCACTCTAGCATCGCTCATCAACTCGGCAAAGCTTCACGACATCGACCCGCGGCACTATCTGACCGATGTTCTCGAGCGCATCGTCTCCGGACGTACCAAGATCAATCAGCTGAACACGCTGCTGCCGTGGAATTGGAAAGCCGAGCGCGACGGTTCGGAGGCAATGCTCGCCGCTTGATCAGTTCGACGGCAAGGCGTCGGGAACTTCCTGCGCATCGCTGGCGTCGTCGTAGATCTCTTCGCGGATCACGCGCAGCGTACGCATCCGACGACGGCCGCGCAACGATTACGCGCGCGCATAGACGGTCTGGGTTATGATGGTCGCTAGCCGGTTGAGACGTTCAGGTTGCGACGGACCGCTGATCAGAGTTTTTTTTCGACCGCGCGTAGCCTTTTCCATTCCCAAGGAAGCAGCTCGTGCAGGCGCGAGGCAGGCAGATCGGCGATACGGGCCAGAACATCGGCGAGCCAGGCTTGCGGGTCGACATCGTTGAGGCGTGCGGTGGTGAGAAGCGTCAGCATGACAGCGGCGCGGTCTGCCCCGCGCTGAGAACCGGCAAAGGTCCAATTGCGTCTTCCGAGAGCGATACCGCGCAGCGCTCTTTCCGCAGCGTTGTTGGTCAGGCAGATTCTGCCATCATCAAGGAAGCGGGCGAAGTCGGCCCAGCGCTTGAGCATGTAGTCGATCGGCTCGCGAACCTCGGAGGAGCGCGAGAGTGTGGCGCGTTCGGTGGTCACCCATTCGTGCATCGCATCGAACAGTGGCTTGCTCTTTTGCTGTCGCACGCTAAGCCGCTCGGCGGCGGTCAAGCCGTTGATCTCGCGCTCGATGACGAAGAGTGCATCGAGGCGCCTGACCGCCTCCAGCGCTATCGGGGAGATCGGCTTACCCTTCTTGCCCTCCCGGGCATTTTTTGCGATGTCGGCCAGCTCGAAGAACTTTCGCCTCGCATGCGCGAGGCAAAATGCCGGCGTGATCGGCAGCGCTTTCTTCTTCGGATCGAACAGCGGCTCGAAGCCGTTGTAGCAGTCCGCCTGGAGGATTCCACTGAACCGGGCCATATGTTTTTGTGGGTGCTCACCTCGTCGGTCGCCGGAGGCGTAATAGACCGCCGCTGGCGACGCCTGACCGCCGAAGGGACGATCGTCACGCACGTAGGTCCAGATTCGCCCGGTCGTACACTTGCCTTTCGCCAGAATGCGGATGGTGGTGTCGTCACCATGAAGCCGCTCAGCCGCGAACACATGGCTCTCGATAAGGTCGAAGAGCGGCATGACGGCGAACGTTCCGTGGCCGACCTGATCGGCCAGCGTCTGCGTCGACAGGTCTATCCCCTCGCACCTGAAGCGCGTGCTCTGACGATTAAGAGGCTGGTGCTGGTTAAACTTATCGACGAGGATCATCGCCAGCAAGCTGGGTCCGATGAAGCCGCGCGGCGTGGCATGGAACGGCGCCGGCGGCTGCGTGATCGCTTCGCAATCCCGGCAGGTGAACTTCTCTCGCACCGTCTCGATCAGCTTGTAGCGGCGCGGGATCGCCTCCAATGTCCTGGTCACATCCTCGCCCAGCTTCGACAACCGCGCCCCGCCACAGCAGGCGCAGGTGGTCGGGGGATCGATGACGACGCGCTCGCGTTCGATGTCATCCGGCCAGGGCTTGCGTACCGGCCGCTTGCGCGTGAACGCGCGCACGGTCTGGGTTTTCGCCGCCGCGGCCCGAGCTGCAAGCTCATCCTCGGTCGCCGACATTACCAGATCTTCCAGCTGCAACTCCAACTGCTCGATCAGCCGCGCCGTGCGTTCGGAGCGCGACCCATGCAACTCGCGTTTCAGCTTTTCGATCCTGAGCTGCAGATGAGCGATCAGCGCTTCGGTGTCGGACAGCTTTGCCTGCGCGCTGGCGGCTTCAGCCACGGCCGCATCGCGCTCAGCCTCGACCCTTTGCCGCGCTTCACGCTCGACCAGCAGCGCCGCCTGGGCGCTCGCGAGGTCCGAAGGAAGATCATCCGGCTTCAAATTCATGAAGCCAGTGAATCAGATTGGCTGGCAAGTTCAATCGCAAAATGCTTATCCAACTCGCGTTGGACGCCACGTTTCTTGAGGATTACGCCAGTCGATTCCAGACAAGAGATAGCTCAATTGCGCCGGAGAGATCGTCACTGCTTCCCCTGCAACCGAAGGCCAGATGAACCTTCCTCTCTCAAGTCTTTTTGTAAACAGGCATGCCCCCTGGCCATCATGCCAAATGACCTTCAAAAGGTCGCCGCGTTTTCCCCTGAAGCAAAAAAGATTTCCGCCAAGAGGATTTTGCTTGAGCACTTCCTGCACGCGGAGAGCCAAACTCGGAAAGCCGCACCGCATGTCGGTGTAGCCGGTCGCAAGCCACACACGAACGCCCGTCGGAATCGGGATCATCGGCCCTCCAGCACTCTTAAGACCCGCGATAGAGCGGCGATGTCGACATCCACTCCAACGATCAGACGAACACCGCTGCCGAGCACGATCTCCATCCGTCCAACAGCCTGCTCGCAGCGAGCGTCGTCACGGCTCCCATCGCTTCTCGTTGGATCCGGCTCAATCAGAGCCGCAACAAACCCGTGTTCGCCATCTTTGGCGCTAAGCGCTCCAAGAGCGCCCTGTCGCGCCAGGCGTCGCCATCCGAACAGTTGACCAGGAAAAAGTCCGTGGCGGCGAGCAACGACAGAAACAGGATCGCCACAGCAATAACTCTCCTCCACAATCCGCTGCTTCGCTTCAATACTGAACCGCCGCCGCCGTCCTGTGTCGACAACCTCCATAACTTTCGCATTATTGGCAGTAGATATGGTGTCCATACTGCCTGTAATCATGCAATAGCCAACCTCTGCAAGGCGGCCGCCCTCGGATGCGTACCGCGCAGCGTCACCTCGTGCAGATACACTTGCAGCGCACCCTCCAGCTCGGTGAACTCCGGCAGCAGCACTTTGTCGACGAAGCCCCGTGACGCACGGACCATCACCGTGTTGCGTCGCTGCCGGCGATAACGAAACGGCCGCAGCCCATATCGGCGGCAAAGCGCCAGAAAAAGGTGCCGAGACCACTGGTCGGGAAGTGAGAATTGCTGTTCGATCGGTGGATCGTGGCGAGCGAGTTCCTCGACCCGGGCCCGCACCCGCTGCAGCGCGGCTTCCGCCGCAAGGCGCTCACCAGCAGTTCCGGCCCCCACGAACAACGCCTCGATCTTCCGAAGCTTCTCGCGCAGCTGCGACTCGCTGTTCATTCTGATCCCATTGCCCGCTCCGAACCGGGATCACCCCATCACCGCGCCCCGGCGGCGTCAATCATCCCGACCGCGCTATCCAGAGCATTCCGCGCAAGTCAAGCCCGGGCACCGGTGATCCTATCGTGACGCTCACCGTCTTCTGGATGACGATGCTCAATCGCTCCACGCCGAATGCGCCGCCGCAAACGGCGCTGACAGATCCCGAAATAAAGCTTCTCGATCATTTGGTGAAGGATCGGGGCGCAAACCGCGCTCAGCGAACCACGATCTCCCACTACGTCGTCAAGATCGCGCGGCTCGGAGGATACCTGGCACGGGCCAACGACCCACCTCCAGGAAATATCGTGATCTGGCGCGGACTATCGCGACTCACCGACCTCGAATTGGGGGCTGCGATCGAGCTAAAATTATGGGTAATTGAAAGTGAGAGCTGGTCCCGGTCGTCTGAACAGAGTTTCCGCGTCGATAGGTGGAGCCTCTGCCGGGGTTAGGCTGCCATGCGGAGTGGCAGCGGGGTGAAGTAGGCGTGATCCGGCGTGCTGCCGTCAAGACTCGAATGGGGACGCCTGCTGTTATAGAAGTCGAGATATCGGCCGATCGAGCTGCGCGCCTCGCTGACGCTGTCATAGGCCCGCAGGTACACCTCCTCGTATTTGATGCTGCGCCAGAGCCGTTCGACAAACACGTTGTCCCGCCATGCGCCCTTGCCGTCCATGCTGATCGCGATGCCGTTGTCGGCGAGCACGCCGGTAAAAGCCTGTCCGGTGAACTGCGAGCCCTGATCGGTGTTGAAGATGTCCGGCTTGCCGTGACGAGCCAAGGCATCCTCCAGCGTCTCGACGCAGAAGGTCGCTTCCATGGTGATCGACAGCCGCCACGACAGAACACGACGTGTTGCCCAGTCCAGCACCACGGCGAGATAGACGAAGCCACTCGCCATCGGGATGTAGGTGATGTCCATCGCCCAGACCTGGTTCGGTCGCGTGATCTCCATGCCGCGCAGCAGGTATGGATGGATCTTGTGGCCGGGCTCGGGTCTGGTGGTGCGCGGACGGCGATAGAGCGCCTCTATCCCCATCCGCCGCATCAGCGTCTTGACATGCCGGCGGCCGATCTTGCACCCCTCGGCAGCCAGCAGGCCTCTCAGCATTCGCGAACCGGCGAAGGGAAACTCCAGATGCAGCCGGTCGAGACGCCGCATGATCGCGAGATCGGCGTCCGGCACCGGCCGCGGCAGGTAATAAACGCTGCCGCGGCTGATCTGCAAAACTTCCGCCTGCCTGGTGATCGACAGATCATGCTCGCGGTCGATCATCGCTTTGCGCTCAGCAATCCCGCCTTGGTGAGCGCTCCTTCTAAAAAATCGTTCTCCAGCGTCAACTCCCCGATCTTGGCATGCAGCGACTTCACATCGATCGCAGGCGTGGCCGGCGCAGCGCTGCCAGATCCAAAAACTCCGGAAGCGCCGCCCTCCAGCTGCGCCTTCCACGCCGTAATCTGATTGGGGTGGACGTCGAACTGCTCGGCAAGCTGAGCTATCGTCCGGTCGCCCTTGACGGCGGCAAGCGCCACCTTCGCCTTGAAGGCCGGTGTGTGGTTCCGGCGTGCTCGTCTGCTCATCGTCACTCCTGATTCGCAGGCACCAGCGTGCCCGCTGTCAGGCAGAAACTCCACTTATCGACCTGTTCAAATTTGCGGAGCCGGCTCTGTGCGGCTAAGCGCTTACCAAAACCACGCCGCCTGATCGGCTCCGTCACCCCGATTCAGGCATAGCTCGCCGACCCATCAACCAGGTGCACGACCGATTTCTGCTGCTAATATGCTAACGGTTACCGTTCGTTATCGGTCCCTTCGGGGCTATGGAGGTCAAGCCATTCGGACCATAACAAGGGTTGTCCATTGGAATTTGCTTTGGAATATTCGTAGAAGAGCGAAATGAACTCCAGCCGATCATTGCGGAAGTCTGAACGCTCTTCGTGGGCGATGTTTTTGTGGAAATCCAAGGCTCGGCCAGGGTTAAACGCGAGCTGCCTATTTATGATGTCCTCAAACGACACCCTTGAGGAATTACGCAGCATGTCGTGCATTGCGATAAAGATGCCCGTGCGGCCTTGACCTACACCACAGTGCACATGCAGCTTCTCGTGAGCCGCCATGCCCCGCTCCATTTCAATAAACGCATCAACATCCTCTGCGCGCGGACCGAGATGGTCGGACACCATCAAACGCACATATTTTGCACCCGCCGCTCTTACGACTTCTTCTTCGCTAAAGATTTGCGGTCTACTCAAGGTCACTGAGCGCGGATTATCAACCTCATTCTTAACGTCTTTGCGGTGAAGCATCTGCACTGTCTCTTCCCCTTTTAGCGCATGTATCCTATCGCGTTCATCCGCTAGGACTTCTTCGCGCGATTTGCCAACATTCGCCCAGTTATTGGGCACCCGCCAAGTCCCCGGAAAACCGCCAACGATCGCATGGGACTCCTCCCGGACGTCAAGTACAATTACTGGGCTCTCCGGCGATGGGTTCAACCTACTAACCTGTTCGATGGAAGCAATACTGGCGCTGCCGGACACATGCAGGTCCTTCCAGCCTGTTGCATTGCAGCCTTCCGGAAGATCAAACTCATCCGATGATCTAAAGTTATCTTCTGATCCAGGGCTTCTGTCATATTGCAGAACTGGTGTTGCCAAAGGACGCGCCGGCACTAGTAATGGGGCCTTGAATTTCTTAATGAGTTGCGAAAGGCGTTTGGCCATTAACGGCGTACGCTTAATTGTTTTTGGTAAGCCATCTACCTCTGCAGGAACGGAGCTTTTGCCACGATTCGGCGTAGCATCCTGCTGCGAATCAATGGGGGCGTGCACGTTCGAAATCTCGTTGCTGTCGCTTGACCCCGGTTGACCCAGCTGATGATTTGTCTGTGATGCCATCAGCAGATCGATCGGATGCATGTGTTGCTGTTCCGCGTTCCCCTTGGTCTCCGGCCTTGGCTCCACCAACTCCGCTGCCGGTTGCCCGGATTTGTTCGTCGGCTTCCCAGCTACTATGCCGGAGTCAGACTTCTCCTGTCCGTTCATCATCGGCTACGGCTCCTCGCCTTCCCGATGCGGACCGGTGTGGCTGGACGCCACCCGGCCGTGCAAGAGACCTCCCAGGTTCCGACGCGTTCCTTTCATACGTGATGTGGCCCTAGACCCCGGCAGGGCGACGGTGCCTCGCTTGTCGGCTCCGCACGTGTTGCCTTCGACGGATGAGAACGTCTCGGCCCCTGCGATCTTATCACTATCGTGGCTCACTCCCACACCTCACATGATTGCTGTGTACGCTTCGCCGTGGTCGTCACCTCCCACGTCGCAACACTCGCTACCGGGCGGGCGCTACCCCTTACCCAGGCCGGACTTGCACCGGCTAGAACTCGCCAGCTTGGCCTGGCGCACCCCACCCAGATTGTCGCGCTATACTTGAAGGACGTGATTTCCGCCTCGTCATTATAGCTCAAAGAATGATGTCGTGGACACATCAAGAAGCGCGGCGAGTGTTCAACGGCCACGTAGATCTCTCCTGAGCACAATTGACAATCAGGAGAATACGGCGAACGCGAACGACAACAACTATCAAATTTGGTAGGGGAAGATGGGTTGCCCAGGTAATCCTAAAACGACATCCCCCGTCGCGGGTGGATGGCAGCCGACGCGCGCTGCAAAACCGCCCGGAATTTCGAGTCGTCCGTTAACAAGCGGGATTGAGGGTGACTGGGGTTGCGAAGGGGCTCTGACTCACTTTTGGTGCAGTTGTTTACGCGGCGCCGATGAGGCGTGCCTCGAGCAGATCGATTTTTGCACGCCCATACATCTGACGCTTCACCAGCTTGAGCTTTGTGATTTGACCTTCGGTCTGGCCGTTCGACCATAGTTGGATGATCGCGGCTTGAACGGCGTCGCGATCCGCGATGATGCCCTTGGCAAACGAGCTGAGTGGACTATCGATCGCTGCGGCGATCCACGGATCGAGGTCGGCGGCCTTTTGCTGGCGCATGATTTCGTGGAAACGATCGACCAAGTCGCGGGCCTCGAGCAACTGTGGAACATCGTGCGCGATCTTGGCCATCATCGATGCCTGATCCCTCGGTACTTGATCGCGTTCGATTGTCATAAGCCGCGCAATCTTGCGTGCCGACGGGGTCTTCCTCACCCGCCCGGCCAGATTCGATGACTCATCGAGGCGGCGGCGGGTGGCCCATTCGGCGACGACCCGAAGGGATCCTTGGAATCCCTGTATCCGCAACCGGCGCCAGAGTTCGGCGCCATTTCGGCAGCCGCCCGTCCAGAGCGCGTCGAGCGTCTCGGCATACGGCTCGAGGATGCTCACGCGGCTGCGGAAGACCTCTAGTCCGCCGCCTCGGGCAATACGTCGAACCGTCTGGCGTGCAAGGCTGAGCCGGCGAGTAATCTGTTTGAGTGGAGTTCTCTGTTCGAGCAGCCGCAACACCGCATCGACCGTCTTCTTGCGGTGTTGGAAATTCTCCCACCGCTTGCGTTCGGCACAACTGAGTAATGTGGGGTCGATGTTGTCAGTGGCCGACGATTTACGGATGGCGTGCATGTTCTGGCGCACGACATCAAGAAAGCTCGCGCTGGCGTTTTCGAAGAGGTGCCAACGATCGGCGATTTGTAGGGCCTGGGGCGCACCCTTGGATGCGGCGTCGCCGTAGCTCGCGCCACGATCCCGGGCAATGAACTCGATGCTGGGGTGGCCGCGCAGCCAGGCGGCACTGGTGCCACTCGCGCGATCCGGCAGGAGTGCAACGATGCGGCGGCGCTTGAGATCGCAGATGACGGTGCCGTACTGGCATCCCTTGCGCCAGGCCCAGTCGTCAATGCCGACTGCGCGCAAGGGGTCGCGAGGGCGTGCCGTGCGCCGTCGAACCGTTCTAAGCAAGGTATCTTTACTGACCGGAATTGCCAGGCGGCTTGCCAAGTTATGTCCGGGACGCCCGCCCAATGCGAGCCCGAGGCGATGCACGATGCCATCCATCCGCGCCGTTCGGCGGGCTGACGGCAATGCGACCGCGTCACCGAGGCGCTGGACAAAAATGCGCCGCCTGCAGCCTGTCCCGACACATCGAAACCGGCGTGTCTCAACATTGATCTCGACGATTCGACCGTGGGCAGGCAAATCGACCAGGCGTCGCCTGTAGCGGCTATGGATCCGACCCGAAACTGCGCCGCATTCAGGACAGGTCGCCATCTTTGTGCTCGGTCTTGCCATTACGATGATCTTCGCGGCCCCGATCTCGACGCCATCGACAGCAAGGCCCGCTGGTGTCAGCGTCGCGGTATGGGTCTTACGGCACATCTGCGATGATTCCCCCAAGAGGTTGAATCAACCACTCTGCCACCCGCAGCACGCCGGTCGCTGCACCAAAAGTGAGTCAGAGCCCTTATTCCATGCCGAAACACACTCCCTCAGCCCATTCGACTAAATGTGGGTAATTGAAAGCCCCGCCGGAGGCTTACGGTCAGAACGCCGCAGGGCTTTGCCGAGTAATTCAAGATCGATGCCACAGGAGGAGCCGGAAACTATTGCGACATCGGCGTATGTTGCAGCGCGGATGAGACGCTATTTGCCGTCGGTCAGGGTGAGGGGAGATATCGCGCGTCCGCGCGGGCAAGTTCGTCGTATCTCAACAGTTGGAAGGCCTCGTCGAGCGTCACAATATTGGGTTCAATGCTCGCCGTGGTCTCCTCAGCGATGATACGACCGCAGACCTGCCGTATTGCCGCTATGCAACTCGCATGGAGTGGTTGGCCCAGATCACTGTGGAGATGCGCGCATTGCGATACGCAGAGACCGGCGTTCGATAGTATTTCGTTGGAACGATCACGACTGGCAACCGGTTCCGCCAGGCGCGTGCGAACGAAAGGATCTCGTCTGCGGCGCTCTTGCGCGAGTGAATGAGGATCGCATCGGCTCCCGCGTCGGCGTAAGCGTGAGCGCGCAAGATTGCTTCGTCCATTCCATGGCCGCCGATTAGCGCTTCGATCCGGGCCACAAGGACCCAAGTCGTCCGCGACTGTATCCTTCACGGCACGCAAGCGGCCGGAGAATTCATCGATATCGGCGAGGGGATGCCTATCGCCAACAAGCGAGTTCATCTTGGGGAAGCAACTGTCCTCCAGTGCGACGCCAGCAGCGCCACGCTGACGGAGTTTGCGTGCCAGCAGACGAGCATTGTTGAAGTTCCCGAAGCCTCCGTCCCCATCAACAAGCACAGGGAGCTCAGTCGAGTCCACGATGCGCTCAACTACGCCGACGAGTTGGCTCCAGGACGCTTCGTTGGCATCGCGGTATCCGCGAGGGAGCAGGCAATCGACAGACCCGACGCCCAGAGACCCTTGAAACCTGCGCGCTCGGCGATCGCGGCGGAGAGGCCGTCATGCGCTTCCATGAGGAATGAGAGTTCGCTGCTGGAGCAGACCTGAGCGCGCAGCATTTCAGTGAGTGAGGAATCAGCGCGTGGACCAGAGCCACTGGCGGGAACAGATTGTTGTGATTGGTTTTGCATGCCATTCCTTGCCGGTGCGTTTGATCGGCCGACGTTCATCAGTGGAAGGTGACATGTTTCTGTCATCGAGATCAATTACGAGGGTTGGTAGTTGACCGTGCCGCAAAATTGTTGCGTCTCGCGCCAGACGAGCAGGAATGTAGTTAAGCCAAAACGATCACAAGATGCTCGATGGTTGGTAGCGGAAATTGAGAGACGCACGTGTATCCCATGCGCCAATCGAGTTGCCTTCCCGTGCATCGTTGATCTTGTATTTTGCGCGGTTTTGAGACTGCGTGACGCGCGATAAGGGTTCAGTTCGCTCGCGTTCTGCGACCCTCGCATAAGGGTTTGGCGTTTCGGAGTACGCCCGAGCGGCTCGCGATCCGGACTCGGTCGCATTGTACGCTCTCTAGTCGATCGTGTCACGTACGTGTCTAACTCCGTTCAGCTCGCTGATCATGAGCATGGGGAAGGTTGCGCGGGACGGACGCGAAGTCCTGGTCCCTCTTGTGGAGATGAATTCAAGGGACCTGCCGGACCACGATGCCCGTTACTTGATCGCGGTAAGTGACGCTGATAGTGCTCCGCATGGCGTGGTCTCCGATCCAGTGCTCCAGCGCCGGATGTTCGAGGTTGATTACCGCGGAGACTATGCCGCCTTCAATTCCAACCAATCCGGGATGGGACCTTGGGAGGACGCAGCCAATGTTGCCATCGCGGTCTGCAAGGGCCGAGCCATCATCGACCTTCGGCCATCTTGAGCGACCGGCGCCTCCTGGGTCTAGCGCCGCTGGGAGCCACTTGGATCTGCCAGCCCAGTTGTCACACCCCGCGGTTGACATACAGGCCATCGTGCCGGCGGAGGACTTCCCACGTGCGAAGGACTTCACACATATCGTCGGCTTGGGATGGGACCATAGTTGCCAATCAGCGCCCGATGCCCTGATCGGTTCACTGAACAGAAAAGGCCTCCTGCCGACGACACCGCTCCGGTCGCGAGCACATTTTTACATCCATGGTCGGCCTTACACGACGAAGTTGGGGCAAGGAACAAGGGAGGCGACCCCAAACAATCTGGGAGGACTTAGCGTTCTGCTCATCCCTGGATATGGACTCGAATCTCACGAGCCGTTAGGGGCGGGCATCGAAAGCTTCCCGGGATATATGGGAGAAACATCGTCATCAACCAGGGCTGCGACGTCTGCGATGTCGACGAAGAATGCCAAAGGCTGTGGGCTGTGGTCGTGTTTTAAGTCAGGGGTTGGCAAAGCCCTCCGAGGGAGCCGTCGCGAAAAGTTGTCCGGCCATCTGGATCAATCGGATGGACAGGCCTCAGGATCGGGCATCCCGCTGCAGCCTCCGCTGGTGCTCGGTCCCACGGAATTGTTGGGTGACGAGCATATCACGGCGGATTACACACTGCTTGAGCGGGAGTTGCAGAGGGACAATTCGGATCTGGCCGCCCGGACGCGGTTTCTGCGGCCCGCGCAAGCTCATTTGCTGCGCTTGACCAAGGACGAGGACACCCGGCAGGAAATCTTGCGGGGGATCGTCAACGACGAGGATGGTAACGATACCGCCAACTTCCTGTTCGTGCCAGTGAACGATGGCGGTGTCGGTGGCGGCGGTACGCATTGGTCGCTGCTGCTCGTTGATCGCCGCGAGCCGGAAGGGAGGGTTGCCTATCACTACAACTCCATCCGGAGATCTAACAGCACCGAGGCAAGACAACTCGCAGGAAGGCTGGGCACTCGCCTTGAGCCAGCCCGCATGGCCCGACAGGGGAACAAATATGATTGCGGCGTCTTTGTCCTGGACGCCACACGGACGCTGGTTGGACGATTGGCGGAAGGACAGCGGCCTGACGACGAGCCGCTTCACCTCGACAACCTCGTCGCCGATCGGCAGGCACTTCGGGATCGACTCAGGGGGCGTCCGCATTTGTGACGCGGTGACACGCTTGGGCTGATGGAGCTGGCTGGAGCGTCTCATGCCGGCACCAGAACCTTGGCCGGCTACGAGGCAACACGTGCGAGGCGATGATCCTCATGGAGGGCTGCCGCTACCTCGACGCCGTCCGCATGAGGCGGAACTCCTCCCAGAGCACGGGAATCCAGATCGTCAAGCCGAAAGTATTGGACGACAACCCGCTCGCACCGGAGCATTCCCTGGCCGGGGTGATCGAAGCCGAGAATGCCACCGCCCGCGCCTTCGTGAATGCGTAGCTCGGCAAGGTGAAGCGTGTCCCGGACCGAATGAGATTGAAGGGGAGTCCAACGCCGTCCCATCGGATCTGATGCGCGCGACCCGCTATGCGTCCTTCAAGGTGATGGCGCCGAGGCATCTGCTCGGCCGCCGGCGCGGACGCGAGCAGGCCCGTCGAGGCCGCCAAGGTCGAATTGCAGCGACTGTTCGGCGAAGAGCGTGAGGCGACAAAGGAACGCGAGGTCTATGATGCCGCCTGGAAGGCCTACAAGGTGCTGGTTGGCCAGGCGCCAGGCCCTTCCAAGTCGCTCTCGGATCCGTCGTCGACGAGCTGCAGCGAGCGATGGCGAGCGCAACCGACATGCGTAAGACGCTAAAAGATCTCTGCGGCCAGCGAGATTGCGCGAAAGCGCAGCAGATATTGGAACTGGAGGCCGAGCGGACGAAGCTGGAACAGAAGTCGTCGCAATGTCGCGAAGCGACCCGCAACGCCGAGAGGATAGTGGCCGACGCGGCGAGGGATCTTTCCGACGCGCGGCAGGTGTTGGCCGCCGCGCTCCTCGAACGGGATGCCAGGGCGCTGCCCGAGCATGACGTTGCGCACGGGGTGCGCTTGCGCGTCCTCGGCTTCCTGAACGATGCACGGGACTTCTGGCGCGAGCACAAGCAGAGGCTCGAGACCGCGAAGACGCGTGAGGATGAAAGCCTTGCGGCGCGAGAACGCGACCATGAGGCTTGTGCAACCGACGTCACGTCATTTCCCGACGTGCCCATGCCGCAGCTCGCGCGGCTTTTGAACGCCGCTCGCTCGGCCCGAGATCTCGGCGTGCCATGGCCGCCGCCGTGTCCTCGAAGGCTTCGTCTCCCGATCCCACAAACGGTTCGCTCGGAGTGATCCTGCTCGACGATGCCTTGGGCGGGGCTGGACGCGGAGCATTTTGTCAAGATGCTGAAGTTCAATCCGTGATGCGGGACTGCAAATTATCGCGGTTTGATCAACGCGGGATGACGACTGGCGACGGCACATTCAGAACCTTGGCTGCTCAGTTCCCACAGCTTGAAGTGCGGACTTTAGCCGTCCTTAATTCCGGGGATCAGATTAATGTTTGCGCCGAGCGGATTGTTGGGGGTCGCTTCCCGTATCCCTGCCCCCAGCTGCGCCATGTAGGGCTGACCACGAATAAACAGATTTGTCGCCTGGAACGGCCCCGGGAGAACGCCTGTTCGGTTCAGTGCGCCGATCAGGACGTCGGGGGCCGGTTGGAACCCATGATTCCAGCCCAAGGGCACAATGTGTCCGAAATCATCCGTCGGCGCCCAAGCCGGTATCGCGGCTGCCGGATAGGATGACTGTTGCGGCTGAACCAACTCGCACGAAGCCCGGCTGTCGTGAGCATCGTTTCGCATTTCGTAAAGTAAGGCCGTATCAAAATTCAAACTGCCATCGGAGTCCGGTAGAGGCGAAAGTGGTAATTTAATTCCAATGGCGTCTCCGGCACAACGAGCAGTTGTTCGAGCGACTCCTGGAATGAGTTGAACTGCGGACCGTCTTCCCCCGCTGCCGACAACTTCCATCTCCCGCTCCAGCAGCGCCAGCAGCTCAAAATAGTTGCCGCTGATGGCCGCCGCGGCGGGAGACGCCTGCAACGAGGTGTGCTGCGAGGTGCCTTTCCCCGGGGGCGACCGTGATCCGTCTATTTCCGTCTCCCGCGATAGCAGCTCCAGCAGATTTAAGTCGTTGTCGTTGATGGCTGCCGCGGCAGACGCCTGCAGCAAGGCGAGCTGCGGGGCGACTTCCCCGCGCGGCTGACGGTGGCCCGTCTACTTCCATCTCCTGCTCCAGGACTCCAACAGATCTAAGTCGTTTTCGCTGATGGTTGCCGCGGGAGATCCCCGTAGCGAGTTGTACGTCCAAAGCAGCTTCAATTCGATGCGCAGCGAGTGGCTATTTCTGACGCGCCTGAATTCCTTGCCATCTTCCTGCAGCGAATGGTCGTCGAGGCGGCCTGCTATCGCGCTCATGTGCTGCGTCTGGAGCCACTTACTGAACTTGCGAAGCATGGTAGCGGCCCTGCTGACACTGTACGGCTTTTCAGATCCCTGCCATGGAGTTCCGCTCGCGATGCCCGCTCTGGCCGCCTCGGCTGCCTTTTGGATGAGAGCCGCGTCTTCGGAATAGGGAGCGAGCTGCGGGCGCAAGACTTCCAGCGCTCTGGTCCCCAACATGAAGTTCCGGAGATGAGTCAGCCCATCGAAGATTTTTCTGTCACCACACTTTAGTTTGTAAAGCTTGGCATCTTCGTTCAGCGACGCGTCGTGAGGCCGAACAACAATGCCCTGTTTTTTCTCGGAGAGCCAGCAAGAGAAGCGGCGAATAGAGCCCGCAATACTCGCAACGGATTGCGGCTTGAGTCGACCCGCGGCAGGCTCGCCCGCAATCGCAGCCCTCTTGATGTCATTTGAGGACCTCATTGAGGCGCTCCCTATCGTCAGGATGGGGCTGCATCGGGGCCTGCGGCGAGTCGCCGCTGTCGCGTACGAACTGGGATGTTCCAACGACGAAACATCGACGTACCGTGTTGAAAAATCCTCGTCTCATTGTCTTTCCAAGTTTCGCAGGCGCGAGCGCGCGTGGCGCGTTTGCCTGCGCCCAGGCTCCAGGAGGCCAATGACTGAGCCGACCCATGAGCCACCACCGACGCCTCTGATGTCGGATTTGCAACAAGCTGTCGGGGCCATGACGTCTTCGATTGAGAGAATCGCTTTACAAATCAAGCCATTGCAATTGGCATAAGGCTTGAAAGAGGAATGGCATCCAGCAGCGCCTGTGCAAGGAGGGGCAGTGGTGGCTTACAAGAATGTCCACTCTCAGCTTATTGTATGCGGCGGTTACGACGTTGACTGTCCCAATGTCGCGATCCGTCGCAATGCGCGTCCGCGTATGGTTTTGTCACCGTGATCGACTCTTGGGTGGTGGTTCGAGACAGCATCGATGCGCGTGCGCGCCACGGCGCTGCCCCTGTGCCGGGCCCCGTGCCCACCGGCATTAATGTCCGTGATGCGGCCGAATTCGAACGGCTCGAAGCCGAGGTGCGGCGCATGGATGCCGACGGACCAGCTGCGGTTGATTGGAGCAAAGTCAGTACACTGTCGCTCCATATCCTGTCGAACCAGTCAAAGGACATTTTGGTCGCCTGCTGGGCGACCTATGGTTTGTTTCGGACTGGAGGATACCAGGGTCTTGCCGTCGGTTTAGGCGTTTTGCGCGGCATGGTGGACGCCCATTGGGAGGGCCTCTTTCCGCCGATCAGGCGGGAACGGGCGCGCGTCGGAGCGATCGATTGGCTCGTTGGTCGCGTTGGACCGGAGGTGGCCGAGAATGCGCCGACCGACGCCGACTATGCGGCAGTGCTCGCCGCCTATGAGGTGCTCGATGATCTCGATCGCCAATTGCGCGAAAAGCTGGTCAATGAGCAAGCCGCTTTGGGCGAGTTATTGAGGGCCCTGCAACCGCATTACGAACAGGCCAAGCGAGCGATCTCCGCGGCGGCTGAACGTGCGACCGAGGCCGCCCAAGCTGCCGAAGAGGCCGCTGCCGCACCGGCCGTATCCACCGCGCCGGTTGAGGAGGCTCAACCGGCAGCAGCGGAGGCATCGCTACCGGCTGGCGGTGATGGCGACGGGACCTGCTTTATCGACCGCTTGCCTGATATGTTGCGGCAGGCTGCGGCTGTCCGGCGCGTCGCCTCGCCTTCAGACCCGAAGGTCTATCTGCTCAATCGCATTGGCTCATGGCTGCGTTTTGATGCGCTGCCGCCTGATACGGGGGGCCGCACGATGATATCGCCGCCCGACGATCACATCTTTGCGTTAGAAGCAAAGCTCGCGGTCGGTCAGCACGCCGATGTCGTGAATTTAGCCGAAGAGATCGTCTGGACAGCGCCGTTCTGGCTCGATGCTCACCGGCATGCCGCCAAGGCGCTGGAGCAAATGGGGCCGCTCTTTGAGCCGGCGGCCGCGGCGGTGCGCGCGGCAGTAGCTCTGCTGGCGACACGCTATCCGCGGACCTTGGCGTTTCAATTCGACGACGGCCGGCCGTTTGCGGACGAGGAAACGCGTGCCTGGGCCGCGGTGGGCGCAGCGGACGTGTCGACGGGCCGTGATCCTATCGATGAAGCGGTTGCCGAGGCACACAGGCTCATCGGCAGCGGGCACCGGCAGGCCGCACTCGAGAAGCTGTCGCGTGCGCTAGACCGCGCGACCGGAGAACGAGCGCGGTTCGTGGGCCAGCTTGCGCAAGCACGTTTCTGTATCGAAGCCGGATTCGTCACGACCGCCATCCCGCTGCTGGAGCACATGGAAGAGGTGATCGCCGAGCGCAACCTCGAAAGCTGGGAGCCCACGCTTGCGCTCGCCGTCGCCGAATTGCGCTTTCGCGCGATGACCCATTCCGACTCGCCGCAAATGATTGACGAGCCTCGCCGTCGCGCCGCGCTCGAGCAAATCCGAACGCGGGTCGCGGGCATCGACATCGCACGCGCGAGCCAACTTGGTCGCTAGCTGATCTTGTCAGGGACAAAGTCTTAAAGGGAGCTGATATGGCACAGGAAAGCTCGGTCGCGCCGAAGGAGCGCATCAATATCCGTTTCAAGCCGGCAACCGGCAACCTCAAGGAGGATGTCGAGCTGCCGCTCAAGTTGTTGGTTTTAGGCGACTTCACCGGACGGGCCGATGACAGCCCGATTGAGGAGCGAGAGCTCGTCAATATCGACAAGGACAATTTCAACGAGGTTGTCAAAAGCCAGGAACTGACTCTCCATATCTCCGCTGAGAATAGGCTCGACGACCAGCCCGAGGCCGGCAAGCTGTCGGTGTCGCTGAAGTTTGAGAGCCTGAAGGACTTCGAACCCGAGCGTGTCGCACAGCAAATCCCCGAACTGCATGCGTTGACCGAATTGCGCGCGGCCTTAATCGCCCTGAAGAGCCCCCTCGGCAACGTGCCGAGTTTCCGCAAAGCCATCCAGAATCTGCTCGAAGACCACGGCGCGCGGCCGCGGCTCTTGAGCGAGCTCACCAGCAAGAGCGAGTGAGCGGATCAACGAGCTGTTTTGAGGAGCAACGGCGCTATGACCGATACAAGCGCGCAGCAGCCGGCCGAAGTCGCCACCACGACCACTGACGTTTCGCTGTTGGATCAGATCCTCGTCGAAACCAGGATCACCCCGCGCGACGAAGGTTACGACCTCGCCCGCCGGGGCGTTGCAGCTTTCGTCGCCGAGCTCATCAACCCGAGCCGGGCCGACGAGCAGGTCAACAACGCGCTCGTCGATCGGATGATCGCGGAGATCGATCGCAAGATCTCGGCTCAGCTCGACGACGTGCTGCACACGGACGAGTTCCAGGGGCTCGAGTCGGCCTGGCGCGGGCTTAAGTTCATGGTCGATCGCACCGATTTCCGTCAGAACATCAAGGTCGAAATCCTCAGCGTCAGCAAGGATGAACTGCTTACCGACTTCGAGGACAGCCCGGAGATCGTCAAGTCCGGCCTTTACAAGCACGCCTACACCGCAGAGTACGGCCAGTTCGGCGGCGAGCCTGTCGCGGCCATGATATCGGCCTACGAGTTTGGCAGTGGCAGCCAGGATGTTAAGCTGATGCGGTACATGAGCGCGGTGGCCGCCATGTCGCATGCACCAGTCATTGCCTCCGCTGCGCCAGACATGTTCGGCGTCGAACGTCATGAAGAGATCGCGGGTCTGAAGGACTTGCAATCGGTGTTCGAGGGACCAAAATACGCCAAGTGGACATCATTCCGCGAAAGCGAGGACGCTCGCTATTTCGGCCTGACGCTGCCGCGCTTCCTGCTGCGCTTGCCCTATGGTCCAGAGACCGTTCCGGTGAAGGCGTTTAATTACCAGGAGGCCTCAGATGGCGAAACCGATAACTACCTCTGGGGCAACGCTGCTTTTGCGTTTGCGACGCGCTTAACCGAAAGCTTCGCCAAATATCGCTGGTGCCCGAACATCATCGGCCCCCAGTCTGGTGGGGCGGTTGAGGACCTCAATCTGCATGCCTATGAGGCGATGGGGCAATTGCAGACCAAGGTGCCGACCGAGGTCCTCATCTCGGACCGGCGCGAGTTCGAACTTGCCGAGCAGGGCTTCATCGCACTGACCATGCGCAAGGGGGCTGACAATGCCGCTTTCTTCTCAGCAAATTCCGTGCAGAAGCCGAAACATTTCGGTAACACCCAGGAAGGCAAGACGGCCGAGCTCAACTACAAGCTCGGCAGCCAGCTGCCTTACATGTTCATCATCAATCGGTTCGCGCACTACATCAAGGTGCTGCAGCGCGAGAACATCGGCTCGTGGAAGAGCAGGGAAGAGCTGCAAGGCGAGCTGAACAACTGGATCCGCCAGTATGTCGCCGACCAGGAGAATCCGTCGGCAGAGGTGCGCTCGCGGCGGCCTTTGCGAAAGGCGGAGATCATCGTCGAGGACGTCGAAGGTGAACCGGGCTGGTATCGCGTCGGCATCGCCGTCGTTCCACACTTGAAGTACATGGGCGCGGATTTTGCTTTGACGCTCAAGGGTAAGCTCGACAAGCAGTAGAGGTGGTAGGCGATGTTCGACCGCAGCCTTATGGAGCGCTTGGAGGACGGGACGGCGACCAATCAGCCCTCGTTCGACCGTTTCCGGGCAAGCGTCCTGGAAAACTTACGTCGGGTTCTGAACTCGCGCCAGGGCTGCTGCGAAACACGGCCGGACTTCGGCATGCCCGACCTCAACGATGCGATCGGGCAGGGAGCCGACGCGGTGCGCGCGCTCGCACGTTCGCTCAAGCAGCAGATCGAGACATTTGAGCCGCGCTTGAAGAATGTTTTGATCCGCTTTCATGCCGATCCCGACAACCCGCTGCAGCTGAGTTTCCACGTCAACGCGACGCTCGATTATAACGACCAGGTGGAGCCGGTTGCCTTCGATGCGATCTTCGAGAAGCACATCCAGGTGAGGGGCTGAAGCGGTGGCCCTTAATCCCTATTACGAGGATGAGCTGTCCTATTTGCGCGAGCTCGGCACTGACTTCGCTTTAGCCAATCCGAAGCTTGCGCCATTTCTCGGGCGTGACGCCACTGATCCCGACGTAGAGCGGCTATTGGAAGGCTTCGCCTTCCTTGTCGCGCGGCTGCGCCAGAAGCTCGACAACGAGTTTCCCGAATTCGTCCACGGCCTGTTGCGGATGGTATGGCCGCAATATCTTCAACCTCTGCCGCCCATTACGACTCTGGCCTTTGCCGTGAAGCCATCGGCGAGCGCCGCGAGCCTGAACGTACCGGCCGGCACGAGCGTTCGCTCGCGTCCAATTGAGGGAACGAACTGCACGTTCGTCACCTGCTACCCAATTGACGTGCTGCCGCTGGAGATTAACGACGTTCAGCTCGAGAACCGGACGAGTTCGGCTCGCCTTATTTTGGGTATCAAAGCGACCGGCCAGCAAAACCTGTCATGTCTTAAGAATGGTCGGCTCCGCCTCTTCTTCTCGACGGAGCGAGAGCCGCAAGTGGGGCGCTATCTGTTGACGTGGCTGTGCCGTCACGTCACGCAGGCAACCGTCACCGTGGCGGATCGACAGGTCGCCGCAATCGGCTCGGCACAGATCGCACCAATCGGCTTCAGCGATGACGAGGCGGTCTTGCCCTGG
Source organism: Bradyrhizobium sp. RDI18 (assembly GCF_043203335.1). Classification (NCBI taxonomy): domain Bacteria; kingdom Pseudomonadati; phylum Pseudomonadota; class Alphaproteobacteria; order Hyphomicrobiales; family Nitrobacteraceae; genus Bradyrhizobium; species Bradyrhizobium sp. RDI18. Next base: position 2,335,173 of record NZ_JBICRN010000008.1, on the reverse strand, counting down.
CCGCGCAACGCCTTCTCAGGATTCCGGATCATTCAGGAGTATCTCGGTTATCCGTCGAAATTTCTCTACGTCGAATTGTCCGGTCTCGAGCCCCTCGCAGCCCACACGGAGACTGAGTGCAGGCTCACTTTCGAGTTTCGGCGCCCGTTCCCCGCCCAGTTGCGCGTCGGCAAGGGCCAGATTTGCTTGAACTGCACGCCAGCAATCAATGTCTTCAGCCATGAGGCCTCGCCAATTCGGCTGAATCGGACCAAGACCGAATACCGCGTGCTTGCCTCGGGAGGGCCGAACTTCTCAATCCGGTCCGTCGATCGTGTGACCGGCTATGTGCAAGGCCGTCCCGAACGCATCGAGTTCGAGCCATTCGATCTGTTGCGCCACGACCTCCCCGGCGCCGAGCGCAACCGCGCCTACTTTCGCGAGCATATCCGGCCGGCGGTGGTCGGCCGGGGCGTCGATCACTATGTGAGTTTCGTTGACCGGCTCGACATCGGCCAGCACCCGCCGATCGACGTCGCATCCCTGCAATTGACCTGCTCCAACGGATCCATTGCCGACCGGTTGCCTATCGGTAGCGTGGATCTGCCGACCTCCGACACGCCTCGCTCCGTCACCTTCTCCAATATCACGGCAGTCATTGCAGAAGTGCCGCCACCGGTCAGTGATGGTTTGTTGCGGCGGTTGACGGCCAATCTGGCGCGGAATTACGGCGCCATGGCCAACATAGGTACGTTGCGGACCGTTCTTGCCAGCTACGAGTTCCGTGCAGTCTACGACGTTCAGGCGCGTCGCCGCCTGGAATTATTGCTCGAAGGCCTCGACCAGTTCGTTACCACGGACACCGATCACGTGGTGCGCGGCGCCCCGGTCCGAATGCGAAACATCGAATTGGCCGTGATCGACAGCAAGATCGGTGGTGAGGGCGAATTGTTCCTGTTGGGGTCGGTGCTTGACGCCTTCTTCGCGACGTTTGCTGGCATCAACATGCTGCACCGGTTTTCGGTCCGCGGCACGGAAAGCAACGCACACTACCTATGGCCAGCGAGAATCGGATCGATCACCCCGTTCTGACCGCGCCCGATGAACGCGATGAGCTTTCGGCTTGCGGGTTCTTCTCGCTCGCCGCGCTTCTCGAGCGGCGCTTCAGCGACGCTCCCCCGATCGGATCCACCGACGATCCCGGGCGTGAGGCGGTGCGCTTTCGCGCGGCGCCGACGCTTGGCTTTCCTGCCGAAGAAATCGCGGAAGTGAGACAGATCAAGGCCGCCGGCGAGCGCGTGGAGGTAACCGTCAATTTCCTCGGGCTGCACGGCCCCTCCTCGCCGCTGCCGGCCTTCTACACCGAACGGGTCATGCACGCGGACGGCATGGGATCGCTCGGCGACTTTTTTGATTTTTTCAATCACCGTCTGATTAGCCTGCTGCTGCGGATCTGGCGGTACTACCGCCACCATTTGCGGTTCGAGGAGGGCGCAACCGACGCGATCTCGGTGCTGATTGGTGCGCTCTTTGGCCTCATGCCCGGGGAAAACACAGCCAACGAACGGGAATGGCGGGCACGGCTGCTGCCGCATGCCGGTGTGCTTGCATTGTGCAGCCGGTCGGCCAAGCTTCTGGCCGGCGCAATTTTTAGCCATCTGAATATTTCGGCCCGGGTCGAGGAATTCATCTGGCGCGAGATCGACATTCCAGTGGAGGCGCAGTGGCGCCTTGGCCGGCCTGGCCTTGAGCTCGGCGTTGACACCCTTGCTGGCGAAACCATGCCGGATGTCGTGGGCAAATTCCGGCTTTGCCTCGGCCCGGTCAACCAGCAGCAGTTTCGGTCGCTGCTGCCCAGTTGCGAGACCCACGCCATCCTTTGCCGTCTAATTAACGTCATTCTGCGCGAGCCTTTGGCATGGGATCTCCAGCTAGAATTAGCGCCCGGGCAGACGCCGGAATGGATTCTGGGCGAAGGAGAATTGGGCTGGACTACATGGATCGACCCGCCCAAGGGAACCGGAAGCTTTGTTCTATTGTGATTGTCTTCGAGTTTCTTGCGCATGGTCCGAAGTTGACGCGAGCGGAACTCGATCAAGTCGAGCGCCCCGTCGGTGGCCGACCTAAATGATGTTGTTTTGGTGAGTTGACGGCTCGTTCTATCCTTGGCCGGTTGCGTCCTCTCATTCCAGCAAGGAGAAATTTGCGCCCTGGGCAGAAACCGCGCTGCCTCTCGTGAAGATCACCCGCGACTACGGGACGTTGGACTGGACGGCTGTCGCCGGGTCTACTCGACGGCAGTACGAGCAGCCTATGCTAATGCGCTCGATCCGGATTGGGTCCTGTGTGGACGACGCCAGCGTCGCAAGAAGAATCTGACGTGCAGCTTGCGGTCGGGTGCAAGTCATGTGTCCGGCCTGTTTGCGCGGCACCATGACCGCTGGCCCTGATGTAGTCCGCGGATCGGGTCCCAATCATTCGCACGGGCTTTGCCGCCCATGACCCAGAAGCGGGTTGTCCCAATCGACGGCTCGACCGTTTCGCATCACGCCATCATCACCCTCGCAATTCGGTTGTCTTGCTCCGCCGTCGCCTCACGCTCCCATTGCCAAGCCTCTTCAGGCGGCTGCAGCAAGCTCCGGCGTTCGATAGTATCCTCCCTTGGCCATGATCGCCCAAGCGATGCGCGCCATCTTGTTGGCAACGGCAACGGCGACGAGCTTGGCCGGCTTCTTGCCCAGCAGCCTCATGACCCAAGGATGCTTTTGCGGCTGCTGCCGGGCGTGTCGAACAACGGCTGTTGCACCGATAACGAGCAACCGTCGGAGATAGCGATCTCCCTGCTTGGAGATGCCGCCGAGCCGCTCCTTGCCACCCGTCGAGTGCTGCCGCGGCACAAGTCCGATCCATGCCGCAAAATCCCGACCGGATTTGAAGTCGCTCGGGTCTGTGACAGTAGAAGCAATGGCCGTGGCCCCGATCACGCCAATCCCGGGCACGGTCTCGAGGCGGCAGCTCATGTCATTGGCACGATGATGGGCGTGAATGGTGCGATCCAGAGTCCCGATCTGCAATTCCAGAGCAGCGAGTTGATCGATAAATGGTCTGCAACGCCTGTTTCATCGCAAAGGGAAGAGCTTCGCGATTACTCTCGTCCGTGATGATCGCGGCAAGCTGCGCGAGACCTTCGCGTCCTGTTGCCGCAACGAGGCCGAACTCGGCAAGGTGGGCTCGGAGCGCATTGATCAGCTGCGTGCGCTGACGGCTAAAAGATCTCGCGTTCGATGCAACATCAGCAAGGCTTGCTGATCGGCCGACTTGATCGGCACGAACCGCATTGATGGGCGTGTCACGGCCTCACAAATGGCGGCTGCGTCGGCAGCATCGTTCTTCGACCGTTTGACATAGCCCTTCACGTAGCTCGGCGGCATCAGGCGCACGGTGTGACCGAGCTTGGAGACTTCACGCGCCCAATGATGAGCGGTTCCGCAGGCTTCCATGCCGACCAGGCAAGGGGGAATCTTGCTAAAGAAGTCAATGACCCGCTTGCGACGCAACTGACGGGTGATGACGACCTTGCCCGCGCTATCCACGCCGTGCACTTGGAATACATACTTGGCGAGATCAACGCCGATGGTACTAAGAGCCGGCTCCGCAAATTTGAACAGGTCGATAAGTGGAGTTTCTGCCTGACAGCGGGCACGCTGGTGCCTGCGAATCAGGAGTGACGATGAGCAGACGAGCACGCCGGAACCACACACCGGCCTTCAAGGCGAAGGTGGCGCTTGCCGCCGTCAAGGGCGACCGGACGATAGCTCAGCTTGCCGAGCAGTTCGACGTCCACCCCAATCAGATTACGGCGTGGAAGGCGCAGCTGGAGGGCGGCGCTTCCGGAGTTTTTGGATCTGGCAGCGCTGCGCCGGCCACGCCTGCGATCGATGTGAAGTCGCTGCATGCCAAGATCGGGGAGTTGACGCTGGAGAACGATTTTTTAGAAGGAGCGCTCACCAAGGCGGGATTGCTGAGCGCAAAGCGATGATCGACCGCGAGCATGATCTGTCGATCACCAGGCAGGCGGAAGTTTTGCAGATCAGCCGCGGCAGCGTTTATTACCTGCCGCGGCCGGTGCCGGACGCCGATCTCGCGATCATGCGGCGTCTCGACCGGCTGCATCTGGAGTTTCCCTTCGCCGGTTCGCGAATGCTGAGAGGCCTGCTGGCTGCCGAGGGGTGCAAGATCGGCCGCCGGCATGTCAAGACGCTGATGCGGCGGATGGGGATAGAGGCGCTCTATCGCCGTCCGCGCACCACCAGACCCGAGCCCGGCCACAAGATCCATCCATACCTGCTGCGCGGCATGGAGATCACGCGACCGAACCAGGTCTGGGCGATGGACATCACCTACATCCCGATGGCGAGTGGCTTCGTCTATCTCGCCGTGGTGCTGGACTGGGCAACACGTCGTGTTCTGTCGTGGCGGCTGTCGATCACCATGGAAGCGACCTTCTGCGTCGAGACGCTGGAGGATGCCTTGGCTCGTCACGGCAAGCCGGACATCTTCAACACCGATCAGGGCTCGCAGTTCACCGGACAGGCTTTTACCGGCGTGCTCGCCGACAACGGCATCGCGATCAGCATGGACGGCAAGGGCGCATGGCGGGACAACGTGTTTGTCGAACGGCTCTGGCGCAGCATCAAATACGAGGAGGTGTACCTGCGGGCCTATGACAGCGTCAGCGAGGCGCGCAGCTCGATCGGCCGATATCTCGACTTCTACAACCGCGCATCAGAACACCCATCTGTCTATGTTGTTGAAGAGAAGAGACTTTGCTGATTGGGATGTGATCCCGTGGGGTATCTTGGGTTCTGTCGCGCTCGTTCGGCGATAGATTGAGCGGCAGCTGTTATCAGCAAGGCGCGAGCAAAAATCCACGGGCCGTCCGATAGCGGATGGATGGCTGCGATTTCGCCGGCTTCGGCGGCGAGCCGGAGCGTCTTGGGCGCAATCTTGAGGAGCTTTGCCGCGTTGCTGAGGTTTAGCCAGGGCTCGATCCCGTCCTCGGCGGGCTTGAACACCGGGATGCGATAGTTCGAGCGCATCGAGGTGACACGCTCGCGCGTCCAGCGATTGCCGTTACCGGTCTTGAGGCTGTTGCGGTTGAGCAGGCCGGCGATCAGATCGTCGCTGGCGATCAGCACCAGTTGGCGCACAGCTTCGACGATGTTGGCGGAGGTGCTGTTGCGCTGCCCGCGCCGGCGCTTGGGCAGGCGTATCTCGCTGTGAACGCCGCCGACCCAGTGGACGATGAGGACGATCTCGGAGGCCGCATCGTCGATATCGGCCACGACCTCATGGATGACGGTGCGCGCAATCCGCTTCTTGAGGCGCGCATCCGTCGTCGGCGCATCCCAGACCGTTTTGAGGTTCGAGGCCAGAACGCCAAGCGAAGCTGGATCGGCAATGGGGGCGGGCATCGCCGCATCATGCATGGCGATCTTGCCCTCGACCTCCGCCACGTGGGCGAGCGCCCTGTTCCAGCGCGCTTCAAGCTCGCCCGCCACCAGCCGGTTCGCGGGATCAGCGGCATCGTATTGCCGGAAGGCCCGGTCGACGGCATAGCGCGCCGCTTCGAGGTCGCGACTGAGAGCATCGCGCACCTGATCGCGCCGTTCCCTGGCTTCCTTGGCGGCAGCGGTCGCCGCGGCGATAGCGCCCGGACCGACGACGCCGAGCAGTGCTTCCTCGATGGCATCATCAACGCGCAGTCCGCCGAAGCCGATGCAATGAGGGCCGCCATTGTCCATCCAGGCGCGGCTGCAGCTGTAGCGCGGAATATGGCGCTTCATGCCGGAGTACCGGAGTGTGAGCTTGCGACCGCAGCGCCTGCAGCGGATCAGACCGGCCAGCAGCGCGTCACCATGCTTGGGCGCGCCGTGATACCGACTGGTGGGAACGTTGTTGCTGACCATGGTGCGGATTGCCTCGAACCTCTCCCAGCTCACGTACCCATCGTGGGTGTTGGGCTTCAGCGCCAACCATTCGTTCCGCGCCTTGCGGCGGATCTTCACGCTCACGCCCTCGGCACCGTATCCCGTCGCGACAGCCGTCTTACCATAGGCATAGGCGCCGCCGTAGACCGGGTTCTCAATGATCCGGTGGATGGCGGAGTAGCTTGGTCGCCGCCAGGCCGTGTCGCCATTGGTCTGCTTTACCGGCAGATCGAGATTGTACTCGTGGAGCCAGCAGAGCGCCTGTCGCGCGCTGCCCAGTTCCTCGACCTTGTCGAACACCAGCTTGATCGCTTCCTGGACCCGCCGATCCGGATCTTTCTCATAATGGTCGCCGGACTTCACGAACCCGACCGGCGCCGCCACCACCAACTCGCCCCGGCGCGCCTTCTCGTAGCGGGCCGAGAGCGAGCGCTGGCGCAACAGATCCAGTTCGTACTCGTTGAGGCTGCCCTTGAGCCCGAGCAACAGGCGATCGTTGCCGTGCCTTGGCGCATAGATGGTCTCCTGATCGACCAGAACGGTATCGACCACGCGGCACATCTCGATGAGTTGCTGCCAATCTCGGCTGTTGCGAGCGAAGCGCGAGACCTCGCGGGCGCAAACCGCACCAACCTTACCGAGGCAAACCTCCGCTACCATCCGCTCGAAGCCGGCGCGTTGGACCCCGCCGGCGGCCGAACGACCGAGATCATCATCAATCACGTCGATCTCTGACCACCCGAGCGCCGTCAGCCGGTCCCGCATGGCGTATTGCAACGCGCTGCTCTCGCGATTGTGCAACACCTGATGCGCCGAGGACTGACGCACGTAAAGAATCGCCTTGCGCTCGAGATGATGAGGCCTGATCTTGTCAGAGATCATGGCCGACCTCCTTCGCGCGCGGCGTCGCTGTCGTCGCAGCATGGCCGAGAATCAACTGCGTCATCAGACTGGTCAGCGCCGCCCGCGCTTCCGCCGGCAGTTCCGACCATGCTGGCGCGCCGAGGGCGCCGTTCGACAGGCCGCTCCCGAACAGATCCATCTGCGGCTGCGACCGCGGTTGTCGATTGTGTCGGTATCCGCTCCCTGGCATTGCCGTCTCGCGTGACATGAGTCGCTCCCCGATTCTGGTCGTGAGAGGCTCTGGATGCGCTAGAAAGCAGGGCAGCTGATGGCGCTCGATCCATCAACGCCAGATCGAGAAGCGCAGAAAGCGCTGCAAGTGCGGTTATGCTGACAAATGGCCGAGCTGCCAAAAGCTCCGCCTCAGGGCATGCCGTCCGGTCGAACATCCATGCTGGAACCTCCAGCCAACGATCTGCTTGCGATCCATCCAGCGTGCAGCGGAAGGCGACATCGCCAGCCTTGTCGACGGCCCCATGAACGCAAACTCGGCAACCAAACCAAGGATGATATCGATAAAGAACCTCGCGAAGAACGGTCCTGTGGGCGTTCTCAAACCTCGTTGTATAACAGCAGGCGTCCCCATTCGAGTCTTGACGGCAGCACGCCGGATCACGCCTACTTCACCCCGCTGCCACTCCGCATGGCAGCCTAACCCCGGCAGAGGCTCCACCTATCGACGCGGAAACTCTGTTCAGACGACCGGGACCAGCTCTCTAACCTGCATGTGGACGACCCTTCCAGTGATTCGTTGCTCAACGATCACCCTTTGGCACATTCGATACCGGTAGCGGGCGTCGTCCACCACATCATTCGCGTTTACGAGAGGGCTTCAGATCTTCAAGTAGCTTGCGCGAAGCGCTCGGGATGTACGTACCGAGATAGGCGACGTCGCCTTCCAGCGGGCCCGGCCCGGGGAAGGAGCGGATTTCGAGTCCCGGGATGGAGAACTTCGTGCGGGCGCTCCCGTTGGCGTGGTTGCAGAAGATCCAGTCCGGATATTTAGGGCGGCCGTCCTTTCCGCGGTCCCTCCAGGGATTGACCATCAATGCCGTTCGCCCGGTGAGGACGGCGCCGGGTGTCGGCTTCCCGAGTATCGGCGCCCAACGGGCGTAGGCCAGCTCCTCCGGAGAACGGCCGTCCAGTTTGCCGTAGACGCCCTCCGCGATCCGGACGAGCTGCCCGGACTCCGCCTGACGTTGGATCGCGCGATCGATCGCCCCGCCGGTAAATTCAAGGCCGTCTGTCATGACCGGAGGCCATTGAAGATTTATTCTTGTCGCTAAAGACAACTTAATGTGGAGATTTTGTCGCAATTTAGAACTTAACGGGACGAAACCTGCAGAACACAATTTTGGAATGGAACTGGGGCCGAATAACCATGTTGTCGCTATGGTTGATATAATCTGGCAATATGTCGCTACTGGCAACTTATCACTATGACCTGCCTCCGAACTTCCATCCAGCAGTGCTTTGCGTCTCGGATCAGTCATCAACAAACCTTTCGAAGTGCCTGAAGTCACGGATAACGCGGTCGTCCACGAAAATCGCCAAGATCAAGGCGTGGATCGCCCGACCGCCGAGTCGTCGTGGTCTGGCAGACTTCGTCTTTCCGTCGATTGAAGGATACGATTCCAGTGTTGGACCGTCGGCGTCCGGCGTGGAAGCGACGCTTACCGATTCAGCACGGATGGACGACACAGGGATGAAGCAAAGAAAACGCCATATCGGGCATCAGGTTGAGACATGTCCGGTGTCCGACAGCCGCAACGCCTCTGTCAGGTTGAGAACACCTGCCGCGTTTCGCCGAACCTAAGTTTTTTCAACCTAATCAGTAGCTTAAATGAGGGGATGCCATTGGCACGGCCGTTGCTATTGAGATCTGGCAACACTGATTGGCTGAGTACACGCAGATGCGTAAGACGAGCGATGCTCTCCTGTCCTTAGGGCCGTGTGCCTCGATCCTGAGAGGAAATGCCGGCGCGTCCTCCAGTGGATCTGAGAACGCACGAAAAGATCTTCGTTCTTCCTGCACAAAAGGGGCGCGTGAACCAGTCGATCGGCTCCACAACAATGGTGCGGAACAGGCGGCGCGGCAATGCTGGTGCGCACGCAATTCTAAAGCGACGCTCGTATATTGACGTGCGCTGGGTGAGCAAGCCTGAGGGGGCGGGATGCATCTCATACTCGAAGTCGTCGGAGAGAAGGCTGAGCCGCTAGGTCGTAACGCTAGACAGGCGTTTGGACCAAAAGGGGGCTCCCTGGGGCGCGGGTTCGGCTGCAACTGGCAGCTTCCAGATCGAACCAATACGCTGTCAGCACGCCACGCATTGATCGCATTTAATGGCATCGGCTTCATAATCACCGACACCAGCACCAATGGTGTCTACATCAACACCGTTGACGCGCCGTTGGGACGCGGCAATACAGCACCGTTGGCCGATGGCGATACACTCTACATGGCGAGTTACATCATCTCGGTCGTGATCGAGAACGATCCTGTCGAGGAACGTCAACGGCTCGGGCTGACGGGCTCGAACGCTGTGCGTCTCGGCGGTGCAACACGGACGTTGCCGTCGCCTTTCCTCGCCCAAGAGTTTGCGACAGCACATGATTCGACTGCCGGACTATTAGGCGTCGTTGCGAATGTTCAACTCGACCCGTTAATGGCGCCCGGCAACACCCAATTGTCCTCCTATTCAGCTGCGAAAGTGGAGCCGCAAGCCGTCGTTTCGCGACAAACGACCCATCCGTTGTGTTTGCCTGGAGACGAGACGCTCGGCAACGACACAGGCTCTGTCGAGCCGAATCTGCTGGCAGACGTTCCGCAGCGGCCGTCCAGCTCGGCCATCGCGGTCATGCATCCCTCGGGTGCGCTGTTGGGCAAAATTCCATCAGTTCCGTTATCGTCGGTGGCCCCCCGCTTGTCGAGCCATCGAATCCGCCTCCGCCGTCGCTCTCGGATGAAGGTTGTGCACCGGCGAATGGTCAACCTGCGTCAATCATTCCTGAGGATCTCGACCTTAGCGATCTGTTGCCGGGAGCGGCCTCGCGCCGGACGCCATGGGTGCCATCGCAGCGAACAAATGCGCGTCTCGACATACCGAACGAAGCGCTGCAGATCGCGCGCAAGCCGCTCGCTCCTCCCCCGATGAATGATCTCGGGAAATTACGGGATCCTGGCACAAGGTCGCCCCCGCCCGATGAGCGGGAGCTTGATCGGCTGGCGGGCCTGAAGGAAGCTGCTGCGCAGCGCGCTGTCGGCGCTCCCGAAATGAGCAGGGCGACAACCAGCAGGGCTCCGCCGTTGCTTGCGGCCTCTCCGTCCGACGCAGACGAACTGCAGGCGTTCTGGAATGCGCTCGGGTTCAATCCGGACCTTGTGCCACCAGCACAGCGCCGAGAGTTCTTTGCCGAACTCGGCCGTGCAATCGCCGAGATGACGAACGGCCTACATTCGATACTGGCGGCGTGGGCTATGGTCAAGAACGAATGCCAGATCGGGCCGACGCAGACACGCGCTGGGAACGACAACGCAGTACAGTTCACCAACAGCAGTCATGCCCTGCGCGAGGCACTCGCAAAGGATCGCGGATTCCTGTTGCTCTCGCGGTCGGTGCGCGCAGGCTTCGACGACATCAAGGCTCATGAGGTCGCGGCCATAGCGGCGATGAGAGGGGCGGTCAGCAATGTGCTAACGCGTATGAGTCCCCCGCGTATCGAGAGCGACGGTGCTAACAGTGGGCTTTTCGGCGCCCGCATCAATAAGGCCAAGTTGTGGGATCGATTTGTGGAACTGCACGCGTCGATGGTCAGTGACATTGATCGAACTGCTCGCTCCTATATCGCAGAAGAGTTTACCCGAAGCTACGAGTCGCAACTCTCAGCACCTGGCCAGAATGAAGGGAAGACGGCGTAATGGCGCCGCCGAAGAAACTTCAGCGGTTGTTCATCGTTGGCGGTGCGTTGCTGGTGGCCGCTGCAGCCACTAGTTGTTCGACTGACAAGACCGCTAAGACGACGCCGATCAAGTTCGTGGTCGAGGCCGATGAACTCGTCAATCCAAACGCGCACGGCAAGCCGTCGCCGGTTGTCGTCCGTATCTATGAGCTGAAGTCGACGGCCAGTTTCACGCAAGCGCAGTTCTTCGAGCTATTCGACGATGACGCCAAACGCCTCGGGCCGGATCTGGTGGCTAAGCGCGAGATCGAGCTGACGCCTGGCGAAAAATTCGATTTCGAGCGCAACACGCCGATCGAGACTCGAAATGTCGGCGTGATCGCCGGCTTCCGCTCGGGCAATGATGCGCAATGGCGCTCAACTGCTGAAATCAAGCCCGATCGCGACAACAGGATCTCGGTAAAGCTGACTGCGCAGGCTGTCAGCATTGAGGAGGAGACGAGCCGAAACTGGTGGAAAATCTTCTGACCAGTCCGTCGTGATCGCAACGGCCGCCGGGCCGATGCACCTTTTGTAAAGTCAGCGAAGAGGCGCCTGAAACAGTGTCTGCGACAAGCAAACCGATCTGGTCCGAAGGCATGTTGGTGCGGCCGCAGCACTTTCAGCAATACGACCGCTGGATCGAGCAACTGGTCGAGAACCGCGTTGCTGGTCTGGTCGGCTACGGCTGGGGCGTTCGAAAAATTTCCTTTGATCGTAATCTTCTGGCGCTTGGCCAAGTCGCCCTGACCGAACTTGAAGCCATTATGCCCGACGGCACGGCCCTTCGCATGCCGGAGCATGTCCGCCTTCCGATCGCACGAATCCCTCCGCCGACTGCGAAAAACCTGCTGGTCAAGATCGCAGTGGGCACGCGCCGACAGGCCGGCAGCGACGTCTGTTCCGGGGATGAACTATCGCGCCGCCACGATCAGGAGGTCTTGCAGTTCCGGAATGCGAGCGCGCCTGAAAAGGCTCCGGTCGATATCAGGGTTGCGTCGCTAACAACACATCTCATGTTCGACGGCGAGGAGCAGGATGATCTGATCTCGCTGCCTATTGGCCGCATCCGTGATATCGATCCGGCTCGCGCGATTACTTTATCCGACACCTACGTTCCGCCCGCCATCGACATTCACGCAGCCAAGCCGCTGATTGCGCTGTTGAACGAGGTCAGATCGCTGCTGCGGACACGCGCAGAGGCGCTTGCTGCGCGCGCGGATCCCTCGCGCGCGACGGCAGACGGAGCCGGACTGATTGACCTTGTCACTTTGTCGGTCGTGAACGGCGCAGAAGCCGTGTTCGACCACTTCGCAGCAACACGTGGGCATCATCCTGAAACCCTCTTCCGCGCATTGCTGAGCCTTACCGGGCAGCTGTCGAGCTTCGTTGGCGACCGCCGCATACTGCAAGGGATGCCTCCCTATCGGCATGAGGATCTCGAAAGCTGCTTCACGCCGTTGGCTGATATCCTGCGTCGGCTGCTGTCTGTCGTGATCGAGAGCGCCGCAATATCGCTCCCGTTGCAGGACCGGGGCTACGGCATCCTGATCGGCCTGATCACCGACCGCACCTTGTTCCAGGACTCTCGGTTCGTTCTCGTCGCCGTGGCAAGCGTACCGACCGAGACGTTGCGCAACCAGCTTCCGGCGCAGATGAAAGTAGGCTCGGTCGAGCAGATTCGCGATCTCGTCAATCTTCAGCTCCCGGGTGTCCCGATTCACGCGCTCGCGGTGGCGCCGCGCGAGTTGCCCTACATCCAGAATGCCGTCTATTTCGAGCTCGACCAGTCGGTGGAGCTGTGGCGTATCCTGCCGCGCTCGGCGGCCTTTGCTTTCCACGTCAGCGGTGACTACTCCGATCTCCATCTCGAGTTCTGGGCCATCCGTAGGCAACGTGCGTGATGGGCCCGAAACACATGGATGAACCGACAGTCATTGGACGCAGGCCAGTCGGTCCGACCCGTAACACTCAAAGCGGGCAACCTTCCGCTTGCGGTCCGCCGAAGATCGAGGCCCCGACCGGTCCTCACACGTGGTCACCTGTACCTGAATCCGACGACGTATGGGCCGCCAACCATACCGAGATCGTTCTGCAAAATCTCTTCGAGCCAAAGGCAGTGGAGGACGCCTTGGTCGCGGCCGCGACACCGCTCCTTTTGGTCGTCGCGCAGCTTCGCGTCGTCAGCAATGCCGATATCGGCGCGCTGCGTCGCGGGATGGTCGAGCAAATCCGCCGCTTCGAGGAGCGTGCCGCCAAAGATCAAGCGGGCGGCGGCGATATAAGAGCCGCCCGTTACGTGATATGCGCGTTGCTGGACGAAGCAGTGATGACCACGCATTGGGGCAGTGAAAGCGCCTGGAGTGACAACAGCCTGCTCAACCAGTTCCATAACGAGACGTGGGGTGGCGAGAAGGTCTTCCAGATACTCGAACGCGTGCAGGAAAAGCCGGCCAAATACCTCGCGTTGCTGAAGCTTATCAACATCTGCTTGTTGATGGGGTTTGAGGGCAAATATCGTGTGGTGGAAGGGGGCCGCGAGCGGCTTGAAGACCTGCGTTCCGACGTTCAGCGTTTGTTGCGGGATTATGCGAGCGAACCACCGGCCGAACTATCGATCCGATGGCGCGGCGCCAAAGTGCGTACGGGCGTGCGTCGCTACGTGCCGTTATGGATCATCTTTGTCGCCGGCGTCGTCACTATGCTGACCAGCTACAGCGTCTTCCATTGGCGCCTATCGGACGAACTCGCGCCCGTCGAGCAGCTGCTCGTCGTGATCGGCCAGTCTGGGCCACGCTAAAGGGAGGTGCAGGTGTTTGGCGCTCAATTGGCGGCACTCTTTTCGGTTCGAGGCATCATCACGCTGACCGCCTTGTTGATGGTCGACGCGTTGATCTGGTTCGGCGGCCCCAACCTTGACCTGTTCGGTCAGCATCCGTTCGGCTCGGTGATTGTTCGTGCCGCTACAATCGGCTGCCTCTTCCTAGCGGTCGTCGTCATCATCCTTGTCCGTTACTGGCTGGCGCGCCGTGCTAACCGGCGTGTTATCATGTCGCTGATGGAGAGCGAGGGCCTCGGCACGACGTCCAAAAATCGTGGCCAGGAGGAGGTCGAGCTGATCCGTAGACGCTTCGAGGACGCGCTGAAGGTCCTGCGCGATACAGTGTTCGCCGGCAAGCGCGGGCCGAGCTATCTGTTCGAGTTGCCCTGGTATATCATCATTGGGCCATCGGGCGCCGGCAAGACAACGATCCTGCGCAACTCGGGCCTCGAGTTTCCGCTGACTGAGCGGCTCGGCGTCGATCCGGTGGCGGGCCTCGGCGGCACGCGGAACTGCGACTGGTGGTTTACCGAAGAAGCAGTCTTTATCGACACGGCAAGCCGTTACACGACACAGGATACGGATGCCGAGGTCGATCGCGCGGCCTGGCACGGCTTTCTCAATCTTCTCACGATGCATCGGCGCCGGCGGCCGATCAACGGCATCTTGGTTGCGATCAGTCTGTCCGATCTCTTAATGGGTAACGGGCGCAGGCTCGCCCAGTCGATTCGTTCGCGGATACATGAGCTACTGAAGACGTTTGGCATGCGCATTCCGGTCTATGTTCTGGTGACCAAGTGTGATCTCGTGCCCGGCTTCGCTGAATATTTCGACGATCTCGACCATGAGGACCGCGCCCAGGTCTGGGGCAAGACCTTTCCTCTCGAGGGGCCAGGCGATCACATCGACGATGTCGTAACGCTTGAGATCCAGGAACTTGCCGAGCGGCTCGAGAGCAAATTGGCGTTTCGCATGCATGACGAACGCAATCCCAACCGTCGTGCAATGATGTATCTGTTCCCGAAAGAATTGTGGAGCATCCGGACCGCGGTCGCCGGCTTCGTTAGCGAGGTCTTCCGGCCGAGCCGCTTCGAAGTGCGACCAATGCTGCGTGGGATCTACCTGACAAGCGCCGCCCAGGAGGGAATGCCGGTTGAGAGGATGAGCGGTGCAATCAGAAGGAATTTCGGTCTGCACGCGGGCCCGCCCACGTCGTCAGTCGGGCCGGGAAAGACATTCTTCATCAAGCAGTTGCTGACCGATGTGATCTTCGCGGAGCAGGGACTGGTCGGCCGCAATCTCAAACTCGAACGCAAGCTCGCGATGGTGCACTGGGGTGGCTATCTCGTGGCGGTCATACTGGCGGTAGCCGCATTGACTCAGTGGTACGACGCCTTCGCCCGCAGCGAAGCGCGCATCGCTGAAACCAGAATGGCCGCACAGACGACGCAAGCGCGCCTCGAGGAAGCGCGCGAGCCGCTGGACCTGATAAAGCTCCTGCCGACCCTCAATGCCGCGCGCCGGCTGCGTCTGGCAGCTGGCGAGAACACTTGGGTTGCATGGCTCGGTGGCCTCGGGATTTCGGCGAACCCGGTGCTCGCGCCAGCCGCGCAACAAGCTTATGATCAGATTCTGGTCGACCGCCTGCTGCCGGTTTTTGCCGGAAGGCTCGCCGTTCGCATCGACGAGCTATTGCGGTCTGGCAATGATACTCTGCTGGACCAAGCCAAGGAAAGGTTCCGCACCTATTTGATGCTGAGCGATCCGAGGCATTTCGATCGCGGCAACGTCGAGCAGGCTATGCGCAGTGAAGTGGCGCTTGCGTTTGCGCTCGAGACGACATCAGCGGGCGAACTGCAGAAGCATTTTTCGCGCCTCATCGAGTTGCTGCCGAAGCCCATCACGAATGACCAGAAATTCGTGATTGCGGTCGGCTCGCGGCTTATGGAACGTCCCCTCGTCGAGCAGGTCTACGCCCGGCTTTTGCGCGAAGGCGCTCAGAACACGCGGCTCCGGCCAATCGACCTGGTCAGTCTGCTGGGAGCCGGCCAGCTGGAGATAAAGTCCCAGGCTGTTTTCCCCACAATTGGCCAGCAGGAGCTAGCTTCTTCGGGTGGTACTGCGATCATCCCGGGCATCTTCACACGGGCTGGTTTGATCGATTTCCTGCTGCCGCACCTTCCACTCATCATCCAAGACGAGCAAAGCGGCGACTGGGTCCTTGCCGGCAGCTCCTTCGACGCGGCGGATACACAACAAGTCGTGCGCAAGGTCATCGATCGCTATGTTGCCGATTACATTCGCATTTGGACAAACGCGCTGAGCAGCGTCCGCGTCGTCAAGTTCGACGATATACAGCGCGCCTCGGCGATCCTGCGCGGGCTGGCCGGCCCGGAAAGCGCACTGCAGCAGATCATTTCCCTCGTCCGCGACAATACGAACCTGCCGCCGCCCGGAGAGCAAACCGCGGCCAAGGCGGGTGAGACAACGGCCGCCGTTTTCTCGGCGGCATTCGGCGACGCCCCCTGGCCTGGAACACGGATCACCGAAGCCTTCCGGCCTCTGGTCCAACTGGGCATAGGCGGAGCCTCGGGACAGGCGGCCAGCATGGATCGCATCCGCGATCTTTTCGGCGGCCTGCATGCAACGACGGCCAGTATCGCGACCGCGCCCGATCCCGACCAGGCCGCATTTCAGCTCTTTCAGCGGCGCGTCAAGGATCCGAGCAACGATGCCTTCGGCACCTTGCGCGCTGACTCGGCGCTACGACCCGAGTTGGTCCGTACCATCATGAACGACATCGCGCTCTCGACATGGAGCGTCTTGCTTCGACAGGCACACGGTCATGTCAATGCTGTGTGGACGCGGGAAGTGGCGCCGATCTGCCAAGCTGGCGTCTACCAGCGTTATCCATTGTTTGCGGCCGCGACCGAGGACGTAACTTTAAAGGACTTCAGCGATCTCTTTCGCCCCGGCGGAATCCTCGATGACTTTTTTCAGAAATACCTGTCGCCATTCGTCATCGAGGGCAGAACCGGCCTTGGGCTGGCAACCATCGACGGTGCGGCGGCGCCGATCCATGCTGATGCCCTGACTCAATTTCAGCGCGCGCGAGAGATCTGCAGGTCCTTTTTCAGCGGCTCGGGCTCTGTACCGGCCGTGAAGTTCAGCATCAAGCCGGTCTATCTCGCCTCCAAACTGCTGCGCGCGACTTTTGTCATGGATGGCAAGGAGATCGTCTATCGTCACGAGGCGCCCCGTGCCTACGACCTTGAATGGCCGAGTCGAACCGATGCAAGCACGGCCTCCGTCACACTTGTCTCCGTGGATGGAACTGAGGAGAAGATTGAGCGCTCGGGCCCTTGGGCTCTGTTTCGTCTCGTCGACGCCTCGCGGCCCTCCTCGCGTGGCGCTCCCGACCGTTTCACCATCACAATCGGTCGACCTGACCGGCCCGACGTGACCTATGAACTGCGGGCGGAAAGTGTGAGCAATCCGTTCAGCTTGAGTGTCCTTCGTTCGTTCCGATGTCCGGATCACCTATGATAGGCGCGCCGTGAAAGTTCTTTTTAGCTTTTTTCGGGAGGAGGCGGGCACATGCCGCTGGCGGCACCTTGGCCCGAGGGGTTGGTTCGGCCGCAACGCTGGTACGCCGTCCCCTGGTGGCGACGAGTAAGCTACGCGACACGTGCCAGGTAGGCCGCAACCAGATCGTAACGGCAACACCGTATCACGAGCTCAACGGATTATTGGCGGTCGACGTTCCGACGGGCAGGGTCCTGCCTTGCGCTCTTGCGCAACAGGCTATCAACGACACGAGTGCGATCGTCGAATGCCTGGCCGAGGCTGCATTGTGAGTACGGCCCCCTTGGGATACGTGCTCGGCGGCCGTTTCGACCTGGCGGAGGTCATTAGCGAGGGCGGCACCAGCACCGTCTATCGTGCGATTGATCGCATCGGCCTGTGGGCGCGCGAACAAAGTCCAGAAGTCGCAGTGAAGGTCATCCAACCACATGCGAAGATCCGCCAGGAATTAGTGGAGTTGTTGCACCGCGAGGCGCGTCTTTTGCGTGATTGCGTACACCGGAATTTGGTGCGGATCTACGATTCCGACTACGACGGCAAGTACCATTACCTAGTCATGGAGTTCTTAAAGGGCCGCTCGCTGGCGCAGATCTTGGTCGATCGTCAGGGACGGCCGCTGTCACCCTCTGTGTCCTTTCAGATCGTCCGCGCCGCCGGGCAGGGCCTCGTCCACATGCATCGTCTAGGGATCGTCCATGGTGACCTCAAGCCGAGAAACATCTTCATGACCTCGACCGGCGAAATCAAAATTGTGGACTTTGGGACAGTCCTCATGCTGGACGGTCCGCGGCACCACGAAAGGGCTGCGGCTCTGCTCGATCAGATTGGACTGTTGACACCGGCTTATGCGTCGCCGGAGATGCTGATGGGTGAGCCACGGGCAGAAAGCGACGATGTCTATTCTCTCGCGGTGGTCGCCTACCTGACCCTGACCGGCACCCACCCGTATGCGCAGTGGCCAGCCAACGAGGCGCTCAACGCAAATCTCACACCGCCGCCGCCGCCGACTATTTCGCCAGCGCAATGGCGGGTGCTCGCTTCGGGCCTTGCCCTCAACCGCCGCGACCGTATCGAAACCGTCGGTGAGTTTGTCCAGCGCCTTGGCCGCCCGCCCTGGTTCTACCGATTGTGCGGTCAACGCGCGCCGCTGTCGTAAAGCGAGAGCAGGCGCCCTCGAAGCTACATTTCTCTGTAGGAAGCAAAAAAGCCAGAATGCGAGGTCATCGAGAGCGGACAGGCTCTCTTTTTGAGTGCTCATCGGCAACGCGAGAGAGGATCTCTCCTCTCCGCCAGAATTCGCCCGAAGCGCCGCAATTCAAATTGTATCGATAGATCCGCGGAACGAGATTTGGTGGTTTCGTCGCCGGATTACGGCGCGGCTCACCCGTTTCGGATTGACGGCCAGATCAAGCAATCTTTGCATACGGCCGACTTGGACGAGGCGAACACCTCCGCTGCCAGAACGCACCCCTGTACGACGAGCGGTCTCGGCCGAATTTGGAGACCGGCGCCAGGGAGGCCGCCCGACCGCTCGTCGCGCCGGAAAATCGCGAGCCCGGCCATGCGGATATTTTATAAAATGCCAACGCCGGTTCCTTCATTCCTTCTTTTTGGGGTGTGGCACCTCTACGCCGATCAAGTCCATTTCCCACCCGCCTGAGCCGCCAGAAAACGCGCCACCCCGAGCAGTTCAAAGAAGGCGACATCTACATTGCTCGCTATGTTTTCACGAGGCCCGCGATCATCGGCGAACCGAATTGGCACTTGGCACTGCCGGCAATCCTGCTATCGCGATCAACGTCGCTCGACACGCCAATAGCGCCACTCATTGGTGGCCTTAGACGTTGCTATGACCGCGGTTCTCTGGCTTGCGCGGAAGGCAACATCGAGACCAAGTTTTCCTCGCGGCCAGGCACCCACTTGCCGGCGCAAAGCGTCAACCAGGAGAAGCTTTTCGATGCCGCGGATCGGGACGGCCCCGTGCCAGCGGACAGCTTCTATGGGCCGGAGTTTTGCACGGAATGGGTTTAACGACCCACTCGCTGGTCTAGCGTAAATTGTGAATCAAGAGGAAGGTTGCGCCGGGCAGTGCGGGCCAACCTCGCCAATGTCGGCAACAATCACCTGGAAGCAAATCCGGGGGCCTCGATATTCGATCGCCGATCGTACCTCCGAAGTGGGACGATCGCTTTCGGACGCCGCTCGTAAGTCAGACATTTACAACCTAATCGGTGGACGCGCGCCGGCACAGTCTTTGCTAATGAGATGCTTAGTCATTCTCATTCAGATCGGAGATGGATATGTCAGGCACCGGGGGAGTTCGCACATTTCCCAATCTCGGACTGACAGCACTGAGGGCAAGACCAGGTCTCGAGATGAAATGGGTTTTGCTCCTGGCGAAAGTAGCCGAACCTCCAGTTCTGTTCCGCTCGAGATGTGTCCTGAATCGCCAGACCTAGTGGCTCCCGCCGTTCGCATGGAGCGCGGCGCACTAAGTCGGGAAGTCAACGTGTCAGGCTCTGGTGGCGAGCCCGGGTCCAGCAATCAAGCACTGCACCGGCGAGCCGCGCTGGTTCCTTATCCGGAAGACGCGGCGCTGATCAGCGCGGCGGGCCAGGCGGCCAGAGCCGATATTGCGGCGCGGCGTCCCTGGGAGCAGCTCGGGAGTCTGTCACAAGTCTCCTGTGCTGCTTATAATCTTCGCAAGTTTAGCGATTGGCTTCGAAGAGAGTATAAAACCGCGATAGCCGGCCGCCTCAGCGAGGTCTCGCTGGAAGAAGATACCATCTCGTTCTCGCGTGCCTACTCGAGGAGTTGCCTCAGTGCCGGCTCATGATGCTTCAAAGGCACCGTGCCGAGCCCGGGCCCGGCGATCAAGCACCGCGCCGGCGAACCCGGCGGGTTATCCAGAAGACGCGGCGCTGATCAACGCGGCGGCCGAGGTGGCCAAGGCGAACATTGACGCCGGGACGCCCTGGCCCTTCGTCGGAACTCGGAAAAGAGTCAATCAAGCAGGTCGGCGTCTTAAGGGGTTTAGCGAGTGGCTCAAAAGGATGAGCAAAAGAGCTATAGCCGACCGCCTCAACGACGTCTCGCTGAAAGAAGACATCACGGCGTTCTATAACGCTAAGCATCAGTACAGCGTGGACTCTGGCGTCAGGATGCTTCGGGAGCACGCGAGGGACCTGGAGGAGTTCGCCGCGGACCTGGAACAGCAGCTTGAACTAAATGAGGCACCGTCGGCGGCTGGAGAAGGTGCTCACCAGTACAGCTCGCTACAGCCGCTCTTCACCCAACTATTCGGGGAAACGCCGCCATCGGAATCACCACCGTCGTCTCCAGGGTTGCGCGGCGGCGGTTCGGATCTTAATGCGGCCATATCGCCCATGATGCGCGACGATGCTTTCGATGCGCCGATGCCCGACATCGCTGAGCAATCGCCGTCCGCTGGTGAAGCCGGTGGTTCGCACTTGAGAGACGACGCTCAGCGTCACAGCGCGCTACAACTGCTCTTCACGCAACTGTTCGGGGAATCTCCGCCGCCATCGGAATTACCACAGTGGTCTCCAGGCTTGCGCGGCGGCGGCTCGGATTTTAATGGGGCCATATCGCCCATAACGCGCGACGCTGTGGCACGAGAGGATTTCGGATATATCATCGACCTTGGCTGGGGTCACGGGCCCCAACCAGCCCCAGACGTCCTGATCGGTGCACTCAACAGAAGGAGGATTTTGCCGACACCGCTCCAGCCGATGATAGACTTTTACATCCGCGGTCAGCCCTATACAGCGCAGTTGGGGAGAGGGAACAGGGAAGTGAGCCCGAACAATCCGCTAGGCTTGAATATTATTCTGATCCCTCGACTTAAAGGAGGCTGAATACCGTCCTTGCAGATCTAGGAACTGAGTAGCCGAAGATCTGGGCGTGCTCTGCTCCAATTCGATTCGCCGACGCGCATTGGGGAAAAAAGGACGGACTAAATCGGCGCTCTGGTGTCGGGCGACATGGACGTGGGTGGCATATTGCCTCAGGTGACAATGTTCCGAAGCGGATCGTGGTTTCTTTCTGGATCGGGCTTGAAGTCGAGCCCACGAACGAGCCATGGAAATAGGTTCTGCTCGCGTTCGAGAGCCTCGACGATAACAGCCGCCTCACGCACGATGAGCGGAAAGCTTTCGGTCCACCCCGCTGCGACGTCCACCATTGTTAGCGTCTCAATGAAGGCGCCGGCATACGAGCATGCCGCCGTGCACAACTAGATCCGCTTCGCAGTAACGCGGCGGAGGTGACCCCCAGTCATTGAACGCGCGCACCAGGGCTTGCCGCCGCACGGCAGTGGAAAAACCTGCCTGTCGTGTTCGCTCGCCAACTGCCCCGATCTTCGCGGCGCTTAACAGGCGGTCGATCGTCGCCGCGCTTACCGTCAAGATTAGCGGTCGCTCACCCGCAGAGAGCTCCAATCTGACATGCCGTTCGAGCGCCGGGCGCAACAATGGGATCATCACAACCAGCCGCTTGCTGCAAGGCTGGTCGGAAGCGTCCCACAACGCGATCAGGGCATCCCTAACGGACGGACCGTACGTCCGACCTCGTCGGCGGTCGTGCGAGATCATCTCCGGGCTGAAGTTGCCTCCTTGTGCATTGACGATGAAGCGCCAGCGGGAACACCCCCACTGCCGGATCACTCCGATCGAAAGCGTACTGCATGCATGAAACGATTATCGCGCAGTTCTCTCGCCCGCCGGCATCAAGCGTCGGCGGGCCGTAATGCCGACTGCTTCCACAAGGCTCCGACGGAGAGCCTCTTCCACATCCTCAAGGCAGACCATGTCCGTCACCGCCCATACCAAAATCGCGCCGCCGCGGCGCGCGACATATTCGCCCTCACCGCATGTTTCTACAATTGAACCACGCTTCATTCCGCGACATGTGGTGCATTCCCCATGTCGACGGCGAATACGTCGCCCGCATGGAGGACGTGCTCGATCTCTATTCCGAGGCGCCGGATCGCGAGCGGCCGCTGGTCTGCTTCGACGAGACCCCCGTCCAGCTCATCGGCGAGGTGCGTCAGCCGATCCCGGCCAGGCCCGGACAGCGCGAGCGCTACGATTATGAGTACCGCCGCAACGGCACCGTCAATCTCTTCGTCACCTTCGATCCGCATCGCGGCTGGCGCAACGTCAAGATAACAGACCGCCGCGCCGCCGTGGACTACGCCCACTGCATGCGTGAACTCGTCGACGTCCATTATCCCGATGCCGCCTGTATCCGTGTCGTGCAGGACAATCTGTCGATCCACACCGCCGGCGCGCTGTATCAAGCATTTGCGCCCGCCGAGGTCCGTCGCATCCTGCGTCGCCTCGAATTCCACTACACCCCGAAACACGCCAGTTGGCTCAACATGGTCGAGTGCGAGATCAGCGCGCTGCAGCGCCAGTGTCTCGGCCGCCGCATCGACGACCCCAAACGGCTCCGAAAAGAGATCGCAGCATGGCAACGGCAGCGAAACAAAGCACAAGACCGCATCAAATGGATGTTCACAACCGACAAAGCCCGCGCCAAAACTCGGCCGCGCATATCCAGCCATCGCCAAAGAGTCAAAATTACTGTGATGAACCACTAGTTTTATCGATGGGGCCAGGATCTCTTCGGGGCGCAGACTCAGGACCAAGTTCCCACGGCCACTCGACACCATCATCTTCCTGGCGGCCTCGCGCCATGAGCTGCCGCGCAAACCACCGCTGCGGTATCGCGCCACAATCGGCAAGGCCGCGCGAGTTGTTCACGAGGTATGGTCAACCAGTTCGTAAATGCAGGCCATCCAACCTGGTCTCGTCACGCTTAGCAGACGATGGGGCCCCGCTTCATTCATCTGCTCCACTCGAAGGTGGGTTTGCAGCCCAAACGCGTTCCTTTAGCAAACTTAGAGGCGATGGATGACAAGGATGCGGCCGTCTGGTCCCGATTCGGCTGTGTACCGCTCACGCAGGATGTAGAAACGCGTCATTGGGACCTCCGGGGTCGGCAGAAGTCTGAAGTCTCCCAGTACGCTGATCAGGGAGTCGTCGGCCTCTCGGGGGCCGTGGATCCAGCCTGGGTCCAGTCTCTCTCCGATATCGGGGAATTGCCCGATTTTATTCATCTGCTCAACTCGAGGGTGGGACTGCAGCCCTAACTCCCTGTATCCAGGGGTCAGAACAAAGTTTTCGCCTTCCGGATTATTTGGGGTCACGGGCGCCCGCCCTGGCCACAATACCGCAGCATAGCGCATACCGTTGATAAGCACACTTTGTGGCCGCAACAGCGCCGGAAGGAGGCTGCTTTCTCGCAATTCCGCGATCAGTGGGTCCGGGGCAAGGCCGCCCCTCCAACCGGGGAGGACATAAGCTCCGAAGTCACGCTCTGCCTGCCTAGCCCCTGCGCCGGCTGCAATGGTCGGGCGATCCGACGGCATTGTGGGCGCCAGCGGTGATGACGATGGCCCGGCGACTTCGAAGCCCTGAAACATCACACCGCGCGTACGGGCCCAGTTCTCGAATTGAACCTGGTGGAAATCCCGAAGCATATCTCGCAAATTCAGGAGACGGTTACGAAACCCGCCAACCGCGGGTGCGTCGCGCCCTATATAGGCGGCTGCATAGGCTTGCACGTCGGTATCCAACGACGGCAGCGCAATCCGGTCGACTATTGGGGGTCTGTTGGTCTCGCGGATCCACTCGAGGAAATCGTACATATCGCCTGCGGCATGGTCGGCGCCGCGGGAGCGGCGGTTAGGGAGCTTCTCAGTAAGCCAATTCCAAAAGTCCTCATGGAGCGGCCAATCCACGTCATACGGGCCGGGCCCCTGATTGGAGCCGCTGCTGTTACCGCTATTGCCGCTGCTGCTGCTGTCACTGTTGCCGCTGCCGCTGCTACCGCTGCTACTGCGGCTGCCCGACGACGGCCCGGCTCCATCAAAGCCCTGAAACATCACATGCCTCTCACGGGCCCAGTTCTCGAAATGCAGGTCCCGAAGCATATCTCGCAAGTTCAGGAGGCGGTTACGAAACCCGCCAATCGCCGGTACATCGCGCCCTATATAGTCGGCTGCATAGGCTTGCATGTCGGTATCCAACGACGGCCGCGCAATGCGGTCGGCCATTGGGGGTCTGTTGGTCTCACGGATCCACTCGAGGAAATCGTACATATCGCCTGCGGCAATGTCGGCGCCGCGGGAGCAACGGTCCGGGAGCTTCGCAGCAAGCCAGTTCCAGAAGTCCTCATAAAGCCGCCTATCCACCGCATAGGGGCGGGGCCACTGATTGGAGCCGCTACTGCTGTCACTCACGCGAACCTCCGGTAAAAGGTGCAACTGCAGCGGTAAGGCATGCTCGCTCGATCCGAAGCGCGCACGTCGCGTGAGTTCGGTTGGGGAGCCGTCTTGCCCGATGTTTTCGAATTGAAAAGCAGCACGATCTGCCGCCGCTCCAGCTTGTTTGCGATCAATCTTCCAACAGCCCACACTCCGTCGTTCGGTAGCGCCATATATGCTGCGATGACCATGAGGAATCCGACGACGTCGACCATCTGAACTTCTCGAGACACGTTCTCGCGTTCGCCCATAAAAGGCAATTCTACCGGAGCAATAACGAGTCGATCGGCTGCCGTATGATCCCGAGCGACGAGAAGCTCGAACCGCCGGCTCATCTGCGCCTCACGCTCTGCTCCTCGGATCCCTTTCCTTGTCTGCGCACGGACCGGAGCCATGGTTGTCCTGTCGCGTCGCAATGTCGGCGCCCTCGATAGCTCCGGGGTTATCTCGGCCTCGCATTCAAGGCGGTTCGAAGACAGGAGCCACAATCTTCAGTGCCGCGTCTAGCCTGAAGCGGTCATAACGCGCCCCCTCTTAGGAGCGCAAGGCGCGTCGTGCTTTTCTGAGGTGCTCAGGCTAGAACAAGAGATCGCGATGCCAGAAAGTGAAACAGACCAATCTGCACTGTCTGTTCGGTCACAAACACTTTCTGTTCAATGATCGACATGTCTGTTTGCTGGGCAGTCTTAGAATCGAAGTACCGTCTTCAATGTTGTGGCCCACCAAACAGGCTCGCCATCAGCCGTCGAAGGCCTCTCTTTGGCAGCCTCGCGCGGCACGTCACTTGCTGATCATCTTGGACCGTCCCTCTGGATGTCGGTTTTAAAAATATAACCTTGTCGAGCGACAAACCATGGGATGCCGCGAAACGGCCTCATGTCAGGGTTCGACCAGCTTGACTCTTGTCCAGTGTCTGACAGTCGCGCCGCCTCTGTCAGGTTGAGAACACTTATTTGGCAAACCTCAGTTTTTCAAAACCTAATCAGAGATCAAATGAGGAGACGTCATTGGCACGGCTATTGCCATTGAGATGCAGCGACACCGATTGGCTGAGTACACGAAGCGCAAGACGAATGATGCTCTCTTTCCCTTGAACCCGTGTGCATCGTTTTGAGAAGGAAACCCAGCGTATCTACCGCCGCACCTGAGAGCGCACACAACAGGCGCGTGGGCCAGTCGATCGGCTTCACAACAATGGCGCGAAAGAGGCGGCCAATGCTAGCGCCGCAGGCAGTTCGAATGCACACCCGGGTGTCGTATCCGTGCTGATGGGCAAGGCTCACCGTGTGAGATGCAGCTTGCGCTCGGAGCTGTTGGAGAGAGCGATGAACTCTTCAGAACCAATGTCGCCAGATGCGCCGTTTGGACGTGCATCACGGCGCCGCTAGCCGATCGCGATACACTATGCATGGCAACGAGAAGCTACCATCTCGCCAGCGGAATGGCGGGGGCTCGCTTCAGGCCCTAAACCGCCGCGACCGTATCGAGCCTGTCGGTGAGTTCGTCCGGCGTCTCGACCGTCCCGTGCCTGGCTTTACTAAGTTCTGCTGTCGGCGACATGCTGCTGTCGTAAAACGCGTAAGGAAGGTGAGATATCGTTAGCATTGAGTGCTTCGGGCTCCCAATCGACCCGCGCTCCGCGGCACCTGTGACGAGCATGCCTAACACTGCCACATTTTGACTTGGTGCACCGATGACCAACGACTCCAATCTCAGTATTGACCTGCACATTTGCAGCAAGCCCGACATTGAACTCGACGTGCAAGGGTTCGAGGGCACAGAGTGCATTTCCCTGCCGTTCAGCTACGTGATCTATGCCACGACATCGAGCAATGTCGATACCGGCTCTTTGATAGGCGAGCGCGCCAAGCTGTCTGTCAAAACCGCATGCGGGCGATGGCTTGCCTCGGGCCTGTGCGCCCAAGTTGAGGAACTCGATCCAACGGTGACTGACCTGCGGGTGCTCCAGTTCGTCCTGCGGCCGCGTTTTGCGGTCGCCGAGCTCTCCATCGCGAGCCGCATTTATGGCCCTGGCCAACCCATGGGCGTCGATGACATCATTAAACAGCAGTTGAACAAGGTGAGCATCAACATTCCCACCGAATACAATCTTGATCGCTATCCCAAGCGAAATTATGTTGTGCAATACAATGAAAGTGATTTGACGTTCATTTCGCGCCTTTGCGAACGGAACGGAATTTTCTACTTCTTCAAGCAAGAAGACGAAGGTGAAACCGTCGTCTTCGGCGACAAGAATCTGGCCTTCCCCAAGATCGGGTTCGGCGTTAAGTCGGCGATTCTTTATGCGCGCCAGCACGAGCGCAAGACATCGCGAGGCGTCGACGAAAGCGCCGTTCGGTCATTCCGGCAGCGCCGGGTTCTCTCGACAAAGACCATCGCGCTCCGCGATTACAACGAAACGGTGCCTTCCGTCGTGTCCGTCGATAAGCAGGTCGGACAAGGCAGCGGCTTCTTGGGCAAAGCCTCGCGCTTCGGCGGGCATTTTGCGACCGAAGCAGAAGCGGCCACGCTGGCCCGGATCCGTGCCGAGCAGATCTGCGCCGGCCAGACAATGTACATCGCGCACAGCGACGCACCGGAGCTGCGCGCTGGCGTCATTTTCGAACTGGAGGGCCATCCCCGCTTCGATGGTGAATATCTCGTCATCGCCGCGGATCACTCGGCCTATCGCCCGGCGCCAACCGGATTCGGCGCATTCGGGCAAAATGGGCGAGCCTACCAGAACATGGTCCATTGCATCCGCTCGGACGTGCCTTATCGACCGGTTGCGATGACGCCTGTGCCTCTTGGCGTCGGCCTCCACACCGCCACAGTCGATGGAGAAGCTTGGAACGGGCGGGCCGAGATCGACGACCAGGGCCGCTACAAGCTGCAGCTTACATTCGCCGACGAACCGGCCGAGGGCCCTGGCAGCGACTACGTGCGCAAGCTCGAACCTTATGCAGGTCCGAATCAAACCGGCTTGCATTGTCCGTTGGTCCCCGGAACGGAAGTTCTGGTCGGCTACATCAACGGCGACATTGACCGGCCGGTAGTGGTCGGAGCGGTCCACAATCCAGATATGAAGGGAGGAGTGACCTCGGACACGCATTTGTCCAATCGCCTTATGTCGCAATCTGGCGCCTCGATCGTGATGTACGACGGATCTCCGTGATTTCTTCACCTCATGGAACCTTATGGCCGTCTGGCGCCCAGCGACTCACGAGATCGACCCGCTATTGGAAGCGGTCGCCAATACGGCACGCGCGACCATCCTGCCAACAGCAACGATCAACATACCACCGCCGTCGGCCGATGGCATTTGCTCGCAACGGCTTCGTGACGGACGAGAATTGCGCCTCAAGTTGTCCGCGCACTATCTCGAGCAGGAACGACGCGGTCCTTGCACGGTGCTCGTCTACGCCCTGCAGGGCAATGCCGTTGTTGATAACCGCATGGGTTACCGTGTGACGGGGCAGGCTGTCCTCGACGTTGCCACACGTGCATTTCTCGAGGTCGAGTGTCAATTGGAACAGGTCGGCCCTGTCATGCCGTGACGGACTGCTGTCTCGATCGCGACGAGGTCTTTGCGTGATGGGTGCCGGTGCCTGGAAATCTGCCCAGCCCTATTGACCATCACGTCCGGAAGGCCCGAAAATTCAGGTGTCGGGTGCACACGGCTCTTGGCACGGATGTTGCCATGTCCATCGTGCCGTGTGTGCCGGCGTATGCCAGAGATTGGGAGACGAACGTGTCACTTGAAGCCTACATGACAATCAAGGGAAAGAAGCAGGGCGACATCTCCAAGGATGCCTCCAAGACGGTCAGCATCGGGCAGGTCGGCAAGGGTGATGCGGGTAAGCAAGGGAAGATCACCGTTGTCGCCTTCACCAGCGGCATCATCGTTCCGCGCGATGTGACGAGCGGTGTCGCCACGGGCGCTCGCAACCACCAGCCGGTGCTCTTCACCAAGTTTTTCGATCGGGCCTCGCCGCTGCTATGGCAGGCGCTGGCCACCAACGAGGTGCTCGAAGAGGTGGTCTGCGAGTTCTACCGCACCGATCCAGGGGGCATGCCGCAGCCGCAGAACTTCTTCAAAATAAGCTGGAAGAACGCGACGTTAGTCGAGGGCAAGGCTTATGTGCCGCTGACGATCAATCCGCAGAACAACTTCTTTCAGAACATGGAAGACTGGTCGTTCACCTACAAAGAAGTGAAATGGGAGCACGTGCCCGGCAGCACCAGCGGCGAGGATAAATGGTGACAACGCCGCGACGTTTGCGCTGTCGCCGTTTTGCGGCGTCTACGAAGCGCTATGCACCCCCGCCAAGCCAAGGACGGTGTACTTGGTCCCAGGCACCGTCCGGTACATGGTGGATACATTGCGCACATTCGACGCGTCGCAGGACTTGGAAGTGGCCATGCCGGGTCTGCTTCACGGCAGTGTGCAGACAATGCTAAGAGTAGGTAGATCGGTCCAGCCTTGCTCAACAGAATGTTGGATAGGCCGGGAGCATTGGCTGCCATTGCCGATTGGTGCATTGGGCTTGGCCAATTGAGCAAGCCGGGCTCATATGCCTGCTGATCGGACGAATTGTCGGACGCACAACGTAGACATGCGGCAAAGATACGCCGGTTCATTTGGTGGCTTTAGGGCCTCGCGGTGCATCAAGTGGGTCGTGTTCGGACCGAAATATCGCGCGTGTAGCCGAACAGGGTGCCGGAATCGTACTGTTGATCCTGCGTCATGGGTAGTGATTGACGAACATGAATGCGAATTGGGAACAACCAGCCTTCACGGCGTTCGGGACTCAACCGGCGGATCGTTTGTGGACTGCCTGACAGCTTAGCGCCATGACCGCGTTCCACGAAATGGGCAATTCGCTTGCTTCTCTACGTTCCCGGGTTTGGCGGATCGTTGGCGGCCAGGCTGAGGCCCCAAGTATGCTCAGTGCGTTTCACCAGGCGGGTCATTCACTTGCTGCGCTTCGCTCCCAGGTTTGGCAAATCGTCGGCGGACAGGCCGAGACCCCGAGTGCGATGACTGCGCTCAATGGAGAGGGGCATTCACTTGCTGCGGTCAGTGCCCGGAGTGTGGCAACTCCAACTGGGAGGAGCTCTGTAGTGCGGCAGGTCGGGAAGGGAACGAATAATGGAGACGGAGCGAAAGGCGGGAGGGGAGACGGGCCAAACTTTGCGCGCGCAGTGAAATACGGATTGTATCTCGCGGGCGCGGGCTACGCCTATAATGAGGTCGCAAACGACTTTTTCCTTTCTACCACATCACTGCACGACGGGAAGAAAGGCTTCACCAGTAACGAACGGCTTAGGTTGGCTCAGGCGAAGGCGAGGGAGTATTACACGTCGTATCACGCTGCCGACCCTGACACTCGGCGCCTCAATGAACGTCCCCTCAATCCAATCCGTACTTGCGGTAACAACCTGTTCGTAACGATGATCGATTACCGGGCGGCGACCTATGTACACGTTGGTCGCCTGGTGGATTCCATAGCGGCGCACACTTCTCTTGTGCTGAACCTGAGCTGCATGAAGGGTCATCTCGTGAAGGACGAGTGCGTGGCCAAGTACAGGCCATCCAAAGTGCCGAAGGATCCGGACCTGACGAACAGCCCGCTATACGACAGAAAGAACAAGTACGCACTGACGGGCGTGCTCAACGATGAAACTGGTGCTTATGGCTACACCTCGAGGTCGATCACCCAACCTTTCGTGAACAAGGGCGTTCAGCACTTCCGGGACGCCACCTTCCAGAGCGAGAAGGGACTAACTTTCAAGCGATGCATCGACAGGCTGGAGGCGCTGCTCGACAAGGACGGCGGTCTCAGAGAGGAGGCCCAGTTCGCGGCTGGCCAAGCCATCCTGAACTTCAGGCAGGTCTACGCTGCGGACGAGCATTGGGGACACGCTGAGAACGTCGTGATGCAGGCCATGTACGAGCACGGTTGGCTATCACGGGCGGAAACCGACAAGCTCGATGCGACGCTTATGTTCGAAGATCCAAATAAGAACCCGCTCAAACGCAACAAAAGCTGGGTTGGGCCGGGACTACACCAACTCGACGTCTGGCTTCAGGAGAGGCGATCGGGTCATGATCCCGTGATAGGTGAGGAGTTGAACCACAAGGAGATCGATATCATGAAAGATCTGCCCATCGCGCACTTCAAGTTGAACGAGCAGGGCAATGGGTTCGAGGATTGCTCAGGGTTGGGCGATTCGTTCACGTGCGCCAATGCCGTCGCCTGCATCAATCACGCGCGCTTGATGAGTGGCCTGCCCCGCCTCTCAAAGGAGGACGTTATAGTCATCGTCGCGTGCCTTAACGCCGTATACGACGACACGTCGTCAATACGGCACTCGCTCCACGAGGTGGCACGCGGCTGCTTCGTCGGCGCTGGTTACACCACCGAAGACGCGGATGAGTTCTACATGGGGGTGTGTCGGAAGGCCGCGCGAGAGTATTACGGCGGCAGATATCTCTCGAAGCAGCGTTGACGCCGTAAGGAGTGGTGTATTAGCGAGCGACGCTCTCGAGGCGGTCTGAGCTGGAACACGAGTTAGGTCCGATCTCATTGCACGCATGCTTCCCCGCCGGAACGGCTCTTCTCGAAGCCCGATAGCCGTCACCACGGATGGTGATCACCGACGATTGATGAAGCAGCGATCAAGGACCGGCCGAACAGTTGCAGCTGGACGTAGTACGTCTGCACGAAATCTGCGGCCGTCGACTCTGTTGATATTGTTGACGGGATTCATCACATTCACCTCCAAATCTGACCAGATCAAGCAGGACCTGTGACTCCTAGATAGAGACGTTCTCATGGGCGGCAAGTCTCGCGTAACGCCCTTCGGATGTTACCGTCATCCAAAAGCGGATGAACAACGTGATTGTCTCGAACGTGACACTTTCATTGCGTTCAAGCCGCTCGAGCACGTGCGCGATGCGTTCGCCCCTTTGGCTATCGCAGCCCAGCCGCCAATCGCAATCGTCTGGAGAAAGGAAGCAGGCAATCGCAGCTTCAGCAACCAGCGACTTGGGCTTGCCGCGATGCTGTGGGAGCGCCGCTCAGTCAATCGTTCGTGTGCGCAGCAGGGTCTCGAGCCGGCGCCGACCTTCGTCGATCGCGCCGGACCAATGGCCGAACCGTTCCTGCACGACAACCTCGAATGAAGGATACCACAATGGCTTGCCGTCGGCCTGAGCCCAATACCAGGGATAACCGCGCGGCACGAAGACCACGCCGGGAACGCCGAGCGCTCCGGCGATATGGACGGCGAAGCTGTCGGGCCCAACCACGGCGTCGAGATTGGCGATCGCTGCGATCAATTCCGCAGGACACTCGATATGCACACCAGCATCGATCGGGCGACTCCATCGTTTCATGTCATGCCGTTGCGCCCCGCTCATCAAACTGACCGGGGTGACGGAGTGAGAGATCACGGCGGCGACCTGCTCCATCGAGAGGCCGAGAGCGCCATCCTCCCACACGATGCCCACCAAAGGCCTTGCGAACGCGGCCAGAGCATCCCGCCATTTGGCGAACAGTTCGGCTTCGGGGCGTAGGTAGGGAATGCCATCGGCAATGTTGCGGGCGTCGGTCGACAGAACGCGCAATAACGATTGCAACGGCATAGCTGAGAGCTCGGGCCTCGGCTCGTCCGAAATGACCTGCTCAGCGAGGCCGGCAAGAAGAGCCTGGTAACGTGGCTCCGCGACCACATGCACATTTTGCTGGCTCGTCAGCCGACGCAAGAGACGAACGAGTGCTACGAATTCGAGGGCGCCCGTCGTCGGCGGCACAACTATCTGCGGCACAAGCGCCAAGGCGGCCGGATCAGGTGTCGGGAAGTGACCGAGCGTCAGTTTAAGCGTCGTCTGTAGAGACTTCGCTGCTTCGCTCTCTGGTCGCGTGTTCACGACGTGGCTGACAAGCTTGAGGGATTCATCGAACCGGCCAACGAGATGCAGGACACGCGCCAGAGCAAGCGCGGCGGAAGGATCCAATTTGCGAGCGCGAACGAATTCCGTCAGTTGCGCAATGCCTCGGTCCACCTCACCCTTGGCAATCGTAACGCGGGCCACGATTTCGCGCGCACCAACATGAGCCGGCGCATAGGCGAGCAGTTTCTTGCAGGTGGCCTCCGCCTGCGGCCAGAGTCCGGTTGCGGCGCGGCAATAAGCCAGATGAAAGAGCCCGGCTGTATCGAGCGGGGCGCGCAGATGCGCGCGTTCCGCAAGGTTGAGCGCCTCGTCGAAGCGGCTGCGTTCGAGCATGAGCACCGATAAATTGACCAGCGCATCGGGATCGTCCGGAGCAATCTCAAGCGCACGAAGCAGGGCGGCCTCAGCCGACGAGCTGTGGCCCAAGGCGAACTCGATGGCGCCGAGTTGAAGGAGGGCACGCGCATTCCCTGGCTCGTGTCGGACAACGGTCTCCGTCATCGCGCGGGCTTCCGCAACGTTGCCGCGGCTCAGTAGGGCATGAGCGAGCGCTAGCTTAATCTCCTCGTTGCGCGGAGCGAGAGCCGCCGCGCGTTCGAGGCAAATCACCGCCTCCTCAGCGCGGCCGAGCAATCCGTGGGCGATGCCGAGATTGTTGGTGAGGCCGGCGTGTTCGGGGTAGATGGTCGCCGCTTCCGACAGCATGTCGAAGGCAAACTCGATCCGCCGCCGCGCAAGTGCCAGTGTGGCCCTCGCATTGAGCGTATCGGGATCACTTGTGGTGGCGACCTCCTCCAGTAGCGCCTCCGCCTCCTCGAGACGGCCGGCCGCGATAAACTCCTGGACCGTTCTAACCCTCTCCTGCCGGGTCGGAGCCGGCATGCCAGTGGACAGCATCTGTGCTATGCAACCGTGACGCGTTTGCCGTCGAGGCGGAGATCCTCGCTCACCGCGATGACTTTGCTGTGGGCTATCTCGGAGGCAATGCCGGTGACCCTAATGGCCTGGGTTTCGGTCTGCAATGAGTCAATACGCTCGATCACCGCGACACGCTCGACCGCCTTCACCGTAAGCAACTCGGCGCTCGCCTCCTTAATCCGCGCCGAGCATCGGACACGGTCCGCGACTAACGTGTAGAGCTTGCCGATCCAGGTGCCTTTGTTCGCGAGCACCGCAAACAACTTAGCCTGCAGATCGATACTATCGGCGCGCAAGGATATGCGCTGGCGCGCGGCGATGGTGATGGTCTCGCCCTCAATCGACATATTGCGCCCCCCGGGTAGGCCGACCATGCCACCATTGGAAGCCGCCCGCTCGAGCACGGTCACGACGAAGGCTTGCTCCACGTTAGCGAAGAGCAGCACCATGTCCCGTGGTATAGGCCGGACCAGGCAGCCAACAGCCACCGTCGCCGTGTGACGAGCGCCAGCGACTTCGACCTCCATCGCAGTGCCATCATCGCTGACTGACACTACACGGGCTGTGTGATGTCCAGGTTCAAGCAAGCGCTCGGCCATCGCCAAGATGTCGGTGTTTGTGGCACGGATCGTCATCGTCATTCCTGCTCTCCAGCCGGCTACATGAAATTTATCGACTTCTTTTGTATGACTTCCTCATTGCCGGTGCTGGACATGATCTCAGCTGCTCGGGTCACAAGCTCGTACTGTTCCGTGCTTGACTTTCCCTGACGCAATTCTTCTTCCGTTACGGACACGCTCATCTTGCAGACCTTGCCGTCGCGGCCGACCACCTTCAAGTCGTCAACGGGCGCGAGCTTGAAATTGCTTGTCCTGAGAATCTTGGTATCACTATCGGCCGACTTGAAGTCGGGTCCAAAAACACACTTGGCCGAATTGCCGATCACTTGCTTGACGTCGTTTCCTTCGACAATGTCAAGTTTGTTGCCGATCGTGACAGAGTTCATATCGCTCAGATTGAATGAACATTCTCTTGAGATCTTGAAGGTGAACGCTTCTCCAAAGAACATGCATACGTTATTGGCCATCGCCAGCGTGGTAGCTGCGCCTCTCATGCAGGTGAATTTAGTGCCTTGAAAGAATTCCTTGGTGTCGCCCATCGTCTGCTTTTCCGAGTTGCCAACGGTCGTTTCCAGCTTGTGGCCGTTGTTGATGAGCTTGACGCGGTTCGAGGCCGTCAGGATGATGTCCGCAGGCGTCCCATTAGCGCCAGCACTGATTGACACGCCATTCTCGGCGGAGATCTCATAAGTGCCTTTCGAGACCTGATGTTGGGAGTTGCCGTTCGTGACCTCCGTGGTCTGACCGCGACCGATTTTGAGCAGTGCAGCGCCTTCGATATTTGCCTGGAAGTCCTTGTTGGTGAAGGCAAGTAAGCCGGCATTGTCGCTTTCATGTTTGCTGATCGCAGCTGGACTTTCGCCAATAGTCGTTGTGAGACCCGTGACAAGTTTTTCTTCTTCGTCCGAATAAGAACCGAGGCGCAGATAACTCGACTTGGTCAGGGGAGAAGACGGTGTTTCTGGAACGACCAGTCGGGTATAGGCATTTGGCATAGTAGGCTTCCCTAATCGTGTGGCTGTGGGTACCTTAGCGGTGCGCCATCAAGCGGGTTTGAGAGGGCGATATCGAAAGTCCGAACGCGTTCGGGTTGGCACCATTCTGCTTAGTCGGCATCCCCATTTTGGTTGCCGGTGACCCGCCGATTGACAAATTGTCCGATCCCGCTTTGGCGCGGCTCGGACCCATGACAAGGCCAGAGATGACGCCGAGGGCCACACCTGCGCTATCACCCATCGATGTCGCGCGCTCGGTCGTCATGTTGTGTGCAGGCATACACATGATCAGGAACCGAGACTGCGTAGGAATAGCCGTCGTGTTCATAGCGACGTTTGGATAGGGGGTAGGCACAACGGCGGGACCGGATGGCGTGTTGCAGACGTCGGGAAACGCTTGATCCTCCGCCGACATCGGGCCACTTGAATTGACAAAAGTCATTTGTTTAGCTCACTCCGTTGAGAGGGATGACGCGGCTTGCATTGTAGAGTTCAGCGACGGCGCGTTCCGGCACAGTATGCAGGGCACTCCCACGCTGGGTCACGAACAGACTGCCTTCGGTCGACGCGCAGTGAAAGTCAGTGCGCAGAAAGCGCGAGCCGGAAAAATCGCTGCCATCAACCTTGGCGTGGTGCATCAGCGCATAGGACATGTCGGCGCCGGCAAACAAGGCGAACTTGGCCGATGCACGTGTGAAAACGGCCGTCGCCAATGTTGTGCCAGAAAGATCGCAGCCGTCGAGGCACGCCTCTACGAAGATGCATTGCGTCAAATCGGCATCACGCAGCGTTGCGGCTCGCAGGTCAGCCCTGACAAACAGCGTGTTCGGGGCGGTCGCGCTGGAGAGGTCGGCGCCAACGAGGCTCGCGCCCGCCAACACCGCACCGGAGAGGTCTGCTCCGGACAGGTTTGTGCGGTTCAGCTTGGCGCCGCTCAAGTTTGCTCGCGCAAGCATCAGCCCGGAGAGGTCCCGCTCCGACAGATCGCATTCCGAGAAAAGAATCGTGTCGCAACGTAATCCCGTGAGCTGTGCACTGCGCAAATCGGCCTGCGTTATGGCGGCGTTCGTCAGCGTGGCGTTGTCGAGCACGACATTGGCGAGGTCACAATCCATGAGAGCGCTTTGAGATAGGGTGGCCTTGCTCAGGATCGTCTGGGCCAACATGCAACGCATCGCTGTCGTCTGGCTGAGCCGCGTCTCGCTAAAGTCGCTATGACTGAAATCTGATGTCATGAACGTCGACTGGGTGAAGCGCGCCCGCCGCCAGTCGGATCCGCCAGCGCGGCAACCGACAAGTATGCATTTTTGAAGGTAAGCATCGGCGAAGGAAGCGCCGCTGAAATCGCAGTCCTGAAACGTCATGCCGGTCAGGCGGGCACGCGTGAACTGGCTGCCGCGAAAAGAAGAACTCAGCACAACGCCATCGTTCAGGCTCAGTCCAGACAGCATCTGGCCATCGAGGTTGGCTTCGCGTACGGGGAACTTATGGTCGACCGACTGCAATAAGAGATCAATTGACATGGCGCGTGACCATCAGGACGGTGCGGTCGATATTTGCGTTGCTCAAATCGGTCGCGACCAAAGAAGTATCCATCAGGTCGGCGCCATAAAGATTTGCATGGCGTAGACTGGCGCCGGTGAGGTCGGCTTCATTGAGATGTGCCTCGAGCAGGTTAGCGGCATAGAAGTCGGTGCCGCGCAGATCGTTGCCAGTGAAGACCGCGCGTTTCAGCGATGTCATTCGGAAGATGGCGCGCGCCAGCGTCGACTTGCCGAAATAAACACCGTTCAGTCGAGCCATGGTGAAGTCGGTGCCGCTGAGGTCGGCCGCCTGAAAAGAGAGCGCCTCGGCGCTGCTGCGGCCGAAGCGGGCGTCGCGCAGATCGATGTCGCCGATGAAGCTGACTTGGTCAAATTGCGAGCTGCTGAGATCGAGTTGGGGCGCTGCCACTTTGAGAAAGCAGGTTTGCTTAAGTCGCGCGCCAGCAAAGCTCGCTCCAGACAGCGATAAATCCATGAATTGTCCGCGCTCGAGGACGGCGTCCCCCCAAACGCTGTTCTCGAGGTCGGCTTTGATGAAGGAGCATTGATGTATTTGCGCAGAACGGAAGGTTGCCCCGATCATCGGTACCCGCAAAACCTGGAGCTCGCCAAGCCGTGCTTGGTCGAAGGATGCGCCCATCATGCGCGCGCCGAGAAGATTGGTGCGCACAAGCTGGCTGCCTGCGAAACGCGTTCCGCGGCAGTCGGCTTCACCGAGATTGGCTTCGGTGAGATCGGTCGCGCTTAAATCAGCGTTGATGAGCGTTGCGCCGGACAGTGCGGCTTTCATCAGTTTTGCGCCGGCCAGGTTGGTCCCGCTCAGCTTCGCGCGCTCAAGAAAGGCGCCGGAGAAGTCCGCGTTCGCGAATCGCCGCCCGGAGAGGTCGGCGCCGGCTAGATCGCGACCAGCAATCGTGCCGCCGCGCCGGAACTCCTCTTCCACCAGATCCCCCAGCGCGCGTGCGACAGCTGGTGCCAGCATCGTTTCAGGCCTGAGCGGCTTGGGTGAGGCGAGCCTTGCTGCGGCCATGCCGGCTGCCAACTGGCCCTCGGCTTTATCGATCTCGGTCCGCAGGACGGTCAATGCTTTCGTAGATTCCGCTTTAGCCGCGGCGATCCTTCCTTCGGGCTCATCAGCGCTTGCCGTTTGATGCGGCGCATTCAAGGCCTCGAACGGCGGGCGGTCATCGGACGGTAACGCAGGAAGGGCCCTTCTGAGCGCCGCTTCAGCATCGGCGAGGGCCGTATGCGCTCGTTGGGCGGCGTCAGGCGGTGTACCGGAGGCCTCGATCTGCGCCAGTATGTCGTCAATGGTCAGGCGCGGCGGCGCCTCTGGCGTGAGGCTCCGCGTTTCTTCCGGAAGTACAAGCGCGGGAATATCGGGAAGCGAAAAGGCGCCGTCCGATATGGCGTTGCGTATCGGTTCGAGCGGTCGTCCAGCCGCCAAGTTAAAGAAACGAGCATGTGCAAGTTCGGATTGTTTTTGCTCGTCGAGCGGTTGCGTTGCTGCGCCAAGGATTTCGCGACGCCAGTTTTTCGCCCGCGCGAGCTTGTCTTCGATATCGCCCATGAGGGCCGGATCAGTGTCCGGCAGCGCAGGGAATGGCGGAGCTTGCTCAAAGCTTGCGTCCATCGACTGCGCAGCGTCCGTGGAACCGATCGCGGCAAGCAAGGCGTCGATATCGCTTGATGCGGCGTTTCGACTGGCAATCTTTTCATAGGCCGCGCGCACGGGTTGATATTGAGCGTCAAGCTTGTCGAGATCGGATTCTGCCTTGGCCTGTACCGTCTCCAAGGCGTCGAGGATCTCGGCCAATTCGATCTCGCCACTCTCGAGTTCCTCCGGCAACAATTCCGGAATGCTTGACGGTTCGATCGACGGTATCTCGATCGTCGGGCGCAGCGAAGGCGGAAGCTCAATGCCCGCGAACTCCTGCTCGAGCGCCCAGCGCATGGAGGCCAGCTGCCGCGCTGCGCGCTGTTCGGCCAAATAGCGACGCCGCGCCGCGCGGCGTTCGCGTTCGGCAGCCGAAATCTCAGGGGCAAGTTGATGTTCCGAAAAGGCATACCGTGCGGCGGTCGTCGGGTCGAGCCGCAGCTGCCGGACATTCAGATAATGATCGAACGGCCGCGCGGGCTCGCCTTGTTGTTCGTAAGCGACCATAATGTCGCCAACGTCACTGCCGTCCAGTTCCTGCACGGCGGTCGCGGTGCGGTAGATCATGACGCCGCGGCGGGCTCCCGCGAACAGCCACAGGGTATCGATGCGCGTCGGCAGTTCCGTGACGCCACGCGTCGCATCGCTCCAGCCGATGAAGCAGCGCACGCGAAAGGCCGGCAGGCGGCCTTCGATCAACGGATGCTCCGCGGAGAAGTTCTGCAGCGCGTAGGATTCTCCGCCCGAGATGAAGCCGGCCATGCGCTGGTCTGGCGGCGCAAACAGGAAAAGGCGCGGATCGGCATCGCTCGCCAGAGCGGGAGCAACCGATTTCAGCCACGCGGCGTCATAGGTCCCCGCGTATCGCAGGCGCTCCTTATCATCGAGCGCCATTGGTCCAAAGGCTGCGGGCGGTGCGATCGTTTCGATGAACTGAATCGCGTGCTCGGGGTTTTCCACGTTGGGCAGCGCCACCAGTTCGCCGGCCATGCTGCGGCGAAGAGCCCCGTGGCCGGCGCCGACGGGGTTCGCGGCGTAGCCGGGCCCGCCGAACGCGCGTTGCCGCGTTAGCGGCATTTGCCGGAATGGTTGCGCGGCTGTCGGTCGCCAGCCGGAGGCGGTCATCTGCCAATAACGGTCGCCGGTCACGAGAAGGTGCTTCTGCATCGGTCCGAGCGTCCAGCCCAACATCATGCGCTCCGTCGGCCGTCCCTCAGGCGCCGCCGCATGTCCGCCGATGAGCACTTCCGCTTGCGGCTTGGGCATGCCGATGTCGAGAGGGTTGCCGGGGGAAGCTCCTTCGCGGCGATCACCCAAAGTTCCTGCTCGCCTTCCAGACGGTCCGCGCTCGGGTTGGCGAGGTCGAACATCGCGAAAACGGAAATGACGAGGCTTGCCCCGGGAGGACGGCGCTCGCATTTGGTCAACAGACCCAGTGTGCGTGGCTTTATAAGAATGGGCATGAGACCCGCCGAGACAATTGTCGCTTCTTCGCTATATTTCTCGAGCGTGACGGACTTGCGTTCCGCCTATGCGGACGCGTCTATGTGTCACATACCAGATTAGGTGGGCAAGAAGATCAGCCAGCGTTGCGTACATGGCCGAACCGCAAGACTTTGGTCGTCGATCGTGTCGTGGAGAACCGCGACTTGCTTGCGCGGCGCCTTCATCGGCTCGGATTCCGCTTGAGCGACCAGATAGAAGACAGCATCATAAGGGGGCTTGCGGCGATTGCCGAACGGTACAAGCTCTTCCGTCTGCACAAAACCCGTGCTTCGCAGTCCTTTGGAAAGCTGCTCTCGCGAGGCGGAGCTGTTGGTGCAATGGCTCCGGAATGACCACATTTGCCTTGCGGGTCGGCGAGGGGATGTGCGTGGCCCGCCCGTCATTCGAGCCGACCTGCTGTGATTGGTGGCAGCCGACGAAGCGCGTATGGAATCGTCGATAAATAGACCGTGCGAATGGGAACCACGCGAGAGCCTTAGTGTGTCTCCGCGGTTCTACACCGCGCAACTGCGTGCAAGACTATCTTTGCATTAGATTTCTTGTTTCCAGTAACAAGACTGAATGCCTGCGCGCGTGATTTGGGTTCGACTTGGTTGAAGCGATAATCAAGCCATATTGATTGAACGCCGGGTGACGGCAGATCAGACGGGCAAGGATGACTTGTGAATCTCATCGTCGTGTCGAACCGGGTTGACAGAGCCGGCTCCGCAAATTTGAACAGGTCGATAAGTGGAGTTTCTGCCTGACAGCGGGCACGCTGGTGCCTGCGAATCAGGAGTGACGATGAGCAGACGAGCACGCCGGAACCACACACCGGCCTTCAAGGCGAAGGTGGCGCTTGCCGCCGTCAAGGGCGACCGGACGATAGCTCAGCTTGCCGAGCAGTTCGACGTCCACCCCAATCAGATTACGGCGTGGAAGGCGCAGCTGGAGGGCGGCGCTTCCGGAGTTTTTGGATCTGGCAGCGCTGCGCCGGCCACGCCTGCGATCGATGTGAAGTCGCTGCATGCCAAGATCGGGGAGTTGACGCTGGAGAACGATTTTTTAGAAGGAGCGCTCACCAAGGCGGGATTGCTGAGCGCAAAGCGATGATCGACCGCGAGCATGATCTGTCGATCACCAGGCAGGCGGAAGTTTTGCAGATCAGCCGCGGCAGCGTTTATTACCTGCCGCGGCCGGTGCCGGACGCCGATCTCGCGATCATGCGGCGTCTCGACCGGCTGCATCTGGAGTTTCCCTTCGCCGGTTCGCGAATGCTGAGAGGCCTGCTGGCTGCCGAGGGGTGCAAGATCGGCCGCCGGCATGTCAAGACGCTGATGCGGCGGATGGGGATAGAGGCGCTCTATCGCCGTCCGCGCACCACCAGACCCGAGCCCGGCCACAAGATCCATCCATACCTGCTGCGCGGCATGGAGATCACGCGACCGAACCAGGTCTGGGCGATGGACATCACCTACATCCCGATGGCGAGTGGCTTCGTCTATCTCGCCGTGGTGCTGGACTGGGCAACACGTCGTGTTCTGTCGTGGCGGCTGTCGATCACCATGGAAGCGACCTTCTGCGTCGAGACGCTGGAGGATGCCTTGGCTCGTCACGGCAAGCCGGACATCTTCAACACCGATCAGGGCTCGCAGTTCACCGGACAGGCTTTTACCGGCGTGCTCGCCGACAACGGCATCGCGATCAGCATGGACGGCAAGGGCGCATGGCGGGACAACGTGTTTGTCGAACGGCTCTGGCGCAGCATCAAATACGAGGAGGTGTACCTGCGGGCCTATGACAGCGTCAGCGAGGCGCGCAGCTCGATCGGCCGATATCTCGACTTCTACAACCGCGCATCAGAACACCCATCTGTCTATGTTGTTGAAGAGAAGAGACTTTGCTGATTGGGATGTGATCCCGTGGGGTATCTTGGGTTCTGTCGCGCTCGTTCGGCGATAGATTGAGCGGCAGCTGTTATCAGCAAGGCGCGAGCAAAAATCCACGGGCCGTCCGATAGCGGATGGATGGCTGCGATTTCGCCGGCTTCGGCGGCGAGCCGGAGCGTCTTGGGCGCAATCTTGAGGAGCTTTGCCGCGTTGCTGAGGTTTAGCCAGGGCTCGATCCCGTCCTCGGCGGGCTTGAACACCGGGATGCGATAGTTCGAGCGCATCGAGGTGACACGCTCGCGCGTCCAGCGATTGCCGTTACCGGTCTTGAGGCTGTTGCGGTTGAGCAGGCCGGCGATCAGATCGTCGCTGGCGATCAGCACCAGTTGGCGCACAGCTTCGACGATGTTGGCGGAGGTGCTGTTGCGCTGCCCGCGCCGGCGCTTGGGCAGGCGTATCTCGCTGTGAACGCCGCCGACCCAGTGGACGATGAGGACGATCTCGGAGGCCGCATCGTCGATATCGGCCACGACCTCATGGATGACGGTGCGCGCAATCCGCTTCTTGAGGCGCGCATCCGTCGTCGGCGCATCCCAGACCGTTTTGAGGTTCGAGGCCAGAACGCCAAGCGAAGCTGGATCGGCAATGGGGGCGGGCATCGCCGCATCATGCATGGCGATCTTGCCCTCGACCTCCGCCACGTGGGCGAGCGCCCTGTTCCAGCGCGCTTCAAGCTCGCCCGCCACCAGCCGGTTCGCGGGATCAGCGGCATCGTATTGCCGGAAGGCCCGGTCGACGGCATAGCGCGCCGCTTCGAGGTCGCGACTGAGAGCATCGCGCACCTGATCGCGCCGTTCCCTGGCTTCCTTGGCGGCAGCGGTCGCCGCGGCGATAGCGCCCGGACCGACGACGCCGAGCAGTGCTTCCTCGATGGCATCATCAACGCGCAGTCCGCCGAAGCCGATGCAATGAGGGCCGCCATTGTCCATCCAGGCGCGGCTGCAGCTGTAGCGCGGAATATGGCGCTTCATGCCGGAGTACCGGAGTGTGAGCTTGCGACCGCAGCGCCTGCAGCGGATCAGACCGGCCAGCAGCGCGTCACCATGCTTGGGCGCGCCGTGATACCGACTGGTGGGAACGTTGTTGCTGACCATGGTGCGGATTGCCTCGAACCTCTCCCAGCTCACGTACCCATCGTGGGTGTTGGGCTTCAGCGCCAACCATTCGTTCCGCGCCTTGCGGCGGATCTTCACGCTCACGCCCTCGGCACCGTATCCCGTCGCGACAGCCGTCTTACCATAGGCATAGGCGCCGCCGTAGACCGGGTTCTCAATGATCCGGTGGATGGCGGAGTAGCTTGGTCGCCGCCAGGCCGTGTCGCCATTGGTCTGCTTTACCGGCAGATCGAGATTGTACTCGTGGAGCCAGCAGAGCGCCTGTCGCGCGCTGCCCAGTTCCTCGACCTTGTCGAACACCAGCTTGATCGCTTCCTGGACCCGCCGATCCGGATCTTTCTCATAATGGTCGCCGGACTTCACGAACCCGACCGGCGCCGCCACCACCAACTCGCCCCGGCGCGCCTTCTCGTAGCGGGCCGAGAGCGAGCGCTGGCGCAACAGATCCAGTTCGTACTCGTTGAGGCTGCCCTTGAGCCCGAGCAACAGGCGATCGTTGCCGTGCCTTGGCGCATAGATGGTCTCCTGATCGACCAGAACGGTATCGACCACGCGGCACATCTCGATGAGTTGCTGCCAATCTCGGCTGTTGCGAGCGAAGCGCGAGACCTCGCGGGCGCAAACCGCACCAACCTTACCGAGGCAAACCTCCGCTACCATCCGCTCGAAGCCGGCGCGTTGGACCCCGCCGGCGGCCGAACGACCGAGATCATCATCAATCACGTCGATCTCTGACCACCCGAGCGCCGTCAGCCGGTCCCGCATGGCGTATTGCAACGCGCTGCTCTCGCGATTGTGCAACACCTGATGCGCCGAGGACTGACGCACGTAAAGAATCGCCTTGCGCTCGAGATGATGAGGCCTGATCTTGTCAGAGATCATGGCCGACCTCCTTCGCGCGCGGCGTCGCTGTCGTCGCAGCATGGCCGAGAATCAACTGCGTCATCAGACTGGTCAGCGCCGCCCGCGCTTCCGCCGGCAGTTCCGACCATGCTGGCGCGCCGAGGGCGCCGTTCGACAGGCCGCTCCCGAACAGATCCATCTGCGGCTGCGACCGCGGTTGTCGATTGTGTCGGTATCCGCTCCCTGGCATTGCCGTCTCGCGTGACATGAGTCGCTCCCCGATTCTGGTCGTGAGAGGCTCTGGATGCGCTAGAAAGCAGGGCAGCTGATGGCGCTCGATCCATCAACGCCAGATCGAGAAGCGCAGAAAGCGCTGCAAGTGCGGTTATGCTGACAAATGGCCGAGCTGCCAAAAGCTCCGCCTCAGGGCATGCCGTCCGGTCGAACATCCATGCTGGAACCTCCAGCCAACGATCTGCTTGCGATCCATCCAGCGTGCAGCGGAAGGCGACATCGCCAGCCTTGTCGACGGCCCCATGAACGCAAACTCGGCAACCAAACCAAGGATGATATCGATAAAGAACCTCGCGAAGAACGGTCCTGTGGGCGTTCTCAAACCTCGTTGTATAACAGCAGGCGTCCCCATTCGAGTCTTGACGGCAGCACGCCGGATCACGCCTACTTCACCCCGCTGCCACTCCGCATGGCAGCCTAACCCCGGCAGAGGCTCCACCTATCGACGCGGAAACTCTGTTCAGACGACCGGGACCAGCTCTGACAGCGGCGACGCCAAACAACCCAAGATAGGCGGCCTTGCGGCTGCGCTACTCCCTGTGGTCGAACAATCCGGAGCAATCTGGGTGGGATCCTCGGGCCAATTGGGCAATGGTTGTGGTAAAGCGCCGCCTGTCGAGACGCTCGGCGCAGGCAAGCTTGTGACGCTGAATCTGCCTGCCGTGCATTATCGGCGTTACTATGAGGGCTTTGCCAACTCGGCACTATGGCCGGCCTTGCATTCGCGCACCGAC
Organism: Bradyrhizobium sp. RDI18; assembly: GCF_043203335.1. NCBI lineage: Bacteria > Pseudomonadati > Pseudomonadota > Alphaproteobacteria > Hyphomicrobiales > Nitrobacteraceae > Bradyrhizobium > Bradyrhizobium sp. RDI18. The sequence continues at coordinate 2,290,491 of NZ_JBICRN010000008.1, read as the reverse complement.
CTGATCGACGCCTCGGCGTTAGACTATCTCAGCTATCGCGAGATCAACACGGTGATGGCAAAAAGACTGCTCCGGTTCGATGAGCCGACCGCGTTCTGGGTGCATGATTATCATTTCCTCCCGCTCGGCACTGAGCTGCGTAAGGTCGGCATCAAGCAGCCGATCGGTTTCTTCCTGCACACGCCATGGCCGCTGCCAGCCATGATGCGGAGTGTGCCGCGTCATCGCGAACTGATCGAGGCGATGTTGGCTTACGACCTGATCGGCTTTCAGACCGAGGAGGACCGGAGGAATTTCATCGCCTATGTCAGCACCGATCTCAGGCATCTCAGGCTTACCATCGAGGACTGTGTTGTAACCTCGGGTCATGGCCAAACGCGATCCCAAGTGTTTCCGATCGGCATCGATCCGGTCAAGTTCGCGGAATTGAGCGCCGACGCGGCCTCGGAGCCCTGGATCTCGTGGATACGGCGCGGTCTTAATAGCGAGAAGATTGCTATCAGCGTCGATCGGATCGATTACTCCAAGGGTATCGACAAACGCCTCCACGCTTTAAACCGCCTGTGGACCGAACGGCCGCATCTCGCGCACAGCATCTCGCTATTGCAGATCGCCACCCCGTCGCGCAGCGGCATTGAGGCCTACAGCAATCTGCAGAAAGATGTCGCCCGCCTTGTCTGCGATATCAATAGCCGCCATCGTAGGGGCGACTGGACCCCGATTAGTCATTTCGAGGAGGGCTTCAGTCAGGCCGACCTCGCAATTCTTTACCGCGCAGCGAAAGTTGCCGTGGTAACGCCGTTGCGTGACGGCATGAATCTGGTGGCGAAAGAATATGTCGCTGCGCAAGATCCGAACGATCCCGGTGTGCTGATATTGTCTAAATTTGCCGGCGCGGCCAAAGAGCTGAAGGAGGCGCTGCTCGTCGATCCAAACAACATTGATGACATAGCAGACAAGATTTCGGCCGCAATTTCGATGTCGCTTGCCGAGCGCATCTCGCGCTGGCAAGACATGGTGGGGACGCTTCGAGCGTATCCCATCCAGCGATGGACCGCGGACTTCGTTGCGGAGTTGGAGAAAAATTCGGACCGAGAAACTCGCGGGACAGTTCAGTCCGCGGAATGTGGGGGAGCCTAGCGGCTCGAAAGGGAAAGTCGAGGGGAAATTAGCCGGCGTGGCAAGCCATTTGGACCTGCCGCGGCGGTTGTCACGCCCGGCGTTCGATGTACGGGCTAGGAGATTAGATGATGATTTCACGCACATCGTAGGCTCGGGCTGGAACCACGGTCCCCAACTGGCCCCGGACGTCCTGCTCGGCGTGCTGAATAGAGTAGACGCCTTCCCGAGGCCGTTCCAGCCGACGACAAATTTTTACATCCATGGTCATCCCTACATGGCGCAGTTGGCTGCAGGGTTGAGGGAGGTGACCCCTAACAATCCGCTGGGCGTCAACGTTATTCTCATACCTCGGCTTAAGGGCGGCTGAACAACCGCGCGCGGGTTGTAATCGGCACCTCTTGCTCGAACCGTCGATTATCAAAGGCCTTCGGTCATAGATGTCGTCATATTTGCCGCCGCCTGCCGAGGTCCAAGTTGAGGACGGTCACCGGATCGAGGCCGTCATCGTCGTTGAGAACATTGTAATGCATCGCGCCGCCATCCTTCATAAATCGGCACCTCCAGTGCGGCGGCATTAACGCGGTGGCCGAGCAGACCGGCGGCAGAGTGCGCATCTCGGGCACGCTGGCGCTCAGCAGCACCGGCAACGAATTTGTTGATGCCGGCCACTACTACGCGATCCGCGCCAATCCGTCACCGACTGACTCAAGATGTGCAGACCCTCGCTGAGCCGCTTCGCTGTCAACCCATTTCAGTAACGACAGTTCGGCCGAGAACCCTGGTCCGAACGCAGCTAGGATTCCGTATGATCCTGGCGCCTGCTCCTCATGCTCAAGCACGTGATCCAAAACGAATAGTACAGTTGCGCTCGACATATTTCCATGACGTCGAAGAGTTTCATAGCTGGAAAAGAAGTTTTCAGACGATCTCCCAAGGCCCTGCTCACAAACCTCCAATACTTTTCTCCCGCCGGGATGAAAGATTAAGCTCTTCGCTTGGTTAGAATGGATGCCATCCTCCGCTACAACGACCGCAGTGCATGTGGCATCAATTCGCTAATCATTGATGGAATGCGCTCAGAGACTACGACTGCAAATCCGGAGTCGCCAAAATGCCAGCCCATTAAATAAGTCGAGTCGGGGTAAAGCAAACTCGTATTTGTTACGATATCCAGTTTGCCAGAGCCGCTTTCAGCTGGGCCGATTAGGAGCGCGGCAGCGCCATCCCCAAAGAGGCTTGAAGCAACAACGTTCTTCGGGGTGAGATCATTCGGCTAATGTCAGCTCCACAGCAATGAGGAGAACGCGTTCGCTCGTTGCGCGGCAAATCGCTCCTGCCAAGCTAACTCCCGATGCTCCTCCGGCACATCCGAGGCCGAATATGGGCGTCCGTCGTACATTTGTTCGCAGTCCGACCTTCGAGATCACATCCACATCGAGACTGGGGGTAGCTATCCCGCTCGACGAGACAAATATAATCCGATCGACGTGTTCGGGCTTCACGCCGGCCCTGTTGAGACAGAGCACGGTCGCTTTGCATGCGAGCTCCTTTGCATATTCCAAGTATATCTGGTTTGTCTCACTTATGCGATGCTCGCTGAGAAGCCATTCGGGCGCTACACAAAAGAAACGCTGATCGACTAGCGCATTATCGAATACTGTAAGATACCTCTTCAGCTTCTCCATTCTAGATCCGAAGTGGCGACCCGCTAGTACATTGGCCTCGGTTTGCGAAATTCGGAATGGTGGCAAAACCGTCCCAACAGCCAAAATTCTGGACATCAGTTCCTCTTGTTGTTCGCCTCGAACCAAAGCGACGATCAAAGACGTCCGCGACGTCCCAGCGTTAGTTCACGTGGACCAAACCGATGCCGATGTCCTGCCCAATGCGGGCAGTTCCTGCGGGGCCGCTCGCTGGAAATGCCCGTGATCCCGGTTGAAAAGAAGTCCACGTTCCGAGGGCCAATGAACAGGCAATCGTACTCAGCGCCGACGGTTATTGAAAAAAGCGCTCAAGGTCCGCCCCTACTGTACCGCCCCGCCGGGTTTCGCTACCGTCGGTGAGGGGCAGCCCAGTCGCAAATTCGGAGAGTTGATATTTATCGCGGGCGACCGCAGCGCCGCCTTTCACATACAGCAGCACGTCAGTCCAGGCGTAGCCAAGCAGGCCCGTGAGCAGGCCGAATGCATCAACCCTGGTTTCATCCTGGAGGACTACGAAAGTGAGGTTAGCGTTGGAGTCCTTGAAATCAGCGCAGTTGCCGTTCGCCCGATGCCGAACACCGAGTTGGCTATCTGCCAGCGGAAGCGGATTTCGCCGCCGAGCGGGCCTCCTGTCGCACTATGGCCCCTGATAGCAAGGGGCGGAGCGCGGACTACAACGCCAGCGTTGACGAGATGCCAGCATCGACGCGCGGGGCCGCCACCGCTATTGATACCGATGTAGGAACCGCTTCGCTCGGAGAGCCGCGCGGCCAGATCAGCGGCAGAGGCGGCCAGCACCACCAGGGCTACCGTGCCCAGCAGGATCTTTTCATCCTTCTTGACCCAATTCCGATGCAACTTTCTTGACGGTGTCCATGGATCACGGTTGCCATGTACCTGTCTTCTCCATCAATTGATAGGGTTGGTAGTTGACTGGTAAGATCGTGTCCGCCTCTGCCAATGAATCGCTCGCCTTCTTCGACGCGGGCCGCGCGAGTTCGTCGCGCCCCAGACGTTTTGCCATCGTCGATAGGCCTGACGCCGCCAGACACATCGACTGGGTCTCGCGGCAGGTCGACATGTCGGACGAAGCTGGCTCGGTCGTCGCCGAGCATCGCGGCGATGTCCGCGACGAGCTTCTCGCCTCCGAGGCGATGAATGAGCGTCACATGACGGTGTCCCGGCCGCGACCTGACTGAGGTCGGCGCGGCCGTGACTGCCGTCGGTGACGCGCTCACCGAACTGCGAGTTGCACTACCAGCTCTTCGCCTTCATGTCGCGGCCCGCCCAAGGGCGTCGAGTTCGCGGCCTCCGAGGAGCAAGTCATCCGCAACGCCATCGCGGCGGCGCTCGGCGCCGGCCCCGAAGGCGCACACTAAAAGGCATTCTCAGCCTTGCTGCCGGGTGCAGTTCAGCGGTCATCGCGCCGCTTGGCTTTGACGCGCCGCTTAGGCGTTTTGTTGCGCAGTTGCAGGCCCAACTCGCGGTAGACGCGCCGGGTCTTGTTCTGGCCGTGGCGCCATCCTTCACGACGAAGCAGGACGTGAACGCGGCGATAGGCCGAAGAAGCGTACGGCGCCGACGATCAGTGACAAAGCTGCCCGGACAGCGGTAGCGGAGCTAAACAAAGAGCCGAAACGGCGTGATGTCGAGCGCCGGCGCGAAGAGGCCGCGGCGGCCAGGAACGTGAGCGACGCGAGAAGGCGGTCGCAAAGGCGCAGGCGGCTCTCGACAGGGCCGTGCAGAATCGTGAGGCTCCTGCCATCGGGCGCGAAATTCTGCATCGACCGCCAGCGACTGATAGAGAGCGCGACCATGCGCCTTGCCGTGTGCTTGCGAAATCGCAATCCAGGCGCGCGCGATATCGCCATCGGCTGCCAATCCGAGACGCGCGACGATCGCTTGAATCTGTGCCTTGTGACTCAACCGCGGCTGCAGTTCCTTGGCGGCGCGATTGATCGTCGTTGAAGCCGGCTGCGTGCAAGTGTTTCCTGGTGGCTTCGACTTTTGCGAGATCGTCCGGTGTGACGTCGGCGGCAATCTTCATCGGCCCCGCCAAGGTCTGCCGCAGAACCGATTCAAGCTCCCGCAAGGCGTGGGCCGCGAGCGGAATGGATACCCGGAGCGGAAGCGCGCCAGCCGACAGCTGGCAGAAGTCGACATAGCGGTCGGCCATGCTCCTTCCGAGCAATTGCCGGATCAGGGCCGCCGTATTCTGCTGCTCCGGTGAAAGGTCTGGTCTCTTGGCAGGCACGTCCATCTAACGCTGTCGGTTAACGCCGCGCGTGCTGGCGCGGCGGGCAATGAATTCTTTCATCAACGGCAGAAAAAACGCCTTGCTAAAATGGCCAAGTGGCGGCTCTGGCTCAAGGTAGAACGACTGGCCGATGACGTCCTGATTGTATTCGTCAAGGATGATCCAGAGGCGTAGCGAAGCGTCGAGACCGGCACGACGCTTTTCCCTCTCAGGAATTTCGACGGCAAAACGATCGGAGTAGGGCGGCTGACTGGTGATCGGAAACAGCACCAACAAGTCCTCACCTTTCGGCCTGGCAATCCGTACACCCACAGCCACCGGGCGAGGCTTGCGGCCTTCCGTTTCCCCGCGCTCAGCTTCGCGCACCCATAAATAGGGAAATCGGATCACGCATCCGGTGCGAAGTCGTCCCGGCTCACGTCTCGTCGCTCTCCCGCTCATAGGCGTCGACGGCCCGCTTGACGTCCTCAAACAAGTCGTCAGGCATCGTCTCGAGCCGACCGGCCTTCCGGGCGTCGGCTCTGGCCGTAAGCTTGCGGTAGTCTTCGATGCTGAGCAGCACCAGACGCGGCTTGTTCCGTTGGGTAATGGTGACGGGCCGGCGCAGGGCTTCGGCGATGATATCCCCCGACTTCCTGGAAAGATCACTGGTTGAATATTGAGTCATTGATCGGTCTCCAGCATTGCTGTAATATACAGCAATGCCGTATATCCTGCAATGGTGTTCGCTTGGCAGCTGTCGGGGAGGGATCTTTGGAGCGGCAGACTTCGTCTGAAGCGAGCCGTCTCTGCCATCCGTCGTAGGGTTGATCGCTTGGGCTGGCGCTCAATCCTACGAGGCCTTTGGCGAGCACGCGATCCCACGCTCGAAACCACCAGTCGCCCATGACATTCCTCGGTTCTTCCGCATATTTGGTGCAGCATGAGCGATCGGGGTTGGATAGGTTGCCCGGTCGCTCTCAAGCAGCCAGGAGGACGCGTCAAATAACGGGTAGCTTGCCCGGCCATACATTTGTCGTTTGATGGCTTTGATCCTGCTGATCTGGCCTTCGACCGGACTGGTTGTCCAGGAGGTCGTTATTGCCCCTCGGACCGCATCGATGTCGCGCGCGATGCCGTTGGCGAAGCTCTTGAGCTCGCTGTTGCCTGCTTGTGTGATCCATTCATCGAGCTCGGCGATGTCGCTACCACTAAGAAGGGACACAAACCGCTTCGCCAGATCGGCGACCGTCGCGAGTTCCGGAGCTTGCGCAAATAGATGGCCGAGGAACAGCCTGGCTTCAGCATCGATCTGATCCGGATCCTGGCTCAAGTACCAAGCACAGCGACGACGCGTGGGAGCTTTCCATGTCAGGTGCGGTTGTGCTGCTCCTCCCGAGTCTGCATGTGCACGCCTGTCAGCGGCCCATCGCGCGACGGTCACCCGACTTCCACTATAACCCTGTTGCTAAAGCTCCCGCCAAAGCTGTTTACCGAAGGGGCCATCGACCCATGCACGGGAAGTGCGACGATCCTGCCTGGGGTCGAGCCGGGGCTGTTTGCTTGCCTCTCCCTGCTCGCACTTTTCATCGCAGCCAAGCATTGGAAGGCTGTCGTGCTCCGCCGTTGACACTAATCACGTCAGTGCAGAGGGCTGTGCGAGTCGCCTTTTCGAACGATTTCCTTTCGATTTGAAATCCACACGAAGCCACGTTGGGACGAATTGCGATACAATCTCGCACGTGGCCTGCTTGTGCGTGTACTAAACACGCCATCGTTCCCCTTTTTTGGTGGCGGTTCGCTCGCCCCCGCAGCATCATTGCACAGGCACGGGCGAGCTATGTGAACGCAGCCAATAGCCCAGCGTCAAGGCCTCGTGGCGATTGAAGAACGTCTCGAAATCGAAAACGTGCCGGTCTCCGTTGAGGTCCGCCAGGAGCACCTCGCTCCGACCGAGGCTGCCGCCTCGTTGCGCGCCACAATAGCCGACGATCGTCGCGAACAGATCGGTCTCGCGCAGCGAGCCAAAACGTTGGCGGAATGGGGGAGATTCCACGCAATAGCGGCATGGGTTCGCAGGATCGAAATCGGTCTTGCGCCGTGCCGGATGCGGATGGCCTGTGACCAGGGCGACGATCGGCCGGCCACCATGGCCCTGTTCGACGAAGCGCCAGAGCGTGGACGTCATGGTGTTGCCGAACCCCTTGCTCAAGCTTTTGACGAACGCAAGGCTCGGGCTCGAAGAGATCGCTTCGGAGACGAAGCGACCAGCGAGAAAAAAGCATCTGGCCGGCAGCGTAGTTCGCCTCGGCTTCCATGATTTGGTGGCAGGCGGGCGTGAGCGTCTGTTCCGTATCGCCCAACATCATCCCGGTGTGCCAAGGGATGATGTCGTGGCCGATCTCATGGGCCTCGTTCCAGCGGTGCTTGAGGAGAGGCAGATCCTGGTCGAGCAGGATCCGCTTCTGGTCGGGCAAATACAGGGCCTTCAGGCTGAGATTTTGGACCGCGTCGCGCAGGAGCGTCGGGCGGAGGAGAACCTGAAGACCTGCGACCTTCATGCGCGAGAAAGTCTCCCGCAAAAGGCTGTCGTCGGTCGTCGAATAGTAGCCGCGGTCGAGCTTCAGCAGGTCCCGGACAACGCGCAGATCGATGGGCGGCTCCGGGTTGCCAAGACCCCGTAGGACCTTGTCGACCTGTCCGTCGATATCGGCGATCGTTCGATGTCCGAGGCTGACGTTCTTCACTTGGCTCGCTTGGGGTCCTGTTCGCTCAAGACGGCGACGAACGCCTCGAGAGCCGAATTTTCTTCCGGCGTCAGCTTCTGCATAGCCTCGGAGCGGGCGGCGAATCGGACAGCCTCCTGCCGCAACCCGGCGTCGTTCGCCGCGGTCAGTCCGGCAAGCTGCATCAAGCGCCGCTGAGATACCTCAAAGGTCTGCGCCAGTTTGAAGATCGTTCGCGGCTCGGGAACATAATGGACTTCGTTCTCGATCACGAGCAACTCGCTCGCGTCGAGCTCGGCGACCTCGGCCAGTCTCTCCATGGAGAGACCGCGACGGCGTCGCATCAGGTTCACGAACTTGCCGAAAGCGATTTGGGTTTCCTCGGCCGCAGCGGTCTGCGTAATCGTGGTCGGACGCTCGTCCGGTACCGGATCGAACGCCAGCAAGCCGGCGCCGACGGCGGCGTCGCCTTCACGACGAGCTCGAGCCATCCACCACTCCTTACTCCGTTCAATTTTCATCGTTCTCCCTCCTGTTCGAAGAACGCGCGAGCCTGCTCGCTGGTCATCTCAAAGTATCTTAAATTTTGGTACGCCACGTCCTGGCCCAGATCGGTCATTCCGATCTTGCGGTAGTAATCATCGGCTTGGGGCAGGGAATGGAGCCCCAAGCGCCCCTTGAAACCCTCGTCTTCGCTGAGCGCGATGGCTGCCGTGATGAGGGCCGAGCCCACGCCGCGGAGGCGCGGGGCGGCCCCGAGCTCCGGTCGGTTCCATGGCGCAGCCTCGAGGTAATCGACATACACGAGCGGCTTGCCGCGCTGGTTTGCTTCCCGGCCCGTCTTGGTCAGATCGACCTGAGCCAGGCCTTGCGTTTCGCCGAGAGCGACGACGCTGAACCCGCGGAAGGCCAAGAGCCCTTGCACGCGGGTCGTCTTCTGCGTCCAATCCCAGTGCCAGCTTTGCGGCCACTGGTCTATCGGCACGCCTCTGCGCGCGAGCTCCTGAAGTACGGTCAGCAGGGCAGGGCGCCACTTCGTCTGCCAGTCGTCGAGCTGCGCCTGCTCGATCGCATCGCGCAGCTCGGCTTCGACGCTTGCACCGGTCGCAACATCGAGAAGATAGATTTTCGAGACGTCGACCGTCATAGAAGCATCAACTCCGCCTTCTCCTTCGTCGCGTCGTTCTCGAACAAGAGCTTTTCGCCCTTTTCGACCCGAGCATCGATCGTCTGATAGAGGCGCAAGGCCTGCCGGAGCACGGCAGTCTTGGTGATGTCCTTCCGGGCCGATAGTTCGTCCAGAACCCGCATCTCGGCGTCGGTGAGGTTCAGCGTCATAGTTCGCTTCGCCGTCATCTCATCCTCCGTCGTTGTCCGCAGGATATAGAGAATCAATGGATTTTGTCAAGGTCAAATAGCCAGATTTAGCCACTTGAATAGCTAAAATTTGGCTATTATATCCTAGTCTCAACGCCGCCGCCCCTCGGGCGAGCCGGCCAAACAGGAGCGGGATATGGGACGGCAACACGTCGGCCATGATGAAATCGCCACCTTTGCGCAGGATAAAGTGAACCTGCCCAAGGACACGGCGGATGAGTATCGGGCGCAGGCCCGGCGGCTTCGCGAGAAGCTGGAAGGCTATCTGTCCGAGCATCCGGACTTCACACTGAAGAAGATGCTGCTCTCGGGCAGCCTGGCGAAGGGTACGGCGCTTCGTTCTCTCAATGACATCGACATCGCCTGCTACATCAGCGGCGCCGACGCGCCGAAGGACGTGCAGGCTTTGCTCGACTATCTGGCCGAGCGGCTTCGCAAGGCCTTCCCCAATTTTAGTCCCGACCAGGTCAAGCCGCAGACCTATTCCGTCACCGTCTCCTTCCGGGGGACGGGGCTCGATGTAGACGTGGTGCCGATCCTCTATGATGGTGACCCGAAGTGGTATGGCAACCTCGTCAGCCAGGATGACGGCTCGTTCCTGAAGACGAGCATTCCGCTGCATCTGGAATTCGCGGCCAAGCGCAAGCGCGCGCAGGAGAAGCATTTCGCGCAGGTGGTCCGGCTCGTGAAGTTCTGGGCCCGGCGCATGAAGCAGGAACGGGACGGCTTCCGTTTCAAATCCTTCATGATCGAGATGATCCTCGCCAAGCTCTGCGACGACGGGTTGGATCTCTCCGACTATCCGGAGGCGCTTCAGCACTTCTTTACCTATCTCGCCCGCACGGACTTCCGGCAGCAGATCGTGTTCAGCGACTACTATCCGGCCTCGTCGGTCGGCACGTTCTCCGACACTGTGCAGATCATTGATCCGGTGAACGCCACGAACAACGTCGCTCGCCTCTACACGACAACGAACGCGGACGCGATCGTCGATGCCGCACTCGACGCCGGCGACGCGATCGATGCGGCGCTTGCCGCTCCCAACAAGCAACTGACCGTCGCCTATTGGCAGAAGGTCTTCGGCTCCTCCTTCCAGGCGTGAGGTCCACCATGTCCGACAGCTACAGCTATACCGAAAGCAGAACCTTCACGGTCACCCACGCCCGCCACATGGCCGCCAAGGTCGCAACTGACCTGAAGCGCATGCAGCGGTTCTACGGCAAGCCGTCCGACGAAAGCATCGCGGACTACGAGACCGAGGCGACCGAGATGCTGCGGGCCGGTTATCTCGACACGGTCACTTACGGTTTCAAGAGGGATGGCAAGTGGATCGAGCCGACTCTTCGTTATACGGCCCGTGACCTCGCCGGTGCGTCGGCCGACGACGACGACCCCGGCCGCATCCGCCCAGGCGCCGACATCAGCGGCGCCTCCTTTTACAGCTATATGACCTACACGGCGGCGTGGGACCGGCTCAGCCAGGCCGAGCGCGAAGCCTTCAAGGCGACCTTGCCGTTCGCGCGCAACGGTGCCGCCGAGCCCGGGGTCTTGGGCTACCTATCCAACGACCGCACCTATTCGTCCGGGGGCAGGGCCCTCGACCGCGCTACCGTTAGGAGCTTCTGATGAACACCAAGCCGACACTCGACGAGCTCTTCGAGCGCCGCATCACCTATCCCGACATCGACCCACAGGCGCGCCTCGCCCGGCTCGTCGGGCTCGATGAGCAGAAGAACCGCCTCGCGAAGATCCTCGGCCTGCTCGTCAATCCCGGCGGCCTCGCCGATTGGGCGAAGAAGCACCATCCGGGTGCGCAGGCTTTGCTCGACACGGTGCTGCGGCGGCCTCCACTGGTGGTGCTCGCCGGCGACGTAGGCTCCGGAAAGACCGAGCTCGCCGAGACGATCGGCGATGCGGTCGCGCGGCAGGAGAAGATCGACATCACGCTTTTTCCGCTCAGCCTGTCGACGCGCGGGCAGGGCCGGGTCGGCGAAATGACGCAGCTGCTCTCGGCAGCGTTCGACTACACCGTGGCGGAGGCGACCAAACTCAAGTCGGCTTCGGGCCGGGCGCGTGGGGCTGTGGTCCTGCTGGTCGACGAGGCCGACGCGCTGGCGCAGTCGCGCGAGGCGGCTCAGATGCATCACGAGGACCGCGCCGGCGTGAACGCCTTCATCCGCGGCATCGATCGGATCGCCAATGCGAAACTGCCGGCGGCCGTCCTGATGTGCACCAACCGCCTCAATGCGCTCGATCCGGCCGTGCGGCGCAGAGCGGCTGACGTCCTGAGTTTTGCGCGTCCCGGCGACGAGCAGCGCCGCTTCGTGCTGTCGAGCCGGCTGGAGACCATCGGCCTCGGTCACCATCATATCGATGCCCTAGTCTCGGCCACCGGGCCGCAGCGCGGCGGTCGCGACCACGGCTTCACCTTTTCGGACCTGACGCAACGGCTGCTGCCGACCATCGTCCTCGACGCCTATCCGACCAGGGCTGTCGACGGCGCGCGCGCGGTCGAGATCGCCCGGTCCATGATTCCGACGCCTCCCTTCCGGGATGTCGAGATGCCGAGGTGAGGGAGCCATGACCCAGGCGGTAACGGTGCGGCGTGACGGGGACACCTTCCAGGCGCGTCTGTTCTGGTATCACGCGGCGCGTCTGCTCGATCCCGAAAGCCCGATCGTCCGCGTGGGTTTCGAGACGGGCCCGAAGAGTTTCGACGACATCTGGGTCGAATACGATCCGGCACGCAGTGCGGTCGACCAGTATGGCGATCCGCTGCGGCGCAAGCACATGCAGTGCAAATGGCATGTCACACCCGACAGCTACGGTTACTCACACCTGGTCGATCCGGAGTTCATCAACGCCAACGCCCGCTCATTGCTGCAGCGGGCGCGCGAAGCACAGATTGTCCATGCGCCGCAAGGCAGCGGCGTGCGCTTCAAGCTGGTGACCAATTGGCGGCTCGACCGCAATGACCCGCTGCGCGAGATGGTCGGCACCCGCTCGGGCGCGATGCGGCTCGAGCGGCTCTATGGCTCTCCTGACCGACAACAGCAGGGCAGGAGCCGTGCGCAAAGCCTGGCGCGAGCATCTCGGCATCGACGAGGCGGAGCTTCGGCTGCTCGCACGCACGCTCGCCTTCGGTGAGGCGACCGATACGCTCGATGGGCTTCGCGATCAGCTAGACCTGTTGTTCGCCTATGTCGGACTGCGCCGCATTCCGGCCAATCAGAGCGCGTTCCCCTACGACGACGTCATCTTTCAGTGGATGGCGCAGGGACGTGTCGAGTTCGACCGCGAAAGCTTCCGTGCCGTATGCGCTCGAGAAGATATGCTCGGGGCGGCCCAGGGCGGCCCTCGCGTCTACGGCGTGAAATCCTTTGAGCACGCGTTCGATCGGCTTGAGGAGCGCTGTCACGCGGTCCTGGATCTGATTCCGTCCTTCGACGAACGGTACATCCGCAGCGACGCGGACTGGGACGCCAAACTCTATCCCGCACTGCGGACCTTTCTCCTCGCGGCCGCCAAAGACCAGCCGCGGTTGCGACTTGCGCTTGACGCCCACGTTACGCTTGCCTTCGCCGCGGGCTCGGTCATAAACATCAAGTCCGGCCGCCAAGTGGAGCTCGAACAGCGAAGCACGGGCCGGCGGCTCTGGTCCGCCGATGACGTGATTCCCGATCCGACCTGGCCGACCCTCGTCTCCGAAACCGTGGAACTTCGGCCCGATCAACCGGACCTCGCAGTCGCGGTCGGCCTGACGCATGACGTATCGGCCGATGTGCGCCGATATTGCGAATCCGCTCTTCCGAATGTCGGGAATATCCTGATCCTAAAGCCGAGTTGCGGTTCGGGTGCGCAATCGGTCACTTGCGGCCGCCACGCATTCGAGCTTGCCGACGCGGCGACCAGCGCGATCCGCACTGCCAAGGCTGACGGGGCCGGCTTCACGCACCTGTTCGTCGCTGCGCCCAACGCTTTCACCTTCTTTCTCGGCCAGCGTCAGACCGCGCTCGGCGCTGTCCGGCTCTATGAGTTCGACTTCGACGGCGGTCGCGGTCGTTCCTATACAGCCGCCTTGACGTTGCCGCTCGACAAAGCGAAATCGTGAAGCGTGCCTGTGAAGGCGGTGGAATAGAGCAGCTCCCCCGCAGTATGCAAAGCGGGACCTGACCAGCCGCAATGCATTGGATCGCAGATTGTTGGCGCGGTGTCGGCGGTGACCATCGGGCGGAGTTCCAACCGTGCCGGACGAACGGCGGGGAGTAGAGCAGGGACAGAATGTGGGCCGACAATCGCCAGCCTGGCGGGATAAGGTTTGCTGTTGGTTGCATGGCATGCGAAACTCACCCTACGGCGATAGTTTTTGAGTTCTTATTGAAGGACGTACGCGGTATTTCGAGCATGGGGCGTCGGCGTACATCTTCCGCAGGCGGAACAGTTTTCCTGGTCGTTTTCGGCCTGCTGGCAGCCGCGGTTTCGGCCGTTTATCGATTCGTGGTCGAAAACGCCGCGGCGATCAGCGCGTTTGTGCTCGTATGCGGCGGCATTATCCTTTCGGCGTATCTGCTCTCGCGCAGAAAATCTCAAGCCGTACCGGCACTTGATCATGGAGAATCGTCGCGCGCGGCTAGACAGCCAGTCCGAAGCAGCGGTCCGACGCGGCAACAGGCGCCGCCGGCAAGGTGGATTCCTCTCGGTGAACGGGCGCGCGTAGGTAACGCTGAGATTGCGAGCGGTCTCTTCTACCTGGGTGGACACCTTCCGGGGCCGGGGCGGGCGATTGTGCAATATGCTATCAATCCCGCGCTGCCGGTCGCGGCCGCTGGTGCGGACATCGAAGGCAATTCGATGCCCTATTGGCCCTCCTATTCGGACATGTCGCCCGCCGCACGGCGTGCCTTCCTGGATTGGATGCGTGACGGCCGGCGCAATCCTGCCTACGGCATCGGCCATGTCTTCGTATTTTTCTACGGGCTTGAACATCGTCTTTTCGTTGAACGTGGCGACGATGCGGCCCTGCTCGTGCGCGAAGTCGAGCGACTGCTCACGATTTATGGCACCAACAACTCCTTTCGTGGCTACGCGACTACGTTCGTCACCACGGCCTGCGTGTGGTACGGCGCGCGGCTCCCCTTGCCGCCGCTGTCACCTGAGCGAGCGGGTGGTCCAGAGATGGATATTGCGACCCGTCTTCATCTAGGAGAGCGCCTCGCCGCCGCGCCGTCACTTTCCGCCGAGGATGCGTTGCGATGGGCATTGGCTTCACCCGACACCTATCTCAGGACACCCGCGCTCCGCTGCTTCGAGGAATTCGTGCAGCTATGGAACATCCGCTTTGTAAAGCATTTTCCGGCAGGGCTTGCGGTCAACGCAAAGAGCAACATTTCCCTGCGGTATCGCGCGGCAAGCGCAGCATTTGAAGTCGAGGTCGTTGGCCCGCACCAACAATGGCCGGATGTGTCTAGCATTTCCAAGCCTCTCGATAAGCTACAGGGGCTGGTCGCCGAGTGCACTGATGAGCTCGATACTTTCAGCCGTTTCGTAGGCCGCAAGCCGGCCCTTCGAAACTCAATGGTGGCGGCGGCGATGCTGCCGGACGATCTTCAACGGACGCCCGGGCTCGTCGCTGTCGGCGATTTCCGACGTCGGCTGGTGTCCGTCATGGGCGAGCAAGGGCGTGGCAGCACGACCGCCCAGATTCTCTTCGAAATGGCGGGGATCGAAGTTCCCCCGGATGGAAAGATCTCCGCGGCGGTCGCCGATGATCTCGGCCGCGCGCTGGATTCCATAGATGTTGCGATCGAGCCCGACCGGCGATACGGCAGCAGCGTGCCACGCGCCGACGAACAGGTTTTCGTGTTCAAGGCTCAAGCGGGCGGACCGGTCGATGCCGCGCGAACTGCGTTCACGGCGATGCGGGCGCAGGTCGAGGTCGCCGTTCTGGCCGCTGGGGCAGATGGCGATGCATCCTTCGAAGAGTTGCAGCGGACGATCGCCCGTATCCGCGCCGCTTCAGACTTGTCTGGCGTGGAACAAGCGCGCCTGATTGCCTTCGCCGTGACCACCTTCAATAGTCCTCCCAAACGTGCCCGCGTGATGCGTAAGCTCGCGGAAATGGGCGAAGCGGAACGCAGAGCGATCGCCGGCGCGGCCTTCGCGGTTGTCGGCGACAATCCAACCCCCGACGTCGCCGAAGTAAAATTCCTGGAACGGCTGCATAAGTCGCTTGGGTTGCCGAAAGAGGCCGTTTACGAGGGCCTTCATCAGGCCGCCGCCGCCCGTTCTGACGAACCCATCGCAATCAGTGAAGAAAAACGCGTCGCAGGCGTCCCCATCCCGAAGGAGTCGGCGCTCGCGCGAGCCCTCCCGCCTGCTGCCAGCAGAATTCGGTTCGACGCGGCTCGCCTCGCCCGCACGCGTCAGGAGACCGATGCCGTCTCCGCGCTCTTGTCGGGGATATTCGAGGAGGAAGCGCCGCCACCGCCGCCCGCCATGGCCGATCAGCCCGCCACTCTGAAGGGGCTAGACGGACCCCACACCGAACTGCTCGAATTGCTTGAACTGCGCGGGGCGATGAGCCGGTCGGAATTTGATCGCCATGCGCGAGAAATGCGCTTGCTCCCCGACGGGGCTATTGAACGTATCAATGATTGGTCCTTCGATCGTTTTGACGAAGCGTTGATCGAGGAGGGGGATGAAGTCGCGGTCGCTCCGCATCTGCGCGACCGCATCGCCGAGATAAGAGAGAGTGCGGCATGACGAAAGCTACCAAGACCATCCGTTCGAAGGAGAGGGATACGATTATCCAGGCTCTGTCAGCAGGCGTGGTGCCGCGGCTTGGATTGCCGCATATCGTGGTGGGTCGCGTGGGGGAGACAGCGGCGTTGCTTCGCGACATCGATCGTGTTGCCGACGGTGGGTCGGCAGTCCGCTTCGTTATCGGAGCCTATGGTGCCGGCAAGACATTCTTCGCAGGCATGGTCCGCTTGATTGCGCACGAAAAGAAATGCGTCACCATGCACGCTGACTTGTCACCGAACCGGCGCATTCACGGCAGCGGAGGCCAAGGTCGCGCACTGTATGCCGAGGCCGTCAACAACATGGCGACCCGAAACAAGCCCGAGGGCAGCGCCCTGCAGAGTGTCATCGAGAGGCTGGTCACCGATGCCGTGAAGGAAGCGGGCGAGAAAAGCGTAGCGGTTGAAACTGTGATTGACCAGAAGTTGGAGCCTATTTCCGGTCTTCAGGGCGGTTACGACTTTGCCACGGTGCTGAAGGCCTATTGGCGGGGCAGCGAGGAGTCGAATGGTTCGCTGAAGGAAAACGCGATCCGCTGGCTACGTGGTGAGTATTCCACCAAGACGGATGCAAGGAAGGATCTCGGCGTAAGGACTATCATCGACGACGAGACCGTCTATGAGTCATTGAAGTCGCTCGCATGTCTCGTCCGGATTGCTGGCTATGCGGGTCTCTTGGTCATGTTCGACGAGATGGCCAACATCTACAAGCTGCAGAATGCGCAAGCGCGCAAGCAAAACTATGAGCAGATTCTCAACATCGTAAATGATGCGCTGCAGGGCACGACGTCAGGGATCGGTTTCGTGATGTGTGGCACGCCGGAATTCCTGCTCGATACCCGCCGCGGCGTCTTCAGCTACGAGGCGTTGCAGTCACGTCTCGCTGAGAACGTGTTCGCCGGTGAAGGGCGTGTCGATTTCTCGGGGCCCGTGGTCCGCCTGCAAAATCTCACGCCAGAAGATCTGCTGGTTCTGCTCGGCAATATCCGCGCGGTCTTCGCCAGCGGCGATTCCGCGAAATACCTGGTTCCCGACGAAGCGCTGACAGCTTTCATGATGTATTGCGACCGCAAGATAGGCGAATCCTATTTCCGCACGCCACGCTCGACGGTCAAGGCGTTCGTCCAGATGCTGTCCATACTTGAGCAAAATCCCGGCACGACGTGGCAAGGCCTTCTTGAAACGGTCTCGATCGTCCCTGATACGCCGGACAATGTAGCCGAGGCGGGCGCGGACGGGGAGGGCGATGAGCTCACCAGCCTCCGACTCTCCTGAAGGGGCCTACCATAAGCTCCATCCGACCATCCGCCGCTGGATCCGCGACCAGGGCTGGGATGAGCTTCGTGAGATCCAGGCGCGCACTATCCTCTCCGTTATCGATGGTCATCGCGATATCCTGATTGCTGCGACCACCGCTGCTGGAAAGACGGAAGCCGCGTTTCTGCCCATCCTCACGCAGGTCGCCGACCGCAGTGATGCGGGATTCTCCGTCTTGTATATCAGCCCGCTGAAAGCGCTCATCAACGATCAGTTCAAGCGCCTCGACGAGCTTTGCGACAAGATGGATATCCCCGTCGTCAAGTGGCATGGCGATGCGCCACAGTCCGCCAAGAAGCGAGCTATTTCGAACCCTCAAGGCGTTGCACTTATCACGCCAGAATCAATCGAAGCCATGCTGACGAGACGCGCCGGCGATGCGCGGCGGCTGCTATCAACGGCCGACTTCATCGTCATCGACGAATTGCATTCGTTTCTGCAAGGACCGCGTGGCCTCCATTTGGCCAGCCTCTTGCGCCGTATCGATGCAATGGCGTCAAAACCAGCTCGGCGTATGGGCCTCTCGGCCACCATCGGTGACCTGCCACAGGCCGCTAGGTGGCTTCGGCCGAGCAATCAGGACTCAGTTGAAATCCTCGAAGCCAAAACTGACGCCCCCGAATTGCGCCTGCAGATACGCGGCTATGTCGAGCCACCGGAACTGGACGATCCCGATCATGCCGAGGGCGGATCCGGCGCCGAAGAAGTGCCGCGAAGGATCGCGCTCGATTCCATTGCCGACCACCTTTTTGGAACTCTGCGTGGCTCGAACAACCTGGTTTTCGGTAGCTCGCGACGTACGGTCGAGTCGACGGCCGACCGGTTGCGGCGGCGATCGGAAAAAGCCAAGGTGCCCGATGAATTCTTTCCGCACCATGGCAGCCTCTCCAAGACGCTACGGGAAGAGCTGGAGGATCGCCTCAAGGACGGTAACCTCCCGACAACCGCGATCTGCACATCGACCCTTGAGCTCGGTGTGGACATTGGCTCGGTTAAGTCCGTGGCTCAAATCGGATCGCCGCGCTCGCTGTCATCGCTGCGGCAAAGGCTCGGCCGGACCGGACGTCGCCGCGGCACGCCCTCGATCCTGCGGGTCTACGTGCGCGAGCCGCATATTGATAACGAGTCTGGAATCCTCGACCGGCTACGGCCGAACACAATCCGCTCCGTCGCCGTCATTCGGCTCTTGCTGGAAAAATTTGTGGAGCCGGCAGGCCAGGTGCCGGAGGTCGCCTCAACTCTCATTCATCAAATACTTTCCGTCATTGCCGAGCGCGGCGGGATAAAGGCGCGACCGCTCTACGATCTATTGTGCGGTCCTGGCCCCTTTGCGGCCGTCTCTGTATCTGAGTTCGCCGAACTTCTACGCCATCTTGCATCTGGCGCGATCCAGTTCGTCGAACAGTCCGGCGACGGATTGATCATGCTGGCAGAAAAAGGCGAGCACACCGTGCAGTCGCGGAGCTTCTTCGCTGTATTCGAATCGGCCGAGGAGTGGCGCCTCACCATGGGCGGCAAGACACTCGGAACTCTTCCTCTCTCGTACCCGGTTCACAAGGATGGCCTTGTGGTTTTCGCCGGTCGTCGTTGGATCGTTCAAGACATCGACGAAAAGACCAGCACGCTGTTCGTGGCGCCACATCCCGGCGGCGTCGTGCCGCGATTCGAACGCGCCGACGGTGAACGTCTCCATAATCGTCTCGCGGAGGAAATGCGTCGGGTCTACCTGGCGTCCGACGTGCCGCCCTACCTCGACGATAGGGGGCAAGAGTTGCTGGCCGAGGGACGTGAGATGTTTCAGAGCTTGAAGCTTGAGACCACGACCTTTGTGCAGGAAGAGCGGGACCTTCACGTATTTCTTTGGCGCGGTTCGCAGACGACGGCAGTGTTCGGCGCAGCCGCCGCAATGGCCGGCCTTCCGGGCCAAGTACACGACTTAGGGCTCACACTTGCCCAGACCAACGCGACCGAGGCTTTGCCCAAATTGAAAGCTCTCGCGACCGAAGAAGAGGTCGATCCAGTACGACTATCAGGCTTTGTGAAGGACATTGCAGCCGGCAAATTCAAGGATCAGGTTCCTGGACCGCTCGCGCGGTCCTTATGGGTTCGGCAGAACACCTCGGAAATCAATGCCATAGGCGAGATCGCACGCAGCCTGTAACTCACCGGCTTCGCTTGCGAGCATCGAGGTTAAGACATGCAGCGAATGGGCGAAACACTTCAACTCAGCGCGGGCGACCTGGTCGGCCACCTGAATTGCCATTACCTGACTGAGCTTGATCTCAAGGTCGCGCATGGCGAGCTCGCGAAGCCAAAGATCTGGGACCCTGTCCTCGAAACGCTTGCGGAGCGCGGCGCGCTGCATGAGCAAGGTTTCATCGAACATCTGAAGACTGCCGGAGCCGCTGTCACAGTGATCGATGGTGTTGGCATTGATGCAGGGGTCGTCGCGGCAACCACGGAGGCCATGCGGCGTGGCGATACTGTCATTGTCCAAGGTGCCCTTCCAATCTGGACAATGGAGTGGGCGCGCCGACGTCCTGCGCCGAGTCGAGATGCCAAGCCGCTTCGGCGCATGGTCTTATGAGGTTACTGATACCAAGCTCGCGCGCGAGACAAAGGGCAGTACCGTCCTCCAAATCTCACTTTACTCCGACTTGGTATCGTTCATGCAAGGGAGCGCTCCCGCATCCGCCTTTGTGGTGACGCCGGGAACGCAATATCAGCCCGAACCATACCGGATAGCCGATTACGCGGCCTACTACCGGCATGTAAGAGGCAGTCTCGAGCGCGCGATTGCGTCACCTACAGAGGGTGCCTATCCCGAGCCGATCGAGCATTGCGACATTTGCCGATGGAGAAACCACTGCGACGAGCGCCGCAGGGCCGACGATCACTTGTCGCTCGTCGCCGGTATCACCAAGTCGCAAGCTGGCGAGCTTGAGAGGCGCGGCGTTCACACTATGGCTGCGTTGGCCACCGTTCCTCTGCCATTGCCGTGGCGGCCCGATCGCGGCGCCGTGCAAAGTTACGAAAAAATACGTGAACAGGCACGAATTCAGGTCGATGGTCGGGCACAAGAAGCGGTTATTTATGAGGCCCTGCCTCAGATTGCCGGATTTGGATTGTCGCGACTGCCGGAACCCTCGGCAGGCGACATCTTCTTTGATTTCGAGGGTGATCCCTTCGTTGGCGAGGGCGGCCTGGAATTCCTGTTTGGGTACCTCTACGCGGACGACCAGGGTGCGTCGCGCTACACTGGGGATTGGGCATCCACGCGCCAGGAGGAGAGGGCGGCCTTCGAGCGCTTCATGGACTTTGTGGCTGAGCGGCTCCAAACTCATCCTGACCTTCACATCTATCACTTCGCCCCCTACGAGCCGGCCGCCATTAAGCGTTTAATGGGCCGTTACGCAACACGCGAGAACGACGTCGACAATCTTCTGCGTGCCGAGCGCTTCGTCGATCTTTATGCGGTCGTGCGGCATGCGATCCGCGCGAGCGTAGAGAGCTATTCGATCAAGAAGCTTGAGCCCCTGTATGGGTTCGAGCGCGGGGTATCCCTGGAGGACGTGCGTGTCGTAATGGCACGAACGCAAGCGCGGCTTGAACTCGCCGATGCCGGCAACATTCCCGAGCCCGACAAGGCTGCGATTTGCGGATACAACCGCGACGATTGCGCTTCAACGCAGGGCTTGCGCGACTGGCTGGAGACCCTGCGCGCCGAACTTATCCAGAGCGGCGCGTCGATTGATCGGCCAGCGATCCCAGAGGCGGAAGTCAGCCCGGAACTCGACGCGTGGCAAAAGAAAGTCGCTACCCTTGCTGTGCGACTGACCCACGGAGTGCCTGATGACGCTGGCGAGCGCACCCCTGAGCAGCAGGCGCGCTGGCTACTTGCTTCAATGCTGGATTACCACGGCCGAGAAGGCAAAGCGGTCTGGTGGGAGTATTTCCGGCTGCGGGACTTGTCGGCCGAAGATCTCTTATACGAGCGCGACGGGTTATCCGGCCTCGAATTTGTCAAGCACGTTGGCGGCACCGCCAAGAGACCAGTGCATCGCTACAGGTTCGCCTTACAGGACACGGACGTTCGTCCGGGCGATGCGCTTCACAGCTTGGGCGGGGAGAAATTCGGGGGCGTCGAGGATATTGCGCTGGACCAGCGCATGATCGACATCAAGAAGCACGGCGATGCGGTTGGCCTGCATCCGGAGGCAATCTTCGCTCACAGCTTTGTCGGGACTAAGGTGCTTGCCGACCCGACCGCCTCTCAGCCAGTCAGCGGCGCGATCTCATGGAGATCGTCGAGGACCGTCATGGCCGCGGCTCCATCCTCATCACCAGCCAACTCCCTGTGGCAACTTGGCACGAGGTTATTGGCGAGCCGATGACTTCATGATGCCTCCTTCTTCGAACGCTTGGTGCGTCGTACCCGATTGCGAAGCTGACGGATTTGGTCGTCTGAGAGCTCGATCTGCCATGGCTGGCCTTTGGCTAACTGACGACCTGCCAGCAATCCCCGCGCGAGATAATCGAACACCGTTTGCGGGGTGACGCCGAGCTCGGCTGCAGCGCCCTGAATTGAGAAGCTTCCATCGGGCCAGCGCATCGGATTCTTGTCCACGCCGTTGATTTTGACGGTGGGAATGCCCCAGCGGGTACGCAACAGCCAGACATTCTCGCCTTTGAAGGCGCAGCCTCGGGCCGCGACGAAGCCTTCCTGATTGAGTATTGCCGCGATCTCGGCATCCATTTTGTGTTCAGCATTCAACTCGACGATCCGTTGCCGCAACCGATCAATGTCGATGTAATCGCGGTAGGTCTGAACGCGCCGTTGCACGTGATGCTCGCTGGTTGCACCGGTCTGCCAGACGATCTTGAGCCACACCTGACCTCGGGTCCGCTTCTGATCAAGAACGACTTCGCGGATCACAAATCGCAGAATGCGCTTGCGATCGGCTGCCGACGTGGTGGCCGCGTTCCAAATCCGCGGTAGGTTCTCGCCGAGCGCTTGTAGCCCTGCGCATTCCGCCGGGCCAATCAGAAGCGGCTCTTGCCCGCGCCAACGCGCATGCTCCTGCTCGACCGCCTCTGCGACACGCAGCCTCTCTTCCCAAGCCCGCTCAAGTGAGCGCGCCACAAGACGGTTCTCGGGCTCTACGGCGTCATACTGGCGCCGAGCGCGCTCGGCCTCGTAGCGGGCGCGCTCCACGCGAAGCGCCCACTGGCGCTCGAGCTGACGGCTCTCCTGCTCCAGTTGGCCCGCGGCTGCGAGTGCGATCTCAATCTGATCCGGCACCAGGGCATCGAGGACCATCCGCTCGACCAGCGCGTCAACCGCCAAGGCCCGGACTTCCTGGCACATTGCACTGCCTTGCTGGTCCCGATCCGAGCGGCAGCAATAGACCGGATAGTCGGCATTCGGGCCCGTGTAGCGCATGCTCATGCGCCGTCCACAACGACCGCAGACCGCAATTCCTTGTAACAGGGCTGCCCCCTTGCGCGGTACGCCAGAGTGTCCTGCCTCATAGCGGCAGACGTTATCTGCCAGTCGCCCCTGGTTGGCCATGAACTCCTCCCAGCTGATATAGCCTGGGTGAGCGGCGTGGAGGCAAACCGCCCAATCCGCGATCGCTACCTTGACCGTTCCCGTCAGCGATCCCGGCCGGCATCGGCTCGGATCCTTTTGCCGGCGGCCATAAACATACGCCCCAGCATAGGCCGGATTCTGAAGGATATTAAGGACGCGTGTGCTATCTGGCGCACGCCAGACGATCTCGTGTGGAGAAGGTCCAAGCAGCGGCCGAACCGGCAAGGACAATCCATTCCTGTCCAAGTAACGCATCACACGACGCGCGCTTTGCAGTTCCCGGAATTTGGCAAACACGAGATGAAGACGGGCCCGCACCTCCTCATCCGGATTGAGAACAATTGTGCCCGCTCGATCGTAGGCGAGCCCGGCCGGCAGCGGCAGCCGCAGTTCGCCCCGCGCCGCCTTCTGGCGTTCCCCTTGGTGAAGGCGCATCCGAAGCTGATGCAGCTCCGCCTCGCTCATGATGCCGGACAGGCCCAACAGCAGGCGGTCGTGATAGGCGCGCGGATCGTAAAGCCGCTCGCCATCCGCAATCAGCACGCCAAATACCGAGCACAGTTCGAGAAGCTGATGCCAGTCCCGGTTATTGCGGGCCAAGCGCGAAGCGTCGAGACTCACCACGAGACCGGCGTTGCCAAGGCCGATCTCGGCAATGAGCTTCTGGAAACCATGACGGTCCACGCCGCCAGCACCGGATTTGCCCAGATCCTCGTCAATCACCTGGACGCGCTCGGGCGGCCAGCCCAGACCGATGGCGCGATCGACAAGGCGGTACTGCAGCTCGGTGCTCTCCTGATGCTGGCGCACCTGGTTCACGGATGACTGCCGCACGTAGACATAGGCCAACTTGGCTCGGTGAGCGGTCGTGAGCCGCTCGTCAGCGACGGTCGAGCTGATCAGCACGACCCAGTCCCCTTCCGGGCGTGCCGGGGATCGCTCGCATTCGCCGCATCAACGCGGCGATCGTTTGAGCAATCTGGGTTTGCGTCGCGGTCGACAGATTCGGCCAGAGGCGCGGAATGTCGGCCGTCGGACGGCCGGATGGCTTTGCCAACGTTGGCAGGGGTCGATACGCAACGCGACCTGGGAGCGGTCGGTGGGTCATCGCGAATCACCTTCTCGTCGAGAAGGCTCAGACTCGCGCTCAAATGTTGCATCAATGGGATCAGCGTCCGTACACTGATGCGCGGCAGGTCGGCCGCGTTCGGGCGGAAAGCGATCGACGTCTCGGTAAGGTCCGTCGACGCGATCCGAACCCCCCGCCGCCGTCCGTCCGGCAGCGCGACAACAACGTAGGCGGGACCGCGTCCCGACCGCTCCTTCAGCACCTCAAGCCGGTGCCCGAACAGAAAATGATGCGGGTCGGTGATCGTGACGTGAGACACGACCCGTTCCAAAATAGGGGTACTCTGTCGTGTTCGGCGAGCCCACCGTCGGCGACGCCGTGCTGGATCGTATTGTCCACAACGCTTATCGGATCGAGCTCGACGGCCCGTCTATGCGCAAGCTCAAAGCCGACGAGGAACGGCTGGCGCCGGCCGCGGCCACACCGCCAGCCAACGGCAAGCCGCCCACGGGAGCAAAAATATGAAGCGCATCGCCAGCCCACCGGCCGCCCCCGTGGGTCAACAGGGATCTCCCGCGCGCGCTGCTGCGTCAGCCGTGGGAGCACTCCGCAGCGCGCGCGGGTCCCTCCTGTCGACTACGGGGACGGCCTCCACCGCGCTTGACGTCGAGCCAAAACACTGAGATCAGAAAATGCACCTGACGGCACCATCACACTGGTCGCGATCGATCGGAATGGGTGGTCACAATCCGTCGTAGCGGGTGGTCGCGATCGTCGGAATACGCAGAGAAGCCCACACACAGGGGACGAAATTCGAGCAACGGAGTTGTTGGTAACACCCATGAAGACCCCGCCACTCGATCCTGATGTCGCCGATTCAGCTCCGGATGATCCGGTGCTCACGGGCTACGATGAACAGCATCTCGTGACGTATTGGCGACTTCTCGATGCCGAGACCGATGGCGCCGACTGGAAAGAGGTGGCTCGGATGGTCTTGCTATCGATCCAGATCGCGAGCCGGCGCGCGCTCGCAATGCGTTTGATAGTCACTTGGCGCGAGCAAAATGGATGGCTGATCATGGTTACCGCGATTTGCTGCGCGCGGCGGCGCGACCAAATAGCAAGAATTGTCGATTAGAATTCGCAATTGAGAATGGATTTCTCCCACTGACAACGTGATCGCCTGTACGCATCACGCAATGCACAATTGGTGGCTTCCCCAACAACCAAAGGCTTCATAGACATTTCGCAATCGCCTTACGGCAGGGGATCAGAGCAATGTCGGAGTTCGACTGGCGTGCCGGGCGCGTATCAGCACGCCATAAAGTCAGGGGAGGTGGCGGATTTCGCCTGGGAGGCGGTCCGCCGAAGGCCCAACCATCGAAATGCCTACCGGGACGCTCGCTCGAAGGGCGGGCAAGTTTCCGAATTGGGCGTCTGCTTTCGCTTATGAGCGGGCTCGGTAACGTAAATGAAAGAGGCCGCTAACCGAGGAGCCCTTACTGTCGTGAAGTCGCAAGCGCACTTTGCTTGAATTCAGAGTGGCTGGCGACCGTCGCTGATGTTGGCAGGGCAACGACAACTCGATAAGTTGTGAAGACCTGAACGATGGCAACAACCTACAACAGACCGAGACGCAACTCTCTCACCTCGGCCGTGGTCCCGCTAGACACGCCGGGATGGTCAATGTGCCCATTCATCGGGTCTCTACAATCGTTTCGGAAACCCTGGTCGATCGCAGCACAGGCGTCGGTGATGATCATCTCGTTCGCGGGTCCCAGCGGTGCTGTGTCGGTCGCGCGCCAGCTCGGCCTCGAGCAACTCGTTGAGTTTACTACAGTACGCCTCCTGCAGCTTGGCAAGCGCAATGCATTTGCGGGCATACACTGCTGCCATCTGTCGAAGCTCCGCCTCGATTTATGAAACCTTGTCCATGATTTGCCTATTGTCGTCTTTTAGGTTGATGTACGGCTATACCGCGCAACCGTGTCAGCGGCCACCGCGCTTCTCGGCACGTAGCTTGCCCCGGCGAAATGCGAGAGAGCACCCCCTCGGGGCTAACGTGACGGATCTCCGCGACCCGCTGAATACTGCTATAATCCTCATCGAGAGGTGGCGGCGCCTTAATGCCGCTCGCTGCGAGCAGCATTCGAAAGCGAAGCTAGCTCCGCCACCACGATCTCGAGCTTTCGCGCGATGCCCTCGATCTTGGGCGAGTGCTGGTGCTGCGGGGACCGCGTCATGACGTCCCCGCTTGCGGGATGATCCGCATCCTGAACTCCAGCGTCAGGTCGCGAATCTCGAGCAGCACGTCGGGATTAGCGTCAATTACCGCGCAAGCGTACGCGAAGCGCTCCTCGGCGAGGGCAAGGGCCTCAGCACCTGAAACGGCCGCAGGGATACTCATCGCCAGTGCGCCTCATGCTTCGCGATATAGTCGAGAATTCTCGCTCTCGCCAAAAGAAGATCCTCATCGAGCAATGCGTGCATCGCGCCTCGAACGCAAGGGGAAATCGAATTGTCAGTATCGATCATTTCCGAAAGTTCTGAAATACACGATCGATCCTCGCGATCGAATCGCCTGCCGTGATCATTCGCTGCTCAGACACGTTGATCCTCCTTCTCGTCGTCAGTAGTGGTTGGATTGGCATTCCTGAGTTCTTCGGCGAGCCGAACGGGATCGTGTGAACGTTTGTTCAGCGCTCGAACATCATCGCGGCGCGCTTCGACGTAACGCCGGATCCCGTTGCAATTATCGATGGGATCGCAAGATGTCTACTTGAGCACGCCGCAGATCTCCTTGAGGATTGCGCAGTGTTGCTTAATCTAGTGGCTTGTCGGCGCCGACATTAAGCGCTCTTCGGATCGGGCGATGAGCAGATCCTGTGAGGCGGGGCTCGTCTCTTCTTCGCGCTTCTGCGCCTTGACGCGCTTTAACAGGTCGGAAACAGATTCGCCGAGCAGGTAGCGTCCATTCCGCTCGCGTTTGAAGTAGCGGTCGGTGACGAGCTTTATTAAGCCCGGATTTGCTGTCTCTTGCGATGCCCGCAGAGTCTCCCGACGAAACGAGCTATTTGTAACGTCCATTTAGGTTTCGAGTCCCTGGTTGAGATGCAAATGCAGCCGAAGAGTGTCGCGTCTAAAACATTCAGACGATGCGGTGGCGCGAGGCTCGCGCGCGATTTGATCTTATGCCAAAACGCTGCAATGTATGTAAGAGTTGCCGATACCGAGCGCTGGGTAAAATAAAGGCGCCACTGTCAGTGGTGCAGCCGCGTCCACATGAGCTTGCGAATTTCCCGCTCTGCTCGCGCGAAGTTGCCGATGTTGAAGTGAGTGCGCCGATACGCAGCAGCGCGTTCCGCTCGCGACCCCATGATGCGGGGTCTCTCGCGCTTGTACATCTCGTCGCGTGCTTGGCCGAGTGCGCCGCGCACGGCATGTCGGAGTTCCCCTTTGATTCGAGGGAATGTGGTTGCGGTGGGCCGAAAGCTAGTTAGCAGTTGCAGCGCGCGAGCCTTGATCTCCTCAAAATACGGACTAACGCGCACTTACGGTTCTCCTTTAGCGATGATGCTGCTGCATCTATGCTCCTGATAGCCCGGTTAATGGCATCGATATGGCAATCAGACCTCTGTGGATGAAAAGAGCAGTCGCGCTGGCAGCTTGCCCATCACGCATTCTGCGCAGCGCAGCTCAGGGTTGCTCGGAGGTCACAAGCACGTCGTCAAAGTGATTACGGGACCGAGGTGTCGAGTTGGCAACAAGCCCCGCGGGACAGCATTTATGGGCGCCTGGCGGGCCGGTCCCAGCAGCCGCACGCCTGCAGCTATGCCTCGGTCAACGCGTGCGCGATATATGCAATTAGGTCCGACGCATGTTCGATGCCGATCGATAGCCGGATGGTGGAGTCGAGGACGCCGATTTTTCCCGAATGTGAGTCGTAACACCTGAGTGCGTCATGCTTGCGGGTAGGCTGGCAAGCGACTCGGTACCGCCCAGGCTCACTGCCAGCTTGAAGAGTTTCAGCGCGTTCCGAAATTTGTATGCGGCGGCTTCTCCGTCGACAGTATCGAACGAAAATGTGGAACCTGTGCCAGTGCATTGCTTCGCGAATAGCCGGCCCGCGGCCCGTCTGCCTCGTGGTGAGCGAGGCCACTTTTTCGTAGTCGCGCAGGTATTGCGCTACGAGATGCGCATTTCTATCGGCTTTTCCATGCGAAGGCTCAGTGTTTCGAGCGAGCGGCTGATCATCCAGCAGGAATGCGGGTCCAGTTGGGTGCGGGTGGCGCCTCGCGGCGCTTTGACGTCCTTCATGAGGGCTCTTGACCCGAGCGCAGCGCCAGCGATCAGGTCTGAATGACCGCGACATAATGGTCAGTGAATACAAAGTGAAATCCGCACCATGTTCGATCGGTCGCAGGAACACTGGCCCTAGCAATGTGTTATCGCACGCGACGATTGGCGTGTGCCCCTGGGCGCGGCCGGGCATCTCTGCGACGCGGCGGACCATCGCAATATCGACCAGCCCATCGGTTGGGTTTGCCAGAGTTTCGATGAATATCATTGGAACCCTGCCTTTGTGTATCGCGTCCCCTGTCGCCAGCATGACTCCGGTCTCGTCGAGGCCGTCGGCAAAGCCGACGGCACCGAATCGAAAGGCCCGCAAGCGTCTTCACAAGCAACGCTTCCGGTGCACCGTAGAGTGGGTTGAGAGTGCAGAATCACGTCGCCAGGGCTTGCCGAACGCGAGGATCGTCGTCGCAATCACCGCCATGCCGGATGGTGCGCAATTCTCTATGCGCTCGTAGACGGAAATCCCGTCCTCGACAATTTCGCTGTTGGGGTGATTGAACCGCGAATAAACCAGGCCTGCGTCCCATTCCCTCGGGAGGCTCGCGCCGATCTGAGACGAAATCGAAAGTCCATCCCGTCTTCTCGGCAGTCCGGAAAACGAAGGTCGAGGTCAGAAAGACCGGCGGTTTAGCCGCTCCTTGCGATAATTGTGGATCGTAGCCGTAGTTCAGCATCTGCGTATCGGACGCAGCTTGTGATTGCCTATATGGGTATTCAACGAAAAATGCTTCATCATGGCCTACCTAAGCTTCGTTCTATAGATCCAAATCCTTGCCCTGCAGCTAGTTGCCTTCCACGGCAGTGGGGCGAATTCCGCAACTTGTTGCGCGATATGCTGGAACATTGTCAGCGCAGGCTCTAACAAGTCAACGCTGTTTCACCAGACTCCACTTCTTGATCACCGCCTCGCTCATCTGCTCAGCGTCGGCACAGGCGATTTCATCGACCTTCACCGAGATCCTCTTGCCGACTAGTGGCTTCAGCTGACGGGCGTGCGCTTCGCCAGTTGTGAGCAGCTCAAACATTACCGGTCCGGTCTCTAGCTTGCACAGCGCGTGCGGCTCGGGCAGCCGGCGCGGCGCGGAGATGATATGGTAGGCGACCTTTTTGCCGTGCTTGGCATCGCGTATGCGAAACGCGTAGAGCTCGCCTGACAACACGTCGCCGGTGTTGATCGGCGCGCCCCCGTTCAGCCCCGCGTACGCAGGCTCCTCCGCGCCGGCGGCTCCAGGAAAGCTCGCCATCAGAATCAATGCAAGGGCAAAGCCCATGGCGAATCGGCCTTTCGTCATTAGTCAGTCCTCCGTAGGTGTGATTAGAAAAGCGTGAGCTGCGGCAACAGCGCACCTCGTCGACCCATGGATGTCATGGTGAGCAAACAGGAGCTGCTGATCGTGAGCGCATGCTGCCCGCCGACTATACGGGAAGGGTCTAGGAGCGCTGCCAAACGTTTGATGTCTAAAGCCGGACGGGCAAATCATTGTCGGCCAAGTCCAGCCATGATTTCGGATTGGATTGCGGTTGCGGTGCACAGGGAAGCATCTAATGGCAGATTGCCAAATGCGAGTTGACAAAGAAGGTAATTCGCACCTGCCTCTTCCAGCTGATTTAGGAGAACTTGTCGCACAGAAGCTGGCGTTCCGACGACGCACAATTCGCTCTCGATTGCCGCATCGAAGGTCAGCGGAAGGTGAGGTGGTGTAGGGATGGCATTGAGCTCGTAAAGGAACTTAAAGCGCTCGAGCCATTGTGCGTAAGCAGATGCCGCGAGCGAATAGGCATCTATCTCCGAACGCGCAATCACGACCATGCGAAGCAATCCAAGAAATGGCATTTGATCGTGAGCCTCGCCGTTGGGCTCTCGATGAGCGCGGAAGGCATCAGTAACTTTGCGTACAGCAGAGGAGGGGCCTACGCACGCGAGATTTGCGCCATTGGCAGCTGCCCAAGCTGCGGACTCGGGTCGATTTGTCGCAATCCATGTCGGGGGCCTTGGACGCTGATAAGTTTTTACCGTCAACGGAACGCTGTTTAGCTCAAAATGTTGGCCTTGATAGGATAGCATGCCGCCTTTCATAGCGCTGATAAGGATTTCGCTTGCTTCTTCATAACGGCTTGGCGCCGCGTCAGCGCTGATGCCGTAGTAGCCCAATTCAAGCGGAAGAGAGCCGCGTCCGATACCCACCTCAAGCCGGCCACCGCTCAAGTGATCGAGCGTACAGATCTCTTCAAATGCACGCAGGGGATGATAGAGGTTAAGCAGCATCACCAATGGCCCGATACGAAGTTGCCGTGTGCGCTGTGCGACGCTCGACAAGAACAAATTTGGCGATGGACTCTCCCATGCGGCGTACAGTGGTGTTCTGCCACGTGATATGCAAAGAAGCCGAGTCGGCCTGCCACCATTCACCGTCGTGTCCCGCAGGCACACGCGCTAGCAAGAAGTTTGCGTGGGAGGGCGTTAGAGAAAATCCAAGTTGCGACAGTGCGGTCGCAACCCGCTGTGTTTCATGCCTGATGTGCCTATGGTTCTCTTCATAGACGGCGCGATGCGCAAGAATGCTGATGCCGACCGCGTGCCCGATTACATTCATGTTGAAGACGTTCTGGATGTTACGAAGCCTTCCAATAAGCTGCGGGTGGCCGAACCCGAAGCCGACGCGAATGCCAGCGGCGGCATAGCTTTTCGAAAGTGTTCTTAAGAGCAGAAGATTCGGATAACGGCTGAGGAGCCGCAGGCCATTATCAGGCGCAAAATCGACATGCGCTTCGTCCAACACGACGAGGCGGTCCGATTGTGCCAGGAGGCGTTCGATATCGGCTATAGGGATGAACGTTCCGGTCGGATTGTTCGGATTCGCCAACAGAATGAACTTGGCATCTTTTGCTGGCCCAAAGAGCAATTGCTCTATCGGCAACGACTGAGGTTCGTTACATCTGATTTCAAGCAGTTGAGCACCCTGTAACATAGCAAGTTTGCGATTGAATGAAAAACCTGGCGACAGCATTGCGCCGCTGTCGCCCGGGGCGAGAAATGCTCTGTAGATGAGCCCGAGAAGCTCAGATGATCCATTGCCGGCAATCACATGATCGATCGCGACGCCGTAGATATTAGCGGCTGCTTCCCTCAGGCTAATGTTGTCATCTTCTGGATACAGATACTGCCGCTCAAGCGCCGCAATTGCACTTTGCCATACGATTGTTGGCAACGGAAATGGGTTCTCATTCCTGTTTAGTTTGACGTAATTAGCGGCCGGCGCAGGCCGGCCGGACGGCAGAGCATCTAACTGTTTCGCTGCCTGCGAAAGAGAAGAGACACATTTTGCAATTTGGCATCGGACATAGGTTTCTCCCGTTGAACCACCGAGGGCGCTTGCAGTTGTCAGCATGCCGGTCAGTCAGTCCGGTAGACGGCCTGAGGACAGAGTTTGAGTGTTTGTTGCGACAGCGAGGACGGCCGGCATCCAAAGTGCAGCAATCAGCCGCCTCGGTCACGGATTGGCATTGCCGTCATTTCTAAGTTGGCGGCAATATCACTCTGCGTTGGTCCAGGTACCAAATATTGGTCCCGGAACGAGTCGTTCTCAGATCGCACAGTGGAAGTTCGGCAAAGAGCTAAGCAAAGGTAACGCAGCGACATCGGCCGAGCTGTGCCGTTGGGCATAAACTCTTCCGTTGGCGCATCGGCGTCATAGGATAGCTCCACGAGCAGTACTGCGAGCGCGAGAACCGACCCGAGTAGCACGTCATATCCGAAATTGCGTTTCATCATTTCCATTACTTCGCTGAATATCTAGGATCGTGTGCGGTCACAACGATGAGTTCTACTCGACGGTCTCGACAATGTTGTTATGCCACCGGTATACGAC
This sequence comes from Bradyrhizobium sp. RDI18, assembly GCF_043203335.1. Lineage (NCBI taxonomy): Bacteria > Pseudomonadati > Pseudomonadota > Alphaproteobacteria > Hyphomicrobiales > Nitrobacteraceae > Bradyrhizobium > Bradyrhizobium sp. RDI18. The sequence goes on along the minus strand of NZ_JBICRN010000008.1, from coordinate 2,258,323 downwards.
GAAGCCGGGAGCTGCATTGTCTCCTTTGGTATCGAACCGGACCGGCCCGATTACTGTTTGGGTTGGCTGCGAACGAAGCGCAGCTGCTACTCGCGGACCGTCGAAGGTACCGGCCCGCTTTACCGCGTCCGCCCATGCCTGGACGGCGGCATAGGCGTAGAGCGTGTAGCCTCCCGCTGATAGGTTGGAAGACTTGAGCCTAGCTACGGCGTCCGCGGCTTGAGCATTCTTGGTGGAGTCGGGCATGAAGGTGAACAGTGTGCCGTTTGCTGCTTCGCCCGCGATCGCCGAAAAGTCGCTGGTCATCAACGGATCGTTCGCCATGACGGTGAGACCTGCGCCTGCTTCTGCGGCTTGACGCACAATCAAGCCGATCTCGTTGTAATAGCCGCCGATATAGGCGATCTGGATTCCGTCTCTTTTCATTCTTGAGACCAGGGCCGTGTAGTCCTTTTCGCCGGCCACATAGCTTTGCCGAATGACCTTTTCGCCCGCTTCCTGAAGGCGTGACTCAACGACGTCGGCAATGCCCTTGCCGGCGGTACTCTTGTCGTCAAGGACGGCAATCTTCTTGTTCGGATAATGTCGCAAGATGTATTCGGCCGCCACGAGTCCTTGTTGGTCGTCGCGGCCGCAGATCCGAAACACCGTCTTGAGACCGCGCTCTGTTAGCTGAGGATTCGTTGAGCCAGGTGAAATCTGAATAAGTGCCGCTTCGGCGTAAACGTCGGAAGCGGGGATAGAGGAAGACGAACAAAAGTGGCCAACGACCAACTTGACTTGATCCATCGTCAGCCGATTGGCAACTGCGACGGCCTGCTTGGGATCGCACGCGTCATCGGCGACGCTCAATATGACCTTGATACCGGGAAGTAGGCCCGAGGCATTTAACGCATCGACAGCCGCAGTAGCACCGTCGCGCATCTGTACGCCAAGCGCAGCAGTGCTTCCGGTCATCGGGCCGACCACGGCGATATTAACGTCGGCAGCTGGCGCGGTCGAAGCCAAAGCAAAAGAGAGGAATGCTGCACTTGCAGCTGCAGTGATCTGAAAAATTGGCACTTAGAGCTCCGGATGTTCGCTTGAGTTTGCTAACAGCTTGCCGTTCCTGCCCATGCGAGGGCATCGCTTGGTTACGAGATAACGCCAGCTTTGGATGCCTCAAGGCAGCGCGTAAGCCGCGGCTGGCCGATGCCTCCGGACCTGCCGTGGCAGAGCGAAACAACCGTTGCGGTCCCGCTATAGGAAAGATGTGGCGATAAGCAGTGAGATACACGCCGAACGCTGGCAATCTCGGCATTTCATCACGTCCGACGCGCTCCTGACGCTGCAGTCGATCGAACACAGCAAACGGTTCGCATGTCCATCCCCGCGGCGGCGTTACGTATATGGAGTCTGCGGGTTCGTCGCCCGTATTCCATACTTTGTGAGGACCGGCGCCTGAGACGTCACATACCGAACTCGGACCGAGCTCCCGTTCCTGTCCGGCAACGGCGACGTGAATACATCCCGCCCTGATCTCTAGTTGGTCGTCCTGTTTTAGCTGCAAGTATGGCGGCGGCGGCACCCCATCCGGCGTATAGAGCACTTTGACAATCAGCTCCTTGCGGAAGTGCTCGAGCCTTCTGACCGTCTCGTGGGGCGTGAGCCTAACAGCTTGAGACATTCGTAATCCTTAACTTAACCTTCGGAGCAGCAACCGACGTGCCAACGACATGATGTCGAGTCGAATTGGGTTGCAGCGAAGCGAGATCCGCGAAGTTTGCGATCCTTATCCGTGAGTGAGAGATAGATAAATCCGTCTTGTTCGGTTGGTCGGACAAAGCCTCTCCTTGCGAGAAGCGCGACTACGTCGTAACGAACGCTGCGTCAGCATCCAGCACACCCGCGATCACCCCGACCGGCACGGCTCGCTCTGATCAAGCACTTGCAAGGCCACCAAGATCATCCACTGCGTCCCGAATGCCGAAGCTCTTGCCCAGAAACTCTGAACGTACTGCAGGCCATGCGATCCTCCCGGCTAGGCGGAGTTGTCCCTAGGTCGTATTGCCAGGGACCGTGGCCACCTACATTAGATCGTACAATCTGACGCCACGTACGATTCAAGCCCTTCGGTGGCTCGTCTCATAAATGTGTCCAAAGTCATGTCTCGATGAAGGAGCGGCGCTGCAAAACTTAGAGAAGAGCGCCACGAGTCCTTAGCCATCTGACGCAAACCACAACCGGCGCGTCCCTAGCGCTAAAAAACTCATATCATTCTCATCTAGATGGATAACACAGCAGGTGTGCACGCATTATGCGCGGCAGGTTCAGCGCAGTTCATCCGTTCAAGGCGGCAAGTGCGAGGTCGAGATATTGCATTAGGCAGGGATCCCAGCCAGCCATACTGCGTGGCGCGCTCAATCGCGCAAGAACTTTCAGTATCATTGAAACGCTCGAATCAGCTCCTGCGATTTCTGTGATCAGCAAGCGCGCTTTAAGCGCCACAGCATTTGCCCGGTCGCTGCAGGGATGCTCGCCCCGATCCACACAATCGCGCAGCTCGTCGCGGATCTTCCGCCACTGCTCCTCTCGATCTGAGTCCATGACGCATGTGCATGGGAGCGGCTGAGGGCGTTCTTCCTCAACCCGCGACATTGCATCCAGAGTGGCAGGTAGCTCATCTACACTGACGTGCAATTCACTATCCGTCGTGATGTTGCGCACACGATCTCGCAACAAGGTTGCACGCGCGACTTGAAGTTCAATTCTCCCCAAATGATTGCGCAATAGGTCAGTAAGCGAGATTCTGCCCTCTATCGCTCTACGGATCTCGTCAAGCGAGAAGTCAAGCTCACGTAGCGCTCGGATTTGATGTACCCGTTTGAGGCCTTCGTGGTCGTACATGCGGTGACCGCCGTCGGTGCGCTCCGACGCACGTAATAAGCCGGTGTGCTCATAATGATGCAGAGTGCGTACCGTTACCCCGGTCGCCTCTGCAAGCTCGCCAATGCGCCATCGACGCCTTCGTGGTGTAGGTTTTGTCATGGTTCTCTAATTTCAAGCCTACAACCTGACGTCGCGTGAGATTCAAGCTATTTCAACGGTCTACCTGAAAACGGCTTCGTTTCAGGCGCCAGCTAGGCGGCTCTTCTGGCGCCAGCAAGGTTGCTGTGCTCAGAGAGTCGCCTGATCAAGCGGCAGAAGCAATGGCGCCCATCAAGTTCATCAGGGACGCCAAGTGGGCCTCACCGGCTGCTGCACGTTCGAGAACAAGCGTGGCGATTGCCGTTCGATTTTCAGGAGTTCGCATCGAAGCCGGTAACGCCGCGACTGCTTCATCAAAAAGCCTTCCCAAGACCGAGAGGTCTTCCGGATCGTAGACACCACTGTGTTGCTGCAACGTTCGGCTCCGTGATTAACGCTAGGGCGGCCGCACGTGGCTAAGACGTTTGGCCAAAAGAAGACAGAACGCCGGCGTACAGCGACGAAGGTGCGGTATACGTTGAAGTGATGCTGTTGCGCAACACAGTCGCGCTTTGCTTCGTCTCAAGGCCGCGCAGGCGATATCGACTAGCTTTTCTCGGAACTGCGAGCACCGCAGTGCCTATGTGCAGCCGAACTGGCGGGGCGAAGAAGAGGATTCTCACATTCGGTGCGCCGCTATTCTGAGCCATGGCTGCAAGAAAGCGCCGAGCCGATACGAGCAACGATCGGCAGCCAATGCTGATCCAACAACCATAGCCCAGCATTTTCTCAGCTTGGGTCCCGCTGCCTCGATATCTATCGCAAAGTGGTGGCCGCTCTTTGATCCCGTTCACAACGGATCGCACCACGGTAGATGAGACTTGGCGCGAAGGGGTAGGTGATCGGGCTGTCCGACATGCTCGCTCGCCCGCGCCTGGTATACAAAATGACAGACACGCAGACGGCAATGCCTTCCAAATTAGTCGATGCCAGTGCGCTGAGGGCATCTGGGCCGATTCGCTAGTCCCACCCTCCAGGCAAATGTCGAGTTCTGCTGTTATCAGCGCGCTTGAGAGTTCGTTGCGCAATTTGGGTTGCTAGGAGCGCGTGGCTTGCCTTCGCAGATCAGTCCTGCAACCACTTCGATTTGCAGATGATGCGCTGCTTGAGGTGGGGAGGGGACGGTCCGAGGGCCAGGCGCCCTTTGAAAGTCATGAGCTCCGAAGAGACGAAGGTCGAGCAAGAAGAAGATATCGGAGCTGACTTCGTGCCAGAACTGCCGCCGACGATGTGTAGGAAATGTCGTTGATCGCGTAGGTCGTTTACATGTCGCGCTCCGCGTCTGCTGTCGACTGGATCGCTATCCTCTCGAGCGAGCCCAACCGCTGGCTTGAGACCGTTGCTGGTGTGGCGGGTTCGATAGCCATTTGCAACGGGCCACTAATCTTCAACGCCGCAAATTGTCGCTATCGAGCTCGAGCGAGAATGGCGTCAAGCCGGGAGGAGCCTAATATTAGACTCGCGAGAGACAGCTGAAATATGGGTGCAGATATAACGGACGTAGGACGCTTTTGCGAATCCGCGCTTACGATGAATGAGGGTCGGTTCTCACGACGGATTGGGGGTAACCGGATTGATGCGAAGAGGAGGTGAGAAGACGCTTTAAGTGAATTTAGGGGCGCCTGGATCTTTCGTGGTCTCAGGCGGAGGACTCATGCGGGACGCATCTTCCAACAATATTTCTCGCATCCAGATGCTTGCCGGATCACTATTGTGAAAAGCGGTCCATTGGACGGCCTCGGTAAACGCGGGAAGTGACCGCGTAAGTTCGACGATCCTCAGGGGCATCGTTTTTGCGAAATGCTTAACCTGCCTTGAGGGCATCATACCTATGCGGCCAGTGTCCAATAGTACCGGCGGGATCATGCTAAAGCTCTGCACGACGACCTCGATGCGTCTCTTGAGACCGTGCTTGAGTAAGAACCATTCCTCAATGGAGGGCTTTCGCGTAAGCCCGAACTTGACCGCAACGTGTCCCATGGACATGTATCTCTCGAATGTAAGCTGCGGTGGTAGCTGCTTGTTCGTGCGGCATCCGACGCACACGAGTCTCTCCTCGAACAATGTCGCTTTAGGGTGTGCGCTCGACATGAACAATTCCGGCAAGATAAGAAAATCGACTTCACCGCGCCGGAGAAGCTCATCGGTCGCATCGGCGAGTGGCAGCAATTCGAAACTGACGGCGGGAGCTTCCCGTGCGACACGGTCCACGACCTTTCGAAACAATACGATTGTCATAAAATCAGACAGGAGGATCCGGAAGCGGCGATCCGATTTTGTTGAACACATCCTGGGATATGATGGAGAGCTGGATGTGCAGCAGAGCCTTGCGAATAGGGGCGGCGAGCCCTTCGGCACGCGGTGTTGGGACAAGTTCCCGACCTCTCATCGTAAATAGTTCGTCGCGGAAATAGGCGCGTAGCCGGGCGACGGCGGCGCTCATGGCTGGCTGGCTCAGCTTGATGCTGCGTGCCGCCGCGGTGAGATTACGCTCGGTCATCAGAGCATCGAGCGCAACAAGAAGATTTAGATCAAGGCCCTTAAAAGGCATATCTTCTCCCGTTGAAAGGCTTTGCGTTGTAAACATTGAGCAACAGTTACTTCTATGAAGGTCCCAGTCGCCCCCGCCCGAGCTAGGCTCCTTCGGGGATACCGCGCGATCGCAAAGAAGGCTCTCGGACTCGGTCGCAAGCATGTTAGTTGCGCAACGGAGCATGCGAGCGAGCGTGGAAGTCGCCCGCGGTCTTGAAGTAGGGCCTTTGGTGCGCTCAGCAATCGCTCGCAGCACCACATCGATCACTATGAACCGTTGAGAGTAGGGCGCAGTTGCGCACCATTACGCCAATAGCGCCGCAAATGCGCTATCGACGCCCCGCGTGGCTTAGCTTTCGTCGTCGTTTGTAAGCCTACAACCTGACGCAATATGCGATTCAAGCAATTTCATTTGTGTAGCTGAACTCATTTCATCCGACAAAATGCACCTCTCGCATTATCTGAGCCGCGTCGCCGACACCGGTGCCAAGTGCAACCCGCCGCGATCGCGGAAAGCCATTCCGCTGCGCTCTCTGCCTAGTTCCAAGAACATCTTGCGGCGGGCCTGCCAGGTGGCGGGCGCGAGAAGCAAGATCAAATCGCTACTTGATCAAGCGGCAAATCAAGTGCGCCATTCGGGCGTGCTGCGGCTGACATCGAGTTGCAGGGGTTCTTCTGCATGTAGAATATGGCGTACGTGCCTCTTGCAGTGCGGGCCTCTGAGACATTGCGGCACAACGAGATCGGCCCGAGCGACCACATCCTGAAGCATCTGGATTGATGTCGAGAGCAGGTGTTAAGACGCCTTGAGTAAAAACCTAGCAGCGCCTGCGATTTCTGGGGGTCTCGCGCGGAGAAGCCATGCGGGATGCCTCCTGCAATATCATCCGCCGCATCCAAATGCTTGCCGGATCAGTATTGTGGAGGGCAGGCCATTGGATGGCCTCGGTGAATGCGGGAAGTGGAAGTGGAGTTTCGACGATCAGCAGCTGCATCGTCTTTGCAAAATGCTGGGCCAACCTTGAGGGCATCGTCGCTATACGCTCAGTCTCCGCTAGCATCGGCGGGATCATGGTAAAGCCCTGCACAACGACCTCGATGCGCCTCTTAAGACCGTGCTCAAGCAAGAACCATTCCTCAATATTGGGCCTCAGCGCCCGCCCGAACTTCGCTGCAACATGTCCCATTGATATGTATTTGTCGAACGAGAGCTGTCGTGACAGCTGCTTGTTCGTGCGGCAGCCTACGCACACGAGTGTCTCCTCGAACAGTGTCGCTTTAGGATGCGCGCTCGACATGAACAATTCCGGCATGACAAGAAAGTCGACTTCGCCGCGCCGCAGAAGCTCTTCGGGCTCATCGACAAAAGGCAGAAATTCGAACCGGACGGCGGGAGCTTCCTGCGCGACACGGTCGACGATCTTTCGAAAAAAAATGACTGTCATGAAATCGGAAAGGAGAATCCTGAAGCGGCGATCCGATTTGGCTGGGTTGAACGTGTCGTGGGAAATAATGGAGCGCTGAATGTGCACCAGAGTCTCGCGAGATCGGCGCGGCGAGCCGTTCCGCTCGTGGTGTTGGGACAAGCTCCCGGCCCCTCATCGTAAATAGTTCATCGCGGAAATAGGCGCGTAGCCGGGCGACTGCCGCACTCATAGCCGGCTGGCTCAGGTTGATGATGCGTGCCGCCGCGGTGAGATTACGCTCGGTCATCAGAGCATCGAGCGCGACGAGAAGATTTAGATCAAGGCCTTTGAAGCGCATAGCGTGGAGTTATCCATCCTGTGGATGAGTTCAATAAAAACAATCGATTTTACCAATTGTACCGAATGGCGGATAGCAAAGCCGTCGGTCGGGACAAACAAAAAATTCAGGCATATCAGGAATGCTTACCAGTCTTTGCCCTGGCTCCGCGAAAAAGTCTCAGCTGCACCCCGAGCGCCGATCGAAGCGCATGCCCATTGGAGCCAGATTTGTCAACGGGCTGTACAAACTGCATCGCAGTGTCTCGACGCTACAGGTATGCCGCAGGTCGCGTCGGCGCTCACTACCGGTAAACGTTCGTATAGCTTCTCGAAGCGTTTCTATATTGGGCGTTTACCTCCGTAGAATTGATCCAGCCCTCCACTTCGCTCTAACGTCGCAACCAATCAGGAGCTGCCGATTGCAGGCGCCAAATGCCTTTGCGACCCGGCCAAATGTATCCCGTGTCCATAGCAGTCAAATCGTGCGGAAAATGCAGGAGTTAGATCTGGTGCGAATGGCACATGCGCTCGACGTAATCTCCGTCGTGGATAACGATGCATCGGTCCGTGAAGCGCTGACAGGCGTACTCTGTTTGACAGGCGACAATCCCGACCCGTTCCAGTGCGCAGATGAGTTATTGAAATCCCGCCGTCCTCTCAGCACGTCCTGCTTGATAGCGGATGTTCGGTGGCCCGGAGTGGCCGGGCTCGAGCTATGCCAGACCAGCGTTTCCCATTCCCCGGTGGAGCCATTCATCGATAGCGAACTGCTCGCGTGCACCAAGTCCATCGTCAAATGCCAGACGGTGCATGGGAGGCAATCATGAATATTGTCGTATCGAGCTCTACGGCAGGTATCTCCATGCGCTCTCCGGTGCGGTGGAGGGTGGTCTGGGAAAATGAACTGCGCCTCGCCGACCATATCGAACTCTCCGACTTCTTCCGAAAGACCTATGGTCCCACCGGTGCATTCAATGCCAAACCTTTCGAAGGCCATCGAAGTTGGGCCGGCGCGAGACCTGAGCTCCGTGCTATCGGCTACGACGCACGCGGCGTAGCGGCTCATATCGGCGCGCTACGCCGCTTCATCAAGGTCGGAGACGTCGATCTACTAGTGGCCGAGCTAGGATTGTACGGGGTACGTCCGGATCTTGAAGGACTCGGAATCACCCACTCAATGCGCGTGATGTATCCAGTACTGCAGAAGCTTGGCGTTCCATTCGGTTTCGGTACGGTTCGGCATGCGCTGAAGGAACACCTTACAAGGTTGCTGGCCCGCCGCGGACTGGCGACCATTATCTCTGGGGTTAGCGTGCGGTCCACCCTTCCGGATGTGTATCTGAAGTTATCGCCCACGCGCGTCGAGGACGTGCTTGTCCTGGTTCTGCCGATTGGACGGCCGATCAGCGAGTGGCCGACTGGTACGGTGATTGATCGGAACGGGCCAGAGCTGTGACATACCTCGACCGCTTATGCGAAGCGCGCAGCGAGTACGCTGACCGCACGGAAAGTCGCGGCGTCTATCTGACGTTTGACGACGGTCCCGATCCACTCTGCACGCCGGATGTCCTGGATGTGCTCGCGCAACACCGAGTGCCCGCAACGTTCTTCGTCATCGGCGCGTACGCGGCGGACCAGCCGAAACTAATCCGACGAATGATCGCAGAAGGGCACGAGGTCGCAAACCACACGATGACGCATCCGGACCTGTCCAGATGCGAACTCACGGAAGTGCAGTATGAAATACTAACCGCGAGCAGGGTCATCAAAATGGCCTGCCCCCAGGCCGCTCTGCGGCATATGCGGGCACCTTATGGTATGTGGAGCGAAGAAGTGCTCACTACGTCGGCGAGGGCTGGACTGGCCGCCCTGCACTGGTCGGTAGATCCGCGAGACTGGTCTCGTCCCGGTGTTAACGCGATTGTCGACGCTGTGCTGGCCTCTGTCCGGCCGGGTGCAATCGTGCTCTTACACGATGGATGTCCTCCCGAGGAGTTGGGACGGGCCACTCATGCTCGTGTGCGCGACCAGACCGTCTTGGCGCTTTCGCGCCTGATTCCAGCATTGCATGGCCGCGGGTTCTCAATCCGCTCGCTTCCTCAACCTCACTGAACAAATAGACACACCAATGAATCTTCTTGCCACGACCAGCACAGTCGCTATCTCGTTGTATGCGCTGCTCTCGACTTTCTATCGAAGCGCGCAGGTGCTTTATGCTCTGCCGACAAACGTATCATCGGCCTCGGACGACGTGGCCGTCTCCGGCGCTTTGCCGAGCGTGGATGTCATCGTCCCCTGCTTCAACGAGGACCCGCGCACCCTATCGGCGTGTCTGAGATCCATTGCAAGCCAAGACTACGCCGGGAAACTGCAGGTCTGTGTGGTTGACGACGGTTCCGGAAATCTCGACGCTGTAGCACCCGTTCACGACGCCTACGCTGACGACCCGAGGTTCAGTTTTATTCTGCTGGGCAAGAATGTCGGAAAACGGAAGGCGCAGATCGCCGCGATACGCGGGTCGTCTGGAGATTTGGTGCTCAACGTCGATTCAGACACGATACTCGCCGCCGATGTAGTCACGAAACTTGCACGAAAGATGCAAGATCCAGCGATCGGGGCGGCCATGGGTCAGTTGACGGCGAGCAACCGAAACGACACCTGGTTAACCCGGCTGATCGACATGGAGTACTGGTTGGCTTGCAACGAGGAGCGCGCGGCACAGGCTCGCTTCGGCGCCGTTATGTGCTGCTGCGGCCCATGTGCCATGTACCGCCGTTCCGCGCTCCTTTTGGTGCTAGATCAGTACGAGACGCAGTTTTTTCGGGGAAAGCCAAGCGACTTCGGTGAGGATCGCCACCTCACGATCCTCATGTTGAAAGCAGGTTTTCAAACGGAGTACGTTCCCGACGCCGTCGCGGCAACAGTGGTTCCGGATAGGCTAGGGCCATATTTGCGCCAACAACTCCGTTGGGCGCGGAGCACTTTCCGTGACACCTTCCTTGCGCTGCGCCTGTTGCCCGAACTCGATCGCTATCTCACGCTAGATGTAGTCGGACAGAATCTCGGCCCGCTACTTCTCGCCCTGTCATCGATAGCGGCGCTCGCGCAGCTCGCACTCACAGCCACAGTACCGTGGTGGACAGGACTGATTATCGCATCAATGACCGTGGTTCGCTGCAGCGTCGCAGCATTTCGTGCTCGCGAACTTCGATTTCTCGGATTTTCTCTGCACACACTCATCAACATCTTTCTCTTACTGCCCGTTAAAGCTTATGCATTGTGTACATTGAGCAACAGCGATTGGCTGTCACGCGAGTCTGCAAAGTTACCAAACGAGAGTGAAAGACAGGTCGTCATCCCAAACCCGATCGCTGGACCAAGAGCCGCCGACGCTAAACGAGGTTCGGTCATTGCTGGGTCAATTCGTCCGACGGATCATTCGCGCCGTTCTTCGAGGTTCGTGACGTCGAACAGTATCTGCAGCGGCGAGTGACCTTGAACGTTACGTGGGTGCACAAATCGTGAGCCGGAAAATGAAATATCAATCGTTAGATCTCGAATTGGCGACCGACGATCCGTGGCGGCTCGACGGCAATCCGTTCGAGCGGGAGCGTCACACGCAAATGCTCCGGCTGTCGCTTTCACAAGGGGTTGTTACACATGCTCTCGAAGTCGGGTGCGCAGCCGGCGCATTCACAGAAAAAGCTTGCACCCCACTGCAAACGGCTCACAGTGGTCGATGTTATGCCGCGAGCGATCGGTCGAGCGTGCCAACGGACGAAGAGGTGGTCGCACATCACGTGGATAGCTTCCGACATTCAACAGTTCTCGACCCCAGAGCTGTTCGATCTGATCGTCGTGGCGGAAGTTCTCTATTATCTCGAAGACATAACTGAGATCCGCGCGGCCATCCGCAATCTGGTGCAGATGCTTGCGCCAGGTGGGCATCTGGTCTTTGGATCGGCGCGTGATGCCGCCTGCACTCGTTGGGGGCACCCTGCTGGTGCCGAGGCGGTCATCACCATGCTCAATGAAACGTTGATCGAGGTCGAGTGCGTACAGTGCCAGGGTGAGTCGGCTAACGAAGACTGCTTGCTCGTCTACTTTCGGAATCCGGTTCGAGTTTCGATTAAATCCAATTGCCGACCTTGAGATGGAGATACTATGCGCATCTGCGGCATCAAGCTGACGCATGACGGGGCGATCGCTCTTGTGGAGGATGGACGGCTGGTCTTTTGCGTCGAGCAGGAGAAACGGGACAACAATCCGCGGTATCAAACCATCGACAATCTTGACGCAGTTGTTGTCGCTTTGGCGGAGCATGGGCTGAATCCGCAGGATGTTGATCAGTTCGTCATCGACGGTTGGGACGGGGATGTCGAGTCGCAATTCCAGGTCCTCAGCGGGGTGGCACCTATCACTCTCAAAGGGGCGCCGTATGTTGAACGGAATGCCCGCGGCCTTCTCACTTCGCGCGACGGCTTTAACCTGATGCTCGACGGCAGGGTCTTTCCTTATAAAAGCTATCCGCACGTCACAGGCCATGTGGCCTCCGCATACTGCACGAGCCCTTTTGCCAAAGCCGGACAACCCGCTTTCTGCCTGGTATGGGACGGCTGCATCTTTCCACGTCTCTACTACGTAGAACCCCGCGGCGCGCGGTTCATCGAATGCCTGTTTCCGATCATAGGCCATGCTTATGCTGTCGCGGGCCATCACTTCGGACCTTATAGGCAGGCGAGCCGTACCAGCTGGGATCTAGGTGTTGCCGGCAAACTGATGGCCTATATCGCGCTCGGGTCTGTTAATGAAGACATCGTGGCGGTGTTTCAGGAGCTGTACGAGGAGCGCTTTGCGGCCGACACTGAGCATGCTCGTCGTCACCGTGCGGAGGTCAATAGCGAGGAGGCCTCACTTGAGGATATGCACGACTTCTTCGACGCGAGCGCGCTCCGATTGAAGGACAAGCTGCCCGAAGATGTACTTGCATCGTTTCATTGTTTCCTCGAGCGTCTCCTTATCCGCCAAATGGCCATTGCTTTGGAGCGGCATTCGTGTTCTCCGGGACCACGCAATTTGTGCATAGCCGGTGGCTGCGGTCTTAATATCAAATGGAACAGTGCACTACGTGCGACGGGCCTGTTCGATGATGTCTGGGTTCCGCCCTTTCCGAATGACAGCGGCTCGGCAATCGGTGCCGCTTGCTCCGCAATGGCGGCGGACAAGGGCTTCGTGCCGCTGCAATGGTCGGTCTACAGTGGCCCGACCCTGATACGCAGCGATGTGTCGTCCGAATGGAACGCTGCGCCATGCAGTATGCGTGAACTTGCGACCATCCTCGCGAGCAACAAGCCCGTGGTTTTCCTCGCCGGTCGCGCGGAGCTTGGACCACGAGCATTGGGTGGCAGAAGCATTCTGGCCGCCGCGACTTCGCCGGCAATGAAGGATCATCTCAACGAAATTAAGCTCCGCGAACTCTTTCGGCCAGTCGCGCCGATATGCCTGGAGGATCGTGCGCCGGAAATTTTCAGTCCCGGAACGCCGGATCCTTACATGCTTTTCGATCACCAGACACGGGCAGAATGGTGGGACAAAGTCCCCGCTATTATACATCTCGACGGATCTGCGCGATTGCAGACCGTTCCCAGAACCTCTCCGCACAAAATCGCAGAGCTCCTCGTCGAATATGAAGAACTCACTGGCATTCCGCTGCTTTGCAATACGAGTGCCAACCACCATGGACGTGGGTTTTTTCCGGATGCTGCAGCAGCCTGCCAGTGGGGACGCGTTGGACACATATGGTGCGATGGCCTGCTGTGGACCAAAACCATCGTAAGTGAGCGATCGCCGGCCGAACGCCTTCTTTCAGTCTAAAATGAACATATGTCCACCGTAGCAATCGACCTTACCTGCGTAAGGAAGTCGTATGGCGACAAGATCGTCGTCGACGGGCTGTCCTTTGCTGTCGCGTCGGGAGAGTGCTTTGGCCTCCTTGGACCAAACGGGGCGGGAAAAAGCACGATTGCGCGTATGGTTCTCGGCATGGTAGCGCCAGACACGGGCAAGATGACCGTGCTCGGCGAGCCCGTACCGGCGCGTGCTCGCCTGGCACGCGCGCGCATCGGCGTGGTGCCGCAGTTCGATAACCTCGAACTCGAATTCACCGTCCGCGAGAACCTGCTGGTATTTGGGCGCTACTTCAACATGACTGCACGTGAGGTCGAAGCAGTTGTGCCAGCACTGCTCGAGTTCGCTCGCCTGGAGAGCAAGGCGGATGCTCGCGTCGCCGAACTATCCGGCGGCATGAAGCGGCGGCTGACGCTGGCGCGTGCGCTGATCAACGACCCACATCTGCTGGTAATGGACGAGCCGACCACCGGTCTAGATCCTCACGCGCGCCACCTAATCTGGGAACGCCTGCGATTGCTGCTGGCGCGAGGCAAAACGATTCTCTTGACCACCCACTTTATGGAAGAGGCCGAGCGGTTGTGCGATCGGCTGTGCGTGCTTGAGGCAGGACGCAAGATCGCAGAAGGCGAGCCTCGCGCGTTGATCGATGAGCAGATCGGCTGCCAAGTAATCGAGATCTATGGCGGCAATCCGAACGAGCTATCTTCTCTGATCAGGCCGTATGCGCGGCATATCGAAGTGAGCGGTGAGACGCTTTTTTGCTATGCGCCGGATCCAGAGCAGGTGCTCGTGCAGCTGCGCGGGCGCGCAGGTCTACGCCTTCTACAGCGTCCTGCGAATCTCGAGGATGTCTTTTTGCGGCTGACCGGGCGGGAAATGGAGAGATGAACGATGCGTGAAGGTTACGCTGCCGTCATGCCCGCCAACGCGTACAACTGGGTCGCTGTATGGCGTCGCAATTTTCTGGCGTGGAGGAAAGTGGCGCTTGCATCGGTTCTCGGGAATCTCGCCGATCCCATGACCAATCTGTTTGGCCTCGGCTTTGGCCTTGGAGTAATTGTTGGGCTCATTGACGGCACTTCATACATCGCGTTTCTGGCTGGTGGAATGGTCGCGACTAGCGCCATGACCGCCGCCACCTTCGAAACAATGTATGCGGCGTTCGCCCGCATGCGTGCTCAGCGCACGTGGGAAGCAATCCTGTGCACACAGCTTACGCTCGGCGACGTCGTTCTCGGTGAATTGGCATGGGCAGCCACCAAAGCCGTTCTGGCCGGAACGGCAATTGCAGTTATTGCCGCGAGCCTGGGCTACGCAGCGTGGGCATCCATCGTCTATTCGATACCAGCAATCGCAATCACTGGCTTCGTCTTCGCGAGCCTAGCGATGGTCGTCGTATCGCTTGCGCCCAGCTACGATTACTTCGTGTTTTACCAGACGCTCGTCGTCACACCCATGGTGTTCCTATGCGGCGCAGTCTTTCCGGTGAGCCAGATGCCCAGCGCATTTCAGCGCGTGGCGGGCTTATTGCCGCTGGCACATTCGGTCGACCTCATCCGCCCAGTGATGCTTGGGCTGCCGGCCGGCGGCATCGGCCTACATATCGGTGCGCTTTGCATGTACGCGGTGCTGCCGTTCTTCCTCTCGATCGCGCTGCTTCGCCGGCGCTTGATGCGTTAACCCGAGATTCCGCAGAAGCGATGGAGAGACACGATGCTGTACCGCGAATTCGGCAGTCAATTGGGCTTCGTGTCACGATAAATGGAGAATGAGATGTTCTGTCTAGGAGTGAGCGGTGGGCTAGACAAAGTCTATGAAGATACACGTGAGCTTTCGAACACATTCCTGCACGATGGCGCTGCGGTGCTCGTCCGGGACGGACGCGTGATAGCGGCCGTTGAAGAGGAGCGCCTCAATCGTATCAAGCACTCCAACAAATTCCCAAGCCGTTCGATACAATACTGCCTTGCAGCCGCAGGGATCCAGCTCAGCGATATCGATCGTATCGCGTTCTACGCGACCGAGGCCTATTGCAACACTATGCTCGAAAGCCTGTTCGGGTCCCGGCCGGACGTCTCCATTCCTTTGGATGCCAAACTGTTGATGCGTAGCTTACTAGCGCAGGAGTTTGGTACCGAGGTCGATCCGTCGCGTGTCTCTTTCGTAAGTCACCATCAGGCGCACGCCGTAAGCGCCTTTGCGATGTCGGGCTTCGAGCAAAGTCTAATCCTCGCGATAGATGGCGGTGGTGATTTTCTCTCCGGCCTCTTAGCTCTGGGGTCTGGAACCGATGTTACCCAGCTCGCAACCTTCCCGGAGAATAATTCTCTAGGGCTATTTTATCTCGAGACGATCCGGTATCTCGGCTACGGCTTATTCGATGAATACAAGGTCATGGGGCTTGCCCCTACGGGGATCCGACTCCCCATCGCGAGCTCTTCGCGCAGTTCTACGAACTCTTAGACAACGGTGGCTACCGCGTCTACGTCGACCGAATCGGTCCGACGCTGCGCCGGAGCATCCAGGTCCGGCGAAAGGGAATGCCATTCACGCAGCAGCATCGAGATGTGAGTGCTTCATTGCAGGAAGCCTTGGAGCGGATCGTGTTTCACATTCTCCGGCATCATCGCGAGGCTACCGGCATGAAGCGGTTGTGCCTGGCTGGAGGGGTAGCCCACAACTGCACCATGAACGGTAAGCTGCTGTATTCGGGGCTCTTCGAAGACATCTTCGTGCAACCCGCGGCGCATGACGCTGGCTGCGCACTAGGCGCTGCGCTAATGATGTCTAACGAGCTGGGCCGGCCCGCACCACGTGAGCGGATGCAGGAGGTCTATTGGGGGCCTGATCTTGGGAGCGAGAGCGCCGTGCAGCAGGAACTGGATGCATGGGGTGGACACCTTGACGTCGAACGCAGTGACGACGTGTCAGGTAGCGCAGCCGACTGGATGGCTAATGGCGCCGTGATCGGCTGGGTGCAGGGTCGTTCGGAGTTCGGGCCACGTGCGCTTGGCAATCGGAGCATTCTTGCCGATCCTCGGCCTGCAGCAAACAAGGACCGGATCAATGCGATGGTAAAAAAGCGTGAAGGCTATCGACCGTTCGCGCCATCAGTGCTTGAGGAGGATGCGAGCGAATTTTTCGACCTGGCCGACGGTACGCGCGAATTTCCCTTTATGAATTTTGTAGTTCGCGTGCGCGATTCCAAGCAAAGCATGCTCGGCGCCATAACGCACGTCGACGGCACTGCGCGACTGCAAACAGTATCGCGCAAGACAAATCCCGCCTACTGGGAGGTTATTAATTCGTTCAAAAAGCGGACGGGCATTCCAGTTCTGCTCAATACGTCCTTTAACAACAATGCCGAGCCGATCGTGGAGTCGGTTGCAGACGCGATTACCACATTTCTGACGACAGAGCTGGATGGACTTGTGGTCGGGCCGTTCCTCGTCAAGAAGAGGGCGGCAACGTTGGAGGATTGGACTGCGCTCGCGGTTTCATTGCCGCCTTATGCACGCCTCTATCGGGTTCGCGCTTACATAGCGCGAGATCGCCAGGAGACGGTGTGCGAAATCCGTACGGCGCACTCCAGCGGTGACAGTGTGCGTATTTCACAGGATGCGTTCGATCTACTGATGCAGATCGAGGGCGAAGCCGTGCTCGGGGATCTCCTGGATACAATTACTTTCGATCGGGCTAGGCGTGAAGCTGTCGTGAAGGAACTGCGGGGATTATGGGAGCTCCGTCGCCTTCGGCTGCATCCTTCACATGCTGCTCGCGCGCATCAAGACTGCGATCAAATGCTGGAGAAAGCATAACAGCACCACGAATATGGCCGTGTGCATGTCTCCAAATGCGGGGGCAGCTGGGCCCTGAGGGCGGCATACCCGGTAGCTGGGCTCATGCTTGTAGTCTTGGGCGCTGCGCCATAGCGGCAGCTCAGGACGGCAAGCGCCCCAGCAGCAGAAATTCTATTCGACATGGTACATGCCAGAAAGGGCTTCGAGGAGCTGTTGCAACAAGGCGGATACGACTAAAATCAAGCATGTCGACGGCAACATTTTCGCGCGGCTCCTCCATGGTAGCGGCATATGAAGTTCTACCAGCCAAGTTGGCTAGCATCACGATCGCTGACGACAGCATCGGGCGAGGCCATACGTAGAGTTTCCGTAGCGTCCTTATCCAGGCGGTATTCCCTTAGCGAGGAAAACACAAATGTTTGTTGGCGGCTCGATGAACGGCCGGTTCGTTGTTTCTCGACGACGTACTGGTTTCGGTGATTGCCTGTGGTCCCTGGCGTCAGCCTGGCGCTATGCGCAGCGGACGGGGCGGACTCTAGCCATTGATTGGCGTGGCTCCTGTTATCTCAATCAACCTTTCACGAACGCCTTTCCGGTGTTCTTCGAACCAATTCAAGACATCGCGGGCGTACGGGTCATCTGCGATGACGAGATCAACCAGCTCTCATTCCCGGGTCCTTTCTTCCCGTCATGGTGGAATAAGCCATCGATCGACTGCGTTTACCGCCCAGATGAACAGATTTTCCGAGAACGTGATGAGCTGAGTGAGCTTTTCCAAGCCGAACAAGATAGTGAAGCCAACACCGTGGTGTGTGATGCTTGTTTGATGTGGCGTTGCGATCAGAATGCCGAACGACAAATATTCCGGAGCATCAAACCAAGGCCCGAAATTCAAGCTCGGATTGACGCCCTATATCAAGAGCACTTTGAAGGGCGCAATATAATCGGGGTTCATGTTCGGCACGGCAACGGCGAAGATATAATGGGGCACACGCCCTACTGGGCCGATGCGGAGCTCGCCTTGCGGCAGGTATGCACTGCCATTGATACGGCCAAAGCGTTACCACATCCAGGACCTGTGAGGGTATTGTTGTGTACGGACAGCGCGCAGGTGCTTGACAAGCTGTCGGGTGTGTTTCCCGATCTTTTCACGATCCCAAAACGCTTCCAGGCGGATCAGGCCGGGCCATTACATGGTGCAGCACTGGGAGTCGACGGCGGGATCTCCGCCCTTATCGAGATGTATCTCCTCGGGCGATGCGATACCGTGATTCGCTTTCCGCCGACTAGCGCCTTCACCCGCTATGCCCGCCTCTTCGCGCCACGCGTTATTGAGTTCGATTTGAACGATCCGAGTCGTTTGATCTTGACTGATGAATCCTCCGAACATCTCCTGGCTTTATGAAACTTGCAACCCGACCCTCGTCGATCATATCGGCGCGCGCTTCGCATTTGCGCAGCATCGCCGTTCGTCCTGTCGGATGTCGTTTTTCGTAAGGTTCAGAAACTGCGACAAAGAACGTCGTCGCACTATCGCCATCGAGCAGCCGATCACGGTTCTTGTAGAACACGGTAGCATCCCATACCGAACCATCGATCGACAGTCCGACAAATTAGCGGAACAAAAGATTGTGGTGGAGCTGCTCGATCAACTGCCGCTCAGATCGCACCGTGTAGAACGCTTCCAGCAGCAGAGCCCGCAAGGAGCCGCTCAGGCGGGATCGACCAACGGCTTCCCGGCGTAAAGGCTCCGGAAGTCGCGACACGTCCTTCAGCGCTGCCTCGATCAGTTCGCGGATCGCCCGCAAGGGAACGCGCTGCTCCAAACCGCTCGTAGCTGAATATGCCTTCCGCCCGCTGATCTTCCCAGCGGATAAAGCCGTACGTTTGCCGCCCGCAACGTCTCGATGGCCGCTTCGCTATCACGAATGGCATTCAATCCAGCAGCTCGATCGGTCTCCGACAACGTGAGCGCCTGTTCCAACTGAGCCGCTATCGAATTCGCCAGGCGCAAATTCTCGTCCATGTTGGGCTCGGCTAGATGTTGCCGTTCCGAACCATGGAGGGGTTGAAAGCCGAGGAGGAGTTCTCTTCAGCTTGCCAGACAATACTGTTTGGCGCACTCGTTTCCGCCAGATGCCGCATGGGCTCCTCGCTACGCGCGGCGCAAATCCCACCAGGTTTGAAATACCTGACGATATTGTTCGGTTACGGCCCGACCTCTATCCACGATCCCGGCTTGCTGAACGTGCCGAAGTTCCTGCTCATAACCGAGGTCAATCAAAAGCCCGGCGCCGAGTGCATCCGTTAGTGCTTGCATCCCTTGAATGCGCAGTTCAGTTTGCCAAGTGTAGACTGAGCGGTCATCGACTGCCTTTCTCTCGAGGATTTTTCGATCCCCGAAGCGACTGGACCGAAGATATTCCGGCTGCTCCATATCGCCGATGCAATGCCCATTGGATCGTAGCCGAGGCGAGCGATCACGCGCCGGATTTCCTCGTCGGGGCGCGCCACCAAATGTTCGTACCGCACCACCTGCGTCTGCCGCCGACCGCGGTGCGCGGCGAGCGCAGGTAGGCCCAGAACGAGATCAGCGAGAGAAGATGCGATGTCGGGAGGCAGGCTGAGCACGAGATCGGAGAGATCAGATAGGCTGGCGGGCGGCCAGCTTTCTGGCACCAGCGGGATGCCCTGACCTTGCCCACGGGCTTAATCCAGTTTGAAGCTCGCTCTGGCCCAAGACGAGGACGAGAGCGTGAAGCGCAATCGTTTTACGGAAAAGCAGATCATCGGGATCTTGAAGGAGGCACGAGGCCGGGGTTTCTGTGGCCGATCTGTGCCGGAATCACGGCGTCAGCGACGCCAGCATCTACAAATGGAAGGCCAGGTTCGGCGGGATGGACGTCTCGGAGGCCAAGCGGCTGAGGGCGTTGGAGCACGAGAACACCAAGCTAAAGCGGCTCCTGGCCGACGCCATGCTGGACAACACGGCGCTGAAGGACCTGTTGGGAAAGACGTGGTGACGCCCGCGGAGAAGTGGAAGGCTGTCGTCCATCTGCGAGAGGCATTCGGGATGAGCGAACGGCGGGCGTGTAAAGCCATCGGCTGCTGCCGTATGACCATGAGATATCGGACAGGGGCCGACGAAGCCGATCTTCGCCAGCGCATGAGGACGATTGCCCAGGAGCGCCGCCGCTTCGGCTATCGGCGGCTGCATGTTCTGCTCAAGCGGGAGGGCTATCTGATCAATCACAAGAAGCTCCTCCGACTCTATCGGGAAGAGAAGCTGACGGTACGCCGCCGCGGCAGTCGCAAGCGGGCAATCGGGACCAGGGCGCCGATGCTGGTCCCGATGACGCCGAACGCCCGCTGGTCGCTCGACTTTGTGTCGGACCAACTCACCGACGGCCGCCGCTTCCGCATCCTGGCCGTCGTGGATGATTGTACCCGCGAGTGTCTGGCGCTGGTGGCCCACACCTCGCTCTCTGGCATCCGGGTGGCGCGGGAACTGGACCGGCTGATGATCGAGCGTGGCAAGCCCAGAATGGTGGTCAGTGACAACGGCAGCGAACTCACCAGCAAAGCCATTCTCGCATGGGCCGACCAGAGCCGCGTCGCATGGCATTCGCGCCGGGCAAACCCATGCAGAACGCCTTCATCGAGAGCTTCATGTATAGACGGCCCCGCGGATGCAAGGGATTTTAGCAGCACTTTGGATGACGGTCGGGTGCGTTCATGTATACGGCCTGTTAGTGCGACCGATACCATGGTCGCTGGCCCTGATGGAGATCGCGGATCGAGGCCTCATCAACGGGTCGCGCTTGTTGCGCTTAAAGCTCTTCGGGCTTGCTCGATCCCCAGCTCCGCCGGTTTCCATCATGCTGTCATTTGCCCTCACATCTTAAGGTGGCCAGGATACGCGGCAGCTCAGGCCGCGAGCTTAGGCCGATAGAATTCCCCGGTCGTCATCATCGCCCAGACGATCCTAGCTAACTTGTTGGCAACGGCGATCGCGACGACCATGGGCCGACGTCGCTCAAGTAGAGCTTCGATCCAGCCGCCTCCGACCCGTGAGCGTGCCTTCGGATATCGAACGACGTTCCGTGCTCCGATGACAAGCAAGTGCCTGAGATCGGAATCGCCCTGTTTCGTTATGCGGCCGAGCCGGTCCTTCCCGCCGGTGGAATTCTGCTTGGGCGTCAGGCCCAGCCAGGCCGCGAACTCTCGCCCCGAGCGGAACATGGTCGGGTCCGGCACAGTCGCGGCAAGGGCCGTGGCCGTTATGGGACCAACGCCGGGAATCGAGGAAAGCAACTTCGCCATCGGATTTTCTCTCTGAATGTCAGCCAGCTCCCCTTCGATAGCCTCGACCTGCCGGTCCAATTCCTGCAATTGGTTCACAAGGACAGCCAGTGCCATGCGGGCATGGGCGGGGAGCGTCAGTTTCTCGTCATTCAACAAGTCCACCAGACCATCCACCCTTTGCCGGCCCTGTCCGACAATGATTCCGAACTCGGCAAAGTGAGCTCGGATAGCGCAAGACGTCATGGTTCTCTGGCGGACCAGCAAGCCTCTCGCTCGATGAAGCATCAAGAAGCCTTGGTTCTCGACGCTCTTGATTGGAACGAACCGCATATTGGGACGGGTAACCGCTTCGCAGATCGCGGCCGCGTCAGCGGCGTCGTTCTTGGCTCCTCGCCGCACGTAGGGTTTTACATAGGCTGGCGGAATCAATCTCACATCGTGTCCGAACCGCCGAATCTCGCGCGCCCAGTGGTGAGCGGTGGCGCAGGCCTCGATGCCGACCAGGCACGGTGCAAGCGAGGAGAAGAACGACATGATCTCGCCTCGCCGTAGGCGCTGGCGATTGGTCACTTGGCCTTGGCCATCAACTGCATGGATGTGAAATACGTGCTTCGAAATGTCCAATCCAATTGTCGCGACTTCCATAGGGATTAGCTCCTGTTGGCGGGTCCATACATCGCCAGTATATCGCCGGCGCCGAGGGAGCGGGGCCGTCTTCCCCATCAACGGTCGGTTGCGGGATGAGTTGTTGAACGAGACCCTGTTCACGTCACTGGCCCAAGCCCGCGTCGCACTCGGATGTTGGCGAGCCGATTACAACAACACACGACCGTACTCGCGGCTCGGATGGAAGACCCCGTCCGAGTTCGCCTTCACCCGCCATCCGCGCCGGGATCTGGCGCTGCGCTATGCCGAAGGCTCCGCGCCAGCTCCCGTCGCTCCCACCGCCCGACCGGGCAAATCCAATAACCAGAGCGAACTCAGGATTGGATAAAACTTGGGGCAAGGTCAGCTGATCGCCCAGCAGAAGCTTAGGATCGCCAAGCTCCAGCGCCAGATCTACGGCCATGGATCGGAGCGATCATCGCGGCTGATCGACCCAGTTGGCGCGCTGACCTTCGAAGAGCTGGAAATTGGCGCCACTGAAGACGAGCTGTCTGCGGAGCAGGCTGTAGACCAGACACGCATTTTACGCGAAAGGCGTCCCGAACGCCAGACCGTCGCCAGTTTTTCTTCAGTGGACCCCACTGACGCTGCAGCTTCAAGAGACGTCGATGGGCTTCCATCGGCGCATTATGACTCTTCCGAGACTCGTCAGTTTATGGACAGCTAAGTCTTATAGCATTGAGATACTGTCTATCTGGACTGAGAGGTCCGCTTGATCTGCTGCAGAGGAGAACGGGATGTATTGCTTTAACGAAACAACCCTAAACCCTTTCGTTAACCGTAGATTCCGTCCGGACGGGCTAGTCTTGCTGCAACTGCCCTGTGGGCGAATGGCGCAGCGTGTTAACCGCGCTCCGTGATCGCCTGCTTCGCCGGTCGGTGATCACCATCCATGGTGAGAGCTACCGACTTCGAGAAGCACCGCTCCGGCGCATTCCCTTCACTTGGCTACCGAAGAGACGGCATCGATGAATGCAGAACGGGCCCAGCTTGGCGCTGGCACTCCTTCCGAGACTTCCGAATCCGAAACCTCCGAACCAGGGTCCCCGGCCGCGGCGCAGTGGGTCGAAGCCTTGACGGAGGCGGAGGCGTCCGCCGCCGACCCCGCCTCGTCGCAGTACCAGGTCCTGGTGGGCCGGACTGCCGAAGAGGGGCAGGGCGAAGACGAGGATCGGCAAGAGGCAGTAAGTCGAATGAGGGCTTGGCGGGAGGCGGGCGATGTCGATGAGCCGCTGGATCTGTCGTCCCTGTCCCTGACCGCCTTGTCCACTCCCCTCCCGCCCGAGCTCCGGCGCCTGAACGTCGACAACAATCAGCTGACCAGCCTGCCCGACCTTCCAGCGGATCTCCAGCGGCTGTACGCCAGCAACAATCGGCTGACCAGCTTGCCCGACCTTCCAGCCGGGCTCCGGCGGCTCTACGCCATCAGCAACGGGCTGACCAGCCTGCCCGCAGACCTGCCGCCCGGGCTCCGGCGCCTGAACGTCGACAACAATCAGCTGACCAGTCTGCCCGACCTTCCAGCCGGGCTCCAGCGCCTGAACGTCGACTACAATCAGCTGGCCAATCTGCCCGAGCCCCTCCCGGCCGAGCTCGAATGGCTCAGCGTTACCCATAACCAGCTGACGAGCCTGCCCGAGATGGTCCCCGCCGAGCTCCTATGGCTCGGCGCCAGCAACAACCAGCTGACCAGCGTGCCAGAGACCCTGCTGACGCAGCTGGGCCGTGAGTCCAGCGTTGATCTGGAGAATAATCCGCTGCCCGAGGGGGTACTGACCAACCTGGCGACAGCCATGCATGCCGGGGACTATGCCGGCCCGCAGATCTTTTTGTCTATGGCCGAGGAAGCGGAGGAGGTCGAGCCGCGGCCTCTGCACGAGGTTGTCGCGCACTGGCTCGAGGGCGATACTGGGACGGTGGCCGCCTGGCAGCGCTTCGCCGAAGAGCCAGGTGCCCAGGACTACGCACGCTTCCTCGACAGGCTCCGTGGCACGGTGAACTATGGCAACGAGGCGTTCCGGCAGGCGGTGGCCGAGGATCTGCGGCAAGCGGCGGCCAGGCCGCGATTGCGCGAGCACTATTTCGAGCAGGCTTTAGAGCGAGCGACAGCTGCGAGGATCGCATCACTTTGGCCTGGAACGGCATGCAGACCGCACGCCTGAACGCTGATGTCGAGGACGGAGCCTATGACGGGCGGCTCGACGAATTGCTCCAACACGGCCGTGTGATGTTCCGCTTGGAGGCGCTGGACGGGATCGCGCGCGAGACGGTCAACTCGCTCCGCCGTGCCGACCCGGACGCCGACATCGACGAGATCGAGGTCTATCTTGCCTACCAGACTCAGCTGCGCGACCCCTGGAGCTGCGGCACGTCGCCCCAGACATGCGCTTCTTGAACATCTCTCACGTGACAGAAGACGACGTTGCCATGGCCGCGACATCGGTGCGGGACCAGGAGGCGACGGGATTCGGAGACTATCTGGCAAGGCGCTGGCAACCTTGGGAGAGCGTGGTGAGACGCGTCGCCCCCGGTGACCATGCAGTGATGCAGGAGCGGCTCATCGATGCGATGGGAGAGGAGTTCGACAGCCGCCTGAATAGACGGCTCGCCGAGGATGGCCTGACAGACGATGCCGATGCCGAGCGGGTGCTCGGAGCCGAGATCCGCAACGAGATCGCCCGCGAGATCAAGAGCGCGGTAATGCACAAGGTGCTCGCGGATCGCGGCCTCGAGCTGTGAAGCGGCCGTTCATGCGAGGGCTGTCAATCGCTGTTTCGGCCGTCGCCGCGGTCGATTGCGCGATCGAGATGAGAAACTATGCCTGCCTGGCAGCTCCGCCGCCGCAGCAGCAAGCCGAGCTAGCCGACCGCGAGCCCCAATATCGCCACGCTCAATGAAGACTGCGATGGCGATAGGCCGCCGAGAAACGCCTGCAGGGGAGAGCTTGCTGCCACCTGTCGTGAGACCCAGTTCGATCACGAAATGATGAATTGGAATGACGTGGCCGGTAGAGGAGGGGCGGATTGCTCAACAGCAATATCTCATTCCGCATCGAACGGTGTGAGAGCGAACTAAGCGAATTCGCCGGCGGTTCTGATATGCGCAGCAATTTAGCTGACGGACCTGGCCCGACCGCATTGACAATATTTTTCGATAAACCAGCGCGCATTAGGGCCATGGAGCAAGAGCGGAGCCAAATGGGGGGTGCCGCGCACGTTATGCGAGACTCGAAAATCGGCTTGTGCACCAGCGTTTGCTACTGTTCCGAAAGCAAACGCGCATGATGTGTGGAACCCGACAAGCTGTTGCGAACGCGACATTGGGCCGCAAAAACGTGCGAGCGTTCCTCTGCATCGCACTGGCCCAAATCCTGCACCGCGTTCACGGGCGAGGGCAAGGGAATAGGAGGCGCGTTTGAGTCTCGATCTGAGAAACGACGAAGCGGTCGCCGGTCCACCGTCCGCGATCGACGTGGGCTGTCCGTTTCACACCGATAGAGTCCGCATCCAGCAGGGAGAACAGAAGACGTTGGTGCTAACCGGCGCGTCGCGCGGCATTGGTCATGCCACCGGAAAGCTGTTTTCGGAAGCGGGCTGGCGCATCATTTCTTGCGCGCGCCAACCGTTCGATGGCGGGCGCTGCCCGTGGGAGTCAGGGGCCGACAACCATGTCCAAGTCGACCTCAGCAACCATCGGATGCTGGCGCGCGCCATCGCCGAGGTCAAGGAGCGCCTCGCGGGCGCGCCATTGCACGCATTGATCAACAATGCCGGCATTTCACCGAAGACGCCGAATGGCGCACGACTGACGGCGTTGACGACGTCAGTCGAGACCTGGATGAGGGTGTTCCACCTCAATCTGGTGGCGCCGATCCTGCTCGCGCAAGGCCTGTTTGACGAGCTGAAAGCAGCAACCGGATCAATTGTCAACGTGACCTCAATCGCAGGCTCGCGGGTGCACCCGTTTGCCGGCTCTGCCTATGCGACATCAAAAGCTGCGCTCGCGTGTCTCACGCGCGAGATGGCGTACGACTATGCACCGTATGGCATTCGCGTGAATGCGATTGCGCCCGGCGAGATCAAGACAGACATTTTGTCGCCGAACACGGAAGCGCTCCTTGTACCAAATATTCCGCTGCGCCGAGTGGGCACACCCGAAGAAGTCGCGAAGGTCATCTTCTTCCTTTGCTCGGATGCGGCAAGTTATGTCACAGGCACCGAGGTGCCGATCAATGGTGGCCAACACGTGTGATAGACTGCACCTGCAACAAACAAATCGCAGCTGATTTGATCTACATCAATGGAATTCGTGTTCCCACGGAATGCGAACGACAGGTGCGGAAGAGCAGAGAATAGTAAGCAAGTCAAAGCACTGTAAGTTTACCGTCATGCCGCGCTCAACGCGCTGTAAGTTTTACCATCGTGCCATAATAGAAGTTATCTTTTGCTTCATCCTAAAATGGCGGCGAGATCGAGGATGACATGCAACACAATATTCGCAAATCTGAACAGGAGGACAGGGAGGATGGTCATAACAACGGAGACGTCGTCATGCTGCATATCCCTTCCGTACGCGAAAGGCCTAACTCAAACTCCGAGACGGACGACGCGGTCCCTGATGTGCCGTTGTACGAGAGCGCGATTATCGGGATCTTCGAAATATCAAAAGTACTCACCGCCCCCTGCCGGCTGGAAGTCACGCTGGCCAACGTCGTCGATCTTCTGCAATCGTTTGTGCAGATGCGGCACGGCTTCGTCTCTCTGTTCCACGATGATGGCGTGCCGGACATTACCGTGGGCGCCGGCTGGAGCGAAGGCAGCGACGAGCGCTACCGGATGCGCCTGCCGCAGAAGGCAATCGACGAGATCGTGGCGTCGGACAAGCCGCTCGTCGCCGAAAACGTAGCAGTGCATCCGGCCTTTAGTGCTGCGGACAAGGAGGTGCTCGGGGCCTCCGACGACATGCGAGTGTCGTTCATCGGCGTTCCCATTCGCATCGATTCGAATGTCGTGGGCACGCTGACGATCGACCGCATCCTGGACAACGCGTCGAGCGTTCGGCTCGATTACGACGTGCGGCTGCTCACAATGATTGCCAACCTAGTGGGGCAGACAGTGAAGCTGCATCGCCTGTTCGCGTGTGACCGCGAGCGATTGATGGGGGAGAAGGACCGGCTGCAAAAGGAATTGTCCGAGCTCAAGCAGCCTGCGCGGGAGCGCAAGAAGGTTCATGTCGAGGGGATTATTGGCGACAGCCCGGCGTTGCGCAAGCTGCTCGAGAAGATCGCGGTCGTAGCCAAATCAAACAGCACGATGCTGTTGCGCGGCGAGTCCGGTACCGGAAAGGAGCTGGTCGCCAAGGCCATTCACGAGCAGTCGGCGCGCGCCAAGCGGCCCTTCATAAAACTCAATTGCGCGGCGCTGACTGAGACGGTACTGGAATCCGAATTGTTCGGTCATGAGAAGGGTGCCTTTACCGGCGCGTTCAGTACGCGCAAGGGTCGCTTCGAGCTCGCCGACAAGGGGACGCTATTTCTGGACGAGATCGGCGAGATCTCGGCCTCGTTCCAGGCAAAGCTACTGCGCGTGCTGCAGGAGCAGGAATTCGAGCGCGTCGGCGGCAACCAGACCATTAAGGTCGATGTTCGCGTGATTGCCGCGACGAATAAGAACCTGGAAGAGGCGGTGGCAAGGAACGAGTTCCGCGCCGACCTCTATTATCGCATCAACGTGGTTCCCTTGCTGCTGCCGCCGTTGCGCGAAAGGCGCGGTGATATCCCGCTCCTCGCCACCAAGTTTCTCAGGAATTTCAACAGCGAGAACGGCCGTACGCTCACCTTCGATACGAGTGCGATTGAAGTACTGATGAACTGCGGTTTTCCCGGAAATGTCCGCGAGCTTGAGAATTGCGTGCAGCGGACCGCGACTCTGGCACCGGGGCCATCGATCGTGAGAGACGACTTTGCCTGCTGCCACGGCCAGTGCCTTTCCGCGATGCTGTGGAAGAGCGGATCGGACGAGATAGCGCTGCAGCCGCGGCCGATCGTACCAGTGCCCGCCAAGCCGGCCACATCGCCGGCCGAGGCTGCTACATCGCTCCCGCCTTTCGGCAGCGAGCTGGCTCCGCTAGCGCCAGTCGGCGCAGCCCTCGTAGGTGGTGCTAAGATGACAGATCGCGAGCGTGTCATCGCGGCCATGGAAAGATCCGGCTGGGTGCAGGCAAAGGCGGCGCGCCTGCTTGGACTTACGCCGCGCCAGATTGGCTACGCCCTGAGGAAATATGGCATCGAGATCAAGCGCTTGTGAAAGGAGTGTCGGACTTGGGGTATGTCGGGGCCGTGACCATCGCCGTTGGGGCGAATAGCTGGAGAAACAGACATAGAGGCTTGGTTGGTTTGGCGCGGACTTGGACCCGATCACGATCGGATGCGACCCCCGCGTCGGCCCGATTTTGTCATCCTCGAGATCAGCCCGCGCGACCACCGGCGGTCCCATGCCCGCAACGGTCGTGCGAACGCGGCGCTGTCATCGCGAATTCGTTGGCCGTGTCGCCATCGACCATTAGCTCACGCCGGATATAGTCAGCGAGACCATCGGGTGTTCGACCTCGTTCAATTTGCCCGGCGTCATATGCAGCGACCGCTGCGCGATGCGGCCCTGCGCGCGAAGGGACCGCCGTGTGCCAGGCGGTCGCAGGCGCCGCAAGCTTATTGCGGCGCTGGTCTTGCCCCTGGCGATGCGAAGCATCGTCCAGTGCAAGTCGGCTCAGCGCTTACGCTCTCCGTGAGCGCAGCGGCCGCTGCGGAGACTCGGGATCGCGTATGGATCGACTCGAGCAAAGCGCGTCCCGTTTTGAGCCGCTCTCCTTGATCCAGATTAACGACAAATCAGGCCGCGCGAACCGGGCTGTCGTAGTCACGACGAATGTCGCAATTCCGCCGGCGAACGTCAGGCTACAGTGACATGACGCTTCCCAAAGGCCATTGTATTGCTGCCTGATTTTGAAATTCGCGCAATGGTACGACACTTGCTGTTCTCTTCGCCAGCCGTTGCAACGTCTGGAGAAGCACATGCACAACGTCGTCTGCATCAAGCAGGTTCCCGACTCCGCGCAGATCCGCGTGCACCCCGTGACCAACACGATCATGCGTCAGGGCGTGCCGACCATCATTAACCCATACGACCTCTTCGCGCTCGAGGCCGCGTTGGAGCTGCGCGATAAGTTCGGCGGCGAGATCACCGTCCTTACAATGGGGCCGTCATCAGCCGAGGACTCATTACGCAAAGCGCTGACCTTTGGCGCCGATCGCGCCGTACTGCTCACCGACCGCTGCTTTGCGGGCGCCGATACGCTGGCAACGACTTACGCGCTGGCGACCGCCATCCGCAAAGTCGGCAAGGAATATGGCCCGCCGGACCTCATCTTCACCGGTAAGCAGACCATCGACGGCGACACCGCGCAGGTTGGGCCCGGCGTCGCGAAGCGGCTCGGTGTGCTGCAGCTTACCTACGTCGCAAAGATCAGGGCCCTGGATCTCACCGCACGCACAATTGAAACGGAACGGCGCTCCGAAGGTGGCGTCCAGGTCCTTCGCACCAGCCTGCCGTGTCTCATCACCATGCTGGAGGCAACCAACCAGATTCGCCGCGGCGCCATGGCCGATGCATTGCGTGCCGCCCGGACGCCGATCGTGAAATGGAGTGCGCAGGAGGCCGGTGTCGAGGACATCTCCAAATGCGGTCTCAAGGGCTCGCCGACCATCGTCAAGCGTGTCTTCGCGCCGTCCGCGCGCGCTGAGAAGGCGGTGCTGGTAGAGGCCGCCGAGCAGCCGGCGCAAGCATTGATCGACGCCATCTTCAAGCACCAGCCCAAGCTTGAAACCGACCTTGCGGCGCTAGCCCGCGATGCCTGATCTGAAGGGTCTTGGCGATGAGCGACGTGATAAGAGCTCCCGCGTTGCCTGCGCAACGGCGCGCCGCCAAGAAGGCGCTGCCGGGGCATTCAACGCTGACAAGCATGTCTGGTCTTCATCGAACAGGAGCGCGGGCAGGTGCATCCAATCTCCTGGAAGCTGATGGGGGAGAGCAGCAAGCTTGCCGAGAAACTGGAGGTTGTTCGCGCGGCGGTCGAGATCGGTCCGGACGGCGAGGCGACACGCAGCGCCGCGGTCGAATTCTTCTCCTACGCCGAGGACCTTGTCCATCTCGTCGCCGACAACATGCTCGCAGATTACCGCAACCAGTCCTACAGCATGGCGTTGACCGATCTTGTCAACACCCACAAGCCGGAGATCCTGCTGTTGGGAGCCACGATCTTGGGCCTTGATCTCTCCGCCTCCGGCGGTCGCCGCATTCACGCTACCGCGTAGCAGGCGAGCGTACATTTTGAGATCATGCGCCACTGAACAAAGGAGAGGCCCCGTGATCGAAGAGAGTTTCGATGCCATCGTGGTTGGCGCCGGAATGGCCGGCAACGCGGCGGCGCTGACCATGGCTAAGCGTGGCATGAAGGTGCTGCAGCTCGAGCGCGGCGAATATTCCGGATCAAAGAACGTGCAGACTGCCATCCTCGATGCGGACATCGTGGAACAGCTGACCCCCGATTTCCGCGAGGACGCGCCGCTCGAGCGCCGCCTTGTCGAGCAGCGCTTTTGGTTAATGGATAGGCGCTCCCTTATCGGGCTGCGCTACCGTTTCAACGACTGCAACGACGAGCGACCGAACCGGTATATCGTTATCCGCGCCCTATTCGATAAATGGTTCTCCCGGAAGGTGAGGGAGGCCGGGCGCCACCGTCTTGTACCAGACTACAGTTACGGGGCTGGCGCAGAACCGCCGCGGCCGTGTCATTGGTGTGCGTACCGACCGCCAGGACGGCATAATCCACGCCGATGTAGTGGTGCTCGCCGAGGGCGTCAATGGCTTGCTCGGGACGTGTGCGGGCTTGCGCGAGCGGCCGACGCCCGATCGGGTTGCTCTGCAGGTCAAGGAAATGCACCTTTTGCCGCGCGAGACCATCGAAGCCCGTTTCAATCTCAAGCGCGACGAAGGGGTCGTGATCGAGGCCGCCGGCACCATCTCGCGCGGCATGACCGGCATGGGTTTCATCTATGCGAATAGGGAGTGCATCTCACTCGGCATCGGCTGCCTCGTCTCCGATCTCCAGCGAGCGGGCGAAACGCCTTACGGGCTACTCAATCGCTTCAAGCGTCATCCGTCGGTGGTGCCGCTAATCCACGGCTCAGAGCTCAAGGAATATTCCGCGCACCTCATCGCGAAACGGGGCTACAACACCATACCCCAGCTCTACGGCAAGGGCTGGGTGGTGGTCGGGGATGCCGCCGAGCTCAACAATACCAGCCATCGCGGGCATCTGAACGTTGCGATGATCTCTGGACGAATTGCCGCGGAAGCGATCTTCCGTGTGAAGTCGCGCGGCGGTCGCAGCACGTCGAATAGTTTTTCACTATACAAGAAGATGCTGAACGAGTCGTATGAGGATCTGAAAAAGTACAAGGATATGCCGGCGCTGATGCACACCCAGCCGGACAACTTTCTCCTCACCCATCCGCAGCTCGTCTCGAAGGCGATCCTGAACTTCGCGCGCATCGGTGGCAGGCCAAAGGCGGGGGAGGAGAAGTCGGACTCAAAATCCTTTGGCGATGTGTGGTCATGGACCGGACTCTTCGGCGATGGCTTCCGCTTACCGCGCGCCTGGCGCTGAATCAGCACTAGCTCAAGCGAAACATAGGAGCCAGAAATGTGAACTTCGAGCATTCGATGC
Source organism: Bradyrhizobium sp. RDI18 (assembly GCF_043203335.1). Lineage (NCBI taxonomy): Bacteria > Pseudomonadati > Pseudomonadota > Alphaproteobacteria > Hyphomicrobiales > Nitrobacteraceae > Bradyrhizobium > Bradyrhizobium sp. RDI18. The sequence continues at coordinate 2,226,576 of NZ_JBICRN010000008.1, read as the reverse complement.
GCGTAAAGGACTAGCTGTTCTATAGCCCGTTATTTGGCCGACGTCCCACCTGCCTACATCAAGGGGCCGGCCCGACGAGAGCCCGTTACTGCAGTTAGTCGCTCATACTGAAAACTGTTGCCGCGCCACTACGAGTCGAACACCATGCCGAGACTACCGTTGACGGTCGCATCGAATGCGGCCTGCTGGCTCATCGGCGAGCCGCCCGCGACATCGAATGGAGCCCAGCGACACGGCGGCTATGGCGAGCTATTCAAGTTTCGGTGACGATTGGGCAGCTGCTATGGCGCCTAACAAGGACCTTCATTGGTTCGATCCATCTGGCCGGCGCACTCCAATCCCGCTCCCTCCGTTGCGCCGTTTCGGCTGGTGAAGCTAAAAACATGTTTAACCCAAGTGTTCGCCAGAAATGGTCAATGTCCTTATTCCGGAGCTGTTTGGCTGTTCTGCTGAATTGCTGGAGCGTGTGATCGGGCAATTCATCGTCGCTTGACTCACGGGCCGATTGATTTTGCGACGGGCATTGGTGGATCGGCGCGAAGGCGACGAGGACCGTGGCGCCGAAGGCGCTGGCGGCGAGATGGTTTTGTGTGTCTCCGTTGGCCTTGTTGATGATGCCGCGGATTTGGCGCGTGGCCCATGTCATCACAGCAATCGGGGTGCCGGTCGCGAGAATTGGTGCGAGCCTTGCTTGACGTGAGCAAAAGCACCTGCGTCCGGACGACGGGGCGCTGGAATGAGAGTGCCACTTGTCAGGTTTCCGACTTGGCGTCTCCAACCGGACACGGACCGAACGACAACATGGAGAGAGAAATGAAGGTGACCCCACCGACCTACCTCGCACGGCTGTTGGCGCTGGCAGGAGGCTGAAATGGAAATCCCGGCCTTGCTCCGGGGTGATCGCAGGCAAGCGCGGCTTTTTTGACGGGAAGGGCCGGTGTGCAAGCAAGCCCCCGCGTGTCGTACCACCGGCGCATTGGACAAATGCCGATCACTCGCTCAGATCGCGCCTGACAGCAATGCCCGACGAGAGCACCTGAAGCTGGCTCAGATATACAAGTCTATCGGGTGGGCCGCTCAGCGCTTGCAGGGGCTGCGCTACACGCAGGAGCGGCGGGCTTGTAACAGCTGCCTGACGCAAACGATGTGCTGTGGTCGAGCCCAGGACCGGGCAGAGTCGACAAGGCCGGATTGAAAATTCACTTTGGCGGAGCTTAGTTCGATGAGCTGACAAACCAAACAAGTTGCATCGGGCCGCGCTGATGCTCCAGCGCGGCTTCGGTGCATCCATGTTTCTAACCAACTCAAACGGTACGCCAGGCGCACCCCAGCAACCCAGCAAGGAGATTTCAATTGTTTATCGCGATGAATCGGTTCCAGGTGAAGATTGGCTCTGAGGCGGCCTTCGAGACGGTGTGGCGCACGCGCGAATCCTATCTCAGCAACATGGCCGGTTTCGTCGAGTTTCACCTGCTGAAGGGGACCGTCGCCGAGGATCACACGCTGTACTCGTCGCACACGGTCTGGATCGACAAGGCGGCATTCGAAGCCTGGACCAAATCGGAAGAATTTCGCCGCGCCCACGCCCGCGCCGACAACATGACCGGCGAAAGCCTCTACCTCGGCCACCCCAAGTTCGAAGGTTTCGAAGTGATTCTGAGCGAGCGCAAATCCAGCGCCGCTGCGTGACGGGGAGGGCTGTCATGTTGAGCACGGAGCTTGCCGAACTCAAGGCATATATGGCTGACAATCCAGGAGCAGTGATCGAAGACGTGGCGCGGGAGCGGAAAGTGAGCCCGCGCGCAGTCCTGGAGGCTATGCCTGAATCGATGGTGCGCCTCGGCCCCGGCGGTGAATTCGCCGCCGCGATGAACGACATCGCGCAATGGGGCGAGGTGACGCTGATCGTCCACACTGACGACGCGATCTTCGAATTCTCCGGCGCCATCCCTGCGGGCGAGATCGGCCGCGGCTATTTCAACCTGATGCAGCCGAAGGGGCTTCACGGCCATCTCCGGCACGAGCGCTGCGCGGCGATTGCCTTCGTCGAGCGGCCCTTCATGAGCAAGTCGTCGGCCTTCATCGCATTCATCAATGTGGACGGCGGCATCATGTTCAAGGTGTTCGTCGGCCGTGACGAAACGCGCGCGCTGCGAAGCGACCAGTTGCAGCGCTTTCATGCGCTTGCGGAAAGGATCGCGCCCGCCCGCGCGGTGTAACCGATCCGCATTGTCAGCCTGGGAGACGATCATGCAGAGAACGATGCTGAACGTTATGATCCGTTGGTGTGGCGCGGCCGGCGTGGCTGCGTTGCCGAGTGCGGCGCTCGCCACCACCGATGTCGCGCTGCTGCCGCGCAACCTGTCGCCCTGGAACATGTTCGTGAATGCGGGCATCGTGGTGCAGGCGGTCATGGTGGGCTTAGCCTTCGCCTCGCTGGTGACGTGGACGATCTGGCTGGCGAAAACCATCGAGATCCGCCGCAAGACCGCGACCGCCAAACGGCGCCTCAGCCTCTTGGAAATGGATGCCGTGCTGGCCAGGGCCGAGCAGGAGAGCCGCGGTGGCAAGGACGCCGTGGCGGCGCCAATGGACATGATACCGGGACCCGAGATGCAGCAGGCGGACGCGTCGCCGCCCGAGCCCGCGGCCGCAGAGGCCGTGCGTGAGCAGATCGCGCCGACTACGAACATCGTGGAATTGGCTTTGATCTCGCGCAAGCGAACCGACCCCGGTAGGAACTACAGCTCACAATCGAGAAACCAATGAGCACGCCTGCGAGGCGACGGAATCATTTGGCGCAAGAAAATCCACACATCCGTGCTCAAATAAGTTGAGCAAAGCACTATCGCACCAAGGTCTACCCGAAGCCGGAGGATACTAGATGGATCGACAAGATCGAGAGCCTTCAAGACGAAGTGATGCCTTTTTGCAGGAAATGAACTCGTCTCCCGATCCGGGGGAATTGGTATCGGTTGGCGGTCCTAGGTCTAGGCCAAGAAAATCTCTCTCTCCCTCCCTCTCTCTCCCTCTCTCCCTCTCTCTCTCTCTCTCTCTCTCTCTGCATACCCGGGTTCGAATGACGTTATCCCAAGCTTCTCCCTCTAAACTGCATCAACCTTCAGAGATACCAGTTGGCGAGCACTTGGCTCGGCGAGCCCGGGCTCTGCTTGTCCCCCATCCGTTCGCTGCGGAGATGTCCAAAGATCAGGTTGCCAGGCTACTACCTGAATACTTAGCGATGTCACAAGCGTTCCCGCACCTGCAGGCGGGATCACAAAAGGATCTCATATTCGACGCAATACGTCGCAATCGAGACCTCCCGAGGGACGTTGAGCTGACCAGTGTGGTCGCAAATTTTATCTGCTGGGATGAAACGGGAGGTCACAGTCGGGTTCTCCAAGGCGGCAACGCTGCGCTACCCAGTATTCTGGACACAGAAAACTTCCACTCAAAGCTCTTTAGAACAGATGCGTCGCGCCTACTTGGCCGAGCAATACAGCCTAACTACAGTACCACAACGAGCCGGTACCTGCGTGCGCTATATCATGGCTTGTCGTCGAGAGACCCCATAGTGCGCTGCGCCTACATGGTTGCCTTTGAGCTACATGCTGCGGAAATGATCCAGGCGCTTTGGATTACTTTAGTCAGAACCTTTGATGCTCGCACTGATGATCTTGAGTATTTCCAGGTCCATGTCGGCGGCGAGGATCCTGCGGAGAAATATCACGGAGAGATGACAAGCAGGCTCATTAGCGAACTGGTCCCTGCCGACTGCAATAGCCGTTTCTTGGATGAATTCGACCGCGCGTATGGTCTCAGCTTAGAGTGGTGCCGCAATCTAGTCGGAATTGATTCGCTTGACGGAGATGGTCGGCCGGAGGTTGAACACAGTGGCCGCTGTCACTGTGGGGCTGTCAAGTTCTACGTACGAGCGCCAGCAGAGATTTCTGCAGTGAAGTGCAATTGCTCAATCTGCCAAATGTCCGGATTTTTGCACATGCTCGTTGCTGACGACAAGCTTAGGATTGAATGCGGCGAAGAACGCCTCACTACGTATCAGTTCAATAAGAACATCGCTCGGCATACGTTTTGTCGGGTTTGCGGCGTAAAGCCATTTTATCGGCCGCGATCGAATCCGTCAGGATTCAGCGTAAATGTTCGATGCCTAGATAAAACGACGATCGAAAGCATAAGAATAGATGATTTCGACGGCGAGAATTGGGATCTGGCGATCCGCTCGTTGCAGGCGGATTAGAAGAGTCGAATTTGAGTGAATCCGAAAGGCGCGAACAATGAGTGATAAACTTGGTCTGCTTTCAGAAGATGCCCTCGCGAAGTACCGCTCAGAGCTGGCAGATAAAGGTACGGTCCTGATTGCCCCCGAGGCGCTGTTCACCAAAGATGAGTTGACGAGGATCGATCAGTTGCAGTCCGATATTCCCGAAGAAGAGGTTCGGAAGGGAGATGCCGACGATTCTCACAATGTTTTTGTAAGACGAGTGCGCCTGGATCACGCCGGCCGTAATCCTAGCAACGTGAATGGTACAGCTTCAGCGCAGATCATCGAACTACTTGAAAGGACAGAGCGGGTCTCCGCGCTCAGGAAGATCTTCGGAGCGTCATCAGAATACGTCATTCGCCGATGCCAAATGCATCGCATGCCGCCTGGGTCCTTCGTTGGCATCCATTTGGATGCTGAGAGCGACCCCGACTTCGAGTACTCTGTGATTGTTCAGCTAGCGACAGATTTTGAGGGCGGTGAGTTCGTCGTATATCCAACCAACCGTAAACTCCAAATGTTTCGGCCACCTTTAGGAACCGTACTGATCACCACATGTAGGTTCCGGCATGAGGTAAGGCAGGTGCACGCCGGGGAGCGTCGGTCACTCGTCTACTTTTGTTCAAAATACGGCGGTGCGAACCGCAGGATAATCGAAAACCCTGCCGCTCGCGCATGAGGTCGGCTAGCTACTTTCCGGCGCAAAAATTGCGGCTCTGAAGGGCGGGGTCAACTACGCAGACAACGAGAAGCCCCGCGGGGCCGCGGGGCGATGAGAGGGCAAGATTGGCGCTGGAAGTGGACTACCTTTGGAGTGACTGCTCTTCCATCACGCGACCGATGCTCATGAGGTTATCGGCGACAACGCCGAGCCCGACCCAGCGCTTCATTCCAGTGCTGCCTTTGTAGCGGCAGCGATCGAGCCGGTGCCGCCGTTTGGCCACGCTGATGCGCCCCTCGCATCCGGTCCGCCATTTCTGGCCGTTGCGGAACCAACGCTTCTTCTGCTCGCGCTTGCGCGCGACGCTATGGATGGAGCGATTTGGGGATGCAGACGCGTTGACGCCGCTCGCCTTCGCCGCGGCTTCATTCCTGGCGGAATAGAACCCGGCGTCTGCTGCGACCAGACGTGGCGTGCGACCGAGCTTGGCTTGGTGGATTTCGATGGCCGGAACCAACAGGTCCGAATCGCTCGGCCGCCGATCGTAGACTTCGTAGTCGATCACGATCTGGTTTTCGGCTCCTGCAGCTTGACCATCTTAGAGCCGGCTCCGCAAATTTGAACAGGACGATAAGTGGAGTTTCTGCCTGACAGCGGGCACGCTGAGCCTGCGAATCAGGAGAGACCATGAGCAGACGACCGCGCCGGAACCACACCCCGGCCTTCAAGGCGAAGGTGGCGCTCGCCGCCGTCAAGGGTGACCGGACGATAGCCCAACTGGCCGAGCACTTTGATGTCCACCCCAATCAGATTACGGCCTGGAAGGCCCAGTTGGAGGGCGGTGCTTCCGGAGTTTTCGGATCGGGGAACACGGCGCCGTCCGCGCCTGCGATCGACGTGAAGTCGCTGCACGCCAAGATCGGGGAGCTGACGCTGGAGAACGATTTTTTAGAAGGAGCGCTCACCAAGGCGGGATTGCTGAGCGCAAAGCGATGATCGACCGTGAGCACGATCTGTCGATCACCAGGCAGGCAGAGGTTTTGCAGATCAGTCGTGGCAGCGTCTATTACCTGCCGCGCCCGGTCCCGGATTCCGATCTCGCGATCATGCGGCGTCTCGATCGGCTGCACCTGGAGTATCCCTTCGCCGGTTCGCGTATGTTGCGAGGCCTGCTGGCTTTGCAGGGGTGCAAGATCGGCCGCCGGCATGTCAGGACGCTCATGCGGCGGATGGGGATAGAGGCGCTCTATCGCCGTCCCCGGACCACCAAGCCCGAGCCCGGTCACAAGATCCATCCGTATCTGCTGCGCGGCATGGAGATCACGCGGCCGAACCAGGTCTGGGCCATGGACATCACCTACATTCCAATGGCGCAGGGCTTCGTCTATCTCGCCGTGGTGCTGGACTGGGCGACACGCCGTGTCCTGTCGTGGCGGCTGTCGATCACGATGGAGGCGGCCTTCTGCGTCGAGACGTTGGAAGATGCTCTCGCGCGTCACGACAGGCCGGACATCTTCAACACCGACCAAGGCTCGCAGTTCACCGGTGCGGCCTTCACCGGCGTCCTCGCCGACAACGGCATCGCCATCAGCATGGATGGCAAAGGGGCTTGGCGCGACAACGTGTTCGTTGAGAGACTGTGGAAAAGCGTCAAATACGAGGAGGTCTATCTGCGAGCCTACGAAACCGTTGGTGAGGCGCGAAGCTCGATTGGTCGGTATCTCGACTTTTACAACCGCGCATCAGAACACCCATCTGTCTATGTTGTTGAAGAGAAGAGACTTTGCTGATTGGGATGTGATCCCGTGGGGTATCTTGGGTTCTGTCGCGCTCGTTCGGCGATAGATTGAGCGGCAGCTGTTATCAGCAAGGCGCGAGCAAAAATCCACGGGCCGTCCGATAGCGGATGGATGGCTGCGATTTCGCCGGCTTCGGCGGCGAGCCGGAGCGTCTTGGGCGCAATCTTGAGGAGCTTTGCCGCGTTGCTGAGGTTTAGCCAGGGCTCGATCCCGTCCTCGGCGGGCTTGAACACCGGGATGCGATAGTTCGAGCGCATCGAGGTGACACGCTCGCGCGTCCAGCGATTGCCGTTACCGGTCTTGAGGCTGTTGCGGTTGAGCAGGCCGGCGATCAGATCGTCGCTGGCGATCAGCACCAGTTGGCGCACAGCTTCGACGATGTTGGCGGAGGTGCTGTTGCGCTGCCCGCGCCGGCGCTTGGGCAGGCGTATCTCGCTGTGAACGCCGCCGACCCAGTGGACGATGAGGACGATCTCGGAGGCCGCATCGTCGATATCGGCCACGACCTCATGGATGACGGTGCGCGCAATCCGCTTCTTGAGGCGCGCATCCGTCGTCGGCGCATCCCAGACCGTTTTGAGGTTCGAGGCCAGAACGCCAAGCGAAGCTGGATCGGCAATGGGGGCGGGCATCGCCGCATCATGCATGGCGATCTTGCCCTCGACCTCCGCCACGTGGGCGAGCGCCCTGTTCCAGCGCGCTTCAAGCTCGCCCGCCACCAGCCGGTTCGCGGGATCAGCGGCATCGTATTGCCGGAAGGCCCGGTCGACGGCATAGCGCGCCGCTTCGAGGTCGCGACTGAGAGCATCGCGCACCTGATCGCGCCGTTCCCTGGCTTCCTTGGCGGCAGCGGTCGCCGCGGCGATAGCGCCCGGACCGACGACGCCGAGCAGTGCTTCCTCGATGGCATCATCAACGCGCAGTCCGCCGAAGCCGATGCAATGAGGGCCGCCATTGTCCATCCAGGCGCGGCTGCAGCTGTAGCGCGGAATATGGCGCTTCATGCCGGAGTACCGGAGTGTGAGCTTGCGACCGCAGCGCCTGCAGCGGATCAGACCGGCCAGCAGCGCGTCACCATGCTTGGGCGCGCCGTGATACCGACTGGTGGGAACGTTGTTGCTGACCATGGTGCGGATTGCCTCGAACCTCTCCCAGCTCACGTACCCATCGTGGGTGTTGGGCTTCAGCGCCAACCATTCGTTCCGCGCCTTGCGGCGGATCTTCACGCTCACGCCCTCGGCACCGTATCCCGTCGCGACAGCCGTCTTACCATAGGCATAGGCGCCGCCGTAGACCGGGTTCTCAATGATCCGGTGGATGGCGGAGTAGCTTGGTCGCCGCCAGGCCGTGTCGCCATTGGTCTGCTTTACCGGCAGATCGAGATTGTACTCGTGGAGCCAGCAGAGCGCCTGTCGCGCGCTGCCCAGTTCCTCGACCTTGTCGAACACCAGCTTGATCGCTTCCTGGACCCGCCGATCCGGATCTTTCTCATAATGGTCGCCGGACTTCACGAACCCGACCGGCGCCGCCACCACCAACTCGCCCCGGCGCGCCTTCTCGTAGCGGGCCGAGAGCGAGCGCTGGCGCAACAGATCCAGTTCGTACTCGTTGAGGCTGCCCTTGAGCCCGAGCAACAGGCGATCGTTGCCGTGCCTTGGCGCATAGATGGTCTCCTGATCGACCAGAACGGTATCGACCACGCGGCACATCTCGATGAGTTGCTGCCAATCTCGGCTGTTGCGAGCGAAGCGCGAGACCTCGCGGGCGCAAACCGCACCAACCTTACCGAGGCAAACCTCCGCTACCATCCGCTCGAAGCCGGCGCGTTGGACCCCGCCGGCGGCCGAACGACCGAGATCATCATCAATCACGTCGATCTCTGACCACCCGAGCGCCGTCAGCCGGTCCCGCATGGCGTATTGCAACGCGCTGCTCTCGCGATTGTGCAACACCTGATGCGCCGAGGACTGACGCACGTAAAGAATCGCCTTGCGCTCGAGATGATGAGGCCTGATCTTGTCAGAGATCATGGCCGACCTCCTTCGCGCGCGGCGTCGCTGTCGTCGCAGCATGGCCGAGAATCAACTGCGTCATCAGACTGGTCAGCGCCGCCCGCGCTTCCGCCGGCAGTTCCGACCATGCTGGCGCGCCGAGGGCGCCGTTCGACAGGCCGCTCCCGAACAGATCCATCTGCGGCTGCGACCGCGGTTGTCGATTGTGTCGGTATCCGCTCCCTGGCATTGCCGTCTCGCGTGACATGAGTCGCTCCCCGATTCTGGTCGTGAGAGGCTCTGGATGCGCTAGAAAGCAGGGCAGCTGATGGCGCTCGATCCATCAACGCCAGATCGAGAAGCGCAGAAAGCGCTGCAAGTGCGGTTATGCTGACAAATGGCCGAGCTGCCAAAAGCTCCGCCTCAGGGCATGCCGTCCGGTCGAACATCCATGCTGGAACCTCCAGCCAACGATCTGCTTGCGATCCATCCAGCGTGCAGCGGAAGGCGACATCGCCAGCCTTGTCGACGGCCCCATGAACGCAAACTCGGCAACCAAACCAAGGATGATATCGATAAAGAACCTCGCGAAGAACGGTCCTGTGGGCGTTCTCAAACCTCGTTGTACAACGGCCGCCGTCCGCATTCGAGCCTTGACGACCGCACCCCGGATCAAGCCTACTTCGATCGTCCTCCGCTCCGCGCGGCGGCCTAACCCCGGCAGAGGCTCCACTTATCGACGCGGAGATTCTGTTCAGACAACCGGGACCAGCTCACTTGCCGAACTCGTTGGGCGTGCCGGCCTTGCCCTTGCGAATGATCTCCGTCGAGGGCTCGAACACGCTGAAGAGCTTGTCCTCCGCCCGCGTGTTGCCGCAGAAGATGCGTTCGTCGCACCGAGCGACATCATCGTTTCCAGCTCCTGCCGCAAGCCTTGCAGCGCCAGCCGCTTCAAGATGCCCTTGGCCCGCTTCACGCCGGCGGCGATCTCATGGGAGAAGCGCTTCGCTTGCCCCACCACACGGCTCGTCGAGTTCAACAGCCGCCGGTAGCCTTGCTTGAGCTTCTCGTGATTGAGCGGTCCTTTGGCACGTGCGGTTCGCGCGATATCGAGCAGGCGCAGTTTTACGCTTCGCGTTCGGTCGCGCAGTTTGGTTCCGGCCGTGCCGACGATCTTGGTGACCTTCTTCATGGTGCGGATCAACACCCTTACCCCGTCGCCCAGCAACGTGCTGTCGGTCGGGTAATGGATGTTGGTCTCCACCACCGTCGTATCCACGCGCATTCTGCGTCCCTGCGTCCCCCTCGTTGCTGCGCGATTTGCACGATCCGGTCGTGGATCTGCCTGATTGTTTCCGGATCCACAGCCAGGCCCCAGCGTCCCATCGTCTTGGCGTCCGGCGTCTTGCCGCCGCCCACCCGGGTGAAGTCGCGATACACCAGATTGACGCGCACTTCGCGTTCCGGCACATGATAGCTCCAGTTGCGAACGTGCTTGAGGATCAACAATCGCAACACCATCTCGGCCGGCGCGCCCAGCCGACCACGACTCTTGGGATGTCGTCTCGCCAGCGCCTCGTACACCGCACCGACGATCTGTTCATCCGCCAGAACCCGGTCAGCATGGGCCATCCAGCCTTCGCGAAGATCGCTCACTTCCCCGGCGATCAAGCCGTCGCCGAAGCTCAGTTGCGCTCTGCGCATCTCAATCACGTTTCTTCCTCCCCCGCGGCAGCGCCGCATCAGGGCGCAGCAGGTGGTGATTGAGCTCGCAGATCGCCTCGATCGCGTCTTTCAGCTTCTGGTAGTTGTCCAGCCAACGGCGCACTTCGGCAACGCGCTCGCGCCGCACGCTGAACTGGCGCACGCGTCCACCCGCATAGCTCACGGTCAGGACATGCACCTGGTGCCCTTCGCCGCGCGCGCATTTCGGGCAGCCGCTCTTGTGACGAACCGTGCGCTTCAGCAGCGAGCCGCGCAGCAGCTCACCGGTGACCGGCAGCTTCCCGACAAGCTTCTCACGCGTTTGTGGGCTCGATTACGAATCATTCATAAGAATGAATCAATGCTGCCGCTTCAAGTCAACGCCAAGCCGTCCGACCTTGCAGTTTTCGCCACAGCGAGCGATTCTGGCAGCCGCACAAGGCCGCCGATTTTTGCGCCGGAAAGTAGCTAAGCTAGATAGAATGGATTATAATGGCGTGCGAATGAGGTCTATGGATGCATGCCGGCATTCTCTAACTAGACGAATGCCGGACTCGACGCACGAAGATACTTTGCTGTCTTCCTCGCCCGTCGCTATCGTCTGTACAGTGATGTTGGATGGTAAGTTATCAGACTAGAGCGAGTTTTGCTGCGTGAAGAGGAGAGGGGAACGCTAACCACTGGCGCAATGATGGTCAAACTGCGAGGCTCATATCCCGGACAAGGTATTGTACGTCCAGCCGATCTGCCTAACTACTTTAATCAACTAAAGAATGTAGCCAATGACTGCAGATTTGGGTGCCGATCTGCATCGCTCCGGCACTCCGCGCGTCCGCCCAGAACTAAACCGTTTGCACGGTTGTGGTATAGGAAACCTGACAAGATTGGTGCGCCGAACAACTTGGGTTTGGAACGGAAGAATCGACAGTGCTGCGCCAGTCAACCTGGAAGAGAGTGCTTCGCCATCTCCTTAGGGCGCGTTTTGGCTTCAGCACATGGTTGGGAATAGGGATGTTGTTCAAGCTGAAACAAATGGCATCCTGAAGAGTGGAACATGGGGCAGTGATCCAAATCAGAGCATCGTCAATAATCGATGCTCGAAATTCCGGCCCACCAGCCTGTCGCGCGCGATCACGAGACACTCCACCGTGCCTGCCTCTTGGTCGGCGGCAAGCGGAATAACGCCTTCCTTGTGTATGCGATCAAATAGCAATCCTTCATCGACAAAACAATCAAGTGCCGTTTGGAGGGAGTTTAGTCGGACGTTCCGCACAGATGAAATCACGTAGGAATGGGAATAGTCGGCTCCTAGCAACCGGTCAGCAATGCTGTGCAGTACCGAGCCCCCGCCCCACCGACCGTTCGCTTCATTAAACAGCAGCCGCCCGTCGGTCGAGAAAATGGCATCTATGTTGATCATTCCGCGGTAACCCAAAGTCCGCGCAAGCTCCACAAATCGATAGGCGTGCGCGTAAGCGGTCGAGTACTGCTCATTGCTCAGGTCGCTTGGAAGCTCTAGACCAATCCAGACGAGAGCTCGTTCGGCCCGATCTTCGCTTCGATGCAGACGTATGTTTCCACTGTTGACGTATGCGATTGAACCATTTTCCTCGATTTCAAACTCAAGGTAGAACAGAGAACGGGCCAAGTGGTATGATTCTACGACCACTGTTTTACACGATGGGGTTGTCATCTCAGACCAAAGTGCATCAGGATCAAACGACGGCCAAAGAACCCGCCGGGTCTCCCTTGCCCCAGGTAGTGGAGCGCTCTCCTTGCCGGTTAATATGATATTTCCAACCCCGCCGGCTCCATTGTCTAATTTTACAATGACGCTGCCGGTTTCAAGCCTTAGGGAGTTGACCGCTCTGAACAATTCTTCTGAGCTTGTTGCTATGCATCCACTGGGCAACGGAAGCGTGACACTTGTTGCCAATTGACGGAAGTGGCTCTTGCGGTTCAATAGATCAGGGCCTCGCTGCAGAGCGAAGTCGTTCCCTTTCTGCTGTATGCCGAGCATCGCCGCTAAGCGCGCAACGCCTTCAGTAGAGTAGCAAGCACAGAGTTTCCAATGTGTTTTCTCACAAATGTGGCGTCGGATTTGTTCAACAATTGTATTGGACTGCAGAGTGAAATCACTAAGGACCCGGGTCTCGTGCGCGTTTTCTGGCACGAGCACCAAGACGGTCGATGGGTCGAACCTTAGCGTCGCGCCAACGTAGTGTAGCAGATCAGTTGGGATCGCTACCGGAGAGACAATTAGGTCGCCCGCTTGTGCAAACCATACGGAGCGCCAGGCTGACTTGGCGGCAAGCGAAAGTTGGATTGCCGTCAGATCGGCACCCGACATTTGGGCGGTACCGGCGTTCATAATTAGGATCCGCGGCATCAACGAGCTCCGTAGTACTTGGCATATATCGGGACGGAAGCGCAGTCCGGCACTACGATGAACGTGCGGCAGCGTATTCATGTAGTACAGTTGTTCGAAACGACTTCAGTGAGCTAGAGACATAAGATCGCGTGCAGGCGGCAAGAGAAATATTGCCAGCGCCCAATCCGCGATATTCATTTGGTGCCTCCTTACCGACTTGATCGCGCATCGAGCTCTTTCAGCATAAAATGCTGGATCTTGCCCAACCCCGTTCGCGGCAATTCTTCCGTGAAAATGATTTCGCGCGGCACTTTGAAACGGGCGAGCTGCGATTGCATATGCGCGGTCAGTGCTTCCGCTTCAATCCGCACGCCCGACCGCCTGATCACATAGGCGACTGGTACTTCATCCCAGCGCGAATCGGGCCGACCGACGACAGCGCATTCTGCGACATCGGGATGCTCCATAAGCACACGCTCGACTTCTGCCGGATAAACGTTTTCCCCGCCGGAAATGATCAGATTCTTCTTGCGATCATGGACCCAAAAATACCCATCAGCATCGCGGCGGCCGATATCGCCAGTGTGATACCAGCCGTTATGCAGCGCCTCGCGCGTTGCTTCTTGATTGCCCCAATATTCGCAGAAAACATTAGGCCCGCGCACTGCGATCTCGCCCAGGGTGCCTGGCGGCAGCTTGTTGCCCCCATTATCGATGATTGCCGCTTCGCAGAAAAGGCCGGGCAAGCCAGTCGTACCCTCACGCGAGAGATCACCGCCGAGTCTCGTATAGACAGCAATTGGGCAGGTCTCCGTGGAGCCATACACCTGCAGCACTGGTACGCTGCGTGCGACAAAGCGTTCGATCAGGTGCTGCGGCACCATGGTTGAGCCGGTGGAAATTGCTCTGAGTGAGCTTAGGTCGGTGGTCGACCACTGGGGATGCTCGGTCAGGCCTTGAATCGTGGCAGGCACCAGGACGGCCAGAGTTGGCCGTTCGCGCTCGAACGCAGCGAGCGTCGCCTCTGGCGTAAACCGCGTGTGGATCGTAACCGTCGCGCCGTGATGCAACGCTGGCGTCGTCTGGATATTGAGGCCACCCACGTGGAACAGCGGCAACACTGTCAAGACATGGTCAGCCGAGGTGAGGCCATGCATGTGCTGACTCATAACCCCATTCCACAGCAAGGCTTCTTGGCGCAGCACAGCCCCTTTCGGCCGCCCTGTGGTGCCCGAGGTATAGACGATCAGAAGCGGGCAGGACAGGTCCGTGTACGGATTGCGACCATCGCCCCGCCCTCGGTCTAGCAGGCCATCCCATTTGCTTCCGCCGAGGGGCGCAAAATCCAAGCCGACGACAAAGATATCCGGCAGTTGCTCCGCCAGCGCCGGCAGGAGTGCCTCGAAGGCGTGTTCGATCACCAGCACCTTGGCGGCGGCGTCGGACAGGATGAAGAGCTGCTCGGCGACCGCAAGCCTCCAGTTCAGTGGCACGAGCATTGCGCCGAGCCGCGCGCAGGCATAGAGCAGCACCAGATGGTCAGGCCGGTTAAGGCTGAGGATCGCGACGCGATCGCCTCTCTCGACACCGAGCTGGCTTTTTAGGGCGCGCGCGACCTGCTCGATCCGTTGATTGAAGATCGCGTAGCTTAAGGTCTCGCCCTCGAAATGGATCGCGGGCTTGTCGGGAGTGAACGCCGCGTTGCGCTCAATCAGCGTGCAGAGATCAACCATCAGTCTTCCGTTTTCCTTGGCTTGCACAGTACTTGCCTCCCGAAGCGGCCAATGAGAGCTCCTCTACGTCGCTCGGAAGGTGTCGATTACGGCGTTATTGTCTGAGATGAGGGGCCTTCCGTCAGGTACCCGCAAAAGAGTTCAGCTTGTGACGATCTCGTGAGGCTCAGGTAGGGTGGATGTAATCCGGAGACTCAAAGTGTAGCTCTTGCTCACGTACTTCAGTTTTGCTCGACAGGGGCTGCGTGCATCAGACAATGGTGGTAAGCGCACCATGACGAGAGTTTCCTGGGCGATCTTCTCAATACAGGCTCGCCACACATATAGGCGGCTCCGGCATCTCCATCTTTGAGGCCGACAATGGCCCGGCATTGGCCTTCAGTGTGATTGACTAGCAAGATCCTCCTGGAGCCGTCAGGTCTTTTTCACATGCCGCTCCGAGATGCCGGGCAATCTCTTGCGATGTCGCGCCGATCGTGGCGAGCGAAATTTGCCGCCACAGCTCCGTGAGAGCTTCTACAGCCCAATCGACCTTTATGCGCGATCTTGTCGCCATACCAGCTCCCAGGGATCTGTGCGGACAGAACAAAACACGCTGCTCGGATTGAGCGCGGCGCGGCCGGAAGCCGGCGCCACGTACTTTGAGATCGTACAATTTGACGCCACGTGCGATTCAAGTCCTTTTGGGCGGCCGTCGTGTGAATATGTTCAAACTCCTAAGCCTCCGGGAGCAGCGATGATACGAAAACTGAAAAAGCACCGCCAGTTCCTCATAGGATCTGGGCCGAGCCGGGCTAGCGTTGCCAGCGCCAAGGCCTTAAGGCGCCGTCTTAGTGAGCGGCGCAGCTGATGCGTGTCGGGTTCCCATTCAGGGCTGATCTTCTCGCCGCCATTATGCTGTTCGCCTCTGGGTAAGAAGCCGAGCTGCCAAAGGAGTCGCGATCGAGACAGATTAGGGACGAGTGTCACTTGCATGCAGGGCACTAACTCAGGATGCGAGCTGCCTCGGATCTTTCTGATCAGAACCTTCTTTCGATGGGTGCGCGAATTGCATTTGCTTTAGCGTCAATCCAGCCGCGCTCGCGCGCGATTGCGACCATCTTGGCGTAGGCTGCTTCCCAGGTTTTGTTGTCCTTGGGGCAGCCAGGCAGGATAGGCACTAAATAGGCATCAGCGCATTGTCGTGGTCAACGAGCGTGATCCCTTTCAAGTCTGAAGGCTTAGCGGCATACGGGCCCTTCAAGACGAGCTTAAACCCGCAAAAATCGAAGGGCTCCGCCATTTGCACTCCCCTCTCGGGCAAGTATTCTATCATCATAACTCGGCTCCTTCATTGTGGCTCTCAACATAGCCTTAGCCGTAGGGTGTCGTTACGAATAGCGACATTGCGGTGAAAACCTGCACTCAGCCGTACAGTAACGTTCGAAGTTCGCCACGGAAGTTGATGAGTGGATTGCCTTGAGCTGATCGCGTCGCGACAATCCGGCCGATACAGATCCCATGGGTGCCGACGAGTTGGTGGTGATGCAACGCATTCGAGCACACAAACTGCGCTTTGCAGAACCGGTACGTCAAGAACGCCCTGATCCCATGGCGCTGTATCGAAACGGTGGACAGCGTTTGCGCCATGCCGGCCGGCGAAACGCAGTGCGAGGTCCTGCTGATTGCCGCCGAGAAGACTCACGCCGAAAGTGCCGTTGGCGAGTATCGCGTCGTGAGTTTCGGAACTGGCATTAATGTCGGCCAGCAAGCAGGGCGGCTCCATGCAGATCGAGGTAATAGAACTGACCGTTACCCTCGCCGTTGGACGGCCGTTCCGGTCGCTACAATGGAGACGCCGCTCGCCAGATTTCGCATGGCTTGGCGAAACTCGATCGCCTCGATGGACTGATTATCGCTGATCCGGGGAGGCGATTGGCAGCTCATAGCCCAGCTCCGGAGTGGCGTTTGACCTCGAACTTTTGAACTATGCGGATATTGCGTTGGTCGCGACTCTCGAACTTGCTTCCGCGCAGTGCGGGTTTGATCGCACCGATAATCTGACTGCTCCACAGCATGATCTGGCGATGAACTGAACACAATCGGTGGCTCCGCTTGGATGATAGCGTTCAGCGTGCCTTTGCGTCAGATCGAATACGTTCCGCGTCCTCGTCGCGTAGCGACAGCGAAGGCGGCCCGTACGTCCGAAGGGCTGGCGGTCCGTGATCTGTCTGCGCGTGGCGTCATTCACTGCGAATCATTCCTCGGTGGTGATATGGGCATGGCCGCCGCGCCGCTTTGTTTTCCGATACTGTTGAAAAGGCGCTCTTTCCCGAAGAGAAGACGCTCATCCAGCGTCGCGTGCAACGAAAGCCGCAGCTCGGGCGAGATCGAGTCGTCTGTATCGATCACCTCACGAAACTTACGAAACATGAGTTCGATCGTTGCGATCGATCCGAGTACCGTGGTCGTCCGCCAAGACATCATTGTTTGTCTCCTTCGCGGTACCGCGAAGCGCGAGTCCCCGAGTCGCCTGTCTTTTCGACGATCTCGGTGGTGCGCTTCGCACCGGCTCTCGCAATCTGAGTGACCGTCGATCTTTCAGGCGCCGCCCTAGCCTCGATTAGCTCAGCAAGATTGATACGGTACGCATCCTGCAGCCTGATAAGCGCTCTGCTCCGAGCATAGACTGCCCTCATCCGCCTCGAGTTGTGAAAACTTTCCATGACTTTGCTCTTACCGTCTCAGGCTAATGCACCGCTATTTCGTGCAAACGGTGCATTTCGCCGCACCATCACCGGCCGCACTTCTCGGCCGTCGTCAAATGCAGGGGAGACCCACCGGCTCGGTGCTGATTGAGTTGCGCGGACCTTCTGGATGCTGACTAGCCGTCGCCAACAGCGGCGACACCTCACTATCGTTTGCGGCGAGCCGTATTCGGAGCGAAGCGAGCTCGGCTTGGAGGCTTTGCGGGCCATCACTGCACTCCGGTCGAAACCGCCGCCTCGCGCGAGAGCAGCGCGCGGGTCGCCGCCGTCACGTCAGCCTGCCGCATCAGACTTTCTCCGACCAGGAAGGTCGAAATGCAAAGCCGCGAAAGACGCAGAACATCCCCCGGGGCGCAGATACCGCTTTCGCCGACGATCAGGCGATTCTTCGGTATGAGCGGCGCCAGCGCCTCGCTGGTCGTAAGCGTGGTCTCGAAGGTGCGCAGGTTGCGGTTGTTGATGCCGATCATCGGCGAGCGGAGTTTTAGCGCCCGATCGAGTCCGTCGCGGTCATGGATCTCGATCAGCACATCCATGCCATGGGCTAGGGCCGCAGCCTCGATCTCGCGAGCGGTTTCGTCGTCGAGCGCCGCCATGATGATCAGGATGCAGTCGGCCCCCTGAGCGCGCGCTTGTACCACCTGATAGGTGTCGAACATGAAGTCCTTGCACAGCACCGGCAGATATGTTGCCGCTCGCGCTGCCATCATGAAATCAGGGTGCCCCTGAAAGAAGGGCGTATCCGTCAGCACCGACAGGCAGGCCGCGCCGCCCGCTTCATAGGCCCTGGCAAGCGAGGGCGGATCGAAGTCGCCCCGGATAAGGCCTTTGGAGGGAGAGGCCTTCTTGATCTCGGCGATCAGCGCATACTCATCTGCTGCGTGCTTGTTGCAGATGGCGGCGAGAAACCCCGCGGGGGCGGGGCCCGCCGCGCGAGCGCTTCGACCTCTGAAAGCGGCAAGGCGCGCTTGGCGGCTGCGATCTCTTCGCGCTTGTAGGCCCCGATCTTGGTCAAAATGTCGGACATCGGTCAGCTCGGCTGTCAGGCGTTAGAGATTGCGACTAGATGTTTCAATCGCGCCGCCGCGGCACCGCTATCAAGCGATTTCTGCCCAAGGGCGACGCCTTCCTTCAAGGTTTTGGCACGGCCGGCCACGATCAATGCCGCGGCCGCATTGAGAAGCGCGATATCGCGATACGGGCTTGGGGCGCCGTCGAGCACGCTTTGCAGCGCGACTGCATTGGCATCGGCATCGCCGCCCTTCAGCCCCACGCTGCCGCAGCGGGGGAGGCCGGCCTGTTCAGGGGTCACTTCGAAGGTGCGGATCTCGCTGGTCTCAATCGAGGCAACAAAGGTCGGGCCGGTCAGGGTGATCTCATCGAGTCCGTCCGAGCCGTGCACCACCCACACTGACTCAGCGCCAAGATTCTTCAACACCTGCGCCAAGGGCAGCACCCACTGCCGCGAAAACACTCCGACTATCTGTCGCTTGACGCCGGCCGGATTGCACAGCGGTCCGAGTAGATTGAAGATGGTGCGGGTAGCGAGCTCAATCCGGGTCGGGTGAACGTGCTGCATGGCGGGATGATGGACCGGCGCAAACATGAAGCCGATGCCGGCTTCGTGCACGCAGCGAGTGACGTCTTCAGGGGTGATGTCGATCCTTACGCCGAGCGACGCCACGACGTCGGCAGCGCCCGAGCGCGAGGACAGTGCGCGATTGCCATGTTTGGCAACCCTCACGCCAGCACCAGCGACGATGAAAGCGGCGCAGGTCGACACGTTTACCGAGCCCGAAGCGTCGCCGCCAGTGCCGGCAATGTCGACGGGATCGTGCGGCGCACTGACTCGCGGCATCTTACTCCGCATCGCGGAAGCGGCGCCGGTAATCTCTTCCACCGTCTCGCCGCGTACCCGCAGCGCCATGAGAAGTCCACCCACCTGCGCGGGTGTGGCTTCGCCTGACATCATGCTGTCGAAAGCGGATGCCGCTTCCTCGCGGCTCAGCGTGGCGCCGTCGGCGACTTTGCCAATAATCGAGTTGAAGGCGTTCATCGTGCTTTCGAACGTGCTAGCTGTTGCTAGTGGCAGCGGTTGCGTGGGCGAAGGCGACCTCGTTGATCGATGAGCCGATCCCGATGGTCCAGCTTGGTGACGAGGGCGGGAGGCCGCTTGTCGCACAACATGCTTGAAGACTCTCTTTTGGCTCTTCTCTCGTCCGATGCGAACTCGACAAACGGCACGATCTCGCAGCTTTCCGGCTTCATCAGTGGGAAGTCAATTCGAATAGGCGTCAGTTCCAAGCTTGAAATCATGTGCACGGCAACCCCGCTGCCGCGTTAGCCGATAACCATTGCTTGCGTGGTGTAGGTTTGGTCATAATTGGTTTCCAAGCCTACAACCTGACGCAGCGTAAGGTTCAACCCCTTCAGTGGCTTGGCTGAACATTATTCCAGTATTCCATTGTGCCGCTTCCTGAGGTACGAGGAAACAAGCGGCCAACTGCAGGCCGCCGCCATCGTGGAAAACCCCTTCCCAGCGCAGTCTGACTGATGTGAGAACACTCACTGCGGGCGTTTCCAGACAGACGTGCTCAAGATCCCTATGGGCGCAAAGAAGAATTGAAAAACGGCAGCCCGATACGTCCTCAGCCGACTTGTTCTGCAATGCCGACGTTTATTGCACCCAAGCGACGCGCGCGGTGAGGTGAGCGGAGCCGACATCGCGACATTGCAGATCCCGGCGCAACTCCTAGCCGCGTCCACGTGATTGCACGAAGCGGCGGATAGAGCATGTCGTCGTCCAATGTGGAATAGATGCGATTCAGAATCCCGAGCTTATGCACTATTCTTGATTGTGGCCTCCTCGAGTGCTCGCCGTACTGCGGCGCAAGAGGTTGCGGTACCGAAATAGTTAGCTAAACGCACATCGTGCCGGCTCGATGCCACTCGCTCGACCTGCCGCTTCAGATTGGCCATAACGGCGTGAAGCCCCGCATGACGATCAGGCACCGCCTCACAGTCCCGCGTTTTCCGGAGCCGGGGATACAGGGTGGGCGGGGCAAGGAATGGCAGGGTCCATGCGCGGGCCTCCCATTCTTTTTCAGGTGCGGGCGATCGTTAGACCAGCATTCTCAATGGCATCCAGGATCTTGCCTGCATAAGCCGGCGGGTCGGTTGGTGTTCGCCAGTCAGGGCGCCGTACGCCTCCTCGCGCTCAGCGAGCTTGTGCTCAGTATATTCGCCGCAGACATTGCAGGATCATCGGTCGACCGCTCCAGGGATCATGCGACGCAATTTCGCACCAGTTATCGGAGTTGCATTTCGGACACTGCATGGGCGGGGGCTCCTGGCGGTTCTCAGCTCGCGGGCTCGATTCTAGCCAACTCGAACGGGCGTTTGGGCAGCTTACCTCTGCAGAAGCATCGGGAGTGTGGAGCTCGTCTCGGACATTCCAGAAGCGAATAAAGCTAGCGAGGCCAGCGCGGAAGAAAGCGAAAAGACGTGGCAAACGCGCGCGGTCTTTGCAGCGCGCAAGCGGCGTGCCTTTGGGATCCTTGGTGGCTCACAAGTACTGAGCCTCGAAACCGCCCTTTCCGCTGCGGCGCAGGCGAACATTGCGAGCGCGGCCCCCAACGCAAAGGACAGCGTTGCTGAGGCGAGGGCGCCGATAAGGCTCAGATCGATTGTGGCTCTGGTTGATATACCTTCAAGGAACGCCAAGACTGCAAGCGCAGCTCCACAGTTGATCATATCAGAGCGCAAACGCAACCGGGACCGAATCGAGGGCTGCCTTTTTGACAAAGCTGCGAAGTCCGCCGTTGTGAAGGGGGCGCTGAGTATCTTCGCGGTTCGGGCCGTGATGCCATTTTCCATCTTTTACCACTGCTCGCGACCCGAGTGTTCTTCAAGCGCTATTTGTTTGTTTGGCATTGTCCACTAGGTGTACTCCTGGATCCGTTCGGGGGCGACGAAAACATCGCGTCGGGCGCGCGAAGAGCGAATCCGGCCTAAGGCGATAGCCCGGTTGCGTGTTTGCGACAGCACATCGCGTTCGTTCAACGACATATCGGCATCGGATACTCATAGATCATCATTTGCGTGATGACGTCGTACTGGCACAGACCATTTCTGAAACCGTTCGACGTGCTGCGTGAGGTTGCCAAACTTCAGCGGCTCACTGGTCCCCACCGAAACTGGTTTGAAGCCAATCTCCTCTAGCAGCTTCGAGAGTGTCGACGATGGGGCACATTGAAACCGGATCCGCCTGTCCTCAGATGAACTGACAACAACGCCGCCACGATTGCGAATAAAACCGTGAAGAGCGCCATCGATACCTCGCCGGTATTCGCCAGCAGCAAGCCAGCGATCCTTCACCAATGCTAGCGTTCGAGCTGCGTCATCCAAGGCGGTGATGGGCTTTGTCATCAATGAAACGGCGGCTTCTGGGTGGCATTCAATCCCTCGCTTCAACGGGACGGTGTTTGTTCTGCAGTACGGGACGACGGACCGGAATCGTGGTGGTGCGGTCAGGAATCGATCAGGGGGCACACGGACATTCCGATGACGCCCAGCGATCTGTTACGGCGCCGATCATCGGGGATGCGCGGATTACTCTGCTCTGCTTCTGACTGTCCTCTGTACCTTGCTCTGGTCGTTTCGGTGAAACGCTTTCGCGCTCGCCCTGGTCTTCGTCGCCGCAATCCTGCTCGCGATGATCTCTCCGGTCTTGTGCGACCCGTTAAGGGGACGCACGCACCGCTCCGACCGCACCGCAGTCGTTGTGATCCGCGTCGATGTGCGACGGCGCGCCGAGGCTGGACATTTCTTTCGGCTTGCGGCGCCTAATCTGTGCGGGCGGACGCGATGCATGGTGACGTTGATCGAGCGGATGCCGGCAAGGAAGCCGGCGCTGGCTTCGAGCTCGGGGCCAGCGTGCGCCGCGCTCGTCAGCGCCGAGCAGCGCCGCGGCGAAGGTGATGCGTTTCACTTGTCTTCCGTTCCGTGGGGTGTGGAGGTAGACCCGGCCGCCGATTTGAAAGCCAGCCAGATCGAAGGACGGGCATAATCGGCGCCTGGCGCTTTGCGATTATCGCGCCGACTTCCATTTCATTTGCGGCTGGATCGCGCTGCGCTAGCTCGATGATCCCGCCAAGGCGACCTCCGATCCGATCGCTACATTCTGAAGACGCCGTAATGTGGCGCCTCAATAGGTGTATTGAGCGAGGCGCTCAGGACGACTGCGAGCGCATTTCTGGTGTCGACAGGATCAAGAATGCCGTCGTCCCAGATTTCGGAGGTTGCATAATAGGCGCTCGATCGTTCCCGATACTCTTCCAGAATCGGCTCTCGAATAGCTGCCAACTCCTGCTCAGACAGGCGTCCACCCTCACGGGTTAATTGTCTTGCCTTGACATGGGTGAGCACGCCTGCTGCTTGCTCTGCACCCATCGCAGAAATCTGAGACTGCGGCCAGGTGAACATAAACCGTGGATCGAAAGCCCGTCCCGCCATAGCGAATGTCCCCGCTCCGTAGGAGCCGTTACAAACGACCGTGAATTTAGGCACCGACGCTCCAGAGACGGCCATGATCAGCTTCGCGCCATCCTTGGTGATGCCACGCCGTTCGTATTCGCGGCCGACCATGAAACCCGTGATATTCTGCAGGAAGAGCAGGGGTGTCCGATTCTTGTCGCACAGTTGGATAAAGTGAGCGCCCTTCAGCGCACTGTCGCTGAACAGCACACCATTGTTTGCAATAACCCCGATCTGATATCCATAAAGCCGCGCGAAGCCGCACACCAGAGACTCGCCATAGCGAGGTTGGTATTCGTGGAACCGGCTGCCATCCACCAGACGGGCGATGATCTCCCGCATGTCGAACTGCACTCGAGGATCCCTGGGAATGATGCCGTAGAGTTCGGACGCGTCGTACGCCGGTGGCTCCGGAGAGACTCGATCCATCGAGGCTTTCGTGGGACGATTGAAGCGAGCGACGATGTCCTGTGCGATGGCAATCGCGTGCATCTCGGAGCTTGCGAAATAATCACTCGTCCCAGACACGCTGGTATGCATATGAGCGCCACCAAGCTCTTCGGCGGATACCGTCTCGCCCGTGGCCGCTTTCACGACCGGGGGGCCTCCTAGAAAAAATCGCGCCCGTTCCCTCCACGATGATGTTGTAGTCGCTAAGCGCCGGGACGTACGCCCCTCCCGCGGTGCAATGACCCATTGCGATGGCGACTTGCGGCACTCCCATCTTCGAGAGAATGGACTGATTGCGGAAGATCTGACCCGCGTAGTATCGATCCGCGAAGAACTCCGCCTGCAAAGGCAGGAAACTACCAGCACAGTCGCACAGATGAACCACTGGCAGACGGTTCTCGATCGCTATGTCCAAGGCCCGCACGATCTTCTTGACAGACAACGGGTACCATGCGCCGCCCTTCACGCTGGCGTCATCCGCGTGAACAATGACCTCGCGACCCGCTACGATGCCGATGCCGACGACCTGCGCAGCGCCAGGCACCTCGCCGTCGTAAGCCTTGTTAGCGGCTAGCGTCGAAAGCTCGAGGAACGGAGTTTCTGGATCGAGCAAAGCCTCGATCCGATCACGTACAAACAACTTGTTTTGCCGACGCATGCGCTCAAGGTCTCGTTCAGGACGGTTGAAGCGGACGACACGTTGTCGTTCCTTCAATTCAGCCGCAAGTCGTCTATTGTGGAGTTCGTTGAGGCGGAATTCGTGGGATTTGACATCCGCTGCAGAAGCGATCCGCTGCATCTCAACGCCCTTCCTCTGAGAGCGTAACCAGCACTGCGCCTCGCTCGAAGCTCTCGCCTTCGTTGAAGTGAATTTGGTCGATCACGCCGTCCCGTGGAGAGCGTATGATGGTTTCCAACTTCATGCTCTCGATTTTCATCAGCGCCGTGCCTGCGGAAACGGGTTGACCAGGCGAAACGCTGGTCGTAACGACGAGACCCGGCATTGGCGCGCGGGCCAGGAGATGATCTGCCTCATTGTTCGCGCAAGCGAGCGTTCTCAACGGGTCGCGGTAGTGCAAAATGCGCGTCCTGCCGCGGATGTGCACGTGAATAACCTCGCCGTCGATGGCGAACCTAACCGGTTCGCTTTCGCCAGCGATGGTAAGGACGCCGCAACCGTCGCCTTGCTGGGAGAACGCGATTGGGGCAATCACTTCATTACGCAAGCGAAGGTGATAGCCCTGCTGACAGCGTGAAAGCGATAACTGATAATCTATGCCATCAACTTCAAAAGAGTGTTTCACGTCAGTTTCTCCAGCTGCCCAGCGCTGCGTGAAGCTCGGGCACGGCATCTGCCGATCTGCGGATAGGTCTCGTCAGGAGGGCGGCTGTGGCGAGGAAGGCAGATAAGTCGGACGCCGGCTCGCCCGATGCGATGTGCGGATTTTCCTCAAGATATCCCGTATGGATGTGTCCGCTCAGAAATGCCTCCTCACGGAGGATACGTGTGAGAAAGTTTGCATTTGTCTCGCAGCCGAGAAGCACCAGCTCCCGCATCGCGCGATGGGCCTTCAGCGCAGCCTCAATGCGCGTCGGCGAATGCGCGATGATCTTTGCGAGCATGGGATCGAACGCTGTCGTGATCTGCTGGCCTTGCAAGATGCCGCTGTCGATCCGTACGCCGTCGCCGTCCGGGTACTCAAGAACAAGTACCTTACCAGTCGTCGGAACATATCCACGTTCCGGGGCTTCCGCATACAGTCTAGCCTCGATCGCGTGTCCTCTCGAGACGATATCGGACTGCGAAAATCCAAGTTCGCGGCCCGCGGCGACATAGATCTGTTGAGCAACAAGATCGATGCCGGTGATCATCTCGGTCACAGTATGCTCGACTTGCAGTCGCGTATTCATCTCAAGAAAGTAGAACTCTCCGCCGTCAAAGATGAATTCGACAGTGCCTGCGTTTCGATAGTTGGCGGCGCGCGCGATGCTGGCGGCGGTTTCGCAGACCCGCTTGCGCAACTCTGGCGACAGCGCGGGCGACGGCGACTCCTCGATGATCTTCTGGAACCGGCGCTGCACCGAGCACTCCCGCTCAAAGAGATGGACCACGTTTCCGAAGGAGTCGCCGAGCACCTGTACTTCGATGTGCCGCGGGTTTTCGACATATCGTTCGACGTAAAGCCGGCCATCGCCGAAGTACGTCTGCGCCTCACTGCGCGCCTGCGCAATCGCGTCCTCCAGGGTAGCGAGGTCGCGTACGATCCGCATGCCCTTGCCGCCACCGCCCGCCGATGGTTTCACCAGCAAAGGAACTCCAACAGCTCGCGCCCTGAATGTGAATGTCGCTGGATCATCTTCTTCGATCGCCGAAGGTGCGACCGGAAAACCGTTCCGCTGAACGAAGTTGTGGGCCCGGATTTTATCGCCCATCAGTTCTATGCTTTCGGGGGCGGGCCCGATGAACGCAATGCCCGCCTTTATCACGGCCCTGGCGAACTCAGCATTCTCGGAGAGAAATCCATAACCCGGATGAAGGGCGGCGGCGCTCGCCTTGTGGGCAGCAGCGATGATTTGCGCGATATCGAGATAGGCCGCTATCGGCGTGTGACCGCTGATGGCAATCGCCGTGTCAGCCATGGAGACAGCCGGCGTCCCCGCATCGGCATCGTGGTAGACAATTGCAGAGCGAAGCCCCAGCCTTCGCAAGGTCTTGATGATCTGTACGGCAATCTCGCCTCTGTTGGCGATCAGAATGGTGTGGAAGGGTAATTCACGCATTTCGCCTATTCGTGCGCGATGCCGGGAGTGCCGTCAGTCGCAAGCGGTTGGTGCTGCCTCAATTGCCCGCGCGCTTTCATCTGTCCCCGTCCAGCGTTGCCGTCCTGGAATTCAGCCGGGGACTAGTCTTGAACGCGGGCAATCGAAGGCGCCGGCCTATTGACGCTGGCTCATTTCGAGCCTTCCTTTCCTTTGGCAGAGTCTCGAACTGATATCACGTAGCGACATTGGTCACTCAGGTTTGTGAACTTGGCTCTGAGACAGGCAGTAATGGCGCCTGCATCAGGTATGTGGCTGCCACAAAAGCGAAACACGTCCGGAGTGCAAGCCTCTCGCTCCTCCGGTGTCGCCGGCCGATCTCGCGCACCCGCCTGTTCGGTGCATAGAGCTGTTGTCGTCACAACAGCAACAGCAAGTGCTGTTGCAGAGCGGTGTGCTTTGAAGAACCAAGACCCATGCGTTCGCTGCTTTTGATTCACGACATCCTCTTCAAGTCGACACATCCTGCGGTATTGTTCGTCCTGCGCGAAGCGCAATATGACCTGTCTACCGGGAAACAGGCCGGAACCATTCAAAGCATTGACGGCCGCGGAAGCGCACTTTGCGTATCTGTACACCCATCGCAGCGGTGCCTCGGTCGCTTAGTCGTGAGATACCGTAATTTTCCGAGCGCGAGGTGGCGGCTAACAACCCGCCAGTCGGCCGATACCCAGAGCCGCCAAGCAGGGCGAAACAACGATTGCGGCCCGGCTAGACGAAAGAAGTTACGATAGCGGTAAGGTATACCCCGGGAGCAATTCCGGCATTCAGCTACGTCCAACACGCCCCCGAAGCTGCACCTGGTTGGGGAGTGCGAACCATTATCGGTCTGTAACAGCTGGGGCCATCACCCACATGGTGCGCTCTCGCGACCTGCATTCCACCTCTTGCGAGGAGCGGCACGCGTGACATCGGAGATCGAGATTGTGCCAAATGCTCGTCCTGTTCCGGCTGCAACTTGGCCAGTTCGCCATGCGCTCCATAGATCACTTCGCTTTCGGGGGAGTGCTCGAGGATCGTGACGGCGCCCTTGCGGCGTGAGCTTAAGAGTTTGGGACATTCGCAATTCTCATCACCTGGCGGGAGGCGTTTTAGATGGCCTTAGGGGCGCCACCTGCTTTTAAGATCGTACAATCTAACGCTGCGTACGATTCAAGCCCCTTCGAGGATTGCTCGTGTGGATATGTCCAAACTCGTGGGCCCCCACGAGCCATCTGGCGCGAATCAGAGTGAGAGGCCTTCACTGGCGCGGAAAATCTCAGTTTCATTCCCATCTAGGCCGAGGGCAGCCGTGCACGTGTTAGAAGTGACAGCTCCAGCACGGCTGATCCCTCCAAGCCGGCATGTCGGAGAGATCGAAACATTGGATTGGTTTGCGATCCCAGTCAGCGCAAATCGCGCGACGTGGTAGCAGTTCGAAGAGGGAAGAGCTTTCAAGCCCGAGATGGCGGGCGCTTTAGATGCTGCGCGTCTAAACCTTCGTCCTGGCAGAAACTTGACCGAGTGCGCTTTCGAAGGAGGTCGTGGCGGCTGGGGATGGTATCGTGCTGGATCCGGCTGCCACCGGGTGTGTACGAGGCATGGGCAAAGCAACTCTATCAACCGCTCAATGCGTGTGCACCCGCTTCGGCTTTCTCAAGCGAATCGCGCCCCGCGGCTTCGCTCCTTCCGAGATATAGGCAATTGGGCCGAATTTGTGAATTTTGCGGGGAGGGCGGCCCACGTAATGTTGGAGGGGCTATGTCGCATTTTCTTAATGTACGAACTGCATGCTCATTTGCATGAAACCGATAGATCCGTTCTACGATCCCAAATTCTGGCGAGGCCGTGCGGAAGCGACGCGGACCAAAGCGGTGTCGTTCGCTGAAGGCAAGTCCAGAGATAGGCTCCTTAAGATCGCCGAGGAATATGAGAAGCTAGCCCGACGCGCAGAGGAGTGGCCGACGCTTAAAGAGGATGGCGACGCAGAGCCCTGATGCTTCACTCGACAAAATCCGTACGCATCCGGCGTAGGCCGCAGGCTGATTGTATTAGGGCCTGTCCTCAAATAGCGGATTGAACGAAGCCGCTACCGCGGCGTGAACGGCGAGGTGGCGTAGAGCGCCTCCTGCCTGAGAGGATGTGGGTGTTGCAGCCCACCCTCTCAGACAGGAGTATTGAGATGGCCGATTTGAGCCCTCTTCGCCGCCGCATGATCGAGGACATGACAGTCCGCAATCTGTCGCCGGCGACGCAGCGATCCTACATCAGCGCGGTTTCGAAGTTCAGCCGTTATTTCGGCAAATCGCCGGATCGGTTGGAACTGGAAGACGTTCGCGCCTTTCAAGTGCATCTGGTCTCGACCGGCATATCATGGCCGGCGCTGAACCAAATCGTCTGTGCGCTGCGGTTTTTCTACGGCGTTACTCTCGGCGAGGCGCTGATCCCGGAACGCATTCCCTATGCGCGAGAACCGCGCAAGCTGCCGGTCGTTCTCAGCGCCGACGAAGTGGTCCAGTTCCTCGAAGCAGTGTCCAGCCTGAAGAGCCGCGCCGCACTGACCACCGCCTATGCGGCCGGGCTCAGGGCCTCGGAGGTCGCGGGACTGCGGATCGAAGACATCGACAGTGCTCGCGGTGTCATCCAGGTGCGCCACGGCAAGGGGGCGAAGGATCGCAACGTGATGCTGTCGCCCCAACTACTCGGCATCCTGCGCACCTACTGGCGGCTCGCCCGGCCGCGGGTTTATCTGTTCCCGGGACGCGACGAAGACCATCCAATCGATCAGACCGTGTTGCATGCCGCCTGCCGGTCGGCGGTGAAGGCTGCGGGCCTGACCAAGCGCGTCACGCTGCACACGCTGCGCCACAGCTTCGCGACACATCTTCTGGAGAACGGAACCGACATCCGGATCATCCAGGTTCTGCTCGAAGCAGAGACATACTGCCCACCAACCGCCGATCGAGGGGCGGATCTACTATCCGTTCCATCCACGGTGTGGCGAGACGGTGCTGATTGTCAGGAGATACGCCCACCGTGGGGCGGAGTCGGTCGTCATTCCGCAGCCTGACGGGTCGGTCGCCTGCATACCCGCGTGGATGACACACGAGTCAGCGGCGCGTCACCAGCTTCGTGCCGAGCCGCGGTTTTCCCTGGATATTCTGCGATCTCTGCGCGCCGAGATCGATGCGCTTCTAGGCTTTCTCCAATCCGACTCACGGAGGGAGGACGCCAACAATGAAGCACAAGGGCGCAAACATTCAGCCGGACCTGTTCGAAGAGGTCGAACCGGGCGTCTTGCCGGTCCCCGCACAGAAGGAGCAGTTGGCAACGCTGGTCGAAGCCCTGCTGCTGGAGATCGCGATGGCGCTGGCAAGCGGGGAGATCGGCGATGACCAAGATCACGGCTGACCACCTGGGCCGCGGCGCTTTTGTCTACATCCGCCAGTCGACGGCCGATCAGCTGCTGCACAATCCCGAGAGCCGCCGCCGTCAGTACGGGCTTGCCGATCGGGCCCAGCAGCTCGGCTGGACCACTGTCGAGGTCATCGACGATGATCTCGGCCGCTCAGGAGGTGGCATCAATCGGCCGGGCTTTGAGCGGCTGCTGGCCGCGATCTGCGAGGGCCGGGTCGGTGCCGTGTTGGCGATCGAGGCTTCTCGGCTGGCCCGCAACGGCCGCGACTGGCACACGCTGATCGAGTTCTGCGGACTTGTCGGGACCATCATCGTAGACGAGGATGGAATCTATGATCCGCGGCACCCCAATGATCGCCTGTTGCTCGGCATGAAGGGCACCATGAGCGAGCTCGAACTGTCGCTCTTTCGCCAGCGTTCACACGAGGCGCTGAAGCAGAAGGCGCGCCGCGGCGCGCTATTCCTCGGCGTCGCGGCCGGCTATGTGCGGATCGGGCGTGACCGGATCGAGAAGGACCGGATCAGCGGGTGCAGGACGCCATCAGGCTGGTCTTTGCCAAGTTCGCCGAGCTGCAAAGCGTGCGACAGGTGCATGTGTGGCTGCGCGACGAGGGCATTGCATTGCCTGTTGCAAGCCATAGCGCGGCGGACGGGCACGGCATTGTTTGGAGGCTGCCGCTCTACAACACCGTGCACAATGTCCTGACCAACCCCGTCTATGCTGGCGCCTATGCTTTTGGGCGCACGGTGAGCAAGGTCAGCGTCGAGAACGGCCGCAAGCGCGTCAAGCGCGGCCTGCGGCGCCCATTGGCCGAATGGGACGTGCTGCTCACGGATCAGCACGAGGGCTATATCTCCTGGAGCGAGTTCGAGAGGAACCAGCAGGTGATTGCTGACAATGCGACCGGTAAGGGCAGCGCCGCGGTCAGAGGAGCGGTACGGCGCGGGGAGTTGCTTCTCGCAGGGCTCCTGCGCTGTGGCCATTGCGGCCGCAAGCTGTATGTGGCCTACGGGGGCAAGGCGGGGCGCTATTATTGCCAGGGCGCTCTCGTGAACCACGGCACGGAGCGATGCATCTCATTCGGTGGCTTGCGCGCCGATCATGCTGTCGGCACGGAGGTTCTCCGGGTCTTGAAGCCGCTCGGCATCGATGCCGCAGTGAAGGCGCTTGACGCTCAGACGAGCGAGACATCAGCCGCCCAGAGACAACTGGAGCTGGCGCTGCAACAGGCGCGCTTTTCGGCAGCTCATGCCCGCCGGCAATATGACGCGGTCGATCCCGACAATCGTTTGGTGGCCGGCGAGCTGGAGCGCCGTTGGAACGGAGCGCTGCAGGCGGTACACCGGATCGAAGGCGAGATCGCGGCAATTGATGCGAGGAAGCCAGCGCCCCTGGGAGAGAACGAGCGGCGGCACTTGATGCAACTCGGCGCCGATCTTGAGCTCGCCTGGTTGCACCCGGCTGCGACAGCCGCGACACGCAAGAGGATCTTGCGTGCGGCACTGCACGAGATCGTCGTGAGAGTCGAAGATGGCTTCATCGAGATGGTGTTGCATTGGCAGGGCGACGACCACACCGCGCTGAAGCTGAAGATGAATGGCGCCGGCAAGCATCGCTGGACAGTGCCCGATGATACATTGTCGTTGATCCGCGAGTTGGCGCGCCTGATACCCGACAAGCAAATCGCGCGGCTTCTCAATCGCGCCGGCAAGTCAACTGGGCGTGGCAATGGCTGGACCAAGGCGCGCGTTTGCTCGTTCCGCAGCCACCACGGCATCGCCGTCTATCGCGAGGGCGAGTGGGCCGAGCGGGGCGAGATAACGCTTGAGGCGGCGGCACAAATCATGGAAGTGAGCGTCATGACGGCGCTACGCATGATCCGACACGGCAGCATCAAAGGGCGTCAGCTTTGCAGAGGCGCGCCCTGGGCGATCAAGGCCGCAGACGTGGCCGCGTACCGAGAGCAGAACGCCTCGCGGCGCCCGCTAACATCAGGTCTCACCCAGCAGAGCTTTAAGTTTCAATGACATAGAAGGAGCGCATTATGGCGCGTGGCTGCTCGGGCACAATAACCTGTCGTCGACGGCGCGCTACACGCAGGTCGCCACCCATACGATCCGGGCGACGCAGAGCCCGCTCGACCGCCTGTCGCTGGAGGTGACGCCACCGGGATGACGACGCGTCCGGGATGCGGGTTATGGCCCGCCCCGACGTCCGTCCGCACGGACCCGCCATCGAGATTGCCGATATCTTGCGCCGGCATGGCGACGCCTATCGCCGTTTGCATGCCGGTCATCTCGGTCGGGTCGAGCGGCGCGTGATGAGTGCGATCGTTGTGTGCCGAACCGAGGCGCTCGGCGGTCACATGGAGGCTTGCGACGACTGCAGCATGACACGCATCGCTTATAATTCCTGCCGGAATCGGCATTGTCCGAAGTGTCAGGGGCGAGCCCGAGCCGCGTGGCTTGCCGCGCGAGAAGCCGACCTGCTGCCGGTTCCCTATTTCCACGTCGTCTTTACGCTTCCTGCACCGATCGCAGCGATCGCTTTCCAGAACAAGGCCGTCGTCTATGCCATCCTGTTTAAGGCCGCCGCTGAGGCGATGACGACGCTTGCTGCCAATCCGCGACGGCTCGGTGCAGAGATCGGCGGCGTCGCGGTCCTGCATACCTGGGGACAGGCGCTGACGCATCATCCTCACATTCACTGTGTCGTGCCGGGCGGCGGCCTCTCGCCCGATGGCGCGCGCTGGATCGCCAGCCGACCAAACTTCTTCCTGGCCGTCAAACCGCTCGCCCGGCTGTTCAGACGCCTGTTCCTCGAACGTCTGACCGCCGCCTTCGACGCCGGCACCCTGAACTTCTTCGGCGATCTCGCATCCCTGGCCGAGCCTGCTGCCTTCGCAGCTCACCTCCTCGCTATGCGGCGCATCAGCTGGGTCGTCTATGCCAAGCGGCCGTTCGGCGGCCCCGCGCAGGTGCTGGCCTATCTCGGCCGCTATACCCATCGCGTTGCAATCGCCAACAGCCGGCTCGTAGCCCTCGACGAGGATCACGTCGCCTTTACCTGGAAGGACTACCGCCAGAACGGCGCGACAAGGATCATGAAGCTCAAGGCCGACGAGTTCATCCGCCGCTTCCTTCTTCACACGCTGCCCGATGGCTTCCATCGCATCCGCCACTTCGGCTTCATGGCCAACCGCCATCGCGCTGCCAAGCTCGCCCTTTGCCGCGAACTTCTCGATCGCGAGCGAACAGCCCCAAACGATGGCCAGCCGCCGCCTGTGGATTCGGAAGCTCAAACCTGGGCCGAGGTTCCTGCCTGTGCCGATTGTGGTGGCGTCATGCGCATCATTGAGCGCTTTCGACACAGCTTCAGCCGCTCCAGCCCTCGAACACCACCGTTCCGATGCGACACATCGTGAGCCAAGTCATGCCGTGCACGACGATCATCATTCGTCATTCCGCTCCCAGCGTCTCGATCATCGCGGACGATGTCGAATCCGTGCTGTCACACTGCGCGACAACAACCGTCCGATGCAACAAAAAGTCTATCGTGATCTCCGGCGAAGCGCGTCTGGTCTCAACTCTTCCCCGATGCGCACATCTCGTGTCTCTGCCTCACGCGCCGAGCCAGCAGATCGGGCCTTGCGATCTCAAACAATCCCCATAGCGTAAAATCGCGCATAGCCTCCCGCGCCTTCGTTCAATCCGGCTTCAATGAGGTCGCGTCATAAGCGCCTGCCGCGCCCTCGCGTGAGCGCGACCTCACAGAACCCTCCAGATTCCCAAGGCGTTCACCAAGTGATTCATGGGAGGTCAACTTGATTCGGAGTTGACTGAATGCGCCGCTATGCCCTTCGCGATGACCAATGGGAGCGTATCAAGGACCTTCTGCCCGGCCGTGAGGGGCATGTCGGTGTCACCGCCAAGAATAACCGGCTGTTTGTCGAGGCGGTACTGTACCGATATCGCGCAGGCATTCCCTGGCGGGACCTGCCGGAACGCTTCGGCGATCCGATAAAGATTCACACGCGATTTTCCCGCTGGGCGGAGAGCGGGGTGTGGAAGAAGGTATTCGAGGTTCTGGCCGCCGATGCGGACAATGAGTACGCCATGATCGACAGCAGCATTGTGCGCGCGCACCAGCACAGTGCCGGGGCCCAAAAAAAGACGGCCAAGACCAGGCGATCGGGCGCAGCAAGGGCGGATTGAGCACCAAAATCCACGCCATGGTCGACGCACTGGGCAATCCCACCGCGTTTTTCCTGACTGCGGGCCAAGCCCATGATTTGGAAGGAGCCGATGAGTTGCTGCCTCACATGCAGGCCGAAACCCTGCTGGCGGACAAAGCCTTCGATGCCGACCAGCGCGTGATCGAACCTCTGCTTGCGGCAGGAAAACAGTTCGTGATCCCACCCAAGAGCAATCGAAAGGTCCAGCGCACCTTCGATCGGGAGATGTACAAGGCGCGCCACCTGATGGAGAACTTCTTCTGCAAGCTCAAGCAGTACCGGGCAATTGCCACACGCTACGACAAGACAGCCAGAAATTTCCTCGCTGCGATCCACTTGGCCGCTGCTATCATCTGGCTCAATTGAGGACAGGCTCTAGTCGGGCGGCCAGCGCTTGAGCCAAGTCGGATTTTCTTTGTGCATCCGGACGAGCTCGATCAGATTTTCGATTCCGAAATCGGTAAAGGCCATGACGCCGTTTGTTCGCCGGCGCCATAGACCCAGATGACGCCGACCTCGGGATTTGGTCGCTCCGGCCCCTGAAACCGGGAGGCCTATTTAGGAAATAGTCTCGCTTGCCAAACGCTTTCTCGGCATATTGATCGATCGAAACGATGATCGCTTGGCCGTGTTGGTGGCAGGCGTCGAAGCGGCCGGGTACTCCTGGTGCGGCCGCGCCGCGACAAGCTTTGGATGTTTCCTGGCGGGCGCCGGCGCGGCCGCGAAACGGCGGAGCAGTGCCTCTGGCGCGAGATCAAGGCGCCAGTATGTGGCGTCGCAGGATTTAGGCAAGCGCGAGGCGGCGAATTGTCGTGCGTTTTCGTGTGCAATGTCGTGTTCGCAACATGTTGGCAGATACCAAACAAGTGCGGCTTTGGCTTTCGGAGAGAAAGAACGCGCGGCGCTTCGTTTTGCGTCCAGCTCCCGCGCAGCGGTCCGTGCGCGGGAGCATTAGGCGATTGGCCCGGCTTTTGCTCCCTTGTTTGCCAACGGTGTGCGGCTCTCTGCTTTGTCGGGATCGGCCGTTGCAGAATGTGTATCTCGATGTGACCAAAGGCGATGCCATGAAGAATTGGAGTTCCGTGACAACCAAGCTGCTAGGCACGGCCACTGTTGCAATGGCCTTGACGACGCCCACCGCGCTGGCGGTCGAATACAAAAGGGATAATAGCAGCAATCCTAGCCTCCGGGACGTTCCTGAAAACAGGAGCGTGCTTGCCCAGATCACAGTCACCTCGGAACGACCAGCAAGCTTCACGCTTGCGAACGGCCTGCAGGTAGTGGTGATCCCCGATCATCGCACCCCGGTCGTGACCCATATGATTTGGTATAAGGTCGGCTCCGCCGACGACACGCCGGCCAAGTCGGGGCTTGCGCATTTCTTCGAACACCTGATGTTCAAGGGCACAGCCAAGCATCCGCCCGGCGAATTCTCCCAGACCGTTCTGCGCGTCGGCGGCAATCAGAACGCCTTCACCTCGCCCGACTACACCGGCTATTACCAACGCGTGCCGCGCGAGCAGCTCGGCAAGATGATGGAATTTGAGGCCGACCGGATGACCGGCCTCATTCTCAAAGATGAGAACGTGCTGTCCGAGCGCGACGTGGTGCTCGAGGAATTCAACATGCGCGTCGCCAACAATCCCGATAGGCGGCTCACCGAGCAGATCAGGGCGGCGCTTTACCTCAACCACCCCTACGGCCGCCCTAATCTTGGCTTTCGCCAGGAGATCGAGAAGCTCGACCGCGAGGACGCGCTCGCGTTCTACAAGCGCTTCTACGCGCCGAATAACGCGATCCTGATCATCGCCGGCGACGTCGATCCCAAGGAAATCCGCCCGATGGTGGAAAAGAATTTTGGCGACATTCCTGCACAGCCCGCGATCCCCGCGAAGCGCGTGCGGCCACAGGAGCCGACGCCCGCGGCACCCCGCACCGTGACGCTCTCCGATCCCCGCGTCGAGCAGCCGTCCTTGCGCCGCTATTACCTGGTGCCGTCGGCTACCACTGCGGCCGCAGGCGAGAGCCCTGCGCTCGAGGTGCTCGCGCAGTTGATGGGCGGCGGGATCAACTCCTATCTCTACCGTGTGCTGGTGACCGACAAGCAGCTCGCCATCAGCACGGGCGCGAGCTACCAGGGCACCTCGCTTGATGCCTCGCAATTCATGATTTCGGCCACGCCGAAACCTGGCGTCGAATTCGCCAAGATCGAGGACGCGATCGACAAGGTGATCGCCGACCTCGCGCAAAATCCCGCGCGCGCCGAGGATCTCGAGCGCGTCAAGACCCAATTGATTGCGCAAGCGATCTACGCCCAGGATGACCAAGAGGCGCTTGCGGGCTGGTATGGCGCCGTGCTCACCACCGGGCTCAGCATCGACGATATCCGAAGCCGGCCGGACCGCATCCGGGCCGTCACCGCCGAGCAGGTGCGCGAGGCCGCGCAAGCATGGCTCGACAAGAAACGCTCGGTGACCGGCTATCTGATCAAGGAATCAGCGCCCAAACGTAAGGAGAAGCGCTCGTGACCTATTCTCTCACTCGGCGTGCCGTCCTCGGTGGGGCCTCGCTCGCGATCGCGACGCTCGGCTCTGCACCATCATTTGCCGCTACCAAGATCCAGCGCCTGATCTCGCCCGGCGGCATCGAAGCCTGGTTCGTGCAGGAGGCCACCGTCCCGCTGATCGCGATGAAATATGCCTTCGGCGGCGGCGCCAGCCAGGATCCGGCTGAGAAGCCCGGCGTCGGTCACCTGGTCGCCAGCCTGCTCGCCGAAGGCTCCGACGATCTCGATTCCAAGAGCTTTCACGAGCGGCTCGATCGCCGCGCCATTGAGCTGAGCTTTGACTCGTCCCGCGATCAGTTTCGCGGCTCCTTGCGCATGCTCAAGGACAACAGGGACGAGGCCTTCGACCTTTTGCGAATGGCGCTGACCTCGCCGCGTTTCGATGCGGCCGATGTCGAACGGATCCGTACCGCGGTGCTCGCGAAGCTTCGGCGTGACTCCACCAATCCTTCAACGCTCGCCGATCGCAAGTTCTTCGAAGTCGCCTTCAACGATCATCCTTATGGCCGCCAGGCCGGAGGCACGGTCGAGAGCGTGCCGAAGATCGACGTCGCCGATCTGAAGGACTATGTCCGCCGCGTGATCGCCAAGGACACGCTCAAGATCGCGGTGGTCGGCGACGTCGATCCAGAGAGCCTCGGAAAATTGCTCGACAAGACCTTTGGCAGCCTGCCGGCCAAGGCGCAGTTGACAGAGGTCCCCGATGTGGTTGCGGCAAAGCCGCCGCAGCGCGTCTACGTTCCGCTCGACGTGCCGCAGAGCGTCGTGACCTTCGGTGGTCCCGGCGTCCGCCGCAGCGGGCCGGATTTCATGGCGGCCTATGTCGTCAACCAGATCCTCGGCGGCGCCGGTCTGTCGTCGCGGCTGTTCCGCGAAATCCGCGAGAAGCGTGGGCTCGCCTATTCCGTCCGTGAGACGCTCTTGTGGATGGATCATTCCGCGCTGTTCGTCGGCAATACCGGCACCCGCGCCGATCGCGCCGGCGAGACGGTGGAAGAGATCGAAAAGCAGGTCCGTCGCATGGCTGAGGAAGGCCCGACCCAACAGGAACTCGATAATGCCAAGTCGTACCTGAAGGGCTCGCAGATGCTGGCGCTCGATACCTCGTCAAAGCTTGCGCAGGCGCTGCTGCAATACCAGATCGACAAGCTGCCGATCGACTATATCGAGAAGCACTGCGCGCTCGTCGATGCGGTGACGCTGGAGGATGCCAGGAAGGCGGCGCAGCGGCTGTGGGGCCAGGGTCTGCTCACCGTCATCGTCGGCCGCTCCCCACTGGCCGCAGCCCGGTCGACCACCGCGCCATCGGCCGCAACGCCGCCGTCCACAGCACAGCCGGCTGCCGCGCCATCCGCCGCAACGCCGGCAACACCCAATTGACCTTTGTGTTCGTGAGGTGACATTCGGTGCGCGTTAAGGACAAGCTGTCATATAGCCGTTATTTGGCCGACGTCCGACCTGCCTACATCAAGGGGCGGCCTCGCGAGAGCCCGTCACTTCAGTTAGTCGTTACGCATCCGACGACTGCCGCGCAACGATTACGCGCGCGCATAGACGGTCTGGGTTATGATGGTCGCTAGCCGGTTGAGACGTTCAGGTTGCAACGGACCGCTGATCAGAGGTTTTTTCGACCGCGCGTAGCCTTTTCCATTCCCAAGGAAGCAGCTCGTGCAGGCGCGAGGCAGGCAGATCGGCGATACGGGCCAGAACATCGGCGAGCCAGGCTTGCGGGTCGACATCGTTGAGGCGTGCGGTGGTGAGAAGCGTCAGCATGACAGCGGCGCGGTCTGTCCGCGCTGAGAACCGGCAAAGGTCCAATTGCGTCTTCCGAGAGCGATACCGCGCAGCGCTCTTTCCGCAGCGTTGTTGGTCAGGCAGATTCTGCCATCATCAAGGAAGCGGGCGAAGTCGGCCCAGCGCTTGAGCATGTAGTCGATCGGCTCGCGAACCGCGGAGGAGCGCGAGAGTGTGGCGCGTTCGGTGGTCATCCATTCGTGCATCGCATCGAACAGCGGCTTGCTCTTTTGCTGTCGCACGCTAAGCCGCTCGGCGGCGGTCAAGCCGTTGATCTCGCGCTCGATGACGAAGAGTGCATCGAGGCGTCTGACCGCCTCCAGCGCTATCGGGGAGATCGGCTTACCCTTCTTGCCCTCCCGGGCATTTTTTGCGATGTCGGCCAGCTCGAAGAACTTTCGCCTCGCATGCGCGAGGCAAAATGCCGGCATGATCGGCAGCGCTTTCTTCTTCGGATCGAACAGCGGCTCGAAGCCGTTGTAGCAGTCCGCCCGGAGGATTCCACTGAACCGGGCCAGATGTTTTTGTGGATGCTCACGGACATCGGATCGCGATACGCACCCAACCTTGGGAAGCCTGCCAAAAGAATGCCGAGATTGCGGTACATCGCATCCATAACGCGGGAGGCTTCGCGGAGGTAGGTGCTCCGTCCCTCCTCAGTATCGGGATAGACAAGTTTGGGGCTTGTTTTGATGTGCTCGAAAAAAAGCGGCGAGGTCGCCACCAAAGCCAAGCGAGTTCTTTAATCTTTCCATCTCTCCGTGGATCCGGGCGACCTCCTCCAGCCCGTACTCGTGGATTTGTGTCGCCGACAGCTCCGTCGTGGTCATGTGCCTGAGCGCCTGCGCGTAGAACTCAACCCCGTTGGGGGCTTCCAGGCGCCATCGTCCGTGCTGGACGAGGCCTCGAGCCGGCCCGCCGCCGCAATCAAATCGACGTAGGCCGGCTGGACGAACCTGATCATTGCTTCGATGGCTGCTTCAATAAGCTTGGGCTTCATCACGTAAGATATGGGCAGCGCCTCGATCTTCGCGCGGAAGTCCGCAAGCCACGTCGAGTCGTTTCCTGAAGCATGAAAGGGCACGCCGCCCAGAAGAATGCGACAATCCCGGATGACCTTGTCGTAAACAAAACCGGGGAGCAAGGATCCCCTTGCGAGAACGCAACTCGACACCATCGATGACTTGTGCGACCAACCTGCGGACGCCCTCGAGGCGAGAGATGTACCCCCCGCCACCATTCCCGCGTTGATCAGTGAAGTGGGTCATATGGCGCAAGAGATGGTTGTCACGACCCCTGTAATTGGTCCACGGCAGGTAAGCGGCGTCGGTGCTTAAGCGCCAACGCTCCGTGAGCATGGTTTCGGCGCTTAGACCGACATGAAATGCATCCCAGTTAGTATGCTGGCTGCCAATGATTCTGTCAGCCGGCGCCGGCATATATACATGGGGTTGGCGATTTGCACGCATCCCGTCGAGTCGGAGCTCTGGCCGTAATAAGGCCAGCCGATGAATGCGCCGACCTTATAGTTGGTGCCGCGCAGCAAATCGTAACCGGCGTCGGCCGTGTAGTATGTGAACCTTCCGTTGGCCTGGCCTGATACGTTGTTGATATAGGGCAACGAGCGTTCGATGCCCCAATCTTCATTGTTTATGTTTCCTTTGTTCCTTTGTTGAAGCGCCCGAGGCCAATATTGCCCTTCAGGAATATTCCCCACGGGCTGTCAAGACGGCCAAATAGTTCTCCGGAAAGTCCGTCCAGTCCGTGATAAGTGAGCCTCGAGATAAGAATGCTAGGATCTCCAGGTATATGAGGCACAGCGCTATGGTCCCATTGGAATCTTCCCCGGCTGAGCCAGAGCCGCGATCCGCCTTCGAATGACCAATCGGCCGTGTACGCAATGGGCGGCACGCTGGTGGGTTCTTTTGCATACAGCGGCGCGTCAGACCATTGCGCCGCCCGCGGGTCGGCGCCAAAGTGGTAGTTCAACCCGACCTTTCCAATGTGATAGTTGCTCGATAGGCTGGTTGTGTTCGCCGGAAGAATTGCAAGCGGTGGAAACTGCACGGTCGGAGCGGTCGCGACACTCGGCCCGCCAAAATGCAGGTAGTCATACTCAAATTTGACGGACCATGCAGGCGTAACCGCCTGCCTGCGATGCAGAGGACTTCATCTGGTGCGGCTGCCGGGGCCGGCTGATGGCCAAGGTGCCCGGCTTCGCCCAGGCCATTGCCGCTGGCGCATCACCGAAATGGACAACTGGGACAGCGACTTCCTCGATCTTGTCGAAGAGGCGCATCTCACCCTCAAGGGTAAGTCCGATTGTGAAATCGCCTTCGGTGCGCTGAAGCACCTTCTCGACGTCCGCTACAGCGCGCAAGACGGTTCGGCCTGCTCAAAGTTTCTCATGGGAAGGACACGACGAGAATGACCCCGCCTGCGGTCGCGGATCGGTTATGATCGGCACTGCGGGCAGGCTCGTCGGCCAATTCTTCATACACAATGGCGACGATTCAAGCTTCGTTTGCGAACGGGGCTGAGTTCTTCAACAGCCCTGGCAGGTCAGCATCACCTCATCGAATGCTGCTTCGGTAAACCGAAGCAATTTCGCCGCGTGGCGACCGGCTACGAAAAGACGGCCAGAAACGACCTGGCCGTCATCACGATCTCGGCTGCCGTGTTATGGCTCGATAGATCTCCACTCGAAAGGATCAGGGTAGCGAAGCCGCACCGTGGCCCTGCGCAGTGTCCCAAACGAACTTCGCGCCGTCCGGCAGTTCGCAGATGAATTCGCCCTGATTCACGACTTCGGTCGCCCCGGCGGTCAGCTTGGAGGCCCGCACCGTAAGCTTGCCTTCGCGGCTGAGCTGTGGCGGAATGTATTCCGTCAATCCACGGTTTGATGCGCATTGGCAAAGCTGATGCCGTTCTGGGCGGTCACCCTGAAGGCACTTATAACCAACCCGGCCTGTGTGGCCGGCCCGGGCTTGCCGCCATCGACGGTGGTACAGCGGTTCAGGTCCAGTCTGAGCTTCACATTCTTGCCGGCCTGCAGGGCACTGAGCACCTCGGCGTATTTCGGCGAGGGCCCATCGGCCTTGGCGATCGTGCTCACGCTTACAGCCGAAAGCAAGGACAACAGGATCGACAGGCGTCTGCCACTGAC
The DNA here is from genome assembly GCF_043203335.1 of Bradyrhizobium sp. RDI18. Classification (NCBI taxonomy): domain Bacteria; kingdom Pseudomonadati; phylum Pseudomonadota; class Alphaproteobacteria; order Hyphomicrobiales; family Nitrobacteraceae; genus Bradyrhizobium; species Bradyrhizobium sp. RDI18. The sequence goes on along the minus strand of NZ_JBICRN010000008.1, from coordinate 2,185,326 downwards.
TTCATACGCTGTTCTCCTCCACAACAACCGCAGGCCACGCAAGCGCCAACTTGCCCGATGTCGTGTTCGCAAACAGCCTGGCGGATTCTGGACATATTCGGTTCGCAACAACTACACGTGTCGCAACCGCGCGCAAGTCGTTGAAGGATAATCCAACCTCACAACCTCGTACGTAAGGTTTGCGAAGTGGCTTCACCATTTGTGACACCCTCTGCACTGTTTGATCCAGCGGGTGGCAGCGTCGAAAGTACGAACGGCAATAATGCGTGAATGCAAAGGAGGCCGATATGACCGAGAGGGTGCAGTTAGGACTCTCATATGAGCGTAAGCGGAAGAGTTTCGAACGAGCCTTCAAGAAACGGGCATCTTGCCGAGCACTCCGTGTGGCCGCCCGGCAGGGACCGCTGCCGCCCGAAGAAATGGTCGGGGAATGGACGGCCGGCGAAACTGATGCGGTGGGACGACGAGCAAAATACTTGCTTAAGACGCTACGTAGATGTCCGTGCTGCGCAATCGAAATGGAAGCTCATGCGCCGTCATGATTGTTGACGCAGTAAATCTAATCCGTTCGGATATCGGCGTCCCTCTGGCCACAGGCCGCGTAAACGAAGTCTCCCCGACGTCGAAATTCGGCAATCGTCCGGCCACCGATCAAATCGATCTTGATGGCGTAACGCAAACTAAGCCCGGAGGCGATTGTCCATACGTACGCGCGCCCGCCCGCAAATGAAAATCCGTGTAGCCGGACATTGGCGATTTCGACGCCGATCATCGGCGCCTTTTCGTGTGGCATATCATTTGCACGGGTTTATCTGGGTTGGACACGGCCAGGTGCCGCGCCATGCCCCAACCGGCCCGACACACCTCATACCCGGCAGTGTGCGTCGGGCCGGTGCTGTTTCAGCATAGGAGATCGACGCTCGACCGCATTCATCGATGTTAAGTCGGATGCAGCCGTTTGTGCGATGACCGACACAACGGTGCCGTTTCACTCGCGTTGTGCGAGGTGGGGCACTGTGCATTGCCGCTTGTGCAACATCAAAAGCGCTTTCTGTGGTTCTGGCAGGGCCACCACTGTTTGGAGAGCGCGTTCGCCAACGCGCCTAAGTTGCATTGTTAGGACTGAGTTGCAGGGCTCAAATAGAGTGTGCGAATTCCGAACATCTCGATTAGCCTGTCTGTTGTTCCTACTACCGGATAGGGAATCTCCTATGTTCGATATCGAAACGGCCGCGCTTCTACGCGCGGTCCTGAACGGAGGCTGCAAAAGGTTTCCCAGCACCAAACCCCGGAACATGGATTTCCGTTCATGGCGATCCTTCCGATGCGTTACATTGTAATCGATTTTGTGGCTGATCTTGGGGATGGAATTACATAGTGGCCACTTCAGGCTGTGTTACGCTTGGGAAATGCACGGCTCGCCAGCATATTCAGCACGTATACTGAAGATCTGACGCAAGAGCCGTAGCAGCCCCGCATATCGCATAGGGGCCGCCACCCGACCACGCCGCAGGAGATATCGGCCTTTCGCGACAGCGAGGAGCGCGCCTCTTGCCGATCATGAAGGCGGGGATCAAGCCGGAGGGCGGGGGGTTAGGGTAAGATCGATCGACCAAGCAGGCTCGGATAGCGCCCTGCTGATCCGGGCTATGCTTGCTTCGTTTCATGCGGCTGCTTGCTCGGCTGCATCCGCGTGCAAGCACGAAGCAAACGCGTTGTTAAGAATTCGCCCGCGCTGATTTGCGCGATTCCGATTCGTTCCTTGCGAACAAAATAGAGTCGGATGGAGAACAAAGCTGTGGTGCTGCGTGTCTGTCTGGTTCAGGTGCGTATCGGCTGGCGTTATGATCATCCGACCGAGCAGGGCGCGAATTCATGGCGAAGAAAACGGCCAAGCGGGCGACACGGCATACGGTCCTCGTGATCGACATCGGTGGTTCGCGCGTGAAGGTCATGACCAGCACGGAGCGAACCAGGCACGCGTTTGCGTCCGGTCCCCAGCTATCGGCGAAAGTAATGGTAAGGAAGATCAAGGCGCTGACGAAGGACTGGTCCTATGACATCATCGCGGTTGGGTATCCGGACCTGTGGTCAATAACAACCGGCCCTTTTCGGAGCCTCTCGGTCAGGGGTGGGCGGGTTTCAATTTTGAAAAGGCCTTCGTCCGCCCGACCAAGGTCGTCAACGACGCGCTGATACAGGCGATCGGCAGCTACCAGGGCGGCCGGATGCTGTTCCTTGGCCTGGGAACGGGTCTTGGCTCCGCGATGATCGTGGACGGCATTCTGGAACCGATGGAACTGGCGCATCTGCCGTACTGCAAGACGTTCGAGCAATACGTCGGCGCCGCAGCCCTCAAGCGCGTTGGCAGGAAGAAATGGCAACGCGCAACGTCATCAAGCGTCTGCTCGTTGCGCTGGAGCCGGATTACATCATGCTGGGCGGCGACAACGCCGGCAAGATCGACAAGCTGCCGCGCAAGGTCCGCCGCGGCGTCAACACCAACGCGTTCGAGGGCGGATATCGGCTGTGGAAGAAGGGGCCGGTTAGATCGTCCAGCGTACGGCGATAGAGAATGCCGGAGCTGCATAGGCGCGTGAGCTTTGCACCTAGATTTGAATGGCCTCTCGACGATCGACTGTCTATGGTGTTCGCATGTCCCGCCTTGTGTGTCTCTTCACTGCTATCGTCCTATCGCTGTTATCAGTCGCCGCTCTGGCCGCACCGCTTCAAAAGCGGCCGGCTCCGCGCTGGCCCGGCTATGGCTTCCTGCCAGGTTACCAGCAGCCGCTGAACGACAGCCTTCCACTTTACGCCCAGAAAGACGCGATGCGGCGATTGGCACGCCGCGACCGGCGCCGTTGGTACATTGACCCGGTCCCCCGTTACTACGGGTATGATGGCGCCTGGCACTATTTCGGCCGGCCCGGCTTTTACGGCGGCCGCTACAATGGCGGCAGCTTTGGCCCGTGCTGGACGCGGACGCCGATCGGGCCGATCTGGAATTGCGGCTGATTAGGTCCGTAGGACGCAATGGCGAAGCGTATTGCGGCGTCTGGCGTTGATGACCGATTAAGTTGGGCTAATCCAACTGGCGTGCGTACGCACGTGCCTCCAATATTCGCGACCCGCTGGGAGAGGTCAGTCGATGACCTCAGGCGTGTATGCCAGATGGCGCTTGCCAACGCGCCCATCCTTGTGGCGCTAACTTGGCTGCTTTGGCCACGCCGTCTTGCTCATGAGAACGCGTAGATGACCCCGCAGATGCCGACCCACAGGAGCGCGTTGAGGAGGACCGCCGCAAGCGGCCAGAAGTTCCACACTATCCGCGGCTGCGAAGCATCAGCATGCAATGGGCGATCGGCCTGACCGCCTTCAATCACGCGCGGTTTTGGTTTGCCCCAGTGCGTCATCCGTATCCCATGCTTGCGCTGCGCTAGTCGATTAGGGTCCCAGCAAATCGAAGATCATCAAGTCAAGTGAACGTCGCCATCCCGATGCCGATAGGATCACGGTCGTGAGGCTGGCGAGCCAGATCGTCAGCCTTGCCGACTACCAGATCCCAGCCGACCTGCGGTCCAGGTCTGGCTCTCGAGCGCCTAACCATAGCGCTCAATGATCACGTGAGCCTCAGGCCTTTCGGAGATCGATGAACCCCAGCGTTGCTTAGCGGTCGGCGCTGCCCTTCAACGGCGCGGCACCTTGCTCAATCGGACCATGGAGCTCCTGCGGCATCAGCCAGCGCGAGGCCTCATCACCAATCAATTGAAATCTCGTGAAGGCGAGCTCGTCATAGCCGATCTCGTATTGATCCGCCCGCGTGACTGTCGCGCCCTCGATGTCCTTCGGCTGCATGGCCTCATGAACGCCGGGCGAACTCACTGACTCGATCACGCCTACCTTAAAAAGTGTCTCGGCGGGGCAGATCGATAATTCTGCCAAGGCCATCCTCTTGGACGTCTCCGCCCCGTTCACGAAATTCGCACTCTTCCAAAGTAGGAGGTTTTCGATCGTGTCGATGAAGCGGCCTTCCGGTAGTACGGTTTCATCCACGACCAGCTCCGTTGATCGCGTGTCGGCCGAGATCTGAAATTGCGCACCTTTCGTGGCGTGGTTGTAACATTGTCCATTCGCGCCCGATCTCATAGCTGCCCCGTGACCAGCCGTCCGCTTGACGGTCGAGGCTATCTCCTTGGTCGGTGCGGTTAAGTTGGCGGCGAGGGCCACATTAATGTCTGCCGCTTGTACAGTTACGACTAGCCTCAACGCCGCATTGATCAAGATCAATCGAGCAAGTCTCATTGTGAATTCCTGGGTCGGTGACCAGCGCGCCGCCTTTTAACTGCGGCATCTTCATCTCAGCAATCGGCGTGCCGAACGCGAAAGTGCTCTGCGCGTCGCTTGAAGGAGAAAAAGCACGTGCCCGAAGCGGCACCCGCGGAATAATTTAGGTGCAGTAGTCGGTTTCTCCACATCAACGTCCGCAACCGGACACGACTGGTACGACAAGATAGATGACAAATGATGCCGGTTTTCCTCGTGCCGCCAAGACGGCAACAATGCTTTCGCATTGTGGGTTCAATCCAGCGGCTACATTCAGCGCCGGCCTTTCACCACCGGCTCGCCGTCGAATTGACTGAAGAATGACGTCCGTCACTGGCGCTAAAAGTACTTCCCTCATTCTCAGTGCGCCCCAACGGCGCGGATCACCAGTGGAGGAAGGTACCACCCAGACAGTAGTCGGTTTGATCTGGTAGCTGGCAAGCGGCTTGTCTGAGCAATCGGGCGGGTTGAAGCCTTGCGACAAAGGCCGCCGTGGGCGGTTGAGCAATCCAGTGGGCCGTACGTCTTCAACGTCGCAATTGGCGGCGGTCCGCGGCGGAGTCGGACAGGGTTGCGGTACCGTTGAAACCGGGTAACGCCGGCGGAGGGAAGGACCCTGACTTCTGGCGCATGAGCGTAGCTCTGGAAAGGCCAGCCGCTCCTTGCCTTGGTGTGGCACGGTGGGGCTAGGGTGATGCGCCCCCTCTGTGCGTCAGCTTATTGTCAGCTCGCGCGCCTATCATTGTCCACAGGTCTTCGAGTAGGCCAGTACGTTGCGATAGGGAGAGCGAACCGCATGTATAGTAGCAGAATCACTGGTTCTTCCAGCCAAGTTCCAAGCGCGAGCCAGGCCGATGAATCGGAGCTATCAGCAGATGGCCGTAGGTTTACGGAAACGCTTACGGCGCCTGGTTCGTCCTCGGGGGCGGCACGGCCGTACTCCCTCATTTCCGAACCTCCCATCGATGAGATTGACAGGGAGTCATTCAGGGAAGAACTGAGAAATTTTTACGGTAAGGACATCAAGCACATAGCCGATAATCCGCAAGAATACTCGGATTTCGTTTCCGAAAAGGCTGAGCGCACAGCGATGGTCGCCAGAGCCGGATCCACCGTAGAGGATTCGGACTATGCGCGATATTTCAGCTATCAATTGGGTGACAAGAGTGTCGGGCTTCTAAAGACCGAAGGTCGACGTCGCATGGGAGGGGAGGCGTGGGAGCGGCACTTTCCTGGGCGAAAACACGTCTCGTCCGTTGTCGGTCTCCGGGTTACTCATCCGCTCGTCGAGAACGCAGGCGATGTTCTGCTGGAACATCAACTTCGGCTTGACGGCAAGCGGGCGTTGGTCATGTCGCGTCCTGCCACGGATGAGGTGAAGCCCCGTCTAGAGCAGATGGGTTTTGTTCACGTGGGGGACAATGAATATGTGCTTGACCCTAGGCAGCATCCCGACAAGTGGACGCTGAACGATGAGGGAAAATGGCAGCGGGCGGACAAGCCTCGGCTATATCTCTCCAAAGTCGAGAGTAGCGATGACGAAAACGAAGGAAGTGTCGAGAAATATTCGGGCGAAGAATACATCGAAACGGATTCGTCGGGGGACGATCCTTCTTGGTACTTCGACCGGCTCAATTTAGGCCCGGGGACTGGCTAGCAGAAGTCGCGCCGGGTGCGGCTTGGCCTGAAAGTGGCCGACTTCTCGTAGCGGCATGCACCGGGAAGGGGCGCTGCAACGGGAGCGCCCGCCACGCGCGGGTGTGCTCTCGATGCGGCGCGCGAGCGGAATAAATTGGAAGCGGCGGCGGTTCTCGAATTTGCCGGCAGAGCAGCTTCTTTGGAAGCCCTAGTCAGCTGCTCTGAGCTACTTTTTGCCTCATTGGCAACTCTCTGGGATTTGAACGCTCCACCATCGATGGCGACTCTTGCAGGGCGCTTCGCCGGACGATCAATTGAGGTGTGCCTCCTCATGACCGCCAACGGCCAAGCCGAATGTCGCTGCCGCCTGCGATCTGCGGCTTCAACGACATTAATCCGGCGCGCTAGGGGAGGAGCAAGCGATGAAACCAGTCTGGGCCTAGATCGATGAAAAACACCCGCGCGTGATGCAAACCAGATCGCGCTGTTCGTGGATCAATACCGCCAATTGCCTCACTTGGTCGTCGAGCCGAGGAGGGGCTCAGCTGCTGCTCGCAGCTCCGCTTTCCGCGCCTCATCCAGACGTCATTCACGGATAGCGAAATGTCTTGCCCTCAATTGCTGATCTTACTGCTCGCTGGGACGCCATTTCGCGATACTCTGCCTGCACATTCTTGTTCAGCGGACCGCTTATCCTCAGTCAAGGGCTGCTTCGATCGCTCCCAATTCAGTATCGTTGCAGCAGTCCTTGAGTATGTTGGAAGACGGCGCGATTGAGCGCAGCGCCAAGCCAAGCCAAGCCAAGCTTGCGCAGCGTTTCAATGATGCGCACTGCGATCTCATCACGAGTGGCATTCAGAACTGTATCAAAGGGCAATTTGAACATTGGTCTGTTCGTCGATAAAGCGTCTGAGGTGAGCATCCTGCGGAAGCGCAAGGGGTGGCCTTCAACTGCCGTTACATGTTACAGCCGACCCGACTGTGCGTTGGCGCGGCCGCTCGCTGGATCCCTTCACCAGCTGTTTAGCGCTTGGTAAGTGTAAGCAGCGAGCTCGTCGGCTCGAAGAACATCACGAGCGATTGCGACTGAGGCTTGGGAGAAGCCTGGCTCGTCCGGCCACTTGCCGAGACCGTTCACCAGGTTCAACGGGCACCGCTGCGCCTTCGACGGCGGGATCAAGCTCGGAAACGGTCGCCTTATGATCCCGGCATTCAAGGGAGCTCATTCCGTCGGCCGGCCGTGACTGAACTGGAAGAGCAGCTGTTTCCGGCGGTGCGTTGATGTGGTGAGGTAAAAAAGAAGATCTGGTGCTCTGAACCAAACTCGCAAGCTGAAAAGCACCTTTGTGACCATATCCGTGAGGAAACGTACGCGTTCTTCTCAGTAAAGGTGAAGGAGATGGCGAAAGTTTGTACCGGCCTCTCGATGGAGGTTCTTTACCGGTTCAAGGAGAAGCAAGCCGCCCGGTTGCATGTGCTTGCCGGCATTGGAAGCGGAAGAAGAGAGATGATCTACACTACGGTTTGCTCAGCAGTTTGTTCGAAAATCAAGCGAGGCAAAGGAGGCGACGTGAGAGCACAAGCTCTAGAAAAAGCTCGAGGCCGGCCGCGTACGATATGGCCAATTCGCCAGCGCGCCGGAGTCAGGTCCTAGCGGCCTCTTTTTTGTTCAGGGGCCTTGTGGCTGCAAGCTCAGGATAGTCGGACTTGTTCGCCCAGGTTGGGAGCATGTCTCCGTCTCTACGCCGCGACGTTGTCCGAACTGGGAAGAGATGTGCTTCGTCAAAGACCTGTTTTGGGATGAAGAGGAGTGCGTGATGCAGCTGCATCCTCCTCATTCGCAATACGTGAATAACAGCCGGTATTGCCTGCATCTCTGGAAGCCGACTCGTCGGGACATTCCAATGCCACCGGCTAGTTTCGTAGGCGTCGTCGGGCTTGATCCATCTGAAACGGCAATGTTGCTTGCACAGATTGGGGGGCTATCATGAGACCCGTATTCCTACAACGATTTGAGGGCCCCAACAGGAGCGCCGCCGCATCTATTCCGGTAGGAACGACAACTGCGATAGACGAACAACTCTCTTCATTACATCTAAGATGCTTGTTGATGTTTGTTCGGGGAGTTTTCAGATCCCTTCGGCTGATCGACAAGGGCTGGGACTCCCGCCAGACGATATCGTTGCCGTGGGGAAACTCATCAGCTTGGCGTCAGCTCGCATCCTTAGGGTGCCGATCCGTCAATAGGCGGTGAACGATTAGCCTTATCACGCATCGAGAAGAGCAGCGGGTTATAGCGAGCATGTCTGGCCCTACGGAGGACACGGCACGTCTGGATTGGGTGCCGTTCTGGTTGCGATCGGCCTTGGATATAGCCGCATTGTGCTGTGTGGCGTGCCTTTTGATGACGGCCGTTATAATGACGAGCCTTTTTGGCGGCGTACTGCTTTTGCTTCATCTGAGGCGGCGGGCTCGGTCGGTGCAAATCGCAACGTCTATCGTGGAAGGTGAACCAGATCGCTTTCGAGCGAAAAATGAGAAGCATGTCGAACCGCACCAAGAAGTGGTTGGGTGGCGCACACAAACTCGACCCGCAGCCTCAGGAGATACGATCGAGTAGGACCCGCAGTAGTCGACCGCCTGAAAACAGCAGATCGCGCCGCATAAGATGCGCTCCTGTCATAGTTTCAACTTGCAAGAACGGGGAAACGGGTTCGAGTCCTCTGGACTGGCGAGGAGGTCTGCCGATGCCGTTGCACTGCATCAATGAGGCGCGCCTGAGCAGGGTAGCGCCTCTCAAAGCAGAGAGTATACTCATCGCAGCGTGCCTCAACACTGAGTACCGTGACACAAGATCAATCCGGCATACGGTCAATGAGCTAGCGCGTGGCTGCCTCGCGGGCGCTGACTACACGATTGAGGATACATATGTTCTTTACGCGGGTGTCGGTAAGAAGGGTGGCAGGAATCTACAGGGCGGATCGTCTTAGGGATTCGTGCATAGATCAGCCACGCCTCGTGGCGGTCTGAGCTTGAGACGGAGCTGGTTGATATCTGATCGCGCACCGCCGCTCCGAAGTAACCAGGGGTCGAGAATGATGGGCGGAGAGCAGCTCGTTCAAGGGCTTAAGGAAGCAGGAACAAGGGCGCGCAGAGAATGTTCAGATATTTGTGTAAGAGGCCTCTGTAGCTGGATTGCAGTCGTTTCTGGCATTAGCCGGACATTGTCATTTGATCCTATGGTGGCTAACAGTGGCCGGGCAGCAAGCTCTGTCAAAGCCGCAGCCGTCGCAGGCGGGGCCGCAGGCCCGCCTTTTTCAGAGCTTGCTGATCGGCCAAACTCGGGCCGCCGGATAAGGCGGACATTGTGGTCATCGCGCTGATCCCGGAAAACGCGAGCCGAAGTGAATGGCGAACTGGCCCATGGCGGCAGTCCACTCGACACCTCGCCGCCACCTCAATCCGGCGTTCTTGTGCGAGATAAAGCAGCTTCAACGCGTCGTCGTCGTTGGGAAACTGCCGCGGGTCGTGATGATCTTGCGCAAGCTAACGCGCGCGTAGAGGCTCAGGATTTTGTCGTCGATCGAACCGGTCTGGCCCTTGGCGATCAATAGCGGCTCGAACCTGCCGGCCCGGTCGCGTGGCAAAGCCATGTCGATCTCGCCGTCCTCGGTCAGGATCGTCTTCGCGCTGGTCCCGTTGCGGCTATTGCCGCTGCCGCGGCCGGCCGGGTCCCCCTTCTCGTAGCCAAGATGATCGCTCAGCTCCGCGCCAAGCGCCCGCTCAATCAGCGCCTTCTTCAGCTGCTTGAAAAGCCCGTCCGTACCTGTGAGGTCTTCTGGCTTCTCATAGTTAGCAAGCAGTTGATCCAGTAGTTCAGGTGTAAACGTCGTCTCGGTCGTCATGTGAGTCTCCTCGGTAAGGTAAACTCACAGAAGCCTGCTTACACATTCTTTCTGACACCCTCTTGAGCCGGCATCAATTCGGCTTCCGAAAGCAGGAGATCAAGCAGTCTTCGTTAGCCGACTGACCTTGGCAACTCACTCGCTCGACTTCGACCAACGATTCCTTCAACATGAGCATGCAAGTCTCAGCTCCAGCGGCATGGCCCCAACGCCTGCAGTTGGTATCTCGGGCTGAGCCAAAAACCAGCTGGCCATCTGGCGCCAGCATCTGCACCAACTTGCGGATAGTCGCACGCATCTCGGCCACGCCTCCAAGGTAGTAGAGGACTTCGGCCAGTACGATCAAATCAAACCGCTCGGCGGTCGAAAACTGCTGAACGTCCGAAGCCATCCAGGTTATGTGCGACCACCGTTTCGTCCGTAGGCTAGCTCGACGAATCGCTTGCGGCATAACGTCGATGACTGTGAGCCGTTTGCAATGAGGTGCTAGTATTTCCGTAAACGCGCCGGCCGCGCACCCGACCTCGAGGGCGTGCGAAATCACGCCTTGCGAAAGCGATAGCCGGAGCATTTGCGAGTGACGCTCGCGTTCGAATGGATTACCGTCGAGCCTCCACGGATCGTCGGCGGCTAGTTCCTGCTCTAGCGATTGATGCTTGCTGTCCGAACTCATGAGTCACCTACCGACTGAGAATGCACGATCGGGTGCCCGTGCCGATGTTGTCAAACGAGACCAGCCTCGAAGAACTACGGGAAAGCTCTGCCTCCGCGGGTCTACCGACCATTGAAGAGCCTCCAGTCCAGCTTTCGCAGACCTCATGAGCACCTCGTCAGTCCCAATCCAGTACGGCGCACACCAGGACGCAGCTGGGCAATCATCCGGTCGCGCTTGCCTATCATCCAGCAACTGTGTTGAAACCAACATGTCATTTCACACGCATTTTCCTGATTGATGCTTGAGTTAGCCAGCGTCTGACTATGGGGATTGCGGCAAAATTGGTAAAATCTATTGTTTGGATGGAACATATCCAGTCCGGTAATGGTCCGCGAAGAACGCATTTGGCGTTAAGCGCATGATGAGCCGGCTGTCTTGACGTAGCAGCACATGCTGAACGGCCCCCACGACGTTGGTCCGGCGAAGATCCTCGCCGGACATCGAATGCCTCGAAAGCTCACGTCATGACGCAGAACTGGACGCGCTCGAACACTGCCCGCGGCGAACGTTCGAGCCGATGCCACTTTTGATGAAGGCCAGCGGCGGCTCCTCCGATGATCGCGTCAGTTACACACCGAGCAAGCCGGGTGAGTTCGTCGCCGGCAAGCTTGCGGGCATCGCCACGCTCGCCAGCGGGCGCTTTGCCATGACCGACGACGGCCTCGGCTTCCAGTTCGTCCCCTGGCAGCAGCCTGTGCTCGACAAGCGCATCGGCCAGCATCAGCGGTGTGATGCGCGACAGCGGCGGCATCGAGTGGAGCTTCGGACGCAAACACGGGTTGGGCTTGTGAAGCAGCGGAAAGCCTTGCGTGCTTGGCGCGAGTGGGCCGGATCAGCGACGACTCTTCAAGGCTGCCGCTGTCGCGCCTCCTCTGCGCGCGGCTGACGGCCTGGACCAGCCGTCGCCGCCCCGGGCTTGGGCTCTCCAAGCAAGTAAGGCTAATTGAGGGCGCGAGCGCTCCAATGCCCGAGGTGGAAGGGGGTTCGCAGTGGTAGGTTGCGGCTTGTAATTTGACCCATAGGGTGGTACATAGGCTCTATGTTGGCCTTGGAATGATCGTTGGCTTTCGGGATGAATGGCTACGCGCCTTCTTTGTGGATGATGTCCGCTCGCGGAACGTCCCGCCCGATCTTGAAGCCCGGTTATTCCGCAAGCTTCAGATGTCGACGATGCGACGACCGATCAGGACTTACGCGTGCCGCCCAGCAATCACTTCGAGAAGCTGCGCGGCAATCTGGCGGGGTTCCATTCGATCCGCGTCAACCAGCAATGGCGGTTGATCTTCCGCTGGGACGGCAAGCGAGGCGAAGCGGCGGGCGTCTATCTCGATGATCACAGCTACCGATGAGAGCGAGGCAAACCATGCTGACGACGAAGCGCAAGCCGGCCACGGTCGCCGAGATACTGACAGAGGAGTTCATGGAGCCGATGGGCTTGACCCAGGGCGCGCTTGCCGAGGCGATGGGCGTTCAGCGCAAGCACGTCAACGAGTTGTGCAACAACCGCAGGAACGTGACGGCGGCGACCGCGCTGATCCTCGCCCGCGTGTTCGGCAACAGCCCGGACTTCTGGCTCAACGTGCAGCGGCGCAGCGATCTCTGGGAAGCGATGAACAGCCCCAAGGAGCGTCAGCGGATCGAACGCGCTCGTCCGCTGAAACGCGCCGCGTAGTCGACGATGAATTGCGATGAATAGCTCTGGTCCCGCACCACGCAAGTATTTTCAAGCTGCGCGGCTTATCGCGCAGCTTAGGTATCGTGGCGTAAAAGTAGGCTACTTCTTGCTTTCGACAGATCGCGCGATCCTGGCGGGATGTCCCGAGCGCGCGCCAAACCCAGCAAAGACCGTCGCGTCCCGGCATCCTGCCGGATGATCTTTTCGACTATGCCAGCATCGAGCCGTGGCCGCGTGCCGGCAGGCCGCCAAAGCATGATCTTGCTGACTGGACCGTCACAGTCGATTGGCCCGACCGCGTCGCGGTCACGGACGCCGAGGTGGACGTATTCGAGGCGTGGTTCGCCGATCTCTTCGAGGACCTATTCGGGCCATGCCGATGATCTGACAAGGAGACGCCCGCCATGACCGTGCCCCAATGTTCGAAAGGGGCGCGCGCCGCCCTCTATCTGCGCGTCTCGACGGCGCGGGAGGCCGAGCATGATGTCTCCATTCCTGATCAAAAGCGGCAAGGTGAGGCTTATTGCTCGGCGCGCGGCTATGCGATCGTCGAGACCTATGTGGAGCCGGGAGCCTCCGCGACCAACGACCGCCGCCCTGAGTTTCAGCGCATGATCGAGGCACATGCAAACCCGCACCCTTCGACATCGTCGTGGTTCATTCGTTCAGCCGTTTCTTCCGCGACCATTTCGAGCTTGAGTTCTATGTCCGCAAGCTGGCGAAGAACGGCGTCAAGCTCGTCTCCATCACGCAGGAGATGGGCGATGACCTGATGCACGTCATGATGCGCCAGATCATGGCGCTGTTCGATGAATATCAATCCAAGGAGAACGCCAAGCACGTGCTGCGCGCGATGAGCGAGAATGCACGGCGGGGCTTCTGGAATGGCGCCCTACCGCCAATCGGCTATCGCATCGTCGCGACCGAGCAGCGTGGCGCCAAGACCAAGAAGAAACTGGAGATCGACCGACTGCACGCCGACACGGTGCGAATGATCTATCGTCTGTTTCTGGAGGGGGACGGCGTATCCGGCCCGATGGGCGTGAAGTCCATTACCTGCTATCTCAATGAACGCCGAACCTTCACCCGCGATGGCGGGCGCTGGGGTTTGGCTCAAATCCACAGCATCCTGACCCGCACGACCTATATCGGCGAGCACAAGTTCAACAAGCGCTCGCATAAGGACCGGGAGCGCAAACCCGAGAGCGACGTCGTGACCGGTGCAGGCCGACCTGAAATCTCGTCGCCCCATGGTGACGCCGACCCGCGTCACCAGCGGTCCCACCGATCCAATAGTTCAGGGTGTAATCGTCGTCTCGGTCCTCATGTGAGTCTCCTCGGTAAGGTAAACTCACAGAAACCTGCTTACACATTCTTTTGACACCCTCTGGGCGCATCAGCGAGCGGGCACTCACCGAACCTGTGGTGAGCTGCCCCGAGACGATTTCGCAAGCTGGACCATAGCCTCGATTTGCCGGCTCTCGATGAGAATAGCCGGCGCGCTCTTTGTCCAACCAGCACTTACCGCGCGTGAGGCCCGTGTAGGCGATGAAATTTCTTCAGCATCCTGAAGTGCTGCATGGCGACGGACACCAAAGAAGGGTAACCCACTGCAAATCCGGTCTCGCTTCGCATGATCGATCTTCTTCGGACCAGTCTACATAAAGTCATCGTCGTCCCAATCCGGCATGGTATCTGGGGCACGCTGGGCCCCCTGGTTTCACTACCTTCACTGGGTTCAGCTTTAGAAAGATACAATTGAGGCTTGTTTTTCCGCTGCCATTCGCCGTCATCATTCTTCGTCCACTTGTCGGAATGCCGGGTAGGGTCAAGCACCATCGAGTCACTCACCTCAACAAAACCCAACGCCGCTGCGCGGCTTTCGCGTCGTCGTTGACAGCATGAGAGAGGAGCAAAGGCCGTTCGCCGTCGAGCCGAAGCTGATGTTCCAACAGAATATCGCCTGCGTTCTCGACCAGGGGATGAGTAACCCGAAAATCCACAGTGGATGTGAGTTCGGTCCGTCCGGGAAACTGTTCCCGCCAGCGCGCGCGTGCCTTTTCCTCTTTGAACACATAACTCATGCTAGCTCCGCCTTCCGTTCGCAGAAGTCCAACACTCTTGTTGCCTAGCTGATAGCTGAAATAGCGTGCGTTTTCCGAACCAGATTTCCTGCCGTGGTCATAAGCAACTTGTGCCGTGCGTTCGGCTTTCGAGGATACGGGAAGCGAGTATTGCTGTGGTTTCGCGGCGATATGCTCGATTTCATCGCTATAAAAGTCCCTCACGTTCTCCTCGAATGAAGACCTTGTGATCTCCACCACAGGAGGTCGCCGAACGAGGGAGTACGAGGGTGTTGCTCCCGAAGACGAGCTAGCGCTCGGTGCTGCTATGTGCATCCCAGCAAACATGTCCGCAAAGCGTTGGCTGTCTGCATCAGATTGCGTGTGGTTGGTGGCGGATTGTCTCATTTCATCAGTTGTCGGAAGCACCGGGTGAGCTATTGATTCGGCCATACATGGTGATTGGGTTTCCTATCGGTGAAGTATTCACCCACTGAGTTCAGACTCGTCAGGCACCGCGAACTTGATAGTCTGCCTAGCTGACGACGAGCTGACGCGCAGGCGTTAAGCGTGTACGATCCGGCGCTCTACGCGAAGGCCTCGCTATGGCGAACGGGCCAGCGCACCCGGCTCGTGCGAAAGCGGTTGCAGGCTGGCGTTTCCAGTATCGGCATTCCCAGCAAGTGCGAGCGATAGGCCGAGATTGTTGCGCAACATCTGATTGCCTGGGGCCGCTGCGAGAGCCTCGCGATATAGCGCTTGTGCCTCATCATGACGCCCCTCGGCGTCGAGGACCACCCCTTTTGCGTTCAGGGCACGCAAATCACCAGGAACTGTAAGCAAGATCTTGTCGGCTACCTCAAGTGCTTCGCCCGCGCGTTTCTGTGCCAGAAGGGCCTGCGTAAGCGAGATTGCCGCATCGACATTGTCTGGCTTTTGCTTCAGAGCCTCACGCAAACTCTCCTCGTCGGAAGCCCGGAGGAGGGCGTGTGCAATGCGCTCGCGCATAGCAGAATCGATGTCCTTGGCGCCCAGCAACTCTGGCCGCGGCGTCTCTTGAGCTGAGATAGCTTGCTGATCCAAGCTGGCGCAACCACCAAGCACAAGAGTGGCGAATAAAGCGAGGAGAGTAAAGCCCGAGGGCGGATGGAACGCATACAATCGAGCAGCGAATGTTGTTGTAGGTGAATTCATGCCATCCTCTCACGACCGACTGCTGCACTTTGTGAGCCGTTTGTGGCAAGCAGGTTGCGTTGTTCTCCTGGCGGAGCTTTTTCCTTGGGACCTGTAAGCTTGAGCGATCCCACCGGCTGGACCGTGAAATCGGAGGCGAGATCCTGATAAGACAGAACAGGAAGATCGAACCCGTTGCGGGTGAGAAAGCCGCGGACGAAGCGCCTGATATCCAGCGAACTCAGGATGACGGGCTGGCTCTGACCTGGTGGCATGCCTGAATGGATCTGGCGCAGTTGCGACAGCAACATCTCGCTATGCCGGTCCTCCAGCGCGAGGTACGGCCCGACGGTGGTCTCTCGGACCGCACTGCGGATCACATCCTCACTTTCACGTTCGACGATAAAGGCGGGCAGAACACGGTGAGCGTTGGCATGGCGATAGCAGATTTGCCGTCGTAGGCCGGAGCGGACATATTCGGTGAGCAGGACGGCGTTTTGCTCGCGTTCGCTCCATTCGGCGAACGCTTCCAAGACCAGCCGGGTGTTACAGATCGGGATTCCCTCGTCGAGCAGGCGACGCAGGACATCGGCGATTCGGGGAACTGGAGTCGTGCGTAGCACTTCCTTCACCAGGTCGGCATATTCCTGCTCCATCCGGGCGAGCAATTGTCGCGTCTCTTGAATGCCTACCAAGCGCTGCGCATATCGCGTCAGTACGGAACTGACGCGCAGGGCTATGATTTCGCTCGGACGGTGATGTCCGATCCCGGCCGCTTTGAGAGCCGGTGCATGGCTCTGTTCGATCCAGATCCGGTCGGAGTCTGGATCTTGCCGATACGGGATGCCGCTCAGTTCAATGTTCGCTCGGTCGTCGGTGAGCGCGAGCTGCGTCGGATCCACCCGATCCCGTTCAACCGGTACCCCTTCCACATCTAGCCTAAACTCGGATTGGGCCAAACGTTGATCGACCTGGACTGGAATGCGGGGAATCGTGATGCCAAGATCGGCTGAGACCAGTGCCGAAATGCGAGCGATGTGCTGCTCAACTTCCTCTCTGTCAACCGCGTTTACCAGGTTAGGTGCAAAGAATACCGCGACCGGAAGCGCCTCCGCAGGTATGGTTTGCCGTTGAGCCTGCGCTGGATTTGAAGTCGGAGTACTAACGTTAGCGCTCGTCTTGGAGCCCGTGTTCGCGCCTTGCACACCGCCTTTGACATAGCTCGTCCCGGCAAAAAGTGCGGCCAGCATGAGAAACGGGGGCAAAGGGAAACCTGGTATCAGCCCCATGAGAAGTAAGACGCCGGCCGCTAGCCGTAATGCCTGGGTACTGGCCGTGAGTTGGTTGATGATATCGGCACCAAGCTTGAGCTTGGAAGGCCCATTCACACGTGTGACGATGGTTGCGGCCGTAACCGACAGCAGGAGCGCCGGAATCTGAGAAATCAACGCATCGCCGATGGTGAGCAGCGTATATTGGTGCAACGCCTCATCGACGGACATGCCCTTGGAGAGCAGTCCGATGCTGATTCCTCCCAGCATGTTGATGCAGATGACTATGAGTCCGGCAATGGCATCCCCTTTCACGAACTTCATGGCGCCATCCATCGCGCCGTGAAGTTGGCTTTCTCGCTCCAGTGATGCTCGCCGGCTGCGTGCCTCGTGCTGATCGATATGACCGTTGCGTAGCTCCGCGTCGATAGCCATCTGCTTGCCCGGCAGAGCGTCGAGCGTGAATCGTGCCGACACTTCAGCAACGCGCTCGGCTCCCTTCGCGAGAACCATGAACTGCACCATGGTCACGATCAAAAATATAACAATGCCGACCGCGATGTTCCCTGATATCACGAACTCACCGAAGGTGTGAATGATGCTGCCGGCGTCTCCTTCAGCGAGAATCAGCCGCGTGGTCGCGATGGTCAGCGCCAGACGAAAAACGGTAGAGATCAGGATAACGCCGGGCAAGGACGAGAAATCCAGTGGCGTACTGAGATACAGTGCAACCATCAGCAGCAATACGGCAAAACCCAGATTGAAGCCGATCAGCATGTCGACCACGACGATCGGCATCGGCATGATCATCATTGCGATTGCCAGAAGCAGCATGAACGCTACCATGAAATCCGGGTGGAATGGCGCGCGCACGATAAGCTTACGAAGGAGGTTTGCCATGGAGACGATTCTTATTGTTGTTCCGTTGGGGCTGTCCTGCCACGCAGGGACACATAGTCTTGGAAGACTGCCCGCGCCTCGTCCATACGGCCGGCCCGTCGTAGCGCGTGACTGCGGAGAAGCGTCAAAGGCAGACGGGAAGAGGGCTCGTCATCAAGCGTGTCTAGTCTATCCAGCACGGCAAGTGCTTCATTGCCAAAGCCCTCCGAGATGAGAGCATAGGTAAGAATGCGAAGCAGGTCGACGTCTTGCGGATCATCATGGGCAATGAGCCGCAACAGAGCGAGAGCTTGTGCGCTCTGTCCACACGCAAGGTGGACGAAGGATATTGCGCAGACCAAATCACGCTCCTGCCCTGAGATTGGCAAGACATCGCCGGTTTTGGAAGCATCGGCCGGCGGCGGTGGACTGGCGAACTGCGCTCCGCCCGGTTCGATCATGCTAGCCCCCAATCAAGCTGTTCTGGTTCTGCCGAAGCAGGATGAGCCGCCGGAGCTCCTGCTGCAGGGCGTCGGTCCCTTCACGCGCCGCCGAATCCTCCGGTCCGGCGCATAGCCTATCGGCCAAGCGCTCGAGAAGAACACCATGCTTCTCTGCTCGCAGCACGTCCGGGTCACGCAGGCGTGGTGTCACGAAGGAGAGCAGGCCAGTTGCGAGATTGCGGCCATAAAGTGAAGCGAGTGCTGCACGGGGATCGATCTCAGCTATCCGTACGCGCCTCTCGTTGAGACTGACGCGCGAGACGGCATCGATATCGTTTACCTCAAGCGCGGCCTCGATTGGCAGATCCGGCGCCTCGGTATCCGGCCAAACCGACCCGTGCCTCTTCTCGCCACCGCCATCGGTGCCATGGATCTCTAAATTATGGACTTGAGGGAGGGCCGGCTTGTTCGCTGGCTCATGGTCGTGCGTGTTGAGCCTTTGCGAAGAGGTGCCAAGTCCGACAGGATGCTGGGGCAGCTTGGTCATGACGTTCTCCTTTCCTGCGGCGGTGGAGCTCTAATAGGGAAGAGCAGCAAGCCGTCCATTCCGGCTGAGCAGTACGCGTCCCGCCTCGATTCGATCGACCGTCCATCCATCGTTCAACAGCGCGCCCACGAAGTACTTTTGGCCACCAATAAGAAGATAGGGGTGGGCTCCGCGCCACACCGCCTGGACAGCAATTGAGGAGGGCGGCTTATCCTCCTTCACGATCACTCCATTTACGAGTGTCAGCGATCCGTTCGTGTGCTGATCGAACCATTGCTGAACCTTCTGCCATCTACTGACTGACGCAGGCGTCACGGTGCCCTCAGCGCTGACCACACCTGGCCCAGGACCGATCTTGATATTGAGAAGTCCCGCTTTGTTGACCTCCTCTTGCAGCTGTTCGGCGGCCGCATGGAGGGGGCGATCATCAGGACCGTTGAGCGTCAGCTTGGGTGGAAGTGCGGCGACAGGGGGCGCATCGGGGCTCAGTGCACCGGCACTGCCGTCAAAGAGGAAGCTGACTGCAAGAGTGGCGATCCCGACAGAGCTCAGCAAGACCAAGGCGGCTGCTATTATCGAGACACGCGACAGGCCGATTGATCCTTGCTCCGAATCCTGTGTGCAGCGAATGGACATCGTGCCCGCATGAACGACGGCAGGAAGAGAAATAACAACCGGCTTGCCTACGGCAATATCTCCGTTTCCTTCTATGCTGACTCCGGCTGCTAGAGCCTCGATCTCCATCGAATCGTGCAGGGGGGTGAGACGGAAGTGATTGGGCTCGAGCCCCTGTTCGACGAAGACGATATCGGCATCGAGGCCACCTCCGATAAGGCTCGTTCCGACGGGCGCTTCACCGGTCACCCCGGAATAGAGCCCTGATAGCACTTCGAAATGAACGGAGGCCGGTTCGTTCACGGAGAGTCTCCTGAGCAACGAGAAGCCGTACGGCGTTGCCGTACGGCTGGTTCCGAATTCGTCAGGCTGTAGGGAGCATCCAGCACGCGAAATGAGCGGCCGTGAGCCCCCTCTTGCAGCGCTAACTTACGCGCTCGTCGGCAACCTTCTTTTCGGACGAGAGCTCGGTCGTAATTCTGCGCATCACGATGCTATTGGCCTGAGCTTCTTTGCTAACACGCTCGAGCTCGGCGAGCTGCGCCGCGAAATCGCCAGCCCCGGTAGCACCGGTTTGCTGATTCCTCGCGACTTCAGTCGCAGCGGGGGACCCACCAACGCGATAAACCATATCGACTCACCTTTCTGTTTGGAAGTTACTGCCACTGATGACCTGCCTCACGCCTAACCAGCTGGCGTGACGACGGCAGGAAATGAAATCATTACATGCGCGCCTGGTGCGCCATTCAAGAGAGTCAATTCGCCTTTGCCGTGGTTACACTGGGGGGTGCTTCCTGCGGCAGGGCCATTGTCCTTGGCGACCTTGTCAGCATCAGCCTTCTCAGGCTCCAAGCTGTGAATAACCTTCTCGAAGGCTTGGTCGAGTACTCCACCGACAGCGGAACCAATTGCGGCTCCCGGCGGTCCACCGAGCCATCCACCAGCCGCGCTTCCGATCATTTCTCCAATCATCGCATTCTCCTGTGTTCATCTCCACTAAGATCAATAGACGACTCGTCGCCTAGAGATCAGCGCTCTCATCCTAAGAGGATTACCTTTCGAGAAGCTGACGAGTCTCAGAAAGGCCGCGGAATGAGTCGTGGTGGCCCAACTTTTTCTCTCACGGAAAATGTGTCGGTTCTCTAAGGCACCGAAAGGCCGCCTGGAGCATTCACGCGAGACGCTCGGCCGACGTTCTTTAGAGAGCGTGGACGCTCGCCGGCCGCGCGTCCCAAGATGTCGTTGTTCCGACGCCCATGCGATTCGTCGCGATCACATGCTCTCAACATTCAGATGATCCGAAAGCTGATGTGCTGGTGGACGATTATCTTATCGTCAGCTTTTCGACAGGTACTCAGGATAAACTTCCTGCGACTTGGATACGCTCGACGTGAGAGGCCCGCATTGCCGAAGGCAAGGGGTAAGAGAAGTGGTCCGCCGATCAAGGCTGTTGTCACCCGCAACAAGAAACGCGAGGGCGCCTGCTGCTGGTCATGACGTGGGATTGGTTTTTGAATGGCCTCGGCGCAACGTGCCAAGTTGATTGTGCGGGTGGTCCTCGCAGTCTGTCGCTTCCTTCAATGCAATAGGAGTGAATGAAAATGGCGTATCTTCCCGTGGTGGGCGGCTTCAATCCGGCGGTAGGGCTAGTGCCTGAAGGCGTGCCCGCCGCTCCAATGTTCAACGTGGTGATGGGGCAGTACGCCGGCGCTGCCGGCGTCCCGTTTGGGGCCTACCAGTACCTGCCGGTAAATAGTCCGGCCGTCGTCGCTTCCGCCGTACTCAGTCCGGCCTACGTTGCTCCAACCGTTCTCGCCCTGCCGCCGCCTCCCTCGTTCGCGCTGGTCGCGCAGAACCAAAGCTCGTCGTCCTCAATTGATCCGGTGTGGACGCATGAGGTCCATGACGGCAAGGCCACGATCCACCTTGGCGATAAGTATACAATCACGGCGGACGAGAAGAACGGCACCTGGACTGTCCGCAACAACGAGACAGGCCATGTCACGAAGGTCCACGGCGATCCTCACTTCGATGCTGATGGGGATGGGAAGGACGATTTCGATTTCAAGAAGGGCATGACCCTGAAACTCGATGATGGTACGAAGATCACTGTGGATACGGCCGACTACGGCAACGGCAAGAGCATTTCATCGAAGCTCACCATCACGAATGGCAGCAACGCAATGGTTGTCGAGGGACTCGGTGACGACAAGGATGGTGCCAACAATCTGAAGGTGACGCAGTCTAATGCTGGCCTCACTCTCGATGCGCTGACAGCCGATGGTTCACAAACGATCCATGAGCAAGGTCAGGGTTGGGTCGACGGCGCCGGGCGTGAGGTGGACCAGGCGAGTATCGATGCTGGTGAAGAGGGGCGCGCCCCGGGCGTCGGCTTCCAGTCCCAGTACACTCCTCCGCCGCTCGCTACTCCATTGTACTACTACACTCCAGTTTTCGTTCCTCCTCCCCCGCCTGCGTCGATGACCCCAGTTGCGGTGAACCAGAGCCCGCCACCTAAAACTAATCCGGTGTGGTCGCATGAGGTCCATAACGGCAAGGCAACGATACACCTTGGCGACAAGTATACAATCACGGCCGACGAGAAGGACGGCACCTGGACCGTTCGCAACAAAGAAACCGGCCATGTCTCGAAGATTCATGGCGATCCTCATGTGGATGCTAATGGAGACGGCAAGGACGACTTTGATTTCAAGAAAGGCATGACCCTGCAACTCGATGATGGCACGAAGATCACCGTGGATACGGTCGACTACGGCAAGGGAAAGACCATTTCGTCCAAGCTCACCATCACGAATGGCGACAACGCTATGGTTGTCGAGGGACTCGGTGACAAGAAGGACGGTGCCAACAATCTGAAGGTGACGCAGTCCAATGCTGGCCGAACCCTCGATCAGCTGACGGCGGATGGTGCACAGACGATATATGAGCAAGGTCAAGGGTGGGTCGATAGGTCCGGATGGCGGGTCAACCAGGCGAGCATTGACGCCAATGAGCAGGCTGCCGGGTAAGGCCGATCTGAGCACAGTTCAAAATAACGGGAGCGGGCGCTGTCGCCCGCTCTCCCATGCTCCTCAGCGCGAGTGCGCAGGGAAGCGCCTCGCTTCGGGATACTCATGCGTATTCCGCGCTCTCACGCTATCGATGATCTGGCTGTCATATCTCTGCCGGTAACAGCTGCAACGAAGGCACGACTGGACGAGTGGGGGCGTCTCAACCAGCGAGAGCTGGTCCAACCTCAAGTCGACGATGCACAGGCTTCTACCGGTAGTTCCATTGCAAGGTCGATTGATTGACAAGAGGGACACGCCTCGGCGGCCGGATGCACTATGGCGGCGAACGCCAGGCGGCAGGAATGCGCGATCTATCGGGTTTACGCCAAAAGCGACGCGCCGAGTCGTTAGGCACGTCCCAGCCGCTACGCAGCGTGCGAGAACAGGAAGATCCTGTTCGGTCTCTCACCCGTATAAGCCACTTTATGACCTGCAAGTTTGTAAATGCGCGATTGCCTGAAGCGAGGCGCGTCCGTTAGGTATGTGAACCAGACGTCTTGGGCTACCGAGATGCGGATGACCGGAGTGGCCCGGAGCGACAAGAACCCTAAGGACTGTCACGCCAAGCTTGCCGCGACCGATCAGAACGATCAGGCACTATTGTGGTGCGGATCCTCCTCTCCTTCCTCTCTTCTCACCGCTGTTTGGATGTGCCGTTTGCCGCTCGTTGTTTCAGATCGACGGGGCGGATTCAAACATCTTCTTCTGTGTCGTCCATGGCAGAGTCTAGATCGGCCTGCGCATCGCTGACCATTCGCATTGCGATCATGCCAAGAGTTGTTTCGAAAGCTTTGCGTTGTTGCGCGGCCTGCGAGTTGGCGTCATCGGCCCCTTCGGTTCCGTCAAAATTAGCACCGTTATTGCTTCCCGTTGCTCCGATATCGGGTGCACCTGCGTTCATGTTCGTAACTCCGCCTGTAGATAACCACTCTCTCATCCTAGCAACGTTAGCTTTCGAGAAGCTGACGAGGCTCAGTGCGTTTCATGATGAGCCATTGGAGACCGCATCGATGCTTCCGTCCGTCAGGTGCGGCGTCGGGGTCTGCCAAAGAAGAGCTAGGTGGTGTGGACACTTATCGCATCCATAAGATGATGGCTGCGAGAGTGACGACGGCGCGGTAATTTCGGGCGGTTTTTTCGAAGCGGGTTGCGACGCGGCGGAATTGCTTGAGCTTGGAGAAGCAGCATTCCACGAGATGGCGCTGGGCATAGAGATGCTTGTCGAGCGGATATTTGAGCGCGCGTGACGGGTTGTTCGGGATGACGGCGAGCGCCCCCTTGGCAGCGATGGCCTGGCGCAAGTGATCGGCGTCATAGGCCGTATCGGCCATGACGACCTCGGCGGGCAATCCCTCGAGCAATGCGGCGGCCTGCGGTGCATCGCCCTTCTGACCTGCGGTAAGCGTGAAGCGCACGGGACATCCCAAGCCGCGAACGGCCAGATGTATCTTGGTGCTCAGGCCACCGCGCGAGCGGCCGAGCGCCTGATCTTCAGACCCCCTTTTTTCGCCCCGGCAGCGTGCTGGTGGGCTCGGACGATGGTGGAATCGACGATCAGATACTCGAAGTCCGGATCATCGGACATCGCCTCGAAGATCCGCCACCAAACACCCTTGATGCTCCATCGACTGAAGCGCCGGAACACGCTGTTCCAGTCCCCAAACGCCTCCGGAAGATCACGCCAGGGAGAGCCCGTACGCACGATCCAAAGCACACCTTCCACGAACATCCGGTTGTCGCGTCCGGTCGAACCCTTCTGGTCAGGCCGGCCTATGATCAGCGGCGCCATCCGCTCCCACGCCGCATCGCTCAAAATCAACCGGTCCATCACACCCAAGACTGCCTCCCAAAAGCAGGCTTGAATCTGATTTGCTCCTAAAAGGGAATCCTTAGAGTCCACACCACCTAGTGCTGGCCGGAGAAGAGTTTTGAGGTGGGGCAAGACGGTCTCGGTGGACGCTAGCACGCCGGCAATCCGAAAAGCCTGTTTCATTAGAAGAGCTCCTTCAGGACGGCAGCTCTCGGCAGTGGCCGCCAGGAGGGGCGTCCGACTTGGCTGAGGCGCGCAAGGACCTACGTAAGTTGTGGGGGAAGAAGACGATGGAGGCCGACACGCTGCGTGAACTGGTGGAGCACGGTCGAGCAAAGAATGAATTGCGCGCTCGTCATCATTGCCGGGACAGCCAATAGGTTTGTGATGCCGAGGAGGCCGAACGTGAAATCCTCGATGCGATGCGAGCACCTGAACTGGCAGGTCGCTGAAGTAGCACTTGAACGGCGCAGCGGCCGGTGCTGGAGGGCGAGCTGATTGAACTCAAGGTGCGGTGCGAGGAGCAGGACAAGCGGTGCATCAATTCGCCGGGCCTGAAATCTTCTACATGATCTTCTTGTCGCGTATTCGCTAGTGATTCATCACAGTAATTTTGACTCTTTGGCGGTGGCTGGATATGCGCGGCCGAGTTTGGCGCGGGCTTTGTCGGTTGTGAACATCCATTTGATGCGGTCTCGTGCTTTGTTTCGCTGCCGTTGCCATGCTGCGATCTCTTTTCGGAGCCGTTTGGGGTCGTCGATGCGGCGGCCGAGACACTGGCGCTGCAGCACGCTGATCTCGCACTCGACCATGTTGAGCCAACTGGCGTGTTTCGGGGTGTAGTGGAATTCGAGGCGACGCAGGATGCGACGGGCCTCGGCGGGCGCAAATGCTTGATACAGCGCGCCGGCGGTGTGGATCGACAGATTGTCCTGCACGACACGGATACAGGCGGCATCGGGATAATGGACGTCGACGAGTTCACGCATGCAGTGGGCGTAGTCCACGGCGGCGCGGCGGTCTGTTATCTTGACGTTGCGCCAGCCGCGATGCGGATCGAAGGTGACGAAGAGATTGACGGTGCCGTTGCGGCGGTACTCGTAATCGTAGCGCTCGCGCTGTCCGGGCCTGGCCGGGATCGGCTGACGCACCTCGCCGATGAGCTGGACGGGGGTCTCGTCGATGCAGACCAGCGGCCGCTCGGGATCCGGCGCCTCGGAATAGAGATCGAGCACGTCCTCCATGCGGGCGACGTATTCGCCGTCGACATGGGGAATGCACCACATGTCCCTGCGCCATGGCTTGAGGTCGTTCTCGGCCAGCCGGCGACGCACGGTCTCGCCCGACAGGCTGTCGTGATCGGTGAGCTTGACCATCGTGTCGGCCAGCAGCGTCAGCGTCCAGCGTTTGCGGCCGGCGGGCGGCTTGGCGCATGCGGTCGCGACCAGCAGGGCCTCTTCCTTGCCCGTCAGCTTGCGTTCCGCGCCCGGACGCGGCTCCTCGCTCAAGGCCCGCTCCAGATTGCCTTCCACGAAGCGGCGCTTGGTCCGGCCGACGGTGGAGAGGCTGACACTCACGGTCCGGGCAATCTCCTCGTCGCGGCGGCCCCTATCGGCCGCCAGCAAAATCTGCGCCCGCTTGAGCTTGCGGGCGGCGTGCTTGCCGCCGCCGAGCATCGCCGTCAGTTCATCGCGCTCGGCTTGGCTCAATTCGACCCGATAACGTACATTCATGCTTTGCCTCCTTGTCGGAGGCCGGGACGAATCCAACGATGAGTCAAAAATCAGGCGCGCGTTTCACCGAGAAGCAGGGGCACTACCTCGCTTTCATCCATACCTATTCGTACATGTTCGGACAGCCGCCCGCCGAAGCCGACATCCAGCGCCATTTCCGCGTCAGCCCGCCGACTGTCCACCAGATGATCGTCACCCTCGAACGGAACGGCTTCATCCGACGTCAACCCGGCGTCCCCAGAAGCATCGAGATTCTCTTGCCACCGGAAAACTTG
This sequence comes from Bradyrhizobium sp. RDI18, assembly GCF_043203335.1. NCBI lineage: Bacteria > Pseudomonadati > Pseudomonadota > Alphaproteobacteria > Hyphomicrobiales > Nitrobacteraceae > Bradyrhizobium > Bradyrhizobium sp. RDI18. Next base: position 2,159,190 of record NZ_JBICRN010000008.1, on the reverse strand, counting down.
CCCATCCTCGAATGGCTCGGTATCAAAACGTCAAAATCACTATGATGAACCACTAGGGTCAGCGGATCGAAGAAATGGCAAGATCGTCAAAGCTCGTCGCGTCGAAGCGCGGCCGGGTACTCCTGGTGCGGCGGCGCCGCGACAAGCTTTGTATGTTTCCTGGCGGGCGCCGGCGCGGCCACGAAACGGCGGAGCGGTGCCTCTGGCGCGAGATCAAGGCGCCAGTATGTGGCGTCGCAGGATTTAGGAAGCGCGAGGCGGCGAGTTGTCGTGCGTTTTCGTGTGCAATGTCGTGTTCGCAACATGTTGGCGGATAGCAAACAAGTGCGGCTTTGGCTTTCGGAAGAGAAAGCACGCGCGGCGCTTCGTTTTGCGTCCAGCTGCCCGCGCAGCGGTGCGCGGAAGCATTAGGCGATTGGCACGGCTTTTGCTCCATTGTTTGCCAACGGCGTGCGGCTCTCTGCTTTGTCGGGATCGTCCGTTGCAGAATGTGAATCTCGATGTGACCAAAAGGCGATGGCATGAAGAATTGGAGTTCCGTGACAACCAAGGTGCTAGGCACGGCCATTGTTGCAATGGCCTTGACGACGCCCACCGCGCTGGCGGTCGAATACAAAGTCGAATACAAAAGGGATAATAGCAGCAATCCTAGCCTCCGGGACGTTGCTGAAAACAAGAGCATGCTTACCCAGATCACAGTCACCTCGGAACGACCAGCAAGCTTCACGCTTGCGAACGGCTTGCAGGTGGTGGTGATCCCCGATCATCGTACCCCGGTCGTGACCCAGATGATTTGGTATAAGGTCGGCTCCGCCGATGAGACGCCGGGCAAATCGGGGCTTGCGCATTTCTTCGAGCACTTGATGTTCAAGGGCACAGCGAAGCATCCGCCCGGCGAATTCTCCCAGACCGTGCTGCGCGTCGGCGGCAACGAGAATGCCTTCACCTCGCCCGACTACACCGGCTATTACCAACGCGTGCCGCGCGAGCAGCTGACGAAGATGATGGAATTTGAGGCCGACCGCATGACCGGTCTCGTTCTCCAAGATGAGAACGTGCTGTCCGAACGCAATGTTGTGCTCGAAGAATTCAACATGAGCGTCGCCAACGATCCCGATGCGCGGCTCACCGAGCAGATGATGGCGGCGCTTTACCTCAACCACCCCTACGGCCGCCCCATTATCGGCTGGCGGCAGGAGATCGAAAAGCTCGACCGCGAGGACGCGCTCGCGTTCTACAAGCGCTTCTACGCGCCGAATAACGCGATCCTGATCATCGCCGGCGACGTCGATCCCAAGGAAATCCGCCCGATGGTGGAGAAGAATTTTGGCGACATTCCTGCACAGCCCGCGATCCCCGCGAAGCGCGTGCGGCCACAGGAGCCGACGCCCGCGGCACCCCGCACCGTGACGCTCTCCGATCCCCGCGTCGAGCAGGCCACCTGGCGCCGCTCCTATCTCGTGCCGTCGGCTACCACTGTGGCCGCCGGCGAGAGCCCTGCGCTTGACGTGCTCGCGCGATTGATGGGCGGCGGGATCAACTCCTATCTCTACCGTGTGCTGGTGATCGACAAGCAGCTCGCCATTAGCACGAGCGCGAGCTACCAGGGCACCTCGCTTGATGCCTCGCAATTCATGATTTCGGCCACGCCGAAACCTGGCGTCGAATTCGCCCAGATCGAGGACGCGATCGACAAGGTGATCGCCGACCTCGCGCAAAATCCCGCGCGCGCCGAGGATCTCGAGCGCGTCAAGACCCAATTGATTGCGCAAGCGATCTACGCCCAGGATGACCAGGCGACGCTTGCGCTCTGGTATGGCGCCGCGCTCACCACCGGGCTCAGCATCGACGATATCCGAAGCTGGCCGGACCGCATCCGGGCCGTCACCGCCGAGCAGGTGCGCGAGGCCGCGCAAGCATGGCTCGACAAGAAACGCTCGGTGACCGGCTATCTGATCAAGGAATCCGCGCCCAAACGTAAGGAGAAGCGCTCGTGACCTATTCTCTCACTCGGCGTGCCGTCCTCGGTGGGGCCTCGCTCGCGATCGCGACGCTCGGCTCTGCACCATCATTTGCCGCTACCAAGATCCAGCGCCTGATCTCGCCCGGCGGCATCGAAGCCTGGTTCGTGCAGGAGGCCACCGTCCCGCTGATCGCGATGGAATATGCCTTCGGCGGCGGCGCCAGCCAGGATCCGGCTGAGAAGCCCGGCGTCGGTCACCTGGTCGCCAGCCTGCTCGACGAAGGCTCCGGCGATCTCGATTCCAAGAGCTTTCACGAGCGGCTCGACCGCCGCGCCATTGAGCTGAGCTTTGACTCGTCCCGCGATCAGTTTCGCGGCTCCTTGCGCATGCTCAAGGACAACAGGGACGAGGCCTTCGACCTACTGCGAATGGCGCTGACCTCGCCGCGTTTCGATGCGGCCGATGTCGAACGGATCCGTACCGCGGTGCTCGCGAAGCTTCGGCGTGACTCCACCAATCCTTCAACGCTCGCCGATCGCAAGTTCTTCGAAGTCGCCTTCAACGATCATCCTTATGGCCGCCAGGCCGGAGGCACGGTCGAGAGCGTGCCGAAGATCGACGTCGCCGATCTGAAGGACTATGTCCGCCGCGTGATCGCCAAGGACACGCTCAAGATCGCGGTGGTCGGCGACGTCGATCCAGAGAGCCTCGGAAAATTGCTCGACAAGACCTTTGGCAGCCTGCCGGCCAAGGCGCAGTTGACAGAGGTCCCCGATGTGGTTGCGGCAAAGCCGCCGCAGCGCGTCTACGTTCCGCTCGACGTGCCGCAGACCGTCGTGACCTTCGGTGGTCCCGGCGTCCGCCGCAGCGGGCCGGATTTCATGGCGGCCTATGTCGTCAACCAGATCCTCGGCGGCGCCGGTCTGTCGTCGCGGCTGTTCCGCGAAGTCCGCGAGAAGCGCGGGCTCGCCTATTCCGTCCGTGAGACGCTCTTGTGGATGGATCATTCCGCGCTGTTCGTCGGCAATACCGGCACCCGCGCCGATCGCGCCGGCGAGACGGTGGAGGAGATCGACAAGCAGGTCCGCCGCATGGCCGAGGAAGGCCCGACCCAGCAGGAGCTCGACGAGGCCAAGTCGTACCTGAAGGGCTCGCAGATGCTGGCGCTGGATACATCGTCAAAACTCGCGCAGGCGCTGCTGCAATACCAGATCGACAAGCTGCCGATCGACTATATCGAGAAGCGTAGCGCCCTCGTCGATGCGGTGACGCTGGAGGATGCCAGGAAGGCGGCGCAGCGGCTGTGGGGCCAGGGCCTGCTCACCGTCATCGTCGGCCGTTCCCCGCAGGCCGCAGCCCGGTCGACCACCGCGCCATCAGCCACGACGCCGCCGCCAGCGGCAGTACAGCCAGGCGCCGCGCCATCCGCCGCAACGCCGGCAACACCCAATTAACTTTGTGTTCGTGAGGTGACATGCGCTCTGAACTTCTTTTTTGCGGCCGCGACAGCTGCGGTCGCGGCAAGCGATGCCGTCAATGCGACGGAAACGTCCGCAGGAGGTGTTTTCAAAAACCTCTGCCGGTTGGGAACCGGAAGCTTGCGGGGATATCTGCGTCGTCTCAGCCAGGATGTCCTGTCCGCGCCGACTGCCTGACCAGATCTCTTACCATGACACATAATTAATTGACCGCGTACAATCATCTTGGCGCGAGGCCAACATAGCCTAGCCAAGATAATCGACGCCGGCACAGAAGGGACGCTGCCAAGTGCTCCTGCCACCGGCGGCATCCCAAAGGTCTGTTTTAGCGGGGAGGGGCATGGCTCTGCCGCAAGCTGGGCTGTGGAAACGCCTACCCGGTGGGGGAATCCTCACCCGAGTATCCAGGCCAGAGGCTAGGGTCAAGCGACGGGTTGAGGCGAACAAAATCCTCTTCTCGCCATTCGGCTGTGTGGGGCACAGCTAGGATAGAGAAAGTTGTCGGTGAGTCCTTGCTCGGCATGAGTCCGACGGTTCTTAGCATGTTGAGCTGGGCGTTCGAGGCCGTTTGGGGACAGAAGACCCAGTACTCGCTGGCGCGACGTCCGTTTTCCATGACGAAGCTTCCGCGTTCCAGTGGCGCATCCCCCGTGGACGACGATGGCCCGGCTTGTGATGGCGCGGCATGCGATGGCTCGGCCTGTAGCAGCCTGGGTTCGAGCTCCTCCCAAACCGGGTCCTTATCGGGGGCTTCCGCCAGCGACTGAGCAGGCGGCTGCTGCGAGCTGGGCCCGTTCGCCGGCGGCCAAGGATGGCTCGGCTTGCATTGGACCGGGTTCGACATTCTGCCAAATCAGGTCCTGATCGAAATCTGGGGCTTCCGCCAGCGATGGAGCAATCGTCCGGCCGGTAATGGCCCAGGGGGCCGCAGCCGGCGTACGCAGATCATCGTCCCAACTCAAATGTGACGAATAGGGATGCTCGCCTCCAATATGGCGAATAGGCTTCCCCCTGCGGCACTGGCGACCACGCAGCATATGGCGGGGGACTATCTTGCAACTCGCTCAGCTGGTGCTCAAAGCCCGTTGGATCCGCGGGCGGTGGCGGTAAGGCGGGCTGTGGGTCCGTGTTCAGTGGGTCGATTGAGTTGAAATCCATCCTGTTCCTCCTTCACATGGAGCGGCTCGAGCCATTCTTTGAAGAAGGCCACTTGCATCGCGACTACGGAGAACCACTGAGAACTCTCGCCTTGAGCTGCAGCCTCCAATCTGCCGGCAACAATGGCGCCAACCAGGTTTGCGGTTTATTCCGAGCATCGGGTGCCCCGACGTTGCATGACGGTGGATAGACGGCATCGCCGTCGAGACATCCGCGCTCTGATGCTAGGAGGATGAGCTTTCGAGAAGCTGACGAGCATCAGAAGGATTCAAAATGAGCCAATGGAGACGGCATTGACTTCCGCCGAAAGCTGCCGCGCATTCTAAATTTCATTTCTGGCCCGGCGCAGGCTCGCGCACGATGCTGTCCTGACGCGGCGCGTCGGAAGAATAGGGGGCTTCCGGTCGTCCATCGCGAACGACCGTGGTTGAGGAGCCACGAAATAACTTCAGCACCGATTCCCGAGACTGCTTTTCGACCGCAGCGTGCGGCCGCGCCTGCGCCTCCGCTACAAGGCCGTTGAGCGTTTGGTCCAAGAGCGCGATGAAGCGTGGTGGACCTGAAACCAAGACGAGGCCATCTCCTGGTGCCGTTCTCACAAGATAGCGCTCGTCGGAGATGTTGAGTGCATCGAGGGCCGCTTTGAATGCATCGAAGCTGATCGGCTTCAACACAAGCAGACGACTTTGCGCCTCATTTGCAGCAGATACATACAGCACGAGCCCATCGTAGTACCATTGAAGATTGTAGAGATTGGTCAAACGGTCCAGGAACTGGCGCGGTGGCAGATCTGGCATGCGCCCGCGAATCCGACCCTTCACCTCCGCGCTGACGTTCACTCTGATATTGAGGTTGTTACCGAATTCCAGCAGTGCGGCAGACAGGTCCTGATCCAGAACCGTGTAGCTATAAGGTGCCGAAGGCAGCGAGAGCGGAGCCCCAAACGCCGTGAGTACCCCGGAGCAAAGGAAAACTCCTGCGCCCGCAACGCGGTTCAAAATGTTCAGGATCGTGCGTCGGCTTAGCATTCCCAAGTCCCTTCGGCCGGAGAACAAGTATTAAGACTTCGCCCAAATTGGAAGCCAAGCGTGATCTTTAAAATGGCCTTATGGCTCGCGTGTTCGTCAGCTTGCGGTCAGCTGGCCTCTTTACGGTATTGATCATCAATTCTCAACAAGGGCGTGTCTCATCGCACCCCAAACCAATGACACCTTCGATCATGCTAGGCGCCACGCCAATCTCTCTGAACCCTGCCGACGGTCTGTCCGGGCTCTGCCAGCCGGCAGCCATCGGCCAGCAGAGCCAGTTTCAGCAGACTCTTCTGCATGTCGCTTCGACATCAGACGCTGCCTCCTCAGTTACCGATAGAGCAGCGTCCGTTCCTGCGGTGTCAGAGGTTCAGCGTGCAGCAGTGCAGGCGAGCCCGCCTGGCGAGCGCGTGCTCCAGGCTCTCTCTTCGATGTATCGGAGCAATCCCGTTCCTTCTGCAACGAGCGGCGGTGTGACCGCCATTTCGAAGACCGTTCAACCTGGGCCGGCCGCTCAGCCGCTTTCGCGGTCGCAGCTAGTCGGGGCAAGCCCTGCGGGCAAGCCGGAAGGCGTGCTCGACTTCGACGCGATGGTTGCGGGTCTGCGGGACGTTTACAAGGGTGTCGTCGAGGTTTCGCTTGTGTCCAAGAGCACCAGCGCCGTCAGCTCATCTTTGAACAAATTGCTATCGGCGGGCTGAGTTCGTTGAGGTCTGCTTTCATCTATGGACAAAACGGCCATGCCCGCCTATCCGGTCAGTGGTTGCGTGTTTTTGCCGTGCTATCGCTTCTCCTCCCCTTGATTGGCTGTAAGGCCGATCTCTACACCAAAGTGCAGGAGCGCGAGGCCAATGAGATGCTTGCTCTCCTGCTTAGCAAGGGCGTCGATGCGGTCCGTGTTACTGCCAAGGACGGGACCAGCACGATCCAGGTCGAAGAGAAGCAGCTAGCCTTTTCGATTGAGCTGCTAAATCTCGAAGGGTTGCCGCGCCACCCTTTCAAGAACCTCGGCGAGGTGTTCAAAGGATCGGGCCTGGTTGCCTCGCCGATCGAGGAGCGCGCCCGCTACGTTTATGCCCTGAGCGAAGAATTGTCGCGCACGATTAGCGATATCGACGGCGTCATATCCGCGCGTGTCCACGTTGTTTTGCCAAAAAATGATCTATTGCGCCAGGACACGATGCCGTCCTCAGCGTCGGTGTTCATTCGACATAACTCCAATGCAAAGCTCTCGCTCCTGCTACCGCAGATCAAGATGCTGGTCGCCAACAGCATCGAGGGCCTATCCTATGACAAGGTGGCGGTGGTCTTTGTGCCGGTTGAGCGGGCTCCGCTTGAGCAGCCTGCCCCGCGAGCTGCGTCCGCTCAGTCGACCAAATCCATTTCAGACCCGCTACTTGCGGCCGGTATCGGAGGGGGCGGCGCTGCGATTGGCCTTCTGTGCTACATATTCCTGGGCTCTCGTATGCATCAGCGCGCCCAGCCGTCGCGCGCGCGATCCAGACTTGGCAACCGTTCGAACACGCCCGCTATTCCGCCTCCCGGTAAAAAGATCACCTCCGAAAAGGCATAGGAGTGCGCAGATGCCCATACCGCTGCCATCCTCCGGTTCTCATACGTGGTCCAAATCGACTTCTGAGGGGCTGCGCGAGCTTGCTGCCTCGACCCATCTGACCCGATTTGCTGCCCGTCTTGACGGGCGGCTGTCGGCTTCGACTTTGGTCCGGCTACAGAAGAGCTCAAGGCTGCAGGTAAGACTTGCTGAAATGCTGCTTGGTAATGAAATGGACTCCAATGGCCGTAACTGGGGAACTGATCTTCTGCTCGGCCATGATCCGAATAGGGCTGCTTTGCTTGCCGGCAGTATCTGGCATGCTCGCTCGCTCCTAAAGCTCGTCTCAAAGCAGCATCTCGCGATGCTGCTCGGGCGTATCGGGGCAGAAGCGCACGCTTTCGGTATCCGGAACTTGGCCAGCGCGGTCGCAATCACCGCTACCGCTGATCCGGAGCAACTTTCGCAACAGATTGAACACGATGGCCATGCCTGCCTAGGTGCTTGGCTCGACGAAGCCTCGGCACTTGATCGCACGCGCGTGCTGTTACGCTTGCCCATGGGCACTGCTGCCGAGAATCCAGCGGCCGAACACCGCAATGCCGCGGGCCCAGTGCTTTCCTTGGTGATAACCCATTTGTCGAGGGAGACGCCACGGCATGACAGCTGATGACCCAGCGCTGCCGGTGGCCCCCGAGATACGGCCGCTCGGGCCTCTCATATCGGCGGCCGAGATCGGGATCTGGTGCGATGCCGTAGAAGCGCGCGCGGCTGCCGAGCGGCATCTGCAACACGTTCGCGGCTGGGGACGGACAGCTTATAAGCGGGAGCGGGCGCGCGGCCGTGCGGATGGCTTCAAGAGCGGCGCCGAGGAAATGTCTCGGCTGATTGCGCAGGCTGCTTCCGCACTTGCGCAGCGAAAAGCCATTCTGGAGCAGGAGTTGCCGCAGCTCGTCATGGAGATCGTGAGCGATCTGCTGGGCGGGTTTGATCCAGGCGAGATGTTGGTGAGGACCGTTCGTAACGCGATCGAGAAAAAATATGGTAGCGCGGAAATTTGCCTTCATGTCTCTCCTCTGAAAGCCGATGCGCTAGCGCGCGAGTTCGCTACGTGCGATGGACAGGAGGGCCGGCCGAAAGTGCGGGTTGCTCCGGATCCGGCTCTAACGACAGAGCAGTGCGTGTTGTGGAGCGAATTTGGCAATGTAGACATTGGAGTTGCCGCGCAGCTGCGGGCTCTACGCCTTGGCCTGGGTTTGCCATCAAAGGAAGACGGGCCATGACCACATCAGCCACCGATGCGGCGGGAGAGAGGAATCTGCACGCCGCGCTATCGTCTCTGAAATCTACAGCAAAGCATATCGACACGCGTGCTGTACGAGGGCGGATCACACGGGCGGTCGGCACCTTGCTCCATGCCGTCTTGCCAGAGGCGCGTATAGGGGAGCTTTGCCTGTTGCAGGATCCCCGCACCGGATGGTCGCTCGAGGCCGAGGTGATCGGCCTATCGCAAGATGGGGTATTGCTCACTCCCATTGGTGACATGGCGGGCTTATCCAGCCGAGCAGAAGTGGTCGCGACCGGACGAATGCATGAAGTTCCGGTCGGCCCCGATTTGCTTGGCCGGGTCATCGACAGCTTCGGCCGTCCGATCGACGGAAAGGGTCCAATCAGCGCCGCTCAAACTCGTCCGCTGCGCGGCAAGGCTCCCAACCCCATGACAAGGCGCGGTATCGAGCGAACATTCCCACTCGGCGTCCGTGTCTTGGATGGGCTTCTAACATGTGGCGAGGGGCAGCGGATCGGCATCTACGGAGACCCAGGGTGCGGTAAGTCGACGCTCCTGTCGCAGATCGTAAAAAGGCGCGGCTGCCGACGCCACCATAGTCGCGTTGATCGGTGAGCGCGGTCGTGAAGTCCGGGAATTCATCGAGCAGCACCTTGGTGAGGTAGCGCTTCGCCGCACCGTCGTTGTCGTTGAGACCTCCGACCGCTCGGCAATGGAACGAGCGCAATGCGCTCACATGGCGACGGCACTCGCCGAATATTTTCGTGATGAAGGACTTCGCGTCGTCCTGATGATGGACTCATTGACGCGCTTTAGCCGCGCCATGCGCGAAATTGGCCTTGCGGCAGGAGAGCCGCCGACGCGACGCGGCTTTCCGCCATCGGTTTTTGCGATGCTTCCTGGCCTGTTGGAGCGTGCCGGCATGGGCGAGCGCGGCTCGATCACGGCCTTCTATACTGTGCTTGTCGAAGGCGACGGCTCGGGTGATCCAATCGCCGAAGAATCACGAGGCATTCTTGATGGCCACGTTGTTCTCTCACGCCTTTTGGCTGCGCGCGAGCATTTTCCAGCTATTGACGTATTGTCAAGCCGCAGCCGCGTGATGAATGCGGTCGTCTCTGTGTCGCATCGAAAGGCGGCTTCCTTCTTCCGTGATCTGCTCTCCCGCTACGCCGAGGCCGAGTTCTTGGTGAAGGTTGGCGAATATAAACAAGGCAGTGATCCTCTGACAGACCGGGCAATCAATTCGATCGAGGAGTTGCGGAAATTCCTGCGTCAGGGCGGAGACGAGGCGTCAAGCTTTGAGGAGACGGTCACATGGATGTCGCGTCTGACCGCGTGAATCGCGTCCATGCCTCGAAATTGCGGCTAGTGAAGGACATGAGACAGCGGAGCGCCCTTCGTGAGGTGTACAACATGGAGGCCAAGCGCCGCGGCGCGCTTCAAGCGGTGGAACAAGCTGTCCGGGATCTTGCAACGGCCGAGAAAAACCAAGCGGCGCTAGAAGCGGAGCTTTACCGAGAACTGGCATCTTTTGATTCGCTCTCTGTCGAAGAGCTCGATCGTCGCTGTCACATCGTCATTGGACGGCTCAAAACTGAGATCGCAGGAGCACGCCGGACGCTTGAGGAAGCGCGCGCCGCTCAAGAGCGGGCCGAGACGGCGGTCTTCGAGGCGCGGACCACTTTGACAAAGTGCTCGGCGGCAAGTCACAAATGGCAGAAAATTGAAGGCGACGTTCAGCGCGCGAGTGATGCCCATTCAGAGGCGGAAGCCGAGATGGAGGCCGATGATGAGGTTTTGCTTCGGTATCGCAGTGGTTCGCGTACTCACACGGCTAGCGACTGAATCTGATGGCTTCTTCTATGCGAGCGAAAGCGCCTTGTCTTGTGGACGCGCCTGTGACCATGGCTACGGGTGAACAATCGGGATTTAAACCGGCGCTAACCCTGTCCCCTGCGGTCGTCTCTTGGCTCAACGAGATCGCTGCTGCCCGCAAGCCTCTGCAAAGCCGTCTCCGCGATAAGCCGCTATCCGTACGGATGGAACGGCTTGTCTGGGAGCCGGAGCCGTGTGCCGTATCGATGCTCGACTGCGCTTGGGCCATCGGACATGAAACAATTATCTTATCGTTGGCCCGTCCGGTTGTAGATGGGCTGATCGCGACGGTGCAAAGTGAGCTTGGCCTACCTGCCGAGCCCACTCGTTCGCTCCTCGTCGAATTTGCACTCGATCCGTTGCTCGATCAACTAGAGGGTCTGACACAACAGAAGTTGCAGCTGATCTGTTTGAGCGAAGCAATGGCTCGGGGTCCTTATCTGGAGCTCGAAATCACCTACCGCCCATTCAAGGGAAAAGCGCGCCTGTTCCTGTTCTCACCTCTCGATGGTTCAGTTCCACCCGCGTTTCGGGCGTTAGGCGGACTGCTCAGGCAGCTGCCGCGAGAGGCACGCCAGCTTCCCCCAGAATTGCCTGTCATCGTTAAGGGAGAGATCGGTTCGCTCCGTGCGACGGTTGCGCTGCTAGGGAAAGCAAATGCAGGAGACGCTCTATTGCCGGACGTAATACCCTTGGCCCGTGGCCAAGCCATCCTCAACGCGGGAACCTTATGGGCTCCGGCACATGTTGCAGAGGATCGCTTGATCGTGCGAGGGGCATTCCGCCTCCAACCACATCCCCTGGAGTGTGCACATTTGATGACTCAATCCGAAAAACCCCGGCCGCCCTCTGAAAGTGATCTCGACAACATCGAGATTACTCTTGTTTTCGAATGCGGCCGCTGGACTGTCGCACTCGGAGCCTTGAGGGATATCAGCGAGGGACATGTGTTCGAACTTGGCCGACCGCTCGACGGACCGGTTGATATCCTTGCTAACGGCCGTCGCATAGGCCGCGGGGACATCGTAAGCATCGGCGGGGAGCTTGGCGTCAGGTTGCGGGGCAGGCTGGCCGTCAATGACTGACATTCAACCGGGAATCCTTGGACTCCTTGCGCTCACAGCCGGCCTTGGCCTGCTGGCGTTCCTAGTCGTAACAAGCACAGCGTTCATAAAGGTGTCCGTCGTGCTCTTCCTCGTTCGCAACGCGCTCGGAACTCAATCTATCCCACCAAACCTCGTTCTATATGGCGCGGCGCTGATCCTGACAGTTTTCATTAGCGCGCCAGTGATTGAACAGACCTATAATCGCCTTTCTGCGCCACAACTCCGCTACCAAACGGTCGATGATTGGCTGAGCGCCGCAAAGGAGGCGCAGGAGCCGCTGCGCGGGCATCTGAAGAAGTTCACCGCTGACGAGCAGCGCCGTTTCTTCTTGGCTTCAACCGAACAGGTCTGGCCCGAGGACATGCGCGGCAACGTGAGCGCCGATGACCTGGTCATTCTGGTGCCATCTTTCCTAATTTCAGAACTCAAGCGTGGCTTCGAAATTGGTTTTCTTCTCTATCTGCCCTTTATCACCATCGATCTGATTGTAACGACCATCTTGATGGCTATGGGTATGTCGATGGTTTCGCCAACGGTGATATCCGTGCCGTTTAAGCTGTTTCTATTCGTCTCAATCGACGGCTGGTCGCGGCTCATGCACGGGCTGGTGCTCAGCTACACAACGCCGGGAGGCTGAGCATGGATGAGGCGAGCATTCTCACTCATATGAGCCGGTCACTTGTGCTCTTCATGATCTGGGTTCTGCCACCGCTTATCGCGGCGGTCGTTGTCGGCTTGGTCGTCGGCATCATCCAGGCGGCAACGCAGCTTCAGGATCAAACTTTGCCACTGACTGTGAAGCTTCTTGTCGTTGTCGCGGTGATCGCTTTGTTCTCTCCAGTGCTCAGCGCCGCGCTGATCAAGGAAGCAGAGCAGGTATTTACCGACTTTCCCGCACTCACAGCAAGTATTAGCCGACGTTAGATGAACGTCCCCTCACTCACCGAGACGCAAACTCTGATCCAGGCGGCGCTCGAACTCGTGCTTGCAGCCGGGCTCGCGGCAGCCCGCGCCCTTGGCATTATGTTGGTCCTTCCCGTATTTACGCTGCCGCGCATTAGCGGGCTGATTCGCGGCTGCGTGACCTTTGCGATGGGACTGCCATGCCTGTTGCAGATCAGGCACGGATTGCAGTCGCTGGATGAGGGCTCACGACTGATCAGTGTCACGCTGCTCGGTTTGAAGGAGGTGTTCGTCGGCCTGCTCATCGGCTTTTTGCTCAGTATTCCGTTATGGAGCATCCAGGCAGTGGGTGAGATCATCGATACCCAACGGGGGATTACGAACCCTGTTGCTTCCGATGATCCAGCCACGCGCGGCCAGGCTTCGGCGACAGCGGTTTTACTCGGTACCACTGCGATTGCGATTTTCGTTCTAGCCGGGGGATTGGAGAATATGATTAGGGGCCTTTATGGCAGCTATTTGATCTGGCCCGTGTATCGGCTGATGCCTAGCTTGACCGTGCAAGGCGCGATGGCATTTCTGGGGCTTCTCGATCACATCATGTATACGGCGCTACTGGTCTCTGGCCCCGTGTTGGCATTCCTGCTGCTACTCGATGTATCGGTCATGATACTCGGGCGGTTTGCGCCGCAACTCAAACTGAACGATGTCTCTCCCACCATGAAGAATCTGGCGTATGGGATAATTATGGTAAGTTACGCCACGTTCCTCGTCGAATATATGGGATCGGAAATCAGTCAGTCCAACACCGTGCTCGAGTTGTTCAAGAACCTCCTTAAATGAGTGGCTCGAGCGAAGAGAAGAAGCTCCCTCCCACTCCCAAGAAGCTAAAAGATGCGCGCAACAAAGGGCAGAGTCCGCGCAGCACCGATTTGGTCAGCGCAGTCAGTGTTTGCGCCGGTTTCGGCTGCCTCTGGTTAAGAGCCGGCCTCATTGAGACCAAGTGGTATGAGACGATACGGCTAATCGACAAACTGCAGGGGCAGCCGTTCACAAGCGCGGTCCAGCAGGCGCTGGGCGGCTTGATCGAACTGTTTCTTGCGGCCGTTGGTCCATTCCTCGCGGCCGGTGTTGCCGCTGGTATTCTAGCGGGGGGTCCTGGCCAATGGTGGATTAAACGTCTCTTTCGAGCCCTTAAAGCCGAAATTCGAGAACTTGGATCCCATGAAGGGGCTCAAGCGGATTGCGTCTAAGCGGTCGCTCATTGAACTCTCGAAGTCGCTTCTTAAGGTGTGCGTTCTCGGCGCAAGCTTGCTACTCACGGTTATCGCAAGTTGGAAGGCGCTGGTATACTTGCCAACCTGCGGTAGGGGGTGTCTCAACTTCGTGTTCACTGAGATCAAATTGCTGACCGAAATTGCTGCCGGTGCTTTTCTGATCGCCGGATTGGCCGATCTTCTTATCCAGCGCTGGTTGTTTTTACAGGACATGCGCATGACGGAGACCGAGGCCAAGCGCGAGACCAAAGAACAGCAGGGCAATCCGCAGGTCAAACGAGAACACCGTCGCCTTCGTCAGGAGACGGCGAACGAGCCTCCGCTTGGCGTGCATCGCGCTACATTGATAGTGACAGGACAAGCGATCTTGATTGGGCTTCGCTACATTCGTGGCGAGACCGGCGTGCCGATCGTGGTTTGCCGTGGTGAGGGCGAACTTGCCTCACGACTGCTTGTTGAGGCGCAGTCGCTGCGCCTCAGCATTGTCCAGGATCCAGCCCTGGCGCGACAGCTCATCCGGAATGCCAGGCTGGGCAACGTCGTTCCTGGGGAGTACTTTGAAGGGGTTGCGAGAGCACTCTATTCCGCCGGGCTGGTCTAGACATTGCTTATGGCAGCAATATTGCGCCATCCGGCGCGCTATCGAGGCGACTGTATATCCCTCGTCGCCGTTGACCCGGCTTCTGGCGAGGACCTGTTGCCAATTCCATCTTCCAAGTCGCTCTTGTTGCGTCGCCCCATGGACCCATATGTGGCAACAGGAATGGCGGCACGATCGCCTTTTGTTGCCATGACAGCTCTATTGTCCAGCAGGTCGCCCGGATCGTTGACCATGACTCCCAGATTGTTGCGGATTGAGCAGCCTAGCGTCTGGTCGAACGAATTATCGTTAATCGAAGGACCAATGATCGAAAGGGACGGACATACGGGAGGACGTGCTTCATAGACAATTGCCTCGATTCGTACCGCGAAGCCGACAGGCCGGTCGATGCGAGAGCCGAACAGGCGGACGTTGTAAGGCGCGACGCCCATTGCGCGGGCCTCGCTGGCTACCTGCGCGGCGAGCCGGGGCGAGCCGGTGATATCGAGATGGAGCGCATCAAACCGACCGCGACTGGCGCCGGCAATGAAATCCCTCAGTCGATACCGCTCGAGGCCACGAAGGCTCTTCAGCACCAAGACACTGTTCTGCTGCTGCACCATGATTGCTTGTTCAGCCGGCCCAGTGTTGATCAGCGCAGTGCTTGTGCAGCCGCCTAGGCTCGCCATCAGAACCAACAGATGGGGCAGGGCTCGTAAAGTCATTCGACGATCCTCATTCGATAATAAAGCCGGCGCCGCCTGTCGCGCCTGGTACACTGGTGCGCGGAGCGTCGCGGCCTCGCGGCGGACTTGCCAACGTATTCGTCAAGGTGCGCCCCATATCTGAGGGCGGTCCGACGCGGTCGGCGGGGGCGCTCATCCGGTTCGGGTTCGATGCTGGCCGCACGATGTAAGGCGTGACAACAATAACGAGCTCCGTCTCCTGCTTTTGAAAGGACGAAGAGCGAAACAGCGCACCGAGAATGGGCAGGTCGCCTAACCAAGGAAAAGTACTGATATCCGTGCTGAAGTTACGCCTGATTAGCCCGCCTATTGCAAAGCTTTGTCCGCTCCCAAGCTCGATAACCGTCTCCGCACGCCTCGTAGAAAGGGCGGGCACGGCCATTCCGTTCACTTTGACCTCACCTTCTTTCGAAATCTCGCTGACCTCAGGTTTCACGCGGACATTGATTTGATTGTTGTTAAGAACAGTCGGGACGAAGTCGAGGCTCACTCCATAGTGACGAAATTGGATCGAAACCTGTCGGTTGTCCTGCATGACCGGAATTGGAAATTCGCCGCCCGCCAGGAAGCTCGCGGACTCACCGGACATTGCGGTGAGATTCGGTTCAGCCAGTACGGAAGCGAGGTGCTCGCTGGCGAGCGCGTCGAGAACAGCGCCGACGTTGATACTACCGGCGCTGAAGCCGATACCTGCCTTGCCGCCGCCGCTAGCCGTGCCGGAACCAGTACCTTTGCCGCTGCTAAAGAAAAAAGTGCCATTCTGACCCAAAGCAGAGAGATTGATGCCGAGCTCCTTCATGGCGCTGCGTGAGACCTCCGCTACGCGAACGCTCAGATTGACCTGTAACGACCCGGCGACCTGAATTTTATTGAAGACCAGCGCACCCGGACCGAGAAACTGCTCTGTGACCCTCACGGCAGTGGCGACGACATCGGCATTGGGAGCCGTACCGTTAAGGATCGCGCCGCGGGGGGTATAGCTGACTTGGATCGGATAGTCGCCGACCTGGGCCTTCAGCATGGCACGCAGATCCTCGATCGATTGCGTGACGATAACTCGAAACTCGGCGAGAGCTTCCCCATTGTCGTTCAAAGCGAACAGGCTGGTCCGTCCGGACTTCTTGCTAAAGACGAAGATGGTCGTGTTCGATGGCGCTTGATAATCCGCGATTGTCGGGTCGGCAACAAAGATGCTCGCCGCCGGCCCGGGCAGATGAATTGTCTTGCCGAGCGAGGAGGAAAGGACCAGCGTCCCCTTGATGCTGCTAGGAGCCGCGCGCGGCGGCCCCCCTCTAGCGTCCCGCGTCGTCTGAGCTGCGGAAGTTAGTGGCGATAGCAAAGCGACCGCGCACAGGAGGTGGGAAAGAGAAGGACAAACGGCAGACCACAGGGCGCTAGCGACGATCGAGCGTCGATCGCTGCCACCCTCATTATCAAGAGCGATCTTCAAGGTAGTCTTTGCTTTCAAGTTCGATCGACTACGCGGCCGATGCCGCGCTGTTCAATTCAAGGATATAGCCGACGCCGCGTGCAGTTGTGATCCGTAGCGTCGCACCAGACTGGTTCAAATGACCGCGCAAGCGATAGATTGCGACTTCAAGTGCATTGGTAGAGACCTCGTTGTCAAACGCATAGAGGCTATCCTCCAGCGACGCGCGTGGCACGGCGCGACCTGCGCGGCTGAGCAGATGCTCAAGAATGCACACTTCGCGGCGTGCAATCTTTAGCGGCCGACCACCAACTGAAACTTGCCGGGCGATCGGATCGAATTTTAGATTACCAAACACAACGACGGGGGCTGTCATTTGCGTTGATCGCCTCAGAATGGCTCGCATCCGAGCGATGAGTTCATCAGTAGACACGGGCTTGGGCAGAAAATCGTCTGCACCACCATTGAAAATGGCGATCCGCCTACCGAGATCATTGCGGCTGCTCATCACCATGGCAGGCATCAAATGTCCGTCGCGTCTCAACCGCTTCAGCCAGTCCAGGCCGTTTCCATCCGGTAGGGCCAACTCGAGCAGGAGAATGTCGTACTTGGCGTAGTCGAGAGCGGTCGCCGCCTCATCCAGCGTGCCCGCCACATCAACGGCGAAACCGCAATCCGAGAGCGCTTCTTGCACAGCGCGCGCAAGGTCCGCATCATGATCAACCAGTAGCGTTCGCATTTCATTGCCTCTTCATGCCAAAACTACCAAGCAGATCACCGTCGACCATGAAGTCGGGCGAAATTGAGTTCTCCAGCTTCAACGTAAACGTCGGGAGACGGTACCGACTAAGAAGAGCAATGTTGCCAACGGCCAACATCGCTCCGCCCATTGCCTGTCGATTAGCAATTTCGGCCGTTTGCTGTGGATCGCATGCGTCCTTGACAGTCAACGTGGTCTTGATGTCGGGAACCAGACCAGAATCAGTCAGAGCATTGAGCGCTGTGGCAGGACCCTCGTGCATCTTCGCGCCAATCTCGGCAGTGCTTCCGGTCATCGGCTCGGCGAGCGCATTGCCAGCACGCGCAATCGAAACCAAAGCACAAGAGAGAATGGCTGGATTGGCATCCGAACTGATACGAGACATTTGGAAGCTCCCCATGTTGCCCTGACTCTGCGGTGAGTCTTGCTATGCCATCGACCTGTGAGGTCGTTTGGTCATAGCAAATGCAACCTTGAACGCGTGAAGACAGATCGCACCCCCGCAGCGGGCCGATGCTCTAGATGCCGCTAACGTGGGACGAAACAACCAATGCGCCGCGGGCTATGAAAAGATTGGCTCGGTGGGCGGTGACGTGCATCGGGAGCGCGAGAAAACCCTGCATTTAGACAGATCCAACGCGCCCGCTTGGCTGCGGCCCATCTGGCACACCGAAGAATGGCGAGTCCGTCCCCGCAGCGGCGTTATCAGGCATGTGGTTCGGGTGGTTCCGCCGCCTGCATTCCACCTCTCGGGAAGAACGGCGGCGGATACCGAACTTGGACTCAACTTCATTTCCCCTCCGACAACGGGTACGCGACGACAGCGAGTACTGCTCTTGAGCTCCTCGTGCTGTTGCCGCCTCAACTTGGCCGGCGCGGGTACCCCGTCCGGCGCGTAGGCTACGTTGCCAACAGGCTTTCGAGTGGACTGACCGAGAAGCGTGACGGGGTCGAGCGGTGTGGCCCTACGGGTTAGAGACATTCGCAATTCTTGCTACCTGTCAGAAAGTGTTGCACGCGACGCATTGTCGCGACTGATGTCTGAAACCCTACAGTCTGACGCTACGTGCGATTCAAGTCCCTTCGAGAGCTCGTGCATAATTATTTAAAAAAATCGCAGGCTTGCTGAGGCAGCCACCATGGGAAATTGGATAAAAAGCACCGCGACGCATCAAAGCAGCAAAGCATCTTACGGGAACCAGAGGGCCTTCGCTGGCGCCGAGACTCACCATTCGTTGTCATCTGGACGGAAGACCGGCGCCTGTCATGATGGGCGACAGGTTCCGTACGGCTGATCATTCCAAGACGTCAATTGCAAGATGAAGACTGAATTACTTGGCATCGTGATGTTGCGACTACGATCTCAGCAACAACCTGGCACCCGCGAATTCAGTTCAATTCGCTCCAAACCTGGGCAATAAGTCAAAAAGCAAGTTTCCCGGTCCATCAATGCCCATATCTCTTGGAGCGAGCAGCCAAGCTCCCCTGACGGTAAAATTTATACATTCGGAAGCCATGCGCATCGCAGTGATGCGGAGTGCGTTCGGGCAGCCTCTAGGTCTCCCCATCGACGCACGCCGCTGGCGGGCTATCGGTCTGCTCGGGGAGGGCTGCTGAAGTCGAGCGGTTCGACCCCTTACGGGTTTGAGACATCTCGCAATTCCTTCCCCGGAGGATTCGACAATGAGAAAGCAGTGTCGTGCGCAAATGGATCTGTTCCTTCCCGTGACCCGGCCCGGCGATAGGAGTGGCGCCGAACGCCAGAAGGCGGTGGCGCTTCTGCGAGTATTGCTAACGGAAGCTGCGGCGAAGCCGCCAACGAGCCTCAGGCCAACGGCAAAAATGGAGCAGGCAATGAGTAAGATCACGCTCGCGCACCTGGCCCGTGCCGCTTTCGTGTACATCCGCCAATCCACAGCGTATCAGGTCGTCAACAATCTCGAGAGCCAACGACGCCAGTATGGCTTGGTCGAACGCGCGCGGGAGCTTGGCTGGGAAGACGTCCAGCTTGTCGATGATGATCTCGGCCGATCCGGTGGCGGAGGAGGCCCAGCTCGAGACCCTCAAACAGACGCAGCATGCTCCAGTCTTTCCGCCGCGGATCGCGCGAGGCTGATGACTCTCGGCCAGGATTTGACCAAGGCGTGGAACAGTCCCGTGGCGTCCATCGAGACACGCAAGAAGATCATCAGACTATTTGTCAAAGAAATCATCGTCGATGTCGTGGGCGATACAATTGGCGCTCATCATTCACTCGCAAGGCGGCGACCACACCCAGTTGACGGTCAAAAAGAACAAAATCGGACAGACCCGCTGGACGGTCGAAGCCGCTGTCCTCGATCTCGTTCGCGCATTGGCGAGGCAATTATCGGACACGGCAATCGCTGCGATCCTCAATCGGTCCGGCAAGCTGACTGCACATGGTGCGAGTTGGACACGATCCCACGTTTGCAGTCTCCGGAAAACCAACGGCATTCCTGTCTACCGCAAATGTGAACGAGCCGAGCGCGCCGAAGTGACGTTGGATGAAGCCGCCGACATTCTGAAGGTGAGCCGCACGACCGCCTATCGGATGGTCAGCAGTGGCGCCCTTCCGGCCCGGCAGCTGTGCGGCGGGGCGCCCTGGATTATCCGGATCGCCGACCTGCAGCGAGGCGCTGTGTGCCGCGAAGCCGATGCCAGACGATCGCGTCGTCCGATATCTCGATATCCGCAGCAAAATCTCCTTCCTTTATAAGGGCATCACCAGATGAGTAGTATGACGCGCCAACGTCATGACCGGCGAAGAGCGCGTTTTTTCTGGTCAAGCAGATCGGCCGGATCGCGTTTTCGGCCGGATTGGTGTCGAGCTCGAGACGCCCGTCATCGAGGAAGCGCGTCAGTCCCGGCCAATGATTGAGTGCGTAGCGGATGTCCTCGGCGAGCATCGAGCCGCTCGAGATCATCGACAGCTGTTTCTCGAACCATGGCTTCAACGCGGCGACGATGGGTAGCGAATGCTCCTTGCGTGCGGCCAGCCGGATGTCCGGGGATAGACCGCGGACCGTGGCTTCGATGGCGTAAAGCTGTGCGATCTGCCGCACCGCGGCCTCGGCGATCGCCGATTTGCTGTTGCGCGCCAGCTTGACGAAGCGCCGGCGCAGATGGCTTCAGCAATGCACGAGCGTCCACGGCCCTTGCGGGCGAGCGAGCTCGGCGAGCCGATCGTAGCCCTTGTACCCGTCACATTGCAGGAAGCGCCCGTTAAAAGCGCCCAGGAACTGCTCGGCGAAAGCGCCGCTGCGTCCGGACGCATTCGGAACAGCACGATCGGCGGACTTGGGCCGCTATGGCCGCGGTCGTCGGAGCGATCGCCCAGAAGAAGCCTTTCTTGGTCTGGCCGCGTCGCGATCGAGCATCGGCGCCGTGGTTTCATCCATGAACAGGCGATCTGCCATCGCCAGATGGCGGCGGCATGTGATCGCCGACAGGCTGGAGATGGAAGCAGGCGCGACCGGACCAGTTGCCCAGCGTCGCCCGGTCGATCCGGATCCCCTGCACTTTGATGCGCAAGCAGTTCGCTTGTCACATGACCGAGCGCATCGAGCCCTTCCACTGTATCGACCGGGTTGACACAGTTGCGCCCTTGACCTAGCGCATGTCCGAAGATCGCCGCACGAACTCGACATTCCATGCATTCCAGCGCTTACCCATGGTCAGCCCATCAGCCATTTGGTCGCCCCGGGGATCGCTGCGATGTTGCTGCCGATAACCGTCCCGAGCGCCGGACCGACGCGCCTGAAGATACCAGTCCAATCCTTGCCGAACAGGATCAGCACCGCAACGAACAGGCCGCCGATATCACGCGGGCGTCGATGACGCCGAAGTAGAACACACCATCGTTGAGTACCGGTCCCATGGTCAGCTCCCCTTGCACACACCGGGTTCGCAAGATTCGGGCAAAGGCATGAATTCGATCTCACTTCGCTGGCCAAAAGGGCAGATGTGACAGGCCACTCCCCCGCCTGTCAAAGCCGTGTTCAACCCAGGATCAGCACGATGAACCACACGCCTTGTAAGCGCCTTCACATAGCAGATCAGTATGCCTGCCCTCCGCAATCATCCGCCCCTTGTCTAAGACGACGATCCTGCCGGCAACCACAGATAGTGCTGAGTCGGTGAGAGATGACCACGATGGTTTTGCCGGCGCGGCGCAAGTCCTCAACCAGCCGCTCGAACCACACGGCGACTGCCAAATACTTCCTTGATGCAGGTGAGGGGCAGCCTCACGCGGTTGCTGCGCCTGAAGCGGAAGGAGATCGCCAAGCGCAAGGCGAACCCGCTTTCTCGACACCTGCACAACCTCAAGCAGCCTCGCCAGAGCCGTCAGGGCTTGAACCGTACGTGGCGTGAGGTTGTAACCTTAGACCGAACGTGCGCCCAAATTCCAAATTGAAGCCGGAGTAGGACGGCTTGTTCGAGATGAAAGCGGACGTCTTGCGTCTACTCGGGCCAAGTTCAATCCCGACGTGCCGCACCGCTCTTTCAAAAGGAGGGTGCAGGTAATGAGCGAACTGGGAGAAGGGGTACGACTGTCGTTCTGTGGCTTTGTTGTCGACCTCAGCGATCGGCTTTCTCAAGCTGGATCCTCTGAGTCCAGCTTAGCTCCGGGTCAGCTATGAAGATTTACCTCATATAGGGAGAGTGATGTGGAGCACAACTATAACGGATGGTTCAATACGGACGCTTGGATACATCAGTACGCTGCCCTGCAAGAGCAGCAGCGGACGAGGCAAGAGTCGGACCACATGCCTGCGGATCAAGCTGGCTTTGAGCAGCAGCTGAGCGACCTGCAACTCAGTTCCTCTGATGAGAGCTCGGCTGAGCTGAGTTCGCCCGACACTCGACCCGCAAAGGCGCATGACAGTATCCAGCGCACTGACGTTGGCGGTTCGATGCGGATGCCGCCGCAGTCCAATCCTCTGGGCAACTCGATCAACAGCACGCGCTACAGCGTAGATCTGCCTCGCGCTCACCTTGGTGGCTCACCTGCTGGGGCATCGCAGTCTGACTTGCGTGACAGGCTATTGAGTGGCACGCGCTATACAGCACCATTGGAACCGGAGCCCGTCGCGCGGACAAGGGATAAGAAGAGCGGAGGACTGTTTTCTCGCGTTAAATCAGGGCTCGGCAAAGTCTTCGGAGGAAGTCGCGATGAAAAGTCGATCGGTGGCCCGGCTTCGGATGTGGTCTATTCAGAGCTTCGTATCGATTGCTACAAGCGCAGCCGCGCATCCGAAGAGGACGCGGCCCTCATTTCCGAGTTCGCGCGACGGGCTGCAGGCAGTTATGCTCCCAGTAGCATTGAGAAGATGGCGCAACATCTGGGCCGGTTCTGCGACTTTTTAAAGTCCAACAACTTGACACTGGCTAGCCTGCTTGAAAACCCTATTCAGTTGAAGGCCCATGCGAATGAATTTGTGAATGCGGGGGGCATAAAGCGAGTGCATGCCGCATTGGAAGCGCTTCGGAAGTCCCGCGCCGGCGAGTTGTTGTCTCCTCCTCCTTCTCCGCCGCCCCTTACCGGAGACGCGCTACTCATTCGCCAGTACGCGGCAGCAGCCCGGGCACATAATGTTCCCGGCAATACCTTCAGAGCTCATACGGATGTTCTTA
Organism: Bradyrhizobium sp. RDI18; assembly: GCF_043203335.1. Lineage (NCBI taxonomy): Bacteria > Pseudomonadati > Pseudomonadota > Alphaproteobacteria > Hyphomicrobiales > Nitrobacteraceae > Bradyrhizobium > Bradyrhizobium sp. RDI18. The sequence continues at coordinate 2,136,388 of NZ_JBICRN010000008.1, read as the reverse complement.
CGCACTTTGCTGAGTGGCTCACAGCCAAACAGAAGCCATCCCTGACTTCTCGGTTTCGAACTGACGAATTAGCCGAGGACATCATGGCCTACGGCGAGGAGAATGACCACAAGGGCCGCCTCTTTACGGCCCTGAATCATCTCCGAAGGCTTCAGCCTGACGGGGGAGGGTTCGAAACACTCGGACCGGGGCCACGCGTCATGGGGCGCCGTACTTTGAGTGCTTATGAGAGCGACGCCGGCATCATCGACGGCGCCACTGACGTAGCCTTGGGCAGGCTTGGACCTGAATCGACTGCCAAAGAGAGGGCGCCTATCCTCAACGTCGCTAGTAATCAGCGCAGGCTTAGTGACTGGCTGAAAAGAGAGGGCAGGGAGAGCATAGAGAGTCGACTCAACGGCAGTGAGGAGCAGGAGAAACAATTGCAGAAAGATATCTCGGAGTTCAAGCGAGACATTGGCTATCCGGCAATCCGCTTGGGGATCAACAACCTTCGGGGGTACCTACGCGGCGAGCTCCAGCACGGGCTTCATCCTCTTCATCCTCGCCGGCTTCATCCTTATGACGACGACGCCAGCATCATCGATGGCCTGGCCAAGGAACAGCTAAGCAAGCTCGGATCCGACCCGGCTTCCCAATCGAAAAAGAAAGATGTGCGGAATACTGCTTCGGCGCAACGTAGCTTCAGTGATTGGCTCCGAACCACGGGTAGAGAGAGCATAGTGAGTCGAATCAACGGCAATGATCAGCAGCAACGGTCGTTGAACGTAGATTACCGGGAATTCACCCAAGCCAAACGGAACATCGGCCTGAGTTTGAACAAGCTACTCAACCAGCTTGGGCCGTACCTACGGCTCGTCGAAGCAAACAGAGCGCTGGGTGTGGCCTTCCCTGAGCGGCCGAGTCAGGAATCGCCGCTTGCCGGGTCGAGCTTATCGTGGTCGCCACGAGTGCCGTCCGACTTCGACCCGAGTGAGTGGCCGACGCCGCAAGGCCCGGCTGGGTCGAGCTCAACCTGGTCGCCGCGAGTGCCGTCCGACTTCGACCCGAGTGAGTGGCCGACGCCGCAAGGCCCGGCTGGGTCGAGCTCAACCTGGTCGCCGCGAGTGCCGTCCGACTTCGACCCAAGTGAGTGGCCGACGCCGCAAGGCCCGGCTGGGTCGAGCTCAACCTGGTCGCCGCGCGTGCCATCCGACTTTGACGCGAGCATGTTTCCCACACCGCAGGAGATGCGTGACGATGCTCAGTCAGCGCCGGTGCTTAGCCCTGCCGGCAGACCCCCGTTCTTCATCGCGCCATCAGGCGTGTCTCAAGAGCTAGAGGATATTGGACATCTCGTCGGCGACGATTGGCAGCATGGCTCCCAGCCTGTCCCGGATTTCCTGCTCGATGTACTCGACAACAAAATGCTGATGCCGAGTTCGCGAATGGTTCCGCAGCCGGTCTCTATCAACGGTGAGACCTACTCGATCACGTTAGGGCCGCGAGGACGCAGCGACGCTCAGCTTATCCATCATCCTGGCCCATCCTCGGTTCCTGATGCCCGGATCGGCGCTCCGGCTACGAGTGCCTCTTCCGGCGACCGCAGCGGACGGGTGCTCGGAGCCAGGGAATGGCTGGGTGACGAGCATATCCAGCGGGACTACGAACTCCTGGCGCAGGAGTTGCGGGGGAGCAATCCAAATCTCGCCGCCCGGACTCGGTTCGTGGATCCTCTCATGGCCTTTCGGGTGGGCCAGGGTACCGAGATCGACGCGCTACGCGCATTCCATCGCATTGTCGATGATCGGAATGGTAACGATACAGCCGACTTCCTGTTCTTGCCGGTGAACGATGCCAGCGCTACGGACATCAATCGCCGCGGCACCCATTGGTCGTTGCTGCTGGTGGACCGCCGCGATCGCGAAAGGCCGGTTGCCTACCACTACGACTCCGCCCGGGGACACAATGACAGACCTGCAGCAATGCTCGCAGCACGGGTGGGAGCCAACCTGCAAGACGCCCCCATAAGCCAGCAGAGGAACGGCTATGATTGCGGCGTCTTCGTGGTGGACGGTACGCGGGCGCTGGTTAGGCGATTGGCGGAAAGACAGCAGGCAGACCTGAACCTCGACAACCTCGTCGTCGATCGGCAGGCACTGCAGAACCGACTGAGGGGCTGATGTGGATGCGCCCCGTCCTGTACGGGTGGCGATCTCCAGGATTAGGGGGCGGCCTTTGGCCGTCCTCTGCAGCAAGTCGGCGACTCCGAATCCGCTTGCTCGCGCAGTAAATCTGGCCGTGGCGTTGGCAATGCCCCACGACAGCTGTGTTATCGCCGATAATCGCCTGACCGGCGCGAGCGATTGAGGATGACGAGATGCTGCGGCTCGAATTGGCCGACCTTGTGGAAGGCGGTTGATCGAGCGACACCGCGGCATTGATCGGACATTACTGGCCGGATCAGTCACCAAAAGGCCGCCTGATGCGGGCTTGCCATTTGATTCGTAAACCAACAGCAGTCGTTCAGACATGGGCGGCATGGTGACCAACCAATCCTGGTAGGTGCGTCGCGCGTCTTTCGGGTGATACAATCCGGCGGCAAGCTCTGGCTGCCCTCCCAGGGCGGCAGGTCAGCGTAGCAAGCTGAGGCGGTGGCCGGCTGTGGGAGTTGGCGGCGCGCGGTAGGGACAGCGCTTGCGGCACGCCCCAGCGCCGAGTCACGTCGCCACTGACTTCTCTGGCAGCGCGGGCGCGGTAGGGACAGCGTCGGCTCTTCTCACACGTTACCAAACAACAGCCGGCGTGGAGGGGTGCGGGCAGCCAACAAATCGCCGCAAGGTAATGCGCGCCTTCAAGATCGCTGTCAACTCTGCCAAGTTCAACTCGCGACTATGGAGGCTGGCATGCATTGGCTCGAAAACTTGATGCATGCGCTTGTATCGCGGAATTGCGCGGGGCAAGCAGGCGATGTCCGATCACCAATCGGAACGGCCGACGCGGACTTCCATGGCCAGAAACGCTCGAACGACACCCGTGCTTCGACACCGATCCCGATGCCAGGCTCTACCGCAAGGGTAAAGGCAAGGAGACGAAGCTGTGCTTCATCGGCCATGGGCTGATGGAGAACCGCCACGGTCTGCTGGTCGACGCCTGCCTGACGCAGGCCGACGGGCATGCCGAACGGGTGGCCGCGCTGCACATGATCGAGCCGCATGCCGACCGGCTGACAGCGATCACGCTTGACGCGGACAAAACCTACGATGCAGAAGACTTCGTTAACGAGCTGCGGTCGATGAACGTGCCGCCGCATGTTGCGCAGAACACGAGCGGCCGCAGTTCCGCGATCGAGGGGCGAACAAACCGGCACGGCGGATATGCCATCAGCCAGCGCATCCGCAAGCGCATCGAGGAGGCATTCGGCTGGATCAAGACAGTCGCCGGGCAGGAGAAGACCAGCTTCCGTGGCCGTGATCGCGTCGCATGGGCTTTTACCTTCGCTGCCGCCTGTCATTCGGCCCTTTAATTGCAGTTTGTTGTCAAGCTTACATTTCTGAACTCGCCCACGGCACGGTGGTAGTGCTCGCGCCGTCGGAGCTGGTCCGGATTGCGGAGACGGCGCGGGCGCGGCTGATACTTGCCCTGCCGGCCATGGCATTAGATTGCCCCGCTTGTTGATGTCTTCGCTGGGGTCATGGTCCTTTCCGAGGTCGCGCAGCGCCTCATGATGATGTCCGGGTCGGACGCCTCAACGTCTGCAGCGGAGTACAGTCAAGCCGCCACCAGCCGAATGAACGAGGTCGCCACAACACCGTCCCAGCGGGACATCGCCAGTCCGGCAGACCGGACCAGGAAGTTTACAAAAACGGATCAGGCTTCCTTTGCCTGGCCCCAGTCGAAGGATGTGCCATCGACCCAGATACAGTGAAGAACGATGGCGATTTTGCGCGCGATGGCGACCTTTGCCTTTCGCATGCCAATTCGCTTGGCGAGCTTCATGCCCCAAGCCTTGAGAGAGGACCATTTCTTCGTTCGATAAAGCAGGACGGTCGCCGCCTCGTACAGGTAAGTTCGAAGAAGACGGTCGCCCCATCGTGATATCTTGCCATTGATGTCAGTTTCGCCAGACTGGTTGCGTCGAGGCGTAAGACCCAGATAGGCGCCGACACTTGATGCCGATCGGAAGCGCGATGGGTCGTCGATCGTATGGCGGAAGGTCAAGGCGGTCACCACGCCGACACCAGGAACCGTCATTAGGCGGCGCGTCGTCTCATCTGACTTCGCCAATTGGCGGATTTCGTCGTCGAACTTGCTTTGCTGCTTGCAGATCTGTTCATGGATCGACAGAAGCGGCGCGATCACACCGCGGAGCTGATGATCCTCGCCCAATAGCTCGCAGACCTGATTGCGAAACTGCCGTCCGATCGCACGTGGGAAGAGCAGGCCGTATTCTTTGATTAGACTGCGGACCTGGTTCTCGATATCTCGACGAATGGCCACGAGCCGAGATCTCGCGACGAGTATCGCGCGTATCTTCTGACTTTCCTCGCTCTTGACTTTGACTTCTCGATACCAGCCGACCCGCACCAGTTCGGCCAAACCTCGAGCATCATTCTGATCGCTCTTGTTCATGCGTACGGACAAAGCCGCGTGGGCATGACGCGCGTCGATGCAGACCACCGGAAGATCAACCCTACGAAGTTCATGCCAGAGCCAACTCGCCATCGCCCCGGTCTCGAATCCGATGCGCTCCGCCTGTGGCGCTCGCCTGCGAAGCAGTGCCGTCAGCGCCCCCGGGTCGGACTTGGCCTTTCCCTCGAACAAGACCTGACCCACTTCGTTGACCACGCATACTGACGTTTCTTTTTGCGAGACGTCCAGCCCAACATATTGCTTCATAGTCCCCTCCGATTCGCGAGATTGCGGAAGGCTTGAACATAGCGGACCTTTCGAGCCGCGGGCGCCGACCGCAATTACGTCATCGTTTGCAATATTGGCTCTGACGCACTTTTGGTGCAGCTCATTCATTGAGCGCCCATCAGCCTAGCCTGAAGCAAATCGATTTTGCCGCGGCCGTACATTTGCCGTCTGACGAGTTTGAGGCGCCCTCGGTCTGTCCGTTGGACCAGGGCGAAGTGATCGCCGCGCGAACCGCCGCTTCATCGTTCGTCACGCCGCGGGCGAACGATGCGACAAGGCTGGCGCGAGCACGATCGATCCAGGGGGACAGCTCGGCAGCGGCTCTTCGCCGGATCATGCCCGTGGAATTGAGCGATGATCTCTCGAGCCTCGACCAGGGTGGGAACGCCAGCTTCGATGGCGGCGACAGTTACGGTCTCTGCCTTCGACAGCGTATCCCGTCCGACCGTCATCAGACGAGCGATCGCTCTGGCTGATGGGATCCGGAAGGTTTTCGACATCTGCCTTTTCGGCCCGCCGTTTGCGGTCGTCCATTCGCCGACGACACGAAGGGAGCCTCGGAAGCCCCGCGCCTGCAAGCGGCGCCAGAGTTCAGCCCCGTTTCGACAGCCGGACGCCCACTGATCGTCGAGCCATGGCAGATGCTGATCGAGCGAATTCTGCCGGGTCCGGAAGACATCGTGGTGCTCGCCACGGATCACCTGTCGCACCAGCTTCCTGCTATGGCCGGTCTGGCGCACGATCTGTTTGACCGGTGTGCCGCTCTTCGACAGGGCCAGGATGGCCGCGTTGGTCTCTTCGCGCCGGAGATAGCCCTCATACTGGAGGCGCTCGGCGGCGGTGAGCAGCTTGGGATCAATCGTGGTCGCCCCGATTGCGCTGCGGATCTGGCGCATCGATTTGCGGACGGCATCGAGGAAGGCCCGACTGGCGTTCTCCATCAGATGCCAACGATCCGCGACCTGTATCGCGTGCGGCAGGGCCTTTGCCGCGGCTTCGCCATATCCTCCACCGCGGTCGCGCGCGCCGATCGCGATCGTGGGACGAGCAGCGAGCCAGGCTTGGGCGGTCGCGGGCTCTCGGTCCTGCAGCAGCATGACGATTCGGCGCCTTTCCAGATTGCAGATGATGCTGGCGTATCGGTGATTGCGCCGCCAGGCCCAATCACCAATGCCGATGACCCTGAGCGGGTCAGCCGGCGGACGGCTACGGCGTCGGACCACGCGAAGGAGCGTATCCTTGCTCACCGGCAGCATCCGGTGTCGAGCTCACGGCGGCGCGGGCGCTCAATCAGGTTGAGGCCAAGCCGGACCTTGTCGCCGTGGCGGTGGGCAAGTCAAAGGTCTGCCAGACATCGATCAGCCGCTCGAGTGCCGCGCGGACCTCGGCAATAAGTAAGTTGAATTTCGCGATCGCCATTTCCTTTTATCCAAACGCTCGTATTGCGCAGCGCATTTCCCGTGGGTGCCCCTGGTGCGAGCAAGCCTATGCCGCTGGGTGTGCGGTAAAACTTCCCCCATGCGCCGCCCCGTCGACCCGAGATTGCAGCCCAAGCGCGTTCTTCAACCAGCTTCAGGATAAACACGAACGCGTGAGCCGCCGTCCGTTTCCAGCAACTCGGCCCTGTAAGGCACGCCGCGGATGTTGATATACGTCGGGCGCCCGGCTTCCGGCATGAGGTGCTCCCCCTCTAGTGCACGGACAAGGTAGGGCGGAAGCCAGCGTTCGCGGTGCTGCCATCCCCCGCGGATAAGAAACCCAAGATCAGCTATGGGCTGCCGCGATGGCCCAGCTTCATTCATCGGCCTCGCGCGAGGATGATGGATGAGACGAACGTCCCTGTGCTCTCCCGGCCCAAACGTGGCCGAGTAATGCTCACCGTTGATCGCGAACTGGCTTGGGCCGAACTGGTTCGGCATGAGATTGATGTTACTCAGTACATCGATCAGGACGTCCGAGGCCGGTTGGGAGCCGTGGTGCCAGCCCTCGCCGACGATAGATCCGATATCCAGCCGCTCCTGAGGGGCCCCTGATGGCCCAGCGAACGACGGCGGTCTGGCGAGGTCAGGCGCCGGCACAGAGTGAGCGTCGTCACGCAATTCATACGGTGTGGGCGGATTCAAATTAACCAGCGGCTCAAGACCGCCGTAGACGTCTGACGAGGGACGCCTCGCAGATGATAGTGACGCGGGTTCTTGCATCTGCTCTCTAAACCAATCCCAAGCGCCCGCGCTCGGGGTGGCTGGCGTTGCCGGAAGCTCCTGAAGCGAGCGCGGTTGCGGGCCGCGGTGCGGTGTGAACGAGGATGACGCGGGTTCTTGCATCTGCTCTCTAAACCAATCCCAAGCGCCCGCGCTCGGGGTGGCTGGCGTTGCCGGAAGCTCCTGAAGCGAGCGCGGTTGCGGGCCGCGGTGCGGTGTGAACGAGGATGACGCGGGTTCTTGCATCTGCTCCCTAAACCAGTCCCAAGCTCCCGCGCTCGGGGTGGCTGGCGTTGCCGGAAGCTCCTGAAGCGAGCTCGGCTGCGGGCCATGTTGCGGTGTGAATGTGGACGACGCGGGTTCCTGCATCTGATTCCTAAACCAATCCCAAGCTCCCTCGCTCGGGGTAGCTGGCGTTGCGGGAAGCTCCTGCGGCGACCCGGGCTGCCGAGCGCCTTCCCCGGCGAGCGGACGCGCGCTCCAGGAGGAGACAGCCCCAGCGCTCTGTTCGCCTCGAGGACTTGCTGGTAGCGCCGAAGCCTGAGCAAATCGGCGTTAATTTTGGTGTCCGCGGTTTGGTTCCTATACTCCTCAACATCTTGGGCCAGCCCATCGTCATTCAGTCGGCCAGCCATGGCCCCTTTTTCGCGCGTTTGCAGCCAATCACTCAACCTGGAAAGGCGGCGAGCCTGTCTATCGACAGTCTCCGGCTCAATCCTGCGTGTCGCCTTTTCCGCCGCGGCCCACATGTCGATGAGGGTTGCGTCTGCCGGATAAGGAGCCAAGCGCCGGATATCGGCTGACAAGGCCTTTCCGGCGCCGACGTCCCGGAGCTTTTTCAATGCCGCTTTGATGCGCCTGCTGCGATCCTTCGCATAGGTTTCCACATCGTCATCCAACCCAGCCACCAACTCGGGGTTACCAATTCGATCCGCGAGTGATGGCCTCCCGTTCTGGCTAAGTCGGCCACTCAAATGCCGCAGATCGGCTATCGCATTTTTGATGGTGCCGTCGCCCAGTACTTTGCCGGTGCCGTCGTCCCGGGTGACCTTGGCTTTGCTCTTGAAATCCTCAAACAGCTCCTCGTCCTCCTCAGGGACCCCGCGTGTTCGGCCGGGCTGCTTGGCGTAATCCACCCGAAACTTCGTTGAAAAGACCTCTTGCTGAGCCGTGGAGCCGGACGGCTTTTCGCTGCGACTCGTCCCAAACGCCTTTCCGACGCCTGACTTGATACGTGACCACAGGCCGCTATTCTTGCTGTTCTTCGTCTGAATCGCGGGCTGCTCCTCAGATGGCAAAGTGTAGCGCGCACTGCTGAACAAATCATCCCGCAAATTGGACTGCGGCGGTACTTGGGCCGAATCTCGAAAGTGAGCTCGGGGGATGTCTACGCTGTGGCGCGTGCTGCTGAACGAGGTGTCCCTCAGCCGGGAGTGTGGCGGCATCCGCACCGAACCGCCGAAGTCAGTGCGCCGGATTCCTCCATCGCCCTTTGCGGGACTCTCATCAGGCGAACTAGACGTTGCGGAGCTCTCATCAGACGAGTTGAGTTGTAACTCGTTCATCTGCTGCTCAAAGCTAGCTTGCTCCCTCGTGTTGCCCGATTGCTGCCCCGCGCGCGACTGTTGATAGTACGCTTGTGCGAACCCTTCCACATCAAAATCAAACAGCTTAAAATTGTTATTCGTTCGCTCCATGGCACCTCACATGCAAAGCTCGTATCTGGCGCACGGTAGGGTGATCGAGTGAAAGCGGTGGAGCCTTCGGCCGAGATTCCGACTGTCGAAGCCTGAAGACAACTGACAATCAACAATCGTTTGCCGCGACCGAGACCGCCGCCACGCCCCTCCGACTCCGAGATCAAGCAATCGGGTGTTCATTTCCTGATGACGTCGCCGTCTAGATATCGAGGTTCTCATGCTAGGAGAGTTACCTGATGAGAAGCTGACGAGTCTCAGAAGGTCACAAATGAGCTAATGGCGACCGCGTTGATTTCTCCAGAAATCTGCCGCGTACTCGCCACGTGATTTTTGGGCCAAGCCACGCACGATGCCGTCCCGACACGAAGCGGGCAAACAGCCTTGCCAAGCGCTCGGACATTACGTCTGAAAGCAAGACGATCAGACTTGAGGAATTCTTGTATCGCGGGAATTCTCCACCTGTGGAGCCCGACTCAAGACGACGGCTGTGGCATCGCCATCAATTCGAGATCGCGGAGCATGATGTAGTTCCGCCGGATCTACTGATGCAACTCGGTGGAGGTATCCTTCTCTTTGCGCAGATATCCGGTGAACGAAAAGCTCAGTAGCGCCGAAAAGCGGAGTACACGCGCGCCATCCATGGCTTCAAGTAACTCGCCGCGCAGCATGATTCATTGTAGACGGTGATTAGCGCCCACGGCGGAATCCGCCACCGCAGCATCTCATAGCTACGCGAGGAGGCGCGGTCGGTGCCGGCGACGAATAGGATGACGGGGGCGACACGGCGGCGGAGCGCCTCCTTGATGAAGCCGATCTCCTCGCACATCTTGAAGAATTCATCAAAGGAATGGAAGCCGAGGTCGATTACCTTGGCCACCCGGTCATGCAGGATAAGCCGGTCCATCAGCTGCATCTTGCCGTAGGTGTCGATCACATCCGCCGTCTCAGTAATGTTAGGGAAGGTAATCGACCAGTGACGGCTCCTTCAGGTTGATGTCGAACGAGAGCGCAGTACCGTTCTTCAGCAGCAAGAACTCGCTCATGAGGCGAGAGACGAGGGTCTTGCCGACCTGCGGGCTAGGAGAGCAGATGATGTAAATGGGCGTGGCTAACATTGCCAGTAATATCAAGCGAATTTCGTACGTGGTGCAGACGTTCAATCGCCGAACGAGCGACTATTTTTCGCCGCCGCGGGTCACTGACTTGGCGCCGGCCAAGTCGGTCAAGTTAATGCGATCATATTCGCGCCAGACATTCGCAAGCCAGTGCCGAAAATAGCCGCGCAGCACGAAGGAGTGGTTCGCGGCATCGGCGTGCCGACCCTTGTTGGCTACGAAGTTGACGAACGGGACGGAAGCAACTTCGACCTGCTCATAGGCCATCTCATTGAGCTTAGGGATCGTCAGCTCGGTCGCGTTCTTGATGCGGTGGAAATAGGAGTTGTAGGTCGACTCGTCCCACTGGAAGAATTGAGTGTCGTTCATGAAGTTCTTGACCAGAAAATACGTTGCACCAGTCATGAAACTGGCGGTCTCGGCGATCTCGTCCCGGGAAGCGATGGATGATCCCAAGATGTGGAATACGGCAAAGGTGATCTGGCCGGACCGCGCGGCATCCAAAAAGCCGATGTCGCGCAAGGATGCCAGCGCCGGAGACAGCAAGCCTGCGCGGGCGTCGATCACCGTGACGGATAACCCTGAGTTAAGTGTGTCGAAGATCTTCATCTGATCCGCAGTCGCGGTCATGTCGACGATCTCGGTCATCTCGGGGTGGAAGCGCTTCAACGTTCCTCGCGGCGACTCAGTATCGAATGCGCGTGTCTGCACGTTATTGGTATTGAAATAGTCCAGAAGCGTTCGGGATACGGTCGTCTTGCCAACCCCACCCTTGTCCGCACCCACCACAATCACAACTGGCTTTGTCACGGAATCCCCTTAAAGCACTCGCTACCGCCGACCGCGACGTGTGCAATCAGCAAATCTCTGCTTTGGATGCGAAGATGGCAGAAACAAGGGATAGTGGAATCTTTGACGCGTCACCAACGCGATTGGTGGGGATTTCTTGATGCGAGGTCATCAGTGACGTTGGGATACGGACGACTAGTTGCTGTGTGCGGTGTTCCACGTAAGGTTTGTGAACATGCGAACGAGCCGTTCTCGGAAAAAGCGACTGCGGCGATGATCACCGCGACCACCATCAGCGGTACATCGCCGTATATAGATGAGCATCAAACAGCTTGAATCTCACGTAGCGTCAGGTTGTAGGCTTGGAAGAACGATGACCAAGGCTACCACGCAGGCGTCTATGTCTCATTTGATAAATCATTTCGAGCGGCATGCCTTGCGAGGTCGACCTTCTCGCTTGCGGATGATGACCGATCATTCGGGTACATCTTGTACAAGGATGGGAAGCGCTCTCGCCGGTTATTGGAATGATACTGAAAGCTGGCAAAGTCGCATGTGGCCTGGGGAGTGTCGGATGATACGAATGCTGAATGCTTGGTGATGTAAGTTGCAATTGCGTAGGTCGCGCACCGCCCGCGCTGCGATCAAGCTACCAGAAGCTCGCGAAGAGACGCGCTCCCGCTGCATAGGCAGTCGTGTCCGGCCGGGGTGCCGGCGTGGACCAGGCAACGTTCGTGTAAAAGGCCGCCGCAGATACTAACTGAGATTCGTGCCATGCTTCGAAGAAGACATCCGCGCCGGGATATCGTGGGGGTGCGCCACGACATGCAACGCGGTGAGCCAGCAGGCCTGAGGTCAGGCAGGTATCGAAGCGTGCGAGCGCATAGCTGCATGTATGTCGCGGCTTGATAACCCTCTGATTAAGGAAGTCGGGCTCAGGGCCCTTTCGTTCTTCGCATCATCATTCGGTCGACACTTCAACGATGGCCGAATACCGTAATGCAACGATCAGAATAGCCGAATGTTCGGGCGATGAAAGCGGAGCGCTTCAGGAGTTGAACAGCCAAAGTCTAGCATCGCTGGTGAACGGTTTCAGCAAGTGGCCGGAAGAGGCGGCCTCTCGCCAAGCCACGATCGCAATCGCGGGTGACGTCCTTCGCCCCGGCGACCGGCTCTCCCACTTTGATCAGCAGGACTGGCCGGCCGCTTACGGCTCACCTTCGGCTCTCTTCATCAGCGCGGATGCCCAGAGCGCGACGATGACCGCGGTCCTCAACATGCGAACGCCGTCAGGTCGGAATCTCACTCGGCGACCGCGCCCCATGACATCGTCGTCGGACCCGACGTGCAGGGCTCGCTCAGAGTGCGTTTCCGCCAACAAACTTGGAGACGGCAACCGGCAGGCATCGGTGATGCGGCAGCCTGTACGGCCAACGCCAGCACCACTGGATGCCCCCGCCGCAAATTGCCAGATACCAGATTATGCTGCGATGCCGAGCGCCCTGGCCGTGAAGTCGCCAGAGGCAAGATGATCCCCGAGCAGGCGTTCGAGTTCGGCACGAGACCCAGGGTCGTCGTTTAACGCACGTGTTGTCGTGGTCAGCCGTGTCCGGTTGAAGACGTAATTTCCAGGCCCGACACTGCGCAGCTAGTAGCCCGCCGGCGTGACGCGAAGCACATGGTGTTTCTTCTTCAAGCAGCCTCGCACAAAAGGTCTTGTGGCACGCCGATTGCTGGGAGACGGTGAAGAATCCGTTACGACAATGGCGGTATCGCAGGCACCGGCCCGGGAGTTTAGATGAGACTTGCTCAGTTGATCCAAATCAATGCCATCACTGCTGCACTGTTGAGTGCTGTACCGCCGATTGAAGCCACATCCGTCGTGGTGCCGCTGTCATTAGGCCAGCAGCGGCATTGGTCCTATCGCGTCTGATCGTCGGCAGAGAGGCACATCCCGATCGCGCCTCGGTCGCGGCGAGCTGGGAGCGCCTGCCCTTCAGTGGCTTCGGAATTGGTCGCGAATGAGGCGCTGTGCACTACCTTCGTGGAGGGGGCGGCGAGCCGTTCCAGCAGATCGGCGGCTGGAGTTAAGACAGAGAGCTCGATTGGCGCGCAAGAGCTTTGAACCGAGAGAACGAAGTACATTTGCTGGCCGCGGCGCAGAACCACCCTGCGGCACTGGGCTGGGCACCATGTCTGAAGCTGCTCTGTGACCATCGTGCCCCAGGAGAAAAAGGATGAAGCTTGGACTGTTTTATGAACACCAGTTGCCGCGTCCTTGGGAGGACGGCAGCGAGCGAAAATTGTTCAGTGATGCGCTGGAGCAGATCGAACTGGCCGATCGGCTCCGATTCGATCACATGTGGGAGGTTGAGCATCATTTCCTCGAGGAGTACTCCCACTCATCCGCACCCGAGGTCTTTCTGGGGGCTGTATCCCAGCGTACAAAGACTATTCGCATTGGTCACGGCATTTGCCTGTCCTCCCCGAATTACAACCATCCGGCACGGGTGGCGGAGCGTCTGGCGACGCTCGATTTGATCTCTGGGGGGCGCGCCGAGTGGGGGACCGGAGAATCCGCGTCGCTGATCGAGATGCATGGCTTTGGGATCGAGCCCGAGCAGAAAAGTGCCATGTGGCGGGAAGGGGTCGAGCAGACCGCCAATATGATGACGATGCAGCCGTATCCCGGATACGACGGGCAATTCTTCACAATGCCGACCCGTAACATCGTGCCAAAGCCGGTCCAGAAGCCGCACCCACCGATCTGGATGGCGTGTTCACGGCGCGACAGTATTTTGCGTGCCGCGCGTTACGGGGTAGGGGCGCTGGTTTTTGGATTTGTGGAGGCGTCGCAAGCGAAAGTGTGGCGCGACGAGTATTATCAGATCATCAAGTCCAATGAGTGCGTGCCCATTGGGCATTCGGTAAACGCCAATATCGCCACTCTCAACGGTATGATGGTTCATGAGAACGCCGAAGAAGCGATGCGTCGAGGACTCGATGGTTTCAAGTTCTTCGGTTATTCGATCGCGCATTATGCGGTATATGGCGAACACCGTCCTGGGCGCACGAATTTGTGGCGGCGCTTCCAAGCGATCAAGGACGAGATGAAGGAGACGCCAGGCTCAGGCAGCATCGGACAGCCCAGGAGTGTTCGCGAGCATCTCATGGGGTATGCTGATGTCGGTATCGACCAGATGATCTTTATCCAGCAGTGCGGCATGAATAAGCACGAGCATATCTGTGAGGCACTTGAGCTGTTCGCCAAAGAGGTCATGCCTGCTCTGAAAGAGCGGGAAGACGAGCGCGTCCGACGTAAAGAAGAGGAGCTGGCTCCCTACGTAGAGGCGGCACTTGCCCGCAAGTCCTCGATGCCCGAGCTGCACGAGTCGGACATCCCGAATGTCGAGGCGATTGGCATCGTCCTTGAGCGTTGTACAGGTAAGGACTACGCCTCGGCCGGTGGCACCTTCGCGGACCCGACCCGCGGAGGCGCCATTCCGATGGCTTCACGCGAGTCCTTCGCCAAGTCGGCCAAGGTCGACTGACGCGAGGGCCGCGATGGGATCTGGCCGAGTTCATGGGCGGGTGCCCTCAGTGGCCGGCAACGGCCGAGGAAATCGGCCACGCATCGCTCACAGTCCTAAGAAGCTTGTGTGCTGGCCGCGCCAATCCTACAAGTGATTTCTCTGCGAAGCTGGGAACGCGGAGTCGAACCCAAAGCTATGCGTCTAAGTTTTCTGGGTGACTACGTTGATCGGGGTAGATGCCGAATGCCTCACCCCCTGAATCCAATTGCCCCTTTAGCTGATGGATGCCCCAATTCATACGCGAAATCATGGGTACTACTCAGTTATCCGAACTGGGCTGAGCATTGAAATCCTATAAGCATCTGCGCATCCGATGAAGATATCCCAAGCCTTTGAAACGGCTCACCGGCTCCCGAACGTGCCGCCCACACATAGGTGCAGCCGCGTGCACGGCCATTCCTATAGGGTCGAGGTGCAACTCGATGGACCAGGGATAGAGCTGGTCCCGGTCGTCTGAACAGAGTTTCCGCGTCGATAGGTGGAGCCTCTGCCGGGGTTAGGCTGCCATGCGGAGTGGCAGCGGGGTGAAGTAGGCGTGATCCGGCGTGCTGCCGTCAAGACTCGAATGGGGACGCCTGCTGTTATAGAAGTCGAGATATCGGCCGATCGAGCTGCGCGCCTCGCTGACGCTGTCATAGGCCCGCAGGTACACCTCCTCGTATTTGATGCTGCGCCAGAGCCGTTCGACAAACACGTTGTCCCGCCATGCGCCCTTGCCGTCCATGCTGATCGCGATGCCGTTGTCGGCGAGCACGCCGGTAAAAGCCTGTCCGGTGAACTGCGAGCCCTGATCGGTGTTGAAGATGTCCGGCTTGCCGTGACGAGCCAAGGCATCCTCCAGCGTCTCGACGCAGAAGGTCGCTTCCATGGTGATCGACAGCCGCCACGACAGAACACGACGTGTTGCCCAGTCCAGCACCACGGCGAGATAGACGAAGCCACTCGCCATCGGGATGTAGGTGATGTCCATCGCCCAGACCTGGTTCGGTCGCGTGATCTCCATGCCGCGCAGCAGGTATGGATGGATCTTGTGGCCGGGCTCGGGTCTGGTGGTGCGCGGACGGCGATAGAGCGCCTCTATCCCCATCCGCCGCATCAGCGTCTTGACATGCCGGCGGCCGATCTTGCACCCCTCGGCAGCCAGCAGGCCTCTCAGCATTCGCGAACCGGCGAAGGGAAACTCCAGATGCAGCCGGTCGAGACGCCGCATGATCGCGAGATCGGCGTCCGGCACCGGCCGCGGCAGGTAATAAACGCTGCCGCGGCTGATCTGCAAAACTTCCGCCTGCCTGGTGATCGACAGATCATGCTCGCGGTCGATCATCGCTTTGCGCTCAGCAATCCCGCCTTGGTGAGCGCTCCTTCTAAAAAATCGTTCTCCAGCGTCAACTCCCCGATCTTGGCATGCAGCGACTTCACATCGATCGCAGGCGTGGCCGGCGCAGCGCTGCCAGATCCAAAAACTCCGGAAGCGCCGCCCTCCAGCTGCGCCTTCCACGCCGTAATCTGATTGGGGTGGACGTCGAACTGCTCGGCAAGCTGAGCTATCGTCCGGTCGCCCTTGACGGCGGCAAGCGCCACCTTCGCCTTGAAGGCCGGTGTGTGGTTCCGGCGTGCTCGTCTGCTCATCGTCACTCCTGATTCGCAGGCACCAGCGTGCCCGCTGTCAGGCAGAAACTCCACTTATCGACCTGTTCAAATTTGCGGAGCCGGCTCTGATCCTGGACTGCACCCCTCAAGTGAGACACGATAATCTCGGTGACAGTGCGGTTGCCACGACGGGTTATCGTGCCTTGTTTTGCGCGAACGCGGCTTCGAACTCAAGGGGTGATTGATAGCCGAGCGCCGAGTGCAGGCGTTCCTTGTTGTAGACGTCCGCGATGAAGCTATCGATCCGGCGGCGCGCGTCTCTGATGTCGGAGAACGCCTTGCCGTTTACCTCTTCGGCCTTGAGCGTCTTCATGAAGCTCTCAGCCTTGGCGTTGTCGAACGGGTTGCCCGGCCTGCTCATGCTGATCGTGATGTCACGATCCGCCAATATTTGGCGATAGGCGATCGAGGCGTATTGGGCGGATTCAATCGGTCCTCGCAACACTCTAGCAAAAGAGGTTGCGATGAAGAGATTCAGGCGTTCGGATCGGTGTGTGCGAGCAGCGTTGAGATCGCCAGGCCGCCCTTCAGGGGCGCGGCGAGAGAATTGTAGACAGTTCTGGATCGCGATTGCCTCCGGGCGCTCGAGCGAGGATGCTGCGGTAGACGCCAGGGTGTCGCCGGCGGTCGGAGTACGCTGGTTCCGGAGGGCGGGCGGCGTGCCACCAACACATTTCTCGCGGTCGTCAAAACCTCCATCAGGGCGCTACCTTTCGTTCGCCGAACGGGAGGAGATCGCCATTTTGCGCGCGCAAGGTCAGGGAGTGCGAGCTATCGCGCGTCAGCTTGATCGCCCTCCCTGCACGATCTCTCGTGAGCTCCGACGCAATGCGGCGACCCGCGGCGGCGCTCTAGATTATCGAGCGACCACGGCACAATGGCACGCTGATCGGTCGGCCCGGCGGCCAAAGCCAGCGAAGTTGGCAGTTAATCCGTTACTCCGAGATTATGTGCAAGACAGGCTTGCCGGTATGATCGCGTCTGCGGACGGGGCGCCCCTCGTCGGCCCCAAGGTAGTGTGGAAGGGGCGTCGGGCTGTACATCGACAGAACAGACGCTGGGCAACGGCATGGAGCCCGGAACAAATTGCTCGCCGCCTTCGGTTCGACTTCCCCGAGGATGAGACGATGCGCATCAGTCACGAGGCGATCTATCAGGCACTGTATGTGCAAGGTCGAGGAGCTTTGCGCCGCGAACTGACGGCCTGCTTGCGTACCGGGCGGGCGCTGCGGATGCCAAGGGCGCGTGCACGCAGGCAAGGCAGAAACTTCATCTCTCCCGAGATCATGATCAGCCAACGTCCGGCGGAGGCGGCAGATCGAGCCGTGCCTGGCCACTGGGAGGGAGACCTCATCTTGGGCGTCGGAAGTTCCGCGATCGGGACCTTGGTGGAGCGTACGACGCGCTTCACCATGCTGCTGCACCTGCCGCGCATGACTGGTCATGGCCTCGAAGCTCGCGTGAAGAATGGACCGGCACTCGCCGGTCATGGGGCCGTGGCAGTGCGCGACGCGATCACCCGCAAGATCATCACCTTGCCAGAGCAACTGCGTCGATCGCTGACTTGGGATCAAGGAGCTGAGCTGGCTCAGCACGCACATCTGAAGATCGACGCCGGCGTGCAGGTCTACTTCTGCGACCCTCATAGCCCATGGCAGCGCGGCAGCAACGAGAACACCAATGGGTTGCTACGCCAATACTTTCCAAAAGGCACCGACCTCAGCATGCACAACGCCGATGACCTTGAGGCCGTTGCTCTTGCACTCAATACCAGGCCTCGCAAAACCCTTGGCTGGAAAACACCCGCGGAAACTCTCGACGAATTGCTACGAATGAGCGATACACAAAGTGTTGCAAGGACCGATTGAATCCGCCCTGCACGCCGCGATCGGAGTGGTGGATCAGGCTGCCGCGCTGCGGCTTGCGGGCTTCGATTGCCCTGTCCAATGCCGCGATCGCGAGTGAGGCATCGAGCGTGTTCTCGAAGGCCCAACCAACCGCCTTGCGCGAGAAGGCGTCGAGGATGACCGCGAGATAGGCGAAGGTCTTGGCGAGATGGACGTAGGTGATGTCCGCGACCCAGATCTGATCAGGAGCGGACGGTACCAGGCCGCGCACGAGATTGGGCACCACGACGATGTCCCTTGGTCGCTGTGCAGGTGGCTTCAGGAATGGCGCCTTGCGCTGTGCGAGAAGATTGTCCTCGCGCATGAGCCTGAGCACTTTCTTGGCATTTACGATCATGCCTTTGCGTTGGATGGTCGCTGTCACGCGCCGGTAGCCGTAGAACGGATGCTTTAGGCAAATGCGTTGGAGCTGGTCGCGCAACTCGCAGTCGGCCGTCTCACGACTGCGTCTGTTGAGATGCCGGTAATAGGTCGCGCGCGGCAGCCCGGCCAAGCTGCAGAGCCGTTGCACGTCGGCGTTGGAATCCGTTGCCTCCGATGTCATGGCTTGGATGACTTCGATGATGCGGATGCGGGTTTGCCTTGCGCTACCGGACGCTCCAATGCGCGCAAGGCCTGCCGAAAAAAATCGAGATCCATCTGTTGGCGGCCGACCAGCCGTTCGAGTTCGGCGATGCGGGCATTCGCTCGCGCCAGTGCAGACCGCTTGTCGTCATAGGTTGCTGGAGCTTTTAGCTTCCGGGGGCCAGGCTTCGGTCCCGGCTTGCGGTTCAATCCCTCCGGCCCATGCGCCTTCCAAGCCTTGATCCAGTCGTGCAGGATCTTGCGGGATATCCCAAGCTCGCGAGCCACAGGCAGAACGGCTTCGCCTTGCTCGACACGCTTGATCGCCTTCAGTTTGTACGCCGTCGGAAACTGACGGTTCTTCCCTCTTGCTGCCACAGGTCATCCTCGGAATGCCTGTCACCGAGATTATCGTGTCTCACTTGAGGGGTGCAGTCCAATCCTGTCACCGGATTCGTCGTAAACTTTTCTGACCTAGATCATCAGTGCACTTGATCATTGATGCCTAAACGAAGTCGAGGGATTGGAGAATCCTACGGCAGAGAACATTGCCGTTTTGATCTTGGAAAGATTGAAGCACAACCTTCATCAAATATTATCCGTTCGAGCCTACGAAACCTCCGATTGTTGGGCTGAATATGAGGGACGATGACAAGAAAAGCACCTTGTTTGGCCTGCTTCTCGTCGTCGAATTTGCAATCCTTCGAGCCCTACAGCTTGAAAAAAGCGTGCATCTCAAACCCCTTCTGCCCGAACGATCGATTCCCGCTCAAGCGCTAGGAGAGTCTTCACAGGCCGATTGCTTATGGGTCCCGGATCACGCTCGCTTGTTCGGCACGCGGAGGACTACTCTGCCGCGACCTGTGGTTCTCGTTTAGATATGCCCGGTACGCCAACGCAATGCCCTCCCTCAGCGAGGTGCGGGCTCGCCAGCCGAGCGCGGTGAGATGGCAGACATCGAGCAGCTTGCGCGGCGTGCCGTCGGGGCGCGAGGTGTCAAAGCTGATCTCGCCGGTATAGCCGACAGTTGCGGCCGCGACACGGGCGAATTCGGCAATCGTGGTGTCCTCGCCGGTGCCGATATTGACTAGTTCGTCATCCGAATAGGTCTTCATCAAATGGATGCAGGCGTCCGCGAGGTCGTCGACATAGAGGAATTCGCGCCGTGGCGTGCCGGTGCCCCAGACCACGACCTCGCTGGCGCCGGATGCCTTCGCCTCATGGAAACGGCGGATCAACGCAGCCACGACGTGGCTATATTCGGGACGATAATTGTCTCCGGGGCCATAGAGATTGGTCGGCATCACATTGATGAAGTCGGCGCCATACTGGCTCCGATAGGCCTCCACCATCTTGATCCCGGCGATCTTCGCAATCGCATAGGGCTCGTTGGTCGGCTCCAGTGGGCCGGTCAACATGGAATCCTCGCGCAGCGGCTGCGGCGCCAGCTTGGGGTAGATGCAGGAGGAGCCGAGGAACATCAGCTTCTCGGCTCCGTTGACATGCGCCGCATGGATCACGTTGGTCGCGATCGCCAGATTGTCGTAGAGGAATTCGGCGCGAAGCGTGTTGTTGGCGACGATGCCGCCGACCTTGGCGGCAGCGAGAAACACCACCTGCGGACGTCTGGCGGCGAACCATTGGTTGACCGCCCCCTGATCACGCAGATCGACCTCATTGCGGGTCGTTGTCAGCAGTTCGACATCTTCACGCCCCAGCCGGCGCGCCAGTGCGGAACCGACCATGCCGCGATGGCCGGCGACGTAGACGGTCTTGCCCTTCAGCTCAAAGGGAATGCTTACCATGAGCCGCCTCCCGTCGCGCGTCTTCGAGGTCGCTCGCGACCATCTCCTTGACCAGCTGGGCAAAGGGCGTCTTGGGCTTCCAGCCCAGTTTCTCCCGCGCCTTGCTGGCGTCGCCAATCAGAAGGTCGACCTCCGTGGGCCGGAAATACTCCGGATCGATGCGCACCACGGTCTTGCCGGACTTCTTGTCGACACCGGTCTCCTCGACGCCCTTGCCGTGCCATTCGATGCTGCGGCCGACTTCGGCAAAGGCGACTTCGATCAGTTCGCGCACCGAGCGCGTCTCGCCGGTGGCGAGCACGAAATCGTCAGGCTGATCCGCCTGCAGGATCAGGTGCATGCCCTCGATATAGTCCTTCGCATGCCCCCAGTCGCGCTTGGCCTCGAGATTGCCGAGATAGAGCGTGTCCTCCAGCCCCACCTCGAGGCGGGCAACGCCGCGCGTGATCTTGCGGGTGACAAAGGTCTCGCCGCGGATCGGGCTCTCATGGTTGAACAGGATGCCGTTACTGGCAAACATGCCGTAGGCCTCGCGGTAGTTGACTGTGATCCAGTAGCCGTACAGCTTGGCGACGCCGTAAGGCGAGCGAGGGTAGAACGGCGTGGTCTCCTTCTGCGGGATCTCCTGGACCAGGCCGTACAATTCCGACGTAGAGGCCTGGTAGAAGCGCGTCTCCTTTTCCATGCCGAGAATGCGGATCGCCTCGAGCAGGCGCAGAACGCCGACCGCGTCGGCGTTGGCGGTGTATTCCGGGCTTTCGAAGCTGACGCCGACATGGCTCTGGGCAGCGAGGTTGTAGATCTCGGTCGGCCTGATCTGCTGCATCAGCCGGATCAGGTTGGTCGAGTCGGTCATGTCACCGTACTGCAGCAGGAACGGCACGTTGCGGGCATGCGGGTCCTGGTAGAGGTGATCGATCCGCGCCGTGTTGAACGAGGACGACCGCCGCTTGATGCCGTGGACCTCATAGCCGAGGCCAAGCAGATATTCGGCCAGATAGGCACCGTCCTGGCCGGTGACGCCCGTGATCAGCGCCACGCGCCGCTGTGAATCCTGAGCCGCCATTCTCTCTCCGGTTACGCGCAAGGGAAGGCTGTCATTTGCGAAGTCTAACTGAAAGCCGATTCAAATCAGGCGGTTAGGCCGCAAAGTCAGCATCGGCCCGGGCAATGAATGCTGGAGCCGCCCTTTGCTTGAGCTGTGGCGCGATTGTGACGAGCTACTTTGCATTTCGGCAGCAATGACATGGTACGACGCGCCTGTTGAAGAGCCCGAGATACGCCGGCGACCGCATCCTAAAAAGCCACGTATTGATCGAGAGGCGCGCATAATCCATCCCTTTATCGTCACGCCGGCGCATGCACTATATATACATTGATATACATTGCGCAGGGAGGGCGTGCGTCAAAGTTCAACGGACCTCCGCGAGGCCATGTAAGTAGGCAGCTGCCGAGCGCTCTCCAGAAGTTCTCCACAGGACTGCTGTCTAGGCTTCAGCAGGCCTTCTCTAAGAGACCGCATATTTCTATGGAACCCACATCTTCCTTAACAGTACATCAGCAGATTGTTTCTCTTCTTCAAAAGCCGGATCGCGTTATCTTGGACATCGGCTGCAACGACGGAACCGATACGCGAAACTCGAGCTCTGCCCGCAGGCTCAGCTCTACTGCTTTGAGCCAGATCCCCGAGCGGCTGCTCGCTTTAAGAAAAACATGGATCTTACCTCAACAAGGTGAAGCTATTTGAGATCGCGATCAGTGACCGAAATGGCATGATCGATTTCCATCCAAGCAATGGAAATGCAGATGCGAAGGAATGGGATCTCTCTGGCTCAATACGCCGACCCAAGAATCATCTCGTGGAACATGACTGGTTCGGTTTGATCATCCTATCTCAGTTGAAACTCGACAGTTGGATGACTGGTGCAGCGAGGCGAACTTAAAACACATCGATTTCATCTGGATGGACGTGCAGGGAGCCGAGTCCGATGTGATCGCTGGCGGCAGACATACCTTAAGCAACACGCGCTTCGTCTACACGGAATACAGCGACCAGGAGCTCCATGAAGGGCAGCAGTCCCTGCAAGCCATCCTTGACTTGTTACCTTTGTTCGAAGTCGTGACCCAGTACCCCCACGGAGTCGAGGGTGATGTCTTGCTTAGGAACACGAGCCTGTAGAAGGGCTGTGAGCGCGTGTACAAGGCCGCCGAAGAGGTAGTCGGCCTCGGTCAATATGGGCGGACGCTGACCGTACTTACCTGCAGCTCGGTCGGCGAGCAGGATCACGACGAAGAGGATGAACAGACCTGATCGAGAGATGGACGCCACGGTTCCGGTGATGAACCCTCACTCGCCTGCGATCAGCTCTTCGATAAGAACTCGCAAGTACCCAAATCCCGAAAAGCCGCAAGCCCAACAAAAACAGCTTGAATCTCACGTTGCGTCAGGTTGCAGGCTTGAAAAAATGCTGACAAAATCCATCATCAGCAACTCAAATTTGAGTGCCACGCAACGTTCGCATTAAGAGATTCGTGTCTTCGCGAGCATCCTCGTGACGCTTTCATTCGGTGTGCGTTTCGAGAGGCTGAGTCACTTCGCGTGATGGCAGGTCGAAACAAATCGGAGTCAAGGAAAGATCTACAAATCCAAGAGGGCTCGTAAGAGGGCTCGTAGTGGTGCGACGTGGGAGGTAGATCAGTCCGTGCAAGCGCTTGGGACGGCCGGCCACCCGTAGGCAGAGTCACCCATGTAGGTGAGGCGTGCGCCGCAATGGCTGGGCCGCGTGGTACGTTGCGGTCTTCTTAGCCGATCTTGGCATGCAGGTGGCGAGGGCGCCGTGTTCCTAGGAAGTGCGGTATCGCTGCGAAGGAGCTGAACTACTATGATGGTTGCTGCTTTCTCCTCGTTTCGTGGGGCACGTTGGGAAAATCTCAGTCCGCTGCTCACCGGGGGCCGGCGGTTGCGCCGGCATGATCACCATGTTCGTGTAATTGCGGACCCCCGCCATGCGTGCAGAGGTCGACGCCGCCGTTTTCGAGTTCGTGTCAAGCCGAAGCGGCCCAATCGGTGAGGCTGCGGATCCGGCAGACGTTTCGAACCTCCGAGATCGTGTGCGCAGGGTCGTCTTTGAGTCTTGTTCTGCTTACCGCAGCCCAGAAGTAGAGTCTGGAAGTCGACGGAAGCTGTCTCGCCCAAGTTTCCTTAGCCCGAATGATGTGACCGTCGTGGCAACACAGGCGCGGAAGCGGAGCGGCTTTGGCCGGACCTTCGACGGCGACCACAACGTCGATAACAGGCGAGCCAACATTCAGAAGGAAGCATTTCTTGACTCAGGCCGAAAAAGACGTGGTCGAGCACATGCTCGCATCATTAGCCATGAGCTCGCTGCAAAGTGGCATTGCGCCCACCAACGAACAGGTTGCGCACCATTTTGAGCTATCATGCGAGAGGGTTGGACTTGTCGTCACACTTGAATCTGCGACCCGGATCTTCAATTGCCTCGCACGTGAGATCCACAAGGCGCAGTCGGTGCTCGAGTTCATCGGTCGCGGCACGGATCAAATGCAGTGAGCGAACGGAATGGAGCTCGTTGCACGTGCGCGCAGCACAAAGTCGCCCTCGTGGGTTCGACGTCATAATGGAGGGTCGCCCCACACGTTAGATTACACGTAGACTACATAATTCTGCTCGAGGTCCACAAGCAGAGTATCAACCCGCCTCCGATCTCTGCCTCACCGTTTGTTCAAAGCCGTACCCGTCCACTCTGAGCACTCTGCGACAGCCCCGACAATGGTGATGCAATTCGGCCAGCCAGGTGTGGCGCGAGGGCTATCGATCTCGAAAGCGGGTCGCCTCAGCGCAGAGCTCGTCCGATGCGCGCTCGATCGGTCCGATCCTGCCGTCGAAATATTGAGCGTCGCAGAGCATGATTTCGTCTCTGACGCTGCGGGCCTTGAGTGGCCTGCGGTCTCAGGTTAGCTATCGTAAAGCAAGTGCAGATTTGCAGCTTCACACTTTTCCAGAACAAAGGTTCGCCCAATCTATGAAAACGCTCACGACGTTAGGGGCTGCTATCGCCGCAGCTTTGGCACACGACATCAGCTTTTCTGGCGGATCAATATATGACCCGTTTCCCCTCCCATTTCCGGCTGAAGACGTCATGTTGGGGAACGTATCGCTTCGTCGTCGGCGTGAGTTCGCCTGGGGACGGCATCACGCTCATGAGGCACTGCGTAAATTGGGTTTCGCTCCTGTTCCGATTTTGTCGAGAGTAGATCGGGCTCCTCTTTGGCCTTCGGGAGTCGTCGGGAGCATTTCACACTCTTCATCTGATTGCGGAGCTGTTGTCGGAATTTCCAAGAATGTGCTCGCTCTGGGATTGGACATTGAAGATCAACAACCGCTCGAACCGGACCTTTTGCCGTTCGTATGCACCTGCGAGGAAATCGAGCGCAAGGAGTGGTCCAGCAGTCGCTTCGGCCCGAAATTGTTGTTCGCAATAAAGGAAGCCGTATACAAATCATATGCGCCGGCAACTGGCGAATTCTTGGATTTTCAAGATGTCAGTGTCAGAACGAATGACCAGTGCGGGGTCTTCGAGGCCGAGATTGTCAACCCAGAAAAGCCTACTAGTTTTGGCAGTCGAACCATAAAAGGAATCTATCGCCCATTTGTCGGAGGAATTCTAGCACTAGCCGTGCGATTTCGAGGCGCGTGATGCAATCTCGGCTCCTAAGATGCCGGAAGGCCACAGGAGACCTCATCGAGTTTGCCTTGCAATTGAAGAATAGTCTTCTGTTCTAGTAAGCAAGTGAGGCCGGGCGTTGATTCCGATAAGAAGCTTGATATGTGTGACTCCGTAGCGCCTGGTTCCCCTGATCCGACTAGACAAGGTCCTCCAACGAGCCCTTTCTGATCGAATGCGACCTGAGATGCCGGTCAATCATGTGGGTTCTCAATCAGGAAACCAAGTATCGCCTGGCAGGTCACAACTAGCTGCCGTTATCCGGGTTTCGAGCGATGATGCCCACGGTCGCAATAGCGATGGCCATTAGGGCCAACATCGAACCCCTATGCAACTGCGGGATGCGCAACATCGATCTCGTGAGAGCGACGCAGGCGAGCTTCAAGCAACAGCCAGGCCAGAGATGATCAATTGGTGGGCGACGGTTTGCGGCCTGCGCACGCTTCCGTCCGGAAGCAAACGCGCCAATCGATTAGAGGAGGGGTGCTGCCATCCGGCGTGCCCGGCTCGACGGCGGAGTTACCCTTGGCGACGTTGTATCGGCAGCATGTATTTCAGTTCTGATGCTCAGGCTGGTTCGAAGCGGGCAATCGGCCGTCAGCATTGTGCTGCGTGAGACACCTATCGCTTGCTGTCGTACCGAAAGGGAGAACGGAAGCGTTTCAAAGCCTTCTTCATCAATATGGAAAAGCCGAGCGAATTCATCGGCGGTTCTATGTCCGGTAAGTGACGAAAGGCGCAAAACGCGTCGATCCGCGGGGTGAAACGCCGGCACCAACGTGTAATCAATTCTCGGATGGTGTCTCAACTGGAACAGCAAAGCCCGCCTTTACGCGATCCAATACGACCATTGTTTTGAAGCTCTTGATGTCCGGGTTCACATAAAAGAATCGCCGAGTGAACTCCTCATAATCTTCCATGGTGGGCGCGGTGACGTACAGGACAAAGTCCGCGTCGCCGGTGACGTAGAAGCCGTTGACGACCTCAACTGACGATCTGATGGCCTTCTTGAATCTATCGATTATATCTGAACGCTCTCGCTCCAGGGTCACCAGCACCAGCATTTGAATGGGTCTGCCCACCGCTTTCGGCGAAACGATTGAAACATCGGCCTCTATAATGCCTTCCGAACGGAGCCTCTTCAGTCGGCGTTGACACGCGGTAGCAGAAAGCCCTGCCATTGCGCCGATCACCTCGGAAGTTAGGCGGTTATTCTTTTGCACGATCTCGAGGATGCGGGCGTCTATCCGATCGTATCGCATAATCGGCTCCCCGGCCTTGAGGTGAATTTCATCCCGAAAATCGTCCAAAATATCCCAAATGCATGCGATGATTTCAACAAATGACCGCGTGGGCGATCGCACCGTCCTGGCCGCTGGGTGATGACTCTGCTCTGCCAGGAGCCGATCATCCTGCCGGAGTAAGATCGGGCATTGAACCTTAACGTCGAGGTGTGAATGGTATGAGGCGTTACTGCGATCACCTGCTGCTCCCACCTTCGGCAAAGATCGTTCGCTTTAAAGAAGCGCCTATGCTGAAATTTCAAGCTGGCTCTGCTTTTTGTTTTGCATCCGGAGATTGCGGCCTCTCCGCTCTGACTTGCTGACGGATTTGCTCAGCTGGCGGCCGATCGCGGCCTTCCGCAGGCAACGCGATTGCGCCAAAGACCGCGTACAAAGTTCACACCCTTCTGAAAACGTTGCTCCACGATGCGGGCCTTCTCCTCGCCTATCCATCGTCGTCGCCGCCGGCGCCCCGGGGCCATCACCTCGATGCAATGATAGGAATCAACACCCTGCCTAGTATCTTGCATCGCATTTGCCACCATTTCACTTCCATTGATCAACTCAGTGGGCTGGATCGCAGGGGAGCCGAAGGATAGGGAGGATAGGAGCT
Source organism: Bradyrhizobium sp. RDI18 (assembly GCF_043203335.1). NCBI lineage: Bacteria > Pseudomonadati > Pseudomonadota > Alphaproteobacteria > Hyphomicrobiales > Nitrobacteraceae > Bradyrhizobium > Bradyrhizobium sp. RDI18. The sequence goes on along the minus strand of NZ_JBICRN010000008.1, from coordinate 2,109,524 downwards.
CATGCTGGTTAAGTTTGGTTAGGTGTTGAGCGGCACAGGCACTGAAGTTGACCTGAGCCTCAACGTGAAGGGAAATGTGGTCGCCAAGAGCTGATCGAAAGCAGAACACTGTTCAACCAGGCGTTGCTCGATGATTTTTCGCTGCTCATCAGGCAACTCGTTTTGAAGCAACTTACGACAACGCCAAATGTCGTTCCGCACTGATTTCATCTCACTTAAGCTATCATCAATCGAACCGCTCATAGATGTGGCACAGTGTGGAACAACCAACCCTTGAAAACTTGTCAACAGCGTCATCCTTTGGCGAAGCCGCGCACCGTGGCTTCATCGCGAATTTTCAGGTGTGTTTGGGGGTGACCGGAAGATCAGGCCGACAGTGGAATCCATGTCACCGAGGTAGCATCGTAGATGCAAGCCTCGCGCGCTATCTCGGGGCCACCACAGATCATAGGCTCTCAATCGAGCCAAAATGGAAGCTTTGCGATGTTCGCCTCTAGCCGGGCATTCCGTAGATAGCCTCCCTACATTGTCTTCACCGTTTCACCATGCGTCTTCGCCGCTTCCACCATGCCCGCAGGTGAGGTGCAGCGATGCCAAGTCTGATGTGCACGTTCTTGGCGAAGCAGCTCGCTGAGCGCTTCGCGAGGATCGCTGAATTTAACGAATATCTAGATCCTGATTAATGCAATGAGCTGCGCATCTACGGTTAATTTCCGCGTTTTGGCGCCTTTTTTGGTGAATTCAAGCGGCTGGAACGCGTTGGGTTGCGTGTAACAGCACACGTGAAGTCGCCACTGCCAATACAGCCAGGCCAACAAGCTTCAACGGACGAGCCATTTGTTACCGGCGGAGTTTGCGAGATGTCGATCTCGGCCGTCCTGTTTCATTACGGAGCCATAGGAAGCTCACTCTCCACATTTGTTCCGATCATCGTCGTCTGGATGGAAGGAGTGCACTATGAAATCGCTAGTTATTCGCTTTTTACGCGATCGGTCTGGAGCTACCGCCATAGAATACGGTTGATAACGGCGGGTAAAGCTGTCGCTGTCCACCGACTGACTCAGCTCGTCACCTCAGGTAGCGTGTGTGGATAAGCCACTGATTCGAGTCTACATGACGATTCGCGGGTCCCTTCGGGGTACGTTTCGTCGCAGTGAGTTCGGGCTGCTTACGCCCCGCTGCGAATGATACTCAGGCAAGCTGACGACGAACTGACGGGCAGGTGTCACCCAGCTTAGAGGACGAAGGGCATCGGCCCAACGACGAGTTGATGGTGGCGTGCGCTTCACCAATGATGGTCGGACTCAATCTTCGGTTCAATTTGATCATGCTGGCCGACGCTGTTTCATCGACCTCAGCCTTTGCTCTCAATTCTGCCGATCGGCGCGCGGCGTAACTTGTGCGAACTTGCCACTCCTGGTCCTTCGGCCCATTGCGGGCGAGGCGCTCAAGCACATCGCCGAGTTCTATGTCATCGAGAAGGACATCCGTTGCTGTAGCCCCGCGGCGCCGTATCGTTCGGCAACGGAAAAGCCAACCGCTCGTGGAATCTATCGAGCGGAGGCTCCGCGCAACGCTCGCGTTGGCGGGCTGAGGCGCCCTGGCGGACACCGCACTTGAGAAGCAGTTCGACAGGGGAGGTATTGAATCCGTCGAGGAAGGGCGCTCGAACGCGGAATTTGAGCTTCAACGCCAGGCTCATTGCATTAATCAGGATGAAAGTTTCCTTACAGTCCCAAATCAATTTTTCGTTACGTGTCAGCGAGGTGACCGCCGCATGTCGGGAGAGGGGGCCGCATTATGACCGACCATGTGTCCACCGTCCGCGAAGCGCTTGACGGCTCAAGAGATGCAGCACTCACGAAGGTCTCCGGCAAACAGCCGATGCTCGACCGGCCTGTTAAGATGCGTCCTCGTACGCGCTCCTTTGTGAAAAATGCGATCCTCGCCAGTCTTTCTCTGCAAGACCTCGCGGCAATAGGCGCGTTCCTTGAGCCGATCGTGCTGAAAGAACGCATGATCCTGCAGGAGCCGAAAAAGCATCTTGATTACGTCTATTTTATCGAGGCGGGCCTCGTCTCGCTGAGAATTGTCGCGGCGGAAAGCATCCTTGAATCGGCGGTGATAGGACATTGGGGAGCGGTCGGCGCTTCGCTCTTAGTGGTAGGGCATATTTCGACGCACCAATCTGTTGTGCTCTTTCCCGGAAGTGCGCACAGGATCCGTGTCGAGGATTTGCGTCGGGTGACGAAGGAGCGTCCTGAAATCCGAGAACAGCTTTTTCGGTACGTTCAAGCGCTGACCTTGCATTGCGCTCAGACGGGATTGTGCGGGGTTCGGCACGATCGCGAACAGCGGCTCGCGAGCTGGCTCTGTTTGGCGAGTGATGCTCTGGGCACTCACGTGCTTCCAATTACCCATGACTACCTTTCGTTCGCGTTGGGGTTGCGCCGCGCGGGTGTAACCGAGACGCTAATCCGATCTGAAGAACAAAGGTTAATTTGCAAGATGCGTGGCGTCTTGCAGATCCATGAACGCAAGGGTCTCGAGCAAAAGGCATGTGGCTGTTACAAGCTTCTTTCAGGCGCTTATGCCCTTTCTGAGTCCCTCAGCAAAAGAGCAGGCGGTTAGCAAAATCGCCCAGGCGTTCAGTGCATCTTGCAGACGCGTTGCCGGTGGCAGTGTTGTCTGCCCGGTCGCATTAACATGCGCAGATACACCGTCAGCCGTTTTCGGCTTCGAGGCATTGCCGTCCCATACCGGATTGGTCCACATGAACGTCCTGCGTCGCCTTTGGAAAGGGGACTTGCCGCTGCGGCAGGCGTTCTGGAATTGAGCGGTGGCCGGCGGAATTGCGGTCAACGTGCTCACGTCAATTTTCTTCCTGGCACTGATCAAGGGCGATCGTAGTGTAGCGGCCTTTGTGTCGGCTACGCACTTGCAGTACCCTACAATATCGTCGCAACGGTCGGCTCTGGCGATCGGCCGCACGTTACAAGGGCTCGCCATTGGGCCGACCTCGCACGCATCGGTACAGTTGCCGGAATGATCTTGTTAAATGTCATCTGATCGATGACCATTCCCGAACGCCACTTTACACGGTAAACGGGCTCTGCATTAATCGTGTCTCGGTGCTGCACAACCGTTCTGTTCCTCATTAGGAACAGCAAAATATGACTCCACAGTCCTTATTGCAGAGATCAGTATCCGAAATATCGGGCAGGCGGATCGAGCGTTTTTATAGTTAAGCCCGAAGGTCGCAGCGCGAAAATGCCTGCAACCTCTTTTCGCTCGGACTCAGACCAAATATGAACTGAAGAATGGCCTATTTGATCTTTGCCCGCGATGGTGCAAGCCGCATTGTATTGAAGCGAGATAGTCGGGACGGAGCCGAAAAGAAAGCGCGCGAGCTAAGGGACCTTGGCTGGTTCGATGTGCAGATACAAGAAGCCGAGCCAGCCCGAGCGACAGCCCCAAAGGGCTCGGATGGCAATTGAGGTCCGCGATCAGGACGTGCCGCGGGCCTCCAGGTCAAGCTTACCTAGGAGTCGATCTGCTTAGGCAGGTCATTAATCGAGGTCCAACAAAAAGGGCGCTGTAGGACGGCCTAAAGTTACCTTTTGATGTCCCATCACGGAATAGTTGGTAAAATTTAGCGCTTGTCTCTGACTATTGATTAGTCGTCCGTGAAGTAACGCGAACAGCCTGAAGTTACGGGCTAATTCGAGGAATGCCGGCGATTGATTTTGCCGGCAATCGCGATGGCGGGGCCGATTTCCTTGCAAAATCGAATGAGGGATTCCGTCGAATCGGCGGTCGTGATTCTCTGCTCGTCAGAGTGGGTGAGCGGAGGTTTGGATGCGGCCACGAGAGCGGCGCGAGACCGGCGAGCAGGATCTGTTTCGCTCCCGGCTCGATCAGATCATCGACATGAAGCATTCGCTGGTGACGCTGGCGCGCATGGTGGATTGGGGCTTCCTGGAGCAGGCGTTCGGAGCGGTCTACACGGACGGCCCTGGCCAGCCGCCGCTGCCGACGCGCTTGATGGCGGGGCTCGCGATCCTCAAGCACACCTATGACCTGTCCGACGAGGTGCTGTGCGAGCGCTGGGTGGAGAACCCCTATTACCAGTTCTTCTGCGGCGAGGAGTTCTTCCAGCACCGGCTGGTGTTCGATCGCTCGTCGTTGACGCGCTGGCGCAACCGGATGGGGGAGGAGCGGCTTCAGGCCCTGCTGCAGGAGAGCCTGTCGGTTGCCGTCAGGACCAAGGCGATCAAACCGTCCGAGTTCTCCCGGGTGATCGTCGACACGACGGTGCAGCCCAAGAACGTGATGTTTCCGACCGATGCCAAGCTTCTGAACCGGGCGCGCGAGAAGCTGGTGCGGCTGGCGCAGCTCACCGGGGTGGGTTTACGCCAGTCCTATGCGAGGGTGGGCAAGTTCGCCCTGATAAAACATCAGCGCTACGCCCATGCCAAGCAGTTCAAGCGCGCCAGGCGGGCGCTGAAGACGTTGCGCACCTATCTCGGCCGGGTCATGCGCGACGTCAGCCGCAAGATCGCGGGCGACGCCGCGCTCGAGGGGAGATTTTCGAAGCTGTTATTGCTGGCGCGCCGCGTCCACGAGCAGCAGCAGCGCCAGCGCGGGCCGAAGGTCTATTCGCTGCATGCGCCGGAAGTCGAATGCATCGGCAAGGGCAAGGCCCATCGCCCTTACGAGTTCGGCGTCAAGGTCTCCGTCGCAACCACGCTCAGCCACGCCCGGGGCGGCCAGTTCGTCACCCATGTGAAGGCGCTGCCCGGCAATCCCTATGACGGCCACACGCTGCAAACCGTCATCCCAGACATGGAAAAGCTCGTCGGCAACATCATCGAGCGGCTCCTCCTCGACAAGGGATACCGCGGCCACAACGCGCCGCCGGATTACAAGTTCAGGGTCTTCATCTCGGGGCAGAAGCGAGGTGTCACGCCGTCGATCAAGCGCACCATGCGCCGCAGATCCGCCATCGAGCCTGTCATCGGCCATCTCAAGGCCGAGCACCGCATGGAACGCAACTATCTCTGGTTCAAGCACGGCGATGCCAACAACGCCGTGCTTGCCGCCGTCGGCTACAACTTCCGCCGTCTCCTCCGCTGGCTCAGGCGTTTGTTGCACAAAATCCTGGCCGCAATCTTCGCCCGCCCGCTGCTCAATCCGACCTGAAAAAGGAATCTTCACGGTCGACTGATTACGGCCGTGCTATTGACGCTTCTCGCTCTTTGGCATGCTGCGCAGTAGCTGTCTTATCCGCTCGTCGCGATCCCGTTTGAGAAACTCGCGCTCGCGATGCTCGAATGCCGAGATTCCGCACTCATGGTCGATGTCGAGGCGACGCGAGCTATCCGGCAGGCCGAGGTCGGAATTCGTTCAGATACGCCATAAGGATTATGCGTTTTGGTCCTTAGGACTCCAGAGCGACTTTCAAGCGAGCTTTCTCTAGACGATGCCTGAGTGCAGTGAGCCTATTAGCGAACTCACTCAGTTCGTGAAGACCGAAATCACCAAAAACAAATTCATCGAGGACTTCCTGTTGTGCAGCGACGCTAGCGAGATGCTTGTAAGTCTTGTCCGTCAGTGACATCTGGACGACCCGGGCATCGCTTGTGGAGGTCCTACGCCGCAGGAAGCCCTTCTTCTCCAGCAGCTTTGATTGGGTCGTGACGAATGAAGGGTCGACGTGCATAAATTTCGATACCACGTTGACCGGAACACCGTTTTCTCTGTCCAACTCCGTCAAGGCCATCAAGATCATCCACTGTGGCCCAGTAATGCCAAGTACATCGGCCCGGAATTGGCGAAGTTCCTCCAGACATAAATTGATCGATCTTATTTCCCACATGAATCGCCGGACCACCTCCTGACTCTCAGCAGAGCCACTGTCGACCGCTCTTGCTAGACGAGGCATATCCTGAGGCATCATATGTCAGCAGTTCATCCTTGGTTCGTTTCCCCTAGCGCAGATTAAGAATACGGACAATGCTGTCCGCGCGAACCCACAGCGCGCTCAGATCGTTCGGGCACTCGGCGGACTTCCGGATCACCTTGGCGTCACTGCAATCGAAAACCGGGGGCTGGGTTGCCGCGAGCAAAAGTGGACAATTCGGTGTGGTGAAATCGGTCGAAAAAAGCGCGGGACCGCAGAATTTATTCGCCTACGCCGGACGCGTTGCATTAATCAATATCGATATCTCGTTACTATGCAGGCTAAGCATAACCCTGTTTCACGAGCCCGACTGTTTGGGGTGTCGGCAGGTACAATCGCGAGGTCAAACCTATCTCAATCGGCGAAACGGCATAGGAGTGGGACATGGCTAGGTATTTCTACCGCGGCACGCCTCAGATGCGATCGCAGGGCGCATTTCCAGCCCCAGCGTCATGTCGGTGGATGGAAGCCCAACTGGGCGCGCTTTTCAATCGTATCGACAACCTATGCCGCTGGAGAGGGCACGAGAGGAATTCCCCGACGCATACCGAACGCTGACGACTTCGCCACGTTTCATATTTTTGTCGGGCCGGGAGATCTACAATTCGAGTGTGGCCACTTCGAGTGCTTTGGCGCCAGCGGGGAGGCTGGCTGCGCGCCCAAACGCGGAGGAGCACGCTGCGCGGCCACCGAAGCGGCTCAGCACGAAGTACTTTGCCTGACCGCATTGCAGTTCAGCCGACGGCGAACGATCAATTCGCTTGGCCGCCTCTTGCTAGCTCTCTTACGCTTTACATGTATGAACGCCGCGCTTTTGCTGAATGCAAAAAAAGCCCGCGCGAACTTTACACACGGCCAAGTCACGCCCCATGGGCCTCTGAACCAGAGCTCCAGGAACGAATGATCGAATAACGATTGTCTTGCGTCGCTTGGCGGAGAATCTCGCTCATGTTTCGCATCTTTCGCGCAAAAATGACCATTGATCGCAGCTATCCCTCGAAAGTGTCGTACGACATGGCAGTTTGCGTTACATCGGTCGCAAATTGATGTCCCGTTAATTAGAATCAAGATTGCGTTCGGGTAATCGCGCGTGCTCCTTGCCTGCGAGTTCAGGATTTCGAAATCAGTCTAAAACGATTTGCCGGTCGTTATCGACCGAACGAAGTGGGTCAACTCCCGGTAGCTCAATATGGATAGTCGACCGTGAAGATTCCTTTTTCAGGTCGGATTGAGCAGCGGGCGGGCGAAGATTGCGGCCAGGATTTTGTGCAACAAACGCCTGAGCCAGCGGAGGAGACGGCGGAAGTTGTAGCCGACGGCGGCAAGCACGGCGTTGTTGGCATCGCCGTGCTTGAACCAGAGATAGTTGCGTTCCATGCGGTGCTCGGCCTTGAGATGGCCGATGACAGGCTCGATGGCGGATCTGCGGCGCATGGTGCGCTTGATCGACGGCGTGACACCTCGCTTCTGCCCCGAGATGAAGACCCTGAACTTGTAATCCGGCGGCGCGTTGTGGCCGCGGTATCCCTTGTCGAGGAGGAGCCGCTCGATGATGTTGCCGACGAGCTTTTCCATGTCTGGGATGACGGTTTGCAGCGTGTGGCCGTCATAGGGATTGCCGGGCAGCGCCTTCACATGGGTGACGAACTGGCCGCCCCGGGCGTGGCTGAGCGTGGTTGCGACGGAGACCTTGACGCCGAACTCGTAAGGGCGATGGGCCTTGCCCTTGCCGATGCATTCGACTTCCGGCGCATGCAGCGAATAGACCTTCGGCCCGCGCTGGCGCTGCTGCTGCTCGTGGACGCGGCGCGCCAGCAATAACAGCTTCGAAAATCTCCCCTCGAGCGCGGCGTCGCCCGCGATCTTGCGGCTGACGTCGCGCATGACCCGGCCGAGATAGGTGCGCAACGTCTTCAGCGCCCGCCTGGCGCGCTTGAACTGCTTGGCATGGGCGTAGCGCTGATGTTTTATCAGGGCGAACTTGCCCACCCTCGCATAGGACTGGCGTAAACCCACCCCGGTGAGCTGCGCCAGCCGCACCAGCTTCTCGCGCGCCCGGTTCAGAAGCTTGGCATCGGTCGGAAACATCACGTTCTTGGGCTGCACCGTCGTGTCGACGATCACCCGGGAGAACTCGGACGGTTTGATCGCCTTGGTCCTGACGGCAACCGACAGGCTCTCCTGCAGCAGGGCCTGAAGCCGCTCCTCCCCCATCCGGTTGCGCCAGCGCGTCAACGACGAGCGATCGAACACCAGCCGGTGCTGGAAGAACTCCTCGCCGCAGAAGAACTGGTAATAGGGGTTCTCCACCCAGCGCTCGCACAGCACCTCGTCGGACAGGTCATAGGTGTGCTTGAGGATCGCGAGCCCCGCCATCAAGCGCGTCGGCAGCGGCGGCTGGCCAGGGCCGTCCGTGTAGACCGCTCCGAACGCCTGCTCCAGGAAGCCCCAATCCACCATGCGCGCCAGCGTCACCAGCGAATGCTTCATGTCGATGATCTGATCGAGCCGGGAGCGAAACAGATCCTGCTCGCCGGTCTCGCGCCGCTCTCGTGGCCGCATCCAAACCTCCGCTCACCCACTCTGACGAGCAGAGAATCACGACCGCCGATTCGACGGAATCTGGAGGGTTCTGTGAGGTCGCGCTCACGCGAGGGCGCGGCAGGCGCTTATGACGCGACCTCATTGAAGCCGGATTGAACGAAGGCGCGGGAGGCTATGCGCGATTTTACGCTATGGGGATTGTTTGAGATCGCAAGGCCCGATCTGCTGGCTCGGCGCGTGAGGCAGAGACACGAGATGTGCGCATCGGGGAAGAGTTGAGACCAAACGCGCTTCGCCGGAGATCACGATAGACTTTTTGTTGCATCGGACGGTTGTTGTCGCGCAGTGTGACAGCACGGATTCGACATCGTCCGCGATGATCGAGACGCTGGGAGCGGAATGACGAATGATGATCGTCGTGCACGGCATGACTTGGCTCACGATGTGTCGCATCGGAACGGTGGTGTTCGAGGGCTGGAGCGGCTGAAGCTGTGTCGAAAGCGCTCAATGATGCGCATGACGCCACCACAATCGGCACAGGCAGGAACCTCGGCCCAGGTTTGAGCTTCCGAATCCACAGGCGGCGGCTGGCCATCGTTTGGGGCTGTTCGCTCGCGATCGAGAAGTTCGCGGCAAAGGGCGAGCTTGGCAGCGCGATGGCGGTTGGCCATGAAGCCGAAGTGGCGGATGCGATGGAAGCCATCGGGCAGCGTGTGAAGAAGGAAGCGGCGGATGAACTCGTCGGCCTTGAGCTTCATGATCCTTGTCGCGCCGTTCTGGCGGTAGTCCTTCCAGGTAAAGGCGACGTGATCCTCGTCGAGGGCTACGAGCCGGCTGTTGGCGATTGCAACGCGATGGGTATAGCGGCCGAGATAGGCCAGCACCTGCGCGGGGCCGCCGAACGGCCGCTTGGCATAGACGACCCAGCTGATGCGCCGCATAGCGAGGAGGTGAGCTGCGAAGGCAGCAGGCTCGGCCAGGGATGCGAGATCGCCGAAGAAGTTCAGGGTGCCGGCGTCGAAGGCGGCGGTCAGACGTTCGAGGAACAGGCGTCTGAACAGCCGGGCGAGCGGTTTGACGGCCAGGAAGAAGTTTGGTCGGCTGGCGATCCAGCGCGCGCCATCGGGCGAGAGGCCGCCGCCCGGCACGACACAGTGAATGTGAGGATGATGCGTCAGCGCCTGTCCCCAGGTATGCAGGACCGCGACGCCGCCGATCTCTGCACCGAGCCTTCGCGGATTGGCAGCAAGCGTCGTCATCGCCTCAGCGGCGGCCTTAAACAGGATGGCATAGACGACGGCCTTGTTCTGGAAAGCGATCGCTGCGATCGGTGCAGGAAGCGTAAAGACGACGTGGAAATAGGGAACCGGCAGCAGGTCGGCTTCTCGCGCGGCAAGCCACGCGGCTCGGGCTCGCCCCTGACACTTCGGACAATGCCGATTCCGGCAGGAATTATAAGCGATGCGTGTCATGCCGCAGTCGTCGCAAGCCTCCATGTGACCGCCGAGCGCCTCGGTTCGGCACGCAACGATCGCACTCATCACGCGCCGCTCGACCCGACCGAGATGACCGGCATGCAAACGGCGATAGGCGTCGCCATGCCGGCGCAAGATATCGGCAATCTCGATGGCGGGTCTGTGCGGACGGACGTCGGGGCGGGCCATAACCCGCATCCCCGGACGCGTCGTCATACCGGTGGCGTCACCTCCAGCGACAGGCGGTCGAGCGGGCTCTGCGTCGCCCGGATCGTATCGGTGGCGACCTGCGTGTAGCGCGCCGTCGACGACAGGTTATTGTGCCCGAGCAGAACCTGGATGATCCGGATGTCGGTTCCGTTCTCCAGAAGATGTGTCGCGAAGCTGTGGCGCAGCGTGTGCAGCGTGACGCGCTTGGTCAGGCCCGCAGCCTTCACCGCCGACCGGCAGGCGGCATGCAACACGGTCTGATCGATCGGATGGTCTTCGTCGCGTCCCGGGAACAGATAAACCCGCGGCCGGGCGAGCCGCCAGTAGGTGCGCAGGATGCCGAGTAGTTGGGGCGACAGCATCACGTTGCGATCCTTCGCCCCCTTGCCGTGGCGCACCTGGATGACACCGCGAGCACTGTCGATGTCTTCGATCCGCAGTCCCGCGACCTCCGAGGCCCTCAGCCCGGCCGCATAGGCGGTGGTCAGTGCGGCGCGGCTCTTCAGGCTCGATACCGCTTCAAGAAACTGAACCACTTCGTCGGCGCTGAGCACGACCGGCAGCTTGCGCGGTTCTCGCGCATAGGGAATGCGTTCCGGGATCAGCGCCTCGCCAAGAGTAACGCCGTAGAAAAACCGCAGCGCACAGACGATTTGGTTCAGCGCCGGCCATGATATGCCGGTCGAGACCAGATGCACTTGAAAGGCGCGAACGTCTTCCAGTTCCAACCGATCCGGCGATTTGCCGAAATAACGGCTGAACTTCGAAACCGCGCTGATGTAGGATCGCTGCGTCGCCGGCGACAGATTGCGGACGGTCATGTCCTCGATCATGCGGCGGCGAAGAGGGCTCAAATCGGCCATCTCAATACTCCTGTCTGAGAGGGTGGGCTGCAACACCCACATCCTCTCAGGCAGGAGGCGCTCTACGCCACCTCGCCGTTCACGCCGCGGTAGCGGCTTCGTTCAATCCCTCATTCGATTTTGCAAGGAAATCGGCCCCGCCATCGCGATTGCCGGCAAAATCAATCGCCGGCATTCCTCGAATTAGCCCGTAACTTCAGGCTGTTCGCGTTACTTCACGGACGACTGGATAACCCCCGTCGGACGCGCTAACCACTGCGCCGGGGGCATAAACATTGGTGTGGCGTGAAGGGGTCGAATTTTTGAGTAAGCCCATTTCGAGTTTTAGTGGAATCCACTTCACATTGAAACGACGAACAGCAGCAATCGTAAGATCAACTTAATTCTGTCACAACACGCCCACGTTGAACGCGTATCTGCGGCGTGCTGCATCGCTGCGCGCGAGTGGAATGCTCTGCTGCGTTGAATACGCTGAACACGCAGACCGGTCCCTCTGCGCAAGCAACCGAGCCACCAGGCAGCAAGAGAAACTGGAAGAAAGAAAGAGGAGCTGTACGATGGCGGGCGTGTTTCCTGTTCAGGGATTCTGGATTCCTCTCCAACTACAATGGTGCATTCGTCACCAGTTCCGCGCTCGCCGCCATGCAGGCGATCGCGGGCACCAACGCAAACTCGATCGAGCTCGCGCCTCGGCTCTTTATGCAGACGAGGACATCGAATGATGTCGTTGCGGATCCGAATAAGACGGAGAGCGATGCCAACATTCTTCAGGCGGCGGCAAATGCGAAGGCGCTTGGTCTCTCGGTCACGCTGAAGCCCATGGTCTCCGCCCTAGATGGCGGTCTTGCGTACGTACTTAATCCGAGCGATCCCGCCTCCTTTTTCCTTTCCTATAAAAAGCAAATAGTTCACATGGCGGAGCTCGCCGAACAAGCAGACGTCAGCATGCTTGTGATCGGCAATGAGCTGGGCAAGCTCTCCGGCCCGCAATATCGGAGCTACTGGGTCGATCTCATTGATTCCGTCCGCGCTGTGTTCCACGGCGAGATCACCTATGCAGCCGCAACCGACGAAGCCATCAATGTGAGCTTTTGGGACAAGATCGACGTCATCGGCATCAACGCCTATCCGCCGCTCACGACGACGACTGAGCCGACCGTCGAGGAGATGGTCAATGCGTGGAACAGCATGTCCACGGACGACTACTGGGCGAAGGTGATGAACCACATGTCGCCGGTCGATTTCTTCCACTCGCTTGCCCTGCAGTACGACAAGCAGGTGTTCTTCACCGAAACCGGCTATCGCAGCGTCGACGGAACCAACATCCGCCCAGGCGGCTGGGCCGAAGGCACGACGCAGGACGTCCAGGAGCAGTATGACGCTTTCAACGCCTTCTTTCAGGTGTGGGGCTCGGAAGGCGGAAGCTGGTTCAGGGGTGCGTCGATCTGGAACTGGGACACGAACAACAAATACTCGCCGATCGGCTACTCGCCGCAAGGCAAGCCGGCGCAGGAGCTGATCACTGAATGGTACGGAGGACAGCACCAGCCGCCCGGCCAGAATCTGACGGGTTCTCCCTCTGCCGATCTGATGGATGTAGGCGGCGGCAATGACGTGCTGTCGGGTGGGGTCGGCAACGACACGATCAAGTCGGGCGGCGGCGACGACAGCATTATCGGCGGCCCCGATACGATTCCGAAACTCGCGGAGACCACTATCACCGTGACGGGTTATGGCTCCGTCGTCGACGGCGTCGGCGCCAAGATGCAGCTTCTGATCAATGGGCAGCAGGTCGGCAACACGGTCGAATTCCACGGCGCGACCGACGCATCTGATTTCCGGACCTTCACATTCACATTCGCCAATCCGGTGACAGTCTCCAGTCTCGATCTTGCTTTCGTCAACGATGTCGCCAACGCCAATGGGGACCGCAATCTTTACATCAAGGACATTACGGTCAACGGCGAGCATCTTTCCGCCGCCGACGCCGTCAATCCGAGCTCGCCGGGAACTTGGAATCTCTATCAGAACAAGTCCATCCACTATGACATGACCGCGCACCAGGACCTGTTCTTCGGCTCATCGACGGACAATGACAACCTTGACGGGGGAGCCGGCAAGGATGTGATCAACGGCGGCGCCGGGACGGACATGATCCAGGGCGGTGCGGGCAATGACACCATCAACGGTGGTCCGGGCGCGGATGTGATTCACGGCGGAGCGGACGCCGACACGATCAACAGCGGCTCCGGCATCACCACCGCGACGGATCAACTTTACGGCGATGACGGCAACGACATCATCAAGGCCGGCACCGGCGACACCGGCGCCCTGCTCGACGGCGGCGCCGGCAAAGACCAGCTCTACGGCAGCTGGGCAGCCAATGTCATGAATGGCGGTGAAGGAAACGATTATCTCTCCGGCGGCGGCGGACCGGATACGATGCACGGCAACGGCGGCGACGATCAGCTGAAAGGCGGCCCCGCGGCAACCCAGATGTTCGGAGACGATGGCAACGACAGCTTGCAGGGCGGTACGGGCAACGAGTTCCTGTATGGCGGCAGCGGCAACGACCGGCTGATCGGCGGCGGCGGAAGCGATTATCTGGCCGGCGGGTCCGGCAATGACACATTCGTTTTTGCTGCCGGCTTCGGCAAGGACACGGTCGCCGACTTTGAGAATACCGATGCTGTCCAGGACCTCATTCAAATCGACAAGACGGTGTTTGCCGACTTCACCGTGCTGCAATCGCATATGGCCGAGGTTGGCACGAGCGTCGTGATTACGGTCGACGCCAACAACACGATTGAGATCAAGAATACGACCGTGGATCAGCTCCACGCGAGCGATTTCTGGTTCATCTGATAACTGACCCCAAAGATGGAAGAGACCCTTCTTAATCATGCAACGACCTTGTCTTCCTTGCCTACGCCGCGCATGACGATCTTCAGAGCGTCGTCAGGCAGGGGGGCCGCTGGAGCGCCCTGGCTTCATCCCACGTGGCGTGCATCCAATGTCGCGCTCTTCGTCAGTCGTCAAGATGACCGGCATTGCCTTTGGGTGGATAGGATCGACGATTGCGTTCGGTCACTCGTAAGAAATCCGGAGACCAGATGAGGCCCGGAAATCGGCTTCGGTCGTGCCGAGATCGCTTTTGAACTCGGTCCATATCCCGGCAAAGCGGGTCAAGCGGCCGGTCGTCATTGATCGCGAATCAGACGACGTCCTTCTTTTTGGTCTCCGGGTTCGGCTCCGGTTCAGCAAAGCTATTGAACGGCACCAGGCAGCGGTTTTCAGACTTCAGCCTGCCGCGCCAGTGCTGCGAGGAAGCGTTGCGGATGTTGGTCACGGGCGGCCCGCCGGTCCGCGGCGGAGGCGGCATGCCCCAGCGCATCAGCGTCATCTCGCGACCGTCGCTGGCGTTGCGGATCACCGGTGCGGGGTAGTCCGCAAACAGGGCATCGGAGGTGGGTTGCCGACGCAGCGGTTCATGACGCGGAAGAGCGCGATGATCGACTCTCTCAAGGGTGAGGAGCCACCGGCCATTCGGAAGCGGTAGGCTGCCACGTCGAATCCATGTCAGTTCCCATGCGTCCTGCGCCGAAGGCCGATCCTTTGTCCCGCCGCCGTAGGAGGGCGGTTGTTAGCGGAGTTTCAGTCATGGTCCTATGCGTTTCGAAAAAAAGCCGTGCCTTTGCAAAATTGGCAGCAGCTCATGATGGTCATGAATGATGTAATCCGGCTGTGCAGCCTGCAAACGCGACTCGGAAACAAATCCGCCGGTAATGGATATGCTGATAAGCCCGAGGTCGCGTGCAATGTCCGTTTCAACCGGCATGTCGCCGATGATAAAGGTTGACTCGGGCTTCAGATTATTTGCTTGCATATACAGGCGAAGCCGTTCGCCTTTGCTCATGCTTTTGAATTGAGTGGCGCGGCTTTCGAAGGCTAGAACCTCGTTGATGCAATCGTCGAGTCCAAGCCTGCGGATTTGGGAACGAAGAGGGTCGACTATATAGCTGCTGAGAACGATCGTTGAGACCGCCTGTTGACGTGCCGCTTCTAGAATGCAGCGCGCGCCTTTGCGCAGATCGGCCTTGCTCGCCAGCGGTTCGTAGGTGTCGTGAAAAATGGCGCTGCCATCGCTATCCACGATTGCGGCTTCACCTTCCGACATTCCGACACTGCGGTAAAGGACAGAAAGCGGGAGCTCGCACTGTTCCCGAAAAGTTGGCATATCGATATCAGGGCGACCGAAGCGCCCTAGAATGGCATTGATCGTTTTCAGCAACGCATCGGCGTCGTCGAGCAGCGTGCCGTTCCAATCAAATACTAGAGTGGGTTTCATGATAACCTCAGGCAACGGCTGACTCCGGGAAGGGAAGATCGGCGATTAACTTGTTCAAATTCTTATTCGCGCGCTTTTGCCCCGCTGGGGTTGGCATCTCAAACGTAAACGGCGACAAATCTATTCCATCATGCCCCTGCGGAAGCAAGGATACGAGAACTTGGAAGGGTAGATAAGTGATAGCCGCAGCATTGATGGATACGGCAATTGTGCTTTCGATGACCCTGAGCATTTGCGGTTCGATGTTATGAAAACGCAGGCTTTGCTTGCGCTGTTGGGGTGGGAGGGTCTTCCACGTTTGCCAGAACGCCAACTCATCCATGGTGTCGATACCCATGCCGTAGTAATTTGGGGCCACTATAGGCGGTGAACCGATTGCCCAATGCACAGCCTTGGCTCCGGCGGCAAGGAGCATATTCGTGACAGCCCGACTTGTATCGCCGCGAATGAGGGCTTCATCGGCCATGATTATGGTGCTGTCGGTAACGTCTTTCTCTGCGACACGATATTTTTGGGCAATAAGAGATTTGCGCTCGCTAACGATACCTATAAGCGTCCGCTGAGAAAATTGTGTTGCGATGAGTTCGTGACGTTGGACGATGGCGCCGCCTTCGGCCAGTGATGCAAACAGACCATCAGCATACGGCCCTCCGGTTTGCGGCATAGAAGAAACTATAACAGGGGCGGACCCCACTTCTGCTGCCAGTCTTGGCGCAATAATTTTACCAAGAGCAACCCCGATATTGTAACGGGTTTCGAGATGAGATTGGCGTTTCGACGTGTTGGGGCTTCCCAGGTAAAGCGTTTCATAGGCGCACAGCCTGGTGTTATGTCCAGCATCGCACAGAGAGCGATCAAGACATACTCCCGTTTTTCCGTTCACGTACTTGATATGGCCTGGTAAAATCTCTTCTGCCTTGCCTTGGAGTCCGACAAAAGCACAGTTTTCCGAAGCAAAAAGCAAAATGCCGTCATCTGTTTGCATGAATTCTAGGGGGCGCAGACCATATCGGTTGCGAAAAGCAATGAGATTCCCTTCACCATCCAACAAGAGTGCGCTGACGGCGCCATCGATACGGTTATCGATCTCCCGAAACAGTCTTTCGTAATTCACCGGCAGACCATGTCGCCAATAATCACTTTCACAAGTGCGCTCAATCAGTTTGAGCAAGAGCTCGGCATCCGTTTCGCTGTCAAAGCGATGCCCTTGGGCGAGCAACTCTTCTCTAAGTTCATCAGCGTTGACCAAGGCCCCGTCTAGCGAAATAGCCAAATGGCGGAAACCGGCTTTATCGTTGTTAACGGGCTGCACGTCGCTCTCGTGCTGTTCCCTCCTACTAATGTGTGCAATCGCTGCGTGAGGCCTGAAATTCGCATACTGTTCATTATGTTCAAAGTTTACTAATTCGCTTGGCGACTGAGACGATCTTATATATTGAACTCGCTTTCCATGCATGTAAGCGGCAAGACCGAAACCCGCCTGCCCACGAAGTCCAAGTTTCGGAACCATATGCTTGAGCCGATCATAAAGCGTGTGCTGGGAGTGACTTGAAGGCAACAGAAAGGCGCCAGCCACACCGGACATGCTATTTATCCCTCAAAAGACGACAGTTCATTCGACACTGCGTGTGTCGTGTTCAACCAAGACTCCGCGTCCCGAGTCCGACCCCTAAGGCAGATGTATTCCGCCGGCGCGGCGCGAAGCACGTCGTTCTGCTCGCGTTTTAGCAAGGCTCGTGCCAGTGTCTTAGGCGGCGTGCTCGTGCGGGCATATTCGCTGCGAGTGTTGGAATGCGAGCGTTTTGATCATTCGGCCGCGGTCCGAACTGTTGGATCTACGACACGTTAGCTGAGGCGCGACACGCTTTGCCAAATAGGTGTCACGAATTGAACGTCCGGAAGCGGCAGCGGCAGCAAGGCGAAAATCGTCCACGATCGCCGCGATGTCGCGGTGATTGGTTACAAGATCATCGGCCCGGTGCACCGTATGCGGTCCGCGTGAGTGCGGATCACGCGATCAGAAGGACATGCACCTGACCATGAAAGCTCCGCGGCTTATCCCACGATGGGGTGCTGGGTCGACCTAACGCTTTCCGGTGGGCGCAACATCCGCTCCGGTTTCGAAGCAATGCGATCGTAGGGGAGGAGCACCGGAGCTGCAGATAAATGGTGCCGTTGAGGTGCTCGGCATCGACCGCGATGTCACAACCGCCACACTGAGGAGTCGGTATTAACCGAGTGTCTTGGTACAAAACCCGCGTCTCTACCCGAAGAACAATAGTCTTTTGTAGAAGAATGCATGGATCACTCCACTAAGAAGACCGTGATACAGCTCTCGTAGAATATGCGGTCGGGGCGGAGCGGGCTTACCGTCCTTGAACATCGGTTGCGACAGCCAGACGGCCCTTACCGCCGGTACCGGTGCAGGGCGGCGCCGCTCAGGAATCTGAGCGGTAGCGTTCGGGAATGCTGGGAATTCGGAGGGATGTTCACAAAGGCAAACTTCCTGGCCGGCACAATGGTCCATCAGGGATCATCAGCACGCAACTGCGGGCCGTCCGGGGGCATTCTGAACTGGTCGGTCAGCTGGCCGAGCGAAGTGGGATGTCCTCCGCGGTCATTCGCCGGCTTTGAGGTGTGCAACGACATTCCGCGGTGGTTCGGCGAGTTGATGGAAGTTCTCCGGAGCACGATTTCGAAATACGAGAGTCCAATTGTTGCTTCCGCCGGCGTAGAGCTTGGATGATCTAGTGTCTTCTAAGTCCCCCGATAGCTCGGCGACCGCTTCTCAAAAAAGGCGTTCATTCCCTCTTGCTGATCAGACGTCGTGAATGCGTTTCTGACGGATTGTCGTTCAAACTCTAGACCGACATCAAGCGGCGTTTGGTAGGCGGCGAGTACAGCCGCTTTAGCCAGTTCCGCGGAACGCGGCGGCTTGTGCGCAATAATTTCGGCAATTTCGAGGGCGCGGCTCTGCGCCTTGCCGTCTGCCGTGACCTCGGCAACAATCCCAGCCTGAAGGGCTGCGCGCGCAGGGATAGGGTCTCCGGTCAGGATCATGAGCATCGCAAGCGATTTGCCGGCCACGCGAGTCAATCGCTGGGTTGCTCCATCGCCTGGCAATATCCCAATATTGATCTCCGGTTGCCCGAATCTGGCGCCTTCACCGGCGATCACGATGTCGGCCAGCAGCGCGAGCTCGTGACCGCCGCCAAAACAAATCCCCTCAACCGCGGCAACAAGTGGCTTAGGGAAATTGGCAACGTCCCGCCATGCAGAACGTCGCGCGTAATTGTCGATGGCTTCGAACCCTCGTTGCCGCATTTCCTTGATATCGGCGCCGGCGGAAAAGGATGCATCGCTGCCAGTAAGGACGACGCAACGGACGTCGTCATCGAGTGCGGCCTTGCGAAAGCAGGCCCCGAGCTCCGCGATCAAATCATTGCTCAGCGCGTTTCGTTTGGAGGCCCTATTCAACGCCAAGAGAACCACATGGGGCAAAGGAGATGAGCAAAGAATGAGGTCAGGCTCGGCGTTCAACGTAGCACCCTTTGCAAGTTTCGGATCGGCGTCATATACACTGAAACCGTTTTCGCGAACAGCCGTCCTGCGTGCCAGTTTGCGAGGCGTCACCGTGGCCGCCTCGGCAGGCGTTTGGCTGTTCGTGGTGAGGCCGTGGACGAGCGCATTACCAGCCGGTAGGGCAACAGGACGCTCTTGGGGACGGGCCTTCCCGCGATCGCATTGATGAGATAGTCGGCTGCGCCGCGGCCGATTTCAGCAGCGGGAATACTGATTGTCGTAAGCGGCGGATCCACCTGTGACGACAGTTCCACGTCGTCAAAGCCGGTAATTGAAAGCGCCTGCGGCACGCTCAAACCCATCTTGCGGGCTTCGGACATCGCTCCGATGGCCAGCGTGTCGGTCGTGCAGATCACGGCGGTCGTGTCCGGATGGTCGGTCAGCAGTTGGCGAAGCGCGCTTCGTCCTTGCGCGAGCGAGTAGTCGGCCCTGATGACTTGAGTTGGCTGGAGCCGGATACCGGCTTCGGCGAGAGCGCGCTGAATGCCATCGAGTCGCGCGCGCGAGCGGTCATTCGACGGCGAAATGTTGGCAATTGCACCGAAGCGAACGTGTCCGAGGCTGAGAAGAAATTCAGTTATTTCGCGCGTGGCACGTTCGTTGTCGATGCCAATGGCGGGGATGCCGCCGCCTGCCTTAGAAACGTAAGTTGTTATGACGGGGACACCAGTTTGCTCTACCAGAGCTCTCAATTCTCGACCATGCGAGCCGCCCACCAGCACAATGCCGTCGATGCCACGCTCGATGAGGTTCTGCATCTCCTGCAACTCGCGGCGTTGATTATACTGCGAATTGGCAATGAATAATGTATAGCCGCTTTCGCTTAGGCGGTTCTGCAGGGCCTCCACGCCTTCGGCAAAGATGCCAAGGGCTAGTGTCGGAACAATCGCGCCGATCGTCCGCATGCGTCCCGATTTCAGTGCCCGGGCCGCGCTGTCCGGCGTATAGGAGAGATTGGCGATGTGGCGCATCACTTTGTCGCGCAGTTCCGGCCTGACAATTTCTGGATGATTTAGAACCCGCGACACGGTCGCCGGAGATACGTTCGCCTCTCTCGCGACGTCCTCGATCTTCACCCTGGGCTGCGACCGGCCTCTGGGATCGGCGATCGATCTCTTGTCCATCTGATTTGCTCGGATTGGCCCATAACGGGCTGTTAACATCCGTTCGAGGTGAACCACCTGGAGGAATTGCTATCTCAAGCGAGTGCGCAGCAGATCCGTGGTTCTCATTGAACAATATGTGCGCGTCCAAGCCACATCAAGCAGAGCGCGCCGGCGGCCATGCGCGGAATGTGCGGCGCTTAACCGGCTTGACGCCGCCGATCGGGGTGCTAAATCTGAAAACGATTTCATAAAATCGGAGAGGGCAGAATGTCCCCGGCATTGGCGCGATGTAATTAAAGAGAGTCAAGCAAGAACAGTTATGGTCGATCTTCTCAAGGGCGTTCGGGTCCTCAGCTTCAACCACTTCCTGATGGGCCCTATGGGTGTGCAATTTCTCGCGGACCTTGGCGCGGACGTGATCGCTGTGGAGCCGCCGGACGGCGCCTTCCAGCGGAAATGGGGTGGGGCGGACAAGCAGGTGGACGGTCAATCCATGCTGCTTCTGACCGGCAATCGCAACAAGCGGAGCCTGACGCTCGATCTCAAAAAGCCGGATGCGGTTGTCGTTGCGAAAAAACTGATCGCAACTTCGGACGTCGTCACTGAGAACTTCCGACCTGGCGTGCTCGACAAGCTTGGGCTTGGATATGAGGACGCCAGGAACATCAAGTCCGACATCATCTATGCCGCAGCATCCGGATATGGCCGGGACGGGCCGTACGTCAACCGACCCGGCCAGGACCTCTTGGTTCAAGCTTTGGCGGGCCTTGCGACCATCACGGGAAGCCGCGAGCACGGCCCTCGCGCCGTGGGTGTTTCGGCAGTTGATCATCACGGCGCTGTTCTCTTTGCGGCTGGCATCCTGGCCGCATTGGTGAGAAAAGCGCGCACGGGACAGGGGTGTCGGGTCGATGTCAGCCTGCTCTCTGCAGCGCTCGACCTCCAAATGGAGTCCTTCACCTGCTATCTCAATGGGCAAAGACCCAACGACGTGCGCCAGCCGGGTCCAATCGCAGGATGGTATTATGGCGCACCTTACGGCATCTATGCTACCGGTGACGGGCACATCGCGATCTCGCTCGGATCGCTGGAAGCGCTGGCAGATGTGCTTTCTATTCCCCCCGATCAGCGCGTTCCCGACACCGAAGCTTATCGGCGGCGCGATCACGCATCGGCAGCAATTGCGGCCAACATCGCCAAGCGCACGACATCGGAATGCCTTGCGCTGCTTGAGGCCGGCGGAATCTGGCACGCCCGCATCAACGACTATTCCGACGTCGTCGTCGACCCGCAAGTAATTCACAACAAGAGCTTCCAGGTCGTGAAAGGGGCGACGGGGACGCCGATTACCCTCGTCAGCCATCCCGTGGTTTATGACGGCAAGGTGCCGGAAGTACGTTTGCCGCCGCAGAAGCTCGGGGCGCAGACGGAAGAAATCCTTAAAGAGCTCGGCTACGGCGCCCGGCAATTGAAGGATCTCTACGATAAAGGCGCCGTTGGCTCAGTGACAGCCTCACAAGGGCTTTAGCGACAGCGGCGGCCTGCGAGCGCGCGCAGGCTTTTCGGTCTGCTCTATGCCGCCGTTGCGCGCACCCATCATCAGAAAAAAACGCGCTGGAGCAGCAGTTGATCGCGGGGGCCGACTTTGGCTGTCGCATGGCCGGCGCTCGCGTGGTGGCGATCTGGATTTCCAAGATCCGGCGATCCCCGGTAGGGAAACAGGTATGGCAGCCACTGCAATCGTCTGCAGGCCTTGCTCAAGTTGGGACGTCATGGTGGTCTCCCAGATGGCGCGGTCCGGCTTTTCCGGAGATTACCCTCAATGCCGTTCGAGGCATCGTCCAGCTAGCGCATCAGCGCCGGTGTGAACGCGTCAGCTTGTCAAGACGATTGATGATGAGCAACGCGTGCCTTTGCTGCGATGGATCGTTTCACGGTGGGCAGAAAGGCGACCGACGGCGCTTTCCTACACGATAGCTTTTGAGGGCGCGTGGTCTTCGCCTTTTCCCGGTTGAGATGGATGTCACCAACGATGCCGGCGAATGCATATACATCATATTAGTCACGGCGTTTGCGACATTGGCGGCATCGCCGATGTGGTTTAGCTCGTTTAGCAATGATGTTGGATTCGATTTTCGAGCTGCGGGTTTCCTGGTGGCCTTGTCATCTGCAGACTTCGGTCAGGGATGTCCGCACTATTCTTCCAAAGATAGAGCGACGCCGCGCCAACTTTAGTACTGCTCTGCGAACACTTGTACCTTCGGCAACCGCGCGCAGGGGCTCGCAGAAATGCGTTCACTTGTCACCGCGAGAGGCGATTGTGCGTCGCAGCGAACGGATCGCGCTATCCAGACGCCGATGTAGCGCAAGAAAGTACAAGAAATTCGGAAAGCCGTCCTAACTCGTTGCGCTCTGTTCGCCAATACTTTCGTTCAACCGACGTTAGTTCTCTACAACAGGGCGCCGTCGGCTCTGTGACATCCCTCAAGTGAACAAGAACAAGCTTCTGCAGAAGCACGCTTTGCCTGGAGGAGGAAAACCATGCGAATGGAAAATAAGCTCGCGCGCGCGCTTCTTGTCGGCGCCTTTAGTGCATTTTGCGCTTCGACAGCGGCGCAAGCGGAAACAGCGCTGAGCATCTGTTACATCAATCATCCGGTGCAAGTCGCAAACGTCGCGATCCTGGAGAAATGGGCAGTCAAGCAAGGTGTCAAGCTGAATAAGACGGTAACTTCCTATGCCGTCTATTTGCCGAAGATCACCCAGATGCTGACCTCCGGGGCGAGCGACCAATGCGACATCATCTGGAATAATGACGACTGGGGACAGGATCTCGCCCAATATCTTGAACCGCTCGACGACGTTCTCAATGCCCGCAAGGTCGAGGTGGGGCAGCTTGAGCCGTTCCATACTGCCGACGGAAAGACGACGGCGGTGTCGATGACGACCACGGCCGGAATTCTGTTCTATCGCACCGACCTCGTTCCCGAGGCGGAGCTGCCCAAGACATGGGAGGATCTCGTCAAGATCAGTCAGACCCTGCAGTCCGAAAAGAAGGTGAAGTGGGGTTATGTCGGCGGCATGAGTTACACCAACACTTTCTTCAGCTTCTGGTGGACGCTTTGGAACAATGGTTGCGACGTCTATGCACCCGCCCATGAGCGCGACAACAAGAAGCTTGCGGCAAACGGTTGGAAGCCAATGATCTACTCTCCTTGCCAGGTGCAGACCGCGGAGTTTTGGTGGGATGCTCTCAATAGCAAGAAGATAAGCCCGCCCGGCATGACGACCTATTCGCGCGATGAGGCAAATGCGATTTTCCAGGCCGGTGACGCCGCCTTTACTGTGGCCGATACTACTTTCCTCGGCACCTTCAATAACTCCGAGAGGTCATCGGTCGCAGGAAAGGTCAGCATTGCGCCATTTCCAGTCGGCCCTATGAGCAATGGCGTCCACACCTGGATAGACGTGTGGGGCTGGTCAATCCCAAAGACTCTTCCGAATGATCGCAAGACGGCGGCCAAAAAGCTGCTTGGCGCGATGCTCGGGGATTCCGACGGTCAGATCGAGCAGTGGAAGCAGACCGGAGCCCCGCCGCCAAACACCGACGTCTGGCCAACGCTCGAAAAGAACGACGCGACCTGGCGCAGGCTCCACACAATCCTGTTCAAGCCTGACCATGTCCATGCTGCCTACTATTTCCGCAACTGGGCGACTGTGCATAAGGTCTATTCGGACACGCTGATCCGCGCGATGAAGGGCAAGCGCGAGGACATTGCTGCTACCCTTAAGGCCGGCTCCGATGCCATCCATGCCGGCGCTACGGCCAACGATTGATGACCGCTCGTCCCAAGAAATTTGGATTCGATGAGAAAGAGCGCTTCATGCTTTTTCTCATCGCGCCGGCTGGGATCGTTCTCGTTTGTTTCGAGATCATTCCGATCTTGATCGGAATGAATGCAAGCTTCCGCGAATGGTCGCTTGTTAACCCGCAAAGGACCTGGGTCGGACCGAAGCAGTACATCGCCGTCTTCACCGACCCTGTATTCTTGAAGATGGTTCTACCCAATACGTTTGTCCTGATGATCCTCTCGGTCGGCGTATCCCTTGCACTCGGCTTAGCACTGGCATCATTGCTCAACCGTCCGTTCTTTGGTCGGGCAATTATGCGGACCATCATCCTACTGCCGCTGACGATTGCGCCTGTTATCACTGCGACCATGATGAGGTGGTCTTTCAACGATCAGTTTGGTGTAATTACTATTTTCCTCTCATACCTGGGCCTTCCCGATGTCGCCTGGCTCTCCGATCGCTGGCCGAGCTTTGCGCTGGTCATCATCACAGACATATGGATCTGGACACCGTGGTTCACCATCATCCTGCTGGCCGCCATGCAGGGACTGGCGCCCGAACCCTTCGAGGCCGCGCGGATCGATGCCGCAACGCCGTGGTGCATCTTCAGGCGCGTTACGCTCCCAATGTTGCGTCCAGTGATCATCGTCTGTGTCCTGATCCGCGCAATTGACGCGTTCCGCACCTTCGACCAGGTCTGGATCCTGACGGGCGGCGGGCCTGCCCGATCAACGGAAGTGTTCAGCGTCTACGCCTATGTCCTCGCTTTCGTGGATTTGGACATCGGTCGCGCCGCGGCCGCTGCCGGGATCGGCGCGCTCATCATGCTGTTTGTTGGGGTTGGCCTCTACAGGCTCGTCAACCGGAGCATGGAGGTGTCGCGATGATTGCGCTCGCCCTTCACGCGCTGCGGCGTGCTATCTTCGCGATCAGCATCGCCGCGATATTCGTTGTGTTCGTCGGGCCGATTGCGATACTCGGCGTGACGTCGATCCGTCCCGCGTCTGGCGTATTCTACATCTGGCGCGGCACAAATTTCACGTTCAACAACTTCGTCGAGGTGCTGCATCAGTCGCAGGTGGTGGAAGCGATGTGGAACAGCTTCGTGCTTTCGACGTTGGCCACCATCCTGTCGCTGGGCATCACGGTCGGCAGCGGTTACATGCTGTCGCGCTTCGGCGGCTGGATCCAGCGCAGCTGGTTCGCCACCATCTACATCTTCCGTACCGTTCCCTACATCTCTTGGGTGCTGCCGCTTTATCTGGTCAATACCCGCCTTGGGATCTACGACACGTATATCGGTCTGTTACTGCCGCACATCGCGGTGCACGTCTGCTTCTTCTCATGGCTGATGAAGGGTTTTTTCGATGGCATCAACCCGTCGATGGAATATGCGGCCCTGATCGACGGCTGCACCCGATGGGGTGCGTTCTATCGAGTCGCGCTCCCCGCCGCGATGCCGGGGATAGCTGCGCTTGCGATCCTTTGCTGGCTCTCGACGTGGAATGAGTTTTTGTTCGCCCTGATCCTATCAGGCAAGCGCACGCCCCTGATCACGTCGACTATGGCGCAATTCGTCACCGAGACCGGAACGGAATGGAATTTGATGAGCGCAACAGCCGTGCTTGCGATGATGCCGGCGCTGCTGGTGACCATCTTTGGTCAGAAATACGTCATTCGCGGGCTGCGCATGTAACCGGAGCGACTCAAGAGGAAGGTTTATGGCAGAGGTCACTCTACAGGACGTCGTAAAGATGTACGGCACGATTAAGGTTGTGCACGAGGTCAACCTCAATATCGCTGCCGGTGAATTCGTGGTGCTAGTCGGTCCATCTGGATGTGGCAAGTCGACGACGCTTCGCATGATCGCCGGTCTCGAGAACATCAGCGCCGGGACTATCCGGATCGGAGACAAAGTAGTCAATGATGTGCCGCCAAAGGATCGTGACATCGCGATGGTATTTCAGAACTATGCGCTCTATCAGCACATGACGGTGTTCGACAATCTGGCATTCGGGTTGCGAAACCGGAAAGTCCCGGAAACGGAAATTACGAGCGAAGTCACCCGCGCGACGCAAATGCTCGGTCTGGAGCCGCTCCTGGCACGCAAGCCGTTTCAACTCTCCGGCGGCCAGCAGCAGCGTGTGGCTCTTGGACGGTGTATCGTACGGCGGCCACAAGTCTTCCTGTTCGACGAACCCCTCTCGAACCTCGATGCTAAGCTGCGTGCGCAGATGCGGATCGAGATTAAGGCGCTGCGCGAGCGCGTGCCTACCACATCGGTCTATGTCACCCATGATCAGGTTGAGGCGATGACGCTTGGTGACCGGGTTGTGGTCATGAAGGACGGCTGGATTCAGCAGATCGGCACTCGCTGCAGATCTACAATCGACCGGCCAACCGGTTCGTCGCGAGCTTCATCGGGGCGCCTGCAATGAACTTTATGAAAGTCGACCTTGTCGAAGAACTCGGCGTCATGTCGGCGCAGGCGAAGGATTTCAAGGTCGAGTTGCCGCTCGAACAGGCGGCGGTCCTGCGCAAGCATGGCGCCAAGACGGCGACTCTAGGTATCCGGCCCGAGCATATACGTCTTGGCATTCCTTCAGACAATGCGGGCTCATCCTTCAGCGGCGTCGTCACCGTCACCGAGCAACTTGGTTCGGAACAGGTGATCGCGCTCAACGTTGCGGACAGCACGATAATGGTATCGCGTATTTCGCCAGAGACGGAGGTCAGCCCTCATGCCAGCGTGCAGATGTGGGTGGATGCCAAGGCGCTGCAATTCTTCGATGACAAAACGGAAATGGCGATTAGATAGTCGTCTGTACGCGTCATGCACTTTGAATAACGAACAGCGGAAAGGCAAGAACAATGACTGTGATGCAGGCGAACGTCGGCGATAGCGTTCGATTTTCGAAGACTGTCGGAGAGTCCGATATCTATCTCTTTGCGGGTCTGACCGGTGATCTTTCGCAAAATCACGTCGACGACGAATTCATGAGCCATTCGATTTACGGCAAGCGCATTGCCCATGGCGCGCTGATGGTCGGATTCATTTCAACGGCCTCGACCCGAATGATTGAAGAAAGCCTGCGAAAGGGCATCGATACGACGCCCGTATCGCTCGGCTACGATGGCGTGCGGTTTCTGAAGCCCGTCTACATCAACGATACGGTGACAGTGACCTATACCATCAGCAAAATCGACCAGGAGCGCCGCCGCACGCTTGCCAATGTGGACGTCACCAACCAGCATGGCGAACTCGTCGCCGTAGGCAAGCATCACCTCAAATGGACGCGCAACGCGACGAAGCGGCCTACGTTCTAGGCGATAACGAAGGCGATCGCGCATTTATGTAGAGAGAAGAGGCGGCCGGAAAAGGCAACTGGAGGAAATGGTGAGCACAGCCACGCCGCGATGGGAAGAGGCAATCGAACGGATGCGCTGCCGAGTCGATCAGACGCTCGAGAGCCTGCAATCGGAGTTCCCGCACTGGGCCGAGGCCGCGACGGGAAAGTGGACGACGACTGTCGACGGCGACTGGACCGGCGGCGCGTGGCCGGGCATGTTGTGGTGGTTTGCGCGACGAACGGGGAGCTCGAAATATCTGGATGCTGCCGGGCTGTGGAGCAGCCGGCTCAAGCCGCGGGCGAATCTGCAAACTGCGTTCAAGGGCTTTGGGTTCTACTACGGCGTTGCACTTGGCGACCTCCTGTGCGCGGACAAGGATGCCGCGACATTGGCGCTGGATGCTGCCCAATCGCTGAAGGGCCAATATGACCCGAGGCTGGACCTCATTCCGCTCGGTGGTGACGCCGAGGAGTCGGACGACGTAGGCAATTCCTTCAGCAGTATCGATTCCCTGCAGGCGGTTCCGCTCCTGTTCTGGGCAGCGGACAAGACAGGGGAAGCTTCATTTGCCGACGTTGCTGCGCGACATACGACGCGGGTGCTCGATATTCACATGCGGCGCGATGGCTCGATCGTACAGTCGAGCGAGCTCAATCCGGCGAACGGCGAGGTCGTCCGACGATTTACTCACAAGGGGTTTAGCGACAGCAGCGTTTGGGGGAGGGCACAGGCCTGGGGCCTCGTCTATGCCGCAGTCGCGCTTGCCCATCTTCCGCAGGAAAAGCGTTGGATGGACCAGTTGATCGCGGGCGCCGACTGGTGGTTGTCGCATGTGCCTCCCAACCTCGTGGCGTTCTGGGATTTCGATGATCCTGCGATCCCCAATTCGGAGACCGATACGGCGGCCACTGCAATCGTTTGCTCGGCACTGCTCAAGCTGGGGCGACTTGCGCCGTCCGCCGATCTCCGCGCGAAATATCAAGACGCAGGCGAGCGCACAGCTAGGGCTCTGATCGACGGCTATCTTACGCCAGTCGGGGCAGGGGAGGACCGTCCCCAGGGCATGCTGGTCGGCGCCTGCTTCAACAAACGACGCGATGCCCGCGCGCGGGACTCCGCGACCAATGCTGAGACGATCTTCGGCTCCTATTATCTGCTGGAGTCGCTGAACGTCCTCGATGGTTTGATCGACGCTGAAAAGATCTAGACATTTCGATCGAACTCACCTCTCCCGATAAGTGGGAAGTATGTCATGACAAGAGCAGAGTCTCGGGTCTACAGCGGCCTGTTCCCGGTCGCTCCCACCCCGTTCACGGAAAACCGTGACCTCGACCTCGAAGCCCAGAAGCGTGTGCGTGAATGCATGATCGACCGGGATATCGACGGCATCTGCATTCTGGCCAATTATTCCGAGCAGTACCTGTTGTCGAACAAGGAGCGCGACA
Organism: Bradyrhizobium sp. RDI18; assembly: GCF_043203335.1. Lineage (NCBI taxonomy): Bacteria > Pseudomonadati > Pseudomonadota > Alphaproteobacteria > Hyphomicrobiales > Nitrobacteraceae > Bradyrhizobium > Bradyrhizobium sp. RDI18. Next base: position 2,080,786 of record NZ_JBICRN010000008.1, on the reverse strand, counting down.
CGGTGGTCGATCTCTGCCTGCCGCACGTCGCCGGCCGCAAGCCGGTGATGGTGACACGCAGCCATTTCAGGACCGGGATCGCGAAGGAGCGGGCGCGCTATGCGACCGAGCGCGGCGCGGGCCTGTTGATGCTGATGCTACCCTACCATGGCATGGGCCGGGCTGTGGGGACGCTGACACGTGCCAACGCAGGTCGAGCGAAATCCTGAGGATTGCACATGATACCGCTGAACGCTGCATCAGTTCTGCCAGATGACGGCACCGCCGGGACACTGGTCGGCCGGGTCTGGCTGCCTTCTGCGGGCGGGCCTGCGGTGGCGGCTGTCTGGGAGGACGGCGTCTACGACTTAACCGCGCGGTTTCCGACCGTGAGCATGCTGGCCGAGGAGGTTGATCCGGTTGGCGCGATTCGCGAGGTCCCCGTCACTCGGATCTCTGATCTCGATAGCATCCTAAGCAACACGCCTCCGGATAGCCGCGACCTAGGCAAGCCTTGGCTTCTGCCGCCGATCGATCTTCAGGTGTTGAAGGCCGCCGGCGTGACTTTCGCAGTCTCAATGCTGGAGCGGGTGATCGAGGAGCGGGCGGTCGGCAATCTCTCGGCGGCCGCGGAAATTCGCGCTGAGATGGTCCGCCTGGTCGGCGATGATCTTTCCAAACTCAAGCCAAGCTCACCACAGGCGATGCGCTTGAAGGAGGTACTGATCGAACAGCAGGCCTGGAGCCAGTATCTTGAGGTCGGAATCGGGCCTGATGCTGAGGTTTTCACCAAGGCGCCGGTGCTGTCCTCAGTCGGAACGGGAATGGACGCTGGGCTTCATCCCAAATCGGCCTGGAATAACCCGGAACCGGAGGTCGTTCTCGCGGTCTCCAGCCGAGGCAAGATTGTCGGCGCTGCACTTGGCAATGACGTCAACTTGCGCGATTTCGAGGGGCGTTCGGCGCTGTTGCTGTCCAAGGCCAAGGACAACAATGCATCCTGCGCAATTGGACCGCTGCTGCGGCTGTTCGACCGGACCTTTTCGCTCGACGATATCCGCAAGATGGACATTGCAATGAACGTCACTGGCAACGATGGGTTCATTCTCGATGCGCATTCATCGATAGGCAAGATCAGCAGAGACCCTGAGGATCTGGTTGCCCAGACCCTCGGGCCCGCGCATCAGTACCCTGACGGTTTCGTGTTGTTCCTTGGCACGATGTTCGCGCCGGTAAAGGACCGCGATATTCCTGGCCAAGGCTTTACCCACAAGCGCGACGATATCGTCACCATCAAATCGGCAAAGCTCGGAACGCTCGTCAACCGGATGCGTCCGAGCGACGAATGCGAGCACTGGAATTTCGGCTTAACCGCATTGATGAAAAATTTGGCTGCTCGGAGACATCTGTAATCTGATGCCGCACCGAGAGCGCATAGGCGCTTTCGACGTTTACTCTGCTACCTCGTCCGATCGCGAACTGCTCATCAGGTTTCCCGAATTTCGATCTCTTAAACATGGTCGCAGCCATGCAACTCGACAAAATCGATGCTCGTCTTCTTGACCTCGTGCAGCGCAACAATCGTTTGAGCAGTGAAGAACTTGGTGCGAAGGTCGGTTTGTCTGCATCCGGAGTTCAGCGTCGACTGAAACGCCTACGATCGGAGCGCATCATAGAAGGAGACGTTTCAATCGTCTCCCCAAAGGCAGTCGGACGAAACGTGACCCTGCTGGTTCTCATTTCGTTTGAGCGTGATCGGAGCGACATAATCGATCGCTTCAAGCGGGCAATCCGCAAGATGCCTGAGGTGATGAGCGGATTCTACGTTACCGGACAGACCGACTTCGTTCTCCTCGTAACAGCAAATAACATGGAAGAGTACGAGCACTTCACTCGGTGTCTCGTACACGAAAACCCAGACATAAAGCGCGTTGAAAGTATGGTCGTTTTGGACAGAGTCAAAGCTGGCTTCACTTTACCAATGGCTTCTATTGCATGCTGGTGACCAGCGAGGCGTAGGGCGGCCAGCGGTTCAAGGTCCCGCTGGAGAATCCACTCGGCGGCCGAGCTCAGGTCGTGTAGGCTGTTATGAGAAGCGTGAATTGTGGAACGACGGCTGAATTTTGCGAATCATCCAGAAAGTGTCGTCGATGGATTGCGCGCGGGTTTGAGATCCCGGAAGTCGCGCGTGCCGTGCAGATCAGGTCTGCAACGCCAGTTCACCTCACGCGAGTGTCGGCACCGCCATCAGAGGTCGGAACTGACCGGGCAGCATGACGCGGCACAGCGCCTCGGTGAAGAAGAAGTCGCCGAACATGGTCGCGCTGCGCACCCCCTCATTGTGCGGCTTCGAGTAGCAGGAATTCTTTAATAAGCCGCGATGCGACCCCTCTCGCGCGAACTCATCGCGGCACAGCGCTTCCAGCATCGCCAATCCCTGGTCAGTCCACGCTGAAGCTGCGGTGCTATCGGGATGCAGCCGCCCCAGTTCGAGCAACGCGGATGAGATCACGGCCGCTGCTGCCGTGTCCTTAATGTCGGCGTCGGCCTCCGCCGCATCGAAGTCCCACGGCGGGACCTGACGTCCAGCGAGCCGCTTCATATGGTAATTTGCAAGTTGTTCCGCGAGGTCCAGATATCGGCGATGCCCGGTCTCTCGCGCGGAGTTGACATAGCCGTAGATGGCCCAGCCCTGACCGCGGGTCCAGGCGGATTCGTTGCCCGCTCCCTGGAACGTATAGCCGCGCTTCCGCGCGCCGCTCACCACGTCATACTCCACCGCATGATAGGTGGAATGATCGGGGCGAATGAAAGCCTTTGCAGTCATGTCGGCATGCGCTTCGGCGGCCAGGCGATAGCTGCGATCGCCACTATAATTGGTTGCCCAATACAGCAGCGAGAGATTAGCCATGGTGTCGATCGCTGAACTGCATTGCCCGCGGGGGTCGTCCAGCGGACCCCAGGAGGCGAGATACGCGCCGCTTCGCGTGGTGATAATCCGTGCCCGAAGCTTGTCAGCCGCCCTCATCGCGAGATCCGCATACCAGCGATCGCCAGTGATCACGTGCGCGGGGATAGCGCTGCTGTCAAATATGAAGCCGATATCGTGGGTGTTGGGGTCGTCCGCGCGCTGAGCCACTAGCCGCATGCGTTCGCGCGCCCAGATCAGGTATTTCGTCTCCTTGGTATGCACATAGCAGGTCAACAACAGGCCCACCCAGAAGCCGCACAGCCAGTTGCCGTGGCTCCAGGCTTCGCCCTTATAGCCAGCAGACAGCGAAGCCGGCAGCTTAATCCAGGAGCCGTCCGGTGCCGTGACATGCGGAAATTCGACGCCCAATGTCGGCTCGTCTTCGGCCACTTTGCGAGCCATGACGTCCAGGACCTCGGTGAACAGTCGCCGCTGTGCGGCAGTGAGCTCGATCGAATTGTTGGTGGTGTCGGGCATGCTTCTTTCCGAGAAAACATAGGTTAGGTGAGATCTTCGTGGCGGACCGCCAAATGGGGTTGGAGGGCAGCCATTTTGGTTGCTCGGCGATCGGATCAGAGGTTTAGCTTGGCGAGGCTTTGGCGGAATTCGATCGGCGATCGGGTGGTGTGCTTCTTGAAACAGCGGCTGAAATAGGCGGGGTCCTCAAAGCCGAGACGATCGGCGATCTCGGCCACGCTGATATCGGAGTGCAGCAGCAGCCGCTTGGCCTCTAACATGATCCGCTCGCGAATGAGCTGGGCCGCAGTTGAACCAAGCGCTTGGCGAGTGGCTTCGTTGAGCGCGCGCTCGGTTACCTTCAGAAGCCTGGCATATTCCGCCGTCTCGTTGATGGTGCCGAAATTCTTCTCCAGCGCGCTCTTAAAGCGGCGTGACAGGAGCAGGTTTCGGGACGACAGGTCGGCGATGGCGGAAGGTACGGCTATACGCGACGTCTTCATGAGGAAGATCCGCAAATAGGACCAGATCACATCCTCATGCCCGGTCTTCTCCGCCGTGTATTCTTCGATCATGGCGTCCGTGATTTGGCGGAGGCTCTCGGCCTGCATATCGTCCAAATAAAGCGCATTGTTGAGATTTTCGAAACTGTAGATCGGAATGTCGGTGAGCGAATGCCGGTTGTGGACTCTGAAAGCGAAGAATTCCGGGCTGAAGCTGATGGTGTGCCCGATCGCGTCTTCCGAGAGCGTGAAATCATGGATCTGCCCTGGGGCCATGAAGAACAGGCTGTTCGGCCGGACTTCATATTTGACGGAGTCGATGATGTGGCAGCCGGTGCCGCGGGTCACCCAGACGATATGATAGAAGTCGTGCCGATGCGGGTAGGGCAGCGTCGATTTCATCTTCTCCAGCGGTGCAAAATGGATGTTGAGCGACTTGATCTGGGAGCCGTAATCGTAGTGCTCTATCTTCACGACCGGCAGTGAACAACACGGTTTCCGGTGCGCTGGCTCGCCTCGTGAAAAGAAGGAGCGGACTGCCGCCGGTCGTCGGCCCAGTCTCGCCGGTGATCCTTCTACGTCATCCATCGGCTCTGAGGACGCCATGGTTGGTAATCGTTGAGTTCTGAAAACGATTTCAGTCATTTTTATAGCATCAGTCGCGTTAATATGCCAGCCCCGTTTTCTTGAGGATTCGCCGTCTGGCGAATTTCTGCTGCAGTGGAACGAAGGCCCTGTCTGAAACGCAGATACTTGTAAGCCGAAAGTCCGCTGAGGACTGCCTCTCCCGTCTGTTTGCGGACCATCGTATCCAGGATCAGGATCCGCTGAGAGATAGCCGAAAGCGTCCACTTCCGTTTTGGTGAAAGTGCGGGTCACCGCATGCGTTCGGCCAATCTCGAACTTGCTGAAGCTCGTAGCCGCCAGCTTTCCGGCTTGGTTGCGATGATCACGAGGCGGCCTTGTTGGTAATGGCTATCCCGTCGTCAGACAATGCGTCGATTTCGTCCGCTGCATAGCCAAGCTCGGCCAAGATTTCCCTGGTATGTTCGCCTTGCCGCGGTGGCAATCGACGTAGCGGTGGCGCTTCGCCATCGTAGCGGACCGGATGCGCCAAGAGCCGCACCTCGCCCGCTTGAGGGTGCTCGATCGTCATGATCATGTTGTTATGTGCGACCTGCGGATCGGTTTCGACCTCCTCATAGTCATTCACCGGCGCGTACCAGATGTTGTGCGCATCGAAGATCTCCATCCACTCCGCCGTCTTACGGCTCTGCACGCGCTCATAGACGATGTGATGGATCTCGTCGCGCCGACGCATCGGATCCTTAGGGTCGTTGAAAGCTGCTAGCTTCGGATAGTCGAGCGCCGCTGCCATCTGCGATATAGGGGTTAGCGAGATCGCGATCCAGCCGTCCGCGGTGCGATAGATCCCGTACGGAGCGGGGTGGAAGCGGCTGCCCAGCGGCGGGTCCGTGCGCGCCCAGAGCCGGCCCTTGTTGAGGTAATAGGTAAACGGCTCAATCTGCAGATCGAGGGCTGCATTGAGAAGGTTGCTCTCCACCAGCGCGCCGCGTCCGGTGCGCTGACGCGAAAGCAGCGCCGAAACGACGCCGAACGCTGCAAGCACGGCGGCGTGCTGATCGACAATTGCGGAGCCAACCGGGGTCGGCGGCGCGTCGGCCCCGCCCGAGAGCATGGTCATGCCGCTCATCGCCTGCAGCAACATGTCCTGGCCAGGCCGTTTCAAGTAGGGGCCGGACGATCCATAACCCGAGCAGGAGCAGTATACGAGGCGGGGGTTGACGGCCTTCATGTCTTCATAGCCGAAGCCAAGCCGCTCCAGGACGCCCGGGCGGTAGTTTTCAACCAGCACGTCGGCTTCGCGCACCATGTGCAACACGATCTCTTTCGCCTTTTCATTGCGAAGATCTAGCGAGAGGCTCCGCTGATTGCGGTTGCCGAGCAGAAAGAAAATGCTCACGCCTTCCTTGAAGCCATCGAATCCGGACCAGCCGCGCTCAAATGCGCCTCCAGGAGGCTCGATCTTGATTACGTCCGCCCCGGCGTCAGCCAGCATCTGCACGGCCGCAGGCCCCTGCAGAAAGTGCGTGAAACTCAAAACCTTAATGCCCTCGAGCATGGAAACCTCATGGCTGGACCCAGCAGTTGTTCTCAAACGTCAGCGCTCACGCTTTGCTTTCATTCGCGCGAGTAGTTCGCGCGAGATGATCGTGCGCTGCATTTCGGATGTGCCTTCCACGATTTTCAGCACCTTGGCATCGAAATTTGCCATCAGCGGCGAATTGGCGACCGCAATCGACACGCGATAGCTCCTCGAGCACGATAATGAAGGACAGCCATTCGCCGCCGCCACCGCCATACACGCAGGGTAGGGCAGGCCGGCAAGGCCGAGCCTGCAAGCCTTATTTCGTACAAAAATACTTCTTCTTTCCACAACTGCTGGGACCAGGGCGCGATCTGGCTTTCCGCGAAACGCCGAACGGAATTGCGGATCATCGCGTGCTGATCGTTCAGCGAATGGGGCATGCTCATGGGATCACTTGGATTTCTCGGAAGTCGAATTGTCGGTGAGCGCTTTTTTGGGCTTGCGGCGCGCGGCAAAGGCGCGCAAACCCGTGCGGGCGGCAGTGGTGCCGAAGTTGACGGCGTAGTTCGCGGCCTCCAGATCCAGTCCCGCATTCAGCGGGATCTCGGCGGCGCGGTTGACGCTGCGCTTGGCCATTTCCATGGCGAACGAATCGTGCGTCGCCAACTGTTCGGCAAAGGCCAGCGCCGCCGACTTCAGCTCTGGCGCGGAAGCGAAAACATGAATGAACCCAAACTCCCGGCATTCCGCGGTCGTATAGTGGCGCCCGGTCAACACCATTTCCTTGGCGCGCGCCAACCCCATCTTTCTGACCGCGAGCTGCGTTCCGCCCCAACCAGGGATGGTATTGAGTGTAATCTCCGGAAAGCCAAACCGCGCCGTATCGGACGCGACGATGAAGTCGCACGCCAGCGCGAGCTCGAAGCCGCCGCCCAATGCATAGCCATTCACCGTGGCGATAGTCGGCTTTGCGAATTCATATAGCCTGAACAGGACGCGCTGACCACTTTGCATGTCGCGATAGGCCTCGACACCATTCATCTCGATAAGGCCATCGATGTCATTGCCAGCCACAAAGGCCTTTTGACCTGCCCCCGTGATCATGACGACACGGGTCGCGCTATCCCGCGCAGCATCGTCAAGCATGTGGTCCAGCTCGTGCATCAGCGCCGGCGTGAACGCGTTCATCTTGTCGGCGCGATTGATGGTGAGCACGCGAACGGCGCCGAGCTGCTCCATCAGCACCAGGCTGTCGCGGTCAGCTGTTTGCATCAAAGGACCTTCAGGTAGTTGTTGCCCGAGGCCGCGGTAGTGCCGCTCTCTGATTCGTGACCTCGTAGTAAATATGCAGGTGTCGCGCTCCTCATCATTCTCACGCACCACCAGCTTTGCGGTGACGGTGTCCCCGAAATAGCCCGGGGCATCGAAGGTGACGCCATATCGGTAGGCACTGCGCTTCCGGAGCCTTTGCTATCATATATGGAGGGAAGGCCGACCGAGACCGTTCCCTGCGCGATCCGCTTCTTGAAGCGCGTATTCTTGGCGTACTCCTCAGTGAGGTGTACGCCGCAGAAGTCGCCAACAATGTCTGCGAATGCATATACGTCATATTCGGTCACGGTCTTCGCGACGTCGGCGCTATCGCCGATCACATAACAGTTCATGATAGGTCGCTTGGCCATGATGTTGGATCTGATCTTTAGAGCTGCCGCTTCCTGATCGTCCCGACATCTGCGAGCCTGGAAGTAAGCTTCGGCTGCCGTGGACGTGTGGGCTTACTCTTCCAAATGTTAGAAGCGACCCTGTGCCGGCGTTAGGACAGTTTGTGCGAATGCTTGGATTTTTCGGCAATCGCGTGCAGAGGGGAGGCTCGAAGGGGTGCGCACTTGTCACCGCAGAAGTGATTGTGCGTCGCGGCGATGATCGGCGCGCTATCCAGATGCCGATGTCACGTTAAAAAGTACAAGGAATTCGGAAATGCGTCCTAACGCGTTGCGCTCTGTTCGCCAATACTTTCGCTCAATTGAAGTCTATCGTCGTATATCAAAAAAAGCGCGAAGGGGAGCGGCAGCGTGAAACATTTGGCGTGAAGCTTTGGGTCCATCCTGAGGTCAAGGCTCCAGCGGACCGTCTGCCCGTGATTACACATGGCGCGGTGCAGGACATTACCGACCTCGCGATGATCGGGCTGGCATTGTCTTCGCCTTCTATGGCGGCGAAGTGCTCTCGCTAATTAGGACGGAGAACGCGTGGTCAGTGCCGACCTCGATGGTCTACCCTAATCTTGCCGTTCCGGTCGGCGGTGCACTGCTCATTTTGCATGCGCTGGTGCAGATGGTTGTGTCGCGCCTGTCGCCCGGTAAGTAGAGACACCCGTCGGTGCGTCGGAATATCGAGCCGCATCTAACAGTTGGGGAGGCACGATCGTGTGGGGTCTTCATGTTGGCAACGTCCTTCTTGGGCTCGGTGCGCCGGTTGCGATCTCCATTGCAATTGCGAGCGCGCGTGCCGTCGGGTCGACTGGCGCGCTACTGCTGGTCATTCCACTGCAGCTCTTTGCCAACCTGCATAATGTCGGCCCGCTGGCGGTTCCGTTTCTCATGGACGACGATCGCTACGAACTTCGCGGCCGCACCGACATCGATCGCGGCAGGCGGATTGGGCGCGGTGGTGGCGGATTGCGGCTCTTTGCGATCCGACTTTTGATTGTCGGACTTGGGCTGACGCTGATGCCCGGATTCGCCGCCGCAACCGACGCGCTGAAGGTGACGAATGCCCGGGTTTCCGCATCCGATCAGATCGGTATCGATCTGCCGCTTTTGCTGACAATCAAGAACGATGCAGCCGAAGCTGACGCTATCTTGCGCGTCCGCTGTCCATTCGCGAATTTTTCGGAAAAGCACACTGTTGATCGCGGCGAAGGGGCGCCCGCCATGCGTGCGATTAAGTCAATTCCGATTCCGGAGAACGGGACGCTCGAGCTCAGGCAGGATGGATACCACGTCATGCTGCTACAGACTCGCCACAAACTTGTCGACGGCGAGACGTTCACATGCGCCGTCGTTTTCCAGAAAGCCGGAACAAAAGAAACGGAGGTGCAGGTTTCACGAACGCCCTGATCTCAGTGGACCGTTGAGCCCGCTGGATAAGGCTTCTCAGCCGAATGCCCGGACGCGTGCCGGACGTTCGATCAACCATAGTATATCAACGGAGGGCACTACTCATGGAGCGATTGTCAGATCACGCAAGAATATCGACGCGAGCGCGGCTGGTTGCGGTTGCAATCGCCGCGGGTAGCATGCTGGCTGCAGCGCAGGTCTGTGCCGCGGATGAGGTCACTCAGGAACGGCTGCTCAATGTCGGCAAGGAGCCGGGCAATTGGCTTCATCATCATCAGAATTATTCGGCTCACCGGTTCTCTACTCTAAAGGAGATCAACCGCGATAACGTGAAGAACCTGAAGGTCGCCTGGACCATGCACCTCGGCGGCATCGAAGGCGGCGGCATCTGGAGCCATGGCGGGCTGGAAGGCACGCCGATTGCCGAGAACGGCTTTCTCTACGTTACCGATGGATGGGGTTCGGTCTACAAGATCGATACGCATGGCGGCCGCGGCGTGCTGGTCTGGAAGATGGATCCCAAGACGGACCGTGACTGGGCTGGTGCCGTAGCATGCTGCGGCGTCGACAACCGCGGCGTCGCATTGTGGGGTGATCAAGTCATTTCCCATACGCTCGATGGCCGGCTGATCGCCATCAACAAGGAAACCGGCCAGGTCGCATGGCAGCGTACTGTCGCCGATCCGGACAAGGGCGAGACGATCACCGGCGCGCCGTTGATCGTCAAGAACATGGCGATCACCGGAGTTGCCGGCGCGGAGTACGGCATCCGTGGCTGGCTTGCCGCCACCGACCTCTCGACCCAGAAGGAGGTCTGGCGCACCCACACAATCCCGGGCAAGGGCGAGCCCGGCAGCGAAACCTGGAAAGACAGCAACAACGCGGCTGCCGCCGGCGGCGGTTCGACCTGGGTAACCGGCACCTACGATCCCGCAACCGACACCATCATCTGGGGCATCGGCAATCCCGGACCGGACTGGGATAACGCCTATCGGCCGGGCGACAACCTTTACACCGACAGTTCGCTGGCCCTTGACGCCACAACCGGCAAGATCAAGTGGCACTATCAGCACACGCCAAACGATCCCTACGATTACGACAGCGTGGCGGAAAACGTGCTGGTGGATGTCCCCGGGCCCAGTGGTCCGCAGAAGCTCGCGCTCGAAGCGGACCGCAACGGCTTCGCCTATGCGATCGATCGCACCACAGGCAAGTTCGTCTGGGGCCTGCCGTTCGTGAAGAAAGTCACATGGACCAAGGGGCTCGACCCGGAGACCGGCAAGCCGATCGAGTACGATCCGAACAAGCCCGTGCAGACCTACATCGCATCGGTGACGCCGAGCCGCACCAACATGGAAACCGACATCTGCCCCGGCAACATGGGCGGCAAGAACTGGCCGCCGACGGCCTATAATCCCGACCTGAAGCTTTGGTACATCCCAGTGATCGAGAGCTGCAATCGCGTCAAGGTCGAGGTGATGACGCCGGAGAAACTGAAGCCGCGTGAGTTCTGGACCGGCGGCGGCACGAGCCAACCGTTCAAGATCACCGGCAGCGTGACCGCGATCGATGTGACGACCGGCAAGATCGCCCAAAAAATGGAAACGCCGTTCCCCAATCTGGGTGGCATGTTGGCCACTCCGACCTCGTCTTCACCGGTCAGCCGTCCGGCGAAGTGATGGCCCTTGACGCCAAGTCGCTGCAGAAGCTTTGGGAGTTTAGTACCGGCGGCGGCGTTAACGCGCCGCCCATGACCTTCACCGTGGAAGGCAAGCAGTATGTCGCGATCCTGGTCGGCCTGGGCGGCGCCTGGGACAAATGGTTCATCGATTCGACGCGCGAGCTGAAGAAGATTCAGCCGGGGTCGATGCTCTACGTGTTCGCGCTCTGACCTGCTCGCAAAGGAGGGTCCGTTAATCCGGACCCTCCAACCTTTTCGAAAAGAGACGCTATGATGGCTTTCAACATGATGGCTTTCAACGCATCCCCGGCGGCGACGAGTATCCTGCTCGTGAGCGTCGTCGCGCTGAATCTTTCGATGTCAGGCCTGGCCTATGGTCAGGCGGCGCAAGCAGCAGTGTCGGACCCGACCAATGCCGGCAAGGCCGTATTCAGCAGGGCCAATTGCGTGGGCTGCCACAAATGGCACGGCGATGGCGGCGGCGGCTACGGCGGTGATGCGCTGTCGCTGCGCAAGACCGAGCTGACCAAGGAGCAGATCATCGAGACCGTGGCTTGCGGCCGGCCCGGGACGGGCATGCCGTTCTTCGTGCGAGGCGCCTATGACACAACCAGCTGCTACGATATGACCCGGCAGGATGTCGGTGAACGCATGCCGCCCGAGGGCGGCACGTTTCTGCGACCGAACGATATCGCAGCGGTTGCTGACTATGTGATCGCCCACGTCAAGGGCGCGGGCGAGCCGACCTACGCTCAATGTACGACCTTCTTTGGCAACACGTCGCGCGTATGTGACATCTACAAGGCGGGTGCGGAATCATCCAGCAAGACGGGGACTGAGGGCTCGAAATGAAATCGGCACGTCGCGCCGTGATGTCGGTTGGGGTCTTTCTTGCCGTTGGGATGCAAGCCGCTGTCGCGCAGGTCGAGCCCGAATATGATGTTCGCGATATCACCGTTGGCAGGCCCGTCCATATAGTATCGGACGCCGGCTACGCGAATCTGTACTGCGCCAGGGATCCAAAGGCCAAGCTGCCAGCTTGGTCCGCGTGGGATGAGTGCCCGGCCGAGCGCGATGGGTTGCGTGCAATTCACTTCGAGTTCGATCCTGAGACAAGCCGAGAAGGCACGCTAATTGCGGGTCATCCGGTGCTTTTGACCGTCTTCATTGACGGCAAGGGCATCGTATCGGGCCTCGATATCGAAACCGATCCGAATGCAAGACTGTATGCTCGGAAGAAGGCCTTTCTACTCGCTGCGCAGGTCAGGTCTCGTTACGGCGGCGAAGGGTGGACATGTACCGAAGGGAAGGCGCAAGCCGACAAGCAACCGGTCGGCGGTGTTTTCATCCGCGACACATGCAGAAAGTCACTGCCGGACCGGTTGCTCACCGTCGAGCGCAACTTGTTCAGACGAGCCGGCCGAGACCTGAGGGACTTCGTTGATTGGACGTATGTTCGGATTACCCGGGAGATGCAATAGGGCTTCTCTGCCGAGCCGGTACCTTGTGGTTTCCACTTCTTCAACTTGCGTCATCGGGCTTGGAGAGTTGCCGAGGATGCAAGAGGGCGTGTGCTCGATGCGCAGGCCAAGCTCAGCCTCTCCAGGAAACAAGAGATGAAGTGGAACGCGCCGAAGATCGTAGAACTGCCGGTCGGCATGGAAATCAACATGTACGCCTGTGCCAGCGCGGTCGGTATCCCGGACGGTAGGCTTCGTTTGAGGTATTTCGCTTGTTGCCCGATCGGCCCGGTGCAGGTCAGCGGCGGGCGGGTGCCGTAACTGTGGGAGTTAGCGCAGCTTTGCGATGCTGCCACTCGTTTTCACCGGAATGCAATCAGTTCAATCGCCTCGAATTCGTCCCGTAAGAAGGTTTTTGGCAAATGGCAAAGTTAAACATCAACGGCAGAGATCTCTCCGTGGATGCGGCACACGATACGCCGCTGCTCTGGGTGATCCGCGAGCAATTGCAGATGACCGGTACGAAGTTCGGCTGCGGCGCAGGTCTCTGCGGCGCCTGCACGGTTCACCTCAACGGCGAAGCCGTTCGCTTCTGCCAGACCGTGGTCAGCGACGCTGTCGGCAAGAAGATCACCACCATCGAAGGGCTTTCCGCCAAGGGCGATCATCCCTTGCAGAAGGCGTGGATCGCCGAACAGGTGCCGCAGTGCGGCTACTGCCAGTCCGGCCAGATCATGCAGGCAGCCGCGCTGCTTTCCAAGAATTCCAATCCCACCAAGGATGAAGTGATCGCGCATATGGACGGCAATCTGTGCCGTTGCATGACCTATTCGCGCATTCAGAAGGCGATCATGCGCGCCGCATCCGAAATGCGTACCGCCTCCAACTCCCGTACCGAACGGAGGGCCACATGAATAAGCACGTGAACGTCATCGAGCGCGCACCCACCGATCTCAGCCGCCGCTCGTTCCTGGTCGGCTCGGCCGCCACCGGCCTCGTGCTCGGCTATGCCGCGGTTCCCGGCATTGATGGGGCGCTTGCCGCGCCCTCCAATTTCGAACCGTCGGTCTGGTATTCGATCGCGCCCGACGGCATCGTGACCGTCACCTGCGGCAAGGCCGACATGGGCCAGCACATCGCATCCACCATGGCACAGATCGTTGCCGAAGAGCTCGGCTCGAACTGGAAGGACATGCGGGTGCAACTTGCGTCCAACGATCCGAAGTTCAACGACCCGGTGCTGGGGGCGCAGATCACGGGCGGAAGCTGGAGCACGATGATGAATTTCGATGCGATGAGCCGCGCGGGCGCCGCGGGGCGGATCGCACTGACGGAAGCAGCAAGCGGCATCATGGGCGTGCCGGCCGGTGAACTGGTCGTGCGTAGCTCCACTGTCTTGCATCCGAAGTCGAAGAAGTCGATGAGCTTTGCCGAGATCGTCAAGAGCGGCAAGATCACCAAGACCTTCACGCCGGATGAGCTCAAGGCGATCAAGCTGAAGACGCCCGATCAGTACACCATGATCGGCGTGTCGGTGCCGCAGCTCGACATTCCTCCGAAGGTCAACGGCACGGCCAAATATGGCATCGACGTCATGCTGCCGGGCATGGTCTATGGCAAGATCGTTACTCCGCCGATACGCTATGGCGCGACCGTGAAGTCGGTCGACGATTCCGCTGCAAGGAAGGTGCCGGGCTTCATCAAGGCGGTGACGCTCGACGACAAGACCGGCAGCACGACCGGCTGGGTGGTGGCGGTGGCCAATACCTATGCCAACGCCCGCAAGGCGGCGGACGCGCTGAAGATCACTTATGACAATGGGCCGAACGCCAAGCTGACAAGCCAGTCGTTGCTCGACGAGGCCAAGCGGCTGCAGGCGCTCGACGATTCCGGGCAGTTCTTCGTCAAGGACGGCGATACGGCGGCGGCGTTCGGGACCGCGGCCAAGGTGCTGGAGGCCGAATACACCACCAGCATCAACATCCACGCGCCGCTCGAGCCAATGAACGCGACCGCCGAGTTCAAGGGCGACATCCTGCACATCTATTCCGGCAACCAGTTTGCGACGCGCACCGGGGCGATCGCGGCCGCGGCGGCCGGGATCGATCCGAAGTTCGTCGTGATGCACCAGATGTGGCTCGGCGGCGGCTTCGGCCGGCGGCTCGATGCCGACATGATGGTGCCGGCGGTGCAGGCGGCGAAGGCTGTCGGCAAGCCGGTCAAGGTCATCTACTCGCGCGAAAACGACATGACCATGGACTATTCGCGCCCGCTGACCTACCAGAAGGTGAAAGCCGGGTTGGACGCTGACGGCAAGCTGATCGCGCTCAATCACGATGTGGTCTCGGCCTGGCCGACTGCGCGCTGGGGAATCCCGGATTTCCTGACGCCTTCGGTCGACAAGAAGGGACCGCTCGACTCGTTCACCGTGAATGGCGCGGACTTCTTCTATTCCGTGCCCAATCACAATGTCCGCGCGATCAAGAACGAGCTGGCGCATACCGCCACGCCGTCCGGTCCGCTGCGCTCGGTGGCGCCGGGCTGGACCTTCTGGGCGGTCGAAAGCATGATCGACGAGCTCGCGCACGCGGCCGGCCAGGATCCCGCCCAGTATCGCATTGCGCTGCTGGACGGCAAAGGCAAGAATGACGGCGGCGCGCAGCGGCTGCGCAACACCCTGTTGGCGGCCATGGGCATGGCCGGCTACGGCACCACCAAGCTGCCGAAGGGCGAGGGCATGGGTATCGCCTGCGTCTCCTCGCAGGAGCGCGCCACCGCAAGCTGGACCGCCTGCGTCGCCCATGTCGCGGTCGCTCCATCCGGCGAGGTCAAGGTCAAGAAACTGACGGTGGCCACCGACGTGGGCATGCAGGTGCATCCCGACAACATCCGCGCCCAGGTCGAGGGCGCGGCGCTGTGGGGCCTTTCGCTCGCCATGTATGAAAAGGCGACGCTGAAGGACGGCGCTATCGAACAGACCAATTTCGATACTTACACGCCGCTGCGGATGAGCCAGACGCCGGAAGTCGCCGTCAACGTCATCGCCAATGGCGACAAGCCGACCGGCGTCGGCGAGCCGGCGGTGACGGTTGTGGCGCCCGCGCTCGGCAACGCCATCTTCAATGCCTCCGGCGCCCGCGTCCGCGCATTGCCGATCACGCCGGAAGCCGTGAAGAGCGCGATGAAGGCGTAAGCCCCAGTCACAAGCACCCGACAGGGACGACTCGCCGGGGGGCCTCTCCGGCGAGTTTTTTTCGAATTGCACTATCTGAAGCGGACAACCGAATAGATGGGTTAGATCGGTTCCCGTATTCCGAGGATCCCCGCAAATTGTCCTGTTTAGTCGTCCGTGAAGTAACGCGAACAGCCTGAAGTTACGGGCTAATTCGAGGAATGCCGGCGATTGATTTTGCCGGCAATCGCGATGGCGGGGCCGATTTCCTTGCAAAATCGAATGAGGGATTCCGTCGAATCGGCGGTCGTGATTCTCTGCTCGTCAGAGTGGGTGAGCGGAGGTTTGGATGCGGCCACGAGAGCGGCGCGAGACCGGCGAGCAGGATCTGTTTCGCTCCCGGCTCGATCAGATCATCGACATGAAGCATTCGCTGGTGACGCTGGCGCGCATGGTGGATTGGGGCTTCCTGGAGCAGGCGTTCGGAGCGGTCTACACGGACGGCCCTGGCCAGCCGCCGCTGCCGACGCGCTTGATGGCGGGGCTCGCGATCCTCAAGCACACCTATGACCTGTCCGACGAGGTGCTGTGCGAGCGCTGGGTGGAGAACCCCTATTACCAGTTCTTCTGCGGCGAGGAGTTCTTCCAGCACCGGCTGGTGTTCGATCGCTCGTCGTTGACGCGCTGGCGCAACCGGATGGGGGAGGAGCGGCTTCAGGCCCTGCTGCAGGAGAGCCTGTCGGTTGCCGTCAGGACCAAGGCGATCAAACCGTCCGAGTTCTCCCGGGTGATCGTCGACACGACGGTGCAGCCCAAGAACGTGATGTTTCCGACCGATGCCAAGCTTCTGAACCGGGCGCGCGAGAAGCTGGTGCGGCTGGCGCAGCTCACCGGGGTGGGTTTACGCCAGTCCTATGCGAGGGTGGGCAAGTTCGCCCTGATAAAACATCAGCGCTACGCCCATGCCAAGCAGTTCAAGCGCGCCAGGCGGGCGCTGAAGACGTTGCGCACCTATCTCGGCCGGGTCATGCGCGACGTCAGCCGCAAGATCGCGGGCGACGCCGCGCTCGAGGGGAGATTTTCGAAGCTGTTATTGCTGGCGCGCCGCGTCCACGAGCAGCAGCAGCGCCAGCGCGGGCCGAAGGTCTATTCGCTGCATGCGCCGGAAGTCGAATGCATCGGCAAGGGCAAGGCCCATCGCCCTTACGAGTTCGGCGTCAAGGTCTCCGTCGCAACCACGCTCAGCCACGCCCGGGGCGGCCAGTTCGTCACCCATGTGAAGGCGCTGCCCGGCAATCCCTATGACGGCCACACGCTGCAAACCGTCATCCCAGACATGGAAAAGCTCGTCGGCAACATCATCGAGCGGCTCCTCCTCGACAAGGGATACCGCGGCCACAACGCGCCGCCGGATTACAAGTTCAGGGTCTTCATCTCGGGGCAGAAGCGAGGTGTCACGCCGTCGATCAAGCGCACCATGCGCCGCAGATCCGCCATCGAGCCTGTCATCGGCCATCTCAAGGCCGAGCACCGCATGGAACGCAACTATCTCTGGTTCAAGCACGGCGATGCCAACAACGCCGTGCTTGCCGCCGTCGGCTACAACTTCCGCCGTCTCCTCCGCTGGCTCAGGCGTTTGTTGCACAAAATCCTGGCCGCAATCTTCGCCCGCCCGCTGCTCAATCCGACCTGAAAAAGGAATCTTCACGGTCGACTCTCCCATCATGATCCGCGAGATCGCGCAAGCCGTCAAACTAGGATGCACTGCTGTCCAAGATCGCGAGCCACTGCATGAAATGACTTGCGCGCTGAATTCCTCCCGAGCCTAAGGCCCGCTTCGGCGGCGCCTTGTTTCGTTCTCGTTAGAGAATTGATCTTGGACGCGCCAACTCGACCACGGGTGCCGAATGTGAAATCGGGACCGCAATGGTTAAGGCACCAGAAGGCCGCTTTTATCTGAACGAAGACCCAAGCGTCCAGCCAGGTGCGCTCGTGAAATCGTAACCCCCACACGATCACAAATGTGTTTACGTGCTTGCCGCACTACCAGAGCAGATCGAACGGATGGTGATTGTCGGTAAGGGCATCCGCAATCATTTAGAGGCTGAATACTGGTTTGCTTCGACAAAGGGACGGACGTCGCATGACGCCCTGGGCGCTCCGGAAACACCCGTCGGTCCCGTCAGGTTGAGCTATGGCCCAAAGTTGGTGACGGCCGGGAATCGGAAAGGCGGCATATCGTGGGGGTGCTTGACGCCTCCACTTCTCCACCGAAGGAGCGATATGCCGTGTCCAAAGATAACATCATCAAGCTGATTCAGCCAGGAAACGTCGACGACCAACTCACCGAAATCTTGCGTAATGGATCGCGCGCCCTGTTGGCCCAGGCGGTAGAGGCCGAGGTCGCAGACTTTCTCGGCAAGCATGCCGATTTGAAGACCGCGGACGGCCACCAGCGCGTCGTACGCCATGGTCACCTGCCGGAACGCGAGGTGATGACCGGGATCGGTCCGGTCGCCGTCCGCCAGCCGCGTATACGCGATCGCGAGGCGGACGCCGCCGACCCCGACCGCATCCGGTTCTCTCCGTCGATCCTGCCGCCCTACATGCGCCGGTCGAAATCGATCGAGACGCTGCTGCCGATCCTTTACCTGAAGGGGATCTCGTCCGGCGACTTCTCCGAGGCGCTGGCAGCGCTGCTCGGCAAGGATGCTGCCGGGTTGTCGGCATCCGCCATCGGCCGCCTGAAGGACGGCTGGCTCGACGAGCACACCGCGTGGCAGAAGCGCGATCTGTCGGCGAAGCGCTACGTCTACATCTGGGCCGATGGCATCCATCTCCAGGCACGCCTCGAAGACGAAAAGCAGTGCATCCTGGTGCTGATCGGCGCGACGCCGGAGGGCCGCAAGGAACTGGTCGGCTTCACCGATGGCGCCCGCGAGAGCGCGCACGACTGGCGCGACCTGCTGCTCGACCTGAAGCGGCGCGGGCTCGACGTGCCACCGCAGCTTAGCATCGCCGATGGTGCGCTCGGGTTCTGGAAGGCCGCCGGCGAGGTCTGGCCGAAAACGCGCGAGCAGCGTTGCTGGGTGCACAAGACTGCGAACGTGCTCGCCAAGTTGCCGAAGAGCCTGCAGCCGAAAGCCAAACGCGCGTTGCAGGAGATCTGGATGGCCGAAACCAAGGCCGCCGCCGAACTGGCGTTCGACGCCTTCATCGAGAGCTACACGCCCAAATACGACAAGGCGGCCGACTGCCTGAGCAAGGATCGGGACACCCTACTGGCGTTCTACGACTTCCCGGCCGAGCACTGGAAACACCTGCGGACGACCAATCCCATTGAAAGCACCTTCGCTACCGTGCGTCACCGCACCATCCGATCGAAGGGCTGTCTGTCGAACAGGACCGCGCTCGCGATGGTCTTCAAATTGCTCGAGGGCGCGCAGAAAAAGCTGGCGTCGCCTCGACGGCCACAACCAGTTGCCAAAACTCGTTCTTGGTGTGACATTCAACAACGGGATTGAGGTCATCGCCAAGCCGACCGACCGTCAGCCCATAACCGCCGCCGCCTGACCGGCCCGGCCGTCACCAAAAATTGGCGATAGCTCCGTCAGGTTTTCGAAAGGTTGTCCGAATAAAAACCTGTTACCATGAGAATCAGTTATAACCACGTTCCCTCCGACGAGCAGAGTCTGGCCCAGCAGCGCGATGCGCTGGCCGGCGCTGCTGGCGCGGATACGACCGCTTTTCGGGAGCTTTAGCAGCCTACTCACCAGCCTCTGTCGCTGTTGACAGGAGGCGGGGAGGGATAATCAACTTGTACAGCGCAATCAGCAATAGCGGCGGTGGTCAACGTGTCTCTTTGTTTTCTGATGCTGGTCAACGCGATGAGATCGGAATGATGACTGTGTTGCCGAGGCGCGACACTTTGCGAATTACCGACATAAAGAGTTGCGGCCGATCCAGGTACAAAGGGATACGGACGGCTCTGGTCGACATCGCCGATTGGATTAGAGAGTCAGTGGGCCTTTCCAGTCTATCCCTCATTTCTATAGACGACGGGGCCTCCGTCTTTTTCTATAAGAACGGATTCCGATCTGCTGGAGAAGGGCAGGACGAGAAGAACTTTGAAATGGGGAAACATATTTCCGATCCAGGATCCCCGTTTCCTGACGTCATGCTTTCGGGCGATATGGAGCGCAGGGCTTAGCGCATTCTTGGCGGCTGTACTGGCCAGCCTCTGAGTGCAACCAATATCAGTTGAGGCTGAGTGCAAGCCGCGACGTGAATCCAGGCCTTTTTATGAAGGGATCGTCGTTGGCGCGCGCGGCCATCTGCTGCCGAGGAGGCCAGCGGGTTCGTCTGCGGCAGCTAAGGCTGGCGCTGGTGTGAGTAATGCGCGAACTCGGAGCGGCGCGCGACGACAGTCCTCTTGTTGTTCTGGTTGCCGGTCTCGGCAATCGGCTTTCTGAAGCTGGAGTCTTTGTGGTCAGTGCACCCGAGTTTGGCTCTGGGGCAGCTATGAAGAGTCATCTCATCTAGGGAGAGTAGTATGGAACCGAGCTATAACGGTCCGAACTATTGGACGCATTGGTACGCTGACCAGCAGGAGCTGCAGCGTGCGCGGCAAGAGCCGGATAATGAGCCTTCGGGCCAAGCTGGCTTTGAGCAGCAGTTGGGCGAGCTGCAACTCGGCTCCCCTGATGAGAGCTCAGCTGAGCTGAGTTCGCCCGACACCCGACCCGCAAAGGCGCATGACAGTATCCAGCGCACTGACGTTAGCGGTTCGATGCGGGTGCCGCCGCAGTCCAACCTTCGGGGTAACTCGTTCAACAACACGCGCTACAGCGTAGATATGCCTCGCGCTCACCTTGGTGGCTCAGCTGCTGGCACATCGCAGTCTGACGTGCGTGACAGGCTATTCAGCAGCGCGCCCTATACAGCACCATCGGAACCGGAGCCCGTCGCGCGGACAAGGGATAAGAGCGGAGGACTGTTTTCTCGGGTTAAATCAGGGCTCGGCAAAGTCTTCGGAGGAAGTCGCGGTGAAAAGTCGTTCGGCGGCCCGGCGTCGGATGTGGTCTATTCAGAGCTTCGTATCGATTGCTACAAGCGCAGCCGCGCATCCGAAGAGGACGCGCCCCTCATTTCCGAGTTCGCGCGACGGGCTGCAGGCAGTTATGCTCCCAGTAGCATTCAGAAGATGGTGCAACATCTGGGCCGGTTCTGCGAGTTTTTAAAGTCCAACAACTTGACACTGGCTAGCCTGCTTGAAAACCCTATTCAGTTGAAGGCCCATGCGAATGAATTTGTGAATGCGGGGGGCATAAAGCGAGTGCATGCCGCATTGGAAGCGCTTCGGAAGTCCCGCGCCGGCGGTTCTCCTCCTTCTCCGCCGCCCCTTACCGGAGACGCGCTACTCATTCGCCAGTACGCGGCAGCAGCCCGGGCACATAATGTTCCCGACAGAACCTTCGGAAGGCATACGGATGTTCTTACGCACTTTGCTGAGTGGCTCACAGCCAAACAGAAGCCATCCCTGACTTCTCGGTTTCGAACTGACGAATTAGCCGAGGACATCATGGCCTACGGCGAGGAGAATGATCACAGGGGCCGCCTCTTCGTTGCCCTGAATCATCTCCGAAGGCTTCAGCCTGACGGGGGAGGGTTCGAAACACTCGGACCGGGGCCACGCGTCATGGGGCGCCGTATTTTGAGTGCTTATGAGAGCGACGCCGGCATCATCGACGGCGCCACTGACGTAGCCTTGGGCAGGCTTGGACCTGAATCGACTGCCAAAGAGAGGGCGACTATCCTCAACGTCGCCAGCAGTCAGCGCAGGCTTAGTGACTGGCTGAAAAGAGAGGGCAGGGAGAGCATAGAGAGTCGACTCAACGGCGGTGAGGAGCAGGAGAAACAATTGGAGAAAGATATCTCGGAGTTCAAGCGAGACATTGGCTATCCGAAAATCAGCTTGGGGATCAACGACCTTCGGGAGTACCTACGCGGCGAGCTCCAGCACGGGCTTCATCCTCGCCGGCTTCATCCTTATGCCGACGACGCCAGCATCATCGATGGCTTGGCCAAGGAACAGCTAAGCAAGCTCGGATCCGACCCGGCTTCCCAATCGAAAAAGAAATATGTGCGGAATACTGCTTCGGCGCAACGTAGCTTCAGTGATTGGCTCCGAACTACGGGTAAAGAGAGCATAGTGAGTCGAATCAACGGCAATGATCAGCAGCAACGGTCGTTGAACGTAGATTACCGGGAATTCACTCAAGCCAAACGGAACATCCGCCTGAGTTTGAACAGGCTACTCAGCCAGCTTGGGCCGTACCTACGGCTCGTCGAAGCAAACAGAGCGCTGGGAGTGGCCTTCCCTGAGCGGCCGAGGCAGGAATCGCCGCTTGCGGGGTCGAGCTTATCGTGGCCGCGAGTGCCGTCCGACTTCGACCCGAGCGAGTGGCTGCCGCTCGCGCCAGCTTGGTCGCCGCGAGGGCTGTCCCCGTCCGAATTCAGCCTCGGTGATTTGCCGACGCCGCCTGACTTTGGTCCAAGTGAGTGGCTGTCGTTGCCGTCCGACTATGGGGCGAGCATCCGGCCAATTCCGGATGCCGCGCCAGCTCGGTCGTCAGAGATCTACCGCGGTCTTGATTCTCTGGTTGATCTGCCGTCCACGCCGCAGGAGATGCGTGACGATGCTCAGTCTGCGCTGGCGCCTAGCTCCGGCGTCAGATCGCCGTTCTTCATCGGGCCATCAGGCGCACCTCAGGAACTAGAGGATATCGGACATCTCGTCGGTAGGGATTGGCAGCATGGTACCCAGCCCGTCCCGGATTTCCTGGTTGATGTGCTGGACAACAGAATGCTGTTGCCGAATTTGCGCATCGTTCCACAGCCGGTCTCTATCAACGGTGAGACCTACTCGATCATGTTGGGACCGCGAGGGCGCCTCGATTCTCAATTTATCCATCATCCTCGTCCATCCTCGGCTCCGGATGCTCAGATCGGCGCGTTGGCTACGGGGGCCTCTTCTTCCCGCGACCGCAGCGGACGGGTGCTCGACGCCGAGCAATGGCTGGGTGACGAGCATATCCAGCGGGATTACGAGCTCCTGGCGCAGGAGCTGGGGCGGAGTGATCCGAATCTCGCCACCCGGACGCGGTTCGTGGATCCCCTGATCGCCTTTCAGCTGAGCCATGGCGCCGATAGCGACGCGCTACGCGCGTTCCATCGCCTTGTCGATGATCGGAATGGTAACGATATAGCCGATTTCCTGTTCTTGCCAGTTAGCGATGCCAGCCCTACGGACCGCGCTCGCCGCGGCGACCATTGGTCGCTGCTGCTGATCGATCGCCGCGATCGGGAGAGGCCGGTTGCCTATCACTACGACTCCGCCCGGGGATTCAATGATCGGCCTGCACAACGGCTCGCAGAACGGCTGGGCGCCAACCTGCACGCCGCTAGCATGCGCCAGCAGAATAACGGTTATGATTGCGGCGTCTTCGTAGTGGATGGCACCCGGGCGCTGGTTGGGCGATTGGCGGTAAGACGGCAGGTAGACCTGAACCTTGACAATCTCGTCGTCGATCGGCGGGCACTGCAAAACCGACTGAGGGGCTGATGCCGGCTTCGACTGACCGTGCGCGCCCAGCTGGTTGGAGCGGCTTCTCGCCGACCCGACCAGAATGCGAAATCAGCGCCTCGCAGAGCATCATGGTGGCTCACAATGTGGAGCGGATGCCGGACTAAGGCTGTTTTCGTAGACCGCGAAGGAGCCCGACGGGCGATTTCGGAGCCAACGTCTTCCGATGTTCTCACAGCCGTCATCAAGCTGTCCGGTATCATCGTTCCCCAAATGGCCGCAGTTAGGCCTGAAGACGCGGCTGCGCGCCAGGCGCGTGGAGATCTCGCGCCTGGGGCCGGCGATTCGGTCAGTGCACTGTCAATCGGCCCTTTAATTGCGGGTTGTTGTCAAGCTACCATTCTTTCTCTCCAGTGACACGCCGGCAGCGATTGCTCCGTCGGAGCTGGTCGGTGTCATTCAGAGCCAGGATGGCGTTGGTCGGCTCGCGGCGCAAATTGCCCTCATACTTGGAAGAGGGCCCGACGGCTGTTAGCAGCTTGGGATCGGTTGTCGTCGCCCCGATTGCGCTGCGGATCTGGCGCATCTATTTGCGGACGGCATCGAGGAAGGCCAGACTGGCATTCTCCATCAGATGCCAACGATCTGCGACCCGTACCGCGTGCGGCACGGCCTTCGCCGCGGCTTCGCCATATCCTCCGCGATCACGGGCGACGATCGCGATGGTGGGATGAGCAGCGAGCCAGCCTGGGGTGGTCGCGGGCTGACTACCCTGCGCTTTTCCGTGAGCGTCACGATAGGATCACCGGTGCCCGGGCTTGACTTGCGCGGAATGCTCTGGATAGCGCGGTCGGGATGATTGACGCCGCCGGGGCGCGGTGATGGGGTGATCCCGGTTCGGAGCGGGCAATGGGATCAGAATGAACAGCGAGTCGCAGCTGCGCGAGAAGCTTCGGAAGATCGAGGCGTTGTTCGTGGGGGCCGGAACTGCTGGTGAGCGCCTTGCGGCGGAAGCCGCGCTGCAGCGGGTGCGGGCCCGGGTCGAGGAACTCGCTCGCCACGATCCACCGATCGAACAGCAATTCTCACTTCCCGACCAGTGGTCTCGGCACCTTTTTCTGGCGCTTTGCCGCCGATATGGGCTGCGGCCGTTTCGTTATCGCCGGCAGCGACGCAACACGGTGATGGTCCGTGCGTCACGGGGCTTCGTCGACAAAGTGCTGCTGCCGGAGTTCACCGAGCTGGAGGGTGCGCTGCAAGTGTATCTGCACGAGGTGACGCTGCGCGTGATCCGCGAAGAGATCTACGACGACGCCAGCGATGCGCAGGAAGTTCCCGACGCCTTGCCGTCGAACTGATCAAGCGGCGAGCATTGCCTCCGAACCGTCGCGCTCGGCTTTCCAATTCCACGGCAGCAGCGTGTTCAGCTGATTGATCTTGGTACGTCCGGAGACGATGCGCTCGAGAACATCGGTCAGATAGTGCCGCGGGTCGATGTCGTGAAGCTTTGCCGAGTTGATGAGCGATGCTAGAGTGGCCCAGGTTTCGGCGCCGCCCTCACTGCCTGCGAACAGATAGTTTTTCTTTCCTACCCCGATCGGCTTGATGCTGCGTTCGACCGTATTGCTGTCGATCTCGATGCGCCCATCATCGACGAAGCGCGTCAGGCCGTCCCAATGGTTGAGGGTGTAGCGGATGGCTTTGCCTAGACCGGACTTCTTCGAGACTTCTAGCAGTCGCGCCTCGAGCCAGGGCTTGAAGTCCTCGATCAACGGCCTGGTGTCGGTCTGCCGCACTGCAGCCCGATGCGCCGCCGGCAGACCGCGGATGCGATCCTCGATGGCGTAGAACATCGCGATCCGTTGCAGCGCTTCCGCGGCAATCGGCGACTTGGTCGCGACGTGAACGTCCCAGAACTTCCGCCGCGCATGCGCGAAGCAGAACGCCAACTGCACCAGATGGCCGCCGTTCTTGATCAGGCCCTTGTAGGCGGCATAGCCGTCGACCTGCAGGATGCCGTGGTAGTCCCCGAACAGCTGCTTGGCGCGGATCGCCTTGCGATCCTCGGCAAACATGTAGACCACCGCCGGCGGCGCCGGGCCGCCCCACGGGCGGTCGTCGGTGGCGATCGCCCAGAACTGGCAGACTTTGGTTCTGCCACGGCCGGGATCGAGAACTGGCAGCGGCGTCTCGTCGGCAAACAGCCGCGGGTAGGACATCACTGCGCGGCGCAACAGCGTGTGAAGCGGCTTCAGCCACCAGGCGGCGCGGCCCATCCACGAGGCCAGCGTCTGCCGATCGAGCGTGATGCCTTGCGCGGCGAACATCTGTTCCTGCCGATACAGCGGCAACTGGTAGCCGTATTTCATCACCGCGATGTGGGCCAGCAAGGCTTCCGTCACCATCCCGCCATCGATCGCCTGGGCCGGCGCAGGTGCCTGCATCACACCCTGGCGGCATCCCCGGCAGCCATACCGCGGACGCACAATGCGCTTGACCCGGTACTGCATCGGAATGACGTCGAAGGCTTCCTTGACGGTCTCCCCGATCTTGTGCAGCCGCTCGCCGCAGCAAGGGCAGATGTGGCTCTCGATATCGATTACGACATCGATGCGCGGCAAATGCTCCGGAAGCTTCCCCCGGTTGCGTCGCGCCGGTCGCTTTCCACGGCCCTCCGCTCCATCAGGCAGCCTGCCTCCGGTTACGTCGTCGTTGGCCGCGGCACGAGCCGCCTGTGCCGTGATGGTGAAGAGAGGCAGCTGTCCGGGATCCAGTGTCTCGGAGCGGGGACCGAAGATCGTGCGCTTGAACTGGGACAGGATCATCAGGAGCTTGTCGTTCTCCTGAACCGCAGCGTCGCGTTGGGCGATCGCCGCATCACGCTCGGCCGAAAGCGTGCTGCATTCCGCCGACAACGCCGCAAGCCTTGACGACAGCGCCATCACGGTTTGTCGGAGCAATGCTGGATCGGAAGGCAAATCACTCATGCAGAGTGATTTTACAACAACTCCGCATGAGTGACGAGCTACTCTTGATACGGATCAACCAGCTCGCGCTGGCTGATCCACAACCCGCATCGGCACACGCTTCCAGTCTGAGCCATCGAGCAGCACCGAGAGTTGAGCATGAGATAGCGGCATGACGCCTTCCTTGATCGGCGGCCAGGTGAACTGCCCCTCGATTCTTTTGTAGTAAAGGACAAGGCCGCTTCCGTCCCAGGTCAGGATCTTCACGCGATCTCGGCGCTTGGACCGGAAGACATAAAGTCCGCCGTCGTACGGATTGGCCCCAAACGCCTCGCTCACCAGCATCGCCAGCGAGTCCATCCCCCGACGGAAATCGATCGGCTGCGTCGCGATCCAGATCGACAACCCAGGTCGGAGCCCGATCATCGGCCAACCGTCCCGACTGCCGCCAGCACCTCGCACAGCGCCCGCCGGTCGACTGTTCCCCTGACATGGATGCGAACCGCGCCGACCTCGATCTCGATCGCCGCCTGCTCTTCACTCGGCAATTGGCCCCCGCAGCCGGTGATCGCGACCGGCACAAAGCCAGGTGGCATGCCTCTGTCCCCGCGCTCCGCGACCTGCGCCCGCGTGGCCTGGCGACGCCAGAGAAACAACAGACTTGGCCTGATGTCGTGTCGCCGTGCCACCGCGGACACGCTTGCACCCAGCGCAAAACTCTCCGCGACAATCGCCGCCTTCGCATCGGCCGACCAGCGCCGTCGCCGGCCGGCCCCAGTGATGATCTCGACACGCTGCAGCGTGTCAGAAGATCCTTGAGGATAGGCGTATGCCTATCCGTATCGCTATCCTTACGACTATCCTTAAACATGGCGAGACCTCGTGATGATTCAGTCCACGAGATCTTCCTAACCCACCAAATCAGCCCTCAGCGCGTGGTCCCTGGATGACGCTCACCAATGATTGAGCGCACCGAAGAGCGCCTTGAGCTCTGTCCTGAGCGCCTAGCCGCCGATAGTGCCTATGGCTCGGCGGAGATGCTGGGATGGCTAGTCAACGAGCGGGCGATTGAGCCGCACATTCCGGTGTTCGACAAGTCGGCCCGCGCCGATGGGACGTTCTCACGGGAAGACTTCGCCTACAATCAACTGATAACGCGAGCCCGACTTCCGGTTGCAGCTCTTGCGACGTGACTTGCGTTGCTCTCAGTTGCCCGGTTTGTCGCGTCTGCGACACATGATATTCGACCGCCGGGCTGCCGTGCTGGCAGTTAAGTTGTTGATTAAAATGTAGGACGCCTTTCGGAGGCTCTTCCCCCGCAGTTGGCACGAATCTTGAGTGTCTCTCGTTGCCCGGCGGCAGGAGCTGCCGACCGGCATCACTGGTTAATCCTCTCATTGAGAAGGAGCAAAAATGAAGACCGATTACGGTGTGACCGAATTAACTGCTGAAGAAACATCTGCAAGTTTGGGAGGCTGGCTTGGCTGTTCATAGGAGCACTTAGCGGAATTCTCGGGGGTGGTAGCCGCTGTAGCTATATTTGAGGGCGGTTGGTTTCTTACACATAAGCCGCACGGCTAGACCTGAAGAACATAAGTGACGAAAACGCCGTGCTTTCTGCGGACTAGCTTCTATCGAAACTGCTGATCACCACAAGGCATGAACTTGTGGCTCGGCGAACGACGGCGTTCAGGCATTCACCGGCTTTGGCAATCAACGGGTTAGGTCATGGATTGTCTGGAATTTCTTCGAACAACTATGGCGAAAAAGGAGCTGCCAACCTACGTCTATGGTTATCCTTCCAAGCGAGCGTATCGGGCTTTTCCGCAGCCACTCCGCGTAACTGATGTCGTTGAGCAGGCTAGCCGTGCTAAGCAAATCAACATCTATGTCCATATCCCGTTCTGCCGCTATCGCTGCACTTACTGCACGCTCTTTCTTACAATGCGCCAAAAACCGGCGGAGGGGAGTCTTATGTTGTTCGACTGGCAGAGCACATCGCGCGATATGGAGAATACTTCGGAGATCGAGAGGTTGTAAGTATCTATTTCGGCGGCGGCACGCCGACCCTGCTGACTCAGCATCAATTCGGCGAGCTTTTCGCCGCCCTCGACGCTGCATTTCCAAAACGAAGCCGGAAATGTGAGATTACGGTCGAGAGCGCGCCAGACACTTTCGAAAACAACCTTCTGGATTGCTTGAAGGCTCTTGGCGTCAACCGAATGAGCATGGGCATCCAAAGCATGGTACCCGGCGAGCTTGCGCACTCTGGTAGACCATATTCGGTCGAGACTGCAGAAGCGGAATCAAAGCGCTGATGGAACGTTTTTCCCACGTCAATCTTGATCTGATCTACGGCCTGCGTGGTCAAACCCGTGACTCCTGGATCTTCTCGCTTGGCCGCGCGCTCGACTATGAGCCGCAGACACTCTCCCTTTACCCCGTTGTTGTTCGTCGGATGACAAACATCATGACCTCGAAAGCGCACAATCCTGAATTATTCTTCTCTGAAGCGGAAAAGTATGAGGTCTACGACCAGAACGTTGCTCTGATGGCGTCCAAAGGCTACCGTCAGAATCCTTCACGCGTTTTACCAAGATCGCTGGCGGCCGAGCCTACCGGCAGGAGGCCTCGGATTTCAAGGGAACGCCCCTGCTAGGGTTGGGAGTTGGCGCCAGAAGTTATTTCGGGCGATATCACTATGGCACGGACAACATCGACTGGAGTGCGGCTTCGCCCATCATCAACGCTTTCTCGGCTCGCCCCTTCGATCCTGATGCAATAGCATCGCACGGAATCGAACTGACGCCGGAAGATCTCGCGCGTCGCTACGTCCTGCTTGGCCTCACGTTGTCCGCACTGAGCAGAAAGGATTACGCTTCAGTATTCGGACGCGAACTGGCGGCCGATTTCAGCGAAGAGCTCAAGGCGCTCGAATGTCTGCAACTCGTCGACTTGGCAGACGGTGATACTTATCAACTGACTCACGCGGGATTCAAATATTCGAGCATTATAGCGCGAATATTTTACACGGGCACGATGGTGGCCCTCGAAGAGCAATATCAGGCAGCGTGAGGTGCAGTATGCAAGAGGTGGTGAAGCATTCACCCTTATGGTGGGATCTCGGGCTACGCCGACCCCAACGTATCGTGTATGGGTGGTCCCAGCCCCGAAATCCTCGAGATAGCACCAGCTCTCCGCGCGAAGAGCGTGGTTGTCGAGCTGGGTTGCGGCGAGGGGCGCAATGCCCTCTATTTGGCCCATTTTGATCATCAGGTGATCGCAACTGACATGTCCGAAGCCGCCATCTCCAAGCTGAACCGGCTGGCAGGCGATCTTGGCGTGAATATAACGAGCGGTTTGGCTCGTGTTGAAGACTTCCAGCCGCCTGCTTACCTCGACGTCTTTATAGCGCATTCCGTATTGCATTTCACGGAACGGACCGTCTGGAAACCGCTCGTCACGACCTTAATCGATCGGACGCGGCCTGGAGGATTTCATTGCTTCACCAACACGATCGATCGACCAGACCATCCTATTCCTAAGGAGGGGTTGGCATCTGGTCACAAGAAGTCGTTCTCGCGCGGAGAGCTGGAGGCCATCTATACAGAAGCCGGCTGGGACATCTTGCGCTCCGATCATTACATTAAATGGGACTCGCACCCTGGCATTCCAATCCATTCACACTGCATCGAGAAAGTTGTGGTTCGTAAGCCAATTGGATCTGAAGATCTCCCGCGAATGAGAGCTGAGCCCATCCAGGCCGCCGGGATGATTCCTGCCAAACAGTTTGATACTTTGAAACTGGGCACACCACGCGATGCCATAATTGAAATGCTCGGCTCGCCGCCAGCCAGCCATGGCGTGACGACGACCCGGAAGACAGTTGGCGGCAACAATCAAGAGGCCATAGCGGACGGCTACGTACGTGAGGATATGATATATGGCGATCACGGCCTCCAGTTCGTCAATGGGACGCTTACCGGCAAATATCGATACTTCACGCCCCCGAAGCGCTTGCGCATTCGAAATGAGTGATGCTCGAACGGTTTCTCATTGGCTGCCTTGGCCGCCGAAAAGGGTCTCGGGTCACGTCACCACCGTCACAAACGTCGCGAGGGACATCTGAAGACCAAGATTGGCTGCGAGACGTCGCCAACGAAGTGGAGTTCAAGGCGGAGCCATATGCGTCTATGGCCTTGGCGAAGAAGGTGTCCAGGCGTTCACCGACTTCAGCATCGAACGCCTCATCGAGCTCATCCAAATTTATGAAAGAAAATCCGGAGTTGCTTAAGCGCTCGCCATCAGAATAATCCAATCGGGCCCGCGGCCTGCGCCGGATGCGTACAAAGCGAACGCCGTTAGGGATATAAAGCTGGCGGCCTCGCCGTTTACGACATTTCCCAACGGATCGCTGCGTAGCTCCGCGGACGGATATTTGTACCGGTGTACGCTAGCAGCGTGCGCCGCTGACAACTGAAGAATGAAACTGTCCGGACCTTCTTTCTAAAAGTTCGAACGCTTCTCTTTCCTTTCAGATCCCGTACTCAATAGCTTCTGACCGCTCCAGAACGTGATCTCCACGTGCGCCAGATCATGGATGAGGGCAAAGTACTACTGGTGAACCTGCCATGTCGATGATGGGCCGGAAAGGCGAACCGAAACACCCCGATGTTGAAGACCACGATCTGTCGGGCGGAGAGGAGGGGACGATCGAGACGCCCTCCGCTCCCAAGCGATGTTTCACGGGATGATTAGATTGGAACGTGCCTCCGCGCCGAAATTCGCTTATGTACTCAGCCTCGGGTCGTAGCTCCCACATCAGAGCGGGCCTGTTCGAAGCAACACTCGCTATCAGCGTGAGCTGGTCGCGAATCAACGACGGGTTTAACGTGGGCCGTTCTAAAAGGCGCAGGTTGCCAGCAGGGCAACGAAGCGAAAGAATTCTTCATCGCGGACCGCAATCTCTTCTTCATCGCCCCTAGGCATGGTGGCCCTCCACCTGCTCCTACAGTGGAGGAAGTCTGGCCGCAATGGCGTCGTCTTTCTTGCTGAACACGAGAATAGAGCCGAGCGGCTGGGTGCCATCATTCATGCCCTTGATGCTTCGTGCGATGTGCTTGTTTTTCCAAGACTCAATACGCTGCCGTTGGATCAGCTCGAGCCGTCGCACGAAATCGCAGGCAGACGAACTTCGGTCTTGCGGCGCCTTGCCAAGCCTGAGAAGCCGATTCTGCTCGTGTCCACGGCAGAGGCCGTGATGGAGCGCCTGCCCATGCCGGCGAGTTGGTCCCGCGTAATCCTCCGTTTGAAAGTGAGCGCCGCGTTCTCTGAACAAGATCTCCGGGCGCGGCTTGAGGCCCTCGGATACGACCTCGATGACGAGGCGGACTATCCCGGCGGCGTGCTGTTTCACGGGAAGACATTCGAGATTTTTCCCGCCGGCGCGCTCGGTCCGTTCAGAGTAGAGCATTCCGGCGGGGTGATACGTCGGATCGTGGCGTTCGACCCGATAGAACATGACATCGTTTTTGAGACGAAAGAGCTTCTCATCGACCCGATGTCGGAGCGGCTGGCGTTCGGGAACATACGCGGAAGGCGCTCGACCCTATTCGACTATTGTGGTCGATCCAAGTGGATCGCGGATGCCGGCGTTTCAGCGCACGCTGACAACTGGCTCAGCACGATCGAGGAGGCGGCGGGTCGCACGGACAGAGACCGAGAATACCTCGGGAGACGCGAATGGAAGCAGGCGACCAGGCGTATGAACGTGCTGTCGCAAAAGGCATCTTTCGTTCCCACACCGGACTTTTCGCAGGTCGCATCACCCAGAAAGGCGCTCCGCGCATTCGTGGACGAGACGCGACGGGCTGGTTCGCGACTGGTTTTCATCGCAGCACAGGAGGACGACCTGCGCGTGATCGAGCGGATGAGCGGGCTCAAGATGGAGCGCTTTGCGGATTGGAACGAGGCGACGGCCGGACGCAACCGTGAGGCGGCGCTTCTGGCCGACTTCGATAGGGGTTTTGTCGTGCCTGGCCGGAAACCTCTTGTCGTTGTGACGGCTTCCGATGTGCTCGGCAGCAGGGCTCATCATCCGCAGCCGATGGCTAGAAGTTGGAGTGCGGTTTTCGACCACGCAGATGTGCCGGAGCAAGGGACAGCGGTTGTTCATTTGCAGCGAGGGCTGGCCTTGCTCGACGGCTTGCAGACCGTGGCAACGGGGGGCGGGTCGTCGCGCGAAATGATCAGGCTCGTATTTGCGGGAGACGATGCAGTGCTCGTTCCGCCCTCTGACCTGGCCTTGATCTGGCCATATGCGTCGGAGCGCGGCGAACTCACCCTCGACAAAGCGGATGGAAGTACATGGTGGAGCCGGCGTACTGAGGCGGAGCACGAAATTCAAATCGCCGGCAAGCAGCTCGCCAAACACATCAGCCAGCGGCGCCGCCGGCGGGCTCCGAAACTCGTACCTCCTGGTCCCATCTATGAGAGGTTCGTCGCGCGTTTTCCGTATTTCACGACAGTCGACCAAGCGAAAGCCATTCGGGACGTTTTGGACGATCTTGCGTCCGGCCACCCAATGGACAGGATCATTTGCGGCGACGTCGGATTCGGCAAAACCGAGGTGGCGTTGCGAGCTACGGCCGCCGTCGTATTGTCAGGGAAGCAGGTGGCGATAGCGGTGCCGACGACCGTCCTGGCGAGACAGCATGTCGCGACTTTCCGCAAACGCTTCGCTCCGTTTGGCATCGAAGTGGGGAGTTTGTCGCGAACCGGTTCGGGCGCCGAGACAAGAGAGGTGAAGGAGGGGCTGAAGAGCGGCAAATTGAAGGTCGTGATCGGAACGCAGGCCCTCGCCTCGAAGGACGTGAAGTTCGCCCGCCTCGGCCTTGTCGTTATCGATGAGGAACAGCATTTTGGGGCGGCGGAGAAGGCGAGACTTTCCGGGCTGGCCAAGAGTATTCATGCCCTTTGGATGAGCGCCACGCCGATTCCGCGGACTCTCGCAGGCGGTCTTGCCGGCTTCAGGGATCTTAGCGTCATTGCCTCTCCGCCCATTCATCGACTCCCGGTCGTCACAAAGGTCGCTCCTCTTTCGGATGCCGCTATTGCCTCCGCATTGCTGCGCGAGCAAAGGCGGCACGGGCAAAGCTTTTTGATCTGTCCGCGAATTCAGGATCTTGATCCGATGCTGGCGCGCGTTCAATCGGTGGCCCCGGATCTCCGCATCGTCTGTCTGCATGGCAAATTGCCCGCCGACGACATAGATGACCGAATGATGAGCTTCGTCGAAGGCGCGGCGGACGTGCTGCTGGCGACCAACATCGTGGAGAGCGGTCTCGATATCCCACGTGCAAACACGATCGTGGTCTGTTGGCCCGAAAAGTTCGGTCTTGCGCAACTTCATCAGCTCAGAGGAAGGGTGGGCCGCAGCGGGATACGGGCATTTGCGCATTTGCTGACCGATTCGGGCTCGGAGCGATCCGAGAAGCGGTTGGCTGTTCTGGAGGCGTTCAGCAGACCCGGCGCGGGTTTCGCGATCAGTGCGCGGGATCTGGACCTCAGGGGAGCGGGGGATGTGCTTTCAGAGCGGCAGTCGGGCCATGTGCAGGTGTTCGGGCCGGTGCTCTACAGCCACCTTCTGAAGTTGGCCTCGGAGAAAGCCGACGACAGAACAGCCGACCTGTGGGTGCCTGACCTGAATCTGCCAGTAGGGGACATGTTGCCCGCAGGCTACGTGCAATCGGAGGCGGTTCGGCTGGAAATCTACGGCCGCGTCGCCAGATGCCGAAGCGAAGATGAGCTGGACGATCTCGAGGGGGAGACCTCTCGTCGCTTCGGCAGATTGCCTCCGGCGGCCCGCGATTTCTTTGCCGCAGCAAGGCTCAGGATCGACTGCAGGCGAAGAGGAATCATAAGACTTGATGTCGGCCGGGATGCCGTAGCCGCGACATTCCTGCCGGGACGACTTCGGAAATCCAAGGGGCGATCCCTGCAACGCGATGGCGATCGGGTCGTCTACATCAGCAACGGACGCGAGGGACCGCTTAGGAAGGTCGAAGAGTTCCTCGACCTTCTGAACGAGTAATCGCGGTCACTGCTATTCATCTCAAAATGAGAGACAACTGATCCTCGTCTTCAGCTTCGGGGTCGTTGAATCCGAAACGGAGATTACTCTGGATGTTCTCGGTGACGCCAACATAGACCTCGTCGAGCGCGGCTCGATGATTTCCGTGTGGTCGGCGAAGATCGTCGGATCTGACGAGAGATATCGTTGTAAACGTCGAAGCGAGGCTTAACGAACATCAGGTCAGGGCATTGCGCTTGGCTGTCCGATGGCATCGCCGACCTGATCCCGAACTTGCGTGCCTCGTAGCTGGCGGAGGCTACCACGCCTCGCTCCTTTGATCCTCCCACGGCTACCGGCTTGCCGGGCAGGTCAGGATTGGTCCGCTGCTTCACCGACGCGTAGAACGCATCCAATGTCAATGTAGATAATCTTGCGCAGAAGGGGCGCAGCCCCATCCTGTTCCCGGCGGGAAAGTCTCATGCATGAGTAATACAAAATCTTGAACCTTTTCTGCTGTCCTCCGCTATTCGAGGCGTGCTCTCGCAGCGCCTGAGCCGCCTGCTCTGTCCAACTTGCTCCCGCCCGCTGCATCCCAATAACAACGCAGCCCGCCAGCAATTAACTCGGTTTGCCGCGCTGACCCCTCTCAGTTTTGCAGTTGACCAGGTCAGGAGCCCGTCGGCGACGTCCAGTATCACGGGTCAGGCTACAAGGGGCGCATCGCAATCGCGGAGCTGATCACGACCAACGACGACCTGCGGCAGGCCGTCCTTCGGAGGGCCGATCCCCACCGAGCACAGGATCCGGATCCTCCGGCTCGTCGAGAACATGACGCTCGCAACGCCGGGGGATATCTGACCGAATCCATCGACGGCGCCGGACAGCCGCAGGCGCAGCGGATTCAGATCGCCCGCTCGATGCAGATCGAGTTCAAGAAGGAACCGGCCAAGACCCGACACGAGGTTAGAATCCTATGGCGATGAGGATGACGGCAAAATTCAACTCGCTGCGCCCCGCGAAGCCGTGTGGACCAAAATTAACGACCAGGCCGTGCTCAAGGCGTGCATTCCGGGCTGCGAAGAGCTCGAGAAGACCGATGACCACGGATTTCGTGCGGTCACCAGGGATGAAGGTTGGACCGGTATCGGCACGGTTCAAAGGCAAGGTCACGCTGAGCGGACCTCAATCCCTCGATCGGCTACAAGATCTCGGGGGAAGGAGAGGGCGGCGTCGCTGGCTTCGCAAAGGGTGGGGCAAAGGTCAACCTGGCCGAAACGGACGGAGGCACGCTGTTGAGCTACCATGTGGCGGCCCAGATCGGCGGCAAATTGGCACAGCTTGGCCAGGGGCTGGTAAACGGCGCGGCCAAGAAATTAGCCGACGAGTTCTTCGCCAACTTCGCCAAAACCATTCAGGTTCGGGGATGGACGTTCTGATTACGTGGCAGCAAACGCTCAAGGAGCCGCAATGGCGGTGAGCTTGATGCCGCGATCGCCCCTTGTACTGGGTCGGGATGCCGACATTCTGAAACGCCTTGAAAAGCAATGCACTTCTCACGCAAACATTTCTGTAAAGCATTGAATTCACGGTCTTGTCTCGCTTCCCCAGGGGGCGCGCCAAAATGCTCGATATTCGCGAAATTTTGTGATGGAAGTTCCGATCGGAAGTGCCAGCCTCTCGATCGACTGCAAGCGGTGGTGGGCAGGAGAATCTCAAAAGCCAAGCTTGTCCCAAAGATAGAAACGAGCATTGCACCACAATCGCGGGCAAAGCAGATCTCCCAGTTGTATACCTCCGGATTTCCGAGTTTGATCCACGTCGGGCTCGGCTTTTCAGC
Organism: Bradyrhizobium sp. RDI18; assembly: GCF_043203335.1. NCBI lineage: Bacteria > Pseudomonadati > Pseudomonadota > Alphaproteobacteria > Hyphomicrobiales > Nitrobacteraceae > Bradyrhizobium > Bradyrhizobium sp. RDI18. Next base: position 2,044,873 of record NZ_JBICRN010000008.1, on the reverse strand, counting down.
GATGCACCCAATTGCGCTTCTTTGCTCTCACCGAACAAGACAAAGGTATGGGAGGCATCCCATCCGGAAGTCCCGTCAGGCGTAGGCACCAAGTTTTCCAGACCGCGCCACGGCAGGACGTCGTGTTCATAAACATCATAATTGTAAGTCCGACATCGATCAGTCCGCCGAGAACTGCTGACAGAGTATGTATCCACTCTCGTGTTGATTGATGCGAAAAACCGTCGGGTCGCCGGTGTAACTGAGCGTCATCGAAGTAAAGCTCCCCGCTTGGGTGGCGATGACAAAATTGCCGATTTCGTTGCTGATGCCTGCGCAACGGTTGCGGTCCCTTACCATCGTGCCGCTGGCGTCTACGTCGCGGATGAACAAATGAAGGAATTAGGAACCGCTGCAGTTCATCTCTTAACGATGGCAACGTCATATACCCGTGCAAGTAGCGGGCCGAGAAAGCCCTCGGCACAGAACAAGACCGGCACAGTAACCGGCTACACGCCTTCGGGGGTGGGGCCGCCGGCCGAGACAGCACAGCAGCCCCCGTTGTGCAAGATGGGAACCGCCCATGGTGATTTCAGGCGGCCCACCTGACGCGACCTAAGGCCAACGAGCACGACGAGCGGAGTTGCGGAGTGAGCGGTGCACCAGGGAAATTATTTGAGATTGGCAAGTGTTAGCGTTGCCATGCCCGGGGGCGTTGACGGCGAGCTCGCGGCCATAAAAAGGGCCGCCCGAAGTAATCGAGCGGCCCATGTCCGGGCTTAAAATGAAATGCTTATGAAGTACTCCCACCCCGGGCTTCAGAGACTTGCATCGTCGGGACGAGGAAGTGAATCAAAAATGCTGTTCCGACGACGGAACAGAGAGAGTGTGGCAACGGGATCACAGGACGTCTGTGCCGCGGCTGCAGCACGCCAGTACGGGACAGGCTCGTGAGACCGCCGAAATGGGCGGAGACCGGCGGCCCCCCCCCCGCAAACCGAGCACGGGGGCTGGTGATTGCTCGGAGTGCGACAGCTCCCAACGAGGTCCAAGGCCGCTCAGTTTCTTGGGGCGGGGCGGGAGAAACGAATGTAATGGAAGACATTCGGCGTCGCCCCTTAGCCGGCGAGTTCGCTGGTGATCGGCTGTCGGCTACATCAGCAACCGACGCGAGGGAGGACCGCTTTGGAAGGTCGAAGAGTTCCTCAATCTTCTGGACGATTGAAGCGAGTGTCGCTATCTGCACAGATGAGAGAGTCGATTGACCCAGTTCCGCCCGTGTCGATGATGGCGACCGACCTGCTGCGGTGATCGATCTGAAATCGGAGAACTTCCGGGAGCGCTCTTTTGGCTTCTCGCTATCGCGTTTCTTTCTCTCTCAGCTGGTGCTAATCCTGCGAACGCGCCCAATGCGGCGCTCATTGTCTTTCATCTCGGTTGGGCGTTTGTGATGCAAGTATGTGACGGGCTTGCGGTTCAGCCCTGGATCCCTCACCAGGGCCGCTACCCGAAAGTCGCTTACCAGACGGCCTTTGCAGTTGATCTTGTGATTCAGGTCGGTGCATGGTTTGGATTCGTAGTCCGCGCGCCCCGATCGCGGAGGAGAGCGGATGCGCTGCGAGTTTGCTTTGACTCGGGCGTTGTCGCACAAGATCTTCATGCGGAGCTAACAGCGCGTTGTCTTTCTTCCAGCCGTCACATTCGCTTTAAATGCGCCTACCGATCGCCAGACGCCGTTTTGATCTTTTGCGAGAACCGAATTATATCGCGGCTCGGAGGATGTGCGATGTTCGGAAAGAAGAAAATGCTGCGCAAGCGTGAGACCCAGGAGGTTCAAAACCGATCTGAGCGGAACGAGCCAGCAGGGAAGGACATTTACGCCCGAATCGCTGATTTGAAGAACGTGCCGCGCGACAACCTGCCTGATGCGGTCTTCATGCTCTTCGTTGAAGCAAAACACCAAAGCGAGCTGATTCGGCAATCTATCAAGGACCGTACCCGCTATGACTTCAATTTCGTCGGGTCCGTCGACGGCGATCTTGCGACCTACCTCGCGGAGGAAGCGGCGCATGCGCTCCGAGATCACGTTACCAACCCGCAGACATTCTTGGAGGCGATGTCTGAGGAATTTCCGGATGTGCACTTCACGATCCAACAGCAGGACGCCGTTTCCATGGTTGCTTCGATGATCCGTGTACAGCGGCTGGAAGGCATCCTGGAAGGTCTGCGGCTTGCCGGCCTACTGAACAAAGCGCCAAACCGCCGTCGGATCAGCCCGCAGAAGGACGGGATGCTTTAGCAGGTCCACTTCAAGGCGCTTCTGGTACCATAGCGGCTCGAATCGCCGGTCGTGCTTCTGTGGTCGCACCGGAGGGGACGATGCGACCGAAGAAGCCGGAGACGACGGGAAGGCGATCTGTTTCGCGCCAGGCACGACCAGATCATCAACCTGAAGCACGAGCTGGTACGGCTCGGTGGCAAGATCGACTGGGACTGAAATGAAATTGCAAGCTTTCCGGCCTTCAAACCCAAAAAGCTTGCAATCTCAAACCTCGCTCCGCTCCCAAAAAATCGACTACCGCTCAATGGCTGGACAGTTCTTCACATCGCGTAATCGCGGCTGACGGCTTGTCGAAGGCACGAGGTTCGGTAGGATCTACTCAGCAGATTATCGAAAGGGAGCGGCTCTATGAAGCAATACGTTGGTTTGGACATCTCAAGAAACCAGCATTTGCGTTTTGGACCAGACCGGCGGCGTGACATTCGAAGGTTGCGCGCCCACCAATCCGGAGGCTATCGCTAAACTCTTGCGGCGGCATGCTGGCAATGCTGAGCGGATCGTTTTTGAAACGGGCTCGCTATCCAATTGGCTTTGGCACCATCTATGGACCACGCCCGCGTTGCAAGAGGGATCGACAAAGGGATGAAGTGGTTTGCGCCAATCTATCCGGCTTCGATTTGAGGCTGTCGCCCCGAGCCATTATGGATATCCGCGCCACTTCTGTCCTCAATAACTCGCCGGCCTCAAGGAGGGCCATGGAGTCGAACCAGGCTTCAGAAGTGTCGGTGGAACCGTTTCTCCATTCGTTCTTTCCGTCTCGCAAACCTCGGCGGGATAGTGTGCTATTCCGATCGGATCTTGGATCTTCCTTCCTTCCCGGGTCGGGCGTGCTATGCAGCGTGGCCCAGGAAACTCGCTTCGTAGTCACGGCCTTTTGCGAGCATGCTCCAGGCCATCCGCGCGAGTTTTGCGGCCAAGGCAACAACCAGTACATTCGAGTGGAGCCGCTTCGATGCTGCCTCCAGCCAGGCTCCGAAGCCGTGCCTGGCCCAGGTTTGGCGCCTCAGTAATACGGCTCTGGCTCCCTGAATGAACAGTGTTCGTAGATAACGGTTGCCGCGTCTTGATATGCGACCGAAAATGGTTCGATCACCGGTCGAGATTTGCTTTGGTACGAGGCCAAGCCATGCCGCAAAGTCGCGGCCCTTCTGGAACGCATCACCAGTTCCGATCGCGGCGATCATCGCGCTTGAGATGATTGGCCCGACGCCCGGCGCACTCATCAGGCGGCGACAATGCGCATCTTGCTCCGCGATCTCATTGATCTCCTTGGTGACTAACGCGACGCGACGGTCGAGATAGCGCCAGTCCTCGGCCAAGTCCTGGATGAGCCGAACCACCTGAGGTGACAGGCTTTCCGAAGGCATCGAGAGGATTTGGGGGAGTGCCAATCGGAGTGCTGCCGCTCCCTGCCGCACTGGTAGGCCTCGCTCAAGCAAAAAGCCCCGAATTTGATTGATGACCGCTGTTCTCTGTGTCACCAATCGACTGCGAACTCTGTGGAGTGCCTGTAAATCAAGTTGTTCGGCCGACTTCACTGGGACGAACCGCATTGTCGGCCGCTGAGCAGCCTCGGCGATCGCTTCAGCATCCCGAAAGTCATTCTTGTGACCCTTGAGGTATGGTTTGACGTACTGTGCCGGCAAGAGCCGTACTTGATGGCCTAATTTCTCGAGCTTGCGCCCCAGATGATGTGCTCCTGCACACGCCTCCATTCCGATTAGGCAACGCGGAACATTGCTCAGCGACTGGTCAAGCTGATTTCTAGATCGCTTCTTGCGTAACGTGATTGCGCCGGTGGCATCGAGACCAACGACATGGAATGTGTTCTTCCCGAGATCGATACCGATTGTGATAATGTTCGTATTCGACATGGCTTGCGCTCCTGCTGCTGCCCGCGGGGTAGCACGTTGCCTCTGAGAGCGGGCGTGGTCCATGCCATTAACTCAGGGCGCTGGGTTTTCCGGTTATTTGCCTTGATGCGCGTCATGCCAACGCAGCAGCGTTATCGATGCGCATCAACAAGTCGGATCCAAATGATGCCAAAGGGCTAGCCGAAATGGCCCGCATGGGATGGTACCGGGAAGCTGCCGTGAAGGGGGCGGAGAACTGGAAAACCCGTTCGATGCTGGCGGCTCGAACCAAGCCGGTGAATCTGCGGCGAGATCCCGATAACCAAATGCGCGGCCTGTGTAAGGGCTCGGAATAGTGCTCGGCAAGGCCGGTTCGACCAACCTGGCTCGCAAAGTCAACGCCGTACTCGTTGAAGCACCGGATTTACAAGATATTTTCGCGCCGCTGCTCCTTGCCCGGTCCTGCTTGACCGCGCAAATTGAAAAACTCGATCGATAGCGCCTGACGGTAGCAAAGGCAACCAAACTGTTCGGCGGATGATGACCGTTCCCGGTATCGGTGCCCGGACTGCCCTGTCGTTCGTCGTGACCATCGATGACCCCACTCGCTTCAGACATTCCGCCGGCGTTGGCGCCTTCGGTGAGATCGATCGCACTGGGCGCATCTCCAAGCGCGGCAACCACCAGGTTCGAACTTATTTGTTCGAGGCCGCGAACGTCGTCCTGACCGTTGTCAGGCGAGGCTCTGCGCTCAAGCGCTGGGGCAGCAAGCTGGCCAAACGCATCGGCGCCAAAAAGGCGAAGGTTGCGGTCGCTTGCAAAATGGCTGTCATCCTTCATGCCATCTGGACCGATGGCACCGAGTTCCAGGCAGAGATGCGCACTGCATGAACCAGTCTTAAACCAACACAGATCCGCCTTCGGCGGAACAAGCGTCCCTGCCGGGACGAAGGTGTTGGCACTCTCGAAGTCGTCCCTGCGGGCGTTACGCACCGCGCTCTTCACATCGAGATGCCGCACCTCTTGAACGCCATCCTCTAAGCGCGTTTCCGGGCGTGCGGATCGCCGCTGCGGCGGATTACGCCGGCTTCCTGCAGCACCGAGATCTCCCAACCCTGCAGCGTTCGGATCGCCGGGCGGCCGCTGCTTAAACAGCAGCATCCATATGACTCCTGCTCAGGACGAATCCTATGCGTGTCCCGAGTTCCGCGCTCCTAAACGAGGCAAGTATTCCGAACTGCCATAAGTCTGGGTTTCAACGGTGTTTCGTTCCCAAGCGGGACTTAGGGATGCGTTATGACGGACGTCGTCTCTTAATTCGGGGAAGCCGAGATCGGCTTTCGACGAACTCCACGACGGAGAGAGGCGGCTTGCGATCTCGAAAATCCGCCTGGCACTTGGTCCAGGAAGATCGACCCGAGTTGGCTGAAATTCCATTGCAAGTCCGACGACTTGCAACAGTCCGCGTCTTCCGAGTTTCCGAGCCCCAACCGCACAGCTCATCGTCATTGCACTCGATCCACCTGTAGTAGGCTTGTATCCGAGGATCGGCGCCGACAGGAGCATATTGCTTTCCCGGCCATTGGCCAAAAACTTCAAGGTACAGGTCGCGCAGCGTCCAGATGCTGTAGAGATCCAGCAGCGTCCTGAGATCGCCGCCGTCAAACCATACCCCGTCGGCCGGTGAGAGGCGCAGATCGAACCGTCTTCGAAATTGGTGTGCCGCGGTCCGAGTGGACCAGCTGCAGCCCAGAGGCCCATGCGCGCGAGCCCACTTTTGACCTGTACGGAAGCGCGACGAGAAACGTGGCTTCGCGCGCCAAGCCCGGAATGATCGAACTTCTCGCAAGGAGCCACATTCCATCGTCGTCTGGGAAAGTCCGAAGCGGAGGATACGCTTCGGCAAAGCATTTTACCTGGTAGGCGGCGACTTACTCCGCACCGCCTTCACGCCGGCCTCAGCACTCATATGGGCGAACAGCTTCGGCCCCGCACGTCCTCGTGCAATCGGATGCGAGGGCCCGGCGGTCGGTGATAGCTTAGCAGGCCCGGCAGACGAACTTCTCGCGCACCTGCTGGATCACTTCCGAACTCAGGACTGGATAAAGCTTGGGGAGCAAGGCTTGCCAACATTCTTTATGTCGGTGGTTGAGTTCGAGATGTTGGTATTTTTGTTGGTATCGAACGGAATCTGGAAAAGAAATTCCCGCTAGTTCAAGTGGTTAGGCGCCAAGATCCATTACCTCGGACGTAATGGAATGGACGAAATTCGCATGGTAGGTTTTCCACCATGAACGCACATGCTGCCACGGCGCGAGCCGAACCAACGAAAGCCCCTCATATCGACGATCACCTGCGCGAATGGCGCCAACGGCGCCATCTGAGCCAGCTCGATCTGGCGAGCGATGCCGAAATATCCGCGCGTCACCTCAGTTTTGTCGAAACCGGCCGCGCCGCGCCGTCGCGGGAAATGGTGCTCAAGCTTGCCGAGCGATTGAGGTCCCCTTGCGTGAACGCAACGTGCTCCTGGTCGCGGCGGGTTTTGCCCCGGCCTTTCCGCAACGCTCGCTGGATGATCCGGCGCTGAAGTCAGCCCGGCAGGCGATCGATCTGGTGCTGAAGGCGCATGAGCCCAATCCGGCGCTGGCCTATGACCGACACTGGAATCTGGTGACGGCCAACCGCATGGTGGCGCCGTTGCTCGAAGGTTTGCCGCCGCATCTGCTCGGGCACCCCTTCAACATTCTGCGGCTCGCCTTTCATCCCGAGGGGCTCGCGCCGCGCACGGTCAATCTTGCCGAATGGAGCGCGCATCTTCTGGAGCGGCTGCATCGCCAGTGCGAAGCAACGGCTGATCCCGAACTGCTCAAACTGTATCAGGAGCTGAAAGCCTATCGGATGCCGGCGCGCTCGGGGCCGATCTCGGCCGACAATGTCGCGATCCCCTTCAAGCTGCGCCACAATGGCGACGTGCTGAGTTTCATCTCCACCACCATGGTGTTCGGCACGCCGGTCGACATCACGTTGCAGGAACTGGCGCTGGAAACTTTCTTCCCCGCCGACGATCTGACCGCCGATCGGATGCGGCAGATAGCGGCCGGTTTGACCTGAGAGTCGCCGTCTTGCACTGTCAGCAGCGCCGTGGTCGCGCTGCCCTGCAGCATATCGGTGACCTACCGCCCGCCGGCATGTTCGGCGGCGCGAAACAGGGGCCTTCCGGCCTGAAAATGGCGGTCATTGCAGGGCTCTGCGGGTCAAGGTCGGTGTACGGAGCCGGCCGTTCGGCACAATAACAGCGGAGGTGAAGTGATACGAGACATGCGGGGATCGCCCTTGTCTCGTCGTCCGATCGGACTACCTTCCGGGACATCAATCAGCGAGGACGTCCCGATGAGCACCCTCAAGCCTCTCAAGATCGACATCGTCTCCGACGTGGTCTGCCCCTGGTGCTACATCGGCAAACGCCGGATCGAGAACGCCTTGGCGCTGGTGCCGGATGTTCCCGTCGAAGTGCGCTGGCGGCCGTTCTTCCTCAATTCCTGGGTGCCGCGCGAGGGCATCAGCCGCGACGAATATCTGACCGCAAAATTCGGTTCGGTCGAGGCCTACAAGGGTATCGCTGGTCGCGTCGTGGCGGCTGCGGGCGAGGAGGGGCTGACGTACCGGCCCGAACTGGTAAAGCGCCAGCCCAATACCATCGACTGCCATCGCCTGATCCACTGGGCGGGAGTGCAGGACAAGGCTGCCGAGATGAAGCAGCGCCTGATGGAATTGTACTTTCGCGATGGCGGCGATCTGACCGATATCAACGTGCTGGTGCAGGCCGCGGCCGATGTCGGGCTCGACGCCGACGACGCGCGCAAGCGGCTTGCCACCGATGAGGACGTCGCGCTGATCTCGGGGCAAGCGCAGGAGGCCTCCGACAAGGGTATCTCCGGCGTGCCGACGTTCGTGTTCGCGCAGAAATACGCAGTATCAGGCGCGCAGCCCGCCGAGCAGCTCGCCCGCGCCATCCGTCAGGTGTCCGGCGAAATCAACGCGCAGGCGGCGGAGTAGATACCGGCTTTCTTCTCTTCGCCCCGCTCTTGCGGGGAGAGGGTCGGAGTGAGGGGCCTCTCTCCGCGAGCGCAGTAGCGTTTGATGGGCGCTGTCCCTACAAAACCAACAACAAACCTGGGGAGACGTCATGATCTACGAACTGCGCACCTACACTTTAAGACCCGGCACGCTCGGCGACATGATCAAGGCCGCGAGTACGATATCGCGCGAGATCCGCAAAGACGATTACGGCAAGCTCGAAGGCTACTGGTCGACCGAGATCGGCCCGCTTAATCAGGTTCTGCACATGTGGAGCTACAACAGTCTTGACGAGCGCGCCCGGTTGCGCGCCGAGCTTACGAAAAACCCGCGCTGGACCGGCGAATATGTGCCGCTGATCCGCCCGTTGCTGGTCCGCCAGGACGTTCGCCTGATGAACGCGGTGAGGCCTCCGGTTGCCCCGGCATCGACGGGCAATGTCTACGAACTCCGCAACTACCGCGCCAAGCCGGCGGGCGGCCTCAAGCAATGGCTCGATGCGTTCACCGCCGTGCTGCCAGAGCGCGAAAAATATTCAAAGATCGTCGGCCTCTGGACTACCGAAGCGGGCCAGCCGAACGAAGCCTGCCACATCTGGGCCTATCCCAGCCTGAACGCCCGCGCCGAAGTGCGCGGGAACGCGATGAAGGATCCGGCCTGGCAGGAATTTCTCGGGAAGGGTCCCGGATATCTCGACGAGATGCACTCGACCATCATGCTGCCGGCGCCGCATTCGCCGCTGCAGTGAGGCTGGTTACGCCCCCTTCAAATAATAGTTCGCGCGTTTCCCCAGCGCGATCCGCCGCAGCACGCGGCGCATCGCCATCGAGGCACGCAGCGGCTTTATCGCGGTCGTCACGGTGCGATAGAACGCCAGCTTGAGCGCGTCGAGCAGCGGCTGTTTGCCCGGCGGCTGCTGCGGCAGGCCGATGCTGCGCAGCATCGAATTGAAAAAGTGCAGATCGTTCATCCGCCGCACTTCGCGCGTCTTCCAGGTGATCGCCATCGAGATCGAGAACGAGCCTGCGGTGCGCACCCAGTGCGGCCATTGATACGGCACATAGCAGCCGTCGCCCGCGAACAGGTGGAATTCCTTGCCCAACGGCGCAATGCTCTCGTCATATTTCAGGTTGCGATGCTTGGTCATCGAGCGCTCGATCTCGTCGTCGGAGACGATCGAACGGTCGGCATTGTCGAAGATCGTGAAGAATTTTTCGCCGTGGATGTGCACGAAGAAATTGTCTTCGCTGTCGAGATGAAATGGCGTCGTCGAGTTCGGCGAGGACACGAACAGGAAACCTTCGACCTGCTCGAAGCCGGCGTCAGCCAAACTGTTGAAGCCGCGGGCACGGGCAACCGACAACAGCGTATCCTCCAGCAACGCCCGATATTCCGGCGAATTCTCGATGCGCTTGAGCACCATCCAGGCGCCGGCGGTCTCAATGCTCTTCACGACTTCGACGGGGTCGAGGTCGACTGAGGGAATCGCGTCTGGATCCTGGCTGATCGCGACCTTGCCGGAATTATATTCGATCAGGTCGCGTGGCAATTCGGAAGCCAATTGCGCGATGCGTGGCAGCGTCAGCAGCGGATGGCCGGCGAGCTTGTGGCGGATCGCGAACGGCTTTAGCGGAAAGTCGCGGCGGAGCGCGTCATGGTCGGCCGTAATGACGGGCGCTATGGCGGTGAGCGTATTCATTTAGGATTTCTCCCGACTTTTCTGACGAAATGGACGAGACGCCGCGCCGGCTCGCGGATTGCCGACCGCAAGGGGAGCGCGGCGCGAATCAACGCCACCACAGGATCGTTCCGCCGCAGCGGAATCAACACGTCGCCGATCGCAAGGCGGCCGCGCCAGATCGGGTTGATCATGGGATGGTCGGGATTTGCGGTGGAATCCACCATGGCAATGGCTGGATCGGCGCAAAGATGCTGCGTCAGCTCCAGCGTCAGTTGCACGCCCGGCGAAAACTTCGCAAAGCGCTCGTCGACGCCGAGCTTGAAGTAGAAGGCGCGATCCTGATGGCGTAGCACGATCGCTGTCGCCACCGGTGTTTCGCCGGCGCGCAAGGTCACGATCTCGCATTGGCCGGTCTCTGCCAGCGCCGAAGTGGCGCGGCGGACGAACGCCGCATCGCCCTCGTGCTGGCCGAGAGCCGTGCCACGCTGGCCCTTCCAGCCGCTGGCTTCCAGTACCAGGAAGGTTTCGACGGCGGCAGCGATCTCGCCGGGCGTCCGCGCGACGTCGAAATGGACGGCGCCGTGTTCGGCGAGGCGATTGCGCTGGCGGCGCAGTTCTTTCAGTTTCTTTGCGCCGAGCGCGTCGCGCAGCACGGTATCGGCGTCGGCCGTGGCATCGAGGCAGGCGCGGACATGCGATTGCAGCACCAGCGGCTGGATGCCGCCGCGATGCAGCACCTTGGTGAAGGCCTTCATGGCTGCGCCATCGAGCGAGGTGGCGCGGAAAATCAGCGCATGCGCGCCGGCACGCCTGGCCCGGCGCAGGATGCTTGTAACGGCTTCCTCCGCCATATCAGCGTCGAGCAGCGGCGTGCGAAGCGTGCCGTAGGGATCGGCGCTGACCAGAGCGGGCAGCGGGATCTTGTAGGCGCGCCACATCGAGATCACGGGCACAAGGCCGATCAAGGTGGATGCATCGTGCCACGCGCCGAGCGCGGCGGCATTCGAGCGACCCCGCGCCGAAGCATTCACCGCCAGTTCCCATTCGGGCAAGTAATAACCGTTCGGCTCGGCGGCGCCCTCGGTGAGCGCCCGCCATTGGGGCGCGGAGATGCCGGTAAGCGGCGTTAGCGCCTCGCCGATGGCTGGCGCATTCGCGTCCTTGCTCGGTGCACGGCGCACCGTCGATGTATCGGTAATATCGGCCACTTCCCCGAATCCCCGTTCGCGATGTTTATGCCGGCGACACCTTGAGGGCGCCGGCGGCTCATCGCGTTCATGGGGCGACGCTAGTGGAAAGAGGTGGAAAATAGCGTTGCTGCGACGCTCGCATTTGAGGTGTCGCGTTAACCGATCGTTCAGCCTGATCTGACCGGCGGGCCGTCAGGCCACCTCGGCGGCTGCGGGAGCGGTCAGGAATTTGGCTTCAAAATCCCGAGCTGGCATGGGCTTGCCGAAGAAGTAACCCTGTCCCTCTTCGCAGCCCATCCTGACCAGGAAGTCGGCCGTGGCGCGGTCCTCGACGCCTTCGGCGATGACAGACAGGCCGAGTTGCTTGCTCAGTCCAATGGTCGAGCTAACGATCGCCGCGTCGTCGGGATTGGTCAGCAAGCCCAATACGAAAGAGCGGTCGATCTTCAGCCCGTCGAGCGGGAACTTCTTCAGATAGCTCAAACTGGCAAAGCCGGTGCCGAAATCGTCGAATACGAGGCGAACGCCAAGCTCCTGAATCTCGAGGAACGTATTCAGCGCGCCCTGCTCATCGTGGAGCAGAATGTCTTCGGTGACTTCGAGCTCGAGGCTGGTTGGACCCAAGCCGGTGCTGGCGAGCACCTGCGCGACCGAGACCGCGAGGTCACCGGACTCCAACTGCGACGGCGAAAGGTTGACGCCGATGCGGAGTTTGTGTCCCGCGCGTTCCCAGGCGGCTCCCTGGGTGCAGGCGGTTCGGAGAACCCATTCGGCGATCGGCTCGGAAATCGGAGAGGTATTGACGACCGGCATGAACTCGCCCGGCGAAACCAGGCCCCGCACGGGATGACGCCAGCGGATCAGGGCTTCGGCGCCGATCAATCGGCCGTCGGCCAGATGAAATTGTGGTTGGTAGAACAATTCGAACTGATTGCGCTCCGCAGCCAGCGCCAGCTCCGCTTCCAGCGTCAGGCGCGTCTCCAGTTCGCGGCGGATCGAGTCTTCGAACACCACGTGGCCGCCGCGGTTCGTCGCCTTGGCGCGGCTCAACGCCAGATGGGCGTTGCTGAGGAGTTCGCCCGCCGTTCGCCCATCGCCCGGACAAACGGCAGCTCCAATGCTGACCTTGACGCGGAGGTGGCGGTTTCCGGCCAGCAGCGGCGCGTCGAAGCCGTCGCCGATCTGTTCGGCGAAGCGGCTGAGGTTTTCTCCGATGTCGCTGGTCGGAACGGCGATGGCGAATTCGTCTCCGCTCAAGCGGGCGACCAGACCCGCCGGCGGAATAGCCGCCGTCAGTCGCTGCGAAATGGCGCGAAGCACGAGATCGCCACAGGTGTGGCCGAGCATGTCGTTGATCTGCTGGAAGCCGTCGATGCCGATCACCAGCAGTGCCACCTTGCGGCCGTCCGTCTCGGCCGCGGAAATTTTGGCCTCGAGCTGGGTGTGAAGCGTGTTGCGGTTGATGAGCCCCGTCAGCGTGTCGTGTTCCGCCAGGTATCTGACTCTCTCGGCTTCGCGCTTGCGTACCGAGATGTCGCGCAGGATCGCGCCAAACTGAAGCCCGTCGGTGCCTTGCCAGCCGGAGAAGGAAGCCTCGACCGGAAACACCTCGCCATTGCTGCGGCGTCCGTCAAACTCGACCACTGATCCGGCAGCCAGATGTGCCGCGTTCTTGATGGAGAAGGCGGATGTGGCGAGGGCTTCGTCACGTGCGCAAATCTCGTCGAACGGCCGACCGATCATCTCTTCGGGCAGATAGCCGAAGATCGCGGTCGCGCCCGGGTTCCACACCGTGATCGAATAGTTGGAGTCCGTACAGATCAGGCCGTCGCCGAGCGACATCGCCACGCGCTGAAAGCGGCTCTCGGCGACCCGGCCGAGCAGATCCCGGATGTCGATTTCGTCGAGGGCGATGGCCGCGACGTAGACGATGATGGCGATGTGAAACAGCGAGGTATCCAGAATGAGCGGGAACGCCGCCTGCAGGGCAAACGCGCCTGCCTCGAGCGTGAACGCCGTCGCGCCGAGCAGCGCGACCCGCTTGCCGGCGGAGAGGCGGCGCCACGAGAACAGCGTCAGCAAGGCGAGCAACGCCAGGCCGGCCGCGGTGAAGACGCCCGAGGTCCATTGCAGCGCGCGGTTCTGCAGCAGCGACTCCGCAGCTAGCGTCTGCAGCACCGGGCCGGACAGGATCACACCGTTCGGCACGCTGAAGCGGTCACCAAGTTCGAGCGCCGTGCCGCCGATGACGACCTTCTTGCCCCTGAGTTTTTGCAGTGTTGCCGGGTCACCGCTCAGAACATCGGCAAAGGACACTTTGGTGATTCCGGCCGTTCGGATGCTGAAGTCGATCAAAAAGGGTGTGCGCTTTTCGGCGTACTGGCCGGCGAGCACGGCAGCCATCGACGGCACGAACTTGCCGTCCAGCTTCTCACCGAACGGATAACGCCGGACGAGGCCATCGGGCCCGACCTCGACATTGACGATCGCCGACCACGAATGTTCGGCGAATTGCTGCAGCGGGCGATTGATGTGAAGCGTCGTCCTGTCGGTGCGGGGCTGCTGGAAGGCGGGCAGCACCACCGATCCGCCGGCGCCCTCGAGGGCTTCGGCAAAGCTTCGGTCCGAGGACGCATCCGAAGGTGTCGAGAAGTCGACATCGAGTGCGATGTCCTGGACGTCCGCCTTCTGAAGCTGCCGGATCAATTCGGCGTGGAGCAGGCGCGGCCACGGCCAGACGCCGATCCTGTCGATCGACGATGCGTCGATCGCGATCACCACGATGTCGCCGCTGACCTGTCGCGACTGCCAGGCGAACCGCAGGTCGGCCAGGGTGTTGCGAAGCGAGCTGTGCCAGCCGCCCGCCAGGACGATTGCCAGCGCAATCGTCACGAAAATATGCGGCCGATATCGTTTCACTTGGTCACCATTCTGGTGTTTTCGGGTTTGACTGGTCGTTCAGTTCTCTTGCAGTTGATCGTGCGGTTAGCGGCCTCTTCCGTGTCCACTGTTGCCACGGCCACTGCCGTTGGCTCCGTTGCCGGCATTTTCGCTGCCGCCATTGCCATTGCTATTGCCGTTGCCGTTACCATTGCCGCTGTTGCCATTGCCGCTATTGCTGTTGCCCCCGGCGACAGCCGCTACCGCGCTTGCATTTGCTCGACCGGCGGCACTGGCGGCGGATCCGTTGCCATTATCTCCCTGACCATTGTTGGCGGCGGCCGTGTCCGTGCCGGGAGTTGATGAACTCCAGACCGTATTGGGTTCGGAGGCGCCCCGCGCCGCGCCGACCGAAGCCGAACCGCCATGGGCGAGACCGTTGGTGACGCGATGGAAGTTCACCCGGACTTCGCCGATCGACGAGGAGATGCGAGTGACGCCATGTTTGGCGGGATGGGCGCTCGCATGCTTGTCTTGTCCGTTGGCCGCATGGCGTGGCGCGGAGAGACCGTTGCGCGGCACCGGCACGCGCTCGATCGAAGGTGCGCGCGGCTTGCCTTGCTCGATCGGAGCAAGGACGCCGGCCCCGCCCAGCGACAGCCCGGTCTTGCCGTTCGCGAACGCGGTCGCGTGCTGCCCGGCCATCACTTGCGCGATCTGACCCGACTTGAAATCGGCGACTTCGACCTGACCGCGGATCACGTCGACGGTGGTCTTGCCGGCGTTCACGGTGACACGGAATTGCGTGCCCTTCACCACGGCGGCGAGGTAGGGCGTTTCGACCTCGAAATGCTTGACGTTACGTTTTTCGACGTCGAGCAGGATCGAACCCGCCTGTTGCACGATCGTGGTCGACAGCCCTTCCTTCTTCCGGGCGGGGACGCTGACCACGGAATTCGGTGCAAGCATGATCATTTCCTCGCCGCGCTTCAACAGGACGCGACCGGTGCGGCCGGTGCGAACCGTATCGCCCGGCTTCAACACGTCTTCCTGCTTGATCGATGCTTGCTGCACGCTGCTGCCGGTGAGCCAGACCTCGCCGGAGTATCTGCTGACCGTCCACTCGCCGCCATCGGCGGCGTCAGCGATCGAAGCCGTCGCCAGGAAAAGCATCGCCGCGAGTGTTCTCGAGACGTGAGGGATCGCGCGCATGAAACTCTCTCTGATTTGCCACTTTGTCCCGGACGCTATTGGAAATGTTTCAACATTGAGTGAGCAGAAGCCGTGCTCTGTGAGGGACGCGTTAACCATTCGTTGACCATAATTTTCTATTAAAAATCAGATGGCTAGCGGTTCCGCTCACGATTTCGGTTTCTTGTCCGTACAATTACGGAAGTCGGCCTGTTCAGCTTTGTCCCGTGTGGTGGTTGGCCTCGGGCTGTGGACTTCGCTCATCTGTTTGCCGGCGCAAGCGCAGCAAGCGCATCAGCCCGGTTACGATCCGCGGCAGACCGAAAAGCGTTTCGAGGACCAGCAATCGAGCCCGGGCGCGAACGGGCGGCCCCGGTTGCCGTCGCCGCAATTCGCCGGGACGGAGGGGCAGGGAGACACCAAGCCGCTGTTCCTGCTTCGGCACGTCTCGATCAGCGGCGCCGTCGCGATACCGCAGGACCGGCTGGTGACGGCGTATCAACCCTACATCGGGAAAAAGGTGTCGCAGGCCGACCTGACGGCGATGGCCAGTGCGGTCAGCGAGGTCTATCGCGCCGCTGGCTTTCACCTCAGCCGGGCGGTCATCCCGCCGCAGGATATCCAGAGCGGCGAGCTTCGCATTCAGGTCGTCGAAGGCAGCATCACGGAGCTGACGGTGAAGGGGGACGGCGCCGACGAATTCGGCGTCCGGCCGATGCTCGATGCCGTGTTGGCCGAACGGCCCTCGCGGCTTGCAACGCTCGAGCGGCAATTGCTGCTGATCAATGGCCGCCCAGGCGTGCGCATCATTGACACCGCGATCGATGAGATCGGCACGACAACCGGCCATTTCCGCCTGATCGTCTCCGTGAAAACCTGGCACGTCTTCACCTCGTTCGGCATCGACAATCTCGGATCGTCGTCGGTCGGACCCTGGCAAAGCTACGGGACAGCCGCGTTCAACTCCTATCTCGCGCCCGGCGATTCGCTCGTGTTCAACCTTTCGACCACGCCCGGCGATCCCAGGCAGCTCGCATTCGGCCGTCTGTCCTACGAAGTGCCCGTCGGCACTGACGGTGCGCGTATCGGTGCGTCCGGCTATTACAGCGAAGTCTGGCCCGGCGATTACCGCCGTCTCTACAGCGACAACATCAAGACCCATTCGTTCGAACTTCGGGGCAGCATCGCTCCGTTGCAGTCGCAGAAGTCCAGCCTGACGCTGACCGCGGCTGCCGGATTCACCAATGCCACTGAAAATGATGTGTTCGGCCCGATCTACGCGGATCGCATCCGCATCGCTAGCCTTACGTCGGACTACCGCCTGCAGGACAATTTCGGCGGCACCAATTATCTGACGGTGAATTATCGCCAGGGCCTCGACATTCTCGACGCCTCGAACCGCGACGACGATTATCTGTCGCGCGTCGGCGCGTCCGGCACTTTCTCCGCGCTGAATTTCTGGTTCACGCGCTATCAGACGCTGACGGATGCATGGTCGGTGAAGCTCGCGGCCGCCGGCCAGGCGGCGTCCCGCCCGCTCTTCACATCGCAGCAATTCTATCTCGGCGGCATTGCGTTCGGCCGCGGCTATGGCAGCGCCGAGATCAGCGGCGACAACGGCCTCGCGGGCTCGCTCGAACTGCGCTTCGACCAGAAGACGAACTTGCAATATCTGAGCGGCTACCAGCTCTACGGCTTCGTCGACAGCGGTGTCGCCTGGAATGACGGCTACCAGCTCAGCGACGGCCTTTCGCTGACCTCGGCCGGCGGCGGCGTCCGCTTCTTCCTCAAGGAAGGCCTGCAGGCCGACATCGGCGCCGCCGCGCCGCTCAGCTACCGCGCGCCTGACAACCCCACCCGCGGGGCGAGGGTACTGTTCTCGCTGACGAGCGCGCTGAAGCTGTGTCCGGTAAGGGCGACGACGCGGTGTTTGTAGGGCTACACCGGCTCGTAGCTCTCGGTCGCGCAGGTATCCTCGGCTTCGACCTTTTGGCGATCGGCGATCGCGCCGTCGGAAATTTCGATCCGATAGGTCTGCGTGCCCAGCGGCGTGCCGGTCACCGAAACCACTTCGGCCTTGACGCAGGCGGTCCAGCCCGGTCCGCGGAGGTTGGGGCGCGGCTCGGAGACGCGGACCTGGGTCGGTTGCGAGGCCGCCACGAACACCGAATCCAGTTTCTGCCGCAGCAGCATCTTGACGTCCGGTGGTGTTCCGAGCGCGGGCGGGTCGGGCGCCTTGCCGCGCATGAAGTCGGGCACCGGCGCGCGGACGTCGGCAAAACCGCAACCCGCAAGCGTCAGCGCTGCGCCCGCTACCAGCGCTATGTGAACCACGATCCGCCGCATCGGAGGTTGTTTTACCCCGGCGGCGCCATCTCGGACAGGGGATTGCCGTGCACATAATGATCTCGCGACTGTGATTTGGATCACTGCGCGGGATTTTGAGCCTGCGACAAGATCGCCGTTGAATGGGGCCGCCGTCGCGCCTCACATCGCGCGGCCGGCTTGAACCTTTGGCTTCGAGGCCGTGACCAATCCGAAGCCTGCATTGTCGGGAGGTGGCATCATGTTCCGTCACGCGCTGCTCAAGCTGATGATTCCTGCGGCGGTTCTGCTGGGCGCCCATTCGGCCTCCGCCGAAAGTCGCCTCGCACTGGTGATCGGCCAATCCGCCTATCGCTCGGTGCCTGCGCTGCCCAATCCGGCCAATGACGCCAGGGCGGTCACGCAATTGCTGACCGATTCCGGCTTCGAGGTTTCGACCGCTGCCGATCTTTCGCAGAATCAAATGCGGGAGGTGGTTAGCGAATTCGCAGGCAAGGTGGCCGCGAAAGGCGCCGATACGATCGCCCTGGTGTTTTACGCCGGCCATGGGCTGCAGATCGACGGCGAGAATTTTCTGGTCCCGGTCGATATCGATCCGAAGCGGGAAGCCGACATTCCTATCCAGGCGGTGCGCCTCAACGACATCCTGAACACGCTGACATCGGTGCCGAGCAGGATGCGCATCCTGATGCTCGATGCCTGCCGCAACAATCCGTTCCCCGATCTCAAGACCGCCGGCAGCGGCCTTGCGCTGGTCGATGCCAAGGTCGGCTCGCCTGGCACGTTCCTGTCGTTCTCGACTTCGCCCGGCGCGGTCGCGGAAGACGGCTCGGGCTCCAACAGCCCGTATACCACCGCGCTGCTCGCGGCCGGCAAGCAGCAGGGGATTCCGATCGAGGAGACCTTCAAGCGGGTGCGGCTTGCGGTGAACAAGGTCACCGAAGGGCGGCAGACGCCGTGGGACAGCTCTTCGCTGACCGAGGATTTCCGCTTTTTCGGCGCCTCGGTCGCCGGACCCAAGCCTGCCGCAGCTCCGAAGAAGACGGTTGCCGAGTGGACGCGCGATCTGACGGGCAAGCCGGTCGAGGCTGCGAACGAATTGATCGTGGCCGACGGCACCGACGAAGCCTATGAGGCCTTTGCCGGCCTTTACCCGCAAACGTCGCTCGGGCGGCTGGCGCGGGACTGGCTGGTCCGTCACCGGCGCATGGTGGCGTGGAATAACGCTGTGCTGATCAACACCGCGTCCGCTTATCGTTCGTTCCTGACCCGATTCCCCGACAGCGATCTGGCCGCGACCGCGCGCAAGCTGGAGGAGCGGCTGCGCAACCGTCCCGACTTCACCCCGGCCGTTGTGGCCGCCAACGCAGCCGTGCCGCAGAACGTCGCGCTCGCCGCGCCGATGTGTCCCTGCAACATCCAGCCGCCGCAGCAGCCGAAGATCAAGGTCAATGTGCCGGTCAAGCGCGTCGAGCCGGATCCACCGAAGCGGGTCGATCGCAGGCCGCCGCGGCGCGAGCGTGAGCCGGATGACGACGTTGTGGTCGTTCGCCGTCCGCCCCCGCGCGTGGTCTACGAGCAGCCGCCACCGCCACCGCCGGTCAGCATCGGCATCGGGATCGGTCTCGGTGGATTCGGCGGCGGACGCGGCGGCAATTATGGCGACCACGGCAGTCGGGGTAGATACTGACCTGCCAATAGGGTAATCGATCCCGCAAGCGTGGGTTGCGCTTGCGGGGGCAGGATGCGAAATCCGGTTTGTCTGTTCGCTTTGATCGTTGCCATCTTCTGCGCGGCCAATCCGCTTCCTGCTTCCGCCTGGGAGCATTGGGGTGGCGATCGCGGCGGATCGCGGTTTTCGCCGCTCAAGCAGATCACGCCCGACAATGTCGGCAGTCTCGTTCGCGCCTGGGAGTTTCGCACCGGCGATCTCGATCGCCGGCCGGTCGAGGCGATGAAGCGGACCAAGTTTCAGGCCACGCCGCTGCTTGTCGAGGACAGCCTGATCTTCTGCTCGCCCTTCAACGAGATCATCGCGCTCGACCCCGGCAGTGGTGTGCAGAAGTGGCGATATGATCCTGATATCTCGACCGCTCAACGCCCGGCCAACCGCTACACTTGCCGCGGCGTTGCCTATTGGCTCGACGAGCGCGCCGCCGAGACTGCCGCCTGCCGCGCACGGATATTCATGGGCACCAACGACGTGCGCTTGATCGCGCTCGACGCCAGGACCGGCGTCCGCTGCGCCGATTTCGGCAACAATGGCGAGATCAAGTTCGCACTCGGGCCATTGGAGTGGCCCGGCGAATTCCAGATCACGTCGGCGCCCGTCATTATCAGCGACACCGTCATCGTCGGCTCTGCAATTGCAGATAATCGCCGCGTCGAAGCGCCGCCGGGCACGGTGCGCGCTTTCGATGCGCGAACCGGGCAACCGCGCTGGAGCTTCGATCCGCTGGTGCATGATGGCGTGATTGCCTTCCACGCCAATGTCTGGGCGCCGATGTCGGTGGACGAGGAGCGCGGCCTGGTATTCTTGCCTACGTCCTCGCCGAGCCCGGATTTCTGGGGCGGCAAACGGCCCGGCAACAATGATTACGCCAATTCGGTGGTGGCGCTGCGCGCCGAGACCGGCGAACGGGTTTGGTCGTTTCAGACCGTGCACCACGATGTCTGGGATTACGACCTGCCGGCGCAGCCGACATTGGCGCGGATCGACACCGGCAAAGGCGAGCGCGACGTCGTGATCCAGCCCACCAAGCAGGGCTTTGTGTTCGTGCTCGACCGCGACACCGGCGAGCCAATATGGCCGGTGGAGGAACGCGCGGTGCCGCAGGGCGGCGCCGAAGGCGAGCAGCTCTCGCCGACGCAGCCGTTTCCGACCCACGTCCCGGCGCTGCTGCCGCAACAAATCTCGGCTGACGACGTGTTCGGCCTGATTCCGTTTTGGGACAGCGGGGCCTGCCGCGCGCAGGTCGCATCGGCGCGCAACGAAGGCCTCTACACGCCGCCGTCCACGCAAGGCACCGTGGTGTTTCCAATGACCGGCGGTGGTGTGAACTGGGGCGGCGTCGCATTCGATCCGGTCAACCAGATCCTTTACGCCAATGCGACGCGGGCGATTCACATTATCAAATTGCTTCCACGTGCCGCTGTTGCCGATGGCTTTAGCCCGCCGCCCGGTCACGACTTCGGACGGCAACAGGGCACGCCGTTTGCGATGACGCGCGCCGTTGCACTGTCGCCGCTGGGTCTGTTGTGCAACAAGCCGCCCTGGGGCGAGATGGTCGCGGTCGATCTGAAGGCAGGCAAGATTCTCTGGCGATCGAGAGTCGGCACCACGGAAGATCGTGCGCCGCTCGGCATCGCTTTTCCCTTCGGCACGCCGCTCGTCAGCGGCGTCGCGATCACCGCCGGCGGCCTCGTCTTCACCGGCGCGATGGATGCTTATTTGCGCGCCTTCGACGCCCGATCGGGGCGGGAGCTGTGGCAGGGCCGTCTGCCGGTGCCGGGCGTCGCCAATCCCATGACCTACATGTGGAAGGGCGAGCAATATGTCGCGATCGGCGCCGGCGGTCATTCCGAGTCCGGCACCACGATCGGCGACAGCGTGGTGGCGTTCCGCCTGGCGCGGCCGGGCGAGGCGCCCTCGCTGTGGTCGCGCACCATCGACCGGCCCGGTGGACGGTTCATGAGCGGGGCGATTGCGGTCGGGTTGGTGATCGTGGTGATGGCGATCGTGCTGTGGCGCTGGCGGCGGAGCAGGGTGGTCAAGGTGTAGATTCCGCAACAACTCCATCGTCGTCCCTGCGAACGCAGGGACCCATACTCCGCGGCAGTTCTTGTTAGAAACGACAAGCTAACTACGACCTGATAAAACAACTTCGGCCGGTGGCTATGGGTCCCTGCGTTCGCAGGGACGACGTGAGGATGGATTTTGGATTTGACCGTCAAACAACTCGCTCGCAATGACGGTGGACATAGTTTCGCGTTCCCGCGGCGCGTTCCGCCCGAGCTTTGCATCTTCGTTTGGCCCTCTCGTTGAGAGAGGGCGCAGGGAAGACCGGGTGCTGGCTGCACCCGCGGTCTCGTGTGCTGCTTGCGCATAAAAAGATGCACACGAGCATACAGGTACAGCGGGAGCATCCCGGCCTTCCCTGCGCAATGGCTTTACGGCTTACTTCGTGCTCTTCCCGGAGAACGGCTCTTTTGCCTCCGTCGCTGCGCAAATAGTTTCACGCAGCTTAGCGCCAGCACCGCGGCGCCCGAACCACACGACTTCGCCGTACGCTTCCTGCGCCTACGTCTTGCGCTTTCCGCGTCCATCGCATCTCACCGCACGTTCGTGACGATCGCGAGCGCCCCTCAATGGGTGAGACGGGCGGAAATATGCGGCTGATTTGCGTGACAAGTTAAGCGGAATATTTTTGATTCCCGGGCTTGACGCGATTTCTGAAAATCAGAAGTGATTTGCCCGTCGTGCCAATTCGGTCGCAGCCGCGCATTGAAATTTTGCTTGGGCGCGTGGCAATCAGTTCGCAGTTTGCAGGGGTGGGCAAAGCCAACGGGTCGCGCGAATGCGCGCCCGATGACAGGCTCCGCGTGCCCACCATCGGAAAGTGCGCTCGATGATAAAGGGTGGGCACGCTTCGCTTTTGCCCACCCTACAATTTTCTAAAGCATCGCGAACGCGCTTGAGACCATCGCCACCGGCTTGTTGTCGGTGGCCGAAAGCAGCGTGACCCGGCCGAAGCTCATGGTGCGCCCGAGGCGGACCACGCGCGCATCGGCCAGTACGTCGGAGGCAGACACCGCGCGCATGAAATGCGTGGTCTGGTCGACCGTCGTCATTGCACGGTAGCCGCGGTTGGCGGCGAGGTTGGCGATCACCATCGCGGTGTCGGCGAATGCCATCAGCGCCTGGCCCGAGACCGTGCCGCCATTGCGGCACAGCCGCTCCGAGAACGGCAGGCGCAGGATCGCGCCCGGCTGCCAGTCGGCGGCATCGCCGGGCGGAGCAGAGTCAAAGCGCTCGATCGACAGGTTGAGATCCATCACCCATGGCGCAAATACCTCGCCGAGCACGCGCGTTGCTTCCGCGATGCCGAATTCGCCCGCTTGCGGCTGTTGTTGCATGAACGTCCGTTTCCTCGTCCGATCTTGTTGTCGGCGCATTGTAGTGGTCATTGCGGCGAAGGGAACAGCGGCGTGGGCTGCCAGTCCAGGGCGATCCGCAAAGCGATCGGGCGCAAGCGCCCGAGATCCTGCAGGCGTCGAACCAAAGGCTTGTCCGCGCCTGCTTGGCTTGGCGGTTACGTCGGTGGTATCTTTGCCGAAACGCTGAAAGCATCGCAAAGGAGAGCGTCATGAGAATGCTGAGCGCGGCCGTAATGGTGGTGGTGTTGATGCTGCCGGCCCACGCGCAGATGACTCCCAATATCAACCTGATGCCGGAACTCCAGTCCAAATCGCCGGAGGAAAGGGAGCAGGACGCGATCAAGGAGAAGGCTTACAAGGATTCCTTGCGGAAGATTCCCGATGCCAAGACCTCTTCCGATCCCTGGGGCACGGTGCGCAGCACCGAGGCGCCCAAGGCCGCGGCGCCCGCCAAGAAGAACAAGACCGGCAGCAGCAGCCAGTAGCTTCCCCGCCAAGGCGGCGGGTGGGATCTGTTCGCCGCTACCCCTATATTTGACCTGTCGTCATCGTGTCTGGAGTTACGACATGGTCTTTCGTCCGCGCGATCTCGCGAGCCGGATGGCCGGCCGGCGCAAGCTTGGCGACGGCTACCTGCGCGAGACGTTTACGCTGCCGCGTGACCAGGCGAGGGCGAGGGCGCGCGACTTCCTCAACCGCTATCCCAAGGCGGCCTATATGAGTTCGGTCGAAAGCTGGCGCGAGCTGCCCAGTGGCGACATCGAATTCACCATGCGCCGGCTTGCCAGCGCCGATTAGGCGACCCTCAGCTAGTGCCGGAATTAACGGCGACTCCAGGATTTTTGCCTGATACCGATAACCCGGTATTCAGGTATTCCGCCTAGTGTTTCCCCGCACAGGAGAAATCATGGCGAGAGACCGCAAAGACCTTGGTGCCCGCAAGTTCGTTCGGGTCGACTTGCGCAAGCCGGGATTCCTGATTCCGGCGCCGGATGCTCCATGGATCGAGTGCTACATCCTCGACATTTCCGACAACGGCGCCTGTCTGGATGTGGGCGACCTCGCGGTTCCCAAGGTGTTCGGCCTTTCTCTCACTGCGGGCGGCGAGGTGCGGCGGGTATGCACACTAATCTGGCGCAGGGGCGAATCGGTCGGCGTCCGCTTCGTCTCCGGCCGGGAGCTGCGCAACGGCGTGGCGCCGCCAAGTGAACCCGATACCGCTTCCCGCAAGGCCCACGCCTAATCTATCGTCCGTTTAATCGGGATCCTGCAGCGTCTCGGCCACCAGGCGAATCCGGAAGATTGGCCTCCTGGATTCATCCAGCAATTCCATCTGCCACTCGGTGTTTTCAGGCAGCTTGCGGGAAACGTCCGCGATCATGTCGCCGCAGACCCC
The DNA here is from genome assembly GCF_043203335.1 of Bradyrhizobium sp. RDI18. Lineage (NCBI taxonomy): Bacteria > Pseudomonadati > Pseudomonadota > Alphaproteobacteria > Hyphomicrobiales > Nitrobacteraceae > Bradyrhizobium > Bradyrhizobium sp. RDI18. Next base: position 2,020,803 of record NZ_JBICRN010000008.1, on the reverse strand, counting down.
AGTCATTTCCTTCCACGCGGCGTGGTGATCGGGAAATTCCGCACCGTCATTGCTGACGCACGCATCCTCGCCATGTCGAACGCTGAAGAAAAAGATCGGCATGGCAAGCTGACCAAATGTCAAATGGGGCCGCCGTTGGCCCTGAGATCCCCCATTTGCCGGGGAGTGGATTCCTCGCATATCGAAAGATCAACCCCGGGTTTTTACGGGCCAAAGCACGTTGCCGGGCATATAGATCGGGTTATCGATCAGTCTAACCTAATGTAGTTGCAGGGAAACTTCTCCGGTGAAAGGCCTGCGAGAGCGGCCGCCGGGTTACTCCCGTTCGGCTTTTTTCAGTTCGCGATCAATCCGAAGCTGGACCCGCCGGATGGCAAGCAGATTGAGCCTGGCTTCGGTCTTGCCCGTGACGACCCTGTCGCCGATACGGAATTGCCATTTCCAGATGCCCGGAGCGACCGCCGTCACGGTGTATTCGACGCCCTTGTGGATCATAGAGAAATCCCGCTGCGGCTCCCGAGCGCTTCAAACCGGACCTCTGACTTAAAATTGCAATTGTTCTTGCCGCAGGCAATGCCTTTGCCGCGACGCGCACGGCCGAAATCCGCTCGCGGGGCTTCAAACCCCATGGGCGTCACCGAATTCCCTTGCCAAGCCTAATTTCCGCGGCGCGCAAAAAGCACTGCGCCGCGCAAGCGGAGTATGGTCGCTTGGCGGCGCAGGCCTATTCCCCGAGTGATGCAATGTCCCAGGCAAGAATTTTGTCGGGGGGGACATGAAAAAGGTTCAACGTGCCCGAGACAAATCTGCCCGGCGATTTGCACGCATAGGGGGCGCGGCCGCCCGGGGTGCCGGCTTCCTACTCCTGCCGCGATGGATAAGGCTGCCGCGGCGGATTATGGGTTCTCGACGGCGCGTCCGGCCGGACGGGCTGCGGCACCCTTGAGGGCTCCGGCGCGCGGCTGAGGTTCAGCAGCCAGGTCAGGAGATGGGCGCCATGGTGTTGAAGCGTCGGCAGGACGGGTTCGACGGCAAGGACGGTCACAGGGGCGGTCGTTTGTATCTGCATGCCGCTGGCATAGCGTGCAGCGCCTTGATGGACGGTTCAGATGGAGCCGCAAGCACGCTTAAAATTGTAGGCGACGTCACTGCGTCCCGATTTGCAGGGTCGGACAACGATGAGGCCGCCGGTTCGGCGGCCTCATCGCGCGAGAGCTAGCCTTCCGGCTGCTCTACATCAGGCGCCCGGGGGCTGGCGTCCGGCGCCTCTTCACTTCTGGCCCGAAGGTCGGCGGCCTTGTCGAGAAAGCCCGCGGCGATCTCCGGATCCGTCGTGGCCATTGCAAATTTGAGAAAGGTTGCGGCTTGTTCCGTGAGGTATTTCTTGCCCGGCACAATACTGGTTCCCCGTTACTACTCGTTACTACCCGTCACTACCTGCCGCACCCGCTGCAATTACGCACTGCGGCGAAATCCGTTCCGGGGAAAAGTGCAAAACTATACTTAAGTCGGGTGCGCTGACGCGGGATCGTGCGTTCGGACTTGTCTGGGGCGGGGCGCCGAAGGCGCCAGCCCCGCGAGGCTGGGTGGAGCGGTATCAGTCCTCGCCCAAAAGCTTCCCGGTTTCCTTATGGATGAAGTGAAGCCGGGTGCAGGCGAGGCACATACGAATTCGGCTCGCCCTCCGGCGCGGTCGCCGGAAGCCAATGCTGCACCTTCGTGCCCAGCCCGTGGGCATGCGAAAAGAATATGTCGGCCCGTCATGGGCGAGAGATATTCCGAGGCGGGGTGCCGGGTCACTTCCGTATGTTTGCGTAGTTGGGGGATCGTCCGGGCAGCGAAAGGCGACGAGTGGGGTGCCTCCCCGTCAGGACGCATAGGAGAGATGGGATCGGAGATCCCCCCGAAGTTCCGGTATTGGACACCGTGGTGTTACGGACTCCAAAAGTGGGTGTGGAAAACTCTATGCTTGATGTCGCCGGGGCTGCTTTTCATCCCGAACCAATTTGTACCGGCTGGGGGCCGCCGAAAGGCGGCCCTTTCAATTTGCGCGCGAGGTTTTGCGGCAAAAGGCCGCCAACAGAGGCGGCCTGTTGGGCGCTAACGGTAGCCCTTGCACTTTGTCTCTTCTTTATACTCGCCGTTGCGCTCCCACTTGCGTTCGATCTTGCAGGGGCCTCGGTAAAACTCCTGCTTGTACTCGCGTGCTTCGTTGTAGCTGCGGCCATAGTAGCCGCCGCGATCATGGCCCCAGCGGCCCTTACCGCTTTCGTCTTTCCATGGATCGGCCAATGCCGGACTGGCGAGCATCGTTACGCCGACAACCACTAAGGCCCATTTCATCGCCGTTCCTCCTCCGGGGTTCGGACAATGTAACTACGCGGGGGATAGATTGGTTCGAAGACAAAGGAGACCACCCCAAATTAAAGGGGCCACGAACCTGGCACTCGCGGTGCTGGCCGAAATAGGCCACTCGCCAATTCAAATCAGGCCCCCGAAAACCGACAATGTCGGAAGCTTGACAGACGGCACCGGAGTTGGGGTTTAATGCATGGCCAGGCGGCCAGGATGCCGCCCGTCCATAAAAAGGACGACCCCAGCCAATTGCTGCTCAGGGGGACGGCTGCATGGCGGACCAATCCCATGAGGTCCCGCAGGACCTTCGTATTCTCGTCCGTATTGTCTCGGCTTGCACACTAGGCCTGTGGGCATTTGCAGCAGGTTTGCTGATCGGGGTCTTTCTGTTTTCGTGATCAAGGGGGCCGGCGAAAGGGGGGCGGCGGTACTGGCCGAAACAGGCCACCCTCCGTTTCAAAGTGAGCCACTGTGAAAACGACAACGCCACCGAGCTGAATATTGCTCAGTGGCGGTGTTGCAAGGCTGGACATTGCAATCCCCCAGCAAGGGTATGTCTGCACACGTCGTGCCAAGGTTCAAAGGCCACTCGCAGAGTCCTTAGATTGGAACAAAAGCAGAGTGCGTCCCTTGAGTAGTCGGGTGCGTTCCGCCGACTGAGCGCTCCGACCTAGAACGGCCTCAGACGTCCCCGAGCTGGGGCCGTTTCTTTGGGCCACTCGGTGACGCCGGTCAGGCGCGCGACAGTCCGGATGCCGACGCGCTCGCAAAGGGTGGCAATGACTTCAATCTGCTTCGCGGGATAGGTGAAGATCATGGCCGGAGAGCGAGAACTTACGACCGGGCTGCTAGCTAAAGATGCCAGTTTTCGGCTGATCGTCACCGGCAACATCGGCGTGAAGGAGGTCGAGCGCCTGATTAAGAAGCTGGAACTCGATAAGGAAATCCTCGCCGATCAAGAAGATGAAAAGCCGAGATGCATGGAATGAAAGAGGCCGCCAACTGAGGCGGCCTTACTCAGGCGGTCGCAGTTCGCTCTTGATCAAATCCTGAATGTCTAACAACTGCATCGGATCAACGTGGTCGCATTTGACACATTGAAACTTGCCGATGCCGTCTTCTGCGACCAGCGAGTGCATAGGTTGGCCGCACTTCGGACAATCGGGACGCGAGAGGCTTTGGGTCATGACGCTCACCTTAAAGTCAGGCGGGAGCGCAACACTCTCAGTCACCGGTAGATGCCGGACGGGGCGGTGATAATGGAACTACATTCCCTTTGCGTTCGGGAGTCGAGAGAAATTGAGTTCCGCTATGTGGCATCTTCGAATTAGGCCACTGCCGGCCAAACTAGGCCACTGCGGATGGAAACAGGCCAGTACCCATCTTTCGAAAAGAACATATTGCGAACATAGAACAAAGGTGGTACATGGATTCCTACCGAAATCGAATCCAAAAAGCTGCTCACCGCCGTTTGTCCCGCTCGCGAATCCCCGCCATAAGGAGCACGTATTATGTCCGCCACTGCCCTGCGTATCGTTGAAGGATCCTCCATGGATAAGACCAAGGCCCTGTCTGCCGCGCTCTCCCAGATCGAGCGCCAGTTCGGCAAGGGCTCGGTGATGAAGCTGGGCAAGAACGACCGTTCGATGGATGTCGAGACGGTTTCCTCGGGCTCGCTCGGGCTCGACATTGCGCTCGGTGTCGGCGGGCTGCCGAAGGGGCGGGTGGTCGAAATCTACGGGCCGGAATCCTCCGGCAAGACCACGCTGGCGTTGCACACGGTGGCGGAAGGACAGAAGAAGGGCGGCATCTGCGCTTTCATCGACGCCGAACACGCGCTCGATCCGGTCTATGCCCGCAAGCTCGGCGTCAACATCGACGAGCTCCTGATCTCGCAGCCCGATACCGGCGAGCAGGCGCTGGAAATCTGCGACACGCTGGTGCGCTCCGGCGCGATCGACGTGCTGGTGGTCGATCTGGTGGCGGCCCTGGTGCCGAAGGCCGAACTCGAGGGCGAGATGGGCGATGCGCTGCCGGGGTTGCAGGCGCGGCTGATGAGCCAGGCGCTGCGCAAGCTCACCGCCTCGATCAACAAGTCCAACACCATGGTGATCTTCATCAACCAGATCCGCATGAAGATCGGCGTGATGTACGGCTCGCCTGAAACCACCACCGGCGGCAACGCGCTGAAATTTTACGCCTCCGTCCGCCTCGACATCCGGCGCATCGGCGCGATCAAGGAGCGCGACGAAGTGGTCGGCAACACCACCCGCGTCAAGGTGGTGAAGAACAAGCTGGCGCCGCCCTTCAAGCAGGTTGAATTCGACATCATGTATGGCGAGGGCGTCTCCAAGATGGGCGAGATCCTCGACCTTGGCGTCAAGGCCGGCATCGTCGAAAAGTCCGGCGCCTGGTTCTCCTATGACAGCCAGCGTCTCGGCCAGGGACGCGAGAACGCAAAAGCCTTCCTCAAGGCCAATCCCGACATGGTCGCCAAGATCGAGACAGCGATCCGCCAGAACTCCGGCCTGATCGCCGAGCAGATCTTGGCCGGTCCCGCCGAGCGCGACGCCGACGGCGAGGAGCCGGCAGACGACGAATAAGTTTTGAGAAACGCTTCAGGGGTTAAGGCCTGAAACGTGACGACGGGTGCTGCGGACGTTGAGTTGCCGACGTCCTCAGTGCCCGTTTTGTTTTATGATAGGAAGGCAGAGGTGACCAATTTGATGCTGCCGAGACTGAGTCTGTTGTGAGTTGGGATCAATCCGAGGTTGTTGCTGAGCGCCGAATTGTCATTGAGACGGCGAAGGGCGTGCTGTCTGGGAGCGTTTCCCCCGTGGAAGGGGCCAGGATCATTGCGAGGCGTCGCTTCAAGGCACGACTCGAGGACGATCCTGATATTTTGCCGTTTGTCGGAATCGATTCTGAAACCGAAGCTCTGCCGCTTGGCGGTGAACGAGCGCACTGGCAGGCACAGGCGCTCACCGACTTGCAAGACCTGATCGACGAATCCCAAGCTTGGGCGCGCACAGTCGGAGCCGCCCATTGTCAGAACCTTATGGCGCGATCTGCAAGCCTGCTGCGTTGGCCCGACTAACTCCGGCAGCAGGATGGGCATCGCTGCAGCGAAACCCATTGCGTCTATCACCGCAGGGCGGCGCGATGATGGTATCGCTTCGCTCCACTTGTCCTACGAAGCTACTCCGCGGCTTGCGCGTAATCCTCAACCGGCGGGCATGAGCACACCAGATTGCGGTCGCCGTAGACGTTGTCGACGCGACCGACCGGGCTCCAGTATTTGTCGGTGCGCGAGATGCCATCGGGGAAACAACCGGTGGCGCGGCTGTAGGGGCGGTTCCATGCATCATCGACAATGTCGTGCACGGTGTGCGGGGCGTGGCGCAAGGGCGAGGCTTCGACCTTCCAGCGGCCGATCTCGATCTCCGTGATCTCGCTTCGGATCGCAATCATCGCGTCGCAGAACCGATCCAGTTCCGCCTTCGATTCCGATTCGGTCGGCTCGATCATCAGCGTGCCCGGCACCGGGAAACTCATGGTCGGCGCGTGGAAGCCGTAGTCGATCAGGCGCTTTGCGATGTCATCGACGGTGACGCCGCTCGTCGTCTTCAGCGGCCGCGGATCGACGATGCATTCATGCGCGACGCGTCCCTTGGCGTTCTTGTAGAGCACCGGGAAATGCGGATCGAGCCGGCTGGCGATGTAGTTGGCGTTGAGGATCGCCATTTCAGTGGCGCGCGTCAGGCCTTCGCCACCCATCATCAGGATGTAGATGTAGGAAATCGTCAGGATCGACGCCGAGCCGAACGGCGCCGCCGACACGGGGCCGATGGGATGCGGCACCGCGCCGTCGGTTGCGGGATGGCAATTTGAAGGATGACTTGGCAAATAGGGCGCAAGATGAGCCTTGACGCCGATCGGGCCCATGCCCGGGCCGCCACCGCCATGCGGAATGCAGAAGGTCTTGTGCAGATTGAGATGCGAGACGTCGGCGCCGTAATCGCCGGGGCGGGAGAGGCCGACCTGCGCGTTCATGTTGGCGCCGTCGAGATAGACCTGGCCGCCATGGCTATGCACGATGTCGCAGATATCCGTGATGTGCTCCTCGAACACGCCATGCGTCGAGGGATAGGTGATCATCACGGCGGCAAGATTCTTCGAATGCTTCTCCGCCTTGGCGCGGAGATCGTCGACATCGACATCGCCCCGCGCGTCGCAGGCGGTCACCACCACTTCCATGCCGGCCATGTGGGCAGACGCCGGATTGGTGCCGTGCGCGGAGGAGGGGATCAGGCAAACCTTGCGGTGCGGCTCGCCGCGCGCGGCATGATAGGCGCGGATCGCGAGCAGTCCGGCATATTCGCCCTGCGCGCCGGAATTCGGCTGCAGCGAGATCGCGTCATAGCCGGTGATGTCGCACAGCCATTTTTCCAGCCGCGCGAACAGCGCGTGATAGCCGGCCGCCTGCTCGCGTGGCGCGAACGGATGGAGCGAGCCGAATTCGGGCCAGGTCAGCGGGATCATTTCCGTGGTCGCGTTCAGCTTCATGGTGCAGGAGCCGAGCGGGATCATGGCGCGGTCGAGCGCGAGGTCGCGATCTGAGAGCTTGCGCATGTAGCGCAGCAGCTCGGTTTCGGAGCGGTGCGTGTGGAACACGGGATGGACGAGGAAGGCGCTGTCGCGCTTCAGTTCGGCGGGCAGCGCTTCGCGCGCGCCCAGCTCGACATCCACATAGGACAGCTCGCTGCCGAAGGCGCGCCACACCGCTTCCACAGTCGCAGGCGTGGTCGTTTCGTCCACGGCGATGCCGAGCGTGCCGTCACCGATGCGCAGATTGATCTTCTCGGCGAGCGCGCGGGCTACGATTTCACTCTGCTTCGCGCCCGCGGCGACGGTGATCGTATCGAAGAACGCCGGCGCCGTCGGTGCATGGCCGAGTTTTGTCAGCCCCGCCGCCAGCACCGCCGCGCGGCGGTGCACGGTGCGCGCGATATGCGTCAGCCCTTCGGGACCGTGATAGACCGCGTACATCGAGGCGATCACCGCCAGCAGCACCTGCGCGGTACAGATGTTGGAGGTCGCCTTTTCGCGGCGGATGTGCTGCTCGCGGGTCTGCAGCGCCAGTCGATAGGCGGGCTGCCCCCGCGAATCCACCGACAGCCCGACGATGCGGCCGGGCAGCGAACGCTTTAGCGCATCGCGCACCGCCATGTAGGCCGCGTGCGGACCGCCATAACCCATCGGCACGCCGAACCGCTGCGCCGAGCCGATGGCGATGTCAGCGCCAAGCTCGCCGGGGGAGGCGATCAGCGTCAGCGCCAGGAGATCGGCCGCGACGACGGCGAGTGCGCCCTTCGCACGCAACGCCGAGATCGCCGGCCGGAGGTCGCGCACCGCGCCGGTCGTTCCCGGATATTGCAGCAGGCCACCGAACACATCGGCGCCTTCGAGATCGGCGAGGGGATCGCCGACGATCAGATTCCAGCCCAGCGGCTCGGCACGGGTGCGCAGCACCGCAAGCGTCTGCGGATGCACTTCCGCATCGACGAAGAACGATTTTGTCTTCACCTGCGAGGTGCGCTCGGCCAGCGCCATCGCCTCCGCCGCGGCGGTACCTTCATCGAGCAGCGAGGCGTTGGCCACATCCAGCCCGGTGAGGTCGCAGACCATGGTCTGGAAGTTGAACAGCGCTTCCAACCGCCCCTGGCTGATTTCCGGCTGATACGGCGTATAGGCCGTGTACCAGGCCGGGTTCTCCAAAACATTGCGCTGGATCACCGTGGGCAAAATGGTGCCGGAATAGCCTTGGCCGATCAGCGAGGTGAACACCTGGTTTTGCGCGGCGAGCTCGCGCATATGTGAAAGCGCCTCGGTTTCGCTCAACGCGGGGCCGAGATCGAGCGGTTTCTCCTGCCGGATAGAGGAGGGCAGCGTCTGGCCCATCAGCTCGGCGAGGCTGTTCGCGCCGACGCTCTCCAGCATCGCACTGATGTCGCGGGGCGAGGGGCCGATATGGCGGCGCACGAAATCGGTGGCGGCTGCGGCGGTGGTTTTCAACGGCGCGTTCATGGGTGCCTCGCTGGAATTTGCAAATTCGGTGTCATCGTCCGCCTTGTGCGCAATTGCGCACTGGGGCGGACGATCCAGTACGCCGGGAAGTCAGCGATAGGGCCGAAAGGCCGCTGCGTACCGGGTCGCCCGGTCCCAGTGCGCAATTGCGCACAAGGCCGGGCGATGACAGGGAGTGTGTAGTGGCGGAGTGCCTCATCGTTCTCACGCCGTATGTGCCTTGTAGGCGGCCTCATCCATCAGGCCGCCGAGTTCGCTCTTGTCCGCGATCTTCAGCTTGAAGAACCAGGCCTTGCCGCCGGCGTCGGAATTCACCAGCGCGGGTTCGGCGGCGAGCGCCTCGTTGACCTCGATCACTTCGCCCGAGATCGGCGCGTAGACATCGGAAGCGGCTTTCACCGACTCCACGACGGCGGCGGCTTCGGCCTTCTTCAGGGCGCGGCCGACTTTCGGCAATTCGACGAATACGACGTCGCCGAGCTGCGATTGCGCATAATCGGTGACGCCGATGGTGGCGACATCGCCCTCGATGCGGAGCCATTCGTGGTCGGATGTGAACAGCGTCGTCATGAAACTTCCCTTTGGCGTTTGCAGGTTCAGCGTTTGTAGGTGTTGGGAACGAATGGCATGGCTGCGACCTGCAGCGGCAGGCGCTGGCCGCGCACTTCGGCGAAAACCTGGGTGCCGTTTGCGGCAAGCGCGGTCGGCAGATAGCCCATCGCAACCGGTGCATTGAGGCTCGGGCCGAAGCCGCCTGACGTCACCTTGCCGATCGGCTCGCTTGAAGCGGTGTCCGCAAACAATTGCGCGCCTTCGCGCACCGGCGCGCGGCCTTGCGCGCGCAAGCCGACGCGGCGACGCGATGCGCCTTTTTCAAACTGTGAGAGGATTTTTTCGGCGCCCGGAAAGCCGCCGGCGCGGGCGCCGCCGCTGCGACGGCTTCTCTGCACGGACCATTCCAGCGCGCCCTCGACCGGCGTCGTCGTGGTGTCGAGGTCGTGGCCGTAGAGGCAAAGCCCGGCTTCCAGCCGCAGGCTGTCGCGCGCGCCCAATCCGATCGGCAGCACGTCCGGATTGTCCAGGAGTAGCGTCACCAACGCCTCGGCCTGTTCGGCCGGTACCGAAATCTCAAAACCGTCCTCGCCGGTATAGCCGGAGCGGGAGACGAAGCAGTCGAAGCCCGCCACCTTGCGCGGCCCGGTATCCATGAACCGCATTGCAGTCACGTCTGCACAAAGTTTCGCCAGCGCTGATTCCGCCTTCGGTCCCTGCAATGCGATCAGGGCGCGATCGGCCAGCGAATCGATGATGCAGGTCTCGGACAGATGCGCGCGCAGATGCGCTTCGTCCTCGGCCTTGCAGGCGGCGTTGACGACCAGAAACAGGTGGTCGCCGAAATTCGCCACCATCAGATCGTCGAGAATGCCGCCGTTGCCATTCGTGAACTGGGCATAGCGTTGCCGTCGCGGCGCAACCGCCAAGATGTCCTGCGGCACCAGACGCTCCAGCGCCAGTGCCGCGTCTTCGACTCGGCCGGATTTCGCCCGCAGCGCGAGCTGGCCCATATGCGAGACGTCGAACAGGCCGGCGGCACTTCGCGTATGCAGATGTTCCTTCAGGACCCCGGCCGGGAATTGCACGGGCATCTCATAGCCCGCGAACGGAACCATCTTGCCGCCGCGCGCCACATGGAGCCCGTGCAACGGAGTGCGTCTGAGGGAGGATTTATCGCTTGCCAGCATCGTCAAGGCCCTCATGGGTTCCGGAGACCAGTCTCCAAAAACCCAAAGAAAGCCCCATCTGTCGCTGTGCCTGAGAGTATTATCCCGTCGGCGGACGCCTTGGGCGCATGCGGCCCGGCGTCTCTTTCCAGATGCTATTTCGTCACGCGGTCCGTTTGCCTGAGAGTTTCCGGGGCGGTTGCTCCTTCGGCGCCGGCGCTTAAGCCGATCTCTCCCGACGTGACGTCTTACAGATAAGAGGGAAACACAGCCCTGCCAAGCCTGTCAACGCAGCCGCAGCATTATCAACGGGACTTGCGCGCCCATCTTGTGTGCTGCGGCAAGCCTATGATCTGCCTGCACAGTTTCTGGACACCGCAGGCCGCCTTGTCTAAAAGCGTTCCGCCGGAAGGGTTAAAGGCGGTTGTAGCCTGACCCAGCCCTTTTTTCCGATTGGATGAACATGAGCGGCGTCAACGAGATCAGGTCGAAATTTTTGGATTTCTTTGCGGAGAACGGCCACGAGATCGTGCCGTCGTCGCCGCTCGTGCCGCGCAACGACCCGACGCTGATGTTCACCAATGCCGGCATGGTGCAGTTCAAGAACGTCTTCACCGGCGTCGAGAAGCGCGCTTATCAGCGCGCCACCACCTCGCAAAAATGCGTGCGCGCCGGCGGCAAGCACAACGACCTCGACAATGTCGGCTACACCGCGCGGCATCTCACGTTCTTTGAGATGCTCGGCAATTTCTCGTTCGGCGACTATTTCAAGGAGCGTGCGATCGAGCTCGCCTGGAACCTGATCACAAAGGAGTTCGGGCTGAAGAAGGACAAGCTGCTCGTCACCGTCTACCACGACGACGAGGAGGCGGCGCGTCACTGGAAGAACATCGCCGGCTTCTCGGATGACCGCATCATCCGGATCGCGACTTCGGACAATTTCTGGGCGATGGGAGATACCGGCCCGTGCGGTCCGTGCTCCGAGATATTCATCGATCGTGGCGAGCATATCTGGGGCGGGCCTCCGGGCAGCCCGGAAGAGGACGGCGATCGGTTCCTTGAATTCTGGAACCTGGTCTTCATGCAATTCGAGCAGGTGACGAAGGACGAGCGCGTCGCGCTGCCGCGCCCCTCGATCGACACCGGCATGGGGCTGGAGCGCATGGCCTGCATCCTGCAGGGCGTCGACAGCGTCTTCGAGACCGATCTTTTCCGTCATTTGATCGACGCCGCCGCTTCGGCTCTCGGGCATGGACCGGACGAGAAGAACGTCGCGTCGTTCCGGGTCATCGCGGACCACCTGCGCTCTTCAGCCTTCCTCGTCGCCGACGGCGTGCTGCCGTCGAACGAAGGCCGCGGCTATGTGCTGCGCCGGATCATGCGCCGCGCGATGCGCCACGCACAGCTCCTCGGCGCGCGCGAGCCGCTGATGCATCGTCTGGTCTGGGCGCTGGTGCGCGAGATGGGCCAGGCCTATCCGGATCTGGTACGCGCCGAAACGCTGATCGAGGAAACGCTGCGGCTGGAAGAGACCCGCTTCCGCAAGACGCTGGAGCGGGGCCTTGCGATCCTCGACGAGAAGAGCGCCGGCCTGAAGAAGGGCGACATGTTCGACGGCGACACTGCGTTCACGCTGTACGACACCTACGGCTTCCCGCTCGACCTGACGCAGGATGCGCTGAAGTCGCGCGGCATTAGCGTCGATCAGGCGGCGTTTTCGGACGCCATGGATAGGCAGCGCGTGAAGGCGCGCGCATCGTGGGCCGGCTCGGGCGATACTGCTAGCGAGGCCATCTGGTTTCCGTTGCGCGAAAAGCTCGGCGCCACCGAATTCCTCGGCTATGACACCGAGAGCGCCGAGGGCGTGGTGACCGCGCTGGTCAAGGACGGCAAGGATGCCGACAGCCTGAGGGCCGGCGAGACCGGCGCGATCGTGCTGAACCAGACGCCGTTTTATGCGGAGTCCGGCGGCCAGGTCGGCGACATCGGCCTGCTGACGGGCGAGGGCGTCAAGTTCCGCGTTACCGACACGCAGAAGAAGGCGGGCGATCTGTTCGTGCATCTGGGCACGGTGGAGCAGGGCACGCTGAAGGTAGGCACCGCGCTGCAGCTCGAGGTCGATCATGCGCGCCGGTCGTCGATCCGCGCCCATCACTCGGCGACGCATCTCCTGCACGAGGCGCTGCGCCAGGTACTCGGCGACCATATCGCCCAGCGCGGCTCGCTGGTGGCGCCCGATCGTCTGCGCTTCGACTTCGTGCATCCAAAGCCGATCACGGCGGAAGAGCTCGCCCGTGTCGAGGACATCGCCAACGAGGTGGTGCTCGAAAACGACGAGGTGACGACGCGGCTGATGGCGGTCGACGACGCCCGCGAGGCCGGCGCGCGCGCCCTGTTCGGCGAGAAATACGGCGACGAGGTTCGCGTGGTGTCGATGGGCAAGCAGGCCCGCGCTCACGGCCAGAACGCGCTCGGCTGGTCGGTCGAACTGTGCGGCGGCACCATGTGCGCCGCACCGGCGACATCGGGCTGATCTCGGTGACCGGCGAAAGCGCGGTCGCCTCAGGGGTACGGCGCATCGAGGCGCTGACCGGACGTCACGCCCGCAAGCACGCCAATGATACGATGGCGATTGCGAAGACGGCGGCGTTCGAGCTGCGCACCAGCGTCGACGACATGCCGGCGCGCATCGCGGCGCTGATGGAAGAGCGCAAGAAGCTGGAGCGCGATCTGTCGGATGCGCGCAAGAAGCTCGCGATGGGTGGCGGCGCGGGCAACGGCGCGGCAGCGGGCGGCGTGCGCGAAGCGGGCGGCGTCAAGCTGCTGGCGCGCGCGGTCGAAGGCGTCGAGACCAAGGATCTGAAGAGCCTGGTCGACGACGGCAAGAAGCAGATCGGCTCCGGCGTGGTCGCGATCGTCGGCGTCACCGAGGACGGCAAGGCCGGCATCGTCGTTGGCGTCACCGCCGATCTCACGGCGCGATTCAACGCGGTCGAACTGGTGCGCAAGGGCTCCGAGGCGCTTGGCGGCAAGGGCGGCGGCGGCCGGCCCGACATGGCGCAGGCCGGCGGGCCCGACGGCGCCAAGGCTAATGCGGCGCTGTCGGCGATCGAGCAGGCGATGGCGGGGGCTTAGGGGCAAGCTGAGGCGTGAAATCATAGGCGCCTTGGCCGCGATCGCCAGCGCTGTCGCTGCGATGCAATGGCTGATGATGGATCAACCTGCTGAGCAGGCGCCAGCCATCCCGCCTACAAGCGGAACAGCAGAATGGGCTAACGCCATCTGCATTTGTCACGCTGCAGCCTAATTCCTGGTGATGCTGCAGGAATCCACGTTGATCGAACCCTCGATGATGCCACGGACCTTGCGGGCATCATTGGTAGCGGCATTCCGGTAGACAACCCGATCGCTGGACTTACGCGACAGCCGACTTTTGGCGTTCGGGCGAGAGGTGCCAGAATGACCTGGTGGACGATAAAGCCATCTCTATTTGCGTCGATCGCCTTTGGCGCGTCAGTCTGCGTGGCGTCAGCGCAGGACGCCAAAGTTTCGGTCGACATGATCGGAGTAGGGAGCATGAGTTGCGCTCACTGGCGATCTACGGAAGAGCATCAGTTAGAGGGCACTGTCTGGATTCACGGTTTCTGGACGGGACTTAATTACGTTGCCGCGGCGAGTGGCCAAACACAGCCGAGAATCAACGTCTCGTCGATCGTTGCAGAAGTCGAAAAGGTGTGCGCTCGCAAAACATCACAGACCTTGGCCAGCGCCGTATGGACGACGTATCTTGGGGCCAAGAGGTAGGGCGCCGACAGCAGCCATGCTGCGCCGCTTTCGTCATTCTGACGCGCTTGCTGGAACTCAGAGGCTGGGCAAAAGTTGGCAGTTGGCCAATAGAGCCTCGGTCCTGGAAGGGTGACGATGATTCGCCCGATATGCGCCGCCTTGGCGCTTGCCTGTCTATCGGTGCCGGCATTCGCCGAAACCTGCATTGCTTCGCGCTATGGCTACAGCGGCGGTCGAACTGCATCGGGAGAGCGGATGAATCCAAATGTGATGACCGCGGCCCATCGCGCCAGACCGTTCGGCTCTCGCGTCACAGTCACCTCACATTCCACCGGGCGAAGTGTCACCGTCCGGATAAATGATCGTGGTCCGTTCGTGAAGGGACGGTGCATCGACCTATCCACTGGGGCCGCCCGTGTGCTTGGCATGGCCGGGACTGCGCTGGTCTCTCTCCGCTGAGGTGGAGCATAGCCACAACGCGCGACCCGATGCGGACGCCAGGCCGCGATAGTGCGGTGCATCGTTATATTGCTCGCCCTGTGGCTGGCAATTCGGCTTCTGGGCGAGCATAGTTGCGACGTCACAATTCCGGATAGGTTCATCGGCGTCGATGAGGTGGACGCTACCGATCAACGCCGGTGATCCGCGGTTCGGACAACCGGAGTCCCGCCATGTCTGTTACGGCTCACAGCGAAACACAGCGCCAACATGGCTTCAGCTCTGCCGAAATGGGCGCCATCGCTCATCTCTACCGGGGCGAAGTCTACCGTTCGACGATCTGGAGAACGCGGCTAGACAACACGACCAACTGGGCGATCGTCACAATGGGCATCGCCCTGTCGACGACCTTTTCGAGTCCGGAAGCTTCACCGCTGCCACTCCTGCTCGTAGGCCTGCTCATTGCCGTGTTTCTCGGCATGGAGGCGCGACGTTATCGGTACTTCAATGTCTGGCGCGCCCGAGCTCGATGGATGGAGACAAATTTCTACGCGCCGATATTCACCGGTGAAGCCCGCGACGATAGCTGGCAGGTGACGCTCGGGCGCGACTACACCGCGCCCCGCCACCACATTTCGTTTGTCCGCGCGGCGGGGCGGCGGCTGCGTCGCAACTACGTCTGGATTCTCGCCGTCCAGGTGATTGCCTATTACGGCAAGATCGCAATCCATCCGACGCCCGCGTCAACCTTGGCGGAATTTGTCGATCGCGCCGCAGTCGGACCAATTCCCGGCTGGGTCATTCTGATAATTGGCCTTGTCTACAATTTCGGCTGGCTGGCGTTCGCGTTCGGCACGATGTGGCTCGACCAACGCGAGCACCGCGGCGACAGGGTGGCGATGGGCTAGCAGGCGATCGCCGCGGGCTTGGTCGTGCCCCGTCATCGACAGCAATGACGTGGAGAGTTCAGCCCTTACGCAGGAACACGTAGTCCGCGGAGTAGGGCACGTTGCGATAGCTGCCTGCCTCGTCGCAGGCGCCTTCGAGTTTTCCGCCCGACGTATTGATCCGCTGCACGGTCGTGACGCCGGAGAGGATCCCGGTGCCGCGGCCGGACGTCACTTCCAGCTTCAGCCAGGGAATGTCGTTCGCCGTCGCGCCGGGGGCGTTGCCGGCTGCCTTGCCGACGACGGCGCTAGAGTCGATGTGCTCCCAGTTCGGACCGTTGTAGTGCCGGCCGACGGTCTTGCCGTCGAGCAGCAGCGTCGCGATCGGCTCGCGGAACGCCCAGGCGAGCTTGCCGTCGGAGCCGGCCTTGCATTCGTAGACCTGCGCGCCTTCGGCGTGGAGGGTGAGCACGGTTTTTTCTCCCGGCGCCGCGATGGTGTCGGGAAGAGGCGTCTGGGCATGCACGCTCAAAAGCGTCGCCGATGACAAAAGCAGAGCGAGAGCGGTGTTTCGGACAATCGGCATCGCAAATCCATGGTGTTGGCCCCGAAGGACCAACACCATCGTCAGCCAATTATGCCGCCATCGCCTTCTCGAGATTGGCCGCAACCTTGTCGAGGAAGCCAGTCGTGGACAGCCAGCGCTGATCGGCGCCGACCAGGAGCGCGAGGTCCTTGGTCATGTAGCCTTCCTCGACGGTCGCAACGCAGACCTTCTCCAGCGTGTCGGCGAATTTTGCGAGCTGCGGGTTGTTGTCGAGCTTGGCGCGGTGGGCGAGGCCGCGGGTCCAGGCGAAGATCGACGCGATCGAATTGGTCGAGGTCTCCTTGCCCTTCTGGTGCTCGCGGTAGTGCCGGGTCACCGTGCCGTGCGCGGCTTCGGCTTCGACGGTCTTGCCGTCGGGCGTCAGCAGCACCGAGGTCATCAGGCCGAGCGAGCCGTAGCCCTGCGCCACCGTATCCGACTGCACGTCGCCGTCGTAGTTCTTGCAGGCCCAGACATAGCCGCCGGACCATTTCAGCGCGGAAGCGACCATGTCGTCGATCAGACGGTGTTCGTAGGTGAGCCGCTTGGCCTCGAATTCCTTCTTGAACTCGCGGTCGTAGATGTCCTGGAAGATGTCCTTGAAGCGGCCGTCATAGACTTTCAGGATGGTGTTCTTGGTCGAGAGATAGACCGGATAGTTCCGCATCAGGCCGTAATTGAAGGAGGCGCGGGCGAAATCGATGATGGAGTCGTCGAGGTTGTACATCTGCATCGCGACGCCGGAGCCCGGGGTCTTGAACACTTCCTCTCGATGACGGTGCCGTCCTCGCCGACGAATTTCAGGGTCAGCGTGCCCTTGCCGGGGAACTTGATGTCGGTGGCGCGGTACTGGTCGCCATAGGCGTGGCGGCCGATGATGATCGGCTTGGTCCAGCCGGGAACCAGGCGCGGCACGTTCTTGCAGATGATCGGCTCGCGGAAGATCACGCCGCCGAGGATGTTGCGGATGGTGCCGTTCGGCGACTTCCACATCTCCTTCAGGCCGAATTCCTTCACCCGGGCTTCATCGGGGGTGATGGTGGCGCATTTGACGCCGACGCCGACCTTCTTGATGGCGTTGGCGGCGTCGATCGTGACCTGGTCGTTGGTCTGGTCGCGGTACTCCATTCCGAGGTCAAAATACAGCAGCTCGACATCCAGAAACGGGGTGATCAGCTTGTCCTTGATGCACTGCCAGATGATCCGGGTCATCTCGTCGCCATCGAGTTCGACGACGGGGTTGGTCACCTTGATTTTTGCCATGATGGAGGGGGCCTTTTCTCGGAAAACCGCGCGTTTGGGGCGGGGTGGGTGATTATAGGCGGGCTATAGCACCGCAAATCGGCCGGCGAAAGCTGGTGCGGCCCCGACTTTTAGCCCATCTTTCAGGCGCGGAATGCATGGGATATCGGGTGTCCCGGACGCGGTGCGGCCCAGGCGATGCGTAGCATCGTCCGGTAGCGCTGCGCCGACGTTCCGGATGAGGCCCAATTGAGGCTTTGAGCGAACTAGCGGAAACGCTACTAACCCGATTCTCAGGCTGGCGAATTCCGGCCGCCTTTCTAAAACGGGCAAGCGTGAGAGATTGAATCGTATGCGCATCGCGCGCGGATTCAAATCTTCAGAAGTTGCTTTGGAAGTTGAATCAGAAAGTGAAGCCAAAAATGTCCGGTTCGGGCACCGATAAAACCAAGTCTGGGTTGGACTTAGCCGGACCCATTGTGATCCTCGTCGAGCCGCAGCTCGGCGAGAATATCGGCATGGCCGCGCGCGCGATGGGCAATTTTGCCCTGTCGCGCCTGCGGATCGTCAATCCGCGCGACGGCTGGCCGAACATCGCGGCACAACGGGCGGCGGCCGGCGCGGACCAGATTCTGGAACAGGCGCAGTTGTTCGACACGGTGGAGCAGGCGGTCGCCGATCTCACATTGCTGTTCGCGACCACCGCCCGCGCGCATGATCAGGCCAAGCCGGTGGTCGCGCCGGCGCAAGCGGCGGCCGAGATCGTGGCCCATGTCGGAAGCGGCGGCGGGGCTGGCATCCTGTTCGGCCGCGAGCGGTACGGCCTGCAGAACGAGGAGGTGGCGCTGGCCAACCGGATCATCACCTTTCCGGTCAATCCCGGCTTCGCCTCGCTCAATCTGGCGCAGGCAGTGCTGCTGATCGGCTACGAGTGGTTCAAGCTGTCGACCGGCGGCGCCCTGCCGTTCGCAATGCCGGAACGCTCCGAGCCGGCGTCGCAGCACCAGATGCAGGCCTTCTTCGATAATCTGGTTCGGGAACTCGACAAGGTCGAATTCCTCCGCCCGCGCGAGAAGCGCGAGACCATGCTGGTCAACCTGCGCAACATCTTCACCCGGATGGACCCGACCAAGCAGGACATGCACACCCTGCACGGCGTGGTGATGGCGATCGCCGAGGGACGCAAGGGACCGGCCAAGGGCGGCGTGCTCGACGGTGAACAGGCGACACGGCTGCGGGCGCTGTTGGCCGAGCACGGGCAGGGGCCGGCGGTGCCCGGCGACAGCTCTACCGTGCGCGGGCTGGCCCGGCTGCTTCGCCGCAACCCGACCGATGCCGAGCGCATTCTGTGGCAGGCGCTGACCCGCGACCGCCGCTTCGCCGGCCAGTTCAAGCGCCAGACCCCGGTCGGCCGCCACATTCCGGATTTCGTCTCGTTTGTGCATCGCCTGGCGATCGAACTGGTCAACCCGAACGAGACGGAAACAATTGTCGCCGACCGCGCCGGGCGGAAGGCGTGGCTGGAGGCACGGGATTACCGCGTGATCGAGATGCGGGTTGCCGATGTCGAGCGGGATCTGGCGACCGAGCTGGAGCGGCTGGAGAAAGCCGTAGGGTGGGCAAAGGCGCGCTAGCGCCGTGCCCACCATTTGTCGGCACCGTTGTCTTGAATGGTGGGCACAGAGCCTGTCATCACTCCGCGAGCGCCTTGCGCTCGTCGCGGGGTGCACATTCGCGCGATCCGGTGGCTTGGCCCACCCGGTCGCTGTCCCTTGGGGCACAAACGAGGTAAGCTCGCATTCAAGCGGCTGCAGTCCAATCGACAACGCAAATCGGAGGTGTGCGATGGCGACATCTGACTGGCGTCTCGAAGGCGAATGGATCAAGAACTGCAATTGCGCATTTGGCTGTCCGTGCGACTTCAATGCGCGGCCGACCCACGGCTATTGCAAGGGCCTGGTCGGCATGAGGATCACCAAGGGACATTTCGAAAAGACGAAACTCGACGGTCTGGTTTTCGCGGCGACCGTTCATTTTCCGGGTGCGCTGCATGAGGGCAACGGCCAGCTACAGCCGATCATCGACGAGCGCGCCACACCCGAACAACGCGACGCGCTTTTCAAGATCATGTCGGGCCAGAACTCCGCCGAAGGCACGCTGTTCCAGATTCTCAGCCTGATCGTGACTAAAATGCATGAGCCGTTATTTGTGCCGATCGAGTTTTCATTCGACAAGGATGGACGCGTCGCGCGCATGGTGGCCAAGGGTGTGCTTGAGACCGAGGTCGAGCCGATCAAGAATCCGGTGACCGGAGAGCCCCACCGCATCCAGGTCGTGATGCCTGAGGGCTTCGAACACAGGGCTGCGGAGGTCGCCTCGTCCAACATCCGCTCGACCGGCGCCATCAGGTTCGACACCGAAGGCACACAGCTCGCTGGCCAACGTGGTCCAGACGCCGGAAGGTGTCGCGGCCTAGCGCTGCAGGCACCCTTTCGACGCGCCGTTTCCGTGGCGGAGGTTAAGTCCATGTCCGGGACCTCTGCGCTTGAACAGACCTTGCGCCACGATCGCCTGATCGTGGCATTCGGCATGGCTGCCGTCGTCGCCTTCGCCTGGGGTTATCTGATCGCCGGCGCTGGCATCGACATGAGCATGGCCGACATGCCGATGGACCCCGAGCCATGGTCGCCCTCGCAGGCCGCGCTGATGTTCGCGATGTGGTGGGTGATGATGGTCGCGATGATGGTGCCGAGCGCCGCGCCGATGGTGCTGCTGTTTACGGCGATCAAGCGCAGGCAGGAGACGGATAATCCCGTCTTCACGAGCTGGCTCTTTCTCGCCGGCTATCTCCTGATATGGGCCGGCTTTAGTCTCGCCGCGGTCGCGGTGCAGTGGGCACTCGATCAGGCCGGGCTGCTGTCCGGCATGATGGCGAGCACCAGCAGCACACTCGCCGGGATCATCCTGCTTGCCGCCGGGCTCTATCAGCTCACGCCGGTCAAGCGCGCCTGCCTGCGCTACTGCCAGAGCCCGGTGTTCTTCCTCAGCCGCTACTGGCAACCGGGCGCCATGGGCGCGCTGCGCATGGGTTTTCGGCACGGCACTTACTGTGTCGGCTGTTGCTGGTTTTTGATGGCGCTGCTGTTCGTTGCCGGCGTGATGAACCTGGTGTGGATCGCGGCGGTGGCGATCTATGTCGCCTTCGAGAAGCTGCTCGCCCGCAGCCCGTGGCTCAGCCGCATCGCAGGTGTTGGCCTGATCCTGGCCGGCGGGGTGGTGCTGGCGCGCAGTCTCGTCGTTACGGCTTCCGCATCGCTGTAGCTCGCCTCAGACGGCGACAAGCTCCGCAGGGTTACCGGCGCGCTTTGTCTTCTTCACCCTGGCAGGCCCGAACAGATTGGCCGCCGCAAGCCCCGCGGTATCCGCGACGCCGGGATCGCGCGAGACCATGGCGGCGACGATGGCGCCGTCTATTAACAGCGCGAGTTGATGGGCCAGCACCTGTGGTTCGGCGGCGCCCATTTCACTTGCGAGCTTTTCGATGTGCGTCAGCACCACCTTCTTGTGGCGCAGCGCGACGTTGCGGAATTGCTTGGCGTCCTTGTCGTGCTCGGCCACCGCATTGATGAAGGGGCAGCCGTAGAAGCGCTCTTCGGCGAACCAGCACTTCAGCGCCGGAAAAATCCGCTTCAGCTTCGCCTGCGCATCGCCGCCGCCATCCTCCATCGCGCCGATGAACCATTCACGCCAGGCCTTGCCTTCGCTTTCCAGCACGGCGTTGACGAGGTTGGTCTTCGAGCCGAACAATTTGTAGAGCGTGGTCTTGGCGGTGCCGGCCTCGTCGATGATCGCGTCGATGCCGGTGGCGTTGATGCCGTTCTTGCAGAACAGATGCGTCGCCGCATTGAGCAGGCGGCCGCGCGCTGATTCCTCGTCGCCTGCGGCCGACGCCGCGACAGCTTTCCTCTTGGAGACTGATTTGCCCATGCGCCGCAGTTAATCGGAGCGCGGCGCAATCATCAAGCCGCATCTTTGCGCCGAAAATAATCGCAAGCACGCGGCAATTGCTTCGCGCCTGTGCAGCAGGGCGCTGACCAATTTCCGGGCAGGCACACTAAGCGACGAGAGACGTTCAGCTTTTGATTTCGGCCTGATCTGGCACGCTTCATGCAGGAAACAGAACGTTCGGTATCCTACCCAAGGGAGAGAAATGATGACCGCGGTCGCTCAAAAAACGGTGCTCACGGGCTGCCTGGCCCCGATCGACAAAAATGGGCTCGAGCAGCTCATCGCCAACGGCAAGGCCAATCCGAAGGTCATCAAGACCTTGAAGTGCAGGACGGTGGCGGAGGGCAAGTTCCGCCACGCCAACTACATTCGCAATCTCGCGCCCTACATCGTCGACGAGCCGCCGGGCCTGCTCGGCGACGACACCGCGCCGAATCCTTCCGAAGCCTCGCTCGCTGCGCTCGGCTCGTGCCTTGCGGTCGGCCTGCACGCCAACGCCGTTCATCGCGGCTGGATCGTCAACAAGCTCGAACTCGAGCTGGAGGGCGACCTCAATATCACGGCGGTGTGGGGCACCGGCGACGTCAGCGAAAAGCCGGTCGGCTTCACCGATGTGCGCGTCAAGGTCGACATGGAATGCGAGGGCATTCCGAAGAGCGAGATCGATGCGCTGGTCGCCCACGTCAAGAGATGGTCGCCGGTCGCCAACACCTTTACGCGGCCCGTCAATCTCGAAGTCAGCGCATAAGCAGTCGCAACAGGCACTGGGGTGCGGAGGTTCTCATGGGTTCAGTGGCGGTATCGCGGCTCGCAGTTGCCGAAGATCTCCCCGCGGCATCGATCGTGGATCAGGTCGCGGCGATTGCGCGTAGAGAACTCGCACCCCAGGCCGCGGCCATCGACGAGGGCACCGTCTATCCGGATGCCTTGCTGCGGCGGCTCGGGCACGTCGGCGCGTGGGGCAGTCACCAGCCTGCGGATGGCATGGCGGACCTGCGCTGCGCCATTCAATCGATCGCGGTGCTCGGCGAGGTCTGCGGCGCCACCGCCTTCATGGCGTGGTGCCAGAACACGCTGGTCTGGTACGCCTCGAATTCGAACAATCCAAAACTCGTTGCCAAATTCGCCGGCAACTTTGCCAGCGGCGAGATGCTCGGCGGCACTGGGCTGTCCAATCCGATGAAGAGCTTCTTCGGTATCGAGAAACTCAAACTCAGGGGACGCAAGGTCGAGGGTGGTTACGTCGTGCGCGGCGCGCTGCCCTGGGTGTCGAACCTCGGTCCCGATCACTTCTTCGGCACCATCTTCGAGCGCGAGGACGAGGGCGGCGGCATCGTCATGTTCCTTGCCGATTGCTCCGATCCCGCGATCACGCTGCAGCCATGCAAACCATTTCTCGCGATGGACGGCACCGGCACCTATGCCGTGCAGTTTCGGGACGTCTTCGTGCCGGATGGGCTGATCCTCGCCGAACCGGCGGGACCGTTCGTGAAGAAAATCCGCGCCGGTTTCATCCTGCTGCAGGCCGGCATGGCGCTCGGCCTGATCAAGGATTGCATCCAGATCATGGACGAGGTCGACGCGCCCTTGAGCCATATCAACCGTTATTTGCCGCAACAGCCTACTCAATTCCATGAACTCCATGCCGAGTTCGAGAAGGAGACGATGGCACTGGCGCGCGACCCCTACAATTCCGACGATAGCTACTGGCGCCGCGTCATCGCGCTGCGGCTCCGGCTCGGCGACGCCAGCGTCGCGGCTGCGCATGCGGCGATGCTTCATTGCGGCGCGCGCGGTTATTTGAAGAGCCACCGCGCCCAGCGCAGGCTTCGCGAAGCCTATTTCGTCGCCATCGTCACGCCCGCCACCAAGCAGTTGCGCAAGATGCTGGCCGGCGACGAGCACTGATTTCCGATCGACCACAACCCGCAACCACGAACAGGAGAGGCCTGCCATGACGGACGTTCTGATTACTGCCGGCGAACTCGCGGAATTCCTCAAGCAAGAGCCGTGTGTCGTCATCGACACCCGCAATCCGGAAGGCTACGGCGCGGGGCATCTCCCGAACGCCATCAACGTCCATGAAATCTTCACCTATCTCGCGACCTCGACGCCGGAAGGTATTCACGAGCTCAAGACGAAATTCGCCGATGCGTTTGGCGCCGCAGGCTTGTCGGGCAAGGAGACCGCGGTCATCTACGAGCAGTCGATGAATTCCGGCTTCGGGCAGTCCTGCCGCGGCTACTATCTGCTGACCATGCTCGGCTATCCCAAGGTCAAGGTGCTGCATGGCGGCTTCGATGCCTGGATGGCGGCTAGCCTGCCGGTGACCACGGAGGTGCCGTCGCCGGTGAAGGCGTCGTTCGCGGTTCTGCCTGAAGCGGGCGACATCCTGATCGATGCCAAGACCATGCTGGCGGCCGTCGGCAAGCCGGGCATTGCGCTGCTCGATGTGCGCGACATCGACGAATGGATCGGCGAAAGCTCTTCTCCGTATGGGAAGGATTTCTGCCCGCGCAAGGGACGCATCCCCGGCGCCGTCTGGCTCGAATGGTACCGCATGATGAAGCCGACCGCGGAAGGGCCGCGCTTCAAGTCCAAGAACGAAATCCTGGCGGAATGCGCCACCGTCGGCATCACGCAGAATACGCCGGTCTATCTCTATTGCTTCAAGGGGGCGCGCGCCTCGAACACGTTCCTCGCCTTGAAGAACGCCGGCGTGAAGGATGTGCGAATGTATTTCGGCTCCTGGAACGAATGGTCGCGCGATCCCTCGCTGCCGATCGAGGAGGGGCTGCCGATGGAGGCCAAGCTCACTATCAAGGCGGCGTAACGGCGTGTCCGAGGGGAGCGGTCTGATTCCATGGAATCGGACTGCAACCACGCGGCCTCGACATCGATGTGGTGGAACCGCGCCACCGCGTCGCTCTGGCGTTCCCGACCTCCAGTGCGTATAATCACGGCGCACTGGTGGTCGCGCGAATGTCTAATTTCACACGCAGCTTAGGTCTTACACTCGCTTTCGCGATGCTCTGTCTCGGCGGGCGGACGGCCCACGCTCAGGCATCTCCCATGAATTATTGGATTCCGGGCTGGCCGATGGGTTTCAGCGGGGATGCGGGCGAGAGCCCGAACGCATACGGCAATTTTCCGAGCTTCGACTTCCGCGACGTCGGAAACGGCTCGTCCTATGCGCGGTACAATTTTTCGAACGGCTTTTTTGTCGGCAGCCAGCGCAGCAGCCTGGGCCTCAGCGGTCTCAGCCAGAGTGCGTTCGGCGGTTTCGGCTCGCTCTATAGCGAAGGCGTGCAGTTCGGCTACAGCCTCAAGAACAGCGGCTTGCCCGTCACCTTCTATGCCGGGTTCGACACGCTGAAATACAATACCGGCATCGGCGGCCCGTTCGCGCCGTTCGACTCCAAGTCGGGTACGTTGCCGATCTCCAGCGTGAATGCCGGCGTCGAATTCCAGGCGACGTCGAATCTCAGCCTGTCGCTCGGCGTCGGCTACGTCCAGCAGTCGGGCCGCCTCGACAGCGAATTCAATTCGCTGCCCGGCGCTTCGCCGTTCGCCGTCGGCGGCCGCCGCTACTAGGGCGTGCACTCATAAACGTCGGCTTCCCACTGCAAAGCAGAAGTCACCCGGTCTGACCGTGATCGGCGGCTTGTGGCCCCCAAGCGGACATGCGCCCTGAGGGCAGCGGCTAGACCAGGTCACGCGGGGAAGAGCAAAAAGAAACCGCAACTCCTGGTCGCCCTCCGCCAAACAGGGCGTCAGAACAACGCACTGCGTGCCAGGGCCCTTTCGCGCCATCAATCGTTGCGCTAATTATCCAAAACGCGCTGGGGCCAAGTTTGCAGGTGTTCGAATGCAGATGTCGCGCGCGAGCTTCTTGCTAGCGATTCTTGTCTTGATCGCGACGTATTTGTTTGGAGCGTACAGCGCTCGCCATCAATTATTTCCCTTCCCGTTACTTCAAGCGCTGAAAACTCGCTCGGGCTCGACGGCTCCCGACGACCTCTACACATTTGATCGAGTGGGGCGGCTCGCATCGGGCGATCAGAAGAAAGCTGTCGCCTGCCCGCAGCGGACGGACCGTACGGCCGTGCTGCTGCTGATCGGGCAGTCCAACGCCGGAAATCACGGGGGGCAGCGGTTCCGCTCGGAACACGGAGAGAAGATTGTCAACTTCTTCGATGGGCGATGCTATGTCGCCGCATCGCCCCTGCTGGGATCTGACGGTATCGGCGGGGAATATTGGACCCTGCTCGGCAACCTTCTGCTGGATCGCGGATCGTTCGACCAGGTCATACTGGCTCCCGTGTCCATAAGCGGCTCCGAGGTCTCCCGTTGGGCGCCGGGCGGCGATCTGAACGGAACCATGACCGACACCGCGAGCCAGCTGCAGCAGCGAGGTTATGTTGTGACGCACGTCCTCTGGGTCCAAGGTGAGATCGACTACGTGAAGGGAACGAACGAGAAGGACTACCGCGATCGCTTCGTGTCGCTGGTCAGCTCGTTGAGGTCTCGTGGCGTCGCGGCGCCGGTATACGTTGCCATCGCGACCAAATGTTTGGGAGCACTCAACGCAGGAACGCGCTTCCACTCTGCCGATAACGCGGTGGCGCGCGCTCAACTGGCGCTTCCCGATCCCGGTGCCAATCTGAGAAGCGGAGTTAACTCAGACGCCTTGCTTGGCGATCTGGATCGGTACGACGATTGCCATTTCGGATCATCGGGAGAGCAAAAGGCCGCGAGAGCCTGGGCAGACCTGCTCTCAACCGTCCCCTGAGCCGGGGGAAGAAACTGTGATCGGTGAGGCGATGAGCGGCGCCACGGCTCTATGAGAGCCCGCAACTCTGATGTTTGGTGCGAGATGCTGGAAAGCGAGCCGATTGCAGTGCTAACAAAGAATGAGCGGACCTGATTCAGATGCGATCTAACGTTCGTTGATGGCCCAAACATGCACCAATGTTGGCTTGATAACCGTCTCCGAGAGTAAAGCGGATCTGACTTGATTATGAGTACATGCCCTAGCTTAGCCAGCCGAGCCACGCCAATTCGCAATCCCCAGCGCCTTGATGCGCGAGGCCAGCGTGGTCGGCTTGATGTCGAGCAGCTTCGCGGCGCCGCCGGGGCCGAACACCTTGCCAGAGCAGGCCTGAAGGGCGGCGAGAATGTTGGCGCGCTCGTGCGCGCGCATTTCCGCTGACGTCATGACCGCGGGGTGGCTATCTGCTTTCACACGCGCCGCGGCTGGGGAGGACGACACGCCCGGTACATCGGGCAGATCAATGCGCAAGCGGCCGTTCTGCGCCAGGATCGCCGCGCGCTCGATCACGTTCTGCAGTTCGCGGACGTTGCCGGGCCAGTCGTAGCGTGAAAGCCGGCGCGCGTCGCCTTCCGATAGTCGCAGCTCGGATTTCAGCGCCTTGCTCTCGCGCGTCAAAAAATGCTGAGCCAGGAGCGGGATGTCCTCACGCCGCTCGCGCAGCGGTACCGATTCCACCGGGAATACGTTGAGGCGGAAATAGAGGTCCTCGCGAAACCGGCCGCGTTGCACTTCCTGCTTGAGATCGCGGTTGGTGGCGGCGATCACGCGCACGTCGACCGCGCGGGTGCGCTCCTCGCCGACGCGCTCGAAATTGCCCTCTTGCAGTACCCGTAGCAGCTTGCCCTGCAGCTCCAGCGGGATTTCGCCGACCTCGTCGAGAAACAGCGTGCCGCCGTCGGCGAGCTCGAACCGTCCGATGCGGTCGCGCATCGCGCCGGTGAAGGCGCCTCTGATATGGCCGAAGAATTCGCTCTCGAACAGTTCGCGCGGGATCGCCGCGCAGTTGACGCGGATCAGCGGCCGGTCGCGGCGGCTGCTCGCTTCATGAATGGCGCGCGCGATCAATTCCTTGCCGGTGCCGGATTCGCCCGTGATCATCACGGCGGCGGTGGTCGGCGCCACCAGCTTGACCTGGCGCAGCGTCTTCTGGATCGCTTCGCTCTGGCCGATGATGCCGCGCGGGTTGGTCTCGATGCGGATTTCTTCCTGAAGGTAAGCGTTTTCCAGCTCCAGCCGCTCGCGCAGGCGATCGACCTCGGCAAGCGCCGCGTGCAGCTTCTCATCGGCCTCGCGGCGCTGGCTGACGTCACGAAACACGATGACGGCGCCGACCACCACGCCGCGGTCGCGGATCGGCGTCGAGGTATATTCGACCCAGACCGGCGTGCCGTCCTTGCGCCAGAACACCTCGCCATCGACCTGGTGCACGGCGCCGTCGCGAAACGCCGCGTAGATCGGGCAATCATGATCGGGATAGTGACGCCCGTCATGATGGGTGTGATGGACGATCGGGTGGATTGCCTTGCCGACCAATTCTTCCGCAGCCCAGCCCAGCATGCGCTCGGCGGCCGGATTGACGAAGGTGGTCTTGCCCTCGGCGTTGACGCCGTAAATGCCTTCGCCGGCGGCGCGCAGGATCAACTGGTTTTCGCGCTCGATATCCTGGAACACCCGTTCGACCCGCTGCCAGGTCGCGATTCCGCCGCGCATGTGGTCTTCGGCCGCCGCATCGACATAGCGTCGGCGCCGCGCGTCGAGATCGCTCATGGTGAGCAGCACCAGCGAGCGGCCTTCGCCCGGCACGAGTGAGCCGGCATATTCGAGGCGCAGGCTTTGCCCCGTCGCGTGGCGCGGGGTGAGCGCGTTGGTCCAGTACGCTCCCTTGTCGAGCACGGCCTGGGTGAACACGATCAGAACAGGCAATTGTCCGGCATGCAGTGTGCTGGCCTTGGTCTGGCGCAGCAAGGCGCGGTCATAGCCGAGCAGGGTGCAGGCCGCCGGATTGGCGTCGAGGATCTGGTCGGCATGGGGATCGAGCAGCAGCGCGGGCTCGATCGCGAACTCGAATGCGGCGGTGCGCAGTTCGACATCCTGCGGGGCGGTTGAGCCGAGGGCCAGATCCATCCAGTCGGTGCTCCGAAATCTCGTAATTCAATTACGATATTTCGTGTATCACGAATTTTCGTAGCCGCCAACGTCAGCAGAATCGCTGTGATCTCAGAGCTATCGCCGCAGAACGGGGCTGGCATGTGCCTTGCTTAATAAGGGGGCAAACGTCGCGCAGGAGGGCTGATGTCTACCTTCGACAATCCATTCGATCCCAACCGCCGGCTTCATGCCGGTGGCTGTAGCTGCGGCCAGCATGTCAGCGAGGCAGAGCACCAGGCCGCCCAACTGCAGGTCCAGTCCGCCATCGAGAGCGAGCAGAAGCGCTACGAAGGCGTGGTCGCCTCCGCCGTGATGCGCGCGATGTTTCCGCAGGACGTCGCGCGACGCGCGTTTTTGAAATCGGTGGGCGCGGCAACCGCAGCGGCGGCATTATCGCAATTCTTCCCGCTCAAGACGGCGACGGAAGCATTCGCGCAAGGCGGGCCGCTGGAAAAGAAGGATCTCAAGGTCGGCTTCATCCCGATCACCTGCGCTACGCCGATCATCATGGCGGCGCCGATGGGGTTCTATGCCAAGAACGGCCTCAACGTCGAAGTGATCAAGACCGCCGGCTGGGCCGTCATTCGCGACAAGACCATCAACAAGGAATACGACGCCGCCCACATGCTGTCGCCGATGCCGCTCGCCATCACCATGGGCGCCGGCTCCAATCCGATTCCTACACCATGCCGGCCGTGGAAAACATCAACGGCCAGGCGATCACGCTGTCGATCAAGCACAAGGACAAGCGCAATCCGAAGGACTGGAAGGGTTTCAAGTTCGCGGTGCCTTTCGACTATTCGATGCACAATTACCTGCTGCGCTACTATCTCGCCGAGCATGGCATCGACCCCGATACCGACGTGCAGATCCGCGCGGTGCCGCCGCCGGAAATGGTCGCCAATCTGCGCGCCGACAATATCGACGGCTTCCTCGGGCCCGATCCGATGAACCAGCGCGCGGTGTTCGACGGCGCCGGCTTCATCCACATCCTCACCAAGGATATCTGGGAAGGCCACCCGTGCTGCGCCTTCGCCGCGTCGAAGGAATTCGTCACCACGATGCCGAATACCTATGGCGCGCTGCTCAAATCGATCATTGAAGCCACCGCGTACGCGCACAAGTCGGAGAACCGCAAGGAGATTGCGGCGGCAATCGCGCCGGCGAACTATCTCAACCAGCCGCCGATCGTGCTGGAGCAGATTTTGACCGGCACCTTCGCCGACGGGCTCGGCAACATCGTCCAGCAGCCGAACCGCGTCGATTTCGATCCGTTCCCGTGGCAGTCGTTTGCGGTCTGGATCATGACCCAGATGAAGCGCTGGGGGCAGATCAAGGGCGACATCGACTATGCCGGCATCGCCGCGCAGGTCTATCTCGCCACCGACGCCGCCAAGCTGATGAAGGAAGCAGGACTGACGCCGCCGGCCGCCACCACCAAGAGTTTTTCGGTGATGGGCAAGACGTTCGATCCTGCGAAGCCCGAAGATTATCTCGCCAGCTTCAAGATCAGGAAGGCGTCGTGAGGGCAGGGGCGCAACTACATTTGCCGCTGTCGTCCCGGCGAACGCCGGGACCCATACCCCGCAGCGTTAGTAACGAAGGAAGGCCTCTAACATCGTGCCTGAAAGAGCCGACACGGCGTATGGGTCCCGGCGTTCGCCGGGACGACGTGCTGAGGGACTATCGCCAATGACCTTCTCCCTTCGCTTCCGTGCCGCCGTCGTTTCGATCGTGCTGTTCGCGACGTTCCTCGGCATCTGGCATCTCGCCACGCGGCCGACGGCTGCGACTACCAACATGTCGCCGGAATACGCCAAGCTGATGGGGCTGACGGCCACCCAAGGCAAATCGGCGATGCCGGGTCCATCAGATGTCGGCGCGAAATTGTGGGAGCATCTCAGGCAACCGTTCTACGATAACGGACCGAACGACAAGGGGCTCGGTATCCAGCTCGGCTATTCCATAGCGCGGGTCGGCCTCGGCTATCTGCTCGCGGTGATCGTCGCCATTCCGCTCGGATTTTTGATCGGGATGTCGCCCTTGATCAGTAGGGCGATCGACCCGTTCATCCAAATCCTTAAGCCGATTTCGCCGCTGGCCTGGATGCCGCTTGCACTCTACACCATCAAGGATTCCTCGATCTCGGCGATCTTCGTGATCTTCATCTGCTCAGTGTGGCCAATGTTGCTCAACACCGCGTTCGGCGTCGCCGCGGTGCGCAAGGAATGGATCAACGTCGCGCGCACGCTGGAAGTCGGCACCGTCAGGCGCGCCTTCACGGTGATCCTGCCGGCAGCGGCGCCGACGATTCTGACGGGCATGCGGATTTCGATCGGCATCGCCTGGCTCGTGATCGTGGCGGCCGAGATGCTGGTGGGCGGCACCGGCATTGGCTACTTCGTCTGGAACGAGTGGAACAATCTCTCGATCACCAACGTCATCATCGCCATCCTCATGATCGGCATCGTCGGCATGTTGCTCGACCAGATCCTGGCGCGGTTTACGCGCATGGTCACGTTTCCGGAGTGATGGCGATGACCGACAAATTCATTTCCATCGAGGGTATCGCGCGGCGTTATCCGGGCGCGGGCGGCGGCGAGACCACGATTTTCGAGGATCTCTGGCTGTCGATGAAGCGCGGCGAATTCGGCTGCGTGATCGGCCATTCCGGCTGCGGCAAGACCACGGTGTTGAATATCCTGGCGGGGCTCGACCAGCCGAGCGAGGGCGCCGTCATCGTCGACGGGCAGGCCATTGAAGGCACGAGCCTCGATCGCGCCGTGATCTTCCAGAGCCATGCGCTGCTGCCATGGCGTACGGTGCTCGGCAACGTCGCCTATGCCGTGACTTCGAAGTGGCGCAACTGGGATCGCGCCAAGGTGAAGGCGCATGCGCAGACGTTCATCGATCTGGTCGGGCTGACCGGCGCCGAGCACAAGCGGCCGTCGGAACTGTCCGGCGGCATGAAGCAGCGCGTCGGCATTGCGCGGGCGCTCTCGATCACGCCGAAGATCATGCTGATGGACGAGCCGTTCTCGGCGCTGGACGCGCTGACGCGCGGTACGCTGCAGGACGAGGTGCGGCGCATTTGCCTCGAGACCGGGCAGACGGCGTTCATGATTACCCATGATGTCGATGAGGCGATCTATCTCGCCGACAAGATTTTTCTGATGACCAACGGCCCCGGCGCCGTGTTGGCCGAGATCGTGGAAAATCCGCTGCCGAAGGATCGCGGCCGCATCGATCTGCACCGCCATCCGCTCTATTACGCGGTGCGCAATCACATCATCGATTTCCTGGTCAGCCGCAGCAAGACGTTTGCCGCCACCGTGACCGATCATGATCCGCGCAACGTGCCGGTCGTGCGGCCGGGCAAGCCGGAACTGGTGCTGGCTGCGGAGGCTGAGGATTCGATTGAGGCGTCATGGCCGAGCGTGGCCCGGCCATCCACGTCTGCCTAGGCAATGCGAAACAAGACGTGGATGCCTGGGACAAGCCCGGGCATGACGAGTACACAAGGAGATAGGGCATGAAGCGCGAAGACCTCACCGAAAAGCTGCTCGACATCAAGCGCGAGAAGGGCTGGAGCTGGAAACACATCTGCGAAAAGATCGGCGGCTATTCGGAAGTGCTGATCGTCGGCGCCATCATGGGCCAGATGAAACTGACGAAGCCGCAAGCCGCCAATGCCGCCGAATTGTTCGGGCTGTCGAAAGCGGAAACGGCGATGCTCAACGAGGTGCCGATGCGCGGCACCGGCACGCCGATGCCGCCGACCGATCCCTTGATCTACCGCTTTTACGAAATGGTGATGGTCAACGGCCCGGCGTGGAAGGCGCTGATCGAAGAGGAATTCGGCGACGGCATCATGTCGGCGATCGATTTCGACATGGCATTGGAGCGCGTCGCCAATCCCAAGGGCGACCGGGTCAAGATCACGATGTCCGGCAAATTCCTGCCGTATAAATATTACGGCGCGAGCGGGAATGTGCCGGAGTATGGATTTAAGGAGGAGTGACTGTCCATCCGCCGTCATTGCAAGGAGCGAAGCGACGAAGCAATCCATCTTTCCCCGTGCTGAGGAATGGATTGCTTCGCTGCGCTCGCAATGACGGGGAGAGACCTATCACCCGAACGCAGCCCTCACTTCCCCAATCGGCGCCATCTCTCGCACAAACGTGAACGCGCCACGCTCCTTCATCTCACGCGCGCACTTCAAGAACGCCGCAAGCGCGTAGCGTTCCATCGCGCCGCCGACGCTGATGCGCTTGACGCCGGCCTCGGCGAGTTGCGGAACGGTCAACGTCGGATCGGCAAATCCCATCACCAGATTGAACGGCTTGCTGATCGAGGACACCACAGTGCGAATGGTGCCGATGTCGTAGAGCCCAGGTGAATATAGGACGTCGGCGCCAACGGCCTCGAACGCCTGTAGCCGCTTGATCGTATCGTCGAGATCCTTGCGGCCGTACAGGAAATTCTCGGCACGCGCGGTCAGCGTGAACGGGAAGGGGAGTGCGCGCGCCGCCTCGACCGCGGCCTGCACGCGCTCGACCGCGAGCGAAAAGTCGTAGATCGGGTTCTGCGGATCGCCGGTCAGATCCTCGATCGAGCCGCCGACGGCGCCGGCTTCGGCCGCGCGCGCGATCGCCTTCGCCGCGGTCTTCGGATCGTCCGCGCCGCAGTTTTCAAGGTCGGCGTTGACGGGAAGGTCGGTGGCTTCCGCAATCGCTCGGCAATTCTCGAGGATGGCGTCGAGGCTGACCGTGACGCTGCCGAGTGTGTTGGCAAGGCCGAGACTCGTGGTCGCGAGCGCCTCAAAGCCCATCGCTGCGAGCAGCTTTGCGGTGCCAGCGTCCCAGGGATTGGGAATGATGAAGGCGCCCGGGCGCGCATGCAGCGCGCGAAACGCTTCGGCTTTTTCCGTCTGACTTCGCATCGGCAATCTCCGCTTCGTTGGTTGGTCGGGTCTGGTTGGCGACGAAACTAGCGGGCTATCGATCATCAGCCAAAGTTGTTATTTCTCTATACATTATCAGCTTTTTGCATGGATGAAGCATGGACAGCGATGCGCTTCTCACCTTCCTGACCGTTCATCGCCGCGGCGGCATCTCGAATGCCGCAAAAGCGCTGCACCGCTCGCAGCCGGCGATCTCGCGGCGCATTGCATTGCTTGAGCAGGAGCTCGGCGTGCCGCTGTTCGAGCGGATCACGGGGCGCACGACGTTGAGTGACGCCGGAAAAGTGCTGGTGCCTCATGCCGAGCGCGCGGTGGCTGCGGCCCAGGATGCGGAGAATGCGGTGCGCGCACTGGCGCGGCCGGATTTAGGACCGGTCGCGCTCGCCGTGGTCGGCACGCTTGCCGGCGGGCGGCTGTCGGCGGTTCTCCAGGCGCTTCGCGGCCGAGCATCCCGACGTCGAACTGAGCCTGCGTACCGCGACCAGCGCAGAGGTCAGCGACATGGTCCGCCGCGGCGAGGTGACCATCGGCCTGCGTTATGACCGCGACGGCTCGCGCGACCTCGACTGCGAATTGCTGGTCTCCGAACGGCTGCAGGTGGTGTGCGCGCTGGACCATCCGCGCGCCGGCCGCCGTGTCGCAAAGCTCGCCGGGTTGCGCGGCGAGCGCTGGATCGCCTTTCCGATCGTGCCTGGCAGGCGCGAGGTCACAGCGGCGCATGTCTTTGCGCTGTTTCAAACCCATGGATTGGGTGAGATCGATTGGACGCCGGTCGACAGCCTGACCGCGCAGAAGCGCCTGGTCGAAGCCGGCCTTGGCATTGCGCTGTTATCGGAGAGCAACGCTGCAGAGGAACTGCGACACAAGACGGTTTCGACAATCGTCGTGGGCGATCTTAAGGCAAGCCATGACGTCGTCACAGTAACGCGCCGCGGCGGCTTCCTGAGCGCGGCGGCGCGGCGATTGATGGAGATCGTTCGAAGGGAGTACGGAAAGGCAAAGCCCGGGCACTGACCCGCGCTGTCATTCCGAGGCGCGTCGAAGACGCGAACTATGGTGCGCAATAGCGCACCTGAGAATCTCGAGATTCTCCAGGGGCGCAAGGGGCACCCATCGCTACACGACGTCCCGGAATAGCAGGTTAGTTCCCCGCCTTCACCTGTGCGGCGGCAACCGCGATCAGTTCGTCCATCTTGACGCGAACTTCCTGCGCGGTGACGGCGACGCCCTTGGCGGTAAGATCCTTCACCACCTTGTCCTGGACGTCCTTGTCGCCGGCTTGCTCGAAATCGGCCGCGACCACTTCCTTGGAATAGGCGGTGGCGGCATCGCCCGACAGGCCGAGCTTTTCCGCTGCCCAAAGACCGAGCAGCTTGTTGCGGCGCACCTCCGCCTTGAACTTCTGCTCCTCATCGAGGGCGAACTTCTTCTCAAAACCTTCCTCGCGCTTGTCGAAAGTGGTCATTCTTCGGTTCCAATCCCCGTAAACGGTAAATAAGGCCGCGTTGTCGCGGCCCGATGGACTACCTAGATAGAGGGGGCGAATCGGTAAAACAACGGTCCGTTAAGCCGCAGGCAATCGGGATAAGTTGGGCCCAATCGGGCCGGGTCGATTGTGCTGGATGGGCCAATCGGTTAGGTTGCCATCAGGCGAGGTTCTTGTTCTGTTTCCGGTCGCTTAAGTTCAGGACCTGGCCTTCACGGCAGCTCCGTCGTGGTCGCAAACCCTTGTCATCCGGAGCACACCAATTTCATGGATTTCAACAAAACACGGTACATCCCAATGAGCCGTCGACGCCGTATTTATGAAGGCAAGGCCAAGGTCCTGTATGAAGGTCCGGAGCCGGGAACCCTGATCCAGCACTTCAAGGATGATGCGACCGCGTTCAATGCCAAGAAACACCAGGTGATCGAGGGCAAGGGCGTCCTCAACAACCGGATTTCGGAGTACCTGTTTCAGCACCTCAACGACATCGGGGTGCCGACCCATTTCATCCGCCGCCTCAACATGCGCGAGCAGTTGATTCGCGAGGTCGAGATCGTGCCGCTGGAGGTGGTGGTGCGGAACGTCGCGGCCGGTTCGCTGTCGCAGCGCCTCGGCATCGAGGAGGGCACCCAACTGCCGCGCTCGATCATCGAATTCTATTACAAGAACGACCAGCTCAACGACCCCATGGTGTCGGAAGAGCACATCACCGCGTTCGGCTGGGCGACGCCGCAGGAAATCGACGACATCATGGCGCTCGCCATCCGCGTCAACGACTTCCTGACAGGGCTGTTCCTGGGGATCGGCATTCGCCTGGTCGATTTCAAGATGGAATGCGGCCGCCTGTTCGAGAACGAGATGATGCGGATCATCGTCGCCGACGAAATCTCGCCCGACTCATGCCGGCTGTGGGATATCAAGTCGAACGAGAAGCTCGACAAGGACCGTTTCCGCCGTGATCTCGGCGGCTTGCTCGAAGCCTATACCGAAGTGGCGAAACGCCTGGGCATTCTGATGGAGAACGAGCGCCCGGCCGGTTCGGGGCCGGTGCTGGTGAAGAGCTAAAGTAGAACTGGGGCAAATCTCGTGAAGGCACGCGTTACCGTTACGTTGAAGTCCGGCATCCTCGATCCGCAGGGCAAGGCCATCGAAGGCGCGCTGAAATCGCTCGGCGTCGATGGCGTCGCCAGCGTCCGCCAGGGCAAGGTGTTCGACATCGAGCTTTCTGGCTCGGACAAGGCCAAGGCCGAGGCGGCATTGAAGGATGCCGCCGACAAGCTGTTGGCGAATACCGTAATCGAGAACTACCGGGTCGAGCTTTTGGGATGAGGGTGTGAGCGGCGGGCTTGCCACTCACAGCCATCCCACGCTGCGGAAACGCCAGTACAGCCCGGTGCAGGCGGTGAGCATCAGCCCCAGCACCAGGAAATATCCGTAGTCCCATTCCAGTTCGGGCATGTGCTTGAAATTCATCCCGTAGACTCCGGCCAACGCCGTCGGCACGGCGATGATGGCGAGCCACGAGGCCAGCTTCTTGGAGACCGCCGTCTCGTGGGCCTGGCCGACCAGAAGGCTTGCCTCGAAGGCGAACGCCAGCACCTCGCGCATTGAATCGGTGCGCTCCTGAATGGTCCTGACGTGGTCGGTGACATCGCGAAACAGCGCCTGCATGGTCGAACGCACCATCGGAAGGTTGTCGTGTTCGAGCCGGCGGCAGACTTCCACCAGGGGGCCAATCGCATTGCGCAGTCGCAATAGATCCCGGCGCAGCATGTAGAGCCGTTCGACCTGGGCCCGCGTGATGGTGCTGGCGAGGACGTCGTCTTCAATCTTCTCGACCTCGTCGTGGATGGTTTCCAGGACAGGGGAATAGTTGTCGACGATGAAATCGAGGATGGCGTAGAGAATATAGTCCTCGCCACGCGCCAGCGCGCGGGGGCAGCTCTCGCAGCGTTCGCGCACTGCTGCATACGAGGTCGATGCGCCGTGGCGGACCGAGACGAGATAGCCTTCGCCAACGAACAAATGAGTTTCGCCGAACGCGATCCTGCCCTGGATCAGTTGCGCCGTTCGCGCCACGATGAACAGGCCGTCGCCATATTGCTCGATCTTGGGCCGCTGATGGGCGTGGTTGGCGTCCTCGATCGCGAGGTCGTGCAGGTCGAACTGCTGCTGCACACTCTTCAGTAGCGCCAGGTCCGGCTCATACAGGCCGATCCACACGACGTGACCGGGCTTGCTGCGCCAGCTCGAAGCCTCCTCGATGGCGATATTGGCGACGCGGCGGCCGTCGACGTAAACACCGGCCGCGACGACACCTTCGGACGTCATCGGTTCGGTCGCAGCGGTCGCCCGCGACGGGACATTCATGGCTTCCATCCCTGAGCGATTGTTGTTGAGCACGGCTGCCGCGCAGGCCGTTTTGGCGACGCTAGCACTGGAAAAACCGGCGTCAAATGGTTATGTCTCTGCCGGGTCGGCGGTTCTGCCGACGATTCTCGTTTCCAACCGGGAACCTCCATGAAATCCGCCGTCCTCGTCTTCCCCGGAATCAATCGCGAGCGCGACATGGCGCGCGCGCTCAAGCTCGCCTCGGGGCAGGAGGCTGCGATGGTGTGGCATGCCGACACTGCGCTGCCGAAGGGGACCGATCTGGTCGTAGTGCCCGGCGGGTTTTCCTACGGCGATTACCTGCGCTGCGGCGCGATTGCCGCGCGCGCGCCTGTCATGGACGCGGTGCGCAAATATGCGGCCGATGGCGGGCTCGTGCTCGGCGTCTGCAACGGGTTTCAGATCCTGTGCGAAGCGGGCTTGCTGCCCGGCGTCTTGATGCGCAATGCGCGGCTGAAATTCATCTGCCAGGATGTGCACCTGCGGGTCGAGCGCTCGGATACGCCGTTCACGCGCGGCTACAATGCCGGCCAGGTCATCCGCGTGCCGGTCGCGCACGGCGAGGGTAACTACGAGGCCGATGAGGAGACGGTGAAGCGGCTGGAAGGCGAGGGGCGCGTGCTCTACCGCTATTGCTCCGCCGACGGCATCGTCGACGAGGAGTCCAACATCAACGGCGCCGCGCAGTCGATCGCCGGCATCGTCAATGAGCGCGGCAACGTGCTCGGCATGATGCCGCACCCGGAAAACCACGTCGAAGACATCATGGGCTGCACCGACGGCCGCGGCTTGTTCGCAGGGCTGGCCGCGCATCTGGAAAAAGCCGCGTGAGGTTCTTGGTGTCGCGCCTGACGATTGTCGTTGTGGCGCTGCTATGCGCCGTGGCAGCCCACGCGCAGGATTATCCCAAGCGGCCCATCACCATGATCGTGCCGTTCGCGGCCGGCGGCACCTCCGACGTGATCGCGCGCGTGGTTGCCGAGGAGATGACCAAGTCGCTCGGGCAGCCGATCGTAATCGAGAACGTCGCGGGCGCCGGCGGCTCGACTGCGCTGACGCGTGCCGCGCGGGCGGAAGCAGACGGCTATACCATCGCGATCGGCAATGCCGGCACCAGCGCCGCGACCTATACGATCTATCCGAAACTGCCGTTCACGCCGGATTCCTTCGTGCCGATCGCGGTCGTTGCCAAGACGTTCGGTATCGTCGCGTTGCGCAAGGATTTCCCCGCCAAGAACCTGCAGGATTTCATCGCCTATGCGAAGAAAAATCCCGGCAAGGTCAATCTCGGCCATGCCGGCGCCGGCTCCTCGAATTTCCTGATCTGCAGGAGCTTTGTGCAGGCGGCCGGCATCGACGTCACGCTGGTCGGCTATCGCGGCGCGGCGCCGGCGCTGACGGATGCGATCGGCGGCCAGATCGACGGCGTCTGCGACGCGGCCGCGTCGGTGTCGCAGGCGATCGATGACAAGCTGGTAAGGGTCTCGTCGTCGGCTCAACGGTGCGGCTTGCAACCTTGCCCGCCCTGCCGACTTCCTCCGAGGCCGGCCTTCCCGAATTCGAGGCGCAGGGCTGGAACGGCCTGTTCGCTCCAAAGGCACGCCGCCTGCGATCATCGCGAAGCTGAACGCCGCCGCCAGGACCGCCGTCGAGAGCGAGGCGGTGAAGAAGCGTTTTCACGATCTCTCCACCGTTGCGCCCGACGCCAACGAGCACGCGAGCGAAGTGCTCGGCCAGTTGGTGACGCGCGACGTCGAGAAATACAAAAAGCTGCTGGAAGAGAAGAAGTAGCGCCGGCGATCATGTGATAAAAAGCCCCGCAGAGCGGGGCTTTTGTTATCGGCCGGTAGTCGAACCCGGCCCCGTCGGCGACAGGGTCGAACCGCTCGGCGAGGGGTTGATGTGGGTGTTCCCTGACGGGTTCACTGTACTGTTTCGGCCGGCTGCTGCACTGCCGGCATCGTTGCTCATGCCGGTGGTGGCATTACCGCCCGTTCCACTGCCGGCGGTCGTTCCGCTGGTGGAGGATCCTGCCGCACCACCTGCCGCCGCGCCGCCCGTGCCCGAACTTACGCCCGCGCCGCTGCCGCCGGCTTGCGCCAGGGCGAAGGTGTTCGTGAATGCCAGCGCCATGGCCAATCCGATTGTTGCGAGTTTCATGATTGCTCCTCTTCTTGCTGCGTAACGGCGCAACACGATGCGCTCGCATGCGTTCCAGCGCGTCAATCACGGTTGATTGCTGTTCCACCACCGTTCCCGCAGGCTCAGGCGGAGTGGCTTTCGATCGCCGAAAAACAGCATCGGCTTGATTGCGCGACAATCTTCATCCGCCTTTCGGCTTCCCGCGCAGGCGCTCGATCCATTTGCGATAATGGCCGCGCGGGATGGTCATCGCGGCGACGCCCGCCATCACCAACACGAGGCCGAGTGCCAGATTCGGCGGCACGGGTTCGCCGAGCAGCAGGACCGACAGGCCGACGCCGATCGGGATGCGCAAGTATCCCTGCGCATTGGTGGTCAGTGTGCCGAGCCGCGTCAGGCACATGTAGAACAGCATCAGCCCGAAGGCGCTCGAGAAGATGCCCATCGCGGCCGTGGCAATCAGCGCCTCTGGCGTCGGCCGCAAGGTCCAGGGATGATCGACGATCAGCGCGAGCGGCAACAGCACCGTGCCGCCGAACAACAGCGAGCCCGCTGCGACCACCATCGCGTCGTAATCGGTCAGCTTGAGCCCGAAGATCGTGGCGCAGGCGAACGAGATAGTGGCGATCAGGATGACCATTTCGGCAAAGAGGTTGCTGGAGAGCCCGCCGAGCGTATCGAGGCCGATGGTCACGGCCGTACCGGCCAGGCCCAGAATGGCGCCGATCAGCTTCAGCAGCGTCGCCGGCTCATGCCTTGTGATGGCCCAGGTGATGAGGAAAGCGAAGATCGGCGTGGTCGAGGCCAGCACCACGGTCGGCGCCGCCGCCACATATTGCTGCGCCCAGGTGATCATCAGGAAAGGAATCGTCGAGTTGATGGTCTGCTGGAATGCAAACAGCCTCCAGGCCTTGCCGTCCGTCGGCAGCCGCAGACCGCGGGCGCGCAGGATCACCAGCAGGAAGCCCGCCGCGATCAGCGAGCGCGCCGAGATGAAGGTGACCGGCGGGATCGAGCCGAGGCCGATCTTGGTCAGCGGATAGGTCGAGCTCCAGCAGCACGCCAGCGCGAGCAGTAATGCGTAGTCGCGCCAGCCGCGACGTGCCTGTAGCGCGTCAGGTGGCAACGGCGCCGGTGCCAGTCGGCTTCTTCCACTTCACCCGCTTGATGGTGCCGGAGAAGGTGAACAGCGACCGTTCGCCGGATTTCAGCACGCCGCGCAGGAAGATCAGCGAGCCGCCGGCGCGGGTGATTTCGCCCTCGCACTCGACCAGCTCGCCCTCGCGCGCGGCATCGAGAAATTCGCAGGCAAACGATACCGTCACGCCGGGCCCCTCCAGCACGGAGGAGGCGATTGCAAACAGGCAATAATCGGCGAACGACATGAAGCAGCCGCCATGGACGTTGCGCATGCCGTTGAGGTGCTTCTTCTCGACCCGGAACGCGCAGCGGACCTTCCCGTTTTCGTCCATGCGGTGCCAGAACGGGCCGTTGTGGGTCTCGAAACTGTCGCGGGTCCAGGTCCGCCAGCCGGCAAATTCGCCCTCGGTTTCGACATGCAGATCGGGGCGGCGGTGAAATGCATTTTGGGGGAGTTCGTTCACTAAAAATGACCTTCAATTCGATGTTTCAGCCCTTAAATCCGATCCGGGAACGATGTGCAAACGCTGATCCCGCAACGCGCGCCCGCGCAAAGCTCTGGACAGGGCGGAAATGCGCCATAAAAGGCCTTTTCGCACCCCCTCGATCTTCCTATTAAGGCACCCATGAACGAGCCCCAGATCACCCCCGAACTCGTCGCCAGCCATGGTCTGAAGCCCGACGAGTATGAGCGCATCCTCAAGCTGATCGGGCGGGTGCCGACATTCACCGAGCTCGGGATTTTCTCGGCGATGTGGAACGAGCACTGCTCGTACAAATCCTCGCGCATCCATCTGCGCGGCTTGCCGACCAAGGCGCCCTGGGTGATCCAGGGCCCGGGCGAGAACGCGGGCGTGATCGACATCGGAGACGGGCAGGCGGTGGTCTTCAAGATGGAGAGCCACAACCACCCGAGCTACATCGAGCCGTATCAAGGCGCGACCACCGGCGTCGGCGGCATTTTGCGCGATGTGTTCACGATGGGTGCGCGGCCCATTGCCTGCCTCAATGCGCTTTCCTTCGGCGCGCCGGAGCATCCGAAGACGCGCCATCTGGTGTCGGGCGTGGTGGCCGGTGTCGGCGGCTACGGCAACTCCTTCGGCGTGCCCACGGTCGGTGGCCAGGTGCGCTTCCACACCCGCTACGACGGCAACATCCTGGTCAACGCGATGGCGGTCGGCCTCGCCGAGACCGACAAGATTTTCTACGCGGCAGCCTCCGGCGTGAACATGCCAATCGTCTATCTCGGCTCCAAGACCGGCCGCGACGGCATTCACGGCGCCTCGATGGCGTCGGCCGAATTCGACGATGACTCCGCCGAGAAGCGGCCGACGGTGCAGGTCGGCGATCCCTTCGCCGAGAAGCTCTTGCTGGAAGCCTGCCTCGAGATCATGGAAAAGGGTTGCGTGATCGCGATCCAGGACATGGGCGCGGCCGGGCTGACCTGCTCGGCGGTCGAGATGGGCGCCAAGGGCGATCTCGGCGTCGAACTCGATCTCAACGCAGTGCCGACCCGTGAAACCGGCATGAGCGCCTACGAGATGATGCTCTCGGAAAGCCAGGAGCGCATGCTCATGGTGCTCAAGCCAGAGAAGGAAAAAGAGGCCGAGGCGATCTTCACGAAGTGGGGGCTCGATTTCGCCATCGTCGGCTACACCACCCCGAGCAAGCGCTTCGTGGTGAAGCATGGCGGCGACGTCATGGCCGATCTGCCGATCAAGGAATTGGGCGACGAGGCGCCGGTGTATGACCGCCCGCACGTCCCATCCGCAGCCTTGCCGATGGTGCAGGCACGCGAAGTGGAGCCCCCAGTTGGCATTTCCGCGACGCTGGAGAAGCTGATCGGCACGCCGGAGCTGTGTTCGAAGCGCTGGGTCTGGGAGCAATACGACCACGTCATTCTGGGCAATACCGTGCAGCGTCCGGGCGGCGATGCCGCGGTGGTGCGCGTCGAGGACGGGCCGAAGGGGCTCGCGCTCACCGTCGACGTCACGCCGCGCTATTGCGAGGCCGATCCGTTCGAGGGCGGCAAGCAGGCCGTCGCGGAGGCCTGGCGCAACATCACCGCGGTCGGCGGCCGTCCGCTCGCGATTACCGACAACCTCAATTTCGGCAATCCGGAGCGGCCTGAAATCATGGGCCAGTTCGTCGGCTGCCTGAAGGGCATTTCCGAAGCCTGCCGCACGCTCGATTTCCCTGTCGTGTCGGGCAATGTCTCGCTCTACAACGAAACCAACGGCCGCGGCATCCTGCCGACGCCCTCGATCGGCGGCGTCGGTCTGCTCGACGATTTCACCAAATCGGCGACGCTGGCTTTCAAGGCGGCCGGCGAAGCGATCCTCCTGATCGGCGATACGCAAGGCTGGCTCGGACAGTCCGTCTACCTGCGCGACATCTGCGGCCGCGAAGAAGGCGCGCCGCCGCCGGTTGATCTCGCCGCCGAAAAGCGCAATGGCGACGTGGTCCGCGGCATGATCCATGCTGGCACCGCGACCGCGGTGCATGACGTCTCCGACGGCGGCCTGCTGATCGCCTTGGCCGAGATGGCGATTGCCAGTGGCATCGGCGCGCAGCTATTGGCGGCGCCGAACGCGATCGTGCCGCACGCTTACTGGTTCGGCGAGGATCAGGCGCGCTACATCGTAACGGTGCCGGCAGCCGACGCCGGCCTGGTGCTGGCGAAGATGAAGGGCGCAGGCGTGCCGTGCGCGCGGATCGGCACCACGGGCGGCGATGCGATCGCCGTTGCCGGTGAAGCGCCGGTCGCGGTGGATGCGCTGAAAACGGCGTTCGAGCACTGGCTGCCGG
The DNA here is from genome assembly GCF_043203335.1 of Bradyrhizobium sp. RDI18. Lineage (NCBI taxonomy): Bacteria > Pseudomonadati > Pseudomonadota > Alphaproteobacteria > Hyphomicrobiales > Nitrobacteraceae > Bradyrhizobium > Bradyrhizobium sp. RDI18. The sequence goes on along the minus strand of NZ_JBICRN010000008.1, from coordinate 1,977,781 downwards.
CCTATATGAGCGGGAAGGCGGCTTAGCGACGCTCTTTCCACGTCGTTGCGAGCGAAGCGAAGCAATCCATGCCGCCGCTTGCTGTGAGATGGATTGCTTCGCTGCGCTCGCAATGACGGTTGAAACAGCTACAGCACCCTTGTCGCGCCCGGGATCTGCCGCAACGCGCGCGTCAGCGCCCAGCTCGCCGCGACTGTAAGCACAAACCCGATCGCGACCTTGACGATCGCCGGCAGGTCATAGTCGAACAGCCAGTATTGCAGCCACAGCGCGATCGGGTAGTGCACCAGGAACATGCCGTAGGCGTCCGACTGCATCGGATCGAGTAGCTTGGCGGAGCCTGATTGTCTGAATCTTTGAAAAATGGCCAGGATCAGAAACATGATGGCCACGCTGAAGACGGTGAAGCAGATCGCATAGAGCACTTCATACCAGTCCGGCAATGGCGACGGGTTGCCCAGTATTTCGCGTTTGATGAAGATCAGCACCCATAGCAGGCAATACGGAACGATCGCCAGCACCATCCAGTCCCAGCTTACCTTCGCCATCCGGCCGTCTGCAGCGAGCAGCCCGCGATCCATTTGCGCAACGCCGATGCCGGCACCGAAAAAGAAATAGCTCGCATAGAGCATCACGCGCCCGTGCTGGACCGAGAACGGCCCGAACTCAAACCAACTGCTGTGTCCGTAGTGAACCAGCCCGGGAATATAGAACGCAGCGGTGACGGCAAGCATGACCGCGAAGAACACTGCGGGCCGGCGGCGGCCGTACAGCGAGAGGCGGTTGACCGGATCGAGCAGGTTGGGTGACAGCCGATACAAGATGCAGGCCACCACATCGAAACTGAGCAGGACCCAAAGGAACCAGATCGGCCCGCTCGGCCACGGGCCCTTCGTGATCATATTCCACCAGTATTCCGAAAAGCCGATCTCGGGATGGTGCCGCAGGGAGATGGCGTAATAGGCGAGCGGAATGACCGTGAAGGCGCAGATCACGAACGGCAGCCCAAGCCGAAGCAGGCGATCTGCCAAATAGCTCAGCGGTCCCTTCCGGGCGATGCCAGACCAGGCGAACAGTCCCGACAGGAAGAAGAACATCGCCATGAAGAAACTATCAGTGGCGAGCACGATCATGTCGAAGCCGAAGAAGTACTTCGGATCGGTATGACCGAAATAGGTATAGGGGATGACGGCGTGGTGGAGCAGCACCACCAGCGTCAGGAAGGTGCGCGCGCGATCAAGCGAAAGGTTTCGCGATTTGGCCTTGGGCACCGCGCCCACGTCGGCATGCCCCACGGTGGAAATCGATGTCATGCGCGCCTCCCAGCCAGGCTATGTGGTCAAATGTTGCCGCCCGGAACCTGATTCAGCAAGGCCCAAATAGGGGCGCTGGCGAACCCGCATCTCCGGGCTGATCGGAACCGGCCGTGCAACCGGCCGTTAGGTCGGGTGAATTTGATGGGCCACCACTGGCATGGCCCTGGAAGTCCCGGAGCAAGCGATGACAATTCTCAAATGGGCGCTGATCTTCTTTCTGGTGTCGATCGTTGCCGGCATCCTCGGCTTCACCGGCATTTCGGAGGCCTCCGCCGACATCGCCCGCTTCCTGTTCTATGTCTTCGTCGTGATCTTCCTGGTGCTCCTGATCCTCGGGCTCACGATATTCAGGGTGTAGCTCAATGCCGTCATTCCGGGGCGATGCGAAAGCATCGAACTACGGTGCGCAATTGCGCACCTGAGAATCTCGAGATTCCGGGTCTGGCGCTTTGCGCCATCCCCGAATGACGTCCTCGCTTGCTACGCCACTTCCTCGATCGTCACCTTGTCCGGATAGAACGCCAGATGGCCGGCGATCTCGGCCATGGCCGGGAAGGGCGTCTCATAGGTCCAGATCGAATTTTCGAGGCTCTTGCCGTTGGCGTTGATGCTGAAATAGTTCGCGTCGCCCTTGTAAGGGCAGTGCGTGGTCCGCTCGGTGCGGGACATTAACGCCATATTGGCGTCCTCGCGCGGCACATATTGCACCGCCGGATAGCTGGCTTCCTTCAGTGTCAGCGCGCGGGTGGTATCGGCAATGACCACGCCGCCCACCGAGACCCGGACGCGCTTGGGGTTTGCCGTAATCGTGATCGGATGGTCGGGACCGGGCAATTTCATGATTTTGAGCCTCTTTTTCGGTCAGCCCGAAATGATCGGGCGCGACGCGATCTCGCGGTGTCAAACGCTTCGGCCCGTAATATAGTGCCGCCAGGCGTGACCTAGAAGAGCGTACGCGCTAGGTTTGGCCCTCACGGTCGCGCGAGCCGGCCGTGATTCTGAAACACCTGACGGAGACATGCTGGAATGCCGATGGATGCCCACGATATCGAGTCGATGATCAAGGCAGCTATCCCCGATGCCGAGGTGACGATCCGCGATCTCGCAGGCGATGGCGACCACTACGCCGCGACCGTGATCTCGGAGTCGTTCCGCGGCAAGTCGCGCGTGCAGCAGCACCAGATCGTCTACCAGTCGCTCAAGGGGCAGATGGGCGGCTTGCTGCATGCGCTGGCGCTGCAGACCGGGGTACCTGGCGGACCCGGGGTACCGGAGAGGTAGTCCCGGACGGCGGGGGCATCGATGACAGACAACGCACACGGCGCGCTGTTTCGCCGGATCGTGCCGCACCAGCATAGCCGCGTCACCTACGCGGAGTTGTTCTTCGATCTCGTCTTCGTCTTCGCGATCACGCAAATTTCGCACACGCTGCTGGCTCACTTTACGCCGCTGGGTGCGTTACAGGTCACGCTGCTGTTTCTCGCGGTCTGGTGGGTATGGGTATTCACTACCTGGATCACCAACTGGCTTAATCCCGAAAAGACTCCGGTCCGGCTGCTGCTGTTCGCAATGATGCTGGGCGGGCTGGTGCTATCGACATCCATCCCAAAGGCATTCGACGAGCGCGGCTTGTGGTTTGCGATCGCCTATGCGGCGATGCAGGTCGGCAAGACGATATTTCTGTGGTTGTCGACGCCGCCGTCGCGGCCGCGGACGCGCATGAATGCCGTCCGGATCGCCGCCTGGCTTTCGCTGTCGGCCGTCTTCTGGATCGCCGGCGGGATAGCGGAAGGGCAGCCGCGGTTGATGCTGTGGGTCACAGCGCTCGTCATCGAATATATCTCGCCGGCGGTGCGGTTCTGGATTCCCCGCTATGGCGCGTCCTCGGTCTCGGACTGGATGATCGAAGGCGGCCACATGGCCGAGCGCTGCGCGCTGTTCATCATCATCGCGCTCGGCGAATCCGTCGTGGTGATCGGCGCAACCTTTGCCGAACTCGCCTGGACCACCGAAAACGTTCTGGCGTTCGTCTCGGCCTTGGTCGGCAGCATTGCGATGTGGTGGATCTATTTCCACATCGGTGCCGAAGCCGGCTCCGAACAGCTCTCAAAATCGAGCGAGCCGGGAAGGCTGGCGCGGCTGGCCTATACCTATCTGCACATGCCGATCGTGGCCGGCATCATTGTCGCGGCGGTGGCGGACGAACTGGTGCTGAAACACCCCGGCGGACATTCCGACCTCAAGACGGTAATGAGCGCGATCGGTGGCCCCTTGCTGTTTCTGTTCGGGACCATCCTGTTCAAGCTGAGCTTTCGCGGCTTCCTTCAACTCTCCCACGGCGCGGGCATCATCGCGCTTTGTGCGCTCGCCTGGTTCGCAAGCGAGCTGTCGCCGTTGATGCTGTCGATCCTGACCACCGCGATCATGATCGCGGTCGCAGTGTGGGAAACGGTCTCGCTGCGATCCGACCCTGCAGAGTAGTAGCTTTAATCCAGCCTGGGCCGCCTCATCGGCACCAGTTGCGGCGAGTTGTACTGATCGACGACGTTTCTGAGAACGAGATCTGACAGTTGGACGACGAGAGCCCGGAGCCTCGCATTTTCCTCGCGAAGCGCCACCCGCTCGGTGTCTGCTCCTTCGTCCCAGCCCGTGTCCGTATCACTGTGAACAGACGAAGATGCCGAACGTTGCCTGTGGTTGCTGGACGCTGGAAATGCGTTGCCCATAACTGATATCCCCTGGCACGAACTCACCCCAAGCCATGCTGCCGCGGAGGCTGGGCTGAGTCCGCGTCAAAAATTGGACATTTCGAAGGGGAAACGACAGCGCAGATGGACCGTTTTGCGGGCGGGTCGATAAAGATGAATACTTGTTAAGAAGTTTGGTTATACTGAGCCCGGACAAGGTGTGGGGACGCGCGGCGGCGTAAGCACCTTTCCATCAAACCTTGACCAGCGCGATCACTCAGTGCCCACGGGGTGCCGTGGCTGGAAATACGCGCCTATGAAACAGAGCGATGCAAGAGTACGGATTATTCAAGAGTGGGACCGCTGGATCTTGACGCAGACGATCGATCCGGACGGACCGACTGGAAAAGATTCGTTGAAGTTCTTTCACGAACTGCAAGATGCAGGGTCTCCGCTACTGGATTTCCAGTCCCGCGGACAAGACAAGTGGCGGATCATTCACGCGTGGCTGTTAGGTGCGGACCGATTGTCCGATGATTGGATATCTGTCGCTCCCCGGATTGCGCCGACACGCAGGCCGCGACCGGACCGCAGGCGGTCCGTCTGCAAGACGTGAGCTGCAAACCCGCGGCTAGAGCTTTTCGGTTCTGATTGAATCAGAACCGGGCTCTAGATACTTGCTTTGACGCGTTTTCTTGACGCTAACCGGTGTCCACCCCGGATCAAGTCCGGGGCAGGCTTTCGCTTGAAAACGCTCTAATCCTCAGTCCGACGCCGCCAGCGCGTGAACGGAGAACATCTGGTCGCGATCGTTCCAGGATTCCCGCACCGACCAGCCGGACTCGCGCGCCAACGCGGTGAAGCGGTCGAAGCTGTATTTGTAGCTCGACTCGGTGTGGATGCTCTCGCCGGGACGGAATGAAAAATTCCGTCCCAGGATGCGCACGCTCTGCGCCTTCTTGGAAATCAAATGCATCTCGATGCGATGGCGCTCGCGGTTATAGACCGAGCGGTGCATGAAGGCGGAGACGTCGAAATTGCCGCCGAGTTCGCGGTTGATGCGGACCAGTACGTTGAGATTGAACCGCGCGGTGACGCCGGCGGCGTCATTGTAGGCGTCGTACAGCACCCGCTCGTTCTTCTCGAGATCGACGCCGATGATCATCTGTGCGCCTTTGCCCAGAATGTCGCGTGCGCTGCGCAGGAAGGCGCGCGCCTCATGCGGCTCGAAATTGCCGAGCGTCGATCCTGGAAAGAATCCGACCTTGGGCTGGTCAGCGATTTCCGCCGGCAGCTCGAACGGCGCGGTGAAATCGGCGGCGACCGGATAAACGCCGAGATCGGGAAAATCGTTGCGCAAGCCGCCGGCTTGCGCGTTCAGGAAATCGCCGGAAATATCGACCGGGACATAGGCGGAAAAATCGCAGCGCTCCAATAGCAGGCGGACCTTGGTGGTCGCGCCGGCGCCGAATTCGACCAGGGCCGCACCTTTCGGAATGAGTGCAGCGATTTCATCGCCGCGGCTGCGCAGGATGCCGACTTCGGTGCGGGTCGGGTAGTATTCCGGCAGCACCGTGATCTGCTCGAACAGCTCGGAGCCCGTGGCGTCGTAAAAATACTTCGGCGACAGCCGTTTGGGGAACTGCGAGAGGTCACCGATCACGTCGCCGGCAAAGGCGGAGGTCTGTTCGTCGAACGGGTGCGTTTGGGCCAAAGCGGCGGCATGCACATTCATGATACTCTCCTGAACGCGCTTTCCGGCGCGCTTCGATGATCGAAAATGTCAGGCGTAATCGGCGAGGCGTAACCCCGTGAATTGCCAGCGGTGGTGTGGGTAGAAGAAGTTACGGTAGGTGATACGGCTGTGGCCGGCCGGAGTTGCAAGCGAGGAGCCGCGCAGCACGAGCTGATTGACCATGAACTTGCCGTTGTATTCCCCGAGCGCCCCCTCGATGGCGCGGTAGCCGGGGTAGGGGGAGTAGGAGCTGCGGGTCCACTGCCAGACGATGCCGAAGGCATCGTTGAGCTGACCGGCGCGGGCGGCGACCTCCCATTCCATTTCGGTCGGCAGATGGCGGCTGGCCCAGCGTGCAAACGCGTCCGCCTCGTAATAGCTGACATGGCAGACCGGGGCGGCCGGGTCGATCGGCTGCAGCCCGCCAAGCGTCATGATCCGCCACTCGCCGTCGACCTGGCGCCAGTGGCCGGGGGCCTGCCAGCCCTCGCCAGCCACCGTGGCAAAGCCGTCCATCAGCCACAGCGTGGCCGTGCCGTAGCCGCCGTCCTGCATGAAGGCGAGCCATTCCGCATTGGTCACGAGGTTGCGGGCCAGCCTGACCGGGCCGACCAGGGCGCGGTGCGCGGGCTTTTCATTGTCGAAATGGAAGCTGTCGTCGGCGTGGCCTACGGTGTGGATGCCCTCGTTGAGGGTGGTCCACTCGTCTACCGAACGGTGCGATGTTGGGAGGCGCCACTCCGGATCATAGGCCGGCGGGATCGGGTTCTGGGCAAATGCGTGCAGGATGTCGGTCAGCATCAATTCCTGATGCTGCTGCTCGTGATTGAGGCCGACCTCGACCAGCGGGACCAGTTTTGTGAGGCGCTCTTCGCCGGCGGTCTGGAAGAATTTGACCACGGCGGCATCGACATGCCGGCGATAGGCGGTGATCTCGTCGGCGCTCGGACGGGTCAGATGGCCGCGCTGGTGACGGGCGTGCCGCGGTCCGGCGCTGACATAATAGGAATTGAATAGAAACGCGTAGTCAGGGTGGAAGGGCTGGTAACCCTCGCAATGCTCGCCGAGCAGGAATTGCTCAAAGAACCAGGTGGTATGGGCGCGGTGCCATTTGGCCGGGCTGGCGTCCGGCATCGACTGGATGAGCTGGTCCTCGGGGCTCAACGGAGCGGCCCGGCGCTCGGTCTCGCCGCGGACAGCCAGATAGGCCTCCACCAAATTCTGGGCGAGGGCGCCGGAATCCGAGAAAAGTGACGGGGCAGGGGTCGCGAACGCGGCGGCGGATACTGGTTTCGTCACAGGTGTCTCCGGTGAGAGGAGAGAACGTTGGTCTGGCAAACAGGTTCCTGACAGGCAGTCCGTCCTAGATAGGGGTTCCGGTGCGGGAAAAAAGCCTGCCCGCGCTATGACATTAATGCTGTCGGACTATGGAAGGCGGGCGCCCGGAGCCGGCCCCGAGCATGCCAGCTCTTCGCCATTTTACTTTGGATGCACAACGGTTTGGGCTACATATATGGCAAGTATCCGGGTTACATAGACGAAGCCGGCCCGTTACGCGACGCCGCAGGGGCTGAGCCCCAAAAGGAAGCAAATATGAGCATCGAACAATTCATCGACAACGAAGTGAAGTCGAACGACGTCGTGCTGTTCATGAAGGGCACGCCGCAGTTTCCGCAGTGCGGTTTCTCTGGCCAGGTGGTCCAGATCCTCGACCACGTCGGCGTAGGCTACAAGGGGCTGAACGTCCTGGAATCCGCCGAGCTTCGCAACGGCATCAAGGAATATTCGAACTGGCCGACCATCCCGCAGCTCTACGTCAAGGGCGAATTCGTCGGCGGCTGCGACATCATCCGCGAGATGTTCCAGGCTGGTGAATTGCAGCAGCTCTTTGTCGACAAGGGCGTCACCGTCAACGCGGCGGCTTCCGCCTGAGCGGGCTGGCGCGCCAGGTCGGCCAGGCGCGGCTGGAAGTCATTGTTGCCGACATTACCGGCTTGCGCGTTGACGCCATCGTCAACGCGGCGAATTCGTCGCTGCTCGGCGGAGGTGGCGTCGATGGGGCGATCCATCGGGCGGCAGGACCTGAACTGAAGCGCGAGTGCCGCACGCTAAACGGCTGCGCGACCGGCGACGCCAAGATCACCCAAGGATACCGGCTGCCGGCCAGGCATGTGATCCACGCCGTCGGGCCGGTTTGGCACGGCGGCAATGTTGGAGAGGACGGGTTGCTCGCTTCCTGCTATCGGCGCTCCCTCGAACTGTGCCAGGCCAATGCGCTCTCCTCTCTGGCATTTCCCGCGATCTCTACGGGCGTCTATCGCTTCCCTGCAGACCGTGCGGCGGGCATCGCCGCCGCAACCGTCGTCGATGCACTGGCCGCGGCGCCTGCCGTGACAAGGGTTATCTTCTGCTGTTTCTCCCCTGACAGCGCTCGGTTGCATGAAGAGGCGCTGGCAGCCTTTGGCAGCCCTTGCGCCGACTGACGCTGCGGCTACACTCCTCTCCGAATTCTGGAGGGGGTTCCAATGAACTTGCGTCAAATGCTGCGCGCGCTTGCCTGCGGCGCGGTGATGCTGGCGGTTGCGCCACAGGTCCGCGCCGAAGGCACGTTCGATATTCCCGCCGGTGCGCGCTTCAACAAGGAAAAGCTTGCGAAGATCACCGAGTTCTTTGGGAACGAGGTGGCGACCGGGAAAATCGCGGGTGCGAACGTCCTGATCCAGCAGCATGGTAAGCCGGTCTATCACGAAACCTTCGGCGTTCAGGACGTGGAGTCCAAGAAGCCAATCAACGACAAGACCATCTTTCGCCTGTTCTCGATGACGAAAGCGATCACGTCGGTCGTGGCCATGCAATTGGTCGAGGACGGCACGATCAAGCTCGACGATCCCGTCTCAAAGTACATTCCGTCCTTCGCGAATGTGAAGGTCGGCATCGAGAAGAAGGCCGAGGATGGCACCAAGACGCTCGAGCTGGTGCCGCCGACCCGGCCGATGACGGTCCGCGACCTGATGGTGCATACGTCAGGGATCACCTACGGCTTCTACGGCGACACCCTGGTCCGCAAGGCCTATGCGGCCGCCAATATCTATGACGGAGATTTCGATCTGGCCGGGTTCGCCGAGCGGATCGCCAAGCTGCCGCTGCACAATCAGCCGGGCGCGCTCTGGCAATACGGCCATTCCACCGACATCCTGGCGCGGGTGATGGAAGTCGCGTCGGGAAAATCCCTGTTCACGATCATGCGCGAAAGGCTGCTCGATCCGCTTGGCATGGTTGACACCGGTTTCTACATCACCGATCCGGAGAAGCAGAAGCGGATGGCGCTGCCGGTACCGAACGACAGCAATTTTCGCGTCGGCCGCGACACCAACCCGACCAATGTCAAGAAGATCGAGTTCGCCAGCGGCGGCATGTACTCGACCATGGCGGACTACCGCCGCTTTACGCAGATGCTGCTCAATGGCGGCACGTTCGAGGGCAAGACCTACCTGAAGCCCGAAACGTTCAAGCTGATGACGACCGACTATGTCGGCCCCGGGTCTGGGGTCGAGCGGGACTATTTCTATTTCCCCGGGGACGGCTTCGGAATGGGCCTCGGCCTTGCCGTGCGCACCGATCCGGGCAATGCCAAGCCGCCGCCGCCGGGATCGCTTGGCGAATTGAAATGGGATGGCGCCAGCGGCTGCTATTTCGTGGTCGACCGCAAGCAGGACATGTTCTTCGTGCTGCTTGAGCAGACGCCGACGGAACGCCAGCGCATCCAGCGGACGCTGAAGCAGTTGGTCTATGAAGCTCTGGAGAACTGACGGCACGGTAGGGCGTTGCCTTGCTGCGGCGACGCTTGTGGTTTGCCTGGTCAGCGGCCAACCGCAGGAGGCGCGGGCCGAGCCGAATGCACCGGCCGCGCCAACTTTTTCGCGAGCGGCCCTTGACCGGATTGGTGACTACGTTCGCAGCGAGGTCACGGCCGGCAAGATTCCCGGTGCGGTGCTTCTGATCCAGCAGCACGGCAAACCAGTCTATCTTGAATGTTTCGGCGTGCGGGACCCTGCGTCCAGCCAGCCGATGACGTCGGACACCATTTTCCAGATCTATTCGATGTCGAAGGCCGTCACCTCGGTTGCCGCGATGATGCTGATCGACGACGGGAAGCTGGCCCTCGACGATCCTGTGTCCAAATACATTCGTGCCTTTGCGGATGCGAAAGTCGGTGTCGATCTTTCCGATGAAGCAGGACAGTACCCGCTCAAGCTCGAGCCGCTGAAGCGCCCGATCACGATCAGGGATCTGCTGCGGCACACGTCGGGCATCACCTACGGTTTCTTCGGCGAAACCGCGGTGCAAAAACTCTATGCCAATCCGCGATTATACGCCGGCGACTTCGACAATGCCGAATTCGCTGACCGCATCGCGACGCTGCCGCTCGCCGATCAGCCGGCAACGCGTTGGAACTACAGCCATTCGACCGACGTGCTCGGCCGTGTCGTCGAGGTGGTCTCGGGGCAGACGCTGTTTCAATTCGAGAAGCAGAGACTGTTCGATCCGCTCGGCATGTCCGAGACCGCATACTATGTCGCAGATGACGCGAAGTGGCCGCGCATCGCCCAGCCATTTCCCGTTGATCGTTTTCGGGTGGCCGGAATCAAGGATCCGACAGAGCCGCGGCGCTGGGAATCCGGCGGGGCAGGCCTGGTCTCGACGGCCGGGGACTACGCGCGATTTCTGCAAATGCTGCTGAACGGCGGCGAGCTGGACGGCAAGCGCTATCTCAAGCCTGAGACCGTCGCACTGATGACGTCGGATCAGATCGGGCCGGAGACCAAGATCATTCACGATCCCTTTTACTTTCCGGGCCCATCCAGCGGATTCGGTCTTGGCTTTGCCGTGCGCACCTCACCGCCGCCAAACACGACATGGCCGCTCGGCGAATACCGGTGGGATGGCGCAGGCGGAAGTTTCTATTTTGTCGATCCGCAGGACGACTTGCTCGTTGTCTTCATGGTGCAGGCTCCGACGCAGGGCGGGCGAATTCAACTGGCGCTGAAGACGATCATGTATGAGGCGCTCGGCAAGGGCCTGCGCAAGGATTGACAATCGCCTGATTACGCCACGGCGTTTTTCGCGATCGTCTCGCGATAGAACGACGCGCTCAGCTTGGGCGTACGACGCTTGGAATCGAAGTCGACGTGGTAGATGCCGAAGCGCTGCTCATATCCATCCGACCATTCGAAATTGTCCATCAGGCTCCACAGGAAGTATCCGAGCACGGGCACGCCCTCGGATGTCGCGCGCTGCAACTGCGTGAGATAATTGCGCAGATACATGATGCGGTCGACGTCGTAGATGGTCCCGTCCGGCGCCGGCTGGTCGCTCCCCGACGTTCCGTTCTCGGTGATATAGATCGACTTCACGTTCCAAAGTTTTGCGACATGACGCGGCACCCAGTAGATGGCTTCGGGGCCGGGCCTCAGCCAGCTCGCTTTCATGTGCGGAAACGAGGCGGGAAACGGCGCCAGCGTGAAGCCGCGCTCGTTGCCGGCGGCAACGACATAATGGTCCGGCATATAGACGTTCAGCCCGACGAAATCGATCGGGGATGAAATGACGCGCAGATCCTCGGCGGTGAATTTCGGCGCGTCTTGGCCGGACCGCGCCAGATATGCCTCGGTATACTTTCCTTCGAGCATCACGGTCAGGTAGCCGGCGTTGAGCTCGCGCGTCGCCATCTCGGCGGCGCGGATATTGGCTGACGTTTCGATGGCGGGGATGCAGCTCACCGCATTCTCCGCCGGACCGACCTTCGTTCCGGCTCGCCCATGGGCGCGGATGGCCTGAACCGCGAGACCATGTCCCAGCGCAACGTGGTGACGGACCTGGTTCAATCCTGATTGAGGCAGTTTGAGGCCGGGCGCGTCGGCGCCGAGGCCGTGGCCGAGATGAACGAGCCTGGAGCATTCGTTGATCGTGAAGAAATGCCTCACGCGATCGCCGAGGTGCTTTGCGACATGGGCGGCATAATCCGCAAATGCCTTTGGCGTGTCGCGCGAGGTCCATCCGCCGACGCGATCCTGCAACGCCTGAGGCAGGTCCCAGTGATACAGGGTCACAAACGGCTCGATGCCGTTTGCCGACAATTCGTCGACAAGGCGGTGATAGAAATCGAGGCCCTTTGGATTTGCTGGTCCGGTCCCATCCGGGAAGACGCGCGGCCAGGCGATCGAGAATCGATAGGCCTTTGTGCCGAGCTCCTTCATCAGCCGGATGTCTTCCTTGTAGAGATGATAGTGGTTCGCAGCAGTATCCCCATTGCTGTTATCGGCGATCGTTCCGGGCGTGTGGGCAAATCGGTCCCAGATCGACGGCCCGCGGCCGTCTTCGTTGGCCGCGCCCTCGACCTGATAGGCCGAGGTCGCCGTGCCCCACAGAAAGCCGCTCGGAAAATTCGACGAGGGGCGTTGGTTCTGTGTTCCGGTCGCCTGATCCGATTGCGCCGTACTCGACTTGGCTGACAGCATCGACAAGCCAAACGCCGACCAGCCTGCAAGTCTGCCAAATTGTCGCCGGGAAAATCTCTTGAATGCCATCATTTCCCTCGTCAGGCGCGATCAATTTTGCGCAAACAAAACTCACTTTTGAAGGGCTCAATATCGCCGCTTCCGTGCTCTCGCGCAATTGTACACATGGTGGGACCAGCGGGTCGACATGCCTGCCGCGCGCGGCTAAACAGGCTCATCTATTCGTCCTATTAGGGGAGCAGGACCAATCGGCTTTCGCACGCCGCTGGCGCTTTTATTTCTATCGCTCGGCATCGTTGTCGCGGCGTGGTGGTGGCTGGCCACGCCGGTAGCGCTGACGCGTGCGCCGATCGATGATGCATCGAAGCTGGAATGCGTTTCCTACGCGCCGTTCCGCAACGATCAAACGCCGCACGATCCGACGCTCATCGTCAAGCCGGAGCAGATCGCGGAGGATCTGCAGGAGCTTGCCAAGGTCTCCAAATGCATCCGCACCTATTCCATCGACAACGGGCTGGACAAGGTGCCCGAGCTAGCGTCCAGGGTCGGATTGAAGGTTCTGCTCGGCGTGTGGATCGGACGTGATCGCGCGAAGAACGCGCAACTCGCCGACATTGCGGTCTCGTTGGTCAAGGATCATCCGGGCACGGTCGCAGCGCTCATCGTCGGCAGCGAAGTGCTGCTGCGCGGCGACATGACCGTCGGCGACCTTCGCCAAACGATCCAGTCGGTCAAGCCGCGCGTGGACATTCCGGTGACCTATGCCGATGTCTGGGAATTTTGGCTGCGCTACCGCGAGGTAGGCGCCGATGTCGATTTCGTTACCGCCCATTTCCTGCCCTATTGGGAGGACGTTCCCCCGCGCGCCGAGGATGCGGCCGCGCATATAGATGAGATGCGCAAGCAAGTGGCGGCAGCCTTTCCCGGCAAGGAGATTTTGATCGGCGAAACCGGTTGGCCAAGCCACGGGCGGATGCGCGATGGCGCGCTGGCTTCCCGCGTCAACCAGGCACGTTTCATCTCCGAGATTCTCGAACGGGCAAGGCGCGATAACTTCCGCGTCAATTTGTTCGAGGCCTATGACGAGCCGTGGAAGCGTCGCTGGGAAGGAACGGTGGGGGGCTATTGGGGACTGTTCGACGGGGCCGAACGCAAGCTGAAATATCCGGCCGGCGTGGCCATCAGCAATTACCCGTTCTGGAAGCTGCAGATGGCAGGCGGGCTGCTGCTTTGCCTCTGCGTATTCGCAGTTGCCGGGTTCACGCAGAAGCGCCAGCGGGCCGCGGCGCCGTTGGCATCGTGGGCGGCGGTCGCCGCGTCCGCGACCGCTGGCGGGATATTGCTGGGCATCAGCATCGACAAGATGCTCCAGGAAAGCTACGGGCTCGGCGGTTGGCTGGTTCAGGGTTTTCTGCTGACGGCGGCAGTGACAGCGCCGCTGCTGGCCACCTACGCGCTGATGTCGGGGCGGGAGCTTCCGGCGTTTCTTGAAGTGTTGGGGCCGCGCAAGGGCCTGACCCCATTGTTCATGAGCAACATACTGGGCGTGACCCTGATCGTGACTACGCTCATCGCCGCGCAGACCGCGCTCAGCCTGATATTCGACGCGCGCTGGCGCGATTTCCCGTTCGCCGCCCTGACCATGGCCGTGGTGCCGTTCTGGACATTGGCGTTTCTCAACGGTTCGAAATCCGGCGAGCGGCCGCTCTCTGAGGCCGTGTTTGCCGGCCTCTTCGCTTTGGCGGCGATCTATATCGTCCTCAACGAAGGCTTCCAGAACTGGCAGGCCATGTGGACGGGCGCAGTGTATCTGCTGCTCGGCAGCGCACTGTGGCGGGCGCGCACATCAGCCGTTGCCTGAGTTCACGGCCTCGGGCTGACGCTTCTCACGCGCCGCGTACGATCTCGCGCACCAGGGCGACCGTCTCCTCGATCATTGCAGCGCTGACGTCGAGATGCGTGCAGGCGCGAATGCGGCCGTCCATCATCGCGAGCAGCACGCCGCGCTTGCGCAAGGCTTCGACCATTTTGTCGCCGGCGATGCCGGCTCTGTCAGGCTTGAAGAACACCAGGTTGGTCTCAGGCTCTTGCACCTCGATGCCGTCGATCTGCGACAGCCCCCGCGCCAGCGCACGCGCATTGGCGTGATCGTCGGCGAGGCGGTCGACGTGATGGTCGAGCGCGTAGACGCAGGCCGCGGCACAAATGCCGGCCTGCCGCATCGAGCCGCCGAGGCGCTGCTTCCAGCGCCAGACGTCGTCGATGAAGGTGCGCGAGCCCGCGATCACGCCGCCGATCGGCGCGCCGAGGCCCTTGGAGAAATCGATCCAGGCTGAATCCCATCCCGCGGCCATGTCGCGCGCCGATATTTTCGTGGCGACGCAAGCGTTCAACAGGCGCGCGCCATCCATATGGGTGATCAGCCCATGTGCCTTGGCGATCTCGACGATTTCATCCAGCACCGCTTTCTTCCAGATCGTGCCGCCGCCGATATTGGCGGTTTGCTCGACGCTGACGACGGTCTGCGGCGGCTGGTAGCGCGAGCGCGGGTGCAGCGCGGCGCGGAACGTTTCGGGCGTGAATTGCCCGTCATCGCCCGGCAGCGGCATGATCTGGAATCCGCCGAGCGCTGCGTGTGCGCCGCCTTCGCGGGCAATGATATGCGCGGTGGCATGGGCCAGAATTTCATCGCCCGGCCGGCAATGGGCGAGGGTAGCCGCGACGTTGCACATGGTGCCCGACGGCATGAACACGGCGGCTTCCTTGCCGAGCAGGTCCGCCACGCGCTCGCACAGCAAATTCACCGTCGGATCGTCGCCGATCTGCTCGTCGCCGACCTCCGCCCGCGCCATCGCCTCGCGCATCGCAGGCGTCGGTCGCGTCTGGGTGTCCGACAGCAGGTTGATGCGGATGGGATCGGCCTTGGGATCTCGCGGGGCAGGGGTGTAGTGCATGGCAGTTTCTCGTCTCTTTTGGACTTGATGGCGGGACAGAAATTACCTGAACCGCAGATTTTCGCGAGAGAGCTGATTGATCGCAGTGCATCCCATCAGCTTCATTCCCCGCTCGAGTTCCGACCGCATCAGGTCGAGAGCCCGCTCGACGCCGGCCTGGCCGGCCGCCGCGAGAGGATAAAGATAATAGCGTCCAACGCCAACGGCCTTGGCTCCAAGCGACAACGCCTTCAAGACATGGGTGCCCCGCTGAATTCCGCCGTCCATGATCACGTCAATTCGATCGCCGACCGCGTCCACGATTTCGGCCAATTGGTCGAATGGCGCGCGCGAACCGTCCAACTGCCGGCCGCCATGATTGGACAGCACGATGCCGGTGCAACCGATCTCGACGGCGCGCCTGGCGTCCGCCACCGACATGACGCCCTTCAGGCAGAATTGCCCGTTCCATAGCCGGACCATTTCAGCCACATCGTCCCAGTTCATCGAGGGGTCCAGCATCTCGGTAAAATACTTGGAGATCGACAGCGCGCCGCTGCCCATGTCGACGTGCTGGTCCAGTTGCGGAAGCTTGAACCGCTCGTGCGTGAGATAATTGATGCCCCAGGCCGGCTTGATCCCGAACTGGTACATCCCGGCAAGCGTCAGCCGAAATGGAATCGAAAAGCCGGTGCGCTTGTCGCGCTCGCGGTTGCCGCCCGTGATGCTGTCGACGGTGAGCATCATCACCTGGACGCCGGCTTCTTTCGCGCGTTGCATCATCGCGCGGTTGAGGCTGCGATCCCGGTGATAATAGAATTGATAGACTTGCGGCGTGTCGTGGGCCTTGCGCAGTTCCTCGAGGCTTACCGTGCCGAGCGAGGATACGCCGAACATCGTGCCGTACTTCGCCGCAGCGGCGGCGACGGCGCGTTCGCCGGTATGGTGGAAGAGGCGTTGCAGTGCGGTCGGAGAGCAATAGATCGGCATCGCGAGCTTCTGGCCCAGGACCGTCACCGACATATCGATGTTTTCGACGCCGCGCAGGACATTGGGTACCAGGTCACAGCGCTCGAAACTTGCGGTGTTCCGGCGATGGGTCACCTCGTCGTCGGCCGCGCCATCGATGTAGTCGAAGATAGGGCCGGGCAGCCGCCGCCGGGCCAACCTGCGGAAATCATGAAAGTTGTGGCAGTCGCGCAAGCGCATGTTGATCCCGCTTGGTTCAAGCCCACAGCGAGGCTCGGCGTTGAGACGACGCCATACTCGCATACAAAAAGGCCCCGGCAAAACCGGGGCCTTTGATATCTCGTAACTGAA
Organism: Bradyrhizobium sp. RDI18; assembly: GCF_043203335.1. NCBI lineage: Bacteria > Pseudomonadati > Pseudomonadota > Alphaproteobacteria > Hyphomicrobiales > Nitrobacteraceae > Bradyrhizobium > Bradyrhizobium sp. RDI18. The sequence goes on along the minus strand of NZ_JBICRN010000008.1, from coordinate 1,961,272 downwards.
AACCGATCAGCGCGAATAGAATTCGACGATCAGATGAGGCTCCATCTGCACTGCGAACGGCACGTCCGACAGCGCGGGGATGCGGGTGAACTTCGCCGTCATCTTGGAGTGATCGGCTTCGATGAAGTCGGGCACATCGCGCTCGCCGAGCTGGCTTGCTTCCAGAACGGGAGTGAGCTGCTTGGAGGATTCCTTGACCTCGACGACGTCGCCGGGCCTGAGCTTGTAGCTCGGAATATTGACGCGGCGGCCGTTCACCTTGATGTGGCCGTGGTTGATGAACTGACGCGCGGCGAACATCGTCGCGACGAACTTGGCGCGGTAGACCACGGTGTCGAGACGGCGCTCCAAGAGGCCGATCAGGTTCTCACCGGTGTCGCCCTTCATCCGGCCGGCCTCGACATAGATGCCGTGGAACTGACGCTCGGAAATGTTGGCGTAGTAGCCTTTAAGCTTCTGCTTGGCGCGGAGCTGGACGCCGAAGTCGGACAGCTTGCCCTTGCGGCGCTGGCCGTGCTGGCCGGGGCCGTATTCCCGGCGGTTCACGGGGCTCTTGGGGCGGCCCCAGATGTTCTGGCCCATACGGCGATCGATCTTGTATTTCGCCTCACTGCGCTTTGTCATCGCGTCCTCTGCTTAAGAGTTTGAGTTTTGAGGAAACGCGCCCTCCTGTGCACCGGGGTTGCCGGGGCCGACAGGTCCGCCTCGAAAGCTCGGGGAGGACCACGGGTCGCGAAACGCATCGCGGGCCGAAACCGGCCCGCGAGCAAGCGGGTTCTTAGGGAGAAACCGCCGTTCTGTCAATGAAAAGGGACCTCACGGAGACCGTCATTCCGGGGCGATGCGAAGCATCGAACTATGGGCCTTGCGCCCCTGAGAATCTCGAGATTCCCCGATGCGCAATTGCGCATCTGAGGTCTGGTCCCTCGGACCATCCCGGAATGACGACCAGAGGGGGCCGTCACGTCGCGACCGCGCGGACCGGTTTGGGCTCGGTTTGCTGCCGATTGGCCCGCAATTCGGCTGATATTTCGCCGTTCAGCACCTGTTCCAACCGGTTCAACGCCCTGGCCATCGGGGCCGCATCGGTAATCCGGTGATCCCAGCGCAAGACGACATCGATGGTTTGGTCGGGCTTTTCCACCCCATAGCTCAGGACAAAGGGTCCGGGGCTAATGGCATGGAGCTGGCCCGTGCCATAGGCGGCCACGGAGGTGACCCCAAAACTACCGAAATAATTGGCCCGCTGGCGGCCGAAATTCAGCCCGACCGCCCAGAACAGCCGCCGCAGCGGCAGCGGCAGCCGCGTGGTTCGCAGGATCTTCCGGAACGCCGGCACCTCGTCGATCGGCGCCACCTTGGCGTGCCGGATCAGGGCATCGACCTCGGCAAGCGGCATTTCGTCGGGCGCGGCGACTTTTTGTGGCAGTACGCAATCCTGGCCGTCATCGACCCGGGCGATCGCCACCATCGCGACGCTGCGCGGCAGTTCGTAGAAGGCCGGCACCGGCCATTTGACGTAGAGGGTGCGCAGGATCGGCTGTTCCTTGGCCACCAGCGCGAAGGCCTTGACGAAAATCGCGGCCCAGCCCGGCCGCTGGGCGGCCTGCGCGCGGGCTTCCTGCAGGGCTCGAATATGAAGCGGCCGCGAGAGCGAAACAAAGGGCACGCGGTTCGAGGCGTGCATGAGGTCGGCGACCAGACGGCGCGGTAGTGTGATTTTTCGAACCGTTCCGCGCATCGCTCCGCCCGCGTTTCCGCAATAGATCAATCAAAAAGCCGGCAGGCCCCGCCCTGGCAACCTGCCAGCATCTCATCTAGCACGAACAAGGCGTTTTGACGCCAGAAGGTTCGGATCCGGATCGCCCCGGTTGCCGGCGCCGCAGTCCCGAGGGGCTCCCGTAAACCCCGAGAACTTTGAAGGGTTTGCCGCCGTCTCGGCACCTATCGCTTGATCCCTTCAAAGCTTACCGCGATGCCGCGCTGGAACAGCGACCAGTCGAAGCCGAGCGCCAGCGCGACGTAGCCGCGGTCGATCATCTTGTTGGCTTGCTCGGCCGTGCGCGCGACGCCGCCGATTGGTACGCCACTCCTGAGGATGCCTTCCTCGGCGCGCTTCATCAGCGCCACCACCTCGGGATCATCGGGCAGGCCTCGCTTGTCGATGGAGGTGGCGAGATCGCCGGGGCCGATCACGGCGACATCGATGCCAGGCGTCGCCATGATCTCGTCAATGCGCTCGACCGCTTCGACATGCTCGATGGTGACCATGCAGATCATGTCGTCGTCCGCGGTCGCCATGTAATCCGCCATCGACACGCCCCAGCGGAACGGCGCATGGAACGGGCCCCACAGCCGGTCGCCCTTCGGCGGATAGCGCACGCTGCGCACGGCTTTTTCGGCCTCAGCGCGGCTGCAGATCATCGGAAAGTTGATGCCGAGCGCGCCAAGGTCCATCGGCGCTTTCGCCAGCCAAGGCTCGTTGGCGGCAATCCGCACCATCGGCACGCAGGGCGTGCCAGATGTCGCGGTAACCATCGCATGCGCCGAGCCGAGATCGATCGGGCCGTGCTCGAGATCGACGATGATAAAGTCGATTCCCGAACGCGCCATGATCTGCACGGTCTGGATCGAGGGGATGGTCGCGATCGCGCCGAAGGTCGGACGTCCCTCCCGCCACGCCTGGCGGAGGCGGTTGAGCGGCGCTGGCTTTGCGGAGGTCAAGGCGGAAACTCCCTCTTCAAACGATCGATTCAAAATTCGGCGCTCGGCATCGTATGGATAATTCGTGGACCATCGAGCCACCTGCTTTTTGCGCATCGCATTCGGCCCGCCATGCATGCCGATACGGACATGCATCAACCTCACAACAATATGTTAACATCTTGCCCGCAAAAATGCGGCTCATAAAGATGAGCGTGCCGGGGCGTTATGCGGACATTCAATGGTGTGCAAGCCATGCGCGGCGTCGCGGCGCTGGCTGTCGTCTGCGGACACGCGGTAATCGCTCGCTCTGATTCGGCGACGCAAAGTGCCGCGGAAGCGGCGCACACGATCCTGGCGAGCGGCGTCGACATCTTCTTCGTCATTTCCGGGTTCATCATCGCGACTACGGCCGCGTCGCAAACCGACGCGCTGAATTTCGTTTTCAGAAGGGCCGTTCGAATCTATCCGATGTATTGGCTTGTATTGCTGGCGGCGTTTATCAGTTCATACTGGATCGCACTCGCACCGGGAGATCGACCCGCACTGGACCTCGGCCACCTCTTCGCATGGGACTTTCCTAACTGGTATATCGGACCCGCCTGGTCGATCGCGTTTGAAATGCACTTCTACGCTGTTGTCGCGGTGATACTTGCCATTGCACCGCACCGCCTTTTCGAGCTCTTGTTCGCAGGCCTCGGCGTTTCGGTGGTCGCGATCGTTTTTAAGCTGCCTCTCGGGCTCTATTCGCATCCCCTGATTCTGGAATTCGGCGCCGGCGTCTTTATCGCTTACCTTGTTCGGATGAAGGGAACGCTGCCTGTTTTGCCATACACCACGGCTATCTCCGCAGCCTTGTTCACTGCGGGCTGGTACTGGATTTTCGTCCACGGATCGAGCAGTCCTCAATTCGCACGCGTGCCGACCTATGGTCTTGGTGCGGCACTCCTCATCTATACCGTCGTCTCGGCCGAACTCCACGGCGCTTCCTTTTCCCGCATCCTGCAATGGTTCGGCAACATCTCCTATTCGCTCTACATCTCACATTACCTGCTGATCACATGGATCGCGAACTTTCCCGAGCTGTGGCAGATTTCTCCGGCCGGCGTCATCGTCGCCAGCATTTTGCTTTCGATCGGCCTCGCGGCGGTCTTGCACCTGCTCGTCGAAGTGCCGACGCTCAATTGGGCTCGCAAGCTCAGCCTGACGCGCAGGAGCGGCGAGGTCCCGCTTACCTTCGCTGACGTCCGCGATCTTCAGAAGCCCTAAACAGGTTCATCAATGCCCGGCACCTTACGCCGGCACGCGGCTTTGCGACATCATTGGACATCGACGTTTTCATCCGTCCCGGTATGATCCCCAGCACAATAAACCCAGGGAGGAGTCGAAGATGAGGACAATTCTTGTCGCTGCTGCACTCGCCGCCCTTACCATTGGCGCATCCGCTCAGGACAAGCGTCCTGACTACGGCACGGCGGTCAATGCCGCGGGTGCGAAGAAGATTGCAGCCGGCGTACTTGCCGAATGCCAGAAGAACGGGTGGAACGTGGCTGTCGCTGTGGTCGATAATCACGGATTCCTGGTGTATTTCGAACGCATGGACAACACGCAGACGGGCAGCATGGACATCGCCGTCGGTAAGGCGAGGTCCGCGGCGACCTATCGCCGCCCGACACGCGTTTTCATGGAGGCGATCAACAAAGGTGGGCCGGCCACGGCCACACTTCCCGGTGTCTTCGCCTCGCCGGGCGGATTGCCGATCATGGTCGACGGAAAAGTCACAGGCGGAGTGGGAGTGAGCGGCGTCACCGGTGACCAGGACGAGCAATGCGCCAAGGCCGGCCTGGGAACGACATAAGAAGTTGCATCCTGCTTCCAGCGTACCGCGACGCGCCTTGGCGACCTTACGCCAGCACGCGGCCGCCGAAAAACGGCATCAGCGCCTGGCTCAGCGTGTGCGGCCGCTGGGAGGTGAAAATCATCTCGGCCCCGGCCTCATCGCTTTGCCGGTCTGGCGACCCCAGCAGCTCGGCCACGCGCCGGGCGATCGCGGGTGCCGGGTCGATCCAGTCGACCGGCCACGGCGCGAGCCGTGTCAAGCGGTCGAGCAACAGCGGAAAATGGGTGCAGGCCAGCACGACGGTGTCGGTGCGATGCTCGCCGCTGCCGAGAAAGCAGGGGGCGAGCTCCGCCGCAATATCCTCGTCACGCACGTCGTGGCCGCTGAGTGCGGATTCGGCGAGTGAAGCGAGTTCTGCCGATCCCACCAGCGTCACTTCGCAGCCTTGCGCAAAATCATCGATCAAGCGCTTGGTGTATTCGCGCTTGACGGTGCCCTTGGTGCCGAGCACCGACACGCGTTTGGTCTTCGAGCTGGCGCAGGCCGGCTTGATCGCAGGCACGGTGCCGACGAACGGCACGCTGTAGGCGTTGCGCAGATGCGACATCACGAGCGTGGAAGCGGTGTTGCAGGCAATCACCACCAGGGCAGGGGCGTGGCGGGCGATCAACTCGCCGACCAGCGGCACCACGCGGGCGATGATCTCTTCCTCGCTGTGATGGCCATAGGGAAAGAACGCGTCGTCGGCGACATAGACGTAGTGCGCGTCGGGCCGGGCGCGGACGACCTCGCGCACGACCGAGAGGCCGCCAAGGCCGGAGTCGAAGACGAGGATTTTCGGCAATGATGACACGCTGCGACCTTAGCCGATTTGCGGTTACCGTCAGGTTGCTTGAGGGTGCCGGCGGGTCATGCGGCTTGTCGACGGCGGTTACGACGATTTGGAACCATCTAAATCGGCTTGGCAAGGCCGGAAAACTGCTGGGGTGGCACCCAGGACGCACAAGCGGAGGCTCGTCCGCTGCCCTTGCAGTCGATGGAAGATGGGGTGTCCTGAGACGACGGACGGCCGTTCGTCCCTTGCACGCTCGCCGCCAATCGATCAGGTGGACTGAGGAAGTCGCGCAATGACTTTGATTTCAAAATCGAAACCCGCCAGCCAGTTCACGCCCACCGCAGTCCAGTTCGGATAGGGCGGCTCACCGATCTCCTTCATGCGAATTGCGTTGACCGCCTCCCACTGTGCGGCCGGATTGGTATGGAACGTGGTCACGTCAACGACGTCGTCAAATGTGCAACCGGCAGACTTCAGCACGGCCGAGAGATTGTCGAACGCAAGCTGGACCTGCTTTTCGAAGATTGGCTCGGGCGACCCGTCATCGCGGCTGCCGACTTGGCCCGAGACGAACAGAAGGTCGCCCGAGCGGATCGCCGCCGAATAACGGTTGATCTCGTAGAGCGCCTGCCGGCCGGCAGGGAAGATTGCATCGCGTTTGGCCATGACGTCACTCCTGTTCACAGGCAAGCCAGACCTCCATGGGTCCGGCTGTTTGCATCCTACTCGAGCGCTAAATTGACATACGCTCCGTATGTTTCTATAGGCTACATACGCGGCGTATGTCAATTAGCATACGGAGCGTATGTGATTTGCGGAGATAGCGGTGGCCGCGAAGCGACGCGCACAGATGGTGGAGGAAACCCGGGCCAAGCTCATCCAGGCCGCCCGTAAGGCGTTCGCGACCAAAGGCTATGCGGCGGCGTCGATGGACGATCTAACCGCCGAGGCCGGTCTGACGCGCGGTGCGCTCTATCACAACTTCGGCGACAAGAAGGGTCTGCTGCAGGCCGTGATCGGCCAGATCGACGCGGAAATGGTGGCGCGAATGCGCGCTGCGCAAAATCAGGCGGAGACCCGGTGGCTCGGCTTTCTCGCCGAGGGCGTCGCCTATATCGAGATGGCGCTGGAGCCGGAGATCCAGCGCATCATGCTGCTAGACGGGCCGGCCGTGCTCGGCGATCCATCGCTATGGCCCAATCAGACTGCGTGTCTTCGCGCGACCACGCAAACGATCCAGGCGCTTATCGACGAAGGAACGGTGAGGCCGATGGATGCGGAAGCTGCCGCGCGGCTCATCAATGGAGCGGCGCTCAACGCTTCGCTCTGGATTGCCGCAGCCGACGATCCGCACGCCGTCTTTGCAAAGGCTGTCGAGGCTTTCCGATATCTCGCGGTTGGGTTGCTGCAGGCCGAGAGATGACCGTCAAGCGTTCCGACGGGTGCGCAGTCAGCTCTCGCCGAACACGCGCCTGAAGATCGTGTCGACGTGCTTGAAGTGATAGCCGAGGTCAAACTGCTCCTCGATTTCGGCATCGGAGAGGTGCTTCTTCACGTCGGGGTCTTTCTTGAGCAGCGTCTGGAAGTCACCTTCGCCGCGCCAGACCGGCATGGCGTTGCGCTGGACGTATTTGTAGGCGTCCTCGCGACTGGCGCCCTTCTGCGTCAGCGCGATCAGCAGCCGCTGCGAATGCACGAGACCGCCGAGGCGGTCGAGGTTCTTCTGCATGTTGGCGGGATAGATCAGGAGCTTCTCGATCAGGCCGGCAAGCCGCATTAGCGCGAAGTCCAGCGTCACGGTGGCGTCCGGTCCGATCATGCGTTCGGCGGAAGAATGCGAGATGTCGCGCTCGTGCCAGAGGGCGACGTTTTCCATCGCCGGCATCGCATAGGCGCGCACCATGCGCGACAGGCCGGTGAGATTTTCCGACAGCACCGGGTTGCGCTTGTGCGGCATGGCCGACGAGCCCTTCTGGCCCTCGGAGAAGAACTCTTCGGCCTCCAGCACCTCAGTGCGCTGCAGATGGCGGATTTCGATGGCGAGCCGCTCGACCGAAGAGGCGATCACGCCAAGCGTCGCAAAATACATTGCATGCCGGTCGCGCGGGATCACTTGCGTGGAGATCGGCTCCGGCTCCAGCCCCATCGCCTTGGCGACATGCTCTTCCACGCGCGGATCGATCTGCGCAAAAGTGCCGACGGCGCCCGAAATCGCGCAGGTCGCGACTTCCTTGCGGGCGGCAACCAGGCGCTCGCGGGCACGGGAGAATTCCGCATAGGCGTAGGCCATCTTGAGCCCGAACGTCACCGGCTCGGCGTGGATGCCATGGGAGCGCCCGATGGTCGGCGTCATCTTGTGCTCAAACGCGCGCTTCTTCAGCGCGGCCAGAACCTTGTCGAGGTCCGATATCAATAAGTCTGCGGCGCGGGTGAGCTGCACGTTGAGGCAGGTGTCGAGCACGTCGGACGAGGTCATGCCCTGATGGACAAAACGCGCCTCGGGGCCGACGATTTCGGCCAGATGGGTCAGGAAGGCGATGACGTCGTGCTTGGTCTCGCGCTCGATCTCGTCGATCCGCGCCACATCGAAGGTGGCGTGCTTGGCCTTGGCCCAGATTGTCTTCGCGGCCTCCTTGGGGATCACGCCGAGTTCCGCCAGCGCATCAGCCGCATGCGCCTCGATCTCGAACCAGATCTTGAAACGCGTCTGCGGCTCCCAGATGGAGGCCATTTCCGGGCGGGTATAGCGGGGGATCATCGAAAACTCCGAAACGGGCAGGCGAGGCGCGCGAGGCGATCCCGGCCGATTTGTTTTTACGCTGCGCTTTAGCAAATCGTGCCCGTGGAGGCCACCCGCACGGCGGCCCGCGAGCGGGGAAAACCGGACCTTTTGCAAGGGCCTGGCCGGACGAAAACTGCCCGGGCCGTCGTTACAGGCTGGCCAGCCCGCACTCCACGGCCAGGCGGACAAGCTGCGCGTCCGTCCGCATGCCGGTCTTGGTCTTGATCAGGTAGTGGTAGTTCTGCACGGTCTTGATGCTGAGGTTGAGGTTCGAGGCGATCTGCTCCGTGGTCGCGCCGGCAGCCAATTGCCTGAGGATCTCGATTTCCCGCTCGCCGAGCTGATCGAGCAGCGATCCCGAGGGGGAGAGGCTTTCCAGCGCCAGCACGCGGGCGATATCGTCGCTCATCGCCTGTTCGCCGCGCACCAGCGAACGGATCGCCCGGATCAGCGCTGATGGGTCGGAGCCCTTCGTGACGTAGCCGTTCGCGCCGGCATTGAAGGCGGCCTTCACCTGCGCCGCCTCGCAGTGCATGCTGAAGACGAGAATGCGGGTGTCGGAGGAGCGGGCGCGAATGTTCCTGATCGCTTCAAGCCCGCTGGCGCCCGGCATCGATATGTCCATGACCACGACGTCAGGAGCGTGCGCCTTGAACGCGCGATAGGCGTCGGCGGCGTTGTCGGCCTCGGCCACCACCTGGAAATCATCCTGGTGCTCCAGCACGCGCCGATAGCCTTGCCGGACCACGGGATGGTCATCGACGAGCAGGATCGAAATGCCTTTGGTCTGCGACGCGGTCATCAGGCTGCAAGCGGGATCGTGGCGGCCACGCTCACCCCGCGGTTCGCATCCGCGATCGACAGCGAGCCGCCGAGCGCTGTGACCCTCTCGCGAATGCCGGTCAGGCCAAAGCCGGGAGAGCGGGCCAGTTTGGCCGCATCGCCGCCGCCGTCGTCCTCGACGTGGACCAGCAGCGCATTTTCCGCACCGGTGCGCCGCTCGATCCGCAGCACGATCACCCGCGCCGAACTGTGCCGCAAGGAATTGGTCAGGCACTCCTGGGCAACCCGATAGGCGGTCGCAGCGACGGCGCCGCGGACGTCGGCGAGATCGCCTTTGAGATCGAGCTGGATCGTCGGCTGCGTCGCATTCCGCGAGCGCCAGCTATCGACGAGATCGACGAGGCAGGCTTCGAGCCCGAGTTCCTCGGCGGGCGGATGACGCAAGCGGTTCAACGTATCGCGCAGGCACGCTATGATGCGATGGGTGGCTTGCGAGATCATCCGCGCGTCCTGCGCGACCTCGCTTCTGTCCTTTTCCCGCGCGCTGGTTGCTTCGATCGTGTTGGCGAAAGCGAGTATCGCCGTCAGGTTCTGTCCGAATTCGTCATGCAGTTCACGGGCAAGGGCCCGCCGCTCGTCGCTGCGGATTTCGAGCAGGCGCCGGGTCAGCGCGGCGCGTTCCTCCATCGACTGCGCGAGGCGGTCGCCGAGATCGCCGACGGCCTGTCCGATCATGGCAAGTTCCATCGATCGGAAGCGGGGCAGCGACGTGCTGTATTGCCCGCGCGCCATCCGCTGCAGCGCGGCGACGATCTGCTGCGCCGGCGCAAGCGTATGCGCAATCGCAAGTGAAGCAAGCAGCGCGATCGCCACCGCCATCAGCAGGGCGACGTGGATGTTGCCGAGGATGTGCTGCCAGGCGAGTGCGATGGCGGTATCTGGATCGGCAGCGGCCGAGACGCTGCCTGCATTGGCCGCGCGGGTGCTGATCGGCCGGACGAACGCGGCGTGATCCCCAAGCAGTGTCTGCACGGTGGCCGCGAACCAGCCCGGTGGAGCTTGGCCGATCCCCTTGCTCTGGCCGCAGAGCGGCCTCTCGAACGCGCCCGCCGGCTCGAGCCGGACGCAGATGCCCGGCGAGATCAGCCCCATCGTTTCGATGGTGCGCCATTCCGGCACCGGCAGCAGCTGCTCGCGCATCCTGTTGCTGCGCAACATCAATTCGCGCCAGTAGAGCGCTTCCAGCGCCACCGAGACACGCTCGGCGGAGGCGGCCGTGGCGCGATCGACGCTGCGATGCGCGTCGATCGTTGCCCAGATAGTCGCCGCTCCCAGGCACAGGATGACCACGAGAAACAAGCGGGCGACGAGCTGAAGCACGAGGCGCATGCGATCACTCCCGAACGTGCGGATAAGCGTAACAGCACCGCCAACCCGTGCCAATGCAGCGAATTCTAGTTCGGGAAAATTTCCCAACCAACCGTGGGCATATGTCTTTGGACGCGGTCGTGACCGCTGATCTATCAAAGCCAGGGCCTATTTTCGCAGGCGGCCTTCCGGCCGCGGCGCGCGTTCACAGGGAGCTGACGCAGCATGAGTGCAACGGCTGGCGCCGAGACCGCATCATCCGGCGCGGATACGTCGGAACGCAGCGTGCTCCTGCTATGGATGATTTTCACCGGGCTCTCGGTCTTCGCCGTGGTGCTCTTGTGGCGATACGGTCTGCTCCATCTGATGATCATTTCAGACCGCACCTACATTTCGAGCGTCATTGCCGTCCTCTATATCGTCACTTGCTTCCATTGCTTCTGGCGGACACGCGCGATCGCGCGTGAAGGCGAGATCACGCGACGCTGCCGCGCGATCCTGTCGGTCCCGGGCGGCGCAAGGGGGCTGGACGAGGATGCGCGCGCCTTGCCGGGCGGGCTGGTGACGGATCACATACGCAGCCTGGTGCAGAAGGCGAGGGCGCAGGCGGCCGGGCGCATCGACCAGACGCTGCTGCTCCGCTCGCTCGCCGACCGGCTGCGTGGCTCCAACGGATTTGGCGCGTTCGTGTCCGACACGCTGATGAAGCTCGGGCTGCTCGGCACCATCATCGGCTTCATCATCATGCTGGCGCCGATCGCCACCCTCGATGCGGCCGACAAGGTCGCGATGAAATCATCGATGGGCCTGATGAGCGACGGCATGGCTGTGGCCATGTACACGACGTTGGCCGGCCTGATCGGATCCATCCTCGTGAAGATCCAGTACTACATGCTGGATGCTGCGACCCAGCGGGTGTTTTCCGATGCCGTCATGCTGACCGAGACGCACGTCACCCCGGCCCTGGAACACCATACTGGAACGCCGGCATGATGGACGATTTCGGTCTCTATCCGCGCGAGGAGGCCTTCGATCCGCTCGGCGTCATGCTGTTCAAGGCGCTTCAGGTGATTGCGTTCCTGTTCTTCCTGGCGCTGCTCGCAGTCTCGCCGGACGCGAAGGACGGCAAGATCGATTCCAAGGCCGAGTTCATCATCACGATGGACTGGCCGGACAATCATCCCGACGATCTCGATCTGTTCGTGCAGGACCCCGCCGGCAACATCGCCTGGTATCGCCACCGCGAAGCCGGTTTCCTCACGCTCGATCGCGACGACCGCGGCGGCGCCAACAATTTCATCATCGTCAACGGCAAGAAGATTGCGTCGCCGATCAGGGAAGAGATCGTCACCGTGCGCGGCATCGTCGCCGGTGAATACACCGTCAACGTCTCGCACTTCCAGGCGACGACCGGCCAGCCCGTCGCGGTGAGCGTGAAAGTCCAAAAACTCAATCCGACCGCGCAGGTGATCTTCGACAACAAGCTGACGCTCGACCACACCGGCGAGGAAAAGACCGCGCTGCGGTTCTGGCTCGATGCCGAAGGCAAGGTGCTCGACGTTCAGCAACGGCAGAAGTCGCTGATGGAGACGTTCCGCAACGTCCGTGCCAATGGCGCGGATCTCGATCCGAAAACCGGCGTCAGGATGCCGCGACGTGAATAGCCTGCAATCGGTCGTCGTCACGCTCTCTGTCAGTTACGCGCTGATTGGCGCGCTGTTGCTGATTGTCCTCGTCTATGCGCGCTTGCCCTGGTCGGCCAAGGCAGTCGCCGTCGTGGTGACGAGCGCGTTCTACATTGCGAGCTTCATGGGCGTGCGCGGCCTGTTGGGGTGGGCCAGCGTCGACAGGCTTCCCGCAAGCTTCAAGCTGCTACAGGCCCGGATCGTGGAGCCGCACTCGCTGGAAGGCGATCCGGGCTCGATCTATCTCTGGGTCGAGACGCTCGATGACGGCAACCGGCCGAGCGGTGTGCCAAGGGCCTTTCGCATTCCCTATAGCGACAAACTCGCGCAGAAGACCGACAAGGCGGCCAGTGAGATCGCCGCTGGCCGGCCGCAGGGCGGCCGCGCCGCCGACTTTGGCGATGGCGGGGGCAGCCTGCTTGGGACCGCCCGGGAGTACATCATGCCCACGGCGATCATCGATACGTCGGGGGGCGATCCCTCCACGGGCGGGGGATTGGCCGCGGCTCCCCGCGACGGCGACGGAGTGTCGTTTACGCCGCTGCTCCCGCCGCGGATGCCGCCCAAGGACGAGCAATAGACTTGGGGCGGGAAGCGGCGGGCCTCGGGAGGGCGTCACTCACGGATTATTGACTGACAGATATTGAAATCTGTCAGCGAGAGATGCTATATCCATTGCCGACGCCGGAATCGGGCGTCACCCGGCTCGTTGGCTCTGAGCCCGGGGACTTGCAAAGGACTACGCCAATGACTGCCCATCTCATTCATCTCACCGCCCAACTCCAGCGCTGGCTCAATCAGAGCGTCGCCCGCCATCTGGCCGCCCAGGCCGAGCGGCTCGAACCGGTGAAACATTAATCCGCCAAAGGATTTACAACGCGGATTGCAAGGGGATTAGAATGACCACCCGTCCCATCGTTTCGCAGGTGCGCGCATGAACGAAGTCGTGGTTTTGACCCCCGAACAGATCCTGGAGGTCACCGAGGACGTCTTGCGCCGCTACGGGCTCGCCAAGGCAACGGTGGTGGACGTCGCCCGCGCGCTGGATGTCAGCCACGGCAGCGTCTACCGCCATTTCCCCAGCAAGGCCTCGCTGCGCGAAGCGGTGGCCAAGCGCTGGCTCGACCGTCTCAGCGCGCCTCTACTGAAGATCGCTGAAAGCTCCGACCCGGCGCCGGCGCGGCTGGAGAAGTGGCTGCGCACGATGTTCTCGATCAAGCACAAGCGGCTCAGCGACGATCCCGAGATGTTTGCGACCTACCTGGCGCTGGCGCGCGAGGCCTGCAGATCCGTGAGCTGCCACAAGGACTGCCTGGTCGATCAGATCGCCCGGATCCTCTTCGACGGCGTGAGGCAGGGTGAGTTCGAGGTCGCCGACGTCAAGGTGTCGGCGCGCGCCATTTTCGATGCCACCAGCCGCTTCCACCATCCCGCGCATGCCGAGGAATGGAACGAACCGGGTGCCCCGGCGCGGATCGATGCGCTACTGGCGCTTTTGCTCAAGGGCCTGGAAGCGCCGCGCAAGCACTGACGATCCTTCTAGGACCGACTTGCAAGACAAAGCCCGTTTTCCCGCGAGCCGTGATGTTGGTTTTGGGGCGGTGGAAACAGCCATGCCAAGATCGGGTGCCGAGGTCTCACGTTGACCGCCAAGCCGACATTTCGCGATCTGCTCACTGTTCCCATCGGAAATCTACCCGCGCGAAAGGCATCCTGCCCGTCGACTGTTCCGCATATGATGCTTTGGCAAATCTCATGGGGTCCGCTTATCTCTTGGGGACTGGAGCAAACGCATGAAGCAGTGTCCGGGCCAGCAGAAGCGCGGAGGTGCGAGCAAATCCGGCGACCTCGATCTGGCCCGCGAATATTATCGACAGCGCGCTTGGGCCGACGCTTACCAGGCGTTCTTGCGCGCCGACCAGGAAACCTCGTTAACTGCCGAAGCTCTCGAACTGCTGGCGATGGCCGCATACTTGGTCGGCCGCGACGAGGATTATCTCAAGGCGCTCGAACGGGCCTACAATGCGCACCGGGATACTCCCCGGCGTCTTCGCGCCGTCCGTTGCGCGTTCTGGCTCGGCTTTCGCCTGCTAATGCGCGGCGAGATGGGCCGTGCGAGCGGCTGGTTTTCTCGTGCTCAACGTTTGCTGGAGCGTGACACGCGCGAATGCGCCGAGCGAGGCTATTTGCTGCTGCCGGTCGTCGAGCAACGCCTCGGATCCGGTGAGTACGAGGCCGCGTTCGTCGCTGCAGCCGAGGCCGCCGCAGTCGGCGAGCGCTGTGGCGACCCGGACCTCGTCGCCTGTGCCCGCCACCAGCAGGGCCGCATACGACTGCAGCAGGCGCAGCTCGGAGCCGGACTCGCGCTCCTGGATGAGACCATGGTCATGGTCACTGCCGGAGAGCTGTCGCCGCTGGTGACCGGCTTGATGTATTGCAGCGTGATCGCGGCCTGTCAGGAGGTGTACGCACTAGACCGAGCCCGCGAATGGACAGGCGCCCTGGCGCGGTGGTGTGAGGGCCAGCCCGATATGGTCGCCTTCGCCGGGGTTTGCCAAGTGCATCGCGCGGAGATCCTGCAGTTGCAGGGCGCCTGGCCTGAGGCGACCGAGCAAGCGCGGCGCGCCTGCGCGCGGTCGCAGGGCTTCGACCGGCGGGCTGCCGCCGGAGCGCTCTACCAGCAGGCAGAGGTCCATCGTCTGAAAGGGGAGTTTGCAGCGGCTGAAGAGGCGTATCGAGGCGCGAGCCAGCTTGGCCTGGAGCCCCAGCCGGGCTTAGCGTTGCTGCGCCTTGTGCAGGGACGCACCGACGCGGCAGCCATCGCCATTCGCCGCGTCGCAGGCACGACGGTGAACCGCCTGAAACGCATGGGTTTGCTGCCCGCCTATATCGAGATCACGTTGGCCGCCGGTGACGTTCGGGACGCACGCAACGCCTGCCGAGAACTCGAGGACATTGCGCGGAGCTTCGATACGAGCGTGCCGGATGCAATTGCCGCGCAGGCCTGTGGAGCGGTGGACCTCGCCGAAGGGGACGCGCGGGCCGCACTCGGTTCGCTGCGCCGTGCCTTCGAGGTGTGGCAGAAGATCCCGGCGCCCTACGCGGCTGCGCGCGTGCGCGTGCTGATCGGACAGGCCTGCCGCGCCCTCGGAGACGAGGACGCTGCCGATCTGGAGTTCGACGCGGCTCGGACCATTTTCGAGCGTTTAGGTGCCGGTCCCGATCTCACGCAGATCGACTCACTGACGAAGGGCGTCGCTTCCAGCAATGTGCATCGCCTGACCCCACGTGAGCTTGATGTTCTTCGCCTCGTCGCCGCCGGCGAAACCAACAAGGCGATTGCTGGCAGGCTCTCCCGAAGCGAGAAGACGGTCGACCGGCACGTCAGCAACATCCTCGCCAAGCTTGATGTCCCCTCGCGAGCCGCGGCGACGGCCTTTGCGTGCCGGCACAAGCTGATCTGAACGCTGAGATTAGGTCGAAGGTTTCTTCGATCAGCTTCGGACGGTCAAACAGGAGAGCCGGACGCGGCTTCCGGGCGCAGCCACGGGAGCCTTTCGCCTGCAAACGCCTCTCCCGTGGGCTTGAGCTTCTCGGGTTCTTCGAACGCGCCGAGATGAAAGTGCGTCTCATTTGGTCGTCGCTGGTTCGCGCAGGTCAGGGTCGAGCCGCACCTTGCGCAGAACCCGCGCTCCACACCCGGCGATGAATTGTATTTGCTGATCGCTCCGCTTGTTACCGTGACGGAGGAGTCGTCGAAGGCAACGAAGACGGATGCCGGCGCTCCGGTATGGCGTCGGCAACTCTCGCAGTGGCACCACAGGACCCATTTCGGGCGGCCAGCCGCACGGAAGCGTACGGCACCGCAGAGACAACGCCCCTCGAATGTATCGCTCATATCGTTTCTCCTTCCGGCGGCTTGCCGCCGGCTTCGACACGTCGCGATCATGCCATGGCCACGGCGCCCGCGAATGGGGAAGATCACCCATACGTTTGCAAGGGCCCGATTGGGGCGTTCTCCCGAAGCGCCGGCTCCCGTTTCTCTCTAGCACCAGCCATGTACGCCGCGGATCCGCGATGCGCCGAGCCCGCGTCTGATTTGTCAGCACAGGAGAGAGCCGCGATGACCAAGGCATTTGACGCAATCGTAGTTGGCGCCCGCTGCGCGGGATCGCCGACCGCAATGCTGCTGGCCCGGAAAGGATATCGGGTTCTCGTGGTCGACCGCGCAACGTTTCCGAGCGACACGGTCTCTACGCACATCTTGCATCCCCTTGGCGTAAATGCCCTGTCCAGTTGGGGCCTTCTCGATCGTCTGACTGTGACCGGGTGCCCGCCGATCGACAGCTATGCTTTCGACTTTGGTCCTTTCACGATTGTGGGCGCGCCAGGCACGAGTGAAGCGCCGGTTGCGTACTGTCCACGCCGCACGATACTCGACAAGCTGCTCGTCGATGCTGCGGCTCAATCCGGCGCGGAAGTCCGCGAAGGCTTCGCCGTGGATGAAATCTTGATCGAGGACGGACGGGCAGTCGGCATCAAGGGCCGCTCGAAGCATGGCGGCCCTATCACCGAGCGCGCAGAAATCGTCGTCGGCGCCGACGGCAGACACTCGTTCGTGGCCGAAGCGGTGCGGCCAGAGCACTATGACGAGAAACCGATTCTGCTCGTCGCGTATTACACCTACTGGAGCGGACTGCCGATGTTCGGCAAGTTTGAGCAATTTATCCGTGACGGGACCGGATTTGCCGCCGCTCCAACCCATGACGGGCTGACGATGGTGATCGCCGGTTGGCCATACGCAAGGTTCGACGATTGCAAGAAGGACATCGAAGGGAATTACCTGAAGACCATCGCGTTGGCGCCGGCGTTCGCCGACCGCCTGCACGAAGCCAAGCGCGAAGCGCGCTTCGCCGGTGCGGCGGTGCCGAACTACTTTCGCAAGCCCTACGGCCCCGGCTGGGTGCTCGTCGGCGACGCGGGCTACAACCGGGACTTCATCACCGGACAAGGAATCATGGACGCCTTCCATGACGCCGAGCTCTGCGCGGTCGCGCTCGACAGGGCCTTCTCGGGAGCGCAGCCGTTCGACGCGGCGATGAGAGATTACCATCGCGCGCGCGATTCACGGGTGGCGGCAATGTATGAATTCACCTGCATGCTGGCGACGCTGGAACCACCGCCACCGGATATGCAGCACCTCCTTGGCGCGATTCACGGCAATCAGAGAGCCATGGATACGTTCGCGCGGATGAATGCCGGAACAATATCACCCGCTGAGTTCTTCGCGCCGGAAAACGTCAATGCGATGACGGCCGCTCAGGGCAGGGCTTGAGCATGCTCAGTCGCGGGTCATCGCGATCAACTTGAAGTCCTTGTCGAGCTTGATGTCGTACTGACCGTCCTTGCATTTGGCGTCATCGACTTCAAAGTAGCCGCTGGCCTCGGTCTCCTTTTCCATCTTGCCGCCCGTGCAGCCAAAGACTTCCAAAGCAGCCTTGATCTTCTCGGCCTCTGCCGGTGTCACTGGGGTGTCAGCAAGCGCGACGGTGCTGCTTACAAGTGCTACTGCGAACGCCATCAAGAAGGGCTTCATCTGTGCATTCTCCAATCCAGCAGATGAACCAGCTTAAGCCAAGTCTGTTCCAACCGAAAGGCGTCAGGAGAGGCTGACCCATCCCGCCATGGGCATCGCGGGCTAGAATTGAGCGGTGGCCTAGCTTGCTCGCGCGGCTCTTCTAAGCGTCAGCACATGGACCGCAGCAACGATGACTGAGAACAGCAGCAAACCTATTTCGGCGCCGTGAACCTTTTCCGGAGCGTAAGTTGAGGCGCCCCAAATCAGCAATCGAACTGCGCAAGCGGCTCGTTGTTTGATATATCCCTCAAGGCACGCGCAGGCACGGGCGCGATGATGGATCGGGAGGAGATGCGTGCGGCTGGCCATTTTTGCCGATATCCATGCCAACCGGCAGGCGTTCAGCGCGTGCCTTGATTTCGCGCGCGCCCGCGGCGCGGAACGGATTGTCTGTCTCGGCGATGTCGTCGGCTATGGCGCCGATCCGGAATGGGCGGTCGATACCGTGATGGGCCTGGTCGATGACGGCGCCATCGCCGTGATCGGCAACCACGATCAGGCGATCAGCACCCCGTCGGAGACCATGAACGCCGAGGCCCAGGCCGCGATCGAGTGGACCCGCGGCAGGCTCAGCGCGCCGCAACGGCGTTTTCTCGCCGAGTTGCCGCTGACGCGGCAGGAAGACGATCGCCTCTACGTACATGCCGAGGCATCGCATCCGGCACGATGGCATTATGTACGCAGCAGTATGGACGCCGCGCGCAGCATCGAGGCGGCCGAAGCCCATGTCACCTTCTGCGGACACATCCACCGGCCAGCGCTCTATTCGATGTCATCGGCGGCGAAGATGACAAGCTTCGTTCCAACATCCGATGTGCCGGTGCAATTGCTCGGCGGCCGGCGCTGGCTCGCCGTTCTCGGCTCGGTCGGGCAGCCGCGCGACGGTGATCCGGCGGCGGCGTTTGCGATGCTCGATACGTCATCGCGCGAAATCACCTATTGCCGCGTGCCGTACGACGTCGAAGCGGCAGCCGACCGCATCCGCGCCAACGGGCTGCCGCACTGGCTGGCCGATCGCCTGCTGGTCGGGAGATGACGGCGATGGCGAAGCCCGCAATCGCGCCCGGCGCCCAACTCGACGGCTTCAAGGCCGCCGCGATCGGCAGTGGCGCCGGCGGATAGCATTTAACAGGTGGCGCGTGCGCTCACTCGAGAGTCTGGACGGGCGGCAGCGCTGTTTTGGCGGCGCGCGGCGGGTTCGGCGCGGGATAGCTGGTGACGCGGCCGCTCCGTTCGGCCTGACCGGCGGAATTGGATGCGGGGCCTACCGCTTCCGCCCTGGCGCCTCGCACGCTATCCCTTGAAGCCTGTCTGCGGTGCCGCGACGAGCGCGAGCCTTCCAGTCCCCATGAGCGCGATATCGAAGGCCCGGCCGTATAGCCGACGAAGGCGCCGGCGACAGCCCCGACCGGGCCCAGCACGACGGCGCCGGCCACGGCGCCGAGGGCCGCGTCGCCCGCGCGCTGCGCGAGCGCGGCAGAGGGCGCGAGTACCAGGAGCATTGCGGCTGTGGTGAAGGCCTTGATCATATTTCTGTCCCGTCCGTGGAAGGCGGGATGCTGGTCCGCGTTTATGGCGAGATGCGTCAAGCTTTGTGGCCGGAGCGTGGACTTTCGGGTTCCATGGCTCGCTGCGCGCCCGGTGTGGCTTTCCTGCCGGCGCTTACCAATTCCCGATCGTTTAGTATTTCGACGACATTGAGGTGGCTAGACCGCTTCGCCGCGCGCCAGCGCCGCGGCATTGCGGATTGCGGAAATGTTGGCCTTGTAGCTGTCCACCGTGCCGCCCTTGAACACCGCTGAGCCCGCGACCAGCGCATTGGCGCCGGCGGCGGCCAACTGGCCGGCGACGTCAGGACCGACGCCGCCATCGACCTCGATGTCGATCGGACGTCCCGCGGCCATCGCCCTGACATCGCTGACCTTGCCGAGCGCGGATTTGATGAAGGCCTGGCCGCCGAAGCCGGGATTGACCGACATCACAAGCACCAGATCGATCAGGTCGATGACATATTCGATCGCACTCGCCGGCGTGCCCGGGTTGAGCGAGACGCCGGCCTTCTTGCCGAGTGCGCGGATCGCCTGCAGCGAGCGATGCAGGTGCGGGCCGGCCTCGGCATGGACGGTGATGTGATCGCAGCCGGCCTTTGCAAACGCCTCGAGGTAGGGGTCACAGGGTGAGATCATCAGATGCGCGTCAAAGATCTTCTTGGTATGCGGGCGCATCGCCTTGATGACGTCGGGGCCGTAGGAAATGTTCGGCACGAAATGTCCGTCCATCACGTCGAGATGGATCCAGTCGGCGCCCGCCGCGTCCACAGCGCGGACTTCCTCGCCGAGCTTGGCGAAATCCGCCGCCAGGATCGACGGTGCGATGACCAGGGGACGCGACGCAAATTGCTGGGACATGTGCGCTTTCCCGAAAGGCTTGCGAAAGGGCGGAACGGCCCCGCGTAACATGCAGGCGGGCCGGGGGCAATGCGCGGCGCCGCCGTCTCCTGTGGGCGGAAAAATCTGCCGCGGCGGGCAGCTATTGCCGGGTTTGCCGATCGGACGGGATACGGAAAAGCCCGGTTTTATTGGGTTTTCTTCATGGCACGGTGCTTGCTGAGGAAGACGGAACACGAGCTGTGGGCCGCTTTGCGCGCGGCATTGTTGGAGTTCCGCCATGTTCTTTGCTCTGGGCGCCGCGTCATCGGCCATCGATGTCCTCAAGGCGCTGACGTCGTCCAAATCGTCTGCGCCGACCACCGGCCTCAGCCAGAACTTCGCAAGCTTCGGCCAGTCGTCCCCGACTACGCCGGCATCAATCGCTCCAGGGTCCGGCTCGGGCAACGGCTTTTCGTCGATATCGCCGGAAACCATGAGCGCGCTGCTTGACGCGCAAAGCCAGTCCTCGGGAGGATCGGGGACGGCCTTAAAGACCCGCCACGCCGCGCTGAGGGACCTGTTCGGGCAGATCGACGGCGACGGTGACGGCAAGATCAGCAAGACGGAATTCGAAGAGGCGCTTGGCGCGGGCGGCACCAACATTGGGCAGGCCGACAGCGTGTTCGGAAAACTCGATCAGGACGGCGACGGCTCGGTCAGCATCAAGGAGCTGGCATCGGCGCTCCGGCCCGACAAGGGCCATCATCGCGATCGCGATGAGGCGAGCGGTGGCGACGGATCAGGCTCCGATCCAGTCTCACAGGCACGGCAGGGCGCCACCACCACGACCGTCACCAACAGCGACGGTTCGGTAACGACGTCGCTGACCTATGCGGACGGCTCGAAAGTGACGATGACGTCGCCGGCCTCCGGAAGCTCGTCCGCATCAGCGACATCGTCCTACAATTTCATCGAGCAGATGATTCAGCGCGAAGCCAAGGCGATCTCATCGAGCGCAACCGCGTCGCTCTCGGTCAGCGCCTGAGCGGACCATGCTCTAACCGAAACGATCGCTCCACGACGGGAGCGCACCCGGAAACGGTAGCGCGGTCGCAGCATGGACGCCGCGTGCGATTGCACGCGCGACCGTATTGGCGGCCACCATGCCGAGTTCGGTGAGGCCGAACAGTGGATCGATCGGTTTCTTGCCGGTCGCGGCGGCAAACACCACGTCGCCGTCCAGCGGCGCATGCACGGATAGATGGCGCGCGCCATGCCGGTTTGCGCGATCATCGCGAGCCGCCTGGCCTGCGGTTTGGTCAGCACCGCATCGGTGACGACGACCACCAGCGTGGTGTTCTGCGATGGAGCAGCTAACGGCGCGCCCTTGAGGCGGGCTCTCAGCATATCGGGCGTGAACGAGGGCGGCAGTCCTCGTCCGCCAAACTCGTTATCCTGCTCGAACGGCGCCGCCCAAAACCACGGGCCGTCGCCGACCGTTACGCTGCCCACCGCATTGACCACCGCGAGCGCGCCGACGGTCACGCCGCCGTCGGTCTGTGCCGAAGCGGAGCCGAGGCCGCCCTTGAAATTGGCTGTGGTCGCGCCGAGACCGGCGCCGACGCTGCCGAGCGCGAAATCGGCAGCCGCCGCATTGGCCGCGGCGTAGCCGAGATCGCGATAGGGAGGAAAGCGTCCCCATGCCTTGTTGCCGCCGTTGAGCAGATCGAAGCAGATCGCGCCCGGAACGATCGGGATGATCGCGTCACGGATGCGAAAGCCGCGGCCCTGTTCGGCAAGCCAGGCCTGCACGCCGCCGGCGGCATCCAGTCCGAGCGCTGAGCCGCCGGCAAGCGCGATGCCGTCGATTGCCTCGACGGTGCTCTCAGGGCTGAGCAGCGCTTCCTCGCGGGTACCGGGGCCGCCGCCGCGCACGTCGATCGAGGCCACCGCGGGCGAGTCGAACAGGATCGCGGTGACGCCGGAGGCGACGCTAGCGTCATGGGCGTGGCCGACGCGAACGCCGGAAATATCGGTCAGCAGGTTTTTCAAAGCGGCGGTCCGTAGGGCTGCATCAGTTTTGGCGTGCCATCCACGGATATATCAGCCGCCGGGCTTGCTTCAACTGGCAAGCGCCAGCCGGATCATCCGGGCAAGCTCGGATTTGCGATAGCGCTTTGCCAATAGCAGCACGCCGGAATCCAGGCGGCCGTGATGGACGATGGCGTTTTCGGTATATCCCGAGGTGTAGAGCGTCTTGAGGGCAGGCCGGCGCTTCAGCGCTTCGTCGACGAGCTGGCGGCCGTTCATGATGCCGGGCATGATTACGTCGGTAAACAGCAGATCGACGTTCGGGACATCGTCGATGATGCGCAACGCATCGGAAGCGTTGGCTGCCTCCAGGGTGGTGTAGCCCAGGCTCTCGGTCTGGGTGATCACATAGCGCCGCACCAGTGCATCGTCCTCGACGACGAGCGCTTTAGCAGTCTTACCGCTCGGCGCGTCGCAGACCATTGCCATCGAGAGCAGCCTCGATCAGCGAAACCGGATCGGCGCCAAACTGCCGTTGCGACAACGGCACCGACAGGCGGCAAACGAGGCCTTCCGGGCGCCAGTCGAATTCCGCGCGGCCACCAAGCTGCGACTCGATGCTGGCGATGACGCTTCTGGTTCCGAACCCTCGCGACACCGGCTTCTCGACATGTGGCCCGCCAGTCTCCGACCATATGATCTTGAGAACGCCCGCCTGATCTTCCCAACACACCGACAGCCGGCCCGACAGCGCAGACAGCGCGCCGTACTTCGCCGAATTGGTGACGAGCTCGTGCAGTGCCAGCGCAACCGTCTGAGCCGTCGCGGGCTCGAGATGGATCTCCGGGCCGGACAAGTCGATCTGGTCGCCGGTGGAGTAGGGCGCCAGCTCCTCATCGATCAGTTTGCGTATTTCGGCGCCCTGCCAGCTCGAGAGCGAGAGCACGGTGTGCACGCGCGCAAGCGCATTGATCCGTCCTTCGACGGAACGGACGTAGCTCTTTACATTGTCGCCGCGCGTCAATCGGACGATGGACTGCGCAAGTGCCAGCGCGTTCTTGGCGCGGTGGTCGACCTCCCGCGCCAGCAGGCTTTGCCGCTCCTCGGCCTGCTTGCGTTCGGTGATGTCGACGGTGACGCCGCTGACGCGGATGACGCGGCCGCCCTTGTCGGTGCTTGCCGCCGCCGTTCCCGCGCACCAGCGCACCTCGCCATTCGGCCGGATGATGCGGAATTCCGCTTCGTATGATTTCGCGCCCCGGGCGAAGCTGGCCCACGCCTCGTGCAATTCATGAACGTCGTCAGGGTGAAGCAGCGCCTGGATATTGGCCGGCGTCAGTTCGAACTTGCCGGGATCGACACCGAGGATCTGATACTGGCCTTCGTCCCACATAAAGTCGCCATTGACCCAGTCCCAGTCCCAGGAGCCCATCTTTCCGGCCGCGATCGCCAGACTGCGGCGCTGCTCGCTTTCCAGAAGCCTGGCGTGCGATTCCTCGAGTTCGGCGGTGCGCGCGCGAACCCGGTCCTCGAGTTCGACGTTGAGCCGTTCGAGCTGGCGCGTTTTGCGATAGAGCTCCGCGAACACCTTGATCTTGGCGCGCAACACTTCGGGCACCACAGGCACCGGAACGTAGTCGACCGCGCCCATCTCATAGCCGCGCAGCCGGTCGATGTCGCTGACCTGGATCGCGGAGATGAAGATCATCGCCGTCTTCTGGAAGCGGGGATGTTCGCGGATCATGGCCGCGAGCTCGAACCCGTCGAGCTCCGGCATGCAGACGTCGACCAGTATGATGGCAACATCGTTCTTGAGCAGGAATTCGAGCGCTTCGCGCCCGGACGAGGCCTTGACCAGGTTCTCGCCGAGTTCTTTCAGGATGACCTCATAGGCGAGCAGCTTCGCCGGCTGATCGTCAACCAGAAGAATGTTTACCTTCTCTTGATCCATCATTTGCTTACGCCGGTCAGCGGTGCAACCACATTCGGATGGCGAGCAGCAACTGCTCGGTATTGACGGGTTTGGCGAGATAGTCCGAAGCGCCGGCTTCGAGGCATTTCTCGCGGTCGCCCTTCATCGCCTTGGCGGTCAGCGCAATGATCGGCAGGCGGCTGAAGGACGGATTTTCGCGGATGACACCGATGGTCTGATATCCGTCCATCTGCGGCATCATGATATCCATCAGCACGATTGCGATATTTGGATTTGATTCGACCAGAGCGATGGCCTCATGGCCCGTCGTCGCGGTCAGCACCTTCATCCCGCGCCGTTCGAGAACGCTTGATAGTGCGAAAATGTTGCGGGCGTCGTCGTCAACCAGAAGCGCGGTCTTGCCAACAAGATCCTCATCGGAGCTATTGAGCTTTTCGAGCATTCTCTGCTTCTCGACCGGCAATTCCGTGATCACACGGTGCAAAAACAGCGACGTTTCGTCGAGCAGGCGTTCCGGCGATTCGACGCCTTTCACCACGATGCTCCTCGCCATGGTGTGAAGTTCCGCATCCTCCTCGGCCGACAGTTCCCGCCCCGTGAACACCACGACCGGCACGTTCGATAGAGTTTCGTCGTTGCGAAGCCGGTCGAGCACCTCGAAGCCGCTCATGTCAGGCAATCGCAGATCGAGCACGACGCAGTCGCAGGGCTGGTTCCGCAACGTCGACAAGGCATCGGCGCCAGTGTCGGCGGTGAGGATCTCGATGTCGTCATGGCCAAGCAATTCGGTGATGCTCATCTGCTCGGCGGCATTGTCCTCCACGATCAGCAGGCGCTTGCGGCGGGGCTTGGCGTATTCCTTGATCTGCGACAGCGCCGCGCTGACGCCCTCGGTCGTCGTCGGCTTGTTGACGAAGGAAAACGCGCCGCGCGCCAGCGCATGCTGGCGGTCTTCGTCGAGCGTGATGATCTGCACCGGAATGTGCCGCGTCAGCGGACTATGCTTGAGTTGGCTCAGCACGGTCCAGCCCAGCATGTCAGGCAGGAACACATCGAGCGAAACCGCTGTCGGCTGGAACTGCTTGGCGAGCTCGAGCGCTTCGGCGCCGCGGCTCGCGACCAGCACCTTGAAGCCCTTGTCGCGGGCCAGATCGATCAGCACCCGCGCATAATGCGGATCGTCCTCGACGATCAGGAGGATGTTGTCTCCCGGCGCGAGATCGAGGCGGTCGTCCGGCAATTGCTCGACGGCGCGCTCCTGTGTCGCCTGCAGCGCAGGCGCGGGTGTGAATGCCGACGAGGCAGGGGAGCGCGGCGCAACGGTGGGGCCGGAATAATGCAACGGCAGGTAAAGCACGAAAGTGCTGCCCTTGCCGGGCGCGCTGCGAAGATGAATTTCGCCGCCGAGCAGGCTCGCGAGTTCGCGGCTGATGGCAAGGCCGAGGCCGGTACCGCCGTATTTGCGGCTGGTGCCGGCGTCTGCCTGCTGGAACGCCTCGAAGATCAGCTTCTGCTTTTCCAGGGGAATACCGATGCCGGTGTCGGTCACCTCGAAGGCGACGACGGCGGGTGCGTGATTGAGGATCGGGTGCTCGGCGCTCCAGCCGCCAACGGCGGCCGATACGTTCAACTTCACGCCGCCCTCCGCGGTGAACTTGAACGCGTTCGACAGCAGGTTCTTCAGCACCTGCTGCAGCCGCTTGGAGTCGGTGACCAAGCTGCGGGGAAGGGTCTCGTCGACATTGATGTTGAACGAGAGGTGGCGGTTTTCGGCCTCGTGCTTGAACGGGCGGCCGACGGTCTCCAGCAGGCTCGACGTCAGGATTTCCTCCGCATCGACCGTCACCGTGCCGGATCGATCTTCGACAGGTCGAGGATGTCGCTGATCAGGTTGAGAAGATCGGTGCCGGCGCCGTGGATGGTGCGGGCGAACTCGACCTGCTTCGGCGACAGATTGCCGTCGGGGTTTTCGGTGAGCTGCTGACCGAGGATCAGGATGCTGTTGAGCGGCGTGCGCAGCTCGTGCGACATGTTGGCGAGGAATTCGGACTTGTACTTCGATGTCAGCGCAAGTTCCGTTGCCTTTTCCTCAAGCGCGCGCCGTGCTTGTTCGATTTCCTGGTTCTTTCGTTCCACCTCGACGTTGCGTTCGGCGAGCTGCTGGGCCTTCTGTTCGAGCTGCTCGTTGGTCTGCTGCAATTCCTTCTGCTGCGTCTGCAGTTCACCGGCGAGCTGCTGGGATTGCTTCAACAGGCCCTCGGTCTGCATCGTGGCCTCGATCGAGTTGAGCACGATGCCGATGCTGTCGGTCAATTGTTCGAGGAAGGTCATCTGCGACGTAGTGAACGGGCCGATCGAGGAAAGCTCGATCACGGCCTTCACCTGGTTCTCGAACAGCACCGGAAGCACGACGATATTCTTCGGGATCACGCGCAACAGCGCCGAATTGATCGGAGCGGTATCGCTGGGGATATCCGATACCAGCCGCTGCCTCTTGTCCATGGCGCACTGGCCGATCAAACCTTCGCCGAACTGCACGAGCTGCGGATGCGGATTGGCGCCATCGCCGGCATAGGGGAGAGCAGGCGCAATTGCGGCGTCTCGCCATTCTCCACCTGGTAGATCGCGCCCATATGCGCGTTGACGAGCGGCGCCAGTTCGGTCAGCAGCAGCCGGCCGACGGTGGACAGTTCGCGTTGGCCCTGCAACATGTTGGTGAATCTTGCGAGGTTTGTCTTCAGCCAGTCCTGTTCGGTGTTCACCTGGGTGGTGAGCCGCAGGTTGCCGATCATCGTGTTGATGTTGTCTTTGAGTTCGGCCACTTCGCCGCGGGCGTCGACCTGGATCGAGCGGGTCAGGTCGCCCTTGGTCACGGCGGTCGCCACTTCGGCGATCGCGCGCACCTGCGAGGTCAGGTTGGCGGCGAGCAGGTTGACGTTGCCGGTGAGGTCCTTCCAGGTGCCGGCCGCGCCGGGCACGTTGGCCTGGCCGCCGAGGCGCCCCTCGACGCCGACTTCGCGCGCCACGCTGGTGACCTGATCGGCAAAGGTCGCGAGCGTCTCGGTCATGTTGTTGATGGTGTCGGCAAGAGCTGCGACTTCGCCCTTCGATTTCACCGTCAGGTTCTGCTTCAGGTCGCCGTTGGCGACCGCCGTCACCACCTTGACGATGCCGCGGACCTGTTCGGTCAAATTGGCCGCCATGAAGTTGACGGTGTCGGTGAGATCCTTCCAGGTGCCGGCGACTCCCGGGACCTGCGCCTGACCGCCGAGCTTGCCCTCGGTGCCGACCTCGCGCGCCACGCGCGTCACTTCGCCGGCAAAGGCGTTGAGCTGGTCGACCATCGTGTTGATGGTGTTCTTCAGTTCGAGGATTTCACCCTTCACGTCCACGGTGATCTTGCGCGACAGGTCGCCGCGCGCCACGGCGGTCGTGACTTCCGCGATGTTGCGCACCTGCGTGGTGAGGTTGGCCGCCAGCAGGTTGACGTTGTCGGTCAGATCCTTCCAGGTGCCGCCGACGCCGGGCACCACGGCCTGGCCGCCGAGCCGGCCCTCGGTGCCGACCTCGCGCGCCACGCGCGTCACTTCGGCGGCGAAGGAGCGTAGCTGCTCGACCATTGTATTGAGGGTGTCCTTCAGCAGCAGGATCTCGCCGCGGACGTCCACCGTGATCTTCTTGGAGAGGTCGCCGCCGGCGATCGCGGTCGCGACCTCGGCGATGTTGCGGACCTGTGCCGTCAGGTTCGAGGCCATGAAGTTGACGTTGTCGGTCAGGTCCTTCCAGGTGCCGGCGACTTCGGGCACCTGGGCCTGGCCGCCGAGCTTGCCTTCGGTACCGACCTCGCGCGCCACGCGCGTCACTTCCGAGGCGAAGGCGTTGAGCTGGTCCACCATCGTGTTGACGGTGTTTTTCAGTTCGAGAATCTCGCCCTTGACGTCGACCGTGATCTTCTTCGACAGGTCGCCCTTCGCCACCGCCGTGGTCACTTCGGCGATGTTGCGGACCTGGCCGGTCAGGTTGCCGGCCATCGAGTTGACGTTGTCGGTGAGGTCTTTCCAGGTGCCGGCGACGCCGGGCACGTTGGCCTGGCCGCCGAGCCGCCCCTCGGTGCCGACCTCGCGCGCCACGCGGGTCACTTCGCCGGCAAAGCGGTTGAGCTGGTCGACCATCGTGTTCAGCGTTTCCTTGAGCTGCAGGATCTCGCCGCGCACGTCGACCGTGATTTTTCGCGAGAGGTCGCCGCCGGCAATCGCGGTCGCCACCTCCGCGATGTTGCGCACCTGCGCGGTGAGGTTGCCGGCCATCGAGTTCACGGAGTCGGTCAGGTCCTTCCAGGTACCGGCGACGCCGGTCACCTGGGCCTGGCCGCCGAGCTTGCCGTCGGTGCCGACCTCGCGCGCGACGCGCGTCACTTCTGATGCAAAGGCGTTGAGCTGGTCGACCATCGTGTTGAGCGTTTCCTTCAACTGAAGGATTTCGCCCGAGACGTTCACCGTGATCTTCTTCGACAGGTCGCCCTTGGCCACCGCGGTCGCGACCTCGGCGATGTTGCGGACCTGGCCGGTGAGATTGCTGGCCATCGAATTGACGCTGTCGGTGAGATCTTTCCACGTGCCGGCGACGCCGCGCACCAGCGCCTGGCCGCCGAGCTTGCCTTCGGTGCCGACTTCGCGGGCGACGCGCGTCACTTCGCCGGCAAACGCGTTGAGCTGGTCCACCATGGTATTGATGGTGTCCTTCAACTCCAGAATTTCGCCGCGGACGTCCACCGTGATCTTTTTCGACAGGTCGCCATTGGCGACCGCGGTTGTCACCTCGGCGATGTTGCGGACCTGCGCCGTCAGGTTGGAGGCCATCGAGTTGACGCTCTCGGTGAGGTCCTTCCAGGTGCCGGCGACGCCGAGCACGTTGGCCTGACCGCCGAGCCGTCCCTCGGTGCCGACTTCGCGCGCCACGCGCGTCACTTCGCCGGCAAAGGCATTGAGCTGGTCGACCATGGTGTTGAGCGTTTCCTTCAACTGAAGGATTTCGCCCGAGACGTTCACCGTGATCTTCTTGGAGAGGTCGCCGCCGGCAATGGCGGTCGCGACATCGGCGATGTTGCGAACCTGCGCCGTCAGGTTGGAAGCCATGAAGTTGACGTTGTCGGTGAGGTCCTTCCAGGTGCCGGCCACACCAGGCACCTGGGCCTGACCGCCGAGCTTGCCTTCGGTGCCGACCTCGCGCGCCACGCGCGTCACTTCTGATGCGAACGAGTTGAGCTGGTCGACCATCGTGTTGATGGTATCCTTCAACTCGAGGATTTCGCCGCGGACGTCGACCGTGATCTTGCGCGAGAGGTCGCCACGGGCGACAGCGGTAGTGACGTTGGCGATGTTGCGGACCTGGGCGGTGAGGTTGCCGCACATCGCGTTGACGGAGTCGGTCAGATCCTTCCAGGTACCGGCGACGCCGGGAACGATCGCCTGGCCGCCGAGCTTGCCGTCGGTGCCGACTTCGCGGGCCACGCGCGTCACTTCGGAAGCGAAGGAGCGGAGCTGATCGACCATCGTGTTGATGGCTTCCTTGAGCTGCAGGATCTCGCCGCGGACGTCGACCGTGATCTTCTTCGACAGGTCGCCATTGGCGACCGCAATGGTCACTTCGGCAATGTTGCGGACCTGGCCGGTGAGGTTGTTGGCCATCGAGTTGACGCTCTCGGTCAGGTCTTTCCAGACGCCGGTCACTTCAGGCACCTGGGCCTGGCCACCGAGCTTGCCCTCGGTGCCGACTTCGCGCGCCACGCGCGTCACTTCCGAGGTGAACACGCCGAGCTGCTTGATCATCGTGTTGACGATGGTGGCAGACTGCAGAAACTCGCCGCCCAGCGGGCGGCCGTCGACGTTGAGTTGCACGGTCTGCAGCAGATCGCCCTGTGCCACCGCGGCGACCGCGCGCGTGACTTCGCGGGTCGGCCACAGCAGGTCGTCGATCAGCGTGTTGACGGAGCCTTCCATGTCCGCCCACGAGCCGCTCGTGAGGTCGAACTTGACGCGCTGGCGCGTCTTGCCTTCGCGGCCGACGACCTGGCCGACGTGCTCCAGTTGCTGCGCCATTCGCTGGTTGGAGGCGACGATTTCGTTGAAGGTGTCGGCAATCTTGCCCTCGATGCCGAGATGATCGCCGGTCATGCGTACCGAGAAATCGCCGGCGCGCATTGCCTGCAACGCGTGCAAAAGATCCTGCATCGGATCGGACGTGCCGTTGGTGGGAGGTGGTTTGGGTTTGGCGACCCGGCGAGCGGAGGGAGATGCTCCAGGGGAAAGATCACTCATGGTGTCTCCTCGGCCAGTTCGCGCAAAATCTCAAAATCTCATTGGCTGAGATGCAATTTCACGAATAGACCCGCTGCCCCGCGGCAGATCAAGTTGGAATAACGGTTAAGGTCGTGAAATCAATGACATGGAACTCAGCCCCAACTCTCCACAATGCCGTGGGAACCCAATTGTTCCGGCCGGTTAAAAATTATTTGGAACCGAAAATAAAAACGCCCCGGTAGGCCGGGGCGTTTGATGTTGTGATCGGCGCTGATTGTCGAAGGGATCAGGAGCCCTTCGGATTGATCTCGGCGTAGTTGCCCTTGGCGTCCCACTTGTAAACGACGTAGTCGATCACCTTGATGTCGCCCTTGGCATCGAAGCCCAGCTTGCCGAGCACGGTATCCCATTCGCCGGCCTTGATGGTCTCCATGACCTTCTTCGGTTCGGTGGTCTTCGCCTTCGCCACCGCCTGCGACCACACCT
This sequence comes from Bradyrhizobium sp. RDI18, assembly GCF_043203335.1. Taxonomy (NCBI): domain Bacteria; kingdom Pseudomonadati; phylum Pseudomonadota; class Alphaproteobacteria; order Hyphomicrobiales; family Nitrobacteraceae; genus Bradyrhizobium; species Bradyrhizobium sp. RDI18. The sequence continues at coordinate 1,930,520 of NZ_JBICRN010000008.1, read as the reverse complement.
GCATCGCCGCGTAGGTGTAGAGGGTGTAGCCTTCGGGATCGATGTTCTTGCCTTTGAACTTCTCGACGATCGCCTTGGCGGTTGCCTTGTTGCGGGGATCGGGACCGAAGGTGAACAGCGTGCCTTCGGCGGCCGGACCGGCGATCGAGGCGAACTCCTTGTCGTTCAAGGCATCGCCCGCCATCAACACCGTCTTGAGACCCTGGTCGCGCATCTGGCGCAGAATGAGGCCGGATTCCTGATGGTAACCGCCGACGAAGACCAGATCGATACTGTCGCGCTTCAGGCGCGACACGATCGCGTTAAAGTCCTTGTCGCCCTTGTTGTAGGACTCGAACATCTTCTCGGTGACGCCGGCCTTGTTGAGCGCCTTCTTGGTTTCGTCGGCGAGGCCTTTGCCGTAAGTCGTCTTGTCGTTGAGGATGGCGACGTTCTTGCCCTTGTAGTTCTTGACGATGTAGTCGGCGGCAACCAGGCCCTGCTGGTCGTCGCGGCCGCAGACGCGCGCCACGTTCCAGAGCTTGCGCTCGGTGAACAGCGGGTTGGTCGAGGCCGGTGTGATCTGCAGCACGTTGCCGTCGGCGTAGGCTTCCGACGCCGGGATCGACGACGACGAGCAGAAGTGGCCGGCAACGAACGGGATTTTCGCGCTGGCGAATTTTTCTGCGATCGAGCGCGCCTGCTTCGGGTCGCAGGCATCGTCGCCGACCTGCAGCGCCAGCTTCTTGCCGAGCACGCCGCCGGCAGCGTTGATGTCGGCCACGAATTGTTCGGCACCGTTCTTCATCTGCCGGCCGAATGCGGATTCGCCGCCCGTCATCGGGCCCGCCACTGCGATGGAGATGTCCTGCGCCAGCGCCGTTGTCGATAGCGCCAGCGATGCGCCCAATGCCAGGCCGATAAGTTTCAGTGATTTCATGAGGTGTCCTCGCAGGTCAGTCGATTTCAGGAAGCACCCGGCAGGCCGGGTACCAAAATCACGCCTATTGTCGGCTGATTTTACGGCGAAGTCATCGGCAATTTTCAGGCAAATCCACGGTCCGTTCGCAGCATCTTGCCGCAGCATCGCTGTCGTCCCTGCGAAAGGCGTATGGGTCCCCGCGCTCGCGGGGACGACCCGGGAGATAGCCCACTCTGCTACTCCCGCCGGCCGCCCTCCAGATAGGCGGCGCGGATTTCCGGGCGCTGCAGCAATTCGCTGCCGGTTCCGGAGAGCGTGATCAGACCGTTCACCATGACATAGCCGCGATGGGCCAGTTTCAACGCGTGGTTGGCGTTCTGCTCGACGATCAGCACGGTCAAGCCGTCCTGCCGGTTCAGGGTCCGGATCGCATCGAAAATCTGCCGCGCGATCAGGGGCGCCAGCCCCAGCGACGGCTCGTCCAGCATCAACAGGCGCGGCCGGCTCATCAGGGCCCGGCCGATCGCCAGCATCTGCTGCTCGCCGCCGGACAACGTGCCGCCGCGCTGGGTCATGCGTTCCTTGAGCCGCGGGAACAGCGCGAAGACGCGTTCCAGGCCGCTCGCCCGGTCGGCCTCGCTTGAGTCGGTTGCATCCGCGCCCATCTGCAGGTTTTCCGCCACGCTCATGCGCGGGAAAATCCGGCGGCCCTCGGGCGACTGGGCAATCCGCAGCCGCGCAATCTCATGCGTCGGCACGCCGGTGATATCCCGGCCGTCGAACTCGATGCGGCCGGCGCGGGCGCGGGGCCGGCCGAAGATCGTCATCATCAGCGTCGACTTGCCGGCGCCGTTGGCGCCGATCAGCGCGACGATCTCGCCGGCATTGATGTCGAGGTCGACGCCCTTCAGCGCCTCGATCTTGCCGTAAGCCGCCCGTAGCGAGCGGATCGCGAGCAGGGGGTGAGTCATGACTCGCTCTCTTCTTCGCCCGGCGCGAGCTTGTCGGTTCCCCCTCCCCTGAAAGGGGAGGGTTGGGGTGGGGGTTGCAGCCGCTTGCGCAAGCCTCTCGGTGTGCGCCAGGAGATCGCTAAGCACGCCCTCCAGGTTCGCAAGGACATCGTTGTTCCAGTAGCGAACGACGGTAACGCCTTTCTCGGCAAGCCATTGTGTTCGACGATCGTCGGCTTGCTTACGCTGTTCTGCGTGTTGTCCGCCGTCCACTTCGACAGCGAGCCGAAGACGGGAGCAATAGAAGTCGACTGTGTACGGCCCGATCGGATGCTGCTTTCTGAATGAAAGGCCATTCAGTTGGTCACGGCGCAGCGCACGCCACAGCCGCAATTCTGCATCGGTCATGTTTGCGCGGAGAGATCGCGCCCTAGCGGTCATAGCTTTCGTGCGGGAAAAGCGTGACCCCCACCCGCCCGCTTCGCGGTCGACCTCCCCCTTCCAGGGGAGGTGGGGGACTTGTCGCGCGGCTCGCTCACGTCCCGCTCTCCATCACCGCGATGGCTTCCTCCTCGTCGGCGCCGAGATAGGCTGCGATCACCTTGGGATCGTCGCGGACCTCGCGCGGCGTGCCTTCGGCGATCTTGACGCCGTGGTCCATCACCACGACGTGGTCGGAGATTTGCATCACCACGCTCATGTCGTGCTCGATCAAAAGGATCGAGGTGCCCTGGTCGGCGCGGATCGAGAGCAGCAATTCGCTCAATGCAGCGCTTTCGCGCGCATTCAATCCCGCAGCCGGCTCGTCGAGGCAGAGCAGGGCGGGCTGGGTGCACATTGCGCGCGCGATCTCCAGGCGCCGCTGATCGCCATAGGGCAGGTTGCCGGCGGCATCATCGGCACGATCCAGAAGACCGATGCGGTCGAGCCAGGTCCGCGCCAGATCGATCGCGGCCTGTTCGGCGTGGCGCCACGACGGCGCGCCGATCAGGCCAAGGAACGTCAGCCCGGAGGCGCGCATCAGCGCGTTGTGCTGTGCGACCATCAGGTTTTCCAGCGCGGTCATGCCGGGAAACAGGCGGATGTTCTGAAAGGTGCGCGCGACCTTAGCCAGTTTGGCAATCCGGAAATCGTTCAGCCGCTCGAGCCGGATGGCGCGACCATCATCATGGGTGAGGCCGATGGCGCCCGAGGTCGGCTTGTAGAAGCCGGTGATGCAGTTGAACACCGTGGTCTTGCCGGCGCCGTTGGGGCCGATCAGCGCAGTGATCTTGCGCCGCTCGGCGTCTAAGGAGAGGTCGTTGACGGCGACGATGCCGCCGAAGCGCATCGACAGGCGATCAACGGAGAGAATCGGATCGCCGCTCATCCGTGTCCCTCCTTGACGAGGTCGGACGAGATCGCCTGGCTGCGCTTGAGGAACACGGTCGGCGCGCGGTGGCCGACCAGGCCACGCGGCCGCCAGATCATCAACAGCACCATCGCCATGCCAAACACCAGCATGCGGTATTGGTCGAACCCGCGAAACAGCTCGAAGCCGCCGATCATGGCGAGCGCCGCCAGCGCGACGCCAAGTTGCGAGCCCATCCCCCCAGCACCACGATCGCCAGCACCAGTGCCGATTCATGGAAGGTGAAGGATTCCGGGCTGATGAAGCCTTGTCGCGTCGCAAAGAACGCGCCGGCAAGACCGCCGAACAACGCGCCCGTTGCAAATGCCGTCAGCTTGGTCGTGGTGGTGTTGATGCCGAGCGCGCGGCAGGCGACTTCGTCTTCGCGCAACGCTTCCCAGGCGCGGCCGAGGGGCAGGCGGCGCAGGCGGATCGTGACCCAGTTGGTGAGCAGCGCCAGCGCCAGGATAATGTAGAACAGAAATACGATGCGGTGCGTCGGCGAGAATTCGATGCCGAGCAGGGCCGCCAGCCCGTCATCGGCCGGCGTCAGCGGAATGCCGAACAGGGTCGGTCGGGGAATGCCGGTGACGCCGTTCGGCCCGCCGGTCAGGGTCTGCCAGTTGATCAGGACGAGGCGGATGATCTCGCCGAAGGCCAGCGTAACGATCGCGAGGTAGTCGCCGCGCAGCCGCAGCACGGGAAAGCCGAGCAGCACGCCCCAGAACGCCGCGAGGATGCCGGCGAGCGGCAGGCAGATCCAGAACGACAGCCCGAAATTGGTGGCGAGCAGCGCATAGGAATAGGCGCCCACCGCGTAGAACGCGACATAGCCGAGGTCGAGCAGGCCGGCGAGGCCGACCACCACGTTCAGTCCCCAGCCGAGCATGACGTAAGTCAGCACGAGGATGGCGAGGTCGAGAATATAGCGCTCGTCGTAGAAGAGGACCGGCACCAGGAACGTGAACACCAGCAGCACCGGCGCGACCAGCCGTCCGGCGAGCGACAGCGCGCTTTGCACCGAAGGTGGCACCACCCTGACGGTGTCGACCGGTCCCCACCATCGCCGCAGCAGCTCGACGAGGATGCTGCCGCCGAATACAGCTGCGACCATGACGGCGAGGTCGTCGAAGCGCGTCCAGTAGACCAATTGCCCCTGCGGGCCGGCCTCGGTGCGCACGCCGATCATCAGCGAAAACAGCACCAGCGCCACGAACGCGCTGATCAGCGCTTTCTTGAGGATGAAGGCGGCGCCAGGGGTGCGCGAGGTTTGGGCGGCGGGGGTGCGCTCACGCTGCGGCCCATCAGACTTTTTCGACTTCAGGCCGGCCGAGCAGGCCGGTCGGAAGGAAGATCAGGACCACGATCAGGATCGAGAACGCGGCGACGTCCTTGTACTCAACCGAGAAATAGGCCGACCACAGCGTCTCGATCAGGCCGATCAGGAGACCACCGAGCATCGCCCCGGGCAGCGAGCCGATGCCGCCGAGCACGGCCGCGGTGAACGCCTTGATGCCGGCGACGAAGCCCATGAAAAAATCGACCAGCCCGTAATAGAGCAGGTACATCATGCCGGCCACCGCAGCGAGCGCAGCACCAATCACGAACGTCATGGAAATGGTGCGGTCGACATCGACGCCGAGCAGGGAGGCCATGGTCTGGTCCTGTTCGCAGGCGCGCATGTCGCGGCCGAGCCGGGTGCTCGATACCAGCCAGGTGAACAGCGCGAGCAGCACGATCGTGGTGACGACGACGATGATCTGAATGTTGGAAAGCTGTACCACAAAGCCTTCAGAACCCTCATGCAGGGTATAGCCGCCGGTAATGATCGGCGGCACCGGTTTGACGCGTGCGCCCTGCGCGACCTGCGAATAATTGGTCAGCACGAATGACATACCGATGGCGGAGAGCATCGGCGCCAGGCGGAACGAGTGCCGCAGCGGCCGGTAGGCGATGCGCTCGACCGTCCAGCCGTAGAGCGCGGTGATCGCCATCGATACCAGCAGCACGACCAGGAGGATGAGCGGGATGGCGGTAAGCCCGAAGGAAACCAGGATCAGGAAGGTGATCAGGGCGATGAAGCCGCCGATCATGAAAATATCGCCATGGGCGAAATTGATCATGCCGACGATGCCGTAGACCATGGTGTAGCCGATGGCGATCAGGCCGTAGATCGAGCCGAGCACGAGGCCGTTGATCAGTTGCTGGGCGAAATAATCCATGCGCTGCCGTTGTTTGTATGAGGACGCGGCGAGAGCTCCCGGCAGCCCATGACGACGCGTCGTGGCATTTTCTAACAGTGGGAACTGGGGGCGGCAACAGCGCCGGCTGCGGCTTATTTGGCTTGTACAGAGCTAGTTTTTGCGCAGGCGGTTCCGGCGCCACACTCCGGACACGGCATTGCCCTCCGATGATCCCACCGGAACCGCTGTTCCGCTGCAACCGACGCCGCGGCTCTCCGTTAGTTCGGGCTACGTCGCAACCAACGGAGATCCCTCAATGAGCAAGATGAACCAGAACCCGGGTCAGCAGAACCAGAACCCGGGCCAGAAGCCTGGACAGCAGCAGCAGGGCGGCGGTCAGAAGCCGGGCCAGCAGCAGCAGGATCCGGGCCGTCAGGGCCAGAAACCCAGTCAGGATCCACGGCAGATGCCAGAGTAGAAGGGCACATGCCAGGACAGAAAAGGCCCCGCCGAAAAGGTGGGGCTTTTCTTTTTGTGCGTTGCCAACTTCATGTCCCGGACGCGGCGCAGCGTCCCTTGGCGGTGCGCCGCAGAGCCGGGACCCAGATGCAGCCTGGGTCCCGGCTCTGCGTCGCGTCACTTCGTGCCGCGCCGCGTCCGGGACACGGGATAGCGCCAAGCTAGGTCTTCAGCAAACCTAGTTCGGCGATGATCGCGTTCGCCTCCTTGACGGCGTGGTTGGCTGCCGGCACGCCGCAATAGATCGCCTGCTGCAGCAGGATTTCCTTGATGTCGTCGGGCGTGAAGCCGCCCTCAGTGAGCGCCGCGCGCACATGCAGGCGGAATTCATCCCACTGTGCCAGCGCCACCATGGTGCCGATCACGAGCACGCGGCGGGTGCGGTGGTCGAAATGCGGCCGGGTCCAGATGTCGCCCCAGGCATAGCGGGTGATCAGGTCCTGAAAATCGGTATTGAACGCGTTGCGGTTCTTGATCGACTTGTCGACCCATTCATCGCCGAGCACCTTGCGGCGCTGGGCCATGCCGTCGTCGCGGCGTTGGTTGTCGTCCATTGGTACCCTCTCTCTCCGTCATTGCGAGGAGCGAAGCGACGAAGCAATTCATGTCTCCGCAAGCGGTGAAATGGATTGCTTCGCTTCGCTCGCAATGACGTTTCTGGTTAGCTACCGTTGCGTCAGAAAACCGATCACCGCGTCGGTGAAGGCGTCCGGTTGCTCGACGTTCGAAATGTGCGCGGCATCGAGGATGGTCATGCTCGCGCCGGGAATCCGGCTGCGCATGAATTCGGCGTCGGCGACCGTCGTCGACATGTCGTGGCGGCCGGCGATCACCAGCGTTGGGCTCTTGATCTTGGGCAGCAGTTCGCGCTGGTCGAGCGTCGACAGCGCCTCGCAGCAGGCGATGTAGCCCTCGACCGGCGTGGTCAGCATCATCGCCTTCATGTTGGCGGTGATCTGCGGCTCGCGCTCGCGAAAGTCCGCCGTCAGCCAGCCGGCAATCACGGTATCGGCCACGGCGGCGATGCCGCCTTCCTTCACCGCCTTGATGCGTTCGTGCCAGCGCGTCGGGTCCGGGTAATAGCAGGTGGTATTGGACAGGATGATCTTGCCGAACCTGTCGGGCGCGTTGGCGCCCAGCCATTGCCCGACCATGCCGCCCATCGACAGGCCGCACCAATGCGTCCGCGCGATGTTGAGATCGTCGAGGATCGCCAGCACGTCGCGGCCGAATCGTTCCAGCGAGTAGGGCCCGGGCGGCACGCTCGACTTGCCATGGCCGCGCGGGTCGTAGCGGATGACGCGGAACACCTGGGTGAGCGCCTTCATCTGCGGCTCCCACATCTGCATGGTCGAGCCCAGCGAGTTCGACAGCATCAGCGTCGGTCCGCCGTCGCGGCCTTCGACGGATACGTTGAGCAGGCAACCGTCGGCGTTGATCATCGGCATGGGAGGTCTCCGGTCTCTTACTTGTCGTGAAGCGAGGCGAGCAGGCGGTCGATCAGGGCCTGCGAGGCGCCCTGATAGGCCATCGGCTCGAAAAGTTCGCTGATCTTGTCGGCACCGAGCTGCGCGGTGATCTCGGGATCTTGCGTCAGGACGTCGCGCAAATGCTTTTTCTCCTTGACCGCCTTCCTGCTGGCAGCCTCGACCAGATGATGCGCGTCGCTCTTGCCGATCTTTTTCGGCCAATGCCATCGCCACCGCTTCCGCCATGATCAGCCCGTCGGTCGCGTCGAGATTGGCGCGCATGCGCGCGGCATCGACTTCGAGCCCTTCCGCGATGTCCACAATGGCCGCCAGCGCACCTGATGTGACGAGCAATAGCGTCGGCAGCGTCGGCCATTCCGCGTGCCAGGGGCCGGCGCTGCGCTCGTGATCCTGCACTTGCGCGGCAAATATCGTCGCTGCGAGGTTGGGCGCCATAGTGGCTGCCGCGAGCGCGCTCGCTGCCGCCACCGGATTGCGCTTGTGCGGCATTGTGGAAGAGCCGCCGCGGCCTTCGCCCGAGGGCTCGAACGCTTCGCCGACATCTGTCTGCATCATTAAGGAGACATCGCGCGCGATCTTGCCGCAGGTGCCGGCGATGATGGCCAATACAGAAGCCGCTTCGGCGATGCGGTCGCGGTGGGTGTGCCAGGGCGCGTCCGGCAACGGCAGCTTCAGTTCCTCGGCCAGTTTTTCCGCGACCGCTAATCCCTTGTCTCCGAGGGCTGCGAGCGTGCCGGCGGCGCCGCCGAATTGCAGGGCCAGCGCCTCGCTGCGCACGCGCTGCAGGCGCAGCTTCGAGCGATGCAATGCAGCGGCATATTCGGCGAGCTTCAGTCCGAACGGCATCGGCAGCGCATGCTGCAGCCAGGTGCGGGCGACCACCGGCGTGCGGCGGTGCCGTCGCGCCAGTCCGGCAAAGCCTGCGATCGCGCGATCGATGTCGGCGAGCAGCGCATCGATGCCGGCACGAAGACCGAGCATGGCGGCGGTGTCGATGACGTCCTGGCTGGTCGCGCCCCAGTGCACATAGCGTGCGGCCGCCGCGTCCGATTTGGCGACATTTGCGGTCAGCGCCTTGACGAGGGGGATGGCGAGGTTGCCAGCCTTGGTCGCCGCCTCGGCCAATGCGGCGATGTCAAATGATTCGGCACGGCACGCGCTGGTAATCGGGTCGGCCGCGCTTGCCGGAATCACTCCGGCTGCGGCCTCGGCGCGCGCCAGCGCCGCCTCGAAATCCAGCATGTTCTGCAGGCTTGCCATGTCGTCGCAGACGGCGCGCATCGCCGCGCTCGACAGCATCGGGGCAAGCAAGGGGAGAGGGGACGTGCTCATTGACGCGACCTAACCATTCCGGCCAGTCAATGCCAATGCCCCTTGTCGGGTTCGCGCCTGCTGCGGTTGCGAAGATGCATCGCTCATTGCGTCGGCGGACTTCCTTTTGGCCCGCGCGTGCTTTACTTGGGGGCTATCAGGTTGACGCGATCCAGGAGGGCACCCCATGGCCATGACAATGAACGGCGAAGTCCAGCTTGCAGCGTCGCGCGAGGCCGTGTGGGCCAAACTGAACGATCCGGAAGTGCTGAAGGCCTGCATTCCCGGCTGCGAGGAGCTGGAAAAGACTGATGAAACCAGCTTCCGCGCCATTGCCAAGATGAAGGTCGGCCCGGTCTCGGCCCGCTTCAAGGGCAAGGTCATGCTGAGCGATCTCGACCCGCCCAACGGCTACAAGATCTCCGGCGAAGGCGAGGGCGGCGTTGCCGGTTTCGCCAAGGGCGGCGCCACGGTGGCGCTGACCGAAAAGGATGGCGGCACACTCTTGAGCTACAACGTCGAAGCGCAGATCGGCGGCAAGCTGGCCCAGCTCGGACAGCGCCTGATCAACGGCGCGGCCAAGAAGCTGGCCGACGAATTCTTCGCCAATTTCGGCAAGGCCGTGCAGGGCTGATCCTGACAGGGCTGATTCTGACAAGGCTGATTCTGACGAGGCTGATTCTGGCGAGTCCGATCCCGCGAGCCCCTCCGATAGCCCCGTCAAGTCACTCAGGCCATGCCCCAGAAGAGGGGCTCGCTGGGGCTCCTGAGGTTGCTCATTGTCGGGATGGCCCATATTATGGGCTTTGGAATGACTATAAACGTCTGCGTTGCCCGCTCCGGCAGTGCGGCCCAAGAGAGTGGTTGATGGCCAAGATTTCCCTGATCGTGAACGGTAATCCCGTAAACGCCAACGTCGATCCCCGTACCCTTCTGGTCCAGTTTCTGCGGGAAAATCTCCGGCTGACGGGCACCCATGTCGGTTGCGACACGTCGCAGTGCGGCGCCTGTGTCGTGCATCTCGACGGCAAGGCGGTCAAGTCCTGCACTACGCTCGCGGTGATGGCTGACGGCCATGAGGTCAAGACCATCGAGGGCCTGGCGCCCGACGGCGCGCCGCTACACCCGATGCAGGAAGCTTTTCGTGAGCATCACGGATTGCAGTGCGGCTTTTGCACGCCCGGCATGATCATGACCGCGGTCGATCTGGTCAACCGCAAGGGCCACGACCTTTCGGACCATGTCATCCGCGAGGAGCTCGAAGGCAATCTGTGCCGCTGCACCGGCTATCAGAATATCGTGACCTCGATCGCCGCCGGCGCCAAGGCAATGGCCAAATCCGCTTAACCGACATGCCCGCTCAATCGACAAGTTCGCCTAATCGATTTCATCGCGAGTAGCGATCAGGAAGTTCTCATGTACGAATTCAAATATCATCGGCCGGCGACCGTGCGGCAGGCCGCCAATCTCCTGGTGAAGAACGAAGACGCCAAGGTGATCGCCGGCGGCCACACGCTGGTGCCGGTCATGAAGCAGCGGCTTGCCAGCCCGCCGCATCTGGTCGATCTGTCGCACATAGAAGGGCTCGATGCGATCGAGATGAAGGGCCGTTCGCTGGTGATCGGCGCGACCGCCAAGCATGCCGATGTCGCGACGTCGCCGATCGTCGGCGAAGCCATTCCGGCGCTGGCCGAACTCGCCGGCGGAATCGGCGACCCCGCAGTGCGCCATAAGGGCACGCTCGGCGGCTCGCTCGCCAACAACGACCCGACGGCGGATTATCCCGCCGCCGTTCTAGCGCTTGGCGCCACCATCGTCACCAACAAGCGTCGGCTGAAGGCGGAGGAATTCTTCCAGGGCCTGTTCACGACCGCGCTCGAAAGCGACGAGATCATCACCAAGGTGATGTTCCCGCTGCCGAAGAAGGCGGCTTACGTCAAATTTCGCAACCAGGCCTCGCGTTATGCGCTGGTCGGCGTGTTCGTCGCCAGGCGCCCGTCGGACGTGCGCGTTGCCGTCACCGGCGCCGGCTCTGATGGCGTATTCCGCGCCACCCAGTTCGAGGAAGCGCTGAAGAAGCGTTTTTCGCACAAGGTACTCGACGGTATTTCGGCATCGCTGGAAGGGCTGAACAGCGATCTGCACGGCAGCGCTGAATATCGCGCGCATCTGATCGGCGTGCTGACGCGCCGCGCCGTCGAAGCCGCGACGGCGAAGTAGGCTTGCCGGTTATTTTGCCGATTTCCGGCGCATCAAGATTGGCCATCGCATGAGTGCATCGACGCTACCCAAATCCGTCGATGGGATGCTGGAGCTATTGACTTCACGCGGCTATCTCGCGGAGCGGTCGCTGGCGACGGTCACCTATCTGTCGCTGCGCATGGGCCGGCCCTTGTTTCTCGAAGGCGAAGCCGGCGTCGGCAAGACCGAAATCGCGAAGGTTCTGTCGGCCGCGCTCGGACGAAAGCTGATCCGCCTGCAATGCTACGAGGGCCTCGACGTCGCCTCCGCGGTGTACGAGTGGAGCAGTGCAGCGCAGATGATCGCAATCCGGCTTGCTGAAGCCGCCGGCGATACCGACCGCGAGCAATTGTCGTCCGATATCTTTGCCGAGCGCTTTCTGATCAAGCGCCCGCTGCTGCAGGCGCTGGAGCCGGACGTTGCCGGCGCGCCGGTGCTGCTGATCGACGAACTCGACCGCGCCGACGAGGCGTTCGAGGCGTATCTGCTGGAAATCCTCAGCGACTTCCAGGTCACGATCCCCGAATTCGGCACCATCAGGGCGCCGCATCCGCCGATTGTCATCATCACCTCGAACCGCACCCGAGAGATCCACGACGCGCTGAAGCGCCGCTGTCTCTATCATTGGGTGGATTACCCCGAAGCCGAGCGCGAGCTTGCGATCGTCAAGTCGCGCGTGCCGGGCATTTCCGCAAAGCTGTCGCAGCAGGTCGTTCACTTCGTGCAGGCGCTGCGCGATCAGGATTTTTACAAGTCGCCGGGCGTCGCCGAGACCATCGACTGGGCGACTGCGCTGACCGAGCTCGACGCCCGTTCGCTGACGCCGCAACTGGTCGGCGACACGCTCGGCGCGCTGTTGAAGTACCAGGACGATATCGCGCGCATGCAGGGCGACACGCTGCAGAAGGTTTTGAAGGACGCGACGAGCGAGACATAGCTGTCGTCAGTCCGGGGCGATGCGTCAGCATCGAACTATGGTGCGCAATTGCGCACCTGAGAATCTCGAGATTCCGGGTTCGCGCTCTGCGCGCCCCGGAATGACGAGAGGTGGAAACCGGGTTGACCATGACCACCATTGACCACCTCAATCCCCCGACCGGCCACATGGCCGACAATGTCGTCGGCTTTGGCCGCGCGCTGCGCGCTGCCGGCATTCCCGTGGGGCCTGGTGCCGTGATCGACGCCCTCGACGCGCTGCAGGCGATCGAGATCGGCAACCGTGCCGATGTGTACGCCACGCTGGAAGCGATCTTCGTCAAGCGCCACGAGCATATGCTGATCTTTGCCCAAGCCTTCGATCTGTTCTTCCGCGCCGCCGAGGAGTGGAAGCACATGCTGGATTCGGTGCCGTTGCCCGATCACGCCAAAAAGAAGCCGCCGCCGGCCTCGCGCCGCGTGCAGGAGGCGTTGGCGCAGCCCTCGGCGCGCGATGAGGTACCGCAAGTCCAGGAGCAGGAACTGCGGCTGTCGGTCTCCGACAAGGAGATCCTGCAGAAGAAGGACTTTGCCCAGATGAGCGCGGCCGAGATCGCGGAAGTGACCCGCGCCATTGCCAATATGAAGCTGCCGCAGGCCGAGCTGCGCACCCGCCGCTATCAGCCCGATGCCAAAGGCCTGCGACTCGACATGCGTCGAACCTTGCGCAGCAGTCTCCGCACCGGCGGCGAGATCATCGATATCCGAAAGCTCGGCCGGATCGAAAAGCCGGCGCCGATCGTGGCGCTGCTCGATATATCCGGCTCCATGAGCGAATATACCCGGCTGTTTCTGCATTTCCTCCATGCCATCACCGACGCGCGCAAGCGTGTCTCGGTGTTCCTGTTCGGCACGCGGCTCACCAACGTCACGCGAGCGCTGCGGGCGCGCGATCCCGACGAAGCCTTGGCGAGCTGTTCGTCTTCGGTGGAAGACTGGGCCGGGGGCACCCGCATCGCTACCTCGCTGCACTCCTTCAACAAATTGTGGGGTCGCCGCGTGCTCGGGCAGGGCGCCATCGTGCTCTTGATCTCCGACGGGCTGGAGCGCGAGGCGGATGCCAAGCTCGCCTTCGAGATGGACCGGCTGCACCGGTCCTGCCGCCGCCTGATCTGGCTCAACCCGCTGTTGCGCTACAGCGGATTCGAGGCCAAGGCGCAGGGTATCAAAATGATGCTGCCGCACGTTGACGAATTCCGCCCGGTGCATAACTTGACCTCGATGGAAGGGCTGATCGAGGCGCTTTCGGCGCCGCCTCCGCCGCACCACATGAGCCGCATCCGCTCAGCAGCTTGAAAGGGCATCCCATGCTCAATCGCGACGAAGACATTCTGCAGGCCGCCGAAAACTGGCAGAAGGCCGGTCACGGCGTGGCGCTGGCGACTGTGGTCGAGACCTGGGGCTCGGCGCCGAGACCGGCCGGCTCCAGCCTCGTCATCAACGATGACGGCACGTTTCTGGGCTCGGTTTCCGGCGGCTGCGTCGAAGGCGCGGTTGTTACCGAGGCGCTCGACGTGATCGCCAGTGGCAAGCCAAAAATGCTGGAATTCGGCGTCGCCGACGAGACCGCCTGGAATGTCGGACTGTCCTGCGGCGGCACCATCCGCGTCTTCGTCGAGAAGGTGGGGCAGTCGTGAAGCTGGAAACCCTCACACAGGTCAATGCCGAGCGCGCCGCGCGCCGGCCGGTCATCGTGGTTACCGATGTGGACAATGGCGATCAGCGGCTGGTGAAGGCCAAGGACATCGCCACCGATCCGCTAGGGGGCGAACTAGCCAAGCAGCTCCGCATGGGCAAGAGCGGCATGATCGAGTCCGGCGGCAAGAAGCTGTTTCTCAACGTTTATGCGCCGACCGCACGACTCGTCATTGTCGGCGCAGTCCATATCAGCCAGGCGCTGGCGCCGCTGGCGCGTTCGCTTGACTACGACGTGACGGTGGTGGATCCGCGCACCGCGTTTGCAAGCCCCGAGCGCTTTCCCGATGTGCCGCTGATTGCGGAATGGCCCGATGTGGCGCTGCCGCCGCTCAACATCGATCACTACACGGCATTTGTCGCGCTGACGCATGATCCGAAGATCGACGACCCGGCGCTGCTGCACGCGTTTGAACGCGACTGCTTCTATATCGGCGCGCTCGGCTCGCGAAAGACCCACGCCAAGCGCGCCGAGCGGCTGAAGGCGCAGGGCGCTGCGGATGCCGACATTGCGCGCATCCATGCGCCGATCGGCCTTTCGATCGGCGCGGTATCGCCCTCGGAGATCGCGGTCGCGATCATGGCCGAGGTCACGGCCGAGCTGCGGTTGCCGAAAGAAACCGCGAAGGTGCAGGCGGCATGAAGTTCGGTCCCGCCAGTCCGGCCGATGCGATTGGCGGCGTCACCGTGCACACGCTGCGACAGGGGCCGCTGGTGCTGAAGAAAGGCACCACGATCGGGCCTGCCGAAGTCGAGGCGCTCGACAAGGCAGGTGTCAAGGAAATCGTCGTGGTGCGGCTGGAGGAGGGCGACGTCTCCGAAGACGAAGCCGCCGCCAGCATCGCGCAGGCCGTCGCGGGCGAGGGCGTCAATGTCGAGCGCGCCTTTACCGGCCGCGCCAATCTGTTCGCAGCACAGGCCGGCGTCTTGGTGATCGACCGCGCCGCGGTCGACCGCATCAACGGTGTCGACGAAGCCATCACCTTTGCGACGCTCGCGGCCTTCAAGCCGGTGGTCGAAGGCGAGATGATCGCAACGGTAAAACTGATTCCGTTCGGCGTTGAAGCGAAGTTGCGCGACGCGGCCGTCGCCGCCGCAGGCCGCGACGTGCTTCGGATTGCACCCTACGTCATCAAGCGGGTCGGCGTGCTCTCAACGCTGCTGCCAGGGCTCTCGCCAAAAGTCATCGACAAGACCCTGCGGGTGACGGCGGAGCGGCTGGCGCCTGCCGGTGCCAGCATCATTGCCGAACGGCGCGTGCCGCACGACGAGGCGGCGCTGGCGTCCTCGATCAAGGAAGTGCTCGGCCTCGGCGCCGAGCTCGTCATCGTGTTCGGCGCCTCCGCGATCGCCGACCGCCGCGACGTGATTCCGGCCGCGATCAGCGAAATCGGCGGCGCCATCGAGCATTTCGGCATGCCGGTCGATCCCGGCAATCTGCTCCTGATCGGCAGCGCCGGCGGCGTGCCGGTGCTGGGCGCGCCGGGCTGCGCACGCTCGCCGGTCGAAAACGGCTTTGACTGGGTGCTGATGCGGCTTCTCGCTGGGCTGAAGGTCACGCGCGCTGAAATCACCGGCCTCGGCGTCGGCGGCCTGCTGATGGAAATCGTGACAAGGCCGCAGCCGCGCACGGTTGCCGATACCGAAGCCAACCGCAATGTGACCGCGATCGTGCTTGCCGCCGGCCGCTCGACCCGCATGGGCGGCCCCAACAAGCTGCTGGCCGAAATCGACGGCAGGAAGCTGGTGCGCATCGTGGCCGAACAGGCGCTGGCCTCGAAGGCAACGGATGTGATCGTCGTTACCGGCCACCAGGCCGAATTGGTCGAGCAGGCCTTGGCAGGCCTCAATGTAAAGTTCGTCCGCAACCCGGATTTCGCCGGCGGGCTGGCCTCATCGGTGAAGGCCGGCATTGCGGCGGTGCCCGACAGCGCCGACGGCGCCATTGTCTGCCTCGGCGACATGCCGCTGATTGATGCGCGGTTGATCGACCGGTTGATCGAAACCTTCGCGCCGGACCGCGGCCACCTGATCGCGGTCCCCGTCAGCGACGGCCGGAGGGGCAATCCCGTGCTGTGGTCGCGTCGCTTCTTCAAGGAGTTGATGACGCTGGAAGGCGACGTCGGCGCCCGTCACCTGATCGCCAAGCACACTGAGGCCGTGGCCGAAGTGCCGGTCGAGGGAAACAGCGCGTTCCTCGACATCGACACGCCGCAAGCGCTGGAGGCGGCAAGGCGGGGCTAAACTATAGCTGTCGTCCCTGCGAACGCAGGGACCCATATGTGGACGGCCCCCGTGGCACAAGAGCTTTTTGAGTGAGATCGGATCGCTTGCATCCATATGTCCGGCCTGTGAATGCGGTTGTGTTGACCGCTGGCCAAGATGGGTTGCGCGATGCGAGTTCCAAACAACCTAGCGGCCTGTTGGCGGCCAATGGGTCCCACGGATTGTCTCGCATCGTTGCTCGATCGATCGCTCCATCTGCTCTTGCAGCTTCCGGGGCGGTCGGCGGACGAGCCGCCGGCCGGCCAACCTGTTTGACCTGTTTAAGCGGCGACTGCCGCCGTGGCATTGATCCGCGTCGCGTCGTACGCCTCCCCCGTGACCATCAGCTTCCAGGCGATACGGGCCACCTTGTTGGCGAGCGCTACGGCCGCAAGCTTCGGCGGCTTGCGCTGGATCAATGCCAGCAGCCAGCGCGAGTGATGGCCGCGGCCACGCCTGGCCTGCTGGATCACCGCGGTCGCCCCGATCACCAGCAGGCGACGAAGGTCCTCATCGCCGGCCCGGGTGATCTTGCCGAGCCTGGTCTTGCCGGCGGTGGAATGGTCCTTGGGCGTGAGGCCGAGCCAGGCCGCAAAGTGACGACCGGAGCGGAACGCGCGCGGATCTGGTGTCTTCATCACCAGCGCCGTCGCCACGATCGGGCCGACCGAAGGGATCTTTGCCAGCCGGCGGCCCATGGCATCGCCACGGTGCCAAGCCATCAGCTTGGCCTCGATCGCCTCCAGCTCGCCCTCGAGCCTGGTGCATTCGCGGCCCAGCACCGTAAACAGCTCGCGCGCCATCGCGGGAAGCGTCTCGTCCTGGGCAATCTGCGCCAACAACGGCTCGATCTTGTCCAACCCCTTGGGTGCAATCAGGCCATACTCCGCCGCATGGCCGCGGATCGTGTTGGTCAACTGGGTGCGCCGGGCGATCAATCCATCGCGGATTCCTGTCAGCATCAATGCAGCCTGCTGCTCGGCGCTCTTTACCGGCACAAACCGCATGCTCGGCCGGCTCATCGCCTCACACAGGCCTTCCGCATCCCGCCAGTCATTCTTGTTCCGCGTCACATAGGGCTTCACCAATTGCGGAGCCATCAGCTTCACCTCATGGCCAAGCTTGCGAAGCTCCCGCGCCCAATATTGCGAAGCCCCGCAGGCCTCCATCCCGATCACGGTCGGCGGCAATTTGGCAAAGAACTCCAGCACCTGCTTGCGCGAAAGTTTCTTGCGCAACACCACCTGCTCCGCCGCATCAACTCCATGCAGCACAAAAATATACTTCGACGTATCCATTCCAATGCGACTAATCTGCTTCACGGACGGCTCCCTTGTCTGAGATTTGCAACAACCTCATTCTGGCACACTGATGCCGTAGGGGGCCGTCCACACCATCAACCACAGGCGGCATGTGTTTTAGAAGGTCTTCGCCCGCGTGCCTCAAACCAGGGCCGCGGCGTATGGGTCCGGCGTTCGCCGGGACGACGGCTTGGAAAGATTGGCGCTTCACTCTTTCACTCCTTCAATCCCTCATTCACCAAGTGGAAACTCCCCCGGTTTAGATTCTACTCGTTACCTCGGGGGAGGGGATCTTGATCGTTTCGACTGTCGCGGCACAGCGCCGCGCGCTGTTTGTCGTTGCATTGACACTGATACTGGCCGTCTCGAGTTACATCACCAAGGCATGGGCGGCCGGCGCGGTCGCGATCGGCAAGTGCGGCGCTTACGGCAAGGCCTATGATTATGCCGCCGAGGCCGACGCGCGCACCGCGGCGCTGAAGCAGTGCGAGGGCACCTGCACCGCGATCACCATGAAACGCGCCTGCGCTGCGTTCGCCGTCGACATGACCAATCCCTGCGGTCCCCACGGCTATGCCGTGAAACCCAAGATTTCAAGCTCGCTCAACGCCGCGACAAAGAAGTGCTACGAATTCGGCGGCAAGGAATGCGTTATCCGCGCCTGGGCCTGCGACGCCAAGGGGTGACTATTTTGCTATCGTCATTCCGGAGCGCGCTAGCGCGAACTATGGTGCACATTGCCCTTTGAGAATCTCGAAATTCCGGGTCTGGTCCTTCATCGCGTAATGACATCGGGAGACATCATGCAATTCGACACCAAGATCGTAGTTGCGATGAGGAAGCGGCCCGCAGTTGCGCCTGGCAAGCACGGCGAAAAACCAGCCATACTCCTCAGGTCAGTTCGTCAAGCAACGCCTTTGTGGCTCTTAGATCGGCGGTTTCGAAGCCCTCAGTGAACCAGCCGAAAGCGGGCGTGAGTAGCGCGCAGGCATCACCGTGTCGCCCCTGATCGTGCCAGAGGCGCGCCAGGTCGCGAGTGGCGCGGAGTTCGAGCGACCTAGCGCCTTGTGCGCGGGTTATCGCTATGGCTCGCGCAAAACAGGTTTCGATCTCAGTGGCCGATGCACCTTGCACCCGCTTGAGCTCCCCCTCGATGCGGTCGAGCTCACCCTCCCACATGTGTTCGTCGTTCGCCGCGACGAGGGACTTCGCCTCGGCGATCACGCGCAGCCCCAGTTCGGCCTGCCCAACTCGGGCATAGGCCGCAGCGAGCATGCAGAGATACCGGGCTTGATACCAACCGACGCCGAGCGCTGCGCGATCGGCCGCATTCTGGCGCATGAGCGCGATGCCGGCCTCTGCGGCGCCCTCGTGTACCATCGCCCAGCCACGAAGAATCAGACCATTCACGCGCCAGTAACCCAGGTTGTGCCGATCGGCCAGCTCAACGATCGCTTCTGCATGAGCTCGGACGCCCGGGACATCGCCGAGCAATTCGTCCAGGCCGGCGCCTGCGAAGTTGTGAACATGCGCCGTGAGGTTCGCCTGATCCAACTCAGCCGCGCAGCGGAACGCCTCGTTACTCGAACGACGCGCCTCATCGGGTAAGCCCAGGATCCAGAGCACCAGCGCAAGATAGGTGAGAGCCGAGACCTTTGGGTCATGAACGTAGTGCACCGGCTGTGATCGGTGCCGGCGCGCATCGTATAGCTGCAGGATCGCCTCGAACTCGGACCGTGCCTCGAGAAACGCACCGGAGTGCATGGCTGTGATCCCGGCCAAGCGGTGGCTGGCAAGGCGAACCACCGGATTCGGCAGGCGTTCGGATACCTGCCGAGCCTCATCGGTCAGTCGCCGCATCGTGCGATAGTCGCCGCGCACGAAGTAATAGACGAACTCGCCACTCAGCGTCGCGACGAGAGGCTCCGCCTCGCCGAGGTGCTCGCAGAGAACGCGCGCCCGGCTGTAGGCGGCGCCCGTTTGAGCTGCGGAATAGCCGTACACGGCGATCAGGGGGTGCCGATCGCGATCTGAAGTTCGAGTTCCCGCCGATCCCGTTCGGGGCTTTCCGGAAGCGTCTTCAATGCTTCCAATCCCCGGGTCAGATGCCGGACGGCTTCGAGATTGGCCGAGCGTTCGGCGGCTCGTTCGCCCGCTTTTAGCCAATAGCCGATGGCGCGATCGATCTTTCGAGCTTCTGTCAAATGATGCGCCAGGAGTTCAGGCTCACGCGCGACCCTCTCGGGAAAGCGCCGCTCCAAAACGTCGGCTATTCGCGCATGCAATTGCTGCCGATCGCCGCGCAAAAGTGTGCTGTAGGCGGCATCCTGCACCAGAGCGTGCTTGAAGGTGTAAACGGACTGCGGCGGCGCTCCGCGTTGGAATACAAGTTCAGAAGCGACGAGCCGAGCCAGTTCATTCTGCAGCTCCCGTTCTTTTCGGGTGGCGACGGCGCCGAGCAGATCGTACGAAAACTCACGCCCGATGGAAGCTCCGGTCTGCGCTACCTGTTTGGCAGTCGGCCCGAGCCGATCGAGCCGCGCCAGGAGCGACGCGTGCAGTGTCGCGGGCAGAGTTAGCGCTGATGTGGATGCCCCTGTGAGCGCGCCTTCTGCGCTGCCTCCGACCGCCCGGGCCTCCAAAGCGGCTTTTGTCAACTCTTCGACAAAGAGCGGCACGCCGTCCGTGCGCGTGACGATCTGTTCCACCGTATCGGTGGACAGCGCCTGATTGCCAGCGACCCGCTGTACCAAGATCGCGCCCTGGCGCCGATCCAGCCGGGTGAGTGCGAACGTCGTCACGTGCGATCGTCCGCACCATGGCGGCGGAAATTCAGGTCGGAAGGTAATCAACTGTAGCACCGGCAGGCTTGCCACGAGATCTATTACACGGTCCAACAGCTCGCGAGAGCTAGGATCGATCCAATGTATATCCTCGTAGACTATCAAGACCGGCTGGTGTTGAGCCAAGGCTACGAGTTGCCGAAGCAGCGCTTCGAACGTCTCCTCCTTCTTTCGCTGCGGATTGAGTTGGCATGGGGCGTAAAGATCTTCGCTGGGAATGTTCAGCAATTCGGCAAGCAGCATCACATCCGCGATTGGCGACGAAGTCTGTGAGAGCAGAGCCTCCAGCTTGTGGAGCTTGGCCTCGGGCGTGTCTTCCCGCTCAAACCTGGCGGCTCGTTCGAGCTGCGCAATTGTCGGGTGGAGAGCACTGTCTTGGTGGTATGGCGAGCAGAAGTAGCGCAATCGGATGTGCGGCTCATCGAGCAGGCGCTCTTCGAGCGCAGCGCTCAGGCGTGACTTTCCAATACCTGGCTCGCCCGTCAGCAACACGACCCGCCCTTCACCTTCCTTCGCCTGTGTCCAGTGCCGGAGCAGCCGCTGAATTTCCTCCTCGCGTCCGACAAGCGGGGTGAGGGCGGCGGCCGAATGCAAAGCCTCGAATCTGCTTGGGACTGCGCCTTCGCCTCGCACGCGCCACGCGGCCACTGGCGCAGCGAAGCCTTTTAGCTCCACCTCGCCGAGTGCCTCGTACTCAAATATCTCGCCTGTGAGCTTGCGCGTGCTTGGGGCGATTACGACGCTGCCTGGTTCCGCCAAGGTTTGCAGACGGGCCGCGAGGTTAGGCGTCTCACCCACGACGCCGCGCTCCTGGGCCTCGCCCGCACCGACAAGATCGCCCACAACGACAAGGCCTGTGGCGATGCCCACCCGCACCAAAAGTCTCCCGCCCGGCGCAGCCGGTACCGGCCGCGCGGTCGTCACAATTTCCAGACCCGCGCGAATCGCTCGCTCCGCGTCGTCCTCATGTGCTTGCGGGTAGCCGAAGTAGGCCAAGACACCGTCGCCCATGTACTTGGCGACGAAGCCATCGAAACGGTCCACAACCGCTTCAACGTCCTTGTGATAGTCGCCGATCACCTCGCGCAGATCTTCCGGATCGAGCCGTGAGGCGAGCGCGGTTGAGCCAACAAGATCGCAGAACATGACCGAGAGCTGCCGACGCTCGGCACCTTGAGACGTCGGCTTGGCAGGCGTGCCGCCTGCTGATGATCTTCCCTGAAAGGCAGGACCGGTCAAAGGCGCGCCACAGTTGCTGCAGTAACTATTGCCGCTCGAATTCTCGCGGCCGCAGGCGCCACAGCGCCGTTGCAGCGGCGATCCACAGTTCCCGCAGAAACGGCTGCCATCCTGATTGGCGCTTCCGCAGCTCGGGCACTCCATGCTCGCCCTCCCGCTCGGAACGTCACAGCAGTTTAAACCAATACGCGTCTGGCGGCGAGCATCGTCAAAATCCGGTGCGCTTACGCGCCGGCGTCTGGCCCGGGGGAGGTGCGACTTCCGCTGCGGAAATATTCAAGCTACGCTTGGCGCGAACAGTCCCCAATTCCGTCACCGGCGCATCAACCATGCAATTCGACACCAAGATCGCGGTCGTGATCCGGACCGATCTCGAAGCGTGGCAGAAGCTCAACGTCGCGTCCTTCCTGGCCGGCGGCATCGCCGCGGCGTTTCCCGAATGTATCGGCGAGCCCTATGGCGACGGCTCAGGCACCAGATATCTGTCGCTGATCGGGCAGCCGATCCTGATCTACGGCGCTGACCGGCCGGCGATCTCCCGTGCGCTCGAACGCGCGCTCGCCCGCAACGTGACGCCCGCCATCTACACCGAGGACATGTTCAGGACCACGCATGACGCTGCCAACCGCGAGGTGGTGAGAACGGTGATCCGCGCCGAACTCGATCTGGTCGGCCTCGCGATGCGCGCCGAGCGCAAGGTGATCGACAAGATCGTCGACGGACTGAAGTTTCACAGCTAGGCGTTTTCGAAAGCCTGAGCTATTGGCCCGGCGTTGCGCCAGGCTGGCCTCGTTGAAGAGGTAATAGAATAACGAGTGACCCCAGGACAGCCACTGCGATTGACCTACCAAGTCAGACTGCATCTGCCCGACTAACCCGGCGGCGCAATTTCAAAGAAGAGCTGAGGAACATCTGCCGTAACAGGCTTGTTCGTTCGTCGGGGCAGCACGAGGAGGCTACCATGAGGACACCTCAGCTCTCCGCACTAATGTTAGCTGTTCTTACCTTCAGCGCCGGCGCCGCGGAACCTCAGAAGCTGTGGGAGGCGAGTGGCTTCAAGAACCCCGAATCGGCGGTATTCGACCGAGCTGCGGGGGCCGTCTATGTGTCGAACGTCAACGGCGATCCGATGAAAAAGGATGGCAACGGCTTCGTTTCAAAGCTCGGGCCGGATGGAAAGGTCGTAACAATCGAGTGGGTCAAGGGACTCGACAGTCCGGGCGGGCTCGCCCTTGCCAATGGCAAGCTGTACGTCGCAGATGTGGACCGGATTGCGGAAATCGACCTCGCCAAGGGCGAAGTCCTGAACCGGTTCGAGGCACCCGGATCCAAGTTCTTGAACGACCTCGCGGCTGACAGGAGTGGACGGATTTACGCTTCCGATATGGTGTCAAACAGCATTTGGGTGCTCGACGGCGGCAAGCTGTCTCTTCTGATACAGGATGACGCGCTCGAAAATCCGAACGGGCTTCTCGTTGAGGAGGGCCGACTTGTGGTCGCGTCGTGGGGCAAAATGGCTCCCGACTTCTCGACGAAGGTGCCCGGCCACATGAAGACGGTCGATCTCGCGACGAAGAAAGTGTCCGATCTAGGAAGCTCGGCACCAGTCGGCAATCTCGACGGCGTCGAACCCGACGGCAAGGGCGGCTATCTCGTCACCGATTGGATGACCGGCGGGCTGTTCCGCATCGCGAGCAATGGCACAGCGACGCGCCTCCTTCCGCTCGCGAAGGGGAGCGCCGATATCGGGATGGGGCCGGATGGCATCGTCATCATCCCGATGATGATGGATGGCACTGTGGTCGCTTACAAGGTCGATACACGCTGAGAACGGGATGTGTCTGGGCTGAGCCGGGCGCGGCCTCTGATGAAGTTCGCCTCGGCCCACGATCGTCAAGACCACGCGTGATGCCAACCGCGAGGTGGTTAGCTGCCGTCGCCAATCGTCAGGCCAGCAACGTGCGGCGCGCACCTTCTGCCGCGTGTCGTCCTTTTTCACGTCGTTGATGCCCCAAGCCGTCCTTGTCGGCGCGAAATAGTGCACTATTCCGGGCGAGGAAGCTGACGTTGCTCCGGTGGCCTTATGACGGCGTTCCGAATGATGCGTTTGCAATCGGGTGCCTCTCACCCATGCGCGCTGCTGAGCTCGATACCAACGGCGCGCACATCGGAGCCAGTGGCGAATTGCACCTGGCAGAGACGCACATTTTAAGTACGCTGTTACCAGCGTGTCGTGCGAGCCCGACGATGATGTACCGACTACCGTCTCTTCTTGGGCGCATCGAATGCGACGGCTTGAACCTTTTTCGCCGCGCATAGACAAAGTGAGCGGCTGGGAGCGGTGCTCTGTGCCCGACCGCCGCGTCAAGAGCAAACATATTTTGCTTTTGGTGCCGCGTGTCTTTGGCGCTAGTTGGAGGTTCAGCCATGGCGAACATCATTGAAATCGCAAAGGCCACAGTTACCGCATACAACAACAAGAACTGGAACGAGATGAGCGACTTGTTGGCGGCCGACGCCGTGTATGACGAAAAGGCAACGAGCCGTCGCCAGGAGGGCTCGGGTCAGATCATCGAAGCCCTTCAAGGCTGGGCCCAGGCCTTCCCGGACTCCAAAGGTACATTCATACGCGAGTTTGTCAGCAACGATACCGCCATCTTGGAACTTGTGTGGAAGGGCGTTCACACCGGGCCGCTGCAAACGCCGACCGGGGCAATTCCGGCATCGAACAAGCCGATCGAAGTGCCGGCTTGCGAGGTCTTCCGGGTCGAAGGTGGAAAGGTCAGGAGCGCGTCGCACTATTTCGATATGCTCACGTTGCTGAGCCAGATCGGCGTGACAGGAGCTGCAACGCCTTCAAAGAGTGCAGCATAGACATAAGATATAGAGTGACTCCGAACACAGCAGAAACCCGCCGGTTCATTCCGGCGGGTTCGCTCTCTGACAATGCGACTGTCGCTGATCGGCCAGCCGATCCTGATCTACGGCGCCGACCGACCGGTGCTCTCCCGCGCGCTCGAACGGGCGCTCGCGAGAAACGTCACGCCCGCGGTCTATACCGAGGATATGTTCAGGACAACGCACGACACCGCCAACCGCGGGTGGTTAAGGGCGTGATCCGCGCCGAGCTCAACCTCGTCGGCCTCGCGATGCGCGCCGAGCGCAAGGTGGTCGACAAGATCGTCGATCGGCTGAAGTTTCATATCTAGAGCAGTCGACCGATAAGTTCAGAGCGGTCGGCGGGCGTTCGTTTTGACGCGCAGGCATCTCGCTTAGTCTTCGTCCGGCTCGCGTATGACCGGCGCTTCGTCTGCACCCTCTTCTTCGTCCTCTTCTTCGTCCTCGTCCTCTTCGTCCTCTCCGTCTTCATCAGGATCTCGAGGTGGCGTCGTGTTGCCCACGATCACGAAGGGATTCCGGTCGATCAACCTGGTAGAAGGTTCCTCGGGGATGTGTGGGGTCATGTTGGTGCTCCCTGGATGTGACCGTGCGAGCCTAGGAGGCGGGCATCTCGGTCACGCCGCTACAAGCCCCGACGAACGGACATCGTTCCGACTGCGCGTTCCTTCGCCAGCGGACACCAATCGGGAGCGGTGACAATGTCAGCTTGTCCCAATGACAGAAATGATGCCGTCAGGCATCGCGCCGTTGTGTCCGCACAAGAGCGGACACCGAGCGGTAACCGTCCTGGTCCTTAACTCTGCAGTCCGACAAATCCACGCAGCTTCTTGACCGTCTCGGCGGCGTCCTTGGCTTCCTCGGTTGTCAGGACGGTGATCTCGCCATTGCGCCTGTGCATGACGCTGTGGTGGATTGGTGCGCCTGAAAGACCGTCCACTTCGGACTTCACCGCGATGTCGTCGATTTCGGAGAGCGGGAACTCGACAGGCTTCTTGTTCCACAGCAGCATTTTTTTCTGCAGTATCGCCTTGCCGGCATCCTTGTCGAACGTAACCGTGGTCGAGCCCGCTTTCAGAACGAGCTTGCTCGGGGCTTCTTCGATACTAGTCATGGCAGGTCTCCGCTGTTTCCAACTTTGACTTGGCGGCTATCGGGCGATGCCTCGATAGACGACGATACTGCCCCTCAGCGACCGGTGATGATGATTGCTGCCAGTACAGAAGTTGCGAGCAATGCAGGTCTGACGACAAGCATGTCCCGCCTTTCTTGTGCGGCGGTCGCGTCTTGCGAATCTCGCAAGGTTTGTGGGCCGTGTCGAGCGACAAATTGACGCCAATGCCGGACGCTCGAAGCGCAGAATCGCGCGCGACGGCTCCTCCAGGGCCGTCTTGCGGCAAGGCCGCAAAACGCGAATACTCCCGCCAGCCGGGTTTCCGAAGGGAACTGCGGCCAAAAAGCCCGGCATAGGGCAGCGAGGGAGGATATCATGGCGCGGGAGTCCGGGCGCGATGCGCCCAATGGCAACCATTTCAATACCAGCCGGCGCAGATTTTTGGGCAGTTCAGGACTGGCTGCGATCGGCGCCGTCATCGGAGGCGCCATGCCGCTCTCACGCAACGGCGGCGGAATCCCGCAAGCCCATGCGCAGGCCGCTCCGGCCGCGCCCCCGTCGGCGGCCACGCCCGCGCCGGCCAAGGGACCGCAACACCTGAAATATCCTGGCAAGAGCGAGGGGCTGGTCGTGCTCGGCGAGCGGCCGCTGGTCGCAGAGACGCCCGAAAGCCTGCTCGACGACGACACCACGCCGATCGAGAAATTCTACATCCGCAACAACGGGCAGATCCCCGAGCCGGCGAAGGATCCGGACGCCTGGAAGATCACCATCGATGGCGAGGTCAACAACAGTATAGAGATCACGCTCGGCGAGTTGAAATCGAAATACAAGGCCGTGACGCGGCGCATGGTGCTGGAATGCGGCGGCAACGGCCGCTCACAGTTCTCACCGCCGGCGCGCGGCAACCAGTGGACCAATGGCGGGGCGGGCTGCGCCGAATGGACCGGCGTGCCGCTCGCCGATCTGCTCAAGAAAGCGGGCCTGAAGCCATCCGCAAAATACACCGCACATTATGCGGCCGATCTTCATCTGTCGGGCGACGCCAATAAGCCGACCATCTCGCGCGGCGTGCGGCTGGAGAAGGCGATGGACCCCAACACGATGATCGTCTGGGCCATGAACGGCAAGCCGCTGCCGAACATCCATGGCGGGCCGGTGCGCCTGATCGTGCCGGGCTGGTCGGGCTCGGCCTCGCAGAAATGGCTGACGCGCATCACCATCCGCGACCGCGAGCATGACGGCCCCGGCATGACCGAATTTTCCTATCGCACCCCCATCAAGCCGATGGTGCCCGGCGGCAAGGCCGATCCGGCAAACTTCCGCATTCTGGAATCGATGCCGGTGCGTTCGATCATCACCAATCCTGCCAACGGAGCAAAGTTCGCGGCTGGCACCAAGGAGCTGAAGCTGCGCGGGGCGTCCTGGGCCGGCGATCTCACCGTCAAACAGGTGGACATCTCCACCGATTTCGGCGCGAGCTGGCAGCGGGCCACGCTCGAGAAGCCGAAGAACAAATATGACTGGCAGCGCTGGACTGCGACCTTGAAACTGCCGAGTGACGGCTATTTCGAGATCTGGGCGCGCGCCACCGATTCCAAAGGCGCGATGCAACCGCATCAGGCCGGCTTCTGGAATCCGCAAGGCTATGGCGGCAATGCCATGCACCGCATCGCCGTGCTGGTCGGATGATGCAGCGCTTGGTGTGGTTCGCGATGGCCGGCGCGCTCTGGATCGTGCCGGTCGTGGCGCAGACAAGCTTTGCGCCACGCGAGGAAAGTCCGGAGGAGTTTCCCGCAGGTCCCGGCCGCGACGAGACCTTCTACGCCTGCACCGCCTGTCACGGTTTCCGCCTGGTGGCGCAGCAGGGCATGACGCGCGCGCAGTGGGAGGATTCGATCAACCTGATGATCCACCGCCACAACATGCCGCCACTCGACGACGGGGATCGTGAAAAGGTCCTGAGCTATCTCGAGACGGCCTATCCGCCGCGCGCGCCGGCGGGCCGGGGAGGCTGGGTGAACCCGTTCGCGAAGTGAGCGCTCGCTGCTCACACTCCGCCCAGTGATCTCGCAGATCAGATGATTCGCTTGGGTCGGCGGACATGCATATTTGATGTTACAGCCATGTGATTGCGCCGGGCATTTTGCGCGGCGGGGTGCAAAATTGATGCATGAGTGCAAGGTATTTGGTCTCGCATTTGTTGGCACCAGTACCTATCTCTCGTGTCAGGGAAGGAGATTCGCCCAGGGACAACTCCGATAAAGGAGCCATCCATGGCGAACGTACTCATCACTGGGGCCTGGTTTTCTGCCCCGACCGGAAAGCCCTCTTTTTTCACCCGATTGTTGCGCGTTCAAATCGAAGCCCGTCAGCGGCGCGCTGACCGTGTCGTTGCGCAGTACCTTGCCGCCCGCGGGTTCAAACTGACTGACGACGCCGGGCAGCAGGCCGGGCGTCTGCTTGCTAAAGCGGGCCGGCAGCCATGATCACACTCATCCTCGTGCAGTTGGCAACCAGGCTAGCTCGCCTCGGGAAGCAGGGTCTTGCGGCGTGGCACGAAGCTCAGCGCCTTCGCCGCCTCCTTCCGGGCCCGACCGAGGAGTAGCAAGCGTAGCCCGCATGAGCCAACGGGTCGCGCGAATGCGCGCCCCGTTGCTCGTGCGGGCTACTTGTTCGCTACTCGTTACCTCACTGCGATCGGCGACACCGTGGAGCCGGAACCGCCTTGAATTTTGAGCGGCTGCATCACGAAGGCGAATTCTCCGACGCCCTTTTGCACGAGCTCGTCGAGCTTGAGATTCTCCAACAGATGGATGCCGTTCACCACGAGGGCGATCTGGTGCACCGGAAGCGACAATTGCTTGTCGGGGTTGGGCGCGACTTCGACCGGCCAGTTGTCGGCGCCGAGCAGCATCGGGTCCTTTGCGGCTAGCCAGAGCGCGGCCGGCACGCCGATGCCCGGGCAGGATTTCACATAGCGCGGGTTGTCCTTGCCGTAGAGCTTGCCCCAGCCGGTGTGGATAACTACCGCGTCGCCGGGTTGCAGCGTCAGGTTTTGCTTCTTCAGGGCGCCCTCGAGATCGTCCACCGTGATCTCGTAATTGTCGCCCAGCATCTCGACGCCCTTGAAGCCCGCGACGTCGATCAGCACGCCGCGCGTGAACAGCGTGCCCACATTATGGATTCCGAACTTCTTGAAGCCGGTGCGGTCGGCGTTCTCGTCGACCTTCTGGCAATTGTACCAGCTATTGAGATGGGTCTGGTGCGCAAAGCCGTCGAACTGCGTGCCGACCTGGCCAAGCTCGGTAATGATGATCTCTTCGTTCGAGCCACGCATGTTGGAGAACTGGTTCATGAACGTGCGCTTGGTATGCATGTCGAAGCGCCGCGTTCCGAAGAACGCCATGCTGGGACCGAGCACGTGCGCCAGCTCGATCACCTCGCCGGTCTTGATCAATTTCGCTGCGTTCATCACGGCCGCGGGCTTCTGGTGATTGGCCGAGCCGCGCTCGTCAGCCGCGCCCCATTTCGACGGACAGCGTTGGCTTTCGGACGGGACCGTCCAGCTTGGTGCTTGCGCGTAGGCCGCAGCGGAAAACGCAAGCGCGATCGCCGCACCCAATGTGAATGCTTTCATCTGTACCTCCCAAGTGAGGGCGCTCTGGAGACGGCGCCCCTGGGATGAATAATGCTGGTCCGATTGAGGCGGTTCAAGCGACAATCCGCCCGGTCACGGTGAGGTTGTGCTTCCACGCATGCCTCGAAGTCCGTTATGATGAGATCAAACGGGCGCGGAAGGCGCTTCGCCCCACGCCAATCGACTTTCATTTGAGGGAGTGAGTACATCATGAAACGCCGTACGTTCCTCAAAGGCAGCGCCGTGGTCGGCGCGACGACGCTGGTTGCGGCACCTGCGATCGCGCAAGCAGCGCCGGAGATCAAATGGCGTCTGACCTCGAGCTTTCCGAAGTCGCTCGAAACCATCTTCGGCACGGCGCAGACTTTCGCGAAATACGTGGCTGATGCCACCGACAACAAGTTTCAGATTCAAACCTTTGCGGCAGGCGAGATCGTGCCCGGCCTGCAGGCGCTTGATGCGGTGAGCTCCTCGACCGTCGAGATCGCGCAGACGCCGCTCTATTTCTACATCGGCAAGGAGCCAGCGCTGACCTATGCGACGGGCGCGCCCTTCGGCATGAACCATCGCCACCAGCATTCCTGGTGGACGTTCGGCGGCGGCGCTGATCTCTGCAACGAGGCGCTGAAGCCTTTCAAGGCGCACGCGATTCTGTGCGGCAATTCCGGCACGCAAATGGGCGGCTGGTTCCGCAAGGAGATCAAGACGGTCGACGACCTCAAGGGCCTGAAATTCCGCATCGCAGGCATGGGCGGCCATGTGCTCGCAAGGCTCGGCGTCGTGCCGCAGCAGATCGCGGGCGGTGACGTTTATCCGGCGCTCGAGCGAGGAACGATCGATGCCGCGGAGTTCGTCGGCCCCTATGACGATGAGAAGCTCGGCTTCTACAAGGTGGCGAAATACTACTATTTCCCGGGCTGGTGGGAAGGCGGGGCCATGCTGCACATGGCCGTGAACGAGGAGAAGTGGAATGCACTTCCCAAGCCGTACCAGGCGATCCTCAACCAGGCCGCTTCGGCAGCCGGCGCGTGGATGATCGAAAAGTATGACAGCGTCAATCCTGCGTCCCTGAAGCGGCTTGTCGCCAACGGCGCGGAGCTGCGCGCGTTTCCGCAGCCGGTCATGGAAGCCTGCTACAAGGCCACGCAGGACCATCTGAACGAGATCGCCGAGAAGAGCCCGCTATTCAAGAAGACCAAGGAGAGCCACGACGCGTACATGAAGGAAGTGCTGTTCTATACGCAGATAGCGGAAAATTATTACGACAACTATCTGCTCAGCAAAATGCGCAAGGGGTGAGGGCGATCGGCAGAGTCGGACGTACTCCGCACGCTGTGTTTGCCAATCACCGCGCGCTGTCGATGATCGAGCCACCATCCGGCGTCAGGCTGTAGCCCGTCACGAACTGCGAATCCTTGCTCGCGAGAAACAGGACGACCGGTGCGACGTCCTCCTCCGGCGATCCGTAGCGGCCGGGAGATCACGCAAAAGGCGCGCGGGCTCGGACCCGCGATGGAGGCGCTGACGGCCTGGTGGAACGAATATGGAAAGAGCGTGCCGGCAAGCCGAGTGCGCGCGGCCGCAAAGCCAAGGGCGGCTGAGTCCGACGGCGCTGCCTGTCGGGAGTGGGGGCGTCCCACAAGAAATGTGGAAGCGCGACGACGTCAGGATAGCGAGCCATCGCAGCGGAAAAGCCGTTGCGCCAAAAATCTAATTTGCTGAACAGATTCAAGCTGATTTGGGTCGTCCAGTCTGCCCCGCAAATATATTCCGCTTCCACATCACCCCAAATCAGTGGTTTTTTCCGCGCCGTCCCGTCTCGGCAAGAGGGGCGTATCGCGGTCGTCACGAACGCGAGGCGGGATGCGGTGGACGCGAGGGCGTCGGCGCGCAAAGTGAGTGCAGGGCGAAGTCAAACTCGTGAGCGGCTCACGGCGCGCAAGATGAACGACGTTATTGCGTACGGCAAAACCGTGTGGTCCTGGCACCCGTGGCTGGTGTCAAGCTGCCGGTGGCGAGTTCGATCCAACCGGATCGATCAGCCATCAAGCCGGCAGCGATGGAGGCAAGAGGAATTCGTCTCCAGGGAGAGCGCGGCATAAGCCGTAAACCCACTGCGCAGGGAATGCCGGAGTGCCTCGGCTGTACCTGTATGCTCGTGTGCGCATCTCTTAGCGCTTATTGCACACGAGACCGCGGGTGCAGCAAGCACCCGGCATTCCCTGCTCCCTCCTTCTCAAGGAGGGGACACCAGATGCAAACCTCGGGCGCGGTGCGTCGCGAGAACGCGAAGTCATATCCCCGTCATTGCGAGCGCAGCGAAGCAATCCATTATCACCCCGCATGCGAAGGATGGATTGCTTCGCTGCGCTCGCAATGACGCGGATGGGTCCGCAGCTTGCCGGCTACCCCACATACGCGGGATGTGATGTCTCTTCGCGATACGCAACATCCTCGGCGGGCAGCGCGATCAGGGACGTCCAACCCGGTCACGCCCATGTGAGTGCCAAACGGAGAGATCGAAATTGACAATGACTGACCAGTCAGTCATAAATGGAACATGACAAATGAAGCCACCAAAAGGGCCAGGAAATCCGCCCCGAAGCCGGCCGATCGCCGGGCCGGAGCGAGGGCACCGGCCTCCTCGAAGCCCAAGCCGGCCTCCAACCGCGCCGAGCGCGCTGCCGAGCGGCGCGGGGCCATCATCGCGGCGGCGATGGACGAATTCATCGCGCGCGGCTTTGCGGCGACACGGCTCGACGACATCGCCAAACGCGCCGGCGTCGCCAAGGGCACGATCTACCTGCACTTCAAGGACAAGGAATCGATGTTCGAGGAATTGATCCGGACCGCCATCGTGCCGCTGGTCACCCGCCTCTGGGCGACGCCCCCGCAGCCCGGAGCATCGGTGCGCGACATGGTGGAGGGCTTTGCCAAGACCTTCATCGAGGAGGTGGCGACCACGCGGCGCGGCGACCTTGTGCGGCTGATCGTTGCCGAAGGCCCGCGATTTCCTGAGGTCGCCGACTTCTATTACCGCGAAGTGGTGTCGCGAGGCCTTGCGGGCATGCGCGCGCTGATCGAACTCGGTATCGCGCGCGGCGAGATCCAACACAAGAACCTGGCGCGGTTTCCGCAAATCATGGTGGCGCCCGCGCTCATCGCCGTGATCTGGCAGAGCCTTTTCAGCAGACATGCGCCACTGGATGCCCTCGAAATGTTTCGGGTGCATCTCGATCTGATTTTTGGCGAACGGAGGACGGCATGACTTCGTCGCGAACGATAACGATCCTGGCCGCGCTGGCGCTCGCCACCGTACTCGCCGGCTGCACGGAGCGTAAGGATCCGGGCTTTCAGGGTTGGGTCGAGGCCGACATGATCTTCGTCAGTCCGGATGAGACCGGCCGCGTCACCAAACTCAATGTGCGCGAGGGCGACGAGGTGAAGCCCGGCATGCAGCTCTATACGGTCGACGACGATTTGCAGCAGGCCGACCTCAATCAAAACAAGGCGACGCTCGCCAATGCGCAGCAGACCTATGACCGCGCGGCGTCGCTGAGCAAGACCGGCTCCGGCACGCAGGCCAACCTCGATTCGGCGACCTCGGCGTTGCGCGTCGCGGAAGCCCGCGTCAATACTTCGCAGACACGCCTCGCGCGGCGGAGCGGCTTCGCGCCGGTCGGCGGCACCGTCCAGCAGATCTATTTCCGCGAAGGCGAGATGGTGCCGGCACAGCGGCCCGTGCTGTCGATCATGCCGCCGGGCAACATGAAGATTCGCTTCTTCGTGCCGGAGACAGAACTGCCGAAGCTTGCGATCGGCGACGAGGTGAGGGTGACCTGCGACAATTGCGCGCCCGATCTCACCGCAAAAATCTACTTCATCGCGACGACGGCGGAATACACCCCGCCGGTGATCTACAGCCTCGATGAGCGCAACAAGCTGGTCTACCTGATCCAGGCGCGGCCGAACCGGCCAGACGTGCTGCGTGTCGGCCAGCCGATCAGCGTATTCCTCAACGGCCGGACGCCGGTAGCGGAGAAGAAATGAGTTCGGTTTCGACGACATCTGCCGCGGATATCGCCATCAAGGTCGACGGGCTGTCGAAATCGTTCGGCGGCCGCGAGGTCGTGCATGACCTCTCGATGCAGGTGAAGCGCGGCTCGATCTACGGCTTCCTCGGGCCGAACGGCTCCGGCAAGACCACCACCATCCGCATGTTGTGCGGGCTGTTGACGCCC
Organism: Bradyrhizobium sp. RDI18; assembly: GCF_043203335.1. Taxonomy (NCBI): domain Bacteria; kingdom Pseudomonadati; phylum Pseudomonadota; class Alphaproteobacteria; order Hyphomicrobiales; family Nitrobacteraceae; genus Bradyrhizobium; species Bradyrhizobium sp. RDI18. The sequence goes on along the minus strand of NZ_JBICRN010000008.1, from coordinate 1,897,324 downwards.
GACGCCGGCGAGGGCACCTGCCTCGGCTACGACATCCGCCGCGACGCTGACAAGATCAAGCGCCTGGTCGGCTACATGACGCAGCGCTTCAGCCTGTATCAGGATCTCTCGGTCCGCGAGAACCTCGAATTCGTCGCGCGGCTCTACGGAATGCGCGACGCGCGGGGCGCCGCGGCCGACATGATCCGGCGGATCGGCCTGAACGGCCGCGAGGAGCAGCTTGCTGGCGAACTGTCCGGCGGCTGGAAGCAGCGGCTCGCGCTCGGCGCCTGCACGCTGCCTAATCCGCAATTGCTGCTATTGGACGAGCCGACCGCCGGCGTCGATCCCAAGGCGCGGCGTGATTTTTGGAACGAGATCCACGCGCTGGCCGCCGAAGGGCTGACGGTGCTGGTCTCCACCCATTACATGGACGAGGCGGAGCGCTGTCACGAGATCGCTTACATCGCTTACGGTCACCTGCTGGCGCACGGCACGGTCGACGAAGTGATCGCGAAATCAGCGTTGTCGACCTACACGGTTTCCGGTGACGACCTGAACGGACTTGCGGCCGAGCTCGCCGGCAAGCCGGGCGTCGACATGGTGGCGCCGTTCGGCACCAGCCTGCACGTCTCAGGACGCGACAAGCCCGCGCTGGAGACAACCATCGCGCCTTATCGCGATAAGAGGGGGTGGCGCTGGGAGGACAGTGAGCCGTCGCTGGAAGACGTGTTCATCGATCTCATGAACCGCTCAAAGGACAATTTCCAATGAGTGCAACCGATGCTGCCAGCCAAAATCGCGGCGTGCCGGAGCCGGCTTTCGGCTTCTGGCGGCGCAGCTATGCGATGCTGGTCAAGGAATTCATCCAGCTCCGCCGCGACCGCGTCTCGTTCGCGATGATCGTGATGATCCCGGTGATGCAGTTGTTGCTGTTCGGCTATGCCATCAACACCACGCCGCGTCATCTGCCGACGGCGGTGCTGATCCAGGAGGACAGCGATCTGGCGCGCTCGGTGCTGAAGGCGCTGGAGAATACCAAATATTTCCGCTTCACCCGCGAAGTACACAGCGTCGCCGAATTCGACGATCTCCTGCAGTCGGGCAAGGTGCTGTTCGGGGTCGAGATCCCGCGCGGCTTCGAACGCGCGGTGCGGCGCGGCGACCGCCCGGCGCTATTGGTCGCGGCTGATGCGACCGATCCGGTCGCGGCCGGCTCCGCGCTGGGCACGCTCGGTGCAGTGGTGCAGACCGCGCTCGCGCACGACCTCCACATCGGCGATCCGCCGCAGCTTCCGTTCGAGATCAGGGCGCATGCCCGTTACAATCCGGCAGCGGAATCGCGGCTCAATATCGTGCCTGGCCTTGTCGGTACAATCCTGACCATGACTATGCTGATCTTCACCGCGCTGTCGGTGACGCGCGAAATCGAGCGCGGCACCATGGAGAGCCTGTTGTCGATGCCGATCAAGCCGGTGGAGGTGATGTTCGGCAAGATCATTCCCTACGTGATCGTCGGCTTCATCCAGGCCTCGCTGATCGTCGGCATCGGTGTCCTGCTGTTCGGGGTGCCGATTCTCGGCAGCGTGGCGCTGCTGGCGGCGCTGACGACGCTGTTCATCACCACCAACCTGTCGATCGGCTATACCTTCTCTACCATCGTGCAGAACCAGTTGCAGGCGATGCAGATGTCGATGATGTTTTTCCTGCCGAGCATTCTGTTGTCCGGCTTCATGTTTCCGTTCGCCGGCATGCCGGTGTGGGCGCAGTATCTCGGCGAGGGACTGCCACTGACCCATTACATCCGCATCGTCCGCGCCATCATGCTGAAGGGCGCGGCTCCTTCCAACCTGCAATACGACACGATTGCACTCATTGTACTGATGCTGGTGGCAATGACGATCGCCGTGACACGCTTCCGCAGGACGCTCGATTGAGGTATTCCGGGTCGAACCATCGCGGAGTGACGAAGGAAGAAACGGTGAGGTTCTGGGGCAAAGGGAAGAGCGATCTAGACACAGGCGTGTCGGCTGACTTCCAGCGTGCGTTGATGCACGAGGTCATGACGACCGAGCTGTTGCGGATCAAGGCGCTGATCGCAACCACCGCGCTGCTCGCCATCATCCTCGGGACCGTCTACTTCTTCGCGCCCGAGGCGGTGAGCCGCGTCTGGCACGGCAATCTGAAGCCGGAATACCTCTATTCGATCATCTTGCCGTTCATCCTGTTCGAATTGTGGGTGCATGGCCAGATCACCCGTCACATGCAGAAGGGTCGCGACCTGCCGGTGATCCGGCGCTACCTCGGCGCGCTGATCGAGACTTCGATGCCGACGGTCGCGCTGGCGCTGCACATCAACAGCATGGGCTCGGTGGAAGCGCTCGGCTTCGTGACGCCGATGACCTATTTCATCTTCATCATTCTCTCGACGCTTCGGCTGGATTTCTGGCTCTCCACCTTCACCGGCGCCGTCGCCGCCGTGCAACTGTTTTGCATGGCGATGTTCTACCACCCGCCGACTGGCGTAGAGGCCGAGCCCAGTATCTACTATCACGCTGCGCGCAGCCTGATCATCTTGATCTGCGGCGTGCTCGCCGGTGCGGTCGGGCACCAGTTGCGGCGGCTGTTCGAGGCGAGCATCAGAGCGGCGACCGCGCGCGACCGCATCACCAACCTGTTCGGCCAGCATGTCTCGCCGCAAGTGGTCGAACGTCTGATGGCCGAGGGCACTAAAACCGACAGCGACATCCGCCGCGTCGCCGTGATGTTCGTCGATTTCCGCAGCTTCACCGCCGGCGCGCGCACACGCACGCCGCAGGAAGTGGTGGACCGGCTCGACGGCGCCTTTGCCGTGCTGGTCGACATTCTCGATCGCCACGGCGGCATCGTGAACAAATTTCTGGGCGATGGATTCCTGGCGCTGTTCGGTGCGCCCCTGGAAGCGCCGGACCCGGCGCACCGGGCGGTCGCCGCGGCTCGCGAGATGCTGGAAGCCAATGAGCGGTTCAACGAAGGGACTAGCTGGCCGCTGCGCATTGGCATCGGCATTCATCTCGGCGAGGTCGTCGCCGGCAATATCGGCTCGCCCCGGCGCAAGGAATACACCGTGATCGGCGACACCGTGAACTTCGCCTCGCGGCTGGAAGCGCTCAACAAGGACTTCAACTCGCAATTCCTGATCTCCGAAGCGGTTCGCGACGCGCTGGGCGAAGCATGCCGCGATGCCGTCTCGCTCGGCGAGGTGGAGGTCAGGGGCTATGAGCGGCCGATGGCCGTGTGGCGGTTGGCATAGGGAGAGAAAGAATGCAGCGGCGTTACATCACTGTCGACGTTTTTACCGACCGCGCCTTCGGCGGCAATCCGCTGGCCGTCGTGCTCGATGCCGGCGGGCTGTCGACCGAACAGATGCAGGCGATCGCTACCGAGTTCAACTATTCGGAGACGACCTTCGTGCTGCCGTCGCGCGAGAGCGCGAACGACGCGCAGGTTCGCATTTTCACCGTGAACCGCGAAATCCCCTTCGCGGGCCATCCCAATGTCGGCACCGCCTTTGTGCTGGCGACGTTGGCAGAAAAAGCCGCCGGCGCGGCTGTTATTCGAGGAGGCTGCCGGCCTGGTGCCGGTCGAGATTGTGACGGATCATGGCAAGGTCGTCAGCACCGAATTCACGGCGCCGCAGCCGCTCAAGCGGATGTCCCATGTCAGTGTCGAACAAGCGGCGGCCTGCCTCTCATTGTCGGTTGGCGACGTCAAGACCGACCGTCATCCGCCGCAGGTCATCTCGGTCGGCCTGGCCTTCCTCGCGGTGGAAGTGGCCTCCCGCGAGGCGCTGCGGCGTGCCAGGCCAGCCGCCGCGGCGTTCGCAAAAACCTTCCCCTGCGACGGCAGCGACGCCGTCTACTTCTATACGCGCGACGTGCCGGCCGGCGAAAGGCCATGCGACTTGCAGGCGCGGATGTTTCATCCCGGCGCAAGCGGATTGTCCGAAGACCCGGCCACCGGCAGCGCGACCGCCGCCTGCGCGGCGCTGCTTGCCGATCTCGACCCCACTAACGACGGCGAACTGAAATTGCGGATCGGGCAGGGCGTCGACATGGGTCGGCCGAGCCTGCTGTTGACCCGCGTCCGCAAAGAGAATGGCGTGATTGCATCCATTCACGTTGGCGGCACCAGCGTGAAGATGATGGAGGGAACGTTCCGGCTTGAAGGAAACGAGTGACGGATTACGAGGTCTACAATTGCGGCGCGACCAGATTTTCCACCTTCACGCCGTCGCGATTCTCGATGATCTCGGCAATCCATTGGCGGTGACAATGAGAATGGTCGCGCTCATAGCAGAGAATGCAGACGGGTCCCGATTGCTTCACCAGCGCTGAAAGCTCGTCGAGTTCCTCCTTGGCCTGAGCGGTCTTCAGGTGCCTGGAATAGATCCTGTGAAGGAGATCGAACTTGCCGCTGCGCGCCGCCTCGCGGCCCTCCTTCGGCGTTCCCAGTCCCTTCAGGTGCAGATAGGAGATGCCGCGCTCGTCGAGGCCGGCCGCGAGCTGAGTTTTGGAGAAGCCCGGCCGCCGCGAGGAAGCAACGGCGCGCACGTCCACCAAGAGCTTGACGCCCGACGCTTCCAGCTCGTCGAGCACAGCCTTCGCCGGCGTCTGCTCATAGCCGATGGTGAAGAGGCGTTTGGTCTTGCGGGCCATGTCGATATCCGGTGCGTTGATCTGTCATCGGGAAAGCTAGGGTCGTGCGCGGATGATTTCCATATGCCGCGTTGCCGCCGGGCGCGGCATGTCGCATAGTCCCTCCAAAGAGCCGGTCGAAGGCCGGATGCACGGGGGACACGATGAACCGATTTTGCCGGACGCTGGCAGGGCTGCTCGCGCTTGTCGTTTGTGGCATTGCCGCAGCGCACGCACAGACAAGCTATCCCGATCGTCCGGTGAAGATCATCGTCCCGATCGGGCCCGGCGGCAGTTACGATCTGGTCGGGCGGCATGTGGCGGATGCGCTGTCGAAGCGGATGGGGCAGGCCTTCGTGGTCGAGAACAAGCCCGGCGCCGGCACCGTCGTCGGCACGCAGGCCGCCAGCCAGAGCGAGCCGGACGGCTACACGCTGGTGGTCGGCGGGCTCTCCAACATGGCATTCAATTCGGCCCTCTATTCCAAGCTCGGCTACGACCCGCGCAAGGATTTCGTACCGGTCGCGCTGGTCTACAGATTCGGCTACGTCATGGTCGGCCGCAAGGATTTGCCGCACGGCAAATTGCAGGACATCGTGGCTGCCGCAAAGGCTAACCCGGGCTCGATCTCGGTCGCGACGGCAGGCGTCGGCACCGGTCAGCAACTGGTAGCGGCTGCCTTCATGAAGGCTGCGGGCGTCAAATTTCTGGAGGTGCCCTACAAGGGGTCTCCGCCGGCCTTCACCGACCTGCTGGCCGGCCGCATCGACCTGTTCTTCGATCTGATTGCCGCCGGGTTGCCTTATGTGCAGTCCGGGCAGGCGAGGGGCATCGCAGTGCTGTCGTCGAAACGCAGCCCGCTGGCTCCCGACGTGCCGACGATGTCGGAGGCGGGCGTGCCTGGCCTCGATGTCGATTCCGGCTCGGGATATTTGCACCTGCCAAGACCCCGCCGGAGGTCATCACCAAATTGCGCCGCGAAATCCGTGCCTCGCTGCCCGAACTCAAGGAGCGTTTCGAGAAGAGCGGCGGCGAGCCGTGGGACCTGCCTGACGACAAGCTCGATGCCTTCGTCGCGTCCGAATACGAAAACTGGACGAAACTGATCCGCGAGGCCGGCATCAAGCTCGACTGAGCGTTTGACTATTTGACCCGCTCGATCAATTCCATCGCACCCGCAGGCGCGCGCACCTTGCCCTCGTGGATCACATACGCGAACACGTCGCGCGGCATCTTCTTCGGCTTGACCTTGTCGACGCGCGGCAGGTCGTCGGGCTCGCCACCGGCGGCCCAGGCCTGAAACCGCTTCGCCCAGGCGTCGAGCTGCTTCGGCGGATAGCAGGTCTTGAGCTCGTCATTGCCCTTCTGCAGGCGCGCATAGACGAAGTCGCTGACGACATCGGCGATCGCGGGATATTTGCCGTGCTCGGCGAATACGACCGGCGTCTCGAATTGTCGCAGCAATGCGATGAATTCCGGCATGCAGAAACTGTCATGCCGTACCTCGACGACGTGACGCAGCGCGCGGCCATCGAGTTTGCGCGGCAGCAGTTCGAGGAATTTGCCGAAATCGGCCTCGTCGAATTTTTTGGTCGGCGCGAATTGCCAGAGCACCGGGCCGAGCCGGTCGCCAAGCTCCATCACGCCGGAATCGTAGAAGCGCTTTACGGAATCGCCGGCCTCCGCCAGCACACGACGATTGGTCGCGAAGCGCGGTCCCTTCAATGAGAACACGAAGCCGTCGGGCACTTCACGCGCCCATTTGCGAAAACTCTCCGGCTTCTGCGAACCGTAATAGGTACCGTTGATCTCGATCGAGGTCAGCTTCGAGGCGGCGTAGGACAGCTCTTTCGCCTGCGCCAGCTTCTCGGGATAGAACACGCCGCGCCACGGCTCGAAGGTCCAGCCGCCGATGCCGATATAGATGCTGCCGTTGCCGGTTGCGGTCGACTTCGAGGGCTTGCTCACTGGAAGACTCTTCGAAAAGGGGAGGGCTCCGAGCGATGTTAGCCAAACCGGCCGTGATTGGCCAGTTTGTCGCAGCGGACGACAAGCTCTCGGAAACCAGAGATAGCGGGCTGTGACGGCCGTAGAGTTGGATGCAGATGTTTCTGCGGCGAACAATCAAGTGGGGCCGGGCGGGCAGGGCACCGGCTCATAGGCGTGGTCCCCTGAAAAAAAAGCCCCGGAAAACCGGAGCCTTTTGCTTCCACCCGTTTGTGCTTCCACCCAGTTGCGCCGGACCACGTGAACCTCAGGGCTTGCCGTGCGGCGCCCGCGTAGTACCCGTCAGTCCCTTGAAGGGTTGTTCGAGGGTCTGCTTGGCGAGTTTGGTGTGGAGTTCGCAGATCTTTTGCGACTCGGCCACGGACGTCTCATAAGCCCGCTTCACAAATTCGCTTTGAACCGTCATCGCCTTGTCGAGCGAGCGAACGCCGCTGAGCTGCTCGACAAAGGACCCGAAATCCTCGAGCGATTTCCTTGTGTAGTCGCGATAGGCGTTCGCGATGGTCTGCAGGCTGACCGGCGCAGGCTCCGCCGCGGGTTCGACTGGCGCGGACGGGATCGATGCAGCCTCGGCTGGCGCAGGCTCGGCCAGCGAGGGCGCCGCGGTCGGTTGCGGTTCGGGCGATGCGGCGACGGCTGGTTCGTCGACGGCCGGCTGATCGACCTTCGGGCTTTCCGCGTGAACCGGCTCCGGCTGCAGCGGCAGATCCTGATCCGGGCTTTGCAATTCAACCGGCGCCGGGCTCGCGGTTGGGCCCACGGTCGGGTTCTCTTGGGGAGCGGCCTTTTTGCCCCGCTCTCCTTCTTCGGTTGCGCCGTCCGGATTTCCCGGTCGGCTTGCCCTGATCTGTATTCGACATCTGCTTCCCCTATTCCCTGTCAAATCAAAGGTCGAGACTCCGCCATGTTTGCGATCTAATCGCGGTTCTTGCTTGTCGGTTGCGCGGCACTCGCGTGGTCAGATTTTGAAAGGTGGACTCGATGGCCGATTTTCTCAATGTCGACTCAGGGAGTATTCCTCCACGTGCTTTTTCCATGATATCAGTTCCCGGTCAGGCGTAGGGGAACGTTGAGTATGAATTCGCAGTCATTCGCCGGTCTTTTGGGAGCCATCGTCGCCTCGGTCGTGATGGTGGTCGCCGTCGCCTACGGGCCGATCGGCCAGTATGGAAAGCCCGCCAAACCGGCCAGCATCCAGCAATCGGCGCCGGTGCAACCGGTTCCTGCTGCGCCAGCGCCGCGCGGGCCGGTGATCTGGGAAGTGCCGAATTAGGAGAGACGGACCGTCCCTTGCGGAACGCGGGCGGTGTTCCCATATTGAATCTAACGGCGACGTTGACGCTTCACAGCTCCGGCGCTGGGACGACCATGAATAGTTTGGCTGCGCCGGATGTACGTGCGCCTCTGTTCGTGGTCGTTGGCATTTCGGGCTCTTCCAAGGCCGTTTTCCCCGATTGAGTGGCTGTTCCGGAACCCCGCCTTGGCATGTGAGGCGGCTGCGGATATACGCTGGCTCCCATGAATGACGCCATCAAACCGGGCCCCGAAACCCCGTCGCAGGCCGGTTTGCCTGAGCTTTCGGTGGTCGTTCCGACCTTCAACGAACGCGACAACGTGACGGTGCTGTACCGGCGGCTGGAGGCGACGCTGGCCGGCATCGCCTGGGAAGTCGTCTTTGTCGACGACAATTCCCCCGACGGAACCTGGGAAGTGGTGCGGGGGCTGGCGCAGAAGGATTCCCGCGTCCGCTGCATCCGCCGGGTCGGGCGACGCGGGCTGTCGGGTGCCTGCATCGAGGGTATCCTGGCATCGAGCGCGCCCTATGCTGCGGTGATCGACGCAGACCTGCAGCACGACGAAGCGCAACTGCCAAAGATGGTCGCGCTGCTGCGGAGCGGCGAGGCGGAACTGGTTGTCGGCAGCCGCTATATCGAGGGCGGTAGCGCCGACAGTTTCAACAAGCAGCGGGCAGGCGCCAGTCAGCTTGCGACCGAGGTCGCCAAGCGCACGCTGAAGGTCGAGATCGCCGATCCCATGAGCGGCTTCTTCATGATTCGCCGCGATCGTTTCGAGCAACTGGCGCCGCAGCTCTCGACCCAGGGCTTCAAGATCCTGCTCGATATCGTCGCCTCGGCGCAGGGCAAGCTGCGCGCCGTCGAAATTCCCTATACCTTCGGCTCGCGCCAGCATGGCGAGAGCAAGCTCGATTCCATGGTGGCGCTGGATTTCCTCGGGCTGGTGCTGGCCAAGCTGACGCATGACGTCGTGTCACTGCGTTTCCTGTTGTTCGCGATGGTCGGGGGCACGGGCCTTGTCGTACATCTCGTGGCGCTGTTCATCGCGCACGAAATCTTCAATGCCCGGTTTGCTGAGGCGCAGGCCATTGGTGCGCTGGTCGCGATGACCAGCAATTTCATTCTGAACAATTTCCTCACCTATCGCGACCAGCGGTTGAAGGGATTTGCGATCCTGCGCGGCCTGCTGCTGTTTTATCTGGTGTGCGGCGTCGGCCTGCTTGCCAACGTCGGGGTGGCGTTCTCGATCTTCGAGCAGGAGCCGATCTGGTGGCTCGCGGGGCTTGCCGGCGCGCTGATGGGCGTGGTCTGGAATTACGCCATGTCCGGTCTGTTCGTCTGGCGCAGGCGATAATCGGAAGATGACCTCGAACGAGGCGCGGGTTGCCCTCAACACGGGTCTGGCGATCCTGGCGCTGATCGCGCTACGCCTGATCGCTGCCGCGTTCACGCCGATCACCTTCGACGAAGCCTATTACTGGATGTGGTCGAAGCATCTTGCCGGCGGCTACTACGATCATCCGCCGATGGTTGCCGTGGTGATCCGGCTCGGCACCCTGATCGCAGGCGATACCGAGTTTGGCGTGCGGCTGCTCTCGATCTGCTGGCGCTGCCGATGAGCTGGGCGATCTATCACGCCGCCGCCATCCTGTTTGGCAGCCGGCGGGTGGCGGCCTCGTCGGCGATCCTTTTGAACATCACGCTGATGGCCGCCGTCGGCACCATGATCGTGACGCCGGACGCGCCGCTCCTGGTGGCGTCCAGTTTCCTGCTGTTTGCGCTCGCCAAGGTGCTGCAGACCGGCCGCGGCGTGTGGTGGCTGGCGGTCGGCGCAGCGGCCGGCTGCGCGCTGCTGTCGAAATACACCGCACTGTTCTTCGGACCCGCCATCCTGATCTGGCTGATCGCGGTTCCCAAACTGCGGCACTGGCTGGTCTCGCCCTGGCTTTATCTCGGCGGGCTCGTTGCGCTAACGCTCTTCGCGCCGGTCATTCTGTGGAACGCCGAGCACCACTGGGTTTCCTTCATCAAGCAGATGGGGCGGGCGCGGATCGAGGATTTCCGCCCGGTCTATATCGCTGAACTGATTCCGACCCAGATCGCGTTTGCGACGCCGCTGGTCTGGATCCTCGGCGCGATGGGTCTCTACGCGCTTCTCCGCCGCCGGGCCGGCGAGCTGCCGGCGCGCGCGCTGGTCAACGTGATGTTCTGGATCATCGTCGCCTATTTCGTCTGGCATTCGCTGCATGCGCGCGTCGAGGCGAACTGGTTTGCGCCGGTTTACCCGGCGTTTGCCGTCGCCGCCGCCGTCGCCGCCCATCTGGTCGAGTGGGAGCCGGGCTGGCAGCGCCTGGTCGATTTCTGCCGGCGCTGGGCCGTGCCGGCCGGCGTCCTGATGTTCGTGCTGCTGGTTGTACAGGCCAACAGCGGCGTGCTGTCAGGTTATGCCCGCGATGCCACGGTGCGCAGCGTCGGCATCGGCTGGCGCGAAACTGCCGCAGCGATCGAAGCGGCGAGGGCGCGAACGGGAGCGACATGCGTGCTCGCCTCGGATTACGGCACCACCGGCTGGCTCGCCTTCCACCTGCCGAAGGGCACTTGCGTGGCGCAGCAGAACCTGCGCATCCGCTGGGTCAACATGCCCGAGCCCGATGCAGCGCGGCTTGCCGGCCCGTTGCTCTATGTCCGCGAGGTCTGGCCGGGGGATCCTCCGTTGAGCGACATGTTTGCCAGCGTGGAGAAGATCGGGGAGGTCGAGCGCAGGCGTGGCCCGCTCGTAATCGAGACTTATGCGCTCCATCTCCTGCGGAACCCGAAGGGCGAAGTGTTCGACCGCACGCCGCCGCCGGAATTGCGATAGGACGCGTGGGCCAGTCACTCGGCGGCGTCGCGATGCGTGCGTTGGTCCAGCGTGGGGCGTTCGCTCCGCCACAGCCAGACCGCGAGCGAGCCTGATCGGCCGCGAATCTGCGCTTCGACGGGACCGGTAAGGCTTCCGGTTTTCAGCCGCGCGCCAGTGCGTTTGGCTGCGATGCGCAATGTGTCGCTGAGCGCCAGCCGAACATCATGGCGGGCCGCCACTTCCATCAACCGGCTTGCGACGTTGACGGTGTCACCGGTCGCGGTGATGTGCTGATGGTTGCGGCCGCCGAGCCGGGAGGCAACGATCGGCCCGAAATGCGCGCCGATCTTGAAGCCGATCCGCACGGCGATCGGCGGCGGCAACGCCTCGATCCAGCGTTCGGTCTTGACGCAGAGCGCGATCGAACATTGTGCCGCGCGCGTAGCGTCATCCTCAGCCGGCTTCGGTAGGCCGAACAGGATCATGGCGCCGTCGCCGAGAAAACTCGTGATCATGCCGCCGCATCGCGTCGCTTCCTTGTCGACCAGCGCGTGAAATTCTTTCAATAGCCCCCGCGTGGCATCCGGATCGAGCGTTTCGCTGAGCGAGGTAAATCCAGAGAGATCGACGAACACCACCGCGGCATTCTGCCGGACCGGCGCCAGCAGGAAGTTAGGATCGCGTGTCAGCCATTCCTGCAGGCCCGGCGTCTGGAATTGTTCGAGCAGCCTGTTCTGTACGGCGAGATGCTGGGCGCTGCGCCGGCCAGACCATAGCTGGATCGTACCGAACAGCATGAGCGGCGGCGCTGCTGCCGCAATGGTCGTCGCGGCGTCGAGCCAGATGCCGTGCGCGAAAGCAATCGTGTTCGCGGTCGCCCATGCCAGCACGACCGCGCTGACCGCCACGAGACCGATCGGGTTTCGCCGCCACACCAGCAAACCGACCAGCAACATCGGGAGCAGGATCGCCGTGACCGCCCCGGCGATGCGAACCGTTTGGTTGCGCACGAGGCCGTCCCCTGCGACCAGATGCGTAATCGCAGTGGAAATGATTTCCACCCCAGGCATCAGTGAATCGAACGGCGTGGGAAAGAAGTCGCCGGCGCCGGTCGCGGTCGCGCCGAGCACCACGATGCGGCCCTGAATCGCTTCCTTGTCGATCTGGCCGTCGACCAGATTGGCGGCGCTGATCGTGCGAATGGTCTGGCGTGGGCCGTAATAGGAAATCGGCAGCGCGTAGTGGGAGGCGGTCGGGATCGGCCGATCGCCGAACCTGAGGCGGTCGGGCTCGATTGTCAGCGGTTGGTCGATCGCGATCGATGCGACACGGAGCGGAAACGACAACTCGATCTTGTCGCGCGTCCGGAACAGCATCGGAACCGAGAGCGGCGTGCCGGTCTGGCCCGTCGCAACATTGGCGATACCGACTTCCGCGCGGTCGGCGAATGCCGGTAGCGGCAGCAGGAAGCGGCTGGCCTTCGGCAGGCCGGCCAGTGGCCCATCGCTTTCCGCGGAAGGCTGAACGGTGTTCGAAAATACCGCAGCCGCCGCAAGGACCGTCGGACCCGCCGCGAGCGATTTCGCGAGCGCCGCATCGCCATCGGCGGGTCCCTTGTCGATCAGCAGGAGATCGATCGCGATGACTTTCGGCTTCAGCCGCGCGATCGCCTCGACGATTTTGGCTATCTCTGCGCGCGGCAGCGGATAGGTGCCGACGAGTTTGACGATGGTGTCGTCGATCGCAACGATCGTGACGAGGTCCGGTGGCGCCTTCACGCCGCGCACCAGCGTGCGCACGTCGGTCAATGCCGACTCGAGCCGGTCGAGAAACCGCAAATGGCCGGCCGAATGGCCGAGCCATATCGCGCCTGCCCATAATCCCGTGCAAAGCAACGCAACCAGAATATGAAGGCGTCGACGGCTCATTCGCTCGCTTCTATTGTCCCAATCTTGCCATCAGGGCCGCAACGCGCGCAGGCGGCCAGCGCTTGATGATCAACCCGCCCGCCGGCTCCACGTCGACGCCATCACCGGCGCCGAGTACGACGCTGCCGCGGCCAGCGGGCCGCGCCACGCGCACGCGGCCGTCGACGACGAAGACCGACGTCTTTGTACCTTCGGCGTCCACCGTCCATTTGGTACCACGCACCGCGGCAATCGCCTGCGGCGTCATCACCTCGAACCTGACACGACCCGGCTTCTTCGGCACTTCGAGCAGCAGGGCCTTGTTACTGAGTTCGACGGAATCGACCTGGCCATCACGGTTGCGATCCCTGAGTTCGAACTTCGCGCCGCTTTCGGCCACGATCGTGATCGCGGTCGGGCAATGCAGCGTTTGCGTTCCCTGGGCCGTCGATGCGGACGTGCAGCCTGATTTTGCCGGCTGCGCCGCCGCAGATCCGGCGAACAGCAGCATGCCTGCGAAGGCGATCGATCCGGCGCGTGCCAGCATTGTCATGGCGGCTCCCTTTGGGGGTGCGGCGAAACAGAGGAGTAGGGTGATACGGCACCGTATCAAGCGCCGCGATCCAATGCAAAGCCAATAGTATGTCGGCCTTCGGCGGGTAAGGTTCGGCGAAGTCTTCCGATCCGGCAGTTCAGCAAAAAGATCCGGTAAAACAGCACAGAAATGGCTCGAAAATGGACCGAAACGGCGGCAGGAACATCGAAATTTCCGTTGCGCAGGTGTCGGATCGAAGAGGCGCGAAACGTCTTGTAACCACTCGACCACAACCGAGGTGTTGCCATGTCCAATTCCGCCCTGAAACCCGCCGCCGACCTCGCCCGCGGAAACAGCGTGCGCTTTCCCAACGAGAGCGCCGAATATCGCCGCGCCCGCGAGCAATTGCTGGCCGAGGAGATTGAACTGCGCCGTCACGTCGAACGGGTCGCCGAATTGCGCCGCGCGTTGCCGCCGGGCGGCGCGGTGACGAAGAATTATGTGTTTGAAGGCGAGGGCGGCAAGGCCACCTTGTCGGACCTGTTCGGCGACAAGCAGACGCTCGTGATCTACAGCTACATGTTCGGTCCGCAGCGCGAGCAGCCGTGCCCGATGTGCACGTCCTTCATGAGCACCTGGGAAGGCAAGCTGCCCGACCTCGAACAGCGCGTCGCCTTCGTGTTCGTGGCGCGTTCGCCGATCGCGCGATTGATCGAGGCGAAGAAGGCGCGCGGCTGGACACGGCACAGGATCTATTCGGATGCGTCGGGCGATTACACGCGCGACTACGTCAGCGCGGCGGATGCCGATGTGCCCGGCTACACCGTGTTGACCCGGCGTGACGGCAGCATCCGCCATTTCTGGTCCGCTGAAATGGGACCGTCGACCGCCGACCCCGGACAGGACCCGCGCGGCGCACCCGACTTCGATCCGCTGTGGACCGTTCTCGACACCACGCCGGAAGGGCGCGGCAAGGATTGGTATCCGCGGTTGAGCTATTAACCAGGCTGCCGTCAAGGATTGAGGCCGAACTTGGCCCGTTATGGGACATCCGGCGTTTACGTCACGCCGGGTGTCCCTGATTGGGACCAACGCCCGCATCATTGCGGGGAAATTTCTCCAATAGTTCCATGGATTTGAGCCCGCCTTACATCCGCCCGCGTTTAAGCCGGATTTAACTAAAAGTCGCCTTAATGACGCTCTGTGCCTCTGCGAGATGCTGCCCGGGGACATATCCGGACGCGGCATCAAAGGGGGACTTGGTGGAACGGTTGTTCTGGGCGTTGTGTGAATGAGTAAGCGTACGCGTGCGTTCGGTCCTGCGGCCCGCAGCCGCGGGAAATCCTCCCGCAAAGGCATTCCCCAGTATCTTCTCGGCGGTGTCGCGGTCGCAGGCCTTGTGCTGGGCTGCGCCTGGACCGTTTACACCTACGTGCTCGGCGCCAGCATCTATCCATCCGTGAACAACGCCGGCTTCGAGGCGCCCGTCGTCAACAACCCGAGCACCGTCGCGGCGCATGCGGTGCGGCCGGCCTTCAATGAGATTTTCGCCTCGCTGCCGCAACAGTCGCTGGTGATGCCCGCCCCGGAGAACGTCGCGAGTTCGCTGATGTTCAACGAAAGGTTCGCGGCCGCTGCCGCGCAAGGCGAGCCCTCGAGAGCGGCGGAATTTAAGTCCGTCGAACCGACGAAACTGGCGGAAGCTTCGCCGCCGGCCGAGGCGCCGAAAGCCGTTCAAGCATCGAAGCCCGCGGAAGCGGCGAAGCCGAAGATTTCCGCTCCTGCCACCAAGCTCGCCTTGAACGCACCTGTGCCAGCGCCAGCAGAGACCGAAGCCAAGACCGCGAAGGCGTCCGGCTCGACCGTTCGCGACATGGCGCAGCGCGCCAAGGCCGCCGTGATGTCGATTGCTTCCAACGACAAGCAGACCATGGTTGAAAAGCTGTGGGGCAAGCAGCCTTCGCAGAACTCGTTGCTCGCTTTTGCATCCGCCGACGCCAACGTCACCGGCAGCATCATCGATACGCGAAGCCAGAACCCGATGATGGGCGGCTCGCCGCCCTATGATCGCCAGACCGCGGTCTACGACATTTCGGCGCGCAAGGTCTATCTGCCCGACGGCACCCAGCTCGAGGCGCATTCGGGACTGGGCTCGAAGATGGACGATCCCAAATATTCACATGTGCGGATGCAGGGTGTGACGCCGCCGCACATTTACGAACTGAAGCCGCGCGAGGCGCTGTTTCACGGCGTGCCGGCTCTGCGGCTGACGCCGATCGGCGGCGAGGAAAAATCTTCGGCCGCGACGGGCTGCTCGCGCACAGCTACATGCTCGGGCCGAGCGGCCAGTCCAACGGCTGCGTGTCGTTCAAGGACTACTATGCGTTCCTCGACGCCTATCGCAACAAGGGCATCCGCCGGCTCGCGGTGCTGGTGAAAGTCCAATAGGCGGATGCGGACAAGTCGTCGCTCTGCTACTCGCAGCAATGACGAGGACGGATTTGACGTCATTTACCCAAGAGCCTAACATCGGGTGTCGTCCCTGCGAACGCAGGGACCCATAACCACTGCTCGTGGTTGTTGATACGATCGCGGGCTCCAGCTTCATTTCCCAATTCGCATTTGTGATTATGGGTCCCTGCGTTCGCAGGGACGACACACTGAATATGACTTCGCGATCTCGCGACGCATTGCGCCTGAGGTTTGCTCTTCACTTCCCGCCCTCTCATTCAGAGGGCACAGGGAAGACCGGGTGCTTGCTGGAATGACGGAGAGAGTCCGTAGCACAGGCAAAGCGACGACGTCCGCCATAGCTCCCTGAACGAAGGGCCGGAAGCATGCCCGATGTGCGACAGGCGTCGCTTGCCGGTTTTGCATCCTTGAGAACAGCCTGAGCCGCACGGATCGGAAGTTTCAAAAATGGAACAGTCTTTTGATCGCGATTTGTACGTAGGCCGGGATGGAACCATACGGTTCCCCCGTAAGCTTACGGTGTTACCCATGCGCATTTTACGGTTGCGTCTGGCGGCCCACTTGCATCTAACTCTTTGAGACAGCGCGAGCAGTCTGCCTCGCGCCGGGGCGTTTGGAGTGTGTTGAGCGAGAGCATGTTGCGTGAGTACGCGTAAAAAAGGCATTTTCAAACTTATGTTAAAGCTCGCGTTTCACGACGCTCCAGACGGAGATGGTTGCGGACGCCTTACCAATGGTTTTCCGCAGTGACGTCTCGCCGCGGAATGGGGAATCGCCTTCTTGCAGCATTGCCGGCGTCGGACTTCGATCTGCTGGAGCCCGAGCTTGAGACAATCGCGCTCAATCAGGAAGCGGTCCTTTTGCGGGCGGGTGACGCAATCGAGTACGTCTACTTCCCTCATAGCGGCGCCATCTCGCTGATGATTGACATGGCGGACGGACAGACGGTCGCTACCGCCGCAGTCGGGCGTGAGGGAGCAGTAGGCATGCTTTCGGTGCTCGGGCCGTCACCTTCAGATATGACCGCGGTCGTTCGTGCGGCGGGCACCGCCTTTCGGATCCCCGCATCGCGATTTCACGCCGCTTTCAACCGCAGCCCCGCGATCCGGTACGCGGTCCAGATTCACGTCAGGGCGATGCTGATGCAGCTTCAGCTCGGCTCGGCCTGCAATGCGCTTCACCCGGTCGAGGCGCGCATGGCTCGCTGGTTGCTCCAGCTTCGCGACCGCGTCGACCATGATGTGCTCCCGCTCACCCAGCAGGCGCTATCGCAAATAGTCGGTGTACGACGCACGACCGTAACACTGCTGATGCGCAAGCTGCGCGCCCGTGGCGCGATCAGGTCCGATCGACGAGGCATGATCGAGATCGATCCGGCGCGGCTCGCAGCGGTCGCATGCGAATGCCACAACGTAATGCATCTCGAAGTCGAGGAGATGTTCGCGCTCCATTCGGCCCGATCTCGCGCGGCGGCTCTGCCCGAAGATCGGCGGATTCCGGAATTAAATCGGGCGGAGCCATCTGAGCGCGTTTCAGCGACCGCTCGACCTTCCGCGTCGCGACTTGCTGCTGCGGCATTCCGGAACGCACATCGAGGGGTGGATTCTCCGCCAGATCAGGTTCTCTGCCGCCGATCACGTTCGGGCGCTGACTCGGATGTCGCCTCGAGCTTCGCAATTTCGTGCAGCACCTTCGCTGTCTGGCGCAGCTCGTCGCGCTCAGGGCCCGGCTTCAGCCGTCGCGCCTCATCAAGAATGTCCTTTGCCTGTAGCAGCCAGGTGGAGGTTTCGGTTGAGACTTGCATGCGCGCCATGGCGTCCCTCCATCGCGATCATCACGCGATCTGTGTCGGTGCGCTGCGGTGCCGCACACGGATGCTCGGCTCGTCGACCCAGGCTTCACGGGCAAACCAGGCGTGATCGGCGTGGCAGATCACGCAACGGGTCCGTGAGAAAAACACTGCGCTGCGGCTAAAGCTCTCGCGATCAGTCTTGATGCCGGTGGGAATCGCATGTCCGGTCCGCGGACATTTGACCATGACCATTCCCATATCGCCCTCCCTGGAGATTGGTTTGTTGTTTGAAAAAAGCACCGGCCGGTTGGAGTGCGCCACTTGTCGGTGCGGGTTACTTGGGGGGCATCGCGCACCGCGTCTGATCGAGCATCGGGTAGTGGGCCGCATGCTCATCGCTTGGACTCGTTCCAACCGGCCGGATCCCTCCTTGACGTAGTCTCGGGTGTGAATTGAACGCCGGGCTTTTAGCCGGCTTTCTGGAGAACCTTGGTGAAGTGCTTCCTGATCGGCTCACCCGTTTCCGTCGCAAGCTTCTGGGCGAGCACCCACAATTCCCTGTTCTGGTCAGAAGCGGTGTCGAACGCCTTGCGCGCTTGCGCCGCGGATACGGTCAAGACATCGCTGGGCGACTTGCTGCCGACGAGATGGGCGAAGAAGTCGAGCGCCGCGGTGGCATTGGCGTTGGAGATTTCGAACACCTTCAACCCGTAGTCGGTCGCGCCTCTGGCGTTGCTCGAATAGGTCTCGCGCACCGCTTCCGTCATCTCCGCCGACGCGGCCTTGATCTTCTCGTAGTTTTCCCGTGCGCGGGCGAAACCCTGCTCGGCAAGCTCGCCGCTTACGCCGGGCCAGCCGATCTTCGAGAAGTCCGGCAACGGCATGCCGAAAACATTGGTTCCGTTCAGTGTGACTTTCATTTCGCTTTCACTCACAGAGCATTACTCCTTCGCGAGCGAAAGCATTCCTCGTGACGCACGCTCGCGTCACGAGAGCTCACGCTCCGTGTTGGACCAGATTTTGGATGAGCTTTGATTTAGCCCCGACCCGATACAACTTTGCTTGAGGAGAGCGGCACTGTCGGTTCGGTTTGCGACTCTCGCGAAAAGTTTTTTCGAAGTTGTCAACGCATACGCTGGTATATTTTACACCGCGCTGTGTATAACCGGGATATCTCAAGCGGCGGGAAGGTTTTGCGTCAGCGTGACGTTGCAGAAACACTGCGCCGTTGCGGTCGGATCCGCCCAAACAAAAAACCCCGGCATTTCTGCCGGGGTTTTGCATTCTCGTACCGCCTGAGTGGCTGGATCAGAAGTCCATGCCGCCCATGCCGCCGCCCGGGGGCATTGCGGGGCCGCCGGCGTTCTTCTTCGGCAGTTCGGCGATCATGGCTTCGGTGGTGATCAGGAGAGCCGCGACGGAAGCCGCGTTCTGGATCGCCGCACGGACCACCTTGGTCGGGTCGATGATGCCCTTGGAGACCAGATTGCCGTATTCGCCGTTCTGCGAGTCGAAGCCGTAGGAGTACTGCTCCTTCTCGAGGATCTTGCCGACGATGACGGAGCCGTCTTCACCGGCGTTGATCGCGATCTGGCGGGCCGGCGCGGAGAGCGCCTTGCGTACGATCTCGACGCCGGTCTTCTGGTCGTCGTTCTGGGTCTTGAGGCGCTTGAGCTGCTCGGAGGCGCGGAGCAGGGCGACGCCGCCGCCCGGCACGATGCCTTCTTCAACCGCCGCACGGGTCGCATGCATCGCGTCATCCACGCGATCCTTGCGCTCCTTCACCTCGACTTCGGTCGCGCCGCCGACGCGGATCACGGCTACGCCGCCCGCGAGCTTGGCCAGACGCTCCTGCAGCTTTTCACGGTCGTAGTCCGAGGTGGTTTCCTCGATCTGCGCCTTGATCTGCTGCACGCGCGCCTCGATGTCGGCCTTCTTGCCGGCGCCGTTGACGATCGTGGTGTTTTCCTTGTCGATCATCACCTTCTTGGCACGACCGAGCATCTGCAGCGTGACGTTCTCGAGCTTGATGCCGAGATCTTCCGAGATCGCCTGACCACCGGTCAGCACCGCGATGTCCTGCAGCATGGCCTTGCGGCGATCGCCGAAGCCCGGAGCCTTGACGGCCGCGACCTTCAGACCACCACGCAGGCGGTTGACGACGAGGGTGGCGAGGGCTTCGCCTTCGACGTCTTCGGCGACGATGACCAGCGGCTTGCCGGTCTGCACCACGGCTTCGAGCAGCGGCAGCAGCTCGTTCAGCGAGGAGAGCTTCTTCTCGTTGATCAGGATGTAGGCATCGTCCATTTCAACGCGCATCTTGTCGGCGTTGGTAACGAAGTAGGGCGAGATGTAGCCGCGGTCGAACTGCATGCCTTCGACGACGTCGAGTTCGGTCTCGAGCGATTTCGCTTCCTCAACCGTGATCACGCCCTCGTTGCCGACCTTCTTCATGGCGTCAGCCAGGAACTTGCCGATTTCGGCGTCGCCGTTGGCGGAGATGGTGCCGACCTGGGCGATTTCCTCGTTCGAGGTGACCTTCTTGGAGTTCTTGACGAGGTCGGCGACCACGGCTTCCACTGCCAGGTCGATACCGCGCTTCAGGTCCATCGGGTTCATGCCGGCGGCAACCGACTTGGCGCCTTCACGGACGATCGCAGCCGCGAGCACGGTCGCGGTGGTGGTGCCGTCGCCGGCCGCATCAGCGGACTTGGAGGCGACTTCGCGCACCATCTGTGCGCCCATGTTCTCGAACTTGTCGTCGAGCTCGATCTCCTTGGCGACGGTGACGCCGTCCTTGGTGATGCGGGGAGCGCCGAACGACTTGTCGAGCACGACGTTGCGGCCCTTGGGGCCGAGCGTCACCTTGACGGCGTTGTTGAGGATGTCGACGCCGCGCAGCATGCGGTCGCGGGCATCGACGCCGAATTTAACTTCTTTGGCTGACATATTGGTTTCCCTGAGTTGATCTTTGTTTCTCACCCTGTCGGGGAGGCGCCTTGCGGGCGCTCCTCAGGGTGAGCGTGGCAGGCGATGTCTTAGGCGGCCTTCTTCTTGGCGGCGGAGGCGTCGAGCACGCCCATGATGTCGGACTCCTTCATGATCAGGAGTTCCTGGCCGTCGATCTTGACCTCGGTGCCCGACCATTTGCCGAACAGGACGCGGTCGCCGACCTTGAGGTCGATCGGGATCAGCTTGCCGGCTTCGTCGCGGCCACCCGGGCCGACGGCGATGACTTCGCCCTGGGAGGGCTTTTCCTTGGCACTGTCCGGAATGATGATGCCGCCAGCGGTCTTCTCTTCGGCGTCGATGCGTTTGACGACGACGCGGTCGTGAAGCGGACGGAAGTTCATGCAGTCCTCCTAAACGTCTGGGAATGTTGTAGAATTTTGGAATTTTGGCAGTCCGGACCAGCGAGTGCCAATCCGGCTGCGGCTGATTTAGGCCAGTATTCTTCGGGGGACAAGGGCTTCTAGCAGAAAAATTGGCACTCAAATATGTCGCCTGCCAATTTTGTTCGGCATGATTAATGCGGCCGGGGAAGCCTCCGGACCCCGTATTAGCACGTGCGGTAAGCTGCTGCTAACGCGGGAATTTTCAACAGTTCATTAAACATTTAGGCTTGTGATGGGTTGGTATCGTGCGTCACATTTCTCTCATGTGAGCGCATCTCCGCCGGGGTGGCTCGGTGTGTGGCCACCACGTGAAATGCGCTTCCAGCAATGGAGGTTTGGCATGGTCTCGCGGGTTGGAGTTGCTTCCGACGACTTCCGGAAGCAGGTGCTGGGTTACGGGCTGACGACGGCGCAAATTCTGTATCGGATGCCGGATCACCCCTCATTGCTGCAGACCTATGTCTGGCAGAATTACGATCTGTTTCCGAAATTCCCGGCGCTGAAGGACTTCCTCGCGTTCTGGCAGGAAAAGCTTGATGGCCCGCTGTATTCCGTGACGGTGGCGCATTCCAGGCTGATCAAGCCGGCTGAGCTGCGTGCAGTCGACGGTGTGTTCAGGCTGCATTGAACTGCAGGTCTCGTAGGGTGAGCAATGCGAAGCGTGCCCACCATTGCAAGCCAAACGCCTGGATAGATGGTGGGCACGGCGCAAGCGCGCCTTTGCCCACCCTACGAAATCCGATTTGTGTTAGCCTTCCGCGACAAACAACAAAGGGAGGTACACATGGCCAAGCAGAAGGCGGCATCACGGCCTGCGGCACAGCCCGCGGTGAAAAAGAAATGGTCGGGCCACAAGATGGCCGCCAAATCCCCGGCACGCAAAACCCTCAAATCCAAGGGACGCGTATCGAAAGCCAAGGCGACCAAGAAGGCACGGCCGAAGCAGCGCATCGCCATCAGCCATCACCGCGAAGAAGATTTCAAGGCCGACGGCCTGCGCACTTACGCAAAGTATCGCGACCTCGGGATCGCCGACGCCACGCACGGCCTGGCGCAGGCGCACGTCATCCGCCTGATCGGCCCGTGCAACCCGGCGGAAGTTTCAAAGCTGCATTACCACGACGTCGAATTCCAGATGGTCTATGTGCTCAAGGGTTGGGTGAAGACCTATATGGAAGGGCAGGGCGAGACGCTGATGAAAGAAGGCAGCGCCTGGACCCAGCCGCCGCGCATCAGGCATCTGATCATGGATTACTCCGATGACGTCGAGTTGCTGGAGGTGATTTTGCCGGCGGAGTTCAAGACGGTGGAATTGGCGAGTTGAGATGCGGTCATTCCGGGATGGTGCGCAAGCACCAGACCTCAGGTGCGCAATTGCGCACCATAGTTCGATGCTTCGCATCGCCCCGGAATGACGCGTCAGGTCATCACCCCCACCACTGCCCCCATCAAACACGTCGCCAGCGTACCCGACACGATCGACTTCAACCCCAGCGCAT
Source organism: Bradyrhizobium sp. RDI18 (assembly GCF_043203335.1). Taxonomy (NCBI): domain Bacteria; kingdom Pseudomonadati; phylum Pseudomonadota; class Alphaproteobacteria; order Hyphomicrobiales; family Nitrobacteraceae; genus Bradyrhizobium; species Bradyrhizobium sp. RDI18. The sequence goes on along the minus strand of NZ_JBICRN010000008.1, from coordinate 1,874,925 downwards.
TGATCTCTTCGCGCCGATCCGGTGCCATGGTGCCGAGGCCGCCGATCATGATGCCGAGGCTGGCGAAGTTGGCAAAGCCGCACATCGCGTAGAGCATGATCAGCCGCGAGCGCGGGTCGAGCGCGTCCGTGCCGAGTTTCGAGAGGTCGAGATAGGCGATCAGCTCGTTGAGCACGGTCTTGGTGCCCATCAGGCTTCCGGCCGTGACGGCTTGCGGCCAGGGCAGGCCCATCAGCCAGCACACCGGCGCCATCACAAGCCCCAGCAGCCGCTGTAGCGAAATTTTGGCGCCGCCGATCTCGGGCAACAGCCCGAGGATCGCATTGACGAGATAAACCAGCGCCACCAGCACCAAGAGCATAGCGACGATGTTGAGCAGCAGTTCGAGCCCGGCCGCGGTGCCCTTGGTGATTGCATCCATGGTCGAGGACGCATGCATGTCGGGATCTCCGAGCGAACCGCCAGTGCGCTTATCGGAAGTCTCCGGCACCATGATCAGGCTGATCAGGATCGCGGCCGGCGCGCCCAACACCGACGCAATGACGAAATGCGCGGCAGCATCGGGGATCAGCGGTGCCAGGAATGTGGCGTAAAGCACCAGCACGGTGCCGGCGATGCCAGCCATGCCGCCGGTCATCACCAGGAACAATTCGCTGCGCGTGAGTTGCGCCAAATAGGGGCGGATGAACAGCGGCGCCTCGACCATGCCGAGAAAGATATTGGCCGCGGCCGATAGCCCGACCGCGCCGCCGACGCCGAGCGTGCGCTCCAACAGCCACGCCATGCCGCGCACGATCGGGGGCAGTACGCGCCAGTAGAACAGCAGCGTGGTCAGAACGCTCATGACCAGCACGATCGGCAGCGCCTGAAATGCCAGGATGAAATCCGCGCCCGGCGCCGTGAGATCGAACGGCAGCGCGCCGCCGCCGAGATACCCGAACACGAAGGAAGTGCCGGCGCGCGTCGCCGCCGCGATCGTGCCGACGGCGTCGTTGATGGCGCCGAAGGCTTTTGCCACCGGCGGCAGCTTGAGCAGCACCAGTGCGGTAATAATGGTGACGGCCAGCCCGATCGCTACTTGACGGAGCGACACGGCGCGGCGGTTCTCGCCGCACGCCCATGCGATCGCCAGCAACGCCAGCACGCCAAACGCCGATTGCAGTTGCAGCATGAATCCCCCGAAACCCCTGGGGAGCGATTATGCCAACCTTGTCGATTTGTGAAAGCCCAACTCGTGTTCCCGGAAGCGGTGCGCTGCGCCCGGGGCACGAAAGTCAGCCCCGTCCGACGAACGGCATCTTGGTCGCCATGACCGTCATGAACAGCACGTTGGCATCAAGCGGCAGGCCGGCCATATAGGCCACCGCATCGCCGACCGCCTTCGCGTCCATGCGCGGTTCGTGCTTCATCGTGCCATCAGGCTGCATCACGCCGGGGCCGGCGACCATGCGGTCGGTCATTGGGGTTGCGGCATTGCCGATGTCGACCTGGCCGACCGCGATGTCGTACATGCGGCCATCGAGGTTGGAAGCCTTGGTGAGGCCGGTGATCGCGTGCTTGGTCGACGTATAGGCGGCCGAGAAGGGTCGCGGCGCGTGCGCGGAGATCGAGCCGTTGTTGATGATGCGGCCGCCGCGCGGGGTCTGGTCCTTCATGATGCGGAAGGCATGCTGGGTGCACAGGAACGGGCCGGTGAGGTTGGTGTTCACCACCGCCTGCCACTGCTCGAGGCTGAGGTCCTCGAAATTGACCGGCGGCGCGCCCATGCCGGCGTTGTTGAAGAGAACGTCGAGCCGGCCATAGGTGTCCTTGACCTTTTGAAACAGCGCCGCGATCGAATCGGGTTTGGTCATGTCGGCGGAAACGCACAGGCTCTTGCCGACATTGTCGCCGAGCTTCCTGGTTTCTTCCAGCATCTCCATGCGACGCCCGGCGAGCACCACGGTGAAGCCGGCATTCATCAGCGCCAGCGACGCCGCGCGTCCGACGCCGGTGCCGGCACCGGTCACGAGCGCGATCTTGTTGGTTGCTTCGGCCATTGTTTCCTCGCCTTCAGTTCTTGGTTTCTGTTTCGGATTTGTAGGGTGGTCTCGGAATATTCTGGTGTGCAGCCCGCAAGGCCGCCGACCAGCGCGAACGCAGGTCGTGGAAATAGGGCTCGCCGGCCTCGATGCGGTGGTTAAGGTCGGCCTCGCAAGCATCTGCGCGCACCACCAGCACGTCGATCGGCAAGCCGACGCCGAGATTGGAGCGCATGGTCGAATCCATCGAGATCAGGCCGGTCTTCAGCGCCTCATACAGTTCGACGTCGTAATGCATCGCGCGGTCCAGCACCGGCTTGCCGTATTTGTGCTCGCCGATCTGCAGGTAAGGTGTGTCAGTGGTGCATTCGATGAAATTGCCGGCGGTGTAGACCATGAACAGCCGCATCCGCGAGCCCTTGATCTGGCCGCCGAACAGGAAGGAGACGTCGAAGGAGACCTCTTCGGATCGCAGCGCTTCGCCTTCGGTGGCGTGCACGGCGCGGATGGCGCGGCCGATGCGTTGCGCGGCCTGGAACATGGTCGGTGCGTTCATCAGCGTTTCGAGCTCGCCGGTGTGCGGATCTTCCATACCCTCGGTCAGCGTCGACAGCACCGACTGGCTGATCGCCAGATTGCCGGCGCTGGCGACCGCCATGATGCGCTCGCCGGGTTTTGAGAAAACATGGAGCTTGCGGAAGGTCGAGACGTTGTCGAGGCCGGCATTGGTGCGCGTATCTGCGATCATGACGAGACCGTCCCGCACCAGAATTCCGCAGCAATAGGTCATTCCCGATCCCCGAACGCGCCTGATTTTTCGGCGCCAACTAGTAGCCAATTTCGAGGAGCCATCCAACCCCAATTCCCCGTGGCGCGGCATGCGCCCGACAGGTGAAACCTCCAAACCGAAGGCGGGGAGCGCATGCGGCAATCAGCGCTGATCGGCTCGATTACAGCCTTGTTACTGCTGGACAGCGTGGGCGCCCGGGCAGGTCCCTGGGAAGACGGCATGGTGGCCTACAACCGGGGCGCGCTTACCGCGAACCCGGGATCTCGAGATTCCCCGGTGCGCAATTGCGCACCTGAGGTCTGGTGCTTGCGCGCCATCCCGGAATGACATGCCAAGTTTACGACTGCGACTGGCTCTGCCACTGACCCGGCCGCCCGGCCTGTTCGACCTTGACCGCGACCGTCAGCGTTTCCGTGCCGCCGCCATAGCGGGTGCCGCGCACTGGCGCCGCGCCGAGATAGTCGAGCCCGATCGCGACGCGCGCATGGGCGTCGGTGGTGCAGATGCCGTTGGCGGCATCAAAGCCGACCCAGCCGAGATCGGCCACGTAGGCTTCCGCCCAGGCGTGGCCCGCCGGCTGGTGAATCATGCCGTCGGAGCGCAGGAAATGGCCGGAGACGAAGCGCGCCGGAACGCCGCCGGATCGGGCGCAGGCGATGAAGATGTGCGCATAGTCCTGGCAGACGCCGCGCTTGAGCGCGAATGCCTCCGCCGCCGAGGTTCCCGAGTTGGTAGGGTCCTCGTCGAACGTCATGTGCTCGTTGATCTGCACCATCAGCGCATGCAGGAAGCCGAGCATGTCGCCATCGGACTCCGACCGTAGCTCGCGGGCAAAGATCGCCATCGCCGGATTGACTTCGGTCAGCGCAGTTTGGCGCAGGAACAGGCTCGGCGGAAAGCGCTCGTCGGAGCCGCGCAGCACGCCGCCGGTGTCATGGGTCTCGATCAGGCCCTCGACATGGATGGTGAGGTCGGCGATCGGCCCGTGGGTGAGCACATGCGTGACGTTGCCGAATGCATCCTGGTGCATGTCGAGGCGGAGAGTCGGTCGAGACATCGATCTGCCATTCGGCGACATACTGCCCGTCATGGCTGCCGGGCGTCATCCGCAGGATCTGGATCACGCCCGTGGCCGGCGGCTCGTAGCGATAGCTGGTGGAGTGGGCAATTCGCAGGCGCATGGCTTGACCAGGTTCGGATCGTCATGCCCGGGCAGTAGCGCGAAGCGCGTCTTCGCGCTAGATGTCCCGGGCATTCACGTTCTTCGGTTGGCATAGCAAGACGTGGATGGCCGGGACAAGCCCGGCCATGACGGCGTTTGGTTTTGTTCGTCCGAAATCTCAAATCAAATACTGCTTGGTGATGATCTCACCGAGCCGCGAATTGTCCGCGATGAACTCCTGGATGAACTCATGGACGCCGTGCTGGAAGATATCGTCCATATGGCTGTGTTCAAGCCGGTTGCGGACGCCGCGGGCGTGGCGCTGGGCAGCGCCCTGGCGACCATAGGCGACGCCGATCTGGTCGAGATTGCGCACCAGATTGCTGTAGCAGCTCGCCAGCGAGCGTGGCAGCGTGTCGTTGAGGATCAGCAGGTCGGCGATCAGCCACGGCTTTAGCGTCTCGCGATAGACCCAGTGATAGGCGGTCAGCGCGGAGACCGAGCGCAGGATCGAGGTCCACTGGTAGTAGTCCAGGGGGCCACCGACGTGCTCTTCCTCGGGCAGCAGCACGTGATATTTCACGTCGAGAATGCGCGCGGTGTTGTCGGCGCGCTCCAGATGCAGCCCCAGCCGCGAGAACCAGTAGGCGTCGTTGCGCAGCATGGTCCGGTAGGCCGAGCCGTCGAACCGCAGCGAGGTCTCCTGCACGAAGCGGAGAAACCGCGCCAGTTCCTCGCGGCTCGACGTGCCCTTGCCCCAGACCTCCTGCAATTCGATCCACGCCGAGTTGATGGTGTCCCACATCTCTGATGTCAGCGCGGTTCGCACCGAGCGCGAATTGAGCCGGGCGGCCTCGATGCAGTTCTTGATCGAGGAGGGATTGGAAGGCGAGAATGCCAGATATTCGACAACGTTCTGCTCGGTGGCTTCCGGATAGGCCTCATAGAAGCTTGCGCTGACCCCGGCCGTCAGCAGCGCCGATTCCCACTCATTGGTCTTGCCGATATAGGCGGCGGGAAGCGCAGTGACTCGCAAAGTCGCATCGATGGTGCGCGCGATATATTCGGCGCGCTCGACATAGCGGGCCAGCCAGTACAGGTTTTCGGCAGTGCGCGACAGCATACGAAGATTTCGCCCTCTATTCGTCCAGTATCCAGGTGTCCTTGGTGCCGCCGCCCTGGCTGGAGTTGACCACCAGGGAGCCTTCCTTCAGCGCCACGCGAGTCAGTCCGCCCGGCACGATGGTGACGTGCTTGCTGCCGGTCAGCACGAACGGGCGCAAATCGACATGGCGCGGGGCGAGGCCGGAGGCGGTGCAAGTCGGGCAGGTCGAGAGCGCCAGCGTCGGCTGGGCGATAAAACCCTCCGGCTCGCGCTTGAGCTTGTCGCGGAACGCCTCGATCGTCGCCTTCGTCGCGGCCGGGCCGATCAGCATGCCGTAGCCGCCGGAGCCGTGGACTTCCTTCACCACCAGCTCGCTCAAATTGTCGAGCACATAGGCGAGGTCCTTCGGCTCGCGGCAGCGCCAGGTCGGCACGTTCTTCAGGATCGGTTCTTCGCCGAGATAGAACTTTACGACCTCCGGCATGTAGGAATAGATCGCCTTGTCGTCGGCAATCCCGGTGCCGACCGCGTTCGCCAGCGTGATATTGCCGGCCGCATAGGCCGACATCAGCCCGGGCACGCCGAGCGCCGAATCCGGGCGGAAGGTGAGGGGGTCGAGGAAATCGTCGTCGACGCGGCGGTAGAGCACGTCGACGCGCTTCAGCCCCTCGGTGGTGCGCATGAACACCTCGTCGTTCTTGACGATGAGGTCGCGGCCCTCGACCAGCTCGATGCCGAGCTTGTCGGCGAGGAAAGAGTGTTCGTAATAGGCGGAATTGTAGACGCCCGGCGTCATCAGCGCGACCGTCGGCTCGGCCGAGGCCGAGAGCGGCGCTACTGAGCGCAGCGCCGACAGCAATTCGTCCGGGTATCGCTCGACAGGTGCAACGCGGTGGCGGGCGAACAGGTCCGGAAACAGCCGCATCATGATTTCGCGGTTTTCCAGCATGTAGGACACGCCCGAGGGCGTTCGCGCGTTATCTTCCAGCACGATGAAATTGTCGGCGTCGACCCGGACGATATCGATTCCTGCGATGTGGACGTAGACGTCGTGCGGCACGCTCTGGCCGTTCATCTCGGGGCGGAAGACCGGGTTTTGGAAGATCAGGTCGTCGGGAATGATGTTCGCGCGCAGGATGTCGCGGCCGTGATAGATGTCGCGCAGGAACATGTTGAGCGCGCGGACCCGTTGCTTCAGGCCCTTCTCCAGAACGGCCCATTCCTTTGCCGACATGATTCGCGGGATCACGTCGAAGGGGATCAGCCGCTCCTGTGCCTCGGCGTCGCCATAAACGGCGAAGGTGATGCCGATCCGACGGAACAACAGTTCCGCCTCCTGACGGCGATATTCCAGGGCATCCGGAGGCGTCTCCTTCAGCCAGCGGGAGAGCTCCCGATAGGCCGGGCGGAGGTCGCCGCCGGGCCCGTTCATTTCATCGAAGGCAACTGCCATAAATCCTGACTATCTCTCGAAGCCATGCGGCACGGTGCATGAGTTCACGGGATGGTAGCAAGGCTCGGGCCAGCGCGATATGCATTGGCTTGCGGCATTTCGTGTGGGTAGCCGGCCGCGCTGCCCTAAAAAAGGGCTGCCGGGTGCTTATTTCGGCAGCAAACCCCCGTGACTTCAATGCGTTGCTTGCGCAAAGTACGGGGCAGGTGGGGAGAAGTCATGAGCGAGATCGTCACGGCGGGTATTCTGGTCATCGGCGATGAGATCTTGTCCGGCCGTACCAAGGACAAGAACATCGGCTTCATCGCCGAATACCTGACCAATATCGGGATCGATCTCAAGGAGGTCCGCATCGTCGCCGACGACGAGACGGACATTGTCGACGCCCTTAATGCACTGCGGAATCGCTACACCTACGTCTTCACCACCGGCGGCATCGGGCCGACCCATGACGACATCACCGCCGACAGCGTTGCCAAGGCCTTTGGTGTCGGGATCGGGCATCACCCGGAGGTGGTGGCGCGCTTCCGCGAGCGCTGGAGCGAGCAGGATCTGAACGAGGCGCGGCTGCGCATGGCGCGTGTGCCCGACGGCGCCGAACTGATCCAGAGCGCGACCATCCTGGCGCCCGGTTTCAAGCTCGGCAATGTAATAGTCATGGCCGGCATCCCCTCGATCATGCAGGCGATGATGGACATCGTCGCGCCCAAGCTGAAATCGGGGGTGCGGATGCTGTCGGACTCGGTCCGCGCCAATGCGCGCGAAGGCGATATCGGCGGGCCGTTACGGGAGATCGCCATCGCCCATCCCGACACCATCATCGGCAGCTATCCGTTCATGGACGAGGACAAGAAGCCGAACACCAACCTCGTCGTCCGCTCGCGCGATCCCGACAAGCTCAACGCCGCGATGGCCGCGGTGAAAGAGATGCTGGCGGCATTGAACGTCACCACCCGGTAGCAGACAGGCCAGGACAGGACGAAGCGACAAGGCGAAGCAGCGTGGCAGACAACAATTACGAACCGAGCGCCGGGGCGAAGGCCGGCCGGCCCTTTCCGGTGTCCTGGGACCAGTTTCACCGGGATTGCCGGGCGCTGACCTGGCGGCTCAACGAGGTCGGGCCATTTCACGCCGTGATCGCGATCACCCGCGGCGGCCTGGTGCCGGCCGCAATCGTGGCCCGCGAGCTGGGCTTGCGCGTGATCGATACGGTCTGTGTGGCGAGCTACGACCACGACAAGCAGGGTGATCTGCAGGTGCTGAAGGGCGTCTCGCCCGATGTCGCCAAACTCGGCGGCGGCACCGGCAAGGGGCTGTTGATCGTCGACGACCTCGTCGATACCGGTACCACCGGCCGCCTGGTGCGGCAGTTGCTCCCCGATGCACATTTCGCCACCGTCTACGCCAAGCCGAAAGGCAAGCCGCTGGTCGATACTTTCATCACGGAAGTGTCGCAGGATACCTGGATCCATTTTCCCTGGGACACCGCGCTCTCGTTCCAGCCGCCGATCCGTCCGTGAGGTGTTCGTCATTCCGGGGGCCTCGAAGAGGCGAACTACGATGTGCAGTTGCACATCGGAGAATCTCGAGATTCTCAGGTGCGCAATTGCGCACCATAGTTCGATGCTGCGCATCGCCCCGGAATGACGGTAGCCACAGATGCCCCTTCAAAACCGCGTCACTCCCACCGGCGACATCATCGCCACCCCGCATCGCGGTATGTTCACCGGTAACCGCGGCATCATCCACGACCCCGCGACCAAGACGCTATTGAAGAAGCGCTGGTCGAGCCCGGCGTGGATCACCTGCGTCTGCGAGTTCAGAGGTTGGCGGCGGCCCGTGATGGGCCGGCGGAGCTGGACCGAGCTGTTCTTTCTCGACGAGGCGACCGCTTTCGCCGCCGGGCACCGCCCATGCTTCTTCTGCCGCCGCGACGACGCCAACCGCTTTCGCGCGGCGTGGGAAGAGGGCAATGGCGCGAAGGGTATTCGTGCGCGGGAGATCGATGCAGTGCTGCATGGTGAGCGGCTGGAGCGAGGCAAGAAGCGGCTGCATCCGCCGCCAGTGCCGGTGGCGCAATTGCCTGACGGCGCGATGGTGCAGCGGGGCGAAGAGAGTTTTCTGGTCCTGCAGGGCAGGGCACTGCAATGGTCGATGGACGGGTATCGCAAGGCGGTCGATGCGCTCGATGACGCATTGCTGTTGACGCCGCCGTCAACGCTGCGTGCGCTGAGTGCCGGATATCAGCCAGTACTGCATCCGAGTGCGTGTTAGCGTGGGCGATGCCGCTTGCGCGGTCTGCCCTCTCTCCCGCTTGCGGGGAGAGCTGGAGAGGGGGCTCTCTCCACGATTCGTGCGCGTGGAGAGAGCCCCCACCCTGACCCTCCTCCGCAAGCGGGAGAGGGGACGGAAACATCACCCCAACTTCTGCCGCGCCAGCCTTGCGCCCGCGCCGAGCGCGGCCAGCTTCGCCTCCGCGATATCTCTCCGCATCGGTGCCATGCCGCAGTTGGTGGTCGCGACGATGTTGCTCTTCGGCACGAATTTCGACACCGCCTCGATCACCTGAACGATGTCTTCCGCGGTCTCCACCGTGTCGCTTGCAACGTCGATCACGCCGGCCTGGATGACCTTGCCAGGAAGCAGCGCCAGCAGATCCAGCGGCACTTTCGAGTTGCGGCACTCGATCGCGACCTGCTGGATCGGGCTTTTCGCGATCGCTGGGAAGATATCCTCGTATTGCCGCCACTCGCTGCCCAGCGTCTGCTTCCAGTCGGTGTTGGCCTTGATGCCATAGCCGTAGCAGATGTGAACGGCGGTGGTGCAGGTCAGCCCTTCGGCCGCCCGCTCCAATGCCTTGATGCCCCAGTCGGAGACCTCGTCCATGAAGACGTTGAAGGCGGGCTCGTCAAACTGGATCACGTCGACGCCATCCGCCTGCAACGCCTTGGCCTCGCTGTTGAGCAGCTCGGCAAAGGCGAACGCCATCTTGACCTTGTCGCCGTAGTACCGGTCGGCGACGGTGTCGGCGATGGTCATCGGGCCGGGCAGGGTGAATTTCAGTTTGCGCGTGGTATGGGTGCGGGCGACGCGGGCTTCATCCGCATGGACACGCCCCTTGAGCGTCAGCGGTGCTGTCACCTGCGGCACCATCGCCTTGTAGCGGTCCTTGCGGATGCCCATCTCGACCTTGTGGGCGAAGTCGATGCCCTCGACCTTCTCCAGAAAGCCGTGGACGAAGTGTTGGCGGGCCTGCTCGCCCTCGGTGACGATATCGACGCCGGCATCCTCCTGCAGCTTCACCGCCAACATGGTGGCGTCGCGCTTGGCGCGGGCGAGCTCGTCACCCTTCGATTTCCAGGGTGCCCACAGCGTGTTGGGCTCGGCCAGCCATTCCGGCTTCGGCAGAGAGCCTGCGATCGTGGTTGGAAACAGCATGGGAGCCTCCCGATGGGTTCTGATTGAGCGCCTGTCTGCCATGTCTTATGGTCAAGGTACAGAACAACACAAGTTGACCCTTCCGGCGCGCTGGGAGGGCGCAACAGGGCGGCGCAATGACAGCATAAACAGTCAGCCAAACACTAAGACGCAAAAGGAAACCCCATGCTCGAATTCTTCTTCGATTGCTCCAGCCCCTGGACCTATCTCGCCTTCCACAACATTCAGCCGCTCGCCAAGGAGCTCGGCGTCGCGATCACCTGGCGGCCGATTCTGGTCGGCGGCATCTTCAACACCGTCAACCCGAGCGTCTATGCCGCTCGCGAGACGCCGGTGCCGTTGAAGGCGCGCTACATGAAGAAGGACCTCGCCGACTGGGCGCGGTCCGCGGGGCTTGCGATCAAGATGCCGCCGACGGTGTTTCCGGTGAACAGCGTCAAGGCGATGCGCGGCTGCATCTGGGTCGGCCAGGAACCTGGCGAACGCATGGTGCCGTTCGCGCGCGCCGTGTTCGAGGCCTATTGGGGCGACGACAAGGACATCTCAAAGGATTCAGTGCTGACGGAGATCTGCCAGAAGGTCGGCGTCGATCCCGTCAAATTCTTCGATGGCATCGGCCGGCAGGCGATCAAGGATCAGCTCAAGGCCAACACGGACGAGGTGATGGCGCGCGGCGGATTTGGTTCGCCGACCATCTTCGTCGGCAAGACCGACATGTATTTCGGCAACGACCGGATGCCGCTGATCCGCGAGGCGCTGGAGCGCCTGAAAGCGCGGGCCGCCTGATGCCGAAAGCTGTCGTCTGCCGCGAGCTCGGCCCGCCCGAGGGGCTGCGTCTGGAAACATTTGCCTCCGCGCCGCTGGCACCGGGGCAGGTGCGCGTGGCCATTCGTGCTGCCGGGATCAATTTCCCTGATATCCTGATGGCCGCGGGCGAGTATCAGCTCAAGCCGCCACTGCCGTTCACGCCGGGCGTCGAAGCTGCGGGCGATGTCGTCGAGATTAATGACGTCGAAGGCGTTGCGGTGGGCGACCGGGTGATCGTGAAGATGCGGCACGGTGCCTATGCTGACGAAGCCGTCACCACGCCCTCGCAGCTCGTGCCGCTGCCATCGACGTTCGACTACGCCGAAGGCGCGACGTTCCCTGGCCGGCCACGGCACGGCCTATCACGCGCTGATCGACCGCGGCCGGCTTCAACCGGGCGAGGTGCTGCTGGTGCACGGCGCCGGCGGCGGCGTGGGCCTTGCCGCCGTCGAAATCGGCAAGATGCTCGGCGCCACCGTGATTGCGACCGCGTCAAGCGACGAGAAACTTGCAATCGCCAAGGCGAGAGGCGCCGATCATCTCGTGCGCTACGACCAGGAGCCGTTCCGCGATGCCGTCAAGCGCATCACCGCCGGGCAGGGCGCCGACGTGGTGTTCGATCCCGTCGGCGGCGAGGTGTTCGAGAACTCGATGCGCTGCATCAACTGGGGCGCGCGGCTGTTGGTCATCGGCTTCACCGGCGGCATCGGGCTTGCCAAAACCAACCTGTTGATGATCAAGGGCGCCAGCGTGCTTGGCGTCCGTGCCGGCGAAGCGGTGCGGAGAAATCCCGCGCTTGGCGAGATCAGGATCAAGGCGCTGACGGAGTGGGCGGAAGCCGGAAAAATCCGCCCCAACGTCTCGCATCGGTTGCCGCTGGAGGATTACGCGAAAGCGATGCGGCTGTTGATCGACCGCAAGGCGATCGGCAGGGTGGCGCTCACCATGGGATGACAACGGAGGTTTCCTCACCGCGCTTCGGCATATCGTAAGCACGTTCGTACGATCTGACCGCAGGCCGCATCCTGTGCGTTGCCGATATCGGTCGCACCGGCATACTGTACTTGCGCGACCTTGCCAGCGACGAAGCGGAGCTGAACGCGACAGTAGCCTGCTGGAGGCTGGCCGCCGATGTTCAGCCCGGGCGGGATTGTGACAGTGGGGGCAGTACCCCGCCGGGAGGACTGGTCGCGTGCTCATACATCCAGATTTCGCCACGGCCATCCTTTGTCGTGCCCGTGGGCAGACCGGCACACATGCGGATCGCCGATTGGTCGAGACCAACGAGGCTTTCCCGGCCTCGCCGCGCCCATTCGGCCTCCCGATCGGCGCAGCCGGCGAGGACGAGGGGTGCCAAAATGAGCATCCGCAGGCGAAAGCACATCGATATCGGTCCGGTAGTTGGATGATTACAGTATCGCAGCGCGATGTCGCAATTGCAGCGGGACGGGAGCGCGGCTCCATGCTCAATGAACATGGATCAAAAAGCGACGTGCGACGTTAGCTTGCCCGCCGCCGATCGACCGACCGACTCAGCGTAGACCTGCGCGCCTCGGCTAAATCTCGCGAAAGCTGCCGGTTCGAACAAACGCAATCGTCTGCTCTATCGCAACGCGATTTCGCACCAGCCACGGATGCGACGTACCGATCACGATGTGACCTGTCATGCCGTCGAGCTTGGTATTCGCCACCGACACCCGTCCGTCATGCGGCTTCGGCAAGAATGCCGAGGCGATCGGATAGATCGAGCGGTTTCCGGCGATGATGCCGACGGGATAATCGACCGGCGGAAACAGCGCTTCGATGGCGGCGTCGCGCTGGGTGCCGAGTTGCTGCCCTGCCGGTCCGAAGAAGGCGCGGTAGGGTCCGAAATTCTTCAGGCGGTCGGCGATCTCGCTGCCGCTGTTCGGCGTGCCGATCATTACAACGCGGCCCAGACGTGGCGGCCGGTGTCTCGCGATGTAGACGCGTGCCAGCAGTCCACCCATGGAATGGCACACGAAATGGACGGAACCGGCGACGCCATCGGCAAAGCGCTGGATGGAAGGATGGATGTCCTCCGCCAGCGCCTCGAGCGCCGTTCGGCGGCTCGCATAATCCAGGTTAAGCGCCGTCAGCCCGGCAGCCTCGATTGCCGTCTGCATTCTTCGAAACGATCGCGCCGTCCTGCTGATGCCATGCAGCAGGACGACGCCGTCTCGCGTCGCGTCGGCCGAAGCCGGCCGATCGCTCACTTATACTCCCGCTCCTGCCACCACGGGAAATAGTCGGGCATGTCGCTCGACACCTTGTTCTTGAACTCTGCCGGGCGCTTTTCCAGGAACGACACCACGCCTTCCTTGACGTCTTCCGAGCGGCCGCGGGCGTAGATGCCGCGGCTGTCGACCTTGTGGGCTTCCATCGGATCGTCAGCGCCCAGCATGCGCCACATCATCTGCCGGATCAGCGCGACCGAAACCGGCGCGGTCTTGGCGGCGAATTCCTTGGCGAGCGCGCGTGCGGTCGGCAGCAGATCGTCCGGCGGCACCACCTTGCTGACGAGACGGCCGGCGAGCGCTTCCTGTGCCGGGAACACGCGGCCCGAATAGCACCATTCCAGCGCCTGCGAGATGCCGACGATGCGCGGCAGGAACCAGCTCGAGGCGGCTTCCGGCACGATGCCGCGTTGGGAGAACACGAAGCCGAACCGCGCGGCCTCCGACGCGATGCGAATGTCCATCGCGAGCTGCATGGTGACGCCGATGCCGACCGCTGGCCCGTTCACGGCCGCGATCACCGGCTTTAAGCACTTGAAGATGCGCAGCGTCACCTGGCCGCCACCGTCGCGCACCATGGGATCGCTGTAATCGACCGCGCCGCTCGCGAGCCGCTTCACCGGGCCATGCCGCGCGTCGCGGTCGAACGTATTGGCGCCGGAAGAAAGATCGGCACCGGCGCAGAAGCCGCGGCCCGCGCCGGTGACGATGATGGCGCGGACATTGTCGTCCTTGTCGGCGGCGTCGAAGGCGTCGATCAGTTCCTGCTGCATGGTGCCGTTGAAGGCGTTGAGCTTGTCGGGCCGGTTCAGCGTGATGGTGAGAATTTGATCGTCGACCTCGTACGTGATGGTCTCATACGCCATCGGATGTTCCTTCCTGTGTGTTTCTTGTTCGCTTGCTCAACACATCGTCATGCCCGCCCTTGTGCCGGGCATCCACGACTTTTCTGTCCATCGACAGCGTAAAGACGTAGATGGCCGGGACAAGCCCGGCCATGACGGAGACTGTTAGCCCGTTACTTCGGCGGCGACGGCCACGGCCGCTGCGCACCGCGCAGGCCTTCGAATGCCTTGGCCATGCCGAGCACGCCGAGATCGTCGAAGCGGCGGCCGATGATCTGCACGCCGATCGGAAATCCCTTGGCGTCGTATCCGCCATTGATGGAGAGTGCCGGGTTTTCCGCCATATTCCACGGCACGGTATAGCAGATATGCTCGAACGGCCTGTCGGGATCGTTGATCGGTGCTGCGAACTCGGCCGGGAAGTTCACCACCGGCGACACCGGAGAGATCACGTAGTCGAGTTCGTGGAATAGCTTTGCTGCCGCGGCGCGGATCGCCATGGTGGCGTTAAAACCCCTGACGACGTCGACACCGGAAAGCTTTGCGCCGGCTTCTGCCCATTTGTTGATGTAAGGCAGCGTCTTGCCGCGCTCCTCGGGCGAAAGCTTTGAGAGATCGTCCCACAACCGGGCCCGCCAGAAATTATCGAGCCCGTCGAGCATCTCGCGCGTCAGGATGCCGTTGACTTCGGTGACGATCGCGCCGGCGGATTCGAACGCCTTGGCAGCGTTGACGGCTACGTCACGCACTTCCTGCTCAAGCGGCTGGCCGGCGCCGGGATCGAGCATCAGGCCGATGCGCAGCTTGCGCGGCGACTTGTCGAGCGTCTTCCAGTGGATGCTGCTGTCGGCCGGCAGGCTCATGCCGTCGCGGCGATCGGGTTTCGCCAGCACGCACATCATCAGCGCCGCGTCGTCGACGGTGCGGGTCATGGGACCTGCGACCCGGCCGACATAGGGCGGATCGATCGGAACGCGCCCGAGGCTCGGCTTCAGCGCGACGAGACCACACCAGCAGGCCGGCAGCCGTACCGAGCCGCCGATGTCGGTGCCCAGATGCAGCGGGCCGTAGCCGGCCGCGCCCGCCGCGCCCGCGCCCGAAGAAGAGCCGCCGGGGTTCTTGGCTAGATCCCAGGGGTTGCGGGTGAGCGGGTGGAAGCTGGAGAGGCCGGACGACAGCATGCCGTAATCCGGCATCGTCGTTTTGGAGAATATGATGGCGCCGGATTCACGCAACCGCGCGGCCGGCGGCGCATCCTTCTCTGCCGGTACCAACCTGACACTGGCGGCCCCCAGCGGGATCGGCTGGTCCTTGGTCGCGATATTGTCCTTGACGGTAACAGGCACGCCGTCGAGCGCGCCTGCGGGCTCTTCCCTCTGCCAGCGGTCGGTCGAAGCCTTCGCGGCAGCGCGGGCGCCGTCGGGATCGAACAAATAGAGCGCTTTGATGTGCGGCTCCCACGCCGCGACGTGCTCGATCACTTCGTCCAGCACTTCCGACGGCGAGAACTGCCTGGCGCGATAGCCGGCGATCAGGTCGGTGGCGGAGAGGTCATGCAGCAAGGTGACTTCTTCCTCGGGGGCTGGTTTATGCATGCTAACCTACCGGGAGTCGGGTTTCGATGATGCGGGCGAACATGCTGGCGCCGATCGGCAGGATCTTGTCGTCGAGGACGTAGCCGGCATTGTGCACGGGCACCGAGCCGTCGTGGCCGATCCAGAAATAGGCGCCGGGCACCACCTGCATCATGTCGGCGAAATCCTCGCTCCCCATCTTCGGCTGCGAGCGCGTGAGCACCTTGGACGGATCGACCACGGTCTTCGCCACTGCTTCGACCACCCTGGACTGTTCTTCCTCGTTGACGAGGACGCTGAACGTGTCGCGGATGTCGACCGTGAT
This sequence comes from Bradyrhizobium sp. RDI18, assembly GCF_043203335.1. Taxonomy (NCBI): domain Bacteria; kingdom Pseudomonadati; phylum Pseudomonadota; class Alphaproteobacteria; order Hyphomicrobiales; family Nitrobacteraceae; genus Bradyrhizobium; species Bradyrhizobium sp. RDI18. The sequence continues at coordinate 1,859,150 of NZ_JBICRN010000008.1, read as the reverse complement.
CTCGCACTCGAACGAGGCGGCAACGCCGGCGCAGATCTTGCGCATGCGCTCGCGGATCAGCGCGCGCACGCCGTCGTCGAAGGCGCGCACCGTGCCGCCGAGCCTGGCTTCGCCGGGGATCACGTTGTTGGCGGAGCCGGCATGGATCTGCGTGACCGACAGCACCGCAGACTTCAAGGGATCGACGTTGCGGCTGACGATGGTCTGCAGGGCTTGGGCCAGCGTGGTCGCGATCACCACCGCATCCTTGGAGCGCTCCGGCATCGCGCCATGCGCGCCATAGCCCTGGATCGTGATGTCGAAGAAATCGGCGCCTGCCATCGCCGGTCCGGGCAGGATCGCGATCTCGCCGTGATTGAGATCCGGCGCGTTGTGCAGGCCATAGACCTCGTCACATGGAAATTTCTGGAACAAGCCGTCCTTGATCATGGCGCGCGCGCCGCCGAGGCCTTCCTCGGCGGGCTGGAAGATGAAATGCACGGTGCCGTCAAAATTCTTCGTCTCGGCCAGATAGCGCGCGGTGCCGAGCAGTATCGTGGTGTGGCCGTCATGACCGCAGCCGTGGAAGCGGCCGGGAATGGTCGAGCGCCATTTCAGGTTGGTATTCTCTTCCATCGGCAGCGCGTCCATGTCGGCGCGCAGGCCGATGCGCTTGCCGCCATCGCCCTTGCCCTTGAGCACGCCGATCACGCCGGTACCGCCGAGGCCGCGATGGACCTCGATGCCCCATCCCTTCAGCTTCTCGGCGACGATGCCGGAGGTGCGCACTTCCTCAAAACCGATCTCGGGATGGGCATGCAGATCGCGGCGGATAGCGGTGAGTTCCTCGGCATAGCCGCCGATGCGTTCGATGATGGGCATGTCTGGTTATCCCGTGACTGAGGATTTTGAGCGTGAGGGAGCGGATGGGACAAAGGCGGGGCCGTTCGGCTTGAGGCGGATGCCCGGACGCAGCCGCGTCCAAGGCAGCGCTGCGGCGTCCGCCGGCATCGCGCCTGGGGCGGCGCAGATCAAAAGCTTTTCGGCGATCGGCTCAAAGTCGGCGCGGAAATGCACCGAGCTCTTGTTGACGAGGATTTTCTGTTCGGTCGGCTCGATGCCGACATAGCGATACATCGCTTGATCCGCGAGCTGCGCCTTGTAGGAGCCCACGACGACCCTGACATCACCGATGCGCAGGCAGGCCGAGGGGCCCATGTCCATGTCGCGGCCGCCGTAATAGGGGCCTGGCGCCACGAATTTTCCGTCCGACAATGTTTCGACGACGAACGTTTCCTTGTAGGGCGCATCGCCCGGGATGCCCGATTTGCCGCCGAGCGCCAGCGTCACGGTGGCGCCGACGCCTGCCGCATGGGCCGCCTTGGCCGACTCCGGATCGTAGATCACGCCGGTGGCGGCGCGGGACGCGTTGTTGCGTACCAGGGCGCGCAGCATGCCGGTGGTGTCGGAATCGCCGCCGGCACCGGGATTGTCCTGGGTGTCGGCGATGATGATCGGCTTCTTCGCCGTTTTAGCAAGCTCGATGGCGAGGCGCACACCATCATCGGGCGAATAGATGCGGCCGTCGAAATCGTCTTCATGGCTCTCGACGAGCGCGACGATCTTGTCGGCGGCGGCGTCCGCGTCGGCCTGCGTCCTTCCATAAGCGAACACGCTCGGCCCGCAATGGGGAAAATCCGCAGCCGGGAAACCCGGTGCAAAGGACAGCGTCGGCACCGCGTCGCTTTCGAACGCCGCGAGCTGCTCGTAAATGCCCCTCGTCGGCTGGTCGTTTGTGCATTGCCAGGAGATCGGAATCAGGAATGGCAGTTGCCGGAACGCTTTTGCAAGGCGCTGTCCGGTCTTCAGCAACAGCGCCAGGTGTTTGGCACAGGCGCGGCCGGTGTCGGCCATGTCGATGTGGGGATAGGTGCGGTAGGCGATCAGCGCATCGGCATGCGCGATCATCTCGGGCGAGACGTTGGCATGGAGATCGAGGCTTGCGACCAGCGGCAGATCAGGGCCGATCACCTTGCGCACGCGCGCGAGGATTTCACCTTCGCCATCGTCGTAATGTTCGGTCACCATGGCGCCGTGCAGATCGAGATAGACGGCATCGATCGGCCCGGCTTTGGCGATGCCGTCGACCATCTTCTTCATGACGCGCTCGAAGGCATCGGTCGTGACATGCGCCGACGGGCTGGCGGCTGCGGAGACGGTCGGGACCAGCTCCCAGCCATTGGCTTCGGCCGCTTCGACAAAGCCGGCAAGGCCGACATTGATCTTGCGCATGACCTTGAGGACATCAGGCCCATGCGCCATTGCCGGCCAACCGCCGCCATGAACAAAATCAGCATGGGTCGCCTTGGTCGGCGCGAAAGTGTTGGTCTCGTGCAGGAAGCCGCCAACGGCGATGCGGGTCATAGTGCCTCAGCCAGTGTTTTGGTTTGGGGGACGTTAAGCGGGACATCGTGGCAAGCGCAAGGAGTGAAGCAATTCCGTTTTGCATGCCGCCCCACCGTCATTGCGAGCGGAGCGAAGCAATCCATCTCTCGGCATAACGGATAGATGGATTGCTTCGTCGCTTCGCTCCCTTGCGCAAACGCGTTGCGTTTGTCGCAGGCAATGACGGGGAGAGGCCTTCGCGCTTACTCCGCCGCCACTTCCACAGGCCGGAAATTGGCAAAATCCCAGCCGCGGCCGGGGGCGGCATCGAGCAATGCCCTGGTATAGGCCTGCTGCGGGTGGGTCAGCACCTGCGCGGCCGGGCCCTGTTCGACGATCCGGCCATGCTGCATCACAGCGACGTCGTCGCAGATTTGCGCCGCGACGCGAAGATCATGGGTGATGAACAACAACGCAATGCCCAGCCGCTTCTGGATTTCGTCGAGCAGTTCGAGCACCTGCGCCTGCACGGAGACGTCGAGCGCCGAGACCGCTTCGTCCGCAACCAGCACGTCGGGGTCGAGCGCGAGCGCGCGCGCAATCGCGATGCGCTGACGCTGTCCGCCGGAGAATTGATGCGGATAGCGCGACACTGCATCGGCCGGCAGATCGACCAGTTCGAGCAGATCGCGCGCCTTCGCCAGCGCTTCCGCACGCGGCATGCCGTAGTTGATCGGACCCTCGGCAATGGTTTCGCCCACGGTCACGCGCGGATTGAGCGAGCGGTAGGGGTCCTGGAAGATGATCTGGATCTTCTTGCGGTGCGGCTGCAAGAGCCGGCGCGACAGCTCGGAGATTTCGCGGCCCGCGAGCCGCACGCCGCCGGAGGTCGGATCGATCAGGCGGACGATGCAGCGTGCCACCGTCGACTTGCCCGAGCCGCTTTCGCCGACGATGCCGAGCGTGCGGCCCTTGCGCAAAGTGAGGGTGACGTCCTTGGCGGCGGCGACTTCGCGTGTCTTTCCGAGGAAGGAACGCTCGCGATAGACCTTGCCCAGTTCGTTGGCTTCCAGCACCACCGGCTCCTCGGTCTCCGCGCGCGGCGCCCGCGGCACCAGGCTCGGCACCGAGGAGAGCAGGTTGCGGGTGTACTCCATGGTCGGCGTGCGCAAAATGCTGTCGAGCGTGCCAGTCTCGACGAGCCGGCCGTAGCGCATCACCGCAACGCGATCAGCGATCTCGGCGACCACGCCCATGTCATGGGTGATGAACAGCACGGCGGTGCCGTGATCACGCTGCAGGTCGCGGATGAGGGTGAGAATCTGCTTCTGCGTGGTGACATCGAGCGCCGTCGTGGGCTCGTCCGCGATCAGCAGTTTCGGTTCGAGCACCAGCGCCATCGCAATCATGATGCGCTGGCGCTGTCCGCCCGACAGCCGGTGCGGGTAGGAGGCAAAGATGCGCTCCACGTCCGGCAGCCGCACGTGCTCCATCATTGCCAAAATCTTCTGGCGGCGGGCGCGGGCGTCGAGATCGGTGTGGGCGCGCAAGACTTCGTCGATCTGGCGGCCGACCGGCACCACCGGATTGAGCGCCGTCATCGGCTCCTGAAAGATCATCGCCATCCTCGTGGCGCGCAACTGCCGCAGGCGCTTGTCGGTGGCGGTGAGCAGTTCCTCGTCGACCAGCTTGACGCTGCCGCCCGAGGGCACCAGCGCGCCTTTCTGCAACAGCCCCATCACGGTGAGCGACGTCACCGATTTGCCGGAGCCGCTTTCGCCGACAACGCAGAGGGTTTCGCCTTTGTGTACCTGTAAGGAGACGCCGTCGATGATGCGCTGGCCGGAAGGATTCTTGCCGAGGCCGACGACGAGATTGTCGATGTCGAGAACGATGTCTTTCATCTTGTATTTCTCAGCCGTCATTGCGAGGAGCGCAGCGATGTTCAGGAGTCGTCATTCCGGGGCGATGCGACGCATCGAACCCGGAATCTTGAGATTCCGGGTCTGGTGCTTGCGCACCATCCCGGAATGACGGCTTCAATTGCATTGAAGCTGTCACTTGCCGGCCTCCCGTTGTTTCATGCGCGGATCGAGCGCATCGCGGGCGGCGTCGCCGATCAGGTTGACGCTGAGGATCGCGATCGACAGCAATAGCCCGGGCCAGAAGATCAGCGACGGCTTGACCTGGAAGTAGGCGCGGCCCTCGGCCATGATGTTGCCCCAGGTCGGCGTTTCCGGGCTGATGCCGGCGCCGAGGAACGACAGGATCGCCTCGGTGAGAATGGCGGAAGCGCAGACGTAGGTGCCTTGCACGATCAGCGGCGCCACCGTGTTCGGCATCAGATGCCGCCACATGATCTTGGGCAGGCTGGTGCCGACCGAGATCGCGGCTTCCACATAAGGCTCTTCGCGCGCCGACAGCACGACCGAGCGCACCAGCCGCGCCACGCGTGGAATTTCGGGAATCGTGATCGCGACCAGCACGGTCATCAGGCTGGCGCCCGACAGCGACACCACGGCAATCGCGAGCAGGATGGAAGGGATCGCCATCAAGCCGTCCATCACCCGCATCATCACGGCGTCGACCCATTTGAAGAAGCCGGAGACGAGGCCGATCACGAGGCCGATGCCGATCGAGAAGACCGCAGCACCCAGGCCGATCAGGAGCGAAATCCGTCCGCCATAGATGATGCGCGAGAGCACGTCGCGGCCGTACGCGTCGGTGCCGAGCAGGAACTGCGCGCTTGATGGTTTCAGCCGCTGTGCCGGCGCCAGCAATTGCGGATCGTGCGGCGCGAGCAGGGGGCTGCGATCGCCATCGCGATGACGAGTGCGAGGCAGACGGTCGCGGTCGCGATGATCGGCGTCGCCGTGAGGAATCCAAGTCTCGGCCGGAACGGCGTGGTGACAGGGATTGACGGTTCGGGAAGGGTTTCGATCGCCATCAGTAGCGAGCCTCAATAACGAATTCTGGGATCAAGCAGGGTGTAGGCGACGTCGATCAGGAGATTGACGGTGACATAGATCAGCGACGTCAACAGGATCATCGCCTGGATGACGGGATAATCGCGCGCCAGCACCGCATCAACCGTGAGGCGGCCGATGCCGGGCAGGTTGAACACGCTCTCGGTGACCACGACGCCGGAAATCAACAGCGCGAACCCCGTTCCGATCACGGTGATGACGGGCACGGCGGCGTTGCGCAGGGCATGGCGCAGCAGCACGCCGGTCTCGCTGATTCCTTTGGCGCGCGCGGTGCGGACGTAATCCTCACCTAGCACGTCCAGCATCGCCGCCCGCGTCATGCGCGCGATCAGCGCGACATAAATAAAGGACAGCGTGCAGGTCGGCAGGATGATGCGTTCGAAGAACGGACCGAAGCCGGCCGTGATGCTGCGGAAGCCCTGCACCGGCACCCAGCGCAGGTCGATCGCAAAGATCTGGATCAGAACATAGCCGATCACGAACACCGGCACGGAGAAGCCGACCACGGACAGACCCATCACGAAGCGGTCGATCCAGGTGCCGTGCTTCCACGCCGCAATCACACCGAGCGGCACCGCAACGACAATGGCCAGAATGATCGTGGAAAGGGCAATCGAGATCGACGGCTCGACGCGCTGACTGATCATCTTCAAGACGGGCACGTTCGAGATCAAGGACACGCCGAGGTCGCCTTGCAGCAGCTTGCCGATCCAGGTGAAGAATTGGGTGTAGAGCGGCTCGTTGAGGCCGAGCGAGGTTCGGATGCGCTCGAGCTGTTCGGGCGTTGCGTTGTCGCCGGCAAGAATCGCGGCGGGATCGCCGGGCGTCAGCCGCAGCAGAAGAAACACAAACAGCGCCACCACGCCCATGACGGGAATGGCGGCGAGAATGCGACGAAGCAGATATCCGAGCATCTTGATCCGTTAGTTGTAGGTGAATTGGGCAGCGTCGCCCTTAGACCTGGTTTCCGCGCCACCAGCGTAGCATTTCAGCAAGACCCGTGCCATTGCGCCTGCGTTTTTTGCGATGCAGGTGAGCGTTGCCACGGGCGCCCTGCGAGACTTCTTCGTCATTCCGGTCCGAAGGATCAGACCCGGAATCTTGAGATTCTCCGATGTGCAACGGCACATCGTAGTTCGATGCTTTCGCATCGCCCCGGAATGACAGCCGCGCAATCACTCCAGCGTCGCGAGCAGTCCCGCCATCAGCCGGCCGCGTTCGGCGAGGCTGTCTACTTCAATATGCTCGTTCAGCGTATGCGCATCGGCGCCGCGGACGCCCAGGCCATCCAGTGTCGGGATGCCCATGGCGCCGGTAAAATTGCCGTCGGATCCGCCACCGGCGCTGCCATGGGGCAGTTCGAGGCCCAACTGCGCGGCAATCCCGCGCGCCTTTTCGTATAACGCCATGGTGCCGGCATCTGGTTCCCACACCGGGCGGGTGACGCCGCGGGTTACCGTGAACGTGACGTCGTTGCTGGTGCCTGACAGCGCCAGCATGCGCTCGACGCCGCGGTCGAGATCGGCCTGGCGCTTGGCCATGCTCAGCGCTTCGCCGGTGCAGGTGGTGGCGACGCAATTGACCCATTGGCCGCCATGCACGATGCCGACCGAGAACGTACAATCTTCGGTCGTCATGCCGTCGATCGCGATAATCTGGCGTGCCATTTCGCGGATCGCGGAACGGCCGGAAGAAAGCGTGGCGCCGGCATGGCTCGGCTTGCCGACGGCCTCCAGATTGAAGCGGGCAATCGCATAGCGTCCGGTGACGACGCCATTGTTGGGTCGTCCGGGTTCCGGCACCAGCACGTATTTGTTGCGCGCGGCTTCTGCCTCGATGATGTCTCGGGTCGAGGGCGTGCCGACTTCCTCGTCGGGCGTGAACAGCACCGTAATCGGCAGCGGCGTCGTGAATGCGGCACGGGCCAGTTGCCGGATCGCTTCCAGCGAGAGGTAATTGCCGCCCTTCATGTCGAAGATGCCGGGGCCGAAGCATTTGTTGCCCTCGCGCCGCCATCGCAGCTTTTCGATGGTGCCGACGGGGTGGACGGTATCCATGTGGCCGGCGATCAGGATGCCGGGCTCGCCTTGCTTCGATGCGGAAAGCGGGCGCGGACGCAGCCGGCAAACCCTTGCCGGCCGGCGATGCGCTCGATGGTCGCACCCATAATGGCCATGTCGCGCGCGGCGAGGTCGAGCATGCGTTCCACCGCAGCCTTGTCCCAGGTCGGGCTTTCGCACTCCACCCAGCCGCGCAACCCCTGCAGCATGGCCTCGGAATCAAAGGGAAGATTGGCTGGGTTCATGGACTTCTCTTGGTTTTCTTGATCTTGGGTTTCGACCGACAGGGCATTGGCCCCGAAGTGTACGAGAATGATCTCGCGCGGATTTGTAAAGTGAAACATGAACGCGCGTCCCGCGGTATCCGCAGCGCGGTGGCCACATCAAAGCGGATTGACGCGCCGCGCGCTTGATGCAAGTCTTCAAATAGTCAGGATTTACAGCGTGTTAGTTCGCCCAAATAACGAACCGCATGCATAATGAATCAGCGGACTTTGAACAGTTTCACGTCAGGAGGAGATCGAATGTTCCACATCATGCGTTGGAAACGTCCCACGATAGCGACTGCTTTGTCGGTGCTTGCGCTGTCGGCGGCGCTGACGTCGCTGGGCCCGACTTCGCAGGCCACGGCCGCCAGCAAGAAGACCATCACCGCCGTGATGCATTCGGACCTGCGTGTCATCGATCCCGGGTTCACCACCGCCTACATCACACGCGACCACGGCTACATGGTCTACGACACGCTGCTGGCGACCGATTCCAACTTCAAGGTCCAGCCGCAGATGGCGGACTGGAAAGTCTCAGATGACAAGCTGACTTACACCTTCACCTTGCGCGACGGCTTGAAGTGGCATGACGGCACGCCGGTGACGGCGGAGGATTGCGTCGCCTCGCTGAAGCGCTGGGGCAGGAACGACAATATGGGCCAGAAGCTGATGGACTTTACCGCCAGCATCGAGCCGATCGACGCCAAGAGCTTTGCGCTCAAATTGAAGGAGCCCTACGGCCTGGTGCTGGAATCGATCGGCAAGCCGTCGTCCTACACGCCGTTCATGATGCCGAAGCGGCTCGCGGAAACGCCCGCCGGCCAGCAGATCAAGGAGCAGGTGGGATCCGGCCCCTTTAAGTTCGTGCAGGCTGAATTCCAGCCGGGCGTGAAGGCGGTCTATGAAAAGAACGCCGACTACGTGCCGCGTAAGGAGCCGCCGAGCTGGACCGCGGGCGGCAAGGTGGTGAAGGTCGATCGCGTCGAATGGATCACGATGCCGGATGCGCAGACCGCAGTTAACGCGCTGCAGTCTGGCGACATCGACTTCATGGAGAACCCGTCGTTCGACCTGTTACCGGTGGTGAAGGCCAACAAGGACATCAAGATCGAGACGCTGAACAAGCTCGGCTTCCAGACGCTCGGCCGGATGAACTTCCTTCTTCCGCCGTTCGATAACGTCAAGGTTCGCCGCGCCGCGCTGCTGGCGATGAACCAGAAGGACGTGCTGGACGCGCTGGTCGGCAACCCCGAATACTACAAGGTCTGCGGTGCCTACTTCGTCTGCGGCACGCCGCTGGCGACCGACGAGGGCTCGGGAAATCTAACCAAAGGCGGCAGCATGGCGGAAGCCAAGAAAGCGCTCGCGGAATCCGGTTACGACGGCACCCCGATCGTGATCATGGCGCCCGGTGACGTCGTGACGCTGAAGGCGCAGCCGATCGTCGCGGCGCAATTGCTGCGCGATGCCGGCTTTAAGGTCGATCTGCAGGCGACCGACTGGCAGACCGTGGTGACCCGCCGCGCCAGCCAGAAGCCCACGAAGGAGGGTGGCTGGAATATGTTCTTCACCAACTGGGTCGGCGCCGACGTGATGAACCCGATCGCCAACGCGTCGATCGGCGGCCGCGGTACCAAGGGCGGCTGGTTTGGCTGGGCAGAAAGCGCCAAGATCGAGGAGCTGAAGGACAAGTTCGCGCGAGCGACTTCGCCGGACGAGCAGAAGAAAATCGCCGCCGATATCCAGAAGGAAGCCTTTGAGCAGGTGATCTACGTTCCGCTCGGGCAATATCTCGCGCCGAGCGCGTGGCGGAAGTCGCTCACCGGCGTGCTCGACGGTCCGGCGACCCCGGTCTTCTGGAACATCGAAAAGAGCGAATAGGGCTGTTCGCTTTAAGTCGAACATCAAGCAAACGCGACGGAGGACTGCTCCTCCGTCGCGTTTTTTTTTTTCGTCGTCAGCAGTGGGTATCGCGTACCAGTTCCGGGCCGTCATTCTCGAGCGGCGGTGAGACTTGCGGCGGTGGCGGCGATGGAGAGCGCTGATCCCGCGCTTGCTTGCGCTCGGCTGCAGCCTTTTCCCGATCTTTTTCACTGGTCATATTGTCGTACTCCATTTTTGTGCAGGACAACATTTTTGCGGGCGTTGCGTTCCTCACGCAGGATGCGCAGCCAAATGTTCCAGCAGCAATTCGCTCACCCGTTCCGGCGCCTGATCCGCCGCAAAATGCCCGACGCCGGGCAGCACCTCGAAACGATAGGGCGCGGCGATGAAATCCACCGTGCCTTCGGCGGCGGCGCGACCGACGGTGTCGTCAGCGTCGCCCCAGACATAGAGTGTCGGCACGCGGATCGGACCGAGCGGGCCGCGTATCGCGCCGCGTGCGCGATACCAGGCGAGTGCCGCCTCCATCGCGTCCTTGTTGCCGAGCACGGCAAGGTGCCTCTCGATCGCATCAGGGGGAACGCCATTGGCGGCGAGACGTTCGCGCAGCCATTTGGCATCGTTCGCGAGCACGACATCGGCAGCATCCGGCTCCAAAAACGCCTTGTGGTGCTTTGAGCGCTGCGCCTGCTCGCTGTCGGTTGCCAGTGCGCGGTTGAACGCGTTCGGGTGCGGCCGCGAGAGAATGGTGAGCGAGGCCAGCCGCTCGGGATGGCGGTCGGCGACGCCCCAGGCGATGCTGCCGCCCCAGTCATGGCCGACCAGATGAAACCGCGCGTTGCCATAGCCGGCAGCCGCCACAATCGCCATGGCGTCGTCCATCAAGCGGTCGATCAGGTAGTGCGAAAATTCCCGCGGATCGGGCCGTGCGCCCGGCGAATAGCCGCGTTGGCTCGGCGCCACCGCGCGATAGCCCATGTCGCCGAGGGCCGTCACCTGCGCACGCCAGCAATGCATCGATTCCGCAAAGCCGTGCAGCAGCAGCACCAGGGGCGCGCCAGGGGTGCCGGCGGCTATGGTGTCGAACACAAGATGCGGGGCGATGGTGATTTGTTCGTAGGCCGGCATTCGACCATCCTAGGGAGACAAATCCGGCCGGTCGATGGCACAATTGTGCAACGGCGGGAAAGTGCTGTATTGGGTGCCCACAAAGCGCCCAAGGGGACAATCGTTGCACTATTTGAGATCGATCATATTCGATACGGCGGTGGTAATCCTGACGCTTGCCGTGTCGCTGACGGTGCCGTTCATGTGGCTGTTCAATGCCAGCAGCCGGACGGTGCGTGCGGTTTCGCAGGTCTGGGTCAACGGCATCATGTTTCTGATGAAGCATGTCGTAGGCCTCGATTACACGGTGCAGGGGCGCGAGGACGTGCCCGACGGTCCCTGCATCATCGCCTGCAATCATCAGTCGCTGTGGGAAACCGCGGCGCTCTGCGCGCTTTTCCCGGACGCCAGCATCGTCGCCAAGAAAGAGCTGCGCAAGGTGCCGTTCGTCGGCTGGTTCCTCGAACGCTATCCGATGATTTTGGTCGATCGCTCGGCGGGCCGCCATGCGCTGCGCCAGATGGTCGATGAAGCCAGGCGCGCGACCGGCGAGGGCCGTCAGGTCTTGCTGTTTCCGCAAGGCACCCGCCAGGCGATCGATGAGCCGATGAGATTCCAGTCCGCGGGCATCTCGGCGCTCTACACCAACCTCGAAGTATCAGTCGTGCCGGCGGCGTGCAATTCCGGACTGTTTTGGGGCAAGAAGACGCTGATCATGCACTCCGGCACCGTCACGCTGTCCTTCCTGCCGCCGATCGCGCCAGGCCTGCCGCGCAAGGAATTTCAGGAAAAAGATGGAGCGGACGATTGCGGAGGAGGCGAGCCGGCTGCTCACGCTGAGCAAGGCGAAGGTGTGCTAGGCGGAGCGACGCGCGGCAACCCAGCCCGCAAGCGGCGCGAGAAACGCCAGGCACCAGACATATTGCGCAACCCGCGGCTCGACAAAAGCCATCGCCGTGCCGAGCACGAACACACAGACCGGAAACAGCGCCGGCGCCAGCAATTGCGGATCGTGGCGGCCGCGCAGCGCCAGAACCCACAATACCGCGTTCAGCGCCGCGATCACCAGCAGGTGAAAGCCGTAGATCACCGCGACCACGCTATCGAGCCGGTAGACGCCGTAGAGGCCGTTGGTCACCGGCAGGATGATGATCGACAGCAGAAAGAACAGATTGAGGAACACCACGCCGCGGCTGGCTTCCGGCGCTGTCGCAAGTCGCCGGTGATGGCTGAACCAGAACAGGCCGGCGACGACGAAGCTGATCGTCAGTGCGATGACGGGCTGGGCATAGACGCGAAGCACGTCGTGCCAGTCGGGCGCTTGCGTAAAACTGGAGGCTTTCGGCAGGTCATAGGCGAGCAGGGTCATGGCAACGCCGAAGATGGTGTTGCTCAGCATCTCCAGCCGGCGCATTTCGAACAGATGGATTTGCGGCAATGTGATCCCCCAGTCTCCCCTGATCGGTCCACGCTTTCGCTTCGCTCGCCAGGGTGGCTTGCCAGTCCGTCTTAGCTTTCGCTGCGCTCAAGCTACGCCGGACACGCTTCGCCCTGGCGGCTACGCGTGGCTGCGCCACGCGTAGCCCGTCAGGGCGAAGCGTGGTGCGGGCGGCCGGACTCGAACCGGCACAGAGGTCACCCTCCGAGGGATTTTCTTACCAGCTACGGCTTTCGCCGCCTCGCCAGCGTGGGCATCCGCGCTGGTTCGTTTGTGGTCTGGACTATACCTTCACCATTGGTGCGTTCGCGCCTTTAGGTGCTGCCCGTCTAGTCTCTACACCTTCGCACTAACCGTTAGGTTCGGGCGCTTGGCTCGGGATTGCCATATGAAAGGTTTCCCCGAATTTGAGCAGTTCTACAGCTTGGGTTTCCCCAAGAGCACTCAAGCGTTTAAGTCCCTTGCGTCTACCATTTCGCCACGCCCGCTTTCACCAGAAGATCAGATACTTAGCGCGTTTTCCGGAGAAGTGAAATTGGGATAACCTCCGGCCCAAACGCTCCCCACCTTTAAGTGAGCGCGGGCGCAGAAGCAAAGCCTCAATGCGGACACTTGGGGTGTTTACCTGCGGCGAGCTTTAGGCAATCTCAAGATTATCGACTTAACGAAGGTCCGATGCCCAACTCGCTGTCCCATCGCCGGTTATTCTCGCGCAGCCTCGCGGCGTTGGCGCTGGTTGCGCTCGGAGCCGGCCTGTCCGGTTGCGCCGGGATGAGCGACACCATTTCGCCGGCCTTTGCCGATCCCGCCAAATACGATCTGTACGATTGCAAGCAACTCGAGACCGAGCGCAAGAGCCTCGCGGCGCGCACCGTGGAGTTGCAGGGGCTGATGAGCAAGGCCGAAACGGGCGTCGCCGGTCCCGTGGTGGCGGAGCTCGCCTATCGCAACGACTACATCGCGTTGCGCGGACAGTCGAAGCTGGCCGATGAAGCCTGGCAGAAGAACAGGTGTCAGGAACCGAAACCGGAAGCCAGGCCGGCGCCGGTCCCGCCGTCGATCACGCCGGCCCCCGTTGCCAAGGGTCGTACGAAGGCAAGCCGGGCGGCAAATTAGAACGTTGTCGGTTGCGGCCGTCGAACTTCGCTCTACAGCCGCCAACTATAAATCCAGTCCTGCCGCGCCAGCATGCGCTCCGGGCCCATGGCCTTGATCGCGAGGTCGCGCGCTAGCGCCAGCGGTCCGGTGAGATGATAGATGCGCCCCTGTTGTCGGGCCGCACGCTGTACCCGCAGCACGCGGCCGCGCCGCTGCCGGCCATAACGCTTCAGTGCCGCCGGGATGCCTGCGATAGGATCGCCGGGGCTTTCGCTCAAGCATTTGGCGAGCACGGCGGCGTCCTCGATCGCCATTCCCGCGCCTTGCGCGGCAAACGGCAGCATCGCGTGCGCGGCGTCGCCGAGCAGCGCGATCGCACCGTCGGTCCATTCGCCTACACCGGGCAGCGTGAACAGCGCCCAGCGCCGCCACTCGTCGACGGCCCCGATCAGCATCCGCGCGGTCGCGGGCCAGCGCTGCGAGGCGAATGCGTTCTTCAGTTCGTTGGCATCGCCCGGCGCGCTCCAGCCCGGTCTGTTCCAGGTTCCCGGCACGATAGCGACCACGTTGATCTGCCGCGCGGCCGAGATCGGGTAGGCGACCAGATGCGCGCCCGGTCCCATCCAGAGCTGCACGCGGGCGGCGGTATATTCGCGCGGCAGCGTGGTCGCATCGAGGGTCCCGCGCCAGGCGATCAGGCCGGAAAACTGCGGTTGCGCCTCCGGGAACAAATGGTTCCGCACCGCGGACCAGATGCCGTCGGCGCCGACCAGCGCCACCGCCAACTCCTGTTGGCGTGCATTGCCGCGGCGCTGCACCACGGTCAGCCCCTTGGCGTGCGAGGTCACGTCTTCGAACTGGCAACCAAGCCGCAGGTCGATGTCTGGATGGTCGTTGACCGCCGCCTGCAGAGCGCCTTGCAGGTCGGCGCGGTGCATCACCCAATAGGGCGCGCCGGCGCGAAGGCCGGCGGCCTCGCCGAGCGGCAGGCGGGCGATCTCGCCGCCCGCACGCGCGCTCACGATGCTAATGGCCTCGGGTGTCACGGCGCGTGGCGCTAGCCGTGACCGCAGGCCGAGGTCGACCAGGATCCGGCTGGCGTTTGGCGAAAGCTGCAGGCCGGCGCCGGCTTCCTCCAGCCGTTCGGCCTTTTCCAGGATGATGACGCGAAAGCCTTTGGCTGCGAGCGAAAGCGCTGCCGTCAGTCCCCCGATCCCGGCACCAGCAACGATGATGGTGCGCGCGGCGGCCACCGAAAGGTCAGGCGACCTTGTCCCTCAGGACGCATTCGGGCGGGCGGGCTTCGCCTGCGGCGAGGTCGGGGGCAAAGCGGTACAGCGTCGAGCAATAGGGGCAGATGATCTCGTTGTCGTTGCCAAGGTCGAGAAACACGTGGGGATGATCGAACGGCGGCCTGGCGCCCACGCACATGAATTCCTGCGAGCCGATCTCGATTACCGAGACGCCGGCGTCGTTATGGAAATGCGGGACGACATGGTCGGACATCAGCTTCACCTTGAATTTCAACGATGAGCGCACGCAATCAACGCGACGCGGCAGCTTCGAAATGCCGCGCACCATAGTGGGGGTGCCGATGATTCCTAGAGCCGATCTGGGATGTCCCCGCCGCACATTTGCTCATGCAAATTCGACACAATCTTGTCGTCGGAGAAAAGCCCTTCTTTCGTCGGGGCAGTTGTGTCTTAAAAACGGCATACCATCTTGAGAAAGACGAAAACATTGGACTTTTTTGGATGAGGCGGTTGCGGTTCGGTTCGGCTCTGGCAGGGGCGCTGGGATGCTTGGCGCTCAGCGCGGCGGTGTGCGCGGCGCTGTGGCCGCACGCCCGCGAGGCCGGCGCCATTCTGGCCGCGCAGGACGATCCCGCGACACTGTCCGACATCCAAATCAACTCCGCGTTGCGGGCCAACCAGGCGCTGGTCGCCAGCCATATCGAGGCAGCGCTCGCGGAGGGCGATTCCTGATCTCGCCAACAGCTTCGTCGAACTCGCCCGCGACAAAGGCATTGCCGTCAGCAACGAACTATCGAAGCGCGTCAGCGATGCCGTTACCGACGCCGGTTCGGCGTCGCATCTTGCCAAGCGCTTTGCCACGGGTTTCGTGGTCGGCAATGCCGACGATGTCGCAAGCCTGTCGGGTACGGTTGCCGGTGATCTCTTCGTCTACGGCGATATCAGGGACGTTGTTCGGGAAGGCAAGCACCTCGCGATGGGCGAGGACGTGGACCGGCTAGTGCTGGGCCTGGCGACGGTCGGGCTCGCGGTGACCGCCGCGACCTACGCGTCAGTCGGCGGTGTTGCTCCGCTGCGTGCCGGTCTTTCCATGGTCAAGGGTGCCCGCAAGGTCGGACGTCTCGGCGAGGGGCTGACGCAATGGGCAGGCCGCTCGGCGCGCGAGGTCGTCGATGCGCCGGTGCTGCAGCAGGCGGTCGCGAAAGGCTCGGTGCTGCGACCCGGCCAGACCATCAGCGCAATCAAGGCAGCGTTCCGCGCCGAGAAAGCCGGCGCGCTGGTGCGGCTGGCGAAAGATGTCGGACGCGTCGGCGAAAAGGCCGGCACGCGTGGCGCGCTCGACGCATTGCGCATCGCGCAAGGCCCGAAGGACATCGCCCGCGCCGCGCGGCTTGCCGAATCCAAGGGCGGCCAGACCCGCGCGACCTTGAAGGTGCTCGGCCGCGGCGCGCTGCTGCTGGCAACCGGCGCTTTCAATCTGACGATGTGGGTGTTCGGTGCGCTATTGGCGCTGTTCGGATTTCTGTCGTCGATCAAGGCGACCACCGAGCGGGCGACCCAAGCGTGGCTTCGCCGCAAGAAAGCGCGGCGCTTGAGAAAGGAGGCGGCGGCAGCATGCTTGCCGGCCGCCCCGGTGCTGGCGGGCGCTGCCGCACACGGCTAGACTTGCCGTCACTGCAAGGCCGTCCATTTCCGATCCCCCGAAAAATGGAACTGATGATGCCGAGTTTTCACAACGGCGCTGTCGAAATTGCTTATCTCGACGAAGGCGAGGGCGATCCGATCGTCCTCGTGCATGGCTTTGCCTCCAGCAAGAACGTGAACTGGGTTTATCCGACCTGGGTTTCCGATTTGAGGAAAGACGGCCGCCGCGTGATCGCGCTCGACAATCGCGGCCATGGCGATTCCGAAAAGCTCTACGATTCCGCCGCTTACGAAATTGCGATCATGGCAAGCGACGTCATTGCGCTGCTGGATCATCTGGGAATCGAACGCGCCGATATCATGGGCTATTCGTTGGGATCGCGAATGACGGCGATCCTGGCGCGCGAGCAGCCGCAGCGGGTACGCTCGGCGATTCTCGGCGGCATCGGGATCGGACTGATCGAGGGCGGCGGTCCCGGCGAGAACGTGGCGATCGCGCTGGAAGCACCGTCGCTGGAGGACGTCACCGATCCGGTCGGCCGCACTTTTCGCGCCTTCGCCGATCAGACGCGATCCGACCACCGCGCGCTTGCCGCTTGCTTGCGCGGTTCGCGGCGGCTGATGACATCGGATGAAGCCGCCGAGATCCGCGTGCCGGTCCTGATTGCGGTCGGCACCAGGGATGAAATCGCCGGCTCAGCCGCGGCGCTCGGAAGGATCATTCCGGGCGCCGAGGTGCTCGACATTCCGAACCGCGATCATATGCGCGCGGTCGGCGACAAGGTCTACAAAGTCGGTGTCATCGATTTCCTGTCGCGACGGCAATGAGCGGTCGCGCGCGTCTTCACCGGCGAATTGCCTGATCGCCGCGATCAGCACCACCGTGGTCGCAAGCCACCCCAGCCGCGCGCCGTAGCGATCGTGCGGACCGGATATCACGGCGCAGACGAAAGCATTGCCGAGCAGCGCGAACGAGACCGTGCCGGCGAGCAAGGTGAGATCGTCGAACGGTCGGCGCAGCACGCCGCGGCCGAACAGGATGAGGGTCAGCAGCATCGACGCCAGCGCAACGGGAATGTGAATCCGGTTGATCGCGGTGAAGTCGAAGTGCCAGCGCTGCTGTTGCGCCGCGCGCATCGGCTTCAGCTGTGCGGGAAGAAAGCGCTCGATGATGCCGTAGGTATGGCCGAGCCAGCCGTCGGTGCCTTCGCCGGTCCCGACGTAGACGAATTGCTGCGCAGTGGCGATGGCCGCCGCCTTGACCTGCCAGGCCGGATACTCGGCCAGCGAATGCAACACGATAAAGCGCATCTCGTCGTTCAGTCCCTGAAAGCGGCCAAGCGTGTTGAACATGCTGTTGCCCCACAGAAACTGGTCGGCGGTGGCCGGCAGCTTGTCTCGATAGGGGCAGAGCTTGAAATTCTGCTTCGGGCAATGATCGCGCAAATACTGCGCGACGATGCCATCCTGCAGCATCCGTCCGAACGCGACGCCATAACCGCCCGGCGTCCACGCCAGCTTCCCGGATAATGCGAAATTGGTCGACAGCAACAGCGCAGCTCCCGCGACGATGGTCAGGCTGCCCTGCATCAGTCCGGAAACGGAAATCCGCCCGCGCAGAAAGGGACGCGCGATCCAGCCGACGCAGCACAGTCCGAGCAGCACCGCGAGCGTCGCGCTGTGGGTCGCCACGGCGAAAGCGGTGAGGCCGAACAGCAGGCATTTTTCCGGGATCGAAGTCCGCTCGCCAAGCACGACCAGGATGAACAGCGAAAGCACCGACAACCCGGCGAAAATGTCGGTCAGGAGCGTGCTGGCAAGAAAAGGCAGCGAGGTGGTCAGGGCCAGCACGAAGCTCATGGCCAGCAGCCGCAACGGCTCGGAGATACCGAGCACGCGCAGCGTTAACTGCAGGATCCACAGCGTCGCCAGCGCGTTGATCCCGAGGTTGATCCAGAAGCTCGAATCCTCGCCGAAGTGAAGATAGAGGCCGAACGTGGTGGAGCGGCTGGGGACCAGGTAGCCCTCGTACCAGCGGGCCAGATAGCCACCGGTGTCCCACTGGAGCAGGGGATAGCCATTCCACAGGGCAGGGGCCAGCAACATCAATGGGATGGCGATGGCGGCGATCCAGGCCGAGCGCGAATTCGCAGCGGTACGCGCCCGCAATATCTGCGTGCTGATGTGGCTTCCCCCCATCCGGGCAGCATCCGCCGAATGGCAGGTCCGCCGAAATTCACCAATAGTCGCAGGCCCGCCGGCTTGATTTCCTGATACCGCTGACCACCTTGAACTGACCCCCACGGCATTCGGAGGCGGTTTACGCTAGCCTGCGCCTGCCCGGGACAGAAGTCCGCCGGCCGTGCTATAGTAGCAACGTAATCAGGGAATTTGCGAGAGCAATCATGGCAGTGCATCAGGTCAATCCGCAAGCGTCGAAGCTCGCCGCACTCGATCCGATCTGGGACCGCATCCGGGGCGAGGCGGAGGACATCGTCCGCCGCGAGCCGGAGCTTGCTTCCTTCCTCTATTCGACCGTGCTGCATCACGAGCGGTTGGAGGAATCGGTGGTGCATCGTCTCGCGGAGCGGCTCGATCACTCGGCGCTATCGGGCGATTTGATCCGGCAGACCTATGACGAGGCGCTGCGCGACGAGCCCGATCTCGGCAATGCGTTCCGCGCCGATCTGGTCGCGGTCTACGACCGCGATCCCGCAACCTCGCGCTTCATTGATCCGTTACTCTACTTCAAGGGCTTTCACGCACTGCAGACCCATCGCCTGGCGCACTGGCTCTATCAAAAGGGCCGCAAGGATTTTGCCTATTATCTGCAGAGCCGCTCGTCGGCGGTGTTTCAGACCGATATCAACCCCGCCGCCAAAATCGGCCGCGGCATTTTTCTCGATCACGCGACCGGCTTCGTCTGCGGCGAGACCGCCGTGATCGATGACGACGTTTCGATCCTGCACGGTGTCACGCTCGGAGGCACCGGCAAGGAGAACGAGGATCGTCATCCGAAGATCAGGCGCGGCGTGCTGATCGGGGCAGGCGCCAAAATTCTTGGCAATATCGAGATCGGCCATTGCGCGCGCATTGCCGCGGGCTCGGTGGTGGTCAAGCCGGTGCCGCACAATGTCACGGTGGCTGGCGTCCCCGCGAAGATCGTCGGCGAGGCGGGCTGCGCGGAGCCCTCGCGCACCATGGATCAGATGCTCGGCGCTATCGGGCTTTGATCTTCCACATATTCTGTGGCCGATCTTTGTGAAGTTACGCGCATGGCGTTTTCAAGCGAAGCGTGAAGAAAACGCGTCAAAACAAGCAATAGAGCCTCGGTTCTGATCCAATCAGAACCGAAAAGGCTCTGGCGGTTGGCGCCGTCTCGTCCTAAAACCTCCCCGGAAATTTAAAGAATCCGATTGGAGACTGCTGTGGACGTTCAGGAAGTCAGGAAGCTCGACGCCTATCTCAAGCGCGTATTCGGCAATCCCAAGATCCGCGTCGTGCCGCGGCCGAAAAAGGACGACTCCGCCGAAGTCTACATCGGTGAGGAATTCATCGGCGTGCTGTTTGTCGATGACGAGGACGACGATCGCTCGTTCCAGTTTCAGATGGCGATCCTCGAAGAAGATCTCGCCGACCTGGGATAGGGTGCGTGCGTCGTCGCGCGGAGTCGTAGGGTGAGCAAAGCGAAGCGTGCCCACCAGTTATCTTCCCCGTGTTGTGAGTTGTTATGGTGGGCACGGCGCTGCGCGCCTTAGCCCATCTTACGAACTACAAAATCGGCCTAGTCCTTCGGCCCGCGCATTTGCGCCGTCAGGCGGTCCATCGCATTCGCAACGTCGCGCCATTGCGACAGCCAGCTCCGCGGAAAGCGGAACGTCAGGTCGGCGCCGTCGACGCGACGCTCGCTCAGGCACATGCCAGGAGTCAGGCCGTCGCGGGTGCAACGCGCGTTGAAGCTCGGTGCGCCGGCGGAGAACAGGTCCTCGTTGGCGTAGGGCGAGCCGTCGCGGAACGCGCGCATCGTCAATCCGTCGTCGATCGATGTTATCTTCTGTTCGAGGTAGCGAGGATAGATCGTGCGCACCCGCTTGTCCGGCGGCAGCGTGTCCTGGTGGGCCGATATCGACAGGAAGATCCGGTCGATCGGCTGCACCTTCTCCTCGATCGTATCGGCGGTGACGTGCTTCGGCGCATCCGGCGGTTCGAGCGACGGGAAGACGAAACTGAGATCGACCCGCTCCTGCGGCCCGGAGTGACGCTGGATCTTGCGGCGGACCGCTGCTGTCGGCACGTTGAAGAGCGTGGCGCCGACGCTGACCGGCAACCGGCCCGGAGCGCTGGCGGGCCGCGCCACCCAGGTTGGCCACAACAAATAGGCCACCAGCGCGGCGGCGCCCGCGGTGATGATTACCACGACCATGATGAGCATCATTTGCGAGCGCGGATCCCTGCGGGTGTCGCGGGCAAGGTGCTGGGCCGTCGAAAGCAGGGTCATGAACGAGGCATCGGTCGGGTTCGAGGCTCGGGCACGATGCCGAGAGCCAAGGCGAATCATCCCGCGAATATGCCATGGGCAGCGTGATCTCCGCATGATTTCACGGGAGTTCCGGGCCCTGCAGCCATGCGCAAACGAGGTCCCGGCGGCTCGTTGTTAACCCTTCCTTAAGGATACTGTGGCGGCCGCCGGCCAATTTTGCGAAAGCAGGGCGCGGTTCGTCGAGTACGGGAAGTTGTCATGTCGCCCGATGCGTTGAATTCCCTGTTCTCCCTGTGCATCGGCTTTGCGCTCGCAGGCGCGCTCGCCAGCGGCTATCAGGCGATGGCAGCGCGGCCGGCGGGATCTGGGCTACTTGGGGAAGGCGTGGCGCCGAAGACATTTGCGGCTGTGCCGTTTCTGGTTTTCGCCGCACCCTTCATCATCATGCGCAACACGCTACGCGGCGCGAAGATCGAGCGCCGTCGCTTCGAATTCGTGATGATGGCGACCGTACTTTCAGGCTTCTGGAGCATGATGTCCGGCACGTTCTTCCTGATGACGCTGCGAGCCGCGGGCGTGCTGGCCTGAGGCTTACGGCCTGTTCGCTTGATCCGCTGCCTGGGGCTGTGCCAAGGTCTCCGCCAACGGAGATCTTTTGTTATGGCGATCTACGAACTCGACGGACAGGGGCCTGAACTCCCCGCAAATGGAAACTATTTCATCGCAGACACCGCCGTCGTGATCGGCAAGGTGCGCCTTCTGGATTCGGCCAGCGTGTGGTTCGGCGCGGTGCTGCGCGGCGACAATGAGTGGATCGAGATCGGCGAGGGCTCCAACGTGCAGGACAATTCCACCTGCCATACCGACCGCGGCTTTCCGCTCACGATCGGCAAGAACTGCACCGTCGGTCACAATGTCATCCTGCATGGCTGCACGCTCGAAGACGATGCGTTGGTCGGCATGGGCTCGATCGTCATGAACGGCGCGAAGATACGCCGCGGCAGCATCGTCGGTGCGGGATCGGTCATCACCGAAGGCAAGGAATATCCCGAGTATTCCCTGATCATTGGCTCGCCCGCGCGCGTGATCCGCACGTTGTCGCCCGAGCAGGTAACGGCGATGGCAAGTGCTGCGAAATTCTACGCGCTCAACGGGCCGCGGTTCAAAAACGGACTGAAAAAGATCGGCTGAAGGCGGCCTTGCTTGGTTTCCGTCTCGCGAGAAGCAGCAGCTCGAAGCGATCGTCGATCCGTCGATAACCCGGTCAAGGGCCGGCGCACCATTGCGGTGCGGCGGCTTCAGATCGGCGGGCCCGAACGCAAGTCCCATTTGTTCGTGAGCATGGTCGAGGACCGGACCGGCCAGACCGATGTTGCGGTCCCGACCGAGGCTGCGGCGTAACGATCGCAGGCGGCTCAGCCGCCTTCATTTTCGTTCGCCTCGCGAGGGGGCCGGCGACCTTTTCATGGCCGGCGGCCCAGAGCGCATGCTCCTCGCTGCCATCCCGATATGGATTGGCTTCCGCCGGAATGTGCTGGCGCGCGGCGCGCTGGCCTTGCTCGAAAGGATCGGAGTCGGAATTCATGATGCCGCCTTTCGGGTTTTCGATCTGGTTCTTTTCGCCGTCGCTTCGTTGGAAGCGGCTGCGCTTTTCCGCAGCGCGTCCTTAAGGTCGATAGGAATGCCGTGCTTCTTCAAGAGGTCCGCAAAGGCTTCGTCAGCCAGTTCCTGAAAGGTCGCCATCCGGTCACGTGCAAGCTGTTTGAGCTTGTCGAATGTGTCGTCGTCGAAGGCGATCAATTTGCGCAAGGCGTGGCCACTCCGGCCGTCGAGCGGATGTGAATGAATGATCTGGCAGTGGAATCGTTCCGGGAGGAACAAGGCCAGCGCGCTGTCGTTGCCTCTGAAAGAAAAAGGAGATTTCCGATGAAGCTGGCGTCTGCAGCCGCCGCTGTCGCGGCGATCACAATCCTGATATCGCCGGTCACTTCATTTGCACAGAGCGTCGGCGGAACATCCGCCGGCAGCCCCGGCACCACAGGCTCGCCGAGCGCAGGTTCGGCCGGTACGGGCACGCAAGGTGTCACCGGAGTTCCCGGGCCTGCCACTCCCAATGCCGGTCAAGGTCCAGGTGGCACGGCGAACCCTCCGGGCTCGCGTCGCCGCCTCCGCCGGGCACCAACAGTGCCGGCACCGCGCAGTCGTCAGGCGGCGGCGCAACGACCGGCATGGGAAGATCACGAACGACGACCGGCGACGCCGAGATCGATGAAGAGAATAAGCAAGTCGACCGCAAGCTCAAGGGCATCTGCCGCGGCTGCTGACATCGCTTCTCGGCCCGCTCACGGAAGAGCGCAACAGCCCAAAATAGCTCAAGCCATCTCCGAGAAATCGATCTAGACTTGACGCCGGATCCTCGCGGGTCCGGCGGCGAATGCGTCGACTTCGTCGAGGCCAAGGCCACGGCGGGAAATGCTGCGCCGCGATGTTACCGAGATCGCTGTTTGGAGGAATGCCGTTCGCGTCACATCGGGGATGTTGAACATGCTCACAGCACCTACGTTGACATTGATGTTTTTGATTGTCGTGACTGCTCTTGGTGCAGCTTTCGTCTGGATGTTCTGGGAGATCGAACAGATGAAGTCCAGGCCGCGTCGCATGCCGAGACCACATCGCAGGGGCGATCGGTTCGGGTAGGCGGCCCGCTACCCGCGCACAGACATGTTCCGCGCAATAGCCGGAATCTGCCGGCGGTGTCATTGTGCGCAATTTTCCGAAAAATAGCGTTTGTTCTTTGATGCATCCTTAGGTGGTTCATTGCCACGTTGCGGTTCCGCACGTGGAACCCGGGCATGTCTGACAAAGAATTTGTGGAGGCGAGCAGCTTTGAAAAGTGGCCGGCCGTAAGCGGATGTTTGGTTCGATGATCGTCTCATCCACGTCGTGTCTCTCGCCGGCGATCAAATCGTGCACTAGAGAGTTTCGAACTTCCGTCAGCTTGATCGCACTGTTGTGGGGCCTGGGTTGCGTGCAGCCGTCGATGGCGCAATCGCTGCCGGCCGGCGGAACGGTGGTGAGCGGGAACGTTGCGATCGGCTCGACGTCGCCGACCAATCTGACCGTCACCCAATCGAGCCGCACCGGCATCGTCAACTGGTCAAGCTTTTCGGTCGGGCAGGGCAACCAGGTCCAGTTCAACAACGGTAGCGGCGCTACACTCAACCGTGTGACTGGTAATGTACCGTCGTCGATCAACGGCGTGGTGTCTGCGACCGGCTCGGTCTATCTCGTCAATCCGTCGGGAATCGTGGTCGGACCGACCGGCGTGGTCAAGACCGGCGGAAGTTTCGTCGCCTCGACGCTCGATGTCAGGGACGCGGACTTCCGCGCCGGCGGATCGCTGACCTTCAGCGGCAACAGCAACGCCTCGGTCGTTAATCTCGGCAAGATCGGGTCTTCGAACGGCGACGTCGTTTTGGTCGCGCGCCAGGTTCGCAATGACGGCTCGCTGACCGCGCGCAACGGCACCGCCGCGATGGCGTCCGGCAGCGAGGTGGTGCTGAGCGACGGATCGCTCGGCAATGGCAAGGTGCTGGTGCGGCGTCCGGCGCAGAATGGCGAGATCCGCAACAGCGGCGCGATCCGCGCCGCGGAAGTGGAATTGCGCGCCAATGGCGGCAACATCTATGCGCTCGCGGGCAACACCGGATGCGCGATCTCGGCAACAGGTTTTGCCAGCAAGGGCGGACGAATCTTTCTTACGGCCGAGGGCGGCTCGGTCAACGTGACGCAGAAGGTTGTGGCGCGGCGTGTGCAAGCAAACGTGGCGCCCACGGAGACCGCCGGGCGGCGCTCGTTCACCGGCGGCGACGTCGTCGTCAGCGCCGACAAGGTCGTGATCGGCGGCGCCATCACCGCAAAAGGCCGCGGCGGTGCAGGCGGCGCCGTCGCAGTGACGGGGAGGAATGTCACGCTCACGTCAGGCGCTAGGATCGACACCAGTGGAACGTCGGGCGGCATCGTCCTGATCGGCGGCGATCGCGCCGGCGGATCGGACGCCACGCTGAAGTTTCTGCCGCAGACCATCGCCAATGCGCAGACCACGACGATCGAGGCGGGTGCGACGATCACCGCAGACGGCACATCGGGCGTGGGCGGCAATGTGGTGGTATGGTCGGACGGCACGACGTCATTTGCCGGCGCCATCAGCACACAGGGCCTGCGAGGCGGCTTCATCGAGACCTCGGGGCATACGCTCAACTTCAATGGCGGCAGCATCAATGCCGGCCGCGGCGGCACCTGGCTGCTCGATCCCGTCGATCTGACGATCGATGCGACGCTTGCCGGCACCATCGCGACCACGCTCAACGCGGGCAGCAACGTTACCCAGGAGACGAACGCGTCCGGCAGCGGCGGCTATGGCGACATCACCGTGGCAAGCGGTATCAACTGGTCGACCAATGCGACGCTGACGCTCAGCGCCTATCGCAACATCGCGGTCAACGCCAATATCGCGAGCACCGGCGGCGGCGGTGTCGTGCTGCGCGCCGACAATGCCGGCACAGGCACCGGCACCGTGACGTTCGGCGGTGGCCAGATATCGACGGCGGGGATAGTCTCGATCTTCTATAATCCGACGGGCAGCAGCACGGCCGTCAACGCCGCCAAATACTCTGCACCGACGCAGACGAACTTCAGCGGCAACGTTACCGGCGGCGCTACGCTCAACACCTACATGCTGGTCAACACCGTCTACGACCTGCAGAATATGAAGAACAACCTGGCCGGCACCTATGCGCTCGGCCGCGACATCGATGCCGGCATCACGGCCGGCTGGAACAGCGGCGCCGGGTTCGAGCCGATTGGCGCCGGGACCAGCTTCACCGGAAGATTTGACGGCCAGGGCCGCACGATTTCCGGCCTCTTCATCAATCGGCCGTCACGCGAAAACGTCGGGCTGATCAGCTATCTCGGCACCGGCGCGACGGTGAGCAACCTCGCCATCATCGGTGCGACCGTAACCGGCAGGACCGCTGTCGGCGCGTTCGTCGGTTCGAACTACGGGGCGGTCACGAATGTCTACTCGAGCGGATCGGTCACCGCCACCGAGGCCGGCGCCGGCGGTCTCGTCGGCTACAACTTTCAGACCGTGTCGAATGCCTATTCGAACAGCACCGTGAGCGGACCGCTCTACGTTGGCGGCGCCATTGGGCTGAACAATATCGCCAGTCTCGGCGGCGGCCTCTTCACCGCCGGCTCGATATCACAGGTCTATGCGACGGGCGCCGTAAGCGGCCCGAGCTATGTCGGCGGGCTGATCGGCTTCAACGGCGGCTCCGTCACGGCGTCCTACTGGGACAGCTACACGAGCGGGCAGGCGCTTGGCATCGGCAGCGGTTCGGGTAGCGTGACGGCCGTGACCAGCGACCCTGCGCAATCAGCCGCGGCCAATTACGCCTTCAAGCAGAGCGCCTACGGCAGCTTCAGCTTTCCGGGAACGGACACGACCGGCTGGTTCATGGTCGACGGCCAGACCCGGCCGTTCGGCCGCTGGGAACACCAAACCACCATTACCAACGCGCATCAGCTTCAGTTGATGGCGATGTATCTCGGCGCGAGCTACACGCTGGCCCGCGACATCGACATCGGTCCCGCGCTTGCGACAGTCGGCGGAAAATATCCCGGCATGTGGTCATCGGCAGGCTTTTCGCCGATCGGCAATTTGTCCAGCCAGTTCACCGGAAGCTTCGACGGTCAGAACCATGTAATCTCGAACCTCTCGATCAACCTGCCAACAACCAACTATGTCGGACTTTTCGGATATGCCGCAGCCGCAGCCACCCTAAGCAACGTCAGCTTGCAGGCCGCATCCATCACCGGGCAGGACCGCGTCGGCATCCTGGCCGGCATGTCGAGGGGGACCATCAGCAATGCTTGGGCGACTGGTGCCGTCACGGCGAGAGTCTACGGCGGCGGACTGGCGGGCGAATCCTCGGGTAGCGTTGCCAGTAGCTGGGCGGCCGTTACGGTCGCTGGAACAACCACCACCAGTTCGTCGATGGGCGGCCTCATCGGATGGAACAATGCGGGCGGCACCATCCAGGACAGCTACGCGACCGGCAACGTGACAGCGGGCACCGCAGGCACGCGCGCCGGCGGCCTCGCCGGTAACAACAACGGCAGCATTCTCAGGAGCTATGCGACTGGAGCGGTCAGCGGCGGCAGTCAGGAGTCGGCGGTCTGGTCGGCTACAACGCGTCGGCCGCAACCATCATCGAGTCCTATGCAACCGGAGCAGTGGCCGCCACAGCTTTCGCGGGTGGACTGGTCGGCATCAACACCGTGGGAGCTTCCGTCAGCAAGTCCTACGCGACTGGAACGGTCACAGCCACGGCGGCTGCCAGCGCATCGACAGCCGGGGGACTGATCGGCAGCAACTCCGGAGCCATCACTCGGTCCTATGCGACCGGGGCCGTCAACGCCACGTCCGCGCTCGCGGCTACAACGATAGCGGCCGGCGGATTGATCGGCACCAACTCCAGCACGGGCACAGTCACACAGTCCTACGCAACCGGTGCCGCGCTCAGCGTGATCTCGGTTTCCGGCACGTCAACGGCGGGTGGATTGATCGGCAGGAACGTCGGCGCAGCCACCGTTCGACAGTCCTACGCAACCGGTGCGGCCACCGCCACCGCCGCTGCCGGGACAGCAATCGTGGGCGGATTGATCGGCAGCCACAGCGGCACGGGCACGGTCACACAGACCTACGCGACGGGTGCGGTCAGTGCCATCTCGCCTTCCGGCACCGCAGTGGCCGGCGGCCTGATCGGATCGGCCACCGGCACCATCACGTCGTCATACTGGGACACCGATACGTCCGGGCGGACAAATGCCGTTGGCAGCGGCGCCAGCGCCGGCATTACGAGCCTTACCACCAGCCAGATGCAGAATCCGACGAACTATGCGTCGACCTACGCCGGTTGGGATTTCGCCACCGTCTGGTCGGCGCCGAGCGCCGGCTATTATCCGCAGCTCTACGGCGTCAACTATGTGCTGCGGGTCGATCCGGCCAATGCGTCGCGCGTCTATGGTGAAGCCAATCCGGCGTTCACCTACTCGATCTACGGCTTCCATGCCGGCGATACGGCCGCGATCGTCAACGGCCTCTCGGTATCGGCGGCGGCGACTGCGACTTCGAATGCCGGCACCTATGCGATCAGCGCAAGTGGCGGCAGCGCCGTCAGCGCTTCCGGGCAGGCCTATCGCTTCATCGATGCACCCGGCACGTTGACCATCGCGCCGCGCGCGATCACGGTGACGGCCGATGCCAAGAGCCGCGCTTATGGCGATGCCAACCCGGCGTTGACCTATCAGGTCGGCGGCTCCGGCCTCGTCAATGGCGATACGCTATCGGGCGCACTGGCGACGTCGGCGACGACTTCCAGCGCTGCTGGGGTCTACGGCATCACGCAGGGAACGCTGGCGGCCTCATCGAACTACGCCTTCGCCTTCGTCGGCGCGAACCTCACGGTTACGCCGGCGGCCGCTACGCCAGCGCCCGCTCGCGTACCGATCGCAGAACTCGGATCCTATATGAAGTCGCGGGTGCCTCAGTCGGCGCCGCGGCCACCAGAGCAGATGCGCGAGCCCGCAAACATCGAGCAGTCATCTCCTGCCATCATCTGCAAATCCAGGCGATGCCTCGAGCTTCCGCATCCCGACAACCGGCGGATTGGCGCGCGCGCCAGATTCGTCGGCGCGATGACAGATCGCGATCGCCTGCCAGCCTTCGTCGACAATTGATTGCGTGCGGCCGCGCGACGCGCTGCTACATCTTCGACGACCTCGATACATGCGTAAGTTGAGGATGGCGCATTGATTCAACCGCACACGCTGCAGTTCTGCCACACGTGGAACTCAACCTTAAACCGTTCTTAATCCATAAACCATATTGGTTGACTTATTCATTGTTCGCCGTGTGCGACAGAACGTCGGAACGTGCAGCCTCATGCGAACTTACATGTCGATATCCCGAAGCTCTGACAGGCTCCGGTCGTCATGAAGCTGGCACTCCCCAAACATTTCGGGTCGCACGCGGCACAAGTGCGAACGTCCACGCGTCATGAGCAGAGAGTCGGCACGCGTTGCGCGCTGCTGATGATTTGCGTTCTTGCAATCGCATCTGGCGGCGTCGCGCAGGCGCAAGTGGTCGAGCGCAATCTGCCGCCGGAGCCGCCACGTCGCACACCGGCGATCAAGATCGGTACCGACGATCTGCTTGGGAGCGATGATGCAACGCCGCTCGGCGTGGACGTTCGTGCCATCGTCCTGATTGGCCCAAATGCCACCGTGCGGCCGCGTAGCGGCACGAAGGGTATCGATGTTGATCAGGTCAGCGGCATCGACGCCGCCGCGGTCCGCGAGCCACTCTCGCCGTTTCTTGATCGGCCGCTCAGTCGCAAGCTGATTGCCGAAGTGCAGGCGGCGGTGGCCGCGGCTTTCCGCGAGGCAGGGCGACCGTTCGTATCGGTCACGCTGCCGCCGCAGGAAGTATCGTCAGGCGTGCTCCAGTTGCGCGTGATCGCCTTCAAGGTTGCCGACATCAAGGTTACGGGGGCGGCACCCGAGAGCTATCCGCAAAGCCGCATCCGGCTCGTTCCCGGACAGGAAATCGATGCGCGCAAACTCGAGACCGACCTCGACTGGGCCAACCGCAATCCGTTTCGCCAAGTCGAAGCGGTGTTCGGTCCCGGCAAGGATCTCGGCATGACCGACGTCAACATCCAGGTGACGGACCGCAAGCCATGGCAGGTTTACGCCGGCTATGCCAACAGCGGCACGCTGCTGACCGACCGCCATCGCTATTACGTCGGCGCCAGCGGGCGCCGTCGGCCGATATCTTCGCCTCCTATCAGCTCACCGGCAGCGCCAATTTCTGGGCCAATGACGGGCTGTTCAACCGGCCCGATGATGCCAAGTATGTCAGCCAGGCGGGGCGGTTGCTCACGCCGCTCGGATTGCGCACGAGTCTCGAAGTCGTCGGCGACCATGTGCTGACCAATGAGCGGCCCAACAACCTGTTCCGGATCAAGACTCAAACCAGCCAGGCCTCGGCGATCGTTCGCACCGCGCTGTCCGATTTGCTGACGCCGACGACCGGCGATCTACTCGGCGGCGTCGAGCTCAAGCATCAGCTACGCACCACTATCTTCGATGGGACGCCGGTCGCCGAGGGCAGCGCCGACGTTGCCCAATTGGTGGTGGGATGGAACGGGCGCTGGTCGGACAACCTCGGCACCAACACTCTCGATGTCCGTTTCAAGTCCAACCCCGGCGGCATTCTGTCTGGCAATAATTCGGGCGCCTGGAGCGCCTTCACCAATGGACGCGTCACCGATGTGCAGACCAACCTCGTGACCCTCGAGTATGGCCGCGTGACGCCGCTGCCGAAGGGCCTGTCGCTGAAATCGGAAGTCTCCGTGCTCGCTTCGTCCAAGCCGCTACCGGATACCGAACGCATCGCGCTCGGCGGGATGAGCGCCGTACGCGGTTATGTGACCGAAGACGGCGTTGTCGATCAGGCCCTGATCCTGCGCAATTCGCTCTACGCCTCGATGCCCAGCATGCCCGCCTGGATGCCGGGCACGCTGGCGCCGTTCCTGCTGGCCGATGTCGGCTGGGGGCGCGATCTGTTTTTCCGGCGCGACATCACGCTGTCGTCAATCGGGGCCGGATCTCGACTTTGCGGCCGGGTCGAACTTTTACTCCAAGCTGCTGGCGGCGAGGGCGCTGACCGACGGGCTGCACGGCGGCGCCGGGGCCTGGCGCGTGTCATTGCAGGCGTCGGTCAGCTATTGAAGATCGTGGGCTGCGGTAGTTGACGGAAGCCCCGAAAAGAACAAGGCCGTCGACGCAGTATACCGTCAACGACCTTGCCAGCCCCGGATATTGAAATCGGCTCACGCCATCCGGTGAATTACAGGATGCCCGGGATTCTCGCGGGGATATGTGAACCAGTTCACAAAGTGGAAAAATGTTCCGGCAAGGGCGTGCTGGCATCAGCCCCCTGAGCGGGGCATCATCGCCAGCCGTCGTCCAGTCCTATTAGCCGCGCCCTTTGGCGCGGCTGCGGTTCGCCGTCCTGTTCGAGCGGGGCTTGGCCTTGGCCGATCGCTTGCGCGGCGCGGGAGCGGCGGTGGGTTCGGAGGCCTGCACGCTGGCAAAGGATTGCCGCAAGCCGTCGATCGCTTCCGTCAGCGTTCCGACCTGCTCGGAAAGCTTCCTGGTGTCGGCCTGCTGCGCAGCGAGCAGGCGGCGCACCGTGAGCAGTTGATCCTGCACCACCTGCAACTGGTCGATCGATTCCTGTTGGGTCGCTTCCAAGCCCTTGGCCTTCTCGACCAGTTGCTCGGACGCTTGCGCGGCGCGCGCCTGCAATTGGCGGGTCGCGGCCGCGCGATCGGTCTCGGGAGCGCTGCCCGTATAGGCGCGCCACAGGGCGATAAAGCTTACTCCAAGCACGACAATGACGAGAGCCGCAGCGGCGATCGCAATCGGCTGACCGCCGAAACGCGCGACGGGGCTGGCACTCCGGGGGGCGAGTTCGAGCATGCGACTCCAAATCCGGACGTGATTTCAAGTCCCCAAATAGCACAGCCGCGC
Organism: Bradyrhizobium sp. RDI18; assembly: GCF_043203335.1. Lineage (NCBI taxonomy): Bacteria > Pseudomonadati > Pseudomonadota > Alphaproteobacteria > Hyphomicrobiales > Nitrobacteraceae > Bradyrhizobium > Bradyrhizobium sp. RDI18. Next base: position 1,827,907 of record NZ_JBICRN010000008.1, on the reverse strand, counting down.
TGCCGTACAAACCCGGATTTGCCGGGCGGGTGAGGAATTCCGGCCAACCCCTTGGGAATCAGGCTTTTCTGCCGCGACCAGCGAAAGCTGGGTGTTCAGGTGCTATCGGACATGCGACTGGATGAATTGCCCGGCACAGGCCAGCGCGCGGCGCCCGTCTTCGAGATGGGCGTTCCAGACCGGCCAAGCGTGGATCATGTGTGGCCAGATCTGCAGCGTCACATCGACATCGGCCGCCCCCGCGGCCTCAGCAAGCCGCGTGGCGTCCGCCAGCAACGTCTCGGCCGATCCGACCTGAATCAGGACTGGTGGAATGCCCGTGAGATCGGCGAATAGCGGCGAGATCAGCGGATCACGGCGATCGATGGATGGCGGAGCATAGGCGTCCGCAAGTTCAGCCAGATAGGCCTTGTGAATCAGTGGATCGATGGCGTCCTTGGTGGCCAGTGTTTCGCCGGACATGGTAAGATCAGTCCACGGCGAAAGCAGCCAGGCGCAGGCGGGCAGCGGTTCTCCTGCCGCGCGCAGCCGGTTGATCAGCCCGAGCGTCAGGTTGCTGCCGGCGCTGTCGCCGCCGACCGCGATGCTCGTCGCCGCAATGCCTTGATTGCGTAAGAAACGCCACGCCGTCAGCGCGTCTTCATGGGCGGCGGGGTAGGGATGTTCAGGGGCAAGCCGGTAGTCGATCGCGAGCGTCCGCATGTCAGCGGCGCGCCCGGCCTCCGTCACCAGGCGGCGGTGGCTGACAATCGAGCCGGAGCAGTATCCGCCGCCGTGGAAATACAGCAGCACCAGCGACTTCTCGCTGCCGGGCACGATCGACCACTCGCCGGCAACGCCGTCGCAATCGACCGCCTCGCATTGAACGTCCGGCGCTACCGGCCAGGTCGATCCGACTTCGTCGAGCCGCTGCCGCCGCTCCGTCCATCCGACCGGCCGCGGCTTCGAACCCAGCAATACGCGGATGGCGTCGATCTCCCGGTGGGCCACGGCGTCTCTCCTGATGAGGCCGGCCATCATTGCACACCGTTTTGGATGAGCCAGCAGGCGGCCAAAATTTTTGTCGGCGGCCTTGAAACCAAAAGGCCGTTTTCTAATTTTTTTGCTGCCGCCGCTAAAGCGGTCCGGGCGCCTGATGGGCCCGGCCTTGAGACGGGCACCGGTCGTGTCCGGTGCCGCTCGTATCCAACTTGCTCCATGGAGGATTTGGCTATGCGCACATACGATTTCTCACCCCTCTGGCGCTCGACCATCGGCTTCGACCGCCTTTTCGACCTCGTCGAAACCGCGCAACGCGCCGGCGAGGATAATTACCCTCCCTACAACATCGAGCGGCTGGGCGAAGACCGCTATCAGATTTCGCTGGCCGTCGCCGGCTTCGCAGTCGACGAGATCTCCGTGACCGCCGAGCAGAATACGGTGACGATCGAAGGCCGCAAGGCCGAGAAGGACCAGCGCGAATATCTCTATCAGGGCATCTCCGCGCGTCCCTTCAAGCGCCAGTTCAGCCTTGCCGATCATGTGCAGGTGAAGAGCGCGTCGTTCGAGCACGGCCTGCTGCGGATCGAACTGTTCCGGGAAGTGCCGGAGGCGATGAAGCCACGCCGCATCGCGATCAACGGCGCAGCGCCGGGCAATGTTCAGCAGATCGAGGCGAAGGCGGCCTAAAGCCCGCCACGCCTCGCAAAGGGACCAAAGGCTCCCGCCCGAACATGTCGGGCGGGAAGCGTTTCCATCTTTGGGGAGGACAAGCTGATGATCGACCAGACGGATAACGTGTTTGATCTGAATGCCGTGCTGCATCCGGGAGCCGTGTTCGATCACCCGCGCGACGTGGTCGCCGACAGGACGCTTTCGCTCGCCGAAAAGCGCGCGATCCTGGCGTCCTGGGCTTCAGATGCGGCGGCGGTCGCTTCAAATCCCGCGCTGCGCGAGCTGGCAGGCACAAGGCGCACCGTGACGATCGATGAGGTGCTCGAAGCTCTCTCGATGCTCGACCCCAAACCGTCGGGACCACCCGGCGGCAAGCCGATGCGGCAAAAATCCACCTCACGCGTGGCGCTGGCAGCGTAGGCCCACAAGCAACCACCCCGAAAAAAGTTGCGGCCAGGCTTTGGGGGAAGCCTGGCCGCGCGCGAACCGGTCTGGGACGGGGAGGGGTGGGGATGTGACCGGGTCGCGGGTTCGTAAAATCCTTTGTTCGTTATCGATCGCGTGACGAGGCGGTAGCGACCGCCGGGCGGCTGTCACCGAGCGAGACCCATACGTTCGGGTCGCTCTGCGACTGACGCTTGACGAAGCGGTAGCCGGTCTCGGTCCAGGCCAGGACGTTTTCGTTCTGGTTGTCGAGAACGAACTCGCCCTTGTCGGTCTTCACCGTCAGCACTGCGTGGCCTTCGCCCTTCTTGTCGCGCACCACCGTGATCAGCAGCGCCTCGCGCGGCCATCCGGCATCGATCAACATCTTGCGCTTCAGAAGCACATAGTCCTCGCAGTCACCGTAACCGTCCGTCGGCAACGACCATTTCTCGATCACACCCCAATGATCCATGTCGGTGATCGGCTTGACGGTCTCGTTGACCCACTTGTTGACCCGCAGCAGATCCCGCCACGCCGTCTGCGACATCACGATGTCGCGCGGCTGTGACGCGCCGCGGCATTCGCTCGCGTTCTCGGCGCAGAATTCGACCCAACCGATCGGCGACCGCGCGGTATCGCCCAGGCTGGCATAGAGCGCGTCGCCGGCTTTCGCCGAGACGCTCATCGAAGCGTTGATCCCTATCAGGACGGCGATGACCGCCAGTCCCTTCCCCTGTCCCCTGAACAACATCGTGGCCCCCGTTTTTCTTGTTGGGACCACGTTTCGCACAAAGGATTTGCGCCGCCGCTAAGTCGGGCAAGTACATTTGACGTGAATACTAGTAAAGCTAGCAGCGAATTCGATCTATACTTGAATCGAATTCGAATAAAATTTGAAACGACTGCAATTGATTCAAATTTTACGGATTAACACTTGTGGCGCTGCAATAGCAGGGGATGCGCGGGCCAAAGCGCCCCGCGTTAACCGACTTTGGCCGGTGCCGGACAGCGAAAAGGCGGCATCCGGCAACCCGGATACCGCCTTTGAGGCTGAAAAATCAGGGATTTTTGGTGGCTGGTGCTTTACCGCGCGGTAACCGCGTCTTCGAGCGTCTCGGCGACTTGCTCATGGACGAACTCGAGCGCAAACCCTTCTTCGAGGTTTCGCACCACGCGGGACTGCACCTTGCCAAGCATGACCAGCGATTTCAGCGGCGGGCGGTTCTCCGCGGCGATCGCAGCGCCCGACAGTGACAGGTCGATGATGCGGCAGGTCATCTTGCTGCCGTCCTCGAGGGTCAGTAGCGCGATCGGGTTGCGCGGCACGATGCGGTCGTGGCGGCGGTCTTCGGGCAGATTGAGGATATCGCGGTTGGCGAGCCAGGTAAGCTGGGCGGCGAGCTTGTCGCGCTTGCGCGCGGTGGCGCCGACCGTCATGGCAAAGCCGTTGTCAATGATGCGGGTGATTTTGCCCTCGACCCGGCCGATATGGTCGAGATAGGCGATCACGCGATCGCCGACATTGCCGATGCCGGGCGCCAGCAGCGCCAGTCCACCCGGCGACATGTTAATAATCTGGCAAGGAAATTCGCGGCGATCCGGCAGCATGTAGCGGCCGAGCAAGTGAACCTTGACGCGCTGGAAGCGCCGCCGCTCCTCCGCGGACGGCACAGTGGTAGTTTTCTTTTGCGCAAACGACATCTTCGCCACCAGACAGCCGGTCCTTCGGCGTCAGGAAGACCCTAAGGCCGACAGGGTTAACGATGTGTTAGCGCTGGTTGCATGAGGGGCGGGCAATCACGCGGCCTGCGGTCGCGGCGCAACAATCCGGTTGTATCCCCATAACAATACTGGACAGGCAAGCAGGGCCACCGTCCCGAAGTCGAATGCCGCCGCTGCGCTGCCGCTCCATTTGGCGATGGCGCCGGCAACCGCTGGGCCGAGCATCATTGCGGCGTAAAAGACGGTGTAGAAAATACCCATCCCGATCGCACGCGTCTGAGGCTGCAACACGTGTGCGGGCAGGCTCATGATCGGCCCTGCGGGCAGGGCGCTGATCAAGCCTATCGTGATTACGAGGGGAAGCACTGCCGTGCTGCGAGGCAGCACGAGCATCAATAGCGCGAACACGACGCACCCGATGACAAGCACCGATTGCGGTCGCTTGGTCCAATCGGCCAGAAATCCGCCGACTGTTCCGCTGAACGCCGCGAGCCACAGCACGACGCTGATTGCCGAGCCAGCCGCCGTGATCGTCCAGCCGCGTTCGACCAGCAGGGTGGGGCCGAAACTGAAAATCGTCGCGAACCCGATGTTGAAGAAGCCCCAGGTCAGACCGGCGATGATCACGGCAAAGAGGGTGTTGCGGTCGAACCGTGAGGCGGCCGAAGGCGCGGCTGCTGCGGTTGACGGAGATCGATAGACCACAACAAGAAGCAGCATGCCGAGGGCGATCAGCGCGGCAATCGAAAGATAGGCCGCGCCGACGCCATAGGCGGTGCCGATTGCGGGCAAGGTCAAGAGCGATATGGCGATGCCGGCCGGCCACGAATTGACGAAGATGGCCATCGCGGTCGCGATTTCCTTGCCGGCGAACCAGTCGGTCACCATTTTCGTCAGCAAGACGTTGAGCAAGACGCCGCCACCGCCGGCGATCAGCCGTCCTGCGATCTGCCAGCCCCAGGACTCCGAGACCACCATGACCACCTGGCCGATCAACATCAGCACCAGCGCACCTGACACGGTGGCCTTGTCGCCAAGCCTTTTTCCGATCGCGCCGCCCGGCAACGAAAGCGCGACTCCCGGCGTGAAATAGAGGCCGATCAGGAGTCCGATATCGGCAAGGGTGGCATCGAATTTGGTGCCGAGCAGCGGCGCAACCGCAGCGACGCTCTGAAACTGGAACGCCATGGTGAGCCGCACGGTGAACAGAACGGCCAGAATGCCCCAGCGATTGCTCAACGCTCGCTCCTCGACCGGGTAGACCGACACTGCGTCGATGCTGGCGCAGTTATTGCGGGTCGCCTATTTCCGTACCAGTTGATTAAGGTCCTGCTTGATTGTGTTCAGCAGCGACTCCAACCGTTTTTGCCGGAATGCAAGTTGCTCCGGAGCAACTTCAACCGGACGCGCACGCATAGCGGTTCGAACCTGCGGACGCCTCGGAACTACAGAACGCACAGGTTCTTCAGCGTGCGGCTCGCTTTGACGAACTCGCCATGCAACACGTCATTGCGCCGTCCCATCAGCCAGAGGATCGCCCAATAGGATAGTGCGAGAAAAATTACGCAGAAAATACCGATCTCAAACATAGCTCACATCCAATGGGCCAAGTATCTCTGGCAACAGGGATTTCGGTCAAGTCTGCGAGAGGCCATTGTGCTTCGCATCGCTGCTTCGGTACGATTGGGGTTACCTGTCGCGCCCGGCCGGGCCGGCCCAAATGTCAGCAGGCGGAGGAATAGATGCCCGGAGTGAAGCGAGAGCGCGACGGCAAGGTCAGCGTGCTGATACTTGATGAGCCCGACACCCTGAACGCGATGACGCCCGCTCTCCTGGGGGACCTCGCCACTGCCATTGGTGAAGCTAACGATGACCCGCAGGTGAGGGCGTTGGTGCTGACGGGCGCCGGGCGTGGCTTCTGCTCGGGCCAGAACCTCAAGGCGGCGCAAATCCTGGGCGACGACATCGCGGCCGGCGTGATGAAATACTACTGGCCGGCGTTCAAAGCGCTACGCGAATGCCGCGTGCCGGTCGTGGTCGCGGTTAACGGCGTGGCGGCGGGCGGCGGATTCAGCCTTGCGATGGCGGGCGACATGATTGTTGCCGCACGTTCGGCGCGCTTCATTCAGGTGTTCAGCCGCATCGCGCTGGTCCCCGATCTTGGCTCGACCTGGCTGTTGCCACGCCTCATCGGCCGGCAGCGAGCGCTCGAATTGATGATGACCAACGAGCCGCTGTCTGCCGACCTCGCGAAGGAGTGGGGATTGGTCCGCGAAGTGTTCGACGATGCGGCGCTTCGGGACGGGGCGCTTGGGCTGGCGCGCCGGCTCGCTGATGGCCCGACGCGCGCGCTGGTCGCGACGCGCCGCCTGATCGACGAGAGCGAACACGCCAGCTATGCCGACCAGTTCCGCCGCGAGATCGAAACGCAGGCGGAAATTCGCCTGAGTGCGGACGCGGTGGAAGGGCGCAAAGCCTTCCTCGAGAAACGTGCGGCGGTGTTCACCGGACGCTGAGGCCGAAACTCAACCGACCTGGCCGACGAACTGCTGCAGTTCCGGGGTTCGCGGGGCGGCGAAGACCTCTTTCGGCACGCCTTCCTCATGCACCTTGCCGTGATGCATAAAGACGAGCTTGGTGCCGACGTCGCGGGCGAAGCGCATCTCGTGCGTCACCAGGATGAGCGTCATGCCCTCGCGCGCCAATTGCTCGACCACGCGCAGCACCTCGTTGACCAGTTCGGGGTCGAGGGCGGACGTGATCTCATCGCACAGCAACACCTTCGGCCGCATCGCCAGCGATCGCGCGATGGCGACACGCTGCTGCTGGCCGCCGGAAAGCTCGCTCGGATAGGCGTCCATCTTTTCCGACAGACCCACCTTCGCCAGTACTTCGGCGGCGGTGGCGCGGGCTTCGGCCTTCGATACCTTGTTGACGACGGTGGGCGCCAGCATAACGTTCTCGGCAGCGGTCAAATGCGGAAACAGGTTGAACTGCTGGAATACCATGCCGACATGGCGGCGCAGTTCGCGCAAATTGGTGTTGGTGCCGGCGACCTCGATGCCATCAGCGACGATGCTGCCGGATTGATAGGTCTCCAGGCCGTTGATGCAGCGGAGCAGGGTACTCTTGCCGGAGCCGGAGCGCCCGATGATCGCCACCACGTCGCCTTTGGCGATGTCGAGCGAGACGCCTTTCAGCACCTCATTGGTACCAAAACTCTTCCTGACGTCACGGATGCTAACGAGCGACATTGAGGCGGCCTTCAATTTTCTTCGCCCACCAGGACAGCGGGAAACACAGACAGAAATAGATCAGCGCGACCAGCGAGTAGACCAGGAACGGCCGGAAGGTCGCGTTGTTGAGCATGGTGCCGGCCTTGGTCAGCTCGACAAAGCCGATGATCGAGGCGAGCGCGGTGCCCTTGATCACCTGCACCGAAAACCCGACGGTCGGCGCCACCGCGATGCGCGAGGCCTGTGGCAGGATGACGTAGCGCATCTGTTCGATGTAGCTGAGGGCGAGGCTGGAGGAGGCCTCCCACTGGCCCTTCGGGATCGCTTCGACGCAGCCACGCCAGATCTCGGTCAGGAACGCGCTGGTCCAGAACGTCAGCGCCAGCGTCGCGGCCATCCACGGCGAGACCTCGACGCCAAACAGCGCGATGCCGAAGAAGAACAGGAACAACTGCATCAATAGCGGCGTGCCCTGGAAGAATTCGATGTAGATCTTGGTGAACCATTCCAGCGGCGCGATCCGCGAGGTGCGCATGAACAGCAGCACCAGTCCGACGATGCCGCCGCAAACGAACGCAATCAGCGACAGCACGATGGTCCACTGCGTGGCGATCAAGAGGTTGGAGAGGATGTCCCAGAAGCTGAACTGCAGCATGGTTCACCTCGCCTTGAAGATGACGCGGCCGAGCGCCCGCAAGAGCGAACGCGTCAGCATCGCCAGCAGGAGGTAGGCCAGCGCGGCGAACAGGTAGACCTCGAAGTTGCGAAAATTTCGCGATGCCACATAGTTCGCGGCATAGGTGAGGTCTTCCGCCGAAATCTGCGACACCACCGCCGAGCCCAACATCACGATGATGATCTGCGACGACAGCGCTGGATAGATTTTTCGGAATGCCTGGTTCAGCACAATGTGGCGCAGCACCTCCCACTTGCTCATCGCAAGGCTCAGGCCGGCCTCGATATGGCCTTTCGGAACCGCCTCGATGCCGGCGCGGATGATCTCGGTCGAGTAAGCGCCGAGATTGATCACCATGGCGAGGAAGGCGGCGGTGGTCTCGCTGAGTTTCAGCCCGAGCGCCGGCAGGCCGAAGAAGATGAAGAACAACTGCACGATGAACGGCGTGTTGCGGATCAATTCCACGTACACAGCGACGATACGGCCCAGCCAGCCGGGGCCGAAGGTGCGCGCCGCGGCGCCCGCGGTGCCGACCGCGATGCCGGCCACCGTCGACACGATCGTCAGCACGATCGTGAAGACCAGCCCGTACAGCAGCACGTTCCAGTAGGGCAGCAGTTCGGCGAATTGCAGTTTGTAAGACACTGCGCGCCTCGGCGTTACGTCAGAAGCCGGGCGGTAGCGGTGCTTTCAGCCACTTCTCCGACAGTTTTCCGATCTCGCCAGACGCCTTCGCCTTGGTGATGATCTCGTTGACCTTGGCGAGCAGCGCCGGCTCGTTCTTGTTGAGCCCGACATAGCAGGGGCTGTCCTTGATCACGAATTTCAGCGTCGGCGCGCGGGCAGGGACCTTCTCGGCGATGGCGGCGGCGACGGTATTGCCGGTGGCAATCAGGTCGACCTGGCCGGACACGAAGGCCGCGATGGTCGCGTTGTTGTCCTCGAAACGCTTGACGGTCGCATCCGGCGGCGCCGAGGCGGTCAGCGCCTGCTCCTCGATCGCGCCGCGGGTGGCGCCGATGGTCTTGCCCTTTAAGTCGGCTGCGCTCGTCACCGTGATCGCCTTGGTGCCGAACACGCCGGAGAAGAACGGCGCATAGGCGATGGAGAAGTCGATGACCTTTTCGCGCTCCTCGTTCTTGCCGAGGCTGGAAATCACCAGGTCGGCCTTGTTGGTCTGCAAATAGGGAATGCGGTTGGCACTGGTCACCGGAATGATTTCGGTCTTCACTCCGAGTTCCTTGCCGATCAGATTGGCCATGTCGATGTCGTAGCCCTGCGGCTTGAGATCGAGCCCGGCGGAGCCGAACGGCGCAAAATCCTGCGGCACGGCGATCTTGATCACCTTGGACTTCATGATCGAATCGAGGGCGTCGGCATGGGCCTGCGTCGCCACCGCGGCAATGGCCAGTGCGGCGGCAAGCATCAGTCTCTTGAACAGCATACTCAGGATCTCCGAGGTTACGGCAAATACGCGCCTCCGAGATTTTCTCTCGGTGCGTCTCATTCAGCGGATGTGGCCCGGCTCCACGTCGCGGTTCGACCCTGCCTGACGCCTCGCATTTAGGCAATGCTTGGCCGTGCTTTTTTGGAGGCTTTTTGTGGGTCGATTTCGAGCATGATCACACGACCATGCGTTGGGCTGCAGCGTTCGACAGACCCGACGGTTCGTGACTACCGCAGGCCCTCATACACCATGAAGCCGCGCGCGATCGCGAGCTTGCGCAAGGCGCGCGGGACGAATTTTTGCGGCCGATGCAGATAGCGCCACGACGTCACCTTGAAATCCCTGATCGTGCCGAGATCGCTTTCGAACGGCGCCAGCAATCCGGTCAGGCTGATCGGCGCATGCGCGCGGTTGTTGAAAGGCAGCAGCAGCAACTCCAGATGCGCCGTCGTACCATCTTGCGAAGTCGCGGTGATGCCGGCAATCGCCGCCAGCATTTCTTCGGCGACGTAGCTGATGATGTCCTCGATCTCGCGGCGGCTGTCCGGGGTGAACAGCGCCGAGAAACTCGTGTCCTTCAGGTCGCGGCCGAGCAGGGCGCAGACCCGCGTCCCGGCGACACGAAACGGATAGCCGGCCTCGTTGTCATAGGACAGCACGAAGATGTCGCCGAGCAGCTCGCGCACCGCGCCGGGTTCGATCTCGCTACGGTCCGGTGCCCGCGCGTCGCCGCGTTTCGCGTCCCAATAGGCGAAGAACTCGCGGCTCGATGGGTGTTTCATGCTTACCTTCCCCGGCTTGCCTTGGCGGGACACTTCTGTCCCGTTTTGCGCAACACGCCTTCCCTTGTTCGTTGTGCAGGACAGGCTGTGCAGCGTCCATGCCGGGGACGCGATTTGGCCGCGTGGGGCGCGGCTTTGCGTTGTTAACGTTAAATTAACTATGAGGTTGGCGGTGACGCTGCGGCGCGCGTAATGTGGAACACATCAGGCGGCGCCGGCTTATCTGTCCGGCGCGGTTGGTACACAGGTGGCGTCAAACAGTTTGGTCATCGCGCGGGGAGGGGCGGGGATGTGATCCCGGCTCCGGGCGCGAAAAGGCCAGCAAGACAAGGGAGAGCTTTCTCAGAGCTCTCCCTTTTTCTTTGAGAGAAGGTGGCCGCACCCGTGTCCCGGACGCGACGCGGCACGCAGTGACGCGACGCAGAGCCGGGACCCAGGCTGCTGCAGTGGGTCCCGGCTCTGCGTCGCACCGCCAAGGGCTGCGCCGCGTCCGGGACACAGTTAGCTGCGATTGTGCACTTGCACAGGGCGGGCAAAGCCGCCTATCTGGGCCCATACGACTCGAAGCCGCCAGCTAAGGTCCTGGACCCCTTGGAATCCCAGTCTTACTCATCCCCGGTCGGGCCGCCGGACGCCCCGCACGAGCCGATCTTGACGCTACCGGGCGCGCTCACAGCCTATATCGCGCTGATCGCTGCGATTCATTTGCGGGTGCTGCTGCCGGTTGAGCTGGAGAATTGGACCATCGACGTCTTCGGCTTCATTCCGAAGCGCTACGACTCCACCTTACTCAACATCACCTTTCCCGGCGGGGCCGGCGCCAAGGTATGGACCTTCGTCACCTATTCGCTGCTGCATGCCAATCTCAGCCATATCGGCTTCAACCTGTTGTGGCTGTTGCCGTTCGGCAGCGCGCTGGCGCGTCGGTTCGGTGCCGTCAGGTTCTTCGTCTTCATGGCGGTGACGGCCGCGGCGGGCGCCCTGGCGCATCTCGTCACCCATGAACACACGATCGCTCCAATGATCGGTGCCTCGGCCTCGGTATCCGGCGCCATGGCCGCCGCCATCCGCTTTGCCTTCGTGCGGGGAAGTTTTCTTTCGTTCCACCGGGGCGATGCGGATGCCGCCGCGAAGGTTCCGGCGCTGTCGCTTTCCCGGGCGTTGCGCAACGCGCGCGTGCTCGGATTTCTGGCGGTGTGGTTCGGCGTCAACATCATCTTCGGCCTTGGGTCGATTTCGATCGGCGCCGAAGGCGCCAGCGTTGCTTGGCAGGCGCATATCGGCGGATTTCTCGCCGGCCTGATGTTGTTTTCGCTGTTCGATCCGGTACCGCGTGCGACGCCGCATGCCGCGGATGCTTCGTGGCCGGACGAGTCTGGCCGCGTCTGATCGCCGCTTGCGGCGAGGGCCGATTTCATTCATCATCCGCACTGGGTTGTAACGCAAGCCAATGCCGCTGCCATGGATGACAGCCGCGCTTGCAAACCGCGCCCTGAAACGAAACCGGCGCGGAACTGTTGATTGAAGACTCACGAACAAGTCCGGCCCCTTGGGCACGAACGGATTCAGGGAGGCGACAATGACGGTACGTTCAATTCTCGACACCAAGGGCCATCAGATCACGAGCATCGAGCCGGATGCCAAGCTTTCGGCCGCGATCAAGATCCTTGGCGAACGCAAGATCGGCGCCGTGCTGGTGATGAACCAGGGACGCGTGGAGGGGATCCTTTCGGAGCGCGATATTGTCCGCGTGTTGGGCGAGCGCGGCGCCAGGGTGCTCGAGGAGCCGGTCAGCGAGGTCATGACGACCAAGGTCGTGAGTTGCCGGCAGTCCGACACCGTCGCGGGGATCATGGAAATGATGACGCTCGGCAAGTTCAGGCATCTGCCCGTTATCGAGGAGGGCAAGGTGGTTGGCCTGATATCGATCGGCGACATCGTCAAGCGCCGTGTCCAGGAATATGAGGCCGAGCAGGAGGCGCTGCGCGACTACATCAAGACGGCGTGAGCTTTTTTTGACGCGTTTTCTTGGCGTGTTTTCTTGGCGTGAGCCGGTGACCACCCTCGGATAACGTCCGAGGGCAAGCTTGGCTTGAGAACGCTACGCTATTCCTTGTCAGGCTTTTCGAGCGCCTTCTCGGCTTCGATCTGCGGCGGCGCGAGGATATGGATCGCCTCCTGGATCGAGTCGATCGCCCGCTCGGCCGCTTTCACGCCATGGGCGATCAGATCGTCAGCGCGATGAAAATCGAACCAGCCGATCTTGCCGACGCGGGGCGAGATCAGGAGGTCTGGCGGATCGCCGGCAAGCCGAGCGCGGGTGATGCGGTCCTGCATGATGTTGAAGGCATCGACCATGACCGAGGAGATGCCCGGACGTCCGCCGCCACCGAAGAATTCACGCTTCATCGTGCGCTCGGCGGAGAAGAATTTTCCGATGCCGCGTTTGCGCGGCTCGGGTTCGGGCAGCGCTTCCGGCATCACTGATACCGAAACGCCAGCCGTCTGGCCGTGGGAATAGATCGTCGTGGCGTGCGCGAAGACATCGCTGGAGAGATTGGCAGCGATCACGATTTCCGCGCCGAGCGCGCGCGCCGCCGACACCGGCACCGGATTGACCAGGGCGCCGTCAACCAGCCAACGGTCGCCAACCAGGATCGGCGAGAATATTCCCGGCAGCGCGTAGGAGGCACGCATCGCGTCCACCATTGGGCCATGGGTCAGCCAGATTTCGTGGCCGGTGCGCACTTCGGTCGCGACGGTGGCGAATTTCACCGGCAGATCCTCGATCAGGCTTTGGCCGAGCGCCGCCTCCAGTTGGGCCGCAAGCTTCGCGCCGCCGATCAGGCCCGAACCGTTCAGACGGATATCGAGATAGGAGAGGACCGTTCGCGGCTGCAGGCTGCGTGCCCATTCTTCCAGCGTGTCGAGATGTCCGGCAGCATAGGCGCCGCCGACCACGGCTCCGATCGACGTTCCCACCACGACGTTGGGCACGATTCCGTGAGCCACCAGCGTCCGGACGATGCCGATATGGGCAAAGCCGCGTGCGGCGCCGCCACCCAGCGCAAGTCCGATCACCGGCCGGCGGATACTGCCGAGCCCCACCTTGTCGTGGGCATCGGAGCTTTTCTGGCCGCGGCCCATCCAGCTATCCAACACGCATGCTCTCCGGCTTCAACGTTAACCGCCGCGGCGCCGCGGCGCCAGAATTGTCCATTCCAATCCGGATGCATGGTTTATGCCCGGCGAATGCCGGCCTAGGCAGGGAATGTGACTGGACCACGACCGCTGCATTAACATTGGGTCCCGGTGCGGGTTCCGCCAGCTGGCGCCGCTCGCCAAACTTCGGCCACGAAGGCTTGAATTTGCCGCGTTTTAAGTGAAAAGCATGGCGATGATTTCGGGCGGTAACGGTATCGTAGAATACGGGCGGGGCAGATGGCCTTTTCCGGCGCTGGCGGTCGCCTTCACGCTGGTTGGCTTGCTTCTTCCAGCCCCGGTCTCGGCCCAGTGGTTCTCGGACCGCCCGCCACCGGTGCCGCCCGCCGTGGTTCCGGACACTCAGACCGGGCCTGCCATGAATCTGGCGCCGCCATCGGGGACGGGGGCGATTCCACCGCTTCCCGCGCCGCTGAACCAGCCGACCATCGTTCAGCCACAAGTCACCGCCGTGCCGCCGGTGGTACCGCCGCCGGGTGCGGCCACTGCAGGTCAGGGGGTGCTATCGCTGACGGCGCGCTACGGCAAGGATCTGCCTGTCATCAACGGCGGACTGGTGTGGCGGGTATTTGCCGACAAGCCCGACGATACCGGCACGTTTAAGCTGATCCGCGAGGAGCGTGGCGCGACCCCAAACATCGTGCTGCCGCCCGGTAATTACGTCGTCCATGTCGCTCTCGGCCTGGTCAGCGCGGTGCGGGCGGTGAGCCTGAAGGCTGAGACGGACCGCGTGGCTTTCGTGCTTCCGGCCGGCGGACTGCGCATCGAAGGCCGCGTCGGCACCAGCAAGATTCCCCGAACCAGATATCGTTCGCGATCTACAAGGGCAGCCAATTCGAAGGCTCCGAACGCACCCCACTGCTTCCGAACGTCGCCGCGGGCGACGTCGCGCTGCTGCCGGAGGGCACCTACTACATCATCTCCAACTATGGCGATGCCAATTCGGTGGTGCGTTCCGACATCCGCGTCCAGGCTAGCAAGCTGACGGACGTGACAGTCTCCCACCGCGCGGCGGTGATTACGCTGAAGCTGGTCAGCGACAGGGGCGGCGAGGCGCTCGCCAACACCGCATGGTCGGTGATCACGCCGGGCGGCGACGTCATCAAGGAATCGATCGGCGCGTTTCCGCGCGTGGTGCTGTCCGAAGGCGAGTACCGCGCGATTGCCAAGAACGAAGGCAAGGTGTTCGAGCGCTCCTTCAACGTCGTCAACGGCGTCGACGGCGAGGTCGAGGTCGTGGCGCGCTGACCAGCGCTTTGACCGTCATAGTCTCTAACGTGCACTAACCATCGCACAGCTTAAAACTGTCATAATCGCCATATCGGCGTACCGCCGCCGCCATTTTTACACAGCCTTAAACCCGGCTGCATTGGATGCCCCAGGATTGAGCGCGGGGCGCGCGCGTAGTGGGGCAGGTTATGGTTGCGGCCAATAGATCATCGAAAAAGTCGTCAGAAAAATTCAACACCGAGATGTTCGCCGACGTACCGGTCCTGAAGCGCAAATGGCAGGCTGCGTTGCGCCCGGGCGAGAAGCTGCCACGCTATGAAGACGTCATGCTCGGCAGCCTCGGCCGGCTGGCGGATCACGTCGTGCTGCTTCGGAACGACAACGACACGCTCTCCGTCTCGCACACCGGCCGCTACGTCCAGCAATGGCTGAATGATGATCGCTGGGACATTTCCTTAAGCGCATTGCCGCCGGATTGCGCGACCGCGCTCGGCGAGGCGGCATCCAACGCGCTGCAGAACGACCGTCCGTACCTCGCCACGGCGCATTGCGTGCGCGACGGGCTGGTTCGGACCTATGACGTGCTGGCGCTGCCGACGTCGTCGCGCTGGGGCGGAACCCTGATCGGCGCCTATGTCAACGAGCGTGACGCGCAATTCAACCTGCTGGACACGATCTTCTCTGCGACTGACGAGGGCATGCTGTCGCTGGCTGCGATTCGCGATGCGAATGGCCGCCCGTCCGATTTTCAGATCGTTCACCTCAATCAGGGAGCGGCGCGGCTATTGCGGCAGCCGTCGACGGAATTGTTATGGCGACGGCTTGCCGCGGGGGAAACCTGCTGAGTACGCCGGAGGTGATCCGTCGCCTTCGCGACATCGTCATCAGCGGCAATGGCGATCAGATCGAAATCGATAGCGAGGACCGCTGCCTGCGACTGGGCGTGACGGTGTTCGGCGACATGCTCTCCCTGACGGTTTCCGACGTTACGGCGCTGAAGCGACGCGAAGTTTCGTTCCGCCTGCTGTTCGACAACAATCCGATGCCGATGTGGGTGTTCGATGCCGAAACGACTCAATTCCTGAACGTCAACGACGCGGCCGTGCGCCATTACGGCTACCCGCGCGAAACATTTCTGCAGATGCAGCTTCGCCAGATCTGGCCGGAGGACGAATGGGCCAGCCACAGTCAGGCGCTGCGGCAGCTCGGCGACATCTACAATTCGAGCCGCGACTGGCGGCATCTCAAGGCCGACGGCAGCGAAATCCACGTGCTGACGTTCGGACGGCGCGTCGCCTTCGACGGACACGACGGCTATCTGGTGGCCGTAGTCGATATTACGGAGCGCCGCGCGGCGGAGGCGCGGATCGCTCACATGGCCCATCACGACGGCCTGACCAACCTGCCGAACCGCGACTTCTATCAGGAGCGTCTGCGCCAGGCGCTCGGGCGGGCCGTATCCGGCAACAGGCGCGTGGCGGTGCTGTGCGTCGATCTCGACCTGTTCAAGAACGTCAACGATTCGTTCGGTCACCCGATGGGTGACCGTCTGCTGAAGGCGGTGGCCGAGCGGTTGAAGTCCGAGGTTCGCGGCGACAATCTCGTCGCCCGGCTTGGCGGCGACGAATTCGCGATCGTGCTGGTCTCGGAGGTGTCGCCGAACGAGGTGAGCGACTTTGCCGACCGACTGATCGGTGTGTTCAGCGCCCCCTACGACCTCGATGGTATCGAGGTCGTCATCGGTGCCAGCGTCGGCATCGCGCTGTCGCCCGGCGATGGTGCAAGCTGCGAGGAATTGATGCGCAACGCCGACATGGCGCTCTATCGGGCGAAATCGGACGGCGGCAACGTTCATCGCTTCTTCGAACGCGAGATGGACCGGCAGGCGCAGAAACGCCGCGACATGGAGCGCGATCTGCGCCGCGCCTTCGCGAGCGGCGAATTCGAACTGCACTATCAGCCGCTGGTGGATATCTCAGCCAACCGCATCAGCGGTTTCGAATCGCTGTTGCGCTGGCGCAGTCCGGAAAAGGGCATGATCTCGCCGGCCGAGTTCATTCCGGTCGCCGAGGATATCGGATTGATCGTGGCGCTGGGCGAGTGGGTGCTGCGCGAGGCCTGTTCGGAGGCCGTGAACTGGCCGGAGGACGTCAAGGTCGCCGTCAACCTGTCGCCGGTCCAGTTCCGCAGCCGCAACCTGGTCCAGGCGGTGATTGCGGCGCTGGCGCATTCAGGTCTGTCGCCGCGGCGGCTCGAACTTGAAATTACCGAATCGGTCTTCTTGGCAGAGACCGAGGCCAATCTGGCTATTCTGCATCAGCTTCGCGAACTCGGCGTCAGCATATCCATGGATGACTTCGGCACCGGCTATTCGAGCCTGAGCTACTTGCGGAGTTTTCCATTCGACAAGATCAAGATAGATCGCTCATTCGTAAAAGACCTCGCCCAGCGGACCGACTGTGTCGCGATCGTACGCGCCATCTCCGGCCTCGGGCGCAGCCTGAACATCACGACGACGGCGGAAGGCGTCGAGACCATGGACCAGCTCGATTGGCTGCGCGCCGAAGGCTGCAACGAGGTGCAGGGCTTTCTGTTCAGCGCAGCAAAGCCGGCATCCGAACTCAAGGCGCTGCTGTCCGGGTTTGGCAGCCGGGCCTCGAAGGCGGCGTAAGCCTAGAACCGCGTCACGATATCCGACAGCGCCGGGCGAGGGCGGTCCTCGGCCGGCTTCGACGGTGTGCCGATATGGATGAAGCCGGCGAGTTTTTCATCCGCCTTCAATCCGAGCCCGTCGAGCACGTCGCGGTCGAAGGCGAACCAGCCGGTCAGCCAGCAGGCGCCGTAACCAAGCGCCGTCGCCGCCGTGACGATGTTCATCGCGCTGGCGCCGGCGGATAGTTCCTGTTCCAGGGGCGGTACTTTTGGATGCGGCCTGGTGAAACTGACCACACCGATCACCAGCGGCGCGTCCATCAGCCGGCGCTTCTCGATCTCGATATCGGCGGCCGGCGCCGACGGATCTTTTTCGCGAATACCTGCGCAATGACCTCACCGGCGCGAAGGCGCCCGTCGCCCTCGAACACGATGAAGCGCCAGGGCGTCAGCTTGCCGTGATCGGGCACCCGCGCCCCGATGGTCAGGATGGTGTCGAGTTCGTCAGCCGAAGGGCCGGGCCCGCTCATCTCGCGGGGCTTTACCGAGCGGCGGATCTTCAGGAGTTCAAGGGCGTCGGGCACTACGGTCTCTTTCGTCGGAAATGGCTGTGCCAGAGATAGTGGCACAGCCTGTCCAGCGGAAGCTTATTTAGACCGATTATGATCAGGCCGCCGCCCGCGCCCGCTTCACGTCCGGCGGCGTCGCTTCCTCGACGAGGGCGACCAGCGCCTCGGCGGTCGGCATCACCGTCTGCCCGTCGCTGCCGAGCCGGCGGATCGAGACCGAATGGGTCTCGGCTTCCTTCTTGCCGACGACGAGCAGGGCAGGGATCTTCGCCAGCGAATGCTCGCGGACCTTGTAATTGATCTTCTCGTTGCGCAGGTCGATCTCGACACGCAGGCCGGCCCGCCGCGCGGCAGCCGCGACCACCTTGGCGTATTCGTCGCCTTCGGAGGTGATGGTCGTGACCACCACCTGGGTCGGCGCCAGCCAGAGCGGGAAGTTGCCGGCGAAGTGCTCGATCAGGATGCCGATGAAACGCTCCATCGAGCCGCAGATCGCGCGATGCACCATCACCGGCGCCTTCTTCGAGCCGTCGGCATCGATATAGAACGCGCCGAACCGTTCGGGCAGGTTGAAGTCGACCTGCGTGGTGCCGCATTGCCAGTCGCGGCCGATGGCGTCGCGCAGCACATATTCGAACTTCGGCCCGTAGAACGCGCCTTCGCCGGGGTTGATCGCGGTCTTGATGCGATTACTGCCGCCGGCCTGAATTTCCGCCAGCACGGTGGCCATCACGCGCTCGGCATGATCCCACATCTCGTCGGTGCCGACGCGCTTCTCCGGCCGGGTCGAGAGCTTGACCGTGAGCTCGCCTTCGAAGCCGAAATCGGCGTAGGTCGACAGAATCAGGTCGTTGATCTTGAGGCACTCCTCGGCGAGTTGGGCTTCAGTGCAGAACACATGCGCGTCGTCCTGCGTAAAGCCGCGCACGCGCATCAGCCCGTGCATCGCGCCCGAGGGCTCATAGCGATGCACTACGCCGAACTCGGCCAGACGCAAGGGCAGGTCGCGATAGCTCTTCAGGCCGTGCTTGAAGATCTGGACATGGCCCGGACAGTTCATCGGCTTCAGCGCAAACCAGCGCTTATCCTCCGCCTCGTCGCCGGCGGACTGCGCCGCGAACATGTTCTCGCGGTACCAGTCCCAATGGCCCGAGGTCTCCCACAACACCTTGTCGAGGATCTGCGGCGCGTTGACCTCGTCGTAGTCGCCGGTCAACCGGCGGCGCATATAGGCGATCAGCGCCTGGAAGATGGTCCAGCCCTTCGGGTGCCAGAACACCACGCCGGGGCCTTCCTCCTGGAAGTGGAACAGGTCGAGCTCGCGGCCGAGCTTGCGGTGGTCGCGCTTCTCGGCTTCCTCGATCTGCTTGAGGTAGGCGTCGAGCTCTTCCTGCTTGGCGAATGCCGTGCCGTAGATGCGCGTCAGCATCGGGTTGTTGGCGTCGCCGCGCCAATAGGCGCCCGCCACCTTCATCAGCTTGAAGGCGTTGCCGATCTTGCCGGTCGAACTCATGTGCGGGCCGCGGCACAGGTCGAACCAGTCGCCCTGGAAATAGATTTTTATGGGCTCGTCGCCGGGAATGGCGTCGACCAGTTCGACCTTGAAGGCCTCGCCCTTGTCGCGGAACACCTGCTTGGTCTTCTCGCGATCCCAGACTTCCTTGGTGAAGGGCTTGTCGCGCGCGATGATCTCGCGCATCCGCTTTTCGATCGCCGCGAAATCTTCCGGTGTGAACGGCTCGTTGCGGAAGAAGTCGTAATAGAAACCGTTCTCGATCACCGGGCCGATCGTGACCTGCGTGCCCGGCCACAGCGACTGCACCGCTTCGGCCAGCACATGCGCGCAGTCGTGCCTGATCAGTTCGAGCGCGCGCGGGTCTTCGCGGCTGATGAGTTCGATCTTCGCATCGTGCGAAATCGGATCGTTGAGATCGGCGACCACGCCGTCCAGCGCCATCGCGACCGTGCGCTTGGCGAGCGAGGGCGATATGCCCTTGGCGACGTCGAGCCCGGTGGTGTCCTTGGCGAAGTCGCGCTTCGCGCCGTCGGGGAAGGTGAGGGTGATTTTTTGCACGGGTTCGGCCGGTTTCAAGTTCGCAAGGCCAAATTGGAACCCCGATGCGGGTGCATTGCTGTCAGGCATTGGCGTCTCCTAAAGCTCACTCCTGCGAACGAGCGCAGGTAAGCGGGAAAGCAGGGGTATAGCAGGGGATTCGGCCCCTGCAATCGGGCAATTTCGCGAAACAGGCCGTGATGGCAGGGCCGCAGGGCAAACATCTGGCCCCATCGTCCGCGAAAGAATGCTTCTCCGTCACGGCGACGTGCGCAGAGCCGCTCGGCATCAGCGCCGTCAAATCAATGAAACTCATAACAAGCGATGACAAATAATCCGGTATCGCGTCCTTTTCTTGGCACGGCCCATTCTTGGCACGGCTCACAGTCTACATGCATCTGCATGAAACATGAACGCGCGCGATTTGCTCTATGTCGGAGCGGCCTTTGTCGCGCTCGCATTGACGACGGTGATCCTGACCAAACCCAGCAAGATCTAATCGCGGCGGCGAAGCCGTTACCGGTTTGCGTAGGGGACACTCGCAACCCGGGTCAAAGCCGGCGTTGCGGCCATCTTGACCAGCACGTCCTTGACCGGATGCTCTGTCCAGGCCTGCGTGACGTAATCGCGATGGGTGACGCCATCGGGCGTCTGCACGAACACGACGCTGCCAGGCTTCAACGGCCCGTCCATGCTCTCGGTGACGGTGATGCCCCTGTCGCGGAGCATCTGCATCAGCTCCAGGTCGTGCCGCTTGGTGTAGCGGGTATACGAAGAGACAAAGAAGCCGGTCCGGTTTTTCTCGATCCATGACGCAAACTTGTCGAGCTCGCCGTAGACGGCATCGAGCAGGAACACGCCGCGGACGCGGTTAGAAAGGCCGCCGACTTCGAGGCTCCACGCCGTCGGCAGGAAGCCGCCGCTATAACCGACGATCACGATCGGCATGTTGGCGAACGCCTGCGCCGACTTCGGATCGCCGTGGAGGCGGGCGAGGTGGCCTGCCGAACTCCTCGATGAAGCGCTTGAAGCCGCCCGGCTGCCAGAACTTGCCGGCCGAGGAGTCGGCGGCGTTGACAGCCATTTGCGGGGCGAGCAGCACGGCGTTGACGCCTGAATCCGAGATTTGCTGCGGCACCAACTGGCGGTCGCGGACGTCGCGTTCCAGCGTCGCGCCGTTGCCGTGGAAGAACACCACGATCACGCCCGGCTTCCTGACATCGAACGTCTCGGGGACATGTACCAGGACGCGGCTGTCGTTGTAGGTCTCGTCCTGCCAGTAGACCTTGCCGCTGTAGCTGCGATGGCCCTTGCGGTCGCCTTTGACGATGTTGAGGAACGGTTCTTCCGAGCGCGGATTGGTGCCGAAATAAGGGAAGGCGGAGGATTTCATGCTGACCAGCGTGGTCAGTTCTTCACGCTCATTGCGGGGTAGCGTCAGCGTTGGTGTTAGCGAGGCGACCCGCAGCGGCTCGGTACGCACCGCGCGCGGCTGCGGCGCCAGTGCGACCTGGCGCTGGACTTGCGGCAGGCTTTCACCCGCTGTCGGGAAACGGTCGGCGAATTGCGGCTGGGGGAAACGGTCGTCGAACGTGTCGGTGGAAGCCTGCGGCTTGGCGGCCCGGGATTTGGCGCCATCCGTGTTCGCCGCCAGCATTTCCGGGGTCGGCGCCCTGCCGCATTGAACCAGGACGAAGGATAGCGGCACGATCAGCGCGGCCATCGCCGCCCAGTGCCATCGAAGGGGCAACGCACGGCGCGACATAGCCGGAGACGTCGCCCGGCTGGCGCGATCAACTGTCGGGAAATTCGGATTAGCTCCGACCATCCATCCCAATGCCCCAAGATCCACCGTCAACCGGCGTAAGCTCGCACGCGTTTAGGCGACGTTAAGCGCCCGGAAAAACTCCCCACATCCGGAAGCCTGAGCAGACCATGCAATCGTGTCGCGATTGTGGGACCGCCACGATGTCTTCGCAATCCAGCAGTGGCACGGTGCACCTGGAGGTACCATGCAACCTATTTTGTGTCTCAATTTAAACCCTTGTTAACATTGCTTGAATTGGGCGGCGTCAGCCTGCACGATGAGCTCCTGGCTGGGCGGCGCTGAAGGTACGGTCCGAGATGGCGGCATCAGAAACGGGAAGCCCGGCCTGGCCTGGCTCGCGGTCCGGCAGCGGCTCCACCGTTTCGGCCGTGGTGGCGGTTGCCATCGTGGTTGCCGATATGGTCGGTGTCGGCGTCTTCACCAGCCTCGGCTTTCAGGTCAAGGACATCCCCTCGGGCTTTTCTATCCTGCTGCTGTGGACGGTCGGCGGCATCGTCGCGTTGTGCGGGGTGTTTTCCTACGGCGAGCTCGGCGCGATGTTTCCGCGCTCGAGCGGTGAGTACAACTTTCTCGGTCGGGCCTATCACCCGGCCTTCGGTTTTGTGGCGGGCTGGGTGTCGGCGACGGTCGGCTTTGCAGCGCCAGTGGCGCTCGCCGCCATGGCGTTTGGCGAGTACGGCAAATCCGTGCTGCCCAACGCGCCGCCGCTGGCACTTGCGATCGGCGTGGTCTGGCTGGTGTCGCTGGTGCAACTCGCCGGCATCAGGCACTCCTCGACCTTTCAACTGGTCGCGACCATCCTGAAGGTGGTGCTCATCATAGCCTTCCTGGTCTGCGGCTTCGTGATCGGCACCGCGCAGCCGGTTTCGTTCGCGCCATCGGCGTCCGACTTCACCCATATCGTCAGCGCACCGTTCGCGATCAGCCTGGTGTTCGTGATGTATTCGTTCTCAGGGTGGAACGCGGCAACTTACATTATCGGCGAGGTGAGGTTGCCGGAGCGCAACGTGCCGCGGGCGATGCTGATCGGAACACTGATCGTGCTCGTGCTGTATGTCGCGCTCAACGCCGTGTTCCTGCATACCGCGCCGATCGACAAGCTTGCGGGCCAGCTCGACGTCGCCCGCATCTCCGGCAGCTACATCTTCGGCGAGCTCGGCGGCCGCATCGTCGGCGCGATGATCTGCTTCGGGCTGATCTCCTCGATCAGCGCTATGATGTGGATCGGGCCGCGCGTCATGATGACGATGGGCGAGGACATTCCGGTGCTGCGGCCGTTCGCCGGCCGGTCGGCCAGCGGTGCGCCGGCCTACGCCATTCTGTTTCAGCTCACGGTCGCGAGCCTGATGTTGCTTACGCGCAGCTTCGAGGCGGTGCTCGACTTCATCCAGTTCGCTCTGCTGTTCTGCTCGTTCTTTACCGTGCTCGGGGTGATCAAGCTGCGCATCACGCAGCCCGACCTGCCGCGGCCCTACCGTGCCTGGGGATACCCGGTAACCCCTGTGGTTTTCCTGCTCGTGACCGGGTTCATGATGTACTACCTTCTGACCGAACGGCCGTTGCAGTCGATGCTGGGCCTTTTGATCATGTTTTCAGGTCTCTTGATTTACGCCGTCTTCCGCAAGCGGGCAGATCAAGTCGCCGTGGCCGCAACGGGTCGCGAATGAGCATGCTGCACTGTCTGAGAACGGCGACGCTTGCTGCTGTCATGCTGCTGGCGGCCGTGGCTGCCGTCCGCGCCCAAACTGCAACGGTGGACGATACCGCGAAATTTCTCGCGGGGCTGATGCCCTCGGCGGACTCGCCGCTGGCGCCGCTCACCAAAGATCCTGCCTGGCAACGGCACGCCAAATTCTTCGACACCGCGTTCGGCCAGCTCGAGGAGCGCCAGATATCGCGGATCCGAGCCTGGGCCGATACCAATCTGGCGGCGCCGAAGCCCACCATGTTCTACATGTTCTCAGGCCCGGATTTTCTCTACGCCAATGCCTTCTATTCGAAGGCGTCGACTTATGTGCTGAGCGCGCTCGAGCCGGTCGGCTCGGTGCCCGATCTGACAAGATTGCCGCGCGGCGGCATCGCGTCGGCGCTCTACAACGTCGAACGTTCGCTCAGTTCAATCCTGAGCTTCAGCTTCTTCATCACCAAGCAGATGAAGACCGATCTGCAGGCGGGCCAGATCAGCGGCACGCTGCCGATCCTCTACGTGTTCCTGGCGCGCTCGGGCATGACTGTGAGGGAGGTCAGTCCGATCTCGCTGGACGACAACGGCGCGGCGCATCTCGCAGGCGAAAATCCCGGGCCGAACGCCGTGCGTGGCGTGCGCATCATCTTCACCGGCAGCGACGGTCAGGAAAAGACGCTGTATTACTTCTCGACCGATCTCTCCAACTCCGGCGTGAAGGCGAGCGGATTCCTGAAATTCTGCGCAACGCTCGCGCCCGGCAACAGCCTGATCAAGAGCGCGTCCTATCTCTTGCATTCCGGCAACTTCACTACCGTGCGCAACTTCCTGCTCAACAACAGCGCCACCATCATCCAGGACGATTCAGGAGTTCCGCTGGCTTATTACAGCACGAAGAAATGGCGCTTGTTCCCGTTCGGCCGCTATCTCGGACCGATCGACGAATTCCCGGGACGCTACCAGGAGTCCTATGCGGCACTCTTTCACCGCGCACAGCCGGTCGATTTCGGCATCGGCTATCGCTGGCGCACGCCGGAAACGAATGTGCTGCTGTCGGTGAGACTGCCGGACGATGGATCGCCCGCTATCGACGCCACCGCATCGGCGGAGGCGCCGCCACCGCGCCCGCGCAGGCCGCGGCCGCCTGCGAATATCGGACCGCAGCAATGGGGCGGACCACAGCCATGGGGCGGTGGGTTCTTCGTCTGGCGCTAAGCCGCAATCGCTGTAAGCGTCATACTCAGGAAGCGTTGACGCCGCGCCACCGTCCGTAGCGCCACGGCAGATACCATCGCGCACCCGCGGGCGTCGTAAGCGGCACGTTGTCGATCCCGGACGTGCCCCAGGGATGGCAGCGCAACAGCCGCGCCAGCGTCATCCAGCCGCCGCCCCACAAACCGAAACGTTCGATCGCTTCGTCGCCATACACCGAGCATGTCGGCAGATGCCGGCAGTTGTAGCCGACCAGCAGCGACAGCGAATGCCGGTAGATCCATATCAGCGCGCGCCCGGCATTGCGCGGCAGACGGGCGATGCTGGCACAATCCGTGCATTGTTTTTGCCGTGACGATGAAGGATCTGCCGATGCCATGCAGCACTATGTACGTAGTCTTGCGGGGGTTCCCAAGCAAGGAACTCAATTCCTGCAGATATTTAGCCACACTTAGGAATTATCGCACTGCAATGCGGCGTACCAAGCCAAGGTATTATGGACGACACACGTCAGCACAGTTACCGTTTTCATACGGATCGATGACAGAATCATCTCGCGCTAAAACGGGGCCATTGCCACTAGTCGTAAACGGGGCTTGGGGGAAGGAACCAAATTGAGGTTTGAGACGTCGCTGAAACTTCGCGGCTGGGCCCTTCTCGGTGCCACCGCCTTTTGTCTCGCATTGCCGGGCGCGGTCACGATGCTGGGTAACTCGGCGTATGCCGGTGGTACCCTCGAAGAACGCAAACAGCCGATGCATTTCAAGTGGAATGCATGCCAGCCGGATTGCCGGGGCTGGGTCTCGGCCGTCGGCATCGTCACATCGGATAGTCCGCGGGAGTTCGACGAATTCGCCAAGGGTCGCCAGCTCGCGGGCGCGACCATCGTGTTGGATTCCAGCGGCGGCTCGGTCAACGATTCCATCGCCCTTGGCCGGCGGTTCCGCAGCCTTGGCGCGCTGACGACCGTTGGCACCACGGTGCGCACCCGGACCCCGCAAGGCGAGCGCGTGAGCGTCGTGCCGGAAGCCCATTGCGAGTCGATGTGCGTGTTCCTGCTGCTGTCTGGCAAGACCCGTTACGTGCCGCCCGCCGCACATGTCCGCGTGCACCAGATATGGATGGGCGATCGTGCCGACGACGCCAGGGCCGCCAGCTACAGCGCGCAGGATCTGATGATCGTGCAACGCGACATCGGCCGCCTCACGAAATACACTTTCGACATGGGTGGCACCGGCGATCTGCTGTCGCTCGCGCTCAGCGTGCCGCCGTGGGAAGATCTGCACGAATTGTCACGCAGCGAATTGCGCCTGGCCAATCTCGTCACGACCGATGCGGTCGCCGATGTGTTCCCGCGGGACAATGCGTCGGTGCCGATGGCCGAGGCGAAGCCTTCCAAGCCGCAGGATCGCTTCGTTAGTTCCGTGACGGAAGGCGATGCGCAGTCGCAGCCGGGCAAGTCGACCAAGACCGCCGAAGCCGCGGTTCCGACCGGCGGCTCTGCGCCGGCGCAGCCAGCTCAGCCGCAACAGAAATAGGCTGCATCCCAACCCACGGTGGTCATCATCCGCGAAAGCGAATGATCCAGTACGCCGTGACGGTGGTGATAGACTGGATACCCCGCATTCGCGGGGTACGACGGCGGTATACTGGGCTCACGCCTGCGCTGGCTGCTTTGCCTTGGCTTCGATCTGGCCGATGGCGTCGACCACGGCGTCGAATGTCAGCATGGTCGAGGCGTGGCGGGCCTTGTAGTCGCGCACCGGCTCGAGCAGGGCGATGTCGGCCCATTTGCCCTGCGGGGGACCGCCGTTTTCCTTCAACATCTTGCGCACGGTTTCTCGCAATTCACGTAACTCGCTAGCCGTCGAGCCCACCACATGGCTTGCCATGATCGAGGAGGAGGCTTGTCCGAGCGCGCAGGCCTTCACGTCATGGGCGAAATCGCTGACCACGGGCCCGTCCATCTTGAGGTCGACCTTGACGGTCGAGCCGCACAGCTTGGAGTGGGCGGTGGCGCTGGCGTGGGGGTCGGGAAGGCGACCGAGGCGGGGGATATTGCCCGCCAATTCAATGATCCGCTTGTTGTAGATGTCGTTTAGCATGAGAATCGGTGTCCCGGGCGGCGATCCGAGCGCCCTTGGCGGCTGGGTTTCATCGTCCTATATATGGACAGGAACGGCGGAAAAACAGCCCGGCCGTTTGCCGTAGGCGGACGGACATGGACCAGACATGGAAACCAGTTCGGCCGTCCATGTGTTGTGGATGGGACTCAGGCGCCCGGCGGCAAAACCGCCCCGTCTGCCCGGTGACACTCCGGTCTCTGCAGGCCGGTCGAACGGAGAAGACATGGACGCATTGATCAAATCCCTCCGCCCTGGCAAGCCTTCCGATTTGAAGCCTTCCGAAGTGAAATCGCCCGATGTGGCCCCCGAAACCCGCCCGGCCGAGCTCGATCCGGCCGAGTTCCTGGCCGCCGCCGTCCGCGCCGACCTGCCGCGCCCGTCGCGCGCCGAGGCCGAGCACGCCGTGCACACGCTGCTCAGCTATATCGGCGAAAACCCCGATCGCGAGGGTTTGCTGGATACGCCTCGCCGCGTGGTCGAAGCCTTCGACGAGCTCTATCAGGGCTATCATCAGTGCCCGGCCGAGGTGTTGGACCGCACCTTTGGCGAAACCGCCGGCTATGACGACTTTGTCCTGGTCCGCGACATCGAGTTCACCTCGCAATGCGAGCATCACATGATGCCGTTCTACGGCAAGGCGCATATCGCCTATACGCCGGTGGAGCGGGTGGTCGGATTGTCGAAGCTGGCGCGGCTCACCGATATCTTCGCCCGCCGCCTGCAGACCCAGGAGCACCTGACGGCCCAGATCGCGGCCGCGATCGACGAGGTGCTGAAACCCCGCGGCGTTGCCGTGCTGATCGAGGCGGAGCATACCTGCATGTCGGTGCGCGGCGTCGCAAAGCATGGCGCGATGACGTTCACCAGCCGCTTCACCGGCATGTTCCGCGACAACCCGGCGGAGCAGCAGCGTTTCCTGTCCCTGGTGCGAGGGTCCAACCGGTAGCCTCGCCGAAATTTCTCCGCGAGGCCCTGTCGTGTCCACATCTGCAACGACCAATGAACGCGAAGAGGGGCTGACCTTCCAGCCCAAGTTCGACGCGTCCGGTCTCGTGACCTGCGTGGCGACGGATGCTGCGACTGGCGACGTGCTGATGGTCGCGCACATGAACGAGGAAGCCCTGCGCAAGACGATCGAAAGCGGTGACGCCTGGTACTTCAGCCGGTCCCGCAATGCGTTGTGGCGAAAAGGTGAGACGTCAGGTCAGACCCAGCGCGTGGTCGAGATGCGCGTTGATTGCGATCAGGATGCCATCTGGATTCGCGTCGAGCAGAAGGGCGCGGCGTGTCACACCGGGCGGCATTCCTGCTTCTATCGCAAGATCGACGCCGCCGGGGGCGGTGCGCTGCTGACGTTCGTCGATGCCGACCGGCAGTTCGATCCGAACAATGTTTACCGGAAATAACTGGCGTCGGTTCCGGGCTGGTTATGCCAACAGTTCACCGATCATGGCGGCTGCGCGTCTCGCACCATCGGCTTCGACCGGTTTCGGTCTATCCGGCCTCGACATGGCCAACATCATGGCGTCGGCAATCATATCGGGGGTTGACGAAGCGAAGTCCATTTGGATGCCTGCGCCATAGCGGCGGAGCCGGTGGGCGACGTGAAAGTTCTGCTCGAAATGGTTTCGCAGCGGAAAATAGACAAACGGCGTCCCGGCAGCCGCGAGTTCCATGCAAGTCGTGAGCCCGCCCTGAACCAGCGCCAGGTCACATGCAGCAAGATGCCGGTCGAGATCGGCGACGAACGACCGTATCTCGACGCCCTCCGGCGCGCGCAGGGACGCCGGATCAATGCGGGGACCGGCGACCACCACCATGCGCAACGCCGGCAGCCTGGCTTTCACGATGGGATAGGCCTGCAGGACGCGCTTGATCAGGTGAGCCCCGATCCCCGATCCGCCGACGGTGACGATGCAAATCTGTTCGCCGTTCCGGTAGCCGAGCGCTTCGCGAAGAAACTGGCGGCTACCGAAGGTTTGGGGGTGCTCGCCGATGACGTAGCCGGCGAAATCGAAGTGCCTCGGTACCCAATCGCGCATCAGGGGCAGATCCGCACCGAACGATAGCGGCACCACGTCTTCAGGGTGGCCCACGAAAATCGCTCGATCGCGCACGCCAGGATGCTGCTCGATATGCTCGATCATCTCGGCATTGTAGTCGGTCGTCAGCAGCGCCTCATGTTTGCCGCCGGACGGCATCGGCACGTAGCCGACGAAGTCGGTCAACCAGACGAGTTTTGCCTTTTTCAGCTCGGGATGCTCGTGCCAGTAGTGATCGATATCCCAGGCCTCGTCCGCAATCACGATGTCGTAAGCGCCTTGCTCGACGGCATCCTGGAAGATCATGAAGTTCTTGATCAGCACCTCGTCCATGCGGCGGAGCGCCTGAAAACAGTGCAATTCGTGTTCGCCGCTTTCGAGCTCGATATGCCGCGTTTCGCTCGCCAACCTTGCACTTAGCGGATGTACATGTTCGTTGCCGGCCTCCAGCAGACGCGTGACCGGATCTTGCGCCAGCCAGTCCACCGTGAGGTCAGGATGAAGCTTGCGCAGCTCGCGCGCGATGGCGATGTCGCGGCGGCCATGGCCAAGGCCGATCGGCGAGGAAAGATAGAGGGCGCGCTTCTGGCGTGCGCTGTGCGGCAAGACCTCACGTGCAGGCGGGCGGATGGCGAGCCGGCGATCGATGAAGTCGTTGATCAGCGCGTTCGCCTTGGCCGGATACCGGCCGAGAGGGTTATGACCGCCGCCTCTGATCGTTACGAACTCCGAGCCGCTCACGGCAGCGTGGGCCGCCCTGGCGCGCTCGCAGGGCTGAATTTGGTCGTTGTCGCCGTGGATGAACAGAACCGGGCAGCGGATGCTGCGATACATTTCCGCGCTGACATCGAACTGGGGAGGAATGTTTCGCGCTTCGACTGTTTTGATCAGGGTTGGTCCATCCGTCTCGGCAGCCCAGCCGACCCCGTCCTCGATCTGTTTGGTCGAATGCGGCTCGCTGCAGATGTTGCGAACGAAGAACTCCGCGAAATCAGGGTAACTCTTCAGCCAATAGTCACGGTTGAATTTGTTCCAGCCGTCGTAACTGTCTCTCTCGGCGAGAAAATGCGAGGCCGCAAATCTTTCCTGGTGCGCAGGTCCGATGGTCGAGACCGTGCCGGCGAGGATGGCTGCCCGCACGCGCGTCGGGTGATAGGCGGCGAGAATGGAAGCGAGCAACCCGCCAAACGAAAGTCCGACCAGGACAGCTTGTTCCACCTCGAGGCCGTCCATCATGGCAAGCGCGTCGGCAAGGTAGTTGTCGAGCGTGTAGGCAGTGACGTCTTCCGGTCGATCGGATTTGCCGTTGCCGCGGCCATCATAGGCGATGCAGCGGAAACGTTCGCTGAAGTAGGGAAGCTGCGCCTTGTAGATTCGCGAGTGGACGATGCTCCATGGCGGGATAAACAGAATGGTTTCCGCGCCGGCGCCGTAGCTTTCGTAAGCGAGTTTCACGCCGTCGCGGGTGATGAAACCCTCGCTGTCCGCCAGCTTTGCTCGCATGCTGTCACCCTTTTTCTGGTGAAGATCCTTCTGCAATCCGAATGAGGTCGCCGACGCGCCGCAGCGACGCCCTTATCGGCGAGCCTTTTTCTCCAGTCCCAGCAGGAACAGGCTTTCGCCGCCGATGAAACTGGAGGCGGCGATCGCGCCGACTTCTTCGGCCGAGAACGGGCCGAGCGGCCCGATCATCTGTTCGGTCCTCCGTGCCACGCCTACGATCAGGTCGATCCAGCCCATGAGGCCGGCTCGGATCACCTTTGCTACTTCCGCGTCATGCCAGCTCACCGCGATCAGCTCCTGCAGCACCCGCACGTAGCCCGAAGCGATATCCTCATCGAGGTAGTCACAGGCGCGGGACCACTGCTCCGACAGTTTTAGTGATGGATCTTCGAACAGCCTGTTCTGCCGGTCGAGCAGTTGAGCATTGAGATATTCGAATAGCTCCAGAACCATGTTCTGCTTGGAGCCAAAATGGTAGTGGATCTGGCTTAAGGGCACGGCCGCCTCTGCGGCGACTTCACGGGTCGACAGTCCGGCATAGCCGGCACGACGCAACACCTTCTTGGCAGCTTCGAGCAAGCTGGTGCTGGTCTCAATCTTCTTCACTGCCGCGCGCGCCATGGTGCCTCGTGATGCGATGGAAAGCGTCAAAGACGCTACAAGCATTCCGGCTGAGAAGGCCAGCCTTGCCGCTTCAACCCTCTACCGGCCGGAAAACCGATGCCCGGAGCCATACCGGGCACCGTGAAACAAATGTCACCCGACCTTCGCCTTGTTTCGCGGCAGCGGGATCAGCATCGAGACCTGCTGCCGGTAGCGGCGGTACTGGTCGCCGAACAGCGCTATCAGGTCGCGCTCCTCCAGCCATATGCCGATCAGGATGTAGCCGGTGGTGGCGATGGCGAACACCAGATGACCGACCGACATCGTCGGCGTCGCCCAGAACGCAAGCAAGAAGCCGAGATAGATCGGATGCCGGACCAGCTTGTAGAACATCGGCGTTTTGAACTCGGCCGGGGGCAACTCGCGCCCGAGAAGCCGCGCCAGCACCTGGCGCAGGCCGAACAACTCGAAATGGTTGATCATGAAGGTGCTGGCGAGCACCACCGCCCAGCCGATCCAGGAAACCGTCTGAAGGACAATTGCCGCAACTGGATCGGTCACCGACCAGATGACGCCCGTCATCGGCCGCCATTGCCAGTAGAGCAGCAGCAACGCAAGGCTGGCCAACAGCACGTAGGTCGTACGCTCGACCGATGGCGGCACTATTCTTGTCCACCAGCGCTTGAAGGCGGGACGCGCCATCACGCTGTGCTGGATTGCAAACACGCCAAGCAGGACGACGTTGATGAGCAGCGAAGGAACGAGCGGGCCGGCGGTGCCGCTATCGATGGTCTTTGGTACCGGCAAGTTGCCTACAAAGGCAATCGCATAAAGAAATGTACCGAGAAACAGCAGGTACGTGAGCGTGCCATACAGCATAGCCGTCAAGCCGCCGGTTATGGTCTTTGCGGGAGGGGAGTGGAGCGCATGGTCTGTCATGATCTTGATCCTCTCTGGGAAGACTGCGGAAGGCCTTTGCTTTCAGTGCAGACGGTCGTGATTGCCCGGAATTTCTCCTCGTTTGCGAGCCGGTCAGATCCAACGTCAAATATTCAGTCGGTCGAACGACCGAAAAGTTCATTCCTGCTTTATGTTGAAAATGCGGCATTTTAACCCGGCATTAACCATAAATGTCGCAGGCTGGGTCGGTGAAGCGCCGGATTGGCGGCGTTCACGAGCCCGCGAGGTTTCGCGAGGAGCGGGGCACCACAGATATGGCGGTCGACACGTCAAGCGCCACGGCTGCGGCAGGTGTCGATCCCGCGCGCGCGAGGATCGCGGGCTCGATCAAGCAGGCCGCATCCACGACCGGCGCCAGCTTCGAATATTTGCTCGCCACCGCGAAGATGGAATCCAATTTCAACCCGAAGGCCGCCGCAACTACCTCGTCGGCGCGCGGGCTGTTTCAATTCATCGACCAGACCTGGCTCGGCACGGTGAAGGAGGCGGGTGCCCATCTCGGCTACGGCAAATATGCCGACGCCATCACCAAAAATCCGTCGGGCAGCTATTCGGTCGACGATCCCGCGGCACGCGCCGCGATCATGCGGCTGCGGGACGATCCCGACGCTGCCTCATCGATGGCGGCGGTGCTGACGCAATCCAACAGTTTCAAGCTGACCGGCAAGATCGGCCGCCGGCCGACTGACGCCGAACTCTATATGGCGCATTTCATGGGCGTCGGCGGCGCCGGCAAGCTGATCCAGAACGCCGAGGGCAATCCGAACGCGTCGGCCGTGCAGATGTTTCCGAACGCTGCGGCGGCCAATCAATCGATCTTCTACGACCGTTCGGGGCAGCCGCGCAGCGTCTCACAGGTCTATTCGGTGCTGAGCACGCGCTATGCGGCTGCCGCCATTTCGCCGGTGACGCGCACGGCGATGGCGGCTGCCGGCGGCGACCTGCCCCGGCGCGTCACGGTCGCGAGCGCCGCGCCGGCAGCGATGGCGATCGACAACGCCGCCTATCTTTCGAGCTTTCCGGATCAGCGCGCGGTGACGCCGGTTGCGGCAACGTCGCACACTGCCTCGTCGTCGTCGGAGCCGATCTTCCGCTCGCTGTTCCAGCCCGGCGAACGCGCGCAGCCGATCTCGCCGACGGTGCAGGAATTGTGGGGCAGCAATTCGTCGCCAGTTGCCTCCGCGAGCACCGCATTGTCGGGACATAAGCCCGAAGTCCGCGCACCCGGAAGACTCGATCTCTTCAGCGACCGCAACGGCACGTTCAGTAGCTGACGCTGCCCCGTGTCCCGGGCGCGATGCAGCGCGTAGCGATGCGTCGCAGAACCGGGACCCATCGCGGTGGGCGAGCTCGGATGGACCCCGGATCGGCAGCGCAACACTGCGCGTTTGCGCGGCATCCGGGGAACGAGACATCGCAACGGTCGTCGCACCCTTAACAAAACGTCAATAAAACCAGCCGTTTATGGTGAACCCTTTGTTAAGCGTCATGGTTTATTTTTTCTAATAGTGGCACCGCGTCACGGTGTCGTTTCAGGTTGCGTAAAGCCAGGACCATGATCGTTCGGCAGTTCATCAGTTGGATTCGCACCGCTCCGGCAGGCGAGCGGGCAGAGGCGACGCGGGCATTGGCGCGGGCCTGGTTGATTTCAGATCTTTCCGAGGACGATCGCATCGCCGCCGAAGGCGCGCTGTTGATGCTGCTCGATGATCCGTCGCCGCTGGTGCGCCAGGCGATGTCGGAAGTCTTCGCGCGCAGCTCGGACGCGCCGGCCGCGATCGTGCAGGCGCTCTCGCTCGACCAGCCCTCGATCGCGCTTCCCGTGCTCGAACATTCGCCGCTTCTGATCGACGCCGACCTGGTCGACATCGTCGCCACCGGCAACAGCGACACGCAATGCGCCATCGCCCGCCGCATCAACCTGCCGCCCTCGGTTTCCGCCGCGATTGCCGAAGTCGGCTCGGCGGCCGCGGCGCTCGAACTGATCGAGAATGCCTACGCGGAGCTCGCGCCGTTTTCCTGGGACCGTATCGTCGAACGTCACGGCCATCTCGCCGCGATCAGGGAAGCCATGCTGGTGCTGGAAGGCCTGCCGGCCGCCACCCGCGCGGCGCTGGTCGCGAAACTCTCCGAGACGCTGGCGCAATTCGTCGTCGCGCGGAACTGGCTGAGCGCCGACCGGGCAGGGCGGCTGGCGAGCGACGCGCGCGAGCGCTCGGCCGTGAACATTGCGGCGCGTTCGCGCGGCGATGACATGCTGGGCCTGGTGCGGCACCTGCGCGCCACCGGGCAACTGACCGCCGGCCTGATCCTGCGCGCGCTATTGTCGGGCAATCTCGAACTGTTCGATGCCGCGCTTGCCGAACTGGCCGACCTGCCGCTGGCCCGCGTCACCGCGCTGCTGCACGACCGCGGCGGCGCCAGCCTGCAGGCGCTCCTGATCCGCGCAGGCCTTCCCGAATCGACGTTCGGAGCTTTCCGTATCGCGCTCGAGGTCAGCCGTGAGACCGGCTTTGTCGACACGATCGGCGGCGCCGCGAGGCTGCGCCGCCGCATGGTCGAGCGTGTGCTGACCCATTGCGAGACCGACCGCAAAGCCGCCGAGCCGCTCTTGATCCTGCTGCGGCGCTTCGCAACCGAGTCCGCGCGCGAGGAAGCCCGCCTGTTCTGCGAGGAGCTGGTCGCCGACGAAGCGTTCGTACCAGCCGTGCGCGATCTGATCGCGGCGTGAGCAGCACTGCCACCGCGTATTCTATGTCGTCCCTGCGAACGCAGGGACCCATAACCACCAGCGCTGATTATTTACAGGTAACTGCCACATCGCCCTGCGGATAAGCCGCGGCGTATGGGTCCCTGCGTTCGCAGGGACGACGGCGGAGATAGCTTGGCCGACTTACTCCGCCGGCACGATGCTCGGCGCCAGGATCGCTTCGAGATGTTCGGGGCGGTCGCGGTTGACCTTCAGCAGGAATTCATCCGCCACACCGCGGAGTTGCTTGCTGAGCGCGCTCGCCATCGTGGCGGTGTCGAGCTTGGTGCGTTCGCGCACGATCGCCTGAATGGCGTTGATGTGATGGGTGATCAGCTCGGATGGGACCTGATCGAGGTCGGGGGCATGTTCGATGATGCGGCACAGGCTTTCGGCGGCAGCGCCGGCGGAAGGGAAGCCGAACGTGGCGGCATCGCCCTTGATGTCATGGGCGGCGCGAAACAGCTCTTCGCGGTTGTCGATGGTGAAGCCGTCGCGGAGAATGGCCTCGTGCGAGGCGGAGAGCCGGTCCGCCTCGATCGTCATCCAGTTCTTGAATTCACCGGATAGTCCTGCAAGCGCCTTTTCCGCGCGCCCGACAGGATCGTCGAGATCGGATTCGGGAACGCGCAGCAATACCTTGCGCAACGGATTAGGCTGCGTGATCACGTGATGATCGGCAAACGATTTGACCTGTATCGTCCCCGGCTTTTCTTTCGCCATGATGGTCTCTCCAGGCTCGCGCTAAACGTTCGACCGCGCCTTGTCGAGCAACGACGGCTGCTGCATCACTTCCATCTCGCCACCGACCCGCCGCTCGGGGCCGATATAGGCGTTGTTGGTGTTGCGCCGCCGGTCGGGGCCGAAATAGGTCTTGGTCTTGATGAAGGGGCGCGGATTGGCAACGACGTTGAGGATGCGCTGATAGAGTCCCTTGGCCGAGATCGGCTTGGCCAGGAACTCGGTGACGCCGGCGTCGCGCGCGACCGTGACGCGCCGCTTCTCCGAATGTCCGGTCAGCATGATGATCGGCGCGTAGGGGTTACCCTTCGATTCCGGCTGCCGGATCATCTGCGCCAGTTCGAGGCCGTCGAAGATCGGCATCGCCCAGTCGGTGATGACGATGTCGGGCACGTAGTGGCTGTACATTTCGAGCGCTGTGGCGCCGTCCTCGGCTTCATAGGCTTCGCGCGCGCCGAACGAATGCAGCAGCGTCCGCAGGATGCGGCGCATATGCGGATTGTCGTCGCAAATCAGAAACCGCAGCTTGTTGAAGTCAATGCGATACATGGTCCGGCCCGGCCCAGCAAAACGGTATACTGGCGTTAACCATATCGCGGGGCCGGTTAAGGAATGGTTGCAAAACCGGCGTGAGAGCTCGGCGAACCCGAGTTAATACCCGAACTGCTCGCGCAGGATGCGTTCCTCGAGGCTGTGGCCGGGATCGAACAGCATCCGCATCGAAATCGTCTTGTCGGACAGCACCTCGACGCGGCGGACGTCGCGCACGTCGTCATGGTCGGCGGCGGCCGCGACCGGACGCTTCTCACCCTCGAGCACCTCGATCACCACAAAAGCGGAGTTCGGGAGGAGGGCGCCGCGCCAGCGGCGCGGGCGGAACGCGCTGATCGGGGTCAACGCCAGAAGCGCGGCGTTGATCGGCAAAATCGGTCCCTGCGCCGACAGATTATAGGCGGTGGAGCCGGCCGGCGTCGCCACCAGGATGCCGTCGGCGATCAATTCCGCCATCCGCTCGTGCTCGTCGATCAGGATGCGCAGGTGCGCGGCCTGGTTGGTCTGGCGAAACAGCGCGACTTCATTGATGGCGTGATGCAGATGCACTACGCCATTCACGTCGGTCGCGCGCATCAAGAGCGGATTGATCAGGGATTCCCGCGCCGCCGCCAGCCGCGTATGCAAATCGTGCGTCGTGAATTCGTTCATCAGGAAGCCGACGGTGCCGCGATGCATGCCGTAGATCGGCTTGCCCGAGCGCATGTGGGCGTGCAGCGTC
The DNA here is from genome assembly GCF_043203335.1 of Bradyrhizobium sp. RDI18. Taxonomy (NCBI): domain Bacteria; kingdom Pseudomonadati; phylum Pseudomonadota; class Alphaproteobacteria; order Hyphomicrobiales; family Nitrobacteraceae; genus Bradyrhizobium; species Bradyrhizobium sp. RDI18. The sequence goes on along the minus strand of NZ_JBICRN010000008.1, from coordinate 1,791,518 downwards.
TGCAGCATCAGTCCGTCGCCGCCGAGCGCCACCACGACGTCGGCATCATCGGCGTCATGATTGCCGTAGAGCTTGACGAGCTGCGCCAGCGCAGTCTGCGCTTCGGCGCCTGCGCTCGCGACGAAGGCGATCCGGTCGTATCGCTTGGGGGTGGCCATCGGACGACGAACTCATACCTGGCGCCGGATTGCGCCGCGCTCGTCTATACACCTTGGACAGGCTTGTCGAGATGGCCGTCGGGCACTTTCGCGCCGGTAACCTAAACCGGCGGTCATCGGGCCGTCATTTTTCCTGCAACGTCCGGATCGGGTCCCAGTCGTCGCCCGGCGGGTTTTGGGCCAATTCCCGGGCCCGCGCGGCAAACAGCGATGCCGGCCGGTCGATATCGGCCGAACGGCCGAAACACTCTGCAGCGCGCGCGAACTCGCGGGCCCGCCAGTGCACCAGCCCGTCGGCGTAGTGGGCGATCACCGTCTGCTGCGAGGGCGTCAGCCCCGCCGATAGCGCCAGCAATTGGTAGATTTTGAGCGCCTGGGTTCGCCCCTTGACCCTGATGGCGTCCAGTTCGCGCCAGGCGAAGGCTTGGCCGGCAAGCGCAACCGTCGTCTCGGACGCGATCACGGTGGTGCCGTAGAATTTATTGGCGCCCTCCAGCCGCGAGGCCAGGTTCACTGCGTCGCTCATCACGGAGTAGTTGAAGCGCCGCCGCGATCCGAAATTTCCGACCAGCGCCTCGCCGGAATTGATGCCGATCCGCTGCGCCAGCTTGCAGTCGCGAAATACGGCGGAGGAGGCGTTGAGTTCCGCCAGTTGCGTGCAGCAGTCCAGCGCGGCGCGTGCTGCGTTCGCGGCATGGTCGGGATCGTCGGCCGGGGCGCCGAACACCGCCACGATTGAGTCGCCGATATATTTGTCGACATATCCGCCATGGCGCTCGATGACGTCGGTCATCGCCGAAAGATATTCGTTCATCAACTCCATCAGGCCGTCGGGCGACATCTTTTCCGCGATCAGCGAAAATCCTTCGATGTCGGAGAAGAACACTGTCACGTTGCGGGTTTCGCCGCCGAGCTCCGGCAATTTGCTCGACGACAGCATGCGGTTGATGACGTGCGGGGCGAGGTAGAGCGCAAAGCTCTTCTGCAGCAGGCGGCGATCCTTGTCGGCGATGACGAAGCGGTAGCCAATGGTTGCGGCCAGCGCGGTCAGGCTGGCTAGGAACGGCTCGACGATTGGGAGCGCCAGCGCGTGGTTGAAGGCGACCGTCGCGCCGGCCACGCCGAGCACGATCATTCCTGTCCAGGCAGCGAACGCGATGACGGGCCGGAACAGCCAGGCGGCGGCCGCGGCGAGCGCAGCAATTAGTGCCGCGATAAGCAAGCGGGGAAGCGGCCCAGGTTCGATCACGCCATTGCGCGTGATCAGGTTATTGACCGCGGTGGCATGGATATAGACGCCGGCAATCGTGCTGGTCCTGGATCTCGCGGTGACCGGCACGCTCTCGGCCGTGCAACGTGGCGAACGTGCCCCTTCGATGCCGGTCGCAAAGCGCTTGGATGTCATTCGCCGATCTTCGATATCGAGAACGGTACCGAAGATCACGACCTTTCCGTCGAACCAGCGCCGGAAATACTCCTTGTCGTTCTTGACCGCACAGGCACGCAGGTCGGCAAACGAGAAGGTGGGGATGTCGTCCGCGCCACCTTCGAAATTCAGCGTCATCGTATTCGGCACTCGGCCAGGAACCCGGTAGCCGGCGAGCGTCAGCCTGCCGCGCTCGTCGAATTCGGGCGCGGCGCCGAGCGCCCGCGAGGCCAGCTCGACCGCCATGGTAGGCACTTTCGCGCCGTTGATGGTAAAGCTTAGCGGCAGTCGGCGCACAATGTCGTCGCTGTCGGCATGGTCGTTAAGCGGACGGATGTTCTGGCGTACCGCGATGCGCTGTCCTGGCGACGGCAGGATAGGGCGGTCGCCCAGAACTTCGCCCAGCACGACCTTGCCTTTGGCGGCCCCCCGGCCAGCGCACGCAGGAAGTCGCGATCGAAACCGCGAACTTTTTCGCCCAACATGCCATCCCCAAGCGGTATCTCGGACTGTTCGAGCGAGTTCGGGATCACCACGTCGAAGCCGGCGACCTTCGCGCCGCCTTCGAGCGTCGCTGAAAGCACGCGGCCGATCTCGCCGGTCCATGTCAGCATCGGCGCGCCCTTGAACGGGGGGTGCGCAGGCTCTCTTCGTCCATCGCAACGACGACTGCGGGCGAAGCGACCGGATCCTGCTTACGGCCGAACACCTCCCAGCGCAGAGCGGTGAGGATATCGAGCGAGAGCCCGCGGATCGGCCGGGCCGCAGGCGAAACCGAGGCGGCCGCGCAAACCAGCGCGATGGCGGCGATCACAAGCCTGTCGCGCGTGCTGCGTCTTATTCTCAAGCTGGATAGTCCGGCACGCCTATTGCAGCCGCAGCAGCCGGCCAACGATCGGTGTTGCGCCGGGCTTGGCTTGCTCATCAACCCGGAACACGATCTGCGATGACTTGAACGAAGCGGCGTAGAGGCCGCCGGGAGCCAGCGCGACATTCTCGCTGGCGAAATCGACGAACCGTCCCTTGAGCTGGGTGCCGCCGAGACTAATCTCCTGACGCTCGCCCGCCGCGTCGAGGCGCCGGATGATAAGCTTGCCGCGCCCCTTGGCTTCCACCAGCGGCGAGGCGCCGTAAAGCGTGAGCTGCGGCTGCGGCAGGGAAGCCGCCTTGTTGCTGTCGACGCTTCGCAGCACTGTGGCGGCGACGCCACTGGTTTCGCGCGTGGTCACGTTGGCCTGGTTGGCATCGCAATTCGTTTTCTCGGCTTTGACCTCGGCGAGGTGAACGGCGCTCTCCTCGGTGCCGACGACAACGGTGCCGGTGCCGCTGATCGTCTCGCGCCGGCACGACTTCAGGTAGCTCAGAATGACAGAGCCGCCGTCACCGATCTTGATCACAGCCTTGGGCGTCACATAGTCCATGAATTCCGCACCGGTGACCTTGCCCTGAACGTCCTCGACCACCGCGGCCGGCAGAATCTGCGGCCGCCGGAGAAGCCAGCGCCAGCAGGCCGAGACAAACAGCAATCGAACGTTTCATTCTAAGACCCCATAAAAAAGCGCAGGTTCGTTAGTCGCGCCAGCGCCCGAATGGTTTCATGGATAGATCAAAATATCTGGCAGGTAGGCCAGCGGAACCGACCGATATCACCTAACGGCCGCCGAGGACAGCCATCGGGGCGCAGTGCAGGGCATTCCAACCCTCTCACGTGATGCTGTCGGGATTGTGATTTCCGCGGGTTTCCTGCCCTTGTGTACCAACAGCGCTGTCGCAGTCTCGGGGCGCAGATTGGGAGTGAACGGCATGGATTCTCGTTTGATGGCAACGCGTCCCATGCGTCTGGCCGCCGCTATTCTGGTCCTGTGTTGCGCGACGGGCGTACGCGCCGAGGAGGCGAGTTCGCCGACTTCGCAGCAGCCCGCCGCAGCGACGCCGTCGCCGTCTCCGTCGGGCCAGAAGGGCGAAGCAGGGCGGGGTCCCGCCGCGACGCCAGCCGAACAACATCGCCTGCCGCCGGATTCCACCACCCGGCAGACGCTGACGCTGCCCGGCCGCACGCTCAACTTCACCGCCACCGCCGGCTCGATCCGGCTGTTCGACGACAAGCGCGAGCCGCAGGCCGATATCGCCTATACCTCCTACCAGTTCGACGGCTCCGATCGCGCAGGCCGGCCGGTGACGTTTCTGTTCAACGGCGGCCCGGGCGCGTCCTCCGCCTGGCTGCAGTTCGGCGACGCCGGACCCTGGCGCATATCGATCACGGGGGAGGGCGCAGTGTCGTCGGCGACACCCGATTTGCTGCCCAACGCCGAGACCTGGCTCGACTTTACCGATCTCGTATTCATCGATCCCGTCGGCACCGGATATAGCCGTTTCGTCGCGACCGGCGAGGACACGCGCAAGCGATTCTACTCCATCGACGGCGACGTCAGCGCCATCGCACTCGTGATCCGGCGCTGGCTGGAAAAGAATGATCGTCTGCTCTCGCCGAAATTCGTGACCGGCGAAAGTTATGGCGGCATCCGTGGACCAAAAATCGTTCGCAACCTGCAGACCCAGCAGGGCGTCGGCGTCCGCGGGCTGATCCTGGTCTCACCCTTGTTCGACTATCGCGATTTTTCCGGCTCGAGCCTGTTGCAGTATATGAACACACTGCCAAGCATGGCGGCGGTGGCGCGCGAAGCCAAGGGACCGGTGACGCGCGCCGATCTCGCTGACGTCGAGCGCTACGCGCAAGGCGAGTTTGTGACCGATCTCGTCAAGGGACAGGCAGATAAGGAGGCAGCGACGCGGCTTGCTGACAAAGTGGCCGCGCTGACCGGCATCGATCAAGCGGTGAGCCGCAGGCTCGGAGGGCGTTTCGAGGTCGGCGAGTTCCGCAGGGAATTCGACCGCCGCAACGGCCGTGTGACGGGACGTTACGACGGCTCGGTCTCAGGCTTCGATCCCTATCCGGATTCGAACCACGCGCATTTCGGCGATCCTTCCGGCGATTCCCTGACGGCGCCGTTGACGAGCGCGGCCGTCGACCTCACCACGCGTAAACTCAACTGGCGTCCCGATGGCTCGTATCACCTGCTTAACTCAGCCGTGTACAGGGCCTGGGATTTCGGTCGCGGTCCGGCCGAGTCGGTTTCGGAGCTTCGCCAGATTCTCGCGCTCGACCCGAAAATGAAATTGCTGGTCGGTCACGGGCTGTTCGATCTCGCCACACCCTATTTTGCCTCGAAGGTAATTCTCGATCAGTTGCCGGCCTATGCGCGATCGGACCGGGTCAAACTCGTCGTCTATCCCGGCGGCCACATGTTCTATTCGCGCGACGCCGCGCGCCAGGCATTCCGCGCGGAAGTTGAGAAGGTGATGAAGTAAATTCGGAAACAACAAAAAGCCGGCGCAGTCTTTGCAACTGCTCCGGCTTCTTCTTCGTCATTGCGAGCGAAGCGAAGCAATCCATATCGCGGCATAACGGATAGATGGATTGCTTCGTCGCTACGCTCCTCGCAATGACGGGGAGAGAGCGATGCCTCAGTACACCAATCCCGTGCCCGGCGGCTTTTCGAGCGCGGTGGCGAGCGAGCGATATTCCTCGCTTGAGGTGCCGGTGAGCTGCGCGATCCGGTTCAGGTGATATTGCGCCTGATCGCGGTTGCCCTGTTCGACCTGCCACAGGCCGTAATACTGCCAGGTCTTGACGTGGTTCGGATCGGCCTTCAGCGCGCGCTCGTACCAGATCTGCGAGACCTTGTAGTCGCCGAGCTTGCGATAGGAATAGCCGATCAGATTGGCGACGGCGGCGGTGTCGTCACGGCCGAGCGCCTTCAACTGCTCGATCGCCGACGCATAGTCGTGGCGCTCGTAGATCGCGGCGTAAGCAGCGCGATAGCCGTCGACGAATGCGGTTTGTTCAATGGCCGGGCGGGCTTCGCTGGATTTCTTTTTCTTCTTCGGCGGCGGAGGCGGCTCGCTGTCGGGATTTGCGTAGACGGCGGTGACGACAGGAGCTGCCGCGAGCGTAAGCGACAACATTGCGAGCGTCAAAAGCTTGATCGCTAGTTTGTTCATGCATCTCTCCTGATGGCGGGTTCCACAATCCTACACCGAAGGCCGTTGAAGTGAACACCCGGCAGTTGAGAACATTCCCGCCATCCGCCTTCGATTCTTCCGATTGTGGATTCTGCTGATTTGGCGGCCGCAGTTCGCGTTCAAAAGATGGCGAACCTGCCATGGAGATGAACGAAGTCCGCACGTTCGATTCAGGACGGGTTCACTGCGCCGTGCCTAACGTCGCACGCACGATCGGCGAGCCCGGCCATTCGGACCGGAGAACCCGCAGGTCCCCATGGAAGAGGAGACAGCCATGCTCAAGACCTTTTCTGCAGCGCTCGTTGCCGTGTCCGTTCTAGCCGCGCCCGTGTTTGCCGGCACTGCGGGCAAGACCGCGCAAGCTCCTGTGAACAAGAGTACGCAGGCCCCGGTCACCAAGGCCGAGCAGGAAAAATCGAAGGCGCTGAACGCCAAACACAATCGACATCATAGCCACAAGAAGCAGGTCGGCCTCTCAAAGACGCCTGCCGTGGCCAAACCCGCCGCGCCGGCTGCCAAGCGCAGTTGAACCAGCGCGATCGAATCTGATCCGCCGGCGCGTTTCGCTTCCCCGCGTCGGCGGATATCGGACCAGCCCACGTGCCATTGCTTCCCCGATGGCCGTGGGCTGGTGCTGCTTCGATCTGTTCGAGACCAGTAACCGAGATGCGAATTCCATTTCGCCGCCGGGCAGTCTAAGAGACGGCCAACGGGGCGGGGGAAGCATTTCGCTTGCGAAGTTCAGTCAAAATTGCGGCGATGGTACTGTTGCTGCTCGCGCTGTCGGCCTGCGCCGCCAGCGACGAGAGCAAGCCGATCACGTTTACCGACGATCGCGGCGTCTCCAGCCAGCCTTTTCCGAAAAATTACCGCACGGAAGTGCTGGCGTTCCTGAAGACTTATCTCAACGATCCCGTCGGCGTACGCGGCGCCGTGATGGCCGAGCCGATCGAGCGCGTGGTCGGCGGGCGGCTGCGCTATGTCGTCTGTCTCCGGTTCAGCCCGCGCAGATCCGACGGCGGCTACCGCGAGCCGCGCGAACGCGCCATCCTTTTTGTCGACGGCCGGCTCGACCGCATCATCGAAAACGCCGCGGAGCCCTGTGCGGGGCTGGCCTACGCGCCATTTGCGGAACTGGAGAAACTGACGCGCTAGTTTCGCGCGCGTGCTGTGAGCCCCACACGAGAGTGTGATGCTTCGCGCCTATACATATCGTGTTCGATCATTTAACTCGCATGCGATTTAATCGTATGAGATATACAGCGGAGAAAGACATGTCCCATCCCATCTCGCCTGACCGCCGCCGCTTCCTCGGCACCGCGGCAGCTACCCTTGCGGCCGCACCGTTTGCCATGAGCGGGCCTCTGTTCGCACAGTCCGGCGACGCCGGGGCAGGCGCGGGCAGGCCGGGCGCCCACGCCTCGTTTGCCGCGCTGAAACAGATCGAAGCCGGCGTTCTCAGTATCGGTTACGCCGAAGCGGGGCCCGCCAATGGTCCCGTCGCCATCCTTCTGCACGGCTGGCCGTACGACATCTACGCCTTCGTCGACGTGGCTCCCGTGCTGGCATCGGCAGGCTTCCGGGTCATCGTGCCGTATCTGCGCGGCTACGGCACGACGCGCTTCCTCTCGGGCGATACGCCGCGAAACGGCCAGCAGGGCGCACTTGCCACCGACGTCATCGCGCTGATGGATGCGCTGAAGATCGAAAAAAGCGGTGGTGGCTGGCTTCGACTGGGGCGCCCGAACCGCCGGCATCGTCGCGGCGATCTGGCCGGAACGCGTCAAGGCGCTGGTTTCGGTCAGCGGCTACCTGATCGGCAGCCAGGAAGCCAACGCAAAACCGCTGCCGCCATCGGCCGAACTGCAGTGGTGGTACCAGTATTATTTTGTGACCGACCGCGGCCGGTTGGGCTACGAAAAACACCGGCGCGAATTTTCCAAGCTGATCTGGCAGCTTGCCTCGCCGAAATGGAATTTCGACGACGCGACCTTCGAACGCAGCGCGGCGTCCTTCGACAACCCGGATCACGTCGCCATCGTGATTCACAATTATCGCTGGCGACTTGGTCTCGCCCCGGGCGAGACCAAATTCGACGCGCTGGAAAGGCGACTGGCGAATTTCCGGTCATTACCGTGCCCACCATCACCCTCGAAGGCGACGCCAACGGGGCGCCGCATCCGGACCCGAAGGTTTACGCCAAGAAGTTTTCCGGCAGATACGCCCATCGTCTCATCACCGGCGGGATTGGCCACAATCTGCCGCAGGAGGCACCGCAGGCCTTTGCCGACGCCGTCGTCGAAGTGGCTCGCTCTTGAAGACGGACGGTCTTGCCGCCGGCAGTCGCGACTGCCGGCGCGGGCCGTCATCTGATGTCCCAGGGAAGGAACCATGAACGAAATCGGATCACTTTTCGGCGAGGGTTGAACCTTGCTTTAGTCATGCCAGACACCAGCTAAGCGGGGGAATCACTTCCTTAACCTCAGAAAAAGCCGGACGTGCGAGGGAACTAGAACGCTTTGTTGCTGTGCTGTCACAGTGGCGCGCCATCCGGTCGCGGGCGTTTGCCGCAAAGCAACCTAAATGAAGTCACGTTGTTTGGATTGGTATCCGCGACGTTCGTAACGGGGAAATGGAATGAAGAAGATACTGCTCGGGGCTGCCGCGCTGGCCGTCATGGCGGCTCCAGCCTTTGCGGCCGACATGCCGCCCCGGCCGTACACCAAGGCGCCTGCCTATACGGCGCCTCAAGTCGTCTATAACTGGACCGGGTTCTATATCGGCGGCCATGCCGGTGGCGCCTTCGCGGGTGACAACTCCCTGCAGGGCAGCGACGTCCGCTTCCTCGGCGGCGTGCAGGGTGGCTTCGACTACCAGTTCGCGCCGAACTGGGTGCTGGGCGCTGAAGCCCAGTATAGCTGGCTGCCCAGCAACAATAATAACGGCGTGCTGTTTCCGGGCGGGACGCTCGTGACCTCCAATACCGATCAGATCGGCTCGGTGACCGGCCGGCTCGGCTACACCTGGGGTCCGGCGCTGCTCTACGCCAAGGGCGGTTACGCCTGGCGTGACGGCAATAATCTCGGCGTATCGGTGGCCGGGGTGCCCACTGGCTTCACCACCAACGGCAACCACCAGGACGGTTACACCGTGGGCGGCGGCCTCGAATACATGTTCGCCCCGAACTGGTCGGCCAAGGCCGAGTACCAGTATTACAATTTCGGCGACACGACCTTCACGTCAGGTCCTGCCGATATCAGCGGCCGCACCTTCCGCAACGACGAGCATACGGCCAAGGTGGGCGTGAACTACCGGTTCGGCTGGGGTGGTCCCGCTGCTCCCAAATATTGATACCGACTTTGGTATCGAGACGCGCAAGGGCCGGCTTCACGCCGGCCTTTTTGCTTGGCGATGTCGAGGCTAGCGCGCGCCGGTAATTTTTTGGCAGGCGCGAAAAAATTTCGCGCTGCATGCAACTTTTCGTCACGATCCGATATTATGGTCCCGGCCGGCTGGTGGGACGACGAACATGCGTGCTTTTGCGTTAGGGCTGATCTTTTCCGCAGCGGCGTATCCGTGCCTTGCTCAAACTGTCCTGAAATCCGAACCGTTTATCCTTGCTCCCTATGAAGTCGCCTTCGTGCAGGATCCCTCGTGCGGGGCCGGCAAGGTGCGCAAGGTAACCGGTGCGATCAGGGGACTGCAGCGGCGCAAGGCCTGTGTCACCCTTGCTTCGGAACAGGCATCGCTGGTCTCGGCGACGCCGTAGGATCCGACTTTCCGTCCCGGATATCGTCCCGGCGAATGGGACCCATTCGCCGAGGCCTGTCGTGTGTCGGCCGCTTGCCGGCCGACCTACGACGCGAGCTGCAATTCCGTCTGCGCGTCGCGCTCGGCGTCGGCCTTGTTGCGGGCGGGGTCTTCGTGCGGCTCAAGCTGGCAGGGCTTGATCTCGTAGTCATGGTCCAGCACCGGACGGGGACCCGTGTTGTCTCGCCCGGCGATGACGTCGACGACGAGACCACTCTTCTGGGCGATCTTCCAGACGTCGGCGGCGGTTGGATAGGCCTTGCTGAGCTTGGCATCGTTTGAGAACAGCGCGTAGGGCATTGTTAGCTCCGGTAAAAACGGTCAACGCGGAAGCGGGGGCCGGGTTTCAGGCTTGGCTGCCATGCGGCCATTCCACAGGCTGTTTCGGGAGCAAATTGGCTCGCTTCGGCCCATTTTCGTGGAGTCTCTGAGTCTTTAACGAGCCGTAAATTCCCGAAAAAAGAATCCCCGAGACTCGGTCGCCAGAATCGCCGGATGTTTCCGGCCATGAGAAAGAGCCTCCAGACCTCCTGCGAGCGTGTCCAACTCACGCTGACCGTTTGCCTGCTGGCTGCCTGCGCCGCCAACATGGCGCTGGTCTATGCCTGGCTCTGAGATCGAGACGATCGGCCGATTCCCACACAGGATGACAACATAGGGGTTCGTGTCGCGGACGCGATGCGTCACGAGGTGACGCTTCGCAGAGCCGGGACCCATCGCAGACTGGAGCCGGATCAGCAACGGATCAGCAACGCACCACAGCGCCTGTGCTCGGGCCGCGCGGAGCGCGGACCCGAGTGCAAGTGCGGCGCGTGCGCAGTATCCGGGGACCGGGCGGGCGCGGGCTACTTCGCCGGCGGCTCGCCTTCGCGGAGCGCAGCGTGCACCTTTGCCATGGTCGCGGTGCAATAGGCCTCGCGCTCGCGGTTGAACCGCTCCTGATGGGCACGGAAATTCGCGACCCGCGCTTTGATCTCGGACTGGATCTCGTCCCGCAGGTCAGGACGCGCGAGAGGGGCCAGCCTCGCTATTTCCCTCGACGCTTCCTTTGGCGCCTGGGCAATAGGCATCGTCTCCGCCAGCAGGGCCTGGATGTCAGAAGCCTGGATGTCAGAAAGCGGCGCGGCCGCACGGGTGGGCTCGGATGCCTGGACGGAGAGGACGGTGACCGACGTCGTGACCGTCTTCTCGGCCTCCGGCGGCTTGCCGGTCACCGATTGAACAAACGCCATCGTCTGCGCGATCAGGAGATCGCGTTCCCTCATCCATTTCATGAAACACCTCGGGCCAAGTCATTCCACCAAACGGCTTTTGTGGAATCAAGCGGGCGGGGAGGTCGCTGGGGATAACTGCCGCTCTTTTGCGCGCGAGGTGACAAAACGGTGACAGTTCGTGAATGCCAGCGCGCACATGGCGCGGGGCGCATCGGGTGATGGTATTCGCAACCGTGGTCGCGCGAAGCGGAGCGCCTATCGTTCGCGGGGATTGGTGTTCGGGACAAAGGGCGCGCCGATCATGCGCACTGGCGGCTGGTCGCCGACATAGATGATCCGCTGGTCGGCTGCCGGCGAACGCTCGACGCCAGCGGTTGTCCGGTGGGCGAACCGGACCGGCTTGTCGTCGAAGCCAAGCAGCGTAGCGCCACCTGCAATCGCCACGCTGAAACACGCGACGATCGCGAGCAGCACCATGTTGCAGTTTTCTTCGCGAATTCTCATGCCGGGAGAACGCGAGAGGTGGGGGTTGGTTTCCCCGATCAGCCTGAGAGTGAGTTTCCGATCCCACAACCGCGGGTGGCGCATCGGCCAGGACGTTGAACTACCATCTCGTCCGGGCCAGAAGCCGCGCCGATAATGGGCCAAGTGGTTTTCAGCACCGTAGAACTACGGGAATCGCCTGAAAAAACAGCACGTTGCCCCATAGAGGGGCCAACAAGCACTTTCCCCTAGTTCCCGCCCGGTGCAATACATTTTCCGAGATGCCTCTCAGGCGATGGCCCTACAGCCCGGCAATTGAGGCTGGGAGCCGTTCGGTGGGCTAACCATATCCGCGGCATGGGACGTTTGGAGGGCTTGCAGGATGTCGACCTCACGATTTAAGTTACAATCTATAACTAATTTAATCAGTTGAGGTTCACAGGTTTGCTTCCGGCATGAAGATTCATTTTGGTCCGGCGGGTTGGGTTCAATGGCCAGACAGCGAAGAGTTCTCCATCGAGTTCATGAGGCTGCTCGGCCTGGCTCAGGAAGGGGGCTCGCTGATCTCTGAATGCTTCCTCGTCGCAAGTCGGATTGACCCGAAGGACGGCGGCGATTCCGGTATCGGGAATGGCTGAGGATGGCTGATATCAGCAACGAGCGCGCCAACGCTGCCTTCGAGCGCGGTCATGTGCTGACCGCACAAAGCAACTGGCTCCGCGCCATCAATTACTATCAGGCATCAGCGTTCGATTTCGACGCTGCCGACGCGAAACAGCAAGGCGTGCTCAGAACCATGCGGGCCTGCGCCCGCCGCTACATTGCGCATCTCACTCCCGCCGGCGAGGTCGTCGAGATTCCCTGGCAGGAAGATTATCCGCTGGAAGGCTATTTTTTGCCTGCCCCGGCCGCTTCGCATCGAGCGCCTGTCGTGGTGTGCATGGGCGATCCCGGGCATCGAAAGGAAGAATATCTCTTCAAGGTGGCGCGCTACGCCCGCGACAGGGGGCTGTCGCTGCTGGCCGTGGATCTCCTTGGATCCGGCACCGGTGCCAAATTCGATGAGGTGGTGGGCCGTCCCGATCTCGAAATGTCGGTAAGCTGCGTGATGGATTACCTCACGACGAGGGGCGATATCGACGAAAACAGGGTAGCGATTCTCGGCGACGGTCCGGGATCGTCGTTTGTGGCGCGTGGCGTCGCTCTCGACAATCGCTTCGCCGCCGCGGTTTGTGACGGCGGAATCTGGGATATGCACGAGCGCGCCTTCTTGATGGACCGCCTCTCGCTGGGTTCCGGGTGCAAAGGAAGCGAAGGCGGCTGGCCGCGCCGAAAATTTCGCTGCCCGGTCCTGATCACCATGGGTGAGCAGGGCTGGCTCGAAAGCAATCATGTGACCGGTCTGTTCGAACGACTCAAGGCCAGCCAGCCCGACATTTCACTAAGAATTTTCGATAGCTCTGAAACTGCTGCCGCGCATGGGCATCGCGATAATCCCACGCTCGCCAACGAGTTCATTTTTGATTGGATGGCCGATCGCCTTGAGTCGGTACCGGCCTAGCTCGTTACCGTGAGGCACGTTCATATGCCCATCGCTATCTTCAGGCTCGCCTTCTCAAGACGGCCCTTCAGGGTCGCGAGTTTGCCGGTGAGCTCCCTGAGTTCACGGTCGCTGAATTCCGCGAAGACGAAATTGTTGAGCGCCTCCTGCTCGGAGGCCAGGTTTGCAATCTGCTTATAAGTCTTGTCCGTCAAGGACATCTGCACGACTCTTGCATCGTCTGCCGACGTCTTGCGACGCATGAAACCCTTTTTCTCCAGCATTTTCGACTGAGTCGTGACGAACGACGGGTCCACGTGAAGCATCTTTGAGACGACCTTCACTGGGACGCCCTCACCTTGATCCAGATCGGCCAAAGCCATCAGGATCATCCACTGCGGGCCGCTGATGCCGAGGGCTTTTGCCCAGAAGTAACGGATCTCCTGGAGGTGCACGTTGATGGCGGCGATCTCCCAGGCGAGTTGCCGGGCGATGTCCTGATTCGTGCCGCCGAGATCACTTGGCCCACCGCGGCTCGACGAGTCCGATCCCTTCCGGAGTTCCTGTGCCATGGCTTCTCTCATCCCGAGTCAGCGTTCACTAACTTAACTGATTTACCTAACAAAATCATCCGAGTGGACGCCTTTCTGGCGGTTCCCTGAACACGATTTTGCGAGCAGTCGGTGTTGCTATGGCGACACAGTCGAACAGGATAGAGATAGCTGAGTTCATAAACTATTTTGATTACGTAAGTTGCACATGCATAGTTCTGAGGACGGCCGAGGGGGGTCCTGGGTCGTCCCGTTGCAGGTGGTTCGCTTAAGTCCCTCGCGTTCATGCGGGTGTGTCCGAAGACGCGAAACGACTGAGCGGTTTTTCAAAGGCGAGGGCGGATCTTTCCTGGGGGAACAGCCACAGGTCCGTCCTCGTCCTGGCAGAGCAACTTGGAGGTTTAACATGACTATGATCAAGAGCCTTGTTCTCGGCTCAGCGGCGGGTCTCATCGCCGTTAGTGGAGCACAGGCCGCCGATCTTCCCGTCAAGGCCAAAGCGGTCGAGTACGTGAAGATCTGCTCCCTGTACGGCGCTGGCTTCTACTACATCCCCGGCACCGACACCTGCATGAAGATTGGTGGTTACCTGCGCGTCGACACCACGTTCAACGGCGGCATCTTCGATCAGCCGGCGTGGAACGGCAATCTTGGTCAGCAGAATCGCTTGCGCGATTACTATGCTGCCCGTTCGCGTTTGGCGCTCAGCGTAGATACGCGCACTGCCACTCAGTACGGCGTCGTTCGTACCTTCGGTCAGGCCAACTTTAATCTGAACTCGTCTACCGGCGAAGGTCCGGGTGTGGCTGGCACGCAGACCCTTGGCGTGGACTTGGTGTTCATCCAGTTCGCTGGATTCACCTTCGGTAAGTCTGCTTCGGCCTACGCGACGCCTTGGCACGGTTATCCGGGCAACAACTCCTCGTTCCTGCTTGGCGGCCATGACGACGTCGTCGGCACGAACAACATCCAGTACACCGCGCAGTTCGGTAACGGCGTGTCCGGCACCATCGGTCTGGACGACCCGTACTACGGCCGCACTCAGCTCCTGAACTTGGGTTTTGTGGGCGCTGGCACTACGAACAATCCGGCCACCCTCATCACGGCAGGTTCGAACGCTTACAGCGGTGCGCGTGCTCCGGACATCGTCGGCAATATCCGCGTCGACCAGGCATGGGGTCTGTTCCAGATTTCGGCCGCGGCGCATGAAGTCACTGGTTCCTACAACCTCCTGACCGCCGGTGCTGCGAACAACAACTCGGAAATCTTCGGCCACCCCGATTCCAAGTGGGGCGGTTCGGTGATGGCTGCGTTGCAGCTCAAGAACCTGCCCACCGGCCCCGGCGACGACATCAAGGTTGACGTCTCCTATGCCAAGGGTAACACGAAGAACGTGCTCAACACCGCGCCGAGCTTCGCGATGTTTGGCGGCGCAAGCCGTGCGGACGCTTACCAGAGCGTCGGCTTCGGCCAGACTGCCGACGGTGTCTTCCTGCCCGTTGCGTTTGGCGGCACCGGCGACATCAAGCTGGTTGAAGCGTTCGGTATTCGTGGTGCATTCAACCACAACTGGGATCCGTACTGGTCGACCAGCCTGTTCGGCTCCTACTCTGCGATTCGTTATGGTGGCAGCAACACCGACCTGACCACGGCGAAGGGTCAGTGGTGTGCCAACTACGTCGCTAACAAGACGGCGCCGAGCGCAGACTTCTCCTGCAACCCCGACTTCAACGTCTCGCAGCTCGGTTTGATCACCCGTTGGACCCCCGTTGCGAACCTGACGTTCTCGATGGAAGCAATGTGGTTCCACCTCGACCAGAACATGACCGGCACTATTAATAACCCCGTGGGCGTGGTGGCTCCGAAGCCGATTACTCGGTACGAGTACAAGGATCAGGACGCCGTTTCGCTCAACGTTCGCGTTCAGCGCAACTTCTGATCCTGAGCTGAACTATCGCAATAACCCCCGGCAGTTTCACTGCCGGGGGTCTCTTTTTGGAAAGCTCGGCCAGGACACCGTTCTCAAACTCCACCCGATTCTAAAAAGGTCAGGCGTTGAGCAACCTAGGTCTGTTACAGAACGCATTCGCCACAAACAACTTGCGTACGATTTGCAAGGCGATCGATGACGAAATATCGAGGCAGTCGAGCATCACGGAATTTTGTCAACTCGCGAAGGTGAACCGGACCACGCTTTTTCGCGCCTTTCGTCGCCGGCAGGGAACAGGGCTGGAGACGATGATAAGAGTGCTCGAAGTGTTGGGATTTCGCCTTGCTGTGACAGCTAAGGGGCAAGTCCATGGGAAGCCAATAGCTGACGTTTCGGCACCCAAAGGAGACGCTCTTGAGAGGGCTTGTCCTGACCCTGAAGTAGCCCGCAAGCTTACCGAGGCGCTCAACAGCGCGAAAGTACGTCCCGTCATCCGAGTGTTCGCTGAGGTGTTGCGGAAGCAAGACAACATCGCCGGCTTATCGAAAAAGACAATCAGGTGCCGCGAAACATTTTATAGAGCCTTTGTTTATCCCCGCGTGCCTCGGTTCAGCACCGCCCTGACTCTCTTGGATGCACTGGGATTCACTTTTACTATATGCAGGGTACCCCGCTACGAGCGTCACCCTAAGCCTTCAACCCTGTTTGGTGACGACAGTGCGAACCATGCCGAAACTGCTGTCGATCGCGCGCCAATTTCTCAGCGCCAGCGATTGGCACACACAAACGTTCTCATTGCATCCGAGCGACAACGCTCCAACAGACGCCTGTCGCACCGCTTGAAGGGCACATCGGGCATCAAGGCTTCGCTGTGAAGCCTTGATGCCTCGCACACCATCGAAAATTAAGCGAAGGCCCTCCGCCGAACGCGCACCGACTTATGTTGTAAAAATAACTATTGTAATTATATGATTTAATCATGTATTCTCATCAGGCGTAGCCGCCGAATAGGTTGGCGGCGTCTCATGGAGAAGCGCACCAGCATCTTCAGAAATACCTCCGAAACCTCTGGCCATGCCCGGCCAGAGGTTTTTCGGCCTCTTGAGGGCTGTTTCTGATTGCGCCCGGTGCATGCAGATTCGGATGGCACCAATGGCCAAGACGGCGCGTCGCTCTCAATACGCCAGCACGGCTCAGCTTGAAAAATTCTTGAATCAGGCGTTTCAAACCACCGATAGCCGTCAGGTTTGCCTGGCTCTCGGTGAAGCAGTCCGGGCCCAAAATGTCGCGGCAATCGCTATCGCATCAGGAATAGAGCGGGCGCACCTCTACGGGGCTTTTGCATCGGAGAGGGGGCCGCGACTTTCCACAGTGACGAAGGTGATTACGGCACTACGCCTGAGGCTGGTTACAGTGCAGCCGTCCGCATCCACGCTCGAAAGATATGGTTCTCAACAGCCAGTGCATGGCCATCTACGTTACAGCACTCCGGCGGGAGTTGCCGAGCTGTTGAATCCTGCCCTTGCAACATCCAATCTTCGTGCCATTTGTTCTACCTTTGGGGAGATCATCCGAGCCCAGGAGAATGTTGCTGAGTTCGCGCGGCGAATACAGATTGGCCGAACACGTCTCTACCGCTCGTTCATGGGCGATCGTTCTCCCGAATTTACGACTGTCCTGACGATTCTCCGGGGCGTTCGGATTGCAGCTACGCGTAGAGCGGGTAAGCAAACGGAAAGCGTCGCTTGATCCCTATTCAACGCGGAGCCTTGGGAAATCGGCAGAGTTTGGGAAATCGGCAGAAATGGTGTTCCCCCAACAGCTTCCCGTGGAATTCCCAGCAATGGTCGAGGCCTGAACGGGTCTTGGCTCGGTCGAACGGTTTCGTCCGCCTGACGCTCTTAAGTGGTGCCGGTTGAGAGGATTGAACTCCCGACCTTCGGTTTACAAAACCGCTGCTCTACCGCTGAGCTAAACCGGCAGATCGAAGCGATCGGTGCGCGGCGAAAATACCCGCCGCAGAGGGCCGATCTTCGGCGGCTCGAATAGCAGACTTGGTCGCAAAGGGCCAGAACCTCAAGAACCGCTCAGCGCACCCGGAATATGAAAAAGGCGGGCCTTTCGGCCGCCCTTTCGCGCTCAGTTCCGCTTGCTCACTGGCAGAGATGCCTGCGGCTGTCCTCGCCGCGGAACCAAGTGCCGGGGATACGGACAAAACTCTTGCGGCGGGCATAGGCTTCGCCGGCCGATCCTACGGCAGCACGCTGCACGGCTTCACCAATCCCGCTACCGATGGTTCGATGATGCGCGCCGCGTTATACAACGAGCAGGCCGACCGCCGCTCCTGGGCCTCGATGATCAGTCTGTTCGATGAAGTCTTGACCTGACAAAGTCTTCCAACTGGTATTTGATGAACTAATACAGAGAGCAGGGGGCGTATGTTCGGAATTCTGGGGCTGGGGTTTTTGCTGGGCATGCAGCATGCGCTCGAGGCCGACCATATCGCCGCCGTCTCCAGCATCGCCGCGCGCCGAAGCCATGTGGCCGATATCGTCAAGCACGGGCTGACCTGGGGGCTCGGCCATACGCTTACCTTGTTCGTCTTTGCCGGCGCCGCCATTCTGCTTGGCCGCGCGATCCCGGACGGCGTTGCCCGGCCGCTCGAGACCGCCGTCGGCCTCATGCTGATCGGCCTCGGGGCGCATGTGCTGTGGCGGCTGTGGCGCGACCGGGTGCATTTTCATCAACACGGTCATGGCGACGGCACGGTGCATTTCCACGCCCATAGCCATGCCGGCGAAATCACGCCGCACGCCCGCGCCGCTCACATCCACGAACACGGTTTCCGCTGGCGGACCCTGCTGGTCGGCCTGATGCACGGCATGGCGGGCTCGGCCGCACTTGTGGTGCTCGCGGTCACGCAGGCCTCCAGCCCCGCCGTCGGGCTCGGCTATATCGCATTGTTCGGCGTCGGCTCGATGATCGGCATGGGCGCGCTGTCGACGGCGATCGCGGTGCCGCTTGCGGTCTCCGCGCGCTGGCTCACCTGGGCCAATCGCAGCTTGCAAGGGGCGGTCGGCCTTGCCACCGTCGCGATCGGAATTA
Organism: Bradyrhizobium sp. RDI18; assembly: GCF_043203335.1. NCBI lineage: Bacteria > Pseudomonadati > Pseudomonadota > Alphaproteobacteria > Hyphomicrobiales > Nitrobacteraceae > Bradyrhizobium > Bradyrhizobium sp. RDI18. Next base: position 1,773,218 of record NZ_JBICRN010000008.1, on the reverse strand, counting down.
TGACGGTGGTCGAGACGGTGCTGGCCTGACGCGGCATCGTCTCAGCGTTAGAGGCCAGTGAACAATTATCCGGTGAACAATTATAAGGTGTTTGGAGGAAATTGAATGAAGCGCCGAGATTTTCTGGCCGGAAGCGCCGCGTGTTCGCTGGCGGCGATAACGGGCAAGGCATTCGCGCAGGCCGGGCCGCTGACCAAAATTATCTTCCCGTTTGCGGCCGGCGGCAGTGGCGACCTGCTGTGCCGCCAACTGGCGCAATACCTGCCCGCGCTCCTTGACCGCAGTTTCATCGTCGAGAACCGCACCGGCGGCGACGGACTGATCGGCATTCGGGCGGTGAAGGGCGCAAACCCTGACGGCGCCACGATCCTGATGACGACGGGCCCGACCATGTACCTGCTGCCCATGGTGGAGAACGAGCCGAGCTTCGACGCCGCCAAGGATTTTGTGCCGGTCTCGCAGCTTACCCGCTTCGAATTCGCCGTCGTCGCGAGCCCTGCGATCGGAGTCAAGGACTTCAAGGAATTGGCAGCCTGGCTGAAGGCGAATCCCTCCAAGGCGACGTATGGCACTCCGGGCAGCGGCAACATCCCGCATTTCACTGGATGGCAGCTCGAACAGGCGCTGGGCCTGTCGATGACCAAGGTCCCGTATCGCGGATCGGCGCTGATGGTGAACGATCTGATTGCGGGTCACATCCCGTTTGGCATCACGACGGTTTCCGACACGATCACACAGCACCGCGCTGGCGGTTTGCGGATCGTCGCCGTCGCCAGCGAGACCCGTTCTTCGTTCTTGCCAGACACCCCGACTCTGAAAGAGAGCGGCGTCAATCTGGTGGCGGATGGCTGGTACGGCATGTGGCTGCCGGCCGGCAGCTCGCCAGAGTTTGCGAAAAAGCTGAGCACGGCCGTTGCCGAGGTGCTTGCGAAATCCGAGGTGAAGGAAAAGCTGCTCGCGGTCATGTTGATTCCGGTCGGCTCCACGCCGGAGCAGTTGACGCAAAGGCTCGCGGCCGATCGCGCATTCTGGCAGCCGATCGTGAAGGCCACGGGCTACAAGATCACGAACTAGTACCCGGCTCGCACCGACGAAAAATGGCCCCTTGAAGGGGCCATTTTCACTTGTCGATGTCTTAGTAGTAGTAGTCCCAGTAGCCGGTGCGAAGGCCGAAAGTCTGCTTAAATCTGGAAGCTCATGGAGCATTGACCAAAATCAAGCTGGCACACAAAGGAGGGTTCCTTGGGCAATGAAGGTAGAGTGACGCACGCGTCGCGTGAAAAACCTGCCGCATAGTTGTCATGCGACCGATCTTCCATCCGAGCCTGGTCAACGGTCGCTACGGCGACCCGACGGTCTATGTGGAGACGCTGTTCAAGACGCACAGCGTGCTGTTCGATCTCGGGGAAATCGCTTCACTGTCACCGCGGAAGATACGACGCGTAGATCAGATCTTCGTTTCGCACGCGCATATCGATCATTTCGTGGGTTTCGATCATCTGCTCCGTTTGCACGTAGGACTGGAAAAAACTGTACATCTTTACGGCCCGGCCGGTTTTGCCGAGCGCGTCTTTCACAAGCTTCAGGCCTATCGATGGAATCTGGTCGAGAGCTACGGCGCCGATCTGATCTTCGTTGTCAGCGAATTTGAGACGCCGAACTCCATCGCGACCAGGCAGTTCCGGTTGAAGAACGCCTTTGCCGCGGAACCGCCGGTGTCGAAGACAGTTCTTGACGGCGTCCTGCATGACGAGCGGACCTGCCGGGTTTCAGCCGCCATCCTTGAGCATGGCACGCCCTGCCTCGGCTTTGCCCTGCAGGAAGCGGCCCATGTCAACATTTGGAAGAATCGACTATCCGAGCGCGGGCTCCCGGTCGGTCCGTGGTTGCAGTGGCTCATGCAGGCGGTTGTGGAAGGCCGGCCGGACGATCATTTGATACGGATCGATGGAGCGGCGGCTTCGGACGGTCGCCTCGAGCCGCTCGGCAGCCTGCGTGAGCTCCTAACGGTCACTGCCGGCCAGAAAATTGCCTATGTTACCGATGTTGTCGATACGCCGGCCAATCGCGCCGCCATCGTGGCGCTCGTTCAGAATGCCGACATTCTCTTCATTGAGGCGGCATTCGCAGGCACAGATGCTGCATTGGCGAGGGACCGGGGCCATCTCACAACGACGGCTGCCGGAGAAATTGCGCGGGAAGCCAATGTGCGCCGTGTCGAGCCGTTTCACTTCTCTCCGCGCTATGCGGGAGAGGAGGGGCAGATGCTGGCCGAGGTGATGACGGCGTTCAGGGGGCCCACATCTGACGCAAAAACCTGAGGAAAGACGTTTGCCGGCTGGGCATCGGAAATTGGTACGGCTCTTTCTCTGCGGAGATGTCATGTGCGGCCGCGGCATCGACCAGGTATTGGCGCACCCCTGCAGCCCCGAGATTTACGAACATTACGTGCGATCGGCGGAGGGGTACGTGCAGCTCGCCGAGCAGGCGAACGGGCCCATTCCGCGGCGCAACGGGCCGTCCTACGTTTGGGGCGCTGCGCTAAGCCAGTTGGAGCGCATGCAGCCGGATGCGCGGATCATCAACCTCGAAACGGCAGTGACCCGCAGCAACGACCGCATGAACAAGGGCATCAACTACCGCATGAGCCCCGAGAATGCAGAATGTCTCGTCGCGGCCGAGATTGACTGCTGCGTATTGGCCAACAATCACGTGCTCGATTGGGGTCGCGCCGGCCTGCTGGAGACGCTGACGACACTGCAAAAACTCAACGTCAAGGCAACGGGCGCGGGACGCAACGATCATGAAGCGCGCGCACCCACGGTGCTGAACCTTGGCAAAGCGCGGCTCTTGATCTTTTCGTTTGGATCGACATCGAGCGGCATCCCGCTCGAATGGGCTGCGACGTCAGAAACGCCAGGCGTCAACTTGCTGCCGGACCTCTCCGAGGCGAGTGCGTGGGAGGTCGCCGACCAGGTCATGGCGCACAGGAGGCCGGGCGATCTCGTCGTCGTTTCAATCCATTGGGGATCCAATTGGGGATATCACATTCCGCAGGAGCAGAGAATTCTGGCCCGGTCCCTCATCGACAAGGCAGGCGTGTCGATCGTTCACGGACATTCCTCGCATCATCCGCGAGCGATCGAAATTTATCGAGACCGCCTCATTCTCTATGGCTGCGGTGATTTCCTGAACGACTATGAAGGCATCAGTGGTTACGAGCGCTACCGTGACGACCTTGCCTTGATGTATTTCGCCGACCTGGATCCGACCAGCGGAAGCCTCCATGCGCTCAAACTGGTCCCCCTGCAGATCAAGAACTTTCGTCTCTCCACTCCAGCGCGGCAGGACATCGAATGGATCCAGCAGACACTGGATGAGAGATGTCAGCAGTTCGGAACAAGGCTCATTCCTGAATCCGAAGGGCAGCTTGTCGTTATCGGACCGCGGGCCGGGACCTAACGCTGGATGCAGCAGATATCGCGGGCTGCGTCCTGGCCCGATGCTTCGTGCGTCGATGACGGATAGCGCGCTCTACCGCCGCGAGGAAAGAGGCGATCCAATGATCGAGGATCCAGCCGGCTTGGCCAAGTCCTTGCTGGCCAAGTCCTCGATTGCCTTGTTTTGCTTGTAATGTCTGCGTCATGATTAGTCACCTTTGCCACCGGAGAGCAGTGCTCCCCGGTGGCCCAAGAAACGACACGCGGTCAGTCTTATCGCCGCGCTTCGAGCACGATGTTGAAGGGTGTCTCGGCTGCGATCCGGACACGGCTAAACCCGGCTTCGCGCAGAACCGCTTCCAACCGTTTTGGTCCTGCCTGCCCACCGAGCGCGAGCCCGACCTCCTGCGCCAGGGAAACCGGCGTGCAGATCATGGTGGAGCCGGCATAATAGAGGCGGCCGACCGGATTGATATTGTCCTCCAGCCGGTCTCCTGCAAGCGGCTCCACGGCCATGAATGTGCCGTCAGGGGCGAGAGCCTGCAGAATGCGGCTCGCCGCGCCGACGGGATCACCAAGGTCGTGCAGCGCATCGAAGCAACAGATCAGATCGAAATTGCTGCCAACAAAATTCTTGGCCGTGGCGACATCAAATTCCGTCCTGGCTGCTACGCCGTCGCGTTTCGCGGCGTCGCGGGCGCAGGCGATTGAGTCTTCGTGGTTGTCGATCCCGAAAAATCTGGACCGTTCGAATGCTTTCGCCATCAGGATGGTTGAGATGCCATGGCCGCAGCCGATATCGGCGACCCGCGCACCGCGGCCGAGCTTTTCGACCACGCCGTCCAATGCGGGAAGCCATTCCTGCACCAGATGGGCCTTGTAGCTCACGCCGAAGAAGCGTGACATTCCGCTGAACAGGCAATTGCATCGCTCGTGATAGCCGGAGCCGCCGCCGTTTCGGAAAGCCTTGCTCACCTTGGGCTGGTCAACCATCACGGCCTGGCAAACCTCGAACGAGCCCAGCATGTAGACCGGGCTGTCAGGATTGCCGAACACCATGGCCTGCTCGGGATTCATGGAGAAGCGCTTGGTCGTAGCGTCGTAGTCCAGATAGCCGGCGGCGGCGTGGGCGCTGAGCCATTCGCGCACAAGGCGCTCGACTGTTCTGGTCTGGCGCGCCAGTTCTTCCGGCGTCACCGGTCCCGACGCGGCGAGCGCGCTGTACAGTCCGAGTTCGTCACCAATGCGTACCAGCGGTGCAATCATGGCGGCGCCGAGGTCGCCCAATATCCGCGTAACAAATACTTCCAGCTTCTGCTCGTTTAATTCTCTGACCAAAATGTTCATTGCTGCCTCCTTTGGCGCGATTGCGACATAGGTCCTCGCGAGGGTGCCGCAAATGACCAGACTGCCGGATGGCTTGACTAGGCGTCTGAATTCTTTCTATTTTTTGCAGTTCGTCCGAGAAGCGTGACCGAGCGTCCGATTGGAGCTGCGACTATGGGGGCGGATGCGCTGTCCGAGGTGTTGCGCGCGGTACGACTCAGTAGCGCGATGTTCTTCCATCTTGACGTCCGCGCACCGTGGGTGGCCGAGGCGCCGGCATCGGCCGCCTGCGCTTCAGCCGTCTTGCCTGGGGCACAGCACGTCATCGAGTATCACGTGGTGGTCGATGGTCGCTGCTGGGGCGGGTTGATCGATGCGCCATCCGTGCGGCTCGAGGCGGGCGATATCATCGCTTTTCCGCAGGGCTCAGCACATGTGCTTTCCAGCGCTCCAGGCATGCGGTCGATTCCTGATCTGAGCGTCTATGGTCAGGCGAGGGGCTGGTCAGCTTCCGCTCATGATGCGCCTCGGTGACAACGGACCCGCCGATGCGCGCATCCTGTGCGGATTTCTCGGCTGCGACACGCGCCCCTTCAATCCGCTGGTGGAGGCGCTGCCTCCGGTCCTGCATCTGCAGGGAAGTTCATATCGGGAGAATTCGGGACTTGGTTACCTGATCAATGCCGCACGGGTTGAATCGGAGGGGCGCCGGACCGGCGGGGAGGGCGTGCTGGCCCGGCTGGGCGAACTGCTCTTTGTCGAGGCGATCAGATGCCATATCGAAGCGCTTGGCCCCGAACAGACCGGCTGGTTTGCCGGCTTGGCCGATCGACACGTCGGTCAAGCGCTGAATCTCCTGCATGGCAAGCCAGCGGCGGATTGGACATTGGATGATCTCGCGAAGGCCGTGGGGCTGTCGCGATCGACGTTCGCGCAGCGGTTCACCCACCTGATCGGGCAACCGCCGATGCAGTATCTGACGCGCTGGCGCATGCAACTCGCTGCCGGTCTGCTGGCGTCTGGAAGCGACCCGATCGCCCGCGTGGCGGAGGCGGTTGGCTACGATTCCGAAGCCGCCTTCAATCGTGCGTTTCGCAGAACGGTAGGGACGCCGCCGGCCGCATGGCGGCAGACGCAGATGTCGCCGCAGTAGGCGCGCGATTGCGCTGGTTCACGGGGTAAAAGGGCTCGCGAAACGATCGTGACTGGTTGGCTGAACGGCAACACCTGTGGGAAAATTATCGCAAAGTGGCGGTTCCCGAGACTGCACGACACTAATCGCCTGAATTACTGCATGATTTGTCAACGTTGGCAGCGCCTTCGCGCGCTCGAGGGCTGCCAAACGTGCTGCGTCCGCGTTTTGACTTGATCATGATTCCCGAGTTTAACTACCATTCTGTCTCTGGGAAGTTGGGGCATCGAAGCGGTGCGCCGGGTTTGGTTGACCCGTCTGGCCGCGTTTGCCGATAGCAGGGGGATAAGCACCGCATGAGTTCGTATTTTCGGCGGCAGCTTGCAGATTACGTTGAGTATCATCGCGACCCCTGGAACTGCGCAATGCATGTGTTCGGCATCGTGTTCCTGTTCCTGGCCGCTATCCTTCCGCTCAGTCTGTGGTCCATCACCATATTCGGATTCCAAACCAGCGCGGCGACCATCGCTATCATACCGGTGCTCGTCTACTGGTTCCTGCTCGATTTCGCGCTTGGCGCCGGAATACTTGGGGCCGCGGTTGTGTTGCTCTCAGCCGCTGCCGTGATCGTTGATCAGACGACGACTGCCGGCATGTGGTCACTTACGGCCATCTTGATTGTCGTCGGCGTCGCATCGCAGATTATTGGGCACCGCGTGTTCGAGCGGCGGCAGCCGGCGCTGGTCGACAATCCGACTCACCTGTTGCTGGGCCCAATGTTTGTCATGGCAAAACTGTTTATCGCGCTGGGCTTTCGGCGCGATCTCGCCACCATCATCCAGGTGCATCCGCAAGGCGTTGCATCCTGATCTCAAATAGTTCAGCTTGAGTTCATCGGCAGCATGACGCACATCCTGGTCACGGGCGGCAGCGGATTCATCGGAAAGCACCTCGTCTCTGCGCTGATAGCGCGAGGTCGGCAGGTGAGGGTGCTCGATCTTCAGCCACCCCCTCGCGCGTTGCCGCAGGTTCAGTATGTCAGGGGATCGGTGCTTGATCGGGACCTGGTTGACCGCGCGATGGACGGGGTCGACGAGGTTTACCACCTGGCCGGCTTGCCGGGGATGTGGCTGCCGCGGAAGGCCGATTTTCACACCGTCAACTTCGGCGGCACCGAGATCGTCATTGAGACGGCGCGCAAGCGCGGCGTAAAGCGCTTCCTGCACTGCTCGACGGAATCCATTCTGTTCCGTGCCTCGCCATCGGCGGTTCCTGTCGCCGACGATGCGCTCCTGCCGGACGACATGCCGGGTCCATATACGCGCTCGAAAATGCTCGCCGACCGGTTCGCTATGCAGGCAGCCGCATCCGGATACCCGGTGGTTATCGGCTGTCCCACCATGCCCGTCGGGCCTTATGACCATAACGTTACCCCGCCGACGGCGATGCTCCGGTATTTTCTCAACCGACGTCTTCAATTGCACCTCGATTTTGTCGTGAATCTTGTCGATGTGCGCGACGCCGCCGAAGGGCTGATCTTTGCCATGGAGCGCGGACACGCTGGACATCGCTATGTTCTCGGTGGCGAAAGCATGCCGCTAAGACGGATTCTCGAACTCATTGCTGATATCAGCGGCCGTCGCATCCGGTGCATTCAAGTGAACGGCAAGGTCGCCGAAATGGTCACTGCAACGCTGGAGTTCATCGCCGATCACGTGACGCGCCGGCCTCCGTCCGGTACGGCCGAAGGCGTTCGTATCGCATTGCGGGCGGGGGCATTGTCGATCGAAAAAGCGCAACGAGAGCTGGGCTATGCGCCGGGTCCCGTCGAACCCGTATTGCGTGAAACCATTGCGCATCTGCTTGATGCCGGCCACAACCAACCTGAATGGGACTCAATGCCGAGCACTCGTTTCACGTCGAGCGCCTGTTCGGCGGTTGATCCAATCGCTTAAGATGGTCCGCGACATGCTGAACGATCCTGGTCAATGGTTGGCTTTCGCCTTGAGTGGCTGGACCACTACCTGGCCCACACAGTTGCTCGCCATCATCTGGATTTTGTGGGTCATGAGCTGGGTTTTGGCGTCGTTCTGGTCCGGTCAAACGAAGAAACACGTGATGACCTGGGAGTCGCTCAAATACCGCTCCCCCATTCTGGTAGGTGCCATTCTTTTCTTGCCATTGACCGGCAAGGTCCTGGGGGAAAAGCCGCTCTGGCAGTTTGGCAACCTTGGCATCTACGTGCTCGCGTGCCTTGTCCTTGCGGGAATCTCATTCACATGGTGGGGGAGAATTCATCTTGGACGATTCTGGTCGAACGCGATCACGCACAAGGAAGGCCATCAGGTCATCGACACCGGCCCCTACGGGCTGGTGCGCCACCCGATCTATACGGGGCTTATCGCCGGGATGCTGGTGACGGGTATAGCGGTCGGAACAGTGACCGCGATGCTGGGGGCGGCGCTGATCTCGCTCGGGATGGGGTTGAAGGCCCGCATGGAGGAGGGCTTCCTCACGGCGGAACTCGGTGCGGATGCCTATGGATCGTATTGCCGTCGCGTTCCGATGCTGATCCCGTTCCTGCCGCGCACCTGACGTCGCTCTGCCACTACCGTTTCCGTCGCGACACCGCTGATGTCGCGACAGGTGGAGCAAGACGGCGCGGAACCAGAACGCGTTGGCCAACTGACAGCGGTGCACTGTCGGAATGCTGATTGGCCTGAGTAAGTGACCACAGCGGTACCTGGTTCAGTGCCGCAAGCCTCTGCAAGGTATCGCCCGAACGGGCGAGTTGCTGCGTGCCGCTGTCCCACAGCTCCAGCGGGGCATCAGGAGGAACGACGTAGCGCAGCGGCACCGCCTCTCCCTTGGCCGGCGTCGTCGCAAGTTGCGCAACTGCTGTCACCACTTGCTCGTGGATGGAATCCATCTTGTCGATGTTGATGTGGGTGACTTCCCCGTGCTGCTTCAAATCGAAGCTCGCGTAGTGACCCTGGTAACCCTGCTCCGCCACCACATCGCCGCCGCCCAGTATGCTGTCGGACAGGAAAATGTTGATGAAACGCTCGACGTTCAGCGGCACTTTCGGGCTTGCCTGAGCCGGATCAATGGTGACCACCAGGCTTACCTGTATGTTTTCGGACTTGAGTATCCCGGCGAACGTCAAGGCGCACAGTCCGCCCATCGAATGACCGATCAGCACAATCGGCGCAGGATCGTTCCGGAAATCGCGGATCGCCTGATCCGCAATCAGCCGGCAAATCGTGAATTCGTAGACGTCAGCCCGGATACCGGCTTCCTGGAGACGATTGGTCAGGCGGTCCATCCCGCGCGAAAAGATCGGGCCGAGCGCGCCGCGGAACAGGTAGACGCGCGCCTGCGGCTGCGCCGCGGCTGGCGGCGTGTCGGGAGCGACGGTTGCGACAGCATTGGCCGTGCGCGCGACCGGATCGGCGACCGCCAGATTGCAAACGGCCGACAAGATGCTGACGGAAAGGGCTGCACGGATTACCACGGCTGCAACCAGCGTCGGACTTTTCATGTACATTCCGCTCGCGATTTAGGCGTAGAAATGCCGAACCTTGAATGCCGGCGGGCCACACCACCCGGCGCTTCTAGCGGGTGATCTATCGTCGAGGAATTGGCAGAATTTGCGGCGCTCGGCGCTGCGGCGACGGCGTTCGAACTACTAACGTACCGCCGCGGCGCTTGCCGTGCCGGACCTCGCCGCGCTTGCTTCTCCAGGTTGCCGCGGCCTCTGGGCCCCTGAAGCTGGTACGGATCGGCCGAAGACGACAGCGTCGATCTCGCTTATCACCTTCTGCTGCATGATCAGGTTCTTTTCGATGGACATGTGCCCGACGCCAGGCACGTTCTGCACGTTCACATTCTCGAGCTTGCCCTGGAATTGTCCGGTTTTCTGAACCGGCGTGCCGGCGCCGTTGGCGATGTAGAAGTTTATATAGCGTCCCACGCGTCCCGAGAGGCTGGTGCGGAAGACCGAATCCAGGCCGATGGCGAGCTTAACGGGAGTGCCAAGCTGATCCAGCTTGGCGACCATGTCGGGAAGCGCGGTCGCGCCCGAGGAATGCCCGACCAGAATGATCGTCTTGATCCTGCCACTTTTGTATCCGGCAGCGGCTTCGTCGGCGAGCGACGACCAGGAGGCAAAGTTCGCGACAGTGACCGGGATGCCCTGCGCCCGCAGCTTTACCGCAATGTCATCGAGCCCCAGAGAAAAGATATTGAGCACGCCGCGGAGCAGATAGACATGAGCAGTCGAGGCTGCGGATGCGGAACTCCTTGCCTGTGCCGGGCTTGCGCCGATCGCCAGGAGCAGCAAGACCGCGATAGCTACTGCATGCAGTCGACGCAACGATGCCAGGCTGAGAAAGGATAACCAGCCGATAGTTCCGATATCGCCGCGATATGGCTTCATTGCGCTCCTCGAAGGGCTGCGGAGTGTTTCGCAAGCGCGACCGTAGCGCCCGCGCGCTCGGAACTGCAATAAACGTGGCGTGAGCGGTTGCAATTTACCAACCCGACGTGTCTCCGCCGCAACACTGGTTTCCAACTCCTCAGTGGTTTGCCAGCCGCCCGGTACCAAAGCGCAACAGACGACTACAATCAGATGTCAAAAGCAGAAATTGAAATGAGGGAACCCACCAGACTCAGTTAGATTCCGTGCAGCTTGAATTTGGCAGGGGGCACTGATGCCATACTTCAACTTTGATCTCGTCATCGGCGCGGAGTTCAAAAACCAGGGCGGCATGTATCTCGAAAACACAGAAAACGCGATCGATAAGGCCGAAAGCCTCGCGAGCGAGCTTTGCATCGTTCGCCCCGAGCTGCGTTCCACCGGATGTGCCGTGCGTGTCACCGATGGAGACTGTAACGAGCTCTACCGTACTCCGGTCGACCTTATCGGCCGCGGATGAAATCGTCCGTCGCGCACGATGCGTCGTAAGCGCACGAGGTCGAATTGGTCTGAAGTGTAGACTACTGCAAGGGCAGTAGTTGAGTTGGGGGCGATTTCTCACCGAGGGGGCAGCTCGTTCGGTCCTTGGCGGACGGGTTCTGCGCTGCAGATTCGTTGGAATGGCTCGGATCAGATGCCGATGACTCGGTCGTGCGCATAAACTCGGTCACGGCTGCGTTCGATGACCATTCCATGTAACTAACAACGGCGAACGTAAGGGCGAACAGGGTGAAAAGCCCGACCACCACTATGGTGCCCATTCCCCGCCAATCGACTTGGCTACTGAACAATGGCATGGCTCGTCTCCCGAACCCGGGTTTGCGACGGCCTTAAATCAACTCGCGGTTCTCGAATGTGAGCTGCCTCACGCCTCACGCTCACTTGATGCCGAGACAGAACGCCGGACGTCTTTTGCTTGGACTGATCCGTCGTGCAATGCGCATCACCGGTCTTACGGCTTGATCCCGATCTTCTCTCTGATCGCGCCAAGCTCGGCCTCGTCCCAGATGCCGATTAAAACGCCGTTCTTGACCTGCAGTTGCTGGGCTGCATAGGCGGCGATTTTCGCATTCGGCGTGGTGATGTGCATCTTCGGGTGTAGCGCCCAATCGAACAGCTCGGCTTGCAGTCGCGCGACGATGTCGGCGCAGGCCGGGTCGGCGCCACGATCGCAAAATTCCTGCGGATCGGTTTCGAGGTCGTAGAGCATCGGGCGGAAGCCGGAGGCGTGAATGTATTTCCAGCGGCCGTCGAACACCATGAACAGCCGGCAGCGCTCGATCGGCTGGTTCAGCATCACGCGGACGTCCTGCATGGCGTAGTCGTATTCGGAGAACACCACCTTGCGCCAATCGGCAGGCGGCGCGCCGTGCAGCAGCGGCACCAGCGAGCGTCCTTCCAGGATATGATCCGGCGGCGTGGCGCCGAAATAGTCGATGAAGGTCGGCGCCAGGTCGATCGCCTCGACCAGCGCATCGCTAACCGTGCCGCGCGTGGCATCGGCGGCAGGCGAGGGGTCGATCACGATCAGCGGGATTTTCGCCGATTGTTCGTGGAACAGGTCCTTCTCGCCCATCCAGTGATCGCCGAGATAGTCGCCATGGTCCGACGTGAAAACGATCATGGTGTTGTCGAGCAGGCCGCGGCTCTCAAGGAATTGCATCAACACGCCCATCTGGTCGTCGATCTGCTTGATCAGCCCCATATAGGTCGGGATGACCTTCTCGCGCGCCTCGTTGCGCGACATGTTGCGCGAATAGCGCATGTCCATATAGGCGGCGAACACCGGATGCGCGTTGGCGCGCTCTTCCTGCGAACGGATCACCGGCTGCACGTGCTGCGGCCCATACATGCTGGCGTAGGGCTCCGGCGCGATGTAGGGCCAGTGCGGCTTGATGTAGGACAGATGCAGGCACCAGGGCCTTCCGTCGTCCTCGGCTTCCGCGATGAACTCCATCGCGCGCCGCGTCATGTAGGGCGTCTCGGAGTGCTCGTCGGGCACGCGGGCAGCCTTGTCGGCGTGAACCAATAGCCAGCCGTTCTGCAGGCTACCGTCCTCGGCCGCACCGGAATTGGCCCAGTGCTCCCACGGATTGGGCGCGTCGTAGCCATGCTGGCGCAGATAATTGTCGTAGGCCGGACGCGGCCGTCCCGTCGGATGCAGGCCGTCGTCGCGCTCATAAGGCTCGAACCCGCATTCGGATACATGCACGCCGATGATCGAGTCGGCGGGGATGCCGAGGCTCTTCAGCCCTTCAAGGTCCGGCGCCATGTGCGTCTTGCCGACCAGCACGTTGCGGACGCCGATCTTCTTTAAGTGATCGCCGAGCGTCGGTTCGCCGACGCGCAGCGGCCAGCCGTTCCAGTGCGAGCCGTGCGAGCGCATGTAGCGGCCGGTATAGAATGACATCCGCGACGGGCCGCAGATCGGCGACTGCACATAGGCGTTCGAGAACAACACGCCGCGTTTGGCCATCGCGTCGATGTTCGGCGTCTTCAGCACAGGGTGCCCGGTACAGCCGAGATAATCGTAGCGAAGCTGGTCGCACATGATCCAGAGCACGTTCTTTGCAGGCGTTTTGGCTGTCATCTCAGGCATTTCGGCTGGCGTTGGGAGGGGCTGGATGGTGCGATATGTCAGCGCAAATGACAATCGAGCGGGCGGCCCCCGAGGCGTTAACGTTTCGATAGCGCCATTTCTCGCAATTGAATGGCGATCCACGGTTGCGCGTTAGCCTTACTGGCAATTTGGCCGATGGCCTTAACCCCTGAACCGGCATGTTGGATTAAATTGGGACGTTAGAAAAACCGGATCCCAAGCGATGCGCATCGGCGTCACACTGGCACTTTTCATCGCGACGAATTCGACCGCCTTTGCCGGCGGCGGCTTCGAGATCGTGATTCCGGGCCGTCCCGGCGTTCCCGTCATCATTAACGGCGTCGATGCATCCTATGCGGTGGTCGAGGGTGACTGGGGCCTCGGCAAGGGCACCCATGTCGAGCCGACTGTCTACGGCGGCCGCTATGTCGATCCGGTCCCGCGCGTCGGTCATTATTATCCGAGCGCCGGCCGCATGCCCGGTTACGGGCGCCTGGAAATCGAGCCTCCGGCAGATCGAAGGTTGCCGCAACCGGCCGAGAGCTACCATCAGTCCTGGTCGGCGCAGTCGGCGCCGCTGCCGGCGCAGTCCAACGTGCCCGTCGATCCACCCGAAATCATCTACGCGCCGCGCGATGACAGGCGATGGCCGCCCCACCTTCCGCGCTGAGAAAAATACGACAACGAAAAACTTCGACAGGAGAGAGTAATGCGTCAGATACTTAAAGGATTGATCGCGGCAGTCGCCGTCATGGCCGCCGCACCAGCGATGGCCTGCGGTTACGCCCCGTGCGCAGCACCGGTCTACGTCGCCCCGGCCGTGACCTACGGCTATGCTGGCTGCAGCCCCTGTGGCGGCTGGGTCCGCGAGCGTCTGCCCGATCCGCAGCAACAGTATTATTATGTCAACCAGGGCCCGACCTATACCGGTCCAGGCAATTTCGCGCCTTACCCGGTCTATCGCGAAGGCACGATCTCCGGCTACGGCTATGGCTACAACCGTTCGTACGGCTATCAGCGGCACGGTTACCGTTACACGGGGCGTTACTACCACGGTCGGCCGGTACTGCGCCGCTACTACTGATCCAGCGGGAGTTTGAAAGCTTCAGCGCCCGTTCGCTTCCCGCGGGCGGGCGTTGTTCATTTCATCAGTCCGAGCCGGCTTGCGCCGATATAGAGCGCCAGCACCGCGGCGTTCGACACATTCAGGCTCTTGATCTCGCCGGGCATGTCGAGCCGCGCCACCGCGCGGCAGGTTTCGCGGGTCAGTTGCCGCAGGCCCTTGCCCTCGGCGCCCAGCACCAGCGCCAGCGGTTGCTGCAAGGGCACGGCGGCGAGATCCTCGGTCCCCTCGCTGTCCAGCCCGACCGTCAAGAACCCGCGGTCGTTTAGTTCGGTGAGCGCGCGGGCGAGATTTTGCACGGTGACCAGCGGCACCAGCTCCAGCGCGCCGGAGGCGGATTTCGCCAGCACGCCGGTTGCTTCCGGGCTGTGGCGGGCGGTGGTGACGATCGCTTTCACCGCAAAGGCCGCCGCCGACCGCATGATGGCGCCGACATTGTGCGGATCGGTGATCTGGTCGAGCACCAGCACGATGCCGTTCTGCGGCAGCGTGTCGATATCGGGCGAGGGCAGGGGATCGACCTCGGCCAGCAGCCCCTGGTGCACGGCGTCCGGTCCGAGCCGCTGGTCGATCGCGTTCGGCCGGACGATTTCCGGGGCAACGCGGGTATCGATATTCTCGTCCGCCAGCCGCCGGGCGGCATTTTCGGTCAGGAACAGCTTGCGGATCCGCCGTTCCGGGTTGGCTAGCGCAGCCGAGACCGTGTGCCAGCCATAGAGAATCGCCGGCCCGTCGGAGCTTGTTTCCCGGTCGCGCCGGCCGGGCGGACGGGCGAATTTCCGCTCTTTTTCGAAGGGTTTGCCGCCGCCGCGGCGGAACGGCGGCTTTCGGTCGCGATCGCTCATGGGGAGCTTGTGTCACGGGGGCCCGAATATGGCAATTTGGTCTGATCGAACCTATTTTTGGTGGTCCGCGTTGGTTGACTTTGCCATCCCGCTTCGCCCATAAACGCGCCGGTCGCAGCCGGTTCGAAACGGGCTTTCGGCCTCAGCGTCATCCTTGGGTCCGGTCCTCCGCCACTCGGGCGGTCGGTTTGGTGACGCTGTCGGACGGGGAAGTGTCCCGAGTGGCAAAGGGAGCTGACTGTAAATCAGCCGCCGTATGGCTTCGAAGGTTCGAGTCCTTCCTTCCCCACCAGCCTTCGCTCGTTCCGCGAGCTACGGCTCGGCAAGCCCTATCGTAGCGCAGGCCGCCGTGCCGAAGGGCGTAGGCGGGCTGTGGCCGCGAGCTACGGCTAGGCAAGCCACACCCCTGACGACTACGGCCCCTGCCGCGCCAGCCGCCCGCCAGCATGCCAAGACTCGAAATTCAAGGACAGGCGCTGTGTCGGGCCGGAAGCGCTGGCCGTTCGGTGTCATTGAACTCCGTAGCATACAGCTCCCGAACAGTTCGGTGGCACTCGCACGCGCGGCGTTGCAGGAGATCCATATTCAGGATGCTTATCTTGCCCCTGCTGTACGAGATCAGTCCCTCCTTTTGCAGTTGGCTGGCAACGCCGGTTACGCTGGTTCGCCTCACACCCATCATCTGCGCCAAAAATTCCTGTGTCACCGGCAGTTCGGTGCCCACCAGATCGGACATCCTGACCAGCCATTTACACGTCCGCTGTTCGACGCTGTGAACTGCGTTGCAGGCAGTCGTCTGCTGCACCTGGGCGAGGAAGAATTGTTCGTACTTGATGAGCAGCGCGAGCAGGTCAGGAGAAGACAGGGCAACGGCTTTGAGGTGCTCGGCGTCCATGACGCTCGCAAGGCCGGATACCTGGACGACCACTTTATGCAGCGACGCCTTGCTATCCAGCGCTTGTGCAGCCCCGAAAACACCATCGTTTCCGATCATGCCGCTTTCGATCGTCCAGCCATCTTCCAGTTCAACAACGCAGGAAAGTATGCCGCCGTGCGGGAAGTACGCCTGATTGACGCGCGCGCGGCTCTCCGCAACGACCTTGCCGGGTTGCATTTCGATAACGCGAAGATGCGGCCGGAGGTCTTCAAGATCGACAGGGCTTGCTCGGGACAGAATGCGATTTTTTGAGTGAGGCATCGTGCTCTCCTCATCCTTTGCAGGCGGGAGCACAACACTCTCAGTCACCGACGCCCACGGGCGCTTGTGTCGGTGATGCACTCAATGTGGGGGGCGGTGGGCCCGATAGCGAGTCATTTATTGTTTCCTGTTTTGGGGCTCCTGCAGTGCAGTATGGTGAAGCGTCAGCCCTGACCGGGTTCGCTTGAGGTGTCCGGCAAGCGGGCTTCCGCCGTGCCGCCCAGCCGCGGAGACGGTCATGCGAAGCAAGCCAGCCGCCGGCTCAAAGGTGCGTCACCTACTTTTGGGCGTTGGCGAAAGCCGTTTCGAGCACGTCGCCAATCGGCTGCCACGTGCGGCCGTCGAATTGAATCAGTCGCAGGTGTTTGATCGGCCGAAAGTTCCAGGGTCCGGTGCTGATTTTGATCCCCGGCAGCAACATGGAGCCCTGGTAGTCTTGGAGGGCCGCTGCCTGCTTCATGACGTTCTCGCGGGACAGGTCGTTGCCGCATTGTTTGAGCACCTGGGCCAATGTCTCGGCGGCGGCATAGCCGAAGACGGCGGCACTGTCGTCTTTGCCTCCGGCCCGATTGTATTTCTCAACAAATGCCTGCCAGTCCCTGGTGGCTTGTTCGTCCTTCCAGGCCGGATCATTTGCATCCTTCAGGAAGGTGGCTGTAATGACACCCAAGGCTTTTTCCGGGCCGGCGGGCTGCGCCGTCGCGATCGATGAAGCCATATGGTTCAAGATGAACACCGGATGCCAATTGAGATCCGCCGCTACCCGGACGACTTTCGCTGCGTTTGCAGGCACCCCTGCAAACACAAAAATTTCAGCTCCTGATCGCTTCAAGATCGATACGTGCGTGTCCAGATGCTCATCTGCGATATCGTAGGCGATATCGACCCTGATCATCCGGGCGACTTCACCGAGCCCGTCTTCCAATCCCTTGAACAGTTCTCGACCGAAATGATCGTTCTGCCAGAGAGCAACGATTCTTTTTCCGGGGTAGAACGCCTGTATGTAGTTGGCGTAGATGCGCCCCTCTTCCCGAATGGAAGGCTGCCAGCCCATCGTCCACGGAAACAACGATGGATCGCTCAGATGATCGTCTCCGGAGGCGACAAAGAGTTGAGGAACTTGCCTTTCGTTCAAGTACGTGCGAACGGCAAAATTCCCCGGCGTTCCGAACGAACCGAACATCAAGAGGACGTCGTCTTTCTCGATAAGACTGCGCGTAAGGTCCAGCGCGGTCGACGGATCGGATTTGTCATCATATGAGATAAAGCGCACCTTGCGGCCGTTGATCCCGCCGCGTTCGTTGATCATCTCAAAATACGCCGCTTCGGCTCTTCCAATCGCTCCGAAGATCTCCAGGCTCCCGCTATAGGGCATAACGTTCCCGATGCGAATTTCAGTGTCGCTCACGCCTGGGTCGCGCACTCGCTGGGTGATCGCGCTCAATGACGTAAGCGCCAAGATAAGCACCAGGACAAGAGCAATCAGCGTTCGGACCCTGGTTTGCATCGGATGAACTCCGTTACAAAGACGCAGCCAGATTTCGAGACCCGTGGGAGGCGCGTAGCCTGATCTAGATCAAGCGCCGAGAGATTGACGGCACCGTGATCGTCATTTTCTTTGACAAGAATGGACGAACCTACGTCCCGACCGGCTCATACCGAAAACGGCGATAATTGGTGGCAGGCTAGCGCAAGTTCCCGCAAGACGCGATGCGACAAGCGTACGCTCCCGATCGGTTGTGTCAACGCATCCGCTTTTGTTCCCTTGAGGCCATCCACCCCATGAACTCTCCGGCCTCCCGCCGCAACCAAGCGGGCAGGAGAGAACGTCATGCTCGAATGGGTGATAGTGCTGTTGATCGCGATCGTCGTACTGATCGTGGTCCTCGATTTCCTCGATCTGCTTGAGTATGCCGTGAGCGATGCTGTGCGGCTGGTCTTCGCCGCGATCGTGAACACTTTGAAATTCGTTGCGTTTCTGATCCTGGGCACGGCGAAACTCGCCGCGCTTTTGATCCGGAAACTCGTCGTCTCGAAGCCTTAGCCTTGATCGCCATCTTGCGTGGTTTCCGGCAACGCTTCGCCGGGAAGATAGAGTCTGATCGGGCGGATTTCGTAGACGGCGGATGGATTGGCGCGCCGCAGGTCGCGGGCAATCGCGATCGCTTCCTCCTCGTTGGCGCAATTCAACACGTATAGACCGAGCAACTGCTCCTTGGTCTCGGCAAACGGCCCGTCGATGACCATTCCCGCGCCCGGTCCGCGCAAGGTGCGGGCTTCCGCCGTGCCGCCCAGCCGCGCCGCCGGCCCGAGCACCTTCTTGGCGTTGAGCCGCTCATGCACCGCCAGCAGTTCGCTCATCAGGGCTGCGTCTTCCTCCGGGGTCCAGGATGTGACCTCGGCTTCGACGTGATAGGCCAGCATGGCATAGAGCATCGTTTTCTCCTTTATGGCGGACCGGACTGGGCGCCTTTCGAGGACGTTTCGCGGCAGCCGATCCCGACAAACGGTGGTCCACGAAACAGTCCGGAAACGCGATATATCCGTTGCCTCTTGAACGTGCCGTGGAAGGCCCACGACTGATGAGCAGAACGCGAGCCAACGCGCATCCTTCACGGAGACGGTCATGCGAAGCAAGCCAGCCACGATCATTTGCGATGCCGCCAGGTGCTGCGGGTCGCCATCATCGTCGCAGGCCGGCGACTGGCACGATGTCACCGGCCATCACCGCTATTACGGCAGTTCGGCCATCAACGGCGGCGAGCGCATCGTCGAAAACCGCCGCGGCCGGCGGCCGCGCTTGGTCAATCCCTGCGGTTTTTGATCGGCAATTAAGCAATTAAAAAGGCGCGGCGGGAGAACTCCCGTCGCGCCCCAACTGTTGTGCTCGCTGGTCCAGGGCTGAGAGCGCCCCGATGCCAGGCCGAAAGACAAGCCTAGCGGGCGATCCCAGCGAGGTGACAGCGCTTGGTATAAGACACTGGATCACCTCCTTTCGTTGTTGATGGAAATCCGAATATAAGCGGCGAATCGGCGCCTGTTAAGGGGTGCGGACCTGGTCGAAGGTCCGCACAGAACATGCGGACAGGGTCGGCGGGGCGGTTGAGGCCGCCTGCGCGTCGTGTTAGGTCAACGCCAGCGCGGGTGTAGCTCAATGGTAGAGCAGCAGCCTTCCAAGCTGAATACGAGGGTTCGATTCCCTTCACCCGCTCCAGCCTTCGCTCGCAAAGCGAGGGAAGGCTGCCGCGCCGAAGCCCAGCGGGCGAAGGCGGGCTCGTGGCCGCGAGCTACGGCTAGGCAAGCCGTGGCATGAACGGGAAGCGAGCGGTCTTTGTTTGAAGAGACAGACGGGCGGCAGGTCTGATGCGCATCATCTACTTCAGCCTCGGTTGGGTGATGGTTGCGCTCGGCGTGATCGGCCTGGTGATGCCGCTGATGCCGGGGATGGTTTTCCTGATCGTTGCAGTGGCGTGTTTTGCGCGCTCGTCGCCGCGGTTCGAGGCATGGTTGCTGGATCATCCGACATTTGGCAAACCGCTGCGGGATTGGCGCGCCACCGGAGCCATCCCGCGGTCGGCCAAGGCCATGGCTTGCGTGGGAATGACGATCGGGTTTCTCGTGTTCTGGTACAGCGTCAACCCGTCATTGCCGCTTGCCATAGCTGTGGCGGTCATGTTCCTTGCCTGTGCCATCTATGTCGTTTCGCGGCCGGCGATGGCCGATGGGAACGGCATCTAGCGGGTTCTGGTTCGATTCCGTTCATCCCTCCGTCGGTCAAAATTTAATCAAAATTGTCCCTGACAGCGTGTCCGCAAGGTGATGCGCCGCAGAGATCTGTGGCTTACACGGACACGCGCTGATTGCGCGTGTGGCGAGTTAGCGGCAATTCCGTGCATTTCTTGGGCGAAAATACGCACTCGCTAACCATGCCTTACGGAACGCCTGGACTCGCCACAAAATCAATCCGATTGAGACACAATGTCGGCGAGTAGGGTTGAAACGGTGCCCGTTCGCATCACGCGCTTATTATTTTGCAGAGTATGGGCTCACAGGGGGACTGTAATGGGAGCTACGATCGGCATCACTCGCTGGCGAATGGAACAATTGTCCTGGGCGTCGGCCCGCGACGCCATGCGCCGGCTCAACATCATCCCTCGGCGCAACGCGGCAGCGGCGCTGGTGTTGGCGGCGATGGCCGGCTCGATGATGAGCGATCAGACGTACGCGGCGCCTCCGGGCAGCAACGAAATCCGGATCGGCAACACCGCTCCCTATACCGGTCCGGCTTCCGCCTACGGCGTCATCGCCAAGGTCATCTCGGCCTATCTGGACAAGGTCAACGCCGAGGGTGGCATCAATGGCCGCAAGGTCAATATGATCACCTATGACGACGCCTATGACCCCAACAAAACCATGGAGATGACCCGCAAGCTCGTCGAGGACGACCAGGTTCTCTTCACCTTGGGGACCATCGGTACGAACACCAACGCGGCGATCCAGCCCTATTTGAACTCAAAGAAAGTCCCGCAGCTTTTTGCCTTGTCGGGCGCAGCAGCCTGGGACCAGCCGCGCGAATTTCCCTGGACCATGGGCTTCCTGCCGACCTACACGGCTGAAGCGCAAATTTTTGCGCAGTATATCCTGGAGAACCATCCCCGCAGCCGGATCGCCGTCCTCTATCAGGAGGATGGCATGGGCAAGGAGTACCTGAAAGGCCTGAAGGACGGCCTGGGCGGCAAGGTCGCGATCGTGGCCGAGGCTCCCTACAAGGTCACCGACACCAATATCGATGCGCAGATGGCCAAGCTGAAGGCGTCCAATGCCGACGTCTTCATTGAGTTCACCACGCCGAAATTCGCCATCATGGCGATCCGGCGAAGCGTCGAGCTCGGCTGGCGGCCGGCCCATTTCGTAGCGTCGATCGCCAATTCGTACTCGGCCGTGATTCAGCCGGCGGGCCCGCAAAATGCGGAAGGCCTTTTGTCGGCGGCATACAGGCTGGAGGGCGAAGACGCGGCGGCGGCCGGCGACGTGGCGTTCCGCGAGTGGAGCGCCTTCATGCAGCGTTATGTCCCGAGCGTGAGCAAGACCAACGGTCAGGCCGTCCTCGGCTATCTGGTCAGCAGGACCCTGGTCGAGGTGCTCAAGAACTGCGGCGACGATCTCTCGCGCGAAAACATCATGAAGCAGGCTCGCGCGATCAAGGGCGTCCAGCTTCCCATGATGGTGCAGGGCATCCTGATCAACACCAGCCCGTCCGATCATGCGCCGATCGAGCAGATGCGGATGATGCGCTTTACCAATGGCAATTGGCAGCACTTCGGCCCGGTGCGAAGCGGCATCGATCCGGGCGCGGTCAGCGATTCGTTCAAGACGATCTTCAAGTACGGCACCGCCACCAAGCGCGATCTGGCCAACCAGCTCAACGCCAACACTGTGAGCCTGATGACGGGCTCGTTCGGCTCCACCTATGCTCAGGTGGGCGCCGATCTCGCCTCCGTGCTCGACAACGGCACGGCGCTGCGGATCCTGCCGGTCATGGGCCGCGGATCGGTGCAGGCGGTGGCGGACATTCTGCTGCTGCGGGGCGTCGACGCCGGCATCGTGCGCAAGGACACGCTCGCCTATCTCGACCGCAAGGACTTCGCCAAGGACATCCGCAACCAGTTCGTCTACGTGGCCAAGATGTTCAACGAGGAAATGCACGTCCTCGCGCCGAGGACGATCACCAACATGCGGGAACTCGACGGCAAGACCGTGGTGGTCGATTTGCCCGACAGTTCGACCTTCGTGACCGCGATCAACGTGTTCGAGCGGCTCGGGATCAGGCCGCACCTGATCTACCAGGAGCCGCGACTGGCGGTGGACATGCTGCGCAAGGGTGAGGTCGACGCGATCGTTGCGATCGAAGGCAAGCCGTTGCAATGGCTGAACCAGGTCAACGATCGCAACCTGCATCTGGTCCCGGTCGATTACGCCAAGACGCTGCAGGAGGAATATCTGCCTTCCAAGCTTTCTTCGGCGGACTACCCGGGCCTTGTGCCGGATGGCGGCTACGTCGAGACGGTTGCGGCAGAGGCGGTGCTGGCGTCGTATAACTGGGCACCGAACAGCGATCGCTACCGCCGCCTGTCGCTGCTGGTGGACACGATGTTCGACAAGGTCGCGCAGTTGCAGCGTCCGCCGTTCCATCCGAAGTGGAGGGAAATGGCGCCGCGGGCGACGGTGTCCGGCTGGACCCGCTTCAAGGCGGCACAGGAATGGCTCGACCGCAACATGCCTCCGGGCGCGGCCGTATCGGCAGCATCGGGTGCCGTGCCGGCGCCGGTCGCCGCGCCAGCCGCCGCCGCATTTTCCCCACAGGAGCGCGATCCGCTATATCGCGAATTCCTGGAGTGGCGTGCCAGCCGCGCCAAGGCCGGCGCGAACAGGTAGTTGCGGAAACCAAGGTATGACGATGGGAACGGCCCGCCTCGGCGGGCCGTTCTATTTTTGGCAGGGCCCCGCCGTTGCCGCCTGGTATGCCGTACGCTCCCTTCGAGAACTCCAGCCTTGGGTCGTCGCTCCGGCTGCGTTGCGCATCGGCGGGCGGTGAACGGATGGTGTCATGCCGACAATGCAGGGCTCAGTCGCACAAAATAGTGTATCGGCAAGCATCAAAGCGCCGGACCCTGTTCCCGCGCCACCACGCCAAGATTTTCGGAGGAAGTTCATGTCGGCTCTGCCACTATCGGGCATCAAAATTCTCGACCTGACGCGGGTGCTCGCTGGTCCCTTGTCGGCGCAGATGCTCGCCGATCTCGGCGCCGAGGTGATCAAGATCGAACGTCCCGGCGGCGGCGACGACGCGCGCGCCTTCGGCCCGCCTTACCTCAGGGATCCCGAGGGCAAGCAGAACAACAACAACTCGTTCTACCTCTGCGCCAACCGCAACAAGAAATCCCTCACCGTCAATATAGCGGCCCCGGAGGGCCAGGAGATCATTCGCGAGCTCGCCAAGAGCTGCGATGTGATGATGGAGAATTACAAGGTCGGCGATCTCAAGCGCTACGGGCTCGATTACGAATCGATCAAGGCGATCAATCCCGGCATCATCTATTGCTCGGTGACCGGTTTCGGCCAGACCGGCCCTTACGCGCCGCGCGCCGGTTACGACGCGATCCTGCAGGCAATGGGCGGCTTGATGAGCGTCACCGGCCATATCGACGGCGAGCCCGGCGCCGGCCCGATGAAGGTCGGCCCCTCGATCGTCGACTACATGACCGGCATGAACTCATCGATCGGCATTCTTGCCGCGCTCTATCACCGCAAGGTCAATGGCGGGGAGGGGCAGCATGTCGACGTCTGCCTGTTCGACACCGTGATCGCCGCGCTGTCGCATTACGCGCAGATCTTTCTCGTCAACGGCCAGACCCCGCCGCGGCGCGGCACCTGGGGCAATGGCGGCATGCCGGCCGGCGTGTTCCGATGCACCGATGGGGAATTGATGCTGGTGGTCGGCAATGACGGCCAATTCCAGCGCACCTGCGCCGTGCTCGGCGCGCCCGAACTCGCCACCGATCCGCGCTTCGTCAAGAACAACGACCGCGTCGTCCACGGCAAGGAGATCATGGCGATCTTCGCCGGGCTGTTCCTGAAGAAGCCGGTCGGCTACTGGCTGGAAGAGCTGGAGAAGGCCGGCGTGCCCTCGGGGCCCATCAACGATTTCTCGCAGGTGTTTTCCGATCCGCATGTCCGCTCGCGCGGCATGCAGGTCAAGGTCAGCCATCCGCTGCAGTCCGACCTGTCGCTGATCCGCAACGCGATCACGTTCTCCGGCACCCCGGTGAAGGACTATCGCGCCCCGCCGCTGCTCGGCGCGGATACCAAGGACGTGCTGGCGACGATCGGCTACGACGAGGCGAAGGTGGAAGCGCTGAAGGAGAAGAAGATCGTCTGATCTTCTTGGTCATCCGGGGGCTGATTTCCCCGTCATTCCGGGGCGCGCGAAGCGCGAACCCGAATCCATTTCTCTTCCGAGCAAGCGGCGCGATGGATTTCCGGGCTCTCGCTTTGCGAGCCCCGGAATGACAGCTTCTTCGATATCGGGATTGACTATGTCGCAGTGATATAGGCCGCTTGGAAGCTCGGACCATGGCCAATGGATCACTTGCTACCGATGTGCCAAGCGTCCATCATGCCCCGGTGGATATTCGCTCTATGATTGCAAGAATCCGGCATGTTCTGCAGGCTTCGGTCCTTCCTGCTTCTGGCGTTTTTGACGCTGTCGCAGTCTGTCAGCGCCGCTGATCTCCTCGTCGACGGCGTCCCGCTTCCGTCCGACGCAACTGTTGCAGCGGCGACGCCTGCCGGGGCATTCGAGTCATGGAAACACGTTTGGGCTGGCCTCTGGGGCGATAGGCTCAAGCATATCCTGCTCGTTGAATCCGTCAGCGAGGATGGCGCGGCACGAGTCGTCTATGCGCTGGGCGACGATTCCCGCGCCGGACGTCAGAGGAGGTGGCGGCGTTTTGAGGGGACTGTTTCTGCGCGTATGCTCAATGTAATGGGTGAGGGATTCTCAGCAACCTACGAGATGGCCGAAAGTGGCGGTCTGAAGGCCCACTTCAAGCGCGGCAACATCATTAGCAGTGCTGACATGAACAGAGCCGACTTCGCGTCTCTAACCAGAGAGAATGCCGTTGTCGCATGGACGCGCGGCAAGTCCGAGTTCCTGCAAACCGATCTGATCGAAGACGGCAAACCCATCCGCCTCGAGGCGGTGATCTTTCGCCCCACAGGCGCGGGGCCGTTTCCATTGACCGTGATCAATCATGGATCGACGGGCGGAGGCGTTATCCTGCCCACCGAAACCTGGTTTTCCAGCGATCTGGCGAATTTTTTGAATGACCGCGGATGGATCGTGGCCTTTCCGCAGCGTCGCGGCCGCGGCAAATCCGACGGACTCTACGACGAGGGTTACGCCTGCAACGTCGACATGTCGCTCCGTGGCGCGGATCGCGCATTGGCCGATATCAATGCTGCGATATCAGCCCTGCGGCGACGGCAAGACGTTGCCCCCACACCCATTCTGATCGGTGGACAATCGCGCGGCGGCGTGTTGTCGATCGCCTATGCCGGGCTACATCCAGAGCAAGTTGCCGGCGTCGTCAATTTTGTCGGCGGCTGGGCACGCGAAAGTTGCTTTGTCGCGAGCACCGTGAACCATTCGCTTTTCGAACGGGCGCCGCCTACGCGCGGCCAACGATCTGGCTCTACGGTCAACACGACACGTTTTATTCGCTCACCCACAGCCGGAATAATTTCGCAGCTTTCGAGAAAGCCGGCGGCCGGGGAAAATTCCTGGAGTTCGAAGCGCCGGCTGGCCAGGGGCACTTTGTGTTTCGGCGTTCGAACCTCTGGTCGGGACCGCTTGACAGCTATTTGAAATCGCTCGCTGCACCGGCGCGACACTAGACTAGAGGCCGCGTGGCGGCCTTGCCGCCAGCCTCACACGCGCGCGTCGCTGGAGCCGGAGCCAAAGCATGCGCGGCTGGGTAAAGTTAGCGCAGGCCCTGACGGTTGATCAGGATCCGATGGATCTGGATGAACTCCGGCAGCTCGATCAGAAACTCTGGATCACGGTCAAGATGGTGAACCTTGGTCGGCTCGCCCTTGGTGAAAGCGGTCATCGACTTTAGATCGCTCCAGTAGGAAATTGTCGTAAACCAGCTCTCCTTTTCGCGGTCTTCCCGGAATAGTTGGACGCCGAGCGCCGTTTTCTCCAACGGCGGGATTCCTTCCGCTCGAATGTAAGCTTCATAATCGTCGGCGATTTCAGGCCGCGTGCGGCCTCGCCAGATGCGGGCAATCGTCGGCTGGGTTGGCATCGGCAACTCCTTTGTCGTCAGCCCGACTACAACGACATTGCCGGCCGCGGCGTTCCCCCATCAATTCCGCGCCACGCGCGATGCCCGCATCGGCTGGATGTCCTGCATAACCGGCGCGACCGACTGCGCGAATAGTTTCGCCACCGGACTGAGCGAGCGATCCTTCAGCGCGATCAGGCCGATCGCGCCGCGTGTGGTCGGCAGCCGCACGTCGACGCCGGTTAGTAGCGGATGTTCGTTCGGTGTCGTCAACATTGCCCGGGGATGAATGCCGAGGAAATTGCCGTTGCCCACCAGCACGCTCAGCGAATACGTGCACGACGTGGTCACTGTCGCACGGGGAAACGCCAGGCCTTGCGCTTCGAATTCGCCGCGCATGATTCCGGTGAGGAAGCCTGTTGGGGGAGGGAGCACCCACGGCTCGCCGACGAGTTCGGCCAGGGAAACGTTGCGGCGCCGGGCCCACTTGCTTTGCTTGCTGCAGAGGACCACCAGTTCGTCGTGAAACAACGTCTCGACGCTTAGATCATCGTTGCCGGCCATCGACGCGAGCCGGCTGATGACGATCTCCACATCGCGCTGGCGCAACTGGCGGAGCAGCACGTCAGTCGGGCCCACGGTCAGATCAAACCGCATTCGCGGATAGCGCGGCACCAGGCGGTTGAACACTGCCGAGGCGACCGCCGACATCGGTGGGGTCGTGCCGATTCGCAATTCGCCGACCTCGGGGTCGGCGAGCGACGCAATCTCGCTGATGCCGTGCCGCAACTCGTTGAACACGATGGCGCTGCGCTCCAGCAGGGCCCGTCCATAGACCGTCGGTGTGACGCCCTGCGACGAACGCTCGAGCAGCGGCACGCCCACGGCATGCTCCAGCTCTGAAATCGCATAGGAAACGGCGGGCTGGGTTATGGCCAGATGAGCCGCCGCTTTGGCCATGCTGCCGGTTTGGGCCGCGGTCTGAAGCACACGAAGATCGCGAAGCTTGATGCGTCCGTCGAGAGCAGGGCTTCGGTCCATGTACGCCTCCATCAATGGATTTTATCGCCATATAAAGAAAACAAGACTTCCTTTATGGATCATCAAGGCACAGGGTCGGGTGGTCAAGATCATAACGACCATCTGCCAGTAGCGAGGGCGTCCATGCGCATGATCCGAGTTGCATTGGCAATGATGCTTGGCCTGATGGCGGATCATGCCGGGGCCCAGACGGGCGAATCCCCGATCCGGATTGTGTTGCCGTTTCCGGCCGGCGGTGTCGGCGATACGGCTTTGCGGATGATCGCGGAGTCGATGCGCGTGCAGCTCAATCGGACCGTCATCGTCGAGAGCAGACCTGGCGCGGCGGGACGCCTCGGCATCCAGTCGGTGAAGGGTGCGCCGGCTGACGGTACGGTCCTGCTGTTCACGCCGATCGCGCCGATGGTGCTCTTCCCGCACGTCTACGACAATTTGGCCTATGATCCGGCCCGGGACTTTCAACCGATCTCGCAGGTTGGGACCTTCGACCTTGGCGTCGCGGTGGGCGCGAACGTGCCCGCCAAGAACCTAAAGGAATTGGTTGACTGGTTGAAGAGTCATCCCGATCAGGCGGCTTATGGAACGCCGGCCGCGGGATCGTTGCCGCACTTCTTTGCGGTGCTCTTTGCGCGCCAAGCCAATCTCGAACTCCGTCACGTCGCCTACAAAGGCAATCCGCAAGCCATCACCGACCTGATCGGCGGTCACCTGCCGCTGTTCTTCACCTCGACGCAGGACCTCGTCGAGGCCCACAAGGCCGGACGTATCCGCGTTCTTGCGACGTCGGGCCGGGCGCGATCACCGGTGCTGCCGGAAGTGCCGACGTTTACCGAAGGCGGCTACGGCATTCGCGGCGAGGGCTGGTATGGTATCTACGCTCCTGCCGCAACACCGGCCGAGCTGATCACGCAATTGAACCGGGCCGTGCGCCACGCGGTAGGCACGCCAGAGTTCGGCAAGCGCCTGACAGCCTTGGGCGTTCAACCCACCGGCACTTCACCTGAGGAATTTTCAAGGATTCAGAAATCCGACTCCGAACTATGGGGACCGGTGGTGAAGGCATCCGGCTTCAGACCCGAATAACTCACGGGCCAATTGCGGCCGTCGTGTAACAAATTCAACCCTCATGGTGAGGAGGCGCTTAGTGCGGGCAAAGGAGCGTTAGCGACGTGCCCGCCATCTTATCGTTGAGCGCGCTGCTTGACGGTGGGCACGCTTTCGCCTTGCCCACACTACAAACTGCGAGCTGATTTGCTGCGCGCCCAAGCGAAACTTTCAATGCTCGGCTGCGACCAATTGGCACGACGGGCAAATCACTTCTGATTTTCAGAAATCGTGTCAAGCTCCGGAAACAAAAATATTCTGCTTTCGTTCTCACCCAAATCAGTCGCATAACTCCGCCCGTCTCACGGCGGATGAGGGGCGTTGGCCATCGTCACTGACGTGCGGTGAGATGCGATGGACGCTGATGGCGCGATAGACGTACGCGCCGGAGGCGTACGGTGAAGTCGTGTGGTTCGGGCGCCGCGGTGCTGGCGTTAAGTCGGCGGGAATTATCCCGTCGGCGACGGAGGCAAAAGAGCCGTTCTCCGGGAAGAGCACGAAGTAAGCCGTAAAGCCATTGCGCAGGGAAGGCCGGGATGCTCCCGCTGTACCTGTATGCTCGTGTGCGTTTTTCTTTGCGCACTTTGCACACGAGACCGCGGGTGCGGCGCGCACCCGGTCTTCCCTGCGCCCTCTGACAAAGAGGGCGGGCAAAGAAGATGCAAAGCTCGGGCAAAACATGTCGCGAGATCGCGATCGCACACTCAATTGTCGTCACCCGCGAAGGCGGGTGATCCAGATGCTATGAGGGGGTGGCGGCAGGGTCAGCGGCGGCGAGGGTATCGACACCTCGGGCGCCGTGGTCACGCAATGGAGCACCCCATGTCGCAACCGTTTGACGTCAGCAGGTCCCTCACCGCCTTCGAGCAGGATAACACACTCGTTGCAGTTATCGAGATGAGCCAGTCGAAGTGGCTGGTTGCAGCTATGATCCCCGGTGTCACACGCCGGCCGCTGAAGAAGCTTGATGCAGACGCGAACGCTCTGCTGAAGCTGCTGCAGCGCTGGTGCGAGGAAGCGCACAAGGCGGGACGTGCGATCAAGCAGATCGTCTGCGCCTATGAGGCTGGACGGGATGGATTCTGGCTGGCCCGCTGGCTGCAGGCCCGCGCCATCGAAGCTTATGTCATCCATCCTGCGAGCATCGCGGTGTCTCGCGAGCACCGGCGTGTCAAAAGCGATCGGATCGACACGGAACTGCTGATGCGTTCGCTGCTGGGTTGGCTGCGTGGTGAGAAGCGCCATTGCAGCATGGCCACGATCCCGACCATGGCGGAAGAAGACGCTCGACGACCGGGCCGCGAGCGGGAGAGCCTGGTGAGCGAGCAGACGCGGATCGTCAACCGGGTCAAAGCCGTCCTCGCCTTGTTCGGCATCGGCGGGTTCAATCCGAGGCTTCGCAAGGCGGCGCAGCAACTGGAGACACAGCGTACCGCGGAAGGAACGCCGCTGCCGGACAATGCCAGGGGCGGAACTGCGCCGCGATCTGGAGCGGCTATGCCTGGTGCGCGACCAGATCCGCGCCATCGAAAGCGCACGGCTGCAGCGCCTCACCGCTGCGCCGGCCACATCTCAAGGACCCCATGCGATGGTTCGTCTGATCGCAAGGGTTCTGGGCATTGCCATCGAGACCGCCGACATGCTGGTGAATGAGATTCTGTCGCGCAATCTGCGCGATCGCAGAGCTGTCGCGCGCTATGCCGGGCTGACCGGCGCGCCGGACGAGAGCGGTCAGCGCCGGCGCGAGAAGGGACTGGCCCGCGCCGGCAACGGCCGGGTTCGCCGGGGGATGATCCAACTGGCCTGGCGCTGATCTTTCAGAAGGGCAGCCGGCTCGCCAACTGGTTCCGTGAGCGCACCGCCGATGGCCGACGCACCACGCGCAAGACCATGATCGTGGCACTAGCGCGTAAGCTACTCATCGCCCTGTGGCGGCTGGTGACCACCGGTCAGGTGACGGAGGACATCAAGTTGCGTCCCGTCGGCACCTGACCGTGCAGCTTCCCTTAACCCCACACCACTGACGGTTTGGCAGCCCGGCTTGCGGTCTGCCAACGGCATCCGAGGTGGCGATGATCCGCAGGAATACATGGCCTTTGCGCCGCGACCCAGAATGGACCCGCCGCCCCGGAGCTCGCCCCGATGCGCATGCATGCATCATGGTTCTGATCCCGATCGATCAACCGAATACAAGTCTGCGACGCGATATCGCGTCCAAGGCGGGCTCGCCTCGGAAGTCGTCCTCATCTCGCCATCGCCATCTCCGCGGGCCGACCTCAAGCCTGCCGCCAAGCTCGCGACCGTCAAGGGCTGCGTCGCTACGCGATGGCCTCCGGCCACCCTTGACGGTCGCTGCGCCAAGGCGGACAGCCCGTCTTGAGGTCGGCCCGCGGAGATGTCGGCCTCCCTCGGAGATCAACGCAATGACCTAGCAACGACGACCATTGACCAGGCCCATACAAGTATTCCAGAGACAGCAGTGATTGAACTGAGAAGCCGCGGCGTACTGGATCCCCCGCCTTCGCGGGGGATGACAGTGGTGGGTGTCGCTACTTCTACGTCATTGCGAGCGAAGCCATGCAATTCATTCTTATGCTTCGCTCATAGACTACCAGAAGCTCACAAATCTTGCCGGGTCAGCCTTCCATGCGGCATCGCCGATCGAACCGGTGCCTTCTTCGCCGGCATCTCGCCGCCGGTCAGCGCCATCACCGAGACCGCGACCACGCGGTCAACGATGGCATCGACGTCGTTGAGGTCGCATTGTCCTTCCGACAATTTCGTCAGCCGCTCTTTTTCCCGGATGGTGTGATGCGACATCGCCAGCGCGAAGTGCAGGCCCCAATAGAGCTCGGCGTTGTCGCGGCCAGGCAGCGAGCGGCGCATCGCGGCGATGAATTTCCGCAGATGATCGACTTCGCGGTTCTTGATGCGGCGGATTGGCGGCACCGATTCAATGGATGCGCGGATCATGAAGCGCGCCGCGGTCGAACCCTCGCGGTCCGGGCCGAGGCAGCCGCGCAGGGGAGGGCCTACCAGCGCGTGCAAAATGGCGTCAATCGGCGCGCGGCCGCCGCCTTGTTCCTCCGCAAGTTTCAACTCGTTGAGACGCTCGCGGTTGGTAGCAAGGCTGCGGGTGACGAACAGCTCCGCGATCAATTCGTCCTTGGAACCGAAGTGATAATTCACCGCAGCGAGATTGACGTTCGCTTCCGCGACGATGTCGCGCAGCGTCACGTCGCTGAAGCCGCGATCGGCGTAAAGCTTTTCCGCGGCGGCAAGGATGGCAGACCGGGTCCGATCGCTCGACATATCTGGGCCCCGTTTGGGGAGTTGCAATTCAAACAGTTGTATGAAACTATCGTTTGAAGGGTTGGAAATGTCAATAACGTTTATGAACGTGTCGCATCTCCAGCCGACCGGACTGTCAGGTCACAAAACGGCTTGCCGGCCGCGAGCGGCGGGCAGACAGTGCGGCCAAACGATTTCAGAAGCCGAGAGCCGAGGAGCGTCCCATGAATTTCGATATGTCAGACAAGCAAAAGGAATGGCTGAACCGCGTCCGCGCGTTCATGAACACCCATGTCCGCCCCGCGGTGCCGATCTATAAGCAACAGGATTCGGCGGGCGAGCGCTGGAAGGTGATTCCGATCCTGGAAGATCTGAAGAAGAAGGCGCGCGCTGAAGGCCTCTGGAACATGTTCATGCCGCCGTCCTCGCATGAGGATGATGAATTCCGTGGCGCGGGATTGACCAATCTGGAATACGCGCCGCTCTCCGAGGAGATGGGCCGCATCAGTTGGGCCTCCGAAGTCTTCAATTGCTCCGCGCCCGATACCGGCAACATGGAAGTGTTCATGCGCTATGCCACCAAGGAGCAGAAGCGCAAATGGCTGCGTCCGCTGATGGACGGCGAAATCCGTTCCGCCTTCCTGATGACCGAGCCAGCGGTGGCATCGTCGGATGCCACCAACATCGAAACCCGCATCGAGAAGGACGGCGATCATTACGTCATCAACGGCCGCAAATGGTGGTCGTCCGGCGTCGGCGATCCTCGCTGCAAGGTCGCGATCCTGATGGGCAAGACCGACCCGAACGCGGCGCGCCACCAGCAGCAGTCGCAGATTATCGTTCCGCTCGACACGCCCGGCATCAAGGTGGAAAAAATGTTGCCGGTGTTCGGCTTTGACGATGCGCCGCACGGCCACGCCCAGGTGCTCTTGGAGAATGTCCGCGTTCCCAAGGAGAACATCCTGCTCGGCGAGGGCAGGGGCTTTGAGATCGCGCAGGGCCGTCTCGGTCCGGGCCGCATCCATCACTGCATGCGCACGATCGGCAAGGCCGAGGAGGCGCTGGAGAAGATGGTGCGTCGGCTGTCGTCGCGCACTGCGTTCGGCAAAAAGATTATCGAGCATTCGGTCTGGGAACAGCGCATCGCGGAAGCCCGCATCGATATCGAGATGAACCGCTTGCTGTGCCTCAAGGCCGCCGACATGATGGACAAGGTCGGAAACAAGACCGCGCAACTCGAGATCGCCATGATCAAGGTGGCGGCGCCGAACATGGCGTTGAAGATCATCGACAACGCGATCCAGGCGTTCGGCGGCGGCGGCGTCTCTGATGACGCCGGACTGGCGGTGGACTACGCGCATGTGCGCACGCTGCGGCTGGCGGACGGCCCGGACGAGGTGCATAACCGCGCCATTGCCAGACTTGAACTTCGGAAGTATGCAAACGCTACGCACTAACGGGAGGCCATCGATGGCGCTCCCCAAAGTCCAAGAAGAATCCAAGGGAGCGTCATCGTGGCGGACGGCGTCAGGAAAGACGAAGAGTTCTCGGGCACCAAGGAAGTCGAGGAGCGCCATCGCATCAACGAGGCGAGCCTCGACGGCTGGATGCGCGAGCATGTCGAGGGCTACCAGGGGCCGCTAAAGGTCCTGCAGTTCAAGGGCGGCCAGTCCA
Source organism: Bradyrhizobium sp. RDI18 (assembly GCF_043203335.1). Lineage (NCBI taxonomy): Bacteria > Pseudomonadati > Pseudomonadota > Alphaproteobacteria > Hyphomicrobiales > Nitrobacteraceae > Bradyrhizobium > Bradyrhizobium sp. RDI18. The sequence continues at coordinate 1,740,120 of NZ_JBICRN010000008.1, read as the reverse complement.
ACCCGACCTACAAGCTCGAAACACCGGCCCGATCCTACGTGATGCGCCGAAAGCCGTTCGGCAAATTGCTGCCGTCGGCGCATGCGGTCGACCGCGAGTTCCGCGTCATTGCAGCGCTCGGCAAGCAGGGCTTTCCGGTCGCGAAGGCCTACGCGCTGTGCACCGACGACGCCGTGATCGGGGCCACCTTCTACATCATGTCGATGGAAGACGGCCGGGTATTTTGGGACCCGACACTGCCGAGCCAGACGCCGGACAACAGGCGCAAGATATTCACCAGCAAGATCGAGACGCTGGCGAAGCTCCATGTCTTCAATCCGGAGCAGATCGGGCTCGGCGATTTCGGCAAGCCGGGCAATTATTTCGCGCGCCAGATCGACCGCTGGACCAAGCAATACCGCGCCTCGGAAACCCAGCACATTCCGGAATTCGAAAAGGTGGCCGAATGGCTGCCGCGAACTGTACCTGAACAGAAGCGCGTCTCGATCGTCCACGGCGACTACCGCCTCGACAACATGATTTTCCACGCGACGGAACCGCGGGTGCAGGCGGTGCTGGACTGGGAGCTGTCGACGCTCGGCGATCCCATGGCCGACTTCACCTATCTGTTGATGCAGTGGACCATGCCGGGCTTGGAAAAAGCCGATCTCAAGGCGCTGAACATTCCGAGCGTGGAGGAGGCGGCGCAGATCTACTGCAACGTCACCGGCATGGAAGTGCCCGATCTCAACTGGTACTTCGCCTACAACATGTTCCGCCTCGCCGGCATCACGCAGGGTATCGCCGGCCGGATCCGCGACGGCACCGCCGCCAACGCCAAGGCGCTGGAGTCGGCGGCGCGCACGGTGCCGCTGTCGAAGTCCTCCTGGGAATATGCTCAGAAGGCCGGCGCGACCTAACGGAATTGGCACTCTCTCCGAATATCCGCGGCAGCCTGCTGATGGCGGTGTCCATGGCGGCGTTCACCATGAACGACTCCATCACCAAGGCGGTGTCGTCAGAGATGAACTTCGGCCAGGTGATGCTGGTGCGCGGGCTGTTTGCGATTTTGCTGGTCGCGGCGTTCGCGTACTATCAGGGCGCGCTGCGTCCGCTGCGCACGCTGATGCTCAAACCGGTGGCGCTCAGGGTGTTGGGTGAGATCGGCGGCACGATCTCGTTCATGGCGGCGCTCGTGCATCTGCCGCTCGCCAACACCTCGGCGATCTTCCAGGCGCTGCCGCTTGCGATCACGCTCGGCGCCGCGGTCATCTTCGGCGAGCCTGTCGGCTGGCGGCGCTGGTCGGCAATTGTCGCAGGCTTCATCGGCGTGCTCATCATCGTGCGGCCGGGGTTGGCGGGCTTCAGCGAGTACTCGCTGTTCGCGCTGGTGTCGGTCGCGTTCTGCGCGCTGCGCGACCTCGCTACCCGAAAAATCCCAGCGAAGATTCCCTCGCTGTTCATCACCTTGCTGACGACCGTCACGGTGACGGCGGCCGGCGGCGCTATCCTCGTTCCGCTCGGCGGCTGGACGCCGCCATCGGCGAGCGCCCTTGGCCTGCAGGCGCTGGCCGCGGTGCTGCTGCTGATCGGCTATCAATGCATCATCTCGGCGCTGCGCTCGGGCGACATCTCGGCGGTGGCGCCGTTCCGCTATTCCGCGCTGCTATGGGCGATGCTGCTCGGCTACGTCTTGTTCGGCGACGTGCCCGACGCGATGATGGTGCTGGGCGCCTCGATCATCGTGTTGTCAGGCCTCTACGCCTTCTACCGCGAGCGCATCCGCCACCGCGCGCTGGCGGCAGAGTCATCGGGCCTGCCGCCGGACGGGTTGTGATGATGAAGCCGTGGCGATCAGATCGGCTTGCCGGTATACGGCATCGAGGCGGTGAGGCCGCCGTCGACCGGGATCGCCTGGCCGTTGACGTAGGAAGCCTCGTCGCTGGCGAGGAACAGGCCCATCGCGGCGAGCTCGTGCGGCTGGCCGGCGCGCTTCAGGGGATTGAGCTGGCCGATCTTGTCGGAGGTGCCGCGCTCCTTGGCGCGGTCGAATACCGGCTTGGTCATGCCGGTCTCGATCAGGCCGGGGCAGACCGCGTTGATGCGCACGCCGGTGCCGGACAGCGAATAAGCCGTGGTCTGCACCAGGCTGATGACGCCGGCCTTGCTCGCGCCATAGGGATGTCCGCTGGCGCCGGCCTTCAGACCCGCGACGGAGGCGGTGCACACGATCGAGCCGGATTTTTGCCGGATCATGTGCGGCATCGAATGCTTGATCGCGAGAAATGGCCCGATCAGATTGATGCGCAAAACTTCCTGCCAATGTTCGACGGTCTGCTCGGCCAGCGGCACCAGTCCGCCGCTGACGCCGGCATTGGCCCAGATCGCATCGAGCCGGCCGTACTTCGAAACCGCCTTGTCGATGAACGCCTTCACATCGGCTTCCGAACCGGCATCCGCCATGACAGCCTCGACGGTGCCGCCGCCATCGCTGACGAGCTTGGCGGTCTCCTTCACGCCGTCGGTGCGGTCGACGATCACGAGCTTCGCGCCTTCCCTGGAGAACAGCACCGACGCCGCGCGCCCGATGCCGCTGCCTGCACCTGTGATGATGACGGATTTGCCTTCGAGGCGGCCCATGAGCTTCTCCCTGTAGTGTTATGCGTGTCGGCGTGTGCCGCGTTGCGGAATTCAAACAAGATTTCAAACGCCAAGTCACTTGAGACGATGCGTGCTCTGACGTACAGCGACAACGAACAGTATTGAAGGGGCGTTGCGATGTCCAATCCAGGCAAGTCGACGACAGTCACGACGCGATGGTGGTGGATCCGCCACGCGCCGGTTCGCGAAGATAACGGCTGCATTTACGGGCAGAAGGATCTCGGCTGCGACTGCAGCGATCGCATCGTATTCGAGGCGGTCGGAAAAATCCTGCCGCGCAACGCAATCTGGTATGCAAGCAATCTGAAGCGCACGCACCAGACCGCGCACGCGATCTGGGCCGCGGGCTTTCCGAAGCCTTCGGAGATGCCGCATGTGAACGCATTCGCCGAGCAGCATCTCGGTGAGTGGCAGGGCCTCGATCGTGCAGCGTTCCTCGCCAGCCGTCCGCTCGGCAGTCACTGGTTTGCGGAAATCGACGAGGTCCCGCCCGGTGGTGAGAGTTTTATGGACCTCTACAACCGCGTCAGCGGTGCTATCGAGCGCATCAATGCCGAACAGGCGGGCAGGGACGTGATCGTCGTCGCCCATGGCGGCACGATCAGAGCCGCCATCGGTCATGCACTCGGCGGCCATCCCGATAAGGGCATGGCCTTCGATATCGACAATTGCTCGGTGACGCGGCTCGATCACCTCTCCAGCGCCAGTCACAGCCGTTGGCGGCTGCCGATGGTCAACCAGCAGCCATGGATCGCGGACGCTTCGCACCAAGCCATGCACCAGCCGGCCGGGCCGGAGGTCGAGCCGCCGTCGACCAAGCTCGGTTGACGCCTTAAGTTGTCGACGGCCGCAAAGGCTGCTTAGTTCGAATTGAAGACGAAGCCGGCATCGCGCTGGACCAACATCGGGGAGAGAGACATGAGCTTGTTCGATATGACCGGAAAAGTCGCCGTCATCACCGGCTCGACGCGCGGCATCGGCCGTGCCATCGCCGAGCGGATGGCCGAGCACGGCGCGAAGGTCGTGATCTCCTCGCGCAAACAGGATGTTTGCGACCAGGTCACCAAGGAAATCAACGACAAGTTCGGCAAGGCGACAGCGGTCGCGATCGCCGCGAACATTTCCAGCAAGGAAAACCTGCAAAACCTCGTCGACGAGTCCAATCGCGCCTTCGGCAAGATCGACGTGCTGGTCTGCAACGCCGCGTCCAATCCCTATTACGGCCCGCTCGGCGGCATCTCCGATGAACAGTTCCGCAAGATCCTGGACAACAACATCGTCGCCAACAATTGGCTGATCAACATGGTGGTGCCGCAGATGATCGAGCGCAAGGACGGCTCGATCGTGATCGTGTCCTCGATCGGCGGGTTGAAGGGCTCGACTGTGCTCGGCGCCTACGCGATCTCGAAGGCGGCCGACATGCAACTCGCGCGCAATCTGGCCTGCGAATACGGCAAGCACAATATCCGCGTGAACTGCATCGCGCCCGGCCTGATCAAGACCGATTTCGCCAAGGCGCTGTGGGACAATCCGGAGACGCTGAAGGCTTCCACCGCGCGCTCGCCGCTCTTGCGCATCGGCGTGCCGGACGAGATCGCGGGCGCTGCGGTGCTGATGGGGTCGAAGGCCGGCGACTTCATGACGGGGCAGACCATCGTGATCGACGGCGGCGCGACGATCAGTTGATTGCGTGAACTCGTGTCCCGGATGCGGTGCAGCGCGAAAGCGCTGCTCCGCAGAGCCGGGACCCATACTGGCTGTCAGCGGCGCGTGGGCCCCGGCTCTGCAGCGCACCGCTTCGCGCTGCGTCGCGTCCGGGGCACGAGAAATCACTCTACCGCCGCGTAGACCAGATCCCGCAGCATGTTGCGGATGTATTCGCGCTGGCCGGGGCCCTGCATCATGAAGACCGTGAACAGGTCTTCCGCGGGATCGATGAAGAAGAACGTGCCGGCCATGCCGCTCCAGAAAAACTGGCCGAGCGATCCCGGGAACGGCGCGATGCCTTTGTGAGTGCGAACCGCGAAGCCTAGGCCAAAACCATGACCGGGCGGCATCAGCGGCGAGTCCACCTTTACGCCTGGGGCGAGATGATCCGACGCCATCAGCTCCAGCGTCTTGCGGCCGATGATCCTGTTGCCGTCGAGCGCGCCGCCGTTAAGCAGCATCTGGCAGAACCGCGCATAGTCCATGGTGGTCGAGAGCAGCCCGCCGCCGCCGGATTCCATCGCGGGCTTCTCCAGCATGTTGAAGAGCTGCACCTTGTCGCCATTCCATGGATCATTCGCGAACGGTTCGGCGAGGCGGCCGGCGTTCGCTTCCGAGGTATGGAAAGCGGTCTCAGCCATCTGCAGCGGCGCCAGGATGCGTTCGGTCAGGAACGCGCCGAGCGACTTGCCGGAGACGACTTCGATGATGCGGCCCAGGACGTCGGTCGAGCGGCTGTAGTTCCATTCCGCGCCGGGCTGGCAGATCAGCGGCATGCCGGCGATCATGGTCGCGTGCTCGGCGTTGGTGATCTTGCGACTGCGCAGCCGCGACTGCTGGTAGAGCTGCTGGACGAGGCCGTTGCCGGTGTGGTCGTAGGTCAGGCCGGACGTATGCCGCAGCAGGTCCTGAACCGTCATCTGCCGCTTCGCCGGCACCAGCTCGAGCTTGCCGTTGTTTTCGATGCCGACCTTCTGATCGGCAAACTCCGGAATGAATTTGGCGACGGGATCGCCAAGGATGAAGTGGCCGTCCTCGACCAGCATCATGATGCCGACCGAGACGATCGGCTTGGTCATCGAGAAGATGCGGAAGATGCTGTCATGCGCCATCGGAGCGCTGGCGGCCGGGCTCTGGCGGCCGATCGCATCGAACCAGCCGATCTGGCCGCGCCGGGCCACCATCACGGTGGCGCCGGGCAGGGTTCCCTTGTCCACCTCCCGCTTGAAAGCGTCCGACATCCGCTGCAGGCGGACGCCCGAGAGGCCGATGGTTTCCGGCTTGGCCTGCGGAAGCGAAGGGGTCTGGGGGGCGGACGTCTGCCGGGCGGCGGTCTGCGCGTTCATGGTCTCTCCCGTTGCGCTTGTTGTTATGGTGACCAAGTCTGGCGCAGAAGGCGTGCTTTGGATAGGGCGGTAAGCTGCTTCGCCCTTGCAATCGGGGCATGCCCTATGCTTGAAACGGCACGAACCGGCGCATGCGGCGGTTCCCTGCAGGAGTGTAGCTCAATTGGTAGAGCACCGGTCTCCAAAACCGGGGGTCGCAGGTTCGAGCCCTGCCACTCCTGCCATAATATCAATGACTTAGACGGGCTTCATTGCGGCACCGACAGGCGTTGCTACCGCTTTGCTACCGAATCGTTCCAGTACTAATCCTGTGATGGTGCTGGAAAGCCTCTCGTCGGCCTGCTTCAGGCGCTTTCGCTTCGTGTAATGATGTGGCGGACATTGACGACCAACTTTTTGTTCGCCGTGAACCATAGTCAGGAACTGCTGGAAGACCTCAAGGGGCGTTTCTATAAGAATTGGGAGCAGCAGAAGACAAGCGATGCGGCCAACGTCAGAGACAACGTCTAGACGGCGAGCCCAGCGCACGACTGCCAAAGCCCGGCCTTAGCGCCGGGCTTTTTCCTTGAGCGTACTGGCTTCGATCGCGCGCCGGTGTGTCAATGATGGCGAACAATCTGGCGATGGTGGACCCGTAAAAATCAGGCGGCTAAATTCAAGTTTTAAGCCACTTTGGGAGCCGCACAATGTTGCAGGGTATCCTTTGGCTATTCGATGATCCCATCGCCGATTTGCTGCTCGCCGGCACATTCATTCTGGTGGCCCTTCAGTTCCGACAGCTTAGACTCATGCAACACCGAACAGACAAGCTTGCATCGGAGGTCTACGAGCTAAAAATGCTGGTGAGGACGATGTCGTATGTGCCCGAGGCGGCCAGCTTGAAGCTTGCCGAGACAGAGCCGGCGCTGCCAACCTGACTGGTTGGGGCGAGCGTTTTCACCCTCGCTAGCGCGCTGGTGCCACGCCGCTGTCGCTGGTTGCGGTTTCCGCCGCGACAACAGGGGCGTTCCCGGCCATTCTATCGTCCTGTCGAAGCGGCCTGCCATCCACCTAGCGACGCTGACAATCGACGCGAATGGAAGCGCAAACTTTGCTCCAGCCGCGCCGTTCTCGCAGCGCGCGGGGGCCATCAGGGGGCCCGGGCTTAGCGCCGGGCTTTTTTTATGGGCACCAGGCGACGGCGCTTTTGGGCGAACAGCGACTTCGAGCGCACCAAGGCCCGCCAGTTCGGGCTGACTTGCCACTTATCGACGTTCAGCTAACTTCGGTGCAGCGGAGTGTCCCATGAATTGGCGATCTGCGGCAAGGAAGGCAAGCCTATGGATCGTCGGGTCTCTCGGCGTCGGTACATTGATTGCCAAAGCCATTGAAAAGTGGGGGGACCGAACCGGGTATCTCGACGACCCTACAAAGGGTCTCCAGTGGGCGCTCGCCAAAGCTGTTGCAGTCACGGATCACTGGTTCTTCTATCCAGCTTTGACTTTCCTGATCGGATTGGCGATCGGCTTGTGGGTTGATGCGTTATTTCGCAGCAGAAGCGCCGAAAGGGAAGCGGAGCTTGCACTGCTGGGATACGATCTGAGGGAATTCTCAGACTTCATTGTTGAGCGCGCTGGGCAGATTAACCAACGATGGCCGACGTGCATAAGTGACCGCATGCCAGACCTGCAAGCCTTACTAAATCGGGCGCGTGGCGCCGGGTTACCCGCTCCACCGCCAGAGGTCATGCAGCTAAGCGACGATGGCGAGCACTTTGCCGGTTACCTCCGGGACGTGGGCACGTTTCTGATCAACAATCAGTTTGCGGGAGCGAAGAACGTCGCCCTTCATTGGAATGCAGAGATCGAAAAATACGCCGCCAGCCGTCCGGGCGGCGGCGTTTGACTTCCTGGAGAACGCACAATCAAACGAACTTGCCAAAGCCCGGCCCAATAACGCTTGAATCATCCGTAGTCCTACGGGAGCAAATTGCAGCGCACGCGCACACAATCGCCCCAAATCAAGATAACCTTGACTAGAGCGAGGCCGTCACGGTGACTTATGACAACTCAGGAAGCCGTTGCATTCGGTGCCATGCTGACTTGGACGCCATCGCTCATCATCCTGGCGGCGTCGCTGTGGGACGTCCGCGAGCTCGACGGGATGGAATAGCCGGTCACACTTTGCCCAATTCCGTGCGTCGGGCCTCTATGGAAATCGACGCGCGCCAGATACAATCGTGAGTCGTTACATCTCATGATCGTGGGGGCGAGTCATGCAGAGCGAGTGGGAATCAATGACGACCGATGATCTGTTCGCGCTGCGCGAACAGATGCACGATGTGCTCAGCGCGAAGCTGACGGCTAAAAAAGATCGAGCTCGAACGTCGGCTGAAACAACTCAATCAGCAGTCAAAACTAATCCAGACGGTGAATCCTGCCCTGCCAGGGTATTGATGACCTTCGGACAATGCGGCCTCGCTTGGACGCTTCTGCCGCTCGTATCGATTCTTTGAGCTTCTGATTTTCCGTCCTTCGATTGAGAAGATCGGCCGTGGTCTGCAAAAGACGCTGCTCGAAATCGTGGAAAGACCGTCCCATCTGAAATACTCCCTGCCTACAAGACAAATTTTGGTTTCAAATAATGGTAGCTCGGCAAGCAATCATCGTGCCGCGCGCCCCCTGCTAGCACCGTATTTGTACGGTGCCACTATAGGCCGGGTTTGTTACAGGACGTTTTCAACATGTTCGGAAAACGGTTTCGTCAGGCCCGCCTGTAACTTCGGGAATAGTCCATCCGATGCGGGGTTGACTGGGGTAACGCTAGGCCAGTTGGCGCGTAACTCCACCATGTGGGACAGGGTAGACCGGTTTCGTAGAGAGGCTCAGGATTGCAAGGATCGGGCCGCAGGAGCACGGGACCCGATCGATGGAGATGCGTGGTTGAAGCTTGCTGAGGACTGGCTCGTGCTCGCCAGAGTTAGCGAAGCCGGCGAGCAAAATCCGCCGGCCGTTAACGTCCGCCTTGCATCCGAGTAACGGCAACAAGAAGCTCGGGGCGTTCTAATACTTCGACCAACTTATCGAGGATGACCCGCTCATTATTTCGCGGCATGGGCTCTAGATATTCTTCAAGTATGCGTTGGGCATCACTAACGGCCTGAAGCGCTAGCTGTTCATCGGTCATTCTTTCGCCTCCGCAGCAGCAAAGGCGGGATGAACGAACTTTCGTGGAACCGGTTCCATTTGCCCAATTGCAGGTCGCCACGTACCGGGCAAAATCGGCCACGCGCTGAGAACAAGGCACCACCGTGGCACCAAGCTGCTACCATTTTGCTACCCAACTCCGCAGGATGGGGCGGGAAGGCATGGTACCGGAACCAGGGAAAAGTCAGATAAATCAGTGCTGTTATGGATTGAACGGGACGCTAGCAGACGGCGGTTGCCGAACTCCAAAACCGGGGGTCGCAGGTTCGAGCCCTGCCACTCCTGCCAGCTAAATCAAATACTTACGCTGATTTTCGACAGGCCGGCGATCCTTCGTGGATCGATCCGCGGTGATTTCCTGGCGCTGCCCGGCAATTAGCCGAAGAACGCGGAGAGGACCGCCATGTCCGAGGTCGCCGGCGTGTCGCCGCGCAGGTCGGCGTCGATCACCCGCCGGCAGGCATCGACGGTAACGGTGTCGCCGAGGTCGTGTGCCGCGTCGAGAATGGTCCACGCGGTCTCGCCCGAAGGTCTTTCGTAATCTTGGCCCAACAGTGCCATGGCCGTCTCACTCCCCAGTGGAGCAAACAGGATATCGAAGAGCTTTTAAAATCAGGATGGCGGCCTGGTGTGCATTTGAGCCGACCCGGTACCGGCGGTTAACCAATGGCTCCGCCCCGGTCGGTCGGCCACCAGCCAGCCGACAAGGGGGGCGCGGCACCCCGTACCTTGACCTTTTGCCCGGCCGGCAGTAGATACCCGCCACCTGCTGCCGGCCCGTTGAGATGCGGATATCCGGCGCGGCTTTGAATTCCCCCGAACAATCGAGCCCGCTTGGCGGCTCATCCTTCGAGAGAGGGCTGGGCACTAGAGGGCTGTTCGGATTCGCTTTAGATCACAAATCGTCTCACGAAGGACGCGGTAACCAACGATGGCTTTCAGCCCGTTCAAATTCCTGCAGGAAGTGCGCTCGGAGACCGCCAAGGTCACCTGGCCGACGCGCCGCGAGACGACGATCACCACGATCATGGTGTTCGTCATGGTTGCCTTGGCTTCGATCTTTTTCTTCTTGTCGGATTTGATCATCCGCTACGTCGTCACCTTCCTGCTGGGCGTCCAATGATGAGCACCGGAACCCTTACGATGGACAAGCGCTGGTATATCGTTCACGCCTATTCGAACTTCGAGAAGAAGGTGGCGGAATCGATCCGCGAGCAGGCGAAGCAGCGCGGCCTCGAGGAACTGTTCGACCAAGTGCTGGTGCCGACCGAAAAAGTCACCGAGGTGCGCCGCGGCCGCAAGATCGACGCCGAGCGCAAGTTCTTCCCGGGCTACGTGCTGGTGAAGATGAAACTGACCGACGAGGCGTTCCATCTCATCAAGAACACGCCCAAGGTGACGGGCTTCCTCGGCGCAGAAAACAAGCCGATGCCGATTTCCGAGATCCGAGGCGATGCACATCCTGCAGCAGGTGCAGGAAGGTGTTGAGCGGCCGAAGGCCACGGTGTCGTTTGAAATCGGCGAGAACGTCCGCGTGGCCGATGGTCCGTTCGCGTCGTTCTCCGGCGTGGTCGAGGAAATTGACGAGGCGCGTTCGCGCGTGAAGGTCGCGGTTTCGATCTTCGGCCGCGCCACGCCCGTCGAACTGGAATTCGGTCAGGTCGAAAAGGTCTGATCCGACGTCGTCATTCCCGAGGCAGGCCCGGGCATGACGAGAAGAGGAAGCGGCAACGCTTCCGTAATGCCGTGGAAGGGGACTGACGGTCGCCAGCCGTCATGCGAACCGCACCACGGTCCTGTGAAGCTTCCGGATTGTCCGGAGCAACATGAGGAGCTGTAAATGGCAAAGAAAGTGACCGGATACCTGAAGCTTCAGGTGCCGGCGGGTGCGGCCAATCCGTCGCCCCCGATCGGTCCCGCGCTTGGTCAGCGCGGCCTCAACATCATGGAATTCTGCAAGGCGTTCAACGCGCAGACGCAGAAGGAAGAAAAGAACACCCCGATCCCGGTGATCATCACCATCTATGCGGACCGTTCCTTCACCTTCGAGATGAAGACGCCGCCGATGTCCTACTTCCTCAAGCAGGCTGCCAAGATCCAGTCCGGTTCGAAAGCTCCGGGCCGCGACAAGGCGGGCCAGGTGACACGCGCGCAGGTGCGCGAGATCGCCGAGAAGAAGATGAAGGATCTCAATTGCGACTCAGTCGAATCGGCCATGAAGATGGTCGAGGGCTCCGCCCGTTCGATGGGTCTGGAAGTTGCGGGGTAACGGACCATGGCAATCGGAAAACGTTTGAAGAAGGTCCGCGAGGGCATCGACCGCGAGAAGCTCTATCCGCTCGCGGATGCCATCAAGATGGTCAAGGAACGCGCCACGTCGAAGTTCGACGAGACGATCGAGATCGCGATCAATCTCGGCGTCGATCCGCGCCACGCCGACCAGATGGTTCGTGGCGTCGTCAACCTGCCGAACGGCACCGGCCGCACGCTGCGCGTCGGCGTGTTCGCCCGTGGCGCCAAAGCGGACGAAGCCAAGGCTGCCGGTGCTGACGTCGTCGGCGCCGAAGACCTGGTCGAGAAGGTCCAGGGCGGCACGATCGACTTCGACCGTTGCATCGCAACTCCCGACATGATGCCGTTGGTTGGCCGCCTCGGTAAGGTGCTCGGCCCGCGCGGCATGATGCCGAACCCGAAGATCGGCACCGTGACGATGGACGTCACGTCAGCCGTGAAGGGCGCCAAGGGCGGCTCGGTCGAATTCCGCGTCGAGAAGGCCGGCATCGTTCAGGCCGGTGTCGGCAAGGCGTCGTTCTCCGAGGAAAAGCTGGTGCAGAACGTCAAGGCACTTGCGGATGCGGTGGCGAAGGCAAAGCCGGCCGGCGCCAAGGGCACCTATATCCAGCGCGTGGCGGTCTCCTCCACCATGGGCCCGGGCGTCAAGGTCGAGCCGGGCACGCTGCTCGGCTAGTTCGTGGCAGTTTAAGTGAATTGCAGGGGCGGAATCGGGCGACCGATTCCGCCCTTTGCGTTTGATGTCGCTTTTGCGTAATCGATCGTCGCCCCGTCGGACTTGGCAAGAAGGAAGAACAATGCCCGAGAAAGTCCTGATCTATTCGCGTTTCCCGAAAGCCCAGATGGAGCGGTTTGGCGAACGCTTTGAACTGCTGAACGCTGCCGGCAAGGCGCCGAACGAGGTGTTCTCGGCCGAGCAACTCGCAGACATCAGAGCGCTGATCACGGCAGGCGGCACGCCGCTTCGTGACGACGCGATGGACATGATGCCGAAACTGGGCGCCATTATCTGCTACGGCACCGGCTATGACGGCGTCGATCTGGCGGCGGCGGCGAAGCGCAATATTGCTGTCGGTCACAGCCCCGGCGCCAATGCGGCGTCAGTCGCGGATATCGCTGTTACGCTGATGCTGGCGGCCACGCGGCGGTTACTGGTGGCCGACGACTATGTGCGAGGCGGCAGTTGGGCGGCCGCAAAGCCGTCGCCGATGATGCGACCGCAGGCGGGCATGCTCGGCCGCAGGATCGGCGTCTACGGCATGGGGGAGATCGGCCGCAAGATTGCGGCGCGCGTCGCCGCGTTCGAGACCGAGGTCGGCTATTTCAGCCGCCGGCAGCACGATGTGCCGTATCGGTATTTTCCGAGCCTGGATGCGCTGGCCGAATGGTGCAGTGTCCTGATGATCGCGGTGCGGGCGGGCGCCGATACCCATCACGTTGTCGATGCAAATATTCTGCGCAAGCTCGGCAAGGATGGTTACGTCGTCAATATTTCGCGCGGCTCGGTGATCGACCAGCCGGCGCTGATTGCGGCGCTGACCGATCAGACGATCGCCGGTGCCGGCCTCGACGTCTACGCGAAGGAGCCGCATGCGCCGGACGCCCTGACGGCGCTGCCCAACGTCGTGCTCTCTCCGCACATCGGCGGCCATACGCTGGAGTCGCATGTGGCGATGCAGAACTGCGTGCTTGCCAATCTCGACGCGTTCTTCGCTGGCAAGCCGCTGCCTTACGCGGTGCCTCCAGGCTGACGGCTTCAGTGCATCCCGGCAGCGGGCAGGTGCCGCAGCTTGTCGGGATTGCGGACGATGTAGATCGCGGCGATCTTCTCGCCATCGATCGCCATGCTCATGGTGTGGTCGAGTTCGCCGTCCAGATAGAACAGGGTGCCGACGGCGCCGTTGATCATGGCGGGCTCGATGCGAATATCGTGGCCGGGGTTCTTGACGGCGAGGCCGATGAAGAAGCGCGCGATCTTTTCCGCCCCGATGATCGGATTGCGGGCCGCGGTCTTGCGGCCGCCGCCGTCGGTCAGCGCCACGGCATCCTCGCGCAAGAGTGCGGCGAGTTGGGCAACATTGCCGCTGGCAACTGCTTCGCTGAATGCCTGCAACAGGCGGGCGTGGTTGTCCGGCGCGCGCGCCGGCGGCGGGCGGTTGTCGCGCACCGCTCGGCGGGCCCGCGACGCCAGTTGCCGGCAGGCGGCCTCGCTATGGTCGAGCATCGCGGCGATTTCGGAAAACGGCGTGTCGAACACGTCGTGCAGCAGGAAGGCCGCGCGCTCCATCGGAGAAAGCCGGTCCAGCGCCAGCAACAGGGCGAACGATAGATCGTCAGCCAGTTCGGTGGCGGCTTCGGCCGACAGGCTTTCCGCGTCGCACACGGGCTCCGGAAGCCAGGGCCCGATATAGATCTCCCGCTGCGCCTTCGCGCTCTTCAGGCGATCGAGACAAAGCCGGGTCACGACGGTGACGAGAAACGCTTCCGCGTTGCGGACATCCCGGGCGCCGGCAAAGCGGAAATAGGCGTCCTGTACGACGTCTTCGGCGTCGCTGCGGCTGCCGAGCATGCGATAGGCGAGCCCGAGCAGGCGCCCGCGATGGGGCGCCAGCGGGTCGTGGTCATGCGGCCTGTTTGACGACATCGACATCGTGCCCGTTCACCGAGACGCGACGACACTCCTTGGCATAGCCGAGACCTGCCTTCACCATCGGAAACATGCGGCCGAACTGCAGCGCCATCGTCAGGTCTATTACACCTTTGGGGCCCCATTGGGCCGTGACGGCGTCGCGAAATTCGTCGTCATCGGTCGAGCGGCGCACCACGGCATCGGCAAAGCGGAACCCGAGCATGGTCGCGTCATTCATCGCGCGCGGATCGCGGCGAAGCACCGCTTCGATCTGGTCCTTGGCTATGCCCGCTTCCAGCGCCATGTCGACGACCAGTTGCGTGCAGGGGCCGCAATCCTCCGCCAGCGCGCCGACGATCTTGGCGGCGAAGCTGGCATCGGCCGGGACCACCTCGCGGTGGGCGGCCGCCTTCATGAGGGGCGCGAACTTGAAGAGGGCAGCGGGCGATTCGTTCAGCATCATTTCGAGATAGCTGACGTCGTAACCATAGCGTTTGGCGAATGCACGCAAACTGCGGCGGGCGATCCAACTACGCATGTTGTTCTCCTTGGTTGGGGAAGGCGGAATAGAGGGCGAGTGCGGAGGGCAGGACCACGGCAAGAAGATCGAACGCGGCGTGATGGGCGTGCCCGCTAATGATCAGCACCAGATGGATCAGACCGTGCGCGGCGAGGAAGCCGGCGCCTGCCACGGCTGCCGGCCAATAACGCGGGCGCCATGCCCGCACGGCCAGCGCCAGACCGGCCACGAGGAACGCGGCCCCGATGTCCTGAACGAAATGTGGGTTGAACGGGCCGGTGTCCGGCACGCCGGGCACGGTTTCGTACCAGAGCGGTCCGGCCATAAGCATGGCCAGCCCGTTCAGAACCGTGGGTATCGCAAGAATGGCTGCCAATTGACGCCGCATGAGAAGCTCCTGCGGCCAAGACGAGGCGGGCGTCACCGGTGTGACGGAACCGTCAAAGAAATTTCGAGATTCGGAACGAAAATTGTTGTCCGGCCGGTCCTTGAACTGGTGTGAATTTTGCCCTTGGCAAACCGGGCGAGACTCGTTAAACAACGGCTTCCAGGCGTGCTGGCCGTAGCTGGCACGTCTGTGCGCGCATTCCGAAAACCCGTTACGGTAGGAGATCATTCCTTTCAGGACATCCGCATGGATTGCTCGAAAGGAACGAAACTCATCGTTTCGTGGAATGCGGCAGGGGTCCTTCGGCTTGCCGAATGGCCCCGATCCTGTCCGAGACTGCAGGCGCCCGCGAAGAAACGCAAGTTCCTCAACGGCTTAATCTTATAGCCTGCATAGACGGGTGAAGACCGAATTTCGCTTGAGCGTCGCCTTGCGTGGCGCCATAGCCGATTTGGTTCGAACCTCGACACCCCGCGCCATCTGGTTCGGGAGGGCAGGCTTTTCAAATGTCGTCTGCCCGGCGTGTCCTTGAGACTGGTGTCTAGAGGTCAGGTTTTGGGCGAGACGATGGGTGCAACCCGGCGGTCTCGCTCTTAAGCGAAGGCCGCCAACCGGAGAGAGCTTGCTGTGGAAAGAGCGGCAAAAAAGGACGCGGTTGAGGCGCTGAACGAGGTCTTCAAGACCACGAGCGTCGCAGTCGTCGCCCATTATTCCGGCCTCACCGTGGCCCAGATGCAGAAGCTGCGCACGCAGATGAAGCAGGCGGGCGCGTCGGTGAAGGTCTCGAAGAACCGTCTCGCCAAAATTGCTCTTGAAGGCACGGACGTCGTTGCCATTGGCTCCCTTTTGAAGGGACCGACCGTGATCGCGACTTCAAACGATCCGGTAGCGGCGCCGAAGGTTGCCATGGAGTTCGCCAAGACGAACGAGCAGTTCGTCATTCTCGGCGGCTCGATGGGTAAAACCGTCCTGGACGTGAACGGCGTGAAGGCACTTGCCTCCTTGCCGTCGCTGGACGAACTGCGCGGCAAGCTTGTCGGCCTCCTGGTGGCGCCGGCGACCAAGATTGCGCAGCTTTCCACCGCGCCCGCGGCCAAGCTCGCGCGCGTCGTCCAGGCCTATGCCTCAAAGAGTGAAGCGGCCTGACCCTTCGCAAATCAAATCTGGTTCGAACCAAACCTTTAAGGAACTAATCAATGGCTGACCTACAGAAAATCGTCGACGACCTCTCGAGCCTCACGGTGCTCGAAGCTGCCGAGCTCGCGAAGCTCCTCGAAGAAAAGTGGGGCGTTTCCGCCGCTGCCGCCGTGGCGGTTGCCGGTCCCGCGGGTGGCGGCGCCGCTGCTGCTCCGGCTGAAGAAAAGACCGACTTCACCGTCGTTCTCGCTTCCGCCGGCGAGAAGAAGATCGAAGTCATCAAGGAAGTCCGCGCCATCACCGGCCTGGGCCTCAAGGAAGCCAAGGACCTCGTCGAAGGCGCGCCCAAGCCGGTCAAGGAAGGCGTGAACAAGGAAGAGGCCGACAAGCTCAAGGCCCAGCTCGAAAAGGCTGGCGCCAAGGTTGAGCTGAAGTAACGCGAGTTACTTCAGCGAAATCCCGGGCGAGCGTAAGCGCGACCCGGGATCTCCTGCCAGCGGCGTGGATGGCCGGAGCTTGCAAAGTTTGTGCTGTGGGGCAGCCCGGAGCACGGCGTACACAAAAAAGTGTGGGGATTCGCGGGGTTACCCCTCGAATCTCCACGATTGCCGCCCCATATCGGGTCGGCAGCAGGAAAGCGCGGTAAGGCGGCGGGGACGGCAGGGTCCTCGGCGTAACGCGTTGGGAGACAGTCAGATTTCGGGCTTTTTCAGTCCGTGAAACCACCAGTTATGACGGGCGGGTGCAGTCATGCGCCCGCGCGTCGTTTTGCGTTTTGAAGGTCTAAAGTGCGGGTTCAGGATTTAATTCCTGAAAGTGGGCTTTGTTCCTTTTGAGCGATCTGACAATTCAACCCGGGGGCGATGGCAGTCGCGCTTCGGAAGGTTCGTAAGGCGACGAAAATGAGAGGCCACGATGGCGCAGCAGACATTCACCGGTCGCAAACGGGTCCGCAAGTTCTTCGGACACATCAAGGAAGTCGCCGAGATGCCGAACCTGATCGAGGTTCAGAAGGCATCCTATGACCAATTCCTGATGGTCGATGAACCTCCGGGCGGCCGGCTGGACGAGGGCCTGCAGGCGGTGTTCCGCTCGGTGTTCCCGATCTCGATTTCTCCGGCACCTCGATGCTGGAGTTCGTCCGCTACGAATTCGAGCCGCCGAAATACGACGTCGACGAGTGCCGCCAGCGCGGCATGACCTATGCTGCGCCGCTGAAGGTGACGCTGCGCCTGATCGTGTTCGATATCGACGAGGAAACCGGCGCCAAGTCGGTCAAGGACATCAAGGAGCAGGACGTCTACATGGGCGACATCCCGCTCATGACCATGAACGGCACCTTCGTCGTCAACGGCACCGAGCGCGTCATCGTCTCGCAGATGCACCGGTCGCCCGGCGTGTTCTTCGACCACGACAAGGGCAAGACCCATTCGTCCGGCAAGCTGTTGTTTGCCGCGCGCGTGATTCCGTATCGCGGTTCCTGGCTCGACATCGAGTTCGACGCCAAGGACATCGTGTTCGCGCGCATCGACCGCCGCCGCAAGATCCCCGTGACCTCGCTGATGTACGCGCTCGGTCTCGACGGCGAGACGATTCTGTCCACCTTCTACAAGAAGATCAATTTCAAGCGCGCCAAGGACGGCTGGCGCGTGCCGTTCGACGCCGCCCGTTTCCGCGGCTACTCGACCATCAACGACCTGATCGACGCCGACACCGGCAAGGTGGTGCTCGAGGCCGGCAAGAAGCTGACCGTGCGCGCGGCGCGCCAGTTGCAGGAAAAGGGCCTGAAAGCCCTGCGCCTGTCGGATGAAGAGCTGATCGGCAACTATCTCGCCGAGGATCTCGTCAACCCGAAGACCGGTGAAATCTACGCCGAGGCCGGCGAGGAGCTCACCGAGAAGTCGCTGAAGGCATTGAACGAGCAGGGCTACAAGGAACTGCCGCTGCTCGACATCGACCACGTCAATGTCGGTGCCTACATCCGCAACACGCTGCATGCCGACAAGAACATGACGCGTGAAGACGCGCTGTTCGACATCTACCGCGTGATGCGTCCGGGCGAGCCGCCGACGATCGATTCGGCCCAGACCATGTTCCAGTCGCTGTTCTTCGACGCCGAGCGTTATGACCTCTCCGCGGTCGGCCGCGTCAAGATGAACATGCGCCTCGAACTCGATGCGCCTGACACCCACCGCACGCTGCGCAAGGAAGACATCCTGGCCGTCATCAAGACGCTGGTCGACCTGCGCGACGGCAAGGGCGAGATCGACGACATCGACCATCTCGGCAACCGCCGTGTGCGCTCGGTCGGCGAACTGATGGAGAACCAGTACCGCATCGGCCTCCTGCGCATGGAGCGCGCGATCAAGGAGCGCATGTCCAGCGTCGACATCGACACCGTGATGCCGCAGGACCTGATCAACGCCAAGCCGGCGGCTGCCGCGGTGCGCGAGTTCTTCGGCTCGTCGCAGCTCTCGCAGTTCATGGACCAGACCAACCCGCTGTCGGAGATCACCCACAAGCGCCGCCTCTCGGCGCTTGGACCGGGCGGTCTGACCCGCGAGCGCGCCGGCTTCGAGGTGCGCGACGTGCATCCGACGCATTACGGCCGCATCTGCCCGATCGAGACGCCGGAAGGTCCGAACATCGGCCTGATCAACTCGCTGGCGACGTTCGCGCGCGTCAACAAGTACGGCTTCGTCGAAACGCCTTACCGCAAGGTGAAGGACGGCCGCGTCACCGACGAGGTCGTGTACCTCTCGGCGATGGAGGAGGGCCGTTATCGCGTGGCGCAGGCCAACGTGCCGCTCGATGCCAAGGGCCGTTTCACCGAAGACTTGATCGTCTGCCGTCACGCCGGCGAAGTGCTGCCGATCACGCCGGACAAGGTCGACTATATGGACGTGTCGCCGAAGCAACTCGTCTCTGTTGCCGCGGCGCTGATCCCGTTCCTCGAGAACGACGACGCCAACCGCGCGCTGATGGGCTCGAACATGCAGCGCCAGGCGGTGCCGCTGGTTCGCGCCGAAGCGCCGTTCGTCGGTACGGGCATGGAAGGCGTGGTGGCCCGTGACTCCGGTGCCGCGATCGCCGCCCGCCGTTCCGGCGTGATCGACCAGATCGACGCCACCCGCGTCGTGATCCGCGCCACCGAAGATCTCGATCCGACCAAGTCGGGCGTCGATATCTACCGGCTGATGAAGTACCAGCGCTCCAACCAGTCGACCTGCATCAACCAGCGTCCGCTGGTGAAGGTCGGCGACATCGTCAAGAAGGGCGACATCATCGCCGACGGTCCCTCGACCGACCTCGGCGAGCTCGCGCTCGGCCGTAACGTGCTGGTCGCGTTCATGCCGTGGAATGGCTACAACTTCGAAGACTCGATCCTGCTCTCCGAGCGGATCGTGAAGGACGACGTCTTCACCTCGATCCACATCGAGGAGTTCGAGGTGATGGCCCGCGACACCAAGCTCGGACCTGAGGAAATCACCCGCGACATTCCGAACGTCTCGGAAGAAGCGCTGAAAAACCTCGATGAAGCCGGCATCGTCTATATCGGCGCCGAAGTCCGCGCCGGCGACATCCTGGTCGGCAAGATCACGCCGAAGGGCGAAAGCCCGATGACGCCGGAAGAAAAGCTTTTGCGCGCCATCTTCGGTGAAAAGGCTTCCGACGTCCGCGACACCTCGCTGCGCGTGCCTCCGGGCGTGCAGGGCACGATCGTGGAAGTGCGTGTGTTCAACCGCCACGGCGTCGACAAGGACGAGCGCGCGCTGGCGATCGAGCGGGAAGAGATCGAGCGTCTGGCCAAGGACCGCGACGACGAGCAGGCGATCCTTGACCGTAACGTCTACGGCCGCCTTGCCGAGCTGCTGGAAAACCGCCAGGGCATCGCGGGTCCGAAGGGCTTCAAGAAGGACACCAAGATCACGCGCGCCGTGCTCGAGGAGTATCCGAAGTCGCAGTGGTGGATGTTCGCGTCACCGAACGACAAGCTGATGGCCGAAATCGAGGCGATGCGGAAGCAGTACGACGAATCGAAGAAGGGCCTTGAACAGCGCTTCCTCGACAAGGTCGAAAAGCTGCAGCGTGGCGACGAGTTGCCGCCCGGCGTGATGAAGATGGTCAAGGTCTTCGTCGCGGTGAAGCGCAAGATCCAGCCCGGCGACAAGATGGCCGGCCGCCACGGCAACAAGGGCGTGGTGTCCAAGATCGTTCCGATCGAGGACATGCCGTTCCTCGAGGACGGCACCCATGCCGACATCGTGCTCAATCCGCTCGGCGTGCCCTCGCGCATGAACGTCGGCCAGATTCTGGAGACGCATCTCGGTTGGGCCTGCGCCGGCCTCGGCAAGCGCATCGGGCAGACCATCGACGGCTATTATCAGAAGCAGGATCTCAAGCCGCTGCGCGAGACCCTGAAGAAGATCTATGGCGACGATGAAACCATCAAGACGCTGAACGACAACGAGCTGATGGAGCTGGGCCGCAATCTGAGCCACGGCGTGCCGATCGCGACGCCGGTGTTCGACGGCGCCAAGGAAGCCGACATCGAGGAGATGCTGAAGCTCGCGGGCTTCGACGCCTCCGGCCAGTCGACCGTCTATGACGGCCGCACCGGCGACGCGTTCGATCGCAAGGTGACGGTAGGCTACATCTACATGCTCAAACTGCACCATCTGGTCGACGACAAGATCCACGCGCGTTCGATCGGTCCGTATTCGCTCGTCACCCAGCAGCCGCTGGGCGGCAAGGCGCAGTTCGGCGGCCAGCGTTTCGGCGAAATGGAGGTGTGGGCGCTGGAAGCCTACGGCGCGGCCTACACGCTGCAGGAAATGCTGACCGTGAAGTCGGACGACGTCGCCGGCCGTACCAAGGTGTACGAGGCGATCGTGCGCGGCGACGACACGTTCGAGGCAGGTATTCCGGAATCGTTCAACGTGCTGGTCAAGGAAATGCGCTCGCTCGGCCTCAACGTCGACCTGCACAATTCCAAGATGGGACCGGCGCCGACGTCCGAGGCGGCTGAGTAACGCTTGAGATTCCATGTCCGGCCCAAAGCGCGAGGCTAGCCCCTCGCGCAAAAGGGCAGGGCATTCGCGCTCCTCTCGGACGTTGAGTGGGGCGCGCACCAAATAAGAGTTTCGAATTTGCTGCCGGTGACGACCGGCACGCGAGGAGAAGACGATGAACCAAGAAATTATGAATCTCTTCAATCCGACGACCCCGGCCCAGGTCTTCGACCAGATCCGGATCTCGATTGCGTCCCCGGAGAAGATTCTGTCCTGGTCCTACGGCGAGATCAAAAAGCCGGAGACCATCAACTACCGGACCTTCAAGCCGGAGCGCGACGGCCTGTTCTGCGCCCGCATCTTCGGGCCGATCAAGGATTACGAGTGCTTGTGCGGCAAGTACAAGCGCATGAAGTACAAGGGCATCATCTGCGAAAAGTGCTCGGTCGAAGTGACGCTGTCGCGCGTCCGGCGCGAGCGCATGGGCCATATCGAACTGGCGGCACCTGTTGCCCACATCTGGTTCCTGAAGTCGCTGCCGTCGCGCATCGGCCTTCTGCTCGACATGACGCTGAAGGATCTCGAACGGATCCTGTACTTCGAATACTACGTCGTGCTGGAGCCCGGCCTGACCGCGCTCAAGGACCGTCAGCTCTTGTCGGAAGACGAGTACCTGAAGGCGCAGGACGAATACGGCCAGGATTCGTTCACCGCCATGATCGGTGCGGAAGCGATTCGCGAGCTGTTGAAGGGTCTCGAGCTCGAAAAGCTCGAGCAGTCCCTGCGCGCGGAGATGCAGGAGACCGAATCCGACATCAAGCACAAGAAGCTCGCCAAGCGGCTGAAGATCGTCGAAGCGTTCCGCTATTCCGGCAACAAGCCGGAGTGGATGATCCTGACCGTGGTGCCGGTGATCCCGCCGGACCTGCGTCCGCTGGTGCCGCTCGACGGCGGCCGCTTCGCGACCTCGGACCTCAACGACCTCTATCGCCGCGTCATCAACCGCAACAACCGCTTGAAGCGGCTGATGGAGCTGCGCGCGCCCGACATCATCATCCGCAATGAAAAGCGCATGTTGCAGGAGGCCGTCGACGCGCTGTTCGACAACGGCCGCCGCGGCCGCGTCATCACCGGCGCCAACAAGCGCCCGCTGAAGTCGCTGGCCGACATGCTCAAGGGCAAGCAGGGCCGTTTCCGGCAGAACCTGCTCGGCAAGCGCGTCGACTATTCGGGCCGTTCGGTGATCGTGGTCGGTCCCGAACTGCGGCTGCATCAGTGCGGCCTGCCGAAGAAGATGGCGCTCGAACTGTTCAAGCCGTTCATCTATTCGCGGCTCGACGCCAAGGGCCTGTCCACCACCGTGAAGCAGGCGAAGAAGCTGGTCGAAAAGGAGCGTCCCGAGGTCTGGGATATCCTCGACGAGGTGATCCGCGAGCATCCGGTGCTGCTCAACCGCGCGCCGACGCTGCACCGCCTCGGCATCCAGGCGTTCGAGCCGGTGTTGATCGAAGGCAAGGCGATCCAGCTCCATCCGCTGGTTTGCGCGGCGTTCAACGCCGACTTCGACGGCGACCAGATGGCCGTGCACGTTCCGCTGTCGCTGGAAGCGCAGTTGGAAGCGCGCGTCCTGATGATGTCGACCAACAACATCCTGCATCCGGCGAACGGTCAGCCGATCATCGTGCCGTCGCAGGACATCGTGCTCGGCCTCTATTATCTCTCGATCATGCGTGAAGGCCTGCCCGGCGAGGGCAAGATCTTCGGCGACATGGCCGAGCTCGAGCACGCCCTGCATTCGAAGGTCATCCACCTCCACACCAAGATCAAGTACCGGTGGGAGGGCACCGACGAGAGCGGCAAGGCAACCAAGCGCTGGATCGAGACCACCGCGGGCCGCGTCATGCTCGGCAACGTGCTGCCGAAGAACCCGCGGATTTCGTACGAGATCATCAACAAGCTGATGACCAAGCGCGAAATCTCCGGCGTGATCGACCAGGTCTACCGCCACTGCGGTCAGAAGGAGACCGTGATCTTCTGCGACCGCATCATGGCGCTCGGCTTCTACAATGCGTTCAAGGCCGGCATCTCGTTCGGCAAGGACGACATGGTGGTGCCGCACAGCAAGTGGAAGATCGTCGACACCACGCGTACGCTGGCGAAGGATTTCGAGCAGCAGTACAACGACGGCCTGATCACCCATGGCGAGAAGTACAACAAGGTGGTCGACGCCTGGTCGAAGGCGACCGAAGAAATCGCCAAGGAGATGATGAAGGAAATCTCCTCGACCAAGAAGACGCCGAAGGGCGCCGACGCCGACATCAACTCGATCTACATGATGGCGCATTCGGGCGCGCGCGGTTCGCCGGCCCAGATGCGTCAGCTCGCCGGTATGCGCGGCCTGATGGCGAAGCCGTCGGGTGAGATCATCGAGACGCCGATCATTTCCAACTTCAAGGAAGGTCTGTCGGTGCTCGAATACTTCAACTCGACCCACGGCGCCCGCAAGGGTCTCGCGGACACCGCGTTGAAGACCGCGAACTCCGGTTACCTGACCCGCCGCCTGGTCGACGTCGCGCAGGACTGCATCATCACGCAGGACGATTGCGGCACCAAGCTCGGCATCAAGATGCGCGCCATCGTCGATGCCGGCACGGTGGTCGCTTCGCTGGCCTCGCGTATTCTCGGCCGCACCGCGGGCGAGGATCTGCGCGATCCCGCGACCAACAAGGTCGTGGTCAAGCGCGGCACGCTGATGGAGGAGACGCATGTCGACGCCATCCAGCAGGCCGGCATCCAGGAAGTGAAGATCCGCTCGGCGCTGACCTGCGAACTCGTCAACGGCATCTGCGGCAAGTGCTACGGCCGCGATCTGGCCCGCGGCACGCCGGTCAACCACGGCGAGGCGGTCGGCGTCATCGCCGCCCAGTCGATCGGTGAACCCGGCACGCAGCTCACGATGCGCACGTTCCACATCGGCGGCGCGGCGCAGATCAACGAGCAGTCGTTCGTCGAATCGAACTTCGAGGGCAAGGTCACCATCAAGAACAAGTCCATCGCCCGAAACAGCGAAGGTCACTTGATCGCGATGGTTCGCAACATGGTCGTTGCGATCGTCGATGCCGACGGAACCGAGCGTGCGACCCACCGCATTCAGTACGGCGCGCGCATGCACGTCGACGAGGGCGACATGGTCAAGCGCGGCCAGCGCATCGCGGAGTGGGATCCGTACACCCGTCCGGTTCTCACCGAAGTCGAGGGCACCATCGGGTTCGAGGACCTCGTCGAGGGTCAGTCGATCTCGGAAACGCTCGACGAATCCACCGGTATCGCCAAGCGCGTCGTCATCGATTGGCGTGCGTCGCGCGGTGGTGCCGACCTGCGTCCGGCCATCGTGGTCAAGGGCAAGGACGGCAAGGTGCTCAAGCTCGCGCGTGGCGGCGATGCCCGCTACATGCTGTCGGTGGACGCCATCCTGTCGGTGGATACCGGCGCGAAGGTCAAGGCCGGTGACATCCTGGCGCGTATCTCGACCGAAAGCGCCAAGACCCGCGACATCACCGGCGGTCTGCCGCGGGTGGCCGAACTGTTCGAGGCCCGCAAGCCGAAGGACGCGGCGATCATCGCGGAAATCGCCGGCACGATCCGTTTCGGCCGCGACTACAAGAACAAGCGCCGCATCTCGATCGAGCCGATGGACAAGACCGAGGAGCCGCGCGAGTACCTGATCCCGAAGGGCAAGCACATCCATCTGCAGGACGGCGACATCGTCGAAAAGGGCGATTTCATCGTCGAAGGCAATCCGGCGCCGCACGACATCCTGGCGATCAAGGGCATCGAGGAACTCGCTGCCTATCTGGTCAACGAAATCCAGGAGGTCTACCGGCTGCAGGGCGTGCTCATCAACGACAAGCACATCGAAGTGATTGTCCGTCAGATGCTGCAGAAGGTCGAGGTCACCGACCAGGGCGACACCGACATGATCTCGGGCGAACAGGTCGACAAGATCGAGTTCGACGCGCTCAACCTGAAGGCCAAGGAAGAGGGCAAGAAGCCCGCCACGGGAACGCCGGTTCTGCTCGGCATCACCAAGGCGAGCCTGCAGACCCGCTCGTTCTTCTCGGCGGCCTCGTTCCAGGAGACCACCCGCGTGCTCACCGAAGCCGCCGTCAACGGCAAGGTGGATCCGCTGGAAGGCCTCAAGGAAAACGTCATTGTCGGCCGGCTGATCCCGGCGGGCACCGGCGCCTCAATGGCCAAGATCCGCGAAGTCGCCGTCAAACGCGACAAGCTGATCCTGGACGAACGCGAGAAGCAGTCGGCCATCGTGCCGACCGCTCCGGAAGCCGAACCGCTGGCGCTGCCGCCAGCGGAGTAAGGGTTCCACGCTAATCAACAGGAAAGCCGGCTGCGAAGCCGGCTTTTTCTTTTTGCGAACGAGGATATTGCTTCACCCGGATGGGTGACCGCTGCTATCAAGTCAGGAAATGGCCTCCTGCCATGACGGTAATGTTTTGCAATTCCCCATGAGCGATTCGGCTCATTTTGAACCCCTGATCGACCGCATTTACGAAGCGGGGCTCATTCCGTCGCTTTGGCCGGCTGTGCTCGGCGAACTCAGCGCAGCGATTGGCGGCAACGGCGGCTTTCTGTTCGGCGTGCGCGACGGCTACACGAGTGCGGTCAATTCTGTCGAATATGACCAGCTCATGCCGGTGTTCTTGGGAGAGGGATGGAGCGAACGCGATCCAAATCTACCGCGCGCCATCG
The DNA here is from genome assembly GCF_043203335.1 of Bradyrhizobium sp. RDI18. Classification (NCBI taxonomy): domain Bacteria; kingdom Pseudomonadati; phylum Pseudomonadota; class Alphaproteobacteria; order Hyphomicrobiales; family Nitrobacteraceae; genus Bradyrhizobium; species Bradyrhizobium sp. RDI18. The sequence continues at coordinate 1,714,497 of NZ_JBICRN010000008.1, read as the reverse complement.
CCCTCAATCATGCAGGCTTCGTCACTGACTATGACCTCCTCTCGGAGGAGGAGATTGCGACCAACGACGTCTATTGCAACTTTTACCGCAAGCACGGCCTTGGCTATCGCGCCGGGACGATCATTCCGATGCCGAGCGGCGATTCAATCGCGATCGTGATGCCGCGGCATCAGGATCATGGCCCGGTACCGCGCGAAGTCGTCGTCTTGCTGGATGGATTGCGTCCGCATCTGGCCCGGGCTTCGCTTGCGGCAAACCGCATCGGCTTCGAGCGCGCCCGTGCGCAGGCTGACGCGTTGCAGGTGCTTGGCCTGCCGGGCGCGGTGTTGCGCGGGGGCGGCCGGGTATTCGCCGCAAACGGTTTGTTCGAAGCGCTGGTCCCTTCGCTGTTCCAGGACCGTATCGAGCGCGTCACGATGAAGGATGTCACGGCGGACGCGCTGCTTGCGGAAGCGCTCGGTCCGCGGTCTCTTGCGGATGGTCGGACCGTCAAATCGATACCGATCGCTGCGACGGCAGACCGCGTGCCGATGGTATTGCATGTCATCCCCGTACGCGGTGATGCGCGCGATATCTTCACCCAGGCCACCGCGCTATTGGTGGTGACGCCGGTCGACCGCGCCGTGGTGCCGACGGCGGAAGTCCTGCAAGGCTTGTTCGACCTGACGCCGGCGGAGGCACGCGTGGCGCGGGGCATCGGCCAGGCTGTCACCATCGATGCACTTGCGGACGCAACCGGCGTCAATCGGGAGACGGTGCGCAGCCAGCTCAAGGCCGTGCTATCGAAGACCGGCCTGTCACGCCAGCAGGAGCTTGTCAGCCTGCTCGCCGGCAAGGCGTTCCGTGGCGGATAGACAACCGCGCCGTGCAGCACTGGACTCGAAACGGCCGACCGTGCTGCTGCCAGAATAGCGCACCCGCAAGAATACGGTGCGAAGACAAAGGGTCGGCGCAAGCCGGCCTTCTTGCTGCTTTCTTTCATTGCTGCGTTGCGAGGGCCTGCTTTGTTCATCTTCCCTTCAGGGTGAAAAGGGCTTTTGCTAGCGGTTTAGACCGGCTGCTTTTACTAAAAGCATGGGGAGCCGGAGGGCGACGGAAAAGACATGTTGGATCTTGCGATTGTAGGGGGCGGCCCAGGCGGCTTGATGAGCGCCTGGTACCTGAAGAAAAAGCTTGGCGATCTGTGCCGTGTCACGATTTACGAGGCGTCCGACCGGGTCGGGGGCAAGATCGTCTCGCGCAAATTCGATTCCGCGCCGGCGATGTATGAGGCGGGCGTCGCCGAAATCTACGATTACTCGATGACCGGCCCGGATCCCTTACGGGAACTGATCCAGCATTTCGGATTGCAGACCATACCGATGGACGCCGAGCAGGTGCACCTCGACGGCGTGCTGCTCAACGACGTGCCCGGCATGCGCCGCAAGTATGGCGAGAAGACCGCGGCTGCGATCGAGGCGTTCCGCAAGCGCTGCGCCGACCTGGTGTCGCCGATCGAATATTACGAGGGCGTCGGCGCCCACGACAACGAGCATCCCTGGGCCTACATGACCTGCGAGGAAGTGCTCGACAAGGAAGTCGACGATCCCACGGCCAAACGCTTCTTCAAGGTGATGGCGCGCTCGGATATCGCAACCGAGGCCCACAACACCAATGGCCTGAATGCGCTGAAGAACTTCGTGATGGATATCGACGGCTATATCAGCCTGTACTCGATCCAGAACGGCAATGAGCAGTTGATCGAATGCCTGCGCTCGGAAGTCGACGCTGACATCCAGCTCAATCACCGCGTGCTCAAGGTCGGAAAAACCGCTGCCGGCCGCTATCAGCTCAACATGATGAACGGGAAGGGGCCCGAGACACGGGATTTCGATCTGGTCTTGATGTGTCTGCCGCATTCCTGGCTCGCCACCATGGGCTGGGACGGCGAGGAATTGCGCAAGTCGATGGTCAAGCACGTCGCCTATTTCGACCGTCCGGCGCATTACTTGCGGGTCTCGATCCTGTTCGACGAACCGTTCTGGGGCGAGAAGATTCCGGGCGCCTGGTTCATGTCGGAAGCGTTCGGCGGCTGCTGCGTCTACAACGAGGGCGCTCGCCATGACGTCGGCCGGCACGGCGTGCTGAACTGGCTGATCGCGGGCTCGGACGCGCTGGCATTTGCCAATCTCAGCGACCAGGAACTGATCGATGCCGCCATCAAGTCGCTGCCGGCTTCGTTCGGCAACGCCCGCGATCATTTTCTGGAAGGCAAGATTCACCGCTGGCTATCGTCGGTGAACGCGCTGCCCGGCGGCCTGCCGGTGCGCGACGTCATGACCAACCATCGCCCGGAGCCGAAGCAGCATCCGGGAATCGTCGTGGTCGGCGACTATCTTTTCGATTCGACGCTGAACGGGCTGCTCGATTCCTCCGACGCCGCCACCGACATCATTCTGACCGAGATGATGCGGTTGCGCCGCGCGCGCGCGCAACAGGGCGAGGTATCGCTCGACAAGATCGACCGCAGCTATTTCGAGAATTACCGTGGGCTGGGCCCCTACAGCGAAGTCTGGAGCCAGTTTACCGATCCGGCCTATCTGACGGAACTGATCAAGATCGTCTGGAGCAGGGCCAAGGGTTACAAGCTCCTGGTCGCCGGCTCCGTCAGCGGGGAGTTGGTCGGCGCGCTGCGCGAGCGCGGCATCGATGCCTGGGGTATCGAGAACAACCGGGCGATCCACGCCAAGACGCCGAAGGCGCTGAAGAAGTTCAACAAGCTCGGCTCGATCGTCGACATGCCGTTCAAGGACGACGAGTTCGATTTCGTGTTCGAGACCAGTCTGTGTCATGTCGCCGAAAAGCAGGTCCCGCGGGCGGTGCGCGAACTGAACCGCGTCGTGAAGACCGGCCTGGTGTTCGGGTCGGTGACGTCGGACATGGCCCCTGCACTGATCGACCGTTACGATCTGTTGCGCGGGGTGAAGAAGCTCGGCACCTGGTGGGAATGGTCTGAATTATTCTTCGGCAACGGATTCGACCTCTCGATGCACCGGCGCGACTGCACCGATGCGGTATGGGCAGCGACGCTGGCTGCCAACAAGGGGCCGGGGCAGTGGTATGCCGACGCGGACAGCCTGCGCTATTCGTTTTTTGACAAGGTCGGATCGGACGATTGAGCACCGACTGGTTGTATTGAGCGTGACCGCTCGGCTGAAGCAGAGCCGGTCACGCCAATGTTTGCCGAATTGATCCCGATCGCATAGAATCGTTGCGGTAGCGCCCGCCGCTGCCGCGTTCGATTTGCGGTCATGCCGGCCGTGCAGCATCGGTTGGTTTCATGGCGCCCAAGCCTCCGTCCTCGGATGATCAGAATCCCGCGCCGGCCGACGATCCCGAGCTTGCCAAGAAGCTCGCGGCCGGGGCTGCCGCTGCGCCCGGTGCCGCTGGTAAGGCGGCCGGCATCCCCCCGGCGCTGACAAGGACGACGAAGAGGACGAGATCGAGCTCGACGACGATGATGATGACGAGGACCTCGTCGTTTTCACCGCCAAGGAAGCCGCCGGCGCGATGGCGACCATCTACGGCTTCGTCAAGCCGTATCTGGGCAATTACAGGAAGCTGCTCGTCTTCGTGACCTTCGGCGTTCTCGTCGAGACACTGTTCAACGTCATCATGCCGCTGAGCCTGAAATTCCTGATCGACGATGCGCTGGGTGAAGAGGATTTTCAGGCGCTCTACAAGATTCTCGGCGTGCTCGCGGTCGCCGGTATCATCACCTCGATCATCGCGGTCTGGTACGAGCGCTGGGATGCGCGGCTGGCAGCGTGCGTCATTGCCGATGTGCGGACGCGGCTGTTCGAGCACGTCCAGAACCTGCCGGCGTCGTATTTTGCCCGTACCAAGCGCGGCGAAATCCTCTCGCGCTTCTCGATCGACCTCGCGGCCTTTGAGGGCTCGGTCAAGACGTTCGCCAACAGCGCCGCTTTGCCGTTCCTGGAACTGGTCGCCGGCATCATCCTGATGCTGTTTTTGAACTGGCAACTCGCGGCGGTCGCCCTCCTGGTATTCCCGATCACGCTGATCGGGCCGCGAATCCTGACGCCGAAGGCGGTGCAGGCGAATTACGAGCAGAAGCTCAATGAAGCGGCACTGCTCGGCACGGTGCAGGAAAACGTGGCTGCGCAGGCCGTGATCAAGGCGTTCAGCCTGCAGCGCCGCACGCTCGGCTGGTTCACCATGCGCAACCAGGATGTGCGCATCAAGACGGCGTCCGCCGTGTTCCTGTCGACCATGGTGGAGCGCACCGTCACCATTTCGGTGCTGCTGCTGCATCTCGTGGTGCTGGCAATCGGCGCCTATCTCGCCACCAAGGGCCAAATCACCATCGGCACCTTCGTCACCTTCGAGAGCGCGTTCTGGGAGGTGTCCTACAACATCGCCCATTTGATGCATTTCATCCCGGTGTCGATCCAGTCAGCCGCGGCGGTGCGGCACATGCAGGAACTGCTGGATGAGCCGACCCGCGGCGCCGACCGGCCGGGCGCGCCGGATTTGCCGCCGATCACCAACGACATCACCTTCGACCGCGTCACCTTTGCCTACGAAGGCAGCGAGACGCCGGTGCTCGACAATTTCAGCCTCAAGCTCGATGTCGGCAAGCGCATCGCGATCGTGGGGCCGAGCGGGTCGGGCAAGAGCACGCTGCTCAACCTGATCCTGCGTCTATACACGCCGGACGAGGGACGGGTGGCGATCGACGGCGTCGATATCCGCCGCGTGACCCGCGAGTCGCTGCGCGGAAGCATGGCCGTCGTGTTCCAGGACAACATGCTGTTCAACATGTCGATCCGCGAGAACATCCGGCTTGGCAAGGAAGGCGCCACCGACAAGGAGGTCGAGGAAGCCGCGCGCAAGGCCGAGATTCACCGCTACATCATGAGCCTGCCGCAGAAATACGATACGCCGGTCGGCGAACGCGGCGACACGCTATCCGGCGGCCAGCGCCAGCGCATCGCGATCGCGCGCGCCATCATCCGCAATCCCTCGCTGCTGCTGCTCGATGAAGCGACCTCGGCGCTCGACCAGACCACGGAAGCCGCGATCAACCGCACGCTGATGAAGGTGGCGGAAGGGCGCACCATGGTCTGGTCGACCCACCGCCTGACGTCGGTGGTCGAGATGGACGAGATCATCGTGATTTCAGGCGGCAAGGCGATTGAGCGCGGCTCGCATGCGGAGTTGCTCGCGGCCAACGGCGTCTATCGCAAGCTCTGGGACGACCAGGGCCACACGCCGTATAACGCCGCCGCCCAGGCCGACGTCGACAACGAAGACGACGACGATGATGAGGACGACGAGGAGTGAGCAGGGCGGGTTGACCGTTCGCAGACTCACGCGCCCGGGTAGCCGAATCGCGTGATCCAGTTTTCGCCGTGGTGGCCGAGCGCAGCACCGAATCGGCGATTCCGGTCTGGTAGAAGCGGCCGAACTGCTCGTCGCCGTTGATTTTTCCGACGCGGAAGTCGAACGGGAAGACCTGATGCCCCGCGCGCCCGAGCATGGCGGCCGCGGCCGAACCGGCGAGGGCGGCCGCCGATGATCGCAATATCGGTGTGTTTCACGAAGAATTCCGGCCTTGTTGCGCCAGTTTTGCGCCCGGAAATGCATTAAGGGCTTGGCCGGGAAAACTGGAACGAGAAAATTGTATCTCTGGCTGTATTTACCCGGGTAAAAATAAGCGACTCGATCCACTCCGAAGAGGGCAGGGCATCGCCATTTCGGCTTTTCCGATTTCGCGGCAAACGCCGAATCCACAGACGCCATAGGCGTTTCCAGCGTTCTCGTTTTGCTTGACTTAGCTATCCACCGCTTATAGAAGACGGCCACTTAACGACAGGCGGTGAGCTACGCCAGCGTCGGAACGGATCACCCTTTCAAATCCTTATGGGCAATTCCTAAAGGTACTGGACGGGCACCAACCTCGACGAATGCCGCTCAAACGCTGTCGATCATATAGCTAGGCAATGCCAGGACGATTTTAGTTCTCTTGAGCACGTCCTCTTGAGAGTGAACTCGGGTGCATGATCTCGGTAGCGGGCCGGACAGCGAGCGCTGATCGGCCTTAATTCGCGATCCTCTGTGGCGTCGAAGCGCTTTCCGCTCAGCGATGGGTGGTTGGCGCGATTTCGTTTTGCGCGAATGTTTTTTTTCGCGTGAGGCGAGCCGAACGGAACGGCTAGTTCCGAGAAGAATTTACGAAAGCCATTCCAGGTTTTCGCGTGAACTAAAGGGTGAAGGCTGACATGCCGACGATCAACCAACTGATCGCAAAACCGCGTACAGTACAGAAGTCGCGCAAGAAGGTGCCGGCGCTGCAGCAGTCGCCGCAGAAGCGCGGCGTTTGCACGCGCGTCTACACCACGACCCCGAAGAAGCCGAACTCGGCGCTTCGTAAGGTCGCCAAGGTGCGCCTGACCAACGGCTTCGAAGTGATCGGCTACATCCCGGGTGAGGGGCATAACCTTCAGGAGCACTCGGTGGTCATGATCCGCGGCGGCCGCGTCAAGGACTTGCCCGGCGTGCGTTACCACATCCTCCGCGGCGTCCTCGATACCCAGGGCGTCAAGAACCGTAAGCAGCGTCGTTCGAAGTACGGCGCGAAGCGTCCGAAGTAATCAGGAACAGAATCGATGTCTCGTCGCCATTCTGCTGAAAAGCGTGAAGTGAACCCGGATCCGAAGTTCGGGAACGTCATCATCACGAAGTTCATGAACTCGATCATGTACGACGGCAAGAAGTCTGCCGCCGAGAGCATCGTCTATGGCGCGCTCGCCATGATCGAAACCAAGACCAAGCAGGGCCCGCTGCCGGTTTTCGAGCAGGCGCTGGAAAACGTCATGCCGACCATCGAAGTGCGCTCGCGCCGCGTCGGTGGCGCCACCTATCAGGTGCCGGTCGAAGTGCGCTCGGTTCGCCGTCAGGCGCTGGGTATTCGCTGGATCATCACGGCGGCGCGCGATCGCAATGAAAAAGACGATGACGGAGCGGCTCTCGGCCGAGCTGCTCGACGCGTCGAACAACCGGGGGAACGCCGTCAAGAAGCGTGAAGACGTGCACCGGATGGCGGAAGCCAACCGTGCCTTCTCGCATTATCGCTGGTAACGGCGAAGAACGGATTTAAGGAACAGCCCATGCCCCGCGTTCATGCCATCGAGAACTACCGTAACTTCGGTATTATGGCGCATATCGATGCCGGTAAGACCACGACCACCGAGCGCATCCTCTATTACACCGGCAAGAGCCACAAGATCGGCGAAGTGCACGAAGGTGCCGCGACGATGGACTGGATGGAGCAGGAGCAGGAGCGTGGCATCACGATCACCTCGGCTGCGACCACCGCGTTCTGGAACGGCAAGCGGCTGAACATCATCGATACCCCCGGCCACGTCGACTTCACCATTGAAGTCGAGCGTTCGCTGCGCGTGCTCGACGGCGCGGTATGCGTGCTCGATTCCAACCAGGGCGTCGAACCGCAGACCGAAACCGTCTGGCGCCAGGGCGACAAGTACAAGGTTCCGCGCATCGTCTTCGCCAACAAGATGGACAAGACCGGCGCCGACTTCTTCAAGTGCCTCGCCGACATCGTTGACCGCCTCGGCGCCAAGCCGATCGCGATCCAGCTTCCGATCGGCGCCGAGAACAACTTCAAGGGCCTCGTCGACCTCGTCGTCATGAAGGGCATCATCTGGAACGATGAATCGCTCGGCGCGAAGTTCGACTACGTCGACATCCCGGCCGACCTCGTCGATCAGGCCAAGGAATACCGCGAGAAGATGATCGAAGCCGCCGTCGAACTCGACGACGACGCCATGGCGGCTTACCTCGACGGCAAGGAGCCGGACGAGGCGACGCTGAAGCGCCTGATCCGCAAGGCCGTGCTGACCGGCGCGTTCTATCCGGTGCTGTGCGGCTCGGCGTTCAAGAACAAGGGTGTGCAGCCGCTGCTCGACGCCGTCGTCGACTACCTGCCGTCGCCGATCGACGTGCCCGCGATCAAGGGTACCGACGATGACGGCAATGAAGTGGTGCGCAAGGCCGACGACAAGGAGCCGCTGGCTCTGCTCGCGTTCAAGATCATGGACGACCCGTTCGTCGGCACCATCACCTTCTGCCGCATCTATTCGGGCATCCTGCAGTCGGGCACCGGGGTCATCAATTCGACCCGCGAGAAGAAAGAGCGCATCGGCCGCATGCTGTTGATGCATGCGAACAACCGCGAAGACATCAAGGAAGCCTATGCCGGCGACATCGTCGCGCTGGCTGGCCTGAAGGAAGCGCGCACCGGTGACACGCTGTGCGATCCCGACAAGCCGGTGATTCTGGAAAAGATGGAATTCCCGGAGCCGGTGATCGAAATCGCGATCGAGCCGAAGTCGAAGGCCGACCAGGAAAAGCTCGGCGTCGCGCTGGCGAAGCTCGCTGCCGAAGATCCGTCGTTCCGCGTGTCGACCGACCAGGAGTCCGGCCAGACCATCTTGAAGGGAATGGGCGAACTCCATCTCGACATCAAGGTCGACATCCTCAAGCGCACCTACAAGGTCGATGCCAACATCGGCGCGCCGCAGGTGGCGTTCCGCGAGCGCGTCACCAAGCGCGCTGAAGTCAAGTACACGCACAAGAAGCAGACCGGCGGTACCGGTCAGTTCGCCGAAGTGTCGATCATCGTGGAGCCGAACGAGCCCGGCAAGGGCTACGAGTTCGAGTCCAAGATCGTCGGCGGCGCGGTGCCGAAGGAATACATCCCCGGCGTCGAAAAGGGCCTCAACAGCGTGATGGGCTCGGGCGTGGTCGCCGGCTTCCCGGTGGTCGACGTCAAGGTTCAGCTCGTCGACGGCAAGTACCACGACGTCGACTCGTCGGCGCTGGCCTTCGAAATCGCATCGCGCGCGGCGTTCCGCGAAGCGCTGCAGAAGGGCAAGTCTGTTCTGCTCGAGCCGATCATGAAGGTCGAAGTGGTGACCCCGGAAGACTATACCGGTTCGGTCATCGGCGACCTGAATTCTCGGCGCGGCCAGATCCAGGGCCAGGACATGCGGGGCAACGCCAACGTCATCAACGCGATGGTGCCGCTCATGAACATGTTCGGGTACGTGAATAACCTGCGCTCGATGAGCCAGGGACGCGCGACCTTCACGATGCAATTCGATCACTACGCTGAAGCGCCGGCGAACGTGTCGGCAGAAGTCCAGAAGAAGTTTGCCTGATTGTCGTTGGTTGCAAGCTAACGACTGAACGGAGAGTCAAATGGCCAAAGCAAAGTTTGAACGTACTAAACCGCACTGCAACATCGGAACCATCGGTCACGTCGACCATGGCAAGACATCGCTGACCGCAGCGATCACCAAGGTGCTGGCTGAAACCGGCGGTGCGACGTTCACGGCGTACGACCAGATCGACAAGGCGCCGGAAGAGAAGGCGCGCGGCATCACCATCTCGACCGCTCACGTCGAATATGAGACGAAGAACCGCCACTACGCCCACGTCGACTGCCCCGGCCACGCCGACTATGTGAAGAACATGATCACCGGCGCCGCCCAGATGGACGGTGCGATCCTCGTCGTGTCGGCCGCCGACGGCCCGATGCCGCAGACCCGCGAGCACATCCTGCTTGCCCGTCAGGTCGGCGTTCCCGCGCTCGTCGTGTTCCTGAACAAGTGCGACATGGTCGACGATCCGGAGCTGCTCGAGCTCGTCGAGCTCGAAGTTCGCGAACTGCTCTCGAAGTATGAATTCCCGGGCGACAAGATCCCGATCATCAAGGGCTCGGCGCTCGCCGCCCTCGAAGACAAGGACAAGAAGCTCGGCCACGACGCCATCCTCGAGCTGATGCGCAATGTCGACGAATACATTCCGCAGCCGGAGCGTCCGGTCGACCAGCCGTTCCTGATGCCGGTGGAAGACGTGTTCTCGATCTCGGGCCGCGGCACCGTCGTCACCGGCCGTGTCGAGCGCGGCATCATCAAGGTCGGCGAGGAAATCGAAATCGTCGGCCTGCGCGACACCCAGAAGACCATCGTCACGGGCGTCGAAATGTTCCGCAAGCTGCTCGATCAGGGCCAGGCCGGCGACAACATCGGCGCGCTGCTCCGCGGCACCAAGCGCGAGGAAGTCGAGCGTGGCCAGGTGCTGGCGAAGCCGGGTTCGGTCAAGCCGCACACCAAGTTCAAGGCTGAGGCCTACATCCTGACCAAGGAAGAGGGCGGTCGTCACACCCCGTTCTTCACCAACTACCGGCCCCAGTTCTACTTCCGCACCACCGACGTGACCGGCGTCGTGCACCTGCCCGAAGGCACCGAGATGGTGATGCCGGGCGACAACATCGCGATGGAAGTGCACCTGATCGTGCCGATCGCGATGGAAGAAAAGCTGCGCTTCGCGATCCGCGAAGGCGGCCGCACCGTCGGCGCCGGCGTCGTCGCCGCCATCATCGAATAAGCGAATAGGGAATGGCGAGTAGCGAGTGGACCAGCTCCATTCGCTATTCGCCGCTCACCACTCGCCCTACGCGACAAAGAAAGACAAACGGCAATGAACGGCCAAAATATTCGCATCCGTCTCAAGGCGTTCGACCATCGAATCCTCGATACGTCGACCCGCGAGATCGTGAACACGGCGAAACGTACCGGTGCCCAGGTTCGCGGACCCATTCCGCTGCCCACCCGCATCGAGAAGTTCACCGTCAACCGTTCGCCACACGTCGACAAGAAGAGCCGCGAGCAATTCGAGATGCGTACCCACAAGCGCCTTCTCGACATTGTCGATCCGACCCCGCAGACCGTCGACGCTTTGATGAAGCTCGATCTGGCCGCCGGTGTCGACGTCGAGATCAAGCTCTAAGATTTTTTAGCTCGTCCGACTTTAGCGGACAGAAAGAACAGGAAGCACGCCGATGCGCTCCGGAGTGATCGCACAAAAGGTTGGGATGACGCGGGTCTTTACGGAGGCCGGCGAACATATCCCTGTGACCGTGCTGAAGCTGGGCAATTGCCAGGTGCTGGGCCACCGCACGACCGAAAAGAACGGTTACGTCGCGCTGCAGCTCGGTGCAGGTACCCGCAAGACCGTGTATCTGCCCAAGGCGGAGCGCGGCCAGTTTGCCGCGGCCAAGGTCGAGCCCAAGCGAAAAGTCGCCGAATTTCGCGTCTCGGAAGACGCGCTGATTCCGGTTGGCGCCGAGATCCAGGCGGACCATTTCGTGGTCGGCCAGTTCGTCGACGTCACCGGCACCTCGGTTGGTAAGGGCTTTGCCGGCGGCATGAAGCGCTGGAATTTCGGCGGCCTGCGCGCCACCCACGGTGTGTCGGTTTCGCACCGTTCGATCGGTTCGACCGGCGGACGCCAGGATCCCGGCAAGACCTTCAAGAACAAGAAGATGCCCGGTCACATGGGTGTCGATCGCATCACCACGCTTAATTTGCGTGTGGTGCAGACCGACGTCGAGCGCGGTCTGATTCTGGTCGAGGGTGCCGTTCCCGGCTCCAAGGGCGGCTGGATCTCGGTGCGCGACGCCGTGAAGAAGCCGTTGCCGAAGGAAGCTCCGAAGCCCGGCAAGTTTAAGGTTGCTGGCGGTGAGCAGGCTGCTGCTGCGCCGGCCGAGCAGGAGGGCGCGTGAGATGGAACTGAAAGTCACGACGCTTGAAGGTAAGGAAGCCGGATCGGTCCAGCTCTCGGACGCGATCTTCGGTCTCGAGCCACGCGCCGACATCATCCAGCGTTGCGTGCAATGGCAGCTCAACAAGCGCCAGGCCGGCACGCACAAGGCGAAGGGGCGCGCCGAAATCTGGCGCACCGGCAAGAAGATGTACAAGCAGAAGGGCACCGGCGGCGCCCGTCACGGCTCGGCCCGCGTGCCGCAGTTCCGCGGCGGTGGCCGTGCGTTCGGTCCGGTGGTTCGCTCCCACGCGACCGACCTGCCGAAGAAGGTGCGGGCGCTTGCGCTCAAGCATGCGCTGTCGGCGAAGGCCAAGGATGGCGGCCTGATCGTGATCGACAGTGCGCAGGTCAAGGAAGCCAAGACCAAGGCGCTGGTCGGCCATTTCAACGACCTTGGGCTCACCAACGCGCTGATCATCGACGGTGCCGAGCTCAACAACGGTTTCGCGACCGCGGCCCGCAACATTCCGAACATCGACGTGCTGCCGATCCAGGGCATCAACGTCTACGACATTCTGCGCCGTCAGAAGCTCGTGCTGACGAAGGCGGCAGTCGATGCGCTGGAGGCGCGCTTCAAATGAAGAATATCGATCCGCGCCATTACGACGTGATCGTGGCTCCCGTCGTCACCGAAAAGGCGACGGTGGCGTCCGAGCACAACAAGGTCGTGTTCAAGGTCGCCAGCAAGGCGACCAAGCCGCAAATCAAGGAAGCCGTCGAGAAGCTGTTCGACGTCAAGGTGAAGAGCGTGAACACCCTGGTCCGCAAGGGCAAGACCAAGGTGTTCCGCGGCAATTTCGGTTCGCAGTCGGACGTCAAGCGGGCTGTCGTGACCCTCGAAGAGGGCCACCGCATCGACGTCACCACCGGACTATAAGGCGACACAGCGATGGCATTGAAAACATACAATCCGACGACGCCGGGCCAGCGCCAACTGGTGATGGTCGACCGTTCGGCGCTCTACAAGGGCAAGCCGGTGAAGGCGCTGACCGAGGGCAAGCTCGGCAATGGCGGCCGCAACAACACCGGCCGCATCACCGTGCGTTTCCGCGGCGGCGGCCACAAGAAGGCCTATCGCCTGGTGGACTTCAAGCGGAACAAGGTCGACGTTCCCGCCGTCGTCGAGCGCCTGGAATATGATCCGAACCGCACCGCGTTCATCGCGCTGATCAAGTATCAGGACGGCGAGCAGGCCTACATCCTGGCGCCGCAGCGGCTGGCCGTGGGCGACACGGTGGTTGCCGGTAACTATGTCGACGTGAAGCCCGGCAACGTCATGCCGCTCGGCAACATGCCGGTCGGCACCATCGTCCACAACATCGAGATGAAGATCGGGAAGGGCGGCCAGATCGCCCGTTCCGCCGGCACCTACGCCCAGATCGTCGGCCGCGACCAGGAATACGTCATTCTGCGCCTGAACTCGGGCGAACAGCGCCTGGTGCACGGCCGTTGCCGCGGCACCATCGGTGCGGTGTCGAACCCCGATCACATGAACATTTCGATCGGCAAGGCCGGCCGCACCCGCTGGCTGGGCTGGCGTCCGCATAACCGCGGCGTCGTCATGAACCCGATCGACCATCCGCACGGCGGCGGCGAAGGCCGCACCTCGGGCGGCCGCCACCCGGTCACGCCGTGGGGCAAGCCGACCAAGGGCAAGAAGACCCGTTCGAATAAGTCGACCAATCGATTCATCCTCCTAAGCCGCCACAAGCGGAAGAAGTAAGGAACGCCGGACATGGTTCGTTCAGTCTGGAAAGGCCCGTTCGTCGAAGCCTCTGCTCAAGAAGGCAGATGCTGCGCGCGCGTCCGGCCGTCACGACGTCATCAAGATCTGGAGCCGCCGCTCGACCATCCTGCCGCAGTTCGTCGGCCTGGTGTTCGGCGTCTACAACGGCCAGAAGCACGTGCCGGTCTCGGTCAACGAGGAAATGGTGGGTCACAAGTTCGGCGAGTTCTCGCCGACCCGTACCTTCCATGGCCACTCTGGCGACAAGAAAGCCAAGAAGGCTTGAGGAATAGACGATGAGCAAACCAAAGCGCGAACGTAGCCTCGCGGACAACGAGGCCAAGGCAGTCGCCCGGATGCTGCGCGTCAGCCCGCAGAAGCTCAATCTTGTCGCGCAGTTGATCCGCGGCCGGAAGGCATCTGCTGCGCTCGCCGACCTGCAGTTCTCGCGCAAGCGGATCGCGGTCGACGTCAAGAAGTGCCTGGAATCGGCGATCGCGAACGCCGAGAACAACCATGACCTCGAAGTCGACGATCTCGTCGTCGCCGAGGCCCACGTCGGCAACGGCATCGTCATGAAGCGTTTTTCGCCCCGCGGCCGTGGCCGTTCGGGCCGTATCTATAAACCGTTCTCGCACCTGACCATCGTGGTTCGTCAGGTCGAGGCCGAGGCAAGCGCTTAAAGCGGCGCGGGAGAAAACGATGGGTCAAAAGATCAATCCAATCGGACTGCGTCTCGGCATCAACCGCACGTGGGATTCGCGTTGGTTCGCCGGCAAGAACGAGTACGGCAAGCTGTTGCATGAAGACGTCAAGATCCGCGAGATCCTGCACAAGGAGCTCAAGCAGGCGGCTGTCGCCCGCATCGTGATCGAGCGTCCGCACAAGAAGTGCCGCGTGACGATCCACTCGGCGCGTCCGGGCGTCGTGATCGGCAAGAAGGGCGCCGACATCGACAAGCTGCGCAAGCGGGTTGCCGACATCACGGCTTCCGACGTCGTCATCAACATCGTCGAAATCCGCAAACCCGAACTCGACGCCACCCTGGTTGCCGAATCGATCGCGCAGCAGCTCGAGCGCCGCGTCGCTTTCCGCCGCGCCATGAAGCGGGCGGTGCAATCGGCGATGCGTCTTGGCGCCGAAGGCATCCGCATCAACTGCTCGGGCCGTCTCGGCGGCGCCGAAATCGCGCGCATGGAGTGGTATCGTGAGGGCCGCGTGCCGCTGCACACGCTGCGCGCCGACGTCGATTACGGCGTGGCGACGGCGTTCACCACGTTCGGCACCTGCGGCGTCAAGGTCTGGATCTTCAAGGGCGAGATCCTCGAGCACGATCCGATGGCCCAGGACAAGAAGATGGCCGAAGGCGATACCGCGCGTCCGCGCCGCGACACCGCCGCAGCGTGAGACATTAGGAAGGTTTGAGGGCTCAAAGCCATGATGCAACCAAAGAAAACGAAGTTCCGGAAGGCGCATAAGGGCCGTATCCACGGCGTTGCGACTTCGGGTGCGACGTTGTCGTTCGGCCAGTTCGGCCTGAAGGCGATGGCGCCCGAGCGCGTCACTGCCCGCCAGATCGAAGCCGCGCGCCGCGCGCTGACCCGCCACATGAAGCGCGCCGGCCGCGTCTGGATCCGCGTGTTCCCGGACGTGCCGGTGTCGAAGAAGCCCGCCGAAGTCCGCATGGGTTCCGGCAAGGGTACGCCGGAACTGTGGGTGGCGCGGGTCAAGCCCGGCCGGGTGATTTTCGAGATCGACGGCGTCAACGTGCAGACCGCGAAGGAAGCGCTCACGCTCGCCGCCGCCAAGCTGCCGATCAAGACGCGCTTCGTCGCGCGCATTGCGGAGTAACATTCATGGCCCCGATGAAAGTTGAAGACATCCGCGCGATGAGCGACGACCAGAGGGAGGATGCCGTCCTCAATCTGAAGAAGGAACGCTTCAACCTGCGTTTCCAGCGCGCCACCGGGCAGTTGGAAAACACCTCGCGGCTGCGCGAAGCCCGCCGCGATATCGCCCGCATCAAGACCATCGCCGCGCAGGTTCGCGCGAAGAAGAAGTAAGAGGCCGTATTATGCCGAAACGTACCCTTCAGGGCGTGGTCGTGAGCGACAAGCAAGCCAAGACGGTGGTGGTGCGCGTCGATCGCCGCTTCACCCATCCGATCTACAAGAAGACGATCCGCCGCTCCAAGAACTACCACGCGCACGACGAGAACGGCGAGTTCAAGCCGGGCGACATGGTGTGGATCGAGGAGAGCAAGCCGATCTCGAAGTTGAAGCGCTGGACCGTGGTCCGGGGCGAACAGAAGAAAACCGCCTGAGATCTGTTCGGCCTGGCCGGATGAGTAATCGGGAAAATTTTAGGCGCTAATTCGAGCGCATCAGAAAGAGGACGAGGTGCATCAATGATTCAGATGCAGACCAACCTCGACGTGGCCGACAATTCAGGCGCACGCCGTGTCATGTGCATCAAGGTGCTGGGGGGCTCCAAGCGCCGCTATGCCACCGTGGGCGACGTTATCGTCGTGTCGATCAAGGAAGCGATTCCGCGCGGCAAGGTGAAGAAGGGCGACGTGATGAAGGCCGTCGTGGTGCGGGTCCGCAAGGACATCCGCCGCGCCGACGGTTCGGTCATCCGCTTCGACCGCAACGCCGCCGTCTTGATCAACAACCAGTCGGAGCCGGTCGGCACCCGTATCTTCGGGCCGGTGCCGCGCGAGCTTCGCGCCAAGAACCACATGAAAATCATCTCGCTTGCGCCGGAGGTGCTGTGATGGCTGCCAAGATCCGGAAAGGTGACAAGGTCATGGTTATGACCGGTCGCGACAAGGGTCGCACCGGCGAAGTATTCGAGGTCCGCCCCGCCGAGAACAAGGCGCTGGTGCGCGGCGTCAACATGGTGAAGCGTCACCAGAAGCAGACCCAGAACCAGGAAGGCGGCATCATCTCCAAGGAGTCGCCGATCCACCTGTCCAACCTCGCCTATGTCGGCAAGGACGGAAAGCCGACCCGCGTGGGCTTCAAGATTCAGGCTGATGGCAAGAAGGTACGCGTTGCCAAGAGCTCGGGAGCAGAGATCGATGGCTGATACCGCTTACGTGCCGCGCCTGCGCGCGGAGTATGACAAGAGCATTCGCGGCAAGCTGACCGAACAGTTCGGCTATGCCAACGTCATGCAGGTGCCGCGGCTGGACAAGGTCGTGCTCAACATGGGCGTCGGCGATGCCGTCAACGACCGCAAGAAGGCCGAGACCGCGGCTGCCGAACTGACGCAGATCGCCGGCCAGAAGGCGATCGTGACCTATTCGCGGATGGCGATTGCGACCTTCAAGCTGCGCGAGAACCAGCCGATCGGCTGCAAGGTCACGCTGCGCAAAGCGCGGATGTACGAGTTCATCGATCGCCTGGTGAACGTGGCGTTGCCGCGCGTGCGCGACTTCCGTGGCCTCAACCCGAAGAGCTTCGACGGCCGCGGCAACTACTCGCTCGGCCTCAAGGAGCACATCATTTTCCCCGAAATCGATTTCGACAAGGTTTCGGAAGCCCGCGGCATGGACATCACGGTCTGCACCACGGCGAAGACCGACGACGAGGCGCGCGCCTTGTTGACCGCATTCAATTTCCCGTTCCGGCAGTGAGACGCAGCTAAGCCTCTCAAACGCGGAAACCCAGGAGCCAAGCATGGCAAAAAAGAGTTCGATCGAGAAGAACAACCGGCGCAAGCGGATGGCCAAGAACGCCGCCCCGCAGCGTGCGAAGCTGAAGGCGATCATCGCCGACAAGACCAAGCCGATGGAAGAGCGGTTTGCGGCGACGCTGAAGCTCGCCCAGATGCCGCGCAACTCGTCGACCACGCGGATCCGCAACCGTTGCGAACTGACCGGCCGCCCGCGCTCGAACTACCGCAAGAACAAGCTTTCCCGCATCGCGCTGCGTGAACTCGGCTCCAAGGGCCTGGTTCCCGGGCTCGTGAAGTCGAGCTGGTAAGGAGGGTCGTCACGATGTCAACGCACGATCCGATCTCCGATCTCATCACCCGCATCCGCAACGCGCAGATGCGTTCGAAGTCCAAGGTCTCGACCCCGGGCTCGAAGATGCGCGCCAGCGTGCTCGAAGTGCTGAAGGCCGAGGGCTATATCCGCGGCTATGCCAGCGTGGAGCATGCCTCGGGCCGCAGCGAACTCGAGATCGAGTTGAAGTATTTCGACGGCGAGCCCGTCATTCGCGAGATCGAGCGGGTCTCGAAGCCGGGCCGCCGGGTTTACGCCTCGGTGAGGAACCTGCCGCGCGTGAACAACGGTCTCGGCATTTCGGTGTTGTCGACGCCGAAGGGAATCATGGCCGACCACGCCGCGCGAGACGCGAATGTGGGCGGCGAAGTTCTCTTCACGGTGTTCTGAGGAAGGATTTTTAGCCATGTCACGTGTTGGCAAACGGCCTGTGGCGATCCCGTCCGGTGTGACGGCGACCGTCGAGGGACAGACCGTCAAGGTGAAGGGGCCGAAGGGCCAGCTTCAGTTCGTCGTGCATGACGACGTCGAGGTGAAGTTCGAGCAGGGCGAGGTCAAGGTCGCGCCGAAGTTCAAGACCAACCGTGCGCAGGCCATGTATGGCACTGCGCGCGCGCAGGTGGCGAACCTGGTCGAGGGCGTCACCAAGGGCTTTGAGAAGAAGCTCGAGATCACCGGCGTCGGCTATCGCGCCGCGATGCAGGGCAAGAACCTGCAGCTCGCGCTCGGCTACAGCCACGACGTGGTCTATGCGATCCCGGAAGGCATCACCATCGCGGTGCCGAAGCCGACCGAGATCACGATTTCGGGCACCGATTCCCAGCGCGTCGGTCAGGTCGCCGCCGAGATCCGCGCCTACCGTCCGCCGGAGCCCTACAAGGGCAAGGGCGTGAAGTACGCCAATGAATTCATCTTCCGCAAGGAAGGCAAGAAGAAGTAACGGAGCCGGTCATGTCACTCAAGGTCACGAATGCCCGGCGCAAGCAGCGAGTGCGCAACTCGCTGCGCCGGTCCGCCAATGGACGCCCGCGTCTGTCGGTGTTCCGTTCGTCGAAGCACATCTACGCCCAGGTCATCGACGACCTGAAGGGCGAGACGCTGGCTTCCGCCTCGTCGCTGGAAAAGACCATGCGCGAGGCCGGCAACACCGGCGCCAACATCGATGCGGCCAAGGCCGTCGGCAAGCTGCTGGCGGAACGCGCCGTGAAGAACGGCGTCAAGGAAGTGGTGTTCGATCGCGGCAGCTATCTCTACCACGGGCGCGTCAAGGCGCTCGCGGACGCCGCCCGCGAAAGCGGACTGAGCTTCTAACGAAACGGTTTTGGATAATTACGAGGACAGGGGCTTTCTTCCCCTAAAGATTGGAAAACACCATGGCAGGTGAACGCGAACGCGGCGGACGCGAACGGAGCAGGGATCGCGAGGAGCGCGACAGCGAGTTCGTCGACAAGCTCGTCCACATCAATCGCGTGGCGAAGGTCGTCAAGGGCGGCAAGCGCTTCGGCTTTGCGGCGCTGGTCGTAATCGGCGACCAGAAGGGCCGGGTCGGTTTCGGCCACGGCAAGGCGCGCGAGGTGCCCGAGGCGATCCGCAAGGCGACCGAGTCGGCCAAGCGCAATCTGACGCGCGTGGCGCTGCGCGAAGGCCGCACGCTGCATCACGACATCGCCGGCCGTCACGGCGCCGGCCGCGTCTACCTGCGCGCCGCTCCGGCCGGTACCGGCATCATCGCCGGCGGCCCGATGCGCGCGGTGTTCGAGACGCTCGGCATCCAGGACGTGGTGGCGAAGTCGATCGGCTCGTCGAATCCCTACAACATGGTTCGCGCGACCTTCGACGCGCTGAAGCATCAGGATTCGCCGCGTTCGGTTGCGGCACGCCGCAACATCAAGGTGTCCACGCTGCAATCGCGCCGCGTCGGCGGCGACGCCGAAGTGGTGGCTGAGTAACCGGCGCGAATTTCAAGCGCTCTTTGGAGTTAAGACGATGGCCAAGGCCGCAAAGACGATCAAGGTCGAGCAGACCGGCAGCGCGATCCGCCGCCACCACTCGCAGCGTTCGACGCTGATCGGCCTCAAGCTCAACAAGATCGGCCGGGTTGCCGAGCTGCAGGACACCCCTGAAGTTCGCGGCATGATCAGCAAGGTTCAACATCTCGTCCGCATCGTCGGCGAGAAGTAAGCAAGGAGACAGGGCGATGAAGCTCAGCGATATCGCCGACAACGCCGGCTCGCGCAAGAAGCGCATGCGCGTCGGCCGTGGCATCGGTTCCGGCAAGGGCAAGACTTCGGGCCGCGGCGGCAAGGGCCAGACCGCGCGTTCGGGCGTGCGCATCAAGGGCTTCGAGGGCGGCCAGATGCCGCTGCATCGGCGCCTGCCGAAGCGCGGCTTCAACAACATCTTCCGGCTCGACTTTGCCGAGATCAATCTCGACCGGCTGCAGGAGGCGATCGACGCCAAGCTGGTCGACACCAAGGAAACCGTCACGGTTGAATCGCTGGTGAAGGCCGGCGTGATCCGCCGTGCCAAGGACGGCCTGCGGCTGCTCGGTCGCGGCGAACTCAAGTCCAAGCTCGCGATCGAGGTGCACGGCGCCTCGAAGTCCGCGGTTGCGGCGGTCGAGAAGGCCGGCGGCACGGTGAAGATCCTGGCCCCGGCCAAGAAGGAAGGCGAGGCGGCGTAACATCTGCGTCATGCCCGCCTGATCGCGGGCATAGACCAGTGGACTTATCGAAGCCGCGCACCAAATAATGTCCGGCGTCTACCGATTGCCCGGGAAGGGGCGTCGGCCTGGGAGGCGGCGGGAGAAAGCCTGAACATGGTCTCAGCAGCAGAACAACTTGCGGCAAACCTCAATTTCGGCGCTTTGGCCAAAGCCGACGAACTGAAGAAGCGCATCTGGTTTACGCTGGGTGCGCTGCTTGTTTATCGGCTCGGTACCTATATCCCGCTGCCCGGCATCGATCCCGCGGCCTGGGAGCAGGTGTTCAAGTCGCAGGCCGGCGGCATTCTCGGCATGTTCAACATGTTCGCTGGCGGCGGCATCAACCGCATGGCGATCTTCGCGCTGAACATCATGCCGTACATCTCGGCATCGATCATCATTCAGCTTCTGACGACGGTATCGCCCAAGCTCGAAGCCTTGAAGAAGGAAGGCGAGGCGGGCCGCAAGACCCTGAACCAGTATACCCGCTACCTCACGGTGATCCTGGCCACGTTTCAGGCCTACGGCATCGCGATCGGACTTCAGGGCGCCGGCAACGTGGTCAGCGAGCCCGGAATGTTCTTCCTGATTTCCACCACGATCACGCTGACCGGCGGCACCATGTTCCTGATGTGGCTCGGCGAGCAGATTACCTCGCGCGGCATCGGTAACGGCATTTCGCTGATTATTCTGGCCGGCATCGTTGCCGAGTTGCCTTCGGCGCTCGCCAACATGCTCGAACTGGGACGCCAGGGCGCGCTCTCGACCGGCTTGATCCTGATCGTGATCGTGATGGCGGTCGCCGTGATCGCCTTCATCGTGTTCATGGAGCGCGCACAGCGCAGGCTTCTGATCCAATATCCGAAGCGCCAGGTCGGCAACAAGATGTTCGAGGGGCAGTCCTCGCATCTGCCGCTCAAGCTCAATACCTCGGGCGTCATTCCGCCGATCTTCGCCTCGTCGCTGTTGCTGCTGCCGGCGACGGTTGCGAACTTCAACGCCGGCAAGGGGCCGGAATGGTTCCAGTGGCTCAACACCCAGCTCAGCCATGGCCGTCCGCTGTTTCTGTTCCTCTATCTGGCGCTGATCGTGTTCTTCGCCTTCTTCTACACCGCGATCGTGTTCAACCCGACCGAGACCGCCGACAATCTGAAGAAGCACGGCGGCTTCATTCCCGGCATCCGCCCGGGCGAGCGCACCGCCGAATATATCGATTACGTGCTGTCGCGCATCACGGTGCTGGGCGCGATCTATCTGGCGATCGTGTGCCTGATTCCCGAAATCCTGATTTCCTATGCCTCGGTGCCGTTCTATTTCGGCGGAACCTCGCTTCTGATCGTCGTCAGCGTGACCATGGATACGGTGGCGCAGGTGCAGGGTTATCTGTTGGCCCATCAGTATGAGGGGCTGATCCGGAAATCCAAACTGAGGGGCCGTCGCCGCTAACCAGCGGAGCGCTCTGAAATTCAATACAAGGTGTGCGGTGTTTCGCTCACCAAGCCGGGGGGCGATTAGTCATGAGATTGATCCTTTTGGGACCGCCGGGGTCGGGGAAGGGTACCCAGGCACAGCGGCTGGTGCAGCGCTATGGGATTGTGCAGCTCTCGACCGGCGAGATGCTGCGCGCGGCTGTGGCCGCCGAGACGCCGGTCGGGTTGAAGGCCAAGGACCTCATGGCAAACGGCCAGCTTGTGCCTGATGACGTCGTAGTCGGAATCATTTCTGACAGGATCGATCAACCGGACGCGGCCAAAGGCTTCGTCCTCGATGGGTTCCCGCGCACGGTGCCGCAGGCTGAGGCGCTGGATGAGCTCTTAAAGAAAAAGCATCTCAGGCTCGACGCGGTGGTCGAACTGCGCGTCAATGAGAGCGCGCTGCTACAGCGCGTCGAAACCCGCGTCGCCGAGATGCTGGCGCGCGGCGAGGAGGTGCGTGTTGACGACACGCCGGAAGTGCTGGCCAAACGGCTCGCTGCCTACCGGTCGCAGACCGAGCCGCTGATTCACTACTATTCCGAGCGGCGGAAGCTCGCGACGGTCGACGGGATGATGACCATCGAGCAGGTAACCCGGGAGGTTAACCGGATCCTCTCCGCTGTCGGCGCGCTGGAACCCAAGGTGGCGACGGCCCGGAAGGCCAAGGCACGGAAGACCGCCAGGCCGGCAGCCAAAAAGGTCGCCAAAACCTCCAAGAAGGCCGTCAAAACGGCGCGTAAGGCCGCCAAATCGGCCTCCAGAGGGGCCAAAACGGCTGGCAACAAGAAGGCTGCTCGGAAGGCCGTTTCGGCGGCCAGAGGGCGAGGGGGCGCAAGCGCCCAAAAGACCGTCCGGAAAGCGGCCAAAAAAGTCACGAAAAAGCGAGCTAAGCGATAGAGGCGGTTGACGAAACCGAGTTGAATCCTTTAATAAGCCCCGCATCCAAGTCGGATAGTTTTTTGACGATGCCGGGCCCCGAAAGAGATGAGGGGAGGGCGTCGTGTTCGCGTTTGCGGACACCTGCCCGAGTTAGCAAGAACATAGCCCGATCCATGAGGGATCGGCGACAGGAGAGAAGTCCGTGGCCCGTATTGCCGGCGTGAATATCCCGACCAACAAGCGCGTTCTGATCGCGCTCCAGTACATCCATGGCATCGGCCAGAAGAACGCGTCCGAGATCATGGAGAAGGTCAAGATCCCGGCTGATCGTCGCGTCAGCCAGTTGAGCGACCAGGAAGTCCTGCAGATCCGCGAAGTCATCGACCGCGACTATCTCGTCGAAGGCGACCTTCGCCGCGAGACCGGCATCAACATCAAGCGTCTGATGGACCTCGGCTGCTATCGCGGCCTGCGTCATCGCCGCGGCCTTCCGGTGCGCGGTCAACGCACCCACACCAATGCGCGCACGCGCAAGGGCCCGGCCAAATCGATCGCCGGCAAGAAGAAGTAATTCGGCAAATTGCGAATAGGGAATGGCGAACAGAAATCTATTCGCTGCTCGCTATCAGCCACTCGCGTTTTTAGGTGTAGCCGCTGGCAGTACGGCGGCGTTTGAGATCACAGGAAGGTTTTAAGGTAATGGGCAAGGAAGCCACCCGCGTCCGCCGTCGCGAACGCAAGAACATCGCCTCCGGCATCGCGCACGTGAATTCGTCCTTCAACAACACGACCATCACCATCACCGACGCGCAGGGCAATACCATTGCCTGGTCCTCGGCCGGCACGATGGGTTTCAAGGGCTCGCGCAAGTCGACCCCCTACGCCGCGCAGGTCGCGGCTGAAGACGTTTCCAAGAAGGCGCAGGAACACGGCATGCGCACGCTGGAAGTGGAAGTTGCCGGCCCCGGTTCGGGCCGCGAATCGGCGCTTCGCGCGCTGCAGGCCGCGGGCTTCACCGTCACGTCTATCCGCGACGTGACGACGATCCCGCACAATGGTTGCCGTCCGCGCAAGCGCCGGCGCGTTTGATATCTGGTCGCGGGCGGTTGTGCCGCTCGCGATTGCTTTTGGAATTTTCCGCGGACTGATCCGCGATCTCCAACGCCAGTGATCTGAAGGCGGATCGACTGGCCGGTCTATTGACCCGAAGGGGTGACAAAGTGACGATCCAGAAAAATTGGCAAGAACTTATTCGACCGAACAAGCTGCAGGTAACGCCGGGCGGCGATGCGACCCGGTTTGCGACCGTCGTCGCCGAGCCGCTCGAGCGCGGTTTCGGCCAGACGCTCGGTAACGCGCTGCGCCGCATCCTGTTGTCGTCGCTGCAGGGCGCCGCCGTGCAGTCGGTGCACATCGACGGCGTGCTGCACGAGTTCTCCTCGATCGCGGGCGTTCGCGAGGACGTCACCGACATCGTGCTCAACATCAAGGACATCTCGATCAAGATGCAGGGCGAAGGCCCCAAGCGCATGGTCGTGAAGAAGTCGGGTCCGGGCGTCGTCACCGCCGGTGACATCCAGACCGTCGGCGACATCGTAGTGCTCAATCCCGAGCTGCAGATCTGCACGCTGGACGAGGGCGCTGAAATCCGCATGGAGTTCACGGTCGCCGCCGGCAAGGGCTACGTCGCCGCCGAGCGCAACCGGCCCGAGGATGCGCCGATCGGCCTGATCCCGGTCGACAGCCTGTTCTCGCCCGTGCGCAAGGTCTCCTACAAGGTCGAGAACACCCGCGAGGGCCAGATCCTCGACTACGACAAGCTGACCATGACGATCGAGACCAACGGCGCGATCTCGCCGGAGGACGCGGTGGCCTATGCCGCGCGCATCCTGCAGGATCAGCTCAACGTGTTCGTGAACTTCGAAGAGCCGCGCAAGGAAGTCGCGCAGGAGATCATCCCCGATCTCGCCTTCAACCCGGCGTTCCTCAAGAAGGTCGACGAGCTCGAGCTGTCCGTGCGTTCGGCAAACTGCCTGAAGAACGACAACATCGTCTATATCGGCGATCTCGTGCAGAAGTCGGAGGCGGAAATGCTCCGCACCCCGAACTTCGGCCGCAAGTCGCTGAACGAGATCAAGGAAGTGCTGGCCCAGATGGGTCTGCATCTCGGCATGGAAGTGCCGGGCTGGCCGCCGGAGAACATCGACGAACTCGCCAAGCGCTTCGAGGATCACTACTGAGCGAATAGGAGTGGCGAACAGCGAATAGGGGAGAAACTATTCGCTATTTGCTATTCGCTACTCGCCACACTGGGGCGAACGCAGGCAGCCCACCTGAGCAACAAGTCCGACGAACCGTCGCGACGAAGACAAATCAAGGAATACATCAATGCGTCACGGCAAGGTTCATCGTAAGCTCAACCGCACCGCCGAGCATCGCCGCGCGATGTTCGCCAACATGTGCGCCGCGCTGATCAAGCACGAGCAGATCGTCACCACGCTGCCGAAGGCCAAGGAACTGCGCCCGATCGTCGAGAAGCTCGTTACCCTCGGCAAGAAGGGTGGGCTGGCCATGCGCCGCCAGGCGATCTCCGAGATGCGCGACGTCGATCAGGTCAAGAAGCTGTTCGACACGCTGGCGCCTCGCTACAAGGACCGCCAGGGCGGCTATACCCGCATCATCAAGGCCGGTTTCCGCTACGGCGACAACGCCCCGATGGCCGTGATCGAATTCGTCGACCGCGACGTCGACGCCAAGGGCCAGGATTCTGGTCCGGTGGAGGAGAAGTCCGCCGAAGCGGCGTAACTCTTCCAAATCGAAGGTTTCAAAAGCGGCGCCAAAAGCGCCGCTTTTTTGTTGCCCGGCGCGCCCGCGCCCGCGGCCGGCGCGTGACTTCACAGGAACGTCTCGGGCCGCCAAACGTTTGACATCCATGAGTAGGGCGTTCGTCAAGGACACAGAGGACGTCGAAGGTCTGCCTGACCGGCCAATCTCCGATCTTCCGAATGACGTGACGGCTGAAGGTCTCAGCCGGATCGAGCAGGCATTGGCTGCGGCCGAGGCGGCCCAGGCTGCGGCGCAATCCGCCGGCGATCGCGCGGCGCTGGCCAGCGCTCGCCGTGACTTCCGCTATTGGAATGCTCGCCGCGCCACGGCAAGGGTGGCCCCCGAGCCATCAGACAATTCCGTCGTGCGCTTCGGTCACACCGTCACCATCGTGCGCGAGGACGACCGGCGACAGACGTTCCGGATCGTCGGCGAAGACGAGGCCGAACCTGCGCACGGCACGATCTCGCACGGCTCACCGCTGGCGCGCGCGCTGTTCGGCAAGGGTGTCGGCGACGTCGTCGCCATCGCCGGAGGCGAAGCGGAGATCGTCGAAATCCGGTGATGCGCAGACACCGCGCGCGAGGTGAATGATGTCAGCCTACGCTATTTCCGAAGTCGAGATGCGCGATGCCGCCGACTTCGAGAGCTATCGCAGCATCGCGGCCAAGACGATTGCAAAGTATGGCGGCCGCTACCTCGTGCGCGGCGGCCCTGCAAGTTTGATCGAGGGTAGCCCGCCACCGAAAACCATCATCGTCGTGGAATTTCCGACAATGGAACGTTTGCGCGAGTGGTACGTCTCGCCGGAATACGACGAGGCACTCAAGCTGCGGCAGACCGCGCTGGATCGTCGTCTGATTTTCGTCCAGGGCGTCGCGCCGGTTTAGCCAGCAACGATGTGGAAGCGGTCGTTCAGGCGGAACAAGGGCGCGCAGAAACCGTTTTTCCTGATGCCGCGCTGATGCGGCTTGAGGAGGACCCCGATGAAGAAGCTGCTTACTTTGGCGGCGGCAGCGTCGCTGGTTGCGACCATGGCCAACGCCCAAACCACGGTCATCACTCCCGACACGACCACCGGAACTGCGGGCGCCACGATTCGGATCGAGCCGGAATATCGCACGAAGATCAAGAGCTACGTGACTGAGCGCAAGCTCCGTCCGGTGGAAACACGGGAAAAGATCGTGGTGGGTGCCAGGGTGCCGACCGAGGTCGAACTCGAGGCAGTGCCTTCGGATTGGGGCCCGTCGGTGACCAAGTATCGCTATGTCTACTCGGACAATCGCGTGATGCTGGTCGACCCTGCCACGCGTACGGTGGTGCATGAGATCGACTGAGGTGTTCTCGTCGCTCCATGCAAAAAAGGGCCGCCATGTCTGGCGGCCCTTTTTCATTTTGCTGATCACCAGCGACGCCAGTAGCCGCCGTAATACCGCGGACCATAGAATCGCGGACCGCCATAGTAGGCGAACGCCGGGCGAACCACACGACGGTACCGAACAACGGGATAATAAGGCTCGCTGTAATAGCCGCCATAGTAGGCCGGCGCATAACCGCCGTAATACCCACCGTAATACGGGTAGCCGCCATAATATCCGTAACCCGGACCATAGGCGTAGGCGCTCGAAGCCAGTCCGCCGATCACCGCGCCCGCGATCAGTCCGCCAGCCACGGCCGGGAAAAATCCCCCACCGCGCCAGTGGGCCTCTGCCGGCGACGGCGCCGTTACCGCGGTCAAGCCCAAGACCGCCGCTGCGGCCAAGGCCAAAGGTGCTTTCCTCATGGATTACTCCTTTCCGTAATTCAGACGCCCAATACTTTACATTCGAGCGAAGTTCGCTCTTTCGCAAAAACAGACACTTACTAAACACATTCGAGTGAAGTTCGTTGCCCAAGTGCCGGCCTCCAGACCGCTCTGGCGTCAGATTTAACTTTGATGAACGAGCGTTCAGGTGACGGCTTCGAATGGAGCCGGATCAGTCGAAATCCAGAAAACCTGGCCGGCTGGAAATCGGAGGCTGTCGGCGCAGCCAGGCGAGGTCAGGGACGGGACGGGCCGTCTCCAGATTGGCCTCAAGCAGCGCCTCGATCTCGCGGGCCACTGAAAGCGTCGCGAGGTCGCCGCCTCGCGGGCCGATGATCTGAATGCCGAACGGCAATCCGGTGCCGTCGCGGCCGGCCGGTATCGCCACCGCCGGGTGTCCGGCATTGGTCACGGCATAGGCCAGCGCCAGCCAGTGGAAATAGCTTTTGGTCGGCGTGCCATCGATGTTGGCGGGGTAGAGCTCCGACCACGGCCGCGGGCTGATCGTGACCGTCGGCGCAATGACAAAATCATGCTCGCCGAAAAATGTCTGCCAGCTCCGATAAAGCGCGGTCTGCAGCGAGAGCGCGCGCGCCACGTCGAGGGCGGAATAGCCGAGCCCCTCGGCCACGTTGTCGCTGACATTGGGACCCACCTTGTCCGGATATTTTTCGGCAAGCTCTCGGTGCCGGCCCAAAAATGCGACGGCGCGCAAGATCCGGAACACCTCGTCGGCATGGCTGCAATCAGGATGGGTCCATGCGACGCGGCGGAATGCCGATCCGAATGTCGCGAGCTTCGTTTTGAACGTCTCGGCGATGACGCGTTCCGTCGGCGCAAACCCGAAATCGCAGGTCGCCGCGATGCGCAAGCTGGCGAGATCGGTCCGTGGCGGATCGCGATAGGTCTCGCGCACGGGCGTTCCGCCGGCGTGAAGGATGGCCGACAACGGATCGCGCGCGTCGCGATCGAGCATGCAGGAAAGCATCAGGCACGCGTCCGATACGTTTCTCGCCATCGGCCCGAGTTGCGAGATCTGCAGCCAGGCCATGTTGCGGCTGTTGCTGGCGATCAACCCGGGGAGGGGCGGAATCCGACGACACCGCAAAAGGCGGCGGGGTTCCTGACCGAGCCGCCGGTGTCCGAACCGGTCGCCAGCGGCACCATGCCGGTTGCAAGCGCTACCGCCGATCCGCCGGACGAGCCGGCGGCTGAGCGCTCGGGATCGAAGGGATTGCCGGTGGCGCCATGAAGCGCATTGCGGGTGTTGCCGCCCGCGCCCCATTCGGGGACGTTGGTCTTGCCGATGACGATGGCGCCGGCGCGCTTGAGCATCGCGACGATCGCCTCATCCTCGGCCGCGATATTGTCCGCGAACAGCATGCTGCCAAAACTCGTCGGCAGCCCCTTGGCGTCGATCAGATCCTTGACCCCGAGCGGGAGCCCGTGCAGCGGCCCGAGCGCATCGCCGCGCATCACGGCAGCCTCGCTTTCCCGCGCAGCCGCGCGCGCCGTATCGAACGAGCGCGCGATGATCGCATTGACGGCCGGATCGATTTCCTCGATGCGGCGGATGCAACTGTCCATGAGTTCGACCGGCGAAAGCTTGCGTTCGCCGATCAGCGCCCGGGCCTTCACCGCGGGCAGATCGCACGGCTCGGTCATGTCGGCATTACTCTTCCTTGATGCCGCCCTTGCGGGCCAGTTCCTTCATCTCGGCCGTTTCCTTGGCGATGAAACCCGGCCAGTCCGGATAGCGCTTGAAGCCGGCTTCGTACCCGACCTTCTTAAGGCGTTCGATCACCGAAGGACTTGCGATCGCCTCTTCCAGCGCCGAGGCCAGCCGGTCGCGTATGGCCGGAGGGATTCCTTGGGCGCGACCACGGTACCCCAGGAGACGAGGTCGATATTGGGATAACCGAGTTCGGCGAGAGTCGGAACGTCGGGAAGGAACGGCGAGCGCTTGGCGGAGAACACCGCCAGCGGGCGAACCGTGCCGGCTTCGAGTTGCGGCCTGATCGCGATCACGGTGTCCACGTGGTACTCGATGTGCTTGCCGATCAGGTCGTTCATCGCCGGCGCACTGCCCTTGTAGGGCAGGTGCAGCATCTTGATGCCGGCGCTCGACTTGAACAGTTCGCCGGCGAAATGCGAAATGGTGGCTACGCCGAAGGACGCCAGCGACAGCTTGTCGGGATTGGCCTTCGCCGCCGCGACAAGCGCCGCAACGTCCTTGATCGGGCTGTCGCGATGCGTGACCAGCACCATGGTCAGGGTACCGGTCTGGGCGATCGGCTCGAAATCCCTGCCGCTATCGTACGGCACGTTCTCCTTCACGGCGTGCTGCAGGGTGAAGGTCGAATTCGAACTGGTGAGCAGGGTGTAACCGTCGGGTGCCGCCTTGGCGACCTCTTTGGCGGCGATCGTCGTGCCGCCACCGGGGCGATTGAGCACGATCACGGGCTTGCCCAGACGCGTCTCGAGCTCGCCGGCAATGATGCGCCCGACGACGTCGCCAGCTCCGCCCGCTGGATAGGGCACAATCAACTGCAGCGATTTTTCGGGGTAACTGCCTTGTGCCGTTGCGATCGACGCGCAGCCCACCACGCAGGACGACGCCAGCGCGGCCGCCAGAAACATTCGTATCATGTCGAACAGGTCTCCTGTCTCCCGTGTTCCCCGGCAATTCGCGCCGGGGCTTTCGGCGACAGCCATCCCGGATCGATAGAACAGGCTCCCTTGAATCGACCTCCAGATCAACCCCGTTGTTGGGCCGCTACCAGCCCTCCAGCACGATCTTGCCGCGCGACTTGCCGCTCTCTAGCAGCGCATGCGCGCGCTTCAGATTGGCCGCGTTGATGGTGCCAAAAGTCTGGTCCAGCGTGGTGCGCAGCACGCCCTTGTCGAGGAGGTCGGAGACGTCGTTCAGGAGGTGGTGCTGGGCGATCATGTCAGACGTCTGGAATGACGAGCGCGTGAACATCGATTCCCAGTGGATCGAAACCGCCTTGCCCTTGAAGGCGGAGACGGTGAATTCCGGGGGATCGTCGATCAGGCCGAACTTGCCTTGCGGCGCGATGAAATCCGCGATCGCCTTGTAGTGCTGGTCGGTGAAGGTGAGGCTCGCGACCAGCGCGACCGGCGGCACTTTCAACTTTTCGATCTGCTCCTTCATCGGCTGGGCATGATCGATCACCGCATGCGCGCCGAGATCGCGGCACCATTTTTGCGACTCCGGACGCGTGGCGGTAGCGACCACCGTCAACCCGGTGAGGCGGCGCGCGAGCTGGGTCAGGATCGAGCCGACGCCGCCGGCGCCGCCGGTGATCAGCAACGTGCGCGGATCTAGGCTCTTGCCCGGCGCGGCGCCGAGCCGATCGAACAGCAATTCCCAGGCGGTGATCGAGGTCAGCGGCAGTGCCGCGGCCTGCGCGAACGACAGCGATTTCGGCTTGCGGCCGACGATCCGCTCGTCGACCAGGTGAAATTCCGCGTTCGTCCCCTGGCGCAGGATCGAGCCCGCGTAAAACACTTCGTCACCTGCCTTGAACAGCGTCACGTCCGGGCCGACGGCATCGACGATGCCGGCTGCGTCGTAGCCCAGGATTTTCGTTTCGCCCTCGGGCGGTGCGGCGCGCTTGCGGACCTTGTAATCGACCGGGTTGGCCGAGATCGCCTTGACGGCGACGCGGATGTCGCGGCCCGTCGGTTCCGGCTTGGCGGCCTCAAAATCAATCAGCGCATTCGCGTCCTCGATGGGGAGCGATTTTTTGTATCCGACGGCCTTCATGTCCGTGCCTCCTCCGTGTTTGACAGATTGATTGCCTAACTGTCGCTCTAGCATCCGCTTGGCAAGTACTGTAAATTTGGGGAACTAGTCCCTGTTTGGATACTATTGGGGAAACTCCAGGAAAAACTCATGAAACGGCGGAATTTTGCCCGTCGGCCGGGCTGCGCAGTTGAAGCGACGCTCGATTTGATCGATGGCAAGTGGAAAGGCGTGATCCTGTTTCACCTGCAGGCCGGCACCCAGCGCTTCGGGGAGTTGCGGCGGCGGATGCCGGGGATTACCCAGCGCATGCTGACCAAGCAGCTTCGCGCGCTCGAGGACGATAAGCTCGTGATCCGCAAGGTCTATGCCGAGGTGCCGCCGCGGGTCGAATACTCGCTGTCGGAGATCGGCGAGAGCCTGCGGCCGGTGATCGAGACGCTCAGGGCATGGGGCGAGGGCCATCAGGAAAGGCTATCCTATGCGCCGGCCTCCGACACCGCGAAAGTGCCCGATCGCGCGGCCTGACCGGCAGTATGTGTACCGCCTTATCTTCTCTCGTTGCTGCCTCGCATCTATATCTGGGGCCATCAATTTTGGGATTCTTGCATGACGTTGACGATCCGCTCTTTCGCCTTGCTGCTGGTTTCCGCAGTGGTTGCAACGCCGGCGCTGGCGCAGGATCGGCGCGTGCCAACCTCGGGCGCCGAGTTGCGGTTGTCGTACGCGCCGATCGTGCAGCGCGCGCAGCCGGCAGTCGTGAACGTCTATGCCGCCAAGACGATACAGAATCGCAACCCGCTGCTGGATGACCCGATCTTCCGCCGCTTCTTCGGCGTGCCTGGAATGCAGCCCGAACAGATGCAGCGCTCGCTGGGATCGGGCGTGATGGTCGATGCCTCGGGGCTCGTGGTCACCAACAACCACGTCATCGAGGGCGCCGATCAGGTCAAGATTTCGCTCGCCGACAAGCGCGAGTTCGAGGCCGAGATCGTGCTGAAGGACAGCCGCACGGATCTGGCCGTGCTGCGCGTGAAGGACGGACGAGAGAAATTTGCGACGCTGGACTTTGCCAATTCCGATGAATTGCTGGTCGGCGACGTCGTGCTCGCGATCGGCAATCCTTTCGGCGTCGGCCAGACCGTGACCCACGGCATCGTCTCGGCGCTGGCCCGCACCAAGGTCGGCGTGACCGATTACCAGTTCTTCATCCAGACCGATGCCGCGATCAATCCCGGCAATTCCGGCGGCGCGCTGGTCGACATGACCGGCAAGCTGGTCGGCATCAACACCGCAATCTTCTCGCGCTCCGGCGGCTCGCAGGGCATCGGCTTTGCGATCCCCACAAACATGGTGCGCGTGGTCGTGGCCTCCGCCAAGAGCGGCGGCAAGGCCGTCAAGCGGCCGTGGCTGGGTGCGAAACTGCAGGCGGTGACGCCTGAAATTGCCGAGACGCTGGGGCTGAAACTGCCGAACGGCGCCCTGGTCGCCAATGTCACACCAAACAGTCCGGCCGCACGCGCCGGTCTGAAGCCGTCTGATCTGATCGTCG
The DNA here is from genome assembly GCF_043203335.1 of Bradyrhizobium sp. RDI18. Lineage (NCBI taxonomy): Bacteria > Pseudomonadati > Pseudomonadota > Alphaproteobacteria > Hyphomicrobiales > Nitrobacteraceae > Bradyrhizobium > Bradyrhizobium sp. RDI18. The sequence goes on along the minus strand of NZ_JBICRN010000008.1, from coordinate 1,682,056 downwards.
CCATCGAAGGGCAGCCAATCGACGAACCCAACGCGTTCGATTACCGCTTCGCCACAAGGCAACTCGGGGGCGCCGCACAGATCGACGTGCAGCGTGGCGGAAAGACCGTCAAGGTCACGGTGCCGCTGGAGACCGCCCCCGACACCAACCGCGATGAAATCGTGCTCACTGCGCGCTCGCCGTTCCAGGGCGCCAAGGTCGCCAATATTTCGCCGGCGGTTGCCGACGAGCTGCATCTGGATTCCCAGGCCGAGGGCGTCGTCGTGATCGATCTCGCCGATGGTGGTACTGCCGCAAGCGTCGGCTTCCAGAAAGGCGACATCATCCTTGCGGTCAACAATCAGAAAATCGGCAAGACCAGCGACCTCGACAAGGCTTCGAAAACCTCGTCCAGGCTCTGGCGCATCGTCGTGGTGCGCGGCGGCCAGCAGATCAACGTGACGCTCGGCGGATGAGCCCGAAGAAACCCCGTGAGGCGACCAATCTCTTTGCCGCGGCAGGGATGGAGGAGGATGCGCCGCGTCCGCTTCCCGACCGGCTGCGCCCGCGCTCGCTTGCCGATGTCGTCGGACAGGATCACATTCTCGGTCCCGATGGCGCGCTGACGCGGATGCTGGAGACGCGCACGCTCGGCTCGCTGGTGTTCTGGGGACCGCCGGGCACCGGCAAGACCACGGTGGCGCGGCTGCTGGCGGATGCCACTGAACTGCATTTCGAGCAGATTTCGGCAGTGTTTTCCGGCGTCGCCGATTTGAAGAAGGTCTTCGACGCCGCGCGCGCCCGTCGCGAAATGGGCAAGGGCACGCTGTTGTTCGTCGACGAGGTGCATCGCTTCAACCGCGCGCAGCAGGATTCCTTTCTACCTGTCATGGAAGACGGCACCGTGGTGCTGGTCGGCGCCACCACGGAAAACCCGTCATTCGAGCTCAACGCCGCGCTGTTGTCGCGCGCGCGCGTGCTGGTGTTTCATTCGCTCGATGCTGCCGCGATCGAAAAGCTCTTTGCGCATGCCGAGAGGGTCGAGGGACGAAAATTGCCGCTCGATGCCGAGGCGCGCGCCGTGCTGGTGCGGATGGCCGACGGCGACGGCCGTGCGGCGCTGACATTGGTCGAAGAGGTCTGGCGCGCCGCGCGCAGGGACGAAATCTTCAACGCCGCCCAGTTGCAGGAGATCCTGCAACGCCGCGCGCCGATCTACGACAAGTCGGCTGATGGCCATTACAACCTGATCTCGGCCCTGCATAAGTCCGTGCGCGGCTCGGACCCCGACGCCGCGCTGTATTACCTCGCGCGCATGCTGGACGCCGGCGAGGACCCGCTATTCCTGGCGCGGCGCGTCGTGCGCATGGCGGTGGAGGATATCGGCCTTGCCGATCCGCAGGCGCTGGTGATCTGCAATGCTGCCAAGGACGCCTTCGATTTTCTTGGGTCTCCTGAGGGCGAACTCGCGATTGCGCAGGCCGTGATCTATCTCGCCACCGCGCCGAAATCGAATGCCGCCTACAAGGCCTTCGGCGCGGCGACGCGCACGGCGAAAGAGGGCGGCTCGCTGCTGCCGCCAAAACATATTCTCAATTCGCCGACAAAATTGATGAAGTCGGAAGGCTACGGCTCCGGCTACGAATACGATCACGACGCGCCGGACGCGTTCTCCGGGCAGGACTACTTTCCGGAAGCTCTGGGGCGGCAGACGTTTTACGATCCACCCGATCGCGGCTTCGAGCGCGAGATTCGCAAGCGGCTGGACTACTGGGCCAAGCTGCGTAAGGAACGGGACAAGCGCGAATGAACAGTTTTGAGAACTTTCTGAGGCAGGCCATTCGGGCCGTCGCATGTGTGGTGATGCTGGCGTCGCCGCTTGCTGCCGCGGCTGACAGCGTCGAGGTGGCGCCAGGCGTGCAGGTGATGAAGCGAAGCTATACAGCGCCGACCAACGAGCAGCCGTTTTTCGGATTTGCAGTCAAGAATTCGGAAGAGAAGGCCGCGGACGAGAAGTTTGTAAGCGCCATCATCGGGGCGACAGGCTCTCGCGAAAAAGCCTTCGACGAAATAACCCTGCGTGGTTGGAGGGCCGTGAATACCGGCAAGATACGTGAGGCCGCGTTACGGTTTAACCAGGCGTTTCTCATTTCGCCGGAGCAGAGCGCCGTCTATCACGGCCTCGCGGTGGTCGCGCAATTTCGCTTCAATGATCTCGATGCCGCCGATGAGCTGTTCAGGATCGCGCTCAAACAGCCCAATCCGGTGAAGGCGCTCAGGGCCGACTATGGCCGCATGTTGCTGATCGCAAAACGCCCGCGCGATGCGCAGCCGATGCTGGAGCAGGCGGTCAAGGATGCGCCGGATTTCGGCGACGCCTGGACCAATCTCGCCATCGCGCGCTTCCAGAACGGTGACGCGGCTGCCTGCGCGGCAGCGGATGAAGCCGCCAGGAAGCGTCCGTCCAACAACTCCGGTGCCGACCTGACCGCGGTGAGAAACGCTGCGCAGTGCAAGTAGCGCCGGTGGTCTTCCGCGTCAGCCCGACCTTACTTCGTAGACTCGAATGCTCGAAATGAAAGGGTTGCCTTGCGCCATCTTCTCGGCGTCGTCGAGACTTGCCGCGTTGACGATTGTGAAGCCGGTGATGGAGTCGGGTCCGAGCGGAAGGTCCTTCGTTCCGCCTTTCGAGATTTCGCGACCATTGCCGAAGCCGCCCATGTCCACGGTATGCGGCTTGGTTGCCTCGAACCATTTGCCCCAGGCGGCCATGATTTCCGGGGTAGGTTTCACAAACCCGTAGTGCAACAGCACGAATTTCTTCATACTCGACTCCTTTTCATCGATCGGGGCAATTGCTTTTTCTTTGGAGACGTCGCCTTCGGCGCGATTGCCTCGGCATAGTGCAGCGAAAGATCGATCCAGGATGCGCGCTTGTCCGCGTCGGCCAGTAGCTCCTCTGGCAACCGAACATATTCACGCATCGGCCGGCCCTTCATCGGCTCGAAGATCCGTTCGCCAAATTCGGCGCTAAACCGGGCGCGATCCTGCTCCGAGAGCCGCATGACGAAATCGTTCTGGTGCAGCCCAATAAACAGATTTCCGTTGGCAAAGGCCGCCGGGTAGCCGAACATCTTGCGGCGGGAGATATTTGCGCCTGGCGGAACCGACTTGTCGAACAGGTCGATCAGCGACTGTGGTGATTTCGTCCAGGCCACCGGCCCCTCCGTCAGATTGCAGCGGGCGTTATGCGCCGGCGTTCCGCCAGGTCGAACAGAAGGGGAAGCTTGCGGACGAGGGCCATCGAGCCGCTCACGCTGGCGCGCTTCGCATCGATCGCGTCCTGCAGGGACACGCTCGTTCCGACAATCTGGAGCACCGCGTCGAACGGAGCTTCCAGCGTCCCCTTGCAATCGGTGATGCCCCTCTCAATCGCCGTCCCGAAGCCGCCGCCCGCGACGGTGAAGCCTGCCGATTTCTTGCCATGGGTGACCGTAAGGCCGATCCTGATTTCCGGCACGGGTGAACGCTTCGCAATGGCATCCAGGCCCAGCAGCACCCAATCCGGCTCGAACGTGTCGCCGGGCACCGGTGGGAACAGGAAGCGGCCGCCCCAGCGGATCAACTCCCGGATCGCGGGCTGAACTTCCCGGCCGATCTCGGTCAATTCGTATACCTGCGCATTGGCCGGCGGCGGCAAGGCGGTTCGCCGTACGACGTTGCACTCGATCAGGGCGGTGAGGCGCGTTGTCAGCAAGGTGGGGCTCATGCCGTCAAGATGATCCAGGAGATCGCCAAATCGCTTCGGCCCAAGAAGAAGCTCGCGGATGATCAGGAGAGTCCAACGCTCGCCGATGATCTCCGCCGCGCGGGCGAGTGCGCAGAATTGCGGATAGTGAAGATTGCTCATGCCTTCGAGCTTGTTTCCTCCGCATCATATCGGTAGGCGAGGGCGATCAACGGCCCCACGACTGCGAATTGCAGGATCGTGAACGCGGTTTCGAGCAGCACGTAGTCCGGCACGGAAACCATCACATTCTTGGCTGCGACCGCGAGCGTGGTGAACGACCACGACAGCAGGCCTGCGCCAAGACCGTACAGCAGCCCGTTCTTCAGAAACGAGCCGCTACGTTGTGCAAATACGCGCGGGAACAGCCACGAGAACATCGCGCCCTGGATGATCATCGAACCCAGTCCGAACGCGATTACCGGCTCGTCGCGGTAGATCTGGAGCGCGTGGTAATTCTGCTCGAACAGGACGAGGCGCCAGATATAGGCGATCGGAAACGAGGGAAGCAGGTAGGCGGCAAAGCCAAGCCAAAAGCCGCGGGCGCCGGCTGGACGGGCAACGTAAGATGCTGCTGGCATCGGAACAGCTCCACCGTACTACATTTTTTATAGTACATGCTATAAAATCTGGAGTCAAATAGTCGTGGGGCGGCAGCGTCGCCGTGCGGCGTTCCGGGCGCGAGGCCGCAATGCCCCTGAACTCTGTCGCTATTTCCCTGTCCTCACGAAGTCCAGGATCTGATCGGTCAGCCGGGTGTCGGCGGTGTTGATCGAATACACCTCCGACATGTGGCTGTGCTGCGGCAGGAGGAAAGTGCGTGCGCATCCGGCGGCGCGTTTGCAGCTTGCATCTTTCGCGAGATCGAATTGCAGCACGAAGCCTTCCGGGTCCAGTTCGGCGGCGGCCATCATCAGCGGGATATCCGTTGTTGCCAAACCGGACAGCGAGGATCGTTCGGCGTAGCGCGTGGGATCGGCGCCGAAGTAGGCGCGCCCGGTATCGGCGAGCGGTGTCGCGGTCAGGTCGTAAACTCCCGAGAGCATGATCGCGCCGGCCAGGCCGCCACCCTTCACCTTGTGGAATTTGGGATGCGCGACATAGTTTGCGATGTGTACCGCGCCGGCGGAATGTCCCATCAGGTAGATGCGCGCCGGATTGCCGCCACGCTCGCCGACCTTGTCGGCGATCCACTTGACCGCGGTGGCGATATCCTCGGTGCCCGCCGGCCAGGGTGCCAGCGGCGCGAGCCGATAGGTTACGTTGACGCCGACGAAGCCGTTCCTTGCCGCCCATAGCATGATGTTGTCGTAGAATGGGCTGGTCGGTGTGGTCCGCTTGTTGCCGCCGACGAAGGCGCCGCCATGGACAAAGATCAGCACCGGCCGGGCTGATGTCACGTTATCCGGTGCGAAGATATCGAGCAGGTTGCGATCGGCAGGACCGTATTTAACGTCCCGGTCGATCTTGACGCCCTGATACGGCTCTTTTTCCTGCAGCGGCGCGTAGAGCTCCACCGTCTTGGGTGGGTCGATGACGCGGCCGAGTTCCAGGAGCTTCCAGGCCAGATCTTCCGGCATCTGTGCCCACGCCGTGCTTGCGATCATTGCCGCCAGAACGGCCAAAGCCGATCTTGATAATTTCATCCGGCCTGCCCCACGTTTCTTGGTTGTTTGGCCTAACATGGCCGATCAGGCGCCTGATTTGTACTGAATTCGCCGTGACGATTCGCTGCTTTTGCGCTACTCAACCGCTCAACTTTCGGAGCCGCAGCCATCATGAGCCGACGCGTCAAGAGACCTCTCCGCCCGGCGGGCGATCGCCCGAAGGGCGCGCGGCCCTATCGGGGCTCGTCAGCCGAGCGGCCGCCGGCACATCGCCCGGGCGGAAAGCCAGGGGCGCGGCTTTCGGCTTCGCCGCCGCGTGCAGCGAAGCCCGTTGCGCCCGAGCCGGAAAAGGTCGCAGCCGAGCTACCGCTGCCGACGAAAGTTCAAACCGTCGTCGTCACGGCGGACGAAAACAACATGCGCGTCGACCGCTTCCTCGAGGCGCGCTTTCCCGGCCTGTCGTTCTCCCACATCCAGCGCATCGTCCGGAAGGGCGAGCTGCGCGTCAACGGCAAGCGCGCCGACAGCAAGGACCGGCTCGAAGAGGGCCAGACCGTTCGCATTCCGCCGCTGCGACTCGATGCGCCGAAGGGAACGGGTCCGCTCTCGGAAGCCGCGACCAAGACGCTGCAGGCCCTGAAGGAGATGACGCTTTACGAAGACGCCGACGTCGTGGTGCTGAACAAGCCGGCGGGGCTGGCGGTGCAAGGCGGCTCCGGCATCACGCGCAATGTCGACCAGATGCTGGAGGTGATGCGCGACGCCAAGGGGCAGAAGCCGCGGCTGGTCCATCGGCTCGACAGGGAGACGTCGGGCTGTCTGCTGGTCGCCAAAACGCGCTTTGCCGCCACCGCACTGACCGGCTCGTTCCGCCACCGCTCCGCGCGCAAGATTTACTGGGCGCTGGTGGCGGGCGTGCCGAAGCCGAAGCAGGGCCGCATCTCGACCTATCTCGCCAAGGAGGAGAGCGAGGAGGACAGCATCATGCGGGTCGCAAAACATGGCGACGAGGGCGCGAGCCACGCGGTGACGTATTACGCGGTGGTCGAGACCTCGGCGCAGAAACTCGCCTGGGTGTCGCTGAAGCCGGTCACCGGGCGAACCCACCAGTTGCGCGCCCACATGGCGCATATCGATCACGCCATTGTCGGCGATCCCAAATATTTCAACAAGGAGAACTGGGATCTGCCGGGTGGCCTGCAGAATCGGCTCCATCTTCTGGCGCGGCGGCTCGTGATCCCGCATCCGCGCGGCGGCGTGATCGACGTCAGCGCGCCGCTGCCGCCGCACATGCTGCAATCCTGGAATCTGCTCGGGCTGGAGCACGACCGGTTCGATCCGATCGAGAACGCACCGGAAGAGTAGCAGGCACGCAACGCACCGGCTGGCGCAATAACTGTCAAACGCAAAAACGCGCTGATTTGATATTGTGCGATCCGGACGGTCCTGACATCAGGCCGTCAGGTGCAGGGGGATCGCGCATGAACGGAAATCTGGTCCGGCTCGCGTTTTGCTTTTTCGCTGTGATAGGAGCGTACGGCGCACCTGGTTCTGCCCGTGCGCAGATGCTCGCGCTCGTCGGCGGCAGTGTCTACGCTTCGCCCGACGCTGCGCCGCTTGCCGACGCCGTGATTCTCACCGCCAATGGCGCCATCGCCGCGGTCGGAACCCGCAGCGAGGTGCAAATTCCCTCCGATGCGCGCGTCATCGATTGCACCGGCAAGATCGTGGTCGCCGGTTTCTGGAACAGCCATGTCCATTTCACGCAAGCCGTATGGAGGAATGCGGGCTCCGTTCCCGCCGCGCCATTGGTAGAGCATATGCGCGAGATGCTGACGCGCTGGGGTTTTACGACCATCTGGGATATCGGTTCGGACGGAAGAGATACGCTCGCGCTGCGCCGCCGGGTTAACTCCGGCGAGGTGCCGGGCCCGGATATTTATACGGCTGGCAGCATCTTTCCCAGGGACGGCCATCCCGCCTATCTCCCGGCTGAGATGAAACTACCCATGGCTTCGACGCCCGAGGAGGCCGCGCAATGGGCAAGTACCTTTATGGGCTTCGGTCTCGACGGCGTGAAACTGTTCACCGGCTCCTTCAAGGGCACCGGCAAGCCGGTCGTGAACATGGACCCCGGCATCGCCAAGGCAGCCGTTGATGTCGCGCATGCTGCGGGCAAGCCGGTGTTTGCCCATCCGCAAAACATGGCGGGCGTCGACGCCGTCATCGCGGCTGGCGTCGATATCATGGCGCACACGGTGCCCGGCGAGCCGCTCTATTCGCCCGAGCAGCTCGCGCGATTCAAGCAGCAGCGCATTGCCCTGGTTCCGACGCTGTCGCTGTTTGCAAAGCTTCCCGTTGCGCCCGATATCGCTGCGCGCCTCGTCGCAACGACCGTCGCTCAAGTCAAGGCGTTCTCCGACAATGGCGGTCCAGTCCTGTTCGGCACCGATGTCGGCTTCACCACCTATTACGATACCACGCTCGAATACGAGCTGATGCATCGCGCGCTGTCCGCGCGCCAGATCATGGCGTCGCTGACGACCAATCCGGCGCAATATTTCAAGGCGGCGAAGAAAGGGCGGGTCGAGAAGGGATTCGACGCCGATCTCGTGGTGCTTGACGGCGACCCGCTCGCCGACGTCACCAATCTCGCCAAGGTCGCCTACACGATCCGGGCGGGAAAGGTGATCTATCAGAAGTGAGCTGACCAGGCCTTCGTCATTTCCGGGCTCGCACTACGCCGCCCCCGGAATGACGCCGGCTGGCGAAATGGGCGATTCCGGCGAGTGGAACCCGACTTCAGCCGGCAGAACCAGCATCGCAGCTTGCTGGCCTAACCTCCTCATCGCCTTTATTTGCATCCACCGGCATCGTATTGTTGGGACTGGATTATCACCGACCTGCTGGAAGCCGCATGCGTGAACTATTCGATGAAGTTGCCGGACAGTCTCCGCTCGATCCGACGGAAGCGGTGCGCCGCGCTACGCGTGCGCCCCAGCGCAAGCGCATCTACAAGGAAGCCGGCGTCGCGCCGGCCGATGGCGGGTTTGCGGTGACGTTGGATGGCAAGCCGATCCGCACGCCTTCCGGCCGCCAGGTCGTAGCGCCGGCCAGCGGCATTGCCGAGCACATCGCCGCCGAATGGAATGCGCAGGGCGAGACTATCGATCCCCTGACCATGCCGCTGACGCGCTTCGCCAATTCTGTCGCCGAGGTCGCCGATCGCGTCGATGCTGTGGCCGACGATGTCGCAAAATACCTCGGCTCCGACTTGCTGTTCTATCGTGCCGGCCATCCCGAGGCGCTGGTCGCCCGGGAAGCCGCGCATTGGGATCCGGTGCTGTCATGGGCCGCGAACGAGCTCGGGGCTCATTTCATCCTGTCCGAGGGGATCGTGCATGTGACCCAGCCGGAGCAGGCGATCAAGGCCGCCCGTAGCGTGTTTCCGGCCGACCCTTGGGCCGTGGCGGCGCTGCATGTGGTGACGACGTTGACAGGCTCCGCGCTACTGGCGTTGGCGCTGCTGCGCGGGGCCCTCGATTCCGACCAGGTTGGGCGGCCGCCCATGTCGATGATGACTGGAACGCCGAGAAATGGGGCGTGGACGAGGAGGTGGCGGCTCGCCGGGCTGCCCGGCTGGTCGATTTCCGGGCCGCGGTGACCATTCTGGGCGCCCTGAAGGCCTGAGCGCCTGCTGCCGGTTAAGGAGAGGTTTACGGCGGCGGGGTAGGCTTCGGGCTTGGCCGAGACCTCACACTATGGCGATTTCCATCAATCCCGTTCTCCCGGTGCTATCAGCCCAAGAAGCTGGCAGCGTGGCGCCCGAACTGGTGCTGCAGCCCGGCAGCGTGGTCAACGCCCAGGTTCTGAAAGTGCTGTCCGCCGATCTCGTGCGGATTGCGATCGCCAGCCTCTCGATCGACGTGGCCACGGAAATTCCGCTGCAGCAAGGCCAGAACCTGCAGCTTGCGGTGTCGCAGACCAAGGATGGCATCCGCCTGGCCGTGGTCGGGCAGGGCAGTGATGCCGCCGGGGCATCCGCCGACGCCGTCACCTTGTCATCAGATGCGCTGGCCGATGCGGCCGTCAATCGACCGGCCATCGTGTCGGCGAAGAACGTGCTGACGCCGCTGGAGCGCGCGGCCGTCTCCGCCGCCGCCCAAGCCGCGGCGACCGAACAGGACAGCCTGGCGCCGCTGTTTGCCAATCTGGGCGCGGCGATTTCGTCCAGCAATCTGCCGCCGAAATTGCAAGCGGCTATCGGCTGGTGCTGGCGCAACAGACCAGTCTCGATCAGAATCTCGACGGCGCCGACATCAAGACGGCATTCCAGAAGTCCGGAATCTTCCTCGAAGCGTCGCTGGCGTCGGGCTCAGTCCCACCAAGCGGCGTACCCGATCTCAAGGCCGCGCTGATCGTGCTGCGTCAGACGTTGCAGTCGGCGCTCGGCGTCAATTCGACGACCGCGCTACCGGCGACGCTGGCCGGAGCGCAACAAGCTGCGCCATCACCGGCCGCCGCGAGCCTTGCGCCGTCCTTGTCGCCCAACGTCGATCTGCCGGAAATCCTGCTGCCGCAGGCACGATTGCTTGCAGCCGAAAATCTCGCGCTGCCGGTCCATGCCGCCCGAAGCCCGCTGGCCGCCCCGCCTGATGCCGGCGCTACGCTGAAGCTGCTGCAGGAAGCGCTGCAGGAACTCGGCGTTCCAATCAGGAGTGCCACAGCCACGCCGAAAGACATTCGGGGCGGCGACGTCACCTTCCACACCAACACGCCGCCGCCGCCCATCCGCGGCGGACTGCCGGCCGCACAGCCAATTGCTTCGCCCACCATCGCGCCGCATGCGCCGCTCGAGGCGACCGCACATCATCTGCTCGATGATACCGACGCCGCTATCGCGCGGCAGACGCTGCTGCAGGTCGCCTCCTTGCCTGATCGCATCGATGCGGGGCCGAAAGCCGACGTCACGGCGCCACGCTGGAATTTCGAAATTCCCTTCGTGACGCCGCAGGGCACTGCGATGGCGCAGTTCGAGATTTCCCGCGATGGCGGCAGCGAGGCCGTCGAGGCGGTCAAGCGGGTGTGGCGCGCGCGATTTTCCCTCGACGTCGAGCCGGCCGGTCCGGTTCACGCGCTGATATCGCTGACCGGTGACAAGACTTCAGTGCGGATCTGGGCGGAGCGGCCGGCGACTGCAGAGCAACTGCGCGCCGGGACGTCGCAACTGAGCGAGGCGCTCAGCCGGGCCGAATTGCAGCCCGGCGACATCGTGATCCGCGACGGCGCGCCGCCGCAGGCCGCGCCCGCCGCCCGTGCCGGTCATTTTCTGGATCGCGCGCTATGAGCGTCGAAACCAGAAGCAAGCTTGCGGTCGCGCTGCATTACGACAAGACCGGCGCGCCGCGGGTCGTGGCGAAGGGCAAGGGCGTCATCGGTGCCAAGATCATCGAGCTCGCCCGGGAACATGACATCCCGATCGAGGAGAACGAGGTGCTGGCGGGCGCCTTGTCCCATGTCGAAATCGGCGACGAGATTCCGCCGGAGCTCTACAAGGCCGTCGCCGAAGTGCTGATCTTCGTGCTGCGGCTGTCGGGGCGAATACGGTGACTGCGGTGTTTTTTCGCGCGAGCGGATGTCGGCTTGCGCTGGGAACACAGGGCAACTAAAGGCCCGCCTGTCATAGTTTTTCCACGATGCCATCCGCATCGTCGGCATTCCTCAACCAGCTTGGATATCCTCGTGATCAATCGTCGTCATGCGCTCGGCCTCCTTGCCGCGACCACTCTGTTGCCCGCGCGCGGCCTTGCCAATGTCTCCTACCAGCGGAGCGAGTTTCGCGAGGATCTGGCCAAGCGGTTTTTCGATCTCGGCACGACCGGCACCTTCGTTGGCTACAAGGTGGACGATTACCTGATCATCGCCAGCGACAAGGTGCGCTCGGGCGAGGGCAGGCTGCCGGCCTCGACCTTCAAGATTGCGAATTCGATCATCGCGCTGGAGACCGGCGTGGTCGAGGATCCCGACAGGGACGTCTTCAAGTGGGACGGCGTGACGCGCAGCATCGAGCCCTGGAACAAGGATCATACGCTGCGTTCGGCGATCGCGGCCTCCGTGGTGCCAGTGTATCAAGAGATCGCGCGCCGCATCGGGCCGGAGCGCATGCAGAAATATGTCGACCTGTTGGACTATGGCAACCGCGACATCGGCGGCGGCATCGACCAGTTCTGGCTGACCGGCAATCTGCGCATCGACCCGGTGCAGCAGATCGATTTCGTCGACCGGCTGCGGCGCGACGTGCTGCCGGTCTCCAAGCGCAGCCAGGAATTGACGCGCGACATCCTCCCCGTGACGAAGGTCGGCGACGCCACCATCCGCGCCAAGAGCGGCCTGCTGGGCGCGGAAGCGAGCAAGCCATCCTTGGGCTGGATGGTCGGCTGGGCCGAGAAGGGCAGCCAGCAGACGGTGTTCGCCATGAACATGGACTGCAAGGAGCAAAGCCATATCGCCGCGCGCATGACGGTCGTGCAGCAATGCCTCGCCGATATCGTCGCGATTTAACCGGCAGCTAACGCCGGTTCAGCGCCAGCGAGACCGCCGTGACGTTGGTGCCCTGCGGCTGGATCGACACTGTCTGCTTGCCGCCACGGGTCGTCAGCGACAGGTGGGCCGAAAAGTTGTCGCCCCTCGCTGCAGCCTCGACACGATCGCCGGCGGCGCGCCCGGTAAGCGTTCCGGAAGCGTTGCGGCTCGCTTCGCTCCATGAGCCCGAAATCGCGCCGCCACGGTATTGGACCTCGCTTGCGAGATCGAAATTGTAACTCTGGCTGGCGCACCTCAGGTTGAGCTGAAGCTGCTCGCCGCTTCCGGCAACGTCGTACGACGCGCGGCAGCGCAATTGCTCGCGTTGTCCGTCACTGGTGCTGAGTACGCCGCCGCCTGACCATGTACCCGCCATGGCGGCGAAGGGCGAGGCGGGTGCGGCCAGCGCACTGCCGGTCAGGCATAACGATGTGGCCACTAACGCCGTTCGCGCAAAATTATATCCAGACATCTTGATGGCCTCCTTCGGTTTGGCAATCAACGCCCCCAACGGGTTCACGGTTCCTCCACCGGCACAGTGTGCGGCGAGGTTCCGTGCCCGAGATTGCAGGATGCCTCTCCGATATCCGGACAATGCATTGGCGTTTGCGCCCGATCGACTGGTGCGCCGGAGCAAGTTGTACTAGCTTGCCATGACTACCAGGGGGCTCGCGCATGCCGCATCGTCGCTCGGTGCTGTTAGGAGGCTTGGCGTTTTCGCTTTGGCCAGATTGGGGTTGGGCCCAGATGCCACCGGGGCAGGATGTTGCCGCCATCCTCAAGGAGAGGGTGGATGTCGGGCGTGAAACGATCGGCCTCGTTGCCGCCTTCCTCGACGGGGACCGGCACAGCATCACGGCGCATGGTCAATCCGGCTCCCCCGACAATCGCCCGCTCGATGGCGACACCGTGTTCGAGATCGGCTCCATCACCAAGGTGTTCACCGCGCTGGTGTTTGCCGACATGGTGCTGCGCGGCGAGCTCGCACCTGATGACCCCGCGGCGAAATATCTGCCTGCCAGCGTCAGGATGCCCGATTTCGAGGGGGCGCCGATCACGCTGATGGACCTTGCGACCTACACGTCGGGCCTGCCGCGGATGCCGTCGAATTTCGCGCCGAAGGATTGGGGCAATCCCTATATCGACTACACCTCCGAGCGGCTCTATGACTTTCTCTCAAACCACAAGCTCGGCCACAAGCCGGGCAAGCACTACGAATACGCCAATCTCGGTTTCGGCCTGCTCGGCCACATCCTCGAACGGCGCGCCGGCAAGAGCTACGAGGAGTTGGTGATGTCGCGGATTTGCACGCCGCTCGGCATGGAGGATACGCGCATCACGCTTTCGAATTCGATGCGGCAACGTCTGGCGCGTGGCCACAGCGCCGCGCTGACACCCGTCGCGAATTGGGATTTTTCAGTGCTCGCCGGCGCCGGCGCGTTCCGTTCGACGGCGAACGATCTGATGAAATTCTTGCGGATCTGCATGAATCCCGTTGAAGGGCCGGTTGCCGCCGCGCTGAAGATGACGCTTTCCGAGCGGCGTCCAATGATGGAAGAGCGTGAGGTGGCACTGGGTTGGTTCATTTCGTCGCGGTTCGGCGATGAATTGATTTGGAAGAGTGGCGGCACCGGCGGTTATGCAACCTTCATCGGCTACTCGACCAGGACCCGGCGAAACTGCATCGTGCTCTCCAATGCGGCCGATTATAACCCAAATATCGCGCTCGGCACGCATCTCATCAACGCGGCATACCCGCTCGCAAAAATTCGCCATGAGGTGGCGGTCGATCCGGCCGTGCTTGCGGCCTATGCCGGACGTTACGAGCTAACTCCGACCTTCGCGCTGACGGTGCGCGCCGATGGCGCGCGGCTGTTCATCCAGGCGACGGCACAGCCCGAGGTCGAGGTTTACGCCGAGAGCGAGACCGAATTTTTCTATCGCGTCGTCGACGCCCAGGTCAGCTTCGCACGGTCCGAAGGCGGCGTGGCGCCGTCGCTGGTCCTGCATCAGAACGGCAAGGACCTGCCGGGCAGGCGCCTGCCTTAGCGTCATCCAAATGCAGCCAATGTCAATTCGAAGGCTTCCCGATCCGCCCCAGATGGGTGAAGCCAAAACCGGTGGCGTATTTCAGCCCGTAGCCCAGCGCGCGGTCGAGGCCGATATGGGCCAGCCAGATCATGGCAATCGAGAGCGTGAGCGGCGCGGCGGTGGCAAATCCGGTCGTCATGATCGCCATCGGCGCGAGGTAGCTGTGTGCGGCGTTGTAGATGAAGGCCCCGGTTCGCGATCCTCCCAGATAGGCGGCAAAGCTGAGGTCCGGCACGAAGAACAGCAGGGCGTAGACCCACCACGATCCGTCCCAGATATAGTAAAGCAGCGTCATACCGATAAAGAGCGCTAACCCCTCGAGCCGCAGCACCGTTCGCACACCCCTGTAACGGCGCCCGAGGTGTCGGCGCTTGCGGTATCGGTCATTCCGGTCCCCATAGTCAGGATGCGCATATAGGGGCCGTGGGCCGGCGGTACCAGAGGCTGGGGTGTTTCCGCTTCCGAAAAGGCCGTGCTAGAAGGCCTTCAAATCGTTACTCAAAAGGCGGGCGGAAGCAGCATGAAGGATATCCTGGACACCCTCGAAGGACGGCGCGCCGGCGCCAAGCTCGGCGGCGGCGAAAAGCGCATCGAGGCGCAGCACGCTCGCGGAAAATTGACCGCCCGTGAGCGCATCGAGCTTCTGCTCGACAAGGGCTCGTTCGAGGAATTCGACATGTTCGTCGAGCACCGCTCGACCGAATTCGGCATGGAGAAAACAAAGGTGCCGGGCGACGGCGTCGTCACCGGCTGGGGCACCGTCAACGGCCGCAAGACCTTTGTGTTCGCCAAGGACTTTACCGTGTTCGGCGGTTCGCTGTCCGAGACCCACGCGCTGAAAATCACAAAGCTGCAGGACATGGCGATGAAGGCGAGGGCGCCGATCATCGGCCTCTATGACGCCGGCGGCGCGCGCATCCAGGAGGGCGTCGCCGCACTCGCGGGCTATTCCTACGTGTTCCGCCGCAACGTGATCGCATCGGGCGTGATCCCGCAGATCTCGGTCATCATGGGCCCCTGCGCCGGCGGCGACGTCTATTCGCCGGCGATGACCGATTTCATCTTCATGGTGAAGAACACCAGCTATATGTTCGTCACCGGCCCCGACGTGGTGAAGACCGTCACCAACGAGGTGGTGACGGCGGAAGAACTCGGCGGCGCCTCGGTGCACGCGACGCGCTCCTCGATCGCCGATGGCGCGTTCGAGAACGACGTCGAGACGCTGTTGCAGATGCGCCGGCTGATCGACTTCCTGCCGTCCAACAACACCGACGGCGTGCCGGAATGGCCGAGCTTTGACGACATCGGCCGCGTGGACATGTCGCTGGATACGCTGATCCCGGACAATCCGAACAAGCCCTACGACATGAAGGAG
This sequence comes from Bradyrhizobium sp. RDI18, assembly GCF_043203335.1. NCBI lineage: Bacteria > Pseudomonadati > Pseudomonadota > Alphaproteobacteria > Hyphomicrobiales > Nitrobacteraceae > Bradyrhizobium > Bradyrhizobium sp. RDI18. Next base: position 1,666,635 of record NZ_JBICRN010000008.1, on the reverse strand, counting down.
TTGATCCTCAAGGTGGTGGACGAGGGCGACTTTTTCGAAATCTCGGAAGCGTTCGCAAAAAACATCGTCACCGGCTTCGGCCGCATCGCCGGCCGCACGGTCGGCTTCGTCGCCAACCAGCCGATGGTGCTGGCGGGCGTGCTCGACTCTGACGCCTCGCGGAAAGCCGCGCGCTTCGTCCGCTTCTGCGACGCCTTCAACATCCCGATTGTGACGTTTGTCGACGTGCCGGGCTTCCTGCCGGGCACTGCTCAAGAGTATGGCGGCCTGATCAAGCACGGCGCAAAACTGCTGTTTGCGTACTCGCAATGCACGGTGCCGCTCGTCACCGTCATCACCCGCAAAGCCTATGGCGGCGCCTTCGACGTGATGGCGTCCAAAGAAATCGGCGCAGACATGAACTACGCCTGGCCGACCGCGCAGATCGCGGTGATGGGCGCCAAGGGCGCCGTCGAAATCATCTTCCGCGCCGACATGAACGATCCCGAAGCGATCGCCAAGCGCACCAAGGAATACGAAGACCGCTTCCTATCCCCCTTCATCGCCGCCGAGCGCGGCTACATCGACGACGTCATCATGCCGCATTCGACGAGGAAGCGGATCGCAAGGGCGCTGGCGATGTTGAAGGACAAGAAGGTCGAGATGCCGGCGAAGAAGCACGACAATTTGCCGTTGTGACAGGTTCGTAGGGTGGGTTAGCGAAGCGTAACCCACCGGCCGAACCAACCGCGCATTGAGACTTCGGTGGGTCACGCTATCTATGCTAACCTACGAAGCTCGCTGTGACGCATGGCGGGCGATTGATTGCGCGCTCAGGACAGCGCCCCGTTGTCGAGAAATGGCCTCCAGGAGAGCGCTTCCCTCCTGGCTTCGCTAAAATCGCCATCCTCCAAAAGCCGGCCGACGCATCTGAGGTATTCACAAAGGAATGACGCATCCGGCAACTGGTACACGTGCTCGTTCGGGACCCACAGCTCGAATTTCCTGGCTGAGCTCAGTACAGACTGCAGTGCAGGCTTGAGATCGGGCACACTGTCCGGCCATCTCGAGGACGCGGTCCGAGTCTTGATGCTCTCTGAAAGACTGCGAAACTTCCAGCCGAGGCTTCGTAGCTCGGAGGCTTTCTTCCCGTCCGACCTCCGGTTCAGCCATTCCAGTGAGACGCCAACGACAATTCCGGTCAGGAAGACCAGCGCAAGTTTGAACCAAGGCTGTTGGCCCAGTGCCAGGAAGTTACTGAAAACGGGCGTGGCGATCGCGTTACGAAAGGCCGCCGAGGCCATCCCCTCAGGATCGGAGAAGATGTTTTCCTCCAACCATCTTTTTAGGGCAGGCGCGATCAGCGGGACGAGCAGAAGACCCCATATCCCGAACAGAAGGTTTTTGAGCCACCTGGACATTGGGCTCTATTGTCCAGCATGCCGGCGCAGCGATCCAGCCGAATTAGAGGCGCTGCCGCCTGCCGCAGCGCATCTCCTCCTAGACTCAACCCCCCGGCCAATAATGCTGCCCGCGGGGCTGGAGCCGCTTTCGCCTAACCCGCCGCGACTGCGGGCCGCACGTTCGCGAGTTACGCGAGCGCTAATCCGCCAATGAAGCTCACGCGTTTCGCCTACGCCGCCTTGTGCTGCTGCTTCATGAACTCCGTCGCGCGCTTCTTGAGTTCGGTCGGCGATACGTCCTCGATGTGAGTGCCGATGTGCCAGCTATTGCCGGCCGCGTCCTTCACGCTGCCGCTGCGGTCGCCATAAAATTGATCCGCGGGCTCCATCAACGATGTCGCGCCGGCCTTGAGCGCCTTCTGATAAACGGCATCGACGTTGGGTACGTAAAGATACAGCATGGTGGATGTCGCTTGTGCACGCTCCGAGGAGTCGGAAATCATCACGATGGAATCTCCGATTTTGAACTCCGCATGCATGACCTTGCCGTCGGGCCGCATCATCGGCTCGAAGACCGGTTCGGCTCCGAAGGCCTCTTTCATGAAGCGAATGACCTTCTCGGCCCCATCGACGACGAGATAAGGCGTCACGGTGTGAAATCCCTTTGGAACCGGCTTTACCTGTGTTGCCATGGATGTCTCCTCTGGTTTGATGGATTTGATCCATGCAGGACGGCTCAGCCCGCTTATTGTTTTGCTGGCGATTGTCGATCCGGTCTTTGAGCAAAGTGTGGCGGCTGCGGTCCGCGCACTGGTGGTCGCGTCAATGTGTGTCGGCTGCCAAGTTCCCCTGGCCGGCGAAGCTAACCCGGCAAGAGAGGAACAAAATCATATTCGCCGACCCCTTGCAGAACCAGGAAGGTGAGCGACTTCGTGCCAGCGTTGGTCACCAGATGCGGTCGCGTGGGCCTGACGACATAGACTTCGCCGGGCCTCAAACTCACTTCCTCTTTCGGGTCCTGCAGGAACAGCCTCATCTGGCCTTCCAGAACGTAAAACGTATCGGAGACCTTGGTGTGGGTGTGCCACGGCACCTTCTGGGTTGCAGAGAGCTGCAACTCCATGATGCGAAAGCCGGGGCGGGCGGCGTGCTCCGCACGACGTTCGACTTCGTAAAGGTGACTGGCGTCCTTGATGGGCTGCGGCTGGTTCATGACGGCCTCCTTCGGATCATCCGCCCCCATCGCCTGGTGATGCCGCGCAAATGATAGTCTTGCTCTGCCGTTCGCGAAACCGTCAGGGGAGGTCCAACTGCCGTTGTTTACTCCTTGTCGTCCCTTATGCGCTGCTCCCCTTCGCGCAGCCGTTGCGCGATCGCCGTTCGTCTTGGGATCAGCGCGGCCTCGTCGGCGAGCCGTTGCGCAAGGTCGGAGTGATATTGTTGCACGACGTCGAGGACTGCTTCCTTGGCAAGCCTTCGGTGGTAGTCGGCCAGAATCGGTGCAGGTCAGCAAGCTGTTCGTCATCCATCTCTATCGCGCCTCAGCCGCGATGGGCGGAATATACCGCAACCCGTTGATCTCGCACAGCTTGCACATCCCAATCCCGGTGGGATTCATCACCTCCGCCGAGCAAGGTGGGTGGCCGCGGCACGCTCAAACCGGTACCTGGCCCTCCATTAACTGTCTGTTAACCATAAGGCCCCTAACTTAGGGGGACTATCCGGTCATCATCAGACGATTCCAGCGCGGTTCGTTCGGGGAGAACAGCCGATGTCCGTTGAGATCTGACCTATGCAGCCCTGGGCGCCCGCCTGAACATCTCGGCAGCGGCCGCCCGCTCGCTTGCCAGGCGGCTCGGGTTGCCGCGCTCGCTTTCCGAGGATGGGAAGGCCCTGGTGAGCGTTGATCTCGCTGAAGTCAGGCATACGCCACACCCACCGGGCGGTCACCGGGCGGGCGAGGCCGCTCAGTTGAGGGCGCTCATCGCAACGCTGCAGGCCGAGGTCGCGCAGTTGGAGGCCAGGGCAGCCGATCATCGCGCAGATTTCGAGCACGAACGCCAGCGCGCCGATCACCTGATCGCTGAGCTGCTGCAGGCGACTGCCGAGACCACCGCCGCCAGGGAGGCGACGGCGCGGCTTGAGGGGGAGGTGGCGGCTCTTCGGGCCGCTCTCCGAACTAGCAGTTCGAACGAGAATCACGGACATTCTGCGCGCCGGGTGGGGCATCTGGCTGCGAGCTTGGTGGAAGCAGACCGCAAGGCTGCTGGCGGGTAACAAATCTCTTCCTATTCCGCGGTTTGGCGGAGCAACCGTGGGGCAAAAATGAGTGGCACCGATATTCGCGAGTTGAGGGCGCGCATTATCGTGTTCGGGGTGGGCGGTGCCGGCGGCAATGCCGTCAACAACATGATCGACGCCGGGCTTGAAGGCGTCGAATTCATCGTCGCCAATACCGACGCCCAGGCGCTCACCAGTTCGAAGGCCAGGCGCGTCATCCAGATGGGCACGCAGGTAACCGGAGGCCTTGGCGCCGGCGCCCAGCCCGATATCGGACGCGCGGCGGCGGAAGAGGCCATAGACGAGATCCGCGATCATCTGACCGGCGCGCACATGGTGTTCATCACCGCCGGCATGGGCGGCGGCACCGGCACCGGAGCTGCGCCGGTCATCGCCAAGACCGCGCGTGAACTTGGCATTCTCACCATCGGCGTCGTCACCAAGCCGTTCCAGTTCGAGGGCCAGCGCCGCATGCGCTATGCCGAAGCCGGCATTGCGGAACTCTTGAAGGCGGTGGATACCCTCCTGATCATTCCGAACCAGAACCTGTTCCGGGTGGCCAACGAGAAGACCTCCTTTGCCGATGCCTTCGCGATGGCCGACCAGGTGCTTTATTCGGGCGTGGCCTGCATCAGCGATCTCATCGTCAAGGAAGGCCTGATCAATCTCGATTTCGCCGACGTGCTCTCGGTCATGCGCGAGAAGGGCAAAGCGATGATGGGCAGGGGCGAAGCTTCCGGCGGCAAGCGCGTGCTCAACGCTGCGGTAGCTGCGATTTCCAACCCGTTGATCGAGAATCCCTCGATCAAGCGCGCCAGTGGCCTCATCGTTTCCATCACAGGCGGCCGCGACCTGACGCTATTCGAGGTCGACGAAGCCGCCACCCGCATCCGCGACGAGGCCGATCCGGACGCCAACATCATCGTCGGCGCGACCTTCGATGCCAGCCTCGAAGGCATCGTCCGCGTCTCGGTCGTGGCCACCGGCATCGATAATCTCGACGCGACAGGCCAGACGCAAGCCGCGGAAGGCCTGCTCACAGACCTTGCCGGCAGGCTGAGCAACGACCGCCGTCGCATCGCCGAGCGTGGCATATCGCCGCCGCAATTCGCCAGCCCGCCCTCGCTGATCCCGCCGCCTCGCCACTTCGAAGCACGGCCGCCGATCGCGGAACCGGCGCGGCATGCGGCACCGCAGCGCCTCGATCCCTACGGTCGCGCTTCTCCCGCACGCAATCCGATCGAGGAAAAGGTTCTGGATATCCCGGCCTTCCTGGGCGGCAAGGCCAACTGACCCGTCATAAGGGTCAACTCGCCTGGAGGTGGTAGACCGCCGCGGTGCGACTTCAACAGGTCCATCGTCGAGGCACCCGGGCGGTACCTGAAGGTCTAATGCCCAAAATCGGTCCTATACTTTCCATCCTCCAGCCTTGCTTTGGTCAAAACGGCGGTAGGAAGTGTCCAAAGTTCGACGACCGTTCATTCAGGTGATCGCAAACCGGGCAGGAGGCGCTCATGGATACCGCGGTAAATACCAGGCAAACCGATCCACGCGATGTCAATCCGGGACTGTCCACGCAAGACATCGAACTGGTCGCGCGCGCCGATGAACGGCTCGCGCATGCTTATGAAAAGATCGCCCGCGCGGACGAACAGCTCGCGCTTGTCAATGAACAGATTGCCAGGCTGGAGAAAAAGCCCGTTAACGGGCTTCCTCAGCCATCGCGCGGCAGACCGGCGCTGCGCGGCTTTGTCGGTCTGCTGTTGACAGCGGGAATCTGTATCGCTGCTTTCGCTTCGCAATCTTATGGCGAGGCGGCGAGGCTGATGATCGCCCCGTGGGTACCGCAGCTTGCTCCGGCTTCGTCGTTGCCATCGGAAACACCGAAGCTCGCCGCCCAGCACAGCGAGCCTATGGTTCAGGTAGCTGCGGCGGACGCCGCAGTTTCGCAATTGCAGCCCCCGGCCCAGACCGCACCGCAAGACGCAGTCGCTGCTCCGGTCTCTCCCGAGGTGACACAATTGCTCCAAACGATGGCGCGTGATCTCGCCAACGTGCAGCAGGAGGTCGAACAGCTCAAGGCTGGCCAGGAAGAATTGGTCCGCGAAAATGCCAGCACCGCCCAGCAGCTCAAGGCAAACCAGGAGCAAATGGCGCGCGTGATCGCGAACGCCTCCGCGCAACAGCCGCGGCCCAAAGCATCAGCGACGACACCAGCCAATCCGCCACCGCCAATTGCCGGCTCTTCGCGCAAGCCCGTGTCGACGCCTCCGCCGACACCAACCAGAGTGCAAGCGCGAGCACCGGTGCAGTTGCAGCCCGGACAACAATAGTTTTCGCCGGCGCTGGCCGAAGGCTTGTCCTCCTGCCGGCAGAGGGGACAAACCACAGTTGGAACTTGGGCAGAGTATGTTCACTCTGCCCGAGCACTCGACAACTTGTTCTACTTGGATTTCGATCCTAGATAACGGACGGAGCCTTCGATTGGATGGCCGCATGATCATGAAGATCTTGCTGCTGCTCGTTCTGTCCATGGTTGTCGTTGCACGGGAGGCGGCGGCACAGGAAGTACAATGCGACCGCGAACGCGCGGCCATGGTTGAATCTATCAGAGCCTACGCTCGTCGTTCCCACGCCACTGTTTTGGGACAACAGGGCCTCTCCGAGAGAGTTCTCGAGGCCATGGGGCGAACGAAACGCCATCTGTTCATTCCTGAGCGGTCCTGCTCCATCGCATACGCGGACAGGCCTGCCTCGATCGGCCACGGCCAGACCATATCGCAGCCGTTCATCGTGGCCTTGATGACAGAGTTGGCCGGGGTCACGCCGGATCATGTCGTGCTCGAGGTCGGTACGGGGTCGGGCTATCAGGCCGCCGTCCTTGCGCATCTGGCACGGAAGGTCTGCACCATCGAGATCGTCCAGTCATTGGCCGACACCGCCGCGAAAACACTCAAAGAGCTCGCGTATGACAATGTGAGCGTCAGGGCGGGCGATGGTTATGCTGGCTGGCCCGAATGCGGTCCATTTGACGGCATCGTCGTCACCGCGGCACTTGGCGAGGTGCCGCCGCCGCTGATCGAGCAGCTTAAAGTGGGTGGCCGTCTCGTCATGCCGGTGGGATCCGCCTATACCAGTCAGCAACTCACGGTCGTCGAGAAAGTCGCTCCCGACAAGACGACGGCGCGGGCCGTTGCCCTCGTGCGCTTTGTGCCCTTTACGCGTTCAAAGATTAAGAGCCGGTGCGGCTCAGATGAAAAAAGCAGGGAGGAGGCCGTGAGCAGTGCAAGGTTAAAACATTACGGCTGGGGCCGCGAAGACGAAGGCATGACTGCCGAGGAGCGGGCCTTTGTGCTCGGCCGTTACCGCGAAAAATTTGCACGCGATGCGTTCGAGACAAAAGTTGTCCCGCGCCTCGAGGACCTGACATTGCGCGCGCCGCGCGTGGTGCCACCGGCCTCACTTGCCGCTTTTTGCACGAGCGACCGATACGACCGCGCCGCGCACGCCTACGGCAAATCCTATCCAGACTACGTGCGAGCCATGCTCGGCGACTACGATAACGCGCCCGACGTGGTCGCCTATCCCAGGAACGAAGCAGAGATTGCCGCTGTCATGGACTGGGCCGGTGGTGTCAGCGCCTCGCTTACGCCGTTCGGGGGCGGGTCGAGCGTCTGCGGCGGTGTCGAGCCGCGTGTTGACGGTATCAGATATAAAGCAGCCGTCACACTGGACTTACGCAATCTCGGCAAGGTCGTCGAGGTGGATCAGATATCGCGCGCCGCATTGATCGAAGGTGGTGCCTTTGGTCCATCTCTGGAGAACCAGCTTAAGCCATATGGCGTCACGTTGCGTCATTTTCCGCAGAGTTTCGAGTATTCAACCCTTGGCGGCTGGATCGCGACGCGATCCGGCGGTCATTTCGCCAGTCTCTACACGCACATCGACGATTTCGTTGAAAGCCTGCGCGTTGTGACGCCGCGCGGCATCATGGAAACGCGTCGCCTGCCCGGATCGGGTGCCGGACCGAGCCCCGACCGCATGTTCATAGGTTCCGAAGGAACGCTCGGGGTGATTTCGCGCGCCTGGATGCGATTGCAGCCACGCCCGAAATTCCGTTCTGGCGCATCGGTTCGCTTTCACTCGTTCTTCGGTGCGGCCCGCGCGCTGCGCACGATCGCACAGGCCGGTCTCTATCCATCGAACTGCCGCATCCTTGATGCGCAAGAGGCATTCAACACCGGGGCTGCCGACGGCAGCGTCGCGATTATGGTGCTCGGCTTTGAATCGGGCGACCATTCGCCGGATGCCTGGATGGCACGCGCGCTCGAATGCTGCACCGACCACGGCGGGATACCGGAGGCGGCAAAGGCTGGCGAAGCACATCTCGAAGGCGCAGCAGGAATCTGGCGCAACGCATTCATTCGCATGCCCTATGCGCGCGAGTTTCTGACCCCGGCCGGCATCATCAACGACACCTTCGAGACCGCTATCACCTGGGATCGGTTCGAAAGCTTCCACGACAAAGTGAAGGCGGCAACGGAGCGGGCGATTCTCGAGACGACTGGCGTAAAAGGCGAGGTCACATGCCGCTTCACCCATGTCTATCCTGACGGGCCCGCGCCATATTTTTCTTTCCATGCACTCGGCCGCCACGGTGCTCTGCTGGAGCAGTGGCAGGCGATCAAGAATGCGGCCAGCGATGCGCTGATTGAAGCGGGCGGGACGATCACGCATCACCACGCTGTTGGCCGTGATCACCGTCCCTGGTACGATCGTCAGCGCCCGGAGCTTTTCGCGACCGCGTTTCGGGCCGCAAAAAGAGAGCTCGATCCGCAAGGCATGCTCAACCCTGGAGTGCTCATCGACCCCTAAGGCTGATCGACGCGCCAACCGGCGAAGCGGCGCATCGCGACTTCAAACCCGTTCGGGCAAGATGTCATCTCGTTTGCATGCGACGGCAGTCAGGCTGATCGGCCCAGAGGATGAGCTTTCGTGACTGACACGAAGACATGGCCCGCAAGAAGTAAAGTCGTGCACTCGGCACACGAACCTGGGATTCGGCTCGGACGTCAAACAGTCGTCCTCCGTCACGAGGCGCGAAACAGCCGCACGATCTCCGCAGTACATCAAATCAAGGGGGTGGTCGAGGCCGAGGTATTCCGCAACACGAAGACGAGCAGCCAACCTATACGCACTGCGGCTCTACGAAGAAGCAGTCCCTTCGGTGTAGTGTGGTCTTCATCGCCCTCGGCCGATGAGCCTTTCGAGATTTCCGGCACGGCCCCGCGGGAAACGGCGTGCATCGCATCGTACATGTAACGCTCCTGCTTCGTTGAGCGTGCGCACGATGAAGTCCGGATGTCGCAGAACTTTGCCGACCGCTGCCGGAAATTGTCGCGATCTGTCTCAGGAATACTGCATTGCATAGTTCGCGACAGTTGCGGCCAGGGTTGATGGCCACTGCCGTCATCCGCTGTTGAAATGACCTTGCTCTCAATACGGCTTCTTAAGTTGCATCAAGCCTGAACAGGCATGCCGGTATGCGACAATTTGCGACAAAGATGGCTCGGCGGGACAACGTTCTGCGACAGCTTGCGCCTAGATTGTTTCAGCCAGATCGGGGAATCATGCACCTGAGGCCGGTTCCCGCTCGGATCGGCCGGCATCGGCATCGGGATCCTGCGATCCCGATCCGATGCCGCGACGCTATCAGTGAAGCCAGCCACAACCATTTGATTTCGGTCGATCATACGCGGCCGATACATTCTGTTACACTTTTTCGATGGGTTGGGTGCGGGACTTCAGTATGATCCGGGACGGAGCAAACTAGATGGACTCGGCACCTCACATCGCCGTCGTGGATGATCATCGCGATATTCGCGATCTGGTCGGCAAATACTTGATGCAGCATGGCTACCGCATCAGTCTTGCGGAGAGCGCTGTTGCACTCCGCCGCTTGCTCGAACGAAGTGCTCTGGACCTGGTGGTTCTTGACGTCATGATGCCGGGTGAGGACGGACTGTCCCTCTGCCGCCATCTGCGCAGCACCACGGACCTTCCCGTTATCCTGTTGACTGCGATGGCTGAGGAGACCGATCGAGATCGTCGGCCTGGAAGTCGGTGCCGATGACTATGTGAGCAAGCCATTCAATCCCCGCGAACTCCTCGCCCGCATCAAAGCAGTGCTTCGACGAGTCCAAAGTCTTCCGCCGCAAAAGGGCCGGCTAGCGACCAAGGTTGTGCGCTTTGATCGATGGACCTTTGACGTCAACCGGCGCGAATTGACGGGCGACGACGGCGTTGCTGTGCCGCTCAGCACGGCGGAATTCCGCCTGTTGTGTGCATTTCTTGACCATCCCGGCCTGGTGCTCAGCCGCAATCAGCTTCTCGACCTGACGGTCGGCCGGGATGCCGATCCGTTTGACCGGAGCATCGACAATCAGGTCAGCCGCTTACGGAAGAAAATAGAGGCCGACCCGAAAGTACCAGCCTTGATCAAGACTCACTGGGGCGGAGGATACAGCCTCGCCGCGCAGGTCGAGCAGCCATGATGGGCTTGTGGAAGCGTAGTCTTGCGGCCCGTTTCATCTGTTTCACGCTGCTGTCTTTAGTGCTGTCGCAAGCCATCGTGTTCTTCATTTCCTGGGATGAGCACGGGCAGGCGATTCGGAAGGCCGCCAAGGGCGAGATATTCAGCCGGAGCGCCTCGCTCGCCCGGGTTTTGGAGGCGACGCCTCCGTCGCTGCAGACCGATATCCTTAATGCCAGCAACACCAGTTCAGCGAGATATTGGATATCGACCAACGGACTGAAGGATGCCTCCGCGTGGCGAGAGGAGGCATGGGAGCGCTTGGCGCAGCCATTGCCGCGCATGTCCTTTGCCGGCCACAGCGTGCCCGCCGAGGTGAGACCGGATTTCGCCCGAAACACCGCCAGCAGTAGCGGCGCTTCCTCGCAATGGGTCGACCTAAGGCCGGAAGCTTGGCCGCTGTCCCGACCAGCGAAATTTCTTTATCTCGATGATGCCACCGGCATGGGATTGGCCGTCCAGTTGGCTAACGGAGCATGGCTGAACACTGCATTTGCCAAGCCCGCGCAAGATGGCTTCTGGACCTCCAAATCCACCTTGGCGCTCGGCCTCTCTGCGTTGTCGTTGTCGATCATTGCCGTATTCGCCGCACGCGGCATCGCGCAACCATTGCGCCGGCTCGCCGTAGCGGCCGAAGCCTTCGGCCGCGGTCAGGAGATCGTACCGCTGCCGGAAACCGGCCCCGACGATATCCGGCGTACCGCCGAGGCATTCAATCGCATGCAAGAGCGCCTGCACCGCTTCGTCGACGACCGCACCAGAATGCTGGCCGCCATCGGCCATGATCTGCGCACACCTCTGACCTCGCTCCGCTTGCGCGCGGAATTCGTGCCCGACGGGGACGTCCGCGAGAAAATGCTCTCCACCATTTCCGAGATCCAGACGATGACGGAGGCGACGCTCGCATTCGCTCGCGAAGATGCAACCGCAGAAAGCACGCGGACCGTGGACCTCTCGGCTCTTGTGGAAAGTCTCTGCGATGATCTCGCTGAACTCGGTTATGACATCTCCTTTTCTGAAGGGCAGAAGATCAGCTATAGCTGCCGGCCAGACGCGCTGCGCCGCGCGTGCCGCAACCTGGTCGAAAATGCCATCCGGTATGGCGAGCGAGCGCGCGTCAGCGTGGAAAGGCAAGCCGATAGTGTCGAAATCACCGTCTCGGACGACGGCCCCGGTATTCCAGACAGTGCCAAAGAGCAGGTTTTTACGCCGTTTTTCCGGATTGAGAATTCGCGGAACCGCGAAACGGGAGGCGTGGGTCTCGGCCTTTCCATTGCCCGGACTATTGTCCGCCACCACGGCGGCGATATCGTCTTGACCAACAAGCAGAAGGGGCTACAGGCGACCATTAGCCTGCCAGCGCTGGACGGCGGGCCGCCGCCTCCCGTCAGCCGCCCGGTCGCAGGAGCGAGGGACGTTGCCAGCGCTCTCGAAAACGCAGGGCCTTCGTCGGTGGCCACGCCAACGGCTGCCACTCATTGATCAGAGGTGACGCAAAGATAACTGACTTCGAAGGTCAAATTTGTGCAGCGCGTTGGTGTGGTGCGGCAAGCGGGTGCGATAGGGAACTCGCTACTCGTGGATGAGTTTGTTTCTGGGTTCGCAGACCTTCAATCCGGAGGGAAGCCATGGAGCATCTCCGCTACCCGAACGAAACTGCCGAGTACCGTGTTGCCAGAAACGCGCTTCTAGACGACGAGATCGGGCTTCGTACCCACATTGAAGCTGTGGCAGCCAAGCGCCGCGCATTGCCGCTCGGCGGCAAAGTACCGGAAGACTATGTATTCGAGCGGATCGGCAAGAATGCAGCGCCTGAGAAGGTCAGGATGTCCGAGCTGTTCGGTCCGCATGACACGCTCATTCTGTACAGCTTCATGTATGGACCCGAGCGGGAGCTGCCATGTCCCGGCTGCACGCACCTGCTTGATGGGCTCGACGGTGCGGCAAGACACATCGGCCAGCGCGCTGCACTTTACATTGTCGCGAAATCCCCAATCGCACGTCTGGCCGCGTGGGCTCACGAGCGCGGCTGGGACCATCTGTCGTTTGTGTCTACGGCGGGCAATAGCTACGACGCGGATTATTTTGGTGACACGTCGAAGTTTCCCAAGGGCGTGCGCGCACAGCATCGCGTTCCGGACGGCGAGAACTGGGACGAAACGATCTTCAACGTGTTCAAGAAGAGTGGCGGAGCAATTCGTCACTTTTGGGGTTCAGAGATGAGCTTCGCACCAACTGAACCCAATCAACATCATCGCGCCGGGGATCTGGTCGACCCCTTGTGGGGGCTGCTCGATATGACCCCCGAAGGGCGTGGAGACTTTTTCCCCAAGGTAAAGTACGATTGACCCTTGGATCGACGGTGAGTGACCGAGGGAGCGACACGATGTCGGCGGTGCCGGAAGTCATATCCGCAGGCGCGAACGACCGGGCAAACGCGATCAGCACCATTGTGCTGGGCTTTGCGGCCGACCCGATGGCGCGTTTTGCTTGGCCCGATCCGTCCGTATACCTCCAGAACAATGCCTCGGATGGTCAATGCCTTCGGCGGCCGTGCTTTCGAGCATGGTACAGCCTACATCACCGAAGGGGCACGCGCTGCCGCCTTATGGCTGCCGCCGGGTGTCGAACCGGACGAAGCAGAAATGAACGCAATCATGGAGGAGTCCCTGCGCCCGGAGATCGCCGGGGATATCGGGGCCATCATGAAAGGAATGGCCGAACATCATCCGCATGAGCCGCATTGGTATCTGCCTCTTATCGCCGCCGATCCGAAATGGATCGGGCAGGGGCTTGGCTCGTTGCTGATGAAACATGCGCTTCGACGATGCGACGAGGAGGGCATCGCGGCCTACCTCGAAAGCTCGAACCCGCGTAACATTTCGCTCTATGAACGCCACGGCTTCAAGATCACCGGCAGAATCCAAAGCGGCTCTTCGCCAGTGGTGACGCCGATGCTGCGGCCCGCATCCTGAATGCTCGACGTGCTCGCGCTATCACCGTGCATCTCAGGAATAACGCACCTGCGCTTATTCCTGAGGTTCTAGGGCGACCTTCGCATTGACCAGAGGATAGCGTTGGTGAGGAATCGCTGGAAGCGGGCGTCCCGCCAAACTGACGGCTCGTGGCCTAGTGCCGTATAGAACACGCGTCCCTCGCCGTAGAACCGCGTCCATGCGAGAGGCCAACCATAGAATCGTTGATGCACGCCGGCCTTGCCAAGGTCCACCGAGCTTGGGTCGAGGCGCATGAGCACGCGTGATCGACGATGGTCGAAGTCGCTGATTTGGTAGATCTCGTCCTCGACCTGCAGCGATTTCCCGAGGAAAGCTACCAGAGGATCGCGCGGATCAACCACGTCGATGGTGACGGTCTGATGCCAGGGATGACCATTGAAGTAGCCGCCGACGAGGTCGAGATAATCCGGCCAGGCGTAGAATGTGTCCGTCGCCGAATGAACACCGAGGAATCCGCGGCCCGAGCGCACAAAATTGAGAAGAGCTGCCTTTTGCGCCTCGCTCATTGGCAGTTCTCCTGACGTGTAGAACGCCACCGCGGCGTAGCGTCCGAGGTTAGCGGCGGATAATTCGGACGTATCTTCCGTTGCGGTGATTTCAAAGGCGCCCGAGATCGCTTCCAAGCTGGGCCAGGATTGCCTCGGAAAGCGGTATGACATCATGCCGGTAGCCGGCCGAGTGCGTGAAATAGAGGACGCGCTCGCGCGCGGCTTGCGCATGCGCGCTTAGCGGTCGGATGGCCGCCGCGCCGCCGAGGAGCGCGATGAAATCGCGTCGCCGCACAATCCCCTCCGCTAAACCCAGCCAGCAATGTATCGAAAGAAGCTTAGCACAGATCGGCCCGGCGCTGGCCATGGGCCATCGCTACTCTCTGCCGTCCTATGCAACGCCACGTGCAGTTCATGCCTTCGGCTCTTTGGGGTCCCGATAGGCGATCGAGAGATTTGGCGGGCTGCCGCCGTCGGTATTTTCGTGTCTCGGAAAATGCCGGTTGCGAATGCCATGATTCGGTTGGCCATCCGCGAAAGCTCGAATCTGATGTGCGCCAATCTGTCCCGCCTTTCGCCTATGGCAGGGGCGGGACGATGCGGTACGCTCGTTGAAAATAAGGGAGCGAATATGCCAGTGAAAATCAGCCGCCGTCACTTCATCGCCGCCGGTGCGGCCGCCGCCGCAACGCCTTTCCTCGTGCGTGGCGCCTCCGCGCAAGCCGGGTGGCCGTCGCGGAATATCCGCATGGTCTGCAGCTACCCGGCGGGCGGGCAGACGGATCTGCTCGCGCGCGCCTTCGGCGATTTCATCTCCAGGCAGGTGGGGCAGACCGTCGTCATCGAAAACAAGGCGGGCGCCTCAGGCTCGATCGGCGCGGCGGAAGTCGCACGCGCCGCGCCCGATGGCCACACCATCCTGTGCTCGATTTCGACGACCTATGTGATGAACCGGGTCATGATGAAGAACCCCGGCTACGACATGGACAGAGACCTGACGCTCGTCAGCATCATCCCGGGCGCCGGACTGCTGCTGGTCGCGAGCCTGGCGTCCGGCGTCAAAACGCTGGACGATTTCGTCGCGTTCGCACGCAAGAAGGGCCAGGTGAATTTCGGCACCTATAGCGCGGGCTCGGCCCCGCACATGACGATTAATGAACTCAACAAGCAGTACGGCCTCAAGATAGAACCGATCCACTACCGGGGCGAAGCGCCGATGTGGACGGGTCTGATGGACGGCACGCTTGACGTCGCGATGGGCAGCTACACGGCCGCTCAACCCGTCCTGCAAGGCAACCACGGCGTGGTGTTCGCGGTGCATTCGAAAAAGGTAGCTGCGATCCCGAACGTCAAGACCCTTCCCGAACAAGGCGCGACATCGAAGTTCTTCACCGTGAGCGGCTTCACCGGCTGGGCATTGCCGAAGGCGACGCCGCAACCGATCGTCGATCGGCTTTCGGAACTCTGCGTGGCCGCCAACAACGATCCGAAAGTGAAGGAAGTTCTCGCCACGTTCGTGCTCGAGCCGGCGCTTGGCTTCAAGGAAAGCAATGCTCTGTATCAGCGCGAATTGCCGACCTGGATCGAGACCGCGCAGGCCCTCGGCCTGGAGCCGGCGTAGCGATTAGATGTAGCGCGTAGGGGTGGGCAAAGGCGCATCGCGCCGTGCCCACCATCGGCACTCCGCAGATGATGGTGGGCACGCTTCGCTTTGCCCACCCTACAACGCTACAAGACTCACTTCATCCCCGTACAACTCGCATAGAACGTCGTCGTCGCCGGCCAGTCCGAAAACATGCCGCGGATGCCGACCTGCTTGGCCAATATATCGAGCACCGTCAGCGTATCGCCGTCGCGGTCGATCGCGCTCCTGATCGACTTGTGATAGAAGCCGCCGCCCTTGTTGAGCGGGCCGTCGCGTTCCAGCGACCAGCCGATCAGGCCGAGGCCGGCGGCCTTGGCGGCCTTGGCGTATTCGGACGGCACGATTTCTTGTCTGTCGTTCAGCGTCAGCATGGTCCAGATCGGCGGGCCGAGGATCGCGACACCTTGCAACTTCAACTCCGCCATCGACGGCTTCCACGTCTCCGGCTTGTTGGGATCGAGACCCTGCTTTTCGTAGCGCTCTTCAAGATAGACCGCCTGTTTCGCGAATTCCGGTTCGGTCTTCACCCAGTAGAGCACGTCGGCGAGATTAAAGCTTTGCGCAAACACATCGCTCGGCGGAATGCCGGCCTTCTTGTAGGCGTCCAGCATCTGCGATGCGTATTTCTCCTGCGTGTAATCGCCGTCAAACGGCATCGGCACCTCGGGCGCCTTGAGCTCGGGCGTGAACTTGGCGCCGAGACTTTTGATCAGCGCGATGCTCTCGTCATGCGTCATCAGCGTGCCGGAATTGGCGTAGAGGTCGGTGCGCCAGCGCGGCGTGCCGTTCTGATATTCCTCAGGCGTCTTCGCGTCCGGATTGAAACCATCCATCTTCGCGCGCAGCCGCCGGAATTCGGTGAGCGTGATGTCTGACGTGCAGCACTTTGCGGAGGCTTTCTTGCCGGTCGCGGAATCGGCTGGGCTGAAGGCTTGCGTGCATTTTGCGGCAAGCTCCGGCACGGTCAGAATGTTGGTGGTGGTGTGCAGGTCGCACTGCGAATGGCGGCACACGAGCTGGCGGTCTTTCGTAAACGTCACGTCGCATTCGATGATGCCGGCGCCCATCCGGGCGGCGGCAATATAGGACTCCCTGGTATGCTCGGGAAATTCCAGCGCGGCGCCGCGGTGGCCGATGGAAAAATCGGTCTTGCGAAACGGCCCGGTGCACTGGCTGAGTTGTTGTTTCAGCGGCCCGTCTTTCATCTTGTCGACGAGATAGAACGGCCGCGGGCCAATCTGTGGCTCGCGGGGCAGCGGGATGTCCTCGGCCGCGGCGGGAAGGATCGCGGTCAACAGCCAGAGCGCTGACAGGAGGGCGGAGCGATGGCGGACGGACATGGGTGGCACCTCGGATAACGTATTGCGCGCAGTCTTGATATCACAGAGCATGTGACAGTTGCGTGTTGAAAGGTATGTAGGGTGGGCAAAGCGCAGCGTGCCCACCATTCCCTCCAACAATGCTGAATGAAATGGTGGGCACGGCGCTGCGCGCCTTTGCCCACCCTACAAGAGCCGAAGCAGGGAGAATGAAAATGCCCGCAGCCTTTTTCGTCGTCCGCGCCACTGTGACCGATCCGGCCAAGCGAGCGGCCTTCGACACCTGGTACTCGCGAGAGCATCTGCCGGACGCGATGAAATCGTTCGGCGCGTCGAAGGCATGGCGTTACTGGAGCGCGACCGATCCGTCGCTGCACGAGGCGATGTACCAGTTCACGGACAAGGCTGCGCTCGATCGCGCGATCGAGGGGCCAGAGCTGAAGCGGCTGGTCGCAGACTTCAACCGCGACTGGCCCGACGTGACGCGGACTCGCGAGGTGCTGGTGCTTGCCGAGGAGCGCGTGGCGTAAGACGCGAGGCGACGTGTCCGTCGTAGAGGCGTCGTCACACATGCGCGCGACGCAGAAATACCGCAAAGACGACAAAAGTTCCGCTGCAAACAACAGCGCGCGAAAATAATTCTCGATCGACTCCGTTCGCAGCAAAGCTGAACACTCAATTCAGCGCGCGTTCATCTCGGCGCCGTGAAGCTCTCTTTCTTGCACACAGCAAACGGAGGAAGGGATGTGATGGAACGCCGCCACTTTCTGAAGCTCGCCTTTGGATTTGTCGCGGGCGGTGTCGCGCTCGCAGCGAGCGCGGAGGCCGCGCCGCTGATGCCGGCACCGCTCGCCGATGACGCGAAGCTGCCCGCCAACAAGGATGCTCAACCCGCTGTCACGTCAGGCAAAGAAGTTGATCGCCTCGCGCCTGAAGAAGTACGATGGGGCCGCGGCCGACGTCGCGGTTGGGGCCGAAGGCATTGGGGCTGGCGCCGCCGCCGTTGGCGCCGCAGGCACTGGGGCTGGCATCGCCGCCGTCGCTGGCGCCGCCGCTACTGGCGCCGTCGCCGTTACTACTGGTAAGCGTCGTTGTTTAGAGAAGAAATAAAAAAGCCCCGCGCGAGCGGGGCTTTTGTGATTTGGAAATATCAGTAAGCGCGGCAGCGTCCGTAGCGCCACACGGTGCCGTAGGGGCACACGCGGCCAGGCCGCACCACGACGGTCCGAGCTGGAGGCCGCACCACGACGACCGGGGCTGGACGAACCACAACGGCCCGGCGTATGGGCTGGCAGCGGCCATAGGGGCCGCGAGCCCAGCCGGGGCCGCATCCTTGCGCGGCTTCTGCCGCGCCAAAGCTGGCAACGGTGCCCAGGGCCAAAACTGCTGCGAAAAGGTACTTCATGTTTTCTCCCGTTCTTGGCCGCGAGGCGGCACGGAGCGGAACTTAGTCCCGAGACCTGAATGGAACATGAATGTTCGCGGATGCTATGGCGCGGCCAGGAATCCGAGCACCAGTTCGTTATATTTGCCCGGCGCCTCGAGAAAGACCAGATGTCCCGTGTTAGGGATCACCTCGGCTCGGCCCTTCGCCATCCTGCCGGCTAGCGCTTTGGCCAGCTCGGCGTTCTGTCCCATCTTCGGGCGCAGCGCCTCCGGCGCATTCGCTTTTCCCGGCGCATTATGATCGTCGGCGCCCATCACGAACAGCGTCGGCTGCGTGATCAGCGGGATCTCGTGCACGACAGGCTCGCGATAGATCATCTGTGCGGAACTGACGAACGCGCGCAGCCAGCGCGAATATTCGGCGCTGCCCTTGATGTTGAAGCGCGCATCGATGAAGGGTGTCACCTGTTCGGGCCGCAGTTTGAGGGCGTAGTTGGTTTCGAGCTGTTTGCGATAGGCGTCCGCTGTGAGTTTATCTTCGTTCTCCAAAATCTTTTCGGTCGGCGTCGGCGGGACATAGAGCCGGTAATCCTCCAGGCCGATCGGAGCGGTCAGTACCAGATGCGCGATCCGGCCGGGGTAGGCGCGTGCGATCCGAACCCCGAGCATGCTGCCGAGCGAATGGCCCACGATGTCGGCCTTGGCGATTTGCAAGTGGTCGAGCAGCGCGATCGTGTTGCGCGCCAGCGCATCGAAATGCAAATCGCCTTGCGGCTTCGATGACTTTCCAAAGCCGATCTGGTCCGGCACGACCACGCGGTAACCGGCATCGCTCAAGGTCTTGATGACCGGCGCCCAGTAGCTCGATGGAAAATTACGGCCGTGCAGCAGCACCACGCTGCGTCCGTTGGGCTGCGCGGGAGCTATGTCCATATAGGCCATCCGCACCTGCTCGCCGTCGTTGACCAGCGGCAGCAGATGGACGGGGTAGGGATAGGCAAAACCTTCGAGCGCAATGCCGTAGGGTTCGCGTGTGGCCGGTCGTTCGGCTTCCGCCGCGGCCGCAGCCAATAACGGCATCGCGGAGAAGGCGACTGCTACAGCACCGATGCACATCCGTCGCATTGCAAAACTCCTGTCCTCGAGACAGGGGCGTATTGATGCCGACCTCGCGCACTGTAAAGACCTTGCATTTCACGTTTTGGCGAGAGCGCGAGTTGATTAACCCTCATGGTGGTGAGGAGGTGCGCAAGCGTCATCACGAATGAGCTTCGCTGCTCCCAAACAGCGCCGCGAACCGCTTTTCGCCGGTGCGCGTGAAATTCACGACGCGGCTGCCGGGTGCGGGATCGCGCGCCGCCCAGTTCAATTCGGTGAAGCGGTTCATCACCGCAGCTCCCAGCGTGCCGGCGAGATGGTGCCGCCGTTCGCTCCAGTCGAGACAGGCTTTGCACACGGGCCGGCGCGGGTGGGCGAGCATATCTGCGTCGATCTGCAGCGCCTCGGCGATGAAGCGCTTGCCCTCGCCGGTGAGTTCGATCGCCTGTTTGGTTTGCCGGACCAGCTTTTGCTTTCGCATGCTGTCGAGCATCTGCACGCCGAGATCGCCGGCCAGATGATCGTAGCAGATCCGGGCGCGGCGCAGCGCCGGCTCCTTCGGCCCGGTGCGCACGCGCGTGTGCCCGGCGCGCTCGGCAAGGCCCGCCAGCCCTTCGAGCACGCCCGCAACATCGGGGCCGGTGAGGCGGTAATAGCGATGACGGCCCTGCTTCTCCGGCTCGATCAGGCCGCCGGTCTCGAGCTTGGAAAGATGCGAACTCGCGGTCTGCGGCGTGATGCCGGCCTGGTGTGCCAGCTCGCTCGCGGTCAGCGCGCGGCCGTCCATCAGCGCGGTCAGCATGTTGGCGCGTGCGGGATCGCCGACCAGGGAGGCGACCATGGCGATATCAGGACCTGCTTTCATAGTTCGATGATAGCCGAAGCATCGCGGTAGAGCAAGCGGGTAGTCTCGCCTCGAACGTCATTGCGAGCGAAGCGAAGCAATCCATCGCGCCACACGCGGAGGAATGGATTGCTTCGTCGCTTTCGCTCCTCGCAATGACGGCGACAACAACTGGAGATACACCATGACCATCACCGTCTTCATCCGTTACCAGCTCGACCCGTTCAAGCGTGCCTTGTTCGAAGAGTATTCCAAAAATTGGCTCACCATTATTCCGAGATGCGGCGGCGACCTGATCGGCTACTGGATGCCGTACGAGGGCACCAACAACATCGCCTTCGCGCTGATCTCGTTCGACAGCCTCGCATCTTATGAAAGCTACCGGATGCGGCTGCGGGCGAGACAGCGAAGGCAAGGCCAACTTTGATTTCGCCGAGGAGAACAAGTTCATCCTCGCGGAGGAGCGGACGTTTCTGCGCGAGGTCGTGGCGTGAGACGTCTGGCGGAGCAGACGCAACGTTACTATGTAGGCGGCGCCAACAAACCGAGGGGAGCGACCCATGCTGACATCTGCTGACAAACGCGCCGCATTCAGGAAGTTGCACGAGAGCGGATGCTTCATCATCCCCAACCCGTTTGACGTCGGCAGCGCGAAGGCGTTGCAGCATCTCGGCTTCAAGGCGCTGGCGTCCACCAGCGCCGGTTTTGCCTGGACGCTGGGCAAGGCCGACAACCACGTCACCGTCGACGACGTCTGCGCCCATCTCGCCGCGATCTGCGCGGCGGTCGATATCCCCGTCAACGCCGATTTCGAGGACGGCTTTGCGCACGAGCCGGACAAGGTCGGCGCCAATGTCGCGCGCGCCGTCACGACCGGCGTGGCCGGTCTGTCGATCGAGGATTTTACCGGCGACAACGCAAAGCCGCTGTTTGATCGAGCGTTGGCGGTCGATCGCATCAAGGCGGCGCGCCAGGCGATCGATGCCGACAATAGCGGCGTGCTGCTCACCGGCCGCTGCGAGGCGTTCCTGCGGGGGCAGAAGGATTTGAAGCTCGTGATCGACCGGCTCACCGCCTATGCCGAAGCCGGCGCCGATTGCCTCTATGCGCCCGGCATCGCGTCGCCGGAAGAGATTTCGGCAGTCGTGAAAGCGGTGCACCCAAAGCCGGTCAACCTCCTGGTCGGCGCGGCCGGCCCGTCGCTGCAGGCGGCCTCCGATCTCGGCGTGCGCCGCATCAGCGTCGGCGCTTCGCTGGCGCGGATGGCCTGGGCTGGCTTCATGAAGGCGTCAAAGGAGATGGCGGAGAAGGGCACCTTCGGCGAGTTCGCCAACGGCTATCCCGGCGGCGAGATCAACAAGATGTTCAGTTAGCCGCGCAAGCGAGGTGCAAAGAAAAGCAGCGGACGTTAAGCCCGCTGCTTTGTTAGTGTATGTCCACCCTACTGCTTGGAGCGATCGACCTCGGTGCCGGTCGGGTTCTGCGACGGCGGCGTCGGGCGATTGGTCGCGGCGCCGGTGGTCGTGCCAGGATCGGTGTTGCTGCGCGGCGTTACGTCACGCATGCCCGGAGGCGCCGACGGGTTGGCCGGCTGCGTCTGCTGCGCGGTGTTGGTCGACGAGGTACCGGCCTGCTGCACCGTGGTGTTGTTCAGGCCATAGAACAGCGCGCCGAGTACGAGCGCGATGGCAACGGCGAACATCGCGACCTTGGCGCCACTCGGCGGACCTTCGGACAGCGCGGGATCGGGCTGCAGCTCATTGTCGAGACTGTTGAAGCGGGCCTGACGGCGGACTTCTTCATCGCTCAGGCCGGCGCGGTAAGGATCGTTCGGATCGGGTTGGTGTGCCATGAATGGGTTCCTCCGTTAGGCATCCCGAAGTCAAGCGCAGGGATAATGGCTGGCCTGCGCGGATGTTCCGCGCCAATGTTGCAAGTCCGTAATGTTGGAACCCGTGATCCGCTCACGTGCGCGCGTTGACGGTGGCGTTCCCCGGATGCAGCGCAGCGTGCGCTCATTGACGCCGCGCGTTCGCGACTTCCGCCGCCGTCACCAGCGGAGCCGCATTGCCCCAGGCATTGCGGATATAGTTCGTCACGTCGGCGATCTGCTGGTCGGTCATCTTGGCGGCATAGCCCGGCATCGATCCCTTGTTGGGTGCGCGCGGCGTCGTCACGCTCTCGGCGCCGTCGAGAATGACGCGCAGCGCAGAGGAGGGATCGGCCGATTGCAAATTGGCGTTGCCGGGCAGTGGTGGATAGATCCGCGGCGCACCCGATCCATCGGCCTCATGGCAGGCGATGCAGGCGCTCCGGTAGAGCTTTTCGCCCGCGGCCATTCGTGCGGCTGGAGGCGGTGTGACCTTCGGCTCCGGCGCGCCCGCCGGCAGATCCTTCAGGTAAACCGCGATCGCGCGGACATCCGCATCGCTCATCTTCGAAGTCGAGTTGATCACGACCTCCGACATCAGCTCGCCGGCGTGGCTTCTGCCGTTGCGGCCGCTCTGCAGATATTCGGCGATGTCGTCTACGCTCCAGGATTTCAGGCCGCTGCGCGTCGCGCCGTCGAGCCGCGGCGCGAACATGCCCGCGACCCGCCCGCCGCCGTAAGCATGGCCACGCTTGTCTGCGCCGAAAAAGTTCTTCGGCGTATGGCAGGCGCCGCAATGGGCGATGCCTTCGACCAGATAGCGGCCGCGATTCCATTCCGCGCTCTTGGCCTGGTCCGGCATCAGGATGCCGGGCTTGAAGAACAGCCAGTTCCAGCCGCGCATGACGAAACGGTAGTTGAACGGCCAGCGCAGCTCCGGCGCACGCGGTGCGTTCGCGACCGGTGTCAGCGTCGCCAGATAGGCGCGGATTGCCAAAATGTCCTGCCGCGTCAATTTCGTAAAATTCGGATAGGGGAAGGCCGGGTAATACCGCGATCCATCTCGCGCCACGCCGAAGCGGAGCGCGCGGTAGAAATCGTCATCGCTCCACGCGCCGAGTCCGGTTTCGCGATCCGGCGTCAGGTTGGGCGCGTAGATGCCGCCGAACGGCGTGTCGATCCGCTTGCCCCCGGCGAACGGCTTTGCAGGATCGGCGGTGTGGCAGCTTGCGCAGTCGCCGGCGTCCGTCAGCGCCTTGCCGCGCGCGATGTCCTCGGCCATCGCCGGTTCGCCCTTGGGCTGGGCATGGCCTTCGCCGGCTATGAACGCAGTGCACAAAAGCAGTGCCGCGAGAATCGCCCGCATGGTCGTCCCTGCACCGATTGACCTTCCGGAGCGTTATAGCGCGAAAGCGCACACAGCGGGGGCGCCATGCCATTTCGCGCCGGGGCTTCCGGACGACACAAACCGAAATGCCGCGCCGATTTTCCCGGCACGAAGTTGCGAAGTTTGAAGGCGCGGCCTTCTTGCCGAGATTTGTGGTGCGCGGCCCGGAAAAACCGACATAGACTGGTTCTAACGAGCTCAGATGCTTAGCTAAAAAAGCGTCGTCACGATCAAGGCTTACCGCCAAAGAGGGCTGCAATGGGAATTAACCAGGGTCCGATCAGTCTCGATCAAAAGTACACCCAAGGCTCCGGCCACATCTTCCTGACCGGCATCCAGGCGCTGGTCCGCCTGCCGATGGCGCAAATTCGCCGCGACCGCGCCGCAGGGCTCAACACCGCGGGCTTCATCTCCGGTTACCGCGGCTCCCCCTTGGGCGGTTACGACCAGCAGCTCTTCGCCGCCCGCAAACATCTCGAACAGTACAACATCAAGTTCCAGCCCGGCGTGAACGAGGATCTCGCGGCCACCGCGATCTGGGGCTCGCAGCAGCTCAATCTCTCGCCCGGCGCCAAGTACGACGGCGTGGTCGGCATCTGGTACGGCAAAGGCCCCGGCGTCGACCGCTGCGGCGACGTCTTCCGCCACGGCAACACGGCCGGCTCGGCTAAACATGGCGGCGTGCTGTGTCTCGCCGGCGATGATCACGGCGCCAAATCCTCAACCGTTCCGCATCAGTCCGACCACGCCTTCATCTCCGCGCTGATGCCGTATCTCTATCCCTCCAGCATCCATGAAATGATCGAGATGGGCCTTCTGGGTATCGCGATGTCGCGCTACTCCGGCTGCTGGGTCGGCATGAAGGTGATCACCGAGACGGTGGAAACCACCGCCGAGATCGACCTCACCGACGAGATGACGCCGTTCGCGATCCCGACCGATTTCGAGATGCCGCCGGGCGGCCTCAACCTGCGCTGGCCCGACGACCGCTATGCGCAGGACCTGCGCCTGCAGGACTACAAGGGCTATGCCGCGATCGCGTTTGCGCGCGCCAACAAGATCAACCGCATCACCATGGATTCGCCGAATGCCCGCTATGGCATCATGGCATCCGGCAAGAGCTACGAGGACATCCGTCAGGCGCTGCGCGAGCTCGGGATCACCGAGGAGGTCGCAGCCAAGATCGGCTTGCGGCTTTACAAGATCGGCATGCCCTGGCCGCTGGAGCCCGAAGGTGTCCGCAACTTCGCCATCGGCCTCGAGGAAATCTTCATCGTCGAAGAGCGCCGCGAGATCGTCGAGAACCAGGTCAAGCAGGAGCTGTTCAACTGGCGCGACGACGTCCGCCCGCGCATCGTCGGCAAGATGGACGACCACGACAAACGTTTTCTCACCTTTGCCGCCGAGCTTTCCGTTGCGTCGCTGGCGAGCTCGCTAACCGAGCGGCTTCTTCGACTTAATCTCAATCCCGAAATCGCCGCGATGCTGCGCGCCAAGGCCGACTGGTTCAATGGCCGACAGGCGACCCAGATGCAGGCGGTGGCACCGGTCACCCGCACGCCGTATTTCTGCTCGGGCTGTCCGCACAACACCTCGACCAAGGTACCGGAAGGCAGCCGCGCCTTTGCCGGCATCGGCTGTCACTTCATGGCGCTGTGGATGGACCGCAACACCGAGACCTACACCCATATGGGAGGCGAGGGCGTGCCGTGGGTCGGCGTCGCACCCTTCACCAAGGAAGAGCACGTGTTCGCCAATCTCGGCGACGGCACCTACTTCCACTCCGGCAGCCTTGCGATCCGTCAGGCGATCGCCTCGGGCGCCAACATCACCTACAAGATCCTCTATAACGACGCGACCGCGATGACCGGCGGTCAGCATGTCGACGGCGAATTATCGCCGCAGCAGATCACCTTCCAGCTCCATTCGGAAGGCATCCGCAACATCTACCTCGTCTCGGAAAACCCCGACGCCTATCCTGCGTCCGAGATCGCGCCCGGCGTCAAGACCGCGCATCGCGACGAGCTTCAGGACGTCATGAAGACCTGCCGGACGCTGAAGGGCACGTCGGCGATCGTGTTCGTGCAGACCTGCGCCGCGGAAAAGCGCCGCCGCCGCAAGCGCGGCCTGATGGAAGACCCGGCGCGCCGCGTCATGATCAATCCGGCCGTGTGCGAAGGCTGCGGCGATTGCTCGGTGCAGTCGAACTGCATCTCTGTCGAGCCGCTGGAAACCGAGATGGGCCGCAAGCGCACCATCAACCAGTCGACCTGCAACAAGGATTATTCCTGTCTCAAGGGCTTTTGCCCGTCCTTCGTCACCATCGACGGTGGCAAGCCGCGCCGCCGCGCGCCGGCAAGCCTTGATGGTACAGGTGTTGGCGACATCGGCGATCTGCCGGAGCCGGCCTCATTCCCGTCGCTGGAGCGGCCCTACAACATCGCGGTCGGCGGCGTCGGCGGCACCGGCGTCTTGACGATCGGCGCGCTGCTCGGCATGGCTGCCCATATCGAGGGCAAGGCCAGCATGATCCTCGACATGTCCGGCCTGGCGCAAAAGGGCGGGGCGGTGCTGAGCCACGTCCGGCTTTCCGAGCACACCGCCGACGTCACCTGTTCGCGGATCGTCACCGGTACCGCCGATCTCGTGATGGCTGCCGACGAGGTGGTCGCCGCTGCCAAGGATACCATCACGCTTTGTGAAGCCAGCCGTACCGTTGGCGTCATCAATACCCACGTGATCCCGACTGCCGACTTCATCCTCAACCGCGATTTCAATTTCCAGAGCCGCAAGGTCAACCACGTGCTGGAGACCGAGCTGCGCAAGGATTCGTCGTTCTACGATTTTACCAAACCGGCCGAAGCGCTGCTTGGCGACTCCATTGCCACCAACATCATGATGCTGGGCTATGCCTATCAGAAGGGCCTGCTGCCGCTGTCGGCAAAGGCTATACTGCAGGCGATCGAGGTCAACGGCGTTTCGATCAAGATGAACACGCAGGCCTTCCAGCTCGGCCGTTTGGCTGCCGCCGATCCGGCGCGGCTTGAGGCGATGATGAAGGGCCAGGATGAGGTCGTCGCGCCGAAGACGCTGGATGCAATGACGCTGGACGAGATCATTGTCCATCGCAGCGCGCACCTCGCCGACTATCAAAATGCCGCGCTCGCCGAGCGCTATCGCAGCCTCGTGAAGCGAGTCCGTGACGCCGCCACCGACGGCGGCTATGGCGAGGCCTTGCCGCGGGCGGTCGCGATCAACTACGCCAAACTGCTCGCCTACAAGGACGAATACGAAGTCGCGCGGCTGTTCACCGATGGCCGCTTCGAGAAACAGCTCCGCGACCAGTTCGAAGGCGAGTTCAAGTTCAATTTCAATCTGGCGCCGCCGATCCTCGGCGGTGGCCTCGATGCGCTCGGCCGCCCGAAGAAGCGCGCCTTCGGCGCTTGGATGATGCCGGTGTTCCGAACATTGGCAAGGCTGCGCTTCCTGCGCGGCACGCCGCTCGACGTCTTCGGCTACAGTCCCGACCGCAAGCTCGAGCGCGACCTGATCGCAGCCTACGAGAAGGATGTCGAAACCGTGCTCGGCCTGTTGTCGCCGCTCACCCACGACACCGCGGTCGAAATTCTCGCGCTGCCCGACCGCATCCGCGGTTACGGCCCGATCAAGGAGAAGGCGGTGCACGACGCCAAAGCGCGCCACGCCCAACTCACCGCCGACCTCGCCAGCCCGCCGCCTGCGCCAAGGCAATTGGCGGCGGAGTAAATCTGGCCGTGTCCCGGACGCGGCGCAGCGCCCAAGCGCTGCTCCGCAGAGCCCGGGACCCATCTCGCCGCATGGGCCCCGGCTCAGCAGCGCACCGCTTAAGCGCTGCGCTGCGTCCGGGGCACGAGAGTCGCGACGTCGTGCGAGTTAGCTCACACTAAACCCTCATGGTGAGGAGCCGCGTGAGCGGCGTCTCGGACCGAAGGGCCAGCTGGTGCCATTGATCCTTCGAGGCGCCGCTCCGCGGCTGATTGTTGTTCTTGTAGTAAGAGAATCCGACAACGTATGCGTGAAAGAACCTGATTATGGCCCTCCATCTCGATACACCGCTCATCGTGTCCCGCAAGCTTAGCGTCCTTGCCGACAGGGGTATCTGGCTAAAATTCGATGCGCTTCAACCTTCCGGGTCCTTCAAACTGCGTGGTGTCGGGGCCGCCTGCGAGGAATATAAGCGTCAAGGCAAAACCCGTTTTGTCTCTTCATCCGGTGGCAATGCCGGGCTTGCCGTTGCCTATGCCGGTCGCGTTCTCGACATTCCCGTGACGGTAGTGGTCCCTCAGTCGACGCCGCTCCATGCGAAAAATCTGTTGGAGCAGGAGGGCGCGACGGTCATCGTGCATGGCACGGTCTGGGCGGAAGCGAACGAACTGGCGCAATCGCTCCTCGACGAGACGACAGCCTTCCTTCATCCGTTTGACGATCCGTTGCTGTGGAGCGGTCATGCGACCCTGATCGACGAAGTGGTCCGGTCGGGAGCTGAGTTTGATGGGGTCATCCTGTCCGTCGGCGGCGGCGGCCTGCTTTCCGGCGTCGCCGAAGGACTGCAGCGAAACAATCTCGCGGATCTGCCAATTCTCGCGGTGGAAACGGAAGGTGCCGATTGCCTCGCGAGAGCACTGGCGGCTGGCGAGAACATCCCCATCCCGGCGATTACATCGGTGGCCACGTCGCTTGGTGCCAACAAAGTTGCCGAACATGCCTTCAAGCTCGCCCGCAGCCGCGACGTGCGCAGCGCCGTCGTTTCTGACCTTGAGGCACTCGACGCCTGCGAGCAATTCCTGCACGACCACCGTGTGCTCGTAGAGCCGGCCTGTGGTGCGTCTTTAGCTGTCGTCTACAGCCAGCAGCGGCGCCGGGCACTGGATGGCATCAAATCTCCCTTGGTCGTGGTGTGCGGTGGGGCGACGGCGACACTGGAAAAGATTCGGGAATGGCGGGCCGCTGCTGAGAAAACAGTCACACCGATCGCGGCACTATCCGCTTGACTTGGTTCCACCCGTAGAGCTGCGATGCGACTTCAGGAAATTGGCAACCGCGCGGGCCAGCGAACTGCCTATGGAATCAAAACCTTGTCTCCATAGCTTCGATGGGGTGTAGTCGCCATCAGCTTGCCACTGCGTTGACGCATTGCCTGCTTCACACCAGCAACGGGTTAGCGGATGGACCAGGCCCTCGCCGACATTGGCATCATCTCCGCCTATCGCTTCGCGGGCGACGGCTCCGCGACGAAGCTCGATGTCGCCAACCTCGATGCGGAACTCGCCGATCCGCACGGCTGGCTGTGGCTGCATTTCAACCTGTCCAACCGTCGCTGCCACGACTGGCTCGCCAGGAGTGCTGCACTGTCCGATGTCGCGCGCGAGACCCTGCTCGATGCCGACGAGCATATCCGCCTCGATATATTCGACGAAGAGATCGCCGGCGTTTTGCCTGACCTGCATCAGGAGTTCATGCAGGAGGGCGACGATCTCCTGCGGGTGCACTTTGCGATCTCGTCGAAGCTGATGATCACCGCCCGGCGCAAGCCGCTGCGCGCGATCGAGCTGACACGGCGAGCCATCGATGGCGGCCGCAAGTTTCCCAGCCCGGTGTCGCTGTTCGATGCGATCGTCGACCAGTTCGCCGATGTGATCGGACGCTATTCGGCAGGCCTCGGTGACGAACTCGACATCGTCGAGAATCATGTACTGCACGACGAGATCGACGATGAGCGATTGCGGCTCGGCCGCGTGCGCCTGCAGGCGATCCGCACGCGGCGGCAGCTCTCGCAGATCCGTGCGCTGTTTCATCGCATGGAGGCGCGCGAGGACGTCGAATCCGAGACTCTGCTGTCGGCGATGCGCAAGCTTGCGCAGAAGTTCGACGCGCTCGACTACGAGTTCAGCGCGATCTACGAGCGCGCGCGGCTGCTGCAGGACGAGATTGCCGGCCGCATGACGGCGATCACCAACCGCCGCCTGTTCACGCTGTCGGTCCTGACTGCTTGCATGCTGCCCTCGACGCTGGTCACCGGCTTCTTCGGCATGAACACCAAGGACATGCCATTCCAGACCGGCGACGGCGGCACCTGGTACGCGCTTCTGCTGGTGATCGCCGCGGGAGCACTGACCTGGTGGCTGCTCAGGCGGACCAAGGCCCTTTAGGCCGATCGCTCCGCTTGCGCGCTGCGCTGCATCGGTATTAACGACGAGACTAACTCCTCGCTCGATCAACGTGAGCAACGACTAGCCTGCCGCTCGCAGTCGATGTATAATCATCCTCATGGGTTGGGATGCGAAAGACGTAGCACTGCTCAAAAAGCTCTGGGCCGATGGCCACAGCGCCGGCCAGATCGCAACTCGGCTAGGCCTTAGCCGCAATGCCGTGAGCGCCAAGCTGCAGCGCATGGGCCAGAAGCGCGGTCGTAAGCCGCCAACCGCGAACCCCAGGATCGTATCGGTGCCGAAGCGAAAGGTGGCGCAGTTGGCCTGTGCCCGCCCGGCGGACAAGGTGGTGTCCCCGCGCAAGCCGGCGGCAACGCAGCCCAAGGAATTCACCAAGCGCCAGCTTTACGCGATGCTGGTTGATGCGGTCAGGAATACCGGCTGACGCTTGCTGATTGGCCCGTCAGCAAATCAACCGGCGCCGATCGTGCCGCATGCATCCAGTACCGCCCCCAAGCCCGCTGCGCCAAAACACGAATTTCACCTGCCGATTCAACGTGATTTGGGTCGTCCAGATCGCGTGGCGAAAATATATCGCTTCTCATTACCCCCAAATCAGCTCCATCTTCGCGCCATCCCGCCTCATCGAAGAGGGGCGTACGCGTCGTCACGATACGTGGAGTGCGGGGAGCGGTGGACGCGAGGGCGCTCGCGCGCGCGAGGCATTGCAGGGCGGCCTTCGGGCTGTGAGCAATTAATCAGCGCAGGACGAGTGGCGCATTTCGCGTACGGCAAAACCGTGTGGTCCTGGCACCCGTGGCTGGTGTCAAGCCGGCGGAGGTTTTGCGAGACCCGACCGGGTTTCCAAATACCTTCAATCCGCCGGCGATGGAGGCAAGAGGAATTCGTCTCCAAGGAGAGCACGGCATAAGCCGTAAAACCACTGCGCAGGGAAGGCCGGTTGTTTCGGCTGATACCTGTATGCTCGTGTGCGTATCTTTGCGCATTGCCTGCACACGAGACCGCGGGTGCCAGCCAGCACCCGGTCTTCCCTGCGCCCTCTCGACAAGGAGGGGGCAAGCGATCAGGTACAACTCGGGCGCGTCGCGCCGCGAGAACGCGGCGCTGTGAAACGTGAAGCCGAACGGCGGGGCGCGCGTTCCGGCCTGATAAGATTTTCGCCGATAATCATCCCGACTTGAGTCTAGTCGCTACGCTCTCGCCCGGCGGAATATTTCCGCGCTTGCCAAGGGGGCGGCGACAGGCCAGAAAAACTTTCGGAAAGAAGAAACGCCAACGGAGAACGATTTGACCATCAAAGGCAAAGCCTACATTGCCGGGATCTACGAGCATCCCACCCGGCACGCACCCGATAAATCAACGGCACAGTTGCACGCCGAGGTCGCCAAGGGCGCGATCGAGGATGCCGGGCTCACCAAAGCCGATATCGACGGCTATTTCTGCGCCGGCGACGCTCCCGGCGGCGCCTGGCCGATGGTCGATTACCTCGGATTGAAGGTGCGCCACGTCGATTCCACCGAGACCGGCGGCTGTTCCTATTTGATCCATCTCGGCCACGCGGCTGAGGCGATTGCCGCGGGCAAATGCTCGATCGCGCTGGTCACGCTCGCCGGCAAGCCGCGCACCGGCCCGATGCCGCCGCGCGCAGCGGGCGCGGAGGCTGATTTCGAGGCGGCCTATGGCGCCACCACCCACAATGCCTATGGCATGTGTGCCATGCGCCATATGCACGACTACGGCACCACCAGCGAGCAGCTCGCCTGGATCAAGGTCGCGGCCTCCCACCACGCCCAGTACAATCCGCACGCGATGCTGAAGGAGGTTGTCACCGTCGAGGACGTCGTCAACTCGCCGATGATCTCGGACCCGCTGCATCGTATGGATTGCTGCGTCGTCACCGATGGCGGCGGCGCGATGATCGTGACCACGCCGGAAATCGCCAAAAGCCTGAAGAAGCCGCTGGTGCGCTTGATCGGTCATGGCGAGGCGATGAAGGGTCCGCGCGGCGGCAAGGATCTCGATCTTACGTATTCCGCCGGCGTCTGGTCCGGCCCGCGCGCGTTCGAGGAAGCGGGCGTGACGCCAAAGGATATCAAGTACGCCTCGATCTACGACAGCTTCACCATCACGGTGCTGATGCAGCTCGAAGACCTCGGCTTCTGCAAGAAAGGCGAGGGCGGCAAGTTCGTCGCCGACGGCAATCTCATTTCGGGCGTCGGCAAGCTGCCGTTCAACACCGACGGCGGCGGCCTCTGCAGCAATCACCCGGTCAACCGCGGCGGCATGACGAAAATTCTCGAGGCCGTCCGCCAATTGCGCGGCGAAGCGCATCCGATGGTGCAGG
This sequence comes from Bradyrhizobium sp. RDI18, assembly GCF_043203335.1. Classification (NCBI taxonomy): domain Bacteria; kingdom Pseudomonadati; phylum Pseudomonadota; class Alphaproteobacteria; order Hyphomicrobiales; family Nitrobacteraceae; genus Bradyrhizobium; species Bradyrhizobium sp. RDI18. Next base: position 1,634,774 of record NZ_JBICRN010000008.1, on the reverse strand, counting down.
TCAAGAATTGCGACCTCGCAGTCGCCCATGGCACCGGCGGCCTTCTCGGCGTGCGTCACGCCGCCTCAACCTGCATTCTGGAGCGCGTGTGATGGCAGATAGCAAGAAATATCCGGCGCCGGCGACCAACCCCGAGACCGCGCCGTTCTGGGAAGCCGCCAAGGCCGGCAAGTTCATGATCAAGCGCTGCACCGCTTGCGGCGAGGCGCACTACTTCCCACGCTCGATCTGCCCGTTCTGTTTTTCGGACAAGACGGTGTGGGAGGAAGCTTCCGGTGAGGCGACGGTCTACACCTACAGCCTGATGCGCAAATCGCCGACCGGTCCGTATGCGATCGCCTATGTGACGCTGAAGGAAGGACCGTCGCTGCAGACCAACATCGTCGACTGCGATCTGGCGAAGATCAAGATCGGTCTGAAGGTGAAGCTGGTGTGGAAGCCAACCGACGGCGCCCCACTGCCGTTCTTCACCGCGGCCTAGTAAGTACCTTCTCCCCTTGTGGGAGAAGGTGGCGCGAAGCGCCGGATGAGGGGTGCTCTCCGCGAGGGAGATGTGTCCGCGGAGCCAACCCCCTCACCCAAAAGAGTTTGAGGCGCTGCTGGCGTAGCCCTCTCCCACAAGGGGAGAGGGCGCAGCAATGGGCGCCGCAGAAGAACGATTGGGGAGAAAATTCAAACATGCCGATCAACTACGAACAGCTCATGGCCCTGAAAAATCTTGGCCAGAAATACGCCTATACCGATCGCGAGGTAATGCTCTACGCCTACGGCATCGGCATGGGCGCCGATCCGATGGATGAGAACGAACTCGCCTTTGTCAACGAGGGCACGCTGACGCCGCGTCCGCTCAAGGTCGTGCCGACCTTCGCCTCGGTGGCGGCCTGGGGCTCAAGCCCCGGCGAAATGAACCTCAACCGTGTCATGGTGGTCGACGGCGAGCGCGACATCACCTTCCACAAGCCGCTGCCGAGCGCGGCCAAGATCACGGCCGACTCGACCGTGCTCGACGTCTTCGACAAGGGCAAGGGCAAGGGCGCGGTCATCCGGCACCAGACCGTGTTGAAGGATGAGAACGGCGAGAAGCTGGCGACGCTCGTCGCCTCGCGTTTCGCCCGTGGCGACGGCGGCTTTGGCGGCCCATCCGAGGGCCAGCCCGAGCCGCACAAGGTTCCGAACCGCGCGCCCGACAAGATCGTCGATATCACGACGCGGCCGGACCAGGCGCTGGTCTACCGCCTCTGCGGCGACCGCAATCCGCTGCACTCAGATCCCGAGTTTGCGAAGAAGGCCGGTTTTCCGCGGCCGATCCTGCACGGTATGTGCACCTACGGCATCACCTGCCGGGGGGTGCTGCAGACCTACGCCGATTACGATCCGTCCGCCTTCAAGCAGCACGTCGCGCGCTTTTCCTCGCCGGTCTATCCCGGCGAGACCGTAACGATGGAGATGTGGAAGGACGGCAACATCGTTTCGTTTGAAGCCAAGGTGAAGGCGCGCGGCGTCACGGTGATCAAGAGCGGCAAGACGGTGCTGGGGTGATATTCCCGTCACTCCGGGGCGATGCACAGCATCGAACCCGGAATCTCGAGATTCTGGGTCTGGTCCTTCGGACCATCCCGGAATGACGGCGGCAAAACAAGACGGGAGAAAACACCATGGGATTGCTCGACGGCAAGGTAGCCATCATCACCGGTGCAGGCGGCGGGCTCGGTGAGGCCTATGCCAAACTGTTCGCGCGCGAGGGCGCAGCGGTCGTGGTCAACGACCTCGGCGGTCCCCGCGACGGCTCCGGCGCCGACGTCTCCATGGCGCAGAAGGTCGTCAACGCCATCAAGGAAGAGGGCGGCCGTGCCGTTGCCAATGGCGCCGACATCTCGACCATGGCCGGCGGGCAATCGGTGTTCGACGACGCCATCAAGAATTTCGGCCGCGCCGATATCCTGGTGAACAATGCCGGCATCCTGCTCGACGAAACCTTCGCCAAGGCCAAGGAGGCCAATTGGGACAAGGTGATCAGGGTGCACCTCAAAGGCACCTTCTGCTGCACCCAGCCGGTGTTCAAATGGATGCGCGAGAACGGCGGCGGCGTCATCGTCAACACCTCCTCGACCTCGGGCCTGATCGGCAATTTCGGCCAGACCAACTATGGCGCCGCCAAGGGCGGTATCTGGGGACTGTCGAACGTGCTGGCGATCGAGGGTCGCAAGTACAACATCCGGGTCTGGACGCTGGCCCCGGGAGCGTTGACCCGCATGACCGCAGATCTGCCGCGCTATAAAGAGAACCCGGGCGCCGCGCTCGGCCCGGACGGCATCGCGCCGGCCGTGCTATACATGGTCAGCGATTTGTCGGGCGACCAGACCGGCAAGGTGCTCGGCGTCTCCGGCCCGCGCGGGGTGCGCGAGATGCGGATGATGGAAATGGAAGGCTGGAAGCCCCCGTTCACGGGCTGGAAGGCCGAGGACATCGTGACCCACGCCAAGGAGATCTTCTTCTCCGAGGAGCAGATCAAGATGGGCGCACGAAGGTTTTGATGTTACCCGTCGTTCCGGGGCGCGCGACGCGCGAACCCCAATGCGCAATTGCGCATTGTGGAACCTCGAGATTCCGGGTCTGGTGCTTACGCACCATCCCGGAATGACGAAAGAGGATGGACTGTATAAATGACAAAACTCACCGCCCAGGCCGCCGGCACCTTCGCAATCGCGCCGACGCCGTTCCATGATGACGGTCGCATCGACGAGAAATCCATCGACCGGCTGACCGACTTCTACGCCGAAGTCGGCTGCGACGGCGTCACTGTGCTCGGCATTTTGGGTGAGGCGCCGAAGCTCGATGCTGATGAAGCCGAGCAGGTGGCGATCCGCTTCGTCAAGCGCGCCAAAAACATGCAGATCATCGTCGGCGTCTCGGCGCCGGGCTTCGCCTCGATGCGCTCTCTGGCGAAGGCGTCGATGGACGCCGGCGCCGCCGGCGTGATGATCGCGCCGCCGCCGCATCTGCGCACCGACGACCAGATCACGGGCTATTTCAAGCAGGCGCAGGAAGCGATCGGCGACGACATCCCCTGGGTGCTGCAGGACTATCCGCTGACGCTCAACGTCGTCTTCACCCCCGCCGTGATCCGCAAGATCGTGATGGATTCGCCGTCCTGCGTGATGCTCAAGCACGAGGACTGGCCGGGCCTGGAGAAGATCTCCACGCTCCGTAATTTCCAGAAGGACGGCTCGCTGCGGCCGCTGTCGATCCTGGTCGGCAATGGCGGACTGTTCCTCGACTTCGAAATGGAGCGCGGCGCCGACGGCGCCATGACCGGCTACGCTTTCCCGGAACTGTTGATCGACGTCGTGAAGCTGTCGAAAGCCGGCAAGCGCGACGCCGCTCACGATCTGTTCGACGCGCATCTGCCGCTGATCCGTTACGAGCAGCAGCCTGGCGCGGGCCTGTCGGTGCGCAAATACGTCCTGCAGAAGCGCGGCATCATCTCCTCCAGCGCGCAGCGCAAGCCCGGCGCGACGATTACGGCGACGGCAAAGGCCGAAGTAGATTATCTGCTGTCGCGGGTGGCGCGCGTCGACCGTCGCGCCAACCTGCAACCGCAATCCAGCGCTGCGGGCTAGTCATATGGCCGAAGTCGTCGCCCCGCGTCCTGCATCCACGATCCTGCTGCTGCGTGACAGCGCGGAGCGTAAGGAAATCGAGGTCTTCATGATGGTCCGCCATTATGAGATCGACTTCAATTCCGGCGCGCTGGTATTTCCCGGCGGCAGTGTCGACAAGGGCGACAAGGAGATCATCGCGCGGCCCGAACTCTATTCGGGCGGCGAGGGGTTTGATGAGGCGACCTTGAGCTTCCGGATTGCCGCGATCCGCGAAACGTTTGAGGAAAGCGGCATCCTGCTGGCGCGGCCGAAGGGGGCGACGGCGCTGGTGGATGCCAAGCGCGCCAGCGAGATCGAGGCCGCGCATCGCGCCGACCTCTGCGACAGCAAGATCAGCTTCCCCCAGGTACTGGCCGACAACGGCATGGTGCTGGCGCTCGACGAACTCGTTCCTTATGCGCACTGGATCACGCCGGAGGGCATGCCGAAGCGGTTCGACACCTGGTTCTTCCTTGCCGCCGCGCCACCGGAACAGGTCGGCGCCCATGACGGCAGGGAATCCACCGACTCGATCTGGGTGTCGCCGCGCGAGGCGCTGGAGGGCGGCGAGAGCGGGCGCTTCAAGCTGCCGTTCCCGACCACCCGCAACCTGATCAAGCTCGGCAGGCAGGCCAGCGTGAAAGCTGCGCTCGACGACTCCAGAGGCAAATCGGTCGTCACCGTGACGCCGGTGATGACCAGGAACAATGGCGGCCGCCAGCTTCGCATCCCGCTCGAAGCCGGCTATGACGGCGACGTGTTCGAGGTCGGCTCGGTCGGCTGACACAGTTCGACACATAACGAAGTATTTTCGCGTGCCCGCGCGGTAGTTTGCGATGGCGGGCATCTGCGTGATCGTCGGGGCCGCCCGAACAGGCTCATGTGAGGAAGGTGTCAACCAGCGCCTGGTCCTGGTCGTAGACCCAGCATTCCCCCAGTAGTCCGTCGCGCACCGCGTACGCCAGCAGGCGCTCCACTTCGGCCGTCTTGCCGTCGCGCTCAAAACGCTCGCGGACGAGCAGCGCGCCGCGTTCGGGACCGGCCATAATGTCGACAATCGCGAGCAGCTTGCGATTAGTGCGCCTCGTGACCTCGGCCAGGAGACCGAGCGCGGCGGCCTTGCCCGAGTGGTCGCCGGCGAGCGGGTTGCGGCCGAAATAGTGCAGCGTGAAGTCGTCGTGATAGCAGGCGGCGAGCGCAGCGCGGTCGCCTGCGAGCCATGCCTTAGCATAGCGGCCGACGGCCTGCCGCGTGTGCTCGATTGCTGCTTGGTTCTCGATTCCAGATCGATTATTTGCCATTGTCCTCATCTCGCTGACCTCCGACATCTCCGAGACTAGACCGGTTGGACCTGGCGGGCTTTCAGAAACTGGCTATTGGCGCAATGGCAGCAGCGAAACTGATCGGATGGGGTGCTCGCGTGCTGTATCTGGGCCCGGCTCTCGGCTTGACGCCGCACCGGAATGCGACCGCCGTCCTTGCCGTGGCGCTCGATGGACCGCTGGAGGTCGCCGACGATCCCGCGGATCACATGACGCGGTATCACGTGGCCCGCAGCGTGCTGATCCTGCCCAACAGCCTCCATCATCTGCGCATCGAACGGGGGCGGATGGCGTTCCTCTACGTCGATCCGCTAGGGCGCGACCTCCGCGCGCTGATCGCTCGTATGACAAATCCGACGCTGCGTGGGGCGTTCGACCTGAGGGAGGAGGCCGCCGTAATCGAACTAATGACGAGGCTGGCCGAGGACCGCATCGGCCGACGGGAGGGCTGCGCCTCGCTCGGTGAACTGCTGGGCGTGGGGACGCACAAGCGGGCCACAACGCGGATTGCCGCAGCGCTGCGACATATGCGGGACGAGCCACACCTTGCCCACCGGCTGACCACGCTGGCGGCCCGCGCCGGCCTTTCGCCGTCCCGGTTTCTTCATCTGTTCAAGGCGGAAACGGGGGTACCGCTGCGGCGCTACCGCATCTGGAATCGGATGGGGGCGGCCGTTCGCGCCTGTGGCGAGGGCGCATCCCTGACGGAGGCCGCCCATGCCGTCGGATTCGCCAGCTCGTCACACTTTTCCAGCGCATTTCGCGAGATGTTCGGCATGATGCCGTCGGACCTAGCTAAGGCCCTGCAAGCGGGGGCGGACTGACCCCCGGCCAACCGTTCGGCCGCGTAGCTCATATATCCGGCTATTAACCACCCGCCGGCATGTTCCCTACGGCCCGAAATACATCGTATATTGCGCCCGATTGGAGCCCGGCCCCGACCCACATGACCGCTGAAACGCCGCCGAATTCGCCGCCACGATCGTTCTCGCTTTCGATCGGCCAACTGACATTCGGCAGTTTCATGCTGGTGCTGGCGGTGATCATCATCACCTCGACCGCCAGCGTCATCGCCATCCGCCACATCGATTCGACCTTTGCCGAGTTGCAGCGGCTGCAGAGCGTCGGCGACCTGGCCGAGGATATCGACCGCCGCATGAACGAATTGCGGCTGGCGGCGCGGGATTTCGTCACTGATCGCGGCAACCAGTCGCTCCAGGTTGGCGAAGCCGCCAACGCGCTCGGCGAGATCCTGAAGAAGACGCGGCTGGAGCTCGCGCCAGAGCAGCAGGACATGATTGACGGCGTCACCGAGCGCCTGGCGACCTACCGCACCGGCATCGAGCGGATTTCCGCGCTGATCAACCGCCGCGCCGAGATGATCGTCGCGTTGCCGCCCTTGCGCGAGCAATTCGATACGGCGATCGCCGAGGCATCCGATCCCCACCTTGCGATGGCCCTGGCTCAGACCCAGAGCCGGATCGCTTCGGCGTTGCTGGCGCATAACCCTTCGGCGGCTGAACAGGCTGCGGAAAGCATGCGCTCGATGACGATCGCGGACTCAAAGCTGCGCGCGATCGTCGACGATTATGCGCTGGCGATCGTCAACATATCGATCCGCGAACGGCAGATATCCGACATAGACAGGGAAGTGCTCGGTGCGGAGGGCCGCCTGATCCAGCGCGTCACCGAATTGTTGCGCGACGTCAGCGAGCGGCGGGGGCGCGTCCTCTCGCGCGAATTTGCGAGGACCCTGACGGAGGCGAAATGGCAGAGCATCGTTCTCGGCACCGCCGGCGTCCTGATCGGACTGTTTGCGTCGCTGCTGGTGGTTCGGCGCACCGTGCGTCCGCTTGCCGCGATCGCAGGCTCGATCCGCGCGGTAGCCGGCGGCGAGAAGAACGCCTCGATCCCGGCGACCGACGTGGACAACGAGATCGGCGACATCGCCCGCGCGGCCGAAGTATTCCGGCGAACGCTGGTCGATGCCGACACTGCACGCGAGGCGGCTGTGCGTGCGCTCGCCGAACAGCGGCTTGCGGAGGAAAGTTACCGCAAGCTGTTCGAGTCCTCGGTTGATGGAATTTACGTCACGACGCCCGGCGGCGCGCTGCTGAACGCCAACCCAGCGCTGGCGCGGATGATGGGCTATGCCACGCCGCAGGATCTGATCAACGGCATCGGCGACATCGCGGATACCGTTTACGTTCAACCCGAAGCGCGGGCGGAATACGCGCGGCTGATGCAACGCGACGGCATGATCCGCGAATATGAATACCAGGTTCGCACCCGCACTGACGCGGTGCTCTGGCTCTCCGACAGCGCCAGCGCGGTGCGCAACGAAGCGGGGGAGATCGTCCGCTACGAAGGAACGGTGCGCGACATCACCGACCAGAAGCGGGCCGAGGATGCGATCGCCGAAGGTCGCCGCCTGCTGCAAATGGTGATCGACACCGTGCCTGCGGTCATCAACGTCAAGGATAAGCAGCTCCGCTACGTCCTGATGAACCGCTATATGGCCGGCATTTTCGGGGTCGAGCCGGGGGATGCGATCGGTCGCACCACCGCCGAGTTGATGTCGCGCTACGGCGCGGAAAAGACCGACGAGCCCGACAAGCGGGTGCTGGCGGTCGGCAAGGAACTCGGCTTCTACGAGGAAGAATACAAGGACGCGTCCGGCCATATGCGGCAATGGCTGGTCAACAAGCTGCCGATCCTGGATGCGGCCGGCGAGATCGAGAACATCGTGACGGTTGCGCTCGACATCGGGGAGCGCAAGCGCGTCGAATCCGAGATGCGCAAGGCCAAGGATGCGGCAGAGGGAGCACTACGGAACCTGCGTGAGACGCAGAATTCGCTGATCGAGGCGGAAAAGCTCGCCGCGTTGGGACGGCTGGTGGCCGGCGTAGCCCACGAGGTCAACAATCCCGTCGGCATCAGCCTGACGGTGGCATCCGCGCTGGAGCGAAAGACGTCGAACTTTGCAGCAGAGGTCGCCCGCGGCGAGTTGCGGCGTTCCAGCCTGAACGATTTTCTCGATACCAGCCGCTCGGCGTCGTCGCAGCTCGTCGCCAATCTCAACCGCGCCGCCGAGTTGATCCAGTCGTTCAAGCAGGTGGCCGCCGATCGCAATTATTCGGACCAGCGCACCTTCGATCTCGGCGATCTCACCGAGCAGGTGGTGATGTCGTTGCGGCCCGGCCTGCGCAAGCACAATCTGACGCTCAACGTCGAGTGCCAGCCCAACCTGATGATGAACAGCTATCCCGGGCCGTACGGACAGGTGCTTACCAACCTGTTCCTCAATTCGGTGGCGCACGCCTTCCCGGACGGCAAGCCGGGAACGGTCGATATCCAGGTGCGGGAGTCCGGCAAGGACAATGTCGAGATCATCTTTTCAGATAACGGCATCGGCATGAGCCTCGATGTCCGCCGCCGCGCCTTCGATCCGTTCTTCACCACGCGGCGCGATCAGGGCGGCACTGGCCTCGGCCTGCACATCGTCTACAGCATCGTGACGACCCGGCTCGGCGGCCGGCTCGACCTCGATTCCGCGCCGGGCGGCGGCACGCGCATCCAAATGATCCTGCCGCGCACGGCGCCGCTGGAGCAGGCGGCGGAATAGGCGCGCGCCCGGCCGTTAGTTGATATCCGCCAATTTGTGCAATGTGGCGCCGAAGATCTGGCTCGCTTTGCCGACCAGCGCGGTTCCATTCATGCTGCCGCGGGTGTCGGTGAAGGTTCCGGATACACCAATGCCGACCGGGGCGGGGCCGCCGAACAGCGGATTGTCGTTGTCGCGCGGGGTGGTGTGACGCTGCACCAGGACCTCGCCCTTGAAGGTATCGCCCTTCACGGTGTAGCTGCCGGTATAAAACAGATAGGCGTCGCCGCCGAGAATCTGGCCGTCCCGGAACAGAATAACGCCGCTGCCCTTGCCGGTGCGCCCATCCAGCAGGGTGACGTGGATCGAATAGAGCCCGTTCTTCATGGCGTCCCAGATGCCGGCGTCCGCGCCCACGGAAGCTGGTTATCATTTATGCCAAAGCGTGGCCTATAGCGTCAACGCGTCAGGTTACCTGCCGATTCCCGTACAGGAAGCAAACCCAGAGCGTACCGCCCCGGCGTGACGTGAGAGTGACGGGCGGTAAACCGAATCAAGTTGGCCCGTGAAATGCATAGTGCTCTTCGGCACCGGCCGGTGGGTGCAGGAGCAGAGAAACAGGTGACCAACTGGATCAATTCCGGCGGCCACGTTGCGCGCCGACACACAGAAAAAGACTTCCGTGAAACTACGGCCCGCCATCGTGTGGGCCGCTGGAGAGAGCCGCTGATCATCGGCAGCGTGTTGTTGATGTTGCCGCTGGCATCCGCTCCCGGCGAAGCCCGCGATCCTGACGGCCGTTATGCCAACTCACCGCTGAAGCAGTGGTTCGACAGCCTAAGGAGCGGAAAGGGACCGTGCTGTTCCGACGCAGACGGCAGCGCCGTCAGCGACGTGGATTGGGAATCAAGAGGCGGGCACTACCGCGTTCGCATCGACGGCGAGTGGCACGACGTGCCTGAAGATGCCGTCATCACCGAGCCGAACCGGGTAGGGCGAACCATGGTCTGGCCGATCCGCGGCTATCAGGGATTGAGCATTCGCTGCTTCATGCCGGGATCGATGACGTGAGCGAGTCTCAGTCCTCATCCTGAGGAGCCGCGCCAGCGGCGTCACGAAGGATGTTGGCCCGCCTTTGGCCTCATGGTTCGCCCGGCGATGCGCAGCATCGTCCGGAGACGCGCGTGCCGCTCCTCATCACCATGAGGATCAAACGGTGCTCATGTATACTTCTTGTCGCGTTCGAGCAGTTCGATCGAGATGCCCTGCGGCCCACGGATGAAGCAGATGCGAACGCCAGGACGTATGGTGGTCGGTTCCTTGGTGAACTCGACGCCCTTGGCCTTGATCTCGGCGGCGACCGCGTCGATGTCTTTCACCGTCAGGCCGAAATGGTCGAGCCCCTGATAGGGCGTTACCGGCGGCGGGTTGACGCCGTCGCTGGCGGCAACGGGTGCGATGAACACGTTGGCGCCGCCGAGTTTGACGTCGATCCGCCCTGGAGCACGGACGATCTCGCCGCCCAGAATGTCTTCCAGCCAGGCGGCAGTCGCTTCGGGATCGGGGCTGCGCAAATGCACATGGTCCCAGGTAACGGTCGGCATCTCGATCGGTCTCCCCACTATCGTTGTTGCGGCGCTAAAGGTCGGTTGCGACGCGGCGACCGATGAAGCCGCCGGTCAATCCACAGCTCTATCCTGCAGGCCTTATCTTGCAAGCCTTGCACCGCCGCCGCAATATTGTCGAGGTGGCATGAAACCATTTCTGCGCTGGATGATTGTTGACGGGCGGCGGGATCCGTATGGCTTTTTTCATGCGCGGCACGGCAATCGCCGACGCTGCCGGGTGAGGGCGACGGTATGAGAATCGCCGGGTGGTCGTTCGAAAAATTCGAAGCACGGCTTGCCGTGCTGCCGGCCATCGCTATCGTTGGATGCGTCGTATGGTTGATGCTCCCGCAAGCGAGCGATGCCGAAAGCCGGTCAGCGGCGACGCCGTCTGAAGTTGCCGTTGTCACGCAAGGCACGGATGATTCGGCCGCGACTCAGGCGACCATGCCGAGCCCGGGGTCGTCAGCTTCCACCGATCCCAACCAGGCGGTTGGCGCCGCGGTGCCTCTCGACATCGCGCCGCCAGAGACGGTTGCCCCTGCCACGTCGCCGCTCGACGGCCTGAAAATCGTCTCGCAGTCATGGCGAAGGGGCGGGCTTGGCTCGAAAGCGCTGGTGACCTTCACGCTTCGCAATACCAATGCCTACGCGGTGAGGGATATCGAGATCGCCTGCAATTTCATCCGCCGGGACGGCAGCCATCTGACTGCCCGCAGGCGGATCATTCCCGATACCGTGAACATGAAGAGCCGGAAACGATACGCCGGCATGCTGGTTGGGTTCGTCAACGTCAACGCGAATAAGGCGAAATGTTCACTGGTGACGGCCAGCCGCGTTTAACCCTGTGCGGCCGAACTCACCTTTCATCTCCGAAGTGCGACTCATCTCCGAAATGTGATCTGCGCCTTTGAACCTTGCAAGTTGTGCAGGAACTAAACGCTATATGGCCCGTTGGGCGATTAAACCGCGCCGTTCGCGCGGAGGGAGCAAGACCAATGCCCGTGGCGCGTTATTTCCTGTTTGTCGGCGGAGTGCTGCTCGCGCTGTTGGTGGCGATCGATGCGTTTGTTCCACAACAGGCGGTCGTGGCCAGCCAGGGCGTTTCTTCGGTCGACAAGGCCGTGGTGCGCATTCGTTCCGACCAGAAGCTGCCGGAGCGGGTGGTCTTTGACACTAGCCTTCCGACCATTGTTCCGGCATCGTCCATGACCGCCCAAGCCGTTGCGCCGTCCGTGACCCCCGCCGCAGCCCCTGCCTCGGCCGACACCGCCGCTCAGGCCCGTGCGCGGGAGACGTTTGCCCAGTACGTCCCGGCGGAGGCGAAGAAGCCGGAGCCGCCGATCCAGCGCAAGCGCAAGGTGGTAAGAAGCCGCCCGGCACCGCCGATGCAGTTCGCGCAGCCGCCGCAAATGCGGGTTGCGCAGCAGTCACAATTTGGCTTCTTCGGTGGCCCGAGCTGGAACACCTGGTAAGCGCCCCGCTTGATTAGCGCGGTAGCTTCGGAATCTTGTCCGCAAAACCATTGTAGCAGGTCAACCGTTCGTCTTCCTCCTTGACGAACCGGCAGTCATTGACGCCCTTCGCCGCCGGCGCCTTTGCTTTGGGCTGTGGCGCATAAATGGCGTCGTAGCAATCCAGGCGTTCCTTGGTCGCGTCGTCGATGTCCTGGCAAGCCTGCAACTTTTGGGCGACCGACAAAGGTTTTTCTTTTTCTTTCTTGCCCGCTGTCGGGTTCTTCGACCCGACCACAACCAGCGGTTTGCCGCCGATGGTGGGAGGATTGGCCGGGGCGGCCGGGGTACTCGTTCCCTGAGCCAGCGCCGCCGCCGGATACAGGATCGCCAGCGTCAGGATGATCTTTCTCATATCGAAATGTCCGAATAGCCGTAAGCTGAACCAGCGCCGCTGGGAGAACCACAACTCCCGACCCGCGGAATCGAAAATCCCGCTGGGCGCCTGCGTTCTCTAGCATCATCCCCGAGCGTCTGTCTAACCCGTTGATTTAATAGCCATTCAATTGAGCCTGCGACGGTCTGGAAGGGGGCAGCGGGGCCGCGACGTCCGTTGCCGGTGCGCTGCGGACGCTGCATTGGCGTCGTCCATGGCAAGGCGGCCGCTACCGAACCGAGCTATTGCAGAAGGGCTACGTCGGCTACATTGCGCAACGCTGTGGCCATTCGATCGAGAATGTCGGCAGCGGACCTGCGCGCATCCTGATCGGATTCAATGCGGCCATCTACGAGACCATGGAACGGTCGCAATGGATCGCGGCAAATCCCAAGGATGTCCTCGCCACGAATTTCGGCCAGCCGGCGGAACTATTCGGAAAATTCCCCGACCGCAACGTGGCCATCGCCGAAAAGGATGGGGCCCGTTGAAGAGCGCACGCCTTGCGTCGTTGAGAACGTCGCCTGACTTCGCGAGCAATCGCATCAGTGGGGGTCAGGCGCAGATCTAGCGCAGGCGATAGGCGTCAAATGCGTGGGCCAGGAATATGCCGATGCTGACGAAGACGAGGAATGCCGTCACGACCTCGGTCATAGCCTTCCTCCCTGTAGTGTCATGCCGGGAAGGGCACGCTTGAGAAACTCGCGGTAGATGAGGTTGAGGACCGATACCAACATGATCTAACCCCTTGTTTGATGGTGGGACCCTAGCGGCTCTTTGTTTCCGGAGCGCTTCGCGGCGGAGCAGAATGGTTTCGTCGCGCCGGCTCGCGATCACAGGATCGCGACGGAACCGGAACCATCCAAAACAAACCGTGTCAGCGATCGGCCCGCCCTTTTCTCGCCATCCTAATTCAGGAGACGTGCGGGGCGGTGCTACGGGGCAATGTTCCCAAAGGTCCTACGTGATCATCCGACATTTGCAGCAAAACGAGACTTCTAGGTCGCGCCGCGCGTTCCTGCGCGGAATTGTGTCTTCGGCCAGCGCACTTGCGCTCGGCGGATGCGCCAGCCTTGGCGCGACGGGCGCGCGTTACGACGCTTCGTCGCTCTCGGTGGAGCCGACATTGCTGGTCGCAACCACGCGCAAGCCGGTGAGCGGCGGGCGAGCGAAACCGTGGTTCGGGCCGGAGCGGGCTTCGAAGATGATCGTGGCACGGGCAAAGCTGGTGCCGCCCAACGAGAATCGTTTCTCGCTCGCCGCAGCCGGACTAGGCGATTGGCGTCTCGATACGGTCGAGCCGGTATCGGGAGAGGTCGGTGATCTTCTCGGGCAAACCAGCGGCGGCTCGGACGTGCTGATCTACGTGCACGGTTTCAAACAGACGTTCGAGACGGCGGCGCTCGATGCCGCGCACCTCGCTGATGGCGTTCGATTCCGCGGCCAGACAATGGTCTTCTCCTGGCCGTCCAAGGCCGGACTGTTCGACTATGCCTATGACCGCGACAGTGCGATGTACTCCCGCGACGCCTTCGAGCGCGTGCTGCATTCCCTCGCCACCGCCCCGAGCGTCGGCCGCGTTCACATCGTCGCGCACAGCATGGGGACCATGCTGACCCTCGAAGGGCTGCGTCAGCTCTATGCGCGATATGGCGACGGCGTTGCCGGCAAGATCGGGGCCGTGGTATTCGCCTCACCGGACATCGATATGGATGTGTTCACTTCGGCGACACAGAACATCGGACCACTCACCCGCAAGATTACCGTCGTCGCCTCGACGAACGATCGCGCGCTTGCGTTGTCGGGACGATTGGCCGGCGGGATGACGCGGGTCGGCGCCGCCGAGAAGGCCACTATCGAGCAGCTCGGCGTGCGCGTCATCGATGCGTCCGATTCAGGCTGGGGCATCATCAACCACGATCTGTTTCTATCCAATGCCGAGGTACGGAAGGTGATACGCCGCTCGATCGATACCTCGGCCGCGTGAGCTCGCTTTCGGCGCAACGGCGTCGCACGGCAACATGATGGCGCCCGTCCATCGCCGGCAAGCGGCCATCACAACGTCACGGTGTCGTCACCCATAATCTCGCCAAATTGACGGAACAATTATTCGTGGCCGGCACGGTGGTGCCCGGTCTCGCCTCGAACTGCTCAACGCTTGATTGCTCAACGTCCGCAACGCCGACCGGTTGTCGGCGCGCGATGCTTTGCGAGTCGATCGGGGGAGATCTGGGCGACAGCGGGCGTTTGCCGGCGATCAGATTGTTCAGTTGTTACAGAGGAATAAAAATCATGCGTCAAGCAACATCCAAGGCCGCGGCAGGTTCGCGCGCGAACCATCGACAGGTGCTATCACTCGCGGCGGGCGTCGCCTTGCTCGCGGGCGTCACTACGGCTCATGCGCAGAGCACGGGCATCGCCTCCTGCGACGACTTCCTGACCAAGTATGACGCCTGCGTCGTCTCCAAGGTCCCCGAGGCACAGCGCGCGATGTACAAGACGCAGATCGACCAGACGCGCAAGGCGTGGGTCGACATGGCCAAGAACCCATCGACCAAGGCGACCATGGAAGCGACCTGTAAGCAGACCCTGGACGCGACGAAGGCATCGCTCACGGCCTATGGCTGCTCGTTCTGATCGGCGCCTGCGCCGCTGAAGAGGAATGGCGCCTAGCGCCATTCCTTGAAGGCGGGCGGGCCGAACCGGGAGGCTCGGCCGATGATGACGGCATGACGCGCGTTTCGGAACTTCAATCGAAACGAGCTGTGCAGCACTCGCGCCTGCTTATCTGGATTAACCTCTTGTTAACCATAACGCCCCAACATTGCCGCCCATAAAGGGTCGCCACGGACCGTAGTTCGAGGGCGCGATTGACCGTTCATCTTGGGGGCGAGCAGAGGCTCGCGGGGCTCCAAGGAGCAACGTCATGTCATCATCTGGCGTACGCCTGCTGTCCGATTTCGTCCCGGCGATTTTCGGCGCACTTGGTTTGGGTATCCCGATTGCGGTCGCGATCATCTGGATTTGTTCCTGATCGCGGAATGTCGCTTGTCTTCGAGGTTTGGCTATGAGGGGCTCGGCGTGCCCGTCAGGCTCGAGGTGGCGCGCCGCGGCCGATTGAGGCGCGGCCATCCTGGTCACTGCAAGAAAAGGCCTGCCAAGTTCACGAGGCTGAGTGCCGCAAGGACTATGCCAACCAAGATCAACGTGACGCGCGGTGACAGGATGCGCAAGAGATAGCCGGCAAGGGGTGCAGCCAGCGCGCCGCCGATGATAAGTCCGAGCGCGAGCTGGCCATAGAGCGCGAAATCCAGCTTCGTCAGAAAGGCGGCTGAAACGCTCAGAGTGACAAAGAATTCGGCCACATTCGCCGAACCCACCGTGCGACGTGGATTGTCGCCGGCGGCAACCAGCGTCGCGACGACCAGCGGTCCCCAGCCGCCGCCCCCGATGGCGTCCAGAAAGCCGCCGCCAGCGCCCACGAGTGGTGTCGGCGGCCGCCACTGATCCAGCTTCCATCCGGCCACGCGTGCGAGGATCAGCACTGACATGGCGCTCAGATAAACTGTGACAACAGGCTTGACGATGGTTTCGGGAATACCGGTCAGCACATAAGCGCCGAAGACACCGCCGCAGACGCCGGCGATCGTCACCTTGAAGAATAATCTCCAGTCAATGTTCTTGTTCCAGACATGCGAAACGCCCGAAATCGCGGTGGTGACGACTTCCGCGGCATGAATGGCTGCACTGGCAATGGCGGGAGAAGCCCCCGTGGCAATCAGGCTTGAGCTTGCGATCACTCCGAACGCCATGCCAAGGGCCCCGTCGACCATTTGCGCGACAAAGCCGATCGCGATCAGAATGAGAAACTGAACGTCCATCGATTGGCAATCCCCAGCCTGGGTGGCACGTGGTCACGTGCTTTAGACATGTTATATCGAACAGGTGCTCCAGTCGTGGTGGTGATCCAGTCTGCTTCGGCGTGGCGCGCCACGGCCGATGAAGATGGGCACTATTGCTTCGCCGTGGCGCGATGATGTCGTGCGCGAGTCCACGCTATCCCATCCGACAACTTGCCGACCTTTGCGCGCGCTCCGACGGGAAGCGTGCACATGCCGCTATTCGGTTTCAATGTCCTCGAGCCTGGTGCCACGTCCCGCGCGCAGGCTGTTTCGCGCCTGTTCGATGCGACGAAGGAAGCGCGGGGTCATGTTCGAGACGGTACTCGAACCAGTCCTCTTCCGACTCGAAGCCGATCAGCACGCCTGCAGGCTTGCCATGGCGCGTGATGACGATCTCCTGCGTCTCAGCTTCTCGAAGAAAGCGAGACAGATCATCCTTGATCTCGGATAGCGGAACTTCCTTCACTCCGGATTTCCGAATTGTGCGAGCCGTCGCGGATGAGATCAAGGAAACCCGTAGTGCCGGTCGAACTCCATTAAACCCTCAATTCGAACCGCCGAACGCTGCCGCGTCGCGCCCCGCACGCTGCGAGCCGCTCCGATTGACAATATCATCAGTTTGTACTAATCATAAGTTATGACTGTTAATAGCGCCCAGTTGGCCTCCCTTGGCGACCCGACCCGCCGCGCGATATTCGAGCTAATCGCAGAGCACCCGCGCTCAGTCGCGGAGATTACCCGGCAGGTTTCGGTCTCGCAGTCGGCTGTTTCCCAGCACCTCAAGGTGCTGCGCGAAGCGCGCCTGGTTCGTTCCGAGCCGAAGGGTGCGAGCAATGTCTACCACATCGATCCACACGGGCTTGGCCAGATGCGTGCTTGGCTCGACCGGTTCTGGAGCAAAACGCTGGCGGCCTACAAGGTCGCCGTCGAGCAACCACCAGAGGAGTCACAATGAACGCTGACATATCAGTTGCGTCCGTGAAGCAGTCCGTCGTGGTCGAGGCGCCGATCGAGCGTGCATTCAAGGTCTTCACCGAGGACTTCGGCAGTTTCAAACCGCCTGAGCACAACATGCTCGCTGTCCCGATTGCCGAGACGGTGTTCGAGCCTCGGGTCGGCGGCTACCTCTATGATCGTGGTGTCGACGGCAGCGAGTGCCGCTGGGCGCGCGTGCTGGCCTACGAGCCGCCCGACCGGGTGCTCCTGAGCTGGGACATCAGCCCGCAATGGCAGATCGAGACCGATCCGGACAGGACCAGCGAGTGGGAAGTGCGCTTCACCGCCGAGACGGCTGACCGCACCCGCGTCGAGATCGAGCACCGGAATCTGGAGCGCCACGGCAAAGGCTGGGAGAGCGAGCGCGACGGAGTTGCCGGCGATCAGGGTTGGCCGCTGTACCTCAAGCGGTATGCCGACCTGTTGGCCCGCAAGGCCTGACGGCGGCATGCCAACCGGCTCGGAGCAGGGACCGTGAATCGGCCCGAAGACCGCGAGTGGTCGCCGGGCCGAGCTGGTCAGGCTGGTTCAGCATAGGATTTGCCATGCCATACTACGCTGCGATCGTCTCGTTGCTCACTGTGGCGTTCCATTTCTTCCTGGCCACGCGCGTCGCGGCGGAGAGCGCTTGAACCGGAGGCCCGATGAGCGAGACGGCAAAAGCCGCGTCCTGGTCATCGGCGGCACAAAAGGCACCGGGCTCCTGATCGCGCGCCTGCTGCATGAGCGGGGCTTCCATGTTCGGGTGCTGGCGCGCGATCCGGCGAGAGCCGCAGCCGAACTCGGCGCCTCCTTTGAGGTGATCGCCGGGGACCTCACCAAGGCGGACACGCTTGCCCCGGCGGTCGCAAAGGTTGACCACATCATCTTCACGGCAGGCGCGCCGAGCGGACGTTACGCGCCTGAAAGTCTCGTGAAGGCGACCGATTATCAGGGCGTGGTGGATACGCTCGCCGCTGCACGGCAAGCCGGGCTTGCGGGCCGCTTCGTCTATCTCAACTCGATTGGCATCGCGACGCCCTCCCTGGCAGGCGCCCTGCTCAACCTCCTCAAGAGGAACACGCTCGTCTGGCGCCGGCGCGTCGAGGAAGAAGTTCGTGCCAGCGGCCTGGACTATACGATCATACGCGTGGGCTTCCTTCTCGACCGCCCCGGCGGCGAGCACGCCGTCATTGTGGGTCAGGACGCCCTCGCGCTGGCGCCTCGCCACCGGATTGCCCGCACCGATGTCGCGGAGGCGTTTGTCGAAGCGATGCAGCATCCCAGCGCCTCGCGGGTGACGTTCGAAATCGTGTGGGGCAAGGGCCCGCGGCGGGAGAGTTGGAGCGCTCTGTTCGAGAAACTCAAGCCCGATCAGAGATCGCCGGCTACTCCATAGAAAGGATCGCCGCATCGAGTATGGAATCGGCGACCGCTGGCGTTCGCATTTCCAGAGAAGTGGCGCGCTCGGAGAGATTCTAACTCTCGTACTAAAGTATTAAGATATCAAGAGGTTTTCGTTGCAATTTCGTCCGAGGGACAAGTCGAGGGGCAAGAAGGAGCGGCGCCTCTGGATTTCACTCAAGGGCAACTGGGTAACCAGCTCAAATTCTATACTCGATTTGCACGTATTCCGATTGCCTGGCCTGGAGGTCACTCTCCGACCGCTAACTCCAGGCGGCCTCTCGGCCGAATGTCCCATCAGCCATGGCGCATGCGTTGGCTTCGATCTGAAGAGTTCGGCGTGGGGCTCTGCCAAGCCAATTACGAGCTGTGGTCTTTCGAATAAGCGTTTCCCCCAGAGTCACAAATACAGCCCCGCTGATTGCTTGCTGCTGGCTGTGTGATGTACGTACCCAGCGTTTACGCCCGGAGGGAACGGCGGTGAGCGGACATCGGCAAACGCCAATTCGATTGTTGTCAATTGGCTCTCGTAGAAGGATTTCCGGGCGCGAAATTGCCGTGGTCGGGCGGCAATATTGGAGCGGCCAGCGTCTCTGCCGCCGCAAGTGTTAGGAAATCTCAATCGCGCCCCGTAGTGCCAGCTCGCGGTCCAGACTTGAGCCGTCGTGTTGCCGCTCTCAAGCGCTGTATCTCTTCGTCCATCTTTTCAGCTTCCTCTTCAAGCCGCATCATCTTCGATTTTTTCGGCGCGTCATTGCGGCGCAGCTTCTCGAGGACCTTACCGACGGAGAGTTTATTTATTTCGGCCATCGTATCCTCCTCTGCACCACGCGGGCGCTTAAATGCAAGCTTGAGAGTCTTGTTCAGCTAGACCCGCCGGATTTAGTACGACGATATCGCGCTGAATGAGCCGGCGATGACGGACTAACTGAACGATCGGGAAGCGGACCTCTGACCTATGAGCTGACCGGCTCCGCAATCGTACTCACTAATTTGTCTGGTGATATTGTCCTATGGGACAGTGTGGGTTGTCGGTTTGTGGCGCGACCCCAGCCCGCTTGCTACCCGTCCACGGAGAGAACGACGGACCGGGGTGGCCACCAGACAAACCGTGGGGTTCGCCAGCAGAACACGATCGCACCGTCCGCGCTGCGCAGCGAAGGTTTTTTGATCCTGCAATTACGTGCTATTACCTGTGACGATAATGGGACTTTATTCTCATGGCGGTTTCTTACCTCAGGGTTTCAACCCTAAAGCAAGGGCGTTCTGGTCTCGGCATTGAGGCGCAGCGTGCCGCCTGCGCGCGCTTTGCCGATGTCGAGGGGGTCGAGATCACCGCCGAGTTCGTCGAGGTGGAGACGGGCAAGGGAGCGGACGCGCTTGATCGATGCCCGCAACTCGCCGCCGCGCTGGAGGCGGCTCGCAAGCTAAAATGCTCGATCGTCGTCGCTAAGCTCGACCGGCTGTCGCGTGACGTGCATTTCATCTCCGGCCTGATGTCGCGCAAGGTGCCGTTTGTCGTGGCTGAGCTGCCAGGGGCCGCCCCCTTCCTCTTGCACATCTACGCAGCTCTTGCAGAGCAGGAACGTCGCATGATCTCGGCTAGAACAAAAGCAGCGGCAGCGAAAGCCAGAGGTGTTAAGCTCGGTAGCCCGACTGCTGCCGCAACGAACAGGCAGGCCGCCGACCAGCACGCCGAGTCGTTGCGCGATATCGTCGAGCCGATCAAACACCTGTCGACCCGGAGGATCGCCGCCGCGCTCAACGAGCAAGGTGTCGAGACATCGCGAGGAGGTCGATGGCAGCCGATGACGGTTGCGCGCTTACTCGACCGCCTCGGCCTCAAGGCATGAACCTAGTTGGTTGTTTTCGCTGGCGTGAACAGTTTCTCGATGTGCATTGAATCTGGAAAAGCGCGTCCAGGTACCTTGGCTCGGCCCACCGGAGGGGAAAATTTCCGAGAGAAGCATGCTTATTTGAACAAATACCCCCGGCAAATCCGCCATTCCCCAAAACCCACCCCGGTTTTCGTATTATCGGTACGGGCAGTGGTGTATTCGCCTCAGGCGAACTCTGGCTCCGCGGTCGTTCCGAGCCCGCCTGAAAGCCGTTGGAAGTGAAGCAAAGCATTCATTTGCGCTACCATCCCGCGGAGGGAAAAATTTTCGGTTTGAGAACCGTTTTGCCACTGTTCTGTTCCTCACGTTGACACTACGAGTGCCTATGGTAGCGATGCCTTACATCCTGAGAGGGCCTGACGGCTCCGCCAACCAGCCTTAGACCGGCAACGGTGGCACGACGATGTGGCCCGCATGGGCAACAGTAGGTCGCCAGTCCTCCAGATGCGTGTGCCATTCTGGAGGATTGTTTATGCTGCAATCTCGACGTGGATTTCTAATCGGTGCCGGTGCTGTCCTGACGACGGCGTTCGTAAGGGATGCCCGTTCCTTCATTCACCGGACGAGTCAGCCTCTGTTGGCGTCACCTTCGCAGGTGGTCGACACCATGTATTGGCATGAGATTCCCGGCGAGGGCTATCAACTTACGCTTGGCCCGTGGAGGTTCGCGCCACCCCCGCCGACCTGGCGTCAATTCTTTATCCGCGAGGGCATTCCGCATCGGACCGACAATGAGGTGGAGAAGATCTGTTCCTCTCACTGCATTGAACCGGGGGATTTCGACAAGCCGGTCCAAAGGCGCTACTGGGAGGATTGGTTTGACATCACAGGCGGACCGCTCGCGAGGGCTTATCACCTGCTGAAAACAATTGATCTCGGCCCGGAGCGCGCCTCTGGGCGCGGACCGCTCCTCGAATTCAATGTAGGGTCCCATCCCGGCGACAACACCCATTACGTCAATGCGAAGGACATGCTTTCGCTGTCCCTTCTGCAGGCGCGGCTGATTGCTCTCAAGCTGCCGGTCAAGATCGTGGAAGGCGAGTAGTTCTTGATGTGGATCAAGGCCCGAATGAGACAGCGAACCGCAATCTTGATCGGTGAACATTAGCTCAGGGCACTCCAATGATAGAGTATGCCATTTTGATCGTCATGGTGGTCTTCGCCATTGGTTTTGCGTGGTTGTGGGTCATCGAGCAAAGGAAAAGGCAAAAGAGAAAAGCGCTTGAGCAAAAGGGGATCGAGCGATAGCCGAAGATCCCTCAACGCGGGCTCTCAACAGGGATGCTGCTCCCCTGACTCTCAGGCGACGCTGAGATGGCCAAGTGACTGACGCTAAGGATCAAGAAGCAGGTAGGGACGTTACGGACACCCACGGAGGGGAAAAATTTCGACGTGAAACAGCTTTTTTGTACAGGGCGACCTACCCACCGCGCGCGAGGTTATCGACCGGCTCGAGGGGCGCGCTGCTCAAACCGTCGAGTACGGCGACAAGCCCCTCGAGGAGTTGACCGACAGCTAGCTTCTCGAGATCGCGGCTGGCGCGTTGCGCGACAATGATCCGGTGCTTAGGGCACTGCCATCGCCTCTCAGCCTTCGCACGGGCCGCACAGAGCGACGTGAGGAGCGGCGCACAGGTACAACTACCGGCACGGGTACAGGTACAACTACCGGCACAGGTAAGTAATTCCACTGGCTCGACGAAATACAGAGCACTCCTCGCGTGACGGTCCAGCCGCTGGACGGGTTAGCCAAAAAGCACTGTCGGCTGGAACTTGATGCATCGCCGAGCGGTCTGAATTTCTGCCTCAGTCGCGCCCTTACTTCGAGCCCACGCCTCAGCAGCGGCGGCAGTGTATTTAGCGACATAATACCGGATGAGCGCGCAGGGAGCACGACGGACAGGTCCAATTGCTCCATTGGTGACGGCCGTGGATGTCGAAATCGCGACGCCTGAATGGATGAGACGATACGAAAGATTTCCTTCCGTTGGTAACTCTATCGTTCCCATCGTTCCACACGCGAATACGGCAGCCAAAACCGCATTCTTTGCTCTGAATTTCTTCATAGGACCTCCACGGTTATGGTTCACCATGCTCTTCAGGTCTGTACTATTGATCTATATCAATCGACCAATTTGCTCCGCTTGGCGTCCTTCTAAGAACGGTAAGCCTGTTTGTCCTGTTGACTTGGCGCGATGAAGGATACACCGAGCGAAGAACGCACCATCAGCATCGGACTTCGCGAACCACACCGATTTTGAGAAGGAGGCTTGCCTCATCCTCGACATTAACCTGAACGACGGATCGGGTATCGAACTGAGGCATCGTCTCAAAGCCGACGGGGTTTCCGTGCCGGTTATTCACATGACCGGGAACGAAAGCTCCGCAGTTCGCAAGGCTGCACTGGACTCTGGATGCGTCGCGTTTCTAACTAAGCCATTCTCAACGCACGAGCTGATTGAGCCGCTTAAGAAGGTTGCGGGGCACCCGCTGGGGACATGCTCTAACGCACTGTGAGGGCTGTCACGCCTTAGTCGCCGCTATGCCGCCGGCAATGTTACCCTGAAGACGGCTCCGTGCGGGATCGCGCTCGAAACAGACAATGCACCCTCGTGACGCTCGACAATCATCTTGCTAATGGCGAGTCCCAAACCCATACCAGTCGGTTTCGTCGTAACGAAGGCATCGAAGATAGTTTCAGTATTCTGCGGACTGATACCTGGGCCTGTATCTTCGACGGCGATTGCGACCCTGTTGTTGGCTTCTCGTTCTGTCCGCACAATCAGTTCCCGAGGCGCAACTTCTGAGGCCATTGCGTCGACCGCATTGTGTATTAAGTTCGCAACAACCTCTTGCAACTGACCTTTGTGACCGAGAACGGGCGGCAACTCGCTTGCCAACTCAGTTTTGATATTGAGACGGCCTCGCAATTCCGGTTTTAGCGTTTTCAGCACCTCAAGACCGAGGCTGTTTAGATCGACACGTTCCTTGGTCAGCTTCGCTTTTCCGAACAGGGTGCGAAGGTTGTTGAGGATTGCCTTGGCCTGCATGGAGCTCTCGACAATGCTCTCAATCGCTTCCGTGGAGTCGTCAATTTCTGGCGGCGTTGACTTAAGGTACATCAGCGCTGCCTCACTGTTCAGTAGAGCTGCTCCTATCGGCTGATTTAACTCGTGTGAGATCGAGGCGGCCATTGCTTCCATGCTCATGAGCTTGTTGTGTCGCTCGCGCTGCAGCAGAGCGTTCGACCGAGCTAGATGAACGTAAAGTAATGTCGTTTGTGCAAGCAGCACGATCAGGACGATACTCGAGGTAATGAGCGAAAACACGCGTCCCGCGTAAAAGCCAACACTAAACCGAACGGTCGGTAGCAGGCCGCTGAAGGCTAGTTCCCCAATGAACACTGCCGCCACCACAATGAGCCAAAGATCGAGCACCGAACGTCGGCGGAACACCAGAATGACAAGTCCCGCAGCGGTGATCAGGATGGTGAACCAGATTGGATAAATCACGAAGGGACTCATCCGGGATGCATCTAGAATGATGGGCGGTAGCAGCGCCTCGCCTCCTGTAGTTAGCCATGTAATTCCGCTCACCAACGCAACTACGGCAACCGCGCTCCAGCTGATTTCTCGCACAACATCGCTTTCGGCAGCGAGCCTGTGCTCCATGTCCTTGGACATTGCGTAGCCCAACAAGGCCGCCGCGAAGCCGATGTGCCAGAAGATGAAAAGCCATGATCCGGTCTGCAGGCCAGCAGCGAAGAGTCCAGTCGGGGAGAAAGCGCCCGAAAACGTGAGGGCATGAGGGATGACGATCAATGCCGTGAACAAATAACCGCTTGCCAATACTAGGAGCGAGCGCGAACGGGAAACTGAAAACTGGGCGTACAATAGAACGGCGGTAATAAGGTCAGTGATTAAAACAATCGCGTCGAGTGAGGGAAAGAATGCATTGAGCACCGCCGCCTGCTTGCCTGAAAACGGGGCCACTACCGCAAAAGCGACCAATGCTACCAACACAACGGCGATTGCCGTCCGCGTTTGACGCCTTGTCGGCGGCAGATCGGTTAGCAGGGTAGTGGCTGCATGGTGCTCCGAAATCATTGTTAACACCAAGACGTCCGCTCGACTCTCGACATATGAGAATATCGGCAATGAGTGGAAAGAGTCCACCGGGCCGCATCTGCGGCGGCCAGCCTGCATTATAGTTTGTCATTTTGTGGCGGTGGATTGTGTTGCGCCGCACCTTTCTGTAATCGAGAGCTGTCCACAGCCGCGAGACACCGTGTTTTTCGGCGGCCCCCATCCCCAATAGATTGATAATTTGCCAACCAGATCGCGTGGCGCTCTCATGCCCTTATGCAACGACGACGATACAATCGCTGGTCTGGCATTTCCCCGCCGGCAACCCCGCCGACTGGATCGCATCCGGCCACGTCACCTGCAACATCCAGTGCCACGGTTGCAGTCGCAGGACCGATGTCAGGTTGGACAGTCTGCCCCAACATCGTCCATGGACTCAGGTCTGCTGGACTCTGGCCTGTTTGGTCTGCGGCGCTGCTGGCTCGGTGAACATCGTGCCGAACTAGCATGAGGCGAAGCGGCACGCCGTTCCGTTTTCACCGAGCTGTCGTTCGAGGTGAAGCCATGAAAGTTCTGCGCTAGGTGCGACAACGGGCGGTGGGTTTGTGAAAGCCACCCGGATCGTCCGTTCCTTGGTGATCGCGCCTGCATCTGCGGCGGAGCCGGTGCGCCTTGCCCAAGCTGCAACCGAAACCGGTCCCGGTAATCCCAACGACGTGCCGGACATGCCGGAGGGTTCATCGTCGATGCGAAACGGGAAAGTCCCGGTGATAAGCAGGCCTCATTTACAGGAAGTTTCACAGCGCAAAAGGGCGAGCGGCGACGTCCGCCGTTTCAGTTGGGGCGGTGGCTGCGTAGCGGGTTCGATTAGCGAGTTCGCCGAGCAGTGGAATTACTTAGGTGTGCCGGTAGCTGGACCTGTACCTGTGCCGGTAGTTGTACCCGTGCGCCGCTCCTCGCGTCGATCTGTGCGCCCTGTGCGCCGCTCGTCACGTCGCTCGTGCCGTCCTGAACGCCGCTCCTGACGGCGCTCCATGCCAGCAGTCTGAGCCTCAGCATCCGAAACCGTCAGTGCGGCAGTGGATGCTAGGACGGGAAAGGCAGCAGTTTTTCCGAAAAGAGAAAGAGCCCTTCGACGGGAGATCGCTTCCGATTGAGGTTCACTCATGGTCAAAACTCCACGGAGGCTGGTGAATGCTTATGCGGATGCAATTCCAAAGTGCCTGCATTGATTTAAATCAAAGAGCCTGCGCAAAGCAGCGCGTCGGTGTGGTCGCGGCCACCGCCCCGCCGAGCGGATAAGGACGAGCCCGGCACCAGAAACGACAGGAGGCAATCATGGCCAAGCCCGATGGCAATGGGATTTCCGCGCGGCTGTGGAGACTCCTGGACAGCTGCTGCTGGCGCTGATCAATGCGACGGCGATCCTGGTGATCGTCGCCGCGATTGTTGTGCTCGTCGCGATTGCGCGCATCAACCATTTTGCCGAGAACGTCGTTGCAACGATGACTGAGGCCGTGCTGTCGAAAGTCGACTTGCCGCAGAAAGACGTGCTGGCGAATATCCGAAACCTGACGGCGGAAGTCAGGACGCTCGGCAACACCCTTCAAGAGATCAAGGCAGGAGAACGCTCGGCCCTTCAACCCGAGTTGGCGCGACTCAAGGAGGCACTGACCGTCCTGAATGTCAGCGTCGACCGGCTCGGAAGCGCGAGATCGATCCTCACTGATGAAGCGATTGGGCAATTGGGCCGGACCGTCACCGACGCGCTGACGAAGCTGAGGGATTGCTCTCCTAGCGCTCGCCAAATGGCGATTGACCGCACCTTTAGAAGCAAGACGTCGAAGCCCGGAAGCCCATTTCGGGAAGCCCCCGAAAATTAAGTACCGCCGGTATGGGTCATTCGCGCTCCTCGCGCCTAGGCGCTGAACACCTTCTCCGCAAGATCTGTATTCACGGCCAAGCAGACGCGCATCGGCGCGGCTTCCTATATTGAGCCGACGAGACCGAATGCCAAGCGACTGAGAAAAGTGGTCTACCTCGCCCAAAACTGTCAGGCTAAGCATTCTTTATGACGTGCTTCTACTTAAGTGCGCCCGCCCTAAGGCCTTGGGCCGTTGTGCGCAGAGGTGCCCATCCATCATTCTGACGCGGGTTTGCCATATTTCAAAAACGGAGTGTTGCCTTCAAGGCACGGATTTTCCGGGAGAATCATGCAACTTCCAGTTGCAATTCGGAAGTTCGATTCAACTTGGCGGTCGCGACAAGGCGATGGGGATGGAGAAATTGCGATGAAAAAACTTTTGTTGGCTACCATTGGATCACTAGCCTTGTTGGGCATGGCCGCCCCCGCGTCGGCTGCTGATATGGCTGTCAAGGCACGGCCACCCGCGCCGGTGGTGGCTCCGATTTACGACTGGACCGGCTTCTACATCGGCGCCAACGGTGGCTGGGGCCAGAGCCGCAACTGTTGGGATTTCGTTGATGTGGCTGGCGTAGTCTTCGGTGACGGCTGCCGCGAGCGGTCCGGGGGCCTCGTCGGCGGCCAGATAGGCTATCGTTGGCAAGCCGGCACCTGGGTGTTTGGCCTGGAAGCGCAGGGCGATTGGGCGGATCTCACCAACGAGCGCGTCAGCCTTATCAATCCTCTGTTCTCCACTCGCACCTCGACCGATGCTATCGGCCTCTTTACCGGCCAGATCGGCTACGCCTGGAACGCAGCGCTGTTTTACGTAAAGGGCGGCGCGGCGGTTACGCGCAACGAATT
Organism: Bradyrhizobium sp. RDI18; assembly: GCF_043203335.1. Taxonomy (NCBI): domain Bacteria; kingdom Pseudomonadati; phylum Pseudomonadota; class Alphaproteobacteria; order Hyphomicrobiales; family Nitrobacteraceae; genus Bradyrhizobium; species Bradyrhizobium sp. RDI18. The sequence continues at coordinate 1,607,680 of NZ_JBICRN010000008.1, read as the reverse complement.
TAGCATTCTTAGCACGATTACCGGCGCTGAACTGGCCTCGGCTAGTGCGACCCGTTGGGGTGGCGTTGTGGGTATCGGATTTGAGTACGGCTTTGCACCGAACTGGTCGTTCGGTGTTGAATACGACCACCTGTTCATGGGCGACGCCAATAATTCGTTCTCGGTCGTCAATCCGATTGTTGCCGGTGCGCTCAACCGGATCAGCCAGGACGTGGATATGGTTACCTTGCGCATCAACTACCGCTTCGGCGGTTACGGCGCACCGGTCGCAGCGAGATACTGACCTCGTCCTATTACGTCTGTTCCAGTAAAGTAGGTCGGCAGAAATGCCGGCCTATTTTGTTGGAGGTTACGATGGCTGGAAAATCCGTCAGGCCCGCGACCCGCCCACAATCGAACCAAAGGCAAGCCGCTGCCGATTGCATAAATCGAGCCCTCGCAAAGGCGGATATCGCCGAAATTTGTCACGCCATTGGTACCGCCACCCATCTGTACAATATCTCTGAACTTGCGCAGAAATCTGGGCTTGCGAGGCCGAGCATTCATCGTGCGTTTGCGGGCGATCCAAAAAAACCAAACTTCACGACTGTTTTGAATGTTCTCGACGCAATGGGCTTCCGATTGCATGTCACGGTGCGCCGGGGCGCAGGAACAGCGCGCTTGAAACCAATTGCGAATTGCCGAGAGCCTGGACGGTGATGCGAACGGCAACGCACCGCTTCCCGGTAGGTTCGGCCGGATGTCATAGGACAGGTCGAAGCAACCTCACTTTATGAACCACCACCAGATTGAGAAAACGGCGGCATCAATGACAATTGAAATCAGAAACGCAGTTGCGACCAGCTTGAACAATTCCCACACGCACGCAAGTTCCAGTCGGCTCTATTGCCGCGTACGATCATTGAGCAGCCGCGTATGTGACACCATTGGCTAAAGTGCATGGCATCCACCCGAAGTTGCACAATTAATCTCACCGAATTTTTTGGGATCATTGTTGGTTGCGAAGGGCGTGTCGCTCGGACGACCTAGCCGGGGAGGGGAAAATCGGCGGAGAAAGAATTCTTTCAGACGCGCAGGACCGGGACGCTTGATGTGGATCAATGTCCCGCCTTGCGGCCGGTCATATGAGGCCGATGGTGCCACTGCGCATGAGGAGTGCAGTTGCCATGCGTCTTCATTCATATCGCGACGAATGCCACGCCCGACACTTCGATTTGATCGGCGGAGGCGGCCACCCTTGGTCAATTGACCTGGTCTCCGTCATAGCTTCGGGCGTCTTAGTCGTGGGCTTCGCCTGTGCGCTCATCGCCCATTCGGTCCATTAGGATTTTCCCGCTGGGCGTCACCACGAGCGAGCAGGCTTCGGTCGGAGGGCCGCGCGGGCCCCAAGGCTCGCTCCCTCCGGTTACCTTTCGATGGAATACGCCCCCTCCGTCGGAAGGGAAGGGCGGTGAAGTTCCCCAGCTTCACCGCCCGCTTTCTTCGCTTGATCGAGCAAGCGCGGCCTGACCGGCCTAGGTATCGCCTCGCGGCAAGGACTCAGAACTGGCTGCTTGAGTTGCTGACGACAAGGCCACGATCTGATGCCGAGCCCGCGTAGCTGCACTTATTGAGTATCTGGCGTGAGAAAATCACTGGGCTGCAGTTCCGAAGCAAGCGAATGACGCGGTGCCCAACTCTAAGCCGCCTGCAAACTTGGGTCAAAGAGAAGGGAGAACGCGTCATTGTGGTCTTCGAAGGCCGGGACACGGCGGGCAAGGGCGGCGTGATCAGCCGGATCACCGCACGCACCAGCCCGCGCGTCTACCGCCACGTGGCACTGCCCGCCCCCTCCGACCGCGAGAAGTCCCAAGTTTTCATCCAGCGCTACATCGCGCAATTCCCGGCGGCGGGCGAGGTCGTCCTCTTCGACCGCTCATGGTACAACCGGGCCGGGGTTGAGCGAGTGATGGGCTTTTGCACCGACGAGGAGTACGAGCGGTTCCTAACGATGGTCCCTGTGGTCGAGCGGGAGATGATCGTCAACAACGGTATCATCCTGCGCAAGTACTTTCTCGATGTCAGCCAGGACGAGCAGCGGCGCCGTTTCGAGGCCAGGATCAAAGACCCGATGAGACACTGGAAGCTGAGTCCGATGGACACTGAATCGGTGCGGCGCTGGTGGGATTACACGATGGCCTACCAGCGCATGATCGAGGCCACCCACACGTCATGGGCGCCATGGCACATCGTGCCGGCTGACAACAAGCGCCGCGCTCGGCTAAACCTGATCCGGCATCTGCTCGACAGCATCCCTTATAAGAAGATCGACATAGAACTTCCCAAGATCCCCAAGGCGCAGCGGCGGCCCAAGGATGCTACGGAGGGCCTGAGCGCAGGCCAGGTGATCCCCAGCCACTACTAATGCCGCGGGCGGTTTTACTGCGTCAGGAATCCATATGCGACAATCCGAGCCACCATTCTCGTGAAAATCAGCAGTGCCGGGACGCCGTCAGAATTCCCGCTTACCAATAGCCCCAAGGCCGTCCGCCGTATCCGTAAGGTCGGTAGAAGCTAGCGGTCCCGGGTTCCTGGATTGCTTCCCAACTATAGTCGACCGGATAGTAGCTGTAGCCGCCGTAATACGGGCCGACGGGGTAATAGCCGCCGTAATACGGGCCGCCCCCATAATAGCCATATGCGCTGCTCGCGATCGCGCCACCGATTAGGGCACCAGCAAACGCGCCCGCTCCCCAACCCCGACCTCGATAGCCCCAGCCTCCGAAACCCCTGTGTCCCCAGCCGCCGCCCCGCCAGCCGCCCCAGCGGACCTGGATCGCACTGTCGCCAACCATTGATTTCATGGTTGCCACATTGGTCGGCAAAGGAGCCGCCTGGAGCGTCGCCATGTTGCTGGCCATCAAGGCTCCGGCGAATCCGCCTACGAATGCCATTCTGAGGGTGCGCATGTTCTCCTCCATCGCTGTTGGGAGAGACCACCACAGGCTTGGGATAGCCTCGGTCATGCGGTTGATCTAGGTCAAAGGACTGACAGCTTTTCAGGCTTGGACTTTTTCTGAGGAGTTGCGCGAACGAGTGCAGCGTGCAGCATGGCCACCGCCCGCTCGAATTGCGCCCCTGCACCTGCGGCGTGCACGAAGTTTGGAACCCTACCCGACCTCGGGCGCTTGTCCGGCTTGTGCCGTAAGGAAAAGGCCTGCCTTAATGACGCAGGCCCAATGGGCCCTAGTTCAGCGCGGCACTAGGCGGGAGTTGATGTCCGCTTGCCCCGAATAGCGGCGCAAATGCGGACATGTCGATAGGTCTGGCCTGCGCAAAAAAACTTCTCTGGTACCTTTGATTTGAATCAACGCGACCTGCGGTGCGTGGCCATTTTTTTGCGGGTGCCTGGGGGCAACCTACCTAGGAGATCGCCGATGATGAAAATAGTAGTGGTCGGAGCAACTGCACTCTTCCTTACTGCATCGCCGATTGCCCACGCGCAAACGCCTTCTCCTGCGACTCCGGAACGGTTAAATGTAGCGGACCGGAATTCACTGATGGACTTGCGCATTGACCTGGTAAAGGCTGCGTTGCAGCTAACACCTGAGCAGGAAAAATACTGGCCGGCTGTAGAGAGCGCTATTCGTGCCAGGGCGGAGGATCGGAAAGCCCGTGTTGCAAAAATCCAAGAAACAGTGGGTAGACGGGCCGACGAAAGCCGTTTCGAGGTCATGCGCAATCGTGACCCCATTGCGTTTTTGCATCGGCGCTCGGAAACATTGGCTCAACGATCAGCCGATTTGGATAAGCTCGCCGAGGCGTGGCAGCCACTCTATCAAACGTTCAGTCCCGAACAGAGGCGGCACATGGCGGCCCTCGCGCTCTTTGTACTCCACGATATGAGTGAATCCGTAGAACGGCGTCGTGCGCAGTCTGAGGACGAGGACTGAAGCAAAGTAGGTCGATCTGTGCCTGCCGCATAATGGTCGGAGCATATGTGGCTAATTGACTTTAAGCCTGGGCGATGTCCGCTTTTGATCAAGAGGCTGACATCCCCGGGGTTTTCAACGTCTGTCCGCAAGGCAAAGCGGACTTCGCGGCAGGACCCGGCGACTACCGAGGTTTGATCCGCAACCGACTCGGGCCACCTGCGCGAGAAACTACGCAGGTATGGGCGCTCTGCGGCCTGGAGCAGTCTAGGGCGCGCCTATATAGAGTGCCGTCCAGCGTTTTCATGTATCGTCCGACTTAACCGGCGGAGACAAGAACGTGCGATATGCTTTCGTCATCGCGATGTTGCTTGGGCCGACTCCTTGCCCTCCGAGCCCGCTAGTGTCCCCCATGAAGAGCGTCGTTGAGATAGATGCAGGTCAGGATCGCAAATACGTAGGCCTGCAGGAACGCGACCAGCAGCTCAAGTGCGGTCAGCGCAACGGTCAATGCCAGCGGCACCACGCCAGCGATCCAGCCAATCGCGCCAAGCGAGGTACCGAGCAGTGCGATGAAGCCCGCGAACACCTTCAGCGTGATATGGCCCGCCAGCATGTTGGCGAACAGACGCACGCTGTGCGACAGCGGTCGCGACAGGAAGGAGATGATCTCGATCGCGACGACCAGTGGCAGTATGTAGATCGGAATGCCCGGCGGTACGAAAATCTTGAAAAATTTTAGCCCATTTTTGTAGAAGCCGTAGACCAGCACCGTGAAGAACACGAGCAGCGCGAATGCGGCCGTGACAATGATGTGGCTTGAGACAGTGAAAGTGTAGGGAATGATGCTGATCACGTTCGAGACCAGAATAAACATGAACAGCGAGTACACCAGCGGGAAGAACTTCATGCCATCCTCGCCGGCGGTGGACCGGATCATGCTGGCCACGAACACGTAGCTTAACTCGGCCATCGACTGGTGGCGGCCGGGAACAAGTTGTCGGCCTTTCATGCCGCGAATAGTCAGTAAGCAAATTACCGCTACAGTGAGCAGCATGTAAGCTGAGGAATTGGTGAAGTAGATGGCGTGATCGCCGATCTGGCCGATCTTGAAGAAGTTTTTGATTTCGAACTGGTGGATCGGGTCGAGTGTCATGCGCGGCTCCTTCTCCACTAGACCGGCATCTCCAAACTCTCACCAACAGTTAAATCAATTCACATGCCGTGTTGATTTAGGTCAATTGGACCCGCTCCCATAAGCGCCCTTGGCCTTCTGGTAGAGGTTCATTTTCTCAGGGCCTGTCTCACACCTCGAGTTGGGGCAAATTCGAGATTGTTCAGCAATCCTGACCCGTTTCCAATTGGAAACGCAAAGATTCGAGATTTTTCGAGTTGCTCTAAGGGACCGCACGACTGCCGACAGTTGACGAGATGAGATGCTGCTTGTTGCGGCGCATGAGTCGGTTATTTGGCCCATTTGAGACATGCCGACGCACGGCAACGATGTCTGTTTATAGGGGGTAGAGCGGAAGTCGGCGGTACCGGCCAAACCGACGCGAGTGACCCGACTCGGACATATCCAAACCAACTGACACGACCTCATATGGCCGCAAGTTCCCTCCGCCTCGTATTCGTTGGATCGCGTCGATATTCGCGTGCGCAGGATCAATTATGTTTCCTGAAGGAGAGAAGACACGAAGCTATGCATCGCGTTAGGGACGACCCTGTTTATGGCCGGGTTCCTGACCACAAGCGCCGATAAAAGCGAGCGCCATGGTGCATGGCCAATTGATTACCCCGCCAATTGCATCGTGAGGCCCGGCGTCGTGCTGTGGCCGCTCCGGTGACGCGAGAGGAGTACGGCCTGGAACGCCGATGAACTGTGTCGGCTCGGTGGATCGGGTAGGCAGGCGCTGACCCGTCACGCCGCCAGCCTAGCTGGCATCGATCGAGATGGATAACCGGCGATTACCGCCGGCAAGGAGGAAGCCCGCGACGTCATAGCGCCGCGGCGCGGACATCTCGTTTGTAGATGCGGAGTTCATACGAAGGCGGGGCCCTGCTAGAGGTGGCGGGGCGCGGCAGGCGAACCGCCCCTCGGCGGCGCGCACGTTGCGCCCGATAAGGGGCTGACGCATTTGATCTGTATCAACGCGCCGATCGCTCCGTTGCACCAGTCAAAAAGGGTAACCCTAGCTGAACCGGTTCGCTAGCAGGGAAACGCGGATGGTTGAAGCAACTTTGGGCAACGCAAGGTTCTTTCGCCGAAGTGGGCCATATTCGCTTGCAGTTGTTGCGAGTACGGCACGCGGGGTTGCGGATGAACTCGAACTGCCCCTCGAAGGTGTGGCCCCCTTGCAAACGGCTGGCTCGAATGAAGTGAGTTTTCTGGATAATCGACGTTATGCGTCGGCACTCGATCAGACATCGGCCGGTGCTGTGATTGTGCATCCTGATATGGCAGCGCGAGTACCTGCTGGGACAGTGGCGATCCGGACCACCGAACCCTACGCAGCATGGGCGCGTGTTGCTGCACTCTTCTATCCTGTGCCTCCAGTTTCTCCCGGCATCCATCCGTCCGCAATTGTCGCAGAGGGGGCGCGCGTCGATCCGTCTGCGGAGGTCGGGCCGCTGTCCGTGATTGAGGCCGGAGCAGAGATAGGACCTGGATGTCGGATTGGTCCTTGCGCGGTTATCGGCAGCGGCGTGATTGTCGGTCGGGACTGCCGGATTGGCGCACATGCAAGCCTAAGCCATGCGCTTTTGGGAGCACGGGTTTATGTCTATCCCGGCGCTCGGATCGGACAGGAAGGATTTGGGTTTGCCTCTACCGTAGAAGGATTTCTCTCTGTTCCCCAGCTTGGGAGAGTTATTCTTGAAGACGATGTCGAAGTGGGTGCGAACACCACGATTGATCGAGGATCATTGCGAGACACGGTGATCGGTGCCGGCTCCCGTCTCGATAACCTCGTCCAGATCGGCCACAATGTTATCCTCGGCCGGTGTTGTGTCATCGTCGCACAGGTCGGTATTTCGGGTTCAACCATATTAGAGGATTTCGTTCGCGTCGGGGGGCAGGCGGGTATGGCCGGGCATCTTCGGATCGGTCAAGGCGCGGAGATCGGAGCGCAGGCGGGCATTATTTCGGATGTGGATCCAGGCGCTAAAGTGCTTGGCAGCCCTGCTCAGCCAAAAAGAGACTTCTTCCGGCAAATTGCCACGCTCAAGAAGATGGCAAAGGGAGAAGGATAACACGGCTTGTACCGCATGAGCGGTCTACAAAGTACATGAGAATATCCGCTCGCGACTTTCCGTTGTTAGCACCACGCGAACACGCCCGCGGATACCCGCATGTCCGATCTTCGGGGATAGTGTTGCAATGTCTTCAGTGACGCAAAAAGATGCTTTTGCAATACTATTGCTGAACTCAAGTTCCGATGAGGACCCGAAACGTACCTTGATGGTGCAAAATTCGATTCCGTGAGATCGTTCAGCGCTGCGTCGTCGGGCGCCCATGACCTCTTTCGGATGCATTGCTACAGAGACTTGCAGCGACCACGGAGGACTGCCACGTGCGTTTGTTGTCCAATCTGCTTCGACGCTTCATCCGCCAGGGCACTCTGCGAGTCCGCGACGCCGAAGGCAAGATCCATGTCTTCGGCGAACACCTGCCCGGGCCCGACGTCGCCATCCACCTCCACGATCGCAAGCTCTACACCACGCTGTTCATCAATCCAGAGCTATACGCCGCCGAAGCCTATATGGACGGCAGTCTGACGCTGGAGGACGGTGCCGCAATCCATGATTTTCTGCTGCTGTTCTCGGTCAACCGTGCCGGGCTTTATGCGTACGGCTCACAGAAGCTGATGCGGCGGGTGTGGCGCGGACTGCGCCGCTGGCAACAGGCCAATCCGATCGGGCTTGCCGCCGCTCATGCGCGCCACCACGACGACATCTCGACCGAGCTTTACCGCCTGTTCCTTGACGATCAGATGCAATATTCCTGCGCATATTTTCGAGACCCCGAACATGAAACGCTCGAACAGGCGCAGCGCAATAAGCTGATTCACGCCACCAGCAAGCTGCAATTAAAGCCCGGCATGACGGTCGCCGAGATTGGCTCGGGCTGGGGCGGCTTCGCCATTCATCTGGCGCGCGAAACAGGCGCCCACGTCACCGCGGTTAATGTTTCGCCCGAGCAGATCAGGGCCGCACGCGATCATGCCGAGGCCGCCGGCGTCTCCAATCGCGTCTCGTTTCGCGAGTTGGACTATCGCCAACTCACCGGCCAGTTCGACCGAGTGGTTTCGGTCGGCATGATGGAGCATGTCGGCATCGGTCATTTTGATGAATATTTCCTGAAAATCCGCGAGCTCCTGGCGCCTGACGGCTATGCCTTCATCCATTGCATCGGCCGGATGTCGCAGCCCGGCACCACCGGCCCCTTCATCCGCAAGTACATCTTTCCTGGCGCCTATGTGCCGGCGCTATCCGAGACCTTCGCTGCCACGGAGCGCTGCGGTCTGTGGTGCAACGACATGGAAGTGCTGCGATTGCATTATTACTACACGGTGAAACACTGGCGCGAGCGCTTCGCCAAAAATAGAGCCCGGGCTGCTGCGATCTACGACGAGCGGTTCTGCCGGATGTGGGAATTCTATCTTGCCGCCGTCGAACTCGAATTCCTGCATGGCTCTCACATGGTGTTTCAAATTCTGCTGTCGACCAAACGTGATGCGGTGCCGATCACGCGCGATTTCATGATCGACTTCGAGCGGGCAGCCTGGGCGCGCGGGCAGACGGCCGGCTGAAGGACGACGCCGACTCGACATTCCACCGACCTTGCTGACACGCGTCGAGGTGATTGAATAGGTCGGCCGATCACTTCCTGCAATGGAACTTTTCGGAAGAACCGACCCCTTGAGTCCCGACAAACTGCGTGACACCCTCCCCCAAAACCTACGGGGAGGCACATGACAATTCTCTGCCGTGTCCTAATGGTCTATCCGAAGTTCATTCCGAACTCGTTCTGGAACTATACGGAAGCCTGCGAACTGGTCGGCGCGAAGTATCCGGCCGCGCCACTCGGCCTGATCACGGTCGCCGCCATGCTGCCGAAGCATTGGGACATCCGTCTCGTCAACCGTAACACCGAACCTTTGACGGACGCGGACCTCGACTGGGCCGATCTCGTGATGATCGGCGGTATGCTCAACCAGCAGCCTGATTTCATCTACCTGATCGATCTCGCCCATCTGCACGGCAAGCCAGTATGCGTCGGTGGACCTGACGTGTCCTCCAGCCCGCATCTTTACGCGGACGCGGACTTCCAGGTGATCGGCGAGGCCGAGCAAGTCATCCAGCACTTCATCGCCGCCTGGGAAAGAGGCGAGCGCAAGGGCGTGTTCATCGCCGAGAAATTCAAGATCGACGTCACGCTAAGCCCGATGCCCCGCTACGATCTGATCAAGTTCGATCACTATCTCTTCATCGGCGTGCAATATTCGCGTGGCTGCCCATTCACCTGCGAGTTCTGCGATATTATCGAGCTGTACGGTCGTGTGCCGCGCACCAAGACCAACGATCAGGTTCTCGCCGAGCTGCAAGCGCTCTACGATCACGGTTATCGTGGGCATGTCGATTTCGTCGACGACAATTTCATCGGCAACAAGAAAAACCTTCGCACGCTACTGCCGCGGCTCAAAGCTTGGCTGGAAGAGCGCGACTATCCGTTCGAGTTCTCGACCGAAGCCTCGATCAATATCGCGGACGACGATGATCTGTTGCAGGCGATGAAGGACACAAATTTCTTCGCGATTTTCGTCGGCATCGAGAGCCCGGATCCAGAGGCGCTCGTGCAGATGAGGAAGAAGCAGAACACCAGGCGCAACATCGCGGAGTGCGTCCACAAGATTTACGGCTACGGCATGTTCATCACCGCCGGCTTCATCGTCGGGTTCGATACCGAGAAAGTTTCGATGGGACAGGCGATGATCGACTTCATCGAGGAGACGAACATTCCAGTCTGCATGGTTGGACTACTCTATGCGCTGCCTGGTACACAGCTGACGCGGCGGCTAGCCAAGGAAGGCCGCCTGCACAACGGCCATGACCTCATGAATGTCGAGCAGGCGGGCGACCAATGTACGCTCGGATGCAATTTCGACACCAAGCGTCCGCTTCGTGACATCCTTGTGGATTACAAGGCAGTGCTCGAGCACGTTTTTTGCCCGACGGCATACGCGGGACGGCTGTCACGGCTTGCCGTCATGCTCGACCGCTCCGACCGCCGCCGCGACCTGCCAGATGGCGACATGCGCAAGAGGCTTGGCGGCATCGACAGCCTACACAAGATCATGCGGATCCTACCGGAGGTTCGCGAGCCGTTCTGGAAGACCTTCGTCGAGGTCGCTAAGACCAATCCAGGCGCGCTGCGTTACATCGTGATGCTGATGGCGCTGTACCTGCACCTCGGGCCGTTCTCGAAGCGCGTGATCGGTGAGATTGACCGCCGCATTGCCGAGTTGGACGGTAGGCATCCGGTGAGGGTCACGGAGTCGTCTGCTTGTGCTCGTCCGGTAAAGGCCACGGGCAGTAATAACCCGAGGAATGAGCAAGTTTAGTCCGTGAACTCCTAAAGATGCAGAAGCGGACATCCGCTCGATCAATATCTTCCGGCGAGGGGCCAGCCCCAGTCAAACTTGTAGTTCAAGCCAACTTTGGCAACTTGAATCTTTTGCCTGATGTCTTCGCCGAATGGAGGCTCTCCCGGCATGGCACTTTGTGATGAAGATTCCGTACGACGATCTCGTCGGCGTCGCCTCCGGCGCGACAGGAAATCCGGCCATCCTGGTTTATTCGACCAAGATGGCGCCGACCGAGCGTCCAGACATCGGCTACGCCATGATCTTCCCGTCGATGACGCTCGTAAAGGTGATCGCCGTGCGGATCGTCGGCCTGCTGGCGGTCGGCGGCGCGCAATAGGGGGCAGGGGCGACATGTCGGACCGAGCCTCCGCACCGCAGCCCCCCATCTTCAATCTGCAGGCCTACAGCCCGGCGGAGATCAAGGAGGCCGTCGAGAAGGTAGGCGTCAAGAAGGCGGATCTGCCGGTTGCGGCCTCCCTGATGCTGGCGGTTGTTGCCGGCGGCGGCGTCGGCTTCGGCGCGCTCTATTACACCATCGTCGCCTCCGATCCCGGGCTCGGCTTCGCCGCGACGCGCGTGCTCGGCGGGCTGGCGTTTACGCTCGGACTGGTGCTCGTCCTGGTCGGCGGCGCCGAACTGTTCACCGGCAACAACCTGATCGTGATGGCTTGGGCGAGCGGAAGGGTCTCCACCGCGACGATGCTGCGCAACTGGACCGTGGTCTATTTGGGCAACCTCGCTGGCGCGCTCGGCCTCGTCGTCTTGGTCTTCCTCTCCCATCACCTCGACATGAACGATGGGCGCGTTGGACTGTCGGTGCTGAATACGGCCGCTGGAAAGATCCCGCCCGATGTGATGACGCTGTTCGTCAAGGGCACCCTCTGCAACGTACTGGTGTGCGCGGCCGTCTGGCTCGCCTATGGGGGAAGAACGGTGACCGACAAGATCGTCGCGGTGGTGCTGCCCGTCTCGGCCTTCATCGCGGCCGGCTTCGAGCACTGCGTCGCCAACATGTACTTTCTACCGCTGGCATGGCTGCTGATCCAGACGGGGCATGCTCCAGAGGGGGGTCGACGGCTCGGCGATCACGGTTGCTGGAATTCTCCACAACCTCGTTCCGGTCACGATCGGCAACATCGTGGGCGGCGCCGGCATGGTCGGCATCGTCTACTGGGCGATCTACCGCGCGGCCTTCGGCAAGGAGCGCCTCGGCGGGAAGTAGGTCGGCACAAGAGTTCGACAAACACGAGAACCAAGGATGATGACTATGTCGCTGCGGAGCACCGACTGGGAGCCGAAAAGGAAATGCCCGTGGGCAAGGGGGACACCGTTCAGCAATTTTTTACAGTCCTCGGAAAGGACAGGTTTGAAATCAATGTCGCTCCATGGGGCGAAGGGTAGTTGAAGGTGAATGGTCAAGAGGTAGCAAGGACCGCCGAAGCCACGGCCCGGCGCCAGGCCTTCACAACCTTAAAGCAGGCGAACGATACCCCGCATGCATTTAGCGGCTGTACCTTAAGAAACCACTTGGCGTGACGAACGAGCGGATCGGCGTGTCAAGACCTCTATTCTGCTGCCCGGGATCAAGATCACACCGATCCGGAGAATTTCCAGCCGATCAAGCAAATGCGGTTGATACAGTTTGATGGTCGCACTTGGCAGCCGATCGGCGACGTCATCGAAAGCGCGTTTTCGGATACGCCGAAAAAAATAGCGCGCGAAAGCGCAGGGACTCGACCATTGATCTAGGTCAAGCCCCGATCCAATGAGCGTTGAAGGCTGTCGTCGGGTGCTGATTACAACGGGCTGCGGGCATCTTTGGAGTTCAAATGCGCGACACCCTACCAACAGGAGGAACAGCCATGTTTCGTTATGCTCTCGCTGCTCTCGCAGCAGTCGTTCTAGTCGGCGCCAGCCTCATCCCGGATGACGCATCCGCGCGTCGGGGTGGCGGCGGCTATCGTGGTGGAGGCTTTCACGGAGGCGCCGCTCATTTCCGTGGCGGCGCGGTTCATGCTGGTCGTGTCGGCGTTGCCGGCCGGGGATATGGGGTTGCGGGGCGCGGTTATGGATATCGTCCGATACCCGGTCGCCCGGTAGCGCGCACGGCGGTTCGCAGAGGCGTCTATCGCGGAGCCGCGTACGGTGCGGCGGCCGGCGCCGTGGCAGCAGGAGCCTACGGCTATTATGGCGGATACAACCGCGGCTGTTATCAGAACGAATACGGCGCTTGGGTCTGCCCGCGTCAATATCCGTATTGAGCGCGCGAATGCGGGTGAGCTTGGCGGTAAGGGCCTGATGCCTGCCGGTCTCGGGCACTTGACCAACCGCGCGCTCGGCGTCTTGACGACTGCACGACGGCTGCCGGCTCGGCTTCGGTTTGTCCCAGCTCTGAACGGCCGGCAGCCCCCGAGCGATGCGCGTACGCGGTTTTATGACGGCGAGCACTTATGAGGGCAGCGCCGTCTATCGGGTCGGAAGGTGCTCATGCATCCATTACTGAAGGAAGTCCGGCACAACCCGCTGCTATGGTTGCTGGCCTTCGTGCCCGTGCTGTTTGTCGTGCAAAGTGTTAATGCGGGCGCGCATACGCTGCTCTTCGTGCTGTCGGTCCTGGCAATCGTGCCGCTCGCCGGCCTGCTAAGTCACGCCACGGAATCCGTGGCAGCCAAGACGGGCGACACCGTGGGGGGCTTGCTCAACGCGACGCTCGGAAACCTGACGGAACTGGTTATTGCACTGACTGCGCTGCACGCGGGGCAATATACGCTTGTGAAGGCATCGATCGCAGGGGCGATCGTCACCAACACGTTGTTCATGCTCGGCATGTCGTTTCTGCTCGGCGGGCTGAGGCACCATGTGCAGGAATATGACAGGGGCAGCGCCCGGCTGCAGGCTAGCCTGCTATTCCTGGCGACGATCGGGATATTGATCCCTTCGGCGGCTTCAGAAGCCGATTCTGCGGCCGGATCGGAGTTTACCGAAAAATTGAGCATAGGCTTGTCCGTGCTGCTTATCGTTGCCTACGGCCTGGGCTTGCTGTTCTCGCTGAGGACTCATCGCGAATTGTTTGGCGGGGCCGGCCACGCCGACTCTGCCGAAGCGCCCTGGCCGATGGGGCTGGCGCTTGCCACGCTGGCGGGCGTCACCGTATTAGTTGCGCTGGTGAGCGAGATTTTCGTCGAGTCGGTGCAGCATGCTGCGCTGACGTTTGGAATGACGCCGGCCTTTGTCGGCTTCATCGTCGTTGCGCTGGTGGGCGGTGCTGCCGAAATGGCCTCGGCCTTTTCCGGTGCACGCAAGGACCGGCTGGACCTGAGCGTAGGCATCGCGCTGGGGAGTGCATCCCAGATCGCGCTTTTCGTGGCACCGGTATTGGTGTTGCTAAGCTACGTCATCGGGCCGGAGCCGATGAGCCTGCAATTCTGGCCGGGCGCGGTGGTCATGATGCTTATCGCGACCATGACCGCGTCGCTGGTGACCAATAGTGGCCGCTCGGCGTGGTTTGTCGGCGTGCTCGTACTGATGGTGTACCTGATCTTTGCGATGACGCTTTACCTGTTGCCACCCCGGACACAAGGCGAAAGCAAACATACATCGATCACGATCACGCATGTTGGTGTGCCTGAAGCCTAGTTGGTTGGCAGGCTGATTTCGCCGACGCTACGCCCGCACACTCGCCTTCGCTTCAGTACGTTCACTCGTACGAGGCGCAGACGCCAGCCTGCCATCGCACACACCTGCGGACGGCTCGGCGAGTCTGACGGACGGTAGTCCGTGCCACGCATACGCCATTGACCCGTGTCCTGCCTGGCCCGCAGCCGACGGCGATTTGCGTCACCACGTCTTCTACCTGAGGAGGCGGCGCCGGTGTCATGCCTTGTGCCGATGTTGCAAGCGACAAGGCGAAGCCAGCCACAGCTATCAATCTGAGCATTGTCGTTCTCCCTTAGATGTTCAACGAACGTTCCGAGGCAGCCCGAGCCGCCCCGGTTGGATCTCAGAAGCTCATTGGCAGACGTGCATCAGGTCGTCCTCAAACTTGACCATGGTACCGGGCTTGCACCTGATCGCGTTGCGGGTTGCATAGTCGTCCCACCCGCTATAGCCGTACCAGGGCCCACCCGCGTAGTAGGCAGTCACTGCGTAGTGAGGTCGTGTGGCTATCGGGCCGGTAGCGGCGTAGCCGCCGGTATAGGCCGCGCGGGCACCCCGAACCGTATCGCTGTAGTAAGGACTGCCCGCGTAGTATCCGGCACCGGCACCGACCGCTGCAGCGGTGCCGACGGCTGCCGCAGTGCCGATTGCAGCGCGCCTGTTCTGCCGGCGCGCGACGCCGGCAACGCTTACAGGAGTAAGCGGTCGACCGACCCGTGCTTCAGCATTCTCGATCGATAGCGAGAGGCCGCTCTTCTCAGACCAGCCAAACGAAAACAACGCCGCGAACGCAAATGCAGAAGTTGCGAGAGCAATGTTTCTCGTGCTCTGTTTCATAGCCTTCTCCGTTGTGCATGGATCACGGTAGCGATGCATGTCGTTGCGTTTCGGAGCGCCTGGTCTTGACTCAGATCAACGGGATTGGAACTGATCACTTCGGGTGTGTGCCGCCCAATCAGCGTCCATTGCCCTTGGGGACATTGACCATTGGGACAATATTGCGGGCAGGACGTTTGTCGTAAACACCTGACAAAAGTTTCTCCCTCAGGCAGGGGGCGCCAATGACTGATCAGTTGGAGTTTGACTTGCGTGCCACGTTGTGCAGACAGCTCGCGAAGCGTGAACCGGCAAACCGAATCTTTTGGATAGCCGAGGCGGAGAGCTGGTCCCGACTGTCCAAAGAGAGAAGCCGATGTGCCGCCGAGGGAGAAATCCGCTCCGCATTACGACGAGTTTGCGGGAGCAGTTGCCCCGAGTCTTCTTGATCCTGGCCTAATCGGGATCGCAGGGTCAGCGTCTCAGCGTGTCCCGATCGATGTAGCAGGCCACACAAATGCGGGAAGCGGCTGAGTGATTTCATGAGCAATCGATGCGGTCAGCTCACCCGCTGCTCAAGGCATCTGCGCCTCGCGTTTCAAGCATTCGCGCAGCAGTGCGTCCATCACGCGCTGGGCCGTGCCGTCGCGTCGGGGCGTTGCTCCGGCATAAAGCGGAACGAGCAAGCCCTTGCCCCCGCTGCTAGGCTCGCAGGACTCGCGTATCTCGTTCCGTACTTCGGACACGTCGCCATTTTGACAAGAGTCGTCGGACATGTTCAGCCTCGAGCGGACTCGTTTCGATACATTTTTCGAAAGTCTGAACTGGTGGCGCTCGCTTGCATTTCCCAAGGCGCCCGCCAGAAGCGCGACAGGCAATAACCCCGACATTCGACTTATCCTATCAACGACGTTCATCTTCAATTGCATCAAGGGACATTGTCCTTGAGGGCAATGTCCGAAGGACTATCCTGGACGCGGGCCTGGCGCCTTATGATCGCCGGCATTAGGACAGGGGATCTTATTGACCTAGATCAAGCACGCGAAATACGGATGGCGTTGCGGTGGTCCCCTCAGCAGAGGAGATCGATATGCAAAAAATCACCATCAAGCGAGCGTTCCTGGCTACCGCGGTATTTACGCTTGGAGCTTTGGGCTCAGTAGCGTGGTCACCAAGCGGTGGTCCTTCGCTGTCGATTGAAAGCGCGGAGGCAAGGGTAGGGCGGCCCGCGACTCCAATGAGCGTCGCTGGCGTTGCACGACGAACAACCCGGCGCGCGGTGGTCGGCGGAGCGGCCGTAGGTGCAGCGGCTGCAGGCACTGCCTGCGTGCGCGTGCTGGTAAACGGCTCATACGTCTGTCGCTGAGCCGTAACGTTGGGCGCGGCAAGATTTCGTTTGGTTGGGCGGAGGCCGCCTGATTACCGGCAGATTAGCTTGCGAAGCCGCGCGCGGTCGCTTGTCATGACAATCAGGCGGCGCGGGACGTCTTCTGACGCTGTCCCGCGCCGTCGGCCTGTGCGGCGGACAAAAGGCAGTTGTTTTTCGATTGAGCTGCTGCGATCATTTCGTCGGCTGAAAGCGGGCAGTTTGTCGATGCGAAGTTTCCGGCTGTGGGCGACGGGCGTGATAACCGCTTCGATCATTGCTTATGGTGCGGCCGGCGCCTCTGCGAATCCGCTGACGCCGTTCCGTTATGAATCGCAGGCGCAACGACATTGCCCTGCCGACGTGGTCGTCTGGCTCGATCTCGGCAAGGGAATCTATTACGCGAAGCGGCAACGACGGTATGGCCGCGGCTTTACTGGAAGTTTTGTGTGCCGGGAGGAAGCCCGTAGCAACGGCTATCGCCGCTCGCTGCTGGGGCTGCGGTAGCGCCGAGCGAGTTCCGCCGGGATCCTCGGTGTTCAAGGTAGCTGCAGCGTCAGGTGCACCACCTGAGGCGATCCTTTCGCGTCGGTCCGGAAGCCGAACTTTTTGAACAGTTTCAGCATGGCCGTGTTCTCGGGTAACACTTCCGCGACCAATTCCTTGAGGCCGGCGTTGCGCGCCAGGACGGCGAGATGCCGCATCAAGATCGTTCCGATACCCTGGCCCTGATAGGCGTCCACCACGACGAAAGCGACCTCCGCCTGGCCTGGCTGGACCACGATATAGCGTCCGCCACCGGCGATGACCGGGCGACCATCTTCGGAGATTTCCGCGACGATGGCGACGTGGGATTCGAAGTCGATGTTGAGGAAGAAGGCCATTTCCTGCTCGGAAAAGCCCTTCTTTGGCGCGAAGAAGCGCCGCTGCAGCGATTGCATGCTGGTCCGCCCGATCGCCGCGAGCATCCCGGCCCTGTCTTCAGGACGCAGCGCACGGATCGTGATTGGACGGTCGTCGCGAAGATGCTCGCGGACCGAATACTTGGCGGCTTCAGGCATCACAGAAGCTCCCCGGCGCTGACAGTGCACTTGACCAGCCAGAGCGACCTTTGGGTGCTGCTGTTTGATCTGGATCAAGCGCGAGCTTGGGCGAGCGCCGATAGGTTCTGAATGTCAGGTGAAGTCCTATCGGCCAGCATTCGGTCCGCGGTTGGGCTGTTGCGCGCGTCGACGAGGTCGAAACGATGGCCCAGAGGGTAATTCGACAGACGATATCCGGAGGAGAGATGATCCAACTGGCGCTCCGCCTGGGTCTGCTCGCCTTCCTCGTCTACTGGTCGTTCGTTCTTGTTCGCCCCTTCATCCCCATACTCGTCTGGAGCATGGTTCTGACCGTGGCTCTGTACCCGCCGTACAACTGGTTATCGGTTCGGCTCGGCGATCGGCCGAAGCTGGCGGCCGCGATCATCACGGTCATCAGTCTCGCGATCGTCATTGGACCGGTGACATGGCTTGGCTACGGGGTGGTCGACGGCTTGCAGGACTTTGCTCGGCAGCTTGGCGCCGGTGCCGTGGTCGTTCCGTCACCGCCTGAAGGCGTCAAGGCGTGGCCGGTCGTCGGCGCCCAGCTTTACGAACTCTGGGATCATGCCTCGACAAACCTGAGGGTCGCACTCAAGGAGGTCGCTCCGCACCTCAAGCCATTGGCTGGTCCGGTACTTGCCTTTGCCGGCAGCGCGGGCTTGGGGACGCTCAAGTTCGTCGCCTCGGTGGTGCTGGCGGGCTTCCTGTTCCACTACGGTCCAGGCCTCGTGGGGGGTATAAAAAGGATTCAGGCGCGTCTGGTTACCCAGCGTAGCCAGGATTTCGTGGCGCTCGCCGGACTGACGATACGCACGATTGCGCAGGGCGTTATCGGCGTTGCTGTCCTTCAATCACTGCTGGCCGGTATCGGATTGAAGCTCGCAGGCGTGCCTCATGCGGGCCTATTGGCTTTCCTTGTGCTGGTTCTTGCGATCCTGCAGATCGGATCGGCAATCATCCTTATTCCCGTCATCATATGGATCTGGGCTACCAAGGACTTTGGCCTAGCTCTTCCGCTAACGATCTACCTCTTGATCGTGGGGCTGGCCGATAATGTCTTGAAACCGATACTGATGGGGCGCGGGCTGAATACGCCCATGCTTGTCATCTTCGTCGGTGTTCTGGGCGGGATGCTGGCCCATGGCATCCTTGGGCTGTTTGTCGGACCCATCATCCTGGCGGTGACCTGGGAACTGACGATGGCATGGATCCGCGAAGAGCGGACGGACGCCGCCGCAACCGTCGCCGAGCGCAGCATGGAAAAAGTGACCGCCGACGCCTGACAGTTGCGCGCATTCCGATGTGACGGCGGCGTCAAACAAGAGCTCTCCCCTTGACCTATGTCAATGGTCCCGACCACCCGAGCGCAATCCTGATGCAGGGCTGCAAGTAGTGAGAGATTTGAGCATGTCTATCGACAAGCTGGCCTTCTCCGGCGAGACCCTTCCAGGGCTCTTTGCATCCGGTCTCGAATATCTGGTCGATACCGGGCAGCGCAGTGTTCTGTTCCTCGATGTCATGCGCGAGCGCGGACTGCAGTACCGCGAACACATGGCTGAAACGGCGCCTCACGTCCTCAACTATGAAGTCGAATTGATCGTCGACGGCAGAGGGCTTCGGCGGCCAGTCAATTACGGCCTCGTGCGGGTGGCTGCCCCGCGCGGGGTCGAGATTGATACCAAGCGCCGTCCGTTTGTCGTGGTCGATCCACGTGCGGGTCACGGTCCGGGAATCGGCGGCTTCAAGGCTGATAGCGAGATCGGCGTGGCGATGAAAGCCGGCCATCCCTGCTACTTCATCGGTTTCCTGCCCGAACCGATGCCTGGCCAAACCATCGAGGATATCGCGAGAGCCGAGGCTGTCTTTATCGAGAAAGTGATCGCTCTGCATCCGGAAGCCGACGGCAAGCCGTGCGTGATCGGCAACTGCCAAGCGGGCTGGGCGGTCATGATCCTTGCCTCCCTGCGGCCGGAGTTGTTTGGCCCGCTGATCATCGCCGGCGCGCCGTTGTCCTACTGGGCCGGCGTCCGCGGCAAGAATCCGATGCGCTACTCGGGCGGCCTATTAGGCGGAAGCTGGCTGACCGCGCTAACGAGCGATCTCGGCGGCGGCAAGTTCGACGGGGCGTGGCTGGTGCAGAACTTCGAGAACATGAATCCCTCGAATACGCTCTGGACCAAGCAGTACAACGTCTATTCGAAAGTCGACACCGAGGCCGATCGTTATCTCGAGTTCGAGCGCTGGTGGGGCGGCCATGTCAATTTGAATGCCGAGGAGATCCAGTTCATCGTCGATGAGCTGTTTGTCGGCAATAATCTCGCTGCGGGACGCATCAAGACGTCCGACGGCCAGACGGTTGACCTGCGAAAGATATCCTCGCCTATTGTCGTGTTCTGTTCAAAGGGTGACAACATCACGCCGCCGCAGCAGGCGCTCGGCTGGATTCTCGATCTCTACCACGATGTCGACGAGATCCGGGCGTATGGGCAGACCATCGTTTACACCGTTCACGAGACGGTCGGGCATCTCGGTATCTTTGTCTCCGGCGGCGTCGCCAAGAAGGAGCACAGCGAATTCTCAAGCAACATCGACCTGATTGATGTGCTGCCGCCCGGGCTTTACGAGGCGACCTTCGAAGCTAAATCCGCCGACACGGCCAATCCCGATCTCGCGATTGGAAAGTGGATCATGCGGTGCGAACGGCGCACGCTGGACGATATCAGGGCCATGGGCGGCAACTCGGCCGAAGATGAACGGCGGTTTGCGACAGCCGCACGTGTATCCGAAATCAATCTCTCGAATTACCGGAAGTTCGTGCGGCCGTGGGTCCGTGCGGCAGTTACTCCCCAAATGGCGGAGTTGATGCGCCAGTGGCATCCTCTACGCGTCTCTTACGAGGCCTTTGGAGGCGATAATGTCGTCATGAAGGGCGTCGCGAGAGCTGCTGACAACATTCGCGAGCAGCGTAAGCCGGCGGCAGAGGATAATCCGTTCGTCAAGTTTCAGGAGACGGTCTCGAAGAACATCGTCGATGTGCTCGATAAATGGCGCGACACGCAGGAAGCGCTGAGTGAAGCGGTCTTTCTCGGCATCTACGGATCGCCGGTGCTGCAAGCCGCCGTCGGCATCACGCCGGATGCCGACGTTTCGCCAAAGCCGCAGATGTCGTCGGAACATCGCGAGCGCCTGGAGGCGCGCATCGCCGAGCTCAGATCGCAGGTCGGCAGCGGCGGTCTCAGGGAAGGCGTCATTCGCGGCCTGCTCTATGTCGGAAGTTCGCGGGGGATGGTCGACGAGCGGAGCTTGGAGGCATTGCGGCGGGCTCGCGCCAACGATGCAGGCTCGCGTCTGACGCTTGCGCAGTTCAAGAAGATCGTGCGCGAGCAATTCTTCATATTGCTGCTCGAGCCGGCGGCAAGCCTTGCCGCCATACCCAAATTACTTCCGCCTGACGAAGGCGAGCGGCGTGCCGGCCTGGAGGCAATCCGCAGCGTGCTGTCCGCGAGTGCGGAAATATCCGGCGAGGCAGCCAAGCGGTTCGATCGCGTGACTGAACTGTTTGGTCTCGCCGGAAAATCGCGGGCGAAGGCGTCATAAGCGGTGGCGATTAGATCGGAGAGTTGGATATGGGCATTGCATCCATCGAAGCGGGCGAAGCGAGACCCGGCGCGAAATACGATCGTCTCATTGCAGCGGCCAAAGCGATCCCGCCGGCGACAACCATCGTTGTGCATCCATGCGACGAAAGCTCGTTGCGCGGCGCAACCGATGCCGCTGAGGCGGGCATCATCAAGCCCGTACTTGTCGGGCCATCGGCGAAGATCAGGGCGGTCGCGTTCAAGCACGGTATCGACATCAGCGCATTTGAACTGGTCGATGCGCCTCACAGCGAGGCTGCCGCGGCAAAGGCCGTCGAGTTGATTCACGCGGCCAAGGGCGAGATGTTGATGAAAGGCAGCCTGCACACCGACGAAATTATGCGAAGCGTGACCGCAAAGGCAGGTGGACTGCGTACGGAACGGCGAATCAGCCACGTCTTCGTGATGGATGTTCCGGCCTACAGCGAAACCATCTTCGTCACCGATGCCGCGATCAACATCTTTCCGGATCTCGATGGCAAGCGCGACATCGTGCAGAACGCGATCGATCTCTACACGCAGGCAGGTTTTGGTACATCGCCCCGGGTCGCCATCTTGTCGGCGGTCGAAACCGTCACATCGAAGATTCCGTCAACCATCGAGGCTGCCGCGCTTTGCAAGATGGCGGACCGCGGGCAGATCACGGGCGGGCTGCTCGATGGGCCGCTTGCCTTCGACAATGCGATCGACCGGGAAGCGGCACGGATCAAGAGTATCAAGTCGGAAGTGGCGGGACGGGCCCAGATCCTTGTGGTGCCGGACCTTGAGGCAGGCAACATGCTGGCCAAGAACCTGGCTTACTTCGCCAAGGCGGACGGTGCCGGCATCGTGCTGGGCGCCCGTGTTCCGATTGTGTTGACGTCGCGGGCGGATTCCCCGAGGTCTCGAATGGCTTCCTGCGCCGTTGCGACGCTCTACGCCGACGGGCGGCGCCGCCGCGCCCAGACAGCCGCAGCGTGACGGCCATGGATACTATCCTCGTCGTCAATGGCGGCTCCTCAAGCGTTAAGTTCCAGGTGTTTGCCGTAGATGGAAACGGTGGGCTGCGCCGGCAGATCAAGGGCCAGATGGACGGCATCGGCAGCCGTCCCCGGCTGCGCGCTACCGGCGCGGCAGGCGAAACGTTGGCGGATCGATGCTATCCGATCGAGGCTGTACCGGACGTTCCGACAGCCTTGATGCTCGCAAGCGCCTGGCTGCGGGATGAACATCAATTGCGCCCGCTCGCGGTGGGCCATCGCGTCGTCCATGGCGGTCCCGATTATGATCGCCCTGTGCTGATCGACCATGGCGTCGTCGCACGTCTTGAGCGGTTGACGGCACTTGCGCCGTTGCATCAGCCCCACAATCTGGCGCCGATCCGAATCCTGCTTGCCAAATTTCCTGCTCTGCCCCAGGTCGCCTGTTTCGACACGGCCTTTCACCGTGACCACGACGAGGTCGCGGACCACTACGCCATACCCCGCCGGCTGCACGAGGAGGGAGTCCGCCGTTACGGATTTCATGGCCTTTCCTATGAGTACATCGCAAAGACGCTGCCGAACGTTGCACCGGAAATTGCCCGGGCGCGAGTCATCGTGGCGCATCTCGGAAGCGGCGCCTCCATGTGCGCCATACACGGCGGACGGAGCGTGGAGAGCACGATGGGCTTCACCGCGCTCGATGGGCTTCCGATGGGAACGCGCACCGGCCAGATCGATCCCGGAGTCGTTCTATACCTGATGACCGAAAAAGGCATGTCGTCCGCCGAGGTGCAGGATGTTCTGTACCGCGAATGCGGGCTGAAGGGACTTTCCGGCGTCAGCAACGATATGCGGGAGCTTCAGAACAGCACTGATCCCCACGCAGCGTTTGCCGTTGACTACTTTGTGTACAGAGTTGGGCTCCATGCCGGAATGCTGGCGGCTGCTTTGCAAGGGCTTGATGCCTTTGTATTTACCGCAGGCATCGGCGAAAATTCCGTCGGCATTCGCGCCAGGATCGCAGAGCGGCTCGAATGGCTCGGCGTGTCGCTTGATCCGATCGAGAATGCCCGTCACGCGCCGCGGATCTCGCGCACCGACAGCCGCATTCCCGTTTACGTCGTGCCGACCGATGAAGAGCTCATGATTGCACAGCACACATTGTCGCTGCTGTGGAATCGGAACTCATCCTCCAGTCTGAAACGCGAGAGAGCGTCATGACAATTCCCGTATTTCCAGAGACCAGGGTCGCGCTCAAGGGACGAAAAGGACTGATCGTCGGCATCGCCAACGATCAATCGATCGCATGGGGGTGCGCCAAGGCGTTTCGGGCCTTGGGCGCGGAGCTTGCGGTCACTTACCTGAACGAACGGGCCAAAAAACACGTCGAGCCGCTGGCGAAGGAACTCGAGGCGCCAATCTTCATGCCGCTCGATGTGAATACCGAAGGGCAGACCGAACAGGTATTCGAACGGATCGCGAAGGAGTGGGGGCAGCTCGATTTTCTGCTTCACTCGATTGCCTTCTCTCCGAAGGAAGCGCTGCACGGGCGCGTCGTCGATGTCGAGCGCGACGGCTTTCTCAAGACGATGGATGTTTCCTGCTGGTCGTTCATGCGGATGGCGCATCTGGCGGAGCCGCTGATGAAGAACGGCGGCACGCTGTTCACCATGACGTACTACGGCAGCCAGATGGTGGTGAAGAACTACAACGTCATGGGCGTTGCCAAGGCAGGTCTGGAAGCTGCCGTTCGCTATATCGCCGCAGAACTTGGTCCCAAGGGAATCCGGGTGCACGCGATTTCACCGGGACCGCTGGCAACACGCGCAGCTTCTGGAATTCCCGAGTTCGACGAGCTGATGGACAAAGCACAAACCACCGCGCCGACACGGAGTCTCGTGAGCATCGACGATGTCGGCGCGGCGACGGCATTCCTGGCGCTCGACGGCGCGAAGCTGATCACTGGCGGCGTCATGTATATCGACGGTGGATATCACATCATCGATTGAGGCGTTGAGTCAAAGCTCGACCATTCCCCGGCGCCAAGACTGCCGGCCCCGGCCAGGCGGTCCATCTCCGGAGGTCTGCTTATGTTGCGTCAGTTTCTCGTGGGTGCAGCCGCAAGCGGGTGCAACATTGCGATCCATGCTCTGGTAATGGTGACCGTTATAAGGGTAGCGCGCCTCGCGGATGAGTTGGCAACGGCATATCAAACGGTTCGATTGATTGCGATCATGATTGCCGCCGTGACCGTCCTGATGATCGCCCACCTTGCCGAGGTGCTGGTCTGGACATTGACTTACGCGGCGGTCGACGTCGCGCCCGAAGGCACGGACCTGATGTACTTCGCGTTTGTAAACTATACGACCCTCGGGTACGGCGACGTAACCCCCGTCAAGCGTTGGCATCTGCTCGGGCCGATGACCGCGATGAATGGTGTCCTGTTGTTCGGCTGGTCGACGGCCGTGATCTTTGAGGTATTGCGAACGACGTTGCTGGCGGGCGGCGAAGAGGGAGATCGAAAGAAGCGCGGATGGCCCAAGTAGTGTTGAGGTACGCCAACTACATGACGGCCGACGCCCCTGGCGTCCTTCATGCTATGCGCCGTGCAGACCCGGGTTCGCTCAGGATAGCCCACGGAAGTGAATGAGCGCGGCCTTGATCTGTATCAATCCGGCAGTGGCGGCCGTGGTCAGCCTCCAGGTCGCGCTCCGGATGGACCTTGAGAGGGCTGTATCGAGGTGCCGAAGGTTCGGGATCTTCTGGAGGCTCTGACATAGGGAGAACAAAATGAAACTCTCGATCACATTATCAGCCTTGCTGGTTGTCGGCTTCATGACCGCAACGACAGAGCCGGCCAGCGCCGTCGTATACTGCCAGTATGTCGACTATCCCGCAGGTTGCATTGTAAGACCAGGCGTCGTGCTGCGCCCGCGCCCGGTTGCGCGAGCTGCGGCGCGAGAGGCGGTACGGCCTGGGACGCCGATGAACCGTGGAGGTCCGGTGAATCGCGTCGGACGGCGCTGATAGGGCTTTCTTGCGGCAGTAGCAACCCTTCCGTCGTGGATTGCTCGACATTGTGGCGAAGAGGACATTGTGCCGAGACAGGATCCTGCCCGAGATCAACGCGAAGCGGGCGTGGAGAGCAACTATGTTCACGGATCTACCACGACTTGCAAGGCGTATTCGCCACCTCGACCGTGGTCCTTGATGTTTGTTGAACGTCGTCGTGCGATTCACGAACGGACCATAAGTTCGGCATTGGCACTTCTAAAAATGCCGCTGCATCCGTTTGACTAAATCCATGGCCCGCAAACAGGAGCAAGTGAAATGGATGCGTTGACGGGCAAATCCGCGATCGTGACCGGATCGACCAGCGGCATCGGGCTCGCAATTGCTCGTGCGTTCGCGAGCGCAGGCGCCAATGTTGTCATCAACGGATTTGGCGCGCCTGCCGATATCGAAAAGGAACGCTCGGGCATCGAGACCGATTTCAAGGTCAAGGCGGCGTATTCGCCTGCCGACATGAGCAAGCCTGCCGAAATCGCTGAGATGGTCGTGCTCGGCGAGAAGACCTTCGGCTCGGTCGATATCCTCGTCAACAATGCCGGCATCCAGTTCGTCTCTACGATCGAGGAATTTCCGCCGGAGAAATGGGAGGCGATCATTGCGATCAACCTGTCGTCGGCGTTTTACAGTATCCGCGCCGTGGTTCCCGCCATGAAGGAGCGCGGTTGGGGCCGCATCATCAACACAGCTTCCGCACATTCTTTGGTGGCCTCGCCATTCAAGTCGGCCTATGTCTCGGCCAAGCACGGTATCGCTGGCCTCACCAAGACCGTGGCGTTGGAGCTCGCGACGTACAAGATCACCTGCAACTGTATCAGCCCCGGGTATGTCTGGACGCCACTGGTCGAGCGCCAGATTCCGGAGACTATGAAAGCGCGCAACCTGACCAAGGAGCAGGTCATCACGGATGTGCTGCTAGAGGCGCAGCCGACCAAAGAGTTTGTAACCTCGGAGCAGGTGGCGGCGATGGCGTTATTTCTGTGCAGCGACCACGCGGCGCAGATCACCGGCGCGAACTATACGATCGACGGCGGTTGGACAGCTAAGTAAGTCGCCATCCGTCTAAAGTACTCGCAGCTAATTCCAAGACGTTGATTTGCGTGCGGACCTCAAGACGAAGCGTCGGATCGTTCACCCGAGTCGCGGGAGTACAGCGCATGCCGCTGTCGCGATATTTCCTTTATGTCGGTGGAGTATTGCTCACTCTGGTGTTCATTCTGGATGCATGTCTGACCAGACTGGCGATCAGGGAGAGTGCGCACGTCAATTCACCCATCATCCGCATTCATTCGGATCGGAAATGGCCGGAGCGCATCGTCTTCGATACCACCCTTCCGACGACCGTTCCCGCGCAGGCCACGATTGCGGAAGACCGCGTCGCCAGTCCTGCGCCGGTCACCGACGTTTCTGTAAAGGAGCGGGAACGCGAAGCATTTGCGTTGATGCAGCCATCCAATGCGAAGCGGCTACAACCATCCGACCCAGGAAGGCGAGAACTGAAGCCCCAACGGCCACGCAAAATCGTGAAGCGGCACGTGCCGCCGCGTTCGGTCCTCGTCGCGCGGCAGCCGCAGTTTGGCTGGTTTGGTAACACCTTCTGGTGAAGCATCCGCAATTTTTGCAGGGTGGCAAGCCAGCCACAAACGATGCTGGCAGTTCATCTCGACACCAACTCCGACTTGGGCAGCTTCGGTCGCGACTATGGCGACCACTCCCTTTCACTTCTGGATGCAGATCGGCCTGATCGTCTCGTCGGAGCTTCGGGCCTTCGCGTACTCCACGAGTGCCAGCCGGGCCGCGTCGCATCGCTCTGCGCTAGTAAATTCTTGGGTCGAAATCACGGCGCCGTTTGCAACGCCAAGCCAACTGACGATGATTAGAACGTGGGTCACAATATCCTCCTCACCGATTTGTTGGTGGCTGAATGACGGCGGAGCGCAAACCTGTCGCCTGAAAACTCCTCTCCACCGACCGCTTACGGCGAGCAAAAGCGCCTGCGGGACACGTTCTTTAAGAGCTGAAACCCGTTGGCTTGCAAATTTCAGTGCTAGGACGCTCGTTGATGCGTCCCGCGCATTGATCTAAGTCAAGCGACGATGACTGCTCTTTATAGTTCTCGCCCAAACAGCGGCATCACCCAGAATTCGCCTTCAATAAAAAAGCCCCGGCACTGTGCCGGGGCTAAGGCTTTGCTCGCTGGAGATACGCGCTTGATCAGTAGCGGGCCGCGACGGGCGCACCGAAACCGCCGAAGCGGTAGTTGATGCGCAAGGTGACCATATCGACATCCTGGCTGATCCGGTTGAGGGCACCGGCAACGATCGGGTTGACGACCGAGAACGAATTATTGGCATCGCCCATGAACAGGTGGTCGTATTCGATACCGAACGACCAGTTCGGTGCGAAGCCGTACTCAAATCCAACACCCACGACCCCGCCCCAGCGGGTCGCGCTAGCCGAGGCCAGTTCAGCGCCGGTAATCGTGCTCAGGATGCTAAATTCGTTGCTCGTCACTGCCGCGCCGCCCTTTACATATAGCAGCGCCGCGTTCCAGGCGTAACCGATCTGGCCGGTGAAGAGGCCGATAGCATCGGTCGAGGTGCGAGTGGAGAACAGAGGATTGATCAGACTGACGCGCTCGTTGGTGAGATCCGCCCAATCGCCCTGAGCTTCCAGGCCAAACACCCACTGATTGGCTTGCCAACGATAGCCTATCTGGCCACCGATGAGACCCCCAGAGCGCTCGCGACAACCTTCAGCGAAGACTACGCCGGCCACATCAACGAAATCCCAACAGTTGCGGCTCTGGCCCCAACCGCCATTGCCGCCGATGTAGAAGCCGCTCCAGTTGTAGATCACCGGAAGCGGGGCGGGTGGCGGTGCCTTGACGGCCATATCTGCGGCGGATGCGGGGGCGGCGATGCCGATCAATACTAGACCAACGGTAGCCAGCAAAAAACTCTTCATCTGTTCCTCTCCATTTCCGTCGGCTTAAAATGCTGTCCCCACCAACGGTGTTGCGTTGCATTGATTCCAACTTGCAACGTGAATCCTACGTACTTTAGGCGTAAGATCCCGTGCCAAAATGGCAACACTCAAGCGCAATTGGTGAACTGGCTGGCAAGCGCCCGCTTCTATTCCGACGCGGCTCATCGCTTTGTTGATTATCGTGCATATGGCGGGAGCTGGAGGTGGCGAGAGTTTTGCGTCCTTGCTGGCTCTATTCGGTCTTCCCGGATGGTCCGTCGGGGTCCTCCGCCGCGTCCCCGATATCTTGTTCCTGTCCTTCTTCAAGCCAAAACAGAATGTTTCCCGATGGGATCGCGCGTCTCGGCAAATGCGGAATGATTGTTCCGGCGGTCACGACCAATCCCTCGTCAGATCGGGCACGTGCAAAGTTCTTGGCTTCCATTTCGTTTTCAAACGTTTGGGTCGACCGAGAGCGCCGGCTTCGGACCGCTGTGCCTTTCCATGGGATCTCGAAGGTCACATACCAGGTGTGCTTCTTCATCCGATGCTTCCGATGGGTCTGCCAGCCCGGCAACACGATCAGCGGTAATGCAGCGCGATCAGCTCGGCGACGCAGGCAGGGCGCTGGCCGCCTTCGATCTCGATCACCATGTGATAGTTGACCCTCAAGCCATCGGGCGGGATATCCTCCACTTCCGCGATGCTGGTGCGGCCCCTGATCCGTGAGCCGGCCGGGACGGGGAGAGATAACGGATCCGGTCCGCGCCATAGTTCAACGTGTTGCGCAGTCCTTTGAGGCCCATCACGGAACGAATGAACATCGGCGCCAGGCTGAGGGACAAAAGCCCGTGGGCAATGGTGAGGCCACCCGGAAGTTCTTTCTTCGCCCGCTCCTGATCGACGTGGATCCATTGCTCGTCGCAGGTCGCCTGCGCAAAAAGGTTGATGCGTTCCTGAGTTATTTCAATCCAATCGCTGGCGCCGATCTCGGTGCCGACCGCTGCCTTGAACTCGCTGAAGTCGCTGAAGATGCGCATGTCAGGTCCTCGTGCCTGCATTTGTCGATCAGATTTTCATTTCCGGAACGTTGGCTGGAATGAACAAATCCGCTTCCGTTACCGCCATGACCTCGGCGACGGTGACGCCCGGTGCGGTCTCTTGAAGTGTTATCCTTCCGCCGGTGAAGCCGATCACCGCCATGTCGGTGACAACCAGGTCGACCGGCCGGGAAGAGGTGAGCGGCAGGGCGCATTTCTGCACGATTTTGGATTTCCCTTTGGCGGCGTGCTGCATGGCGACGATGACGCGCTTTGCTCCGGACACCAGGTCCATCGCGCCGCCCATGCCTGGCACCATCTTGCCGGGGATCATCCAGTTCGCGAGGTGTCCTTCGGCGTCGACCTGAAGGCCGCCGAGGACCGTTATGTCCACGTGACCACCGCGGATCAATCCGAACGACATCGCGCTGTCGAAGACGCATGCGCCGGGCAGGGCGCTGATCGGCCGTCCGCCGGCATCGGTGAGCAGGGGGTGGGCCATGCCTTGCTCCGGCATTGGTCCCGTGCCGATCAATCCGTTCTCCGATTGAAAAAATACCTTGAGATCGGACGGAACGAAGTTCGCGACCAGCGTCGGAATTCCGATGCCGAGATTGACGAGGTTACCCGCGCGAAGTTCGCGTGCAACCCGTCGCGCGATGATCGATTGAGCGTCCATGGGTCACCCGTTGGCGATCAGGTAGTCGACGAGCGGCGCGGGCGTTATGACATGGTCGGGCGCAATGACGCCGACGGGGACGATGTGCTCCGCGGTGACGATGACGGTGTCGGCCGCCATTGCCATGACGGGATTGAAGTTGCGCGCGGTCAGGGCGTAGGCGAGGTTGCCGAGGTAATCCGCCAGGAATGCATGGATCAGCGCGAAGTCCGAGCGAAGCGCCGTTTCAAGCAGGAAGTTCTTGCCGTCGATGTCGATCCGGCGCTTGCCTTCTTCAACGATGGTCCCGACGCCTGTCGGCGTCAGGACGCCTCCCAAGCCGCAGCCGCCGGCGCGGATACGTTCGACGAACGTGCCCTGCGGCACCAGGTTGACGGCGACTTGGTTGGCCATCATCTGTTTTTGTACGTTCGGATTGAGTCCGATGTGGCTCGTAGTAAGCGTCGAGACCAGCGCCGCGTCGAACAGTTTCCCGACGCCTTTGCCGGGGACCGCGGCGTCATTGCTGATGATGGAGAGCTCAGATTTCCGTTGCCTGACCAGTTCGTCTAGCAAACGCTCGGGCGTTCCCACCCCCATGAACCCACCGACCATCACGGTTGCGCCGTTGGGGATCCTGGCGACCGCTTCTTCCACAGAGACGGCTTTCATAGGAGCTCCGATAATTGCTGGGATGCTCACTATTGAAGCTGAAGCGCGCCTAAGATGAGGCTTTGATCTGTATCAAGGTCTCCGCTTGGTCCTCGGGATCGCCGCCCATCGGGCTTGGCTGTGATCTAAGCCAATGCCGGCGTGCATCTAGTCCCACAGTCTGCGGACCTCCGCATGGCGGCTTTCGACAGCCGCGCCGGTGCGCTCTGCTCTTCAGGAAGAGGATTTGCGCCTGCATCATGCAGCCGCTTTCGAGTTAGATCTTCCGCGCGGTAGCGAAAAACAACCCGGCACCAGCACGCGCGGTCATGGCGACGGCTGCAGTATCTCTCTTCGTTCCGGGAAATCTCGCGTCAAACGTTGTCGCGATTTCGGGAGGGCTCGGCGAGCTCCAGGCTCTACGACCGCATCCCAAACCGGAGGGGTGCATGGTCGAGAACGGTCATCCGGATCTGGTGCTTTGGGCGAGAAGGCCGGATTGCTCCTGCGGATCTCAGGACTTTGGCAGCAGCCGTGCCCGATTGCCGTCTAATCACGGTGCCGGGCATTGGGCATTCGATGAATCTTGAACCGCCGTCTCTACGCCGGATGCTTTGGCGCGTGGTTCGGCGGTCTTTCCGGAAGTGAAGTAGCGATCTAGCTCCACGCTAAAGGTCCAGCTCCGCCAATCGCATGCGGTCCAGCAGCACGATTTGCCGCTGAGTCTGGCCGAGAAAGCCGAGAATACCCATGCCGTGAAGATGTGACAGCGCCCGGGATACCGTTTCGAGCGTTAGGCCGAGATAGTCGGCGATATCGCGGCGAGACATCGGAAGGGCCATCACGCCGGCGGCCGTCAGGCGGCAGTCCATCTCGAGCAGGAATGCGGCGACGCGCTCAAGGGACGTCTTGCGCCCCAGGAGCAACATATGGTCCTCGGCATGCCGGAGGTTGCTCGTCGTCATATTCAGGAGATCGAGCGCCACCAGCGCGTCGGTTTCCGCAACGTGCTCCAGGCTGCACCGTTTCATCAGTCGTACTGTCGTATCGACGATCGCTTCCGCGGTAAACCGGTGGGTTGCACCGTTCTCCAGCCCAAAAATGTCTCCCGCCAGATGGAAGGCGCCGATCTGGCGACGGCCGTCGGAGAGGAGCTTGTGGGTGCGAACCGCCCCGTCCGCGACCTGGTAGATATATTCGGCAGGCTCCGCCTCTCCGAATATCTCGGTGCCCTTGTTGTACTTGAATTCGCTGAGGATTACGCGTGCTCGCGACAACTCACCGAGTTGTCCCAGAGCCTTCGGATGGCTGCCGGGATGGGCGTTGCTGTTGACAAACATAGTCTCCCCCTGTTTGAGACAATTTGTCTGCATCCCTTGGGGCCCGCGTTGCCAAGGACCTTAAAAGTGCATGGCTGGTAGCTCCCGGGAAGTTGTTAAACCATGCCGGGCAGGGTAGGCTATTGTATCGAGGGTCATTGTCCTCAGGGACAATGTCCGGAAGGACAGGGGCCTGATAAATCAACAGGATATTTTTCGGAGATGTAGTCGACGCCCCGGCGACCATCTCAGGTTTTCATTTTTCTCAGGTTTTCATTTTTCGTTTCGGCGAAGATGGGGATGGGCTTCATCGAGCCTAACTTCGGTTCTGATGCGATGATTGCGCGGATCAGTGCGTTGTCGATTTGCGTAGCTCTCGTCCTCACCTCGCTCCCGGTGACGGCGCAAGACGGGCGGTCGCGATCGATACTTGTTCTGGACCAATCCCAATCCACGGGAGTTTTTTTCCTTCAGATATTCTCTGGGCTTCGCGCCAGGATCGACGCCGATACCAGCGCTCACACCACGATTTTCTCAGAAAGTCTCGATCTCAGCCGTTTTGACGGCGATGCCTATCACGAAAGTCTGCGCCGTCACTTCAGCGAGAAATATCGAGATAAGGATATCGGCGTTATCGTCACGATGGGCTCCGGGGCCCTGGAGCTTGTGCTGCGCTGGAGGGATGAACTATGGCCGGGAATTCCCATCGTGTTTGGGATGGTCGATGAGGTCGACCACGCCCGGCTGAAATTGCCGAACGACGTAACGGGCAGCATTCTAAGGACGCGACTTGCCGATTCAATCGGCGTTGCGCGAGCGGTGGTGCCTGATCTCGAAACCGTCGTCTTTGTTGGCGATCATTGGGATCGCCAGAATATATTCAGCAGTTGGGGCCTTGAGGTGCCCAAGGCCACCGCAGGGCTGAATGTCATCGATCTCGTCGGCGCGACGATGGCGGAAGTGCGGAAGAGGGTAGGAGCTCTTCCCGCGCGCAGCGCCATCATCTATTCCGCAATGTATTCCGATGGCGAGGGCATCTACCTTTCGCCCGCCAAAGCGTTTGAACTGGTCGCGGAGAAAGCGAATCGACCGATTATTGTTGCGGCGGAGCCGCTTGTCGCACTGGGCAGCATTGGCGGTCCTGTCATCGTTCCCCGTTTGATTGGCGCTGACGCCGCAAAGCGGGCGCTGCGGATTTTGCACGGAGAACCGGCGTCGAGTATTCCCGTAGCGATATCCCATGCGGCGAAGCCGATCTTCAACTGGCTGCAGATGGAGCGATGGGGGGTCAGCGAGTCCAACCTGCCTTCCGGAAGTGAAATTCGTTTTCGCGAACCGAGTATGTGGGCGAAGTACCGCTGGCAGACGCTCTCTGTCGCGGCCGTGCTGTTGATACAGGCCGGGTTGATTTCGATTCTGCTGCACGAGCGGCACAGACGAGCCAATGCCGAGCGCAAATCGCGGAATAGCCTTACCGAGCTGGCCCATGCGCACCGTCAGGCGACAGCCGGGGAACTGTCGTCTACGATCGCGCACGAGCTTAATCAACCGCTCGGTGCAATTCTGACCAATACCGAGACGGCAGAACTCATACTGAACTCTCCGTCGCCAAACTTGAGCGAGGTCAAGGAAATTCTTGCCGACATCAGGCGAGATGATATTCGCGCCAGCGAGGTCATCCATCGCTTGCGCAGCCTGCTGAGAAGGGTGCCGTTTGAGGACAAGGTCATCGACCTCAACGATACCGTGCGCAAGGTATTCGAATTTTTGTCGGTTCAGGCGTCGGCGCGAAACATTGCACTATACTTCGAGCCCTCGGGGAAACCGCTTCAGGTGAAGGGTGATCAGGTTCAGCTTCAGCAGGTTATCATGAACCTGATCGTAAACAGCATGGATGCAATGGCCGCTATGCCGAACGGGCGAGCCGTAATTGGGCGGACCGAAGTGAATGGTGGGTCGTCCGCAGTAGTTTCGATCTTGGATTCCGGTCCGGGGATTCCGGACGACCAATTGAATGAAGTCTTTGATCCTTTCTTCACCACCAAAAAGCAAGGAATGGGAATTGGCCTATCGATCTCGCGCACCATCGTACAGGCGCACAAGGGGCGCATCTGGGCGGAAAATCAAAGCGAAGGTGGCGCGGTGTTTCGCTTGTCTCTGCCGCTAGCTTTATCGTAGGGGGATCTGTTGCCGGGGCTTGTGCATATTGTTGATGACGATGCTTCGTTTCGGACGGCTATCGAACGTCGGTTGAAGAAGGCCGGTTACGAGGTCGCGACCTATCCGTCGGCCCAGGATTTGCTCGATCGCCTGCCGAACGAGAGCGAATTGGGCGTCATTCTGCTTGACGTGCGGATACCCGGATTGAGCGGGCCGGAGCTGCAGGGGCGTCTGAGCGAAATCGGCTCGATCTTGCCGATCGTGTTTCTTACCGGCTATGCGGATGTCCAGACCACGGTTCGGGCAATCAAGGCAGGCGCCGAAGATGTTCTTACCAAGCCGGTATCGTCGGAAGAGCTTCTTGCTGCAGTTGAGCGCGCCCTGGCTCATCATCAGTTGATGCGTGGCCAGAGAAATCAGCTTGAGATCGTGCGCGCTCTTATTGCGAAGTTGACGCCGCGCGAGCGCGAGGTCTTCGAACTCGTGATTCGCGGGAAGACCAACAAGCAAGTTGCCAACGCATTGGGCGCGACCGAGCGTACGATCAAGGCCCATCGCCACCGGGTGATGGAGAAGCTACAGGTACAGTCCCTCGCCGAACTGGTCTCCCTTGCAGAGCGGGCCGGAATTTTGAGCTCACCGTCGGGTACCGGACAGACGAATTGAGGGTTCATCAACAGGATTTTGCGTTCGCATTGTCCCATGGGACAATAGAAAATGCGGGATTCAGGACTTACCAAAATAGCGTGGAGAGTCGAACGACCCACGACCTGATCAGCTTCGGCGGAGGCCGATAGGTTTCAGATCGTCTCTTGGAAAGACGTTCAGGGCGCGGTGGACAGACCAAGGATAGCGGTTTTGGGAAATCGGAACGTCGTCTTTGTGGTCGATGATGACCTTGGAACACTCAAGGGGTTAAAGCGGCTGCTACGCGAACACGGTTACGACAGCATTGTGTTTTCGTCTGCCGAGGAGTTCCAGAACCACGGCGATTTCGAGTCGGCGTGTTGTGTGGTTCTCGACATCGATCTGAATAACGAATCTGGAATCGACCTGCGGCATCGTCTCAGGGCGGCAGGCATTTCTCTGCCAGTTATTTACATCACCGCCAATGATTGTCCCGCCGTCCGTATGGCCGCTATCGAATCCGGCTGCATTGCTTATCTTACAAAGCCATTCCGGGCGAAGTCGCTGATCGAGCCGATCGATAAGGTAGCGGCCAGGGCAGCGTAGGTTGTTTGCGGTCGTAAACCTTACGCGTCATTCGTCGATGTTTTGTTCGAACGTCTGCGTCGGAGTTCCCTGCCGAACCGCAGCGAACTGGTTGACCGGCAATGCCGTCGTCACCGCCAAGACGCTGGAATCCACGACCTCGAGCTGAAGCTTCTGGCCCGTCTCCATCTCCTTGATCAATTTGGGATCGGCCAGATCGGCGGCGATGCAGGTGTTGGTGAGGCACCAGACATACGGAAACCGGTAGGCAGTTCCCTGGTCGATCGTGATCTTTACCCCAGCCTGCAGGTAGAGCCCGACGGGAAGGAACATTTGCAGCCGTGCCGTCTTGTCGCCCTCGCGTTCGATCAAGTCGATGCGAACCGCGGACTGGCCCGTCTCAAATGTACCGCTGATCGATGTTCGGCACACCATGTTCGTCCCGGGAGTCTTGAAGCAGAACTTCCGCCAATCCGAATACTTGATGTCGCGCGCCGCACGCTGGCCCCGCAAAGCGAACTCCTGGCCAGTCCGCTTCTCGCTTGCCGGGCTGCCGTCAGGCTTCGCCGCCTGTTGTGCGGGTACAGTCCCAGTGCTGAAATCCAACAGCGTCAGTACTGACAGCGCAGTCACCAGGCTGAATTGGTCGTAGCATTGGCGGGACCGCTGTCTTGTCATCGCTGGCCTCCATCGTTCTACCGGCGTCAGCCTCATCTGTGCTTGTCCAGGAACGCCCCGACTAGCGGCGTCCACAGCGGAAGGCTGTCGGGCGAACTGACCAGAAAATGTCCCTCATTGCCGAACGGAGGGAGCAGGTGATATTCGGCGTTTCCACCCGCCCCGGTGTAGGCCTCGTGCATTCGCCTGGATAATTCCGGGCCGAAGAACATATCGTTCTCGATATAGATCCACAGCATCGGAGTGCGAGCGGTGCGCCCGAACTCACCAGTCGCCGCGACCAGTCTGTCCGGCGCGCAATTGTTGCGGGGCTTGCCGCCGACGCGTCCGCCGCGGCCGGCAGCGAATGCTACGATGGCGCGCACCCCCGGGAGATTCTCGCTCGACAGCGCGATAGCGGCCCAGCCGCCCGCCGATTGGCCGACGACGATGACATTGTCGGGTACTATCAGTTTCTGATCGGTCATGTATTCGATGATCCATTTGTCGATCAGGGCCACCGCACGTCCGGCATCGCGGAAGTTCGGATTGTCACAACTTCCGATCTTTGAAAAGAACAGGGAGTACAAGCCGCGTTCCGGGTTATCGAGTGCGGCTGCGCCATATCCGGAGCCGGTGGGTGCAACGACCATATAGCCCCGCCGGGCGAACCACATCGCCGCGTCTCTGAACTCAACGAGCGGAAAGAAGCCGCGCTCTCTCTGGTTCATCGAAACACCGTGGTTCATGACCACGAGCGGGAACGGACCCTTCCCAACGGGCCGAACCACATACGCGATCGTGGGCAGCGTGACTGGGATCGCCCACACTTCCTCCTGGATGGTCTGATCTGCGGGCCGATCATCAGCGAAGACAGCTACAGCTGGTAACAGGAGAGCCACTGTGTATACGACGAGAACGCGCAGCAGATATCGAAGCATGCCGTGCATCCTGTGTTGTGCCGACGCTGGCGGTGATCGTCGGATAGCGAAAGCCTTTCCTGACGGAAGCTGGCGACATTGATCTGGATCAACGGAGTACGCCGGTAGCGGCCTCATCTGGCATAGGCGCATCTTACGATGACGGAGCCGAGGACCGTCAGGAGCACTAGCCAGCCGGCAATGTCAGCTCCAGGCCACAGTGGGCCCGGGCTCAACCCCTCCAGGAGTGAATAATGATGATGTTGCATCGCAGACGATCAGTTGTGGTAGCCCTGTTTGGATTGCTGACTTCTGCGGCCGTTGCGACATCGGCGCTGGCGGAAGTAGGGCGGGTGAGCGTTGTGTTCACCAAAGGTGGGTTTATCGTGGGCGTCGGAGGTGGTGAGGGTGTGCTGACCTTCCGAGGCAAAAACTATCCGTTCACAGTTTCAGGGGCCAGCCTCGGCTTCACCGTTGGCGCATCGACCACCAAGCTGGTGGGCAGGGCATTGAACCTGAGGAGTCCCGGTGACATTGCCGGGACATACGCCGTGGTCGGCGCCGGTGGCGCGCTTGCGGCGGGGGCTGGCAGCGTGCAGTTGCGGAATGCCAAGGGCGTCATCCTGCAGCTCAGCGGTCCAAAGGTTGGCGTGGAATTGTCGGCAGCCATGGGCGGGGTCACCGTCGCCATGAAATGATTGCGCCGTCGGGGGGCGCGTCGAACGCTCCCCAGCCGCGGCCCGGTGTGATGCGTTCGACGATTGTGCTGCAACTCGATCCTGGTATTGCTCGCCTAGTATTGCTCGGCGACGAGTTTGACGAGTTTCATGTCGCGCAAGCTCTGCTGATCGTTATAGCGGCCTTTGTCGGAACGTTTCGGCAGTGTGATCTTGTCGCGGTTCACTCGCTTGTATGGAATGGCCGTTAACAGATGCGCGATGCAGTTCAGCCGCGCGCGCCGTTTGTCATCGGAGCGAATGATCAGCCATGGCGCATGTTTCGAGTTCGTCTCCTTGAGCATCAAGTCGCGTGCGCGCGAATATGCATACCATTGGCGATAGGATTCGATATCCATCGGGCTCAATTTCCATTGCCGGAGCGGATCATCGAGTCTGGCCCGGAAGCGTCGCTCTTGCTCATCCATTCCCACCTCAAGCCAGATCTTGATCAGGATGATGCCGCCGTCCACCACATATTGCTCGATTTGCGGGCAGAGAGACAGGAAGCGGTCGTGTTCGTCTTCCGTGCAGAAGCCCATGACATATTCGACGCCGGCGCGGTTGTACCAGCTG
Source organism: Bradyrhizobium sp. RDI18 (assembly GCF_043203335.1). Lineage (NCBI taxonomy): Bacteria > Pseudomonadati > Pseudomonadota > Alphaproteobacteria > Hyphomicrobiales > Nitrobacteraceae > Bradyrhizobium > Bradyrhizobium sp. RDI18. The sequence continues at coordinate 1,569,653 of NZ_JBICRN010000008.1, read as the reverse complement.
CGATCGAAGATGACGATTTCGCCGCCGGCAGGAAAATGCTGCATGTAGCGCTGCATGAACATCTGCGACTTCTCGCGGTCCGAAGGCGCGGGGAGTGCGACGACGCGGAACACGCGCGGGCTGACTTTCTCGGTGATCGCCTTGATCGTGCCGCCCTTGCCGGCGGCATCCCTGCCTTCGAACAGGATGATGACCCTGAGTTTCTTTTCCTTCACCCATTCCTGCAAATGGCATAACTGGACCTGAAGCTTCCGCAGCTCCTTCTCGTAATCCTTCCGCTTCAATTTCGACGAAACCGCCTGGTCTTTAGACATGGCATGACTCGTTTCGTGCAGCAGAAAGGCAATCATTCGCCCCAGGCGATCACAATGCCGATGTCACCCGGAATGCCTCCCGGAAAATCGATGATCTGATATCGGATACGATAGCCACGCGGCTTCAGGTGGTCGGACCAGAGCTGAAAGATTTCCTGCGCTATTCCGGTAAGCGTCTTTTCCCAGCCCTTCTCCTGCTGATTGATGGCGCGGCCGTTGTCGGTGCACAGGGTGTGGGGGAACCTATAGACTTGAACTTCGGTCAGCCCATTTCGTACCGCGCGCTGGATGACGGTCGAGGCAAGCTTGATCTTCTCGTCTTCGGTCAGGCCCGACGGCTTGCTCAGTTTTTCGATCAGCTTGCGCTTTTCAGATTCGGCCGCTGCCGCCCGGCGGGCATATTGTTCGGCCTTTTCGGCCTCCAGGAGAGCGGCTTGCTTCTGGATTTCTTTTGCCGTCGGCAGCAGATCGTCGATTTTTTCGGGCATGGCTGATCCTCCTCTATGACCGTCGCGCCTGAGCCGATAGCTAACGTCTGCGGCGAGAACGTTCCTTTGATCCAAATCAAGCATTTGCGACGCCGCGCGATTTCAATCACCGTGAACATCATCGCGGGCCGTGCGACCGACATCATGCTTTCCAACGTCCAGTTCAGCCTCAAGATGCTCGAGCCGAACAAAATTTCGCGGATGTTTCCGGGCATCGAGGCCGTTGATGAGCGTGCCGAGCACCGAGGCGGGTTGATTCATATCAAAGGTCCGCCGCGGCTGCCGGCCAATATTGGCGGGAGTTAAAGGAGGCCGCCGCGTTCCGGCGCCTATTTTGTCCTGAGACGTGGAGGAACATTTGAGCGATCAGCTTCATCCACTAGGTCCGCACCATTTGCCCGCCTTCATCACGGCGCCCGGACAAACGGACGTTTTGATGGTGGTGATGGGCGTCTTCCTGATCGTCGCCATCCTCGCGGTCGGCAACTTCTATCTGCAATTGCACTCACTGCCCGAACGGATGGCTCACAAATCGCAGAAGCTGCAGTTCGAGATTGTTGCGGTCCTTGGGCTCCTGGCGCTCTTCACGCATGTGCACCTGTTCTGGATCGCAGCTCTGTTGCTTGCACTGATCGACCTTCCGGACTTCGGCACGCCACTGCGAAGCATCGCAGGTTCGGTTGAGAAAATCGCCGGTGGTCCGTCAAGCGACGTTGTCGCTGAGGAGTCTGGTGAGGCCGGCCACGCGCCAACCCTCGCGGTGACCGAAGAGCCGAAACCGCGCGCGCCGAAGAAGGAGGTGCACCGCCATGCTTGAGCTGATGCTCTGCTCCATGCTCACGATACTGCCGGACTACCTGTACCGTCGCTTCGTGCAAGGCAAGCGTCTCGGCAAGGAGATTACGTTCTTTTCGGTCTGGTTCGAACTGAGGTGGGGCATCGTCGCCTGCCTGATGCTCACAATATCACTCATCACACTGATCTTCTACTTCCACCCGTCGAGCAACACCGCGACCCTGTTTTTCCGGACAGTACCGATCGTCCCGGAAACCTCCGGGCGTGTCGCCGAGGTCCGTCTCGATTACAGCGCTCCCGTCGCCAAGGACGCCGTGATCTTCAGGCTGGATAGCTCCAAGCAGGAGGCGGCGCTGGAGACCGCCCGGCGGAAGATCGCCGAAGTCGACGCGGCGCTGGTTGGAGCACAAGTGGAAGTGTTGAAAACAGAAGCCCAGATCCAGGAGGCGAAGAGTTCCGTTCAGCAGGCTCAGGATGAGTTGCAGGTGAAGCGCGAGTTGCAACGGCGCAACCCCGGGATCGTGCCGCAGCGCGACATCGAAAAGCTGCAGGTCATGGTCGACGGACGCCAGGGATCGCTCGACGGCGCCAACGCTTCAAAACAATCCGCCGAGTTGCGCGTCTCGACCGTTCTGCCTGCCGAGAGGGCGAGTGCGGAGGCCGCGCTGGCGCAGGCGCAGGTCGATTATGACAAGACGTTTATTCGCGCCGGCGTAGCCGGGCGTGTGGAGCAGTTCTTCCTTCGCGTCGGAGACGTCGTCAATCCGCTGATGCGACCTGCCGGAATCCTGATCCCGGAGGGAGCCGGGCAACGTTCCCTGCAGGCCGGCTTCGGGCAGATTGAGGCCCAGGTCATGAAGGTCGGCATGGTGGCCGAAGCGGCGTGTATCTCCAAGCCATGGACCGTCATCCCGATGGTCGTCACTGGCGTTCAGGACTATATCGCGGCAGGTCAGTTTCGCGGCGGAGAGCAACTCATCGAAGCGCAGAATGTCCTAAGGCCGGGGACGATCCTCGTGTTTCTGGAGCCGCTCTACAAGGGTGGACTCGAGGGCGTGACGGCGGGAAGCAGCTGCATCGTCAACGCCTACACCAGCAATCACGAGCTGATTTCTTCCGGCAAGCTCAGCACGGCGAAGAGCTTCGGATTGCATGCGATCGATGCCGTCGGGCTTGTTCACGCCATGTTGCTGCGGATCCAGGCTCTGCTGCTACCGATCAAGACTCTGGTGCTGAGCGGCCACTGACAGATGCCGCGAACAGTGAGGCCATATGGAATCGGTCAGAATGCCGTCGTGGCTTCGGATGGTCCTTGTCGCAGGCGTTTTCGTTCTGGTGACGGGGGCGTCTCTGTTCGCTTACCGCTGGTATATTCATCCAACGACGCTGACCGTCGCCGTCGGATCGCTCGACGGGGAGGCCACGAAATTGATGTCGGCTCTGGCGAGCCGGCTCACTGCCGCGAATGCGCCGGTGCGTCTCAAATTGTTGGAAACGACGAGCGCGCTGGAGGCGGCCGACATGTTTTCGTCGAACAAGGCCGATCTTGCCGTCGTGCGCGGCGATGTCGGCGACCTGTCGCAGGCGCAGGCCATTATTGTCCTTGCACGCGCCGTCGTATTGCTCGTTGTACCCCCGGGATCCTCGATAACAGACATCGCCGGCTTGAAGCGCGTCACCGTCGGCGTGGTCGGCGGCGAGATGAACCAGAAGATCGTCAGCGCCCTCACGGAGGAGTACAATCTTGGCCGCGCCAATGTGTCATTCCGCAACCTCGCGCCGGCGGAGACGCGGCGCGCGCTCGAAGCCAAAGAGGTGCGCGCACTCCTGATCGTCGTTCCGCTAGCTGAGAAATACCTGGCACTGCTGCGTGGCTTCTTTCTGCAGAACCCCAAGACGGCGCCGGTCCTTATCCCTATCGATGCGGCCGGTGCCATTGCGGAGAAACACCGCGCTTACGAAAGCTTCGATGTTCCGAAAGGAACGCTGCGGGGTTCGCCGCCAGTTCCTAGCGACGATCTGACCACGCTCAGGGTTTCGTTCTACGTGGTAGCCGGCAAGCAGCTCGACAATGATCAGGCCGGCGCATTGGCCGAAGCGTTGATGAAGGCGCGCAGGGACCTGCTCGGCGAACTGCCGATGCTCGCGCAGATCACCGCGCCGAGCACCGAATCGGATGCGTATCTTCCGGTCCATCCCGGTGCTGCCGCCTTCTACAACGGCACACAGGAGAGCTTTCTGGATCAATGGGGAAACGCCATCTTTCTGGCCCCGATGATATTCGGCGCACTGGTCTCGGTGGGTGCGGCGGCGTGGAAGTTTCTTCGCGAAGGCGAACCCCGAAAGAGCGAACAAGCGCTGGATTCACTCTATGCCCTCGGTCGCCGCATAAGAACGGCGGATGGCGAGTCGGAGCTGTCTGAGATCGAGCGTGAGATCGACAAGGTCCTCCAGATGCAGCGCGTGAAGGCAGCGGCCGGGGACGAAAACGCGCTTGATGTCACCACCCTAAACGTGGCTGCGCACCGCCTTCAGAGCCTCGTTCATGATCGCCGGACGCTGCTGGCCGCGCGGTCCGGCGGCAAGGCGATGGCTTAATCAAGCGCAGCCGCCCCCAATCGACCCACGCCGTTCGCGTCGAACCCAGAGCTTTGATCCTGATCAAAGGTGCGGTGCCGTTTCGGTCGTTGGCTTGTCCCGATCGGCAATGGAGACACAACTATGTTGCGTTGCGGGAAAGTTCTGCTGGCATTAGCGATCATGATCGCTATTCCGGGCATGGCGGCGGCGCAGGCCACCGATATCAAATCGCCGGAGCCTGAGCAGACCTTGCTGAAACCCGAGCAGCTCGATGCGCTGGTCGCGCCAATCGCGCTTTACCCCGATGAGTTGCTCGCCAATGTGCTGGCGGCTTCGACCTATCCCCTGGAGGCTGTGCAGGCCGACCGCTGGGTGAAGGCCAACAAGAACCTGAAAGGCGATGCGCTCAAGACGGCGGTCGACAAGCAGGCATGGGATGACAGCGTCAAGGCGTTGGCCGGCACGCCCGATGTTCTCGCGATGATGAGCGACAAGATCGACTGGACCAAGAATCTCGGTGATGCCGTGTTGGCGCAGCAGCCCGACGTGATGGATGCGATACAGCGGCTGCGCGCAAAGGCGCACGCGCGCAACAAGCTCGTCACCAACAAGCAGCAGAAAGTCAGCGTTCAGCAACAGGAGAACAAGGAGGTGATCGTCATCGAGCAAGCCCAAGCCGATACGGTCTACGTTCCCTACTACGATCCCGCGACTGTTTATGGTGACTGGCCCTATGCGGAATATCCGCCGTATTATTTCGGCTATCCATCCTATATCGGCGCCGGCGTGATTGCCGCAGGGCTGGCGTTTGGCGCCGGCTGGGCGATCGGACGCTGGGGCAATTACTGGGGCGGCGGCTTCAACTGGGGTAACCGCAACCTCTACGTCAATCACTACAACAGGGCGACCAACATCGGAAATAGCTGGCAGCACAATCCGGCGCACCGTCAAGGCGTCCGATATAGCAATGCCGGCGTTCAGCAGAAATTCGGCAACAACAACCTGCGGGCCGGTGCCGCCGATCGGATGGATTACCGCGGCCGCGATGGCCAGAAGGTGCTCGACGCCGGAAAGGATCGTCCCGGTGCGGGTGATCGTGCCGGCGATCGCGCAGGCGCCGATCGGTCGGGGGCTGGTGACCGCGCAGCCAGTGATCGTGCCAAGGGAGGTGACCGCGCCAAGGCCGGTGATCGGGCTAAGGCAGGTGATGGTGCCAAAGGAGGTGATCGCGCCAAGACTGCCGACCGCAGCCGCGCTACCGGCCCCGGCAACAAGGGCGGGCGGGATACGGCTATCAGGAACGTATCGTCGGGGAGGGCGGCAAATGCGCATTCTGCCCGTGGCCAAGCAAGTTTTGCCAGCGCCGGTGTGTCACGCGCAAGCATGGCTGGCGGCGGCTTCCGCGGTGGAGGCGGCGGTGCAGCGTTTGCCGGCGGCGGACGCGGCGGCGGAGGGTTTGGCGGCGGTGGAGGTCGCGGCGGCGGTGGCGGCCGGCGCTCCGATATCGCGCTGAAACACGACGTCGTGCTGCTCGGGCATCTGGACAACGGCCTCGGCTATTACCGCTTCAGCTATCTCGGCAACGAAAAGGCCTATGTCGGGGTCATGGCGCAGGAAGTGCAAGCGGTCATGCCGGGCGCGGTGATGCGCGGCGGCGATGGTTATCTCCGGGTTCACTACGACAGGCTTGGGATCAAGTTCCTTACCTACAAGGATTGGCTCGCAGTCGGGGCGCGGATCCCCGCACGCGCGAGGATGTGACGATGACAATTCTTCGGTTGACACTAGGCTGTCGGACGTACGCCGCCGTTGCCATGGCAGCCGTCATTCTGCTGCTCGCGATGTCGTTCGCCAATGCTCAGCAGGTCTTCAAGACACCGGAGGATGGTGCGACAGCCCTTGCCACTGCCATCAAATCGGGAACCACGAGAGATATCCGCAAGGTGCTCGGCCGGGATGGGGAGGACATCATGTTCTCCGGAGATGAAGTGGCGGATCGCGAAGCGCGAGAACGGTTCGTAGGGACTTACGACGCCAAGCACAATGTGATCATCGACGGCGACAAGGCTTTTCTGGTCATCGGAGCCGATGACTTCCCGTTCCCGATTCCGCTTACCCGCCAGAAGGCCGGCTGGAAATTCGATACGGCTGCTGGCAGGCTTGAAATCCTGTACCGGCGTATTGGACGCAACGAACTGGACGCGATTCAGACCTGCCTCGCTTATGTCGATGCGCAGAACGAGTATGCGGAAAAGGATCGCACCGGGGTCGGTGCCGGCGTTTATGCGCAGCGCATCGTCAGTTCGTCCGGCAAGAAAGACGGTCTTTACTGGCCCACATCTGATGACGATGCAAGTCCGCTCGGCGAATTCGTCGCACAGGCCTCGGCCGAAGGATACAAGGCCGGGGAAGGGCGCACGCCGTATCACGGCTACTATTATCGGATCCTGACGCAGCAAGGGCCGAACGCCCCCGGTGGCACGCTGAACTACGTCGTCAAGGGCAAGATGATCGGGGGATATGCGCTTCTCGCCTATCCTGCGGAGTACGGCAACTCAGGCGTAATGACCTTCCTCGTGAATCATTCCGGCACTGTCTACCAGAAAGATTTGGGTGACTACACGATGAGGCTTGTCAGTCGCATGATGTGGTTCGATCCCGACCAGACCTGGAAAAAGGTCGAAGTACCGGGTCGTTGACGAATTCGGGAGCGCGAGTGCGATGGGCAAATATTCTGCGGGGCTTGCGATGCTGGTCCTGTTCGTTGCTGGATCGCCGACACCATCGCAAGCGCAAGCGATAGGTCAAGTTAGCGTCGTGTTCGCGAAGGCGGGCCTGATCGTCGGTGCGGGTAGAGGACGCGGGGTTTTGACATACCGCGGTCGCGACTATCCTTTCCGGGTTTCGGGCTTAAGTCTGGGCATTACGGCCGGCGCCTCAGCGATGCGACTCACGGGGCACGTTTCCGGGCTACGCGAAGTGAAGGATTTTGCCGGTACCTATGACGCCGTGGGCGGCAGCGGCGCATTGGTCGGCGGCGCTGGCGGGGTCCAAATGACGAATGCAAAGGGCGTGACCATCTCGCTGCAGGGCCTCACGATGGGCCTGGAATTTGCGGCTAATCGGAGTGGCATTAGAATTTCGCTTCAGTAAGCCTGCGCATGGCCGAGTGCCGCATGATGGGTCTGCCAAGACGTCCGAAAGCGGGAATTTGGCTTTGGCGATTCCCGCCGTCCCGTTGGTTGGCTGAATACCAGCCATCCTGGCTACTCAGCGACATCGTCGCTGGAGTAACTCTGGCTGCCTACGGAATTCCGGTGTCCCTGGCCTACGCGGGACTCGCGGGTCTACCCCCGCAAGTTGGCGTCTATGGTTATATGCTTGGTGGTTTGGGATACGCCTTGCTCGGATCTTCGCGCCAGCTTGCGATCGGACCAACTTCCGCCATTTCACTCATGATTGCCGGGACGGTGGGGGCAATGGCTGATGGCGACGCGCAGCGCTACTTCCAGATTGCCAGCCTCGCGGGCTTCACGGTCGCGGCCCTTTGCGTGATCGCCTGGTTGTTTCGGTTGAGCACGCTGGTGAAGTTGATCAGCGACAGTGTCCTTGTAGGCTTCAAGGCTGGCGCGGGCCTAACCATCGCGATGACCCAGCTGCCAAGTCTGTTCGGCGTTGCAGGTGGGGGGCACAACTTTTTTGAACGGGCATGGGTATTCTCCGCGCAGATCGGCCAAGTGCAATACATTGTTCTCCTGGTTGGTATTATAGCGGTCGGACTAATTGTGCTCGGCGAGCGCTTGGTGCCGGGAAAGCCCGTCGCGCTCGGGGTCGTCGCGCTGGCGATTGTGGCTGCCACGATACTCGGACTTCCCGCGCTCGGGGTGCCGACGACGGGAGAAGTCCCGGCCGGTCTGCCGACCCTGGGCGGTCCAGCTTTGAGGTTGCGCGATGTCGAGGGAATTGTTCCGTTGGCCGCCGGTTGCCTGTTGCTGGCCTACATCGAAAGCGTTTCGGCTGCTCGCACCTTCGCTGCGAAGCACGGCTACGTCCTCGATCCAAGGCAAGAGCTTCTCGGCCTCGGCGCGGCCAATCTCGCAGCCGCAATGGGGCATGGCTATCCCGTGGCCGGCGGGCTTTCGCAGTCGGCGGTGAACGATAAGGCGGGTGCGCGCACACCGCTGGCGCTGGTCTTTGCCTCGATCACGCTCGCGCTTTGCCTGCTCTTTCTGACTGGCTTGTTGGAAAATCTTCCAAAGGCGGTGCTGGCGGCCGTGGTGTTGACCGCGGTGTATGGCTTGCTGGACTTCCCGGCACTGCTCCGCATGTGGCGTTTGAGCCGGCTAGACTTCTACGCAGCGGCGATCGCGCTCGGGGCCGTCCTGCTCCTTGGGATACTCCAGGGCATCCTGCTTGCTGCACTAGCTTCAATACTATTGCTGCTCGCCCGGGTGTCGCGTCCGCACGTCGCCTTCCTGGGCCGTATTCCCGGTACCAACAACTTTTCCGACCTGGAGCGCCACCCCGAGAATGAGCCGCTGCCCGGCGTGGTCGTTTTTCGTCCCGAAGCTTCGCTGATCTACGTCAATGCCGACGTAGTTATGGAAGCGGTCTTGACCCGTCTCGGGCAAGCGGACCCGCACACGCTCCGTCTGATTGTCTGTGATCTTTCCGCTTCGCCATACATGGACCTCGCGGGAGCGCAGATGCTGCACAGGCTCCATGGTGAACTGGTCGGGCACAAAATCGGACTGCGTATCATCGGGGCCCATGGGGCCGTGCGCGAATTGTTGCGAGCCGACGGCGTCGAATCCAAAGTTGGCAGACTTGATCGAACAACGACAATTGAGACAGTGCTCCGCGCCGATCCCCAGCGGCCCTGAGAGATTTCGGGGGACCGGACTATCCGCTCTGATCGATCGGGGTGGCCATCTGCAATGTCACTCAGAGAAGAACAAGTATTTCGGCGTCGTTCAGCGTCGGCCCGAAGTGACCGGTATTGCCTGTCGCTTGTCGAGGCGTCGCTGTACTGAGTGCGCCGCAGCGAAGCGCGTTGACACTTGATTTAGATCAAGAGTGGAAGCGGCAGAGGTGACCTGCTGGTGACATCGCGTGAACCGGAAGCGTTGGGAAAATTTGCAGTTTCGTTGTGAAATAGCTGTCAAGCGGCACTTCAGGGCTTTGTAAAAAACTGCTGGCATCCCCTTTCGTTTGGAGCTCCAGGATGGTCGCCCAGCTCACAAGGAACGAACGGCAGCTTGCGCTGATCATTCTACTCGCGATTTCCTTATGTGGGCTCGCGATGGGGGCTGTCGGGCACGGCGACCCACTAGGCATCCATGGCGCCATCGTGCTGCTTGCCGGCATCGCCGGCACGTTCGGTGTCATTTCCAGCTACTACGCACCCGAGCCCGACGACAGCCGGCTCGACCGCTATTTCGATGATCCCAGCCGAATGGGGATAATCCTCGCGATGGTGTGGGTCGTCGCGGGGCTTTTTGTCGGTGATTGGATTGCATGGCAGCTTGTTAATCCGAACCTGACATTCGACGCGGCTTGGTCGAGCTTCGGCCGCCTCCGTCCGGTGCATACCTCCGGCGTGATCTTCGGCTTCGGCGGCAATGCGCTGATCGCTACGTCCTTCTATGTGCTGCAACGAACCTCGCGTGCGCGCCTGCCGGACCAATTGAGTCCGTGGTTCGTGCTGCTTGGCTACAACCTGTTCTGCGTCATCGCGGCAACCGGCTACCTGATGGGCATCACGCAGTCGAAGGAGTACGCCGAACCGGAATGGTATGCCGACGTTTGGCTGGTGATCGTGTGGGTGACCTATTTCATCATCTATCTGCGCACACTGGCTCGCCGGAAGGAGCCGCATATCTACGTGTCGAACTGGTACTACATGGCCTTCATCCTGGTCGTGGCGATTCTCCACATCGTCAACAACCTCGCCGTCCCGGTTTCAATCGGTCAGGCCAAGAGCTATTCGGCATTTTCCGGCGTCCAGGATGCGATGACGCAGTGGTGGTACGGGCATAATGCGGTCGCGTTCTTCCTGACCGCCGGCTTCCTCGGCATGATGTACTACTACCTTCCGGTGCGTGCCGGCCGCCCGATCTTCTCCTATCGGCTGTCGATCATCAGCTTCTGGGGCATCACTTTCATGTACATGTGGGCGGGTTCGCATCACCTGCACTACACCGCGCTTCCGCATTGGGTCCAGACGCTCGGCATGACGTTTTCGGTCATGCTGCTGGTTCCTTCATGGGCATCGGCCGGCAACGCGCTGCTGACGCTGAATGGCGCCTGGCACAAGGTGCGCGACGACGCGACCCTGCGCTTCATGATGGCCGCGGCCGCGTTCTACGGCCTGGTCACGTTCGAAGGCTCGTTCATGGCCATTCGCTCCGTCAACTCGCTGTCGCACTATACCGACTGGACCGTCGGCCACGTGCACGTTGGTGCGCTCGGCTGGGTCGCAATGATTACTTTCGGCGCGATCTATGCATCGGTGCCGTGGCTTTGGAAGCGCGAGCGGATGTATTCGGGCAGGTTGGTGGAAGTGCACTTCTGGCTCTCACTTGCCGGAACGGTGGTCTACGTTTTCGCGATGTGGAATTCTGGCATCATTCAGGGGCTGATGTGGCGGACCTACAATGAAAGCGGAACGCTTGCTTATTCCTTTGTCGACAGCCTGGTTGCGATGCATCCCTATTATGTCGCGCGCGCTATCGGCGGCCTGCTGTTCCTGATCGGCGCATTGGTCGCATGCTACAACATCTGGATGACGATACGGACGGCCGATCAGCCGGCCGACGAACGGGTTGCCGATCATCCCGTTCCCGCGCTCGCAGGCCTTTCCGCGCCTCAACCGGCGGAGTGACCCGGCATGTTCAACCTGCATTACCGTCTTGAGCGCAAGACCATCGGCTTTCTGCTCGCCATCATCGGCGTTGCCAGCATCGGCGGGGCGGTGGAGATCATACCGTTGTTCACGATCCACCAGACCGTCGAGGACGCCCCGGGCATGCGCGTTTACACGCCGCTCGAGATCGCAGGCCGCAATATCTACATCCGGGAAGGCTGCTACGCCTGCCATTCGCAGATGGTCCGGACGTTACGCGACGAAGTGGAACGCTACGGCCCTTATTCGCTCGCCGTTGAATCCAAATACGATCATCCCATGCTGTGGGGATCGAAGCGGACCGGGCCCGACCTTGCGCGCATGGGCAACAAGTATTCGGACGAATGGCATGTGCGGCACCTCAACAACCCTCGGGACGTCGTCCCGGAATCAGTGATGCCGCATTATTCGTGGCTCGGTCGCACTGAACTGCGCCATGACGACCTCGGCGTTCATCTGGCGGCGCTTCGCAAAGTTGGCGTGCCCTACACCGATGACATGATTGCCAACGCGATGTCCGATGCCTACGGACAGGCGGCGCCCGATACACCCTACGCCGAAGGGGTTACCAAGCGTTACGGTGCGGCGACCAATGTGCGTGCCTTCGACGGCAAGCCGGGCGAACTGACCGAACTCGATGCCTTGGTCGCGTACCTGCAAATTCTCGGCAAGCTGACTGACGCTGCGCACAAGCCGGTTGCCGCGGCGGGAGGTTGATCATGGACAATGATTTTGTGGTCTGGTTCTCGAAGTCATTCGGTCTGTTCTATCTGATCGGGCTTTCGATCATCATCGTCGCCTATGCGTACTGGCCGTCGAACAAGAAGCAGTTCGACGAAGCGGCGCAATCGATTCTCGAGCACGAGGACAAGCCGTACAGGGATCAGCCATGGCGGTAGGCGAACGCGACCCCCATACCGGCTATATGACCACCGGTCACGAATGGAACGGCATCAAGGAATTGAATTCGCCGGTACCCCGGCCCGTCTATTTCTTCCTGATTGTAACGGTCTTGTTCTCCGTCGTTTACTGGGTGCTGATGCCAGCATGGCCGCTCGGGGTAACCTATACGAAGGGCCTGCTCGGCATCGATCAGCGCACCACCGTCAGCGAAAGCCTGGCACAGGCTGCACTTGAACGCGGCGCCTGGTCCAAACGCATTGAGGCTGAGAGCTTCAAGGAAATCCAGGCCGACCCCCGTTTGATGGAAAACGTGCGGCAGACCGGTCGGACGCTGTTCGGTGACAACTGTGCGCCATGTCATGGATCGAACGCACAGGGCGGCAAGGGCTTCCCGAGTCTGACGACGGCGTCATGGCTTTGGGGCGGCGATCCCGAAAGCATCGCCGAAACGATCCGCGTCGGCATCAATTCGGCCCATCCGCAAAGCCGGACATCGCAAATGATGGCATTCGGGCGCGATCAGATGCTCAAAAAGGGCGAGATCGACGACGTCGTGACTTACGTGCGCAGCCTTTCCGACCCCGCTGTCGCGAAAGATGTGCCCGCGGCGAAAATCGAGGCCGGCAAGGCCGTTTTCGCCGCCAACTGCGTCACCTGCCATGGCGACGACGCCAAGGGCAAAACCGATCTCGGTGGACCGGACCTGACGGACCGATCCTGGATCTACGGCGGCGACCCCGAGTCGATCTACGAGACTGTGGGGGCGGCCGGCAGGGCCGCATGCCAAGTTGGGATGGAAGACTCTCACCGCTCGACCGCAAAATTCTTGTGCTCTATCTGTTCGACCTCCGCCGGAGGGAACGATGAGCGCGACCGGCGCAGCGACGAGGCATGTCAGAACAAAGGCCGTTCTTTGGGTCGCGATTGGCGCCGGGCTGTTACTGGTACTGATCGCCAATTCGCACCTCGTCTATGTGGCAATCGTGTCGCAACCGGAATGCGTCGCGCATGTGCGCCAGGGCGAGGGCTCTGCGAAGGATGGAAAGTTCAGCGCGGCAAGGTCGTCATGTACACCGCGATGAGATAGCAGGGAGATCAATGATGACGCCGATTCCGGCTGTTGTTCCACCTCTGCCGCGCGCGCGGTCCTGGAAGCGAAACGTCGCTCCCGCAGCCGCTTTTGATTGGCTCTCGGCCGGCTGGCGCGACTTCACAATCGATCCGGCAACCAGCATTAGTTACGGGCTCCTCGTGTTTCTGGTCTCCGTCGTCACTGTCGTTGGCCTATTCGCGCTTCGCTGGGACTACATCCTGCTTCCGGCGTTTGCCGGTTTCATGGTCGTTGGTCCAATCATCGGAATCGGACTGTACGAAAAGAGCCGGCGCATCGCAGAAGGCAGATCGGTCAACTTGTGGCAGATGGTCTACGTCAGGCCGGAGTCTGGCGGCCAGGTTCTATTCGCAGGCGTGCTGCTCTTTCTGCTGACGCTGTTGTGGATGCGCGCCGCTGTCATCCTGTATGCGCTGTTTTTTGGCCTGCGGCCTTTTCCCGGCCCCGACCGCATCATCCCCATGCTGTTCACGACAGAGATCGGCTGGGCGTTGTTGCTGATCGGCAGCGCCGTCGGGGGCCTGTTTGCGGCGTTTGCATTTGCCATCAGCGCCTTCTCCATCCCGATGCTGCTAACAGAGCGCACGGACGCTTTGACCGCCATGAGCACCAGCATGGCGTTGGTTTGGCACAATCTGCCGGTCATGTTGACCTGGGCGGCAATCATGCTAGTGCTGATCGTTATCGGCATCGCGACCGGACTGCTGGGCATGATCGTAATTTTCCCGGTGCTGGGACATGGAAGCTGGCACGCATACCGGACGATGCGACCTGAGTCCTAGCGCGAGGCATTTGGAGTTCTCTCCGATGGGTTGTTGCGGTTCGGGAGCAGAATTGACGGCGATGCTGCCAGCTGCGTGCGCAAGCGACGAAGAGGTCTTGCTCGCGAGTCGCATCGTAGCTGATGGCATTCGCCAGACCGACCTCGCCGTGCCGACGATTCATTGTGGCGCATGCGTCCGGACGATCGAGAAGGCGCTCGCCGGGCTTGTGGGCGTCGAAAGCGCGCGGGCCAACCTTTCGGCCAAACGCGTGACGGTCAGGTGGCAATCAAACGGCGGCCCGCCGCCGTTTGTCGAGACTTTGAAGCGGGCGGGCTTCGAGGCTCATCTGTTCGACGTTGAGTCCGACAAGGACGACGGCGCGCTGTCCGAATTGATACGGGCGCTTGCCGTCGCGGGCTTTGCCTCAAGCAATGTCATGTTACTTTCGGTGTCGATCTGGTCAGGCGCTGAAGCCGAAACCCGAGACCTCTTCCACTGGTTGTCCATGATAATCGCGCTGCCTGCGCTGGCTTATTCCGGTCGGATATTTTTTCGGTCGGGTTGGCGAGCCCTCAGGCACGGACGGACCAACATGGACGTTCCGATCTCGCTAGGTGTGCTGCTCGCCTTCGGAATGAGCGTCTACGAGACGGTGCAACACGGTCCGCACGCCTATTTCGACGCCGCAATCTCGCTGCTGTTCTTTTTGCTGATCGGGCGCACGCTTGATTACATGATGCGGGAACGGGCCCGGCAGGCCGTCAGAAGCCTGGTCCGGCTCGCGGCACGAGGTGCTTTCGTGATGCAGGCGGATGGCACGCAGGCTTATCTTCCTGTCGAGGAGATCGTGCCCGGCATGAGTGTTGCGCTTGGCGCCGGTGAACGTGTGCCCGTTGATGCGATCGTGAGCAAGGGTGATTCCGAGCTTGACGTTTCGCTGGTCTCCGGTGAGAGCGTGCCGCTGCGTGCGACTGTGGGATCGACCGTGCGCGCGGGTACGCTGAATCTCACCGGTCCGCTAACGCTTGTCGTGATGGCGAAAGCCAGCAATTCATTCCTCGCTGAAATGATCCGGATGATGGAAGCGGCCGAGCAAGGTCGATCCGGCTATCGGCGTATCGCTGACCGCGCAGCGGCGCTCTACGCGCCAGTCGTGCACGTCGCGGCATTTCTTACGTTCATCGGTTGGATGGTCGCAACCGGCGATCTGCACAACGCCATCACCATCGCCATCGCTGTTCTCATCATCACGTGCCCTTGCGCGCTCGGACTTGCGGTACCGATCGTGCAGGTGATAGCCGCGCAACGGCTGTTCAAGAATGGCATCATGGTCAAGGACGGTTCCTCGATTGAGCGCCTCGCAGAGATTGACGCGGTCATATTTGACAAGACGGGAACGCTGACGTCGGCCGCGCCGCGCCTGGTCTCGGCGGAACACATTGATAGCGCGTCTTTGAAACTCGCAGCCGCTCTTGCCTTGCATTCCCGGCACCCCTATTCACAGGCGCTCGTCGAAGCTGCCGCTGGCCTTACGCCGTCGCGAGTCGTGTTCGACGATATTACCGAACAGGCGGGCTTCGGCTTGCAGGCGAAAGCAGGCGCGACAGTCTATCGGTTGGGGAAACCGTCGTGGGCGCTCGCCAGTCCGGAATCGATTGTCGGAACTGCGTCGGTTGCTCTGACACAGAATGGCCAGTGGATGACGGGGTTCTGCTTTGAAGACAAACTGCGGACGGACGCGGCTGTTACCGTCGCAAAGCTGCAGCAAAGCGGCTTTCGAGTGGAGATCGTTTCTGGCGACCGCAAGGGACCGGTCGGACTTGTTGCCGCCGCGCTTGGCGTTCCATATCGCAGCGGGGTGACGCCCAACGAGAAGGTTGCACGCATCAAGTCGCTCACTGCGGCTGGTCATAAGGTTCTTATGGTCGGAGACGGACTTAACGACACGCCGGCGGTCGGCGCTGCCCATGCGTCCATGGCCCCAGCCTCTGCTTCGGACGTCGGACGTTGCGCGGCGGACTTTGTCTTCCTGCGACAAAGCCTGCTCGCAGTACCTCTCGCGGTGTCCGTCGCGCGCGAGGCTAGACGTTTGATTCGGCAAAACCTGGCGCTCGCGGTTGCCTACAACGTCGTGGCGGTGCCGATCGCAATCATGGGCCTTGTGACGCCGCTGATTGCCGCCGTCGCGATGTCGGGATCATCAATTCTAGTGGTTGCCAACGCGCTTCGCTTGAAGGGCGTGGAAGGGAGCCCAGCCAGTGCTGCCCCGAACACCATTTCGGCGGCAGCCATTCTGGAGGCCGCCGAATGAAGGATTACTTTTATCTGATACCGATTGCATTAGGTCTCGGCCTCACGGCTCTCGCAGCGTTCATGTGGTCGCTCAAGACCGGGCAGTACGACGATCTTGACGGGGCTGCCGAACGCATTCTCCATGAAGAAACAGACGCTCCCATCCGGACTACCCAGCCGGGTCGCTGATGCCGGCGGCTATGCACAGCAAAACCACAGATATCTGGCTTAACTGAACAAGGCTGTCGGAGAGCGTGGATGCCGCACCTGATCAGGTATTTGCGCCTGGTGGCGCCGACGAGGCGGTGGGTCCAGTTGAGACATTGTCCTTGATGACCGTTTTTTGGCACCACGAAACGGACGTTTCGACCGTGCTCGTGGATGACCGCTATTGGAGGTACACTATTGCACGCCGCCCTATTGAGGGTTGTGCAATGAACTTAAGAGTTGCGGTCTGTCGAGAGAGCAACGGCCGGCAGTCGGATGCACCATGAGTTTCCGTCTTAACCTGACCACCTGGGTCATGCTGATGATCGGCCTGCTGGCCGCGCTGCTCATTTTCGTTCAGTTGCGTACGCTCAATATCGCCGTCCAGGGGGCCGCGACCTCGACGATGGACGCCGCGAGCACAACCTTGTTCAGGGCCTGCAATAGATAGTTTCCATGTCGGATACGACAACGGCCACTGGCTGCAGGTGCAGCGGCTCGAACAGCTGCAAGGCGAGCAGCGCGACCACGTGAGCGGCCCGCCCGATGCGGCGTTCGGTGTGACGGTTAACCGATTTAGCGTTAAGCGCCGGGAGGCCTACCCCCCGAACTTCCCCAGACGCACCAACGGCCTGCTGGCGCATGCCGACGCGCGTGTCGACCGAAAATACCTGGGCGCAATGTGCCCTGGAACCTCGCTCCGATGAGCGCGCGTACGATGAAGGGAGCGACGGTTCCAACGTCGACCACGATACATAGCTCCACCGACTTAGCTGTGGACAACCGGAACATTTTGCTTGACCGTTACGGCGCTCGATAGCCCCGCAACAGTTTGGAGCGTTGTAAAATGAGTTTTACTGACGAACTGCTCGCATCGAAGTTTGACAACATTGAACGCGATATTGGAGACATCATCCAAACTAACAATCGCGCATTACCTTCAATCCATATTATTCCGAAAGACGACCATCCGCTTCCGAAAGGCCCGCTGCCCGACTACGTCGAGCACAAGGAGGGCGTCAATCAGGTCGGCAGACTATCCGCCGAAGCGGTCGTTCGCGAATACGATGCGGCCGTAAAGGAGATCGAAGCGCTCGGTGCCGAACTGACAGAGGCTGCCAAGAAGTGCGAGGCCACGGTTGCTGGCGTTCATGCGACGGTCAGCGAGATCAAGGCGTTGGCGGCAAGCTATCGCGAGGAAGGCAAGCGCTACTTCTTGCAGATCGAGGAGTGTTCGCTAACGACATCCGAAGTGCGCGCGGTCTGCGAAGCGCTCAAGAAAAAAATATCTAAGGGCACTATCAACGCCTAGTTGTCGGGGGTTTTGGTCTGACCGCGACGTCCATTGTCGTGTCGGCCAGCGTAGTATTATCACAACCAGTAGAAGGGGGCCGACGCAAGGCTGAGAGGGCTCCACGGATCTTCTCGCGTTCTGTACCTATTGGGCAGACATTGCCACCTTTTCCCGCTTGTATCGGTGCGCCAGACGGGTACCCACTACCCTGTCTGGCTG
The DNA here is from genome assembly GCF_043203335.1 of Bradyrhizobium sp. RDI18. Taxonomy (NCBI): domain Bacteria; kingdom Pseudomonadati; phylum Pseudomonadota; class Alphaproteobacteria; order Hyphomicrobiales; family Nitrobacteraceae; genus Bradyrhizobium; species Bradyrhizobium sp. RDI18. The sequence continues at coordinate 1,551,782 of NZ_JBICRN010000008.1, read as the reverse complement.
TTTGAAAATGGGAATACTTGTATCGGCGCGGACCCCGCGCTGGGGCCATTTTTATTCACGATAGACAGGCTCTTATGACGGGCTACGCGGTCAGGATCGTCCGCCGTCCTCATTTAATTTTCTTCAGCGCATTGAGGCTGAGCCTCTCTCCCATATCTCTGAAGTTTCTTCGTGAGCGATAATTCAAATGGTTTCATGATCGCCGGGGTGCGTCCATGCGGAATGAGTGGGAGCAAATGTCGATTGAGGAACTGTTCGAACTGCACCAACAGATGCAGTCAGTTCTCCGCGAAAAACTGCTCGCCAAAAGGGCAGCGCTAGAAGATCGATTTCATCAGCTCAACCAGCCGCGGAGCGATGCAGCAAGCGCGAAGCCCGCTCGACGGGTGAAGCCGTCGACCTAGCTAAACCGCCAATCGAGATTCGGTGTACGAAGCGGTGTCGCTCGGTGAAGGTCGGGGACGCCTTTGCGCGGTTGACGCTTGCAGCGCCTCTGCAATATGCACCGCTTCTCTGAGCCCTTGAAGTTTGGCCATGCGGTGGGAAAGATCGAGGTCTATCTGCGAGAGACGCTGCTCCCTTGAAATAAACTGATCCATCTTTTAATCCTCCTACCAACGCACTCAGAACTTTGCAGGTTATAGGTCTGCCCGCTTTGTTACACATGGCGGGACATGTTCAGTCAGAAGATTTGTGGACAGGGTGGAGTAGGCGTCAGTACGTGGCTGAAGAGAAGGCATTTTAAAAACCCCTCACTAACTATTACTCATAGTTCATTGTGAAGAGGGGCGACGGCGGCTTCAACAGGATTCGTCTAATTTGAGAGCCGCACCCGGAGTCTTACGGGCCGTTTTCACTCCAGGATCTCATCTTCAAAGGCGACGCCTTCAGGGTCGTTCTCCTCGAACCACTTTTCTGCAGCGTCCACATTGGCGAACACCTTGATATGCTCGGCGTCGCCGATTTGCTTGCTAGTGTTGACATAGTCGGGCCGCCTTTCTCCGCAACGAGGATCAGCGCTCGCGCGCGCAGCGGAATTGCCGAATGACAGGGTTAAAGCTAACTTTTGCGGTCCGGTAAGATCGCGGCCCCGAAAAAGGTGCGGCCATGCTAAAGCGCTGGCATCTCAGGAATTTCTTCGGTTCCGTTTATTTGACACGGCTGTACTGGCTGGTGCGGAATCTCTTGCCGTGGGGCAACACCGTACAATTTGCCCTCATCTTTCCAGCCAGGATGGATCACAATTCCGTATTGCCCCCAACGGAGGAGATCATTACCAAGGCGGCGGAATCGCGAACGTCGGCACCGTGCCATTCAACCCATTGCTGCTGCAGGTTTCGGCTGTAATCGGAAATAACAACTTGCCCGGTCCCGGTCCCGCTACGGTGAGGGTAGGTCTTAGAATCTATGGTCCAACAGATCTGTTGTACCCCGGCGAAGTAACAGGCCATTCATTCGGCCTGAGTCTGGCCGCTATTCAGTCAGCTATCCCCGAAGTCACTGCCCAAACTTCCTACAACTACTTCGGCTTGGACACGCTCTTGCGCTTTCACAATGGCGTCGCCGGCGTGAACACCTCAGTCGATATAAACTACACCGCGACACTGGGCCGAGCTTCGGCGAATTTCACAACTGTCTACACCAACGGCCAACAACCAAATTACGAAACGCCCACTGTTACTCCTGGCTTTAGGTACTCCGAAGCACCGCTCCAGCCAGTAGGGCCACCATAATCGAATTAAGCGACGGCGGCCGTTTGGTAGTCGTGCCGAACCAAGGCACCGAAGCCGAAATCAAGTAAGCGGGCATGCGCCGTGCGAAGGCGATTAGGCCCGCCGGCATCGCGGCCGCCTAGGCGCGCTCTGAATTAGCCATTCCGGGGGTGACCGGCGGTGGCAAGGCCCGGCGTGTGTCGTCCGGAAGCGTCGCGCGCCGGGCCGCCTACCTGACGCCCGGACCTGATGAGGCAGTGGGGGTCACGTTGTGTCGCTCTCCCGCCCTCGCTGGCGATCCTGGACGGCATCGATGTGCCGGCGCCGGGGCGCTCGTGTTCGGGGCAGGAAGGCCGGGCTACTCGGGTGAAGTCCCAAGCGGGGAGATGGACAAGGCGGGGGGGCCACTTCAAGAACCCCAGGACCCTGCACGGACCTCCGGGACCGGCCGGACCGGGCTGGGACTCCCTTGGCGTGGCACCTTAGCCGGTGCACCGTTGCCGTGGCGTCCGCGCGGGCCAGGTGCGATGTATTCCCCGAGGATGCGCCTGGCATCCTCCATAGCCCGCAGTACGATGTCTTGATCCGGGGTATTCATGGAACGCGCCTTAACTAAGCGCGATTCAATCACATCCCCCTGGCGATGGTTCCTAAAGCGATCCTAGGATTTGCCAGACGATCGCCCGCACCAAAGTCACCAGCATCGCATAAGCGGTCCTGCGGCCAATGCGGTTCACTTTAGTAGACCCGGCGATGCCGCCGATAGCCCGCGGGCTCTTGCGAACTCGCGAAATATGGATTGATGACGCACTGTGCCGATCGGCCCGATGCCGACGCGTTGCATTGGGGCAGCGACGTGTAGCTGCATTCGTAATAGATGGTCCGGTCGTACAGGCGCAGGCAAACCGGATAAGCCGGATCGTACATCTGGGCAGTCGCCGGAGAGACCATCCCGATCGTCAAAATCGCCAAGGCCAGAATGCGCATCAGAGCCTCCTTCTGCATTCAGCCCAAGGAGTGCCAGCCTCACTCTTTAGCTGATAATCTCCTTGACCTTGATGCCCCGCAAGGCCTCGATGCAGTCAGCTACCAAATGCAAGAACTCATGCCGCTTTATGCTTTTCACCTGACGCCCTTCCATATTGATGAGAATGAACCTCGCCATTTCGTGGGCGACTTCAAACTGCGATTTGCCGGTAACCTCAACATCGATCCTTTCAGCCATTTCGCTCTCCGCTAGTTGGAATTGGAAAGCAGCAGCCTGTGGCGAACACCTTGATGTGCTCGGGATCGCCAACCTGCTTGCTGGTGTCGATGTAGACAAAGACGGTCATTGGTCTCTCTTCAGTTTGCGCCTGCTCCAGTGATGACTTTTGCGATCGGCGTTGAAGACCCGCTCGACGTGACGATTTAACGCCCGCATGACGCCGATACGGGCCAGCATCGTCGGCCCGCCGCTCTCCGCAACCAAGATTCGCGCCTCCATCGCCGCCTGCCATTCCGGCGCTGAGTGCTCCGCCTTCGGCAGATTCATGATGTAGGTAGCGGCATCCTTCAACGTGAGGAGCCGCCGACCATCGGGAAGCGGTATTGGATCCTCAAACGAGGCGGACCAAGGCAATAAAATCTACTCGGGCAATGATCTTGGGTGTTCCATCTTATCCAAGACTATCGGTAGCGGCTTGTCATCTTGTTCTTGTTTTGTACTATCGCCAAATGACGACCGATCGTGAAATCGAGACCCTGTTCAGGCGGCTCCGGCTCTACGACCAGCTTGACCGCCGCGCCGAGGGGCTCGTTCGAACGATCCAGAGGGTATTGAGGGAGCGCTATGGGACTAGGCACGTGCGTTCCGAAATCGAGCACATGCGCGCCCACGTCGGAAGGCAGCGTAAGGAGATACTGCTGCTTCAACGCGCCGGCATCTCGACTGCGTCGGCCGAGTTATTGCTAACGAGGATGCTCGCGAAGATCGAAGGGCTGTGCGCCGAGCGGGACCGGCTGAAGAAAGAGCAGGGCGGGCCGACGAAAGGGCGCGTGCTGGGCGGCCGGAGCTGGTGATGCCAGAGCCGCTCAAATGGTACGACGAGAAGGCTGACAACTCCCCCTGGATCAACGCCCTTGCCGAGGTGCGTCAGCGGGCAGCGCGAGAGCACATCTTCGCGACGTTCGCCATCGCCCCGCTCGGTGGTTCATCCCTCGGCTAGTCAAGACCGCGAACGCCTGCCGTTTCTCGACCCACATTGACAGTCTCGAAGGTGTCAACTGGCTGATCGCGAAGCACGCAGCAAAGATTGATAGCGGCGCGTGATGCCGCGAGGCAGGATCGTGACAGGAGCCCGCCGGTTCACGCCGGCGGGCTTTACCTCGTCATGCGGACCTGTTGAACTCTAGAGCCGTTCCTCGGGACATGACTGGGGAGACCGGAGCGGCCTCGGCAGGCAAGCGAGCGACCCAGACCGAGACCGCTTCTTTCTGCCCGTGGGTTGACGTTGCAATTGAGCGTCCAATTCCGCCAAGAGTCCTTTGCAGAATCCGGCTAGCGTTCCCATCATCCGCCTGTACAGTGATGAGTCGTTACATCTCATGATCGTGGGGGCGAGTCATGCAGAGCGAGTGGGAATCAATGACGATCGATGATCTGTTCGCGCTGCGCGAACAGATGCACGATGTGCTCAGCGCGAAGCTGACGGCTAAAAAGATCGAGCTCGAACGTCGGCTGAAACAACTCAATCAGCAGTCAAAACTAATCCAGACGGTGAATCCTGCCCTGCCAGGGTATTGATGACCTTCGGACAATGCGGCCTCGCTTGGACGCTTCTGCCGCTCGTATCGATTCTTTGAGCTTCTGATTTTCCGTCCTTCGATTGAGAAGATCGGCCGTGGTCTGCAAAAGACGCTGCTCGAAATCGTGGAAAGACCGTCCCATCTGAAATACTCCCTGCCTACAAGACAAATTTTGGTTTCAAATAATGGTAGCTCGGCAAGCAATCATCGTGCCGCGCGCCCCCTGCTAGCACCGTATTTGTACGGTGCCACTATAGGCCGGGTTTGTTACAGGACGTTTTCAACATGTTCGGAAAACGGTTTCGTCGGGCCCGCCTGTAACTTCGGGAATAGTCCATCCGATGCGGGGTTGACTGGGGTAACGCTAGGCCAGTTGGCGCGTAACTCCACCATGTGGGACAGGGTAGACCGGTTTCGTAGAGAGGCTCAGGATTGCAAGGATCGGGCCGCAGGAGCACGGGACCCGATCGATGGAGATGCGTGGTTGAAGCTTGCTGAGGACTGGCTCGTGCTCGCCAGAGTTAGCGAAGCCGGCGAGCAAAATCCGCCGGCCGTTAACGTCCGCCTTGCATCCGAGTAACGGCAACAAGAAGCTCGGGGCGTTCTAATACTTCGACCAACTTATCGAGGATGACCCGCTCATTATTTCGCCGTATGGGCTCTAGATATTCTTCAAGTATGCGTTGGGCATCACTAACGGCCTGAAGCGCTAGCTGTTCATCGGTCATTCTTTCGCCTCCGCAGCAGCTAAAGCGAGATGAACGAACTTGTGTGGAACCAGTTCCATCCGTCAAGCGGTTGCAGAAAGCGCGTGGCTACTGCGTCGTCCGCCAGCGCGACGGAAGCGAGTCTTGCACGTTTCTTTTGCGCTACGCCGAACTCCACCCGCCAGCCGGAACAACAGCCCGGTAACGATGCCGTGCTTGCGGGCAACGCTGGAGACCGTCGTACCCGGCTGCTCGGTTTCCATTACGATCGCAAGCTTCTGTTCATCGCTGAAGAAGCGCCGGACGGGCGTCGCTGGTGTTTGCGCAGCGTCATTTGCTGCTCCTGTCAAGTGGCTTTCGGAGGCCGATTCCTTAGCACTAGTGCCAACGACGGGGCGAGCGGAGGGGTGAAGATGCGCGCGCCAGTCGATTTCAATCTCGCCGTCGTCCAACCGGTCACGCCATTTGCGGAGCGCATAGGGCGACAGAGACAGCGCAGCAGCGTATTCGCGCACGCCCATTCCGCTCCAGTTCGTCGCCTCGACGTGCATAGCCCAGAACGCCTGAACTGCTCTCGATTGCGTGTTGGTGCTCACGCTAAAGCGCCGCCGCTGGCGTCGTTTCAGTCCTTTTTCTCGCTCCTCGCGACGCTTCTCGCGGCGCAATTCCGTCTGATATTCCGTAAGCTTGCGTGCTGCCTCCTCGCCAGTGAGCGCGTTGAGCCAGCGCGCGAACGTTCCCTCGTCCAATCGATGCCGACGGCAATACGCGGCACGCGAAACGCCGCTGCGCCGCCAGGCCTCGATGTGAATCGACCACCACTCGCGTCTGGCTTTGTTCTGGAAATGTTTTGGACCCTCCGGAGATTCTCCAATGCAGCAGAGAACCCGAAATGGAGCGGGAACGCACTCTCAGAAAGGAAGGCAAGATAAAGCGAGATTCCTCGCTGCCGGAACTTCGTTCCTAAGTTTTTGTCTGCACATTGCTTTTGCGCGGCTCGGTTTGAGCCGGTGAGGTGAGGCGGGGGCGCTTCCGATACTTTCTTCTTTGTTTCCAACGGTCTTGGCGAGGTCGCTTGCAATGTGCGGGATGCGCGAGACCGACGTGCTTACGCTGGCACAAGTGTTTCTGCGCTCCTCCGCGATTGGCGCATTCGGTTCTTGCGCGAAGTGTTTCGACTTCCAATCGTCGTCTCATGGCACATGACGAAGAAGACTTCCGCATCCGTCCCGGCAAGGTCCGTGATCGCAATGGTGCGGGGACGAGCGCCCGCCGGATCGGCGGGATGCGCCGACGACGGGTCAGCTTCCTCGGTGAGGTCCATCAGGCCATCCGCCGGGCGGGCGGCAATCCCGATCGGCTAAGCCGGACCAGAAAGGGAAGCGGCCGGTTCAATGCTCGCGGCCGGGGCGCTGCAACGGCGCTGGAGCTGAAGGATCGGAGCGCGTGGAACCGCGACGGGAGCGGCCGGCGCACGCGGGCACGGCGGGTGGCGGTGAAGGCTCGCGTGGTGAAGCTCAACCCGCAGCGTGGAGCCGCCCGTGGGCGGCAGTTCGTCAGCGCCAAGGCGGTGGACGCGCACCTGCACTACCTCGAACGGGACGGCGTAACGAGGGATGGCGAGAGGGGCCAGGTCTATTCGGCCGAGCGCGACGTCGAGGATGGCCGCGCGTTCCTCGATCGGGGTCGCGAGGATCGCCATCAGTTCCGCTTCATCGTCTCGGCCGAGGACGGCGTGGAGCTCGCCGACCCGCGCGAGACCACCCGCGATCTGATGAAGCAGATCGAAGCCGACCTTGGGACGAAACTCGACTGGATCGCGGTCGACCACCACAACACCGGCCATCCCCACACCCACATCATCGTCCGCAGCGTCACCGAGGAGGGGAAGACCCTCAACATCGCCGGCGACTATATCGCCTACGGGATTCGCGAGCGCGCCAGCGAAATCGTTACCCGAGAACTGGGGCGGCAGACCGAACTTGAAGTGACAAAGCAGCTTGAGCGGGAGGTGGATGCCGATCGCTTCACCCGGCTCGACCGGATGTTGATCGCCGAGCAGGAAGGGAAGGAGCCCGCCGACCTGCGTCCCGACCGGGACCTGCGAGAGACACTCCGCCAGAACCGCGCCCTGCTGATTGAGCGGGCGCGCAAGCTTGAGCGCATGGGGTTGGCGACCGAGGTCGAGACTGGGCAATGGATCGTATCGCCCAAAGCCGAGCCGGCGCTGCGCGAGCTTGGCGAGCGCGGCGACATCATCAAGACCATGCACCGGGCGCTGGAGCGAGAGGGCCTGGCGGGGGATCGGCACCCCGCGCGCTACGTCCTGCACCGCGAGAATGCGGCCGAACGCATCGTCGGCCGGGTGCTGGACAAGGGGCTCGGGGGCGACGAGATGGGCGACCGGGTCCGGCTGCTGATCGACGGGGTAGACGGGCGCGTGCATCATATTGAGATGGATGCCGCTCACGCCGAGCAGGTCGGCCGAGGCATGATCGTCGCGGCCGGCTCCGCCCCTCCCGGGCCTCGCGCCGCAGACCACAACGTCATGGATATTGCAGAAGGAGGCGTCTACCGTCCGTCCGAGCATCTGGAGCGGGCGAGAACTGCCATCGACCGCCTCGGCGGCGACCCCGAGGCCTTCGTTCGCTCCCATGTCCGCCGCCTGGAGGCGCTGCGCCGGGCCGGCCATGCCGAGCGGATCGACGCCGATCACTGGCGCGTCCCTGCCGATCTCCCCGAGCGCGGCCAAGCCTACGATCTGGCGCGGGACCGCGCGAACATCCGCATAAGCGTTCTGTCTTCCACCGGCCTCGATCAGCAAATCGGCCATGACGGTGCGACCTGGCTCGATCGCGACCTGGTGTCCCGTCAGCGCGTCGCGCTCGCCAGCGAGGGGTTCGGCGAGGAGGTGAGGGCGGCGCTGGAGAAGCGCAAGCAGGCGCTCGCGAATATGGGTCACGTCAAAGAGCTCGGCGACGGTCGCGTCTGGGCACCAAAGGATCTGATCCAGCGGCTTGAGGCCGCCGATATCGAGCGAAGCGGCAAGGCGCTTGCCGCCGAACGCGGATTGCCATGGCGGCGCGTCGTTCCGGGCACTCATGTGACCGGTGAGCTCGTCGGCTCCACCCGTCTATCCAGCGGCCGGTTCGCCATGCTCGAAACCCTGAACGGCGATGGCGGTCTCGGCTTCAGCCTCGTGCCCTGGCAGCCCGTGCTCGACAGGCACGTTGGGCAACACATCTCCGGCCTCATGCGTAGTGGCGGCGATATTGAATGGAGCTTCGGCAGAAAGCGCGGGTTGGGGCTGTGAGCCGAAGTGGAAGCCCCCGAACTGCTTGAGTCCAAGCAGGCCGGATCGGCGTCATCCCGTCAAGGCTGGCGCGTTTCGCGCCCCCGCTTCGCGGCTCGCGGCCTTGACCGGCTGTCGCCGATCCGGCAGGGGCTTGCCAAGCACCTAAGACTTGATGGGAAGCGGAACGCTTCCTTTGCCCGACACGGGCAATCAGAGCGTCCGCTGGCGTCAGGGGGACGATTGAAACTACGCTAAGCCTGAACATCCCTTCAGCCAAATTGCACGAAATCGCGTCCGAAATTGCGACGACCGAATTTCGGATGTGGCCGAGCACTCGCTTCGCCCCTAGCAACCGGGTCCGCATGTCCTCGACGAAGGTCATGTTGCGCCGTGGGAAGTCACAGGAGAGCACGGCACTATGACCTAGTGAAGCGAGACCCATGAGAATGGCAAAACGCGAATCGTCTATGCTCCGACCTACCATGGAAAAGCTCGGCCTGACTGTCCCGGAGGCTGCGGCACTTTCCTCACTCGGCCAGACGTCAATTTACAAAGCGATCAAGGAAGGGCGCTTGCGGATTCGCAAGTACGGTACACGCACCATAATCACGCGCACCGATCTGGCATCCTTCTTGGAAAACCTGCCCGATGAGCGATGATGACGTACCGCCCGGTCCAAATGGACAGCACGAACGCTCAGGCGGCCCTCATCGGCGTCACCTTGTTGTTCGGTGGCCGCGTCGCAAAGTCGGCGAATGCCTGCATCACGATGCGCCGCTTTCTTAGTGCCTCGCCGCGCTTGTAGGCCTTTTTCGGCGTCATCGCCCGTGATGTGGTGCAGGCAATGTTCGACGATCTCCTCCTCGAAGTCGGTTTCCTCCTGCGCCCAGGTCCGGAACGTGGTGCGGAAGCCGTGCACCGTCAGGGTCTCGTCCCCAGTAATCTGCTTCAAATGCTTGAGCATCGTCATGTTGGAGATCGGCTTGGCCAGGCTGCGACCGGGGAACACGAACGCATCACTAACGCGCCCCTCATAGGCCTCGCGCAGATAGGCCAACGTTTGCCGGGGCAGTGGCGTGCGCTTGGGCCGTTCGTTCTTGGTATCAAGGGTGCCCAAATCCCAAACACCGCTTTCGAGATCGAGCTGCGACCAGCGCATGTTCTGCACCTCGATAGTTCGCGCGAATGTGAGGATGGCGACCTCAAGCGCCCGGGCGCTTTGATCGGAATTGGCGGCGAGCTTTTGCATAAACGCGGGCAGATCGTGGTAGTCCATGGCCTTGTGGCCGCCACGTACAGAGCCCCGCTTCCTCTGCTTCGGCATGATCGGTTTCAGTCGGCTGTCCCAATCGGCCGGGTTGTGTTTCGGTCGCAGGTTCAGCGCTATAGCGGCGTCCAGAATCTTCTTGATCCGCTGACGCGTGTCGCGCGAGATCTCGCGCTGATGCCAGACCTTGCGCAGAACGGCAATGATGTGCTCGGTCTCGATCTCCTCGAGCCGCAGCTTGTGCAGCGGCTTGCAAATAACCTGCACGATGCGCTTGAGCTTGTTGCGCGCAGCCTTGTGTTTCAGCCCGGCCTCATAGGTCTGCCGCCATTCCTCGGAGAACTCGCCGAACAGGCGCGATCCTTGGGCGCGGCGTTTCTCGTCGTTACGATGCTCTCGTGGATCAGTGCCCTTGGCGAGAAGTCGCAAGGCGTCAATCGCCTTGTCCTTGGCCTCGGAGGGCTTAAGGCCAGCCGCCTTGGCCGAGCCGAGACCCATCTTTTTTACGACGCCGTTGCGCTGGTAGCGGAAAGCCCAGCGACGGCCGCCACTTGGCGTGACGATCAGATAAAGATTGTTGCCACAAGGATATTCGCCGGCGCCAACGGAAAGATAATTCTTTGCGGTGATCTCCGGCTTTTCGGTTCTGAGCTGCATGGGGAATTCGAACTCCCGCCCCTCGCGAGGGGACCGCGTTTTCAGATGCATGGGAGATTCTAACTCAGATCGAGGGACAGTTAAAGGGGCAGTCTGCCGGAGGTTGGCCGACGACGACCGGCGACGGCCGGCGACCTCCAGCGATAAAGAAAAGTCTTCTTTCTGAATGTCTTGTAGGCCCGTTTGGTGACGGCGGGCGATGGTGGATGAAAGGTTGTGAAAGTGGGACTGGCGCGCTCGGAGAGATCTGAACTCCCGACCCTCGGAATCGAAATCCGATGCTCTATCCAGCTGAGCTACGAGCGCCTGCGGTGGCTCGTATCAGACTTGGCCTAATAGAGCCAGTAGCGCGGGTTAGTAGCAGGGATGCCGCCGGCGGTCCTGGCCGATATAGGCGGCCGCGCCTTGACGGCAGTGGATCGTGGAGGGGCCGTCGTAATAGGCGAAGGTGCCGGGCTGTGGGCCGGGCCCGTAATTGTGCAGGAAGCTGATCGGGTAGGGCAGACCCCAATTGCGCAAGTGGTGCCGATTGTGGCGGGCCTCCGCCAGGTTTGGGGCGAGGGCCGCGGTAGAGAGGAGGGCGGCGGCGAGGAAAAACTTTGCTTTGGTCATTTCGATTCTCCGGAAGTCCCACTGAAACTGTAGTGATCTCGATCTGAACGGGCAGAAATTCGTGCGAAGAAAGTACGTCAAAACAAGAAGATAGAAGCCCAAGCTGCGATCTGATCGAAGCCCCGTAATCCCTGCCATTTTGGCTGATCCAACGTCCCATTCTAGGAGAATCGGGCAGAAATGCTGCGGAAAGCCATCCTAACGCGCCCATTTTTGGCCTCAAGGGATGCTTAACGAATTCCCAACACAGTCCGGCCAGAGTTCTGTCCGGTCTGACTTCAAGGGCCGACCCATCCGCGTCTAACAAAGGCTATCCGGTTCCCGATCGACCCATGCGCATCACGTCTCTTGCCTTGCTGTCTCTCTCGGTCCTGGTCGCGAGCCCGGCGCGCGCCGACCTGCATATCACGCGCGACCACGGCGGTTATGTCGAGGAGTACAAGGCCAAGTACAAGCGCATCCGCGACCGCAAGGAGCGCGTCATCATCGACGGCATCTGCAACTCGGCCTGCACGCTGGTGTTCGGCATCGTGCCGATGAACAAGATCTGCGTCACGCCGAAGGCGAGCGTTGGTTTCCACCAGGCCTATTACGACAAGGCCTTCACTTTCGGCATCAAGGTCACGAGTGCCGAAGGGACGTCGGACCTGATGTCCTATTATCCGGAAACGGTGAAGGACTGGATCCGCCGCAACGGCGGGCTCACCACCGAGATGAAGAAGATCAAGAACGGCCGCGAACTCTGGAGGATCGTCGATCCCTGTCCGGAAGAGTGGTGATCGCTCCCTTACCAATCTCGCAAGCCCCTAGAACGTGACTATGCCGCGATAAGGTCGCTGCGCCCTACAATTCGTTCTTCGATATCTGAAGTCGCGCCGGCGGTCCCGCGTGACCAAGCTTGCCGCATAACATGTGATCGGGCAACAGGGGCGGCAAATGACCGGCGACCTCGAAAAAATTGCCGCGCGCGCGGCACCCGCGATCTTCGTCGTGCTCTGGAGCACGGGCTTCATCGGCACCAAATATGTGCTCAACAGCGCCGAGCCGCTGACCTATCTCGCGATCCGCATGGCGTTCGTGGTGGGACTGATGGCGATCATCGTCGTAGTCGCGCGGCCGCGCTGGCCGGATCGCATCGGCGTGGCGCACAGCGCCGTCGCCGGCATTCTGGTGCACGGCATCTATCTCGGCGGCACGGCGATCGCGATTGCGCACTCGATCCCGGCGGGGCTCTCGGCTTTGATTCCGGGCCTGCAGCCGATCCTCACCTCGACGCTTGCGAGCCGCTGGCTCGGCGAGCGCGTGACGCCGCTGCAATGGAGCGGATTGCTGCTCGGGCTCGCCGGCGTCGTGCTGATCCTGCACGACAGGCCGATGGGCGGAGAGGCGGGCTGGGGATGGATCGCCTCGGCCGTCTCGCTGGTCAGCATCACGCTCGGCACGCTGTACCAGCGCCGCTACTGCAGTGCGATCGACTGGCGGTCGGGCAATCTCGTGCAATACCTCGCGGTTACGATCTTGTTCGGTCTCGGCGCATGGCTGTTCGAGACCAATGTGGTGCATTGGACCACCGAGTTCATCCTGGCGCTGGCCTGGCTTGCGGTTGTGCTGTCGATCGGATCGATCGGGCTGCTCTATTGGCTGATCCGGCGCTCGGCCGCGACGTCGGTAGCGAGCCTGTTCTATCTGGTGCCCGCGGTGACGTCGCTGATGGCCTATGTGCTGTTCGGCGAACGGCTCGACGCGGTCTCGATCGCCGGCATGGCCGCCTGCGCGGCGGCCGTGCTGGTGGTCAACCGTCGCTCAGTTTGAAGTAGAGTATTTGGCCTTCCTGCACGTATAAATTTCATGAAGGATATCAGTATTTTCCCTGGGTTGTGCCCATTAAGGCGATCGTAAGCAAAACGGGTCAGATTGGGTGCGATTTTGGGGGAATTTCTCGTCATGACCACGCAATCCACTGGAAAGTTCCTGCCGGCGCTCAAGCTGCGCCTCGGTACCAAGGCTGTCATCTGTGCGATCCTGCTGATCGCGGTGAATACCGCGCTGGTGGTCGGGGCGGCCCATTGGTCGCTGACCTCCGAATTCGGCGACCGGGCGCTGCGGGACATCGAGGTCAACCTGCGCACGCTGGGTCTGGCATTTGCCGAGACCTACAGCGACGCCAAGATCACGCTCAAGGACGGGGCGGTCGCCCGGGCCGAAATTCCGAAGATGCCCGAGTTCAAGGACCATGCGATCGTCGATCGCGCGGTGGGCTATGCCGGCGGCAACGCGACGCTTTTCGTCTATGACGACGCCAGCAACCAGTTCGTCCGCCGCACCACCAATGTGAAGAAGGAGAACGGCGACCGCGCCGTTGGCACCCAGCTCGCGGCCGATCACCCCGGGCAGGCGGTGGTGCGCCGTGGAGAGGCCTACCGCGGCCCGGCGACGCTGTTTGGCAAGACGTTCATGACCGCCTACTACCCGATCATGAATCCGGCCGGCAAGGTGATCGGGCTGCTGTATGTCGGCATTCCCATGGCTCACTACGAGAGCATGCTGTCGCATGCCATTCAGAACATGGCGATCGCAGCCGGCGTCGCGGCGCTTCTGGTGATGCTCCTGACCTTGCTGCTCGTGCGCCGGGTGACCAAGCCGCTGACGTCGGTCACGGCCTCGCTTACCGCAATCGCCAACGGCAACGCCGACGTCGAAATTGACTGCGACGACCGGACGGACGAGATCGGCGAGATTGCGCGTACGCTTGCGGTGTTCAAGAACAATTCGGTCGAACGCCGGCGCTTGCGCGACGAGCAGACCGCGGCTGCCGCGGCCGCTGCCGAGCAGCGCAAGTCGGAATTGCGCGGCTTCGTCGACGAGTTCCAGACCGGCGTTGGCGGCATCCTCGACAAGGTGCTGAGCTCCTCCAGCGAATTCGAGCGTGTCGCGCGGCAGCTCACCGACACCGCGCGGACTACCGCAAGCCTGTCCGGCAAGTCGGCCGGCGCTTCTGAGACCGCCTCCGAGCATGTCCGCACCGCGGCGGCCGCCTCCGACGAGCTCTCCAGCTCGATCGCGGAAATCACCCGCCGGGTCCAGGAATCGAACGGCATCGCGGCCGACGCCGTCAAGCAGGCCGCTGCCACCGACCAGCGCATCAACGAATTGTCGGAAGCCGGCGCCCGGATCGGCGACGTGGTGAAGCTGATCACCTCGATCGCCGAGCAGACCAACCTTTTGGCGCTTAACGCCACCATCGAGGCCGCGCGGGCAGGCGATGCCGGCCGCGGCTTTGCCGTGGTAGCGCAGGAGGTCAAGAGCCTCGCCGGTCAGACGGCCAAGGCGACGGAAGAGATATCCAGCCAGATCGGCAGCATGCAGCTTGCGACCGAAGAGTCGGTCAGCGCGATCAAGGCCATCGGCCAGACCATCGAGCGCATCAGCGATATCGCCACCTCGATCTCGGCGGCGGTCGAGCAGCAGCGCGGCGCGACCCAGAACATCGCGCAGAGCGTGCGCGCGGCGGCGAGCGGCACGGCCGATGTTGCCGCCAACATCCGCAACGCCGCGCAGGGCGCCGACGAAACCGGCGAGACCTCGAGCCGGATGTTTGCCTCTGCGCAGAATCTGTCGAGCGAGAGCCTGCACCTGAAGGCCGAGGTGGAAAAATTCCTCGACCGCGTCCGCGCCGCCTGACGAGGCAGTCACGGCGGCGCATCACGCCGCCCGCGAAACCGGAAGCCGGTGCCGAAAACTTAGTTTGTCATTCCGGGATGGTGCGTTAGCACCGGACTCTGGTGCGCAATTGCGCACCAGAGAATCTCGAGATCCCGGATATGGTCCTTCGGACCGTTCCGGGATGACCGCTGCGCGGTCACTTCGGCTGCGGCACGATCCGGATATAGGGCTTCGGCGCCTTCCAGCCGGCCGGATAGATCGTCTTCGCCTCGTCGTCGCTGACGGAGCCCGCGATGATGACGTCTTCGCCCTGTTTCCAGTCGGCCGGCGTCGCGACGCGATGCTTTGCGGTCAGCTGCAGCGAGTCGATCGCGCGCAGGATCTCCTGGAAGTTGCGGCCGGTGGTCATCGGATAGACGATCGTCAGCTTGATCTTCTTGTCGGGGCCGATCACGATCGCGTTGCGGACGGTCTGGTTGTCCGCAGGCGTGCGGGTGAGGGGATCGCCCGAGGTCGAAGCCGGCAGCATCTCGTAAAGCTTGGAGACGTTGTAGTCGGTATCGCCGATCATCGGATAGTTCGGCGCAGCACCCTGCGTCTCCTTGATGTCCTCCGACCATTTGGCATGGCGGTCGACAGGATCGACGCTCAGGCCAATCAGCTTGACGCCGCGCTTGTCGAATTCCGGTTTCAGCTTGGCGAGCAAGCCGAGCTCGGTGGTGCAGACCGGGGTGAAATCCTTGGGGTGCGAGAACAGCATCGCCCAGCTATTTCCGATCCAGTCGTGGAATTTAATTTTGCCCTCAGTGGTTTCGGCTTCGAAATCGGGGGCGACAGCGCCTATCGGAAGTGCCATGGCTTTACCTCATGTCGTTCAAGTTACAGGGAAATTTGCCTTAAGGATTATAGGAGTCTGAAGCGGTTAAGTGAACCGGTTAGCGCAAAATGTGAGATCCTTCTCCGCGAGCCCGGAACTCCTAGCATCTTCTTTTGGTCCGCGCCTCTGCGACGAAAAGAACCGGCGGGCCTGCATTCGATGGCGGTAGCTAGATTTGGGAGCCATCCTTTTGTTTTCACAACCGTTCCACTTTTTTGCCGTCGCTGCCCCGATATTGCCTTTTATCGCCCGCATCACGCCGGGCCGTTTTTGCACCCGGGAATGCATTGGTCTGAACCGTGACCGACCTCACAGCGACCAATTGGCAACCATGTAAAAATCAGGGAATGCGGGTTTCGAATTGTTAACCGCTCGTTCATGGCCCGTATGGAAATGCTGGACTGGAATTGAAATTGAGAAGTGCAACCATGTCTGCCGCGACCGCCGTGCCTGCTGAAATATCCCTCCAACCATCCTGCCGCAAGACCGCCGCTCATGCGCTCACCATCGTGCGCGACGGTGTGATCACCGGCGAGGGCCCGACGACCAAGGGTCGTATCCATTTCTCCCGCGCACTCGATGCCGACGACGCCGCCTGGTGCGCACGCATCCTCACCGTGAGCGCCATTGAGCATGAGCCGGTGAGCCGCGCCGAAATCGAAGCGTTGTTCGAAATCAGCGATGCGGCTGCGGAACGCACCGACGACGGACGTTTCGACGATTTGCTGGCCAAGGCGGTCGCCCACCATGCTGCTTCCGAGTCCGGCCTGCCGGTGCCGCCGCGCACGGTGGCGCTGTCGCCGGATACGCCGATCGAGAGCTGGGCGCCGGTAAAGGCCGCCAACATCGATACCAAGGTGCTGGAATGGATCGCCAGCCAGATGCGCGGCAAGCGCCACAGCAATCATCGCCTTGCCGCGCTGGTCGCCACCCTGGTCGGCGCCGCCGCGCTGCCGCTCGCGCAACTGCCGGGCATGCTGGATATGGGGCTGCTGTAGGTTCATTCGGCGATATCGGTTCAACACGGCGGGGTCATTCCCGCCGTTTTTGTTTGGGGTTTCTCGCAATGCTCCCGAGGGACGGAGCAATCGGGACGCTGCGGCCCCTCCGCGTCGTTGCGAGCGTAGCGAAGCAATCCATGCCTCAACTCGGGGAGAGATGGATTGCTTCGCTACGCTCGCAATGACGTGGATATGAACTCGCGATCTCGCGACATGTTTTGCCCGAGGTTTGCATCTTGTTTCGCCCTCTCCAATCAGAGGACGCAGGGAAGACCGGGTGCTGGCTGCACCCGAGGTCTCGTGTGCAATTTGCGCATAAGAACGCGCACACGAGCATACAGGTACAGCGGAAACACTCCGGCCTTCCCTGCGCAATGGCTTTACGGCTTACTTCGTGCTCTTCCCGGAGAACGGCTTTCTTGCCTCCGTCGCTCCACGAGATAACCCGTGAAACTTAGCGCCAGCACCGCGGCGCCCGAACCACACGACTTCACCGTACGCGTCCGGCGCGTACGTCTATCGCACCTCTTGCGTCCATCGCATCTCACCGCGCGTTCGTGACGATGGCCAACGCCCCTCATCTGCCGTGAGATGGGCGGAGTTATGCGACTGATTTGCCCCTCGTGTTAAGCGGAATATTTTTGCTTGGGGGGCTTGACGCGATTTCGGAAAATCAGAAGTGATTTGCCCGCCGGGCACTCGCTGCGATGTGTGACTGTTTAAATTTTCAAGAATGAGGGCAGGAGTCGTGTGATGCGGCAAGTATGCCGAAATGCATCGTCCGCGGATTCAGCGAGTCATGGGGCTTTAACTCTCGCTAGGGCACCCCATATAAGCGCAATGGCACAATGGAAATCGTCAACCACGCGGCAACCACCGATGACGAAGGAAGAGTTGCGCCTGATGCTGGCCGCGGCGGTGCGCAATACGCAGCCAATCGCGGATCACAAGCCGAAACGCGCCCCGGGGGCCGAGGACGATCAGTCCTAGCTAGCCGCCGCTCATTCGCAATAGCCAAGAACCACCAGGCGCGGTGGCTAATGTCGATCCCGACAGCCTGACCTAATCGGACGCTCAAAAAAGGAATAGCGGATGCGGATAGCTGCCAAGCCCACCGAACAAGAGATCATCGAGGGGCCGCAAGCGGTGTCTTTTCAGATCGCGAACGGAACTGCGCGGCAGCGCTGCGTTCTGCAAACCGAGCTGCCGACCAAGGCTCTGGCGCAAAAATTTCTTCTCGCAAATTGGCCTGTTATCGAAAAGATGGCGCGCGACGCGCTCGCGGCCGGAAGTCTAGAAGACGGCCAGGTCAAACTCGTCATGGCGGCCTGAGCAGTTCATTATCAACGCCAATTTTGGATTACAGGACCAGTCATGCTGAAAGATCGCGAGAATATCCTGAATGCGCTCCGCGAAAAGCCGCTCAAGGCCTACCAACTCATGCGGCGTGCCAATCTTCCCAATGAGGAAGCCTGCCAATCGCTGCTTCTGAAGATGCGCGACGAAGGTCTGGTGAAATTCGACATCCACAAGGGCCATTGGCTCATCGGATAGTCAGATACATGCGGCGGAGTTATTTCCCCGGCCTTCTGTTTAGCTTTCCCGCAGGCGTCGGAAAGTGACCGGTCGCTCAAGGACGCGAAATCAGCAACGGCTGCACGTTTTCGCCGCCTGCCATTAGGGGGATCTGAAGGCTCGAAGCGCTCGCGCACTTCTCGCTTTTTGACGAGCGAGCGCGCAACAACAAAGGCGTCCTTCAGGCTCTTGGCTTGCCGGAGTGCTATATTGAAAAACGCGTTGCCGAAATAGGTCCATTTGGCTTTGTCACGGCAGCCGAACGATGGATGGTCGGCGTCGGCCGCGGTGATTACCAGCGTATCGGGGTTAGCGAGACGAGGGATGAAGACCCCGGAATAGCAGGCCGAGATGACCACCACCTTATATCGGATGCCGGTCCGCGTCAGCATGTAGGCGAGATTAGACGGCGTGAGCATTTGCGTAAGCCGCCCCGCTTTGACTGCAAGGCCTGCGCGGGAGCCGTGCGAGGTGAGAATCAGAAACAGAATGTCGTTGTTGGCGTCCATCCCGTTGGCCGCCGCTTGCAAGGACATGGCCAGGCCTTCAATCGTTGCACCTCCGCTTTTCTTCGAATTGTATTGCACGTTGATCGCAGCGCCCCCGAAACGGTCCGCGACGACCCGTGCTGCGCCGGTGGCCTCGCTTCTAAACACGCCCTGATCGCCGAAGAGTCCGAAGGACACCACGCTCACCTTGCGCGCATCCTCAACGGCGTGCACCGTCGAAACCGACGGCGCAATGGTCAAAACAAGAGCGATGAGCGGCGCGCCGATCCGGCGGATCCAACGTGGATACACAGCTTCACCAGGCATTTCTTTCAACAGGTCACGTGAAAGAGTCCGATCCTCTTTGTCCGCGACCGGTTGAACATCCGGATTGCCTCGGGTGTCGGCTTCAACACGACCTCGCAGCCCTTTCTTTCGAAATAGGCTTCAGCTTCTGGTGACAGGTGCACGTTGCCCATCTGGCCCGAGCCAATGACGATCTGATCGCACCCCTTCTCGAAGAGAAACTTTGCCTCGTCTTTTGAAAGCACGTGCGAGGTGCCATACAGCTTCTTTGATAGCTTCTTTTTCCGCTTCACAACTTCGCCGGAAAGACGAACGACCACGTCGTGCTGATACGTCTTTCCGTCAATCGTAATCGCGCCAAAGATGGTGCTGTCAATCTTCATCGTGACCTCCTAATCAGGCTCCCGCTCCAACACGCAGCAGCGAGGCGCCTCGACGTCGCTATCATCCTCATTCACGAGCGTTCCAGTCTGCCGATCCGGATCAGGGCGCGCCGCTGCCCCCAGTTGCCCGGGTGCGCCTCGAACAAGCCAGGGATTGCGGTGGAGCAAATACCGCAACGGCCGTTCCCTGAGAGCCGCCAAGTGGTGATGTCATGCCAATCTCGGCCGATGATCCGCTCACTGCAGCCCGGGCAGTACGTGCTTTGGCCGCTCTCGTCATGGACATTGCCGGTGTAGACGAAATGCAGCCCGACCTTGCGCGCGATATCACGAGCCGTCGTTAGCGTGGAGGCCGGCGTACGGTGCAGATCCAGCATCTTGTAGTCAGGGTGGAAGGCGGTGAAATGCAACGGCACGTCGGGTCCTAGCCTTGTCATCACCCATTCGCTCAGCTTTTTCACCTCCTCCGGGCTGTCATTGTGACCCGGGATCAGCAGCGTTGTGATCTCGAACCAGACCTTCGTCTTGTTCTTCAGATACTCGAGCGTTTCGAGGACGGCGCCGAGATGGCCGGTGCACAGCCGCTTGTAGAACGACTCGGTGAACGCCTTGAGGTCGACATTGGCGGCGTCCATGAAGGTGTAAAGCTCCTCCCGCGCCGCCGCGTCAACGTAGCCCGCTGTGACCGCCACGTTCTTGATCCCGCGCCGGCGCGCCACCCTTGCAACATCCACGGCATATTCGAGGAAGATGACGGGGTCATTGTAGGTGTAGGCGATGGAACGCGAGCCCGTGGCAATCGCGGCCTCGACAATATCTTCCGGCGAGGCCGCGTCCTGGAGCCGGTCGAGTTCTCGCGCCTTGGAGATGTCCCAGTTCTGGCAGAATTTGCAGGTCAGGTTGCACCCTGCGGTACCGAACGACAACACGGGAGTGCCGGGCAGATAGTGGTTCAGTGGCTTCTTCTCTATTGGATCGACACAGAATCCCGAGGAGCGGCCGTACGTCGTGAGCAAGATCCGATCGTCCTGCCGGCCACGCACGAAGCACAGGCCGCGCTGGCCTTCGTTAAGCCTGCAATAGCGCGGGCAGATATCGCACTGGATACGCCCGTCTTCAAGCCGGTGCCAGTAGCGGCCAGGAACACCTTCCAAACGCTCGGGTTCGGTCATGGAATTCGTCGTGTGGATCGCTGGGCAGATCTCAGTTTGGTTGCCAACGGGCATGACGGAGAGTGGCCACGATATTGGGTCGGGCCTGCCTAAGGGCACGAACGCCCGTGGACGTCGGCTCATCTTATTCCTGATCGGCGGAGATGGTAAGCCCGCTGACCACTTTGCGGGGCCTGCGACAACCTTAGACGAATTAATGTCCGATCAGGGTCCAACATTGTATGGAACCGGTCAGCAGGGCCCTACATGATCGCAGCAGCAGCCGGGCAAAGGTTTGGACCTCTCGGAAGAAACATCGGAGCCCTGACGCCGTTCTTTGATGGAAGGAGGCCCGCCATGAGCAAGTTTCATGAGAAGGTCGAGGCTCAAACCAAACAGATCATCGGGCAAATGCTCGGCGATGAACTGCTGGTCCGGGAAGGTAAGGAGCAACATCGGCAGGCGACAGAGCCCGAACCGGCTGATCCCGGTTCGTCCAACGGCAGCGACGATCAGGGCATCGTCCGTGATCAACGGGGACAGGAGCAACCCAAGGACAAGGAGCGCGCCCAGCGCGTGAGCCGGGTGGACCGCGGCGGCGATCCGCCTGGAAAGAAGACTTCAGGCAACCGCTAAATGAAGCAATCGCTAAACAGGAGAAGAGGCGGTGTTGGACCGCCTCTTCCTCAATGCCCGTTGTTAGCTACTGACAGATATGGCGTCGGCCATCTCCACCGATGAATGTCGTTCCGGGTTGACAGACGAAGCCGCTATTGTAGTAGCGCGGCCCGTAGCCATAATTGTAGGCGTAGACGTCGTTTCGGAACGGCGCCGTCGCAATCGCGCCGGCCGTGCCGATCGCGCCGCCAACCACGCCGGCGGCTATTTCACCTGGCCAGAACCCGCTGTGACGATGATAGATCCGGTCCTGAGTCTGCGGTTTACGGATGGCATCCGACCGTCCGTGAGCATCCTGCGCCAGTGCCGGCGCTGCGACCGCAGTCGAAAGAACCGCCGCTGCGGCTAGGAGCTTCAAGTTCATGAGTTGCCTCCCTTGTACCAACAGTGGGCCAACCGGGGGCGCCTGCGACCGTTCCGATATCGTGATCGATTAGCTTCAAACGGATGTGAGGTTTCAGTTCCAGTTTTGCCAAGGCGCTCAACAAGGCGCTCAATCAGCAAAACGCACCATGGTCTCGCAGCCGGGTAGTCGGGCATTTTTCGCGCACTGAAATCCATCAATGCTCGCGGTCATGAGCCGGCCGATCCCGGAGACGACAATCCTCAATTATCCCCGGCGCGCCGACTGCGCCGGGGCCTTTCTCCAGCGTGCAACGATCGCATTGGCTCCTTGCGGTTCAGCATGGAGCGACTTGCAATGTCGGGTGACGGACAGACGCCGTTCCGGGGGAAAAGGATAGCGTCCGATATCAACGGCACCCTCCGGCAGCCGCGTGACTGAGAGACGCAAAGTGCTCCCGCCAATCCGGGAGTTCTCATGCAGTCTTTTTCGAGCAATTTGCTGCTGTCGTCCTTCGCCCCGCCGGACCTCGAGCTATTGCGGCCTCACCTCAGGCCGATCGCGCTGGAGCACACCAAGATCCTGCATGAAGCCGGGGAGAAGATTAGCGGGGTCTACTTTCCATTCGATGCGGTGATTTCGCTCGTGGTGCTGCTTGAGGGCGGAGAAACCGTTGAAGCCGCCATGGTTGGCCGCGATGGTGCCGTCGGCGCTTCGGCGGCTTTGGACGGCAAGCTGGCCCTGAATCGCGCGATCGTTCAAATCGGCGGACATGGGGCGGTGTGTGAGCCCGACGCATTCAAGCGCGTGGCACTCGACCACCCGGGCATGCTTTCGATGATCATCAGTCACGAGCAGACGGTTTATGGCCAGGCGCAGCAGTCTGCCGCCTGCAACATCCTCCACGATCTGACGGCGCGGCTGTGCCGCTGGCTGCTGCGTGCGCGCGACCTGTCGGGAAGCGATACGCTCCCTTTACGCAGGAGTTTCTTGCGGAGATGCTGGGTGTCCGGCGAACCACCGTTTCCCCGGTCGCGCATACGCTGCAAGCTGCAGGAATGATCCGATACCGGCGAGGCAAGATCGAGATCACCGACGTAGAAGCGCTGCGGGAAAGCGCCTGCGAGTGCTATGAGACGGTTCGCAACAATTACGATCGGTTGCTGGGGCGCAGCCTTAATGGCGGCCCTGATCGCGAGCCTCCGAAGGATTGAATTGCATCCGTTTGCCAGATCGTTCGTCGCCAATACCCAATCTAGTCAGGCGATGACGCGCTTCTGGTCATAGCCTCGCAGGCTGGCTGGATCGGATCAGCGTCAAACGTTTTCATCTCCGAATGACGGCATGTTCTGCATTCGAACGTGCGATGCTCCAGCCCGTTCGAACCAATGGAGACGGCAATAGCGATCATTCTCGTTGCGCAGGTTGGACAGCGCGGAGACGGAGGGGGAAGCAGTTCCGGGTCGGGCCTGGGCATGAGAAAAATTTGCGCGGGGCCCGATCTCAGGTCTATCCAGTTGCCGACATAATCGGCTCGATATCTTCCGAGGGCTTCGGTTGCCTCGGTCAGCATCTGGTCGACTTTGGGCGGAACAGCAGTTCCAGCGCCGGCTCGCCTCGGGCCAAAGGCGCCGGATTCGGTTCTTCGGGAACGATGCTCTGTGGAGCCAATTGACTGGGACAGTTGACGCACAGGCCGAGGTCGCCATGAAGAGCAAACGTATCGGCGCCGACGACGAGGCGCAGGTTCACGTCGTCATTCTGGACACGGGCGAGGAGGCGTTTGCCGCACTCACCCGGTTCGCTGCCGAATCCGGAATTTCCGCGGCCTCGCTGACCGCGATCGGCGCCTTCGAACGGGCGACGGTCGGCTGGTTCGACGTCGCCGCGAAGAACTACCGGAAGATCGAGGTCGACGAGCAGTGCGAAGTCCTCAGCGCGATCGGCGACGTGGCCGCCGGCGACGACGGCAAGCCCAGCCTGCATGTTCACGTGGTGCTCGGCCTTGCCGACGGCTCGACGCGCGGCGGCCATCTGCTGGCAGCAACCGTCAGGCCGACGCTCGAAGTGATCTTGACCGAAGCGCCGGCAGCGCTTCGACGCAAAAAGAGGCCCGACCTCGGCATTGCCCTGATCGATCTTGCCGCCGGGGGCGGGTAGCGCCTCCGACGAACGCCTTAGGAACCATTCCATTCGGCCCCATGTTGTCAGCGCACCCATCAATGGAGGACGCCATGGCTGACAAGGACCTGAATGAATTGTTCCTGGATACGCTGAAGGACATATACTACGCCGAGAAGCAGATCCTGAAGGCGCTGCCGAAAATGGCCAAGGCCGCCACCTCGGACAATCTGCGAGCCGCCTTCGAAAAGCACCACGAAGAGACTGAGGCGCACGTCGAAAGGCTGGAAGAGATATTCGAGCTTCTCGGCAAGCCAGCGCGCGGCAAGAAGTGCGAAGCGATCGAGGGCATCATCGATGAAGGCAAAGACATCATGGAGCAGTATGCCCACACGCCCGCGCTCGATGCCGGCCTGTTGGCCGCCGCCCAGTCGGTCGAGCATTACGAGATTTCTCGTTACGGCACCCTGAAAGCCTGGGCACAAAAAGCTCAACAATCCG
The DNA here is from genome assembly GCF_043203335.1 of Bradyrhizobium sp. RDI18. Taxonomy (NCBI): domain Bacteria; kingdom Pseudomonadati; phylum Pseudomonadota; class Alphaproteobacteria; order Hyphomicrobiales; family Nitrobacteraceae; genus Bradyrhizobium; species Bradyrhizobium sp. RDI18. Next base: position 1,527,658 of record NZ_JBICRN010000008.1, on the reverse strand, counting down.
CAAGCCGTGAAGCTGATCGATCAGACGCTCGCCGAAGAGAAGAAGACAGACGAAACCCTGACCAAGATCGCGGAGACCGAGGTCAATTACGAGGCCGCGGCATAGAGCCGCTCGTTCTACTGCATCATAGCTGCTCAAATTGAGGAAGCCCCGCCAACTCTGGTCATGGGATTGCGGGGCTCGAGTTCGAGACCGTAGGGAAACACGGCAGCAAAACGCGCGCCGAAGTAGTCGTTTCGCGGGTCGAACAGATTGTTTGTGCGCGGGGCGCCAGCGTAAGCAAACGTTTAGCCGCAGCCCGTACAATACCGACATCAGTTTCTGCATTAACCTCTGGTTAGTCATGCGCCTTCTGCCGATGAAAGAGCCGGACAGGTCCTGGCGGTCGATCAAGGGCCAGTGGAAGAAGGACGCCGAAAGCGTCGGCGAGGACTTTTCGACGTTTTCGACGGGAAGCTATGCGGCCTATGACGGGTTGACCAGGGAAGGCGATCACCCCAGCCTGTACTGCCTGTCCGACGGCGAGCGCATCCATGCGGCCTGCCAGGTCAGCCGCCTGATGATGAGCAAATTTCCGGATCCCATCCTCCGCGCGCGCTTTATCGTGGTGTCGCCGGTTTACGAACTCGGCATCGCCGATGCCGGCCAGTACGCCCAGACGATGGTGGCGCTGTTCTCGGGCATCGTATGGCTGTCGAGGGATACGATGTCGGCGAGCCACATCCGATTTTTCCTGCGCAGTCCCGGAGACTCGCAGTTCTTTGCGGCGCTGCAGGCGTCGACGCCGGGCTCGCTGTTTTCGAAATTCACGATCGACGGGGCGCTGATCGAGTGCAGTCTCAAGGAAGACGAGATGGCGGAATCCGCCTGATTCCGCGGCCGCTTTAACTTCCCGATAACTCATTTTGCTAACGCCCCCTTGGCTTGTGGTCCCTACAACACGCGTCTGTTGGGGGCAGCGAAAATGCTGAATAATCCATCGGACGACGTCATCGCGGAGAGCCAGCCGCTGTTCGGTCGCGGCATGCCGTGGCGGATCAGGCTGGGCGCGATCCAGTGGCTGATCCTGAGTGCCGCGGGGCTCGTGATCGCGATCATGCTCGGCACCGGCTATTTCGCCATGCAATACCGCGAGCGCGCGCTGGAAGTCGCCGAGCGCGAACTCAACAACAGCGCGCTCTTGCTGTCGCGGCATTTCGACCAGCAACTGAACGATCTCCAGCATGTGCATGAGGACGTCGTATCCGGCATGCGGGCCGACGGGGTCGATACGTCGGATGAGTTCGAGCAGAGAATGTCGACCTTGAGCGCGCATGAGATGCTGCGCAGCAAGCTTTCGGCACTGCCCCATGTCGGCGCGCTGAACCTGTGGAACGTCAAGGGATGGCTGATCAATTCCTCCGAGATGTGGCCGGTCCCCGATCTCAGCATCGCGGACCGTCAGTACTTCAAGGAGTTCACGTCGGGAAAACCGACCCCCGATGTGATCGTCGAGCCGGTCGTCAGCAAGGTGACGAAGAACTGGACCACGCTATTTGCGCGCAAGATCGTCGGCCGTAATGGCGAGATCATCGGATTTGCCAGCCGCGGCGTCGAACCTTCGCATTTCGAGGCCTTTGTCGGATCGCTGGAGCTCAATAGCGATACCGCGATCTCGATGATTCACCGCAACGGCACCATCATCGCCCGCTATCCGAAGGACGACAGCCTGATCGGCTTCAATGTCGCCGGAAGCGAAGCCTTTCAGCGCGCGCTGGCGGTAGATGGCAATGCATCCGGGCGCTTCACCACCGCGAGGCTGGCGGAAGACAAGGTCGGCGCGGTCAAGTCGCTCATGCACTTCCCGATCCTGATCGTGGCGACCACCCGAACGGAGGCTGCGTTGGCCGACTGGCGGGCGCAGACGAGGCTGCAATTTTTCGCGGCGGCGCTGGCGATCATCGTCGTGATCGGCATGGTCTTCCTGATCGTGCGCCAGCTCCGCCGCCAGCATGCCGCCGCGCAGCGCAAGCTTTCGGAGAAGAGCCAGCATCTCGACACCGCCATCAACAACATGACGCAGGGCCTGCTGCTGTTCGATTCCTCGGGCCGGCTCGTGATCTGCAACAGGCGCTATATCGATATGTTCGGGCTCTCGCCGGAAGTCGTCAAACCCGGCTGTCATCTGCGCGACCTGATCCGGCACCGTCAGGAACGCGGCTCCTTTCTCGGCGACGTCGACGCCTATTGCGACCGCTTCCTCGATCCCAACGGCAGCCTGGTTCAGGACACCGTGACCTCGACGCCGGATGGGCGCACGATCCGGCTGATCTTCAAGCGCTCGGCGGACGGCGGCTGGGCCGCGACGCTGGAAGACGTCACCGAAGGGCGGCGCAATCAGGCCAGGATCGAACATCTCGCCCATTACGACGCGCTGACCAATCTGCCGAACCGGACCCTGTTCCAGCGCCACGCGGAGGGACTGCTGCTGGAAACCGAGGGACGCGAGTTCGCGATCCTCTATATCGACATCGACGAGTTCAAACGCATCAACGACACGCTAGGACATCTGATCGGCGACGAGTTCCTGAAGGGTGTGGCGGAGCGGTTGCGCCAGTCGGTCGGCCCTGAGGATTTCATCGCCCGCCTCGGCGGGGACGAATTCGCTATCCTTCAGCACGGCATTGAGAGCGCTGAGGACGTTCACGCGCTGGTCGCGCGGATCTATCAGGCGCTGCGTACCTCGTTCGACTGCCATGGCCATCAGCTTTCCAGCGATGCCAGCATCGGCATCGCGATTGCCCCGCGCGACGGCTCGGACCTCTTCGATCTCCTGAAGAACGCCGATCTCGCGATGTATGCTGCGAAGGCCGCCGGCCGCAGGACCTATCGCTTCTTCGATCCGGAGATGGAGCAGCAGGCCAATCGCCGCCGCGAGCTGGAGGCGGATTTGCGCGTGGCGCTGGTGCAGGGCGGGTTCGAACTGCACTATCAGCCGCAGGTCGATCTGCGCGGCGACGGCGTGACCGGCTGCGAGGCGTTATTGCGCTGGCGGCATCCGGTGCGCGGCATGATCTCGCCCGCCGACTTCGTGCCGGTCGCCGAGGAGACCGGCCTGATCGAGGAGATCGGGCAATGGGTGTTGCGCACCGCCTGTGCCGAAGCCGTAACCTGGCCGGCCCATATCCGCATCGCCGTCAACGTCTCGCCGATCCAGTTCCGGTCGGAAACGCTGTCGGTGAAAGTCGCGGCTGTCCTTGCCGAGACCGGACTCAATCCGCGCCGGCTGGAGCTGGAGATCACAGAAGCCGTCCTGATGGCCGACGACGACGCCGCGCTCGTGGCGCTGAATCAGCTCCGCGCGCTCGGCATTCACATCGCGCTCGACGATTTCGGCACCGGCTATTCCTCGCTGCAATATCTGCAGCGCTTCCCGTTCGACAAGATCAAGATCGACCGCTCCTTCGTCAAGGAAGTGACGCGCAATTCCTCGTCGGCCTCGATCATCCGCGCGGTGGTCAGCATCGCCGCCGACCGCAGCATGATCACGACTGCCGAAGGCGTCGAGACGTTGCAGCAGCGCGAGACGGTGCAGAGTCTCGGATGCACGCAGATGCAGGGCTATCTGTTCAGCGCCGCGCGCCCTGCGCAGGAAATCCGCGCCCTCTTGGCATCGGGGGAGGCCGGCGTCGAGGCTGCGGCGTGAGGCGTTTATGCCCTAGCGGCGCGCCTCGGAAATCGCCTTCCTGAGAATTCGCGACAGCAGTTCCACCGAATAGGGTTTCTGGATCAGCTCGAAGCCGCGGTGGGCGCTTTCCGCCAGCACGTTGCTGTAGCCGCTGGTCAGGACCACGGGCAGGCCGGGATAGCGTTCGCGCACGATGCCGGCGAGCTCGACGCCGTTCCTCCCGGGCATGATGACGTCGGAAAACACCAGGTCGGCGGAAAACTCGTCCTCGGCCAGGATTGCGAGCGCGGCGTCCGCGCTGGCGACACGGCGCACGGTGTAGCCGAGATCTTCCAACAGTTCGGTGGAGAACTGGCCGACGTCGTCATTGTCCTCGACCACGAGGACGCAGTAGCCGCGGCCGCGGGCAGCGGGCTCGCTGGCGGTCGCGGCGGCTTCGCTCGTATCGGCCGGCATCGCGGCCTGCGGCAGGTAGATCGTAAACGTCGCGCCCCGGCCTGGCTCACTTGCAACTGCGATATCGCCGTCGGATTGCTTGGCAAAACCGAACGCCTGGCTCAGCCCGAGGCCGGTGCCCTTGCCGACTTCCTTGGTGGTGAAGAACGGCTCGAAGATCGTCTCGAGCAGGGCAGGGGCAATGCCGCAGCCGGTGTCGGTCACGGTGATGGCGACGAAGTCGCCGCTGCGGGCGGGCTGGGCACGCAGCGGTGGAATCGCATTCACCTTGCGAACCTGAATGATCAGCCGCCCCTCGCTGTCCATGGCATCGCGGCTGTTGACGGCAAGATTCATCAGCGCGGTTTCGAATTGCGCGACGTCGGCGATTGCGAAGCAATTGAGATCGGCGATTTCGACGTCGATCCTGATCCGGGCACCGACGAGGGGACGGATCAATTGCGCGACGGACTCGACCTGGGTGCCGACGTTGAATACCTGCGGCTTGAGCGGCTGCCTGCGGGCGAACGCCAGCAATTGTCCGGTCAGCTTGGAGGCGCGCTCCACGGTCTCGGCGATTGCGTCGATGTAGCGCCGGCGCCGCTCCTCCGGCAACTCGCGGCGGCGCAGGAAATCGGTCGCGGAGCGGATGATGGTCAGCAGATTGTTGAAATCGTGCGCCACGCCGCCGGTCAACTGTCCGACCGCTTCCATTTTCTGCGACTGGCGCAGCGCTTCCTCGCCCTGGCGGCGCTCGGTGACGTCGATGGCCTCCGGCACAGCCCCGATGACGGTGCCGTGCCGGTCGTGCAGCGGGCGCATCGCGAAATCGAAATAGCGGTCGCCGATCGGCAGGTGCAGCAGCATTTCAATCTTGGCCTCTTCGCCCTGCATGACCGTGATGAAGACGTCGCGGACGGCGTCGCGCATGCCGGGGGTCGCGGCAAACCATGGCGTTTCCCAGAACGGCTGGCCGACCACCGCGCCGGCGTCGGCGCGGATGCCGGCCAACGCCGTGCTGTTGGCATAGAGAACCTCGCCGTTTTGGTTGAGCAGCGCCTGATATTGATGGCTGGTCTCGAAGATCGCCCGCATCTGGGCTTCGCTGGATTCGAGCTGCGCCGTCCGCTCGGCGATTTGCAGTTCGAGAATTTCGTTCAGCCGGCGCAGATCGTGCTCGGCCTGCTTGGCCGAGGTGACGTCGTGGGCAACGCCGATGAAGCCGATGTGCTTGCCGGTCGGATCCCAGCGCGGTTGGGATTCCGAGCGTAGCCACCGCCATTCGCCGTCGGCGCGCTGGTAGCGGGCCTCCAGCACGAACGGCTTGAGCGATGCTTCGCCTGCGACGGATTCCTGGACAACGCGCGCCGCGTCGTCCGGATGCAGCCTTTTGCGCCAGTCGAACACGATAGCTTCCTCGAACGGCAGTCCGAGGAAATCGACATAGGCCTGGTTGGCGAAGGAACGCGTGCGATCGAGCTTGGTGACCCAGATCGGCACCGGCGCGCTGTTGGCGATCAGGCGGAAGCGCTCCTCGCTTTCGCGCAAGGTTGCCTGCGCCAGCATCTGATCGGTGACGTCGCAATCGGCGCCGACGAGGCGCAGCGCGCGGCCGTCGGCCTCGCGCTCGATCTTGGCGACGACGCGGATCCAGCGGACCGCGCCGTCGTTCGGCCGCACGATGCGGTATTCGGCCGAATAATCCTCGCTCTGGCTTTTCAATACGCCGAACAAGTGCTGGACCGTTCGCTCGCGATCCTCGGGATGGATTCGACTGACCCATTCCTCATAGGTCTCGTTGGCCGCCTCGGGCGGCAGCCCGTGAACGATAAGATATTCGGGGGAGCGGCGGTTCTTGACGCCGTCACGGAAATCGATTTCGAGACCGCCGACGCCGGCGATGCGCTGGATACGCGCCAGCTCCGCTTCGCGCTCCTGCAAAGCACGATGGGCTCTGTCGCGCTCGCTTGCGATTTCCTGCAGATATTGCCGCAAGCGCTCGGCGGCGGCAGCTTCAGGCAGGAGGTTCGTCGTGTCGGAAGGTGTCATGCGTGCCGGCAACCTCTGGCGGCACTTTCACACAAGAGCCGGCGCGTTAGCCAGCCTCATTTGCTCTTGGTGGTTGACCGGCAGTTATAGGCCCTGCGGAACCCGGCGGCCTGCGCATCTTCCTCGGAACAGAACCAGCGATCCGGCTTGGTCAGTCCCGGATAGGAGCGGCATGCCTGCAGATGGTAGATGCCAAGGTTCCCGGTGACGCGCGCGCGCACCGCGTACTTGCCCTTGATGTTGCAGCTCGCCGGCATGACGAGATCCTCGGGGAACAGCGCCTCGCGGATTTCGCGGTCACGATCGGCGCGGCACGCGGCGCCGAGCAGGGGCCCATCTTTGTTGCCGGTGCGGAACTCGTGTGGCGCGACGAAGCAGCCTTTCCAGAGACCCTGGCGGTCGTCCTTGGCGCGGGCTTCGTCCACCTGAAAGCGACCGCTGGCGGAGACTTCGACATTCAATGCAAAGCCGTTGCGGACAAGGAGCTGGCTGAGACTGGTCGTGTCACCTTCGATCTTGCATACGCCGATGCGCCGTTTCTTGAACGAGGGATCGGGACCCAGATCGTCGCAGCGAACCTGTTTGCCGCCGATCAGCTTGGTCAGTTGATCGCGCGCCTCGATCCCGCAGGTCCAGCTATCGGCATTCTGATCGATGCAGAGTTGATCAACGGTGGGCGCCTCGATGCCGTCGAGGCGGTAGGTGACATTGCCAAGCTGAAGCGTGCTGCCATCGCGGATGGTGGCAGTGGCAGCCAAGCTCTGGCTGGCTGGAAGGACGATCGACAGGAACGCCGCAACCAGAAAAATTCGTGACCGCATCTGATTCATTTCAAATCAATTCCACACCCGCGAGCGCCTTCTAGCATAAGCTGACGTGATTGAACCAAGATGCCGGCGCTAATGGCGCAAGCAAAACAGGTTGGGGAAAGCCGGGAGCGCAGTTGCGACCAGACGACGGCCATTGACTTCACAAGAACAAAATAAGAACATAGGACCCCTCGCTCAACACGGAATATTGCCATGTCGTCCTCTTCACAGCCGAAGTCCGAAGAGAACGGCGAGCTGGAAGCCGCTGTAGATCAGGCGATTTCTGCCTGTGGTGGGGATATGAGGGCGACGATCCGCGCGTTGATCGTGGCCAACGAATATCTGGAATCCGAGGTCGGCGAGCTGATGAAAGCGGTATCCCACGCCTATGCGCGGGGCCGCTTCAACTCCTATTCCGGCTGAATTACCGCCGGCGGCCCCGCGAAGCCGGTACGAGACCGTTGCCTCCATCGATTTTTGCTGTACGACGGGTGTGTTACCCGCGTCCCGCATGTCTCATTGCGGGGGAGGATCCCGCCCAAAGCTCAAGCAAGAAGAACATGTTCAAGAGAATTCTGATCGCAAATCGCGGCGAGATCGCCTGCCGGGTCATCAAGACTGCGCGCCGTATGGGGATCGAGACGGTCGCGGTGTATTCCGAAGCGGACCGCGATGCGCTCCACGTCGAAATGGCGGATAAGGCCGTGCTGATCGGCCCGCCGGCGGCGGCTGAGAGCTATCTGTTGATCGACCGGATTATCGATGCCTGCCGCAAGACCGGCGCAGAGGCGGTGCATCCCGGTTATGGCTTTCTTTCCGAGCGCGAGGCGTTTCCGCGCGAGCTCGCCAAGGCCGGCATCGTCTTCATCGGCCCCAATCCCGGCGCCATTGCCGCGATGGGCGACAAGATCGAATCCAAGAAGGCCGCCGCGAAGGCAAAAGTCTCGACCGTGCCGGGCCATCTCGGTGTGATCGAGGACGAAAAGCACGCGGTGAAGATCGCCGACGAGATCGGCTATCCCGTGATGATCAAGGCCTCCGCCGGCGGCGGCGGCAAGGGCATGCGGATCGCGCATTCGAAGAAGGAAGTCGCCGAGGGCTTCAATCTCGCCAAGGCGGAAGCGAAATCCTCTTTCGGCGACGACCGCGTCTTCATCGAAAAGTTCATCGTCGATCCCCGCCACATCGAAATACAGGTGCTCGGCGACAAGCATGGCAATGTAATCCATCTTGGCGAGCGCGAATGTTCGATCCAGCGCCGTAACCAGAAGGTCATCGAGGAAGCACCGTCGCCGCTGCTCGACGAAACCACCCGCCGCAAGATGGGCGAGCAGGCGGTGGCACTGGCAAAGGCTGTGCACTATGATTCCGCCGGCACCGTCGAATTCGTCGCCGGCCAGGACAAGAGCTTCTACTTCCTGGAGATGAACACCCGTCTGCAGGTCGAGCATCCCGTCACCGAACTCGTCACCGGAATCGACCTGGTCGAGCAGATGATCAGGGTCGCGGCCGGCGAGAAGCTTTCCATCGCGCAGAAGGACGTCACGCTGACCGGCTGGGCCGTGGAATCGCGCGTCTATGCCGAAGACCCGTTCCGAAACTTCCTGCCGTCCATTGGCCGGCTGGTGAAGTACCGGCCGCCGGCGGAAGCGAGCCAGGACGGCGTCACCATCCGCAACGACACCGGCGTGCAGGAAGGCGGCGAGATCTCGATCCATTACGATCCGATGATTGCCAAGCTCGTGACGCACGCGCCGTCGCGAGCCGCCGCCATCGAGGCACAGGCCACGGCGCTCGACGCGTTCTACGTCGACGGCATCAGGCACAACATTCCGTTCCTGTCAGCGTTGATGAACCATCCGCGCTGGCGCGAAGGCAAGCTTTCCACCGGCTTTATCGCGGAGGAATTTCCGAAGGGCTTTTCCGCGCGTCCGCCGGAAGGCGAGATCGCGCGGCGGCTGGCCGCCGTGGGAGCTGCGATCGATCACGTGCTCGGCGAGCGCAAGCGGCAGATTTCAGGTCAGTTGACCGACCGGCTGGTGCAACGCGAACGCCGCCGCGCGGTCTGGCTGGAGCGCGACGAAATCGCGCTCGATGTGGCGCGGGAGGCTGATGGCATCGCGGTGCGTTTCATCGGCGCCGACGGTCTGCCCGGCAATCCGCACAACCTGATCTCGGCCTGGACGCCGGGCGAGCCGGTCTGGCACGGCACCATCGACGGCCACTTGGTCGCGATGCAGGTGCGCGCGATCCCGAACGGCTTCCGCCTCGCGCATCAGGGCTTTGAAGTTGCAGTCAACGTCTTCACTGAAAGCGAGGCTGCCGCCGCGCGGCTGATGCCGGTGAATTCAGCCGCCGACACCGGCAAGAAGCTGTTGTGCCCGATGCCCGGGCTCGTGGTGTCGATTGCGGTCGCCGAAGGGCAGGAGGTCAAGTCCGGCGAGACATTGGCCGTGGTCGAGGCGATGAAGATGCAGAACGTGCTGCGCGCCGAACGCGACGGCACCGTGAAGAAGATCCATGCCGCGGCCGGCGCGACACTCGCGGTGGACGCGTTGATTTTGGAGTTTGCATAGACGCAACCCCCGTCATTGCCTGCGACAATCCACACTTCCTTTCGCTGCACGATGGATTGCTTCGCGGAGCCTGTCATCCGTCGGCGCTTCGCGCCGACCGGGTGGCTCGCAATGACGGTAGATAGAACTGAGGGCACCATGGCTTTTCGTCAGCGCCGAGAGAGATTGCGTTCCATTATCGCCGGCCCCGCCTGCGTCCGGCCAGGATCAGTCTATGACGCGACCTCGATCCGCATTGCGGAAGACCTCGGCTTCGAGCTCGGCATGTTCGGCGGCTCGGTGGCCTCGCTGGCCGTTCTCGGCGATCCCGATATTGCGCTGATCACACTGACGGAGCTGGCCGAGCAGATGCGGCGGATGTCGCGTGCCTCGACACTGCCGGTATTGGTCGACGCCGACCACGGCTACGGCAATGCGCTCAATGTTCGCCGTACCGTGCAGGAACTCGAGGCTGCCGGCGCCGCTGGCCTCACGATCGAGGATACGCTCCTGCCGCCAGTGTTCGGGCAGGCCGGAACGCAATTGATTCCGCTCGAGGAGGGCGTCGGCAAGATGAAGGCCGCGCTTGATGGCCGCAGCGACCCCTCGCTGGTCATCATGGGCCGCACCGGCGCCGTGTCCGTCACCGGCCTTGACGACGCCATTGAACGTGCGAGGGCGTATGAGGCCACCGGCGTCGATGCGCTGTTCTTCACGGGCATCAAGAGCCGGGGCGAACTGGAAACGATTTCCGCCGCGACGAGATTGCCGATCGTGCTCGGTGGTGCGCCCGAGGACATGACGGCGCTGGATTATCTCGCCGGTCAGCGCGTGCGGATCGCGCTGCAGGGCCACGCGCCATTCGCCGCCGCAACGCAGGCCGTCTATCAGACGCTGAAGGCATTGCGTGAGGGAACCTCGCCGAAAAATTTGAACGGCCTTGCGTCTGCCGAGTTGACCAGCCGGGCCATGCGCGATGCCGAGATAAAGGCGCGCGCCGGCGCATTTCTCGGGTTGAAGAATAAATGAGCGATGCAATTCGTCATGTCACGATAAGCGGCCGGGTGCAGGGCGTCGGCTATCGCGCCTGGGTCGACGACACGGCACGGGCGCGCGATCTCGAAGGCTGGGTACGCAACCGCAGGGACGGCCGTGTCGAGGCGGTGTTCGCAGGTCCCGCGGAGCCGGTGACAGCAATGATCTCGGCTTGCCGGCGAGGACCGTCGTCGGCGTGGGTCGAGGCGGTACAGGACGACGCCGGCAATCCCGAGATGCTGAAGCTCCGGCGGGCAGGGGAGCGGTTCTCGGTGCTGCCGACGATATAGCGTCGGTGCCGGTTTGAACCAGGGCCCATTCGCGGAGCCTCCGACCTTGACCGACCCAGTCCGCCAATGGCCTATTCGGAAGATCGAACGCGCAGAGCAAATATCAACCATCCGACTGGGCGGAGACGGGCGATGGACATTCGATCGACGCTGACGGACCTATGTGATGCCTTCAACGCGCACGATCTTGATCGCATCATGGCGTTCTTTTCTGACGATTGCGTGCTGGAGATGCCGCGGGGAAGCCAGCCTTGGGGGGCTCGTTTCGAGGGCAAACGGAACGTACGGGAAGCGCTGGCAACACGCTTCGAAGGCCTGCCTGACGTCCACTACGGCAAAGATGAGCATTTTGTGGATCTGACTGCCGAGACCGGCATCTCAAAATGGACACTCACAGGCACCACCCGCGAGGGCACGAGAAAGGAGGTCCGAGGTTGTGACTTCTACACATTTCGCAACGGGAAGGTGATCCGCAAGGACTCTTATTGGAAAATCGTGGAGTAGGTGCGGCGTTGGCTTTTCGCGTCCAGCAAAGCGGATATTCAGCGAGCTGCTTTTGCACAGCTAGATAGCACCTGCGCGCCCTAGCTAATGCGTCCGTTCGCCCGGCGCGAATTCGCCGTCGTGCTGGAGGGGAGGCGCTGTCGACATATTGCAAGTCGACTGTGGAATACACAATGCTGCGATTGCGGCCGAGGCGCTTTGCCTCGTAGAGGGCGGTGTCGGCTTCTCCCACCAGCGCGGCCTCGTCGATTGTCGAACGGGTTTTTGCGGCAACGCCTGCGCTGATGGTGATGTAGCCTCGGCTCGAGGCCGTGTTCGGAATGCCGAGCGCCCGAACCGTCAGCCGGATGGCTTCGGCCACCCTCATTGCATCGTCTTCCGAGCTGTTCGGCAGCACGACGGCGAATTCCTCGCCGCCATAGCGCGCGGACAGGCCTGACGTGTTGTCGGTCGCATTGCCGATGGCTTTTGCAACCGCCTGCAGGCAACGGTCGCCGGCCTGATGCCCGTAGGTGTCGTTGTAGCCCTTGAAATTGTCGATATCGAACAGCAGCACCGAAATCTCTTCGCAGGCCTCGTATTCGCGCCGTAGGAAGCCATCGAAGGTGCGGCGGTTGGTGAGCCCGGTCAGCCCGTCGGTCGCGGCAAGCTGGGTGAGGCGGCGGTTGAGCTGGGTCAACTCATCTTCCATCCGCTTGCGTTCGGTGACATCGCGGATGACGCAGAGGAATTCCGTCCGCGCCGGGTCGCTGGTTGCGGAGGCCATCTTGAACTTGCTTTCCACCCACGCCAGCGTCCCGTCGCCCCGATAGTGCCGAAACACGACCGTGCTGACGCTATCGGCGCCGTCGATCCGGATGGTAGCCGCTTTGACGCTCTCCCTGTCGTCCGGGTGGACCAGGTCCAAGCATGACTTGCCGAGCAGGTCCTTTGGACGCAAGCCCAGCACCGGCTCGGCCGATCGGGAAACATAGCGAAGCAGGCTGTTGGCATCGATGAGGATGATGATATCGGCGATGTTGTTGGCCAGCAGGCGATAATGCGCCTCGCGCTCGCGCAGCGCGCGCTCCGTCTTGCTGCGGAAGCGGAACTGCAGGGCAACCAACGCCGCCAGCATAAGGATCATGCATAGCAGCACGCCGGCGACGATGGCGTCGGTTCGCAAGCCCTTCCACCATTCGGAAAGCAGCCAGTCTTCCGATATGGCCACCGTGACCACCATCGGGTAGTGCGGCGTCACCTCATAGCCGAGGTGCTTCACGATGCCATCGAACGGCGAGATGATCTTGTAGTATCCGACAGAGCTTTGCTTGAGATGCTTTCTGAACAGGTCGGTCTTGGAGAGATCCGTGCTCTTGTCCGACTGCGGCCAGCGCATCAGGAGCGCACCATCATTCCGTATCAGGCTGATGCCGCCGTCGGGGCCGAGCTGGAATGTCCGGTAAAAGTTATTGAGGTAATCATTGTCGATCGCTGCTGCGACGACCCCGCCAAAGCTGCCGTCGAGCTTGGTGATGCGCTTCGAAAGAACGATCATGGAGGATCGATCGTCCACACCGGATTGCATCAGTTCGCTGATCCGAAGCGTGTTGTCTGGTTTGTCACGATGGTAGGCGAAATAGCTGAGATCCGAGATGGTATAGCGCGGTGTCTCCGCCAATGACGAATAAGTCCAGTTGCCCTTGGCATCTGTGACGCCGATGCTCCGCAATTGGGGCAGCGTTTTCGCCGTTTCAGCGAGGTATCTGTTGAACCGGTCCGGAATGGGATCCCTGTATTTCAGCAAGTCGACCATCCCGCCCATCGCGATATCGACCGCTTGGGTGGTGTGCGAGGCATGCTCGGAAAGCGAATGCGCGAGGTTCTGGATCTCGGAGCGGCCGCTCGCCAGCGCCGCCTTCTTGGCGTCGAGCACCTTCCAGGCCATGACGCCGAGGATGCAGGCGGTCATGACCAGCGCAAAGGCGATGACCAGGGACGTCGATGTCACCCGCCGCAGCGGCCCGCCGGGATCTGGGGGATTTCGATGGGGCATTCCGTGCCTTGATGCCGCGCCAGACCTCGTTGCTGGCAGCGTGCGAGCGGAGTCTCAAGACGCGACCGGTACTGGGCGGTTAACGGGTTGGCCGGGAAAACACGGAGTTACGAACCCAAGTTCCATTTCAGGAACGCGCGCCGACCCACGGGAAGCTCGGCGCGCGGATCAGGTCCTCCAAACCGCAAGAGGCCTTGACAGCCGCACAGTAACGTCAGATATTTCTGTCATGACAGAAAAGACCGACAAAAAGAAACTCCCTGCCGTGGCCGAGCGGTTCATCCTGCACTGGGGTGATATGGGGGACGAGTGGGGCGTCAACCGCTCGGTCAGCCAGATCCACGGTCTGCTGTATCTCGCCGAGGCGCCGATGACCGCGGACGATATCGCCGAGACGCTCGGCATGGCGCGGTCCAACGTGTCCAATTCCATCAAGGAGCTGCTGGCCTGGAATCTGATCCGGCGGGTGCCGATCCTCGGCGACCGGCGCGATCATTTCGAGGCGGAAACCGACATCTGGGAAGTGGCGGCGCGGATCGCCGCCCGCCGCAAGGAGCGCGAGATCGATCCGGCCATCGATGCGCTGCGCGCCTGCGTTTCCGACGCCGCTGACGATCCGACCATCAGCCCGGTCGCGGCCAAGCGGCTGAAGGAAATGCTGGCTTTCACCGAGCTGGTCGACCGCTGGTACACGCAGATGCTCAACGTGCCCCGGCCGCGGCTGGTCGCGCTGATCAAGCTTGGCGAGAAGATCGTCAGCTTCTTGCCGGCGGGGAAAGCCAAATAGGGCAGAGGGGCAGAGCAGGAGCGTGTGATGGTGTCCACAAGAGTACCAAGGCTTCCCGCAACGCCTGCCTCGAACACCATCCTGCTCGACGACCATCGCTTTCACGATCTGTTGCCCGACGAGGAATGGGGCCGACTGCCGTTGGCGATCTGGCGGCGATTTTCAAAGCGCTTCGCCGATGGCGAAACCGTCGTCTATGTCGGCACGGTGGAGGAGGCGAGTTTCAGCCGCGCCGGCTGGTGGCTGGCGCAGCTCGCGCGCGTGATCGGCGGGCCGTTTCCGCTATGCACTGAGACCGGCGTCTCGATGGCCGTGATGGTGACCGAAGATGCGGCGAGCAGCGGCCAGATCTGGACCCGGATCTGCGCGCGCAGCAACGGCTTTCCGCAAGTCATTCACTCGGCGAAACGGTTCGCCGGGCCTACCGGGCTGGAAGAATATGTCGGCTACGGCGTCAGCATGGCGTTGCGCATTGCGGTCGAGCACGAGGCCCTGGTGTTTCGCAGCGTCGGCTATTCCATGCAGATCGGGCCGTTGCGGTTGCCGCTGCCGCCCTGGCTCACGCCCGGCGATCTCACCGTGACCCATTCCGACCTCGGCGGCGGCACGTTCCGCTTCACGCTCAAGATCGTCCACCCCCGCCTTGGCAGGCTCATTCGTCAGTCCGCCGTGTTCATGGAGGCCGCATCATGACGTCGTTGCTTTGGATCCTGATCGCCATTCAGGTCGTGATGGGCGTGTTCGACACATTCTACCACCATGAGCTGACCGAGCGGCTCGCATGGCGACCATCGCAGCGCTATGAGTTGCAGCTTCATGCGTTGCGCAACATGCTCTACGCACTCTTGTTCCTGGTGCTGGGCTGGCTGGAAGTGCACGGCGTCTTCGCCATGCTGATCATCGTGGTGCTGGTTGCGGAAATCGTCATCACGCTGATGGATTTCGTCGAGGAGGACATGAGCCGGAAATTGCCGGCCAGCGAACGCATCAATCACACGCTGCTCGCGATCAATTACGGCGCCATTCTGGTGCTGCTGCTGCCGGTCCTGATCGGTTGGGCGGGGCAGCCGACCGGCGTCAAATCGGCTTACACAGGATGGCTAAGCCTGATCGCGGCGGCTGCGGCCGTCGGCGCCGCCTTGTGCGGGCTGCGCGATTTCACCGCGTCAAAGCGCCTTTCGCGAATGACGAGTGCGCCGGCGGCAAGCCTGGTCGAAAAACTGCCCGACCGGCAGACGGTGCTGGTCACCGGTGCGACCGGCTTCATCGGCAGCCGCCTGGTGGCAGGCCTGAGTGGGGCAGGGCATCACGTGATTGCGCTGGTGCGCAACCCTGCAAAGGCCGACATGCTGCCGCCGCCGATCACGCTGATCACGAGCCTCGATCAACTTCCGGCCGACACCCGTATCGATGCGATCGTCAATCTCGCGGGCGAGCCGATCGGCAACGGGCTGTGGACCGAAGCCAAGCGCCGCAAAATCCTGGATTCCGCATCAACATGACCGGCGATGTCATCCGCCTGATCGCGCGGCTCGAGCGCAAGCCGGCGGTGCTGGTCTCAGGCTCGGCGATCGGCTGGTACGGGCTCTGGCAGGACCAGGTGCTGACGGAATCGGCCAAATCGCATGCCTGCTTCAGCCATGAACTCTGCGACGCCTGGGAGAAGGCAGCGCGTCCAGCGGAAGAGCACGGCGTGCGGGTGGTCTATTTGCGCATCGGCCTCGTGATCGGCACCGACGGCGGCTTCATCACGCGAATGCTTACGCCGTTCGAGTTCGGCCTCGGCGGGCCGCTCGGTTCGGGCCGGCAGTGGATGTCGTGGATCGAGCGCGACGACCTGATCCGCCTGATCGCCCATGTGATCGCGCGCCCCGAGATATCAGGACCGGTCAACGCGACGGCGCCGATCCCCGTCACCAATCTGAAATTCACCGAGGAGCTTGGCCGACGCCTGCGCCGGCCTGCGATGTTCCGCATCCCCGGCGGGCTGTTGCGCCGTATCGGCGGCGATTTCGCCAATGAATTGCTGCTGGGCGGCCAGCGCGTGTTGCCGAACAAGGCGCTCAGGAACGGTTTTGTGTTCCGGCACGAAACGCTGCGCAGCGCCTTCGAGGCGATCCTGTGAGGAGGGCAGTGGCCCACCAGCCAGCAATCACCGCGGCAGTTTCGCGATCGCCTGGCTGAGCTCGTGGATTTCGTAGGGCTTGCGCAGAATCGGAAAGTCGCCGCGCACGTTCCGCGCGGAATCGCTATAGCCGCTGGTCAGGAGGATCGGCAGTCCGGGTCTGACGGCCTTCAAGTGGCGCGCCAGACCGAGGCCGTCCATTTTGCCGGGCATCACGATGTCGGAGAAGACGAGGTCTATTCCGTCGAGTTCGATTTCGCGCAACGCGGCTTCGGCGCTCGCTACCCTGCGCACAGTGTAGCCGAGCTGTTCGAGCAGCCCGGTGCTGACGGCTGCGACATCAGGATTGTCCTCCACCAGCAGCACGGTGCCGCTTCCGCCGGTTTCGACCGCGTCGACGTCCCCGTCAGCATCAGCGGGCTCCTTTCGCGGCAGCAGGATCGTGATCTTCGTGCCCTTGCCGAGCTCGCTCGCCACCTTGACCGTTCCGCCGGCCTGATGGGCGAAGCCGTGAACCTGCGATAGTCCGAGACCCGTGCCCTTGCCGATCGGCTTGGTGGTGAAGAAGGGATCGAAGATCTTGCCGAGCACATCGGGCGCGATGCCGGTGCCGGTATCTTCCACCGAGATCGCGACATATTCTGTCTCGGCCTCACCTGGTGTGTCGTTGTGCGCCGATATCGTGATGACGCCGCCGCCGGTCATGGCGTCGCGCGCGTTGATGACGAGGTTGACCAGCGCCGTCTCGAACTCGGTGACGTCGACCATCACCGGCCAGACGCCCGGGTCGACGTCGAGCTGCAAGCTCACCGCGCTGCCGACGCCGCTGTCGAGCACCTCGCGCATCGCATCGATCCGTTCGGCGATGTCGACGACCTGCGGATTGACGCTCTGCCGCCGCGCGAATGTCAGCAACTGGCTGGTGAGGGAAGCGCCGCGTTTGGTCGCTCCTTCGATCGCCGATAGCGCCCGCAGGCACCTGGGATCGTTGCCCACCGCTTTCTTCAACGTGTGAAGACTGCCGCTGACGATCATGAGAAGATTATTGAAATCGTGCGCCACACCGCCGGTCAGTTGGCCGAGCGCATCGAGCTTCTGCGATTCCGCGAGCTGCTGGTGCATCCGTTCGAGCTCGAGCTGGGCTTCGCGGCGTTCGGTAATGTCCCGGGTGATCTTGGCGAAGCCGACGAGCTTGCCGTCCTCGTAAATCGGATCGATGACGACGCTGGCCCAGAAGAACGTGCCGTCCTTCCGAACGCGCCAGCCATCCTCCTCGTAGCGGCCCTGTTCGCAGGCAATGCGCAAGGCGCGAAGCGGCTTGCCATTCGCGCGGTCGACGTCGGTATAAAAGCAGGAAAAATGCTGTCCGATGATTTCGGCGGGGGCGTAACCCTTGATCCGCTGGCCGCCGATGTTCCAGCTTGTCACCACGCCGGTCGGATCCAGCATGTAAAGCGCGTAGTCGGAAACGCCTTCAACCAGGAGTCGGAAATTGCGTTCGCTTTCGAATAGATCCCTTTGCTGATGCTGATCCTTTTTGAACATCCGGCTTGCCCATTTAACTGGCGCAAACGCTTGTCCTGCCGATTGGTTCCACGGCCATTAGGCTTTTTAACGAAATGGTGGGTTACCGCGCTGCGGCCACGCTTCTGAACGTCGCCGCCAGCGTCCGCAGCGCTGCGAGCTTGGTTGGGTCGCCGACCTTCGAGTGCAGCATCACCTTCGAGGAAGCGAGCCGCGGCAGTCCTTCAGCCGGCCCGATATCGACCAGGCCCGGTGGCGCGATCCGGTGGGCCAGTGGCGCCACCGCGAGGCCGGCCAATGCCGCGGCGGCCACGGCGGTGACACCGCCGCCGACAAAGCTCTCGCTCCACGCGATGCCGGCCTTGTCGAGGGCACGGACGGCAAGCGCGCGTATGCCGCAGGGCGGCGCCAGCATCGCCAGCGGCAGCGTCTCGCCGCGGCGCCAGGCCAGACTTTTGGCGGCAAACCAGCCGAAGCCGTCTTCAGCCAGCTTCTCGCCGCCGCGGCGGCTGCCTTCCTGGCGGACCACCACGGCATCGAATTCGCCGGCATCATAGGCGTCGAGTATCTGGCGCGAGAAGCCGATGGTCACGGAAAGCGCCAGTTGCGACGACACCGCATGCAGCCGTTCGAGCAACGGCACCAGTTCGGGGCCTGCGGCGTGATCGGAGATCCCGAGCGACAATTGCGGACGCGTGGGCTTGTCGCCCGACAGCGCACGGTCATGCGCCTCGATCAGCGCGCGGGCGTGGGGCAGGAACGCAGCGCCCTCGGCGGTCAGCGCGACGGTGCGCGGCGAGCGCTCGACCAGCCGCCGGCCCACGACGCTCTCCAGCCGCTGCAGCTTCATGCTGACGGCGGCCTGCGTCGTGCCAAGCGCTTCGGCGGCGCGGGTAAAACCTTGCAGTTCGGCGACCAGCAGGAACGCCTGCACTGTATCGATATCCAGCGTGCTCACGGGCATCATCAACATCGCTTATCATTGATATGAGTAAAGATAAGATACCAAAATGATGGCCACGGGTCTAGCTAGAGGGCAGCGCAATGCCAGCGCGCCAACTCAAGGAGAACGACCATGCCGCTCATCACCGTCACCTATTCCAGCGTGCGCAAGGCGCCGTCGCTGAAGGCCGAGATTGCGTTCGCTGTCAGCGATCTCACCGCGCGAATCCTGCGCAAGGATCCGAAGGTCACTGCCGTCATCGTGAAGTCGGTCGATGCCGCCGACTGGTTCGCCGGCGGCAAGTCGCTCGCCGAGCAGAGCCTCGCCAGCTTCTGGCTCGACGTTCACGTCAGCGAGGGCACCAACACCAAGGACGAGAAGGCGGCCTATCTCGCCGCGCTATTCCAGCGCATGGGCGAACTGCTCGGGCCGTTGCACGAGGAGAGCTACGCCCATGTCGATGAAGTGAAGGGCGATGCTTACGGCTTCGGCGGCCTCACCCAGGAGCGCCGCTACATCGCCGGCCAACTCGAAGTCGCGCCGCGGAAAGCCGCCGCGTGAAGATCGCCTGATGTGCGGACGGCGCTTGCGGCGCTGTCTGCACGGCTTGCTGCTAAGGGGCGGCGGACGTAGGGCTGGTTGCCATCGGCGCGTGGTGATTGCCGTATGCGAGTCCGCGTCCGAGTGACCAGTCCACCGGCGTATTCTCGGAGAGCGCGATCATAATGTCGTCTGCGGAAAATCCGGCGCCGACGGCCCGATCCACGATCAGCCGAAACAGGTTTTTCTTCTGATCGACCGTACGCCCTGCGAGAAACAAAATCTCGATGATCGACGCATCCGGTGTGCGCGCGACATTCGGGAACGTCGGGTCAATGAACATCATTTCGCGTGCGTAGGTCGAAACGAGCTGAAACCGATCGTCGGGCGGCACGCCGCAGGTCTCGACGAGACCCTCGTGCACGGCGTCGGCAAGGGCGCGAATTCTGGCCGGCTCAAGATGGGCCGGAACGGCGATGCGGGCGAGCGGCATGGGGACGACCTCCAAATTGTTGGGAGCTTCGTCCTATTCGTGCTAAGAATGGGGATAAATTCCCGATTTTGCGAAACACTCATACCAAAAAATCATGAATATGCTGATGCACCCGATGTCGGACCTCGCGGTTTTCGTCCGAACGGTCGATCTTGGGAGTTTTGCGGCCGTGGGCGCCGAAATCGAACTGACCGCCTCGGGCGTCTCCCGGATCGTGACGAGACTGGAGCGCCGCATCGGGGCCAAACTGCTGCATCGGACGACGCGGCGGCTGGTGCTGACGCAGGAGGGCGAAACGTTCCTGGTTCACGCGAGAAGTATCTTGGCTGCGGTCGAGGCCGCCGAAGCCGATGTCGCCTCCGTCCATGGACGTCCGCGCGGCCATCTGTTCGCAAGACACCGGCTTGCGCGACTGCTGCCGCAGTTCATGGACCAGTTTCCGGAGATCGCGGTCGATCTTTCGGTGAGCGATCATCGCATCGATCCGATCGCCGACCAGGTCGATGTCACGATCCGGG
Source organism: Bradyrhizobium sp. RDI18 (assembly GCF_043203335.1). Lineage (NCBI taxonomy): Bacteria > Pseudomonadati > Pseudomonadota > Alphaproteobacteria > Hyphomicrobiales > Nitrobacteraceae > Bradyrhizobium > Bradyrhizobium sp. RDI18. Next base: position 1,507,349 of record NZ_JBICRN010000008.1, on the reverse strand, counting down.
TCGGGCCGCTCGGCGACAGCGACCTGATCGCGGCTCGCCTCGGTGAAGTCAGACGCATCATCGCCGGCAGCCCACGATATCTGGAGCGCCATGGCATCCCCGAACAAGCCGCCGATCTCATGCGGCACAATTGCCTGCAGCTCAGCGGCTTCTCGCGCCTCGCGCAATGGCCGATGTTCGAGCAAGGCAAGCGGATCATGGTGCCGGTGAAAGGATCGATCCGCTCGGACAGCGCCGATTTCCTTCTCGACCTCGCGCTGGCCGGCGCCGGTCTCGCGCGGTTTGGCGACTTTTTGGGGGAGGCGGCCGTGAAGGACGGCAGGCTGGTGCCGGTGCTGTCGCACTGCCATGATCCCGATCCGCAACCGATCACGGCTCTGATCCTGCCGGGGCGGCAAAGCATCCCGCGGGTTCGGGCTTTCGTTGATTTCCTCAAGGCGAGCATTTGACGGGTTGGACAGCCGCTTCCGCGCGTACGCGCGGCTCTCCGCTCACACGATCAGCACATCCAGCACGGCCGCGGTTGCCGCCACAAGCGCGAGCGCAATCACGGTGGCTCGCCAAAGCAGTTGTTGCCGCGCCGCGCGGCGATCATGGAATGACAGCCAGTCGCGAACGAAACCGGCGGGAATGTTCATCGTGACGCCAAGCCTGGTCGGATGATGCAGTTCGTGATCCGCGAACATGGCGCGCACGTTCGCCACGCCCAGTCGGTCAAGTGCGCAATTCCATTCCCAGGCGTGCGTGCTGTTGGTCCATCGGTTCTCGAAGGGAAGCCTGTGCGACATCATCGCGACCTCCGCTGTTCACCGCCTGCCTCTGATATGTGGCCGCACTCGCCGTGGCGGAAGACCTCAAGGGAAAGCGGCGATGGAAGCGGGATCCGATCGACAGTCAGGCCGTTGCCGCGGGCAGGTCTGCCATGGTCGTTCCGAACACTTCCTGGAACGCCCGCCGGAGCGCGATGTCGACGTCTTCCATCGCCACGGGCAGGCCGAGGTCCACGAGTGAGGTCACCCCGTAACGCGGATCGGCAACGCCGCAGGGGACGATAGCGGAAAAATGCGAAAGCTCCGGCTCGACATTGATGGCGATGCCGTGGAACGACACCCAGCGCCGCAACCGCACGCCGATCGCGGCGATCTTGTCTTCGTGACCCACCCCCTTGTCCGGCCGCCTGACCCAGACGCCGACACGATCCTCGCGGCGCTCGCCGCGCACGTTGAAGGCATCGAGCGTGCGGATGATCCATTCTTCGAGGCCGGCAACATAGGCGCGCACGTCCGGCCGGCGCCGCTTGAGGTCGAGCATCACATAGGCCACCCGCTGGCCGGGACCGTGATAGGTGAGCTGTCCGCCGCGGCCGGTGGTAAACAGCGGGAAGCGCTGCTCGAGCAGGTCGTCCTGCCTGCCGCTGGTGCCGGAGGTATAGAGCGGGGGGTGCTCCAGGAGCCAGACCAGTTCGGTCGCCTTCCGCTCGGCGATCTCGGCCGCGCGGGCCTCCATTGCAGCCACAGCTTCGGGATAGGGGACCGGTTCCGCCGAAATCCGCCATTCGACCCCGCCGCCGCCTTGGGCTTGCGCGAAGGTCGTCAAATCAAGGCTTTGGCGGTCATTAACCATTGGCTAACCATAACGTGTTCAGGTGGGAACCACACCAATTTAGTCCCTTTGGCGGTTCAGAAGTGGCCACCCTCGATAAAGTCAGCGTCGATCTCATGGTGGTGCTCGGCACCACCACCATGCCCATCCACCAGGTGATGCGGCTTTCCCGCGGCGCCATCATCGAACTGGACGCCACCGAGGCGGACGAGGTCAAGATCCTCGCCAATAACTTGCCCATTGCCACCGGCGTGGTGCTGGTCGATCGCAACCGCATCGCGGTCGAAGTCAAGCAAATGCTGCCGAAATCCCCTGATGTCAGGTAGCTATCGGAGCGCAAAACTTCCTTGTCCCTCCATCCCTGATTTGTTACATCGCAGCCGTTGATCCGGCGGGCTGCAATCCTTCCAGCCGGTATCCCAAGCGCTCGTGGCGGAATTGGTAGACGCGCTGCCTTGAGGTGGCAGTGAGTAACATCGTGGGGGTTCGAGTCCCTCCGAGCGCACCACAAATCCACGTTGGCACTGAAATCATTGGGCCTTTTTCGATGGTTCGCGGATGCGGCAGTTTTGCTCCGGCTGCGCGCAGCCGATCAGGAGAGCCAGGATCAGAAACGGTAGCGATCGGCGCGCCAATGCCACCGTAACTCCTGTTCGGAAACAACGTCCTGCGGTTGGTGATTCCCGCGGACGAAGCCCTATTCCGTCCAGTATGTCTAAGCCTCGCGATCTGGCTCGTCGCGGCGCCGATCGAGATAAGCGCGCAGTTCGGCGAGGAACGGTAGCGCGTCGTCGAGCCGCCCGCCGAACACTGTTTCAAGTTCAGCGGTCACAGGCTCAAGCGCCTGGAGCGCCTCGGCACGGGCGCGCCGTCCGCTGGCGGTGATCGTGACACGCTTGGCTCGGCCGTCGGCGGGGTCGGGACGCACCATGATCCAGCCGTGAGCCTCGAGCCGTTGCAAAGTGGACGACATGGTGCCCTTCGTGACCTGGAAGGCGCGCGCCAGTTCGAGCGGGCTGCTCGCCCCCTCGATCTGCACGAAACGATTGAGCACCGTAAACTGCGCCAGGGTCATGCCGTCCGGCATGACCCGCTCGAACAGCGTCGCGCCAAGCTGGCTGATGATGCCGATCTCGTTCATCACCCGGAACGCGAGGGGATCGTTCGCAGGCAATCTGTCGCGTGTGGGCATGTCGGGCCTTTCAGCGTGATCGATCTCCCGCACACGGGTTATCCGATTCGGCCGCGTTGGAATTGTCAGACGGTTCTGATCCGGCCTTCGAGCGGCCAACGTGCCGATGGCGTCACCGGCGCAGCGTAACCCAGCCGCGCTAGCATCTGCAGCGTCTCGCCGTCGGCAAGCGACAACCGGCGGCTGACTTCCTCACGCACCTTCGCCATCTCCGGGAATTCCTGCAGCGCCTGGCTGACTGGATGCATCGACAGCCCGGCACGCGCCGCGTGCAAATTCATGCGAACATAGACACGGCCGGCCTCGAGCTGATCGGTTCGCGCATTCGCGCGGCTGACAATCCAGCCATAGCCCATCGCGGTGGCGATGATCGGACGATACTTGTCGATCCCGGCGCGAAACGCAGCGCTCGCAGGATTCAGCATCTGCTCGCGCGACAGAAGGCCCATGAGCGCCATCGCTTCAAGCAAAGGGCCGCCGAGCGCAATGCCGTCAGGATTTGCCTCGATCTCGGCTTTGCCGATGCGCATCAGATCGACACTCTCCTTGAACGCCGCGTGCGTATTCGCCTCCACCATCCACGCGGTCCATGTGAGCGCGCGCAGGTCTTGCACCAGCGCCATGTCGTCCGTCCCGCCGACGCGGGCGCGGGCCGAGCCGAACGCCGCCAGAGCCTCGATGGCCGCAGACGGCACCGGCCGGCTGGTGTCGAACGGCTCCTTCACCGAGCGCCGGATCGTAATGGCACTGAACAGGGGGTCCGCCTGCGCTTCGCCCACAAATTTCAGATGCGCAATCGGCCGGCCGTCCAATCGTCCGGATGCTTCAGGCATCCCCTCGGGGAATTCCCCGATCGCGAGACTGACGCCACGCTCAGCGGCAGCGATGCGAGCGAGCTCGAGGAAGCAGCCGAAGCCGATCGTGATCTGCCGGTCGAACGGATCTGTAACCGGCAGACGCCGCTCGAGATCGCAATGGATCAGCGCTTCATCTTTGCCGACCAGCGTGATCAGCCAGGGCTGACGGTTGTGCGGGTTTGGCGCGAGGATCGCGTGGCGGAAGGCATGCAGGCGCACGTCGTCCGCCGGGGACACCTGCCACGGCGCGAACGCTCGGTGCGGCGTCCGGGTCGCCGCGAACGCAGCACCCACGCCCAGCAGCGCAAGGCCGGCGCCGGCGGCCGAAATGAGCAGGTTTCGTCGTGACGGGTTCATCGCGCGTCCCTTTGGTTTGATGTCATACTATTTTAGTTCGACACCAAACCAATTCAAGTGACAAACGCTTCCGCGAGCGCGATTTCTGATCAAGCCCGCGTGAGGTCCACCTTGACTGGCGCCCCGCAGAGACCGTGGGCCGTTTTCCGAACCGAGCGAGAAGCCGCGCACGCTGATGCAGTAGCATGCCGAGACCGTCAGACGCCCGGACGTTGCCCAGTAGCGTAGCCCATCGTAGAGGTGGGCGGGCTCGTACTTTCATTCACCAAAGCCTGACTTGAACTCTAAGCGACGGCCTTCGGGGATTCTGGCCTCAACCAGGGCTTGGAGGTCGGCAAGAGAAATGTCGTCAAAATCTTTTTCAAACATCAATGGGGGTCATTTCGAACGATAGAACAGCACGCGTCCGGTTGGTATGAGCTGGAGTAGAATATCATAGTCGCCAACATTTGCAGTCAGGACAACGAGGCCGAGCTTTTGCGCCTGCAGGAAGAGCACGCTGTCCTGAAGCGCGCGCAACTTGCCGTCCTTTTCATATCGTTGGAGGCGGCAGAGGATCCCCGATAGCAGCGCGGCTCGTCCCAGCACCTCTATGTCCGGCGCAAATATCCGATGTGGCGGCATCGCTTTGATCTGCTTCCCGATCACATCGACGACAGAGGCGGTTCGCGCGTCGGATGGATTCAGCACGCCGACCGTGTGCATCAACTCCTGGATCGCGGCAGTCGAATGGTTGACTTGTCGCTGCGCGATCAGGTCGTCCAGGACCTGAGGCGAACGATCTTGCATTTGATCGATATAGACGCAGGTATCGAGCAGTAGTCCCTGTCCGGCGATCAGGCTGGCGCTGACGAATGGAAGTTCATCATCGCTGCGCCGTGCCAGCGTGTTTTCCGGATCGAACCGCGCCCAACGTCGCGCCGCGTCAAAGTCGAATTCCGCCACCTTAGAAACCGAGCTTCAACGTTGGGACCTTGCCCCGAGACTCCTTGAACGCCTCTGCGAAATTGTCCTCAAGTGCGACCGTCGCCAACGCAAACTCGATCAAGTCGGTATCCGTCTCTATGCCCGTCTGGCGCTTGGCCTGCCGGACCAAGGCCGGACTCACCCGGCCACCGATGCGGCTGCCTTTTTCGCTCAGAAGGCCAGATTGTTCCGCCGCCAGCATGACCGCTTCAAATCGGGCCTTGCTCACGACAAGCCCGCTGGTCGCAAGCTCACGCTTAGAGGTCTTTATCAGTACCGAGCTGCCCTTGGATGCAGCTCTCCTCCGTTTCGCCCGGAGCAGTGTAGGCTTGTTCGCCGGTGCCTTTGCCATGGAATTTGGCCGTTCGTTAGACAAAAATGGATTTTGTCTAACATAGCGCTTTGCCGCCCCAGCTTCAAGGCGTCTGCCAAGGGAGCCTGGAGGGAAGGGTGCAGCAAACTCATGCCCGGCCGCGCTGCATCGCGGCAGCTCCGTGTATCGGTGATGCGACCGCCCTCCGAGCGGACCACCTGAAAAATGGCTCCGCGGCCCGCATCCTGTTACGGGTGCAAGGGGCAAACCCGTCACGGCTCGGCCGGGCTCGATCGAGGTTTGAGCGGAATTTGGAACGTCTTGTATCGCGCTATCGCAGGAAAGCTGTCCGCGGCTCTGGTTGAGACTAACCCGACGACCGCGGCCGGAACTTCTTTGCCAACCAGCCGGCTGATCGCCGTGGTTTGACCTTTGCTCAGTTGGACGTCGGGCGCACCCGCTGCCGCCATCGCGGTCCTGACGCGGCTGATCGACGACTCCGAATATCTATCGTCGATCGCAATTGTCTTACCGGTCAGCTCGGAGACCGACTTGACGTCGGTACCTGCCACGAGGACGGCCACGAGAGCGTCCAGCGATGCATCCAATGTCGGGACCGACATTCGCTCCGCGACGGCAGATGCGGCCGCCACCTGCACTTCTGTCGTTCGGGTCGGCGGAACGTCAGTCGTTGGATGCGGGTCGGTGGCGCTTGCTGGAGGCGCTTGGGAAGCAACGGCATTGCCCGTCGTCTGCTGGTTCGCTTGCGGAGAAGGAACCGGAACGGGAATGGCAGCTTTCGCCGCGACCTTGATTGGCTTGGGTGTTCGACGGACCGCGTGGTCCGCGTGAGTTCGGGGCGGCCTGTCACCGCGCAAGGCGACGGCGGACACCGGTTTCGTTGCGGCAGAATCGCTCTCATACGACTCAGGTTCGATCGGCACATGAACCGCGGTCAGGCAGGCTAACGGGTTCAGGCCAACGCAGGATGGCTGTGTTGGTTGTTGGCTGCTGCAACCGACCAAGGCGACAGCCAGCGCGCAAATAAGGAGCGTCCTCAATCGATCCTCCTGAAGAGGTTGAGTGCTGCCCGCAATTCTTGCGGCTTGAAGGAGTTTGCGCTGATCCTCAATGAATGATGCAAAACTGTTAAATGCGCATTAAGCGTAGGCCACGTGCAGCTCGATGCGCCGGCATGGTTAACGCGCTTCGGATGAACAGAAGCGACCCGGCACTATCCCACGGTGCTCGCATTCACACGTCTGCCTTTTCGTTGCTTTCTTCCATGCGGGATTTCGCCACGAATCGGTCGCCATGCTCATGCGCTGGGGTTTTTCATCGAGTGATGGAGAATGACCGATGGCGAGTATCGAACGACTTCACAAAACTGCGCCGCTGGATTTAGCCAAGCTTGAGGAAGATGTCGTAGGGAGTCTTCCTGCGATCAGGGCGGCTCCATCGGGGCCGATGCCGGACTACGTCGAGCATGAAGAGGGCGTCACCCGCGTCGGTGCGCTCACAGCCGAGGCCGTGGTGCGTGACTATGAAGCCGCCGCCAAGGAAATCGAAGCCATGGGAGCAGAGCTGATCAGTGCGGCGAAGAGATGCGAGGCAATGACCGCCGAAGTGCATAATGCCATTGCTTTTATGCGCGATACCGCAGCCTCGTATCGTGAGGAAGCCAAGAAGATCTTCAAGCGCATCGAGGAATGCTCGATCTTTACCGAGCACGTTCGGAAGACCTGTGAAACCGTCAAACTCAAGATGATCGAAGGCAAGCCATAGCCGCGTTGAGCTATCCGGAACTTCGATCAGCTTTGTCGTCCCGACGCGAAGACCTGTTTTTGAATAGCGTGTGTGAATTGCGGCACACGGCTGGTGCCACGAATCAGCTTATTTTGAAGTCTCCTCCCTAAACTTGTACCCGCCGCAAATGGCGGGTCTCCTTTGCGGTATCCGGCGGTGGCGATCGCACGGCGTCGGTGCTGCGCGGCCGCACGCCTGATCGGCGGGTCTGTGCTCAGACCAAAAGTTGCAGGTTTGGCCCTGCACAATCGGTGCCGGTGAGGCAGGTGCGTGTCCGCAATGACACGCCGCCGCAATTCCTGTGGGACGGGGCGCGGGTTGATGTCCCTGCCGTCGCACCGTTCGCGTAAACTGAATGGGCCGGCCGGCTGCTGATTCCCGTCGGCTTCGCCGCGGTTCGGCGCTTCCAAGACGTTCGAGACTACCAAGACCACCCGGAGCATCTTCATGCTGTTTCTGAGCTACGCCTATCGATTCCTCTCCAACTTCGTGTTCCTGGCGCTGGTCTATTTTGCTTTGAATTTCCTCGAAAAGTACCAGCATCGCGTGGTCGTCGCGGTTCTCGTGCTGGTTTATGCCGGCATGCATGCGGCGTCCGCGCTGCGCTCGTTCCACTTCTTCCAGCGCATCGAACGGCTGGAACTGGAGGCCCGCCGTTTGGTGGCGGCGCTGGGCGAGGGGCCGAATTCGACGTCTACGCGCAAGCACGTGATCGCCGAAGTCAGCGGGCTCCGCCAAGCCGGCGAGATCAAGGCCTATATCGACCTGCTGTTTCTCGCCATCGTGATCCTGCTCTGCATTGCCAAGATCGTGGCCAGTTGAGCCGAAAGCGGCCGAGCGGCGGCCAGCGTCAGGAAAACGAATCGGGCGGGACCGCGGCCGGTCAGCGCTTTTTCAAGCCCGCAACGCGAACCGACCGCGCATTCCGCTTGGCTTGTGCCGCCGGCTTCGGCGCGGTCCCGCTGGCGCCCTCCGGCGCCTGCACGGTCTGTCCGGCTGATGTCGGCGGCTGAGCGGTTGCTGCGCGGTCGTGGCGACGGGATTTCCCGGCGAGGCTTGCCGAGGAGACTTCCGTTGACCGAACTTGCGCAATCGACGTCGTTCGCCGCGCGGACAAGGCCAGCATGGCTACGCGCGTCGATTCCGGGATCTTGAAAATACTCTCCGCCGGAATCGGCAGCGCGGCCAGCGTGCCGGCCGGCGGCAAACTCGTCTGGCGCGGCCACGGCGTTGCCGGCGGCACACCGCGCCCGCGTCGCGGGGCGTGCGCACCAAGATCGGCCGTGTGCCAGTCGAGATCAGACAACCCAGGAACGGGGAGCACGGCGGGGCCGGCAGCAGCGAATTTCGAGACCTTCGGCCAGCGCGAACTCGCCACCACTTCCGACGGCGGACGCAACTGCCATTGCTGCGGCTCGGTCGGCGTCGCCGGCCGCTCCGGCGTCGCCGGCACCACATGGACGATGCGATAGCCGCGTGCCTTCAGTTCGCTCAGGATTCTCGGCAGCGCCGTGACCGTGCGTGGCTGAATGTCGTGCAGCAGCAGGATGCCTTTCCCCTTTCGCTCCAGCCGCTGCATAGCGAGCTCATAGACGCGATTGGCGGAGACGTCGCGCCAGTCGTCGGCCGGAAAATCGGCGCTCCAGAGCTGAAGCCCCTTGGACGCGGCAAATTCCTCGATTTCGTCGGTGCGGCGCAGGCCAGGAATGCGCAGGAACGGCGCCAGCGCCGTACCGTCGCCGAGTGCCGCGGTCACCGACGCGATACCTTGCTCGATCTCCTGTTTGGAGCGTTCGAACGGCAGGCGATCCATGCCGGCCGGATGATTCTGGGTGTGGGTGGCGACAGTGTGGCCGGCATCGCGCACCTTGCGCACGCCTTCCGGACTGGCGTTGGCCTGGCTCCCGACCAGGAAGAAGGTCGCCTTCGCGCAATGGGCGGCGAGAATATCGAGAATCTGGTCGCTGTATTTCGGCAGCGGTCCGTCGTCGAAAGTCAGCACCACCTCACGGTCTTCGAGTGGCAGCGTCTTGCGGTATTGCATGGTGCCGATGATTGGATAGGCGCGCGGATCGACCACGATGGTGCGTGATGTGCCGATGGCGTCGGGATGACCCGGGCACTCGGCGGCGGAGGCTGTTTGTACGGTGAGGCAGGCCAGCGCTCCCATGCACAAAGCGGCCCATGGCCGCGTTCGGGGCCTTCGAATACGCTAACAATCATTGAACACCGGCTTTATTCCAACCCTTGGTTCCGACGACCAGCACCAAGGTTCAATCTTTCAGGCGGGCCATGCTTACACGAGACGCGATGAATCGTGCTTTAATCGACTGAACTTCATGCCGATTTTGGCTCTAATGTGCCTTGCCGGACACGGTTTTGGCATCTGCCGGGACGAGGTGGACCACGCGGTAGTGATTGTCGCGGAGGTAGCGCAGAAAGGCCGGCAGCATCGAAGCGGTCTGCGCTTTCGGATCGTGCAGCAGGATGATGCCCTTGCGGGCAATTTGCAGCCGGTCGGTGAGCAGTTTCAATTGCTGCGCCGGCGTCATCGGAGTCCAGTCGCTGGCCCAGAGATCGGCGCCGAACACGGCGATGCCGCGCCTTTGCAAGGTCTCCAGCGTGGCGGGCGTCATTTCAAAATAGGGGAAGCGAAAGAACGGCGTGGTTGGGGCCGTGGTGGCCGTGCCGTGCAGCGCCGTTTCTATCGCCGCGATGCCCTTGTCGATCTCGCCGATGGCAGCCTCCGGCTTCATGTATTTGAGATTGTGGTGGGTCCAGGTGTGGTGCGCGATGGTATGGCCCTGGGCGGCCATTCTTCGCACCAGTTCGGGATGTTCGGAGGCGCGCTTTCCGAGCAGGAAGAAGGTGGCGCGCACGCATTCCTGCGCCAGTGCCGCCAGTATCTTCTGGTCCGTCGGCTGCCACGGTCCGTCGTCGAAGGTCAGCACCACTTCGCGGTCTTCCAGCGGAAGCGTCTGTGGAAAGCTCTTGAGGCCCACGCGCGGGTAGGTAGCGGCATCCACCGCGAGAACGCGTGAGGTGCCGAGCCCGTCCTTGCGGGGACATTCGGCAGCCGTCGCCGCCGCAGCCAAGGTCATCAATGTCGCGACCGCCGAGCACAGCGCCGCGCCGAATTTCCGGGTCATTTGCCGCCGGTAATATTTGGCATTGCGCATGGCGCAGCCGATTGGGTAATGCGTCAAGCGTAGCTCAGACGAGTTCGCTCATTCTGTCAAACCGGCGAGGCGCGGCATGGCCGAGAATATCGACGTTGCCCAAGCCGCCGAAGCGCGACCGGGCCAGGGATCGGTGCTCGACCATCTCTTGATGCGGAACGAGGAGGGGCAGCTCCGCCGCGAGTTTGTCGAGGAGATTACGCGCGCGATCCATGCTGCTGACCGGCCGTTGTTGTGCGAGGTGGTGGCGGAACTACACGAGGCCGACCTCGGCGATTTGATCGCGGCCCTCGAGGCCGAGGACCGCGTCACCCTCGTCGAGATCACGGGCACCGATTTCGACTTCTCGGCGCTCAACGAGGTCGACGACGCCGTCCGCGAGGAGATCCTCGAGGAGCTCGAGCCGGAGACGGTTGCCGAGGGCGTTCGCGAACTGGAGTCCGACGACGCCGTCCAGTTGCTCCAGGGCCTCGACGAGGAGGACCAGGAAGAGATCCTCGAAAAGTTGCCGCCGCCCGAACGCGTCGCGATCGAGCGCGTACTGCTCTATCCGGAAAATTCCGCCGGCCGCCGGATGCAGACCGAGTTTATCGCGGTGCCGCCGGATTGGACGGTGGGGCAGGCGATCGACTACATGCGCGACACGCCCGATCTGCCTGACCGCTTCTACGAGATCTACGCGGTCGATTCCGAACAGCACTGGCAGGGCGCGGTTTCGCTCGACACGCTGTTGCGGGCACGCCGCCCGGTGCCGCTTGTCGACCTGATCGAGGAAGACCGCCGTCGCGTCTCCGTGCTCGACGACCAGGAAGAGGTCGCGCGGATGTTCGGAAAGTATAATCTGGTTGCGGCCCCGTCGTCGACACCACCAACCGGCTGGTCGGCGTCATCACCATCGACGACGTCGTCGACGTCATCGAGGAAGAGGCTGATGAAGACCTGAAGGCGCTCGGCGGCGTCACCAGCGACGAAGAATTGTCCGACAATGTCTGGACCATCGCGCGCGGCCGATTCAATTGGCTCCTGGTCAATCTGGCGACGGCGTTTCTGGCGTCCTCCGTGCTCGGCCTGTTCGAGGGCCAGCTCGAGAAGATGGTGGCGCTCGCCGTGCTCGCGCCGATCGTGGCGAGCCAGGGCGGCAATGCCGCGACCCAGACCATGACGGTGGCGGTGCGGGCGCTGGCGACCCGCGAACTCGGTTCCAACAACGCCTTCCGGGTCGTCATGCGCGAGGCGATGGTTGGCCTCGTCAACGGTCTCGCGTTTGCCGTCATCACGGGCGTCGCGGCGGTGGCATGGTTCAAGATTCCCGGTCTGGGCGTCGTGATCGGCCTCGCCATCATCTGCAACCTGGTGGCCGGCGCGCTCGGCGGCATCCTGATCCCGATGGTGCTGGACCGGTGCGCGCCGACCCGGCGGTGGCGTCGGGAACTTTCGTCACGACGATCACCGACGTGGTCGGCTTCTTCTCGTTTCTCGGCATCGCCACGCTGTGGTTCGGGCTGAAGTAGCATAGCGTTTTCAAAGCCTGCCCCGGACTTGATCCGGGGCGGATTCCGCTCGCGTGAAGAAAACGCTTCAAGACGAGGTCTCATTTATCGTTAATCGGGCCTTAAGGCGCTTCGCCGATGATGTTGGCCCACGAGGTCAACATGCAGCGGTTGCGGCTGAAAGCGGACGGGCGGATCGTCGAACTGCGTGACGGGCAGGAGTTTCCGCTCGTGCCGACAATGCCCGGGCTCGCGCTGGCGATGCCCGGGCTCCCGCCGGAGCCGCCTTCAACCGCGACCGTCATGCCTGATGCAGCGCCGGGCGAAACCCCCGCGCTTCCTGCCGTGCGCGACCTTCGTCGTCGCGCCTGCCTGACTCAGACCGAATTCGCGGCACGGCTCGGCGTGCCCGTCGAAACCATCCGGAATTGGGAGCAGGGCAAGCGCGTGCCGCGGGGGCCGGCGCGGGCGCTACTCGCGGTGATCGCCCATTCGCCGGAAACCGTATTCGCCGCGCTGGCCACGGAACCGTCGCCGGCCTAGCGCTCATTTGGCGCGTTTCTTCACGCGTACCGGAATTCGCTCCGCTCGAAGCGCAATCTGTTGGCACGGCTGTTTCCGCAGCCCATAATGAGAACGGTCCGCGGATACAACCATGCTATTTGTCGAAGCCAATGGCGCAAAAATCCCGGCGATCGGGCTGGGTACTTGGGAATTGCGTGGACGCACCTGCGCGCGGATCGTCGAGCAGGCATTGCGGCTCGGCTATCGTCACATCGACACCGCACAGGCGTATGACAATGAACGCGAGGTCGGCGAGGGGCTACGGGCTGCGGGCGTGAAGCGCGATCAGGTTTTTCTCACCACCAAGGTCTGGCCCTCGCATTTCGCGCCCCACGATCTGGAACGTTCCGCCAAGGAAAGCCTGGTGCGGCTGCGCCTGACCGAGGTCGATCTGTTGCTGCTGCACTGGCCGAACCCGCAGGTGCCGCTGGTGGAGACGCTGGGCGCGCTGGCACGGGTCAGGCAGCAGGGCCTCGCCCGCCACATCGGCATATCCAATTTCACCGTGGCCTTGATCGAGGAGGCGGTGGCGGCATGCCCGGAACCGCTGGTCTGCGACCAGGTCGAGTACCATCCCTATCTCGACCAGACCAAGGTGACGGAGGCTTGCGCACGTCACGGCATGGCGCTGGTGGCCTATAGCCCGGTCGCCAAGGGGCGCATCAAAAGCGATCGCGCGATGCAGCGGATTGGTGACCGCTATCGCAAGACGGCGGCGCAAATCTGCCTGCGCTGGCTGGTGCAGCAGGGCGTGGCGGCGATTCCACGCACCTCGAAACTCGAACGGCTCTCGGAGAACATCGAGATCTTCGATTTCGAGCTGTCGGACGAGGACATGCAGGAGATCTCCGCCATGGGCAGCGCCGGCGGCCGGCTCACGGATTTCGGCTTCGCGCCGAAATGGGATTGAGGAGCCGCACCGCCGAACGCTATTCTGGCGACCGTAAGAGACGAACCTCATTTCGGTACGATGGAGCTGCGGCGGATCATACCTGCTGAGATCACGGCGTCGGCAGTCGCACATGTGTCGCTGCTGACGCTGTTCCTGTTGTTTTCGGAGGTGCATCCGTTCGGCTCGGTGACCGCCGAGCAGGTCCCGGTCGAGATCGTTACGCCGCAAGAAATTCCTGAGCAGCCAATTCCCGAGCAGCCAAAGCCGGCCGAACAGCAAGCCGCTGAGACCAGGGCAGAACCGGCGCCAATTCCGCAGCCTGATTTCTCGCTACTGGAAACGCCTGCCGCTGCCAGTCCACCTCCGCCATCAGGGCAGCTACAGCCGCCACCGCAGAAACAGGCTGCGCTTGCCGCGCCGCGCGCCGCCCCGCCGCAGCCGGTGGCACAGCCACCATCGCAACCGGCGGCGCCAGCGTACGCGCCGCCTGAGCCCGATCTCTCGATCAAGTACCACGTGCTGCTGGGCTTGCCGCCCGATATCTCGCTGCAGCCGCAGGCACCGACGCAAGCTCACAACAAGGACGACGACAATTTCGATGGGCTGGCGACCGAAGCCGCCGACATCTCGAGCACGCTGATCACGGAATTCCGGCGGCACCTCAAGACCTGCTCGAAACTGCCGGCCTCGCTGTCGGGCACCGACGACGTCAAGGTCAAGCTGCGTGTCCTGATGACGCCGGACGGCAGGCTCGCCGCGGAACCGATCCTGATCGAGGCCAGCGCCTCCATGAAGGGACCATTGCTGATGCAGGGCGCCGTCCGCGCCCTTTCGGCCTGCCAGCCCTATGCCATGCTGCCGGTAGACCGCTACGGCGAATGGAAGGTGCTCGACCTCAGCTTTACGCCGCAGGATTTTACGAGCGGCTAGCAACTTTCGCGAATGCCGCCCGGTTCGGGGTCCCAACCCGGGCGGCATCGCTTCAGTCCGGGTTTTCCTGCAGCGCGCGCCGGATTGCCGTTTCGACCGGCGAATATTCGCCGTCCTCGCGTTCAAGCCGGATAGGTTCGGCCGGATGCAGGGGCGGCTGCGCCATAAAGCGTGGCCTCGAACCGCGATGCGGTTGCGCGGCGTGGATCAGGAAGGGATGACATAGATAGACCGTGCCGGCCCTTCCGACGGCAAGCGCTTCCGGACGCTCGGCCGCCACGTCGGCGAGCATCAGGTGCGACATGCCGGCTTCGCCCGCAGGTTCAAGCAGTCGCGCCATATCGAGGTGCGAGCCCATCCGGATACGGGTCGGCGCATCCAGTTCGCCAATATCGGAAAACAGGAAGAGCATCAGCAGCGCGCGGCCACGCGACGTCACGTTGACTCGCCACGAGGCGAAATCGTTGCGCTCGTTTGGTTCGTCCGACGGGCCGGGGAAGCTGAGGTCGACGTGCCAGCCGGTATCGCCGGGATCCTCGGCATGCGGGAAGCGCACCGGAAAACTGCCGAGGTCCGCGCGCGGCCACCAGCGGCCGCTTCCGACGAGTTGATCGAAGGCTGCGTGGAGCACCGGCGTGTTCACCGCTTTCCGAAACGGCTCCTGTCCGTAATAGCCGAGCCGGATCACCGGCCGCGTCCAGGTCTTCTTGTCGAAGGGATCGCATCCGGTGTCGCTCCAGAGAATGGCGCGACCTTCCGCGGCAAGCTGCTCGGGGAAAGCGTTGTCCAGTCGGACAAACCCGTCTTGAACAAACTGATTCAGTTGTGCGTCGCTGAGGGCGCGCAGGTGTCGAATTGTATTGGAAGGCATGAAATCCTCATATCGCTTGGCCAGCCAGCATCATCGCGCGCAGCGAGAATGGGGCGGCTCATTCGGTCCTTTGAATCGCGCTGGCGCCGAAAGCGGCACGGACGCGCTCGTTTCCGCCCGCTGGCGCGGGCAAGCCGTTAGCGGCTGAGGAAAAAGGCCGAAGCGATATTGAAGATGCGGATCACCATCATGGTGGCCGGAGAAATAGCACAGGCGTATTGAGGCATCAATGGAAGCCACCGGCCCGTCAGGTCCCCATCGCCCGCCAGGCGTTCGAGGCGAACTGCCGCCGCCAGGTCACGATCACGACGAGTGCGGTCGTGATCAGCAACACCCAGGGGCTGACGAACCAGCCGAGATAGCCGAGCGCGAAGAAGAACGCGCGCTGGCCGCGGTTGAAATGCCGCCCCGCCGCCTCGAACAGGCGTGTCGTGCGCATGACATGGGCTTCTGCTTCCGCCGTGTCGCGCTGCGACGAGGGCGGCATCGCGCCGAGCAGGATCGCGACATAGTTGAACAGACGGTATGACCAGGCGAATTTGAAGAAGGCGTAGATGAAGATCAGGATCAGCCCGACGCATTTGATCTCCCACAGCGCCGGCGAGGGGGTGAGATCGACCGGCAGCTCGCGAAGCACGGCCAGGGCGTCGGTGGTCGCCCGCAGCAGCGCCAGCGCGCCGCCGATCGCGATCAGGCTGGTGGAGGCGAAGAACGCGGTGCCATTTTGCAGCGAGGCCATGATCTGCATGTCGACCATGCGCGCCTCGCGATCGAGCATGTTGCGCACCCAGACCTCGCGGTAGGCATTCATGCGCGCCGAAAGGCTGTCGCGGCCGTAAGCCGTGTGTTCGAGCGTGAAGCCATAGGCCAGCCACTCGACGACGAAGAAGGCGACGGCGGCGATATCGACCCAATAGGCGCCCATGTGGCGGCATCCCCGATGATGGCTTGCGCGATGGTGATGTACAGGTTGGACGGGTGTCGTGCACTATGGCAAGATGCCGGTCCCAACAGGATTTCCCCGCAAATGTTGAAACTGGTCATCGGCAACAAGAACTATTCGTCATGGTCGATGCGGCCATGGCTGGCGCTGCGCGCCAATGACATCCCCTTTGAGGAGGTATTCATCCCGCTCTACACCAACGACAAGGCGGACAAGGACCGGATCCTGAGCTTTTCGGATTCGGGCAAGGTGCCGACGCTGATCGATGGCGATGTCACGGTGTGGGATTCGCTCGCAATCATCGAGTATCTCGCCGAGAAATACCCGCACGCGAAGCTGTGGCCGGAAGACCGCGCCCGCCGGGCGCATGCGCGTTCGATTTCGGCGGAAATGCATTCGGGATTCATGCCGCTGCGCAACGAATGCGGCATGAACCTGCACCGCCCGATCAGTGCCGTCGATCTATCGGACGATGCACGCGCCAATGTGGCGCGCATTCAGGAGATCTGGTCCGATTGTCATCGCCGTTACGGCAAGGATGGACCGTTCCTGTTCGGTGCGTTCGGCGGGGCAGACGCGATGTTTGCGCCGGTGGTGCATCGCTTCCGCACCTATGCGATCGAAGTGGAGGGCGAGGCGAGGCACTATTTCGATGCGATGATGTCGTTGCCGGCATTCCAGGAATGGACCCGCGCCGGCCTTGCCGAAACGCTTGTCATCGATCGGTTCGAGACGGTCTGACGACGGAGCGAGCCGGGGGTCCTGCGGCTCCGCCCGCGGCTTGCGGCCCTCGATCAATCTGCCGCCGGACTGTCCGATTTTGGGAAAGACGGCTTCGATGCCGGGCAGGCGGATGACTGGGAACCCCTGGGATTGGCGTTTATCGCCCTGAAAAACATGCAGAATTTGCGCATTTGCCATGCCTCGATGCCGCTGGCTTTTGGGCGATGGCCTGTGCTAGGTTGCCGCAGGGTTCTCAAGTCGGCCGAAAGCTAGCGGGACCGTGAGCGCGGCCGGCGTTCTTGCGTAATGGAGAGGGCGTTGAAGCATAAGTACTCCGTTGGAGAGACTGTCTATTTTACTGCCAGCAACGTGGCCCGTCCGGCCGCCAGCGGCACCTATGAGGTGATCCGGCTGCTGCCGACTGATGGCGACGACTGTCAGTATCGCATCAAAAGCTCGACCGAAGCTTTCGAACGGGTCGCCAAGGAAAGCCAGCTCGCGATTTCCTGAAACAGTTGTGCGCAAGCAGCCGGCTGACGGAGTTCCGTTCAAAGCGCCGTCAAAAGGCCCCGTTCGCAGAACCATTCTGCCGAAAAGCGAATGCGATAAAGACGCATTCGCCTTTCGATCGCGTTTGATGCTGCGTTGAGGGACACTGCGCATGAACTGGGCCTGGGCTGCTTCGCTGGATCAGATCTGGCGCTCGCCGAACCTTCCTTTGTACCTGACGCTGGCCACGGCCGGCTTTGTCGGGCTGGTCGTTCTGATCACGCTGCTGCGCTCGGAGAGATCCGTGGCCAACGGCGTGCTGGCGCTCGTCACGGTGCTTGCGATTGGCGTCGCGGGAGCCGTGACCTTCCGCGGGTTAGGCACGGCAAACGCGGTTCAGCCGACCGAAGCGCGGCCGGTTCCGACGGCCACCGCCGCATTGCCGCAGCTTTCCTGTATCGACGAACTCGCCGGTGATGCCGTCCTCGCCGCATGCGAGAAGGCACTGTTCGGTTCGGCCGAGTCGGTGGCGGCGGCGGTCGCCTACGCCGCCTCGCAGATCACGCTGTTGACCTCGCTGGGCGATGTCGCCACCGCGAATAACGGGGCTGGCTCCGATTTGCTGGCGCTGCGTCGCGCCGTCGAGCGCGACCGTTACGGGTTGATGGCCTATGTGCTGACCGTGCGCGACCGCTGTACGCCGGCGGCCTGCCGCGCGTTCCGCTCGCTGACCGACACGCGCCAGGTCGCGGCCAACATGGAAGACCGTGTCTACGAAAGTCTGGTCATGCGCCACGCGGCGTCGTGGAACGCGCCGCCGCAGACTGCCGCCGGCATGATGGCGGCGCTACCGCCGTCCCAGCCGACGGGAAAGCCGACCAATGCCGAATTCCCGACCTCGGCCTCTACTCCGCCGGTCAGCATCATGACGCCCGAGCCGCCGGCGAAGCCGTCGCCACCGGCCACTGCTGCGCCGGCATCGCCAGCCGCGCCGCGACCGGCCGCGGCGACACCGCCGTCACCCGCGCCTTCGCCCGCACTCGCGGCTGCCAAGAAGCCGCCGCCGGCGCCGCCGAAGCGGCCGTCCACTGCGGCGCCGGTCCAGCTCGCGCCGTCGGCGTCGGGGGCTGCCGAAAACGAGCAGTGATCTCCACAAGGAGTGATCTTTTCAAAGCGTGCCTGGGCCGCTACATCGGCGGGATCATGCCGCTTCATCTCATCAAGCTCGCCGTTGGCTGCGAGTCGGTCAAAGAACTCAAAGGGTGGGTTGCCGAACGCATGGCAACCGCCAAGAAAAAGGCCTGCCGCTTCGTCATGTTCACATCACGCGGATGACGCCGAAGCGCGACGGCGAGATCCTCGCCGGCGGCTCGCTCTACTGGGTCATCAAGGGTGAAATCGCCGCCCGCGAAAAAATCATCGCGATCGAACCCTTCCGCGACAAGGACGGTATCGGGCGGTGCCGCCTGGTGATGCAGCCCAAGGTGTTTGCAGTCTCGCCGCGGCCGATGCGCCCGTTCCAGGGCTGGCGCTATTTGACCGAGGACGCAGCACCCCCGGACCTCACCAAATCCGCCGCTGCCGGCGTTGCCGCGATGCCGGAACCGATGCGGCGCGAATTGCGCGATCTGGGACTGCTCTGACCGGGGCTGCGGCTACGTCCTAAACCCCGATGTTATCGATCAATCGCGTCGTGCCGAGCTTCGCCGCGACCAGGATCCGCACCGGTCCCTCCTTGATCGATGCGATCGGCGCCAGCGTCCCGGCGTGACGGGCCTCGAAATAGTCCAGCGCGAACCCGGCGGCGGTGATCAGTTCGCGGCCGGCCGCCATTGCGGCCTCGAAATCCTCGCCGGCCTTCAGCCGTTTTGCGCTTTCCTTCATGGCGCGATGGAGCGTCGGTGCCGCCTGCCGTTCCTCGGCCGAGAGGTAGACGTTGCGCGAGGACATCGCCAGCCCGTCGCGTTCGCGCACGGTGCGCGAGCCGATCACCTTGACGCCGAGGTCGAGATCGGTGGCCATCTGCGTCACCACCCGCAGTTGCTGAAAGTCCTTCTCGCCGAAGATCGCGACGTCCGGCCGGACCTGCGTGAACAGCTTGCCGACCACGGTGGCGACACCGCCGAAGAAATGCGGCCGGAAACGATCCTCGAGCCCGGCGGTAGCCGGACCTTCGGGCACGATCCTTGTGGCGAAGCCGTCCGGGTACATCGCCTTGACGTCCGGATTCCAGACCAGGTCGACCTTCTCGGCGGTGAGTTTGGCGAGGTCGGCCTTCCAGGTGCGCGGGTATGAGCCGAAATCCTCCGTCGGCGCGAACTGCGTCGGGTTAACGAAGATCGAGACGACGACTTTCTGTGCGCGGCGCTTGGCGAGCCGGACCAGCGACATGTGTCCGTCATGAAGCGCACCCATGGTCGGCACCAGCGCGACGGCGGCCTTGCGGGCGCGCAAGGCCTCGACGGCGCGGCGCAAAGCGGGAACGGTACGGACGACCATGGGACTTCGCGACATCTGGCCTCGATCTCTTGCAGCTTGTGACGGGGTGAGGGGGCCGGTGGCCCCGATACTTTCGGCGGGCGCGCCGACCTTATAAGGCCAGAGCTTTGCCGCCAAGGTGACTCGGGAATGGCAAGCCTGCGGCAGCTCAACGCGAAAGCTAGATGTGTGCGCCCTCGCTTGTCGAAAAGGCTGCGAGCAGATCGCTGCAACGGAACGAAATCCGCACCATCGGATTCATGATTAAGACACACCGCGAGCGAATTGAATGCGTCGTCACGCATTTCACTTGACCGCAGCCGCGCTGTGATTTGAAGATATCGAGCGGGGGTTGAATCATGTTGCTTCAGGCGAGTCAGGGTCAATTTGGTTCGGCGCATGTCGTCGTGCTCGGCAACGAGAAGGGTGGTTCCGGAAAATCCACCACCGCCCTGCATATCGCTGTTGCCCTGCTGAAGGCCGGGCAGCGCGTCGCCACCATCGACCTCGACTGCCGCCAGCAGAGTTTTACCCGCTACATCGCCAACCGGAGCGCGTGGGCCCGCCGCACCGGTCTCGATCTCGAAATCCCCGTGCACTACTGCATCAAGCTCGGCGAGACGATGCAGATCGCCGACAATGAAAACTCCGAGTTCCAGCAGTTCGCGGCGGCGGTCGGCACCGTCGAGCGCGCTTTCGACTTCATCGTCATCGATACGCCCGGTTCGGACTCCTACCTGATGCGGCTGGCGCATTCGATGGCCGACACGCTGGTGACCCCGATCAACGACAGCTTCCTCGATTTCGACGTGCTCGGCACCGTCGATCCTGCAACCTACACGGTAACCGGCGAGAGCCATTATGCGGAGATGGTGCGCGACACCAGGCGCAAGCGCCGCCAGCTCGACGGCGCCACCACCGACTGGATCGTGGTGCGCAACCGCCTGTCGATGATCGGATCGCGCAACAAGCAGCTCGTCGCCGACAGCCTGAAGGACCTTTCGCTGCGGCTCGGCTTCCGTTCCATCGATGGATTCGCCGAGCGGGTGGTCTACCGCGAATTCTTCCCGCGCGGACTGACGGCCCTGGACAACATCGACGAGGCTACCCTCGGCACCCGGCCCAGCATGGGCCATGTCACCGCGCGCGAGGAAGTGACCAGCCTGTTGCGCCAGCTCAAGCTGCCGCTCGACGAGCGCGGCCGCCGCCGCGCCGCCAACCGCGCCGAATGGTTCACCCAAGTCGACAAGCCGCTCGAAGTCCACGACATCATCGGCGACATCATCAGCGCCTGATCTCCATCGGCAGCCGGCTCAGCCTATCGCGGCTGGATGACCGTCATTTTGAACGGACCACTGTGTGCGGCGGCATGCGCGACCGCCTCGCTGGCGCGGTCGAGACTGAACGCTGGCGCACGCACTGCGGCTGACCAGGGCCGAACACCGGCATCTGAGAGAGCTGACGCAAAATGCCGACCGGCGCGCCTTTGTCCGCGAGACCGTTCCGCCTGCCGTCCGCCGCACGGTCGAGCAGCTCAATCTGCCGGCCTATGTCACCGGCCGGCGCTGGGACGTCCTCGCGTGGAATGCGGCCGCCGACGAAATCTTTGCGTTCAGCCGGCTTGCAGAAGCCGACCGCAACAGCCTGCTCTCGGTACTGACCAATCCCGCGACGAGGCGGCTGTTCGGTGGTCATGGGCGGATGAGGCCCGGCGCATGGTTGCCCAGTTCAGGGCGACGCATGACCTGTGGGCCGGCGATCTAGCCTTTCGCGACCTGCTAGCGCGCCTTCGCGAAGGCTGTCCGGAATTCATTGGCTGGTGGGAGGCCCATGACGTCAGCGGCATCGCGGCAGGACGGAAATCCTTGATCCATCCCAAAAAGGGGCGGCTCAAACTGGAGTATGCGAGTTTCCAGGCCAATGACGACCCGGCCTTGAAGCTCGTCATCTACACGACGGCTTAAAAGAATCCTCTGTCGCTGGTATTGACGCACCGTGATGCACCGGGTTCCCGGGAACCGGTCCCGCACTACGCCGTTTTTATTAGACTTTTATCGGATGCTCGAACCGAAGCTTGAAAGGAGGCGTCGTAAGTAAAAAGGAGGCTAAATTTGTGGAACTGAGCGGCTGCACAATGAATGGATGCACCGCACAATGATCAGGCGGTCAATACACAACATTTGGCCTTTATGTCACGCCATCGTGACATATATCATCAACAAGGGACCGAAAGAGTCTCAAACAGGGTTGAGCCCCTAGCGGGCCGAGGACGAAGACAAATATGAAACGTGGAATTCTAGTTCTGCTTTCACTCTCCGTGCTGGTCGCTGTCGCGTTTTTCACCGCGAACAAGTGGGCGATCCGGCACGAGACCATCGCGTTTCATGATCCCCGTCCGCGACAACCGCTTGGTCGCGGTGCATATTGCCGTCCGCCGCGACAAGGAAATGCAGGCCAATGCCGGCTTGATCAAGCTGCCGGTTGCGATCCTCAATCACGGCAACACCGTCAAGAACACCGAGTATTCATTCCTGTCGACCGTGTTCGCCTGGCGCGGCTATCTTGCGATAAGCCCGCAGCACGATCTACCGACCGATCCACCGATGGTGACCAAGATCGGTGAACCTTATGTCGGCCGTCTGCCGCAGATTCAGCGCGGCGTCGCCAACATCCATTTCGCTGTCCACGAAATGAAGAAGCTCCAGCCCAATGCCGACTATGACAAGGTGACCATGGTCGGCCATTCGATGGGTGGCGACATCTCGATGTATTTCGCCAAGCAGTATCCCGACGACATCAAGAAAGTCGTGACACTGGACAATTTGCGCGTGCCGTTCCTGACCGACGGCAAGTTCAAGATCCTGTCGTTCCGCTCCCAGGACACCCATTTCAAGGCAGACCCCGGCGTCGTGCCCGACGACGAGCAGTGCGAGCAGGCGGGCATCACCGTCGTGAACACCGGCTTCCAGCACAACGATATGCGCGACACCGGCCCTGACGCAGCCAAATCCTCGATCCAGTCGATGCTCGACAGGTTCCTTGACGAGTCCGACAAGAGTGGCGCGTTGAAGCCCGTGCCGACCAAGATACCGGACGTTCTCACCAGCAGCCCGGGACCGGTGCCGCTGTCCGTTCCGCTGGCCAGCAATCCCGCGCCGAAGAACAAGCCCGTCACGAACTAGGTAATTGACCGCTACCGTGCGTTTGCGGCTGCACCACCGTCCGGCGCATTGACCGGCGCCGCGCACCGTCCCACATAGAGCTTGCTAGATACTCGCGAGCGCTCATGGCCGGTGAACCTATCAAGCCAAAATCGGCAGGCGATGTTGCTTCGGCAAAGGCCGAGACACGTAAAGGCGGTCCGTTGCCGGAGGCCAAGCCGTCGGCGTCGGAAGACATAGCGGCCTTCGTGGCGAAAGCGCGCGCGATGTCCCCGCACCGCCCGGACGCCAGGGGAAGGCTGGTGTTTGCGCTCGACGCCACCATGAGCCGGCAGCCGACTTGGGATATGGCCTGCGCGCTGCAGGCCGACATGTTTCGCGAGGCGGCTTCGCTCGGCAGCCTCGATATCAGGCTGGTCTACTACCGCGGCTTCAACGAATGCCGCGCCACGGGCTGGATCTCCGATTCCGCGCAACTGGCAAGGTTGATGAGCAAGATCGGTTGCCAGGGCGGCAACACCCAGATCGGCAAGGTGCTGTCGGAAGCGCGCCGCGAGGCGGTGGCGTCCGGCGTGCGCGCCATGGTGTTTGTCGGCGATGCCATGGAGGAATCCGTCGACGACCTCTGCGCCAAGGCCGGCGAGCTCGGCCTGCTCAAGGTGCCCGTGTTCATGTTCCAGGAAGGCCACGACCCGACTGCCGAGCAGGCGTTCCGGGAGATTGCGCGGCTCACCGGCGGGGCATGGTGCAGGTTCGACCCCGGTGCCGCGGCGCAGTTGCGCGAGCTGCTGCGCGCCGCCGCAGCCTACGCCGCCGGCGGGCGCGAAGCGCTGCTGCGGCTGTCGAAGACCACAAGCGGCGCGGCCGCACTGATCGGCCAGATGAAGTGATTACGACTTTGGCTGCCAGATCACCGGGCGCGAGAAGGTGCCGAGCGTCATGCTTTTCGGCGCCAGTGCCGCTATATTAGAGCCATGGCAACCCTGATTGCCGGCGTCGTCGCCGTTGTCCTTCTGTACTTGCTGCTGCAGATGTTTCCGTGCAGCCAACCCGGTCGTGCTCGCGCGCGCGATCAAGATCGTGGGCGGCGTGGTGGCGCTGGCGGTCGCAGCTTTCACCGGGCTGCGCGGCGAGCTTGCGGTGGCAATTCCGCTCGGCATCTTCGGCGCCGGCCTGCTCGGCTGGTCGCCGTTCGGGCCGGGCGGCTTCAGCAATATCGGCGGGATCTTCGGCGGCGCGCAGCGTTCGTCGGGGCAGGCCTCGCGCGTCCGCTCGCAGTTTCTCGACATGAGTCTCGATCACGACAGCGGCGAGCTGTCGGGGCGGATCGTGGACGGGCCGAATGCCGGGCGTTCGCTCGGCGAGTTCGACCTGCCGCAATTGATCGCGATGATACCGGCCTTCGACGCCGAGAGCGTCGCCTTACTTGAAAGCTATCTTGACCGCCGGTTTCCCGCTTGGCGTCAGAACGCGCAAGGCGATGCGGCAGGGCGGCAGCGCCGCACGGCGGCGAGCGGAAAAATGACGGACGAGGAAGCCTATCAGATCCTTGGCCTGCAGCCTGGGGCGGGGCGTGACGACATCAGCCGGGCGCACCGCGCCCTGATGAAGAAACTGCATCCCGACCAGGGGGCTCGACGTACCTCGCTGCCCGCGTAAACGAGGCCAAGGATACTCTTCTTCGCACGCATTCCAGCTAACTCCGGCTCACGCCACCGACGCTACAAACCGCGAGTTGCTTCCATGCCGTTCTCTGACTGACGCCCCATATCGCCCGCCGTTGTCCGGCGTGGTCGATCGTTCATTGCAGGGAAACCTAACCGGAAATTCTTGACGAGAAGTTTTCGCGGGCCGCCTTGGGCGTGATCTCGCAAGAGCCGTCGCGACTGTGTTTGGAAAACAACAAAGCCGGCGCTTGCGGCGCCGGCCTTGCCAAACTCAAAGAAACGTCCGGATCAGTTGCGAACGGTGATGCAGGAAATGTCGGCGCGCTTGAGGGTCTTGCAGACCGCTTCGGCCTGATCGCGCTCGAGGCCGGCGAAGCGGGCCCGGTAGAGCGTGCGGTTGTCCTTGGCGACCACCGGTTCGGTGAACGGATCGGCCTTGCCGAGCAGCGCGCTGGCCTTGGCGCGGGCGAGATCGATCCGCTGCTTGGCCTCGCTTTCGCTTTCGAGCGCACCAACCTGAATGATCCAGCCGGTGCGGACCACCGCCGGCGCGGCCGGCTTGACGGCGCTGTTCTGCTGGACGGCAGGCGGCTGGGCGTGGGGTGCCGGATCGGCATAGGCCAGCGCTTGCGCGTGCGGGGCTTGCGGGGGGATCTGTGTCAGGCTGGAAGCGGGCAACACGCCGAGCACGCCCTGTCCGGTACCGTGATTGGCCGGCTGCGGTGGCATCGCGACCCTGGCGGCTTCGGTCTTGGTCTCCGCGGCCTTTGCGACGACGGCGCTGGAGGTCTCGGCGATTTCAGGGCGGGCCGGAATGGTGTTGGTGATCGGCGGCGCCGCGGGCTGCGAGGGGCCGGCTGAAGCGAGCTTCATCGGTCCTGCCTTGACCTGAACCGTCTTGACCTTGACCGGCTTCATCGGCTCAGCCGAGCCGGGGATGGCTGATATCGCCTGGGCCTGGATGACGCCGTTGGTCAATGGTGCGGGTTCAGGCCTGGCTTGCTGTTCGAACTTGTTCTGTTCGACCTTGGTGGGCGGCGCGGGCAGGGCAGCGGCAGCCGCCGCCATCAGAGACGGCTTGGCCGGCGCGATCGAGCGGGTGGCCGGCATGGCGGCGAGCCCGGGTTCGGCGGCGGCGCCGCCGGACTGAGCCGTTTCGGCCGGACGTGCTACGGTCTCGGCTGCGGCGACATCGACGGTGCCGTCGGCGGGATTGCGCTCGGTGATTGCAACGACGGTACGCTTGGTCGCGCCCTTCTCGAGGTTTTCGGCCAGCAGGTTGCGCATGGTGGCATCGCGCGAACCGCCGCTGCGGCCGCCCAGCACCACGCCGATCAGGTGGCGGTTGCCGCGGCGCATCGAGCTTACGAGGTTGAAGCCTGACGCGCGGGTGTAGCCGGTCTTGATGCCATCGACGCCTTCGACATTGCCGAGCAGGCGATTGTGATTGCGGATCGACTGTCCCCGATAATTGAACACCGTGGTCGCGAAGTAGCGGTAGTAGCGCGGGAAGCGATCCTGGATGGCGCGGCCGAGGGTCGCCTGATCGCGCGCGGTGGTCAGTTGCTCGTCGTTGGGCAGGCCGGAGGCGTTGCGATAGGTGGTTTTGCTCATGCCGAGCGCGCGCGCCTTGCGCGTCATCAGCCTGGCGAATTCGGCTTCATCGCCGGCAATCGCCTCGGCGACCACAACGGCGGCGTCATTGGCGGAACGCGTCACAAGACCCTTGATGGCATCCTCGACCTTGAGGGTCTGGCCCGGACGCAGGCCGAGCTTGGTCGGCGCCTGCTCGGAGGCGTGCTCGGAGACTTCCATTTCGGTGTCGAGCTTCATCTTGCTGGATTCCAGGCGCTCGAACAGCAGATAGAGCGTCATGATCTTGGTCAGCGACGCCGGGCGCCGGATACCGTCGGGATTGTTGGAGGCGAGCACCGCGCCTGAATTGCCGTCGACGATGATGGAGGAGAATTGCGGGCTGTAGCTTTCGCGCGCGACGTGATGGTGGCGGCGGTGCTTGGAGCGGCGCGCTTCGGCGCTCTCGCTCGAGATCAGTATTGCCGTGGTGAAGGTAAAGAGTCCGAGGGCGCACACCCGCAATGCGCGCGAGGAAGCCAAGGTTGTACGAAGCATTTACTTCCCCGTCCCAATTTCTGTCTTGATCACCGGCTCGTGAGGCAAAATTGTGCCCGCTAAACCGCTGATGGTTCCCCGTTCGAAGCGCCGGTCCGGCCATGACGCGAGGCTGGAGTGGCCGATCAAGTCGCTTTTCTAGCTAAGATGCTGTTCACAAACAGCTTTCAGGCTGTCTGTCGGAAGGCGAACAAGTCCAGAATCAGGTTAGGCGGAGCGAGTTGCCAAAAGATTAATTAACCGTTGCGTAAGACCCCGGGGTTTTCCGTCAATTGGCCGTATTTGTGCGTCGCACAATATTTCTTGACTTTATTGTGCGGTGCACATATAGAGGCGTGGTGGTCAGGGAGCCGGGACCTCCCGGCAATAGGAACGCTTAGTCTGGGAAAGGACTCCATGATGGTCAAAATTGAAGACATTCAGAACTACGGCAAAGAGCATCTCGAATCGGTTGCCGTTTCCGCAACCAACGTGCAGAGCGGCGTTCAGGCGATCGCCACCGCTTACGGCGATTACGCCAAGAAATCGTTCGAAGACACCAAGTCGTTTGTCGAAAAGCTCTCCGGCGTGAAGTCGCTGGACAAGGCGCTCGAAGCCCAGACCGAATTTGCGCGTTCTTCCTACGAAACATTTGTCGCGGAGTCGCAGAAGATTGCCGGCCTCTACACCGACCTCGCCAAGCAGGCCTACAAGCCCTACGAAGGCCTGGTCGCGAAGTTCACGCCGGCCGCGCACTAATTCGCGGGTCCATACTTCGAAAAACAAAAGCCCGGCCGTAGCGGCCGGGCTTTTTTCTTTCCGCCTCGATGGAGGCCGCTACTTCGCGACGCGCAGCTTGGCCAGCGACTGTCCAATCGAATTGAACAGCCAGGCCCGATCGTGACCGACTTGGTTAGACCGGTTCCGAAAAAAGGGTCAAAGGCCCGTGCACCGCCAGGCCGGTCGCCAAAAGACCCCGGTATGCTCAACGGCGCTAAACGGGCCGTCGCCGTCCTTTGTCAAATCCGGCAGAAACGATTAACCTTGCTCCGGATAGCCGAGCCGGGAATCGGGCCGGTCGCGGGACGTGGCAGGGCAACATCAATGCGCTTGCGGCCATCCGGCGGCGGACCCATATTCCAGGTGCTGATCCGGCCAACGGGTCGGACCGGGAGCGGCGATCTGGAATAAAGCGTTACTGGGCACCAGGCGGTGGCTCACGTCAGAGCCGATCGCGTGCGGGCCCGGATGCGCTCTCCGGTCATCCCTTTTGGAATTTCGAACGCCTGAGCCATGTTGCAGCCAACCTTCAAAGCTTGTCCGTCCGTGCCGGCAAGGTCATCTTCTGCTCTCCGAATGAGCAATGACGAGAACCGCAACGCCGGAACCGGCGGACCATCAACATCGGTCATCACCAAGGTCAAGACGAAGACCAAGCGTCCGAACCTCTATCGCGTGCTTATTCTGAACGACGACTACACGCCGATGGAGTTCGTCGTTCATGTGCTGGAGAAGTTCTTCCAGAAGGACGCCGAAGCGGCCACCAAGATCATGCTCCATGTCCATCACCACGGGATCGGTGAGTGCGGCGTGTTCACCTACGAGATTGCCGAGACCAAGGTCACGCAGGTGATGGATTTTGCGCGCAAGCACCAGCACCCACTGCAATGTGTGATGGAAAAAAAATAGTCGCGCGTGGCTCGCGATCCGGCCGGAAATAAGGAACGGGATTGCATTGATCGGTGTTGATGGACGCCGACCGTATTCCCGGCAGTTTTTTCGGGGAGAGGTCGCGTGACGCCGCCGCGGTGCCGCGAATTTAGAGGAAAACCACGCTTGCGGAACCGGTCTTTCGCCACGATCGTGTGTAACTATATGACAGGGGATGACGAAGGTTGTTGTTGCCTCACCGGGTAATGGCGATCATGATGACCGGGGGCCATAGAGGACGCGAATGCCAACTTTTTCCCAAAGCCTTGAACAATCCCTGCATCGTGCATTGGCGATTGCAAACGAGCGCCATCATCAATATGCGACGCTCGAACATCTGCTGCTGTCGCTGATCGATGACTCGGATGCGGCTGCGGTGATGCGCGCCTGCAGCGTCGATCTCGACAAGCTGCGCACCAGCCTCGTCAATTATCTCGAGACCGAATTCGAAAATCTGGTGACTGACGGCGCCGACGACGCCAAGCCGACGGCCGGTTTCCAGCGCGTGATTCAACGCGCGGTGATACACGTCCAGTCCTCAGGGCGCGAGGAAGTCACCGGCGCCAACGTGCTGATCGCGATTTTCGCGGAGCGCGAAAGCCACGCCGCCTATTTCCTGCAGGAGCAGGACATGACGCGGTACGATGCGGTCAACTACATCAGCCATGGCATCGCCAAGCGGCCCGGCGTCTCCGAAGCGCGCCCGGTGCGCGGCGTCGACGAGGAGACCGAGACCAAGGGCAACGAGGACGCCAAGAAGAAGGGCGAAGCGCTCGAAACCTATTGCGTCAACCTGAACAAGAAGGCGCGGGACGGCAAGATCGATCCGGTGATCGGGCGCAATGCCGAGATCAACCGTGCTATCCAGGTGCTGTGCCGTCGGCAGAAGAACAATCCGCTGTTCGTGGGCGAGGCCGGCGTCGGCAAGACCGCGATTGCGGAAGGGCTGGCCAAGCGCATCGTCGATTCCGAAGTGCCGGAAGTGCTGGCCGCTGCCACCGTGTTCTCGCTCGACATGGGCACGCTGCTCGCCGGCACCCGCTACCGCGGCGATTTCGAGGAGCGGCTGAAGCAGGTTTTGAAGGAACTGGAAGCGCATCCCAACGCCATCCTGTTCATCGATGAAATTCACACCGTGATCGGCGCGGGCGCCACTTCCGGCGGCGCGATGGACGCATCCAACCTGCTGAAGCCGGCGCTGGCTTCCGGCACGATCCGCTGCATGGGTTCGACGACCTACAAGGAATACCGTCAACATTTCGAGAAGGATCGCGCACTAGTGCGCCGGTTCCAGAAGATCGACGTCAACGAGCCGACGGTGGAAGACGCGATTGCGATCCTGAAGGGGTTGAAGCCCTATTTCGAGGATTATCACCGGCTGAAATATACCAATGAGGCGATCGAGGCGGCGGTGCAATTGTCGTCGCGCTACATCCACGACCGCAAGCTGCCGGACAAGGCGATCGACGTGATCGACGAGTCGGGCGCGGCGCAGATGCTGGTCGCCGAGAACCGGCGCAAGAAGACGATCGGCATCAAGGAAATCGAGACCACGATCGCGACCATGGCGCGGATTCCGCCCAAGAGCGTGTCAAAGAACGATGCCGAGGTGCTGAAGCATCTCGAGCAGACGCTGAAGCGCGTGGTGTTCGGCCAGGACAAGGCGATCGAGTCGCTATCCGCCTCGATCAAGCTGGCGCGCGCCGGCCTGCGCGAGCCGGAGAAGCCGATCGGTTCATACCTGTTCTCCGGTCCGACCGGCGTCGGCAAGACCGAAGTCGCAAAACAGCTCGCGGCCTCGCTCGGCGTTGAATTGTTGCGCTTCGACATGTCTGAATACATGGAGCGGCACACGGTGTCGCGCCTGATCGGCGCGCCTCCCGGCTATGTCGGCTTCGACCAGGGCGGCCTTCTGACCGATGGCGTGGACCAGCATCCGCATTGCGTGGTGCTGCTCGACGAAATCGAGAAGGCGCATCCGGATCTATACAATGTGCTGCTGCAGATCATGGACCACGGCCGGCTCACCGACCACAACGGCAAGCAGGTCAATTTCCGCAACGTGATCCTGATCATGACCACCAACGCGGGCGCCGCCGACCTCGCGCGGCAGGCCTTCGGCTTCACGCGCAACAAGCGGGAAGGCGACGACCACGAGGCGATCAACCGGCAGTTCGCCCCGAATTCCGCAACCGGCTGGACGCGATCGTCTCGTTCGCCCATCTCAACGCCGACGTGATCGGCATGGTGGTCGAGAAGTTCGTGCTGCAGCTCGAGGCGCAGCTTGCCGATCGCGACGTCACCATCGAGCTGTCCGAGCCCGCCAAGGCCTGGCTGATCGAGCATGGCTATGACGAGCAGATGGGCGCGCGGCCAATGGCGCGCGTGATCCAGGAGCACATCAAGAAGCCATTGGCAGACGAGGTGCTGTTCGGTCAGCTCAAGGGCGGCGGCCATGTGCGCGTCGTGCTGGTCAAGGACGCCGAGGACAAGGACAAGATCGGCTTCGAGTTCGTCGAGGGCCCGGTCACGCCGAAGCCGGAGAAGCTGCCGGGAGCGCGCAAGCGCAAGCCGAAGCCGGGCGGTCCCAACGGGGGCGGCGGCTCCAAGGGTCCAGCCTCGAAGGGTCCGCTGGTCAAGGTGTGATCGCGGTTCGACCGAGCGACGCGACGAGAGAATGCAAAAAGGCCGGCGACAGCCGGCCTTTTCTTTTGGCATCTTGCAGCTTCAGCGCTCGCTGAGCAACTCGTCGATCCGGCGCTGGAGCTGCCGCTTCTTGATCTCGCTTCTGCGCAGCCGCTCCTCGAGGTCGGAGACCGGCTCGGCCGGGCTTTGCCCATGGAATGCGACACCGACGAAATTGTCGCGCCACCAGATGACCCTGGCGAGGAAGGAGCGACCCTTACGCGCGATGCGCAGCGAGAGCTGCTCTTTCGGCAACTGCACGTCATTGCTGAATTCGATGGTCGCGCCGTGATCGGAGATATTGCGGACGATGCATTCGCGCGTCGCGCCGCATTCGCCGATCTCGGCGACGCCGCCATACATCACCTTGTCGCGCACGCTCTCGCGCCGGTCCTGCATTGGAAGTCTCCCAAAAAAGTGAGGAGACTTTTACCCCGCTTTGTTGCCCGTAAAAGTCCGGCCGCCGCAAAATGCGGCGTTAACGTAAATTAACGGCGGTTCCGATGGCGGGGATTTCGGAGCAATTGCAACGCAAAAAAGGCGGCGCGCAGCGGAGAGGTGGCGGATCCGCCTGCAAGCCATGATCGTTTGACCAACGTTTCCACCGCAATACGCATTCCCGGATTGCGAACTGCCATGCAAAGAGGTCGATTTCTTCGCGCCCTATGGTGCACGCTGTGGCTTTTGTCCTCAGTTGCGAACGCCTTCGCGGAGGACGCGGGTGAGGCTACCCGGTCGAGCGCGACAGCTAGCCAAAAGCCGGCCACCGCGCGCGAGAGCGAGGCGCGCGAGGCGATGTGCCTGATGATCGAGTCGGCGGCGAGGGCGTCGGACCTGCCGCTGGAGTTCTTCGCGCGCGTGATCTGGCAGGAGAGCCGCTTTCAGTCCGATGCGGTGGGGCCGGTGACGCGCAGCGGCGCGCGGGCGCAGGGCATTGCGCAATTCATGCCGGGAACGGCGAACGAGCGCGGCCTGCTCGATCCCTTCAATCCCGTGCAGGCGCTGCCGAAGTCGGCCGAGTTTCTTGACGAGTTGCGCAATCAATTCGGCAATCTCGGGCTCGCGGCGGCAGCCTACAATGCCGGACCGCGGCGGGTGCAGGAATGGCTGGCCGGTACTGGCGGGATGCCGCAGGAGACCCGCAACTACGTCGTCGCCATCACTGGTTCGACGGTGGAGGAGTGGGCCGCGGCGGGAAAGGGCGGCAAGCAGCCCGAACGAGATCCCGACATCGAGCTGCCGCGAATTGATGGCGCTTTTGAAGCAGGTTCCCAATCCCTTTATCGCCGGGCTGGAGCAGCGCGTGAAGCTCGCCGCCGCGAAGTTGTGGGGCGTGCAGCTCGCCGCCGGCTTTTCACGCGACAAGGCGCTTGCGATGTATGGGCGCGCGGTCTCGCGCCTTTCGAGCGTGATCGGCAATCGCGAC
This sequence comes from Bradyrhizobium sp. RDI18, assembly GCF_043203335.1. Classification (NCBI taxonomy): domain Bacteria; kingdom Pseudomonadati; phylum Pseudomonadota; class Alphaproteobacteria; order Hyphomicrobiales; family Nitrobacteraceae; genus Bradyrhizobium; species Bradyrhizobium sp. RDI18. The sequence goes on along the minus strand of NZ_JBICRN010000008.1, from coordinate 1,474,939 downwards.
CCCAGCATTCTCGCCTCGCGCCTGCGCAGCCGCGGCCCGGCGACGTTCTACCAGGTGCGCTTCGGCGCCGACAGCCGCGGCGAGGCCGACGACCTCTGCAACCGCATCCGCAAGGCCGGCGGGGCGTGCTTTGTGCTAAGGAACAGGGGCGTGGCTGGGTGAGGTCACTTGCTCCGTCATTCCGGGATGGTCCGGAGGACTAGATCTCAGGTGCGCAATTGCGCACCATAGTTCGATGCTTCGCATCGCCCCGGAATGACAGTGCAATTGCCATTGATTGCATAGCCGCCCTGAGCCGCGCTTGCTTGACGCAGGCCGCATTCGCCAGCCCTATGCCCGTCACGACTCAAACCTCCATCTGGTCATCCGTGGCGCTGCCTCCACCCGACTCTCCCCAATGGAAAAGCCCCTTTCGCGCCTTCGCATGGGGCGTGAGTTCGGTCGCATCCACCGTGCTCACGCTGGTGCTGTTTGCGACCTATCTCGGCATCGGCGCGCTGGCCCATGATAGCCATTTCAGCCTCGGCTGGGTGCTCGGCAGCACGCTGCTGGTCTGGGCTGGTCCGGCGCAGATCATCCTGATCTCGACGCTCGGCTCGGGGGCGACCGCGGTTCAGGCGGCGATTGCGGTGACGGTGAGCGCGATCCGGCTGTTTCCGATGGTGGTATCGGTGTTGCCCCTGATGAAGACACCCAAGACCAGGCGCCGCCACCTCGTGCTGGCGACGCATTTCATCGCCGTCACGCTTTGGGTCGAATGCTATCGGCTGCTGCCAAAGGTACCACGCGAGCGGCGGATTGCGTTCACGCATGGCCTCGGCTGCGGACTTGTCACTGTATGCATGATCGCGACTACGCTTGGCTACGTACTTGCCGCCAAGCTGCCGCCGCTGTTTGCGGCGGCGATCCTGCTGCTGACGCCGCTGGCGTTCCTGCTGTCGACGGCGCGCAACTGCAAACAGATATCGGATGTGCTGGCGCTGGTGCTGGGGCTTTCGTTGTTTCCGCTGGTGTCGATGCTGCATACCGGCGTCGACATCCTGATCAGCGGCGTCACCGCCGGCAGCATTGCCTACGGCGTGCACTGGTGGCGGGAGAGGGCGCGCGCATGAGCGAATTTTTCGGCAGCCCGCACGCGCTGTTGGTGCTCGTGCTTGCAGGCTTCCTGCCCAACGAGATCTGGCGGATGGCCGGGCTGTGGTTCGGCGCCGGCGTCGACGAGGGCTCGGAAGTCCTGGTGTGGGTGAGGGCGGTGGCGACCGCGATTCTCGCCGGCGTCATCGCGCAGATCCTGGTGCAGCCGCCGGGCGCGCTGGCCGGCGTGCCGGACTGGCTGCGCTATGGCGCAGTAGCCGCAGGCTTTGCGGTGTTCATGCAGACGCGACGCTCGATCTTTGCCGGCGTGGTCTCGGGCGAGATCATCCTTCTGGCCGGCAAATGGTGGCTCGGTTGATTGCAGGGCCCATAATCCGGTACTGTCTCGCTCCGACAAGAAAAGTTGCACGCGAGCGGTGCCCATCTCACTGGATTAGGCAATGGTTCAGGACACCAAACTCCGCGAGGGCGAAGTTACCGTCGACATGCCGCCGGCCCGCGATGCCGGGCTGGTCTTCATCGGCCGCATCCGCACGCCCTGGAAATCGCGGCTTGAGACACCGCGGCAGGGCCGCCACGACGGCCCGGTCTGCCGGCTCGAGATTTTCGAGCCGTGGGTACCTGCCATCAAGGGCGTCGACTTCTATGAAAATCTCGAAGTGATCTATTGGCTGCATCACTCGCGCCGCGATCTCGTGCTGCAGAGCCCGAAGAACAACCGGAAGACCCGCGGCACCTTCTCGCTGCGCTCACCGGTACGGCCCAATCCGATCGGCACCTCGATCGTGAAGTTCGTCGGCGTCGAAGGCAACACAATCCTGGTGCGCGGCCTCGACTGCCTCGACGAGACGCCGCTGCTCGACGTCAAGCCGGACCGCTGCGAGTTCTCGCCGCTGGCGCAGCCGAAGGGCGGGGATATAGAGACCGAGTGATTGCTTCTTCCCGTCATTGCGAGCGCAGCGAAGCAATCCATTCTTTCTTTTCGCTGTGAGATGGATTGCTTCGCTGCGCTCGCAATGACGGGGTGAGACCGCCCGGCTACCCCAGCGCCGCCATCAGCTTGGTCGCGTTGTCCTCCAGCACTTTCACGTCTTCCTTGCGGCTGGCGGGCGGCAGCAGCGCCACGCCATCGTGGCGCGGCATCACGTGCATGTGCAAATGAAACACGACCTGGCCGCCGGCGGGCTCGTTGAATTGCTGCACAGTAACGCCGTCGGCGTTGAAGGCTTTCATAGCTGCTGCGGCGATTTTGTGGGCGGCGCGCGCGACATGGGCGTAATCGTCGGGCGTGATGTCGAGGATGTTGCGGGCGGGGACTTTTGGGATCACCAGCGTGTGGCCGGGCGAACGCGGCATGATGTCGAGGAAGGCCAGCACATGGTCGTCCTCATAAACCTTGTGGCAGGGAAACTCGCCGCGCAGGATTTTTGCGAAAGGGTTATTGGCGTCGTAGGCGGGCATGGGCTTCTTCCCTCAAGGTTGATCTCAAATCTCACGTCGCCAGCTCAACCGGTCAAGTCTCGTCGGCGGCCTTGCGGAACGGGCCGGCCTCGGTCAGTTCCCGTCCGACCTCGGCCACATAGGCGCGCTCGCGCTTCAGATAGTCGGCAATCGCGCGGCGCAAATCGGGATCGGCGATGAAATGCGCGGAATAGGTGGTTTGCGGCAGGTAACCGCGGGCCAGCTTGTGCTCGCCCTGCGCGCCGGCCTCCACGACCTTCAGGCCGCGCTCGATCGCAAAATCGATCGCCTGATAGTAGCAGACCTCGAAATGCAAGAACGGGTGATGCTCGACCGCGCCCCAATTGCGGCCGAACAGCGTGTCCGACCCGATGAAATTGATGGCACCCGCAATCCAGCGGCCGTTGCGCTTGGCCATCACCAGGAGCACGTCGCGGCTCATGCTCTCGCCGATCAGCGAGAAGAATTTTCGCGTCAGATAGGGTCGGCCCCATTTGCGCGAGCCGGTCTCCATATAGAACGCGAAGAACGCATCCCACGCGTCCTCGGTGATATCGGCTCCGGTCAAGCGGTGGATCGTGACGCCGGCGGCGACCGCCTCGCGTCGCTCGCGCTTGATCGCTTTGCGGTGGCGCGAATTCAGCGAGTTCAGGAAATCGTCAAAACTACCGTAGCCCTCGTTGTGCCAGTGAAACTGCTGGTCGTTGCGTTGCAGGAAGCCATGCTGACCCAACAACTTCGCTTCAGCCTCGCGGGCAAAGGTCACATGCACGGAGGAGGCGTTGGTCGCGTTGCACAGCGCCATTAGCCCGCGCGCCAGCGCCGAACCGATCTGTTTGCGGTCGACGCCGTCGCGGATCAGAAGTCTGGGGCCGGTGGCAGGCGTAAACGGCACCGAGACCTGCAGTTTGGGATAATAACGACCGCCGGCGCGCTCATAGGCATCCGCCCAGCCGCGGTCGAAGACATATTCGCCTTGCGAATGGGCTTTCAGATAGCAGGGCACGACGCCGACGATCTCGCCGTCGAGCCGTGCCAGCAGATGCCGAGGGCCCCAGCCCGTGCGGGCGCAGGCCGAGCCAGAAGCCTCCGCGGCTACAAAAAAGGCATGAGAAACAAAGGGGTTATAGGCCGGCTTTGCAGCGGCGCAGGAGCCGTTCCGCGCAGCCAGCGTGTCCAGGTTTTCGAGGCCGTTCGGGTCGCCCGCCGGATTGGCGCAGGCGTCCCAATCCGCAGCTTTGATGTCGCTGGCGGAGGGGACGGCCTCGAGGGTGATTTCGGATGATGCCATCTAGAAATTCAAACCGGTCCCATCATGCGATCAGCCAGCGCGCATGGCGACCAACGCCCTGCAAAGATCGTGCATCGGGCAGGCGAGTTCAAGGTGGCGCTGACAGATCAGGTTCCCGGCAGGAACCCCTCGAAGATCATCTGGTCGGCGTAGCGCGCCGCCTGCGCACGCTGCTCCGGTGTGCGCACGGTCCAGGCCAACAACGGCAGGCCTAAAACGTTGCGGGCGATCCAGGGCGCGGCCGCGGGCAGCTCATTCACCCAATAGGCGACGAAATGCGGCCGGGTGCGAAAAGCGTGGCGCAGATGCGTCATGCCGCGGCGCTGTTCCGCTGACGCTTCCGGCCACTCCTCGGCGGTATAGTCGTGTTCGGCTACGATGCCGCGGGCGCGGCCAGGGATCAGTTCCCGCAGCGCCACCACCTGATCCGGATCGAAGGACATCCCGACCGCCGGGCCGTCATAAGAAGCGAGAACCTTTGCCATCCGTTTCACCAGCCGGCGATCGCCGTCGAAATGGCTTTTCACCTCGATCACCAGCGGCACGCGGCCGGCGACCAGCGCGCAGAGATCGCCGAGCGTCATCATCCGTTCTGGCGTATCCTTGAAATTGACGGCCTTGAGTTCGGCCGCGGTCATACCGAGCAACGCGCCCGAACCGTCGGTGAGGCGGCCGAGCGCATTGTCGTGATGGACCATCGCCTCGCCGTCGGACGAAAGCTGGATATCGCATTCGATGGCGAAATTGCCGCCGACGGCGGCCTGCGCGGCCGCCGGCATGTTTTCGACGATGCCACGCGAAATATCATGCAGGCCGCGATGAGCGACCGGCCTTGCCGTCAGCCAGTCCGGCGCGCGCACGAGAGCCTGCTCCGCTTCAGGACACTTCGAAGATCGCGTCGACCTCGACGGCGGCATCCGAGGGCAGCGAAGCGACGCCGACCGTGGTGCGGGCGTGCCGGCCCTTGTCGCCAAATGCCGTGACCATCAGGTCGGAGGCGCCGTTGAGCACCTTGGGCCCGTCGAGAAAATCAGGCGCGGAATTGATGAAGCCGCCGAGCCTGACCACGCGCACGACCTTGTCGAGATCGCCGAGCGCCGCCTTGACCTGGGCCAGCAGGTTGATGCCGCAGCCCTGCGCCGCGGCGTATCCCTGTTCGATCGTGACGCCGGCCCCGAGCTTGCCCTTGGCGATCAGCTTGCCTTCGGCGTCGGCGCAGACCTGGCCCGAGACGAACAGCAGGTTTCCCGAGCGCACGAATCCGACATAGTTCGCCATGGGGGTGCGCGGCTCGTTCACGACGATACCTTGTGCCGCCAGCTTCTGTTCGACCGTACCCGCCATGTTTTGCATCCCCGCTTGATGTGACTGTTCCTGACCTGCGGTCAGGGGCGCATTGTTTCGCGCATCGCGCTTTGTCTTGCAAGCGACGGTGGAGCTTCCGTCCGCATGGCGATCGAAGCGGATCGTGCCCGAAAATGCCAAAAAACGGCGCGCCCCGGCCTCGAATTCTTGCGTTTTTCGTGGCGCCGCCCTAGTTGCGGCGCAATGGACCCGTCACTAATGTAGTCGAATCTCCCTCGAGGAAAAAATAGAACATGGCTAGCTCGTTCCCGATTCCGGTTCGTGCTTTGGTATTTTCGGCTGCCGCCACTTTGCTCTCAGGCTTCACAAGCGGTCCGGCGCTGGCTGGCGCCAGCGGGCCATTTCTCGCCCACCAGGCGCTGTATGAATTGAAGCTGGTCAAGTCGCGCGGATCCAATGCGATATCGGGTGCGCGCGGGCGCATTCTCTACAATTTTTCAGGCAGCGCCTGCGAGGGCTACACCTCCGAATTCCGCCAGGTGTCCGAACTCGACAGCGGCGAGGGCAGGCTGACGCTGAGCGATCTTCGCTCGCATTCCTGGGAAGATGCCGCCGGCAAGAGCTATCGCTTCAAGATCGACACCCGCATGAACGATACCGACTCCGCGCCGATCGACGGCGTGGCGGAACGGGTCGGCGACCGCATCACGGTCAAGCTGAAACAGCCGGTTGCGAAGACGTTCGAGCTCGACGGCAAGGTCGTGTTCCCGACCGAGCAGATCCAGCACATCATCGCCGCCGCGCGGGCGGGCAAGTCGGTGCTGGAGCTGATGGTCTATGACGGCTCGGATAATGGCGAAAAAGTCTACAACACGCTGTCGGTGATCGGGAAACCGATCCCGGGCACCCAAAGCATTGCATCGCCCGATCCGTCGACCGTGAACGACCAGATGAAGGCGCTGACCCGCTGGCCCGTGACCGTGAGCTATTACGACCGCGACGCCAAGGCGAAAGACGGCGAGCAGACGCCGGTTTACGCCATGTCGTTCGAGCTGTTTGAGAACGGCGTCTCCCGCGCGCTGATGCTCGATTACAACGATTTCGTGATTGCCGGCGCCATGGGCCGGTTCGACGTCAGGGATTCCAAACCCTGCAAGTGACGGCATCCTGAAAACGGTCGCGCCCGGCGATCGCGCGGCGTCTCACACTGTTGCTTGATATCACCCGCGCGTGAAATCGCCGGGCTTCAATCCGAGCGCCTGGACAGCCGCCGCCGGAAGTGGCCCCCAGGCCTCGACCCTTTCATTCGGGGCCATCATTGCTGCGATGATTGCCTCGGCCTTTGCCGGATCCCGTTCAGCCACATAGTAGACCGAGCGAACGGGTGCACCGCCTCCCAACGGTTCAGTTGTTACGAGGACAACCTGACCATTTGCCATGGCTTGATATACCACTGACGCGGTGTCGTTTCCACGGTGGTAAAGGCCGCCTCGCGAGCGCGGTGCAGCAACGACCATACAAGACCATACAAGATGGGTGAGCCCATCTTGTATTGTTCCGGCCCAGCACCAATTACGAATTGTGGGATGCAGAATCGCTCTGGGAGCGAGGACGTGGCCAGCAAAAAAATGTCAGACGGAGGACTTCCCGTCATCGCGCGCTTTGAGGTGCGCCACCGCAATTACCTCGCGCCAGACGGCTCGATTAACCGGCCGCTCCCTGCATTCGCCTCCGATGCCAACCTCCTCACTGCGCTCTATCGAGCGATGCTGCTGCTCCGCAACTTTGACCGAAAGGCTGTCGCATTGCAGCGCACCGGCCGGCTCGGGACGTACGCCGTTTCGCTCGGCCAAGAGGCGGTGTCGGTCGGGATAGCCAGCGCGATGCGCGCAGAGGACGTCCTGTTGCCCTCCTATCGCGACAATGGCGCGCTGATCTGGCGTGGCGTCAAGCTGGAGGAGATCCTGCTGTTCTGGGGAGGGGACGAGCGGGGCAATCAATTCTCCGGACCGGTCGAGGATTTCCCGTTTTGCGTTCCCGTGGGATCGCAGGCGCCGCATGCCGCCGGCGTTGCCTATGCCTTCAAGCTTCGCAAGCAGCCGCGCGTCGCCGTATGCATGTTCGGCGATGGCGCCACTTCGAAGGGTGATGTCTACGAGGCGATGAATTTTGCCGGCGTGCACAAATTGCCGGTCGTGTTCGTCGCCACCAACAATCAATGGGCTATTTCCGTCCCGTTACGACTACAGACCGGTTGCGAAACGCTGGCGCAGAAAGCCGTCGCCGCCGGCTTCATCGGCGAGCAGGTGGACGGCAGCGATGTTGTGGCGATGCGCGCCGCGGCCGAAGACGCCATTGCCGCCGCCCGTGAGGGCCGGGGCCCGCGTTTCATCGAGGCGGTCACCTACCGGCTCGGCGATCATACGACCTCCGATGACGCGTTACGCTATCGTTCGGCTGACGAAGTCCAGGCCCGTTGGAAAGAAGAGCCGATTACGCGCCTGAGGAGCTATCTCGTCAGTCAAAAAATGTGGAGCAAGGCGGACGAGGAACAGCTCGCGGCGGAGTGCCATGAGCGCGTCGAGGCGGCGGTTGAGCGCTACCTGGCAACGGAGCCGCGCCGACCCGAAACCATGTTCGATCATCTCTATGCCGAGCTGCCCGAGACGTACGCCGCGCAGCGCCGCCAACTCGCGGGAGAGGGCGATGCCTGAGGTGACGTTGGTCGAGGCCGTCAATCTGGCGCTCGCCCGCGCGATGGAGGATGACCCTGATGTCGTCGTGCTTGGCGAAGATGTCGGCATCAACGGCGGCGTCTTCCGCGCAACCGTTGGCCTGCAAACGCGCTTCGGCCCGGAGCGCGTCCTCGATACGCCGCTTGCCGAACTCCTGATCAGCGGGCTCTGTGTCGGCATGGCGGCGCAGGGGTTGAAGCCCGTCGGCGAGATCCAGTTCATGGGGTTTCTGTATCCCTGTATCGATCAACTGGCGAACCACGCCTCCCGAATCCGCAACCGCACGCAGGGACGGCTAACTTGCCCAATGGTTCTGCGTACGCCGCATGGTGCCGGCATTCGCGCGCCGGAACACCATTCCGAAAGCACCGAGTCGATGCTCGCCCATATCCCGGGTTTGCGCGTCGTCATTCCCTCGTCGCCGGAGCGCGCCTACGGACTGCTGCTCGCCGCGATCCGCGATCCCGATCCGGTGGTATTTCTGGAGCCGACCCGCATCTACCGCGCGGCGAAAGGCGAGGTGGAAGATAACGGTGAGGCTTTGCCGCTGGATGTCGCCTTTGTCCTGCGGGAAGGCCGCGACGTCACGCTGATTAGCTGGGGCGCGATGCTGAAGGAAACCATGGCGGCGGCCGACGCGCTGGCTGCCGACGGCATCGCCGCCGAGGTCATCGATCTCGCCACGCTCAAGCCTTACGATGAAGCCACGGTGCTCGGTTCGGTCGCAAAAACCGGGCGTTGTGTCATCGTGCACGAGGCGACACGCACCGGCGGATTCGGAGCCGAGATCGCGGCGCTGATTGCCGAGCGCGCTCTGACCTCTCTGCTCGCGCCCGTGGCCCGCGTCACCGGCTACGACACGATCGTTCCGATGGCGCGGCTCGAGCAACACATGATGCCGTCGGTTGATCGTATCGTCACGGCCGCGCGTAAAGCGTGCCAATTCAGTTGATTGCCAGCGGGTTTATCCCATGCGCCAGTTCGTATTGCCGGATCTCGGAGAGGGCCTCGAAGAGGCCGAGATCGTGAACTGGTATGTCAACGAAGGCGATCACGTCGTTACCGATCAGCCACTGGTTTCGGTCGAGACCGACAAAGCCGTCGTCGAGGTGCCGTCACCCTCGAGCGGACGCATCCTGCACCTGTTTGGCGCCAAGGGAGATGTGGTGAAGGTAGGCGCGCCGCTTGTCGAGTTTGCCGAAGGCCCCGAGCAAGACACCGGCACCATTGTCGGCGAACTTGGCGGCGGCGAGCCGCCGCCGGCAGCAGCGGCGCCCTTCGGGCCAGCGGCTGGACAGAAAGCCCAGGTGTTTCCGGCGGTGCGCGCGCTCGCCCGCAAGCTCGATGTCGACCTCGATCTGGTCGAAGCCACAGGACCCGGCGGCACCATCACGCGTGCGGATGTGGAAAGGGCTGCCAAGGGCTTGTCCCATACCGGACCTGCCGAACCCCTGCGCGGTTTGCGGCGTGCGATGGCTCAGCGCATGACAGCGGCTCATGCCGAGATCGTTCCGGCCAGCGTCACCGACGAGGCCGATATCGACGATTGGCGAACCGGCGAGGACGTGACAATCCGACTGGTGCGCGCGATCGCGGTCGCCTGCAAGACGGAGCCTTCGCTCAATGCTTGGTACAATTCCGACGCCGGTGAACGGCGTCGGATCGACCGTATCGATCTCGGCATCGCCGTCGATACCGGGGGTGGTCTTATCGTTCCGGTGTTGCGCAATGTCGCCGAGCGGGACGTATCGGACCTGCGAGCCGGGCTTGACCGGATGCGGGCGGACGCCGTCGCGCGCTCGATACCTCCGGGAGAACTGCGCGGAGCGACGATTACGCTATCAAACTTCGGAATGATCGGAGGCCGCTTCGCCAGCTTGATCGTGGTACCACCGCAAGTGGCGATCATAGGCGCCGGCCGGATTACCCAAGGGGTGGTTGCCTATCGAGGCCAGCCGGCGGTGAGGCGCGTGTTGCCATTGTCGCTCACCTTCGACCATCGCGTCGTGACAGGCGGCGAAGCCGCTCGCTTCCTGGTAGCGCTCAAAGCGGATCTTGAGCAGTTTTCGTGAGACAGTCTGTGCGCAGGGGTATCCAATAGCGCTGATCTATGGATGGCCACGAGCGATCGGCCAGGAGGTTCGGTTGAACCCTACAACCAGGGAGAGCCAGGATGGTAACGTATGTCGTGCTTGCCAACTTCACCGATCAGGGAATCCGGAGCGCGAAGGATTCGCCGAAGCGGGCAGAGGCTTTCAGGAAAATGGCCGAGACCTTCGGAATTACCGTAAAGGAGCTATTCTGGACGCAGGGACGCTACGACATTGTGACAATCCTCGATGCGCCGGATGAATTTTCCGTCATGACGCTTAGCTTGAGCCTCGGCGCCTTGGGCAATGTTCGCACCGAGTCGTTGCGAGCCTTCTCGGTGGAGGACATGACCAAGGTGGTCGGCAAGATGCTCTGACAACCGCTGCGCAAGTCGACCGTCTTCTGAAGCCGAGGGCTGGCTTTGCCGTCATGCCATGAGGAATGGGCCTGTTGTGCGCTCGGAAAATCGCCGCACGGGTGACGATGGCGAGGCTCTCATCACGATCTGCGTCAGGGACTTGGCGACTTCCGCTCGACTTCCTGAGCAGGATGCTGCTCCGAAAGTGCCGCTTGGCGGTCATACTCCTCAGGTTCGAACTGTTCCTTGAACATCGCTCGCAGCAACCGCCAGAGTTCTCGGTGACCAGCGGTTTGACCGCCCTGCGTCAGATACTCCGCGATGTCCATTACGTCCGTTCGATAGTCCGCCACGCCGCGGATACGCGAATCCAGGTAGCTCCATTCATGTTCGACGTACAAGCGTTTGGTGTCGGTGTCGAAGACCAGGTTCCAAAAATCCAACTCCGTGATTTCCGGGCCTTTGACCTGCCGATGTAACTCCCGTTTTAAAAAGGCCATGTTCCGCTCCTTCCGCGTAGGGTTTCGTGGACGCATCCCGACCTACGGGCCCCTACAAGTTGGAGACTTGATAGAAATTTGATCATTTCTTGCCGGTTCAAGGCCGCTTAGTTGGGTATTTTCCTTGAGGGTGGGCAAAATTGGCGTCAGGGATCCAAGCCCCGCAATCAAGGGGGCTCGTCCTCGGGTCAGACCTTGGGACGCGTGCTGCGTATCCTGTGACAACCAGTCTGGTCGAGAGCACCGGACCCGGATACGCTTCGGCCGAACCATGCACGTCAGGGAGGCGCAAACATGAGCAAGCTCGAAAAACTTCGGCCAAGCGGCCTTCACCACAATCCGGCTTACTCCCACGTCGTCGCCGCTTCGGGCGCCCGCACGATTTATATCGCGGGACAGGTGTCCACTGACGAGGAGGGGCGGGTGGTCGGCGAGGGTGACATAGCCGCGCAGACGACGCAGGTGATGCAGAATATCGGCCTGGCGCTGAAAGCCGCTGGTGCGAGTTACGCTGACATCGTGAAGATCACCACTTTCGTCGTCGGCTATAGACCGGAGCTCCGTCCGATCATCGGCAAGGCGCGCTCGGTTTTCTTTGAAGGCATGGAGCCGCCGGCGAGCACGCTCGTCGGTGTAACGGCGCTCGCGGCGCCTGAATGGTTGATCGAGATTGAGGCGGTGGCGGTCGTCGATTGACGTCTCTGCGCCTTCTCACTCCGTCATTGCGAGGAGCGAAGCGACGAAGCAATCCATCTTTCGGCTTGCGGGGCTATGGATTGCTTCGCGGAGCCTGTCATCCGGCGGCGCTTCGCGCCGACCGGGTGGCTCGCAATAACGGCGAGGGAACCGTCTACTCCTCCTCATCCTCTTCCTTCGCCGGCCCCTGATACGCAATGCCCCGGATCACGGCGGCATTGCCGAACTTTTTCCGCAAGTCATCCATCGCGCGCTCGGCATGGGCGGAGCGGCGGTCGAGCATGTCGATATCATCGGCCCGCGATCCCTCGCGCAGCGCGCTGACGCCCGTGCCCATCAGGCGGAAGGCGGTGCCGTCGATCTCCCTGGCCAGCATTTCGCGCGACACCGCAAAGATCTTCGCGGCGAGCTGGGTCGGCGCCTGAATCGATTGCGAGCGGGTGCGCTGCCTGAAATCGGCGGTCTTCAGCTTCAGCGTGATGGTGGAGCCGGCAAGATTGCCGTTCTTCAGCCGGGACGACACCTTTTCCGACAGCCGCCACAACAGCCGTTCCAGCGTGGCGAAATCGCGGATGTCGTTTTCGAACGTGGTTTCGCTCGATATCGTCTTGGCGCCGCGGTCGGGGACCACGCTGCGGTCGTCGATGCCGCGAGCCAGCCGCCACAGCCGGCGGCCTTCGCCGCCGAACTGCTTCATCAGCTCGATCTCGTCGGCGCGCTGCAGGTCCGCAATGACCCGAAACCCCCGCTGCAGCAGCTTTTCCTGGGTCGCGGGACCGACGCCATAGATGAAGCCGACCGGCTTGTCGGCGAGCATCTCGCGGGCCTCAATCTGGTCGAGGGCGGCAAAGCCGCGCGGCTTGTCGAGATCGGAAGCGATCTTGGCCAAAAACTTGTTGCAGGACAGGCCAACGGAAACGGTGATGCCGATGTCGCGCTCGACCTCGCGGGCAAAGCGCGCCAACACTTTTGCCGGGATCATGCCGTGAACGCGCTGCGTGCCGGAAAGATCGAGAAACGCCTCGTCGATCGAGAGCGGTTCCACCAGCGGCGTCAGCGTCTGCATGGCCTGCCGCACCTCGCGGCCGACGCGGACATATTTGGCCATGTTTGGCGGGATCACGGCTGCCTGGGGGCAGAGCGCCAGCGCTTTAAACATCGGCATCGCCGAGCGCACGCCATAGGTCCGCGAGACATAACAGGCAGCCGACACCACGCCGCGCTTGCCGCCACCGATGATCACGGGCTTGTCGGCAAGTTCCGGATTGTCGCGCTTCTCCACTGTGGCATAGAACGCGTCGCAATCGATATGCGCCAGCGTCAGCGAGGGCAGGGCGTGGTGGCGCACCAGGCGCGGGGAACCGCATTCATTGCATCGCCTTGCCTTGATATCGAGGTCGCCGAGGCAATCCCGGCAGAACGCGTGCGGATCATCTAAGGCTGGCGGCGCCTGCGCGCTCACGGCACGTCGCGCTCCCAATGCGGATCGCCGAGCACTTGGCGGGCGGCGGCGATGTTGGTCGGGTGTAGTTGCGAGGCGCTCGCAAATGCCTTCACGGTGGCGTCGTCCCGCATCACAAAATCCAGCACCGAGGCCAGAAATTGCGGGTCGGCCGCGGCGGTGCGCAGTGTCTCCGGACCGATGCCGGTTTCAGCCAGGAACAAGCCTAGCCTCTCAGGATCGCCGGCAATAAAACTCAGCGCCTGAACCGCAACGATTTCAGCCACTTCGCGAGGGTTGTGAACAGGCTTTTTCAATAGATCGTTTGCCTTTCCGTTAACTTATGGTCTCTAATTTGGGAACCATCATGCCCGAGTCTGCGGAGTGTGTTCAACAATCGGACCGCTTCGTAAAAGTTGGCGCATCGATTTAACGGCTTAGAGCGAATCTGGCGCTAGTTTGAATTCAGTTTTCGACAGGGGGCGGCGTCGGTGCAAGACGTGCCGAAAGGCCGGACTTGTTTCCTGGGATGAGGGAGGGACGGGATGGCGAAAACCGTCCTGATCGTGGAGGACAACGAGCTCAATATGAAGCTCTTTCGCGATCTGTTGGAAGCGCATGGCTATCAAACCTCCGGCACCAGCAATGGTTTCGAGGCGCTCGATCTCGTCCGCAAGCTGCGCCCTGATCTGATCCTGATGGATATCCAGCTTCCGCAGGTGTCGGGCCTCGAAGTGACGCGCTGGATCAAGGACGATCCGGAGTTGCGCGCCATTCCGGTGGTGGCCGTCACCGCGTTTGCGATGAAGGGCGATGAAGAGCGCATCCGCGAAGGCGGCTGCGAGGCGTATCTGTCCAAACCAATTTCCGTCGGCAAATTTATTGAAACCGTACGGCGTTTTATCGGGTAGGGGTGAGTTTCAATGTCTGCGCGTATCCTCGTCGTCGATGACGTTCCTGCGAACGTCAAGCTGCTGGAAGCCCGGCTGTCGGCCGAATATTTCGACGTGCTGACCGCTTCCAACGGCGCCGAGGCGCTCGACCTCTGCTCGCGCTCCGAATGCGACATCATCCTGCTCGATGTCATGATGCCGGACATGGACGGTTTCGAGGTCTGTCGCCGGCTGAAATCCAACCCCGCCACCCATTTCATTCCCGTCGTGATCGTCACCGCGCTCGACAGCCCGTCCGATCGCGTCCGCGGGCTGGAAGCCGGGGCCGACGATTTTCTCACCAAGCCGGTATCCGACATCGTTCTGATCGCGCGCGTTCGGTCACTGACGCGGCTGAAGATGATGACCGATGAGCTGCGCATGCGCGCCATCACCTCGCTCGAGATCGGCATGGAAGCGCCCGAGCGCAGCGCGATCGCCGACAAGGGCGTCGGCGGACGGATCCTGCTTGTCGACGACCGGCCGTCGTCCTACGAGCGGCTGGCGCCGATCCTTGCCGCCGAGCACACCGTCGACGTCGAAATCAATCCGGCGGAAGCGCTGTTTCACGCCGCTGACGGCAATTACGATTTGCTGATCGTCTCTCTCAGCCTGGAGAACTACGACGGCCTGCGGCTGTGCAGCCAGGCGCGCTCGCTGGAGCGCACCCGCCAGTTGCCCATTCTCGCCATCTCCGACGCTGACAATAATGCGCGGCTGCTGCGCGGGCTCGAAATCGGCGTCAATGACTATCTCCTGCGCCCCGTCGACAAGAACGAACTGCTGGCGCGGGCGCGCACCCAGATCCGCAAGCGACGCTACACCGACCACCTGCGCGACAACGTGCAGAACTCGATCGAAATGGCGATCACCGACGCGCTGACCGGGCTGCACAACCGCCGCTACATGGAAAGCCATCTCTCGACGCTCGTCGAGCAGGCTTCGAGCCGCGGCAAGCCGCTTGCGCTGATGATCCTCGACATCGACTTCTTCAAATCCATCAACGACACCTACGGCCACGACGCCGGCGACGACGTGCTGCGCGAGTTCGCCGTACGCATCCGCAAGTCGATCCGCGGCATCGATCTGGCCTGCCGCTATGGCGGCGAGGAATTCGTCATCGTGATGCCGGAAACCGACCTGACCGTCGCCGGCATGGTCGCCGAGCGTCTGCGCCGCTCGATCGCCAGCGAAACCTTTGCGGTCAACAAGGGCACCAAGCGGATCGACGTCACGATCTCGATCGGCCTGGCGACGCTGGACCACAAGGGCGAGCCGGTCGCCGACGTGCTCAAGCGCGCCGACACCGCGCTCTATCGCGCCAAGCACGACGGACGGAACCGGGTGGTATCAGCGGCGGCCTGAGCTGTCGTCCCTGCGAACGCAGGGACCCATAGGTTGTCGTGTCAAGCAACAACCTTGGCATTCTGCTTCACCGCCTCATACGCCAGCCGCTTGAACTCGAACGAGAACGGATGCACGAACGCCATCTGGCGCTGGGCCATCATCACGCCGGCCATGTTGCGCTTCGGCGAGATCCACCATTGGGTGCCGGCGACGCCGCCCCAGTAGAGTTCGCCGGTGGCATCCGGATGATCAAACGCCGAAGGCGCCAGGATCAATCCGCCGGCCAGGGTAAAGGCCTTGCCGGGCTGCTCTCCCATCGTGGCAAAGCGGATCCACTGGCCCTCGGGCAATTGGTTGGTCAGCATCAGCGCAATCGTCTCGGGCTTGAGCAGGGTCGGCCCGCCGGGCAGCAGGCTTCGGATCAGCGCGACCATGTCGGGCAGGGTTGAAACCAGGCCGCCGCCGCCGCTCAGTCTTGCGATCGAGCGCAGATAAGCGCCGGGGAAGGGCGCGTTGTCGGTTCGGGTCAATCCCGGCTTCATCGGCTCCATCAGGTCCGCACCGGCGTAATAGGCGACGAGCCGTCCCCGATCCTTTTCCGGCACGACGAAGCCGGTATCGACCATGCCGAACGGGCCGAGAATGCGCGCCTGGATGAACTTGTCGAAACGCTGGCCGCTGATGACTTCGATCAGCCGCCCCAGCACGTCGGTGGCCAGCGAATATTCCCACGACGTGCCCGGCTGATAGATCAGCGGCAGGCCGGCCAGCACGTCCACCATGTCTGCCAGCGTCGTCATGGGATTATGGACACCGCGCTCGTTAAGCGCCTTGTACATGGCCGTACCAGGATCGAAGAAGCCGTAGCTCAGGCCGGAGCTGTGGCTGAGCAACTGACGGATGGTGATCGAGCTCTTCGCAGGCTCGGTATCGTCAAGCGAGCTGGCGCCGGGCCGCAGCACCTTGCGATTTCCGAGCTGCGGAATGAATTTTTCGATTGCGTCGTCGAGCTTGAGTTTACCTTCCTCGAACAGCAAGAGCACGGCGCAGGAGGTGATCAGCTTGGTGTTGGAGAAGACGCGGAAGATGTGATCGGTGCGGAGCGACGTTTGCGCTTCCTTGTCGGCCCAGCCGACGCAATTCACGTCGACGAGGTCGCGCCCGACCATGACCGCCCAGGAAATGCCTGACAGCAGGTTGTTGTCGACATAGCGCTGCATGGCCGCGCGTGCCGGTTCGAAGTCGTAACCGTTTGCGGTCACTTTCAGGTCTTCCATTGTCGCTCCCTTTACCTTCGTTAGTTTGGCGCGGTTCTATATTGATGTCGTCCCTGCGAACGCAGGGACCCATAACCACCGGCGTCTTTTGCAGGAAGAAGGTAACCGCCACATCGCCTTATTGAAAGGCCGCGGCGTATGGGTCGCTGCGTTCGCAGGGACGACGGTTGGGAGCGATTCAAGTTGCCGACCTTGACTGCCGTTTCTTTGCCGTATGCTTCAGCACAGGAGCACGCGTACCAATCTTCACCCCCGCATTCCTGAGCAGCACCGTTGCGGCTTCCTTTGCCGCGCGCGCTATCGCGGGGTCGTTGCGGACGAGATCCTGGGCGATCGAGCCGTCGACGAGCAAAGCGAGCTGCGTCGCCAGTGCGTCCGCTTGGCGGATGCCGAGTTGTACCAGCAGGCCGCGAAACCAGCGGCGGCGGCTTTCCTTGAACTCGACCGCAACCTTTCGGACCGACTGATCCTCGCCGAGTTCGGCCACCGCGTTGACGAAGGGACAGCCACGAAAGTCTTTCGCCGAAAAGCGCCGCTCCAGCAGAATCGAACGTGCCGAGAATTTGCTCGACCGGCGACTTGTCTGATGGCCGCGGCGCCACGAAGCGCCGCGCCAGATAGGCCGAGATCAGCGCGTCCTTGGACGGGAAATGATTGTAGAGCGTGCGTTTGCTGATGCCGATTTCGGCCGCGATGGTGTCGACGCCGACCGCGCGAATTCCCTGCAGATAGAACAGCCTATCCGCGGTTTCCAGAATCCGTTCCTTCATCACCGGTTTGGCGGGCAGGGTAGCCATGCGAATGCGTGGGTCACCGTTTGCTTGACAGCAGCGCCCCTTATAGCTCAGGTACACAGGTCTGTGTACCTATTTCAGATGCCAATTGCAGAACGCGGCGTTCGGATCGCGCCCCTTAGGGAGAATAAAAACAATGGCCCTGCTGCAAATCCTGCGTCCGACGCTACCCATCCTGATCGGTGCATCCATCATGCTGACGCTGAGCATGGGGCTGCGGCAGTCGCTCGGCATTTTCATGCAGCCGCTGACGCAGGATATCAGAATATCGATCTCCGATTTCACGCTGGCGATCGCGGTGCAAAACCTCGCTTGGGGATTTTTGCAGCCGCTCGCTGGCGCCCTGACGGTGCGCTACGGCTTTCGCGCCATCATGGTGGTCGGCGCGCTGCTCTATGTCGCCGGCCTTGCCTTGATGGCGGCTGCGAACGGCGTTCTCGCCGTCATGATCGGCGGAGGCGTGTTGATTGGCACGTCGCTGGCATGCACCGCGGCGGCGATTGCGATGTCGGTTGCGGCCCGTGCCGTTCCTGCGTCGGTGCGCTCGACAGTGCTCGGCCTGGTGTCGGGCGCCGGCTCGCTCGGCGCGCTATTGTCGGCTCCGATCGGACAGATGCTCAATGAAGGTTACGGCTGGCGAATGGGGCTGGTCGGATTTGTGGTGCTGTCGCTCCTGATGATTCCCGCGGCCTGGTATGCGGGCAGAGTGGACAAAATCCCGCTGCCCAAGCCGACAGAAGACGAGATCGACGATGCGTCAGCGACCGCTGCAACGAAGATGGCGTTCGCCAACGCGTCTTTCGTGGTGATGACCGGCGCCTATTTCGTCTGCGGCATGCAACTCGTCTTTCTCACCACGCACCTGCCGTCCTATCTGGCGATCTGTGGCATGGACCCGATGCTGAGCGCGCAGACGCTCGGCATGATCGGCGGCTTCAACGTGCTCGGCAGCATCTTCTTCGGCTGGGCCGGCCAGCGCTGGAACAAGTTGGCGCTGCTCGGCGGCATCTACATCTTCCGCTCGATCGCGCTCGCCTGGTATTTCACGCTGCCGCCGACGCCGGCAACCACGCTGCTGTTCGGTGCCATCATGGGTTTCCTGTGGATGGGCGTCGGCCCGCTGGTCGCGGGCGCGGTGGCGGAAATGTTCGGCCTGAAATGGCAGGCGATGATCCAGGGGCTCGCCTTCATGAGCCACCAGGTCGGCAGCTTCCTCGGCGCGTTCGGGGGCGGCGTGCTGTACGACGCGCTCGGCTCCTACACCATGGCGTGGCGGATCGGCGTCGCGCTTGGCCTGGCCGGCGGCATTGTCCAGGTCGCGTTCGCGCTGATCCGGCCGAGCGGACCGCCGCAGATGCAAGCGGCGTAGGCCGCGCCGCCTTCCCCGGATGCTGCGCAGCAGGCCGCTCTTGCGGCGTGGTGCGCCGCTGATCCGGGGTCCATCCGCGGCTACCGTGGGCCCCGGCTCTGCGGTGCACCGCTGAAGAAGCGCTGCACCGCGTCCGGGACACGGATAGCCAGGAATCAAAACGGGGCCGCAAGGCCCCGTTCAAAACCGTCAGCGATTGGCTCGCTTACTTGATCTTCGATTCCTTGAACTCGACGTGCTTGCGCGCGACCGGATCGTACTTCTTCTTGACCAGCTTGTCGGTCATGGTGCGCGAATTCTTCTTGGCGACGTAATAGAAGCCGGTATCCGCCGAGGAAACGAGCTTGACCTTGATGGTGACCGCTTTGGCCATGTTCAGAACCTCAAAACAGGGGGTGTCAGGCGCCGGCCAAACCGGCCTGCATTTGCCGCGCAACCTAGCTTCTGATCGCCCAAAGTCAAGGTTTTCGGGGCAAAAACCGGCATAAATCGGGGTGATTAACCCTCAAAGAACCGGTTTTTCGGCCTTGGCAGCCCCAAATTCTCGCGCAGCGTCTTGCCCTCGTACTCTTTCCGGAAGATCCCGCGCTTCTGCAGTTCCGGCACCACCTTGTCGACGAAGTCGTCGAGCCCCGCGGGCAGGAACGGAAACATGATGTTGAAGCCGTCGCTGCCGCGGCTCATCAGCCACTCCTCCATCTGGTCGGCGATGGTTTGCGGCGTGCCGACAAAGGACAGCCCGCCATAGCCGCCGACGCGCTGGGCGAGCTGGCGCACCGTGAGCTTGTCGCGCGCGGCGGCATCGACGAGGCGCTGGCGGCCGCTCTTGCTGGCGTTGGTCTCGGGGATTGGCGGCAACTGGCCGTCAGGATCGAAGCCGGAGGCGTCGATGCCGAGCTGCACCGAGAGCGAAGCGATGGCGCTGTCGTAATGCACCATGCTGTCGAGCTTGGCCCTTTTCTCCTTGGCTTCCTCGACGCTGTCGCCGACCACGACGAAGGCGCCGGGCAGGATCTTCAGATGCTCGGGGTTACGGTCGATCTTCTCCATGCGGCCCTTGATGTCGGCATAAAGCTTCTGCCCGTCGGCAAGGCTGCCGCCGCCGGTGAACACGGCTTCCGCCGTTTCTGCGGCGAGTTGCTTGCCGTCTTCCGACGCGCCGGCCTGCACGATCAGCGGCCAGCCCTGCACGGGGCGGGCAATGTTGAGCGGCCCGCGCACCGAGAGATATTTGCCCTTGTGATTGAGCACATGCATTTTGGCGGGATCGAAATAGAGGCCTTGTTCGACGTCGCGCACGAAGGCGTCATCGGCAAAGGAATCCCACAGACCCGTCACCACGTCGTAGAACTCGCGCGCCCGCTTGTAGCGCTCGGCGTGCTCCATATGGTCGTCGAGCCCGAAATTGAGCGCTGCGTCCGGATTGGAGGTGGTGACGATATTCCACCCGGCGCGGCCACCTGAGATGTGATCGAGCGAGGCGAAGCGCCGGGCGACGTGATAGGGCTCGTCGAAGGTCGTCGATCCCGTCGCGATCAGGCCGATATGTTCCGTCACCACTGATAGCGCCGACAACAGCGTGAACGGCTCGAACGAAGTCACCGTGTGACTGCGCTTGAGCGCATTGATCGGCATGTTCAGCACGGCCAGATGATCGGCCATGAAGAACGCGTCGAACTTGCCGGCTTCGAGCTTCTGGATCAGTTGCTTGATACGCGGGAAATTGAAGTTGGCATCGGGCCATGCGCCGGGATAGCGCCACGCGCCGGTGTGGATGGAGACCGGCCGCATGAACGCGCCGAGCTTGAGTTGCCGCTGTGCCATTGCCCCGTTTCCGTAGCTGTTATTGTTGGGAAAGAGATAGGCATGGGCGGCGGTGGCGCCATTGGAGACACGCAGAAGAATATTTTGTTTTTGCGCGGAGTCTCAACACGACTGTCATTCCGGGATGCGCGTAGCGCAGACCCGGAATCTCGAGATTTCGGGTTTATCGCTCCGCGATGCCCCGGAATGGCGCAGAGAAAGCAGGGCCATACGCCCCCAGCACGTCCTTCTGCATCTTGCCGCCGTAGAAATGAAAGAACGGCACCGGCGCGTCGTGACGCAGCGGGCCGGTGGCTAGCCGACGGTCGAGTTCGGCGAGCACGTTCTTGGTCATGGCGTGCGCGTCGGCGAGCGGCTGCGAGCCGATCTCGACCCACACCAGCTCCACCAGTTCGGCATCGGCATGGATCACCCCTTCGACGCGATGGGCGATGGCTGACGCGTCGGCCGTGAAGAAGCGCGTATCAAAACGGCGGACGCGACCAGGCGGGGTGATGGCGCGCGCGATCAGGAACAGGCCGGATGGATCGGGCAAGAGGCCTGCTTCCGCAAACGGTTTCCACGCGCCGTCGAGCTTGACGGGCTTGTCGACCTTGCATCCGAGGCAGAGGCCGGTTTCCTCGCAGGCCTCGCGGATCGCGGCAACCGCCAACGCGCGCGCCCGCGATGGTGCGATCTTCGGACTGCCCTTGAGGAGGTTGGCCTCGAGCTCTGGGGAAATCGGTGCGGCCACGGGGATGCGGTTGTCCGACTTGTCGACACGTCCGCCCGGGAAAACATATTTGCCCGGCATGAACACCACCTTGTCGTGGCGCTTGCCAACCAGAACTTTCGGTTTGTCACCGGAGCGGTCGATCAGGATCAGCGTCGCTGCATCCTTGGGCCGGAAATAAGGATGGTGATCGGCTTCTTTTCCTTCTTGTACTGCAGTCGCGACTTCGCTCATTCCATCCCCGTTTTTGTGCTCTTGTGGCCCCGGTTTAGCTAGACCGGCGGGATGTCGCTAGGGGCATTTTCGTCAAAGCCGTGCATGCGCAGCGCCCATTGAATGCCGACCACCGCGCCCTTGATTGGCTGCAACAGCGCAAGCGAGGAGACCAGCGTCGCCGGCAGATACATCGCCAGTTGCAGCCACACCGCGGGCGAGTAGTTGGTTTCGATCCACAGCGCCGCCGGCACCACGATGTGGCCGACGATGACGATGACGAGGTAGGCCGGCAGGTCGTCGGCGCGGTGCGGAGTAAAATCGAGTCCGCAATTCGAGCAATTATCGGCAGTCTTCAGGAAAGCGCGAAACATCTTGCCTTCGCCGCAACGCGGACAGCGGCAACGGAAGCCGCGCTTCATCGCGGTCCAGAGGTCGCGCTTCTCGGCCTGCACGGTGTCCCGGGTCCATGTCGTCGCGGCGTTCACCGTTTCCATGACTTGCCTTTCTTCGATTTGCCGGGCTTGGCTTTGCCCGACCTGCCCTTGTGAGGCTTGCGAACCTTGTCGCGCGGGCTGCGGCCCGGATGCGATTTCGATGACTTTGCCGATGCCTTCGAGCCGTCACGTTTTCTGCCGCGCGGAACGACCTGGCCTTCCGACAACAGCTCGAACCGCAACGCGCCGGCTACCGGTGCAGCTTCTACCAGACGCACGTCGACAACGTCACCCAACCGGTGCATGGCACCGCTGCGTGAGCCGACGAGCGCGTGACGCGCCTCGTCATAATTGTAGTACTCGGTGCCGAGCGTGCGGATCGGGATCAGCCCGTCGGCGCCGGTATCCGATAACTTCACGAACAGCCCGGCGCGCGTAACGCCCGAGATACGGCCTTGAAACGTCGCGCCGATACGGTCGGCGAGGAAATGCGCGATCAGCCGGTCGGCGGTTTCGCGTTCGGCCTTCATCGCGCGGCGCTCGGTCAGCGAGATCTGCGCCGCGATCTCGCTCAGTGTCTCAAGCGTCTCGCTCTCCGGCAACGCGCCTTCGCCGAGACCGAGCGCGCGGATCAGCGCGCGATGCACGATCAGATCGGCGTATCGCCTGATCGGCGAGGTGAAATGCGCGTAGCGACGCAGGTTGAGGCCGAAATGGCCGTAATTTTCCGCCGAATATTCCGCCTGTGCCTGCGAGCGCAGCACCACCTCGTTGACCAGCGGCTCGTAATCCTCGCCGCGGACCTGGCCCAGCACCCGATTGAACAGCGAGGGTCGTAGCGCGCCGGTCTTCGCAAACGGCAGGTCCAGCGTCTTCAGGAATTCCTGGAGATTATGAACCTTCTCCAAGGTCGGTTCGTCATGCACCCGATAGATAAGCGGCAGAGCCTTCTTTTCAAGCATTTCGGCCGCGGCGACGTTGGCGAGGATCATGAATTCCTCGATCAGCCGGTGCGCGTCGAGACGTTCGGGCACGATGACGCGATCGACCGTTCCGTCGGGCTTGAGCAGGATCTTTCGCTCGGGCAGATCGAGGTCGAGCGGATCGCGCTCGTCGCGCGCGAGCTTAACCTGCGCATAGGCCGCGTAGAGCGGCGTCAGGATCGGCTCCAGCAGCGGGCCAGTGGTATCGTCGGGCCGCCCGTCGATTGCGGCCTGCGCCTGCGCGTAGTGCAGTTTCGCGGCCGAGCGCATCAGCACGCGATGAAAGCTGTGCGAGCGTTTGCGGCCGTCGGGGCCGATGACCAGCCGAACCGCGAGCGCGCCACGCGCTTCGCCCGGCACCAGCGAGCAGAGATCGTTGGAGATGCGCTCGGGCAGCATCGGCACCACGCGGTCCGGAAAATACACCGAGTTGCCGCGCGTCACCGCTTCGCGGTCTAGCGCCGAGCCCGGCCGCACGTAGAAGGCGACGTCGGCAATCGCGACATGGACGATATAGCCGCCCTTGTTTTTCGGATCGGAATCGGGCGCAGCGTGAACCGCGTCGTCATGGTCCTTCGCATCAGGCGGATCGATGGTCACCAGCGGCAAATCGCGCCAGTCCTCGCGGCCTTTCAAGTCAGCAGGCAGCGCGGCCTCGGCCTCGCGCAAGGCGGATGGTGAAAACGCTTGCGGGATTTCGTGGGCGTGGATCGCGATCAGGCTGATCGCCTTTTCGCTGGACAACGAGCCGAGCCGCTCCTTCACCTTGCCGGAGGCGAGGCCATAGCCGCGCGAGCGCACCAGATCGACGCTAATGAGGTCGCCATCCTCGGCGCCTGCGGTGTCCGATGGCGCGATGTTCAATTCGCGCCCGGCCTGCTTCTTGTCGACGGGAACGAGCAGGCCGCCGCCGCCAGGCAATTTGCGGAAGATACCGAGCACGCGCGCGCGCGGGCCTGGTCGATGATCTTGATGACGCGCCCGCGATAGGGGGCGCCTTCGCTATCATCGGCCTTCTCGATCCGCAACAAGGCTCGGTCGCCGACACCCGCCGCCGTGCCGGGTTGCAAACGGCGCGGGACGTGGATGCGGATCTTCGGCGCGGGGCCGCTCTGTTCTGTGTCCCATTCAGTGGGAGCGGCGAGCAGTTCGCCGTCGGTGTCGCGGCCGGTGATGTCGGCGATCACGGTCGGGGGCAGGAGCGCCGTCTCGTGGATCTTCCGGCCGCGCTTGGCGATGGCGCCTTCGTCGGCGAGCTCGCGCAGGATGCGCTTCAGTTCGGCGCGGTCGGCGTTCTTCAGGCCGAACTCGCGGGCTATCTCACGGGTGCCGACCTTGCCCGGATGGGCACGAATAAAGGCGACGATGGCGTCCCGGGCCGGAAAGCCATGGTCGTGTTTTCTCTTCACTTATCCTCGCGCCTTGCCCGCGCGCTTTTTCGCGGGCGTCTTGGGTGCAGTGGGCTTCGCCGCCGATGTCTTGGCGGCGGAGGCGACCGGCGCGCGCGCCTTGCTCACGGCCTCCGATTTCGGCTTCGCGGCCGGCTTCTTCGCCGGCGCCTTCTTGGCGGGCTTCGGCGCATCGGGATCGGCAGCCTTGCTGGCCGTCTTGGCGGCGGCCTTCTTCGGTGCGGCCTTCTTGGCGCCGCGTTTCGGCTTGCCGCCGCCCTTGGCGGCGCGTTCGTCGATCAGCGCGATGGCTTCGGCCAGCGTGATTGTGTCCGGCGTCTTGTCGCTCGGGATCGTGGCATTGACGCCGCCTGCGGTGACATAGGCGCCGTAGCGGCCGTTCTTGACGGCGACGCCGCCAAGGCTCGAATGCTCGCCGAGCGGCTTGCCGGGATCGGCGCCGAAGCGGCGGCCGCTCGGGCCTTTTGCAATCTTCTCCGCGATCAGGGTCACCGCGCGATTGAGGCCGATGTCGAACACCTCGTCGCCGGCTTCAAGACTCGCATAGGTCTTCTCGTGACGCACAAACGGGCCGAAGCGGCCGATGCCGGCAGTGATCGGCTGGCCGGTTTCCGGATGCTTGCCGATCTCACGTGGCAGCGACAGCAGCTTCAGCGCCAGATCGAGCTCCATGTCGCCGGGCGACATGTTCTTCGGGATGCCGGCGCGCTTGGGCTTTTCGCCCTCGGGATAGTCCTTCTGCTCGCCGAGCTGGATGTAGGGGCCGAAGCGGCCGGCCTTCACCGTGACGTCGAGGTCGGTTTCAGGATCCTTGCCGAGAACACGGTCGGCGCTCGCCTCAGAGTCGGCGGCCAGCGGACGGGTATAGCGGCATTCCGGATAGTTCGAGCAGCCGACGAAGGCGCCGAACTTGCCGGCCTTCAGATTGAGCCGCCCGGTACCGCAGGTCGGGCACTGCCTGATGTCGCCGCCATCGGCGCGTGGCGGATAGATGTGCGGACCCAGCATGTCGTCGAGCGCATCCAGCACCTCGGCGACACGCAGATCTTTGATGTCGTTGACCGCGCCGATGAAGCCGGTCCAGAAATCCTGCAGCACCTGCTGCCAGGAAATCTCGTTGTTGGAGATGCGGTCGAGCTGTTCTTCCAGCGCGGCGGTGAAGTCATACTCCACATAGCGAGAGAAGAAGTTTTCGAGGAAGGCGACCACGACGCGGCCCTTGTCCTCGCCGTGCAGCCGCTTCTTCTCCAGCTTGACGTAACCGCGATCTTTCAGGACCTGGAGGATCGAGGCGTAGGTCGAAGGACGGCCGATGCCGAGCTCTTCCATCCGCTTTACCAGCGAGGCTTCCGAGAAGCGCGGCGGCGGCTCGGTGAAATGCTGGGTGACGGCAAGCGCCTGCCGCTTCAAGGCTTCGCCTTCGCTCATGGCGGGGAGGCGGCGGAATCTTCGTCTTCCTCGTCGTCGCGGCCTTCCTGATAGAGCGCGAGGAAACCGTCGAACTTGATGACCTGGCCCGAGGCGCGCAGCTCCAACACGCGGGAGCCGGCCTTCGCCGCGATGTCCACGGTGGTGCGTTCGAGTTCGGCCGATTCCATCTGGCTCGCAATGGTGCGGATCCAGATCAGTTCATAAAGCTTGGCCTGATCGGGATCGAGGCGGCGGCGCATCTCGGCGGGCCGGCGCGACAGATCGGTCGGGCGGATCGCTTCGTGCGCTTCCTGCGCGTTCTTGGCCTTGGTCTGGTACTGCCGCGGCGCATCCGGCACATAGGCGTTGCCGTAATCCTCGCCGATCACTTTGCGGGCTTGGGTGATCGCCGAGCCGTCGATCTGCACGCCGTCGGTTCGCATATAGGTGATGAGGCCGGTGGTCTCGCCGCCGATGTCGATGCCTTCGTAGAGGCGCTGCGCGATCCGCATGGTGTGCGCCGGCGCAAAGCCGAGCTTGCGGCTGGCTTCCTGCTGCAGCGTCGAGGTGGTGAAGGGAGCCTGCGGATTGCGGCGCGCGGGCTTTGCTTCGACGGTCGAAACTGTGAAGTTCGCGGCTTCAATAGCCTTCTTGAGATCTTCGGCTTCGGCGCCGGAGCCGATGTCGAGCCGCTGGATCTTCTTGCCGTCGGCGCCGACGAGGCGCGCCTCAAAGCTGTCGCCGCGCGGCGTGGTCAGGGTCGCGACAAGCGACCAGTATTCGCGCGGGACGAATTTTTCGATTTCGAGTTCGCGGTCGCAGACCAGCCGCAGCGCGACCGACTGCACGCGGCCGGCCGAGCGCGCGCCCGGCAGCTTGCGCCAGAGCACGGGGGAGAGCGTGAAGCCGACCAGATAGTCCAGCGCGCGGCGCGCCATATAGGCGTCGACCAGCGCGCCGTCGATTTGGCGCGGCGCCTTCATGGCATCGGTCACCGCCTGCTTGGTGATGGCATTGAACACCACGCGCTCGATCTTCTGATCCTTCAGCGCGCGTTTCTCTTTCATCACCTCCAGCACGTGCCAGGAGATCGCTTCGCCCTCGCGATCAGGGTCGGTTGCGAGAATCAGTCGGCTGGCGCCCTTCAAGGCCTTGGCGATGTCGTTGAGCCGGCCGGCCGCCTTGGGATCGACCTCCCAAATCATCTGAAAATTGGCGTCCGGATCGACGGAACCGTTCTTGGCAGGGAGGTCGCGGACATGGCCGAACGAGGCCAGAACCTCGTAGGAGGCGCCCAAATACTTATTGATCGTCTTGGCTTTCGCCGGCGACTCCACGATGACGATATTCATGTCATTCCAATGGCTTACGGGAAAAGATAAAGGCGGGTTCCGCGAGACTCGCGGCCCACCGATTGGACCCGAACATGGGTGGTGAGGCGGCCCCTGTCAAATCGGCAAATGCCGCCAGGGAACCTTTCGCCGTCCACTTATGTCTGAGGAGTTGCGAAATGCGCCCTAGAGTTGCGCCTCTAAAGGGGTTATTTCTGGGCAATACTGTATTCAATTGGATGCAAGTTTTTTGAGCAAGGCTGCAGGCGGCCGGAAGCGGAAAGCTTCGGGCAAGAAGAGGGGCTCGCCACCCGACGAACGTAACACTGAGCGAGGTGAGGAGGGCGGCCCCGACGAGGCCGTGGCCTTTATCGCAGAGAACGTTGCCGAACTGGTCAAGCTGGCGAAGCGCCACCGGCTCGAGGTGCTCAGCCATTTGCTCGGCATGGCGCAGCTCGAGGCGGAAGAGCGCCTGCGCACCCGGAGCAAGCGTAAGCTGTCTTAAGCCGCGCGGCTGCGTTACGCGGTCGCCCGCTTGCGCGGCTTCGCTGCCGGCCGCGGCTTCAGCGCAGTATCGCCCGCGCCCAAGAGCCGCCGATCCTGCGAATAGAGTTCGAGCTTGCGAGCCGGCTGGCCGGTTTCCTTGTCGACCAGGATGGTGCTGATCTCTTCCGGCCGCTCGTCAAATTCCTCGCTCCATTGCCGCAGGGCGACCAGGATGGGGAAGACGCCACGGCCTTTCAGCGTCAGCAGATATTCCTGATAGGCGCTGCCGTCGGAAGCGGGGGCGGTTTTCAGAATGCCCTGATCGACCAGCGCGCGCAGCCGCACCGTAAGGATGTTTTTGGCGAGCCCCAGTCTCTTCTGGAATTCGCCGAAGCGGCTGATGCCAAACAGCGCCTCGCGAATGATCAGCATCGACCACCAGTCGCCGATCGCATCCAGCGAGCGCGCGATCGGGCAATCGTCGTGCTCAAAGCTGGTTCGTTTCACCATTTCAGTCTCCGATCGGGTTTGAGACCGATCACGGCTTTGTGTGGTTGCAATATTAAACTAGATGCTCTAGCTAATCAATCTAGTTTAATAATGCAACCATCGGGGACGTGTCATGAGGCTCGCGAACAAGACGGCGCTGATCACAGGGGGCAACAGCGGCATCGGGCTTGCGACCGCAAAACTGTTTGTGGCCGAAGGTGCCCGGGTCGTCATAACCGGGCGAAATCAGGCGACGCTCGATTCCGCTGCGAAGGAATTGGGCCCAAACGCGCTGGCGCTCGCGGCTGACGCCACCGACATCGCGGCGACCGAAGCCGCGATCGGGAAGGGGGCCGAAAAGTTCGGCAAATATGACATCCTGTTCGCCAATGCCGGGATCGCCGGTGGCACGCCGCTTGGTGACTCAACCCTCGAGGCGTTCGAGAAGGTCATCAGCACCAACCTGACCGGCGTGTTCTTCACCGTGCAATCGGCGCTGCCGCATCTCAACGACAACGCCTCGATCATTCTCAACGGCTCGGTGATCTCGGTGCTCGGAATCCCCGGCTATTCGGCCTATGGCGCGGCCAAGGCCGGCGTGCGCGCGATGGCGCGGATCATGGCGTCGGAATTGTCGCCGCGTGGCATCCGCGTCAACGTGGTGGCGCCCGGCGCGATCCGCACCCCGATCTGGGGTGCGGCGATCGCCACGCCGGAAGCCGAAAAGGCGTTTGAAAAGCGCATCGCGTTGTCGACGCCGCTCGGCCGGATCGGCGAACCCGAGCATATTTCCAAGACGGTCCTGTTCCTCGCTTCCGACGATTCCGCCCATGTGCAGGGCCAGGAGTTGTTCGTCGACGGCGGCGCCACGGCCTCTCCGAGCGGAGCGCCAATCTATCGGGGGTAAGCAGGTCCCGGCACGATCCAGGCCCGGTCAGCGGTCTAATCTCCGTCGTGCTGGCAGGCTCCGGCGGCCCTGCGGCGGATTGGCGCGGAGCCAGAACGCGCATTGAACCCGGGGTGTAACTGCAGGACATTTTGAGGCAGGCGTTCTTGCCAATCAAAGAACCGGAGAGCCGTCATGCCGAAAACCGCTGGCATCTCCTCGTCGGCGTCGCAAAGTTCGGATACCGCTCAACTTGTTTCAGTCGCCCTGTTTTCCGGGGTAGGTCTGCTGATCTCGCTGGTCGTCGTTATCCTACGCATCAACGGCGTCTTCTGATCGAGCGGCTGCCGTCGCGCCTGGCGGCGGCAACCGCTCTGGCTCCAACTACGCTGCGTGCAGGTCGCTCGCGGCCCGCAGCGCGCCGGCCACTGCTTTTTCGCGGTGCTCCGGGCCGACCTGAATGCCATCGGCGGAAATGAATTCGGGATTCCCGATGCCGATGAAGCCGAATACCCAGCGCAAATAGGTTTCGAGATGTTCGCCGAGCGCGGCCGGCGTGCCCGGGCCGTAATAGCCACCGCGCGAGATCGCGACGATGACGCGCTTGTTGCCGGCCAGCCCCTGGGCACCTTGGGCATCGTATTTGAAGGTCTTCCCCGCGACCAGGATACGGTCGATCCAGGCCTTGAGCTGGCTCGGGATCGTGAAATTGTACATGGGTGCGCCGATCACGACGATGTCGGCGGCCAGAAACTCTTCCAGGACGGCCTGACCGGCGGCGATGTCCTCCCGCAACGCAGCTTCGGGGGCCGCTCCCTGGCCGGCAGCGAGGTGTGAGCCGGTGAGGTGCGCCAGCGGGGTCAGCGTGAGATCACGGTAGCTGACTTCGAGGCCGGGGGTAGATTGATGCAGGCGGTCGACGACGGCGGCAGAAACCTGGCGGCTGACGGAGTGGGGGCCGAGAACGCTGGAATCGAGATGCAGAAGTTTCATGAGGGGTCACCCTTGGTATACGTTTGTAACTGGCGCTATATGAGTGACTGTCGTAAGGTCCTGCAAGAACGCACATTTTTTACACCCGAGCACATTCATGAGACCCGAGCACAAAAAAGTGCCTGCCCTGCCAGCCGGTCCCCACCTCGACAGTGACTGCCGCGGCGCCGCATCCGTGCTGGCGCGGGTCGGTGATAAATGGAGCGTGTTCGTGATCATGATGCTTGGCGATGGCCCGAAGCGCTTCAACGAGATCAAGCGCATGATCGGCGGCATCTCGCAGCGCATGCTGACGCTGACGCTGCGGGGATTGGAACGCGATGGTCTTGTGACGCGAACGGTGTTTCCAACCATTCCGCCGCGTGTCGACTACGAATTGACCGATCTGGGACGTGGCTTATCCAAGCCGGTGAAAGCTCTCGGCACCTGGGCGATCGAGCATCAGCCAGAGATTCAACGCGCGCGGATGAAGTTCGACGCACGCAGCGAGAAGAACTAAATCAGCGACACCAGCCCGCCACCATGACGCTCCAGGCGGCCCGCCAGTTCGAGTTCGAGCAGTACGGTACGGACGATGGTGGGCGAGAGGCCCGACATCCGGATCAGATCGTCGAGGCTGACCGGGCTTGGTCCCAGCAGCGCAACGATGCGCTCGCGTTCGCCTGGATCGGTGTCGAAGTCGAGCGGCTCGTCGTCCTCGCGCGCCGCGAGCATGATCGGCCGTTCGAGGATCGGCTGAATGGCGTTGATGACGTCGTTCGCTTCGGTGACCAGCGCCGCGCCCTGCTTGATCAGATCGTTGGTGCCGGCGGCGCGCGGATCGAGCGGTGAGCCGGGCACTGCGAACACTTCGCGGCCCTGTTCGGCAGCCATCCGCGCCGTGATCAGCGATCCCGACCGATGCGCGGCCTCGATCACGACGACGCCGAGCGAGGCGCCCGAGATCAGGCGGTTGCGGCGTGGAAAGTCGCGGGCGCGTGGCACGTGGCCCAGCGGCATTTCGGAAATCGCTCCGCCTTGTTTGAGCAAGATCGCCAGCAAATCTTGATGCTCCGGCGGATATATGCGGTCGTGGCCGCCGGCCAGCGCCGCGACCGTGCCGCTTTCGACCGTCGCGTGATGCGCGGCCTGATCGATGCCGCGCGCCAGCCCGGAGATGACAACGAAGCCGGCGTCGCCGAGATCGCGCGCCAATTGGCCGGCGAATTTCAACCCGGCGCCGGAAGCGTTGCGCGAGCCGACGATCGCGATCATCGGCCGCATCAGCGCGTCGGGCGCACCGCGCACGCCGAGTAGCGGCGGCGGATCGTCGAGCGTCGCCAGCCGCGGCGGGTAGGCGGCTTCGCCCGGCGCCACCAGCGAAACGCCGATGGTGCTCGCCGCCGCGATCTCGGCCCGCGCTTGCTCCTCGGTGCAGATGCGCCCCGAACGCGCAGCGCCACCACGCCGCGCCAGATCGGGCAGTCGCTCCAGCGCCGCGCGAGCATTGCCAAAATGACTGATGAGCGAGTTGAAGGTGCGCGGGCCGACATTGTCGCTGCGGATCAGGCGCAGCCGGGCGATCCGCTCGGCGTCGGTGAGGTGAAGGGCTTGTGGCGTCCGGTCATGCATGCGGACACAGCTTTGCCCAACCTGAGATTGCGATCAACCTGTTTGACGTAAAAACGTCCTGAGCTTGTTAGCGGCAGCAGGCACCTTTGCCGCTTTCCTGAACGGGAGGACACGGCACGGAGCCGTACGAGCAGAACACGCAGCAGTCGCCCGCCAGCGGTTTCAGCGTCTCGCCGCAGCCTTTACAGACATACAAAAACTGGCAGGCGTCCGTTGGCATTTGCTCATCGGATTGATGGCTGCAGCGCGGACAGGTCAGGATGGATTCAAGCTGCATCAGGACTCACGGACAATTTTGACAGCGGCGGATCAATCATATTCCATCCAGCCGCCACGATCAAAAGCCGCGGGAACACGCCCATGATCTCGGTCGCCGACCTTCAGCGCCGCATCGATGCTGGCGAACTTTCACCCGACAACGCCATCGCGCAGTCGCTGGAAGCGATCACCGCACAGGACAAGACCATTGGCGCTTTCGTCTGCCGTACCGAAAATGCGCGCGCGGCAAGCACCGGACCGCTGCGCGGCATTGCGGTGGGCATCAAGGACATCATGGATACGGCGGAGTTTCCGAC
Source organism: Bradyrhizobium sp. RDI18 (assembly GCF_043203335.1). Classification (NCBI taxonomy): domain Bacteria; kingdom Pseudomonadati; phylum Pseudomonadota; class Alphaproteobacteria; order Hyphomicrobiales; family Nitrobacteraceae; genus Bradyrhizobium; species Bradyrhizobium sp. RDI18. The sequence goes on along the minus strand of NZ_JBICRN010000008.1, from coordinate 1,442,888 downwards.
CGAAATGGGCTCGCCGATCTACCGGGGATATCGACCGCGCGCCGACGCTGCCGTCGTGATGATGCTGAAGCAGGCGGGCGCAAGCATCATCGGCAAGACCACGACGACGGCATTCGCCTCCATAGATCCGACGCCGACGCTCAATCCGCACAACAAGGGCCATACACCCGGCGGATCGTCGTCGGGCTCGGCCGCCGCGGTCGCGGCCGGCATGATTCCGCTGGCGCTGGGGACGCAGACCGGCGGTTCGGTGATCCGGCCAGCCTCGTTTTGTGGTGTCGCCGCGATTAAGCCGTCATACCGCTTGCTGCCGACGGTCGGCGTCAAATGCTACTCATGGACGCTCGATACGGTCGGGCTGTTCGCGGCTGGTGTCGATGATGTCGCGCGCGGGCTATCCGCAATGACCGACCGGCCCGAATTACTTCTTCCGCCGACGATTTCAACACCACGCATCGGCCTCGTGACCCAGAATTTCGCCGGTGCACCGGAAGCGTCGGGCGGGGCGGCGTTGCGGATTGCGACGCGGGCGGTGGAGAAAGCTGGCGCGTCCGTGCGTGCGCTGAACCTGCCCCAGATTTTTGCCGACGCATGGGCTGCGCAGCCGGTCGTGCAGGAATTCGAGGCGCATCGGGCGCTCGCCTGGGAATACCGTGAACGTTACGACGCGATGGCGCCGCTGTTGCGGGCCAAGCTGGACGAGAGCAGGGACACAATACCCGCCGCCTATGACGCGGCGATTGGAAAAGCGAACCGCGCCAGACAAGCGTTGGAAAAAGTGTTCGATGAGGTCGATGTGCTGCTGACCTTGTCGGCACCCGGTGCTGCCCCGCGGGGTTTGGCTTCGACCGGCGACGCCCGTTACAATCGGCTATGGACGCTGATGGGCGTACCCTGCGTCAACGTTCCGGCCATTGTGGCGGAAGTCAATTTGCCCGTGGGCGTGCAGGTGATTGCAAGATACGGCGCTGATGCTCGAGCACTGGCAGCGGCGCGGTTTGTGGAAAGTGCGCTTGCCCGGAAATGAACCGTAACCGGGAATCCTACCTCGCGCCGATCCGTCCTTCAGTCCCGGCCTGCAGCCGCTTGATGTTTTCGCTGTGCTTCCAGAAAAGCAGCAATGTCAGCACGACGAACAGCGACGCCAGCGCGGGGTGGCCGAACCACCACAGGAATAGCGGGGTGACGAAGGCGGCAACCAGCGCCGACAGCGACGAATAGCGCGTGGTGAGGGCGGTGGCCAACCAGATCAGGCAGAACATCACGGCCCCCGGCCAGAACAGGCCGATCAGCACGCCAATATAGGTGGCGACGCCTTTGCCGCCGTTGAATTTGAGCCAGACCGGGAAGAGGTGACCGAGGAATGCGCCGAGCGCGGCCAACATGGCCGCATCGGCGCCGCCGAAATAGCCTGCGATCATCACCGCAACGGTGCCCTTGAGCATATCGCCGATCAGCGTCGCAGCGGCGAGGCCCTTGCGCCCCGTGCGCAATACGTTGGTGGCACCGATGTTGCCGGAGCCGATCGAGCGCAGGTCCTGCGTGCCCGCGACTGTGGTCAGCACCACCCCGAAGGGAATCGAGCCCAGCAGATAGCCGAGAACGAATGCCAACGGCAGCCATACTTCAGGTGACATCGCCGTTACTCCACGCGGGCTGGTTAGGACGAATCAGACGTGTTCATAAACTGTCCGCCCGCCCACGATAGTACGCACGACGCGCCCCGAGAAGCGGGCTTCGTCGAACGGCGTGTTCTTGCACTGCGATTTGAGGTCGGCGGGATCGAGCACCCAGGGCGTATCGGGGTCGATGACGATCACGTCGGCCGGGGAACCAGCCCGCAGCGAGCCGCCGGGCAGGCCGAGAAGCTCCGCAGGGCGGGTCGACATCGCCCGGATCAGCGTCTTGAAATCCATCTCGCCGTTGTGGATCAGCCGCAGCGCCGCCGGCAGCATGGTCTGCAGCCCGACCGCGCCGGAAGCCGCTTCCGCGAACGGCAGCCGCTTCACCTCGACGTCCTGCGGATTGTGATCGGACATCACGACATCGACCAGGCCGGAGGCGACCGCTGCGACGAGGGCGAGGCGGTCCTCCTCGGTGCGTAGCGGCGGCGAAAGCTTCAGGAAGGTGCGGTAGGGGCCGATGTCGTTTTCGTTCAGCGTGACGTGGTTGATCGATACGGAAGCACTGACGTCGAGGCCGGCGTCGCGCGCGCGCTTGAGGATTTCCAGCGACTCGATCGACGACAGCGAGGCCGCGTGATAGCGCCCGCCGGTCAGCGCCACCAGACGCATGTCGCGTTCGAGCATCACCGCCTCGGCGGCGTTGGGAATGCCGGCGAGCCCAAGCCGGGCGGCGAACTCGCCCTCGTTCATCACGCCTTCGCCGACGAGATCAGGGTCCTCGGTGTGGTGCACGATCAGCGCGTCGAAATCCCGCGCATAGGTCAGGGCCCGGCGCATTACCTGCGCGTTGGTAACGCTCTTGTCGCCATCGGTAAAAGCGACCGCGCCAGCGGCCTTCAAGAGGCCGATCTCGGTCATCTCCACGCCGCCCAGCCCCTTGGTCAGGGCGGCCATCGGGTGGATGTTGACGATGGCGGTGTCGCGGGCGCGGCGCAGCACGAAGTCGACGGTGGCCGAATTGTCGATGACGGGCGAAGTGTCCGGCTGGCAGATGATCGTGGTGATGCCGCCGGCAGCCGCCGCCTGGCTTGCAGAGGCAAAGGTTTCGCGGTGGCTGGCGCCGGGTTCGCCGACAAAGGCGCGCATGTCGATCAGCCCGGGAGCGACGATCTTGCCGGCGCAATTGACGATGTCGGTACCTTCGGGCACGCCGGCGGCGCCGATGCCGCGCCTTGAATCCCGGATCGTGCCATCGGCAATCAGAACGTCCCCGAGGCCGTCGAAATCCCGGGAGGGATCGACGACGCGGGCATTGGCGAGCAGGATCGGGCGTCGGTCGGTCAGCATGATCTCACGCGTTCGGCAGGTTGCGGGCGAGCGCTTCAAGCACCGCCATGCGCACTGCCACTCCCATTTCCACCTGTTCACGGATCAGCGATTGCGCGCCGTCGGCCACGATCGAGTCGATCTCGACGCCGCGGTTCATCGGGCCCGGATGCATTACCAGCGCGTCCGGCTTGGCGTAAGCGAGCTTTTTCTGGTCGAGGCCGAAATAGTGGAAGTATTCGCCCGACGACGGCACGAAGGAGCCGTTCATGCGCTCGCGCTGCAGCCGCAGCATCATCACGATGTCGGCGCCGTTGAGGCCTTCGCGCATGTCGCGCGCGACCTCGACGCCCATCCGTTCGATACCGCGCGGCAGCAGCGTGGAGGGGGCGACGACGCGGACGCGCGCGCCCATGGTGTTGAGCAGGAGGATATTGGAGCGCGCTACGCGGGAATGCATGACGTCGCCGCAGATCGCGATCACGAGGCCTTCCAGCCGGCCTTTATTCCGGCGGATGGTCAGCGCGTCCAGCAGCGCCTGGGTCGGATGTTCGTGCGCGCCGTCGCCGGCATTGATCACGGAACCGTCAACCTTGCGCGCCAGAAGTTCCACCGCGCCGGAGGCGTGGTGCCGCACCACCAGGATATCCGGGTGCATGGCGTTGAGCGTCACCGCGGTGTCCATCAGCGTCTCGCCCTTGCGGATCGAGGACGAGGACACCGACATGTTCATGACGTCGGCGCCAAGCCGTTTTCCCGCCAGTTCGAACGAGGATTGGGTTCGGGTGGACGCCTCGAAAAACAGGTTCACCTGGGTGCGACCGCGCAAGGAGGTGCGCTTTTTGTCCACCTGGCGGTTGAGCTCGACATATTCCTCGGAAAGGTCGAGCAGGCCGGTAATGTCGGCAGCGGAAAGCCCCTCGATTCCCAGCAAGTGCCGGTGCCCGAGGACGAAGGTCGATTTCGATGCAGGGATCATTAAAACGAGAGCTATAGGCAGAGATGCCATGCAGGGCAAGCTTCAAATCCGAGGTGCCGACTTATCCACTAGCGCTTCCGCGACAGGGTAAATGGGTCTCCCAGTGTTCCGCGCCTGGGGATTCCACTAGAATGGCCGGGATTGGCACGCGGTACATGGGGGAAAACGTGCGGCATTTCACTCAATGCATGCGGATCATGTGAGCGCTGGCGTGATCGTCGGCAGGGGTGCGGGAAGGCGGATGACACTCGCGGCGATGTTCGCGGCGGGTTGCATCGCTAGCGCCGCCGCGCAGGCGCCAAAACTGCCTGCCGGTTTCGTTTATCTGCGCGACATCGATCCGACCATCATCCAGGATATCCGTTACGCCGGCTCGAACAATTTTGTCGGCCGTCCACTGCGGGGCTATCAGGCTGCCGAATGCGTGGTGAAGCGCGAGGTCGGCATGCGCTTGAAGAGCGTTCAGGAAGAACTCGCGCTGCAGAACCTGTCGCTAAAGATGTTCGATTGCTACCGCCCGGTGCGCGCGGTGGCCGACTTGGTGGCGTGGTCGCGCGATGGCCGCGAAACACCGGCGCAGAAGCGCTACAATCCATCGTTAAGCAAGGCCGACCTGTTTCGCCTGGGCTATATTGCTAAACGTTCCGGGCATTCGACCGGTGCGGCGCTCGATCTCACATTGGCTGATCTGAAGGCCGACAATTCGGCAACCTTCGATCCCGCCAAGGATTATGCCGACTGCATCGCCCACGTGAACCTGCGCGCGCCGGAAGGCAGCGTCGACATGGGCACCGGCTACGATTGTTCCGACGCCAAGTCGCACAGGGCGGCGAAATCCATCACCGTTGCGCAACGCCGCTGGCGCGAGAAGCTGGTTCAGGTGATGGCGCAGCGAGGATTTGTAAACTATTCGAAGGAGTGGTGGCACTTTTCGCTGCCGGGCGCGGGCGGGCAGGCCTATGATTTCCCGATCACGCCGCGGAAGTGATTTAACCGTTCCAGGATCAGCCATGAGCCAGGCAACATTTTCGACCCACGAGGTCTTCAACCAGTCGCCGCCATTTTGGGATGTCGATCTATACGTGGCCGACCGGCCGCTGCTTGATGCAGTCGCCGCCAATGGCGGCGCTGCGGCAGAGGGGGAGCTGTCTGACTTCGGCAAGCATTGGGGTTCTGCGGCAATGGCGGAGCGCGGCCGCATTGCCAACGAGAATACGCCCAAGCTGCGTGCCTTCGATTCACGCGGTAATCGCCGCGACGAAGTCGAGTTTCACCCCGCCTATCACGAACTGATGGCGCATAGTGCGCATGCCGGCGTGCACAATTCGACCTGGACCGCCGACGGCAAACCGGCCGGCGGTGCGTCCGAAGTGGTGCGCGCGGCAAAATTCTACATGGCAGCACAAGTCGAGACCGGGCATCTCTGCCCGATCACCATGACGCGCGCGTCGGTGGCGGCGCTTGCGGAACAGCCTGACCTGTTGGCGAAGGTGATGCCGGTCGTCGCGACGCGCTCCTATGACCCGAGCTTTGCGCCGTGGCCGACAAAACGCGGCATGACGCTCGGCATGGGCATGACCGAGAAGCAGGGTGGCACCGACGTCCGCTCCAACATGACACGGGCGGAGCGTGACGGTGACGTCTACCGTATCACCGGACACAAATGGTTCATGTCGGCGCCGATGTGCGACGCTTTTCTGGTGCTGGCGCAGGCCAAGGATGGCTTGACCTGCTTCTTCATGCCGCGCTTTGCCCCGGACGGCTCGGTCAACGCGATCCGGTTCCAGCGGCTGAAAGACAAGCTCGGCAACCGCTCGAACGCCTCCTCGGAAGTTGAGTTTCACAGCGCCTACGCCGAGCGCGTCGGCGCCGAGGGCAAGGGCATCCGCACCATCATCCAGATGGTGCAGTTGACGCGGCAGGATTGCGCGATTGCTTCCGCCGGCCTGATGCGATCGGGGCTGGCGCACGCGCTGCACCACGCGCGGCACCGCAGCGTGTTCCAGAAACACCTCGCCGACCAGCCGCTGATGCAGGCGGTGCTGTCGGACATGGCGCTGCATGTCGAGGCCACCGTCGCGCTGGTGATGCGGCTATGCCGTTCGTTCGATCGCGCTCCCCTTGACGCCAAGGAAGCCGCCTATATGCGGCTGCTGACGCCCGCCATCAAATACTGGGTCTGCAAGAGCGCGCCGGGCTTTCTCTATGAGGCGATGGAGTGCCTCGGCGGCAACGGCTACGTGGAGGAGGGCATTCTGGCGCGGCACTACCGGGAGTCGCCGGTCAATGCGATCTGGGAAGGCTCCGGCAATGTGATGTGCCTCGACGTGCTGCGCGCGCTGTCGCGCGAGCCGGAAGCGGCCTCCGGCATCGTGCATGAACTGACCGGCGAGACGCTCGGATTGCCGGGCGCGGGCGAAGCAACCGCGTTCATCGGCAAGGCGTTCCACCGGCCGGACAGCGAGCGTGTGGCGCGGCTGGCGGTCGAAAAGCTGGCGCTGCTGGCGGCTGCTGCGGCGCTCAATGCCGTGTCGCCGCGGCATGCCGAGTTGTTCGCAGCCACGCGTCTTGCCGGCAACCACGCCGGCATGTATGGCGCGGTCGATCTGGATAGTGGCTATGTCCGCGGCCTTCTGGAGCGCGCGCTGCCGTGAGCATGAATGCGTCTCACCGTCGTGGCTGGGTTTTCCGCCTTCGCTGAAGCTTCAGCGGCAAGCCCGGGCATGACGAAGATAATCCTCCGGCTATGAAAGTCACTTGATGGACTCCTCACCACCGCAAGTCCCGCTGCCGTACCGCCAGCGATGCCAGATCAGCGGCCGCCATGCGCCTGGAAATTCTGGGGCACGACGCTGTGGGGCCTGTTCATCTTTGCCGCGGTGTTCCTCGGCCAACTCTCGGTCATCATCTATTTTGTGCTGCGGCAGGGCGGATCGTTCGACATCGCTGAGGCGATCCGTGCCATCGGCGGCGGCCTGACGATCTCGCTTTCGGTCATCCTGGGATTGCCCGCCGTGCTGCTGGCGACGTGGATTGCAATCCGACCGACGCGCATTCCCTTTGCCGATTATCTGGCGCTGCGCTGGCCCTCATGGCGCAATTTCTTCATCGGCCTCGCTGCGCTGGTCATTCTCGTCGGCGGCTGGGACCTGCTGTCGCGCGCGCTCGGGCGCGAGGTGACGCCGGGCTTCATGGGCGAGGTTCTGAAGACAGCGCAAGCCGACGGCGCGCTGTGGCTATTGGTGATCGCGTTTGCCGTCGCTGCGCCGATGTGGGAGGAGATCTTCGTGCGCGGGTTTCTCTACCGCGGCTGGTCGGAGTCGCGGCTCGGCGTCGCCGGGGCCATCTTCCTGTCCTCGCTGGCGTGGACTTCGCTGCATCTGCAATACGACTGGTTCTTTTTCGGCGAGGTGTTTTCGATCGGCCTGCTGCTGGGCTATCTGCGCTACCGCACCAATTCGACCTGGCTGACCATCGCGCTGCACGGCATCAACAATCTGGCGGCGACCATCCAGACTTTCTGGCTGGCGGGGCAGGGGTAAGGCTCTTTCCCCGTCATTGCAATGACGGCTATGCCACCAGCGCGATCGCGATCGGCATCGTGATCGCCGCCAATATCGTCTGCAGCGTGATGATCTGCGCCAATAGAGGCGCGTCGCCGCCCATTTGCCGCGCCAGCACATAGGCGGAAGACGAGGTGGGCACGGCCGAGCAGACAGCAACGATCACCAGGCTTGAGCCCGATATGCCGAACCACAGCGCCAGCGCGACGCCAAGAACCGGCATCAGGATCAGCTTGAAGAACACCGCGATCGAAGCGGCTAGGCTCGGACGGAACATACCTGCAAGCTGCAGGCCCGCGCCGGTGACGAGCAGTCCGATGCCGAGGGAGGAGCGGCCGAGCGCCTCGGCGACGTCGTGCCAGACCTGTGGCAGCGGCAGATGCGTGACATTCACCGCAAGCCCGATCGCGCAGGCCCAGATCAAAGGATTCGTCAGCACTGTCATCACGATCGCGCGGAGCGACTGCTTTTCCGGCGTAGCGTAGTGAGCCAGCACCGACACGCTGAACACATTCACAAGCGGAATGATCGCGACCATGGCGACGGAGGCCAGCGCCAGCCCGGTGTGGCCAAAGAGATTGCTAGAGATGGCGAGCGCGACAAAAGTCTGCCAGCGCGTTGCGCCCTGGAAGATCGAGGTGAAGGCCGGGCCATCGATGTTCCAGCGGGAGAAGAGGGGCCGCAGCGCCAGGCACAAGAGCGACATCACTAGCGCCGAGAGCATCAGCGCGCCGCCGACCCCGGCCACCGGAACGCTGGACAGATCGGCCTTCACCAGCGTCTGGATCAGTAGCGTCGGGAACAGGACGTAATAGGTCAGCCTCTCCAGCCCGTGCCATTGCGTGTCCAGCCGCATCAGGCTGCGCTTGAGGATGAAGCCGAGCACGATCAGCAGAAACACCGGCAGCAGCGCCGAGATCACCACCGCCATCAGCGATCCCCGCGCAGCTTCTTGAGCCGGTCCAGCGCGCCCTGCAGGATGAAGATCGCGGCGTGCTCGTCTATCACCTCGGCGCGGCGGGCGCGAGAAACGTCCATGCCGATCAGCTCACGCTCGACCGCCGCGGTCGAGAGCCGCTCGTCCCACAAGGCAATGGCAAGCCCGGTGAGATTGGAGAAATTGCGGGCAAAGGCGCGGGTCGATTGCGCGCGCGGCCCCTCGCTGCCGTCCATGTTGATGGGCAGCCCAAGCACGAAGCCGACCGCGTTGCGCTCGCCTGATATCGCGAGCAGCCGCGCCGCGTCGGCCTTGAAGGCCTTGCGCTGGATGGTCTCGACACCTGTCGCCAGCCGGCGATCGGGATCGGATACAGCGACACCGATGGTCTTGGTGCCGAGATCGAGGCCGATCAGGGCGCCGCGCTCGGGCCAATGGGTGACGGCGTCGATCAAGGGGAGGATGGGGGCGGGCATCGCCCCGCTTAACACGCGTCGCGGCGCGCACGCAAAGCCGATCGCGGCGTGGCATCCATGCGAGAACGCCACGCCGACCGTCGATAGGGTCCTATCGGATCGCGACCGGGTTGATCATGCTCTGCACGCCGCCCTTGAAGCGCGGCTGGCCGAGCACGAACAGGAACTCATACGCCTTGTCCCTGGCGAGGTCCGCTGTATTCAGCACTTCCATGATGTAGGTGCCGTTCATCGCTATCAGGATCTGGTGCACCTCGAACACATTCTTGCTCTCGAACGGAATCACCTCGACGCCCCAGGTGTCCGCGCCGACGGCGACGACGCCCTTGCCGGTCAGGTATTTCGCGCCTTCAACACCCAGGCCAGGCTCGCCCGAGTTGAAGCGCTTGTCATCCTTGCCGATCAGGCTGGCCCAGCCGGTATGCAAAAGGACGACGTCGCCTTGGCGGATCTCTACACCCTGCTTCTTGGCGACTTCCTCGATTTCCTTGGTGTTGAAGGCGGTGCCTTCCTTGACCACGTCGGTGCCGTAATGGGCCGCCATGTCGAGCAGCACGCCGCGCGTGACCATCGGCGGGATCTTTTCGACACCGAGCTTCTTCAGCCCGGTGGGGTCGGCGAAATCGGCGAGCTTGTTGCCGTTGTAATAGACATGCTCGACGCCGATGTGGCCGAGGCCGTCGAGCTGGCTGCCGACACCGACCCAGCCCTCGATGATGTCGTCGTTATAGGTGGTCTTGCTCGGCCCCAGGCCGGGAATGCCGGCCTGGCCGGGCTGCACGATCGTGACTTTGAAGGCCCGCGGTGGGTAGGCGGGAGTCTTGGAGTCGACTGGAATGCCGAGCGCGTAGGTCTTGCCGGTCTTGACCAAACCCGCCGCTTTCACGACGAGTTCGGGAGTCAGGTAATTGGCGGCGCCGATCTCGTCGTTCGGTCCCCATTTCGATTTCGTCCAGTCTTGAGCGCTTGCCGTTCCGACCGTACCCAACAGGGCAACAGAACAGCACAACACGAATGCGTTGCGCATTGCAGTTCCTCCCAGAAGTTGACGTTATGGTTTTTGGTAACTAGCGGCTCATACTAACGTAGCGGTGCGCAGCGGCTAGAAATTTTTCGAGCCGATGCGTGCGTTGCGATGGGAGGGCCGCGAGTGCTGTGCCGCAATTCGACTTGTTGCAGAATTGAGGCAGCGGAATTTTCGCGCAACGGAACGCGTGGGGCAGTTCAGTGGATGCGCTAAGCCTGTTCGGCCTGTTCGCGGTGACCGCGATGCTCGTGGCCTACGCGCTGGAGGACCGCAGCCACTGGTTCATCCTTGCCTTTGCAGGCGCATGCGGGCTCGGCTCGGTGTACGGATTTCTGCAGGGCGCCTGGCCGTTCGGGCTGGTCGAAGCGATCTGGGCCGGCGTCGCGCTGCGGCGCTGGAGTGTCAGGCGGCGATGACCTCGCCGTTATTTTCCAGGCAGGCGGCAAAGCCCTGCAGGGCGCTATATTGATGGGCCGTGCGGCGGGTGATGAAAAGCGTCTCGACGCGTGCCTGCGCCGGGTTCAGCGTGTGGACGTTGACGGTTTCGTTCCGCCCGACCACGGCGCGCGGCAGCATCGTTACGCCCATATCGGCAGCGACGCAGCCGATCATACCGTCGAGCGTACCGAGCTCGAAGCGCGTGGCCGACGGCCAGCCGAATTCCGAAAACACCTGTTCGAGCCGCTGCCGGTAGGTGCAGCCGATGCGGAAGACCAGGGCGGTCGGACCCGAGCCGGGCGTGCCTGCGCGTAAAGCACTGAGGCTCTGCCAGCGCCGTGCCGTGACGAGCACCAGCTCTTCGCGGAAGGCGAGCGTCGCGTCGAGTTCGGCATGCTCGATCGGACCGGCAACGAATGCGCCGTCAAATTTGCCGTTGAGCACGCCGGCCACGAGGTCAGCCGTTGTCGAGGTCTGTAGGCTCAATTGAACAGCGGGGAAGCGGCGATGGAATTCGGCGAGCAAAGAGGGCAAGCGTACCGCGGCCGTCGTTTCCATCGAGCCAATCGAAAGCGGCCCCTTCGGCTCGCCGTCGTCGCGCGCGGCCAACACCGCCTCGCGCGACAGCGCCGCCATCCGGTCGGCATAGGGAAGCAGGCGGCGGCCGGCGCCGGTCAGCGTCATGCCGCGGCTGTGCCGTTCGAACAACGCGGTGCCGATCTCGGCCTCCAGCGCCTTCACGCGCTGGGTGACGTTGGATTGCACGGTGTTGAGCTCGTCGGCAGCGCGGGTGATGCCGCCGAGCCGGGCCACGGCCTGGAAGGTGACGAGATCGCTCAGCTCCATGGCGAGCTCCGTTTCTTTCTAGAGATGGTAGAATTCTATAGTATTCATTTTTGGAGAATGATAGTTCGGCCTAGATTGCCTGTCCAGTTCGCAGGGAATGGACATGCCGATCTCCACGCCGTTGACCGCCCGTCTGGGCATCCAGCATCCGATCCTGTCGGCGCCGATGGATGTGATTGCGGGCGCGCGTCTCACCTCCGCGGTTAGTGCTGCCGGAGGGTTCGGCATTCTCGGCGGCGGCTATGGCGACCGGGCGTGGCTCGAGCAGGAGACGGCCAAGCTTGCCGATCTATCCGATCCCTTCGGCATCGGCTTCATCACCTGGAGCCTTGCCAAGCAGCCGGCGCTACTGGATGTCGCGCTTGAAGCCGGTCCACGCGCCATCATGCTCTCGTTCGGCGATCCCACACATTTCGCACCGCGCGTCAAATCATCGGGCGCGTTGTTGATCTGCCAGGTTCAGGACGAGGACATGGCGCGACAGGCGCTCGATGCAGGCGCCGACATTCTGATCGCGCAGGGAACGGAAGCCGGCGGCCATGGCGCCTCGCGCAGCACGATCGACATTGTGCCGGCGATTGTTGATCTGGCGGCCGGCCGGGTGCCAGTCGCAGCAGCAGGCGGGATAGGCGACGGCCGCGGGCTTGCGGCGATGATGATGCTGGGCGCTTCCGGCGTGCTGCTCGGCACCCGCTTTTATGCCAGCCAGGAATGCGACGGCGCGGACGAAGCCAAGCGGCGCATCTGCGCCGCAACCAGCGGCAACAGCGTCCGCGGCATCATTTTCGATCTCTCGCGCAACAATGTCTGGCCGGCGCCGTTTACCGGCCGCTGCCTGATCAACGATCATGCGCGGCGCTGGATGGGACGCGAGGTCGAACTGATGCAGAATATCAAAGCGGTGGCCGCCGAATATGCGGCGGCGAGAGCGGCGGGCAATTTCGATATCGCTGCCGTCATCGCGGGCGAAGCCGTCGGGCTGATTCATGATATCCCGCCGGCCGGCGAGATCGTTGACAGGATCGTTACCGAGGCCGAGCAGATATTGGGCGGGCGGCGGAATTCCGTCGCCGCCTGACCCGCACCGACGTTCAATTCATTCAAAGCGAGCACAACCATGTGGCCAGACCGCCGGATCATCGACCTCTTCAAGACCGAATTTCCGATCGTGCTGGCGCCGATGGCCGGCGTCATGGACGCCGAGCTGGTGATCGCGGCGGCGCAGGGCGGGGCGCTCGGCTCGCTGCCCTGCGGGATGATCTCGGCCGAGAAAGCGCGTGAGCAGGTCAACATCATCCGCCAGCGCATCACCGCGCCGGTCAACATGAACTTCTTCTGTCACAAGCCGGTCGATGCCGATCCTGCGCGCGAGGCCGGTTGGAAGGCGCGGCTTGGCTCTTATTACAAGGAATTGGGTATCGATCCTGCCACGCCCATCAGCGCCGCCAACCGTGCGCCGTTCGATGAAGCCATGTGTGCGGTGGTGGAAGAACTGAAACCGGAAATCGTCAGCTTCCACTTCGGCCTGCCGGATCCGGCGCTGGTCAAGCGCGTCAAGGCGGCGGGCTGCCTCGTGATGTCCTCGGCAACCATCGTGAAGGAAGCGATCTGGCTTGAGGAGAACGGCGCCGACGTCATCATCGCGCAAGGCGCCGAAGCCGGCGGCCATCGCGGCATGTTCCTGACCGACAATATCGCCCAGCAGCCCGGCACGTTTGCGCTGGTGCCGCAGGTGGTCGACGCAGTGAAAGTGCCTGTTATCGCGGCCGGCGGCATCGCCGACGGGCGCGGCATTGCGGCGGCGTTCGCACTCGGCGCATCCGGCGTGCAGATCGGCAGCGCCTATCTGCGCTGCCCGGATCCAAGGTGATCGGACCGGCTCGCACGGCGCTGGCCCAGTCGCATGATGATTCCACCGTCATCACCAATGTCATGACCGGCCGTCCTGCGCGTGGCGTCGCCAACCGTGTCATGCGCGAGGTCGGACCGATCTCGCCGGACGCGCCCGCATACCCGCACGCCGCAACCGCGCTTGGGCCGCTCAGGGCGGCGGCCGAAAAGCTCGGCAAGGTCGATTTCACCAATCTGTGGGCCGGGCAGGCGGTGCGGATGGGCCGCGATATGCCGGCGGCGGAATTGACCCGTTCGCTCGCAGGCGCTGCGCTGGCGCGGTTCAGTGCGCTAAGCGGATAAGACCTATTCGCCGCTCAATGTGCGGGTTCGTCGCGCCTGACGTCCAGATGCTCCGCGGCCAGCGACCGGTAATGTGCGGCCATCTCCTTGTAATGCTGCCTGGAGATGGGGTCGGTCGCATTTTCGGCACGGCGTTCGAACATTTCCGCCTTCTCCCGCAGGATTTTAGCCTGGGAGATTTTAGCCTGGGACATGGCTCTCCTCCCGTTTGGGTCAGGTTAAGCAGGCGAGGTAGATGATCGCGACACCGAGAACGGTCCCGATGGACCAGAGGGCCGGATCCCAGCTTTCCGATCCGGCGCGGTCATTTTCGATGGTCGACATCACACGGCCTCCCGATGTTCCGGCCGCGACTTTCATCCCCCGACTGTTTCAGGACGACTACGTCAATCGATAAAAATGGTTGCGTCGGGGCGCTTTTGCGCAAGAAATCTGGGCTTCGCACACAAAATCTTGTCCATCAGGGCAAGGGCGACCGAATGCGCCTGCGGCCGCCTGTTCCCGCGGTTGCGGCGCAAAGGGGCCTCTGCTATACGGCGGGTGCGAATTCCCCGTTTGAGGCCTATATTTATGTCCGTTGATGCCGCCACCGTTCGCCGCATCGCGCATCTTGCGCGGATTGCGGTCACCGAGGCCGAGGTTCCCCATCTGCAGGGCGAGCTGAACACCATGCTGGCTTTCGTGGAGCAGCTTTCGGAAGTGAACATCGACGGCGTCGAGCCGATGACCTCGGTGACCCCGATGGAAATGAAGAAGCGGCAGGATGTGGTCATTGACGGCGAGATTCCCGACGACATCATCAGGAATGCGCCGGAGACGCAAAACCATTTCTTCCTGGTGCCAAAGGTGGTGGAATAACATCTACTCTGTTTTGAGATCGGAAGTCCGATGTGTCTGCTCTGCGACGATGAAAAGGCTTATCAGGCCTACATGAACTATCTCGACGCGATGGAGCGGCAGGGCAAGGCCGCCGATCCTGACAAGGCGATGGATGCCGTGCTCGATCAGCTCGAGGCAGCCGACAAGGCGCGCGCCCAGGAATCGAACAGCCCTGCCAACGACAAGACGCTTTCTCCGTTCTTCTGCAGCCCGATCAATAAATGACCGACCTGACATCTCTGACGATCGCGGAGGCCCGCGAGGGCCTCGCGAGCAAGTCTTTCACCTCGCTTGAACTGACGGACGCGCATCTCGCCGCGATTGAAGCTGCGCGTTCGCTCAATGCCTTCGTGCTGGAAACGCCCGACCAGGCGCGTGCCATGGCGCGTACGGTCGATGCGAAGATTGCCAAGGGCGAGGGCGGGCCGCTTGCCGGCATTCCGCTCGGCATCAAGGACCTGTTCGCAACGAAGGATGTCCGCACCACCGCGTGCTCGAAAATCCTCGGCAACTTCGTGCCGCCGTATGAATCGACCGTGACCTCGCAGCTCTGGCGCGACGGCGCCGTGATGCTCGGCAAGCTCAACAATGACGAATTCGCGATGGGCTCATCGAACGAGACCTCGTGCTTCGGCCCGGTGGTCAATCCGTGGCGGCGCGAGGGTTCCAACACCACGCTGGTGCCGGGCGGCTCGTCCGGCGGATCGGCATCCGCGGTGGCAGCGCTGCTCTGCATGGGCGCGACTGCGACCGACACCGGCGGTTCAATCCGCCAGCCCGCCGCCTTCACCGCAACCGTCGGCGTCAAGCCGACCTACGGCCGCTGCTCGCGTTGGGGCATCGTGGCGTTCGCATCCTCGCTCGACCAGGCCGGTCCGATCGCGCGCACGGTGCGCGATTCCGCGATCCTGATGCGCTCGATGGCGGGCCACGACCCGAAGGACACGACCTCGGTCGACATCGGCGTGCCCGACTACGAAGCCGCCGTCGGCAAGTCGGTGAAGGGCATGAAGATCGGTATCCCGAAAGAGTATCGCCTCGACGGCATGCCGGCGGAGATCGAAAAGCTCTGGACCGAAGGCGCGGCATGGCTGAAAGCGGCTGGCGCCGAACTGGTCGAGGTGTCGCTGCCGCACACCAAATACGCGCTGCCGGCCTATTACATTGTGGCGCCGGCCGAAGCCTCGTCGAACCTCGCGCGCTACGACGGCGTTCGCTATGGCCTGCGCGTGCCGGGCCGCAGCATAGGCGAGTTGTACGAGAACACCCGCGCGGAAGGGTTTGGCGATGAAGTGCGCCGCCGCGTCATGATCGGCACTTACGTGCTCTCGGCCGGCTATTACGATGCCTATTATCTGCGCGCGCAAAAGGTCCGCACTCTGATCAAGAAGGATTTTGAGGACTGTTTTGCAAAAGGCATCAGCGCGATCCTGACGCCCGCGACGCCCTCTGCCGCCTTCGGCGTCGGCGAAAAAGGCGGCGCCGATCCGGTCGAAATGTATCTCAACGACATCTTTACGGTGACGGTGAACATGGCGGGGCTGCCGGGTATCGCCGTGCCGGCCGGCAAGGATGCGCTGGGACTGCCGCTTGGCCTGCAGTTGATTGGCCGTCCGTTCGATGAGGAGACGCTGTTCTCGCTCGGCGAGGTCGTGGAGCAGGCGGCCGGCCGCTTTACGCCGCCGCGCTGGTGGTGACATGCCGGATTTTCGCGCCAGCCTGACGGATGCAGCGCCCGCGCCGGGCCTCGAGCCGCCGCTGGCCGCGTTGTGGTGGGCTGCCAAGGGCGACTGGGACCGGGCGCACAAGATCGTTCAGGACGAGAGCGATGCGAACGCCGCCTGGGTGCACGCCTATCTGCACCGGGTCGAAGGCGATCTCGGCAACGCCGGCTACTGGTATCGCCAGGCCGGCCAGCCGGTGGCAAAGGATTCTCTGGAAGCCGAATGGGAGCGGATCGTGTCCGCGCTGCTCGGAGGTGGAAAAGCATGACCGTGTCAGTCAAACCGGGAAAATTGATCAAGGGCCAGACCGGCGACTGGGAAGTCGTGATTGGGATGGAGGTGCATGCCCAGGTCACCTCGAAGTCAAAACTGTTCTCCGGCGCTTCGACCGAATTCGGCGGCGAGCCCAACAGCCATGTGTCGCTGGTCGATGCCGCGATGCCGGGCATGCTGCCTGTGATCAACGCGGAATGCGTCAGGCAGGCTGTCAGGACTGGACTCGGCCTCAATGCGCAGATCAACCTGCGTTCGGTGTTCGACCGAAAAAACTATTTCTATCCGGACTCGCCGCAGGGCTATCAGATCAGCCAGTACAAGTCGCCCGTGGTGGGCGAGGGCGAGATCGTGGTCGAACTCGACGGCGGCAGAACCGCCACCATCGGCATCGAACGGCTGCATCTGGAGCAGGACGCCGGCAAGTTGCTGCACGATCAGTCGCCGACCATGTCCTATGTCGACCTCAACCGCTGCGGCGTGGCGCTGATGGAAATTGTCTCCAAGCCCGACATCCGCGACGCCGAGCAGGCCAAGGCCTATGTGACCAAGCTGCGATCGATCCTGCGCTATCTCGGCACCTGCGACGGCGACATGGAGAAGGGCTCGTTGCGCGCCGATGTGAACGTTTCCGTGCGCAAGCCCGGCGGGCCGCTCGGCACCCGCTGCGAAATCAAGAACATGAACTCGATCAACTTCATCGGCCAGGCGATCGAGTACGAGGCCCGGCGTCAGATCGAGATCATTGAGGATGGCGGCACGATCGACCAGGAGACGCGCCTGTTCGACCCCAACAAGGGCGAGACGCGATCGATGCGCTCCAAGGAAGAGGCGCACGACTATCGCTATTTCCCCGATCCCGACCTGCTGCCGCTCGAGTTCACGCAAAGCTATGTCGATGAGCTCAAGGCGGAGCTGCCGGAATTGCCGGACCAGAAGAAGGCGCGCTTCATCGAGAGCCTCGGCCTGTCGCCCTACGATGCCGGCGTGCTGGTGGCCGAGCGTGAGAGCGCAGTCTTCTATGAGACCGTGCTGGATGGACTTGCGGACAAGGCGCGCGACGGCAAGCTCGCCGCCAATTGGGTGATCAACGAGCTGTTCGGACGTCTCAACAAGGAAGGCCATGGCATTACGGCGTCGCCGGTGTCGGCGGCGCGGTTGGCCGCGATCGTCGGCCTGATCGGCGAGGGCACGATCTCGGGCAAGATCGCAAAAGACCTGTTCGAGATCGTCTGGACCGAAGGCGGCGACCCGCGCGAGCTGGTCGAGGCGCGCGGCATGAAGCAGGTCACTGACTTGGGCGCGATCGAGAAGGTCGTCGACGACATCATCGCCGCCAATCCGGACAAGGTCGCGCAGGCGAAGGCCAAGCCGCAGCTCGCCGGCTGGTTCGTCGGCCAGGTGATGAAGCAGTCCGGCGGAAAGGCCAATCCGCAAGCAGTCAACGATCTCTTGAAGACGAAGCTCGGCATCTGAGGCGTCCCGTAACGGGACGACTCCGTCGTTGATTGATGCGCGCGAGCGTGTTTCGATCGTCCATCGCGATCTGAACTTCACCCGAGCGCCCGATAGCGCAGTTGCGAATCGGTGTTTCGCGATTCGCAAAAAGTTCGGTTTTGGCGAGCGGCGATGAGACGCCAACCCTCTGCCCACGAAAATTTTTTATTGCCAAAATTTGCGACTCAGAGTCCGCGCACATGACGTTTCCGCGGCATCAGTGAGTCGCGACGACATCGAGTGCGCATCGAACGTGGTTTGCGCGAATTCAAGAAAGCGCTGCGGCACAGGCGATTCTTGCAATCTTGACAAACGTTGATGTCGGTCGTTGCGGCACTTTTTGCATCGACGCGCGAGCATGTCGCTGCGTCGTCGACTGCAGCGCCGCGCGCGCTCTCACATTGCCGCGTCAACACTTCCTTAAGCGGGACGCTGTTTTTTTGAATGTGTTGGTGTATTCGGGATGTAGTGCATCTCGATTCCCGAGTGCACGCAGCGACTAAGCCATCTCACTACATTAGGAGGGCAACATGGCCAAGAAAGCTAAGAAGGCGAAGAAAGCGAAGAGCGCAGTGAAGAAGACTGCGAAGAAGACCCGCAAGGTCGCCAAGAAGAAGAAGTAAGTTCGCTTCTTTGAAAATTGCCGGCGGCTCGATGCCGGCACGTCACCCGAGCCCCAAGACGAAACGCTGAAGGCTCTGGTCGACGAAAGAGGGTGTCGGCGAGACATCAGGTCAAACGGCTGGATCGTATTTCGGAAGAGCTTGCTCTTTCAAACCGGTCCGGCAGAAGAAACAGGTTTTCTTCGTTCGGTGCGGGCATCCTTAACTGCTCGCAATTTCACCGGGGCCAAAAGCCCGGCTTGAAATCTGGTCCTGACGTGTTCGCCGACGCCCTCGTTCCCTTGGGGCGTACTCGCCCCCGGAACGCCCGCTCTCGCCGGAGCGCTCCGACAGCCGCGCATCAGGCGTCCGGCACTGAAGCTTTCCAAATTCACTTCATCGTCCAAAGCCGCAGACGGTTCGGTTCCGCCTGCCGCGCCGGTCCAGGCGCGTTTCGGTGGCAGGCACGCCTTGAACTCTTGCACGCCCGCAGAGTTGCGCGACGCCCGGAACCGTCAACACTTCCGATCGGGGTGACGGTGACGATGACGATGACACCGACATTGGTCGCAATGGTTATCGTTCTGCAAAACCGCAGGGTAAACCGACCTTCACGATTGGCCACTTCTCCCTGTGCCGCAGATACTTCTGCGATTTCGTATTCAACGGCGCAAGGTGCGCGTTTACACCCCGTTCATCGCGAACCTTAAACTGCCCTTCAAATTTGTTCGGCCATGATCATCCCAACAACAGACCGGAAAACGGCACACGCATGATCCGCCAAAGTGCAGGCGGTTTGGCGATCAGATCAGGCGCTCTTCTAACAAAGGGCGCGCGATCGGACGCAAAACCGGTTTCCACTTTTGCTGATCGCGCGCCGGGGATGTCAGCAATGGACAGGGGCCGCGCTCGGGGAGGGCGGCAACGATAAAAAGGGGAGTTACAGATGTTTCAGGGGCAGATCGATCTCGACACCGCAATTCCGGTGGAGGCGACCGCAGTTCCGGACGTGCTGTTCGAGCGCGGCCTTTACTGGGCGAGCGGCCGTTCCGGCGTGGTCAATCTCGTCGCGGCCCACAAATGGTTCAATCTCGCCGCGCTGAAGGGACGCGCGGATGCAATCTCCATGCGCCGCGAGGTTGCCGCCATGATGTCGGATGCCGAAATCGCCACCGCACAGCGCGAGGCGCGTGCGTGGATGATTGCGCACTAACGCCAGGTGCAGCCGGCGTCAGGCCGGCGGCCCTCCTGCGGCAAGGCAGCACTTCTTGAACTTCTTGCCGCTCCCGCAGGGACATGGATCGTTACGGCCGACGTTACGCCAGGGATTCCTGATCGGCTCGCTGGGGTACGCGAATCCGGGCCAGAGCGATTTCTCATCGCCCGCTTCGAACACGTCGTCTTCGGACCCGCGCGCCCAATCCAGCGATACCAACACGTCCTCGATGTATCCCAGATTGATCTGCGTGAACCGATCGATGTCGTCGGGCGCGCTTTCGGCGTCGGCAAGATCCTCATCGAACTGAGAGCGATCGATCCACTCGGGGATACGGTCTTCGCGAAAGACCTTGTCAACCAGCGGTACCAGATCGCGCAGGCCAAGCAGGGCGATCGCCCGCAGCCAGCCTGCCCAGGCCTGATCGCCGTCTTCGGCCGAGCGCTCTTCATAGAACCGAACAAGCAGGTCCCGAAACCGATCGCGCTGGATGCGGCGCTCCCATGCGAGGAAAGTCGCCGCACCGAACAACGCTTCACGGATGGATCCGTCGATTGAGCGCTCGATGATCAGAGCGAACAGGGCGTCGCTATCATCATCGAACACGCAAGTGACAATATTGGCCAGGCTTTCACTGACGGTATCACGGATGAGATCGTCGACCTCATCGAAGGGCCGGCGCAGCAGGCGCAGGAGCGGCTGGCAAGATTCGCGGTCGCGAGCCCTGCCCAGGATATGAAGCCCGCGGAACAGCAGCAGGCTTTCATCGTCTGACAAGGCCTCGCCATGCGCAGCCCTCTTGAGGACGGCGCGCAATTTCGGCGCGGCTTCTTCGATCCTCGCCGTACAAACCGCGATGGAGAAATCAGGAAGATCTGCTTCCGTTGCGATGGCGTGAAGGTGGTCTTCGATCGGGCCGAGATCAGGCGTATTCTCGCCATCGCCGAGGATTGCTTCGAGTTCTTCCTTTTTCATGCTGTGCTCCACTGCGTGTGGTAAATCCGATGCTGATCGGATGCGCTCGCAACGGCAAGAGACGATCCAGCATCATCGCAAATGGCGCGACGATGGGGTGCGCGACGTCAGGCAAGACCTGCTACGGACGTCTCCGGGCTGGAGATGAGGGATGGCGGAGCCGGAGGGATTCGAACCCTCGATAGGGCTTTACAACCCTATAACGGTTTAGCAAACCGCCGCCTTCAGCCACTCGGCCACAGCTCCATGAGGCGGATATGCCCGACGCGAGCGCGAGCCGCAAGCGGCAGATTCAGGTTACGCCGGGGCTATTTGGTGGCGGTGTGCCGCAGGCGTCCCTTCCGGGTCGATCCCGCATCCCGCGGAGCGGGTCACACCGCTTTCTTTTTCAAGGCTTCGCATTCGATTCGGCGCCGGGATGTAGCCCAACTAAGGGGCCTGGGAGCAGGCGCTTATATGAAGCGTCATCTTCGCCCGAAGCAAATGCATTTCGATCCCGGGGCTTTTTGCAGTTCCTCGTGAGCTGGTTCCCTGCGAGCCGCCGGCCGAAACTGACCATGGCGGGGCGGCATACTCTATATTTGTCATGACTCGCACCCTAACCGGCTGCCCGCGCGTCGCCTTTTCTTGCGCGTGTTTGTTCGCTGCGGATTCGGCGAATCTCGCCATTCGATCCGACGCGATGACATCGTTCGGGGCACAACCGCTTGCTGCGCTGCCCACGTAACAATTCACGTGTCAAATAGAACTAATCAAAAATATCTATTGGAAACAAAGGCTTGCGGAAAAACTTCGATCACAAACACGTGTTATTTGTGCAACACCCTTCGGAAAAGGGGCTGAGTCGGGCCGCTCGAAGCGGTTCCTTTGTTGCTTGTGCAGAAGTCCTCGGTAATTGTGATCGGGCGACGGAGGGGGCATCCCGAGGTCGTCCCGTTTTAGGTGGTTCGCTTAAGTCCCTCGCGTTCATGCGGGAGTGTCCGAAGGCGCGAAGCGACTAAGCGGGTTTCAGGGGACAAGGGAACCAACCTTAGGGTGTCTCACCCAGCGGATCCGGAACCTTCCCTACAGAGCAACTTGGAGGTTTAGCATGAAGATGGTTAAGAGCCTTATTCTCGGCTCAGCGGCGGGTCTGGTCGCCATGAGCGGAGCACAGGCGGCCGATCTTCCCGTCAAGGCCAAAGCGGTCGAGTACGTGAGGATCTGCTCCCTTTATGGTGCGGGTTTCTATTATATCCCGGGCACCGACAGCTGCATGAAGATCGGTGGTTACCTGCGCATTGACACCACGTTCAACGGCAACGTCTACGGTGGTCCGGCCTGGAGCGGCGATCTCGGTCAGGGTAACCGCTACCGCGATTACTTCGCTAGCCGTTCTCGTTTGGCGCTCACGGTTGATACCCGTACCGCCACCGAATACGGTGTTGTCCGCACCTTCGGCCAGGGTAACTTCCAGTTCAACAACTTCGGCACGGGCAACCCGAGCGCACTTGCCGCGTTCCCGGGCGGTGCTTCAAACGCGCTCAACACCGCGGGTGGCGGCTACGTAGCAGTCGACCAGATCTTCCTGCAGTTCGCCGGCTTCACCTTCGGTAAGTCGGTGTCGGCTTTGCGACGCCCTGGAATGGCTATCCGGGCAACAACAACTCGTTCTTGATGGGTGGCCCCGACTACGTCACCGGCGTCAACAACATCCAGTACACCGCTCAGTTCGGAAACGGCGTGTCGGCCACCATCGGCCTCGATGATCCGACCCAGTACGGCCGTACCTCCCTGCTGAACCTCGGCGTGGCCGCCACACCCGCAGGGTTTGCATTGGGTGCCGTCCAAGCCACGGCCGCTGGTGCTAACGCCTACGGCGGAACGCATGCTCCTGACATCGTCGGCAACATCCGCGTCGATCAGGCCTGGGGTCTGTTCCAGATTTCGGTGCTGCGCATCTCGTGAACGCTTCCTACAACATCCTCAACGTTGGCGGCACTCCGAACAATCTGTCGGAAATCTCCGGTCACCCCGAAGACAAGTGGGGCGGTGCGGTGATGGCAGCCTTGCAGATCAAGAACCTCCCGACCGGTCCGGGCGACGACTTCAAGATCGATGCCACCTACTCCAAGGGTATGACGAAGGCCGTGGTCGCCACGAGCGGTACGTCGCCGAACTTCGCGATGTTCGGTTCAACCGGCCTTGCGGGCGGTTACCAGAGCATCGGCTTCGGCCAAACGGCTGATGGGGTTTTCCTGCCCGGGTTTATTACCGGCGGTCTTACCGGCGACATCAAGCTGGTGGATGCATGGGGTATCCGTGGTGCGTTCAACCACAACTGGGATCCCTTCTGGTCGACCAGCCTCTGGGGCAGCTACGGTTCGGTGCGCTACGGCGGCGACGCTCTGGACATCCTCACCGCCAAGGGTCAGTTCTGCGCGAGTTTCAACTTCGGCAAGGTCGTGTCTGCAGACTATAGCTGCAACCCCGACTTCAACTTTGCTCAGGTTGGTGTGGTCACCCGCTGGACTCCCGTCAGGAACCTGACGTTCTCGGCTGAAGTCGGCGCGTTCTTCCTCGACCAGAAGTTCACGGGCTCTGCCATTCTGACGCCGGCGGCTCCGAAGCCGACCGCCGTGTACGAGTTCAGGGACCAGAGCACCGTCTTCCTGAACGTTCGCGCTCAGCGTAACTTCTGATCCCGAAAGACTTGAAACACTAGGAGAACCCCGGCAGGCAACTGCCGGGGGTTTTTCATTGCGAGTTGGCGAATGGCGAATAGGGAGTGGCGAATAGGGAGGATTGGCAGAGTGAGGGTCCACTCGCCATTCGCTATTCGCCACTCGCTCGAAAGCCGCTATTCGACGCTGGCGCCGCGGTGCAGGTCGGCTTCAATTTGAAGCTTGGTCCCGCCGCCGAATCGCGCGCGATAGACCTGCAGATTCTCCATAATCCGCTGCACGTAGTTCCGCGTCTCGGAGAACGGGATCTGCTCGACCCAATCGACCGCGTCGACCTTGGGATCGCGGGGGTCACCGTAACGCTCGATCCATTTCTTCACACTGCCGCGACCGGCATTGTAGCCCGCGAAGGTCAGGATGTAGGAGCCGCGGTAGTCCTCGAGCAGCCCGCCGAGCTCGGCGGCGCCAGGCATGGCGTTGTAGACGGAGTCCGTCTTCATCCGCTGAAGATCGAAGCTGACGCCGGCCCGCTTGCAGACATAGCGACCGGCGTCCGGCGTTACCTGCATCAGCCCGTAGGCCTGGGCCGGCGAGACCACGGCCGGATTGAAGGCGCTTTCCTGCCGCGCGATCGAATAGATGACGCTGGGCTCGACCTCGGGTCCGATCTGCTTGAACGACGGAATGCCGGTGACGGGATAGGCGTAGACATCGAACGGCAGGCCGCGATTGAGCGCGGCCTTGCCGAGCAGCAGCATGCCGCGGGCGTCGCGGTAGCGCGAGGTGAGTTCGCCGAGACCCACCAGGGCTTCGGGATCGCCGTTCTCGCCCATGTCGGCGAGAATCGTTATCGCGAGTTCGCGCTCGTCGAGGTCATATAGCAACTGCACCGCGCGAACGATCTCGAATCGCTCGACGCCGCGGCCGCGGGTGCTCGGGACGCCGTTCAACTGAAGCTGCGGCAGGCCAAGCTTGGCGCGGGCGAGCTGACCATAATAGCTGGTTGATTGTTCGGCCGCGCGCCCATAGGCCGCGCGGGCCTCTTGCGCGCGGCCCGCCGCTTCCGCGGCACGGCCTTGCCAATAGCCGGCGCGCGCCAATGCAGTCGGGTTTACGCTGCCGACGCCGATGCGCGCGAAGTGCTGGGCTGCGACCGCAGGATCTTTCAGGAACCGCAGCGCAATCCAGCCAGCGGTGAATTCCTGCTCGGTCTTGTAGATGTCGCGCGTCGGCAGCGCTGCATCCCGCGCGATGAGATACGCGGTGCGATGCTCGCCGACATCAAGCATCTTGCGCGCCAGCAAGCGCCGCTCGATCCACCATTCGTTGAGATTGTGCAGGCGATTCGGGTCTTTCGGCGCGCTCAGCATGAGCTGCACGGCCTCATTGAACTTCTCTTCGCGGCGAAGTAGCTGGATTTTCGCGAAGATGTAGCCGGTTTCGCCGTGCAATTCGCGCGGCACCGCCTCAAGCAGCGCCCTGAGGTTGGAAGACTTTTTGTTGGCCGCGATCCGCGCTTTCGCAAGCGCGACATGGCCTGAGCCGAGCCGTTTCGCGGCGCGCATGCCGCCGGTCTCCTGCTCGGTGCCGTAAAGCAGCGACTCCATCCGCGCCTTGTGGTCGCCCGCCGTCAGCAGCGCGCCGAACATGTCGAGCGCGGCGTTCTCGGTGTCTTCCGACATGCCGTCGTGACGCCAGGCCTCGCGGACCAGCCGTTCGGCATTGGCGCGGTCGCCGCGTGCGAGCATCGCCTTCGCCAGCGCGAACTTGCCCTTGCCCGAGATCGGCGATTCGTTCTCGAACCACGACCAGACGGTCGAATCGTCGCGGCGGTCGTCCCACAGCGCGGCCTCGATGCGCCGGCGCAGGAAAGTCTGCGACGGCCAACTCGGATTGGCTGAAATAAACGCACGGTAGCGCTCGACCGAGGCGTTGTTGTTATCGCTGCGCAGGATCACCCATTCCGCGAGCTTGCGGGCGACCGGATCCGAGATCGACGCTTGCACCTGCGTTGCATCGCCGGGCTTCTGCTTGCGCACCAATTCGATGATGTTCTCCAGCGCGTCCTTGTCGGCCTGAGACGTCGAGGAGGTCGCGGCCACTGCGGCTGGGGCGTGTCTGCGCGGAGGCGGCGCGACAGCATGCTGGCGGGTCGCAGGCGCCAGAACAGGCGGCGGCGGGGCCGGTGCTGCATGCGCCGGCGCGGTCGGTGCAGCCGGGGTGCCGGTATTCGCTGTCGGCGTGGACTTGGGAACGACGTTGCGGGCAATCGGTCGCGGCTTCGGCAGGGGAACTTTTGACTTGGCCCAGGTTTCCAGAGGGAAGGAAGTCAGTCCGACCGCCAGCGCCAGGCTTGTGGCCAGTGCGGTCGATCGCAACGCGGCGGCGCGGGCGGAAGGGATCACGGCTTTCCTCTGCGGCGGCGAATCATTCAATCGCTCCAGCCTTGGTCTATTTTGATTGAATATGTGGACAAAATGCTAAAAACGTCGCGATGGACCTGTTTGCGCCATCACCACGGCAAAATCGCGGCTATCGGCGTTCGAGGATGGCAGATATTGGACCGCGGCAGGAATGAGCGTCGGAACAAGGCGCTAGCGCCTGATGCACGGCCTTTCGTCTGGTCGCCAGACCCGATATGAATTGAAATCCAGTTT
This sequence comes from Bradyrhizobium sp. RDI18, assembly GCF_043203335.1. Lineage (NCBI taxonomy): Bacteria > Pseudomonadati > Pseudomonadota > Alphaproteobacteria > Hyphomicrobiales > Nitrobacteraceae > Bradyrhizobium > Bradyrhizobium sp. RDI18. The sequence goes on along the minus strand of NZ_JBICRN010000008.1, from coordinate 1,416,992 downwards.
CGGTCGTGCCGTTTCTTAAGCGTTTGGAGGAAGTCCATGGCAGCCAAGACAAAATTCCGGGGGTCGTTTACCGCCTTGGTCACGCCATTCAAGAACGGCTCGGTCGACGAGGCCGCTTTCCGCGGCTTGGTGAACTGGCAGATCGCCGAAGGTACCCACGGCCTGGTCCCGGTCGGCACGACCGGTGAAAGTCCGACGCTGAGCCATGACGAGCACAAGCGCGTGGTCGAATGGTGCATCGACGAGGCCAAGGGCAAGGTGCCGGTGATTGCCGGCGCGGGCTCCAACTCGACCAAGGAAGCGGTCGAGCTTGCCGAGCATGCGGAAAAGGCAGGAGCAGATGCCGTGCTCGTGGTGACGCCGTACTACAACAAGCCCACCCAGGAAGGTATGTACCAGCACTTCAAGGCGATCAACGATGCCATCGGCATTCCGATCATCATCTACAACATTCCCGGCCGTTCCGTGATCGACATGTCGGTCGAGACCATGACGCGGCTGTTCGCGCTGAAGAACATCGCCGGCGTGAAGGATGCGACCGCCAGCATGGTGCGGGTATCGCAGCAGCGCGCGGCGATGGGCGAGGACTTCAACCAATTGTCGGGCGAGGACGCCACCATCCTCGGCTACATGGCGCATGGCGGCCATGGCTGCATCTCGGTCACGTCGAACGTCGCGCCGCGGTTGTGCTCGGAATTCCACGCGGCATGGCAGAAGGGCGATCATGCCACCGCGCTCAAGCTGCACGACAAGCTGATGCCGCTGCACAACAACCTCTTCATCGAAAGCAATCCGGCGCCGGTGAAATACGCGCTCTCGCTGCTCGGCAAGATCGACGAGAAGCTGCGGCTGCCGATGGTGCCGGTATCCGAGCCCACGCGGGTCGCCGTGCGCAGCGCCATGGTCCATGCCGGCCTGATCAACTAGGGCGGTTCCGCTTCGCCTGAAGAACGAAGAGGGGAAGCCAGCATGCTGAAGGAATTCCGCGAATTCGCGATGAAGGGTAACGTCGTCGACCTCGCGGTTGGCGTCATCATCGGTGCGGCCTTCGGCGCCATCGTGACCTCGCTGGTCGGCGACGTCATCATGCCGGTGATCGGCGCGATCACCGGCGGTCTTGATTTCTCCAACTATTTCACGCCACTGTCGAAGGCGGTAAACGCCAGCAACCTGGCGGACGCCAAAAAGCAAGGCGCCGTACTGGCTTGGGGCAATTTCCTTACGCTGACGCTCAATTTCCTCATCATCGCCTTCGTGCTGTTCATCGTTATTCGCGCGATGAACAAACTGAAGCGCAAGGACGAAGCTGCGCCAGCGCCGCCGAAGCTGACCCGACAGGAAGAACTGCTGATCGAGATCCGCGATCTCCTCAAGAAGGGCTAACGTGGCCGAAAAAAAAGAGCGCCCAATCAAGGTCGTCGCCGAAAACCGTAAGGCCCGGTTCAATTATGCAATCGAGGACACGGTGGAGGCCGGCATCGCGCTGACCGGCACCGAAGTAAAGTCGATCCGCAATGGCAAGACCACAATTGCGGAGTCCTATGCGGATTCCAAGGGCGGCGAGATCTGGTTGATCAACGCCAATATTCCGGAATATCTGCAGGCCAACCGCTTCAACCACGAGCCGAAACGGCCGCGCAAATTGCTGTTGCACCGAAAGCAGATCAACAAGCTGATGGGCGCAGTCGATCGCGAAGGCATGACGCTGATTCCGCTAAAACTCTATTTCAACGAGCGCGGCCGCGCCAAGCTGTTGCTGGCGATCGCCAAGGGCAAGAAGCTGCACGACAAGCGCGAGAGCGAAAAGAAGCGCGACTGGGGCCGGGAAAAAGGTCGCCTGATGCGGGCGAGAGGATGAAGCATCGTAGGGATGGGTGGAGCGAAGCGATACCCATCAACATAGAACTCCAATCGACGACGGTTGCGATGGGTTTCGCTGCGCACTACCCATCCTACGAGGGAAGTGGAGCCTGAGATGAACCAGAAAAATCTGCATGAAGTCGACTGGAGCAAGATCCCTCCGCCGGTCGACGACGGCGCGGCGGCGCATCTCGTCGGCACGGCGATTCCGCCGGTCACGCTGCTGGCCACCGACGATAATTCGGTGACGCTCTCGGCGCTTCCCGGCCGCACCGTGGTGTTCGCCTATCCCCGCACCGGGTCGCCGGGCAAGATCAGCCTGGTCGACGACTGGGACATGATCCCTGGCGCGCGCGGCTGCACGCCGCAAACCTGCTCGTTCCGCGATCTGTTTGCGGAATTGAAAGCGGCCGGCACCAGGCAGGTGTTCGGCCTATCGACCCAGGATAACGTCTACCAGACCGAGATGGCGTCACGGCTGCATTTGCCGTTTCCGGTTCTGTCGGATGAAAAGCTCAAGCTCACCCGCGCACTGAACTTGCCGACCATGGAAGTGGCGGGACTGACGTTGATCAAGCGGCTGGCGCTGATCGTCGACGATGGGAGCATTACCCACGTGTTCTATCCAGTTTTCCCGCCCGACCGGAACGCTGCCGACGTGTTGGCATGGCTGAAGGAAAATCCGCGGTAGAATCACGACTCCAAATCCTTCCGCACTTTCGCAAATACCTCGCGAAACATTTTCGGCGTCAGCACCCCGGTGTTGGTGTTGTAGCGGGAGCAGTGATAGCTGTCGTAGAGCCTGACCGCGCCGGCTTTATGCACAGCGCCGTGCGCAAAGGGGGCGGCGCCATTGCGCAGGCCGAGCGCCTTCAGGGTCGAGTCATGTGCAATGCGGCCGAGCAGCACGATCGCGCGCAGTTTGGGCATGGTCGCAATTGTCGTCGCCAGAAATTGCCGGCAGGTGCTGATCTCGACCGGGAGCGGCTTGTTTTGCGGCGGCACGCAGCGCACCGCGTTGCTGATCCGGCAGTTGACGAGCTTCAGTCCGTCGTCCGGTCGCGCCTGGTAGACGCCCTTCGCAAAGCCGTATTCCAGCAGGGTCGCATACAGCAGATCGCCGGCGTAGTCGCCGGTGAACGGGCGTCCGGTCCGGTTGGCTCCCTGCAGGCCCGGCGCCAGCCCGACAATCAACAGTTGCGCGGAGGCATCGCCGAACGAAGCGACCGGCGAGTTGTGCCAGCCCGGCTCCCGGGCACGCGCCTGCGCGCGAAATTCGGCGAGCCTCGGGCAGAGCGGGCAGTCGCGGTCGGGTTCGGCAGCCGCAGGGGCGGGGAGATTAGCCATCAGTCCAAAGCATTTTCGAGCGAAATCCAGTCACGGGCCTGATGCGGCGTCGATACCGGTTCGCCTCAGATGCGCGCGCCAAAACAAAAAGCCCCGGTTCTGTTTTCAATCAGAACCGAGGCTCTAGCAGTGTACTGGCTCATGCTCAATCGTCGAAATCGTCGTCGCCGGCCCGTGGCGCCACGGTGGTCGCGCGCTGCAGGAATTGCGGCGAGTGGTGACGTGGCTCGCGCGGGGCAGGGCGCTCGGAGGGATCGCGGCCCAGCTTTGATTGCAGTTCGACAAGATCGGTGAAGACGTCGGCCTGGCGGCGCAGTTCGTCGGCGATCATCGGCGGCTGGCTCGAAATGGTCGACACGACCGTAACGCGAACGCCGCGGCGCTGCACCGCTTCCACCAGCGAGCGGAAATCGCCATCGCCCGAAAACAACACGATCTGATCGACATGCTCGGCGAGTTCCATGGCATCGACGGCGAGTTCGATATCCATATTGCCTTTCACCTTGCGGCGGCCGGATGCGTCGATGAATTCCTTTGTTGCCTTGGTGACGACGGTGTAGCCGTTGTAGTCGAGCCAGTCGATCAATGGACGGATCGAGGAGTATTCCTGATCCTCGATGATTGCCGTGTAGTAAAACGCACGCAACAGCGTTCCTCGGCTCTGAAATTCCTTGAGAAGGCGCTTGTAATCGATGTCGAAGCCGAGCGTCTTGGCCGTTGCGTAGAGGTTGGCGCCATCGATGAAGAGCGCAATCTTGTTGGAAGCTGGTGACATCAAATGGTTCTCACGTTGTTGTTAGCTCTTCTAGCGCAGCGGCCAACGACCGCGCGCACTTTCCAGTTCTGTTGCCTAAAGTTCGGTGAATCGTTGCCCCACGACAGTCACCACTGCAATTATGGTGAGGCGAGGGCGAAAAACCTATACTTTTGACATGCAATGAAGAGATTTACTTGTCCTGTACGGCAACCCTGCCGCGTCTGGACGCTCCGGCCCTTCTGGCCCCAGAGTTGGCGTATCAGAGCCCATTAGGAAGGCAAATCACAAATTTGGTCTTGCGAAAGGCGCCCTGCCACTATAACTAGCGCCCATAACCGACATATTTGGCCCCATTTAAACGGAGCGACAGTCTATGGCGCGCGTCACCGTGGAAGATTGCATTGACAAGGTCGACAACCGGTTCGACCTGGTGCTGCTGGCGGCGCATCGCGCCCGTATGATTTCGTCCGGATCGCAACTGACGGTTGATCGCGATAACGATAAAAACCCGGTCGTTTCACTGCGGGAAATCGCCGATTCCACTATTTCCCCGGAAGACCTCCGCGAGGAACTGGTTCATTCCCTGCAGAAGTTCGTCGAGGTCGACGAGCCTGAGCCCGATACCGTGCCTTTGATCGGCTCGGCCGGTGCCAGCGTGGATGCCGACGACACCGAGGTTGCGGTCGAGCGGATGACCGAGGAAGAACTCCTCAAGGGGCTGGAAGGCCTGGCACCGCCGGAAGAGCAGCCCGAAGAGGACGAGTAATCCGGAACCTTCCGGTCCGTCCCGAACTCCCGATCTGCCAAAGGCCCGGACGTCAGTCCGGGCCTTTGCTTTTGTTGACATTTTTGCGGTTACAATGCGTCCTTGGCCGGCGCGGCCGAAAACGGCTGACTTGCCGGGCCGACAGGCCATGGGGTTGGGCGTTGGATGGCCGCAGGCCCAAGCGAAATTGAACCGTATCGCGGCCCGCGCGGCGTGTATCGCCGTTCGAAAACGCATTAGATACGTAAACGAGATACGTAACGGCGGGACCCGTCCGCGTGTGGTGGAAGAAGGTAGTGATGTGATGGCGTATTGGCGCCGCAGCTCCTGGCAAATGCAGGCCGCGACCGGCCAGGTCGCGGCTGCGCCGGGATCGGCCGTGGCGGAGAAGCCGAAATCGCCGCGCTCGCGCATGATGCGGCAATACGATCTGGTCGAGCGCGTCCGCACGTATAATCCGGATACCAACGAAGACCTGCTCAATCGCGCCTATGTCTACGCCATGAAGGCGCATGGCACGCAGACGCGCGCGTCCGGCGATCCCTATTTCTCGCATCCGCTCGAGGTCGCGGCGATCCTGACCAACCTCAAGCTCGACGACGCCACCATCGTCGCCGCACTGCTGCACGACACCATCGAGGATACCGAGGCGACGCGCGCCGAGATCGACAATATCTTCGGTCACGAGATCGGCGCGCTGGTCGAAGGGCTCACCAAGCTGAAGCGGCTGGAGCTGGTCTCGCGCGAAGCCAAGCAGGCCGAGAACCTGCGCAAGCTCTTGCTGGCGATCGCCGACGACGTCCGCGTGCTCCTGATCAAGCTCGCCGATCGCTTGCATAACATGCGTACGCTGGAATTCGTGCCGCACGCCTCGCGCCGCCGCATTGCCGAGGAGACGCTGGACATCTATGCGCCGCTCGCCGGCCGCATGGGTATGCATGAGATGCGCGAGGAACTGGAAGATCTATCCTTCCACGTGCTCGATCCCGAAGCCTATGCGGTGGTGAAGCAGCGGCTCGACGCGCTTGCCGACCGCAACCGCAACTTGATCGGCGAGATCGAAAGCCAGCTCTCCAAGAACCTGCAGAAGAACGGGATCACTGCGCGCGTCTATGGCCGCCGCAAGCAACCGTTCTCGATCTGGACCAAAATGGAGCGCAAGTCGGTCGGCTTCGAGCAACTGTCCGACATCTACGGCTTCCGCATTATTCTGAGCGACGCCGAGTCTTGCTACCGCGCGCTTGGCGTGGTGCACACCACCTGGCCGGTGGTGCCGGGGCGCTTCAAGGACTACATCTCGACGCCGAAGCAGAACGACTATCGCTCGCTGCACACCACCGTGATCGGACCCGGCAACCAGCGCGTCGAGCTGCAGATCCGCACCGAGGAAATGAACCAGATCGCCGAATTCGGCATTGCCGCGCACGCCTTCTACAAGGAAGGCATGGGCTCGCCGACCGAGCGGCTCAAGCACAGATCCAACGCCTTTGCCTGGCTGCGCCACACCGTCGGCATCCTCTCCGAAAGCGCAAATCCGGAAGAGTTTCTGGAGCACACCAAGCTCGAATTGTTCCACGACCAGGTGTTCTGCTTCACTCCGAAGGGCAAACTGATCGCGCTGCCGCGGCAAGCCAATGTGATCGACTTCGCCTATGCCGTGCATACCGATGTCGGCAACTCGGCGGTCGGCTGCAAGATCAACGGCAAGTTCTCGCCGCTGTCGTCCGAATTGCAGAACGGCGACGAGGTCGAGGTTTTGACCTCGCAGGCGCAGTCGGCGCCGCCCTCGGCATGGGAATCGCTTGCGGTCACCGGCAAGGCCCGCGCCGCGATCCGCCGCGCCACGCGTACCGCGGTGCGTGATCAATATGCGGGACTTGGCCGGCGCATCGTCGACCGCCTGTTTGCCCGCGCCAAGATCGAATACGCCGACGACAAGCTGAAGGGTGCATTGCCGCGCCTGGCGCGCGCCTCGATCGAGGACGTGATGGCCTCTGTCGGACGTGGTGAGCTGAAGGCCTCCGACGTCGCCCGCGCGATGTACCCAGACTACAAGGAAGAGCGGTTGGTGAAATACGGGGCCAAGAAGAGCCTCGCGGTGAAATTGAAGCTGAAGTCGCCGCCGCAACCGGCGCGCAGCACCTCCGTAATCCCGGTGCGCGGCATCAATTCGGATTTGCCGGTGAAATTTGCGCCGAACGGCGGCGCGGTTCCGGGCGACCGCATCGTCGGCATCGTCACGCCGGGCGAGGGGATCACGATCTATCCGATCCAGTCGCCGGCGCTGAAGGATTTCGAGGAGGAGCCGGAGCGCTGGCTCGACGTGCGCTGGGATATCGATGAAGCCATGCCGCAGCGTTTCCCGGCGCGGATCCTGGTGCACAACGTCAACGAGCCCGGCAGCCTCGCACAGGTCGCCACCGTGATCGCCGAGCACGACGGCAATATCGACAATATCAGCATGTCGCGCCGCTCGCCCGATTTCACCGAGCTGACCATCGATCTCGAGGTCTATGACCTCAAGCATCTCAGTGCAATTATCGCTCAATTGCGTGCCAAGGCCGTCGTCGCCAAGGTCGAGCGCGTCAATGGGTAGGCGATATCGTCATTGCAGGGCAAAAGCGCGAAGCGCGTCTCTTGCACTAAGCGACCCGGCAATCCATCCTTCTCAAGTAGATGGATGCGCGGGTCACGCCCGCGCATGACGTTCTGTGCTATCGAAGTCGCCCGTAAGCTTGCCTGTGAGTCCGGTCATGCCCGTTCCCCCGCTCCGCCTCGGCGTCAATGTCGACCACGTCGCCACCTTGCGCAACGCGCGGCGCGGCGATCGGCCGGATCCGGTGCGCGCCGCGCTGCTCGCGATTGAGGCTGGCGCCGACGGCATCACCGCGCATCTGCGTGAGGACCGCCGCCACATCCGCGACAGCGACATGGCCCGGCTGAAGGCCGAAATATCAAAACCGCTGAATTTCGAGATGGCGGCAACGGAAGACATGCTGCGAATTTCGCTCGCGACAAAACCCCACGCCGTATGCCTGGTACCGGAGCGCCGCGAAGAACTCACCACCGAGGGCGGATTGGACGTGGTCGGCCAGCACAACGTGCTGGCCCCGTTCATCGCGCGGCTCAACGATGCCGGCATCCGGGTGTCGCTGTTTATCGCCGCCGACCCGCCGCAGATCGATATGGCGGCAAAGTTGCGCGCGCCCGTGATCGAGATCCACACCGGCGGCTGGTGCGACGCCGTGGTCGACGGCCACGCTGACAAGGCCGAGGCGGAATGGCGGCGAATCGTCGAGGGCGCCGCCTTGGCGCGCGCGGCGGGGCTGGAGGTCCATGCCGGCCACGGCCTCGACTACCAGACCGCCGAGACGATTTCAGCGCTACCCGAGATCGCCGAGCTCAACATCGGCTATTTCATGATGGGGGAGGCCCTGTTCGTCGGCCTTGGCGAGACTGTGCGGCAGATGCGCTCCGCAATGGACCGTGGCCGCCAGAAAGTCGCGGGCCGGCCATGATCATCGGCATCGGTTCCGACCTGATCGACATCACACGGGTTGCCAAGGTGATCGAGCGCCATGGCGACCGCTTCCTTGACCGCATCTTCACCGACACCGAGCGCGCCAAGGCGGCGCGCCGCGCCAACAGCGAAAAAATGGTGGTCGCGACCTATGCCAAGCGGTTCGCAGCCAAGGAGGCCTGTTCCAAGGCGCTCGGCACCGGCATCCGGCGTGGCGTCTGGTGGCGGGACATGGGGGTGGTGAACATGCCGGGAGGACGGCCGACCATGAAACTCACCGGCGGCGCGCTGGCCCGGCTCGAAGCGCTGACGCCGGAGGGCTTCGAGGCGCAGAATCGATCTGTCGATCACCGACGACTGGCCGCTGGCGCAGGCCTTCGTCATAATTTCGGCGGTCGCACCCGGCAAGTCATGAGCCGCGCAGGCGTTTGCGCCGGGGAAGCGGGAAAACTAAAAATCATTGAGATATCAATGGATTATAAAGTTTTGACAAGGCGCTTGATTGCGCGCCCACGAACAACCGTCTAAAAACGCCGCCAACGACCTGTTCGAGCCAGGGCCTGTTCCGGTTACCGTCGGAATTGGCTCTCAACATCAGTTATCTAGACCATTTTCCTGACGCGAACGTATTTGGCGATTCGCGTGCGGAAAACGTTCTGCCACCGTGCGGGCTGGGCCCGCGGGAATTGGGAAAGCGATGAGCGTGACATCCGGCACAAAATCTGAAAGCGGCTTGGGTGAAACCATCCGCGTCGTCATCCATGCTCTTCTGATCGCGCTCGTGATCCGCACCTTCCTGTTCCAGCCGTTCAACATCCCCTCGGGATCGATGAAGGCGACGCTTCTGGTCGGCGATTACCTGTTCGTCTCGAAATATTCCTACGGCTACAGCCACTATTCCATTCCATTGTCGCCGCCACTGTTCTCGGGCCGCATCTTCGGCTCGGAGCCGAACCGCGGCGACATCGTCGTGTTCCGCCTGCCGAAGGACGACTCCACCGATTACATCAAGCGCGTGATCGGCTTGCCGGGCGACCGCATCCAGATGCGCGAAGGGCTGCTCCACATCAACGACAAGCCGGTCAAGCGCGAGCGGCTCTCCGACTTCATCGGCGAGGACCCCTGCGGCTCCGACGCTACCGCGCGCGTCAAGCGCTGGAAGGAAACGCTGCCGAACGGCGTCAGCTATGAATCGCTCGATTGCGTCGACAACGGTTTCTACGACAACACCAACGTCTATACCGTGCCCGCCGGCCACTTCTTCATGATGGGCGACAACCGCGACAACTCCACCGATAGCCGCGTGCTGTCGGCGGTGGGCTACGTGCCGTTCGAAAACATCGTCGGCCGGGCGCAGATGATCTTCTTCTCCATTGCCGAGGGCGAACACGCCTGGATGTTCTGGCGCTGGCCGACCGCCGTGCGCTGGAATCGCCTATTCACAATTGTGCGATGAACGACGAGACAGCGATCATTCCTGACACATCGGCCTCCGGCGAGCCGGGCCAGCAGGCGGATGCGCCCCGCGAAGCTGCGCCGAAGAAGAAGCGCGGCAAGGCCGGCGCGAAGGCTGCGGCTGCGGCGATCGAGGCGCGCATCGGCTACAAATTTTCCGATCCGACGCTGCTGACGACCGCCTTTACCCATGTCTCGGCCTTGAAGCCCGCGACCCGACATCGCGCCGACAGTTATCAGCGGCTGGAATTCCTCGGCGACCACGTGCTCGGGTTGATTATCTCCGACATGCTGTATCGCGCCTATCCGAGGGCGGACGAAGGCGAATTGTCCAAACGTCTCGCCGACCTCGTGCGCAAGGAAAGCTGCGCCGACGTCGCCAAGTCGCTGGGGCTGCTCGATGACATCAAGCTCGGCGCAGTGGGTGCCGGGGCGGGCGCGCGCCTGCGCAAATCCGTTCTCGGCGATATCTGCGAGGCGGTGATCGGGGCGATCTATCTCGACGGCGGCTATGCGGCGGCGTCGCAATTCGTCGAGCGCAACTGGCTGGAGCGGATGCGCAAACCGCGCCGGCCGCTGCGCGATCCCAAGACGGTGCTGCAGGAATGGGCCCAGAGCAAGGGCTTGCCGACGCCGGTCTATCGCGAGATCGAGCGCACCGGGCCGCATCACGACCCCCAATTCCGCGTCGCTGTCGACTTGCCGGGACTGGCGCCCGCCGAAGGCGTCGGCGGCTCCAAGCGCGCAGCCGAGAAGGTCGCAGCCTCCGTGATGATCGAACGCGAAGGTGTCGGCAGCAATGACAGTTGAACCCGCACCCGGCGCGCCTGCCGAGACCCGCTGCGGTTTCGTCGCGCTGATCGGCGCCCCCAACGTCGGCAAATCCACCCTTGTCAATGCGCTGGTCGGCTCCAAGGTCACCATCGTCTCGCGCAAGGTGCAGACGACGCGCGCGCTGATCCGCGGTATCGTGATCGAGGACAATGCGCAGATCATTCTGGTCGACACGCCCGGCATTTTCCTGCCGAAGCGGCGGCTGGACCGGGCCATGGTGTCGACCGCCTGGAGCGGGGCCCACGATGCCGACCTGGTCTGCGTGCTGCTCGACGCCAAGGCCGGAATCGATGAGGAGGACGACGCGATCCTGCACAAGCTTGCGACGGTTGCGCACCCGAAAATCCTGGTGCTGAACAAGATTGACCTGATCCCGCGCGAAAAACTGCTGGCGCTGGCGCAGGCCGCCAATGAGCGGATGAAGTTCGAGCACACCTTCATGATCTCGGCACTGTCGGGCGACGGTGTCGCCGACCTGCGCAAGACGCTCGCGAAGAGCGTGCCGCCGGGTCCATTTCATTATCCCGAGGACCAGATGTCGGATGCTCCGCTGCGGCATCTGGCGGCGGAAATCACTCGGGAAAAGATCTACCGCCAGCTCCACCAGGAACTGCCGTATCAATCGACCGTTGAGACCGATAGCTGGACCGAGCGCAAGGACAAGTCGGTCCGGATCGAACAGACGATCTTTGTCGAGCGCGAGAGCCAGCGCAAGATCGTGCTCGGCAAGGGCGGCGCCACCATCAAGTCGATCGGCGCGGAGTCGCGGAAGGAGCTCGCCGAAATTGTCGGCGTGCCCGTGCACCTGTTCCTGTTCGTCAAGGTGCGGGAGAACTGGGGCGACGACCCCGACCGCTACCGGGAAATGGGGCTGGAATTCCCCAAGGAATAGTGAGGGCGCGTCATTGCTTCCGCCTTCGCTCGTTGAGCTTCGGCGGACAAGTCGTCGCTTTGCTCCCTTGCGCAAACGCTTTTGCGTTTGTCGCAGACAATGACGGGGCTAGGAACATGACCCACCAATTACCAAGAACGAGCCCGATGACCCTACCGAGAAACGTGCTGTGGTTTGAGGTTTTGCTGTATCTGTCGCTGACGCTGGATGCGGTGTCGGTGGCGTTCCAGGATCGCACGCCGACCCCGAAGATGACGGAGCAGATGATCGGCACCGGAACGCTGATGGCGGCCGGCCTGATTCTGCTGTTGGTCTATCTCGTCCGGCTCGCCGCCGAGCACCGCAAGAACTGGCCACGCTGGGTGCTCGTCGCGGTCTTGGTGCTGTCGGTGATTTCGCTCGCGCAAATGATTGGCGAGAAGGGCATTCAGTTTGACAGCGGCATCGAAGTGATCTCCTGCGCGCTGACTGCAGCGGGGCTGTATTTTTCGTTCACCGGCGACGCGGTGGGGTGGTTCAACGAGTGATGCAGGGCTGCGGTAGGGTGGGCAAAGGCGCTCGGCGCCGTGCCCACCATCTATCCAGTGGCTCGTCGTGAATGGTGGGCACGCGGAGCCTGTCATCAGGCGCGCATTTCGCGCGACCCGTTGGCTGTGTGCCGAGTATGAACGACAGCTTGGAGGTGGAAGTCCTCTATCCAGCCTGATGACGGCGAAGGATTAGCGAAACGCAAGGGCATCACCGCGAGGTGGGGGTCCGAAGAAAGCGTGGAGCAAAGCCGCGGCTCGATGGACAAAATACCGGATAATGAGGCCTGCCCGGCCGGACGAGCGAGCAGCCAATCGCGAAGTCCTCAGTCATCAAGGGTCGGGGTGGTAGATCCGGCGGGCGTGCGGCGAAGGCGGTCGGTCTTACCTCGGGAGGTCTGCGTTGTGTCCCGGCAACGGGACTGAGGTCGTCGCAAGGCGATCTGAGCGCAGCGCAGAAGTCAGCAGAGGGCGTAGTGGGCGGCAGCGCGCCGCTGAAGGCCCGAACGGTGGAAGAGGTCAGTAGAGCGGCAATCTCGTGCAGGCCATGCAGCAGAAGCCACAGCAAACACTGGACTTGGGCCGCGACGCGACGGGTGAAGCCCGAAGCGCCCCCTCCCAAGGGATTGAAACCAGCACGGCGAGAGCCAGCCTCGAACGCCCGGCGGTCGCGGGACCGTCGATGGAAGCAGTGATCGAGCGTGAGAACTTGAGGAAAGCGTTGGCGCAAGTGAAGCGCAACAAGGGTGCGGCGGGCATTGACGGGATGACCGTCGACGATCTGCCGGCCTACCTGAAGGAGCACTGGCCCACGATCCGAGCCAAGCTGCTTGACGGCACCTACCAGCCGCAACCGGTGCGGCGGGTCGAGATACCAAAGGCATCGGGTGGCGTTAGGCTGCTCGGCATCCCGACGCGCCGGGCATAATACACCTCATACAGTTTGCGTTGGGGATGGTGGGTCAAGATGGCTTGAAGTCGCAACCCATTTTCGGAGACGCCGGTCGACGTAATCGTCGATGGTGATTGCATATGGCGCATTCGGCTTGCGTTGCAGCGCCGAGACTATACCACGTTCGATCCAGTAATGGACGACCCACAGGCTGACGCCAAATCTCTCACAAACCTGGCTGACGTTCAACGTTCCGGCGGGAAGAGATGGGCCAGTGATACGATGCTTGTAGCGGATCCATCGAGATCATGCTGACGGTGAACGGCCTGCCGGTCGAGCTTGTCTGGCCATTGCTTTTGAGTTGCGCGACGATTTCATGATCATCATGTAGTTCCGCCAGCGCGCGGATTTTGGCAACGAACTCATCGGGATAACGAACTGCTTCGGGGCGGTTCGGCCGCTGCCGGACCTCAATTGTCTCAGTAGCCCCACCTTGCCAGCGAATTTGCAATCGCAGCAGTTTGGGTTCTGGACCCTTAGCTACGGTGATGTCGCGTATCAACAGGCGGAGCATGCGCTTGCGGTCACGAGCTGAAGTGCTTGAAGCCTTCCACAGTCGGGGAAGTCCCTGCCAAGCTGCAGTATTTGCTGCCTCTGTTCGGTTGTGATGCTACGCAGGTTCTGGCGCTCAAAATTGGCCAATTCAGTCTCGAGCTCGAGAAGCCGTTCCATTGCATCGTTCCAGCGCTTCTCGAGCGTACTGGCAACCAACCGATTGCTGGGGTCTGCTTCTTCATAGCGCCGTTCTGCCAAGTCGCAATCATAACGGGCCCGGTCTATCCTTCGTTGCCATTGCGCAGCAATTGACCTATCGCGCTCCTCCAAGCTTGTCAGCGCTTGCAACGCCAGTTCAACCGTCAGTGGCGTGACGGCGGTCAACAGGCGCTCTGCAATGGCGTGATCAAGCGGTTTTGATGGCAGAGACATGCAGTGCTGCGGCGCCAGTGCCTCCCGACGCCTCCAATTGCATTCATAGATCGGGTAAAGACCGCCATTGCCGGCGTAGCGCACATTTAGACGCCGTCCGCAAGCGCCACAAAGCAATAAACCTTGCAGCAAACAAAGTCCCTCTCGAGCGGGTCCGGCGATAACTTCGCTATTGGTCCTGTTCGCCGCCAAGTGTTCGCGGTTGGTAAGGAATCGATCCCAGGTAATATAACCAGCATGGTGATCGGGAATGACAACACGCCACTCATCTTGTGGCATGCGGCGCAACTGAGTTTGAATCTCACCGGTAGGGCCAACCTGCTTGCAAGATTGATATCGGCCAAACACGTAAGTGCCGGCGTAAGATGGATTGGCAAGGACACCGAGCACGCGTGAATGCGTAAGTCGTCCCCAGATCAGCTTGCCGTCCCAGACGCCGCCATAGGCTCGGCGTGGAAAGACAAGGCCGAGTTCATTGAACCGTTTAACTACGCCGTAGGCGCTGCTCTCTTGTTCAAATAGTTCGAAGACTGTTCGAACCGCGCCTTGCACTTCCTGATCGGGGTCGAGGGTGATCCTATCGCCGTCGAATACCAAACCGACCGGCAGAGGGAAGTGCAATTCACCTTTCTGCGCCTTGTTGAGTTTGCCTCCGTGGAGGCGCGCGCGAATGATGTGCAGCTCTGCCTGAGCAAACGTACCCTTCATGCCAAGCACAAGGCTGTCGTTGAAGTCCGCCGGATCGTAGCAGCCATCGCCGTCGAACACCAATGTGCGTGTCACCGCGCACAGCTCCAGCAAGCGATGCCAATCCTTGTTCGAGCGGGCCAGGCGCGAGGCTTCCAGAGAGAAGATCGCGCCGACTTGGCCCATTGCCACATCGCTGACCAGCGTCTTGAAGTCGTCGCGATTGGTCGCCTGCTCGCCGGAGTGACCGAGATCCCGGTCGAGGATCCGGATCTGCTCCGGGTCCACCCGAGCGACCTCGCTTGGTCCGCCAAGTTGTACTGGCGCTCTGTGCTCTCTTGATTGAAGCGGACTTGCCCCATCGTCGACTGACGGATGTAGATGCAGGCCTGCCGCGCGAGATGATGATCGGCAATCTTGGGATTGATCATGATCGGGTCCTTCCACATCGGGCGGCGGAGCGCCTGCAGCGAGATAGGAGTCGATCATGTTGGCGATGATGGCGCCCGCCTCGGCAAAGTCGAGGGCTGCGACCGCCGGATCCATCTAATCGAGACTTTCGCGGCGACGCAGAAGCTCGGCATTGATCGCGCAAATCTCGTTGAGCATCTCCTGGAGCTTGCGGTAGTTGGCGAGAAACTCGGCCACCTGAGGATACGCGCCATTCGGCACATAGCCGAGCCGCGGGCGTTCGCCGGTTCGAGCGATTGTGGACAGGTAACGCTTGGGGCCGTGTCCCGGTCCGTCGACGCAGTGGCAGCTGGGTCGGCCGCAGCGCTTGTAGGTCTCGATGAGCGACCCGCGCACAATCTGCTCGATCGGCGGCAGGGCACGCAAGAGCTGATGGCGGCGCTTTCGCAGGGCCGCGGAAGAAGGCTTCTTCATTTGCGGACCGAATCGAATTGATGTCCGAGTGATTCAGAAGCTGAGTCATTGGTCAAGCCTCATTTCTTGTGCTTCAACGAAGAGGCGAATTCGGCAAGCGCAAGCAGACCAAGGGCGTCAATGAGCAACGGCTGCTGGCCATTGATAGGCTCGCTCCGAGCACCTGGAAGCGCCCAGTCCGTCCAGTCGCGTGGGACAGCAAGCGATCCGATCTCGGCGTGGCGCAGGCTCAAAGTCTCTACGCCAGAGACCTCTCTGACCTTGAGGACAGCAAATCGCTGACCACGAAGTACATGGAAGGGATGGGTTATCTCAGCCGAACCCAAATCCTGACGGGGCTGAAGTGCAGTTCGACGCAACCGTGCCCACGGTGCTCGACCGCTTCATCCAGCAGGCGGTGATGCAGGTGCTGCAGGCGGACTGGGACGGAACGTTCTCCGATGCGAGCTTCGGCTTCCGGCCGGGTCGCTCGGCGCATCAGGCGGTGGAACGGGCGCAGGCGTATATCGCGTCAGGGCACGCCGTCGTCGTGGACATCGACCTGGAGAAGTTCTTGGATGTTGCGTCATACTACACCTTCAGTTTTTTTGAGAGGGTCGAAGAGGTCCGGAGCAACTGCAGGTACCTGAATTCGTATGCCTTTTGCCCGTCCGCGATAGACGTGAACGGCCTTAAGCTCGCCGCGCTTTACACGTTGCAAGATGGTTTGCCGCGAGACGCCGAGTAGATTCATGGCCTTGAACATCTTCACGTAACCTTCGGGCGCGCTCTCCACAAAGCGCGACCGCAACTCGTCATTGATACGGATGCGCCAAGGCGCGCCAGGTGTGATCTGCTCTCCGGCAATGAAGCCATCGTTGAGGCAGCGATGCAAAGTAGAGGGTGCGATCCCGAGAGCGCGTGCTGCTTTCTCGATCGTCATGCACTCGCCGTCCTGCACTTGCTGTTTCGGCTGGAAGCACGGGATCTCCCAGTGCGTCCGCAGGCTCGACACACGATTTGCCGTAAACGACAGTCCTGTGGCCGTTGTACGGCCTTGGCGATTGAGGATGCCGGCGATCTTGGTGTCGGGATAATGTGCAGCCAGTCGCCGCAGCAGATCGATCGTATCGTCGGCGGTGCGGATCGGCGATGGATGCGAGTGCGGCAATGGGACATTAACTTCACTGAAGAGACCGCCGCGCCAACGCAGCGTCAGGTGAGCGTTGTATTTATCGCGCTCGACTCTCAAGGTGACATCGTCGAGCAGCGTGCGGAGCAACTCCTTGCGATCGCGATCGCTCGTCGTGGGAGCGAACCAGATACGCTTGAGGTCTTTACCGAGTGCAAGGATAGCGTCGCGTTCTTCGTGCGTAAGCGAGCGCGGTCGGGCATGTTCGCGGTCCGAGAGTTCGGATTCGGCAGTCTTCAATTCCAGCAGAGCGCTTTCCCATTCTGCTTCGAGTCCACGCGCGACGAGTTCTATTCTCCGGGTCCACTGCGCGATAGCGTCGCTCGGCGCGCTGCGCGTTGTAGCGCGCACGCTCGACGTCGCGACGGAACTGCGCGAGAGTCGTCTCGCGATCGGCGTCGAATTGCTCGATCGCCTGGAGCGAGGCTTCCAGGCCTGCGGGCGCGAGAGCCGCAAGGAACGCTTCGGCGACAGCCGCATCGATCTGCACACCGCCGATGTTGAGGCAGTACTCGCCCCGGCCGTTGACGATGTTCTTGCCGGCGCAGTGATATCCGGGCGCCGAGAACCGGCCGCTGTAGTGTACGGCCAGGCGCCGACCGCAGTGTCCGCATACGGCGAGGCCTTGCAGGAGTGCTGCGCCTTCTCTCACGGCACCCCGCTCTGGTGCGGTCGAGGACGGATGTTCTGCGCCAGGCGCTTCTGGTTCGCCTCGAAGGTATTCCAATCGATGTATCCGGCATGATGGTCACGAATGAACACCGGCCACTGCTCGCGGTCGCGTTGTCTGATGCGCTTTCGATTCGACCGCCCGCATCGAGATAGCATGTCTGCTGGGTGCGGCCATACACATAAACGCCGGCATAGAACGGGTTGGTGAGGACCTGGTGGATCTTTGTGTAAGTGGGGGCGACCCAGCGGAGATCGACAAGGCTGTTGGAGTGCAGCGGAAAGCGCAGGCCTTGCGAGCGGAACCACAGCCACACGCGTCGTGCCGAGCCGAATTCGGCAAAGCGGTCGAAGACAGCATGGATCGCGGCTTGCACCGACTCGTCAGGATGCAACAGCACCTCCCCGTCGGCGTCGCCCCGTACCAGACCCACCGGCAGCCCGCGGTGCAGTTCTCCGCGTGCGGCCTTGTTGCGGATGCCACCGAGCAGCCGCGCACGCAGCACATGCAGCTCTGCCTCTGACATCGTACCTTTGAGCCCGAGCACCAGGCGGTCATTGAACAAGCCCGGATGATAAATCCCATCTCCATCACCGATGAGCGTGTGGGTCAGGCCACATAGATCGAGCAGACGGTACCAATCAGCATTATTGCGCGCCAGTCGCGAGACTTCAAGCCGAGCACGATGCCCACCTGGCCGAGGCCGACCTCCGCGGTCATACGCGCGAAACCGGTGCGCTCGGAAAGGCCGGAACCGGAAATACCGAGGTCCTCATCGATGACCTTCACCTGATCGCGTCGCCAACCAAGCCGCGCGGCGCGTTCGGCTAACTCGTACTGACGGGCAGTGGACTCGCGATTATGCTCGACCTGCGTCGTACTGGACTGACGCACGTAGACGATTGCGCATCGGCGTAGGTGCTCAGCGGTAATCTTGCTCAGTTCGTTCATCGTTGTGATCTCCGGCAGTGGCGATTGCTCGGGCGATTAGTCGGGCGAGTCGCAGCACGAGATGTGCGCGCTGCTCTCTATCGAGGGCCTCCCATACAGGTACGGCCCCGCGCTGAGGTGGTGGGTCGAGAAAGCTTAGCTGCTGCATGGCTGTCCTCCGATTCCGGTGGCAGGACAGTATGCGCGCCATCCAATTGCCGCAGCAAAGCGTCGACGATCGTCCGGGCGTGCAGCAGCTCGGCGTGGGAAGCCAGGAATGCCGCTCGAGCGCATTGCGGGCTTGCACGCGGTAAATGTTGTGCGATAGGCAGATCTGTCCACGCGGCCGGTACAAGGGCACGGGTACCATCGGGCAGTACAAGCGTCAGATGAAGTTCGCCGCGTCGATGACACCAGCCAAGCACATTAAGCGCAGATCCCTCAAAGGGATGGCGCGACCGAACGATGGTTACCTGATCGGGATAGTCGTCGAGATGATGAGCGCGGTGGTGGGTAGTCTGTCGAGTAGTCTTTCGACCGGGTCAACCACGACATCCTAATGGGGCTCGTCGCCAAGCGGGTTGCTGACAAGCGCGTTCTGAAGCTCACCCGCGCCTTCCTGAATGCGGGTGTGATGGAGGGCGGGTTGGTCAGTCCGACAGAAGAGGGCACGCCGCAGGGCGGCCCGCTCTCGCCGTTGTTGTCGAACCTGATGCTAGATGTGCTGGACAAGAAGCTTGAGAAGCGCGGTCACCGCTTCGTGCGCTACGCCGACGACTGCAACATCTATGTGCGCAGTCAAAAGGCGGGTGAACGGGTGCTGGCGGGCATCGAGAAGTTCCTGGAAAAGCGCCTCAAGCTCAAGGTCAACAAGGCCAAGAGCGCGGTCGCCAAACCGAGCGTCCGCAAGTTCCTGGGCTTTAGCTTTACAAGCGGGCCGGGGCCACGACGGCGCATCGCACCGCAGGCGATCGCCCGCTTCAAGGCCAGAGTTCGGGAATTGACGCGGCGCACAGGCGGACGAAGCCTCGCGCAAGTCGCCAAGGAATTATCCGTTTACCTTGTCGGCTGGCGTGGCTACTTCGGCTTCTGCCAAACCCCGTCGGTATTGCGCGCACTTGACGAATGGATCAGGCGGCGGTTGCGCGCCATCGCCTGGAAGCAGTGGAAGCGTGGACCCGCTCGCTTTGCAGAGCTGCGACGCTGCGGCGTCGGCCGGGATCGGGCGGCTCAAACCGCCGGCAGCCCACATGGCCCTTGGCGGCTGGCAGCGAGTCCCGCGCTCACCATCGCATTGCCAACTCACTTCCTCGGTTCACTCGGTCTCACTTCCGTCGCGGCGTCGAGGTCCGCATAATCCATCGAACCGCCGTATACGGACCCGTACGTACGGTGGTGTGGGAGGGAGGAGTCGCGAGACTCCCCCTATCCCGATTTGCCCACCCTACAGGCCCCGAAATCCTGTAAACTCCCGCCCATGGAATGGACCGACGAAGGCATCGTGCTGGGCGTACGGCGGCATGGCGAATCCTCCGCCATCGTCGAGCTCTTGACCCGCGGGCATGGCCGACATCTCGGCCTGGTGCGCGGCGGTGCCTCCTCGCGGATGCGGCCGCTGCTGCAGCCCGGCAACAGCGTCACCGCCGTGTGGCGGGCGCGGCTCGACGAACATCTCGGTACCTACGCCATCGAGGGCACGCGGCTGCGCGCAGCAACGCTGCTGGCGTCCTCGCATGCGGTCTATGGCGTCACTCATCTGGCCGCGCTGGCGCGGCTGTTGCCGGAACGTGACCCGCATGAGGACATTTACGAGATGCTCGACCGCACGCTGGACGACTTCGACGACGCCGGCGGCGCGGCGGCGCACCTGATCCGGTTCGAGCTCGCGATGCTCGCCGAGCTCGGCTTCGGCCTCGATCTGGAAAACTGCGCCGCGACCGGCGCGACCTCCGACCTGATCTACGTCTCGCCGAAATCCGGCGGCGCCGTCTCGCGGGAGGCCGGCGAGCCCTATCGGGATCGCCTGCTGCGGCTGCCGGCCTTCCTGCGCGAAGGCGAGGGCGGGGCGAACAGTTGGTCGGACCAGGACCTGCAGGACGGTTTTCGCCTGACCGGCCTGTTCCTGCTCCGCCACGTGCTGGAGCCGCGCGGGCAGGGCCATTCCGACGCGAGGGACGGGTTCATCAACGCGGTGACGCGGCATCAGGCGCGAATCAGTTCGTCGGCCTGAACCCGCTGCCGTAACCCGTCGTCCCCGCGAACGCAGGGACCCATACGCCGCGGCGGTCGTTGGTGCCGGGCTGTCGAGTCATTTTTCCAACAAACACCTGTGGTTATGGGCCCCTGCGTTCGCAGGCGCGACGTCAGAAAATTGCATTCGGCATACGTCTTGCCGGATTTATCAGCAGAGTCTAACCCCTCCCCATGGGAAAACGACAGCTACCGCCGGAAGAACCGGCCGAAATCCACGAGGTCATGCTGCGCGATGCGCTGGAAGAGCGCTATCTCGCCTACGCGCTCTCGACCATCATGCATCGCGCCTTGCCGGACGCCCGCGACGGGCTGAAGCCGGTGCACCGGCGCATCCTCTACGGCATGCGCCTGCTCAGGCTCGACCCCGGTACCCCGTTCAAGAAATCGGCAAAGATCGTCGGCGACGTGATGGGCTCGTTCCATCCGCATGGCGACCAGGCGATCTACGACGCCATGGTGCGTCTCGCCCAGGATTTCGCCTCGCGCTACCCGCTGGTCGACGGCCAGGGCAATTTCGGCAATATCGACGGCGATAACCCGGCCGCCTACCGCTACACCGAAGCGCGCATGACCGAGGTCGCGCGGCTCCTGCTCGACGGCATCGACGAGGACGGCGTCGAGTTCCGCGCCAATTACGACGGCCAGAGCAAGGAACCGGTCGTTCTGCCCGGTGGCTTCCCGAACCTGCTCGCCAACGGCGCACAGGGCATTGCGGTCGGCATGGCCACCTCGATCCCGCCGCACAATGTCGCCGAGCTCTGCGACGCGGCGCTGCACCTGATCGACAAGCCTGAGGCGAAGTCGAAGACGCTGATGAAATGGGTCAAGGGCCCGGACTTCCCGACCGGCGGCATCATCGTCGATTCCAAGGAAAGTATTACCGAAGCCTACATGACGGGGCGCGGCTCGTTCCGCACCCGCGCCAAGTGGGTCCAGGAAGAGGGCGCGCGCGGCACCTGGGTCGTGGTCATCACCGAGATTCCGTGGCTGGTGCAGAAGTCCCGGCTGGTCGAGAAGATCGCCGAACTTTTTGAACGAGAAGAAGCTGCCGCTGGTCAGCGACGTCAGGGACGAGTCGGCGGAAGACGTTCGTCTTGTGATCGAGCCGAAATCCCGCGCGGTCGATCCCGCGCTGATGATGGAATCGCTGTTCCGGCTCACCGAGCTCGAGAGCAAGATTTCGCTGAACCTCAATGTGCTGATCAAGGGCAAGATCCCCAAGGTGGTGGGGCTCGCCGAGTGCCTGCGCGAATGGCTCGACCATCTGCGCGACGTGCTGGTGCGCCGCTCCAACTATCGCAAGACCCAGATCGAGAACCGGCTCGAAATACTCGGCGGCTACCTGATCGCCTATCTGAACATCGACAAGGTGATCAAGATCATCCGCACCGAGGACGAGCCGAAGCCGGCGCTGATCAAGGCGTTCAAACTGTCGGAAGTTCAGGCCGATGCGATCCTCAACATGCGGCTGCGCTCCTTGCGCAAGCTCGAGGAATTCGAGATCCGTACTGAGGACAAGAACCTTCGCAACGAATTGAAGGGCATCAAGTCGCTGCTCGGGTCCGAAGCCGAGCAATGGTCCAAGGTCGGCGAACAGGTCCGGAAGGTGCGCGACATCTTTGGGCCGAAGACGCCGCTCGGCAAGCGCCGCACGCAATTCGCCGACGCGCCCGAGCATGATCTCGCCGCGATCGAGGAAGCCTTTGTGGAACGCGAGCCGGTGACGATCGTGATCTCCGAGAGGGGCTGGGTGCGTACACTGAAGGGCCATGTCGAGGATATCTCGGGCCTTGCCTTCAAGACCGACGACAAGCTCGACCACGCCTTCTTCGCCGAGACCACGTCAAAACTGCTGCTCTTCGCCACCAACGGCAAATTCTATTCGCTCGACGTGGCGAAGCTTCCCGGCGGACGCGGCCATGGCGAGCCGATCCGCATGTTCATCGACCTCGAGCAGGACGCCGCGATCGTCTCGCTGTTCGTTAACAAGGGCGAGCGAAAGTTCCTGATCGCGAGCAGCGAGGGGCAGGGTTTTGTCGTAAAGGAAGAGGATTGCGTCAGCAATACCCGCAAGGGCAAGCAGGTGCTCAACGTCACCATGCCAAACGAGGCCTGCGCGATCGCAACCGTGCAAGGTGACACCGTTGCTGCGATCGGCACCAACCACAAGATGGTGCTGTTCCCGCTCGACCAGGTGCCGGAGATGGCGCGCGGCCGCGGCGTGCGCCTGCAGAAATATTCCAGCGCCAAGCTGTCAGACGTCGCGGTGTTCGAGTTCAAGGCGGGGCTGACCTGGAAGGATTCGGCCGGCCGCGAGCAGAGCATGAGCGCCAAGGAACTGGCCGACTGGCGCGGCAACCGCGCCGACGCCGGCCGCCTCGCGCACGGCCTGCCGAAGTCGAACAAGTTTTTGCGCGGCGTGGAGTAGCCGGTAACTCTTTATCGAACTGGTGCTCGTGTGCCGACTGTTCAGCACCTTACAAATGCGAAAATGCTACTGGCTCGGTGGGCTGACTCCACCGACTTTCCCAAAGCGTCCAGGTCGAAGCTTTTGTCGGGCGTCGAAGATGTTGCTGCTGAACTGTCAAAACGTTCGGATTGGCGTGAAGTCCTTACCGTCGCATTGGGCGACAGCTCAGGATTATCGTTTTCTGCGACGAGTCAGACATTTCACGCATTCCCTTGCGCTAGCTGCTTGGCAATAACTTGCGTTGTTCCAGGTTGGGGATTTGGCTGGCGAAAGATTCTTGATGATGAAGAAGTCTATCAAGTGTTGTCTTGGCTACTTCATTACGCCCGACAGCACATTAATCGTTCAAGTATCGTCGCAATTCTCATGGCAGTTTGGGAGGAGCACAGCAGAGTTCTTCACCCATTCGGAACCGAAGGGATGCTTCAAAGATATGGGCCAGTGCTAAAGCCCGGATCTGACCAATCCATCCTCGAAGCGGCCAAGCGAGAAGCACTCGATAAGTGGGGTACGAAGAAGGCTCTGCTCGAACCCAATGCGTCAACGTCGGCATGGCTTACGTCTAACATGCTTGACCCCTTCCTACACCAAGCCGCTTTTCATTTCTTGAGAGGACAGGAATTAGTCCAAAAGGGATTTGAACTGGAAGCGGTGGTTGCCTTTGACTGCGTGCTGGAGTCAATTGTTCATCTCGTGCAAGTCCGTTGCCGCCATGCGAAGAGACCGTCACGTTCAGAAGTTCTCAATCTACTTGGCATCTCCGGCGCTGCAGCGGACGTCGCGGACCATGCAAATCTTCTGCGCAACAATTTTGGAGCTCACGCGGGCGGTTGGCGGTGGTGGGATTACGGAGAACTCCTTGAGGATCATACCGTTGAAGATATTTCGAACGTTGTCTCTGATGCTTTTAGACGTGCCGCTCAATTTGAATCAACCGTCCGAGCGATTGATCCGTCTCCGTCACGGTGGGACGACTGGCTATTCACAAACTTCAAGGTGATTTGGGATACGGTTTGGTTTGAGAAGCTGACGAAATAGGTGCTCGACCGATGTCAATTGAGGTTCGATGCGACTGCGACCTGCTGCTAGCAAATTCAAGTTGCTCCGCTGTAATAGTATTCGCAATTCCGCGAGCTATATAAATCGCCGTCGAACGGACGAGGCGAAATGGCGCATGCTCACCACCACGATCATTCTCACGCACACGGTCACGCCGGCCACAGCCATGCGCCGGATAATTTTGGCTGGGCGTTCGCCATCGGCGCTACGCTCAACACTGCGTTCGTCATTGCGGAGCTGATCTTCGGCTACGCCGCCAATTCGCTGGCGCTGATCTCTGACGCTGTTCACAATTTCTCCGACGTGATCGCGCTGCTGCTGGCGTGGGGCGCCGCATGGCTGGCGCAGAAGCAGCCGACCCAGCGGCACACCTACGGTTATCGTCGGGCTTCAATCCTGGCGGCCCTCTTCAATGCCGGCCTGCTGCTCGTCGCCGTCGGCGGCATTGTCGTCGAGGCGGTCAACCGGCTGTTTGCGCCGGCGCCGGTTGCAGGCTGGACCGTTGTCCTGGTCGCCGCGCTCGGCGTCGCCATCAATGGTTTTACCGCGCTTCTGTTCATGCGCGGCCGCCACGGCGATCTCAACATTCGCGGTGCCTATCTGCACATGGCGGCTGATGCGGGCGTTTCGCTCGGGGTGGTGGTCGCCGCCGGCATCATCATGCTGACCGGCTGGCTGTGGCTTGATCCCGCGATCAGCCTTGTCATTGCGGCTGTGGTGTTCTGGAGCGGATGGGGTCTGGCCCGCGACAGCGTCAATCTTGCGCTCGACGGCGTGCCGCGCAGCATCGAGCTCTCCGATGTGAAGGATTACCTCGGCGGGCTGGACGGCGTCGTTGAGGTACACGACCTCCACGTCTGGGCCATGAGCACCAACGAAACCGCGTTGACGGCGCATCTGGTGCGCCCCGGCGGCAGCGATGATGCTTTCCTGCATCAGGTGTGCGAGGAGCTGTCGCACCGTTTCAACATCCATCATTCCACGTTGCAGATCGAGGTCGATGCCGCCGTCTGCAGACTGGGCCGGCCGATCGGGTGTAGGGATGTGTAGGATGGGTGGCTGCGCTACGCCAATCCCGCAAACCTTAGCGCCACGCCCGCCACGCACGATCCGGCCAGCACCCACAACATCCCGACGTTAAGTCGGAAGATCGCCGTCGCCGCGGCGGCCGCCAGCACGAAAGCTGCGATATCGAGACTTCCCCATACCGGCATGTCGAACGACAGCCCGAACGAACGTACCGGCGTGGTCTGCCGGAACAGCGTGTGCAACCCGAACCAGATCGAGAGGTTGAGGATCACGCCGACCACGGCAGCGGTGATCGCAGAGAGCGCGCCCGCGAGCCCTTGTTGCCGCGCAGCGTCTCGATGTAGGGCGCGCCGAGAAAGATCCAGAGGAAGCAGGGGATGAAGGTGACCCAGGTCGCCAACAATCCGCCCAGCGTCGCGGCCAGCATCGGCGACAGCGTGCCGGGGTCGCGATAGGCGGCCATGAAGCCGACGAACTGCAGCACCATGATCAAGGGCCCCGGCGTGGTCTCGGCCATGCCGAGGCCATCCAGCATCTCGCGTGGCTGTAGCCAGTGATAATGCTCGACCGCCTGCTGGGCGACATAGGCCAGCACCGCATAGGCGCCGCCGAACGTCACCATCGCCATCTTGGAAAAGAACAGCGCGATCTGGCTGAACACATTGGCCTGTCCAAGCCCGATCAGCAGCGCCGCGACCGGCACTACCCACAGCAACAACCATATAGAGCTTACGCGTAGCGCGCGCGCCACGCTGGGGCGGACATGGTCGGGCAGTTCCTCGCCGAGCAGGCTGTCGACCGCCGCCGACTGCTTGCCGCCGCCACCGTGTTCGATGGCGGCAAACTCCGGCCTGCCGCTGCGCGCGCCGAAATAGCCGATCACGCCGGCCGCGATGATGATGACCGGGAAGGGAACGTTGAAAAAGAAGATCGCGACAAATGCGATCGCCGCGAGCGCGATCATCACGCGGTTGCGTAGGGACCGCTTGCCGACCCGGACGACCGCATGGACCACGATCGCCAGCACTGCAGCCTTCAGCCCGAAGAACAGCGCCTCGATGAAGCCGACATTGCCGTAGGCCGCATAGATGTAGCTCAAGCCCATGATGGCGATGATGCCGGGCAGGATGAATAGCCCGCCCGCCATGATGCCGCCGGCCGTCCGGTGCAGCAGCCAGCCGATATACGTCGCAAGCTGCTGCGCCTCCGGGCCCGGCAGCAGCATGCAATAGTTCAGCGCATGCAGAAACCGGCCTTCGGAGATCCAGTTCTTTTCCTCGACCAGGATGCGGTGCATCACCGCGATCTGCCCGGCCGGGCCGCCGAAACTGAGCACGGCGACCCGCAGCCAGACGCGAAAGGCTTCACCGAAGCTGATGCCGTGACCAACTTCCCGGCTGGCATCGGCTTCGGCCACTTTGTTCATCGTCGCGCCCATTACGATTTCGCCTTGTTGGTCGGCCAATTGTGGGTCTCGCCAGTTGCGTCCCGGCACCATCGGTAGAACGCGTCGTACAGCGTCATGCCGGCCTCCAATTGCTCGAGATCGTCATCGAACATCCGCGACAGGCCGAGCGAGGCGGCTAGCAGTCCCGGCGCTTCCGGCGACAGGTCGAGCCGCCCGGTGTCGGCGCCGCGAACCATCGCCGCCAGCCGCAGCAAGGGCGGCGTCGCGAGCCCGAATTCCTCGATCATGACGTCGAACGTGCAGAGCTCGCCGCGATGGCTCCAGAACACGTTCTCGACGTCGAACGGCGCGGCATTGAAACGCTCGCCGACTGCAAGAACTTCCGGTGGCGTGACGAAGAGGAATACCGCGTTGGGATCGACGAACCTGCGGATCAGCCACGGGCAAGCGATGCGGTCGATCTTCGGCCGCGCGCGCGTGACCCAGACGGTGCGGCCCTGTGCGTCGCGTGCTGGGAGCTTTGCCGCCGGCACCAGCGGCAGTTTTGCGGCCTTCCAGCCTTCGAACCCGCCTTCCAGCGCTTCGGCCGCGACATGGAGATGGCGCAGCCAGGCTGCGGTGCCTTGCGCCAGTTTCTGGCCGCGCAGGCAGACGACGATCGCCGAGCGGCCGGAAAACTCCTCACCCCAATCGGCGGCGTCCTCGTGGTTGCGCCTGACGGCGCCGGAATCAGCCGCTGATCGGCGGCGAAATCCTCGTCGGTACGAACGTCGATCAGGGCAGGCGTGTTCGCCGTGCCGATCAATTTCGAAAGTTTGTCTGGAGATATCGTGGTGTAGGATGACATGGCAGCGCCCTCGTCAAAAGAAACGGGACGCGATACTTGGGCATGTCGCCTCGTGGGGAGATCGCAACATCCCCATGCGCGGAATTAAGCGCGGCCCAGTTCGGCTGTCAATGGTTGTCAGCGGTGCGTAGGATGGAGGAGCGAAGCGACACCCATCCTACGAGAGGCGCTTGCGCCATGCCGGTTTCGGTCCTAATTTGCCCCACCGGGGACGAAGCAGGCTCCCCGTCAGACGGTCCGCCGTCCAAGCTCTGCGCACACTCGATTACGTCGAGGATGGCGCATGGATGCTGGGATGACCGATATCGTGACCGAACCAAAACCCTCCGCCGCCAGCGCACTGATCCGGCTGCTCTATGTCGCACGCGGGCTGCGCGGTTTCGGCGACGGCTTTGCCATCATCATTTTGCCGGCCTACATGACGGCGCTGGGTTACGATGCCGCCGCGGTCGGCATCGTCGCGACGGCCTCGCTGCTTGGCACGGCGCTATTGACACTGATCACGGGCTGGATCGCGCCGCGCCATGACCTCCGGCCGCTGCTGATCGCGGGCGCCAGCCTGATGGCCGCCACCGGCGTCGCCTTTCCCGCCGTCGAGCATTTTGTGCTGATTGCGCTGGTCGCATTCATCGGCACCATCAATGCTTCCGGCGGCGATCTCGGCGTGCTGGTGCCGCTCGAGCATGCGGTGCTGGCGCACAGTGTCACCGATGAGCGCCGCACCCAGGTGTTCGCGCGCTACAGCCTGATCGGCGCGCTCTGCACCGCTGCGGGTTCGCTTGCGGCCTCGCTGCCCGATCTCCTCGTCGCCGGCGGCAGCACGCAACTCGCCGCATTCCGTCTGATGTTCTACGCCTATGCCGCGCTGGGCATCGCCTGCGCGGCGCTCTATCGCTACGTTCCGCATCAGCGCGGCGAGGAGCGGGCGCCACAGGCGCCGCTCGGGCCTTCGCGCGGCACGGTCTACAAGCTTGCGGCGCTGTTCAGCATCGATTCATTTGCTGGCGGTTTCGTCGCGCAGTCCCTTCTGGTGCTCTGGCTGTTCGAGCGCTTCGATCTGTCATTGTCCGCAGCCGGCGTATTTTTCTTCTGGTCGAGCACGCTCAGCGCCTTTTCCTATCCAGTGGCCGCCTGGATCGCCAAGCGGATCGGGCTCGTCAACACCATGGTGTTCACGCATATCCCCTCCAGCATCTTCCTGATCCTGGCAGCATTTGCGCCGAACCTTTACGTCGCGCTCGGCTTGCTGCTGTTGCGCTCTGCGCTGTCGCAGATGGACGTGCCGACCCGCACCTCCTATGTCATGGCCGTGGTGACGCCGGCCGAACGGCCCGCCGCCGCCAGCGTCACCGCCGTGCCGCGCAGCCTCGCATCTGCCGTCAGCCCGGCGATCTCGGGCGCGCTCTTGATGACGTCGTTTACGGGGTTGCCGCTGGTGGTTTGCGGCACGCTCAAGATCGCCTACGACCTCGCTTTGCTGTTCTCTTTCCGCCATATCAAGCCGCCCGAGGAGCAGGGAAGGTGACGCGCTTTCACGCGATGCGGCGACCGGCGCGTCAACGCGGTTCGCGGGACTACCAGGGCGATCGCCGCCCGTCGGGCAGGGGGTCCATCACGCGCCGCTCATCCCGGACATGCGACCATTGCGCCAGCTTGATCTCCGGCGTTTCGGGCGTGTTGCCCCTTCCGAGTGATAGGCCAGCTTCTGGCTTGCCTGCACCTGGTATTTGGCGGCTTGCGCCAGCCAATACCATTTCTTGTCGGGTTCGTTCAGCGCGCGTTGACGGCACTCGGCTTCCAATTCGCGTAAGCGGATCGCTTCCTTCATAGCCACTTCCAGAGCCTGCAGGCTCCAACCTGCCGGAGCCTCGAAACCACCGGAAACCGGGGTTCCGGTGAGCTTCTCATGACAAAAACTTCTTGACGGTAAGCTATGCCGGTTCGACGCAATTGATTGAAATTTAGGAACGGATTGACGCGATAATTCGCGGATCAAATCATCAGCACCGCTCCCGAGACCAGCAGCAGCACGAGCACAACCTTCCGGAATGAAGCCTCGTCGAGTCGCCCGAATAGTTTCAACCCAATCCACATGCCGGCGAACAAGGCCGGCAGTCCGATCAGGAACAACTTGATCGTGTCCTGCGTGATAGCGCCTTTGGCGCCGATCCACAGGGCGCTCATGGCGAAGATCGCAACCGCTACCGGCTGAAACACCGTGCGTTGCACGTCCTTGGGCCAGCCGCGCAGGCCGCACCAGATCGTCACCAAAATTCCGGCAAGCCCGGTGATACCGCCGAGCACCCCGTTGAGGAAACCGAC
This sequence comes from Bradyrhizobium sp. RDI18, assembly GCF_043203335.1. Lineage (NCBI taxonomy): Bacteria > Pseudomonadati > Pseudomonadota > Alphaproteobacteria > Hyphomicrobiales > Nitrobacteraceae > Bradyrhizobium > Bradyrhizobium sp. RDI18. Next base: position 1,387,424 of record NZ_JBICRN010000008.1, on the reverse strand, counting down.
GGCGGCGTCGGCCACAGCGCCGCCTGCTTCCACCGCAGGGACAGCCGGTCGCAGCAGCGCGTAGAGGCTGTAGAGCACCAGGAAGGCGCCGACGCCCGCGCGCACATGGGCAGGGTTGGCCCAGGTCAGGACGCCGACGCCGACGGGAACACCGAGCGCAGCACCCGCCATGAAGGGCCAGAGCCTTCGCCAGTTGAGCGCGCTGCGCAGCTTCCACACCGAATAGCCCTGCACGAGCAGCCCGAACGCGATGATCAGCGTCGCCGTTTGCAGCGGAGTGAGGATGTAGAGCCAGATCGCGGAGACGACGAGGCCGAAGGCGAAGCCGGAGAGACCTGCGACCAGCGCGCCGACGAAGGTCGCGAGAAAAAACAGCGGCAGTTCGAGCGTCGTTCCATCCATGTGCCCGCTCCGTACAAAAGCGAGCAGCGCTTGAATGGGATCGCCATTTAACGGGGAGGCTGCGATTTCCCCGGTTGCAGGCTAGGCCCGTCGTGGCCTCGCGCGCAAGACGACAGATCGGCATTTGCTGCTGACAATTGCCGCCATTTGTATGCAGATCGCGCGGCCTAAGACAGAAAGATCGATCCGAGCGCCATCGCGCCTCGCGTGCGCGATTTCCCGCACCATATGATCCGCGCGATAGAGGCGGCGACAGGGGGCGACATTGGGTGAATGGATCGGGGTCGCAATCGCGCTGGTTTCGAGCAGCCTCGGCGGCAGCGCCGCGGCGATCACGCGCTATCTTGCCGGCAACACAGATCCGATCACGCTTGCGATCCTGCGATGGGGGATCGGCTTCTGCTGCGTGCTGCCGGCGGCGCTGCTGATGAAGGCGCGATGGCCGAAGCGCGCGGACTGGCCCGCCGTCGCCGCCCTCGGCTTCTGCTTCTTCGGCGTGTTTTTCGTTCTCTACAATATTGCCATGACGTTCACGACCGCGGCGCGCGCCTCGCTCGCGCTGGCGACGTTGCCGCTGCACACCATGGTGGTCGGTGCTCTGCTCGGCATCGAGCCGCTGACGAAACGGAAGTCGATCGGGGTCGGCATCGCGGTGCTCGGTGTCGCCGCCGCACTCGCAACGGGATTGTCGGCCGCGCCGGCGGGCGCGTGGCGTGGCGAACTGATCATGACTGGCGCGGTGCTGTGCATGGCGTTCTACAATGTCTGGTCCCGGCCGTTCATCCAGCGGTCCAGCGCGCTCGGTTTCCTCACCGTGGGCATGGGCACCGGCGCGGCGGCGCTGATCCTGGTCGGATCGTTGACCGGCAGCGTCGCATCACTCGGCCAGTTCGGAACGCCGCAATGGATCGCGGGGCTCTATCTCGGCGTCGCTGGCGGGGCGCTCGCCTTCATTCTGTGGGTGCTGGCGTTGGAGCGGGCGTCGCCGACGCGTGTGGCCAACACCATGACCGTCAACCCGGTTGCCGCCGGGCTGCTTGCCACCCAGCTCGTCGGCGAGCCGATCACGCTCAACCTCATTGTCGGGCTGATCGCCGTGTTTGCGGGCATATGGATCGCGACGTCGGAGACCGGGAAGCCGTAGGCTCACGTCTCAACTGGCAGCTTCGGCGATCCCTTGCGCAGCAGGAACAGCGCCAGCAGCGCCGAGATGCTGAGTACCGACGATACGATCAGCACCCGCGCCCCCATGACCTCGATCAATAGGCCGAACAGCAGCGGGGCTGCGGCCTGTGCCATCCGCGCCGGTGCGCCGAGGATGCCGAGGCGATAGCCGTAATTCTCCGGGCCGAAGATCGCGAGCGGCAGCGTACCGCGCGCAATGGTCAGGATGCCGTTGCCGGAGCCGTGGAACAGCGCGAACACGCTGGCCGCTCCGCCGCCGGCCAGGCCGAGGATGGCGGCGCCGATCGGGTGGGTGATGCAGGCAAGCCTGGTCGAGACCAGTGGATGGTAGCGGCTGAGAAAGCCCGCCTCGAAGATCCGTGCGGCCACCTGCGCCGGGGCCGATCAGCGCGCCGGCGAACACCGCCTGCGCCGTGGTCGCGCCGGCCGCTTCCATAATGCGCGGCAGATGCGCCGCCATCGCGCCGGTGACGGTCCAGGCGGCTGCGAACACGAAGGCGAGCACGATCATGGTGCGGTCGATCGGGATATGGGGCTTGACGGCTGCCGCCACCGCCGCCTTCGCGCCTTTCACGGCCGGCAACATCAGGAGGTTGAGCGGCAGCCCGATCAGAATGTGCGCGGCCGCCCAGGCAAAGCAGGTGTTGCGCCAGCCGATGGTCTCCAGCCCCCATGCGGACAGCGGCCATCCTACGGTCGAGGCAAAGCCGGCGAGCAGGGTGATGCCGGTGATCGAACGGCGTGCGGCATCACCATAGATGCGGCCGAGCGCGGCGAAGGCGGCATCATAGAGGCCCGCGCCCATGCCGACGCCGAGCAGCAGCCAGGCGATGACGAGCATAGGGATGGATGAAGTGAAGCCGAGCAGCGCCAGCCCGGCCGCCAGCACCAGATTGGATAGCGACAGCACCGAGCGGCCGCCGACCAAGTCGATCTGCCGTCCGACACGCGGGCCTATCAGGGCCGAAATCACTAGCGAGGCGGAGAAAGCGGTAAATATCCAGGTCGAGGATATGCCGAGATCGCGCGCGATGGGGTCAGCGAGGATCGCCGGCAGGTAGTAGCTCGAAGCCCAGGCCAGGGTCTGTGTCGTGCCGAGGGCGAGAATGATGGGAAGCTGGTTCACTGGATCGTTTCTTTTCTTGACCACAGCAGCGCGAACGGCCCGAGCAGGATGCCGAGCGGTCCCACGCACATCGCAACGATGACGGATCGGCCTTCCAGCGAAATTCTATCCACTCCTCATGCCGAGGACGCGCAACCACATCCCGATTTGCCTTGTTGCTTTGCTTTTTCATCCGCGACGCAACATGCGTCAACATCCGATATTGCGGGGCCGCCACAGCAATTGCTGGCAGCAGGTGCAAGCGAGCGGCTGCAGACGCCGGTCTCGGGCAGCACCAGTTCGACCCGCTCTGCGGCAGCTCGGTCGCCGGCGATGTCGGCCGCTATCGAGCGCACCTGTTCGTACCCGGTGAGCATCAGGAAGGTCGGCGCGCGGCCGTAAGCTTTCATGCCGGCGAAATAGAAGCCCGGCTCGTCCTGCGCCAGTTCGCGGGCGCCGTGCGGCCGCACCGTGCCGCAGCTATGCTCGTTCGGATCGATCAGCGGCGCCAGCGCAACCGGACATTCGATCGCAGGATCGAGCCGGATGCGCAACTCGCGCACGAAATCGAGATCGGGGCGGAAACCCGTCGCGACGATCAGTTCATCGACCACGGCCTGCCGGGCGCTGCAGGCGGACAGGGCGCCGACGACGAGGCGCGGGCCGTCGGCTACGAGATGCGAAACGCGAAATTGGCTTTCGACCTTGATGCGGCCTGCAGTCACCAGCGCGGCAAAGGCCGCGCCCAGTTCACCGCGAGCCACAAGCTTGTCGTTCGCGCCGCCGCCGAAAGCCTTGGCCGGATCGCTGCCGCGCAGCAGCCAGATCGGCCGGGTGCCCGGCGCCTGGTCCGCAAGCTTCGCCAGATCGATCAGCGTGCCGATCGCCGAATGTCCCGCGCCCAGCACCGCGACGGTCTTGCCGGCATAGCGCGCGCGTTCATTGCCCAAGACGTCGGGCATCCCATAGGCGATCTTGTCGGAGGTATCAGCCTCGCCGATGGCGGACAGGCCGTTGGCGCCTGCAGGGTTCGGCGAATGCCAGGTGCCTGAGGCGTCGATGATCGCGTCGGCCTTGACGACTTTCGGACCTTGTCCGTTCTGGTAGCGAATTTCGAAGGGCGCCTTTTCGCGGCCCTTGGTCTTCATCTTGTCAAAGCCGGCCCGGCTGATCGCGGTGACGCGGCTCGAGGTCTGGATATGAGGCCTGAGCGCCGAGTGGGTCGCGAGCGGTTCGAGATAGCGCTCCACCATCTCCATGCCGGTCGGATACTGATCCGGTTCGGGAGAATTCCATCCCGTTGCCGCCAGCAGCCGCGCCGCCGCCTTGTCGACATTGTATTCCCAGGGTGAGAACAGTTGCACGTGGCCCCACTGCCGCATGGCGTGCCCGACCTTGTCGCCGACCTCCAGCACGATCGGCTGCAGCCCGCGCTCCAGCACATGGGCGGCGGCGGCAAGGCCGACCGGCCCGGCTCCGATGATCGCGACAGTCCTGGTTTCACTCATGGTATTCTCCCATAAAACTAGAAATATCGAAATACGCTTCGAAAAAGCGCAACGCGCTAAGCCGCGGTCTTGGCATTGGTCTCGGCTTTGATCTTGGCGTCGGCGGTTTCGGCGCTTTCCGTGCAGCATTCGGCGACCAAAAAACCCACCAGCTCCCGCATCACCTCGTAGTTGGCGTGGCAGATCAGCGTGGTCGCATCGCGCACCTGGGTGACGAGGCCGACCACCACCAGCGCCTTGATATGGTGGGAGAGGGTCGAGGGCGCGATTTTCAGTTTCTCCTGCAGGCGGCCGACGGCAAGTCCGGCGCCGCCGGCGCGGATCAGCGCACGATAGATCTTGAGCCGGGTCGGATTGCCCAGCGCTTCCAGATGGGCGGCGGCGTCATTGAGTTTCATGACTGCACGATCACACGGATATCATGGCTCGTCAACGGTATTTCCAGAATTATCGAAATAGCGGGCCGCCTACAGTGGCAACAGTAAAAGTTGACACGCCCCGATATATCGATAAGTCTGGATATATGGAATCTGAACAGGCCATTTTGGCGCTGGCCGCGCTGGCGCAATCGACCCGGCTCGACGTGTTTCGGCTATTGGCGAAACACGAGCCGGAGGGATTGCCTGCAGGTGACATCGCCAAGGCGCTCGCCGTGCCGCAAAACACCATGTCGTCGCATCTGGCGATCTTGTCGCGTGCGGGGCTGGTGACAGCGCGCCGCTTCAGCCGCTCGATCGTTTACCGCGCCGATCTGAAGGCCTTTCAGTGCGTCGTGCTGTTCATGCTCAGGGATTGTTGCGACGGGCGGCCCGAAATCTGCGGTCCATTGATCGAAGACCTCACGCCTTGCTGCACCCCGAAGCCGAGGAGGAAAGCGCATGTCTGAACGCATCTACAATGTACTCTTCCTGTGCACCGGAAAACAGCGGCCATGAGAAGGTGAGCTGATGTCCGAATTCGATCTGCCCCGCCGGCTCGCTGCCGAAGCGCTCGGAACCGCATTGTTGGTCGCTACCGTAGTCGGCTCCGGGATCATGGCCGAGACTTTGACCAAGGACGTCGCACTCGCGTTGCTCGGCAATACGTTGCCAACCGGTGCCATCCTGGTCGTCCTCATCACCATTCTCGGTCCCATTTCCGGGGCCCATTTCAATCCGGCGGTGTCGTTGGTTTTTGCGCTCAGGCGCGAGCTGACGCCGCGCGAGGCGCTGCTCTACGTCGCTGCGCAAATCGCGGGTGGGATTGCCGGAACCATGCTGGCGCATGCGATGTTCGCGCTGCCGCTGCTCGATGCCTCGCTGAAAATGCGGACCGGCGGCGCGCAATGGCTCGCCGAAGCCGTTGCCGCATTCGGCCTGGTTGCGACTATCCTCGCCGGTATCAAGTTCAACCGCGCCGCGGTGCCGTGGCTGGTCGGCCTCTACATCACGGCGGCCTACTGGTTCACGGCGTCGACGTCGTTCGCCAATCCCGCCGTCGCCATTGCGCGCTCGCTGACCAACACGTTTTCGGGCATTCGCCCCACAGATCTTCCGGGCTTCATCGCGGCGGAAACCTGCGGCGCCATCATCGCGTTGGTCTTCATGGGCTGGCTGCTTCGTGAAAGCGACAAGGCGCACGCAGTGTTGAAAGAGGCGCAACCATGAACGTCACGATCTACCACAATCCCGCCTGCGGCACCTCGCGCAACACGCTCGCGATGATCCGGCAGAGCGGCGAAGAGCCCGCGGTGATCGAGTACCTGAAGACGCCGCCGAGCCGCGGCCGGTTGGTCGAACTGATTGCCGCGCTCGGAATTTCGCCGCGCGAGCTGCTGCGCGAAAAAGGCACGCCCTATGCCGAGCTTGGCCTGGCCGACCCGAAATGGAGCGACGACGAGCTGATCGATCTCATGCTGAAACATCCGATCCTGATCAACCGGCCGATCGTGGCGACGCCAAAGGGCGTCCGGCTGTGCCGGCCATCGGAGCTGGTGCTCGATTTGCTCGATAATCCCGTGCAGTCCTTCATCAAGGAAGAGGGCGAGGCGGTCATACGCACCAAGCCATGAGCAGGCGTGTCCCGGACGCGGTGCGGCACGCAGTGACGCGCCGCAGAACCGGGACCTATGCCTAACCCCGGATTAGCAGCGCACCGTGCCGCTAACGCGGCGCGCTGCGCAGCATCCGGGGAACGCAAGCCGCCACACTTCCACACGTCACGATTGCGCGGCATAATAGCAAGCATGGAACTCACGCCCCGTCTGCGCCTGATGAACTGGCTGGTCGGCCAGGGCCTCACCGGCCTGCCTCAGAACGACCTGATCCGCGGTTTCTGCGAACGCTGCTGTGCCGAGGGGCTTGGCCTGTCGCGCGGCATGGTCTTCATCGACACGCTGCACCCGATTTTCGAGGGCCGCGGCTTTCGCTGGAACGACGCCGAGACCAACGAAAGTGACGTGTTCGAGTATGGCTCGACCAACGAGGGCGAAGCCGCGGAGGCATGGCGCAGTTCGATCTTCTACTACATGCTCCAAAACGGCCATGAAGAGCTGCCGCTCGACCTCGCAAATCGCACGTCCCACAACTTCAAATTCATGGGCGAGCTCGCCGAGAAAGGCCACAAGCATCTGGTCGCCTATGTGCACCAGTTCGGCGAGGCCGGCACCATGGGACAAATGGACTGCGTCTATTCCTATTGGGTGACACGGCGCGACGAGGGGTTTGGCGCGCAGGGGCTCGCGGCGCTCCGCGACCTCGTGCCGGTGCTGGGGCTGGCGATCAAATCCGCGGCGCAGGCTGACATCACCAAGACGCTGGGCCGGGTCTATCTCGGTCGCGACACCGCCGAGCAGGTGCTGCGCGGCCGCATCACGCGCGGCGTCACCGAGCGGATCAACACGGTGCTGTGGTTCTCGGACCTGCGCGGCTCGACGGCGATCAGCGAGAGCATCGACCCCGGCGAGATCATCCCGTTCCTCAACGATTATGCGCAGGCCTCGATCGACGCCATTCACGACGCCGGCGGCGAGGTGCTGAAGCTGATCGGCGACGGCGTGCTGGCGATGTTCACCCATGAGAACATGGCGAAGGCAAACCGCGCCGCGCTGGGCGCCGAACATCGCTTCCGCCGCAACATGAGAACGCTGAACGCCCGCCGCACGGCCGAGAACCGGCCGGTCACGTCAGCCCATGTCGGCCTGCATGTCGGCGAGGTCTTTTACGGCAATATCGGCAGCGACGACCGGCTCGACTTCACGGTGGTGGGGCCTGCCGTCAACGAGGTCAGCCGCATCGCCTCGATGTGCCGCTCGGTCGACCGCGAATTGCTGATGTCGTCGGCGTTCCGCGGAGGTCTCGATGCCGCGGGGCGAAACTACCTGGTCTCCACCGGCCGCTACGCACTGCGCGGCATCGGCCGCGCGCAGGATCTTTACACGCTCGATCCGGACATTGCCGGGGACGAGGTGGTCGCGGGGAAGTACGAGCGGTATCTGGCCTCCTAATTTGGTCTCGCTCGCCGTGTGTAAAGCGCCACGGCCACCAACGAAAACACCACCAGCACGACGCCAAGCGCGAACAGCGCATCGTGGGAAATCGTCGCCGCGAGCCAGACGCCGATTGCGGCCGTCATCATCTGCGAGAAGCCGATGAGCGCTGATGCCGCGCCCGCTTTGTCGCCGAACGGGGACAGCGCCTGCGCCGTGCCTAACGGGCTGACGATGCCCATACCGAGCAGGAATACGCTCATGGCCGCAAGAAACGGCAGGAAGGAGGGGGCGTATAGCGAGACCAGCAGCATCGCGAGGCTGCCGGCCGCGGCGGCGAACAGTCCGCCCCGGATCGAACGATCGAGCCCATAACGTGGCGCCAGCCGGGTCGCGAGCATGCCGGCGGCGAACACGATCAGCACCGTGCCCGCAAAGAACAGGCCGAGTTGAATCGGCGTAAAATGCATCGCTTCGATCAGGACGCGCGGCGCCGCCGAGAAAATCGAGAACAGCGCGCCCAGGATCAGGCTGACGGTTGCCGCCGGCACCACGAAGCGGCGGTCGCGGAGCAGGTCGAGGTAGGTCTTTGCGATCGCCTGCGGATCGAGCTGGGTGCGTGTTGCGAGGTGGGTCTCGCCAAACACCATGCCGTAGGTGAGGGCGCCGAGCCCGGCGAAAGCCGCGAGGAATGCGAATTCGGAGCGCCAGCCGAACGTGTGGTCGAGCGCACCACCGAGCAGCGGCGAAAAGCCCGGCGCTGCCGCCATTGCGATCATGATCAGCGCCATCGCGCGGCCCAGGGCGGGACCGGAAAACAGGTCGCGGGCAATGGCGCGGGACAGCACCGAGGTGGCGCAGGCGCCGGCCGCCTGGATGACACGGCCAATCAGCAGGCTTGGCAAATCATTGGCGAGGCCGCACCAGACGCTGCCGGCGAAGAAGATTGCAAATCCGGCCAAGACCGGCCAACGGCGGCCATAGCGGTCCGAGATCGGCCCGACCACGAGCTGGCCGATCGCGAACACCGCGAGGAAGACCGTGATCGCTGCGGTGACCGCCGCGCTCGTGACGTTGAGCGACGCCGCTATCTGCGGCAGCGACGGTAGCAGGATGTTGGTGGCGAGTGTTCCCGTGGCGGCGAGGCCTGCCAGGACAGCAATCTGCAGGACAGTGGAAGAAGCTTCCGAACGAGGGCCGGTGTCGATTGCTGCAGTCTGGTCGGCCATGAGGGTTCCCGCTTCTGTATGAGATTACGTATATCATATAAAGCGGGATGGGAAAGCACCAATGGGCTCCAAGGACATTTTGGAACAAAAGCATCTGTTTGTCCGTCATTGCGAGGCGCAGCGAAGCAATCCATCGTGCCGCGAAAAGAAAGAATGGGTTGCTTCCGCCTTCGCGTCAAAGCGCTTCGGCGGACTCCCGGCCCTGCGAAGCTCGCGCAGCAAGCGGAGAAGGGTCGTTGCTTTGCTCCTCGCAAATGACGGTTTCGGCCAGACGGCTAGCACCCCGCCGGCTCGCCCACCATGTCCGGCTGCCGTGCCAGCGAGACCACCGGCGACAGCAGGATCACCAGCGCTTGCGCCGCGAAGATCGCGGCTGCCAGATAGAGGCAGGCTTCCGCGCCGTAGAGCCCGCCGACGATGGCCCCCAGCGCCGAGCCGAGCGGGCGGGCGCCGTAGCTCATGATATTGATGGCGGATACGCGCCCGAGCAGCGAGGGCGGCGTCACCGATTGCCGCAGCGTCGTGGTCGAGATCACCCAGAGTATGGGACCTGCGCCGAGCAGGAAGAAGCTCAGCCCGGCGAGCCAGGGCGTCGGCACGATCGTCGTCAGCGCCATCACGGCGGCGGCGACGAAACCGGTCACCGGGCCGAGCCCGATCACGGTGCCGAAGGCCAGCCGCTGCATCACCCGTGTGGCCGCGAGCGCGCCGGCCACCATGCCGACGCCGTACATGCCAAGCGTTACGCCGACGCCGGTGGCCGATAGGCCGAGATGGCGAACGGCGTAGGGCACGAACACGGCCAGCAGCAGGAACGACGCCGTATTGAAGATGAACTGCGTGATGAACACGGGCCGCAGCAGCGCGTGATGCAACACGAACGCGGCGCCTTCCTGATCTCCTGCAAGGGATGGCGGCGCGGGGCAGGGGCGCGTGCCGGTTCATAGATGCCCGACAGCAACACGACGGCCATCACCGACAATGCAGCGGCAAAGCCGAAGGCAGGCGCGGCCCCGACCCATCCGACCAGCACGCCGCCGAGCGCGGGGCCACTGGCGAACGCGACCGTGCGCGCCAGTTCGATGCGCGCGTTTGCGGCGGGCAATTGCTCCGAATTGACCAGCGATGGCACCAAAGCGGGCGCGGCGACGCTGTAGGCCACGGTGCCGCATACGGCGACGAAGCCGAGTAGCGAGAGCAGCGGCAGCGTGATTGCGCCGAGCCAGATCAGCAGCAGCGTCGCCGCAAGCGCGGCCGCCCGCAGCGCTTCGGAGGCCGCCATCACCCAGCGCCGCGAGATGCGGTCGGCAAGGAGACCGGCGGGAATCGCAAACAGGATGAAGGGCAGCGTCAGCGCGGTCTGCAACAATCCGGTCTGGCCTTCGCCAACACCAAGCAGCAGCACCGCAACGATGGGCGCTGCGGCCAGCGCGATCTGCTCGGCCGATTGCGCGGCGAGGTTCGACCAGGCCAGACGGTTGAAGGTTGCGGGCAGGCGAGGCGTGTCGGGGGCGGACATGGCGAAATTCCCTGAGATCTGATCTGTCCTCATTGTCTGACTGCAGGACGATCGAACCCACCCGTTTCCCGACAAGCTTTGCGCACGAAAAAACCTCCACACGCGAACGTGTGGAGGCGATTCATCTTCCGTTATGGCCAGGGCATTATCCGGCACGTTCTTCCTGCGGAAGAATTCGCGTCAAACGTCGAACAGGAAGTCGTGCTTCGTGAGTTCATGAGGCCGCACGTCGGTCAGTTCGATCCGGTCGTCGCCGACTTGAACCACCGTGTTCCCGTGGCTGCCCGAGATCCTCACGTCGCGAAAGTCCAGACGGCCGGCATTCTCAAACACCAGCATGTCGACGCCCGGATCGAAGTCGGTGATCTCAGCTTTGGTGGATCCGAAATCAAACACGAAGCGGTCCGCGCCGTCATTCCCCGTCATCGTCTGCTTGCCGGTTCCGGCGAACAGATAATCGCCCTGCGGACCGCCGATCAGCGTGTCGTTGCCATCGGAGCCGATAACGATCTGGCGGGCTTCGGGGTCCTCGGACTCCACGCCGCCGGCAAGGCCGGTGTGGCGCGCATAGGTGACGAAGACATCGTCCTGGATATGCTTGGTGTCGGTATTGCGCAGAATGATATCAGCCAGCGTCGTGCCTTTGATCTCGGACAACGTCTTGGAATCGAATCCCTGATTCTCGAACCAGAACCGGTCACCGTCGCGCAACGCCTCGAACTGCATCGTAATGATGGCCTGAAAGGTTTCGCCGACAAGCGCGCCAGCGACATGATTTTCCGACAAGCCGCCGGTCCACAGGCCGACGTTGTTGACATTGCCGTAAGCCGCTTTCAGTCCGGCCAGCGTCTCCGGGTCGCTCGTGATCTGGCTGAAATCCGTGTAGGGCTCGAGGCCGAGTGCCTCACGGGTCTGGTTGAGCGTGCCGAGGCCAAGGTCGCGCGCGCGCTGGATGTTGATCGCGGCGAGATCGAGAGACACCGGTGGATCGAAAAGGAAGTTACGCAGGTCGTCGACGATACGCGCGTCGAGCGCCTGTGACGGATCGGCGGCCAGGTGGCGCAATTGTCCATCGGCGCCGCCATCGTCAATGAAGTTTGCCGCCGCCTGGAAAAATACATCCTTCAGGTCTTCCTCGGAGCCGGCGATGACTTCGCCGTTTTCCGCAAGGCCTTCGGTTTCGCCCGATACGATCGAATGCCCGAAGCGAAACGCCGCGGCGACGAATTCCAGCGTCAGGTGGGGATCGACGTTGGGGTCATAGCCATCGTAGGGCGTCAGCGCATTCTTGCCGAGGAGGTTGGGCAGGAATTCCGAATAGGTGATGTTGGCGATTTCCGCCGTCACGATAGCGCGCGCGTGATTGTAGAGTTGGTCGCCGCTCCAGTTCGGATGCTCGGCGTGCAGTCTGTCAACCCAGTAGTTGTGTTCGCGCACGAACAGCGTGTGCAGTGCGGTGAGCGCCGGATTTTCTGCGGCGCGAACGTCGCCGGCCACGACCATGCCGTTGTCGATCGGCAGATTGTTGCCCTGCGACGTTATCATGTGACCGTCGGCGGTGCGCAGGCTGGCGGCAGTCGCGGCGCTCGATCCATAGACCATCGAGGCGTCCAGCCAGGCGGTATTGGAATTGAGCGCCATCGCTGGATTGGACGTGCCCGCACCGGTCGTGGGATCGATGATCGCGCGGGTGATCGGAATGATGGTGCCGGCGGGGAGCACGGGATCGCCCGCGGGGACCGCGACGCTGATATCGTTGACGCCATCCGTCCGGGTCAGCGTCATGTCATGATCGATGAATTGACCCCAGGCGTACATGAAAGCGGATACGCCTTCCGGGTTTGCAACGTCAGGGTCGCCCGCGCCGACCACAAGATTGCTGATGGTGCGGGGATTGTTGCCGCCAAGCGGAACGGAAATGCCGTCGGCAAAATGCGCTTCGCCGATACGCGCGAATTCAGTGCCGGCAGCGTTGAGGGTGGAATCCGATTGATTGTTCTGCGAACCGTCGAAGCTGCGGTACTCGAGTTTTACCGGCTTCGGATCCGGGTAGCACGGCGAGCCGTGGGGGCCATGTGGGCCATGGTGCTCACCCGGGCCATGCGAGCCGTGCGGTCGGTGCGGCACATGAAAATGGCCGAGAAAATCGCCGAAGTGAAAATCATCGTTTCTGTCTTGGTGTGCTTCCCAAGTCCGCCTGAACTGACGCATACGGATGCTCCCTCAGTTGCAATTGCGAATTAGTTGCAATTGGGTCACGAATGAGAGGCATTTGCAATAAGGAAATGCGGGCCGCCCGCAGCCGCGCGCTTCCCGACAACTGACAGGAGAGAAAGGACTCCAGAAAAAGACCCGCCGCGAATGGCCGTGCTGCTGATCGACCATGACGTCGGCGGTATCATTTTCGTGATCACCAGATGCAGTTGCAAGTGAGTTGCAATAAGAACGAAGATCGGCCATCTTGTTGGAATGGACGCGCGCACGCCCGATTTGGGCCCGGAAGCCAAGGGTTTGCTGATGGCCGATACGACCGCCTCCGGTTGGCGCGCTGACGCCGCCGCCGACGCCCGGCGGAGCTTGCCCGAGGTCAATTCCACGATCCTGGTGCCCTTTGGCGGGCATTGGTCGCGCCGGCTGCTGGCCTTCCTTGGCCCCGGCTATCTGGTTTCAGTCGGTTACATGGACCCCGGCAACTGGGCCACCGACCTCGCGGGCGGGTCGAAGTTCGGCTACACGCTGCTCGCGGTCATCCTGCTGTCGAACCTGATGGCGATCCTGTTGCAGGCGCTGGCCGCGCGGCTCGGCATCGTCACCGACCGCGACCTGGCGCAGGCCTGCCGCGCCAGCTTCTCGCGGCCCGTGAACTTCCTGCTCTGGGTGGTCTGCGAAGCGGCAATCATTGCCTGCGATCTTGCCGAGGTGATCGGCACCGCGATCGCGCTCAACCTGCTGTTCGGCATTCCCCTGATCTGGGGCGCTCTGATCACGGCGCTCGACGCCTTCCTGCTGCTCCTCCTGATGAACAAGGGTTTTCGCTTCCTCGAAGCCTTCGTCATCTCGCTTTTGATCGTGATCGCAATTTGCTTCACCATCCAGATTGCGGCTGCCGCGCCGCCGATCGCAGCGGTGCTGAAGGGCTTTACGCCGTCGCCCGAGATCGTCACCAACCCGGAGATGCTCTACATCGCCATCGGCATCATCGGCGCCACCGTGATGCCGCATAATCTCTATCTGCACTCCTCGATCGTGCAGACCCGCGCCTATGAGCGCAACGACAAGGGCCGCCGCGAGGCGATCAGATGGGCGACCACGGATTCGACCATCGCCTTGATGCTGGCGCTGTTCATCAACGCCGCGATCCTGATCGTCGCCGCCTCCACCTTCCACGCCACCGGCCGCACCGAGGTCGCTGAGATCGGTCAGGCGTACGAACTGCTGTCGCCGCTGCTCGGACTCGGCATTGCCTCGACCCTGTTTGCAGTGGCGCTGCTCGCCTCCGGCCTGAACTCGACCGTCACCGCAACGCTGGCCGGCCAGATCGTGATGGAAGGCTTTTGAACCTGCGGCTGCCGAACTGGGCGCGGCGGCTCGTCACCCGCGGCATCGCCATCGTTCCGGTCGTGATCGTCACCGCGCTCTATGGCGAGCGCGGCACCGGCCAGCTCCTCGTGTTCAGCCAGGTCGTGCTGTCCATGCAATTGCCGTTCGCGGTGATCCCGCTGGTGAAGTTCGTTTCCGACCGCCGCAAGATGGGCAAGTTCGTCATCCCGCGCGCAGTCGCTGTCGTGGCGTGGATCGTCGCCGGAATCATCGTGGCGCTGAACGTGAAGCTGTTGTTCGAGGCGTTTTTCGGCTGAGGCGCGAATAGCGAGCAGGGAATAGGGAAGCGATATTCCATTCGCTACTCACTATTCGCTCGTTTCAATCCTGCGGCTCGGACAGCATTTCGCCCGTCGCCTCCACCCGCAGCCAGCCTGACGGCGCCAGTCGCTGCTGCGGCAGGAAGCGGCCCTTGTAGTCCATCTTCTTGGAGCCCTCGATCCAATAGCCGAGATAGACGTAAGGCAGCCCGAGCCGGCGCGCGCGGGTGATGTGGTCGAGGATCATGAAGGTGCCGAGCGAGCGGCTGTGCTGCGACGGCTCGAAAAACGAGTACACCATCGATAGCCCGTCGCTGAGCACATCCGTCAGCGCCACCGCGACCAGCTCCTCGCCGCGGCCGGTGATACCGGTGTCGACGCCGCGCTTGCGGTATTCGATGATGCGGGTCTCGACATGGCTGTCTTCCACCATCATCGCGTAGTCGAGTACGGTCATGTCGGCCATGCCACCGTGGCGGTGGCGCCTGTCGAGGTAGGCGCGGAACACGGAGTATTGCTCCGACGTCGGCACCGCGCTGCGCTGTTCGCCGACCACGTCGGCGTTGCGCGCCAAGACCTTCTTGAAGTTGCGCGAGGGGCGGAATTCGTTGGCGATGACGCGCACGGAGACGCAGGCCCGGCACTGGTCGCAGGCCGGGCGGTAAGCGATCGACTGGCTGCGGCGGAAACCGCCATGGGTCAGGAGGTCGTTGAGGTCGCCGGCCTTGTCGCCGACCAGATGCGTGAACACCTTGCGCTCGTGCCGGCCCGGCAGATAGGGGCAGGGCGAGGGCGCCGTCAGGTAGAATTGCGGGGGTATCACGCGAGTGTTGGGTCACGTCGGGTCGTCACGCCTCCGAAACAAATCAACCATAGCGCTTTCCAACGCAGTAAACACCGGTTCCCGTTAAGAAAACGCATCGGAACGAAAAAGCGCCGGCCCGGCCCCCGATTTCATCTTGGGCCCGACCGGCTCTAACATCGCGCCCCGAAGGCGGACGGTCAAATAGTTTGCTGCTCGCTCAATAGCTGCTGCGTGCCGAAGGAACCACCTGGGTACGAACCGAACTGTTGATGATCACGGTTCCCAGGATGATGTCGTGCAGCAGCCGGCGGCGGCTGTTGAACAGGCCGACCAGCAGCACCAGCGGCGTCAGGAATGAGATCGAGACCCAGTACAGCACGGCGTGGCAGGCACCGAGCACGAAATAGCCCGGCTCGCCGTACCAGGTGCGCAGCTCCAGATCCATCGCGCGCATGCCGAGCGTCGCCGAATGCGGGCCGCCGATCGAAGTCCCGTAATAGACGATCGCCCACACGATGGTGGCAGGCCACGCCAGCCAGAACAGCATCCAGCCGAGCCCCAGCGTGATCAAGCCGAACACGGCAATGAAGATGTAGCCGAGGATGACGGGCACCGACAGCACGACGAGGTCGATCAGGAACGCAAATACCCGCCGTGTCAGCACGCCGCGAAACAGTTCCGGCTGCGAATAGGGGTCGAACGCATGCGGCGGCACGCCACCGTCATTCCGCCAGCCGCCAGCATTTTGAGCGCCGCCGCCAGTATTGCCAGAGCCGCTATAAGACATGGTCCGTCCTCCAGGCCGATATTCCCTGACGACACATGGGAACCGGCCGCGCGCTCGCCAAGGGCCTGCGACCATTAACAGCGCGCAATGTTGTCGGGTGGCTTGGGGACAATGATTACGTCGTCCCTGCGAACGCAGGGACCCACAACCACAGCCGTACATGACAGCAAAGGCAATCAGCCCCATCATCCTATCGATAGGCCGCAGCGTATGGGTCCCTGCGTTCGCAGGGACGACGGGGGCTTAGCGCTCCGCCTTCAACTTCTCCGCGGCCTTCGGCGCAAAGTAGGTCAAGATCCCGTCCGCGCCGGCGCGCTTGAAGCCGAGCAGGCTTTCCATCATCGCGCGGTCGCCGTCGATCCAGCCATTGGCCGCGGCTCCGGCGATCATCGCGTATTCGCCGGATACCTGGTAGACAAGGGTCGGCATCGCAAACGTGTCTTTCACGCGCCGCACGATGTCGAGATAGGGCATGCCGGGCTTCACCATCACCATGTCGGCGCCTTCGGCGATGTCGAGCTCGACCTCACGCAGGGCTTCGTCGGAATTGGCGCTGTCCATCTGGTAAGTGCGCTTGTCGCCGGTCAGCGTTTTGGCGGAGCCGATGGCGTCGCGGAACGGGCCGTAGAAGGCGGAGGCGTATTTCGCCGCATAGGACATGATCTGCACGTCGAGAAATCCTGCCTCGTCCAGCGCCGCGCGAATCGCGCCGACGCGGCCGTCCATCATGTCTGATGGCGCGATGACGTCGCAGCCGGCTTCCGCCTGCACCAGCGCCTGTTTCACCAGCACCGCCACCGTCTCGTCGTTCAGTATCCTGCCGTCCTCGATCAGCCCGTCATGGCCGTGGCTGGTGAAGGGATCGAGCGCGACGTCGCACAGCACGCCGATCTCGGGGAATTCCTTCTTGATCGCGCGCACCGACTGGCAGACCAGATTGTTCGGGTTCAGCGCCTCGGAGCCGTGCTCGTCGCGGAGCGACGGCTCGGTATAGGGAAACAGCGCGATGCAGGGGATGTTCAGTTTTGCCGCGCGCTCGGCGTCGCGCACCGCCTGATCGACGGTGAGGCGGTCGACGCCGGGCATCGAGGCCACCGGCGTGCGCGTGTTGTGGCCGTCGACCACGAACATCGGCCAGATCAAATCGTCCGTGGTCAGCACGTTTTCGCGCACCAGCCGCCGCGCCCATTCCGCCTTGCGGTTGCGGCGGGGACGGATGGCAAGGTCGAGCGGGGTGGAGGCGAGGGCGGTCTGCCGCGGCGGCGCGTCGCGCATTTCGATCGGACGCCCGAACTTGATCGCCATGTGAACGGTACTCCTTGAGGCGGAGGGAAGGTTTTGATTTGTTCCAATTCTAGCACCTTGCCGCTGCCCCGTCACCGAGCCTTGATCTATCTCATCAGCAATTGATTTTACCGTCCCGCCGGGCCAAGACATCAGGCCATGAGGAGATTCCAGCACGCATTGCGCCCCGGTTGCGAGGTCAGCCCCGAGATCAGCTTCCGGGTCGGCTTCCATGTCTGACGTTTCGGCGCGCGATCAGGGGCGGGACAATGCCAGGGACAATGCGATGTCCATGGCGGCGATGTCGTCGGAGCGGATCGAGCCCGACGACAATGTGGACGCGTCGGCTGGTGCTGTTCCTGCGCATCATGGCGGTCGTGTCGATCATGAAGGGCCTGTACCACTGGGCGCAGGTCACGGGCTTCATCGGCGGCGAGGAAGAGGCGTTCGAAAACCAGTCGATGGCCTGGCAGACCGCGACCGTCTATTTCGCCGTCATCGAACTCGTCGGCGCCGTCGGCCTGTGGCTCGCGACGCCTTGGGGCGCCGTGGTGTGGCTCACCACGGTGGTGTCGATGGCGGTGATCGAGCTGATGTTTCCAGGCATCTACGGCGGCAGCCTGACGGTGGTCGGGCTGGAAGCCGTGATGCTGGCCGCCTATCTCGCGCTCGCCTGGATGGCCGCGCGCGAGCGCCCGCCGTAGGGGGCTTGCGCTGATGCGCTCCCTCTCACCGCGAAGAGCGGGGCGAGGGAGCAGCGCGGCAGCATCCTTCAACTCTGTCAGTTTTCCGCCATAATCCATCCGCGTGCAGAATCCGCGACGCGATCCCGTACAATTTTCAAAAAGTTTTCCTGTAACGATTTGGTCACCGTTAAGGGCCGTAAAGGGTTCCACCACACATCTTACGCGAGCGTTTCGATTTCAGACGCACCTGTTTCCGAATGCGACAAGGCTTGCAGACGAAGCGTGAACAGGGGGCTTCCAGCGTCAATGAAATGTTGCAAAAAGCCTTGATCCATGGGGCTTAATCCACAATTCACTCTGTTAAATTCATGATCTCTTTATTGTCTTATTTAAGCGGATCTTCAAACCGCCCCCTTAAGTTGAAGCTATCAGGCGAGACAGAAGTTTCGTCGAAATAAGTCGAAAAACGACGACAGGGGAAGTGTCATGATCAAAGCCGTTGCAACGGCGGTGGAAACCGCTGAACGCTCTGCCGGTCAAACTCCGGTGCAGCCGCTCTATCTGGAAGCGTTGACTTTGGTCGAGCGGCTGCACCGCCGGCTGCTCGACGTCATCAAGGACGAATTCGATCGCCGCGGCCGTGCCGACATCAATTCGGTGCAGGCATTGCTGCTCTATAACATCGGCGACAAGGAGCTGACCGCGGGCGAGCTGCGTACGCGCGGCTATTACCTCGGCTCCAACGTCTCCTATAACCTCAAGAAGCTCGTCGAGCTCGGCTTCCTCGATCATCAGCGCTCGCGCGTCGATCGTCGCTCGGTCCGCATTCGCCTCACCGCGCAGGGCCAGGAAATCCGCAAGATCGTCGATGCGCTCTACCAGAAGCACGTCAAGACGGTGGAGCAGGTCGGCGGCATCTCGAATGAAGAGTTCGCTACGCTGAACAAGTCGCTGCACCGCCTCGAGCGGTTCTGGACCGACCAGATCCTGTATCGGCTCTGAGAATTCGCAAGCGCCAAGCCGGCCACCTAGAAGACCGGCCGCCAACAAGCGGACAAATGAACTGGCACGGCAGTAAGCCTGCCCAAAAAGCGCATCGGCGCCGGTCTTCCGGCTCCGGTGCGCTTTGTTTTTGAGAGAAAATCCTCCGCATTTCCGGGCGGCTATCGCTGTTTCCTAAAGAGAAATTGCGATTTCCTGTATTGGAACCATCTTGTTCTCGCGATGGAACCATCTTCGCGCCTGCGAATTATCGGCCCGGCCACAAAAACAGGTGAGGGCATGCTGGTCGAGCGCGGAATTCAGGTCATGAATTTTGAGGTGGTGGGCGATGCTTACGCGATCGCCTCAAACTACCTTCGCAAGAGCGGCGCCATTGCCGATACCCTGGTTACCGACGAGCGATTGCTCGCAATCATCGTGAAGATGTTCCGGCGCGGCGAATTCAACACGCTCAGGCTCGCCAATAGGGCGATCGCCACGTTCGAAGCACGCGCATTGGCCTGACGGTCACCCGCTCACGCAACTCAGGAGAATCCATGGAAGCCGCGATCGAACGGATCATGCAGACCTATGACCTGCTTCTGAACTGCAGCGCCGCTGCCAGCGACGAGGCGCGCGCCAAGGTCACGGCCTACCTCACCACGCTGGTCGAGGCGGGCGAGAAGGATCCGCACCGGCTGACGGTGTGCGGGCTCACCTATCTACGCCAGCTCGATGGCAGCAACGATCCAGTGAAGGCGGGGTATACGGGATTGTAACGAAAGACGCCTTGCCGCCGCGGCTTGACGCGAGCGCAGACCCGGCGCCTCCGAAGCAAGGCTTGCTGCCTCGCGCGCGCCGCCATAGATTTGCGTCTTTGATCGACGGAGGCTCGCCATGACCTCACTCACGCGTCGTTTGTTTCTGTCGCTGGCGGCTGGCCTTGTGCCGGCTTCCGCCATCGCACATCACGGCTGGGGCGGCTACGATACGTCGAAATCGTTCACCGTCACCGGCAAGATCCTGAAATCGACCTTCGAGAATCCGCATTGCGGGATCGAGATGGAGGTCGACGGCAAGCACTGGCACTTCGTCCTGGCGCCGCCGTCGCGCATGCAGGCGCGTGGCGCAACGCGCGAGCTGATCGCGCCCGGCAAGACCTGCACCGTGTTCGGCTATCCGCACACCAGCAAGCCGGACGAGGCGCGGATCGAATATATCGTGCTCGACGGCAAGCGTATCGAGTTGCGGTAGGGCAGTGGAACACGAGCCGGCCGCATCGATATTCCTGGCCCTGCAGGAAAGTGCGCTTGGTCATGTGATGCGCTCTTCGCCGGCGCTTTATCCTGCGGTCGAGATTCTGCACATCATCGGCTTCGTCATCCTGGTCGGATCGATCCTGGCGCTCGACTTGAGGCTGCTGGGGCTCGGGCGTGCGATTGCCATTCAACCGATGGCGCAATTGCTGTTGCCGGTGTCGCGTGCAGGCTTTCTACTCGCGATCAGCATGGGCTTTTTGCTGTTCAGCGCCGATGCTTCGCATGTCGTGAAAAATCCCGCGTTCCAGATCAAGCTGCTTCTGATCGGTGCGGCGCTGATCAACATCGTGATCGCGCATGCCGTTCCATGGCGCTATGTTGAACGCTGGGGCGACAAGGCGTCCGGCGCAGCCAAGGTGACTGCACTGCTATCGATCCTGCTGTGGCTCGGCGTTATCTGCGCGGGACGCCTGATTGCGTATTTTTAGCAAGGCCGGTTTGCCATGTCCTGCCTTCGGCTTTCCTGCATTCGTCTTGCCATCTTAGCGCTCCTCGTCGGTTTGTTCAGTTCGGCGGAGATCGCCACCGCCGACGAAGCCGCCAATGCCTGGAAGGCGTTGCGCGCCGGGGGGCACGTCGCGCTGATGCGGCATACCGATGCGCCGGGGGGCTTCGGCGATCCGCCCGGTTTCCGCGTTGAAGATTGTGCCACCCAGCGCAACCTGAGCGCCAAGGGGCGGGCGGACGCCGAGAAAATCGGTGCGCGGCTCAAGCGGGAAGGGATTGCGTTTGAAACGATCCTGAGCTCGCCGTGGTGCCGATGCATCGACACCGCCAAATTGCTGAACTTGGGGCCGGTCGAGACCGTTGCGACATTCGGTAATGTCGTGGTGCTGCGCGATCAACGAGAGACGCTAACGGCGGGCGCCCGTGAGCGCATCGCCAAATGGGCGTCGCGCGGAAACCTCCTCATTGTGACGCACGGCGCGAATATTTCGGCGCTCACCGGCGTCTCGCCGGCCAGCGGCGAAATCGTCGTCGTCAAAGGCGGAAGCGATCGCGCTGAGCCTGCCGGCCGCCTGGTTCTCGATTGAGCCAATTCGAATTACCGTGCGTCCGCCCGCGCGTCCTTTGTGCGATAGCGGTTCCAGTTGGCGATCACGCCTTCGTATCGCATCGGTTTCGTTGCCGTTGCAGTGCGAGCGTTTTCGGCTTCTGTTTCGTTGGCGGCATTCGGGAAAATCACAAAAATCCCAGAAGACCGCCGACCATCGTACCGTAGATCAGGAAGGCCGTTATCAGCCAGCGTCGCGAATTGGCCTGACGCTCTTTCGGTGGGAGTGAGCTTTCCATGTTGGAAATCCATCCGTCAGCCCCGGACGGTTATAAGCTCAGTCGAAACGGCGGCATGTGATCCGGTTCACGCTGTGCCCGGCAAAGCTCTCGCGCTGCCCAACAGGCAAATCAGCTAGATGTTGTGTCCAGCCGGTCCCGCAAAAATTATCCGCTTTCGTCGTAGACCAAATCAGTCACATATACCGTGCGTCTCACCCAATTGAGGGGCGGGTCGCGATCGTCACGAACGTGCGGTGAGATGCGATGGACGCGGAATGCGCAAGACGTAGGCGCAGGAAGCGTACGGCGAAGTCGTGTGGTTCTGGCGCCGCGGTGCTGGCGTTAAGCCCTTAAGAAGCGAAGCTTCTCGAGGGCGACGGAGGCAAAAGAGCCGTTCTCCGGGAAGAGCACGAAGTAAGCCGTAAAGCCATTGCGCAGGGAAGGCCGGGATGCTCCCGCTGTACCTGTATGCTCGTGTGCGCTTTTGCTATGCGCAATTGCACACGAGACCGCGGGTGCGGCGCGCACCCGGTCTTCCCTGCGCCCTCTATCTGAGAGGGCGGGAAGTTGAGGGCAAACCTCGGGCGCAATGCGTCGCGAGATCGCGAAGTCGTGTTCAACTGTCGTCGTCCGCGAAGGCGGACGATCCAGTATTCCAGAGACGCCAGTGATAGAACCGAGAAGCCGCGGCGTACTGGATCCCGACTTCGCGGGGATGACAGTCGAGTATCGCATCGCGATCTCCACGTCATTGCGAGCGCAGCGAAGCAATCCATTGCCACCCTGCGCGCAGAGCGAAGGATTGCTTTCGCTGCGCTCGCAATGACAGTCGCAAGTGAACCGCCACGCTCTAACAAGACTAGAGGAAGCCCCATGCTCACGGTTCATCATCTCAACGACTCCCGCTCGCAGCGAATTTTGTGGCTGCTGGAGGAGCTCGACACGCCCTATGAGCTGAAGCGTTATCAGCGCAACGCCGAGACGCGGCTGGCGCCGCCGGAGTTGAAAGAGGTTCATCCACTCGGCAAATCACCCGTCATCACTGACGGCGAGATGACCATCGCCGAATCCGGCGCCGTCGTCGATTACATCATCCGCCGCTACGGCCAGGGAAAAGACAAGCCCGCGATGATGCCGGCGCCCGATGGCGCGGACTACGAGGCCTACAACGAGTGGCTGCACTATTCCGAAGGCTCGGCGATGTTGCCGTTGATGCTGAACCTCTATGTCGGCCGGCTGAAGGAGGCAGGTGCGCCGCTGCATCCGCGCATCGACAACGAACTGGCGAACCACCTCGGCTATATCGACCGCGCGCTGAACGGGCGGGAGTTCTTCGTCGGGGCGTCGCTGACCGGCGCCGACATCCAGATGAGTTTTGTCGGCGAGCTGGCAAAAGTGTTCGACAAGCTCGGGCCATATCGGAACCTGGCCGCCTGGCTGGAGCGCATGCACGCCCGTCCGGCGTTCCAGCGCTCGGTCGCCAAGGGCGGGCCATACCGGTTTGCGTGAGAGCTCGTGTCCCGGGGGCGGCGCAGCATGAGCGGAGCGAATGGTACCCTGCAGACCCGGGACCTCGCTTTCCGGCGCGTCTGGGCGGAACTTGGGTCCCGGCCCTGCGGTGCACCGCCAAGAGGCGCTGCACCGCGTCCGGGACACGGGGGCGCCCTTCATTCCCACCATATCTTGCATAAATACCAGCCCTGTACCGCAAGTGCTTGGCCAATTCCGGCCGATGTGGTATCTCGCAGGCGTTTCTTTCGACCGCCACACCAGACCCGCCCGCTTCGCCCCTAAGGGCCTGCGGCGGTGGAGATATTTCGCCCAATGACCTCCTCGCCCACCAGCGCCAAGACCGCCTCCGCGCCCGACTCGTTCTTCACGGCCACGCTCGCCGAGGCCGACCCGGAAATCGCTGCCGCGATCAAGGGCGAACTCGGCCGTCAGCGGCATGAGATCGAGCTGATCGCTTCGGAAAACATCGTCAGCCGGGCCGTGCTGGAAGCGCAGGGTTCGGTGATGACCAACAAGTACGCGGAAGGCTATCCGGGCGCGCGTTATTATGGCGGCTGCGAATGGGTCGACGTCGCCGAGACGCTGGCGATCGAGCGCGCCAAGAAGCTGTTCGGCGCAGGGTTCGCCAATGTGCAGCCGAACTCCGGCAGCCAGATGAACCAGGCGGCGTTTCTGGCGCTGATGCAGCCCGGCGACACGTTCATGGGCCTCGACCTCGCTGCCGGCGGCCATCTCACCCACGGCTCGCCGGTCAACATGTCCGGCAAGTGGTTCAAGGCCTCGCACTACACGGTGCGGCGCGACGACCAGATCATCGACATGGACGAGGTGGCCAAGCAGGCCGAGCAAGTCCGCCCCAAGCTGATCATCGCCGGCGGCTCCGCCTATTCGCGCGCGTGGGACTTCAAGCGCTTCCGCGAGATCGCTGACAGCGTCGGCGCCTATCTCCTCGTCGACATGGCGCATTTCGCCGGCCTCGTCGCTGGCGGCGTCCATGCCTCGCCGGTGCCGCATGCCCACGTCACGACGACGACGACGCATAAATCGCTGCGCGGCCGCGCGGCGGCCTGATCCTGTGCAACGACGAAGCGATCGCCAAGAAGCTGAATTCGGCGATCTTCCCGGGCCTGCAGGGCGGTCCGCTGATGCATGTCATCGCCGCCAAGGCGGTGGCGTTCGCAGAGGCGCTGCGTCCGGACTTCAAGGTCTACGCCAAGAACGTGGTCGAGAACGCCAAGGCGCTGGCGGAAACGCTGCGCGGCCACGGCCTCGACATCGTCTCCGGCGGTACCGACAACCATCTGATGCTGGTCGACCTGCGGCCGAAGGGGTTGAAGGGCAACGTCTCGGAGAAGGCGCTGGTGCGCGCCGCCATCACCTGCAATAAAAACGGCATTCCCTTCGATCCCGAAAAGCCGTTCGTCACGTCCGGCCTGCGTCTCGGCACGCCGGCAGCGACCACGCGCGGGTTCGGCGTTGCCGAATTCAAGCAGGTCGGCGGCATGATCGCCGAGGTGCTCAATGCGCTGGCGCAGTCGGAAGACGGCAAGGCGCCGCTGGTGGAAGCCGCGATCAAGGAACGCGTGAAGGCGCTCACCGACCGCTTCCCGATCTATCAGTAAAGGTCCCCTGGATGCGCTGCCCGAGCTGCAACAGTCTCGATACACAGGTGAAGGATTCGCGGCCGACCGAGGATTCGGCCGTGATCCGGCGGCGGCGGGTATGCATCGCCTGCAATTTCCGCTTCACCACCTTTGAGCGGGTGCAGTTGCGCGAACTGACGGTCATCAAGCGCAACGGGCGCCGGGTGCCGTTCGACCGCGACAAGCTGGTCCGCTCGCTGCAGATCAGTCTGCGCAAGCGCCCGGTCGACCCTGAGCGGGTCGAGAAGATGGTTTCGGCGATCGTGCGCGAACTCGAGAGCGGCGGCGAGGCGGAGGTTTCCTCGGAAGCGATCGGCGAGATCGTGATGGAGCATCTGCGCCAGCTCGACGACGTCGCCTATGTGCGCTTCGCCTCCGTCTATCGCAATTTCCGCGAGGCCAAGGATTTTGAGACCGTGCTCGGCGAGCTCTCGGGCGAGGACGAAGCGCGGATCGCCACGTTGCGCAAATGATCTTCCGCATCCTGGAAGACCAGTACGGACAGAAGATCAGCGAGTCCAAAGCGGCTGATCAGCGCTTCATGCAGCTTGCGCTGTCGCTCGGCCGGCGCGGGCTGGGGCGCACCTGGTCCAACCCGGCCGTCGGGGCAGTCGTCGTGAAGGATGGCGTCATCATCGGGCGCGGCTGGACGCAACCGGGCGGGCGACCGCATGCCGAGCCGGAAGCCTTAAGGCGTGCCGGCGAGGCGGCGCGGGGCGCGACGCTGTATGTGACGCTGGAGCCCTGTTCGCACTTCGGCAAGTCGCCGCCTTGCGTCGACGCCGTGATCGCCTCCGGCATTGCGCGCGTGGTGTCGGCGATCGAGGATCCCAATCCGGAGGTGGCCGGGCAGGGACATGCAAAACTCCGCGCGGCCGGGATATCAGTCGATGTCGGGCTCGGTGCTCAGGAAGCCGCGCGCGATCACGCCGGGCATTTCCGCCGCGTCCGCGACAAGCGCCCGCATGTGATCCTGAAACTCGCCGTCTCCGCTGACGACAAGATCGCTGCCTCCGGCCACAAGCCCGTTGCGATTACGGGCGAGGCCGCGAGAACGCGGGTACATCTGTTGCGCGCGCAATGCGACGCCATCCTGGTTGGCATCGGCACCGTGCTGGCGGACGATCCGCTGCTGACCTGCCGCCTGCCCGGCATGGAAGCACGGTCGCCGGTGCGGGTGGTGCTGGATCGCGCGCTGCGCATTCCTGGCACAAGTAAGCCGGTTCAGTCCGCGCGGCAGACGCCGCTCTGGGTGATGACCTCAGATTTTGCCGAGGCGCCGGCCGCCGTGAAACTCGGTGCGGCCGGCGCGCAGGTGATACGCGTTGCGGCTACCGCGCAGCCGCCGTGGCTGGATCTATCGGCGGTGCTTCACGCGCTGTCCGACAAGGGCATCACAAGGCTGATGGTCGAAGGCGGATCGCGGGTGGCGTCGTCCTTCGTCGCGAGCGGCTTGGTCGATGAAATCTGGCTGTTGCGCGGTCCTGATAAAGTCGGCGCTGACGGCATTCCCGCGCTGGACGCATTGCCGCTGTCGGCAATCACCGGGTCGCCCGCGTTCAGCGTACGTGCTAGCGAAGCGCTCGGCAAAGACACCCTGACTATTTACGAGCGCGCTTAATGTTCACCGGAATTGTCACCGACATCGGAGAAATCGTCGCCTTGACGCCAACGGCGCAGGGGCAGTTGCATCGCATGCGGATCGCCTGCCGCTACGACCAGAAGACCATCACCGACGGGGCCTCGATTGCCTGCAACGGCGTCTGCCTGACGGTAGTCGCTTCCGGCGTCGAAGGCGGCAAGACCTGGTTCGACGTCGATGCCGCCGCGGAAACGCTCGGCATGACCACGGCCAAGCATTGGGCCAAGGGAACAAAGCTCAATCTCGAGCGTGCGCTGAAGATCGGCGACGAACTCGGCGGTCATATCGTCGCCGGCCATGCCGACGGCATCGCCACCATCGTCAGGCGCGACGATCTGCCCGATATGGCGCGGTTCGAACTGCGCACCACGCGAGAGCTGGCGCGTTTCATCGCGGCCAAAGGTTCGGTGACGCTGGATGGCGTGTCGCTGACCGTGAATACGGTCGAGGATGTCGCATTTTCGGTGTTGATCATCCCGCACACGCTCAGCGTCACCACGCTTGGCGGCTGGGCAGCAGGCAGCGAGGTCAATATCGAGGTCGACCTGATGGCCCGCTACGCGGCGCGGCTCTCGGAAATGAAGTGACAGGGTAACAGAGCGCGACTAAAACCGCGCGGATGTTGACAATTTACACCGCTGCAAATTGCCAACACGTGGAGATGGATTGAACAATGGCAGACGCACGGCGCGCACCGCTGAAAGACCAGACCGACATCACAGGCGCGCGCGCGCTCATCGTGGAGGCGCGGTTTTATGACGACATCCAGGATGCGCTGCTGGAAGGTGCCGTCGCCGAGCTGAAGGCCGCCGGCGTGACGCACGACGTCATCACCGTGCCCGGCGCGCTGGAGATTCCGGCTGCCATTGCCATCGCGCTCGATGCCGCCGACCGGAACGGCAAGCCCTATGACGCGGCGATTGCGCTCGGCTGTGTGGTGCGCGGCGACACCATCCATTTCGAGATCGTCTCGATCGAATCCTCCCGCGCCCTGATGGACCTTGCGGTCGCGCGAAAGGTGCCGCTCGGCAACGGCATCATTACCGTTAATACCGAGGCGCAGGCCTGGGCGAGGGCGCGCGCCAGCGAGTTGAACAAGGGCGGCGACGCCGCGCGCGCGGCGCTGGCGATGCTGCGGATCAAACGCCGGCTGGCAAAGGCCTGACGATGGCAGAGAAGAAGCCCGCCAAGACTCCCGACAAGAAAGCCAACCGCCGTGGCGCGGCGCGGCTCGCCGCCGTGCAGGCGCTGTACCAGATGGACATCGCAGGCGCCGGAATCAATGATATTTTCGCCGAGTTTGAAAGCCACTGGCTCGGCAACGAGGTCGAGGGCGAGAGATACCTGCCGGCGGAAGCCGCGTTCTTCCGCGACGTGGTGTCGGGCGTGGTCCGCGATCAGGCGAGGCTCGATCCTCTGATCGACGACGCGCTGCAGAAGGGTTGGCCCTTGAAGCGGATCGACGCGATCTTGCGCGCGGTGCTGCGCGCTGGCTCCTACGAGCTCGAGCATCGCAAGGACGTGCCGGGCCGCGTGGTCGTCTCAGAATATGTCGATGTCGCGCATGCCTTCGTCGAAAAGGACGAGACCGGCATGGTCAACGCCGTGCTCGACCAGATCGCGCGCCAGTTCCGCGCCGACGAGTTCACGCGTGGCTAGCGGCAAACCAGTGTCCGGCGAGGACCGGCTGATCGCGCGCTATTTCCGGCCGCTTGCGACTGATCCCGGTGCCTTCCGTCTCGACGACGACGCTGCGGCGCTGAAGCCGTCCGGCGATGACCTCGTGGTGACGACGGATGCGATCGTTGAGGGCGTGCATTTCCTGCCCGATGATCCGCCCGATGCGGTCGCACGCAAGGCGCTGCGGGTGAACCTCAGCGATCTCGCCGCGAAGGGCGCGACGCCGGCCGGCTTTGTGCTGACGCTGGCCCTTCGCAGCGTGGATGAGGGCTGGCTACAACCGTTCGCGGCGGCGCTGGGCGAGGACATCAAGCAGTTCGCATGTCCGCTGCTCGGCGGCGATACGGTGTCGACGCCGGGGCCGCTGATGGTTTCGGTGACTGCATTCGGCCGCGTGCCGCCGGGCAAAGTGGTCCATCGCAGCGGCGCCAAACCCGGCGAGCGCGTGATGGTCACGGGCACGATCGGAGACGCCGGGCTGGGGCTGGCTATCCTCCGCGGCGGGAAGATGCATGCCGCCGCCGATACAGCCGCGCGGGAGATGCTGGTCGGGCGCTATCGCGTCCCGCAGCCGCGCGTGGCGATGGCCGAGATCGTTCGCGAATACGCCAGTGCTTCGATGGATGTCTCGGATGGGTTGGCCGGCGACCTGACAAAGCTCTGCGGCGCGTCGGGCGTGTCCGCCGTGGTCGATCTGGCGCAGATGCCGTTGTCCGGCGCAGCGCGGGGTTTGGTGTCGCGCGGCATTGTCGGACTGGAGACATTGATCGCTGGTGGCGACGATTACGAAATCCTCTGCACGATCACCGAAGAGCGTGTTGAAGCATTCGAAGCTGCCGCGCAGCGCGCAGGGGTTGCGCTTAGTTCCATTGGAACGATCGTCGCGGGGAGTTCAGTTCCGAAGTTCGTCGACAAAGAGGGCAAGGAAATCGCGCTGGAACGGCTATCCTACAGCCATTTCTGAAGGCGTCGCATCATGCCGTCGGCTTTATTTCCTTCCGGCCATTGCAATTTCGCTGAAAACCTATAGGTTGTAGCGCATTCGATTACCGCCGTGCCTTTTTGAACGCGCCCCACGGGGCTTCTTTCCAGAGACATCGTCGAGATTGGATTTGGATCCGTGCGATCGCCGCGCGGAATGAAAAGCCTATGTGCTTTGGAGAAGAGAAAATGGCTACGGGAACAGTGAAGTGGTTCAACGGTCAAAAGGGTTTCGGTTTCATTGAGCCGAGCGATGGCAGCAAGGATGTGTTCGTGCACATCTCCGCCGTCGAGCGCGCCGGCCTTGGCGGGCTGGCCGAAGGTCAGAAGGTTCAGTTCGAACTCAAGACCGACAAGATGCGGGGCAAGGTAAGCGCGGAAAACCTGTCGCTGGTCTAAGGCCTCGAAACGGTCGTTTCACGGATGTACTGGAATGGCTCGTGAGCCCGCTCGATCCCTCCCGGGGT
Organism: Bradyrhizobium sp. RDI18; assembly: GCF_043203335.1. Taxonomy (NCBI): domain Bacteria; kingdom Pseudomonadati; phylum Pseudomonadota; class Alphaproteobacteria; order Hyphomicrobiales; family Nitrobacteraceae; genus Bradyrhizobium; species Bradyrhizobium sp. RDI18. Next base: position 1,358,088 of record NZ_JBICRN010000008.1, on the reverse strand, counting down.
TGAGCGGGCTCTTGTATTTTGGCCGGGCCGAATACCCGTTGCCCCCGGGCTCCAGTTGGCTGGACGGATTCCGGGTGACTCCTTTCAAAAATCGACGGTTTTCGCCCTCCGTGACATTGCGCCGGAGGGACGATTTTGGCATGGTCCCGCCCGATTTGAGGCCGCCCTTCTGGGCAGGGAAGGCCTCCTTTTTATGCGTCCGCCGCTACCCGCGGTGACGGCGCGGGGGTGGAACGAACAAAAAACTGAGGCAAATTCAATGACAGCATTGTGGGTGATTGTGCTCTGCGGAGCGCTTTCGATTGTCTACGCCATCTGGGCCACGTCTTCCGTTCTGAAATCGGACGCCGGCAATCCGCGCATGCAGGAAATCGCGGCGGCTGTCGCCGAAGGCGCGCAGGCCTATCTGCGCCGCCAATACATGACGATCGCCATGGTCGGCGTCGTGATCTTCGCGCTGCTGGCCTACTTCCTCGGCATGTTGGTTGCGATCGGCTTCCTGGTCGGCGCGGTGCTGTCGGGCGCTGCCGGCTTCATCGGCATGAACGTCTCGGTTCGCGCCAATGTGCGCACCGCGCAGGCGGCGACCACTTCGCTGGCCGGCGGGCTCGAACTGGCCTTCAAGGCGGGTGCGATCACCGGCCTTCTGGTGGCCGGTCTCGCGTTGCTCGGCGTTACCATCTACTTCGCCTATCTCACCCAGTTCATGGGGCTGAAGGCCAACGATCGCGTCGTCGTCGACGCGCTGGTAGCGCTCGGCTTCGGCGCCTCGCTGATCTCGATCTTCGCCCGTCTCGGCGGCGGCATCTTCACCAAGGGTGCTGACGTCGGTGGCGACCTCGTCGGCAAGGTCGAAGCCGGCATTCCCGAGGACGATCCGCGCAACCCGGCGACCATCGCCGACAACGTCGGCGACAACGTCGGCGACTGCGCCGGCATGGCGGCCGACCTGTTCGAGACCTATGCGGTGACCGCGGTCGCCACCATGGTGCTGGCCGCGATCTTCTTCGCGACCTCGCCGCTGCTGGTGCCGATGATGACCCTGCCGCTCGCCATCGGCGGCGTCTGCATCATCACCTCGATCATCGGTACCTTCTTCGTCAAGCTCGGCGCCAGCCAGTCCATCATGGGCGCGCTGTACAAGGGCCTGATCGCGACCGGCGTCCTGTCGCTGCTCGGCGTTGCGGCCGTCATCCACTGGCTGATCGGCTTCGGCGAACTGGCGGGCGTGAAGTACACCGGCATGGCGCTATTCCAGTGCGGCATCGTCGGCCTCGCCGTCACCGGCCTGATCATCTGGATCACCGAATACTACACCGGTACCGATTATCGCCCGGTGAAGTCGATCGCCTCGTCCTCGGTCACGGGCCATGGCACCAACGTGATCCAGGGTCTGGCAATCTCGATGGAAGCGACCGCGATGCCCGCCATCGTCATCATCGCCGGCATTCTCATCACCTACAGCCTTGCCGGCCTGTTCGGCATCGCGATTGCGACCACCACGATGCTGGCGCTGGCCGGCATGATCGTGGCGCTCGACGCCTTCGGTCCGGTTACCGACAACGCCGGCGGCATTGCCGAAATGGCGGGCCTTCCGAAGGAGGTCCGCAAGTCGACCGACGCGCTGGATGCGGTCGGCAACACCACCAAGGCGGTCACCAAGGGCTACGCGATCGGCTCGGCCGGTCTCGGCGCGCTGGTGCTGTTCGCAGCCTACAATGAGGACCTCAAGTTCTTCATCGCCAATTCTGCGAAGCATCCGTACTTCCAGGGTGTGCTGCCCGACTTCTCGCTCAACAATCCCTACGTGGTGGTCGGTTTGCTGTTCGGTGGCCTGCTGCCGTATCTGTTCGGCGCGATGGGCATGACCGCGGTCGGTCGCGCTGCCGGCGCGATCGTCGAGGAAGTGCGGCGCCAGTTCCGCGAAAAGCCCGGCATCATGCAGGGCACCGACAAGCCGGACTACGGCAAGGCGGTCGACCTGCTGACCAAGGCTGCGATCAAGGAAATGATCATTCCGTCGCTGCTCCCGGTGCTGTCGCCGATCTTCGTCTACTTCGCGATCTACGCGATCGCGGGCGGCGGCGCGGCCGGCAAGTCGGCGGCGTTCTCCGCCGTCGGCGCCATGCTGCTCGGCGTGATCGTGACCGGCCTGTTCGTCGCGATCTCGATGACCTCAGGCGGCGGCGCCTGGGACAACGCCAAGAAGTACATCGAGGATGGCCATTTCGGCGGCAAGGGCTCGGACGCCCACAAGGCCGCTGTGACCGGTGACACCGTCGGCGATCCCTACAAGGATACGGCGGGTCCCGCGGTCAACCCGATGATCAAGATCACCAACATCGTGGCGCTGCTGCTGCTGGCGATCCTGGCGCACTGAGCCGGCGAGGCTGATCAAAACGAAAACCCCGCGGTGCGAGCCGCGGGGTTTTTCATGCCCGAGCCCGATCGAGCATCTGCGATATCTGCTCGTCCCATTCTGGATGCAGTTCCTTTAGCGGCGCGAGGAAATGACTCTGAGGCTCTCCCAACTCGTTCATGCGGCTTGCGCATTGGCGTGCTGCGTCCATGTTGCCAAGCGCGATATGGCAGCATGTGAGCGTTTCAAACGTCGGACGGAACGTCGGCCGAATAGCGAGCGCTTTGTTGGCGGTCGCAAGTGCGCGCTCGGCGTCTCCGGCGAGTAGCTGAGCATGGGCAAGCAGATTGTACCAAGCGAGGTTCTGCGGATCGTTCGGATTTAGCGCCAAGCCATGTTCAAGCGGCTCGATTGCCTCCCGTGCCAGTCCAGCGAACAGGCGGGCCAAGCCGAGAACCAGATGCCCCAACGCGAAGCTTGAGCTCAATGCGATCGCTTTTTCGGCTGCCGATACGGCTACGCGCGGTGCATTGTTGTAAGCATTCGCGATAGCGAAGGCATAGTGTGCGTAGGGGTCTCTCGGATCGAGGGTTATCGCATGCGCTGCGGCATCCGCACCCTCCTTGCTGTCCGCGTCGGGAGCGTCGCTCCAGCCGTAAGCAACTATCCCGGCGCTGACGCGCCCAAGCCAGATGTGTGATTCGGACAGATCCGGATCGATCGCGCAGGCGCGTCGGAATAGCGTCCGCGCTGCCAGATGGCCCTCGCGGGTGACCTTGTGGAAATGCCACATTCCCTGACGCACGAGGTCCCAGGCGGTCATGTTGCCGGTATGCCGCATCGCCGCAAGATGGGATTCGGTTTTGAGAAGCTCGGGCTCGATCGCACCCGCCACCCGCTCGGCGATCTCGTCCTGGATCGCAAAGACATCGGCCATCTCGAGATCGTAGCGCTCTGCCCATACGTTGCTACCATCGCTCGCGTCGACGAATTGCGCCGCAATGCGCAGCCGCAGCGCGGACTGGCGAACGCTTCCCTGCAGTACGTAACGCGCGCCAAGCTCGCGAGCGGCTTGCAGCGCGTCCATCTGTTTGCCCTTGAAGGTAAAGGCAGAACTTCGCCCGATGACTCGGAACCAGCGAAACCGGGACAGCGTCGTGATAATATCTTCGGTCAGCCCATCGGCGAGATACTCCTTGTCAGCTTCGCCAATGATACCGAAAGGCAGAACCGCGATAGAGGGGCGCGACTGTGTATTTTCGGTATGCTCCGGTGTGACGGTCGCTGCCCTGGAAGCGATCGGCCCGGCGAACCGGTAGCCGACACGCGGAATGGTGGTGATCCATTCAGCGCCGTCATGGGCGGTGCCGAGAAGCTTGCGTAGCGCCGCGATCTGGACAGAGAGTTGCTTTCCTCCACGGTCAGGCCGGGCCAGGCGACGTCCATCAGGCTTGCTTTGTCGAGGATTCTACCGGGTGACTCCAGGAAAGCCCGTAGCAGCAAGAGGCCCTTTTGGCCGACCGCGATGGGCCGGCCGTCCCGCGAGAGCATTCCGCGATCCAGATCAAGCATGAACGGGCCAAACGTGACGTGCTCATGGGGCATGCGGCGAGCTTACCGAGCTTTGGAAGAATTTGGAACTTTTCGGACCAATCTTTGAGACTCCGGCCCTCCTGACAAGTGATCCTGCGCATGTTGGGCAAAGCAACCCGAACCGGAGAGATGACATGAGCAACATGATCGTACGGGAACGGCACGGCGTGGACTCGGGAGCTGGCGGGAAGGGGTTCGTCGTGAAGGGAAGTGCCGGCTACCGCGCCGAGCAGGGTTCTGACTATCAGCCGGGGATCAGCGCGGAGACTGTCGGCTCGAAAATGATCTGGCTCGGCATCATTACGCTGCCGGCCGGCCGACGCACCAAAGCCCACGTCCACGAGCATCACGAGACGGCGCTCTACATGATGAGCGGGGACGAGCTGGAGATCTGGACCGGCGACCAGCTACAGCACTGTGAAAAGGTGCACCCTGGTGACTACGTCTACATTCCCGCGGGCGTCCTGCACGTTGCGGTCAATCGCGCCGCCACGCCGTCGGTTTTCGTGGGATCGCGCAGCGAGGCGACTGCGCGGGAGAGCGTGGTGATGCGGCCGGAGATGGACGAGCGGGTGCCGTGAGTGGCTGCTGGCGATCCTGGCGCGCACTGAGCGGCGGGAAGCGATCAAAAAACCCCGCGGTGCGAGCCGCGGGGTTTTGATTTGATGAGACGTCTGGCGCTCAGCCCGCGTCCATCTGCAGGCCTTCGCGCTTGATGATCTCGCCGAACTTCGCGGTCTCGGCCTGCACGAAATCGGAAAACTGTTGTGGCGTTCCCCAGTCGGCGGTCGCGCCCATCTTCCCGATCGTCTTCTTGACGTCATCCCGCGCCAGCATCGCCTTGATCTCCTTGTTGAGCGCTTCAACGGCGGGAGCGGGCGTGGCCTTCGGCAGGAAGATGCCGAACCAGGAGGAGACGTCGAACTTCGAAAGCTCCGGCGCGCTTTCGCGCATGGTCGGAACGTTCGGGGCGAGTGCGCTGCGCTCGGGCGTGGTGACGGCGAGCGCGGTGAGCTTGCCTTCCTCGGTCTGCGGCAGCGTCGGGTAGAGATTGTCGAACAGGATCTGGATATCGCCGGCCAGCGCCGCCTGCAGCGCGGGGCCTGCGCCGCGGAACGGCACGTGCACCATCTTCAATCCGGTGAGCTGCAGGAACCAGGCGCCGGTGAGGTGAGGGCTCTGGCCTACGCCTGAGGAGGCATAGGTGAGCTTGTCCGGGTTGGCCTTGATGTAGGCGATCAATTCTCCGATCGACTTGATGCCGGTCGACGGATGCGCCGACACGATGTTCGGAATCCGGATCATGTTGCTGACCGGCTGCAACTGGTCGGCCTTGTAGGTCATGTTGCGGAAGATGCTGTAGGCAATCGCATTCGGACCGGGATTACCGACCAGGATCACATGGCCGTCCGCCTTGCCCCGCACGACTTCGGCGGTGCCGATGGTGCCGCCGCCGCCGGAGCGGTTTTCCACGACCGCGGACTGGCCCCAGGCGGTCTGCAGATGTGCGGCCAACAGCCGTCCCATCACGTCGGTGCTGCCGCCGGCCGCCGCTGGCACGATGAGACGCACGGTCTCGGTGGGGCGCCAGTCGGAGCCGTAACTCGCGCGCGGCAAGATCGCCGCAGCGGAAATACCCGCGGCTCCGGTCAACACACGGCGGCGAGAAAAAGTTCTAATCGTCACAAGTTAACTCCCTGCTGAATCATTATTGATTGGCTGCGAGCCTAGGCAACGCGCGCATGCAGGGCAAGCGGGCGACTTGGCACAGGTTTTCCGCCTCGCGGAACAGGCGAAGTCGCCATGACGTTTTCGAGCGAAGTGGATGCGGTTTGCCTAACGACAACGCAAAAACAAAAGTGCGGAGCTTGGTTCTGATTCAAGCAGAACAGATTGAGCGCTAGTTAAAGCTGAGTAGCTTGAACAGCGGAGTCAGATAGCTGAGTTCCTGGCCGGACGTCGGCGTGGTGCGGCTGATAAAGTCGAAGATCTTGCCGTCCTGCAATCCGTAGTTGGCAAGCCGCGTCACCTGGCGGTTCTTGTCGAAATAGATCGCGATCACGCGCTGGTCCACGACCTGCTGGTTCATGAAAGCGACTTTGCGCTCGGAGCGCTGCGAGATGTAATAAAACACCTCGCCGTTCAAGGTCGCGACCGTCGATGGCGTTCCCATCACGATCAGCACCTGGTCCTGGCTGGCGCCGATCGGGATCTGCTCCAGCGCGTTGGGTGGCAGGATGTAGCCCTTCTGGAACTGCTCGCCGGTGCATCCGGCGAGCGCGGCACAGACCAGTGCAACGGCTGCGGCGGCGCGAAAACCGCGCCGGCGCGCGGTCAGGCGGCGCGGCGAGGACACGCGGGCGCTCAGGTGGCTCATTTCAGTCATCTCAGGAATTCGCCCGTCCTCTTGCATCGCGCGGTGCGTTGACGTACCGGGCAGCACGCTGGATTGCAACACACGCGGCCCGGGAGGGCTCGCTTGCGGAACCCACAATGCTTTGGCCGTTCAATCACTTCAGGAAACCCCGGACGCCGCTGCGCGGCACCATCGAGGCCATCTATGGCATGATCGTGACGCAGGCGCGAGAACCGTTGTTTTATCGGGACTTTGGGGTTCCGGACACGGTTAACGGCCGTTTTGACCTGCTTCTCCTGCACTTGTGGCTGGTCCTGCGGCGACTGAAGTCGGTGGCGGGCGGCGCGACGCTATCGCAGGGGCTATTCGACCATTTTTGCAACGATATGGACGATAATCTGCGCGAGATGGGGGTCGGAGACCTCACGGTGCCGAAGCGCATGCAGGCCTTCGGCGAAGCCTTCTATGGCCGGACTGCGGCCTATGACCTTGCGCTGACCGAGGGCCGCGAGGCACTGGCGCAGGCGATGTGCAAGAATATCCTGAACGGCGAGAACATCGAAAAGGCCCGACTGCTGGCCGCCTACGCCGAGGCGGCAATGGCGGGCCTCGACAGCCTCGACGAGGCGACGCTGGCGAGCGGCCGGGGCAGGTTTCCTCGCCGGAGAAAGCAGGCGCGCAGCAATGAGCAAGACTGGCACAGAGAAGCCCGATCCGTGGCGTGTTCCCGTTGCGGTGGCGCAGATCCCCGAGACGGGCCTGCATCGCGACATCGAGGCTGATCAGGCCATCCGCAAAGCCATGGCCGATACGGGCGGCTTGCGCGAGGTGCTATCGGCGCAGGCTTCCTTCGACGTGACGCCGAAGAGCGGCGGCCGCTTCCATGTGGCCGGCCATGTGCGGGCGCGGATCGGGCAGACCTGCGTGGTGACGCTGGAAGAGATCGAGAACGAGATCGACGAGCCGATCGACCTGATATTCGCTCCGCCGGAGCAGATCCCGCAGATGGCCGCGCTGGTCGATGACGCTGAAGAAACCGACGAGGAAACGCCCGATCCGCCCGAGCCGATCGAGAACGGCATAATCGATTTCGGCAGGGTCGCCACCGATGCATTGTATCTCGCGGTCGATCCATATCCGCGCAAACCCGGCGCCGTATTTGAGCCGATGGTTGAAGCCGCCGATCCCGAGGATCACCCATTCGCGGCGCTCAAGGCGTTGAAGGCAGCGCCGAAAAAGCCGCGGGCCAGGAAGCCCAAGGGCAAGTAGGCGGGAGTTAAAATGGCCGGCGAAGCTGCCGTAGGGTAAGGTAATTCTGAAATCACGCCAAAAATACCCCGTAAGATATTGAATTGTATAGAAATATCTGCCATCCGTGATTTCGGGCCACACAGCTTCCCTTTCGCCAAAAGAGCGTGGTCAAGAGGTTGTGTCGGGGCGGGGACACGCTATTGTCGCGGCCCGGCGGGGGGCGCGGGTTGCGTTTCGCCAGGCGCCGCGTAGCGGTGCCATTCCAGTGCGCGGCCGGGCTCTACGAGGGCCGCAAGAGATCAGGTTTCCGGGACGTTCATGCCGCAAAAGGTTCGCATCGCGCTTGACGCCATGGGTGGCGATGTCGGCGCATCGGTCGTCATTCCCGGCGCCGCAATTTCTTTGAAGCGGCATCCCGACAGCGAATTCCTGCTCTACGGCGACAGCAAGCAGATCGACGAACAACTCGCCAAGTACCCGGCGCTGCAAAAGGCGTCGCGCGTGATCCACACCGACGTCACCGTGAGCATGCACGACAAGCCGAGCCAGGCGCTGCGTCGCGGCCGCAAGACGTCGTCGATGTGGCTTGCGATCGATGCGGTGAAGAGAAAGGAGGCCGACGTCGCGGTCTCCGCGGGCAATACCGGCGCGCTGATGGCGATGGCGCGTTTCCATCTGCACACCATGCAAGGGATCGATCGTCCGGCCATTGCCGGCGTGTGGCCGACGGCGCGCGGCGATTCCGTCGTGCTCGATCTTGGCGCCACGATCGGCGGCGACGCGCACCATCTCGTGGCACTGGCGGTGATGGGCAGTGCAATGGCGAGCGTGCTGTTGAACCGGGAACGGCCGACTGTCGGCCTCCTCAACATCGGGGTCGAGGAGATCAAGGGCCATGAGGAGATCCGCGAGGCCGCCGAGCTGCTGCGCGCGTCGCAGCTCAATTATATCGGCTTCGTCGAAGGCGACGGGATCGGCGCGGGCGCGGCTGACGTGATCGTGTCGGAAGGTTTTAGCGGCAACATCGCGTTGAAGGCCGCGGAGGGAACCGCGCGCCAAATGGCAGATTTTCTGCGCAATGCCATGGCTTCAAGCTGGTTTTCTCGGATCGGTTACCTGTTCGCCCGCAGCGCGTTCAAGGCGCTGCGGGACAAGCTCGACCCGAATAAATCCAATGGCGGCGTTTTGCTCGGCTTGAAGGGCGTGGTCGTCAAAAGCCATGGCGGAATCAGCGCCGAAGGCTTTGCCTACGCAGTCGATGTTGGCTATGAGATGGTCCGCTGCGATCTCCTCACCAAGATCAATCAGATGATAAATAGCGACGGCAGTGCGCTGGCACCGACCGCGCAGGAGGCTGTCTCGTGACTGCGAAACGTTCGGTGGTGCTGGGCTGCGGCTCTTACCTGCCGCAGAAGGTGCTGACCAATGCCGAACTGGCGGCCCAGATCGATACTTCGGACGAGTGGATCGTGCAGCGTACCGGCATTCGGGAACGCCACATCGCGGCCGAAGGCGAGTTCACCTCGCACCTGGCGATCAACGCCGCGCGCGCGGCGCTGGAACATGCCGGTCTCGACGCGCAGGCGATCGATCTGATCGTGCTCGCGACCTCGACGCCGGACAACACCTTTCCGGCCACCGCGGTTGCAGTCCAGAACGGGCTCGGCATCCATCATGGCGCCGCCTTCGATCTGCAGGCGGTGTGCTCCGGCTTCGTCTTCGCGCTCGCCACCGCCGACAATTTCCTGCGCTCCGGCGCCTACAAGCGCGCGCTGGTGATCGGTGCGGAGACGTTTTCGCGCATTCTCGATTGGAACGACCGCGGGACCTGCGTGCTGTTCGGCGACGGCGCCGGTGCGGTCGTGCTGGAGGCGCAGGACCAGCCGGGTTTGCCGTCCGATCGCGGCGTGCTCACGACCCATCTGCGCTCGGACGGCCGGCACCAGTCGAAGCTCTTCGTGGACGGCGGCCCGTCCACGACGCAGACCGTCGGCCATCTCCGGATGGAGGGCCGCGAAGTGTTCAAGCACGCGGTCGGCATGATCACGGACGTCATCGTGGACGCCTTCAATGCGACCGGGAAGACGGCCGAGGACATCGACTGGTTCATCCCGCATCAGGCCAACAAGCAGATCATCGATGCTTCGGCGCATAAGCTTCATATTGCGCCGCAGAAGGTGGTGCTGACCGTCGATTTGCACGGCAATACGTCGGCTGCGTCGATCCCGCTGGCGCTCGGCGTCGCCGTCAAGGACGGGCGGGTGAAGAAAGGCGATCTCGTGCTGTTCGAAGCCATGGGCGGCGGCTTCACCTGGGGTTCCGCGCTGGTGCGCTGGTAGACGCACCACAAAAGTACTGTCTAAAATTGTAGTGCGGTTCCATGCTTCTGCATGATGGTCGCTGTTGACCATTGCGTGCTAACCTCATAATTTCAGGGAATAAATTGTTCGCCGAGAGTGCGGGGCAGGCGATGACCGGGACCGGAAAAACAGTCACACGTGTCGATTTGTGCGAGGCGGTCTACCAGAAGGTGGGCCTGTCGCGGACGGAATCTTCAGCATTTGTTGAGCTCGTTCTGAAAGAAATTACCGATTGCCTGGAGAAGGGCGAGACAGTGAAGCTGTCGTCGTTCGGCTCCTTCATGGTGCGCAAGAAGGGTCAGCGTATCGGACGTAATCCGAAGACCGGTACTGAAGTGCCGATCTCGCCGCGTCGCGTGATGGTGTTCAAGCCATCGGCGATCCTTAAGCAGCGGATCAACGGTCACGCGCCCGGCAACGGCGAAAGCAAGACTGACTAAAAAGCAAGACCGACTAGCGAGATCGAGTAGCACGGCTGCGTAGCAAGGCGAGTACCGCGTCTTCACCAACGAGATAAGTTGAGAGGAGCTGGCACTTGGACAAGGCGCCGGATGCGTTCCGCACCATCAGCGAAGTCGCTGAAGAGCTCGACATTCCCCAGCATGTGCTGCGGTTCTGGGAGACGCGGTTCGCCCAGATCAAGCCGATGAAGCGAAGCGGCGGGCGGCGGTACTACCGCCCCGACGATGTTGATCTGCTGAAGGGCATCCGCCGTCTGCTGTACGGCGAGGGCTATACGATCCGCGGCGTGCAGCGGATCCTCAAAGAGCACGGCATCAAATCGGTGCAGGGCCTCGCCGACCAGACCTCGGCGGTCACCTTCGGCGCCGTCGAGGAAGCGATCGGCCTCAGCCTGCAAGAGCCCGATGAGGGCGAGATTCCGACCGTCGCAGCCGACGACGAGGACTTCGAGACCGAAGAGAAGGAAATCGACTACCGCTTTGTCGACACCGACGACGACGGCATTTTGCTGCCGTTTGCGAGGGCCAAGCCGGGCCCGTCGGACGCGGACCGCGAGCGCCTGGAGCGGGTGCTGCAGGACCTGATCGCCTGCAAGCAATTGCTGGACAACGCGCTGAAGGACGGCTGAGCTGCCTGGCGGAACTGGCGGTCTACCGGCCGCAATGAGGCCGCTCTCCTGCCTTGCGCCGGGCCCTGATCAAAGCTAATGGAACGGCATCGGAGCGTGGCGCAGCCCGGTTAGCGCACTAGTCTGGGAGACTAGGGGTCGAAGGTTCAAATCCTTTCGCTCCGACCATTTTCTTTCACGGGTGGCGATTTTGATCGCTGCTAGATGCCGAGAACCCAGACGGCAACAATAGTTCCTAACACGGCTATTCCGCTGACTGTCCAGCCGGTCAAATAGGCCGCACCATCGGTTTCCGGTCGATCGACCATAGTATCGCGCCACTGGGTCATGGCGGCCTCCTGTTCATTTTTATTGATACTGCCTCCCGTATGTAAGTCGCTGCCGCGGGCTCAAGGTTCAAGCTACGCGGGCCGCGAAATATCTGTAGCTTTCATGACCAAGCTCGATACCTGCATTCCCAACAGGCCGGAGACGCCCGGCGTCCTGGGCATGCCGGCAACTTCGCGGAAAGTAAGTCCGGCTTAACCCAACCGGCAGATCTAACCGGCACCAACCTTCTCGGCACATCCGGACGCCGCTATATAGAGCCGATTGCAACCTCTGCAGGTGCGTGAGGTCATGAATTTCTTGACGCGTGCAGCCGTTGCTCTAGGCGGCATATTTCTGGGTGTGAACCTGATCAACTATTTTGTCCTGGGCCATTCCGGGGATTACCTGCCGGGCGGCGAACGCATGGGCGAGTGGAAAGCGGCCAAGATACGCGAGGCGTGTTACCCCGCGCTTGAACATCTCGAAGGGGACGGGCAGCTCCCGAAGCTTTCGACCAAGGATCATCGCGTCGACTGGCGCGACCTAAACCGGGCGAAAGAGATGACGGCGGCGCTGAACTGCTATCTCGTCACGCACCCGAACGCGATCTGCGAGCGGGACAATCGCGCCTACATCGTCGATTACATCGGTCGCTATTTTGCGAAATTCGATGAGATGATGAATACCGCCAAGCGATATGGCAGATCCGAAATGTCGACGGTCAGAGACCTCTGGGACAGTCCACGCAATCGCGCGATCAACGCGGCCTTGATGCAGGACACCAGCAATGGCCGCCTGATCACCGCTGATTTCGGCTGGACCGTCCCGGCGCCAATAAAGCCGATGCTCGATCGCTACAAGGGCGCGACCGACAACTGCCCCAGGGCTTAGCAGCGGGAGCTTGAAAATTGATCCGTCAGGTTCTCACCCTCATGCTGGCCTTCGTCGGAGGCTTCCTCGTGGTCGGCGGGTGGATCTGGGCTCCGAAAGTAACGAGTGCGATGTCAAGTTTCGTCTCGGTCGGGCCCAGTGTTTCGTTGTTCGCCGACACCAGTTGTATCGGCCGGCCGGAAACCGCGCCGGTGGTGCGAAGCTGTATCTTCAAAGTGATGGACCTCGGCCCGGACGCCAACAAGATGGAGCCGAGCGCGGCGTACTTCGTCCTGAAGGCCGGCAGTATGCAGGCAAACGTTTCCTCTATGCTTGGCAAGTCAGACCGCTGGTCCGAAAACCGGACGCTTAATCTGGCCAACACATGGGGACAATTGGCGAGCTGCATTTACGCGCTGGATGATCGCGAACTCTGCGATCCTGATAACCGCGCAGCGGCAGTAGAGGCCACCACAAAGTTCTTTGCCTACGCGAAGCAGACCAGCGCTTCCGCGGGCAAGCCGGCGATATCAGCCAGCGACGCACGGGACATCGAAAATGTCAGCGATCGCTTATTGCTCATGCTCAAGAACCACCGTCGCTACGGTACGCTTGTGGGCGGCGATTTCGGCAGTTTTGCCTCGGCCGAAATAATGCAGGTCATGCGCGGCGAGCAAGCAACCCGCGACATCTGCAAGCGCTGACCCGAGACGACCAGCTCGAAATGCGTGAAGTGCGCCCTGCATCGGCTCGCAATGCGTTATCGCCGATCTGACCGTCAGCGCTGACGTTGGAAGCCCCGCTTCGACATTCGATAGGCTTGCCTCAGCCGGCCGACCGCCGGGAACGCGGCATGTGGTGCCCGCGGGTCGAGACCACGCGCAAGTGCGGACGCGGCGTTTCCGCTACTCTGCCGTGTCGATTCCGCAACTGGATCGCCGCTCCGACCTTCGGTAGGCTTGGTTTGCGAAAGCGGGGGATACGCCCGCACGTACCGGATGGAAACAGCGAGGGCAGGCCATGAAAACACGCCCCACCGGCGTGATACCGCCGATGACGACGCCGTTCCGAAAGGACGGCGAGATCGATTTCAAACTCGTTGCTCCCCAGGTCGACTGGCTGATCGCGGCCGGCAGCCATGGCATGGCGGCCGGCGGTTCGACCGGGGAGGGGCATACGCTCGATCACGAGGAATATCGTGATCTGGTGGCAGCGACGGTGGAGGCCGCGAAAGGGCGCGCGCCGGTGATCGCCGGCATCATCGTCGATTCCACCCGCGATGCGATCCGGCGCGGCAGACTGGTGTGCGACATGGATGTCGCAGCGCTTCAAGTGACGCCGGTGCATTATTTGTTCAAGCCGGACGAGCAGGCGATGGTCGACCATTTCCGCCGCATGGCCGACGAAACCGGTATGCCGATCATCATCTACAACGTCGTGCCCTGGTCCTATCTGTCGCCAGCGCTGCTGACGCGGATCATGAACGAGGTGCCGCTCGTCGTCGGCGTCAAGCAGAGCGCGGGTGATCTGAAACTGTTTGCCGACCTCATGATGATGGCGCCGGACAAATTGATCTACAGCGCGGTCGATGCGCTGATGTATCCGTCCTATACGCTCGGCGCGCATGGTTCGATCGCGGCGATCCTGAGCGCCGCGCCGCATGCTTCCGTTGAACTCTGGAATGTGGTCAAGGCAGGCAACCACACTCGCGCGCTCGAGCTGCACAAGAAACTGCTGACGCTGTGGAACGCGATCGTCTCGGACAATCTGCCGGCATGCACGCGCTATGCGCAGTCGGTGCAGGGGCTACCGACGACATTCTCTCGCGCGCCGATGCCGGAAGCATCGCCCGCGCAGCAGGTCGCGATCCGGAAGGCGCTGAAGGGATTGGGCGCGCTCGGCGGCTCGCGCGAGGCGGCAGAGTAAATTCCGCTGCGCGAAAACGCCCTGTAAGACAATCGAGCCGCCCGTCTCGCGGACCGCTTTACCGGCAGCTCCCACCTGTTACTGTCGTTCCGCACGGGCTCCATGTCATGAGGGCCCCAACTCAAAAATTGAAAACCGAGGTAAGCGTCTCAATGAAGGATTTTGCCGGAAAGTTTGCCGTCATCACCGGGGGCGGCACGGGCATGGGCCGCGAGCTCGCACGTCAGCTCGTGGCCGAAGGCTGCAATGTCGCGATGTGCGACGTCTCGCCGGAAGCGATGGCCGAGACCAAGCGGCTGTGCGAGGAGGAAAGGCTGCCGCAGGGCCTGCGCGTCACCACCCACGTCGCCGACGTTTCGATCGAGGCGCATCTGCAGCGCTTCCGTGACGAGCTGATCGAACAGCAGGCAACCGACAAGATCCATCTGTTGTTCAACAATGCCGGCATCGGCGGTGGTGGCAGCCTGTTCACCAACACGCGCGAGCAATGGGAGCGCACCTTCAACATCTGCTGGGGCGGTGTCTATCTCGGTGTCCGTACCTTTCTGCCGCTTATGATGAAGGCCGACGAGGCCCACATTATCAACACATCGAGTGTCAACGGCTTCTGGGCGTCGGTCGGCCCGGGCGTGCCGCATACCGCCTACAGCGCCGCCAAATTCGCGGTGAAAGGCTTTACCGAAGCCTTGATGACGGACCTGCGGCTCAATGCCCCGCACATCAAATGCTCTGTCGTGATGCCCGGGCATATCGGCACCTCGATCGTTGCCAATTCGCGCAAGATCCAGAGCGGATCGGAATCCGATGAACTCAGCCCGAACGAAATTTTGGCGACACGGCAGCGCCTGAAGGGCATGGGCATCGACACCGAGCCGATGTCGGATGACGACATCCAGAAGATTGCACTCGACCGCGCCCGCACCTTCCGTGAGGAGGCGCCGACCACGGCGGCGGCTGCGGCAAAAATCATCCTCGACGGCGTCAAGGCCGAGCGCTGGCGGATTCTCGTCGGCGACGATGCGCACAAGCTCGACGAGCGGGTGCGGCAGGCCCCGGAGAAGGCCTACACGCCGGAGTTCTACAAGAGCTTTACGGAAGAGGTCGGCTGGCGGCTCGGGTAGCGGACGATCGGTTCTGATGGAATCAGAACCGAAGCTCTGCATTCTGGGCGCGTCGTCACGGCAACTGACGCCGCTCACGCGCGCGAGACGCGCTGACGCGAACCCGGGCGGTAGGCGAGGCGGGTGTGGCCCGAGCAATAGGGCATGCCCTCCACCGGCGTATTGCCGCAAAAGCAGAAGTCCTCTGCGCCTGGCGTGCTGATCGGCCAGCGGCACCGCTCGTTGCTGAGTTCGAGCAGCGAGCAGCGCTGGTTGCTGGCGATTGGCTCTTCTTGCAGCGGCTGCGTGTTTTCGTAAACGGCCTGCAGTATTTGATATTGCAATCGGGGAATGGATTTCCGCGAACGCTCCCTGGCAACTTTGGTCGGACGAGGTTCGGCGGGGGCGGGGCCGCGCGTCAATTGCAGGCGCGAGAGTTTGCCGATCACGGCGTTACGGCTGACGCCGATGCTGGCCGCGATCTCGCGGCAGGTGAGGCCGGCTTCAAAATGGCTTTTCAGGAGTTCGACGCGATCGGTGGTCCAGGTCGGTACATTCGTAAGCATTTTCTCGGTTCCACATTCTGTGAAAACCGCCGCGTTGCTCCCGTCAGGACGTCTTGCCATTGTCGCGGATTGCAAGCAGCCCATCCTTGATGGCGAGCCGAATGCCTTCCTCGATCAGGGTCCTCGCAACGCCGGGAACACTTGTGCCGTGGGTGCCCTGTCTCACCAATCTTTCCATATAAGCGATGGTCGAGAGCGCCAAGGTCACGGGAACGCGGTCGGTTTCGGCTTTTTCTGTAGCCATGGGGAACGCTAACTTTTAAATGCTGTACTGAAAAGTTACTATTTCGACTCTATTTAGTTTTACACACATGAGTCAAACGCCTTGTGGATAGCTCTCTATCCATTTGAAAAAACATATTAAAAGCCGAAGTCGGGTTTGTGGATTAACCAAAACGCTCGTGACTTGCGGCGCGCGGCAGTCTTAACGGCGGTTACAGGCGCGGCGAAACGATCCAGCCGTGTGGGCCATTTCCCCATTGCTTCGCGCTGCAGGGAATGCCGATGATGCCCTGGGACGGCGGCAAGGGCGCAATGACGGTAACGAACGGTCTCTACACCATTCATATCGAGATGACGGACGGCGGCCATGGCCGCGCGCACGGCGTGATTGTGCTGCGCGACGGCAAGATCGCCGGCGGTGACTCGTATTTCTATTACACGGGCTCTTACACCGCAGATCGCGGCAAGTGGCGCGGTGAACTGATCACCAACGAGCACACGAAATCGGTTGGCGCGCTGCCACTGTTCGGCGGGCGAGAAGTCACTTGCGGCTTCAGCGGGTCGTACGCCGCCGATGGCGCGCAAGTGCAGGGGACCGCGTTGGTCGGAAAGACCAGCGTATTGTTCTACGCGCGGCTGAAGCTGCGCTCTCCTTTGAAGAGGCGCAGGTCGTCCGATCAGCCGTGCACGACCGCCTTCGCGATCATGCAGTGAATGCCCTTGGAGCCGTTCACCGTTTGCGTCACGCGCAAATCGGCGGCGAGGCTGCAGAGCGTGTAGGCATCCTCGCGCGACAGATTGCGCTTCTCGCCTAGTAGCACGATCATGTCGCGCAGCGCCCGTACTACGCATTGATCGAGATCGGGGTCCATCGCCATTGTCATGTAATGGTCAGGCGTTTCCGCGCGGGGATAGGCGAGCTGCAGGTCCTTGCGCAGCGTCAGACGGAAGCGGCCCTGTAGCGCGGTCTCGATCGCGGTGACGCAGACTTCACCATCGCCCTGCACGCCGTGGCCGTCGCCGCAGGAGAACAGCGCGCCCGGCACGAACACCGGCAGATACAGCTTGGCGCCGGCGCCCAACTCCTTGTTGTCGAGATTGCCGCCCATCGCGCGCGGGATCAGCGAGGTGATGCGGCCCCAGGCGGGCGGCGGCGCCACGCCCATCACGCCGAAAAATGGCTTAAGCGGCAGATCGAGCCCCCACGGCATCCGTCCCACCATCCGCTCGCGGTCGAGCGGAATGTTCAGGATCCGCGCTTCGTGAAAATCGTCGGGCAGCGTCCCCGCCAGCGGACGGATCAGATTGTAGCCCCAATCCTGCCGGAGCTGGACGTCGAGAATATCGACCTCCAGCACGTCGCCTGGCTCGGCCCCTCCCACGGCGACCGGGCCGGTGAGAATATGGCCCGGCAGCATCCGCTCGCTTCGCGCGTGTATCTCGGCAAGCTCGGGAGGTATGTGAAACTTGCTGCGATCAGGCACCACGTCCGGGCCGCCGGTCACGGTATCGATGGTGACTTCGTCGCCGCTGGCGATGGTCAGGACGGGCTTCAATTTGGCTTCGAAGAAGCCCCAGTGGCAGGTTTCGGGGCTGGAATGCAGGTGATGATGGGGCATGCGGAGGCTTTTGGTTGCTGCAATGGCGTCGTATGACGCTGTACCAGACATTATCAGAGGCTTCCCTTGTTTTTTGTCCTCTCCAAGACGCTCGGCTTTCTACTGTTGCCGACGGATCTGCTGATCGGCGTAGGCTTCGTCGGCGCCGTCCTGATGTTCACCCGCTTTGCATCGCTCGGCCGCAAGTTGGTGATCGCGGCCGTGTTGCTGCTCGTCATTTGCGGACTGTCGCCGCTCGGGAACCTGCTGCTCTATCCGCTGGAGCAGCGCTTTCCGCCATGGGACGGGACGCGCGGCACACCTGATGGCATCATCGTGCTCGGCGCATCGATCGAAGCCGATCTTTCCGTCGCGCACGGCACGCCGGTGGTGCGCAGCTCGCCCGACCGCCTGATCGCGGCTGCCGCGCTGGCGCACCGTTACCCGAAGGCTCGCATTGTTTTCTCGGGCGGCAGCGCGAGATTGATTTCGAACGACGCCAGGGAAGCCGATTTCGCTGGCGCCATCTTCGAAAGCCTTGGCATCGACAAGTCGCGGCTGATCATGGAACGGGGTTCCCGCAACACGCAGGAGAACGCCGAGTTCTCCAAAACCTTGCTTGCGCCCAAGGAAGGCGAGCGTTGGCTGTTGGTAACCTCGGCCTTTCATATGCCGCGATCGATCGGCCTGTTCCGGAAGGCGGGATTTGCAGTCGAACCTTATCCCGTCGACTGGCGGGTCGGCGGACGTGACGATGTATTTGACTTCACCAATGTCGCGATCGATGGGCTGGGACGGACCGACGTGGCAGTGCGCGAATGGGTGGGCCTGATCGCTTACCGCGCCACCGGCAAGATCGACGAGTTGTTGCCGGGTCCGGCAAAGTAGCAGCGGGCAGCAAGCCGGGCTACAATCGAAGGACAGGCGCCGGCTAAGCGCGCCGATTTGGGAGTTGACGCCATGCAACAGCAGACGCCGCCGGAAGCGTTCGATTTGGCCGGCATGGTGGCCGACCTGAACAGCCTGCTACGGCTGAAGACGACCGTGATCGGTATCAAGATGTTTGCCAGCGTCGAGGAGATGACGGCAATTCCAAAAATCCGGCGTCCCTCGGCGGTGCATACCACCGATCAGATCGTCAGCATGGCTTCGCGGCTCGGCTGGACCGTCGGCATCACCGGCGACGATCTGGTCGGCGCGCAATGCCGTGCGGTGATCGGGCTTGCGCCGCAGGACGAGAAGTGGCTCGCGGGGGAAAACTACGTCGGCGTCTGGCATGGCACCGCCGAAGATGCACGCAAGCGTCAGGAAGCGCTCGACGTTGTGCCTTTCGGCCGGTACCAGGCGATGGCGGTGAGCCCGCTCACCAGCGGGCGGCTCAATCCGCCGGATATTTGTCTGGTCTACGCCACGCCCGGTCAGATGATCATTCTGATCAACGGCCTGCAATATACTGGCTACAGGAAATTCGAATGGGGCGTGGTCGGCGAGACCGCCTGCGCCGATTCCTGGGGCAGGGCGCTGAAGACCGGCGAGCCGAGCCTGTCGCTACCGTGCTTTGCGGAACGGCGTTACGGCGGCGTGCCTGATGAGGAGATGCTGATCGCGCTCAGGCCGGAGCATCTTGCCAAGGCCATCGTTGGCATGAAGCAGCTCGCCAAGAACGGCCTGCGCTATCCGATCGCGCCTTATGGGATCCAAGCTGATGTCCGCGCCGCGATGGGCGTGTCCTATCCGAAGAAATAGCCCAGCCGTCATTGCGAGGAGCGAGGCGACGACTTGTCCGCCGTAGCTCGAAGAGCGAAGGCGGAAGCAATCCAGCCTTCCGCTATGGCCCGATTTCTGGATTGCTTCGCTTCGCTCGCAATGACAAAAGGGGCCAAATTCGTTTCTGTAGGAAATCCCAGCTATGCCTTCGAAATTCGACATCGTCGTCTATGGCGCCACCGGCTTCACCGGCCAGCTCGTCGCCGAATATCTCGCGGCGCATTACAAGGGCGACGCCAATCTGAAATGGGCGATGGCGGGCCGCAGCAAAGACAAGCTTGCTTCGGTCCGCGACGCGATCGGCGCGCCGGCCGATACGCCGCTGATCGTGGCCGATGCCAGCGATCCCGCGTCGTTGAAAGACATGGTCGGGCAGACAAAGTCGGTGATTTCGACCGTCGGACCTTATTTGCTTTACGGATCCGAACTGCTTGCCGCCTGCGTCTCATCGGGCACGGACTATTTCGATCTCTGTGGCGAGCCGATCTGGATGCGCAGGATGATTGACGCGCACGAAGCAGCCGCCAAATCGACCGGCGCAAGAATCGTGTTCTCTTGCGGATATGACTCACTGCCGTTCGAACTCGGCGTGTTCTGTGCGCAGGAGGAAGCCAAAAAGCTGTTCGGCGCGCCGGCCAATCGCGTCAAAGGCCGGGTCCGCGAGATGCGCGGCACGTTTTCCGGCGGTACCGCCGCAAGCATGCGGGCGCTGTTCTCGGCGGCTGCGAATGATCCCAGCCTCGTGGCGCTGTTGAGGAATCCATTCGCGCTGACGCCCAGCTTCGAGGGACCGAAGCAGCCACCCGGAAATCGGCCGGTGTTCGATCAGGAACTCGATTCCTGGACCGCACCGTTCGTGATGGCAAACATCAACACCCGCAACGTTCACCGCTCCAATTTTCTCCTCGGCTTTCCCTACGGCAAGGATTTCGTTTACGACGAGATGATGCTGACAGGCTCGGGCGAGCAGGGTGAAGCTCTCGCCAAGCGCATCGCTACCGCCAACACGGCGGAGAAAATGAACTCCGGTGGACCGAAGCCCGGCGAGGGGCCGTCGAAGGAAGAACGCGAGAACGGTCTTTACGATCTGCTGTTCGTTGCAATTGCACCTGATGGCCGTCAGGCCCGTGCGGTCGTGAAAGGCGATCGCGATCCCGGCTACGGTTCGACCTCGAAGATGATCTCCGAATGCGCGATCTGCCTGCTGCGCGATACGCCCGATGTGCCGGCCGGCATCTGGACGCCGGGCGCAGCGATGCAGCACAAGCTGATCAAGCGATTGGTTGATCACGCTGGGTTGACGTTCACGGTGGAGCAATAGCCTCGGATTGTAGTCGCATGGGTCGTCGGCACGATGAGCGCGGATCGCTGCCCGCCTTCCAGCGTTCGGCGGCGACGAACATGCCCCACATCGTTCCCAGCATCATCCAGAAGTGCCGCCAGTGGTCGGTATCGATGATGAAGCTCTCGCCGACCGTGCCGAGGAAGGCTGCGAAGATTGCCAGATAGGCCGGCTGCCAGGGCGCGCGCACGAAGACATAGCGGAAGCCCGTCAGAACCGTGACGAAGACCAGTGCCGGATAGCAGACGCCGGAGAGCCAACCGCCCGACATGAACGCGTTCAGGTACGAATTGTGGGTGTCTTCCGGGAAGTAGCGGGTGAACTGTAGCGGACCGATGCCGAATGGCAGGCCCAACGCCATTTCTGCGCCGAGGATGTGCCGGCCGAACCGGCCGAAGCGGCCTTCGTCGTAGCTCTGGTCCAGGCTGGCGCGCTCCTTGAACAGCTGCGCAATCGAATCGAAGGACAGCAGCACCGCGACCAGGGCGGCGGCCAGCACTACGGTAACGAGCGCCATCACGATGATGCGCGAGCGCTGCGACTGCGAGCGGCTGGTCAGCACCATCAATGCCAGGACGAAGCCCGAGGTGATGATAAGCATGCCCCACGCAGCGCGTGAGAACGCCAGGAGAATCCCCAACGATATGATGCCAAACACGATCGCGCTGCGGAACGCCTTGCCGAATTTGTCCGTGACCACGCTTTGCAGCACGAGCAGCGCCGGCAGGACCAGGAACGCGCCAAACACGTTCGGGTCCTTGAAGGTGCCGCGGGCGCGGTCATACAGCGTCAGCAGGTCGCGCCCGCCGGGGACGAGATTGAAGTAACCCGCGATGCCGGCGAGCGCCGCAATCATCGCGCCGACGATGAGGCCGCGCCGGAGCATGTCGAGCCGCGCCGCGGTATCCTCGGAAATCACCATCGCGAAGAAGATGACCGTGATCGCCATATACCAGGAAGTCGCAATCCAGCTCGGCACATTGGGCCGATCCATTACGGCGACCGCACTGATGCTGTAGCCGAGGTTGAGCAGGAACAAGAGCAACAGTAGCGGCATGAACACCAGCCGCATCCGCGCGCCCGTTGCGAAGAAGATCACCGAGGCCGCAAGCGTCGCCAGCTCATAGGGGCTCGGCTCGATGAAGACGATGGCGATGGATGCACCCACCAGCCAAACCAGCGCTCGCTGCAGCGCGAGCACGCCGGGCGCGGCCGTTATCGATGGGAGCGATTCCCCGGCTGTCGCCGCATACGCCATTACATACTCACGCAACTCAACAGAACAATCGAACCGCTGCTTCCGGCTGGCGATCCTTCAATACGCGTTCTCGCTCTTGGTCATCAGCGCGATCGGCGTCTTGAGCAGGATGTAGAGATCGAACAGCACCGACCAGTTCTCGATGTAGTACAGATCGAACTCGACGCGCTTCTGGATCTTCTCGTCGGTATCGACTTCGCCGCGCCAGCCGTTGATTTGCGCCCAGCCGGTAATCCCTGGCTTGACGCGGTGGCGCGCGAAATAGCCGTCGACGGCTTCGTCGAACAGGCGGCTTTGCAACTTGCCCTGCACGGCGTGCGGGCGCGGCCCGACCAGCGACAAATTGCTCTTGAACACGACATTAAAGAGCTGCGGCAGTTCGTCGAGGCTGGTCTTGCGGATGAAGCGCCCGACGCGGGTGACGCGCGGGTCATTCCTGGTCACGACCTTGGAGGCGGTCGGATCGGCCTGATGGTGGTACATCGAGCGAAACTTGAAGACGTCGACGCGCTCATTGTTGAAGCCGAAACGCTTCTGGCGGAACAGTATCGGCCCCGGGCTGTCGAGCTTCACCGCGAGCGCGACCAGCCCCATCACCGGTAGCGCCAGCAGCAGGATCACGAAGCCGACGACGTGGTCGAACAGCCACTTCATCACGAGATCCCAGTCGGTGATCGGCGCCTCGAACACGTCGAGGGTAGGCACCTCGCCCAGATAGGAATAGGAGCGGGGACGGAAGCGCAGCTTGTTGGTATGGGCCGAAAGGCGGATATCGACCGGAAGCACCCACAGCTTCTTCAACATATCGAGAATGCGCGTCTCGGCCGAAATCGGCAGTGCGAACAGCACGAGGTCGATACGGGTGCGGCGCGCAAACTCGACGATGTCGTCGACCTTGCCGAGCTTGGGACTGCCGGCGCAGGTGTCCATCGCGCGGTCGTCGTTGCGGTCGTCGAACACGCCGAGCACATGGATGTCGGAATCATCCTGCGTCTTGAGCGCTTGGACGAGTTCCTCGCCGTTCTGGTCGGCGCCCACGATGATGGTGCGGCGATCGAGCCGGCCCTGGCGGGCCCAGCGGCGCACCAGCGAGCGTAGGAACACGCGCTCCGTGACCAGCGCCGCGAGGCCGCTCACGAAAAACGCCGCAAGCCACAGCCGCGAAATCTCGCTGCCGAGCTTCACGATGAAGGATGCGCCGATGAACAGCAGGAACACGAATGCCCAGGACGAAATCATCCGCGTCATCTGGCGAAGCAGGCCACGGAATAACTGCACCTGGTAGATATCGGCGGCCTGGAAGCAGATCACGGCCGTTGCCGCCACGCCGAAAATCGCCGCGAGAAATTCCCAGGAAAAGCCGCTTAGAGGCACGACGTAACCAAAATAGAGCGCAGTGCCGATCGCGCTCAACATCGCGAAATCGATCACGCGAACCACGCCTGCGATCACGATCGGCGAATAGGCGCGACCAACTTTCTGATGGGTGACGGCGAGCGCTGCCGGAGACAGCCGGCGGCGCCGTTCGATCGGCGGACGATCGGCGCTGGCCGTCGCCGCGGCATCGAGCATCGAGCGTGCGTTAATCGATTCCACTGGTCCACGTCCGTTCTTGAGCGGGCACACAGCAACGTGCCCACCGGTGCGGAATTCCCCACACCCACGGGCTTACGGGACAAATCGGAAGAAACAGTTACGCTGGTAATTTTCGGTTAACGATTGGCAAACGCCTCGCGGTAGCCGGCAACAACGCCCTCGACCATCGCCTTCTGCGAAAAATGCTGGGAGATTCTGTTCGCGCAGCGATCCGGCTCGCTCCTTCGTCGCGGCCGGATCCTTCAGCGCGGCTTCGATAGCACCGGCCATGGCGGCTGCGTTGCTCGGCGCGAACAAGGCATCGCCATGCGGGCCGAAAATTTCGGGGATGCCGCCGACATTGGCGGCGACCATCGGAATGCCGGCAGCAGCCGCCTCGATCACGACGTAGGGCATTGAGTCTCCGCGGGAGGGAACCAGCAGCAGCGAGCCCTTGGAGAAGCCGTAACGCGCCTTGACGTGACCGATGAAGCGCACGGCCTCACCGAGGCCGAGCCGCGCGACCTGGGCTTTGAGGCCTTCGCTTTCCTCGCCGTCGCCTGCGAGCGTGAGCGTCACCGGACGGCCGTCGACCCGCAGCCGCGCTACCGCATCGATCAGAAGGTCGGCGCCCTTGATGTGTCGGAACTCGCCGACATAGATCAGGTCGGTGGCGTCCTCCGCCTTGACGACGGGGTCGAATTCACCGGCGGTGACACCGTTGAACACGCATCGCACCAGTCCCTTCGGCGTGCCGATGGTGCGCTGGTAGGTGTCGCGAGCAAACGCGCTTTCGAACAGGAACAGGTCGGTATCGTTCATCAGCGCGCGTTCGACACGGGCATAGATGTTGCCCTTCAGCGTCGACAGCGGATAGTGCAGCGAGCCGCCGTGTGGGGTGTAGACCCTGATCCTGTCGCGAGAAGCGGTCCTTAGGCGCATGAAGGCGCCGGCCTTGGCGCCGTGACCGTGCAGCACGTCCGGCTTCAATTGGCGGATCATACGCTGGAACCGGGCCCACACCAGAAGATCGGACGGCAGCGGCTCGCGGCGAATGGCGGTGCGGTGAACGCCGAGCTTGAGGCGCGGGGCGATTTCCGCCAGCGCCTGCTCGGCGCGTTCGCCGCCGGTGAGGCTATCGGCGATGATGCCGACGTGATGGCCGAGATCGACCTGGCCGTTGGCGAGATCGAGGATGTGGCGGAAGATGCCGCCGACCGGCGCGCGCGTTGCGTGCAGAATCCGAAGCGACTGACCGTCAACGACAGGCATCGAGACCGCCTTCAGATGCGACCGGAACCTGCGCGGTCCGGGCCAGGCAGCCCGCAAGCGTCAGCGCAGCAATCAGATATGGAATAGGGGCGAGCACGCCGCGCATTACAGGTATCCTGGAAAGTATTCCGCGATTAAGGGGGGTGATGGTTAACAAAAAATGACCACGCGCGCGAGGTGCTGCTCGGGCCCGCAGACGAGGCAAATTAACCCAGCAGCAACCATAATGAAGTGTAATCGCCCCGATCGAGTGGACCGGTAGTTGCGTCCGCGGGAGTGTGCGATGCGTTTGGCGTTCTGGCGTGCAGGCAGGGACAAGCCGGTGGTGCAGCGGGCGATGGCACGGCCGGTGGCTTC
Source organism: Bradyrhizobium sp. RDI18 (assembly GCF_043203335.1). NCBI lineage: Bacteria > Pseudomonadati > Pseudomonadota > Alphaproteobacteria > Hyphomicrobiales > Nitrobacteraceae > Bradyrhizobium > Bradyrhizobium sp. RDI18. The sequence continues at coordinate 1,332,917 of NZ_JBICRN010000008.1, read as the reverse complement.
GGCGCCGAAGCCCGTCGCCGCATCCGATTCCGGCGATCTCGATCTGCGTGCGCTTGGTCAGGCGTTGATGCGCAGGCGGAGTTGGATCATCGTTCCGACAGTGCTGGCGCTGGTGCTGTCGCTGGCCGCGGTCAACATGATCACGCCGCGCTACAAGTCGGAAGCGCGCATCCTGGTCGACGGGCGCGAGAACGTTTTCCTGCGGCCGAACGGCGAGCGCAACGAGGAGCGCAGTGCGCTCGACGCCGAGGCCGTCACTAGCCAGGTGCAGTTGGTGCAATCGCGCGATCTGGCCCGCGAGATCATCAAAAAGAACAAGCTTGCCGAGCGTCCCGAATTCGATCCGGTGCTGCAGGGGTTGTCGCCGCTGAAGTCGCTGCTGGCGCTGGTCGGCATCGGGCGCGATCCGTTTTCGTTGACGCCGGAAGAGCGCGTGCTGGAAGCCTATTATGAGCGCTTCACGGCCTATGCGGTCGACAAGTCGCGGGTCATTGTCATTGAATTCCAGTCGCGCGATCCCGAGCTGGCCGCGCGCGTCGCCAACTCGATCGCGGAAGGCTATCTGGTGCTGCAGCAGGACGCGCGGCAACAGCAAGCGAAGTCTGCCAGCCAGTGGCTCTCGGGTGAGATAGACCACTTGCGCAAGCGCGTGGCCGAGGCCGAATCGCGGGTCGAGGATTTCCGCTCCAAGTCGAGCCTGTTCGTGGGCACCAACAACACCACGCTGTCCAACCAGCAGATGGGCGAGATCAACACGCAGTTGAACAACGCCCGCGCGCTGAAGTCGGACGCCGAATCCAAGGCGCGGCTGATCAAGGAGATGCTTCAGAGCGGCAAGCCGATCGAGGCTTCCGAGGTGCTCAACTCCGAACTGGTACGCCGGCTTTCCGAGCAGCGTGTGACGCTGCGCGCGCAGCTCGCCGAGCAATCCTCGACGCTGCTCGGTGGTCATCCCCGCATCAAGGAATTGAAGGCCCAGCTTGCCGATCTCGATCGGCAGTTGCGTGAGGAGGCGGGCAAGGTGTCCCGCTCGCTGGAGAACGATGCCCGCATCGCCGGCGGCCGGGTCGAAGGCCTGACGGCGAGCCTCGATCAGTTGAAAAAGCAGGCTTCTTCGACCAACGGCCAGGATGTGCAGCTCCGCGCGCTCGAGCGCGAGGCCAAGGCGCAGCGGGACCTCTTGGAATCCTATCTCGCCAAGTATCGCGAGGCGAACACCCGCGAGAATATCGAGGCAGCGCCGGCCGATGGTCGCATCATCTCCCGCGCTACTGTCTCCAACACCCCGGCCTATCCGAAGAAGCTGCCGATCGTCTTGATCGCGACGCTGGCGACCCTGCTGCTCACTTCCGGCGCGATCGCGACCGGCGAATTGCTACGCATGACCGCGCCTCGGGCACTCGGTGCGGCTTCGCCGGAAGTTATGCGTGAAATCGCACCCGAAATCGTCCTGGGTTCTGCACTGGAACCGGTGCGTGCGCCGGCGATCGCGCCCGAGCTTCCTGTGGTAAACCTCGCTGACGGGGATCACGTTTCAGAGCCAACCTTTACTGAGCCGCAGGCCGACGCCCCTCACATGGATACTGTTGCAGGGGACAGCGAGATCGAGCAACTGGCTGATGAGCTGGTTAGCGTAGCCGCTGCGGCGCGCAAGGTGGCCGTGCTCGGCACCGCATCGAGCGAGAGCATCACGCTGACCGCACTCACGCTGGCGCGGCTGATGGCGCAGCAGGCAAAGGTCGTGGTGGTCGATCTCGTGGCGTCCTCGCCGACGATGACGGCGGCGTCGGTCGACCCGGTAGCACCGGGGCTTGCCGAACTGATGCAGGGCGAAGCCTCGTTTGCGCAGATCATCACCAAGGATCGGCTATCGCGCGTTCATCTCGTCAGCGCCGGACGCCCCGGCTTCGACCGTGCGCAGCTTCAATCACCGCGCCTGACGCTTGCAATCGACGCGTTGCTGCGGGTCTACGATCATGTGCTGCTGGATGCCGGCACCGCCTCGGATCTGCCGGCCGAATTGCTGACGTCGCAGGCGCGTGCGGTCGTGGTGCCCGAAGCGTCGATGGCGCAGGATGCGCGCGCGCTGATGTGCGATCAGCTCAAGGCGGTCGGCTTCCTTGAGGTGACGATGCTGAGCAAATCGTGTGAGTCGTCGGACGCCGTCGAAGCCGCTCCGCGCGTGGTGGCGGCTTGAACGAATTCGTAGGGTAGGCAAAGCGAAGCGTGCCCACCATTCAAGAGGACGCCGTGAAATGGTGGGCACGGCGCAAATGCGCCTTGGCCCACCCTACGCCGATAATCTAGCCAAACGCGCTGCGCAGTTTTTGCGCCATCTCCAGCAGCGCCGGATTGTGCTTCACCAGCCGCTTGGTGCGGTTGAGGCCCGACATGACGCTGGCGGCAAGCTTGCCGCGCTGGCTGAGCGGGATGAAGCTATCGAAGATCAGCTCGTCACTCTTGCAGAACAGCCGCTTGTAGTCGTCCGATCCGATTCCGAGGTCGAGCGCGCGGTAACCCTGTGCGGCATAGTGGTCGATGATGTCGCGCATCAGGATCAGGCCCGGGCTGTACTTTGAATTCGCCGACATCGTGTAGGTGTTGAACATCATCGAGAACCGATGCCCGTCGGCGACGCCGGCAAAAATCGCGATCACTTCCTCGTCGCATTCCAGCGTGTGGATATCGATGGCATGCCTGCCGCCGGCGAGCGGCGCGGTGCAGGCGCTGCGGACGAATTCCTCGATGCCGGGATCGGCGAACACATTCGGCAGCTTCTGCTCGGCCATCCGCAGCGGCTTGACGCGGAAGAACCAGTCGAGCAGCCGGGTGATCTCGGCCGCTGATGACGCAATATGACTACGATAACCGGGCAGGGACTGCAGCTTGCGTTCCTTGCCCTTGAGGCGGCGCCGGAACGAGTTGCTGATCAGCGCGGCGGGCGCAGCGCCCGGCTCGATCGCCAATAGCGGGCAATCATTGGCCGACGGTTGATGCGGCAGCAAGGCGAACGGGTTGGGTAGATCGCGCCAGCGAACCGGTTGCTGGTGCAGCGCGAGGACGTCGGCTTCGGACCGCTGCGATATCGCCGATATCAGGCCGTCGAGATCGGCTTGCGTTGCGCTTGCGGCGAAATCGCGATCGAACAGCGCCATGTTGAAGGTGGAATGCTTGCCGCCCATGAAACTGGCGCAGCGCGCGCCATAAGCGTGCCTGAGCGCGAGCGGAAGCAGCGCCAGCGGACGGCGTTCCGCGTCGTAGGCAATCACGATGAAGGGAACGAGGCCTTCGCGCGCGCCGACCTGCCGCTGCCAGGAACTGAGGAAGTCGAACCGCTGATACGGCGTGAAGAAGGTCTGCGCACCTTCCATGTTGCGCCAGACGCCTTCGGCCGCGGCGAGGTCGTGAACGATGTCGATGCCGGCGATGCGGCTCGCCTTCGACCACCCATCTGCATCCGCCGTCCGGTCTTCGATCGCGGCAGCCATGGTCATCGCAGAGCCCGTGTTATATGAATTTGTTTACAATTTCGGCTTTGGCCGACCTTCGCAGGGAAATGTCAACAAAGGGTAATACGATGCGGGCGCGGCGGGGGCAGCGCGACCGCATGCTGAGGGCGGTACGTTGGCGTCGGATTTCGGAATTTTGCGGCGGGCCTGGATGGAGCTCGCCTATTTCAGCGGCTACTTCAGGCTGAAGCAGCGGCAGAGTGGTGGCGCCGGCGTCATTTTGCGGTTCGAGCGCGTGCGTCCGCGCGATCCCCGGCCGTTTCAGCCCAACCGGTGGCGTGAAATCACGCCGGAATTTCTCGACCGGACGATCCGTGCGCTGAAGCGCTGGAACTTCGACCTGATCACGATGGATGAGGTGTGCCGGCGGGCGGTCACGCTGCCAAGGGCCAACCGGTTTGCCTGCCTGACGTTCGACGGCGGCTGTAAGGATGTCATCACGCAGGCCTATCCGGTGTTATCGAAGCACGGCGTGCCCTTCACCGTCTACCTGCCCACCGCGTTTCCGGATGGGCTCGGCGAGGCCTGGTGGCTCGCGCTGGAAGAGATGATCGCGCGCGAGGATCGCATCAGCCTGGTGATCGACCGCAAGGAGCGGCATTTCGCAACGGGCAGCACGTCCGAGAAGCATGACACGTTCGAATTTCTGGCGAACTGGATGCGGACGCAGCCGCCGCCGGATCTTTCGTTCGCGATCCACGACCTCTGCACGCGCTACTCCGTCGATCTCGCGGCGCTGTCGCGCGCTGCCTCGATGGATTGGGACGATCTGGCCAAGCTCGCCGCCGATCCGCTGGTGACGATCGGCAGCGCAACGGTGAACTATTCCGCACTGTCCAACCTGAAAGGGACGGACGCGCAGCGCGAAATGACGATGGGGAAGGCGGTTGCGGAGACCGCCTTGCGCCAGCCCGTCAGCCATTTCGCCTATCCGTACGGCGACCGGCAATCCTGGCGCAGGGAGCATGTCGTGATGGCGCAGGAGGCAGGTTTCGCCAGCGCGGTATCGACGATTCCAGGCGTCGTCGAGGCCAAAGGATACACGAATCTGCATGAATTGCCGCGGATCGCCTGGGACGGACGGCAGGGTTCGCTGCGCACGATGCGGGTGTTGCTGTCAGGGATGATGTTTCCCGCGATCAGGCCGACCCGGGACAATTGGGTTTAGAGCGCTTTCAAGCGAAAGCCTGCCCCGGACTTGATCCGGGGTGGATACCGGTTCGCGTGAAGAAAACGCGTCAAAACAAGAATCCTCTAAGCGGCGCGATCGGGCCGCGACATCCAGCTCACGATCGGCATCGCCGGCAGCACCCATCCAAGCCCTGCCACGACATAGAAGATCGCCTGCAGCAGGCCTGAACTGGCCAGCCACGGCGTCTGGGCGATGGTCATGCCCAACAGCGACCACACCACGACCAGCACCAGCAAAGCGAGGGTTCCGAAGAATTTGCGGGTGCGTATCGTCATGACGGATATATCGGGCTCGTGGCGGGTTGCGCGCGGGAAGGGGCGGACTATAAGGGGCGCGCCAATTCAATCAAGCGCGCCTTCGAGGCGAGCCAAGGCGGATTTCAAGACGGGTTTTATGACCGCTAGTTCCACACAGCAGGCCCCACATGCCGGCGCCGTCCGGTGGTGGCTGATCGTGGTTGCCGTGCTGATTGCGGTCATGGTGCTGGTCGGCGGCGCCACGCGCCTGACGGAATCCGGATTGTCGATCGTGGAGTGGAAGCCGGTTACCGGCACGCTGCCGCCGCTCAACGAGGCGCAATGGGCGCAGGCGTTCGAGGGCTACAAGGCCATCCCGCAATACCGCGAACTCAACGCCGGCATGAGCCTTGCCGAGTTCAAGACCATCTTCTGGTGGGAATGGAGCCATCGCCTGCTCGGGCGCGTGATTGGCGCGGTCTACCTGCTGCCGTTCCTGTACTTTCTGTGGCGTGGCGCGTTCAGCGCTGAATTGAAAAAGCGGTTGTGGCTGATCTTCGGCCTCGGAGCGCTGCAGGGGGCGGTCGGCTGGTGGATGGTCGCCTCCGGCCTGTCCCAGCGGACCGAGGTATCTCAATATCGGCTGGCGACGCATCTGGTGCTCGCTCTGATCATTTTTGCGTCGATCATCTGGACACTGCGGCGGATGCGTGCGCGTCCGCAACCTGCGGCGTCGCCACGACTGAAGATAACCGCCGTGGCCTTGCTGGGATTGACCTTCTTACAGCTCTATTTCGGCGCGCTGGTCGCGGGCCTGCGCGCAGGCCGGGTGTACAACACCTGGCCCGAGATTGACGGCGCATTCATTCCATCAGCGGCGCGGCTGTTCTTCGAGGAGCCGTGGTGGCGCAACCTGTTCGACAACACGCTCACTGTGCAGTTCGAACACCGCATGACCGCCTACGCACTGCTGGCGCTGGCGGTCCTTCATGCGGTCGATAGCGTGAGGTCACGGGCCGGTGTTGCCGTGGTCGGCGGCGCCTGGTCTCTGGTGGCGGCGATCACGCTGCAGGCCGGGCTCGGCATTCTGACGCTGCTGCATCAGGTGCCGATCGATCTCGCGCTGGCGCATCAGGCCGTTGCGATCGTGGTCCTGACGCTGGCGGTTTTGCAGACAGAGCGTCTGGTTGCGCGGCGCACCGAGCGCGACCGGCAGAAGCTGGCGATGCCGCTCGGGCAGCCCGGCTGAAATTGAGCAATTCTAATCTGCTGTCATTGTCGGAAGTGCCCGATTTGCAGGGGTTTCTTGCTATGCAAAGGCCTTGATGCATTTGGGTGGCGTGCGACCGCTTTACTTGAATCGTTTGGACGATAAAACGAGCCAAAACAAAGGTTCAGTTTCATGTCGTCAGCTTTCATCCAGGCCGCTGTCATCCTGCTCCGCGAGGGGCTCGAAGCCATGCTGGTTATCGCGGCACTCGCGGGCTACCTGACCAAGGCCGGTGCCGCCCACCGCGTTCAGGCACTGTACGGCGGCGCGCTCGCCGCGGTCGGCGCCAGCTTCGTCGCCGCCTGGCTGTTTGCGGTACTGAACTCCGGCGACCACAGCGATATCCTCGAGGGCGTCATCATTCTCGTCGCCGCCGCCCTGATGCTCTATGTCAGCGGCTGGCTGATGGTGAAGCAGGACCCGCGCGGCTGGCAGGATTATCTCTCGCATAAGGTCGACCGCGCGCTGTCGCAGGACACGGTGTGGGCGGTCGGCGCACTGGCTTTCTTCGCGGTGTTCCGGGAGGGCGCCGAGACCGTGCTGTTCATCCATGCGCTGGCGAAGACCGAGGGCGGCTGGAGCGCGGGCCTGTTCGCCGGCCTTGCGGTGGCGACGGTGGGCCTCGCCGTGTTGTTCTATTTCATCAACCTGATTGCGCGAAAGCTTCCGCTGCGGCCGCTGTTCATCGTCACCTCGGCGTTCCTGTTCGTGATGGCGATCAAGTTCATCGGCGAAGCGGTGCAGGAGTTCCAGGAACAGGCGATCATCACGGTCACGGAGGTGAAGGGCTCGGCGTTTCTGACTGCGATCGGCCTGAATCCTTCCATGGAAGCGCTGTCGATCCAGGGCCTGGTGATCCTGTTTGCGCTGGCGAGCTATTCGGTGGTCCAGCGCAACAACCGTCTGATGCGCGAGGACAAGGCAATGCGCGCGGCCGAGTGATCCGCCAAAGCTACGCCGCCTGCCGATTGAGTCCGAGATAGTCGAGGCCGATGTCGAGCGCGGCGGAGCTGTGGGTCAGCCAGCCAGCCGAAATCAGGTCGACACCGGTCGCGGCGATCGCTTTTGCCGTCTCGGCCGTAATGCGGCCGGAGGCTTCGGTGATCGCCCGACCGCCGGTCATCGTCACCGCCTGCCGCAGGTCCTCGACCGTCATGTTGTCGAGCAGGACGGCATCCACGCCGATCGCAAGGGCCTGTTCGAGTTGCGACAGAGTGTCTACCTCGACCTCGACCTTGACGAGGTGACCGGCATGCGCCTTTGCTCGCCCGATCGCGGTCCTGATATCGCCGGCCAGTGCGATATGGTTGTCTTTGATCAGAATGGCGTCGTCGAGGCCAAAACGGTGATTGCTGCCGCCGCCGGCGCGAACCGCGTATTTCTCCAGTGCGCGCAGCCCGGGCGTCGTCTTGCGGGTACAGACGATGCGCGCCTTGGTGCCTTGTGCGGCCGATACCAGTGAGGCCGTTGCGGTCGCGACGCCGCTGAGGTGGCAGAGAAAATTCAGCGCCGTCCGTTCGCCGGTCAATAGTCCGCGTGCCGGCCCCTCGATCGCGGCGATCACGTCTCCCGGCGCCACCACGCTGCCGTCGGGACGCTCCGCTTCGAGTTGGATGGCCGGATTGACGAGCTGAAATGCACAGCGAGCGATGTCGAGCCCGGCCACCACGCCGGGCTGGCGCGCGCGCAGCACCAGCGAGGCGCGCTTGTCCGCCGGAACGATCGCATCTGCCGTGATGTCGCCGGCGCGGCCTAAGTCTTCGAGCAGGGCGGTTCGAACCAGCGGCTCGTACACGACAGGCAGAAGCGGAGTTAGTGTCACGGCTGGGCACTCCCGGCAAACAGAGATCCGGTTTCAGCAATGTCGCTGATGGCGTCGAGGGCGTCCGCAAGCGAGGTGGATGAAGATACGGCCGAAGGCAGGACATCGGGGAAGTCGGTGCGAAAATGCCCGCCGCGGCTTTCCTCGCGCCGCCAGGCGGCGACCGCGATCATCAATCCCACCAGGGCGGGATCGGCTGCCGCACTTCTGCCGTTGGCGAGCGGATGGAGGTTGCGGATCGCGCGCTCGATGCCGTGCCGGTCGCGGAGTACGCCGAGGCCTTGCGACAGGATCGGCCGTATGGCCGAGGATCCGACGCGGGGGCAGGTGCGTTGGCCACGCGCGCTTTCAGCGGGCCGTGGCTCGCGCCGGTGACGCTCTCTGCAACCCATTGCGCACAGACGATGGCTTCCATCAGCGAATTGCTGGCGAGCCGGTTGGCGCCATGCAGCCCGGTTCGGCTGACCTCGCCGCAGGCCCAGAGGCCGTCCACGCTGCTGCGGCCTTCGCTATCAACGGCGATTCCGCCCATGTGGTAGTGCACCGCCGGCCTCACCGGAATCGGATCGGCCGCGGGATCGATCCCGGCCATTTTGCAGAAGGCGGAGATGACGGGATAGCGCTTTGCAAATTCCGCTCCCGGATGTTTGCGCGCGTCGAGGAAAACGCGATGCCCTTCCGCGCGGCGGCGCCAGACCGCGCGCGCGACGATGTCGCGGGGCGCGAGTTCGGCACCTGGCTGATCCGCCATGAAGCGCTGCCCGGTATCGTCGATCAGGACGGCGCCGTCGCCGCGCACGGCCTCGGTCACCAGCGGCATCGGGCGCGACGGCCCGTCGAAGGCGGTCGGGTGAAACTGGATGAATTCGAGATCGGCGAGCCGCGCCCTGCGCGTGCCGCCAAGGCAAGGCCTTGGCCGTAACAGCCGGCGGGGTTGGTACTGTCGAGAAACAGGCCGCCAATGCCACCCGTCGCCAGCACGACCCGGGTCGTGTCGATCACCAGCGATCCCTGCGCGTTCACCGCGAGCACGCCCCTGATGGCGTTATCGTCGACGATCAGGTTGCGCGCCTCGACGCCCTCCAGCAGCGTGACCGACGGACAGCGGCGTACCGCTGCAATCAGCGCGCGCATGATCTCGCGGCCCGTGCCGTCGCCGGTGGCGTGCACGATCCGGTTGCGGCCGTGGGCGGCTTCGAGGCCAAGCAGCCAGCCGCCATCGGGCCTACGATCGAAGGCAACGCCAAGCCGTGCGAGATGCTCGACAGCGGCAGGCGCCGCCTGAACGATCCGGTGAGCGACGGCTTCGTCGCACAGGCCGGCGCCAGCGGCGATCGTGTCGGCTAGGTGCAGGGCAGGGTCGTCATCGTCGCCCATCGCTGCGGCCAATCCGCCTTGCGCCCACAGGCTCGAGGCTTCCGCGCCGAGCGGTGCCTTCGACAGCAACACGACCGGCTCGGGCGCCAATTGAAGCGCCGTCATCAATCCGGCAGCGCCGCCGCCGATGATGACGGGACGGTGGTTAAGCGCTGAAATCTCCGTGCTCATTGCGCCAGCATCCTTTCCACCGCACGACGGGCGGGCGCAGCGATCGCAGGATCGATCGTTACCTCATGCCGGCCGGTTTCCAGCGCATGGCGGATGTTCTTCAGCGTGATCCGCTTCATGTGCGGACAGAGATTGCAGGGCCGGACGAACTCCACTTCAGGATGGAGCACCGCGACGTTGTCGCTCATAGAGCATTCCGTCAGCAGCACGACGCGAGGCGGCCGCTGCTTGCCGACGTATTCCGACATCGCGGCCGTCGAGCCGGAGAAATCGGCTTCCGCCACCACTTCTGGCGGGCACTCCGGATGCGCCAGGATGGTCACATCGGGGTGATTTTCGCGCAGTTGCCGGACGTCGGACGCCGTGAACAACTCGTGCACCTCGCAATGGCCTTTCCATGCGATGATCTTCACATCCGTCTGCGCGGCGATGTTCTGGGCGAGATACTCATCCGGCAGCATGATCACCCGCTCCACGCCCAGCGACTCCACGACCTTGAGAGCGTTGCCGGAGGTGCAGCAGATGTCGGATTCGGCCTTCACAGCGACCGAGGTGTTGACATAGGTGACGACGGGAACGCCGGGATAGCGCTGACGCATCAGCCGGACATCCTCCGCGGTGATGGAATCCGCCAGCGAACAGCCGGCTGCGAGGTCGGGGATCAGCACGGTCTTTTCCGGATTCAACAGCTTGGCCGTCTCGGCCATGAAGTGCACGCCGGCCAGCACGATGATGTCGGCGTTGACCTTGGTGGCTTCGCGCGCCAGCAGCAGGCTGTCGCCGACGATGTCGGCGACACCGTGGAAGATTTCAGGTGTCTGATAGTTATGCGCCAGGACGACGGCATTGCGCTCGCGCTTGAGCGCCAGGATCGCGTCGACGTCCTCGGCAAAGACGGCCCATTCAGGCGGCGGGATGACCCGTTTGACCCGATCGTAAAGCGGCGCGGTGCGCGCGAGCACTGAGGAGCTGAGGTTGGCCATTTATACTCTCCGTGAGTATATGTTGGCTTATACTTATCCTGAGCATAATCGAAGTCAAGTGCGCGATAAGGGAAGTTTGGTTCCGGCGATTGCCCGTTCGGCCAGCACGCCGTGGCGGAACCTGAACAATTTGGCGGGGCGGCCGACGGTGTCGGCGGCGATTGCGCCAGTTTCCTCAACGAGTTGCTGCTGCTCGATCAGGCGCCGAAAATTCTGTTTGTGCACCAGCCGGCCTGCAAGCGCCTCAACGCTGCGTTGCAGTTGCAGCAGGGTGAATTCCGCCGGCATCAGTTCGAACACCACGGGGCGGTATTTGATCTTGGCGCGCAGGCGCGCGATCCCGGTGGCAAGAATGCGGCGATGATCTCCGGTCATTGGCTTACCCGGGATGACGGTCGTGGCGGCAGCGCCGTCACGCACGGCTTCCGGGATCAAGCCGGCTTCATAGAGCAGCTCATAGCGCTGCAGCACCAGTTCCTCGTTCCATTCGCGATCGTCGAGGCCAAACGTGATGGCGGCGCGCTGCCAGCGTTGGCGCTGCAGGCCGGTGGTCTCAGCGGATTTCGCCCACGCCCGCAGCCGCGACGCCAATGTCTTGGCCAGCGAAGCTGGAAGACCGGCCCGGCGATCCTCCCATGGAAAATACTCGTACCAGCCGGACCAGTGCGCCTCAAAACCCTGGCCGACCTTGTCTTCGCGAGTCAGGCCCAGATAGCTGATCGAGATCGAATGCGGTGACTTGGCATCTCCGGCGCGCCCACGATCGGCGAACGTGTAGAGCTGCTCGACATAGCCGAGCGGATGGCCGGTCTGTGCCTCGACCCAAGCCCGCAATCCCGTCTGCAGCGAACGGTGCGCGAATTCGAACGGGCCGCTCGGCAGCGCGCCGTCGTTGGCGATGGTCATGATCTTGGGCTCGCCCTCGGTGACGGCGACGAGGACGGCGACCAGATCCGCCGTGACCGCGTTGGCAGAACCGGCTGCCCTGCTTTTTGTCGATGCCCCTGCCACCTCTGTTGTCCGTCTCCGTCGCTGATGCGCTGTTAGCAATATCCGTACACGCCGCAGGCATAGGGCAGGCGAGCCCAGTAGGGTGTATAGGAGCCGCCATAATAAGGGCCGTCATAGCTGTAGGAATGGCTCGTTCCGTAATATCCTGGAAGCGTCGACGACCCTGGCAGCAATGGCGTGCCCCTGACCAGCGGCACGTAGGGCATCACTCCCACCGGCTTGATCAGCACTTCGGGCTCGTCTTCCGCGACGACCACCAGTTGGCGGCCGCGCCGCACGTACAGTGGTGCGGCGGGGGCGACCGTGGTTCGGTAACTGTAATGCGCCCGAGGTAGGCCCAGCGGCAAATTGCTGGCGGCTCGAACCGCGGCGCGCTTGGTCGCGGCGGGGCCGTCGGCGGCGACAGCGGTTCCGATCACGAACGTCGCAATCAGCAATGACATCGTCCAGCGCAGCATGGTTGGCTCCGAATCACTCGGGGGCGGATCACTGTCACTTTATGCCGGAATGACCGTTAATGAGAGACTTGTGATAGCGGGCTGGGGTCGACGACCGGCGACTGCCCGCCCCGTCATTGCGAGCGCAGCGAAGCAATCCATCTTCTCACTCGGGGATAGAATGGATTGCTTCGTCGCTATCGCTCCTCGCAATGACGACGGAGGGCCATCACGCGCTCAGCGCCTGCTCCAGATCCGCGATCAAATCTTCCTTGTCTTCGATGCCGATCGACAGGCGCACGACATCAGGCCCGGCGCCGCTTCTCACCTTGGCGTCGTCGTCGAGCTGGCTGTGTGTGGTCGAGGCCGGGTGAATCACCAGCGAGCGGGTGTCGCCGACATTGGCCAGATGCGAGAACAATTTCAGGTTCGACACTAGGCTGACGCCTGCGTCGTAGCCGCCCCGCAGGCTGAAGGTGAATACGGCACCGGCGCCCTTCGGCGCGTATTTGCGCGCGAGCTTGTTGTACCTGTCGCTGGCGAGGCCCGCATAGTTCACCGACGCCACCGCGGAATGGCCGGCCAGAAATTCCGCGACCGCTTTGGCGTTCTCGCAATGCCTCTGCATGCGCAGCGGCAGCGTCTCGATGCCGGTCAGGATCATGAAGGCGTTGAACGGCGACAGCGCCGGGCCGAGATCTCGCAGGCCCAGCACGCGGCAGGCGATCGCGAAGGCGAAATTGCCGAACGTCTCCTGGATCCTGATGCCGTGATATTCCGGCCGCGGCTCGTTGAGCATCGGATATTTGTTGTCCTTCGACCAGTCGAAGGTACCGGCATCGACGATAATGCCGCCGAGCGAATTGCCATGGCCGCCCAAGAATTTCGTCAGCGAGTGCACGACGATGTCGGCGCCGTGATCGATCGGGCGGATCAAATACGGCGTTGCCAGCGTGTTGTCGACGATCAGCGGCACGCCGGCCTTGCGGGCCACTTCCGCGATCGCTTCGATGTCGGTGATGCTGCCGGCGGGGTTGGCGATCGACTCGATGAAGATCGCCTTGGTGCGCGGCGTCACCGCGCGCTCGAAACTGCCGATATCGTCGGGGTCGGCCCACGCCACGTTCCAGCCAAAGCTCTTGAACGCATGCGTGAACTGGTTGATCGAGCCGCCATAGAGTTTTCGCGCGGCGATGAATTCGTCGCCCGGCATCAGCAATTGCTGCAGCACGACGACTTGCGCCGCGTGTCCCGAGGCAACAGCAAGCGCTGCGGTGCCGCCTTCCAGCGCCGCAATGCGCTCTTCCAGCACGGCAGTCGTGGGATTGCCGATGCGGGTGTAGATGTTGCCGAACGCCTGCAGCCCGAACAGCGAGGCGGCATGGTCGGCATCATTGAATACGAAGGACGTGGTTTGATAGATCGGCGTCACCCGCGCGCCGGTGGTGGGATCGGGCTGCGCGCCGGCATGCACGGCAAGGGTCGAAAATCCCGGGAGACGGTCGGTCATTCTTCTTCGTCCTGTTCTCTGGCTTGCTTGAAATGCGTGGGTGATGCTGATCGCAGCCGCGTCCGCCGTCAAGGCGAGGTGTTCACATGCGGTGATTTGGAAACGGGCCTGCTTCGTCAGGCCGCGTCTTCGGAATAATTGTTTCTCATCGCTTCACGTCGGCTCGCTCTTGTTCTTTGCGGCGCGATCCGATGCTGCCGTTGCGCCGCCGCCGACGCTCATCCGGTTCAGCGACAGCCGCATGCCCTGCGTCGGGATCGGCGCGCGCTTCGAGCTCAGCGTGCGCGAATTGACGCCCATCCATGAAATCTCCGACGACAGCCGACCATACTCGATCTTCGGGCAGCGGTTCATGACCACCTTGATGCCAGCGGCTTCGGCTTTTGCGGCAGCCGCGTCGTCGCGCGCGCCGAGCTGCATCCAGATCACTTTTGGCAACGGCGACAATGTCAGGGCCTCGTCGACGACAGGCATGATGTGGCTGGAGCTGCGGAAGATGTCGATCATGTCGACGGCACGACCGATATCAGACAGCGAGGCGACAAAAGGCTTGCCGAGCAGGTTTTTGCCGACATGACCGGGGTTGACCGGAATCATGTCGTAGCCACGCTGCGCCAGGTATTTGAACACGAAGTAGCTCGGCCGCACATTGACCGGCGAGGCACCGACCATCGCGATCGATTTCACGGAGTTGAGGATGCTGCGGATGTAATTGTCGTCGTATGCGTCGTGGTTCATTTGTTTTCCAGTTCGTCGTTCCGGGATGGTGCGCTAGCACCAGACCTCAGGTGCGCAATTGCGCACCGGGGAACCTCGAGATTCTCAGGTGCGCAATTGCGCACCGTAGTTCGATGCTGCGCACCGCCCCGGAATGACGACGCTGTGCGTCGTCACTTATCCTGCCACTTCGGCTCACGCTTCTCGATGAACGCGCCGATGCCTTCCTCGGCGTCACGCGCCATCATGTTCTCGGTCATCACTTCGGCCGTGTAGCGATAGGCCTCGGCGAGGCTCATTTCGGCCTGGCGATAGAACGCCTCCTTGCCGAGCTTGACGGTATAGGCGGATTTGAGGGCGACTTTCTGCGCCAGCGCGATCGCCGCATCGCGCTCGGTGCCGGCGGCAACGACGCGGTTGATCAGGCCTATATTCTTCGCCGTCGTCGCCGAGATCGGTTCACCTGTGAGCAGCATCTCCATCGCCTGCTTGCGCGGGACGTTGCGCGACAGCGCCACCATGGGGGTCGAGCAGAACAGGCCGATATCGACGCCGGGGGTCGCGAAGCCTGCCGCCTCGGAGGCGACCGCGAGATCGCAGCTCGCCACCAATTGGCAGCCAGCGGCGGTCGCGATGCCCTGCACGGCGGCGACGACCGGCTTCGGCAGGTGCACGACAGCCTGCATCATCGCGCTGCAGGCGTTCATGATCTGCCCGAAATAGGCGCGGCCGCGATCGGCATCGCTGCGGCGTGCAGTCAATTCCTTCATGTCGTGGCCCGCGGAGAACGCCGGGCCGTTGGCTGCGATGACGACGGCGCGGACGCTGTTGTCGTCGTGGATTTCCTTCAGCGCGCCGTGCAACTCGGCGATCAGCCCCTCCGACAGGCTGTTGCGCGCCGCCGGTCGGTTGAGCGTGAGCACCCGGATGCTGCCGACATTTTCCTGCAGCAGGATCGGAGGTTGCGGCGTGGGCGCGCGAGCGGTTTGGGCGGGCATCTCTGAGGTTTCCACTCCAAGATTTTCATTTTGGCTTTGATGACAACGTAATGTAACAGGCAGCCTTAATCGAGGGGCAGGGGTCGCATGGCGGCAGCGAAAATGAGCGTGGCTGAGCTGGAGAAGTTCCTCCGCGAGGAATTTCCGCAAGCCTTCAGCGACGGCGATATCACGATCGAGAGCGCCGACGGCGAGACCTGCCTGCTGCGGCGGCGCTACGACGAGCGCATGCTGCGTCCAGGCGGCACCGTGTCGGGGCCGACCCTGATGGCGATGGCCGATTTCGCAATGTATGTAGTGCTGCTCTCGGCGATCGGCCCGGTGGGATTGGCGGTAACGACCAATCTCAACATCAATTTCCTGCGCAAGGGCCTGCCAGGACAGGACGTGCTGGCCGCCGCGCGCCTGCTGAAACTCGGCAAGCGGCTGGCGGTTGGCGAGGTCAACCTGCTGTCAGGCTCGTCGCCCGATCCGATCGCCCATGTGACGGCGACCTATTCCATTCCAAACACATAGGCTTTTGAAAGGTAATATCGCACCATATTTTTAAGCGACTGTTTTTGTTGATGTAATTTGCGAACATTGGCGTTGACTGACAACGTGCCGTTCTCTAGAAACCCGCCAGTTCGGCGCATCTGGCGCCGATTTCCATTTTCACGGATTTCCTCACATGAAAACCTATTCGGCAAAGCCCGCCGAGGTGACGAAGAAGTGGGTCTTGATCGACGCCAAAGGTCTGGTGGTCGGCCGTCTCGCCACCCTCGTCGCTATGCGCCTGCGCGGCAAACATCTGCCCACCTATACCCCGCATGTCGATTGCGGCGACAACGTCATCATCATCAACGCGGCGCATGTGGTGCTGACCGGTCGCAAGCGCGACAACAAGGTCTACTACAAGCACACCGGCTTCATCGGCGGCATCAAGGAGCGCACCGCGAAGTCGATCCTCGAGGGCCGTTTCCCCGAGCGCGTGGTCGAAAAGGCCATCGAGCGCATGATCCCGCGCGGTCCGCTCGGACGCGTGCAGATGGGCAATCTGCGCGTCTACCCCGGCGCCGAACATCCGCATGAAGCCCAGCAGCCCGAGAAGGTTGATATCGCTTCGATGAACCGCAAGAACATGAGGGCCGCATAAGATGTCGGATACCATGCAGTCGCTCGACCAGTTGGCGTCGTTGAAGACGGCCGCTCCGGAAGCGCCGAAGTACGTCAAGAAGGTCGACAAATACGGCCGCGCCTACGCCACCGGCAAGCGCAAGGATGCGGTCGCCCGCGTCTGGATCAAGCCGGGCGCCGGCAAGATCACGGTCAACACCCGCGAAGTCGAGACTTACTTCGCCCGTCCGGTGCTGCGCATGCTGATCCAGCAGCCGCTGGTCGCGGCCGCGCGTGCCGGCCAGTACGACGTCATCTGCACGGTCGCCGGCGGTGGTCTGTCGGGCCAGGCGGGTGCCGTGCGTCACGGCATTTCGAAGGCGCTGACCAACTTCGAGCCCGATCTGCGCGGCGTTCTGAAGAAGGGCGGCTTCCTGACCCGCGACTCCCGCACCGTGGAGCGCAAGAAGTACGGCCGGGCCAAAGCGCGCAAGTCGTTCCAGTTCTCGAAGCGCTAATTGCTTCGCTAAAATTTGCAGCGGATTGCTGCATTCACCGAACGACAAAAGGGCGCCGATCGGCGCCCTTTTTGCTTACCATTTAGTGATGGGTTACCACGGATTTTCGTGAAAACTTGCTTACCTGCACAAACGAAATTGGAACACGGCCCTCCTAGTGTCTCCTGACGCGATGGCGCGAAATTGCATTTTCAGTGTGCGCCGAACAAGTAGCATCACGCGCGTTCGGGTGAGCCCATGTCGTTCGATACTTCCACGCTATATTTATTTTCCACGATGGTCGCAGGTATGCTCGGGGCCATGCTGGTGCTGTTCGGCAAGCAGGAAAACATCCCGGCTTTGAAGTGGTGGGGAACGGCCTATCTGCTGGGTGCGGCCTCGGTGGCGATCTGGACCATTGGCGGCGCCAAACTCGGCGAGCCGCTATTGCTCGCGCTGCATGCGGTCGGCTTCGCGGCCTGCGGCATGGTCTGGAATGCCGCGCGCGTATTCCATGGCCGCAAGCCCAATCTAACAGGGCTTTTGCTGGGCGCGGTCGTCTGGGTCGGCGTGGTGCTGGCGGTGCCGTCCTTGAATCCCGCCATGCGGCTGATCGTCGGTGCGGTGATCGTCGCGATCTATGCGGGACTGACGGCTTCCGAATTGTGGAGTGAGCGACGGCGGACCATGCAAAGC
This sequence comes from Bradyrhizobium sp. RDI18, assembly GCF_043203335.1. NCBI lineage: Bacteria > Pseudomonadati > Pseudomonadota > Alphaproteobacteria > Hyphomicrobiales > Nitrobacteraceae > Bradyrhizobium > Bradyrhizobium sp. RDI18. The sequence continues at coordinate 1,315,396 of NZ_JBICRN010000008.1, read as the reverse complement.
CGCTGGCCGACCATTGCCGTACCCGTTATGCATGGTTGCGTGCTGGCGTTGCCGATCCTGCTCGGCAGCCTGCTGCGCCCGCATGACGAGACATTTGTCAGCAGCATCTGGGTGACGGCATTCTCGGTCGAACTGATCTTGTATGCGATCGGCACCGTGTTCGTGATCTTCATGCTGGTGTCCGACCGCGCCGTGACGGTGCACAAGACCGCGGCCTCGGTCGATCCCTTGAGCGGAATGCTGAACCGCCGCGGCTTTTCGGAAGCCTGCAACTGCGTGATCGAACGCGAGGCCGCCGCGGGGCGGCCGGTGACGGTGATGATTTTCGACATCGACCATTTCAAGAGCATCAACGACCGCTTCGGCCATCCCGCGGGCGACGAGATTCTCAAATTGTTCTCCACTGTCGTGGTCAGCAATTTGCGCATCAGCGATCTGTCGGGGCGCATCGGCGGCGAGGAGTTCGCGGCATTGTTGGCGTGTCCGCTGGAAGAGGGCGTGATCGTGGCCGAGCGCGTGCGCGAGGCGTTCGAGGCATCCAACATCGTCTGCGAGGAGGGGCCGGTCGACACCACCGTCAGCATCGGTGTCGCCGGCGGGCCGGCGGGGACGGAACTCGAAGTGTTGCTGGCGGCAGCCGATACCGCGCTCTATCAGGCCAAGCGCGGCGGCCGTAACCGGGTCGAGGCGGCGGAGGAGCTGCCGCTGTCGCTCGAGAACTGGCGGCGCAAGACCGCCGGGCGCGCGGCTGCGCAACACCAGGTGCCGGCGACGACTTGAACGTCCTGCGCAAACAAGGCGGTATCTCGGGAGATTGATCCAACAGGTTTGGATCGCTCTCCATGGGGTAGTCCCGCGGTAACCTCCCGTTTACCATTCCATCCATATCATCTGCGTATGGATTCACCCCGCAGACGGAACTCACAGGCTGCCCTGATGTCGCTCGAAGCGGCCGCAGCCTCCGCCCGCGGCGGGTTTGGCTGCATGTTCTCGACCTCGGAAGAATTCGAGATGGCGCTCATCACCGAGCGCCGTGCGCAGGGGCGTTACGTTCAGCGCAGAATGCGCTGGCCTGCCATCCTGTTCATCGGCTTTGCACTGATGGTCGCCGGCACGGCGCTGCTATTCGGCTAGCCGCTACTCCTCACTTCGCCAATGGGTCGGGCCGTACCTGAATATGCACCGCCCGCGGCTTTGAGCCCTTGCCGCCCTCCATCAACCAGGGTGTGCGGTCACCGCTGGAGCTCCAGAGACCACGGCCTTTCCAGCCTGCGTTTGGGTCGTCAATGCGTCCGTCGAGGCCCTTGGCAAAAAAGCCGAGGGGATAGGGGATGCGCAGCATCACCATCTGCCCGTCCTTGAAGGCGACGAAGCCGTCGTTGAGGTTGGCGGTGGAGATCGGGATGTTCTCGCCGAGCCCGGCCGTGTTGTGGTGATCGACCCAGGTGTAATAGCTCGCCTCGGCGCTGGAGTTCTCGAACCCTTCGAAGCCGGGGCCCGGATATTTGACGTAGGCGAAGCCTTCCGGGCAGTGGTTGCCGGTCGCGCCCGGCCCGTTCAGCGGCGCCTTGCACTTGCTGCGATCGAAGCGGATCAGGCTGCCGTTCGAGCCCGAGCCCCAGAGCACGCCGTTCTTGTCGATGTCGCCGCCGCGAACGCCGATGCCTTCCTTCGGAATCGCGTAAAATTCCGAGAGCTTGGTCTTGGGATCGAACCGCATGAAGCCGGGTGGACCGACGAACACGTTGACGGTGTACCAGACCGAGCCGTCGGTCGGATGCGGCATCACCGCGTAGGGGCCAGAGCCCGCGATCCGCATATCCTTGCCGGCTTCTGCCGGCTTGCCTGGGTCGGTATATTCGTCGACCTTGCCGTTGCCGTTGGTGTCGAGCACGAATGGCGCCCAGCCCTGCGCTTTGACGGCATCGCCGGTCTCGTCCCATAGCTTGGTGTTCACCCATCCGGCGACGGGACCGCTTCCCGAGAGCCACAGCGTATCGTCGGCATCGTAGCCGAATTGCGGATGATGGGTGCCGAAGCAGGTATCGATGAAGCTGTACTTCTGGGTCTTGGGATCCAACACCGAAACTTGCCGCCCCGAGCGTTCGAGCGGGAAGGCCTTGGCCGACGGATGGTCAGATCCTTTGCGGCAGTAAGCCGGATTTTCGATGCCGCGCACCGCTGCCGCGAGCCACAGGCGACCCTTCTTGTCGAACATGCTGTTGTGATTGTTGGCCCGCTGACTCCAGATCTTCTCTTCACCCCAATAGGCCGAGGGGCTGACCGGATTGAGCACGGCCGTGCCATGGAGCGGCGGCCCGAACGACTCCGGCGCATTGGGATCAGCGACCAGAATCTTCGAGAACGTCACCTTGTGTGTCTTCGGATCAAGAATCGGCATGTCGTCGGACGAGTACTCATTCGCGCCGAACAGCGGGCCGTAGGCGTTGACCGTCGGGTAGCGGCGGTCTGACGAAATCAGATCGTGGACGAAGTGCTTCTCGGTCGCCCATTCCCAGGACGAGATGACGACGTTGCGCTCGATGCCGGCCGGCCGCGGCGGTTTGGCTTTCGGCAGTTCGCCCTTGGCGACCCGCTCGGTCCATTCGCCGAAATACTTGAACGGCACGCCGCCGAGCTGACCGGCGAGCCGGTTCACCATCAATTCCCCGGCCTGTCCCGAGGCGACGCGGCGCATCCAGGCTTCCTCGTGCGATTTGAATTCGCCGAACCCGCCCGGGATCGTGCGCGTGGATTCCTGGCCAAGCTGATGACAGCCGATGCAGTCGACATTGTTCATCCGCTGGCGCCAGATGTCCTGGGTGATCTCCTTCGGGATCTCGGTGGAGCCGCCGAAATCTTTTGCAGGCGGAATCTTCATCATCGTGTACCAGTAGATCGCCGAGTAATAATGAGCGGCGGCTGCCTCGTTCGGCGCCGGGACCGCCGTGAGATTGACCTGTTGGCCGGGCTTGGCGCGCAGCCTGGGTGAATCCACAAGGCCATAGCCGCGAACCCAGATCGCGTAGTTGACGTTCGGCGGCAGGTCCGGGATCACGTAACGGCCCTGGTCGTCGGTGACGACGATCTTGGCGAATTTGGTCGGCAGTTCGGTGGTCTCCGCGATGACCCAGACGCCGGCCTCCGGCCCGTTCGGTCCGCGCACCACGCCGCCGATATCGTCATTGTCGATGGCGACTGCCGCTGGCTGCTGCGCATGCGATGGCGCCGCCATCAAGCTCAATCCACTTGCCGCCGCAGCCAGGGTGAAGGAGAACAGGATCCGACCGAGATTCATTGTTTTTCTCCTCGGGACCGTGAGCTTGTTGTCGCTCGTTGTCGGCGCAAGCCTACACCAGACCAGGGTTGCGGCGGGAGCATGTCCCGCGCGCGGTTTCCTCACGCTTGCGGCATCAACGACTACCGTGCATCGCAACAACGTCCATGCATCCGCCTTTTGCTTTTGAGGCGGCTGGGTTAGACACGCCAATTCTCACGAGAGGGCGTAACCCAATGATCACCGAAATCGCACAAATCGACGTCAAGCCGGGCACCGAGAAGGATTTTGAAGCGGCCGTCGCCAAGGCGCGTCCGCTGTTCCTGCGCGCCAAAGGCGGCAAGGGGTTTGAACTGCACAAATCGATCGAGAAGCCGCAGCGATATCGGCTGGTGGCGAAGTGGGAGACGCTGGAAAACCACACCGTGGACTTTCGCGGCTCGGATGATTTCACCGCCTGGCGCGCGCTGGTCGGGCCGTACTTTGCTTCGCCGCCCGAGGTCGAGCATACCGAGACGGTGCTGACCACGGCGGACTGACACCGTTCAGGCCGCCGTCGTGATGGCGGCGGCCGGCGGCGCCGCTTCCGCCTTGAAATGATCGATCATCACCTTGGCGATCGCCATCAGCGGCAGCGCAAGCGCCAAGCCCCAAATGCCGAAGACGACGCCGAGCAGGATCTGGAACGCAAACAGCGTCGCAGGCGGAATATCCAGCGCCTGCCGCTGAATGATCGGCGTCAGCACGTAGCTTTCCAGCGCGTGCACGCCGAGGAACAGGATGAAGGCGGAGAGGCCCGCGACCCATCCCGACGCGAGACTTGCCAGCACTACGATCAGCCCGCCGAGAATGGCACCGACGGTCGGGATGAAGGCGAGCAGGCCTGCCTGGATGCCCAGGATGAACGAGCTCTGGATGCCGATGATCGACAGCCCGATCCAGGTTACCAGGAATACCGCCACCATGGTGATGATCTGCGCGATCAGCCAGCGCTCCAGCGTCTCGCCGATCCGGTCGACGATCGCAACCGCGCGCACGCGATGCTTCACCGGCGCCATGAACAGCAGGCCATTGCGGTAGACGCTCGGTTGGGTCGCGAAGGCAATGCCCAAAAACAGCACGATGAAGAAGTTTCCGACGGCGCTGGCGGTGCCCAGGATCAGTTTCAGGCTCTGGCTGAAGATGGCGCCGCCGCTGGCCGCAATCGTGCCGGCGCTGGGAAGCGTGTGCGGCGTCGGCGTCGCGGCGGGCGCCGGCGTGCCATCATCCGACGTCGACGACAGGGTGCCGAAATCGAAAAAGCTGGTGTCGATGCCGTTCCGCTCCAGGAAGCCTTTGACGTTGACGAGCTGCGATTTGAGCGTGTTGCTCAACGCCGTCGTCTGCTGGGCGATCGTAGTGCCGCCGAGGAAGACGATGCCCGACAGCATGCCCGCGACCACCAGACAGACCATCGTCAGGCGCAGCGCATGCGGCAGCCGCACCACGCGTCCAAGCAGGTTGGTCATGGCGTTGAGCGCGACACCGAGCAGCATGCCGGTAAATATCAGGAACAGCGTCGCGGCAAAGTGCCAGGTGAACACCAGCAGCGCGGCGAACAGCACCACGCTGATGCCGCCGACCGATATCGCCCACGCCAGATCGTTGCGGGCATGAAGGCGATTGTCAGCCGGACCTGTCACGTTGATTCCTTCTCGCAGAATGTCGTCTGCAGTCTTTCGCCAAAAACGCCGCCGGGATCAAGCGGCAGCGCACGCGCCGGTTTGACGCTGCCACGTCCGGTATGCCAAGCGGTAGACGAATCCGCTATGGCGCCGGCGAGGATGAGATGAATTTCAAATGGTTCGGCCCGATTGCGCTGTTGGCGGCGCTGGTGGTCGGCGACCAGATCAGAATCAACCGTCCCGCCCACAAGTATCGTCTGTCGGTCGACGTCGAGACGCCGCAGGGGCGCAGATCGGCATCCGGCGTGGTGGCCGTTCATCCCGATCGCAGCTACACCCGCCGCGGTCAGACCCGGACCGTCGGCGACGCCATTTTCGTCGAACTCGGGCAAGGCAAAAACCTTGTCGCGCTGCTTGCGCATGTCGACAACAACCTCGTCCTCGACGACGTGAACTACGTGGCTCTGCGCGCCTATACGGCGGCGGCCGGCAAGCGGGTCTCGTTTAACGAGATGAGCCGGTTGACCGGCGTCGTGCCGGTAAAAGACGCGCTGATCCCGGTGCTCGTGACCTTTACCGATCCAGCCACCCCCGGCACCGCGCGGCGGGTAGCACCCGACGACGCCGAGGCGGTGCTCGGCAGCGGCTATCGCCTTCAGGGGATATCGGCTGAGGTGGTGCCGAACGGATATTGGCCGGTCGATTTCGGCGGCGCGCTGGGCGAGCCGGTCACGCGTGGAATTCAGGCGAAACTGCCATGGCTGGGTGATGCCGCCAATTCGGCTGCCGCGGCGCTCCGGACGGCCGGTTTGCCTGGGGCCGACGGCATCGACGCCCGCGAGGCGTTCACGCGAAAATAGCAGGGCAGGCCCGCAGGCCGCTGCCGGATATTGATCCGCCGCCGGCTCGCGGGCATTATCGCCTGCAATGGCGGCCCAACCTAGAAGGTCCTTGCACAGGACGATGACAGCGGAAAATTGGCGATGAGACGGCCCGTGGTCGGTGTGATCGGGAACGCCTATCGCGTCGAAAATCGTTTTCAGACCCAGATGGTCGGAGAGCGCAATTTGCGCGCAGTCACCGACGTGGCGGGGGCACTGCCGCTGATGTTTGCCGGGTCGCCCGAGATTACCGACATCGGCGCGCTGCTCGACGTCGTCGATGGCATCGTGCTGACTGGCGCGCGGGCCAATGTCCATCCGACCCGCTTCAAGACCGAGCCGCATGAGAGGCACGAGCCCTACGACATCCACCGCGACGACGTCGCGCTGGCGCTGACAGAGGCCTGCGTTGCCCGCGGCGTGCCGATCTTCGGCATCTGTCGCGGCCTGCAGGAAATGAACGTCGCCTTCGGCGGCTCGCTGCACCCGGAAATCCGCGAGATCCCCGGTCGCATCAACCACCGCATGCCGCGCCTGGAGAACGGCGAGATTCATCCCGATCCCACGGTCGTGTTCGCCGACCGCCACGACGTCCACCTCACGCCCGGCGGCACCTTTGCAAGCCTGCTCGGCTGCGAAACCATCCGGGTGAATTCGCTGCACGGGCAGGGCATCCTTGAACCGGGGAGGCGCGTCGTCATCGAAGGCATTGCCGAGGACGGCACCATCGAAGCGATCCGGATCGCGGACGCCCCGAGCTTTGCGCTCGGCGTGCAGTGGCATGCCGAGTATGACCCGCAGCGCAACCCGATCAATCGCAAGCTGTTCGAGGCGTTCGGGGCGGCGCTCAAGGCGCACGAGCGGGCGAGCTGACCGGGCAGACGCGCGTCCCGGAGCGACCTCATCCGTAATCCTACGGGGCCGAAAAGATGGGATCGGCTCCGGGAAGTCGGCTAAGTCACCCATCATCTCTGCACGGGTAAAGCCGCCATGACGCAACCTGGACGTCTCGCGCCGGCGATGATCTTGCTGGTCCTCGTGACGTCCTGCGTCGTGAGCGTAGTTACCTATATCCTGGCGACGCGTGCCCCCTCGCTGGGGCCGCTGGCGATCATCATCGGCGCCGCGCTGGCGAGCGCTGCAATCACCGGCCTGTTTACGATTCTTGCTGCAGCGAGGCTTTGGCACGGGCTTTCCGATGTCGCTGGCCTTGCGGATGGACGCAACGGAGCAGAGGAGGGACGCGCTGACCAGACGCTGATCGACAGCGACATGGCGCAAGCCATTATCGAGGGTTCGCTCGACGCTTTCGTCCAGACCGATGAGCGCTGCGTCATCCTCGGCTGGAGTCCACAAGCCGAGGCCCTGATGGGATGGACGCGCACTGAGGCCGTCGGCAGGAGCGTGGACGAACTGGTGTTTCCGGAATCGCAGCGCGCCGTGCATCGGCAATGGGTCGATCGCTTCCTGAGCGAGGCGGCAGCCAGCCCCGTTGGCGGGCGATACGAAACGCCGCTGCTGCACAAGGACGGCCGCGAATTCTTCGCCGAAGTATCGCTCACAGCACTGCACCGCGGCGAGGGTTACGTCATCAACGCCTTCGTCAGGGACATCAACGCCAAGCGCGCCGCGGAGGAACAGTTGTTCCAGGCGCAGAAGATGGAATTGGTCGGACAACTGACCGGCGGCATCGCCCACGACTTCAACAACGTGCTGACCGTGATCACGGGCACGATCGAAATCCTCGCCGACGGCGTCAAGCATGATCCGGCGCTCGCCTCGATCGCTCGGATGATCGGCGATGCCGCCGATCGCGCATCCCAGCTCACGGCCAACCTCTTGGCCTTTGCCCGCAAACAGCCGCTGCGCCCGCGCGAGACCGACGTCAACGCGCTGGTCGAGGAAGTGGTGCAACTGCTGGCGCCGACGCTCGGACGACAGATTCAAATCGAAACGGCATTGAGCGATCAAGTCTGGCCGGCTTTTGTCGACGGGAGCCAGCTCTCCTCCGCCCTCGTCAATCTCGCGATCAACGCCCGTGACGCCATGCCCGATGGCGGCAGGCTGCTGTTCAGGACGGGAAATCTCATGCGCGGGGAGCATGACGCCGACATGGGTGGGCTCGGCGTGGGCGCCTATGTCGTGATCGAGGTGATCGATACCGGCGCCGGCATTCCACCCGCGATCCGCGACAGGATTTTCGAGCCGTTCTTTTCGACCAAGCAGTTCGGCGTGGGCACGGGACTTGGACTGAGCATGGTGTTCGGATTTGCAAAGCAATCCGGCGGCAGCGTCGTGGTCGAGAGCGAGGAGGGCAAGGGCGCCTGTTTCCGCATGCTTCTGCCCACAGCCGATACCGAGAAGGCCGATACCGAGCCCTTGGACGGGCCTGCCGCACCGCCGAAGGCGGACGTCGAATTGCGCGGCGGAACGCAAACCATCCTCTGTGTGGAGGATGACGACGTGGTGCGGGCGCATGTCGTCGGCCGGCTTGAAAGCCTCGGCTACACGGTCATTGCCGCCGCCAGCGCGGCGCAGGCGCTCGAGCTGGTCAAATCCGGTGTGGCATTCGATCTGCTGTTCACCGACATAGTGATGCCCGGCGCAATGAACGGCCGGCAGCTTGCAGAAGAGGTCGCCAAGCTGCGCCGGCCGCTCCGGGTGCTCTATACGTCCGGCCACACCTTCGATGCATTTGGTTCGAGCGAGCGCCTCGGCGAGGGCGTGCTGTTGCTCGCCAAGCCGTATCGCAAGGCCGAATTGGCGCGCATGCTGCGCCTCTGCCTCGACCGCGCGATCGACCACATGGGCGACCCGATCCCGCTGCCATATTCGGTGCAGGGAGATCTTGAGCAGTTTTTGAAGGAGAATCCGCTGAAGCGGAGCTAGGTCGGCGTCGCGCTGGTGTCGTAGCATCGTGCGGTGCCTAATCATTCGCGTCGTCCCTGCGCACGCAGGGACCCATACCGCGTGATCCATCGATAAGGCGTGACGGGAGACGCCAGGCCGTTAACAATCGGTATCGGTGGTTGATGGTGTGGACGGCCCCCTACGGCATCAGTGTGCCAGAATGAGGTTGTTGCAAATCTCAGACAAGGGAGCCGTCCGTGAAGCAGATTAGCCGCATTGGAATGGATACGTCGAAGTATATTTTTGTGCTGCATGGAGTTGATGCGGCGGAGCAGGTGGTGTTGCGCAAGAAACTTTCGCGCAAGCAGGTGCTGGAGTTCTTTGCCAAATTGCCGCCGACCGTGATCGGGATGGAGGCCTGCGGGGCTTCGCAATATTGGGCGCGGGAGCTTCGCAAGCTTGGCCATGAGGTGAAGCTGATGGCTCCGCAATTGGTGAAGCCCTATGTGACGCGGAACAAGAATGACTGGCGGGATGCGGAGGGCCTGTGTGAGGCGATGAGCCGGCCGAGCATGCGGTTTGTGCCGGTAAAGAGCGCCGAGCAGCAGGCTGCATTAATGCTGACAGGAATCCGCGATGGATTGATCGCCCGGCGCACCCAGTTGACCAATACGATCCGCGGCCATGCGGCGGAGTATGGCCTGATTGCGCCCAAGGGGTTGGACAAGATCGAGCCGTTGTTGGCGCAGATTGCCCAGGACGAGACGCTTCCCGCGATGGCGCGCGAGCTGTTTACGGTGCTGGGCCGCGAATGCACCAGGCTCGAGGGCGAGCTGGAGGCGATCGAGGCCAAGCTGATGGCCTGGCACCGTGGCGATGCCATGGGCCGCCGGCTGGCAAAGATCCCTTCGGTCGGCCCGATCGTGGCGACGGCGCTGGTGATGAAGACACCAGATCCGCGCGCGTTCCGCTCCGGTCGTCACTTTGCGGCCTGGCTCGGCCTCACGCCCAAGGACCATTCCACCGCCGGCAAGACCAGGCTCGGCAAGATCACCCGGGCCGGCGATGAGGACCTTCGTCGCCTGCTGGTGATCGGGGCGACCGCGGTGATCCAGCAGGCCAGGCGTGGCCGCGGCCATCACTCGCGCTGGCTGCTGGCATTGATCCAGCGCAAGCCGCCGAAGCTTGCGGCCGTAGCGCTCGCCAACAAGGTGGCCCGCATCGCCTGGAAGCTGATGGTCACGGGGGAGGCGTACGACGCGGCGCGGATCAATGCCACGGCGGCAGTCGCCGCTTAAACAGGTCAAACAGGTTGGCCGGCCGGCGGCTCGTCCGCCGACCGACCCGGAAGCTGCAAGAGCAGATGGAGCGATCGATCGAGCAACGATGCGAGACAATCCGTGGGACCCATTGGCCGCCAACAGGCCGCTAGGTTGTTTGGAACTCGCATCGCGCAACCCATCTTGGCCAGCGGTCAACACAACCGCACTCACAGGCCGGACATATGGATGCAAGCGATCCGATCTCACTCAAAAAGCTCTTGTGCCACGGGGGCCGTCCACATATGGGTCCCTGCGTGCGCAGGGACGACGTGAGGATGGATTCTGATTCAACTGTCAAACAGCGTGAGGACGTACGCTCGCATTCTCGCGGCATGTGATGCCCGAGGTTTGCTCTTCACTTCCCGCCCTCTCATTCAGAGAGGGCGCAGAGAAGACCGGGTGCTGGCTGCACCCGCGGTCTCGTGTGCAGTTGCGCATAAAGAACGCGCACACGAGCATACAGGTACAGCGGGAGCATCCCGGCCTTCCCTGCGCAATGGCTTTACGGCTTACTTCGTGCTCTTCCCGGAGAACGGCTTTCTTGCCTCCGTCGCCCCTGAGAAGCTTCTTCCCAAGAACTTAACGCCAGCACCGCGGCGCCAGAACCACACGACTTCGCCGTACGCTTCCTGCGCCTACGTCTTGCGCATTCCGCGTCCACCGCATCTCACCGCACGTTCGTGACGATCGCGAGCGCCCCTCAATGGGTGAGACGGGCGGAGTTATGCGGCTGATTTGCCTCTCGCGTGAAGCGGAATATTTTTGATTCCTGTGCTTGACATGATTTCGGAAAATCAGAAGTGATTTGCCCGTCGTGTTAATTTGTCGCGGCCCCGGCACAAGATCGCGCTTGCACGGCAGGCAAATCAGTAAAGCAAGTAGGCCCGCAAGAGCCAACGGGTCGCGCGAATGCGCGCCCGATGACAGGCTCCGCGATATGCGGGTATCCTTTCGACGTGGCCCGGGTGTCGCTGCGCTCACCCGGGCTACGCTTGCTGCATCGGAGGCCTTGGCGAAGCGCGATTGCGGTGACGCTGTATTAACGCAAACCCAAGCTTTGCAGGAGCGACGGTGTCTGGGCATTTTGCACTGACTGCTCCTGTGCTCGGGCGTCCGGTACCTCGACCCGTGCATTTTGCTCTTCCCGGACTCTTGCTCGATGATTTCGCTGGGTTCGGATCTCTGCTCGCGCATTGCGCTCGGACCGGGCCCGTCGATGTTTTTTCGTTGGCTTTGCCTGAACTGGGGCATCTTGCGCAACCTGCACCGGGGCAGCTTGCGCGGGCTGTACGGGCACGACCTGTGCCCGTGAATCTTCCTTGGCCGCCCAGGCTTCGAATTCCTTCAACAAGGCTTCGGCTGGCGGCTGACCGATCGCGGTTTGATTCTGATCGGCAGGTTCAGAAGCTGCAGCAACTTCGTCGCGCGCCGGCGCGTCGCTTGTCGTCGTCGGCAAATCCTGAGTGCCGGCGATCGATTGAATTGCCGGCGCCGACGGACCGGCGTCAGGCTGAAGCGCCGGTTTTTCGACCCACGCAGCCGTGACGTTCTCAACGAGCGCGACTGGATCTGCCACCGATAGGAACGCGATACCGATCGCTGTCGCCGTTGCGGCCCAAATACTCGCCTTCAGGATTCGCGACGAGATAACCGCTCTTTCCCAAACCTTCCCGATATCCGGCTGCCCGATTTCTTCGGCAGGTTCGGAGAGAAAGATAGGAGAACGATCCGGCTGGAAACCGTCTTTTGTCGCCATTGGGGGATGCCGCCTCTTATTGTTCTCGCCCACGAGTACCCCGCCAGCGAGGTCCAAAAGCGACAATGACCGCCACGATTTGGGAGAAGTCTTGATTTCACTGGGATTCGGGAACCGCAAGATCGCTGGAACCCGGATTGCTTTGAGCATGAGCGGAAGTGGCCGCCACCAAAACAAAAGGCGCCCGAATGCGGGCGCCTTTCGCATCTTGTGGCAATGATCCAGGCGGCGAGCCGCCGACTAGTTCGCCAGCGATGATGTCGTCACTGGGGCGCGCGGCGCGCAGGCGCAGCGGCCGCCGGCCGCAGCTCCATTGTGGATACGCCTGCCGCAATGTTCACGCCTGTCTGCCCCTGCACGGATAGCGGCTGCATCATGACCGTGCGGTCCGAGCCTCCAACCAGGACGTTGGCACTCGCTCCGGCGCCGACCGTGCCGCCGGCGGTCGCACCCGTATAGGTTCCCGCCAATGCCGCCCGGCGCAGCGTGGTCGGCGCAAAAATCGTCCAGGCCAACTGGCCGCCGGTGGTGGCGCCGATGTCGAGGCCAAGCGTGCTGACTGTGCCCTCATAAGCCTCGCGCCCCCTGCCTCTCGATGACGCATAGATACAGCTCAGTTGCCGCTGCCCCCCGACGACGAGGCCGACACCGGGCGCTATGTTGCAGGTGAGCGTGCCGACCCTCGTCCGCCCGGTGTCCTGAGCCGTGGCCGGAGCCGCGGCAAGGGCGAGCCCCAGGGCAACGCATGTGGTCGCGAGACTATTCAAGGTTGTTCTATTCAGGGTTGCTTTGTTCATGGGCGGCGTCCTCCTTCGACGCATTCTGATGGACCCCCCTCAACGCGCGGCGACATTGCGAGGTTCCCGCTCGTATGACGGCCTTGGAGCGCTTGCGGGCCAGAATTCGCGGCGGCGGTTGGCCGTATGAGCACACGAACGAGGCAGCCAAATGCCTGACTTTCCTTCGCAAAAACAAAAGGCGCCCCGCGAGGAGCGCCTTTCGCATTGTCGGACGGTGATACTGGCGGCGCGAACGCCGCGCTAGATCACTGCGAATAATACATCTCGAACTCGACCGGATGCGGGGTCATTTCGAAGCGCTCTACTTCGGTCATCTTCAGCTCGATGAAGCTGTCGATGAAGTCGTCGTCGAACACGCCGCCGTTCTTGAGGAAGGCGCGGTCCTTGTCGAGGTTTTCCAGTGCCTCGCGCAAGGAGCCGCACACGGTCGGGATCTGCTTCAGCTCTTCCTTCGGAAGATCGTAGAGGTCCTTGTCCATCGCCGGACCCGGATCGATCTTGTTCTTGATGCCGTCGAGGCCGGCCATCAGCATCGCGGCGAAGCCGAGATAGGGGTTGGCCATCGGGTCGGGGAAGCGGACTTCGACGCGCTTGGCCTTCGGGTTCGCCGTATACGGGATACGGCAGGAGGCCGAGCGGTTGCGCGCGGAGTAGGCGAGCAGCACGGGGGCTTCATAGCCCGGGACCAGGCGTTTGTAAGAGTTGGTCGACGGGTTGGTGAAGGCGTTGATCGCCTTAGCGTGCTTGATGATGCCGCCGATGTAGTGGAGGCAGGTCTCCGAGAGGTCGGCGTATTTGTTGCCGGCGAACACCGGCTTGCCGTCCTTCCAGATCGACTGGTGGCAGTGCATGCCCGAACCGTTGTCGCCGTAGACCGGCTTCGGCATGAAGGTGGCGGTCTTGCCGTAGATGTGGGCGACCTGGTGGATGCAGTACTTGTAGATCTGCATCTGGTCGGCCATCAGCGTCATGGTGTCGAACTTCATGCCGAGCTCGTGCTGGGCGGAAGCGACTTCGTGGTGATGCTTCTCGACCTTGACGCCCATCTTGGCCATCGCGCCGAGCATTTCCGAGCGCATGTCCTGCACCGAGTCCTGGGGCGGGACCGGGAAGTAGCCGGCCTTGGTGCGGATGCGGTGGCCGAGATTGCCGCCTTCATACTCGGTGTCCGAATTGATCGGCAGTTCCGAGGAATCGAGCTTGAAGCCGGTGTTGTAGGGGGTGGTCTGATAGCGCACGTCGTCGAACACGAAGAATTCGGCCTCGGGGCCGAAGAACACGGTGTCGCCGACACCCGACGATTTCACCATCGCCTCGGCTTTTTTGGCGATGCCGCGGGGGTCGCGGTTGTAGGGCTCGCCCGTGGTCGGCTCCAGCACATCGCAGACGATGACCATGGTGGTCTCGGCGAAGAACGGGTCGATCGTCGCGGTCACCGGATCAGGCATCAGGCACATGTCGGATTCGTTGATCGCCTTCCAGCCGGCGATCGAGGAGCCGTCGAACATCTGGCCTTCGGCAAAGGTGTCCTCTTCGATCATGCTGACGTCGAAGGTCACGTGCTGCCACTTGCCGCGCGGATCGGTGAAGCGCAGATCGACGTATTTTACGTCGTTGTCCTTGATCGATTTCAGGACGTCTTTAGCGGTCTTCATGAATACCCCTTTTGGCTTACGGGACGGTTTCCGGAGCGCGACATTTCGCAGACGATCGAGGCATCGCGAACGAAATCAGGCCGCGGAAGCAGCCCTTTTCTTGTTTTTCAGTCGCAAACTTTCGGATAGCACCCGGCTCAGATAGCGTCCAGCCCGGATTCTCCGGTTCTGATCCGGATCGCTTCCTCGATATTGGAGACGAAGATCTTGCCGTCGCCGATGCGCCCGGTCTGGGCGGCGCGGCGGATCGCGTCGATCGCCTTCTCGACCAGCTCATCCGAAATCACGATCTCGATTTTCACCTTGGGCAGGAAGTCCACGATGTATTCCGCACCGCGATAGAGCTCGGCGTGTCCCTTCTGCCGGCCGAACCCCTTGGCCTCGGTGACCGTGATACCCTGCAGTCCGACTTCCTGAAGCGCCTCTTTCACCTCGTCGAGCTTGAATGGCTTGATGATGGCTTCAATCTTCTTCACTGAGCGCCTCCCGGGCATTTCCAAATTGCAGCGTGCAGATAGTTTCGATGTCGCAGCCTGGTGAACTTACCGGGCGCCGTCTGGTTTGATCCTTGCATCCGGCAAAGCCGGAACTGCTCATGATTGCAAAGCCGGAGCTGCTCATAATTGCCGCTGACTGCGACGATCCTGAGCTCGGCTTTTCAACAGGCTTCCTCAAAAGCAGGGTCTATGCCAAGTTGTTAATGCGGCTGATTTCGGAACGTTATCAGACTTTTAACAGGCAAGTGAGAGAGGTCCGCCGGCGGCTCGCATGATAGCGAAGCTTACAAAATAGGCAAATCGATCATTTTGTGTGCGGGCGGGGCGAGGCGAGCCACGGGCGCGACGGGGATATGCCTTCAGAAAAGGCGGATGGATCGAGGATTCGGCATGGAAGTCTTGACCACGACCGAGATGGAGCGGGCCGACCGGCTGACGATCGCCGGCGGAACGCCCGGCTTCGCGTTGATGATGAGCGCCGGCCAGGCCGTGGCGGAGGTCGCGATGGATCTCGTCGAGGAGGGCCCGATCGTCGTGGTCGCCGGCCGCGGCAACAATGGCGGCGACGGCTTTGTGGCGGCCGCCGAACTCGCCGCCCGCGGGCGCGAGGTTTCCGTCATCCTGTTGTGCGAGCGCGACAGCCTGCAGGGGATGCCGCGCTCGCCGCGCGCGGCTGGAAATATCCGGTGCTGCCGTTCAACCCACAGGCGATCGGCAAGCCGGCCTTGATCATCGACGCGCTGTTCGGCGCAGGTCTCAATCGTCCGGTCAAGGGCGATCCGCTCGAGATGATCGAGGCGATCAACGCCAATGGCGCGCCGGTGCTGGCCGTCGACCTGCCCAGCGGCATCAACGGCACCACGGGCGCGGTGATGGGTGCAGCAATCAACGCCGCCGAAACCGTGACCTTCTTCCGCCGCAAGCCGGCGCATCTGTTGATGCCCGGGCGCAAGCATTGCGGCCGCGTCCGCGTCGCCGAGATCGGCATCGATGTGCATGTGCTCGAGGAGATCCGGCCGCAGACGTTCGAGAACGTTCCGCAGAGCTGGCGAAAATCCTTTCCGGTGCCTTCTATCGACGGCCACAAATATGCCCGCGGCCACGCCGTCGCGCTGTCGGGGGAGCTGGCGTCGACGGGTGCGGCGCGGCTGGCGGCCCGTGGCGCGCTGCGGGCAGGGGCTGGCCTCGTCACGGTGGCCTCGCCGCGCGATGCGCTCGCCGTGAATGCCGCGGCGCTGACGGCAGTCATGGTGCGTCCCGTCGATACCGTGATCGAATTCGCCGACCTCGTGGGCGACAGACGGCTCAATTCCATCGTGATCGGGCCGGGCGCCGGCATCGGCGCCCGCACGCGCGATTTCGTTCACACCGCGCTCTCGACGAAACGCGGCCTCGTGCTCGACGCCGATGCGCTGACGAGTTTTGCCGAAGCGCCGGAGCGGCTGTTTGAAGCGATCAAGGCCAGCGAGGACCCTCAGGTCATTCTCACCCCGCATGAGGGCGAGTTTCCGCGCCTGTTCAGCGATATCAGCAACAAGCACCCCGGCCGGTCGAAGCTGGAGCGGGTGCGCGACGCCGCCCAGCGCTCCAGCGCGGTGGTGTTGCTGAAGGGACCGGACACGGTGGTGGTTTCGCCGGACGGGCGTGCCAGCATTGCCTCCAACGCGCCGCCCTGGCTCGCGACGGCGGGGGCCGGCGATGTGTTGGCCGGCATGATCGCGGGACTGCTGGCGCAAGGCGTGCCGGCCTATGAAGCCGCCTGCATCGGCGTCTGGATGCACGGCGAAGCCGCGGGCGAGGCGGGGCCAGGCCTGATCGCGGAAGACCTTTCGGAAGTGCTGCCCGCGGTGTTCCGCCGGGTCTATGACGAGTTCGGGATTGAGTATTGAGGGTCGCTTGATTTTTGAAAGTTCGTAGTTTATAAACTACATGTGCTTGAGCTGAAGCAAACAGAGACGTTTCGAAAGTGGCGCCTGCGGCTCAAGGATCATCGGGCTCGTGCGGTGATCGCTTCTCGACTGGATCGGCTGGCTCAAGGGCACGCAGGTGACGCTGAGCCGGTTGGCGAAGGCGTCAGCGAGCTGCGGATCCACTACGGTCCCGGCTACCGTGTCTATTTTCAGAAACGGGGAGACACGATCATCGTGCTGCTTTGCGGGGGCGACAAGAGCACGCAGGCGAAGGACATCAAAACGGCGAAGCATCTTGCCAAGGCATGGAGTGAATGAGATGGGCGAGAAGCTAACAACCTACGATCCGGCTGAGGATCTGCTGTCCGACGAGGCGATTGCCGTATTTATGGAGGAAGCCTTCAAGACGGAAGATGCAGGTTATATCGCGCATGCCCTCGGCGTTGTTGCTCGTGCTAAGGGGATGACACAGATCGCCAATGAAACCGGACTTTCACGCGAGCAGCTCTATCGCTCGTTCAGTGCCAACGGCAATCCGACCTTGAAGACGACGATTGCCGTGATGAAGGCGCTTGGAATCGAACTCACGGCAAAGCCCCACATCCAGTGAAGACGCGGCGGCTGCAGCTATATGACATGGATGAAGCCGCGCGGGTGCATCGCGCCGCGTTCGATAACGCCCTTCCGTGGCTCGCCGGACTACATACGCCCGATGAAGACCGATGGTTCTACCGAGATCGCGTGTTCACGGGGTGTCAGGTACACGGGGCTTTCGAGGGCGGTGCGCTGGCAGCCATCATCGCCTTCCGAAGCGGGTGGATTGATCAGTTGTATGTGCTGCCGGAAGCACAACGACGCGGCGTCGGCAGCGAGTTGCTGCAGATCGCAAAGCGCGCGTTCGATTGCCTCCAGCTTTGGACGTTTCAGCGAAATCCGGGAGCGCGACGCTTTTACGAGGGGCAGGGCTTCGCGCTCGTTGAGGAAACCGACGGTGCACGCAATGAAGGGAAGGAGCCGGACGCGCGCTATCTCTGGACGCGCCCGTAAGGCGACGCGCTATCCGACGAGGTATTTCGCCACCGCCGTCTCGTCCCACTCCAGCCCCAGCCCCGGTCCACGCGCGGTGACCGTGCCGTCGACGATCTCGGCGGGATGGGCGAGGATCACGCTGGCGAAATCCAAAAATTCGAGCCAGTGCGCGGTCGGCGTCACCGCGAGCATATGGGCGCTGGCTTCGGCGAACAGATGGCTCGACATCGGGATGTTGGCGGCTTCGGCTTGGGCGGCGACCTGCAGCCAGCCGCTGACTCCGCCGCACTTCATCAGATCGGGCATGATGAAATCGCTGGCGCCTAGCGCGATCGCCTCGGCAAAGCCGCGCGGGAACCACCAGTTCTCGCCAGCCTGAATCGGCGTCGGCGAAGTCTCGCGGACCTTGGCGTGTCCCGAGAGGTTTTCCTGCGGCACAGGTTCTTCGATCCAGTGCAAATCGTAGGGCGCGAGCCGACCGATACGGCGCGTGGCTTCCGCGGGATCGAGCGACTGGTTGAAGTCGATCATCAGCGCGATGTCGGGGCCGATGAGGGCGCGCACGCCCTTGACGACGCGCTCGTCATTGGCGGCATCGCCGTCACCGCCCTTGATCTTGATGCCGCGAAACCCCTGCTCCAGCGAGCGGCGCAGCGCCTTTTCGTCCGCCACCGGATCGACCACGCCATAGCTGTCATAGGCCCGGATCGGCTTTGGCGAACCGCCGAGCAGTTCAACCACCGGCTTGCCCGCTATCTGGCCGAGCGCGTCCCAATAGGCCATGTCGAGGCCCGACACCGCCATGCCGACCAGGCCCTGCCAGCCGAGCAGGCGGAATTTTGCGTCCATCGTCTTCATCAAGTCGAAGGGCGCCACCGGCTTGCCAACCAACTCGCGCCCGATCTCCTCGATCAGGTGCACCAGTGGCTTCAGAGTCAGCTCGCTGTAGGCAAAAATGTAGGAGTGGCCGGTAACGCCTCGATCGGTCTCGACATCGATCAGGACCAACGGACCCACGTCGATCACGCCAAAGGCGTTCTTCACGGGGCGCGCGAGCGGCACGACGAGCGGTCGCGCCTTGACGCTGCGGATGGCGGGAACCGGCTTGCTCATGGCTTGCTCCTCATTCGACAGCGTACCATCGCACCAGTCGTGGTGCCGCCCAGTCGGTGTTGACGGATTCGATCAGCCAGCGGCCGGCATGTTCGGCGGCAAAGGCGATGCGTTGGGTCTGACCGGGCTCGATCGCCAGCGTATCCAGCCAGTACGGCTTCCAGCCATCGTCGAGCCGGTCCAGCAGCCGGAAATGATGGCCGTGGAGGTGGAAAACGGTGGCGACCGCGGCGCGGTTGATCAGCGCCAGCACCACGGTGCGGCCTTTCCTGGCGCGGAAGGCGGGCGGGGCACTCTCGGCAAAATTGGCTGGCGTCATCCAGTCGCCGGAAGGTCCGCCGCCCAGCACAACATCGATCCGGATCGCCCCCTTGAGGTCGAGCCGCTCGGGCAGGCCGTTGGAGGGCAGCGGCGGGGCGGGTGGCAGCGGGGCCGCGCGGACCGGCGGTTCGCTGGAGACGACAAGCTTGCCGATCGGGCGGGCTTCCTTGCCATCATGCAGCAGGATCGCGTTGGTCGTGCCTGCCGAAGCGGTCAAATCGATGAAGGCATCGACCCGCCCGCCCGGCGCCAGTACCAGCGCGCCATTGCGGGCCTGGAACGGCTCCGATGGCTGGCTGTCGATGGCCATGACCCGGACGTCGAGCCCATCCAGTTTGATAGCAACAACCGAGCGTTGGCATCCGCTGATGATGCGGAGCCTGATCCGTTCGTTGGTGCGACCTGAGAGTTCGAGCGAAGTCCGGCCGTTAATCGTTTGTAGGGACGCGGTGTCCTTCGGATCGATTCCCGGCGCGATCGCTGTTCCATCGGGCCTTGCCCGCCAGTCCTCGATCAGGAGCACCTCGTCGCGGTCGACAGCGACCGGCTCGGTTTCGCGAACGATCAACGGCCGTGCCCGCGCTGGTTGTGCCTGTTGATCGCCAAGCAGCCCCGGATTCGCAGAGGAAGGTCCCGGCGTGGCGCAGGGGAAGCTGCAAGGTGGCCTCGCCACCGCTTGCGAGGGCTGCGCGCGCCGTGAGGGGGCGTGAGCCGGAACGCCGTCCATACCGCGCCAGTTGAGGACGACCGGCACCGGCAGCTCATTGGCAAAGCCGATCTCGGCCGTCTCGCCACGCTTGAAGGTGAGGTCGGGTCCTTGCAGCGACCAGACCGGCGCGGCCGTACCGCCCGGCCGGAGTGCGAGGGTCTCCGGTTTGGCCTGTAACGTCAGTGGGGGACGCGCCTGGGCTGCGCCGGAAACCGGCCATATCGGGGCCAGCGCGGCGGCGCCCAGCCCGGCCAGCAGCTCGCGTCGATCTAGCGTTGATTTGGGGCTTGCCATCGGACCGATATGGACCATTTTCTGATGTGCCTGTCCTAGCTGTGACGCCTTGCCCCGGGGCTGTCAAAAAGGGCCATTTTTTTGCTGCGGAGGTGTAGGCTCATGTTATAAGCCCGCCGCCCGCGGCATCGCGGCCGGGTATGGATGCTTTTCACGCGGGCGTGGCGGAACTGGTAGACGCGCTGGATTTAGGTTCCAGTGACGAAAGTTGTGGGGGTTCGAGTCCCTCCGCCCGCACCAAGCGCTCTATCCAAGCGTTTGCATGACGAATACTGGAGGGCTTGCTTCCCCCTATGGGGGAGCCAAGGTCAGCCGAACCACCGGCGCAGGGCTGCAAGGCTTGCGCGTTGAACAAGATTAGACACTGCCGCGGCCGTTTGGCCCGGCGCAAGCGGAAGAAGATTGACACCATGCAGGTCACCGAAACCCTCGCCGAGGGATTGAAACACGAGTTCAAGGTCAGCGTTCCCGCATCGGATCTCGATGCCAAGGCCGATGCCAAGCTGGTCGACCTCAAGGACAAGGTGAAGCTCAACGGCTTCCGTCCCGGCAAGGTGCCGGTGAGCCATCTGAAGAAGGTGTATGGCCGCTCGGTGATGGCCGAGACCATCGACCAGACCATCCGCGACACTAACACGCAGATCTTCACCGACCGCGGTTTCCGCCTTGCGACCGAGCCCAAGATCACGTTGCCGACTGAGCAGAAAGAGGTCGAGGAACTGCTCGCCGGCAAGAGCGACCTGACCTACACGGTGGCGATCGAGGTGGTGCCGACGATCCAACTCGCCGATTTCAAGACCTTCTCGGTGGAGAAACCGGTGGTCGAAGTGACCGACGCCGAGGTCGACGAGGCGATCAAGCGCATCGCCGACCAGAACCGTCCCTATGCCGCGAAGGCCGAGGGCGCCAAGGCTGAAACCGGCGATCGCGTCACCATCAGCTTCAAGGGCAGCATTAACGGCACCCCGTTCGACGGCGGCACCGGCGAGGGCATCCAGGTCGTGATCGGCACCGGACAGTTCATTCCGGGTTTTGAGGAACAGCTCGTCGGCATCGGGGCCGGTGAGACCCGCACGCTGAAAGTGTCGTTCCCGAAGAATTACGCCAGCGAGAAGCTCGCCGGCCAGGCGGCCGAGTTCGAGACCACGGCAACCCTGATCGAAGCCCCGGGCGAGACTGAGATCAACGACGAGTTTGCAAAAACGCTCGGACTCGATCTGCTCGACAAGCTGAAGGAGGCGGCGCGCGAGCGGCTGGTCGCCGAGTTTGCCGGTGCGACACGTCAGCGCGTCAAGCGGGCGCTGCTCGACCGGCTCGACGACAGCCACAAATTCGAAGCGCCGCCGTCGTTGATCGAGGAAGAGTTCAACCTGATGTGGAACTCGATCAAGGCCGAGATGGAATCCTCCGGCAAGACCTTTGCCGACGAAAACACCACCGAAGAGGCGGCCAAGGAAGAGTACAAGAAGATCGCCGACCGCCGCGTCCGGCTCGGCCTCGTGCTGTCGGAGATCGGCGAGAAGAACAAGATCACCGTGACCGATGACGAAGTCAGCCGCGCAGTGATCGAGCGGGCGCGATCGATGCCCGGCCGCGAGAAGGAGGTCTGGGACTACTATCGCAACAATGCCAATGCGCTGGCCCAGCTTCGTGCGCCGATTTATGAAGACAAGGTGGTCGATTTCATCCTCGAACTCGCCAACGTGACCGAAAAGAAGGTGTCGCGCGAGGACCTGTTCAAGGACGACGAGGCCGACGAGAAGAGTGCAGCCTGATCGATTTGGTCAGGCCGGCATTAATGATGAACGGCGATAGCGGCGGGGCGACGGCACCCGTCGCTATGAGATCGGCTGCGAATCAGTTTGAACTTCTCTCATTCGGCTCCGCAATTGCCCGGCCTTGTCGCCAGGAAATTGGCTCATATCTGTTATCTGTGAGCTGAGCTGAAGTCCTGCATCACGGGACGTTCGTCCGCGCGCGGCAGTCATGCCTGTCTTGCTGATGGATGTTCGTTCCCGCTTATTCTCTATCCGAACCCTTGGGTGATTCATGCGCGATCCCGTTGAAACCTACATGAACCTCGTTCCGATGGTGGTCGAGCAGACCAACCGCGGCGAACGCGCCTACGACATTTTCTCGCGGCTTCTGAAGGAGCGCATCATCTTCCTGACCGGTCCGGTCGAAGACGGCATGTCGACGCTCGTCGTCGCACAGCTTCTGTTCCTCGAGGCGGAGAATCCGAAGAAGGAAATCTCGATGTACATCAACTCGCCCGGCGGCGTGGTGACATCGGGGCTTGCTATTTACGACACCATGCAGTTCATCCGTCCGCCGGTGTCGACGCTGTGCACCGGGCAGGCGGCCTCGATGGGTTCGCTGTTGCTCGCGGCTGGTGAAAAGGACATGCGCTTCTCGCTGCCCAATTCGCGCATCATGGTGCATCAGCCGTCCGGCGGCTTCCAGGGCCAGGCCACCGACATCATGCTGCACGCGCAAGAGATCCTGAATCTCAAGAAGCGCCTCAACGAGATCTACGTGAAGCACACCGGCCAGACCTACAAGGCGATCGAGGACGCGCTGGAGCGCGACAAATTCCTGACCGCCGATATGGCCCACGACTTCGGGATCGTCGACAAGGTGATCGACAAGCGCCCCGAAGAAGTGACGCCGGTGAGGGTCCCGTAAGGATACGGATCGCGACACCCCGCGTTGACCTTAACGGTTGGTTGAATCGGCAAATATGGCCGAAAGCCGCGCCTATGCCCCCGCGTAGGCCGAAAGTTCCGCTTTCGTGCCGGTTTTGCGACGTGGCAATACCGCAACGCTCGGTCGATTTCGTCAACTTCTCCCCGTGCCAACGCCACAAATCACGGTATTGTCACGGGTAGCAATTCCGAGCCCGATTAGCGAATTCTTGATAGTCGGGTGCCAGCATGGTTGGCTGTGTGGATTGGGTTAAGATCGCGGGGGAATCGAGACGCCGTGATTCGCACGGTGCGTAATTGAGTTAGGGTCTTTTTTGGTACGGAATTTGCTCTATTTACCTTCAGGTCCGGTGACAGTGCCGGAATGGGTCGATCGGGTAACGGATCGAACGGCGGACGGAGACAGGAATGAGTACAAGGTTGGCACGAGCGACTCAAGAACACGCTGTATTGCTCGTTCTGTGGAAAGAGCCAGCACGAAGTCCGCAAACTCATCGCGGGTCCCACCGTATTCATCTGCGACGAATGCGTTGAACTCTGCATGGACATCATTCGTGAGGAGAACAAGTCCTCGCTGGTGAAGTCGCGCGACGGCATCCCGACGCCGAAGGAAATCTGCAAGGTGCTCGACGATTACGTGATCGGTCAGAGCCATGCCAAGAAGGTGCTCTCGGTTGCCGTTCACAACCACTACAAGCGCCTCAATCACCAGACCAAGCACAACGACGTTGAACTCGCGAAGTCGAACATTCTGCTGATCGGTCCGACCGGTTCGGGCAAGACGCTGCTCGCGCAGACGCTTGCGCGGATTCTCGATGTGCCGTTCACCATGGCGGATGCGACGACGCTGACCGAAGCCGGCTACGTCGGCGAGGACGTCGAGAACATCATCCTGAAGCTGTTGCAGTCCGCCGACTATAATGTCGAGCGCGCGCAGCGCGGCATCGTCTATATCGACGAAATCGACAAGATCAGCCGCAAGTCCGACAACCCGTCGATCACCCGCGACGTGTCGGGTGAGGGCGTGCAGCAGGCGCTGTTGAAGATCATGGAAGGCACGGTCGCCTCCGTGCCTCCACAGGGCGGCCGCAAGCACCCGCAGCAGGAGTTCCTGCAGGTCGACACCACCAACATCCTGTTCATCTGCGGCGGCGCGTTCTCAGGCCTTGAGAAGATCATCTCCGCACGCGGTCGTTCGACCTCGATCGGTTTCGCCGCCCAGGTGCTGGCGCCCGAAGACCGCCGCACCGGCGAAATCTTCCGCCATGTCGAGCCGGAAGACTTGCTGAAGTACGGCCTGATCCCCGAATTCGTCGGCCGCCTGCCGGTGGTCGCGACGCTGGAGGATCTCGACGAGACCTCGTTGAAGAAGATCCTGACCGATCCGAAGAACGCGCTGGTGAAACAATACCAGCGGCTGTTCGAAATGGAGAACATCGAACTCACCTTCGCCGACGAGGCGCTTGAGCGCGGTCGCCCGCAAGGCGATCGAACGCAAGACCGGCGCGCGCGGGTTGCGTTCGATCCTCGAAAGCATCCTGCTCGAGACGATGTTCGATCTGCCGGGCCTCGAAGGTGTCGAAGAGGTTGTGATCTCGCGCGAAGTTGTCGAGGGGCGAACTGCCCCTCCGCTCTACATTTATGCGGACCGTTCGGACCGGGCCGTCGAGAGCAGCGCCAGCGCCTGATACCGTCGCGCTGCCCAGAACTCAGCACTACAATAGCGCGGCTGCCGAGCCTTTCGGCGGCCGCTGTGGCGCGTTTGTTCGCGCGTCTGATCCGCAATTTGCGGTCATTTTCCGTGACTTGACACCCCCGTATATCCCGATAGCCACCTAATGCCTATGGTGGCGGAAATCACGTTCGAGATTCGTCGCAAAGATCATCCGGTGAGACGGCGGCAGCGAAAGGGGCGGCCGACCGGCCCGGAACTCCCAGCACCTTGTGGCGGTTGCGCAAGCGATGCGGACTGCGTGCAAGGGGGCAAAACAGAAGGAATAGGCCATGACGACTCCAAAAACCCGGCCAACCATCGTTCTCGGCGGAAAAGCCATTCGTATCCGGTGCTGCCGCTCCGCGACATCGTCGTATTTCCGCACATGATCGTGCCGCTGTTCGTCGGCCGCGAGAAATCGATCCGCGCGCTCGAAGAGGTGATGAAGAACGACGCGCTGATCCTGCTCGCGACGCAGAAGAACGCGTCCGACGACGATCCGAGCCCGGATTCCATCTACGAAGTCGGTACGCTCGCCAGCGGTGCTGCAGCTCCTGAAACTTCCCGACGGCACCGTGAAGGTGCTGGTCGAGGGCAATGCGCGCGCGTGTGCAAAAGTATTCCGACCGCACCGAATATTACGAGGCGACCGCGATCGCGCTCGCCGATACCGACGCCAACTCGGTCGAAGCCGAGGCTCTGGCGCGCTCGGTCGTGTCCGACTTCGAAAGCTATGTGAAGCTGAACAAGAAGATCTCCGCCGAAGTCGTGGGCGTGGTTCAGGCCAGATCGAGGACTTCGCCAAGCTCAGCGATCAGGTCGCGCAGCATCTCGCCGTCAAGATCGCCGATCGCCAGGACATCCTGGAGACGTTGTCCGTCACGCAGCGCCTGGAGAAGGTGCTGGGCCTGATGGAAAGCGAAATCTCGGTGCTGCAGGTCGAGAAGCGCATCCGCTCGCGCGTCAAGCGCCAGATGGAGAAGACCCAGCGCGAGTATTACCTGAACGAGCAGATGAAGGCGATCCAGAAGGAGCTCGGCGATCGACGAAGGTCGCGACGAGCTGGCCGATCTGGAAGAGAAGATTGCCAAGACCAAGCTTTCCAAGGAAGCGCGGGAGAAGGCGCAGCACGAGTTGAAGAAGCTGCGCCAGATGTCGCCGATGTCCGCGGAAGCTACCGTCGTGCGCAACTATCTCGACTGGCTGTTGTCGATTCCGTGGAACAAGAAGTCCAAGGTCAAGAAGGATCTCGAGCAGGCCCAGGCCGTGCTGGACCCGACCATTACGGGCTCGAGAAGGTCAAGGACCGCATCGTCGAGTATCTCGCCGTGCAGTCGCGCGCCAACAAGCTGACCGGACCGATCCTGTGTCTGGTCGGGCCTCCCGGCGTCGGCAAGACTTCGCTCGGCAAGTCGATCGCGAAGGCGACCGGCCGTGAGTTCGTGCGCGTCTCGCTCGGCGGCGTGCGTGACGAGGCCGAAATCCGCGGTCACCGCCGCACCTATATCGGCTCGATGCCCGGCAAGATCATCCAGTCGATGCGCAAGGCCAAGACCTCGAATCCGCTGTTCCTGTTGGACGAGATCGACAAGATGGGCGCCGATTTCCGCGGCGATCCGTCGTCGGCGCTGCTCGAGGTCCTCGACCCCGAGCAGAACTCGACCTTCAACGACCACTATCTGGAGGTCGATTACGATCTGTCGAACGTCATGTTCATCACGACCGCGAATACGCTCAATATTCCGGGGCCGCTGATGGACCGCATGGAGATCATCCGGATCGCCGGCTACACCGAGAACGAGAAGGTCGAGATCGCGCGCAAGCACCTGATCCCGAACGCCATCTCCAAGCATGGCCTCGATTCCAAGGGAATGGTCGATCGACGACGATGCTCTGCTGTTGATGATCCGCCGCTACACCCGCGAAGCGGGCGTGCGTAACCTGGAGCGTGAGCTCTCCACACTCGCCCGCAAGGCGGTGAAGGAGCTGATGATCTCCAAGAAGAAGTCGGTCAAGGTCACCGAGAAGACTTCGAAGACTTCCTCGGCGTGCCGAAATACCGCTTCGGCGAGATCGAGAGCGAGCCGCAGGTCGGTATCGTCACGGGTCTGGCCTGGACCGATGTCGGCGGCGAGCTCTTGACGATCGAAGGCGTCATGATGCCCGGCAAGGGCAAGATGACGGTCACGGGCAATCTGCGCGACGTGATGAAGGAGTCGATCTCGGCAGCGGCGTCCTACGTCCGCTCGCGGGCGATCAACTACGGCGTCGAACCGCCGCTGTTCGACAAGCGCGACATCCACGTCCACGTGCCGGAGGGCGCAACCCCGAAGGACGGACCGTCGGCGGGTGTCGCGATGGCCACCGCGATCATCTCGGTCATGACCGGCATTCCGGTCCGGCACGATGTCGCGATGACCGGAGAAATCACGCTGCGTGGTCGCGTGCTGCCGATCGGTGGCCTGAAGGAGAAGCTGCTTGCGGCCGCCCGCGGCGGCATCAAGACGGTGCTGATCCCCGAGGACAACGCCAAGGATCTCACGGAGATTTCCGATGCGATCAAGGGCGGTATGGACATCGTCCCGGTTGCTCGGCTCGATGACGTCGTCGCCAAGGCGCTGGTGCGCGCCCCAGTGCCGATCGTCTGGGAAGAGGACACCAAGGTGCCGGTCAAGCAGGACGCCTCGGACGAAGCGGCCGGTGGCCTGACGGCCCACTGAGCTTGATCAGTCACCACTGCTCATCGAACTGAAATGATAAAACGGCGCCTTCGGGCGCCGTTTTTGTTTGTGCGGATGGGACCTCGGCTTGAACCTCGGCCCGGCGGACGGCGTTGATGAGGGATGGAAATCGACGGGCAATGCCATTGCGGGCGGGTGACCTATCGGGCCGATATCGACCCTGAAAAAGTGTCGATCTGTCACTGCACCGATTGCCAGAACCTGACGGGCTCGCCGTACCGGGTGACGGTGATCTGTTCGGCCGAGCAGGTCCGCATAACCGGCGCGCCGGCGAAGGTCTATCCGAAGAAGGGCGACAACGGCCGGACGCGCTTTCAGCATTTTTGCGAAGTCTGCGGCTCGCCATTGTTCACCAGCGGAGACGGCGGGCCGGACGATTGGGGCATCCGCTGGGGCAGCATCCGCCAGCGCGATCAGCTCAAGCCAGTGCGCCAAATCTGGTGCCGCTCCGCCGCGCCGTGGATCCACGAGATTGGGGCGTTGCCGGGGCGGCCGGGCGACTAGTGCAACCAAGCGCGGATATCCCACCTTGCACCAAAGGGGGTCGAGAGGCTAAACAGGCGGCTTACGGGCGGCTAGCTCAGCTGGTTAGAGCATCTCGTTTACACCGAGAGGGTCGGGAGTTCGAATCTCGCCGCCTACCAGCCTTCGCCCCTGCGGGGCTTCGGCTCGGCATGCCAGCCTTCGCAGCAGTGACGCAACGTTTGCTCTCCGCAGGGGCGAAGGCCGTCGCGCCGAGCTTGAAGAGCGAAGGCGGACCGGCCTTACGCTCTTCTCATTCAACCTTGTGGGGTTGTCGTGGTAGCCGGGAGAATTAGGGGCGCTCCTCCAACCGAAACTGGCCCCACAGATTGAGGCTGCCGAGCCATCTTCTTGCGCACTACTCGGGATAGCCGGTTTTGAGCGTGCCTTGCTGAAATGGAGGAAGTTATTTCCGGCTTTATTGCATTTTGCAGCGAGTCGACCTTCGCCATAAGCTTGGAAAGCTGAGCAGATATCTTCTTCACGTCTTCATGTTCATCCGCTATCTGAGCGGATATTTTCTTCACACTGACTTGCTCATCCACGACGCTTTGTCTCAGAGAAGCAAGCGCAATTGAATCCTGCTGAAGAAGAGCTGTGTTTTGCTGCAACAGGATATTGTTCTCTTGCAGCGCGACAACGTGTTGCTGCTGAGCCGACTGAATATCCTTCAATGCGGCAACAGCCGGATCTGCCATCGGATCGGAAGCTTTCTGATGTGGAAGCAGTTCGGCCAAACGGCTGATATCCGGCAGGGTAAAATCCGGAGGCAGCGTATAGACGGCCGCCGCACTGTTTATTCCAAGAGCGAACACCGCTAGCGCCAAGACCGATTTCCGGCTCGATTGCTTGCTCGGTGCGGTGGATTCGGGTTGTTCGGTTTGGCTCTGCGTTTCCGATGCCGTGGTCACGTGTACTAACCTCAAATGAGTGAAATGAAAAAGGAGCCGTCGCTGGATCGTCCCTCGCGACGGCTCCCTTACGCGACACCCAACTAGAACTGCCTGAAATAATAGGCCTATGAGATTAATTCGGCGTTAGCGCCTCCAGGGCGCAGGCTAGCATCGAAGCTCGCTGAGCGACCACGGACCTGATCGACATCGAACCGAGCTTCCGATCACGATGCGTAATGGAGGACGCCATTACCAGCAATCTAAACGCTAACAGGTGCAGCACGGGGCGGTGCCGAGCGATGCCGGACCACCCCGCGAGCGGCCTCTACAGTTGCCCCCTACAAGTCTGGCGATACCGACGGCAATTTCCTTCGCCGCGTTCACCCAACTCATCCTTGTTGAGGCAAGCATATCTCAATTCGGCGCACACATCCCTGCGAACTGGTCGCCCGCAGGCCTCCCGATATCTGCGGCAATTTCCTTCGCCCCGCTCTCCCAGCGCGTCCTTGTTTTCGCAGGCAAGCCTCAATTGTTCGCAGCGCCCACCTCCTCGATCTACTCGGACGCCTCCCGGTCCAATCTCAATGGATTGAGAAAAGGCCGAAATCGGAATGATAAAAAGAGCGGCCGCGGCCGCGGCGCCGAACGCATATTTGCGCATCCCATTCATCTTGATCCCTCCAGGTGCTAGTGCCGGTCAGTTGCCTTGCGGCAATAGATCACGCGAAAGGCGGGATATCGTTCCGAAGGAAATGCACGAAAGTGTAGTTATGACTGTAAATTTCGGCGTACATGAACAAACTATGCGGCATCACGGCAATGATACGGCAACGGCCTGGCACAGGTGCGACGGACGTTCGAAACTGAAAAAGGAGCGCGCAAATGGACACACCGGCAAGCCACGAACAAAACGCTGACCAGGTCGCCTACTGGAACGGTCCGGCCGGACAGCGCTGGGCGGAGCGGCAGGCGGCGCAGGACGTGCTGCTCAAGCCGGTCGCCGACCTTGTCGTCGACCGGGCCAGGTTGAAGCCAGGCGACCGCGTCATCGATATCGGTTGCGGCAGTGGTGCCACCGCGATTGCGTTCGCGCAAAAGGTCGCGCCATCGGGCCATGTGCTCGGCATCGACGTATCCGGCCCGATGCTGGAGCGGGCGCGGCAGGCTGCACCGAAGGATCTGCCGATCGATTTCATCCTTGCCGACGCCACCGTCTATCCGTTCGAGCCTGCCGGCTTCGATGTCCTGGCCTCGCGGTTCGGCGTGATGTTCTTTGCCGATCCGGCGCTGTCTTTCTCGAACATGCGCAGGGCGCTGAAGCCATCGGGCCGGTTGGCGTTCGCCTGCTGGCGCGAGCCGCGCGAAAATCCGTTCTTCATGGCGCCGCTTGCGGCCGCCTACAAGCACGTGCCAAAGCTGCCGCAGCTTGGGCCGGAAGACCCCGGGCCGTTTGCGTTTGCCTCGGAGGCGCGTGTGCGCCGTATCCTGGACGCGGCCGGCTTTACCGGCGTCGAGATGGAAGCGTGTCCGCTGATGCTGGATGCAGCGATCGGCCGCGGCCTCGACGGCGCAGTGCAGGGTTCGCTGGAGATCGGTCCGGTCAGCCGTGCGCTGGACGGCCAGCCGGAAGAAGCTCGCGCTGCCGTCGCCGCTTCCATTCGCGAAGCGCTCACGCCGTTCGCGAAGGGCGACGCGGTGCTGCTGCCGGCGTCGGTCTGGATTGTGACCGCAAGGGCGTCTTAGTTGGCGTCCGCGCAAAGCTCTCTCCCCGTCATTGCGAGGAGCGAAGCGACGAAGCAATCCATGTCTCCGCATTTGCCGATGGGATGGATTGACGGAAGAGAGCGGTGCGCGGACTCGCTACGCCCTCTCTTCCCAGATCATCGCCAGATGCACGATGGTCTCCGCCGCCTTCTCCATATCTTGACGGCTGACCCATTCCAGCCGTGAATGAAAGGCGTGTTCGCCGGCAAAAATGTTGGGGCAGGGCAGGCCCATGAAGGACAGGCGCGAGCCATCGGTGCCGCCGCGGATCGAGCTTCGCACCGGTGTCAGCCCGGCGCGCTTGATCGCCTCGATGGCGTACTCGACCGTCTCGGGGTGGCGGTCGATCACCTGTTTCATGTTGCGGTATTGCGGCTTGACCTCCATCCGGTAGGTCGAGCGCGGATAATCCTTCATCACGTCTTTGACGATGCCTTCGAGCAGGGCTTCCTTTTGCTGCAGGCCCTCGTCGGTGAAATCGCGCACGATGAAGCCGATGGTGGCTTTCTCCAGCGCGCCCGAAATGCCGATCGGGTGCAGAAAACCTTCTTTGCCTTCAGTCGTCTCGGGCGAGCAGGTATCCTTTGGCAGGCGGTCGATGATGGCCGCCGCGATCTTGATGGCGTGCTCCATCTTGCCCTTGGCAAAACCGGGATGTGTCGAGACGCCTTCGATGGTGATGGTGGCGCCGTCGGCTGAAAAGGTTTCGTCCTCGATATGCCCGGCGCTTTCGCCGTCCATCGTATAGGCGAAGTCGGCGCCGAGCGTTTTCAGGTCGACCTCGTCGACGCCGCGGCCGATCTCTTCATCCGGCGTGAACAGGATCTTGATGGTGCCGTGCTTGATGTGCGGGTTTTGAATCAGGAACCGCGCCGCATCCATGATCTCGGCAAGGCCCGCCTTGTTGTCGGCGCCGAGCAGCGTGGTGCCGTCGGTCGTGATGATGTCGTGGCCGATCTGGCCGGCGAGCGCAGGATGGTCGGCAAAGCGGATCACCTGGGTGGGATCAGCCGGCAGCACGATGTCGCCGCCGCGATAGTCCTTCACGATCTGCGGCTTGACGTTGACGCCGGTGCAGTCCGGGGAAGTGTCCATATGCGAGCAGAAGCAGATTACCGGGACCTTCTTCTCGGTGGTGGCCGGGATTGTCGCGTAGACATAGCCGTGCTCGTCGAGATGGGCGTCGGTGAGCCCCATCGCCTGCAGCTCCGACGCCAGCAGGCGGCCCAAATTCTTCTGGTTCTCGGTGGACGGGCAGGTCGGCGAGGCCGGATCGGACTGGGTATCAATCACGACATAGCGCAGGAGGCGCTCGGTGACGTCGTGGGTGAAGGCGAGGTGCGAACGCGGCATGACGATCCGGAAAAGTTGAGCAAGGAAAGCGCTCTATAACAGAAAAGCGCCATTCCGGGTCCCCGCCGGAATGGCGCTTCTGTTGCCATCAGAGGAAAGGCGTTGGTCAGACCGCTTCCTTCAGTTCCTTGGCTGCGCGGAACGCGACCTTCTTGCTGGCCTTGATCTGGATCGGCTCGCCGGTGGCGGGGTTGCGCCCGGTGCGGGCGGCGCGCTTGCGGACCTGGAGGATGCCGAGACCAACGATCCTGATCCGCTCGCCCTTTTTCAGGTGTTTTGTGATCTTGCCGACCATGTCGGTCAGGATCGCCTCGGCGGCCTTTTTCGACAGGTCATGTTCCTCGGCGAGAGCTGCTGCCAGATGCTTCAGTGTGATGGTGGCTGGAGCCGCCGCTTTCTTCGCCATGTCTGGCCCTCCTCGTTGGTTGAATGGCTTTGAGCGCGTTCGTCGATGCCGGTCCGCGCTGGGAAAATGCGTTCGTGGTGACTTGAAACCCCGGTTCCGGTACAGCCGGAGCGGAGAGGATTTCAAGAAACCCAGACGTAGCAGGCCTTAAACGATTCGGATAATCGCTGCCGGCGCTGTTTTACCTGAAAACAGGCCGTTTTCTGCATCACAATCGCAGAAGCGCCCGTCTGGCGCGGGGATTCGCAACGTCCTTGACTAAGCGGGAGCGGGCCTTTATGCCCTCGGTTCTGCGCGGATCAGGATCTGATTACGGCATCCGCGGGAGTAGCTCAGTTGGTTAGAGCGCCGCCCTGTCACGGCGGAGGCCGCGGGTTCGAGTCCCGTCTCTCGCGCCATTTTCTTGATGGCTTGACGTTGATCACCGAGGCTGCCGCAAACAAAAAAGGCCGCCCGAGGGCGGCCGTTTTTATTCCAACGATATCTATATCGCTTAACGGACCGTCGAGGTGTTCGAGCTGGTGACGACCACCGGCTTACCCGCTTTTACGACCTGGGCAGTTTGGCTGTACTCAGAACCGGTCCGAGCCGAGATGCCGAAAGCCGCAACCGCGATACCGGCCACCAATGCGACAACCACGATCTTCAGGTGGGTACTGCGATCCGCCGAGTGAAAGGAGTGGTTCATGTGATGCCTCCCGGACGCCTTTGGCGTCCTGTGTTGGGAAGAGACGTACGCCCTGTCTGTTTCAGGATCGTTTCGCGGTTTCGGCAAAATGGTTTCATTCGGCTGGTTTTTGGCCGTTTTTTTGCCCGAGTATCCGTGATGTAGGTCACATACAGGCTGCGTGCCGGGTCCAGCTCGGCTCACACCGGAGCCGCACCGGGATCGAAACAGCAATAAAAACAAAGGGAAGAGCCGACGGCGACCAGTTCGGATCAGCTCGCCCGTTGGATATCGCCGCGAGATCGACCGGGCCGCCCAGATGAACAACAGGGCGCCCAACGTGGTCGTGATCGCGGCCGACAGCAGCGAATACCGCACGGCCTCCGCGCCGAAATCGACCTTCAAGGCGTCGTTGAGCATGCCGACGGCGAGCGGGCCGACGCCCTGGCCAAAGCAGGTCGCGGTCAGCAGCACGATCGCCGACGCCAGCGCCCGCATGCTCGACCTGGCGACGGTCTGCGCCACCGCAAAGATCGGCCCGAGATGGAAGCCGACCAGGAATGAGGTCAGCGCCAGCGCCGCGACCATGGTGGTGAAGTCAGGCGTCAGCATGCACAGCGCAAACACCGGGCCCGCAAGCCCCGACGTGATCGCGGGCGCCCATAATTTCCAGCGGTCATCTCGGCGGCTGACCAGCGCGACCAGCGCGAGCACGTAATATCGCCGGAGCGAGGCCTTGCGGTGGCTTCCACTTCACGCCTCACGAATGAAATTGCCCGCCTCGAACTCGACCGGTGGCGCGGTTGAATCGAAGGAGATGCCCGATCGGATCGCGGCCGGCGGCGATCGCTTCGAGCTGATCGCTCAGCATCCGCCGCGATAGAACTACTCGATGACCCCATTCGATGGGCTTATCTGATGATCGTTCTCGATGGTCCTTGGCACCGGCGCGCTTTGTTGGCAGAGGTTGCAAATGAGCCGAAAGCCGGAAAAGCAGGCCGCGGCATCGCCTGCGGCCGCCGATGTCGCGGAGTTGGCGCCGATCACCGCGATGATGTCGTCGCGGCTGATGGTGCTGGCCAATCTGCTCAAGCGCGGCGCGATCCTGCGCTACAAGAGGCTGGCGGGATTGTCCTCAGTGGAGTTCGGCCTGGTGGCCTCGCTGGGGCGGCGGCCGCCGATGAGCGTTATCCGGCTTGCGGAGGCGGTCGGCATGGACAAGGGCCAGATCAGCCGGGCGCTGGCGGAACTGGTCGCGCGCAAGCTGGTCGCCAAGGCGGTCAACCCGCGGGACAACCGC
The DNA here is from genome assembly GCF_043203335.1 of Bradyrhizobium sp. RDI18. Lineage (NCBI taxonomy): Bacteria > Pseudomonadati > Pseudomonadota > Alphaproteobacteria > Hyphomicrobiales > Nitrobacteraceae > Bradyrhizobium > Bradyrhizobium sp. RDI18. The sequence continues at coordinate 1,281,253 of NZ_JBICRN010000008.1, read as the reverse complement.
GAGACGCTGGTTTGCCTGACCAAGGCGGGGCTGGCCGCCCATGATGCAATTGTGGCAGGGGCGCAGGAGCGTAACCGGCGCCTGCTGGAACAGCTCGGCAAGGAAGAGCTGGCGGTGCTGTTCGACCAGATCGATCGCCTGACCGACACGGCCGCCCAAATGCTCGCCGACGAGAAGGATTTGAAGTGAGAATTTGGGCACCATGCGGCCCGGCCCGCGTTGGTCGGGCGAGGCAGGAACGCAACACTTTTTCGGGTTCTGCCGGCGCATCAAGGACGGACGGAGACGTGAAACCGGCTTGTCTTGCGCCCTCTGTTGCGCTGCGCTAAGCCAAGAATAATTCCAATCAACGAATCTGCGGTCAAATCCGCAGCAAAGGCACCGCCGATGAACGGCATCCTGCAAGATTACCTGCCACTTGTCGTGTTTATCGGGGTGGCGAGCCTGATCGGTCTGGCGCTCCTGATCGCCCCGTTCCTGGTCGCGTTCCAGCAGCCGGACCCGGAAAAGCTCTCCGCCTATGAATGCGGATTCAACGCATTCGACGACGCCCGCATGAAGTTCGACGTTCGCTTCTACCTGGTCGCGATCCTCTTCATCATCTTCGACCTGGAAGTGGCGTTCCTGTTCCCGTGGGCGGTTGCGTTCGGCAAGTTAGGGGCCACCGGCTTCTGGTCCATGATGGTGTTTCTCGCCGTCCTCACGGTCGGCTTTGCTTATGAGTGGAAGAAAGGCGCGCTCGAATGGGATTGAGCCCGACAGCTTTAGGCTCTTCGCCTGATATCGCGCAGGCGCCGAAGGGCATTCTCGATCCCTCGACCGGCAAGCCGGTCGGGCACAATGACCCGTTCTTCCTCGAGGTCAATCACGAGCTCTCGGACAAGGGCTTCTTCGTTGCCGCCGCGGATGATCTGATCACCTGGGCGCGCACGGGCTCGCTGATGTGGATGACGTTCGGCCTCGCGTGCTGCGCGGTCGAGATGATGCAGGTGTCGATGCCGCGCTACGACGTCGAGCGCTTCGGCTTTGCGCCGCGCGCCTCGCCGCGCCAATCCGACGTGATGATCGTGGCGGGTACGCTGACCAACAAGATGGCGCCGGCGCTGCGCAAGGTCTACGACCAGATGCCCGAGCCGCGCTACGTGATCTCGATGGGGTCGTGCGCCAATGGCGGCGGCTACTATCATTACTCGTACTCGGTGGTGCGCGGCTGCGACCGCATCGTGCCGATCGACATCTACGTGCCCGGATGCCCGCCCACGGCGGAGGCGCTGCTCTACGGCATATTGCTGTTGCAGAAGAAGATCCGGCGCATCGGGACCATCGAACGCTAAGGTTTTAGGTAATGGACGACGGCAAGCTCGATACCCTTGGGCAGACGATTGTTAGCGCGCTTCCGGGCGCGGCCACTGCCCATGCGGTTGCGTTCAACCAGCTCACCGTCACGGTCGAGGCGAGCAAGATCGTCGAGGTCGTCAAGTACCTGCGCGACGATCCCGCGCTGCGCTTCGTCAACTTCACCGACGTCACCGCGGTCGACTATCCCAGCCGCGAGAAGCGCTTCGACGTGGTCTATCATTTGTTGTCGCCGACGCTGAACGAGCGCATTCGCCTGCGAGCGGAAGCCGACGAGACCACGCAGGTGCCGTCGATCATCGACGTGTTTCCCGGTGCCGACTGGTTCGAGCGCGAGACCTACGACCTCTACGGCGTGATCTTCACTGGCCACCCCGACATGCGGCGACTGCTGACGGACTACGGCTTCGACGGCCATCCGCTGCGCAAGGACTTTCCGCTCACCGGATTCGTCGAGGTCCGCTACGACGACCAGGAGAAGCGGGTGCTTTATGAGCCGGTCCGTCTCAACCAGGAATTCCGCAAATTCGATTTCCTCTCGCCATGGGAAGGCGCGGACTATCCGCTACCCGGCGATGAGAAGGCTGAGCCGAAGGCCTGACCATGAACGAACAGAATCTCCGCAATTTCACGATCAATTTCGGGCCGCAGCATCCCGCGGCCCATGGCGTGCTTCGTCTTGTCCTTGAACTGGACGGTGAAGTCGTGGAGCGCGTCGATCCGCATATCGGGCTGCTTCACCGCGGCACCGAGAAGCTGATCGAGCACAAGACCTACTTGCAGGCGATCCCGTATTTCGACCGGCTCGATTACGTCGCGCCGATGAACCAGGAGCACGCCTTCTGCCTCGCGGCGGAAAAGCTGCTCGGCATCACGGTGCCGCGCCGCGGCCAACTGATCCGCGTCCTCTACTGCGAGATTGGCCGTATCCTGTCGCACCTGCTCAACGTCACCACGCAGGCGATGGACGTCGGCGCGCTGACCCCGCCGCTGTGGGGTTTTGAAGAGCGCGAAAAGCTGATGCAATTTTACGAGCGTGCCTCCGGCTCGCGCATGCATGCGGCCTATTTCCGCGTCGGCGGCGTGCACCAGGATCTGCCGCAGAAATTGGTCGACGATATCGATGCCTGGTGCGATCCGTTCCTGCAGGTCGTCGCCGACCTCGACACGCTGCTGACCGGCAACCGCATCTTCAAGCAGCGCAACGTCGATATCGGCGTGGTGTCGCTGCAGCAGGCCTGGGAGTGGGGCTTTTCGGGCGTGATGGTGCGCGGCTCAGGCGCCGCCTGGGACCTGCGCAAGGCGCAGCCTTACGAGTGCTATGCCGAGATGGATTTCGACGTTCCGATCGGCAAGAACGGCGACTGTTACGATCGCTACCTGATCCGCATGGAAGAGATGCGCCAGTCGGTCCGCATCATGAGGCAGTGCATCGCGAAGCTGAACTCGCCGGACGGGCAGGGGCCTGTCGTGGTCGAGGACAACAAGATCGCACCACCGCGGCGCGGCGAGATGAAGCGCTCGATGGAAGCGCTGATCCACCACTTCAAGCTCTACACCGAAGGGGTGCATGTGCCGGCCGGCGAGGTCTATGCCGCGGTCGAGGCGCCGAAAGGTGAGTTCGGCGTCTACCTGGTCTCTGACGGCACCAACAAACCTTACAAGTGCAAGATCCGCGCGCCGGGCTTTGCCCATCTGCAGGCGATGGATTTCATCTGCCGCGGCCATCTGCTCGCCGACGTCTCGGCCATTCTCGGCTCGCTCGACATCGTGTTCGGAGAGGTCGATCGGTGATGGCGCAGGCGCCCATCCAGTTTGACCGGGCCTCGGGCGTACTCGAGGGTGCGAACGCGTGGGAGCGTTTGGCTGCCGTGGCGCTGGCACTAGGGTCGAAGGTGGCGTCGAATTTTTCGCACCGCGGCTACAATCTCTGCGCCAATCTGTTGCGCACCACGCTGCCCGAGCGCGGCATCCAGATCAAACTCAATCCCGACGCCATCTTCGAATTTCCCTATGGCGACGGCTACTGGAGCAAGCTGCTCAACCGCACCTATAGCTACGAGGACGAGCTGGAGCTGCTGTTCAAGGACTCCGCCGATGTCGACTACACGCTGCTCGATTGCGGCGCCAATTACGGCTACTGGTCGGTCCTGGTGTCGAGCAAGCCGTTCGGCTCGCACAAGGCGATCGCGATCGAGCCGTCGGGGCAGAATTTTCCGAAGCTGGCCAACAACGCTCGCATCAACGGCAATCGCTTCGAGACGATGAAGTGCGCGATCGGTGCTGCGCGCGGTACCGCGCGGATATCAGGCACCAAGCATGAGGCCTTCAGCATCGCTGGCGACCAGTCGGATGGCGAGGAAGTGCCGGTCATCGCGCTCGACAATCTGCTCGATGACGGCAAGGTCGCCTCGGATGGAAAATACCTGATCAAGCTCGACGTCGAGGGCGTCGAGATCGAGGCCATGAAGGGTGGCGCGCGGTTGATGCAGATCGACAGTGTCTTGCTGTGCGAGGAGCACGGCAACGATCCCAAGCATACCGTATCGCGTTACATCCTCGAAGAGACCCCGCTGAAGCTGATCGTCTACGATCCGCGCAGCCATCGCCTCGAAACCGTGACCGACCTTTCGATTCTGGATCGGATCAAGGTTTCAACCCATGTCGGCTACAACGTGTTCGGCACCGCAAGCGCATTCTGGCTCGCCCGGATCGATGCGCTCAATGCGAAGGCCGCGCGCCGCGTGCAATGAGAGACTGAACGATGTCCGTCCGCCGCCTCGCTCCGAAGGAATTGCAGCCCGCGAGCTTCACGTTCACGGATGAAGAATCTCGCCTGGGCCAGGGCGCAGATCGCAAAGTATCCGCCGGGTCGTCAGGCCTCCGCTGTGATCGCGATCCTGTGGCGCGCGCAGGAGCAGCATGACGGATGGGTTTCGGAGGCCGCGATCCGCGTGGTCGCCGACCTGCTCGACATGCCCTACATCCGCGTGCTGGAAGTGGCGACCTTCTACACCATGTTCCAGTTGCAGCCGGTCGGCAAGAAGGCCCATGTGCAGGTGTGCGGCACCACGCCGTGCCGGCTGCGTGGCGCCGGCGACCTGATCGAGGTGTGCCAGAGCCGCATCCATCACGAGCCCTTCCATCTGTCGAAGGACGGCAATTTCAGTTGGGAAGAGGTCGAGTGCCTGGGCGCCTGCGTGAACGCGCCGATGGTGCAGATCTGGAAGGACACCTACGAGGACCTGACCAAGGAAAGTTTCGGCAAGGTGCTGGACGGCTTTGCCTCGGGCAATCCGCCGAAGCCCGGACCGCAGATCGACCGTCAGTTCTCGGCGCCTGTGGGCGGGCCGACGACGCTGAAGGAATCCACATGAGGCGTGACGCTACATTGTCCGTAAACCAGCCGGAGAAGGGCCGCGTGATGGAAAAGTCACGCTGTGCCGGGGCTCGCCTGCGCGCAGTCCAATCGCTGATCTGAGGAAGCTTCAAGTCATGCTCGACGACAAGGATCGCATCTTCAAGAACCTTTATGGCCTCCACGATTGGGGGCTGGAGGGTGCGCGCCGCCGCGGCGCATGGGACGGCACCAAGGCGATTATCGACAAGGGCCGCGACTGGATCATCAACGAGATGAAGGCCTCCGGCCTGCGGGGGCGCGGCGGAGCGGGCTTTCCGACCGGCCTGAAATGGTCGTTCATGCCGAAGGAATCGACCGACGGCCGGCCGAGCTATCTCGTAGTCAACGCCGACGAATCCGAGCCCGGCACCTGCAAGGACCGCGAGATCATGCGGCACGATCCGCATCTCCTGGTCGAGGGCTGCCTGCTGGCGAGCTACGCGATGGGCGCGCATGCCTGCTACATCTATGTGCGCGGCGAATTCATCCGCGAGCGGGAGCGCCTGCAGGCCGCGATCGACCAGGCCTATGACGCAAAACTGGTCGGCAAGGACAACGTCAACGGCTGGCCGTTCGACGTCTATGTCGCGCATGGCGCCGGCGCCTATATCTGCGGCGAAGAGACGGCGCTACTGGAAAGCCTGGAGGGCAAGAAGGGCCAGCCGCGGCTGAAGCCGCCATTCCCGGCCAATGTCGGTCTCTATGGCTGCCCGACCACCGTCAACAACGTCGAGTCCATCGCAGTTGCGCCCGACATCCTCAGGCGCGGGGCGGCGTGGTTCGCGGCCATCGGCCGGCCCAACAATGTCGGCACAAAGCTGTTCTGCGTCTCCGGTCATGTCGAGCGGCCCTGCAACGTCGAAGAGGAGATGGGAATTCCGTTCCGTGAGCTGATCGAGCGGCATTGCGGCGGCATTCGCGGCGGCTGGGACAATCTGAAAGCCGTGATCCCGGGCGGCTCGTCGGTGCGCATGGTGCCGGCCGAACAGATCATCGATACGCCGATGGATTTCGACTCTCTTAGCAAGCTGCGCTCCGGCCTCGGCACCGCCGCCGTGATCGTGATGGACAAGTCGACCGATCTGATCCGGGCGATCGCGCGCATCTCCTATTTCTACAAGCACGAGAGCTGCGGCCAGTGCACGCCATGCCGCGAAGGCACGGGCTGGATGTGGCGCGTCTTGACGCGCATGGCCGAAGGCCGCGCCCACAAGCGCGAGATCGACATGCTCCTGGAAGTGACCAAGCAGGTCGAAGGCCATACCATTTGCGCGCTCGGCGACGCTGCCGCATGGCCGATCCAGGGCCTGATCGCGCATTTTCGGCACGAGATCGAGGCGCGCATCGACCAGTATTCGCATAAGGCCGACATCGACGATGCCGGCGTGCGCGATCCCGAGAACCTGGTCGCGGCGGAGTGATGCCGATGTCGCAACCGAGCTCCTGGTGGCAGAGATATGGGACGCTGGCGCAGATGGCGCAGGCGGCCGTGGCGCTGCTCGGCTTTGTTGCGATCCTGTTCCAGATCAACGAAATCCGCACCAACAACCGCGCGACGAGCGCGCGGCAGGCGTTTCTGGGCTACACCGATCTGGCGTTCAAGAATCCGAAATTCGCGCAGCCGGACTACGAGAAGATCAAGGCGGCCGCCGGCGACGAGCAGGTCCAGTACGAGAGTTTCGTGACGTATTTCCTCTACGCCTGCGAGGAAGCGATCGGCGCGTTCGCGGGAAAGCGCGAGTGGCTGGCGTCCTGCGATTACGATCTGAAGCCGCATCTGCCGTTCCTGTGCGAAAAGAACGCGGCGCAGCCGTCCTATCTCGCTACCTATGGCGCCGAGACCCAGCGATGGATCACGGCGGCGATGAAGACCGCCAGCGTTACACCGCCAGACTGCAAGCTGGGAAAGACTTGAGACAGCAATGACCAAACTCATCATCGACGGCAAAGAGATCGATGTGCCCGCAGAGTACACGCTGCTGCAGGCGTGTGAGGCCGCGGGCGCCGAAATCCCGCGCTTCTGCTACCACGAGCGGCTGTCGATCGCCGGCAATTGCCGGATGTGCCTCGTCGAGATCAAGGGCGGCCCGAAGCCGGTCGCAAGCTGCGCCTGGGGCGTGCGCGATTGCCGGCCCGGGCCCAAGGGCGAGCCGCCGGAAATTTCCACGCGTTCGCCGATGGTCAGGAAGGCACGCGAAGGCGTGATGGAGTTTTTGCTGATCAATCACCCGCTGGATTGCCCGATCTGCGACCAGGGCGGCGAGTGCGATCTGCAGGACCAGGCGATGGGCTATGGCGTCGACACCTCGCGCTTTGCCGAGAACAAGCGCGCGGTCGAGGACAAATATCTGGGCGCGCTGGTCAAGACCTCGATGAACCGCTGCATCCAGTGCACGCGCTGTGTCCGCTTCTCCGCCGAAGTCTGCGGCACGCCGGAAATGGGCGCGACCGGGCGCGGTGAGGACATGGAGATCACGACCTATCTGGAGCAGGCGCTGACTTCCGAGCTGCAGGGCAACCTCGTCGATATCTGTCCCGTGGGCGCGCTGACCTCGAAGCCGTATGCTTTTGCCGCGCGTCCGTGGGAGCTCGGCAAGACGCAGTCGGTGGACGTCATGGATGGCGTCGGTTCCGCGATCCGTGTCGATACCCGTGGCCGCGAGGTGATGCGGATCCTGCCGCGCATCAACGAGGCGGTGAACGAGGAATGGATTTCCGACAAGACTCGTCACGTGGTCGACGGCCTGCGTACGCAGCGGCTCGACCGCCCCTATGTCCGCGAGAACGGCAAGCTTCGCGCCGCGTCGTGGCAGGAGGCCTTCGCGGCGGTCGCTGCCAAGGTCAGGATGAGCGACGGCAAGCGGATGGGAGCCATCGCCGGTGACCTCGCCGCGGTCGAGGAGATGTTTGCGTTCAAGGATCTGTTGGGCCGATACGGCTGCAGCAATCTGGCGGTGCAGGGCGGCGACGCCTTCGACCCCAAGGCGGGACGGGCAACCTACATCTTCAATCCGACTATTGTGGGCATCGAGCAGGCCGACGCGCTCCTGATCATCGGCTCCAACCCGCGCAAGGAAGCAGCCGTCCTCAACGCGCGGATCCGCAAGCGCTGGCGCACGGGTCAGCTCAAGGTCGCTCTCGTCGGCGCCAAGGCCGATCTGACCTACGACTACGACTATCTCGGCGCGGGCACGGATACGCTTGGCGAACTCGCCAGCGGCAAGCATTCCTTCGTCGAGGTGCTGAAGGGCGCCAAGAACCCGATCGTGCTGGTCGGCGCCGGTGCGCTGGCGCGCCATGACGGGGCGGCGGTGCTTTCGCTGGCGGCCAAGGTCGCGGCAGGCACGGGCGCGCTCAAGGACGGCTGGAACGGCTTTGCCGTTTTGCAGGATACCGCCTCGCGCGCGCGGGCGCGCTCGATATCGGCTTTGCGGCAGGCGCAGGTGGCCTCAACCTGGCGCAGATGACGACATTCGGCACGCTCGACGTGGTGTTCCTGTTGGGGGCGGATGAAGTGAAGGTGCCGGACGGCACGTTCGTGGTCTATATCGGCACCCATGGCGACCGCGGCGCGCACCGCGCCGACGTCATCCTGCCGGGCGCGGCCTATACCGAAAAGTCCGGCCTCTACGTCAACACCGAGGGCAGGGCACAGATCGCCAGCCGCGCGGCGTTTCCGCCCGGAGAGGCGCGCGAGGACTGGGCGATAATCCGCGCGCTGTCGGATGTGCTCGGCAAGAAGCTACCCTATGACTCGCTGCAGGCGCTGCGCCAGGCGCTGTTCAAAGCCTTCCCGCATCTGATGCGGATCGACCAGATCGAGCCCGGCAAGGCCAGTGACGTCAAGGCGCTCGCAGGCAAGAAGGGCGGCAAGGTCGACAAGACCCCGTTCAAGAGTTCGGTCGAGGATTTCTATTTGACCAACCCCATCGCGCGGGCCTCGGCGGTAATGGCGGAATGTTCCCGGCTGGCGTCCGGGAAAATGCTGACGGCAGCGGAGTGAGCGTGATCTGATGGCTGAATTCTTCGCAAGCTCGTTCTGGACCGGCTTTCTCTGGCCGCTGATCATCATGGTCGCGCAGAGCCTGTTGCTGCTCGTCGTGCTGCTGATCGCGATCGCCTACATCCTGCTCGCCGACCGCAAGATCTGGGCGGCGGTGCAAATCCGCCGCGGCCCCAACGTGGTGGGTCCCTGGGGCCTGCTGCAATCCTTCGCGGACCTCTTGAAGTTCGTGCTGAAGGAGCCGATCATCCCGTCCGGCTCCAACAAGGGTGTGTTCCTGCTGGCGCCGCTGGTGTCCTGCGTGCTGGCGCTGGCCGCCTGGGCCGTCATTCCGATGGATGCCGGCTGGGTGATCGCCAATATCAACGTCGGCGTGCTCTACATCTTCGCGATCTCGTCGCTGTCGATCTACGGCATCATCATGGCCGGCTGGTCGTCGAACTCGAAATACCCGTTCCTGGCGGCGCTTCGCTCCGCGGCGCAGATGGTCTCCTACGAAGTCTCGATCGGCTTCGTCATCATCACGGTTTTGTTGTGCGCCGGCTCGCTCAACCTTTCGGCGGTGGTGGAAGCGCAGAATGCCCGCGGTTTCGCCAGCCTGATCGGGCTGCCGCAGCTCACCATCCTGAACTGGTACGTGTGGCCGCTGTTCCCGATGTTCGTGGTGTTCTACGTCTCGGCGCTGGCCGAGACCAACCGTCCGCCGTTCGATCTGGTGGAAGCCGAGTCCGAACTGGTCGCCGGCTTCATGGTCGAATACGGCTCGACGCCGTATCTGTTGTTCATGCTCGGCGAATATGTCGCGATCACCACGATGTGCGCGCTGGCGACGATCATGTTCCTCGGGGGCTGGCTGCCGCCGGTGGCGCTGCCGCCGTTCACCTGGATCCCGGGTGTGGTGTGGTTCGCGCTGAAACTGTTCTTCATGTTCTTCCTGTTCGCGATGGCGAAGGCGATCGTGCCGCGCTACCGCTACGATCAACTGATGCGGCTCGGCTGGAAGGTGTTTTTGCCGCTGTCGCTGGCGATGGTGGTGATTGTGGCCGGGGTGCTGCAATTCGCCGGCATTGCGCCGAAGTGAGGCCATCATGAGTGTCAACGTCAACGCAACAGCTCGTGCGCTTCTCTTGAGCGAATTCGTATCGGCGTTCTTTCTCGCCATGCGCTATTTCTTCAAGCCGAAGCCGACGATCAACTATCCGTTCGAGAAGAACCCGATCTCGCCGCGCTTCCGCGGTGAGCATGCGCTGCGCCGCTATCCGAACGGCGAAGAGCGCTGTATCGCCTGCAAGCTGTGCGAGGCGATCTGCCCGGCGCAGGCGATCACGATCGAGGCCGGGCCGCGCCGCAACGACGGCACCCGCCGCACCGTGCGCTACGACATCGACATGGTGAAATGCATCTATTGCGGCCTGTGCCAGGAAGCCTGTCCGGTCGATGCCATCGTCGAGGGACCGAATTTCGAATTCGCGACCGAGACCCGCGAGGAACTCTACTATGACAAGGCGAAACTGCTCGCCAATGGCGACCGCTGGGAGCGCGAGATTGCGAAAGCCATCGAACTCGACGCGCCGTACCGGTGAGGTGAGGATATGATCCTTCCCGCACTGTTCTTCTATCTCTTCGCCGGCGTCTGCGTGGCCTCGGCCGTGATGGTAATTGTGTCGCGCAATCCCGTGCACTCGGTGCTGTATCTGATCCTGGCCTTCGTCAATGCGTCCGGCCTGTTTGTGCTGATGGGCGCCGAATTCCTCGGCATGATGCTGATCGTGGTCTATGTCGGCGCGGTCGCGGTGCTGTTCCTGTTCGTGATCATGATGCTCGATGTCGACTTCACTGAGCTGCGCGAGGGCTTCATCGAATATCTGCCGATCGGTCTGGTGATCGGCGGCATCTTCCTCGCCGAGCTGCTACTGGTTGCCGGCGGCTGGGTCATGAACCCCGACACGGCGAAATCGATCACGGCGGCGATTCCGGCCAATGTCAGCAACACCGAGGCGCTCGGACTGGTGCTCTATACGAAGTACATCCATTACTTCCAGATCGCCGGCATGGTGCTTCTGGTCGCGATGATCGGCGCCATCGTGCTGACGCTGCGCCACAAGGCGAAGGTCAAGCGGCAGGACATCAACGTGCAGAACGCGCGGACGCCGGAGCTCGCGATGGCCGTCCGCAAGGTGGCGTCGGGGCAGGGGCTGCAGGATACGGACGCGGTGGAGTGGGTGAAATGACGATCGGTCTGGGCCACTATCTCGCGGTCGCCGCCACCCTGTTCACGATCGGGATCCTCGGCATCTTCCTGAACCGCAAGAACATCATCGTCATTTTGATGTCGATCGAGCTGATCCTGCTCGCCGTCAACATCAACCTGGTGGCGTTCTCGACCTTCCTCGGCGACATCGTCGGCCAGGTGTTCGCGCTCTTGGTGCTGACGGTCGCGGCGGCTGAGGCTGCGATCGGTCTCGCGGTGCTGGTGGTCTATTTCCGCAACCGCGGTTCGATCGCGGTTGAAGACGTCAATCTGATGAAGGGCTAAAGCAGCTATGGTTCAGGCAATCGTCTTTCTGCCGCTGCTGGGCGCCATTCTGGCCGGCCTGATCGCGATTTTCGGGGCGCATGCGCGCAATCCGAGCGGCGATGAGGTCAAGCATCACGACCACGGCCATCACGACCACGGCCACGGCGATCACGCGCACGCCGCGGAGGCCCATGACGATCATGGTCACGACGATCATCACGTCTCCGAGCCGCCGGCTCAGGGCTCGCGGGCGGCCGAACTGATCACGACGGGACTTCTATTCGTATCCGCTGCACTGTCCTGGGTGGTGCTGGTCGATGTCGGCTTCATGCACCATGACGCGCGGATCGCGCTGTTTCCCTGGATCAATTCCGGCGATCTGCAGGTGTCGTGGGCGCTGCGCGTCGACACGCTGACCGCCGTGATGCTGGTGGTGGTCAACACCGTCTCCTCGCTCGTGCACCTCTATTCCATCGGCTACATGGACGAGGATCCGCACCGGCCGCGCTTCTTCGCCTATCTCTCGCTGTTCACCTTCGCGATGCTGATGCTGGTGACCGCGGATAACCTCGTTCAGCTCTTCTTCGGCTGGGAGGGCGTCGGTCTGGCGAGCTACCTCCTGATCGGCTTCTGGTACCAAAAGCCGTCGGCGAATGCGGCGGCGATCAAGGCCTTCGTGGTCAACCGTGTCGGCGATTTCGGCTTTGCGCTCGGCATCTTCGCCGTCTTCATGCTGCTGAATACCGCGGATTTCGAGACCATCTTTGCCGGCGCGCAGGGGCTCTCGGGCAAGACCATCGACTTCTTCGGCTGGCACGCCGATGCGCTGACGCTGATCTGCCTGCTGCTGTTCATGGGCGCGATGGGCAAGTCAGCCCAGTTCCTGCTGCACACCTGGCTGCCGGACGCGATGGAAGGTCCGACCCCGGTCTCGGCGCTGATCCACGCCGCGACCATGGTGACGGCGGGCGTATTCATGGTGGCGCGGCTGTCGCCGCTGTTCGAGCTGGCGCCCAACGCGCAGGCCGTGGTGATGTTCTTCGGCGCCACCACCGCGTTTTTTGCCGCGACCGTCGGCCTCGTCCAGAACGACATCAAACGCATCGTCGCCTATTCGACCTGTTCGCAACTCGGCTACATGTTCGTGGCGATGGGAGCCGGAGCCTATTCGGTCGGCATGTATCACCTGTTCACCCACGCCTTCTTCAAGGCGCTGTTGTTTTTAGGCTCGGGCTCGGTGATCTACGCGATGCACCACGAGCAGGACATCCGCAACATGGGCGGGCTGTGGCGCAAGATCCCCTACACCTATGCAGTGATGGTGATCGGCACGCTGGCGCTGACCGGCTTCCCGCTGACGGCGGGCTATTTCTCCAAGGACGCGATCATCGAGTCGGCTTATGTGGCGCACAACCCGTTCGGGTACTACGGCTTCGCGATGACGGTGGTCGCGGCCGGCCTGACCTCGTTCTATTCGTGGCGCTTGATCTTCAAAACGTTCCACGGCGAGCCGCACGACCAGCATCATTACGAAGCGGCGCATGAATCGCCGATGTGGATGCTGGTCCCGATCGGGATTCTCGCCGCAGGCTCGATCCTCGCCGGCTTCCCGTTCTACGAGGTATTCGCCGGCCACGGCGTGGGGGAATTCTTCCGCGAGTCGCTGAAGATGCATCCGAACATCATCGACGAGATGCACCACATTCCGAAGACCATCGTCTATCTGCCGACCGTCATGATGGGGATTGGCCTTTATATCGCTTACGTCTTCTACATCCGCCGGCCATATCTGCCGGTCGAACTCGCCAACCAGCACCAGATGCTCTACCATTTCCTGCTCAACAAATGGTACTTCGACGAGCTCTATGAAATCATCTTCGTTCGCCCGGCGAAGTGGCTCGGCCGCTTCCTGTGGAAGAAGGGCGACGGTTTCGTCATCGACGGCTTCGGCCCGGATGGTGTCTCGGCGCGCGTGCTCGACGTTACCCGCAATGTAGTGAAGATCCAGACCGGCTACCTCTATCACTATGCTTTTGTGATGCTGATCGGTGTCGCGGGGCTGATCACCTGGTTCATGTTCGGCTTGGGAGGCCAGTAATGACAACCTGGCCGATTCTTTCCGTCGTCACCTTCCTGCCGGTGCTCGGCGCGCTGGTGATCTATCTCAGCCGTGGCGACGACGAAGCCGCGCAGCGGAACGCGCGCTGGATCGCGCTGTGGACCACGCTGGTCACCTTCGCGGTGTCGCTGATTCTGGTCTGGCGCTTCGATGCCGCAAGTGCGGACTTCCAGTTCGTCGAAAAAGCGAACTGGCTCGCCAGCGGCATCAGCTATCACATGGGGGTCGATGGCATCTCGCTGCCGTTCGTGATTCTGACCACGGCGCTGATGCCGCTCTGCATCATTGCGAGTTGGAAGTCCGTCACCAATCGCGTGCGCGAATACATGATGGCGTTCCTGTTCCTGGAAACGCTGATGGTCGGCACATTTTCGGCGCTCGACCTCGTGCTGTTCTATCTGTTCTTCGAAGGCGGCCTCATCCCGATGTTCCTGATCATCGGCGTCTGGGGCGGTCCGCGCCGGGTCTACGCGTCGTTCAAGTTCTTCCTCTACACGCTGCTCGGCTCGGTCCTGATGCTGCTCGCGATCATGGCGCTGTACTGGAATGCCGGCACCACCGACATCCCGACCCTGATGCAAACCGCCGTGCCGCGTAGCTTGCAGACCTGGGCGTGGCTGGCGTTCTTTGCCTCGTTTGCGGTGAAGATGCCGATGTGGCCGGTGCACACCTGGTTGCCCGACGCGCACGTCGAGGCGCCGACGGCAGGCTCGGTGATCCTGGCCGCGATCCTGTTGAAGATGGGCGGCTACGGCTTCCTGCGCTTCTCGCTGCCGATGTTCCCCCTGGCGTCGCATGATTTTGCGCCGCTGATCTTCTCGCTGTCGGTGATCGCCATCGTCTACACCTCGCTGGTGGCGTTGATGCAGGAAGACATCAAGAAGCTGATCGCCTATTCGTCGGTGGCCCATATGGGCTTCGTCACCATGGGCATCTTCGCCGCGACCACGCAAGGCGTGGCCGGCGGCGTGTTCCAGATGGTGTCGCACGGCATCGTCTCCGGCGCGCTGTTCCTGTGCGTCGGCATCGTCTACGACCGCATGCATACCCGCGAGATCGTGGCCTATGGCGGTCTCGTCAACCGGATGCCGCTCTACGCACTGGTGTTCATGGTGTTCACCATGGCCAATGTCGGGCTGCCCGGCACGAGCGGTTTCGTCGGCGAGTTCATGACGCTGCTCGGCACCTTCAAGGTCTCGATCCCGACCGCGACCTTTGCCACCCTCGGCGTCATCCTGTCGGCGGGCTATGCGCTGTGGCTCTATCGCAAGGTCGTGTTCGGCGCGCTGACCAAGCCGTCGCTCGCCAGCATCAAGGACCTGACGCCCCGCGAAAGCCTGACGCTGTTCCCGCTGGTGGCGTTGACCATCCTGTTCGGCGTCTATCCGAAGCCGGTGCTCGACATGTCGGCGGCCTCGGTTCAGCAACTCGTCAACAACTACAACGCCGCCGTGACTGCCGTGAAGGCAGCCGCGCTGATCCAGTAAGGCCTTCGCCATGAGCTTTTCGAGTGCAGGTTATCAGTTGCTACCGGTATTGCCGGAGCTGGTGCTCGCCGTCGGCGCCATGGCGCTGTTGATGCTCGGCGCGTACCGCGGCGGCGGGGAGACAACGAAAATCGTCACCGGCCTCGCGGTCGTGCTGCTGGTCGTCACCGGCGCGCTGGAGCTGATGTTGCCCGCCGGCAAGCTCACGACCTTCGGCGGCAGCTTCATCGTCGACGATTTTGCCCGCTTCTTGAAGATCCTTGCGATCATCGGCTCAGCGGTGACGCTGATCCTGTCGACGGAGTTTCTGTCCGATCCGTCCCGGCGCATTTTCGAATATTCGATCCTGGTGCTGCTCTCCACGCTCGGCATGATGGTGCTGATCTCGGCCGCCGACCTGATCATGCTCTATCTCGGGCTCGAGCTGATGTCGCTCGCGCTCTATGTGGTCGCCGCCTCCAACCGCGACAACGCCAAGTCGACCGAAGCCGGGCTGAAGTATTTCGTGCTCGGCGCACTGTCCTCGGGCATGCTGCTCTATGGCGCTTCGCTGATCTACGGTTTCACCGGCACAGTCGATTTTGCCGGCATTGCGGCAGCGGTGAAGACCGGCAGCGTGGGCATCGTGTTCGGCCTCGTGTTCCTGCTGGCCGGGCTCTGCTTCAAGGTATCCGCCGTGCCGTTCCATATGTGGACGCCTGACGTCTATGAGGGTGCGCCGACGCCGGTCACGGCGTTCTTTGCATCGGCGCCGAAGGTCGCAGCCCTTGCGGTTTTCACCCGCGTGACGCTGACCGCTTTCCCCGGCATCGTGCCGCAATGGCAGCAGATCCTCGTGTTCGTCGCGATTGCCTCGATGGCGCTGGGTTCGTTCGCCGCGATCGGGCAGAAGAACATCAAGCGCCTGATGGCCTATTCGTCGATCGGCCATATGGGGTTTGCGCTGGTCGGGCTTGCCTCGGGCACAGTGGAGGGCGCGCAGGGCGTGCTGGTCTACATCGCGATCTATGTCGCGATGACGCTGGGCTCCTTCGCCGTCATCCTGACCATGAAGCGCAACGGGCAGGCGGTCGAGCAGATCAGCGATTTCGCAGGCCTGTCGCGCACCAATCCGATGCTGGCGTTCTTCTTTGCCATGCTGCTGTTCTCGCTGGCCGGCATTCCGCCGCTCGCGGGCTTCTTTGCCAAATGGTACGTGTTCGTGGCCGCGATCAAGGCGGGCCTGTTTACGCTCGCCGTCATCGGCGTTCTGACCAGCGTGGTGGGCGCGTTCTACTATCTCACCATCATCAAGCTGATGTATTTCGACGAGCCGGCCGGCCAGGTCGAACCGATGCGCATCGAGCTGCGCACGGTGCTGGCGGTTGCAGGTATCTTCAACATCTTCTTCTTCGTCTATCCGGGGCCGCTGGTCAGCGTCGCCACGGCCGCGGCGAAATCGCTGTTTTAGACGCATGATCCCCGAAAGGTGGCCCCGGGTTTCGGAGAAGATCATGCGCAGAAACTGGAAATGACTTTCTCGCTCGGTCCCAAAGCCACATCGGCGGGCTACCGTCTCGCCGCCTTCGACCAGATCGGTTCGACCAACGCCGAAGCCATGGCGCGCGCCCGTAACGGCGAAATTGGGCCGATGTGGTTCGTGACAACGGAGCAGACCGCGGGGCGCGGCCGCCGGCAGCGCGCCTGGAGCGCGCCGCGCGGCAACCTCGCCAGCAGCATTCTGGAAGTCATGGATGTGTCGCCGGCCGTGGCGGCGACGCTTGGCTTTGCCGCCGGGCTTTCGCTGGAAAGCGCGCTGCAGAAACTCAGCATCGAGGCCAATATGCGCCGGGCCGGCGCGGACTCACTGAAGTTCGCCCTCAAATGGCCGAACGACGTGCTGGCGGAGCGGCAGAAGCTCGCCGGGATCCTGCTGGAGGCTGAAGCCGTGGCGGGCAGCCGTCTCGCCGTGGTGGTCGGCATCGGCACCAATGTCATTGCCGCGCCCGAGGGCACGCCGACGCCGGCGACCTCGCTTGCCGCGCTCGGCGTCCATGTCGGCGCGGAGGAGCTTTTCACGGCGCTGTCGGACGCCTGGGTTGAGTTTCGCGGCATCTGGGACAACGGCCGCGGCTTTGCCGAAATTCGGAAAGCCTGGCTGGAGCGTGCCTTCGGTCTCGGCGAGCGGGTCGCGATCAACACGGGAACCGCGACCGTCGAAGGCGCGTTCGACACCATCGACGAGAGCGGCTGCCTGATCGTTCGCAACGCCGATGGCAAGCGCGCCGCCGTCGCGGCGGGCGAGGTCTATTTTGGCGCGGCGGCGTCGGTGGGGGCAGCCTGATGGCGCGGCCGGATGAACTGACCTTTGCGCCGCTTGGCGGTGTCGGCGAGATCGGCATGAACCTGTCGATCTACGGGCTCGGCAACCGCCATCAGCGGTCCTGGCTCGCGGTCGATCTCGGCGTCTCCTTCGGCGACGAGGAGCATCTGCCGGGCATCGACCTGATCATGCCCGATATTCGCTTCCTGGAGAAAGAGCGCAACAACCTGATGGGCCTGGTGCTGACGCACGCCCATGAGGACCATTTCGGCGCCATTATAGACCTCTGGCCGAAGCTGCAATGCAAGGTCTATGCGACCAAATTCAGCGCTGCGCTGTTCGAGGCCAAATGCGCCGCCGAGCGCAACCCGCCGAAAATCCCAGTGACAGTGGTGCCGTCGGGCGGCCGCATCGAGGTTGGGCCGTTCACCGTCGAGTTCATTCCGGTCGCGCATTCGATTCCTGAATCGCATGCGCTGGCGATCCACACTTCCGTCGGCACCGTCCTCCATACCGGCGACTGGAAGATCGATCCGACCCCGATCATCGGTCTGCCGACCGACGAGCGCCGCCTGCGCGAGCTTGGCGATGAGGGCGTGCTGGCGCTGGTCGGCGATTCCACCAATGCGGTGCGGGACGGACGCTCGCCCTCGGAAACCGAGGTCGCGGCCACCATCAAGAAGCTGGTCGGCGCGGCCAAGGGCCGGGTCGCCGTCACCACCTTTGCTTCCAACGTCGCGCGGGTGAAAGCGGTGGCAGACGCTGCCAAGGCCGCCGACCGCGAGGTGGTCGTGGTCGGCCGCGCCATGGAGCGCGTGGTGCAGGTCGCCCGCGAGACCGGCTATCTCGATGGCGTGCAGAATTTTCGCGGCGCCGACTATTACGGCCATTTCCCGCCGGACAAGGTGCTGGCGCTGTGCACCGGTAGCCAGGGCGAGCCGCGCGCCGCGCTGGCCCGCATCGCCAACAACGACCACCCGCAGGTGACGCTGAACAAAGGCGACAGCGTGATCTTTTCCTCGCGCACCATTCCCGGCAACGAGAAGGCGGTCGCCTCCATCATCAACGGGTTGATCGTTCAGGGCATCGAGGTCATCACCGACCGGAACGATCTCGTCCACGTCTCCGGCCATCCGCGCCGTGACGAGCTGCGCGACATGATCTCATGGGTGCGCCCGCAGATACTGATCCCCGTCCATGGTGAGGCGCTGCATCTGTCGGAGCACGCGAAGCTCGCCCGCGCGGCGGGCGTGCCGAAGGTAATGACCTGCCGTAATGGCGATCTGGTCAAGCTCGGGCCCGGTGATCCCGGCATCATCGACGAATTGCCGTCGGGGCGGCTCTACAAGGACGGCGCGATCCTGGAGGACTCCAAATCCCGCGCTGTGGTCGAACGGCGCCGGATGGGGTTTGCCGGTTGCGCCTTCGTGGCGATTGCCATGACCGACAAGGGCGAGTTGGCCGACGATCCCGAGGTTGATCTCGTCGGCATCCCCGAGAAGAATACCGCCGGCGAGCTCATCGACGAGATCGTATTCGATTTGGTGGTCTCTACGGTTGAAGGCCTGCCGCGGGCGCGGCGCCGTGACGCGGACGCCACGGCGGAATCGGTGCGGCGCGCGGTGCGGGCGGTCATTGCCGAGAATTGGGGTAAGAAGCCGATTTGCCTCGTTCACGTTCTAACGGTTTGAGGTAAAAGATCTTTCGGGCGGACACTGGTCCTCGCCGGGAGCGCTAGAGGCAGGGAGTGGAGTAATCATGCTGGGCCGGCTCAATCACGTCGCGATCGCAGTCAAGGACGCGGAAAAGGCCGCCAAGATCTATGGCAGCGCGTTCGGCGCGGAAATTTCCGGCGCGGTGCCGCTGCCGGAGCATGGCGTCATCACCGTGTTCGTGACCCTGCCCAACACCAAGATCGAGTTCATCCAGCCGCTTGGCGATGCCTCGCCGATCGCCAAATTCGTCGAGCGCAATGCCGACGGCGGCATTCACCACATCTGCTATGACGTGCCCGACATCATCGCCGCGCGCGATAGACTGATCAGCGAGGGCGCGCGCGTGCTCGGCGACGGCGAGCCGAAGATCGGCGCGCACGGCAAGCCGGTGCTGTTTTTCCACCCGAAGGATTTCTCCGGCGCGCTCGTCGAAATCGAACAGGCTTGAATACTGATGGCTTACAGCATCTCCACCGCGCTTGCGATCTACTTCGTGCTGTGGTGGGTCGTGCTGTTCACGACGCTGCCGTTCGGCGTCCGCAGCCAGCACGAGGACGGCGAGGGCGCGGGCCAAGTTACTCCTGGCACCGATCCCGGTGCGCCGGTCATGGCGCGGATGGGCTGGAAGCTGATGTGGACCACGATTGTTTCGGGCGTGATCTTCGGCATCGGGATGTGGGCCTATCACCAGGGCTATCTGAATATCGAGCGGCTGTCGAAACTGATGGGGCTGCCGTTCTAACGCTTCGATCTGGCGGGAGAGATGGCGTCGGAAGAAGCCGTAGGGATCATCGACCTGTACCAGCGCAAGGCCCAGGATTGGATCCAGAGCCGCGCGCGCACCGGCCTGTTTGAAAAGCCCTGGCTTGATCGTTTCCGGGCGCTGCTGTCGCCTGCCGGCCCGATTCTCGATCTCGGGTGCGGATCCGCCGAGCCGATGGCCGCGTATCTGATCGGGCTTGGTCATCCCGTCGTTGGCGTGGATTCCTCCCCGGCGATGATCGACGTCTGCCGTAAGCATTTTCCCAAGCAGGAATGGATCGTTGCCGATATGCGCACACTTGCCTTGCGGCGGCAGTTCTCCGGCATCCTTGCGTGGGACAGTTTCTTTCACCTCTGCCACAACGACCAACGCCGGATGTTTCCGGTGTTTCGGGAGCACGCCGCGGCGAGCGCGGCACTGTTGTTCACAAGCGGCTCCGCGCATGGCGAGGCGATCGGGAATTTTGGCGACGAGCCGCTGTATCATGCGAGCCTTGATCCGGCCGAATATCGTTCATTGCTCGACCGGAACGGGTTTCGCGTGGTGTCGCATGTCGTGGAGGACCCCGACTGCGGCGGCCATACCATCTGGCTCGCGCAGAGCATTTGAGACGCTGGGCAAGCTGGGAGGTGAGAGACGCTGGCCGCCGACCGCACCTTGTGGCTATGATCCGTTAAAGAAAGACCGGCTCAAATTCCTGAAATGGGAGTGAACCGCAACTCCCGCGCCGGCATGGGGGGAGACCGGCATGAGTTCACGTCGATCGTTGGCTAATCCGCGGCAGGACGAATATCGAATCCTGCATGAAGCCGATCTGCGGAGTTACCTCGCAGAAATTCCCGAGGTCGCGGCCCGTCTTGGCGGCGCCCCGGCCTCGTGGTCCATCGGCGAGGTCGGCGACGGCAACCTCAATCTCGTCTTCATCGTCAAGGGGACGGCAGGCGGCGTCGCCGTCAAGCAGGCGCTGCCTTACGTGCGGCTTGTCGGCGAGAGCTGGCCGCTGCCGCTATCGCGGTCGCACTACGAATACCTGGCGCTGACGCATCAGGCCCGGCTGGCGCCCGGTCTCGTGCCTGATGTGCTGCATCACAAGGAGGCGCTCGCGCTTGTCGTCATGGAGCTGCTCGAGCCGCACATCATTATGCGCAAGGGGCTGGTGGCCGGCACTACCTATCCGCGGTTCGTTGAGGACATCACGACGTTTCTGGCGCGGACGCTGTTTCTTTCGTCCGACCTCGCGGTATCAGCCGCCGAGAAGAAGGAGGAGTCGCCGCGTTCGTCGGCAACCATGCGCTCTGCAAGATCACCGAGGACCTGATCTTCACCGATCCCTACCGCGTGGCCGAGCAGAACCGCTGGACTCGGCCTTGGCTCGATGCGACCGCGGCGGCTTTTCGCGAAGACCTCGACCTCCACGTCGCGATTTCGCGGCTGAAACTGAAATTCCTGAACGCGCCGGAAGCCCTGATCCACGGCGACCTTCACACCGGATCGATCATGGTGACGGAAAGCGAGACGAAGGTGATCGATCCCGAATTCGCCTTCTACGGACCAATGGGCTTCGATATCGGCGCCGTCATCGCCAATCTGCTGATGGCCTATCTCGCGTCCGCCGGTCACGAGCGTTCGCCCGGCGAGCGCCGCGGGTTCGAGACGTGGGTGCTGGAAGCGATCGAGAACGTCTGGAGCGAATTCGCCAGCAAGCTCCTGGAGCTGTGGCGAACGCAAGCCGCAGGCGATGCCTATCCGCGGACGCTGTTCGAAGGCGAGGCCGGCGCCGCACGGCTGGAGGACGAGCGGCAGGCCTATATGACGCTGCTGTTTGAGGACACGATCGGATTCGCGGCCGCAAAAATCATTCGCCGCATTCTGGGGCTGGCGCACAACATCGATTTCGAACTGATCGAAGACCCGAAGCGGCGGGCGATTTCAGAGGCACGCAGCCTGCGGCTGGCACGCGCCATGATGGTGGACGTGGCATCGTTCCCGACCATCGGTGCCGTGACCAAGGCAGCCCGGGAGGTCCGCGATTGGCAGCCGGATTTCGCCAGGTGAGAGCGGTCTCGCCGGCGCATGGAGGGGCAATGTCCGCTTAACCAGATACTGGGAGTCCGGTATCTGGTTCTTGCCGTCGGGTTGACCTTAGCTTCGATAGTTCCAGAATTAACCGCCAGCGCGGACATCAAGGTTAAATAACAAGCTTACCCAAGCAATTCGGTTGCTCCCCTCAACGGGAGAGCTAACCGTCTAAGCCGCATTTCGAAAGATTTCTTTTTCATTTAGGGAGCGCTGCCATGGCACGTTCAACAAAACCGCCGATTTTAGATACGATCGATCTTGAGCGCGAGATCGAACAAGAGTTTCGCAAACTGCCGTCAGTTCGCGAACCCCAGCCGACCGACTACGCGCCGCCTTCCGTACGCGCTCCGGATTTGGGGATGCCAGACTATGTGGAGCATAGCGACGGCGCTACGGAGATCGGCAAGTTGTCAGCGGAAGCTGTCGTGCGCGAATATGAAGCCGCCGCGAAGGACATCGAGGCGCTGGGCGTTGAGCTCATCGAGCAGGCCAGGCAGTGCGAGGCCATGAGCCGCGAGGCGCTCGCAGTGACCGAAGAACTGAAGGAAACCGCAGCACGCTACCGCGCGGAAGCCAAACGCGTCTTCCTTCAAATTGAGAGCTGCTCGTTGGTGACGGCGGAGGTACGCAAGATCTGCGAGGAAATGAAGGATAAGATCGCAGCTCCAGCCCTGATCGAAGCTAAAGCCGGGAAGTAAACTAAAGCCGGGAAGTAAAGCCCGAGCCATCCAGGTACCGACGATGGTGCTAGCGCGCCTAGCTAGCTTCGTTACAGGGGCCGGCGGCTGAATGTCGTTGAAACGATTAATCAGCCGCTCTAATAGCTCCATGCGCATTCTACCGCCTAATCGGATGGCTCGGCGCTGCCTATAACAAGCGCACGGACCAACGTCGGGTCTGACAGCCTGCGTGTTGAAGCCAGTTGTGCGCCGCACCTATCGGGAAATTCGCGCTCATCGCTCCGCCCAGCCGCGCCTGCGCCACGGAATACAGGCGAGCGATAGAAACCCCATGAATCGAGTTCGACGTGAAATTTCTCCGCACCACAATAGTATCAGTGTTCTTGATGGCATCGTCATTCGCACATGCTCAGCAACCCAATGTCACGGGCAGGAGGCTGTCACCGGAAGACGTGCGGCGGGTTGTAAAGCATTGTTCCCGGGCGACGGCGATGAGGTCGTCGAAGCTGCCTCGCGGCATTTATTGCACCACCTTATAAGTCCTTGCAGATTATAGGGACTAGTCCAGGCAGAGCCATCCCTGATTGTCATCGTGGCCCGAGGCATCGCGTAACGCGATGCTTCCCGAAGCTGCGATTACATCGGACATGCTGCTCACCGGCGAATCGTGTTCGAAGCCCGGGAACCGGTCAGGAGGCAGCGTAGTTATTCGATGCCCGCGGGGCGGCGCATAGGCCGCCGTCTGCATCAATCAGTGCTCAGCAAACCGGGAGGCAGCAATGGCGCTCGCGATCAAAGTCAACGGTACCATGCAGAGCGTCGATGTCGATAATGACGCGCCGCTCCTCTGGGTCCTGCGTGATGCGCTCGGCCTGGCCGGCACGAAGTTCGGCTGTGGTGTCGCACAATGCGGCGCCTGCACCGTGTTCGTGGATGGCAAGCCAATGCGCTCCTGTACCCTGCCGATCTCGGCGCTCGGCACCCGCGAGGTGACCACCATCGAGGGCGTCTCCGGGCGGGAGGCCGAGGCGGTACAGCAAGCCTGGATCGCGCGCGACGTGCCGCAATGCGGCTACTGCCAGTCAGGCCAGGTGATGAGCGCCGTCGCGCTCCTCAAGCAGGTCAAGAAACCGAGCGACCGCGACATCGATCTCGCGATGAACGGCAACGTCTGCCGCTGCGCCACCTACGTCCGTATCCGCGCCGCGATCCACGACGCCGCCCGCGCGCTGGAGGGCTGAGCCATGACGACACACGACGTTGCGCTTTCACGCCGCGCGATGCTCAAGGGCGCCGCCGGCCTCGTCATCGGCCTTTATCTGCCCGAGAAGGCGCGCGCAATCGGGCGCGGCGCACGCCTTCCGTCGCGCCGCCGGCGGCGCTGATTTCGCGCCCAACGCCTTCATTCGCATCGGCGCGGACGATACGGTGACCGTACTGATCAAGCATATCGAGTTCGGCCAGGGTCCCTTCACCGGTCTCGCAACCCTTGTCGCCGAGGAGCTCGACGCCGACTGGTCGAAGGTGCGGGCCGAGCACGCGCCCTCCAACACCGACTTCTACAAGAATTTGGCCTTCGGCGTGCAGGGCACGGGCGGCTCCACCGCGATCGCCAATTCGTACGATCAGATGCGCAAGGCGGGCGCGACTGCGCGCGCCATGCTGATCGCCGCCGCGGCGCAAAGCTGGGGCGTGCCGGCGCGCGAGATCACGGTTGAGCGCGGCGTGCTACGCCATACCGGGACCGGTCGCGAGGGCCGCTTTGGGCAGTTCGCCGAGGCAGCCGCACGCCAGCCGGTCCCGGCCGACCCGCCGCTCAAGGACCCGTCCGTCTTCCGGTTGATCGGCCGCGACGACGGCTCGGTCAAGAAGCTTGACAGTGCCGCGAAATCCAACGGAACGGCGCAGTTCACGATCGACGTGCGCGAACCCGGAATGCTCACCGTCGTCGTGGCGCACCCGCCGCGGTTCGGCGCCCGGGTCGCGTCCTTCGATGCAAGCGCGGCACGCGCGGTCCAGGGCGTGGTCGATGTCAAGCAGGTGCCGACCGGCGTGGCCGTCTACGCCAACGGCACCTGGCCGGCGATCAAGGGGCGCGAACAATTGCGCATCAGTTGGGACGAGTCGGCCGCCGAGAAGCGCGGCAGCGACCAGCTCATCGAGGAATACCGCGCGGTGGCGCGCCGGCCTGGCCGCATTGCCGGTGCCCACGGGGACGCGATCACGACGCTCGCGCGCGCCGAGAGAATCATCGAAGCCGAATACGTTTTCCCCTATCTCGCGCACGCTCCCATGGAGCCGCTCGACGGCTTCCTGCGCTGGGACGGACAGCGCGCGCATGCCCGCTTCGGCAGCCAGTTGCAGACGCTCGATCACCAGGCGATCGCCACGGTGCTTGGGCTCAAGCCGGAGCAGGTGGAATTGGAAACGATGCTCGCCGGCGGCAGTTTCGGGCGCCGGGCGCAGCAAACGAGTCATCTGGCAGCGGAATTGGCCGAGGTGGCGAAGGCGATCGGCCCTGGCCGGCCGGTGAAGCTCGTCTGGACGCGCGAGGATGACATCCGCGGCGGCTATTACCGTCCGCTCATCGTGCACCGCATGCGCGGCGGCCTCCGTGATGGCAAGATCGTCGCCTGGACCGACACCGTCGTCAGCCAATCGATCTTGAAGGGCTCGCCCTTCGAGGCCGTGATGGCAAAGGGCGGCATCGACGCCACGTCGGTCGAGGGCGCGAAGGAAATTCCCTACGATATCGCCGATTTCCGCTGCGATCTGCACACGACAGATGTTGGCGTGCCGGTCCTGTGGTGGCGCTCCGTCGGCCATACGCACACCGGATATGCGGTCGAATGCTTCGTCGACGAACTCCTGCAGGCGACAGAGCAGGATCCGGTGGCGGGCCGGCTCGCCATGATGGGCAAGGCGCCGCGCGAGGCTGGCGTGCTGCGCGCCGTGGCCGAACTCGCGCAATGGTCCGGGCCCGGCCCGGTCAATGGCCGCGCCCGCGGCGTCGCGGTAGTGAAGAGCTTCGACAGCTACGTCGCCCAGATCGCCGAGGTCTCGGCCGGCGACGACGGCCCGCGCGTGCATAAGGTCTGGTGCGCCGTCGATTGCGGCGTGCCGGTCAATCCGGACGTGATCCGCGCGCAGATGGAAGGGGGCATCGGTTTCGGTGTCGGTGCGGCACTCTACGGCGAGGTGGCTCTCGACGAGGGCCGGCCAGTGCCGGCGAATTTCGACACCTACCGCGTGCTGCGCATCCACGAGATGCCTCAGGTCGAGGTGCGCGTCGTCAACTCGTCCGAGAAGCCGACGGGCGTCGGCGAGCCGGGCGTGCCGCCGATCGGGCCCTCTGTCGCCAACGCAATGGCACGGCTCGGCCTCGGGCGGCCGCGCCGCCTGCCACTGGTGAGGGCGGTCGCATGATGCGCGCACAAGCTTTCCTCGCGGCGGGGGTGGCCGCCGTGACGGTTCTCGTCGCGGCCGCGGTAGCGCAGACCACCCGACAGCCGACTGCGAAGGACTTACGCCCCGTCCCGAGCTTCCAGAACATCGCCGATCAACAGGCGCGTTCGATCGCGCTGTTCGAAGAGGCCGGCAAGGTGCTGCAGCACCCGCGTTGCGTAAACTGCCACCCGGCGACCGAGCGGCCGTTGCAGAGCGACGCGATGCGGCCGCATCAGCCGCTCGTGGTGCGCGGGGCCGACGGGCACGGCGTGCCCGGCATGACCTGCAATACCTGCCACCACGCCGCGAATTTCGATGCCGCCCGCGTGCCCGGCCATCCGCAGTGGCACCTCGCCCCGGCCTCGATGGCTTGGGAGGGGCGCACGCTTGGCGAGATCTGCGCGCAGATCAAGGATCCGAACCGCAACGGCGGCAAGGACATGGCCGCGCTTCTTCACCACATGGCGGAGGACACGCTCGTGGGCTGGGGCTGGTCGCCCGGTCCGGGCCGCGAACCAGCGCCAGGCACGCAGGCCGCGTTCGGCGCCTTGCTGCGGGCCTGGGCTGATACTGGCGCGCATTGCCCGCCGTCATGAGGCCGGGGTGTTAACGCCGTATGCCCTCAGGAATGTGCGGGTCTTGGCTGCATCAAACGCGTTTCGCATCGGCCGCTGCAGGGCGACTCTCCCAAGGACCGATTTAGCGAGCGTGTGCTAGTCCGCCGTCCGCTCCCGCAATCGTTGCGCATAGACGTTGATCACCAGCGCGGCCAGCAGGATCAGGCCGCGGATTAAAATCTTCAGGAAGCTGTCGATGTTGACGTGGTCGAGCCCGTTGTTGAGCACCCCGAGCACGAACAGGCCGACGATGGTGTTGCCTATGCCGCCGCGGCCGCCAAAGAGACTGGTGCCACCGACCACGACGGCGGCGATCGAATCAAGAAGATAAGTGTCGAACTCGTTCTGCTGCGCGCTGCCGAAATGGGCGACGCCGAGCATGCCGCCGATGCCGGCGCAGACCGCCGAGATCACCATGACGCTGCCGAGGATGAGCTTGACGTTGAGCCCGGAATATTCCGCCGCCTCGCGGTTTCCGCCGACCATGTAGACGTAGCGGCCGAAGCGGGTGTAGGTCAGCACCAGATGGCCGCCGAGCAGCATCAACGCCGCCACGATCACGATCCAGGGAATGCCGCCGATCGATGTCGATCCCAAGGTCGTGACCAGCGGAGGGACCTTGTAGGCGATCTGCCCGCGCACCAACAGGGCCGAGATGCCGGCGGCGATCTGCATCATCGCCAGCGTCATGATGAAGGAGGGGATGCCGATCACCGTCAGGCCGAAGGCATTGACGAGGCCGAGCAGGGCGCAAAGCGCCAGCGCCAAGAGGATCGCGGCCCATCCGGGCATCGGCACGTTGGCAATGTTGACGTAGGATTCCTGCAGCGTGAAATAGGCGACCGCAATGCCGGTGACGTTGGCGATCGCGGCGATCGAGAGGTCGATTTCGGCGCACAGGATCACGAAGGTGAGGCCGACGGCGATGATGCCGGTGACCGAAATCTGGGTCAGAATGTTGCCGAGATTGTCGAGCGTCGCAAACGACGGGCTGGCGGCGGCGAAGAAGCCGAACAGGCAGATCAGCGTCAGGAACGGCGCGATATTGCGCATCTGGGAGCGCAGCATCACGGCAAGCCGGTGCGGGCGTTTGCGATCGGAAGCGGGGACTGTCACGCTTTCACCTGAAGTCATGTCGGTCTCCTCACGCCGCTTCGAGCAGGCGGTCCTTGCTGATCCGTTCGTTGGAAAATTCCCGCACCACCGCGCCGCGCTTAAGCACGATGATGCGGTCGGCGAGCGACAGCACCGTCTCCGGCTCGGTGGAGAGCACGATGACGGCGAGCCCCTTGGCGCGCAAATCCCTGACGATGTGGATGACGTCGTCCTTGGCGCCGACATCCATGCCGCGGGTCGGTTCGCACAGCACGAGTAGCCGCGGCGGATAGCTCAACCACTTCGCCAGCGCGACCTTCTGCTGATTGCCGCCCGAGAGCATGCCGAGATCGAGTTCGACCGCGGCGGGCCGGATCCGCAACTGGTCGACCTGGCGCGCGGCGATCTTGCGTTCGCGCGACGGCTTGAGCAGCAGGGATGAAATGCGGTCGAGGACGCTGATCGAGATGTTCTTGTAGACCGGCTCCTGGTGGAACAGCATGTCGCGCCGGCTCTCGGGCACGAAGGCGATGCCGGCGCGGCGTGCGCCGGCCGTGCTGCGGAAGGCTTTTTGTTTGCCGGCGATCGCCAGCGAGCCCTGGTCGGGTTTGAGCTTGCCGAACAGGATCCGTGCCAGTTCGAGCTGCCCGCATCCCATAAAGCCGTAGATGCCCAGCACTTCGCCGGCGCGGACGTCGAACGAAACGTCGCGCAGGCTGCGGGCGAGCGACAGCCCGCTCGCGTTCAGCACCACCGGCTTCTCGGCGGGCGGCGGCAGCATGATGTCATGCGTGTAGGTCTCTTCCAGCGCCTCGCGGCCATGGCCGATCATGGCCTCGATCAACGCGGGCTTGTTGGTGTCGGCGGCCCTGGTCTCGGCGACCTTCCTGCCGTTGCGGAACACCGTTACGACGTCGGAGACGCGCAGGATATCTTCGATGAAATGCGAGATGAAGACGATGCTGGTGCCTTCATCCCGCAGCCGCTTCAGGGTCGCGAACAGGCGCTCCACTTCCGGCGGCGACAGCGCCGAGGTCGGCTCGTCGAGAATGATGATGCGGGCCCCCGAGAACAGCACACGGGCGATCTCGATCAGTTGCTGCAGGCCGATCGGGAGGTCGCCGAGCCGCGACATCGGATCGACGTCGATGCCGAAACGTTTGAGTTGCTCGCCAGCCTCGCGCGCCATGCGCCGCCATTGCACGAAGCCAAAGCGGTTGGTCGGCTGGTTGCCGAGAAACACGTTCTCGGCCACTGACAGATCGGGCGCGACGCTGAGCTCCTGGTGAACCATCGCGATGCCGGCCGCATGCGCGTCGCGCACCGAGCGGAAGCGGGTCTCCCGGCCGTCCAGGATGAAGCGGCCGGAAAAATCGGCATGCACGCCGGCGATGATCTTCATCAACGTGCTTTTGCCGGCGCCGTTCTCGCCAACGAGACCGTGGATCTCGCCGGGAGAAAGCGCAAAATCGACACCACGAAGGGCTTCGACGCCGCCGAAGGCCTTCGTGATCTCTGCAGTTCGAGGATGGGCTTGAGTCCCACGGGCATGCTGACTCAGATCAGGAAATGGTCCTCCATCCATTGCATGCCGGCGGCATTGGCCTTTGTTACGACCGGGCCGTCGGTGATGACGTGCTTTGGAATACCCTGTCCGCTCTTCTCGCCCGCGGTTACCGCAGCGACGCCGGCAACGATGGCGCCACCATGGATGCGGCAGGAGGGATTGCGGACGGTCGCGAACATGCGGCCTTCGCTCACCGCCTGGATCGCCGGCGGCATGGCGTCGACGCCGCCGATCAGGATGTTGGTGCGGTTGCGCGCCTTCATGATGTTGTAGGCGGCCAGCGCCATGTCGTCATTGTGGAAGAAGGCAGCATCTATCTGCGGATACTTTGTCAGATAGGTCTCCCACAGCCGCGCCGTCTTCGAGACGTCCCAATCCGCGGGCTGGGTGTCCAGCACCTCGATATTGGGGAATTGCTTCACCACCGTGTTAAAGCCCTTGGCGCGGCCCTGCGCGCCGGTATGGCCGAGCGCGCCCTGCGTCATGATGATCTTGCCCTTGCCGCCCATGGCGTTGCACAGCGCCTGGGTCACCGAAGCGCCCATGAATTCATTGTCGGGCGCCAGGAACGAATGAACCTTGATCTGATCGAGCGGGGCGATCAGCGTGTCCATGTCGATCACGGGAATGCCGGCATCGATCATCTTTTGCACGGGCTGGGTCAGCGTGCCGATGCCGAACGCCTGGATGGCGACGAAATCCCATTTTTGCGACGCCATGTTGTCGATCGCCGCGCGCTGCTTGACCGCGTCGAGCTGGCCGTCGAACCAGGTGACTTCGACGTTGAACAGCTTGCCCCACCATTCCGCCGCCTGCTTGCCCTGGGCGCACCAGGTCGCCTGCAGGCCTGCATTGGAGAACGCAGCCTTCAACGGTTTCTCTGAACGTGCGGCTGCCGCCAGCGCTGGATTAATACCCAGTCCCCCGAGCAGGGCGGTGGCTGCGCCAGCCGCGCCCGCGGCCTGAAGAAGGTCGCGCCTGGTCGTTACGGATTTGTCTGTCCCGGACATCGTTTGCTCCCTCGCTTGTCATTTGTTATCGCCGTCGGCGTCGATTGCACGCACCGCGGATCGAGGCAGTCTTTCACACTCGGCGCGTTTGCGCCACCGGCTGACTTGATCGTCTGTCTCAATGAACGTCGGGAGACTTTGGTGCTCGTCGCTTCACTGCGCTGCAACGAGACTTTTGATATCACCGAGCAATTTTTGCCACGCCGCATCGATGTCGTCAGACCAGTCCGTCCCGACGACCTCGCGCAGTGTCTGCGCAATGATGCCGAAGAATGCGACGAACAATTCGCGCGGCGTGCCGTAGGAATCGTGCGAGTAAACCTCCGACGTGATCAGGCGGAAATGACCGGCGCGTTCGCCGGCAAAATCCAGGATGGCCTCGATTGTCATCGCCAGCATCGAGCCCTTGACGAGCTCGCTGCCCTCAGTCCGAAACATCGTCCGCGCTTCGGGATGGGTCTCGAACAGGCGTCGATAGACCAGCGGCGTCAGATCTTCGCAGCGCGCGGCGGCCAGTTCAAAACTTCGCTCGATGGGATTTGACGATGCCGTCATTGTCGTTTGCGATCGTCTTGAAAAAAGATCGTCTCGAAAAAAAAGAGCAGGGCACCAAGCCCTGCTCAAAAATTGTGTCGACCCTTAATTTCCTCGAAAAGTGAGATTTGCTCTTGATTGTCGAGGCGACGCTGCTTGTGCGCGTCAGGGCTCCTCCCGAGACTTGGACCACCAAGCTTTGCCTCTCGGCCAGCCTGAGCCCGAATTGGTAGACCATCTTTTTCGTCTTGTCACCATTTTCGGCAACGTTTGTTCAAAATTCCAGCACTCTGCGAAATGATTGGGAATTTACTACTGGCGGTTGTGGATTTAGCTGCAATACGCCCGAGGCTTGGTATTGGGGTAAGGCGCCCTCTAAATGATGCAAAGCGCATCGCTTTTCGCCAGCATCTCTCCATGAAGCTGCAACATAATTCCGGGAACCTCATCTCGACTTCGGACTCCAGGGGTGATTAAGGTCTGAAGCGGATGGGTTTGCGATGCGCCGGCGGCTGAAGAATTTCCTGCCAATCGTCCTGATTGCTCTGGTGGTGCAGATTTTTGCACCGATCGGCGCATGCTGGGCGGCGAGCATGGCGGCTTCCGATCCGCTCGCTGGCGCCATCATCTGCCATGGCAATAGCGCCCCCGGTGCCGGGCAGGCCGACCAGACCGGCCACCGCGCCCACGACGGATGCTGTTCGGTTTGCAGCGTGCTACAGACCGGAGCGCCGGTCGACGCGCCGGAGACAGTGGCGATCGACATCGATCGGATTGCCGAGCGGGTGGCCTGGGTCGATTTTGCGTTCCGGCTGACAAACGCTCGCGCCGGCAGCCACGCGCAGGCGCGCGCGCCTCCCTCCATTTCCTGACCTCACTTGACCTTCGTCAAATGGTGCGGCCGCGGCCGTGCCAGTTCGTTCAGTTGAGCAAGCCAGCCAAAGCGCTGGCGTCAGGAATGTCTTATGTACCCCCATCGTGTTTTGGGAAGCGCGAGCCTGCTTGTGCTTGGCAGTGCGCTATCCCTCACGCCGTCGAACGCGACCGCCCAGACGGCGTTGCCGGCGGTGACCGTCGAAGCCCCGCGCGCCGCGACTGGCAGACCTGCGGCCCGAAAGCCGGCCATTCGCGCGTCCGCCCGGACGCAGGCGAGGCCGCCTTCGGCCAACCCCGCGCCTTCAGCGTCGCTAACCGCGGGCATTACCCCGAGCGTGGCGCGCGCGCTGCTTTACCAGGCGCCGAACGGCCAGACCGAGACGACCATCGATCGCAGCCAGTTCGATAACCGGCCGTCGTTCTCGGTGGCCGACGTGCTGCGCGAGAGCCCGGGTATCTCGGTGAAGCAGGGCAACGGGCCGCGCGATATCGGCATTTCGATCCGCGGCTCCAATGCTCGAAACGGCTTCGCCATCCGCAACCTCGTGATCTTTGACGACGGCTTTCCGGTCACGCAGCCGGACGGGCTTTCCCGCAGCGACCTGATCGATCCCAAGGCCTATGGCGCGATCGATGTCATTCGAGGACCGTCGTCAGCGCTCTTTGGCAACTATGCCACCGGCGGCGCGCTCAACTTCCGCACCCGCCCGGGCCGCACCATCGATGGGGTCGAATACGGCGTCGATGGCGGCAGCTTCGGCTATCTCAATAACTATCTCGCCGCAGGCAAGCAGGTCGGCAATTTCGAGTATTCGCTGTTCGCCAGCGACGCGCGCGGCGACGGGTTTATCCAGAATAGCTGGTTCAATACCCAGACGGTGAATTTCTTAGGCACACTGCAGGCGACGCCCGACGACCGCTTCACGGTCAAGTTCATCAACAACAATCTCGATACTCGCCTTCCGCTCCGGTACACGCTCGACCAGTTCTACCAAAATCCGTTCCAGCAAGGCTGCGCGACGGGCGGAGCCGCCGCAGTCGCACGTGGGTGTGCAACGGTCCTGCTGAACAATAACGGCTTCAACACCGCGGCAGGAACCGATCGGGAAACGGCGCTGCAGGCAGGCCTCGGTCGCAATGATCGCCGGACCATCGTCGGCGGCCGGTGGGAGCACGATTTCGACAATACGACGACCTGGCGCAACCAGTTCGTGTTCGACGACCGCAACATCAGCCAGCCGACCGGCGCTACCAGCGCGATTGGCGATTTCCCGTCGTACAACTACATGAGCGACATCACAAAGCGTGGTGAAATTTTCGGTTTGGAGTCCACCACCTATTTCGGCGCGTTCTACAACACGCTGACGGCGTCAAGCGACTCACGCCACGTCATGCCGGGAGGCAATGCGAGGCTCGGTCTTCTGCAAAGCAATACCTGGAGCGACACCACCAACTACGGCATTCGCGCACGCGAGGAATTGAAGCTGACGCCGCAACTGACCGCCATCGCCGGCATCGGATGGGAAACCACGCACCTGAAGGGCATCAATACCGCCTACAATTATGGGACATCGCCGGTCCCGAACCCGACGATCACGCCGACGACCGCCGACCGGCAATTCCAGAACACCGCACCCGAACTGGCGCTGCTTTATAAGTTGAATCCCGAGTGGCTTTTCCGCGCGCGTGTCGCCACTGGATACGGCACGCCGCAGGTCAATAACCTGTTCGTGCTTTCGGACGGTACACCCGGCAATAACACGCAGCTCCAGACGCAAAAGAATCTTGGTTACGATCTGGGCTTCGACTGGACGCCAAACAGCGTGCTCAAGTTCAGTGCGACCGGCTTCTACGAGTTCTTCCGCAACGAACTGGTGAGCCAGGCGACACGCACAGCCGGCGTCAGTTACACATTCAACGCGCCGAGATCAGAACACCGCGGCGTGGAGCTAGCCGCCGACTGGAAGTTCTATCCCGGCTGGCGATTCACTGCGGCCTATACCTATCTCGATCAGTACTACACCGAATATACGGAAGACATCAGAAGCCAAGGCGCAGGCGGGACGGTCTTCAGCTTCAACCGCGCCGGCAATAAGATTCCCGGCATCTCGCCGCACGAACTGACGGCGCGGCTTGGCTATGAGCAGATGTGGGGGCCGCTTGCCGGCCTCGGAGCGTTTGTCGAGGTGCAGTGGAAGGACTCGTTCTACATGGACAATGCCAATCTGCAGAAGGCGCCCGGCTACGAACTGGTCAATCTCAATGTGCACTACAACACGGATCTCGTGTCCGACTATTTCAAGTCGTTGAGCATGTATGTCGAAGTCAGGAACGTGTTCGACCGGACCTATGTGGCTTCCGCGAATAATATCGGAAACACGGTCACGGCCGGCGTTCAAGGTCTCAGCACCACCGGCTCGATCTACGCCGGCTCCCCGCGCGCGTTCATCGCCGGCATGAAGCTGGCGTTCAAATGATCGGACAACACTTCAAGAGGAGTAAAGCCATGCTGCGAATGAGCCTGCTCGCGATGCTCGCCTTCTCGCTCTGCCAAAGTGCAGCGCAAGCGCAAATGAGCCATCATCAGCATGCCTCGGAAGCGGCGTGCGAGGAGGCCGCCTTGCGCTGCGCGTCGAAGGTCATGCCAGCCTTCACCCCGGATGGAACGCTGTGGCTCGCCTGGATGGCCGGAGGCCAGATATCGGTCGCGAGTTCGAAGGATCAGGGGCGCAGCTTTTCGACGTCGGTTCAGGTGACAAAAGAAAAGCTCAACCTCGATTGGGGTCCGGATGCGCGTCCGCAGATCGTCATCGACAAGAACGGCGGCATTGCGCTGGCGTTTTCGCGCTTCCGGGACAAGGCGTTCAATGGCCAGGTGCTGACCACGAGGTCGACCGATGGCGGCCAGAGCTTTGCCGAGCTGCGGCCGATTACCCCAAGCAACGAGAGCCAGCGCTTTGTCGCACTCGGCCTCGATGCTGACGGTTCGGTGTTTGCGGCCTGGATCGACAAGCGCAATCGGGTGCCTGCGCGTGAGGAGGGCAGGAAATATGAGGGGGCAGGGCTGTTCTTCGCATCATCGAAGGACGGCGGCGCGACCTATTCCGAGACGCACCTCGCAGCCGACAACACCTGCGAATGTTGCCGGCTCGGCCTGGCGTTCGCAGGCGCCGGCCGTCCCGTGGTGGTGTTCAGGAACATCTTCGACGGCGGTGTGCGCGATCACGCGATCATGACGTTCGCCGACCCGGCGACGCCGGGCGAGGTTCGCCGCGTCAGCCGTGACGACTGGCAGATTGCCGCGTGCCCGCATCATGGGCCAAGTCTTTCGATCTCGCCCGCCGGCACTTACCACGCGACCTGGTACACCAGCGGCAAGGTGCGCAAGGGGCTGTTCTATGCCCGATCGCAAGACGAGGGACGTACGTTTTCCGATCCGCTTCCGCTCGGCCGTTCCGACCGCAATCCCACGCGGCCCTACGTTCTTGCCGGCCCGCGTGGCACCACCATGGTCTGGAAGGAGTTCGACGGCGAGAAGACCGCGGTCAACGCGATTGTCTCGCATGATGAGGGCAAGAGCTGGTCAACGCCGGTCGCGATCGCTACGACGACGGATACATCCGACCACCCGTTGCTGGTCAGTGACGGACAGAAGGTCTACCTTTCGTGGATGACCAAAGCCGACGGATATCGCTTTCTACCGATCGGAGACGGATCATGAAACGCCTCCTGCTCGCCGTCATGTTCCTCGTTGCCTGTCTGGGCGCCGCGCCCAGCGCCGAGACGCCGTCCGAGCTCACGCTCAAGCCGTTCGTGCGGGGAAGCTGGCAGGACGTGCTGCGTTCGCATGCCGGGCGCCCGACGCTGGTGCATTTCTGGGGCGTCACCTGCGGTCCTTGCAAGGTCGAATTGCCGCTGCTCGGACAATTCATGAAGGACCATTCCGAGATCGACGTCGTGATGGTCAGCGCCGACCTTGTTCCGAATCTGGACCGCGCAACGCGCGCGATGCTGGAGAAGGCCGGGCTGGGATCGGCGGAGAACTGGATTTTCAACGACGGCTTCGTCGAACGCCTCCGGTTCGAGATCGATCCCGCCTGGCAGGGGGATATCCCGCGCACGCTCCTGATCGGGCAGGATGGAACCGTGACCACGATCGAGGGTTCGGCGGAAATACCGGACCTCGAAAAATGGTTGG
The DNA here is from genome assembly GCF_043203335.1 of Bradyrhizobium sp. RDI18. Classification (NCBI taxonomy): domain Bacteria; kingdom Pseudomonadati; phylum Pseudomonadota; class Alphaproteobacteria; order Hyphomicrobiales; family Nitrobacteraceae; genus Bradyrhizobium; species Bradyrhizobium sp. RDI18. The sequence goes on along the minus strand of NZ_JBICRN010000008.1, from coordinate 1,245,487 downwards.
TTCAGCAAAAGGCCGCGAAGAAATAAGGACGCAATCCCGCTATTGTGAACATGAACGTTGCATTCTCACGTTAATGCAACGGCGGCCATCGGCCGTCCATTGTGTGTCGGCCATACTTCATAAATCGAAAGACATCCGATGAAACCTGTCTTGCCATTGTTCGCCTTCGCCACCCTGTTTGCTCTCCTGGGTACGCCCGCGCATGCTCAGGAAGTCAAGGCCGGAGACCTCGTCATCAAGCAAGCCTGGAGCCGCGCTACGCCGAGCGGCGCAAAAATCGCCGGCGGCTATCTCACCGTCGAAAACAAGGGCAGTGCGCCGGACAAGCTCGTTGGCGGCTCAGGCGATAACATCGGCAAGGTCGAAATTCACGAGATGGCGATGAACAACGGCGTCATGACGATGCGGCCGCTCGACAAGGGCCTGCCGATCGAGCCGGGCAAGACCGTCAAGCTCGCGCCGGGCGGCTATCATCTGATGCTGATGGATCTCAGGCAGCCCTTCAAGCAGGGCGACAAGGTGCCGGTCACCCTCGAATTCGAGAAGGCGGGAAAGGTGACGTTGTCGCTCGACGTGCAGGGCGTCGGTGCGAAGGGGCCATCCGCCGGTGAAATGAAGCACGATCATTCCGGGATGAAGAAATAGGCGGCGAGCAATTGTAGGATGGGTGGAGCGAAGCGATACCCATCAATGCCTGCAGCCGCGAAGGCGATGGGTATCGCTTCGCTCCACCCATCCTACGAAACCCTGCCAAAACGACCTACAAATCGGCGTTTTCAGCGGCTTTTTCGCGGCTTCCGGCCTTGTGTTTTCGCAGCCGATCCGGTTTCACTGCACCTCTTCCGGTAGCCCACTGATTCCTCGAGTTGTCCCATGCGGTTGTCGCGGTTTTTTCTACCCATCCTGAAAGAGAATCCGAAAGAGGCGGAGATCGTCTCGCATCGGCTGATGCTGCGCGCAGGCATGATGCGGCAGGAGGCTGCAGGCATTTACGCCTGGCTGCCGCTCGGCTTTCGGGTGCTGAAGAAGATCGAGCAGATCGTCCGCGAGGAACAGGACCGCGCCGGCGCCCTGGAACTGTTGATGCCGACGCTGCAGCTCGCCGACCTCTGGCGCGAGAGCGGACGCTACGACGCCTACGGCCCGGAGATGCTGCGCATCAGCGACCGCCACAAGCGCGAATTGCTGTATGGGCCGACCAATGAGGAAATGATCACCGAGATCTTTCGCGCCTACGTCAAATCCTACAGAAACCTGCCGCTCAATCTCTATCACATCCAGTGGAAGTTCCGTGACGAGCAGCGCCCGCGTTTCGGCGTGATGCGCGGCCGCGAGTTCCTGATGAAGGATGCGTACTCCTTCGATATCGACGAGGCGGCGGCGCGCCGTTCCTACAACCGGATGTTCGTCGCTTACCTGCGCACCTTCGCGCGGATGGGATTGAAGGCAATCCCGATGCGCGCCGAGACCGGGCCGATCGGTGGCGATCTCAGCCATGAATTCATCGTGCTCGCGGAAACCGGCGAGTCCGGCGTGTTCTGCAACAGCGACGTGCTGAACCTGCCGATCCCGCCCGACGACGTCGATTACGACGGCGATCTCACTCCGATCATCAAGCAATGGACGTCGGTCTATGCCGCAACCGAGGACGTCCACGATGCCGCTCGTTACGAGCACGAGGTGCCTGCCGACAAGCGCGTCAACACGCGCGGCATCGAGGTCGGTCAGATTTTCTACTTCGGCACCAAATATTCCGATGCGATGAAGGCGCTGGTCGCCGGCCCCGACGGCGTCGACGTGCCGATCCATGGCGGTTCCTACGGCGTCGGGGTCTCGCGGCTGGTCGGCGCCATCATCGAGGCATGCCACGACGATGCCGGCATCAAATGGCCGGAGGCGGTGGCGCCGTTCAGGGCTGTGATTTTGAACCTGAAGCAGGGGGACGCAGCCGTCGATGGCGCCTGCGAGAAGCTTTATCGCGAGCTTCAGGCCAAGGGCGTCGACGTGCTCTATGACGATACCGACCAGCGCGCCGGCGCGAAATTCGCGGCCGCCGACCTGATCGGCATCCCCTGGCAGATTCTGGTCGGGCCGAAGGGCCTCGCCGAGGGCAAGCTCGAGATCAAGCGGCGCAGCGACGGCTCGCGTGAGAATCTCAGTCCGGCGGAAGTGGTGGCGAAGATCGCGGGATAAGATATCCACCGCGGCTGATATGTTGGCCAATACGGCCACATTTGGCCCGAATCATGGGATTATCGAGTAATGGATGAGACCATGAACGAGACAGCCCGAACTCCGCCTTTTGCGCCCTTCGAATGGCTGCTGTCTGGGCGTTACCTGCGGGCACGTCGCAAGGAAGGCTTCATTTCCGTCATCGCCGGCTTTTCGTTCCTCGGCATCATGCTCGGCGTCGCCACGCTGATCATCGTGATGGCCGTGATGAACGGTTTTCGCAAGGAACTGCTGGACAAGATCCTCGGCCTCAACGGTCATCTGTTGGTGCAGCCGCTGGAATCGCCGCTGACCGACTGGAAGGACGTCGCCGAGCGCGTCAGCCAGGTCGACGGCATCCGCCTTGCCGCGCCGGTCGTGGACGGCCAGGCGCTGGCGTCCTCGGCCTTTAATGCTGCCGGTGTGCTGGTACGCGGCATGCGCTCTGCGGACCTGAACAACCTCACCTCGATCGCCAAGAACATCAAGCAAGGCACGATGGAGGGGTTTGATGAGGGGCAGGGCGTCATCATCGGACGCCGGCTCGCCGATCAATTGTCGCTGCATGCCGGCGACACCATCACGCTGGTTGCGCCCAAGGGCGCGGTGACCCCGATGGGCACGACGCCGCGCATAAAACCCTACAAGGTGGCGGCCGTGTTCGAGATCGGCATGTCGGAATACGATGCAAGCTTCGTGTTCATGCCGCTGCCGGAATCGCAGGCCTATTTCAATCGCAAGGACGACGTGACTGCGATCGAGGTCTTCACCGCCAATCCCGATCGAATCGACGCGTTCCGCAAAAGCGTGACGGAGGCAGCCGGGCGGCCGGTGTTCCTGGTCGACTGGCGGCAGCGCAACTCGACCTTCTTCAATGCGCTTCAGGTCGAACGCAACGTGATGTTTTTGATCCTGACCATGATCGTGCTGGTTGCTGCGCTCAACATCGTTTCGGGCCTGATCATGCTGGTCAAGGACAAGGGCCAGGACATCGCCATCCTGCGCACCATGGGCGCCTCGCAGGGCTCGATCATGCGGATATTCCTGATCACGGGCGCTGCGATCGGTGTGGTCGGCACGCTGACCGGATTTTTTCGTCGGCATGCTGATCTGCCTGAATATCGAATCGATCCGGCAGTTCCTGTCCTGGATGACCAACACCGAATTGTTCTCGCCGGAACTCTATTTCCTCTCCCGGCTGCCGGCCGAGATCGATTTCGGCGAGACCACTGCGGTGGTGATCATGGCGCTGACGCTGTCGTTCCTGGCGACACTCTATCCGTCCTGGCGCGCCGCGCGCCTCGATCCCGTCGACGCGCTCCGTTATGAGTGAGGGCGCGATGGCCGAGGAGGCGGAAGATGTACCCGTTATCTATCTCCACGAGATAAAACGCGAGTACCGACAGGGCGAGGCGACGCTGACCATCCTCAACGGCGCCAGGCTTGCGCTGTGGGCGGGACAGTCGGTGGCGCTGGTGGCGCCGTCGGGGTCGGGCAAGTCGACGCTGCTGCACATCGCGGGCCTGCTCGAAAGCCCTGACGATGGTGAGGTCTATGTCGCGGGCACGCCGACCTCGCAACTATCAGATATCGACCGTACCCAGATCCGGCGCTCCGACATCGGCTTCGTCTATCAATCGCACCGGCTGTTGCCGGAATTCACCGCGCTCGAAAACGTCATGCTGCCGCAGATGATCCGCGGCCTCAAACGCTCCGAGACGATCAAGCGCTCGCAGGAGATTTTGGCCTATCTCGGCCTCGGCGATCGCATTTCGCACCGACCGGCCGAACTGTCCGGCGGCGAGCAGCAGCGCGTCGCCATCGCGCGCGCGGTCGCCAACGCGCCCCGGGCGCTACTCGCCGACGAGCCGACCGGAAATCTCGATCCGCATACCGCCGATCACGTCTTCAAGGCGCTGATGCAACTCGTGAAGGCGACGCAGGTCGCGATGCTGATCGCCACCCACAACATGGAGTTGGCCGGACGGATGGACCGGCGGGTGTCGCTGGTCGACGGCCGGGTCGTCGAAATGGAGTAGCGGCGTTCAGTAAACGCCGCGCTTGCGCACCGGCCGATCCTGATAGGCGTTCGATGCGTAGGGATTGAGCACGCATTGTGCCGCGCGCCCCGAGGCAGACAGATTACATTGCGGCAGCGACGTATAACGGCACTCATAGTAGGTGGCCGGGCCGTAGACACGCAGGCAGACCGGATAGTCGGAACCGTAGGTCTGCGCCCGAGCCGGCGCCGAAGCGGAGATCATTGCAATCGCGAGGATCGCCAAAACCGGTATGCGCATCAGAATCTCCCTTGAGACGTGCGATCGGTCCGTATGTGCAGACGGCCAGCAGACATTCGACGCGCTCCGGCGTCAAATCACGTTCGCGCGCTACAAGAGCACGCGCTCAGTACCCGTTGCGGTAGCGCTTATAGCGGCGTGCCGACGGTTCTTGAGATGCATGTGCGAAATACGGATTGATCTCGCATTGCGCCGAGCGGCCCGACGCCGACATGTTGCATTGAGGCAGGGAGGTATAGGCACATTCGTAGTAGTTGATCCCCCTGTTATAAACATGCAGGCAAACCGGATAGCGCGGATCGTAAGTCTGTGCCTGCGCCGGTGCCGCTGCCGAGGCCGCTCCGACTGCCAAAATTGCCAAAGCCAGAATACGCATCAGAATCTCCTTGAGAACTGCATCGGTCCGCAAGTGCTGACGGCCAGCAGACATTCGACGCAGTCCGGCGTCAAATCACGTTCACGCGCTGTAGGTGCGGGCGTCCGGAGGCTCGCGTGTGCGGAATGTCTCGGCGGCGATAGGCCGCTGCTTAGTACCTGCCGTAACCGTGAGCGGGCGGCAGCGCGCGGCCGGGCAGCGGGCGATAGTTGGAGGGCGGCGGTTCGCTCTCGCCAACATAAAAAGGATTGGCGATGCAGGTGAGGAAGCGTCCCGATGCAGTCGCCTGGCACTGCTCGTAGCTCGTGAACGTGCAGTAGCTCAGCGCCGGATATTCGTCTCCCTGAAGGCAGAACGGATATCGAGTGCCGACCGCTTCGGCAGGCGCAGCACCGATAGCTGCCAATCCGATCGCGGTCAGCACGGCCAGAATCGTTCTACGCATTTCGAATCTCCCTCACGGCGCATCGGCACTTCGCGTTCCATTCTGATCGACACAAGCCGCAGCTCTGCAATTCCGTCAAGCCAATCCGCCTTGTAATACCGCCGCAAAACTAAAATGTGAATTTTGTGCGGCGAGCTCCGGCGCAATGTTTCAAAAAACGCCTGCAAGACAACATTAACTTACGTTCACACTGAGGCCGTTTGATGTGCGTTGTTGCAGCGAGGTTACAGCAATTCGAGCAGACGATGCTATGAGCATGCCGCGGCCTTGGGGGCTGTCAAAAAGGAACGGGAATAAAGAATGAAGAAGGTTTTGCTTGTTACGGCCAGTCTGATCGCGCTCGGCGCGGCTGCGCCGGCTGTTGCTGCTGATCTCGCTGCGCGCCCTTATACCAAGGCGCCCCCGATGGTCGCGGCTGTGTATGATTGGACCGGTTTTTACATCGGTGCGAACGGCGGCTGGGGTTCGAGCCGCAACGAGTGGGATTCGGTTCCGCCTTCTGGTCTCGTCGGCCCCGAGGGCTCCCATGATGCGACTGGCGGAACGGTCGGTGGTCAGGTCGGCTATCGCTGGCAGGCTGGCACCTGGGTGTTCGGCGTTGAAGCCCAGGGCAACTGGGCCGACTTCTCGGGCAGCAACTTGAGCCAGGTGTTCGCTACTCGTAACCACACGAACGTCGATGCGTTCGGCCTGTTCACCGGTCAGGTTGGTTATGCCGTCAACAACGTCCTGCTCTACGTCAAGGGCGGTGCTGCTGTGACCTCGAACGAGTACCGCATCTCCAACCTTGCAGGCGCGACCATTGGCGTCACCGGCGACGACACCCGCTGGGGCGGCACGATCGGCGCCGGCCTCGAATACGCCTTCGCGCCGAACTGGTCGATTGGCGTCGAGTACAATCACCTGTTCATGCAGGATCGTACCTACACCTTCACCGCGCCGGGCGGCGGCTTCGTCGGCACCGACCGTATCAGTCAGGACGTTGATCTCGTCACCGCCCGCCTGAACTACAAGTTCGGCGCTCCGGGCGTCGCGAGGTACTGATCGCACGCGACCTGCGACCAACATCGAAGCCCCGGGGCGCTGTCCCGGGGCTTTTTTGTTGTGGGCGGCTGGCCAGTTAACCAAGCCGGAATTGTCGCAAGACGCGCCGTGAGACGGACTTGACTCCGAGAACAAAAAAGGAACAATGTTCCTCATATGTTCTTTGACCGTGGGAGTTCGGACCATGTTGCGGATGTTCGTGGAAGAGGCGGCAGCGCTGGCGTCGATTACGCTGTTTGTCGGGATGATCGCGGTGTGGGCGCAGGTGATTCCGCAGCTTTGAGGCGCGGCGGAGGGCCGACCTGATTCGGCTTGCGGGGTGGGCTGGGGAAAAGCCGGATGGCGGGCGCGCAAGCGGCGTTCCGCGTGGACTCCGTCCGGCCAAGGTATCACCATTGCGGCAGCGAGTCGGCGCGCACCCAGCGGCCGATGATCGCTCCCCACCTTGATGCGAGAGCCCGTTAAGCGACCATGTCCAGTGCCGGATCTCGTTCATCTCCACGTTCATTCGGCCTATTCGCTGCTGAAGGGCTCCATCAAGATCGCCAAACTCGGCGAACTGGCGAAAGCCGACCGCCAGCCGGCGCTGGCGCTGACCGACACCGACAACATGTTCGGAGCGCTGGAATTCTCCGACAAGATGGCGGGCTACGGCATCCAGCCGATCGTCGGTTGCGAGCTAGCCGTCGATTTCGGCGACCAGGATCCCAACGCCCGTAATTCGCTTGCCGCCACGCCGTCGCGAATCGTCTTGCTGGCGGCGCGCGAGCGCGGTTACCGCAGCCTGATGCGGCTGAACTCGCGGGCGTTTTTGGAAACGCCGGTCCATCAATCCCCGCACATCAAGCTCGAATGGCTGGAAGGCGATGCCGAGGATTTGATCGCGCTGACCGGCGGCCCTGACGGCCCGATTTCGCTGGCGCTCAACGCCGATCACACAGCGCTTGCAGCCGCGCGGTATCGACCGGCTGGCGGGCCTGTTCGGCGATCGCCTCTATGTCGAATTGCAGCGCCATGGCATCGACAAGGAGCGTCGCGTCGAGGCCGGCCTGATCGATCTCGCTTACGCCAAGGGCCTGCCGCTGGTCGCGACCAACGAGCCATATTTCGCGTCGAACGACGACTATGAAGCCCATGATGCGTTGTTGTGCATCGCCGGCGGCAAGCTGATCGCCGAGACCGACCGCGAGCAGCTCACCCCCGATCACCGCTTCAAGACCCGCGCCGAAATGGCGGTGCTGTTTGCCGACATTCCGGAAGCGCTGGCCTCCACGATCGAGATCGCCGAACGCTGCTCGTTTCGCCCGAAGACGAGAAAACCGATCCTGCCGCGTTTCACCGTCGGCGCCGATCTGGCTCCGACGCGGCAACCGAAGAAGCCGCGGGCTGAAGCGTCAGGCCGAGGCGGGGCTCGCACGGCGTCTCCAGGTTCATGGCCTGTCGCCCGGCGCGACGGAAGAGGAATACCAGAAGCGTCTCGCCTTCGAGATCGACGTCATCAACCGCATGAACTATGCGGGCTACTTTCTGATCGTCTCGGACTTCATCAAATGGGCCAAGGCCCACGATATTCCGGTCGGTCCGGGCCGCGGCTCCGGCGCCGGCTCGCTGGTCGCGTACGCGCTCACCATCACCGACCTCGATCCCATTCGCTTTGGGCTACTGTTCGAGCGCTTCCTCAACCCCGAACGCGTCTCGATGCCGGACTTCGACATCGACTTCTGCCAGGACCGCCGCGGCGAGGTGATCGACTACGTGCAGCAGCGCTATGGCCGCGATCAGGTGGCGCAGATCATCACCTTCGGAACGTTGCAGGCGCGCGGCGTGCTGCGCGACGTCGGCCGCGTGCTGCAGATGCCCTACGGCCAGGTCGACAAGCTCACTAAACTGGTGCCGCAAAATCCCGCCGCGCCGGTGACGCTGGCGCAGGCGATCGAGGGTGAACCCAAGCTGCAGGCGTTTCGCGACGAGGACCCGGTGGTCGCGCGCGCCTTTGACATCGCCCAGCGCCTCGAAGGACTGACGCGCCACGCCTCGACCCACGCCGCCGGCATCGTGATCGGCGACCGGCCTCTAAGCGAACTGGTGCCGCTCTATCGCGATCCCAAATCCGACATGCCGGTGACCCAGTTCAACATGAAATGGGTCGAGCCGGCCGGGCTCGTGAAGTTCGACTTCCTCGGCCTGAAGACGCTGACTGTGCTCGACGTCGCGGTAAAACTGCTCAAACAGCGCAACATCCATGTCGACCTGGCGACGCTGCCGATCGACGATGCGCCGAGTTACCAGATGCTGGCGCGCGGCGATGTGGTCGGCGTGTTCCAGGTGGAAAGCCAGGGCATGCGGCGCGCGCTGATCGACATGCGCCCCGACCGTTTCGAGGACATCATCGCGCTGGTGGCGCTCTATCGCCCGGGTCCGATGGCCAACATCCCGACCTATTGCGCGCGCAAGCACGGCGACGAGGAGCCGGAATACCTGCATCCGATCCTGGAGCCGATCCTGAAAGAGACGTTCGGCGTCATCATCTATCAGGAACAGGTGATGCAGATCGCGCAGGTGATGGCCGGCTATTCCCTCGGCGACGCCGACCTCTTGCGCCGGGCGATGGGCAAGAAGATCCGCGCCGAGATGGAGAAGCAGCGCGCGATCTTCGTCGCCGGCGCCGTCAAGAACGGCGTGCCGAAGGGGCAGGCGGACACGATCTTCGAACTGCTCGCCAAATTCGCCGACTACGGCTTCAACAAAAGCCACGCCGCGGCTTACGCGCTGGTGTCCTACCACACCGCCTACATGAAGGCGCATTACCCGGTGGAGTTTCTGGCGGCGTCGATGACGCTCGAACTCAACAACACCGACAAGCTCTCGGAATTTCGCGCCGAGGCGCAGCGGCTCGGCATCAAGGTCGAGGCACCGAACATCAACCGTTCGGGCGCCACCTTCGAGGTCGGCGAGAAAACCATCTACTACGCGTTGGCGGCGCTGAAGGGCGTCGGCCTGCAGGCGGTCGAGCAGATCGTGGAGGAGCGCAAGAAGGGCGCCTTCACGTCGCTTGCGGACTTCGCCGCCCGCGTCAATCCGCGCGCGATCAACAAGCGCATCATCGAAAGCCTCGCCGCGGCCGGCGCATTCGACACGCTCGAGTCGAACCGCGCCCGTGTCTTTGCCGGGGCGGACGCGATACTCGCCGCCTGTCAGCGCAGCCACGAGGCGGCAACGATCGGTCAGAACGACATGTTCGGCAATGCTGCCGACGCGCCGACCATCATGCTGCCGCAGATCGAGCCCTGGTTGCCGGCCGAAAAACTCCGCCGCGAATACGATGCCGTCGGCTTCTTCCTGTCCGGTCATCCGCTCGACGACTACGCCACCGTGTTGAAGCGGCTGCGGGTGCAGTCCTGGGCGGAATTCTCGCGTGCCGTGAAGACCGGCGCGACCGCGGGCAGGGGTTGCGGCCACCGTGGTGTCGCGCATGGAGCGCCGCACCAAGACCGGCAACAAGATGGGCATCATGGGGCTGTCCGACCCGACCGGACATTTCGAGGCCGTGCTGTTTTCCGAAGGCCTGGCGCAATACCGCGACGTGCTGGAGCCGGGAGCGGCCGTATTGCTGCAGCTCGGCGCCGAGCTGCAGGGCGAAGACGTGCGCGCGCGGGTGCTGCATGCCGAGCCGCTGGATGACGCCGCGGCCAAAACCCAGAAGGGCCTGCGGATTTTCGTTCGCGACACCAAACCGCTGGATTCGATTGCGCGACGGCTCAACATGCCGGAAGCATCGGCGCAAAACGGTTCGGCCAAGGGCCTGCCGGCGAAGCCCGCGCCAGCGCCATCGGGCGGCGCCGATGGCGACGTTTCGCTCGTCATCATGCTCGATCTGCAGACCGAGGTGGAGATGAAGCTGCCGGGCCGCTTCAAGGTCTCGCCGCAGATCGCCGGTGCGATCAAGGCGGTCGCGGGCGTGGTGGACGTGCAGACGCTGTAGGCGGGCCGGAGCGGCGCGGATAGCGCTTGGCTGAGACGATGTGCTGGCCAATCTGTATCAGCATCATCGCGGTGCTGGCCGCGGCCCCTGCAGCTTGACGCGAGATAATCAAGGTCGCCCTCGCGTTCGGCGACGCTGGCGCGGCCCCAGGCTTCCTTGGCGGCCACGCCATCCAGGCGGGCCGCGTCTGGACCAAACCTCTTGGTCAGCTACAGCCCGAAGAAGCTCGGCTTCTTCTGACATCCTTCTGAGTTGGGCGACGGCGTTGCGCGGGGGCACTTCAACCCGCGCAACGATGCGTTTCGCGAATTCAAGAAGTTGTCATTGCCTTTTTCGATGCCGACCTACCCGAACCGTCATATAATCGAATTGAGGGGGAACTGTGCTGCATCACGGGAGTATTACCTGAAATCGCAGTTACGGAGGTCCGCCATGAAAGTCAAAGACGCGATGCACAAGGGCGTCGACTGGGTCAACCCCGATACGCCTATCACCGAAATCGCGAAGCTGATGCGAGAACATGACATCGGCTGCATTCCGATCGGAGAGGACGACCACCTCGTCGGGATGGTCACCGATCGCGACATCGTCTGCAAAGGGCTTGCGAACGGCAAGTTCGACCTCAGCCGTGCGCAGGCGCGCGACGTGATGACCGAAGGCATCCATTGCTGCCGCGAGGACGATGACCTTGCCAAGGCCGTCCATCACATGGAGACGCTGCAGGTCCGCAGGCTGCCGGTGATCAACAAGAGCAAGCGAATGGTCGGCATGATCAGCCTGGGCGACGTCAGCCGTTCGGCGCCCAATGATTTGCTGGCCGGATGCGTGAAGAGCGTTTCCGCCCATCACTGACGCGCGGCAGCCCTCGCGCTAACGAGTACAGCCCGCGTCGAAATCGACGCGGGCGCCGGCATGATCGAGCGGCCTCAATCGTGCGTGCTGAAGTGGCCGCGCCAGGCCTTGGCGTTGAGCCGCGCGAATTGCTCGCCGTCCATGCGGATCAGCGTCGCGTGATCGCCGGCCTCCATGTAGATATCCCGTCGCGGGTCGATGCTGTCGTCGACGATGACGTCGAGCCCATAGCACTCGCCAACCGGCGGGATCGCTCCAATGTCGCAGTCGACAAACAGCTCCGCGATCTCTTTTTTCGCTCGCCAGGTCGACCTTGTGGCCGAGCTGACTTTTCAGGGTCGACAGATGCAGGTGATGGGAGGCCGGAAGAACGGCCATCATGTAGCCGCCGTCACGGCGCAGCACGACGGCCTTGGCCAGCGCATCGCCCGGCACGTGGCAGGCTTCTGCTGTGCGCGTCGATGACTTCGTGGGGGCATGAGGGATCACGTCGTAGGTGACGCTTTGATCCAGGTATTTTTTGCAGGGTTGGGGCGACGGTCATGACGATTTCCTCCATTGCATGGGCATTCCGCACACCGGGAGGAACTCGCGCAGTCGCCTCACGATGCGGGCGAACACGATTTGGGTGAAAGGATACGCCCGCCGGGCGGCCGCGACAATGCGAATCTCCGTGCCGGAACCGGGAGGAGCGGGCATCCAGGGCTCGATTTGACTTGCACCATGCCTTGCTGAGAGCGCATTTGTTCAAGAAAGGTTCAGCTTAACGCGCGTCTCATACAGCGCGGGCGGAGACAGGGTGGGATCCCATGCGGGTAGCAAGAAGTTTTTCGATCCTCTCGGTGTGTCTCGTCGCGATGTCCGGTCTGGCCGGTCATTTGAGCTCCGCTGTTGCGCAACAGCAGGAAAAGCGCATCGCGCTGGTGGTCGGCAATGCCGCCTATGCGAAATCGCCGCTGGCAACCGCGGCCAACGATGCCGGCCTGATCGCCCAAACCTTGCAGGCGGCGGGATTCGACGTGATCGGCGCCCGCGACCTCGATGGCGACACGCTGCGCAAGAGTTTCCGCGACTTCATCCAGAAGGCCGAAAGCTCTGGGCCGGACACGGTCGCGATGGTCTATCTGGCCGGTTACGGGCTGCAATTGGCCGGCGACAACTATTTCGTGCCGGTCGATTCCGCGATCAACCGGGATACCGACGTTCCGACCGAGGCGTTGCGGACCGGCGACTACATCCGCCAACTCGCTTCGCTACCGTTGAAGGCCGGAATCGTCGTGCTGGACGCGGCGCGGCAGCAGCCGTTCGTCGAGGGACAGATCGCAAGCGGTCTCGCTCTGGTCGAGGCGGATCCGCATATGCTGATCGCGTTCAACGCGGCGCCCGGAACGGTAGCGCCTGCCGAGCAGGGACCATACGGCATCTACGCCCAATCGCTGGCCGAGATGATCCGGACCGGTGGATTGCCGCTGCCGGAGGTCTTCAATCGCCTACGGCTTCGCGTCAACGAAGCCAGCAAGGGCGCGCAAGTGCCCTGGGACAGCCAGAAGGTCGATGCGGCCTTTACGTTCTTCGAGCGCGCACCGGATGCGCCCGCCGCGCCGCCGCCGGATCAGGTCGCCGCCATCCGCAACAAGCCGATCCGCGATCTCGGCGTGCAGGAAGCCTATGCCGCGGCGCTGGAGCGCGACACGCTGCCGGCCTATGAGGATTTTCTCGCTGCCTATCCCGACGATCCCATGGCAAAGCGAGTGAGGGCGATCGTGGCGGCGCGGCGCGAAGCGATCACCTGGCGCCGCACCTACCGCGCCGACACCCCGAACGCCTATTGGTCGTATCTGCAACGTTACCCGCGCGGGCCTCATGCTGCCGATGCGCGCCGCCGCCTTGCCATTCTCACCGCGCCGCTCGAACCGCCGCCGACATTTGACGTTATCGACTACGACGTGCCGCCGCCGCCGCCGGAAGAGTTCATCTATGTCGATCGTCCGGTGCTGGCCTTCAGCGATCCCGAGTTCGACTTCGTGCCGCCACCACCGGCGCCGGTCTACTACCTGCCGCCGCCGCCGGATGATTTCGTGGTGCTGGAGCCGCCACCGCCGCCGATCGGGCTGTTCATCCTGCCGCAGCCGATCTTTGTGCCGATACCGGTCTATGTGAGGCCGCCGCGCTATGTCGCGCCGCCGCCGAACAACATCATCTTTGCCAACATCCACAACCGGACCGTGATCAACAACGTCATCAACAGGCCGCCGCAGCTCGCTTTGCCTGCGGCGGGACTTGGCGACAGGGGACGTCCCGGCTCCCCGGCAGCGAGGGTTGCGCCGGCCCAGGTTGGTGGCGCCACACCGACGCTGCCGCCTGCCGTGGCCCAACGGGCCACCTTGATCCAGCAGGGCAAAGCGCCGGTGCCGCCAAGCGCCACGATCAATCCTGCCGTGAGGACCGGTCTGCCCGGCGCTCCGGCCGGGCAGACCGGACGGCCGGGCGCGGTGCAGCCGGCGAACGCACCAGCCGCGCTGCCGTCGACACAGCCCGTGCCGAGGACAAACGCCCTGCCGGTTCCGGGCGCCAGGGGCGCGCCACCCACGCCCCCAAGTGCCGCCGTCAATCCGAACGCAAGGCCAGCGCCGGGTGCGTTGCGCCCGGGAACAGCGGCGCCCACCGCACCCGGCGCTGTCGGTGCGCAGCCGGCCATCGGCGCGACGGCTCCTGCGGCTCCGGCAGGCCGGCAGCCCGCGGTAACGCCGCCACCCAGTGCCGCCGCGCCATCAAGGCCGGCTGCGGCGATTGCGCCAAAACCTCAATTGCAACCTGAGCTGCGGCGTGGCCCACCACCGTCTGCCGTGAATGTGGCAAGGCCCCCATCACCGCCAGCAGCGCGAGTAGCTCCGGCATCGCCCCCGCCCAGGATGGCCGCGCCGCCATCGCCGCCGCCGCGGATGGCCGCGCCGTCGCCTCCACCCAGGATGGCTGCGCCGCCGGCCCCGCCGCCGCGGATGGCCGCGCCGTCGCCTCCACCCAGGATGGCTGCGCCGCCGGCCCCACCGCCGCGCATGGCCGCACCCCCACCGCCGCCGCCGCGGATGGCCGCGCCGCCACCGCCTCCACCGAGGATGGCCGCACCACCCCCGGCACCCGCGCGTATGGCCGCACCACCGCCGATGGCTGCACCGCGTGCGGCGCCGGCTCCGGCGGCCGCGGGCAGGGGGTGCCTGCCGGGCCGATGCTGATCGTTAGCCGGCCAGATCCCGGGTCTGGCCGGAGCGGCCCTAAATCGCTGATCTGGAAGACCGAAAAAACGGCCGTATTTCCTTGCTTCCGGCTGGAATCCGGCTATATAGCGCGCCATCTCACACGGAAACATGGCTCTCAAAGGCCGTCCGGTGGCAACCGGGCCAGTCAGGCTCGTTTGCTCACACGTTTCCGGAGGAACCAACCGGAGAACTATGACTATGGCGCTACCCGATTTTTCCATGCGTCAGCTCTTGGAAGCTGGCGTCCACTTTGGCCACCAATCGCACCGCTGGAATCCGAAGATGGCGGATTACATTTTCGGTGCCCGCAACAACATCCACATCATCGATCTCGCCCAGACCGTGCCGATGCTGCATCGCGCGCTGCAGGCGGTTTCCGACACGGTTGCCAAGGGCGGCCGCATCCTGTTCGTCGGCACCAAGCGCCAGGCGCAGGACGGCGTTGCCGAGGCGGCCAAGCGCTCGGCGCAGTATTTCGTCAATTCGCGCTGGCTCGGCGGCACGCTGACCAACTGGAAGACGATTTCGGGATCGATCAAGCGCCTGCGTCACCTCGATGAGGTGCTGTCGTCGGGCGAGGCCAACTCCTACACCAAGAAGGAGCGGCTGACGCTGCAGCGCGAGCGCGACAAGCTCGACCGCTCGCTCGGCGGTATCAAGGACATGGGCGGTCTTCCTGACATGATCTTCGTGATCGACACCAACAAGGAAGACATCGCGATCCAGGAAGCGCAGCGGCTCAACATTCCTGTTGCCGCGATCGTCGATACCAACTCGGACCCCAAGGGCATCACCTTCGTGGTGCCGGGGAATGACGATGCCGGCCGCGCCATTTCGCTGTATTGCGACCTGATTGCCCGCGCCGCCATCGACGGCATTTCGCGCGCGCAGGGCGATTCCTGAATCGATATCGGCGCCGCCGTTCAGCCGGTTCGCGAGGAAGTTCCGGCAGCGCCCCAGCCGACCGGCTTCCAGGGACTGGCCGGTCCGCGCGGCACTGCCGACAACCTCAAGAAGCTCACTGGCGTGTCGGGTACGATCGAGAAGAAGCTCAACGACCTCGGCATCTTCCATTACTGGCAGCTTGCCGAACTCGACCACGACACTGCGCACAAGATCGGTGAAGAGGTTGGTCTTCCGAGCCGCGCCGATGCCTGGGTCGCCCAGGCCAAGACGCTGACCGCGGAAGCGGAATAATTGGTTCGCCGCGTGGCCGGGTCTTCCGGCCACCGGTCCTGCTCCCCAGATACGGCATTCCCTGTAGCTGACGACGGCATGGCGCAAAGCGCGCGCCGCGCCCGCAGCTCACAGGCAAGAAGGATATTCGACGATGGCAACGATCACTGCGGCAATGGTCAAGGAACTGCGCGAGTCGACTGGCGCGGGCATGATGGACTGCAAGGCAGCGCTCACCGAAACCGCAGGCGACATGCAGGGCGCCCAGGATTGGCTGCGCAAGAAGGGCCTCTCGAAGGCCGCCAAGAAGGCCGGCCGGGTCGCGGCCGAAGGCCTGATCGGTGCGGTGACGTCGGGCACCAAGGGCGTCGTGGTCGAAGTCAATTCCGAGACCGATTTCGTCGCCCGCAATGAGCAGTTCCAGGGCCTCGTCAAGATGATCGCGCAGGTCGCGCTCGACGTCGGCGCCGACGTCGAGAAGATCAAGGCGGCGAAGGTCGGCAGCGTCACCGTCGAAACCGCGATTTCGGACGCGATCGCCACCATCGGCGAGAACATGACGCTGCGCCGTGCTGCCTCGCTCGAGGTCGGCAAGGGCGTGGTGTCGAGCTACATCCATGGCGCCGTGATCGATGGCGCCGGCAAGATGGGCGTGCTGATCGCGCTTGAATCCACCGGCAAGACCGATGAACTCGCGCATCTCGGACGTCAGCTTGCGATGCATGTGGCCGCGACCAATCCGCAGGCGCTGGATCCGTCCGGCCTCGACCCCGAGATCGTGAAGCGCGAAAAGGACGTGCTGGCCGACAAGTATCGCCAGCAGGGCAAGCCGGAAAACGTGATCGAGAAGATCGTCGAGTCCGGTCTGAAGACCTATTACAAGGAAGTCTGTCTGTTGGAGCAGGCGTTCATCCACGACGAAAAGGGCAAGTCGGTCGCGCAAGCTCTGAAGGAAGCCGAAGGCAAGATCGGCGCGCCTGTGAAGATTGCCGGCTTTGTGCGATATATGCTCGGCGAGGAGTCGAGAAGCAGGAATCCGATTTCGCAGCCGAAGTCGCGGCGGCCAGCGGCAAGAAGTAACCGCTGCGGTCACAGTCTTCCGGCGCAAATGCGCCGGAAGTCGCCTGCGCGGGAGAGGGAAGCGTAAGCAATGGCTGAGCCGGTCTATCGTCGCGTCGTGATCAAGCTCTCGGGCGAGTATCTCGCAGGTAGCCATTTCTTCGGTATCGACCAGCCAACCGTTGACCGCATCGCCGACGACCTGATCGCGGCCCACAAGCTCGGCGTCGAGGTGGCGGTCGTGATCGGCGGCGGCAACATCGTTCGCGGCGTGGAAGTGTCCTCGCGCGGCGTTTCGCGCCCGACCGGCGACACCATGGGCATGCTCGCCACCATGATGAACTGCCTGGCGCTGGAAGCCGCCATCGAGCGCAAGGAGCGCCGGCGCGGACCCTGTCGGCTTTTGTGATGCCCGAGATTTCCGAGCTGTTCACCCGCAGTGCAGCGCACAAATATCTCGCGGATGGACGAATCGTCCTGCTCGGCGGTGGAACCGGCAATCCATTCTTCACCACCGATACCACGGCGGTGTTGCGGGCGGCCGAGATCGGGGCGCAGGCGGTGCTCAAAGCCACCAATGTCGACGGCGTTTACAGCGCCGACCCCAAAAAGGACCCGTCCGCCAAGCGTTTTGATCGGCTGACGCATTCGCAGGCGATCGCCGGCGACTACAAGGTGATGGACGCGACTGCATTCGCGCTTGCCCGCGAGACGTCACTGCCTATCATCGTATTCTCGATCGCCGAGCCGGGTTCGATCGGCGCGATCCTGCGCGGGACCGGCCACGGCACGGTGGTTGCCGGCTGATATGCCGGTTGCAGTTTCGAACCGCGGCTTCAAGACGCCAGCGGCTGGTTTCCAAGGAGGGGAGAGCGTTATGCCCACGCCCGGTTTTGACATCAACGAATTGAAGCGCCGCATGCAAGGCGCCACACATGCGCTCAAGCACGAGCTCGGTGGCTTGCGGACCGGCCGCGCGGCGGCGTCCATGCTGGAGCCGGTGCAGGTCGAGGCCTACGGCTCGCACATGCCGCTCAACCAGCTCGCCACCGTCAGCGTGCCCGAGCCGCGGCTGCTTTCCGTCCAGGTGTGGGACAAGTCGATGGTGAAGGCCGTGGAGAAGGCGATCGTCGATTCCAATCTCGGCCTCTCGCCCGCGACCGAAGGACAAGTGCTGCGCCTGCGGATTCCCGAGCTTAACGAGGAACGGCGCAAGGAACTGGTGAAGGTCGCGCATAAATACGCCGAGGCCGCCAAGGTTGCCGTTCGCCACGTCCGCCGCGACGGCCTGGATATCGTCAAGAAGCTCGAGAAGAATCACGAGATTTCCGAAGACGATCAGGAGCGGCTCGCCAACGAGGTGCAGAAGGCGACCGACGGAACGATTGCGGAAATCGATCAGTTGCTGGCGGCGAAGGAAAAGGAAATCCTCACCGTTTGATGGCAACGTCCACGAGTTGAGACTGGCCCTGGAATTCAGATAATGCCGAACGCCGCCGCCCCCGCCACGGAAGGACCGGATCGCTCCGTCCCGTTGCATGTGGCGATCATCATGGACGGAAACGGGCGCTGGGCGGCAGCGCGCGGCTTGCCGCGCGCCGAAGGCCACCGCCGCGGCGTCGAGGCGCTGCGCCGCGTCGTTCGCGCTGCCCATGAACTCGGCGTGCTCTATCTGACGATCTTTTCGTTCAGCTCCGAAAACTGGTCGCGGCCGGCGACCGAAATCGGCGATCTCTTCGGATTGCTCCGCCGCTTCATCCGCAACGATCTGGCGACGCTGCACCGCGACGGCGTGCGCGTGCGCGTGATCGGCGAACGAGAGGGGCTGGAGCCCGATATCTGCACGCTCTTGAACGAGGCCGAGGAACTGACGAGAGCCAATACCAAGCTCCATCTCGTGGTCGCGTTCAATTACGGATCGCGCCAGGAAATTGCCGGCGCTGCCCAACGGCTGGCGCGTGAAGTCGCGGAGGGCAAGCGCGATCCCGCCTCGATCGATGCTGATACGCTCGGCCGCTATCTCGATGCACCTGACATTCCCGATCCCGACCTGATCATCCGCACCAGCGGCGAACAGCGGCTGTCGAACTTCCTGATGTGGCAGGCGGCCTATAGCGAACTTGTGTTCGTGCCGATCCACTGGCCCGATTTCGACAAGGCCGCGCTCGAAAGCGCCATTGCCGAATATGCCAGACGGGAACGCCGTTTCGGCGGTCTGGTTGCGAAAACCGGATCGTGACCGACCCCGAGCCCTCGCCGGCGGCAGCAAGCGCGCCCGACTCACGCAACCTCGTGATGCGTATCGCCGCCGCCGCGGTGCTGATCCCGCTTGCGGTCGCCATCGCCTATGCGGGCGGCTGGCTGTGGGCCGCACTGGTGACGCTGGCGGCCGTCGGCCTGTTCGTCGAATGGCTCGCGATCGTGGGCCTCGCCGGGGCAACACGTGTGATTGCCCCGGGCGTGGCCGCGCTTGCGCTCGGCGGGATTTGCTTTGCGATCGGCCGGCTCGATGCCGCCCTGATCGTGCTCGGCATCGGCCTTGTCGCTGTTGTGTCGATCGCGCCGGAGCGGCGAAACTGGGCGGCGGCCGGATTTCTGTACGCGGCGGCGGCCGAGATTGCCTCGGTGCTGGTGCGTCTGGATTCCACGAAGGGTTTTGCCGCCCTGATGTTCGTGCTGCTGATTGTGTGGGTGACCGATAGTGGCGGCTATTTCGCGGGCCGCGGTATTGGCGGGCCGAAACTGTGGCCGCGCGTCAGCCCGAAAAAGACCTGGGCCGGCGCCGTCGGCGGTTTTGCTGCCAGTCTGGCCGTGGCAGGCGGATTTGCCGCCTTTGGTCTCGGCAAAGTGGGGCCGCTGCTGGTGCTTTCGGCGGCCCTTTCGGTCGTTTCGCAGCTCGGCGACCTCTTCGAATCCGCCGTGAAGCGCCGTTTTGGCGTAAAGGACTCAAGTCACATCATCCCCGGCCATGGCGGACTAATGGATCGTCTGGATGGGTTTGTCGCAGCCGTTGTCGTGGCGGCACTTTTCGGCTTTCTGCGGGGCGGCGCCGATGGCGTCGGTCGCGGTCTTATGGTTTGGTGAAACGATGAGCGCAGTTCCGTTGCGTAACAACAAGGCCGCTTGGTCGGATGCGCGCACCGTCACGGTGCTGGGCGCCACCGGTTCCATCGGCGACAGCACCATGGATCTGCTGCGCGGTGCGCGCGACCGCTATCAGGTCGAGGCGCTGACCGCGAATTCCAATGTCGAAGCGCTGGCCAGGCTGGCGAAGGAATTCGGCGTACGATCTGCGGCGATCGCCGACCCCGCGCGCCTTGGCGAACTGAAGGATGCGCTGGCAGGCACGAACATCGAATGCGGCGCCGGCGAAAGCGCGATCATCGAGGCCGCGGCGCGTCCCGCCGACTGGGTGATGGCGGCGGTGAGCGGCGCGGCCGGGCTGAAGCCCGCGCTCGCTGCGGTCGACCGCGGCGCCGCCGTCGCATTGGCGAACAAGGAATGCCTGGTGTGTGCCGGCGATTTCTTCATGCAGCGCGCGGCGAAGGCCGGCGCCTGCATCCTCCCGGCGGATTCCGAACACAACGCGCTGTTTCAGGCGCTCTCTTCCGGCAATCGCGAGGAATTGGTGCGCGTGATCATCACCGCATCCGGTGGCCCGTTCCGCACTTGGGCGCCGGCCGACATCGAGCAGGCGACGCTTGAGCAGGCCTTGAAGCATCCGAACTGGAGCATGGGCCAGAAGATCACCATTGATTCGGCCTCGATGATGAACAAGGGTCTCGAAGTCATCGAAGCCTCCTATCTGTTCGCGCTTTCGGCTGACGAGATCGACGTCCTCGTGCATCCGCAGTCGATCATCCACGGCATGGTCGAATTCTCCGATCGCTCTGTGGTTGCGCAGCTCGGTGCGCCCGACATGCGCATCCCGATCGCGCACTGCCTTGATGGCCCGATCGGATCGTTGGCCCGTCGGCCAGGCTGGACCTCGCAAAAATCGGCCAGCTCACGTTCGAGGCGCCGGACTTCGAGCGGTTCCCGGGCTTGCGGCTGGCCTACGAGGCGTTACGTACAGGACGTGGCGCGACCACGGTATTCAACGCCGCCAACGAGGTGGCGGTGGCGGCGTTCATCGCCGGAAAGATCAAATTCGATCGATCGCGCGCCTCGTCGAAGCCACCATCAACGATTGATCTTGTGCCGGGAACCTTGCGCCTTTGAGCTCGGCGGACGACGCGATCTCGGTTGACCATAACGCGCGAAATCGAGCCGCCTCCCTATTGCCTCAAATTGCCTTAAAGGCATCCTAGAGGGTTGGGGACGGAGCCATCGGCTCTTGTCGAGGGGAACCTGATGTCAGAGTTTTTTCTAAGCAGTTTCAGTACGTTGGGCCACGGGCTCATCGGCTACATCATTCCCTTTTTGTTCGTTCTGACCATCGTCGTGTTCTTTCATGAACTCGGCCACTTCCTGGTCGCCCGCTGGGCGGGCGTGAAGGTGTTGACGTTCTCGCTCGGGTTCGGGCCGGAACTTGCCGGCTTCAACGACCGTCACGGCACGCGCTGGAAGATCTCCGCGATCCCGCTCGGCGGCTACGTAAAGTTCTTCGGCGACGAATCGGAGGCCTCGACGCCCGCATCGGCCGAATCGCTCGCCCGCATGAGCGAGGAAGAGCGCGCAGGCAGCTTCCATCACAAGAAAGTCGGCGCGCGCGCAGCCATCGTGGCCGCCGGTCCGATCGCGAATTTCATTCTGGCGATCGTCATTTTCACCTGTCTCTTCACTTTCTTCGGCAAGCCGAGCACGACGGCACGCGTCGACAAGATCGAAGCAAGCAGCGCCGCCGAGCGGGCGGGCTTTCAGGTCGGCGATGTCGTCACCGCCATCGACGGCAAGAAGATCGGCAGCTTCTCCGACATGCAGCGCTTCGTGAGCGTTCGCGCCGGCGAGACCATGACGTTCACCGTCAAGCGGGGTGATTCCACGCTTGAATTGAAGGGCACGCCGGAACTGCGCGAGGTGAAGGATCCGTTCGGAAATACCCAGCGGCTCGGAATTCTCGGCATTACCTGTGCGACCTCGCCGGGCGAGGTGACCACCGAGAAGGTCGATCCGGCGACCGCATTCTGGCTCGGAATCAAGGAAACCTGGTTCGTCATCGAGCAGACGCTCGCCTATATCGGGAACATTTTTACCGGCCGGGCGAGCGCGGACCAGATCGGCGGGCCGATCTGATCGCGCAGATTTCGGGGCAGGTGGCTACCTTGGGAATCATTCCGCTGCTGCATCTGGCGGCGGTGCTGTCGATTTCGATCGGGCTATTGAATTTGTTCCCGGTGCCCTTGCTCGATGGCGGTCACCTTATGTTCTACACGGCCGAGGTGCTCCGCGGGCGTCCATTGTCGGAAAAATCCCAGGAATACGGGTTCCGAGTCGGGCTGGTTTTGGTCCTGATGCTGATGGTCTTCGCCTTCTATAATGACTTCCATCAGGTGCCCTGGCTGAAGGGGCTGTTCGGGAGATCGTAGACGCGGCTTTTTATGACGTTGCCCTTTGGCAACGTCTTGGAATGAAATTGAATCGCATCGCGATGTCTGGTTTGCCCCCCTGTCGAAATTGGCTACAAGCAATGCAACTTTGGGATTCTGCCGGTTCGTAGGGGTACGAGCCGGCAGTGCACTGACGAGGGCGCGTTGCGCATGATGTTGGGAATGCGAGTGCGGGGGGTCTGCTGGCCGCTCTGATCATGGTGGCCGCGCCGATGGGGGGCGCGTTGGTGTCTGTGCCGGCTGCGGCCCAGACCGCGGCGTCGATCGTCGTTGAGGGGAACCGGCGTGTCGAGGTCGAGACCATCCGCTCCTATTTCAAGCCAGGCCCCGGCGGCCGCCTCGGGCAGGCCCAGATCGACGATGGTCTGAAGGCGCTGATCGAGACCGGCCTGTTCCAAGACGTGCGAATCAACCAGGTCGGCGGCCGGCTGGTCGTGACGGTCGTCGAAAACGCCGTGATCGGGCGCATCGCCTTCGAAGGTAACAAGAAGGTCAAGGACGAACAGCTTTCGGCTGAAATCCAGTCCAAGCCGCGCGGTACTTTCTCGCGTCCGATGGTCCAGTCGGACGCCCAGCGCATCGCCGAAATCTACCGGCGCTCCGGCCGCTATGACGTGCGCGTCACCCCGGAAATCATCGAGCAGCCGAACAACCGCGTCGACCTGATCTTCACGATCACCGAAGGCACCAAAACCGGCGTCAAGTCGATCGAGTTTATCGGCAACGTCGCGTATTCGTCCTATCGTCTGAAGGACGTCATCAAGACGCGCGAATCGAACCTTCTGAGCTTCCTCGGCGGTGCCGACGTCTACGATCCCGACCGGGTCGAGGCCGACCGCGATCTGATTTGTCGCTTCTACCTCAAGAACGGTTACGCCGACGTGCAGGTGGTCGCCGCGCTGACCGAGTATGACCCCGACAAGAAGGGCTTCCTCGTCACCTTCAAGATCGACGAGGGGCAGCAATATCGCGTCGCCTCCGTCGATTTCCAGACCTCCATCCCGACCCTCGATGCCAACTCGATGCGCGGCTTCTCGCGCGTCAGCGTCGGCTCGGTCTACAATGCCGAGGCGCTGGAGAAATCCGTCGAGGAAATGCAGATCGAGGCTTCGCGGCGCGGCTACGCCTTTGCGGTAGTGCGTCCGCGCGGCGATCGCAATTTCGAGCAGCACACCGTTTCGATCGTGTTCGCCGTCGACGAAGGCCCGCGAACCTATATCGAGCGCATCAACGTCCGCGGCAACACCCGTACCCGCGACTACGTGATCCGCCGCGAGTTCGACCTGTCCGAAGGCGATGCCTACAACCGCGCCCTGGTCGATCGCGCCGAGCGCCGGCTGAAGAACCTCGACTTCTTCAAGAGCGTGAAGATCTGACCGAGCCCGGCTCGTCGACCGATCGTGTGATCCTGATCGTCGATCTCGAAGAGAAATCGACCGGCGACTTCTCGGTGTCGGGCGGCTATTCGACCACGGACGGCGCGCTGGCCGAAGTCAGCATCTCCGAGCGCAACTTCCTCGGCCGCGGCCTGTATGCGAAGGCTGCCGTGACCTACGGCCAGTACGCGCGCGGCGGCTCGCTGTCGTTCGTCGATCCCTATCTGTTTGACTACCGCGTCGCGCTTGGCCTCGACCTGTTCTATCGTGAACAGCTCGCCAACAGCTACATCGCGTACGGCACCAAGACGCTGGGCTTCAGCCCGCGGCTCGGCTTCACCCTGCGCGAAGATCTCGCGCTTCAGTTGCGCTACTCGATCTACCAGCAGGAAATCTCACTGCCGAACGCGCTCGCGAACTGTAACAACAACTCGGCGAACTCGTTGCTCGCGTTCAACCCATCGCCGGCATATGCGCAGCTCAACGGCGTTCCCGCGGGCGGATCGATCACGGAGGGAGGCCAAACCGCCACTGACGTCTCCGGCCAGGGCCTGTGGTGCTACTTCGACGGCGAAGCCTCGCTGCCGGTCCGCAGGGAGCTGCAAAGCGGCAAGACGTTGACCTCGTCGGTCGGTTATTCGCTGAACTACAACACGCTGGACAACAACAAGAACCCGACCGACGGCTTGCTGATCGACTGGAAACAGGACTTCGCCGGTGTCGGCGGCGACGTGAGCTACATCAAGTCGGCAATCGACGCGAAGTACTACACCCCGCTGGTCGCCGATATCGTCGGCCTGATCCATCTCCAGGGTGGTATTCTCAACCAGTTCGGGGGCAGCGAACTGCGCATGCTGGATCACTTCCAGATGGGCCCGAACCTGGTGCGCGGTTTTGCGCCGAATGGTATTGGTCCGCGCGATTTGAACCCGTTCGGCACGCGTGACGCGCTCGGCGGCACCAAGTACTGGGGCGCGTCGTTCGAATTGCAGATGCCGTTCTGGTTCCTGCCGAAGGAAGTCGGGCTCAAGGGCTCGGTCTATGCCGACGCCGGCGGACTGTTCGACTACAAGGGACCGACGTCGTGGGCGGCAACGGGCGAGGTCAATGTGCCCGGCTGCGTCCCGCCGACGCAGGCGACGGCGACGACTGTGGCTAATCCTGGAACTTGTTTGGGATTGCAGTACGACAACGGCAACGTCGTTCGCACCTCGGTGGGTGTCGGCTTGATCTGGGCCTCGCCCTTCGGTCCGCTCCGCTTCGACTATGCGGTTCCGCTTACGAAGGGCCAGTTTGACCGCGTGCAGGAATTCAAGTTTGGCGGTGGCACATCGTTCTGAGGTGTCTTGAAGCGAAATGGACTAAGGTCCGCGTGACGAGAACACCAAGGAATAAGGGGAGGGTTCGGCTTCGCGTCTTCGAAGCCGGCTCTCTGGTGTGAATAGCGGCCGGACTGCGACGGGTGAAATGGCGCAGCCGATATTCTTCAAGCAACCTCCTTCCTCAACGCTGGCCGAGCTGGCCGCGTTGACGGGAGCGATATTGGTCGACCCTGCGCGGGACGGTGACGTGATCAGGGCCTCGCTTCGCTCGACGAAGCCGGTCCGATGCATCTGGCGTTCTTCGATAATCTCAAATACGCCGATCAGCTCAAGGCGACCAAAGCCGGCGCTTGCCTGGTCAGCCCGCGTTTCGAGGCCCAGGTGCCCGCCCATGTGGCGGTGCTGCGGGCGGCCCAGCCGTTCCGCGCCTTCGTGAAGCTGGCGCGCGAGTGGCACGCCGATGCGCTCCGCCCGCAATCCTGGTTCGACAATGACGGCATCGCGCCATCGGCGATCATCGACCCGTCCGCCCATCTCGAGGATGGCGTCATCGTCGATCCGCTCGCGGTGATCGGCCCGCGGGTCGAGATCGGCACTGGCACCGTAATCGGTGCCGGCGCGGTGATCGGCGCCGACGTCAAAATCGGCCGCGACTGCAATGTAGGTGCGCGCAGCGCGATCCAGTTCGCCCTGATCGGCAACAACGTGCTGATCCACCCCGCCTGCAGCATCGGCCAGGACGGTTATGGCTTCATTTTCTTCGGCCCCGAGGGCCATCTGAAGGTGCCCCAGACCGGCCGCGTCCTGATCCAGAACGATGTCGAGATCGGCGCCGGCACCACCATCGACCGCGGCAGCCTGCGGGATACGGTGATCGGCGAGGGCACCAAAATCGACAATCAGGTCCAGATCGGCCACAATGTGACCATCGGCAGGCACTGCCTGCTCGCGGCCCAGATCGGGCTCGCGGGCAGCCTGACGATCGGTGACAACGTCGCGCTGGGGGCGAAGGTGGGCATCAACAACCACCTCAAGATCGGCGATGGCGCCCAGGTGACGGCGATGAGCGGGGTCAAGGACGACATTCCGCCCAACGGCCGCTGGGGCGGTTTCTTTGCAAAGCCGACCAGGCAGTGGTTCAAGGAGATTATTGCAGTGGAGCGGCTGGCGCAGGGTGGCGCCGTCGATCCGAAAGGCGAAGGGCGCGAGTGATGGAGGAGGCACAGGTCAGGTTTGAACTCGTGGATATCAACGAGATCCTCAAGACGCTCCCGCACCGTTATCCAATGCTGCTGATCGATCGGGTGATCAAGATCCGGACCGACTACAGCGGCATCGGCATCAAGAACGTTACCTTCAACGAGCCGCCGTTTCTCGGCCATTTCCCCGAACGTCCGGTCTATCCCGGCGTGATGATGATCGAGGCCATGGCGCAGACCGCCGGCGTGATCGGCATCAAGTCGGTCGAGGGCACCGAAAAGCCGCGCGCGGTTTATTTCCTCACCATCGACAAGTGCAAATTCCGCAAGCCGGTGATGCCCGGCGACACCATCGAGTACCACATGCGCTCGATCGGCCGCCGCAAAGCGATGTGGTGGTTTCACGGCGACGCCAAGGTAAATGGTGCCGTGGTTGCGGAAGCCGACGTCGGCGCGATGCTGACGGATTGAGCCGGATTGAATTTGCCCGTCACACAACTGACGTCTTCCTGATGCCTTGGTACAATCCTTGGTAGTGGAAGCCCATTTGCGAGGTCGATTGACGAGATTTGCTGATTAGATCCGGCTTGGGTCCACGTTTTTTAACGGAGGCGTCCTTGAACAAGTTTGCGTCCATCATTTCGTGTTTGGTCATTTTTCTGCTGATGCCGTCGCAAGGTTACGCGGCAGATCTCAACGGTCTTGTCGCGTCCCTCAAGGGTGGCGGCTACGTCATCGTGTTTCGACACGGCGCCACCGACGATAGCCAGAAGGACATCTACCCCTTCAAATTCGACGATATGAGTGCACAGCGCCAACTGAGCGAGAAAGGCCGCACGCTTGCGCGCGAACTTGGGGCTGCGCTCGCGAAACTCGGCATACCGATCGGCGAGGTCTACACTAGCCAGCTAAACCGCGCGGTCGAGACCGGCAAGCTGCTCAGCGGCAAGGACGTCTCTCCCGTCGACGCCCTGACCGACAGCGGCGCCGGCAGTGCGTCGGCGATGGCGAACCCCGACGGCAAGAACGCCAAAATTGGGCGCGCCATCCGCGATCTCGTCAATGCGCCTCTGAAAGCCGGCGTCAATAATGTGGTGGTGACACACAAGACCAACGTCGCCGATGCCTTCGGAAAGGAGTTTGGCGATATCCGCGAGGGCGAGGCGCTCGTCTACAAGACCGGTGGCTCGGGCCCGGCCGTCCTGGTCGCGCGCGTACAACCTGGCGAATGGATTGCTCAGACCGGCAGCTAGAGCCTTTTTCGCTTCTGATTGAATCAGAACCGGGCTTTAGATTCTTGTTTTGACGCGTTTTCTTGACGCGAACCGATGTCTGCCCGGATCAAGTCCGGGGGCAGGCTTTCACCGGACAGCGCTCTAGAGGGACACCGTTCGGCCGTGCATCAACTTTTGGGTGATCGGTCCAGCCTAATTGTGACATGTTGAAGGAACTTCAGCCGGCCCAGCAGCTTTATAGATGCCGTGGGGAATCTGTTGGCGGATGGCCGCATGAAGTCTCTCTGGGTCGGTGTTGCACTGCTAGGCGCAGCTATTGTTCTCGGCGGACATGCCGTAGCCCGCGATGACGGTCGCTACGCCAAATCCCCGCTCAAGTCGTGGTTCGACAGCCTCAGGAGCGGAAAGGGGCCATGTTGCTCCGACGCTGATGGCTCTGCTGTCGCCGATGTCGATTGGGAATCCAAGGACGGTCATTACCGCGTGCGGCTCGAGGGCCAATGGATCGATGTCCCCGACGATGCGGTGATTACCGAGCCCAATCGCGCCGGCCGAACCATGGTGTGGCCGATGAAAGACTCGCTCGGGATTTCGATCCGCTGCTTCCTGCCCGGCAGCATGACATAGCGACGGCTTGTCTCGGCCTTCGGGAAATCGGACGGCAGCGGACGGAATCTTGCAGGCGTTGCGCGCCCGACACATGACGTAATCATACGTCACTAGACAGCATTGAAATGCCGCGCTAACCACCGGAAAACGCGAGATATTCGCGCGCAATCGATGGGCTGGGCTGCTTGATGGGTACGATCGATCCAACCGCGCGGGTTGAGGATGGCGCTGTGATCGGCGAGGGGACAACAATCGGTCCCTATTGCATCGTCGGGCCGAACGTCGTCATCGGCGCGAACTGCAAGTTGATCGCGCATGTGAACGTGGCGGGGCATACGACCATCGCCGATAGCTGTGTCATTTACCCGTTTTCTGCATTGGGAGGCCCGCCACAGGACCTCAGCTATCGCGGTGAACCGACCCGGCTCGAGGTCGGCGAGGGATGCACCATCCGCGAAGGCGTAACGATGAATACCGGAACGAAGAAGGGCGGCGGCCTCACGCGGGTGGGCGCACGCGGTTACTTCATGAACAACAGCCATGTCGGCCACGATTGCGTCGTGGGGAGCGATGTTATCTTCGCGACGTCTGCGACGCTGGGCGGTCATTGCGAGATCGGCGATTTCGTCTACATCGGCGGGCTCTCGGCCGTGCATCAGTTCACGCGGATCGGGCCGCAGGTGATGGTCGGTGGCGTCTGCGGCGTCCGCGGCGACATCATTCCGTTCGGGCTCGCCAATGGACAATATGCCACTCTCGAAGGGCTGAACATCATCGGCATGAAGCGCCGCAAGTTCACCAGGGAGCGGCTCGCCAAGGTGCGCTCGTTCTACCAGAAGCTGTTTCACGGGCCCGGTGTTTTTGCCGAGCGGCTGAATGCGGTGCAGCCGATGGCTGGAGAGGATCCGGCGATCGCCGAAATCCTCGCCTTCATCGGCAACGGTAAACTTCGTCCGCTCTGCCTTCCTACCGGCGACGGCAACAAGCCTTGATGACAGGATCGCCGCAGCCATGATCTCAGCGGCTTCCGATATTTCATCGCCGGTCGGCGTCATCGCAGGCGGCGGTGCGATGCCGTTCGCGGTGGCGGAGTCGCTTAGCCAGCGCGGGATCGCGCCAGTGCTGTTCGCGCTGCGCGGCGCCTGCGATCCGGATCGTGTCGGCCGCTTCCGTCATCACTGGATCTCGGTCGGACAACTCGGCCGCGCGACCAAGCTGTTCCGCAGCGAGGGCTGCCGCGACCTGATCTTCATCGGTACGCTGCTGCGGCCTGCGCTGTCGGAAATCAGGCTGGACTGGGGAACGATCCGCGTGATCGGCCGCGTCTGGGCGGCGTTTCGCGGCGGTGACGACCACCTGTTGTCGGGGATCGGCCGCATCCTCGAGCAGGACGGTTTCCGGATGGTCGGTATCAGGGATGTCGCCCCCGACGTGCTGATGCCAGAGGGGCAAATTGCCCGTGCCATGCCGGATGCCGCCGCCGCCGCCGATATTGCCAAGGGGCGGGAGGTCCTCGGCGCGCTCGGTCCGTTCGACATAGGGCAGGCCGTGGTCGTGATCGACGGCCATGTGGTCGCGGTCGAGGATATCGAGGGCACCGATGGGCTTCTGGCGCGAGTGGCGAGGCTGCGCGAGGCGGGGCGCATTCGCGCCAAATCCGGCCGCGGCGTGCTGGTGAAGGCGCCGAAGAGCGGGCAGGATTTGCGCTTCGACCTGCCGGCCGTGGGCGCAAGAACCATCGAAGGCGCAGCTAGCGCCGGGCTCGCCGGCATTGCCGTGATCGCCGGCCATACGATTGCCGCGGACTCGCAAGCCATGATCGAGGCCGCCGATAGCGCCGGCCTGTTCATCCAGGGCTTGCCCGCGTGACGCCGCCTCGCGCAACCGCCGGGATGGAGCGGAGGATATTTCTGATCGCGACGGAGGAATCCGGCGATCGCCTCGGCGCCAGCTTGATGAAGGTGCTGCGCCAGCGCCTTGGCGATGCGGTACAGTTCGAGGGCGTCGGCGGCCGCGCCATGGCGCGCGAAGGCCTGGAGTCGCTGTTTCCGATTGAAGAACTCTCGATCATCGGGCTGGCCGCAGTCGTCAAGGAATTGCCGAAGATCCTCGGGCTGATCAAGGAAACGGCTATCGTGGTGACGGAGGCGTCGCCGGACGTTCTCGTCATCATCGACAGCCCCGACTTTACCCATCGCGTCGCCAGGCGTGTGCGCGCCAAGGATCCCAAGATTCCGATCGTCGATTATGTGTCGCCCTCGGTATGGGCGTGGCGACCCGGCCGGGCGCGGGCGATGTGCAAATACGTCGATCACGTGCTGGCGCTGCTGCCGTTTGAGCCGGAGGCCTATCGCAGGCTGCACGGCCCTCCCTGCACCTATGTCGGTCACCCCCTGACCGAGCAACTGGCCTCGCTGCGGCCGAATGCCGACGAGACCAGGCGGCGGGCGGAATCGCCGCCGGTGCTGTTGGTGCTGCCGGGAAGCCGCCGCAGCGAAATTCGTCACCACATGGCGGTATTCGGCCAGGCGGTGGGACTGCTGCAGGAGCAGGGCACGCCGTTCGAACTGGTGCTGCCGACCATGCCGCACCTGCAGGAGGCGGTCGTAGACGCGGTGAAGGGCTGGCCGGTGCAGCCCCAGGTCGTCATCGGCGAGCAGGAGAAGCGGGCGGCATTCAGGATCGCGCACGCAGCGCTCGCCAAATCCGGCACCGTGACGTTGGAGCTGGCATTGGCTGGCGTGCCGATGGTGACGGCCTACCGGACCGGCGCTGTGGAAGCCTGGATCCTGCGGCGGGCGATCAAGGTGAACTCGGTGATTTTGGCCAACCTCGTGATCGGCGAGAATGTCGTGCCGGAATTCCTGCAGGAGAATTGCACGCCGGAGAAACTCGCAGCCGCGCTGCGCGAGGCGTTGGGCGACAGCGAGCTGCGTCGAAAGCAACTCGAGGCCTTCGGCAAGATCGACGGCATCATGTCGACCGGCAACCAGCCGCCCAGCGTGCGTGCCGCCGATATCGTATTGGAGACGATGTGGCAGGCGCGGCGGGGGTAGGATTGTAGGATGGGTGGAGCGAAGCGATACCCATCGATCCGGCATACACTGGCGATGGGTATCGCTGCGCTCCACCCATCCTACGCGTCAAACAAAAGCCGGACGCGATGATCGCATCCGGCTTTCCGAATTGTCGTGAGCGACGTCGCTTACTTCCGCTTGTCCATCGCCACGTAGTCGCGGCGGGCGACGCCGGTATAGAGCTGGCGCGGACGGCCGATCTTCTGCTGCGGGTCCTCGATCATCTCGCTCCACTGGCTGATCCAGCCGACGGTGCGGGCGACCGCGAACAGCACGGTGAACATCGAGGTCGGGAAGCCCATCGCCTTCAGCGTGATGCCTGAATAGAAGTCGACGTTCGGGTAGAGCTTGCGGTCGATGAAGTACTGATCGTTGAGCGCGATCTTTTCCAATTCCAGCGCCACCTTCAGCATCGGGTCGTCGCCATGGCCGGTCTCGGCCAGCACGGCGTGACACATCTTCTGCATGATCTTGGCGCGCGGGTCGTAATTCTTGTAGACGCGGTGACCGAAGCCCATCAGGCGGACTTCTGAGTTCTTGTCCTTCACCTTCGCGATGAATTCCGGAATCTTGTCGACCGAACCAATCTCCGCGAGCATCGCCAGCGCCGCTTCGTTGGCGCCGCCATGCGCCGGGCCCCACAGGCAGGCGATGCCGGCGGCGATGCAGGCGAACGGGTTGGCGCCGGACGAGCCGGCGATGCGCACCGTCGAGGTCGAGGCGTTCTGTTCATGGTCGGCGTGCAGGATGAAGATCTTGTCGAGCGCGTCAGCCAGCACCGGGTTGATCTTGTAGTCCTCGCATGGCACCGCGAAGCACATGTGCAGGAAGTTCTCGGCAAAGGAGAGCGAGTTCTTCGGATACATGAAGGGCTGGCCGACGGTGTATTTGTAGGCCATCGCGGCCAGCGTCGGCACCTTCGCGATCATGCGCATGGAAGCGATCATGCGCTGCTTCGGATCGTTGATGTCAGTCGAGTCGTGATAGAACGCAGCCAGCGCGCCGACGGCGGCGACCATGATCGCCATCGGATGGGCGTCACGGCGAAAACCCTGGAAGAAGCGGGCCATCTGCTCGTGAACCATGGTGTGATGGATCACGCGGTAGTCGAAATCCTGCTTCTGGGCGGCGGTCGGAAGTTCCCCGTACAGCAGGAGGTAGCAGGTCTCCAGGAAGTCGCCCTTCTCGGCGAGCTGCTCGATGGGGTAGCCGCGGTATTCCAGCACGCCGGCATCGCCGTCGATATAGGTGATCTTCGACTGGCAGCTACCGGTGGAGGTGAAACCGGGGTCGTAGGTGAACATCCCGGCCTGGGCGTAGAGCTTCGCGATGTCGATGACATCTGGCCCCACCGTGCCGCTGAGGATCGGGAAATCGTAGGTCTTATTGCCTACCGTGAGCGTTGCAGTCTTGTTGCTGGATTTTGCGTCCATCGTGAAGTCCCCGATGAAATCGTTACGAAAAACCGGGCCGACCTTGGTGCCATTCGTAAGGCAGCAGCAAGGGAGGCCGGACTGTCTAGAAGCGGCGCCAAAGGCGTAGCTTATTGCCCTGTGCACTGCAAGATGGCCGCAGCCCCCTATTGGTAGGGGCTCAGCCGGCCGCTTGATCGCCAAGACGGGCCAGGCATTCGTCCCGCCCAAGTACCGCCAAAACATCGAAAATGCCCGGCGAAGTCGTGCGTCCCGTCAGCGCCACCCGGAGTGGCTGGGCGACGGCGCCGAGCTTGAGATTGTTCTGCTCTGCGAAATTCCGCATGGCGGCTTCTGTCGTCTCGGCGCGCCAGTCGGTGACGGTTTCCAGCGCTCTCAGGAGCTGGCCGATCAGCGCCCTGGTCTCCGGCGTTAGCAGCGCAGCGGCCTTCGCGTCGATCTGGAGCGGGCGGTCGGCGAAGATGAAGTAGGCGCCCGAGATCAGCTCGATCAGCGTCTTGGCGCGCTCCTTCAGGCTCGGCATCGCCCGCAGCAACTGCGCGCGGGTGGTGTCATTGAGCTTCGCCTTGAGGTCGGCGCCTTCGGGAACGTAATCGAGCACGCTCTCGAACTGCTTAGCCAGTTCGCGGTCATCGGCCTGGCGGATGTAGTGGCCGTTGAGATTCTCCAGCTTGGCAAAATCGAACCGCGCGGCAGAGCGCCCAATGGCCGGAAGATCGAAGGCGTCGATCATTTCCTGCGTCGAGAAGATTTCCTGGTCGCCGTGGCTCCAGCCGAGCCGGACGAGATAGTTGCGCAGCGCCGCCGGCAGATATCCCAGGGCGCGGTAGGCATCGACACCGAGCGCGCCATGGCGCTTCGACAGTTTTGAACCATCGGGCCCGTGGATCAGCGGGATATGCGACATGTTCGGGATGTCCCATGCAAGCGCGTCGTAGATCTGTTTCGGCGCGCGGCGTTGATCAGATGATCATCGCCGCGGATGACATGGGTCACACCCATGTCATGGTCGTCGACGACGACAGCCAGCATGTAGGTCGGATTGCCGTCGCCACGCAGCAGCACGAGATCGTCGAGGTTTTCGTTCTGCCAGACCACGCGGCCCTGCACCTGGTCCTCGATCACGGTCTCGCCGGTCTGCGGGGCCTTCAGGCGAATGGTCGGCTTCATGCCGGTGGGCGCTTCTCCCGGATCACGATCCCGCCACATCCCGTCATAGAGGCGGGTGCGGCCCTCCGCGCGCGCCTTCTCGCGCATCGCGGTCAGCTCCTCCGCGGTGGCGTAGCAACGGTACGCCTTGCCGCTGGCGAGCAGTTGCTCGGCCACTTCGCGATGACGGGCGGCGCGGCTGAACTGATGGATAACGTCGCCATCCCAATCGAGCTCGAGCCATTTCAGCCCATCCAGGATCGCGGCAATGGCGGCTTCCGTGGAGCGCTCACGGTCGGTGTCCTCAATCCGCAGCAGCATCTTGCCGCCGCGCTTCTTGGCATAGAGCCAGTTGAACAGCGCGGTCCGGGCGCCTCCGATATGGAGGAAGCCGGTGGGCGAAGGGGCGAAGCGTGTGACGACGGAATCGGTCATTACCAAGCACGTGAGCGGTGAACGGCGGTGGTGTATAGCAGGAACGATGCATAACTAAAGCCCGGGCCGGTGGCAAAGTGGGCTTGGCTCACAGAGGCGAATTTGGCAGAAGGTTCGCCAATCCCTAACAGGAACTCAGGATGACCACAGAACCGGTAACGGCAGAGGCGGGGCGCGATTTCATCCGCGACATCGTCCAGGCCGATCTCTCTTCCGACAAGCACAGCCGGATCGTGACCCGATTTCCGCCGGAGCCGAACGGCTATCTGCATATCGGCCATGCCAAGTCGATTGCCCTCAATTTCGGCATCGCGCAGGAGTTCGGAGGCAAGTGTCATCTGCGCTTCGACGACACCAACCCGACCAAGGAAGAGCAGGAATATATCGATTCCATCCAGGCCGACGTGCATTGGCTCGGCTACGACTGGGGAACCGACCTCTATTACGCCTCCGACTATTTCGATCGTCTGTATGACTGGGCGGAGGGCCTGATCAAGGCGGGCCATGCTTATGTCGACGACCAGTCGCAGGAGGAAATCCGTATCAACCGCGGCACGCTGACGGAACCCGGCAAGAACTCGCCGTTTCGTGACCGCACGGTGGAGGAAAACCTCGACCTCTTCCGACGCATGAAGGCCGGCGAGTTTCCGAACGGCAGCCGCGTGCTGCGCGCCAAGATCGACATGGCGGCCGGCAACATCAACCTGCGCGACCCCGTGCTCTACCGCATCCTCCATGCCGAGCATCCGCGCACCGGCACCAAATGGTCGATCTATCCGAGCTACGATTATGCCCACGGCCAGTCGGACGCCATCGAAGGCATCACGCATTCGATCTGCACGCTGGAATTCGAGGACCACCGCCCGCTCTATGAGTGGCTGCTGGACAAGCTGCCGGTGCCGTCAAAGCCGCGCCAGTATGAATTCGCCCGCCTCAACCTGACCTATACGCTGCTGTCGAAGCGCGTACTGACACAGCTCGTCCGCGATGGTCACGTCTCCGGCTGGGACGATCCGCGCATGCCGACGATTGCCGGGTTGAAGCGCCGCGGCGTGCCGCCGGCGGCGGTGCGCGAATTCGTCAAGCGTATCGGGGTCGCGAAAGCCAACAGCGTGGTCGATGTCGGCATGCTGGAATTTTGCATTCGCGAGCACCTCAACAAGACGGCGCAGCGGCGGATGGCCGTACTGCGGCCGCTGAAAGTCGTGATCGAGAATTATCCGGAAGGGCAAACGGAAGAGCTCGAGGCCGTCAACCATCCCGACGATCCGTCGTTGGGTACGCGAAAAATTTCGTTTGGCCGCGAGCTCTATATCGAGCGCGACGATTTCATGGAGAACCCGCCGAAAAAGTTCTTCCGCCTCTCGCCGGGCAACGAAGTGCGGCTCCGCTATGCCTATTTCATCAAATGCACCGGCGTCATCAAGAACGACGCCGGCGAAGTGGTCGAACTGCGCTGTACCTACGATCCCGCGACCAAGGGCGGCAACGCCCCTGACGGCCGCAAGGTCAAGGCCACCATGCACTGGCTGTCGGCCAAGGATTCGGTACCGGCGGAAATCCGCGTCTACAATCAGCTCTTCTCGAACCCAAACCCGAGTGCCGCGAATTTCGCCGCGGATCTCAATCCGGAATCGCTGGAAGTGCTGCCCGAGGCGCGGGTCGAGCCGTCGGTCGCATCAGACAATTCGGGCGAGGTGATGCAGTTCGAGCGGCAGGGCTATTTCGTGCGCGACAAGGATTCCGCGCCGGGCAAGCCGGTGTTCAACCGCACCATCGGCCTGCGCGACACGTTTGCCAAGGAAGTCGGCGGGAAGGGGTGAGGTCAATCGATGGCGTCATCCGAACGGATTGCGACCGAAGATATCGTCGCCGGCATCATGGGAAAATGGACGAAGGCTTTCAGCGGGCTGGATGCCAAGGCTCTCGCGTCGCTTTATTCGAAGAACGCGTTCTTCTTCGGCTCGAACCCGAACTTCTATCGCGGCAATGACGGCGTTAAGGCCTATTTCGAAGGGCTGCCGCGCTGGCAGTCGCCATCCGTTCAATTCACCGATGTCAGGACGGCGCAAGCGGCTATCGACCTGATCAACGTCGCGGGCACCGCGACCTTTACCATCGAGATGGGTGCCGAGCCGCTGGTGGTGAAAATTACCTGGGTGATCGTTCGCGAAGACGGCGAATGGAAGATAGTCAGCCATCATGTCTCGTCGAAGACACCGCTGATTGAGCCGTAGGCCGGTTGCGCGTCAGGACGCGGTCCCTGCGTCATCCCGTTCTAGATATCGTAATACAAATGGAACTCGTATGGATGTGGGCGCAGCCGGATCGGATCGACCTCTTTCTTCCGCTTGTAGTCGAGCCAGGTCTCGACCACGTCGGCCGTGAACACATCGCCGCGGACAGGAAGGCGTGATCGCGCTCGAGCGCGTCAAGCGCCTGATCCAGCGATCCCGGTGTCGATCTCACGTCCTTTGCCTCGGCAGGCGGCAGGTCATACAGGTTCTTGTCGATCGGGCTGCCCGGATCGATCCGGCTGGTGATGCCGTCAAGACCGGCCATCAGCATCGCGGCAAAGGCCAGATAGGGATTGCAGGAGGGATCCGGCGAGCGAAACTCGACCCGCTTTGCCCGCGGGTTCGGCGAATACATCGGAATCCGGCAGCAGGCTGATCGGTTGCGCTGGGAATAGACCAGATTGATCGGAGCTTCATAGCCTGGCACCAGGCGCCGATAGGAGTTCGTGGTGGGGGCACAAAGCGCGCACAGCGCCCAGGCGTGGGTCAACAGACCGCCGATGTAGTAGCGGCCGAGCTGGCTCAACTCGGCATAGTCGCCCTTGTCGTAGAACAGATTGGTCTCGCCCTTCCACAGGGACTGGTGAACGTGCATCCCCGAGGCGTTGTCCTCGAACAGCGGCTTCGGCATGAACGTTGCGGTCATGCCGTGCTCGCGGGCGGTGTTCTTCACCACGTATTTATAGATCATCAGATTGTCGGCCATGCGGGTGAGTGTAGTGAAGCGCATGTCGATCTCGTTCTGGCCGCCGGTCGCGACTTCATGGTGATGGGCTTCGATCTGGATGCCGAGCTGTTCCATCGTCAGCACCATGTCGGTGCGGAGAGCCTGCATGCTGTCGGTCGGGGGAACGGGAAAATATCCCTCCTTGGGGCGCGGCTTGTGGCCCAGATTTGGCGCTTCCTCCTTGCCCGTATTCCAACTGCCTTCGCTGGAATCGATTTCGTGGAAGGCGTAGTTGATCCCCTGTCCGTAGCGCACGTCGTTGAACACGAAGAACTCCGCCTCTGGGCCGAAGTAACTCGTATCGGCGTGGCCGGTGCCTTTCAGGTTGGTTTCGGCTTTCTGGGCGATGTAACGGGCGTCACGGCTATAGGGTTGACCGGTCACGGGGTCGCGGATGTTGCAGATCAGGACCAGGGTCGATGAAGGGGAATACGGGTCGAGGAAGGCCGTGGTCGGGTCCGGCACGACCAGCATGTCGCTTTCCTGGATTTCCTGGAAGCCGCGGATGGATGAGCCGTCGAATCCAATGCCTTCGCTGAGAGCGTCGACACTCGCCGCACCCGGCGGGATGGAAAAATGCTGCCATACCCCAGGCAAGTCGGTGAAGCGCAGATCGATCATCTGCACCTTCTCGTCGCTGATCGCTTTCACGAGGTCTTCGGCTGTCGCACACTTCGGAAACATGGCTTCACTCCTGTCATGGAGAGGCGCATCGTGGAGGTCGTGCCGCGATTCAGCCGTGGCGAAGCGGCTTGCGACGGGTCTTGGACCACGTTCTGCGTTGCCGCGCCGGCAGCCTCAGCTTTGGTGCGGCCCGCGCATGAGCTTCATCGCGTCTTCGATATGCCGCCAGGTTCTGGCCAGTTCGGCCTCGCCTTTTGCCTCGAGTTCGATGGCGTTCTGGGCCGCTTCCGCGATGGCCTTGGGGCCATGCGCTTCCAGCAACTGCCGTGCATAGTCGTGGATTTCGGTTTCTCGCATGGGGTCATGCTCCTCTTGTTGAGCGCAACTGTGAATTCCAGTCGAGCTGAGAGCCGTAGACGTTGACACCTGGTCATGCGCGCACAGTGTGCATCCTGCTGCGGCGCACTTGCAAGAGCGGTTTCCGGGCGGTGAGCTGGCGGGATTGGAACGTGGCGCCGGCCGCCTAGCAACCCCGGCAAATACTGCGCAGGGACTTTGCGAGCTGGGCGTCCTCCGCCGTCATGGGCTCGTAGGGCTTTTGCTGCTCGGCCTGCCGGGCCTCGTTCGCCTTTTTGCCGGGCAGCACGTGCGATCTCCTGGCGCTGATAGCAGGCTTCGCGCGCGGCCCTCGCCTCGATGAAGCGACATTGCTCCGGAGTGGCGGCATTGGCGTGAGAGGTGATCAAGATCACCGCAGATAAAAGGCTGGCCGCAAGCTTCATGTCGCTTCTTTGTCCTGATTCCGGTTCAATCCATAGCGTTCGATTGTAACCCCAGCCGGCGTGCATTTCTTCAGGTTTCTGCTTCCGTTCCGCTAGCGGGCTGAATACAGCGTCCGGTAGTCTTGCGGTCTCCACGAGATCGTAAGGTGTAGGGCTCGGTGGCGGAGCAGGGCGACACGTCGGGCCGAAAACGGGGCTATGCCGGCACCTGGCCGCCGCGCGCTGCGGCGCCGGTCGGCGGCATTTTGCCGTCGCGTCCCGCGTTCTGGCCGCCCCTGATCGAGACCCTGCGTACATGGGCACGCGCCGAAGCGGGTGCCGGCCGGTTGCTGCCCTGGGTGCCGGTCGCATTCGGTACCGGCATTGCGTTTTACTTCGCCGCCGATCATGAGCCGGTGCTGTCGGTGGCTGCCATTGTGGCGATCGCGCTGTGCGCGGTGGCGGTGCTGTTGCGGCGGCAGAAATTCTTTCCCGCTGCGGTGATGATCGCGGCGGTCGCCGCGGGCTTCGCGATAGCGACCTGGAAGACCGCGCGGATCGCGCATGGCGTGCTGGCGCGGCCGATGTTTTCGGTGTCGCTGACGGGTTTTGTCGAGACGCGCGACATTCGCGAGCGCACCGACCGTTTTGTCCTTCGCGTCGTCACCATGGAAAGCGCGCGCGGAACGACGAAGCTGGAGCGCGTACGGCTCTCGGTAAGGAAGGGTACGGCCCCGCCGGTCGGCAGCTTCGTTGAATTGAAGGCGCGGCTATTGCCGCCGCTTTCGCCGGTGCGGCCGGGCAGTTACGATTTCAGCCGCGACATGTTTTTCGCCGGCATCGGGGCCTCGGGTTTCGTGATGGGCGCTATCAAGACCACCGAGCCGCCAGCCGCGGGTGGCGGGCTCCGCCTGCGCTATTCGGCCGTGATGCAAGGCCTGCGCGATACGATCGATGCGCGGATCAGGACCACACTGGAAGGCGACAAGCGCGCGATTGCGACCGCTCTGTTGACCGGGCGGCGCGATGCGATCTCGCCACCGGTGAACGACGCGATGTTCATCTCCGGTC
Organism: Bradyrhizobium sp. RDI18; assembly: GCF_043203335.1. Classification (NCBI taxonomy): domain Bacteria; kingdom Pseudomonadati; phylum Pseudomonadota; class Alphaproteobacteria; order Hyphomicrobiales; family Nitrobacteraceae; genus Bradyrhizobium; species Bradyrhizobium sp. RDI18. Next base: position 1,205,921 of record NZ_JBICRN010000008.1, on the reverse strand, counting down.
TCGGCCATGTGCTGTCGATCTCCGGCTACCACATGGCCGTTGTCGCCGGCGTCGTGTTTTTCGCGGTCCGGGCGCTGTTGGCGCTGTTTCCCGTGCTCACGGTCGGCCAGCCCATCAAGAAGTGGTCGGCGGCGGCGGCCCTCGTTGCCGCTGCGTTCTATTTGCTGCTGTCGGGCGCCGAGGTCGCGACGCAGAGATCGTTCTTCATGACTGCCGTGGTGCTGATCGCCGTCATTGTCGACCGCCGCGCGATCACGTTTCGCACGCTCGCGGTCGCCGCCCTGATCGTGCTCACGGTCGCGCCGGAAGCGCTGGTACATCCGAGTTTCCAGATGTCGTTTGCGGCGACGTTGGGGCTGGTGGCGCTGGTGCAGATCGGCATGCCGCGCCTGTTCGCGACGGCGGATCATACCGCAACGGCGCGCGTGGCGCTGTGGGGCGGCCGCGAAGTCACCATGCTGTTGCTGGCCTCACTGGTAGCGGGGCTTGCGACCATGCCTTACGCCGCCTTTCACTTTCACCGGGTCACGCCTTACGGCGTGCTGGCCAACCTCGCGGCGATGCCGGTGGTCTCCGCGCTGGTGATGCCGGCGGGTTTGCTCGGCCTCGCCGCGATGCCGTTCGGCTTCGATCGGCTGTTCTGGGCGATCATGGGCGTAGGTATCGACTGGATGATTGCGGTGACGCAATGGGTCGCGGCGTTACCCGGCGCGGTCGGCCGGGTGCCGGCGTTCGGCATCGGCCCGCTGATTGCGGCGAGCCTCGGCATTGTCCTGCTCGGCCTGTTGCGCACGCCGCTGCGGTGGTCGGGTGCGGCGCTGGTACTGTCAGCGGCGCTGTGGGCGGCGAGGGTGCCGCAGCCCGATATCCTGATTTCCGCCGACGGACGCAATGTCGGGGTGCGCGGCCAGGATGGCCGGCTGCATTTGATGCACGCGGCCAAGGGGTCTCGCGACGTCTTCCTCCTGAAGGAGTGGCTGGCGGCGGATGCGGACGCGCGAACCGCGGCTGACGCCTCGCTCACGTCAGGCGTCTCATGCGACGATCTTGGCTGCGTGGTGCAATCCGTCGGCGGCGGCCTGGTCGCGCAGGCGCTCAGGCCCGAGGCATTTTCGGACGATTGCGAGCGCGCGGCAATCATTGTGACGCTGCGGCAGGCGCCCGCATCATGCGCGGCTTCGATTATCGATTCCGAACGGTTGCGGCGCCAGGGTGCCATGGCGCTGCGGCGTAGCCGCGAGGGATTTGTCGTCGAGGCAGTCAAGCCGAGGGGATCGACCGCCCATGGTCGCCGGCTACGGCTGACGAGAGCGCGGCCGACACCACCGTGCTTGCGCCGCGCGTCGTGCCACCGCGCAGCGTCGATGCCACGCCGGCTGAGGCAGACCTTCAGGCGGAGGAGTAGACGGGCGTCAGTGCTCGTCGACCGTGGGTTTGGCTGGAATTTCGAACGCGCCGAGATGGAATTCCTCGGGCGCGTCGGGCGCCGACGGCAGAGCGACCAGCGTGAACGACGCGTCGGGGAATTGCTGCCAGATTGCGAGATCTTCGGCCGTGATGGTGAGCCAGCCGTACCTGAACATGTACCGCCCGGGCTCAGTGACGCGCCCGGCCTTTTGCCACGTTACCTTGTTGACCACCGACTGCCCCCTGCGGTGCCGCGTTCTGAAAAATGTACCCCCATGATCCGCCGGCCTGGACCGGCGGATCATATGAGCGTGGGCGTTTATCCGGTCACGATCGATTCGGCCGGAGGCGCTTCCGTTACCTTCGGGGCGCGTTCGCCGCCGGTCTGGACCACCGGCAATTGCAGCACGGTCGCGCGCTGGCCTTCGCAAAGCTGCGTCACCAGCACATGGCTTCCGTCGGGAAATTCGATCGCGTCATGGTGACGGTCGGAAATATGGGGGTCGATTTGATTGAACTTGCCGACCCGCCAGTCGGTGGTTCGAGTCCAGATCCACCGGTTGTCGTATTTGACGTCCTCAGCGAACGCCAGTTCGGTGCCGGGAAGCATGCAGACCGCCACTGCAGGCTCGCGTTCCGACGCAAAGCCGCGGGTCGATGTACCGCGGAACGTCGTGGTGATCAGCGTTTCGCCGACCACGGCAGGCCGCGTAGCCACAGCATGCAGGCTATAGTCACACATCGGATGGCTCCCTCGTTTGAGATAGCTGACCTGTGTCTAGAAGAGGCACAGGCCTCTATCAGAGTGGACATGGCGCAGAGCCTTCTCTCGTTTCTGGGCAATTCTGCGACTGGCGCAATGCGCCACATTCACAAACGCGCTAACGCTCGTTGGTTCCAAACGCACAACAAAAAACCCCGGCCGCGGGCCGGGGCTCTTTTCCGTCACGGCCCGGACGGCATAACGGGTCAGTATTTGCGGTAGAGCCCGATCAGCTTGCCCTGAATCCGGACCCGGTTCGGTGGCAGGATGCGGACTTCATAGGCAGTGTTGGCGGGCTCGAGCGCGATCGAGGCGCCGCGGCGGCGGAAGCGCTTTAGCGTCGCTTCCTCCTCGTCGATCAGCGCCACGACGATATCGCCGGTGTCGGCGGTCTCGTTGCGTTGGATCAGCGCCATGTCACCGTCGAGAATGCCGGCGTCCACCATGGAATCGCCGCGCACTTCGAGCGCGTAATGTTCGCCGGAGCCGAGCATATCAGGCGGTACGCTGATGGTGTGGCTGCGGGTCTGCAGCGCCTCGATCGGCGTACCGGCGGCGATCCGGCCCATGACAGGCACGGCGACCGGCCGATTGCCGTCGTCCTCGGCGGCCGGCGCGCTCACCGTGCGTTTGCCGAGCGTACCCTCGATGACGCTCGGCGTGAAGCCGCGGCGGCTGTTGGCGGCGGCTGCGAGCTCGGGCAGCTTGATGACTTCGATGGCGCGGGCGCGGTTGGGCAGGCGGCGGATGAAGCCCCGCTCCTCCAGTGCGGTGATGAGGCGGTGGATTCCAGATTTGGAGCGCAGATCGAGCGCGTCCTTCATCTCGTCGAAGGAGGGCGGCACGCCGGCCTCTTTCAGCCGTTCATTGATGAAACGCAGAAGTTCATACTGTTTGCGCGTAAGCATCGCGAGCAATCCCCCGGTTGGCTTCGTCTCGTTCCGAATCTTCAGAGCCCAGATCGTGGAGTCCCCAAACTCTCAATCAAGGACACTAGCAGTCGAAACAAATCATGAACGGACACTATATGTTCGATATGTGTTCCGCAACCACTTAATTTCAGGTGAACGCATTGCGGTTCCGGCACCAAGGCGCTGTTGGAGCGCCGTTCCGGCGTCATTCCGGCAGCCGGAGCAGCTCGCAACGCGATCCCTTTGCGGCAGCCGGCGCGAACGGCGGACGTATCACAAGTGCACGTGCCGCAGCGAGATTCCTGATAGCGACGAGTCCTGATGGTTCACCGGCACGGCAACCAGCGTGCCGTCGTCGCGCGCTTCGAGGCTGGCGCGAAGATAGTCTTCGCGCTGGTCGTTGGCGGCGAGATCGCGGCCGAGCAGGGCGTTTTCGCGCGGGTGATGGATGGTATCGCGGCCCGATAGAGCGCGAATCAGCGGCACCAGAAACAGGAAGCCGCAGACATAGGAGGAGACGGGATTGCCGGGCAAGCCGATCACCCGCATCGCCTCCAGCCTGCCATGCATCATCGGCTTGCCCGGCCGCATCGCGATCCGCCAGAACGCCATGGCGACGCCCTCGGCCTCCAGCGACCGCTTGACGAGGTCGTGGTCGCCGACCGAAGCGCCGCCCAGGGTGATCAGGATGTCCGCGTCGGCCTTGCGGGCACGGCGGATGCCTTCCGTGGTCGCGGCAACGGTGTCGGCGGCGATCCCGAGGTCGATGATTTCTGCCCCCTCGGCCCGCGCCAGCGCCCGCAAGCTGTAGCCGTTGGAATAGACGATCTGGCCGGGGCTGGGGGTTGCACCCGGCATCACCAGTTCGTCACCGGTCGCCAGCATCGCAACCTTCGGGCGGCGGTGCACCGCAAGCTCCGGGTAGTTCATGCCGGCGGCGAGCGAGAGGTCGCGGTCGGTGAGGCGGCGCCCGCGTTTGAGGAGGACGTCGCCTTCGCGGAAATCAACGCCCGCGGCGCGGATATGCCGCCCCGGAACGGCTGCTTCCGTGATGGTGATATGATCGCCGTCGACGCCAGTGTCTTCCTGGATGATGACAGCGTCGGCGCCATCGGGGATCACGCCGCCGGTAAAGATCCGCACCGCTTCGCCTTTGCCGACCTTCCGCTCGAACGGGCGGCCGGCGGCGACCTCGCCGATCACCTTCAGCCGTGCGCTGACATCGGCGGCGTCAGCCGCGCGCACCGCATAGCCGTCCATCGCCGACATCGCCTGCGGCGGCTGCGTCCGCTTTGCTGCGACGTCGCGTGCGAGAATGCGGTGATGCGCGTCATCGAGCGCCACCAATTCTTCGGGCAGGGGATCGGCGCCCGCAAGGATGGCAGACAATGCATCGGCAACCGGCATCAACGCCACGGGCAGACCTCCCTCAAATTCCAAGTGCTTAAATTCCAAGTGCGGTCAGTGCCCTCGCCACGTCATCCGTCGATGTCACGTGGATGGCAGAAAGGCCGCGCGCCCGGGCACCTTCGATATTGGCAGCCGAGTCGTCGAAGAACAGGATCCGCGACGCCGGCACGCCGATCGCTCTTACCACATGATCATAGGCTTCGGCGTCGGGTTTGCGCAAACCGATGCTGGAGGACAGGAATATCTGGCGGAAATGGCCGAGCACATCCGCATAGGCCTGCGAAAAATGCGTGACATGGGCCGGATTGGTGTTGGAAAAAGCATAGAGCGGCAAGCGTTTTGCTGCACGCGCCAGCAGCGGCGAAATTCCGGGCATCTCGCCGGTGAAGATCGCGTTCCAGCCTTCCAGGAACTGCGCGTCGGTGATGCCGATGCCGAGCGACTGGCGCAGGCTCGCAAAGAACGCCGCATCGTCGATCCGGCCGGTCTCGTGGTGCTTGAAACTGTCGTCCACCACAAAGCGTCCGGCGAGGTCGGCAGGCGCGCAGCCGGCATGCCCTGCCCAGCACGTCATTACCTGATCGAAACTGATGTCGAGCACGACACGGCCGAGGTCGAACAGCAAGGCATCGACGGAATGGAGCGCTGGCGGCGAATTCATGGCAGTCGTTTACAAAACCGGACCGGCCTCGGCAACGGCCACGGCGATTTGCGTCGCATCCCAATCCGCGCTTAAGCCCGTACGCAGGCTGTGCTAAGGCTTCGGGCCAGTTTCTTGGGGCCAATTTCAGGGAGTAGTCGCATGCAAACCGTTGGCAGAATCCTGGGCGCCGTCGCCGTGATCGCATTGTTGGCCGGCCCCGCCTGGGGCCAACAAGCCCGTCCTCCCGCATATGGCGAGACCGACAAGGACAAGACACCCTCGGAAAAAGCGGCGGAAAAGGAAGCCGAGCGGGCCTACCGGAGATCGCTCGGCAACATCCCCGAGCAGAAGAGTTCGATCCTTGGGGGACGATGCGCGGCGACAGCGCACCGCCGAAAGCGGCGGCCAAGGCGCCGGCAGCGAAGTCAAAGGCCAAATCCGCCGAAGGCGCGGCAAAGTAGAAAGATGCCGGCAAGCCCGGGCATGACGACTCCCTGTCTAACGTGATGATTTCATTCACACTCTGAAAGCGACCGTATTGCTCCGGGTCGGCGTGCCTTGATCCGACCAAAAAGCCATTGTGAGTTGGCGGGGCCGGGACAGGGGCGCCGATTCACGGGGATGAGGGGCGTCCGTAGAGATAGAGGGACGCTCCACGATGCGAAGGAATTTTGCCTTTCTTCTCGGCACGGTGACGGGTGCCTGTCTGACCGCCCTCGTGATCGGACCTCAAGGCGCGCATCTGGTGGCGGCGGCAAAGGCTGCGGCCCGTTCCGACACCTACACCCAGCTCAATCTGTTCGGCAACGTGTTCGAGCGGATCAAGACCAGCTACGTCGAGAAGCCCGACGATTCCAAGCTGATGGAAGGCGCCATCAACGGCATGATCTCGGCGCTCGATCCTCATTCAAGATACATGAATGAGAAGGGCTGGAGCGACATGCAGGAGACCACCCATGGCGAGTTCGGCGGGCTCGGCATCGAGGTGACGATGGAAGAAGGCCTCGTCAAAGTGGTCACGCCGATCGACGATACGCCCGCGGCCAAGGCCGGCATGCTGTCGGGCGACGTGATCACCCAGATCGACGACGAGGTGATCCAGGGCATGACCCTCGAACAAGCGGTAGGCCGGATGAAGGGTCCCGCCAACAGCAAGATCCGCCTCAAGGTCGTGCGCAAGGGGCCGCCGCGCCGATCGACGTCGCCATCGTGCGCGAGATTATCCGGGTGCGGCCGGTCCGCTTCAAGACCGACCCGGCGACATCGGTTACATCAGGATCACCCGTTTCAACGAGCAGACCACCGACGGCTTGAAGAAAGCGATCGCCAGCATCTCGAAGGAAATTCCGCCGGAAAAACTCGCGGGCTATGTCGTCGACCTCCGCAACAATCCCGGCGGGTTGCTCGACCAGGCGGTGTCGGTGTCGAGCACCTTCATGAACCGGGGCGAGGTGGTCTCGACGCGCGGCCGCACTTCGGAGGAAACCCAGCGCTTCACCGCGCGTGGCGGCGACATCACCAAGGGCAAGCCGCTGGTCGTGCTGATCAACGGCGGCTCGGCTTCGGCGTCCGAGATCGTGGCCGGCGCGCTGCGCGACCACAAGCGCGCCACGCTGATCGGCACGCGCACCTTCGGCAAGGGCTCGGTGCAGACCATCATCCCGCTTGGGCAGGGCAACGGCGCGCTGGCGCTGACCACTGCGCGCTACTTCACGCCCTCGGGCCGCTCGATCCAGGCCCAGGGCATCGCGCCTGACGTCGAGGTGCTGCAGGATGTGCCGGACGAACTCAAGGGCCGCGCCGAACTGAAGGGCGAAGCCTCGATGCGCGGCCACCTCGCCGCCGAGGGCGCCGAGCAGACCGGCTCGCAAGCCTACGTCCCGCCGAACGAAAAGGACGACAAGGCGCTCAACGCCGCGTTCAACCTGCTGCGCGGCGGCACGGTGAATGCGAACGCGGCGACGGCGGCGAAGCGGGCGGTGCCGAACTAGCGGTCGCTTTCAGCCTAGAGGCCGGCTATTCCACCTTCAGCCCGAGCTGATGGACGAGCTTGCTCCACTTCTTTTCTTCCCGATCGATGTCGTCGGCATACTCGGCCGGCGTCGAGCTGAGGGGATCGCCGCCTTCGAGACGAATGCGTTTCTGCACCTCCAAATCGTTGCCGAGTTTGCGCAACTCGGCGCTGAGGATGTCTATGATCTCAGGTGGCGTGCCGTGCGGCGCAAGCAGCCCGTAATGCAACACGGCTTCGAAGCCGGGCAGTCCCGACTCGTCGAAAGTCGGCACATCGGGCAATAGCGAGAAGCGCGTCTTGCTGGTGACGGCGATGGCCCGCAGTTGGCCGGCCGCGATATTGCCCAGTGCCGGCGGCAGCACGCCGAACGACCGGCACGTGGCCGCCGAGCAGATCGTTCATGACCGGCGCCGTGCCCTTGTAGGGGATGACCGCGATATCGATCCCGGCCTCGGCCTTGAACAGTTCGGCGCACATGTAACCGCCGGTGCCGACGGGCGACGTGCCGATATTGAGCGTGCCCGGCGCCTTCCGCGCAACCGCGATCAATTCGGCGACCGTCTTCGCGGGAAACGACGGATGGGCGAGCAGGGCCACCGGCATCGAGGCGACGAGGCCGATCGGCGCGAAATCCTTGCGCGGATCCATGCCGAGCCTCGTGTAGAGGCTTGGGTTGATCGACAGCGTCCCGGTGTGGCCGAGCAGCAGCGTGTAGCCGTCCGGCGCGGCGCGCGCGACCGCGCGCGTGCCGATGGTGCCCCCGCCACCGCCGCGGTTGTCGACGGTCACGGTCTGGCGGAAAGCGTCCGACAGCTTTTGCGCCACCACGCGCGCCATCGCATCGACGCCGCCGCCGGCTGGGTACGGCACGACCAGCGTGATGGAGCGCGTCGGAAAGTCAGCAGCACGGGCGGTCGACATAAGCGAGGCGCCTGCGAACGCAACGGTCGATGCCATGGTGATCGCGGCGACCGTCACCAAATTGCGACGCGACAATTCATCCATGCGATGACCCTCTTGCAGGCGACGGCGACACGCCCAAGTCAAGAACACATCTTATGTTATGGCGTTCCGGACGGTTAATCCATGGCTGGATTGTTTTGGTGACAGCGAGCGTTGTAGCCCGGATGGAGCGAAGCGAAATCCGGGGCGGCCACCAACAGACGGGGAATCCCCGGATTGCGCTTCGCTCCATCCGGGCTACGTGCCGAATCACGCGATCAACCAGCCAAAGGCACGGCGCAGGTATGCCCGGGCATTCCCTTCTATTGGTGTTCCGTGGGCCATCAGCACCTTTTCGGCGGGCCAAGCGAGAATGCGTTGCAGAGAGTCCCGCGCAGCGCGGCGGTTGGCAAAGGCGATGCGAAACTTACGCGGCACCGACGGCTCGGGTCCTGTCATGAGATCCAGTTTCGCTACGATGGCTCGCCAGCCGGGGATCCGGTCGGCAGGGATCTGCTGGATCAGGTCGGTAAAGAGCACGGTCGCGCTCTTGACGTGAAAGAATACGACCTCGGTAGTGATCAGGTTGCCGTGCATCAGGACCTGATCGATCTCCTCGATCCAATCCGCGCTGGGCGCACTTCCCAGGTCAGCGTCAAATATTATGTCCGCTCGTTTCCTTCGCAATCCCGGCGGGGCGTAGACTTTGGCGGCGGGGTAGGCGCGCTTCCACTCTTGAAGAAACAAGTGATGAAGTGAATTGGGAGCAACAATGTGCCGTACTTGACCGATAGCATCCACTTCTGCGCGCAGGCCATCCGTGAGATGTATCGGCGACCAGATGAAGAGGCCGTCGTCTGGTAGACCGATTATAGCCATCCGAGTGGGGTAATGAAATCCGGCCACTGCTACATCGGGTCCATCCGCAGTCCAGATCTGTCGGCCGAATTCCTTCAACATAGCCGATCTAACGCAATTGCTGCGGTCCGGATCAAGACCTCTTCTTTTGAAACCTCATCTCCATCCAAGCGTAGCTTGGGTCGGACACCATGCGCGTTCAAATGGAGTAGTCATGTCGAAACAACGGATTTTGCTGACCCTGATCTTGTCCCTTTGTTCGGGTGGAGCCCTGCAAGCCAATCCGCTGGATTCACCTGGCCTCGTTTATATCGACGGGCTGCCGTGCAATCGCGCGTGCCAGTCCTACATGGCCTGGTCTGATCAGGCATTGTCTGCCCGGCACCGCGCGGTTCGCGAGACTGATATCGCGGTGCCGGCTGAGGCCGAAACCGCAAGACCAGAACACGCCAGTCCCGCACGCGTAGCGAGGCAGGGCGCACCCGTTTCCCGCGCCGCGCCGCGCGGCAGCAAGGCGACCTCCAATACGAGGCCGCCAACCGCCAAAAAGGCCGCCGCTCCCGCGCTCGCAGCAGCCGGGAAGAACATTCCGGCGGTCAAGGCGCCAGTGGTTCGCGAAAAGGCCGTCGCGGCTGGCCAGCCGCCGGAGCGCAAATTGGAAATCCCTGATAGCCCCGAGCCCAGTAAGGCAGCCGCCGTCGCTGCGTCGCAGCCTGCGGAGACTCCCAAGTCGGAGGTGAAGTCGGAGGTCAAATCCGAGGTCGCCCTGCCGCCGCCTGCCACGCAGGAGGCGACTGCGTTGCCTGTTGCGGTCGCCGGTGCTCCCGCTCCGGCCTCTCGAACCATACAGCAGCAGCTTGTGGAGGCGACGGGAATGGCCGATCTCGTCACGGCGATCGGAACGGGGCGGGAAGCGGCCAACAAATCGGACAATCCGGAAGCAGTACCCGCCGACGTGAGCGATACCGACAAAGCGGCATCCGTAGCGCCAGACGATCCGGATCTGGTCGTGCTTGTGCTGGCACGTCCGGAGATCAATTCGCTATCCGACCTGAACAACAAGAACATCGCGATCGAGGAGAAGCAGTCCGCTTCCAGCGGACGTGTCAGCGCTGCCTTCATGGCGGCAGGGGCCGCGGAAGTCCAGTTCAGCGAAGGACAGCGAGGGGCGATCGACCGCCTGATCAGCGGCGAAGTCCCGGCCGCGGTCCTGACATTGGCGTCGCGCCAAGCCGCCGAGTGGTTTCCCGATATAGAAGGCTTCAGGACGTTTCGGATTCCACTTGCACAGAAGGCGCGACTCTAGACGTCGCAGCGTAGCCCGAATGAGCCAACGGGTCGCGCGAATGCGCGCCCGACGACAGGCTCCGCGACATCCGGGTTTGGCTGTTCCTACATGTTGCTGCGCTGACGCGAGTGACCGCGGTCTTCCTACGCCCTTTCCCTTCACAATTCGACCGGGAAACGATCCCTCTCTCGCGCGTTGTGCGGAGGAGAACACTAGGAGGATAGCTCATGCGAACCTCAATTCTCGCGATGACGGTCGCTTTTGGAACCGCGCTCACCATGCGGGTGCTGGCTCAGCAGTCGACGACGCCTCGCCAGCAGGAGATGCAAACCGACAAACAGATGCAGGAGGAAGCGGATAAGGAATCAAGACCCGCGACTCCGGACAATCCGGGCTTGTCAGCGAACAGGAAACGCCCGGTGCTTCCGCACATCCGCCGGGACAACCCAATCCGAGCAGCCAAACGACGGGTTCGGGCGCTGGCACGAGTGGCGCGCAGGGGACTGCGCCTGATAGTCCGCGTTAGCAAGCGTAGCCCGGATGAGCGAAGCGACATCCGGGGATGGCTAGTCCCGGATATCGCTGCGCTCATGCGGGCTACTTGCCGCCACAGGTCATTCTCCAAATGAGCCTGTCACAGAATTTGCGTCTCATTCCAGGGGTGCAGTCCAGCACTGTCACCGTAGTTCTTCAAGCTATCGTGAGAGCCCCGGAAACGCACCGTGGATATGATTGGCAAAGTTGATTGGCGCAGCGACGGCAAGGCAAAAAAAATTGCATGTATGAGGTGTCATATGTCTGCACCCTGCAAGTTCGAGCTGAGCATCCTGAATCACGATGAGAAAGCGCTCATACAGACCTCTCATCATCCCGAAATTGGTGACGCGGATCGCGCGACACTTGAAAGCCTGAAATCATCGCTCAGGAAACTCCGGGACAGGGAGCGTACGCTCGCCTTCCAGCGGCGTCGGATCAGCAAAGGTACCGCCCAGCCGCGGGGCCAAAGCGTTTCGGGGACTGCCGAGCATTCTCTCCATCGTAAGCAGGTTTTCGTGGCTGCCCTGAAGCGGGTCAACAAGGAGCTCGCACGCCTTCAAAAATTTGAGGCGAGGAGGGAGCTGGGAGAAGCGGCTCGGCGAGCGCTTTCTCTTCGTAGAGCACAGCAATTCTCCCGCCCGACAAATGAGCCAACTTCCCATGAAGGCATGAAGGCGATTCCGAGTCGCCGACGGAGCATCAAACTCCCGCGGTCAACAATTGGGCGGGTGTCACAGGCGAATAAGAGAGCACAGGCCGCAAGAGATTCCCGCCGCTAACGGGTCTTCACCACGTCATTGCGAGGAGCGAAGCGAAGCAACTCTCCTTTACGCACCGGTGGAGAGATGGATTGCTTCGCTTCGCTCGCAATGACGGTGACAAGTAAACGAGTCTACGCCGAACGCGCCTCATCCTTGCGCTTGCGCGGGTGGACCGGGCGCGCTGCTTCGGGGCGCGGCTGGTATTTTGCCAGCATCGGCCTGATCTCCGCCGCCGGCTTCGGCGCGCTGAACAAATAGCCCTGCATTTCCGAACAGCCGAGTTCGCGCAGCAATTGCCGCTGCTGTTCGGTCTCGACGCCTTCGGCCGTCGTCGTCATGTGGCGTTCGGCGGCGATGTTGACTACCGCCTGCACGATGCAGGACGAGCCTTCCGGCTCGGCGATGTCTGATATGAAGCAGCGGTCGATCTTGATCTTGTCGAACGGGAAGCGCTGCAGATAGCTCAACGAGGAATAGCCGGTGCCGAAATCGTCGAGCGCGATGCGAACCCCGATGGCGCGGAGGTCGTGCAGAACGGCGAGCGCGGCCTCGTCATCTCGGATCAGCACGGCTTCGGTGATCTCGAGCTCCAGCCGGCTCGCCGCGAGGCCCGATGCGGAGAGCGCCGCCATCACCTTCAGGCGCCAGCGTGCCGCTCCTGAATTGAATCGGCGAGACGTTGACCGCGAGCCTGACATTGCCGGGCCAGGTCGCGGCCTCCTTGCAGGCTGTGGTCAGCACCCATTCGCCGAGCTGATTGATCAGGCCGGTGTCCTCCGCGAGCGGCACGAACTCGGCGGGCGAAATCATGCCGCGCTGCGGATGGCGCCAGCGCACCAGCGCCTCGCAGCCGGTTATGGCGTTGGTCTGCAGGCTCAGACATGGCTGGTAATAGACCTCGAAGCCACCGTCGACGAGCGCCTGGCGTAGGTCCATTTCCAGGCTGCGGCGGGCGCGGACCTCGGCTTCCATGTCCGGTTCGAAGAAGCGATAGGTGCGGCGGCCGGCGGCCTTGGCGGCGTACATCGCCAGATCCGCGTTCTTCAGGATCTGGTCGATATCGGAGCCGTCTTGCGGCGCGAGCGCAATGCCGATGCTGGCATCGGTGGTCACCTGATGGCCGAGGCATTGATAGGGGATGCGGATCGCCTCGAAGATGCGGCTGACGAGCTTCATCACGTCGTCGATATCATCGATCCCGGTCTGCACGATGGCGAATTCGTCGCCGCCGAGCCGGGCGACGAAATCGGATCTCCGCGTGCAGGCGGCGAGGCTGGCCGCGACCGATTTCAGGAGTTCGTCGCCGATCATGTGGCCGAGCGAATCGTTGACGCTCTTGAATTCGTCGATGTCGATATAGAGCACCGCCAGTTGCTTATCCGGCCCGGCGTGGGACAATTCGCGCTTGAGCCGTTCGTGGAACAGGGTGCGGTTCGGCAGGTCGGTCAGCGCGTCGTAATGGGCGAGGTGGGTGATGCGCTCCTCGGCGCGCCGGCGCTCGGTGATGTCTTCATGGGTCGCCAGCCATCCGCCGTCGGCGACCGGCTCGTTGACGACCTGGATCGAGCGTCCGTCCGGCGTCGAGATAACCATGACGTTGCGGTGCGCGATGTCGCGCAACACCATCTCGACGTAGTGATCGATGTCGCCGACGAACGAGCCGGTTTCTTTGCGATGGACAATCACCTCGCGGAAGCTGCAGCCCGGCTTCACGACGTCGGCCGACAGGCCGTACATCTCGCGATAGCGATCGTTGCAGATCACGAGATGCTGCTTCGAATCGAACAGCAAGAGGCCCTGCGTCATGTTGTTGACGGCGGTATCGAGCCGCTGCTTTTCCAGTGTCAGCCGCTGCTTCGACGCGCGGTGCTGATGCGAAAGCTTGCGGACGACGAGAAACAGCAGGGCGGCGATCGCCAGCACGGAAAGGCCGGCGATCGTAATCAGGCTTGCGATCTGCTCGCGCCAGTCGGCCAACGCGGCCGATGTCGTCGTCGATGCGACAATCAGAAGCGGAAAATTTGTCAGCGCGCGTGACGCGATCAGCCGGTCTTCGCCGTCGATCGGGCTGGTGAGGCGCGAGGTGCCGTGGGACCGCTCGAACGCCTGCCGCTGGAGGGCCGGACCGTTCCTGAAGTTCTTGCCGATCAGCTCCGGCACATGTGGGTAGCGCGCCAGCAGCGTGCCGTCGCTGTGATGCATGGCGATCGAGGCGCCCGGTCCGAGCGCGACGGTTGCGAAGAACTTTTCGAAACTGGCGGGTTCGATGCCGCGGCCGATGACGCCAAGGAATTCTCCCTTTGGCCCGGTGACCCTGCGTGCGATCACCGTGGTCCAGGCGCCGGTGATGCGGCTATGGACCGGCTCGAGCAGCATTCCCGGCGACCGGGGATCGGACTTGAAGGTCCTGAAGAACGCGCGGTCCGCCGAGTTGACAGATGGCGGCGGCCAGGCGGCCGATGCGTTGATCAAATTGCCGTCGGCGTCGAAGACGTTGACGCCGCCGACATAGGACAGCGCGTCGATCTTGGATTTCAGGATGAGATGGATGTCATGGCCGGACATCCGGCGCTTGTAGTTTTCGACGGTCGCGATGCCGCTGGAGCGCATGAACGCGATCAGGTCCTTCTGAACGACCTGAAAATCTTCGAGCTGCTGGTCGAAATGGCGGGCGAGCAGCAGCACGGTGTTTTCCAGCTCACGTTCGCTATTGCGCAGCGCGCGCTCGCGGAAATTGCCGGCCATGATGGTCGCGCCGATCGCGATGGTGGCGATCAAAAGCGTGCCGCCCAGGATCAACCAGCGGATCGGGCCGCCGCGAAGGGCGAACGCGATCCTCAATGATTTGGTGCCGGTTGAAACCATGGAACGCGATCGCGGCCGGGACATGAACTGCCGGAAGCGGCGTTCTCCCAAACCCGGCCATAGATTCGATACCGCGCCGAGATGGAGTTGACGTTAGGAAGCCTGGTTAATGAATGGTTAGCTCGGTGGCGAGTGTGGGCTGTGACAACCACAGGGGGATCCTCGCGCGTGACGAGGGCGACGCCACCGTCGCCGGGCTCACCGCTCCGCGCGATAATGGCCGGACTTGCCGCCCCTCTTCTCGACGAGATGGATGCCTTCGATGCGAACGCCGCGCTCGACCGCCTTGATCATGTCGTAGATCGTCAGGCACGCGACCGACACCGCCGTCAGCGCTTCCATCTCAACGCCCGTCGGGCCGGTGACCTTGACGGTAGCGCGGACGATGCAGCCCGGAAGTTTTTTGTCAGGCGTGATGTCGAGCGTCACCTTGGACAGCGCCAGCGGATGGCACAGCGGGATCAATTCCGATGTGCGCTTTGCCGCCATGATGCCGGCGATGCGGGCCGTGCCCAATACGTCGCCCTTCTTGGCATTGCCGGAGACGATCAGATCGAGCGTCGCCTTGGCCATGACGACACGCCCCTCGGCGATGGCGGTGCGCTCGGTCGCTGCCTTCGCGGAGACGTCGACCATCCGCGCTTCGCCGGCGGCATCGATATGGGTGAGGGCGGCGCCGCCCTTGGAAGCCTTCCGCGCCATCTGCTAGCCGGTCCCGGTCGCGCGGGCCGTATCGGAACGCGCCAGCAATGCGCGGGTTGCCGCGGTCACATCGGCCTGCCGCATCAGGCTCTCGCCGACTAGGAAGGTCGACATGCCGACGCGCTCGAGGCGAGCGAGATCATCAGGCGTAAAGATACCGCTTTCGCCGACCATCAGGCGGTCACGCGGGATAAGCGGCGCCAGCGCCTCGCTGGTCGCAAGCGTCGTCTCGAAGGTCCGTAAGTTACGGTTGTTGACGCCGATCATCGGCGAACGAAGTTTTAGCGCGCGGTCGAGCTCGGTGCGGTCGTGGATTTCGATCAGTACGTCGATGCCAAGCGCAATCGCCGCGTCCTCGATGTCCCTGGCGGCGGCATCGTCGAGCGCAGCCATGATGATCAGGATGCAGTCCGCGCCATGGGCGCGGGCTTCCACCACCTGATAGGTGTCGAACAGGAAGTCCTTGCGCAGCACCGGCAGATTGGTTGCCGCGCGCGCCGCCACCATGAAATCGAGATGGCCCTCGAACGAGGGCGCGTCCGTCAGTACCGATAGGCACGCCGCGCCGCCGGCCTCGTAAGCCTTGGCCAGCGCCGGCGGATCGAAATCAGCGCGGATCAGCCCCTTGGACGGCGAGGCCTTCTTCACCTCGGCGATCAGCGCGTAGTCGCCACGGGCGAGTTTTTCGCGAATGGCGCGGACGAAGCCGCGTGGTGGCTGGGCCGCCTTGGCGCGGGCCTCGACCTCGGCAAGCGGGTGCGCCCGCTTGGCCGCAGCGATCTCTTCGCGCTTGTAAGTCTCGATCTTGCTCAGGATATCGGACATTTCTGGCGCCCCTCAAATCAGCCGCGTGAGACCGCGATCAGGTGCTTCAGCCGTGCCGCCGCCGCACCGCTGTCGAGCGATTTCGCGCCGATCGCGACCCCTTCCTTCAGGTCCTTGGCACGGCCGGCCACGATCAGCGCCGCCGCGGCGTTCAACAGCGCGACGTCGCGATAGGGGCTGGGCTTGCCGTTGAGCACGCCTTGCAGCGCCAGCGCGTTGGCGTCCGCATCGCCGCCCTTGAGCGCGTCGACGTTGCAGCAGGTGAGGCCCGCGTCCTCCGGCGTCACCTCGAAGGTGGTGATCTTTCCGTTGTCGAGGCTGGCGACAAAACTCGGGCCGGTGAGTGTGATTTCATCGAGCCCGTCGGAACCGTGGACGACCCAGACGGATTCAGAGCCGAGATTTTTCAAGACCTGCGCCAGTGGCTGCACCCAGTGCCTGGAGAACACGCCGACCATCTGGCGCTTGACGCCGGCCGGATTGGAGAGCGGCCCGAGCAGATTGAAGATCGTTCGGGTGGCGAGCTCGACGCGGGTCGGGCCGACATTCTTCATCGCGGGGTGATGCGCGGGCGCGAACATGAAGCCGATGCCGGCCTCCTGCACACAGCGGCCGACCTGGTCGGGCGTGAGGTCGATCTTGACGCCGAGGGAGGCCAGCACGTCGGCAGCCCCCGAACGCGACGACAGCGCGCGGTTGCCATGCTTGGCGACGGGCACGCCGGCTCCTGCGACGATGAAGGCCGCGCAGGTCGAGACGTTGACCGAACCGGAGCCGTCGCCGCCGGTGCCGACCACGTCGACCGCGTCCGCAGGCGCCTTGACCCGCAGCATCTTGCCGCGCATCGCCGCCACCGCGCCGGTGATCTCGTCGACGGTCTCGCCGCGAACCCTGAGCGCCATCAACAGCCCGCCCATCTGCGAGGGCGTGGCCTCGCCGGCCATCATGGCATCGAAAGCGGAGGCTGCCTCGTCACGCGACAGCGTCGCGCCGGTGGCGACTTTTCCGATGATAGATTTGAGGTCGTCCATCGTTTGGCTTTCAAAATCGAGACCTCATGGTGAGGAGGCGCTCTTGCGCCGTCTCGGACGATGCTTCGCATCGCTCGGAGAACCATGAGGCCGGCTCTCATCCTTCGAGGAGCGGCCAGGTGGCCGCTCCTCAGGATGAGGTGAGTTATTATGCTCAATTGTTCGCGCCCGTCACCTGTGCGAAGGCGGCCGCGTTGATGGAGGTGCCGATCTCGGATTCGATCTTGGTCACGTATTGCGCGACCTGTTCGTCGGTCAGGCCGCGCTGCAACGTTTCCTTCAACTTCTTCAGCTCATCGGAGGCCATGTCGACCGGCGGCACCGTCACGTCGGTGACGCGCAACACGATCCACTCGCTGCCACCGGTGCCCGGCGTCTGCGTGACGCCGTCCTTGGGCGTCCGGAATGCGGCCGTGATGGCGGCGGAGGGCACACCTGAAAGCGAGGCGTCGCGGCGGAAACCGGTCGCAGTCTCGACCTTTACTCCGGCCGCAGCCGCTTCGGCGGCGAGCGAGCCGCCTTGCTCGACTTTCTGCACCATCTCGGTTGCCTTCGCGCGCAACTTGCTCGAAATCTGGTCTTCGCGCCATTTTGCCTCGACCTGGCTGCGCACCTCGTCGAGCGGGCGCTCGCGCGAGGGCGTAATGCCGAGCACGTCGTACCAGACATAGCCGCCGGCAAACTGGATCGGTTCGTTGTCGACGCCAATATCGCTGTTGAAGGCCTGCGAAACCACGTCGAGGCCGCGCGGAATATTCGCCACCGGCTGGCCGTCAGGCGTGCGGCCGGAGCGGTCGACGGCCTCGATCGTGATGGGGGTGAGGCCGAGCTTCTGCGAAGCCTCGACCACATTGGCGCCGCCGCTGCGTTCGTCTTCCATCTTGTTCTGGATTTCGTTGACCTTGGCGCGCGCGCGTTCGGTCGCGATTTCCTTCTTCACCTGCGCTGCGACGCTTTCATAGGTCGGCGTCACGCCCGGCTCGATCTTGCCGACCTTGACCAGCGCCACGCCGAACCGGCCCTGCACCGGCTGGCTGACTTCGCCTGACTGCAGCGAGAACGCCGCATCGGCAATCGCCGGATCGATGATCGCGTTCTTTGCGATCATGCCGAGATCGACGTCGGCCAGATTGAGGTTGCGCTCCTTGGCGACGTCGTCGAACGATGTTCCCGATGTGATGCGGCTGCGCGCGGCCTGCGCTTCGCCTTCGTTCGGAAAAAACATCTGCGACACTTCGCGCTTTTCCGGCGTCCCGAGCTGGTCGCGGCGCTGCTCGAAGACCTTCTTCGCATCCTCGTCGGAGACCTCGGTCCATTTGCCGATCTCTTCGGGGCTGATCATGACAAAGGACAGTTTGCGATACTCGGGTGCGCGGAACTGGGTTTTGCGGTCCTCGAAATAGGCGGCCAGCGCTTCGGGCGAAGGTGGATCGATCGTGCCGGCCTGCGCCGCGTCGAGCCTGACGTATTCGATCGAGCGCTGCTCGTTCTGGAAGCGGGCGAGCGCCTCGATCAGGACCTTCGGCGGCTCCGCCCCGGCCGATACGGTGCCGGCGATCTGGCGCCGCAGCCCAACCCGCCGCCGTTCGGCGAGATAGCGCTGCTCGGTGTAGCCGAACTGCCGGATCGTGGCCTGAAAGCGAGCGGGATCGAATTTGCCGCCCAATCCCGCAAAATTCGGGTCGCTGTAGATCTGCCGCATGGCTTCGTCCTGCGACTGGGCGAGCCCCATGCGCCGAGCTTCCTCATCCAGTGCGGCTTCGGCGATGGTCTGTTGCAGCACCTGCCGATCGAGCCCGAAGGCGCGGGCCTGTTCAGGGGTCAGCGGACGGCCGAAACTGCGGCCAAGCTGCTGCAGCTTTTCCGTGTAGATCTGGCGGAATTGCTCCGTCGAAATTTCGGTCTTGCCAATCGTGGCGAGCGACGACTGGCCAAATCCCTTGAAGATGTCGGCAATGCCCCAAACCGCGAAACTGACAATCAAAACGCCCATCACGACGGCCATGACAACCTTGCCGAGCCAGTTTGATGAGGCTTTCCGAATTCCTCGAAGCATGGGTCCAACTTGTCTTTAAAGGAGAGGGGGAACCGGGTCGTGCCCAAGGGAATTCGATCCGGGACCGAATTCCGCAACAAGGCGTCACCGAGTTGAAAACGCATCATAAAGTGGCCGCGCCCCCTCGCAACCTCGCCCATGGGGGCTATTTGAAGCGGTTAATGGCCCGGGATCGCCCGACGGGTATCTGGAACTGGCGGCGTGGCTCTGCTAGCGCATCTAGAACGCTGACATTTGCGGGACAATCGACATGACCGATGCCATCCGGCCGCTGATCGCCGGCAACTGGAAAATGAACGGCCTGAAATCCGCCTTAGGTGAATTCGAGGCAATGATCGCCGGCGCCGGTGCGTTGGCCGGCAAGGCCGACCTGCTGGTCTGCCCTCCGGTCACTCTCATCGGCGGCTTTGCCGATAGGGCGCTCGGTTCAAAACTCGCCGTCGGAGCCCAGGATTGCCATGCCAAGGCCTCGGGCGCCCATACCGGCGATCTCTCGGCGGAGATGCTGGCGGACGCCGGCGCCAGCGCCATCATCGTCGGGCATTCGGAGCGGCGTGCCGATCACGGCGAGACCGACGCGTTGGTTCGGCAGAAGGCGGAAGCGGCTTGGCGGGCGGGCCTGGTGGCCATCGTCTGCATCGGCGAGACCCAGAAGCAACGCGATGCCGGCCAGACGCTGGATGTCTGCGGCGGGCAACTCGCCGGTTCGTTGCCGGACGGCGCGACATCAGGCAATCTGGTGGTGGCCTATGAGCCGGTCTGGGCGATCGGCACCGGTCTGACGCCGACACCAAAAGATGTCGAACAAGTTCATCGCTTTATCCGCGATGTTCTCGTCAGCCGATTTAAGGCGGAAGGCAGCAAGATCCGGATTCTCTATGGCGGATCGGTCAAGCCCTCGAACGCGGCCGAACTGATGGCGGTTGCCGATGTGAACGGCGCACTGGTCGGTGGCGCCAGCCTGAAGGCAGTGGATTTTCTGGCGATTGCGGAGGCGTGTTAGAGCGTTTTCAAGCGAAGTGGGGACCCGTTCGCGTCAAGAAAACGCGTCTATTCAAAAGTCTCAGGCGGCACGCCTTCCTGCAACCGCTTCCAGTAGATCAGCGTGCCCGTCAGCCCGCCATGGGGTTTGAACGCGTAGTCCGGAATGACCCCGGTTAGCTTGAATCCCATCCGTTCATATAGTCCGGCCGCTCCTTCGTCCTCGGCGGTGTCGAGCACCAACAACCAGCGCCCGCGCGCGATCGCCAGCCGCTCGGCCTCGCGCAGCAGCGCGGTGGCGACGCCGCGATGGCGGTGACTGACGCGCGTCATCATCTTCGCGATCTCGGCGCGATGCGGCTGGTTCGGCGGAAGATCGAGCAACAGCGTGACCGTCCCGATCAGCCTGTCCCCGTCAAAGGCGCCAAGGATGATCCCCTCGCCGCGGCCTGCAGCGCTAAGCGAGTTCGACCAAAACGCCTCGGCCGCCTTCTGTGACAGGGGATGCATGAAACTGACCGAGCCGCCGTTCGCCACGGTTTCGATCAGCAAATCACCGAGCATCGCGCAAATTTCGGGCGACGGGTTCAAGGCTTTGATCAGGATGTCCGACATCGGGATGAATTTCCGCAAGGTTCAGCTTCGAGGATTGACGGCGGCGCGCCGCGAGCGCGCCCGCTTGATCTCTGCTATCCGTTCGACATCCTCGATCTGGGGGTGACGGCCGCGTTCGAGAATCTCGAGCGTGTATTCTTCGTAGGTGAGGCCCAGCCGCTCGGCTTTCCGGATGCGGAACGCGACAATGCCGGGCGAGGGGTTGTGCCAGGCCGCGCGGTGCGCCGCCTTCCAGTAGAAGTAATTGCCGATGCCGCCGTCGCCCCATTCAGGCCGGTGCTCCTCCTCGAGCGGCGGCCCGCCATTGTGGCCGACCGAAATCGGGTCGTCGGTACTTTCAGGCTGGGTCGCGGCGTTCTTGCAGGCGGTCTCCAGCATCGGCGTCAGCTCCGGGCAAGCGCCACGACATAGGTGCAGGGCGCGATCGTCTCGTTAGCGAACGTCACTTCCGCCGGCGGGCCGAATCCAAGGCAGTCGCCGGCCCCGAGTTCGTGGCGTTCGCCGCCATCGATGAGCACGAGCGCGCCCGACAACACCCAGAGGACCTGGCGGATGTGGGCGTAGGACGACGCGGGCAGCGTCACGCGCTGCTTCGCTGGCATCTCGACCTTGATGATTTCGATGGGGTGATCGGGCCGGTTGAACACCTGCCGGCGTAAATAGCCGGTCTCGGGATCGCGCCACACCGGCTGCTCGGCGGCGCGCGAAAGACGCCCGCCTTGGCCTTCGGCGCGCAGCATCAGGCCGGCGAGGGTGAGATCGAAGGCGCTGGCGAGCCGAACCAGCACCACCGCGGTCGGGCTGACCTCGGCGCGCTCGATCTTGCTGATGGTGGCTTTTGATACGCCGGAGCGTTCGGCGAGGTCGGCCAGCGACCAGCCGCGGCTGTCGCGCTCGAGCCGCAGGCGGCGGGCGAGCCGGGCGCTGAGGTCGTCTACTAAAGTATCCATTTGTCCATTATAGGAGAAATTGTCGTGATCTCAAGTCCCGGATGCGAGCATCGGGCGGGAAGCATGGGCAGCCTTGCCGTGGCGCCTGCGGCAATTATCTCCACGGCGGCGGTTGGGGGTGACAATGCCCCGTCCGATCGTGTAACACCGCGCAACTTCAGGAAAACCCGCAAGCTCTTGGTGCAGCCGAAGCCCGGCGCTCTTCGCTTGTGACGGAAGGTTTTGAGATGCAGACCGTCATTATCGTCGTTCACCTCATGATCGTCGCCGTGCTGATCGGCGCCGTGCTGCTGCAGAAATCCGAAGGCGGCGGGCTCGGCATGGGCGGCGGCGCCGGCTTCATGTCGAGCCGCGGCACCGCCAACCTGCTGACGCGCACCACGGCAGTCCTGGCGGGCCTTTTCTTCGTGACCAGCATGACGCTGGCCTGGCTCGCGGGCGTTGATCGCAAGCCCGCGTCGATCCTCGGCACACCGACGACGCAGTCGCAGCCGGGTGGCGCAACGCCGGTCGCTCCGCCGACCTCCGGCGGCGTGCTCGATACGCTTAAGAAGGTGGATGAGCAGCAGGGCCAGTCGGGTCCGCAGGCGCCGCGTTCGCAATAAAGCAGGGTGGCTATGCAGGGCGGCCCTCTACCGTCCGGCATCAGAACTTCCCATTAATGCTCTGAAATCGCTTTAAAATTCACATCACCCACAGCCCGGCAAAATGTTTGCCCGTGCATGCGATTCGTTTTGGAGAATCAGGGCTGTGGCCTTAAAGGTAGAATCCCATGGCGCGGTACATATTCATCACCGGCGGCGTGGTTTCTTCGCTCGGAAAGGGTCTGGCTTCGGCGGCACTTGGTGCCCTGCTGCAGGCTCGCGGGTACAAGGTCCGTCTCCGCAAACTCGACCCCTATCTCAACCTCGATCCAGGAACGATGTCGCCGTATCAGCACGGCGAAGTGTTCGTAACCGATGACGGCGCCGAGACTGATCTCGATCTCGGCCATTACGAGCGCTTCACCGGGCGTCCGGCCACCAAGGCCGACAACATCACCACCGGGCGCATCTACCAGGACATCATCACCAAGGAACGCCGCGGCGATTATCTCGGCGCGACGATTCAGGTCGTCCCGCACGTCACCAACGCGATCAAGGAATTCGTTCTCTCCGGCAATGATGAGTACGACTTCGTGCTGGTCGAGATCGGCGGCACCGTCGGCGACATCGAGGGCTTGCCGTTCTTCGAGGCGATCCGTCAGCTCAAGAACGAGCTGCCGCGCGATCACGCCGTCTACATTCATTTGACGTTGCTGCCCTACATTCCGAGCGCCGGCGAGCTGAAGACAAAACCGACGCAGCACTCCGTGAAGGAGCTGCGCTCGATCGGCATCCAGCCCGATATCCTGCTCTGCCGCACCGACCGTGAAATCCCGAAGGAAGAGCGGCGCAAGCTCGGCCTGTTCTGTAACGTGCGCGAAAGTGCTGTCATCGAGGCGAGGGACGTCGACAATATCTATGCCGTCCCTGAGGCCTATCACGCCGCAGGTCTCGACGACGAGGTGTTGGCCGCCTTCGGCATCACGCCAAAAATTCCGCCGGCGCTGCAAAGCTGGAACGTCATCAACGAGCGCGTGCGTAACCCGGAAGGCGCCGTGACGATTGCCATTGTCGGCAAGTATACAGGCATGAAGGACGCCTACAAATCGTTGATCGAGGCGCTCTCCCACGGCGGCATCGCCAACAAGGTGAAGGTCAATCTCGACTGGATCGAGAGCGAGGTGTTCGAGAATGAAGATCCCGCGCCGTTCCTCGAACATGTCAACGGCATTCTGGTGCCCGGCGGTTTCGGTCAGCGCGGTGCCGAGGGCAAGATCCGGGCGGCGCAGTTCGCCCGTGTTCGCGACGTCCCGTATTTCGGCATCTGCTTCGGCATGCAGATGGCGGTGATCGAAGCCGCCCGCAATCTCGTCGGCATCGAGGAAGCCAACTCCACCGAGTTCGGCCCGACCAAGGAGCCGCTGGTCGGCCTGATGACGGAATGGCTGCGTGGCAACGAGTTGGAAAAGCGCTCGCAGTCGGGCGACCTCGGCGGCACCATGCGGCTTGGCGCTTACCCCGCAACGCTCAAGCGCGGCAGCCGCGTCTCGGCCGTCTATGGCGGCGCCACCGAGATTTCCGAACGCCACCGCCACCGCTACGAGGTCAACACGGCCTACAAGGACCGCCTCGAACAACACGGCCTGCGCTTCTCAGGCCTTTCGCCCGACGGCGTGCTGCCGGAGATTGTCGAATACGAGGACCATCCCTGGTTCATCGGCGTGCAATTCCACCCCGAGCTGAAATCGCGCCCGTTTGAGCCGCATCCGCTGTTTGCGTCGTTCATTCAGGCGGCGGTGGTGCAGAGCCGGCTGGTGTAGAGCTACGGAATTGTAGGGTGGGCAAAGGTGCGAAGCGCCGTGCCCACCATTCTATCCAAATATGAGCTGTGAGATGGTGGGCACGCTTCGCTTTGACCACCCTACTGCTCCGCCTTTGACGAGCGCGTCAATTGTTGCGACAAACCGCTCCTTAAGAACAACAATCCTTGGGAGCAAAGCCGATGATCATGGAAATGCGCGTCTATCGCTGTCTGCCCGGCCGCCTGCCGGCGCTCATGAAGCGTTTTGATACGCTGACGCTGAGGCTGTGGGACAAGCACGGCATCAAGCAGGCCGGCTTCTACACCACGCTGATCGGCACCTCCAATCAGGAACTGACCTACTTCATCGCCTGGGACTCGCTTGCCGAGCGCGAGAAGAAATGGACCGCATTCCAGAGCGATCCCGACTGGATCGCCGGCCGCGCCAAGAGTGAAGAAGACGGCCAGATCATCGACAACATCGTCAGCCAGTTGCTGGTGCCGACCGCGTTCTCCGCGGTAAAATAGCTGGCGGCGCAACCCTGATATTCAGGGGGTAAACGGGGTTGATCCTGAAAGCGCGGACCGGCATGGTCCGCGCCAGTTATGAAGGAAAATCCCTTGAACGCGAAACTCGATGCAGCCCCGGTCGTCTCGGTCGGTTCGGTCAACTTCGGCAATAGCCTGCCGATTTCGATCATTGCCGGGCCGTGCCAGCTTGAAAGCCGGGCGCACGCCCTCGAAGTAGCAAGCGCGCTGAAAGAGATTGCAGGCCGCCTCGGCATTGGCCTCGTCTACAAAACCTCCTTCGACAAGGCCAACCGAACCTCGGGCTCGGCCGCGCGCGGAATTGGCTTGGCGCAGGCCTTGCCGATCTTCGCCGAGATACGCTCCTCGCTCGATTTGCCCGTGCTGACCGACGTGCACGAGACCGCCCAATGCGCCGAGGCAGCACAGGCAGTCGATGTGCTGCAGATCCCGGCCTTCCTGTGCCGGCAGACCGATCTGCTGCTTGCGGCGGCCGCGACCGGGAAGGTCGTCAACGTCAAGAAGGGGCAGTTTCTCGCGCCGTGGGAAATGACCAACGTCGTCACCAAGATCACCGGCGGCGGCAATCCCAATGTGCTGGTCACGGAGCGCGGCGCGTCGTTCGGTTACAATACGCTGGTCTCCGACATGCGTGCGCTGCCGATCATGGCGCAGACGACGGGTGCGCCTGTCATTTTCGACGCCACCCATTCGGTGCAGCAACCGGGCGGGAAGGGCACCTCATCCGGCGGCCAGCGCGAATTCGTTCCGGTGCTGGCGCGCGCCGCGGTCGCCGTCGGCGTCGCCGGTGTGTTCATCGAGACCCATCCTGATCCGGACCGCGCGCCGTCGGATGGACCCAATATGGTTCCGCTACGCGAGTTCGAAGCCTTGGTGAAGACGCTGATGGGTTTTGACGCGCTGGCCAAGAACGCCCCGTCGTGACCGCCGCCAGCGGCATGCCGCCGGCGCTCAATATCATTGCGCTCGCGACCTTTTCGGCAGCCCTGTCTGCCCGCGCGCTCGATCCGGTGTTGCCGCATGTGGCCGAGGATTTTTCGGTCAGCATCGCCACAGCCGCGAGTTTCGCCGCCGCCTTCGCCTTCACCTTTGCCATCATCCAGCCGGTGCTCGGCGCATTCGCTGACATTTTCGGCAAGGCGAGGTTGATGATCGTCTGCCTGGCATTGCTCGGCTTCGCCAACATTCTCGGCGCGATGGCGACCTCGTTCCCGCTATTGTTTGCGAGCCGAATTCTGGCCGGCATCGGTTCGGGCGGCGTGTTTCCGATCGCGCTGGGGCTGACCAGCGATCTCGTTGGTGCCGAGAAGCGTCAGGTCGCGATCGGGCGTACGCTGGCTGGCGCCATGACCGGCAATCTTCTGGGCGCTACGGTGTCCGGCCTGATCGGCGATTTCCTCGGCTGGCGCGGCGTGCTGGCTGTGCTTGGTGGAATCGTCGTGCTGGCCTCGATCGTGGTTGCGATCGGATTCCGCGGCGCGGCGCTGACACATCCGCCCCGGACCAGCCTGTCAGTCCTCAAACAGGGCTATCGCACGATTTTCACCAACCCGAACGCGCGCATCTGCTACGCGGCCGTCTTTATCGAGGGCTGCTGCGTGCTCGGCTTGTTTCCGTTCATTGCCTCTTTCTTGTTCGACCTCGGACAAACCTCGCTGTCGATCGCGGGCGTCGTTATCGCGGGCTTTGCGGTCGGTGGCCTCTTCTACACCATGACAGTGTCGCGGCTTCTGCCGAAGATCGGTGTCAACGGGATGATGATCGGAGGAGGCGCGCTGGTCGGTGTCCAGCTCATGGCAGTGGCGATGGGTCCGGAATGGAAGTTGCAAACGCTCAGCCTGATCTTCATGGGCTGGGGTTTCTACATGATCCACGGCAGCCTGCAGGTATTTGCCAGCGAATTGTCGGCGGAGGCGCGCGCGACAGCACTGTCGTTGCACGCGTTCTTTTTCTTCATGGGGCAGACCGTCGGCCCGGTCGCCTATGGCTTCGGGATCCAGCATGCCGGCAAGGTCCCGACCCTGCTCGCGGCGGCGGCGGTGATGATCGCGCTAGGCTTTGTCTGTGCCAACCTGCTGCGCCAGACGCGGCCGGCGGATGCGGGGGTGACGTAGCCCGGGTATAAACAATCCGATGATGCGCTCGATAAGACAGACCGCCGTGACATTGCCTTCTTGTCGTAACCGGTCCGGATGTCGACGCAGGCCGGGATTTCGACCTTAAAATGTAAGAAAATAGTCGCTTGCCGCCATATCTTTCGGAGCGGCTGTATGCTCGGGAGTCTGTGATAAAGATTGCCGGTGGACCGCCGAAGCAATGGAGTTTTTGACTTTCTTTTGTACTGGTACCAGCGATGATTGTCCGAGAACGTTTTCGTGGCCTTTTCCAGAAGTATTTGCTCGTGCTGTTCATGGCCGTCGCGATTCCGCTCGTGGTGAACGGTGTTGTCGAAGCCTGGTTCGGCTATCGCGACCAACGAGAAAGGCTCGATCAGTTGCTCGGCGTTCACGCAACGTCGGCCGCCGCCGAAATCCATGACTTCATCTTCGACATCACAAACCAGCTCGGCTGGCTTGTCCAGGTTCCCTGGAGCGACGAGCCAGACGAACGCCGGCGGACCGAGGCGTTGCGCTTGCTTCGACAAGCTCCTGCCATCGTCGGTCTGGCGCTCATCGATCACAAGGGCCTGGAACGCCTCTATGTCTCACGGATCGGGCTCAATCGAATTGAAAGCCGCGCGGACCGATCCGCTGATCCTGCGGTAGTTGGCGCCCGCTCGGCACAAGCCTGGTTCAGCGATGTAAGCTACCATCGAGGCTCTGAACCACATTTGACGGTTGCGGTGGTTGGCAATCGCCCATCGGTCGGCGCGGTTGTCGCAGAGGTCAATCTCAAGCTGATCTGGGATGTGATTTCAGCGATAAAAGTGGGAAAGAGTGGCTTTGCCTTCGTCCTGGACCGACCGGGTCGGCTCATTGCGCATCCCGACATCAGTCTTGTCCTCCGTGGGGCGGAAGAAGCGACCTCCAAGCCGTTCCGCATCATACGCGACGCAATCGGCCCGGCGGGGGCAGGCTTTGCGACGAGCCGAGATGCGGAAGGCCGTGAGATTGCCGCCGTCGCTGCTCCCGTTGCGGGCCCCGATTGGACAGTAATAGTCGAACAGCCGCTGTCTGAAGCCTACGCGCCCATCTATGCAGCCTTATGGCGGACCGCGATGTTTCTCGCCGCGGGTACGATATTTGCCGCGCTGCTTGCCTACGCATTGGCGCACCGGATGACCGAACCGATAAGGGTTCTGGAGGAAGGGACTGAGAAAATCGGGGCCGGCTCTTTCGATCACCGCATTTCCATCGAGACCGGAGACGAGTTTCAGCGCCTGGCAAACAGCTTCAACAAGATGGCTGCCGAGCTTGAGCTCGCGCAGCAGCATCAGGAACGCATAGCGAAGCTGAAGCGATTCCTCGCGCCGCAGGTCGCCGACCTCGTCGATCGAGCAGGCGACGACAGTGTATTGGACGGCCGCCACGCGGAAGTTGTCGTCATATTCTGCGACTTGCGAGGCTTCACCGCATTTTCTGCGACACTTGCGCCAGAGCAAGTCATGAGCGTGTTGTCGGAGTACTATGCGTGCCTCGGCAGAGCCATCACGCAATTTGCGGCGACACTCATCAGTTTCTCTGGGGACGGCCTCATGGTTCTGGTGAATGCTCCCGTTCCCGTCGAAGAGCCGGCATTAAGGGCTGTCGATCTCGCTGTTGAGATGCAGAAGAGCGTGCAAGGGCTCATCGCCGGCTGGCGATCCCGAGGCTACCAGGTTGGCTTCGGGATCGGTCTTGCCAGCGGGGCAGCGACCGTTGGACGGATCGGATACGCGGACCGGTTCGATTACACCGCCATCGGCAGTGTGGTGAACCTGGCGGCACGCCTATGCGCATCGGCGGCAGACCGGGAAATCCTGATAGACGCTGAAGTCGCCGAACGCGTTAGGGGCAAGCGTCCCCTGGAGCGACTTGGCGACCGCCAAATCAAGGGATTTGACGAAGCTATTCCGGTATTCGGAATTTCCTTCGACACCGTGGCCGACATCAAGCCGCAGGGGTCTGGCGTAATCCGTTAGGGACTGGGTCAACTTCACGGGATATGCTGGGGGCGGCGGCCGAAACACAGCCAATCGGTGAAAGCATGACGAGCGCCAAGTTCAACGCAATGACGTCCGGCAGATGCGTCAGGCGACGAGACTTGCTTGCGTTGATGGCGGGCGCCGCAGCTTGGACAACCCCGCTACATGCGCAGAAGGCAACGATGCCGGTCATCGGCTATCTCTGCGCGGAATCTCCCGAGCTGTTTGCCAGCCGGCTGAAAGCTTTCCATGAAGGACTTCGTGAAGCTGGCTTTGTCGAAGGCCGCAATGTCGCCATCGACTATCAGTGGGCCCAGGGGCAGTACACCCGATTGCCTGCCCTGGCTGCCAACCTCGTTGCGCGCAATGTCGACATTGTCGTCGCGCCCGGCGGCGCGCAGTTGGCACTCGCTGTGAAAGCTGCTGCCTACAACAATGCAATCGTCTTTGAGATGGGTGGTGACCCCGTTCAGTTAGGTGTCGTGGACAGCCTGTCGCGGCCGGGCGGCAATATCACTGGGGTTTCGAGCCTGAGCGTCGACGTGTCGCCAAAACGGCTTGAGCTGATGCATGAAGTGCTGCCAGTCGCGGCAAAACTGACGGTGGTCGCCAATCCTACGAGCCCAACCGCCAATTCACAATTGCAGAAGCTGCGCTCGGCCGCCGAAACCTTGGGGATCCTTCTGCAGGTGGTGAATGCAAGTACCGAGAAGGAATTCGAACCGATTTTCTCTGGCGCGGCCGAGGAAGCGGGCGGCCTGGTCTTTACGTCGGACCCCTATTTTGCATTCCGCAGCAGACGGCTGGCCGAACTCGCAATGGAATATCGCGTGCCGGCAATTACTCAGTCCCGGGACTTCCCCATGGCAGGCGGCTTGATGAGCTATGGGGGAGACTTTGCGCAATCGCATCGACGCGCGGGCATGTATGCTGGGCGGATCCTGAAGGGCGAGAAGCCCTCCGATCTTCCGGTACAACTCGTCACCAAGGTGGAATTCGTCATCAACATGAAGGCGGCGAAGTTATTGGGGCGGGAGTTCTCGCCTTCATTCGTCAGCGGCGCTGATGAGGTGATTGAGTGAGAGGTCTGTTCCCGCTGCGAGGTCACGTCAGAGGCCGAGCGTGAAAAAGGCTAGTCTGGGTTTCAGCCATGTGCTAGAATTTAGGCACAGGGAAGGGGAGCAGCTATGAAGCTTCTCAGACAATCTCTGATGCTGGCAGCCCTTGCCGCGGCGATTTTTCTCGGGTGGAACGCAGTTGCGCAGGCTGGCGAGCCCCGTATTGCCCTTAAAGGCTATGACCCGGTGGCGTATTTCACTGACGAACGTCCGATGGTGGGCGATCCGCAATATCAGTACGAGTGGGACGGGGCGGTCTACCGATTTGCATCCGCCCAACATCTCGCGCTGTTCAAGGCCGATCCCGATCGCTATCTGCCGCAATACAACAACTGGTGCGCTGCTTCAGTGGCGAAAGGCGAGAAGGTATACGGGAATCCGGAATGGTGGCTCGTGGTCGATGGCCGCCTCTATCTGTTCGGAAGACCGATCGGTCCCAGTCTGATGAGCAAGGATGCGGGCATGAAAGGCCGAGCCGACGAGAACTGGCCGAAGGTTTCAGGATTGCCGGCTCCGCCACTGCCGGATTACATGCGTGGCGCGAGCCAATCGCAATAGCGGGCCTATAACCCGGCCGCCTTCATTCCTTCCCGCAGATATTCGGAATGTGAAGGGTCTTTGAAGCGCGAGCCTAACTTCTCCAAATCGAGAAACGGTACGCGGCGGCGGAGCGCCTCGACATAACGCGCGGCCTGCTCCTTGCGGCCGAGTTGGGCAGCGGCTGCAGCAGCCGGGACATTGAACATGGGAAAATCGGAGTAACGCGCAAGGCCGCGCTCGGCGATGCGCAGCGCGTCCTCGTGGCGATGCTCGAGATAATAGGCGACCGCCAGATCGAACACGAACCTCGGTTCGAGCATGGGATCGAGCTTGAGCGCGAGCTGGAGGGCTTCGGTCGCTCCGCCGATGTCGCCCGAGGAGGACTGCACCGACCCCCATATTGCCAGCGCGTTGGCGTCGCTCGGGTTGATTTCAATTGCCCGCTTCACCGCGTCCTTTGCTTGATCGTATTCGGTGCGCGCAAGAAGTATATGTCCGAGTGCACGGTATCCGTCGGGCTCGTTGGGTCCCAGCGCGATCGCTTTGCGTGCTTCTGCCGCGCCCCGCGCGAGTTCCTGATCGGGAAATTCCGTCCAGCCCAGAATTGCCATCGAGTAGAGCGCTTCTGCCAGCAGGGCCCGTGCCGCAGCATAATTTGGGTCCAACTCTATCGCCTTCGTGATCAGCTCGCGAAACTGGCGGTTCGTGGCTCGCGAACCTCCTTGGCCGATCGCCCGCGCACGCAAAACCAGATCGAAGGCCGTCGGATTGGGCCGCGGGTGATCGAGCTGCCGTCGGCTTTCGATGAGCGTAACATTGGCCGCAAGGGTGCCCGCGATCCGACGGGCGATCGTGTCCTGAAACTCGAAAATATCGGTAAGCTGGCCGTCGAAATGATCGGTCCACATCACTGTGCCAACTCGTGGTTCGGTCAATTCCGCAGCGATACGCACGCGTGTACCCGAGTGCCTTACACTCCCCCAACCAGATAGTTCGCGCCCAGCTCGGAAACGATCTCTTCACGTGTGGCCGGCCGCTTCTTATAGGGCAACACGGCATTTCGTCCGATCACCCGCAGCGTGTTGAAACGACCGAGAGCGCTGATGACTTCCTCGGTTACACCGTCGGCGAAATAGTCCTTGCCTTCGTCGCCGGTTTGATTGGCAAAGGGCAGCACAGCAATGACCGGGATCGCGCTGGAGGCGATGGGCTTTGCCGGCGCGGCGCCTTGCGATACATCGGGTGGCGCGCGCGGCAAACTGAACCATGTGATCGCCGCTAAAGCGATCGTGGCCGTTATCGCCACGCCCGCCCATGTCCACACCGATGATCGTCGTCTCGACAGAGCGAGCGGCGCGGCCGGTTCGACCGCTGCAGCCACTGAAGGCTCGATGCGATAGACCTTGATAGGGTTGGAAATGTTCTTGAGTTTCTGCTCCCCGGCGTCCGTGATGGGAATTTCGAGTTTACCCCGTACTTGTCGGTACGCATCTTCGGACAGGCAGATGCCGCCCGGCGGCGCAATCTGCTCCAGCCTTGCCGCGATGTTGACTCCATCGCCGAATACGTCGCCTTTCTCGACAATAACGTCTCCGAGGTTGACTCCGATGCGAAATTCGATGCGGACGTCGGCAGCAATGTTCGTGTTGCGCCGTGCCATTCCACTCTGCATCGCCACGGCACAGGAGACTGCTTCCACAATCGACGGGAACGAAAGCAATAAGCCATCCCCGGTGGTCTTAACAATGTGTCCCTTATGAGCGGCAATAAGCGGATCGATCAGCGCCAGGCGATGTGCTTTCAACGCCGCCAATGTGCCTCTCTCGTTCGCGCCCATCAGACGCGAGTAGCCCACCACGTCGGCGGCGACGATCGCAGCGAGGTGACGCTCGATAGGGCCCGTAGACACAGTCGAGATTCCCTACCAACCTTGAATAGTCCGTCACCTTAGCTCTATTCGGTCCCGCGCGGCGGCAGCAAATAGCCGCAGAGGCGTGCCAATAGCTAAGGATCCGGTCAATATAGGGCATAAGGAGCGCGGATGATGAGCGTTTTTCGCTGCGACGCGGAATTTGGTCGCTATCATGGGCATAGCGGACGTCGAGTAAGTACATCAATCAATCTCGATTTATGGGTACGCACCCTAGCTCGTGCCTAGCCGCGCCCGCGATAGGGCGCGACGCCCTGATCGGGCACCCACACGTCCTTGGGTAGCTTGCCCGTCTGCCAGAACACGTCGATCGGGATGCCGCCGCGCGGATACCAGTAGCCGCCGATGCGTAAGAATTTCGGCTTGATCTCGGCCGCGATCCGCTTGCCGATCATGACCGTGCAATCCTCGTGGAAGGCGCCGTGATTGCGAAAGCTCGCGACGTAGAGCTTTAGCGATTTGGATTCCAGCAGCCATTGTCCCGGCACATAGTCGATCACGAGATGCGCGAAATCCGGCTGGCCCGTCACGGGGCAGATAGAGGTGAATTCCGGTGCGGT
This sequence comes from Bradyrhizobium sp. RDI18, assembly GCF_043203335.1. NCBI lineage: Bacteria > Pseudomonadati > Pseudomonadota > Alphaproteobacteria > Hyphomicrobiales > Nitrobacteraceae > Bradyrhizobium > Bradyrhizobium sp. RDI18. The sequence goes on along the minus strand of NZ_JBICRN010000008.1, from coordinate 1,173,157 downwards.
GAAGCGAACCAGATAATTGGTGCCCGCTTGCGGATTGGGCACACGGTCGAGCTGCGCCTTTTCAGGGCTATCAGGCCATTCCACGGCACGGCCGAGCTGCAATGATGTGGGCAATGATTTCTTGGCCATTATGATCGTCCTGTTGCGAGCGCTGACATGAACGCTGCGGGGGTCATCGTCAACCGTCAGCGCGAGGCTGGGTCGCCAAGAAACCGAACCAGCGCCTGCCGTTCGATGGCGTCCTCGATCCCGCGCATCGACATCCACAATCCCGGAAACATCGCGGCGGGATCGGCAAGGAAGGCTTCGAGGCGCTTCGCATCCCAGCGCAATCCTTCGTCGCGTGCCTTGCGCAGCGCCGGCGAGTAATCGAACTCGGCATCGTCAGCTACCGTGCGCCCGATCAGCCCTGCAAGGTTTGGGCCGGGCAGGCCGCGCTCCGCGGGATCAAGGCTGTGGCAGGCGCGGCAGGGCGCGAACGCCCGCACGCCGTTTTCTTCCGCGATGGCGGGCGCGGTTAGGAGGAAAGGCAACAGCAGCAGCGCAGCGAATGACTTCACGCGACCGTTTGTATCACGACCAAGCGGTCATTGCCGGATTCGCCGCCCCAGGTTTCGCCGGGCCGGCCGTCGAGCTGGCGCACATTCGCGCCCGGCTGATCGCTGGGAAATGCGTTGAATTTCTCCGTCACCGGATCGAAGCGCACGATCGCGTTGGCGCCGAAATCGGTGAGCCAGACCTTGTCCTTGTCGTCGACATAGACCGCATAGGCGCGGGGATTGCTGCCCGGCAGCTTCCACGCCTTCCAGGAGCCGTCGGCAGGATCGTGGACCGATACATTGCCGCTATTCCATTCGCTGACCCAGATCCGGCCCTTCGAATCCGACCATACGCGCCGCGCGCCCTGCTTGGGTGTGGGTGGCTCGACCACAGTCGCATTGCCAGTCGCCGGATCGATCTTTGCGATGTGGTTGCCGGCGAGCGAGGCGTACCAGATGTCGCCCTTCGGCGTGACGGTCATGCCATAGGTGCCGCGGCCGCGCGGTGATTTGAACACGGTCATGTCGCCCGATTTCGGATCGAGCCGGCCATAAATGCCGGATTGGCCGGTGAACCAGTAGATGCCGCCACTGTCGAATACGCCGGTGTTGAGGTTGGCGTAGGCCTCCTTTTCGGGCAGGCGGAACAGCGTCACCTTGTGATCAATGGGGTCGACGCGCGCGATTGCGTTCTGTCCGCCTTCGGTAATCCAGGGCGCGCCATCTGGACCGATGATGACACCATGGGGCGCGGCGCCCTTGCCAAGGTCGATTAGCTTGTAGGATCCGTCGCGTGGATCAAGCCGGCCGAGCGTGCCGTTGCGCTGGCCGCAGAACCAGATCGAGCCATCGGGGGCCGGAGTCGTGTCACGCGAGCCCATACCGGATGCGACCGGATAATACTTGACGCGGAACGGGCCTTCCTGTGCGTTCGCGTGGCGCAGGAGAGTGGGCGCGGCAAGGAATCCGGCAGCGGCGGTTCCAAGAAACTGGCGGCGATTCATTGCGTTACCCCGGTCTATCAATGTGAAGGTTTGGACGCTGATATCAACCTTGGGGCAGTTTATTCCTGACCCAGCTCCATCGTCCGGAAAAGGCCCAGCCAAAGCGTTCACATTTGCTTGCGCGCCGTGTAAGACGCCCCCCAAATCGCCACCCACCACTTTAGGAAAGTGCAGACATGACCGCCATCGTCGACATCATTGGCCGTGAAATTCTCGATAGCCGTGGCAATCCCACCGTTGAAGTCGATGTGGCGCTGGAAGACGGCTCGATCGGCCGCGCGGCTGTTCCCTCCGGCGCCTCCACCGGCGCCCATGAGGCGGTCGAGCTGCGAGACGGCGACAAGCAGCGCTATCTCGGCAAGGGCGTGCAAAAGGCGGTGGAAGCCGTCAACGGCGAAATCTTCGAGGCGCTGAGCGATCAGGCCGTCGAGGATCAGGTCCACATCGACCAGATCATGATCGATCTCGACGGTACGCCGAACAAGAGCCGGCTCGGCGCCAACGCCATTCTCGGCGTCTCGCTGGCCTGCGCCAAGGCAGCGGCCGAATCCTTCGACATGCCGCTCTATCGCTACGTCGGCGGCACCTCGGCGCGGACGCTGCCGGTGCCGATGATGAACATCATCAACGGCGGCGTGCATGCCGACAACCCGATCGACTTCCAGGAGTTCATGATCCTTCCCGTGGGCGCCGCGAGCTTCGCCGAGGCGCTGCGCTGCGGCTCGGAAATCTTCCACACGCTGCGCAGCGAACTGAAGAAGGCCGGCCACAACACCAATGTCGGTGACGAGGGCGGCTTTGCGCCGAACCTGCCGTCGGCGGACGCAGCCCTCGATTTCGTGGTGAGCGCGATCGGCATGGCCGGCTACAAGGCAGGCGGCGACGTGATGCTCGGCCTCGACTGCGCGGCCACCGAGTTCTTCAAGGACGGCAGTTACGTCTACGGCGGCGAGAACAAGACCCGCTCGCGTTCCGAGCAGGCAAAATATCTCGCCGATCTCGTCTCGCGTTATCCGATCGTCACGATCGAGGACGGCATGTCAGAGGATGACATGGACGGCTGGAAGGAACTGACCGACCTGATCGGCAAGAAGTGCCAGCTCGTCGGCGACGACCTGTTCGTCACCAACGTCACCCGCCTTGCCGACGGCATCAAGAACGGCCGCGCCAATTCGATCCTGATCAAGGTCAACCAGATCGGCACGCTGACCGAGACGCTCGCCGCCGTCGAACTGGCGCACAAATACGGCTACACTTCCGTGATGTCGCACCGTTCCGGCGAGACGGAAGATTCCACCATCGCCGATCTCGCGGTCGCCACCAATTGCGGCCAGATCAAAACCGGATCATTGGCGCGCTCCGATCGCACCGCCAAGTACAACCAGCTCCTGCGTATCGAGCAGCAACTCGGCAATCAGGCGAAATATGCCGGCAAATCGGCGCTGAAGGCCTTGGCATAACGCATCGGCGCAACCAGATAGGACGGACACCAGGGGGAGGATGGCGATGAGCGACGGCAAGAGCGGGCTTCAACTGCGTTCGCTGCTCAAGAAGAGCGGCGAACTCGAACTGTCGCTGGTCGATGTCCCGACGCCCGAGCCGGCCGACGACGAAGTCGTGGTCCGTGTCGAGGCGACCCCGATCAATCCCTCCGATCTCGGGCTCTTGATCGGTCCGGCCGACATGTCGACCGCCAAGGAATCCGGCAGCGCGGACGCGCCTGTCATCACCGCGAAGATGCCGGAATCGGCGATGCGGATGATGGCGGCGCGGCTCGACCAGTCGCTCCCCGTCGGCAATGAAGGTGCCGGCGTGGTGATCAGGACCGGATCTTCGGACGCCGCGAAAGCGCTGATGGGCAAGGCCGTCTCGATGATCGGCGGCGCGATGTACACGCAGTATCGCACCATCAAGGTCAGGGACGTCATGGAGCTGCCGTCAGGCACCACGCCGGCCGACGGCGCATCATGGTTCGTCAATCCCTTGACCGCGCTCGGGATGACCGAGACGATGCGGCGCGAGAACCACAAGGCGCTGGTGCACACCGCGGCCGCCTCCAATCTCGGGCAGATGCTCAACAAGATCTGCATCAAGGACGGCATCGGCCTCGTCAATATCGTGCGCAGCAAGGAGCAGGCCGACATCCTGCACAAGATCGGCGCCAAATATGTCGTCGATTCCACCGCAGACACGTTCATGGACGATCTCACCAACGCGCTGGTGGAAACCGGCGCCACCATTGCGTTCGATGCGATCGGCGGCGGCAAGCTGGCGAGCCAAATCCTCACTTGCATGGAAATCGCGGCCAACAAGACCGCCAAGGAATTCAGCCGCTACGGCTCGAACGTGTACAAGCAGGTCTATATCTACGGCAGCCTCGATAACCGTCCGACCGAGCTCAGCCGTACATTCGGCCTGACCTGGGGCGTCGGCGGCTGGCTCTTGACGCCGTTCCTGCAGAAGATCGGCCCCGCCGAAATCGGCCGGCTGCGCCAGCGTGTCGCGTCCGAGCTCAAGACCACCTTTGCCAGCCACTACACGCAGGTAGTGTCGCTGCAGGAGACGCTGCAGCTTTCCAACATCGCCGTCTACAACAAGCGCTCCACCGGCGAGAAATTCCTGATCAATCCGAACAAGGGGTGAGCGCGCGCTTCTATCGCCGCGAACAGGCTGCCTTCCAGGCGGCCTGTTTTTGCATGCCGGGGCAGTCGTAAAAGTAAGTTAATGCACTTGCATCTTTCTGCCGATCTGGCGTAAGGGAGCGCAGGCGCTTTTGCTGTAACGGGGAAATCAATGGCCACCTACTACACCATCGTCACGATCGTCGGCTCTCTCCGCAAGGAGAGCTTTTCGCTCAAGGTCGCCAATGCGCTCGCCAAACTGGCGCCGGCTTCGCTCAAGCTCGATGTGACCACGCTGCATGAAATTTCCTTCTTCAACCAGGATTTGGAAGCGGCGCCGCCGGCTGACTGGCTGGCGTTTCGCGAAAAGTTGCAGAGGTCGAACGGCGTGCTGTTCGTGACGCCCGAATACAACCGCTCGATCCCAGGCGTCCTGAAGAACGCGATCGACGTCGGGTCGCGCCCCTATGGCAAGAGCGCGTTTCTCGGCAAGCCGACCGGCATCGTCAGCAACTCGCCCGGCGCGCTCGGTGGCGTCAGCGCCGCCAAGCATTTGCAGAACATCCTGCCGGGCATTTCCGGTCCGATCCTCGGCCAGCCCGAAATCTACCTCAACGGCATCGGCGACGCTTTTAACGAGAAGGGCGAACTCGTGAAGGAAGCGGTGCAGAAGGTGCTGCAGCAATACATCGACGCGTTTGCGGCGTTCATCGAGAAGCAGAACGGGTAAGGACGTCATTGCAATGACGGCGGTGACATTCGTGCTCGCCGCCTTAGCATTCCATTAACCCAGCCGTCGCATCTTGGCGGCATGGTCTCCCGCACCCGATTGAAATCCATCCTGACCGGACTCGCCCTCTATACGGTGGCGGCGATGATGGTCGGCTATTTCGGCGTCAACGCTTACACCGGCAAATATGGCTTGAACGCACGCCAGGAACTCGATCAGGAAATCATTGCGCTGACTTCGGAATTGGCGCGGCTGAAGCGGGAGCGGGCAGAGGGCGAGCAGCGGGTATCGCTGCTGCGGTCCGACCGGGTCGATCCCGACATGCTGGATGAGCGCGCGCGCTTCCAGCTCGACTACGCCAATCCGCGCGATCTGATCCGGATCGTCAAGCCGAACTGATTTTCCAACCGATGTCACGAACACGGCCGTCATGGGAGACGATGCCGGCGTGTCAGTCCGCAAATTTCAAAAAATCGCGAAATCAATTTCGAAAATGTCGCAGCCCACATTGCACTGCGGCATAGCATTATTTTCTCCAGCGCACGCAATCCTTTCACGGCGGTTTGAGTTGGGATAGAGAGGGCTGATCCGTCTCTCTTTCACCCGGAATTGCCATGGCTGCACCCAAGAAAAGCGTCGCGAAAGAGATCAGGGCAGGAGAAGGCAGACGGGTCCCCACCGGAATTCACCAAGGCGCAGGAACTGGCCGCGCTGCGGGATATGCTCCTGATCCGCCGCTTCGAAGAAAAGGCCGGCCAGCTCTACGGCATGGGTGCGATCGGCGGCTTCTGCCATCTCTATATCGGCCAGGAGGCCGTGGTGGTTGGGATGCAGATGGCCCTGAAGAAGGGCGATCAGGTCATAACCGGATACCGGGACCACGGCCACATGTTGGCCTGCGGGATGTCCGCCAACGGCGTGATGGCCGAGCTCACCGGCCGCCGTGGCGGCTATTCCAAGGGCAAGGGCGGCTCCATGCACATGTTCAGCATGGAAAAGAATTTCTTCGGCGGCCACGGCATCGTCGGCGCCCAGGTCTCGCTCGGAACGGGCCTTGCTTTCGCCAACCGTTATCGCGGCAATGATTTCGTCAGCGTCGCCTATTTCGGCGACGGCGCGTCCAATCAGGGCCAGGTCTACGAAAGCTTCAATATGGCGGAGCTGTGGAAGCTCCCGGTGATCTACGTGATCGAGAACAACCGCTATGCCATGGGCACGTCGGTGACGCGCTCCTCGGCACTGACCGATTTTTCCAAGCGCGGCGCCTCCTTCAACATTCCGGGCCAGCAGGTCGACGGCATGGACGTCCGCGCCGTGAAGGCCGCCGGCGACGAGGCGGTGGCCTGGTGCCGCGCCAGCAAGGGGCCGTTCATCCTGGAGATGCAAACCTACCGCTACCGCGGCCACTCGATGTCGGACCCGGCGAAGTACCGGACGCGCGAAGAGGTCGAGAAGATCCGCACCGACCAGGACCCGATCGAGCAGGTGCGCAACCGCCTGCTGGCCGCCAAGGTCAGCGAGCAGGAGTTGAAGGCGATCGACGCCGAGGTTCGCGAGATCGTCAACGCATCCGCCGATTTCGCCCAGCGCGACCCTGAGCCCGATCCGTCCGAGCTCTGGACCGACGTCTACAGGTAATTCAACGCATAGTTCGTAAAACGTGGGACCTGGTTTGCTGCTCTCGCGACCTGCAGATCAAACGAGCGCAGAACCAACTGACGAGTGATTTTCGGGAGCCGATATGCCCATTCAAGTGCTGATGCCTGCGCTGTCGCCCACCATGGAGAAGGGCAACCTTGCGAAGTGGCTGAAGAAGGAAGGCGAGACGATCAAGTCGGGCGATGTCATCGCCGAGATCGAGACCGACAAGGCGACGATGGAAGTCGAGGCGACCGATGAGGGCACGCTCGGCAAGATATTGATCCCGGAAGGCACCGCCGACGTCGCCGTCAACACGCCGATCGCGACCATTCTGGCCGACGGCGAGAGCGCCGCCGATCTCGGCAAGGCCAGCGCGCCGGCGCCAGCGGCCAAGGCCGCGGAATCCGCGCCCCCCGCCGAAGCCAAAGCGGAAGCGCCGCAGCCCAAGGCCGAGAAGGCACCTGCCGCGCCGCCGGCCGCGGTCGCCGAGCCCGATCCGGAAGTCCCCGCCGGCACCGAGATGATCACGCAGACCATTCGCGAGGCGCTGCGAGATGCGATGGCGGAAGAGATGCGGCGCGACCCCGACGTGTTCATCATGGGCGAAGAGGTCGCGGAGTATCAGGGCGCCTACAAGGTGACCCAGGGGCTCTTGCAGGAATTCGGCGCGCGGCGCGTGATCGATACCCCGATTACCGAGCATGGTTTTGCCGGCGTCGGCGTCGGCGCTGCGATGTCGGGGCTGAAGCCGGTCGTCGAATTCATGACGTTCAACTTCGCCATGCAGGCGATCGACCAGATCATTAACTCCGCGGCCAAGACGCTGTACATGTCGGGCGGCCAGATGGGCTGCTCGATCGTATTCCGCGGCCCGAACGGCGCCGCCGCCCGCGTCGCCGCCCAGCACAGCCAGGACTACTCGGCCTGGTACTCGCAAATTCCCGGGCTGAAGGTGATCGCGCCGTTCTCGGCGGCCGACTACAAGGGGCTGCTCAAGGCCGCGATCCGCGATCCCAACCCCGTCATCTTCCTCGAAAACGAAGTCTTGTACGGCCACACTGGCGAGGTGCCAAAACTCGACGACTACATGATCCCGATCGGCAAGGCGCGTATCGTTCGCTCGGGCAAGGACGTAACGCTGATTTCGTGGTCGAATGGCATGACCTACGCGCTGAAGGCCGCCGACGAACTCGCGAAGGAAGGCATCGAGGCCGAGGTGATCGACCTGCGCACGCTGCGCCCGATGGACACCGAGACGATCATCAACTCGGTAAAGAAGACCGGCCGCGCGGTGACGGTGGAAGAGGGCTGGCAGCAGTCCGGCGTCGGCGCCGAGATTGCCGCCCGCATCATGGAGCACGCCTTCGACTATCTCGATGCGCCGGTCGCGCGCGTATCCGGCAAGGATGTGCCGATGCCTTATGCCGCGAACCTCGAAAAGCTCGCATTGCCTTCCGTGGCCGAAGTGGTCGCGGCCGCCAAAGCCGTTTCTTATCGGTAAGCCCATGGCCGGTCCTAACGAACAACCGCTGCCGCCCGACGTGATCGGCCGCGAGGACGCCGTTGAAGTCCTGCGCGCCTTCGTCGTGGATGGTGGGCTCTCGATCGCGTTCCAGCGCGCCTTCGAGGAGCCTGACATGTGGGGCCTCTTGCTGGTCGATATCGCCCGCCACGCCGCCCGCGCCTATGCGCGCGAGAGCGGCTACACCGAGGACGAGGCGCTTGCGCGCATCGTCGAGATGTTCGAAGCCGAAATCAACCGGCCGACCGACATGGGCTCCACCACGCCCCGGTCGCAACAGGGTCACTGACGATGCCGATCAACATTTTGATGCCCGCGCTGTCGCCCACGATGGAAAAGGGCAACCTTGCCAAGTGGCTCAAGAAAGAGGGCGACAAGGTCAAGTCCGGCGACGTGATCGCCGAGATCGAGACCGACAAGGCGACGATGGAAGTCGAGGCGGTCGACGAGGGCACGATTGCCAAGATTCTGGTGCCGGAGGGTACGCAGGACGTCCCCGTCAACGACGTGATCGCAGTGTTGGCCGGCGACGGCGAGGACGTGAAGGCGGCAGGCGCCACGCCCGCGCCGAAGGCTGCCGAAGCGCCCAAGGAGGCGCCCAAAGAAGCGCCGAAGCCTGCTGCCGCGGCTGCTCCGGCACCGACACCTGCTCCCACTCCCGCGCCTGCCCCTCAGGCGGCGGCGCCTGCCAAGGGCAACGGCCAAGGCCGCATCTTCTCGTCGCCGCTCGCGCGCCGTCTGGCCAAGGATGCGGGCATTGATCTTTCGCGCATCAACGGCTCGGGCCCGCATGGCCGCGTCGTCGCCCGCGACGTCGAGGATGCGAAATCCGGCAAGGGCCTGAAAGCCCCGGCCGCCGCACCTGCGGCGGGTCCGAGCATCGCGCCGTCGATGCCCGACAAGCAGATTTTGGCGCTGTTCGAGGAAGGCACTTACGAGATCGTGCCGCATGACGGCATGCGCCGTACCATTGCGCAACGGCTCACCGCTTCGGTGCAGACCGTGCCCCATTTCTATCTGACGATGGACTGCGACATCGGCAAGCTCCTGGTCGCGCGTGAGGAGATCAACGCCGCAGCCCCCAAGGACAAAGAAAAGAAGCCGCTCTACAAGCTCTCGGTCAACGACTTCGTCATCAAGGCGATGGCGATCGCTCTGCAAAAAGATTCCGAACTGCAACGTGAGCTGGACCGAAGGCGGCATGCTCAAGCACAAGCATTCCGACATCGGCGTGGCCGTGGCGATGCCCGGCGGCCTGATCACGCCGATCATCCGGAAAGCCGAGACCAAGACACTCTCCACGATTTCGTCCGAAATGAAAGACTTTGCCGCGCGCGCGCGGGCGCGCAAGCTGAAGCCGGAAGAATACCAGGGCGGCACCACGGCGGTATCCAACCTCGGCATGTACGGCATCAACCACTTCACCGCCGTGATCAATCCGCCGCACGCGACGATCCTTGCGGTCGGCACCAGCGAGGAGCGTCCCGTGGTGCGCGCCGGCAAGATCGAGATCGCGCAGATGATGAGCGTGACGCTCTCCTGCGATCACCGGGCGATCGACGGCGCGCTCGGCGCCGAGCTGATCGGCGCCTTCAAGCAGTTGATCGAAAACCCCGTCATGATGATGGTGTGAGGGAGCTGCAGACACCAATCTTTTTGCATCGGGCGAAATCCGCCGACTTCAGGACCAAGGGAAAGCCGATGTCGCCAGGCGAAGTCAAACTGTCGGTCAAGCCGGTGTTCATCGGCTGGATTACGCTGTTGACCCAGCTTCCGTTGCAGCTTTTTTTCACGGTGTGGTGCGGCGTCTTCTTCGCTGGCATGGGCGCGGCGATCGGCATTTTTTCGAATACGAGGGATGCGTCCTACGCCATAGGCGCGGTTGCATTCTTTGCTATTCCGGTCGTTGCCTATATCGGCAAGAAGCTGAATTACAGTCGGACTGAATACCGCTTCTATTCCGACCGGCTCGAATTCGATGAAGGTTTTCTCACCATCAACAAGAAGGTGATCAAGTTTCGCGACGTAAAGGAGACCACCTTGCGCAAGGGCATCCTTCAGCGCAGCTACGATCTTGGGTCAATTTACCTCGCAACCCTTGCGACCGGGTCGACACGAAATTCAGATCCGTTCATGGCGCTGGGTTTCGGTAATGTTTCGGCGAGCGGCGTCATTGTGCGCGATATCTCCGATCCCGACCAAGCCTTTGAGACAATCCGGAAGCTGGTTGACGCGAAGAGCGATTAGAACAAAGCCGAGACGCCCTGCGCCAGACCTCCCACCAAACGATGTATTCTAACGATCCAGGCAGAGACCGACCAACATGGCCGACACATCCTTCGACGTCATCATCATCGGCTCCGGCCCCGGTGGCTACGTCACCGCGATCCGCGCAGCCCAGCTCGGCTTCAAGACTGCGATCATCGAGAAATCTTATCTCGGCGGCATCTGCCTGAACTGGGGCTGCATCCCGACCAAGGCGCTTCTGCGATCAGCCGAAATCTTCCATTACATGCAGCACGCCAAGGATTACGGCCTCTCCGCGGAAAAAATATCGTTCGATCCGAAGGCGGTGGTGCAACGCTCGCGCGGCGTTTCGAAGCGGCTGAATGACGGCGTCGGCTTCCTGATGAAGAAGAACAAGGTGACGGTGATCTGGGGCGAGGCGTCGATCGATGCGCCGGGCAAGGTCACAGTGAAAAAATCCGCCGTCGAGGCGCCGAAGGGTGCGCTGGGTGAGGGCGCCTATCAGGCCAAGCATATCATTCTCGCGACCGGCGCCCGGCCGCGCGTGCTGCCGGGGCTTGAGCCCGACAAGAAACTGGTCTGGACCTATTTCGAGGCGATGGTCCCGGAGCGGATGCCGAAATCGCTGCTGGTGGTTGGCTCGGGCGCGATTGGCATTGAGTTCGCCTCGTTCTTCCACACCATGGGTGCCGACGTCACTGTGGTCGAGGTGCTGCCGCAGATCCTCCCGGTCGAGGACGCCGAGATCGCCGGTCTCGCGCGCAAGCGGTTCGAGAAGCAGGGCATCAAGATTCTCTCAAACACCAAAGTCACGAAGCTCGAGAAGAAGGCCGACAGCGTGGTTGCCACCATCGACGACGGTAAGAAGCCGCAGACGGTTGAGTTCGAGCGGGTGATCTCGGCGGTCGGCGTGGTCGGCAATGTCGAAGGTCTCGGCCTCGAAAAGCTCGGCGTCAAGACAGACCGCGGCGTCGTCGTGATCGACGGCTACGGCAAGACCAATGTCCCCGGCATCTATGCCATTGGCGACGTCGCAGGTCCCCCGATGCTCGCCCACAAGGCCGAGCACGAAGGCGTGGTCTGTATCGAGGCCATCAAGGGCCTGCATCCGCACGCCACGGACAAGAACCTCATTCCCGGCTGCACCTATTGCCACCCGCAGATTGCTTCCGTGGGGCTGACCGAGGCGAAGGCGAAAGAGGGCGGCCGCGAAATCCGCGTCGGCCGTTTCCCGTTCGTCGGCAACGGCAAGGCAATCGCGCTCGGCGAGGACCAGGGCCTCGTCAAGGTGATCTTCGACAAGAAGACGGGGCAATTGCTCGGCGCTCACATGATCGGCGCGGAGGTGACCGAGTTGATCCAGGGTTACGTGGTCGCCATGAACCTGGAGACTACGGAGGAGGAGTTGATGCACACCGTATTCCCGCATCCGACGCTGTCCGAGATGATGAAGGAGGCCGTGTTGGATGCCTACGGCCGCGTGCTGAATATCTAGCCTAGTCCCTAACCGTCATGCGCGGGCTTGACCCGCGCATCCATCGCGCTTCACAAGAGTCTTGCGAAGAAGATGGATTGCCGGGTCTAACCCCGGCAATGACAAGCAAACCAGAAAGAACAGTTGTGAAAGACAACGACAATCTGACCATCGAACGCCCGACGTTTGTGACCCATCTCGAATGCGCGATGGAAGGCGATCGGTACGAGGCCGACCAGATCCACAACCTCTCCAAGGCCGGCAAGCCGCTACTGGTGCGCTACGACCTCGCTGGCGTGAAGAAGGCGCTGACCAAGGAAGCCCTCGCGCAGCGTCCGGCTGACATGTGGCGCTATCGCGAGCTGCTGCCGGTGCGTAAGGTCACGGACATCGTCAGCCTCGGCGAAGTGACGACGCCGCTGATCCGGCTGCCGAAGCTTGCGAAAAAACTCGGCGGCGGCGAGATCATCGTGAAGGACGAGGGCCGCTTGCCGACCGGCTCGTTCAAGGCCCGCGGCCTTGTCATGGCGGTGTCGATGGGCAAGGCGCTCGGTATCAAGCACATGGCGATGCCGACCAACGGCAATGCGGGCGCGGCGCTCGCGGCCTACGCGACGTCCTGCGGCATCAAGACGACGATCTTCTGCCCCGCCGACACGCCGGAGGTGAACGTCAGCGAGATCGGGCTGCAGGGCGCCACCGTCTATCGCGTCAACGGCCTGATCGACGATTGCGGCAAGATCGTCGGCGAGGGGAAGGCAAAAGCGGGCTGGTTCGACACCTCGACGCTGAAGGAGCCTTACCGGATCGAAGGCAAGAAGACGATGGGCCTTGAGCTCGCCGAACAGCTCGGCTGGGAGATGCCCGACGTGATCTTCTACCCGACCGGCGGCGGCACCGGCCTGATCGGGATGTGGAAGGCGTTTGCCGAACTGGAAGCCATCGGCTTCATCGGCGCGAAGCGGCCGCGGATGGTCGCGGTACAGGCGTCCGGCTGCGCGCCGATGGTGCGCGCCTTCGAGAACGGCACCGAGCACGCCCCCCGCTGGGAAGATGCCCATACCATCGCGTCAGGCATCCGCGTGCCGCAAGCGGTCGGAGATTTTCTGATCCTGCGCGCGGTTCGCGAGAGCAAGGGATTTGCGATCGCGGTCCCGGACGAGAAGATTTCTGCTGCGCTCAACGAAGTGGCGCGCGAGGAGGGCCTGCTGTTGTGTCCGGAAGGGGCGGCGACGTATGCTGCCTATCAGCAAAGCCTTGCCGACGGCCGCGTGACCAAAAACGATCGCGTCATGCTGTTCAATTGCGCGACAGGGCTTAAATATCCGCTGCCGCCGGTCACGCGCACGCTCGATCGCCACCAGCCGATCGACTACGCCAAGCTCTGACCGTCATGCGGCGGAATGCGATGGGAGCATGAGATGCGAAAGATCGTTCTGGCCGCGATTGCAGTGTTGGCGTTCGGTGGTGTTGCGGCAGCGCAAAACTTTCCCTCGCGTCCCGTCACCATCATCGTACCGTTCTCCGCCGGCGGTCCGTCGGATGCGATGGCGCGCATTCTGGCCGAGCGCATGAAGGTCACGCTCGGCGAGCAGGTGCTGGTCGAGAACGTGACGGGAGCGGCCGGTTCGGTCGGCGTCGGCCGCGCGGTGCGTTCGCCGCCTGACGGTTACACGATCAGCTTCGGCCACCTCGGTACCCACGTCGCCAATGGCGCGATCTACAAGCTCGGCTACGACCTCACAACCGACCTCGAACCGGTCGCGCTGCTGCCGAGCAATCCGATGATCATCGTCAGCAAGAAGGCGGTGCCCGCAACCTCGCTGAAGGAATTTGTGGCGTGGCTGAAGGCGCAGCCGACGCCGGCGACCGCGGGCACGGCCGGCGCCGGCTCCGGCAGCCATATCGCCGGGGTCTATTTCGAGAACGTTACCGGCATCAAGCTGCAATATGTGCCGTATCGCGGCACCGGCCCCGCGATGAACGATCTCGTCGCCGGCCAGATCGACATGATCGTCGACCAGACGTCCAATTCGATCGGGCAGGTGCGTGCCGGCAACATCCGCGCCTATGCCATCACCGACAGCAAGCGCGTGGAATCCGCCTCCGACATCCCGACCGTGGACGAGGCGGGGCTGCCCGGCTTCCACATGACGCTGTGGTCCGGCCTCTGGGTGCCCAAGGATACGCCGAAGGACATCATCGCCAAGCTGAATGCGGCGACGGTGGAGGCGTTGAACGATCCGGCGGTGCGCAAGCAGCTTGAAAACCTCGGCCTGCAAATGCCGCCGAAGGACAAGCTCACGCCCGATGCACTCGGCGCCTGGCAAAAGGCCGAGATCGCAAAATGGTGGCCGATGATCAAGGCCGCCAACGTGAAGGTGGATTAGCTAGCTCCCTCCGGATGCGCGCGGACGGATCTTCAAGCACTGGGGCGGGGAACCCTACGGATAGCGCGGACGTTAACGTTCCTATACGTACACGGAGCGCACAATGGCTGACAATGACAACCGATCCAAGGGCACAATCGGACTCATTCTCGGCGGAATCATCGCGGTGGCTGCCGCAGTATTCTTTCTTTCCGGCGGCGAATTGGGCGGGGTTAAAGAAGTGACTAGCGATTCTGACCTCGCGCCGGTCGCGCCCGGAAAGAAATAGCGTGAAGATGGGTTGGTAAATGCGCTGATTTGTCCGATCTCTTCGGACTGCAGCGGCCAGGCCGTCCATTGATCGGATGCTCTATTTCGAACGGGCTACCGGCTGGGACTACGGCCCGTTGCTCCCTTCGTCGCGACTGACCAAATGCCAGAATCATTAGTCGCGGTCGCGCGCCATTTAGTCGGTGTCGGTCATGAGCGACAAACCTCCAAGTACACATTCCCTGAGATCGACGAGCAGCAAAACCTGCCTCGTTGCATCAATGCATGCACGAGTCTTGCGGGGGGCGGCACATCACACAGAATGGATCAGCGTCGAACGGACGGGAACGGTCGACGCCCACGGGAGGTGACTATGCCCACGGACGATGGCAGTTTGGTCAACATACTTGGAATCCTCTCGATCATCGTACTCGTCGTTGCTAATGGCTTCTTCGTTGCGTCCGAATTTTCCCTCGTTGCGATACGCCGAAGCCGGGTAGGCCAGTTGGTCGCCGGCGGCCGCATGAATGCTCGGGCGCTGCAACGGGCCATTACCCGGCTCGACTACAATCTTGCGGCGTGCCAGCTTGGCATCACGATTTCCTCGCTGGCGCTGGGCTGGATCGGCGAGCCGGCCCTGGCGCACCTGATCGAGCCACTATTGGTTGGGCCTCTTGGATCAGGCTCGACGTTTGGCGCTCACGCGATTGCCATCGCGATTGCATTCGTCATTCTTACGATGCTTCACATCGTGCTTGGCGAACTTGCACCCAAGAGCCTCGCGCTGCAGCGGACAGAGATAACCGCGCTCCTGATCGTGCGACCGCTCGTGCTGTTCGGATTCCTGTTCAAGCCGGCCATCGTGTGCTTGAACGGGCTGGGCAACAGCGTTCTCCGCTTGGCCGGGTTGAGACCGGCGAGCGAACAGGAAACCATCCACTCCCCTGAGGAAATAAAGCTCCTGGTAGCCGAAACCGAGGAAGCGGGCTTGCTCGCGCGCGCGCAGCGCAATGTCGTCGAGCGGATCATCAACATCACCAGTCGCGAGGTGAGCGACATCATGACCCCGCGGACGGATATCGACTGGACTGATGCTAACGACAGCCGGGACGAAGTCCTGCGTGCCGTGCGAGAGTGCTGCCACGAGCACGTCATCGTGAGCCGTGGTAGCCTTGATGAGATCGTCGGCGTCATACGCAAGCAAGATCTGCTTGATCAGGCTCTCGATGGCGAACCACTCGATCCCTTCGCCGCAATTCAGCAGCCTTTGGTTCTCCCCGAATCGACTCCCGTGCTTCACGCTATCGAGAGGTTCAAGGCGCAGCCCGCTCGGGTCGGCGTGATCGTCGACGAATATGGAACGCTTCAGGGCATCGTGACGCGGACCGACCTCCTTGAGGCAATTGCGGGCGATCTGCCAGATGTCGGTGAGGACCCTGCGGTGGTTGAGCAACAGGACGGCACGTTCCTCTTAGATGGCAAAGTGGCAGCGGACGAAGTTCTGATTCGCCTCAAGATCGGTCGCAAGCCGGAAGGCGACTTTCACACGCTTGCAGGATTTGCGATTGCTCTACTCGGCAGAATACCCGCCGTTGACGACCAGTTCGCTTGGGAGGGATGGCGATTCCGGATCGTTGATATGGACGGTCCGCGGATTAGCAAGATTCTTGCATCGAGATTCTGATCCACCCTAGACTAGGCAATTGTAGGTAACATCCGTGCCTGCGCCATCACCGACAACAAGCGCATGGAATCGGCTGCCGATATTCCGACCGTTGACGAGGCGGGTTGCCGGGCTTCCCACGCTGTGGTCCGGCACTCTGGGTGCCCAAGGACATGCCGAAGGACGTGATCGGAAAGCTGAATGCGGCGACGGTCGAGGCGTTGGGCGATCCGGCGGTGCGCAAGCAGCTCGAAAATCTCGGCTTGCAAATGCCGCCAAAGGACAAGCTCGCACCCGAAGCGCTCGGCGCCTGGCAAAAGGCCGAGATCGCAAAATGGTGGCCGATGATCAAGGCAGCCAATGTGAAGGTGGAATAGCCCGACCGCTGCGCGCTTGCTCATGATGTGTCACGATGGCTTACGTATGTGGGGCGTGTAACCGGCGGCCGTCTAACTTCATCCGCCGCTCCCCCGGTGAGGCTGCATGGCCTTTGCCGCTTGTTCTGTCGTCACTGAACGCTGGGCAGCCGCTCCAGCGCGACTTGTTGCCACAGCCGAGATAGTCATTTGCGTTTTGACGCAGGTGGTGCCTCAATTCTTTCCGTCTGTTGGAGATGCATGGAATTTCATTGTCTGCCCGGAATGCAGCTATTGACTGGCCTCCGCTGCAGTGGCGCTTTTCGCCGTCAGGATAGTCTGGCCGCGATCATACTGACGATCCATTTGCACGGAACGCTTTAACTCCATTATCAGGAGCCTCCCA
The DNA here is from genome assembly GCF_043203335.1 of Bradyrhizobium sp. RDI18. Taxonomy (NCBI): domain Bacteria; kingdom Pseudomonadati; phylum Pseudomonadota; class Alphaproteobacteria; order Hyphomicrobiales; family Nitrobacteraceae; genus Bradyrhizobium; species Bradyrhizobium sp. RDI18. Next base: position 1,156,315 of record NZ_JBICRN010000008.1, on the reverse strand, counting down.
TGAAACTAGCATCACTATTCACTGCGGTGACACTCACCGTCATCGGCCTTGCAGGCCCGACGCTTGCACAAACGCCGAAAGGCCCACTCGTCAACGGTGAATGGCTGGAGAAGAGCCTTAGCGATCCCAAGGTGCGTGTCGTCGAGGTGAGCGTTGAACCGGGCCTGTTCGAACGCGGCCATATCCCCAATGCGCAGAACGTTGTCTGGCACACGGATCTGGTTGACACGGTCCGTCGCGACATCGCCACGAAGGAGAAATTTCAGGACCTCGTCCGCAAGCTCGGCATCGACAAGGATACGACCGTCGTCCTCTACGGCGATAACAACAACTGGTTTGCCGCCTGGGGCGCATGGATTTTCAAAAGCTATGGCTTCGATAACGTAAAGCTGCTCGATGGCGGCCGGAAGAAATGGGAGGCTGACAAGCGTCCCTTCGACAGCCGTGTGGCCTCGGTAGCGCCGAGCCAGGTTTCCATCGGCGAGCCCAACAGCAAGCTGCGCGCGCGGCTGTCCGACGTGAACGACGCGGTGTCGAAGAAGACCAATGCGACCATCGTCGACATCCGCTCGCCGGACGAATATTCCGGCAAGGTGTTCGCTCCTCCGGGTTCGCAGGAGCTGGCGGTGCGCGCCGGCCACGTCCCGGGTGCGATCAACGTTCCCTGGGTCCGCGCCGTGAACGAGGATGGCACGATCAAGTCGGCTGACGAATTGAAGAAGCTTTATGCAGCAGCGGGCATCGATGATTCGAAGCCGATCATCGTCTACTGCCGCATTGGCGAACGCTCCAGCCACACCTGGTTCGTGCTCTCGCAGATTCTGGGCTATGATGTGCGCAACTATGACGGCTCGTGGACCGAATACGGAAACACGGTTGGCTTGCCCGTCGTCAACGTGGCAGGGACCGTCTGGGGTGGCAAGTGAAGCGCTGACATCGCAGGACAAGGCTTACGCGCATCGCATCGATGCGCCGCAGACCGCAACGGCGCCGGGCTCCCCGGCGTCGTTCGCATTTGTGCCCTCACTCGTGCGCTTGCTGGTCTCGGCTGCGCTTCTGGTGGCGCTGGCGGCGCTGGCTTACGTGCTCCACCTGAACCGCCAGCCAGGTCTTTCGCTCTCGCTTCTCTTGGGCGCAGCCTTCGGCATTGTCCTGCAACGCTCGCGCTTCTGCTTCTTCTGCAATTTTCGCGACTGGTTCGACAGTGGCGATCCGCGCGGCCTGTTCGGAATCCTCGTGGCGCTCGCGGTCGGCATCGTCGGCTATGCCATCGTGTTCGGGGCGTGGCTGCCCGATCCGTCCAGCGGCCGGCTGCCGCCGGACGCCTTCATAGGCCCGGTGAGCCTCGTCCTGCCGGTTGCCGGCCTCGCATTCGGTGCAGGTATGGCGATATCAGGCTCCTGTGTCAGCGCGCATCTCTATCGCCTCGGCGAGGGATCGCCGACCGCGCCTTTCGCGCTGATCGGCACGGTGATTGGCTTCATTCTCGGATTCATGAGCTGGAATACGCTCTACCTGACCCAGATCGTTGGCGCGCCCATGGTGTGGCTGCCGCACTGGGTCGGCTATGCCGGCACGCTGGTGGCGAGCCTGATCATGCTCGCTCTCGTCGCGCTCTGGCTGTCGCGCGGCGGCCAGCAACGCTCTCAGCCAGTAGACGATACGCCCTGGCGTAAGATACTGATCCATCGCTGGCCAGCCTGGATCGGCGGAGCGATCGTTGGCGTCATCGGCATGGTGGCGTATCTGCGCGTCGCGCCGCTGGGCGTCACCGCAGAGATTGGCGGCCGCGCGCGTCAGATCGCCTTGGTGACAGGTCTCTCGCCCGGCAGGCTTGAGGGACTTGATACGCTGCGGGGCTGTGTCACCGTCATTCGCGACGGTCTCGTTTCCAACAACGGCGCGTTCATCGCAGCGCTCGTTGTCGCTTCCTTTGCCGCCGCATTCGTATCCGGCCAATTCAAACCGGAGCGGCCGACCGCCGGTCAGGCCAGCCGCGGCATGATCGGCGGCATTCTGCTTGGCTGGGGCGCCATGACGGGCCTTGGCTGCACGATCGGCACGTTGCTTTCCGGCATCATGGCCGGAGCGCTCTCAGGCTGGGTCTTCGCGGTGGCGGTGTTCACAGGCATCGCCGCCACACTGCTCGTGGGGCGCCGCATCGGGGCGCTAGGTTGAAAGTCGGAGTGCAAGGGCCGGCGGCGGCCGGCCCTTGCAAGTAATTGTCAGGAAGTGGTTTGAGTGCTGGACTGCGTTTGCCTTACGCGTTTTGACGTTTCAGCTTGGAAAGATGGCTTCCGCGTCAGTCGGTGTTTCGGTACGCTCGATGCCTCGGCCAGCACAGCGGAATCATCTTGCGCCGGTCGACATTCATGCGGCTTCAAGTCGGCTTGCCAACACCTTGTCTATGCGCCTGCCGTCCAGATCGGCAATCTCAAATCGCCATCCCTCATCTTCGATACTATCACCCACGTTTGGGATTTTGCCGAACTCCTGAAGCAGAAAACCGGCAAACGTCTGATAAGGCCGCGATATAGGAAGCGTAATTCCGAGCAAATGTGCGGCTTCGATCGCGGACATCCAACCGGAGATCAAATAGGAGCCGTCGTCGCGCTTTACGGCGGCAGGCTCGGCGGGCCCGTCATTCGTACTAAAAGAGCCGACAATCGCTTCAAGGATATCGGCACTCGTCACGACACCTTGGAAAACGCCATATTCGTCGTGCACTAGCCCCACGTGCACCGGCGCATCGCGCAAGATCGTAACTACATCTCGCGCATCGAGGGTTTCTGGTATTATTGGTGCTTCGCGCACCAAATCTCGAAACTTCGGCGTCTTATCCGTCAAGTAGACGTCAAGCAAGTTTTTGGCATTCACGACGCCTACGGCACCTTCGCTATCGCCATCAAAGACAACAAGACGGGAGTGCTCGCTGTCCAAAAGGCCGGCGACGATTTGGCCATTACTATCTGCTAAGTTGATAGAGTCCACTTCGTGACGTGGGGTCATTACCGCACCCACGGCCAGATCGCCGAGCCGCATCACCCCGGCGATCCATTCCTTTTCGCCCGGCTCTAATACTCCGGCATTCTCAGCCTCGGCGACAAGCGATCGAATTTCATCCTCACTGACTCTATCGCCCGCTTCCTCTCGATGACCCAACAGCCACAGCAATATCTTGCCGGATCGATCAAGGAGCCACACCAGCGGATGCGACACCTTGGCAAGCAACACCATCGCAGGTGCCACCTTCACGGCTACGGCTTCCGGATCACGAAGCGCAATCTGCTTCGGAACGAGCTCGCCGACAATCAGTGACGCATAGGTGATGAAAGCCACGACAACGCCGACTCCGGCCGGCTCTGCGACGCCGGGCGACAGGCCGGCCTCGATCAGCCAAGATGCAAGACGCAGCCCTAACGTCGCGCCTGAGAAAGCGCCGGACAACACGCCAATCAGGGTAATGCCGATCTGAACCGTCGACAGGAATTTCCCGGGATCAGATGCCAGCGCAAGGGCGCGGCGAGCCCCCTTAACACGCTTCTCGACGAGGCCGGCCAGCCGCGCCGGACGCGACGACACAATCGCCAACTCCGACATTGCGAGTAGGCCATTGAGAACAATCAGGACCGTGACGATCCCGAGGTCTAGATATAACACTATTTTACCTTCTGTGGCGCGGGCGGCCGCATTGGTACCACACGATCGCCGCAGCACGTATGTAGTGTCCTGCCATCGACACGCAAATGGAACCAGTTCCCGGAGGCCGGCATGCGGGACAGTCAAGATCGCGGCTTGATCAGCTTCCGAACTTTTGTCGTTATCGCTGCAGCAATCATTCTGATGATTGCTGCCCTTGCATGGGAGAACATCGCGCATGTTCCCAGTAATCCCGGACCAAGCGGAATACCGGGATCGACGGCTCGAGATCAAACCCCACCGCCCGCCGGGGATCTCTCAGGGACGACCACCGGGAAGTCGCGCTGACCTGAAGCGCTGATCTTGGCACGTTGGATCGCGTCAGACACCGTCAGCGATTACAGATGCGCTCGGAAGCTGAAGGCGGACCCCCCTTGGGGGTCTTTCATCGCTGCACTCATGCGGCTACTTGCTGAGATGCCGATGCAGCCTTGCGCCCGGTGACGATTGAATCGACACCGGACGCTGGAGATGCAAGGGCCGGAAGGCCGGCCCTTGCAGGTACTTGAGACCTGAGCTCCTTCGCCTTACGCGTAGGTTGCCATGTTGGCCATCGCCGTCATTTCGTTGTGGTGGCCGCCGTCGGTGCCGCCACCGGCCAGCACGCCATCGTCTTCGATATCGAAGTGCGCGCCGCCGAGTTCGCCGACCTTCTCGTAGGCGCCATACACGGTTTGGGTAACGGTGATGTCGCTCTGCTTCACCAGGTTGCCGTAGACGGTGATGGTGCCGAGCAGATCCTCGTCATGCGCGCCAGCATTGCCTTGCTGGCTGATGACGGTGATCACGCTATAGTCGTTCCTGCCGTCGCCGTTGCTGTCCTTGTGCTGGATCGACTGCACCTCGGCGGTGTGCGCCGAGATTTCGATCTTGTCGCCCTGGGCGCGATTGAAGTCGCGGATCACGTCATTGCCGAAGCCGTCGACCCAGTGATCATGCGTGGCGTTGTTCTCGCCGGTGACGCCAACCCAGTCGATGGTGCCGTCGTCGTTGACATGCTTGGCGACGATCTCGTCCTTGGCGTTCACCATGCCTTCGAAGCGGAAGGTGTCGGCGCCCCTGCCGCCGGTGAGGGTGTCGTTGACCGCCGTGAACGCGGCGGTCTCCTCCGCGAAGATCTGGGTCGTGCCGTCCTGGGCTGCGACCATTTCGCCTGCGTCCGACCGGCTGAGCAGCACGTCGTTGCCGGAGCCGCCATCCATGCGGTCAGCGCCGAAGCCGCCGACCAGGAGATCGGCGCCGGTGCCGCCCGAGAGATTGTCGTTGCCGGAGCCACCCCACACCTTGTCGTCGCCGGAGCCGGCGTTGAGCGTGTCGTTACCGGCCATGCCGGCGACCGAGTCCGCCTTGGCACCGGAGTACAAGACGTTGTTGCCCGTCGTGCCGTTCAGATGATCGTGGTCGGCGGTGCCACCCGTAAACCTGGCTAAAAAATCATCGAGACGGCCGTCGTCGAAGAATCTGTTCAGATTGAAGCGTGCCATTAGTCGAACCTCTTACTCAGAGGCCTCACGGACTAGAAACGACCACGGACTTTGGGAAAGCCTCGCGTGATGCGCGCGGGAAGGACGTGAGGCAGGATCTCTCGCCCGCACCGAAGAAGAAACAGCAAAACGGGCCCGTGGCTGGACGTGTGCGCGGCGGATTTGCGCTGCGCAGGGGCAATATGGTGACGCGAAAGGCGTTCGTGCGCCGATCCTTTGGCGCGCGCCTCAATTCCAGCCAGCGATCAAAACGTCTGCGACAAGCTACGTACCGCGTTGTTCTCTCTCGCATATGAACCACAAGCGCCGACGGTTCGCATGTCGCGGGCCGCATCATTGCGTGACGAAAACTGGCGCAAAAAGTGCCGGCGCACAAAAATGACGCGATCCCTTTCGAACGCCAGGCATGGCACGGGTGTAACTTTCGGTGTGCGCAATGGCGGCAATCGAAGATAGGGCGCCGTGGATGTCGTTCGGATTGCGCTGTCCGATTCGCCGTTGCGGCACTCGCCAATGGTCGGTCTGGATGCGTCGGGCGATTCTCGCGTCGGACTTCCATTCGTCGATCGCCCTCAGGTTGTGATCGGTGGAAAGCTTGGTCTCCCGGAACGAGTTCTTCGATGGGTTCCCGCGGACCTTGAATAATGGTTGCCGCCGGGCCACGTTTGTTGCGTGGCTGCAACAGGAGGGGAACATTTGGTTAACCGGCGCGCCTGCCTCTTGCTCGCGCCGCTTTTTGGCCACACCCCTCCATGAAACCATTTCCTTCATAGCTGATTGGCCACAGCGTAGGCGAAGGCGACGAGAAATTGCTCCCGAGACCGACAGGGAGATGGCTGGGAGAACAGGTTCCGCGGATGGACGCCAAGACCGACATCAAGAAGAGGTTGCCGAGCCGTCACGTGACGGAGGGGCCGGAACGTGCCCCTCATCGGTCCTACCTCTACGCGATGGGGCTGACCACCCAGCAGATCCACCAGCCTTTCGTTGGCGTCGCGTCCTGCTGGAATGAAGCCGCACCCTGCAATATCTCGCTGATGCGCCAGGCGCAGGCGGTCAAGAAGGGCGTCGCGGCCGCCGGCGGCACCCGCGCGAATTCTGCACCATCACCGTGACCGATGGCATCGCCATGGGCCATGACGGCATGCGCTCGTCCCTGCCATCCAGGGAATGCATCGCCGACTCGGTCGAATTGACCGTCCGCGGCCACTCCTATGACGCCCTCGTCGGGCTCGCCGGCTGCGACAAGTCGCTGCCGGGCATGATGATGGCGATGGTCCGGCTCAACGTGCCCTCGATCTTCATCTATGGCGGCTCGATTCTGCCGGGTAATTTCCGTGGCCAGCAGGTCACGGTGCAGGACATGTTCGAGGCCGTAGGCCGACACTCGGTCGGTGATATGTCGGATGCCGATCTCGACGAACTCGAGCGGGTGGCTTGCCCCTCGGCGGGGGCGTGCGGCGCGCAATTCACCGCCAACACCATGGCTACCGTGTCAGAGGCGATCGGCCTGGCGTTGCCCTATTCGGCCGGCGCGCCGGCGCCGTATGAGATTCGCGACGCGTTTGCGCCGCCGCCGGCGAGCAGATTCTTGAGTTGATCGCAGCCAACATCCGCCCGCGCGACATCGTCACCCGCCGCTCGCTGGAAAACGCCGCCGCCGTGGTTGCCGCCTCCGGCGGGTCGACCAATGCTGCGCTGCACCTGCCGGCGATCGCGCATGAGTGTGGGATAAAATTTGACTTATTCGACGTCGCCGAAATCTTCAAAAGACTCCTTATGTCGCGGATTTGAAGCCAGGGGGCCGTTATGTTGCCAAAGACATGTTCGAGGTTGGCGGCATTCCGCTTCTGATGAAGACGCTGCTCGACAATGGCCACCTGCACGGAGATTGCATTACCGTCACGGGCCGTACGATCGCCGAAAATCTCAAGAGCGTGAAATGGAATCCGCACCAGGATGTGGTGCGGTCCGCCGACAACCCGATCACCGTCACGGGAGGCGTTGTCGGGTTGAAGGGTAATCTCGCGCCGGAGGGCGCGATCGTGAAGGTCGCGGGCATGTCGAAGTTGAAATTTGCTGGTCCTGCCCGTTGCTTCGATCGCGAGGAAGACGCCTTCGAGTCGGTCCAGAAGAAAACCTACAAGGAAGGCGAGGTCATCGTGATCCGCTACGAGGGGCCGCGCGGTGGTCCCGGCATGCGGGAGATGCTCTCGACCACGGCGGCGCTGACCGGGCAGGGGATGGGCGGCAAGGTCGCCCTGATCACCGACGGCCGGTTCTCTGGCGCCACCCGTGGCTTCTGCATCGGCCATGTCGGGCCGGAGGCGGCCGTGGGCGGTCCGATCGCCCTGTTGCAAAATGGTGACATTATCGAGATCGACGCCGAGGCCGGCACTCTTAACGTAAAATTGACCGACGCCGAACTCGCCGAACGTAAAACCAAATGGCTGCCTCGACAGACTAACCATACGTCGGGTGCGCTGTGGAAATATGCCCAACAGGTTGGGCCGGCGGTGGATGGGGCTGTGACCCATCCTGGCGGTGCGCACGAGAAACAGTGTTATGCGGACATCTAGGCGTATCATTCTTGCGTTGATGTTGGGGGCCGCACCAGTGGCTGCTCCCGGATTCGCATTTGATGGCGCACCGGTAAAGCCGGACGCCGCGCTCCCCGTAATGAACCAGCCCGCGGCAGCGCAAGCCGTCACGGCGCAGGCGCTGAAGAAGGCTGGGACCGCGGCGGCTACCGCCACGGCGACTGCGGTTAACGCGCCTTCGCTGACTTCGCTGCAATACGCCGCCGAGGGTGGCCATCCCGTCGCGCAGTGGAAGCTCGGCCGGATGTATGCCGACGGCGATGGCGTGGTGCAGGATGACCTGCGCGCGTTTGAATATTTCAGCCGTATCGCCAACCAGCATGCCGAGGATAGCCCGTCGGCGCCGCAGGCCGCGATCGTGGCTAACGCCTTCGTGGCGCTAGGGCGCTACTACCTCAACGGCATCCCGAATTCCAAGGTCAAGGCGGATACCGAACGCGCTCGGGAGATGTTCTCCTATGCCGCGTCCTATTTCGGCAATGCCGACGCGCAATACGATCTGGCGCGGCTTTATCTGAAGACCCCGGACGCCTCGCGGGACGATTTCCGCTATGGGGCGCGCTGGCTTGGTCTGGCTGCCCAGAAGGGCCAGCATCAGGCGCAGGCCATGCTCGGCCAGATGCTGTTCAACGGCGACCGGCTGCCGCGGCAGGCCGCCCGCGGATTGATGTGGCTGACGCTGGCGCGTGACAACGCCGCGCCCGATGAGACCTGGATCCGCGAAAGCTACAACCGCGCGTTCGCCAAGGCCTCCGACGACGACCGCGCCACGGCCTTGCAGATGCTCGAGCACTGGGTGCAGGGCAAGCGGGATTGACGGTCGATTTTTGTAGGGTGGGCAAAGGCGCGTTTGCGCCGTGCCCACCATCTCTCCGAGATCGTGGATGACAATGGTGGGCACGCTGTGCTTTGCCCACCCTACAACTCTGCGACAATCTCCTTCGACATTCGATAGCCGCCAGCCATGCCGAATTTGGTCGGCTCGCCCTCGTCGATGTACCCTGCCGAGCGATAGAAGCGATGCGCCGTCGCGGTGCTGGTCAAGGTGCAACGGCTGTTGCCTCGCTCCACCGCTCTGGCTTCCAGCGCCCTCAGCAAGGCGCGGCTGACGCCGCGAAACCTCGCCTCGGGGGTGACATAGTTTAGCGTGATCTCGCCTGCATCGGTGACGGACCCCACTGCCAGGACGGCATCGCCCTCGACCGCGAGCAGGAGCGAGTTTGCTTCCTGAGCCGCCCATGCGGCCACCATTTCCGGTGTCTTGTTGGCGAGCCAGGCATTCAACATCACCGGATCATTGCCGTGATCGGCGATGCACAGGCGGGATATCGATTCCCTGAGAACATGGCAGGCAGCGGCGGTAGTCCTCGGGCAGCGCATCCCGAATCTCCACCTTCGGCGCGCCTGTCCCGCTCAAGCCTTCTCCAGATCGAAATCCGCCCAGACCGGCACGTGGTCGGACGGTTTCTCCCAGGCGCGGACGTAGCTGTCGACGCCGACATCGGTCAGGCGGTCGCTGGCCTGCGGCGACAGCAGAAGGTGGTCGATTCGAAGGCCCCAGTTCTTCTGCCAGGCACCCGCCTGATAGTCCCAGAAGGTGTAGAGGCCCGGTTCGTCGGTTACCGCGCGCAGCGCATCGGTCAGGCCGAGGCCGAGCAGGGACTGGAAGGCCTCGCGGGTTTGCGGGCGGAACAGCGCGTCGTTACCCCAGGCGGCGGGGTTGTAGACGTCGGCGGCAGCCGGAATGACGTTGAAGTCGCCTGCGAGCACCAGCGGTTCTTCCGCCTTAAGCCGCTCTTTCGAGTACTCAAGAAGCCGCGACATCCATTTGAGTTTATAAGGATATTTGTCCGTGTCCGGCGGGTTTCCGTTGGGCAGATAGAGGCAGGCGATCCGCATGACGCCGGTCTTCAGCGTCACCACGCCTTCGAGGAATCTGGCATGGGCGTCCTCGTCGTCGCCGGCCAGGCCCGATTTGGTCTCGTCGAACGGCAGTTTCGACAGCAGGGCGACACCGTTGAAGGTCTTCTGGCCGTGGGTGACGACGTTATAGCCGAGCGACTCGATCTCCAGCCGCGGGAACGCATCGTCAACGCACTTGGTTTCCTGCAGACAGACGACGTCCGGCGAGCAGTCTTTCAGCCACGCCAAGAGAGGCTCGAGCCGCTGCCGGATCGAATTGACGTTCCAGGTTGCAACACGCATGAATTCTGTCCGGATCGTAACTACACAATTTCTGCTGCAGTGGCATACCATGTGCAGCCGGGCTGTGATAACCGTTTAAGAATAAGGCGCAAACATCGCCGTCAAGGGGCAGGAGTAAACCGTCCCGTCCGTTGTGGGACCGGCGAGCGTGAAAATTATGAAAAAGCGTACCTTGATACTTGTTACCGGCGCCATCGCCATTGCTACCGCGGCCGGCTTCATTACCCGCTCCTCATGGATGGGCGGCAGCAGCAGCGCTCAAGCCCCGCAGCGGCCGCGGACGGTTTCGGTCGAAATGGCGAAGGCGGAGCGTAAATCCGTCCCGGTCGATGTCGACGCCAATGGGACGGTGACGCCGATCTCCAGCGTGGCGCTGAAATCGCGGCTGGAAACCACCATCGTCGCGGTGCATTTCGAGGACGGCGCCAAGGTCAACCAGGGCGACTTGCTGTTCACGCTCGATAGCCGCCAGATCGACGCCCAGATCGAACAGGCCGAGGGCGTGCTCGCCAGGGACCAGGCGCAGCTCGAGGGCGCGCAGCGTGACCTCCGCCGCTTCAACGATCTGGTCGCCAAGGGCGCGACCACGCAGGTCAACGTCGACAACGCCAGGACACAGTCCGATATCCTGACCGGTACCATCAAGGCCAACCAGGCTGCGCTGGACAACCTGAAGGTCCAGAAAAGCTACACCATGATCCGCGCGCCTTTCTCGGGCCGGATCAGCGCGGCCAACGTGAAGGTCGGCAATTTCGTGCGCCCCGCCGATACCACCCCGCTTGCGGTCATCAACCAGATGGCGCCGGTCTATGTGACATTCGCGGTACCGCAGCGCGTGCTGGTCGATTTGCGGGAGTCGATGGCGAAAGGGATCTCCACCGTCACTGCGATGATCCCGGGCCATAAGCGTTCAGAGAGCGGCAAGGTCGCGATGGTCGAGAACACCGTGGACGCGACCACCGGCATGGTCACCGTGCGCGGCATTATGGCCAACGAGAATGAGACATTCTGGCCGGGCACGCTGGTCGCCACCAAGCTCGTCATCCGCAACGAAGACGCAATCGTGGTGCCGACGGTCGCCGTGCAGCGCAGCCAGAGCGGCAATTTCGTCTTCGTGGTCAAGGACGGGATCGCCAAGGTCCAGCCGGTCACGGTCGACCGGACGTCGCAGGGCTCGTCCGTGATTTCGAGGGACTCGCCGGCGACGAGAATGTGGTGGTCGACGGGCAATTGCTGCTGTCTGACGGAACGCGGGTCGAGCCGCGGGTTAAAAAGGCGGGGGCGTAGCCGATGACCCTGTCCGAACTCTGCATCCGCCGGCCGGTCATGACGACGCTGATCACGGCGTCGATCATCGCGTTCGGGATATTCGGCTTTCGCCTGTTGCCGGTGTCGGCGCTGCCGCGGGTCGATTTCCCGACCATCGCCGTGACCGCAACCCTGCCGGGCGCGAGCGCGGATACCATGGCGTCCTCCGTTGCGGGCGTCATCGAGCGCCAGCTCTCGACGATCGCCGGCATCTCGTCGATGTCGTCGAACTCGTCGCAGGGCACCAGCACCATCACCATCCAGTTCGACCTCAACCGCAACATCGATGCCGCCGCGCTCGACGTGCAGACCGCGCTGACGATCGCGCAGCGCCGGTTGCCGCGCGAGATGATCATCCCGCCGAGTTTCCGCAAAGTGAATCCGGCCGATTTCCCGGTGCTGTTCGTGGTGCTTGGCTCGTCGACGCTGCCGCTGTCGGCGGTCAACGAGTATGGCGAGATCACGATCGGCCAAACCCTGTCGCAGATACCCGGCGTCGCCCAGGTCAGCGTCTATGGCGCGCAGAAATTCGCCATCCGCGTCCAGGCCGACCCGGAGGCCGCCGCGGCGCGCGGGCTGTCGCTCGAGGACATCCGTAGTGCGGTTTCGGCCGCCAATTCCTCGACCCCGGTCGGCACGCTGAACGGACCGAAGCAGGACGTGGCGCTGCAGGCCTCGGGCCAGATGGATAAGGCGATGGACTATCGCCAGATCGTGGTGGCTTGGCGCAACGGTTCCCCGGTCAAGCTCGACGAGGTGGCGCGGATCTACGACAGCGTCGAGAACGAGCGGATCGCGAGCTGGCTGAACGGCGACCGTTCCATCGTGCTCGGCATCCAGAAGCAGCCGGACGCCAACACGGTGGCGGTCGTCGACTCCATCCTGGCCAAACTGCCGGTGCTGCGGGCGCAGATCCCGCCATCGGTCTCGATCAACGTACTGATGGACCGCTCGATCTCGATCCGCCAGGCGGTGGCCGACGTCGAGGAGACGCTTTTGATCGCGATCGGGCTGGTGATCCTGGTGATCTTCCTGTTCCTGCGCTCGGCGTCCGCGACCTTCATTCCAGCGCTGGCGGTGCCGATTTCGCTGTTCGGCACCTGCGCGGTGATGTACGCGCTCGACTACTCCATCAACAACATGACGCTCTTGGCGCTGACGCTCTCGGTCGGGTTCGTGGTCGACGACGCCATCGTCATGCTGGAGAACATCGTCCGCCACATCGAGCACGGCATGCGGCCGTTCGAGGCGGCGCTGAAGGGCGCTCGCGAGATCGGCTTCACCATCATTTCGATCACTTTCTCGCTGATCGCCGTGTTCATTCCGGTGCTGCTGATGGGCGGCATCGTCGGCCGCGTGTTCCGCGAGTTCGCGGTCACGGTCTCGGTCGCCATCCTGGTATCGGGGTTCGTCTCGCTGACGTTGACGCCGATGCTGTGCGCGCGCGTGCTGCGGGCGCATGACGCGACCAAGCGGCCGAACATCGTGCTCCGCATCTTCGAGAGGATGTTCGATTCCTGGCTGCGCGCCTATGAATGGACGCTCGACTGGGTGCTGGCCCGAAAATTCCTGATGCTGATGGTGACGCTGGCGACGCTTGGCGGCACCGTCTACCTCTACATGATCGTGCCGAAGGGCTTCTTCCCGCAGGAGGACACCGGCTTCCTGATCGGCGTGACCGAAGCCGCCACCGACACCTCGTTCGATGCCATGAAGGAGCGGCAGCAGGCGCTGGTCGATGTGCTGAGATCCGATCCGGCGATCGACTACATCAACTCCACCGTCGGCTCGGGCGGCCCCAATCCGACGGCGAATTATGGACGCCTGTTTATCGCCCTGAAGCCGAAAAAGGAGCGCGACAACCTCAACACCATCATCGGGCGGCTGCGTGCCAATGCGCGGCAGGTTCCGGGCATGCAGGCGTTCTTCCAGCCGATCCAGAACCTCAATATCGGCGGCCGGATTTCCAAGAGCCAGTATCAATACGTGATGCAGAGCGGCGACACCGATTCGCTGTACCGGCTGGCGCCGGAAATGCGCGAGAAGATCGAGAAGCTGCCCGGCCTGCTCGACGTCACCACCGACCTCTACATCAAGAACCCGCAGATGACGGTCGATATCGACCGCGAGAAGGCCGCGGTCTACGGCGTCACCGTCGATCAGGTTCGCAACCAGCTCTACAACGCCTATGGCTCGCGCCAGGTCGGCACCATCTACATGCCGTCGAACGATTACCAGATCATCCTGGAGGTGCAGCCGCAGTTCCGGATCGATCCGTCCGACCTGTCCAAGCTCTACATGAAGACCCAGAACAACCAGACCATCCCGCTGTCAGCGGTGGCAAAACTGGTTCCGACCGTCGGCCCGCTGCAGATCAACCACCAGGCGCAGCAGCCGGCGGTGACGATCTCCTTCAACCTCGCGCCGGGCTATTCGCTGGGTTACGCGGTCGACGAGATCACCAAGCTGGAGCAGGCTTCGAATCTTCCGGCGACGATCGCCACCGGATTCTCCGGCACCGCGCAGGTGTTCCAGGATTCGCTGCGCGGGCAGGGCGTCCTGATCCTCGCTGCCGTGTTCGCCGCCTTCGTCATCCTCGGCATTCTCTACGAGAGCTTTATCCACCCGATCACCATCATCTCGGGCCTGCCGTCGGCCGGCATCGGCGCGATCCTGACCCTGATGATGTTCGGGATGGAAATGTCCGTGATTGCGATGATCGGCATCGTGATGCTGGTTGGCATCGTCAAAAAGAACGCCATCATGATGGTCGATTTCGCGCTGGAGCGTCGCCGCGTGGGCTTAAGCGCCGAGCACGCGATCCGGGAAGCGGCGCTCTTGCGTTTCCGTCCGATTATGATGACGACGTTCGCCGCGATCTTCGGCACGCTGCCGATCGCGCTCGGCGCCGGCGCCGGCGCCGAACTGCGCCAGCCGCTCGGCGTCGCCGTGGTCGGCGGTCTTTGCCTGTCACAACTGCTGACGCTGTACATCACGCCCGTCATCTACATTTATCTCGACCGCATCGACCGCCGCCTGCGGCGCAAGCTCGAACCGCAACTGCAGGAAGCGGGCGAGGGCGAGCGGCCGCACGTGGTTGCCGCCGAATGACGACGTTGGGGCGGGCATCGCGATTCATCGTCTTGCTGATCGCGCTCGCATGGATGGCGGGCACGATCGATCGCGCCAACGCCGACGAGCCGATCGAAATCTTCGACGCCCATCTGCATTATAATTGGGAGCCAAAGCCTCATTTTGGCGTCGACGAGGTGCTGGCGCTGTTCAAAAAACACCGCGTCACCGGCATCCTCGCGACCAGCCGTCCGAACACCGGCACGCATGCGCTCATGGATGCCAAGCCGCAGGGCCTTTGGATTGTGCCGTTCATCCGGCCCTATCGGGTGCGCGCCGACATCCAGACCTGGTTCGGCGACCCCTTCATCTTCGACCTCGTACAGGACGAGTTCAAACGCGGCTATTACCGCGGCATCGGCGAATTCCACATCTCGGGCAAGGCGGCCGATACCGAGTGGGTGAAGAAGACCGTCGATTTCGCGGTCGAGCACGACCTCTATCTGCACGCCCATGCCGATGACGTGGCCGTCGAAATCCTGATGCGCCACAATCCGCGCGCCCGCATCATCTGGGCCCATACCGGCTTTGGGCTCTCGACCGACCGCGTCGCCGAGATGCTGTCGAAATATCCGAAATTGTGGGGCGAGTTGTCCTACCGCGGCGGCATCGTTGGCGGCGGCGGAAAACTGACGGACGAATGGCGCGCCCTGTTCGAGCGCCACCCCGACCGCTTCCTGCTCGGCTCCGACACCTGGATCAACCAGCGCTGGGAGAGCTACGGCGAGATCATCGCGGAGTACCGTGCCTGGCTCGCGCAGCTACCGCCAAAGGTCGCTGCGCAGATTGCCCATGGCAATGCGCGGGCGCTGTTCGGTCCTGGCCACTAGCTCGTGTACTCATAGATGGGATGTTCGGCCTAGGTGCGTTCGAACCGCTTGTCCCCCGAGAGCGGCGCACAAAAGCCAACGCGCCGATCGGAATACATGGCAATCACGGCGCTCGTTTTGATCCGATCAGCTCGAATTGAAACTTCTGCTCATCACTCAGTGTAGTATAGAAGTCTTCCAGCGCGTCGCTCACCAGATTGATGGCTTGTTGCATGGTACCGAGCCGACCATCCACCGCGGCGAGGCGAGCGGGGGCGTGATCGCTTCTTTCGGCTGACATTCATAGCTCAGCATCTCGACAGCTCTGGCGCTGGCACGCTGCAGCCGTTCAAGCGCGTCGCGTTGGGCATCGGTCGGGTGTAGCCTGGCCTCGATCTCGCCAGCCGGCCATTGCAACGCGGCTGGCAGGGACGCTTCGCAGCCCTGGGCCGGCGCCTTCAAGGTCCCGTTTGCGGACGCCGTCTTGAGCTGATCATCAGCGAGTGCGTTGAGCCGTGTTTTCTGCTCGTCATTCAGCAGATCATAAAGTTCCTCGAACTGCGGCTGCAGGGATATTACCGCAGTGAGAAGTGCCGCAGTGCGCTGCTGCATCAGGGCCAGTCGGGCCGGCGCCGTTGATGCGGGCTGCGTTGGGCAAGATGCCTGAATGATCTGGGCGGCCGAGTTCGACGCGTCGGCAAGTTCGTCCAGGGCGGCCCGTTGCGCCTCGGTCGGCTGAATCGCCCGCTGAATCTGATCAATGGCGAGACTGGTAATCTCGTGGCCGGCATCACCGCAAAGCTGCTGCAGCGGCGGGATCTTTCGTTCTCTTTGGCCGGAAGAGACCGGTGCCATATAAGCCGCTAGTTCGTCACTGCCGTAAGGCCCAAAAATTCCGGCATGGATGTCCGGGTAGCCGTAGTCCCAGAAGCCCATGGCATCGCCGAAGATGGCATAACCATAAAGATCATTGTAGGCGAACGGCCAGAACAGCGGCCCAACCCAGCCATATCCGCCCTGGCCATGCGACCACCACCCATCTGTAGTGCTACGGTCACCATGCCAGTGAGCAAGTGCGGCAGTCGCGGCGATCTGCCTGCGTGCCGCAGGGTCAGTGAATAGCCTGCCAACAACCAACCCCTCCTCGCCGGAGGGCTGGTTCGTCGCGGACGGGACGCTTTGTAAAGCGGCGGGAGCACTTTTTAAAGCGACGGGAGCGGTTTTGGCCCGACGGACGTGCACCCGGCGGTGATGCCTGGGGCGGCTATGAAACAGCCCTGGCGCAAGCACGCGGGCGAACGCGGATTTCACGCTGCCAAGGGGGCTGCCAAGTGGGCCGAGACCAAAATGTCCGCGACTTTTCGCAGCGGCGGCACTCGACAGCGCGGTCACCAGTACGACAGCGATTACTGTAACGCCGAACTTCGACATGGCACCTCCCGTGCCAAGCCTTGGCCGCGCCACTTATGACGCCGCACATGACCGAAAGTTCCTCGTAAGCAATCATGCACAGCCATCTGGTGCATCTTTGCGTCCGCGGACTACAAGGCTTCAACCACAGGGGCGCACGGCCGGGCCCTCGCCTGCAGGCGGGATACCGCCTCGGCCAGCGGAACGTCGGCCTGTGAGCCGTCGCGCTCGCGCAGGCTCACCCGGCCGTCCCTCATTTCGCGCTCGCCGACGATAGCCATCACCGGCACCGCCATTTCATGCGCCGCCACGATGCGCCGCGAAAGGGTATCGGCGCCGTCATAGGCAACGGCCCGGATTCCGGCATCCTCGAATGCCGCCAGAACGTCCGCGCCGTATCCGGCCTGGTCTTTCGAGATCGGCGCGACCGCGACCTGGTCTGGCGACAGCCAGAAGGGAAGCACGCCGCCGTGGTGCTCGAGCAGGATCGCGATCATGCGGCCGAGAGATCCGAAGATGGCGTGGTGGATCATCAGGGGCCTCGCGCGGCTGCCGTCGGGGGCGACGTAGGACGCCTCGAGCCGCTGCGGCAGCACGCCGTCGACCTGCACGGTGCCGCACTGCCAGGATCGTCCCAGCCGGTCGCGCAGCGCGAATTCCAGCTTCGGTCCGTAGAACGCACCTTCGCCGGGGTTGATCTGAGGCACGAGGCCGCATTGCCGCGCGGCATCGCCGAGCTTCGCCTCCGACCAGTCCCAGACCGCATCGTCGCCAGCACGCACCGCCGGCCGCGTCGCCAGCGCTACCTCGTAGTCGGGAAAACCGAGCTCCCGGTAGACCTCGTCCAGCAGGGCGATGAAGCACGCGACTTCGCTCTCCACGTCCTGCTCGCGGCAGAACACAAGCGCGTCGTCCTGCTCGAAGGCGCGCGTCCGCATGATGCCGTGAAGCGAACCGGAAGGCTCGTTGCGGTGGCAGGCGCCGAACTCGGCAAAGCGGATCGGAAGCTCCCGCCACGAGCGCAGCCCCTTGTTGAAGATCTGCACGTGGCACGGGCACGACATCGGTTTCAGCGCCATCGCCAGCTCGCCGTCGTCGACCCGGAACATGTGCTCGCCGAACTTGTCCCAATGGCCGCTGCGGCCCCAGAACTCCTTTGGCAGAAGCTGTGGCGTCCGGACCTCGGCATAGCCGGCTCGGCGCATCTTGCGCCGGAGATAGTCCTCCAGCACCCGGTAGACCGCGTAGCCGCGCGGATGCCAGAACACCATGCCCGGCGCGTCTTCCTGAAGGTGCCAGAGCTTGAGCTTCACGCCGAGATTTCTGTGGTCGAGATCGTCCATGGCTGTGTCCCTTGTGATGGGAAAAAGCGCGGACGGGGACCATCAAAAACCAGAAAAGGCCCCGTCCGTCGCCGGCGGGGCCTTTCCTGGGTGAAGTACGCTTGTCTCTAGCGCGCGCAACCAGCAGGCGATCCGCCGTAAGCGGTCGCCGTGGTGGTCAATGCGGCTGACAGAAGCTCATTCATGCTCTGTATATGGCGGCAAAACGCTCAGGCGTCAACGCCAGCCGCTTGGCGTCGCGGAATGGATGATGCGCAGGGACATCAATACTCCTGTGGCGGATGATGCGGCTCCTTGGTCAGAATGCCGGTCTTCTCAGTAACGCGCTTGAAATCGGCAAACGTCGTGGCGGCTAGCGCTCAATCCGCAAACTGACCGGCCGCCTTGATGATCGGCGCCCAGCGATCGACCTCGCTGATCAGTTTCGCCTTCAGCGCTTCCGGCGTCGCTTCGCTTTGCGGGACAGGTTCCGTGTTGATGTCGTTGAACCGTTTCACCAAATCCGGATCGCGCAACGCCTCTTGCAGCGTCCTGGACAGTTTTTGAACGATCTCGTCGGGCGTACCCTTCGGCGCGTAGATGCCGTGCCATGCGCCGACTTCAAAGCCCTTCAGGCCCGCTTCGTCGGCGGCCGGCAGATCGGGCATGGATGCGAGCCGTGTCTTCGTCGTGATGGCGTAGGCCTTGACCAGCTTCGATGCGATCGGGCTCGTGGTGTTGGTGGTCTGGTCGCAAGAGAGGTCGATCTGCTTGGCGATCAGATCGTTCATCACGGGCGCATTGCCCTTGTAGGGCACCGTCAGGACCTGCTTGCCGACCGCCGTCATGAACAGCATGCCGCATAGGTGCGACGCGGCGCCAAGGCCGGCATTGCCGAACGTCATCTTGTCGCCGTTGGCCTTGATGTAGGTAACGAGCTCGGCGAGGGTGTTCGGCGGCAGATCGGGCCGGCCGATGATCGTCATCGGTGCATTGGTGACAAGGCCGATCGGCGCGAATGCCGTCTTGGTGTCGTAAGGCAGCTTGCGATACAGCGTGGCGGCGGTGGAGATGCCGATATGGTGGATCAGGAGCGTGTAGCCGTCCGCGTCCGCGCGTGAGGCGCGCGTGGCCGCAATGGTGCCGCCGGCACCGGTCGCGTTCTCGATGACGATCGTCTGGCCAAGCAGCTTTGACATCGACTGCGCCGTCACCCGCGCGACCGTGTCGGTGGCGCCGCCGGCGGCGAACGGGACCAACAACGTAATAGGCCTGTTGGGATAGTTCTGCGCCAAAGCGGTCGAACTGAGCATGGCGAACGCTGCGGCGACGACGGCTGTTTTCCTCATACGTGCCTCCCGGACAATTTGTTTTGTTTGGCTTTTAACGCAGGCCTCCTGCCGCACGACCGGTTCGCCGTGCGGGCCTCACACATTGGAGCTATGAATCGCCTCCACAACGGCCGCGGTGACATCCTTGGTCGTCGCGGTGCCGCCGACATCGGGCGTCGTGATGCCGGCGCCCGTGACCTTCTCCACGGCACGCATCAGCCGCGCCGAGGCTTCAGCCTCGCCGAGATGATCGAGCATCTGCGATGCCGTCCAGAAACTCGCGACCGGGTTGGCAATGCCCTTGCCGGTGATGTCGAATGCCGAGCCGTGGATCGGTTCGAACATCGAGGGAAAGCGCCGCTCCGGATCGATGTTCGCCGTCGGTGCCACACCGAGGCTGCCGGCGAGCGCACCGGCGAGATCGGACAGAATATCGGCGTGAAGGTTGGTGGCGACGATGGTGTCGAGGCTCTGCGGTTTCAGCGTCATCCGCACCGTCATCGCATCGACCAGCATCTTGTCCCAGGTAACGTCTGGGAATTCTTTCGAGACCTGCTCGGCGATCTCGTCCCACATCACCATGCCATGCCGCTGCGCGTTCGATTTTGTCACCACCGTGAGCAGCTTGCGCGGCCGCGACTGCGCCAGGCGGAATGCATAGCGCATGATGCGCTGGACCCCGACGCGGGTGAAGACGGCGACCTCCGTGCCGACTTCCTCCGGCAGGCCGCGATGCACCCGTCCGCCGCAGCCGGCATATTCGCCTTCGGAATTTTCACGCACGATCACCCAGTCGAGGTCGCCCACCTCGGCATGGCGAAGCGGCGAGGTGATGCCGGGCAGGATCCGGGTCGGGCGCACGTTGGCGTATTGGTCAAACCCCTGGCAGATCGGCAGGCGCAGGCCCCACAGCGTGATGTGATCGGGCACGTCGGGCGCGCCGACCGCGCCGAAATAGATCGCGTCGAATTTTTTCAGCGTGGCGAGGCCGTCAGCCGGCATCATGGCGCCGTGCTTGCGGTAATAGGCCGAGCCCCAATCGAAGGTTTCGACGTTGAATTTCACATCGCCAAGCCGCCTCGCGAGGCCTTCGAGCGCGGTGACGCCGGCGGCGATGACTTCCGGGCCGATCCCGTCGGCCGGAATGGCGGCGATTGAATATTCACGCATCGAACTCTCCTTGGAAACGGCCAGGCCCGCGTCCTATCCACGTCATTGCGAGGAGCGAAGCGACGAAGCAATCCACCTCTCCACTTGCGGCGCTGTGGATTGCTTCGCTGCGCTCGCAATGACGGGGTACAGCGGGGCCTTGCTCTCAGGGTATCCTGGGGCCGCTTCCGTTGATGGACAACCGCCTCGCGTTTATACAAAAAATTGATATAATCCTGGCGGGGAGGAGCGATGGACCTTCATCACTTGCGTTGCTTCGTGGCTGCCGCCGAAGAACTGCATTTTGGCCGGGCGGCGCAGCGGCTCGACATGCTGCCGTCGGCGCTCGGTCGCTTCATCCGCCTGCTCGAAGAGGACCTCGGCACGCGGCTGATGACGCGCACGACGCGAAGCGTCGCGCTGACAGATGATGGCGCCGTGCTGCTCAAGGAGGCGCGGGCGCTGTTGACGCAGGCCGATGCGCTTGCAGGGCGGTTTCGCACCGGCGGCCGCAAGCGCGCGGCGATCATTCGCGTCGGCGCCATCGACAGCGCCGCCGCGGGGCTGTTGCCAAAACTGCTTCATGACTTCCGGCAGCGCCGGCCCGACGTCAGCGTGCAACTGGTCGAGGACAAGACGGTCCGCCTGCTGCCGCGCCTGTTGTCCGGGCGGCTCGATCTCGCCTTCGTGCGCCCGCCGGAGCGGCCCGACAAGCGGCTGGAGTTTGCCTTCCTGCTGCACGAGACCGCCGTCGTTGCGGTCGCCGACCGGCATCCGCTGTCACAGCGCAAGCGCGTGACCATTGCCGATCTCGAGAACCAGCCGTTGATCGTGCCCGAACGCCGCTCGCGTCCGCACAGCCATGACCTCACGATGAAACTGTTTGCCGAGGCGGGGTTAGAGGCGCGCGTCGCCCAGATCGCCGACGAGAAGCAGACCATCGTCAACCTGGTCTCCACCGGCCTCGGCCTCGCCATCGTCCCGCGCTGGACCTCGCGCATGGCGACGCGCGGTGTCCGCTTCATCCGCCTTGCCGCCTCCGACATGAACAAGCTGCCGCTGGCAGCCGCCTTCACCCGCGGCACTCGCGATCCCGTGCGCGATGACATGCTGGAAATGCTGAAAGCCGATTTGCCGCGCTACGCGCGCGAGGCGTAGAGCGCTTGTTTGTTGTAGGATTGGTAGAGCGAAACGAAACCCATCGCCATGCGCACCGACCCAGTATTCCAGAGACGTCAACGATTGAGCCGAGAGGCCGCGGCGTACTGGATACCCCGCATGCGCGGGGTATGACGACTAGGATTGGGCAAAGGAATTCGCCCCAAAATTCTCAAACCGAAAAACTGGTCCCGCAGCCGCACGACGCCGTGGCATTCGGATTGACCACGCGGAACGACGCGCCGATCAGATCGTCGACGAAGTCAACTTCGGAGCCGGCGAGGAACGGTACCGAGGCCGGATCGACCAGCACCACCGCGCCCTCGCGCGCGATCACGAGGTCGTCCTCGGCCTTGGCGCGGTCGACGTCGAACTTGTACTGGAAGCCGGAGCAGCCGCCGCCTTCGACGGAAATGCGCAGCATGGCGCCGTCGCCCTCGCTCTTAAGGATTTCGCCGATGCGGCGGGCAGCCCGCTCGCTGACGGTGATGGCAGTGGTCATTGCATGGTCTCCGGCCCCGTCATACCCAATTCATTTGGTATGGCGCGTCAGACATAGTTAAGTGCGCAATCTCGCGGAATCAAATGGATAAGGACTAAAAAACCGTGTCGGTCGGAATGGCTGCCCCCCGCGCGCTTTATGGCTGCGACCCTGACCGGAGCCGCGGCCGGCTGTTTGCGGAGCCGCCGAGCCGGACCCGCAGCCCGTTCCGGCGCGATTGCGACCGGGTGATCCATTCCACCGCGTTCCGCCGGCTAAAGCACAAGACACAAGTTTTCGTGTTCCACGAGGGCGACCACTACCGCACCCGGCTGACCCATTCGCTGGAAGTGGCGCAGATCGCCCGCGCGCTGGCCCGCCAGCTCGGCCTCGACGAGGATCTCACCGAAACGCTGGCGCTGGCCCATGACCTCGGCCATCCCCCATTCGGCCATGCCGGCGAGCGGGCGCTCGACAAATGCCTCAGGGATCACGGCGGCTTCGACCACAACGCGCAGGCGCTGCGGGTCGTGACCTCGCTGGAGCACCGCTATCCCGAGTTCGACGGGCTGAACCTGACCTGGGAGTCGCTGGAGGGCATCGTCAAGCACAACGGCCCGCTGACCGGGCGGGACGGGGCCCCGGCCGGGCCTTACCGCGACAGCGGCATCCCCATCGGCATCTCCGATTTCAATCAAAAATTCGATCTGGAGCTGTGGAGCTACGCCTCGCTGGAAGCGCAGGCCGCAGCGTTTGCCGACGACATCGCCTATGATGCCCACGACATCGACGACGGCCTGCGCGCCGGCCTGTTTGCCGTCGACGACCTCAAGGTGATGCCGCTCACCGAAGCGATCATCGCCGAAATCGACCGGCACTATCCCAACCTCGACGACGCCAGGCGCGGCGCGGAACTGGTACGTGAGCTGATTTCCTACATGATCGTGGCGGTCATGTCGGAGGCGGGCAGGCGCTTGGCAGAAGCGAAACCGCAATCGGCCGATGATGTCCGCCACCATCACCAGCCGCTGATCGCGTTTCCGCCCGACGTTGCGGAAGAGGAGGCTGCCATCAAGGCGTTCCTGAAACAGCACATGTATCGCCACCACCGGGTAATGCGGGTGATGGGCGAGGCGGAAGGCATCCTGTTCGACCTGTTCGAGCGCTACCAGAGTTCGCCGGGGGACCTGCCGGCCGAATGGGTGGAGGGTACCGAGCGCGTCACGGACGGCGAACGAGCGCGCCGGATTGGCAATTTCATCGCCGGGATGACCGACCGCTACGCCCTGATGGAGCACCAGCGGCTTTTTGACTCGACCCCGGATTTGCGTTAGGCGGCGGCCATGTCCGATAAGCCAGCTACACAACATCTGTTCGCCGACGCGCTGGCGCGCGTGCAGGCGGTCTGCGCCGCGCTCGCAGCCGAGGGCCAATGGCCCGCCGGCATCGATTTCTCCCGCGTTGTGGTCGAACCGCCGCGCGATGCGAGCCATGGCGACATGGCGACCAACGCCGCGATGGTGCTGGCCAAGGACGCCAAGGCAAAGCCGCGCGAACTCGCCGACAAGATCGCGGAAAAATTGCGCGCCGATGATCTGGTTGCCGCCGTCGAGGTCGCCGGGCCTGGCTTCATCAATCTCACCTTGAAGCCGCAAGTCTGGGCCGACGAATTGCGCACCGTGCTGCGCGAAGGCGTGTCCTACGGCAAGAGCGCGATCGGCCGCGGTGAAAAGGTCAATGTCGAGTATGTCTCCGCCAACCCGACCGGGCCGATGCATGTCGGCCATTGCCGCGGCGCGGTGTTCGGCGACGCGCTGTGCGGCCTGCTGGATTTTGCCGGCTATGACGTCACCCGCGAATATTACATCAATGACGCCGGCGCGCAGGTCGACGTGCTCGCGCGCTCAGCCTACCTGCGCTATCTGGAAGCGCTCGGCGAAGTCATCGGCGAGATCCCGAAGGGCTTTACCCCGGCGACTATCTCGTGCCGGTCGGGCAGGCGCTCGCTGCCGAGCACGGAGACAAGCTGAAGGCGATGGCTGAAGCCGCCTGGCTGCCGATCGTGCGCGCCAAGGCGATCGCCATGATGATGGAGATGATCAAGGGCGATCTCGCCGCGCTCAATATCAAGCACGAGGTGTTCTTCTCGGAGCGGTCGTTGGTCGAGACCGGCAACAACAAGGTTACCGAGACCATCGATTTCCTGCGCGCCAAGGGCGACATCTACGAGGGCCGCCTGCCGCCGCCGAAGGGCAAGCCGGTCGAGGATTACGAGGACCGGATCCAGACGCTGTTCCGCGCCACCGCCTACGGCGACGACGTCGATCGTCCGCTGATCAAGTCGGATGGCTCTTACACCTACTTCGCTTCCGACATCGCCTATCACAAGAACAAGGTCGACCGCGGTTTCCTCGACATGATCGACGTGTTCGGCGCCGACCACGGCGGCTACATCAAGCGCATGCAGGCGGCGGTGAAGGGCGTCAGCGACGGCAAGGCGGCGCTCGACGTCAAGGTGGTGCAGCTTGTTCGCCTGCTGCGTGCCGGCGAGCCGGTGCGGATGTCGAAGCGCTCCGGCGATTTCGTCACGCTGCGTGAAGTGGTCGACGAGGTCGGGTCCGATGCGGTGCGGTTCATGATGCTGTTCCGCAAGAACGACGCCGTGCTCGATTTCGACCTCGCCAAGGTGCTCGAGCAATCGAAGGACAATCCGGTCTTCTACGTCCAGTACGGGCACGCCCGCGGCCACTCAATTTTCAAGAATGCCCGCGAGGTCGTTCCAGACCTCCCCGAGGATGACGCGGCCCGGACGGCCTATTTGGGGGATTCCCCAGTGGAGCGGCTGACGGATCCGGCCGAGCTCGACCTTTTTGAAGCGGCTGGCGCTCTATCCCCCGGATGGTCGAGGCGGCGGCGGTCGCACATGAACCGCACCGAATCGCTTTTTATCTGTATGATTTAGCCAGTGAATTTCACGCGTTATGGACGAAAGGGCGGGATTTGCCCTATTTACGCTTCATTATAACTAATGATGCAGAAATCACGAGGGCGCGACTGGCTATGGTCCAGGGCGTCGTCTCGGTTCTGGCATCGGGCTTAGCCGTTCTCGGCGTCCACGCTCCGACCGAGATGCGGTAGGCAGGGGCGAAGGCCCTTCACGAATGGGGGTTCGTGGGGGTATCTGGCAGGGGCCACGCTCGTCATGGTTTGTTTGACATGGCGGGTGGGCGCTGTCCCGTAGGGGATGCATCATCACGATGGCTGATCGATATCAGGACCGACATTTTCCCTCCGCCGACCAGGATCGCGGCGAGAGCGATCCGCTTGCCGAACTCGCAAGGCTGATCGGGCAGAACGACCCGTACGGGGCTGCCGCCAAACCGGCACCGCATCCGCTGCAGTCGCGGGCGAATATGCGTCCACAGCGGTATGATCCACCGGAAGATCTCGATGCGCCTCCGGCCCCGCCGGCATGGATGCAGCGCGCGCGCCAGGAAACGCGCCAGGAGACCCCGCCGCCACCACTTCCATCGCCTTTGCCGCAGGATCAGGCTCACGACGACGAGCCGGACTACCAGCCGGCGCCGGTGCATCCCTTGCACCGCTACGCGGCCCAGCATCAGGCGCCCGCGCAGGAATCGCAGGACTATTACGAGGCTCCGCAGCAAGATGCCGACGAGCCGCAGCAGGACCCGTCGCGCTACGACGAAGCGCTGTATGGACGGCTTGAAAATGGCGAGCACGACTATCAGCGCGATCCGGCCTATCCGGACGATCCCTATGCGTACCAGGGCGAATACGAGGAGGAGGAGCCCGCTCCGAAGAAGCGCTCGAGCGGCCTGATGACGGTCGCTGCGGTGCTGGCGCTGGCTGTGGTCGGGACGGGCGCTGCCTTTGGCTATCGCACTTACATCGGTTCGCCTCGCTCGGGCGAGCCGCCGATCATCAGGGCCGACAATAGCCCGACCAAGGTAATGCCGGCACCGTCCGACGCGGGTGCCGCCAAGGCTCCTGATCGCATGCTGCCGGGCGATGGCGGCGAGAAGCTGGTGTCGCGCGAAGAGACGCCGGTCGATGTCAATGCAAGGTCTGGCGCGCCGCGCGTGGTGTTTCCGCCGCTGAATCGAATAGCAATCCGCCGCCGGTCGCGAGCGTTTCGCCGTCCGGCCCGCCGCCGCAGACCGGCGTGAACGGTACGATGAACAACGAGCCGCGCAGGATCAGGACGCTCGCCGTCAAGGGCGACCCCGCCGACAATGGCGGCATTCCGGCAGGGGCCAGCGCGCCGCCACCGAGGCCGGCACCGACGACTCGCAGCGCTGCAGGCTTCGCCGCCGGCTCCTGCCCAGCCGCCGGCGCGTAACCCCGCGTCGGCGAACGCCAGCGCCAATACGCCGATGCCGCTCACGCCGCAGGGTGGGGTTGATCCGGCTCCGGCGCCGACTCGAATGGCGGCAACCAATCCGACCCAGCCGGCTGCCCCGACCGCGGGAGGCTACCTGGTCCAGGTCTCCTCGCAGAAGAACGAAGCCGACGCGCAGGCCTCCTACCGGGCACTGCAGAGCAAGTTCCCGAGCGTGCTGGGATCGCACTCGTCACTCGTGAAGCGCGTCGATCTCGGCGAAAAGGGCGTCTATTACCGCGCGTTCGCCGGCCCGTTCGGCTCTTCCGAAGAGGCGGCGCAGGTCTGCAGCAGTCTGAAATCTGCCGGCGGGCAGTGCTTCGTCCAAAGGAATTAACGGCGGTTTCCTTGACCCCGGGGCCGTGAGGGCCTAATCGGCCCCTATGACAAGCCGCGCATTCATCACGGGCGTATCGGGACTGGAGCTGAGCGCCGCGGAGCGCGAATTCATCCGTGGCGAACGGCCATGGGGCTTGATTCTGTTCAAACGCAATGTCGAGACGCCGGATCAAATATCTGCGCTTGTTGACGAATTCCGGAGTCTTGTAGGCGAGGCGGATGCGCCGGTCCTGATCGACCAGGAAGGCGGGCGGGTGGCCCGGCTAGGGCCGCCGCATTGGCCGGTCTATCCACCCGGCGCCACCTTCGGTGCGCTCTACGACATCGACCCGGCGCCGGGCCTGCAAGCCGCGCGCTTGAGCTCGCGCCTGATTGCGGTCGACCTGATCGACGTCGGCATCACCGTCGACTGCCTGCCTCTGGCGGACGTGCCGGTGGCTGGCGCGGACGCCGTGATCGGTAACCGGGCCTATGGAACCGAGCCGGGCAAGGTCGCAGCGATCGCCCGCGCCGTCGCAGAGGGGCTGGAACAGGGCGGCGTGCTGCCCGTGCTGAAGCACATTCCCGGCCACGGCCGGGCAAATGCGGATAGCCATTTCCGGCTCCCAACCGTTGATACAGCGCGGGAAGAGCTGGAACGGACCGATTTCGCCGCCTTTCAGCCGCTGGCGGACCTTCCGATGGCCATGACCGCGCATGTTGTGTTTAGCGCGTTAGACCCCGTCCAACCGGCGACGACTTCTGCGACAATCATCGGAGAGGTGATTCGCGGCGTAATTGGGTTCCAGGGTTTGTTGATGAGTGATGACGTGTCGATGAATGCGTTGGCGGGATCGATCTCGGATCGGACCCGCGCCATCTTCAACGCCGGCTGCGACATCGTCCTGCATTGCAACGGCAAGCTCGACGAGATGCGCGATGTGGCGCGCGAGACGCCGGAACTGGCGGGCGAGGCCTTGAGTCGGGCCAAACGGGCGCTGGCCTCGCGAACGCAGCCTGAGCCGTTCGACCGGCAGGCGGCGCGGGCTGAACTTGAAGCGTTGATGGATCGGGTAGGAACGGCATGACGGCTGAGATTCTATCGTTTGAAACCGGACGGCCCGCCGAAATCACCGAAGGCGAGCCGGCGCTGGTCGTCGACGTCGAGGGCTATGAGGGTCCGCTCGACCTGCTGCTCACGCTGGCTCGGCAGCAGAAGGTCGATCTGGCCAAGATTTCGATCCTGGCGCTGGCTGACCAGTATCTGACTTTCATCGAGGCGGCGCGAAAGATCGCCTCGAACTCGCCGCTGATTACCTCGTGATGGCCGCCTGGCTGGCGTTCCTGAAATCGCGGCTATTGCTGCCCGAACCGGCCACACCCGACGGGCCGAGCGCCGAGGAAATGGCCACCGCGCTGGCCAACCGGCTGCGCCGCCTCGAAGCCATCCGCGAAGCCGCCAACCGGTTGATGAACCGGCCGCAGTTCCAGCGCGATATCTTCCCTCGCGGCAATCCGGACACGATCGCCGAAATCAAGCACCCCAAATTCACGGCGACGCTGTTCGACCTGCTCACCGCCTATGCCACGCAGCGCCAGCAGCGCGTGCTGGCGACGGTGCATTTGGCCAAGCGCACGGTGTGGTCGCTGGCCGAAGCGCGCGCCTCGCTGGAGCGGCTGGTCGGCATGGCCGAATCCGAGGAGTGGAACTGTCTCGACGATTACCTGCTCAGCTACGTGGTCGATCCCTCGCAGCGGGCAACGGTGTTCGCGTCGAGCTTTGCCGCGGCGCTCGAACTGGTGCGCGAAGGCGAGATGGAATTGAACCAGAAAGAGGCGTTCGCGCCGCTGTATTTTCGTAAGCGTCCGCCGCAGGCCGCAATGCCTGCGCCGGATATGACGGTCGAGTAAGTGGAAGGAGACCTAGCCATGGCAAGCCTGGCGGAAAAACGCATGGAAGATGCCGAGGATCATCCCATCGACCAACATACCGATCAGGCCGCGCGGCCCGAGGAATTGCGGCTGCTCGAAGCGTTGCTGTTTGCGTCCGCGGAGCCGATCGACCAGGCGACGCTTGCCAAGCGCATGCCCGACGGCGTCGACGTCAAGGCGGCGCTGTCGCAATTGCAGGCGGAATATGCGCCGCGTGGCGTCAATCTGGTGCGCGTCGCGAACAAATGGACCTTCCGCACCGCGGGCGACCTGTCGTGGCTGATGACGCGCGAAAGCACGGAGACGCGGCGGCTGTCGCGGGCGGCGATCGAGGTACTCGCGATCATCGCCTATCACCAGCCCGTGACGCGCGCCGAGATCGAGGAGATCCGCGGCGTGATCACGTCAAAGGAACGCTGGATGTGCTGCTCGAAACCGGCTGGATTCGCCCCCGCGGCCGCCGCAAGACGCCGGGGCGGCCGCTGACGTTCGGCACAACGGAAGCGTTCCTTTCGCAGTTCAGCCTGGAGGCGCTGAGCGACCTGCCGGGCCTGGAAGAGCTGAAGGGGACGGGGCTTCTGGATTCGCGGCTGCCTTCCGGCTTCAGCGTTCCGACGCCGTCGGATGACGTGGCCCTGCGCGAGGACGAGGATCCGCTGGATGCTGGCGACAACCTGGAACTGCTGCTGGCTCCGGCCGCCGAGCCTGAAGGCGGCAGCGAAAGCTAGTTCCAATGGCTCGCCGATTTATTGGCTGAGGCGGGGTTAATAATAGCCATAATACGTAGCCGCGACAGCGATTTGCCGCGGCAGGGGTCCTTGTTTTTGATACCCTGGGAGCCTACCTTCCGCCAAAGCTTGGCCGGAAGCCGGCCGTCTCTTTTGGAGGGTTGCAGGATGGGTTCGCTTAGCATTTGGCACTGGATCGTCGTGATCGCAGTGGTCCTGCTGTTGTTCGGCCGCGGCAAGATTTCTGACCTGATGGGCGATGTCGCAAATGGCATCAAGGCCTTCAAGAAGGGCATGCAGGACGATGAGAAGGCGCCCGAAAAGCCCGCCGAACCGGTGAAGACCATCGATCACAATGCGACGCCGGCGCCGACAGCGCGGACGGATGTCGGCAGCAAGGCTGTCTGAACCAACCAGACATCTTGAACCAGGCACCGGGGAAAGACGCCGGTTGAGAAAAGACGCGGGCGGCTCCAAATCTTTGCTAAAGGGATTGGGGCGCGGACGTCTCGCGTGAGCGGAAGAATTCATGTTCGACATCGGGTGGAGTGAACTGGTCGTCATCGCGGTCGTCGCGCTGATCGCCATCGGCCCGAAAGAGCTTCCCGGTGTGCTGCGCATGGTCGGGCAATGGTTGGGCAAGGCGCGCAAGATGGCCGCCGAATTCCAGGGCCAGTTCCAGGAAGCCATGCGCGAGGCCGAAATGGCGGACCTCAAGAAGAGCTTTGACGAGGTCAAGGACGTGGCTACGGGCCTTTCGCCGGTCAACGTCATGACCTCGCTGCAAAAAGACGTCAACGACGCCCTGCAGATTGGGGACATCGACAAGCCTGCCGACAAGCCGGTGGATGCGCAAGTTGCCTCCGCGACCGGCGAGCCTGTCACGCCAACTACCCCAGCCCTGCCCACACCGGAAACCTTCGTCGAGGCCGAGGCGCATGTGGCGGCCGCCGAGCCGCTGGCGATCACGCGTGAAGTTCAGGCCGCGCCGCAGAATATCGCGCCGGCGGCGCCCGACATTCTCAAGGACGCCAAAGCGTCATGACCATCGAAGACATCGAGGCCAGCAAGGCGCCGTTGATGGACCATTTGATCGAGCTGCGCTCGCGGCTGATCAAGGCGCTGCTCGGCTTTGGCATTGCGTTCATCTTCTGCTTCTTCTTCGCCAAGCAGATCTACAACGTGCTGGTCTGGCCTTTCGTCTGGGTGGCGGGCGCCGAAAATTCGAAATTCATCTACACCGCGCTGCTGGAATATTTCCTCACGCAATTGAAGCTCGCGCTGTTCGGCGCCGCCTTCATCTCGTTCCCGATCGTGGCGACGCAGATTTATAAATTCGTGGCGCCCGGCCTCTACAAGCACGAACGCGGCGCGTTCCTGCCGTACCTGGTCGCAACTCCGTTCTTCTTCGTGCTCGGCTCGCTCCTGGTCTATTTCGTGGTGCTGCCCATGCTGGTGCGGTTCTCGCTCGGCATGCAGCAGATGGGCGGCGACGAGAGCGCGCAGATTCAGTTGCTGCCCAAGGTCGGCGAGTACCTGTCGCTGATGATGTCTTTGATCTTCGCCTTCGGCGTCGCGTTTCAGCTTCCGGTCATCCTGACGCTGCTCGGCCGGATCGGCATCGTCACTTCCCAGATGCTGCGCGAGAAGCGGCGCTATTTCATCGTGATCGCCTTCGTCATCGCGGCCGTTCTGACGCCGCCCGACGTCATCAGCCAGGCCTCGCTCGCGATCCCGCTGATGGCGCTCTACGAGGGTGCGATCGTCGCTGTCCGCATGGTGGAAAAGAAGGCCGCCGCGGCGCGGGCGTCCACGGGGACGCCGCCCGCAAGCCCGCCGCCAGAGGCTAATCCGGCCGAGTAGGGCGCCATTCTCGTCTCCGAGAGCCGTCATTCCCCGCGAAAGCGGGGAATCCAGTACACCGAGGCCTCTCGATTCATGGCCACTGCTCTGGAATACTGGATCACCCGCTTTCGCTGACGATGACCAGTGTGGTACTGGGATCGCGCCTTTTTCGGCACGATTCAGGATTGACCACCCATGCACGACATCAAATCGATCCGCGACAACCCGCAAGCCTTCGACGCCGGACTGAAGCGCCGCGGGCTGGCGCCGTTGTCGGCTTCGCTGCTGGCGATCGACGAGAAGCGCCGGGCAGCGATCCTGGCGTCCGAGCAGGCGCAGGCGCGGCGCAACGCGGCTTCGAAGGAAATCGGTGAGGCGAAGAAGGCCAAGGATGACACGCGCGCCAACAAGCTGATGGCGGAGGTCGCCGAGCTCAAGACCACAATGCCGGAGCTCGAGCTTGCGGCGAAGACGGCGGACGAGGAACTGGCGAAAGAACTTGCCGCGATTCCGAACCTGCCGCTCGACGATGTGCCCGAAGGCGCAGACGAGCACGGCAATGTGCAGCGCCATGTCTACGGCAAGATCCGCAACTACGCCTTCACGACAAAGCCGCATGACGATCTCGGCGGCGCGCTCGGGTACATGGATTTTGAGGCGGCGGCGAAACTCTCAGGCGCGCGCTTCGTGGTGTTGAAGAAAGGCCTGGCGCGGCTTGAGCGCGCGATCGGCCAGTTCATGCTCGATCTGCACACCAACGAACACGGTTACACCGAGGTCAATCCGCCGCTATTGGTGCGCAACGACGTGATGTTCGGCACTGGCCAATTGCCGAAATTTGAGGACGACCAGTTCTGGGCCATCAAGGGGAGCTGCTAGCAGCGCCGGACGAGCGATTGAAAACTGAACGTCTGGGTCTCATCCCCACCGCCGAAGTCTCGCTCACGAATCTCGTCCGCGAATCCATCGTCGACGAAAAAGAACTGCCGATGCGGCTGACCGCGCTGACGCCGTGCTTCCGCGCCGAAGCGGGCGCCGCCGGGCGCGATACCCGCGGCATGATCCGGCAGCATCAATTTACAAAAGTCGAACTGGTTTCGATCGTGACGCCGGAGACCAGCCGTGACGAGCACGAGCGCATGCTGTCCTGCGCCGAGGAAGTGCTGCGCCGGCTCGACCTGCATTACCGGGTGATGACGCTGTGCTCCGGCGACATGGGATTCTCCGCGCAGAAGACCTACGACATCGAGGTCTGGATGCCGGGGCAGGGCGAGGGCGGCGCTTACCGCGAAATTTCGAGCTGCTCGGTCTGTGGTGATTTCCAGGCGCGGCGCATGGATGCGCGTGCGCGTGGGCCCGATGGCAAGCCGCGTTTCGTGCACACGCTGAACGGATCCGGCACGGCGGTCGGCCGCGCGCTGATCGCGGTGATGGAAACCTATCAGCAGGAAAACGGCTCCATCGCGGTGCCCGCGGTGCTGCAGTCCTATATGGGCGGGCTCAAGATCATCGAGCGGGACAAATAGCGCAAAGCAAAATGGCATTGCATCGCGACATCCTTTGGATCGGGAAGCAATGGGCTGTCACCGGCCACGGGATGCAATTGATCGACCAGCGGCTGATGGGCGCCTTCGATATCGAAGTGGCCCGCCTGTGGGACGACGATCTGATCGAACGCATGCATGCCAAGGAGTGGCTCAACGCCGCCGACTTCGACAAGGGGCTGGCGGTTGCGGGGGCGCCGGTAGCTGCAGCGCTTCCGGCGATCGAGCCCGTCGCGGCATCTTCGACCACACCGGCGGACGCGAGCGCGCCCTCTCTGCCCACCGAATCGGCGCAACAGGCATCGCCAGAGCTGCAGATGAAAATCGATGGCGGCGCCAGATTTGCCCGCCCCTGGCGTGTCTGGATGAAGAAAACATGAGGGAATAGGCCGGTTTGCCTCAGCCGCGATAGCCGGATAAGACGACAGCCAAAGGCAAAAGCCTACCTCGACCTGAACCTGAAGGCATTTTGACGGATGCGAATTCTCTGCACCAACGACGACGGCATTCATGCGCCGGGTCTGAAGATCGTCGAGGAGATCGCCCGCGCGCTGTCCGACGATGTCTGGATCGTGGCGCCGGAGCTGGATCAGTCCGGTGTCTCGCATTCACTGTCGCTGAACGATCCCTTGCGCTTACGGGAAATCGGTCCGCGCCATTTCGCGGTGCGGGGCACGCCGACGGATTGCGTGATCATGGGCTCGCGCCACATCCTCGGCGAGAAGATGCCCGATCTCGTGCTGTCCGGCGTCAACAAGGGCCGCAACGTCGCCGAGGACGTCGTCTATTCCGGCACGATCGCGGGCGCGCTCGAGGGCACGATCCTGGGCATCCCGTCGTTTGCGCTGAGCCAGGAATTTTCCATCGAGACGCGTCACGCGCCGCTGTGGGATACCGCGCTGAAATTCGGCCCCGGCATCCTGCGTAAGGTGATCGATGCCGGGGTGCCGAAAAATACCGTGATCAACGTCAACTTTCCCGCCTGCACGCCCGATCAGGTCAAGGGCGTTCGGGTGACGCGGCAGGGCAAGCGCAATCTCGGCTTCCTGAAAATCGACAAGCGCCACGACGGCCGCGGCAATCCGTATTACTGGATCGGGTTCGAACGCGCCGCGGCGATGGATACACCGGCCGATGGCACCGATCTCGCAGCGCTGGCAGCGCGCTACGTCTCGGTCACACCGCTGCGGCTGGATCGTACCGATGAAGCGTTCTCGGAAGAGCTGACGGCGACGCTGCGGTAGGCGACTCGTGCCCCGGACGCAGCGCAGCATCCGTCTAAACCGGTGCGCTCTTCAACGTAGTGGCGATCACCTGGGCAAGCGTTTCCAGTTGGAACGGCTTCTGCAGCGCGGGGCGGTCGCGATATTCCTGCGGCAGGCCGGAGGAGCCGTAGCCGGTCGCAAAGATGAACGGACGGTTGCGCGCGGTGATCAGTTCGGCCACCGGCGTGATCACCTTGCCGTTGACGTTGACGTCGAGAATGGCGAGATCGAATTCGGTGGATTGCACCAGCTTGACCGCTTCACCGATTTCGCCGGCCTCGGCGGCTACGCTGTGGCCCAACTCTTCCAGCATGTCAGCGACCATCATGCGGATCATGACCTCGTCTTCAACGAGGAAAACTGAACAGCCCGCCGGCCGTGTCGCTACCATGATGGATTCCTTGCCCTTCCGAATACCGAGGTTCGCAAAAAACGGACCTGGGTGCAATGTCGGTATGGGCGTGTAGGTGCTGCGTAAAGACGCTTCGCGAAAGATTTTTCCCGGGCCCTAACGTCGGGGCGCGGCCCCAGTTCCGGACGAGGAACTACAATCTTTAAGGAAATCGTTCCTTAAGTGCGCGGACGCTATATTACATCTCGGCGAGGCCGAAGCATTGGATTGGCGGCAGACTCCCGCCACGAGACCGCGATGTCCCAAGAACCGCTCGAAAAGATGATGTTTCAGCTCACTCTGCGGCGGCGGGGGATCAGCGACCAGGCGGTGCTGCGGACCATGGAAGAGGTGCCCCGCGAGGCTTTCGTGGCGGCTGGCGATCGCGGCCATGCCTATCGTGACAGCGCGCTCGGCATCGCCTGCGGGCAGACCATCAGCCAGCCCTTCGTGGTCGCCTACATGACCGAGCAGCTACAACTGCAGAAGCACCACAAGGTACTCGAGATCGGGACCGGCTCCGGCTACCAGGCCGCGGTGCTGTCGCGGCTATGCGCGCATGTCCTGACCATCGAGCGCTACCGGACGCTGGCGGACACCGCGCGCGACCGGCTCGAAGCGCTTGGGTATTTCAATATCGAAGTGATGTTGGGCGACGGTTTCCAGATTCCGCCCGGCGCCGGCGACTTCGACCGCATCATCGTGACGGCTGCGATGGAGCAGATCCCCGAAAAGCTGCAGGAGCGGCTGCTGCCGGGCGGCATCCTGATCGCGCCGGTCGGGCCCCATCATGGCAGCCAGACGCTGGTCAGGGTGACCCGAACGGATAGCGGTTTTGAGCGCAAGGAATTGGTCGATGTCCGCTTCGTCCCGGCCCTGCCCGGAATTGCGCGCGAACTGTAGAATCCCGGATTGGCGGTTCCCGCCAACATCTTATTCCAAGGGTTAAGCGGTTATTTACTCGGTACGTGTTTACTCAAAACAGTATTTTGTTGCGTACGAGTGAGTAACCATGTCCCGTGTAGCCGAGTTGCTTCGCTCGCGTCGGGTGCCGCAGGCCGCGGTGCTGGCGCTGATGTCGGTCGGCTTTGCCGGCTGCAGCGCCGATATGCAGACGCGCTTTTCCGATAGCTCGTTCTCCAATCCCTTTGCTTCTCAGCCCGAAGCGACCGGTTCGGTGCGCGCTCCCGCTGTCGAACGCCGCGAGCCGCCGCAATATGGCCGGCCGCAGGCCTCGACCCCGCAGTATCAGTCCCAGGACCTGCCGCCGCCCGCCGTCGTTGCACCGCAAGCCTATCCCGCGAGTTCGGGCGGCGTGTCGGGAGGAGGGCGCGGGGTTTCGTCCTATGCGCCGCCGTCCCGTCCGCCGATCGAGACCACCGCCACGGTGCCGCCGCGCTCGGTGGCCGCTGCGCGCCCATCCGCGCCGGGCGGCACTACGATCATCGTCGGCACCAGCGACACGCTCGACATTCTGGCCAAGCGCTACAACGTTTCAGCCGCTGCGATCCTGCAGGCCAATGGCTATAAGGGTCCGCGCGTGTTGTCGCCCGGCCAGCAATTGATCATTCCGCGCCAGACGGCGACGGCAGCGCTCGCGCCGGCCCTCGCGCCTGCAGCCAGCAAGCCGGTTGCCGCGGCGGCGGCACCTACCGTTCATGTCGTCAATCGCGGCGATACGCTGATGAGCATCGCCCGGCGCAATCAGGTTTCGGTCAGCGAACTCGCCAAGGCCAACAATCTCGATCAATCCGCCAAGCTCAGCCTGGGCATGAAGCTGACCGTGCCTGGTTCGAAATCCGCCGCCGCAGCACCAGTGGCTCAGCCCGTTGGCGCAGCTCCCGCCCAGCCGGTCGCAGCGGTTGCAGCACCGGCCACCAAGATGGCTGCCGCCGGCGGTCCGCCGCAGAGTGCGCGGCTGGCACAGGCGACCACCAACGTCACCGAAGAGAAGCCGGTCGTCGAGCAAGCCTCGATCAAGCCCAGCGAAGCCACCGGCGCGCTGCCGACCTTCCGCTGGCCGGTACGCGGCAAGGTGATCACGACCTATGGCGCCAAGACCAACGGCAAGTCGAATGACGGCATCAACCTGGCGGTGCCGGAAGGAACGCCGGTGAAAGCCGCGGAAGATGGCGTGGTCGCCTATTCCGGCAACGAGCTCAAGGGCTACGGCAATCTGGTTCTGGTGCGGCACTCCAACGGTTACGTCACCGCATATGCCCATGCGAGTGAACTGCTGGTGAAGCGCGGCGATACGATCAAGCGCGGCCAGATCATTGCCAAATCGGGTCAATCGGGCGAGGTGGGCTCGCCGCAGCTCCACTTCGAGATCCGCAAGGGATCTTCACCGGTTGACCCGCTTCAATTCCTGAACGGGGCGTGAGGCTTCGTGTCCCGGACGCGGTGCAGCGGGACGCTGCGCCGCAGAGCCGAGACCTATCGCAGAGCGCGCCGTGAAGTTGGACCTCGGTTCTGCAGCGCACCGCTACGCGCTGCGCAGCGCCCGGGGAACGCAGTCCTTCATGACTTCCCGGCCAGCCTCACGCCGAGCCTTCCCGCCAATTCCTGCGTGAACTGCCAGGCGACGCGTCCCGAGCGGGAGCCGCGGGTGGTCGACCATTCCAGCGCCTCGCGCTCCAGCTCTTCGTCGGCGATCTTGATGCCGAAATGGCCGCAATAGCCGCGCACCATGGCGAGGTACTCATCCTGGCTGCATCGGTGGAAGCCGAGCCACAGGCCAAACCGGTCCGATAGCGACACCTTCTCCTCGACGGCTTCGCCCGGGTTGATCGCGGTCGAGCGCTCGTTCTCGATCATCTCGCGCGCCAAGAGATGCCGCCGATTGGAGGTCGCGTAGAGGATGACGTTGTCGGGGCGCCCTTCGATACCGCCTTCCAGGACAGCTTTCAGCGATTTGTAGGAGGCGTCATTGCCGTCGAAGGAGAGGTCGTCGCAAAACACGATGAAGCGGAAATCGGAGTTGCGTAGGAGGTCCATCAGGCCGGGCAGGCTCTCGATGTCCTCGCGGTGAATCTCGATGAGCTTGAGCCGGTCGGCCGGCTTGCGGTCGATATTGATGCTGGCATGGGTTGCCTTCACCAGCGACGACTTGCCCATGCCACGCGCGCCCCACAGCAGCGCGTTGTTGGCGGGCAGGCCGTCGGCAAAGCGCTCGGTATTTTCGATCAGGATGTCGCGCATCCGGTCGATGCCCTTGAGCAGGCCGAGGTCGACGCGGCTGACGCGCGGTACCGGCGAAAGGCGCCCCTCCGGATGCCAGACAAAGGCATCGGCCGAGCCGAACGCCTCGGGGCCTCCCGTCGCCGGCGAGGCCGCGGAGAGATGGCCGGCGATCGCTTCCAGCGCGATGGCGATCCGCTCGGCGGTGGCGCCGTTAAGCCTGTTTGCCGGACCTTTTGTCGCGGTTTTCCCATGTCCTCGCGAGGCCGCCTTGGGGGCGGCGCGGGACGCTGTTTGAGCCGCAGTTTTCTTGGCTTTTTTCGACATTTCCCGAGTTCCTGACGGGGCAGCCTTAACGGGCCTTGGAAGCTCTCGCAAGCGGCCTAAATGAGGGGGCGGCCAACGTTGCAATTGGGCCCGCCGCCGCTATAGTCCGCGCAAATTTACCCGGACCGGCGACGTGCCCAAGCTGCTGTGCCCAGGCATGGCCGGTTCTTTTCCGTCTCACGAGGATTGTTCGAATGCTGATTACCCCTGCGTACGCCCAGGCTGCAGCCGGTGGCGATGCCAACAGCATGTTGATGTCGCTGCTGCCGTTCGCACTGATCTTCGTGATCATGTACTTCCTGATTCTGCGACCGCAGCAGAAGAAGATCAAGGATCACCAGGAACTGGTCAAAAACATCCGCCGCGGCGACACCGTCGTCACCTCGGGCGGCCTGGTCGGCAAGGTGACCAAGGTGGTGGACGACGACCAGATCGAGTTCGAGATTTCGGACGGCGTCCGCGTGCGGCAGATGCGGCAGATGATTTCGGGCGTTCGCGCCAAGGGCGAGCCGGCCAAGGAAAAGAGTGAAGCCAAGGACGAGACGTCCGCGAGCTGAGTTTTCCGCGCCGCTTGCCGCGGCGCATTTTCCTGACGGGTCTACTCGATGTTGTATTTCTCGCGGTGGAAGGCGCTGGCGATCATTCTGACCGCGCTGATCGTCTGCCTGTTCGCCGTTCCGAACTTTTTTCGCAGGAGCGGGTGAAGACCTGGCCGGTGTGGGCGCAGCGCCACATCGTGCTCGGCCTCGATCTGCAGGGCGGCTCGTACCTGCTGCTCGAAGTCGACGCCAATTACGTGAAGAAGGAAAAGCTCGACCAGGTGCGCGACGAGGTCCGCCGCGTGCTGCGCGACGCCAAGATCGGCTATACCGGCCTTGCCGTCCGCGGCGACGCCGCCGAAGTCCGCGTCAAGGAGACCGACCAGCAGGCTGCCCTCACCAAATTGCGCGAGCTTTCGCAACCGCTCGGCGGTCTGCTCGGCTCCAGCGGGCAGCGCAGCCTCGAAGTCTCGGATGCCGGTGGCGGCCTGATCCGTCTCGCGGTGCCGCAAGCCGCCATCACCGAGCGCATACGGCAAACGATCGAACAGTCGATCCAGATCGTCGAGCGCCGTATCAACGAACTGGGCACGGTCGAACCCTTGATCCAGCGGCAAGGCACCGATCGTATCCTGGTTCAGGTGCCGGGATTGCAGGATCCAACCGAGCTGAAGCGCATCCTTGGCCAGACCGCCAAGATGGAATTCCGCATGGTCGATCCGTCGGTATCGCCGGATCAGGCCCAGTCGGGGCGGGTGCCGGCCGATCTGGAAGTCCTGATGAGCGAGCAATCGCCCAAGGTGCCCTACGTCATCAAGCGGCAGGTGCTGGTGTCAGGCGGCGACCTGACAGACGCGCAGCCGGGCTTCGACCAGCGCACCAACGAGCCGATCGTGAACTTCAAGTTCAACAGTTCGGGCTCGCGCAAATTCGCGCAGGCGACGTCGGAAAATGTCGGGCAACCCTTTGCCATCATCCTCGACAACAAGGTGATTTCTGCACCCGTGATCCGCGAACCGATCACCGGCGGCCAGGGGCAGATTTCCGGCAGCTTCACGGTGCAGGCGGCCAACGAACTCGCGCTGCTAATGCGTGCCGGCGCACTGCCGGCGCCGCTGACCGTGATCGAGGAGCGCACCGTCGGTCCCGGCCTCGGGCAGGACTCGATCGAGAAGGGCAAGCTCGCCGCCTATGTCGGCTCGATCATGGTCATCGCATTCATGCTGCTGACCTACCGCCTGTTCGGTGTGTTCGCCAACATAGCGGTCGCCATCAACGTCGCGATGATCTTCGGCATCCTGTCGCTACTCAACGCCACGCTGACGCTGCCCGGCATCGCCGGCGTCGTGCTGACGGTCGGCATCGCGGTCGATTCCAACGTGCTGATCTATGAGCGCATCCGCGAGGAGCTGCGCGGCGGACGCAATGCGATTTCGGCGATCGACGCCGGCTTCAGGCGGGCGCTGGCGACTATCTTGGACTCCAATATCACCACCTTCATTGCCGCAGCGGTGCTGTTCTACATCGGCACCGGCCCGGTTCGCGGCTTCGCCGTCACGCTCGGCATCGGTATCATCACCACGGTCTTCACAGCGTTTACGCTCACCAGCCTGATCGTCGCTGGCTGGGTGCGCTGGAAGCGGCCGAAGACCGTGCCGATCTAGGGACCCCACTGTGACTCAATCTATTCTCATTGCACTGGGCGTTCTGATCGTCGTGC
Organism: Bradyrhizobium sp. RDI18; assembly: GCF_043203335.1. Lineage (NCBI taxonomy): Bacteria > Pseudomonadati > Pseudomonadota > Alphaproteobacteria > Hyphomicrobiales > Nitrobacteraceae > Bradyrhizobium > Bradyrhizobium sp. RDI18. The sequence goes on along the minus strand of NZ_JBICRN010000008.1, from coordinate 1,116,036 downwards.
TGACCGTGGTCGCCGTGTTCGATCTGTTGCCGCCGCTGCGCATCGTCCCTGACGTCACGCATTTCGATTTCACGCGCTTTCGTCGCATCAGCTTCCCAATCTCCGCGGCTCTTTCGATCCTCGCGATCGTGCTGTTTTTCACCCACGGGCTGAATTTCGGCATCGACTTCAAGGGCGGCACGCTGCTTGAAGTGCAGTCCAAGTCCGGTTCCGCCGATATCGGCGCGATGCGCGCGTCGCTGAGCAATCTTGGCCTAGGCGACATTCAGTTGCAGCAATTCGGCGGTCCGGCCGACGTGCTGATTCGGGTAGCCGAGCAACCCGGCGGCGACGCCGCGCAGCAGGCTGCGGTGCAGAAAGTCCGCGGCGCGCTCGGCGATTCCGTTGAGTATCGCCGCGTCGAAGTGGTGGGACCGCGCGTTTCCGGCGAATTGCTGGCTTACGGCATGCTCGGCATGATGCTCGCGATTTTCTCAATCCTGATCTATCTCTGGTTCCGGTTCGAATGGCAGTTCGCGCTCGGCGCCATGATCGCCAACGTCCACGATATCGTGCTGACGATCGGCTTCATGTCGATCTCGCAGGTCGATTTCGACCTCACGAGTATTGCCGCGTTATTGACGATTCTCGGTTACTCCCTGAACGATACGGTCGTGATCTACGATCGCATCCGGGAAATGCTGCGGCGCTACAAGAAAATGCCGATGCCGCAGCTCCTGAACGAATCCATCAATTCGACACTGTCGCGCTCGATCATCACCCACGTCACGGTGACGCTGGCGTTGCTGGCGCTGTTGTTGTTCGGCGGTCACGCGATCCACAGCTTTACGGCCGTCATGGTGTTCGGCGCGCTGCTGGTTGGCACCTACACCTCGATCTTCATCGCTGCGCCGATCCTGATCTATCTCGGCGTTGGCGAGCACCGCGAGGCGCCGGATAAGCCTGCGAAGAAATAGCGCATAGTCCGAAAAGCATGCCCTCGGGCTGGACCCCGAGGGTGGGAACAGGTTTTCGGAAAAGGTCATGCCCAGTCAAACAAGCTCTTCCTCGGACGCTCCGCATCTTCCGAGGCCGGCACCGATCGAAGCCTACGGCAAGGGCGGCTTCGCTTTCGCCGACATGTCGCATCGCGGCTCGCTGCTGTGCCTGCCGGACGGCATCTGGGCCTGGCCGGTGACAAAGCCCGCCGAGATCGATCAATATTCGCTGGACCGCGTGTTCAAGGTGGCCAATTCCATCGATACGCTGATTGTCGGCACCGGCACCGAAGTCTGGCTGCCCCCGCGCGGCCTTCGCGAGGCGCTGCGGACGGTCAGGGTGGTGCTGGACCCGATGCAGACGGGTCCGGCGATTCGCACCTACAACATCATGCTGGGCGAGCGGCGGCGTGTCGCGGCGGCATTGATCGCGGTGCCATGAGCGCCACGGCAACGTCGAAAGAATCCGCTGCGTTCTGCGCCGATCTGGTGCGCACGCACGACTTTGTCCGCTATGCCTCGACACTGTTCCTGCCTCAGGTCCAGCGCCGCGCGCTGCTGTCGATCTATGCCTTCAACGTCGAGATTTTGCGCGTGCGCGAGCAGGTCAGTCAGCCGTTGCCGGGCGAAATCCGGCTGCAATGGTGGACCGACATGCTGGGAGGCGCCGGCCATGGCGGCGTCGAAGGCAACCCGGTCGCAGCCGAACTCCTGCAGACCATCGGCGAATTCCGCCTGCCGATCGAGCCGCTGTCGCGGCTGATCGAGGAGCACCAATTCGATCTCTACAATGATCCAATGCCGTCGATGGCGGCGCTGGAAGGCTATGTCACCGACACCTCGTCGGCGCTGTTCTCGTTGGCTGCGCGGACTGCGGCACAGCCGTCGGTGGCGATCGACCATCTCTCCCGCCATGCGGGTATCGCCCAGGGCATGGCGCAGGTGATCGCAGCGCTGCCGCTCGATGCTGCGCGGCGGCAATTGTTCGTGCCGCTGCAACTGCTGCAGCAACATGGCAGCGGGATGGAGCAGGTCTTTTCGGGCAAGCAGACGCCGCAGGCGCGTGCCGCGATCGATCAGTTGATCGGAGAGGGGCAAAAACATCTCCGTACGGCCTTCGAGTTGCTGACGCATGTGCCGCCGCAAGTGCGGCCGGTATTCCTGCCGCTGGCGATGGTTCGCCGCGATCTGGAGCGGATGTCACGGGCTGACGTCGATCCGTTCGTGCCGCATCCAACGTCACGACTCCGGACGCTGTGGACGCTCTGGCGCGCCTCGCGCTCGCGGGAGTTTGGTGGGTAGGTTTCCGGCGTTCCCCGGATGCTGCGCAGCGCCAACAGCGCGTTCACGCGCGTCTTCGACGCGCTATGCTTGCGACGTGGTGCGCTGCTGATCCGGGGTCTATCCGTCACCGCCAGGTGGGTCCCGGTTCTGCGAAGCAGCGCGAAGCGCGCTGCATCGCGCCCGGGACACGCGGGAATCAATTCGGCCGCGAATTCAACTCGCTACTCTCAAAATTGAACCGGTCGCGCAGATTCTTGCGGCTCTCCAGAATGTCCTTCAGGAACGCGCGGTCGATATCGCTCGTGATCAGCGGCTCGATCAGGTCGAGCTGGTTCATCGCCACAAGCTGCAAGATCTCCGTGCGCGGCTTGCCGGCGGCATCGCGGGGCAGGGCATGTACCACCTGGATATGCTCCGGCGGTTTGACGCCTTTGGCCGACGAAAGCTCGCTGCGCAACTGCTTTTCCAGCGCGACCTTGTCAGCCTCGACGAAGGCATACAGGCCGACGCCGGTCCGGCGGTCGGCGAACGCGACAATGGCGGTATCGCGCACCTCGGGATTTTTCCTGATCAGGGCGCTCAGCACCGGCGCGTCGTTGACCAGCCGGCGGCCGCCGCCTTCGCGATCGGTGAAGTTGAACAGGCCGCGGGTGATGGCCTGATAGACCTTCTTGCCGGTCTTGAGCCAGATACTGGCGACAAGGGATTTGCGCGCTAAAATCTTGCGCTCCATCGGCGTCAGCGCCGCCGGCGCGTAGCTGCGCTTGTGCTTCAGCATATGCCGCAGATCTTCGTAAGCCGCGATCCGGAACAGGCGGCTTCTTGTCTTGAAGCAGGCCGCCAGTTGAAAATCGGTCACATAGGCGCGGCCGTCGCGGCCCACCAGCCAATTCTGCTCCTTGGCGAGATCGTTATGGCAGATGCCGGCGCGGTGCAGCTTGCGAAGAGCTGATTTGGCGGAACGGAAATAGGCGATGTCGTCATGGGGCTTTGCCAGATGTAGCGCAACGCCGTCGATGAAGCCGCGCACCAGTGCCTGCCGACCGGCCCATAGCAGTCTCGGGCCGACGTCGAGATCGCGCGCCAGCGCCAGGGCGCGGCGCTCGCGTACGAACAGACGTTGGGCGAGCGGATAGGACCACAGCGGCACCTGATCGAGCCGGCGCAGCACGGCATCGACCTCGCCGCTATCCTCGCGAAACCGGCCGCGTTCGACGGTCGAGAACACGTCACGCTTGAGTAGCACGCCTTCGATCCATCGCGCCGACAGGGTGGCGGCGTCGTCTTTCGGCAAGCCCATGGGATTACGCCGCCGCCGCTACGCGCAGACGATCGGCGATCCAGCGATCGAGATCGGACAAGGCGCGTGCGCTGAGCGCCTGCTTCTTGGCGACCGTCTTCTCATTGCCGCGGAGCCTGCTGCCATCGGCCTTCTTGGTCGGCACGCTGGCAAGCGGCGGAAACAGGCCGAAATTGATGTTCATCGGCTGGAATGAGCGCGTTCCGGCCTCGATCGTTTCGATGTGGCCGCCGGTGATATGGCCGAGCAGCGAGCCCAGCGCCGTCGTCGCAGGCGGCGGTTCGAGCGACTGTCCTCGCGCATTTGCCGCGGCATAGAGGCCTGCGATCAGGCCGATGCTCGCGGATTCCACATAGCCCTCGCAGCCGGTCATCTGGCCGGCAAAGCGCAGCCGTGGCTGCGCGCGCAGCCGCAATTGTCCATCCAGCAGCTTTGGCGAGTTCAGGAAGGTGTTGCGGTGCAGGCCGCCGAGCCGGGCGAATTCGGCGTTCTCGAGCCCTGGAATGGTACGGAACACGCGCTGCTGCGCGCCGTAGTTAAGCTTGGTCTGGAAGCCGACGATGTTGTAGAGCGTGCCGAGCTTGTTGTCCTGCCGCAGTTGCACGATGGCGTAAGGCTTGACCATGGGGTTGTGCGGATTGGTCAGCCCGACGGGCTTCATCGGTCCGTGCCGCAGCGTCTCGTGGCCGCGCTCGGCCATCACCTCGACCGGCAGGCAGCCATCGAAATAGGGCGTGTTAGTTTCCCAGTCCTTGAAATCCACCTTGTCGCCGGCCAGCAGCGCCGCGACGAAGGCGTCATACTGCTCCTTTGTCATCGGGCAGTTGATGTAATCGGCGCCGGTGCCGCCGGGCCCGACCTTGTCGTAGCGCGACTGAAACCACGCCACCGACATATCGATGGAATCCTTGTGCACGATCGGCGCGATCGCATCGAAGAACGCCAGCGCGTTCTCATCGGTCAGTTCGCGAATGGCGTCCGCCAGCGGCGCCGAGGTGAGGGGGCCGGTCGCGACGATCACGTTGCCCCATTCGGCCGGTGGCAGGCCGGCGATTTCCGAGCGGTCGATCTCGATCAGGGGATGGTCGTGCAAGGCCCGGGTGACGGCGGCGGAAAACCCGTCGCGGTCGACCGCCAACGCCCCGCCCGCCGGCACCTGATTGGCGTCGGCGGAGCGCATGATCAGCGAGCCCAGCCGGCGCATTTCGGCGTGCAGCAGGCCGACGGCGTTGTTGGCGGCGTCGTCCGAGCGGAACGAGTTGGAGCAGACGAGTTCGGCCAGGCCCTCGGTGCGATGGGCCTCGGTCATCCGCAAGGGGCGCATCTCGTGCAGGACGACGCGAACGCCTGCATTGGCGATCTGCCAGGCCGCTTCCGAGCCGGCAAGGCCGCCGCCGATCACATGGACGGTGTCGGTTTTGAGAGTGTTGGAAATCATGCGCGCAGGGTTAGCGCGTTTTCGCGCCTGGCGCACCTACGAAGCGCGCTTCAAGCGAAGCCTGGCCCGTGCAAACGACAACGCCCGCAGCGGGGCGGGCGTTATCCGTTCATCCAGGCGGCTGAGCAATGATCAGCCGTTGTAGTTTCCGGCGGCAACGCGCGGAATGTCCGAACGATCAAGGCCGATATCGGCCAGTTCCCGATCGCTAAGCTGGGACAGTTCGCTGACATTGCGCTGATAATCCCGAAACGCCTGGATCATGCGGATGAGCGAGAGCAACATGGTAGTCTCCTTGCAGTTACGATTCAGCCTTTGGAGGACGGCTTCATCGTTGAAATGAATATAGCTCGGTTTTTTGCAGTGCAGAACTTCTTATGTTGCGATGCAGCTAATCCTGGAATGCATAACGACGGTAACGGCCGCTTAACGAGTCGACATAGTGGCGGATTGGCCGGCGGAAGCACGTGATGGCGTGCGCCAAACATGTAAAGTAATGCCGTAGATTTGCGGGTTTCTCGTAATCGTCAGGTAACCCTTAATTGGCGACCAAGGAGGCCGGAACCAGCTCGAAGGCTATCAAGGGGCGACAAAACGTGCCGCAAATGCCGACGCTTTTGGAATCTTCTTATGCGCGAATCGCATGCCGTTTACTTGATGAATTGAATATTAATTCATTATTACGGTGGGCAGTCGCAACGCGGCTGCCGCAGTGGCAGCCTTGGTGAATGGGCCGGCCTGCAAGGCCTGGTCACTACGGCCAGCCCTCTGAGTTCGTGTTAAGGCGCCCGCGAAAGCTGTGTCGCGAAATAGCCGATGGTCTTTGCATAGACCTCGCTCTTGTTCCACTCCTTGATCGCAGCGAAATTGGCGCCGCCGGGCTCCCAGTCCTTGCCGCGCTGCCAACCGTGGTTGGCGAGGAAGTTGGCGGTTGAGGCCAGCACGTCGGGCGGGCTGCGCAGGAGGTCACGGCGGCCGTTGCCGTCGAAGTCGACCGCGAACTTGATGTAGGACGACGGCATGAACTGGGTCTGGCCGATTTCGCCGGCCCAGGCGCCGCGCATTTCCTGCGGCGCGATATCACCGCGCTCGACGATGCGTAGTGCGTCCATCAACTCGGCCTTGAACATGTCAGCGCGGCGGCAATCATAAGCCAGCGTCGCCAGCGCGCGCAGCGTCGGGTATTTTCCGATGTTGACGCCGAAATCGGTTTCCAGGCCCCAGATCGCCACCAATATTTCTCCGGGCACGCCGTACGCCTGTTCGATGCGTCCGAGCACCGAGCCGTATTGCTTGAGCATGTTGGACCCACGCGTCAGCCGGGGCGGGACCATGCGGCCGGAGAATTCCTCAAAACTCTGGCTGAAGACCTTTTGCGATTGGTCGCGGGCCAGCACACTCTTATCGAACGTGACGCCGGTCAGGCCGGCCTGGATGGCGGACGCCGATATTCCCTTGGAGGCCGCTTCCTTCTTGAAGTCCTCCAGCCATGTTTCGAACGGGCCCGTGCCGCAGGGCGCCGCGAGCGCGGCCGTAGAGGTTAGTAGGAGCGCGCCCAAGGTCAGGGCGCGCAGGGAAAGGCGAGAGATCATCGTGCCGTTCGCTCCACGATCGATGCGTCTTCGGCGTTGTGTCGAAGCCACGCCGAATGTTCGAAGCAAGGTCGGCCAAAACAAGGCTTATGTAGGTGCGCGCAATGCTATTCCGTTGAACGTGCTCAATTCATCGTTAGCGAGAGGTGAACAATCAAACCGCCGGGTCGGATTCGACCGGCGGTTTGATCGATCAGGTTCCGTGCAGGCCTAATCGTCATCCCTGCGCCGCCAGGGGAACAGATTGGCCGGGAAATCGGCAGCAGGCTTGCGTTCGCGGTGCGGGCGGGGCGGAAGCGGCTGCGGGTTGAGTTCCGGCTCGATCGTCTCCCGATAGAGATGCCAGGTAGCGTGCCCGAGCAGCGGGATGACGACGGCAAGGCCGAGGAAGAACGGCAACGTTCCCGCGACCAGCAGCACCGCCACGATCAAGCCCCAGGCAGCCATCGGCACCGGGTTGTGTGCGACCGCGCGCAGCGAGGTCACCATCGCATCGCCAGCGCCGGCATGACGGTCCAGCATCAGCGGGAACGAGACCACGCTGATGCAGAGCGCGACGAGGGCAAACAGGAAGCCGACGCCGCAGCCAACCACGATTAGCCACCAGCCTTGTGGCGTCGTCAGCACACGCGTCGCGAAATCGGAAAAGCCGGTCACTCCCGCATAGCCGAACGCAGCGATGTAGATCGCCTGCGCGGTCGCCACCCAGGTCACAAAAAGTGCCAGCAGCAGCACGCCGAACCCGAGCATCGCGCCGAACGACGGCGAACGCAGCACCTCGAGCGCATCCCAGGCAGTTGCCGGTTCGCCGCGTTCGCGACGGCGGCTCATCTCGTAGAGGCCAAGCGCCGCGAATGGGCCGATCAGGGCGAAGCCTGCGGCCAGCGGAAACAACAGCGGTATGACAGAATAGCCGAGAGCGACGCGTGCCAGCACCAGTCCGAGAACGGGATAGATCACACACAGGAGGATGGCGTGGCTCGGCACCGCCTTGAAATCTTCCCAGCCGCGCCGCAACGCGCGGCCCAGTTCGGCGAAACTGATGGTTCGGATGACTGGTGCGGCAGCGGCATCCGGTGCGCGCTGCGCCATCGATGTGACATTGCCGTGATAAGTGGCCATGGTCGCTGTCTCCCTCGCGGTCGCATTGCGCGCCAATCGAAAGACGCACACGCGCCGTTTCATAAAACGATCACGATCAGGCCAGACGCGAAGACAGAGGGTGGAACTGGCCGTGTCGCGAACTGTCGAGATAGGGTACTCTCAACCAACAACAAACGCACTCACGCTTAGGTGAATGTTTCGTTGGCAAGCTCCGCCTGGGTGGTTAGACTTGCAGGCGATCCCGGCGTGGTGCTGCCGGTCAAAACAGTGCCTCCAAAGACTCACCCCATCCTCAACTCATTGGGAGCGAACGATGAGCATTTTCGGAAAAATCATGAGCGCGATATTCGGCACCAAGGCAGACGCCGCGCCGGCTGGCGGCGGTGCGGCTGCGGAAGGCGGATCGTCCGGTGCGGCCGCTGCACCTGCGGCGACTGTCGACGTCGCGCCGATCCTCGACCAGGCAGTGAAGGCCAAGGGCGAGAAGCTGGAGTGGCGCACCTCGATCGTCGATCTGATGAAGGCGCTCGACATCGATTCCAGCTTCGCCGCGCGCAAGGATCTTGCGAAAGAACTCGGCTACACCGGAGACAGCAACGATTCCGCCAGCATGAACATCTGGCTACACAAGCAGGTCATGGCCAAGCTGGCCGCCAATGGTGGCAAGCTGCCGCCTGATATCAAGCACTGACGCTTCGCTTGATCCTGACATGCGAAGGTCCGCGGCGTCGCGGGCCTTCTTTTTTGGTGCGATTGCAACGCTGCAAACGCGAAACGGTATCTACTTCGTGGAGAAAACGCTGTAGATGCAGGCGGACAAGAAGACTCGTAAAACAAGGAGGATGCCATTGAGCTACGTTGATCGCAGGACCATTCTGGCCACGGGCGCGCTGGCGCTGGCGGGTACAGCGGCACAAGGGGGCAAGGCCGCAGCGCAGGCCGGCCCGAAATCGATTTTTCCGGTTGGCACGACGACCATACCCATCGTCGGCGAGACCGATGTTTTTCCGGTGCGGCGGATCTATTGCATCGGGCGCAACTATGCCGCGCATGCCCGCGAAATGGGCTCCGATCCCAATCGCGAGCCGCCGTTCTTCTTTCAAAAGCCGACCGACGCGATCCAGAATGTCGCCATCGGAACGGTTGGCGATCATCCGTATCCGTCGCTCACCAAGAACTATCACTACGAGGTTGAGTTGGTGGCGGCGCTGAAATCGGGCGGCACCAAAATCCCCATGGAGCAAGCGCTCGATCATGTCTACGGCTATGCGTTAGGCCTCGACATGACGCGGCGCGATCTGCAGCGGGCGATGGGCGACGAGAAGAAGCCATGGGAAATCGGCAAGAGCTTTGATCGCTCCGCGGTGCTCGGGCCGATTCATCCAGCCGCGAAGACCGGCCATTTTACCAAGGGCGCGATCTCGCTGGCGGTGAATGGCGCCGTCAAGCAAAACTCCGATCTGCGGAATATGATCTGGAACGTGGCGGAGCAAATCGCCAAGCTTTCGGAAGCTTTCGAGCTCAAAGCGGGTGACATCATCTATTCGGGCGCGCCGGAAAATGTCGGTCCCGTCGTGAAGGGCGACGTTATCCTGTGCAAGCTCGAAGGCCTGCCGGATATGTCGATCCGGATTACGTGAGAGTGCCACCTATCGCCGTCGCCCCTGCGTTTCGCAGGGACGACGGTGGTTTGGTGTGCCACGTCACCCCGTCAGATCGGCAAATTCCGGATTCTGCGCAGATAATCCACGACAAAGCCGCAGCCGGCGATGACCTTGCGTCCGTCGGCGCGGATCAGTTCGAGGGCGCCCCTGACCAGCTCAGAAGCGATGCCGCGGCCGCGCAGGGCGCGCGGCGTTTCTGTATGGGTGATGATGACCGCCGCGGGCGTGATGCGATAGTTCGCAAATGCCACGGCGCCATCGATATCGAGTTCGAAGCGGTTTTGAGCCTTGTTGTCGCGGACGGCGGCCATGCAGCGATTCCCGGATGATTCACTGCTTGATTTAGAGACATGAACCCGCCGGCGCAAACCGGCGACGAACGGACAACTGCCTCGCTGATATGCTGTCTTGAGCCTTACCCCTGCATTGCTGGGCACCGCGGTGATATCGTCGCAACCGACCACCTCAACGAGCCGGCTGGCGCCAGCGCCAGAGCGCGTAGCGGCTCGGTGCAGTGCAATAAGGACGCAATCGCACAGGAACTTTGCGGGCGAGGCCTTGCAACCGGGGGTGAGGTTCCTACGTCTTTAGAATGACATACGCCGCTGATGCGGCCGGGTCTGGGTTCGATATCGGAAATGCTGTGATCGCGGCCGCCGACGTATGCCTCTTTCAAGGGGAGGTCTACAATGTCGGGCTTTGGTTTCATCAGCAAGCATCGCACGTGGGAAGATTGGTTAGGCATGCTGCTTGGCGTGCTGATCGTGGTATCGCCGTGGTTTCCGTTCTCCAGCCACGACGTGATGGACGCCGAACGCAGCACGATGATCCTCAATACGTTCGTGATCGGCATGCTGGTCTTCGGTCTGGCCCAACTCGAATATGTCGCACTGCAGCGCTGGGAAGAGGTGGGGGAGATCGCGCTCGGCCTCTGGCTGGCCGCCTCGCCCTTCATATTCGGCTATGCCGGTGACGACATGCTTCGGGCCTGGCACGTCGCCCTCGGTGGAATCGTCGTCCTGCTGGGCGCACTTCAGCTCTGGCAGGACTGGCGCTTGAGCGATCAGGAACTGGCCAATCATCCGCAGTAAATTCTGGAGAGCCCGTCGGCTCAACACATGGCTGACGGGCTTTCGATTCAATTCTAATACTTGAATGAGACGATAAGCGGGGTGCAGACCGACCACGGGCTGCCGTCGACGGCACCCTTGATGTCCTCGATCTTCCATTAGCCGACGAAAATCATTTGCGCGGGCTTATGGACGCGAGCGCATGGCTGGATCATGGTGGCGTCGGCCCCGCTGGCGGGGACTATCACGGCCGGTAAGCCGCGGCGGCGGATTTGAGCTGACGCCGGCCTTTCTGCTATCGTTGTCATGAGATGTTCTATGTCTGTTGTCCGAAGCGTGATGGTTGATTCCCTGTGACTGAAACGATGACGATTCCTACCCCGCGCGGCGGTCTCGCGCGGATGTCGCGCCGGGTGATGAATCTGGCGCATATGCTGACCCAGAATGCCCGCCGCCATGGCGACCGCATTGGCTTCATTTGGGGCGACAAATCCTGGACCTGGCGCGAGATCGATGGTGCCGTGTCGGCTCTGGCCGCAGGCCTCGCGGCGCGCGGTATCGCCAAGGGCGACCGCATCCTCGTCCATTCCAAAAATTGCGACGAGATGTTCTGGTCGATGTTCGCGGCCTTTCGGCTCGGCGCAGTCTGGGTGCCGACCAATTTCCGCCTGATGCCGGACGAGGTCGCCTATCTCGCCAGCGCCTCCGGTGCGAAGGCTTTTGTGCCATGGCGATTTCCCGGACCACGCCACAGCGGCAGCCAATCCCGCGCTCGAATTCATCTGGAGGATCGGCGAGGGCGCCCTCGGCGAGAAGACGGTCAGTGACGTGATCGGCGAGCATGCTGGCGCGAAGGTCGAGAATGCAGCGGTCGACTACGACGATCCCTGCTGGTTCTTCTTCACCTCCGGCACGACCGGGCGCTCCAAGGCCGCGGTTCTTACCCATGGGCAAATGGCCTTTGTGGTGACAAATCATCTCGCCGATTTGATGCCGGGCACGACGGAGACGGATGCCTCGCTGGTGGTCGCGCCGCTGTCGCACGGTGCCGGCGTGCACCAGCTCGTGCAGGCGGCGCGCGGCGTACCGACCATCCTGCTGCCGTCGGAAAAGTTCGACATCGCCGAAGCGTTCCGGTTGATTGAGGCTCATCGCGTCAGCAACATCTTTACCGTGCCGACGATTTTGAAGATGATGGTCGAGCATCCGGCAGTCGACAAATATGATCATTCCTCGCTGCGCTTCGTGATCTATGCCGGCGCGCCGATGTATCGCGAGGACCAGAAGGCCGCGCTGAACAAGCTCGGCAAGGTGCTCGTGCAGTATTTCGGCCTCGGCGAGGTCACTGGCAACATCACGGTGATGCCGGCCAGTCTGCACGACACGGAGGACGGCCCGCAGGCCCGCATCGGTACCTGCGGCTTCGAGCGCACCGGCATGCAGGTGTCGATCCAGGGCGACGACGGGCGCGAGCTCAAGCCGTTTGAGACCGGCGAGATCTGCGTGATCGGCCCCGCCGTGTTCGCCGGCTATTATGACAACCCCGAGGCCAACGCGAAGGCGTTTCGCGACGGCTGGTTTCGTACCGGCGATCTCGGCCACATGGACGAGGAGGGGATTCGTCTACATCACCGGCCGCGCCTCGGACATGTACATCTCCGGTGGCTCCAACATCTATCCGCGCGAAGTCGAGGAGAAGATTCTCACCCATCCCGCGATCGGCGAGGTTGCCGTGCTCGGCGTGCCCGACCCGTTCTGGGGCGAGGTAGGGGTCGCCGTCTGCGTCGCGCGCGAGGGCGCTGGCGCCGTGAGCGAAGCGGAGCTTGCCGCATTCCTGGCGCCCAAGGTGCCGCGCTACAAAATGCCGAAGCGCTTCTTCTTCTGGGAGGCGCTGCCGAAATCCGGTTACGGCAAGATTCCGAAGCGGCTGGTTCGCGATGAGCTGGAGGCGAGGGGACTGCTTGAGACCAAAGCGTTTTCGAGCGAAGTGGCGTCCGGTTCGCGGGAGGAAAACGCGTCCAATGACAGCGTCTCGAAAACACGCAGTTGAGCCGATGCGCAGCATCGCGCAGCCCGGCCGCCCGCGCCCGAGCGCATCCAATGGGTGGAGGCGCGGGGACGGGCGTTTTCGTTGACGCTGCGAGCCGGCCTGCCGCTGCTCGAGGCCGCGCGCGGCGGCTTTGCCGAAGCCGGATTTTCCGGCGGCGTGTTGAGCATGCGGGGAGGGGCACTCGGGCCGTTTGCCTATGTAATGCCAGCGCTGTCGAAGACCGGCGCGAATGCCGCGTTCTACAGCGATACGTTTCGGCCCGCCGGCATCACGCCGCTGAAGCTCGGCGCGATGACGCTCGGCGAGCGCGACGGCGCGCCGTTCTTCCATTGCCACGGGCTGTGGACCGAGACGGACGGACAACTGCACGGCGGCCACATTCTTCCCGAGGAAAGCGTCGTCGCCGAATCGTTCGCGGTGGAAGCATTCGGCATCGACGGCGCGATGTTTGTGGCCGAGCCCGATCCCGAGACCAATTTCAAATTGTTCGGGCCGGTGGCGTGCGCGAGCACGGACGCCGAGACCACGAGCCGCGCCTTTGCGCTGCGGCTGCGGCCGAACCAGGATTTTGCTGCGGCGCTGGAGACTTTCTGCCGGCAGCACGGAATCCTGCGCGCGCGGATTCACGGCGGCGTCGGCTCCACCATCGGCGCGCATTTCACCGATGGCCGAACCGTGGTGCCGTTTGCAACCGAGCTTGCGATCAGGGACGGCCTGATCGCGCCCGGCGCTGACGGCACGTCGCATGCGGAGGTCGATGTCGCGCTTGTCGATTATCTCGGCGGCATTGCCGAGGGACGGCTGATGCGCGGCGACAATCCGGTGCTGATGACGATGGAGTTGGTGCTGGAGGTGGTGTGAGCGGTCCGTTGTTCGTTACAAACGCGGTGTCATACCCCGCGAATGCGGGGTATCCAGTACGCCGCGGCCTATCGGCCAAACACCGCTGCCTCTGGAAGACTTGGTCACCCGCCTTCGCGGGTGACGACGGTTCGTATTAGTTGCAGTTCTCGGCTCACCTGAAGTGGTAGTTCACGCCGACTTTGATGGTGTGAAAATCGACCGTACCGGAGTCAAACACGTCGCCGCCCAGATTGTAGGTCTCGCTGCCGAGGCTGGTGAACATGTATTCGGCCTTGGCCGACCAGTTCGGCGTGAACAAATATTCGAGGCCGCCGCCGATGGTGTATCCGGTGTGAGACTGGCTATCCGAAAGCGACACGCCGAGCGCTGGAATGGAAAGGAGTCCTTTCTGTTGGCCCACGCAAAACCGCCCTTGGCGTAGATGAGGGCCGCATCCAATGCGAAGCCCGCGCGGCCGGTCACGCTGCCGAACGAGTTGATCTTGAGTTCCTCCGTGGCCAGGACACCCCCGCCGATGTCTGCGGTGAGGCTGTCCTTGATGCTGGCACCAGCGGCGTCGACTTCGACACCGAATACGAACTGGCTACCGGGAAGCTGCCAGTTGTAGCCGATCGTGCCGCCGCCGAAGCCGCCGCCGCCATCGCCCTCGCTCTCCCAGCCATAGCCGCCCATCGCACCGATATAGAAGCCGGACCAGTTATACGCCGCAACCACCGCCGCCGGGGGAGCCGCCTTGGCGTAGGGCCGCGCCCGCAGGTCGGCGGCCGAGGCCGCGGTCGCGACCGAAAGAGCCACACCAGCTAGAAGTAGTCGTTTCATATTTTGTCCCCTGAAGTTGAACACTCGTATAACCCCCTGCAGGCCCCATAGCGGACCGATTGCACCGGCATGGTGACGTATCGTTTTCGGAAAGCGGGCGCGAACGCGCCCCCAGAGAGCCGTCTGCAAGCGACGTTCGCGCGGATGTGAGAACGTCGTTCGCAGGTTAACCATACGTCATGTATGCCGGCAAAAATTGGACCGAAGCGCGTTCGCTCATTGGCGCGGACAGGTTGCTATTTCGACAGCAGTGCGGCGACGTGTGGCGTAAAACGCGTTCGCGATCTGCGAGAGAGAGAGTCGCGCGCCTCGTAAGATAGGTGGAGCGACTGGTCCGCCGAAGCTCAACGAGCATAAGCGGAAGCGATACCCATCAATGGCGGTACACGGTTTGGAGCGTGAATACGGGCAGGCAGGCCTCGCGTCAGCGCCGCTTTCGAACGTGAACGTTGATGTCGAGATCGATCTCGTTAACGCAGGTCTGCGTCGTGCGATGCGAGCGGCCCTCGTGCCAGCGACCCTTGCGCATATGGGCATTGCTGACATTCGCCAGCTTCAGGCAGCGCCATTGCGGCAGCGGGCCCGAGCTTTCGCCGGCGAACTGCCAGGCCAGCACGACCTCTTCGCCACTTTTGTTGGCGCCGATGATATGCGGGCAGAGTTCGCGCAGGCGCCCATCATAACGGCAAACGACCTGTTGCTCGCGGAGGATGGCGTTGCGGAAGAGGGTGTAGGTGGCGCTTTGCATTGGGCGGAGTGCCATCTAGGATTGTACGGCATTCGCTGTATAACTCTAACAATCGACTTTGTTTCCCCGGGACCCCGAGCATGGCTCACAGCCGCAACCGCCCGATCAACCTGCCGGCGCCGTACCTCAAGCGCATCTGGCTCGAACCGTCGCGCATCGCCAACCGCAATTGTCCAACGCGTTGCGGGCGAGCTGGCTACCCAAAATCACCAATGGCTGGTTTTTCCGCGCCGAAAGCTTTTTCTCGGTTGCCCGATACTTAGACGAGATGGCCCAGAAATATCCAATGGGAGGAGGCCCTCCGCCGGACTTCCTGTCCCACTCCCACGGTGAAGGCTTTCTGCGCTTCTTCGAAGAGCGCTGCCAGCGGCAGGGCATCTTCATCTTCGACGAACCGGAATCCGCGCTCTCGCCATCGCGGCAGATCGAGTTTTTGAAACTGATGCGGCGGATGGACGAGATCGGCCATTGCCAGATCATCATGGCCACGCATTCGCCTGTCCTGATGGCGTATCCGAACGCGACGCTGCTGCGGCTGACGAAATATGGGCTGGAGCCGGTGAGCGTACGCGAGACCGACCACTACAAGGTCTTGCGCGAATTTTGCGATGATCCGGACGGATTCGTGCAGGCGGCGATCGAGGAGTGAGGAGGGTGGGTAGAGCGCAAGCGAAACCACCATGTTGCATCGTACGACGACTTTGATAGGTATCGCTTCCGCCTTCGCCCGTTGGCTACGGCGGACAAGTCGCTCCACCCATCGTACGGTAACTGCAGACTTTGTCGCAGGATGGATCACCTACGCCGGGCTCGTTTGTGCTATTATATCGGCCGAACAAGGGAAAACAGGGAGGACGCCATGCCTCATACCCTGGTGCCCAGTGATCGCGTCGAGCGCGTGAGCGTGTACGGGCGCGACGGCACAAAGCTCGGCTCGATCGAGCGGCTAATGCTCGACAAGGTGAGCGGAACGGTTGCCTACGCCGTGATCAAAACCGGCGGGCTGCTCGGCAGCCACCATCATTGTCCGATCCGGTGGGACGCACTCCGATTTGATCCCGCGCGTCAGGCCTACCAGACCGACGTGACGATGGAAGACCTGCGAGTGGGTCCGTCCGAACTCGATGACGACGCCTTCGACTGGGGCGACCGCTCACAGCCGCATCCGCACTACTGGTCGGTGTAGCGGCGCCGGCGGCGTGACCTGCTCGTGGAGAGGAAGAAACGGCGGATTACGCGGAGTTTATCATCGGGCGCGCATTCGCGCGACCCGTTGGCCCCGCCTCTGGCTTACTCCGCCGCCTCACTCGCTCCCGCACTCTTCCTCGGCTTGCCATCCGCCTTCTTCAGCACCGGCGCCAGAAACTTCCCCGTATAGCTCCGGGGCGCCTTGACGATGTCCTCCGGCGGGCCCCAGGCGACGATTTCGCCGCCGCCGTCGCCGCCTTCGGGGCCGAGGTCGATGACCCAGTCGGCGGTCTTGATGACCTCGAGGTTGTGCTCGATCACGACGACCGTGTTGCCTTGCGCGACCAGCTCGTGCAGCACTTCGAGCAGTTTTGCGACGTCGTGGAAGTGCAGGCCGGTCGTGGGCTCGTCCAGGATGTAGAGCGTGCGGCCGGTAGCGCGTTTTGACAGCTCCTTTGCCAGCTTGACGCGCTGGGCTTCGCCGCCCGACAGTGTCGTCGCCTGCTGGCCGACGTGGATGTAGTCGAGGCCGACGCGGTGCAGCGTCTTGAAGGTTTCGCGCACGCGCGGGACCGCCTTGAAGAATTCGGCGGCTTCTTCCACCGTCATGTCGAGCACGTCCGAGATCGACTTGCCTTTGAACAGGACCTCTAACGTCTCGCGGTTGTAGCGTTTACCTTTGCAGGTGTCGCAGGTGACGTAGACGTCGGGCAAAAAGTGCATCTCGATCTTGATGACGCCGTCGCCCTGGCAGGCCTCGCAGCGGCCGCCCTTGACGTTGAAGGAGAAGCGGCCAGGCTCGTAGCCGCGCGCCTTGGCTTCGGGCAGGCCGGCAAACCATTCGCGGATCGGGGTGAAGGCGCCGGTATAGGTCGCAGGATTGAGCGCGGAGTGCGGCCGATCGGCGACTGATCGATATCGATGATCTTGTCGATATGCTCCAGCCCCTCGATGCGGTCGTGGGGGGCGGCGCCCTCGCTGGCGTTGTTGAGTTTGCGCGCGATGGCACGGTAGAGCGTGTCGATCAGCAGCGTGGACTTGCCGCCGCCGGAAACGCCGGTGACGCAGGTGAATAGCCCCAACGGAATTTCCGCCGAGACGTTCTTCAAATTGTTGCCGCGGGCGTTGACGACCTTGATGGTTCGCCTGTGGTTCGGCGGCCGGCGCTCGGGGATCGGCACTGACAATTCGCCGGTGAGGTATTTGCCCGTCAGCGATTTCGGATTCCGCATGATGTCGGCGGGCGCGCCCTGCGCCACGATGTGGCCGCCATGCATGCCGGCGCCGGGGCCGATGTCGAGCACGTAGTCCGCAAGACGTATCGCGTCCTCGTCATGCTCGACCACGATCACGGTATTGCCGAGGTCGCGCAGCCGCTTCAGCGTTTCCAGCAGGCGCGCATTGTCGCGCTGGTGCAGGCCGATCGAGGGCTCGTCCAGCACATAGAGCACGCCGGTCAGCCCGGAGCCGATCTGCGAAGCGAGGCGGATGCGCTGGCTTTCGCCGCCGGAGAGCGTGCCGGAGGAGCGGGAGAGCGTGAGGTAGTTGAGGCCGACGTCGAGCAGGAAGGACAGCCGCTCGCGGATCTCCTTCAAGACGCGCGCGGCGATCTCCTTCTGCTGGTCGTTGAGCGCCTTCGGCACGCTTTCGAACCATTCGCCGGCGCGCTTCACCGACAGTTCGGAGATCTCGCCGATATGCTTGCCGCCGATCTTGACGCAGAGCGCCTCGGGCTTGAGCCGATGGCCCTTGCAGGCCTCGCAGGGGATGTCGGAGAAATACTTTGCCAGCTCCTCGCGCGCCCATTCGCTCTCGGTCTCGCGGTAGCGGCGCTCGAGGTTGGTGATGACGCCCTCGAACGGTTTCTTGGTGTCGTAGGAGCGGACGCCATCCTCGTAGGAGAACTTTATCTCGTCGTCACCGGAGCCGTGCAGCAGGGCTCCTTGCGTCTTCTTCGGCAGGTCCTTCCACTTGGTGTCGAGCGTGAACTTGTAAAACTTGCCGAGCGCGGTCAGCGTCTGGATGTAATAGGGCGAGGACGATTTGGCCCAGGGCGCGATTGCGCCCTTGCGCAAGGTCAAATCCTTGTCGGGAATGACGAGGTCCTCGTCGATATGCTGCTCGATGCCAAGGCCGCCGCAGGCGGGACAGGCGCCATAGGGATTGTTGAACGAGAACAACCGCGGCTCGATTTCGGGAATCGTGAAGCCGGAGACCGGGCAGGCGAATTTCTCCGAGAACAGAATCCGTTCCGGCCCGCTCTTGTCGTGGATCTTTGCGGTTTTCTTCTTGTCTTCGGCCGGCGCGCCCGCGGGGGCGTCGGCATATTCGATGACGGCGAGGCCTTCGGCGAGCTTCAGCGCGGTCTCAAAGCTTTCCGCGAGGCGCTGGCCGAGGTCGGCGCGCACCACGATGCGGTCGACGACGACATCAATGTCGTGCGGGAATTTCTTGTCGAGCGTCGGCGCGTCGGAGAGCTCATAGAACGTTCCGTCGATCTTGACGCGCTGAAAGCCCTTCTTGAGCCATTCGGCTAGCTCCTTTTTGTACTCGCCCTTGCGGCCGCGCACGACGGGAGCCAGCAGATAGAGGCGGGTGCCCTCGGGCAGTGCCAGCACGCGATCGACCATCTGCGAGACGACCTGACTTTCGATCGGCAATCCGGTGGCCGGCGAGTAGGGCACGCCGACGCGCGCCCATAGGAGGCGCATGTAGTCGTAGATCTCGGTGACGGTGCCGACGGTGGAGCGCGGATTCTTCGACGTGGTCTTCTGCTCGATCGAGATCGCAGGAGATAAGCCGTCGATCTGGTCGACGTCCGGCTTCTGCATCATCTCCAGGAACTGGCGCGCGTAAGCGGAGAGCGACTCGACGTAGCGGCGCTGGCCCTCGGCATAGATGGTATCGAAGGCGAGCGAGGATTTGCCGGAGCCGGAGAGGCCGGTGAACACCACGAGCTTGTCGCGGGGAATCTCGAGATCGACATTCTTGAGATTGTGCTCGCGCGCACCGCGGATGGTGATTGCACGCGATGCGGAGCCGGCGTTCTGTTGGCGCTTCGCCCTTAGCACTTCATCCATATCGGCATTTCCAGGCGCGAGGCACGCACCACGTTGGGCGCGCATCGCCGGGCAAGAACCGGGATCAGGCGCCGTTGATTGAAAGTCGGAACATAGGAAGAACGGCGGGGAATTTCCAGTGCCGCGCGCGAATCATCAACGGATTGTTTGCGCCAGCATCGCTTGGCAGCAGCAGTCAGCAGCTCGAATTCGGAACTCCGCAAACAGAAGCGCCTCCGTTCCGGATTTATCGGAACGGAGGCGCTGGTAGCTTCAGCAGACAGACTTAGAAGTGATAGTTCACGCCGACCTGAACGCTGTTGAGATCGAGCGTTCCGCTCGCAAGAGGAGCGACGCCCGCGAAGTAGGTCTGGCTCTCGAAGCTGCGATAGAGGTACTCGGCCTTGACCGACCATTTCGGTGCGAACATCACTTCGATACCAGCGCCGAGAGTCCAGCCGGAGTGAATCTTGCTGTCCGAGGCGCTCAAGCCGAGCGCCGACAGCGTCACACGGTTGTCGGCCCAGGCATAGCCGCCGGTGCCGTAGATCAGGACCTGGTCGAAGGCGTAGCCGATGCGGCCACGAACGGTGCCCATGTCGCGAATCCGGGTCTCGAACGCGGCAAGCGCCGGATTGCCCACAGTGAAGCCAACATCTGCCCAGGCGGCATCGGCCTCGACGCCGAGCACGAGGTTGCCGGTCTGCCAGTTGTAGCCGAGCGTACCGCCGGCGAAGCCGCCGCTGACCTCGCCCAGGCCTAGGGCCGAAGAGTTTTCCTGCGCGTAGCCGCCCATCGCGCCGAGGTAAAAGCCGGTCCAGTTGTTGATCGCAATCGCTGCGGCGGGCGCCTTGGTATAGGGCCGTGCAGCGAGATCGGCGGCGATCGCAGGCGCCATCCCAAGCGCGATCAGGCCAGTGGTGGTCAGCAGAATCTTCTTCACTTTCTTCTTCCTTTCGCGGCTTTCCAACGTAACTTTCCTCAGCCGTCAATTTGAGGTTGCTTGGCGATATAGCGCGAAGTTCCCGAAGAATGCTGTCGCGGAAATACCACATCAGCGGCAAAAGTATGAGAAGTACAACCATTCCGGGTGCCGGTCGCGCCAGTCTGCAACCAAACAAAAAGGCCGGCGCAAGGCCGGCCTTTTCAATGCTGGTTGAAAGCGATGATCAGTATTTGGCGATCACCGCAAACAAAAAGGCCGGCGTGAAGCCGGCCTTTCCGTAGTCCCGCGCTGGCTTGCGATCAGTACCTCGCGATGACAGGGCCGCCCCAGCGGTAGTTGACGCGGACCGTGACGAGATCGACGTCCTGGCTGATGTTACTAGTCCTCGAGAACGAGCCGGCCGGAGGAGCAAAGATGCCGGATGCAGCAAAGTCGACGTCGCGGTCACCCATGAACAGGTGGTTGTACTCGACGCCAACCGACCAGTTCGGGGCGAAGCCGACTTCGAGACCGGCACCAACGACGCCGCCCCAACGCGTTTCCTTGGCGCTGTCGATCAGCAGCCCGGTCGCGACATCGAACCCCTGTACTTGTCGCTGGTCACCGCAGCGCCGCCCTTTACGTAGAGCAGGACGTTGTTCCAGGCATAGCCAACCTGACCGGTGATCAGTCCGAACGCGTTGATCCTCGACTCATTCTCAACGGGAGCGAGAAAGGCCAAACTTGTGTTGGAGCCCTGGAAGTCAGCCCAGTTGCCTTGCCCTTCCAAGCCGAACACCCAGGTGCCGGCCTGCCAGCGGTAGCCGAGTTGACCACCGGCCGTGCCGCCAGTCGCATCGTGGCAGCCTTCGGCCACGGGCGGAACGAAAGGACCCAGGGCATCGGCGGTGAGATCCCAGCACTTGCGGCCCGAACCCCAGCCGCCGTTGGCGCCGATGTAGAAGCCGGTCCAATCGTATATGGCAGCGACCGGAGCAGGCGGCGCCTTGGTGTAAGGGCGCGCAGCGAGGTCGGCCGCCGCCGCAGGTGCGGCGAACGCAATGAGCGCAACTGTAGCTAACAGATACTTCTTCATGATCTATCCCCAGTTTTGTCCGCTTCCCGCTAGGCCTGAAGCGTTGTTGTGACGCGAGCGCCCGCGCCGCTGGAGAATTCTATACCGCGACTCGACCGGAAATGGCGTGTCCCGGATGCAACAGGCGCGGACCAAGTTTATGGAACGAAGCTTATGATTTATCTGGTATAATTGGAACCGAGGCGGGAACTTTCGGGTTCCATTTCGCCTCTTTCGGTTCCCCCGTGGGTTCCCGGGGTTCGCCTAGAGATTGCAAAACCGCCAGCACCCGCACATAGGGCGTTATCCGGAACAAAGCTGGAACGTGCACGTAGGCGATGCTATATGTGGATAACCGGCGACTTGCCGAGGGATCGCCAAGTCAGCGGTGTCTGTCGGTGTATAGGGTCCGGATGTCCGGAAAGCGGACGCGGAAACGGACAGGCGATAGGTCAAGAATTGAAGACGGCCAGCACGGAAGCGGCCGGACCAGTGATTTTTGCCGGCGATATCGAGTGGAGAGCGGCGATGGCGGGAAGCGTGAACAAGGTGATTCTGGTCGGCAATCTCGGCAAGGATCCTGAAATCCGGCGGACACAGGACGGGCGACCGATCGCCAATCTGAGCATCGCGACATCGGAGACCTGGCGCGACAAAGGCACCGGCGAGCGCAAGGAAAAAGACCGAGTGGCACCGCGTGGTAATCTTCAACGAGGGGCTCTGCAAGGTCGCCGAACAGTATCTGAAGAAGGGCGCCAAGGTTTACATCGAAGGCCAGTTGCAGACGCGCAAATGGACCGATCAGAGCGGGGTCGACAAATACTCGACCGAGGTCGTGCTGCAGGGATTTAACTCGAACCTGACCATGCTCGACGGCCGCAGCGGCGGCGGGGGCGGCAGCTTCGGCTCCGATGATTCCGGTGATTTCGGCTCGAGCGGTCCGGCTAGCTCCGCGCCGCGGCGGGCGGTCGCGGCGGGCAGCCGCAACAGCGATATGGACGACGACATCCCGTTCTAGAGCCGCGCCTACGGCCGGCGCATTGGCTAGCAAGAAATTCGCTTGCGAGAGGGGCGGTCACGCCTGCCATTACAGCTCCTGCCATTACAGCTAATGTGCCGTCGCAGGAATCCGCTGCATTCGGCTGAAAACCTGTCTACAAGCGCGTTGCGATCCGAGTGTGCGGTCGGCTCGCTCAGCCATCATGTTATTAATATTCGCATGAGGTATTTCACTTAGACTGCTCCAGCCTCGCACGCCAACCGGATCTGGAGCGCCCACCATGAGCCTCGCACCGCTGCTAGAGGCGCCCGGGGCGATCCTGTTGCATGCCTTCGCAGCCCTGGCGGCGTTTGCGCTTGGCATCGTGCAATTCGCAGCACCGAAGGGAACCCTACCGCACCGGACCATCGGCTGGATCTGGGTCGTGCTGATGGCTGCGGTCGCGATCAGTTCGCTCTGGATCCATGAGATCCGGATGTTCGGGCTGTTCAGCCCGATCCATCTGCTGTCGATCTCTGTGCCGATCATGCTGACGCTCGCGGTCCTGCATGCCCGCCGGCACAATGTCGGCGGTCACCGCAAAGCGATGGTGTCGATCTTCTTTGGAGCGCTCGTCGTCGCCGGCTTGTTCACCTTCCTGCCGGGACGGATCATGCATGCGGTGGTTTTTGGCCGTTAGGCCTACCGTGGGAACACCGTTTTTGACACTGCCTTCCGGCCCTGAAATGCCGGTTCCGGCAGGGCTCGGGCGAGCTGTCTCCGATCCCGGTAAGTCTATGAAAAAACGAGCGGAAAAACAGCTTCCTCCTGACAGCTTCGGGGTGGTTATCGGACCCTCGATGCGCTATATGATTCTTAGTTGAGAACTGACTGGATTCCCCTTTGTCCGATAACGAAGACGACAAGCCCGGCGAGCCGCCGGAGCACTCCGACATTCGCCCCGTTTCCATTCTCGACGAGATGAAACGCTCCTACCTCGATTACGCCATGAGCGTGATCGTGGCGCGGGCGCTGCCGGACGCGCGCGACGGGCTGAAGCCCGTGCATCGCCGCATTCTGTATTCGATGTACGAGCAGGGGCATACGCCGGACAGGAAGTACGTCAAATCCGCACGCGTCGTCGGTGACGTGATCGGTAAATATCATCCGCACGGCGACCAGTCGATTTACGACGCGATGGTCCGGATGGCGCAGGATTTCTCCATGCGCGTGCCGCTGATCGACGGCCAGGGCAATTTCGGCTCGGTCGACGGCGATCCGCCCGCGGCCTATCGCTATACCGAAGCCCGTCTGACCCGGTCGGCACTGGAAGTTCTTGGCGATATCGACAAGGACACTGTCGATTTCCAGCCGAACTACGACAATTCCGAGAAGGAGCCGTCGGTTCTGCCAGCGAGGTTCCCGAACCTGCTGGTCAACGGTGCCGGCGGCATCGCCGTCGGCATGGCAACCAACATCCCGCCGCACAATCTGGGCGAAGTCGTCGACGCCTGCGTGGCGTTGATCGACAATCCTGCGCTCGGCATCGACGACCTCATCAACATCATTCCCGGCCCGGATTTTCCGACAGGTGGCATCATCCTCGGACGCCAAGGCATCCGCTCGGCCTACCACCTCGGCCGCGGGTCGATCGTGATGCGCGGCAAGGTGACGATCGACACCATCCGCAAGGATCGCGAAGCGATCATCATCACTGAAATTCCCTATCAGATAAACAAGGCCACCATGGTCGAGCGCATCGCCGAACTGGTGCGCGAAAAGAAGATCGAGGGTGTCGCCGACCTGCGCGATGAATCCGACCGCGACGGCTTCCGTGTCGTCGTCGAGTTGAAGCGCGAGGCGATGGCCGATGTCGTTCTGAATCAGCTCTATCGCTTCACGCCGCTGCAATCGAACTTCCCGGCCAATATGTTGGCGCTGGATAACGGTCGCCCGCAGACGATGAACCTAAGGGATCTGCTGACGCTGTTCATCGCGTTCCGCGAGCAGGTGGTCACCCGTCGGACCAAATTCCTGCTCAGCAAGGCCCGCGACCGCGCCCATATCCTGGTCGGTCTTGCGATTGCGGTTGCGAATATCGACGAGATCATTCGCGTGATCAGAACTTCGCCCGATCCGAACACGGCGCGGGATACGTTGATGTCGCGCGACTGGCCGGCCAAGGACGTCGAAGCAATGATCACGCTGATCGACGACCCACGTCACCGGATGGCGCCGGACGGCACTGCGCGACTGTCGCTCGAGCAGGCCAAGGCCATTCTCGATCTGCGCCTGCAGCGCCTGACCGCGCTCGGCCGCGAGGAGATTTCCGAAGAGCTCGACAAGCTCGCGGTCGAAATCGCCGACTACCTCGAAATCCTGCGCTCGCGTGCCCGCGTGCAGGCGATCATCAAGACCGAACTGGCCGAGGTGAAAGACAAATTCGCCACCCCGCGAAAAACCGTCATCGTCGAGCAGGAAGGCGAGGTCGAGGACGAGGACCTGATCCAGCGCGAGGACATGGTGGTCACGGTCTCGCACGCCGGCTACGTCAAGCGCGTGCCGCTGTCGACCTATCGCGCCCAGCGCCGCGGCGGCAAGGGCCGCGCCGGCATGCAGACCCGCGACGAGGATTTCGTCTCCCGGCTGTTCGTGGCTTCGACGCATACGCCGGTGCTGTTCTTCTCCTCGCGCGGCCAGGTCTACAAGGAAAAAGTTTGGCGGCTGCCGATGGCGGCGCCGAACGCCCGCGGCAAGGCAATGATCAACATCCTGCCGCTGGAGCAGGGCGAGCGCATCACCACCATCATGCCGCTGCCGGAGGATGAATCCTCCTGGGCCAATCTCGACGTGATGTTCGCCACGACCGGCGGCACCGTCCGCCGCAACAAGCTGTCCGACTTCGTCGATGTCCGCCGCTCCGGCATCATCGCCATGAAGCTCGGGGAGGGTGAATCGATCGTCGACGTGCAGATCTGCACCGAGCACGACGATGTGCTGCTGACGGCGGCCGGCGGGCAGTGCATCCGCTTCCCGGTCAGCGACGTGCGCGTCTTCACGGGGCGCACCTCGATGGGCGTGCGCGGCATTGCGCTGGCGGGAGGCGATAAGTTGATCTCGCTGGCGATCCTGCGCCATGTCGAGACCACCTCGGACGAACGGTCGGCCTACCTGAAGATGCGCCGTGCGGTGGCCGGAGAAACCGCGGCGGAAGAGCCTGTTGATGCCGAGGGCGAGGAGACCTCAGGTTCGCTCCAGCTCTCGCAGGAGCGCTACGCCGAAATGTCGGCGCAGGAGCAGGTGGTGCTGACGGTCTCCGTCAACGGCTACGGCAAGCGCACCTCGTCCTACGAGTACCGCACTACCGGCCGCGGCGGCAAAGGTATCGTCGCGATGAGCGTCAACAACCGCAACGGCAAGCTGGTGGCGTCGTTCCCGGTGGAGCATAGCGATCAGATCATGCTGGTCACCGACAAGGGCCAGCTCATCCGCTGCCCGGTCGAGGACATCCGCATCGCCGGCCGCTCGACGCAAGGCGTCATCGTGTTCGATACCGCCGAGGACGAGCACGTCGTGTCGGTCGAGCATATCTCGGAAGACGAGAACGGCGTGAACGGGAACGGCGGTTAGCACCGTCAGCCGCCATTCCGGGGCATCGCCGAATGTGATGAGCCCGGAATCCATCCCGCCATTTGCGTGCAGCGCGACGGATTCCGGGCCTGCGTGCTGCGCACGCATGCGGAATGACGAGGTGCGTAATCCGACGCTGGCCCCGGCGCGCCGTGTCAGGGCTCCCCGTTACGGTAAACCAAGCATTAACTATAGATTGCTACACATTTGCCGTGTCCGGGTGGTGACCGTCCGGCCAACGGGAGCGGATCTCATGCCCGTCGAGATGCTGACGTATGCCGATTTGGGCGAACGGCTCAAGATTTCTCCAGAGGCTGCCCGCGCTCTGGTGAAGCGGCACCGATGGCCGCGCTCCCGCTCCAACGACGGCAAGACGCTTGTCCAGGTCGATCTCAGCGAATTCAGCCATTCCCCAATACCTCGTCAGCCGCAAACGCAGGCCGGTCACCAGGTGGTCACCGCCCTAAAGCAACGAATTGAGACCCTGCAGACCGAGCTGGCAGAGATGAAGGTGATTGCCAGCGGCCATCGGGCCGACTTTGAGAGAGAATGCGAACGCACGAACAAGCTGTTGGCCGAACTACTCAAAGTCAGCACGGAAAGCGTGGGAGCCCGCGAAAGGGCAGCTCTGCTCGAAGGGAAGCTATCGATGCTAACGCAACCCTGGCGACGTCGGCTGGTCGATGCCTTCACCCTTGCTTTACCTCAAGTCGCCTCCAACCCTCGCGAGGGCGCCGGCCCCGTAGCCCAGTCACGGAATTGAACCGGTTTGGCGGCGTGCCGGGCTCTGCCGCGACTGGCACAAACTGCAGATCATACCGGCTTTACCATCTGCAATTGTGGAACGGGCAACGATAAGCTGGTTCGTGCCGCGGTAGTTGTATTGGGAGTGCTTTCCGAGATTCTCGCCGCTCTCGCTGTTTTGCGCGTTAAGGCCGCTCCGAGATTTTCCCTAGCAGAACACAAGCTAAAGCACCTCAGCGCGAACCTGGGCAACGCCGCGGTCCGTAATTCCCAAGCCGCGCGCAGCGCCGAGTGAAAAGATCCAGGATGCGGCCGCGAACCCAGGGTCCCCGGTCGGTGATACGAACGACTACAGACTTGCTGCTCGCAAGGTCAGTTACACGAACGCTTGTGCCGAACGGCAGGTTGCGGTGGGCAGCGGTCAGTGAATCCCGCTTGAATGAGGAACCACTCGCTGTTTTTCCTTTCGAGTATGAATAGTAAGAGGCTTTGCCGGAGAACACCCGGTTGGAAGATCGAGGGGCTGAGCGATCTTCCGGACGACGTGTCGGTTCTCCAGTAGGAGGTTGCTCTAGCGGATTTTGCCTAGTCTGGTCTGGTGCCTCAGGAGCCGGTTCTGCGTGCGCCTTTGGAACGATGGACCATCTATCATTGAAGGTCTGTGCTGCAGCAGAATTTGCATGTACGCCCAACCAGACCGGGACTGTCGCGATCGCGACCATTCCAAAAAGAAGACGCATGAACGGCCTCACAAACAAATAGAAAAACAAATGAACAATGCAAACTCATGAGGCTCTGTTCCTGCACATGCGGAAATTCTCGTGGCGCAAAGGTGAAGGAGTACCGATGTTTCCCGCTATCATATAGTTCGATAGTTAGGCGCAGTGCAGCAAGAAGCGCGCCCATTTCGTCGGTATGGCCTAGTTGAGAGTTTGTTGCTCGTGATCCCATGGAGACAGCGGTCTCGATGCACCCCATCGCACTCACAAAGGGAAGCGCAGATTTAGATCAATCACGACAAGGCGCGTCACCCTTGATGGCCATCAATTGCACATTGATTCCGGCCTCAATGCGCGCGCGATATCCGCTGTTGGCATTTCCGGACGCGACGACCCTATGCAAGATCATCCGCTGTCGAGGGAATAGCGGACGGTGTAGGCCGTTCTCTGGCTGCCGATAAATGGACCCAAAGCGGACCTTGGCCACGAAATTGACGGACCGGGCGTATCCTTTACTCATAAGCAGTGCAACGGTCTCAGGCAGCTACAAAAAATCTTGGAGGCTTGCCGGTCGGCCGCTTGCTCCGATAGCGAAGCGAGTTCGAACTCCTCAACCGCTAGGTCGAAGGCGCTACCCAAGGATTGGCCGAAGGCCTATAATTACCTCTAGTGCCTCAATCACCAAGCTAACATCTGACGCCGGTAACAGCGAGGCGTTTACTATTCTTATCGATGTACGTGGGGAGGTTACGATGACAACATTCTCCCGTCGCCGTTTGCTCGACATTGCTGGCTCCGTTACTGCTGCGTCCGTCCTCGGCGCGCTGCGCCCCGTCCGAGTTGCGCAAGCGGCGGAGGAGAAGAGCGCATGGAATGTCAAAGGCCGCTACATGGAAGCCTGCAATTGCGAGGCAATGTGCCCCTGTGTCGTGGGAAATGCCCCGACCGCCGGCATGTGTACGGTCCTTTTCGGCTACCATCTTGAATCCGGCCGGAAAGGCGACGTGACGCTCGATGGATTGAACGTGGTGAGAATGAACTTCTCGCCAAGTCACATGGCGAGAGGCAATTGGCGGGGGGCGTTCTACATCGACGAGCGCGCCAACCCTGCGCAGCGCGAGGCACTGAGCGCGATCTTCTCCTTCAAGCCGGGCGGTGCGTTTGCGGCGCAGGCCGGGTCGGTCGCTGAGGTGCTCGGCGTCAAGTTCGTGCCGATCACATTCGAGGCCCAAGGACGGCAGTGGAAGATGGCGATTGCTGGAATCGGGGATGCCGACATCACTGCGATCGAGGGCCTGGACGGCAAGGAGATCCGTGTCGAGAACTTGCGAGGAAGAGCGTTTCCAAACGTGATCGCGAAGTCCACGCATACCGCGTACAAAGACTTCGATCTTCAGTGGGAGATCAGCGGCAAGAGTGGATTCTATGCGCCTTTCGCCTTCAACTCGGCCTGAGATTCCTCGTCTACTCTCAATGGAGATTTGGCGCCTCTTGCCGGTAGGAGCCGTGCTCGGGCTCTTTATCGGAGGGGCGTGGACGTACCTTGTCTACATGGATTGGGGTATGCGCCACATGGATGTCGGTATGGACATGTGGATCATGCCGCAGATGGTGGACTGGGACGCGACCGATCTCGGGCTCGTGCTGCTGATGTGGGCGGTGATGATGGCGGCGATGATGCTGCCATCGGTCCTGCCGGTGATCCTGGTCCTCATCCGCTTCGGCGGCTCCGCGCAAACCGCCGGGTTCATCACGGGATATCTTGTGGCCTGGGGCGGATTCAGCGTCGCGGCGACTCTCGTGCACTGGGCACTGCTCGAGGCGGCCCTAGTCTCACCGATGATGGAGAGCGCGAGCGTGCCGTTGAGCGCCGCTGTGCTGGCCATCGCTGGCCTTTTCCAGTTCACGCCATTGAAGCACGCCTGTCTCGTCCGCTGCCGTTCGCCATGGGGTGCGGTGCTCAATCCATCCAGCGCTACAATCGCGACGCGCGAGGGCTTACGTCACGGCGCTTTTTGCGTCGGCTGCTGCTGGGTGTTGATGGCGCTGCTGTTCGTCGCAGGCGTCATGAATCTGCTTTGGATCGCGGTGATCGCCGCCTACGTCATCGCAGAGAAATGGGCGCCGGGCGCGGAATGGTTCAGCCGGGCGGTCGGTGTATTGCTGTGCTTAGCGGCGGTCGTGTTGTTTGGCGTCGGCGCACCCTAAAGCCGCCTCAGGTGCTGGCGACGAGCATCAGGGGATTGCGGTGCTCCATTCAATCCCCTGTCTTACAGGAGGGATCGCGGAGATCGCTGCACCGTAAGTTTTCATATCCTGAGGGGACGGTCTGCGAGCTATTTCTTACAAGAAGACGAGCGCCACGTTCACGCGCCGGGCGTCAGCTTGTGGGCACGAAACGGACCTGCCGGGGCGGCCTGGCGACGTCCGCTCTTGAGGGCACAACGGACGTGTTGTCCAAGCAGGGACACTTCCGATACCGTTTCCAATTTCGCTCCGCTTCATCCGGGCTGCGGGCAGCCATCACTCGATAGTCAGCCCCGCCTGACGGATCAGCGGCACAAATCGCGCGAGAGGAATTCGGCATAGATGCGCGCGATCGCATCGGTCGGCCCGTCGGTGGCAAAGGGGACGATGGCGTTGATCGGCGATCCGGATAATTCGCCTGGGCGCGCGGGACCGAGGCATGCAGAGCGCGCCAGCGAGGCCGAAAAGTCACTGCGCGGCGATCAAGAGAGCGGGGTCGCCATGAATCGACCCTCGCAGATGCTTGTGTGATCGTGCTTATCGTTGGCTTTGACGCGCCAGCACGCGGTCCACCATCGTCCCGGCGGTGCCGAGATAGTTTGACGGCTCGCACAAGGCGGCGAGTTGGTCGCGCGGCAGAGCGGATGCGATGGCAGGGCGGCGCAGCAGGGCATCGAGCAGCGCGTCGCCGCGGTCGAACGCATCGTGGCAGGCGGCATAGACCTCGTCATGGGCCAACTGACGGCCAAGCGCGGGCGCGAGTCCCATCATGACCGCTTCGGCCACGATCAGACCGCGCGTGGCATGAAGGTTTCGCTTCATCGCCTGGGGATCGACGATCAGGCCGGACAGCATGAATTGCGCCTGCGCCAGCGACCCGGCCGTCAGCAAACAGACCTGGGGCAATGCCAGCCATTCGCAGTGCCAGGGCCCGGTGGCGCGCTCGAGATCCTGAACCATGGCATCCAGCATCAGCGAAGCGGCGTCGCGGGACGCCTTTGCATTCGCCAGGAGAATTTCCGAGGAGATCGGGTTGCGCTTCTGCGGCATGGTCGAGGATGCGCCGCGATGCGAGGAGAACGGCTCCAACACCTCGCCGATCTCGGTCGCCATCAGAATCATGACGTCGTAGCCGATCTTGCCGAGCGCGCCGCAGATCACGGCCAGCGTCTGCACCATCTCGACCAGTCCGTCGCGGGCGACGTGCCAGGTGATGTCGGGTTCGACCAGACCGAGCACGCGGGCATATGCGGCACGTACATCCAGTCCGCGATCGCCGAGTGAAGCCAGCGTTCCCGCGGCGCCGCCGAGCTGCGCCTGAAGGGCACGAGGCTTGACCTGTTCGAGCCGATCGGCCGAGCGCTGCAACGCCGACAGCCAGATCGCTGCCTTGTGCCCGAACGTGATCGGCAGCGCCTGCTGCAGATGGGTTCGGCCGGCCATCGGCGTATCGCGGTGGAGGCGGGCGAGATTGGCAAGGGTTGCCATGGCCTCGCCGAGCTGCGCTTCGATCAGCGCGACCGCTTCGCGCAGTTGCAGCACAGTCGCCGTATCCATGATGTCCTGGGTGGTCGCCCCCCAATGCAGATAGCGGCCAGCTTCGCCGAGTCGCTCCGATAGCTGGCGGACCAGGCCGACGATGGGATAGCCGACGTTCTCGGTGTCGCGCTTCAACTGCTCGATATCGAGCGCGATCGCCGGCGCCTGCCGCGCGATCGCCTCGGCCGCCTCGCGCGGAATCACGCCGGTCTCGCCTTGCGCAATGGCAAGCGCGACTTCAGCCTGCACATAGGCCTTGAGCTGTGCCTCGTCGGAAAACACCGCCCGCATGGCCGGCGTCGAGAAAACGTCGCGATAGAGGGCGCTGTCGAACATCGTGCTGGCCACGCGCTTGTTTCCTCCCTTGCTAATATGTCCGGCCATCTGATTGATATGCACAAATCCGTCAAGCGCGGCTCGGGCGCTCAGGCAGGCAGGAGAATTTCGCGCAATCCAAGCCTCCAGAACGCAATGGCGAGCGGGGGGCATCCCTACTCGCCATGAGAGCGTTCCTTGGAGGTTAAGCGGAACGAAAACTACGCCGTTACGGGGTGCGGTCGGCGGTCACCAGGCGGGCTTCCCTCACCACGGCCTTGGAGCCGGCGGCGCGGAGGCAGGAAGCTTCGAAATTCGGCCAGGCCTGCTGCGAGCAATCCTTGCCGACGTTGCGGATATCCAGGCGGTCACCCTTGGCAAGCACCTGCGGCACGCTGGCTTCAACCTGAGGGGCAAAGCCGGGCAATACGGTCATCGCGGCAGCGATGAACGCGGCAGCAGCGATGGCGGAAAAAGCCTTGATCATGACGGTCCCCTGTCATGGGCCTTGGCGGCCCGTCGTTTCGTTGAGTGGACTTGTAGCCAGGGCAAGTTTCCGGCCGTCTTCGCGGGCGCGGAAAATGGTTTCATCCGGACCGAGTTTTGTTTCGTCGGCAGGTGGCGGACGAAACATTGCCGGCCCGCCCGAGCCGCCGGGTCCCGAAACTGGTTCATTGGCCGACTGGAAGCAAAAAGCCGGACCTGAAGGGAACCTGACCCGGCTTGCCGGGCCGCCCGGGGCGGGGTAGGAGGGACTTATGTCCCGTATCGCGCTCTATCCCGGTTCATTCGATCCCATCACCAACGGCCATCTGGACGTGCTGCGGCACGCCGTCACGCTGTGCGACCGCCTGATTGTCGCCATCGGCGTCCATTCCGGCAAGAAGCCGCTGTTTTCGACCGAGGAGCGGCTCGACATGGTTCGGGCGGTATGTGAGCCGATTGCGCAAAAAGCCGGCTGCGCTTTCGACTGCACCACCTACGACAATCTCACCGTAGCTGCGGCGCGGCAGGTCGGCGCGACCATCATGATTCGCGGCCTGCGCGACGGAACCGATATGGATTACGAGATGCAGCTTGCCGGCATGAACGAGGTGATGGCGCCAGAGGTGCACACCGTGTTCGTCCCGGCGTCGCCTGCGGTCCGCCCGATCACCGCCACGCTGGTTCGCCAGATCGCCGGCATGGGCGGCGACTTCTCCGCCTTCGTGCCGCCCCAGATTGCCGCGAGGCTGAAGGCCAAGTTCGCGGCTTAACGCGCTCGTACGCGCTGTCCTGTTTCACATGTCCGGAGCTTTCATGATCCGAATTCTCGCACTCGTCGCCGCGCTGTTCGTTGTGGCCCCCGCGATCGCGCAGCCGCTGCCCGCCAATCTCGACAAGGCGAATGCGATCGTGATCGACACCACCAAGGGCCGTATCGTGATCAAGCTGCGGACCGACATCGCGCCCCAGCATGCCGAACGCATCAAGCTGCTCGCGCGCGAGGGCTACTACAACAACGTGCCGTTCCATCGCGTGATCGAAGGCTTCATGGCGCAGACCGGCGACGGCAAGAATTTCAACGGCACCGGCGGCTCGAAACATCCGAACCTGCCGGCCGAGTTCTCCAACGTGCCGTATAAGCGCGGCATCGTCGGCATGGCGCGAACCAGCGATCCCAACTCGGCGAATTCGCAATTCTTCATCATGTTCGCCGAAGGCGCGTCGCTGAACGGCAAATACACCGTGATCGGCGAAGTGGTGTCGGGCATGGATGTAGTCGACAAGATCAAGCGCGGCGAACCGGTCGTCGACCCCGACAAGATGGTGAAGGTGCAAGTCGCATCCGACATCAAGTGAGGCCATGACGGCGGGCCGCAGCAAGCCATTCATCTGGTTTGCCGCTGCTCTCGTGTGGCTCGCATCGGGTGCGCATGCGAAGGCTCAGCCGCAGCAGCTTGATACCCTCAAGGACGTCTTCGCCAAACTGTATTCCTGCTGGCAGCCGCCGCCTTATTCGCGCGCCAACCCGATGGACATCACAGTTGTCGTCAGTTTCAACCGCGAAGGCGCCATTCTCGGTCAACCCAGGATTACCTATGAATCCGGAAACCCCAGCGATAATGACCGGATTGCGTACCGGACTGCCGTCATGGAAACATTGCAACGCTGTACGCCGTTGCCATTTACCGAGGGACTGGGCGGTGCGGTCGCCGGCCGGCCTTTCGCGGTCACTTTCAGAACCCGCAAACGTCCACCCAAACCGGAAGAGAAACGAGCATGGCTGATACAGAAAATACTTTGATCCTTGAAACCACCCAGGGCCCCGTCACCATCGAAATGCGTCCCGACCTCGCACCTGGCCACGTCGCTCAGATCAAGAAGCTGGTGCGTGAGGGATTTTACGACGGCATCGTGTTCCATCGTGTCATCGAGGGCTTCATGGCGCAGACCGGCTGCCCGCACGGCACCGGCACCGGCGGTTCCGGCAACAAGCTGAAGGCCGAGTTCAACAAGGAACCGCATGTGCGCGGCACCGTTTCGATGGCTCGCGCCGCGAATCCGGATTCCGGCGACAGCCAGTTCTTCATCTGCTTCGATGACGCCTCCTTCCTCAACGGCCAGTACACGGTCTGGGGCAAGGTCACGTCGGGCATGGAGAACGTCGACAAGATCAAGCGCGGCGAGCCGGTGCAGAACCCGGATAAGATCGTCAAAGCGCACATGGCGCTGGACGCGGCGTAACCCCGTCATTCCGGAGGCTGCGCAACGCGCGGCAATCCGGAATCTCGAGATTCCCCGATGCGCAATTGCGCATCTGGGGTTCACGCTTCGCGTGCCCCGGAATGTCGCCAAGTGAGGCGTACCTGTGCCATGCGCACCGATCTCTTCGACTTCGAACTCCCCGCCGCCAGCGTCGCGTTGCGGCCCGCGAGCCCGCGCGATGCTGCGCGGATGCTGGTGGTGCAGCCCGATGGCGTGCTGCGCGACCGCACCGTCGCCGAGTTGCCGCAATGGCTGGAGCCTGGCGACCAACTCGTCGTCAACGACACCAAGGTAATTTCCGCCCAACTCAAGGGCCGGCGCATCGGCCGCGAGACCGAGCCGAAGATCGAGGCGACGTTGATCAAGCGGCTGGACGGGTCGCGCTGGCGCGCGCTGGTCAAGCCGGCGAAGAAGCTCGCGCCCGGCGACGTCGTTCGCTTCGGCAATGAAGGCAAGGTCTGCCTGCTCGGCCATCTCGACGCCGAGGTCGAGGCCAAGGGCGAAGAGGGCGAGATCACGCTGTCGTTTTCGTTTCACGGTCCGGCGCTGGACCAGGCCGTCGCCGATCTCGGCACGCCGCCGCTGCCGCCCTATATCGCCTCCAAACGCACGCCCGACGATCGCGATGCCGCCGACTATCAGACCATGTTCGCCGCAAATGAGGGGGCGGTCGCGGCACCGACGGCGGGACTGCATTTCACGCCTGAGCTCGAGACGGCGCTACGCCGCCACGGCGTCGAATTGCATCGGATAACGCTGCATGTCGGGGCAGGGACCTTCCTGCCCGTGAAGGTGGAGGAGACCTCCGAGCACAGGATGCATGCCGAATGGGGATCGATCTCCGTTGATACCGCTGCCGCGTTGAATGCCGCGCGCGCCCGGGGCGGGCGCATCATAGCTGTCGGCACCACATCGCTACGGCTATTGGAGAGCGCCACGCGCGAAGACGGCACCGTTCAGCCGTTCGATGGCGAGACCTCGATCTTCATCACGCCGGGCTATCGCTTTCGCGCGGTCGATATCCTCATGACCAATTTCCACCTGCCGCGCTCGACGCTGTTCATGCTGGTGTCGGCGTTCTCGGGTCTGGACACGATGAAGCGCGCCTATGCGCATGCGATCGCGGCCGGCTACCGGTTCTATTCCTACGGCGATGCCTGCCTGCTGTTTCGCGCGCCGGATTGAGGCGAAGCCGGGCGTCCTCGCTTGAAAAAGAGGCCCGCCAATTGGGCGGGCAAAAGTTCAGGGAGGAAGCGCTCTGACAATAAAGCGCCAAGATTGTGTTTCTGCGATTCGGCCGATGTCGCCAAGATCGTAATACTACCGTCTCCCGCCACGCATCGGCACCGCGCGCTGCCTGGTACTCACTGCCGCCTTCGCTCGAAAACGCATAGGTGCCAGCGAGTTCGCGCGCCGACGATAAGGTTCCAACACTTCCTGGCGTCGGATAGGGTGCGCGCCGTCAAGTGGAGAACTTCATGAACATGTCGGGCATCTTTGCGCGCATCGTCGCGCTGATCGGCGCTGTTGCGCTTCTGTGGCGCCGTCTGCAGGGATCCGCGCCTGCACCGGCGTGGGGTAACACGCCGGCGATTCCGGAGGCGAAGCCGCAAGGCGCGATCCCGACGCTCAAGATGCCGACGGCGCAAGGGTGGAGCGACGGGCAGAAGCCAACCGCCGCGCCCGGGCTCAAGGTTAACGCGTTTGCGACCGGCCTGGACCATCCGCGCTGGATCAGCGTGCTGCCCAATGGCGACGTGCTCATTGCCGAGGCGACCCAGATTGCGGGACCGCCCAGGAGCGTATTCCACTATGCGATGCAGGCGACGATGCGGCGTGCTGCAGCGCTGGGCGTCAGCGCTGACCGTATCACCTTGTTGCGGGATCGCGACGGCGACGGCGTTGCGGAGGGGCGCGGGATTTTCATGGAGGGATTGAGCCAGCCGTTCGGCATGGCGCTGGTGGGCGATACCTTCTACGTCGGCAACACCGATGGCGTGGTTGCCTTTCCCTATGTGGCTGGCGCGGACCGCATCACGGCCGACGGACGAAAACTCGTCACGTTCAAGCCCGGCGGGCATTGGACGCGGAGCCTGCTGCCGAGCGCGGATGGAAAAAAGCTCTACGCCGGCATCGGCTCGCTCAGCAACATCGCCGAGAGCGGGATGGAGGTCGAGCAGGGCCGCGCTGCGATCTATGAACTCGATCTGGCTAACGGCACGAGCCGTATCTTCGCCAGCGGCCTGCGCAACCCCGTGGGCCTCGCCTGGGAGCCAAACACCGGCGTGCTCTGGACCGTCGTCAACGAGCGCGACGGCCTCGGCGACGAAACACCGCCGGACTATCTGACGTCGGTGCGCGACGGCGGCTTCTACGGCTGGCCCTATTGCTACTGGGGACAGATGGTGGACGACCGCGTGCCGCAGGACCCAGCCTTGGTCGCAAAGGCGATTACGCCAGACTATGCGCTCGGTGGCCACACCGCCTCGCTCGGCCTCTGCTGGATGCCATCAGGCACGCTTCCCGGCTTTCCGGATGGCATGGTGATTGGCCAGCACGGCTCCTGGAATCGCAGCACGCTGAGCGGCTACGCCGTCGTCTTCGTGCCGTTCGAGAACGGCCGCCCCTCCGGCCCGCCGCGGGATATTCTGACGGGCTTTCTCGCAGCCGATGAGAAGGTCTCGTACGGCCGGCCGGTCGGCGTCACGCTCGGGCCCGACCGCTCGCTGCTGGTGGCCGACGATGTCGGCAACGTCATCTGGCGCGTGACGGGCGATCGAGGTGGCTGAGCCGGCTCGGCTCGTGGTCTGCGACCGCGGCTCCGGATCAATCCAGACGAGCCGCGACCCGGCTGCAGCGGAGTTCCTACCGATATCACCAACTGAAAGCTGGTGAGCTATTTCGGTGTTGAGGGCATGGCCGAGGAATGGTGGTCGACGATCAGCCAACGCTCGCCGTTCTTGACGTAAGTGAAACTGTAACGCGCGGGCAAGGTCTTCGCCTCGCCATCCCTGACATAGGAGAACGTGTAGTAGCCAGTGTTGATCGCCGCGTTCCCGTACACGCGGACCAATTGATCGCCGAAGGCGACCTTCAGGCCGGGCAGAACCTTGAAGGCGTTCACGAAATAATCTTGTAGCGCCGCCCGATCGGAACGCACGGTCGGCGACAGCGTGCCCCAGAGCACGGCGTCGTCCGCATAGAGCGTCAAGACTTTTTCCGGATCGCCTCCGCCAATAGCTTGCCCCCATGCCGAGGCCGCTGCCGCTACCTCCGTTTTCGGTTCGACCAAAGCGCTGGAGCCAAATGATAGCAGCACCATGCACAGGGCAAGCGCTGCACTAGCTGCTCTTGTAAATGATCGCATGACGCACTCCCTTGCGAATACGGCCAGCTATGAGACGGCCTCTTGCAATGCGAGCGATTAGACTTGCGTGGTTTGGCGTCAGGTAATCGATGTCACCTGGGCTCATAAATTGAACTTGAACTGTCCCAACCTGGCTTGACGGTGTTTCGTGACCTCACACGAGTGAAACTACATCATCCGCGACCGGCGAACCATAAGTCAGAGCGGTTGACTTACCAGAGAGCAAAAAAGGTCGATGCTCCCTTTGGGTCGCAATTTGGACCTCACGAGTTAATGCATACTTATTGCCGGCGTGCCACGGGACGCCGCTTGGGCAACGGCCTCCCGTGATTACCGCTCACAGGTCCACAACAAAGTGCTAGGCTTCTTCTTGTCCCAGCGACGTGTCTTGCCTGGTCGTTCGGAGGGCACTGTGACGGAGCACCGGGTTCAGAGACGATTGGCGGCAATCTTGGCCGTCGACGTGGTTGGTTACTCCGCGCTTATGGAACGTGCTGAGGAAGCCACCTACGCCGAGTTCGAACGGCTGAAGCGGGAATTGATCGAGCCGAGCCTTTCCCGCCATGAAGGGCGACTTATCAAGACGACGGGTGACGGCGCGCTGGCCGAGTTCGCGAGCCCCTTAGCCGCCACGAGATGCGCGATTGAGATACAGGATCATCTCACCTCTGGCAGCAGTCCCCTGACGTTGCGCGTCGGGCTCAACCTTGGTGACGTCATCGTTGGGCAAGATGGTGACCTCTACGGCGACGGGATCAACATTGCCGTCCGACTGGAAGGGATCGCCGATCCGGGCGGCATCCTGATTTCCGAAAAGGTGTACAGCGAGGTCGAGGGTAAGCTGGACGTTGACTTCGAGGATCGGGGCGAGCAGCAGCTCAAGAACATCTCCAAGCCGGTCCGCGCTTTTGCTGTGCGCGCGGGAGCGCACGGCATGCTGGTCGATAGGCTAAGTGTGGCCCCGCCACTCCCGGACAAGCCCTCCATCGCCGTGCTGCCGTTCGAGAACATGTCCGGCGACCCCGAGCAGCAATATTTTGCGGACGGCATGGTCGAGGAGATCATCACCGCGCTCTCGCGGTTCAAATGGTTGTTCGTAATCGCACGAAATTCGAGCTTTACGTTCAAAGGCAAAGCCGTGGATGTGAAAGAGGTCGGACGCAGGCTTGGCGTCCGCTATGTCCTTGAGGGGTCCGTCCGCAAAGCAGCGGGGAAAGTTCGCATCACAGGCCAGTTGATTGATGCGGTGACAGGCGCACACATTTGGGTGGACAGGTTCGAGCGCGACCTGACTGATGTTTTCGCTCTTCAGGACGAAGTCACCGTAGCGGTTGTCTCAGCCGTTCAACCAAAACTGTTTCACACAGAGATTGCAAAGGCGACGCGGCGACGACCGGAGAACCTCATTGCCTATGATTTCTTTCTTCGAGCTCTGCACCAGTTCTATTCGTTGACCCGCGAGAGTTTGGCCGAGGCGATAAGGTTGACTCATCGGGCCTTGGAGCTGGACCCCCAGTTTGGCTTGGTCGCGGCTCTGGCAGCTCTCTGTCACACGAACAAAGTCGTTGCGGGCTATGCCGCCGATCCGCAATTCGAACGCAAGGAAGCAATTCGGCTGTCTCGTTTGGCATTGAGCCTCGACGATGACGATCCAGACGTTTTGTCAATGGTTGCCGTAGTCTTGGCGTTCATGGTCGGCGATGGTGAAGGCGAGATCGAAATGGCTGACCGGGCGGTCGCGCTCAACCCAAATTCATGGATCACATGGAACAGCAGAGGCCATGTCTATAGAATTGCGGGGCTGCAGGAGGAAGCGATCCGGAGCTTTGAACGTGCCGTTCGCATGAGCCCGGTAGACCCGCTGATATACATGACGCTTACTGGCATTGGGCTGGCCCTTATTGAGCTGCGTCGCTTTGACGAGGCGATAGTCGTAGGGAAGAAAGCCCTTCGTCAGAACCACTATGTAGCAACTTACCGCTGCCTCGCGTCCGCCTTCGCCCATCTCGGACGTGCCGCTGAGGCGCACGAGGCGGCGGCGCGTGCTTGAGATCGACCCCGCCTTTACAATATCGGCGATAATCGCTCGGGGCGGACAATCAAACGCGAAGCTGTTGATCGAGGGTCTTCGGAAAGCGGGGTTGCCCGAATGAACCGTGCTAGCGGGCATCGACGAGGTGATCGAACAGACCCCTTTTTGCTGCGGTGCATGCGTCAGCAATTGTTGTGCTGAAAGTCTTCTTCCGCTGGTGACGAAATGGTGGGCACGGCGCTTGCGCGCCTTTGCCCACCCTGCGATCTCTAACATCACGCCAGCGCGCGTTCCGGCAACAGCTCCGCAATCTGGATCGCGTTCAGCGCCGCACCCTTCAGGAGCTGATCGGCCGACACGAACATCGAGATCGAGTGGCCGGAGGCGTCGCTGAGATCCTTGCGGATGCGACCGACGAGAACGTCGTCCTGGCCGGACGCATCGATCGGCATCGGGAAATAGTTCTTTGCCCGGTCGTCGACGATTCTGACGCCCGGCGCCTTCGACAGGATCGCGCGCACTTCATCCTCGGTGATCGGCTTTTCGCATTCAAAGGTGATCGCCTCGCAATGGGCGCGCAGCACCGGCACGCGCACGCAGGTGACGCCAATGGCGATCTGGTCATCCTCGAAGATCTTGCGGGTCTCCTTGATCACCTTGGTCTCTTCATCGTTGTAACCGGTCTCGGGATCGATTGCCGTGTTGTGGCTGAAGACGTTGAAGGCGTAGGGGAGCGGGATCACCTTGGGCGCGAACGGCCGGCCGTCGAGATAGGCGCGGGTCGACTCCACGAGCTCTTCCATGGCGGCCGCGCCTGCGCCGCTTGCCGCCTGGTAGGTCGAGACGATCATGCGCTTGATGCGGTTGTGGCGGTGGATCGGCCACAGCGGCACCAGCGCGGTAATCGCCGAACAGTTCGGGTTGGCGATGATGCCCTTGTGGTCGCGGATGCGGCCCGCGTTGATCTCCGGGATGACCAGCGGCACGTTCGGATCCATCCGGAACGCCGAGGAATTGTCGACCACGACCGCGCCGGCCTTCACGGCACCAGGCGCGAACTTGCGTGAGATGCCGCTGCCCGCCGAGAACAGCGCGATGTCGACGCCCTCGAACGACTTCTCGGTGAGCTCCTCGATGACGATCTTCTCGCCGCGGAAATCGATGGTCTTGCCGGCCGAGCGGGCGCTCGCCAGCGCCTTGAGCTTGCCGACCGGAAAAGCGCGCCTATCCATGGTGGCGATGAATTCGGCGCCGACCGCGCCGGTCACGCCGGCAATGGCTACAACGGGTTCGTGGCTCACGGGTCTATCCTCTGGTTGAGCATCATGGCTTGCAGGCAATAAAAAAGCCCCGGTCCTTTTCAGGCGGGGCTTCGGTTCGGATAATGCGATCGTTCGACTACGCGCGCACGGCTCCCGAGCCCCGGAGGGTGCTTTGGTTTTCGTGGTCGCTTTGGTCGAAGTCGTCATGGCGCGGACTTATGCGGCAGCTTGGGGCTCCCGTCAACGGCTTTTCGCCCCATCCGGGCTGCAACGGGGGCAGACGAGCCCGTCATCGCCGCCTTGCGGCGCCGGGAGGCTCGAGGATCACCGCTTTCAGGTCGTTGCCACTCATGACGACGATTGCGAAATTCAGCCGGCCGCGTTCGCGGATCAGGCCGCCGCTGATGGCCTTGCCCGACGCCGCGTGCTCGGCCACGCGGACGGCATCTGCCAGGCGCTGCCGGATCGTCTTGAGTGCAACGAGGTTGGTGCGGGCCTCGGCATCGAACTCCTTCAGGGGCAGGGCGGCTTCGCCGCCGACGATCTTGCCAGTCGTCGCGTCGATGGCGTGATGCCAGATGCGGTCGTTGTGAAGGGTCTTGACGCGGTAGACCGGTGAATCCGGCGCGCCGTCGAAGCTGACATCGGCGGTCGTCGCGCCGGCATGCAGGGCTTCGGCAATCGCCATCGCCTGGCTCAGCGAGACCGCCGACC
This sequence comes from Bradyrhizobium sp. RDI18, assembly GCF_043203335.1. Lineage (NCBI taxonomy): Bacteria > Pseudomonadati > Pseudomonadota > Alphaproteobacteria > Hyphomicrobiales > Nitrobacteraceae > Bradyrhizobium > Bradyrhizobium sp. RDI18. Next base: position 1,074,583 of record NZ_JBICRN010000008.1, on the reverse strand, counting down.
CGCGGAAGAGCTCGAGCTCGCGGCTGACCGCCTGCTGGTCGGACGCTGCGCCATCGCCGGCCTCGTTGCGGAGCGAGGCTGGCTCGCCGGTCGACGACGCGATGGCATAGACCGGGGCCGGCAGGATGAACGCCACAAGGATGGCTGCAAGCAACTGTCTCCAAGGTCTCGGCGCATGCATTGTTGCAGTCTCCATCGATGAGCCTGTCTCGGCCGGCGGTTGGCCGGATCGCCTCGAAGAAAGCGCGGCCGACCCTTTGGAGGTATTCGGGCCGGCCGCGGAACGCCGCAAAGGTACCGCCGCTTGCGGCGATCGAAGCGGTGCGAGCCCCCGCTGGGACCAGTGAAAGCGGACGCCCGCACTCGCTTATAATAAAACCATACCGTATCGTTTTGTTTTGGTCAACGATGCCGCCATGGGGTAACGCACGTGAAACGCCGTTCTCACGGAATTGTCAGCGGGAAGGGCGGCGCCGAGTGGTTCCCTTAGTGGTTCCCTTGGGGGCGGACTGAACGCGGCTCGATGGCCCAAGCGCACCGGCCAGGAACAGCCTGATCGCCGAGCGCATGCGTTTTTCGGCGGACTTCATCTCCAGCGGCGTTCCGAACGTCGCCATGCGGTGGGTGTGACCGACGACCACATCGAGAAAGACCTCAGCCGCGATGCCGGTATCCTCGACGTCCATAGCGCCCTGTGCGACCAAATGATCAAAGAAGCGCGCGGTCGTGGAAACGGCCTTCAACCAGCCCTCTTCCTTGCCAAGTTTGGCAATGTCGGGAAAGTTGATGGCCTGCGCCGTCATCATGCGGCTGAACGCGACGGCATCGGGCCCGCAGGTGAACATCAGCATCTCGCGCCCGACTTCTATCAGGCGCTGCTCGACCGAAATGTCCGAGGAACGCGTGAGCTGCACCTCCGCCGCTTCAGCAAGCGGCGCAAGCCAACGGTCAATCTCGCGCCTCAGCACCTCTGCAAACAGCCCGCGCTTGTCTCCGTAGCGCGAGTAGACGGTGGGCTTGCTGACCCGGGCTGCTTCCGCAACCGCATCAAGCGAGGTTGCGTCGTAGCCCCGGTCCAAAAAAGGCGGGTGGCAACTTCGATCAGCCGCTGATCGCGCTCGATGGCGGCGCTTTTTGTCGGCCGGCCGCCGCGCGACTTCGGGATGTCTCGTCTTGCCGGTCTGGCCTTGGTCGCAGTCAATCCCATGCCCATCGATTCCTGCGCGGTCGTGATATCGGTCATTGCTCTATAACGCGCAGTAACAGGGGCGTCATCGCGAATCTGGCCGAATTGGCCATATCGTCGACGGTCCCGGCAGGACGTCGTTCCGCTCGCAAAGCGGCTCACGGAAGCGTCGAGGTCCAGGCGCGGCCCGATGAAGCCTTCTCATAGCCGTACCGATAAAGGGCGCGCATATAGGCGGTGTCGAATCCCTCCGAGGGCGACGCGGGATAGTCGCGCTCAATATAGGACAGATGGAAGCCCCACCGATTGCGCTTGGCGAAATCGTAGGTCGAGAAGATGACCGAGCGCGTCTGGGACTGGGTGATCGACGACAGGCTGCGTGAGGCGACATCGATCGTGCTGTTGGACACGAGTTCAAAAGTTCGTTCGAGCTTCTTGTTGACGAGGATGTAGATGTTCATCCGGCTGTTTCCGGGCAGACGTCCCTGGAAGAGCAGGGCGTCCGGCAGCGTCAGGACCGGAGCAGTCACGCCGCCGTCGACATGCATCTCCTCAAAGCGCCGGCCCTGGCCCTCGGCTTCGATCAGGATCGGCGGGAAGACCAGGGGAATGCTGGCGGAGGCCGCCATCACGTCGCGAAACAGGCGCAGCGCCTCGGGCGAACCGACCGCTGCGATTTTCCCCATGTCCCAAACGACCGTGCGTTGGGTGTCGAGATCGGTCGTCACCACGAGCAGTTTTCGGCCCTTGGCATTTTCGCGCGCAACGGCGGCGAGGACCTCCGGCCCGACATAGCGGGCCACCAGCTCGCGCAGTCGCTTATTGCCGAACAGGCCGGATCCGAACAGCACGCGAATGATGCTGGGATCAGCGAGCAGGCTCTCTGCTATGCCGCTGGTGTAGACCTCCTTCAACGTGTCGTCGTACTCGGACCCGAGAAACGCGAAAGGCGCAATCAGGCCGCCGGTGCTTACGCCAGAGACGACCGAGAAGGTCGGGCGGGTGCCGGCTGCGGTCCAGCCGTTCAAGACGCCCACGCCATAGGCGCCATCGGCGCCGCCGCCGGAGAGCGCGAGATAGGTCTTGGTTGAGGAGAGGTCGTCTTTCTCGAAACGGAATTTTGTGACGGGTTCGTCGGTGTAGCGCCGCAGGCCGTCGATATCGAGCACGCGGGAGCTGGAGGCATCCGCGGCGGTGTAGGAAGTCCGCGGCAGGGACGTGCAGGCGGCAGCCGCGAGGCTGCACAGCAGGACGGCTGACCTGAGCAGGCGTGAGCCTGCCATCCTGATCCACCGGTCGGAGAGGAGTGATTCAGTCGGGAAAGAGGGGGAGGGCATTCGCCGTCAGTCACCGTACACGCTATTACCGCCGCCGGCCTCATCGCCAGCAGCGTCCCTTGTTTATAAAACTATACGGTATCGTTTTATTTAACAAGCCAGTGACGAGGGGCGGGTCGCTCAATTGTGTCCGGCGTGGGGCACGGGCTGCTCGGAACACACACTGGGCGGTTGATTGGCCGTTCCCGGCACGCAATAAGCAGCGCCATGAATCTTCCCAATCATTTCGAATTGCTCGCCACCAATGGCGCAGCCCGTACCGGCCGCCTGACGACGCCCCATGGCGTGGTGCAAACGCCGGCCTTCATGCCGGTCGGCACGGCGGGGGCGATGAAGGGCATGCATTGGCGCGACGTGCGCGATGCGGGCGCCGATATCGTGCTCGGCAACACCTACCATCTGATGCTGCGGCCGGGCGCCGAGCGGATCGCTGATCTCGGCGGCCTGCAGGCCTTCACCGGCTGGAACGGGCCGATGCTGACGGATTCCGGCGGCTTCCAGGTGATGTCGCTGTCGGACCTGCGCAAGGTGAGCGAAAAGGCCGTGACGTTTCGCTCACATATCGACGGCACCAAGGTCGAGCTGTCGCCGGAGCGTTCGATCGAGGTGCAGCGGCTGCTCGGCGCCGACATCGCGATGCAGATGGACGAGTGCGTGCGGCTGCCGGCCTCGCGCGACGACATCGAACGCGCGATGCGGCTGTCGCTACGCTGGGCCGAGCGCAGCAAGCGCGCGTTCGAGAGCGCGCCTGATGGCTACATGCTGTTCGGCATCGTGCAGGGCGGTGACATTCCCGAGATGCGCCATATCAATGCGCGCGGGCTGGTCGAGATCGGCTTCCATGGCTACGCGATCGGCGGACTTGCGGTCGGCGAGCCGCAGGCGGTGATGCTGTCGATGATCGAGGAAACCGCGCCGGCGCTTCCTGTGGACCGTCCGCGCTACTTGATGGGCGTCGGCACGCCCGAGGATTTGCTGGAGGCGGTGGCGCGCGGCATCGACATGTTCGACTGCGTGCTGCCGACCCGCAACGGTCGTCACGGCATGGCGTTCACCCGCTTCGGCCAGATCAATCTGCGTAACGCCCGCCATGCCGACGATCCGCGGCCGCTCGACGAGGAGAGCGAGTGGCCTTCGGCGCGCAACATCTCGCGCGCCTATTTGCATCATCTGGTCAGGTCAGGAGAGACGCTTGGCGCGATGCTGCTGTCGGAAATCAACGTGGCCTATTACCAGCATCTGATGCGGGGCATGCGCGACGCGATCGCTAGCGGAACGTTCGAGACGTTCCAAAACCAAACGCGCGCCGGTTGGGCGCGCGGTGACATAGCTCCGAGATAGCTTAAGTCAATTACAGGCGAACCGCTTGACCGAATGCTTGGTCACGAAACCGTAACCGCAGGTATCACAGGTCCAGAGATAGCTGATCACGTTGTCGTTGAGGTAGGCTGACGCTTCCGCGGCCACCATGGTGTCAGCACACACAGGGCACGTCGGCAGATCACATCCACGCGGATCTGGTCCAAGCGGCACGGTCGACCGGACTTCAGCAAAAGCTGGCATCGTGACCTCCAAGCGATCTGAACCTTCTGGCTCAGCCCACTACGAAAGTATACACCAAAATCTTTGACGATGTGGCAACACAAATGCGTTCATTTCGCGATATTTAGTGACGTTCTTGTTTTGCAATGCAGCGAATTCTTCGTTCCGGCAATTCCGGCTTGCGCATCGATGTGGCCGCCTCCTAAGTAGGAGAGCGCCTTTTCCCCGCACATGATCGCTTTGGGAGTGTCGAGATGGATGCATCGTCAGCCGCGAGTGCAGTGCAACGTCCGGGGCGGGGACGGGTCTTCGACTCCATCGTCGATGCGATCGGTGACACGCCAATCGTTCGCTTGCGCAAATTGCCGGAGGCACATGGTGTTAGCGCGACCATCCTGGCCAAGCTGGAATATTTCAATCCTGCCGCGAGCGTCAAAGACCGCATTGGCGCGGCGATGGTGATCGCGATGGAAAAGGCCGGCGTGATCAACGCCGACACCGTGCTGATCGAGCCGACCTCAGGCAATACCGGCATCGCGCTGGCGTTCGTCGCGGCTTCACGCGGCTACCGGCTGAAGCTTGTGATGCCGGAATCGATGTCGATCGAGCGACGCAAGATGCTGGCGTTCCTTGGCGCCGAGATCATCCTGACGCCTGCCGCGCAGGGCATGAAGGGCTCAATCGCAACCGCCGAGGAACTGGTGCGCAGCACGCCCAACGCCGTGATGCCGCAGCAGTTCAAGAACCTCGCCAACCCCGAAATTCATCGCCGCACCACGGCGGAAGAGATCTGGAACGACACCGGCGGCAACATCGATTTCTTCGTTGCCGGCGTCGGCACCGGGGGCACCATCACCGGCGTCGGACAGGTGCTGAAACCGCGCAAGCCGTCTTTGCGGATCGTTGCCGTCGAGCCGGAGGAAAGCCCGGTGCTGGGCGGCGGCCAGCATACGCCGCACAAGATCCAGGGCATCGGCGCCGGCTTCATTCCGGACATTCTGGATCGTTCTGTGATCGATGAGATCGTCCGGGTCAACGGCCCGACTGCGATCGAAATCTCGCGTGCGCTGGCGCGCATGGAGGGCATTCCCGGCGGCATCTCCTCGGGCGCTGCGATCGCGGCGGCGCTTGCGATCGGCAAGCGTCCCGAGAGCGACGGCAAGACCATTCTGGCTGTCGTGCCGTCATTCTCCGAACGATATTTGTCGACGGCCTTGTTTGAAGGAATTTAGCGATGGCGGACCAGCCGCGGCGGCCGAGAACCCTGAACGATGCACGCACCGAAGCCGAGGCCGCATTCAAGCGCGCCACCGCGAAGGTGGCGCAAGCACCGGCCAAACAAGCCGTCGTTCCCGGCGTGCGCGAGCAGGTCACGCTGCGGATCGATCAGGATGTGCTGGAATGGTTTCAGGAGGGTGGTCCGGGTTGGCAGGATCGCATCAACGAGGCGCTGCGAAAGGCTGCAGGCAAATAGAACGCTCTTAGGCTCGTTGATTTGCGACCTGCAGAATGAAAAAGGCCCGGGATGATCCCGGGCCTTTTTTGGCAGATGGGTCGCTCGCCATTAGCGCAGCATGCCGCCGACGACACCGCCGATGAAGCGTCCGGCACCGGCTGGATCGGGGCCGGGGTTGCTGTACTGGCGCTGCGGCGGGGGCTGCTGCGGCTGCGGTTGAGGCTGCGCCTGAACGGTGCTGGGGGCGCGGCGCTTGGGAGCGGGACGCTCCTCATCGGAACTCGCAGTCGGTGCGGCCGCCACGATCTCCGTCAGCAGCGCCTTGTGCTGCAGCTTGTTGAGGTAGCCGCTCTTCGGATAGCCGCGCGCCGCCTGCCAGCGCGTGATCACGGCGCGGGTCGGGGCGTCGAACTGGCCGGTGACCTTGGTATCGAAACCGAGCCCGTTCAGGCGGCGCTGCACGTCGCGGCGCTGGCCTTTATCGAGGCCGATCTGATCCTCGGTGGTCTGGTTTGCTTCGTCCTTGAAGGTCGCGGGATCGATTCCCGTGCTCAGGTTGCGGGTTGCATCCTTTGCTCCGCTCTCGAGCGACGCAATCCGCGACAGCGCCAGCGACCGGAACTGACCGTTGGGATAGCTGGTCAGATAGGCGTTGAACTCTTCCGGCTTGTTGGAATCCTTGATCGAGCGCCAGAACTCCAGTTCGACGTCGGAGCCCGGCTTTGGACCCGACGCCGGCGCTGCAGCCGCCACGGCGCCGGGCGCGGGCGCGCCGTTCAGGTAGACCGCACCGATCAGGTTGGTGTGACCCCAGGGGAGCTGACCCTTGCTGGTCTCCTCGTTGACCTGGGCGCGGACCTTGGTCATCGCCTGCTGGATCTCGACGCCGGGCTGGGTGAGGTTGGCGAGCAGGGCGCGCGTGAACGGGCTGTTGCCGCCTTCCTGGCCGTCGAGTGCGGTCTGGCCCGGGCCGGTCGCAAACGCGATCAGCGTGCCTTCGCCGGACTTCATTTCGGCGAGGCCGGTCTGCACGTTGACGCTGCGGGTGGCGGAGTTCGACTTGATCTTGGCTGCGAACGGGTTGTCACGGCAGGCGTCGAGGAACACGAGCTTGACCTTGGCATCGCCCATGGTCTGCTCGAGGGTGAGGTCGATATTGATCGCGGCGCCAAGCTTGACGTCCATTTCGGATTTGATGTCGGCGTCGATCGGCAACAGATAGTTGGTGCCGGAGATGGCAATGCCATGGCCGGCATAGAAGAACAGCGCGACGTCGGCGCCTTGCGCCTTCTTGCCGAAGTCGAGCAGACGTTCGGTCATCTTGTCGCGCGTGAGGTTGGACCCCTCGACCACCTCGAATCCGACATTACGCAGCGCGGCGGCCATCGCCTTTGCGTCAACTGAGGGATTCGGAAGCGGAGCAACGTTCTTGTAGGTGCCGTTGCCGACGACGAAAGCGACGCGCTTTTCGGCTTGAGCGGTTCCGGCCGCAAAGACCGTGCATATGACGGACAAAATGAGCGTTGGGTAACGCATATGAAATCCCCCTGCAGAATCAACAAAGGCTTTGGCTGTAACGCTGGCTGGACATTACAAATATCGCCCGCTTCGCACCACAAAAAAGCAGCCGAACGGCCAAATCCGGAGCCATCCGTTACCGTCACGACACGCGCCGTAGCGTGATCTAGATCACAGCCCCGGAAATAAACTTCAACCTTGCACGCGCGCAGGCGGCGAAGGATTCGGTTTCAGGTTCAGCAGATTGCCGGTGAGGATCAGCGCCGCGCCGAACACGGTGAATGCATCCAGCCGTTCCGAATAGATCAGCCAGCCCGCAGCGGCGCTCAACGGAACCCGCAGAAAATCCATCGGGATCACCACAGTGGCATCCGCGTGCAGCATCGCGCGCGCCATGCAGTAGTGGGAAAACGTGCCGCAAAACGCGATCACAACCACCCAGCCCCAGAGATGGGCTGGCGGCCAGGTCCAGACGTAGAGCGCGGGGAAGAGACCGGCCGCCGACTGTATCACCAGCATCCAGAACATGATCGAGAGCGTCTGCTCGGTCCGGGTGAGCGACTTCACCATCGCTACCGAAACGCCGAACCCGACCGCGGCCGCCAGCGCGATCAACTGCCCCGGATTGATCTCGCTGGCAGCGGGGCGAACGATCACAAAGACGCCGACGATTCCGAGCACGATCGCAGCGATCTTCCAGGGTGTCATGCGCTCGCCCAGAAACGTAGCGGCCAGGATCGCGGTCCAGATCGGCATGGTGAATTCGATCGCCACCACCTGACCGATCGGGATCAGCGTGAGCGCAAAGAACCAGCCGAGCTGCGCGCCGTAGTGAATGAGGTTGCGCGCAACGTGCTGCGGCAGCCGCGCCGTCTTCATCATGGCAAATCCGCCCTTGGCACGGATCAGCGGGTACAGCATCAGAAAGCCGAGGATCGAGCGCATCTCCATGAGCTGGAACACGTTGATCTCTCGCGCCGCCTCGCGCCCGGCGATCGCGATGATCAGCATCAGGGTCAGCCAGCCGGCCATCCACAGCGCGGCCAGGGTTTTGGATTGTGTGCGGTCCATTCGAGGGGAGATCAGTTGAGGGCAGGCCGGTATCGGCGAGCGCGCCACAATTTGCAACGCGCAAATGCGCGGGGGCAGCGATGCACGCCTTTGCAATTTCGCTGTGGGAGCGGTTGCCGGTTCAGTGCTAAGAGCGGCGGTCTCAAGGAGGACTTACGCATGCGCATCTTGCAACCGGCCGAATGGTCGAAACCCCGCGGCTTCTCGCATGGTGTCGAGGTCGACGCTTCAGGCAAATGGATCGTGTTGGCCGGCCAGACCGGAGGCGATGAGAAGGGCGACTATGCTCCCGACATGGCCGCGCAGGTCGGCACGGCGCTGAAGCGTATCGTCAAGCTGCTTGGCGAAGCAGGCGCCGGCCCCGAGCACATCGTGCGCCTGACCTGGTACCTGACCAGCCGCAGCGAATACGAGGCCGCAGGTCCCGGCATCAGTGCGGCCTGGAAGGAAACACTCGGGCGCAATTTCCCGCCGTCGACGCTGCTCTACATCGACGGGTTGGTCGATGTCAGGGCCAAGGTCGAAATCGAAGTCACCGCCTTCGTGCCCAAGGCGTAACCGGACATCACAACCACCGGACGGCGCTGTCCGTTTCATCAGGCGCGCCGGCAAAGACAAAAGGATACCGTGAGCCAATGACCACTACTCGATCGACCTCTGCAGACTTCGTGACCGCCTTCGCAACCGGCTGGCCCGAGCACCAGCCCGACATCATGGTGCTGTCGCTGACCACGCACCGCGGCGTGCAGGATTTTGCGTTCAACAAGGAGCAGGCTTTGCTGATCGCCAAAACGATCAAGGAGACCGCGGCGAAGCTCGAGAAACCGAAGACGAGTTAAGGGTTGAACGAGATCCACACCCGTCATCGCCCGCTTTCGCGGGCGATGACGGGTGGCGGGCGGGATTGGTCTACTTCGACAGCGAGATATTGGCAGCGCGGAACACGCTGTCGGCCCTCAGGGCGATCTGCTGCTTGTTGCCGGTGGTCTTCAGCGAGATGTTGGCGGCGAATCCGGCCGCCTGGGCGATCACCTGGAAACTGCCGCCAGCCCCGCGGCCCTGGATGGTTCCGCCGATGTTCCGGCTGGTTTCGCTCCAGGTGCCACTGACTTCGCCTCCGGCTGAGACCACCGCCGCTTGCAGGTTGAACCTGTAGGCGTCGCTGGCGCAGGTGAGGGCCATTTCCATGCTGGCCCCGATCACCTTGTAGATGGAGCGGCAGCGGATCCGCTCGCTCGAACCGTCATCCAGCGTCACCGTGCCGGGACCGGACCATGTGCCGGCCATGCCGGCGAACGTACTGGACTGAGCGTGGCTCGGGGTGGTGGTGGCCAAAGCCGTCATTAAAACGGCCGTCATAAAAAAAGCGACGGCTGCGAATGTCAGCCGCCGCGCTTTGGCAGAAGATTCAGAAGATTCAAATGTCTGGCTTGCCTTACTGACGGGACGCTTCCCATCGACCGCTACATGCGACACCAGCTGAAGCCCCATTCCATTTCCCCGATCCGGAGTTGCCACTGAGTTGACCGTTCGCATATGCACCATTGATCGAGACTCGCACAAGTCCCCCGCTACCGACGCTGCCGGAAACCGGACCGCCCGAAATCTTGCCGCCGGTGACATTCACGGTCGACGTAGTCTGCGCATCGCAACTGCCCGTTTTTGTGACAACCGTGACCTGCCAAAGACCGTCATACGGGTTCTGGGCGGAGGCGGGACCGGCCGCTAGCGTCGCTGCGGAGGCGAGAAACGAAACAAAAAGCAGGTTGCGGATGCGGTTGGCGCGCATGAATCAATTCCTTGCGATGTGTGTGATGGCGCGCCTTATCTGGCCACAATGTGTCCAAACTTGGGTGCGTCGCAGCACTGAGGAATGTTCCCGCGATCTCAAACACATCAAGGTGAATCTGGTTCCGGCGGAGGAACGGAAAAATTCGCAGTTTCGTCACGAGTGCGGCGGATTATGGGATTTGGCGGTACTATGGTAGAGATCAATGCTTGGCGTCGGTCAGGCTTGGTGCCTTGGTGGCAAATTCCTCATCCTGGGGCGTGGCCGGCAGGCTGCCGTGGGCTTTGGCGTGGTAAATGACGTCTGCCAACAGTTTCTGGCCGAGCGGCGCCAGCGCGCGCTCCCAGAGCTCTCGGGCGGTTTCTCCTTTTTTGACGAACACCCATTCCTGCACGGCGATCGCGCCGGCATCCATCCGGTCGGCGAGATGGTAGATGGTACCGCCAGTGATCGGATCGCCTTCCTTGATGGTCCATTCGACTGCGGCGATGCCGCGATGCCGAGGCAGCAGCGAGGGGTGATAGCCAATGCCGCCGAGTTTGGATGTGGCCAGCGCCTCCCTGGTGACGCGGGCATGGCTGTGTGCAGTGACGATCAGGTCGGTCGCTGGTGCGATTTCGGAGGCGATCACGCGCTTCGGATCGGCCTGCACCACGACGTCAATCCCGGCGACCCGCGCCGCGGCGGCAAGCCGGTCCTCGCCGTCGTGAACGACGACGCGAACGATATCGACCCCATGTTGGCGTAGGGTATTGAATGTCGTCACGCCAAAATGGCGGGAACCGACCAGGGTAATCCGCATGTGCTCTGTCCGTCGTTAATCGGGCCGATATGCCGATAGCACACGATGCCGGCCTGTTTCGACGCTCGCCAACCGGCTCGCGGGTTATCAACAGGGCGGGTCGGCCGAGCACGGCGGAGCGGCAGGCCTAATCCTGTTCCGTCACCATGACAGGATCCGCAGTTCTGGCCTGGAATAGGGCGAGGCCGGTGATCGGACCGGCTCGGGCTGTTGTTCATCAGCCACCCTTTGCAGGCACGCCCGCAAGTCGGCGCTGCACTGCTTCATCTGGTTGCGAAGCTCGCGCCGGGCGAAGGCGGTGAGGGCGGGATCGCCGAGCTGCTGCCATGCAGCGCGCAGCCATTGCTGCAGGGCGCGGATATCGGAATCGAGCACTTCGGGCTGGTTCATGCCGCCGGAATCTCAAAACGTGATCGCGCCTTGATTAGGACTGATTCTCCCGCCGACGCCTACTCCGCTCCGTAACAGGGCGGGCAGCATGGAAATGGGCTCGCCTGGAAGCTGGGGAACGCGCGTCCTACATATTCGTTGAGTGGGAGCCTCCCGGAGAGACCTAGATGTCCCGCAATTCGGCGCTTGTTCTCTTCGTGGCGCTCAGCCTGATCGTTCCCGTAAAGGCATTCGCACAACTGACGCCGCCAGCCGGCTCGGCTGGCGCTGGCAATGCGCCGATATCGGGCGTGCCGTTCGGACCGGCCAACCCGAGGGCGCTCTCCGATCCCAGCGGCATCGGCAATGCCGCGAACGTGCCACCGCTCCGCCCCAACCCCCCGCCGCCGGCCGTCTCCTACGGCTCAGTCGAGGCGCCGCGCGCACGCGTCGTGACGCCGCCATATCCAAGCGCCTCGCAGCGGATCGTCAGTGCGCGCAAGGCCCCACGTAAGTCGCCGGTTCGCCCGCGGGGGCGGCCCGAGGTGAGTTCGTTCACCGGGATCTGCCGTGGGTGCTAGCGATCAAATTGCGATCCATCCTGCGTGAAACGAAGCGCGCCGGAAAACCGACATTTCAGCGCCCGGCCACAGCTAGGAACAAATTTTCTCTTGCCGGATTTGTCCAAGGTCAAGCGCTCGGCGGTCGTGCGTGCTGGTCCCTGCATGTGCCGACACCGAGTATCGCGCAACGCAAATTGCCCTTCGGCAGGGATGGCGGGAATGAACATCCAGCGATGGACGGCCAAGACTTTCTCCCAGCCTGGCCGGTCCGCGTTCCTGGACGTGCCTCATCTGCCTCGCGATGAATGGCGGCCGGCACACGAAGACCGGCTGGCTGTCACCTACGAACATGTCGGCGTCGGCATCGTCGAGATCGATGAGGCTGGACGGATGTTGCGCGTCAACCAGAAGGCCTGCGATCTGGTGGAACGGGAAGCGGCCGACTTGCTCGGCCGCTCCATCTTTGACGAGACCTCGCCACAGGACGTCGCGCAGGATCTCGCGCAGTTCAGACGACAGATCGCGGGCGAAATCGATCGCTACACCATCGAAACGCGTCTCGCGCGCAAGGACGGATCATACGTGTGGGCGGAGGTCACGTCCTCGAGCGTTTGCGATGCGTCGGGAAATTTCCTCTACGCGGTGCGTGCTCAGCATGACATCAGCGCCCGCAAGCAAGCCGAACAGGCGCGGTGCACCGCCGAAGACCGTGCGCAGCAACTCGCGTCGATCGTGGAATCCTCCGACGACGCGATCATCAGCAAGGATCTCGACGGCATCATCAGGACCTGGAATTCAGGCGCCGAGCGGCTGTTCGGCTATACCGCCGGCGAGGTCCTCGGCGAGCCCGTGACGATTCTTTTTCCGCCAGGACGCGAAAACGAGGAGCCCGGGATTCTCGCGCGCATACGGCGAGGCGAGCGCATCCACCATTACGAAACGGTTCGCAGGCGGAAGGACGGGAGCCTTGTGGACATCTCACTGACCGTCTCGCCCGTGCGCGACCGCGCGGGAACCATCGTCGGCGCGTCGAAGATCGCCCGCGACATCACCGATCGCAAGCAAGCCGAACGCAAGCTGCGGGAGAGCGAGCAGCGTCTTTCGGAATTGCTCGCAGCGATTCCCGCCGCGGTCTACACGACCGACGCGCAAGGGAAAATTACGTATTTCAATCCGGCGGCAGTCGAGTTCTCGGGGCGGACGCCGGCGCTCGGCAGCGACGAATGGTGTGTCACATGGAAGCTGTTCAACCCCGACGGCACGCCGCTTCCGCACGACCAGTGCCCGATGGCGGTCGCGCTGAAGGAAGGACGCGCCGTGCGCGGCGCCGAAGCAGTTGCAGAACGGCCGGACGGGACGCGGGTGCCGTTCATTCCGTTCCCGACGCCGCTGCGGGACACTTCCGGCCAGATCACCGGCGCCATCAACATGCTGGTTGATATCAGCGAGCGACGGCAAGCGGAAACCCAGCAACGGCTTTTGCTCGATGAGCTCAATCATCGCACCAAGAACAACATGCAGATGCTGCAGTCGCTGCTTTTCTCCGCGGCAAGGACCGCACCCAGCGAGGAGGCGCGCAAAGTCCTGAAAGAAGCCAGCGGACGGATCGCGGCCATGGCGGCGGCGCAGCGTGTGCTGTACGGACGAGGCGATGCCACCGGCTTCGCTGCGGAGGAATTTCTGCCGGCGGTTTGTCAAACCATTCGGCAGTTGCTGCCGCCGGATGCACGAATTGAGTGTGGCGCGGCGCGCGGCGCGCTTTCCAACGACATAGCGATGCCGCTGGCATTGATATTGAACGAGCTGCTGACAAACGCCGTGAAGCACGGGATCAGGGACTATGCGAGGCAGGCCGTTCGCGTCAGCCTGACCAGCCACCACGGACGGCTGGCGCTCTGCGTCGAGGACGACGGCGAGGGGTTCGACCTGGAGGCAGTGCGCAAGACCTCGTCCGGGCTCCGGCTCGTACTCGGCCTCGCGCGCCAGCTCCATGGAACGCTTCGCGTCACGAAACGCCCTTCGCGGGCGTGCCTCGATTTTCCTGCTGCCAAGGGCTGGGCCGGTGATCGATGACGACGCCCCATCAGAACGCAGGGCATATTGTGGTGCCATCCGATCCGGACCGGAATTCGTCGCCACCTGCTGAAGAGACCCGGCGCATGGAAGGGAAGCAGGGCCCGCTGCGGGTTCTTGTCGTCGAGGATGATTTCCTGATCGCCATGCAATCCGAAGTCGCGCTGACGGCTGCCGGCTTTGAAGTTGTCGGTCCGGCCACGACCGCCGAGGAAGCGGTCGCGCTCGCCAGCGAGACCCAACCGACGCTCGCCGTGATGGATATTCGCCTGGCCAGCACCCGCGACGGTATCGACGCCGCACGGCAACTCTATCAGGACTTCGCCATTCGCTGCATCTTTGCAACTGCGCACGACGATGTGCATACGCGCGGGCGCGCCGAGCCCTACGCTCCGCTCGGCTGGCTGCCGAAGCCGTACACCATGGCGTCGCTGGTATCGGTGGTCGTCGAGGCTGTCGCGCAGTTGGGCCGGCCGTAGCGGATGCGTCGGCAGTCCAATCAGGGCTATGGAACTTTTCGGCTCAAGCAATTGCAGAGAAGATGGATCGACCGTGGGTCGTGGGTGGTCTTCAAGTCTCAGCAGCTAGGAGTGTCTAAAGCTGCGCTCGTGGCTCATCCGTGCGGCGGCCAAGGAACCTCCGTCGGACAGGAGATTTACAGGCGGCAGCAGACGTCTGACAAATGCGCCTGAGGCGCCGTGGCACCTCAGGCGACATTTTGTTTCTCCGCTCGTGCGCTAGTCGGTGCGGTAGGCATCCAGCGCGTGAGCGGCGAAGATCCCCACGCTAATCAGCGCGAGGATCCCTGCTGACAGCTCGATCATTGTTCGGCCTCCCGCTTACCGATTGCAGGAGGACGCCGTCGTGTGACCGGTTCCAGATGAGATTGCACGGTGGCGTCCCTGTGTTTTTCTTAATAACCAGGTACGCAGCCGTTTGTTTCAGGTAGCGGTAGCAATCGTGACGTTTGGCGAGGAACAGCGGAGCTAGATGGAAAAGGAGGACGTTCGGCCAGCAAGACAAAGCCGCCAGGCGGAGCATGGTCGCCTGACGGCTTGCCGGTGTGGGCCCGGACGCTTGGGGGAATTGTCCGGTGGCTGATCATTAGGCGTCGCCGCAGCAGGCGGCAATCGAACTTGCAGTTTAACCTAACCAGTCAACCTTACCGACCGCGATGTCCTCTCTCTAAAAGGCCCGCCATTACGGACGTGTGCAGCCGCCATCGACACGTTTGTGATCGCTCTCGGTGAGCTCAAGCAAAAGCAACGTAATCGTCGATTTGAGATTTTCGCGGCGCGCGGTCAAAGCTCTTGCCGCCATCGGAAATGCAAAGTGATGAGGATCTCTCGTCGGACTTTTCTGTAGTTCGGCCTCAATGCTTTGATCAAGTAAGCGGAGGGCGTTCTTGATATCGACCAGCATTGCTTCAGTTTGTTGACGCCTCTGCCTAAGCACGTCATCCGTTGCGAGCCGCTTGCGCTCTGCCATGGCCTGTCCCTTAGCCTGAACACGAGCAAGACGTCGTAGATCCGCTGTCTCGAATTGGGGCTGGTTCATTTGTTTGCTCCGCAATGGCACATCGTGGACGGTGATACGTGGCAATGCTGTGTGGAGAGCAAGGAGCTTGCCAGAAACAAAATGACCGCCCGAAGGGCGGTCTCTCTGTTTGTGAGTGCAGCTTTGAGCGGCGCGATCGTCCCAAGGACTTCGACCGCGGCTGAAGTCGATCTGACCTTCGTATGGATCGAACAGGTGCTCCCGGGGAGGCTCAACCCGGATCCCCGAGCTGAGCAACGGCCCAACAGAAGGCGAGCGTTAACTTCTTCTTAAGTATTTGGTTGAAATAGTTCAGAGTTTAAGAAATTGCGAATCATCGGGCTGGAGATTTGCCATGCTCACGACGGTTCTCTTGATGGCTTTGACCGCGCTGGCCGCTTGCACGGTTATTCTTGTCCGCTTCGAATTGTTAGCCCGAAGGCGAAGGGCGTCTTAACTGCTTCAGGCGGATGCCCATCGGGGCGGCCTGGTAGAGCAGCCGGACATCGGGAGCCCGAACGGCTGCATCGAGCTACAGGTCGAAGACCACGCCAAGTCTGTACTCCTTGCGCCACACAACGCGACAAGGGAGCCTTAGCTTGTCATCCGGTAAGATCAATGTGAACTCATTGGGAATGCGGATCAGCTCGGAAAAGTCCAGCGCCGCGCCCGTGCTGGATATGTCACGAACGGTGCAAGGATACTTGTCGCCGCCGTAGTCGATCTTGGCAGGCTTCATCACGCGAACACGTGGAGCAATCCGAGTTTCCACCATCGCAATAATCCGCTTTGAAATACTGCCTTGGTAGCACTCAATTCTTAAAGCGTTGCAAAGATGGAGCCCGTTTTCAGGCAGATCGTGTCAGCGATCGGCGTCGAAGACGGTCGAATGGGCGACAGTGGATAATCGCCGCAGAACACGACGACACCGCAGCCGCCCGATCTGCGCATCTCTCCAAGGTGATTGTGCAATGCCGCGGCATCGTGCCCAATTCTGCCAAGAATCGAAATCAGCCTGAACAAGCCATTTTGGGGAGCGCCCTCTGGGGAGTTCCCTGGCGTGGCGCGGCTCTGCGCATGTCGTCCGGCAACGTCGTGCGCAGGGCCGTCAGTCGCTGAAAGGCTCCTGCAAGCACTACAGATCACGGCCACCTCGATCGTGGAGAGCGCAGGTAACGAACGGACACCCGACTGTACAAGCGGCGGAACTAGTTCCGATTGCCCCTCATCTTCACCGCGCTGTTTACAGATATTGCCAGATGTTCCCGCTATGTGGGAGCGCCAGACGGGTGCTACTACGCCGTCTGGTTGTTTGAAAATGGGAATACTTTGATCTCTGAAGCTTCTTAAAGGGAGCAATAGTTCAAATGCTTTCATGATCGCCGGGACGCGTCATGCGGACTGACTAGGGAGTCAATGTCGATCGAAGCACTGTTCGAACTGCACCAACAGATGCAGTCAGTTCTCCGTGAAAAACTGATCGCCAAAAAGGCAGCGCTAGAAGATCTATTGCGTCAGCTCAACTCAGCCGCCCGATAGCTATGGCGGAAGGATCGGCGCGCTTGGTTGGCAATTGATTCGCTGGTCTTTCGCTATACGCTCGCTCCGCCCGAAGAGCTGCCTCTTTTTGCCGAACCAACTCCCGCAGATTTGCAAGCTCCGCAAATTTTCGGTCGAGATCGATGTTATCGTTTTTTAATTGATGCAAGCGGTCGCTTGCCGTTTGGAGTGTCGCCCTCATCACAGCCTCCGTGCCACCTAGCGGTGACAGTCGATGTTATCGAATGGCTCTCTGGAGTCTGTGCGATAGCTGACAAAGCGCCTCAAAAAAGACTACCGCAGTCGTGCTGAGAAGTGCCTATTGCCTATTGTTCCCGAAGTAGGGTGACGCCGATGCAACCGCGCTGCATTGAAACAATGGAACCGATGGAATTGATTTGCGTCGAAAACCGGCGGCGCGGTGATGTAGCAGTAAGGAAAAGGGGATGGCTATGAATGACGATCGCGAACAACAAGAGATTGACGATCGCCGTAATTTCCTAAAGTCGGCCGGCAGATTTGCCGTGGTAACGCCGCCGGCAATAACGCTACTGCTGTCAACTTCTCTGACCTTCGATGCAATCGCCGCCTCTGGCAATAATGGCTACGGCAATAAGGGTGGCGACGGCAGCCCGAACGGCAAAGACGACGCGTATCGGTAATCCAGAGCTTATAGTTCGGCCAGCGCGGTGTGGAGCCGCCGCCAGGATAGCCCCAGCGGCGGCTCTTTCGTGCCTGCATTGTTCGGGGTGGACAAACGAAACGGCCCCGGCCGGGCAATCGGGGGTTGTCGCCGGGGCCGCTTCGCTCCCTCTCCTACGAGAGAGAGATTGCCAGTTTTTCTCAACGCTCTCTTGGACGGTCAGTTCCGGGTCCTTCATGCTTTGGTACTGGCCGGTTCCGATATTGTGGCGCCGGTCATTGGTCTCTCTTCAGCTTGCGCTTGCCCCAATGATGCATCTTGAGATCGGGATTGAAAGATCCTTCGACATGACGGTTCAACGCCCACATGACGCCGATCCTGGCCAGCATTGTTGGGCCGCAGGTCTCCGCAACGAGGACTAGCGCCTCCATCGCCGCCTGCCATTCCGGAGCCGAATACTCCGCCTTCGGCAGAAATCGAGCACATGCGCGTCCAGCTCGGAAGGCAGCGAAAGGAAATCCTCCAGCTTCAACGCGCGGCATCGCTACAGCGGCGGCTGAGCTGCTGCTGACGAGGATGTTGGAAGATCGAAGGCTTCTGCGCGGAGCGAGACCGTCTAAAGGCCGAGCAGGGCGGTCCGACGAAGGGGAAGGTGCTTGGTGACAGGAGTTGGTAATGCAGCCGGGCGGCGGTGCGGCGTGCTCGGCTCGCGTGGTTTTCGGCGAGTGTCGCCTCTGGCATGCCTCAGGAGACGCATGACCAACCTCACAAACAATGAAAACAGAACGATAATGCAAACTAATGAGGCTGTGTTCCGGGAGAGCGTAGAACCTCCAGCGCCGTAAACGTGAACGGTGATAAGTTACCGATGATTTCATGTGTGCCGAGGTAAACTGCTTAGAAGCACCGTAGCAGGAAGACGGATTTGCTAAGGCCCTCCGTAGAACAGACGGGTTTCGAATTTTCCGAAACGTTCGCTATTGAACGGCTTGCACCTGCTGATGCTCGGAAATCCCGACGTTCTCCGCGATCTCTTTCTGCGGCAGGGAAGGGAGGGGCCCTCCCTTCTTCATGTGATCTCCGCGACTATCGAACTGCTTGAGTAGTTCCCCCATCCGTCGCATCGCGCGCGCTGGATGCGGTAATGTCGCCAAACAGGAATTTAGATAGCTACCAGCAAACGGAGCGTGGCATCGTATGAAGTGGCGCGGATGCCTGAGACGCGAAGGGCGCACGCACCATTGAGCACGGCGAATGCGGAGCGCTGATAGTTGCATGTCGGTTAGCCGCAGTCCTGGTCAGGATGCGCCCAATTGCGTTGCGTCTCGGCAGGTTTTTGGCCTACGGACTCCGAAGATGTTGCTCGATCAGTTCGCGAGCGGCCTCGAACACGTCTGGCGAGGAAGTCATGGTCTGGTTAGTCTCAAGCATCAAAAGTGCCTGCTCGTAGATCTCATGGCCTTCCTCGGCGGTAATGAGATTATTGCGGACCATCGACTGAAGCATTGCCGCTTGCATGGCGCCGGCCATCAGGCTTGACGCTATGGCCAACTCGAGCGCAGAGAGCTCCTTCATCAAACGCCCCTGTGCAAAGTCAAATAAGTTGACACGTGGTAGAAACTTGGGGGGCAACCCAGTGGTTCCTAGGCGATCATTTGGCGCCTTCCACCCCGAGCGTACAAGCGGCGGAACTAGTTTCGTTGTCCGCCCTCATCTTCACCGCTCTGTTGATTATTCGGCAGAGACATTGCCAGATTTTCCCGCATATTTGGGAGCGCCAGACGGGTACCCACTACGCTGTCCGGCTGATTGGAATGGGAATACTCCGATGGCCCGGCGCGATCCCCGCGCGGGTTTTCTTCACGTTTGCCAACTTAGGGCGCGCGGTCAGGTTTTCGAACCGTAGATCCTAATTTAATACCTTCCGTGCGTTGCGACTGAGCCTCTCTCCCATATCTCTGAAGTTTCGATATCGTTAGCAACAATCAATTGCTTTCGTGATCGCGGAGACGCGTCATGCCTAGTGAGTGGGAGTCAATGTCGATTGAAGAACTGTTCGAGCTTCACCAACTGATGCAGTCAGTTCTTCGTGAAAAACTGACCGCCAAGAAGAAGCTGCTGGAGGATCGATTGCGTCAGCTCAACCAGCGGCCGAGTGACGCAGCAAGCGCTAAGCCCACTCGACGTGTGAAGCCGCCGACCTAACTAAACCGCCAATCGAGATTCGGTGTACGAAGCGGTGTCGCTCGGCGAAGGTCGGGCACGCTTTTGCGCAGTTGACGCTTGCAGCGCCTCTGCAATATGCACCGCTTCTCTGAGCTTTTGAAGTTCGGCCATGCGGAGGGAAAGATCGAGGTCTATCTGCGAGAGACGCTGCTCCGATGAAATAAATTGGCCCATTTTTAATCCTCGGTCGTTTTGACACCCATGCCCTACAGGACCCATCAGGCAGCCCTCGCGAACTTTGGCGAGTTAGTCGCGGCAGCCTTCGGGGCAGTAGTATGCTCTTCGCCCTCGGCTGAGGTTCCATGTATCAATTAAGGCTTATTGCCGGGGTTTCCTGGGCCTGTTCCCGAACCATCGTTGATTGGCGGATTTCCCGGGGGCTGCGGATCAGTGCCGTTGCCGACCCCGTTGTTTCCCCTGGCACCAGACGTCGCGATCGCCTCTGAGGTCAAGGTTGTCGACAACAATAACGTAATCGCTGGCGGGGTGACTGCTGCGAATTTTCCGCAGGCTGCCAGGAATTTCCGCCGATCGGCTTGGGCCTCGTTCTCTGAATTGCCCATAGAAGTCTCCTTTGTCGTGAGAAAGTGAGACCTGCGCCACACCATCATTGAAAATTCGGCAGAGTCAAATAACATTTAATTGCCATTTAATCCCGCATCTAATTCGACGCTGAGATAGACAGGAAACTTGCCTACGAGATCCAATGCTTGATCTCGTGCAGATCGCCGAGACACCGTGAACGCCCATCGAGCGCATTCCTCCGAAAATTATTTTTTCGGCCCGCCGGTTCACGCTGGCGGACGTGATGGCCGCGCTATTCAGGGCGAGTACGCCTTTTGGATACCTCGGAAGATCCTAGTAGACCTCTAGAGAGTAAGTTCGAGGTAATCTGCCATCTGCTATCAAGGGGATGTGCTGAGGCCAGTTTGTTTCTCTGCACAGTAGACGCATATCCCTTACGGCCCCAGCAGCCCCCAAGCCCCGCTGGGGCCGTATTTTAGTTGGCGGCGTCTTGCACCTTCAGCCCCAGAGCACCTGCCAGCCGATCGCCAGCCCCGGATCACGAGCATGGCGTAGGCGTCCTGCGGCCGATGCGGTTCACTCCAAAACCTCATACTCGAACGCTACGCCTTCTGGGCCGTTCTCCTCAAACCATTTTTCCGGGGCATCTACATTGGCGAACACCTTGATGTGCTCAGCGTCGCCGACCTGCTTGCTTATGTTGACGTAGACAAAAACGGTCTTTGGTCTCTCTTCGGCTTGCGCTTGCCCCAGTGGAATTGCTTGCCCAGATCTAGCAGTGGCGGCGGGTCGTTTCGCTTCAGCGCTTGGATCACGGCAATCCGGGCTGCATGACGAAATCGCGTTCTTCGGCGGCGCCGGCCAAACAGGTCGCGGCGTGCTGAATCTTCGGTGGAAGTCAATGTCAATCGATGAACTGTTCTAACTGCACCAATTGATGCAGTCAGTCCTTCGTGAGAAATTAGTCGCTCAGAAGAATCTGCTGGAAGATCGATTGCGTCAGCTCAACCAGCGGTCCGATAGCGAGGGTGGGAAGGATGATCCCCGGCCTTAGTTGGTATCGACTTTTTTCGCGATGCTCGCGTCGCGTGCAGGGCTGCCTCTTTCTGTCGAACTAGCTCCCGCAGAGTAGCGAGCTCCGCAAATTTTCGGACTAGATCAGCGTTATCTACGTCCAATTGATACAGGTAGTAGCTTGGAATTTGGACTATCGCCCTCATCAGTCCCTCCCACGCACCTTGCTCCCATTGGTCGAAAGATACCCTCATTCGCGATGAGAAGTTCCTAAATCATTGCCATCCTTTCCCAGGACAACAGCGCTGGACGATTCGCGGGAACCTGCCGCTAAACCGCGTTAACGCTAGGGGTTACCGCAGGCCCATTACCTGGCCTACTTGAAAATCCGGCCGCGTGTCGGCCGCCGCGCTTGGAGCATGCCTTGCACACGAACTGCGGCTCAGGGTCCGAGAGCCGATCCGGCCGGCGGTCGGCGGGCAGCGGGCAGGCGAGTGGAGTGGCTGCAATGGTAAGTCACTGCAGAACACCACGACGCCGAACAAGCCGGACCCCACGCATCTCTCCGAGAGTAATCATCTGTTCCCGCTGCAGCGCACGCCATCAGCAGGGGAGTCGTGCCTGGTGGAAAACTGTTCGCATCGCATAAATGCCTTGATATCGGCATCGACAAGTCAAGATTTAAGCTGTCAACTCCAATGGTCGCGGGTTGGAATTTGGGGAACGATCCATGACCACTTTGCAAGCCATAGCATTTGGAGCCATGCTCGCGTGGACGCCATCGCTCATCATCCTGGCGGTTTCGCTATGGGATGTTCGCGAGCTTGAGGGAATGGAATAGCCGGGGCATCCTGCATCAGTTCGCGAAATGCGGACAGCTCATCGGCGCGACGATTGCTGGATGGGTTCGGCTCTTGGCCGGGCCCTGCGGCCTCCGCTGATCGTACCATCTCCCTGAGTTTCTGAATTTCGGCAACGCGGTTGTGGAGATCGGTCGAGATTTGAAGAAGGCCGTGCATACGTGCTTCAAGTGGCTGTTCCATGTTGCACCTCTTACGCCCACGGAACGCCGGTTACGCCAACACAACACCGAACCCACAAGTCTATTCCTTCTCGGTCGTGATAATCTGACTAGGCCACATATGGCAGGGCCGGCGTTGGTACATCAGAAAAGCCCGCAGGTCCTCAATTGTTATCCAACAGGGCGGCGCGGCCTTAGCGAGCTTCGGTACCTGAACGAAAAGCGTAACTTGATGCCCGCCACGGGCAGGAATAAGCTAGTGGTGAAGTGAAGAAATGGCCCGATAACCCGTCAGAATAGGCGTGGTTTCATGCGCCAAAAGATTGAGACCGCACCGAGGGATGGGAACGCTCACTGGTCGCCTGAGGCCGGTCAATGGATCGGAGAAGCCGGCGAGCCGAGCAAGACAACGCCGTCGCATTGGTATCCAATGCCGGCGAAAAAATTATCTTCAGCAAGGGGACGGTCCGCCCAGCGGCCTCTCCGACGCGTCGACGTCGGCAGCTCGAGCGCGCCGTCGTGGCTTCTTTTCTTTCTTTTCAATTGCCGCAATCCTGGTCGCGGCGCCGCTCATCGGCGTGTATTTCCACGCTGAAGTAATCGCCTATGTGGCACGATACGCTAGTCAGCAGAAGATATTGGGCCCGCCGGTCATGGCGCAACAGATCCCATTGCCGAAGGACGACGAGGCGGCGCAGTTCAAGCGGGCGGTCGATAGCGCGACGGCGGACCTGCGTCAGTCTCTGCAGCACGAGCACGACTGGGCCAAGGCGCTGGAAACCGAACTGGTGAACCGGCGGCGGGACGTCGACATGCTATTAGGGGACGTCGAGACGCTGCTGTCGGAGCATAAGATCAACGAGGTGGAGCGGCTCAAGCAGGCGGTGGACAGCGCGACGGCGGACCTGCGTCAGTCTCTGCAGCAGGAGCAAGACCGGGCCGAGGCGCTGGCAACCGAACTCGCGAAGGCGCGGCGCGCCACGGAACAGAAACCTGCCGCTGTGGAAGAGAAGTCCGGTGTCTCCTTGCTTGCCAGGGCAAACAGCGACGCCGTCGTGAAGCCCGCCCAGACCGCAGTGCAACCGGACGTGGCCACGGAGACCAGCAAATCAGCAATTAAACCGAGTGAACCAGTTCGCGTTGAGCACGAACCGCGCGGGGGCTACGGCTGCCAGCACTTTCGGACCTTGGCGTTATCGCGCTTGTCGACAAACGACTGGCTCACCTGTTGGCTGTTCGGACCAACCATAGCGATGCCCTCACGACGGCCACAACAAACGCGCCGACCCACCATTTTGCGAAACGACGTGGGTGTGCGGCCTAATCAAAAGACCTCGGCAAACTTGGGAATGCGTCCGCTTTGAGGTAGTTCCGCACTTCCTTGGTGGCCTGAGCCGAGATCTGCGCGGGGTCTGTCAGCCATTCCGTCATGTGAGAGGCTGTTTCGGCTTGGCGGGCTCCGCGGACAAGACGCTAAGGCGCATCCTTCGGAAAGATTGGGCGAGCACAAAGCGGGTCTTGATGCGCTGGAAGCCCCGCCGGTTCAGGCTAGCGGGCCTGTCCTTTGTCGGCGGCCGTACAGACGACGGTCCGATGGCGGACTATTTTGAACGTTCCCCCGGGCAATGCCCCCAAAGCCCCCCGGGGGCCTCTGTGCGGCGGCCCCGGTGCGTTGCGTATTGCCGGGGCCGCTAGCGGGTCGATTCAACGCGGTATGCACATCATGGATTGCCGACTCCATCGGTAATATGGGCCACAAGGCGGAGATGGCTGGGATGTGGCCGGGCACACGTTCCGAACCGGCAAACCTTGCTGCCATCCATCGCGGACACAAGGCCGCTGGCCCGAAGATATCTGCTGTGAAGAGTTGAAGGGCAACCGAACTTGGCAATACTTCCTGATTAACAATCTGATTGAGATCCTGCCCAAGCTTGCGGTGTCGGCATGAAGGAACAGCCTTGGCACCGACGCCACGCAATCCAGCTTGCCGGGGAACTCCCCGAGAGCAGAGGCGACGCGCTTGCGATCCTCGACGCTGTAAGGAGGCTTGTCACGCTGCCCGGCTTTTGGGATGGCGAGCCTGAGAAGAAGCCCGCAACCGTCGTCAGGATCGGGGGCAACGAATGCGCCTGATCTGGCTCTGACAGTCCCGGCCCGCCGGTTCACGCTGGCGGGCCCCTTTTCCATACGAACCCGCTCAGCGATCTATCTTTAGCAATCAGAGAGCGGTCGTCCCTAAGGCGCTCAATATTATCTAGAGCTTTTGCAATCTCTCGCCCGATCTCTCTTATCGAACCGTCTTCTGCAGCCTCAGTTTGAAGGCCCGTAAGGCCTTATCAACCGTAGCTGGCGCCATGCGGATGGCATTTAGGTGCTCTACGATTTCTCGTTCTTCGCTTTGACAAGCTTCGAATGCCAGCTCGATCGTTTCAGAGGTGCCGCCCGTAGACCTTAATTTTTCAGCTTGCGAACGAACTGCGCGGTAGACGCAATCTTCGTAGTTTTTCCTCAGTTGCGGTAGTGGGTCGTCCGCTTTGCTGCCAATGTTGCCAGCAAGCACCAAAATCAGCACGAACGCGGCAAGCGAGACCTTAGAAAACATTGGCCTAGTGCTCATCGAAAACGGATCAGGCCGGTCCAATCGGCTAGCGGTACAGCTTAGGCCGCGAGGCGGTCGGGCTGAGCCGATTCGGACAGATCACGGAAAAGCCGCCAGTCGGGATTTACGAGCTCGAAGCCCCTGAGGGCTTCGCGGTCATCCGGTGACAGGCTGGCGATATAGTCCGCCTTGGCGCGCTTGTCGCCGCGACACGCCTGGACGTACTCGAGAACAATGGCGCCTATCGTGTCTGTATCGTTGAGGACGTCAGCAAGGGTCATGTCCTGATGATAACGCAGTTTGAAAACAAGCAAAGCGGGCCTGCAGGTGCAGCCGCTGGCGATTGTGCCCCGAGTGTGCCCCCGCCAGATAAAAATAAACTCGAGAAGAACAGTAACTGTTTGATTTCATTGGTGAGCGCGGAGGGACTCGAACCCTCGACCCCATGATTAAAAGTTCTAGCAAGGGGTCAAATGTAACGTGCTCTAATCCTTCATTTTTTTCAAAAACGCCTTGAACTACAGGCATTAGCTGCATAGCCTGTTGTTGCATGGTGTTGTACCGTGCAACGCCATTTTGCCGTCCAAGTGTTGCATGAGCGTTGCACGGCAAATTTGGGGGACAAGCTTGAAAGACAGGATTACGAAGCGCTCGGTCGACGCCCTGGAAAAGGGTGAGTTCATCAGCGACACCGAGATCAAGGGCTTCATCGCGCGCCGCCTGCCCAGCGGCAAGGTGACCTTCGGGTTTCAGTATTCCAAGGGCGGCAGGCGGCCTTGGCTGGCGCTGGGCCTTCACGGCTCGGTGACGGTCGAGGAAGCCCGGAAGGAGGCCAAGAAGTACGCCGGTCTGGTGGCGCAGGACCGCGACCCGGCGGCCGAGCAGCAGGTCGAGGCGGCCCGCTCGACCAACACGGTCGACCATGTGCTTGACCAGTGGCTGGAGAAATACGCGCGCGATCCGGACCACGGGAACCTTCGAAGCGCCGATGAAATCGAGAGCATGTTTGACCGGTACGTCCGGCCCAAGATCGGCAGTGTGGTGATCTATGACCTCACGCTGACGCAGGTCGTCGGCATGCTGGATGCCGTCAAGGACAGCGTCAAAGAGCAGACCAAGGGCAAAAAGACCGGCGGCACCATGGCCAACCGGGTACGCTCGCACTTCAAGACGGCACTGGAATGGTGGCGCGATGGCGATGAGAAGTTCGTCACCAACCCGATTCCGAGCAAGAGGCGCGGCGCCAAGGAAAAGAAGCGCGAACGTGTGCTGGATGTCGAAGAGTTTCGCGATTTCTGGCGGGCGACCTTCAAACTGGAAGGCGTGCAAGGCTACTTCTGGCGCACGCTGTTTCTGAGCGCCTGCCGCCGTAGCGAGGTCTCGGACATGCACCTGAGCGAATTCGACCGGGGTCAAGAGAACTGGACGATCCCGGCCGCGCGCTACAAGATCAAGCTCGACCACGTCATCCCACTGACACCAGCGCTGAAGCCGCATTTGCCAGCGCGCGGCAACCGGGGCGATTACCTCTTCTCGACCACCGGCGGCGAGGTGCCGCTGTCGGGCTTTTCGAAGTTCAAGCCGAGGCTGATCAAGAAGATCAATGAACTGCGCAAGAGCGAGGGGAGGGGACCGATCGCCAACTTCACGCCGCACGATCTGCGCCGCACCGCGAACACGTTCATGATTCCGGCGGGCGTATCGGCTGAGGTCGCCGATCGGCTGTTGGGCCATGTGCAGCCCGGCATGCGCGGCGTCTATAATAAGTGGGCGTACCGCGACGAAAAAGCCGACGCGATCGAAAAGCTCGCGGCCTATGTCGAACAACTCGTGCAACCGACACCTCCAAACGTGGTGCAGTTTCCGGGATCAGGCCAGGCGCAGCCAGGCGCTGAGTCGGCGCGCCAGTGTCAGCCGTTGAAGTGCGCTCGTTCGCTTCGTCCCAAGCATCAAGAGCGGCGCGTCGGTAGCGAACCGACCGGCCTCTCTTGATGAAGACCGGGCCGCCGCCTTTGACCCGCAGCTTGTCCAGCGTGCTCTTGGACATGCCCAGATAGTCCGCCGCCTCCTGGACCGTCAGCCGCTCGTCATCCGCCACCACCTTGCGCACGCGCGGGGCAGGCTCGCGCTTGGCCGGCGGCTCTTCCGACTCCGCGAGGAGGGCGGCCCGTACCTTGCGGATATAAGATGTCAATTCTTTCCGGTTGTGTTCATCAACCATGACGATACCTTCACTAACCTCTACTTGACTTCACCAGCCCCGCACCGGCCTGATCACCACGCTCTCCCTGTCGCCGCCGGACGCCGAGCTCGGCCTCGTTGGCGGAGATGGGAGGGCCCCTCGCGCATGAGTGCCTCGAACGCGGAGCGGGCCTTCTCGCCGATCTTGGCAGCGACCGCCTCGCGCTTCTTGCGGTTCTTGACCTCAATGATGGCTTGATCGCGCAATTCCACGTAGGGCCGCATCAGATCGCGGTAGGCGTGGCTGTCGGGCGGCGGCAGGAACGCCGCGGACAGATCGATGCCATTCGCCGCTGCCGTCTTGCGGATGAAGCGGACCAAGCGGCTGATGTTGATGCAGTTAACCCGAACCGCGACATAGCCCCGCGCGCCCGGCGTCGATTCCAGCAGTTCGGCGGCCAGCGCTTGCGGGTTCACAAGGTCGGCGGCACCGGCGACAAAGTGCGCTTTCTGGCCGTCGCTCTCGCGCTCAAGGTCGACGACGCAAAAACTGGCATCGTGGTCGGGATGCGCTTCGGCCTCGGCAAGGGTGTAGCCCCAGCCGTCGAAATGGACCCGTGTCAATGTCGCCGCGAATGCATTCGGATACGATTGCGCAAGCACGTCGACAAGCATCAAGCCGACGCAGTCGGCCGCGACATAAGATAGCGAGGCAGCGGCGACACTGCGCCCAAAGGCGAGGCCAATTTGATTGCGACGGCGCAGCGATTGGAACTTTGGAAACGGCGTCGCCGTCGCGGTGAGGACATCTTGCAGGGTAAGTCGGGACATCGGGCCTTCTTGCTCTCCGCTGTGTCACTCGACACAATGGCAGAAGTGCGGTATTGTGTCAAACGACACATGCGCTGCGCGTCGTACCAGGCGCTGGGCTTCAGAAAGGAAAGCGATGAGCAACCGCCTGCACCGCAAGGTCTTCGCGACCGGCCAGCTTACTGAGTTCTGCTCTGTCAACGAGCTGGAAAAGCAGACCGGACACCCGGCCGAACAGTGGTCGCTCGTCCTTCTGAAAGAGCTGGTCGACAACGCGCTCGATGAAGCCGAGAAGAGGTGCTTCGGCCGCGATCCGGCACGTTCTGAGCGGCCGCGGGTAAAAAAGCTTGCGCAGATCGGGGCGTCGACTGCCGAGCGCACTCGGCTTTACGACCAACCGGATCGGCACAGCCGATCAACGTCGCATCGCAGCTGTCATGACGTCGCTGGGCTGGCAGCAAAGGCGCGACAAAAATGGCCGTTGGTGGGCCAAGGGGTGACACGATGACAGCATATGACGTCATTTTCCAATAGAGTCCCATTTATGCAGTCCACTTGGACTCTATAGGCCAAATGGTGCCACCTGCTGTCATCGCGTCACCCGATCCCCCGGCACCAGATACGTATTCTGAAGGGAAGATCGATAATGGACGCCGGTGACGCTAGCATTCCCGACAACAGAAGAACCACACCGTCGGGTTACGACGACCTTATCGCGCTGGCGCACGACGTAAATCGGCCTATGGAGGATGTCCATGCCTTGGCTGGCACCGCCGATCCATGGATGGCGTCGCGGCCATCGCGACTTGAGACTGCGAGGTGGTTTGTCGATCTCTATCAGAGCCTTGGCTTCAAGGTTGGCGCGCATCTTAGGAGAATCCACTACGCTCTCGTCAGCCAGGCCGAGCCGGTCATCATGGTCGACGGCACCCCTTATGAGAACACGGATAGATGCTGGTCTACGCTCGTACGCGGGGCGCGTGATGCGCGATATCTCGACATGCTTCCGGCACTCTCATTCCTCGACCATCGCAGCCCCGACGCTTTAATCGTGCGCGAGGACGAAGAGGACGATTACGAGACGCGGATCTGGGTCGGCGGCGGCGCGGTGACCTCACGCGGTGGATTATACAGCTATGAAGGTCCCAGCTTCTCCATGCCCTCCTTGGAATTTTCTCCGCCGAACATAGGCCAACCCTATCATCTTGAGATCTGGGCTGAGAAGACGACGCTGGATGATGTTCTTTTCCCGCTCGGACGGCAGTATGACTGCAATGTCATCACTGGGGCTGGTGAGATGTCGCTGACCGCAGTCGAGCACTTGGTCGTTCGCGCCCGGCGCGGTAAGCGGCCAGTCCGGATTCTCTACCTCTCCGATTTCGACCCGGCCGGTCAAAGTATGCCTGTCGCCGTCGCAAGGAAAATCGAATACCTCATTCAGCAGGACGACCTAGATATCCAATTGGAGCCGATCGCCTTGACGCACCAGCAGTGCGTCGAGTTCAGGCTTCCCCGGACGCCACTCAAGGCAACCGAGAGGCGCGGGGCAAAGTTCGAGGCTCGCTATGGCGAGGGCGCGACCGAGTTAGACGCGCTCGAAGCACTTCATCCGGGCGTGATCCGGCGCATCCTAGTCGAGAACATAGAGCGGTTCTATGACTCCGATCTCGACTCCGAAATGGCGGCAACACGGAACGAAATTCGGCAGGAGATAGAACGCGTCGAGGCGGAGGTACGAGGGCGCCACGCCGACGAGATTGCGGCGATCGAAGAAGAGCGGCGAGCGCTTGAAGAGGAAGTCGAGGAGAGGCTCGACGAACTGCGCGAACTGATCGATGCAAGAGAGGACCAGTTGATCGAGCGCATGGAGGCCCTCTCGAAAGCGATGGAGGATGAGCTTCGGGACCTCAACGAGCCAGATCCAGACGCCTTTGAATGGCCGTCACCAGCCGAGGGCGTCGAGTTTGAAGATCCTCTTTTCGATAGTCGGCGCGACTATCTCGATCAGATCGATCGCTACGCTCGGTTCAAAGGTAAGGTGATCCGTGAGCGGCACAAGCGGGCTCCAAAAATAAGGCTCCGCCGACAACAAAATCGTCCTTGGTGAGGAACATTGGCGCTCCTCCTACCGGTTCTGGACCGGATGCTGCCTTCCAACGTGCAACTCACTGAAAGGAGGTTGCCGCGCGGCAACATGGCTGATCGAGCGAGGGAGGCTATCGGGCTGGATGCCCACTAGAAGCCCGGCTCTACTTCCTGTAGCAGCGTCAGGGCTTCCTCGCGTGTAATCTTCAGCCGATCCGCCAGGCTTTAGCAGCGGAATTGGAATCAGGCGCAGCTGCAGTAGACGCACTCACGACCGCGTTTGCCTGCAATTGCAACAACGCCCGCTTTCCGAAGTGCCGCTATCGCGCGTCGTGTCGCCGACCGCGCGCTTGCTCCGGCGCGCCAACGAGCACCCAGTCGTGTTCGCCTTGGGTGACGATTCCAATAAGCCCAGTCCGCGATCTCGGCGGCGCTCATCTCGCCGACATTCTGAAGTCCGTGCTGAATTGAGGATCGAAGGCCCAAGTTTGGAGCAACCTCAATCTCACCCCACGGAGTCAAAAGTCTCGCATTTGCAGGCATTTATATCCCTCGGGATGCGAGGCAAGCATGTACTACATTTTACGGAATATACTTGAATATCGGGAGCGGCGCGCACCGCGGGGTCTGCCCGGCCCGGGAAGGACCCAACGAGCGTTGGATGCTCCCGGTAACCAAAACACACCTTCATTCGCGAGAAGCGAGTTCGCAGACGTGCCGACGAATGCGATGGCCGGATCGCGTCCAACGTAGTGGTGGTGCTCTGCGGGGCAAGCTGGCCGCGCGCATCCTCTAGCGGCGGCGGCGTTGCGGGCATCCGCTACGCCGCTGCCCAGGTTCGCCCGGGCTGGCGCGAATTGCATATGCTGCTGGCTTCAAAAGAGGCTTCGCAACTCCAGCACTAGATGAAGACCTTCGAGCCTGCTATACGGATAGGAGCATCCAGAGGAGGGCGGCTGACGCTCTCGCCAACCTGCCTTCCCGGGCAAGGTGGTTCCCGCAAGGGGATGCGGCCATTCGGCAACGAAACGGGTCGCGCGATCGTCAGCCCTCTCGGATAACCCGATGGAGGGAATTTTTATGTCTACAAGAGACCCAAGCGACGTCGGACAAGCTTCGAGCGATGTTACTTCGGCGGGGGTGCCCTGGTCAGAGGTCCCCGAATTTGCCCGTCCCCATGTCGAATGGATGGACGGACGGCATGGCCCGGCCAAAGAGCGTCTGCCGTCGGTTGATGACGTCCCAATCCCCGCTGTGCTTTTTTCGCTTCCACCCTTGCGCGAGAACCGACCGCGCGGATCAAAGGCGATGATCGACGTGCACGGTGCACGCCATCGGCTTGAAGACTGTCGCCCTGGTGCTTGGCTGGTCAGCCCTTACACCGGTTGGCGATGGGCGAAATGGCCAACGGGGGAAGTCGGCTGGGTCCCTGATGGGGTCGCTTTGCCCGATGCCCTCCGGGTCAATTCGCGCGATGCCGGCTGCTCAAGATGAGATCACCTCGCCGGTCTTGGGATCGATACGCTACCCACGTATCTTTCGCTTCAACTTCTGCCCGCGCTTGGCCAAGCCCTTCGTACATCCATTTGGTCCTCGAAAGCCAGGCTGGCGTGACGTCCTCGATCTCAGAGGCCGCACCGTCAGCACGCTGACGCCGACCCGGCACAGGGTGTCGAAGTAGGAGATGGGACAAAATGTCAGCTATTGGCACATCGCGTCATTAGTTTGATGCGGAGTTTGGTCGCCACCGAGGCTGATCGTGCGGGTTCGATTTGCCTTGTGCTGCTGGGCTTCTCGCTGAATGCGATGTCTGCGTTTGGATTGCGGAACGCGCCGGGATCATCACGCTGGCAGCGACGAGTCGAGCGACGCATGTCGGATACCGATTGACCGCATCCTACGTAACTCGTCTACGCAGCGAACATTGCGGCAGCCTGGCGAGGATGTGCGACGATGGATCCATGCAGTACGGCCGTCGCTACACCTTTCTTGGCTTCTCAATAGTCTTGGCCGGTTGATCGCCGGCCCAAACTGACGAATGGCATCACGGCCTCTCTCCCAGTTCGTCGATCGCCAGCGCATTGGGGCAGTATTCCTCATAGTTTTGGGTCAGCGTGCCGGCGTCGAGATCATGGTTGCACCGGGCTTTTTGCTGGCATGCCGCGCAGACGCGCACCATATCGCGCTGCAGGACAGGCTGCGTGCTCGCCAAGGTCGCCTCGTCGATATCGAGGGATTTCAGCAGCCGCGGCAATTCATCGCTGGCGTGCGGTCCCTGGCGGACAACGGCATCGAGTTCGGCGGGGCTTACGCAAAGGTCCCGCGCAATTCGTGCGAAATCGTTACTGTTCATGTCGCGAAGCTCACGCATTTCCTGACGGTGCTTGAGCCAATCACTGAATAGACTGATCGCGCTTTCCAGGATTGGTTTGGCTTTGATCTGGGCTACCATGGCGCGCTCCGTAACGTGGCTGAAACCGGCCCAGCATGATCGTGTGGGCGTATCGCGTCTTTGCGATGGATCAAACAGGATGAACGTAGGCGCGTCCATTTTCTCGCGGCAAATGCCGGTGAAGTCCCATTGCTTCGTGAGATTGTCGTCGGCGTCCTTGGTCAGGAAGAAAGGAGCGGTAGTGACGATCAACGCGTCCCCACGCGCGGGAGCGCGTCTATTTTGGCATCGTGCCATCGCGGATGCGGTTCTCCGGTCGGAATCATATCCCCCAATTGCGTGCCCATCGCGTTCGATATTCTGCGCAACAGCACGATCGAAACGTTGCCCTTGCCGCTTTCAAGTAGCGCGATGTAGCGCTCGGAGATGCCCGAGACCCGAGCCAGTACTTTTCGTGACATGCCGTGGAGGTTCCGCACGGTGCGGATGCGTTGACCAAGCCCCTCCAGAAAGACGCTGTCAGAGTCTCGTTCCTTGATCATGTCGGCAACCCATATGGAAGGACTTGGCCGGCGCGATGCAGTGCGGCCGTTGCCTTTTGCGCAACATGCATCTCAGCATGGGTTCTCCGCTTTTTCTTTGTTCTGGAACAAAAAGCCCGGCTTGTTCGGCGCTATGTGGATCGCCAAAAGGTGATCCCACGTCGGTGTCAATCCGCCATTATCGACCGCTCCGCGTTCTGGTCGCCGCGCCGGTCCTAACCATCTGATTGAACCTTTCGTTTAACGGCCGCCGCTCGCGAAAAGCCAGGCCGCGATCGCGATAAGTAGGATAGCGAAGATGTTGCCCGCCATTTCGCGCCGTTGTGGTGCGGCGAATAACGTCTGCAGCCTGCTTGCCAGCGCCACGATAAAGCCCATGCACGAACGTGGCGACCCGACATAGATCGAAACCAGAATGGCCAGTTCGCGTGTCGAAGGCACCGGGCGCTGGATAAATTCAGGAAGCACGGCAATGAAGAACAACGCTGCCTTCGGGTTCAGAAGATTGGTAATTAGCCCGCGACGGAAATGAACGAGGTGAAATTGATCGAGCTGCCCGGTCTCGATCGGTTGCCTGGCTTCCCTGCAACTGTCAAACGCGAGCCAGCATAGATAAAGCGCGTCCGCCCAGCGAAGGCTTTCAAAGACGACGCGATTGTTCAGCACCAGCGATCCGCCGCCGAGGCCGACCGCGATACCCAGAAGCGCCAGCCCGAGAGTAACGCCGAGCACGGCGGAGAATCCGGCAAGGCGGCCACGGCTGGCACCGAGCACGGCCAGATACGCCATTGTTCGGCCCTGGCGTCATTTCGATGAAGAACGATGTCAGAACGAATGCGAGGAGCGGTGAATTAAGCGGCGTCCAACCGCCGGCCGCAAGCTCAAGCATTCGATCCATATCGCAGTGAGTTCTTCACGCGACGCGATTCCAAGCAGGCTTGCTGGGCGCGAGCGAATGGCTCGATGGATGTTCGAATTCATGCTGGCCGCCGGCCAGGTGCATCACCTCGACGCAGTCTGCGTTCAGGCGCTCGTTGTCGACCAGCCGTTCCGCCAGCACCAGCGCTTCGGACGGGCCGTCCGACTGAATGTCGACCTGGCGCTGGAGGCACTTGAAGCTATGGCCGTCCGAGTTCAAGAGATCCTTGTAGAAAGAGACGCGATAGTTGTTCATCTTGCACTCCCATCTTTCCGGCCAGCCGTCGGAGCTCAAGCGTCCATGTCGGCCAGCCGCTGGCGATTGCGCAGCACGATTTGACGGGCACTCGAGAATACCAGGATGCCCTGGTCGTTGAGCTGTGAAAGTGTCCGCGACACGGTTTCGAGCGTCAGACCGAGATAATCGCCGATGTCGCGGCGGCTCATCGGAAGGGCCATCATGCCGGCCTTAGCGAGCCGACGGTCCATTTCCAGCAGGAAGGTGGCAACCTTCTCCGTTGCGGTCTTGCGGCCGAGAAGCAGCATATGATCTTCGGCGTGGCGGAGATCGCATGCGGTCATGGTCCAGAGATTATGGGCCACCTGGACATTCGATCCGGCAGCCGCTTCGAGGCTGCGGCGCTTCACAAGGCGAACGGTGGTATCGGTGATTGCTTCGGCCGTCAGGCGATGAGCCAAACCGGGCTCGAGGCCGAAGACGTCGCCAGGCAGATGGAAAGCGCGGATCTGACGCCGCCCGTCGTTGAGAAGCTTGTAGGTGCGAACTGCACCGCGGATCACCTGATAGACGTATTCGGAAGGCTCGCCCTCGCCATAAATTTCCTCGTCCTTTCGGTAGGAAAATTCGGTGGCGATCACACCCGCACAACTGGCAATCACGCTGAACTGGTCGGTGGTCGAGGCAGTCGGGGTACGCGGAGCCGGGAAAACCTTGGCTGCCGGGACTGCCGTGGTCGTGATCGTCTGGGTGAGCATTTTGCCATCTCCTCGATGCGGGATGGCTCTGTGCTAATGGAGATTTTTATTCCCGGATATTTCGGTCGATATCCTAAGGGCATTCCCCTACGGGGTTTTACGGAGACCGGTGGGTCGAACGTCAGGGCTGGTTTGCAGAGCGGCGCGCATCGATCGCGTTTCGAACGCATTCGACCAGATTTCCCTCCAGATTAGGCTTTAAAAGCACTTGGCGTACCCCGGCCGAACTGGCCTTGGCCGAAATGTTTTCGTCCGGATACCCTGTGATCAGAACGATCGGCGTTGCGACATCCAAGCCCCTTAGCCGGTGGGCCAGTTCCAAACCGTCGATTTCCGCCATCTTGTAGTCCACGACAAGGCAATCCGCGCGGTGCCGGGTTGAAGAGCCGAGCAACGCGGTCCCGCTGCGGAATGTGCGGACATCGAATCCCTCCGTTTCCAGCAGAAATCGCAGCGATGTACGGACGTCGTAATCATCGTCAACGACGTAAATCATCGATTTCCTGGGCGCAGAGCCGGTCCAGATTTCACTGTTGGGGCTATTTCGGGTGTCGATCATCCCAGCAAGATAGCCGGTTTACGCCTCCCGGAATTGACTTGGCTCAATCTCCGACAACCCCCGCCCGGATCGCAAACCGGACCAACTCAGAAAGGTTACCGGCCTGCATCTTGGTCATGACGTTCGCCCGGTAGACCTCCACCGTGCGGGGGCTGATATTGTATTCCCTGGCGATCGTCTTGTTCGATTGCCCGGTCACCAGCCCCTGCATCACCTGGCGTTCCCTCTGGGTTAGGGAGGCGACGCGGGCGGCCATATCGGCCGACAGCGCATCACCTTTCAAGCCGTTTTCGCTTCCCGAGAGGGCGGTCTCAATCATACCGATCAAGCGGTCGTCCTCGAACGGCTTTTCGAGGAAGTCGAGCGCCCCGAGCTTCATCGCTTCGACGGCGAGAGGCACGTCGCCATGACCGGTCATGACGATGACAGGAAGCTTTCGCGAGCCCGAATTCAACTGACGCAGCAGCTCCATGCCATCAACGCCCGGCATGCGAACATCCGTCACAACGCAGCCGGGCTCCAGCTTTGCAAGCTCGTTCAGAAAATTCTGGGCGGAGTCGAAAAGACGCACGTAGAAACCGGCAGATTCCAGCAGGAAATCCAGCGAGTCGCGCATCGCCGGATCGTCATCGATGACGTAGACTTTACCGCTCTGCGACATCGGCCAGATCCTTGCCAGGCGCAGCCGGCAGCGTGAAGCGGAACGTCGCGCCACCCGACTTGTTTGTTTCGGCCCACATCCGGCCGCCATGGGTTTCGATGATGGTGCGGCTGATCGAAAGGCCTACGCCCATGCCGGCTTCCTTCGTGGTGAAAAATGGCTGAAACAAGTTCGCGAGGGCATCGCCGGCGAAGCCGGATCCAGTGTCCGAAACCGCTATTTCAATCATATCATCAGCGATCCTGGTGTTCGAGGCAATCAGCTCGCGGTGCTTCGAAGCGGCCATCGCTTCTAATGCATTGCGGAACAGGTTGACCAAGACCTGCTGAATCTGGACCCGGTCGGCAAGCACTAGGTCGCACGATGGATCCAGGTTGAAGCGGAGGAACACTCCCTGTTCGCGGGCGCCGGTAAGTCCCAGCGCGCCGGCTTCTTCGACCATTTTCGAAACGCTTTCGACGCGCTTCTCGGAAGCGTCGCGCGCGACGAAGTTGCGCAATCGTCTGATGATGTCGCCGGCGCGGATCGCCTGCTGCGCGGCGCGATCAAGCGCCGCTTCGATCTTGGAAGCGTTGGCGTCGGTGCTGCCAGCCAGCAGGCGGCGCGATCCCTTCATGTAGTTGCTGATCGCCGAAAGCGGTTGATTGAGTTCGTGAGCGAGCGCGGAAGCCATTTCGCCCATCGCGCTGAGGCGGGAGACGTGAACGAGTTCGGATTGCAGTTCCTGCAATCGTGCCTGAGTCTGCTGATGTTCGGTAAGATCGCGGACGAAGCCGGTAAAGTAGGGATTTCCGCCGGACCGCATCTCACCGATGGTGAGATGCATCGGAAATGTGGTGCCGTCCTTGCGCATCCCGGTGACGATGCGGCCGATGCCGATGATATGTCGTTCACCTGTCTTTAGGTAGCGGGCGAGGTAGCCGTCATGGCGGCTGCGATCCGGCTCCGGCATCAGCTCGCTGATATTTTTCCCGATCGCCTCCGATTCGGTGTAGCCGAATTGGCGTTCGGCGGCGCTGCTAAAGAACTGCATGATGCCGTGCTCGTCGATCACGATCATCGCATCCGGGATCGTATCGAGGATCGAGCGGAAGTGTCTTTCGCGGGTCCTGACGGCATCTTCGAGGCGCTTCTCACGATCGATGTCGATCATGACGCCGCTGAGCCGTGTAGGACCGGCTCCGGGACCATTGACGATAGCGCCGAGCGCGCGCACCCAGCGGCCCTCATTCGAGTGCACCCGGTATTCAACGTCGAAGTTGCACCCGGTATCGATCGACTGCTGCACGGCCTTTACGGTGCGGTCGCGATCCTTTGGGTCCAGCAGGGAAAGGAAAAATTCGTAATCCACAGCGGTATCCGGCGCGACGCCGAAGAGCTTTCGTGTGGCGCTGGACCAGTCCAATTTCCGGGTTGAAAATTCCAGACCCCAAGTGCCGACGCCCGATCCCTCGGCGCCGCTGCGCACATTATCATCGAGCGGATCCTGATTCCGAAACGGTCGGTCGACGTCAATCATGCTTCGCTTTCGAGTGCCTTCTTGCGTGCCAGATATCGCATCCAATCGAGCCGGTGGAAAGGAAACGGAACGAAATCACTACTAGCATCTATCTCATTGAAATAGAAAGAAATTGTCGTGAGCTGGTCAGGGCGCCTCGCTTTTGCCGGTGCAGCGTCAGCAACACCTGAAGGTCCTTGATCTAGGTCAGTTTCGATCCGCAAACGGGTCTTTAGGATGCAGCTTCGTGGGCAGGACGCTCATACGGCATTTTCGCCCACAGGCGTGGAGCAGGTGATGAACTACAAGACTGTCATGGTCGGTCTGGCGCTGGACCGGCCCAACGACGCCTGCCTCAGGGTGGCGGGAGATCTCGCTGAACGATTCGGGGCACGCGTTATCGGCGTTGCCGCCTCGGACCTCAGACCGCCGATGTATTTCGCCGAAGGCGACTTTGCGCAGAAGCTCCTCGAGGAGGAGGCTGGCGCCATCCGGAGGCGGTTGTCGGAACTCGGGGCGGAATTTCGCGCTTCGGTCGAGAAGCGCGCGGCGTCGGTGGAGTGGCGCTCCGCCCGGGCGCTGCCGGTTCCTTACATGCTGCAGCAGGCGAGGGCCGCCGATATCATCGTGGTTGGCGCGCGACCCGAGACCATGGTGGATCCCAGCGTGGCTGCGGATCCGAGCGATCTACTGATGCAGGCCGGCCGTCCGCTCATCATCGTGCCGCCTGAGGTGCAGTGGCTCGATTTGAGAAGCGTTCTGGTCGCGTGGAAGGAGGTGCGGGAAGCACGCCGGGCGGTGTTCGACGCGCTGCCCATCCTGGCCGCGGCAAAAGAAGTCACGATTGCGGAAATTCCCGAAGAGAATACCCGTCGTGCCGACGCGGTGTCGCGGGTTGCCGACGTGGCAGCCTGGCTGCGCAGCCACGGGATCGCGGCCCACACAACCGTTCCCGAAAAGCCCGCCGGGGTCAGCGAACAGCTCGACAAGATCGCGGCCAACGTCGGAGCCGGCGTGGTGATCGCCGGTGCCTACGGGCACTCGCGCCTCCGCGAGTGGATGCTCAGTGGCGTGACGCGACACCTTGCAACTGAATCGCGCCGTTGCGCGTTCTTGTCCCGCTGAGAAAGTTTTCGATGACGAGGAGCCTCCGTGCATAAATTTCTTGAAGCCACTGCCGGGCAGCACATGACGCGAACGGTGAAAACAGTAGCTCGCGACACCACCATGCGCGAGCTGCAGAAAATGTTTGACGAGGATGATTTCAACTACTATCCGGTCCGAGAAGGCGAAGACATTGTCGGCGTCGTCAGCAATTTCGACTTTCTGAAATGCTTTGCGTTCAACCCTGGCCGCATGGTTCCGGCCTATGACGAATTGTTGTCCCGGACGGTTGCCGAAGTCATGACGCCGGAATTCATCTATGTCGATCCGGCAACGAAGCTGACGCGTGTATTGCAATTGATGGTGGATCACCGGATGAAGAGCGTCCCCGTGCTGGATGCCGAACAGCGGCTGGTGGGGATCATTTCGCGCGGAGATATCATGCGGACGCTGACAGAGCGCGCGTAAGCGTAAGCTTTTGTGAGCGCATCGGACCTGACGTGGCGGGACGGCGGTCGAGATCATCAACGACAAGGCGCTGGCGCTTCCGCCGCTCGACCTGCAACTAGCGCGCGGCCTGATCGAACCACATCGAGGTCAAGAACGGCTGGCGCGTATTCGTTCGCCCGATCCAGCCCGAAGACGAACCGCTGATCCATGAGATGTTGAGGCATGTCAACATGCAGGATCTACGGCTGCGGTTCTTCGCGCCGATGAAGGAGTTTTCCCACGAGGTCGTCGCTCGCCTGCTTGGGCGCAGCGCCGGCTCAAGAGATAACCGGCGCGTTGACCTCGTGCCGCGCGTCGGAAGCTGCGCCTATTCGAGGCTCTTCAGATAAGCCAGCAGGTCGCCAATCTGGTCCGGATCGAGCTGGAAGGCGGGCATGGTGGGATGGCCGGTCGAGATACCTTCAGCCAGCGCCTCTGCAAGAGTCTCGATCGGGTAACGCTTGTGCAGCGTCCGGAACGGCGGCGCGATCTTGAGCGGGCTTGGCGAAACGTTGTCGATCGAATGACACTTGGCGCAATTGTTCAGCGCAAAGGTCTTGCCGCGCTGCTCTTGAGGCGAGGTCGCCGCTGCAGGTGTCAATGTGATGAGCGTAAGCGCCAGCGGCGCCAGAATGCGTCCGATCATTGCAGCATCGACTCCATGGGACTGCGGGTTTCCCGGTCCCAAATCGCACAATGCAGGTTTAATCGTCAGCGAATTTGATCTGCGTCAATCAGGCGGTGCTGGATTCGCTAGAATGAATTATATCTCCGAGAGCCCTGAGCAGTCTGCCATGGCCGGGAGATGTGGCGGCCAATCCGGCGCTCGAACGGGCAGTGGCAATGATACGAACCGTCTCTCCGAATCCAAATCGCGCAAATTTTGGCCGCTGCTCGGCCTGTGCCGTCCGATCGCTGAGCATCTGCGGCGCGCTCGACCAAAACGATCTGGCGGAGTTCGAGCGGTTCGCCCGTCATGTTCAACTCACTCCCAATGAGGCGCTTTTCACCGCAGGCCAGGCCGCCCGTTCCGTCCATAGCCTGACCGCGGGCGTGGCGCGCCTGTATAAATTGCTGCCGGACGGGCGACGTCAGGTCATCGGCTTTGCGTTGCCGGGCGATTTTCTCGGCACAGCACCGTCCGATCGCTACTGCTATTCGGCGGATGCGATCGATTCCGTTTCGGTGTGCCGGCTCTCCAGGGAAGCATTTGCCCATTTCATTGGACAGAGGCCGCACTTTCTGATCCGGATTAACGAATTCGCATCCCGTGAACTCATGCTGGCACAGGAGCAGATGCTGCTGTTGGGCCGGCGCACCGCGGAGGAGAAAGTCGCGTCCTTCCTCGTCGGCTGGCGTGAGCGACTGGCCCATATCGGTGACGAACGGCAAACCATCGCGCTGCCCATGAGCCGGCAGGATATTGCGGATTATCTCGGACTGACGATCGAAACCGTAAGCCGGACGCTGACGCGTTTCGAACGCGAAAAGATGCTCATCATCGTCGCCGGCGGCGTCCGGCTGCTGGATTCCACGCGTGCGGCAGCCATGGCTGCGGCGTGAAATTCCGGCGCAACCGCGATCAAATTGACTTAGGTCAAAGTCCGAATGAAGGCGCACGGGCATGCTTCCTCACATCACAGGAGATCAGCCCAATGCCAACAGATTCGTTGCTTGTTGCCGTCTGCGTCGTCGCGATGTTCGTGGTCTTTGGCGCGGTTCTGATCTGGGGGGACATGCAGACCCGTCCGAAACAATTGGCCCAGCATTCCACCGTCAAACGACGGGCGTTCTGATATCGGGCGTTCCCCCGGGCGGGATCGTTTACAGGATGAAAGTACCGCCGTGAACGACATCGGCTGCCAAGTCCGCTGCTGACATCCGCGCCGCCGATCCTGCGAGGTCTCCCTTTGACGACCATGTCCACCAGTACAGGAAAATCACTTCCCGGCAGCGCGATTGCGCGCTGGGCGCGGGCCATCGTTTCCAGGTTCAAGTGTCCGGCTGAGTCGAACGGCACGAACAGCCGAGAGTTCGCCGAACAAGAGGGCGCTGTCGCGGAAACTCAGGCCCTCCTGCCGATTGGCCCCTGCTGTTGCTGAACGCCCCGCTCCAGGTCCGGTTCGGATCGCTCCCCAACGACCGAAGTTTGACTTCGATCAAATCGGCGATTGCGAAGCTGTGATCATTGAAGCTGGCATTTACAGAAGAGAAGCCCGCCCATGATCCAATCTCAAACCGCAAAATCGATGACTCACGGCGAGGCCGGTCTGGTGCTGGTCTTTTCAATATCCGCACTTCTGTGCCTGTTTGGCGCAGCCAAGGCGCTGGATACCGCCTTCGCCTTCCACGCTTCGCTGGCATGCGCCGTCAGTCTGTGGGCGGTATTCGCGATATTGAACCGGTATTACGAGCGCCCGGCATCGCTGCCACCGCAGGAAGTCAACGGCCGGCCCAATTACAACATGGGCCCGATCAAGTTCTCGGCGGCCATGTCGGTATTCTGGGGTATCGCCGGATTTGCGGTCGGGCTGTTGATCGCCGCACAGCTCGCCTGGCCCGCGCTTAATTTCGACCTGCCCTGGACCAGCTTTGGCCGACTGCGGCCGCTGCATACGTCGGCCGTGATCTTTGCCTTCGGCGGCAACGTGCTGATCGCGACCTCGTTGTACGTCGTACAGAAGACATGCCGCACGCGCCTGGCCGGCGATCTCGCGCCCTGGTTCGTCGTCATCGGCTACAATTTCTTCATCCTGATCGCAGGCACCGGCTATCTGCTCGGCGTGACCCAATCTAAGGAATATGCCGAGCCGGAGTGGTACGCGGACCTGTGGTTGACCATCGTCTGGGTGGTCTATCTGCTGGTTTTCCTGGTGACCATCATCAAGCGCAAAGAGCCACACATCTTCGTCGCCAACTGGTTCTATCTGGCCTTCATCGTCACCATCGCCGTACTTCATCTAGGCAACAATCCGGCACTCCCCGTGTCGGTGTTCGGCTCGAAATCCTACATCGCATGGGGCGGCGTCCAGGATGCCATGTTCCAGTGGTGGTACGGGCATAACGCGGTCGGCTTCTTCCTGACCGCCGGCTTCCTCGCCATCATGTACTACTTCATTCCCAAGCGCGCGGAGCGGCCCGTCTATTCGTACCGGCTGTCGATCATCCATTTTTGGGCGATCATCTTTCTCTACATCTGGGCCGGTCCGCATCATCTGCACTACACCGCGCTGCCGGATTGGGCGCAGACGCTCGGCATGACGTTTTCCATCATGCTGTGGATGCCCTCCTGGGGCGGCATGATCAACGGATTGATGACGCTATCGGGTGCCTGGGACAAGCTTCGCACCGATCCCGTGCTGCGCATGCTCGTCGTGTCGGTCGCCTTCTACGGCATGGCCACGTTCGAAGGCCCGCTGATGTCGATCAAGGTCGTGAACTCGCTCAGCCACTACACGGACTGGACCATCGGCCATGTTCATGCAGGCGCGCTGGGCTGGGTCGGATTCGTTTCGTTCGGCGCGCTGTACTGCCTGATTCCCTGGCTGTGGGATCGCAAGGGGCTCTACAGCCTGAAGCTGGTCAACTGGCACTTCTGGGTCGCGACCATCGGCATCGTGCTCTACATCTCGGCGATGTGGGTGTCGGGAATCCTGCAGGGCCTGATGTGGCGCGCCTACACCTCGCTTGGTTTCCTCGAATATTCCTTTATCGGATCCGTGGAAGCGATGCATCCCTTCTACATCATCCGCGCCGCGGGCGGTGCGCTGTTCCTGATCGGGGCATTGATAATGGCCTACAATCTCTGGATGACGGTCCGCGTCGGCGAAGCGGAAGTGCAGTCGTCCCTGGCTCTTCAGCCGGCGGAATGAGGAGCGCTCAAATGTCTTTCTGGACACGGCACCAAATCTTCGAAAAGAACTCGATCGTCCTGATCGCGGGAATTCTCGTCGTGATCGCCATCGGCGGTCTCGTCGAGATCACCCCGCTGTTCTATCTCAAGAGTACGATCGAGAAGGTCGACGGCGTCAGGCCGTACACGCCGCTCGAGCTTGCCGGGCGCAACGTCTATGTCCGCGAGGGCTGCTATCTCTGCCATTCGCAGATGGTCCGGCCGTTGCGGGACGAAGTCGAGCGTTACGGCCATTACTCGCTCGCGGCCGAAAGCATGTACGACCATCCCT
Organism: Bradyrhizobium sp. RDI18; assembly: GCF_043203335.1. NCBI lineage: Bacteria > Pseudomonadati > Pseudomonadota > Alphaproteobacteria > Hyphomicrobiales > Nitrobacteraceae > Bradyrhizobium > Bradyrhizobium sp. RDI18. The sequence goes on along the minus strand of NZ_JBICRN010000008.1, from coordinate 1,031,355 downwards.
TCCAGTGGGGATCCAAGCGTACCGGTCCCGATCTCGCGCGTGTCGGCGGCAAATACTCCGATGAATGGCATGCAACGCATCTCGCCAATCCGCGGGCGATCGTGCCGCAGTCCGTCATGCCTGGCTATGCCTTCCTGTCCCGGACCGAAGTCGATGAGGCGGGCGTCGCGGCCCATCTGCGCACCAACCGCAGTGTCGGCGTGCCCTATTCGGACGACCAGGTCGCCAATGCCGTCGCCGACCTCAAGGCGCAGGCCGATCCTGATAACGCCGGCGTGGATGCGTTCACCAAACGCTATCCGAAGGCGGCTGCGCGCAACTTCGACGGCAAGCCGGGGGCGCCGACGGAAATGGATGCGCTGGTCGCGTACCTGCAGATGCTCGGGACGCTGGTCGACTTCAAACTCTACAACGAAAAAGCAAATCTTCGCTGAGAAGGCAGAACGATGAAAGCAATTCTCACTGTCCACAATATCGCGTCGGACTTCGTCACGTCGTTCTGGACGCCGGTGTTCGTCGGAATCTTTATCGCTATCGTCTCCTACGCCCTTTGGCCGCGTAACCGGGCCGTCTTCGACGAAGCGGCCAAAATGCCTTTGCGCGAGGAGTAAGGCGATCATGACCGAACACAGCGATATCGATCATGTTTCCGGCAAGTCGACCACCGGCCACGAGTGGGACGGTATCAAGGAGCTCAACACGCCGCTGCCGCGCTGGTGGGTGATCACCTTCTACGCGACCATTCTCTGGGCGATCGGCTACTGGATCGTGTATCCGGCGTGGCCGTTGCTGTGGAGCCATACAACCGGGATATGGAACTACTCGACCCGCGCGGAGGTGGCCACCGAGCTTGCCAATCTGGAGAAGATCCGCGGCGACAAGATGGTGGCGCTCGGCGCCGCGCCGCTGGCGGAGATTGAGAAGGATCCGGCCTTGCTCGCGCTGGCCCGCGCCCGCGGCAAGACGGTATTCGCCGATAATTGCGCGCCATGCCACGGCAGCGGTGGCGCCGGCTCCAAGGGTTATCCCAACCTGAACGATGACGAATGGCTGTGGGGTGGCAGCCTCGACCAGATCATGCAGACGATCCAGTTCGGCGCCCGTTCCGGGCATCCGAAGGCTCACGAGGGCGCAATGCTGGCCTTCGGCAAGGACGGAGTACCTAAGAAGGACGACATCGTGAGCGTCGCCAATTACATTCGGTCGCTGTCGGGCCTGCCGACGAGCTCCGGCTACGACGCGTCCGCCGGTGCCAAGATCTTTGCCGATAACTGCACGTCGTGCCATGGCGACAAGGGCAAGGGTAACCAGGAACTCGGTGCGCCTGATCTCACCGACAAGATATGGCTCTACGGTTCGGACGAGGCGTCGCTGGTCGAGACCATCAGCAACGGCCGCGCCGGGTCATGCCCGCCTGGGTCGGCCGGCTCGACCCCTCCACGATCAAGGCGCTGACGGTTTATGTCCACTCGCTCGGCGGAGGCAAGTAGCCGCCGGGTGGGGCGAGTCACGGTCTTGTTTGAGGTGGATCAAACGCGGTCTCGGAGCAGGGTCTACAGTGAACTCCTGACACGCGATCGACCGAGCGATGAACAAGACTGTGAACCCAACGGAACTGCAGCTTGACGAGGACGGGCCGCTCTATGCGCCCCGGAAGCAGGTCTATCCGCAGAGCGTTTCCGGAACCTTCCGTCGCACCAAATGGGGCCTGATGGCGTTCTGCCTCGGGATCTATTACCTGCTGCCGTTCGTGCGGTGGAATCGCGGTTTGGGTGCGCCGGACCAGGCGGTGCTGGTCGATCTGCCGAACAGCCGCTTCTATTTCTTCTTAATCGAGCTATGGCCGCAGGAAGTCTATTATTTCACTGGTCTGTTGATCATTGCGGCGTTGACGCTCTTCCTGATGAACGCGGTCGGCGGCCGCATCTGGTGCGGCTATCTCTGCCCGCAGACGGTCTGGACCGATCTGTTCTACGCTGTCGAGCGGATGATCGAGGGTGACCGGCGCGAGCGCATGCGCAAGGACGCGGCCAAGGGCGCGATCACACTCCGGCGCGTTGGTGAAATCGCACTGAAGCATTCGATCTGGCTGATGATCGCATGGTGGACCGGCGGCGCATGGGTTCTCTATTTCACCGATGCCCCGACGCTGGTGTGGCAGCTCCTCACGTTCCAGGCACCGATGATTGCCTATGTCTGGATCGGCATCCTGACGGCGACGACCTACGTCTTCGCCGGCTTCATGCGCGAGCAGGTCTGTGTCTATATGTGCCCGTGGCCGCGTATTCAGGCCGCGCTCACCGACGAATGGGCGCTCAACGTCACCTATAAGTACGATCGCGGCGAGACTCGCACGTCGCTGAAAAAGGCGAACGAGCTGCGCGCTCTAGGCCAGCCGGTCGGCGATTGCATCGATTGCTATCAGTGCGTCGCGGTGTGCCCGACCGGTATCGACATCCGCAACGGACCGCAACTCGACTGCATCCAGTGCGGCCTCTGCATCGATGCCTGCGACACGGTAATGACCAAGATTGGCCGGGAAACCAGGCTGATCGGCTACGACAACGATATCAATATTCACCGGCGCCAGGAAGGTAAGCCGCCGATCTACCGCATCGTGCGCCCGCGCACCATCACCTATGCCGCGTTGATCGCCGCGGTCGGCGCCATCATGCTTTATGCGCTGCTGACGCGCTCGCTGCTCGACATCAACGTGCTGCATGACCGCAATCCGGTCGCGGTGAAGCTCTCCGACGGTTCTATTCGCAACGCCTACACTGTCCGCCTCTTGAACAAGCGCGGCTTCGATCGCGTGATCGCGATCGACATGGATGGCCCGGTCAACGCCACGCTCCATGTCGTCGGTGCCGATTCCGTGACGCAGGACCGGCCCATGATCGTCCTGGCGCGCGACGCGACCACCGAGCTGCGGCTGCTGGTAACGGCCCGTGCGGAAAACAATCCCGGCAAATCCATTCCGGTGCATTTCCGTGTCACCGATATCGGGCTCGGCGAAGTGACCACCGCCACCGATCATTTCGTGTCGCCATGACATCTCTGAGGAGTGTGCAGATGAGCAGAGCGCAGACGCCAAGACCCATTACCGGGCGCATGGTCCTTTTCGCGATGGTGGCGTTCTTCGGCGTCGTGATCGGGGTCAACATCGTCATGGTGCGGCTTGCGATCCAGACTCTGCCGGGCACCGAGGTCGACAGCGCCTATAGCGCGAGCCTTGCCTATGCGAATGAGATCGCTACCGCCCGTGACCAGAGCGCGCGCAACTGGAAGGTCGATGCCCATGTCGAGCGCAGCGGGCAGGGCGGGGCGACGCTGCGGGTCGAGGCACGCGACAATTTCGGCCGGCCGATGTCCGGGCTGACCTTTCAGGGCCGGTTCGAGCGGCCGACCGATCGCCGCGCCGATCAGCAGGTCACGCTCGCCGAAGTGGGCATCGGCATCTATCGCGGAAGCGCGGAGACGATCGCGCCAGGCCAGTGGGATCTGGTGCTCGAAGGCGTCGCGGCAGGACAACGGCTGTTTCTGTCCAAGAACCGCGTGTTGTTGAACTAGAGCATGATCCGGCAAAGTGGAAACCGGTTTTCCGAAAAGATCATGCCCAAACCCAGAGGCCAGATCATGCAGGCGACGCGAGATTTTTCACATTACGTCCGGCATCTCGGATCTGGGTTGTCGCATATCGATCTGGCGGTAGAGGGCGTCAGTTGCGCCGGCTGCATGTCGAAGATCGAGCGCGGCCTTTCCGCCCTTCCCGACGTGACCCTGGCGCGGGTCAACCTCACCGACCGCCGTGTGGCGCTGGAATGGAAGGAGGGGCGCGCTCGACCCGGCGCGTTTATCGACCGGCTGGCCGAGCTCGGCTATAAGGCCTATCCGTTCGAGCCGGTTCGCGCCGAAGCGGTCGAGACGGAGCAGGCGAGCTTCCTGTTGCGCTGCCTCGGCGTCGCCGTCTTTGGTGCGATGAACGTGATGATGCTGTCGATCCCGGTGTGGTCCGGCAACGTCAGCGACATGATTCCGGAACAGCGCGATTTCTTCCACTGGCTCTCGGCGCTGATCGCTCTGCCCGCGGTGGCCTATTCGGGGCAGCCGTTCTTCAGGTCCGCTTTACGCGCCTTGACAGCGCGCAGCACCAATATGGATGTGCCAATCAGCATCGGCATCGTGCTGGCGCTCGCGATGTCGGTAGCGGAAACGATACACCACGCCGAACACGCCTATTTCGACGCGGCGCTGATGTTGCTCGCCTTCCTGCTGGCCGGCCGTTACCTCGACCAGAGCATGCGCCGCAAGACGCGCGCCGTCGCCGGAAACCTGGCGGCGTTGAAAGCGGAAACGGCGACGAAGTTCGTCGGTGCCGACGAAATTAGCGTCGTGCCCATTGCCGCGGTGCGGGCCGGCGACATCGTCCTTCTGCGTCCGGGCGAGCGATCTGCCGTTGACGGCTCCGTGATCGAGGGACAGTCCAAGATCGACCAGAGCCTGATCACCGGCGAAACCTTGCCGGTGAAAGCGGAGCAGGGCACCGCCATCTATGCAGGAACGCTCAATCTTTCCGGCGCGCTGCGGGTGCGGGTGGCGGCGGCTTCCGAAGGTACGCTATTGGCGGAGATCAGCAGGCTGCTCGACAACGCCGTGCAGGCGCGCTCCCGATACGTGCAACTCGCCGACCGGACGTCACGGCTCTATGCCCCCGTCGTGCATGCGACGGCACTCCTGACCATGCTGGGCTGGGCGGCGTTCGGCGCAGGCTGGCACGATGCCATCGTCACCGCGATAGCGGTTCTCATCATCACCTGTCCGTGTGCGCTGGGGCTGGCGATACCGGCGGTGCAGACCGTGGTATCCGGCGCCATGTTCCGGACCGGCGTGCTGCTTAATTCGGGCGACGCGATCGAGCGGCTGGCCGTCGTTGACCGCGTCGTGTTCGACAAGACGGGAACGCTCACTTTGCCGGAGCTCGACGTCACGAATGCCGCTGATGTTCCGCAAGAGGTGTTTGAACTCGCCGGGCGGCTTGCGCTGGCCAGCCATCATCCGGTCGCTGCCGCGGTGGCGCGGGCGGCCGGGACCCGGACGCCGTTGTCCGCGATCGAAGAGGTGGCGGGCCAGGGCGTGCGCGGTTTCGTCAAAGGGCAGGAAGTCCGACTCGGCAGGCCGTCGTTTTGCGGCGCGGACCAGATCGCCAACGAGATCCTGTGCCGGGATCCCGAGGCCTCCGTCGTCGCCTTCCGTCACGGCGAGACGCGGCATGCGTTCGCGGTACGTCAGCGTCTGCGCCCCGACGCTGCCGGCGCAATTGCTGCTCTCCTCAAGGTCGGCATCGCGGTCGAGATATTGTCCGGGGATCGTGAGCCCGCCGTACGCCACGCGGCGCAGTCGCTTGGAATTCACGACTGGCGCGCGGGCGTCACGCCGGCCGATAAGATTGCGCGTATCGATGAACTAAAGCGGCAGGGCGCCAAGGTTCTCATGGTGGGCGATGGCATGAACGACGCGCCGGCGCTGGCCGCGGCGCACGTCTCGATGTCGCCGGTTAGCGCAACTCATCTGAGCCAGGCAACCGCCGATCTGGTGTTCCTCGGCGACCGCCTCGCGCCCGTCGTCGCCGCCATCGGATTTTCCCGCAAGGCACTGCTGCTGATGCGACAGAATCTGTGGCTGGCTGCGGGCTACAATCTCTTTGCCGTGCCGCTTGCGATTGCAGGGCTGGCAACGCCGCTGGTCGCGGCCGCGGCCATGTCGGGTTCGTCGTTGCTGGTAATCTTGAATGCGCTGCGCGCGCATCGCGGCGCAAGAGAGTTCGGCTGATGGAAGTCCTGGTATTTCTCGTGCCGCTGGCGCTGACGCTCGGTCTCATCGGGCTGATGGGATTTCTCTGGTCGCTCAAGAACGGTCAGTACGACGACCTCGACGGGGCAGGTTGGCGGGCGATTGCCGATGACGAGCCTGCTTCCGACAAGCCCGCTCCGTAAATGCCGCCGCAGGGAATTCCAGGTAGCCATTCGCCATAGCCAACAAAATAAAAGTGCCCCGCTACGCTCAGTTGGTACAACCGGCGATGGCGGGGCAGTCTTAGGAGAAAACGGCGAGATCGCCGAATAACGATGCGAGACATCTTTGTCGGGCATCATGTGGGTTTACAATCCATCTGCTTCACGATGTTCGCATTGACATGGATCAACCGCCGGAATTTCGACGGCCGAGGGGTAGGGTCGTCCCGGCGGACGGATCGGAGACGCCGGGCGTCACCCTGACGATGGTCGAGCCCAAGGATACCGAAGTCATCTTCGCGGCGAAGGAATTCGCCGTGGCGACGCGCTTTCGGTTCGCGACCGGTTCGTCGATCGCTGAAAAGAATACCGAGGCAGCCCGGATCCGCTCCGATATTTGAGCTGCCGCAACGTCGATAAGGCGCCAGACCGCCAGATTGCCGAAGTCGATCCCGTCGCGGATCATTTTCGAAGGACGCCCATCATGGAGACGAGCAAGATCAAGGCGGCATTCCTCGGGATAATGCTCGCATCGTTGTGCGCAGTGACAGCTCAAGCGGCCGACCTGACCGTGCGGCACGCCTGGAGCCGGGCGACGCCAAAAGGCGCCCAAGTCGCCGGCGGCTACCTGACGATCGACAACCTCGGCAACACGTCGGACAGACTGCTGTCGGCCCTCAGCGAGGCCGCTCGCAAGGTGGAAATCCATGAGACGATCATGCAGGACGGCATCATGATGATGCGGACCGTCGACGACGGACTGCGGGTGGCGCCGGGCGAGACCATGACCCTTGAGCCCGGCGGGACACACATCATGTTCATCGGTCTCACTTCGCCCTTGAGCGAAGGTCAGCAAGTGCCCGTTTCGTTGTTTTTCGAGCATGCAGGCAAGGTCGATGCGATCTTCGATGTCGGAACCGTGGGCGCGAAAGGCCCTCGACTCCTCCTTGCGTCGACCAGACCCGCGGTACACCCGGTCCTTACGCAAGAACGCGCGTCCGAAAGCTTCTTCACCCACATCTGCGGGACCGAGTTGATGGCGAACGTCACGGTTTCACCAGGGAAATCCGGTCCAGTCGAACTGACCATCCAACTGGAAGATGCCGACGAAAAACCTCTGGTCGCGCAGGCGCTCACGGTAACTCTTTCCAGTCCCGACAAGGAAATCGCGCCGGTCGCGGCGCCAGCCGATCGTATCTCGTCCGATACCTGGAAGGTTCGCATGTCGGCGACCGCTGCGGGAAAATGGTCGCTTGCGCTCAGCGTCCAGACCGTCGGATCCGGAAGGATCGACATCGCCGCCCCGATCCTGATCGAGTGACCAAACGCGAGGCCGGACCGCCGCGAAGCGGGGCACCCGACGTAAGCCGCTGGAGTGACAACGGATGTCGACCCCGACCCATTCCGGCACAGACGAGCGGACGCTTGACGTCCGGCAGATCGAACCCCGATTCCGGCATTCGATCATCATGAAATTGTTCGAGGCGCTCGCCATCGGGCAATCGCTGCAGCTTATCGCCGACCATCGGCCCCGGCCGCTCCAGCACCAGATGGAGCTGCGCTACGGTGCGGCGTGCCGCTGGAGCTACCTGGAAGAAGGGCCTGACGTCTGGAGGCTACGCGTGCGTCGTATCGCCGTCGGCGAGGCGTCGGTTGGCGAAGCCGACGCAAGCGATGGCTAGTTTAGGGACGCCGGACGTGCCGCGAGCAGACCCTCTCAAAGCAGCGGCGCAAACCAGCGGCTCAAACGTCCGCCGGTTGCCCTCGTTCAGTGCGGGAATGGGCCGATGCCGCGGGAGGTTGGCCACTCCCGAGACTGCAAGCCAGTTGGAAAGCTGACGCGAGCTACTTCTTCTTTCCGTCAGCGTCGAACTGTTTGAGGAACGCGATCAGATCATTGGTCCTCTGCTCGTCCTTCAATCCGGCATAGATCATTTTCGTGCCGGAATCTTGGCTTTAGGATCCTTGATGTACTCGCGGAAGGTCGGCTCATCCCAGGTGATGCCGGAATCCTTGTTGGCGGCCGTATAGGAGTAGCCGGGCACGCTGCCCGCTTTGCGGCCTATGATACCGTTAAGAAGGGGTCCAACGCCGTTCTTCGCGGTCTCGCCGATCTGGTGGCAGGCCTTGCACACTGTGAAAACCTTTTCGCCGGCGGCAGCGTCTTGGGCCCTGACTTCACCCGAGCACACAACCGCCAACAGCGCCACGAATACAAATCCTCGCATCCCATTCTCCTCTTCTGGGTCCGCATTCCGTGCGGACCCTCCGTTTTGACCCTCGACTAACGGTTCCTGTTCGCTGGAAAGATCCGAGTCAGGCTCCATAGACAAGCGGATCCCCGCCGACCGTGACCAGCCGAGCCTGCACGCCGGACCGAAGGCCAGCAATTTCCCTGATACGCGAAGCCGGCATGAGGCTGAACGCCGTCGAAAGCGCATCGGCTTCCGTGGCTGTCGGCGCAATGACGCTGATCGTGCGGTACAAAGCGGGACTGCATCCCGTTGCGGGATCGAACAGATGCGTGAACCGTCCGCCGGAATCGAAGCGGAAACCGGCCCCGGCCGAGGTTGCGACCGCGCGATCGACAAGATCGACAGTTTCTGTGACCGCCCTAGGCTCGTCCGGATCGGCAAGCCCGACGCGCCATGGCGCGCCATCGGGCCTCACCCCGATGGCGCGTATCTCGCCCATGTTGACGAGCGTCGTCGATAGCCCGGCCGCGCGCAGCGTGTCCACCACGCGGTCGGTCGCGTATCCCTGGGCGATGCCATTTAGCGTAATTCCGGCGTTGCGCCGGCTGAGGGCGATACGGTCTGCGCTCACAAGCAGGCCACCGCGACCCACCTTCGCCAACGCTTCGGCGAGCATCTGCTGGGATGGCCCTTCCGGATCGGGCTGATCGGACGAGAAATGCTCGGCATAGAGCTGCCATAGCGGCTGGACGGTCGGATCGAACGCCCCGTCAGTCAGTTCGGAAAAGAACAGCGCGGTTTTTAGCAGCGACACCATGTCGGCGTCGGGGGCGGCTAGAACGCCGGTTCGGTTGAGCGTGCAGATCGCCGAATCGGTCCGGTACAGGCTGAACTGCTGTTCGATGCGCCGGACGTTCTGTAGACAAAGCCGCACCAATCTGTCGGCTTCCGATCGGTCCGAGTGAAAGATCTCGATCGATACCTGGGCGCCGAGCGCCGATCCGTTCCAGCGCACGGGAACGCTCGCGCGAGCGGGGCGACCATCGCCGAGAAGCGCCGAACCGGCCGCGGCCGCAACGATTGCTATCATTCGCCGGCGCGTGAGATTTGCGTTTGACATCGGCGATCCTCTCAATGCGTTCGCAGGTTCGCGCTGTCGTTTTCCGTGCGCTCGCCGGGGGCGTCGCTACCCAGCACGTAGGCGCTGGGAATTTGCGCCAAAGTAACGACTTTTCCGCCGTTGGTGGCTGCAAAGGCATCGGCGGCCTCCCGATTTCCGAATGGCACGGCCTCGGCAGTCCCCATGCCGCCCCGCTTACGGCTCTCGATCACAAAGAACGCCTCGCGTGCGTCGATCCAATTCGCCGCTCCCGGGTCCTCCCAGCTTGGCGCTCGCGCCATGTCCGACACGTAGATCGCCTTGATGTCGCGGGGTTGGTCGGGCATCAGCGTAAATGCCACGGTGTCGCGTACGGAGGTGAACCAGAACGGGTCGATCCTGCCCGTGGTGATGATCTGGCCTTTCGGTCCGGGATGTTCGAGCAAGTTCATGCCGCAGAACACGCCCATGGCGTCGCTGGTGAGCGCGACCGGCGGTGGGGGAACCGAATTGGCCGCGTCCTGATTGCATCCGGTCAACAAGACGGTGGCGATAATGGCGGCGAGGATTCGCAAGGTCATAATTCCCTCCGCGCAAAGAATGCGGTCGCAAGCCCGAGCGGCGCCACGATCCAGACGGTCAGTCCGAGCATCAGCGCGCCGACACCAGTGCTCGCGGTGCCGGCAAGCCCGGCCATGCCCGAGAATTGGCTGACGTTGAACCCCGTGAGATTGGCCATCCGGTAGAGGTCGGTCGGATTGAGAAATAGAAGTCCTTCGAGAACGGGTGCGGTGACGATCTGGCCTTGGTCGACCACCAGGATTCCTGAGTAGCGCCATGTCGAAGATGAGCACCATTAGTAGCCAGATTCCCACGCAAGCGCCTGCCGCCGTGCCGCGATCGCGCACCAGGCTGCTGATCAGATACCCGATCGCCACGAATACGGCCCCGAGCATGATCGAGGTGCCGAGCATGGAGGCGAAAGCGTACCAGCTCGCCGCCAGCACCGACGCGCCAGTGATGGCGAGAGCTGCGGCCGCCGCGCCGTAACCAATTATGGTAGCGAAGGCGAGGATCAGCACATGCCCGCAGAACTTGCCGAGGATGACTTGATAACGGCCCACGGGATAGCTCAGCAGCAGGATCATGGTGCCGCGCTCCATCTCGCCCACGACTGCATCGTGCGAGATTAGAAGAGCGATCAGCGGCAACAGAAAGATCGTGAGGCTGGACAGGCTGACGACCACGACATCGAGCGCGCCGGCTCCGACATTGCCGGTCGGTGCGCTTCCCAGGAATGTCAGCGACAGTGAAAGCGCCGCCAGCAGCAGCGTGGTCGCCACGACCCAGCGGTTGCGCAACCCTTCCTTGATTTCCTTAGCCGCAATGATGACGACGTTCCTCACGCGACATTCTCCCGAAGAAAATGGGCATAGAGATCGTCGAGGGTCGGTGCCTCAATCTCGATATTGGTGACGGAGGGATGGCCGGCCGCGACGCGCAACAACTCCATCTTGCTTGCCTCGTCGGGCACTAGCATGATGCGGCCGTGGGCTCGCGACGCTCGCCCCGTTCATGCACGCCGAAGGGACGCTGGCGCCGGGCGCGAGGTCGAGCGAGACCCGGATCGGCAGTCGCGAGATCGAGCGCAAGTCCGCCAGCGTGCCCTGTGCGACCAGAAGGCCGCGGTTCATGATCAAGACATGCTCGGCGCGATCCTCGAGCTCGTTGAGCGCATGCGAGGAGATCAGGACGGTGGCGCCGTCGTCGCGAAGCTCGTTCAGGATTTCGTAGAAGGTCTGGCGGAGCGCCGGGTCGAGGCCGGTGGTCGGCTCGTCCAGCAGCAGCACGCGCGGCCGGCCGAGCAGCGCCTGAGCCAGGCCCAAGCGCTGGCGCATGCCCTTGGAATAGGTCCCGACCTTGCGATCGGCAGCAGCCATCAGGCCGACGCGGTCGAGCAAGGGACACGCCGACGCAGGCTTGATCTGCTTCAACCGCGCGTAGAATGCCAGCGTTTCGCGGCCGGTGAGGGCGGCATTGAACGCGACATTCTCGGGCAGATAGCCGAGCAGGCGGCGTGCGGAGAACTCGCCCGCCGCCGGATCCTCGTTCAGGACGCGGACCGCGCCACGGTCGGCGTGAATGAGGCCAAGCATCAGTTTGATCAGCGTGGTCTTGCCGGCGCCGTTGTGGCCGACGAGGGCGCTGAGGCGTCCTGGAGCAAGGTCGAACGAGACGTTACGCAGCGCCTTTATCGCGCCGTAGCTCTTCTCCACGCCGTTCACGGCGACGGTGACGGTCATCGCAGGCTCCGGCTGGCTGACGGTTTCGGCGGCGGCGCGATCAAGGGACGGGTATCGACGACGCCCCCGGGATAGAGCGCGGGAAACTGCGCCTGCGCCCAGCGCAGCACTTGCACCGCCGGACTGTTGATCAGAACCTTTGCCGACGGCGCGGTCCATAACACCCGATCGACCAGATCGTTGGGGCGATAGGCGGTATCGGCGATGCCGTCGCCATTGAGATCGAACGCCGGGTTGTCGCTCCAGTAATTGCCGCGGCCGCCCTTCGACCAATCGAGATCGCGCGTGCCGACATACTTTACCTGGTTGCGGTTTCCGACAAAGGCGTTGCCCGTGATCTCGTTGCCCTCGGAGCCGGCGGTGAAATGCACACCGATGCCGCAGCGCTCGAACCAATTATTGCGGAATTTGTTGTGGTTGGTGTTGTAAATGAAGACGCATTTCCCCGGTCCGCTGCGGACGTCCTGCGCGGGCCTTGGCTCCGGAACCATGCCGCGCTCTTCGTCCGGACCTTCGTCTCGGCTGCTTGCAATGTTATCGAGCGAGCCGCCGACCACCCAATTGCCGTCGATTTCCGCATAATTGGCGTAGTTGAACAGCAGCCCGTAGTCGCGGTCGCGATCCGAGATGTTGTTACGGATGACGAGCCGGTTCGAATACATGATGGCGTAGCCGACGTGATTGCCGACCGACACGTTGCCGCTCACTTCGCTGTCGTTGGTGTACATGTAATGCACCGCAAATCGGACCTGTTCGAAGTGGTTGTCGATGAAGCGGTCCTTGCGGCTGGTAATCGTGAAGATGCCATCGCGCCCGTACCGGAAAGTATTCTCAGCCACGGTAACGTCAGGTGCATTCCACAGCGAGACACCATTGCCGGCCTCGTTGCGGCGTCCGCCGCGCACGCCTTCGATGAGATTGCGAAGCACGCGCGAACCGGTCGCGCCGTGCACGTAGATTCCAAACAGGTTGCCTTCGAAACGATTGTTTTCGACCAGCGCGCGTTGGGCGGTCTTTTCCAAAAACACGCCCGAATCCATCGCCTGCAGATCGTGGCCCGAACCCTGGATGGTCAGGTCGCGGATCGTGACGTCGGGCGCGGTCACCCTGACGACGCTTCCTGCGCCCCCGCCGTTGAGTACCGCGCCCGGCCGTCCGGTCAGCACCAGGCGCCGTTCGATCCTGATTGCGCCCCTGTATTCGCCAGGCGCGAGCTCGATGATGTCGCCGTCCTGCGCCCGGTCCAGCATAGCTTGCAGCGGCTGCTCCGGCGCAGCCTTCAGCGTCTCCGCAACCGCGAAGCCCGGGATTCCGGCGGCGAAGAGCGCCGCCGGGATGATGCGCAAGAAGCAATGCACTTGTCGTTTCCGTCTCAAACCGACTTTGGTTCGACGAACATGCGGCCCTTCATTTCCATGTGCATGGCATGACAGAACCAGGAGCAATAATACCAGTAGACGCCGGCCTTATCGGCTGAGAACGACACAGACGCCGTCGCCATCGGCGCGACTTCCATAGCCACGCCGTAGTTCACGATGCAGAAGCCGTGCGTCAGATCTTCCACCGCGTCGATATTGGTGACGTAGACGGTGACCTGATCACCCTGCTTAACCTGGAACTGCTCCAGGCCGAATGCCGGCGCGGTAGACGTCATGTAGACCCGCACGTTGTTGCCGTCGCGGACGACCTTGGAGTCGCCCATGAGATCGATACCATCGGCCTTGGCCTGCTTGACCGCGTCGGCAAAGAACGGATCGGCGCGATCCCAGATCGAGATCGGATTGATCTTGGAGCGGTGAACGATCGTTGCGTCATGTGGTTCCGCAAAACTGGGGCCATCATGGACCAGTTTCATCTTGTCGCCGGAAATATCGATCAACTGATCGTTCTCAGGTTTTAGCGGGCCGACATTGAGGAACCGGTCCTTGGAGAACTTGTTGAGCGAGATTAGCCACTTTCCGTCCGCCTCCTTGGTCTGTCCCATCGACGAATGGTTGTGGCCGGGCTGATAGTGCACGTCGAGCTTCTGAACGATCGGATCGACCTTTTCGCCCTTGAAGGCTCGCTTTGCGATATCGATGTTCCACTTGCAGACCTGGCTGTCGAGGAACAGCGTCGTGTAGGCATTGCCCTTGCCGTCATAGGCGGTGTGCAACGGTCCGAGACCGAGTTCGGGCTCGGCCACAACGACATCGCGCGGCTTGATCTTGTCATCGAACAACTGATCCACCAGTCGCACGTCGATCACCGTGCAGGTCGGCGCGAGCTTTCCATTCGCCACGACATGGATGCCGTCCGGTGCGGTGTTGATGCCGTGCGGGCTATTGGAGACCGGGACATAGCGTGTATAGGGCGAGCCCTTGCGGCCATCGATCACCGGCACGCCGTTCATTTCCTTGAAGTCGCCCTTCTTCACCGCTTCTTCGATGCGCTTGATGTTGAAGATAGTGACCCAGTCCTGCTCGTTGGCAGTCATTTCGGCGAGCGTGACGCCTTCTTCCGAATTGTAACAGGTGGCGAAAGCGTACTTGCCCTGGTAGTCGGCATCGACATTGTCCAGATTGCCGCTGACGATCACCTGCCAGGCAACCTTCATGGTATCGCCGTCGATCGCGCTGAAGATCGAACGATACTGTTTGGCGTCGTCAAGAATCTTGCCGTCGTTGGGCAAGGGCACCCCCATCCTCGCCGTTGGCGAACACATAACCGGTGCGCGGATATTTCTGCAGCCGCAGGCCGTGAACCGTATGCTGGTTCGGTATTTCGATGATCTTGTCGCACTTCATGACGTCAAGCCTCACCCGCGCCACGCGGCTGTTGGCCTTGTCGTTCATGAAGGCGTAGCGGCCGTCGTAGGTGCCGTCCGTAAACGAAATATGCGGGTGATGCAGGTCGCCGTTCATGTAGGTGCCGCCGCGGTTCTTGACAAACTCGCGGGTCGCCGGCGTCATTCCTTCGGTTAGAACCTTCAGGCTTTCGTTGGTCTGGCCCCACCCGGTGGCGCTGCAGCGGTTGAATACCGGAACGCGCATCAACTCGCGCATCGACGGAAGACCGATGATGCGCATCTCGCCGGACTGGCCGCTTGAGAAGAAGACATAGTATTCGTCGAGCTCGCCCGGGTGTACTTCGGCCTTCTGCACGACCGCTGGCCTTGCGGCGGGCGCCTTTGCCGGCGCTGTCTTGGTTTGCGCGTCAGCGGTCGTGATCACGCCATCAGTGTTGAGCGCAACGCCGCCGGCGAGACCTACGCCCGCGGCAGCTGCAGTCGTTCCAAGCAAGGTGCGTCGGCTGACGCCTTTTCCGTTCTCGTTGTCGCTCATGATATGCCTCCTCGGCTTTCGGTCTTCAGGTTGCAGGTGGAGTGATGGTATCGACCGGTGACGTGCCGATGGGTTTCCCCCGGCGGTGATGACCGTGTTGGGACCTTTGCCGCCCGGGCGCATCGAAGGCGACGACATGGCCATCCGCTTCTCGCGCTTCAACCGCACCTGGATCATGTGCGGGCAGCGGTGATCGTCGAAGTAGAGCTCCTGGCAGTGCATGCAGTAGATGCACTCGTTGACGTTGATGTGCCCCTCCGGATGGATCGCCTGGACCGGACACTCGTTGGCGCAGCGCTGACAGGGCGAGCCGCATTCCGGCCAGCGCCGCAGCCACTCGAACATCCGGATGCGGCCGGGAATTGCCAGCGCCGCGCCGAGCGGGCACATGTAGCGGCAGAAGAAGCGCTCGACGAACAACCCCGCCGCGAGCAGCGTCAGGGCGTAGACGACGAACGGCCATTCGCGCGCGAATTTCAAGATGATCGAAGTCTTGAACGGCTCGACCTCGGCGAGTTGCTCGGCGAACGCGGTCGAGTAGAGCGACATGCCGAACAAGCCGAGGAAAATGATGTATTTGATCGGCCACAGCCGTTCGTGAAGGCCCCAGGGCACTCGGTATTGCGGGACCTTGAGCGCTTGCGCGACGTTGTTGAGCAATTCCTGCAGGGCACCGAACGGACAGAGCCAGCCGCAGAACGGACCGCGTCCCCAGAACAAGAGCCCCGCCGCGATCGATGCCCAGAGCAGGAAAATCAGCGGAGCGGACAGGAAGTATTCCCAACTGAAACCTGTCAGCAACGAGTTGACGAAGGTTAGAACGTTGACCACGGAAAGCTGCGCGTTCGCGTACCAGCCCAGCCAAACGAGGATGAACAGCAGATAGCCTCGACGGACCCAAGTGTACATGGTCGGGCGACGCACCAGGAAATTCTGGAAAAAGAAGATCAGTGTGAGGGCGCCCAGTGCGGCGACCGCAATACCGATCTTGACGGTGTCGCCGCGCCAGATTTTCATCCACAGCGGCTCGTCTTCTCCACTGGCGGGCATGCCGCTGTCGCCCGCCGCCGGAACGGCCGGTGCGGCCGGACTCTTGGTGGTGGCGGAAGCTTGCGCTGACGGCGCTGGCGCCGCTTGCTGCACCGCCGGTGCCGCCTCACGCTTCAGGTAGGAGTCCGGAAGCGTATAGCCGAGATCGAACGTAACCCACGCCTTATCCCGGGCACCGACAACGCGCTGCACCAGCAGTTGCAGCGTCCATGGCTCGGTCGGATCGAGCGTGAACTCGGGCGGCACGGTGAACAGCGCGACTTCCGGAAAATCGGGGGCGCCCTCGGCGAGAACACTTCCAAGCCGCGTGTGATCGCGGTCGCGGAAGCGGACACTGTTGGTCTCCTGGACCAACTCGATGCGGTCGAATATCCCGCCCCGGACGTAGGCGGCTCCCTTGAAAGAGTAACGGCCGGATCCGGCGACGACCAGCGCCTGCTGCCCGGGTTTCAGCCGACCGGCCAGACGGTTGTAGCCTTCGTCCCCGAGCAGACTGCGGCCGATGGTCGGCACCGCCACGTCGGCGACGTAGAGGTCGATGAAGGTGTCGTCCGGATCGCCTTCCTCCGGATGCGCCATCGCAGCCGCATTGCCGGTCTTTTCGAAAGCCTTGTTTACGTCCGCCACCGAAACGAGCAGTCTCCGGACGGAGCCGTCACCGACGAGACTCTCCCAGTCGCGGATCTCGCTTTTCGCCGGATCGATGGTTTTCGACGCTTGCGGCGCCACGCTGGCCGCTGCACTGCCCTGGTTGCTGAGCCGACCGCTCCGGATCAGCTTCGTCGCGGAGCGGACAACGCTGTCGCCCATCACCAATACGGTCACCGTTGCCCCGCTGACGATATCGACTTGCGGGGCGGGTACAGTTCCGCGTGCGACGCGATCCATATCGACGCCGATCAATTTATTGACAGCTTCCAGAATGCGCTTCTCTGGAATGCCGACCAGAACGATCGGTTCCTTGTGCTCGACGAGTCTCAGTCCCGTCAGCACGCCCTTCGGATCGATGCCGACCACAAGCTGGATTGGCTTGCCGGAATAGCCGGTCGCGTTGGCGAAGTCCGAATTCAGATAGACGAAACCCTGCATCTGGTCGCCGCGGTAGACGGGAATGATGGGAGGATCGCCCTGTGGCGGACCGAAGCGATCGGCCCCGGGAAAGAAATCGGCCGGGGCAACCTTTGGCAGATACGAAGCGAGACCACCGGCGGCCAACGCCGCCTGCGTCCATAGCAACACGCATAGCGAGAGAACGGCAGCCAGATTCAGGCCGGCTGCACGTCGTTCGGAAGCGGCGAAAGGACTCCGGGCCATGGAAACCTCAAAGTGGAATGGCCCGCCCCGAGGGACGACTATTCCATCGAGTCTTGAAGATGTCGGGATGTCGCTGCTGACAGCTCCAACTAGACAGTTAGTCGATCGAAATTGACTCCCGATCAGGTGACCTGTCTAGTCCGAACAAAGTCGGTTGAGTTTGCGCCAGCGCAAACAAGTCCCACGCGGTTGGACTCAAGTTATCCGCACAAGGTGGATCAACGTCCAGGAACCATGCAGGTGGATCATGCCACTGTTGCGAACGTCGCTCCTGAAATCCGAACCCGCGGGAACTCTTCAATCCCTCGGCGAGCTATTCGCTCTTGCGAACGCGATGGAACAGGAAGCGGCGGACAGATACACCGGCCTTGCCGCTGAAATGCAGCGCCAGGAAAAGCTCGATCTGGCCACGGTTTTCGCCGAGCTCGCGGCCGCAGAGCGCGAGCACGTCGATAGTGTGGCGCGCTGGTCGCAATCCCGTCTCGGCAAGGACCCCGATCCCGCCATGGTGCGCTGGGAAGCGCCCGAAACATTCGACAGCGAGACCGCGGCGGAAATTGCGACCTCTCGGCTGATGACGCCCTACCGCGCGCTCTCAATGGCGGTGCGCAATGAGGAGCGCGCTTTCGCATTCTGGTCCTACATAGCTGGATTTGCTGAAGACCCTGAGATCAAGAAGGCCGCCGAAGCAATGGCGCGGGAGGAATTGGGGCATGTCGCTATCTTGCGAAAGGAGCGGCGGCGCGCGTATCACAGCGAGCACGACAGAACGCGCGCAGGCCAGCAGGCCAACGCCGGCATCGTGGATGCCGCGGCGCTGGAACGTTGTCTGGCAATCCACCTGGCCGGTCTGGAACGTCGTGTCGAAGGTGAATCCGTCAATCGAGCGCGCGAGCTCCATCGGGAGACGGTAGAAATGTCGGCGCTCGCCGCAGGATTTGGACAATTTCCTGCCGGCCTTGAACAACGCGATGCGCAAGCCGTCGCCGAGGCTCTGGCCGATGCCTATCTGGATGGCGCTGAGAGGTCGGAAGAGCCCGGCCGTCTTGAATCCCTGCAGCAGCTTGCAGAGCGCGCGATCGCCCGCCTGGCCTGGCTGCGGGCGTTGACGTGAGCAGCTTCTGCCGACGCCGACCGAAGGGGCGTCGGTGCCCGACCTGAGGCGGCCGTTGCAGGTCAGGCGCAAAATTTTCCGCGCCTGCTCTGGCACCATCCACGAAAAGCGTCTCGTAGTTTGCGCCACGACAAAGAAGGCGGAGCATCTCCTGCCCATCGTGAGCCTTAAGCAAGAAGCGTCGCGGCGAGGAAACCAATGACCGGTATGTCGGGTCCAACACTGCACCTGAACCGGCTCGGTTACATTTCCAGGTCTGCTGAAACTTGAAAATGGTCCCGCCGCTAAATTGCGGGCTGGCTCCTTTTCGAACATGGACTCCGTGGCACCTGATGGAGGAAGGAAAGCGTCGTCATGCCTTTGGATTTCGATCATCGGCAATGCCCGAACTGTGCCGGCCGCACCATGCGTCTGATGCAGGTCCAGCCGCACCGCCCCGACGGCGAAGACGGGTACGAGCGGCATGTTTACCACTGCCCGGAATGTGCGAACGTCAGCCGGTTCGTCTTCGAAGCGCCGTCGAGACAAGCAACGGCGTCCTTCCGATAAGTGCCGGCAATCGCCGGTCGATAGCAGCTTTCGGATGTTTGCATGCGGATCCCAAAGTCCAATGTTTGACCTAGATCAAATTCGCTACGCTGGATGACCATAACCTTTGTAGCGGAGGACGACATGAGAGGGATGAGGGAACATCCGCGCGAGTATCATGCGGCGCGCGTCGAAGCCGCGATCGGCTCCGGCCAGGCCGCAAAATCCGCGTTGGTTGCCTCCTGGCGACGCTCTTCCCGATTGCACCGGCTCGATCCTTCGGGCGCCCGGCCGCCGCTTCGGCTAACGGAACCAGAGCTGCGGCAGAAGACCGGAAGAGGTGGGCCGCTAATTCGCGCAGCGCAGCCCGCGATGGATCGGCTTTATCAGGCCGTAGGCGCCGTCGGCTGCTGCGTCCTGCTGGCCGGTCGCGACGGCGTGCCGATCGACCGTCGCGGTGCTCCCGCCGACGATGCTACATTCGAGTCATGGGGGCTGTGGACCGGCTCGCTATGGAGCGAGGAGCACGAGGGCACCAACGGCATTGGCACCTGTCTGGTCGAACAGCGCGGGCTGACCATAGCCCGCGATCAGCATTTCTTCACCCGCAACACGCTACTGAGTTGCACGGCGGTTCCGATCTACGACGAGCATGCAACGCTTGTCGGTGTGCTCGACGTTTCCTCCTGCCGCGCCGACCATACCGATGCATTCGCCAGTTTGATCGCGCTGGCGGCCGGTGAAGCGGCGCGGCGAACCGAGGCAGAACTGTTCCGCGCCGCCTTCGCCAAGGCGCGGATCATGCTGACGCCGTCGACGGAGGTGCATGGCGGCGGATTGCTGGCGATCGACGGCGACGACCTCGTCATCGGCGCGACGCGTTCGGCACGGCTGGCGTTGGGCCTCGCGCCCGATCGCGCGCTGCGGCCGGTTCCGGCTACGGACCTGCTCTGCGGTCTGGAAGGGCGCCAGGAGGAACTCGGTGATGCGCAGCGCGCGGTACTACAGCGGGCGCTCACGCGCGCGCAAGGCAATGTCTCGGCGGCGGCAAAGGCGCTTGGCGTCAGCCGCGCCACCCTGCATCGAAAGCTGAAGCGCTTCGACCTCAAGCCGCACTGACTGGCCGTTTACTCCCACGACCGTCCTCCGGAATGAAACGCGGTGGTCCCGCGCCTTGAGTGTCGCAAATCTGCGACAGGTTGGTGAGGGCATCGGAAGCCACCCCGCTGACATTTTTCGCCTCTTCCCACATGCTTTTCACGACATCGCAGGGCAAGCACCGCGATGTTCAGCAACCAAGGCAACAGCAAACAGCGGGAGTGAATCATGAACAAGCCGGAATTCCTCGCGACCTCGAACAATCCCTTTGCCGAGCGCTATGACAATTTCATCGGCGGAAAATGGACCGCGCCCCGGTCAGGCAAATATTTCGACAACGCCTCGCCGGTGACCGGCCAGGTGGTCTGCAAGATCGCGCGCTCCGACGCGGCAGACGTCGAGGCTGCACTCGACGCGGCGCATGCGGCCAAGGACGCCTGGGGCCGCACCACAGCGTCGTCGAACGCGCTATCATCCTCAACCGCATCGCCGATCGAATGGAGGCCAACCTTGAAAAAGTTGGCAGTGGCCGAGACCTGGGACAACGGCAAGCCGATCCGCGAGACTCGAGCCGCCGACCTGCCGCTGGCGATCGACCACTTCCGCTATTTCGCCGGCGTCGTACGCGGCCAGGAGGGCAGCCTCGCCGAAATCGATCAGGACACCGTCGCGTATCACTTCCACGAACCGCTCGGCGTCGTCGGCCAGATCATTCCCTGGAACTTCCCGTTGCTGATGGCGTGCTGGAAAATGGCGCCCGCCCTGGCGGCCGGCAATTGCGTCGTGCTGAAGCCGGCGGAACAGACGCCGGCCTCGATCATGGTGTGGATCGACCTAGTCGGCGATCTTCTGCCGCCCGGCGTACTGAACATCGTCAATGGCTTTGGTCTCGAGGCCGGCAAGCCGCTGGCGTCGAGCCCGCGTATTTCCAAGATCGCCTTTACCGGCGAGACCTCGACGGGGCGGCTGATCATGCAGTACGCCAGCCAGAACCTGATTCCGGTCACGCTCGAACTGGGCGGCAAATCGCCGAACATCTTTTTCCAGGATGTCACCGCCGAAGACGACGATTTCTTCGACAAGGCGATCGAAGGCTTTGTCATGTTCGCGCTGAACCAAGGCGAGGTCTGCACCTGTCCGAGCCGGGCGCTGGTCCATGAATCGATCTACGAGCGCTTCATGGCGCGCGCGTTGGATCGTGTTGCCGCCATCAAGCAGGGCGACCCGCGCAGTCCCGCGACCATGATCGGTGCTCAGGCCTCGAGCGAGCAAATGGAGAAAATTCTTTCCTATATCGACATCGGCAAGCGGGAAGGCGCCCAATTGCTGACGGGTGGTGCCCGTGCCGACCTTGGCGGCGATCTGGCGGGCGGGTTCTACATCCAGCCGACCGTCTTCCACGGCAACAACAAGATGCGGATCTTCCAGGAAGAGATCTTCGGTCCCGTGGTGTCGGTGACGACCTTCAAGACCGATGAGGAGGCGCTGGCGATCGCCAACGACACACTGTACGGCCTTGGCGCGGGCGTCTGGAGCCGCGATGCCAATCGCTGCTACCGGTTCGGGCGCGCGATCCAGGCCGGGCGGGTCTGGACCAACTGCTACCACGCCTATCCGGCCCACGCGGCGTTCGGGGGCTACAAGCAGTCGGGCATCGGCCGCGAGACTCACAAGATGATGCTCGACCACTACCAGCAGACCAAGAATCTTCTGGTCAGCTATAGCGCGAAGAAGCTCGGCTTCTTCTGACGCCGATATAGGCGGCGCGGGGTGGAAGCGAAGCCAGCTTCCGCCCGCGTCCAGCCTTCGTCTGCCACGAGAGGCGCGTCATGTAGGAAGGCGACGCCGGAGCCTTGGAGAGGGAGGCGAGTGCGAAATATCTGGACGCCGGAATGTCTCTTCTTTCGAATTTGATGTCGCGCAATGTGGGTCGTTGCAAATGCACTAGAATCGAGACGACCTCGAAGAAGGTGCCGAGCACCTGCGGGTAGCTCTCGCGAACCGAATGTCTCACGCACAATGCTCGCTGCATTTGACGTTTGTCGCAAAGTAGATGTGAATGCTCCCACGCCCTGGCGACTTGGCTGAACGTATGTCCGGTATCCGCCTGCCACAAACATTCAGATTGCCGACTAGCGCAGCACGCAGCAAGGCGCGCGAGATCATCAATCAGCTTCCGCGGGGCGGATTCATATCCATCGTCGAGAATTGGCGACAACTCCCCGACGGTCAGATCGAATTTACGATGCGCCACCTGCCGACTGCGGACTGAGCCCATCTGGTAAGGTTGAGCCGTCATTGTGTGACGGAAACATTTCACGACTTGTACTCGCAGGCCGTGCTCAAGTGAGCTGCCACGCGGCCAAGTCGGCGCGCCAGACCGTCGTGAAGCCTCCGTCGATCGCCCAGCTGACTTCACCCTTGAACGGGATCCATCGGGAGCAATGCAGCCGGTAGTCCGAAAAACGGCCGCGCCATGCCCGCTCGACGAAGCGACCGTCCTCCAGGCGGGGCCGATCCATGGCGGACACCCCGCCGATCCGACCCTCGGCGTCGAGGTCGAGATCGACGTTGAAGCGGCCAAACGGTGAGGATTGGTGCACGCTGACTCCACGCGTGCGAACGGTCCACTGGAGTGACGTGTTGCGAACGATCACGTCGGGCGCCCAAGGGATTTCCGCCAGGTACCGTATCACCTGGCCTTTCCGAAGGGCGGCTTCGTCGAACGGACTCCGGGCCAGCGGAAATATTCCGAATAGCCGAAGTTCGGAACGGGCACTGCGCTGGGACAGTTGGTCGACGATCGTGAGACACGACAGTGGACCCGTCCGTGCGCGCCAGTCGAACGCGGTGGTCGCAAGCTCGATTGTATCGGTGGCCGAGAACCGCATCCAGGGCTTGCCCGGCCCTTCCGTCATCGTCCCGTATTGGGTGAGGTGCACCCTGTCGGGCTTGCCGTCAGCGCCGAGCCGACTTGCAAGGGCGGCGACCTCCGCCGGGAGAATCGTATCCGACATGGTTACCTTCATATCCCAGACGTCTCCAGGGATGGTCTTCACGCTCGGCTCCCCTGAACCGGGTGCGTCAAGGCGCCTGGCGGACGGCTTGTGTGAAAAACGCTTGGGCCTCAAACGGCTCGACTGTGCGCACCAGGGGTACGTGCCAGGTGTGCGTCGAAGGTCGACGCCACGCTGCGCACCAGAAACCTTGTCTCCTGGTTTACCTTCAGAACGTCACTCTCCATGCTGACCACACCGTCATCCAGCAGTCGCCCGAACCGATCCCGGTCAACCACGGCAGCTTCAGGATTTCGGCCGTGGCTGCGCGATACGCGACGAAGGTCGACGGCGAAATCGCACATGATCCGCTCGATGATGTCGGCGCGAAACCTGTCGTCCTCGGTGAATGAGTAACCCTTCATCGTGGCCAAGCGGCCGTCCGCCATGCGTTGCAGATAGTCGCGCGTCGAGACGGCGTTCTGGACGAAGCCTTGCGGCAGGCTTCCTATCGCGCTGGCGCCGAGGCCGACGAGGACGTCGCTGCCATCGTCGGTGTAGCCCTGAAAATTCCTTTTCAGCCGTCCCTCGCGCTGCGCGAGCACCATGCCGTCACTCGGCAAGGCGAAGTGATCCAATCCGATGCGGACATAGCCGGCGGATTCGAGCGCATTGGCGATAGCTTCGGACTGCAAATGGCGCTCCAGGCTGTCGGGAAGGACGGCCTCATCGATTTTGCGCTGATGCTTCTTGAACGAGGGGACGTGAGCATATCCGAAGACGGAGAAACGATCGGGGCGCAACTCGACGCAGCGGGCCACGGTCGACAGACACGATCTCGACCGTCTGATGCGGAAGCCCGTAGATCAGATCGAAATTGAGGCCGCGAACGCCCACCTGGCGGAGCCGGCACGCAGCGGTCGCCGTCTGTTCGAAGCTTTGAACGCGATTGATCGCGCGCTGCACCTTTGGATCGAAGCTCTGAACGCCGAGACTGGCCCGAGTGACACCGCAATAGCCCAACGCCTGCGTCATCGGCTCGCTCAAGGTACGGGGGTCAATCTCCACAGCGATTTCGGCCTCCGGGACGACGAAGTAGGAGTGCCGCAGCGCACCAATCAAATCCAGGAAAAGTTCAGGCGACATGATCGTAGGAGTTCCGCCGCCGAAGTGAATATGCGTCACGCGTGCGCGATGCCGAACGGCGTCTGCCACCAATTGAGCTTCGCAGCGAAGCGCCGCCGCGTACGCCGCGATCGGCTCGTTCCGTCGGGTGACGGATGTGTGGCAGCCACAGTACCAGCACATGGAGCGACAGAATGGGACGTGCAGATAGAGCGACGCCGACTGGCGCGGGCTGAGGGATTCAAGCCAGTTGCGGTATGTATTGTCGTTGACAGCCGGCGAGAAATGCGGGGCAGTGGGATAGCTGGTGTAACGCGGCAGGCGTTCCTGACCATAGCACGTCGCAAGTTCCGCCCGCATATTCTCATCCTTTGCATGGACCGGGACCGAGGATAGCGACGCCTGGCGGTTAGAACCTTGCGCCATCTCAACCTCGAGAGCGATGACGGATGGCCGACCCCTGCGAGAGATGAAGTTCGTTCGATTACCCGCACCGAGAAAACAGAGACTAGCCGTCGTTTCCTGCCACCTCCGACGCACCGACAGGCCACGCGAGATCGCGCGCCGTCGAGCACTGCGGTCAAGGCCTATCGAGGCTTCCAAATATCGTCCCGCAGCTTTGCCTTCTCGAGCGTAACGAGATCACCTAAGCACTCGCAG
Source organism: Bradyrhizobium sp. RDI18 (assembly GCF_043203335.1). NCBI lineage: Bacteria > Pseudomonadati > Pseudomonadota > Alphaproteobacteria > Hyphomicrobiales > Nitrobacteraceae > Bradyrhizobium > Bradyrhizobium sp. RDI18. The sequence goes on along the minus strand of NZ_JBICRN010000008.1, from coordinate 1,006,539 downwards.
GCAAATTGGGTTTCGCGGTGAAGCCATGGCATAGCTTTCTTATATTCATGGCCGGGAGCAGGACAGGGAGGAATGGCATTAGCGTCGCCGCAAATTGCCATGATCAAACTCCAGAGATTACTGGACCGCATGCCTGAGGGAAGCGGGCGACCTACCGTCAGTAAGGATTTGGTATGCATGTGAGCCATCTCCTGTGGATGGCCCATCGGTAAATACAACAAACAAACTCGGCAATTTCGCTCCATGCCTTAAGGGCAATTCCCTACGTAGAGTCCCGGAGGTGCCGCTTCAGGAGCGGACGGTTGCTCGCCGTTAATCGCGTCCCAGATATGGGACTAGCTCACACATTGGGGGCACACGCGGTCAGCGGCATCGGCAAGCTGTCGCGCAATCTCTGCCATCAGGACCGTATGATCCCACCCTGTGCCGTCGCTCTTGACGAGGTTTCTGGCACGATAAAAGGCATGGGTCTCGGCGGCGTCGTCACCGATGCGGATAGTCACCTCCGGATGGAAAGGGCAAACCGCCGTGGCCCGCGTCGTCAACAGCGCATGCCGCACGGCCGACTGTAGATTGTCGGCGCAGGTGTCTACAGACATCAGAGCCTCCCGTTCCTACGCGAATTTGTCGCATTCACGCGGCGAGAGCTTCGAAGAGCGAAGTCGCCACGTTATTCACTGGTTGTAGGCCGTCAATGCTCTTGAGAATTCCCTTCGCTTGATAGTAGTCGGCGAGCGGTGCAGTCTGCCGGTGGTATTCATCCAGGCGGATTCTCAATGCGCCTTCCGTGTCGTCCGCTCTTACAGTCAGTCCGTTAGTCGTGGCTTCTTTGGCTCGATTGAGAATGCGACCCAACAGGACTTCTTCATCCACCTTCAACTCAACCACGCAGTCGAGATTGAGCCCATTCGTCAACAGAATGTCATCGAGCGCAACGGCCTGGGCGATGGTGCGGGGAAATCCGTCGAGTATGAATCCCTTCCTGGCATCAGGCCGAAAAATACGCGCAGCGACTACGGCAATCACAAGCTCGTCTGGAACGAGCTCGCCGCGTTCCATCACAGCCTTGGCTTTCTTCCCGATCGGAGTTCCTGCCGATACGGCGGCGCGCAGCATATCGCCGGTGGACAACTGCGGAATGGCCAACCGCTGAGCCAATCGTATCGCCTGAGTTCCTTTCCCCGGATCCAGGCGGTCCCAATAGAACGATCCTCATCGTACTGTCTCCTTCGATCGTGATTACTGACCTTCTTTGGTTCAAAAGGCCGTCGAATTGACCATCATGGCCCGGCGCTGAACTGGTCCGGCTTAGTGGAGCCCCGAACGAAATTCGATGGGGCTCCTGCGAACGCCTGAGCCGCCCCCGTCGAGCGGTCGGCACTCTCTGATGTTGGTAATGTTATGGCCCTCGCTAAACGCCGCATTGAGCGAAATCAAAAAGGTCGTCGACGTGACCTGACGAACGACGCGGTGCGGGCCCGAAGAAGTGATCGAATGAGAGCATTGCGATACCAATCGTTTCTTCTGTGCGTCCAACGAATTTGCCCCAGGCCGCATCGACGATCGCAAGAGCGGGCGAGGGAGCACACCTCGTGCGAGTGGAGACACCAAAAAGATTGACGCAGATCAATACGCTGTCATCGATGACCTGCATCATTCAAGAAAGCAAATCGGGAGGGGGCGCCGATGACGTCCGTGTCTGGCAAGATCGATCCGGTGGTGCGCCGCATCACATCCGCTGACATTGCCGAGGCGCTGGGCCAGGGCTTGCGCGATTTTCAGGCCGTGCCGCTTTATGGGCTGGCCTTCGGCGCGCTCTATGCCGGGGGCGGCATGGTGATCCTGCTCAGCCTGACAGCATTCGACATGATCTATCTGGCCTATCCGCTCGCAGCTGGATTTGCGCTGCTCGGGCCGTTTGTCGCGATCGGCCTTTACGAAGTGAGCCGCCGGCGCGAGGCCGGGCAGCCAATTTCCATGCGCGGCATCTGGTCCACGGTGAAGTCACGCGGCGAGATCGGCTGGATGGCCCTGGTCACTGTGTTTTTCTTCGTGATCTGGATGTCTCAGGTGGGATTCCTGTTAGCATTGTTGATCGGGCTCAAGGCCTCATTTTCCAATCTCCGGGAATTTATTACGATGGCGCTCACGACCAACGAGGGCGTGCTGTTTCTTGCCATCGGCAACGCCGTCGGCGCGGCGCTGTCGCTGATCCTGTTTTCGCTAACGGTCGTGTCGTTCCCGCTGCTGCTCGACCGCGACGTCGATTTCGTCACCGCGATGGTCACCAGCGTGCGCGCGGTGGTGACCAGTCCTATCCCGATGATCGGATGGGCCGTCGTCATTGCCGTCTTGCTGATCGTCTCCGCGCTGCCGTACTTCCTCGGACTTCTGGTGACGCTGCCGGTGCTCGGCCACGCGACCTGGCACCTGTATCGGCGCATCGTCGCGTCTGACGCGCTTTCCTAGCCGTCATTCCGGAGATCCGGGCGAAGCCCGCAGACCCCCGAGATTGTAGGGAAGAGATTCCGGGTTCGCGCGCCCCCGGGATGACGAGCTTACCCATACGACCCGATCCCATCTGCTTCAGCGCCGCCAGCATCCGCTGCGCGGGTCGGCTATTGCATGAGCGGGCGGGTTGAGCGAACGTTGGAGCCGATCGTCACTGCGCCACCGCTTCTCGAATGCTTGGCCTCGTTCCGGCGCGTCGGTTCCGCATCGCGCTGACCTGGTCGACGTCCCCCAAGCAGACGAAATGCTGCCAAATAGCAATGCTTCGGTCGACCGATCTCGATACGTAATTGAGGTCAGCAATGAGTTCGTTCGGGCAACCTCCGGCAGTCCCGCACCACGGCGCATATCACGGGCGGGATTTCGCCCACGAATCCGTTAGCCGTTTGGAGCGGCGAGATCGGGCCTCACAAGGCGAGCTCTCGATGTCGTCATGTCCACTGGTCTTGCTATGTCTTCTGTCGCTGGTGATGCTTGCATTCGGCTGCAGCGCGGTTCAAGCGCAAGGCACAATCCCTGACAGAGAATTGGTTGTAGCGACCAAGGAGGCCCCGCCCTTCGCGATGAAACAGCCGGATGGGAGCTGGGGCGGTATCAGCATCGAACTCTGGAGAAAGATCGCTGCGGGAGCGCAGCTGCGCTTTCGTCTGGTCGAGACCCAGAACGTGCAGGATCTGCTGGATGATGTCGCGAAGGGCAGCCTCGACGCCGGTGTCGCAGCGGTAACCGTGACCGCTGGCCGCGCACGCAGCGTCGATTTCACCCAACCCTTCTACAACACCGGACTCGGGATTGCGGTGCCGATCAACGAAAGCGCCTGGCGATCGATCGGAAGGGCGCTTCTTTCCTTCGGCTTTTTCCAGGCTGTCACGGTACTGCTTTGTTTTGCGATGGTGGTCGGCTTCCTTATTTGGCTGTTGGAACGCCGGAAAACGGAACATTTCGGCGGGGGAGCCAAGGGGCTCGGCTCCAGCTTTTGGTGGTCGACCATTGCCATGACACAGGCAGGCGCCGCCCAGAATGCGCCAGCAACGCTTCCAGGGCGGATCGTCGCAACCGGGTGGATGATCGCTTCCGTTATCGCCATAGCCGTGTTCACCGCAGGCATCACCTCCACGCTCACGCGCCGAGGGCTCGAAGGTGCCGTTCACGGTTTCAACGACCTGCGATCCGTGCGCGTCGGCGCCGTCGCTAACTCTGCGACGACCGACTACCTCACTCGTCAGCAGCTTTCCTTTCGAGCGTTTCCAGACCTTCAAAGCGGCCTATCTGCATTGAGCCGTGGCACGATCGATGCCTTCGTCCATGATAAGCCGCTCCTGACCTGGGTCGCTCGGAAAGACTTCTCCGCCTCGGTTCGTATTATCGACACCAGCTTCAGCAGCGAGAGTTATGCGATCGTGCTGCCGAAAGGCAGCACGTTGCGGCCCATGCTCGATCTCGCCGTGCTCGATCAGATCGAAAGCGATTGGTGGCGACAGACGCTATTCCAAGCGCTCGGAAATGCACGATCTCCCTAAGTGACCGTTGCGACCCAATTTTGGCGCAGTCCGCGCTCTAACTCGCGGCGTCTTCCTGTTCGGAGGCGGTCAATCTGCGCGCGGATATCCGTAGGCAATTCTTGTTCCTCTATCAAGATCGAACGGAGTCGCTCACCGATCTCTTGGACGATCGCGTGGCTATGCATGTAGTCGATGTCGATGGACGGCCGCATCCGTTAATTCCGCTGAGGATCCTGATTTTCCAACACTTGGGCGGATCGAATGTTTCTGTTCCATATGCATAAGAATGAGGCGGTCCCCAACGTGGATGGTTGCGGCTAGTCGGCGGGGACTGGGGCCCGCAAGTAAGGCGCTTCGCGCGGAGATCAACCAAGAGGTCGGGGTGAGCGCGACCCCGGCAAGAAGTTCGGATTGATGAATGGAACCGGGGTCGCTTCAGGGCGACACGTCGCCAGCAGTTCTACGCGGCTTGCCGGCATTCGTTCCCTCCGAAGGAACGGTGATCAATCGGCAACGCTTCACTGGCCACGGGGGCTGGCGCTTGGGCGCTTCACATGAAAGCGAGAACGATCCCATCCCAACGAGGGTGTACAAGCCGGTCACGGTCAAGCCGAGACAGACGTCGGCCATTACGGTGTCGGATGGTGAGTTGACGGATCTGACCTGCACGGCACTTCCTCGCGCAATCTGTTCAGCCCATAGACATCACGCAAAACGCACGGAATCGTTCCGGTCGAATGGTCCGAGAACGAACGTTGGTGCAAGTGCGTTCTGTTAACAACAGGCTTGGTCTTGGAACAAATTGAAGGGATTAGCCAGGCCGCAGCCGTCGTCAGTCCTGTGCGGAATTCAACGCGACTCTCCAGCGCCTGAATTCATCAGTTTGGCGACGGGATTAGACGCTCACTTTGGTGGGCTCGCATGTGACGACCAATCGCTCGCGCGGAAACGTTTGAATCAAAAGGCCGCAGCCAACGTAGCGCTGCGGCCAACTTGAAAAATATCAATCGCTGCTGAAATGCCCTGCCCGGAAATGCCCCTTTTTAAGCACAATTGGCGCGAGCATTGGATTCCGGGAATCTACGGATTGGAACTCCGCTACCCGTGGCTGATCGCGGCCACCGCCTTGGAGACCGCCTCTCAGCGATCGATGAATCGGTCGCGAACCGAAAGAGCGGCGCCGCCGGCGACTTCCTTCGCCACGAAGATGACGTCGGTGTCTCTGGGATCGACCATCGTCAGGGTGACGCGCAGCGTCTCCGATCCGTCCGCCGGGACCGTGATTGACCCACCGGGCTCGCTTCCGACAATAGTCATCGTCGCATCGAGACCCTCGACGCCGAGCGTATAGCGCTGCGGAGACATCGACTTGTTCAGCAGCTTGACGGTATAGGCGTTTCTGACGGAACCGTCGGAAAGTCGGACGGACAGCGGATCGCGGTCGTGCTGCACGGACATCGCACCACTGGTTCTCAACGCGAACGATACGACGAGGGCGGCAGCCAGCGCTAGACAGGTCGCCGTCAACGCGATCGTCTTCGGCCGCACGATGCGGGAGACGCGGGCCTCGCCACGGCGGCCACGCTCGATGTTGTTCCAGCTTTCATAGTCGATCAGTCCGCGTGGCCGCTGCAGCTTCGTCATGACTCCGTCGCAGGCGTCGACGCACAGACCGCAGTTGATGCAGGCAAAGTTCGGCCCCTCGCGAATATCAATCCCGATCGGACAGACGGATACGCAGAGCCCGCAGTCCACGCAATCTCCCGACGACTCTCCCCTGGCGCGAAGCTCGGCCGCCTTCTTGGCCGACCTCCGCTCCTCGCCGCGATAATCCCGGTAATTGACCGTGAAGGCTTCGGGGTCCCAGATCGCGCCCTGCAATCGCGGCCACGGGCACATGAACGTGCAGACCTGCTCGCGCGCGAAGCCCGCCAGTCCGTAGGTGGTGCCTGCGAATACTCCGATCCAGCTCAGTGCCGTCACGGACGCTTCACCATGGGCGAGCGCGTCAACGAGGGCAGGGGCGTCGGTGAAGTAGAAGACGAGCGTCCCGCCGGTAGCGAAAGCGATGAACAGCCAGGCGGCGTGCTTCGCTCCAATCTGCGCCGCCCGCCGCAACGTCAGCCGCGCTCCGATATTCTTGAGGCGCTGGCGGCGATCACCCTCGATAAGCCGCTCGACGAGGAGGAACAGGTCTGTCCACACCGTCTGCGGACAGGCGAAGCCGCACCAAAGTCTTCCACCGATCGCGTTCGTCAGGATCAGGATGGCCGAGGCAAGAACGAGGAGACCAGTGACGAGATACAGATCCTGCGGCCAGATCTCGACGAAGAAGGCGTAGAACCTTCCATTTTCAAAATCCAGAAGGACGGCTTGGTTGGGAGCGTTTGGCCCGCGGTCCCATCGGAGAAATGGAACGACGTAGTAGACGGCCAGCGTCAAAATCAGAATTGCCCACTTGAGGCGCCGGATCCGTCCCCGGACGGATTGCGGTACGACGGGCGACGGGTTTCCGCCGCCCGTCTTTGCCCGTGACTTTGCGTGGTCGATTTCGATGGTTAGCGCCATTCTCCCTGCCGATTTGTAAGAGGCTTCAATTCTGGAAGCCGAGTTCCTCTCTCGCGTCCGGCGTCATCAGATCGGGCGTCCATGGCGGCTCGAACGTCATCGTGACATCGACCGACTTCACGCCCGGCACCCGAAGGGCGCTGTTGGACACGCCTTCCCTGAGAAACCCGGCGGCCGGACAGCCGGGTGTCGTTGCCGTCATGACGATCCATACCGCGCCATCCTCGACCGATACGCCGTACACGAATCCGAGGTCGACGATGTTGAGACCGAGCTCCGGATCGATGACCACGCGGAGCGCGTCCCGGATCAGGTCGACGAGTTCGTCCGTCATGCCGGGGCCCGGACGGTCAATTCGTAGGTCGAACCGTCGGGCGTGAAGCCACCGAGCCAGCGGAAGCCGCGCTTCTCGAGTTGCGGGAACAGGAAGACGGGCTCGCGGCGCAGCAGTGCGGAAAGGGTCTCGCCGGGCCCCAGCTTCTCGGCGGCAGCGAGGATCCGGACCATCGGCTCGGGAGGATCGAGGTCGCGATTGTCGAGCTTGACGGCAGGCTCGGGCCAATCATCGACCGCGGCGGCGGCGGAAGAAACCGTCGCTTGCTTCGTCGCCGCGGGCGTAAACAGAACTTCCCACTCGCCGGCATCGAGGGGCTGCTCGGAATGCACGAACCCTTTATCGGCCATGACGGCGAACAGCGGGATCGGCTTGAAGGTGGCGTAGAGGCGGAGCCCCTGCGCAGGCTTGAGGCTTTCGAGCGCGGACATGATGACCGAGAACGGCTCCCCGCCTGCACGTAGGATCGGACGGACGTCGACATCGATGTATTCGGTCATGTTTTTCCTTTCTTCGATTCGTTAGCTTTTCGCGAACAGCAGATGGGGCGCGCATGCGCCTCCCGTGAGGCGCAGCGGGCTCGCGACGTAGGCAAGCCGCCGCGTCCGGATCACTTCCCGGACGATGCCGACAATTCCGATGGTCATCACCGCTGCGGCCGCCCGGAACGCCGAAGATTTGCCGGCCAGCAGCATCAGCGTTCCGAACCAGACGGCGGCGTAGTAGGTGAAGAACCACTTCGACGCCTGCCCCTCCGCGACAAGATCCTGAACGCGGGGAGTGGCGGTCCGTCCCATCACAGGACCATAGGTCTCGAGCCAGGTCAGGAACGCTACGATCTTGTACAGCTTGGCGAGGACCAGACCCGACAACCAACCGAAGACGCCGAGGAACACGAAAGCGCCGAGATGCGCGGTGAACGTCTCGGTCGCGACGAGCGCCGTGCCCATGAGCCCCGTCGCAGCCAGGCTCGCGAACGACAGCGTCGCCATCCGCATATTGAGCTCAAGCTGCCGCCGCTTGCGGCCGCGGAATATCCCGACCACGTCGCGCCCGTACAGAGCGGCGGTCGCCAAACCGAGAATGGCGGCGATCGACAACACGACGTTCAATCCGGAAGAGAGCCCGATCGCAAGGATTCCGCCGACCACCGGAAGAGCGATCGCGAGCGAGCCGGCCGCCAAGGTCATGCGGCTCTTCCGGTCGTCGACATCAGGCGCGAGCATGAACATGGACAGCAAGCGGTAGCTCACGCCCATGGCCGTCAACGTGAGCCAGCCACCAAGGCCGGCGATCGCGTGCAACGGGACACCGGAAGCGAGCATCGATGCCCCGACCGATCCTGCCCATCCCGCGTGGGCGAAGGCGAACGCCGCGCCGAAGGCGACGGTGGCACAAAGCGAGGCCAACCCGACCAGGACGAAGCGCGCGGGCCCCGCCGGTCGATGCCAGGCCGTCAACCCGAGATCGACCACGATGAGGCCGAATCCCGCGACCAGCAGAACCGCCCCGACTGGAAGAAGCCAGAGCCAAGCCGGCAAACGGCCTCCCAAGCCAAGAAAACCCGCAAGCAACGAGGCGAGACCGGTTCCCAAAAGGGCCAGTGCGGGCAAAGCCCACTTCTCCGAAAACAACGGCTTTGCGACGAGAACGGGCACGAACTGCAGCAGCGCGCCGCACATAGCCACGCTCAGCCAGCCGATGCAGACAACGTGCACAAGGACGAGCGTGTCGGGCGATGCAAGATCGGCCGCAGGAAAGCCGACGCCAGCGACCATGAGCACCAGCGCAACGAACAGCCAAGCGACCGCCGTCGCGAAATAGCTCATCGTCCACCTTGATATGCTGGCGCCGATCATCCTGGCCTCAGAACTTGCGTGCGCTGCACAGGAGCGGAGCATAGGCGAGCGCAAAGCCCACAAATGCCCCGGCCCACGCGATGCCTGCGATCATCAGCAGCGGGATCGAATAGACAGGGTCGAGAGCCGCGCATACCCGCGCCAGCGCGGCGACGACGATCGAGGCATAGACGACTTGAGTCGCGATGGAAGCCGAAAGCGCCTGTCCCGTATGGCCAAGCGAGGCGCGCGTCATTACCGCTATCGTCATCGAACCGATTGCGCCGCCGGTCCAAGCGTGGATTCCGGCGCTCGGAGCGACGATATCAATCGAAGAGAGCGCCGCAAGAAAGAAGCCGACCGGCACGAACGCGTAGGCGACATGGAGGATCAGGACGAGACGGTCCGACACAGTCCGATGCCCGGCCCAGCGAGCGAGGCGGACGAGGTGGAGAACTCCGGCTATGCCGAGGGCGCCCGCAGCGAAAAGACCCAAAGGGTTCAAGGTCCATGCGATCATGGCGCCGGCACCGGCGACCATTGCGGTTGCATCGAAGCGGTCGAAGGGAACCGGCAGCCGACCCGGTCCACGACGCGCGAGCCAGTTGCGCGTGAAACTCGGAACGATCCGTCCCCCGATGACGCAGACCAGCGTGACGACCAGCGCGACGCCGGCGCGGGACGAATACTCCGCGATGCCCTTGAGATGCGCCTCGACATGAAATGCAATGTTTGCGACCGCGAGCAGCGAGATGATGCCCACCACCTTCAGATTGTTCCACTTGCGTCCGGCGACGATCTCGCGGGCGGCGGCGGCTGCGAGAAGCAGCAGAAAAGCGGCATCGATCGCAAGCGCGATTTGCCATCCGATGAAACTGGAGAACGTCGCAGCTAATCTTCCTGCGAGCCAAGTGGCGAACAGGGTCGCGAGCGGCGCGCCCTGGATGGGAAGACGGCCTGTCCAGTTCGGAACCGCCGTCAGAAGAAAGCCTGCGATCACGGCGCCCACGTAGCCGAACAGCATTTCATGGACATGCCAGTCCCGCGGCGCAAACGCGGTCGGAAGCCGGACGTCGCCAGCGAACACCGCGAGCCAGAGCGGAACCATCGCGCCGGCGTAGATCGCACCGAAGAGGAAGAACGGCCGGAAGCCGTGCGAGAACAGCGCCGGTCCCCGGTAGGCCCTCAATTTCTGCATCGTTGCCATGGCTCTCTTCCTCTTTCAGCGGCCCTGATCGTAGGCGGTCGCAACTGGCGGCTCTTTGTCGAGGCACAAATTGCACTATCGTTTGCCTGGGCGTTTGATCTTCGACAAAGATCGCGCAGTGTTCGATCGGCATTCTCGAATCTGTCATCAACGGAGGATGCGATGCGGATTTTCGAGAGACTGCGCGGACGGGGCCAGGGCGAAAGTAACATTGAGCGGAAGCTTCTCGAAACCATCACCAGCGATCTTCTCCGCCGGATCGAGGATGGAACCGAAACCACGGTTTTGCCCGAGAGCAAATCGACGTGCTGCTCCTGCTGCTCGGCCGAAGACCCGGCGCGCCATTAATCGCGCCAATCAATGCGGTCCTGTCCCTCGCAGCAGAACATCAAGTGCCGTGCTGTCCCGCGCGATGGCTGACTTCGATCGCGCTTGCTCTGGACGATTGCAATCTCGAACTCGGCCGCGTCCGTGTGGCCAGCACCGAGGCCTTGCGATTCCCGTGCCGGCGCAAGTCCGGCATCGGATAAAACGTCCGGACAAACGAAGGGTGCTCGTTCATCCGACTCACTGGAGAAGCTGGCGTCAGGAACCCGTCACCTGGACGCGATCTTGCCGACATGCGGGACCGTCTTGGCCTGATTGACGTCGGCCGGGGCACCGACCATCACGACCATGCATATGCCGTAGTGAGGAAGGCACTTCACGCCGTAGACGCCCTCCTGCTCGAACTTGACGGCGAGGTCCTCACCGTTCTTGCCGACGAAGGGCGTGATCCTTGTCGGTGGGCACGAACTTCACGATATCACCCGGCGCGATCTTCACGAAAGCGGGCTCGAAGACCATCGCGGCGCCGTCGGTCCCTCGTTCAAGAGCTTGACTTCGACCTCCGCGGCCCGGGCGTCCCCGGTCGGGATCAAAAGCGCTGCGGCAGCAAACAACATCGCAGTCTTTGCCATGTTTTTCGTCTCCTGGAACCTTGAGCCAGGGGTCTTCCGGGCTTCGCTTGCATCAGATATCCCGCCGCGACCTAAGGAGATTGATCCAGCGCAATCTCCGCGCGGAATCCTGGCTTAAGAACGTAGCGAGCCGTTGAGGCCTGCTTCGGCCGCGGATACGGTGCGCGGCGCATTGGAACGAGGATATCGATGGCTGCAGTCGACCGGTCGCTGGTCGCGAAACTGCCAATGTTCGCTGGGCTTACGCCCGGCGAGCAGGACGAACTGCTGCGCGAGTCGCGTTCGATCCGATACCCGAAGGGGACAGCGGTCTTCGACCAGGGCGCACAAGCTGATCGCTTCTTCCTCCTGCTGCATGGGCATCTTCGCGTCGAAAAGACCACGCCGCAGGGGCAGCAGTCCGTGGTCCGATATGTGTCCGCCGGCGAGCTGTTCGGCGTGGCGCAGGCCATGAGCCTAACGCACTATCCGGCGACCGCCGTCGCTGCCGTCGACAGCATCGCGCTCGCCTGGCCATCGTCTTCCTGGCATCGCCTGACCGTCAAATTTCCGAGTCTCGCCGCGAGCGCGCTGCAGACCGTCGGCAGTCGCCTGCAGGATACGCAGGCCCGCGTCATGGAGATGTCGAGCGAGCAGGTCGAGCAGCGTGTGGCGCATGCGCTGCTCCGCCTTGCCAAGCAGGCGGGAAGGAAGGTCGACACCGGCGTTGAGATCGACTTTCCGATCAGCCGGCAGGACGTTGCTGAGATGATCGGAACGACGTTGCATACGGTCAGCAGGATTCTCAGCGCATGGGAGCAGCAGGGCCTGGTCGAAGGTGGACGACAACGCATCGTGCTGCGCGAACCGCATAAGCTGTTCAGGATCGCCGAAGGGCACGGCAAGGAATAGTGGCGAGCGGCGCTTGCCAGGAATGCGCAGGCCGCGTGCGCGAGTCAGGATTCCATGCGTGAAGATTGACGGAGATAAATACCAATCCGCCGCGGCTTTTTCATATGTGCCGCGATGTCTGCGGCAACTCATCCAATGCTTGTTGTCGATGACGAGCAACGGCCATTTCACAAGATGATCGAAAAGGTGGCGCGCAAGCTCAGCAACGGCTTATGATCTCGACGCGGGGATTAGTTAGCAAATCTCGGCCTCTTAAAGAGTGATGGCGCTCGGCAAGCCGTGGCCTCATTGCCAACTTTGATCCGACCTACACGACACTTTGCTGATGGATCAGACGCTGCATCTGGTCGGCTTGCAAGACGGTAACGCGTTCGCGGGTGCTGCGTACAATGCCGGCACGTTCCCAACGCTGCAATATGCGGCTCACCGTGAAGAGTGTCGTGCCGCAGAAATCGGCAAGGTCGCGCCGCGTCATGTAGACATCGCTGCGGTTGCCGCCGTCCCGCTTCGAGAATCGGATGAGAATACGGGACAACCGCTGCTCGACGCTTCCTTGGACAATATCTTCTATTCGCTGAACGAGCTCATCGGAATGATCGCCAACCACCGCAAAAGCGTTGAGTATCAAATCGGGCACTTCGCGGAATGTTTCGAGCACGTAGGTGGTGGACCAACGCAACACCACGGTCGGTTCAATAGCAATCGCGGACTCCGAATAGGGACGATTGCGAAAGACGGACGCGCAGGCGACAACGTCGCCAACACTTGCAAAGCCGCGCATGGTCTGCGCCCCGTTGGCCTTTAATGAACGTAGTTTGACGGCACCGTCCAGGATGAACATCAGGTAGGTCGAGGCGTCGCCCTGCCGAACAAGTTCCGCCTTGCGGGGGAAGGTTAAGCGCGCGGCCTCTCCAGCCATGGCTTCGATGCGTGATGGGTAAACGCCGCGAAAGAAAAGCGAACGCTTCAGAATAGCTAACTCTCCTGCCAACATCACTCAGGCAGAGCTGCGCGGCGAGGCGGCCAATAGGGCGGGCGAATTCATTCTATGCATTGCTAACATCGTTCCAATTGTCTCATGCCTAGATGCATGAAATGTCCGCACGCTTCGTTGTCCTGGGACAAAGAGCGCCGCAACTCCGTCGAACAACAGAGGATAAAAATTGGCGGGTTGTTCTGATTTGCCCAGGTTCTGATTTGAAGGACTGCTCCGGTGCTTCGCCGTCCACAATCGCACTGCACAATCCCGGAATCGCCCAGAGATCGGTATCTTCCGGCTGTGAAACACTGGCCGAGCGTTTCCTGGCCATGCCACCAGAGCCTGCCGATGATCGGCGGCTCACCGAGCCAGACGCTGACGGCTGAAGAAACAGCCCCGATTCCTTGATTCGGATGGGCGCCATAAAACAACAACGACGCATTTCGGACGCGCCGGGGCTTAGCTCCGGGGAGCAATGACGCAAAATGATCAAATAACTTGAGTGTTTTCCTCTCTTTGTTTGACCCAGATCAATGAAGGGTTTTGAGACCCCGCTACGCTGCCGATCCGCGCGGTGCGCGATCTCGACGAGTCGCCGCGCGTTCTGCCCGACGACTGTCTGCAGACATGCGGGAACGTGCGGCAGGCTTAAGAATTGTTGTGGTTCCGAGGGCGGTAGGTCATTTTATGCTCGACACAGGTAAGAATGACGCGGAACCGGACAGTAGGCCCGGCCGACGTGCGGAATTGATTGTATTCGCCGTCATCGCTGCCTTCATCTGGCCGGTGGTCGCCGTTGGCGTGGTCGGCGGTTACGGTTTTCTGGTCTGGATGTCCCAGTTGATCCTGGGTCCACCCGGCCCTCCGGGGGCATGAGGTCGCCATGGAAACCCAGGGACCCTCCCGCCGGGAGCTGTTTCGCGGTCAACTCCTCTCCAGGCCGGTAGCCATAATCGGCGACGGTTGCCTTGCCGAAGCAGGCATCGTGTGCCGCTCCTGCGGCGATGCCTGTCCGGAAGCCGCCATTCGTTTCCGCCCCCGAATTGGACTGCCGCCCCAGGCCAGCGTCAATGAGGCCGGCTGCACCGGCTGCGGCGAATGCGTCAGCGCTTGTCCGGGCGACGCCATCATTCTGGGCGCGGCTCGCGGCGGAGCGCCGTCATGACGGAAGAAGCGACCATCCACATTTCGAGCGCGGTGGTGTCCGTGCTGCCCGATCGCCGGGAGGAGGTCTTGCGCACGCTCGCGACGCGACCCGACATCGAAGTTCATCACGTCGATGCTTCGAAGATCGTCATCGTCATGGAAGCGGCCGAGAGCGGCCTTCTCGGAGCACGCCTCGCCGAAATAGCAACCTGGCAGGGCGTCCTGTCCGCCAACATGGTGTTCGAGCAGGTCGAGATCGGAGACTAGAACATGCCACTCTCGCGACGCGAATTATTGAAAGCCCAGGCCGCTGCCGTTGCTGCAGCAGCCGCCGGCATGACGATCCCGGCGAATGCGCAGCCGGTGGCAGGCGGAATCGGATCGCTGGAGATCAAATGGTCGAAGGCGCCGTGCCGCTTCTGCGGCACCGGTTGCGGGGTCATGGTGGGCGTGAAGGAAGGCAAGGTCGTTGCGACCCACGGCGATACGCTCGCCGAGGTCAATCGCGGGCTCAATTGCATCAAAGGTTATTTCCTTTCCAAGATCATGTATGGCGGCGACCGCCTGACGACGCCGCTCCTGCGCAAGAAAGGGGGCGCCTTCGACAAGAACGGCGAACTGACGCCGGTGACATGGGACGAGGCCTTTGAGGTGATGGCCGCCCGTGCCAAGGCGGCTCTCAAGGAAAAGGGCCCGACCGCACTCGGCATGTTCGGTTCGGGGCAATGGACGGTCTACGAAGGCTACGCCGCCACCAAGCTGATGCGGGCGGGCTTTCGCTCCAACAACCTGGATCCGAATGCCCGTCACTGCATGGCATCGGCGGCGGTCGCCTTCATGCGCACCTTCGGCATGGACGAGCCGATGGGCTGCTACGACGATTTCGAAGCGGCGGATGCGTTCGTGCTGTGGGGCTCCAACATGGCCGAGATGCATCCGATCCTGTGGACGCGTCTCACCGACCGGCGATTGAGCCATCCGCATGTCAAGGTCGCGGTGCTCTCCACCTTCACCCACCGGAGCTCCGATCTCGCCGACATCCCAATCGTGTTCAAGCCGGGCACGGATCTAGCGATCCTGAACTATATCGCGAACCACATCATCTCGACCGGGCGGGTCAACCAGGATTTCGTCAAGAAGCACACCACCTTCGTGAAGGGCACGGTCGATATCGGCTACGGGTTGCGCGCGGACCATCCGCTGGAGATGAAAGCCAAAGGCGCGGCGACGGCCGGCGCGACACAGCCGATCGATTTTGACGCGTATGCAGCGTTTGTGAAGGATTACACGCTCGACAAGGTATCGGAGCTTACCGGAGTAGAACGCGGCTTCCTGCAGGAGCTCGCCGAACTCTATGCCGATCCAAAGCGCAAGGTGATGTCGCTCTGGACGATGGGCTTCAACCAGCACGTTCGCGGCGTATGGGCCAATCAGCTCCTGTATAATCTGCACTTGCTGACCGGGAAGATCTCCGAGCCCGGTAATTCGCCATTCTCGCTGACGGGGCAACCATCCGCCTGTGGCACGGCGCGCGAGGTCGGCACCTTCGCGCATCGTCTGCCCGCCGACATGGTCGTTACCAACCCGGAGCACCGCAAGCACACCGAGGAAATTTGGCGCATCCCGCACGGCATCATTCCGGAAAAGCCGGGTTACCACGCGGTCGAACAGGATCGGATGCTTCGCGACGGCAAGCTGAACTTTTACTGGGTTCAGGTGAACAACAACCTTCAGGCCGCGCCGAACAACTCCCGCGAGACCTACCCGGGCTACCGGAATCCGGACAACTTCATCGTCGTCTCCGACGCGTATCCGACCGTCACCGCGATGGCCGCCGATCTCGTTCTTCCCGCCGCGATGTGGGTCGAAAAGGAAGGCGCCTACGGCAACGCGGAGCGCCGCACGCACGTTTGGCGGCAACTTGTCAACGCTCCGGGAGAGGCACGGTCCGACCTCTGGCAGATGATGGAGTTTTCGAAACGCTTCACCACCGACGAGGTGTGGCCGGCGCAGATCCTGGCGGAGAATCCCAACTACCGCGGCAAGACGCTCTTCGACGTATTGTTCAAGAACGGCAAGGTGGACAAGTTCGCAGCCACTGAAATTCCCGCCGAGTACGAAAACCGCGAGGCCAAGGCGTTCGGATTCTACGTTCAGAAAGGTCTATTCGAGGAATACGCCGAATTCGGTCGCGGCCATGGCCACGATCTGGCGGCGTTCGACACTCTTCACGAGGTGCGAGGCTTGCGGTGGCCCGTCGTCGACGGCAAGGAAACCAAGTGGCGCTATCGGGAAGGTCTTGATCCCTACGTCAAGCCGGGCAGGGGCGTTGACTTCTACGGCAACAAGGACGGCAGGGCGAGGATCATTGCCGTCCCCTACGAACCGCCGGCAGAATCTCCCGACAAGGAATACGATGTCTGGTTGGTCACCGGCCGCGTACTCGAGCATTGGCACTCGGGCTCCATGACCATGCGGGTGCCGGAGCTCTACAAGGCCTATCCCGGCGCCAGGGTCTATATGCATGCGGAGGACGCGCGCGCGCGAGGCATCAATGAGGGCGCGGAGGTCCGGGTGGTCTCCCGGCGTGGCGAAATCAGAAGCCGGGTCGATACCAAGGGGCGCAACCGGATGCCGCGCGGCGTCGTCTTCGTTCCATGGTTCGATGCCAGCCAACTGATCAACAAGGTAACGCTGGACGCAACCGATCCCATTTCCAAGCAGACGGACTTCAAGAAATGCGCGGTCAAGATCATTCCGGCCTGAAGAAATTGCGCGGTCCGTTGGCGGGTGCTCTGCTCGGCGGCATGCTGGTGTTTGTCGGCGGCGCGATCTACGCCCAGAACGCACCCCAGATCGTGCCGCGCGTGACCGGCGCTGCTTCGCCGATGGAAGATGTGCCGGCGCCCGCGCTGGCGCGGCCGGTCATCGATGACAAGCGGCTGATGCGCAACTATCCGGAGCAGCCGCCGGTCATTCCGCATTCCATCGATAACTATCAGCTCACGCTCAAGACCAATCGTTGCCTCGATTGTCACCGGCGACAGTTCACAGAAGGCTCCGGTGCGCCGATGATCAGCGTCACCCACTTTATGGACCGCAACGGCCAGGTTCTCGCCGACGTGACGCCCCGGCGATATTTCTGCACCGCCTGCCACGTCCAGCAGACGGACGCGCAGCCGCTCGTCCCAAGCACGTTCAAGGACATGCTTCTCGTCGGCTCCGAGAAGAAGTGAGAACGTTCGATGCAGCGGCTCAAGTCACTCCTGGTCTGGTTCTGGCAGATTGCGAGCCGCCCCAGCGCGCATTTGAGCCTGGGCTTTCTCGCGCTCGGCGGCTTCGTCTGCGGCGTGCTGTTCTGGGGCGGTTTCAACACCGTGCTGGAGGCAACCAACACCGAGAAGTTCTGCACCTCCTGTCACGAAATGCGCGCCAACGTTTTCGAGGAATTGCAGCATACACCCCACTTCACGAACCGTTCCGGGGTCCGCGCGAGTTGCCCCGACTGCCACGTCCCACACGACTGGACCGACAAGATCGCTCGCAAGATGCAGGCCTCGAAAGAAGTCTGGGGCCATATCTTCGGCACGATCGATACCAGGCAGAAGTTTCAGGACATGCGGCTTGAGCTCGCCAAGCATGAGTGGGCGAGGCTGAAGGCCAATGATTCACTGGAGTGCCGCAATTGCCATTCGTCGGCGGCGATGGATTTCACCAAGCAGACCAGACGCGCGGCCGAAATCCACGCCAAATTTCTCGTTACCCGCGAAAAAACCTGCATCGATTGCCACAAGGGAATCGCCCATGAATTGCCGGACATGACCGGCATTGAGCCGGGGTGGCGCGCGCCTCCCGAGCAGAGGGATCGGCACAGCCTCATGGAAGAATCCCGCGGCGCGCTAGGTCGCTATCTGGCGTCGACCGCTTCCGAATCTCGCTGAGCGTCGGCCATCTGGCTTGGACGCTCGCGAAATGATCCGGCGTGACCAGTACCTAGACGCACGACGTCGCCTATCAAGCCGTGAGAGCTGGGCATACGAGCCTTCCGTGCCGATGGAAGACCTTGTGGCGAGGATCGCGGTGGTCGCCCCAAATCTCCTATCGTCCGAAAAACGTCGTCATTGTCATCCTGCAATTATGGAGGGGCGGCATGCCCTAACGCATCGTCATTTCGCGTCCGTCGCCGGTGTTGCGGACGACCGGCGCCGGATAGTCCGGAAACACGGCCGGCATCGGCGGCAGGTTGCCAATGTAGCGATTGATCACGCGAAAGAGGGCGCGGATCGCTTCTTGGTTCGTTGTGATCGAATAGAGATGGCACATTTTGCTCAGCGCTCTACAGGCCACCATGAGCGTCAGGGGGCAGCGCGGGTGAATTATCCGGCTCTAAAAGCGCCCAAGAGGTCGGCTAACGCCCAAGTTTCATTTTCTGTATAGGAGGGAACTACCATGTCCACCATTGGACGCATCTCATCTTTGAGATACCAGTCACGCGCTTTGCCGTCGGCCTTTTTTCGCTTCCCTTTCTGGAAGAGGTCTCGATAGCGGAATGGAGAAATCCCCATAAATGGAACAAACGAAACTTTATCAGGTGCCTCGGCTTCTATCTCGATCTCATCGGGATGGAGGTCTTTGGCACGGCTTTTCGGATAAGGCTCCATGTAGACAACGCGTTTAACCCCGCTTGCCAAGATATGCTTCGTACAGTTGTGACAAGGAAACGTAGTGCAGTAGAGGGTCGCTCCCTTGATGCTTCGCCCCAAGCGGGCAGCATCGCAAACGGCCAGCATTTCCGCATGAACCACCCTCCCGTACTCAGTGAGATCCATTATGCGGGAGCCAACAAGCGGCCCGTTGGGAAGCGGCTCCTCTTGCTTGCTAATCAGGTGATCTACGATTGCTGCATCATTTCCAATTTCCAGTATTTCTTTGCTCAGATAGTTCTTCTTTCTTAGTCGCTCCACGAGGTCCCGCACTATCTCTTTCTTGTGCCGATCGTTTGGATCGAGATCCTTTCTTGATATCGCGATGATCTGGCAGTTCCAGGTCCCAGTACGTTCCACCGTGAGCTTTCGGAACTTCATTACAGCCTTGCGTGATTAATTCGCCATCGTCAGTGAACAAGGCAGCCCCGACCTGCCGTGACAAATCTGAGGACCGAAGGGACGCCGACTTGGCGGCATACATGCCGTACTCGTCTTTAGAAGGAGCTATGTCATTTCGTCCGAACAGCGCGGCAGTGAATCGCTCAAGCTTGTCGTCCATCTTTGCTTTGCTCAAGCCGTCAATAAAGACGTCAGCAAGATGAAAAGTTTCGCTTAGCTGTTGCCCCAAAGCCTCTTGATCTTCCGCAGCGTCTCTCTCGATCAGCTGTTCGGCGTAAAATCCTATCTCGGCGGGGGTCGTTGCCGTGGAAAGCTCACCTCTTAAGCGACGGCAAAGCTGCTCTTTCCGCTCCTGTTCTGGGGCGTAAGCCGAGGCCAGAATGAACTGCTTGCCATAGACCTTCCGAAGTAACGTTACCTCCTCAGGTCGTTTTAATTGTCGAATGATGTAGACGTGCTTGGCCCTGACCTTATCCAGGGCGCCGGTTCCCGTCTTGCGATCAGCACGTATGGCGTCAATTGCTATGCGCGAAAGAATGTCCGGATTGCCATATTGCTTCCGCAAGGCATTAGCTTCGCTCATCTTGCGCATGTAAACGTGATAGGTATCTTCAGGGCCGGACCATTTGGCGATTTCTGCCAATGAGTCCTCATCCGTGATTTTGTAGCGCGCTATTTCTGTTGTGAGCTTGATGAGGGAGCTTTCGTACCCCAAGGTATCAAATGCAGCCTTAATGCTCTGGGTTATTTGATCCATATCGACGCCGATCGGCCCCGCAATGGCTACTACAAGCTCTGGATAATCCAACGAAGAAGGTTGGTCTTTCGAGGCGGTCATGGTTTACACACCCTTAACGAAAGCTGCCTAGCGTGCTAGGACGGAAACTGTCGGGAAACGATTCTGGTCAAAGGCGAAGGATTTCAAAATGGCCGCCGAAGTAAAAGACCGATCCCCAGGGGAACTGGAACAACTTACATCTGCCATCAGGGTGATGGCGAGTCGAGTTAATGCTCAATTTGTGGTTGACGACAAAAAGACCCAGAACTTTGTTGCGGCTGGCGAACAGCGCGACCGGGCTGTCAAGAAAACAGCCTGATTTACAACGCTGATCGGCGCGAAGACCGCGCTCGGTGACTTCGTCAGGAATCGTAGACAAGGCCAGGCCGGATCGGCTTGGACTTGGTCTCCCGGTCGACCTTGAACTGGTCCAAATGCCAGGCGAAGGCGAACAGCGGCCGAATCCGTTCCAGGCGAACCCGACGACATTCTCACTTCTTGGGTCTCCGCTCCGGAGCCGTTCACCGAGACTAGGCAGCGGCTCTCCGGCTTCAGCGGCCCCGCCGGTCGGTGGGGAGTGTTGCGGGCCGCAGCAAGGTTTGCTGTAATCATCAGCCGAGCGCACGGCAGTCCGTCACGGCAAAGCAGGCGAAAAGCTCTAGTTAATCCATCTCGTTGTAGACTCGCTCTAACTGCGCTACTTCGCACGCGGTTAGGGGCAGCATCTAGAGAGCTGAATGATGAGAGATTTCGACGTGCGAAAAGCCCTTCGCCGGGAACTCACTCGACAGCATCTTAATGACCATCGAACACGCGTCGTCGAGGAGATGGGCATCTGGTCCGGCAGCGTTCGCGTGGATGTTGCGGTAATCAACGGCGAACTTTGTGGTTACGAGATAAAGAGCGCTCGCGACACCCTTGCTCGATTGCCTGCTCAGCAACTTCTCTACAATCAGGTTTTTGACCGCGTCACGCTGGTGGTTGCGGAACGCCACGCCGATAAATCAGCGAAGCTGATCCCGCTATGGTGGGGAATGTTGGTTGCCGACTCGGGGCCGGATCAGCACGTCTTCCTTCGCGGAAGTCGTCAGGCTTCACCAAATCCAGGCGTCGACCCCTTCCAGGTGGCTAGATTACTTTGGCGTCAAGAAGCAATTGTTGTCCTGGATCGTTATTCCCTCGCAAAAGGCTATCGCAGCGCTTCGGCTGACAAACTCTGTCAACGAATTGCTTCTGAACTTCCGGCTGACCTTGTGAGGCTGGAAGTTCGCGAAGCACTGAAGCAACGTACCAACTGGTCACGGAAGTCTGTCCACGATCAGAGCGAAGTGTCGATTGGCGTTGATCTCAACCCACTGCGGTCGTCCGCCAGCGCTGGTCCCTGGGTTATTTGCGATTGTTGTGATGCGCTGATCGGCCCAGCAGCCGGGCAGGCCGCCGAAGTCAGCGCGTCTGACTAAAGTTCTAGCGTGACCGCGATACTGATCGCCCATTGGCAAGCCGGAGGCTCCGGTGGTCCGACGACCCTTGATCATGACCCAGTTGTCGTCGATGGCGTACCTGACGCTGACCGTCGCGCCTGCCATTGCCATGCCCGGCGGTTCGGTCAGGTCTCGGTGAGATATTCCGAAGTCGGCGAAATCGATAGGCGCGCCACCTTGAGGAAGGTTGCGCCAACAGAGCCAATCATTTCGAGGCACTACGGTTGTGCCGGGGCCGAGCTGACCGAAGTCTTTTGGCGCAGACGAGCTTGCCAGCGTCACTGACCGCCACGGCGTGCCCGGTACACTTGCTTGCAAGATGTGGCCCACATAACCAGCGAACGATACGGGATCAAATTCCGCGATGTGGCCGGCGTCGATCAAAAGGTCGATGTTGGTCGGAGCTTGGTTGAGCTGCTGCGCGTAGGCAGCGGCTCCCGGAAGCTGGCTTGGCGTGCACTTCAGCATCAGTCCCGGGCCAGCTCCGGACCGTCCAACATGAGCTATAGCCGCCCGATTGTACCCAGCGACGGCGCCCACCTCGATCACGGGGACGACTGGGACGCCAGCCGCACCGAGGCTTCGAAACATTCTGTCGAAGTCGCCTGAACCGCCGGTGACGTTGTAGTTGAAGGCACCGTCTAGGAAGCACCTGCGCCCCGACCAAGCTGTGGCCATACGACTCACGAAAGTTGCCGGGGGCCGTTCGCCAACATGGAAGACAGGCGCAATCCGGTCTCTTTGATTCGTTGGAAGCTGGAGCAGCGCGGCAGCCTCGCCAGACTTGGTCTTAAGCATCGGTCGGTAAATAAAAGGCATTTGAACCTCGAATCGTTCTGAAATTGTGATTCGAAGTTGTTACTACCGCTCAAATTGCGCAATGCGTGTTCCCGTCTATCCTTGTTATTCACACCTGTCGTTCAAATACCTTCACCGCTCGCCCGGCCACCATGTCGACGGCGGATCGTCGGCCGAAATTTTCGTTGGCCGCAAGACCTAAAGGGCGAAGGGCCGGTCCGCGCGAACGGGTGCAGAAGTCGCGCAACAAGAGTCGATGTCACGTGACACCGAGTCCAACGTCGTGCAGCTTCCCAGTGATCTCAGCAAAGGCGTCGGAAACCAACGGGTTTTGTCATCGCCACGTTGACGCAACTTCGCGCGCAGCATTACGTTGCACGGTATGAGCTACATCGATACCGACCCTTAGCATAACAAACGCGAGTCGACCCGCCGGCGTGTCCGCTGCGCGATCCTGACAATGGTGTGGACGTCACCAGCCGCTTCGATCCGCATTTGCTTTCGGTCGCCGCGATCGACGCGCTTGGAATGGACCAATGCCATATCGAGCTTGACGACCGCGACGGCCGCTTGCGGATTCCGATCGCCGGCCGGTTCTCACGGGTCTCGGTGCTGATCGGCTGGCACAGCGAGAGCTACTTCTATTCCTTCGATGGCTGGATTTGGATCGTGGAAAGCGGCTTCTCGCGCGGCACCGGCGGCCGGCGGCTGTGGATCGACGCGATGGGCGTGCCGCGCGACGAAGGCAAGTCGCCGATGCAGAAGATTTGGGCGAAGGTGCGCCCGGCTGGCTAGCAGGAGGGCGAAAAGATTCCGCTGCTGAAGGTGCTGCAGGAAGCCACAGAAGCGTCCGGCTTGTTCGATCGAGATCGGCCGTCATTTGCCAACGTGGCGCGGGACTATTGGCAGATGTCGGGCGAAAGTTTGCGGCATTTTGGCGAACGCCTTGCCGAAGAACTCGGCGGCTATTTCAAGGTTGCCGGCAAGACCGCGTACTTCCGCGAAGCGCCGGACCTGTCCGGCGGCATCGAAGCGGTGTGGGGCAAAAACCTGATCGAGTGGCGCGTCAGGCCGTACATCGCCCGCACCAGCTGGGGCGGCTCCGAGCAAGATCACTACAACATCGCAAAGGGGCTTTGGGACAAGACGCTGAAGAACTTCGGCGAGGGCAGCGCGATCACCTCGCTGCCGTTTCCGGCGCCGAACGCGAAGGTCGCCGGGCAGGCCAACGACGGCGCGGAAAACTTCGTCAACGCGACCGGCGGCGTCGGCGGGGTGATGATCAACGGCGAGCCGCAGGCGCGCGCCGGCATGGTGCTTACGATCAGCGGCGCACGCGAGGACGTCGACGGCACTTATGTCATCGACGAAGCGCATCACCGCTATGAGCGCGGCGGCGGTTACACCACGCTATGCAAGCTGCGCTTTCCGAACGCGAAGGCCCGGGTAGGTAACACGAGAGCGCGTCATCGATACTACGCGGCGGTACCCGGGGTTGGCTGTGACGGATCGTCCAGTTCGCGGAGCCGGTCGAGTTGCTTTCCGATGTTCGTTGGCAACTCTCGATCTTCCTTCAACCGCTCCCGTAGTCTTTCGCCGATTTTCTGAACGATCGCGCGGCTATGCATGGAGTCGATATCAACGCTGTTTCGCATGACGGTATGGCTCCAGTCTCGCGAAGGCGCCAATTAACCAGACGCGTTGCCGCACCTCGCACCAGGACGAAGATCGAGACCGCCGATTTGGGCTATCGCGTGCGAACAGCAGGTCCAGCAGACCTTTGACTATCCGCGACAAGCGCCGTCGTGAAACGGCGGGGCGACGGTCTCGCACACCAAGCAAACGATGAGGAGTTCTGTTCCCGGTCCGATTAACGGATATTCAGATTCCTCGCGGAAGCGGGAACTTGGTTGGCGTGGCGAGCGGGAACTTTCCCGATTTCAGGCGCTGTGTGATCGTTCGCGCTCGGCAGCGCGCGCAAGATCGGCGGCACAGTTCGGGCGAATCAGCCCAGAATAGCCTTGATAATGATCCAGAGCAGGAACAGTCCCATGATCGTTCGAACAGGACGCAGTAGAAGCGGCTGTATCGCAAGAAGCAAATTGGTGCGCTGCTGCTCCCGAACAAGGCGATCCAGAGATTCTTGTTCCTGGCTCGGCTCCTTTGAAGGTACGGCCTGCGCCGATCGCGGCGGCGGCAGATTGTTGGCCAGGGCCTCGGCGCGGCGTTGGCGGGCCTGCGCGATCAACTGATCCGGGCCAGGGAGCACATTTTTTGATGATGGGTTATTCGACACGGTCGGCCCATTCCTGAATCAAAGAAAATAAGTTCTATCGTTTAGTGAGCCTGCTTTAGGGCTTCTAACAACCGGGTCGGGCGCGCGACCCGGGCGAGTGCAGGACGATCATTTCGGTCTTCTTGCGCCAGCGCGGGCCTCGATCACCTTGGCGATGCCCTCGCGCCTAAAGCGGTCGCGCTCAAAGCTTACCCAAGCATCCGCCGTGGGAAGTATGTTGCGCATCGGCCTAGAATAATCCGCTTTGATTATCTCCTCGGCTTCCTCCCGCCATTTCTCGATGCACTTCTCGAACGTGAGAGCGGCGATCCGCTCGGCGGGCTCCATCGGGTTAGCAACGGCGAACTCGACTAGCGCAGCGTCGCTGCATTCGTCCGGGTTTCCGGGAAAAAAGCGGTATCTTAGCGCGCTCACATCGGTCGTGGTGCGCGCCATCTCGATCACCTTGACATTGGCCACGCGCCTGTAGTGCTCGCGCGCATAGCTCATGACATCGCTGAGCGTCGATGTGCTGGGCATGCCAGAGCTGGTCGAAAACTCTGGGTGAGCTAAAGCCGCCTTGGCTTCCGTCTCCCACTCCGCGATGCATTTATTAAAGGCGGCGTCAACGATGCGATCTTCGGGATCGATCGGGTTGGCGACCGCGATGTCGATCAGTGCGGTATCGCTGCATTGGAATGCGTACCGAGCGCTCGCCGGGGTCGCGAGCAGGATCAGGGCGAGGACGATGATGGTTCTCATTTGACGGCCTTGATGTCATCGCCGCGCACCAAGGCGACGGCTTCGGCGTATTGCCGCTCAGCCTGTTCCCAAGTCGAGCAGCGCCACTGCGCAAGATCGCGCTGGCCGCCGAAATATCATGGTCTCGAGAAGGAGCGGTACTCCGGTCAAATCCGGATGCAAGCCGGCATGGAAGCCGCTAACCTCATGGTGCAGTGGCAGCGCGACTTTGTCGACTGGTGGAATGCCAATGTCGGGGTGAGGCAAAGGGCTAACAGCAAGGTCAACGCAGACCTGCGTTCACCTCTATCCCGCGACATGGCCGAGGAAGAGACGCGGATCAGCCAGCAGCAGGTCTCGCGCTGGCGCAATGGCTTGAAGCGATCGGACTATCCGATCCGGATTTTCAATGCGGCCTATAAGAAGGCCATGGCCGACAAGCAGCGTCGCGGGCATAGGCCCTGATGCAGCTGCGTGCTTCTTGCCGTGGTGCGATATGGTCCAGTTCGCGCCAGCGGGAGAAACTAGCGGTGGATCAGATTCAGGCAAGACCGGAGGCGGAAGCCGAGGACCCGGAGGTAAAGCGGGATCGGGAGCTTCGGGAGGGCGCGATCCAAAACCTGGCCGATGGTCTCAAGATTACCGGCGAGGAAGCTCTAAAGCTTCTGCAGGAAGCGGAGCCGGGGTTCTAGGCAACCGGGTTGGTGGGCGACCCGGTTGTCTAACCGGGGTGTCACCAAGCCTGCAGCCGATCGAGGTGCGCGACGGCTTCGGCGGGTGTGCACTTGTAGAGGTCCATCGCGCGGACGATCTTTTGAAAATTCCATTCGAAATTCGCCATGGCTCGGCCCATCCCCTCCGGTTCGAGCTTGACGACTTGAAGTTCTGGGAACCGTGCGAAGACCGCAGCGGAAATTTCCGCGCGCTGGTTGTCGGTCATGCCGCCGACCGGTAGCTCCAAATTAGGGAAGTTTCCTAATATGCCTGATGCTTCATAGTTCAACATCATTCCGCTCGCCGCGTCAGGTGCAGTGATCGGGGCGCCGATCACTTTGTCGATCTTGGCACACTCTTCAGGAAAACGTTGGCGCGCTTCCTCTTCGGTGAAGCCCAGGCTCGCCCATCGGTTTAATGTCGAGGTCCAAATCTCCGGACCGTAGCCGGTGATGTCGGCATAGCGGCAAGTGTCGCCATGCCGCGAGAGGACAAGCCGAAGCCAGTCGCGATGTCCCTTTTTCAGGTAGTAGTACCCTGGCTGCACCAGTGAGGGCGTGACATGTGTAATCATTGCCGCCTCAATCGCACTGCCAGCGCGCTCGATCAATCCGGGGGAACTACGGAAAAGCTATTGTGGCGCATCAGCTTGTCTAGGAGCGCGCTCAAAGGTCCGGTTCCGCTTCCTGCAGAAGCTTTAGGGCTTCCTCGGGGGAAATGCTCCGCCGCTTGGCCACCAGAAATGCCGCCTCGGTGGCTATAACGCGCCAAAATGAAAAAGCCCGCTCTCCAGTGCGGCTAGGGAGCGGGCGGGGGACCGTTTTCTGTTATCCCGTCGGCTGCTACTGTTCCATTTCTTCTTTCACGATCCACACACATTTTTCCGCGCTCCCCTCGGGGCGAATACACCTTGCGCCTGTAAATGTTCGATCTTCGATGAAGACGGTCTGCCCATTGCGAAACTTGATGCACGACCCTGTAGCCAAGCCTCTGTTCATCAAGCGGGCGTATGCGGTGTTGTCTCCAGAAACGGCGAAGTTAATGCTTCGATCAAATGACTCTCGATCGCATCCGATTACAGCATCGCCTTTGATGATTCCTTTGTACAGATCACCTGCTTTCGCCGAAGGCCCGGCGAGAGAAGAGAGAACAGACGCGCCGAACACCAGTGCGCTCAATCTCGGAATAAACCTCATAGTCTCATACCTCCACGGCTTACGATTCGAGCATAGGTCGCAGCTCTTGTGGCAGAGACTCGAGTCGGTCAACCGCGTGAGAGTACGGAGCGCCAGGGCCGACCATGAGCAGGATGCCGCCGATCTACCGGGCGCCGGACACACCGCGCTGATCGCCGCTTCGCCGCATGTGCGCGGCGCCGTGCCGCAATGATCGATTCCGGGGCGAAGGCCTCCCGGTGGCCGCATGATCCGCACCGCAGCTGTCGCACCGCGAGATCACAGAGCGGCGCAACCGCTTGCCCTCGGTGGCCGCAGCCACCTCAGCGAACGCGCCAAGTCGGTGCCGTTACCTTCAAGCGCGCGTCGCCGCGCCCTTTCATGAAGGCAATACTTTCCTTTCCGTAGCCCTCCCCTCCCGAAATGGGCGGGGACACGGTCTGAGGGCCACGATTTCCAACTGCTTTGCCCGGGCGCACCTTACGGGTGCCAATCGGCCTCCCTGATGGGGCTAAACCCATCAATGCGGGGGACGCTCTGTCGAGCAGCCTCGGTATATCGGCGCCTATCGTGATCGGCAGCCGGGGCCGGAATCTCCGCCGTGCGCACTTCTGTGTTGCGTTGACAGAGCAAGAGCCCGCAGTGTTGCCCGGTTTAGAGCGGCCGGCGCGCTGCGATCGTTCATGGCGGCTTCGGCGAGAGGCCGGCGGCGGGGCAAGATCGGGACAAGACCGCCGCTACTGTCGCGGCCGGGCCTGGTCTGTCGCGGGGTGGGATCAGGCGGGACCTCCGAGCACCTGAGCACCGGCGCGAGACCATACGGCCGCGCGTGTGGATCAGCTGCTGAGAAGCTCGGGCTGAAGCGGCGCCGCGTTACGGCCGCTGTTACGCTCGCCGTTTTGGTCATCGGCCGAGGCGTTACGCTTGCGTTCCCTGTAACGGCGCTGGCGCTCCGCGTTCTTCGACCGGCTTGCGGCCGGCGGCGGCTCGGTTGCGATCAACGGCTCACCGTAGTCCAGGTCCCTGGTCGAGGGAACGCCGGCAACGTCGCAGAGATAGCTCGCCAGATCGGCTGCGGCGTGCTTGCCATGCTCTTTGCGGTACCGGCTGATGATGCAGCCGAGGAAGCTTCGGACGTTATCCTCACCGACGTAGACGGCGCTGTCGTTACCGAGGGCGTCTTGCTGCCTGATCTCAAGCTCCCCACCGGGGTTGAAGCGGAGCAGCACTTCCTGTTGTGCAGGGCAGGCAATGAAATAGTCGTCGTCGTCAAGCTGCTCTTGCGAAGCGATTTGGGCGGGAGTATCTGTCATTTGCTCTGAGACCTTTCGTAGTTTGACCCCGGTTGCCGTTGGCGCGGCGCCGGGGTCGTTGCATGTCAGGATGGTGGTGGACGGTGAGGCGCGCGCGAGAGGTCGCGCACGACGGCCGCCGCACGACTGCAGTCTGCGGCTACACAGGTGCTACATGCTGTTGCACGAGCGTTGCACGAAGCGTACAACAATCTCGACTGCGCTTGGCGCCGCCCGCAACTTGCTGATCTGCTTGGAGCTTTTGGTGAGCGCGGAGGGACTCGAACCCTCGACCCCATGATTAAAAGTCACGTGCTCTACCGCCTGAGCTACGCGCTCACTCGCCGCGCTGTGTAGGGGGCGGGCCCCTGCGGGTCAATAGCAACCCCGCGGCAAATTCGTGGTTCGTTTGATCTCAATTCTCTTTAGGTAGCCAAAGGTTAGTTCGGGTTCTTCAACCGGCCGCCGCCAATCGATCCACGGTGGTTAGTTGACCTCCCGGCGAATCTCGGAGGCGACCGGCTGGGACTGGGTGTTGACCGTCGGCAGGGTGACCGGGCGCAGCCCGATCAGTTCCGCCGTCCGCACCGCGCTGTTACGCCAGAAAGCGAAGGAATTGATACGGGAGTTTTCCAGCACTGCGATTGCAACCGCCGCGAGGAACGGCAGGCTTTGCAGCACCAGCACGCCCGCGAAGATATAGATCTCGCGCACTTCCTTGTAGCCGTTGGTGACGACCAGGACGGCGGCGCCGATCAAGAGCAGCACGCCGATCACGGCTTCCCAGAATGCCTGGAACTCGATCGACATCCGCGACAGACCGCCCTTGGAGGTCCGGGCGAAGGCGAGGTGCTCGGTGATCAGGCCTTGGGCCACCGCGCGCGACACCGTCCACTGCACGCTCATCGCCGCGATCATGGCGCCCAGCATCTGGCCGGCCTTGATCTTCACCCGCAAGCGGTAGAGCGCGACGAAATGGATCAGCGAGACGGCGAAGGAGGCGATGATCGGCAGCGTCAGGATCTTGTCGGGGATGGCAATGTCGGCAAACGCCACGATCGGCACCCAGATCAGGTTGAGGATCGCCACGACGACGCCCAGGCTTTCGGCGCCGAGCCAGTTCAGCCAGCCGAGCGAAAATTCGCGGCGCTGGTCCGGCGTCAGCCGGCTCGCGCCGGGCAGGAAGCGCCGCCAGTGCTTCTTGACGATCTGGAAGCCGCCATAGGCCCAGCGGTGACGCTGCTTCTTGAACGCCTCATAGGTGTCGGGCAGGAGGCCCTCGCCATAGCGGACGTTGGTGTAGTGCGTCAGCCAGCCTTGCTGCTGGATGGTCAGGCCGAGATCGGTGTCCTCGCAGATGGTGTCGCTGGACCAGCCACCGGCCATGTCCATCGCGGAGCGGCGGATCAGGCACATCGTGCCGTGCACGATGATGGAGTTGAACTCGTTGCGCTGGACCATGCCGATGTCGAAGAACCCGGCATATTCGCCGTTCATGATGTAGTGCATCAGCGAGCGGTCGCCGTCGCGATGCTCCTGCGGCGCCTGCACCAGGCCGACGCGCGGGTCGGCGAACACCGGCACGAGATCCTTCAGCCAGTCCGGGTGCACGACGTAGTCGGCATCGATGATGCCGATGATCTCGGCATCCGCCGCGGTGCGCTCCATGGCGATGCGGAGCGCACCGGCCTTGAAGCCCTGCACCTTCTCGGCGTTGATGAACTTGAAGCGTTCGCCGAGTGCGCGGCAGTGGTCCTGGATCGGCCGCCAGAATTCCGGATCGGGCGTGTTGTTGATGATGCAGACGCATTCGAAATTCGGGTAATCGAGCCGCGACACCGCATCCAGCGTCTGCTTCAGCATCTCGACCGGTTCGAAATAGGCGGGGATGTGAATCGAGACCTTCGGGAAGGCGACGTTCTCGCCGATGGTGGCGGGCGCTAACGGCGCGCTCTTGGTGATCAGCCGGCGCGGACCGCGGCCGAAGGCAATCGCCGCGATTTCGTCGATGCGCGCCATCGCGATCAGGATCAGCGGAACCAGCAGGATCAGGCCAAGCGTCAGCGCAAACGCCGAGCCGAACACGAAATAATGCCCGGCCCAGTAGGCGAACACGGTGGAAACCCAGGCGCCGACGCCGTTCGCTGCCGCTGAAAGCAGCAGTGCCTGCATGATTGTCGGCTGCTCGAGCCGCAGGATCGGCAGCGACATCAGGATGCCCATCAGCAGCGCGATCGCGGCGAGCTTCCAGTAATTCTCGTTCACGATCGGGCCGGTCCACGCGAACTTCGGTTCGCGATTGGCATCGAGGATGCCCCAATAGGGGCCGACGCCGCCTTCGAAGAATTTCCAGGGCTGATCGATCGCCTCGACGATGTTGTAGTCGATGCCGATGGCTTCCGCGCGGGTGACGAAATTGCGCAGCACCGAGGCCTGTTCGAACGGGCCGGGCTCGGCGTTCCTCAAATTGTATCCGGCGCTCGGCCAGCCGAACTCGGCAATCACGATCCGTTTGCCGGGAAACTGATCGCGCAGTAGCTGGAACATCGCCACCGCCTGATCGACGGCTTGCTTGTCGGTGAAGTTCTCCCAATAGGGCAGCACGTGCGCGGCGATGAAATCGACAGAGGACGCCAGTTCCGGATTGTCGCGCCAGATGTTCCAGATCTCACCGGTCGTCACGGGGACGTTGACGGATTTCTTGACCTGCTTGATCATCTCGACCAGGTCGTCGATCTTCTGCTCGCCGCGGAAAATGGTTTCGTTGCCGACGACGATTCCGTTGACGTTGCTGTTGCGCTTGGCGAGGTTGATCGCCGCCTCGATCTCGCGCTTGTTGCGATCGGAATTCTTGTCGATCCAGGCGCCGACGGTGACCTTCAGGCCGAATTCGGCCGCGATCGGCGGCACCAGTTCGACGCCACCGGTCGAGGAGTAGAGACGAATCGCGCGCGTGATCGTCGAGAGCTTCTTCAGGTCGGCGCGGATCTTTTCGATCTGCGGAATATTGTCGACGTCGGGATGCGCCGAACCCTCGAACGGCGCATAGGAGACGCTCGGCAAAATGCCCCTGAAATCGGGCGCCGGTTGCTTTTCCTGGAAGAGGCCCCACAGCCCGGCGTGAGCTGCGGTTACAAACAGCAGAACGGCGACGACAGCGCGCATCGGGGGCTAAACCATACGGGGCTGCAATTTATGGGAAGCGAACCTGTCCCCTAGGTTCGACCGACACGGCGGCATCATAAGGATAGTCCTGCCCTGCGTTTTCACAACTGGTATGACGCCATGACTTTTTTAAGGACGGCGCCTTAAGGGCGTGACCAATCCAAACGCCGGGTAAATAGGATCGTTCCGCTGAACGTATCCTGAATGCCGGACGTCTATTTCGCCTGCGGGCTAGGCGCGGCGCTGGGGGCCGGCGAGGGCGAAGCGGCCGGCGCAGGCGTCGCATTGCCGGCGGTCGCAGGCGCCGGGTTGGCCGCTGCGGCAGCCTGTGGCTGGGCGCCCGGATTGATCCAGCAGACGTGGATGCGGCTGTCGAGGGTTTCCGCCACCTTGGGATCGATCTGTCCGCCAAAGCGGGTCAGGCAGCGGAAGGTGGCCTGGACATGCCCGCCGGGGCAGCCAAACCGGTCATAGAGATCGAGGTGCCGGAACGCGGTATCCAGGTCGTCGCGCCACATCAGCCGAACCACCCGACGGCCGAGCCAGACGCATTCGGGATTTCCGGCCGGGCCGTTGATTGCCTGGGCCGCCTCGACGAATTCGTCGACCTTGCGCTGGTTGTCCCTGTTGGCGTCGGCGGCATTGGCCGGCGCCTTGCCTTGATCCTGCGGGGTCGGGCTGCCGCTCTGGGCAAACGCCCCGCCCGATCCGATCAGGAGGGCCAGGCCGGCAGCGGCGAAGCGCCTCAAAACCGCAACTCTTGGATCAAGCACCCGTCGACGCATACATTCCCCGATCAATTTCCTGCCGCGAGCGGCTGGTGTGGTGTTCTGGCTTGTTGCCGCCCAAATAGGTCCCCAATGCGGCGGAAACATCCGGCGATTCACATGACGGGTATTTCAGATTTTGTCCAGCAAAGTCACAACTTTATCATAGGCGCTGGTAAAACTGCCGCAAGGCGGAGGCAGAATAGGGCGATCGTGCATCTTGGCAGGACGCCGATGAACGGGTAATCGACGGTCCCCGCCCGGAGGATGGAACCGATTTCTCTTCGCACGCCGCTGGCGCTTCTCCTTTCATCGCTAGGTATGATCGCGGCTCTTTGGTGGTGGCTCGCCACGCCGATCACGCTTCCGCGCGCGCCGATCGACCCCACTGCCAAGCTGCAATGCGTCTCCTACGCGCCGTTCCGCGGCGCGCAGACACCCCTGATACCGACCACGCAGATCCTTCCCGAACAGATCGCGGAGGACCTGGCGCAACTCGCCAAGATAACCGACTGCGTGCGGACCTATTCGATCGAGAATGGGCTCGATCAGGTTCCGGCGCTGGCCGCCAAGGTCGGGCTGAAGGTGATCCAGGGGATCTGGCTTTCGAGCAACCGGATCAAGAATCTTGCCCAGATTTCGGTTGCGGTCGAACTGACCAAGGAACATCCCGACGTCATTACGGCGCTCGTGGTCGGCAACGAGGTGCTGCTGCGCGGCGAGATGACGACATCGGATCTCGCGGCCCACATCCGCTCGGTCAAGTCGCGGGTCACCGTGCCCGTCACTTATGCCGACGTCTGGGAGTTCTGGCTGCGCAACCGCGAAATCTACGACGCGGTCGACTTCGTCACGATCCATATCCTGCCGTATTGGGAAGACATGCCGGTGCGCGCGAAGCACGCCGCCGGCCATGTCGACGATATCCGCAAGCGGATGGCGGTGGCATTTCCAGCTAAGGAAATCCTGATCGGCGAAACCGGCTGGCCGAGCGCGGGAAGGATGCGCGAAGGCGCGCTGCCGTCGCGCACCAACCAGGCGCGCGTGGTGTCCGAAATCCTCGATCTCGCCAAGCGCGAAAAATTTCGGGTCAACCTGATCGAGGCCTACGACCAGCCGTGGAAGCGTCAGCTCGAAGGCACCGTCGGCGGCTATTGGGGCATGATCAATGACGCGCAGCGGGCGGTGAAATATCCGCCTGGAGAGCCGATCAGCAATTATCCGTTCTGGAAACTGCAGATGGGAGGCGGGATGGCGCTGAGCGCCTTCGTCTTCCTCGCGGGCTGGCTGACGCTGCGGCGGCGGCCGTGGAAGCCCGGGCTGGCCGCCTGGATCGCGGTCGGGACATCGGCGACGACCGCCGGCATGCTGCTCGGGGTTGCCGCGGACAAGATGTTTTACGAGAGCTACGGGGCAGGCGGCTGGCTGCAATGGGGCGCGCTGCTGGCAGCCGCCATTGCCTCGCCGATGCTGTGTGCGAACGCCGTGATGTCGGGGCGGTCGCTGCCGACCTTCCTCGAA
The DNA here is from genome assembly GCF_043203335.1 of Bradyrhizobium sp. RDI18. Taxonomy (NCBI): domain Bacteria; kingdom Pseudomonadati; phylum Pseudomonadota; class Alphaproteobacteria; order Hyphomicrobiales; family Nitrobacteraceae; genus Bradyrhizobium; species Bradyrhizobium sp. RDI18. The sequence goes on along the minus strand of NZ_JBICRN010000008.1, from coordinate 972,792 downwards.
CTGCTTGGGCCGCGCGAGGGCCGGACCAAGTCGGTGCTGTCGGCGTTGCTGGGACTTGCGCTTGTCGTCACCACGCTGATCGCGGCGGAAACCGCGCTCGGCTTTACGTTCGATCCGCGCTACCGCGATTTTCCGTTCGCTTCGCTGACCATGGCGGTGGTGCCGTTCGCGGCGCTGATGCTGCTCAACCGGCCGAAAGAGGGCGTTCGCCCGATTGCTGAATCCGCCTTTGCCGGTTTGCTGGTCGTGGCCGCGCTCTTCACCGGCTTCAATGAAGGCAATCAGAACTGGCAGTCGATGTGGACGTGCGCGATCTATCTCTTGCTGGCGCTCACGCTGTGGCGGGCGCGGGCCGTGCAAATCCCAAAATGAGCAGGCCGATCGCAATTCCAGACAGCGCGATGTTGTAGAGCACGATCCCGAATCCCGCCGCGATCAGGCCGCCGGTCAGCAGCACGATCGACGGCCGCATGACGTGAAGCGTCGCAATGATCAGCGCGGTGATGCCGAATACCGAATTCTTGAACAGGTAGGTGGCGAGCGTCCGCGACTTGCACTGCATGGTTTGCAGGCCGGCGTCGCAGGCGAGCGCGACAGTCGAGAACTCGACCGTGAGGTAGCGCAGATAGAGCGCGTAGCCGACGGAGACGAAGCCGACCACCAGCAGGAATTGGACTTGATAGGGCGTGAGCCGGAACGGGGATTTTTTCATCGGCGCAATATGGTCGGGATTGGCGGCCGGGACAAGCGTTCACCCACAGTGAGAACGTAAGTCAGAATTCTGTCGTAACGTCCTGTACTCAAAAAGCTTATTGTGAATTTTTCCTGCCGAAGATGGACGAAAATGTCGTCTGCGTTGGCTCCGGCGGCGGCTCCGGCTTCTTCGCCACCTCCTCAACGACTGTCGCCGCCGACTGCTTGGCGATGGCGCGCCGGCGCGGGCCCGGCTTGGCGGCAGTGGGCGGCGGATCGTTCAACGACAGCCGCTGGCCATCGAAGATCGCGGTCTCGCAAGGACGGCTGTTTTCGGCAAGAATGGCGCAGATCCTGGCGGCGGCGCCGGCATCGTTCAGCGGACCGGCGACGAGGCGAAGCTGCATGCCAAGGCCGTTGGTGCCTTCCTTCACGACGATGATCGGGCGCAGTGCCGTCAGCGGCGCATTCGATCTCGATTTCAGCAGCCCGCGCCACAACGCGCGCAGGCCGTTCACTGAATTGGCGCTGCCGAGATCGATCCCGAACTCGGTCCGCTGCAGCGATACTTTTGGCGCGGCGGCTTCATCCGCCTCCGCATCGGCCGGCGCCGACGCGACCACATCCGGGATCGGGCTTGCGATCACCGGGTTCGGCCCTTTGCCCAGTTCGATCAGTTTGCCGGCGGCGGGGTCGGGTGGAGCCATCATCGACAGCGCGGCCACTAGTGGCGTGGCGGGCGAGGGTTTCGCGGACTCCGGCTTGGCGGGCTCCAGCGTACCGGAGTCGGCCTTTGCCATCTCAGCCCTTGCCATCTCAGCCTTTGCCGTCTCAGCTTTGGCCGTTTCCGGCTTGGCGCTCTCTGTTTTGGCTGCGTCGGCCTTTGTCGCAGGCGAAACCATAGCCGGGCCTGCCTCGGCGGTAGCAGCGGGCTTGTCAGCGACCGGCGCTGCGGCCGGGGCGGTCGCTACGGGCGCGACGCTTGGCGATGCCGGCTTCTGGACGGCTTGCGGTTCCGCATTGGCAACAGGCGGCGAAGCCTGCGCGGAACCCTGGCGGGCGATGGCCCCGGTGACCGATTCGAGCCCCTGTTCCAGGCTGGTGACGCGGGAATACAGCCGGTCGCGATCGCCGTTCAGCGTATCGATGGCGGCGGCGAGCCGCCGCGCCTCGTTCTGGGTTTCCTTCTGAGTTTCCCTGGCCACGAGCTGAATTTGCTGCGCCTGCCTGGTGATGTCAGCGGCGGCGACCTGTTCGCGCTTCAATCCAAGGGATGACTGGTTGGCCATCACGGCCAGAATCACCGCAGCCGTGGCGCCGACGCCCCAGGACCCGATCCGCCACAGCGCGCGGCGGTCGAGTTCATCTTCGTCGGCGAACAGGTTGCTCAGCACACCGCCGCTGTCATCCGCCTCGAAGTCTGCGAGATGGTCGGATTTCTTGGCCAAACGCCCCTGGCCCTCCTCAAGGCCTGCCGAATCACAGGGCAAACATTAACAGGAAAAGCGCCGCTCACTTGAATCCGGACGTTTTCGGGGCGGCGAATCGGTTTGATCTCCGGGGGAAAACAATTAAAGACGGCCCTCGCAACCCTGTTCGCCTGAGGACCAGAATGACCGCTCGATCCAGCCTGACAGTCGTGCTTGCGGCCGGTGAGGGCACGCGCATGCGATCCTCGCTGCCGAAGGTGCTGCACCAGGTCGCCGGCCAGTCGCTGCTGGCGCATGTGCTGGATGCGGCCCCGCACGGCGCGGGCGCTTCGCTCGCGGTCGTGATCGGGCCGGACCACAAGGCGATCGCTGAGGAGGTCAAGCGCGTTCGCGCGGATGCTGCGACCTTCGTTCAGGCCGAGCGTCTCGGCACCGCGCATGCTGTGCTTGCCGCCCGCGAGGCGATCGCGCGCGGCGCCGACGATCTACTGGTGGCGTTCGGCGATACGCCGCTGATTTCGGCTGAGACCTTCGCCCGGCTGCGCGCGCCGCTGCAGAAAGGCGCGGCGCTTGCGGTGCTCGGCTTCCGCGCCGCCGATCCGACCGGTTACGGCCGGTTGCTGCTTCAGGGCGATCGGCTGATGGCGATCCGCGAACATGCTGACGCGACAGATGAAGAGCGCAAGGTCACGCTGTGCAATGCCGGCGTGATGGCGTTCGAGGGCGCCCGCGCGCTGGAAATCCTCGACCGGATCGGCAATGCCAACAGCAAGGGTGAGTATTATCTGGTCGATGCCGTCGCCATCGTCAGGGAAATCGGATTGGAGGCCGTCGTGATCGAAACCAGCGAGGACGAAGTGCGCGGCATCAACAACAAGGCGCAGCTTGCGGAGGCCGAAGCGGTGATGCAGGCGCGGCTGCGCCAGGCGGCGCTCGATGCCGGCGTAACGCTGATAGCGCCGGAAACGGTCTATCTCGCCGCCGACACGACATTCGGCAACGACGTGACCATCGAGCCATTTGTCGTGATCGGCCCCGGCGTCACCATCGCCGACGGCGCGGTGATCCATTCGTTCTCGCACATCGTGCAGACCTCGATCGGCAAGAAGGCCTCCATCGGTCCCTATGCGCGCCTGCGCCCGGGCACCTCGCTCGGCGATGGCGTTCGGATCGGCAACTTCGTCGAGACCAAGGCCGCGACGCTGGAGGCCGGCGTCAAGGTCAACCACCTCTCCTATGTCGGCGATGCCCATGTCGGCGCCAATTCCAACCTCGGGGCCGGCACCATCACCTGCAACTATGACGGCTTCTTCAAGCACAAGACGCTGATCGGCGAGGGCGCGTTTGTCGGCACCAACTCCTCGCTGGTGGCGCCGGTGAAAATCGGAAACGGCGCCTATATCGGCTCGGGCTCGGTCATCACCAAGGACGTGCCCGACGATGCGATGGCCGTGGAACGCAGCCCGCAGAGCAACCGCGAGGGCGGAGCAGCGCGCTACCGCGAGATGAAGTTGCGGGCGAAGAAGCCGAAAGAAGGTTAAGCGGAGCGCGTGTTAGGCCCTCCGCTTCAACGCCATCGCAGCACGATTTAGCTACACGATTTAGCAATTTGGCTACCAATTGGTGCCAGCATTCCGCCATTGCGGATAGGTCGCGATCGGCGACAGCGAATTCCGAAAGACTCTAACTCGACCAGCCCGGTTGGCGGTCTCCTTCCTTTGGAGAGGCCCACTATGTTCAAAGGCTTTGTAATGGCAGCCTTGATGCTGCTTGGTGCGTCGCAGGTAGATCAGTATCTCACCAATGGTCGGTATACTGATGCCGCCACATCGATGTTGAGGCAGATGAGGCACTCGTTCGGTATTTGACCTGCAACCCGGCTGGCGTCGGCTGAAGAAAACGCGTCAAAACAAAAGACTAGAGCTCCGTTCTGATTCAATCAGAACCGAAAAGGCTCTAGGAACGCGTTAACCTTGATGAATATTCATTCAAGTTCCTGCAACCATCGGTCTCGCTCGGCGTCATGCTTTAAACGCGGAGCGCGTCATGGACGACGACAGGGAACAGCGTGAGCTTCAAGAGCGGGTGATGCGCTTCCGCGTGATGGAGCGTGAAGTCACGGACCCGCTTGCAATTGGGCTCCTGCACGACATCGTCACAGAATTGGAAGCGGCCCTGGAGAAGCCTGACAGGTAGTCATGTAAAAGCCCGGCAGCCATTTCGGACTGCCGGGCGCTACGCAAATACTAGGTGAACTGAATACCGCGCCGCTGCAATGCGCCTATTCTGATACGGATTTCAGGATCGTCTATCCGGAAGAGTACGGGCGCGCACTTTACGTCCCGTTGGAACCGAACCCTCGCACCGTTGCGGGACCGGCGTACCTTGCATACCGGCAGAGAGCGAGGTCGCACCGGAGCTAGAGGATTTTATTGCAGGCGATTTTCATATCCGGTGGGCCGCTGAGCAATCTGCGGCCATTTTGCTTTCTAGACCCAGAGCTGGAAGCCGCCCGCGATATCCGCGCCGCACAGTGCGTAGTCGTGCTCAGAGAGGAGTGGTGAGAGAGGAGCCGACCAGAACGGACGTGACTTAACCTTTGAGCTTCGTTTCGTCTTCTAATTCCCGGAGTCGATCGATTTGCATTTTGAAGTTCGCGGGTATCTCTCGATCTTCCTTTATCGACGCTCGTAGTCTTTCGCCAATCTTTTGAACGATCGCGCGACTGTGTCGGGAGTCAATCTCAACAGTGTTTCGCTCAACAGTCTTTCGCATAACAGTTCTCCAGCGCGCACGACCCAACGACGCCCGACAGTAATATCGAGGGCCTTCTTCCTGCTTGCAGATAAGACGGAGACCGTCGCCTTTGGCTATCTTGCGCGAGCGCTTGCTCTTGAACAGCGGGTCAGAAGACCTTTGGCTATCCGCGACATGCGCCGTTCATTGACGGCGGGCGACGGTCTCACATTAACAATTCCGCGATGAGGACTTTCGTTCCGGTTCCATTAACGGCTGTTCAGCTTTCCCTGAATCGGAACTTTTGAGACGACAGAATTCTTTGAATAGTCGGGTGCCCACCGCCGGGGCAGCTCCGACCTGAACGATCCCAGCCCACTGCCCCCTTAGCGCTGGGATCGTTCTTTTGTTTGACGCCCGGCACAGGGCCTTCAGGGCGCGTTGGCCGGGAGGATGGATCAGGGGAGGGGTTTGTTTTGGGAGACGTCCCAGCTCTTGCTGCCGGGATCGCGGAGGATGATCCCGGGGACGTCGATCGACGCGTGATCGTGCAGACTTCGATCGGTAAGAAGGCGTCCATCGGTTCTTATGCGCGCCTGCGGCCCGGCACTGGTGCAGAGAAATTCGCCTTGGTTGTCGGTTCGTTCGATCAAGCCGGCATCGATCTGCTTTTGCAGTTCGTCTCAAATGGAAACGTTTCAATCGCTTTTCCCAGAAGCGGACGAGCTGGTCGAAAACTTCACCGCTGAGGACCTAGCACCTTATCTCTTGAAACTGGCCCGCTGGCCCGATCGTGGATGTGCTCGACCACTTGCCCAAGATCGCGCATATAGAACCACTGCCCGCACGCCAGGCGTTTCATGTGGTGGTCGGCCTCTGTCCTAGCGATGCCGTTGACGTCCCGACCCGGTTTCGTCATCTGCAACGCCTATGACCTCGTACTCAAAGACGGCGCCTTCCGGATCGTTCACCACGAACCACTCATCGGCAAGGTCCGAGTTTGCAAACACCTTGAGATGGTCACGGTCGCCGACCTGTTTCTTTGTATCGACGTAAATCCAGACCGTTTTCATCGATCTCGCGCCACCTTGTGGCGTCCCCAGTGAGGGTCCTTGCGAGATAGGTTAAACTCCCGAACGTGGCCCCGGTTCAATGCTTTCATCACGCCGATCCGTGCAAACATCGTCGGTCCCGCCATTTTCCGCCACGAGAATCAGCGCTTCCATGACCGCTTGCCATTCCGGCTGGTTCTGCCTCGTCTCCGGCAGGCCGGCGATGTAGTTGGGAAGTACGGTGACAGTGCTGGACTGCACCCCTGGAATGAGACACGATAATTTCTATGACAGGCTCATTTTGAGGATGACCTGTGGCAGCAAGCGCAAAGAACCGTCAGTATCCGACGGCGTACAAATTGAAGGCGATCAAGCGTGCGGAAGGTGGCGAAGGCGTTCTGCCTGTGGCCCGCGAGCTTGGGATATCGCGCAAGCTCCTGCATGACTGGATCAAGGCGTGGAAGGCCCATGGGCCTGAGGGGCTGAACCGCAAGCGCGGGCCGAAGCCTGGTCCCCGCAAGCTCAAGCCGTTGCAGCCGGAGGCAAACAAGCGCTCTGCACTCGCCCGGGCGAACGCGCGCATCGCCGAGCTTGAACGGCTGGTGGGCCGCCAGCAGATGGATATCGATTTTTTCGAAAAGCCTTGCGCGCAATGGAGCGGCCGGCAACGCAAGGCAAACCCGCATCCGCATCATCGAAGTCATCGAAGCCATGACGCTCGAGGCCGCCGGGTCGCACGCCGATGTGCAGCACCTGTGCAGGCTCGCAGGCCTGCCGCGCGCGACCTATTACCGGCACCTTGCCGGACGCGACGATGAAGCCGGTGAGTGCGAGTTGCGCGATATGATCCAGCGAATCTGTCTCAAGCACCGCTTCTATGGCTATCGGCGGGTGACAGCGACCCTCAGGCGGCAGGGCATGGTGGTGAATGGCAAGAAAATACAGCGGCTTATGCGCGAGGACAATCTCCTGGCCCAGCGCAAGGCACCGTTCCTGAAGCCACCTGCTGAGAGGCCTTCGGCCTTTCTCATCGTGCCCAATCTGGTGCGCGGCCTCGTGCCGTCGGCGCCGGATCAGATCTGGGTCGCCGACATCACCTATGTGCATCTCGCCAGAGCCTTCGTCTATCTTGCCGTCATTCTCGACGCCTTCTCGCGCAAAGCCGTCGGCTGGGCTTTGGAGAACACGCTCGATGCCTCGCTCGCCATCGCCGCGCTGGACACAGCCCTCGAAGCCCGAAAGCCGCAATCCGGCAGCCTGATCCATCACTCCGATCGCGGCGTGCAATACGCCTCCATCGCCTATCGCCAGAGGCTCGCTGAATACGACATCACCATCAGCATGAGCAGGCCGGGCAATCCCTTCGACAACGCCAAGGCCGAAAGCTTCATGAAGACGCTGAAGATGGAGGAGATCAACGGCAGGGCCTTCGCTGACATCAGAGACGCCCGCCGTCGCATCAATGGCTTCATCGCAGAGGTCTACAACCGCGCATCAGAACACCCATCTGTCTATGTTGTTGAAGAGAAGAGACTTTGCTGATTGGGATGTGATCCCGTGGGGTATCTTGGGTTCTGTCGCGCTCGTTCGGCGATAGATTGAGCGGCAGCTGTTATCAGCAAGGCGCGAGCAAAAATCCACGGGCCGTCCGATAGCGGATGGATGGCTGCGATTTCGCCGGCTTCGGCGGCGAGCCGGAGCGTCTTGGGCGCAATCTTGAGGAGCTTTGCCGCGTTGCTGAGGTTTAGCCAGGGCTCGATCCCGTCCTCGGCGGGCTTGAACACCGGGATGCGATAGTTCGAGCGCATCGAGGTGACACGCTCGCGCGTCCAGCGATTGCCGTTACCGGTCTTGAGGCTGTTGCGGTTGAGCAGGCCGGCGATCAGATCGTCGCTGGCGATCAGCACCAGTTGGCGCACAGCTTCGACGATGTTGGCGGAGGTGCTGTTGCGCTGCCCGCGCCGGCGCTTGGGCAGGCGTATCTCGCTGTGAACGCCGCCGACCCAGTGGACGATGAGGACGATCTCGGAGGCCGCATCGTCGATATCGGCCACGACCTCATGGATGACGGTGCGCGCAATCCGCTTCTTGAGGCGCGCATCCGTCGTCGGCGCATCCCAGACCGTTTTGAGGTTCGAGGCCAGAACGCCAAGCGAAGCTGGATCGGCAATGGGGGCGGGCATCGCCGCATCATGCATGGCGATCTTGCCCTCGACCTCCGCCACGTGGGCGAGCGCCCTGTTCCAGCGCGCTTCAAGCTCGCCCGCCACCAGCCGGTTCGCGGGATCAGCGGCATCGTATTGCCGGAAGGCCCGGTCGACGGCATAGCGCGCCGCTTCGAGGTCGCGACTGAGAGCATCGCGCACCTGATCGCGCCGTTCCCTGGCTTCCTTGGCGGCAGCGGTCGCCGCGGCGATAGCGCCCGGACCGACGACGCCGAGCAGTGCTTCCTCGATGGCATCATCAACGCGCAGTCCGCCGAAGCCGATGCAATGAGGGCCGCCATTGTCCATCCAGGCGCGGCTGCAGCTGCAGCGTAGCGCGGAATATGGCGCTTCATGCCGGAGTACCGGAGTGTGAGCTTGCGACCGCAGCGCCTGCAGCGGATCAGACCGGCCAGCAGCGCGTCACCATGCTTGGGCGCGCCGTGATACCGACTGGTGGGAACGTTGTTGCTGACCATGGTGCGGATTGCCTCGAACCTCTCCCAGCTCACGTACCCATCGTGGGTGTTGGGCTTCAGCGCCAACCATTCGTTCCGCGCCTTGCGGCGGATCTTCACGCTCACGCCCTCGGCACCGTATCCCGTCGCGACAGCCGTCTTACCATAGGCATAGGCGCCGCCGTAGACCGGGTTCTCAATGATCCGGTGGATGGCGGAGTAGCTTGGTCGCCGCCAGGCCGTGTCGCCATTGGTCTGCTTTACCGGCAGATCGAGATTGTACTCGTGGAGCCAGCAGAGCGCCTGTCGCGCGCTGCCCAGTTCCTCGACCTTGTCGAACACCAGCTTGATCGCTTCCTGGACCCGCCGATCCGGATCTTTCTCATAATGGTCGCCGGACTTCACGAACCCGACCGGCGCCGCCACCACCAACTCGCCCCGGCGCGCCTTCTCGTAGCGGGCCGAGAGCGAGCGCTGGCGCAACAGATCCAGTTCGTACTCGTTGAGGCTGCCCTTGAGCCCGAGCAACAGGCGATCGTTGCCGTGCCTTGGCGCATAGATGGTCTCCTGATCGACCAGAACGGTATCGACCACGCGGCACATCTCGATGAGTTGCTGCCAATCTCGGCTGTTGCGAGCGAAGCGCGAGACCTCGCGGGCGCAAACCGCACCAACCTTACCGAGGCAAACCTCCGCTACCATCCGCTCGAAGCCGGCGCGTTGGACCCCGCCGGCGGCCGAACGACCGAGATCATCATCAATCACGTCGATCTCTGACCACCCGAGCGCCGTCAGCCGGTCCCGCATGGCGTATTGCAACGCGCTGCTCTCGCGATTGTGCAACACCTGATGCGCCGAGGACTGACGCACGTAAAGAATCGCCTTGCGCTCGAGATGATGAGGCCTGATCTTGTCAGAGATCATGGCCGACCTCCTTCGCGCGCGGCGTCGCTGTCGTCGCAGCATGGCCGAGAATCAACTGCGTCATCAGACTGGTCAGCGCCGCCCGCGCTTCCGCCGGCAGTTCCGACCATGCTGGCGCGCCGAGGGCGCCGTTCGACAGGCCGCTCCCGAACAGATCCATCTGCGGCTGCGACCGCGGTTGTCGATTGTGTCGGTATCCGCTCCCTGGCATTGCCGTCTCGCGTGACATGAGTCGCTCCCCGATTCTGGTCGTGAGAGGCTCTGGATGCGCTAGAAAGCAGGGCAGCTGATGGCGCTCGATCCATCAACGCCAGATCGAGAAGCGCAGAAAGCGCTGCAAGTGCGGTTATGCTGACAAATGGCCGAGCTGCCAAAAGCTCCGCCTCAGGGCATGCCGTCCGGTCGAACATCCATGCTGGAACCTCCAGCCAACGATCTGCTTGCGATCCATCCAGCGTGCAGCGGAAGGCGACATCGCCAGCCTTGTCGACGGCCCCATGAACGCAAACTCGGCAACCAAACCAAGGATGATATCGATAAAGAACCTCGCGAAGAACGGTCCTGTGGGCGTTCTCAAACCTCGTTGTACAACAAAGATCGGCTGCACTCGGCGCTCGGATACCAATCACCGCTTGAGTTCGAAACCGCGTTCGCGCAAAACAAAGCACGATAACGCATCATGGCAACCGCACTGTCACAGAAATTATCGTGTCTCATTCCAGGGGTGCAGTCCAGTGCATTTAACTCTTGAGACTACGGCGCGATTGCTAATTGTCTCGTCGCCTGAGGTTGGCGTCATGTGGGTGTTGAACCGCAGCTAGGTTCGCGAGTTTCTGTCAAGGTTCATCACTGGGGCGGAGAAAGCTCAGGAGGGACAGGCTGTGATCTAGTTCACATCTTGGGCCCCAAGAAAAATGATAGCTTGGAATTGGTGCAGATCAAACAAACGAGGTTAGATCATGCCCGCCATATTCGATCTCCTGTACCGCGAATACTGCCGTGCCCGCCTCGCCGAGATGCGGAAACAGCTTCTGATCTCGCCTGACAGGCATGAGGTCCCAGAAGCGCTTTGCGATGCCAAGAATGCTCTCGACGCTAGTCCGGTAGGCGACAGTGAGACAACCACGCAGCACGAACTGCCGAAGCATTAGGCCGATCTATAACGCAGCAATTGCGGTGACAGTGCATTTAACTGTCTTTGTCGCTGGGGGAGCTAGCTGATTTGCGCTGCGCGTTCATCGCGATTTGTTGAACCAGATCAACCTGATGCTAGCAGTCCAGTCGTATCCGAAGAAATAAACCGCTTCCGCCGCAGGCCAAATCACCGCTATCACTTCGCCCGTCCACCCCGGTAAGAGGGCGTATCGCGATCGTCACGGACGCGGGGTTGGATGCGGTGGACGCAGCGGCGTCGGGCGCGATCGTGGTCGCAGGGCGGGTTCTCCCGTGAGTGATCTTACGTTTACGCAGACGACCGGCGTTTCAAGGCCTTCGCCAGAACCTCAGTCGGCATCTCGCCGATCGGAGTGGCGGTTGAGGGCGCTGCGTACGGCGAAGTCGTGTGGTTCTGGCATCCGTGGCTGATGTTAAGCCAGCGGAGACGCGTCGGCCCAACCGGGCTTAGACAAATCTCAATCCGCTGGTGACGGTGACAAGAGGAATTCGTCGCCGGGAAGAGCACGAAGTAAGCCGTAAAGCCATTGCGCAGGGAATGCCGGAGTGCCTCGGCTGTACCTGTATGCTCGTGTGCGCATCTCTTAGCGCTTATTGCACACGAGACCGCGGGTGCAGCAAGCACCCGGCATTCCCTGCTCCCTCCTTCTCGGGGGGAACCAAGGCCAAGCCTCGGGCAGCTCATGCCGCGAGATCGCGGACTCATATTCCGTCGGCCAGGCGGATGTGACAGGGTAATCGCGGGTGGCGGCCGTTAAGCTTTCCGCTTAAGACTGTCGCAATACGCAACAATTATTGAGTATCTGTCGGCCCGGCATAGCCGTTAAGAGACTAGCGGGTTGCGACGCATTCGTCGATTTGGGGAAATTGAACCGCATGTGCGGCATTGTCGGCATTCTTGGGAAAGCTCCGGTCGCGGAGCTTCTGGTAGACTCACTCAAACGCCTTGAATATCGCGGCTATGATTCCGCAGGCGTCGCCACGCTGGAAGGCGATCACCTTGAGCGCCGCCGCGCCGAGGGCAAGCTGAAGAACCTCGAGAAGCGGCTGGATGCGGAACCGCTGAAGGGGCACACCGGAATCGGGCATACCCGCTGGGCAACGCACGGCAAGCCGACCGAGAACAATGCGCACCCGCACGCCACCGATCGCGTCGCCGTCGTTCACAACGGCATCATCGAGAACTTTCGCGAGCTGCGCGAAGCGCTGGAGAAGAAGGGCGCGGTCTTCAAGACCGAAACCGACACCGAAATCGTTCTGCATCTGGTCGATAGCCTGCTGCAGAAGGGCATCAAGCCGGTCGAGGCGGTGAGGGCGGCGCTGTCGGAACTGCGCGGCGCATTCGCGCTCGGCTTCATCTTCGCCGGCGACGACGATCTGATGATCGGCGCCCGCAACGGCCCGCCGCTGGCGATCGGTCACGGCGACGGCGAAATGTATCTGGGGTCGGATGCGATCGCGCTCGGGCCGTTCACCGATACGATCAGCTATCTCGAAGACGGCGACTGGGTGGTGCTGACGCGCAAGGGTGCGACCGTCTACGATAAGAACAACGCGATCGTGCACCGCGATGCCGTCAAGCACAGCGCCTCGACCTCGCTGGTCGACAAGGCGAACTATCGCCACTTCATGGCCAAGGAAATCCACGAGCAGCCGGAAGTCGTCGGGCACACGATGGCGCGCTACGTCGACATGGCGAGCGAGCGCGTAATGCTCCCGGTCAAGCTGCCGTTCGACTTCAAGGACATCCAGCGCATTTCGATCACGGCCTGCGGCACTGCGAACTATGCCGGCTATGTCGCCAAATACTGGTTCGAACGGCTGGCGCGCATTCCGGTCGAAATCGATATCGCCTCCGAATTCCGCTACCGCGAGGCGCCCTTGCGCAAGGGCGATCTCGCGATCTTCATTTCGCAATCCGGAGAGACCGCCGACACGCTGGCCGCGCTGCGCTACGCCAAGGCCGAGGGCGTTCACACCCTGTCGGTGGTGAACGTGCCAACCTCGACGATCGCGCGCGAAAGCGAAACGGTGCTGCAGACGCTGGCCGGTCCCGAGATCGGCGTCGCCTCGACCAAGGCCTTCACCTGCCAGTTGATGGTGCTGGCCTCGCTCGCGGTTGCGGCCGGCAAGGCGCGCGGCGAATTGTCTGACGAAGACGAGACCAAGCTCGTCCACGGCCTCGTCGAGATTCCGCGGCTGATGGCGGCGGCGCTGACGTTGGAACCGCAGATCGAAAAGCTGGCGCGCGATATCTCGAAATCGAAGGACGTGCTCTATCTCGGCCGCGGCACCAGCTACCCGATGGCGCTGGAAGGCGCGCTCAAGCTGAAGGAAATTTCCTACATCCACGCCGAGGGCTATGCCGCCGGCGAACTCAAGCACGGGCCGATCGCGCTGATCGACGAGAACATGCCGGTGGTGGTGATCGCGCCGTTCGACCGGGTGTTCGAGAAGACGGTCTCCAACATGCAGGAAGTCGCGGCCCGCGGCGGCAACATCATTCTGATGACCGATGCCAAGGGGGCGGCGGAGGCAACCGTCGATTCCTTGGTCACGATCGTGCTGCCCGACATGGCGTCGGCATTCACCCCGATGGTCTATGCCGTCCCGGTGCAGCTCCTGGCCTATCACACCGCCGTGGTGATGGGCACCGACGTGGATCAGCCACGAAATCTCGCCAAATCGGTAACCGTCGAATAGTCAAGTAAATCGACTGTCACGCTGGGTCTTCAAAAACCTGCTAGGATGGCTTAGCTGGACTAAGCCGGCTGCTCCGACCTGGAACCACGATGAAGCCCGAAGAACTGCCCCCGACCGTGTCCCCGGAGGAACCCCTGCCGGACGCGCACCCTCCCGGGCTGATGGCCCGTTTCCGGAACTATTTTCTGACCGGACTGGTTGTCGCAGGGCCGGTCGCGATCACGCTCTATTTGACCTGGTGGTTCGTGAACTGGGTCGACAATCTGGTTCGCCCGTTCGTGCCGACGGTTTACCGTCCCGAAACCTATCTGCCGTTCGGCTTGCCGGGGTCGGGACTGATCGTCGCGGTGATCGCGCTGACGCTGCTCGGTTTCCTCACCGCCAATTTGATCGGGCGGACGCTGGTCGATCTCGGCGAGCGGCTGCTCGGCCGCATGCCCGTGGTGCGCGCGATCTATCGCGGCCTGAAGCAGGTGTTCGAGACGCTGTTCTCGGGCAAGGGGTCGAGCTTTCGCAAGGTCGGCCTGGTTGAATTTCCCTCGCCGGGCATGTGGTCGATCGTTTTGATCTCGCAGTCGCCGAGTGCGAACGTGGCGAGCCAGCTTCCCGGCCAGGAAGAGCACATCTCGGTGTTCCTGCCCTGCGCGCCGAACCCGACCACGGGATTCTTTTTCTACGTCCCGAAGAGCAAGATCATCGAAGTCGACATGACGACCGAGGACGCCGCGACGCTGATCATGTCGGCCGGCGTGGTGCAGCCCGGCTCCGATCCGCAGAAGCGCAACGGCGCGCTGGCCGGCATGGCGAACGCGGCGCGCGTGGCCAATTCGGCGGCCGGGATGAAGCCGGCTCCCGCAAAGGTGAAGGTGGAGTAGGGCGGCGCCGACATCATGATGAAGAAGATCGAAGGCATCATTCCCGTGATGATCACGCCGTTTACCGAAAGCGGCCACATCGACTATCCCGGCCTCGGCCGGCTGGTGGAATGGTACATCGACAATGGTTCGGACGCGCTGTTTGCGGTCTGCCAGTCCAGCGAAATGCAGTTTCTCACTCTCGACGAACGGGTTGCGCTCGCCGCTTTCGTCAAGAAAGCCGCAGCCGGCCATGTTCCGGTGATCGCGTCCGGTCACATCAGCGAAAGCCTGGACGACCAACTTGCCGAGCTGACCGCGATTGCCGCGACCGGTGTCGACGGCATGGTGCTCGTCACCAACCGGCTCGACGCCAAGCAGGAAGGCGGCAGCAAGTTCATCGATGACCTGACCTGGCTGCTCGATCGGCTGCCGAAGCAAATTCCCCTTGGTCTGTACGAATGCCCGGCGCCCTATCGCCGTCTGCTCACCGACGACGAACTGACGTTCTGCGCCAACACCGGCCGCTTCGTCATCCTCAAGGACGTGTCCTGCGACCTCGCAACGGTGAAGCGCCGCGTGACGCTGACCAGGGGCACGCCGCTTTCCATCGTCAATGCCAATGCGGCGATTGCCTTTGAGGCAATGAAAGCCGGCTCACGCGGGTTTACCGGCGTATTCACGAACTTTCATCCCGATCTCTACAAGTGGCTGATGACCGAGCATGCTTATCATCCGGCGCTGGCGGACGAGCTTTCTGTCTACCTCGCGCTGTCGGCGATGGCCGAACCGATGGGCTACCCGAAGCTTGCCAAGCTCTATCACCAGCGCCTCGGCACGTTCTCCTGCACCGACAGCCGCGCCGTTACCTTCGATATCCGCGAGAAATTCTGGGCTCTGGATGCGCTGCTCGACAAGATCGTCGAGGGCGCCGAGCACTACCGGCTTCGCATTGCCACGGTCGCGAACTATCCCGCGCCGATCAGCGGCACCGCTTCATCGCGCTCATACAGATAGAGCAGACAGCGCAGCGCTTCGCCGCGCTCGCCCTTGAGTTTCGGATTGTCCTTCATGATGCGCAGCGCTTCGTCGCGCGCCTGCGTGATGAGCTGGCCGTGCACGTCGGAGCGGGCGATGCGATAGCCGGGCAGGCCGCTCTGGCGGATGCCGAGCACGTCGCCTTCGCCGCGCAGTTTGAGATCCTCCTCCGCAATCCTGAAGCCGTCGGTGGTTTCCCGGATCACCTTCAGCCGCGCCGCCGACATCTCACCGAGCGGCTCCTTGTAGAGCAACAGGCAGGTCGAGGACTCCGACCCGCGGCCGATCCGCCCGCGGAGTTGGTGCAATTGCGCGAGCCCGAAGCGTTCGGCGTTTTCGATCACCATGATGGTCGCGGCGGGGACGTCGACGCCGACCTCGACCACAGTGGTGGCGACCAGGAGCCCGATCTCGTGAGCGGCAAACTGTGCCATCACACGATCCTTATCCGGGCCCTTCATCTGCCCATGCACCAGCCCGACGCGGTCGCCAAAACGCTTCTGCAGCCGCTCGAAACGCTCGGTGGCGTTGGTGAGATGTTCGGTGCCCTCGGCCTCGGATTCCTCGACCAGCGGACAGATCCAGTAGACCAGCTTGCCGGATTTCAGCGCGCGGCCGACGGCATCGACGACTTCATCGAGGCGGCTGGCCGGAACGGCGCGGGTGTCGATCGGCTGGCGGCCAGCCGGTTTTTCCCGCAACTCGGAGACGTCCATGTCGCCGAAATAGGTGAGTACCAGCGTGCGGGGGATCGGCGTTGCGCTCAAGACCAGCACGTCGACGGCCTCGCCCTTGTTGGTGAGCGCGAGCCGTTCGCGCACGCCGAAGCGATGCTGCTCGTCGACCACCGCCAGCGCCAGCGCCTTGAAGATCACGTCGTCCTGGATCAGCGCGTGGGTGCCGACCAGAAAGTCGATTTCGCCAGCTTCGAGCTGCGAAAGAATTTCACGCCGCTCCTTGCCCTTTTCGCGGCCGGTCAGGATCGCCACACGAAGACCTGCGCGCTCGGCCAGCGGCGCGATCGTCTTGATATGCTGGCGCGCGAGGATTTCGGTCGGCGCCATCAGCGCGGCCTGCTTGCCGGCCTCGGTGACGGCAGCCGCGGCGAGCAGCGCCACCACCGTCTTGCCGGACCCGACGTCGCCCTGCAGCAGCCGCAACATCCGCACCGGCTGGAGCAAATCCTCGGTGATGGCGGCGACCGCCGCGCGCTGCGAGCCGGTGAGCGCGTAGGGCAGCGCATCGATGATCTTGTGGCGCAGGTGACCGTCGCCGGCGTTGCGGTCGCCGGCCGGACGCCGCAATTGCGCGCGAACCAGCGCCAGTGCCAGTTGGCCGGCGAGCAGCTCGTCGAAGGCGAGCCGTGACCAGAACGGGCCGTCAGGCAAAATGTCCGTGAGTTCGACCGGCACATGCACGCGGGTGAGCGCCTGGCGGATCGGCGGAAAGTTGCAGCGGCGGATCACTTCCGGGCTGATCCATTCGGGCAGTTCCGGCAACTTCTGCAGCGCCTGCGCGATCGCCCGGCGCAGCGAACCCAGCGCGAGACCTTCAGTGAGAGGATAGACCGGGTCGATACCGCTGAGTTTTGCAAATCCGGCTTCGTCGACGACGCGGTCGGGATGCACGATCTGCGGGATGCCGTCATACATCTGCAGCGTGCCGGAAACGTAGCGCTTCTCGCCGACCGGCAGCAGCTTTTCGACATAGCCGGGCTTGGCGCGGAAAAACGTCAGCACCACGTCGCCGGTATCGTCAGAGGCATAAACGAGGTAGGGCGCGCGGGCATTGCGCGGCGGGGGCGGCCGGTGGCGGTCGATGGTGACTTCCAATGTCACCACGGTTCCCGGTACCGCCTCGCGGATTTTCGGCCGCGCGCGGCGGTCAATCACGCTGGCCGGCAGGTGCAGCAAGAGATCGACCAGCCGCGGGGTCTCATCGCGGTCGAGCAGATAGCGCAACAGCTTGTCCTGTTTCGGCCCGACGCCAGGCAGGCTCGTGACCGGCGCAAACAAGGGATTGAGCAGGGTGGGGCGCATCAGGTCTCTCGTCGCACATAGCGCGGCATGCGCGGGCTTGCTGCCTTCGCCAAGGCTTCGGTGGCCGGGCGCGCTCGTGATCCGGCGAAGCCTTGGCGGAGACGGGACCCGCGCATCCATCACTCTTCAAAAGATGATGGATTGCCGGGTCAAGCCCGGCAATGACGCCGTAGTGGTAATTCACGGAACTGTTGGGGCTGACATTCGTCATCTCGACCGCTATATCAAGCCGGCCCGGCACGTCCGGGCTTTTGGCGTTCGGATGGGACCAGGGAAAATGACGGGTACGACACGATCGAGCGGTGGCCTCGATGACCGCCGCAAGCGGCTTTTATTTCGCTGCTGGCATCGCGGCACCCGTGAGATGGACCTCATCCTCGGGCGCTTTGCGGATGCCGAGATATCGGGCATGCGCGATGACGAGTTGACCGAGCTGGAACGCCTGATCGAAGTGCCTGATCCCGACCTCTATGCCGCGCTGATCGGCGACAAGCCACTCGATCCGGAATATGCGACCGCGCTGTTCGACCGTATCAAGGCGTTTCGCGCCGTGGATCACCACGCATGAAGGCACCCGTCAAATCGCCCGCCGCGCTGCTGGCACCCGGCCGCGCACTGACGTTTGCCAATGTCGCCGAGGGCGCGGAGGGGCTCGTCGTCTCCGACCTCGCGCGCGCGGTCGCGGCCAAGCCGAAACCGCCGGCGGTCAGCCTTGCCGTGGTCTGCCGCGATGGTCCGCGGATGCAGCAACTGGCGCGGGCGCTGGAATTCTTCGCCCCTGACTTGCCCGTGATGCAGTTTCCGGCCTGGGACTGCCAGCCCTATGACCGGGTATCACCGCATGGCGGCATCCTGGCGCAGCGGCTGACGACGCTGGCGCGGCTATCGCGCCTGCAGGGCAGCAACAAACCGCTGATCGTGCTGACGACCGTCAACGCCATCGTGCAGCGCGTGCCCGCGCGCGAGGTGGTAGCCGCACAGGCGCTGTCGGTCGCGCCCGGCCATGTCGTACCGATGGATTCGATCGTCGCCTGGCTGGAGCACAATGGCTACAATCGCTCCTCGACCGTGCGCGAGCCCGGCGAGTACGCCGTGCGCGGCGGCATCCTCGATCTGTTTCCGGCCGGGCTCGACCAGCCGGTGCGGTTCGACTTCTTTGGCGACTCCCTCGAATCGATCCGCACCTTCGATGCGGAAACTCAGCGCACGCTACTCGACATGCGCGCGCTCGATCTGGTGCCGATCTCGGAATTCCAGCTCGTCACCGAAACCATCCGCCGCTTTCGCATGGGCTATGTCGCAGCCTTCGGCGCGCCCGAGCGCGACGATCCGCTCTATGAGGCCGTCAGTGAGGGCCGCCGCCATCCTGGCATGGAGCACTGGCTGCCGCTGTTCCAGGAGCGGATGGATACGCTGTTCGATTATCTCGACGGTGCGCCGATCGCGATCGAACCGCAAGGCGAGGACGCCGCACGCGAACGCTTCAAGCAGATCGCGGACTATTACGAGGCCAGGCGCGAGGCGCTGGAGCATCCCGGATCGGGTGCGATCTACAAGCCGTTACCTCCGGATCGGCTCTATCTGACGGAAGCGGAATGGACGACGCGGCTGAGCGACGCCGCGGTGGCGCGGCTGACGCCGTTTGCCGTGCCTGAGGGCACTGGCGATTTGTTCGACGCCGGCGCGCGGCAGGGCCGCAATTTCACGCCCGAGCGGGCCGACACTTCCGTCAACGTGTTCGAAGCCGTCGTGGCGCATGTGCTGGCATTGCAGGCGCAGCGCAAGAAGGTGGTGATCGCGCTGTGGAGCGAAGGCTCGCGCGACCGCATGGGCAGCATGCTGCGGGACCACAAGCTCGCCAATATCACCACCGTCAACGCCTGGCGTACAGTGCAGGCGACGCCGCGCAACGAGGCCATGCTGGCGGTGGTCGGCATGGAGAGCGGTTTCGAGATCGACGAATTCGCCGTCATCAGCGAGCAGGACATCCTCGGCGACCGCCTGGTGCGCCAGCGCAAATCAAGCCGCAAGCTCGACAATTTCATTTCGGAAGTCACGAGCCTTTCGACCGGCGATCTCGTGGTGCATGTCGAGCACGGCATCGGGCGCTTTGTCGGCTTGCAGACGATCGAGGTGGGCGGCGCGCCGCATGACTGTCTCGAACTGCATTATGCCGCCGAAACAAAGCTGTTCCTGCCGGTCGAGAATATCGAGTTGCTGTCGCGCTACGGCTCCGATCACGCCAATGTCGAATTGGACCGGCTGGGTGGCGGCGGTTGGCAGGCGCGCAAGGCCAAGCTGAAGAACCGGATCCGGGAGATCGCCGGCGAACTGATCAAGATCGCAGCCGAGCGGCAACTGCACGAAGCGCCGAAAATGCCGGTGCAGCCGCATGTCTATGACGAATTCTGTGCGCGCTTCCCCTATGAGGAGACCGAGGATCAGCTTGGCGCCATCACATCCACGCTGAAAGACCTTGAAACCGGCCGTCCCATGGACCGGCTGATCTGCGGCGACGTCGGCTTCGGAAAGACGGAGGTGGCGTTGCGCGCGGCGTTCGCGGTCGCGCTCGAAGGCAAGCAGGTCGCCGTCGTCGTGCCGACCACGCTGCTTGCCCGCCAGCACAGCAAGAATTTTGCCGAACGCTTCAGAGGTTTTCCAGTCAACGTCGCGCAGGCCTCCCGCCTGATCCCGGCCAAGGAGCTGACGCAGGTCAAGAAGGGGCTTGCCGAAGGCAATGTCGACATCGTGGTCGGCACCCATGCGCTGCTCGGCAAGTCGATCAAGTTCCGCGATCTGGGCCTTTTGATTGTCGACGAGGAGCAGCACTTTGGCGTCAGCCACAAGGAAAAGCTCAAGCAGTTGCGGGCGCAGGTGCATGTCTTGACTCTCAGCGCGACGCCAATCCCGCGGACGCTGCAGCTTGCGCTGACCGGCGTGCGCGATCTTTCGATTATCGCCTCGCCCCCGGTCGATCGCCTCGCGGTGCGCACCTTCGTGGCGCCGCACGATCCCCTGATGATCCGCGAGGCGCTGCTGCGCGAACGCTACCGCGGCGGGCAGGCGTTCTACGTGGTGCCGCGGATCGAGGACCTGGCCGGCGTCAAGGACTTCCTCGACAAGAACGTGCCGGAGATGAAGGTCGCGGTTGCGCATGGCCAGATGCCGCCGACCGTGATCGAGGACATCATATCGGCCTTCTACGACGGCAAATACGACATCCTGCTTTCGACCACCATCATCGAGTCCGGCCTCGACATTCCGAACGCCAATACGCTGATCGTGCACCGCGCCGACATGTTTGGGCTGGCGCAGCTCTATCAGTTGCGCGGGCGGGTGGGGCGCTCGAAGCTGCGCGCTTACGCGCTGTTCACGCTGCCGGCGCAGAAGATCACCGCACAAGCCGAGCGGCGGCTGAAAGTGCTGCAGTCGCTGGAAACGCTGGGCGCGGGCTTTCAGCTCGCATCTCACGACCTCGACATCCGCGGCGCCGGCAATCTGCTCGGCGAAGAACAATCCGGTCACATCAAGGAAGTCGGATTCGAGCTCTATCAATCGATGCTGGAGGAGGCGATCCTCAACCTCAAGGCCGGCGTGGCCGAGCCCGCCGCAGACCGCTGGTCGCCGCAGATCACAATCGGCATGCCGGTGCTAATCCCCGAGGATTACGTCGACGATCTTTCGGTGCGGCTGTCGTTGTACCGTCGGCTCGCCGATCTCGATACCGACGAGGAGATCGACAATTTTGCCGCCGAGATGCGCGACCGTTTCGGCGTGCTGCCGGACGAAGTCCGCTATCTCTTAAAGGTCGCGGCCATCAAGGCCTACTGCCGCCGCGCCAATGTCGAGAAAGTCGACGCCGGTCCGAAGGGCGCCGTGATCTCGTTCCGCGACAACAGCTTTGCCCAGCCGGATCGCCTCGTCGCCTTTATCCGTCAGCACGGCCAGGCCGCGAAGGTGCGGCCGGATATGAAGGTGGTGTTCCTGCAGCAATGGAAGACGCCGGAAGAGCGGTTGATGGGTACGACCGAGATCTTGCGGCAGCTCGCCAGTCTCGCGGAGAGCAAGAAGGCGGCGTAGGAGATTCGGCGTGGTGCGCACGGCGCGAAGCGCGCCTTTGCCGCCCCTACGACGCTGCCCGTTGCGCGTCTTCCTGCAGCCGTGACCGCAGCGATTTCGCGGAATCGTTCGGCAGCAGCGTTGCGACCGTCACGGTTGGCTCCGACCGTGCGTCGCGCTGGCCATGGCTGGTATGGCGCATCACACTCGACAGCCGCCGCGCGATGGCGTGAGCCGACTTCAGGTCGGCCTCGGCAAACACCACGACAACCGAGCCGTCATCCTGGGCGGTGCCGAAATCCATTTGCCGCATCAGGCGGCTGATGATCCGCGCGCCGTCGAATTGCGCGCGGGGGTGTCCGAGATCGAACGCAAAGCGCGCCACCGACAATCCGCCGCCGCGTTGCTGGGTCTGGTAGATGGCGCTGGCAAAGTCGCGCTCGAAGGCTTCCGGGGTGAGCAGACCGGTCCGCGCGTCGATCAGGCCGTCGGCGTCGATGGCCTTCAGCGTGCGGCTCAGATGCGCTTCGAAGGCGTGCTGGCGGATCAGCGGCAGCCCAACCGCTGCCACCTGGACGGCGTCGCCGGAGACGATCTCGAGGTTTGGCAAATCATAGGCCGGCGCCAGATCGCCCGCCGCCACGACGACGGGAAGATTGCGGAAACGGGCGTCTTCGGTCAGCACGGTGAGGAAGGCATCGACCACGCGCAGGCTGAATCCTTCGCCGAGCACGATGCCGTCGATGTCCCTGACGTTGAGATGCTTCGCTGCCGCCTCGATCGAAAGCGCGCCGACCACGCCGGTGCGCTCGCCAAGCGAGACCGACAGCGCCGGATAGGCACCACCGCGGCCGATCAGCAGCACGGTAGCGTCGCGCGCCGGATCGATATGCGACAACGCCATCGGCGTTGCCGGCACCAGCCGGCGCATCACGGTCGCATGCAATGACCGCACGCGCAGCGCGGCACGCAGGCGGGCGGCCAGCCGGTCGGAGCCGCCTTGCTGGGCGTTTGGGACTTGGCTCTGAAAGACTTGGCTCTGAAAAAAGGGAATGACGTTGTCCGGAACAGGGTTCTGCGGGTCGATCGCGATCAGCGGCAGATAGGGCTGTCGCGCCGCGACCCGCATGGCCAGCTCCGCCAGTCCGGCTGCATTGGTGCCGGAGGTTTCGGCCAGCACGGCCGCCGGTTGCACCTGCTCGACCGCGCGCGCCGCATCCGTCCACCCGCTCTCGACCACCGGAAACAGGCTCGCGACATCGAGCGTAGCGGCAAAGGAAGGCCGTTTCGCGGTCGATACGACGAGGATCGGACCTTGCTGGGACATCTGCTGAGAACTCGGATCAGGCGGGGCAATAGGATGCCACGATCCTAGTTTGCCGCGCTTAATGCGGCGTCAACGGGCGCCCGCCAGCGGCCTCTCAGGCGGCGTTGCTCCGATCCCGAAATGCTTCCACCATCAACGGGTTAAGTCCGAGTTCTGTCAGCGCGTCTCGGGCGCGGGCATTGTCGAGCGCACGGCCGGCAAGCCGGTGGCCGCTGAGGCGGTCCGGCAGCGCGGTCAGCAGCGCGCCCTGACCGAGCCGGCGCGCCCACTCCTGGAGGTCCTGCGCCAGGAATCGGTAGCCGCCGACAGCCATCACGCCGGACGGCGGCGCGGTGATATTGACCGCGCCAGTCACGCGGTCGAGCCGCGCCGCGTAATCCGTATCGACGTAATCGCGTGGCGGCGCCGCGATCAGGGAATCGCTCGGCGGTGGAGGCGGCGCATAGGCCGCGACCGGCACCATCGGCCCGCGCAGCCCCAACGTGCCGCGCGGGGTCAGCAATATCTCGCCCGCGATCGACGATCCCGGCAGATCGCGCGGCGCACCGTGGAGGCCCGGCTTGATCGGGGCCGGCGAGCCGTCCTCCGCGATCCGGCGCGCGCCGAACAATCCGGCCTCGCCGAATAGATAGACATCCGTCAGCGTCGCCTGTTGCGCGACCCAGCACGCGCTGGAGCCGACCTGCTCCGGGGTCCGCCATAGGCCGATGACATTGCGCAGGCTCGACATCCGCGCGCCGAGGTCCAGTTCGTCCAGCCGCAGCGCCAGTTGGGCAGGTGCGATCAGCGTGTCGCAGGCCTGCTCGATGATCTGCTGTTCCAGCACCTCGTCGTCGAAAGGATGGTGCAACACCAGTGTTCCGCCCGACAGCAGCCAGATCGCCAGCGATGAGGCGAGGCCGGCAAATGACATCGGCGAGAAGGCCGATAGGATCGTTGCGCCCTGCGGCACGTCGCTTTCGAGGGACATGGCAAGGCCGCCCGCAATCAGGCCGAGATGGGCGCGCGGGACCGGCCGGAAGCCGTCGGAGGTGACATCGAAGGAAATCAGCGCCGCCTTGCGGCCGTCCTGGACCACGGCGCGCGTGGTCGGAGATTCCCGGAAGATGGCGTTGTCGAGCGAGGCCATGCCTTCGGGCAGTTCGCCGCCGAAGCCGCAGACATGGCGGATCGAGAACGCTTCGGCGGCAGCGTTCATGGCGATATCCGAGTAGATCACGCCATCGACCCTGCCCGAGGTCACGATCGCCCGCGCGGCGGTGCGGTTGAGCGCCATGGTCAATTCCGACTGCCGCCAGAGCAGCGGCAGCACCGCGACGACGAGGCCGGCGCGGAAGGCGGCGAGCACGGTAAGCGCGAATTCGATGGTGTTCGGCAATTGAACCGCGATCACGGAATTGGACGGCAAGCCGGATTCGATGAAGTGCGCGGCCAGCGACGAGATCATGCGGTCGGCCTGCGCGAAGGTAAGACGCTTCGGCGGCTGGCCGGTGATGCGCTGCTTGTTGGGGGGATCGACCAGCGCCAGCGCGTCCGGCTGCCGTGCCAGGTTCCGTTTGAACAACGTATCGAGCGTTGGCGAAGCGGTGGGCTGGGTCACGGCGTTACTTCGGCTCTGTCACGGAGGTTGGATCGCTTGGCGAGTTCACTTCATTTCCGGCTTCTGCCACCAGGTTTCCGGCAGATAGCCCGTCAACGCGGTCGCTGTAGGTTGTTCTATCCGATTCCACCGCGCAATCCATTGCTCCTGCACGTTAAACACCGGAATTGCGTAGAAGCCCGACATCAGGACTCGATCGAGGGCCCGCACCGCGGAGATGAAAGGCGGACGTTCGCGCGCCTCGAGCAGGGCAGCGATCATGGCATCGATCGCGGGCTCCTTGGCCCCCATGTAATTCCGGGTGCCGGGAATGTCGGCGGCCTGGCTGCCCCAGTAGAAGGACTGCTCGTTGCCGGGGGATAGCGACTGGTCCCAGCGGTTCTGCAGCATATCGAACTCGTACCCCAGCCGGCGCTGGTCGAACTGCACGGGGTCGACCGCGCGGACGCTGGCCTCGATGCCGGCGCGCTTGAGGTCGCGCTGATAGGAAAGCGCAATCCGCTCCTGGTCGCGCGTCGTCACCAGGATTTCGAAGGTGAGCGGCGTCCTGGACGAACGCTGCCGCAGCACGGCCCCATCGAGATCGTAGCCGGCTTCCGACAGCAATTTGAGCGCGCTGCGCAACGTTGTTCGATCGCGGCCCGATCCGTCGGTGACGGGCAGGCGGTACGTGCCATCGAGAATATCCGGCCGGATCCGTGCGGCGAACGGCTTCAAGAGTTCGCGCTCGCGCTCGTCGGCCGGGCGGGCGTAGGCGGATAGTTCGGACCCTGCGAAGAAGCCCGCCGCACGCGCATAGAGTCCGAAAAAGTAATTGCGGTTGATCCACTCGAAATCGAACAGCAGCGTCAGGGCCTGCCGCACGCGGATGTCTGAAAACACCGGACGCCGCGTGTTGAACACCAGGAATTCCGAGGGCTGCGGCATTCCGGTCTTGATGGTATCGCGGATCACTTCGCCGTTGCGGGCGGCCGGAAAATCGTAACCTTCATGCCAGCGCAGCGGCTCGTGCTCGGCGCGAAAGTCATAGAGGCTACGCTTGAATGCCTCGAACTGGCCGTTGGATTCGCGGTAGAAGTCGATCCTGATCTCGTCGAAGTTCCACAATCCCCGATTCACCGGCAGGTCGCGGCCCCAATAGTCGGGATTGCGGGTCAGCGTGACGCTGGCGCCGGGCTTAACGGCGGTGACGCGATAGGGGCCGGAACCGACCGGTCCGGTCATCGTGGTTTCCTCGAACATTGCCGGATCGACCGCATGCTTCGGCAAGACGGGCATCAGCCCGAGGATCAGCGGGAGCTCACGGTCGTTGCCGCCGCCGAAATCGAACCGCACGGTGAGCGGATCGGGTGCTTCGGCCTTTACGACTTTGGAATAATACTGGCGGTGATTGGGGCGCCCCTTGTCGCGCAGCAGGGCCCACGAAAACAGGACGTCCTCTGCCGTGACCGGCTTGCCGTCGGCGAAGCGCGCCCTCGGGTCGAGATGGAACGAGACGTAGCTGCGTGCGTCGTCGGTCTCGACGGTTTTGGCCAGCAAGCCATAGAGCGTGAAAGCCTCATCGTTGCCGCGCGCCATGAGACTCGACCACAAAGCCCCTGATCTGTTGAACCGCGAGGCCTCGGACGATCATGGGGTTGAGGCTGTCGAAGGTTCCCAAGGCGCCCCAGACCAGCCGTCCACCCTTCGGCGCCTCGGGATTGGCGTAGGGCATATGCGTGAAACCGGCGGGAAGGGCAGGCGCGCCGTGCATCGCCAGCGCGTGGCTTTCGGCCGCTCTGGTTTCGTGGACTGGCGCGAGCGGCGTCACAGCCAGCGCCAGGGCAATGCCCGCGAGCACACGCAGGCGGATACGACCGAAGCGGGTCATAGGCGGGCAGGTATCTGATCCGAAAATGCGCACGAAGAAAGCTTTACCATAGGCTTCGGCCTCGGCCTGCGGGGAACGCCAAAGATGCTTGTCGGCATTGATCTTTTCGTCTGCCGCTGTATTGAAGGCGGGCAGTTGATGACCGCGGGAACGCCTGTCACGTAACCGCCTCAATTGCCAACGAGACAGCCGCCCCAGCGCGGCTTGGTGTCGGTGCCTGTAGCGGTTTCGGGCGCTCCGGTTCAGAAAGGGTTTTCCGCAATGAATTTCCGTATCTTCGCCGCGTCGATTCGGCCGCGTGGGCAGGTCTTGGCCCTGTTGGCGGCCTCGGCATTGTCGGCAACATTGATCGCGTCGGGCGCGCAAGCTCAGCAGCCCACGCCAGCGCCCGGGGCCCCGAAGGCCGCCCCGGCGCCTGCCGCTCCGAAAGCGCCTCCGAAGGCTGCTCCGAAGGGTCCCGCCGGCGCTCCCGCGGCCCAAGCCCCTCCGGCTGGCGCTCCCGGCGCCGCCCCGCCCCAGGAGCAGCAGGTCCAGCTAATCTACGCGCCTTGGACCAAGTTCTGCCTCAAGGGTCAGGAAGCGGGCGCCAAGCAGGTTTGCTTCACCGGCAAGGACGGCCGCATCGAGTCGGGCCAACCCGTCATCGCCGCCGTCATCATCGAGCCGGAAGGCGAGCCGAAGAAGCTCCTGCGCGTGACCCTGCCGCTTGGCATGCAGCTCGTGCACGGAACCCGGATCATCGTTGATAACAATCCGCCGCAGCAGGGCCCCTATGTGATCTGCTTCCAGAACGGCTGCATGTCGGACTACGAAGCAACCCCCGAACTGATCGCCAACTTGAAGAAGGGCCAGAATCTGGTTGTTCAGGCGATCAATTCCAACGGCGCGCCGCTGACGCTGCCGCTGCCGCTCGCCGGTGAATTCGCCAAGGCCTTTGACGGTCCGCCGACCGATCCGAAGCAGTTCGAGGAAAACCAGAAGAAACTGCAGGAAGAGCTGCAGAAGCGTGCTGAGGAGCAGCGCAAGAAGCTGGAGGGCACCCAGCCGGGCGCCACTGCAAATCCGGCGGCGAAGTAACAGCCGCGGCATTCGACAAAACAAAAGGCGCCCGATCAGGGCGCCTTTTTCGTTGCCGGAAGAAGGATGCTAGTTGAGCGACGGGTTGCGCGGGCGGTAGCCGCCGGACTTGTCCTTCACAAAGATCTCGGCCACCTGCGAGTGCCGGATCGGCTCACCGGAATCGTCCGGCAGCAGATTTTGCTCGGAGACGTAGGCGACGTATTCGGACTCCGAGTTTTCCGCGAGCAGGTGATAGAACGGCTGATCCTTGGCAGGCCGAACCTCCTCTGGGATCGACAACCACCATTCCTCGGTATTGTTGAATTCCGGATCGATATCGAAAATCACGCCACGGAATGAAAACACCCGGTGGCGGACGATCTGCCCGATCTGAAACTTGGCGGTGCGCGCTTTGATCATGTCCCGTCGAATAGACCATGATTGTGGCCGATGCTAGGGGCAATAGGACGAATTAACCTTTACGCGTGGTGGCCATATCCAGCGCCATCTCCCCAGAATCACTGACGAAAAGACGCTTTACGAGATGGTCGACGTCCTCAACCTCGCGCTTCCCTATTTTGGTCTGATCTTCATCGGCTTTGCCTGCGGCAAGACCAGGGGGCTGCCGGAATCGGGCCTCGCCTGGATGAACTTCTTTCTGCTCTACGTCTCGCTGCCGGCCTTGCTATTCCGCATCATGTCGGAGACGCCATTCTCCGAACTGAACAACCCGCCGTTTCTGATCGCGACCACGCTGGCGACCGTGAGCGCCTTCGTGCTTGCCATGGTGGCAGGCCGCATCATCGGCGAACTGTCGCTGCGCAAGGCGACGATGGCGGGCCTTGCCGGCGCTTACGGCAATATCGGCTATATGGGCCCCGGGCTGGCGCTGGCGGTGCTCGGAGCCAAGGCGGCGGCGCCGACCGCGTTGATCTTCTGCTGCGACAGCATTTTCCTGTTCACGATCGTGCCGCTGTTGATGGCGCTGAGCGATCGCAAGCATCCGTCGCTCCTGTACGCCATTGGCATCGCCGCCCGGCAGATCGTGCTCAACCCGCTGATCATGTCAGCCGCCGCGGGAGCGCTTGTCGCGGCGTTGCACATTCAAGTGCCGGTCGCCGTCGACAGGACCTTGCTGTTTCTCCAGAACGCGGCAGCACCGACGGCGCTGTTCGTGCTGGGCGTTACCGTGGCGCTGCGCCCGTTCGATCGCGTGCCCTGGGAAGTGCCCGGCGTGATCGTGATCAAGCTCCTGATCCATCCGCTCATCGTGTTCGGGCTGATGCTGCTTTTCGGTCCGTTCGCGCAGCCCTGGGCCGCGACCGCCGTCCTGATGGCCGCGCTGCCGCCGGCGCTGAATGTGTTCGTGATCGCCCGGCAGAACAGTACC
Organism: Bradyrhizobium sp. RDI18; assembly: GCF_043203335.1. Classification (NCBI taxonomy): domain Bacteria; kingdom Pseudomonadati; phylum Pseudomonadota; class Alphaproteobacteria; order Hyphomicrobiales; family Nitrobacteraceae; genus Bradyrhizobium; species Bradyrhizobium sp. RDI18. The sequence continues at coordinate 944,183 of NZ_JBICRN010000008.1, read as the reverse complement.
TGGATCGAGCCGGCGTCAGTGGCCGTCCTGATCGGGACCTTCGCGTCCGTGGTCACGCTGACCAGCGTGATGTGGTTCATCCAGAGCGGGCGGCTGGTGTTTCCGTAAGTGTGGCGCGGAGATACAAAATCGCGAAAACAACCCCATGCAAAGTAGAGTTGGGCCAAGTCGCAGCCCTCACGCTGGCGTCCGGAGCTAGCTTACGCGCTTCCAGGTCGGCGCCAGCCCCTCGCGCATCGCAAGCCGCCGCAGCGGTCCGAACGAGCCGAGCAGGTGCATGCCGGCCGCGCGCAGCGATTGCATGGGCAGGAAATCGCTAAGCAATGAACGGTTGGCGACATCGATCGCGATCAGGCGGCTTGCGACGTCGGCACGGCGCGCGGATTGATAGCGCGCCAGCACGGCCGGCGACCCCGGATCCTCGCCGAGCGAGATCGCATTGCCGGCGATATCGGCGATATCGGCCGCATCGCGCAATCCCATGTTGAGGCCTTGGGCGCCGATCGGCGGCACGACGTGGGCGGATTCACCGACCAGCGCGACGCGATGGCTGGCGAATTGCTCGGGACGCTCGATCGTCAGCGGAAACAGGTTGCACCCGGCTTCCACCTGGACGCGGCCGAGAATGGAGTGCGACTGTCTTTCCGTGGCTTCCGACAATTCCTCGTCGCCAAGCGAGATCAGCCGCTCCGCTTCTCTGGTTTCCGAAACCCACACCACACTGCAGCGGTTGCCGGGCAGGGGCACGAATACGCATGGACCTTGCGCGGTGTGAAATTCGGTGGAGATGCCGTGGTGCGGTCGAGAATGGGAGATGTTGAAGGTCAGCGCCGACTGATGAAGGTCGCGACGGCTGGTCTTGATGCCGGCCGCCTCGCGGGACGGTGATTGCCGCCCGTCTGCGCCGATCACGAGCCGCGCGAAAAGCTGCTCGCCCTTGCCGGTACGGATGGCGACGATCGCGTCCTGCGGGTCGATCGCGGCGGCCTCATCGTCAAATCGAGTCAAATTGGAAAGTTCGGCGGCGCGCTCTTCAAGGGCAACCATTAACGATCGGTTGTCGATGTTGTAGCCGAACTGTTCGAGACCGATCTCGTCCGAGGAAAACCGCACCTCGGGCGCGCGGATCAGCCGGTCGGTGTCGTCGACGAGCCGCATGATACGCAAGGCGGCCGCTTTGTCGCGGCAGCGCGGCCAGACCTCGAGACGTTCGAGCAACTCGGTGGAAGCGCCCAACAACGCCGTGGTGCGGTTGTCGGCATAGGGGGCGCGGCGGGCGAGCAGGGCGGTTCTCGCGCCGGTAGCGGCCAGCGCGACGGCTGCGGTCAGGCCCGCTGGCCCGCCGCCGATCACGGCAGCGTCATAAACTTGAGATGCGTCATTCATATCGGGACAATTGACGCTCGGCCCGGCATTTTCAAGCCATCAACCGGCCGAAATGTTTCCGCCCAATCGCGCGGCGGAACGCCGCAAAGCGCCGATATGCAAATCGGGCCGATTCCTGATAGCACTGACGGAGCGATGGACCAGACCACAGAGCCAGATTCCGCCCCCACTACCAGCCGAATGCGGACCGCCGCGTTCGCCGTACACATTTTCACGGCACTGGGCGCGGGCATCGCGCTGCTGGCGATGCTCGAGGCCGTCCGCGAACATTGGGCCAATATGTTCGGCTGGCTTGGCGTCGCCCTGATCATCGATGCCATCGACGGGCCGCTGGCGCGAAAGCTGGATGTCGTGCGGCTGCAGCCGAACTGGTCGGGCGACGTGCTCGATCTCGTCGTCGATTTCGTGACCTACGTCTTCGTTCCAGCCTATGCCATCACCGCGAGCGGGCTGCTGCTGCCGGTGGCGGCGCCGCTGCTCGGGATCGGCATTATGGTTTCCGGCGCGCTCTATTTCGCGGACCGGCGCATGAAGGCGTCCGACAATCACTTTCGCGGCTTTCCGGCGCTGTGGAACGCGGCGGCGTTTTATTTGTTCTTGCTGCACCTGCCGCCGGTACTCTCGACTCTCGGAATTGCAATCCTGATCGCGCTCACATTTGCCCCGTTTCATGTGCTGCATCCGATCCGGGTGGTGCGGCTACGCTGGCTGACCCTGTGGCTGATGGCCATTGGAGCCGTGCTGGCGATCTATACGCTCATCTGCGATTTCAACGTGGGCGCTCCAGTCGTCGCGGCGCTGTGCGCCATTGCGGCTTACGTAATAGGAAGTGACGCCGTGATCCGGCAAATCAAGTCGTTCAAGGCATGATGGAATTATTGACTAGCCCGGAAGCCTGGGCGGCGCTGTTGACATTGACGGCGCTGGAAATCGTGCTCGGCATCGACAACGTCATTTTCATCTCCGTGCTAGTCTCGCGCATCCCGCCGGCGCAGGCCAAACGCGCGCGTCAAATCGGCTTGCTGCTGGCGTTGGTATTCCGCATCGTACTGCTCACCCTGCTGGTGTGGCTGATCGGGCTGACGGAGCCCGTCATCACGATAAGAAATGTCGAACTGTCCTGGCGGGACATCATCCTGATTGCCGGCGGAGCCTTCCTGATCGCGAAGGCGACGCATGAAATTCATGGCGAGGTCGAGGCGAACGATGGTGAGGTCGATGCCGAACCCAGGGCCAGCGCATTCTTCTGGGTGATCGTGCAAATTATCATCATCGACATCGTGTTCTCCCTGGACTCGATCATCACCGCGATCGGTATGGCGCAGGATCTGGAGATCATGATCGCCGCCGTCGTGATCGCATGCGTCGTCATGTACGTCTCGTCGGGTCCGGTGGCCCGGTTCGTGGCCAATCACCCGACCACCAAGATGCTGGCATTGGCATTCCTGGTGCTGATCGGCGTGGCGCTGGTGGCGGACGGATTCCAATTCCATATCCCGCGCGGCTACATCTATTTTGCCATGTTGTTCGCGGCCGCGGTCGAAATGTTCAATGTGCTCGCCAGGCGTAATCGCAAGAAGGCCGCCAGAAGCCGACAGGTGAGTTGACATCCGCCCGGCGATGGCTTTCGTTTCGCCTTTCAGGTTGGGCGTTCCAGGAAATACCGAGGGAGAGACTGTCATGACCAAGGCTGTGCGCGTGCACAAGGTAGGGGGTCCGGAAGCCCTGGTGTATGAAGATGTGGAGGTGCCGGCGCCGGGACCGGGTGAGGTTCGCATCCGTCAGCATGCCGTCGGGTTGAACTTCATTGACGTCTATTTCCGCACCGGCCTCTACAAGGCGCCGGGGCTGCCGTTCATCGCGGGCAACGAGGCCGCCGGCGAGGTCATAGCCGTCGGCCCGGGCGTCACTAATTTTCATCCCGGCGATCGCGTCGCCTATTATTTTACGCTCGGCGGCTATGCCGGCGAGCGCGTGATCCCGGCGGACAAGCTGGTCAAGCTGCCCGACCACATCACCTACGAGCAGGGCGCGGTCCTGATGCTCAAGGGGTTGACCGTCTGGTACCTCCTGCACAAGACCTTCAAGGTCGAGCCTGGCCATCGCGTGCTGATCCATGCCGCCGCGGGCGGCATCGGTCTGTTGGCCTGCCAATGGGCGAAGGCGTTAGGTGCACATGTGATCGGCACCGTGGGCTCCAAGGCGAAGGCCGATCTCGCGCTCTCCAATGGCTGCGACCACGTCATCCTTTACAACGAGGAAGACTTCGTGGCGCGCGTCAAGCAGATCAGCCGCAACGAGCTCTGCGACGTCGTCTATGACGGGGTCGGCAAGACCACCTTCCCGGGCTCGCTGTCGTGCCTGCGGCCCCGCGGTCTGTTCGTGAGCTTCGGCAACGCCTCCGGCCCGGTGCCGCCATTCCCGCTTGCCGAGCTCAACAATCACGGCTCGCTCTTTGCCACCCGGCCCAAGCTCAATGACTATGTCAGCACCCGCAAGGACCTGCTCGAAGGCGCCGACACGCTGTTTGCTGCCGTCATCAACGGCAAGCTCCACGTGCCGATCAACCATGCCTACGCGTTGAAGGACGCGGCGAAGGCACATACCGAGCTCGAGAGCCGGGCGACGACGGGGGCGGCGATCTTAAGGCCGTAAGTCTCCACCGTCATTGCGAGGAGCAAAGCGACGAAGCAATCCATACCTCCGCTTGCGCTGAGATGGATTGCTTCGCGGAGCCTGTCATCCGGCGGCGCTTTGCGTCGACCGGTTGGCTCGCAAATGACGATTGAGGTTACGCCACCCGCCGCGCAGCCCCTGCCTTGACCAAAATCGCATCAAGGCAATCGATCATCAGCGATATCTCCTCGCGCGTGACGTTGAGCGCCGGCATGAAGCGGAGCGCATCGGGCTGCGGCGAGTTGATGAGGACGCCGTCCGCGAACGCTTCCGCTACGATCGACGCGCCGATCGGCAGTTTGAGGTCCAGCGCCAGCAACAGCCCCCGGCCGCGCACCTCGCCGAGCCCGTGACGCGCGGACAGTTTCTGCAGCTCGCTTTCCAAAAACAGGCCGGCATCCGCAGCCGCTTTCAGAAATTCCGGCTTCGAAACCTCCTCAAGCACCGCAAGCCCCGCAGCGCACATCAACGGATTGCCGTTGAACGTGCCGCCCTGGTCGCCATGCTCGAAGCGGGAAGCATGCTCGGTCGCGAGCAGGGCTGCCAGCGGCACACCGCCGCCGATGCCCTTGCCGAGCGTCATGATGTCGGGCTCGATGCCGGCATGCTCGTAGTGGAAGAGTTTTCCGGTTCGGCCCATGCCGGTCTGGATCTCGTCGACGATGAGCAGCAGGCCATGCTCTTTCGTCAGCGCGCGCAATTCCTTCAGGAATTGATCGGTTGCAGGCCAGACACCGGCTTCGCCCTGGATCGGCTCCAGCATCACGGCGACCGTATTGTCCGATATCAGCGCCTCCACCGAATCGAGATCGTTGAGCTTGGCCTTGCGGAAGCCTGACACTTTCGGCTCGAACAGCGGCTCGAACGCCTTCTTGCCCGATGCCGACATGGTTGCGAGCGTGCGGCCGTGAAATCCGCCTTCGAAGGTGATGATTTCGAAGGCGCCGTTCTTGTGTTTGGTGCCGTATTTCCGCGCGAGCTTGATGGCGCCTTCATTGGCCTCCGCGCCCGAATTAGCGAAGAAGACCTGATCGAAGCAGCTCTTCTCGCGAAGTGCTTGCGCGAGCTTCAGGCTGGGGCCGTTGTAGAAGGCGGGGCTTGGCGTCAGCAGCAGTTTTGCCTGCGCGGCAAGCGCCTCGGCGACGACGGGCGGCGAATGGCCGAGGCAGTTGACGGCCCAACCCTGCATGAAATCGAGGTAGCGCTTGCCGGCGTCATCCCAGAGGTATGCGCCCTCGCCGCGAACGAACACGGCCTGCGGGCGGGCGGTGATGTTCATCAGCGCGTCGAACGGATGGGCAGCATGGGTCATGTCGATCTCCTCAGGGGTTTGGGGAAGGGGGCAGGCCGAAACGCAAGAAGGCCGCACTTTTTAGGGTGCGGCCTTCTCGAAAACTTGGCTGAAACTAGCTAATCAGCGTTGTCGTCGGACACGGCGCGACCCATCATCGTCGACAGAGCGACGACGCAGGCAGGCGCGGCGGTTGGTCCGGTTCAGTTTCATGGCGATGGCCCATACAGCCGAACGGTGCGCCATGTCAAGCCGCGTCCGGTGTTCAGAACCCCGCGACGCTGCCGTGCAGGTCATACTGATCCGACCGCTTGATCTTCGCGGTGACGATTTCGCCGACCTTCAGTGGGCGGCGGCTGGAGAGATAGACCGCGCCGTCGATCTGCGGCGCGTCCGCCTTTGAACGGCCCTTTGCGACCGTCGGTCCGACCTCGTCCACGATGATCTGCTGCCTCGTGCCGACCTTGCGCTTGAGGCGGCGCGCGGAGATTTTCTGCTGCCGCGCCATCAGCGCGTTCCAGCGCTCCTGCTTGATCTCGTCGGGCACGGCATTGCCGATCGCGTTGGAGGCGGCGCCCGCGACCGGCTCGTATTTGAAGCAGCCGAGACGATCGATCTCGGCTTCTTCCAGCCAGTCGAGCAAATAGGCAAAATCGGAATCGGTCTCGCCGGGGAAGCCGACGATGAAGGTCGAGCGCAGCGTGAGTTCAGGACAGTCTTCGCGCCACTTCTTGATCCGCGCCAGCGTCTTTTCCTGCGCGGCGGGACGCTTCATGGCTTTGAGGACGTCCGGGCTCGCATGCTGAAAGGGAATATCGAGATAGGGCAGGATCTTGCCTTCGGTCATCAGGCCGATGACTTCGTCGACATGCGGGTAGGGGTAGACATATTGCAGCCGTACCCAGGCGCCGAGATCGCCGAGTTCCTTGGCGAGGTCGAAAAATTTGGCGCGGACCTGGCGGTCCTTCCAGGGGCTTTCGGAATACTTCACGTCGACGCCATAGGCCGACGTGTCCTGCGAGATGACGAGCAATTCCTTGACGCCGGCTTTGACTAGCCGCTCCGCCTCGCGCAGCACGTCATTGGCCGGACGCGACACCAGGTCGCCGCGCAGTTTTGGGATGATGCAAAAGCTGCAGCGGTTGTTGCAGCCTTCGGAAATCTTCAAGTAAGCGTAATGGCGCGGCGTCAGCTTGACGCCCTGCGGCGGTACCAGATCGAGGTGCGGGTTATGGACCGGCGGCAGAGCCCGGTGCACGGCCTCCAGCACGCTTTCATATTGCTGTGGGCCCGATATCGAGAGCACGCCCGGATAGGCGGCCTCGATCTGCTCGGGTTCCGCGCCCATGCAGCCGGTGACGATGACCTTGCCGTTCTCCGCCATCGCCTCGCCGATGGCGCCAAGCGATTCCTGCTTGGCGCTGTCGAGGAAGCCGCAGGTGTTGACGATCACGATGTCGGCGCCGTCATGCTTGCGCGCCAGCTCATAGCCTTCGGCGCGCAGACGGGTGATAATGCGCTCGGAATCCACCAGCGCTTTGGGGCACCCAAGGGAAACAAAGCTGACTTTGGGCGCAGCGGCCTGTTGCATATTTCATCTGCCTGATTGATCGGCACGAGCTAGTCCTAATTGCCCATAATTACAAGGCTTTGCGCCAGCTTCTGACGTGCTATGGATGACCGGCCGGGGCATGAGTTGATCGATGAGCGCTGAGTCGTCGCCGAAAATCGTCATTGTCGACGAAAGTCCGATCCGGGCCGCAATCCTGGAAGAGGGGTTGCGGGAGGCGGGCTTTACCGGCGTTGTGCATATCAGTGAAATGCAGAGCCTGCTGGCGCGAATCTATGCGCTCGATCCGGACGTCATCCTGATCGACCTGGAAAACCCCAGCCGCGACGTGCTGGAACAGATGTTCCAGGTCAGCCGCGCGGTTCGGCGGCCGATCGCGATGTTCGTCGACCAGAGCGATGCGGCCTCGATCCAGGCCTCCGTCGATGCCGGCGTTTCCGCCTACATCGTCGACGGCCTGAAGAAAGAACGGATCAAGCCGATCCTCGACCTCTGCATTTCCCGCTTCAACGCCTTCTCCAAGCTGCAGGACGAACTCGACCGCACCAAGTCGGCGCTCGAGGAGCGCAAGGTGATCGACCGCGCCAAGGGAATCCTGATGAAGGTGAAGGGCCTCACCGAAGAGGAGGCCTATGTGCTGATGCGCTCCACCGCGATGCGCGAGAAGAAGAAAATCGGCGAGATCGCGCAGTCGATCCTGACCGCGTCGGAGCTGCTGAAATGACGACACCGCTGCATATCGGCTTCATTCCCCTGGTCGACGCGGCCGCGCTGATCATCGCCGTCGACAAGGGCTTTACGGCCGCCGAAGGGCTCGACGTCACGCTGGTGCGTGAAGTGTCGTGGTCCAACGTCCGCGACAAGCTCAATATCGGCATGTTCGACGCGGCGCATCTGCTGGCACCGGTGGCGATCGCCTCGAGCCTGGGCTTGGGCCACGTCAAGGTGCCGATCGTTGCGCCATTCAATCTCGGCCTCAATGGCAACGCGATCACTGTATCGCCGGCGCTGCACGCCGCGATCATGAGCGAGATCGACGGCGACCCGCTCGATCCCATGGCCACGGCACTGGCGCTCGCCCGCGTCGTTGCCGCCAGGCGCAAGAGCGGCGCGGAACCGCTGACGTTCGGCATGACGTTTCCGTTCTCCACCCATAACTACCAGCTCCGGTTCTGGATGGCGGCGGGCGGGGTCGATCCCGATGAGGATGTTCGCCTCGTGGTGCTGCCGCCGCCCTACATGGTGGACAGCCTCGCCAATGGCCATGTCGATGCGTTCTGCGTCGGCGCGCCCTGGAACTCGGTCGCGGTCGATCTCGGCGTCGGCCACATCCTGCATTTCGTCTCTGATATTCTGGTGCGCGCGGCCGAAAAGGTTCTCGCGGTCAGGCAAAGCTGGTCGGAAAAGAATCCGAACGCGCTGGCTGCGCTGATCCGGGCGGCTGCCCATGCCGCCGAATACATCGAGGAGCCCGGAAACCGCGCCGAGACCGCCGATGTCCTGGCGCGGCCCGACCGGCTCGGCGTCGGCGCCGAGGTGATCCAACGCACCCTCGACGGCCGACTGAAGATTTCACCGGACGGCCAGCGGCGCGAGAGCGGCCGCTATCTGCTGGTCGGGCGCGAAGGGGCGGGCCGGCCCGATCCGGCGCAGGCCGCCTGGCTTTACGCCCAGATGGTACGCTGGGGACAGACACAGATGCGGCCCGATGCGCTGAAGACCGCCATGGCGGTCTTCAGGCCCGAACTCTACGACGCCGCCATGGGACGTCCGGGGGCGGCTCCCGACGCGCCTGGTGCCATCGGCGCCTTTGCCGGCCCCGCATTCGACCCCGCGGACATCGCCGGACATCTGGCGGCTTTCAAGATCGGGCATTGGAAGCCCTAAGCCAGTCGATTGAAGAAATATTGGGCAATTGTATAGGCCGCCTAGTTCCTAGGCAGAATGCTCAGAAAGCAACTATGAAGCGCGCTTCATAGTTTCGAGTTCCTCGTCGGAACAGACTGAAATTTCGAGATATTCGTCGCGATTGCATCTGGCACGCAACTTGTATGGTGCAGTGCGGTCGGCTCGTCGCAGATGCCTGCTGACCTACGTCCAAGATGGATTTCCGCAGCAACGAAGCTGGTCGGACCGCATACCCAGAATCACAGCCCGGCACCACGCCTGGCCGATTCTCCTGGGCGGCCCATCCCATTCGTTGACGCCACCAACCGTGGCCGCAGGAGCTTCGTCGCGCATGAAAATCGAACCGATCACAGTCGACTTTACCGACGAGCAGAAGCGCTACCTCGAAGGCTTTACCGCAGGCTTGCAGATCAGCCGGGTCGGGCGCGGCATTGGCGGCAGCGCGGGCAAGGCGAATGCCGAACCGATCGGGCCGGATGCTGCGCACATCAAGGCGCAGGACAAGGTGATCGCCGCCGGCAAGAAGCTTGCCGATCCGGAGAAGTTCAAGCGCGAGGAGCATCCGTTCGATGCCTATCCCCGGCTGAAGCAGCAGGCGCTCGACAACGCGCCGCCGAACCCCGCAGATAATTTCCGCTGGCGCTATTACGGCCTGTTCTACGTCGCGCCGGCGCAGGATTCCTACATGTGCCGCCTCAGGATTCCTGAACGGCATCCTGAAGCACTGGCAGTTTTCGGGCCTTGCCGATCTCGCCGAGCGGCTGTGCGGGCCGTTCTGCCACGTCACCACGCGGGCTAACTTGCAGGTGCGCGAAATTCCGCCCAAGCATGCGGTGGCTTTGATCGAGGGCATCCAGGATCTGGGCCTGTGTTCGCGCGGCACCGGCGCGGACAACATCCGCAACGTCACGGGCACGCCGACGGCGGGGATCGACCCGCAGGAACTGATCGACACCCGCGAATATGCCCGCGAGTGGCACTACCACATCCTCAACGATCGCTCGCTGTATGGCTTGCCGCGCAAGTTCAATGTCGCCTTCGACGGCGCCGGCAAGATCGCCGCGCTGGAAGACACCAACGACATCGCGTTCACCGCGGTCGAGGTGAAGGACGGCTTTGGCGCCGAGCCCGGCATCTGGTTTCGCTTAGGGATCGGCGGCATCACGGGTCACAAGGATTTTGCCAAGTATAGCGATATCATTGTGAAGCCGGCCGATGCCACCAGGGTGGCGGATGCCATCGTGCGCATCTTCATCGAACTCGGCGATCGCACCAACCGCAACAAGGCGCGGCTGAAATATGTGCTCGATGGGATGGGGCACGAAAAATTCCACGCGCTGGTCGAGGAGCGGCTCGGCAAGCCCTTCACCCGCGTGCCGTCGGAAGCGCTCGCGCCGCGGCCGGCTTCGGATCGCACGGCGCATATCGGCGTGCACAGGCAGAAGCAGGAGGGGCTGAACTGGATCGGCGTGTCGCTGCCGCTCGGCAAGGTCACCTGCGAGCAGATGCGAGGGCTAGCCAAAATCGCGCAGGATCTTGGCGACGGCGATATCCGCCTGACGGTGTGGCAGAACCTGCTGATTCCGGGCGTGCGCGACGAGAACGTCGAGCTTGCGGTCGCTGCGATCAAGGCGATCGGGCTTGCGGTCGAGGCGTCGCAAATCCGCGCCGGGCTGATCGCCTGCACCGGCAATGCCGGCTGCCGGTTTGCGGCGGCGGATACCAAGCGCCATGCCGCCGAAATCGGCGACTGGTGTGAGCCACGCGTCAACATCGAGACGCCGGTCAACATCCACGTCACCGGCTGCCATCATTCCTGCGCGCAGCACTACATCAGCGATATCGGGCTGATCGCCGCGAAAGTGGATGTTGGCGAAGATGCCGATCCCGTCGAGGGCTATCATCTCTTCACCGGCGGCGGCTTCGGACCCGACGCCGATGTCGGGCAGGAGGTCTATCGCGACGTCAAGGCCGAGGATGCGCCGAGGACGGTCGAGAAATTGCTGAAGGCCTATCTTACGCATCGCGCGTCACCCGATGAGACGTTCCTGACCTTTGCGCGCCGCCATGACGGCGAGACGCTGCGCAAGCTGGCCGATGCCCAAGTCACTGACGCTCAGGTGTCCTCATGAATCAGATCACGCCCCCACCCAAGGTCGAGATCATTCCCTCGAACGCGCCATTCTCCGAAGCGCAGCGCTCCTGGCTGAACGGGTTCTTCGCCGGGCTCCTGTCCGATGCGACGCCGTTGTCGGCCGAGCAAGGCGCTGAAGTCATGCAGGGCGCGGCCGGCGATGGCGATGACGGCGAAGCGCCGTGGCACGACCAGACCATGCCGATCGCCGATCGCATGAAGCTTGCCGAGGGCCGGCCGTTGCGGCGGCGGATGATGGCGGCAATGGCGCAGCAGGATTGCGGCCAATGCGGCTATGACTGCCACAACTATTCGGAAGTGATCGCGAACAAGAGCGAAGCGCGGCTCAACCTCTGCGTCCCCGGCGGCAAGGAAACCGCGCGGATGCTGAAGTCGCTTTATGAGGAGATCGACAAGGCACCGTCATCGGCGCCTGCGGCAGCGGCGGCTGCGGTTGCGCCGACGGCTCCAGGCGAGCCCGGCCGCTCGCGCGACAATCCCGCAAACGCAAAATTCCTGTCGCGGCGACTGCTCAACGGCGAGGGCTCGGAGAAGGAGACCTGGCATATCGAGTTCGATCTCTCCGGATGTGGCCTCGACTATGTCGTGGGTGATTCGTTCGGCATCTTTGCGCGCAACGACATCGGCCTCGTCGACCAGATCATCGCACTTCTGGGCGCATCGCATACAACGGAGGTGAGGGGAAAGACGTTGCGTGAAGTATTGCGCGACGACGTCTCACTGTCGCCTGCGCCGGATTCACTGTTCGAGTTGATCTCGTATCTGACCGGCGGCGCGCTACGCGAGAAAGCTCGCGCGCTGGCGCAGGGCGAAGATCCCGATGGCGACGCGGTGACGCTCGACGTCATGGCGGTATTGCAGAAATTCTCCCGCATCCGTCCGCATCCCGAGGCCTTTGTCGAAGCGCTGGAGCCATTACAGCCGCGGCTTTACTCGATCTCGTCGTCGCACAATGCGACGCCCGGAAAGCTGTCGCTGACGGTCGACTGCGTGCGTTATGTGGTCAACAAGCGTCGTCGTTTGGGACTGGCCTCGACGTTCCTTGCCGAGCGCATCAGTCCCGGCGACGAGGTCAAGGTCTACGTACAGAAGGCCCATGGCTTCGCGCTGCCGCAAGACCCGAAGACCCCAATCATCATGGTCGGCCCTGGGACGGGTATCGCGCCGTTCCGCGCCTTCCTGCTCGATCGCCGCGCCACCGGCGCCCCCGGCAAGAACTGGCTGTTCTTCGGCCATCAGCGCAGCGATTGCGATTTCTTCTATGCCGACGAACTCAATGCGATGAAGACCTCGGGTCTCCTGACGCGGTTGTCGCTGGCGTGGTCGCGCGATGGCAACAAGAAATTTTACGTACAGGACCGCATGCGCGAGGTTGGCCGCGAGGTATGGACCTGGCTTGCCGAAGGCGCCCATGTCTACATCTGCGGCGATGCCAAGCGGATGGCCAAGGACGTCGAGCGCGCGCTGGTCGACATCGCCGCCCAATTCGGCGCCCGAACCACCGACGAGGCCGTCAGCTTCGTCGGGGAACTCAAGAAAAAGGGCCGGTTCCAGCAGGACGTTTACTAATCCGGGCTCCAACCCCACTCAAATCGGCCCGAATAAAATTCTCGCTCTGGTCGGAAAGAAGGGAAATTTCCCCTCGAAATGGAGCGCGCCGGAGCGCCCCCATCGCTATTTCTGCGGATATCTTGCATCCGGACGCGATCGATATTCCATATGCACTCCATGCTGCGTTGGAGATCGACCATGCGCGAACTATCGGCGGAAGCCCGCCTGCACCTTTATGCACGCTCGGTGTCCCGCCGTTCCGGCACCGGCTTTCACACCGCCGCGCTCTACAGCGCGTTCGCGCTCATTGCCGCCATCGTGTTCGGCACGCCGTCGGTCCATCCGTTCTGAGATCAACGCGCCGTCTTGAACGGCGCGACCGTAATCCCCGCATCCTTCAACGCCTGACGAACGCCGCGTGCGATGTCGACTGCACCCGGCGTGTCGCCATGAATGCACACGGTGTCGGTGCGCATCTTGATCACCTTGCCGGTGACCGACACCACCGCGCCGTCCTGCACCATCCGCACCACGCGATCGGCGATTTGTTTCGCATCGTGCAGCACGGCGCCGGGCTTCTTGCGTGACACCAGTGAGCCGTTGTCTTCATAGGCGCGGTCGGCAAACACCTCGTGCACCATCGGCAAATTGGCGGCTTCTCCCGCCTGCACCAGCTTGGAATTAGCGAGCACCACGAAAATCAGATTGGGATCGACCGCCTTGATGCCGTTGGCGATGGCTTTTGCGGTCGTGTCGTCCTCGCAGGCGACGTTGGAGAGCGCGCCATGCGCCTTGACGTGGGTAACCTTGTAACCGGCCGCGGTCGCAATCGCCTGCAGCGCGCCGATCTGGTAGGCGATGAGGTTCTCGATCTCCGAAGACTTGAGGCCCGGGATCGGCCGCCGACCGAAGCCGTGCAGGTCGCGATATCCAGAGTGCGCGCCGACCGAGACGCCGCGCGCTTTCGCCAGTTCGACGGTGCGGCGCATGATGTCGGGATCGCCGGCATGAAAGCCGCAGGCGACGTTCACCGACGTCGCAAGCTCGATCATCGCGGCGTCATTGCCCATTTCCCACGCGCCAAATCCTTCGCCGAGATCGCAATTGAGGTCGATGGTTGTCATGTTGTCCGTCCGCTTCTCGTGAGTGGATTGGTGGTCAGTCCGGGCCGGCTACGTCGGCCAGAGATACTGCGTGCCAGGTTCCTGCATCGACCGCGCTGACGGCGTGCCCTGCGACATTGGCATCGTGCAGCGCGTCGATGTTGAGATCAACGCTCTCGATTGCGCGCAGACGCTCGGGCAGGGTGCGCAACAGTTCCGCAAATTTGCGCGCTTCGGCCTGGGCTTCCGCCATGCTGACGGCGCGAAAGCGAAAGGCGCGCCCGGCGGGGATCTGTGCCAATCGCCCGAGGTCGGCCGAAATCACCGTTGCGATTTTGGGATAGCCGCCGCTGGTGCCGCGATCCGGCATCAGCACGATCGGCTGGCCGTTACCAGGCACCTGCAGGCTGCCGTCGACGGTGCCGTCGGAGACGATGTTATGGCCGTGGAGGTGCTTGAGGGTGGGGCCTTCAAGCCGGTAGCCCATGCGGTCGCTGGTCGCCGATATCTTCCACTCGCTGTCGACAAACAGCTTTTTGGTCTCATCGGTGAATTCATCGTCCTGTGGACCCCAGACTATGCGGATCGGCGCGTCGGTTGCCGCCGGCAATTCGATCCGCCGTTCCGCCGCGCCGCTTGCGGCCTTCGCCGGTAGCTCGTCGCCGGCCTGCAGTGGGCGAGGATAGGGGCTGCCAAGGCCTGCGCGGGCATTGACGGCCAGGCTGCCGAACATCGGCTCGCCGGAAATGCCGCCTTCAATCGCGAGATAGCTGAACGCGCCGCCGCGGGCAAAGCCAAGCGTCAGCGTCTCGCCATCGGCGATGGTTGCGGATGTATCCGATGCCACGGCGCGGCCGGCGATATCGGCATTGCGCGGGGCTCCCGTCAGCGCGACGCGCACCGCGCCGGCGCGCGCGGTAAATTTCGCCCCGAATGGGCCGACTTCGACGGCTGCCGTGAACGGCTCATTGCCAACCAGCGTGTTGGCGGCCGCCAGCGCCAGCCGATCCATTGCGCCACTCGGCACCAGGCCGTAGCGCTGGGCGCCGGGACGTCCGCCGTCCTGTACCGAACTCGCCGGGCCGATCGATGCAACGACGAGCTTGCTCATGAGGCGATCTGCTCGGCAATGAATTCGCCGGCTTCGGCGGCGCGATCCTGTTCCGCAAACGTCTTGGCATCGACGGGCGTGAAGGTGACGTTGTCGCCAGGCTCCAGCAAAAAAATCGGGTCGCGGTGAAGCTGGTAGGTGCGAACGGCCGTTCGTCCCAGAAGGTGCCAACCGCTCGGGCCGGCGAGGCATTGCACGCCGGTCTGCACCCCGCCGATCGAGATGGTGCCGGCCGGCGTCAGCAAACGTGGATTTTGCCGCCGCGGCATATGGAGAGAATCCGCAAGTCCGCTGAGATAGGACCAGCCGGGCGTAAAGCCGATCATCGCGACCCGGTAGTCGCCGGCGACGTGCCGCGCCACGATCTCCTCAGGCGTCGTGTTGAGGGTTTTTGCGACGTCCTCGAGGTCGATGCCGTGCTCGCCGCCATAAACGACCGGAATGCGCCAGCGCCGGGTTTTTGTCGTCGCCGGTACCGGGAGCTGCGCGAGCGCGAGAATCCTTTCACCAAGCCTGCCGAAATCGATCTGGACCGGATCGTAATGGACCAGCAGCGAACGATAGGTCGGCACCGTCTCGGTGACGCCTGCGATCGGCTCAGCAGCCAGCGCGCGGTCGAGCGCCAGCACCCGCCGGTTGGCGGCATCGTCGATGTTGCGGCTGAATTCCACCGTGATGGCGCTGTCGCCGCTCGGCAACAGGCGGGGCGGGGGTAACGTTGCGGCCATGGCCTCTAACTTATCTCGCAGCTCTCGTGCCAGCCTCAACCTCTAGCGTGTTTTGGCCGCGGGTGGAATTCGCATCGCGCGAAATCCGCCAGTAAGTTCAATAAATTAATCTGCAGTCCGACGATAAGATGTTATGATCGCGCTTCTTCCCACCGACCCTTGACGCGATGTCTGCGCTTCGCAAGATGCGCAACCTTTCAACTATCCTCCGGAGCCTGCATTCCAGATGTCCCTGTCCCCCGAAGCCATCGCAACCCTGTCCGGCGTCTCGACCGCCACCATCACCACCGTGCTGCTCAAGAAGGGCCTGCGAAACGTCTGGATGCGCGGCACCAAGCCGCTGCGGCCGGGGCAGCCGCGGTTGGTCGGTCCGGCCTTCACGCTGCGCTTCGTGCCCGCGCGCGAAGATCTCGCCACACCAGAATCCTGGTCCTCGCCGATTTCGACCCGCACCGCGATTGAAGCCATGCCGAAAGGCTGCATCGCCGTGGTCGATGCCATGGGCGTCTCCGATGCCGGCATCTTCGGTGACATCCTCTGTGCCCGCATGGTCAAGCGCGGGGTTGCGGCGTTGATCACCGATGGTGTGGTGCGCGATGTCGAAGGCGTGCTCGGCACCAATCTCCCGGTCTGGTGCGACGGCTTCGCCGCGCCGCCTTCCGTGGCGGGGCTTACCTTCGTGGGCTGGGGCGAGCCGATCGGCTGCGGCGGAGTCGCGGTGTTCCCGAACGACATCGTCGTCGCCGACCAGGACGGCGCCGTCCTGATCCCGCACGCCCTGCTCGACCACGTGCTGGCCGAAGGGCCGGAGCAGGAACGAATGGAAGCCTGGATCGTCAACGAGGTGAACAACGGCGCGGCATTGCCCGGCCTCTATCCGATGAACGCCGAGACCAAGGCGCGCTACGCCGCGACGAAGACATAACTTCAACAGGCAGAGGCAACCCCATGGAAATCCATCTCGCGGGCTCCCGGCCGACGCGCCGGGCGCCGACCGAATATTTCACCGGCACGGTGCTGCAGGATCCGATCATCCAGACCGAGGCGCCGGCACGGCTGGCCTCGACGCGCGTCTCCTTTGAACCCGGCGCGCGCACGGCGTGGCATACGCATCCGCTGGGTCAGACGCTCTACGTCATCTCGGGGGTCGGACGGGTGCAGGCCAAAGGCGGGCCGATCAGGGAAATTCGTCCCGGTGATGTCGTCTGGATTCCGCCCGGCGAGAAGCACTGGCATGGCGCTTCGCCGACCAACGCGATGACCCACATCGCCATGCAGGAAGCGCTCGACGGTAGCTACGTGACCTGGATGGAGCACGTGACCGACGCGGAATATTCCGAGAAGGTCGGCTGAGTTCCTGCCGCTTCACATCCGCTGCGCGGTCCAGGTGCCGGAGCACAGGGCCGCGCGCCATGTGCCCGATCCTGACGTGCCTGTGAGAACGCCGGAGCCGACCGCGCGCTTCATACCGCTCGCAAGGGTCACGCGGATGGCGCCGGCCTCCGCTACGCGGCCGGAGGCCGTGATAGCCGCGTTGTGCGAGGCGATCTGACCATTGTTGATTCCGATCGAGACCGAGGCGACGCTGCTGCAGGCGGCGTTCGACGAAGCGATCTGCACATTCCAGTCGCCGTCGAATGTTGCTGCTGCAGATGGCGTCGCAAAGCCCAGTGCAGCAAGCAGCGAAACGGCGACCACGGATTTCCGAGACTTTACCATGACGAGCCCCTTTGATTTGGACCCGATCACGATCTCACAGCGGTTCCATGACGACTGTGATTGCCATCACGCGTCAATATCCATGAAGAAGCCCCGCGCAGAGGCGGGGTTTCGGTCGAATACGCAGCAGCGCCTGCTAGTCAGTTGACGCGGGTCCAGGTCTGGCCGCCGCAGAACATGCCGCCGAAGGCGCAGCCCTGAACGCGCAGACTGTCGGTGCCCTTGAGCGCGATCGTCGAATCGTAGGTGCTGCCGGTGTTCGGATCGAAAATCCGGCCGCTCCACTTATCCTTGCCGGGCTTCATGTTGATTAGGACCTGCTCGCCGTTCTGGTTCGACTTCTTGTCGACGGAGTAGCCGCAGAGATTGGGGCCGCACGGTTCGATCCGCACCTTGCCTTCCTTCTCCTCGGTCAGCCAAACGCCGAGCGGTGAGTTCGCAGGCGGCGCCTCCGAAGCTGCCGGAGCCGCGGCCTGTTTCTGTTGCGGTGGCGGTGGCGCCGGCGCGGCAACGGGAGCTGCTGGCGGGACTGCCGGCGCGGCGTTCTGTTGCACTGGGGGAGCAGCGGGCGCTGCCGCCGCAGGCGCGACGGCGTCAGCCGGTGCAACGGGTGCCGTCGTGCTCGACGGCGCTGCCGTTGCCGCTGCGGGAGCGGCCGGAGCAGGGGCAGCAGGTGCCGGCGCAGTCGCAGGGGCAGCCGCTTGCTCCGCTGGTGCCGGCGCGGCCGGCGCTGGCGCAGTCTCGGGTGCGGCCTGCGGGGAAGTCTTTGCCTGCGGCGGAGCCTTCCTGGTCGGACGATCAAGATCGCCTTCCTCGCCACGCGCACGTTTGGTCTTCTTGCCGGTATTGTCGTAGACGCCGGGAATAGAAACGGTGCCGCGATCGGGATCGATCGTAATGGTGCGGCCACCATACTCGAAAGTGTACTGCGCCTGTGCAGCGGTGACGGTGCCAGCCAGCAAGAGCGCGGCGATAGCGAGGCACTTCTTCATTATAACGACCTCCTGAACAGGGAATCCGGATTCCCGCAGCTACTACGCAGCGGCAGCTTCACTCAACGTGATCCAGATCACTTTCAAACTATAAGTCGTGTACTAGCCGCTTTGGTTCAATTCGACCGCGGCAGTCTAAATTGCGCCCAATGGACGGTCAATTTCCTCAGAAAACACGTTCGTCCAACCGAGAATCAATCGAGCCGAGCGGCATTAATTAGATGATACTCATCCTGCGCCATGCCGGTGTCGATCTGGCCAAGAAGGATTTCCTGGGGCCGCCGAGATAGCCGTCAACAATAGCGGAAGTTACGCCTCGCCGTTGTCCTTGCGGGCCAGATTCGCCGCGGTGTTACGCCCGGTCATCTCGCTCTTGAATTGCTCGAAGCGTCGGCGCGCGTCGCTTTCGCGATCGTCCACCATCTGGATCGCGGATTCTCTCGACATCGGCCCGGTGACGATCGGCGTGGAATTCTCTCCGATGGTCTCGTCGACATAATACTCGCCATTGTCGAGGCGGACCGTCCATTTGAAACGGATCGCGATCATCGGACCGGGTCCGAACTTGCAGTAACCATGAGCCTCGATGGGCGGAGGCGGCGTGGGGATGGGCGGAGGGGCCACGGGCATCCGCTCCGCAGCCGCGGGGTTTTCGGGTTCGCGACGGCTTGCCGGCGGGTCAAGGATGCTGGCGATGGTCGCCAGGGCGTTGTCGGTCGGGTCGCTTTGGGTCACGATTCAGCCTCCGGATCGAGCCCGTTTGCGGAATCAGTATCCGTCGCCGCCCACGGCCCTTTCCTTGCTTCCGAATAAAGCCAGGCTTTGTCAATCCGTGGCTTTTTGGGGCGTAGTTAAGCGCGCACTGGCGGTAATTTGTTCTTCCAGGGCCGGACCTGTTCGAGCTGGCCGGCTAGCCGGAACAGAGTGGCCTCGTCGCCGAACCTGGCCGAAAACATCATGCCAAGCGGCAATGCGGCCTTGCTCCAGGTCAGTGGCACCGACATCGCCGGCTGCCCGGACATGTTGAACATGGAGGTGCCGGGCATGTAGCGGCGCAGGATCGGAGCAATGTGCGACAGGTCGTTTGACATGGTGTTGAGTTCGCCGATGCGCAGCGGCGGCGCGCATAACGTCGGGCACAGGAAGACGTCGCAGCTCTCGAAGAAGGTCGCCAGTGAGCGGGAAATCTGGAAGGCGGCGAGCTGGGCCGCCACATAGTCGGTCGCCGAGGTCCTCGTTGCGTTGCGCGAATGCGCCAGCGTCAATATCTCGAGATCATTATCCGTCATCTCTCGCCCGAGCCGCTGCTCGATCAAACGAACCGTCAGTGCGGTGTTTCCGCCGACGATGGTGGTCATGACCGCGGCTGGATCGGCGGCAAGCGCCGGCGCCCGTTCCTCGACGTGATGGCCGAGCCCCGCCAGAAGGCTTGCGATCTCACGCACGGCTGCCGCGATTTCCGGATCGATGGCATCGCCATACGGCGATTTATCGGTGAACGAGATACGGAGCTTGCCTGGGTCGCGGCCGACTTCCTGCGAAAACGGCCGCTCCGGCGGCGGCGCGACATAGGGGCTCGACGGCTCCGGACCGTGGATCGCGTCCATCATCACCGCGCTATCGCGCACGCTGATGCTCACGACATGGCCGCAGGAAAATCCGGCCCAGCCTTCGCCGCGATCAGGACCGAGCGGATTGCGCGCCCGGGTCGGCTTCAGGCCGAACACGCCGGAAGCGGAGGCGGGGATGCGGATCGAGCCGCCGCCATCGCTGGCGTGCGCGACGGGCAGGATGCGAGCGGCAACCGCCGCCGCGGCGCCGCCGGACGATCCGCCGGAAGAATGCTCCAGATTCCAGGGATTGCGGGTCGGCCCGAACAGGCGCGACTCCGTCGTCGGCATCAAGCCGAATTCGGGACTGGAGCTCTTGCCGAAGATGGATACGCCGGTTTCGAGGAAACGCCGCGCCAGCGTCCCGGTATGGTCAGCCACGAAATCCTTCAGGACCGTGGCGCCTGAGGTCGTGCGCGTGCCTTCCAGGAGGTCGAGGTCCTTCAGCAGAAATGGCACGCCGGTAAAGGGACCGTCGGGCAGGCCGTGTTCGATCTGACGCTCGGCATACTCGTAATGCTTGACGACCACCGCGTTGATCTGCGGATCGACCTTTGCCGTGCGAGCGATGGCCTCGTCGAGCAATTCCTTGGCCGAGACCTCCTTCTTCCGAACCAGTTCGGCAAGGCCGACCGCGTCGTAATCGCCGTATTCCTTGAAGGCCATGCACACACCTCGCTTGCCGGCCGGCCGGCCGATAGACCGGCCATCCCTGGGGCCATTTACTGCGGACGATCTTAGCCGAGCACTTCCTGATTAATCACGTTCTGGCGCAAGGGATCGCCGTCCAATACGCTCAGAATGTTGCGGGCGGTCTGCTCGCTCATCCGGTCCACGGCTTCCACCGTGACGCCGGCGACATGCGGCGCCATGATGACGTTCGGCAGGGCGAGTAACGGCTGACCGGCCGGCGGCGGCTCCTGCTCGAAAACGTCGAGGCCCGCGCCGGCAAGCTTGCCGGACACCAGCGCGTCGTGCAGCGCGGCCTCGTCGACGATTCCGCCGCGCGCCGTGTTGATCAGATAGGCTGACGGCTGCATTCGGTTCAGCCTGTCGGCATTGAACATGCCGACCGTCTCCGGGTTCTTGGGGCAATGGATGCTGACGAAGTCGGCGCGCGGCAGTGCCGCGTTGAGGTCGGCGATCGGTTCGCAACCGGCGGCCTTGATGTCGGCGGGGTGCTTATAGGGGTCGAAAACCAGGACGTTCATTTCCATCGCGAGGCAGCGCTTGGCCGTGCGCGTGCCGATGCGCCCGAAACCGACGATCAGGACGGTCTTGCCGAACAGGTCGTAGGGCAGCATCCCGAGCCTATCAGCCCATTTGTCGTCCCTGACCAGCGAATGCATTTCCGTTGCGCGCTTGGCGAGCGTGAGCATCATGAACAGCGCGTGTTCGGCAACCGATGGCGAATTGGCGGTGCCCGCCACCATCAGCGGCACCTTGCGGCGGCTCAGCGCGGGGACGTCGACGGCGTCGAATCCGACACCGATCCGCGTCACCACCAGCATGTCTTTCGAGGCTTCCAACTCGGGCTCGCCGAAGCGGGTGGCGCCAAGGGCGACACCGTGCACCGGCGCATGCTCCTTCAGCTTGGCTTCGAAATCCTTCTGCGAAATCATGTTGGGAAATTCGACGAGTTCGATGTCGTCTCGCGCGTGAAGCAGCGCTCTTCCCTGCTGCGACATCGATTCCGTAATGAAGATTTTCTTCTTGTTGGTAGTCATTTCCTGCCCTTAGATCACGCAATTGCGCCGTCAAAGGACGACGCCGGTCACCTCGTTTAGCAGGTGCATATTGTTGAGGTCCACAGCCAATCGGAGGGGCGCGCCGTCCTGCGCGCCGGCATTGGGATTGACCCGGCCGCAGACCTGCGAGCCTTCCAGCGTAAAATAAATCAGCGTTTCCATTCCCATCGGCTCGGTGACGTCGAGCACGGTGTCGAAGGCCTCCACGCCGGGTGCAAGATGCGGCCGAGCCTCGGTGATATGCTCGGGCCGCAGCCCCAGCAGCAATTTGTCGGTGCGCGGAATGCCCTGATATCGGGCGGCGCGGGCCGGCGGCAGCGGGAAGGCGATCCGGTCGGTCAACCGGATGTGCAACTTGCCGGCGAGATCCTCCAACCGGCACGGGATGAAATTCATCGCCGGCGAACCGATGAAGCTGGCGACGAATTTCGTCGCCGGCTTGTGATAGAGCTCGTTCGGCGTGCCGATCTGCTCGATCCGGCCATGGTTCATCACCACCACTCGGTCGGCCAGCGTCATGGCCTCCACCTGGTCGTGGGTCACGTAGACCGTCGTGGTGCGAACCTTCTGGTGCACCTTCTTGATCTCGATCCGCATCTGCACGCGCAGCTTGGCGTCGAGGTTGGACAACGGCTCGTCGAACAGAAACACCTTTGGGTTACGCACGATGGCGCGGCCCATGGCGACGCGCTGGCGCTGACCGCCGGACAATTGCTTCGGCTTGCGGTCGACCAGCTCGACGATGTCGAGCATGCGCGCGGCCTCGTCGATACGGCTCTTGATCTCGGCCTTCGGGTAGCGCTTCAGCCGCAATCCGAACGACATGTTCTCCGCAACCGTCATGTGCGGGTAGAGCGCGTAGTTCTGAAACACCATCGCGATATCGCGATCCTTCGGCGGCACGTCGTTGACGATGTCGCCGCCGATCATGATGTCGCCGTCGGAGATATCTTCCAGGCCGGCGATCATCCGCAGCGTTGTCGACTTTCCGCAGCCCGATGGTCCGACCAGCACCACGAACTCATGGTCCGCAATGTCGAGGTCGATGCCGCGCACCGCCTCGACCTCGTCATAGCGCTTCACAACCTTACGCAGCGTCACGTCAGCCATGAGATCAACCCTTTGTCGCACCGGCGGTCAGGCCGGCAATGTAATAGTCCATCAGGAATGCGTAGATGATGAGCGGCGGCGCTGCGCCGAGCAGGGCGCCGGTCATGATCTGCCCCCAGTTGAACACGTCACCCTTGATCAGCGTGGTGATGATCCCAACCGGCATCACAAGTTGATCGGTCGACGTCGTGAACACCAGCGGATAGAGGAATTGCGCCCAGGAGACAGTGAAGGCAAAGATGGTCGCCGCGATGATGCCGGGAAAGGCAACCGGAATGAATATCCGCGTCAGCGTCTGGATCCATGAGGCGCCGTCGATCACGGCCGCTTCATCCAGCTCCTTCGGGATCGACGCGAAGTAGCCAATCATGATCCACGTGCAGAACGGCACCGTGAGCGTCGGATAGAGAATCAGCAGCACGTACCATCTGTTGATGAGCTGGATGCCGGTCCAGTCGCCGATCACCGCGAACATCTTGAAAAGCGGAATGAAGAGCAGTGTCTCGGGAATGAGATAGGTCAGGAACACGCCCGTCGCGAGCGTTGCCGAACCCCAGAACCGCATTCGCGCCAGGGCGAAAGCCGCCGGCACCGATATCAGCATGGTGATGGTGACGACGAAGATGGAGACGATCGCCGAGTTCCAGAAGAAGCGCAGAAACTGGTTCGAGGTCAGCAGACCGACATAGTTCTCGAGCGTTGGGTGGAACACCCACCACGGATTGGTCGCCGCCGAAATCTCCGCGCTGCTCTTCAATGACGTGATGAGCATGTAGATCGGCGGCGTCAGTGAGAAGATCGCGAAGATCACCAGAAAGAAATACGACCAGCGCAGCGCCCAGGCCCGGTCGCGGCTCATGCTGCCGTACTTGACCTTGCGGGTCGGCGCGGCCTTGTCGATTGTTACCGTGGTCATCAGGCTTCGTTCCCGCGTTTGTTGATGTCGCGCAGGATGAAAATCGCTGCGATCGCCAGGATCGGCACCATGAAGAGGGAGACGCTGGCGCCCAGCGGTATATCGCTGCCCTCGATTCCGATGCGGAACGCCCACGTCGCGAAGATATGGGTGTGATCGAGCGGGCCGCCCGCGGTCAGGATGCGTACGATGTCAAAATTGGCGAACGTCACGATCAGCGAGAACAGCGTCGTAATCGCGATGATGTTTCGCATCATCGGCAGCGTGACGTACCAGATGCGTTGCCACCAATTGGCGCCGTCGATGGCAGCGGCCTCGTAAAGCTGTTCCGGCACGGATTTCAGCGCCGCCAGATACATGATCATGAAGAACGGCGCGCCGACCCAGATGTTGACGAGAATGACCGAGAAGCGCGCCCACATGGCATCGCCGGTCCATGGGATCGGCCCGATTCCGAAGAACGAGAGCGTGTAGTTGAAAGCGCTGTAGGAGGGATCGAACAGCCACAGCCAAGCGAGCGTGCTCATCGCCGGCGGAATCACCCACGGCACCAGCAGCATGCCGCGCCATTTGCGCTGGCCCTTGGCCGGAATGTTGTGAACGAAATGCGCAATGATAAAGCCCAGCAGCGCCTTGAAGATGACGGCCGTGATCGCGAAGATGCAGGACTGCTTGACGACGAGCCAGAACGTCTCGCGCCTGAACAGGAATTCGAAATTGCTGAGCGCGACGAAGCGCTGCATCGACTTGTTCAAGGTCGCCAGGTGCAGCGCGTAGAATGCCGGATAGATCACGAGAGTCGCGATCAGGAGGATCAGCGGCAGCGTCATCAGGAACGCCACTGTCGATTTGCGCCTGAGCATTTTGTGCAGGCTGGAGCGCTTGCGCGCGGCTTGTGCGGCGCCCCGGTTCGGCTGCAATGCGACGTCAGCCATGGTGTGCTTTCATCCCTGATACGTTTCTGTCGGCTTTTGCCGGGCCTACGATTGAAGGCGGATAGGGAAATGGCGGCCTGCGATCACGCAGGCCGCCAGGGTGTCCCCGTCCGTCAGCTCCGCATGAAGCCTTCGCACTCGCCTTCGGCCCAGGCGAGCACCTTTTCCATCGCTTCGCCCTGGTGATAACGCAGGCACATCTTGGTCAGGGTCGCCTGCGTGTAGATCTGCTGCGCGATCTTCGGCGGGGCGGGCGCGGCGGCGATCGAAAGAGTCTGGTGGTTGTGCGGATTCGGGTAGTGGTAGAGCGTGCCCTTCGGCGGCCCTTCCTCCTGCCAGACCTTCAGCGTGGTGAGCTTTTCGTAGCAGGGCAGGTCGTAGCCGCCGCTCGCCACACACATCTTCTCGATCGCATCCGCTTGCGAAAGCGCCCTGAGCACGCTCTTGGCCGCTTCCTTGTTCTTGGAGAACGACCAGGTGCCCCAGAAATAGGAGAGGTAAGGCGCGTAGCGGCCCTTCGGACCGGCCGGGAAGCCGTGGGTCCAGCACTGCTCGGCCACCTGCGGTGCGTCGCGCTTGGCGACCGCCCAGGCGCTTGGCGGGTTCATGACCATGGCGCCCCTGCCGGAGACCAGCCATTTGTTGTTGGAGGAGTCGTCCCAGGCGCCGGCGTCCGGCGGCAGGAAGGAGATCAGTTTCTTGTAGAATTCCAGTGCCTGGCGCACCGCGTCGGTCTTCACCGTGACGTTACCCTTCTCATCGACGAGGGCCGCACCGAACGACTGGAAGATTGCGCCGGCCGTATCGACGTTGTCGCTGGTCTCGCCAAGTCCGATGCCGAACGGAACGCCGCCTTTCTGGCAGGCCTCGGCGGCCTTGAGGAAGGTGTCCAGGGTCCAGCTGTCGGCCTTCGGCGCGGCACCGGCAGGATACAATGCCTGCACGTCGATGCCGGCATGCTTCTTCATCAGGTCGATGCGGGAACAGGGCCCCTTGATCTGGCTGCCGACGCTCGCGGGCACCGCGAGCCATTTGCCCTTGGACTGGCCGAGATATTTCACGGTACCGTTGGGTTCGCCGTTCTGCTTGATGAGGCCTTCCATGACGTCGTTCATGGGTTCCAGCAGCTCGGCCTGCGCATGCGGCCACCAGGTCGGCATCGCGAGAATATCGTGGCCGGATTTCGCCTGTGCTTCGGCTGCGATGGTGAGCAGGTTCTTGTTGCCCTGGCTCGGGATGTAGTCGATCTGAACCTCGACCTTCTCCTTCTCCGCCCAGGCGTTGACGATATCTGTCGAGGCCTTGTTGGCGCCGGGAACCCAGTGGTCCCAGAAACCGATCGATAGCTTACCGGCGGCGTGGGCGCCGCGCACATAGGGCGCGGTGATGAGCGCTGCGGATGATAGCGCTGTCGCAGCAACGAATTGTCGGCGAGAAAGCTTCCTGCGAGACATAGCGTTTCCTCTTTGCTGAGCCAGATTTTGCTTCTTATTATTCTTCTCCGTCTGGTGGGGAGTCGCATCGAAGCGGCCGCCAGCGGAGATTTTGTAATCGGATCAGACCAGAATTGTTTGCATCTGTCGAGAAAACACAGCGGCGGCCGTCATTGAACTAACGTTGCGTGGAAATTCCGGGCCGCGGGAGCAATGATGTCGTGTCCTCGACATCGTCAATAATTGACGCGGCAATATTGCGCCGCACACTTTACGCTCGAGCGGGTGTGCAATTGCGCCGCGGTCGATCGAACGCGCATGTAACGCCTTTGCCCGGAAGCTGTTTCCTGCCGGGGAACCGTCCGGCGCAGCGGTGGACGAGTTTGGGGCGGAGACGATAGTTTAGGCAAAGAGGATTCTCGCGCGCCTTGGCGATTGCGCGTGGCAAGTTTCTCGATCGGACCATGGAGACCCGACAATGACACGTCCTCAGCAGCTTGCGCCGACACCGTCGCGCTGGTGTTTTGTACTTGGCGCCATAGTCGTGCTGGTGCTTGGCACATGTGCGACCGCGAACGCGCAAGGGCTGGTGCAGGGCGTACAACAAGGGGCGCGCGAAGGTAACAAGGCTGCCGGCCCGGTCGGTGGCGTGCTGGGCGGCGCGATCGGCGGCGTCGTCGGCGTGGTCACCGGTGTCACCGGCGTCCTGACCGGGGGCAACAATAACAACAAGGGCGGACAGGCACCGGCGGCGAAGGATTCCAAACAAGGCGAGGCTCCCAAGCAAGGCGAAGCTTCCAAGCAAGGTGATACCGCGAAGCCTTCGAAGGGGTCCAAAGCGACGAAGACCGCAAAGCAGCAACAACCGCAGCAGCCGGCCGTCCTCACCCAGACCGGCGCGCCGCAACTGACGGCCGAACAGATCGTCGCCAACAGCGACGCCAACATCGAGCGGATCAAGAAGGAGCTAAATCTCACGCCCGAGCAGGAGAAGCATTGGGCCGCGTTCAACAGTGCGATGCACTATCTCGGTCATAACGGCGCCGACCGGCTCAATCTGCGCGTTGCGCGCGCCAAACGCGATCCTCCCGACGACATCATCGAGCAGATGCGCAACGAGGCTCAATTTCTCAATGATCGCGCCGTCGATCAGCGCAACGTGGCCGATGCCGCCGAGCCGCTATTTGCCACCCTGAACGATAAGCAAAAGGCGATCTTCATTCAGGAAATGGTCAATTTGAGCCACGAGCGCGGGCTCGACTAGCCGGCTCTGCCGGACGAACAGCCGGGTACGTGTGCCCTGGGGTAGGTTGAAAGGCACGGCACCCGGCTATTCTGCCGCAGCGGCGCGGCCCCTCCCAATCTCATTGCAATGATGATGAAACCCTGACGGACTCGCGCCTTACTGATGGCTGACTTGCGGCGTTGTCGGGAACTTCACTGTTTGAGGGACGGTGTTGCACCCCAACATCACGTGGACATCCGGACGGCAGGAGCGAGGCCTCAGGTTTTCGGAAAGTTCAGCTCCACGCCGACGCCGTCGGGATCGTAGAGAAAGAACTGGATGTCGCCGGTGCGCGGCACGACGCTCTCGCGAAATTTGACGCCTTTCGACTGCAGGCGCTTGCGCATGCCGTCGACATCGGTGGCGGCAAAGGCGATATGGTCCAAGCCGGCCGGTATTTTCATACTTCTTCTCGGTGCCGCGAACGACGATGCCCTCACGCGGCTTGCGCGTGCCCATCAAGATGCACCGTGGCCGTGCCGCCGGAATAGAGCCAATAGCCGGGGAAATCGAGCGGCGGCGATCGCCGTTTTCCAGCCCGAGCACATCGCAATAGAAATCCTTGGTGCGCTCGAGATCGGCGGGCTCGATGTGTAATGCTGCAGTCCGCCAAGTCCCATGGTCGCTCTCCCTAAACAAAGCTAAGGTCCGTATCGACGCCCATCATCCAGGCGCCGACGGTTTCAAAATGCCTGAGCTGGCCCTGCAATTGCTGGGTCACGGTATGGATGTCGCGGAACCGCCGCTCCAGCGGATGGTTTTCGAAGATCGCGGTGGCGCCGGCGGCGTTGTAGGCGAAGTCGACCGCCTCGCGCGCCTTGTGGATGGCATGGGTCGAGGCCATGCGCATGTTCATTCGCTGCGCGACCGTGATGGTGGCGCCCGCGGTGAGATCCTTCCAGGTATCGGCCATCGATTGCAGCACGTAGCCTCGCGCGGCGCGAAGATTGACTTCCGCCTGGGCGAGGTTGCACTGGACCACGGCATTATCCCGCAAGGAGATCCTCGCGCCACGCGGCACCTTGTTGCGCATCGTATCAACGAAGTTGTCGAGGGCAGTGCGGGCGATGCCGCAGGCGACACCGGCAAAGCCGACCTGATAACAGGTGTGGTTGCTCATGCGGTAGAGCGGGCCGCGCTCGCGGCATTCCCGGTCGAACTCACGCGTGATCGAATGGTCGGCGCGCACGAAGAAGTCGTTGAGCGCGAACTGGTCGCTGGCGGTACCGCGCAGGCCCACGGTGTTCCAGATGTCGGTCCACTCGACGTCTTCGGAGCGTACCAGCATGGTGCGCTCGAGCGGGGCTCCATTGGCGTCGTATCTGGGCGAACCGTCGGCCGCATAGATCGGGCAGTGCGCGCCGAGCCAGGTCGCATGCCGGCCGCCGGATGCAAAGGACCAGACGCCGGTCACCCGGTAGCCGCCGTCGCATTCGACCGCGCGAACCCTGGGCCCGGGTCCCCACGCTAGTACGGCGCGCGGATCGCCAAAGATCGCCTGCGCCACCGGCAGGTCGAGATAGGCCGCCGACATCGCGCAACCGCCAGCCTGGCTGAGACACCAGGCGGTGGAAGCATCGGCCTTGGCAATGGTTTCGATGACGTGGAAGAAAGTCACGGGATCGGTTTCGATCCCGTTGGTCGAGCGGGGCAGCAACAGACGGAACAGTTGCGCGTCGTGCAGCTTGTCGAGCAGTGTGGGCGGTAGCCGCCGCGCGGCCTCGATGTCGTCGGAAGCGGCTGCGACATCAGACCGTATGGCCTCGGCCCGGGCGATCACGGCCTGATCGCCCGCAAGATCAGCAGAGTTTGCGATCGGTGTATTCAAGGCCAGCCTGCCGGTTCGTCGCGTTCGCGTACCAGTACCAGTGGATAAGGCTATCGCGCGATTGCCGCGATCGGCAAGTCCATAGCGACGCGGAGCACATCTGCGCAACCGATTGGCAATTTCGTGCCGCTCTGCACAATGGGCGCCCTGACGATCGCATCGGCTGGTGAAACGATTTCGCCCGTGGGTTGGCCACGGCTGTTCCGACCTTCTGGCAAACGCTTCGGCGCACGCGTCCGACTTGTTTAGGATTTTGCGTTAGCCTTCCGATTTAGCCGGAATTGATCCGGGATGGGACAGACGGGATGGAAGAGCGACGAAAATTTCCGCGAACGGAGATCGAGGAGCCTGCCTATGTTTCGTCGGGTGGCTCCGTGATGCGCTGCGTAGTCCGCAACATCTCACGCGAGGGCGCCGCGATCGATGTCGACAATCCGGCCTTCGTCCCGCCGCGCTTTCGCCTGGTGATGGCAAAGGATCCATCGATCGTGCACGAATGCCGGGTAGCATGGATCCAGAAGAATCGTATCGGCTTGACCTTCATCAGGATGGTGGACGCGGCTACGGATCGGCCGACGTCGAACGGGACGGTCTAAGCACATTACTCGATCCGCAGCTTCGCATCGCGTACCACCTTGCCCCACTTGTCCATCTCCAGCTTGATGCGCGCGCCGAACTGATCTGGCGTATTCGCGATCGCCTTGAAGCCGAGCGTCGTGAGGCGTTGCGTCACGTCCGGCTGTGCGACAATCCTGGCGATCTCGCGATGAAGCAGATCGACGATTTCTTTCGGCGTCCCTGCGGGGGCGACGATCCCGGTGAGTGTGTCGGCCTCCTGATCCTTGATGCCCTGGTCGGCGAAGGTCGGTACGTCAGGCAGGCCTGCTGCCCGTTCGGTCGAAGCCACGCCAAGCGCGCGCAATTGTCCGCTCTGCACCGCCGAAAGGGCAGGCGGCAGCGCGGTAAACGCGATCGGCGTGTGCCCCCCGATGGTCGCCTGAATGGCCGGGGCAGCGCCCGTGAACGGGACGTGGACGAGGTCAAGCTTGAAAGCCAGCCGGAACAGCTCGCCACCCAGATGCGGCGTCGATCCGACGCCGGGGCCGGCAAAGCTGTATTTGCCGGGATTGTCCCTGACGAGTTGCACCAGTTCCGGCAACGTTTTGGCCGGCACCTGCGGGTTGACCACGACGACATTCGGCGAAACCGCGACCAGCGTCACCGGCGCGAAATCCTTGATCGGATCGTATGGCACCTTGGCGTAGAGGCTGGGGTTGACGACGAATCCGGTGCTGACCACCATGATGGTGTAGCCGTCCGGCATCACGCGCGCGACCTGGCCGGCTGCGGTGTTGCCACCGGCGCCGCCGATGTTCTCGACAAAGAACTGCTGGCCGAGATGGTCGGTGAGCTTCTGCGCCACGATGCGGGCGATGGCATCTGTCGGTCCGCCCGCCGGGAAACCGACCACAACGCGCACCGGCTTGCTTGGATAGTTCTGCGCCGAGGACGCCAGGACGCCGGACAGCAACCACGCGGTTGCCAACAAGACCCGCAAAGCCGTGGCCATGGCGCTCTCCCCAATATGTTTGTTGGGGCCATCATCGGCGAGGCCGCGACGCCGGACAAGGGGTTATTGCGACGGCCGGCGCGCGTTACTTCTTCAGCAGCGGCTTGAGCCGTTCTTCCAGCTCCTCGAACGACATCGAGCCTTGCAGCCGCTCGCCGTTGAGGAAGAAAGTCGGCGTCGAGGTAACCTTCAACTCGCTATAAGCGTATTGTTGGTCGGCGGTAAGCTTGTCGAATTGCGCCTGATCTTTCTCGCAGGTCTCGACTTCCTGCTCGCTCATTCCATGCAGTTTGCCGACATAGATCAGCGTATCCTTGGTCTGCGCCATCAGGCGTTCCTGCAGTTTGAACAGGGTCTCGACGGCACTGAGGTATTTTTCAGGAATCGCCCTTGCCGGCGCAGCGCGCCAGTATCGAGGCTGCGGCAGCTTTGATGTCGAGCGGAAATTCGCGAAACACGAAGCGTACCTTGCCGGCGTCGATATATTTCGAACGCAGCATCGGAAGTACATTCTGGCTGAACGCTGCGCAATGCGGGCAGCTCATCGAGGAATATTCGGTGATGGTCACCGGCGCCTTCGCAGACCCAATGGCGATTTCGGGGAGGGATCCCGGTTTGGCGACGTTAGCGGCAATCGCGCTTTGCGCCGTCGCGGAGCCCGCGAAGGCGAGCGACGCGAATACAACGAGCGCGACGACGGCGATGGGACGATAGTCGTTCAACGTGGCTCCGAACCGAACTTGGCAAGCGACTGTGCGACGGAAGTGCGTCTTTTATTGGCTTAGCGAGCCAAAAGCCACCCGATCAGATTGATTGTGCACCGGGAACCGTCGCCATTTGCGGCCGCGCCGTGCAAAGGGATGTTGTCGCCTGTCATGACCGATGATTTGATGCAAGCGTGACACCTGCGCCGCCCCGCCACGCGGCCGGGCCTCGTTCTGCTCAGCTAATTACAACAAGAGAACGTCATGACCCAGCACACGGCGCTGTTGAGCGAAACGCAGACAGCGGATGCCATGTTGCGGGCGCGGGCCAAGCGGGTCGTTCCCGGCGGCATGTGGGGCCACCTGAATGCCGCGCGGCTCCCGGAAGGCTATCCGCAGTTCTTTGCCTCCGCGGAGGGCTGCCGCGTGCGCGACGTCGACGGGCGCGAATACATCGACTTCATGTGCAGTTGGGGGCCCATCCTGCTTGGCCACCGGCATCCCGAAGTTCAGGCGGCGGCTGAGGAGCAGGCCGCCAAAGGCGACTGCTTGAACGGCCCGGGCGAAGTCATGGTGGAGCTAGCCGAGGATCTCGTCGCCATGCTGCCGCATGCCGATTGGGCGATGTTTCAGAAGAACGGCAGCGATGCGACCACGTGCTGCGTGACGATCGCCCGTGCCGGCACCGGACGCCGCAAGGTGCTCGTCGCGCGCGGCAGCTATCACGGCGCGCTGCCATGGTGCTCGCCGAGCGTTGCCGGCGTGACCGCCGAGGATCGCGCGCATCTGGTGCACTTCGAGTACAATGATGTGCAGAGCCTGCGAGCGGCGGTCGAGGAAGCGGGCAAGGATCTCGCTGCGGTTCTGGTGACGGCTTTCCGCCACGACATGGGGCGTGATCTCGAACTGCCGACGAAGGAATTCGCCGCAGCCGCGCGTGCGGCATGCAACGCGACCGACGCCGCTTTGATCATCGACGAAATACGGGCCGGCCTGCGTCTCGATACCAGCGGGAGCTGGGAAGCGTTCGGCGTGCGTCCGGACCTGTGCGCCTGGAGCAAGGCGATCGCCAACGGCTACGCGCTGGCCGCCGTTACCGGCAACGACCGCTTCCGCGAAGCCGCCACCAAGGTGTTCGTTACCGGGTCGTTCTGGTGCGGCACGGTGGCGATGGCGGCAGCGCGAACGACGCTGCGGATCGCGCGTGAGACGGATGTGCCCGAGCATATTCGTGCGATGGGCATGAGGCTGCGCGAGGGATTGGCATCGTTGGCGAACGAGCACGGCATCGCGATCCGCCAAAGCGGCCCGCCGCAAATGCCGCTGATGCTGTTCGAGGCTGACCCGGAAGTACGCAAGGCTAGGGTGTTCTGTTCGGTCGCTCTCCGCCACGGCGCGTTCTTTCATCCCCAGCACAACATGTTCCTATCCTCGGCACATCGCGCATCCGATATCGACGAGGCGCTGCAGGCGGCTTCGCACGGCTTCAAGGCCGTGCGAGAATTGGAGGCGAGGTCCAATCGATAGGTGGATTCGCAGGCAAATCTTTGCGACCGATTCGCTGACATGATGATGAGGTATTGGCCGCTAGGAGGACGGTGGACTCCGGTCCGATCGTGATGACGGAGCGGGTCTTTATGAATGGGCGCGCATTTTGATGAGTGGGCGCGCATTTGGCGATCTCCTGTTCCATGCGCTCAAGAAATGGCAGAACGCCGTGGCTGGCACTGTGCTGCCGACGTAGCCATGTTAGGGAAAGTTCGGGCGGGTTCGATTGATGGGTCAGGCATGACCCGCTCGTCGCGGATAGACCGCACAGGCTTGCGTGAGGATAGCGGACGAAATGCACGCCATGGTCCTGCAAACGCCCGGCGCGCCACTGCGGTTTGAGCCGCGCGAGGATGACCCAGTGCCTGGGCCCGGCGAAGTGCGTGTCAGGGTTGGCGCCTGCGGCGTATGCCGGACCGACCTGCACGTCGTCGATGGAGAACTGCCCGATATTGCCTATCCAATCGTTCCCGGCCACGAGGTGGTCGGTCGGGTGGGAGCTCTTGGTCCCGGTGTGACGTCTCTAAGGATCGGCGAAAGGGTCGGCGTTCCCTGGCTCGGTCATACCTGCGGCGACTGTCCCTATTGCCGGAGCGGCCGCGAAAACCTTTGCGACCGCCCGCTCTTCACCGGCTACACGCGAGACGGCGGATTTGCCACGCATCTCGTCGCGGACGCGCGCTATTGCTTTCCACTCGGCGACGCCGACGACGACGTCGCTGTCGCTCCTTTGCTGTGCGCGGGCCTGATCGGCTGGCGCTCGCTGGTGATGGCGGGCGATGGAGAACATCTCGGCATTTTCGGCTTTGGTGCAGCCGGCCACATCATCGCGCAGGTGGCTCGCTGGCAGGGGCGATCGGTCTACGCGTTCACGCGTGCGGGCGACGTCGTGGCACAGCGCCTTGCACTATCGCTCGGCGCAGCTTGGGCCGGCGGGTCGGAGGAGAAGCCCCCGGTGCCGCTCGACGCAGCTATCATCTACGCGCCGGTCGGCTCCCTGGTGCCGCTGGCATTGCAAGCTGTGCGCAAAGGCGGGCGCGTGGTCTGCGCCGGCATTCACATGTCGGACATTCCCTCCTTCCCTTATCGCATGCTCTGGGAGGAGCGGCGGCTGCTTTCGGTTGCCAACCTGACGCGCGGCGACGGGATCGAGTTTTTCAAGGTCGCGGCGCAAGCTGGCATCAAGACGCACACCAGCGTATTTCCGTTGCAGGAAGCGAATGAAGTCCTCTCGAGGCTGCGCGCCGGGCAGATCACGGGCGCCGCTGTGCTGCAGCCATGACTATGCGACCACCCCCAGATGCTGCCGCAGCCGACGCTGACAATCAGCAGCACGTGCTCGATTTCCTCGATGGCTCCAGTTTCGGTGCGGCCGGGGGCGGCAAGCGGATCGATACCCACGCCTCCATGGTTTTTCTCGGAGCTGACCGGGCATTGAAGATCAAGCGTGCCGTGCGCTTGCCGTTCCTCGATTATTCGACATTGGAGAAGCGCAAGAATGCCTGCGAGGAGGAACTGAGGGTCAACGCCGGCAACGCTCCCGAGCTCTATCGGCGTGTTGTTCCCATCACGCGCAATTCCGATGGCGCCCTCGAAATCGGCGGCTCGGGCACCGTGGTCGAATGGGCGGTCGAAATGACACGATTCGATGAGAAGCAGTCGCTCGACCGTATCGCTGCATCGAAGACGATCGATCCGTCGCTTGCGACGGCCGTGGCCGATGCGGTTCTGCGATCCCACGACAGGGCAGCGCGCCACGACGGCGAAAGCTGGCTTGCCTCCGTTCTACCCATTATAGACCGCAATACCGCAAAGTTTGAAACCGTGCACGGACTTGATTCCGTTGCGATCGGTCAACTCGATGCCGCCAGCCGCGCCTCTGCAACGACATTGCAGCCGCTGCTCAGACAGCGCGCCAAGCAAGGATTCGTTCGCCGTTGCCATGGCGACCTGCATCTTGCGAATATTACGTTGGTCGACGGCCGGCCGCTGCTGTTCGATGCCATCGAATTCGATCCCGTCATTGCCACGACGGACATTCTCTACGATCTCGCGTTTACGCTGATGGATCTGATCCACTTCAATCAGGCGGCAGCGGCAAACGCAGTGTTCAATCGCTACGTTACCGCAGCCGCGGATGAAGACTTCGACGGGCTGCGCCTGCTGCCGCTGTTCTTGTCGATGCGGGCGGCGATCCGCGCGCACGTGCTGTTCGTGAAGAGCGAACATGCCGGAGAGAGCGATGCAGTGTGGCAGGAGGCCAAACGCTACTTCGACCTGGCCGGACGCCTCATTGCGCCCAAGCCGCCGACACTGGTGGCAATCGGCGGGTTGTCGGGGACGGGAAAATCGGTGCTGGCTCGCGGACTCGCAGGCCTGATCGAGCCTCCACCCGGCGCGCTCATCGTGCGCTCGGATGTCATCCGCAAGCGCCTGTTCGATATCAGCGAAACTACCGCTCTGCCGGAGTCCGCCTATCGATCCGAAACGACGGGCCGAGTATATGGCGCGCTTTCGAGCGCTGCGCTGAGTGTGCTCGCCCAGGGCTGCTCGGTAGTGCTCGATGCCGCCTATCTGCAGGAGGCAGAACGGAAGGAAATCGAGAATCTCGCGGCCACGCACAATGCGCGGTTCGTCGGCCTTTTTCTGACGACCGATCTCGCGACGCGGCTGGCGCGGATCGAGCAGCGCAGGGATGATGCGTCCGATGCGACACGAAGTGTCGCCCTGAAGCAGGAGACTTTCGCGCTCGGCGCGGTACAATGGCATATGATCGATGCCTCTGGGACGCCGGAACAGTCGCTGCGCAACGCCCGGGCGGTCCTGCCTTTGGTGCCGGACGAGCCTTGACGATGCGCGGTCGCCCAACCAGTACATCCAACCTGCACAACACCGCTGCGGTGGGTCTCGACTGTGCAACCGCATTCCAGACGATCGCACTCGACTGCATCGCTTCTATCAAGGCCCAGCACAGCAGCGCATGCGCCGGCGATGCCGAGGCGGTGCACCAGATCCGCGTCGCGATTACACGGTTGCGCGCCGCGGTGGCGTTCTTCGCACCGATCGTGGTCGATGCGGAATGGCTGCGCCTGAAAAAGGAAATCGCCTGGTTGAATGGT
The DNA here is from genome assembly GCF_043203335.1 of Bradyrhizobium sp. RDI18. NCBI lineage: Bacteria > Pseudomonadati > Pseudomonadota > Alphaproteobacteria > Hyphomicrobiales > Nitrobacteraceae > Bradyrhizobium > Bradyrhizobium sp. RDI18. The sequence continues at coordinate 908,187 of NZ_JBICRN010000008.1, read as the reverse complement.
TCGCTCGGCGCCGCACGCGACAGCGACGTTCTCGTCGAATATGCGCGCCGCAAGCGTTACCGCGGTTGGGCGGAACACAACATCAAGCAAGTCGATCAGTGCCAGACGCGGGATCACCGCCGCCTGGTTCGTTGCCTGCGCACCGTTCGGACGCGCCGCCTGATCTCGGCAATCGCTGACTGGAGCAGACAGGGAGGGTGGCTGGCGCGGTGCAAGCGGAATAAGGAGGCGGAGGCTCTGCAAGTCTATTGCGCCCGCGAACTCAATCGTTGGCACGAACGGTTGATCCGCAAGGGACGTCACCTGAAGGCGCTGGGTGAATCGCGCCGTCACCGGCTGCGGATCAGGGTCAAACGCTTCCGCTACATGCTGGAAGCGCTCACGGAAACCGTCGCGCTGCACAGCCGCGGCGAATTGCATCACCTCCATCGGCCGGCAAAGCGAATGCAACGCGCACTGGGCGACCTCCGCGATCTCAAGCGTTTCGCCGAACTTGCCGGCCGATCGCCGCAGGCCGAAAACGGTAAGCGGAGTAAGGTACGCCCGCCGGGCTATCGCCATCGAAGGGACGAGCTGCTCGGCGCCGCCATCGGGTCCTATCGTGAGCTGAAACACGCCCGAGCCCGCTGACGCCATCGTTCGCAGTGCTCCCATTGTCGTGCGCAGTTGGTCGCACTGATCCATGCGGGCGGGGATGCGACCTTTCGTCTCCGTGAGTTCCTTGTCTCATCTCCGAGTCGCGGTAACTGCGGTCGCAATAACGCCAGTTTGATGCACCTAACTGTTCGGTCCGAAGCCGGTCAGTATCGCTTTCGGTGGAAATTCAGAAATCGGAGATTGTCATGTCAGAGCTGTCTGAGCGGGCTGCTTCCGGTTCCTTTCCAGCAGCCGCAAACGCAGAAGCGGAAGCCACCAAGCTAAACAAGGGCGTGCTGGAGTTCATGCTTGGTGCGCAGAAGATAATGTTCGAGGAACTGTTGTTTCTCAGCGACGAGATGCTGGAGCGAACGCAGACCGAGATGCACTTGTACACTGAGTTCGTCGCGAAGATGGCTAGCGCGCATTCGGTACGGGACGTCAGGACGATGTGCCAGGAATGCGGCCAGCATCAGCTCGACTTCTTCCGCCGCGACTCCGAACGGCTGTTCAGGCACGCCGAGCGGATGATCGCGGCCACGTCGAACTTGATCAGTGGGCGCTCCTTGAGCTGATTGGCCAGTGGCATGCACCGGAAATCGCCCCTGCCGACGGCGGTAAGTTACCGTCTTGCCGCTCCGAGTAGGCTGCGACCTGCCGGTACTGGAGAACGATGTCCACCTATCGTCTGAAAAATTTGCTTTCGCCGCATTCGGTCGCGCTGGTTGGGGCTAGCCCCCGCCACGGCTCGGTAGGCCGTGCCATTCTCAACAATATTCGCAGCGCCCAGTTCAAGGGTGAATTCGGCCTCGTCAATCTGCGCTATCACGAGATCGACGGCGTCGCGGCCGCAGACAGCATCGCAAAATTGTCTTTTGCGCCGGAGCTCGTTGTCCTCACGGCGCCCGCCCATACCATCGCCGGCCTGATAGATGAGGCGGGTCAGCGCGGCGCGGCCGGTGCCGTCATTGTCAGTGCTGGACTCGGCCACGGTCCGGGCTCGCTGGCGGAGGCAACAGAGCGGGCCGCACAAAAATACGGCATGCGGCTGATCGGCCCGAATTGCCTTGGCATCATGATGCCGGGCGTCAGTCTCAATGCGAGCTTTTCCGCACATATGCCGGCCGCGGGCCATTTGGCGCTCATCTCACAGTCCGGCGCCATTGCTGCCGGCATGGTGGATTGGGCGGCACAGCGGGCCGTCGGCTTTTCCGGCATTGTTTCAATCGGTGACCAGCTCGATGTCGATATCGCCGATCTGCTCGATTACTTCGCGCTGGATGAAAAGACCCACGCCATCCTGCTGTACATCGAGGCGATCAAGGATGCCCGCAAGTTCATGTCGGCCGCACGCGCCGCCGCCAGAATAAAGCCGGTTGTGGTAGTCAAGTCAGGCCGCATGGCGCAAGGCGCGCGGGCCGCTGCAACCCATACCGGAGCGCTGGCAGGGACTGATGCCGTCTATGACGCGGCGTTCCAGCGCGCCGGTATCCTGCGCGTATCGGATCTGCGCGAATTGTTCGACTGCGCCGAGACGCTCGGGCGGGTCAAATCGCCGCCCGGAAAGCGGCTTGCGATTCTGACCAATGGCGGCGGCATCGGCGTGCTGGCGATTGACCGGCTGGTCGAACTCGGCGGTATTCCTGCGGCTCTCTCGTCGGCGATCCGCGAGAAGCTGGACGCTGTTTTGCCGCCGACATGGTCGAAATCGAACCCGGTCGATATCGTCGGCGATGCCGATCCCGCGCGCTATGCCGCAGCGCTCGAAGCGTTACTGGCCGATCCCGAAAACGACGCCGTGCTGGTCATGAACGTGCAGACGGCGATTGCGCGCGCCGACGAAATCGCCATGGCCGTGACCGGCGTGGTGCAGAAATATCGCGCCGGGCAGCGCATGACGCCGAAGCCCGTTCTCGCGGCCTGGGTCGGCGCGGAGCCGTCGATCGGCGATCTCTTGAGCGGGGCCGGCATTCCGAACCATCCGACCGAAGACGACGCCGTTCGCGGCTTCATGCACCTGGTCCGCCATCGCGAGGTGGTGGAGGCGCTGGCGCAGGTTCCGCCCGCTATGCCGAGCGAATTCGCCCCCGATATCAATGCAGCGCGGCAGATCGTTGCTGCGGCGCTGGCCGACGGCCGTTCATGGCTCGATCCGATCGAGGTCAAGCGGCTCCTTGACGCCTACGATATCGCGGCCGTGCCTACCTTTGCCGCCGCCGATGCCGAAGAGGCGGTTACGCATGCGAATGCGATCTTTGCGCGGGGGGCGACCGTCGTGCTCAAGATCATGTCGCGCGACATCGTCCACAAATCCGATGTCGGCGGCGTGGTGCTCAATCTCACCAGCGCCGATGCGGTGCGCAAGGCGACCAGCGAAATTCTCGCGCGGGCAAGATCGCTTCGGCCGGAGGCGCGCATATCGGGCGTGATGGTGCAGGCGATGGTGGTGCGGGCGAAGGCGCGCGAGCTTATTCTCGGCCTCGCCGACGATCCGACGTTTGGCACTGTCGTCGTGTTCGGCCGTGGCGGAACGGCAGTCGAGATTATCAATGACAAGGCGCTGGCGCTGCCGCCGCTCGACCTGCAACTGGCGCGCAGCCTGATCGAACGTACCCGTGTCTCGCGGCTGTTGCGCGCCTATCGCGACGTGCCGGCGGTGAAGCAGGACGCAGTCGCAATGGTTCTTGTCAAGTTGGCGCAGATGGCCGCCGACATTCCGGATATCCGTGGGCTCGACATCAATCCGCTGTTGGCGGATGAGGCGGGCGCGCTGGCGGTCGATGCGCGAGTTGTAATCGGGCGCGTGGAACGAAAGTTTCGTGGCTCGGGCCCGGCGAATTTCGCCGTGCGGCCTTATCCCTCGCAATGGCAGCGTCACATCGAGGTCAAGGACGGCTGGCGCGTGTTCGTCCGTCCGATCCGGCCTGAGGACGAGCCGGCGATCCACGAGATGCTGAAACACGTTACGATGCAGGATCTGCGGCTCCGGTTCTTTGCACCGATGAAGGAATTTTCCCATGAATTCATCGCCCGCCTGACCCAGCTCGACTACGCCCGGGCGATGGCCTTTGTCGCCTTCGACGAGACGACCAAAGAACTGGTCGGGGTGGTCAGGATCCATTCGGACTCGATCTATGAGAGCGGCGAATACGCGATCCTGCTCCGATCCGATCTCAAGGGCAGGGGGCTCGGCTGGACCCTGATGCAGATGATCATCGAGTATGCAAAGTCCGAAGGATTGAAGGCGATTTCCGGCGACGTGCTGACCGAAAACACGGTGATGCTGGCGATGTGCCGCAGCCTCGGCTTCGAGGTGAAGTCGGACCCCCAGGAGCACGATATCTGCAACGTCAGGCTGGCGCTCTAGATGTGGTCTTTCAGGAGTTGTCCATCTGGTCCGAACCGAGGAAGCTGAGATGATGAACGCCCAGCGAACGAAATTGCCAAAACCAAATGCCAAAACTGAAGGTAAGGATTGATTTTGCTTAAAATTGGCGGAAGGGGTGGGATTCGAACCCACGGTACCCTTGCAGGCACGCCGGTTTTCAAGACCGGTGCCTTAAACCACTCGGCCACCCTTCCTTGCCTTTACGATCAAGCGCTTAGCCGATGCGAAGGTGAAAACACAAGAGAAGAAATCGGATTTTGGGGAGCCCAAGCCAGGAAGACGCCGTCGTGCGGTAGGGCAAGACCGACAGTCGTCCGACGGCATTATCAATGCACTCCGCAAATCGACCGGCGGGCGCAAGCCACGCTCCGCATCGTGGAGACAACGTCGAGGAACGGGGCGCGGTCGATGCCTCCGCTCCCGCAACTCACACACGCTGTATCGAGCACGTCACATGCTCCGGGCAAAAACGCGGGAGGGGCGGCGTCGGCCTAGAGCGGCGCTTGCTAATTCTGGCCGGGACGCCGCAATTTGTTCGGCTACCTGCTGTTTAACCGAACGCAACGGCCAGCAGGCTGGAGCACAGCAGCACGAAGCTGGCAGTCGCCAGCGCAAGAAATCCGTTGGAGACGATGTCGTGGTTGCGCATGAGACACCTACCACATCCGATGCTCGTCCGAACTCATTAGACCTTTTCCGAATCCCCGATCGGAACTACCGAGCCATTTATCGCTGAAGCCCGGGCGGCTACCGCCGCCGGCCGTCAAAACTCACGCTCTGGAACGATAGCCTTCAAACGCATGGGCAAGGAAAATGCCTGCGCTCACCAGGCCCATCAACGCTGTTACTGTCTCGATCATCGCACAAATCCTTTGCGCCCCTGCAACGCACAAAACGACTGCATCGTTGCACAGTCAAAAAGATTCACGGGCTGGAATCGCATATCGGTCGTGAGTGATGATTTGGTGCAACAGATTGTCTGAAAGCGGCACAGGAAGGCGATGACGAAGGGCGCATACACAGTGAATCGAAGCGTTGCGCCCATAGTTCAAGGAGCGCGAAGCAACCATTCATTCACCACGCGGGACCAGACCCCATTTCCGCCGTGTTCGGGTTGCGATATCTTCATCATGTGATGCGGAGGTGGGCCGCATCGTGGGGTAAGGCCGCAACGCTTCGACATAGGCGGTCGGCCGCTGGAAATGGTAGTTGGGGTTATGGGGATTCGACGGCCAACAACGATCGTTCTGGCAGCTCGTGGTACTGTTGCCCTGGCAACATGCCTTGTCCTTGCCAATTGCGCCTCGTCGGACAAATTCGCCAGGCGGATCGATCCCAAATACGGCGTCTCCTCCAGCCCTCGCGTGGTGGCGTTCGGAGAGCCCGTACCGAAGGGCGGGGGAACTTACCGTATCGGCAAGCCCTACACCGTCGCAGGCCGGGTCTATGTGCCGGAAGAGGATCCGAACTATCGCGCCGAGGGAATGGCTTCCTGGTATGGCGACGATTTCCACGGCCGGCTGACCGCCAATGGCGAGGTTTTCGACATGACCTCGCTGACGGCCGCCCATCCGACGCTGCCGATCCCGAGCTACGCCCGCGTCACCAATACCCGGAACGGCAAGTCGCTGATCGTCCGGGTCAACGACCGTGGCCCTTATCACGGCAACCGCCTTATCGACGTCTCGAACAAGGCGGCGGAACTGCTTGATTTCAAAGCAAATGGCGTCGCCAAGGTCCGCGTTGAATATGTCGGCCGGGCCCCGCTTGAAGGTTCCGACGACCGCCAGCTCCTGGCGACGCTGCGGACCGGCGAACCCGCGCCGTCCCCGGCCACGGTTCGGGTCGCTTCGGCCCGTCCGTTTGTTCCCGAGATGCCGTCGTCCGCCGGCCGAATCCGGGGTGAGGTGCCAATGCCGGAGGGGCGACCCTATAGCCTCGGCAATACCTCAGCGGACCACGCATCGATCAACGCGACCTCGGAAATGTCGGCTTCCAGTCGCACGCGTGGCCGTGCCACGGAAAATCCGCGCGCCGTGTCCTACGAGAACGAGGCCAGCTATGTAGCACCGCGCCAGGCTTACCTGCCGGTCGATCCACGTGGTCCGAGCGAGGTCCTCAGCGGGCGAGGGCTGTACTAGATAGTGTTTCAGGCGAAGCATGCCCTTGGACTTGATCCGTGGGTGGCACCCGGTTCGCGTCAAGAAAACGGGTCAAAAAATAGCTACTCCTATAGCAACTCCTTCAGGAAGCCGATCAGGGCGGTGTTGACCTCATCAGGCCGCTCCTGCTGAATCCAGTGACCGGCCCCGTCGAGGATGAGCTTTTGCCGCAAGTTCGGCAGCACCCGCTCCATCTCGTTGACCAGCTTGGCGCCGATCAGCCCGGTGATGACGCCATCGTTCGATCCCGCGATGAACAGCGACGGCTGGTAGATTTGCGCGCCCTGCCAGGGTGCGGTCAGTTCCCAATTGCGGTCGATATTGCGATACCAATTCAGTCCGCCGCGAAAGCCGGACTCTTGATAGACGGCCGTGAAATAGGCTAGGTCGGCCTCGGTCAGCCAGCTTGGTAATGGCCGATGCGGATCGGCGCCGGCGAGAAATCCCTTGCCCTCCTGAACAAATTGGTGGGCCGCCGGATCGGAGAACCCGCGCCCGGCCAGCACGATCTGCATGGTCGCTGCGACATCGCGCTCGAATTCGGCCTCTGCCACGCCCGGCGCCTGAAAATACTGCCAATAGAAATTGGTGATGCCGTTGTTTCGCAAGGTCTCCAGCGGCAGGCCGCGTCCGCGGGAAGGGGAGGAACACTGAGGCCCGCCACCTTGGTAAAGATATCGGGCCGGAACATCGCCGCGTGCCAGGCGACCGGCGCACCCAGTCATGGCCGACAATGACGGCCTGCTTTTCACCAAGCGCCGCCACCAGCGCGACCATGTCGCCGACATTGTGGAAGATGGTGTAGGCGCCGACGTCCTCCGGCACGCTGGTCCGGCCGAACCCGCGCATGTCGGGGGCTACGACATGGAATCCGGCCTCCGCGATGGCTCCGACCTGGTGCCGCCAGGAGTAGGATAACTCGGGCCAGCCATGGCAGAGCAGCACCAGCGGCCCCTGGCCCTGTTCGAAGACAAAGAAGTCGAGCCCGTTGACGGAAATAGTGCGTGAGGTTGGCATCGCGTTTCCGCCCTGTTTTTCGTATCCTGTCCGGAAATTGCAGCATCGCAACGATACGTTTCTTCGTTCGGCACCGCAATCAGATCGACACGGCCACAAGTCCAAAAACCTGTGTTGTTTGCGATACTTCCAACTGTTACAACGCACGGATTCAGGACATCGCCGATGGCAGCAGAGACTTCCGTTTTCCGCAAATCCGACACGGCGGCCATCATCCCGTGGCGCCGCCTGATGGCCGCCGTCTTCGCGCTCTCGGTCGGCTGGGGCGGCATCGTGTATGCCGCCAACAACAGCGTACAGGGCGCTGCGAAGAAGGACGACGGCGGCTTTGACGGCGATGCGCCGACCGCGATCCTGGTCGAGGCTTCCAGCGGCAGCGTGCTGTTCGAGAAGAACGCCGACGAACTGCGGGCGCCGTCCAGCATGATGAAGCTGATGACGGTCGAGGTGGTGTTCGATGCCATCAAGCAGGGCAAGGTCAAACCGACAGACGAATATCGGATCAGCGAGAACGCCTGGCGCAAGGGCGGCGCGCCGGCCGGCGGCTCGACCATGTTTGCCATTCTCAACAGCAAGGTATCGGTGGACGACCTGCTGAAGGGCGCGATCATCCAGAGCGGCAACGATTCCTGCATTGCGCTTGCCGAAGGCATGGCCGGCAACGAGCGGATTTTTGCCGCCGACTTCATGACCAAACGGGCGCGCGAACTCGGCCTGACGAAATCGACCTTCGGAAACTCCAGCGGGCTGCCGGACCCTGCCAACAAGATGACGGTTCGCGAACTGGCCAAACTCGCCCGCCACCTGATCCTGGCCTATCCCGACACGTACAAATTGTTCGGAGAGAGAATTCACCTGGAACAAGATTCGGCAACAGAACCGCAATCCACTGCTGAACACGCTAAATGGTGCCGACGGGTTGAAGACCGGCTACACCAAGGAGGGCGGCTACGGCATGGTCGGCTCGGCCGTGCAGAACGACACGAGGCTGATTGTCGCGATCAACGGACTAGATGATCCCGACGATCGTGCCTCGGAGGCCAAGAAGATGCTGGAATGGGGTTTTCGCAATTTCGAGACGCGCACGCTGTTCGCGGCCAACCAGCAGGTCGGCTACGCCAAGGTGTTTGGCGGCGAAAGCCGCTCGGTGAAGCTTGCCAGCCCCGAGCCGATCAAGGTGATGGTGCCGAAGAGCGGCAATGAGAAATTGATCGCGCGCATCGTTTACAAGGGCCCGGTCCAGGCGCCGATCCAATCCGGCCAGCCGGTCGGCGTCGTCAAGGTTTGGCGCGGCGCCAATATCGCCGTGGAGGCACCGGTCTATGCCGCTGAAGCGATCGGCACCGGTTCGACCGTGCGTCGCGCAATCGACGGGGTCAGCGAGCTCGTGATCGGCATGTTCCGCGCGAGCGCAGAGAAGCTCTGAGCATGACCCAGGCAACGCTGCAGCGGCCTTCCGGACGCGGGAAGTTCATTACGTTTGAAGGCGGCGAGGGCTCGGGCAAGTCCACGCAGATCAAGAAACTCGCCGAGCGCCTTGCCGCGGCAAAGCTGCGTACCATCGTCACCCGCGAGCCGGGCGGCTCGCCGGGCGCCGAAATCATGCGGCATCTCGTGCTGTCGGGAATGGGCAAGCTGCTCGGGCCGGACGCCGAGACGTTGCTGTTTGCGGCAGCCCGCGACGATCACGTTCGCACCGTCATCCAGCCCGCCCTTAGCCAGGGAACATGGGTGCTGTGCGACCGCTTCTCGGATTCCACCCGCGCCTACCAGGGCAGCCTGGGGCAGGTCTCTCCGCTCGTGCTCAACGCCATGCAGCGCGTCACCATCGGTGATTTGAAGCCGGACCTCACCATCATTCTGGACATCCCGGTTGAAGTTGGTTTGCAGCGCGCGGCCGCTCGCCGCGGCAGCGGCGTACCTGACCGGTTCGAGTCGGAAGACCTGAAATTCCATCAGGACCTGCGCAATGCCTACAGGCAAATCGCCGCCGAAGACCCGCAGCGCTGCGTGCTGATCGACGCCAATGCCGATACCGACACGGTTGCTGCCCGCGTCTGGACGGCGTTGCGCGCCCATGTGTTTGCGGTCCCGAGCCCGGCGGGAACGGCATGAGCGCGCGGAAGGTCGACCAGGCGAAGGCGGTCACACATCCTCGCGAAACGGCCGATCTGTTCGGTCACCGCGAGGCGGAGATGGCCTTGCTGAACGCCTATCGCAGCGGCCGCATTCCGCATGCCTGGCTGATCGGCGGCCCGCAGGGCATCGGCAAGGCGACGCTGGCCTACCGCATGGCCCGCTTCGTGCTTGCCAATCCCAATCCATTGCTACCTTCGGTGCAGCGCGCCGAAACGCTGGCCCTCGACCCTCACGGTCCGGTCGCGCGTCAGATCACCGCCGGCGCCCATGGTGGCCTGTTGGTGCTGGAGCGAGGCCTCAACGATCGCGGTGTGATGCGGACAGTCATCACCGTGGATGAGACGCGGGAGACGATTTCGTTTTTTGGCTCGACCGCGGCGGTCGACGGCTGGCGCATATGTATTGTCGACACCGTAGACGAGCTCAATCCAAACGCCGCCAACGCGCTGCTCAAGATTCTCGAGGAGCCGCCGCACCGATCGCTGTTTCTGCTCGTCAGCCATTCGCCAGCGCGGGCCCTGCCCACGATCCTGTCCCGCTGCCGCAAGCTGCCGCTGCGGCCGCTCGCGACTAGCGACGTCGTGCGCGCGGCTGCGCGAGCCGCCGACATCGCACCCGATGATCCCGCGTTATCGGAAGCTGCCGATGCCTCGGAGGGGAGCGTGTCCCGCGCACTGACGCTGCTCGGCGGCGACGCGCTGAAGCTGCAGCAGCGGACCGCGGCACTGCTGGCGACGCTGCCGCAGGTCGATCCGCGCGAGCTGCATGCGCTTGGCGATGCGCTGGGCACCAGCGACCGGGTGGCGCTGGCTGCTTTCATCGACGGCATCGATCGCTGGATCGGCGAAAAGCTGCGCGCTGGCGACGCCAATGCAGATCTGCCCCGCCTTGCACGGCTGGCGGAGGTATGGGAAAAGATCATCCGCGCCGCGCGCGACACCGAAAGCGTATAATTTGGAGCGAAAACCGCTGGTTTTCTCGGTGTTCGGGATGCTCGCGGACGCGACGCGGTAACCTCCGCCGGATATCAATCCCGACAATCTATGAGCAATAAAGGAATTCGTGGTGGCGACGGCTGCAAGGAAAGCTTCGAAAAAGCGCAAGGCGAAGAAGGTTCGCAAATCGCCGCCCGCTAGCGCCAGCAAGAAGGCGGCGGCGAAAAAGCGTGCAGCCAGGAAAAGTGCGACGAAGAGCAAGCGCGTCGTGAAGAAGGCGGGCAAGGCTTCGAAGAAGGCCGCAAGGAAGGCTTCGAAGAAAGCGGCGAAGAAGTCGACCAAGAAAGCTGTCAAAAAGTCGGCGAAGAAATCCGTTACGAAAACTCCGTCGAAGAAGCGTGCGGTAACACCGCGGGAAGCGAGCCCTGCCGTTCAAGCGGTGCCCGTGGCAGAAAGTCCGAAGCCCACCGCGCCACGCGCAAAGCCGGCTCCCGTCGCCAGGCCGGCAGCGGCCGCCGAACGCGACACCTACTTCATCACGACCGCGATCGCCTATCCGAACGGCCTTCCGCATATCGGCCACGCCTATGAGGCGATTGCGACCGATGCGCTCGCGCGGTTTCAGCGGCTCAACGGCAAGGACGTCTTTTTCCTCACCGGCACCGACGAGCACGGCCTCAAGATGGTGCAAACCGCTGAAGCCGAGGGAATGGGCGTCGCTGAGCTGGCCGCGCGCAATGCCGGCCGGTTCAAGGAGATGGACGAGCGCCTCAACGTCTCGTTCGACCGCTTCATCCGCACCACGGAGCCTGACCATCACCGCTCGGTTCAGGTGGTCTGGGACCGGATGCAGCAGAATGGCGATATCTATATCGATACCTATTCCGGCTGGTATTCGGTGCGCGACGAAGCCTATTACGCCGAGGAGGAAACCGTCCTCGGCGAGGACAATGTGCGCCGTGGCCCGCAGGGTTCGCCGGTCGAGTGGGTCGAGGAGAAAAGCTACTTCTTCAAGCTATCCGCCTATCAGGACCGCTTGCTGCAGCTCTACGAAAGCCAACCGGATTTCGTCGGCCCGGATTCACGCCGCAACGAGGTCATCAGTTTCGTAAAGAGCGGTCTGAAGGATCTGTCGATTTCGCGCACGACGTTCGACTGGGGCGTCAAGGTGCCGAACGATCCCGAGCATGTGATGTATGTCTGGGTCGATGCGCTGACCAACTACATCACAGGCGTAGGCTTTCCCGACGAAAACGATCCGAATTGGCGCTACTGGCCGGCGGACGTCCACGTCATCGGCAAAGACATTATTCGCTTCCACGCGGTGTACTGGCCGGCGTTCCTGATGTCAGCCGGCATTCCCGTGCAGAAGCGGGTTTACGCGCACGGCTTCCTGTTCAGCAGGGGCGAGAAGATGTCAAAATCGGTCGGCAACGTCGTCGATCCCTTCAATCTGGCCGACCAGTATGGCGTCGACCAGATGCGCTATTTCTTCCTGCGCGAAGTGCCGTTCGGACAGGACGGCAATTACAGCCATGAAGCCATCGTGGCGCGCATCAACGCCGACCTCGCCAACGATCTCGGCAATCTGGCGCAACGCTCGCTGTCGATGATCGCAAAGCAGCTTGGCGGCGTGCTGCCGGAGCCCGGTGAGTTCACCGATAACGACAAGGCGATCCTGGCGCAGGCCGACGCCATGCTGGAAACCTCGCGCACCGCGATGGCGACCCAACAGATCCATCAATGGCTGAACGCGGTGTGGGCCGTGGTGGCAGAGGCCAACCGCTATTTCGCGGGCGAGGCACCCTGGGCGCTGGCCAAGACCGATCCTGACAGACAGAAAACCGTGCTGTACGTGACGGCGGAGGTGGTGCGTCAGGTCGCGATTCTGACGCAGCCGGTGATGCCGGATGCGTCGGCCAAGCTGCTGGATAGCCTCGGCATTCCCAACGAGAAGCAAGCGCGCGATTTCGCGGCGCTTGCCACGCGGATTAAGCCGGGAACGACGCTGCCGCCGCCGGTCGGCGTATTTCCGCGCTACGTCGAACCAAAGGTGGATTGAGCCGTTTGCAAGCCATGCTCGTCGACAGCCACTGCCATCTCGACTTCCCGGATTTTGCCGAGGATCTCGACGCCATCGTTGCGCGCGCCGAGGCCGCCGGGATCGGTCGTATCGTCACGATTTCGACCCGGGTGAAGCGACTCGGCGGACTGCTCGCGATCGCCGAGCGGTTCCCCAACGTCTATTGCTCGGTCGGCACTCATCCGCATCAGGCCGATGAAGAAGACGGCATTCCGGCCAGTGAGCTGATCGAGCTGACGAAGCATCCGAAGATCGTGGCGTTGGGGGAGGCGGGGCTTGATTATTTTTATGAGCACGGCTCCCGCGAGGCGCAGGAGCGCGGCTTTCGCGCACATATCGCGGCCGCGCGCGCCACGGGCCTGCCGCTGGTCATTCACACCCGCGAAGCCGACGAGGATTGCGGCCGTATTCTCGAAGACGAAGTGGCAAAGGGAGCGTTCCGGGCGGTGCTGCATTGCTACACCGGCGGACGCGAGCTGGCGATGAAGGCAATTGCGTTGGGCCTGTCGATCTCGTTCACGGGCATTTTGACGTTCAAGAAGTCGGAAGCCTTGCGCGAGCTCGCCGCCGAACTCCCGGCCGACCGGATCATGGTCGAAACCGACTCGCCCTATCTGGCGCCCGGCAAATTTCGCGGCAAGCGCAACGAGCCGTCTTACGTGGTCGAAGTCGCCAAAGTGCTGGCGGAAACGCGCGGCGTCTCTCTGGAAGAGATTTCGCGGCAGACGACCGAAAACTTCTTCCGCCTGTTCTCCAAAGTGCCGGCGCCGAAGGTTGCGGCATGATGCTGACGCTGACGATCCTCGGCTGTGGTTCTTCCGCCGGTGTGCCCCGCCCGGCGCTCGGCTGGGGCGCCTGCGATCCCAACAATCCCAAGAACCGCCGCCGCCGTTGCTCGCTGCTGGTCGAGCGGACGGGTGCCCACGGCACCACGCGGATCGTGATCGACACCTCGCCCGATCTGCGCGAGCAGTTGATCGATGCGGAGGTCGATCACATCGACGCAGTGTTTTTGACCCATGAGCACGCCGACCAGACCCATGGCATCGACGATCTGCGTTCGGTCGTGCTGCACCAGCGCCGCCGCATTCCCGTCTACTTCAACCAGTCGACCGCCAAAGACATCATGGCGCGGTTCTCCTATTGCTTCATCTCGCCGGAGGGCAGCGACTATCCGCCGATCCTGACGCGCCACGCGATCGAAGCCGGCGAGAGTCATGAGACCGAAGGGAAGGGCGGGCCGGTGAAGCTTTCCGCTTTCCTGGTTCACCACGGCAGAATTCCCGCGCTCGGCTTCCGCATCGGCAACGCCGCCTACACGCCCGATCTCCACGACATTCCCGAAGAGAGCTGGCCTGCGTTGCGAAACCTCGATCTCTGGATCATCGACGGGCTGCGCTATGCCGGGCATCCCAGCCATTTCAGCGTCAACGACGCGCTGTCCTGGATCGAGCGCTTCAAGCCGAAGCAGGCTGTCATCACCAACATGCATTCCGACCTCGACTACGAGGTATTGCGCCAGAGCCTGCCGCCGGGCGTGATCCCGGCCTATGATGGCTTGCGGCTGACGCTGAACAGCGCGGGCTGAGTCTGCCGCGGCAAGTCTGCGCGCCGGACGCGGAGGGACGTCGATGATTGGTCTGTTCTTTGAAGTCCAGACAAGGCCCGGGCATCGGGATCATTATCTCGATCTTGCGGCCTCGCTAAAGCCCGAGTTGGAAGCGATGGGCGGTTGTCTCTTCATAGATCGCTTCAGGAGTTTGACGCGAGAGAACCTGCTGCTGTCGTATCAGATATGGCAGGACGAGGGGGCCCTGACGGCGTGGCGAGCCCATGCTCACCATCACGACGTCCAGACGATCGGCCGCGAGAAGGTCTTTTCGGACTATCGCATCCGGGTCGCCCAGGTGATCCACGAAGCAAAGTCCGGCCAGCCGATCTGGCAGCCCGAGCGGCGCACGCCCTACAACGATCCCGCAAGGCGCAAGCCGACTTATGTGCTGGCGGCTGAATCGAAGAACGCCACGCTTCCGGCAGAGACTGGATGGCGCCGCGACGCGTTCAAGAGCGTCTATCGTGACGGGCACTTCGCGCATTTGATCGATCTACCAGACGATCAAGCCGGCATCGAATTCGGCGCCCGGCTGTTTGCCGATCCGACAACCGAGTATTTCCGCGTTTTCGAGGTCATGCGCGATTACGGAATGTACGAGCGGACCGAAGCGCCGCAGTACTATCCGCCCGTCACGCTTCGCTCGCAATAACGGTCACGCCGATATCGCCTTCGCCGATTCCACCTGATTGCGCAGCATGAATTTTTGAATCTTGCCGGTGGAGGTCTTCGGGATCGGGCCGAACACCACGGCCTTCAGGGTCTTGAAGCCGGACATATGGCTGCGGCAGAAGGCGATGATCTCGGCCTCCGTCGCCTTGGCGCCTTCCTTCAGTTCGACGAAAGCGCAGGGCACTTCGCCCCATTTCGGGTCGGGTTTGGCAACCACGGCGGCAAACAGCACGGCCGGGTGCTTGTAGAGGACGTCCTCGACCTCGACGGAGGAGATGTTCTCGCCGCCTGATATGATGATGTCCTTGGAACGGTCCTTGATGATGACGTAGCCATGCTCGTCGAGCACGCCGAGATCGCCGGTGTGAAACCAGCCACCGGCGAAGGCTTCCTGCGTCGCCTTCTCGTTCTTCAGATAGCCCTTCATCACGATATTGCCGCGGAACATGACCTCGCCGATGGTTTCGCCATCGCGCGGCACTTCCTGCATAGTCTGCGGGTCGAGCACGGTGACGGCTTCCTCCAGCGGGTAGGGCACGCCCTGCCGGCGCTTGAGCTGCGCGCGCTGGTCGGCTGGCAGTTCGTCCCAGCCCGGCTGCTCAGCGCAGACGGAGGCGGGGCCGTAGACTTCGGTCAGGCCATAGACGTGCGTCAGCTTGATGCCGATGCTCTCGGCACCCTCGAGCACGGCAACCGGAGGTGCGGCGCCCGCGATCAACCCGACCACGCGGCGAGCCTTGTCACCCTTGGGCGCACCGGGCGCGTTGATCAGCGTGTTGTAGACGATCGGTGCACCGCACATGTGGGTGACGCCGTGCTTCGCGATCAGCTCGAAGATTTTTGCCGGATCGACCTTGCGCAGGCAGACATTGATACCGGCAGCGGCCGCGACCGTCCACGGGAAGCACCAGCCGTTGCAATGAAACATCGGCAGCGTCCAGAGATACACGGGATGCTGGCCGAGATTGCCGGCCAGAATATTGCTGACAGCATTGAGATAAGCGCCGCGGTGATGAGTAACGACGCCTTTCGGGTTTCCCGTTGTGCCCGAGGTATAGCTGAGCGCAATCGCGTCCCATTCATCGCCGGGAAGCCTTGCGATGAAGGCCGGATCGCCCGCCGCGACCGCCGCCTCGTACTCGATCTCACCAATCCGCTTGCCGCCTGCAAACGCCACATCATCGACATCGACGACGAAGGGCTTTGGCCCATTCATCAGCGTCAGCGCTTCCGCAATCACGCCGGCAAATTCAGGATCGACCAGGATGATTTTTGCGCCGCCATGGTCGAGCTGGAAGGCAATCGAGGGCGCGTCGAGCCGTATGTTCAGCGCATTCAGCACCGCACCCGCCATCGGCACGGCGAAATGCACTTCGTTCATCGCGGGAACGTTGGGCAACATTGCCGCAACCGTGTCGCCGATGCCAATACCCCGCGCGGCGAGCCACGACGCAAAGCGTCGGCAGCGCGCATAGGTCTCGGCCCAGGTAAAGCTGCGGCCTTCATAGACCGTGCTGACGTGATCGGGATAAACGGCGGCGCTGCGGGCGAGGAAACTCAGCGGCGTCAGCGGTACGTAGTTCGCCGGCGTCTTGTCCAATCCGATCGAATACTGGCTCTGGGCTGCGCTCATTGGCTGTGTCCCATCTACAAAGGTTTGACCTTACAGGAACCCGATGGAAATCCACGGGAAGATCGCCACGATAATCAGGCCGACCATCAGCGCCAGCAGGTAACCCCAGATCGGCCGGATACCCTCGGCCGGATCGACGCGTCCGATGGCGCAGGCCGCATAATAGCCCACTCCGAAGGGCGGCGCGAATAGCCCGATACCCATCGCGAGAATAACGATCATCGCGTAATGGACCTCGTGGACGCCGACCGCACGGGCGATCGGAAACAATAACGGCCCGAACAGCACGATCGCAGGAATCCCCTCAAGCACGCTGCCCAGGATCACGAAGGCCACGATCGAGACGGCGATGAACGTCGCCGAGCCACCGGGCAGGCCGGTCATGGCGGCCGCCAGCGTCCGCGAAAAGCCGGACTGCGTGAGGCCCCAGGCCATGCCGGTAGCGCAGCCGATGATCAGCAAGATCGCGCCCGACAGGCACGCGGTCTCGACCAACATTGGCACGATCCGCCGCCAGTCGAAATTGCGGTAGATCAAGAGGCCGTAAATCAGGTAGCCGACGACAAAGGCATATACGATGCCGATGGTGGAAACCTCGGTTGCGGTCGCAATGCCTTCGACCACCGCGTAGCGGATCACGAACGGCAGCGCGATCGCGGGCAGGGCGATGGCAAACGCGCGGACGATCTCGGTGACGCTGGCCCGCGTGACGTGCCGCAGATCCTCGTTCCGGTAACGCCACCACACCAGCGCCGACAGCGTGATTGCCAGCACCAGGCCCGGCAACAGGCCGCCGGTGAACAGCGCGGCGATCGAGACGCCGGTGACCGAGCCGATGGTGATCAGCACGAGGCTCGGCGGAATAGTCTCGGTCTGCGCGCCCGTAGCGGAGAGGAGGGCGACCAGATCGCCCGGCTTGGCGCCGCGCGCCTTCATCTCGGGAAACAGCACCGGCGCCACGGCGGCCATGTCAGCGGCCTTGGAGCCGGAGATGCCCGACACCAGATACATCGCGCCGACCAGCACGTAATGCAGCCCGCCGCGGACATGGCCGAGCAAGCTCGCCAGGAACGCCACCATGGCGCGCGCCATGCCGGTCATTTCGATCAGCAGGCCCAGGAACACGAACAGCGGCACCGACAAGAGGATGAGGTGGCTCATGCCTTCGTCCATGCGCCCGACCAGCACCATCAGCGGCGTGCCCGTGGTCAGCGCCAGATAACCGTAGGTCGCCAAGCCAAAGCCGAACGCGATCGGTACGCCGGCAAACACGCAGAAGCCGGCCACGCCGACAAAGAAGATGATCAGATTGAGGTTGCCGAGCGGCTTGAGCGAGCCCCTGAGCAGCCAGAATATCGCGATGACAAGTGCAACCGACAGGATCGCGCCCAGCACCGTGCGAATGTTGCCGACACGGGCCAGACGCAGGAAAGCAAACAGTGCCATCAGGGCAATGCCGACCGGCAGCGCCGCGGCACGCCAACTATTGAGGATCTGCAATGCAGGCGTGGTGATGTAGCTTTCCTCGTAGGCGTATTCATAAGCCGGCCAGGCGATCAGGATAAGAAACGCCAGGGCGGCGGCTGTCGCCACCAGATCGAGATAGGCGCGCATCGCGGGCTTCGCGTTGGCGACGACCGCCGTCATCCGCATATGCTCGGCGCGTCGGAACGCAACCGCGGCGCCGAGCATGGCGAGCCACAGGAACAGGATTGAGGCCAGTTCGTCAGACCAGATCAGCGGCCGGTGCAGCGCGTAGCGCGCCACCACGCCGGCAAACAGGATGACGATTTCGGCGACGACCAGCAGCGCTGCGGGAAGCTCGACCAGCATTCCCAGGGTGTGCTCGATCGACGCCAGCAACGAACGGCGGCGAGGGGGCTGAGCCACCTCACCGCCAACCACTTCACTCAGTTCGGCATGAGCCACGACGGCCCCTCACATGCGCTTAGGACAGCTTGCCCACGGATTTCTCGAGCAGCTCCCAGGCCTGGTCGCCGTATTTACCTTTCCATTCCGCGTAGAAGCCGGCCGAGCGCAGCTTGTCGCGGAACGGCGTCACGTTGGGCTGGTTGAACGTGAGGCCCTTGCCGGCCAGTTCCTGCTGCAGCCCGGCGTTCAGCTTGGCGACGTCCTCGCGCTCCTTGATGGCCGCCGCATTGATATTCTTGGCGACGATCGTCCTGACATCCTCCGGCAGCTTTTCCCAGGCGCGGCGGTTCGCCAGGAACCAGAAGCCGTCCCACATATGATTCGTCAGCGAGCAGAACTTCTGCACTTCGTATAGTTTGGCGGTCGAGATGATCGCCAACGGGTTTTCCTGGCCCTCGACGATCTTGGTCTGTAGCGCCGAATAAACCTCGCTGAAATTGATCGAGGCGGGCGCTGCATCGAACGCCTTGAACATCGAGGTCCAGAGCGGCGACACCGGCACCCGGATCTTGAAGCCCTTGAGATCCTCCGGGCCGCTAATGGCCTTGGTCGAGGATGTGGTCTGGCGGAAGCCGTTATCCCAGATCTTATCCATCACCACGAGGTTCGCCTTGGTGATCTCGCCGCGGACATAAGCCCCCAAGCCCCCGTCCATGGCCTTCCAGACCGTGTCGTAATCCGGGAATGCGAAGCCGATGCCGCTGATGGACGCCGCCGGCACCAGCGTCGCCAAAATGAGTCCCGAGAGCGTGAAAAACTCGACGCCGCCCGACCTGATCTGGCTCAGCATGTCCGTATCGGAACCGAGCTGGTTGTTCGGGAAAATCTGCAGATCGAACCGGCCGTTGGTCTCGGCCTTGATCGCCGCGGCCATTTCCTTGGCGCGGGCGTTCATGGGATGGCCGTCCGGAAGATTATTGGCGTATTTGTAGGTAAATTCGGCGGTCTGGGCTCGCGCCACTAACGGTGCGCCGATGCCACCCAAAACCGCTGACGCAGCAGATGCCTTGAGAAGCGTGCGTCGTGAAAAGCTCATTCCAGTTCTCCCTTGAGAGTTATTGTTCTTGAGGTCCGAGACACGGACCTGCGATCCACGGGGATCGTCAGCGATCGCCGCGCTCGCGCGCTTATTGCAGCGTCAGCAAGCGTCGGCAATAGGTATGGCCGGGACGCAGCAGATCAGGACTGTCATGTTGTAGATATTAATATTCCATAATATACCTTATGCGAATTTCGCGCATCCGGCACTGACGCCTCGTGTCGTTTACGGTTCGATCTGAGTCATTCGAGCTCTATTTGAGTCTACTTTGTATCGGCGACCCCGCTGTCGTTCGCCTTGACTGCTCGGTGAGGTCGATGCCGGCCCGCTCCCCGACAAGTCCGAATGAAGGTCGCCCGGTATATTCCGCGGCCTTGCTATCCCGGTCGAGTCCAGCTTACTTTCGTCTTATCGGATGAAGCTGCCACGCGGCGCTTCAGCAACAAATCTACGCGCACCATTGCTGCTCTCTCCCTTCAGAGCGCGTGACCGAGTTTTTCGTTCGAACTTTCCGGTGCGGAATCGGGTGATGGCTGCCATCAGCGATGCGACCGTCATCATCGAGGCTTCCGACACCTCCGGGACGTTGGCGGTCCGCCTCGATTGTCGAGGTCGCCGCAGGAGCGATCCGCATGGCTTGCATGCGGTGATCAGGTCGGATGACGGCGCGAAGCCAATGGCGATTTCCGCCGGTTTCTAGGCTTACAAGGTGTCGCCCCCATCAAATGTTGACTGCTGCGGCGCGGGGCTTCGTCGCGCACTCAACCGTGCCCTGCTCCCGCTCATCCGGCGATTCCCCCTTCAGATTTTAAAGCCCGATCCCTGCGTTACAGTCTGGACATGGGTGTAGATCTCGGTGGTCTCGAGATCGGCATGCCCCAAGAGCGTCTGCACCACGCGCATGTCGGCTCCGTTGGCAAGCATGTGTGTGGCGAACGCGTGCCGAAGAACACGTGGTGTGACGAGATCGGGCCTGTTCAGGCCCGCGACGATGGCGGCCTCCTTGACTTCGAATTCTGCCGCTCGCGATGTCAGATGCTTTTTTCCGTCGCGAACTGAGTGGAAGAGCCAGGTGCCGGAACTCGTACCGTATTCATTGGCCAGCCGCCGCCAAAGGCCGATTGCTTCGAGCGCGGTCTTATGCAGCGGTACGATGCGCTCCTTGTCGTCCCTATCCCTAATTAACAGATGCGCGAACTTGGTGAGTGCCGCCTGGGCAGGAAGGCGGACGGCCTCGCTGATTCGCATTCCCGACGCGTAGAGCGTTTCCAGCAATGCGGCCCTGCGCGCGTAACTCGCCCGCTTATACAGCCCCCCGGATGCGCAGTTCGCCGCCTGATGTGCCGTGTCTAGGAGCCGCCCCACTTCTTCGACCGACAGTGCCGTGGGAATGCGTCGCCGCCGGCGCATAGGGGCAAGCTGGGTGGTTGGATCTTCGGAGGCGAGGCCCTCAGTCACAAGGAAGCGGTGCAAGGCCCGGATGACGGTGCGCCGACCTTCGATGGTCTTGTCGGCATACTCACGCTCGTTGAGATAGCCGAAATAGTCTTCGAGGACCTGCTGGCGCACGTCGACGATGCAAAGCCCGCGTCGCCCTAGAAATCGTAAATAGCAGTCGAGATCTCCGACGTAGGCCTTCACGGTTCCATCGGCGACGCCTCGCTCGGCTGCGAGCACTTCAAGCCAGAGCTCGCCCAATCGTTGGTTTCGGTCCATTTTGTTGCAGCGGAATTGCGTCCCTTATCCGCGGTCGCCTACTTCTCCAGCACGGCCTGGAGAAATATGGTCGCGATGATCAGGTGGCGATGTTGCTGTTCGAGGACGCAGATAGGTTAGCACAGGACACCTAAGAGAGCGACGCCAGGCAGCTGTCGCCCATCTTGGGGTATACTCGGTGGATCGCCCGAGTCTGCTGGCCTCGCCCAAACTCTGTCCGCTCTGGAACGTACCTGGCTCGCGCCGCTGATCCTGAACACCTCGAATGGCCTTCCATAAGATCCAGACTTCGCGATCCTCGAGGTCGTTTTCGGGACTCCGACGTTAGTTCGGCGTCGACCTGGCCGATGATGACCACCGGTTCGATTCCTGAGCAGTCCGCCTCCGCCCTGCTGCTAGAAAATTAAAGATGCTGCAGGCTCTTACTGCCTTTCTCTCGATCGAAATCTGATTGCTCAGAGCCGCAACAACTACTCAGCGTAGAAACGTCAAAAGCGGCCCGCATGATTCGCGTATTGTCAATATCTAGTAGTCAAAAGATGGACGGTATCAACATATTGAAAAGACAGCCGGCTAATACCATCTTAAAGGAATAAGGCGCTCAAGCCGTCAAAACGCGGGCGCAAATGGGGCTGAACATGGGGACCTCGAACATTCCATCGCGCGATGCTGCTGCGCGCTGCCGCCGATCCGTCAACTTGACGGACGGAGGCGCCCGCGCACTTCGCCCGTCTGATGACGGCGCTGGTCTGCATAGACACTACGACGCGACCAAGCGAGGTCGTCGCAACCACGCGGCGCAGGAAGCTCGATTCTCTCGATATAGGCAAGCGCCTTCGCGGGGAGCCCGGCAATGGCCCCCTCGCCCGCGATCAACTCCAGATCGCGGCGCGCTTCGGCTCGCCGCGAAAATGGCGCGACGAACGAGTCGTGAATCGCTCGGGATGTACGTCATGAGCGAGGTTGCAGAGGTCGAGGAAAACCAGCCGCCGGAGCCGAGCCGCACCGGGCCGCGCGGCGCGCCGGCGACGAACAAAAAGCCAACCCGCAAAGCCATCCCGCCCAAGATCCAGAACATAGTGTGGGGCCGAGCCGCAGGTCGGTGCCAGTACGCAGGCTGCAACAAGCTGCTGATCGGAGAGCAGATCTCAGGTGCCCGCAACGCCAACAAATCCTACATCGCGCACGTCGTGGGGGATTCACCGGAAGGGCCGCGCGGCGATCCGATCCTTTCGCCCAAGCTCGCCCACGATCCGGACAACCTGATGCTCGTCTGCGACGAGCACCACCGCGTCATCGATCGCGAAATGATCGACGCGCATTCCGTCGACGTCCTCGGCGAGATGAAATCGCGCCATGAGACCCGCATCCGCATCGTCGGCGGCATCGACGAGGATCTCGGCAGCCACGTCATCCGGTACGCCGCGAAGATCGGCGCGAACGAGTCGCCCGTCGAAAAGGGCACGGTAAAATGGTCGATGATCCCCGAGCGCTACCCGCTCGACGACGGCTGGATCGACCTCGACCTCGTCACCCTCGAGCTCCGCGACGACGATCCCGCCTATTGGCCGACGCACGTGAAGAATCTGCAGACCGTCTTTAACGAAAAGGTCCGCGGCCGCATGGAGCGCCAGGAGATCAAGCGTCTCGCCGTCTTCGGCCTCGCCCCGATTCCGCTGTTGTTCGAACTCGGCCGGCTGATCTCCGACATCTCCACCGCCGACGTCCGGCAGTTGCTGCGCGATCCCAAGGGCTGGAAGTGGGATCCCTCCTCGCCTGCCGTCCGCTACGACCTGCAGCGTCCGGCGCAGACGAACGGCCCCGTCGCCCTGAAGCTCGAGATCAGCGCCCCCGTGGTGGACGAGCGCGTGGTGAAGGTTCTCGGTCCTGACGCGTCGATCTGGTCGATCTCCGCCGCCGGCGCGCACAACGACATCGTGCGTCGTCCAGAGGACATCGCTGCCTTCGCCAAGCTCTTCCGCAAGACGCTCGATGACATCAAGCTCGCCCACGGCGAGGGGACGACGGTGAACGTCTTCCCTGCCGTCCCCGTGTCGATCGCCGTCGAAGCGGGTCGATCGTGGCAGCCGAAGGCACATCCCTCCCTCGCGATCTACGACCAAAATTGGAAGCTGGGCGGCTTCGCCCTCGGCCATCGACTCGAACACGCCCATTGATTCACGGAGACCGACATGAACGTCCACGTGCGCCCCAGCGTCACCCCCGAAGCCGAAGAAACGCTCGAGGACCTCGCGGATTCGCTCGCGATTCCGGAAAGCACCTACGAAAAGGCCGAACGCAGCTACAAATCTTTGGGCGAATTTCTCAACAGACCGACCTCGAGCATCCGCCAGTACGACCCGCAAGTGCACGTCCAGGGATCGTTCGGTCTCGGTACGGTGATCCCGCCGACCAGCGATGCCGAGGACTACGACGTCGACGCGGTCTGCGAATTCCGCAAGTTGGACAAATCGCAGACGACGCAGCAGAACCTCAAGAAATTACTCGGGGACGAGATGGTCGTCTACGCCCGAGAGCACAAGATGAACAAACCGGTCGTCGAGCATCGGCGCTGCTGGCGGCTCGAATACGCGGACGGCGCTCAATTCCACATGGACGTGACTCCGGGGCTGCTGAACGCCGCCGAGCAGCGTGCCCTTCTTAAGGCGCACGGGTTCGATGACAGGTTTGCCGACACCGCGATCGCGATCACCGATATTGACCATCACGCGTACCGGATCGTGTCCGCCGACTGGCCGCGATCGAATCCGCGCGGATACCTCAAGTGGTTCCTCAGCCGCATGGAGGTAATCTTCGAGGAGCGCAAACGGGAGCTCATCCGCAAAGGCGTGCGCGCCGGCACCGAGCCGATCCCGTTTTACGCCGTGCGTACTCCGCTGCAATCGGCAGTCATGATCCTCAAGCGGCATCGGGACATCATGTTCGTCCTGCGCTCCGACGAACGGCCGATCTCGATCATCCTTACCACGCTCGCGGCTCACGCCTATAACGGCGAGGCGAAAATTTCCGAAGCGCTGTTCGCCATCCTAAACGGCATGGAGCGGTTCATCGGTCAGACGCTCGACGGCAACTACGTGGTGGCCAACCCGAGCGATCCGAGCGAAAATTTCGCGGACAAATGGCGCAAACATCCGGAGCGGGCGGCGGCCTTCTTCGAGTGGCTCGAACAGGCCCGGCACGACTTCGCCTACGCCGCCGAGCTCTCGAACAAGCAGCTCATCACCGAGACTCTTGCCAAGTCGGTCGGCCGGGGCGTCGCCGACCGTGTGCGCAAGCGGTCCGCTGCCCGTCTCGGCGCTCCAGCGGTGCTGACGGCCGGCCTCGTCCGCAGCGAAGCCGAAGCGCGGCGCGCGCCACCCCGCATCGAAGGAGATCGCCGAAATGCCTGAGGCGAGCCATCCTCTCGTCGAGCGCTTCGACGCGGCCGTCGCCGTCGTCGAGGCGCGATGGGAGGAGATCGGCCTGCAGCCGCGCAGGCTCGACCGGAGAGAGCTCGCAGCCTACCGCGGACGCGCCGCCGAGAAGGGTTGGCGCTTCGCCGCAGATTTTCCCGGCGGGCTCCGCCGCCTCGACGTGATCGTGACCGCTGGTTTCCCGTCGACACCGGCTCGCATCGCGCTCGTCGATCGGCCACCGTTTCTGACTTGGCCTCACGTCGAGAGGGACGGCGTCCTCTGCCTTTTTCCCGGTACGACCACGATGTCGGTGGACGATCCGTACGATGGCGTGGCCTCGTTGCTAAGCGAGGCATTCACAATGGTCGGAGCCGCGATCCGCGGCGAACTGGACGGCGACTTCCGTACCGAATTCCTAACCTACTGGCATCATGCGGAACGGGGCGGCGATCGCACCGTGCTGTCGCTACTCGATCCCGGTCCGCCTTCGCGTCGGGTCCGCGTTTGGGAGGGCGCGAGCCAGACCGTCGTCGCCGAGAGCGACGACCATCTCGTCGCCTGGCTGCGCAATGCCGCCCCGAAGGTGACCGCCTCGAAAATCAAGTCCCGCGCCGGCGCGTTCGTCTGGCTCGATCGAGTGCCGATACCCCCGGATTACCCGTCGTCCGCCAAGGACGTCTACGCACTGGCCGAGCGCGGGGGCAGCGCCGATCTGCTCGACGAACTCGCGCGCGAGGCGCTTGCCCGTACCTTCGTTCTGTTCGGCGCTCTCGCCGAAGCCGGTCCCGCCCTCGCGACCGCGGTCGTGAACCGTCCCGCCGTGGTCCGGGGACGCGACCCTCTTTCCGCCGGCTTCCGCCCTTCGGCCGTGCCGGAACACGTGGTAAGAGCCCGCCTTTTCGGCGGCGAGCAGTGCGACCGACACTCGGTCGAGCGCATCGATGCGGCCTGGATCCACGGCCGCGACAGCGACGCACGCGTCCCCAAGCTGCGAGGCGCCACCGTCGCCGTGCTCGGCTGCGGATCGGTCGGAGCGCCGGTCGCGCACGCGCTCGCCCGAGCCGGGGTAGGAAAGCTCGTCCTCGTCGACAAGCAGGTGCTGAAAAGCGCCAACATCGGCAGGCATTCCCTTGGCGTGGAATCCATCGACGATCCGAAGGCACCGGCGCTTGCGCGCCAGATCCGAGCGGCCCTACCCCACCTCGAGGTGATCCATCATGTCGCTGAAGTGCAGGAATTGCTGTTGCGCGCCGACGATCCCCTCGCCGAGGTCGACCTGATAGTTTCGGTCACGGGCGACTGGCCGGCGGAATCCCTCCTCGACGAGTGGCACGCGGTTCAGGGACGTCGCATGCCCATCGTCTACGGCTGGACCGAGCCGCACGCGGCTGCCGGCCACGCGATCGCGATCTCCGCCCCCGGCGATAGTCTTCGTGCGGGTCTCGACGCCTACGGCACGCCGCATCTGGTCGCCGCGAGATGGGCGCAGGATCCGCGCAGGTACGAACCGGCATGCGGAGCGGCATTCGATCCTTATGGTCCGGTGGAACTTGGCTTCGTCACCTCCATGGTCGCGCAGGCCGCTCTGGACGTTCTTCTCGGACAAATTCGGTCCGGAACACATCGGATCTGGCTCGCCAGGCGCGCAGCGGTGGAAGCCGTCGGCGGTACGTGGAGCGATGAACTGCGTGCCGTCGCGCCGAATGCGCTCGACGGCTCCACGATCATCGAACGACGCTGGGGCCGCAAGGCGAGGATTCTCGCGGCGTGACTTCGTTCGACATCGGGTATTCGGGACAGCGGCTCTCGTTCGACGACGCCGTCCTCGCTCACTTCGACCGACATCGGCAGATGCGCTTCTGGCATCGCGAGGCCGGGGGCCTGTTGTTTTCGCGTCTGACGCTGCCGACGATCGACGTCTGCGCTATCACCGGGCCGCGTCGAACCGACCGTCGGGGGCGCTACTCCTACTGGCCCGACGAGCGGGCCGAGCAGCGCGAGATCGACGGGATGTTCCGCCGCGGTCTCCACTTCATCGGATGCTGGCACACCCATCCCGAGGATATCCCGTCCCCTTCGATCGTCGATAGCCGCAACATCTCCGATTGCGTGCGACGCTCGCAACATGCGCTGAACGGCTTCGTGATGGTAATCGTCGGGCGCGCTCCCACTCCCGACGGTCTGTTCGTCTCCGTCTGCGATGCTTCGAACGTTCATGCCCTTCGATTATCCGTCGGCGCGGCGTCAGCGACCGAGGAAATTGCATGACCTTGAACGTGAGAGGAAAACCGCGGTCGACTTTGGCCAATCCTGATCGACGAATCAAACAACCTTGGCCAAAGGAACAACGCTTCAGGATTCTGTCGATAGACGGCGGCGGCATCAAGGGACTGTTCCCGGCAACTGTTCTTGCCGAGCTCGAGCAGGGCTATCTCGCCGGCGCGTCGATCGCCAACCATTTCGATCTGGTTGCAGGCACGTCGACCGGAGGCATCCTCGCACTGGGTCTAGGAGCTGGCCTGACCGCGACCGAGATGGCCGAGCTCTACCTGATACGTGGTCCCGAGGTGTTCCCGCAGCCGTCGGACGCCCCTTGGGCGCGCGCTCGGTGGTGGTGGACGGGGGCGCGCAACTGCGTCCTATACAACTACGAACGCGGACCGTTGGAGTCCCTTCTGACGGCCGCGCTCGGCAGCAAACTATTAGGCGATTCCACGGTGCGGCTCTGCATTCCAGCCTTCGAGGGCAAGCACAGCGAGGTCTTCGTTTTCAAGACGCCTCACCATCGCGACTACAAGTTCGATCGACTCGAACCCATGGTCAAAGTGGCGTTGGCGACGGCCGCGGCGCCGACCTACTTCCGGCCTTTCGAGCACAACGGCTACACGCTCGTCGACGGCGGCGTCTGGGCCAACAATCCAGTCATGTTGGCGGTGATCGAAGCAATGATCTGCTTCGACCTGGAGTGGGATCAGATCGACGTGCTGACGCTCGGCTGTGGCGACGATCCGTACGTCGTCTCCCGCTTGCAGTCGGTCCTCGGCGGGAAGCTGACCTGGTATAACCTGATTTTCGCTGCCATGCGCCTGCAGTCGCTGGCCGCGACCAACCAGGCGCGGCTGCTGCTCGGTCCGCCATCGGTCAGACGCATCGATCCGCCCTCGAATCCGAAGTCCATCATGCTGGACGACTTCCGCAGGTCCCGGGACGAGCTTGTTCCGGCGGCCCGCAAGGCGGTCGCCGAACACGGAGACGCGCTCGCGGCGGCGTTCCTGGGATCCCCCGCTCATCCCTACGAAGCCGTGTCGTTCCCGGCGACCTGAGCGGCGCTGGCGTCACGTCGTGACATGCTTGCAAGGTGGGCCTGGAAGGCGTGGTCCGGGACAGCGCCTACGCCAGCGGCGCGGCAACAACAGGGGCAAAAGGTCGCGCGCAACGGGAGGCCTCAAATATAGATATATAGTAACTTATTGAAATATAAAGATTATTTTACTTGAAGCGGAATCTCGCGTAGGCTTCCTCCGTGGTGCCGGCATGTCGCCGACGTCGATTTTTTGGAGGATTTCAGATGATCGAGCTTTTCGGAAAGCCTTACGTCCCCCTCGAGCCGGATCTCCTGGCCGCCCCCTCCTACGAGGTGGGGCCGCTTCTGATCGGATCCGTGATCGCCATGGACTACCGGGGTGGCGACGTTGCCATCGGACTGCCGGACCTCGAAGCCTACGACCAGGACGAGGGCGCCTGCCATAACCATCCCACGCAGCGCCTTTCCCATGGCCACGCCTACGTCCACCCCTACCACCGCGCCGGGATGCTGGCGCTCGACCTGGTCTGCGGACCTAGGGGCCGAGCGAGCTCCCTACTGGTCCGCGCCGGGATCCCGCTCTTAGGTCTCGACGTCATGGCCACCCGCCGCAGCGTCGACCCCGAGGCGGACCGCCTGATCCGCGACCGCGCCAGAGGCTACGAGAAGCGGATCGCAAGCGGTCCGGGCAACGTGGGTGAGGCGCTCGACATCACCATGGCGCTCGACGGAGCCTGGCTCTTCGACAAGCCGTTCCGCCTCTATCGCCCCGTCGAGCCGATCACGGACATCGAAATCAGGACGCGCCTCAACATCACCAGGGACGCCCACCTTCCCTGGCGCTGGAAGTGGCGCAATCCCCTCGTGGCCGCAGCCGACGAAGGCCGCCGCCTGATGCCGGAGGCTGCGGTCCGCATTCCGGCCGATTTCGAGCCGCACGCCCGGGTCGTCATGGCCTGGGCGGTCCACCGCGAATGGGGGAGCGACCGCGACCGCGTGGAGCGCGAGCTCGAGACCGTGATCAGGACCATCGCCGACGACGAGCCGGTGACGCTGCTGACGCCGCCGGACCTGGTCGGCGCCGCGCGCGGCCGCTTCGCCGGCGCCGAAATCGAGATCGTGCCGGCACCGGTCGACGACGTCTGGATGCGCGACATCGCCCCGGTCTTCGCACGCCGCGGCGCCGGGACCGTCGCGATCGACCTCAACTTCAACGGCTGGGACGGCTCGCGCCCGGCGCGCCCCGGCGACCGCCTGGCGCGCACCTTCGACTTCGGCGTGCCCGTGGTCGGAGTCCCCTTCGTCAGCGAGGGCGGCGCCTTCCTTCCGGACGGCCGCGGCGTCGCGATCGCGACCCGCAGCTGCTTGCTCGCCCGCAATCCGCACCTTTCCGAGGATCGCCTCTCGGCGGACTTCGCCTCTCTCGGCATGCGCACGACGATCTGGCTCGACGGCGACCGCGACGAACCGATCACCTCTGGCCATCCGGACGGCTGTCTCGCCTTCGCGCCCGACGGCACCCTGCTCGTCGAGCCGGCTCCCCGCGGACGCGGCCGGCGCAGGCGCGAACGCGACATCGCCGCCCTCGAGCGCGCGGTCGCGGACGGCAGGATTTCCGCGCTCCGCCGCTTCGCGCCGCCCGACGCCGGCGCCCTGGCCGGCGAGCCCGCCGGCTTCGCCGCCACCTACCTCAACTTCTTCGTCACCCGCCGTTCGCTGATCACCGCCGGCTTCGGCGCGCCGGCTGGCGACCAGGATGCCCGATGTGAACTCGCCGCGCTGTTTCCGGGACGCGAGATCAGGATGCTCCGCATCAATGCCGTCCTGCGCGGCGGCGGCGGCATCCGCTGCCTGACCCAGCCGGTCCCGAGGTCCGCGCGAACCGGATCCGGAAATCGGTCGGCGCCGAAAACACCTTGTCAAGCGACCTCACCGATTTCGACGCAATGGCAGTCGAACTGCAGCCACTGATAAACTTGGAACTCCCCGACTAAACCGGCGGATCGAACCTCGTCTGCTGGATGGCGTCGTAGATGCGAATGCGAACCTTCGGAAAGCGGCGCTTCAGTTCGACGGTGCCATCCTCGGCGCCTTTCTTCGTGGCGAACTGGGATTTCAGAATACCGTCTATTTCGATCGCGTAACCGGTCTTTGGCAGTTCGATATTTCGCCCTGGCATTATTTGTCGCCGTCCTTGGTGGATTTCCGTTCGCGTGGTTACGTTGAGTCCGTCGGGTCGGACAAGCCGGTCACGGCCAAAATGGAAGGGATAACGCGTGAGCGATCCGTTCGACCTCCAGCGCTTCGTGGACGCCCAAGAATTGGTCTACCGGCGGGTCGTCGAAGAACTACGCCGCGGCCGTAAGACGTCACATTGGATGTGGTTCGTCTTCCCGCAAATCGCTGGTCTTGGCTTCAGCGCGATGGCGCAGCGCTTCGCTATCGGCTCTCGCGCGGAAGCCGCTGCATATCTGCAACACGACGTCCTGGGACCGCGCCTAGTCGAATGCACCCGGCTCGTCGTGGCGGCCAGGGACAAGTCGATCACCGATATTCTCGGATCGCCGGACGACATGAAGTTTCGATCGAGCATGACACTGTTCGACGCAGTCTCGACGGAGGCGACCTTCAGTGACGCCATCGCGGCCTTCTACCCGGACGGCAAGGACCCGGCGACCTTGTCGATCCTGAGAAGCGTCTAAGTCCTCTGGCTCCAGAACTCGCGTGCTTTCCTACGTCGACTGGTCTCGGCGGGAAGTCATCGACGTCAGATACACCACGTTAGCACGATCGAAATTCTTAGCGGCGGTTGCCGACCGTTGGCCGAAATCCACCTGTGCTTTTGCGTCGCCCGTCCTCTCGCTTTCTGCTCCGGGTTATTCCGGCGGCCCCGATCAAGTCGACGAACACGCGGCGGGTTCCTTAGGCCAATGACGAATACCTACGCAGAAAGCGCCCTCCACCTATTGACTTCTCAAGTAGCCATCGAACAAAAGTAGAACGAGTCGAATCTCGTCGCGGAAAGGTGCGCGTGGCCGAGCTGCCGGTATTGCCCGTCTATTATTATCTCGACCACTTCGTCGAGATGCTTGGGTTTGTGCAGCGGACGTACGGGCCGATCCTCACCGCGGAGCACCATGCCTTCATCGCGCGCTTCGAGGCACTTTCCAGGGATGCCCGATGCCTGCTGATCCGGATGGTCAACCGACGGGGTGCGATCTTCAATCGATCGCTGTTCAACTACCCCGAAATCGCGGACGTCCAGCGCGCGGCCTCCGATTTGATGGCCGCCGGTCACGCTCGCAGTCTGGGCGAAGCCGACTATGCGGCGTTTGTCGCCTGCCTTCCCAAGGATGTCTTGGTCACCGGCGCGCAGGCGGCCGGACGAGGAGATGTCCGCAAGTCGTGGTCGAAGCCCAAGTTCGTCGACTATTATCTCAATCAGGTCCCCTTCTCCGTAGCCGCCCAGCACTGCGGCGCTCACAAGTTCATCGCGCTCGACGGAACGCGGCCTATTGAATTTCTGCTGTATCTCTACTTCGGCAAGACCGAGGTCGACCTGAAGAATTTCGCGCTGCGCGACATAGGGATTCTCCGTACCAACCGCGAGACGTCGTTCAGCGCTCGGTTCACCGACGGCGAAGAGGCGCTTGCCTCCTTCCATTACAGCCAGGTTCTCGATCGCCTCGAGGTCGGATCGGAGGCAATCTACCGGCAGGCTGCCGTCGACGTACTCGACGGACCTGTCTGCGGAACCGAATATGCAGCCGATCTCCGCAGCCAGGCGGCGCATCGGACGGGACTATATTTCGAGAAGGCCGCCGAGAGCGCCCTCGCCCTGCAGCTTTATCGAACGGGTTCCTCGCCGGACTGCAACGAGCGCCTGGTGCGTTTGCTCTACAGCGACGGCGACCGCGTCGGAGCCGAAGAACTGCTGAAGCGGATGATCGACGATCCGGCCAGCGACGGCGAGCATCTCTTCGCCACCGATTTCTACACTCGTAAGTTCGGAGGACGCCGCACCGGGCTCTACACCGAATTGCTTCGCTCCGGACGCGTGATCACGGTCGATGATACCCATCGCGGCAACCCCGAAGCGGGCGTCTGCGGCGTGCTGCGCCGCGATGGCGCCAAGGTGTACTACACGGAGAACGTGCTGTGGCACACGCTGTTCGGTCTGCTGTTCTGGGATGAACTCTTCGAAAGCACGCAGATGCCGAGCGGCTTCGACTGGGTGCCGCACTGTCTGAAGGACCGCAGCTTCCATCGGCTCTTCGCCTCGACGATCGACGAAAAGTTGGAAGCCATCGCCCTCGGAAATGGCTTTCCGTCCATCCTGCGCACCGTCGCGGCGCGATGGGGCCACCCCAACGGGATCTTCGCCTGGGATCACGTGCAGGTCGAGGCGCTGCGCGCCCTGTTCGATGGAACCGATCCGGGCGCCATCGCCCGGATCCTTCGCGCGATGTGCGACGATTTTCGTGGCATGAGAGATGGTTTCCCCGATCTCATGGTGGTCCGTGACGGCAAGGTTTCCTTCATGGAAATCAAGGCGGAAGGCGACGTCATCCGGCGCAACCAGTTGACCCGTTTGCGTCAATTCGGCGCTGCCGGGATCCTCGCCGAAATCGGCCGGGTGGATTATCGTTTCGACATCGAGCAGGACTACGTCGTGGTCGACATCGAGACGACTGGCGCCTGGTCGAACGGCGACCGCGTCACCGAAATCGGCGCGGTAAAGGTTCGGAACCATCGCGTCGTCGACGAGTGGCACAGTCTGCTCAACCCGCAGCGTTCGATCCCCGCGAAGATCGTTCAACTAACCGGCATCACGAACGAGATGGTGCGCAACGCGCCCCTGTTCTCTGAAGTGGCCGACAGCTTCATGCAGTTCATGGCCGACGGCATCTTCGTCGCCCATAACGTCAACTTCGATTACGGCTTCATTGCCTATGAATTCGAGCGATTGGAGCGACGCTTCCGGTTTCCGAAGCTCTGCACGTGCGCAGGGATGCGCCGACGGTATCCGGGGCATAAGTCATACGGACTCGAAGCACTCTGCGAGATCTATGGAATCGAGCTCGAAAATCATCATCGTGCTCTATGCGATGCGCGAGCCTCGGCGCATTTGCTGAACCTGATAAACCAGAAGCGCGGCGAGGAAGTGCCGCCGAGTGCGGAGGCTGCCTAGCTGACTTTTGGTCTCGGTCGAGATAACGGATCGGGGCCGTAGCCTTAGACTTGCGACATGGTCTGCTTTAGCATCGCCGCATGAACCCATCAGATCTAGAGCAAAACGCCGGCGGCTCGGCGCAGCGCAAGATCATCCACATCGACATGGACGCCTTCTACGCGTCGGTCGAGCAGCGGGACAATCCGGACCTGCGCGGCAGACCCGTCGCGGTCGGCGGCTCTGAGCAGCGCGGCGTCGTCGCCGCTGCGAGCTACGAAGCCCGGAAGTTCGGCGTGCGGTCTGCGATGCCTTCGGTTACTGCGAAACGGCTGTGTCCAGACCTGATCTTCGTGAAGCCGCGTTTCGAAATCTACAAGGCCATCAGCCGGCAAATCCGCGAGATCTTCGCCGAGCACACCCTCATCATCGAGCCGCTGTCGCTGGACGAAGCCTATCTCGACGTGACCGAGAACCTGCAAGGCATTCCCCTCGCCCGCGACGTCGCGCTGCGGATCCGCGACAAGATCAAGGCCGAGACCGGCCTCAACGCTTCTGCGGGGATCAGCTACAACAAATTCCTGGCTAAGCTGGCCTCCGATCACCGCAAGCCAAACGGGCAATACGTCATCTCTCCGGAGATGGGACCGAGCTTCGTCGAAGCGTTGCCGGTCGGCAAATTCCACGGCATCGGTCCGGCCACGAGCGCGAAGATGAACGGCCTCGGCATTTTCACCGGAATGGACATTCGCAATCAGACGCTGGAGTTCATGAACGCCAATCTCGGCAAGTCGGGCGCCTTCTACTACTGGATTTCGCGCGGGGTCGACGACCGTCCCGTCCGCGCCAATCGTATTCGCAAGTCCATCGGCGCGGAGAACACGTTCTCGGCCGACCTCACGACTTTCGACGTTATGGCCGCCGAGCTCCGGCCGCTGATCGACAAGGTTTGGCGCCACTGTGAGAGCACCGGCAACCGGGGTCGGACCGTGACGCTCAAGATCAAATTCTTCGATTTTGAGATCATCACGCGGAGCCGCTCAGTCCCGACGGTCGTGTCGAGCCGGGACGACTTGGAGAGCTTGGCGGTCGCTCTGCTGCAAGCCGACATGCCTTTCCCGAAGTCGGTCCGCCTGCTGGGCGTGTCAATGTCCTCGCTGCAAACGCAGGGTAACGACGAAGCCGTACCTCAGCTCGATCTGCCCATCTGACGCAGCACATGGATGCGGCGTGCACTTCGGCGCGAGACGACGGAATTTCACGCCTGGCTGTGCCGCGCCCGGCCTATCCGACTTCAAGGTCGTGGATGATCGGGTTCAATCCGTCCGGCGTGACTTCGAGGCTTGCTAGAGTGATCGGCAGATTGAAGCGCTGGCGCCCGGCACTGCCGGGATTCACGTAGAGTAAGCCGTTTTCGGTGTTGATCTTCGGCACGTGGGAGTGCCCGGAAACAATGACATCGATACCCTTAGCTGCAGGATCGATCTGCAGGGTGTGCAGGTCATGCAGAACGTAGATCAGACGTCCCGCGAGCTGCACGAACTCGGTTTCGGGAAAGCCGGTAGCCCACTCGCCCGTGTCCACGTTCCCTCTGATCGCCGTGACGGGGGCAATTCTCCGCAGCGCGGTAATGATCTCGGGATCGCCGATGTCGCCGCCGTGAATGATGTGATCGACATGAGCCAGCATGCGAAGAGCCTCCGGCCTAAGCAGGCCGTGCGTATCCGAGATGATGCCGATCGTGAAGGTCATCGAAGCGTCCCCCAGTATCCTATCACGCTTGAGCCACAGCAAGTCGATCTGGGAAATTCGCGTTTTCCCGAAGCACCACCGATCCCCCGGACATAAGTCCACCTAAGCCGACTTTCTCCGGACCCCCGCCGATGGCTTCGCGGCGGCCTCATCCATACTCGGCACTCGGATTGCCGCTCCGAACTCCTCCCCTCCCCACAGACGCATTTTTGGATGGGCAGACTCGACTTGTTCTTGTTATGTTCTATACTCAAATTCATGACCTATCGACCCGCTAGTTGGCGCTTTCCGACCATGAAACAGATCCAGAAGCTGGCCGACGCGCCTGGCGCCGGCGAAAACGCCCCGCCGACGCCCCCCGTCGGTCCCGCTGACGACTTGCCCCCGCATACTGGCAAGCGCTCTTCAGGGACCTTCGCGCCGCAAGACTGGTCCAGGAATGCAGGCTGTCCGAGATCGGCCGCCACGTGCTGCGGGTCTCCTGCAGCCGCTGCGCCAGGATCGTTGAGATTCAGAAGGCCGACGCCGTCCGCCTGTACAGCCCCCTCGCCGTCTGGAAGGACGTCGGTCAAAAACTACTAGAAAACACCTGTACGCAGCGCACCGGACGGCATGAGGAAGACGGTTGCTGGCCGTCGTTCGAATAGCGCGCCAAGCGGCACGCCACGCTAGGCTCGGATGGCTCCTCGCTACCACCCCACGCCCCTCTCCGGAGGAGATCGAAAGGCCCTCGCCAAAGAGTTGGGCAAGGCCCGCGCGATGACGACGATGCTCGCCGGACAGGCGGCCGATGCCCGGGCCAAAGGCGAGGCGCTGATTCGCCAAGCCGACACGCTGCTCTGCGAGTCATGGAACGAGAAGATGTGGGCCGACGGTGGCCCAATCGATCCTTCGCCGACGGTCGACCAGGCCGTGAACGGGGGCCACCGTTGGCTCCAGATCGAATGCTCGCGCTGCAGGACGAAGCGAGAGGTAGATCTCGCCGCGCTTCGCCATCCGCCGACGACTGCCGTCCATGACCTAGCGAACCGGCTTCGCTGCAGCAATGTGCTAAGGCCGGACGCCGGCCGCCCGCCACGCTCCTGCAACTGACGTCCCGACCTCATCAGGCCGCTCCGGAGACTTGACCTGTGTGCAATCTCTACTCGATGACGAAGAACGTCGACGCGATCCGGCGCTTATTCGGCGCGCTCAACAGCCGCGTCGGCAACCTCCCGTCGATGCCGGACATCTTTCCCGACTATCCGGCGCCGATCGTCCGCAATGCTGCGGACGGACGCGAGATCGCGATGGCGCGATGGGGCATGCCGAGCTCGCAGCGCGCGCTGATGGACGCGACGAAGAAGCGGGCGGAAAAGCTGCAGGCCAAAGGCAAGACCGTCGACTTCAAGGAGCTGCTCCGGGTGGAGCCGGATTCCGGAACCACCAATATCCGCAATGTCTCCAGTGCGCACTGGAAACGATGGTTGGGTCCTGAGCACCGCTGCCTGGTGCCGGTCACGTCGTTCTCCGAATACGACACCATCGACGGCAAGAAAGTGCCGGTCTGGTTCGCGACCGACGAAGACCGGCCACTGGTCGCCTTCGCCGGTCTGTGGACGAACTGGACGTCGGTGCGCAAGGCAAAGGAGGGCGAAATCACCGCCGACATCTACGCGTTTCTCACGACGGAGCCGAACGCTGAAGTGGCTCGCGTCCATCCGAAGGCGATGCCGGTGGTCCTGACAACGGCCGAAGAGTACGACGTCTGGATGCGCGCCCCCTGGGAAGAGGCCAAGGCGCTGCAGCGGCCGCTTCCGGACGGTGCGCTGCAGATCGTCGCGACCGGCGAGAAGGAAGACCCGGCGCCGGCCACATAGGACTCCGCGCAGCTCGATGGAACATGTGGACTAGCCGGAGCCTCGGCATTTCGGAATCCCTGACCCGTGCTAACCGCCGGGAACGCGCCCGCGGTCGGAAGGATTCGTCTTGGCAGGAGTGATCCCGATGCTGATGACGAAGGAAAAGCGACCAACTATCCGCACGCTGCGCGGCTGGGCCATCTCGGTGTTGAACGAGGCCGGCGCCATCCGGGAATGCGAGGAGCACGGCTGGGTGCAGATCTCACCCGGCATGCCCCGCCGGCCGGCATCTCCGCGGAAAAAGCCATGGAGGAGATTCACGATGTCCTGGATTCGATCGGCGACACCTGCCCGGAGTGTCCGCCGGACGAAGGCTAGGTCGCTCATCCACCAGCAAATCGCTTTTGCGCCGAGACGAGTCTTGGCGCCAGACGCGGATGCGTTAGTCCCGAGCGCGGTGCAGCGAGGCCGACAGCCTTTCCCTTTCTTTCTCCCACCGCTCGTCTTCGGCCTGGATCCGCTTTTCGATCGCGGCCCGTTCGGCGTGGAGGGCCTCCGACCGTTCGTCGTGCTCCCGCTGCGCCGCGTCCAGCGTCGTCTGCGCCTTCGCGACCAGCTTCGCGCGCTTGGCCCGCTCCTTCTCCCTCGCCTCCTCCTCCCTACGACGCTCGGCGTCCCGCCGCTTCCGCTCGCGCTCGAACTCGACAGCGGCCTTGCGTGCATCCTTGTCGCTGATCTTGGGGGGAGTGCCTCTTGGGCTCAGGACGACGGGTCTTCTTCCGCCCGCTTGCTTCGTCCTCCAGATCAGGTAGGTCAGCGTGTTCGGCAAAGCGGCCGTTCGATCCCGCCGGCCGCTTGAGCACCACTCCGGGTTTCGACGTGGTCGCGGCGACCACATCGGGATCGTCGGTCTCTTCGGCGCCCTGGTGGAAAAGGTTGCTGCCGGCACCCCAAGCCTCTAGCGCCGCCTTCATCGACGGCGCCGCGATCGCGAGATCGTAGAAGCCGAGCGAGGTCTGAAAGGTCTTGAGCTTTCTGGCCATGGCGCGCGCCGGCTCGCGGATCTCCTAGCCCCGTCGCGCGACCCAGATGCCGAGCAGGAAAGCGACGAATAGCGACTGCAGCGGCGCCTCAATGGTTACCTTGCGCAGCCGCTCGGCGCAGCGGATCGCGAAGTCCTGCGAAGCGGACTCGATCGGTCGCCCATCGGAGCCTTGCTCGCTGACCAGTCCGGAGGCCTCCGTCATCGCCGAAGCTTCTTTCATATCCATACGGCTTTCCTGTTCTCAGGCTGACTTCCGCTGCCTGGCTGTGGGCTTCTTCGCCGCCGTTTCCTTCGCCTGTTTCTTGCCCGCGATCGGCATCAGCATCTCCTTCTGACCGGCGGAGGCCTTCTTCACCTTTTTCGCGGGCTTCTTCGGCGCAGAAGCTGCCTCCGTGGACTTCGCGCCGCCGACACTGCGGCGCAGCGCTTCCATCAGATCGACGACGTTCTCGCCGCGGGGGCGTTCCTTCGGCACGATCGGCTTGCCGGCCCGCTTCTGGTTGATGAGATCGACCAGAGCGGTTTCGTACTGGTCCTCGAACTTGTCGGGCTCGAAGTTGCCGGACTTCTGATCGACGATGTGCCGGGCCAGGTCCAGCATGTCCTTCGTGACCTTCACATCCTGGATCTCGTCGAAGTATTCGGCCGGGTCACGGACCTCGTACGGATAGCGCAGCAGCGTGCCCATCAGGCCCTTGTCCAAGGGCTCCAGCGCGATGATGTGCTCGCGGTTCGTCAGCACGACGCGTCCGATTGCGACCTTGTTCATCTCGCGGATGGTCTCGCGGATTACGGCAAAGGCGTCGTGGCCCACCTTGCCGTCCGGACGCAGATAGTAGGGGCGGATGAGGTACCGCGGATCGATCTCGCTGCGGTCGATGAACTCATCGATCTCGATCGTCCGGGTGGATTCCAGGGCGACGTTCTCGAGCTCTTCCTTGGTGACCGCTATGAAAGTGTCCGTGTCGACCTTGTAGCCCTTGACGATGTCCTCGTTGGCAACCTCCTCGCCCGTGTCCGCGTCGACCTTCAGATACTTGATCCGATGGCCAGTCGCTCGGTTCATCTGGTTGAAGCTGATCTTCTCTGACTCGGACGTCGCCGGGTATAGCGCCACCGGACAGGTGACGAGGGACAGCCGAAGGAAGCCTTTCCAATTGGCGCGTGGGGCCATGTACGCGGAACTCCGAAACGGTTGATGCGGATTCAAGACGAACGTCGCCCCTCGGTTCCGACAGGCGCCGGGCGCCGGGCCGCAAAAAGTTGGCCCGGCCGCCGCCCCCACAGCGGCGTCTGACCGGAGCACGACCGGATCGAACGAAATTCCTCGAAAAGGCCGTGAATCGCTCGTTTTCCCAGTACCTCGTTGCCGGTCCCGGCCGGTATTGTGACCCGGCATGACCGCATCGCCCCAACCTTACCGAGACGAGATTATTCAGGACGCGGCGGATCTGGCGGCGATGGCGGAGGCGCTGGGACGGTCGGCGGACTATCGGGTCCTGCGGCGCCTGGTGCCGCGAACCGAGTTCGCCATGACCAACGGGCAGACAACCAAGATCGGGATCCTGCTTGACACCGAGACGACCGGTCTCAATCACAGCAAGGACGAGATCATCGAGCTGGGGATGGTCAAGTTCGATTATCTGCCGGACGGCCGGATCGCCGGCGTCAGGGACACGTTCTCCGCCTTCAACGAGCCATCGATCCCGATCCCGGTCGAGATCACCGCGCTCACCGGCATCACCGACGACCTGGTGGCCGGTCACAGAATCGACGAGGCGGCTGTCAGCGCGTTCGTCGACGATGCGGTGATCATCATCGCGCACAACAGCGGATTCGACCGGAAGTTCGCGGAACGGTACTGGCCGATTTTTGAACGGAAGGCTTGGGGGTGTTCTGCGACCGAGGTTCAATGGCGCCAGCACGGCTTCGAGGGCTCGCGCCTCGGCTATCTGCTGCACGGTGCCGGCTTCTTCCACCAGGCCCACAGGGCCGTCGACGATTGCCACGCGCTGCTCGAGATACTGGCGCTAGACCTACCGGCGACGGGTGCGCCGGCGCTCGCCATGCTGCTTGAGCAAGCGCGGAAAAAGACGATGAGGGTGTGGGCGGAGCAATCGCCATTCGATCTGAAAGACGCTTTGAAGCGTCGCGGCTACCGTTGGTCGGACGGAAGCGACGGCCGACCCCGGTCTTGGTACGCCGACGTCGAGGAGAGCGCGCTGGCGGATGAGATCGCGTTCCTCAAGACCGAGATCTATCTTCGAGACGTCGAACCCCGGCTTCAGACATTGACCGCTTTCACCCGCTTTTCCGTCCGGGCCTGAACGGTCGGCCGGCGCCGGAGCCCGCGACCTAGCGGGCCTTGCCGCGCCCGCGCGTCACTTCCGATACTGATCGTTGATTCCTTGAGCCCACAGCGCGGCCGGACGGCACGCTGAAGATCGCTGACAACGGCGAGATACGACTCGGCCTAACGTTCCTCTCTCAGCTCGAAGCCGATGCGCGGGAAGTGGACGACGACATCCCCTACCCGGTCGTTGTGGATCCCTACTGCCAGTTCGTCGTCGTCGACGAACGTAAGGGTTCCGACGATTGCGTCCCGCGCATAATCGGCAGCCCGAACTTCGACACGGCTTCCGAGCTTTGGATCCTCTGGCTGCCGCAGCGAAGTCCGCGGGTCTGAAGGCAATGAAGCACGCGCTATTTCGAGCGCCTCGCCGGCGCTCATGGACCGCGGCCGCCCGTGGCCGAAACCCTTCACACGCGACATCCATTGTCGGAGCAGCTCGAAGCGGTTGAACTCATGAGCCAGGCGTGAGCTTCGGTCTGTGAGAAACCACATCGCGTGAAAGATGGCGAGATCAGCCACTGTCACGTTCGGCCCGCATATCCATGGGCGACCGTCTGCCAGCATATCCTCGATGAGGGACATCTGTGTCCGGACCAACGGAGCGGAGCGCGCGGCCACACGCTCGACAGACTTCACGCTAGGCACGGGCAAGCCCCTCATCCGCGCTCGATCTTCGAAAAGTTCCGGCGGCATTAGGTCGTGGTTGGTGCCCCACGCGTACAGCATCACCGAACGAAAGAGCGGGCCTTCCGCCCACGCCGCGACGGCATTGGCGAAGCCGTGTTGTCCAGGAGAGTATAGACTCGGTAGTGGATGCCGCCTCTCCAGCTCCCTCAAGATCAGGCGGGTATCGCAATAGATGTCCGCACCGATCTGTAGAACAGGCGCGCGACGATATCCACCAGTCAGCGCCGTGAGGTCCGGCTTCGGCGTCACAGGCGGTACGATCACGCTCGACCAATCCAGTGACTTGTAGCCCAGCGCGACGCGAACCTTTTCGGAATAGTTCGAGAAGTCGTAGTGGTGCAAAATCAGCTCGGCCATAAATTCCCTACTTTGCCGCTCCGCGCGTCAAGCGATCAAATTGTAAGCCGTATCGTGGGAGCTGCAATACTTTCCGTCATGACGTTGATGAGAGCCGGTTTCCCGCTCGCAAGCGCGCGGTCGATCGCGCCGGGGAGATCGCCGGCACGTTCGACGAGTTCACCGTGCCCGCCGAGCGCCTCGACGACAAGGTCGTATCGGGCTGGAAGCAAATCCATGTTGTGCATGCGGTTCGCGCCGTACGATCTCAACTGAATTTGGCTTTCCGCGTTCCAACAACCGTCGTTTCCGACAACGGCCACGAACGGTAAGCGGCATCGAATCGCTGTCTCGAACTCAGAAAGATGGAAACCGAGACTGCCATCACCGAGGACAGCAAAGATCGGCGCCTTTCGCTCTGCGTACCGAGCGGCAATTGCCAAAGAGAGTGAGCTTCCGATCGCACCCGATACGCCGTTCACCATTCGACGTGTACATGGAAGAATGCTCTGTGCCCACTGTCCAACCTCGCCGCCGTCGGAGACCAGCACCGCGTCTTTGTCGCGATCTATATAGGGTCGCAGCACGCGCAGCATTTCGGCTGGATGAAGTCGTCCCTCGGTAGACGAGGAGACGGTGGCCCATTCCGCAGGTCTGTCGTCCAACGCCGACCGGGCTTGTGTGAGCCAATCTGGATTTCGCCGGGGCGAACTGGAAGCACGCGCGATCAGCGTCCGGGCTGCAACCTTCGTGTCCGCTACGCACCCCACCAGAACGCGAGCACCGACCTCATTCATTGCGCGTCCGACCATAGCCGCATCTGGATCTAGGACGACAAGTCGGACGTCCGGTCGGTAGTGCGGCGCTGCGGCCCATCGGGTGGTGAAGTCCAGCGCTTTACCCAAAAGCACGAAAGATCGACCGACTGAACGAGATCCGCGAACGCGCCCAGAGTTGCGTCGGCAGCCCCGCGCGGGCTTTCAAGGATGACCGCCGGTGCGTTGGTCGCAAGTTCCAATTCCTTGAGAAGCGAACGTCCATCTACGCTCGAGAGCGCGGGCGGTGCAAAGATGATCGGCCGCTCGGACGACGCGATCGCAGAGAGTATCTTATCCGCGGCCTCCGCTTCGATATCTCTTCCGCCAATCGCGCCAGAGACATCTGGCCAAACAACTTCATCCAGACTGACTGTTTCGTCGAGGAGGTCAGACGGTAAACTGACATGGACGGGTCCGGGGCGCCCTTCCTGGGCCAACCGAAGCGCTTCGCCGATGTCCTTTCCGAGTGTAGCGGTCGACTTTGCCGTCCATGACGCTTTGGTCACTGGCTTTGCCATGTCCGCCTGTCTAATTTCCTGGAAACCGCCTCGCCCCAGCTCCCACGTCGCCGCGTGCCCCGAAAGAAGCACCACTGGCGATTCCGCCGCTTGGGCCGCGAACAACGCTCCCAACGCGTTTACGTGGCCCGGACCGCCGGTCACCATCGCCACGCCTGGGTCGCCGGTGATCCGGCCCCACCCGTCAGCCATATGCACCGCGGCTGCTTCGTGCCGCACGTGGGTCAACTGGATCTTCGTGTCGAGGACAGCATCGAAGATGGACATGATGTGGTTGCCGGACAGCGTGAAGATCCTGCTGCACCCCAATCGTTCCAATGACTCTGCGACAACGTCCGCGCCGCGCAACTTAGTCTTCATGCCGGTCGATCTCCAAATCACCCGGGTTTTTCGCAAAAGCCGCCTGTTCCGTCCATTAATAACTCCCCGCCCAGCACGATGCTTTGGAGCATCGCAACGGAGCAAGCCCAAGAGCAATTACTTAGGGCTCTCTGAAGCGAGAACCTTCTTCCATCTCGCGATTTCGGCCTCGAGCTTTGCCTTTAATCCTGCCGCGCTCGCCTCTTCATTTGAAACTACAATCGCACTGAGTTGATTGAAGCGGTCCAAGACGGCTTCGTCCTTGAGCGCGACCTGCAGAGCCGACGTCAGCTTGCGCGTCAGTTCGACAGGTGTTCCCTTTGGGGCGTAAATCCCGTGCCAAATTGACAGTTCCAAGTTTCCAAGACCCGCCTCCTTTACAGAAGGGATGTCGGCAAGCGCCGGTATCCGCTGGGCTGTCGTGACGGCATACGCTTTGATTTCGCCAGATTTTATCTGGTTCGTCGTGTTGGTCGTCTGATCGCACATGAAATCGACTTGCTCACCGAGCAGGTCAATCATGGCGGGTCCTGTACCCTTATAAGGAACGGTGACCGGTTGCGCCCTAGTCTCAGACGCGAAGAGGACCCCGCAGATGTGTGATGCCGTTCCGGCTCCCGCATGCGCATAGGTGATCTTGCTTCCCTGCTTGGCGGTGTAGTCGATCAATTCCTTCAGAGTATTCGGCTGAAATGACCGTCGGGCCACGATAGTCATCGGCACGTCCGCGACTAGCCCGATGTATTCGAAAGACGTAAGCGGATCTACCGACCCGGGATAAAGGGTCGGCGCTGTCGCCATTCCGATGTGATTGAGGATGAGCGTGTATCCGTTCGGCTCCGATTTGGCGGCCCTCAAGGACCCGATGGTGCCACCTGCTCCGGCCACGTTTTCAACGATCATGCGCTGGCCCAGATCGCGTCCCATTGCATCGGCAACAACCCGCGCCACGGTATCCGTTGGTCCACCGGCAGCATAGGGAACGATCATCGTAATTGGACGACTTGGATATGGTTGAGCGGTAGCATGCCCGACGGCGAAGGATAATGGTAGGAGCGAGCAGATAAGCATTCGCGTTGCCCTGCCCCACCAGGCCATTGACCTGAGGCGCGCGAACAACCCAGTAGGTGCGCGCTGCAACGAATTGCGAGCCGCTTTTGAGCCGAAGTCCTTGCTCTCCGATATCGAGATCACGATGTGCGTTTCCTGTGCGGTTTGCTTTTCTTAGAGTTCTTGAACGTGCGTTAGACAATCCCAGTCTTGCTAAGACCAGCGACCTCCTGCTTTGAGAGCCGGAGAAGACCTTCGTAGATTTCGGTGTTGTGCTCGCGTGGCATCGGAACGCGAGGATCATGAACGGCGTCGGCTTCACTGAATTTCAGCGGAAAGCCCGCAGCAAGCGGGCCGGCGGCCGACGGCAGATGCGGATTGCGTACAGGTTGGAGCATGTCGCGGGCCCGCAGTTGGTCCCAACTGACGACATCGTCGATCGTCCGGATCGGTCCGCAAGTGATATCCGCTTCGTCCAAACGGCTGATGATCTCGTCGACGGGCATGCACTCCGCCCATTGACCGACGACGGCATCGACCTGATCGTTATTTTCTATGCGCCAGCCCGGATTCATGAACTCGGCGGACTTCAAGAGATCTTGTCGTCCCATGATCTCCAGAAGCTTCGTCCAGTCCGTCGTCGTTCCTGCGCCGATCGCTACCGCACCATCGGCCGCGCGATAGGTATTGAACGGAGAGAATCTAGCGATCCGATTGCCTTGACGGTGAGCCAATCCGAGATCGCCATAGCACTCGAAAGGCTCGTCGAAGATGAGCGAAAGCAAGCAGTCGGCCATCGAGACGTCGATGAATTGGCCCACGCCGGTTTCGTGTCTCTGGTAGAGCGCACCGAGAATGCCGGCCATCGCGAACGTTCCCGCGATTCCGTCGGACAACGACGCACCCGTCTTGCTCGGTTGTCCGGCTGGGTCTCCCGTAATGCTCATCATTCCGGTCGCCGCCTGGACCATCAAGTCGAAGGCCTTGCGGTGCCGCTCGGGTCCCGTCGCTCCGTAGCCGGTAATCGAGCAATAGATCAGCCTCGGATTGACGGCGCGCAGGCTGTCGTAGTCGATCTTCAGTCTGGCCGTGACGCCGACCTTGAAGTTCTCGACGAGCACGTCAGCTTCACGGACGAGCTTGAGCAGAAGTTCGTGCCCCTCTGGCTTCTTCAAATCGAGGCTGATCGATTTCTTGCCGCGCGTCCGTTTGAGATACGCGATGCCTAGATCTTCCGATGTTCTGCGCTCGAAGGCGACGCCGCGAGGGCCGAAATACGGAGGTGCCGTGAACGTCGGGTCTCCTCCTTTCGGCTCGT
The DNA here is from genome assembly GCF_043203335.1 of Bradyrhizobium sp. RDI18. NCBI lineage: Bacteria > Pseudomonadati > Pseudomonadota > Alphaproteobacteria > Hyphomicrobiales > Nitrobacteraceae > Bradyrhizobium > Bradyrhizobium sp. RDI18. The sequence continues at coordinate 863,255 of NZ_JBICRN010000008.1, read as the reverse complement.
CGATCTTGATTACTTCGGCGCCCATACCAGCGAGAAATAGTGTCGCCTGCGGGCCGGACAGAAAGCGGCTGAGATCGAGGACGCGGACGCCCCGAAGGATCGGCGGCTTTCGGTCTGCGGACGCGATGGAAGGCGTTGTTTCCGAAATCACGGATCACCCTTGGTCGAAACTCCCTCCGTCTACATTCGCGAGGGGGTATCCTGCGTCCAATACACAATAGGTCACGTTCGATATGTCTCACGACCGATTTGTCTGATACTCTGTCGATATGAATATCGAATTGCGGCACTTGCGTTATTTCGTGGCGGTCGCCGAGGACCTGCATTTCGGCAAAGCCGCAAACAGGCTCGGCATCTCGCAACCCCCGCTAAGTCAGCAGATCCTCGCGCTGGAGCGGGAGATCGGCGCTCGGCTGTTCGAACGTTCGAACCGGCGCGTAGAACTGACGAGCGCAGGAGAAAACTTTCTGAAGGAAGCTCAGGAGGTGCTCGAAAGAGTCGATGCGGCGGCGATACGCGCCGAGCGGATTCATCGCGGACAGGTAGGCGAACTGAAGGTCGGATTCTTCGGATCAGCCCCATTCGTGGAAGGATTTCAAAAGCTCGTCTTCGACTTCCGCGCCGAGCATCCAGACGTCGATCTGATCCTCGAGGAGATGCCGACCTACCAGCAGGTCGACGCGATCCTCGACGGACGTCTCGACCTCGGCTTCGTCCGGCCGCTACAGCCGAAGCCGGAGTCGATCCAGTCCGTGGAGATCTCTCGGGAGAAGCTGATGGTCGTCATGCGGACGGACCATCCGTTGGCCGCCAGGCAGGATGACCTCTCCGTGGCCGACCTCGCTGATGAGCCCATGGTGCTCTATGCCAGTTCGATCGGTAGCGGGCTATACCAGAAGATAGTCGATCTTTGCCGGGACTCCGGCTTCGCGCCTAACGTCGCTCAGGCGGCGAACGCGACGCCCACGATGATGGGTCTGGTCGCCGCCGGGATGGGCATCTCGATCCTGCCTGAATCCCTCAAGCGGCTTCCGCTGGACGGCCTGAAGTTCGTCCCCCTGCGCGAGCCGAAGGCTCAGACTGCCGTCTGGCTCGCCAAGCGATGGGACGACCGTTCGTCTCTAGTGCGGCACCTGTTTCAGCAGGCATCGCGGCTCAAGCCCAAAGCTTCGACAGCTGCGGAGCCGGCCGACGGGCCGGAAAGGAAGAAGCGGGCGCGAAAAACCCGTTAGGCGAGCGAGCGGTCTCGCACGAAAACTTTCTTGTTGTGGAGGTCGGAGATCTCTTCTTCAGACAGCCCGTATTCGCGCAGGACGTCGGCGTTGTGCTCTCCGAGCCGCGCCGCCGAAAGGCGCGACGGGCCCTCCCATTCCGAAAAGCGGACCGGCATCCCCGGCACCTTGAACTCGCCGAGCATCGGATCCACCGCCGTGCGCACGGTGTTGCGCTGCTTCAGATGATCAAGCTCGATGACGTCGTTCAGGTCGAGCACTGGAGCCACCGGGATCCGATGCTGCTCGAGGCGCTTCAGGCACTCCTCGCGGGAGCCGACAGAAGCCAGCCACCCTTCGAGGATTTCCTTGAGCAGCTCGTTGTTCTTTCGCCTGGCGCTCGCACTCGCGAACCGGGCGTCGTTGAGCAGTTCGGGCATCTCCAGGGCCTGTACCAACTGCGGCCACTGATGGGACAGCGACATCAGGGTGATGTACTGACTGTCGCCGCACTTGAAGATACCGGTCGGACCGCCGTCCGGATGCTGGGAGCCGGTCCGCTTCTGGACGTATCCTTTTCCGAGCTTGGACACGCGGGGAATGCTCGCTTCGTGCATGTGGAAATAGGTGTCCAGCAAGGTGGATTCGACGAGCTGGCCCTCGCCGGTGCGCTCCCTGTGGAAGAGCGCGGTGACGATCGCCAAGGCGGCCGACACGCCGGTCGAGACGTCGCCGATGGCCATCGTAACCATCGCGGGGCTGCCGTCCGCTTCCCCGATCATGCCGGTTACGCCTGCATAGGCCTGGCCAATGTAGTCGTAGCCGGGCTTGCCGCTGAGGTCGCCCGTCTGACCGGCGAAGGAGATCGAACACATCACCAGGCGGGGATTGAGCTTCTTCAGATCTTCGTACGACATGCCGGCCCGCGCCATCACGCCCGGGCTGAAATTTTCGACTAGCACGTCGGCCTTCGCGATCATGCCCTTGAGGATTTCCCTAGCGCGCTCGTTCTTGAAGTCCAGCGCGATGCCCCGCTTCGAATGATTGTGCTGGAAGTAATAGGTGCTGTGGGGCGCCGCGTTCTCGGGCGCGTCCTTCGCCTTCACACCCTGCACGCGTGACCGGTCGCCGTAGGGGGCCAATTCGACCTTAACGACGTCGGCCCCCAACTCGGCCAGAACGCGCGAAGCGGTCGGGCCGGCGACGAACTGGGTGATGTCGATCACCTTGAGGCCGGACAGCATGGGCAAGGTACCGCTCGTCGTCATCTCTTGGCGCTCCCGTTCGTGTGTTGTGGAGGCCTACGAATATTTTGGGGCCGCGGTCTGGTCCAATATGGACAGCAACTCGATTGAGACGCCGCACGACTTGTAGGGACAAGTCGTTTCACGACTGAATGATGTCATTCATAGTCTTGGACGGCACAAATGCTGCCGCCTAACGTCTCAACCAATAACGGATGGCGGGAGGTTCGATTGATCAAGCTGTACTTCTGGCCGACCCCGAACGGCTACAAGATCTCGATCCTGCTCGAGGAACTCGGACTGCCCTATGAGGTCGAAGCCGTCCACATTGGCAAGGGAGAGCAGTTCGACAAGAGCTTCCTGCGGGTAAGCCCGAACAACAAGATCCCGGCGATCATCGATCCAGACGGCCCGGAAAGTCAGCCGTACGCCCTCTTCGAGTCGGCCGCCATCATGATGTACCTAGCGGAGAAGGCTGGCTTTCGCTTCATGCCCTCCGACATGGGACCACGCTATCAGGTGACCCAGTGGCTTGCGTTCCAGGCGGCGAGCATGGCGCCCGCGCTCGGACAAGCCCATCATTTCCGGGAATACTCCAAGGAGAAGATTCCCTACGCAATCGACCGTTTCACGTCGGAGGCGGAACGCCTCTACCGCGTGCTGGAACGCCGCCTTTCCGAGAGCGAGTTTCTCGCGGGAGAGTATTCCATCGCGGACATGGCGACCTACCCGTGGCTACGGTCGCACAAGTTTCAGGGTCAGAACCTCGACGACTATCCGTCGATCCAGCGCTGGTACAGCGCGGTCCGCGAGCGCCCCGCCGTGCGGCGCGGCCTGGCCGTCTTGAAGGAGCGTTTCGAGAAGAACAGGAAGCCGCCTGCCGGCGCCGCCTGGGACAACCTTTTCGGAAACAAGCAATTTGGCCGTCCTTCGGACGGCAGTTCGTCATAACCAAACGGAGACAAGTCGTGGCGAAGACCATCGAGTTCTATTGGGATCTGGGCAGCACCAACAGCTATTTCGCCCTGCATCTGATTAAGCCCATCGCGAAGAAGCACGGCGCGACCGTAGTGCCGCACCCCTTCAATCTCGGCTACGTCTTCCGGAAGCAGAACTACGTCCTGATGGAAGAGCCCAAGGTCAAGCTGCGTTCGCGGAAGATCGATCTGATGCGCTGGGCGAAGAAGTACAACCTTCCGTTCCAGATGCCGAAGAAGTTCCCGATTAAGACCAGCCCTGCTCTGCGCGGCGCGCTCGCGATGCGCCGGTTCGGCAAGGAATGGGAATACATGGAGAGGATCTTCGCCGCCTACTGGGAGCACGACGACGCATCGGTCGGCGAGCTCGCCGGACTGAAGCCGATCGCCGCCGAACTCGGCGTGGATCAGGCGGAGTTCGAAAGGCTGGTCGAGAGCGACGAGATCCGAGACGAGCTCATCGCCGAGACCGATCGCGGCCTAGAACGCGGCGTGTTCGGCGTCCCGACCTTCTTCGTGGGCGAAGAGATGTTCTGGGGCAAGGATCGCATGGAGTTCATTGACGATGAACTGACCTCCCCCAGTCCGCCGAGGGTACGGCGGTCGTCAACAACTGTGGCCGGATAGCCCCGTGCGTCAGGCTGGGGAGGTCTTATCCTCCCCTTCTAATTTGTCCGCTCGGTTGTGTCAGCATGACCAGGCGCCGCCGAGCTGGACGTTGCGAAGGTAGCATGCCTTGCGACTTAGTCGACCTTGATCCCAAGTTCGGTCACGGTCTTCGTCCACTCGGCCGTTTCCCGCTCGACAAAGCTCACTATGTCTTCGTCCTTCACGTTCGGAATTTCGGCTCCTTGGATATCCCAAGCGCGAGCAACGGCCGGACTCGTCAACGATCCCTTCACGATCCCCCTGATCTTCGAGACGAGATCAGGTGGGGTGCTCACGGGCGCCCACATTGCGTACCAGATCGAAGCATCGAGCTGCGGCCCTCCGGCCTCGACGAAAGCAGGGATGTTCGGAAACCGCGCCGACCGTTTGTCTGAGATGAGAGCGATGGCCTTGAGTTTCTTGCCTTCGATCTGAGGAGCGGAAGTGCCCATCCCGTCAAACATCATGTCGCAGACGCCTGCAATGAGATCCGTGAGCGCCGGCGCAGTCCCTCGGTAAGGCACATGAAGAATGTCTAAGCCCGCTCGGCGCTTGAACATCTCGCCTATGATGTGCTGAGACGTACCGTTGCCGGACGAGCAGTAGCTGAGCTTTCCCGGATTAGCCTTCGCTTCCTTGATGATGTCGGCAACCGTGTTGAACCGAGACTCGGCCGGAACAACGAGAACATTCGGAACGACAGCCGTGATGGCAATGGGCACGAAGTCCTTTTCAATTCGATAACCTCGTCCCGGATACACGGCCTCGGACATCGGCTGATGCACGCCACCTGCCAAGAGAACCGTGCCGTCCGCTGGAGATTTCGCGGCTGCGAGCACACCAACCGTTCCCCCTGCTCCAGCACGATTCTCGATAATAATTCTTTTCGGAAGCTGGTCGCTGAGGGTCGATGCGATCGGTCTGGCGAAGCTGTCGACACCGCCGCCAGGCCCATACGGGACTATGATCTTGACGATTTTAGCAGGCCATTCCACCGCGTTTGCGAGCTGTACTGCGGAAAGCCAAAAGAGAGCAGAAACGGCGCAGGCCGTTACCTTGAAAGAAGATCGCACGATATTTCCTCGCCTAGACCTATGTCGAAATCGATTTCAGACGAAATCGTCGCGTTGGCGAGAACTGTGCACCCCTGCAATTAGAGGTCCAATCGATCCTGAGAATAGAGCTATTCAGCGTAATGATGCACGTCGAAGACCCGCCCGCGATCAAGTTGCGCGGCCGTTACCCGCCGCCGTCCCGCGAATGGACCGGCTCGGCCCGAGCGGATCGCTGCGCTGCAGGGGAACAGGACACTTGTTCACCAGTCGTGTAGCAGCGCCCTCCGGCTGCTTGATTACGCGGCGCCCCTCGTCGAGGATGGCGCGATCCAGCAGGTCTCCGCCCCGTTCGGTTTTGCCATGGCCGGATAGTTGCCCCATATCTCGCTCTTCATCGCCTCCGGGAATGGTCGCCTTCGAGTGGCTCCGGACGGAGGACAATCCGCACTTCCGACCGGTCATCGCGCTGTCAGCTAAGCACGGTCCGGCGGCCTAGAGGAGTAACCGATGGCGCTCGTTCTGGTCCCGGGGTTCATGCTGGACAAGGAAATGTGGATCCCCTTTGAGCCGGAAATGGGGGATTTCGGCCCAATCCTGCATGCCGACCTCGCTCGGGACGACAGCATCCGATCGATGGCGCAGCGGCTAATCGCAGATGCTCCCGACCGCTTTATTCTCGTTGGCTTTTCGCTTGGCGGCTACGTCGCCCGCGAAGCAGCGAGACTGGCTCCGGACGCGGTCAGCGCTCTGGTGCTCGTCGCGACCTCATCGCGCGCCGACACGCCCGCGCAAGCGCAGCGGAGGGCCGCCGCCGCGAAGCTCGCCGCCGATCCGTTCAACGGCTTGAGCCGGCCATCGCTGCGGCCGTCCGTTCACCCGGACCGCAACACAGACGACGAACTGATCGGCCGGCTGCAAGCCATGGGCCGCCGGCTGGGGCTCGAGGCCTTTCGACGCCAGTCCAATCTCGATCGACATGGCGATGCCGACCGATTGAGCGAGATCCGATGCCCGACGCTGATAGTCGCCGGCGAAGACGACAAGCTCCGGAGCCTCGACGAGGCACGCGAGCTTCACGCGGGCATCGCGCATTCCGCTTTGGAGATCATTCCGCACACCGGTCACATGATCCCGATGGAACAGCCGGCCCCATTGGCGAAGGTTGTCAGGTCATGGCTGAACCAATTAGACCTGCAAGCTAAGGCCAACCCGGTCACGCCGGGATCTTGACCCGCGCCTGCTGGTCGAACACCGCATCCGGCGCCGTACCGACGAGCCGTTCGTAGATCTTCGGATCGGTGGCACCTTCGAGGCCGAACAGCACGATCTGGCTAGTGGCATCGAGACCCAGTGATTTTCGCAGCTCCGGATCCGTTGCAGCCTTCAGGACGACCGCCATGCCGCCCGCTGCCGACTCGCCGCATACGATAGGAATGTCGCCGCCCCCGCCGGCCAAGGCCTTCATCGCGTCGACCACCCAAGTGTCCGGAATTCGGACGAAGTCGCTACAGAGCCATTTCAGGAGGGTCCACGCGGCCGGCGAGACTTCTCGGCAGGCCAGACCGGCGCAGATCGTCCGCAGCGACCCGGACGAAGGCGTCGGCGTCCCGTTCGCCGCGGACTGATAGAGGCAGTCCGCTTCGACCGGCTCGATCATCACCAGGCGCGGCAGCGTCTTGCAGCGCCGCTGGAAGCCGAGATAGATCGCCGCCGCGATGCTCCCGACGCCGCCCTGCGCGAACACGTGCGTGATTTTGTCGACGTCCGGAATCTGGGCGAGCGCCTCTTCCACCATGACCATGTAGGCGTTCATCACGTAGCGCGGCAGCGGCGATTTGAACTCGTCCCACGACGTGCTGCTGACGAAATGCCAACCATTCATCCGCGCGTCTTCACGGGCGCGAGCGACCGACGCTTCGTATTCGCCGTCGATGCGGATCACGATGGCGCCAAACCTCTCGATCGCCTCCTTCCGCCCCGCGCTGACGTGACCGTGGATGTAGATGACGCAGCGGCAGCCGAATTCGCGTGCGCCGTATGCGAGGCCGCGTCCCTGGTTGCCGTCGGTTGCAACGCACACGGTGACGCGCTCGGTGATGCGGCGGTACTTTCCGCTCCGCAGTTCCGCCGTCGTCGGGCGCTCACCGATGACGCGGGCCACTTCGTCGCGCAGCAGCGACGCGACCGTATAGGGTGCGCCCAAGGCCTTGAAGCTGCCGAGCTCGCGCCCAAAGCGCTGGCTCTCGTCCTTGTAGAACAGCTTTCCTATACCCAACGCCGACGCTGTCTGGTCCAAGGTATGCAGCGGCTGAGGCGCGTACTCAGGCCAGCCGCGGATTTCCTCCACCGCGCCCGACCAGTCGCCAAGATTGCGCGCGCATTCGGCCGCTTTCTCTTCGGCGGACGGCGTCAATCGTTTCGCGTTGCGGCAATGCGCGTAGTCGGTAGTCATATCTTCTCCGGTTGTTGTCGTCTCGAGCCCGCCGGCACGAAGCTCGCTATCCTGATCTCCGCGCCCTCGAGAGTCTGCCGAACCAGCCTGGCCGTGGCGACCGCCTCTGGAGAATCTCCATGAATGCAAATGGTCTCAATCGGCAGCTTGACCTGCTTTCCGGAGATCGACTCGACCGCACCGCTTTGGACCATGCGAAGGGCTCTCGCCGCAGCGGCTTCCGGGTCGTGAATCATCGCACCGGGCTGGCCGCGAGGAACTAGACGCCCCTCGTCCGTGTAGCCCCGGTCCGCGAAGATCTCGGCGCACGTCTGCAGACCCATGTCTTGTGCGACGCGGAGCAAGGTGCCACCGCTGAACGACATGCAGATCAGGTTTCGGTCAACCGCCTTCACCGCGCGACAGACCGCGGTCGCGATGTCCTCCCTCGGCTCCGTCAAATTGCCGAGAGCACCATGCGCCTTGACGTACGTGATCGGGTTTCCGGCATAGGCGGACAGCGCCTGCGCGGCCCCTATCTGGTAGGCGACCAGGCGCTCGATCTCGGCGGGCGAGAAGGGCATCGCCCGTCGTCCAAAGCCCCAAAGATCCGGAAAGCCCGGATGGGCGCCGACGTTGACGCCGCGCTCCCTGGCCGTCTCGAAGGTACGGGCCATGATTTCGGGATCGCCCGCGTGAAAACCGCACGCGACGTTGGCTGAGGTTACCACGTCGAGAAGCGCCTCGTCGTCGCCGGCGCGATACACACCGTAGCCTTCACCCATATCCGAATTCAGATCGATCGTAGGCTGCATGCTTCAATCCTCATCTAGAAGACGGTGCGACGACCGAACTTGTGCATCTTGCAGACATCCAGATCAATATTCGAACTGTTCGTCGTCCAAGAACGAGAGGACGGCGGCGGTGAACGGCCCGGGGGCGTGCCTGAACATGCGATGTGACGCCCTCGGAATGACGACCGTGCGCGAGGCCGGCAGGTGGAATCGAACTCGCTCAAGGAATGAGCAGTCCTTTGCCCGCCGTCTGCGTATCGAACAGCCGGTAGGCTTCCACGGCCTCTTCGAGTGGCCATGAATGAGTGAATAGACCGTCGACATCGAGCTTGCGCTCGGACACGAAACGAGCGCAATCGGCCTGGCCGTTCTTGCTGAAGGTCCAGCTACCGAATACCGAAAGCTGCTTCCGGTTCATGTCGTTACTGACATCGATGGTCACGTCGCCGCCCTCCCCAAGGAAGACGACTCGGCCCCACTTGCGGGCGGACTTGACCGCAGCAGTTCGGGCAGTGGGCGAGCCAGTGCAATCCATAGTGCAATCGGCGCCGCGTCCACCCGTCAGCTCGCGGATCGCGCCGACGACGTCGTCGGACTTCGCGTCGACGAGATCGTGGGCTCCGAACTCCTTGGCCCGCTGCAGGCGACCGGGATCGATGTCGAGCGCTATCACCCGGGCCCCCATGGCTGTGGCAAGTTGCGTTCCGCTCAGGCCGACCGGGCCTTGGCCGAATATCGCGATCGTCTCGCTGCCGCGAAGCCCAAGTCGGTCCAATCCACCCCAAGCCGTGCCCGTGCCGCAGGAGATCGCCGCACCCGATTTGAACGAGAGATCGTCCGGAAGCCCGACCAAAGAATCCGCCGGCACTTTCATGAACTTCGCGTGGGCACCATCTCCGTTGGCGCCAAACGTGACCGACCCCTCGTCGCACATCTGCGTCCACCCGCCTCGGCATTGATGGCAGCAGCCGCATCCGGCGTAATGATGGTTCATGACGCGCATGCCGACCTTTGCCAGCGGGCCCCACACGCCTTTCCCGACCGCGGCCACGACGCCGCACGGTTCGTGGCCGGCGATGATGGGTTTGTCTGACTTCTTACCCAGACCGATGGAATCCGCTCCGTCTGCTGCGCGATAGTATTTCAGGTCACTTCCGCACATCCCGGAAGCCTTAATCTCGAGGATGACTTCACCCGGTCCTGGATTCGGATCCGGCACATCTCGCACCTCGAGTTTTCTATCTCCGAGAAAATAGACCGCTTTCACTTGAACCTCTACCGTGGCTGGCCGCTTGTTACCGAGCTCCATTCGTTGGCGCACTGGCGTTTCGCTGCGACTCGTTTGGTCCTACAAGGGGCGAGGGTTGGATCACAAGAGCCTCCACGTCGATGTAGCGTGGGCAATCGCTTCTCCGGATGAATCCTGCGCCGACGATTGCAAAAAGAACGTCTTGCGTCCTTTCTTGAGGAAGTTGGCGCGGCAGACGACATTCCCGCTGCGGATCGGTGCGAAATACTGAACCTTCATCTCGAGCGTCGCACCGGCGCCGAACTGATGCTTGATGAGATGTCCCATCGAGATATCGAGAGCGGTGGCCAGCACGCCGCCGTGAAGCGACCCTTGCGGGTTGAACATGTAGGGCCTCACGTCGAGTGAGACGATGCAGGCATCGTCTTCGTAAGAGACCGTCATGCCGAAGAAACGCGACAGGAAGAACGATCCGAACTCATGGCGGCCATCGCCTATGGCCGCGTCGATAAGCTCCCGAACCTGCGCCTCTTCCATCCGTCGTGCTCCCTACTACGCTGACTGCTTCAGCGCGGACTCGCCGAACGCGCCCTTGGAGGCGAAGTCTAACACTTCTTTCCTCGTCCACCCGAGCCAGTTCTCGAACACCTCGACGGTGTGCTCGCCGAGAGTCGGCGGCGGCGTGGAGGGAGCGGGAGGCAGCTCGTCGAAGCGCAGCGGTCGAGCGACGAATTTGACTTCGCCGGCGACCCTGTGCGTCACGGTCTGAACCATGTCGCGCTGGACGAGTTGTGGCGCTTCGCACACCTCCCCGACCGTTCTGATGGCACCGCACGGAATGCCGGCGTCACTCAAGAGCTCGAGCCATCGGTCGCGCGGCTGGGTCTTGAATATGGGACGCAGAATCTCCGCGAGCACTGCGCGGTTGGCCGCGCGCTTGGGCGCGGTATCAAACCGGGTATCGCCTTCCAGGTCCTTGCGCGCGATGGCTTCGCAGAACAGCGACCAGAACTTGTCGTTGGCGACGCCGAGATTGAACCAACCGTCGCTCGCTTCGAAGGTTTCGTACGGACTGATAGTGGGATGTACGTTGCCCCGACGCTTGGGGCTCTCACCCGACGCGAAGTACATGCCGGCATTGAAAGTCAGCAGCGAGGCCATGGCATCCAGCATGGAGACGTCGACGCGTCCGCCGACGCCGCTCCTCTCCCGCTTCATAAGCCCGGCAAGCACCGCCTGCGACGCGTAGAGGCCGGTGACCAGGTCGGCGATGGACGTACCGACCTTCATGGGAGGACCGTCCGGATCGCCCGTGATGTCCATGACGCCCGACTCGCCCTGCAGGATCAGGTCGTAACCGGGCCGGCTCGCATCCGGACCGGTCCGTCCGAAGCCAGAGATGCTGCACTGGATGAGCTGAGGATTGCCAGCGCTCAACGCCGCGTAGGACAGGCCCCACTTGTCGAGCGTCCCGGGCCTGAAGTTGTCGATCACGACGTCGGCGGCCTTTGCGAGCGCAATCACCGCGTCCCGCCCAGCCGGCGACTTCAGATCGATCGCGCAACTTCTCTTGTTGCGGTTGACCGACAGGAAGTACGAACTCTCCCCGTTGACGAACGGAGGACCGTAGCGGCGACTCTCGTCGCCGACACGGGGATCTTCGATCTTCACGACGTCCGCCCCGAGATCGCCGAGATGCATCGTAGCGAAGGGACCGGAGACGACGCGGCAAAGGTCCAGGACCTTGATGCCGGAGAGAGCTTCCGTACTAGACGATCGCATCCGCCAGATCCTTCATCGTCTCAACCGTGATATCGGGCTTGTGCGGGGTCTCTTCGAACGGCCGGTTACGCCGGTTGATCATCGCCGTGCGCATGCCGGCCGACTTCGCCCCGATGACGTCGAATGCGTGGTTGGCGACGAATAGAATCTGATCGAGCTTGAGGCCTAGAATCTCGGCCGCCTTCGTGTAGGTCGCGACGTGCGGCTTGAAGGAGTTCGCCTCGGCGACGGAGATCACCTTGTCGAAGGGGATCTTGTGATACTTCTTGGCCGACTCGAGCATGTCGCGATCGCCGTTGGAGAGCACAACTAGCTTATATTTGGTCTGCAGCTTCGCCAGCGCCGCCGGCACCTCCGGGAAGCATTCGAGCTTCTCGATCTCGCCGACCAGGTACTTCACCTCGTCGTTCGTGTACTTGATGCCCGACCGGTCCATGACCTGCGAGACCGCGCGGTGGCCGATCTCGCGATACGGCGTGTGCTCGCGGTGGAGCAGCGCGTCGATCATCGAGTTCTCGAAGTGGGTGCGGCGCCACCAGGTGACGAAGGAGTTCGGATTGCCGGTCCAGCCCTTCTCCTTCAGGAACGGCGTCGCGATCTTGACGAGGCCACCCTGCATGTCGACAACCGTGCCGTACTGGTCGAACATGCAGACCCTCACGGTGTCCTTCAGTTTCTGGATGTCGGTCATTGCTTCTTCCCTTGCTCGTTGGCGGAATGGATGATCCGGATTTGACCGCGTCCAGCGCCATTTTCGAAATGGATTGTTCTTCTGCGCACATTCGCAACGTGAATATCGTCGCGAAGGATTCCCGCTTCTCAGGTCAATCGCATGATGAAAGGATTCTGTGGGCGTTCGGCGGAGTTATTGAGCCAAACGGTCTTCGGCTGCATGTAACTCTTGATCATCTCCTGACCGCTCTCGCGACCGAGGCCGCTGTCCTTCACACCGCCGAACGGCGCCATGAAGCTGAGGGCGCGGTAGGTATTCACCCAGACGGTTCCGGACTGAAGTCCCTTGGACATCCGGAATGCGCGTCCCATGTCCTTGGTCCAAACGCCCGCTGCGAGGCCATATTTCGAGTTATTGGCGATCCGGAGCGCGTCCGCCTCATCATTGAACGGGATGACGGCCAGCACCGGGCCGAAGATCTCGCGCTGCGCGAGCTGAGAGGCGTTGTCGACATCGCGGAAGATCGTCGGCTCGACGAACAACCCTCCGGTCGGGTGCTTCATGGCATTGCCGCCGAAGGCGACGACGGCTCCCTCCTTCTTGGCGTCAGCGATGCAGGTCATCACCTTGTCGTAGTGAGGAAGGTTCGCGAGGGGTCCCATCTGGGTTTCGGGATCTAGCGGATCTCCAACCTTCACGCCCTCGGCCATGGCCCTGACCTTCGCCAGAAAGGTGTCGTAGATGGAACGCTGCAGCAGCAACCGCGAGCCGGCGATGCAGGTCTGCCCGGCGGCCGCGAAGATACCCGACGCAACGCCCGCTGCGGCCGCCTCCAGGTCGGCATCTTCGAACACGATGTTCGGCGACTTGCCGCCGAGCTCCAGCGTCACGCGCTTCAAGTCGCCCGCGGCCGCCTTGTTGATGGCTTTGCCGGCGGCATCCGAACCGGTGAACGCGATCTTGGCAACGTCGGGATGAGCGACCAGAGGGGCGCCTACATGCTGTCCCGTGCCGCAGACGACGTTCACGACTCCCGCCGGGAAACCCGCCTCTTCGAACAGTTCCGCGAAGGCAATGGTCGATGCGCTCGCATATTCGGACGGTTTGACGACGAACGTATTGCCGGCGGCCAGGCCCGGTGCGAGCTTCCACGTCAGGAGCAGCAGTGGCGAATTCCAAGCGGTGATGGCCGCCACCACGCCGAGCGGCTCCCAAGTCGTGAACACGAAGTGGTCGGGCTTGTCGATCGGCAGGACGCCGCCCTCGACTTTGTCGGCCAGGCCGCCGTAGTAGTTGAACCACTGGGGAATGGTCTTGAGCTGGACAAGCATCTCGTTGATCAGCTTGCCGTTGTCACGGACTTCCAGTTCCGCCAGACGCTCGGCATTCGCCGCGATCAGGTCGCCGACCTTCCGGAGCAGCGCACCGCGAGCCGTCGCCGAAAGCCCTGCCCAGCCGGGAGAACGGAAAGCCGTCTTCGCGGCGGCGACGGCGGCATCAACGTCCTGCGGGCCGCTATCGGGAATCTCGCACCAGTTCTCGTTGCGATAAGGATCCAGGCTCGGCATCCACTTGCCGGACGCCGCCGCGATCTTCTTCCCGCCGATGAGGTTTTCGATACGTCGCACTCGCTCTTCCTCCTGAAAAACTCGCCCAAGGCCGTCGTCCCGCGACGCGCGGCGTTTGGGCGGGAATTTTGCGGGAGTCTGCGTCCGTTGCGCCAACTGAAGTTTGGTATGGCGCTATTCATCGGAATGATGTGCGGCGCCCTCACGCTTACCGGTGCCTTATCGACCAAGCCAATGATCCAATTGGCGAAACGAATTGGACATCCTCGCGGTCTGGCCGCCAATCGGTCGGAGGGAACGCAAAGGTAGGCAGATGGATCGATCCGGGCAGTCCGCCCCAGAATTCGACTACATCGTGATCGGCGCCGGCTCGGCGGGCTGTACGGTCGCCTCGCGTCTGAGCGAGGATCTGTCCGTCTCGGTCCTTGTGGTCGAGGCCGGCGGTCCGGATCGAAACCTCCTGATCCACGTGCCCGTCGGCTACGTGAAGACGATCGACATGCCGGGTGTGAACTGGCGGTTCCAAACCGAGCCCGAGGCCTACACCTATCACCGTCCCTTCCCAATCCCGCGCGGCAAAGTCCTGGGCGGGACGAGTTCACTCAACGCGATGCTCTACGTCCGGGGCGAGTCTCGCGACTACGACGGCTGGGCCCAGCTCGGCAATCGAGGTTGGTCCTGGGACGACGTGCTGCCTTACTTCCGCAAGTCGGAGAACTGGGAGGGCGACCCCGCCGCCTGGCGCGGGAAAAACGGTCCGCTCAATGTGCGCGATCAGTACGAGTTCGCGGAGATCACCGATGCGTTGATCGCGGCCGCCGGCGAATGCGGCTACCCGCGCAATCCGGACTACACGTGCGGAAAGCAGGACGGCTTCGCCTACTTCCAGCTTACACAGAAGAACGGCGTCCGGTGGTCCACCAAGCGAGCATTTCTCGAGCCGGCCATGAAGCGACCGAACGTCCGCGTCGAGACTAATGCGCACACGACCAAAATCATGCTCGATGGAAAGCGTGCCAGCGGCGTGGCCTATCGGAAGGAGTCGTCATACGCCGTCGTCAAAGCGCGACGCGAGGTCATTCTCTGCGCGGGAGCGGTCCAGTCACCGCAATTGCTCGAGCTCTCTGGCATCGGCAGACCGGACGTCCTTCAGGGGCATGGCATCGACGTTCTACACGCGCTGCCCGGCGTTGGCGAAAACTTCCAGGACCACTACATCATCCGGATGGTGTGGCGCGTCGTCGGGACCCGGACCCTGAACGAGCGGTCGCACGGACTTCCTCTGCTCAAGGAGATTTTCAGATATGCCTTGACCCGTCGGGGCGTCCTGACCACGTCGGCCGGCATCGTGAACGGCAACGTCAGATCCCGACCGGAATTGGAAACTCCTGACATCCAGTACACGATCGCGCACGCCAGCTTCAAAGATCCGGTCAAGCGGATCCTGGATCGTGAACCGGGGCTGACCATCGGGCCCACTCCCCTCAGACCGGAAAGCCGCGGGACAATTCATATCAAATCGAACGATCCGTTCGCGGCGCCGGCGATCCGCCCGAATTTCCTGAGCAAGGAGGCCGATCGCAACTGCCTGGTGGAAGGGATGAAGATCGCCCGTCGGATCACGGAGGCCCCGTCTCTCGCCCGTTACATCGCCGAAGAGATCGATCCAGGCGGGAACGCCCGGGCCGATGACGAACTGCTGGATTTCGCCCGTCGCAAGGGCGGCACGATCCATCACCCCGTCGGCACGGCGAAGATGGGCTCGGATGCAATGGCCGTGGTTGATGACAGACTGCGCGTCCACGGAATCCAAGGGCTGCGGGTAATCGACGCCTCGATTATGCCTCTGATCGTATCCGGAAACACCAACGCTCCGGTGATAATGATCGCCGAAAAGGCCGCCGACATGATCAAGCAGGACGCCAAGGAAGGTCGAGCGTAACGATGGAGGTGTCTGCGCGTGCTCATTGGTTTCGGACATGCCTGCTTCGCTCCGATAGCGACCACTCTTGCGGAGGCGCAACAAGGATGGGCCAAACCTGGAAGTCGCATGACGCGGCTTCCGAGTTCATATTGATCGAGCGCTCGGTCTCACTTGTGTAATGGCGACGCCGGAGAGCGCGAGCAGTCCACCAACAATCAACTTTGGGGTCAAACGATCGCCAAGGAACAACACGCTCGAAATCATGGCGAATACCGGAAGCAGCAAGCCGAATGGTGCGACACGGTTCATGGAGCAATGGCCGATCAGCCAGAACCAAAGGCCATACCCAACAATTCCTCCGATGAAAATTGTATAGGCGAGTGCCAGCCAACCGCGTTCATCCGCTGTGATAAGGCTCGCCACTTGTCCATATTCAAGCAGTAACGACATTAGCATGACCTGTGGCACCGTGAGCAGCGACGACCACCCCATCAACATCAAAGGGCTGAAAGGGCCGTAACGCTTCGTCAGGACGTTGGACACCGCGAACGCGAAGGCTGCCCCGACCACAAGCAGGAGCGGAAGCGCATTCGCAGACAGGCCAGGGCCCGCTGCCAACACGACCACGCCGACGAATGCAAGCACTACGCCGGCGGACGTAGTTAGAGACGGCCTCTCCGCGAGCAGGGGCCAAGCTAACAGGACGGTGAAGGGCGTGGCGAGTTGATACGCGATGGCCGACATGCTTCCCGAGCCGAGCCCAAGGCCAACATAGAGGAGCCCGAAGTTTAGTCCTCCAAGGAAACCCGAAATAGCTACGATAGGGCCGAACTGTTGACGTGTGGGCCTTTTGACGAATGGAATAAGGAGCAGCGCGATGGCGAGGAAGCGCAGTGCGAGGAAAAAGAGAGGCGGAAACTCCATAACGCCCACTTTGATGGCTACGAATTGATAACCCCACAGCAAGGGCACGGCCACCGCGCAGACGATTTGAATTGCAGACATGGCATCCTTCCTCGTAAGACCATTAGGTCTAGCAGCGTCAGGGGCTTCGCGCCTGGCTTCGAAGCCCGTCAACGTCAGAGATGCTCACGCGATAGCGGCCTGCCTGATCAACCTTAATCCCAAGGTCGGTCACGATTCTTCAGGGACGGCGACATCTACTGGTGCACCGCCGACGTCGGCTGGGTCACCGGCCGTCACCGACATTCGGCCGTGGCGCGCACGGTGTCGGACTCGCCGTTGATCATCGGCAAGCAGGCTCCGCATGAATCGGGAAGCGATGAGGGTTCCCTCCCGCTCCGGCACCGTGCGGGGCTGATCTCCCGGCTTGATCTTAAGCACAGCGACCAACGTGCCGGCCCGCCCATAGAGCTTAGGCCGCAGCGTCGCGATTTCGTCCTGACCGGTGAGCTCCGACGCGTTCTGGATTCCGCAAGCGCGGGCGACCGCCGCCAAGTCGGTGCCGAAACCGGTGGCGGTCTTCTGCATCCCGGTCTCGGCATATTGTTCGTTATCGAGAACGAGAATCGAGAGATTGGTCGGGAGGTGTTGGGCGATGGTCGAAAACGCCCCGAGCCCCATCAGCATCTCGCCGTCTCCGGTGAAGACGATGACGGGCCGCTCCGGACGCGACAATGCGAGACCCAATCCGACCATAGCGGCCGAACCCATGGCGCCCCAATCGTAGAAGTTCAGGTCGTGATCGCCTGCGGCGAACACGTCGTAGACCGGCGACCCCAGGCCTGCGACGACGAGTGCGTTTCCGCGATCTTTGAGCAATTCCGCGACTGCTGGACGACGCTCGATCATCTTGAACCTCTGAATTAATAATCCGCCCGGACCATCGTCATTTCGACCAGTTCTTCCTGCCGATCAGCCGCTGCGAGAGCAGAACGGCGGTGCACCGGCTGGAATAGAACGCCTGATCGATCGCGCCGGCGCAGATTTCCCCGACTGTGGCGGAGTCCTCCGCACGGAAGACGTCGAAACCCATCAATTCCAACGCGGCGCCGGCGCGCTTGCCCATCGGGATCTGCCACGGCACAAACTCCGCGAACTCGCCGCGCATGGTCACCAGGAGAACAAGCGGAAGTCGGCAGTTTTCGGCGAGCGTGAAGAGGTTCAGGCAGTTGCCGACCCCCGAAGATTGCATCAGCACTACGCTGCGCTGTGCGCCGAGGAAAAGTCCGGCCGCCAGGCCGACGCCTTCTTCCTCAGTCGTGAGCACGGTTGTGCCGATCTCTGGATCGGCTGTGCAGAGATCGATTAGCCCGCGGTGGCCGCCGTCCGGAACGTAGCAAACGTGCTGGATGTTCGCGGACTTGAACACCGAGTAGATGTCCCGTTGCCAAGGCCTGATAGCTTGTTCCTTGTCGATCGACATGCCTGAATCACTGTCTTGCAGCGCGCGCCACGAAAGCCCCCCATAGGCTCCAGTGGCGCGCGGATACTAAGGGACCGGACGCAATCGTGGAAATCGCGAAAATGTCTTTCGACATTGACGGCGTGAATGGTCGCCGTCAGCTCTTCACCAGCGGGCAACCGACCTCTGCCAGCGGCTTGACGGTCTCTTCGGCCATCATCCAACGGACAAATGACGCCATTTCAAATATCCATTATTGCCAACCCGTCGCCGCCCCTAGCCTCGACGAGCATCAATGCGATCTAGCAAGGAGGCAGGGACGATGCACATTCGGCAAACACTGAAGTATGCGACCGTCGCGCTCGTTGGAAGTGGCGCGATATCCTTGGCGAACGCTCAAACCTCGTCAACCACGCTCAAGACCATCAAAGAGCGGGGCGCGATATCCGTCGGGCACAGAGAAAGCCTCATTCCATTTTCCTATTACGACCAGGATCAGAAGGTCGTCGGCTATTCCGCCGAAATCTGTCTAGAAATCATCCCAGCCATTGCGAAGGCCGCGGGCGTCGACAATCTCAAGATCGTTCCTGTGCCTGTGAGTTCGTCGAGATCGCATTCCCTTGCTCGCCAACTGGACGATCGACATGGAATGCGGCGCGACCACAAATAACACCGAGCGCCAGCAGCACGTGTCGTTTTCCGTAACCCATTTCGTCACTTCAAATCGTTTCGTCGCGAAGAAGACCCAGAACTTGGCCAAGTTCGACGACTTGAAGGGCAAGACTGTCGTCTCGGTATCGGGCACGACGAACATCAAACAATTGACCGAGTTAAACGCCACGAGGAACCTCGGCATCAACATCCTTGCGGTGAAGGATCACGCGGAAGCCTTCCTGGCTGTCGAGACGGACCGAGCGATGGCCTTCGTGATGGATGACGTGATCCTCGCCGGCTTCGTCAGCGGCTCGAAGGATCCATCTGCCTATCAGATATCTCAGGAGCCGCTGTCTCTTGAGCCTTATGGCTTCATGATGAGGCGCGACGATCCCGAGTTCAAGACGGTCGTCGACAAGGCGATTGCGGATCTCTTCAAGAGCCCGAAGATGAAGGAGATCTACGCGAAGTGGTTCCTCCGACCAATTCCTCCCCGCGGCAACACTCTGGCTATGCCTATCAGCGACGCGCTGTCGAAGGTCTTGGCTGCACCGACCGATAGCGCGGATCCGGCCGCGTATAGGTAGTCATCTTCGGCCGTCCCAGGGCCGACGAGGAGCATGGAAGAAATCCGCAGCGACATCGACGACCGCGCGCGTTCGGACGTTAGACCAGTAGCCATTGTTCACGAATCTCCGGATTGAGCGCGTTCGGCGGCCAATTTCCGAGCAGAATGCGTTTGGCCGTCTCGGCCGCGAACCTATGCATCTCGGCTTGGGACTCGACGGAGTAGTACGCTGTGTGAGGGTTGATGATGCATCGGCCGACGATCCACGGCAATCGATCGTGCCAGGCTTTGATCAAGCGGTTATTCGGTTGAGGCGGCTCCTCCGGCATTACGTCGAATCCCACAGCGCCGAGACGACCGCCTTCTAGAGCGTCCGCTATCACGTCGAGCTCTCGAACGACGCCGCCTCGTGACGTGTTGATCAGGATGGCGCCCGGCTTCATTGCTTCGACGAACCTGCGATCGACGAAGCCAGCCGTTTCGGCATTCAGCGGCGTGTGGAGAGAAACCACGTCGCACTCCTCCAACAAGCTCGCGAGCGTTTCCGCTCGCCTGCTTGCCAGCACCTTCTCGAAGCCGGTGGGCACATATGGATCAAAGAATTGGGTCTGGAAGCCGAGCGCCTTGAATTTCAAGAGAGCGGCACTCCCGATCCGTCCGGCTCCGACGATACCAACCATGGTCCGGTTCGTGCGACGAATCGTGGCTTGTACGTTCTCCTGCCAGTTAGAGGGCAATTTCCTGGCGATCTCGTCGTATTTGAGAATGCCGCGAACTAGCGCGAAGGCCATCGCAACAGCCGTGTCCGCTACTTCATCGACGCCGTAAGCCGGATTGTTGCAGGCGACCACGCCGTGCCGCGTCGCGGCCTCCACGTCGATGTTATCAAAGCCGACGCCGTAGCGGACGACCCCGCAGATCCGGGGATGCGCGCTCAAAAACTCATCGTCGACTCGATGGCGCCAAACGACCGCCACTCTGGTCTCGGCGTTCAACTGATCACCGAGCGCGTCACCCAGTACCTCGCGGGCGATGGACCAATCCTTGACGTGGTCCGTGATGACGACAGATCCGCGCGGGAGCTCGGCGTTCTTCGAAGTCGCGCTCATCGGAAGCTCCTGGATCGATCCCCTTGTTCAGGCGCCCGATCCTCGGCCCGTCGCCGGCGCGACGCTAATCGCGCTTCGATATGTCATCATTCACAGGGCGGATTGACCCATGGGAAATATCGATTGGCTCCTGAATGGCCCCTCCCCTATGGTGACGCAGCCCCCATCAACCGAGGAGGGCCGAAGCGGAGCAGGAATCCGACCAAACATGACTTCCCGCAGGCACTCCGACGCTCCGGCGTCGCATCCCGCACAAGCCTCCTGGACAGATCAGGTCTATCGGGCGCTGAAGGACTTCGGCATCAAGCAAGTGCCCTACCTGCCGGACGGATCGCTCGCACCGCTGATCGACCTTTGCCGCGAGGACTCCTCCATGCGCGCCATCCCGCTCACGACGGAAGAGGAAGGCGTCATGCTGCTCGCGGGCGCCTGGCTTGGCGGCGATCGCTCCGCCCTCCTCATGCAGTGCGGCGGAGTGGGCAACTGCGTGAACATGTTCTCCCTGCTGACGACCTGCACGTTCCCGGCCGTCATGGTCGTGACCATGCGCGGCGTTTGGGGTGAGTTCAATCCGTGGCAGGTCCCGATGGGAAAGGCGACCCGCGGATGCTTTGAGCTGTTCGGGTTCAGCATTTACAACCTCACGGACGCCTCTCGCGCCGGCGACACCATGAGGGCCGCGCTTCAGCACGCGTTCAGCGGCAACGAGCGCGTCGTGCTCCTGGTCGAGCAGAGCATGCTCGGCGCCAAATCCTTCAACAACTGAAAGCGCCTTTCATGCCCGAAGACAGCAGACTTCAGCGCCGGTGGGTGGTCGAGAAGCTTCTCGCTGATCGCGGAGACAGGCTGGTGATCGCGGGAGTCGGTTCGACCGTTTGGGATTGCGCCGCCGCCGGCGATCATCCGCTGACCTTTCCGCTCTGGAACGCGATGGGTGCCGCCGCGATGGTCGGTCTCGGCGTCGCGGTCGCCCAGCCGGCTCGCGAGGTCCTGGTCATCACCGGAGACGGTGAGATCTTGATGCAGGTCGGTGCGCTGGCCACGATCGCGGCACAGAAGCCGACGGATCTGAGCATCGTTGTACTCGACAACGAGTGCTACTTCGAAACCGGGGCGCAACCCACCCATACGGGTATGGGCGTCGATCTGACCGCCGTCGCCTCCGGTTTCGGCATCGGCGAATCCCATATGGTCCGTTCCGAGGAAGACGTCGACAGGCTCTGCGGACGGATCCGCCAGAAGGAGAGTACCCTGTTCGCCCAAGTGAAGATCGACGCGAGTCCCGTGCCGCGCGTTATGCCGCCACGCGACGGCTCCTATCTCAAGGACCGTTTCCGATCCGCTCTTCTCGGTGCAGCGGCGTTCGAATAGTAGCTTGCCCGGGCCCGCTCAGTCACTTTCGGGAAGGCCCCGCGCGGCATCAACGAAGATCGAACGCAACCAATTCAGGTCCTGACTGGCGTCGTGCCTTCGGTGCCAATACATCGACCATTCGAAGGGGTCGGAGGCGAACGGCAAATCCCGGATCGCGAGATCTTCCGCGACCATCGCGAAGGCCAGGCGACGTGGCATGACCGACAGGAGGTCGGAATCCCGCAGCACGTGCGGGACGAGCAGCCAGTGCGGGACGTTCACCGCGACCCGGCGGGTCAACCCTTGCCGGGCGAGCACGTCGTCCACGAAGCGGAGATCGGTCGGCGACATCGAGACCTTGAGGTGCGTCGCCTGGAGGAACGTCTCCATCGTCAGGGGTCGCTGCGCCAAAGGGTGTCCTTCGCGCATGACGCACACCATCCGGTCTTTCATCAGGACGACCGACTTGATGGAATTCGAATGCGCCAAGCCCATGCTGATCGCCAGGTCGATCTCGTCCTTCTCGAGAGCCTCGACCGTCTGCGTCGGCGAGTAGTGCACGACGTCGAGCTGCGCGAAGGGCGCCATCGTTTCGATGGCTTTTCCGACGGCCGGAAGGAGAAGACGGCTGAGAAGGTCGGACAACCTGACGGAAAAGCTCCGTGTGGTCGTGGTCGGATCGAAAGCGGCTTCGCTATCTAGAAGGCGCTCTAGCTGCCGCAAAAGCCGCTTCACCGGCTCCGCCAGTTCGATCGCGCGTGGCGTGGCCTGCATCCCGTTGGCCGTGCGCACCAGAAGCTCGTCCTTAAAGATGTGACGTAGCCTAGAGAGCGCATTGCTCATGGCCGGCTGGCTAAGGCCAATTCTGTCAGCCGCGCGGGTTACGTGAAGGTCCGTGAGAAGAGCGTTGAGAGCGACCAAAAGGTTGAGATCGACGGATCTGAGATTCATGACGAACTCTGAGCAAGCCTACGATCATTGATTTAGCAAATAATGCATCAAATACAATCCATTGAACAAATTTCCATTGGCCCTCCGCCCCCTAGACAGCAAATGCGTGAATAGCCTAGCCGAGTTTTAGCACTT
Organism: Bradyrhizobium sp. RDI18; assembly: GCF_043203335.1. Lineage (NCBI taxonomy): Bacteria > Pseudomonadati > Pseudomonadota > Alphaproteobacteria > Hyphomicrobiales > Nitrobacteraceae > Bradyrhizobium > Bradyrhizobium sp. RDI18. The sequence continues at coordinate 840,564 of NZ_JBICRN010000008.1, read as the reverse complement.
TGCCTGGATTCATCAGATTTGCCGGATCCAGCGCTCTCTTTATCTGACGCATCAAGTGGAGTTCAGGCTCAGAGCGTCTCCGCTCAAGATACTCCAGCTTCGCCACGCCGATACCATGTTCGGCAGAAAATGTTCCCCCTAACGAGCCTACGATGTCATAGACGATTGCGGCGACGTCATTCGCTTCCGAAGACGAAGGTGCGCCAGCAGAATGCGGACGTATGACGTTCATATGTATGTTGCCATCGCCTAAATGACCGAACGGAAGGACGAGCAGACCCGGGAAGCGCCGTTCTATCTCCGCGCGGCACCGCACCAGTAATTCACCGACACGCGATACCGGAACGGCAACATCGTGCTTCATGTTGATGCCGGCTCTCCTTTGCGCTTCACCCTGGTCCTCCCGCAACCGCCAAAACGTCGCCCGTTGTTGCACGCTCTGGGCAATGGCTGCATCGATAACGATATCGCCCTCGATTGCCGCGCCCAGCGCACGCTCCAGCCTCTCCCGAAGCGAGAGATCCGAATCGTTGGAGCTTAGTTCAACGAGAACGAAGTGGCCCGCCACCGCCAACGGTGGGCGCAGTCGCATGTCCTCGGCCACCATCCTCAAGCTGGCACCCGACATGTATTCTACGGCCCTGACGCAATCGCCGCATTCGAGCCGTAGCATCTCCCAGAACTTGCTTACGTCCTCTTCCGTCCGCAGCGAGCACATCGCGACCTCGCAAGCCCGTGATTTGGGCACAAGCCTCACCGCGGCGGCCGTGATGATACCGAGTGTGCCCTCCGAGCCGGCAAATAGGTGACGAAGCGAATATCCGGTGTTGTCCTTACGCAGGGTCCGCAGCCCGTTCCAGACGGTCCCGTCGGGCAAAACCACCTCGAGCCCAAGCACCAGGTCGCGTGCACCGCCGTAGCGGACAGCGGAGGTCCCGCCGGCGTTGGTCGCGATTGCGCCTCCGATTGTCGCGCTGCCCTCCGCCGCGAACGAGAGCGGAAACAGGGCGCCAGAGTCGGCAGCGGCGGATTGCACCTCCAAAACCGTTGCTCCCGCCTCCGCAATGATCGACATGTCTGCGGCGTCGACGTTGCGGATCCGCCTTAGTCGACCGGTCGACAAAACGACTTGGGTACCGCTTCCGTCTGGCGTCGCGGCGCCAGTCAAGCCGGTGTTGCCTCCCTGTGGAACGATGGCGATTTGATTGTCCCTGCAGAACAAGACCACATCGCCTACCTCGCGGACGGTCGAGGGACGCAGCACGCAGAGCGGTCGGCCTTTGAAGATGCCTCGCCAATCTGTCGCATACGGCCCCATCGCTTCGGGCTCGGCGAGACAGCCGGTCGGTCCAAGCATGTACCTGAACTGATCGACATATATCAGATGGCCTTCCGGTGGCCAGACGCGTGTCATGCCGCCTCTATTTCCGCGAGGGCTCCCTGGCGAGAATCCGAGTGGATGGTCAAGTACCGATCTGCTTCGAGAGCCGCCATACAGCCCAGGCCCGCCGCTGTGACGGCTTGACGATAAATGCCGTCCGCGACGTCGCCCGCGGCGAAAACGCCCGGAATGCTGGTCGTCGTCGTTCCAGGCGTCACCTTCACGTATCCGTCCGGGTGCAAGTCGACTTTGCCTTCCAGCAGTCCACTGGCGGGCGCGTGTCCTATGGCGATGAACACCCCATCCACATCGATCTTATCAGTCGTCCCGTCGATTGTGCTTCTGAGAAGGAGACCTGACACTTTGGCCGGAGCGGTATCGCCAACAAAGGATTGGATCTCGCTGTTCCACCGGATCGCAATCTTTTGGTTGCCAAACAGGCGCTCCTGCAGAATGCGCTCGGCGCGTAGGGTGTCGCGTCGATGGACGAGAACAACCTCGCTCGCGATGTTCGCTAGATAGAGCGCCTCTTCTACAGCCGTATTGCCCCCGCCCACGACCGCTACTCGCTTTCCACGAAAGAAGAAGCCATCGCAAGTGGCGCATGCCGACACTCCAAAGCCGCGGAACGTCTCCTCGGACGGAATGCCAAGCCACTTCGCTTGAGCGCCCGTCGCATAGATTAGCGCATCACAGAGGTAGTGGTCGCCGCTATCCCCGATCAAACGAAATGGACGTCGCTCGGCTTCGATCGAAACGATGTGATCGTAGATGATGCGCGTTCCCATATGCTCGGCCTGCGCTTGCATCTGCTCGACGAGCCAGGGTCCCTGGATGACGTTGGCGAACCCCGGATAGTTCTCGACGTCGGTGGTTGTGATCAGTTGTCCTCCGGGCTGCATGCCGGTCAGGAGTATCGGCCGGCGGCTGGCGCGCGCAGTGTAGATCGCGGCCGTGTACCCGGCTGGGCCCGCGCCCAGGATGATGATGTCCGTCCGGTGTTCGGTCATTTGTCGTCCTCGTTTGACTAGAACTTCTGCATTCCCCAACGCCGAACCGTCTTGCGTTCGATCGTCCTGAAGATCACGCTCTCCACGAGCAGGCCGATGAGGATGACGCACAGCAGTCCTGCGAATACGTTTGCAGTCTCCAGATTGTTGCGGTTTTCGTAGATGAACCAGCCGAGGCCACCCTGCCCCGAGCTCACGCCAAAAACGAGTTCTGCGGCTATCAGGGTTCGCCAGGCGAAGGCCCAACCGATTTTGAGGCCGGCCAGGATCGACGGGAGCGCCGCCGGTATCAGAATTTCGGCGACAAGCGAAAGGCCTCGGAGGCCGAAGCAGCGCCCCGCCATCCGAAGGGTCTCGCTGACGGATTGGAAACCCGTATGCGTGCTCAGGGCGACGGCCCAGAGGACGGAGTTAATGATCACGAAAACCAGACTTCCCATGCCGAGGCCGAACCAGAGCAATGCAAGTGGCAGCAGCGCCACGGCGGGCAGTGGATTGAACATCGAGGTCAGAGTGGACAACACATCGCTGCCGAAGCGCGTCGTGGAGGCCAGGATTGTGATTGCCGCCGCCGCGGCGATGCCAGCGGAATAGCCGATCACGAGAACTTTCATGGTCATCAGTATGCGCATGACGAGGCCGCCCGAAGTGAGCGACGACACGAGAGCGACCATCACCTCGGAAAGGCGCGGCATCATGAGCGGATTATCGAGATAGGTCGCATAGCCTTCCCAGACAGCAGCCAAGATTCCAACGACGATGAGCCGGCGGACTATGGTGCTTTGAAGGATGCGCTCATGCAGCGGTAGCGGACATTCCACCTCGGCCGAAGGCTCGACCACGCTTTGGAGTTCGAATTCGTCGCGAACCGGAGGGAGTACAAGTGCCAGTCCGGCAGTCTGCTCGATCGTTGCCATCGCTTTACTGTCCTTTCGGATGCCGCGGACATGCCGTGAAGAGCATGTGATGGATGCGGGCGCAGAGATTTCCGAACTCCGCAGTTCCAAGGTCGCCAAAGGCGAACTGATGCGCGTTGATCTCGGCACGGACCTGCCCCGGATGGGGCGTCAACACCAGAATACGCGAGCCCACCACCACGGCTTCCTCAATGGAGTGCGTGACGAACAGGATGGTGGAATGCGTACCGCTCCAAAGCTCCAGGAGGTCGTCTTGCATCTTCCGCCTGGTCAGGGCGTCGAGTGCGGCGAACGGCTCATCCATGAGCAGGATCTTGGGCTCCATCGCCATCGCACGCGCGATGGCGACCCGCTGCTTCATGCCTCCCGAAAGCGTATGCGGATATGCGTTGCCGAACTTTTCGAGGCCAACCTTGGCGGTGAACAGTCGTGCCCGGTCGAGAACCTCGGCTGAAGACCATTTCTTGGACTTCTGCATGGGATACGCGACGTTCTGGAGTATCGTCTTCCAGGGCAGCAACTGGTCGAATTCTTGGAAGACCATCATTCGGTCCGGCCCCGGCGCATCAACGATGCGGCCATCGAGCCTGATCTCGCCGGCCGCCGGCTTCAGGAAGCCGCCAACTGCCTTGAGCAACGACGATTTTCCGCAACCGGAAGCGCCCAGCAGGATGAACCTGTCGCCCCGGTATACGTCGAAGCTCACGTCGTGCGCCGCCGTGACGATGCTGGCGTCAGTTCGGTAGCGCAGCGTCACGTTCTGCAGGCGCAGCACCGGTTTCGCGTCACCGGCACCGTAGGCCTGCTTGATCTGGGGCTGATTGATCATGTTCATCGTCAGCTTCCCTGCCTTTCCTGAATGAACGGAAAGAACACATCCTGCCACTTGGCGGGCTTCGACTTGAGTTGACCCGTACGCTGCATGAAGTCGGCGTAGGTCATGACGCCACCAGGCGAGACGCTGAACACGTTCTCGGGATCCCGCAGAATACGTTCTACGTACTCGACATTCATGGATTTGGACGGTTCGTGCTTGAGATAGAGCGCGGCCGCTTTGGCCGGATCCGCCTTGATCCGCTGCATCGCGGTGTCCATGGCCTTCACCATTGCCGCGGAGACCTTGGGATTTTGATCGACAAATCGGGCGGTTGCAGCGAGCAGAACGAACGTCGACGATTTTCCGAGGATGTCCTCGGAACTCAAGATTCTATGCACGCGCTTGTCGTCGGCCTCGAACTGAGCGAACGGCGCGTTGGTGAAATGGGCGGTGACTTCGGTGCCCGACAACATCGCCGCCATGGCATCCGGATGCGGCAGAGCGACCACGTTGGTGTCGAGCTTCTTGGCATCGCCCAGCAATTTCTCCGCCGCCATTCGAAGGCAGAGATTCTGGGGCGCCGTGATCGCCGGCGTCGCGATGCGATCTTGCGGCGTGAAGTCGGCAATCGTCTTTATCCGCTCGACCACGGTGTTGAGAACCATGGGAAACGATGAGCATCCGACCAGCCCCTTGACGCCGCCGCGCGTCTTCTCGGCGATGATTAGCAGCGAGGGCACTCCCATTACCCCCATATCGGCTGTTCCCGCGAGCAGCCCTTCGTTCACGGCCGTTGAGCCGCTGACCCTCTGGAGTTTCAGCTCGATGCGCGGATCACCTTGCTCGGCAAGCGCGGCGCCGAGGAGCCTTTCATCCTCGATCATCATCAACGGCAGATATGAGACGCCATACTGTATGATGGCGCGCACTTCGGTAGCCGACTGCGCCTTCGCTATGGCCGGGAGAGCCATCGCTCCGGCTATGGCGCCGAGCGCCTTCCGGCGCGAAAATTCGATCCTTGTCATGTTTCCTCGCTCCTACTGTTATGCGCTTCCGCTTCTTCGGCGGATTCACGCGCTGCGTTTCGAGATGACCCCTTTTTCCGCCAAGCGGTTCAGTTCGGACTCCGGCATTGCGAGATCGCCCCGCACGACCTGAGATGTGTGAGACCCGAGACGCGGCGGTGCACGACCATATTCGATCGGTGTCCGCGAAAACCTGATCGGATTGCCGATCATTTTCGTCGGAGGTCCTCCGGCGTACAGGCTCTGCTCGACGACCAGGCCCCGCGAAACAACGTGGGGATCGGCGAACACCTCATGCATTTCGTTGATCGGCCCCGCCGGTATCTTCTCGCCGTCGAGCGCCCGGAGAAGCTCCATCTTGCCTCGCATCCGGATTTTCTCGGTGAGTATCCCGACGAGTTCGCCCCGATTCCTCACTCGGTCCTCGTTCCGTTGAAAACGCCGATCGGTCGACAGTTCGGGGATGCCGAGGATGGAGACGAAGCGAACAAACTGCGCATCGTTACCAACCGCGACGACGATGTGACCGTCGCACGTGGCGAATGCCTGATACGGCACGATATTCGGATGGGCGTTACCGTGCCGCTGCGGCGCCTTGCCGGATGCAAGGAAGTTCATTCCCTGATTGGCGAGGGTCGCGATCTGCACGTCGAGAAGTGCAAGATCGATATGCTGCCCCTCCCCGCTGGTCTGCCGCTCGTTCAAGGCCGCAAGGACGGCGACCGTGGCATACAACCCCGTGAAGATATCCGCGACCGCGACGCCAACCTTCATCGGCTCGCCGTCCGCAGCGCCCGTGATGCTCATCAGCCCGCCCATGGCCTGCACCAGCAGGTCGTAACCAGGTTTGTCCTTGTAGGGCCCGGTCTGCCCGAAGCCGGAGATCGAACAGTAGATCAGCCTTGGGTTGACGGCCGAGAGGGCTTCGTAATCGAGCCCCAGGCGCCTCAAGCCGCCCACCTTGAAGTTTTCGACCACCACGTCGCAGGACCTTGCCAAGGCGGAGACGATCTCACGCCCCTCCTGGGTGCTGAAATCGACGGAGACCGACTTCTTGCCCCGGTTGGCCGCGAGGTAATAGGCGCTGAACAGGTCGCTTTCGTCTTCTCCCGTGACGAACGGTGGTCCCCAACCCCGTGTATCGTCGCCTTCGCCAGGCCGTTCGACCTTGATGACCTCGGCTCCGAGATCAGCCAGAAGCTGCGTCGCCCAGGGGCCGGCGAGGATCCGGCTTAGATCGAGAACGCGCAAACCGTCCAAGCATGGTTTCATGGCCGCCTCACGAAAACGCCTGAATGCCGGTGATCGCACGGCCGAGGATCAGTGCATGCACGTCATGGGTACCTTCGTAGGTATTCACCGTCTCCAGATTCTGGGCGTGTCGCATGACCTGAAATTCGCTGGAAATCCCGTTGCCGCCGTGCATGTCGCGGGCAATGCGCGCGATGTCGAGGGCCTTGCCGCAGTTATTGCGCTTGACGATTGAGATCATTTCAGGAGCCATCTGGCCCGAATCCATCAATCGCCCGACTTGCAAGGATGCCTGTAGACCCAGGGCTATCTCGGTTTGCATGTCGGCAAGCTTCTTCTGCACCAATTGCGTGGCCGCGAGCGGCCGACCGAACTGCTTGCGGTCCAGCACGTATTGCCTGGCGCGATGGAAGCAGTCTTCGGCGGCTCCGATCGCGCCCCAGGAAATGCCGTAACGCGCCCGGTTGAGACAGCCGAAAGGTCCCTTGAGCCCGGAGACGTTGGGCAACAGGGCGCTTTCCGGAACGACCACGCCGTCCATGACGATCTCGCCGGTAATCGAGGCGCGCAACGAGAGCTTGCCCTTGATCTTCGGTGCCGATAGGCCTGCCATTCCTTTCTCGAGAATGAACCCGCGAATTTGGTTATCGTGAGCCGCCGATTTCGCCCAGACGACGAACACGTCGGCGATGGGCGCGTTCGAGATCCACATCTTCGAGCCGGTCAGCCGATAGCCGTCCGAAATTTTTTCAGCGCGGGTTTTCATGGCGCCCGGATCGGATCCAGCATCCGGCTCAGTCAGTCCGAAGCAGCCGACCCACTCGCCGGTGGCGAGCTTCGGCAAGAATTTCTTGCGCTGGGCGTCGTCGCCGTACGCATAGATCGGATACATCACGAGCGAGGACTGCACGCTGTTCATCGAGCGATAGCCTGAGTCGACCCGCTCGATCTCGCGCGCCACCAAGCCATACGACACGTAGCCAGCGTCAGCGCAGCCGTATTCTTCCGGGAAGGTGACGCCGATCAGACCCAGTTCGCCCATCTCGCGAAAGATCTCGCGATCCGTCTCTTCGTTGAGGTAGGCGTCGGTTGCGCGTGGCAGCAGTTTTTCCTGCGCATAATCCCGCGCGGTATTCCGAATCATCCGCTCGTCTTCGGTGAGTTGCTGCTCGAGCAGGAAGGCGTCGTCCCATCGAAACTGAGGATAGGACGTCCTTGGACGCGGCGCTCGTTCCGATTGACCCATCTGTCGCTCCAAGCTGCTGGCGCGATGACCGTCCAACGAACGGGTGGCTATATCAAGGAGTTTCTGATATCATCGATAATTGCAAACGAGGTATAAATCACATGAAGAGCTCTGGCCTGCCCGATCTCACCTCACGTCAGCTAGAGACGGTTTTGGCGCTGGCCGAATACGGCAGTTTCATCGCTGCGGCGGCATTGCTGAAGACCTCACAGCCCGCGGTAACGCGCACGGTCAAGCATGTGGAGGAAGTGCTCGGGATCAAGCTTTTTGATCGCAGCACGCGCTCGGTGCAGATAACCGCCGCGGGCAAGGAGTTCGTCGGCGTAGCAGGACGCATCCTGAACGACCTGAGAATCTCCATCCGCAGCATGCGTGAACTTTCCGATCAGCGCAGGGGCCAAGTCATCATCTCCAGCATCATGTCGGTCGCGAACGGAAGGCTCCCAGGTCTCGTGTCGGCATATCGTCTCGATCACCCAGGAATCGAACTCCATGTCCGTGACGGCGTGCACGGCACGGTCATGGAAGACGTGCGCAGCGGCGCCGCGGACTTCGGCATCACTTACCTCGATGATCTTCCGGATCCGTTCATGTCGGTTCCCCTCGGCAAGGAGGAGTTCACGGTGGTGCTTCCCCACCATCACGAACTGGCGAAGAAGAAGAGCCTTTCACTGTCCGACCTGAAGGGCGCGCCTCTCGTCTCTTTGCCAAGCGATTCCCGGACGCGGCGCGTCATCGACAGCGCGGCTTCGTCCATCGGATTGACATTGAACCACGTCGTTACGGTCTCGCAGTTTGCAACGATGCTCGGATTCGTGAGAGCGGGTATCGGTCTTGCGATCGCTCCCAAGAGCGGCGTCGCAAGTTTTCTTGGAAAGGAACTGAGCGCCGTACCTATTCGAGGGCGACCTCTCGCACGCGACCTTGGTGTCATAACTCTCGGGGAACGCGAGCCGTCGCCTGCGGCAGCCGGCCTGATGTCTCTGGTGCGGTCTTCCTGGAACAAGCCGGTCCCATAGCGCAGCCCGCCGCCATTTATACGGTTTTTGCATTAATCTAGGCTATCAGGATTTCCTTGGCATATAATGGATTGAGTCTAGGGTGAGCTCCGGGTTGAAACAGCCGGAGCGAGAAAATGGCACTTCAGGCATTGGAACAGGTCGGCACATCCGCCGCCGTCGAGAGCGTCCCGACGAACACTGATCTCATCGAACTTTATTACGAGCGGGGGTGGTCGGACGGACTTCCCGTCGTTCCTCCGACGCAGGACAAAATCGATGCGGTCGTCGCGGCCCTCGGCGGCGATCCGCAATTCGTCGAATGCAAGGTCGCGCCGCGCTGGGGTGCCCTCACCCGCGAAGTGCTTGCGATCAACATGGTGATGGCCGGTTGCCGCCCCGAATATGCTCCGATCGTCCGCGCGTCGATGCTGGCGCTCACCGATCGCGCATTCAACTTGAACGGTGTGCAAGCGACCACCCACGTTGCTTCTCCCCTTATCGTCGTGAATGGGCCGCTCGCGGCCGAAGTCGGCATGAATGGCGGCCCGAACGTCTTTGGATCGGGTAATCGCGCCAATGCGACGATCGGCCGGGCCGTGCGTCTTATCATGCTGAACGTTGGTGGCGGTTGGCCGCCGGACTTCGACAAGAGCACCCTCGGCCATCCCGGCAAGTACAGCTACTGCGTCGCGGAGAACGAGCTCGATAGCCCGTTCGCTCCGTACCATGTCGAGCATGGCTACAGCCCCATGGATTCGACCGTCTTCGCGATCGCGGCCGAGGCCCCGCACAGCGTCACGGACCACCAATGCAACGACCCGGAAGGCATCCTGGATACGATGTGCTCGGCGATGAGTACCATTGCTTCCAACTCGGCGGTTCTAGGCGGGCATTGCACCGTGGTGCTCGGTCTCGAGCATGCCAAGACTATCGCCAAGGCCGGTTGGACGCGCTCCGACATCCGCCATTATCTCTGGATGAACTCGGGCAACGCCTTCAAGGCAATCTCCCGGGATCACCGTTACGGCAAGGTTTACAATCGCAACCTGCCCAAGTGGCTGAAGCGGGATCCCGACAGCCGTATTCCGATCGTGCCCTCAGCTGACAACATCCACCTCTTCATCATGGGCGGACACGCCGGACGCTTCTCAGCCTTCATTCCCGGCTGGGGTCATATGAGCACGCCGGTTCTCAAGCCGATCAATCCTGCCGCCGGTCCGGCAGACGACGGATGCACCGACGGCGTGTGCGCGCTGTAAAAGACCAGGAGGAAATTGAAATGTTGATGAAGGTAACAGACGCCAACTCGGTCCTCGTGTTCGATCCTCGCGGCATCGTGGAGTCCGCGAACACGCCGATCGCGGCCCGCCCGAAAAAGCTGGACGGCCTGCGGCTCGCGATCCTCGACAATTCGAAGTGGAATGCGAACAAGATCCTGCGCACGTCCACCGTCGCCCTCGAAAAGACCGTGAAGTTCGCCAAGGTGAACTACTACGTGAAGCACAGCTTCTCGAAGGATGCGGCGCCGGAAATGATCGCCGAGATCGCCGCGAACAACGATCTTGTCCTGACCGCGATCGGCGATTGCGGCTCGTGCTGCTCGTGCTGCATCCGTGATTCCGTCGCTCTCGAGAAGCTCGGAATCCCTGCGGCCGCTATCATCACGACCGAGTTCGAACGCGAGACAGAACTCACGCGTACCGCGCTTGGGATGCAAGGACTGATCCCGGTCGTCATCGACCACCCGGTCAGCTCAATCACCCAAGCCGAAGTCGAATCGCGCGCTGCCCAGGTAGCTTTGCTGGCGCCGAAGGTCTGGCTGGGTCGCGAATAACTTCAACGTTTCTCCCGAAACTGGCGGCCCCGACTTGAAAGAGCCGGGGCTTTTTTTGACCGTCAATTCGCAGCCTTGCGCCTCAGTCGGCACCCTCCACGCCGCGCGCCGACGGAAGGCCCCAACGCAGCGTTCGAAGCCCTAGCGGAGTCGCCTCATGAATCGCATCACCGGCCGATCGGCTTTTCTTGCCCTTCTGAAGGATGAAGGCATCACCCATCTGTTCGGCAATCCGGGAACGACCGAGTTGCCCATCATGCATGCGCTCAAGGACCATCCCGATCTGACTTACGTGATGGCCATGCAGGAAAGCCTGGTAGTGGCAATCGCCGACGGCTTCAGCAGGGCGTCCGGCCGGCTCGTCGCTTGCAACGTTCACGTCGCTCCCGGTCTCGGAAACGCGATGGGCTCGCTTTACAACGCGAAATTCACCGGCACGCCGATGATCCTCACCGCCGGCCAGCAGGAGCAGGGCCATGGCCTCATGGAGCCGCTGCTGTACGACTCGCTGGTAAGGATGGCCGAGCCGCTCGTGAAATGGGCCGTGGAGGTGACGCGTCTAGAGGATCTGCCGCGCGTGGTACGGCGTGCCGCCAAGATCGCGACAACGCCGCCGACGGGGCCGGTGTTCATCTCCCTTCCGGGCGACATCCTGAACGGCGAAGCCGGAATCGATCTCGGTAGATCCACACGCGTCGATACGCGTGTCGCGCCATCGAGGGAGACCTTGCAAGCCCTCGTGCAGCGCATTTTGTCCGCCGAACGACCGGTCATCGTCGTCGGAGACGAAATCGTGAAAAGCGACGCGCTTGAGGAAGCTGCGCGATTTGCGAGTGTGCTCGGATGCCCGGTCTACCAGCAGACAATCGCCTACGGGGCGCATTTCCTCTCGGAGCATCCGTGTTTCATGGGACCGCTGCCCCGAGTTCAGAGGCAGACCAGCGAAATCATCGGCGCCCACGACCTGCTGATCGTCCTAGGCGCAGATCCGGTCCGCATGTCGGTCTTCAGCGAAAACGCGCCGCTCCCCAGCGACATGCCGATCGTGCAGATCGGGCTCGTCGACGGCGATCTGGCGAAGAACTTCCCGGTGGAGATTGCGCTCAAAGCCGACGTCAAGGAGACGCTTCGGGTCCTCACCCCCGCCCTTTCCACCACGGGAGGTAAGACCCTCGTCGAGCGGGCGCTGGCGGGTACCACTAAGTTTATGTCCGAGAACTGGTCGTCGAGACGAAAGGCGATAGTCGAGCAGATATCGGCGAAGTCCGGGGGCTCCCCGATCGATCCCGACTGGTTGGCTCTTCAAGTCATCGAAGCAATGCCACCCAATGCCATTCTCGTGGACGAAGGGCTGACGTCGTCACGCTACATCCCGTCATTGCGAGTACATCAGGATCGCTTCGGCTATCATGCGCTCGCATCGGGCGGAATCGGCTGGGGCCTGCCGGCTTCCGTCGGCGTCAGCCTTGCCAACCCGGACCGGCCGGTCGTCTGCTATTCGGGAGACGGAAGCGCGATGTACTCGATCCAATCCCTCTGGACCGCCGCCCATCACAAACTGCCGCTCACGGTCGTACTGGTGAACAACGGCGGCTATCGCATCATCAAGCAGCGATTGCTGGCGTTCCACCGAGATGATCATTTCGTCGGCATGGACTTTGCGGATCCCGCCGTCGATTTCACGGCGATTGCACGAGGGCTCGGATTGGAAGCTATTCGAATTGATGCGGCCGACGGGCTTGATGTCTTGCCTTCCGCGTTCAAGAGACCCGAGCCGAAACTAATCGAAGTGATGGTCGACAAGACGGTCTAGGTCGGCATCGACGATCACGCGAGGATACGCCGCGGCGGCCGAGAAAAAGCGAGAACGCGAAATGTTCGCCTTTGCCTCTTCAAAAAGTCCGGGCGTTCGAGCCGGACAAGTTTTGGAATCTCTCAGCCCGAGGTAAAACGTAAGCCGGAAAGATGGCGGTTGTCATCTCGGAATCATGGACAGCTTCCTCTTGCTCCGTCAAACTTCTTCGCACGTCGAGTCGGTCTGCGACTGAAAAGATTTCACCACAGTTGATCGAGTAGAGGGCGCGGCTCTGCTTACTCAGGCCAATAAATCGGCTGCAAACGATAAGCTTTTCTTAGTTTCTTATCAGTACGCGACTGAGCCGTTCTGGGGCTCGGGTGATCGCCAAAGCAATTTTCAACTAAAGTCCTCGACCAACTGCCGAGTTTTCCGCGTTGGCTCTCTGTAACTTACAAGTCTCACATCAAGTTCAAAACGCGACATTGTCGTCAGAGCTCGCCGGATGGCAGCGTCAATCCACCCGTCCTCGTTGCCAAAGGCCCCCCCACCAAGATGTGTGAGCAAAACCACATTCGACATGCCCCGTTGTTTGTTCAGGACAGCAGCCAACAAGGTGGCCTCATAGGCCGCCTCCAGAACGAGCGACGCGAAGGGCTTCCAGTGCGCCGACGGAACACGCGAATAATTGATCGGGAGCGCCGAGCAAAACACCTGCGAAACCCGCGGTCGATGCGATCCCTCAGCGTCAGTGACCTCCACGTCGCTATGCACACCGACGTGCAGCCTGCCGCGCAACGTATCGAGCTGGACTGGCGTCATTTCTTTCAGGTGCTCCGCAATAGCGTCAAGTCCGACGCGGGTGCACAGGGCGTAGCCGTTGGTCATCTGCCACAAAGCCTCGACCGGCCTATTCAGGTCCGCGGCCAGGGCTTCACCAACGTCGGCCAGTCCGTCGAGCTGGCGCGTTGCTGTCTGTCCGTAACTGTCGCCAACTGGAGCGAAGTAGTTCCTGTAGATCGTGGCCGCTCCGGCGGCGATTGCGCACGCTGGACCTTGGGTCGGGTCACTTTGATAGCGGGTGACCCCATCCTCAGGAGTCACCTCCGGACCAATCATCTCCAACAAGTTGAATTGGGAGGCGACCTGAAACAAGGCACCGGCGTTCGCGGGCAGTCGATGCATTCGTCGCACATCACCGCTGACCGCCTCCAACTTCAGCCGTTCCGCCGGACCACCAAGGGAAATTGCCCGCTCACGCAATGACTGTAACGACACCAGCTCAAGCTCGCCGATGCCATAGCTTTTCCCGTTTACGAGGGACTGGAGCTCACGTCCCTCCACCTTGATCTTGGCACGCGTGTCAGCGTAGTTGCTCTCGCGAAACCCCGTCAGCCGCTCGAACCAGTCCATTCCTTCATCTCACCCGCAATATGTCATTCGCCAACCGGAATTCGCCGGGCTCGCCCTTAGCGATGGTCCTTACCCCTGCCTTGTTCAGCTCCTGCCGCTTTTTCTTGATCCGGCCGTCCTTCTCGTCTTGGCCGAAATCGTAGATCAGGAGATAAACGTGCGAGTGGATCGATAGCTCGAGTTTCCCCTCTGCAACCTGCCTGACGAGGTCATCGACCTGCCTGGCCGAGCTTTGACCGCTGAGCTCCACCAGATTCCTGCAGACGCTGATGTAGCCTTCAATCAGGCTTTGCTGGTTCTCCTTGGCCTGAATGAACTGCTCGTACTTCCTGATTTGAGCGATCACGGCCGTGGAACGCGGGAGAGACGGAAGGTTCTTTTCTCCCTTGGGAGGCTTTTCCAGGTTCCACAATTCGGGATTGTCCGCGCATTTTGCTTCGCAGAATACCAGCTCCGCTCCGCCCGATTTTCCCGGCATTAGTACGGCGATATCCATCCGCGGCGCAGATAGATCGCCGTTCTCTCCAGCCTTCGTGAACGCAATTTCGAGATCAACAACCTTCGGCTCTTTCCTCGCTATCTTGTGCACGCCGCTTTTCTCGGGCCCGGCAAATCGCGCAGCGGTCTTGATCAGTTGCGGCAAGGTGAGCTTGGACTCGTACTCAGTGTTCACGATGGCGGCCGGGTTGAGATCGAACGCCTTTCCATCGAACGACACATACGGATCCTTTTTTCTCAAGGTCCGGCTTCACCAGATATTTGTAGTGGATGGCAAGGCGGGGCTGGCTACCAGCGCTGCTGTTTTTCTCGAAAGCAATTTTGAAAACGCTCTGACCTTTGACATAAGCGTTCAGGTATCCATTTCGGACTGCAAGCAGCAGGTCCTTGCTCTCCAGCACCTCCTTCCACCAATTGTCAGCCGGGCTATCCGCGAGCCCTTTCAAACCTGCGATTTGCGAGTCGGACAGACCGCGCTTGAGGAAGTTCAGTTCAGACTTCAATCCATTCACCATCGTTTGCCAATTCCACGTTGCTAAAAAGTTCCGGAAACCGAAGCCGTTCAAACGTATGTATCGGGATCACGCGCTTCGCTGCCACGGCAGCGGCAAGGCGCTTCAGGTCGGATGGACCAGCGTGTCCAGAGGTATGTATCGTTTCGAACGGAATGCCGCGGTGATCACAATCGGTCTTCAAGGCTGCCCCAGCCTGGCCGTCGGCCAAATAGCCATCCCATTGCGACCAGAACACCCGCGCTCCCGTAAGCGCGTTGGCCCGATCAAGATCGGATATCATCCACCCTCGAAAGAGCATGACCGAGCGCGGGGCACTCCCGGCGAGTTGCTCGGGCCAAATCCGAAAGCCACGATAACCATCGACCAGGGCCGCAATCCCCTTGGCTTTCAACTGAGCCCGCTGTCTTTGCGGAATGTAGACTGCGAGATTTGACCAACCCGGCGCGGGCTGGGGAATGCTGTCGCGCCCCGTGGCTTTCAGCACCTCAGCAGCGTAAGCGTCAATGATGAGGCTGCGACCCGTTCGCTTTGCCGCGCGATAAATCGTTACCACACGGTCAATGTTCTGGGCTGAGCAAGCGACCAGGGCCATGCCTTCGGTCTGCTCGAAGCGCGTGACGAACGTCTCCTCAAGGTCTTCCTCTGACGGAAACGTCTCGTCGTCAGACAAACGGCCGAGGCTCGACCCTTCCATCAACATGAGATCGATGTTGCGAGGCGGATCGCTGATCAGCGCGTCGAACAACTTGTGTTTCCGGCCGTGAGCGCGAAGATCACCGGAGTAGAATACGCGCCTACCGCCGGACGTGATTTCCATGGCGTAGGCATCAAAGCCCGAATGATCCACGAGGCGCGGAGTGACAGTGAAAGGGCCGATCTGAATTGGCTTGCGATGCTCAAGGTAGTGACTTGCATTCAAGGCGACGGCGTCGGGGACGAAATCGGCGGCCGCCCGAATAATGCTCTCGGTCGCTTTCCCCATGATAAGCGGAATCGCGGGGTTGACCTTCGGCACCAGGCCCCAATGGTCCCGATGACCATGAGACAGGACGATGCCGAGAAGGCTTGCACTGACCGCGGAAAGCCCATCGACGTTGGGCAGTGGTGTAGAAGCAAGATCGTTAGCGTTCAACGGAAGACCAAGATCAAGCAGGATTCGGGCCCCATCGCTCTCCAGCTCGATACAGGTGCCACCAATCTCCCGCGTTCCCCGATGAATCCGCAATCTCACTACGTTACCTCGTCCCCATCATTCCAATCTACTATATTCAATCGAGGCCCTAAGAAATTTACACGTTATGGAACATTCGCAAAAAATATTTTCATGGCGAACCGGCGCTTTTGATGTCAACGAGAATGGCTACAAGGGACGGATGTTATGGGCGAACGCATTACTTTCGCGATTGGAGACATCCACGGATGCTTTGAGGAGCTTAGGTCCTTGCTCGCCTTTTGTCGCAAGAGCGCTGGCGACATCCCGCACGGCTTCCTGTTTCTGGGCGATTATGTCGATAGAGGGCCCGCCTCCGACCAGGTCATTGCCTACCTGATTCGAGAACAGGCTAGAAGCTCATCACGAGTCCGCTGCTTACTCGGGAATCACGATCAGATGCTTTCCCTTGCCGCGGATCGGGACCGCTCCGATGCTGACCTCATTCAGTGGTGGGCGAACGGCGGCGAGGAGACATTGGATGCCTACGGCATAGATGACCCCGCCGATCTCCCGGCGGAGCACCTTGCGTGGATAAGAACGCTGCCTCTTCATATTAGCGACGAGAATAGGTTCTTCGTTCATGCCGGAATAAGACCCGACGTTCCATTGGACGCTCAATCCAAAGACGACATGTTGTGGATACGTGAACCGTTCCTATCTTCAAAGCTTTGGCACGGTGCTCTTGTGGTGCATGGCCATACGCCAACGACAACGCGCGCTCCCGACGTTCAAACCAATCGCGTCAATCTTGATACGGGAGCCTGCTTTGGGGGACCTCTCACGGCAGCAGCCTTTAGTTCAGTCCAGTTAGGGCCCCTGTTCTTTGTAAACAGCGACGGTTTGAAGTTCGAACCGCGGTCCGGGCCAACAACAATGCGAACCCCAAAGAGCGCCTAGCACCGAAAACGACACGCCGACCGGCATGTCTATTTCAGTACGCTACCTTAGTTTTCTTATCATCTGCGCGACCATTCTCAGACGAGTCCCAGCAACAGCAAGCCACGTTCGCTGAATCGGACTCGATACCTTTTCGCCAATATGTGGAAAGTCGATGTTGAACGTGCTGCAACGGCGCTGGCTGAAGAGAGATAAAGCTAAAGCGCAGTAACGTCAGCTTGGGCAGCGGCCGTATGCCTGCCGATCCCCGTCCCGATCGAGGAGTTGTGCCGCCGGCTTGACATCATCGAGATCCAGGCGTTGACGACTGCGGGCTTCGAGGGCGGCCTGCTGACAGACCGCGAGCGGAGCAACGGGATCATCCTGGTCAAGAACGGAGTGTCGCCGCAGCGTCGCCGGTTCACGCTGGGCCATGAACTCGGGCATTTCCTGATGCCGTCGCACGTACCCGACACCCAAGGCCGCTTACTTTGCTCGGAAAAAGACTTGTTGCTTCTCAATCCGAAGGAAGGCGACCGCCGCGCGAAGATGGAAGTCGAGGCAAACCGCTTCTCGTCCCTGATCCTTATGCCGCCACCCGCGCTGCGGGTCGAACTCGGCAAGAAGTCGGCGCCAAGCCTTGAACACATGCTTGCGCTTGCGAAGAAGTTCGACGTCAGCAAGGATGCGATGGCCAGAACGTATGCGAAATATCACCCGGAGCCGATTGCGTTCGTGGTGGTCCGCGACGGCAAGGTCGTCCGGAACTACCGCAACAAAATCAGGTTTCCCTTCATCACCGTGCTCCGCGGCAAGGCCGTACCCGAGAGGTCATTGTTCTATCGCAAGGGCCCTCAGGTCGGTGTGCCAAGCGACGTGGATACGCGTCTTCCGGACAACTGGATCGACGTCGAGCGCGGTCGCGAGGCGCCGAGGATGAGCGAGCAGGTCTATTTGCAGTCCAACGGCTTCGCCCTGATCATGCTCTGGTACGAGCCGGCGGACGATCCGGACTACGACGAAGACGGCGGGCGGACGGCGAAGGAGCGGTTGAAACATCGGCAATCACGGTTCACATCGTGAACCAGGACATTTGCGTGGGCGCATCAAGTCGACAGGCAGACGCGCTAAGTGGCGACGTTACGCGTGAAGCCGAAAACGATCTCGCCGCTTAATGTTCCGAAGTCCTGCGGGTCGCCCGCTCAAATGCTTGGGTCTTTTCGCGCGCAGACCTTCCAGGAGTGTTGGCGAAATCTTTGAAATGCGTCTCCCATTCTCGCGCGGAGATTGATGCTACATCCATCGGGATCGCCGTAGTGTCGCCCTTCCTCAAGAGGACGGCTGTGGCCGCCTGGAATTTCGCTGGATTGCCGCCGAACCCACCGAGAACATCAGAATCGAAGTACCCCAGTTGCGCCTTCTGAAGCACGGGGTTATTCCGCTTCAGCCAGTCCTGATCAATCACGTCGTCCGCCGACAAGATCAGAACGCCGCCCTCTTTTACCAGATCGCCCAGGGAAGCAATGATCCCGGGGTGATTGCTTTGTCCAACGTGATGCAGCACGTCTTGGCAGAAAACCAGATCAAATTGTGTCGCGCTTCTCCAAGGTAGCATCCCGCGAACGAATTCGACGTTGGGCAAATCAGCCGATAATTTCCTCGCCGAATCGATGGCTGCGCCAACGGGATCTAGACCGACGATCTTGTTGGCCGTGAGCCTCCCGAAGATGTTCGTCGACACCCCGATATGACATCCAACGTCCAACACAGGTCCGCCAAGTGCGAAGTGCTTCAACACTCCAATCGCCAGTGCCACTCCGTCTAGGATGTAGTGTCGTCTGGCTGCGGCCGCAAAAGCAAAGAGACCCGGGTGGGCCAACAGTCTGAACATCTCGCGTTCGTCTATCTTACCGCTCCGTCCGGCCTTTTGTACGGCCCTCTCATGAGCTTCGTCATAGCGACAAATAACTTCCTGCATCTCGGGATGTCGCGCACCAATTAGCTCGATGTCAGGCTGAAGATCCAAGAGCCAATTGTCTCTGAGAATGGCGTCGATAGACTGAACCGTATTCTCGTCTGGCCAAAGTTTAATAATCTCAGCGCGCATGGAAATCCAACACCGTTACAGCGTCCGCAGGCATGATCAGAATCACACGCCTCTCATAGTAAGCGCGTGACGACCAATCAACCATTTGGCGCCTAGCTGTAGAAGCGATAGTCGGGCTGCTCGATCTGCCCGAATGGAACATATTTAAGGACCCTTCCGACTTGTCGCGCAGCGCAGATCGGAATGGGCGATGCCTGATCGAACTGCGTCGAGTTCCAGTTCATTTTGGTCAGCGCGAGAACCTCCGAGGCCAGCTCGGATATCGGAGTATCGCAGGAATGCGGTCGCAGCAGAATCGGCTGAGGCACCCGAAGACCAGGGTAGGTCCGGTAGTATGGCACGCTGCCTCTGGTGAATAGTAGCCCGTTCCGACCGATCTGGATGAAGCTTCCTCGCAGCATGGGATAATTGCCGTCCCGCACCAGCGTCGTGTCTTGGTATTCCGACACCCAGATCAAATCACGTCGG
Organism: Bradyrhizobium sp. RDI18; assembly: GCF_043203335.1. NCBI lineage: Bacteria > Pseudomonadati > Pseudomonadota > Alphaproteobacteria > Hyphomicrobiales > Nitrobacteraceae > Bradyrhizobium > Bradyrhizobium sp. RDI18. Next base: position 821,197 of record NZ_JBICRN010000008.1, on the reverse strand, counting down.
TCAATGCCGAATTCATCGCACGCCTGCGCAATGCCGTCAGCCTCGCCGCTCTGGAATCGGGACGTCTTGAGGACCACCAGACGCGCCGGCGCGTGACCATGGTGGCCGCGATAAGCCTTGATCGAGCGGACCAGCAGATCGTACGCGTCTTCCCGCTCCAAGTAGGGATGACGGTCGCCCTTGTCGGTGCGCGCCCTCGCCCCTCGCAAGATCAGGCCGCGGCCGCGCTCGTCGAACATCTGCGCGGTGCTGGTAAGCAGCCTCTGGCCGGCCAAGTCCTTGTAGAAACCGATTCCCAAGAAGCTGGCTGCGAACGCCCCTTCAGCCTTCGGCAGCTTCCACGGTACCTTTCCGGCTTTATAAAAGATCGCGTTCAGTAAGTTCCAGGCGCGCGTCGCCGGATCCTGGACCTCCCGCAGCGTCTCCTTCAGTTTGCGCGGGATCTTCGCGCGATCGTCCCAGAGGGTCGGCCACACGATTTGGGTCGGGACGCTCAAAGGCAGCGTACGCGCCTTCAGCATGTCCCGAAAATTCAGCTCCTGATCGTCCTCGACCTCTTCGTCCTGATCGCTCTTCGCGTTGACCAGCTTTTCAATCAGATTGGTGGGCAACGCGCAGACGATCACGTCAGGCCTGGCGGAGCTCTCCAGCATCGAACCAGCGAGCTCGGCGAACATCTCGGACGCGGCCGTTGCGGCCTCCGATTGTTTGCGCATCTCGGTGATGCGGCGAATATCTTTCTCCGGAACGATGCGGCGGGCGATCTGGTCGACCTCAAACGTGCAACGAAACGGGTTCAGATTTCCCACGCCAGGAAACGGTGGAAAGAGGTTGGCAAGCTTCTGGTTCTTGCCTTCGATACCAACCCGACACCGCTCCATGAATTGCGCAAAACCGTCAGCGGTATCCCCAGTACCAATCACGCCGATCCGGACCGTGTCACCGAGCATGGGTTGCAAAGGCCCGTGCTCGACCAGTCCAAAGCGTGGATCAACGTGACGCCCGCCGTCGCCGAACTCCAGCTCGGGCTCGGCAATCACCTTGGCGTTAAAGTTCAGAGAAGCCATTCGCGGTCCTCCATGGCCTCCGCATTTGGATCCTCCTTCTTCCACGCCTCTTCGGGAACGGCCATTGGCATCTGGATCGGTTCGAGCGCTTCGAAGCGCAGCGGCCCGCTGGCGGACTGGAGGAGGTCGCTCTGCTGTTGTCCGTCGCCCGTCAGCAGATAGCGCCACATCAAGAACTGGCCGCGTACGGCGCCGTTCTTTTCCTTCTTCTTCTTGCCCGCGAGAAGGCTGCTCGAGAAGTTGTGCGGCCGGTATCCGTCCCGGGTGAACACGAAGGTGGGCGTCACCGTAAGAAACCACTCGTCGCCAATTCGGTAGAATCGAGGAACGAAGGCGTGATGCCTGACGCTTCCGATCTTGCCGTCCTTCTTCCGAACCCAAGGGGCCACGACCAACGCGGACGTCTCGTTGATCAACGATCGATAGGAATACTTGAACCCCTTGTTCATCGCCTTGGCGCGAAAGTAGAGAGCCTTGCTATCCCGGTCGAACGAAAGCCTGTCCTCGAACTGGACCCGGACCGTCCGCCCCAGAAGCTCGATGAAGGCGTTCTCGTCGTCGATATCGTCGGACGCCGAGATCGCACTGGTCTCGACGGTCTCAACGGTCCCCTCGTCGAGCACTTCCATCAGGGAAGTGCCTTCGGGATCCCGGAAGGAGATAAAAAGCCGGTCGCGGATGACCCAATCGAATGGGGCGTCCGCATCCAGCTCGGCCAAGGCATCCCGGCCGGAGGCGAACAGCGAGGTGGCGACGAAGATATTCTCCGGCAACACGACGTTGACCATGTTGATGTGGACGCCCTCCCCGGACAACATCGGCGGAACGTAGGTACCGAGCTTGTCGCGTTCGATGCAAAGCGAGGCGATCCGGTCAGCCGCCGACTTGTCGAAGCGATCCGCATTCTTGTCGAAGTAAAGTCGCCGCGGCTCGGAGACAGGCCCGGCATCGACCTGCTTCCAGTACATCTCGTTGGTGCTCAGGCGCACCAAGACGATGATCACCGGGAGGTTCGAGCCGCGCCAGTAGTTCAGATCCGCTGGCTCGAGCAGATACTCAAACCGGCCCTCGTCCTCGCGGGTGTAGCGGCCGTTCTCGGTGGTTTTGACCTGCGCCCCGATCCATTTCGCCAACGTACGTCCGGTGCGCGGATCCCGGAGCTCCAGCATGCCGTCCACGCCGGTCTCAAGACGTCCTTTTTGGTCGAAGGCAAAGCCCATGGACATCGCGCGCTCTCCGGCAAGGAGTTCGCCACGTTCTCCAATCAGTTGACTCTGCGACAGCTGTTTCATTCCCTGATTGTAGGGAACAGAACATGAATATCCAGATGAAGAATGTGATTTCCCCGCTTTTCGTGCGATCAACACCAAAGTCCACTGTGCTGCCGAAGAGTTTCAAGCCACAATGCAGGTCAAAAGGTTCGGGACGACTTGATGGGCAAAGGGCATTTTCCCGGCGGAAGCACCTCCGGCACGTACGATGAGGATGGGACCCCGCGATTCAAGGAAGGACCTGAATTCCCTCTGACGAAGGGGCCGTCCCAAAAACGCTGGTCCGAAAGAGCGCCCGTCGATCAAGACGCGCGATCGGCTGCGAAGAAATATCGCAATCTCGTCTCGACTTTCTTGGCCAAGTGCGCGGTAGCCTTCAGAAGCGACCGCCTTACCCCCTCGCTGCCCGAACCGCCGAATGAGCTGAAGGGCGAGATCTCATCGTGGGGTGGCAATATCGCCTGGATCGACAAGCACACGGGACGAAAATCTCAGTTCGCAAAATTCGTCCTAGGTCAGGGATGGACGCCGAAGCAGCCCGTCGCAAAGCTCGATCCCGGCGGCAATTGACTAATTCGGTGCGGTAGCGGGCCATTTTAGCGGCTCAATGGAGCCCCAGGGCCTTGAAGGCGGCTGTCTTCGGATCCCCAAAGAAGATCGGGTCGACGTGCTCGACGACGTCGCCCGTGACCTCGAGGAAGCTCCGCTTGTTTTCCAAGGGGATCAGCGCCCGTTTTGCTCCATTGTCCATCGCAAGCTGCAGCGGCTCGGCAAGCGACCGGAGCCCCTTGATGTTGCCCTGGACGCTGAGATCTCCCAGGACCAACATCGCGGCGGCCGGCGGCGCCTTTTTCAGCGCTGAAAACGCCGCGATGAAGAATCCGAGGCCGATCTCACCCTCGACGCGATTGTTCATGAGGTCGATTACCTCGACGTGGAGGTCGGAAACGTCCAGTTCACGCGCAATCGAAAGCTCACCCTTCTTGGCCAGCATGTAGCTGAACGCCCGTCCAATCGATTCCTTGGTAATGCCGCTGACACCGCCGGCCGTCCTGAGCTTGCCGGACCCGGAGGCTACCGAAACCTCGATACGATACATTCCGACAGTCCCGTCCGCGCCAATGGAAGCGGTGTAGATACTGCCGGGCGGGAGCGGATCGGCGGAAATCATGTTGCGGCCGCCCTGCTCTGGCACGCCAACGAAGCGTTCTTCGCCGGTGTCGTTCAGGCTGTAGCTGAAGGATGTGTGGTAATACTCGAAGGAGCCCATCTTCTTGAGCTGCTCCTTCACGCGGCGGCGGCCTTCCATGGCGAATTCGAGGAGTTCGGCAATCTCGTCCTGGGTCGCCTCGCCGTTCGGGTGAATGATCTTCATCAACCCCGAAACTGTCTTTTTGACCGCCTTCCGGTCGCGCGTGACCAGGTGCGATCCCATGGTGAAGTGGCGGTCGCTAATTTCCGTGAAGTTATGGCGGCGAAGCTCGCGCAAAGCTTCGGCTAGGTAGTCGACAACGAACCCGTAGTGGTCCGTGAACAGGTCATTCCGCATTTTTGGAATTTCCCAGCCCGGTAGATAGAAATGCAGGCGGTCGATGAACGCCATGTCATTCCGGATCACCTCGGGCATCGGCTCGAACAGGTGGCCGGTCTGCACCATGATGTCGATCGCCTGCTGGGTGTTCCCGAACAGAGCGATGCTGGCATCCCCGGATGCCGCTTCCTGGCCGCGCTGGAACGACCCGGACTCGCAATAGGTCTTCATCGTGGTGATGACTTCCTTGGGCATCTTCTCTAAGTCGGCGACCTCATCGAAACCGACGACATCCCAAATCTGGACGAGGCCCTTGGCCCGGCCACCCATGTGTCCGAACAGATTGGCGACCGTGGTCGGACCGGTCATCAACGCCGCGTATGGAGAGACTTCCTGAACCACGTAGCTCTTGCCGGTGCCGCGAGGGCCAAGCTCCACTAGGTTATAGTTGCGCTCGCACAGCGGGATCAGCCTCGTCAGGAACAGCAGCTTCAGCCGCTTGCTCATCTCCGCCGGCTCGTACCCCATGCTCCGTAGCATGAGATCAATCCATTCCTCGGTCGTGAACTCGCTCCGGAGACGCTGGTATTCCGCCAGATCGAAGGCGGCGATCTGGATGGGCGTCAGCTTCTCGATCCAGAACGGATTCTTACCCTTGCCCTCCTCGTCGTATTCGAACCGCATGTCGATCTGCGCCCAAATGCCGCCAGTCAGCAGCCGTTCATAGTCCCGAACGTAGTGGTTCTGGACGTGCACGAATTTGCTGCCGAAGTTGTTCACCTCGGCCCAATAGTCCGAATCGACCAGCCTGACCTTGATCTTGTCGATGAAGGTCCAGTTGCCCTTTTCCTTCACCTTGCTCTGAGCCTTCATCGACTCGTCGGCACGGATGTAGTTGTTGGCCAGAGTATCGTTGACGACCTGCAACCCCATCTGGATCGCCATTTCATCGGACGACGCGCAGTATTTGCCGAGCAGGAATTCGAGAACAAACACCGGGACGTTGGCGCCTACCTTGACCTTCCGGACGAGGTCCTTCCGGACCACCTTGCCGGCGAAAGTCCGATTGACCTTGTCGTCGAGGGCATCTCGCAACGGAACGCTACTCATCAATCAAACTCCCAACCGAACAGGAATGTCTTTCGGCGACAGGTACAGAACCGCATCAGTCTCGGCGTCGAGAACCTGAATGCGCACCGACTTCACCTCGTCGTCGGTCAGCATGAAAGCCACGTTCGCCTGGACGCCAGGCCCGAGGGTCAGACGCCCGTCTTCAAGCACGGCACCTGTGGCGATGGCGGCCCTCGCTACCGGCTTGTCGTTGGAAAGCACCAATGGACGCAGCTTTCTCGCGTTCTCGAACAGGCTCTTTGAGGCCCCACCAAGCTCGATCCGGACCGTAAAGATCCTGTTGGTGACGGCATCAAAGTCGTGAGCCACTGTGACAGCGTTCTTTTCCGCCTTGACGGCGCCGTCGACCCGCAGCTTCGCGGTGATGACCGGGATCACCAGTTCCTGGATCGACGGGCCGCCGTGGTGATACGCGAGGTCCCCGCCGCTCTTGAAGACCGCGGTACTGGTAGGAAACGCGAATTCCAGATCGGAGTTGTAGCCAAGCTTAGGCCCCGACACCCTGACCGATCCTGCAGGCGTAGTCCCGCCCCGTCCGATCCAACAACGCCGGTGCAAGTCGACGGTCTCGCCACCGGGAGCATCAATCCGCATCGACGGATCGCGGTCTTCCGCGAAGAACAGGTGGCCATGGTCGGCGGTGATGACCGCTTCGCCGATGCCTACGCTGGCGAGACGCTGCAGGCAACGTGCCAGGTCCTCGACAACTCGGTCCATGATCCGGCGGGCGTAGAATGTGCTGGTGTTCTCGCCGGCGCCGTCGATTTCGCTGGAGCGCACCACGACGATTTTGGCTTCGCCGATCTTTTTCTGCAGCGCCTTAGCGGTTGAAGACAGGACCTCGTCGAGTTCGAGATCGACCAGGTCAGGCACCCTCGACTTCATGAACTTCTGTCGAGCCGCTAGGGTCCGGGAGGAATGTCCCGTCGACGGACGCGCCGAACTTCCCCTTCATGGTGACGACGGAGAATGTACCGGCGGCCCCCGACAACAAGGCAGCCATCCCGACCGGAGTGATGGACGGCAGCGCGGCGATCGCAGGACGGATGACGACCTCGGTGGCCTGCGTCAGCCTCCCCACGAGCTCCTGGCCCATTTCGTAGCGCATCGCGTCAACGAGCAAGTACGCGACCGGAACCGGACGACTGGCCACGACATCGGACCAGATCCGGGTTTGCTGGAGGACGCCCGGAACGGTCCAATCGGATTTCTGGAAGGCCTTTACGAAACCGTCGGTCATCCGGCGGACGGCGTTCTCGTAGACGGTGCGGACCTTCGCAACAGCGCGCTCGTCAACAGGGTCCTCGACCGACGCCAGAAACCCTTCGAGGCGCCTTTGGGCATGATCGAGCAGATACCATCCGTCTCCGCCGGTTGAGACGTAGCGTTCGATCCAGAGCGAGGGGTTGCCGTTGGATTTCGCGATCGTCTCGCAGGCCGAGGCAGCAACCAGCCCCAGGTCAACCATGAGCCTGCAGACAGCCCAAACAGTTTTCCGGCCGACATCAAGATTGACCCAGAAGCTCTCTTCGCGCGATGCCATCAAGCCGCTCGCCTCGGAGAACTTTTCCTCGGCAATCAGATCGAAGCAGGCTGAGACGACGGCAGCTTCCTCGAACCGGAAGGTGTCGATCGCCCCGAGTCGGCTGCCGTCCACCTGCTCAGCCGTCAAGCCCAGTTCGGATTGAATGCCGTCGGCGAGGGCTTCGTAAGCCTTCGGGTGACGTTCCCGAAGGCGTTTAGCCACTTCCCGAAGGGCCTTTTGTTGGTCCGGGGTGCCGGGCTCGGTGATATTTTTAAGCAAGCCGGCTGCCGGCCCGCTCCTGCCCTGATCGTCCAGGTCGAAGCGAAACTCATTGGCCAGTACGTATCGGGCAGGTAATCGAACGCATCCGGCCGTTAGTCCCGTCGCTCGGCAACGTCAGGCCAAGGCGCGCAAGCGCAGCGGAACGAAGCTCCCCCAGCGCGCCCTTTGCGTCGAGCTCGCCGTCCTTTTCCTGGTCTCCGATCCACGTGGTCAGGATGGCCAGCGTATCGGACCCGCCGAAGATGCTCTTGAGAAGAGACGCCCCCTCGGCCGCCGTCTCGTCCTGCGCCATCCGCGCTAGGTCGGCGTACGTCAGGTTGTCCGACTTCAGCATGTCGTCAAGATGGACGTCGGTGAAACGCTTTCGAAGGACAAGTCGCGCCAGCTGTTTGAGCGCCGGCTGCAGGTAGACGGTTCCGGCTTTCTCAAGCTCCATCAGCAGGGAGCCTTCCGCATCCCGATCCAGCGACGGCACATATATGACAACCTGCTCAGGCTGGTCGCCCTGGGTGACATCCTCAACAATCGTACGCGTTTTTAGGAATGAACCTTCAAAGACGTGCAGCTTCGCCTTCTGTTGACCAATTTTCACGGAAACAAGCTGGCCATCAGCCGTTTCGGCTACGAGCTCGTTGAAAAACGGCCTCAATTCCTCACGCTTGTCGTACATCACAACCACGCGCCGCGCCCTAAGACGGTCGCTGATCTGCCCTGCGATGTAGTCGTGAAGAGGGTGCATCTGAATTGATACTCGGTTCAAGCCGCTTTGGTCCTGCGGCCACGTTTAGGAATCGAAGCGCGCTCGGGAGCGCCCAGAAGAGCCTTTAGCGCACCCTTGGTTACCGTCGAAGCGCGGTCACGGATCACCTCTACGATCGATTGCGCCGGCTTCTCATAGGCCTTCCATTTTCCGCTGTTCTCCTGAAACCAAAAAACATCTTCTAGACCATGGGCGATGGCGAGACTGCGATCTGTGGTGCATTTGGGCACTACTCGCTCGGGCCATAGATGCATGGCTTGAAGAGACCAATCGTGCTTACCGGCAGCAAGCTCATTCCACCTGCTTTTCAGCTCCTTTTGCCAAGGTTTGTGTTGCGGCACTAAACGCCAGAGGGGAGCCATCGTGATAGCCACGCCATCATCAAAAGTAGGATGCCACAGTGGTGCCACACGGGCCACCTCTTCAAGCAGTTCGCGGAGTTCTGCGACGAAGGCCTCTTGCGTCTCAATCTCCTTTCGCTCGTTTGCGCTTGGAGCAGCACCCGCGCCTTGCAACAAGCTGGTGAGTTGGCGTTCCTCATGGGCGAGCTTCGGCGCCACGAAATCATTCTGAATTTGGATGAAGGAATCGCGGTTGAGCCGATGGACATATAGCCAGACGCTGTAGCGTCCGCTCGGAACTGCCAGTTGCCAAACAATGGGAGCCTTGCGACGGTTCTTTGAGTGCTTCTTCAGATGGTGCCCGAAGAAGTTTGACGACAACCACGCCCGTAAATTCCGATCCTTCGGATCGAGCAGGGCCTCCACATCATTCCACCAACTGTCGGCGCTCGCTTTGAATACCCCCTCAAAGACTTCGCGAACCGCGGCGACCAAGTCACGTACATGTCCGGCGTCATCGACAAGGATTCCGTTTTCTGGGAACGTGACTGGGTATCCCTTAGGGGCGTCGGCTTCCGGCCGCCCGTTTTCGTCCGTAAGCATCGCGGGTGAGCATACGGGCAACCGGTCAAACGGGCTCGGCTCCGCCGGTATAGAACGCGCTCCTGTGGCGATCCGGACGTCAAAGCGACCGAGCGCGACGCCCACTGCCCAAGCCACCAGTTCAGTGGCTAGATCAACCGGCTCGACTCCGCTCCCACTGTCGTCCTCGTCATCGAGTTCCGGGTCGGAAACCGAGTTCACACCTGCGAGTTCTCCAGGAGCGGCAGCGGCCCCCAAGCCATCAGTAATTGCGCGCAATTCGGCTTCGCTGATCCCGTACAACTCCAGGCAGAGCTCGTCGATCTCGTTGCGGATGGCACCCAATTCGGCGTCCGCGGCGCGGATGCGCTCGCGCCAAGCGTTCGCTCTCGCAACCAATGTCTGCCCCTCGACCTGTAGCAACGCAGGTTGGACGAAGGCGCGAGAGGTCTCCGTACACGTGTCCAGGCTACGTTTGAGAGACCAAGCGCGTCGAGCGAAACCGGAAAGCCTCGATCGGTCCACCGGGTTCAGTTTCGGGATCGGAGTTCGTTGAATAAGCCCGACCTCATATGATTGCGCCAACTCTGTTCTCGCTAATTGAAGTGAAACGAGCAGCGCGAATGCTTTGCTATTGGTAACAGCCGCTAGAGCGAGCAGGTCGTCGCCATCGTCTCCTTCGATGAAAACTGACGGCCCCTTATGGGAAAAAATGCAGCCCGCCGGCAACGCCCGAACGGACAGGCCATTCGTCCGGAGGGGCCAAGTAAGGCCGGGACGAAAATAGAAATTGAATGAAGCCGGCTTCAGCGAAGGACGGTGTGGAAGCCCAGTAAATGCCCAGAACGTGTCCCTTGACGAGTCCCAAGACGCCTGAAGCGCGAGATCAGCGTAAAAGGGAGAGAAGCTGCCGCCCTTAGCTATCGGCACATGTCGACTCAAACCCTGGCGAGGATCGGTCTCCAGCCAAATACGCAGCCACCGGAAGTCATCTCCAGTGACACCCCCCTGGCGAGCGACGCGCCCGTCACTCTCGAAGGCGGGGAAGTCGACAAACAATTGTCGAAGCTTTTCACTCACCCAGTATGCGAACGGTGAACTAGGAACTGCGGCAAAGCTTGCCGTTTGCACCTCGAAGCGCTGACGACCCATCGCTTTAGCGGGCTCGCCTATTGCGGCGAGTAGCGCTGGCGCCTTGTCTACCGCCTCAAGAATCCGGAAAAAAATAGTCTTCATCCAAGAGCCTCATGGCTTTTTTTCAAGACAGTAAGCTGCGACCTCAACCATAGCGCTGTCGAGAACCCCATATCCAAGATCGGCAAACACTACTGGCGGCGCATCTTTGAGCAATATCTCTTCACGCCATTGCTGAAAGCTCGACAAGAAGAAGCCTGTGCGAGATGTGATGGCACCAAGCATGCCGCGCTGGAGTAAAAGTTCGACGCCCCGCTCGACGAAGGCCGCAAAGATGTCATTCTTCGTCCGCGGATAGCTACTCTCGAATTCCTTCTTAGCGATTAGACTGCCTGCTCCAAAAGGAGGATTCATCAAGACGACGTCAAACTTGCGTCCCATCGTCTCAACGAAGGCGATGCCCTGCTCCGCGTCGTCTGCGAAGAGGCGGCGGCGGATGCCACGGCCATTGACGGCATCGCTTACATACGCTTGGAGAGCACCAAAGATTTGCTCCTCGGCTCGTTCAAAGAACGCGAAATTGTCGATGCCTGAAAGATCGAGCTCGCCCTGGCGCTTCACGGGCTCGAACCCCGGCAGAAAATTCTCTGATCGTTCAGCCTGTTTGGAGAACGCAACCCGAGCATTTTGGATCGATGCCGACAGCTTGCGCTCGATCGGCAGCAACGCGCCCATCTCTCCCGCTAGGCGCATTTCGGAGACAATCTCCTTGAACAAGCTGCCCATGAATGCCGGGCGTACCGTTGCCGCGAACTCATCCAGGAGCTTGGTGTCTCCGGGCATCGGTTCGGCGATGACGATATTCGCCCTACGGATAACCGGACGATCGGAACGCGGCACGCCCGCCTCCTTAAAGGCGCGCTGGCCGCGCATCCAAAGGGCAAGCTGAGCGATCTGCGCGCAGCGAGGGTCGATGTCCACTCCGTGGAGGTTGTGGCTCAAAATGAGAGCCGGCGCCGCCTTGCGGAGCTCTTCCAGGGTCGGGTAGTCAGCCCGCAGCGGCTTGCCAGTTGCGCCACTCGCTGGGGCCCCCTCGTCTGCCCAGGCCTCTTCGTAGATGATGAGCAGCAACAGGAAGCAATACAGAAGGAAATGCCCCGAACCGCACGCGGGATCGATAATCCTGATGTCCCGCGGATCTTTCTTGGCTCGTCCATCGGCACCCTGACCTTCGGCATCGCCGTCAGGTCGTGAACCAGGTATTCGCAAACGGCCGAGAGGCGAGTATCGCCTCCCCGCATCCCATGCCAAATCCGCCCCAGCGTGTTGTCGCAAAGAAACTGCACAACATAGCTCGGCGTGAAGAACTGATTCCGGATCGCAAGCTCACGGCTATTGCGTGGGGCCTGGCTTTCATCCCGCATCTTCCGGCGTTCTTCGCCGGAATTGAAGAACTGATAAATCCAGCCGATTGTCTCGTCTTCCGACCAGATCCCGACCAGGTCGGCGTGATTCAGAATCTCCAGCAGATCGTCGAAGGCGAGCTTGGTCGGCCAAAGCACCGAAGCCGGGTCACGCCGGTCGAACAGAACTTTCACCTCGGTCGAGAGCTCGTCGAAGATGCTCTCGATGTAGAGTCGATATCCGACGCCGTCGGCGGTCTTCAGCGCCGGCGCCAAGCCGCAGAACTCGACGAAACCGGCGGAATTGTCGCCCCGACTGACGCATTCCTGGACAAGCTCGCGGGCCTCCAGCATCTTCAACGCCGCGAACCGGTTCAATGCCGTGAAGGCGGCATCCCGGACGTAGTCCGCAACGGCCTCGTCCGGCTTCATTCCGACGCCGCGCTTGTGCTCGATGGCGGCGACGATCTTGTCGCGCAGCAGATGCTGACGACCGGTCAGATGCGCACCGCCCTTGCTGGCGATGCGACCATCCGGTCTGACGTCGAATACGCCGTCCAGTTGCTCGGCGAAATCCTCCTCAAGGAGGCGCCGGGCCTTTTGGGTCGCGCGTTCGATCGCGTTTCTGGTCTCCTTGTCCATCAGCGAATGCTCACTTCACGATGACCTTCTTGCCCTCGCCGATCAGGCGGGAGAATTCGTCCCGGATGCCACCCAGGGCTTGGTCAAGCTGCTCTTCGGTCTCGATGCCGCCCGAAAAGAACTGGCTAACAGAGACCGTGGCAAGGCGCTCGCCCTCCAAGACCTGATGCATCTTGGTCACGGCGGTGGCCAACCGGCTCTCGCACAGCTCGGTCTCGGACCGCAGATGGCGGAGGGTCTGGTTGTTCCAGTTCTTGTCGGCGCATTGACGAAGGTGGCGGGAGATCTCGTCCCGCTGCGCGTCGTCGAGCCGCTCCCACCCCGGCTCCTTCGAAAGCGCTTCGAAGGCCACTAGGTAGGCCTTGACCCTACCGTCCAAGGCTTCGTTGTAGCGGCGCTTGTACTCACCGTTGATCGCCGTCGCGGCTTGTGCGATGGGCCCCAGTTCACGGAAGAAGGTTTCGCGCTTGAGCAGGTCTTCCAGGAGGGTACCTTTTTCGACGAAGCTGGCATCGAGATTGGGCTCCTCGACCAGGGTCGGCATGGTCGACACCGCGCCCCTGGCGCTTTCGATGTCCTTCAGGGTGGAATCGGTAAGGGCCTTGATGAGGTCGGCTCCGCGCTGGATGGCGTCCTTGATGTTCTTATGGGACGCGTTGAACGACAGGATGGCATTCTCTTCGTTGCCACGGCGGATCCCGCGCATCTGGCTGACCGCCGCTTCGATAAAGTCCACCCCGGGAAGCTGGGTGCTGCGCATCGTGCCCAGTACACCGTCGAGCGCCTCTTCGTGACGTTCGACTGCCGCCCTGATCTCGGCGGCAATCGGCGCAGCGGCGATCTCCTTGACGTCTTCCCCGAAAGTGTCGCGGTAGTTGTCGCCGGCCTGGACGAGAACTTTGAAATCAATGCCCTTTTTGGGCCGGAAGCTTGCTGCGCGGAATAGGTTGTTTCCGGAAAAGCACTCCTTGGCTGCGGTGCTGGTCGCCTGCTCGATCGTCTGCCCCTTGGACGTCGCCTCGATCGCGCCGGCGCGCAGCAGCGCCAGCGTCAGAAGCCTCATGACGTCGAAATCCCATCCGAACGGAGACTTCAGGAATTCGTCTTCAAGGTACTTGCCGGTCGCTTGTTCGCCGTAGGCCGCGCGCTCCTCGATCTTGGCTAGGACCTCGGACAGCGGCACAACATCGGTCTTGAAGACGCGCTTGTTCTGTTCGTCCCGGAGAAGCTCGAGGTGCGTGAAGACATGCGGCAGGCCCGATAGGTTTTCCGCGCTCAAGAGTGCGTCGATGCCTTTAGTGACGTCGGTCTTCTTGGCCGAGGCCTCTGAAAAGCGGTTGTAGACGTCTGGGAGGACCTGCTCCAGCACCGCCGAGACCGCCTTGCCCACCTCGGACACCGCTCCGGAGGGACTGCGGTCATTGCCGCGGAAGTACACCTTCCCCGCAAGGCATGCGGCCTTCACGCGCCGTTGCAGCTCCTGCAAGTGAGTCCGCTGACGCACCTTCTCTTCTGCGATCAACGCCGTCTCGTCGGCCGTGGTCGCGCCCCTGGTCTTGTGCTTGATCATCTCCTCCGAGCGGAACGCCTCGCGCATCTCCCGCCGGATTTCATCGTCAAGCGCCACCGACCAGAAAACCGCCTTGGGTTCTAGCTGACTTCGTTTGCGGAGATTCTCGGCGTCGTTTTCTGCTTCCTTCGCGTTTTCGGCGAGCTCGATGTGGAACATGATGTCGCCAGCAACCTCTTCGTTGCCGCCGACCATCAAGCCAGCCTTGAACACCTTGGCATCGCCAAGAGTGAATCCGGGTTGCGGCGCCCAGAACGAGTTGGAAATGACTGAAGCATAGATCCGCTTCTCGTCCCCGCGTTTGGCATTCATTGAGGAGCGGGTGAGATCCCAGTCGTCCTCGGCCGGCGTGGGAATCCGATATCCGCCCTCGCCTTGCCTGACCATCAGCGCCTTCTCGAGCTCAGCGAGTGCCTCGCGGACTTCCGTCAGCTTGGATTCGGCGTTGACCCGGTCGATGAGCGTGGCGGCGATGTTCTCCGCCGTGCGGTGAACGGTTTTCGCGAACTGAAGCAGGCAAACGACCTTAGCTGCGGCCTGCGCCAGCGGATGCTTCACCTTGTTGGGTATCGAAATGACCTTGGCCCGGATATCCGATGAGATATTGCCCTCGATCAGGTCGTAGACCTGGTCGAGCCGAATAAGCGTGCCGATCGGCGCATCGGACACCATGGTGGCCGGATTGATGAGCAGCTGCTGAGCAAGTTTGATGATGGTGCGGTTTGCACCACCGACGTGCTTGCTCGCGCCGCCCTGCATGCGAAGGCCAGAAACGATGTCGATGATCAGTTCGATTTGGTACGGTAGGAGCGGGTAAAGGTCGATGAAGCGCTCCCGGACAAGCCCGGGAAGGTGACCTCGGCGGTAATACGCGAGTTGAGATCAAGCCGAGCCCGGTTGTCGTCGAAGAGCTTGCCGAGAACCGCCTCGGCCGCGGACTTCTTCTTCAGCACGCGCCGGCTCGTGACTTCCGAAATATCCGACGGTTCTAGATGAACCTGTAGTGGGAAGCGGTCCATCAGCTTGGGAAGCTCGATGCGCCGATCATCGAGCCCGCTGACGACCTCGCTGAGACGCTCCTGGGAGGTCACTGCGATCCAATACTTGCCCCGCCCTTTGACGCCGAGCTGCTGCACGATTGCCTGCAGGTCCAGCATCTTCTGGGTGTCGCGGGCAACGAACTGCCCGACCTCGTCGACGACGAATATCAACGAGTGGCCGGGCTTGCGGCGCTTCATGAGTTCGACGATGCGGTCGGCCAGCCGGCCGGCGGTGATGTCCATCTTCGGCCGACCTTTCGACCATGAGTCAGCCATCGGGTAGGTCACCGGATTGAGCTTGTGCAGGACGGCGCTCGCCTCGTTGAGCGCGAAGATGGTCATCCCCTTCTGCTCGTCCCACGCCTTGCCGTGCAGGGATTGGAAGGTCTTCTTGAATTCCTCAAATCTACCCTCCGCCTCCAGGGCGATTTCGAGTTCGGCCAGGTCGATATCCTTGGCGTAACCGAGGCTCGCCAGGAACAGGCGGTACATGATCTCGGTCAGCATCTGGTTGCCGGACCGGATGCCGCGGTCGGTGGAGACGTCGAAGATGACGGTGTGGGTTGGAATCTTCTCGTTGATGGTATTGAGGACGACGTTGAGCTTGGCGTCGTTCGCGCGAGCCGCAAACCGCTTCGCCGCCGGCGTTCCCAGGATATTCCGATCCTCGATCGCCAGTCCCAGCACCTTGGCGAAGCTGGACTTGCCGGATCCGAAGAAGCCTGAGATCCAGATGGCCACACCCTCATGCGGCTTCTGCGGCGTTTCCTGATATCGTTCCAACACGTGTACGAAGTGCTTTTTGATAGCGTCGGTCACGACGTATTCGTCGATTTCCGAGGCAATGATCTCCGCGGAGGTCTGGTCGACCTTAATGACTTCCTCGATCTGCCGAGTGACGTCGTTGTCGAATAGCGTTGCGATCTTGTCCACTGCGTTCATCCCTCAGAAGATCTTTGGACGATAATTATGCTCGGCATCGAGCACGCCCATGAAACGGAGCCCAGATGCTCCGTCGAGGTCGCCCGGGTAAAACAGAATTGTCGGTACCACCACCCTACCCTTCAGTTGCTCCAGCAACGAGAAAGTGCGGTACACGGGGAATAGTGCTCCCGTCCGGTTGATCAACACGACATCAGTGCGCGGGTCCGGATTAGCCGGCATCCGCTTCGCCACCAGGTCGACCAGGGGCGCGTATTTCTCGAGGATGTTGGTGATCGTCTGAACCGTTTCCTCGATGGTGCCGCTGCGTTCGGCGTCATACCAATCTTCCATTGGGCGCATCGAGGCTATTGCCTCATAAAGGCACTCGGCCAAAGATATCCGAGTCACTCGCTTTGATTTCTGGATCAGACGCGTCCGGAGCATCGTCAATTCACGCCGCAGCGGGTACTCCTGCTCCGGATCGTAGCGGAAGAGCGCGTACGGCATGTCGTGGTATGCGCTCAGTTTCTCTCTGGGATCGGGCAAGCCGAGAATCGGCTCCAGATCATCTCGGAGACGCCGTTCGAAATCGGTCATGCCGCTACCCTTTCGGCGCATTCGAGGGCGCTTTTGTAAGGTAATCCGACCTGAACGATGTTGCCGGCGATCTCGTAGTTCAGCCGCCGGAATTGATGAAGCCGAAGCAGCGCAAGATGCACATCGGGATGCGCCATGTAAGCCAGACGCCAAAGCTTGCTTCCCGGCATCTTTGAGGAATTACCTTCAAAATCAGCGATCATGTGGGCATAGAACATCATGACGTCGTCGCTCATCGCGATGGACGCGAAGGTTTTCGCGGGACCGAGTCCGGATAACATGCCAAGCTCGGTCGCCATCCGCAGAAGGTCGCGGGCGCCGCGCAGTTTCGCATAATCGGAGAACGGCTTGGCCTTCGGACCGCGCGTCGCTGCAACCTTGTCGAAGAACGCACGGACATCTTCGGTTTGGATCTGATAACGCCCCTTTTCATGCTCGACGAAAAGCCAAGTTATCGCGAAGTCGTGGAAAGGTTGCTCGGTAGCGCCAATCCAAAGACGCAAACAGTCCCGCCAATCCGCCAAGGACATCCCACTCTTGGCAAGGGCGATCAGCGGCCGGATCAGATCAAGGTGACGCAACCGCCGATGCAGCGTGGATTCTACTTCGCGCCCCCAGCCGGCTGTAGCAAACCTTCCGGAAAGCGTCGCCTTTAGGTTTTGGCTCTCCGTGAGATTATCATTCCATGCTCCAAAGACCTCGTAGGTCTCCTTTACAAGAACGCCCTTGCGGAGCAGTCGCTGCGACCAATCGGGGGAAGGCTTCACGCGCCCGCCCTCCGAGCATGCGGAACGACCAAATTCCCCTGGCTGCCTGCCGCAAACGAAAGGGCGAGCAAAGCAACTGAGCGCCGCCTTTCGTCAAAGACACCGGGCACCATAATCGAACGGCCGTCGCTGGCTCTCTTGATCTTGGCTCCGGAGGCGATCTCGTCATCGGTAACCAGGTCGAAATCCTTCAGCGCGGTCGGCACGTCGGTATGCTTCAAGCGGGCGACGCGCTCGAAAAATGGCCGCCAACTCGCAGCGTCGTCGAGCCAACCCTCCCAGAGAACATCCAGACGCTCTTCGAGCGCGTCCGTGAGCCGCCAAAGCGTGACGGCGCCGGGGGGATCGAAAATCTGTGCGCAACGCAGGCCGGCAATCGTCCAAACGGATCGAGCCTGGGCGAAATGATGCGTGCGAGGAAGTCCCCGCCGTAGCACAGAGGCGCCTTGGGGTCCGAGTTGGCCATCGGAATTCCACCACCGCTCGCAATCCATCTCGCCTAGACGAGCGACGACGGTCCTTAGCTTCATCAGCCAGGCCATTTCAATATCGTTGTAGGTGTTGGCTGCTCCCATAGCGTCCGCTACTTCTTGCCGGCGTGATGCCGCGCGAGCCATTCCTTGGCGGCCTCTTCCATGACTTCGGACGCGGTCTTTTCCAGGCCTATCGCGGCCTGCTTGATCTGCTTGATGACTTCCGGATCGAGGGACGTCAGGAATTGCCTTTTGTCGCCTTGAGGGGGTTTCCGCCCCTTTTTTGGGGACGGTTTCGCGTCTGCCATCACCCTGTCCGTGCGTTGTGCCATCCCGAAAACCGTCCCACGGGTTGCGGGCTGCGGCAAGGGATCGGGCCTGCCGTCCAGCGATTTTCCCCGACAATCGGCCGCCCTTCATCGATTTTCGTCTCCCTATCATCCCGTTGAAAGCACGGCAATTTCGCCAAACGAGGCTTAACATAGGTGCCTATACGAAATAGATTGATAGATATCTATTGACTCAAATTTGCGTTCCTGCTTTGTTCTCATTCGTGGCGTTATTGTTTGCGAAGGCGTGTCATGACGGGCGTCGTTCGGGATTGGCGGGCAGCATTGGTCGAGGCCTACACGGACCTCTTTCACCCGCTGGCGGACCACCTGGGGTGGCCCAGGCTTCTCCGGAATGTGGCGAGGGATGGCGTGACCTGCTGGAGCGCGCCTGCGCCCGGATCCGGGCGGCGATCCAGGCCGACGGCGGTTCGTTCAAGGCCACGCAGATCAAGGAAAAGTACGCGACCTTGCGCTTCTACCGGGAGGGCACCTTGTCGCCCGAGGCCAACGCCAAGGTCGAGGAGATCATCGACCTGCCGGAGGCGCGCTCCGCCTGCACCTGCGAGGCTCTGCGGCGAGCATGGATGGCTGTACCTATCGGGCTGCTGGATGATGACGCCGCTCCGCGCTGCACGCCGAGGGGCGCGCGGTGGGGTCGAGCCGTCCTTCGAGAACGTCCGCGTCAAGGAGCGGATCGTGGGTCGGCGGCGCGAAATTATCTGCCGCCGTTACGACCGCACGACCGACAGCTTCATCGCTATCGATCCTGGCTCCTTGGGCATCGAGGAGGAGTGAGATGGCGCGCATCGTCAACGACTGGCGGATCGACTTGATGCGGGCGCACCCCCGCCTCTTCGAAATCGTGGCCGAAGAGCCGAAGCACTCGTTCGGCTACCCGCTTTGCGAGGCAGGCTGGCGCGACGTCATGGAGCGGCTCTGCGTCAGGATCGAGGACACGCTGCAGGACGGCGAGACGTTCCAGTTCGTGCGCATCAAGCAGAAGTTCGGTGTCGCGCGTTTCGATTGGGACGGCGAGGTCTCGGATCAGACCAGGCTCAGAATTTTAGAGGCCATCAACTTGGCAGTCGCACGCTCGGCCTGCTCTTGCGAAATCTGCGGAGCGGAGGGTCGGCTGTACAGCAACCGCGGCTGGCTTGCGACGCGCTGCGCGGAGCACGCGGCGGCGGGCGATCCGGTGCCGGTCAGGCCCGGCTACGAGAACGTTCGCTTCCTGCGCCGCACGCCCGGCACGGCAAACATGTACTACGCGCGCTACGACCGCGCGACCGACACGTTGACCGAAGTCTCGCCGCGACCGCCGCACGGGGAGGAATAGCGATGGCCAGGTTTCGGTGCATCCCCTGCGGCAGAGAAGGCGAATTCGTCTACGACGCCGAGCGCCACGAGTGCCCGCGCTGCGGCTCGTCCGATGTCGTGTCGCCCTCGCCATCGACGACCGGATTGCCGCGCGACCGACGCCTTCATAGGCGTCCCGCCCGGCTCATTTGGAATCGAGGAGTAGCGGCATGGCACGTATTGTCCGTGATTGGCGGATCGAATTGATCGAGGCGCATCCGAACCTCTTTCACCCGCCGGTCGGCGCGCCGGAGGCGACGCAGGGCTATCCCACTTGCGGTCATGGCTGGCGCGATCTGCTGGAGCGTCTCTTCACCAGGATCGAGGCTGCAATGGCCGAGGGCGGCGGCTGGCTCCGCATCCTCGAGATCCAGGAGAAATACGGCACACTTCGCTTCTCTTGGCGCGGTGAGCTTTCAGACGAGTCCAGGACGAAGGTCGAGGAAGCGATCGCGCTGGCAGAGGCCCGCTCTGCCTGCACCTGTGAGGAATGCGGCGAAGCGGGCCGCCTGTACCGACATGGCGGGATGTGGATGACGCGCTGCCCTGCGCATGCAAAGGGTGAACCCGTCCGCATCGAGGCCGGCCTCGAGAGCTTCCACGTCATCCGCCTGACGGAGCTGCACGATATGCGCGTCTTCTTCTGTCGCGACTACGACCGCGCCACCGACGCGTTCGTAGCCACCCCGCCGGCAGCCCGCGAGGAGTAGCGAAAATGGCCCGCTTCCGCTGCCGCGCCTGCGGCGAAGAAAGCACGTTCGATTACATCGGCCATCATGCCTGCCCAAAATGCGGCTCCGACAACGTCCAGTTCGCGCTCTCGATCGAGGAATTGGCTGACGACCACCCGTTGCTTGCCGCCTTGACCGAGCTTGCCGAGAACGACCCGCCCCCGGTCGACGACTGAGAGCCGAATCATGCGCTTGTGGATCTTGTCAGACCTGCATCTGGAATCGACCCGCGGTTGGGACCTGCCGGCGGGTGCCGCTCGTCCGGATTTCGATGTCCTTGTCATCGCCGGCGACCTAGTCACCCGTATGGAGCGCGGCGTGAAGTGGTTGTTGGAACGCGTGAAGGATCGCGATGTCGTCTACGTCGCCGGAAATCATGAGGGCTACGGCACGGATCTCGATCGCACGATCGAGAAGGCCCGCATCGCCGCAGCGGGGACGAATCTCCACATCCTGCAGAACGACTGCGTCACCATCAACGGCACGATTTTTCTCGGTGCAACCGGTTGGACCGACTTCAACCTGTTCGGCGATCAGGACCGCGCGATGCAGGCCGCCGGCGCGGTGATGAACGACTACAAGAAAATCCGCTTGAGGAATTATGAGCTGCGGTTGCGTCCGGCGCACACGCTGGCGCGCCACATGGAGACCCGCGCGTTCCTGCAGCGGGAATTGAGCCGGCCGAAAACGCTGCCGCGCGTAGTGGTCACGCACATGAGTTTTCATGCGGAGGCTGTCCGCCGCGGATTCGAGCACGATCTTATTTCGGCCGCTTACACCAGCCGCGCTCCGATCCAGGGTGCGGATATTTGGGTGTACGGGCACACGCACGAGACCCGCGACTTCCGCGTGGGCGATACCCGCGTCGTCAGCAATGCGAAGGGCTACGGCCCGTGGAAGATCGGTGAGACCTGGGAAAACTCAGAGTTCGACCCGACTCAGATCGTGGAAATCTAGCAGCGGAGACAAGCATGACCGACAGTACCGACAAACGTCCGACACAGATCGACGCCGCGAACCCTCTGCCTTGATTTGGAGTACGATCAAATGCTGTCGCCCCATTCCTCAGTCCGCTCCGACCTGTTCGTTTCCGCCAAGGCGGCTACCGCTATTCCGGCGCGACACCCTGCTCTGCGAGACGCGCTCATCCAGGCGTCGCTCGACCTGGAAGTGCGTTCGATTGCGTACGTCGCGTCGAAGTCTGTAGCGTCCGAGCAGGTAGAGCTCGATGCCGTCGTCGTACAGCGCGACGAAGGCCGCTTCCTGCTCGACGTTGTTCCTGCTCGGCGCATCCGCGGTCTCGAGGAGAAAGGGCTCGCCCAGATTGCGCTCACCGAGCTCGGACTGAAGCGGATCATTCTGACCACCGAAGAAATCCGCTGCGAGCCTCGCTATACGAATGCGCGCTTTGTCTGGTCGTATCGCGAGATCCCAGTACCAGTCGGATTGCGCATGCGCATCCTGCAAATGCTGCTTGATGATGGACCGATGCCGCTCGGGGAACTCCTTAAGAGCATCCGTAGCGAACGCGATCCGGCGCCGGCGGTAATGGCGCTCGCCTGCGCGAATCTTCTTTCGCTTGATCTTGCGTCCCACCCCTTGGGACCCCTCACCATTGCGAGGTACCGCGCATGAGCGGCAGATTCCATCGACTTCGCCGTGTGCACCGATCGTAGGCACACAGCACGTGCCGTGCGAACCACTGTAGAGCTGTGACGTTCGCCGAGTCCGCAGCCAAGCTGCGCACAGATGTAGTCCGTCTTTCGAAGGTCAAGGCGGTTCCTTTCGAAGACGAAGGCTGTGCACGCAACATCGCACATGATGACAGCCTGGAGGATGAGGCATGACCGCGACCGACGATGCCGAAGACCCCTACCTGGCCGCCGCAGATGCCATCTCGACCGGAGCGGCAGTCGATTCGGCTGACTGGGACGAACGCCTCAAAGGTCTGCCGCGGCTCCTGCGCTACGCCATGCTGCTCATCGAGAAAGCCTCCCATATCGAGCAGCGGCTGATCGCTGAGATCGACGAGCTCTGTCCGCAACTTTCCCACAACGCAGCCTGGGCGGCGGCGCTCAACACCGCCACTGGCCTCAAGCTGGCAGCAGAGCTCGACCGACGCGCTGTCACGGGCAACGAGCCAGACCTCAGGAGTTTTGCCGACTGCGTGCGGCTGTTGTGCCTGCCGACACCGCGCGATGCCACTCACTTCGAGGAATACCGCAGGGTGGGCAAGGCGCTGGTAAAGGCCTTTCACGTGACCTCCCGCTACGCCGGAGAGCAGCTCTGCTGCGATCTCGAACGGTTCACCTTCGGCTGGGCGGCGCTGCCGGCCTGCACCGACGTTCTACCGAAGGATTTCTCTGCTGCGATGAACGCAGCCATCCTAGGCGCGAACATGGCGGAACATCGCATCTTCGCGGTCAAAGCAGTCGCCCGGCGGAAGGCCATCGAGGAGGAAGAGCGCAGGAAGCAAGAGGCCGAGGAAAAGACGGCCGCGGTGCAGCAGCAGGCCTCCGGTGAAGCGGAAAGCATTCCGGAC
The DNA here is from genome assembly GCF_043203335.1 of Bradyrhizobium sp. RDI18. Classification (NCBI taxonomy): domain Bacteria; kingdom Pseudomonadati; phylum Pseudomonadota; class Alphaproteobacteria; order Hyphomicrobiales; family Nitrobacteraceae; genus Bradyrhizobium; species Bradyrhizobium sp. RDI18. The sequence continues at coordinate 799,196 of NZ_JBICRN010000008.1, read as the reverse complement.
CATCATCTCGTGGTCGCGCGCCTCTCCAGTGACGAGATGAAGAACCCGAAGCTCAAGGATATTTTGGGTCCGCTAAAGAGCGCCATCAACACACCCTTGCCGCTGGTCGAGTTGCCTCCCTTACACGAAGTCCGCAACGCTCTTCTGTTCGAATTTCCCTATGCTGTTGCCGCGATCGATTTCGCGCTTGCCGATCTCGTTGGCCGTGTGACGATCCGCTTGCGACCACTGTTGCTGGTCGGTGATCCCGGCGGCGGCAAGAGCCGGTTTGCTCGCCGCCTTGGCGAGATCTTGGGCGTCAGCGTCTGGCGAGAGGACGCTTCACGCGCTGATGGCGCGGTATTCGGGGGGACAGATCGGCGCTGGTACTCGGCCGAACCTTGTCATGCGTTTCTTGCGATTGCGCAAGGCAGGATCGCAAATCCCCTGGTCATGATCGACGAGATCGAGAAGGCCGGCACACGGTCAGACTATGGACGCTTATGGGATTGCTTGCTCGGCTTTCTCGAGCCCGAGACCAATGCCCGCTACCCTGATCCAGCGCTGCAGACGACCCTCGATTTGTCGCAGGTCTCGTACGTCGCCACCGCCAACAGCCTGGATCCGCTGCCGAACCCGATCCGGGACCGCTTCCGCGTTGTGATGTTTCCGAAGCCGACCGCGGATGATCTCGACGCTCTGCTGCCGGCCGTGATTGCCGACCTCGCGCGAGAGCGTGGTCTCGACCAGAGCTGGATCCCCCCGCTGGACGGCATCGAGCGCGCCGCGATCGCTCAATATTGGCACGGCGGTTCGGTGCGTCGGCTCCGCCGTATCGTGGAAGCGATCCTGCGCGAGCGCGACGCGCGTGCAGCAAGGAATTGACACCATGGCTGGCCAGTCAACGTCCCCATCGACACCGGGCTGTCGCAGCACCGCGGCTGCGGCATCGAAATCTGCGGCAGCACCGACCACCGCAGTGACGCGCGGCCTTTCCAAGCCGCCGGGTACGCGGCCAATAACGGATTTGAGGTGTAGCCATGAGACTGCTGGACACAAGTGTGCTGGACGGCGAGCTGCTGCTCGTCCTCCATGGAAGCCCCGCCGCCCTGTTCGGCGCCAAGGCGGCGATTGCCGAAATTCTCGGATGCGGGGTTCATCTCGTCACCCCGGGAATGATGAGCAGAATAAGGAGCGGCCAGAGGAAATCGAATGAAACGAACATCGAGTTTCTGGCGCGGATCGCCATCATCGACACCATCGCGGGCCGCCTCTCGGCGGATGAGCCCGTCATCGTGCGGCACCCTAGTGTGATGAGCGGTGATCCGGTCTTCCGGGGCACGCGCGTGCCGCCCGGCCCGGTGTTTTCCATGCTGGCCGACCAATCGGCGGACGAGATCGTGCGCATCGACTATCCATCGCTGTCGCGGGAAGCTGTCAAGATCGCTCTGCAGCAGGCCTGCCGCTTGCTGGAGCGCGAAGCACCATGGGTGGACCGATGGTGATGAGATCGTTTGCACTGATCGAGGGCGACCGCGCGACGATGCTGCATGTGCGGCACGATGGCGACGTCACAGTGTTCGACCGTGATCGCGAGAGCGCGATTCGCTTCCGCGTGCCGATGGACGTTGAGGGCGATACGACATGGCGGTTGCTGCACCGCATCTTGACGGGCCTCGTGCAGGCAGAGGCGCGCCTGATCCGGATCAATCGTCTGGTCGAGCGCGTGACGACCGGGTGGCGCCCTGCCCCGAAGGAGATCGATGCGGAGATCCCACAGCGGACCCTGCACAGAGCGCACTTCGCCATCGATGCGATGCGCTATCCCGAGGATGACGATTTCTACAGTCCACCCACCGTGTTGCTCGGGATTGGCGAACACGGTCGTGTCGACCCGACCGGCCAGATCCTGTGGATCGACGCCCATCGCGAGTGGGCGGTGTGCGACGACGGCATCTGGTGGACACCATCGGAGGAGCCATGATCAAGGTCAGCATCACCCAGAACGGCGAGCTGCTCGACGAGATCGAATTCGATCGCAGCAATCTCATCGATCGCGCCGGCGCTGTCGCCGTCATTCACCGCCACGTCATGGAAGAATGCCCCTACGACGGTCTCTGGCACCGGGTCGCGCATGCAGCCCGCGTGGTCGCCGAGCGCGACGACCTGCTCGACGCGCTGGAGGCGGAGGAGTCTCGCCAGGCAGCGCCGGATGCCGATGCGGCGTTGTCCGCCACCTCCCCCGACATCTCGCCGGATCGGGATGATGGGACCAGAGGTGGGCCCCCGGCAGGGTGGTGGCGGACGACGATCTCTACCATCTGGAACGCGATCAGGACGAGACGGACGAGGAGTATCAGGAGCGCTGCCGGATGCTCGGTTGCGACGAGAGCGGCCACATCCGGCTGCCGAGGCGGCGGGCCATGAGGGAGTGTCGGGTCGGCTGCATCATGTGCGGGAGGGCGCTCGAGAACTGGTCCGGCGGAGACAACCAGCCGGTCGGCGGTTTGGCCTTTCAGTGCTCCGGACATTGGCCGAGCGCGGTGTTCGACGCCGAGCCGGGATGGCTTGAGATCAATATCTGCGAGCCCTGCCTACATCGCGCGGTCGAACGCCGGCGCGTGCTGCACGGAGATCGCGCGAGTTGGCATCCGCGGGCAACCTACAAGCTCTGGCAGTGGCCGAATCGGCAGTGAGAGCGAGATTTATCATGGGATTTTCCAGGCGGGGCATCATACTCGGAACCTTGGCGACGGTCTGGTCGCGCATCCCTGGTGCGGCAGGGCTGCCCGTGCAGATACCTCCCGAGAGGCGACCATTCTGGCCTAGCGATGTTGTCGACAAGATTTTTCGTGACACGTACCGCCGGCCGATCGACCCTGACGAATTGGAAGGCGTCTTCGACCGAGCGATCGAGGTTCTTCGCGCAAGCAATAAGACGAACACTGAGATCAGAGAAATCGAAAGGCCAATTTCATGCACCGTACACGTCGAGGAGTAGCCGCGCCCCTCACCCGCAGAGATGTCGTGGTGCGCGCGGCGGCCACCGTCGCGGTCGCAGCACTTCCGGGGGCGGCGGCCGCCGCGTCCGAAAAGCGCAGCCTGATCCTCTCCGGAAGCCGTGAATTGGCGGATGCCGGCGCTCAGACTGGCGACTGGTACTGGGAATTTCAGACCCGCAGCGTCCTGCAGATGACGGAGCGAGGATGGGAATTCCTGTTAACGATCGATCCCGGCCCTGACTGACGCCGAGCTCGACACTGCGGGCCCTGCGCCGACAGCGCCGGCAGGCAGCATCGTTAGGCTTCGCAAGGAGCCCGCATTGAAATTCGGAGCACGAGCGCTGAGCTCGCCGCGTCGGGACGGAAAGGATTTTCGATGACCAGGATCGAAATGAGCGACGAGATCTTCGCCATAGCCGAGCGTCTGGCGGGCATGGATCGGATCGACGTGCCGACGCTGGTGGAGAGTCTGGTGCGGCGCCATGCGGAGTACATCGACATGTTCATGGATATGGCGGAGGCGGGGCGGAAGCCATTGACCCACGCCGAACGCAACAACCCGCCGGACGCGACCGAGCAGGATTGAACGCAGGGCGATTCGATGTGCAATCTGTATTCGATCACGACTAACCAGGCCGCCATCGCCGCGCTCTTCCGCCGCATGAACCGTTACGTCGGCAACCTGCCGCCGATGCCCGGCGTGTTTCCGGACTATCCGGCACCGGTCGTGCGCAACGCCGGCAACGCCGAGGAGATGGTGCTGATGCGCTGGGGTATGCCTCCGCCGCCCAGGACCGGTGGCCCGCCGGTCACCAACATCCGCAACACGTCGTCACCGCACTGGCGCGGCTGGCTGAAACCGGAGAACCGCTGCCTTGTGCCGGCCAACAGTTTCGCCGAGTACGCTCCTGAGCCGAATCCGCAGACCAAGAAAAAGGACGTGGTCTGGTTCGCGCTGAACGAAGACCGGCCGCTGTTCGCGTTCGCCGGCATCTGGACCGAGTTCAAGGGCGACCATGGCACGAAGTCGAAGCCAATTCCCGGGCCCCATCTGGTCTATGGTTTCCTGACGACGTCGCCGAACGTCATCGTCGAGCCGATCCATCCGAAGGCGATGCCTGTGATCCTGACGACCGAAGAGGAACGCGACGTCTGGATGCGCGCGTCCTGGAATGAAGCGAAGGCGCTGCAGCGTCCGCTGCCCGACGACGCGCTCAGGATCGTCATGCGAGGATCCGACAAGGAGGACAAGGCACCTACCTGACCGAATGGGCACAGGCGCGGCGGAACAGGTGGAAAAGCGAGAATCTTGCAAGGACAGCTTTGACGATGGTTGGCATGGCCTTTCGTGCCGACTCACAACTCAACGATCGATGAGTATCGACATGCAGCGCTTTATGCGCGGCGGAATCGACGCGAAGAGGTTCCTCGAATGCCGGAACCCGTGCACGTTCGTAACGCCCCGGATTGACACCAAAACTTTCAAAATCTAATCGGTCTCCGCTTCGCAGGGGATCGAAGGAATCACATGTCGTCCGGACGAGATAACGCTCTCGGCTGCCTTGTGCTGCTGGGGTTGGTGGGTTGCGTAATGGCCTATAACTGGGCCAGCGAACACCCGGTGGGTGCGCTGTTGATTGGCGCGGTGATCGTCGCTTTCGGCGTTGGCTTTCTCGCAAATTACGTTCACCGGAAAGAAGAGGTCGGCAAGGCTGCCAAGGCCATCATCCAACAGCATGCGAAAACACTCAGGCGCCGCCGCGACCAGACAGTCTTCTTTGGAGCCTACCAGGAAGTCAATATCGACAAGTGGATGAAGGAGAAGGAGCATTTCTATCGAAACGTCCTCGTCTTCTCTCTACCTGGAGCAACCGACCCCGCTGCATTGTTGAAGTACGAATCCGACAAGGAGTTCGAGGCGTTTTGTTTTGATCTGATCGAGGACGCGATTCGAAACGAGAGCGCGACCGCTGATGACGCGGACGATATTGTCGATCCGATCGACTTCGAGCGATGGTGCGCCGAACAGCTCAGTGCGCAAGAGTGGGATGCGAGAACCACGAAGGGCTCCGGGGATCAGGGCGCAGACGTGATCGCCGAACGCGAGGGATTCCGCGTAGTCTTGCAGTGCAAACTGTACTCAAAGGCGGTCGGCAACAAGGCGGTTCAGGAAGCCTACGCAGCCATGCAATTCGAGGGCGCGGATCTTGCGTGCGTAGTCACGAATGCCGCTTACACGAAGGCGGCTCGCGCCCTTGCAGGTCAGACGGGCGTACTTCTCCTGCACCGAGACGACCTACTGGATTTCGATGAAGTATTGGAGGAGCGTGACGAACCCGACGAGCTGGAAGATCCTGTCGAGTCCGATGACGAAGAGCGTCCGGTCGAGGACACGACGGTGATCTTCGCTCGAGAGGGAGAAAGGGTGATGGAACTTGTCTCGTCCCGGCCGAGGCTCTGGGCGTTTCTGCTGGTTGAGGAGCTTTTGCGTTCCAGGCTCTCATCGTTGAATGACGAAGCACAAGATATCGAGAGAGTTCGCAATCGCAAGAGCCGGAGGCAGTACGATCTGGCACGCTATCTCGACTTTTCCGGCAAGAGACTGGCGAGACTGGGCGTCCAAAGCCAACGAGCGGAGGTTTGCGTTACTGATGATATTCCCGCTGCCTTGGGGCCGCCGGGCACTCCCGCTGATCCCGTCCGACTTCTTCGGGCTGTCGAAACGCTCGAAGGCTACTGTTTGGAGTCATTGGATTTCGAGATAGAACTAGCCCGAATAGAACCGCCTGACGCCTTCCGTACGGTCCATGAAAGTTTCAGAGGGATTGGAGCCACGGCTGTTGCTGTCTTTGAAGCATTCGCGAACAAATGGAGCGAGGCGCTCCGTGGCGTCGAAGACGGTTCACGTGAGTTCGATGTGCACGTAAAGTTTGAGCTACCGCAGCTAACGAAAGCGGCTGACGAACTCGAGAAGGTCAATCTCAGTACCTGAGTCCGCCTCGTGTCCGAGTGCAAGCGCACTTGCGCGGCGAACCGATCCGGGAAGCCCGCCCGGAGCTCGTCCAGCAGGCGCTGTTCCCGCTCGATCCGGCTGCGATAGAGCTCGCGCTCCACGCCCCGTTTGATGATGATGGTGACCGCCGCAAGGCGATGCCGGTCATCCTGACCACGGAAGAGGAGCGCGGCGTCTGGATGCGAGCCCCGTGGGACAAGGCCAAGGCGCTGCAGCGCCGCTGCCGGACGATGCGCTCAGGATCGTCATGCGGGGCGCCGACAAGGAAGATCGGACCGCCGCCTAGCGCTCTCGTCGACAGAGTGCCCCGCCAGAGGGCAAACTATCCAAAATCGCAACCTTGGGGCCGGTGGTCACCGCCCCCAAAGCCGGCCTTCTTTACCGACGTCGCCAGCATTCGAGCCGACCGCCGTTTGCACAGGCCGGCGGAACAGGTGGAAAATCCGCCGTCCCCGTAATTCCGAATCCTTGGCATGTGTTAGCAGCCGAACGCAGGGCGGGTCTGAAGGATCTCGCCTCTGTGCAGGAGCCATCTCGATGCTGATGACCAAGGAACGGCGGCCCGCGATCCGGACGCTACGCGGCTGGGCGATCTCCGTGCTGCAGGAGGCCGGCGGTTTAAGGGAATGCGAGGAGCACGGCTGGATGCAGGAACGCGCCGATCCGCAGTCGCGAGCGTCGATAATGGCTCGTCTCTTTGACGGCTTGAGCGACAACCAACCTTCACTGTCTGGAATCGGAATTGGCCACGGTGAGAAGGCACAACGACATCAGTGAGAGCGCACGCATGTCGCTGCACCTCGGCGGAATATTTCCGCCAAGGCGTCCGATACGAGTCAATGGGCTGCGTTTGCGGTCCCGAGTGCCTTGCAAGTGCAACGAAAGGCGACGGGCCGATCGCCTCGCGATCAGCCCTTTTGCCAGACTTACAGTGCCGGTTGGATCGGTTTCCATTGCCAATGGTATTGGTACGGGGCTTGGGCTCTGGTTTCGGCCGGGGCTTGGATCATCGTGGCTCCGTACGAAGCATGGTTTATCCTGCCCGAGCGCATCGCCGTGGACAGATGCATCGCACATGCACCCATCTTGCCACCGAGCAGGGCCTCCTGGGCCTGCTCGACTTCCTTTTCGGCCGCGATCTTGCCCGGGCCATCGGCCATGGCTTCGGTTGCAGATTCGGTCTTCTCCAAGTTTTCACCGCTGCAGCCTGCCATTTTCGCGGCGGAGGCTGGAACCACGGCGTAGGCAACGGCAGCCATTGCGGCTGCTCCGATTAACTTCTTGAGCATGTTTACTTCCCCACATCTTTTGAACAGATCCAGCGTCATTGCTGAGTGCTGCAAGGGTATTCATCGCCGATCCGCAAAGCGGTTCGAATGAATTTCGTGCGATCCGAATGTGATGTGCGCGCGATGCACGGCCTTATGCAAGAAGACGATGTTTCATTACGGGCTCGTCATGAACTCCTCGCGGCGGCGATTTAGCACGCTGACGTTGACTTGAACGCCAGCGATGTCGCCGCTCATCGTTGTCGCGACATGTTTCCAACATCGGCTGGTCTCGATGCCTGCAGAGGACCGCGAACGAAAGGATCGATGACAAGCGGCCACTGCTGTTAGCCGTCCGTGCCCTAGGATGCCACTGCGGGGCTGCCGACCTAGCGATCATCAAGGTAAGCTGTCGACGAAGCTCGGCTAGTATAGTGGCAACGGATGACCGTTTGGGCGGATGCGGATAATTGACGTACTCTTGTGTCGGCCTCGAGCTACCTTCATGACTTGCATGACGTGGCAGGCGAAGTCAGCCTGTTTGCCCGCCCTGGCTCGCAACACGATGATGCCCCGGATCTGTGCTTCGACGGACCGCACGGCGCGCTCTTGGTCCTTACCTAATTGTCACATACCTCCCGCTCAATTGAGTTGATGTTACCAGCGAGTGGATGAAATTTGGACCAGCAGATCGACGCCGACTTTATCAATGGCGAGAGAAAGTGCTCACGACACTGCCTTTCGGACCGGAGAGCGTAAGCTGCAGGAGTGAGAGGGGGCTGCATATGCCGCAATTCGATACTGAAGTTGTTGCACTCATGCGGATAGCGCTTGAGGAGGTAATGCTGAAAGTCCCCGCGGAGTTCTGCAACGTGTCTACGAAAGCGTATCTCGCCGAATGCATACTCGCAGCAGCGGCGCAGGGTCGCACCAGTTACGCAGATCTTGTAGCGGCGGGAGCTGACCACATACAGACCATTGCGTCGATGCTTTCATAAGCTCGCAGCGTGCGCTGAATGTCGAGGCCGTCCACGCCCTTCCAGAGGCTCGCTTGGGATGAGTCCGAAACAACGTAGCCTCCTCGTTTAGGAGCTCTAACATGAACAACATGACACTCCCTTTCGAGCCCCACCGCTTCCGTTCAACGGTTCCCTTCTATAATCACCGCATGCCCTATCCCGAGGCGCCATCGCTTTTGTTTGCGGAGCGTTGCGGTCTTGCTGAAGAAGCCGGTACTGGATCTCGGCTGTGGACCGGGGCAGCTCGCCGTCGGTCGAGGGCGGGTGCGACGACTGTGGCTGCGCACGAGATTAAGAACAAAGGCGCGCTGCCATCCGCTTCCTGGGTGTCCACGGCCGGACCGGCGTCCCGCACAGCCGCCCTTGCCGGCTTGCGGACAGCTAGGTGGCTTCATGCGCCGTTTTCCTTCATTGGAGCACTTCCAGATGACGGTCACTTTTGGTTCGCGTAGCGAACGGTTCCAAGTTGGCAAAGCGCTCCGACGCAAGACGCCGCGAGAAGCACATGCCGACCTTAACGGATCGATGTCGCGCAATGCCGTTGCAATTCTCGCCGAGAGCGATCCGGATCGAATTCCGGAGCTTGTGCCGGAGCGTTATGCGCGCATGATGCTTAATCCGTTCGCTTTCCTGCGCGGCGCCGCGGCGGTGATGGCGACAGACTTGGCCGCCCAGCCAGTGGCCGGAATACCGGTGCAGGCAGGCGGCGACAGCCACCTGATGAACTTCGGCGCCTTCGTTACTCCCGAGGACAACATCCTGTTCGACGTGAACGATTTTGATGAGACGCTGCCTGGCGTCGATTTCACCGTCGATCTGAAGCGTCTCGCAGCGAGCGTAGCGGTAGCGGCATCGGCCGCAGGCACAAACAAGAAACAGGCTCGCGCGGTCGCGGCTGCGACGGTCAAGGCCTATCGGACGCATATTTCCGCACTTGCCAAGCTGTCGCCGCTGGAGATCTGGCACAGCCGGATCGACCTCGAACAGGAGATCAAGCAGATCGGCAATAGTGATCTGCGGCGCCAGCTCGCTGCCGTGATCGCTAAGGCGCGGGGCGAGGGCTTGGCGAAGGACGATAATTTCCCGCATCTGGTCAGCGGCGATAATCCGAAGATCGTCGACAAGCCCCCTACCATTTTCCATCTCGATCCCAAGGCCGATCCGCGACACCGGCTCGATGTCGAGCGCGTGTTCGCTGCCTATCGTAAAGGCCTCAACCCTGATCGGCAGCGGTTGCTCGACCGTTTCGCAATGAAGGATCTCGCCTTCAAGGCGGTGGGCGTCGGATCGGTCGGCACATTCTGCTGCGTGGCATTGTTCATGACCGACGACAACGAGCCCTTGTTCTTGCAGGTCAAACAAGCGCAGCGATCGGTTTTGGAACGGCTCGACGGCAAGCTTACCTACAAAGGAAATCAAGGCCGCCGGGTTGTGGAGGGCCAGCAGATGATGCAGGCCGCCAGCGACATCTTCCTCGGTGCTACGCAAGACAATGCGACCGGCCGTCAGTTCTATGTTCGGACGCTGAAAAACCGCAGGCTTGGCGCCGTCAGCGAAATCAGCGAAGGCGAGGCACTCTCCGACTACGCCCAGCTATGCGGTCGAACGCTCGCGCGTGCCCATGCGCGCTCCGGCGACCCGGCCGCGATCGCTGGCTACAGTGGCAGGAGCGACGCGCTCGATGACGCGATCGCGTCCTTCGCGACGGCCTACGCCGATCAGACAAGCGCCGACCACGCCGCTCTGGTGAAAGCGAAGGGGACCAAACCCACGGCTACGAAGAAAGCGCAAGTGGCTTAGTCGCAAAGACAGAGCCAGGCTCCGGTTTCCAAGACCTAGGCGGCGTCAATCGCCTAGCTGTGCGGCACGAAAGTCCGCAAACTGGCTCTTTTCGGACTGCTGCCATGTCTCTCTTCGGTCGCTATCCCGGGGGAACGCGGAGGTCCCGCAGACATCGCGAAAGCCTCACGTTTGACCCATTTGAGACATGGCTTACAGCTTGTCGTTGGCGCTACGCGAAGGCTTGATGGGCGGAATGAACTGGATGCCTGAAGCAACGAGTGCTGCTGCGTGGTTGATCTTTCTTGCAACCTACGCCGTCATGGCCGTCGGCAAGATACCGGTGTACCGGATCGACCGGGCTGGGGCGGCCCTGCTGGGCGGCAGTTTGATGGTCGCCACCGGCGTATTGTCGCTCGACGAAGCGTATCGAGCGGTCGACTTCAATACGATCGTGTTGCTGCTTGGCATGATGATCGTCGTCGCCAATCTCCGGCTTTCGGGATTTTTTCGCGTCATCACCTACTGGACCGCGGCCTACGTTAGACGGCCGATAACGTTGCTTGGAACGGTAATTTTTTCCTCCGGGATTCTTTCAGCGTTCCTGGTCAACGACACGATCTGCCTGGTGATGACCCCGCTCGTGCTCGAACTCGTGACACGGCTAAAGCGAAACCCTATTCCCTACCTCTTGGCGGTGGCGACCGCATCCAACATCGGTAGTGTAGCAACTATCACGGGAAATCCCCAGAACATTATCATTGGAAGCCTCTCAGGTATTCCCTACGGCGATTTCGCTGCAGCGCTTGTGCCGGTCGCAGTCATCGGGCTCATGATCACCTCTGTCCTCATCGCATTCTCCTATCGAAGTGAATTCTTTACGCCTGACCGGTTTGACAAAATCGACGTCTCAGCCCGCTATCATGGACCGCTATTGGCGAAGTCACTTGTCGTTATGGCGGTTATGGTCGTGCTGTTCTTCTTCGGCCAGCCAGTCGCCAAGGTGGCTATAATGGGTGGTGCTTTTCTGCTGCTGACGCGGCGCGTGAGACCTGAAAAGGTTTATATCGAGATCGACTGGCCGCTTCTTGTGATGTTTGTCGGATTGTTTGTCGTCATCGGCGGTCTCGAGAAAGCGGTCATCACGGCCGATGTCAGCGCTGCGATCGCCCGCCAGCACCTCGACAACCCAACAATCTTGGCCAGCCTCACGGCGGTGCTGTCCAACCTGGTTAGCAACGTTCCGGCCGTGCTTCTCCTCAAGTCGTTCGTTCCGAACTTACAAGATCCGCAACGTGCTTGGCTTGTAGTCGCGATGGCGGCGACGCTGGCTGGGAATTTTACATTGGTCGGTTCTGTTGCCAATCTCATTGTCGCGCAGCGTGCCAAGGCGCGAGGCGTGGAATTGAACTTTGGAGAGTATTTTAAGGTGGGCGCGCCACTCACGGTTCTGACGATTGCTTTTGGGCTCTTGTGGCTCTGAACCAGTTCGGTCCATTCAAGAACAGTTTTAGCCGATACGACGCCCTCTCCCCTAGGCTCGATAGGCAACAAGCACGGCACCGCACGCGATCAGAACCACGCCGAGCCAATTTGGCAGCGCAAGCCGTTCACCCAAGAAGAGCACTGCGAAAACTGAGACGAAGACGACGCTGAGCTTGTCCACCGGAGCAACGCGCCCGGCATCTCCGAGCTTCAAGGCGCGGAAGTAGCAAATCCAAGACGCGCCCGTCGCGGCACCCGATAGGATAAGAAACAGCCACGTTTTCGCGGACACGCTGGACGGCTGCTGCCAGTTCCCTGAGGCGTAGACGATCAGTGCGGCCACCCAAAGGATGACGACGGTACGAATAAACGTCGCAAAGTCCGAATTGACGTTCTCGATACCGATCTTTGCGAAGATGGCTGTTAGTGCCGCGAATCCTGCGGAAAGCAGCGCCCAAAATACCCAGGAGAGCAGGAGATTTTATACAAGTGCCCTAACAAATCGCAGCGCCGCGATCAGGGCACCAATGGACAGCGTCACCGAAGTCACCATGTAAGCAAATGATGCCAACGTCTGTCCACGTTCAATCAGGTAGTAGGTGTCCAGAGAAAATGTGGAAAACGTCGTGAAGCCGCCACAGATGCCGACTGTCAAGAATATTCGCATTGTCTGTGACAAGTCCCATTTGGCAGCGAACACTCCGACAAATGCACCGATCAGAAATGAGCCAGTCACGTTGATTACGAGCGTGCCCCAAGGAAAGTCCGTTCCGAATAACCTTCCCGATCCGACGCCGACCAAATACCGCGCGACTGATCCGATTGCGCCGCCGGCGCCTACTGCAAGAATGACTTGAGGGGTCATTTGCACATGCTCCTACCTGCGCTCTCGCGCTCAGTAGGAGTCATCAGCCAAAATGGCGGTTATCGGGGGAACCCCATCCCCATCACTGTGGATGAGATAAGCGAAACAGTCTGCATCGACAACCCAACTAGCTATTTTTTTCAGGTCGCACCCGCCTTGAAGAGCGAGATGATCCGAAAGCCGTGAGCGCGACACCTGTCCCAGCATCCCACTCCGGGACAGCGCTCAGGTAGCGCGAAGCGCCCGCGGTGAATCCGTGGTTGTCAATGCGAGTATTTGCATGGCCGTTTGCCTGATCGTTTGCGGAACGCTTGCCGAGCGCCGGTATTACCGCGTGCGTCTCGGATCAGAACCCTGGACCGAGGCCCATCCGGTGGGACGGCCCGCCACCACCAGCCCGGTGGCGCGGCCGATCTCACAGCGTCGACCTGCCGGTAGCAGCACGTTCGGCGGGCTCCAGGCGGCCTCGGTCCAAGCTTCAGACACTTCGAACCGAGGCCGCTCAGTACTACAGGCGGGGACTGGAACAGCAATGCGAGGAAGTATGGCGAAGGCCAAGAAGGTGATGCGGCGCGAGTACACCCGCGAGGACGTGAAGGCTCTGAAGGCGCACTCGAAGGCCAAGACACCGATCGCCAAGATCTCCAGGCAGATGAAGAGGTCGGTCCCCGCGCTGAGGGCGAAGGCGCACCAGCTCGGCATCGGGCTCGGTCACCAACGCTGAGGGCTCAGGGGCTGGCGGCCGCACCCGGTTCGTTCACAACGTTCCATCGTGATTTGCACGAACATTTGTGGATAGACGACGTTGCCCCAGGCGTGGCTGGACTGCATGCTTGAGGCGGCCTGGCCTCTCCATGTCCCCCAATGCCCCCAGCTGGGCCGTTCTCCTTCCGTCGCCGGTCGCTCGCGCTGGGCGGCCGGCGCGGACTGGAGCTTCTATCAGCGCGAAGCGCTCGCTACCCGCAAACGGAATGGCCGCAGATTGCTCTGCGGTCACGGGACGTTCCGTGTCCGGAAAGTCGTTCCGGAAAAGGGCAATCTCCTTCCAGATCGGAACAGACCGTCAACGGCGCCGGCGAGAGTCTTCTGTCTGCGCGGAGCGCTCGCCGGCTATACCCAAGTATGCTGGAACGGAAGCCACTTCCGTTTCATTTGGTCATCATGGAACGGATCTTGATCACGGTGATCGCGGTGGCCCTGCTGATACTCATCGGGTCGGCCACCATGCTGATCTACAGCACCGGGCATTCGGTCGCTCTACCGTCAGTGACGCAATGTGGCTTCTGGGGCGAGATAAGCGACGGGATGTCTTGCCGATGAAGCGGTAGCGCGAAGCGCTCGCTACCCACGCCCATCGTGGAATGGCTCGAGGTGCAGAGCGGCGCGCTTCCGCTGCATGTCGGCGACGAGCTTATTCAGGCCGTCGACGGTCTTCTTGGTCGGTGATGTTCCTGGCGACCCTCTGATAGTGCTCGATCTTGGCGTCGAGTTGTTTGCACTGCTCGCACATGGTGTCGTCTGCATCGAGACATCTGGAATAACATGCTGACGAGCTAGAGTTGGACGGCGCGATCGTCGATCCTCTTCATCTGGGACATGCTTTAACCTCACCTCTCAGGATTTTTCGTTTTTTGGGTTGTGCGAGCGCCAATTGGGAACTATTAGGCCGGCTGAGACAAATTGTCGCTGTGGGTCGGGTCCGTATGTTTGGCAAATTTTATAAGCGATTGCAGTCGGTTAGCCCGCGGCGATGGGCCATGGCGATTGCCCTGGTGGCGCTGACTGGGGCGGCCGTTTACGGCGCGACCCATCTCGGCGGCCCAAAACGGGGGCATTCGGAAGTCTCGAGCCAGTCCCGCAAGGGCGGACTGCAGCGCTACACGCCGAGCCCGGCCGAATGGGCCAGCCTGTCGATTCAGCCCGTCAACGAACGGGGCTTTCGCGCCGAGCACATCACCGAAGGCAAGATTGCGATCGACGAGGATCGCTCGACGCCGGTGTTCTCGCCCTATGCCGGCCGCGTCACCAGGCTCCTGGCCCGGCCGGGCGACAACGTGGTCACGGGCCAGCCGCTGTTCGTGATCGAGGCCGCCGACAATATTCAGGCGCAGAACGATTTCATCGCCGCGATGAGCGCCATGAACAAGGCGAAGTCCGCACTCGATCTGGCGGAGTTGCAGGGCCAGCGCGCCAAGGACCTCTACGAAGGCAAGGCCGTCCCGCTGAAAGACTATCAGCAGAGCCAAGCGACGCTGATCCAGGCGCAGAACGACGTGCGCGCCTCGCAGACGGCACTCGAGGCGGCGCGCAACAAGCTGCGCATCCTCGGCCTGACCGACGACGACATTGCGACCTTCCAGGAGAAGGGCCGCATCAATCCCCAGACCACGATCTTCGCGCCGATCAGCGGCACCGTGGTCCAGCGCAAGATCGGCCCCGGCCAGTATGTCAATGCCGGCGCCAGCGATCCCGTCTATGTGATCGGCGATCTCTCCACCGTCTGGATGACCGCTTTCGTCCGCGAGAGCGATTGCGCCAACGTCGCGGTCGGGCAGGACGTGACGTTCAACGTACTGGCGCTGCCGGGCCGCCAAATGTCGGCGCGCATCAATTACGTCGCCACCGCGATCGATCCGGCAACGCGCCGGCTCCTGGTGCGCGCCACCATCGACAACAGTAACGGCCAGTTGAAGCCGGAAATGTTCGCCAACGTTACGATCTATTCGGCCAGCGACCATCCTTCGGTCGGCGTGCCGAAGCAGGCGTTGATCTATGAGGGCGATCAGGTCCGGATCTGGGTCGCGCATCCCGACAAGACGATTGAACTCCGACAGATCAAGCCTGGCCTCACCAACGGCGACCTCGTCGAGGTGGTCGGCAATCTCGAGCCCGGCGAACAGATCGTCACCAAAGGTGCGCTATTCATCGACCGCGCCGCGTCCGGCAGCTGATCCCTCGCTCATTTGAAAGCTTCGATCTGAATGGATCGCCTAGTCGCCCTAGCTGTCAGCCGCCGCTATTTGATGGTCGGCATGTTCATAGCCGTGCTGGTCGGCGGCCTGATCGCATTCAAGCAGCTCAACATCGAGGCCTATCCCGATCCAACCCCGCCGATGGTCGACATCGTGACGCAAAGCCCGGGGCTGTCGTCGGAAGAGGTCGAACGCTACATCACCATTCCAATCGAGACCCAGGTCGCAGGCATCAAGAACCTGCGCACCATCCGCACCATTTCGCTGTACGGATTGTCCGACGTCAAACTGCAATTCTCGTTCGACTACACCTATGACGAGGCGCTGCAGCAGGTCCTGAACCGGCTGTCGCAGCTGGCGCCGCTGCCCGGCAACGCGCAGCCCGGCATCTCTCCGCTCAGCGCGATCGGCGAAATCTACCGCTACCGGCTGACCGGGCCGCCGCAATACAGCGTGCTCGACCTCAAGACTTTGCAGGACTGGGTCCTGCAGCGCCGCTTCCGCGCCGTGCCAGGCGTGATCGACGTCACCGGCTGGGGCGGCAAGACCAAGACCTACGAGCTGCAAGTCGATTTCAACAAGCTGATCGCCTACGGATTGACTCTGCCGCAGGTGCTGCAGGCCGTCAGCAATTCCAACATCAATGTCGGCGGCAATACCGTCAATATCGGCGCGCAATCGGCCGTGGTGCGTGGCGTCGGCCTGATTCGCTCGATTGACGATCTCGCCAGCACCATGGTCGCGCAAAGCAGCGGCAACCCGGTGCTGGTCAAGGATATCGCGACCGTCGCGGTCGGCGAGAAGCCGCGGCTCGGCATCGCCGGCCTCGATCAGTCTGACGACATCGTGCAGGGCATTGTGTTGATGCGGCGCGGCGAGCAAAGCTCGCCGACGATCGCGCGGGTCGAGCAGCTTGTTACCTCGATCAACAATTCCAGCATCCTGCCGCCGGGCGTGAAGATCGAGCGGATCTACGATCGCAAGGACCTGATCGACATCACCACCGCGACCGTGCTGCACAACATGGTGCTCGGCATTGTCCTGATCGTGCTGCTGCAATGGATGTTCCTGGGTGATCTTCGCAGCGCGCTGATCGTCGGCGCCACCATACCCTTCGCGCTGTTCTTCGCCGTCATCATCCTGGTGCTGCGTGGCGAATCCGCCAATCTGCTGTCGGTCGGCGCGATCGATTTCGGGCTGATCGTGGACGCCACCGTGATCATGGTGGAAGCGATCTTCCGCCGGCTGTCGCAAACCATTGCGCTGTCGAAAGCCGAGCAGAGCCTTATCGCGGCCGACACCACCATGGCCATGAAAAGCCACGCCATCCTATCGGCCGCCGCGGACGTGTCGCGCTCGATCTTTTTTGCCGCCGCCATCATCATTGCAGCTTTTCTGCCGCTGTTCACGCTGAGCGGCGTCGAAGGTAATATTTTCGGACCGATGGCGCGGACTTATGCCTATGCGCTGGCCGGGGGACTGCTCGCAACGTTCACGGTCACGCCCGCGCTCAGCGCGATCATTCTGCCGTCGCATATGCATGAGACCGAGACCCGGCTGATGGCTTTCCTGCACCGGCTCTATATGCCGGTGCTGCACTGGGCGGTCGGTAACCGGAAGCCCGTGATGTCTGGCGCCATCGGACTTGTGATGATGACCATCTTCTTTGCCCGGCTGCTCGGCCTCGAGTTCCTGCCCAAGCTGGAGGAAGGCAATTTGTGGATCCGCGCCACGCTACCGCCGACCATCTCGCTGCAGGAGGGCAATACCTACGTCAATGAGATGCGAAAGATCATCCGCGCCCGTCCGGAAGTGGAATCGGTGGTGTCCCAACACGGCCGTCCCGACGACGGCACCGACGCCGCCGGCCTGTTCAACGCCGAGTTCTTTGCGCCGCTGAAACCGGTCGGCGAATGGCCCGATACCAAGGACAAGGACGTATTGACCGCGCAACTGCTGGCGCAGCTGCAGGATAAATTCCCCGGGGTCGAGTTCAATTTCTCGCAATATCTGCAGGACAACGTCTCCGAAGCGGTCTCCGGCGTAAAGGGCGAGAACTCGATCAAGCTGTACGGTAATGATCTTCAGGCGCTCACCGACACCGCCAACAAGATCAAATCCGTGCTTGGCACCGTACAGGGCGTCACCGATCTGGCCGTGTTCACCTCGCTCGGCCAGCCGACCATCCAGATCGATATCGATCGCGCGCGTGCGGCGCGTTATGGCCTGTCGCCGGGCGATATCAACGCCACCATCCGTGTCGCGATCGGCGGCGACAGCGCCGGCGATCTCTACGAACCCGGCAGCGACCGGCATTTCCCGATCATCGTCCGGCTTGCGCCCGAATATCGCAAGAGCGCGGAGGCCATCCAGAACTTGCGGATCGGGGCGCCGGGCCCGAACGGCACGGTCACGCAGATACCTTTAAGCGAGCTGGCGTCGATCAATCTGGTTTCGGGCGCGGCCTACATCTACCGGGAGCAGCAGGAGCGGTATCTGCCGATCAAGTTCTCGGTGCGCGAACGCGACCTCGGCAGCGCGATCCAGGAAGCGCAGGACAAGGTCGCAGCAGAGGTCAAGCTTCCGCCGGGATCGCGGGTCGAATGGGTCGGCGAGTTCGGCAATCTGCAGGACGCCATCAAGCGGCTGTCGATCGTGGTGCCGATTAGCCTGGCGCTGATTGCGGTGCTATTGTGGTTCAATTTCGGCTCGATGGTCGACACACTGCTGGCGATGAGCGTGATCCCGATGGCGATCTTCGGCGGCGTGCTCGGGTTGTTGATCTCGGGCATTCCTTTCAGCGTGTCGGCGGCGATCGGGTTCATCGCACTGTTCGGCATCGCCGTGATGGACGGCATCATCATCCTGACGCAGTACAATCAGCTGATCGACGAAGGTCTTGACCGGATGCGGGCGGTGATCCGCACCGGCGAATTGCAACTGCGGCCGGTGCTGATGACCTGCGTGGTCGCCGGCGTCGGATTATTGCCGGCGGCGATGTCGGGGGGATCGGCTCGCAGGTGCAAAAGCCGCTCGCGGTCGTGGTCGTCGCCGGCATGATGCTGGCGCCGCTGGTCATCCTGGTAACGCTGCCGGTGCTGATCTCCTACTTCTCACGCCGGGCACGATAGCGCCGCTCTTCCTCTGCCGATTCTTGACCCGGCGCATTCCTGGAGATAGCGCCGCTGGAACAGACAGAGAGGCGGCTGTCGCCCTGCTCCGCACGGAGGGATTTTCCTGTCAGACTATCGCCGAGCCAATCACTGCATGAGCCTCAATTGCTGCCGTAAGAAAATGTCTCACGAGCGATGTGGACTTCTGGATAGTTTGGCGCACAGAAGCGGACATAGCGTTTGCGCGGGCCGAGATCAGGCAATGACCCCCGAACGGACATGCACAATTCCGTACGAAACCTTTGGGTGCTGCGTGCCCGAAACCGCCGGGCCGCGCAGCACGACATGGGTCTGAAGGCGGAACCGCTGTCTCGAATAGGCGTTGAAGCGTCTCGGAGCATGTTTTTGTGGTTCGCACCAGCAGAGGAGCACAGACATGTCGGCCCGAGCAATCTTTCGAGCGGTACTTTGTTCTCTTGTAATGGTTGGCGCCTTGTCGCCTGCCCACGCCCTGACCGAGCAGGAGCTTATAGCCAAGCTTGAAGCCGCCGGTTACTCGCAAATTCGAGACATCAAATCCACCGCCGAAGGTACGGCCGTCAAGGCGATGAAAGACGGCAAGGAAGTGTCCCTCGTCGTCGACAGCAGCGGCAAAATCCAGGAGCGGCGCTAGAAACTGGCAGCAAGCCGTCGCCGGCAAGACGTCTGCCGCTTGTTGGCAGTTCTCGATCCGCCCTTCCTCTTTGCTATCCGGCGGAGCGTCACGCCCGTCGAACGAATGCCAAGCTCGTGTTCACGCTGTTGTTAATTCAAGCCCGGCGCTGATCGTCTGAGAACGCATTGACAGCGTAAGTGGCAAGCGTTCTATTCGGAGCATGGGGGCACAGCGATCCCCCCACGAGGCGACATGCCCAAGTATCGCGTCCCGTTTTTACGAGGGCGCACGTATGTCTGTACGTCTCCGTCTCATCAAAAGACTTATCAGAGCTCAGCCGCGATGCATCGTGTCGCCGGAGCCGCTTTGCGCGGCCCAAAAGTTTCGGGCGTAATATAGGAGAAAACTATGAAACATCCCCTTACAGTATTCACGCTGGGCGCCGCGCTGTTGCTGTCGTTGCCGGCCCGCGCGGCTGACATTGACTGGAAGAAGGTGGATGCAGCCTTAGGCAAAACCGCCGCCGTGAGTGGTGAAGTTCACCGCTATGGGCTGCCACGATCCGACCTCCACGTTACGCTGGACGGCATCGCAATCAAACCGGCATTAGCGCTCGGCGGATGGGTGGCTTTCGCGCCGATGCACGGCCAGGCGATGGTCATGGGCGATCTCGTCCTGCTCGAGACCGAGATTACGCCGGTCATGACCAAGCTGCTCGACAGCGGATTGGAGATCACGGCCATCCATAATCACATCCTTCGCGCCTCTCCCGCGACGTTCTACATGCACGTCGCCGGTCACGGCGATCCGGAGAAGATGGCCGCTGCGATCCGCGCGGCTCTGTCGGTGGGAAGCAAGACACCGTTCGATCCGCCCGCTGCGACGGCGGGGGCAGCTCCGACGATCGATCTCGACACCGCGAAGCTCGACGAAATCATGCGGGCCAAGGGCACCGCGACCGGCGGCGTCTACCAGTTCGGCATTCCGCGACGCGAGCCGGCCAAAGAAGGCGGAATGCAGGTCACCACCGCGCTTGGCGGCGCCAACGCCATCAACTTTCAGCCGACAGGCGGCGGTAAAGCGGCGATAACAGGCGATTTCCTGGTGACTGGCAACGAGGTCAATCCGCTGATCCGGGCGCTGCGGTCGGGCGATATCGACGTGACGGCGATTCACAGTCACATGCTCGGCGAAGAGCCGCGGATGTTCTTCATCCATTTCTGGGCCAATGACGACGCTCTGAAACTGGCGCGCAACGTCCGCGCTGCGCTCGACAAGACGGATGTCGCGCAACATTGACCGATCGCGGGAATACGAACGATGGGCCCACGATCCACAATGCACTGTTGCGGGCTATTCTGACTGTCGGTCGCTATTGTCCGCGCTTGGCACTTTCCGCACGTTCCGAAGCGGCCCGACTATGTCAGGTCATCGCGGCAAAGCAGACTTCGCTACTCGCGCGCCGAAGTCCGAAAGTGGCCGTTGCAGACATTCTACGTGTCTTCTGTGACTTCTTCTAGCCGACCTTCGCAGAAGCGCTTGGGGGACGCGGCCCGCTCATGCGGAAGCGCCGATTTCACAGACCCGAATGATCTACGGGAGGTAGCTCTGACAGAACTCCAGATAGTCCTGACCGGGTTGGATGGATGTCGGTGACAGGGATAGATCAGGTTCATCTGCTGTTCCGGCAAGGGATGCTGTGATAGTAGCGGTGCCAAGCGCTTCTCTCGAATGGCCCGGCTGCGAGGAAAGGTGCTCAGCGCGCTCCCGCCACACGACCGCGCGGGAACGTCGACGAATTCAACGGCTGATGCTGCTACAGGGCCGGAGCCGCACAACCGATGCCGTACTTGCGATCACTAGGCCGCCACCGGTCCGGCACACCCCCGGGATTACGCCGCGATCGAGATCCGCCAACACGTCCGCCCGGACGACGCGATTGCGCCCTCGATGTTTGGCCGCATAGAGAGCCTGATCGGCCATGCGCATGACCTTGGCCAGGTCCGTTTCACCGTGGCATTCGGCCAGCCCGATGCTGATAGTCACGCAAGCCGAAGTCTCTTCGTTTGAGATTTCCTCGGCGGCGCAGGCCTGCCGAAGCTCTTCCGCATATTGCGCGGCGCGCTCCTTGGATATCCCGGTCATCAGAACGGCAAATTCCTCCCCGCCATGCCTTGCCACCAGCATCCGTCTTCGCACGGCGAAGGAGCGCAACACCTCCGCGATCGCGATGAGCACCTTGTCTCCGAACTCATGCCCGAATTGGTCGTTGATCGCCTTGAAGCGGTCGATGTCGCACATCAGCACGGTGGTTGGCAGGTTCGCATCGCGCGCCTTGGTCAGGGCCGATTCGGCGGCTTGGTCGAAGCCCCGTCGGTTGAGCAGCCCGGTCAACTGATCGGTGCCGGAAATTCGCTGCAGCTCGGCGCGCGTCAGCGCCAGCTCGCGCATCATCAGCGCGGACCGGTAGCTCAGGCCTGCCGTCAGCAGCCCCGAAATGATCATGCTGATCACAAGCGACGATTTGGTCACGAAGCCGGTGCGCACGAACGCATCCGGATCGGCTCCGAATTGCAGGAGGCACAAGGACAACGTCAAGACGATGGTCAGGCCTACGCTCACGGCGGAGCGAGCCGCGGTGTGGCGCAGCGCATCCGTGTGCGTAATGATATCGGTAGCCATTGGCTCTGCCGTCGTAAAACGACCAGCATGAGCTCCTTCAACTTCACGGCAGGTTAAGACACGCTTTGGTCCGGAGACACCGTTAACGCCAGCCTAAGGACGAAGCTCAAATTGCTGATATCGCCGCCTCGGCGTCCACTTTGTTGCGAGTCATTCGTGCTGCATTCGATAGTACAGACGCACCTCACCGCCCATTGGCATGCAGCGCGATGTGCGGCAAATGCGCCCCGCATCCGCCATCCAACTCAGCTGGTGTTGTACCGTTGAGCGAGCGTACATATCGAGCTGCTCCCAAATTGTGCTTGCCGCTGCCGCATTGGCTTCCCAATGGGAACAACGTTCAACAGTTTGTCTAGATCGGGCTCGGTCATGCCACGTTGTACCTGCGGAATTCGGCCACCCGTGCCCGGTAATACTCGCGGTAAAGGAAATCGAGTAGCCACATGATCGCCCCCCGCTGTCTGATCGAGGTTCTTGATATCAGGCCTTCGTTTCCGAATGTCTTCGTGGACTCCAAAATGGTTTCGTGAGCTCTGCACCATTGTTTCGTTGGGAGCACGACGACATCTTCTCACACTGCCGCAATGCCAGAGGGGTTGGACCATTGGCGACCTGCTGGACGGCACCGTTTCAGGACGGACGTTCTCGGGCTGGTTCGCGGATCCGTCGGGGTAGCTCACCAGCACCTTGAGGATGGTACCGAAAGTTCACTGCCCGCCTAGGCTGGACAAGGGGGCCCTTACCGCCCAAGCTTGCCGAGATCTTCCGTGGGAGCTCGCGGCGAACGTGGCGAGCGTTGCCCAAAGCTGTCGATGAAGACCGGGATGGATAATCAAGCTTTCAGATCGAACTGGCTGCGCAGCCGATCGGCAATGGCTTCGATCATGTCGCAACGATCCGCGTCTCGCTGCGGCCCGTCCCTCATGATCTCGACTTTCCATGAATCTTCGTGCGGCACGACCGAGATGGCCAGGTCCGTCGGCCAGTCGCTTATGTCCTCCATCTCCAGCCTGATGGCAGACTCCAGTTCTTCGCGGGTTTTCGCCGGCTTCTTCAAGCTGTTTCCTTCGCCGCGCGGAAACGGGACCACCGCCTTTGACTGTCCCTTTAGCTGTCCGCTACAGGCGCCGTACTCAAACGGCGGGCGATGCTCCAAAGGGACAAAGACATCGTCGCGATAATGTTCCGTCCTGGCGCTACCTGGCCGTCGGGCCTGCGGTATTGAGAAGCTGCGAGACCGCCGTGACCAGTTGCGCGGGCGCAAAGGGCTTTTGCAGCAGGATGCTGTTGGGGACGCCTTGTGACGTCCATTCGTCGGCGCTTGCACCAGTCATGTAGATCACCGGGAAGCCCGCCTCCATCTCCCTAACATGCCTCGCCACATCCCAGCCGCCCAGCGCCCCCTTCAAATTGACATCGGTGACGAGCGCGCGATAGGGCGCGACCTTGCCCCTGAACAATGTGAGCGCCTCCTCCCCGGAGGACAGGATGGCAGTCTCGAAGCCGCCTTCCCGCAGCGCTTCCTCGACGAGGCCTTGCAGCGGGTATTCGTCCTCCACGACGAGGACGAGAGGTACATCCGACACGTTTTCCCTCATGGCAGGGCATCTGGAGCCGACGCAATGGTACGCAGGCGGCTTATGTACAAATGTGAACCCAAGGAAAAGTTCCGCATCGCGTGAGATTGCGGCGTGTCTCGGGCGCGACGATGCCACTCTCGTCGGCAGGCCCGCCGGCACCCGTGCGCGCCGGATCAGCCCCGCGCGAAGCGCTTCGCGCAGGCCACCGCCTCCCGCGCTACCTCGCGCGCTGGCCGCCGCTACGAGCTCGGCGAGCGCGCCTTGGCGAGGGCCTGCTCGCGACGGCTGCCGCTGGAGACCTTATCGTGCTGCTGCTGTTGCGTCCGTTCCACATCGGCGATGACGTCGCGGCGCGCGATTTTGTTACAAGCGCCGCAGAGCAGCCCCGCCTTTTTTCCGCCACTCCTGCTTTCGGTTCTCATCGGGCACTCCGGCAGATCGCGGAATTCTGATAATGGCCAAACGATGCATTACTCCTAGTGAGCAGCACGTTGTTTTACTTCATACCGTAACAATCATCGGAAGAAGACACTAATGGCGCGTTGACGGGGCTTCGAGGACTTGGCTGATGTCAGGCTCCTCAAGCCCATCAGCACCGACGCACTCGCACGGCATGCCCGCGCCACATTGACAACCCAGCTCTTCGCTCCAAGCCCGCTTGGGATGATTTTCGCATACCCATCCTACTCCGAAGCAGGTCCGACAATCAGGATTGATCCTTCCGAGAAAGTCCTTTGAACGAGCTGGCACGCAGTAACCCCTCCGATGTGAGGTCTCGGTACTCAACGTCAGCGAAGAACTTCGGTTCAACCCATGTCGCCTTCGGCTTCCTAATTGCCTTGGTTAGCTTTGACTTGGGGCTGACCACTGTGTCGAGTTGCTTCCTGATCTGGCTTGAGACAGTGCGAGACCATCCAGTCCCGACCTTACCCATGTAGACAAGGTCTTTGCCTTCCTGCTTGCCGAGATAGAGCGCGGCAACGCCTGTCGGGTCCTTCACAAAACCCACGACGGGAAATTTCTCCCGCTGGACAGTCTTGATCTTCACCCATGCTTCGCCCCGCTCCGACTTGTACGGAGCATCGGCGCGCTTGGAGATGATGCCTTCCCAATTGAGCTTCGCAGCGTGCTCAAACATCTTCTGCCCGTCTCCGGTGAGGTGTTCGGAGTATAGCACGGGCAACTCGACATCGTTCTCCCCGAGAACATCGAGCAGCAGTTGCTTGCGTTCGATTTGCGGTCGCCTGCGAAGGTCTCCGTCGCGCCAGAGGAGGTCGAAAGCATAAAAGACGAGTCGATCCTGTCTGCCCGCGGCGAGTTCGGCTTGAAGTTCGGAAAAGTTAGTACGGCCTTCATGAACTACGACTATCTCGCCATCGACGATGGCTTGTCCCGCAATATCGAAGGCACCAGCAATGACCGAGAAGCGTTTGGTCCAGTCCAGCCCGTTGCGGGTGAAGACCTTCTTTCGCCCTCCATCTATGTGAACCTGAACGCGGTATCCATCGAACTTGATCTCATGAAGCCACTGATCGCCCTTCGGCGCCTTCGACCTCAGCGTCGCAAGCTGGGGCTTAATGAAGCCCGGCATCTGAATACGCTTTGGCAATAACTCAACTCACAAAAAAGCCCGCCGGAAAGCGGGCATTCTTGCGCAGTTCTCAGAAATCTCGAACAATCAGGGGACGTGATCCTTCCTGCCACCACCATGCCGTAGGGCTTGTTGAGGAAGTAGTCGCGGTTGCCGAGCGCCTTCTCCGCGTACTGGTCGATCGCGACCGTGATCGCCTGGACGTGCTGATAGCAGTAGCCTTCGCGCGTCGCTAGTTGCCGGGCTTCCGCGAGGGCCTTGTGGAAAGGAGGCGGGTTGGGATCGTCCTGGAAGTAGCTCACCACTTCCGTCCTCCCAGCACCCTGCCTTTTGGCATTGGCAGCTCCGCACAGCCGGTCGCGGTCGGCGCAAAGGCGATCAATCTTGTCGAGCATCCTCTGGAGGAGGGCTTCGGCCGAAGCCGTCAGCATTTGGCAAAGTCCCGCTGTTGCATGTGGCTGAGCAGCTCCCGCAGCAACGACCACGACGACCTCCGATAGTGCGGCCTCTGAAGCTCGACTTCAGAGGCTTCCTGCTCAAACGCCTTTCCCAGACCCTGACGGGGAAACCCCAGGCGAATTCGGCAGCCCATTCATAGCGCAATAGATCATTTTCAAATGGATATGATGAAGTTATTTCCGCAATGCTCGATGCAATTGAGCACTGCGCGAGGAAGCCCAGATCGACCGGGAATGGCGGACGGTTTCGATCGCTGACATGCGGGACGCTTATGACCTGTTAACGCGCAAGCTCGCGCGCGACGGCACTGATCCAGAGCTTCAAGGAAAGGTCCTCATGATCTCATGGGTCTCGACGGCGAGATCAGCGATCTGCAAAGGTTGATGGCGGAACAAGTGACCGAAGACCTGATCACCGAAAAACTAGGAGCCATCGTGACGATGATCGGCCACCTGCGAAAATGAAAGCGTCCGTAGGCACGCCGACCATCGGGGTACCGGATTTGCACGGGCATCAGCATTAACGAAGTCTTAGCGGTAGCCGTGCCGATCATGCGGGGCGCTGATGACAGGATTCCTCCGATGCTCAAAGACGGCACTTACGCGGCGTGGTTCAAGACCCCGCTCGGCCAAGGCACGGGCATCGCCCATCTCGCAGACGGGAGAATCTGGGGTCGTGATAGCATCATGAGCTACAGCGGCACTTGCGAAGTCGACGGCGATCGATTCACCGCCATCATAACGCTCAAACGGCACACCGAAGGGCATGCAACCGTCTTCGGTGCCGATGACCTCACGCTGAGGCTTCAGGGAACGTGCTCCGACAAAATAGCCAAGTACGTCGGCACGGCAGAACAGGTCCCGGGTGTGCTCCTGGAAAGAACGCTCATTCTCAGCGAAGAAGCGCCGAGCGCACCAAAGCCAAGCGCGCCGCCAACTTTCAATCCCGATAGAACTCCCAAAACTGCCGAAGCGTTCCCGCTGATTGAATGAAGGTTTTGTCCCGGACCTGATCGAACGTCGGGGGAAGCCGCACCGCGAATTTCTCGCGCGATGACACGCAAAGGAATCAAGCGAGCATGGGAAAGTTCCCGAGACTCCGGCAGCAATTCTGTCCAGAGACGTTTGCATTCGACAGCCACTTGAGCGGCTTGCCGTCCGGCATGACCATCAATTCTTCGCAAAAGTCGGCCATCGGGGATCGGACGCTGATTGTTGTTTACAGATGCTTTGCCTGCTCCGCCTTGAGGCCGCTGTCCTTGGGTATCCCAGCAGCATGTTCTCGCCAATGAGTCCCGTCTTTAATCCCATCAATGACCACCATTATGCGAAGATCAGCAGATTGAGCCCATCGATAACTCTTCCTACACCTCCGAGGAACAATCCTAGCGCGAGAATGATGAGCTGCCCGAAATGCACCTCATCCATTTCGAGGTCCGGCATCATACTCATCGCGTGTTCTATGACGAGGCAGCTTTCCATTGTCCCCTCGGCCCCCTATTGCGGTTCAAGCCACGCCTAATCAGAAATCGTGTGCAAATACCCGTTTTTGGATTCGGGGGGCTCGCGGGTGGAGCTTCGGGTTATGACATGTTGGAGCTTCTCAGCCGTCCCTTCAATCCGACCGACGCAAGCTCCAACCGATTGAAGCATAACCTTTCCTCGCGCAACGGCCCTCGAACCTGATTTCATCCCCATCAAGGAGAAACCCTCGGCGCTCTCCCTTTGGGAGCGTGATGGGTCGTGTGCCAGCAAGCGTTAATTCCAGCAGGCTGCTCAGTTCGGCTTCGGTCGGACCTGAGATCGTACCGGTTCCGATCAGATTTCCGGATATCAAGTTGCAGCCAATGTCTTCCACATCTCCATCCTGATCGCGGACTCGAGTTCTTCGCGCGTTTTTGCCGGCTTCTTCAAGCTGATCTTTCATCGCGCGGAACGGACCACCGCCTTTATCCGCGCGAGCGCATGTTTTGAGCAACGGACATGAGCCTTTGGCTATCCGCTACAGGCGCCGTTCTCAAACGGCGGACGATGGCTCAACTAGTCAAGGGCGTTGCCGCGATAATGTCCAACGGTCGATTACTTCGCCGGAGGCCTCAAAGGGATGTCGGTCCACTTGCGGACGACCAGATTGCGCATCCAGCCGAGCTACACCCGATCAGGCCGGCGCGCAGCAGCGCGCGCGGCATCGTGGAATCGTCTTACGCGCTCTAGATCCTTGGCGTGAGTGCCTTCCCGGTCCGTCCTTGTCTTCGAATCCACGCCAGCCGGCCAAACCATGCTGATCGCCTGCGCAACGTTGTCCGGACCTAGTCCTCCGGCAAGGACGACTGGGGTGCCGACCGTTTCAACGATCCGTCGGCTGATGCTCCAATCATGCGGGACGCCAAGCGCGCCAATCTGCTTGTCCGAGAAGCGGTGGCTATCCAACAGAAGATAGTCCGCAAGGGCTTCATAGCTCCGAGCGATGCGGACGCTTTCCTCCCTGTAAACAGGCACGCTTCGCATGATTAAGCTGCCCGGCAGCGCCGCTTTAATGACGGCAACCTGAGCCGGATGGAGCAGTTCAGGTGCCGCCCCGAGGTGCACGACCGGGGGCTTCAACGTCCGCGCCCAATCGATGACCAAGCCAGTTCGCGCGGTGAGAAAGAGCGCCGAAAACTGCGCCGGAGCTGCTATCGCCGCCGCAATCTCCGCCGCCCGCGAGAGTGGCTGTTCGCGCGGAAACTCGCCGTCACCGACTAGAACGCCGACGTGATCAATTCCGATCTCCGAAATGGCCCGCGCTTCGTCGGGGCTTGAAATCTCATAGATTTGGGTCAGCATGGAACAAAACCTAGCTGCACTCTGACGATTATTGTAAGATGCTTGGCAGCACGACGTCAGCCAACCAGTATTCGAAACCAGAAGAGGACACCAGGAGTGAAGTCCACCACCATCTCATGGTGCTTCAATCCCTTCCCGCCCTTTACTGCACCTAGATCCCGGATCAGGCCGTAGCGCCCGCTGCTCATTCGAGCGAGTCGGCAATCCTTGAAATGCGCCAAATCAGCCGCGACCGATCATTCGCTTCGCTGGCTCTTCGATTTCGGAACGTTGTTATTTGGATCTGACTTAAGCCTCCGATGCTGCTCATGGTCATCGTCAGTTCCCATCGAACGAAGTCTTTCCAAGATCAAGTTCGCCTTGCGGACGGCTTCCTCCGCCAGCAACGGATTAACGGGTGCTTCACTCAGTATTGCGCTCATCGCCGAAGCTGAGATGCCGACCTGTTGCATTATTTCATACGTGGGCACGCCGCTCGCTACCAACTGTAAGACCCGACTCTTTCGTATTGTGCGCGGAGTCGTCTCAACATGAAGCCCGAGTTGGTTACGCAGAGCCTCGGCAGCTAACTGAACGACTCTCGCGGTTAACCGAGCTCCGCGCGTTCCGCGGAACAGCGGTGATCCATTCTCAATTTCGTAAGGGCAGACTTCTAGGTAAGCAGCGATGTCTTCGACAACGTGCGTTTCGACCGGAATCGTCCGCGGCCGTAAACTTCCCACAATGCTAAGCGTGTGCCGCACGAAACAAAAATGTTCGCGGTCGATTGCCAATGCCTCAGCAATCGTTAGGCTGTGGGCTGAAATCAATCGCAGAACCGCTCTGTTCCGCAGCGTCTGCCAAGTAATGCCCTGTTCATCAGAAGGGATCAGATTGTTGCAGTCTTCCTCTCCGGGAGTGTGTAACGAGCGCGGTGCAAAATCAATCAAATGGCTCACCAGCAAGGCATCACATCGAGCATACCCACACCGATTGAGAAATTTGGCGAACGAACGGAGCGCGGCCATCCGTACCATAATGGTCCGATCTACCGCGCCCTCCTCCAGCATCTGCTGCTGCATCTGCTCAAAGATTGCAGGCTCCAGAGATGATATTGTCCACACCGTGACCTCAGTGCCGCAGATTGCTTGTAGCGTTGCGATACAACGAGCAAGTGCCGGCGGGTAAGTGCAAAGCGTTGAATGCGACTTCTGCTGTTCTCTGAGCTGCGCAACCCAACGGCCAAAGTGCGGATCAAATCCGGGCAACTCAGCAGGCCTTCCGTCTTCGAGGAAGACCGCGTCGATCTGAGTAGCTGAGCCTCTTTCGAGTAAACTGCGTGACCGCACCGCTCACTCCCGACCTGTGTGCGACCGAACGAAAGGTGCCAAAATAAGTCGGCCACACCGCCGCCCAGCCTGCAGTATAGCATCGCAATGATATGCGAACAAAAGAGTCTTGCACTGTGCGGGCCGGCGACCGAAATCCAGCGCGATCGCCCTCGTTTCGCTGGAGGGCGCCTCGTCATCCGGCGGGTCTAGTCGCGTGCTGTCCTGCTCTGCCGCCGTTCCATTACACTGCGGTTATGATCTACTCTTACGCTTGCCCTTCTTCAGGTATTCCGCAATCGCCTCCTCGGCGAGTTCGTAGGCCGGCCTTTCTTGCAAAAGCGCGGCATGCTTAAGCTCCCTAATAATATCACCCGACAAGTAGATAAGAAGCTGACGGCGGCCGTCAGCTCGCTTGCGGACGCTAGAAGCGTCTTCTCGGGGCTTTCGCACCAACTCTCTCCTCGACAGATCGGCGGGGTCTCCAGATAGCCGACTATCTGTCCGCTAAATACCATCCCTCTCCCCGAGTCGAAAGCTGAATTTGGCGCAATTGGTCCGGCATTCCACAAGTTTCACCGCGGGCGATCTCCGTATAGATAGCTAGATAGCCAGCTATCTATTGACTCAACCGGAGCGGCTGCTTAGTGTTGTCCCACGGTCTCGGAGTATTCTAGGCTTATGCTGTTGTTGGCCCGACCGGCCGAGGAAGTAGGCACTATGGGGCGCAAGGAGCTGCCACCAAAAGCGGTGAAATCCCATCGTGGTCGCAGCCATGGTGCGCGGGCCAGCTTCGCGGAAGGATCCTCCCGTCGCAAAGTGTCGGCCGATGCCACCTCGCCGCGCCGGATCGAAGTAGCGATCAATTCCAGCCGCTCCCCGTCGTTACGCAACCTCGGCATTCAGCTTTCGCTTGATCCGTCCGTCCGCTCCATCAGCTTCGTGGAATCCCTCGCGCTTAATGGTAGCGAAGTTCCGGTTCGTATGATTGTGGCTGATAGGGACGATGGTCGCGTCGCCTACGACATCATCGACAAACGACCTCATCGAGATATCGACGCCGAAGGCCTGCTGCTGATTGCTCTTCAGCACTATGGGATACGCTTGGTCGAGATCGATAGCTCGGTGATCGATGCCGAGCCCCGTGCGGCCAATTGCCGGCGGATCTGGCGGTACCGCCACTACGCAGTCTCGGAGCCTGTCCTCGAGAAGGTCGTGTCCGCTTTGCCAGGACGCCGCCGTCTGGCAATCCGCGCTTTGGGTGCGATGGTCGGGCTGCGAGATCCGATGCCGACAGCGTGCGCGCTGATCTGCCGAGGTATAATCGAGGCCAACATTTCCAAGCCGCTGAGCCCCAACTCGCTTGTTACCCGCGCGGTCGGTCAAGTCGACCGCTCCGCCCGAATGCCGTTTCCAATCAACGGAAAGCCAAAGCGATGAACGAACCCAAGCGTTGGGAGCAAATGCTTGTCCAAATGTATCCGAGCCTCTTCGTCCGGAGCTTCCACGGTGCTCCCTTCGCACCCGGCTATCCCATATGCGGACCCGGTTGGCGCGATATCGTGGTTAAGTTGGTCGAAAGGATTTCACAAGCTGCCGCGAATTACCCCATACGCTTCATTCAGATCAGCGAGAAATGGGGCCGGCTACAGATTTATTGGACTAGCAAAGCAAGCCTACCTCAAGAAGTCGAGCAGGCAGTCGAGGAAGCCGTCGCACTGGCCGAGGCAGCATCAGCCTGCACCTGCGCAAGATGCGGCGCAGAAGCGCGCCTTTTCAGCGATGGCGGTTGGCTTCTCACGGCCTGTGCTGAGCATGCGCGTGGCGCACCGGTGCCTACGCCACTAGGTCATGCCAATGCCCATCTCGTTAGAGGATACGTTGAAACGGACATCCAGATTGTTCAGTGCCGGCATTATGACCGGACACTCGACGCTTTTGTGGACGTAGATCCGCGGCTCACTGACTGATCGCCATATGAGTCGCTGGGAGCACGCGAAACTCGGCTGAACGCCAAATCCGAGCCGTGCCCATGACGCGCGCGGTACTAAAATACCTCGAAATCAAAAATGTCTACCGAGAACTTGTATGTGGCGGCGGGCAGGCGTTGTTCCCGCGTGCTGCGACGCCTCTAATTGCCGACGCTCGCCCGAAGTGCACGCGACCGGAAAAAGCGCCGTCCCTCCCCAACCGTACCGCCAAGGATTCGAGGCTGTGGGTTTTTCAAGGATTCAAACGCCTCCCTTTGCTTGACCCGCTGCCGATAGCCCCGATCATCAAAGCCAAAATCAGGAATAGCGGGGGCAATCAGATCCTTGAAAACGCAGATCCTTGAAACGGTGGCGGGGATTTTCCTATTCATCAGATCCTTGAAAAACTGCTCTCAAGCAACTGACAATTCTGCCATTTTTTTATCTTTGCCCCCTTTTTAAGCTGTCCCTCAAGAGGCTAGACTGGCTGGGCTTGGTCGATCGGGGAGACCGCTAGTCGACCAGGTTGCGCCCGCGGCAACTGCCGCTTTTTTAGGCATCCCGAAGCGTGACCTTGCCGGCCATCTTGCCCCGAATCCTAGCTGTAAGGATTAAAGCCAATGGCAAAGATCGTTCGGGCTAAAGGTAGCGCCATAAGGACTCCCTTGCTCATGAGCTGCGGGAACCAACCCGCCCATCCGCTTCCCCTAGCGCGGGGGCGCCATCATCGGCAACCCGGGTTCCGGGAATCGTACCCCATAACTCGTAGGTTTTGGTCTGAGCGGAACGGCTAGTGGTCGCCGAACGCAAGCTCATGCGCGCAATGACCTGAGCCGGCTCAGTCCTTAGCAGCCGCGACTTCAGAGGGCGCAGGCATGGCCAGACGCAATCGAGACGCCACAATCAACTGGAGGGCACCGGTCACAACAATCGGCATCGCGACGCCAGCTGACGGAGGGCCGGTTCGTGACGTCATGAAAATGGTTTGGACCAAGAAGGGCATCAGCCCAGTTTTCGATGGTGAGCAAATCAAATGGGAGGGCGAGAACGAACGGCTAACGTTATGGTTCGAACGCTTTGTTCGTCGCGCCATTAGTGCTCGGTCACAACCAGAAGTTATTCGCTTCGAGATCGACGGCATGGTGGTCGACCATGTGACCGATTTTCTGGTTGAACGACCCAAAGGTTCGGTCCGCCTTGGTGTGAAAGGCGTGACCGCTTTCGCGCACGCCACCTGGCTTTCAGACAAGCTCGACGCGATCACCCGCGCCTACGCGCAAAAGGGACTGTTATTTGAGTCCGTCACCGGTATGGACCTGTATCGACAGCCTCTTGCCGACGCGGTCGACGCGATCTGGCGTGCAAGACGAGTCCGGGTGGAAGCCGAAGCGCGCGATCAGGTCCTCTCCGCACTGGCTTGCGGTCCTCTACCTATAGCAGATGTTATCGCAATTCTCGGGCCTGGCGATCCTCGGCGCGCTCTCGCTCTCCACGCTGAAGGAGCGATCACGATTGATCTGGTCGCTGGCCCAATCGGCGACTACTCGTCCGTCCGTCTCGGCAGTATTGATCTCGGTTCGTACACAGGCCCGCATGCCATGATCAATTCATCACAACCCAAGACGAATGATCCCACCCTGCCCGGCCTTTACGAAGAATGGCCCGGAGATCCTGGCACAAAGCCGGACGACAGTCCCCCTTTCCCGATGCGGGTCGGAGAACGGTTTCGATTCGCTGGCGGCGTCTTCGTCTATAAGAGACGTACTACAACGGGCGTGTTTTATTTTGAACCTGAGGACGGCGCTACGCCGCTATCGCGTTCGGCTTGGCGCTTGCGGATAGAATTCGCAGAGCGAATTCTTGTGCGCCTCGAGCGTGGAAAGCGTGCGCACCCATCGCGCGCGCATGAAGCAGCAGCGGCGGGGATGATTAGCAATGGACATCTTAGGACGCCCAAGCCGCAAGCCTGGGATAACCGGATCTTTATTCCCCTAATCAGACAGGAGTATCGGCGACGCCGGGCGGAAGGGCTGCCTCGCCTGCCAAAAAGCGGCCCCCGTGAGGAAGGTGGACGCTCTGAACCATACCGTCCGCCGAGAAATCTCGCTGAACTGATTGCAAATCTTGCGGAGGACAAGGGTCTTCCCGTTGGCGAGCAGCCGAGCTGGAAGACGGTCGCGAAAACCTTGAAAGAATTCGACCATCTGGAAGTGATTCCGGCAGACCAATTAGTAGATGGTCGAACGATTGCCTACCACCCCAGGCGCACGAAAGGAGTTGTAGAACGGACTGCATTGGACGTCATTGAAAGCGAATTCGCCACCAGAACGTTTGAGAGCGTGTCAGGCACCGTCGACAGGGTAAACCAACGATTAGCTGCTGAAAATAAGCTGCAATCCCCCGAGGACCAACTGCCCAAGATCGGCCGCGAAGCAGTTGAAAACTTGATCTCGACACTTCCTGGCATGGACCTGTGCGAAGCGAAATTCGACCGCAAACGCGCTCGCCAAGAGTACCAGATTGTAGGCAAGCTCCCGAAGCCGAAAGAACCCATGACGATCGTCGAGTTCGATTGGCACATGATCGACCTTGAGACCAGGTATCCGGCCCAAGCAAAATTCCTAGGTGAGCTGGCGGGCATCGCCATGCCTCGCCTATGGCTGATCGCTGGCATAGATTTCACGACAGCGTGGCCCGTTGGTTATACCTGGTCTGTTGGGGGACCGAGCGAGGCAGACATTATGCGCGCCTTCGCCCACATCTGCAGGTACAAACCAAGCTATAGCCACCTTGGGGCACAAGAGTGGCTGGCGGGCGGTTTCATGAAGCTGCTGAAGCTTGACCATGGCAAGGCAAATCTTGCCCATGACGTCCTAAGAGCCGCAGGCAAATTCGGAATTGAAATTGTTCTTGATGAAAAGGGAAGAGGGGACAAGCGCCCCAACATTGAGCGGTTCTTCGGCTTCGTCGAGACGGATTTCTTTTCAAAATTACCTGGTGCAGTCGGCCGCAGTGTCCTCGTTCGTCCGGAGCGGCGCGCGAGTCCAGGCGAAATGCTGGCTGTCGACGAGCTCGATCGGCGATTCATTCGCTGGGTCTGCAATCGGTACGCAAACCACACCGCCCGGACACGCACGCATTCGCCTCGCACGGCATGGTTGAACTATCAGAAGGCGAACCCCGGCTGGTCACCCGATACTGCGAGTTCAGAGGAAGAGCTCGATCGAGAACTTCGCGTAAGCATCACAAAGAGCGCAACCAGGGAAGGCTTGGTGTGGCTTGATCTTCCGTACAACGGCATAGCCGTCCAAAAAATCAGATCCGATCATCACTCGCATTCAAAGGGGAATCCCAAAGCGGAAATGCGGATTCACCCCGACCACGTTACTGACGTGATTATTCACGATCCGCATCCAACAACTGGAGGATGGCGAAAGCCCCCAGAGATAGAGTGTCTCTACAGGGACTACGCTCCTGGCAAATCAATGGATGTCCACGAAATCATTCATAACGCCGCAACAAAAGCGAAGAAGGAGCGTCAGAAGATTGATGAACAGCTACTTCTAGACACCTACGAAGCAGTTACTCGCCGCGGAGTCGAAAAGGTCATGAAGCGCCGAGCACCTGCAAGAACCATCGGCCACGTAGCTCGACTTGGCCAATTGATGACGTCCGGCGGTGCCACACCATTTCCATTGCAGGACCAACCGGAGCCTCCCCCAACACCGAACTCCGCGGCCCGAGCTCCTGGCAGAGAACGACACCACAGCCGATCCGGCTGCCGCTCGCGCGCGGCTGATGGCCGCCGGGCTAGAGACGATTCCGTCTTCAACTCCGAGCCATTCTAGCGATTTCGGCCCAACCAACGATTCCAGCGTTAGTGACGATGAGTACTGATATGGTTGAACCAGAGACCAACTCGATTGAAGCGCAGCTGCGCGAAGCAATAAAGCGAATCCATATCGATCTGCCAGACCAATGCGCCGCGGTCAAACGAGCTCACGCTCTCGTCTATCGAAGTCCGCTAAAGCCGGCTGAGCTTCTCGTTATGGAATCTGACCCAATGTTAGGCAAGACTAGAGTGTTGGATCTCATCAGTGGAGATATTCGGAGCGCTTATGCGCCGCGAATTGAAGGATGGACATGTCGCGCGGAGTGCGAGTCCGTAACTGATGGAAGCACACTGGGATTACTATTGTGCCGCGCGTTGGACGCTCCCGCCATCGGACTCGGCAACATGCCTAGGCTGGGCCAATACATCTGCACGCGGATAGACAAGCACAAGCGCAAACCCGTGCTGCTTGCGCTCGACAATGCGCATTTACTTAACGAGGAGGCTCTCGAAATCTTGGCGGCAATTATTGCGTCGGGTGTCGTGCCGCTAATTTTGTCAGGCCGGAACGGCACTTCGACCGTAGCAAGACGGCTCATAGATATGGTCGGGCAGGTCATGGAAATCGTGAAGCTCTCTCCCCTCCCTTACGCGCGTGGAGCCGACCTAGGCCAAATCCGCGATTTCTTGCTGATTATCCAGGGAGATCTATCTCCAATCCTAAATCAACTCGGCATCAGCATGACACTCGCAACAGATGATTGGGCCAAGAGGGTTTGGGGAGGCACTTGGGGATCTCATGGTAAGATTATCGCGTTGGTCCGGGAGACGCTCATCACGATTGTTAGATCGCACACTCAACAGCGACGAAATTCTAGATACACCATCAAATGCGAAGATTTTGCCGAGGCTTGGCGGCTGCAATTTGCGCAGGAGTCGCCGCTCAAATTCAATCCGTTCAAGCGGGCTGATGCACCCACTCTGGGGGAGATAGAAGACGCGCGAAAGGAACTGGAGGAAAACAGGAAAAGGAAGAAGCTTCGGTTGCCGAAATCCCCGAAGGGGAAAGGCGCTTTGATCTGGCGCTAGAAACATGGTCAGCTTTGTTCGCCTCGCTACGACGTTCCCTGCCGCCCCTGGCGAATGTTTGCTGAGTTGGCTGTCCCGGCTATGCGCGGCAAACGACATCTCCACTTCGGAGTTTAGTGCGCAGATCATAGGGCGAGATTCGCGAGAGTTTGCCGCACTCGCCACCCGCGACGAACATGCTCTCGCGTTGGGACGCGTGACCGGGCGCGGAGCCGCGACCATCCGTGCAATGATGCACTCCGGCATCGATCCTGTGGTAACCACGTTCTTCGATCAGACAATTCCGTGGTCTGCACTCGAGCGTAGTAAGCGCCGGATTGCTCCTGGTCGACTAACAAAGGGCCAAGCGCCCTTCTTGCGCGCGTTGTGGTCAATACGGGTGATCAGTTGTGACCCCACGTCCGGAGAGCGTTTGATCGACCGCTGT
This sequence comes from Bradyrhizobium sp. RDI18, assembly GCF_043203335.1. NCBI lineage: Bacteria > Pseudomonadati > Pseudomonadota > Alphaproteobacteria > Hyphomicrobiales > Nitrobacteraceae > Bradyrhizobium > Bradyrhizobium sp. RDI18. The sequence continues at coordinate 762,284 of NZ_JBICRN010000008.1, read as the reverse complement.
ACCTGTGGCCAACCATTGTGGTGGCGGAGCATGTACCGCTTGTTGGAATGCGATGCCTGTGGGCGAGACCTAAGATCAATCCCAGCAGCCCTTGGCACGGACGAGGAAATTGAAGTGAGCCGTTTTTGGGCGTCGATGTATTCCTTCAAACCCTGGAAGCGCATGGAAGCCCGCTTGATGCTCGATCCGGAAGTCCGAAACTATGATGTCGCAAAATTGCTAAAATTCGCAGAGTTTCTGGGTGAGCTTGACGAGTCGGCGCGTCGCCCGAGGATAGGTGGCGGCACGCTGGTTCTCAAACGATTAGCGCAAACTATGGATCATCTACCCGAGAGCCAGCGTCGACCCGTTGAACGCGCGATATTGGACCTTCCGTCTCCTAAGTAGGCCGCAGCTTGGGAATACTTTATATGTGGAAAGAAAAGCGCGTACGCGAAGCTAGTGGTGTTGCGCCTAAGCACAGCGATGGAGCGGTTTGGAACGTGGACGTGGTCCGGAAGCCCAATGGCTTGTTTGAGTGCGGCGTTGCCGATGCAAGCAGCGGAACGGCCCTCGCGCTTCGTTCTCTGAAATCGGTGACAAGTGGAAACTAGGAACCGGGTGCAGCCCATTGATAACCGCTCGGCGGCCTTTAACGCGACGGCCGCGCCTTGAGGCGACATCAGCGGCCAGCGAGCTGATATGCGGTGCCGGTGCCGGGAATTCGGCTCGGGTAGATATCGCGGATGTTCGGAGATAGACTCCGATGGAACCAAAATGATTGCCGGGCGACTCCGATGGAACCAAATTGGACTCGAATGGAGGCCGAAAATGCCCGTCGAAAAATCATGTTTTTCGAGAGTGTAGACTCAAATCTAACCGGAACCGACACCTCGCCCTTTCACCGTAGTCGCAAACTCTCGCTCGATCGGGTTGTGGAAAGTCCTGCGGTGGCTGCGGACACCCCGCCTCTTTTATTGGCGCTGGCGCCGAACTCTGATTTCCAAGCACGAAAATTGCATGGAATTGCCCTGCCTGCATAGCGAGCAACATCATGAACCTGATCAATCTGGACATCCGCATGCTGCGCTCGCTGATGTCGGTCGTCGAAACCGGCAGCATCACCGAGACCGCGCGGCGGCTCGGCCGCACCCAGCCCGCAATCACCCTTCAACTGCAGCGGCTGGAGGAACTCACTGGAAAAGCGATCTTCATCCACGAGGGCCGCCGGCTGTTTCTGACGGCGGAAGGTGAGACAGTCCTGAGTTACGCGCGATCGATCGTCGGATTTCACGACGAAATGTTGTCGCAACTCGCTTCTCCGGACATCGAAGGCCACGTCGTGCTCGGCACCCCCGATCTCTATGCCGCCTTCATGCTCCCCTCGATCCTGAGGATTTTCCGCAAAGCCTTTCCGCGCGTTCAGCTCGAGCTGAACTGCTCCCTCTCGACACCTCTTGTCGGATGCGTGAAGCGCGGCGAGGTCGATATCGCGCTGGTGACGCGCATGAATGACTTCACCGGCGGACAAGTGGTGCGGCAGGAGCAATTGATCTGGATGACCGGGGAGCAATCCACGGCGCATAACGAAAAGCCGATCCCCCTGGCGCTGCTGCCGCCGGGCAATATCTTTCGCGATCATGCGATCGAGCGGCTGGAAGCCTCAAGGCTCCGATGGCGCATTGCCTGCGTCAGTCCGAGCGTCGGTGGTTTGCAGGCCGCCGCTTTCGCCGGCATGGCGGTCACCGTCCTCGGTCGCTCCGCGCTGGTGCGCAACATGCGGGAGATCGGTGACAACGAGGGGCTGCCGCCGCTGCCGAAGGTCGATCTTCTGCTGTATAAATCGCCGACCGCGACATCAAAGGCCGCGAGCGCCCTGCACGACTATCTCGCGCACTATCTCAATCTCGACGACGAACTCCTGCTGGGCAAGGAGCTACCTTTGTCCACCGTTGACAGCGACGAACCCTGGTCAGGACATGCGGGGGCGAAACCGGCTCCAGGGTCGCGCGCACTCGAACGCGGCAGCGATACGCACAATCAAGCCCTCGTCGAGCCACGGCGCAATAATCTGAAGCCCGATCGGAAGCCCATCGGCGTCGAAGCCACAGGGAATCGTGGCAGCCGGCAACCCGGTCAGATTTATCGGCCAAGAGAACGGCGACCAACCTAGATGGCGGTCGACGGTGACACCGTCGATTTCGTCGACGCCCAGGGCGCCCGCAGGAAACGCCGTCACCGCAACCGTTGGGGTGACGATCGCATCGACCTTCCCGAATATTTCCAGGAACGACATGCGCAGGCTGTTTCGACGATAGCCGGCCCCGACATAGTCAATGCCGCTATAGGAAGCGCCCCTCGCCACCACATCGCGGTAGTCGCTGTCGGAGGCCGTTAGCGCATCGGCACCGCGGGCCGACACGGCCGCCGCCTGTTCGGTATAAGCAATCGGTTTCAAGATCCGCTCGAGCATATCCGCTTCGAATTGAACGCAATCGGGAAGGATGTCGGCGCCAAGTGAGCCGAGCGTCTCAACCGCCGAGCAAAATGCCCCGCGAATTTCCGGCGCCACCGCCGCATAGCCGAAGTCAACGCTGCTTCCAATCCTGATCCCGTCGAGCTTCACCGGTGTCGCGTCAAAGCTCCGCGCCGGCACCGGCAGACTGGCGGCATCGCGCAGATCGTGGATCGCAACCGCTTCCAGAAGAAGCGCGGCGTCGGCAACCGTGCGCGCGATTGGGCCGGTGTGCGCCAGCGACGCCCACGACGGCGGCGAAAAGCCGGGCGATCTCGGGACCAATCCGAAGGTCGGCTTGATACCGACCACGCCGCAGAACGCGGACGGGACGCGGATCGAGCCGACGCCATCTGTGCCGATCGCAAGCGGGCCACATCCGGCGGCGACCGAAGCCGCGGCGCCGCCGCTCGATCCGCCGCTGGTCCGATCGCGGTTCCAGGGGTTGCGGGTGATGCCGGACACCGGGCTATCGGCGGTCAGCTTGTAACCGGACTCGCAGGTGGTGGTCTTGCAGGTGATGATCGCACCCGCCGATTTGAGTGCCGAAACGGCGGCCGCATCGACGCCCGGCACAAAATCCTTGTTGGCGGGAGCGCCGCCCAGCGCCGGCACGCCGGCGACATAGACGAGGTCCTTGATGCTGACAGGCACTCCGGTCAATTTGCCCTGCGGTCGTCCGGAGGACCAGGCCGCCGTGGCGCGATCAGCGGCGGCTCGCGCCTGTTCGTATGCTGGGGTCACGACCACATTGCAGGCGGCATTGGTCACTTCCAGCGCCGATATCACGTCCTCGATGACCTCGCGCGGCGTGAACCGTCTCGTGCGATAACCCTCGAGCAATTCAACGGCCGAAAGCCTCGCCAATTCATTCGCCTCAACGACACCGTCGGCGCCGACGCTCCCTATTTTCACCGTGCGCCTCACAATGTTTGAAGGGCAGACATTACGGCCTTTTTCGCCATGACGGTCACGAGATGGGCGCGGTACTCCGCATCCGCGTGGATATCGGAACTAAGGTTTTCAGAATCCACCTTAATTGCCGCGATCGCGTCAAGCGTGAAGGCGCGCTCCAGCGCGGCTTCCATCGCAGCGACGCGAAACACGCCGTGTCCGGCCCCGGTTACCGCGACCCGAACCTTCCCGGCTTTCTTCGCCACACATACACCGACCACCGCATAACGTGACGCCGGCGATTTGAACTTGCCATAGCCACCGGCGGACGGCACGGGGAAGCGCAAGGCGGTGATGATCTCCCCGGTTCAAGTGCCGTTTCGAAAAGTCCCCGAAAAAACGCGCCTGCGGCGATCTCCCGGCGGTCGGTCACAACCGTCGCATCGAGCGCGAGCACGGCGGCCGGATAGTCGGCAGAGGGATCGTTATTGGCGACCGAACCACCGATCGTGCCGCGGTTGCGAACCGCGGGATCGCCAATGCCGGCTGCAAGGCTGGCAAGCAGCGGTACCTTGCTGCGAACCAACTCCGACTCCGCGACATCGACATGGCGGGTCATCGCACCGAGCGTCAGGATATCGCCCTGAACCGAAATCCCGTGTAGCTGAGGGATATTCGACAGGTCGATCAGCGCGGCCGGCGCCGCAAGCCGTTGCTTGATGGTCGGCAGCAACGTCATCCCGCCGGCAAGCGGCATGCTGTCGGCAACGCCGCCAAGCAACGCCGACATTTCGTGGAGGCTGGTCGGCCTGTGAAATGCAAATGACCTCATCTTCGCCTCCCCCTACTCTGCGGCGCGCGGCATCGTGGCGTTCTGAATGACGCGCCAGATCCGGTTCGGTGTCGCCGGCATGTCGACGTGAAGAACGCCGAGATGCGATAGCGCGTCGACGACGGAGTTGATGACGGCCGCGGGCGATCCGATTGTACCGACCTCGCCACACCCCTTCACACCGATCGGCGTGTGTGTGCAAAGCGTGGAATGGGTCTTGATCGTCATATTCGGCAGGTGATCGGCGCGCGGCATTGTGTAATCCATGAACGAGCCTGACAGCAGCTGCCCCGAGCCGTCGTCATAGACGGCGTTTTCATACAGCGCCTGGCCTACGCCCTGGACGATGCCGCCGTGCAACTGTCCTTCGACAATCATCGGGTTAATGACAGTGCCGACGTCGTCAACTGCGGTGTATTTTTCCAGCGTCACAATCCCCGTCTCGGGATCGATTTCAACTTCGGCGATGTGACAGCCGCCCGGATAGGTGAAATTGACCGGATCGTAATAGGCCTGCTCCTCCAGCCCGGGCTCGAGGATTTCGAGCGGATAGTCGTGAGGCACGTAGGCGGCGCCCGCAATTTCCTGGAACGTCTTGCGGCGGTCAGTACCCGCAACCGAAAATGCCCCGGCCTCGAACTGAATGTCGTGCTCGCTCGCCTCGAGTAGGTGTGCCGCGATCTTCTTGCCCTTCAAAATTACCTTGTCACTCGCCTTCGAGAGCGCGGCGCCGCCGACGACCAGCGATCGCGAGCCATAGGTGCCCATGCCGAACTGCACGCGATCTGTATCGCCGAACACGATGTCGACGTTTTCGAAGGCGACGCCGAGCTTCTCCGACACGATCTGCGCGAAGGTGGTCTCGTGCCCCTGCCCGTGATTGTGCGTACCGATCAGCACCGTCACTTGCCCGGTCGGATGCACCCGAACGGTAGCGCTTTCGTAGAGGCCACCGCGGGCGCCAAGGCGTCCGGCAAAGCGCGACGGTGCGAGACCACAGGCTTCGACATAGGTCGAATATCCGAGGCCGCGGAACTTGCCGTTGCGCTCCGACGCCGCTTTGCGTTCCGCAAAACCTGCAACATCCGCTGCCGCCAGCGCGCCTTCGAGGCATCCCATCGGATCGCCGGAATCATATTCGACCAGCACCGGCGTCTGATACGGATAGGATTCCTTGGCAATGATATTGCGACGGCGCAATTCGACCCGATCGATGCCCATTTCCTTGGCCGCGACATCCACCAAGCGTTCGACCACGAACGTCGCTTCCGGCCGCCCGGCGCCGCGATAGGCATCGACCGGCACCGTGTTGGTGAAGATCACCTTCACGTTGCAGTAGATCGCGGGCGTCGTGTAGACGCCGCTCAACAATGGTCCGTATAGATTGGTCGGGATGTTGGGGCCGAAGGTGGAGAGATAGCCACCCATGTTGGCCGATGTGACGACCTTCAGCGCGAGGAACTTTCCGTTCTGGTCCAGCGCCAGTTCGGCCTCGGTGACGTGATCTCGACCGTGGCGGTCCGAGACGAAACCCTCGGAACGATCCGCGACCCATTTGACGGGGCGACCGACCCGCTTCGCCGCCCACGTGATCACGGCTTCCTCGCCATAGTGGAATTGCTTGACGCCGAATCCCCCACCGACATCGGGCGCCACCACACGCATTTTCTGCTCGGGAATCTTGAGCACCAGGGCGCTCATGAGGAACCTCACCACATGCGGAAACTGGCTGGTCGTCCACAAAGTATATTGGCCGGTCCCGCCATTGTACTCGGCGACCGCTGCGCGCGGCTCCATCGGGTTGCCGATCAGCCGATTATTGACGAGGCTGAGACGCGCAACATGCGCCGCCTTCTTGAATGCCGTCGCGACGGCGGCCTTGTCGCCGAGCTCCCAGTCACAGCAGAGATTGTTGGGCACGTCGTCGAACAGTTGTGGCGCGCCCGGACGCACGGCTTCGAGCACGCCGACGACGGATGGTAACACCTCATAATCAATTGCCACCGCTTCTGCCGCCGCCCGCGCCTGCTCCACCGTGTCGGCAACCACAAAGGCGACCATGTCGCCGACGAAGCGCACCTTGCCCTGCGCCAGCATCGGGAACGGCGGCTCCTTCATCGGCAGGCCATCCGAGCCATGAATGCCCCAGCCGCAAGGCAGCGAACCAAGCCCGTCGGCCGCGACATCGTCACCGGTCAGCACGGCCTGGACGCCCGGCAGCGCCAGTGCGGGCGCCTTGTCGATGCCACGGATCGCCGCATGACCATGAGGCGAACGGATGAACACGCCGAATGTCATGTCGGCCCGCTTGATGTCGGCGACATAGTTGCCGCGGCCGGTCAGAAAGCGGAAGTCTTCCTTGCGGCGCGGTGCGGCGCCAATCCCGATCACGTTCGACATAGCTATTCTCCGATGCCGGGCGCACGCATGGCGGCCGCACCGGCGAGCACCGACGCCACGATGTTCTGATAGCCGGTGCAACGACAGATATTGCCCTCGAGGCCGTGGCGAACCTCGGCCTCCGTGGGCGTTGGATTTTTCGTCGCCAGCGCCACCGCTGTCATCACCATGCCTGGGGTGCAGAAGCCGCATTGCAGGCCGTGATTCTGATGAAACGCTTGCTGCATCGGATGCAGCGCGTTCGAACCGCCCGGGCCCGACAGGCCTTCGATCGTCGTCAACATGCCCCCGTCGAGCATCGGCGCGAGCAAGGTGCAGCTCTTTACCGCCTCGCCGTTGAAGAGCACGATGCAGGCCCCGCACTGGCCGGTATCGCAGCCGACATGGGTCCCCGTCAGATTAAGGTTCTCGCGCAAGAGATCGGCGACCAGCGTCGATGGCTCGATGTCAACCGTCCGCGACCGGCCGTTGAGCGTGAAACTGACTATCATGGGTGACCTCCGTCATAGGCGACCATCAAGCGAGAACACGGGCGCGGCCGGCCGACCAGGTGGCCAGCAGCACGTCACCCACATTGAAGGGATCGCGGAAAAAGGTTCGTTCCGAAACGTAGGCGACGAAATCCTCGTCAGGCACCGTGTCGAGCATCACCTTGACGAACGAGCCCTGATATTCGATTGCGGTCACCCGGCTCGGCAGCGCCGTCGTGCCATCGTCGGGGCTACCGGCATCGGCGCGCACCAGTTCGATATCGTCGCGCCGCACCGCCAGATCGATGCGATCGCCCACAGCTACCCCTGCCTCGGCCCCCAGCCGGACCTGGATTCCACTGCGGTTGGGCTGAGAGAGTACGACAAACCTGTCGCCGACCTTCTCGACCTTGCCCGAAAGCACATTCTGCCCGCCCAAGAACTCAGCAACGTAGCGGTCGCGCGGATAGGCATAGACGTCGCGCGCCGGCCCTGATTGCTTGATCTTGCCTTTTTCCATCACCACGACGATATCGGCGAGCGCAATTGCCTCGAGCTGGGTGTGGGTGACGTGAATGAAGGTGATCCCGAGCTCGCGCTGCATTCGCCGCAACTCCTGACGCATCTGCACCCGAAGCTGCTCGTCCAAGGCGGATAGCGGCTCGTCGAGCAACAGCACCCGCGGCTCGGTGATCGCCGCCCGCGCCAGCGCCACGCGCTGCTGCTGGCCGCCCGACAGATTGGCCGGAAGGCGATCCGCCAGCTCAGTCAGGCGCACCTTTTCCATCATCAGGTCGGCTGCCTTGTAGCGCTCCGCCTTCGACTGACCGCGCACCCGCAGCGCAAATGCGATGTTGTCCCGAACGGTGAGATGCGGAAACAGCGCGTAGGACTGGAACATCATCGCGGTACGCCGCTCGACTGGCGCCATTCCTGCGACATTCTCGCCACCGATCACGATCTCGCCGGCGGTCGGCTCCTCGTGGCCGGCAATCATCCGCAGGATCGTCGTCTTGCCGCAGCCGGAGGGCCCGAGGAAACAGCAATAGGCGCCGTCGGGAATCTTCAGATTGACGCCGTCAACCACATTGGTGACTCCATCATAGTTCTTGCAGAGACCTGCCAGTTCGATATCGCCGGAGCCTGCGCGCATTCCAGACCTCAATGACCGCTCGCGCGCATGCCGCGACGCTTGTTGATGACAATGATGGCGCTGATGCAGGCACCGATGATGATGAAGGACACGATCGTGGTGACAGTGCCCAGCGCATAGAGCGACGGCGAAGTGACGTTCAGCGTCATGCTCCATATCTCCAGCGGCAAGGTATTGAGCGAGCCCGCAGTCTGCAGCGTGCGGGCGAATTCATCATAGGAGAGCGTGAAACCGAACAGCGCGACCGCGACAAGGCCCGGCGCCAGCACAGGGATAACCACCAGCCTGATGGTTTGCCAGCGAGTGGCCCCGAGATCCCGCGCCGCTTCCTCCCACGCGCTGTTGAAGCGGGACATTACGGCGAACATCACGAGCACGCCAAACGGCAGCGTCCAGGACAATTGTGCGCCGAGCGCCGACGTGTACCAACTCGGGCTGATGCCGATCCACTGGAACAAGAGGCCAATGCCGAGGCCGAGCACCAGCCCGGGCGCGACAAGGCTACCGATCATCAGGTAGAACACGACCGTGTCACCATAAAAGCGGCGGCGAAACGCCAGCCCCGCGATCAGCGAAACGACGAGCGTGATCACGGTGACCAGCGCCGCGAGCTTGATCGAGCGGTCGAACGATCCCTTGACGTCGCCGGTGCGCGCCTGCGTGACCAGGTCGACGAACCAGTGCAGCGAGCGGCCCTTCATCGGAAAAACCAGCCCGCCGCGGATATCCTGAAACGACAGGATGTAGATGCAAATCATCGGCCCGTAGAGGGCGGCGACGTAGAGCGTGAAGACGGTGGCGAGCGCGTAGAAGGTCCAGGGACGGCGGTCGCCACGCGCGACCACGGAAATGCGCCGGGTTCTGATCATGGGCACATCGGCCTCGCCAAGAGCGACCGTCATTGCGTAATCTCCCGGCGAATGTCGACGACGCGCAGGATCAAGGCGATCATGGCAATGAGAACGAGAGTAAGCAGCACCGCGCTGGCCGCCGCGATCGGATATTGCAGCACGCCAACGTTTTCGTAGAACGCACTGACCACCGAGGCCGAACCACCGCCGGACATCACCTTGACCACGAAGAAGTCGCCCATCACGATCGAGATCACGAACGTCGATCCGAGCGCGATGCCGCTCTTCGACATCGGAATGATGATGTAACGCATCACGTCGAGCCGGCTGGCGCCGGCATCGAGCGCCGCCTCGACCACCCGCTTATCGATGCGCGCCAGCGAATTGAAGATCGGCACCACCATGAAAATCGTCAGTTGGTGCACATAGGCGATGACGACTGCGAGCCCTGAATAGAGCAGTACTTCAAGGGGCTCCCGGATGACGCCGATGCCGAGCAGTGTCGAGTTGACCAGCCCTTCCTTTCCCAGCAGCGGAATCCAGGAAATCATCCTGATAATGTTCGACGTCCAGAACGGGATCGTGCAGATCAGGAACAGGCCAATCGCGAGCAACTGGTTCTTGACGTGAAAGACGAGAAAGTATGCGACCAGGAACCCGATGATCAGCGTGAAAAGCCAGGTCAGGATCGCAAATTTGAGCGTCGTCACATAAAGAAGGAAGGTCTGCGCCGATGTGAGCAGATCGACATAGTTCGCCAGTGTAAATGTCGGCAGTAACCCACCGAAGCCATCGGTCTCGAAGAAGCTCGCGACCAGCACGACAAGCGTCGGCAGCAGGAAAAACGGGACCAGCACCAGCATCAGCGGCGTCACGTATAGCCATGCACTCAAATTTGGTCGCCGCATTACCTGGCCTGACTGGATTTCATTCTGGATCTCCGGAGCGGCATTTTCCGTTCCGCCGACGTTCTCCGGCGCCGGCAGGCCAGTTCGCCTCAAGCGATCTTGAAATCGTTCCAGCGCTTGTTCATGTAGGCCGCTTCATCCATCAGCGTGTTCCAGCACGAGATGTTTTTTACCCGGTCGAGGAACGAACCGCCGTCCCGCTTGGTGCCGGCCTTCTCCATCGGCACGCCATAGGGATCGTTGATGACCGATGGCGCAGGCTTGCCGTCGTACCAGAAGTCCCACTCCGCCGCGGTCAGAAACTTCTTGGCCGTCGACGGCACCGGGCTGTAATACCCGTAACGGCCGACGAAGCCGCCCTGCCAGCCCGACAGATACCAGTTGAGATATTCGTAGGCTGCGTCGAGCTTCTTGCCGGACAGGTGCTTCATCAGGCCCATGCCGTTGCACCAGCCGCGATAGCCTTCCTTGCCGTTCTTGACGTTGACCGGCGCGTAGACGCAGGGGATCTCCTTGACGCGGACCGCGGCGACCGCCGGCGACCACATCGACTGGATCACGACCTCCCCTGCTGCCATTAACTGCACGGACTGATCGAAGGTGGTCCAGGTCGCGCGGAACTGACCCGCCTTTTTCAGTTCAATCAGCTTGTCGCAGGTGAAATCGATCTCCTGCTTGGTCATGTTGCCCTTGTTGCCATACTTGATCAGGCCGGCACTTTCGAAGCAGAGCGCGGCGTCCATGATGCCGATCGCCGGCACATCGAGGATCGCCGCCTTGCCCTTGAATTTCGGGTCGATCAGATCCTTCCACTCGGTCACCTCGTGACCCACGAGATCAGGACGATAGCCGATCGAGTCCGCGTTATAGACCTGCGGCAGGAAGGTCGCCCATTCAGTAACGCCGTCATGCAGCTCGGTTGCGTTAGGCTTTGCGATATACATCGCCTCATAGGGAGAAATGCCCTGCCGCGGAATCTTGTGGCCGTCGATTTCGCCCTTGGTGAAGATCGGCAGGATGTTATCGAACTCCTTGATCTTCTTGACTTCGATGCCCTGGATCACGCCGCGCTTGGCGGCGAGCTTGGCCTGCCATCCCTCGAGGTCGGCAATATCGACCGAGTCGGGCTGGCTGATGAAGCGGTTGATCGCAGCCGACGTGTCGAGGTTCTGCATCGTGACCTTGAAGCCGAGGTCTTTTGCAGCCTGGTCCCCGATCGCCTTGACTACCGAATAGGAGACGCCGACGTGCCGGAGTTCGATGTCCTTGATCTCCTGCGCCCAGATAGTCGGAAATCCGCTGATAACTTCGGACCCGATCGCTGCGCCGGCTACAGCCGCACCGGCCTTGAGAACGGCGCGTCTTGAAACGCCTTTCTTCTTCGCCGGAGGCTCGGGCAAAGTGCCTTTCGCATCACCATTGTCATCATTGAACATCGTTCTCTCCGTCCGCGGATTGATGGACCAGCCTGCTAACCCAACCGGCTCGTTCGTTTCGCGACCGTGTTGATGATGAAGCGTAGCGACGGAGAAATCGGGTTGTAAAATCGGAAGTTAAAATTCCACGTATAAGGGCGACTAATGGAGATCGCGGCCTGCTTAATGTGGCAGCATGCCGATCCACAATTTGGCCTTTACTTTGGGCGAACGACCGGCGGCAAGCTCCCGTCCTGACTGCCGCGCAGCCGCAACTTTTCGAAGATCTGGAGGTGTTCGCAGTCGCTCGTTCTTCTTTCGATTGCGGGGATTGGCAGCGGCAATATACTAGTGATCGTCGCTGAGCGACTTGAACAACAACGAACGTTTGGTTTCCGCAGGAGTGACGTGCGTGACTGATATGTCGGCGATGAAGGACGGTTTGCTCGATCCCCGGTTGAACTGGGCCACGCTTTCCCAAGCAGAGCGCGATGCTGCTTATGACAACAACGCTGCGGTAAAGAACAGCGCCGCACTGATCGCCGAGAGAAACCAGTTGTCCGAAGCGCGGCGTGCCAGCCTCAAGTCTTTTCTTGATGTACCCTACGGCGACCGCGAAAGGACGAAGATCGATCTCTATCCGGCCGCCGACAAGACAGCACCCTGCTTGGTGTTCCTGCACGGCGGCTATTGGCAGCGCAATTCACGCGAAGTGTTCGCCATGTTGGTCGACGGCGTCGCGGCCCATGGCTGGTCGGTTGCCATTCCCGGATATTCGCTGGCGCCCGACGTTTCGTTGACGGACATCGTAGCGGAGATATCCCAGTCGCTCGATTGGTTGGCCAAAAACGGAGAGGGGCACGACATCTCCGGGCCCGTCGTGCTTTCGGGCTGGTCGGCTGGCGCCCACCTCGTTGCAATGGCACTTGATCACCCGCGCGTCGCCGCAGGACTGGCGATTTCCGGCGTGTACGATCTTGGGCCCATCCGCGATACTGGCCTTAACAATGCGCTGAAGCTAACCAGTGCGGAAGTCGCGGCATTGTCGCCGCTTCGCCTGCCCGCCGTCCACAAGCGCCTCGACATCGCCTATGGCACAGCCGAACTACCGGCGCTGGTTTTCGATTCAATCAAGCTTCATGAAATGCGCATCGCCGCTGGCGGGTCCGGCAAGCTCTTCCCGATCGAAGGCGCGGACCATTTCAGCATCCTCGCAGAACTGCGACGCCCGGACGGCGCGCTTGTCGATATCGCCCGCAAGCTCGTCCTATAGCCCTTGCCTAGACTATTGGCGTCTTGATCGCGCCTGCGTCCATCCAGACCTGGTCGTCCCTGATCTGGACCGGGTGTAGCCGCAACGGCCGGCTCGGCCAGCCGTAGGAAATCCGGCCATTACGGAGATCGAACGAAGCAGCGTGACGGGGACAGAACAGGCGTCCTCCTGACAGGTGTCCGAGACTGAGGTCGGCCTGTTCGTGCGGACACATCCGTTCGCAGGCTACCGCGCGTCCTTCGCTCCATATCAGGATCAAATCGACGCCGGTCACGCGGACACAGACAATCGTTTGTGAAATCAGCCGGCTGAGCCCGCAGATCGGCATCCATTGCTCGTCGCCTGACAACGCCGCCGTTTCGGGCCGCTCATCCGCCAAGATAGGCCTTTCGCACGTGCTCGTTCTCGATCATCTCCGCGCCAGGCCCGGATAGGACGATACGGCCGCCTTCCAGCAGATAGGCGTGGTCGCACATCTCGAGCGCCGCAAACGCGTTCTGCTCCACCAGCAGGACCGTCGTTCCGGCATCGCGGATGCCGCGGATGATCGCAAAAGTCCGCTCGACGATGTTGGGCGCAAGCCCGAGGGAAGGCTCGTCGAACATGATCAGGCGTGGGCGTGACATCAGCGCCCGGCCGATCGCCAGCATCTGTTGTTCGCCGCCCGACAAGGTGCCGGCGGCCTGCCGCTTGCGGTCGGCCAGGCGCGGAAATTCGGCATAGATCCGATCGCGATCGGCCGCGATCTCGGCAGAGCTGGTGCGCAGATAGGCTCCCATGTCGAGATTTTCCTCGACCGTCATATGCGGAAATACCCGCCTCCCCTCCGGACAATGCGCAATTCCGCTGGCCACCACGCGCGGCGGCTTGGCGCCTGCAATGTCCTTGCCTTCGAACAGCATCGATCCGGAACGCGGCGCAACGAGCCCGGAGATCGCGCGCAGCGTGGTGCTCTTGCCGGCGCCGTTGGCACCGATCAAGGCGACGAGCTGCCCGGCCTTAACCTCCAGCGAAATGCCGCGAAGAGCGGTTACACCGCCATAGCCACACACCATGTCGCGGATCTCAAGCACGTGTCGCTCCCTGCCCGAGATAGGCCTCGATGACGGCCGGATCGTTCCGGATCACGTTCGGCGTCCCCTCCGCAATGATCCGGCCGTAGTTCAGCACCACTATCTTATCCGAGACGCTCATCACCATCGGCATGTCGTGCTCGACGAGCAAGATGGTGACGCCGCGATCCCTGATGTTGCGGACCAACTGCACGAAGGTGTGGGTTTCCGAAGCGTTCATGCCGGAGACCGGCTCGTCGAGCAGCAGCATCGACGGTTCGGCGGCCAGCGCCAGCGCCACGCCAACCAGCCGCTGCTCGCCATAGGACAGCGAGCCCGCAAGATCGTGGGCGCGACGTTCGAGGCCAACCCATTCGACAAGCTCGCCGGCGCGTTCGCGCAGCTTGCGCTGCGACGACCGGGCGCGCGGCAGGCCCAGAATGGCCTCGAGCAGGCTGACCCTACCCTGGCGATGCAGGCCGACCAGTAGATTGTCGTAAACGGTGTCGTTCGGAAACACGCTGGTGCGCTGGAAGGTGCGGATCAAGCCGAGATCGGCGATCTGATGCGGCTTCAACCCGTTGAGTGCCGTCCCGCGATAGCTCACGGCGCCGTGGGTTGGATCCAGGAAACCGGTGACGACGTTGAAAGCCGTCGTCTTGCCGGCGCCGTTAGGCCCGATCAGGCTGACGATCTCGCCCTCGCCGACCGTAAAGTTCATGTCCGAGAGTGCGACGAGCCCGCCGAAGTGTACGGCAACCTTTTCTATCTTCAATGCGGTCGCAGGAGCCGTCATCACGCATGCTCCTTGACGCCGCGGTCGGGAAAGGCGACCGGAACGGCCTTTTCGGCCCGGCTTGGCCGTTTCGCAAATCGCAGCGCCAGCGACGGCACGATGCCGCGTGGCAATACGAACAGGATGGCGATCAGCACGCCGCCATACGCGATCCATTGCGCCTCCGGCGCCATGATCGGCCGCAGAATTACGGGCAGCAGTCCAAAGATCATGCCGCCCACCACGGGACCGGCGAGCGACCCCTTGCCGCCGGTGATGACCATGATCACCATCGTCACCGTGTTGATGAAGGCGAACACCTCGGGATCGATGATCCGGATGTAGTGTGCGTAGAGACTGCCGGCTGCACCTGCGATCCCGGCCGAGATCACCGCTGCTAGGGTGAGGGTCTTTGTCACGTCGATGCCGACTGACACTGCCAGGGTTTCGTTTTCCATCAGCCCGCGCATGGCGCGGCCGAAATGCGAATGGACCAGGCGCCAGATCATCACATAGGTGACAACCGCAACGACAAGCACGAGGTAATAGTTCTGAAGCTTAGTACGGAGGGTCAGATCTCCGAGACCCGGCAATCCGATCGTAATCGAGGGAATGTTGGTTAGCGCCAGCGGACCCTGCGTCAACTCGACCCAGTTCAGCGCTACCAGCCGGACCACTTCGGCGAAGGAAATCGTCACGATTACGAAATAGGCGCCCCGGACCCGAAACGAGAGCAGCCCCACGAGATATCCGCATAATCCAGCAACGACGATGGCCAACACGAAGCCCGCAATCGGCGGCGATGGGGCGTGAACAATGCGGAAGCCGAACGGCAAGCCGACATCAAAGCCAAGCGACGTCAATGCGCTGACATAGGCGCCAATGCCGAAGAACGCGATGTGACCGAGGCTGAGCTGACCGGTGAACCCGAGCAGCAGATTGAGGCTCATCGCACCGATGATGAAGATGCCGGTCGTGATCAGCGCGTTCATGAGATACGGATCGCGTAACCAGAGCGGCACCGATGCGAGCGCGACGACTGTGAGAATGGCGATCCCTGACTTCATCCGACCCGCTCCGAGCGCGCGAAAAGTCCGGTCGGCTTGAAGATCAGAACTGCGATAATGATCAAAAAGCCCATGGCGTCGCGGTAGCCCGACGAAACGTAGGCGCCGAGTTCTTCAGCGAGCGCCAGGATGAAACCGCCAATAACCGCACCGGTGATGTTGCCGAGCCCGCCGAGGATCACGATCGCGAACGCCTTGACGGCGGCGAGGTCGCCCATTTGCGGGAAGATCACGTAGACTGGACCCAGCAGCGCGCCGGCCGCGGCGGCAAGGCTAGAACCAATCGCGAAGGTGGAGGTGTAGATCAGGTCGACATTGACGCCCATCAGCGAGGCGGTGTCCTGATCCTGAAACGTCGCCCGCATCGCACAGCCGAGCTTTGTCCTGTTGATCAGGAGATAGGTGACGACGATCAGCATTGCCGCCGCTGCAAGCACGAACAGCCGCAGCCAGGATACCGAGACCGGTCCCAGCACCAGCGGCGCCTCGGGAAACGGCGTCGTCACCGATTTCGCGACGCCGCCCCAAATCCACAGCGCTCCGGACTGCATCGCGATCCAGGCGCCGATCATGACAAGCATGGTCGTGTCGATGTCGGAGCCGCGCAGCGGCCGCAGCAAGGTCAGCTCGATCGCCGCGCCAAGAAGCCAGCCGGCCATGACGGCGAGCGGCAGCGCCAGGAAGAAGTTAACTCCGAGCTGATGCACCACGATGAACATGATGTAGGCGCCGAACGTGTACAGCACCCCATGCGTGAAGTTCACGACGTTCATGATGCCGAAGATCAAGGTCAGCCCGATGCCCAGCAGGGCATAGGTGCCGCCGAGCACCAGCATGTTGATCAGATGTTGCAGAAACTCGCTCAAGGTGGCTCCCCAAATGTCCTGTGCCGTCGAGGGCCGTCGCCTGCCGCGGCCCTCGCCGTCAGTAACGTGACGTCAGAGCGTCTTCATGCCGATCTTGCCGTCGGTGATTTCGATCAGATAAACGTTGGGCTGGCTCTGACCGCTTTCCTTGCCTTCGGGACCGGACTTGCGGAACACGATGTCGCCGTTGAGGCCCTTCACCTTGATGTCCCAAAGTGCCGCCTTGATCGCCGCAGGCTCCGCTTTGCCTGCTTTTTCGATCGCCGCCGCCGCGGTGCGGATACCATCATAGCCACGGAAGCTTTCGGTGCAGCCGGCGAAGTCGTAGCCGCGCTTCTTCCATTCGGCGATGAAATAGCTGGTCGCCTCCGGGTTCGGCGTCTTCTCGGGGAACCAGGGCAGGAAGGTCGTCAGATGCATGGTGCCGTTGGCGGCGGCACCCGCCTGCGCGATGATCTGATCCGGATTCTGCGAACCGCCGGTGGTGATGATGCGCTTCTTGAGGCCGAGTGCTGCGGCCTGTTTGAAGATCAATGTGAGCTGGTCCACCGCTGTGGTCACGATGATGGTCTCGGAATCGGTGCCCTTCAGCTTGGAAAGCTGCGCGCTCATGTCCTGGGCGCCCTGATCCATGGTCTCGACGGCCCCGACCGTGATCCCCTTTTCCTTCATCATCTTGCTGAAGTCTTCAGCGGTGCCGCGACCCCAGTCATTGTTGATGACGAGGAAATCGACCTTCTTCAGTTCGAGTTTGTCGACGATCCCTTTGAACGCCGCAGCCTCAATCGCTGACGGCGGCGAGATACGGAAGATATATGGATTGCCGGTCGTGGTGATCTTGCCCGACGAGGACGTCTCGACCACCATCGGCGTTTCGTATTCCATCAGCTTGGGCATCACGGCAAGCGTCAGGCTCGAGCCCCACGCTCCCATCAGCACCGGCACCTTGTCGCTCGTGATCAGCTTTTCGGCGACGGCGGCTGCTTCGGTCGGATTGCTCTTGTTGTCCTCGATCACGAGCTGGAGCTTCTTGCCGAGAATGCCGCCCTTTGCGTTGATCTCATCGGCCGCGATCTTGGCGCCGTTCACGACGTAGGTACCGGACGCGGCGAACGCACCCGTTAGAGGTTCATTGACACCGATTTTGATGGTCTGAGCCTCCGCGGCACCACCCAGCAAGCCGACCGCCAGCGCAATCGCCGGAATAGTTCTGAAAGTCCGTGTCATATGGTTCTCCAATCTCACGCTGTTCATCTATCCGCAGTCCAAACCTCGTCGTTTCCGCGTCACGCGGAGACTTCGATCCGTCACGTCGCTCCGTCCTTGTTGGACGAGAAACGACCAACCCAGCCCGCGACCCGCGCGCGCAAAAGACCGAAAAGCAGCGCCATTCCGTTCAGCTCGACCGCCGTGGCGTCACCCGGTGACGTACCCGACAGGCGGCGGTCGAGATTGCCGGCAAACTCCGCGATCAATCGTGCCGCAAGATCGCGCACCAGCCCCGGCCTCCCGACCTGCGCCAGCATGCCCGTCAGCGTATATCCGATGGAAAGATCGACACGTGTCCCCCGCTCGATCGGCACCAGCCGATAACGAATTTCTCCCTGCGTCGAAGACCGGCTGCGCCGGTCGTTGCCGATGCCGACAATGCGGCCGGACATATCGGCGGGGCTTCGCTCGACGCGTGCGGCGCCCTGGAACGTCGCGGCGATCGGACCGATCCTGACACGGATCGCTCCTTCGACGCGCTCGGGCTTCGGGGATCCCGTCAACGATGCGCCGGGAAGGCAGGCTGCGACGGCTGCGATGTCGTTGAACAGCGCAAACACCTGCTCGGGCGGGTGCGCAACGCTGAACTGCTGCTTCAGGACAGTGGCCGGAGTGAAGTCCGAATCGCAGGAACCGAACTGGCTGTTTCAGACGACGTTTGTTCGCTTGCTGCCGGCCGAATGCGTTCGACCCGGTCGGCACCGTCATGCACGCGTCGACCTGAGCCGGCGGGACCCAGGATCTTTCGGCCTCCGTCCGGTTCGGGCGCGATATCGCGGGCGCGCCGCGCTGCGATCACGGCCTGGACCGCCCGCACGATGCCGACATAGCCGGTGCACCGGCACAGATTGCCGCTCAAACCAACGCGGATCAGGCGCTCGTCGGCTTGCGGCAGACGCATCACCAAATCGCGCGCCGAGACCAGCATTCCCGGTGTGCAGTATCCGCACTGCAGCGCATGCTCGCGGGTGAAGGCCGCGCGCAGTTCCGTCGTAACCTCGTCCTCATCGAGTCCTTCGATCGTGGTGACCTCTGCCCCTTCGCAGGCCACCGCATAGGTGATGCACGAACGCGCCGGCACACCGTCGAGCAACACGGTGCACGCCCCGCAGACGCCGTGCTCGCAACCGAGATGGGTGCCGGTCAGATCCAGCTTCTCGCGAACGAAGTCTGCAAGATGGGTGCGCGGCTCAGCAAGAGCCCGCACCGCGCGTTGGTTCACGGTAAGTGCAATCATGTTCATGCGGCGGCCTCGCTGACCGCGCGCTTGAGCACGTTCACATGAATATGGCGATGCACCGCATTCGAGACGCCCGCCTTTGCCAGCAGGACGTCAGCTACACGCGCGTCGAAGCGATCCTTGTAGTCGGCGGCAACGCGTCCGCCGAACAATTCCGCCGCATTCGTGATGACGATCGGTGCGGAATCGATCGCACCAATCACGACGCGGGCGGTTGCGGCGCTCGGATCGATCAGGATTGCGCCGATCGCATGCGCGAACTCGCCTGTCTTGCGGCAACTCTTGGCATAGCCCCAGCGCGCCGATGCCGGCATCGCCGGGACGTGAATGGTCTCGACGATCTCGCCTTCGCGCAGCGCAGATTCGAGCGCACCGACGATGAAGTCCTCCATCGCCACCATGCGCGCGCCCGAAAGGCTTCGCAGCGTCAATCGCGCGCCGAGCGCCGAGAGCGCAGACACCCAGTCTGCCGCAGGATCTGCGTGGCTGAGCGATCCGCCGACCGTGCCGCGATTGCGCACGGCGCGGTAGGCGATGTTGCCGGCAACGCCCTGCATGGCGCCGCGCGTGACGTCCGGAATGCGTCCGTCTTCGATGTCGGCGTGCGTGACACAGGCCCCGAGCACGAGTTCATCGCCACGCCGCTCGGCCTGCTTGAGTTCGGCAAGACCCGTGATGTCGACGATCAGTTGCGGCTCCACCAGCCGCAGATTGAGCATGGGACCAAGCGACTGGCCGCCGGCAATGATCTTGGCGGAAGTTTTGGCTTCGCCGAGCACGGCAAGTGCCGCCTGCAAGTCGCGTGGCCGTTCGTAGCCGAAAGGCGCCGGTTTCATGCCGCCGACCTTTCTGCGTCGCGCGCGGCCAGAACCGCCTCGACGACGCGATATGGCGTAATCGGCGACTGCATCACTTCCACGCCAAGCGGCCGAAGCGCGTCGTTGATGGCGTTGGCGATCGCGGCTGGCGGAGCGATCGCGCCGCCCTCGCCGATGCCCTTCACGCCAAACTGCGTATAGGGCGACGGCGTCTCCATGTGATCGAGACGCGGCGCCGGCACTTCGGTCGGCCCCGGCGGTAGATAGTCTGCGAGCGTCGTCGCCAGCGGCTGGCCGGCCGCATCGAACGGCATCTCCTCGTACAACGCAGTACCGATGCCCTGGGCCAGACCGCCATAGATCTGGCCATCTACGACCATCGGATTGACGAGAACGCCGCCGTCCTCGACGATGACGTAATCAAGGATCTCGACCTCTCCGAGATCCGGATCGACGGCGACGACCGCGGCATGCGCGGCATAGCTGAATGTCCCGGTATCGCGCTGCGGCTTGTAGCCTGCCGTAACCTCCAACCCGCCGGGGTCGACGTCAGCAGGCAGATCCTGCGGCCGGCGATACCAGGTATGGGCGATCTCCTTCAAAGTGACGCTGCCGTTGACGCCGCGCACTTCGCCTTTCTGCAGCACCACCGCAGCCGGATCGTGCTGCAGCAGCTTGGCACCGATGCGTCTGGTGCGCTCGCCCAGCTCACGACAGGCGGTTGCGACGGCGCCACCCGCCATCACCATTGAACGCGAGCCCCACGTGCCGGTCGAGTACGGCGTCATCGCCGTGTCGCCGTGGATCAGGCGCACCTTGGCGACGTCGACGCCCAGCATCTCGTGAGCCACCTGGGCCAGCGTCGTCTCCATGCCCTGCCCATGCGAATGCACTCCGACCCTCAGTTCGAGGCCGCCGTCCGGCGTCAGACGCGCCGAGGCCTGTTCGTGGCCGGGCACCATCGGAATGCCCCAGCCGGAATAGACCGACGTTCCATGCGCGGCCTGCTCACAATAGATGGAGACGCCGACGCCGATCCGGCGTCCATCTGCCTCGCCCTTGCGCTGGCGCTCCCGCACGCCTTTGATGTCGATAGACGTCAGGGCGCGGCGCATCGCCTCGAGATAATCGCCGCTGTCGAAGTGCTTGTTGGTGATGTTGTCGAATGGCATCTGCTCCGGCCGCACCAGATTGCGCAGCCGCACTTCGCCCGGCTCCAGCCCGGCTGCCGCCGCGACCAGGTCGAGCATCAGTTCCAGCGCGAAGCAGACCCCGGTTCGCGCCACGCCGCGATAGGGCAGGATCGGACACTTGTTGGTCGCGACCGAAAACGTCCGGCAGCGATAGGCCGGCATCAAATAAGGTCCCGGCAGGATACTGGCGACCTGCGCCGCCTCAAGGCATGCCGAGAACGGATAGGACGAGTAAGCGCCGGAATCGACGGTCGCTTCGCAGTCGATGCCCCGCAGCCGCCCGTCGCGATCGGCATAGACGGTGATCCTGTAATGGTGCTCGCGGCAGTTGGAGCTGGCGATGAGATGCTCACGGCGGTCCTCGGTCCAGCGCACCGGATGGCCGCGACGCATCGTCAGCCAGGAAAGGCAGACTTCTTCCGGCAGCAAGATCCCCTTGTGTCCGAAGCCGCCGCCGACGTCGGGCGAAACGATCCGGATTCGGCCCTGCTCCATGCCGAGGCATTCGGCAAGCCCGCTCCGCGTGACATGCGGCATCTGGGCCGAGGAATATAGCGTGAGCTGGTCGAGACGGTGATCGAAGGTCGCGACCACCCCGCGCCCCTCGAGCGGCGACATGCACTGCCGCGCGGTCGATATCTCGCGCGACACCTTGATCGGCGCATCGAACGCCTTGGAGATGTCGACCTCGAAGTTGGTTTCGAGAAAGACGTTGTCACCCCAATGCTCGTGCACCAGCACTGAGCCCGGCTCGCGCGCTTTTCGCATGTCATGGACGGCGGGAAGCTCTTCCAGATCGAGCGTCACCGCCGCCGCAATGTCCTCGGCCTCGGCACGCGTCGGCGCCACGCACATGGCGATGAGTTCGCCAACCTGACGCACCTTGCCGGTGGCGAGCACCGGCTGCTCGGAAATCTTGAATCCCGGCAGCCCTGAAACCGCGCGGATCGGATTGACGTCGGCAAGATGCGCCGCAGTGAAAACGCAGCCGCGATAGCGCTCTGGCACGTGAATGCCACGGACCAGCGCATGCGCCAAAGGGCTGCGCACAAACGCGACATCCTGCAGCCCGGCAAGGCGGATGTCGGCCACGAACTGGCCGCGGCCCCGCATCAGCCGATCGTCTTCCTTTCGCGGCAACCGAGCGCCGACGCCTTGTCCGGCGCCCGCTCCGCCTGCGGAAGGAAACTCGCGCTCATTGCGCACGGTGACGTTCTCCCCGATCGAACTGGCGCTGACCTAGCTACGCCGCAACGGCCTGCGGCAGAATTGGCGCCACTGCGTCGTATCGCGCACCGGCGCGCAGACAGAACTCAGGCTGCAGCAGGCGCTCGGCGATGACTTCATTGTTCTCATTGTCGCGAAGGGCAAATCGTCCGGTTCGCTCCGTGATCACCGAGACGTCGGCGTCCCTGCCAATCTTGAGGGCGCCGATTTCGTCAGCGCGGCCGAGCATCCTAGCCGGGTTGGATGTGACCATCGGCACGACCTGCTTAAGCGCGAGGCCGAGAGCCATCATCGAGCTCATCGCCTGAACCAGGCTGAACTTCGCCTGGCCGGCGAAGGGATGATTTTCGTCATCCTCGTGCTGGTCCGGGGTGCCGGCGGGCGCAGGCACATGGGTGTTGTAGCCGTGAATGTCCGCACCGAGGGTGGTGGGAATAATGCCGGCGGCAATCGCTTTTTGGCGAGACGATAAGAGAAGTGGCTGCCGTGACCGACGTCGACCTTCAAGCCGCGATCGAGCGCCGCCTGAATCACCGGATGCACTTCACCCTCACGGTTGACGAAGCCTCCGGGATGGCGCGTGAACGGATGCGCCAGCACGTCGCCCTCGCGCAGCAAAGGAATCACGCGCGCCAGAATCGTATCGACGTCTTCGCCGTTAGTGCCGCTTTCGGGCAGGCCCCAGAGCTGGCCGAAATGCACATAGACCGGCAGATCGGCGCGGCGTCCGATCTCGGCCGCCATTTCGATGACGCGAATGCCCCAGCGCGCGAAACCGCCGATCTCGGCATGGGCCTTGATGCCGCGAACAACATCGAGATTGGCCGTCGCCGCCTTCACCGTGGCGTCGATATCGACACCTTCGGGACTATAGAGTTGCGGATAGTAATGACCCTCGAGCCCGCCCACCAGGTAAGCCGACAGGAACGCATAAACGCGCGACTTCGCAGGCTCGGCGACAAAATGCCGGAAGCCGGGCAGCGTCATGCAGGACGGACCGCCCTGATCGACCAACGTCGTCACGCCGGACTGAACGCCCACCATGTCGGCATTCATGCCGAAGCGGCCGGTGACATACTGATAGACATGCGCGTGCGTATCGATCAGTCCGGGCAATACCAGCTTGCCAGTCACGTCGATCACCTCTTTGGCGCTGGTCGGTAAGATGTCGGGCTGCACGGCCGCGATCTTGCCGTTGCGAATGGCGACGTCCCTGATGCCATCGATGCCCGAAGCCGGGCAGATCACGCGGCCGCCGCGCAGAAGCTGGTCGAAGGTGGCGCTGATCGACATGAACAATCTCCCCTGTCTTCGCCGGCGGCGCTACCCGCCCTCGTCAGAATACGAAGCATACTTCGTATTTTACAAGAGCAAACTTCATGCCATGATCTTCCCCGTGGCGAAACCGATCGAATCGAGCTATTCGCGCTGACGTTCCGAGGCTGGGAGAGTGCGTTGCGGAAGGCAAAAAAGCGTCATGGCGAGACCAGACATCGCCCGTGGCCGCTGTCAGAACGACCGGGCTTTCTGATCCGGCGGCTGCATCAGATTCATGTCGCGCTGTTTCAGGAAGCATGCGGAGACTTCGAGGTGACGCCGCTGCAATACAGCCTGCTTTCGGCACTTGCGGCGCGGAAAACCGCCGATCAGACCACGTTAGCGGCCGATATCGCGCTGGACAGGACGACGACGACCGGAGCGCTCAAGCGGCTGGCCGCCCGCAATTTCGTCGAAAGAGCCGTGGATGACGAGGACCGCCGCGCGCGGCTCTGTAAATTGACCCCGGCGGGAGCGGCGCTTCTGGCAAAAATCGAGGCCTCAGCACGGGCCGCACACCGCGCCACGCTCGACAATTTAAGCGAACGGGAGCAAGCCGCATTCGTCGACATGATGCAGCGCATCGTCGCGGCGCACTCCAATCGCGACAGCGCTACTGCCCTATTCGATTGAGAACCACGGTGCCATCTGCCGCCTTTTTAGCGCGAGCTGCATAATTTGTAATCACGCGAAACCAGCGCTTTATTCCATCGGACGCAGCGGAACGCCGCTACAACCGATCGATCGAAAGCGGCTCTTGCGGGCCTCGTGGCAGTCATCAGGTCGCGAATGCAGCCAGCTCCGGCTCGATATGCGGCACGGCTTCGACCAGTTCGCGTGTGTAAGCGGTTTTCGGATTGTCGAACATCGCGCGGCTCTCGCCCTGTTCGACGATACGACCATTTTGCAGCACGATGGTCCGATCGCACATCATGCGAACGACGTTGAGGTCGTGGCTGACGAAGAGGAACGCCAAGTCATCCTCGCGGCGCAACCGGTCGAGCAGTTGCAGCGCCACCGCCTGCACCGAAACGTCGAGCGCCGCCGTCGGCTCGTCCAGCACCAACAGGCGCGGCCGGCAGGCGATGCCGACGCGCGCCTTCTGGCCGCCCGAAATCTGATGCGGAAAGCGCGTCAGCAGTTCGATCCCGAGTCCCACGCGTTGCGCGCACTCCTCCACCCGCTGCCACAACGCGTCGCCCGGGCGCATGCCGCCGAGCCGCAGCAGCGGCCAGCGTTCGTCAATCTGCATTGGAGCTCGCCGATTTCATCGCTGGTAGGAACCCCGCTTCCCACTCACAATGCAGTTCCAGGCGAAACACAAAGCCCCGAGGCCGGTTGGTTCAAGCCGGCCGCAACGGAGGTCCTCATCATGCAAGAACGCGTCAGTCGCCCGACCGAATCTCGCGCCATTCCATTTGACACCGCCAAGCTCGATTCCCTTATGGAAGCGGCCGGTCTCGATATCCTCGTCGCGACGTCGAAGCACAATGTCCAATACCTGCTCGACGCGGAGCGCGCGATCTTCTTCGACTACATGGACGCGCTCGGCGTCAGCCGGTACCTGCCCGTCCTGATCTACCCGAAGGGCGCGTCCGACAAGGCGGCCTATGTCGGGCACCGGCTGGAAACGCACCAGCGGGCCGTGGCGCCACTTTGGGTTCCGCAAGTCCGCACCGAGGGCAACGGCTCGTTGGATGCCGTTTCGCTGGCGGCAAGCCTGATCAAGAGCGCGGGCGTACCGATGAAGCGCATCGGCGTCGAAATGCCGTTCCTGCCGATGGATGCCGGCAGGGCTCTTTCGGACGCCCTGCCCGATAGCGAGATCAAGGATGCGCTGTTGGTGCTCGAGCGCCTGCGTGCCGTGAAGTCGCCGGCGGAGCTGGCCAAGCTGAAAAAGGCTTCGGAATTGGTGATCGAATCCATGGACAAGGTGATCGCAAACCACGGCCCGGGCACCACCAAGCAGCAGCTTTTCGACGCACTGAGGATCGCAGAGGTCAAGCGCGGATTGACTTTCGAGTATTGCCTGCTGGCCTGCGGCGCCAGCCACAACCGGGCGCCTTCCGCCGACCGCTGGGAAAGCGGCGACGTGCTGTCGCTGGATTCCGGCGGCAACTATCACGGCTATATTGGCGACCTCGCGCGGATGGCCGTGCTGGGCGAACCGGACAGCGAGCTCAAGGACCTGCTGGCCGAAATCGAAGCCATCCAGCGGGCCACGTTCGCCGCGGTGCGGCCGGGCGCGATGGGCGGCGAAATCTATGCCGCGGCGGAAAAGCGGCTCGCGCAGTCGAACCAGCGCGACTGCACCGACTTCCTGGCGCACGGCATGGGGTTAGTCAGCCACGAGGCCCCTCGCCTGACGGCCAAGGGCCCTATTCCCTACGATGACCCGGACGCGCGCCGGCCCTTGGAGCCCGGCATGGTGGTGTCGATCGAAACGACGATGAAGCACCCACGCCGCGGCTTCATCAAGCTGGAGGACACGGTTGCAGTGACCGCAACCGGCTACGAGATCTTCGGCGAAGGCAGCCGCGGCTGGAATATTGGAGGCAGCGCAGTGGCGCGGTGAGGTTGTTCGTTGGGCCTTTGAAGTCAAAAAAGGCCCAACTTCACGGCAGCGCAGTGGACCGCCGCGGGCGCCGGCAAGCCATTGGCCGAAGACCATGTGACTTGAAGGTTGCGACGACCGTCGCGCGATGCGCGGTCGTGCGCGAACGCTAGCTTGCGCCTCAGCCCTTTTCGACGTCTCCGCCTGCGTCCAACCAGCCTTTGAAGCCGCCGAGATTGCGTACGTTGCCGTAACCCATATCCTTCAGCGTCTTTCCCACCAACGCGGAACGCCCGCCGGATGCGCAGTAAGCAATAACCGTCTTGGCCCGGTCGAAGGCCTTATCATGCATCGCTGAGGCAGGATCCGCCTTGAACTCCACGAGGCCGCGCGGTATGGCGACGGCACCCGGAACTTTTCCAGAGGCAGTAACTTCCGCCGGCTCCCGAACGTCGAGAAAAAGCACATCGGCCCTCCCCAGCAATCCCTTGGCTTCATCGGGACTGATACGCGGGACTTCAGCATCGGCTTCGGCGAGCATCGCCTGTACGGTTTTCATTGGGCCTTCTCCATATGTGGGCTCGCCAGCAATGGCGGTGTATAATCTAAGCTCCCGCAAGGCACTCAATGCTCGCAGGCTGCAAGGGGCAAATAGCCCATCCTGTTTTGATTTCGATCATGCAATTGAAGGATGCTGCGCTATATTCTTGGGTGTGGCAATCCCACGGGTTGTCGCGGTAGATCTGGCCAGCGCGGCCATACTGCGCTATTTCCCCCTGAACTTCGGTTTGCGTCGCTCCAGAAACGCTGCCACGCCTTCCTTGTGATCCTCGGTCATGCTCGCCAGCGCAAACTGGTCGACGTCCATGTGGCTGGCGAGATCATCGAGCGCGTGCGCAAGGCGATTGACCGTCAGCTTGGTCATGGCGACGGATAGCGGCGGCTGAGCGGCGATTTTGGCGGCGAGCGCCATCGCTGCGTCGAACGCCTTGCCGGGATCAGCGACCTCCTCCACCAGGCGCCATTCGTAAGCCTCGGCAGCAGTGATGCGCTGGTCGGCCAGGATTACGGCCTGCTTGGTGCGGGCCGGTCCCATCAGATGCAGCATGCGCGGCACGCTCTGCCAGCTCATGTTCATGCCAAGCCCGATCTCGGGCACGCGCATATGGGCATCTCTGGCCATCACCCGGAAATCCAGCGCGACCGCCAGCGCCACGCCGCCGCCGACGCAAAAGCCCTCGATGGCGCCGATCGTGATCTGCTCCATGTCCTGCCAGGCCTGGGTCAGCCGCGGCCCAAGCTTCAAGTGCCGGCGCAAGGCTCCGAGGTCCATGGTCTTGCGCGAACGACCCTCGGGGTCCTTGAGATCAAAGCCGACGCTGAACGACTTTGCGCCGCCGGTCAGCACCACGACAGAGGTGTCGCCATCATCTTCAAAACTGCGAGCAGCAGCAGTGAGCTGGCGCAGCGCCTCCGGCGACAACGCGTTGATGCCGTCGCCGCGGTCGAAACGCACCACAGCGATACGGCCGTCCGGCCCGAGGCCTTTTTCAATCGTCACTAACCCGGTCAATCCATCGCTCCCTGTCCGTCATCTTTTCGAAAGTTTAGACCAGAAAGAATTCCGGCGAACCTGAATCCTTCGTCGGTTCCTGTTCGTCTTGTTCGCGAAACCGCGGACTTCCTGCCTCGACATAGCCCGGATTTTGCGCCTATCCTGACGCCATGAGCGACCATGACCACGACACCCATCATCACCACCACGACCACTCCGAACTCTCGGAGACCGAGCTGCGCGTGCGCGCACTGGAATCGATCCTCACCGAAAAGGGCTATGTCGATCCGGCCGCGCTCGACCTCCTGATCGATCTCTATGAAAAGAAAATCGGACCGCGCAACGGCGTTCGCGTGGTCGCCAAGGCATGGAGCGATCCCGCCTACCGCGAACGGCTGATGAAGGACGCAACGGCTGCGATTGCAGAACTCGACTATTCCGGCCGCCAGGGCGAGCACATGGTCGTCGTGGAGAACACGCCCGAGCAGCACAACATGGTCGTGTGCACACTGTGCTCCTGCTACCCGCACCCCGTGCTGGGGCTTCCGCCAGTCTGGTACAAATCCGCGCCCTATCGCTCGCGCGCCGTCTCCGATCCGCGTGGCGTGCTCAGGGATTTCGGCGTGACGCTGCCGGACACCTCCAAAATCCGGGTCTGGGATCGACCGCCGAAATCCGCTACCTCGTGCTGCCGATGCGCCCTGAGGGTACTGAGGGCTGGAGTGAACAACAGCTCGCCGAACTCGTCACCCGAGACAGCATGATCGGTACCGGCCTGCCCAAACAGCCCCGTGAGGCTGCCTGATGGATGGCGCGCATGACATGGGCGGCGCCAAGGGTTTTGGGCCCGTCGTGCCCGAGCCGAACGAGCCGGTGTTTCATGCTGACTGGGAGCGCCGGGCCTTTGCGCTGACGGTTGCCATGGCGCGCCCGGGCGGCTGGAACATCGATATGTCGCGGTTTGCGCGCGAGAACCGGTCGCCCGATGATTACCTCAGCAAGAGCTATTTCGAATTATGGCTGGCCGGGCTGGAAACGCTGATGATCGAGCGCGGGCTGGTGACGCGCGAGGAAATCGAGGCGGGCAAAGTGCTGTCGCCGCCTAAGCCCGGCGTCAAGCCGATCGCTCCAAATGAGGTCACGCCGGCGATCCGCCGCGGCGGCCCGACCGAACGCGAGGCGAAAGCGCCTGCGATGTTTGCGGTCGGCGACACCGTGCGGATGAAAGACATCCACCCAGTGACGCATACGCGGCTGCCGCAATATGTCCGTGGCCATCTCGGCACCATCGAGCTCAATCACGGCTGCCACGTGTTTCCTGACACCAATTCGCTTGGCCGGGGCGAAGACCCGCAATGGCTCTACACCGTGCGTTTCGACGGGCCGGAATTGTGGGGCAAGGACGGCGACCCGACGCTCAGCGTCTCTGTCGACGCCTGGGAATCCTATCTGGAGCGCGTGTGATGGATTTGACCCCGCAGCAGGCAATGCGCGCCGCGGTCGCCGTTCCCGGCGTGCCGCGCGATGAAGACGGCCCGGTGTTTCGCGAGCCGTGGGAAGCGCGTGCCTTTGCGATGGCACTGGCGCTGCATGAGGCCGGCATCTTCACCTGGAACGAATGGGCGGAGACGCTGGGGGCGCAAATCAAGCGCGCGCAGGCCGAAGGCGATCCAGATACGGGCGAGACCTACTACCGGCACTGGCTCGCGACGCTGGAAACCCTCGTCGCCGCCAAGGGCGTCACGACGTCAGATGTCCTGCATCGCTACCGTGACGCCTGGGATCACGCCGCCGACCGCACGCCCCACGGCGCGCCGATCGAGCTGACGGCGGAGGATTTTGGGAAGTAGCCACCGCCCGCTTTCGCAGGCCACGACAAGCGAACGCACGGCGCAAGTCCCGCCCGACTACGCCCCCGCATATTCCCGCCAGCCCTTCGCCCGCAGCGTACAAGCCGGGCATTCGCCGCAGCCATAACCCCAATCGTGCTGCGCGCCGCGCTCGCCGAGATAGCAGGTGTGGGAATGCTCGCGGATCAGATCGACCAGTCCTGCTCCGCCGAGTTCATGCGCAAGCTTCCAGGTGGATGCCTTGTCGAGCCACATCAGCGGCGTATGCAGCTCAAAATTCTTCGCCATGCCGAGATTGAGTGCGGACTGCAGCGCCTTGATGGTCTCGTCGCGGCAGTCTGGATAGCCGGAGTAATCGGTCTCGCACATGCCGCCGACGATGTGGCGGATGCCACGCCGGTACGCCAGCGCCGCGGCGAAGGTGAGAAACACCAGGTTACGGCCTGGCACGAAGGTGTTGGGTAAGCCGTCGGCGCCCATTTCGATCGCGACATCGCGGGTCAGCGCGGTATCGGAAATCTCTGCAAGCGTCGGGATCTCCAGCGTGTGGCTCTCGCCGAGTTTTGTCGCCCAATCCGGCCGCAACGACCTTAAGCCCGACAGCAGCCGGTCGCGGCACTCGAGCTCGATGGCGTGGCGCTGGCCGTAGCTGAAGCCGAGCATTTCGACGCGCGCAAAGCGCCGCAGGGCCCAGGCCAGGCAGGTGGTGGAATCCTGCCCGCCGGAAAACAGCACCAGCGCGGTTTCGGACGGTGATTGGTCGCTCATGACGGGCAATTAGCACTCCCGCGCCCCAAGGCCAACCGGTGGAAATTGCCTCGATTTTAACCTGTTCCGCTGGGATCGGTCGACCGCTTGCGGCATAAAGCGGCCTGCCCTCCAAGCGATGGAAATCCCATGACCCCTTCCCGCGATATTTCCCGCCTCATCGAGATCATGGCGGCGTTGCGCACGCCGGTCACGGGCTGCCCGTGGGACCTCGAACAGAACTTTGCGACGATCGCGCCCTACACCATCGAAGAAGCCTATGAGGTGGCCGATGCGATCACACGCGGCGATCTCGATGATCTCCGCGAGGAACTCGGCGATCTCCTGCTGCAGGTCGTCTATCACGCCCGCATGGCGGAAGAGCAAAACGCCTTTTCCTTCGGCGATGTGGTCGAGGCGATCACAGGCAAGCTGATACGCCGTCATCCGCATGTGTTCGCCGACAAGGACGGCAACATCGCTCCCGCGGGCGTCAAGAGCGCGTGGGAACGCATAAAGGCTGAGGAAAAGGCCGAGCGCGCGGCGCGGCGGCCGCCGGAGGAGACCGCGCACAGATCGCTGCTCGCAACCGTCAAGGCCGGCCAGCCGGCGCTGACGCGCGCGATGGAATTGCAGCGCAAGGCCTCAACCGTCGGCTTCGACTGGAACGATCCCCGCGCAGTCCTGCACAAGATTCGCGAGGAGGCTGACGAGATCGAAGCAGCCCTCGACAGCGGCAAGCCTGACGAACTCGCGGCCGAAACCGGCGATCTCCTGTTCGCGCTGGTCAATCTGGCGCGGCATGTCGGCGCCGATCCCGAAACCGCGCTGCGCGGCACCAACGCCAAGTTCGAGCGCCGCTTTGCCTATATCGAGCGCGTACTGGCGGCCAAAGGCCGCTCGCTCGCGGACGCATCGCTCGCCGAAATGGATGCGTTGTGGGATGAAGCCAAGGAAGCTGAACAGCCGGCCGCCTCAGCCTCAGCGCGGAGTGATCGGAGATAGGACGCGCGTTCGCGCGACAATTACGCCACCCGCGGAACGGCATCAAACCGCGACACCACGATATCGCGCTTGGTCTCGTCGACGCGCACCGTCATGTCGAAGCGTCCGTCGCGGAGTTCCTTGTTGAGCACTTCGGCATTGCGATGCAGCCAACTGATGCCGGCGCCGTCGGAAGCGTCGATGGAGAGGTCGAGCGTCGTGCGCGTCGCCGCCAGGCGGTCCTCGATCGCGGTCAGCAACGCATCGATCCCCTCGCCTGACGCGGCGGAGACCAGGAAGCATGGCCGTTCCGGCGGGCGACGCGCGGCGATGTTGCGCAGGTTCTCACGTTCCTCGGGATCGAAGCGATCGATCTTATTCCAGACCTCGAGGATACGTGCGCCGGCATCCGGATCGATGCCGAGCTGACGCAGCACGGCATCAACGTCGCGCTCCTGCGCCTCCGCGTCTTCATGCGAGATGTCGCGGACGTGGAGAATGATATCGGCCTCCAGCACCTCTTCCAGCGTGGCGCGGAAGGCGGCGACGAGCTGCGTAGGCAAGTTGGAGATGAACCCGACGGTGTCCGAGAGCATCGCCTTGCCGCCATGCGGCAGGCTCAGCGCGCGCAAGGTCGGATCCAGCGTCGCAAACAGCATGTCGGCCGCCTGCACGTCGGCGCGTGTGAGCCGGTTGAATAGAGTCGATTTGCCGGCATTGGTGTAGCCGACCAGCGCAACCACGCGATACGGCACCCGCTGCCGGCCGGCGCGATGCAGCCGCCGCGTCGCCTGCACCTTCTTCAGTTCATTTTCCAGCCGCGTGATGCGGTCGCCGATCAGGCGGCGGTCGGCCTCGATCTGGGTCTCGCCGGGGCCGCCCATGAAGCCGAAACCGCCGCGCTGGCGCTCCAGATGGGTCCAGGACCGCACCAGACGGCTGCGCTGATAGTTCAGGTGCGCGAGCTCGACTTGCAGCGCGCCTTCTTTGGTCTTGGCGCGGCGGCCGAAAATTTCCAAAATCAGCCCGGTGCGGTCGAGCACCTTGGTGTTCCAGGCCTTCTCGAGGTTGCGCTGCTGGATCGGCGACAACGCGCAATCCATCACCACCAGCTCGATGTCATGGCCTGCGATCAGGCCCGTGATCTCCTCGACCTTGCCCTTGCCGAGGTAAGTCGCTGGACGGATCTGGGTCACCGGCGCAATCAGCGCATCGGCGATCGCGAGGTCGATGGCACGCGCCAGACCCGTGGCTTCCTCGAGCCGGGCCTCGAAATCGCGCGCAGCCTCGTTCGCCTGCGCATCGGCATCGCCGCGGCGCATTCGCAAATATGGGCCGATGACGATCACCCGCCCGCTTTGTTTGGCCCCCGCCGACCGCGGACGGTCGACGCTCCCTTCACGGTCGAAGGGTTCCAATCAGTTCACTCTCAAGCCGGAGCATCCTCGCCGCCCTCGAACAACTGGATCGGAGCGCCGGGCATGATGGTCGAGATCGCATGCTTGTAGACTAGCTGCGAGTGGCCGTCGCGCCGAAGCAGCAAGCAGAAATTGTCGAACCAGGTGACTATCCCCTGCAGCTTTACTCCGTTGACCAGAAAGATCGTCAGTGGCGTTTTTGTTTTACGAACGTGATTTAGGAAGGTGTCTTGTAGATTTTGTGCGCGGTCTGCCGCCATTGTTTTTGTCCCGCCGTCTTGTGCTTCTTTTTTATTAAGCCGGTTGTTACTCTCTCACGGAGCCTGCTCCGACCTGCCGGCCCACCCTGAGATCCCCCTCCGGTCGGCTCGGCAGCACGATTAGAGGGTACGCGCGGTTATTAGGCAAGCCAGTTCGGGCGCCACCGGCGCGGAACCCAGTGGCCATTCTCCGCAAGTGTCCGGAAAGAGATAAATATTCCCAAGCAGATGCATGGATCGGAGAGACCCCAATGGCTTGGGCGCGCGTTCGATCTGAATCGCATAAGCGATTCAATCAGCGTCAAGCGATTCAATCAGCCTCAGCCAACACCCAGTGCCTTGAGCTTGCGGTGCAGCGCCGAACGCTCCATGCCGACGAATTCGGCCGTACGCGAAATATTGCCCGAGAACCGGCTGATCTGCGCGATCAGATAGTCACGCTCGAACACTTCCCGCGCCTCGCGCAGCGGCAAGCCCATGATGTGCTCGCCATTGTTGCTGGTCGGCATCGCCGGCACCATCGAGCCGACGTCCTGAGGCAGCATATCGGCCGTGATGATCGCTTCCGGTCCGCCGCCGGCCAGAATCATGACGCGCTCGACATTGTTCCGGAGCTGGCGGACGTTGCCGGGCCAGACATGGGACTGCAATACGGCCATTGCATCCTGGCCGATCTGCCGCTTCGGCAAGCCCGTCGCCGCCGATATCTGGTCCATGAAATAATCGATCAGTTCGGGGATGTCCTCGCGGCGTTCCGACAGCGGGGGAACACGGATCGGCACCACTGACAGTCGATGGTAGAGATCCTCCCGGAATCGCCCTTCCGCGATCTCCTCCTCCAGATTGCGCGCGGTCGAGGAGATGATTCGGACGTCGACATGAATCTTGGCGGCACCTCCCGAGCGTTGAAAGGTCTGATCGACCAGTACGCGCAGGATCTTGTTTTGGGTTTCGCGCGGCATGTCGGCGATTTCGTCGATGAACAGCGTGCCGCCGTGTGCCTCTTCCAACGCGCCAGGCTTGCGCGGCTGCTCGCCGTTCGTCTGCTCGATGCCGAACAGCTCGACTTCCATCCGTTCCGGGGTGATCGCCGCGGCGTTGATGACGACGAACGGGCCTTCTGCACGGCTCGATGCATTGTGCAGCGTGCGCGCAGCCAATTCCTTGCCCGAACCGGAGGGGCCGACGATCAGGATACGGCTGTTGGCCTTGGCGGCGCGGTCGATGGTCTGGCGCAACTGGTTCATGCAGGCGGAGCGTCCGGTGAGAACGCTCGCGGTGGGAGCCAGTTGCTTGAGTTCCTTCACCTCGCGCTTGAGGCGCGAGGTCTCCAGCGCCCGCGTCGCCACCAGGATCAGGCGGTCGGACTTGAACGGCTTTTCGATGAAGTCATAGGCGCCCCGCTTGATCGCCGCCACCGCGGTCTCGATGTTGCCGTGGCCGGAGATCATCACCACCGGAACGTCGGCGTGCTCCTTCTTGATTTGCTCGAGAAGTTGCAGGCCGTCGAGCTTGGAGCCCTGCAGCCAGATATCGAGAAACACCAGATGCGGGCGGCGGTTGGCGACCTCAGCCAACGCCGAATCGCTGTCGCGCGCGGTACGGGTATTGAAGCCTTCGTCTTCCAGGATGCCCGCAACGAGGTCACGAATATCGGCTTCGTCGTCGACAATCAGAATGTCACTGGCCATGGGTTACACCTGCCTTGTCAGTTGCCCGTTGCGGCTTCGGTTTTTGTTCATCATTGGTCGCGGATGCCGCCTCATTGGTTTCGTCAATCTGTGGTTTTGCCTCCGGAGCCGGTTGCTTCGGCGCATGGCCGGATACGGCGAACCGCAGCCGCATCCAGGCGCCGCGCTGTCCGGGGCGGAAATCAGAGGCGTCCTTGAGCTCGATGCGGCCGCCATGGTCTTCCAGGACGCGGCCGACGATGGCAAGCCCGAGACCGGTGCCCTTCTGGCGCGTCGTCACATAGGGCTCCAGCAACCGCGCGCGGCTCACTTTCGGCAGGCCGATACCGTTGTCGATCACGTCGATCACGATGTCGTCGTTTTCGCGCGCGGCGATGACGTCGATGCGTCCCTTGCCGAGTTCTTCCGGCGGCACCTGCTCGATCGCCTCCGTCGCGTTCTTGATGATGTTGGTCAGCGCCTGGGAGATCAACCGGCGATCGAACTGCGCGCGCATCGGGTCCTGCTTGATATCGGCCTCGATATCGAGATCGGGATGTCCGACCTTCATCAGGAATACCGCCTGCCGCACGGTATCGGCGACGTCCTCGCCTTCCATGACCGGCTTTGGCATCCGCGCGAAGCGGAGAATTCATCGACCATCCGCCTGATGTCGTCGACCTGTCGCACGATGGTTTCGGTACATTGTTCGAAGATGTTCTTGTCTTCGGTGATGACCTTGCCGAATTTGCGGCGGATGCGTTCGGCCGAAAGCTGGATCGGCGTCAGCGGATTCTTGATCTCATGGGCGATGCGGCGCGCCACGTCGCCCCATGCCGAGGTACGTTGCGCCGAGACGAGCTCCGTGATGTCGTCGAGCGTGATGATGTAGCTGTCGCGCGAGTGGCTGGTCTGCTCGGCGCTGACGCGGACCGACAGGTTGCGCTCGTGGCCGTCGCGGGTGATCGTGATCTGGCCTTGCACCAGGCGCTGCGTCCCCTCACGCGCGGTCTTCATCATGTCGTCGAGCTCGGGCAGCACGTCCGACAGCGGATGGTCCAGCGTCTCCGATTCCGCATGGCCGATCAGTTTCTCGGCCGAGCGATTCAGAATGCCGACGCTGCCCGAAGCGTCGACGCCGATGATACCGGCGCTGGCCGAGGACAGCACCGCCTCGATGAAGCGGCGTCGGCTGTCGATCAGATCCGAGGCGCTGACCAGCTCGTCGCGCTGGGTGCGCAATTCGGCCGTCATCTTGTTGAAGGTCTCGCCGAGTTGGGCGAGATCACCCTCGGATTTATGGACAGGCACCTGGACATGCAGATCGCCGGTCGAAACGATGTTGGCCGCGCTCATTAGATTGCGGATCGGCGCCACCAGCCAGTTGGCGAAATTCAGCCCGATCAGCACCGACGCCATCAGAATGGTCAGCGCAATCACCGCAAACATCAGCGCGAAGGCGACCTGAATGCCGAGTCGACGGGCTTCGATCTGGGCATATTCGGCGACGCTGGCCTCGGTCTGCTTGAGCTGGCTGATCACACGCGGATCGAGCAGGCGTGCCACGTAAAGGAAGGTATCGTCAAAGGCGCGCAACCGGATCACCGCGGCCACATAATTGGCTTCGGGAAAGACCGCGATCGGCGGCTCATCTTCATTGACGTTGCTGAGAAACTCCTGCGGCGGTGTCGTGAATTCCTGCTGGATTCCGGTCTTCGCCGTGACCAGGATGTTGCCATCCTTGTCAACCAGCATCGCGGCTGGCAGGTTTCGCGCGGCCGCATTCGCGGTCAGCAGTTCCTGAAACGACCGCCGGTCCTGATCATACAACGGTCGCGCACGGGCAATATCTTCCGTCATACCCAGGATGTCGCCACGGATAAGCCTTGCGTGCTCCTGCATGTAGGCACGGGCAACGGTCAGCGAGTTCTCTATGACCTCGCGTGTCGGACCCGAAAACAGCCGGTCGAGGCCGCGGTCGATGGTCACGTTGGCGACGATCGCGACGAGTACGGCCGGCAGCACGGCGATGATGGAGAACAGGCTGACGATCTGAACGTGCAGCCGTGCCGCGGCCCGGCCGCGCCGCCGCGCCTGGATCACCAGCCAGACTTCGCGGGCGATGATTGCGACCAGCAGAAGTGTGGTCGCTGCATTGATCAGCAGGAACGAATAGACAACCTGGCGGGTCGGCTCGATCGGCGTCAGGCCGGCCAAGACGATGAAGGTCAGAAATGCCGACAGCAGCGCGACGGCGACCGCAAACGGCGCCACCCACTTCCGCAGGATCCCCCCTCCGGATTCGGTAAGCGATGGGTCGAACGATGGTGCCGAGTTCGTCTCTGCGGTGGTCATTCCGGCAATTCGGTGAGGGCCCGCCAGGTGCGGACTGATGCATTCATATCACAATGTTGCCGAATTGCGACAATTCCACGGCGAATCCGACCGTTAAAGCGATCGATCCCCAGCGGGGGGTCACCCGTCTTTATTGCGGAAGGAAGCAGGTGCAATCGCTAGCCGCCGCTCCGATAGACCTGGATATCGAGATCCCTGATCTTCTTCCGCAGCGTATTGCGGTTGAGGCCGAGCAGGTCGGCCGCACGAATCTGGTTGCCGCGCGTGGCCGCCAGCGCCGCGGTGAGCAGCGGTATCTCGATTTCCTTGAGGATGCGGTGGTAGAGGCCCGGCGGCGGCACGCCGTTCGGAAAGCCCGAGAAATGCGAGGACAGGTAGGCCTCGACCGCGCCCCCGAGGTTTTCCACGCCGATCGGGGCGTTGCCGCCCGAGGTGACCGCCGGCGGCGCCAGCTCACCATCGATCACCGAGGCCGTAATGACGTCCTGCGGATAAAGCGCGGCCAGCCGGCGCGCGAGGTTTTCGAGCTCGCGCACGTTGCCAGGCCAACGGTGCTGCTTGAGCCGTTCCAGCGCCAGCGTGTCGAGCTTCTTCGGCGGCAAGCCGTCCTTTTCGGCGAGCGAAAAGAAGTGCCGGATGAGATCGGGCAGATCCTCGATCCGCTCACGCAACGGCGGCAGGCGCAGAGGCACCACGTTCAGGCGGAAGAACAAGTCTTCCCGGAACAGACCCTGCTGGATCAGGATGCGCAAATCCTTGTTGCTTGCCGCCACGATCCGTACGTCGGTCTTGATCGGGGTACGGCCGCCGACGGTGGTGTATTCGCCCTGCTGCAGCACCCGCAGTAGCCGCGTCTGCGCCTCCATCGGCATGTCGCCGATTTCGTCAAGAAACAGAGTGCCCCCCTCGGCCTGTTCAAACCGGCCTGAGGCGCGGGTGTTGGCGCCGGTGAACGCGCCGCGCTCGTGGCCGAACAACTCCGATCTCGATCAGATCGCGCGGGATCGCCGCCATGTTGACGGCGACAAACGGGCCGTTGCGGCGCTTGCCGTAGTCGTGCAGCGCGCGGGCAACCAGTTCCTTGCCGGTGCCGGACTCGCCGGAGATCATCACCGTGAGGTCGGTCTGCATCAGCCGCGCCAGCACGCGGTAGATCTCCTGCATCGCCGGAGAGCGGCCGACCAAGGGAATCGAATCGAATTCACCCTCGTCCGCGGCGCTCGTCACCCGCTCCTTCGGCTCGGCCAATGCGCGGCCAACGATGGTGATGAGTTCCTTGAGGTCGAAAGGCTTCGGCAGATATTCATAGGCGCCGCGTTCCGACGCCCGGATTGCCGTCATGAAGGTGTTTTGGGCGCTCATGACGATGACGGGAAGGTTCGGCCGCATCTTCTTGATGCGGGGCAAGAGATCGAACGCGTTCTCGTCCGGCATCACCACGTCGGTGATGACGAGATCGCCCTCGCCCTGGCTCACCCAGCGCCACAGCGTCGCGGCGTTCCCGGTCAGGCGCACTTCATATCCGGCGCGCGAAAGAGCCTGGTTCAAAACCGTGCGGATGGCGGTGTCGTCATCGGCAACGAGTATGCTACCTGCGGGCATTGCTATTCCTCATCTTGCGTCCTGTGAGGCAGGCGGCAGCGTACCCGGAACGCCGTCGCGGTTGCTTTGGTCGAACTGTTTGGCGGGATTGAACATCGGCATCAGCACCCGGAACGTCGTCTTCCGCGGCTGGGATCTCGCATTCGATGATGCCGCCGTGATCGCCGACGATTTTGGCAACCAGGGCGAGACCCAGCCCGCTCCCGGTCTGCTTCGTCGTCACGAAGGGATCGAACAGGTTCGGCAGCAAGTCTTCCGGCACGCCGGATCCATTGTCCTTGACGCAGAACTCCAGCGGCAACGATACCCGCGATTTCTTGCCCGGCACCGACAGGCGAACGCCGGGACGAAAGGCGGTGGTGAGCTGGATTTCCGCATCGCTGCCGAGATCGGCGACCGCTTCGGCGGCGTTCTTCACGAGATTGAGGAAGACCTGAATGAGCTGGTCCTGATTGGCCAGCACCGGCGGCAACGACGGATCGTAGTCCTCGATGAAACGAATGTTGCGGGCGAAGCCGGACTGCGCCAGCCGTTTGACGTGGTCGAGCACGGAATGGATGTTGACTGGCCCGCGCGCCACCGGGCGGTCGTCGCCGAACACCTCCATGCGGTCGACCAGGGTGACGATGCGGTCGGCCTCATCGCAGATCAGCCGCGTCAGCATGCGGTCTTCGGACGAGGCCGCCTGCTCCAGCAATTGCGCCGCGCCGCGGATGCCCGACAACGGGTTCTTGATCTCGTGCGCCAGCATCGCGGCCAGCGCGATTACCGAGCGCGCCGCGCTCCGGTGCGTCAACTGACGGTCCATCTTGTCGGCGATGGTGCGCTCCTGCAGCATCACGACGATGTGGCCGGGCCGTTCGGTGAGCGGCGCTACGTGCAGGTCGACCTGGCGATCGCCGCCGATGCGAGGCGTGCCGAGATCGACCTTATATTCGTTCACCGGCGAGCCGCTCGATCGCACCTGGTCGATAAGCGCCAGCAGTGGGCTGCCGAACGGCACCAATTCTTTCAGCGACTGCCGCCGCAGGAACTGCGTCGAAATCTCGAAGAAGGATTCGGCGGCGATGTTGGCGTCGATGATACGGCCGTCCGGCGCCACCAGCAGCACCGGGTTGGGCAGCGCGTTGAGAATGGCCTCGCTTTCGGAGGGCACGGCGCGGCGATATTCTGCGGCTGAATTCATGCAGCAGCACTCCATGCGAAATCGTCGAACGCGTCCTGCAGCGACCGGTGGACGCGGTGCGGATCCTCCGACGTCAGAATCTTTTGCCGCCAGCCCTTCAGCGTCTCCGCAGGCGCGCGGCTGCATTGCGCCGCCACCTCCAGCGCCCAGCCGAGATGCTTGCGCGCATGCTTGAGCCCGATGCGCAGTCCGTAATGGCTGCAGATTTCGTCGTAGAGTGCGCGCACATGCGCGAGTTGTTCGGCCAGCGACGGCGCAGTCTCAGCCTGTCCGGTCTCAAGCCGACGGCCGATCTGGCCCGGCAGCCAGGGCTGGCCCTGCGCACCGCGCCCGATCATCACGGCGTCCGCGCCCGACACTTCCAGTGCGCGGACCGACTGCTCGAATGAGGTGATGTCGCCGTTGACGACGAGCGGCACGGAAACCGCGTGCCTGACCGCGCGCACGGCGGTCCAATCGGCGACGCCCTTGTAAAACTGGCAGCGCGTGCGCCCGTGCACGGTGATCATCTGCACCCCGGCGGCTTCCGCGCGGCGCGCCAGCTCGGGCGCGTTGAGCGAGCGATCGTCCCAGCCGAGCCGCATCTTCAGCGTCACCGGCACCTTGACCGCCGCGATCGTGGCTTCGATCAGCTTGAGCGCATCATCGAGATCGCGCATCAGCGCCGAGCCGGACTGGCCGCCGGTGACATGACGCGCCGGACAGCCCATGTTGATGTCGATGATGTCGGCGCCGGCAGCCTCCGCAACCCTCGCCCCCTCCGCCATCCAATGCGCCTCGCAGCCCGCGAGCTGAACGACATGCGGTCCGACACCGGCTGTCTCGCAGCGCAGAAGCGACATCGGCCTGCCGTGCACGAGTTCGTCGCTGGCGGTCATCTCGGAAACGACCAGTCCGGCGCCGAGCGTGGCGGCAAGGCGTCGAAAGGGGGCATCGGTGACGCCGGACATCGGCGCCAGAAGGACCCGGTTAGCGACAGCAATCTCGCCTATTTTCAACGGCTTAGAGCGTGAACTTTCCGGGCCGGTCACGGCGTTCTCATGGTTGGGGCGGCGGCTTCATTGCAACCGTCGGCGCATATTGTGAGCACAAATCTTGGGCAGTCAAGCTTCTTGCCTACACTTTAGACAGATCTATCATTTGTGCAAGTGCACTGCAACAAAAACCGCTTTTCCCACAGCGCATGGGAAACGCTCTGTTTTTCCGTATCTGGCATGGTAAGGGCTGTGCGCCAGCGCGGCCGACACCCTCCTCAACCCTCATTCGTTCGTATTTGAGTGCAGATGCCCAGACCTGAGCGTACCGCAGCCATTCTCGTCGCAGCCGGACGCGGGCTTCGCGCTGGCGCCGGAGGACCCAAGCAATATCGCGAGATCGGTGGGCAGACGGTGATCTTCCGCGCCATGCAAGCGTTCAGCCGGCATCCAGACATCTTCGCCGTGCAGCCG
This sequence comes from Bradyrhizobium sp. RDI18, assembly GCF_043203335.1. Classification (NCBI taxonomy): domain Bacteria; kingdom Pseudomonadati; phylum Pseudomonadota; class Alphaproteobacteria; order Hyphomicrobiales; family Nitrobacteraceae; genus Bradyrhizobium; species Bradyrhizobium sp. RDI18. Next base: position 721,141 of record NZ_JBICRN010000008.1, on the reverse strand, counting down.
GTGGTGAATCCCGATGACGCCGCCATCTTCAACGAAGCCGTCGCAGGGCTGCGCCATCAACCTCCCACCAGTGGCGGAGCCACCCGTCAGGCCTCGGTGCATGCTGGACTCGAGGCGCTGGCTGCAGACAAGCCCGACATCGTCCTGATCCACGATGCCGCGCGTCCCTTTGTGACCTCCGCGGTAATTTCGCGTGCGATCGATGCCGCCGGTCGGACGGGCGCTGCTATTCCGACAATTCCCGTCACCGATACGATCAAGCAGGTCGGTGATGCCGGTCACGTCGAGGCGACGCCCGAACGTGCAAGGCTGCGAATCGCGCAAACGCCGCAGGCGTTTCGCTTCGATGTCATTCTCGATGCCCATCGCCGCGCCGCGCGCGACGGCCGCAGCGATTTCACCGACGATGCGGCGCTCGCGGAATGGGCGGGATTGACGGTGGCGACCTTTGAAGGCGATCCTGCAAACATGAAACTGACGACGCCTGAAGATTTCATTCGTGAGGAAGCCCGGCTCGCCGCCCAGCTCGGCGACATCAGGACCGGCACCGGCTACGACGTGCACGCCTTCGGCGACGGTGATCATCTGATGCTCTGCGGCGTACGGGTGCCGCACGTCAGAGGCTTTCTCGCCCATTCCGACGGCGACGTCGGCCTGCACGCCCTGGTCGACGCCATCCTCGGCGCGCTGGCCGACGGCGATATCGGCTCGCACTTTCCGCCGAGTGATCCGCAGTGGAAGGGTGCGGCGTCCGACAAATTCCTCAAATATGCCGTCGATCGCGTCACCGCGCGGGGCGGACGGATCGCCAATCTCGAAGTCACGATGATTTGCGAGCGCCCGAAGATCGGGCCGCTGCGCGATGTCATGCGCGCCCGCATCGCCGAGATCACCGGGCTCAACATTTCCCGCGTTGCGGTGAAAGCGACGACCAGCGAACGGCTTGGCTTTACCGGCCGCGAGGAAGGCATCGCGGCAACTGCGAGCGCCACCATCCGTCTCCCCTGGGGCGAGTAATATGAGCGGCAGCGACGCCCGCGCCCTCGCCCGCTCGCTGCTTGATTTGTGCCGAATGCGCAAGCTGACGATCGCGACGGCGGAGTCCTGCACGGGTGGCCTGGTCGCCGGCGCCCTCACCGACATCCCCGGTTCGTCGGATGTGATCGACCGTGGCTTCATCACCTATTCCAACGAAGCCAAGCGCGCGATGCTCGGCGTCAAGGCCTCAACACTCTCGACCTTTGGTGCGGTCAGCAAGGAAACTGCGACCGCGATGGCGGTCGGCGCGCTGGAAAAGGCCGGCGTCGATCTTGCAGTATCGATTACCGGCATCGCTGGCCCCGGCGGGGCCACGCCGGGCAAGCCGGTCGGCCTCGTGCATTTCGCGGTTGCGTCGCGCGACGGCAAGATCCTGCATCGCGAATTCCGTTTCGGTGCGATCGGCCGCACCACTGTGCGCCAGCGCTCGGTGGTGGAAGCGCTGCGCATGCTGATGGAGCTGGCACGCGGACCGCAGCCGCCGGTCAAGCCGCGACGCGAAACGATGAGCCGGCTACGCCCACGGGTGGCCCGTACGCCGCGGCGCAGCGCCGTTAAACGGCGCCGGCCGACGCGGCCATAAACCAGCATCAAACCGCCGCGGCCAAAGCCTTAGCGCGCGTTTCGCTCAGCGAGCTCACCGGCGTCAACGCCTCTGGGCTGATCGAAAGCTCGATGATGGCCGGAAGTCCGCTTGCCACGGCTTCGTCGAACGCACGCGCGAAATCTTCGGTGCGCTCGACATATGCTCGAACCCGCCACAGGCGCGAGCCAGTGCGGCAAAGTCGGGGTTGGCCAGATCGGTGCCGGAGACACGGCCCGGATAGGTCCGCTCCTGGTGCATCCGGATGGTGCCGTACATGCCGTTGTTGCAGACGATCACAATCAGCGGCAGCCGGTTTTCGACCGCGGCCATGAACTCCAACCCGGTCATCTGGAAGCAGCCGTCACCGGCGAACGCGATCACGGTTCGCTCGGGATGCTTGAGCTTGGCGGCAACGGCTGCGGGCAACCCATAGCCCATCGATCCCGAGGTCGGCGCGAGTTCGGTACGAAATTGCCGATAACGCCAGAAACGGTGCACCCAGACGGCATAATTGCCGGCGCCGTTGCAGATGATGGTGTCATGCGGCAAGCGATCGCTCAAACCGCGCACGATCTGCGAGAGCTGCACGTCGCCGGGCGAGCGGGTCGGCTCCGTAAAGGCGAGATAGTCGGCATGCGCCGCCTTGACATAGTCGGCGCGCGATTGATGCTTCGGCTCCAGCCGCTTGATGGCGGCTGCAAAGGCCGCACTGCTCGCGACCACGCCGAGCGTCGGCGAATAGACGCGGCCGATCTCTTCCGGATCGGGATAGATGTGAACCAGCGGCTGCTTCGGTTTCGGAATATCGAACAGTGTGTAGCCGGATGTGGTGGCCTCCCCCAGCCTCGCGCCAAGCGCGATCACCAGATCGCTGGTGCGGATCCGGTCGGCGATTTTTGCGTCGAGACCGATGCCGACATGGCCGCCATAGGTAGGATGCAGATTGTCGAAATAGTCCTGGCATCGGAACGAGACGCCGACTGGAACCTCATGCGCAGCGGCAAACGTTTCGAGATCGCGGCGGGCCTGATCGCTCCATCCGCCGCCGCCGACGATCAGGAACGGCCGCTTCGCCTCCGACAGCAGCGCATGGAATTGCCGCAACGCGCCGTCATCGGGCGCGACCGGAATCGGATTGTAGGGCGGCGCATCCGCCACCTCCGCGGTGTCGGTGAGCATGTCCTCGGGCAGCGCCAGCACGACCGGGCCGGGACGGCCCGAGGTCGCGGTGAAGAAGGCGCGCGAAATGAACTCGGGAATCCGCCGCGCATCGTCGATCTGGGCGACCCATTTCGCCATCGGTCCGAACATCTGGCGATAATCGATTTCCTGAAACGCCTCGCGCTCCATCATGTCGCGTCCGACCTGGCCAAGCAGCAGGATCAGCGGCGTCGAGTCCTGGAACGCGACATGGACACCGGAGGACGCGTTAGTAGCGCCGGGGCCGCGGGTGGCGAACACGATCCCGGGCCGTCCCGTCAGCTTGCCATAGGCCTCCGCCATCATGGCGGCGCCGCCCTCCTGCCGCGCGTTGATGAACCGCACGCGTTGGCTCTGATACATGCCGTCGAGGGCAGCCAGGAAGCTTTCGCCGGGCACGCCGAACACGGTATCGGCGCCGTGCAAGGCCAGTTGCTCGATGAGAATATGGCCACCGGTTCGAAGATTTGCTTCCATCGCCCTGTCCTTCCGTGTCGGGGATTACGGATTTGCGACCGGCTTAAAGACTGGCATCGGCACCAGCAACCGGTTTCCTGCGAAATCAGATATGCGGTTGGGCATTTTCCCTATTGTTGGTCTTTCGGCCGCACCCGTGCGTCCACGCCAGTTACGGCCTCGTAAGCCTTGATGACGGCTGTGCAGGACTCGCCGTCGTGCCCGAGCAGCGCCGCCTGCCGGTAGGTCTGGTGCACGGCCTCAGCCATGAACCCGGGCAGACCCGCCTCCTCCAGCCAGCGCGCGTAGTAGCGGACGTCCTTGCGGGCGTTCGCCAGCGACATCAGCGGGGTGAAGTCGCCATCGAGCGTGGCCTGGCCGTAAAGATCGAGCATGCCGCTCTTGCCACCGGCCGCCGAGATGATGCGGATGAGTTGCGAGAGGTCGAGCCCATCCTTGGCCGCGAGCGCAAACCCCTCGCACCACGCCGCCACATTGGCGAAAGCGATATAGTTGTGAATGAGCTTGAGGCGGATCGCGTGCCCCAACGGACCGATGTGGAAGATGTTTTCGGCATAGAGCTCAAAATAGGGCCTGAGGTCGTCAAGCAGGTCGCGCTCGCCGCCGAACAGCACGTTGACCTTGCCGATGTCGGCGTGTTTCGGGGTTCGCGTCATCGGTGCTTCGGCATACCGACCGCCGGCTGCCCGCACCATGCGGTCGAGCTTTGCCACCATCTGCGGGCTGCCGGTGGTGTGATCCACGATGATGAATCCCGGCGCCGGACTGGCGAGCAGCCCATCGCTGCAAGTCATCAACGCCTCGACATCCTCGGCCTCGTTGACGCAAATCATGACGATGCGGCAATTGTCGCGAATTTCCTGAAGACCGCTGGCAGCGGTCGCGCCGAACGATTTGGCAACGGCCATTGCCGCCGGGTTGAGATCATAGGCGGTGACCGCCACGCCCTTGGCAACGAGGTTCTTGACCAAGCCTCGTCCCATTCCACCGAGGCCGATAAAGCCAACGCGTTCGAATGTCGTCATTTCAACCGTTCCGTTGTTGTTTCCTGGAATCTTTCCAAGAGCGCCGAGTTGCGGAGCTAGCTTCGGGTCCCGGCGGCGGGCTTCCCGTAGATCACGTCCGCCCGCTTTTCGAACGCGGCGGCAAAACGCTGGAAGGCCGTATCGAACATCGTCCCCATCAGCATCGCCAGCATCCGGCTCTTGAATTCGTAGGACAGGAAGAACCCGACGTCGCAGTCGGTTTCGGATTTCGGTTCGAACGTCCAGCGGTTTTCCAGATTGCTGAAAGGGCCCTTCAGGTATTCGACCATGATCTTCAGGTTCGGCCGATCCAGCGTCACCCGGCTGGTGAAGGACTCCCGTACCAGCTTGAACGATACAGTCATGTCAGCGACGACGACTTCAGTGCCGTCAGCTTTTCTGCGTACGCTGCCGTATCTTCAGCGATTGGCACAACGGCACGAACTCCGGATAGCGCTCGACATCGGCGACCAGATCGAACATGTGCGACGCGGTATGATGAACGCGGCGCTTGCTGGAAAAGCGAGGCATCAGTGAATACTCGCCGGGCTCTGCTTGAACGCGATTTTCTTCAAGTAATCATTTGCCTGCGCCCGATCGGTAAAGCAGACAAGCGATTGATCGGCGCGCAGTCCCTGAAAATACTCCAAAAGTTTCGGCCGCTGTTGCCGGCGATAGGTCCAGACGTAGTGAAGGAACTCGAAGTCGATTCTCTCCGGACAGCCCTCGGCCATTTCCGGGCGAACACGGCCGTAGCTGCTGGCGATTCGCTTCATGATGCCGAACATGCAGGTCCTGCGCGGCAAGTCGAACCAGATGACGGTGTCGCTGACCTCGCGGCGCAATTCGCCGGCGCCGTGCCTGGTGTAATTGCCATCGATAACCCATTGCGGCTGAAGCGCAACCTCGGCCACGCGCTGTTCGAACTCGGCATTGTCGGAAGTCACCCAGCCGGGCCTCCAGTACAACGCATCCAGCGAAAAGAAGGGAATGCCTGTTATATCCGACAGCCGCCTGGCAAATGTCGATTTGCCGGACCCCGACGATCCCATGACAAGAACGCGTTGCATTGGTTCAATCCAAGGCTAGCGGGCTCGTGCGACACGGGCCGCTTGGAGCTTGGCAAAATCCTCACCCGCATGATGCGACGAGCGGGTCAGCGGACTGGCCGACACCATCAGAAAACCCTTGGTATAGGCGACCTTCTCGTAGCCCCCGAATTCGTCCGGCGTCACGTAGCGCATGACGGCGTGGTGCTTGCGGGTCGGCTGCAGATACTGCCCGATGGTCAGGAAATCGACGTCCGCCGAACGCAGATCGTCCATCACCTGCAGCACTTCATGGCGCTCCTCTCCGAGGCCAACCATGATGCCTGATTTGGTGAAGATCGTGGGATCGATCTCCTTGACCCGCTGCAGGAGCCGGATCGAATGGAAATAGCGCGCGCCCGGGCGTACCGTGAGATAACGCGCCGGCACGGTTTCCAGATTGTGGTTGAATACGTCGGGCTTGGCTGCCGCGACCACCTTCCAGCGCGCCTTCCTTGCGCAGGAAGTCGGGGGTGAGGATTTCGATGGTCGTGGTCGGGCAGCGCGCGCGAATGGCGCGAATCGTCTGCGCAAAGTGCTCGGCGCCGCCGTCGGCGAGGTCGTCGCGATCGACCGAGGTCACCACGACGTGGGTCAGCCCGAGCTTGAAGGTCGCTTCCGCGACATGCTCCGGCTCATTGGCGTCGAGCGCGCCGGGCATGCCGGTCTTGACGTTGCAGAACGCGCAGGCCCGCGTGCAAGTATCCCCCATGATCATGAAGGTGGCGTGCTTCTTGTCCCAGCACTCGCCGATATTCGGGCAGCCGGCCTCCTCGCACACCGTGACGAGGCCGTTCTCCTTGACGATCTTTCGCGTGTCGGCATAGCCGCGGGTGTTCGGCGCGCGTACCCGGATCCAGTCCGGCTTCGGCGGCGACAGCGCATCCGGCCGGTTCACCTTTTCGGGGTGACGCGGGCGAACCTGGTTCAGGGAAACGGTATCGACGAGGACGACCATGTTAAGTCCGGAAATTGCGAGAACATCTAGCTAATCCGTGTTGCAGATGGCTGCAACTCTGTTGCGGAAAACTGCAACCCAGCCCGCGGAAGGCCCACAGGCCAGCCTCGCGAAACCTGGCAGATCGTGCAAGATAATGACCAATTTCACCTGTTCCGCGAACGATTCTCACCTGAAAATGGTTCAAAACTCCAAGCCTGCCGGCGCCGCCGCCCTCCAGCTCGGCAAGCCGCTGAAACGCTCGTTTTTCGACCGCAGCGTGCACGAGGTCGCGCCCGACCTGATCGGGGCGACGCTCCTGGTCGACGGCGTCGGCGGCACCATCGTCGAGGTCGAGGCCTATCACCATCTGGACCCGGCCGCGCATTCGTTTCGCGGACCGACGCCGCGCAACCGCGTGATGTTCGGACCGCCGGGTTTTGCCTATGTTTATCGCTCCTATGGCATCCACTGGTGCGTAAATTTCGTCTGCGAAGAGGAAGGTTCGGCCAGCGCCGTCCTGATCCGCGCGCTGCAGCCGACTCATGGCATACCCGCGATGCGCCGCCGCCGCGGCCAGCAGGATGAGCGCGCGTTGTGTTCGGGGCCCGGCAAGCTCTGCGAGGCGCTCGGGATCACGATCAAGCATAATGAACTGCCGCTCGACAGGTCGCCAATTGCGCTGCATGCGCGCATGGGCAGCCTCGACGTTGCCGCCGGCGTGCGGATCGGCATCACCAAAGCGATCGATCTGCCATGGCGCTACGGATTGAAGGGGTCGAGGTTTTTGAGCAAGCCGTTTTGACAATGCGGTTTCTCGTTTAGCCGTCATTGCGAGCCAACGGTTCGCGCGAATGCGCGCCCGATGACAGGCTTCGCGAAGCAATCCATCGCGCCACGCATGAGGTGAAAATGGATTGCTTCGCTGCGCTCGCAATGACGTGGAGATAGCGACGCAACACCTCGATTGTCATACCCCGCGCATGCGGGGAATCCAGTACGTTGCGGCTTATCGGTTCAGTCACGACTATCTCTGGGATACTGGGTCACCCGCCGGAGCCTGTCATCGGGCGCGCATTCGCGCGACCCGTTGGCGGGTGACGACGATTGAATGTGCGTCTGCATTCTCGCGACATGAATTGCCCGAGGTTTTCCTGAAACTTCCCGCCCTGTCCGATGAGAGGGCGCAGGGAATGCCGGGTGCTTTGCTGCACCCGCGGTCTCGTGTGCAAATGCACTTAAGAAGTGCGCACACGAGCATACAGGTACAGCCGGAGCAGCCCGGCATTCCCTGCGCGATGGGTTGACGGCTTATGCCGAGCTCTCCCTGGAGACGAATTCCTTTTGCCTCCATCACCGACAGATTGGCGGTTCATCGAACCCGGTCGGTTTCGAAGAACCTCCGCCAGCTTGACACCAGCCACGGGCGCCAGGACCACACGGTTTTGCCGTACGCAGCTTCCTCTGCCAGAGACTTCGACCAGCCAAGTGCGTGCCAGCCAAAGTACCGACGGAGGCGTTTAAGCGCCGTACGTCCTGCGCGCTGTGTTCGCTCACGGATAACCGCCCTGCGACCGCATCCACGCGCCCGACGCTGCCGCGTCCACCGCAACCCGCCCCAACGTCAGTGACGATGGCCAACGCCCCTCTCTCGGGACGGGATGGCGGGAGTTTTACCGGTGATTTGGGTCTGGCGCGAAGCGGAATATTTTTGATTCCAGGGCTTGACCCGATTTCGGAAAATCCGAAGTGATTTGCCCCATCGGATGATATGGGCGTTGACCGGGCGGCCGTCGCGCGGATCGAGGACTATGCGTTCCATCAGCGCCATGCCCATCATCAACAATCGCAACATCGACTCAATCCCGTCACGACACGCCCACGTTGAACACGTAAGTGTGGCCTGCTGTTTCGCTTTGCGCGAGTGAAGTGCTCACAAATTGTGCTGCCTCGGACGCGCGGAACACGCAAAGTGGTGAATTTGCGCAAACGAAGGCGCCACCAAACAGCAGAAACTTCAAAAGAAAGGGAGCTGTACGATGGCCGGCGTGTTTCCTGTTCAAGGATTTGGATTCCTCTCCAACTACAATGGCGCATTCGTCGCTGGATCCGCGCTCACCGCCATGCAGGCGATCGCGGGCACGAATGCCAATTCGATCGAGCTGGCTCCGCGGCTCTTTATGCAAGCCAGGACGTCGAATGACGTCGTCGCCGATCCCAACAAGACCGAGAGCGACGCCAATATTCTGCAGGCCATTGCAAATGCACAGGCGCTCGGCCTTTCGGTCACGCTGAAGCCCATGGTCTCGGCCCTCGACGGCTCGCTTGCATACGTGCTCAATCCGAGCGATCCCGCCGCATTCTTTGCTTCCTACAAGAACCACATGGTTCGTATGGCTGAAATCGCCGAACAAGCAGGCGTCAGCATGCTTGTGATCGGCAATGAGCTGGGCAAGCTCTCCGGCCCTGAATACCGAAATTATTGGGTCGACCTCATCGATTCCGTGCGCGCCGTGTTCCACGGCGAGATCACCTATGCGGCCGCAACCGATGAAGCCATCAATGTCAGCTTTTGGGACAAGGTCGATGTCATCGGAATCAATGCTTATCCGCCGCTAACGACAAAAACGGACCCGACCGTCGAGGAGATGGTCAATGCGTGGAACACCATGTCTACCGACGACTACTGGGCGAAGGTGATGAACCACATGTCGCCGGTCGATTTCTTCCATTCCCTTGCCTTGCAGTACGACAAGCAGGTGTTCTTCACCGAAACCGGCTACCGCAGTGTCGACGGAACCAATATCAGCCCGGGCGGCTGGGCCGAGAGCACGACGCAAGATGTCCAGGAGCAATACGATGCCTTCAACGCCTTCTTTCAGGTCTGGGGATCGGAAGGCGGAAGCTGGTTCAGGGGCGCGTCGATCTGGAACTGGGATACGAATAACAAGTATTCGCCGATCGGCTATTCACCCTCAGGCAAGCCTGCGCAGGGGTTGATTACCGAATGGTACGGAGGTCAGCACCAGCCGCCCGGCCAAACCCTAACGGGCTCTCCCTCCGCCGATTTGATGGATATCGGCGGCGGCAATGACGTGCTGTCGGGCGGGGTCGGCAACGACACGATCAAGGCCGGCGGCGGCGATGACACCATTACCGGCGGCCCCGATACAATTCCGAAACTCACGGAGACATCGGTCACGGTGACGGGCTACAGCTCCGTCGTCGACGGCGTCGGCGCCAAAATGCAGCTCCTGATCAACGGGCAGCAGATCGGCAGCACGGTTGAATTCCACGGCGCGACCGATCCATCGGGTTTCCAGACCTTCACATTCACATTCGCCAACCCGGCTACCCTCTCCAGTCTCGATCTCGCCTTCATCAACGACATCGCCAACGCCAATGGCGACCGCAACCTTTATATCAAGGACATCACCGTCAACGGCGAGCACCTTGCCGTGTCGGAAGGCGTCAATCCGAGTTCGCCGGGGACGTGGAACCTCTACCAGAACAAGTCCATCCACTACGACATGACCGGCCGCCAGGACCTGTTCTTCGGTTCGTCGACGGATAATGACAATCTGGAAGGAGGCCTAGGCAAGGACGTGATCAACGGCGGCGCCGCGACAGACATGATCCAGGGTGGCGTGGGCAATGACACCCTCAACGGCGGCCCCGGCGCTGATGTGATTCACGGCGGGGCGGACGACGACATGATCAACAGCGGTGCCGGCATCACCACGGCGACCGATCAGCTTTATGGCGACGACGGCAACGACATCATCAAAGCCAGCACCGGCGATACTGGCGCCCTGCTCGACGGCGGCAGCGGCAAAGACCAGCTCTATGGTAGCTGGGTAGCCAATGTCCTCAATGGCGGTGACGGCAATGATTATCTCTCCGGCGGCGGCGGACTGGATACGATGCACGGCAACGCCGGCGACGACCAGTTCAAGGGCGGCCCGGCGGCAACCCAAATGTCCGGAGACGACGGCAACGACAGCTTGCAGGGCGGCACGGGCAGCGAGTTCCTGTACGGCGGCAGCGGCAACGATCGGCTGATCGGCGGTGGCGGAAACGATTATCTAGCCGGCGGCGCCGGCAACGATACGTTCGTGTTCGCCCCCGGCTTCGGCAAGGATACCGTTGCCGACTTCCAGAACACCGACGGCGTGCAGGATATCATTCAGTTCGACAAGACCGTGTTTGCCGATTTCAGCGCGCTCCAATCGCACACGGCCGAATTTGGCACCAGCGTCGTGATCACGGTCGATGCCAACAATACGATCGAGATTCAGAACAAGACAATGAGCCAACTCCAGGCCGGCGATTTTCTGTTCGTGTGACAGGGACAGCCGCTCGGGTGCCGCCGACAATACATCAAGCAGCTAGACCGCACGGTGGCAGACGGCCTCAACTTTATTGCCGTCGGGATCGCGCAGGAATGCGGCGTAATAGGCGGCATGGTAATGACGCAGGCCGGGTGGCCCGTCATCGGTGCCGCCGGCGGCGATACCCGCGCGCCAGAACGCGTCGACCTCGCTTCGCGTTTTTGCCTTGAAGCACCAGTGCCGGCTGGAAGCCTCGTCCGGCTTCGCGCCCCTGTAGATCGCGATGTACACGCGATCCGGATGCTCGGCGTCGGCCCGTTCGCCATAGCCGAGCCAGCGGTCGCTGCGGCCGACCTTGACGACGCCTAGCGCCTGCGTGATCGCGTCGTAGAAGCGCTCGGCGGCGGCGAGATCGGAAACCGTGATGGAGACGTGGTCCAGCATCGATCAGTTCCTCGATGATGACTAAGACTATGTCAGCCGTCATTGCGAGCGAAGCGAAGCAATCCATCGCGCCGCATAACGGATAGATGGATTGCTTCGTCGCTTCGCTCCTCGCAATGACGGGGATAATTCCGCGCCTGGCGTGCGTCAGGACGCCAGCTTCAACCGCTCCAGCGCTTCCTGCAGCTTTGCCTTGCGCGCGACCGCCGCCTCGCGCTTTTCCTTTTCCTCCTCGACGATCTCTTCAGGCGCGTTGGCCACGAATTTCTCGTTGCCGAGCTTGGCGTCGACGCGCTTGATGTCGGCGTCGGCCTTGATGATTTCCTTGTCGAGCCGGGCCTTTTCGGCCGACAGATCGATCACGCCCTTCAGCGGCAGCGCCACGACCTCGCCGCGCACGAGCAACTGAACGGCGCCTTCCGGCGGGCGGTCGGCAAACGTGATCTCGGCCAGCCGCGCCAACCGCTTGACGATGTCGTTCCAGCGCTGCGCCCGCTCCTTTGTCTCCTCGGACGCACCCGACAGCACCACCGGGATCAATGTGGCCGGCGGGATGTTCATTTCCGAGCGTACCGAACGGATGGCGGTGACGAGATCGACCACCCAGCCGATTTCGGCCTCGGCGGCCGGATCGCTGAAATCGCCGGCATCGAGCGCGACCATGGCCGGTGCAATCACTGGATCGCCGGGGCCTGCCATCGCCATCGCGGCGATCTGCTCGGCGGTAACCGAACTGACCTTGCGCGGCCATTCGGCCAACACCAGCAGGCCGTCGCGCTTGGCCGTAACCGCCCACAGCTCCTCGGTGATGAAGGGCATGAACGGGTGCAGCAATTTGAGGATCTCGTCGCGCGCCCAGGCGATCATGGCGCGGGTCTCGGCCTTGGCCGCGCCCTCCTCGCCCATCAGCACCGGCTTTGCGAGTTCGAGATACCAGTCGCAATAGACGTTCCAGACGAAACGATAGATCGCATTCGCCGCATCGTTGAAGCGATAGCCCTCGATCGCCTCGGTCACCTCACGCGTGGCGCGCGAGGTTTCATGCGCGATCCAGCGGTTCAGCGTCTCCCTAACATTCACAGAATCGAAGCCGTCCGGCTTCTCACAGCCGTTCATCTCGGCAAAGCGGCAGGCGTTCCAGAGCTTGGTCGCGAAATTGCGATTGGTTTCGACGAGTTGCGGCGAGAGCTTGATGTCATGGCTATGCGCCGCTCCACGTGCCAACGCAAAGCGCAGCGCGTCCGCGCCAAAATCGTCGATGACGCCTAAGGGATCGATGACGTTGCCTTTCGACTTCGACATCTTCGCGCCCTTCTCGTCGCGAACCAGGCGGTGGATGTAGACGGTCGAGAACGGCGCATCCTTCATGAAGTGCAGGCCCATCATCATCATCCGGGCGACCCAGAAGAAGATGATGTCCCATCCGGTAACGAGCACGTTGGTGGGATAGTAGCGCTTCACTTCCGCCGTTTCGTCGGGCCAGCCGAGCGTCGAGAACGGCCACAGCCCTGATGAAAACCAGGTGTCGAGCACGTCCTCGTCGCGCGTGATGAACCCCTCGCGCTTGGCGGGGTCCAGCGCCATCTCGCGGCCCTGCCCCGGCGTAATGACTTCCTGCTCGACGTAATAGCCGAGTGCGTTGCCGACGGCTTCGTCTTCGGTCTCGGCGACGAACACCTTGCCGTCAGGACCGTACCAGGCCGGGATCTGGTGGCCCCACCAAAGCTGGCGCGAGATGCACCAGGGCTGGATGTTTTCCATCCATTCGAAATAGGTCCTTTCCCAGTTCTTCGGCACGAAGCTGGTCGCGCCCGAGCGCACGGCCGCGATCGCCGGCTGCGCCATTGTCTTGGCGTCGACATACCACTGGTCGGTCAGATAGGGTTCGATCACCACGCCGGAGCGGTCGCCATGCGGCACCATGTGCGTGTTCGGTTCGATCTTTTCCAGGAAGCCGAAATCTTCCAGCCGCGCCGCGATCTTCTTGCGCGCGGCAAAGCGATCGACATTGTGCAGCTCTTCCGCGAGCATCAGCGCGCCTTCCGGCAGGCTGCGCAGATAGTCCTCGTTGTCGACGAGCGCCATGCAGCCCTCGCGATCGAACACGTTGATCTGCGGCAGGCCGTGACGCTTGCCGACCTCGAAGTCGTTGAAGTCGTGCGCCGGCGTGATCTTGACCGCGCCTGAGCCCTTTTCGGGATCGGCGTAGTCGTCGCCGATGATGGGGATGCGGCGGCCGACCAGCGGCAGGATCACATGCTGCCCGATCAGATGCCCGATCCGCTCGTTCTCCGGATGCACGGCAACCGCGGTGTCGCCCAGCATCGTTTCGGGACGCGTGGTCGCGACCACGATGAAGGTCGCGGGATCGTCGGGGCTAAATGTCTTGCCCTCGATCGGATAGCGCAGATACCAGAGACTTCCCTTGACCTCGACCTGCTGCACCTCGAGATCGGAGATCGCGGTGAGCAGTTTCGGGTCCCAGTTCACCAGCCGCTTGTCTTTGTAGATCAGCCCTTCGCGGTGCAGCTCGACAAACACTTTCACGACCGCGCGCGACAGCCCCTCGTCCATCGTAAAACGTTCGCGCGACCAGTCGCAGGAGGCGCCGAGGCGCTTCAACTGATTGACGATGGTGTCGCCGCTCTCCGCCTTCCACTGCCAGACCCGCTCGAGGAATTTGGCGCGGCCGAGGTCGCGGCGGCCCGGCTCCTGCCGTTCCATCAATTGCCGCTCGACCACCATCTGGGTCGCGATGCCGGCATGGTCGGTGCCCGGCTGCCACAGCACGTCGCGGCCGCGCATGCGCTCGAAGCGGCACAGAATGTCCTGCAGCGTATTGTTCAGCGCGTGGCCCATATGCAGCGAGCCCGTCACGTTCGGTGGCGGGATCACGATCGTGAACGGCGCGGCGTCCTTGCGCTCAGGACGGCCGGCCTTAAACGCGCCGCTCTCCTCCCAGATCCGGGACATGCGGCTTTCGATATCGGCGGGCTGGTAGTTTTTCTCGATCATGGCACTGCAATTGGGGATGTAGAGGCGTTCTCGAGCAAATCCGTCGCCGGTCCGCTCATAGAATGTGAATCAAATCAACGTGGTAGCGCCCGGTTCTGATGGGATAGGCGCCGAGCCGCCCCTAGAAAGCCGCCACAGCGCCTCAAGTCAACCTGACAACTTACGTCCGGGGGCAGCGGGGAGCCGCGGTAACGCCGGTTTGAATGTCCGGATGGGCCCCGATCGCCGCCGCCGACGCTGCCTTGAGGCAGCTTCGATGTAGCCTTGTAGTCTTGATGTAATCTTGGGACTAGCGCCCGCGCGAAACCCGCTCGATTTCGGCCTTGACGATCCGCTCCACCAATCCCGGCAGATTATCATCGAGCCAGGACTTGAGCATCGGCCGCAGCATTTCCTTGACCAGATCTTCCAGCGTCCGCGCATTATTGCTCAGCACGGTATTGGCCAGCGAATTGAAGGCAGATCTGACCGCGGAGACGGTCGAGCGCGACAAGATCGGCTGCTGCGGTGCTTCGAACGGCGGTGGCTCGTGGGCTGGCTGCCGCCCCTGTGGGACTCGCTGAACTCGATGTCGTCCTCCGGCTCGATCTTGTTGAAGGAGGCTTTCGGCGGCGCCGGATCCGGCAGCGCCATCTCGTCGGTGAGTTCGAACACGTCGGCTTCCGGCTGCGGCGCCGGCCTGATATCGGCCTCGGGCGTTGCCGCATCGAGGCTCGCCAGCATCGCGTCGATGTCGTCCTGGCTGTTGCTGGCGACCGGTTCAGGCGCGGGTGCGGGCGGCGGCGGGGCCGGCGCGGGCTTCGGAGCAGCCGGCTTGGGGGCAATGGCTGACGGCGGGATGTCCTTCATCACCGGTTTCGGCGGCGGCGCCGCGGCCTCCGGCTTGGCAGCGGCAGGCTTTGCCTCGTCGTCGGCAATGATGCGACGGATCGACGCCAGAATCTCCTCCATCGAGGGCTCTTGGACCTTTGCAGGTTGCGTCATCTCCGACTCCACATCGAAACCATTTTACACCAAAGCCAAGAGGGAATTGCCGGTTCCGGAAATGCAGGCCGGGATTTTCACCGCACAAGCCTGACTTGTCCCCAGATCAAGCCCGCCCGCGGCATCGCGCGGGAGGGTCTGCTCCCCTCAAAAACACAACCCGACGCGCGTCGATGAGATGCAAAGACGCGGCGCGAATCGCTCAGCTCGCCCCGGAAACGGTACGTCATGGCCACAAATGATTGCAAGCAAAGCGCCCGGCGCTTCAGGCACCGGGCGACAATATTCGTCCCGCCTGCGCGGGAATATGTGCAGGTATCAGCGGCCGTCGGGTGTCCGAACGCCGGCCCAGCTATCACGCACCTGATGATAGTGCACGCTCGGGTCATAAACCGTCGTGGGCAGGTTGAGCACCTGCGGCGACAGCCGCCCGATCGTGTTCAGCACCGAGTATGATGCAACCACGCGGTCATGCTGCGCAGTGACGAGCGCGACGCGCGCATTCACCAGCGCCTGCTGGGCATTCAGCACGTCAAGCGTGGTGCGCTGTCCGGCCTTGGCTTCCTCGCGCACGCCGTTCAGCGCGATTTCCGACGCCTGCACCTGCGCCTGCGCGGAGGCGACTTGCGCCTTGCCGGCGACGAGCTGTCCCCATGCCGTGACCACGTTGGCGCGGGTCTGGTCGCGAGTCTGATCGAGCACGAGACGTTGTTGCGCCGCCGTTTCCTTGGACTGGCGGATCAGCGAATATTCCGCGCCGCCCTGATAGATCGGCACCGAGAGCTGCGTAGTCACGGATGCGCCGAACGTGCGGTACTGGATCAGGCTCTGCTCATAGGCCTGCTGCACCGAGGCCTGCAGCGTGACCGTCGGCAACAGCGCGCCTTCGGCAACCTTGACCTGGAGGTAGCTGACGTCGATGCCGAACATCGCCGCGGTAACGTTCGGATTTTGGATCAGGCCGAGTTCGACGGCGGCCGGCAGTGTCGCGGGCAGGAAACGGTCGACTGGCGAGCCCGGCGCAAGATTTTGCGGCTCGTTTCCGATGATGCGGCGGAAGTTCGAGCGCGTCGTCGTCAGATTGGCTTCGGCGGTCAGGAGCTGCGTCTTGCCGGCGGCGAGTTGCGCCTCCGACTGCGCCACGTCGGTCCGCGTGACTTCGCCGACATTGAAGCGGTCGCGCGTCTGTTTCAGCGTCTGCTCCAGCACGCGAACGTTGCTCTTCTGCACCTCGACGATCGCGGAATCGCGCAGATAGTCCATGTAGATCGTAGCGGCACTGAGCAACACGGTCTGCTCGAGCGCCCGCAGCGCTTCGCGTGCGCCGGAAACCTGGCCTTCCGCCGCTCTGGTCCTGTTCGCGGTCTGCTGGCCGTTGAAGAGCGTCTGCGTGACGGTCCCGCCGATGCTGCGCGGCGAATTGGCGCCGACAATAGGGGTTCTCACGATATTGTCGGGGGTGCCGCCCTGCGTGCTCAGCGTATCCGTATATTGGACGCCCGCGCTCGCGGTGACCGCAACCCTTGGACGATAGCCCGACAGCGCCTGCGGCACGTTCTCGTCGGTGACCCGCACCTGCGCGCGCTGCGCGTTGAGCTGCGGATTGTTCTGATAGGCGCGCACCAGCGCTGCCTCAATTGTGTCGGCTAAGACGGGCGTCGGGCCCATGCACACTAATAGAAGGGCCGAAGCCGCGGCCCCGGCAAATGCCTTCACCCCACGCATCCCAAGCAATCCAATCATTTTTGAACGCCCGGCCCATGAACATGATCGCACACGATCATTAACCGAACGTCGCTTCACTTGAAGTGAGTCCCGGCTCACCTTATTCCGCACGTAGGCGGGACGGAACACCCCCGCAAGCAAACCCCGTCGAAACTCTTCACGTGGGGCAATCGGGCCACACTTCTGATTTCGAAGAGGATTTAGCCGGCCGCGGCGGGCGATTATTGGGCGTGGGAAGGGCTGAAAGGCTAGAAAACGAAGGCCGGAACAAGTTCCATGCCGGGCAGCACCGGGGCAGCGGCATCGAACAGCGTCCGGTGACCGAAATCGCCGTGCGAACAGGTCACCATGGTGGCCCGCGCCGGCTGCGACTTCGCAAAAACGCCCACCAATCGGCCACCATCCTGCAATTGCCCGTAGAGCCGTTCCGGCACGATCTCGGTTGCGCCGTTCAGCACGATGACATCCCAAGGTCCGTTCGCCGGGTCTCCATCGGCCGGCGCCGCGGTCTGAACCGTCACGTTTCCACAGCCATTGGCGGCCAGAATAGCCCGTGCCCTCGCCGCCAGCGCCGAGTCGCTCTCCGTCGCGGTCACATGGGTAGCGAATCGGGCGATCACGGCGGCGGCGTAGCCGGTGGCGCAGCCGACCACGAGGACGCGATCGGTCGCCCTGATCTCGGCCGCCTGCAGCATCTTCGCCAGCACTGCCGGCTTGATCAGAAAGCGCTTGGCCGAGCCCCCTTCGCTGACATCGAGATCGAGGTCGAGATAGGCCAGCGCCTGCTTGCTTTCGGGAACGAAGGCCTCGCGCGGCACCGCCAGCATGGCATCGAGAATGCGGATATCGGTCACGTCGCTCGGACGCACCTGACCATCGACCATTTTCTGGCGCGGGGTCGCAAAACCGGACATAGGCGAAGACCCTGAAAGCATGCGGCGTTGCCGCCGGGGAGCTGAACCGGGCCATCTTTGGTACAAGCTCCGGCAAAACGCAACATGCGGGCACCTGTTGCGAGCCCGCCGCCGGGGAGCCGCTGCTCTCGCCTACTCTATCGGGACGGCTAACCGGGCGATCAGCCGCGCCACCTCATCCAGATGTTCGTTGTCATGTTCTTCGACGGCTCGCGCGAGCCGAAGCAGGCATTCGTCGTCGCTCATGGCGGGCAGGCATTCGTCGTCGCTCATGGCAGGAATGTCGCTCGGAACGATCGGAGGTGCCGCACGTGTCAGTTCGGTCACATTGGCTGGCATTGAATCAGCTCCCGTGAAATCCGGCACCACCGAGGCTCCGGGCAGATTGAGTCGAATTGGTGGCCCGGTCCAAGGCCCGTATAGATCCCGTATAGATGACGCAATTGCCCTGCGCCCGGTTCCGTCCGCCGTCTGCCCGGAGGAGGAAAGCGGCGACAAACCGTTGTAGTGCGGGGACTTTCCGGCCCTGCTTCAAGCAAATGCGCAACCTGTGATTTGGTCCTTTGCAAGCCCGAAAGGCTTTGTTATACGCTGCCCGCTCGCGAACCTTTGTTTCGCCTATTCCTCGGTAGCTCAGCGGTAGAGCATTCGACTGTTAATCGAATGGTCGCTGGTTCGAATCCAGCCCGGGGAGCCAGCGGCTTATTTTCCGTATCCGCCGCCGTCCGCCTCCATCCCAAATACCCGACGGCCAAAGTCCGGCGCAGGTGGCGTTTGCGGCCTGCCGTCTCGGTCACGCAGCGGAACCATGATCCAGATCAAGATGGGCGCTCGACAGCCGCCCAAGGAATTCGCACAGTAAGTTGCTCAACCCGCTTTCTGGGCTGGACGCTTCGCGGCTGGGTCGCCGCGCTTGTGTGCGGTCGGCGACCGCGATCCCAGCCCCGCCGCCGCTTGCTGTTCGGTGATCTGGAGCATGTCACCAATGAAACGCTGCCTCGCTGCTTTCGCAATTGCCGCCAGCTTGTTCGCACCAGTTGCGCACGCCAACGATGCCTTGGAAGCCAAGGTGCGGGCCTACGTTCCGGTCGTCTCCCTCGCCAAAGTATGTGATTTCAGGATCAATGACGCCACCTCGAGTGACCACCGCGCCATGCTCGAAGCGGTGAAATCCGACCCGAGCGCCAACAAACTCGCCTACCGCGTCCATTACGAAACGCAGACGGCCTACATCAAGGCCCGCGATGGAGGTCAACGGGTCGCCTTCTGCAAGGACTTCATCGCAGCCAACAGCCAATACGCCAAGGCGCGCTTCACCGCCGTGGTCGAGGACCACATGAGCGACGTCAGCACTAGTGTGCAGAAAGCGATTGCCCACAACGTCTGCGGTGCGCCCCCCGCCAAGCTGTCCAAGGCCGACTGGAAACCGTACGCGCAAATTAAAAAGATGCTTCAGAGCGAGCATAAGGTGGCCAAGGAAAACGCCGAGACGAACGGCTGGAACGTCACCGAGGAAACCACGGCGGTCACGGAACAGTTCTGCGCGGCGGTAAAAATCCGATGAGCATCACCGCCGCCAAAGTCCGAGCCCCGCTGATGCGTCTTTGCGCGGCCCCGGTGGTCCCGGGGACGCGCAATCCAGTGCCTGCTGCCGATGTCCCCGCGCAACCTGGGCGATGATGATCCTCGGCTTCGGCGGCGTCGGCTTCATGGCCTATCGCCGCAAGCGGGGCAGAAATGCGCTCGCTGCTGCCTGATCTCACGCGCTGAAGACAACGCGAAAGCCGCCTTTTGATCCGGACGGCTTTGTGTTTGTCGACATTCGCGGCCGCCCTACCTTGCCGCAATCGCAGCGATGAACAGGGCGCAAGCCACCGTGGATGAGACCGTCCGCACATGGTTCCACCACGTCCAGTCCGTCAAATAGCGCGCCCACAGCGAGGCGGCCTCCTGGCTTGCAGGATCAGCCGCGGCAAGCGCGTTATTCAGGGGCACGTTGAAGACCATCGTCACCACGAACATGCCGAGCACATAGAGCACGCCGCCGGCCAGCATCGCCATCGCGCCGGGTTCACTCCAGCGCAACAGCGCGGTCACCGCCAGCGCCGCACTCGCCGCCGTCGTTCCCAGGAAAATCGGCATGAACAGCGACTGCACGATCGTGACGTTGATTGCGTTCATCGCCGCGATGCCGGAGGCCTGTCCGATCCGGCCGAACGCCGTCATGATGAAGGTCGAGAACGCGAAGTAGAGGCCGGCGAGCAGACCGCAGCCGATGGCGCAAAACCACAGCAGACCGGCGATCAACATCTGCAGCATGATCATGCCCTCCAGACACCGGTTGCGGCGGTTCGGCGGGCATAATCGGAAAAGTCCCGCGCCGGACGCCCGAGCGCCTGCTCGACGCCGTGGGCGACACCCGAATTGCGCCCGTCGAGCAGGACGGTGAACAGTTCCAACATCAGTTCGATGACGTCCTCCGGCATATGGGGCCGCATGCCGGCCGCAAAATCTTCCGCCGCGATCTGCCGGTATCGGACCGGCCGGCCGGCGGCACCGGCGATCTCGGCGGCCGCTTGCGCGAACGTCAGCGCGCGCGGTCCCGTCACCTCGTAGACCTTGCCGGCATGGCGCCGATCGGTCAGCGCCGCGACCACGACTTCGGCGATATCGTCGGCATCGACAAACGGTTCGGGCACGGCGCCGGCCGGCAACGCGATTTCGCCGGCGAGCACGCCTTCGAGCAGATGACCCTCGGAAAAATTCTGATCGAACCAGCTTGCGCGTACGATGGTCCAGGGAACGCCGGATTGCTGCAGCGCCGCCTCCGCCCGCTGCGCGCCCGGCTCGCCCCGCCCCGACAGCAAGACAACGCGCTCGAGCCCATTGTCGCGCGCCAGCCGGCCCACTTCCGCGATCGCATCAGCGGCACCTTCGACCGCAAGGTCCGGCTGGTAGGTGACATAGGCCATCGATACGCCGGCAAACGCGGCCGGCCACGTCTCGGGCCGGGTCCAGTCGAACGGGACTGGTGTCGAACGCGACACCGGCCGCGTCGGGATGCCGCGCGCCTGCAGCAGCGCATCGACCCGCGCGCCGGTCTTGCCTGCGCCACCGACGATCAGGATCGGGAGTTCTGACATGGATCACTCCTTTCGGAACATAATACGAGGATATCTCGTATTTGCTGAACCCGATAAACTCTCGTATTGGTAAACGTCAAGTCGCTTTTATGTGAGAGGACCAATGGCGAGGCGAAAAGCCGGACAGAAGGTGGCCGCAACGGCTGCGCCCGTGTTGGCGCGGCTGGTCCCGACCCAGCAGCGCAGCCGCGAGCGGTTCGAGAAAATCCTGCAATGCGCGGCAGAGCTGATGGCCGAGAAAGGCAGCGAAGCCTTCCGCATGAGCGACGTCGTCGAACGCAGCGGCGTGCCGTTCGGCTCGCTCTATCAATACTTTCCGGACAAGACCGCGATCATCGGCACGCTCGCGGAACGCTACAACGCGATCGGCCGCGATTGCGTGCGGCGCGATCTCGCCGTGGTCAAGACTACCCGGGATCTGCACCCTGCCCTGTGCCGCATTACCGACAGCTACTATCGGATGTTCATGGAAGTGCCGCTCATGCGCGACATCTGGCAAGCGACGCAGGCCGACCGGGCGCTGCAAAAGCTTGACGAGGAGGACGGCGTCTATCTCGCCGGGCTGCTCGGCGACACATTGCGGCGGATCGCACCCGATGTATCAGCAACTGCGCTGGCCTCGTTTTCCCAACTGATGATGACGCTGATCGCGGCGACTGTCCGTCATGCCATCACGCAGGACACAAAGGAAGCCGCCCGCATCCTCACCTTGTTCAAGCGAATGCTGCCGAAGAATCTGGCGGCGCTGGAGACCTGAGAACGTCGGCGCGGGAATGCCGTGTGGCCGCCCCTACCGCTCGAACACCGCAGCACAAGCCGCGCTCAGGCTCGCCTTCTGCCGGCGCAGGCATGCGGTGATCGCACGCGCGTTCGGGATCTCGCCGGCACAGAGCCGGTAGACGTCAGGCGTGCAGGCCCTGCGCTGTTCGGGCGTGCCTTGCTGGGCACCGGCAGAGCCGCTCGCCATCAGCGTGAGCAGGAAACCGAGCGTCGAAGCCCGGCGAGAACGACAGAGAAGAGCCGCACCTCGCGCAAATCTTGCCTTCATGACCGCGTCTTCCTGGACCATGCCCCCGCCTTGGCAAGGCGGGCGTCATCCAAGCCGAATACGCGAGTTGATTTCTGCATAATGTGATTTTTCTCACACGCGCCGCGCGTGAGCGGACCTAGTGTTTGTGCGGAAGGTTCAGCACTTTATTAACCAGCTTTGCCGCGGCCGCCGGATCGATAAAATTCGAACGATCCGCTCAATCTGGGAACAAAATACTTTTGAGATCATCGCCTCTGGAACCCGGAGCGCGCGATGAGCGAAGTTGAATACGATCTGCTGCTGGAAACCGTGCAGACGGCCATTGCGCCAGCCCCGGAGGATGATTTCGTGGTCCAGACCCAGCGCTTTTATCCGTCACCACGCGCCGCCAACGACAATGGAGCCTCTTGGCCGCTGGTTCCGTTTCCCGAGGGCTGGCACGCCGCCTGCTGATCGCAGGCCGGCTTGGGCGGCCTCTCATATAATCGGTCTAAGTCATTGATTATATGAATGGAGGCCACGACCAGAATTGAACTGGTGTACAGGGTTTTGCAGTTCTCTCAGTCTTATCCAGACCCCAGCCAATCCCACTTGGCCCTGATCTATTTGAACAATCGGGCGGCTAGACGGTCCCCCAATGTTTGCGCGTCCCAACCCGTCCCGAGCAGTTGGGTAGCAAACACGGCAGCAAGCGATAATTGAATCGTCGGACCATACCGTCCGCGCTATGTGCCTCATCTCACCTTGGCAAGTCTGCGTAGTGTCTTACAGCCAGCGCCCCGACGCGATCGCCTTCCTCACCTAGTGGGCCCGTAAGAATACGGATATGCGCTTGAGCCCGGCGTGAACTGGCGGCCACGAAGTCGTTTTCCGAACTCGTTGACAACGTCCTGAAATAAATCTCGCCTATCGTGAGACCGTGCAACGCGGTACTCCAAGGACGCGTGGCACGATATTGGCAACGTAAATTGTTGGTGGGCAGGAGTATTTCAGATGAAACAGTCTTTCCACGATTTCGAGCAGCGTCTTTTGCAGACCACGGCCGATCTTCTCAATCGAAGGACGGAAAATCAGAAGCTCAAAGAATCGATACGAGCGGCAGAAGCGTCCAAGCCGAGGCCGCAGTGTCCGAAGGTCAGCCTGGCAGGCCAGGCTTCACCGTCTGGATTAGTTTTGACTGCTGATTGAGTTGTTTCAACCGACGTTCGAGCTCGATCTTTTTAGCCTTCAGCTTCGCGCCGAGGACATCGTGCATCTGTTCGCGCAGCGCGAACAGATCATCGATCGTCATTGATTCCCACTCGCTCTGCATGACTCGCCCCCACGATCATGAGATGTAACGACTCATCACTGTACAGGCGGATGATGGGAACGCTAGCTGGATTCTGCAAAGGACTCTTGGCGGAATTGGACGCTCAACTGCAACGTCAACCCGCGGGCAGAAAGAAGCGGTCTCGGTCTGGGGTGCTCGCTTCCCTGCCGAGGCCGCTCCGGTCTCCCCAGTCATGCCCCCGAGGAACGGCTCTAGAGTTCACAACAGGTCCGCATGACGAGGTAAGCCCGCCGGCGTGAACCGGCGGGCCTTAGTTGTTCAGATGCCGGCAAGCCGCTTGCCGAGGATAGCGCTCTCGCTTTTATCCCTCACCACCGCGAGGCTTCGACGCATAGAACACGAGACAGGCGCCAGCGCGAGGCTGTTCTCTTATGACGTCCGGCTCAAGGTGGTTACCTTGAACAGTGCATTTCGCACCGGCGTAGTAGTCGGACCAAGCTCGCATCAGCTCGGCCTTATGGTGCTCTATCCGGGCCTTGGCATCGGCAAGCGTGATGACCGGGATCGGCATTGTAGCACCGGCCGCAGTGAAGCCGAGAGCGCGGATCAGGAAATTGCGGCGCGGCGTGATGAGTTGATGCTCGCTCATGCCGACGCTCCTTCGGGCCAGAGTTTCGGGGGTTGTTCTGGGAGGTTCTCGAGTAAGCCGTCGCCACTCATCGGGCCAGGCAAAGCCGTCCGTGTCATGGCTTACAGCGTGCTCAAGCGACGCCAGCACCCCGAGCCGCGTGGTGGGGATTACTTCGACGAGTAGGTACGACTCGGCGTCTCGATTAAATCAAAGGCAGCTACACGGAATATCCGAGGCTGAGCCTCAATTTAGCGCCTGATGAAAAAAAAGACTGCGCCGCCGTCGGCATCGGAAAGGTCAGAGCTCCTTCCGTAGTTCTCCGGCCGTGAACATAGTTCCGCCTTCTCGGTTGCGTTAAAAACGCCGGTACAGTTCTGGGGTGAGTTGGTAAAAAGACGACGTGACGTGCAGTTGTAAGCTCATCCTTGGGAGGCTTCGTAGGCTCAAAACCGTCCCGTCGAATGTTAGTTCGTCGTAGCGCAGATGCGCGGATCGCTCTCAGGCGGGTGACATTGCATTTGACACGGAGCACCAAATGGTTTCCACGCCGGACAACAAGTTCGCGGAAGGGCAGATCGAGAGCTGTCTTTCGAACCTGCTAAGCGAAGCGGGAGTGAATCCTTCCCCGCCGACCACCATGAAGACGTCTCGCGCCCCGCGAGCAACGAGTCATCGATCGGCGGGTTGGCGCTATGTGGTTTTCGTCGGCTCTCTGGTAGCAGCATCCATTGGTGGCGCTGCTTGGTGGTGGTCGTCCTCCGCTCATACAGCGATGATAGCCCCCTCGGACCCAGCACCTCTGACACAGCCCGCGCCGGGAGCCGTCGCGCCTAAAGACGCCGCGCCGACTGCCGTCGCCCTGTCTTCCGACTTGGCGCAGCAACTCCAATCGATGACGCGCGATCTCGCTGCCTTGAGGCAAGCGGTTGAACAGCTAAATGTTAGGCAAGAACAATTGATCCGCGACAATGAAAATGTCGCGGACCAACTCAAGACGAGCCAGGAAGAAATGGCACGCAACAACAGTATCATCGAGCAGATCAAGGCGACCCAGATCCAGATGGCGCGCGAAAGCCAGACGCTCACCGAGCGGCTCAACGCAAGCCAGGAACAACTCGCCCGCGTCATCGCCAACGCTTCAGAGCCAAAGGTGATGCCTGAAGAGTCAAAGGTGAGCCCTGAAGAGCGAAAGGTGATGCCGGAGATACCACTGCCGCGTCCGCGGCACTCTGCCCATGTCGCCCAGGCGCAAATGCCGTCGCCAACCCCGGCCCGGCCGCAAGCCAAACAACCGCAATCGCCATTGGCATGGCCGTGGTCAGTGCGCTAATGCCGTCTACCTTGCTTCCCTAAAAGCGGCGATTTTTAGCAGACAAAACCCGATTGGGTAGCAAAGCGGTAGCACATACGCCGAGCGAACAAATCGGGTCTAAAAATTCATTTGCGCTTTCAAGGAGGTAGATTGGAGGCCACGACCAGAATTGAACTGGTGTACACGGTTTTGCAGACCGTTGCGTAACCACTCCGCCACGTGGCCCCATTGGGCGCACTCATATACGCCCCGCCCCGGATAGGCAACCAAGCAGCGCAATTCCCGCCACCGCTGGTTAGCAAACCGACACCGTTGGAAAAAGGCCGCCTCCTCAACCTCCAGACGGATCCCCAATTCGATTGTTCCGCAGACCCAGCTTGGCGGTCCTTGCGCGGATGCCCCCGACCGTCCGCTTCATTTCCAGCGCGATGGCCCTCGGGGGCTTGCCGCTCCCGATCAGCGAGCGCAGCAGCGCATCGTCTTCCGCCGTCCATTCGGCGCCGCTCAGTTGAAAGCGGTCTTCGCAGCCCGTCTCCTTGGCCGGTGCCGCAAACCGCTCCCAGCCCAGCGTCTCATGGAAAATGACGACAAAGGCGATCCAGAGAACGATGGCCCGCCCCTCGGACAGGGCGGCCGATTTGAGATGCTCGGCGCTGAACGTCGCCGGCCGCAAAGCGTCCAGAGCAGGCCAGATGTCTGAAGCGATCGAATTGACGAAATAGACGTAAAGCGACACGAAGGGGCCGGAGACGACGGCGCCGATAGCTGCGATCAACCAAAGCGGCAGTCTTCGCCCGGCTGTCTTGCTCACCAATTGGGTGGCGAGGCCGGTCAGGCACCAGGGCACAATGGCGAGCGAGAGAACATAAAGCGTCGCGCCGGCGCCTCCCATGGTGGCCGCATGCGGT
The DNA here is from genome assembly GCF_043203335.1 of Bradyrhizobium sp. RDI18. NCBI lineage: Bacteria > Pseudomonadati > Pseudomonadota > Alphaproteobacteria > Hyphomicrobiales > Nitrobacteraceae > Bradyrhizobium > Bradyrhizobium sp. RDI18. The sequence goes on along the minus strand of NZ_JBICRN010000008.1, from coordinate 695,080 downwards.
CCGAGAACGACCGAAAGCATTGCCAGCACGAACGGAACGCCGCAGAAGAAAACGAGATCGATCAAAGCCTGTTTCGACAGGCGCCAATGCGCCACAAGTTCCATCGCGTTGCTCCGCTTGCATCCGACGCGTCAGTCATAGTTCGAGCGACCGAATGGAGCAACGTGTGTCCGCAACGGACGGGCATCGTCGCCGCGCCGTCCAGACATCGTGCACCGCTCAGACCCGATCTATTGCGTGAAGCCGCCGCCGTCCGACGGTGGGGTCGAGCGAGCGCCGCAATTGCGCCTCCAGTTCATCAAGCAGGAAGAAGCTGACATCGTCGACGGAGCCCTGGCCCTTGGCGAAAGGCTGTTCGAGCAGCCGGATTAGATACAGGACGTAGACGAACATGTAGGTGATGAATCCAAACAACAGGGCCGCAGCCGGATCGCCCCCCGTCTTCAGCAGGAGCAACAGGACGATGATCGAGAACACCAGCGTTTGCACGAGCACATGCACCGATGGGACGAATTCGACGCGCTGGATGGTGTAGATGCGAAGCAGAGCCCTGCGGATCGCATCCTGATTGGTGCGAAGACGCACGACGAAATTCGCAGCCATGCCCATGCCCTCCAGTCGACCGAGGATGGGCGTCAGCTTGCCGAGTTCGTCGAGCACAGGAGCAATGTTCTTGTGGTCGTAGGCACGGTCCAGGCCTTCGCGCAGCTTTGCAATGACCCCGATCAGGATCAGCCGCGCTTCCTTGAGATTGAAGCGCTCGTTGGTCCGCGCGAAGCATTCTAGATCGCCGTCGATTGCTTCGGTCGCGGTGCGCAGTGCCGTCGGAATTTGTTCGGCTTCCTTGTAATCCTTGAGAATGCTCGACAGCAGGAAGCCGATGATGAAGATGGCGCCGCCAATGCCGCTGGTCACCAGCCCGTTGAGCTCGAGGAACTCGAATCCGAAATAGTGAACGATTGCCTTGGCGCCGCCGAGTAACAGGACGATGATGCCGACCGTGAAGAACAGGCGGAATTTCTTTCGCAGGCTGATTTCGGCGCCGCCGAAAGGGAGATGCGAGGTGATGGAAGACGGCAAAGCGGCGATATCCTTTCCCTGGGAGCGCAGAACTCTGAAACCGCTGAAGACGAGCCGCGCCCGACCCGCTCGCCTCCAGATGCATGGCGCAGATAATCGCTAAGGCTGTAAATGGGTTCCCGCTTCAGGTAGCGTTGGTGACATATCGCCACAATGGCATAGGGACGGCACGGCGAGGCCCTGACCAGCCAATCTGACCGACTTGCTAAGATCCGGACCGCGGCCCATTCCGGCCGGACTCAAGCGCATTCCAGCGAAAGCGCTCAACAGCCAAGTTAACAACCGCCAAAGGTGAACTGTGCCTGAATGCTCGGTACGCGGATTACAACAGCATGCTGATGGCCACGACGATGAACGGCGCGGCCACCAGCAAGACCGGCCACAGCCGGAACATCAGGCGACGAGACTACTACCTGCAATTTTCTTTTTGAGCGTCTCGCAGACGGTGCGGACTTCGGACGTCATCAGGGAACAATCCTCGATCTGCAGGAAGTAGCGCTTGCCTTCCTCGCGATAGTTCGCAGCCAATTCCTTGATCTCGGACACCATGGCGTGAACGCCGGCCACCATGGCTTCACATCGTTTGGCGGCGTCGGTTAGTTCCGCACCGAGTGCTTCAATCTCTTTCACTGCCGCATCATACTCGCGGACCACAGCTTCGGCCGAGAGTTTGCCGACCTGATTGACCCCTTCCTTGTGCTCGACATAGTCGGGCATCGGGCCTTTCGGCAGCGGGTGGTCATCGCTGTGGGGTATTTCTCGGACAGCGGGCGCCCGCCGGGCGTTGTAGATGAGAGTACCGATTTCCCCTTCGATTTCATCAGCGTCAAGCAATGGAGATCGAGTGAGAATTTCTGTGGTCAAAGACATCGACTTTGCTCCAAATGGTTACGCGGAGAGCGAGGAATTTAGCAGCGTCAATGGGAATGTCATCCTTGTCCACAGGTCGCTATGTCTCCTTGCAGACATTGGAACCGCCGTGTTGGTATCATGGTCATGACGGATGACGGATCAACGCTGCACAATTTGAGATGCAGCGACCTCATCGATACAGCTTTTGCTTGAAAACCAAGAGTTAGCCGCGCTTGCGACGGCGGTAATCCCGCTTCTTCGGCTTCGGTGCAAGTTCCGGCATCGCTGCCTGCACTTGCCGATACCGTGCCAGCATGCGGTCAAAGCTGGCGTTGAGTGCCTCCGCGATCTCGGGCCGCTTCTCAAGCCCGGCGAGCAGCAGGCCGGCCGCCTCGATGGTGGCGAGGCCGTCACGGCGCGGTTCCTTGCGGAGTTTGCCGTAGCGAGAGGGGTGCTTCGGGCCCAGAATGATCCGCTGGCATTTCAGCATCCACGCGTTGCGCCACCACAGCGCCTTGGCCTGGCTCCATGTGCCGTCCAGCAGCACGACGCCTTCGATGTCGGAGAGGATGGCGCGCTGGTGCGGCTCGACCTCGCCCTTGCGGTTGATCGCCACGATCTCGGCATCGGTGTCGAGATCGCTGACCTTGGCCGAGCCGAGATAGAGCACCGCCCAACGGGAAGGATCGTCGACCTTCCGTCCCAGTGCCTTGGAGAGGCTTGGCCAGGACAGGCCGATTTTGACGATCGCGTCCTTGAAGTGCATCGCCGTCAGCCGCGCCGTGCCGAGCGTCCTGTCCTGTTCCTGCGGATGCTGCAGGATCAGGAGCGAGATACTGCTCTCGATCGGCTTGACGCTGTCGCAGATGCAGAGCGGCAATGGCTTGCCGCAATGCGGACAGTCCGGAACGGCCTCCACCGCGGTTCCGGCCTCGGACTTGGATTGGTCTGACATCCGCCCGCTATACGCTTTCCGCAGGCAGTAATCCAACTATTCGGCAGGCGCGGCGATCGCGGCCGGCCGCGATCGCCGCCGCAGCCGGTCGATCAGGAGATAGATCACCGGCGTCGTGTACAGCGTCAGGATCTGCGACACGACCAATCCGCCGATGATGGTGATGCCGAGCGGCCGGCGCAGCTCGGTGCCGGGGCCGGTGGCGATGACCAGCGGAATGCCGGCGAACAGCGCCGCCAACGTCGTCATCAGGATCGGCCGGAAGCGGGCGCGGCAGGCCTCGAAGATCGCGTCAGCCGACGACAGGCCGCGGTGGCGCTCGGCATCGAGCGCGAAATCCACCATCATGATGCCGTTCTTCTTGACGATGCCGATCAGCAGGATAATGCCGACAAAGGCGATCACGGTCAGCGGCGTATTGGTCACCTGCAACGCCAGCAGCGCGCCGAGGCCTGCGGATGGCAGGGTGGAGATGATCGTGATCGGATGCGCCAGGCTCTCATAGAGCACACCGAGCACGATATACATCGCCACCAGCGCGCCGAGGATCAGAAGCGGCTGCCGCCCGCTGGTCCTGTCGAAGTCGCCGGCACTGCCGTCGAAACTGCCGCGGATGCCCTCCGGCATATGCAGCTCCTCGACCGCGCGCTGGATATTGGAGGTCGCGACCTCCAGCGGCACATCGGGCAGCAGATTGAACGAAACCGTCGTCGAGGGGAACGATTGCGAGTGGTACACTGCAAGCGGCGACAGGCCGCGCTGGTAGCGCACCACGGCCGATAGCGGCACCTGGGCGTCGTTGGCGCCTGCCACATAAATCCGCTCCAAATTGGAAGGATCGCTCTGGAATTTCGGGTCGATTTCCAGCACCACCATGTACTGGTTGCGCTGGGTATAGATGATCGAAATCTGGCGCTGCGCGAAGGCGTTGTTCAGGGCGTTGTCGATGTCCTGGACGCTAACGCCGAGGCTCGAGGCGGTCTTGCGGTCGATCACCAGCGACAATTGCAGCCCGCCGGGGTCGCGGTCGCTGGAGATGTCGGTGATGCCCTCTACCGTCTCCATGCGCTTGGCGACCAGCGGCGCCCATTTCTGCAGGAGTTCGAGATTCGTGCTCGACAGCGTGTACTGGTAATCGGAATCGCTTTGCCGGCCGCCGGTGCGGAGGTCCTGCGCCGCGAACATGAACAGGCGGATGCCGGCGACCCGATAGAGATTTTTGCGCAGGCGATCGATCACCTGCGCCGTCGACATGCCGGCCCGCTCCTCCGGCGGCTTCAGGCTGATGAACATGGTGCCGCGGTTGGAGCCGCCGCCGCCCGGACCGGCGGTGCCGCCGAGCGAAGAGCCGATGGCGGCTACCGCCGGGTCGGCCATCACGATATCGGCCAGTTGCTGCTGCAGCCCGAGCATCGCCTGGAACGAGGTATCGGGAGAAGCACGTGTCGAGCCGATTACAAGGCCGCTGTCGTCGGTCGGGAAGTAGCCTTTCGGCGTCTTGATATAGAGCACCACCGTCAGCGCAATGGTGGCAAAGAACACGAGCAGGGTCAGGAACGGGAAGCCGAGCACCGCCCGCAGCGTCCAGGTGTAGAAGGAAACGATGCGCGACAGCGTGCCCTCGACCAGCCGGTCGAACCAGGTCGCGCGATCGGAGGTCGCTTCCTTGATATAATGCGCGCAGATCATCGGCGTGATCGTGAGCGACACGACGGTCGACACCACGATGGCAAAGGTCAGCGTCAGCGAGAATTCGCGCAGCAGCCGGCCGACGATCCCGTCCATGAAAATCAGCGGCGTGAAGGCCGCGATCAGCGACAGACTGATCGACAGCACGGTGAAGCCGATCTGCTTGGCGCCTTCGAGCGCCGCCGGATACGGCGCCATGCCGTGTTCGAGGTTGCGGTACATGTTCTCGATCATGACGATGGCGTCGTCGACCACGAAGCCGACGGAAATCGCCAGCGCCATCAGCGACAGATTGTCGATCGAGAAGCCGGCGAGCCACATCCCCGCGCAGGTGCCGGCCAGCGCCAGCGGCACCGAAACGCCGGCCGCGATGGTCGGCGTCAGCCGCCGCAGAAACGCGAACACCACCACCATGACGAGAAATGCCGTCGCCAGCAGCGTGTACTGCATGTCGAGCACGCTGGCGCGGATGGTGCCGGTGCGGTCGACGAGGGTCGAAATTTCCACGCCGCCGGGCAACCACTGCTTCAGTTCCGGCAGCAGCGCCCTCACCCGATCGACAGTATCGATCACGTTGGCATCGCCCTGCTTGGTGATCTGGATCAGGACCGCCGGCTGCTTGTTGAACCAGGCGATCGAGCGGCTGTTGCGGACGGAATCCTCGACCTCGGCGACATCGGCGAGGCGGACAAAATTGCCGGCGGAGCTCTTGATGATGATGTCGCGGAATTCGGCCGCGGTGCGCATCTGCTTGTTGGTCGAGATCGTCTCGCTCTGGCGGCCGCCGTTGAAAATGCCGACTGGTCCCAGCGGATTGGCGTTGATGATGGCGAGCCGCACGTCATCGGTGGCAATCCCGGCATTCGACAGCGCCAGCGGGTTCAGCGCAATCCGTACCGCCGGCTGGTCGGCGCCGGTGACGTTGACTTCGCCGACCCCCGGAACCTGCGAGATGCGCTGCGCAATCACGGTATCGGCGACGTCATACATAGCACTCGTCGTCAGTGTCTTCGACGTCAGCGCCAGCACGAACACCGGGGCGGCCGCGGGATTGGCTTTGCGAAAGCGTGGCAACGACGGCAGGTCGGTCGGCAGGTCCGCCAGCGAGGCGTTGATCGCCGCCTGCACGTCGCGCGCGGCACGGTCGATATTGCGGCCGATCGAGAACTGCAACTGGATGCTGGTGGTGCCGAGCGAACTGGTCGAGGTGATCCGGTCAAGGCCCGCAATCTGGCCGAGCCGGCGTTCCAGCGGCGCGGCAACCGTCGAGGCCATCACGGAAGGATCGGCGCCAGGACGCGTGGCGGAGACCCGGATCATCGGGAAGTCGACATTGGGCACTGATGAGACCGGCAGAAAAACATAGGCGACCATGCCGACCAGGAAGAGCCCGATCGCCAGCAGAGTGGTACCAACCGGCCGGCGGATGAAGGGCTCCGAGATTGATGCCATCTACTGCATCCCCTCGGTGGCGCCGGCGACCGGCGGCCCGGTGGGCCCCGGCTCCGGCACGGCCTTCTGAATTTTCCGGTTGAGCCGGTCGAGCGCCAGGTAAATCACCGGTGTCGTATAGAGCGTCAGCAACTGGCTCAGCAGCAAGCCGCCGATGATGGAAATGCCGAGCGGAAAGCGCAATTCTGCGCCGGTGCCGCTTTCGATCGCCAGCGGCAGCGCGCCGAACAGCGCCGCCAGCGTCGTCATCATAATGGGGCGGAAGCGCAACAGGCAGGCCTGCACGATGGCTTCGTTCGGCGACATGCCCTGATGCCGTTCGGCTTCAAGCGCAAAGTCGATCATCATGATCGCGTTCTTCTTGACGATCCCCATCAACAGGATGATGCCGATCAGGCCGATCACCGACAGGTCCTGCCCGAACAGCATCAGCGCCAGAATGGCGCCGACGCCGGCGGACGGCAGCGTCGAGAGAATCGTGATCGGGTGAATGTAGCTCTCATAGAGCACGCCAAGCACGATGTAGATGGTAACGATCGCCGCCAGAATGAGCCATGGCTGGCCGGCCAGCGACTTGGAGAATTCGGCCGCATCGCCCGCATAGACGCCGACGATGCTGCCGGGCATGCCGATCCTGGTTTCGATCTGCTTGACCGCCTCGACGGCATCGCCCAGCGCCTCGCCGGGGGCGAGGTTGAAACTGAGCGAGACGGCCGGAAACTGCGCCAGATGCGAGATCGCCAGCGGCGCGGTGGTGCGGGTCAGCGTCGCCACCGCCGACAGCGGCACCTGGGCGCCGGGCGCGCCGGCGGTGGTGCTCGCGGCCCCCGGGAGATAGAGTTTCGACAGGATCGACGGATCGCGCTGGTACATCGGCATCGCCTCCAGCACCACGCGATACTGGTTGGCCTGGCCGTAGATCGTCGAAATCTGCCGCTGCGCAAAGGCGTCGTTGAGGGTGTCGTTGACCGCCTGGAGGCTGACGCCGAGCTGGCCGGCGCGCGGGCGGTTGATGTCGAGCGCGGCGCGCAAACCGCCCTCCTGCGCTTCCGACGAGACATCGCGGAACAGCGGATCCCGGCGCATCTCGGCAATGAGCTTCTGCGACCATAGCGAGACCTGCGCGGCATCGGTGCCGGTCAGCGTATACTGGTACTGCGAGCGGCTCGACTGGGTCGAGATCTGCACGTCCTGCACCGGCTGGAAATAGATGGTCATGCCGGGAATTTTCGCTGTGCGCTGTTTCAGCCGGTCGACCACCACGGAAATATCATCGTGCCGCTCGCCGCGCGGCCTAAGCGTCATCACCAGACGTCCGACATTGGTGGTCGGATTGACCGATCCGGCCCCGATCACGGAGACGACGCCGATCACGTCCGGATCGGCCTGGATCGCGGCCGCCGCCGTCGCCTGCCGGCTTTGCATCTCGGCAAAGGAAACGTCGGGACCGGCCTCGGTCACAGCGGTGATCGAGGCGGTATCCTGCAGCGGCAGAAAGCCCTTCGGCGCGATCACATACATGAAGAGCGTCGCTGCGATGGTGGCGAACGTCAGGGCCAGCGTCGCGCGCTGGCGCTGCAGCACCCACAGCAGCGTGCGATGATAGAAGGCAACCATGCGGTCGATGAAGCGGCTGACGGCGGCAAGCCCCGGGACCGTCATCTCTTCCCCGACATGCTTCAATAGCCGCGAACACATCATCGGCGTCAGCGTCAGCGAGACGATCGCCGAGGTCACGACCGCAATCGTCAGCGTCAGCGCAAATTCGCGAAACATGCGCCCGACCAGCCCGGACATGAACAGCAGCGGGATAAAGACCGCGATCAGCGACACCGTCAGCGAGATCACGGTAAAGCCGATTTCACTGGCGCCCTTCAGCGACGCCTCCATCACCGACTCGCCGTTCTCCATGTGGCGGACGATGTTCTCGATCATCACGATGGCGTCGTCGACCACGAATCCGGTGCCGATCGTCAGCGCCATCAGCGACAGATTGTCGAGGCTGAAGCCTGAAAAATACATGATGCCGAAGCTCGTGATCAGCGACAGCGGCAGCGCCACGCCCGCGATCAGGGTCGCGCGCAGCGACCGCAGGAACAGCAATACCACCAACGTCACCAGCACCACGGAAAGGATCAGCGTGAACTGGACGTCCCGCACCGAGGCGCGGATGGTGACGGTGCGGTCGGAGACGATGGTCAGATTGACGCCGGCCGGAATCGCGCGCTGCACCTTGGGTATTTCGTCGCGGATCTGCCTGACGACCTCGATGACGTTGGCGCCGGGCTGGCGCTGGATGTCGATGATGACGGCCGGCGTGCCCTGATACCAGCCGCCGGTGCGATCGTTCTCCAGCCCGTCGATGATGGTGGCGACGTCGCCGATCGTGACAGGTGAGCCGTTGCGATAGGCGATGATGATGGGCTTGTAGGCCTCCGCTGCCGCGATCTGGTCGTTGGCGGCAATGGTGTAGGCCTGCTGCGCACCGTCGAGCGATCCCTTCGGCCCTGAGACGTTGGCGCCCGCGATGGCGCTACGCAAATCCTCCATCGAGATGCCGTAAGCGGCGAGCCGCGCCAGATCGGCCTGCACCCGCACCGCAGGCTTGAGCCCGCCGAGGATCGCAACACGCCCGACGCCGGAAATCTGGCTGAGCCGCTGGCCGAGGATGGTGTCGGCGATATCGCTCATGGCGCGCAGCGAAATCGTCTCCGACGTCAGCGCCAGTGTCAGGACTGGCGCATCTGCCGGGTTTACCTTGGCGTAGGTCGGCGGATACGGCAGATTCCTTGGCAGGATACCCGCCGCTGCGTTGATGGCGGCCTGCACGTCCTGGGTGGCGCCGTCGATGTCGCGGTTGAGGTCGAACTGCAGCGAGATCTGGCTGACGCCGAACGAACTGGTCGACTGCATCGAGGTCAGCGAGGGAATCTGCCCAAGCTGGCGCTCCAGCGGCGCCGTGATGAGCGAGGCGACCACGTCCGGGCTGGCACCCGGCAGTTGCGTCGTCACCTGCACGGTCGGGAAATCGACCTGCGGCAGCGCCGATACCGGCAGCGCCCAATAGCCGAGCGCGCCACCGATCATCAGCGCGATCCCGAGTAGCGAGGTCGCGATCGGCCGGCGGATGAACGGTTCGGAGACGCTCATGGTTGCGTCCTCACTTGCGAATTCATTTTCAGGCGTGCGGCGCGTCGATCATGGCTGCGACTTCGCAGCGCCGCCCGACGGCTCGGCTGGTGCCGGGCCGGTTTGTCCCTTCTGATCGCCCTCGCCGCGCTCGCGCTTGCCGCGGCGCTCGCCATCGTTTGCTTGACCCTCCTTGCCCGGAGCTGCCTTGGAGTCTCCCTTGGCATCGGGGCTGCGGCTGCGCTTGCGCGGCGCGAGGTCGGCGGTTGGCGCCCTGTCGTCGGTGCCAATCAAGACTTTGGCGCCGTCGGACAGATTGGCAAAGCCGGTGGTCACCACGCGATCGGAGATCGAAAGGCCGCTCGCGATGACGGCATCGTTTTCGTTCTGCTGCGTCACCACGACCGGCTTTGCGGTCGCGACATTGTCGGGGCCGATCACATAGCTGAATGTCCCAACCGGACCACGTTGCACCGCCGAGCTCGGCACCACGATCGCCTTCTCCAGCGTTTCGACCTTCAGCCGCACATTGACGAACTGTCCGGGCCAGAGCTGGAATTTGGCGTTGGGAAACTCCGCCTTCAGCTTCAGCGTGCCGGTGGTCGGATCGACCTGGTTGTCGATGCCTTTGAGCGTACCGGTGTCGATGACGGTCACGCCGTCATTGCCGAACACGTCCACCGCCAGCACGCCCTTGGCGGCGGCAGCATTGACCCGCACGATCTGCTGCTGCGGCAGGCTGAACTGCACCGCGATCGGCTGCAGTTGGGTGATGATGACGAGGCCGGTGATGTCGGAGGCGCGGATGATGTTGCCCTGATCGACCTGGCGCAGGCCGGCGCGCCCAGACAACGGCGCGATGACCTTGGTATAGCCGAGCATCGCCTTGGCATTGTCGATCGCGGCCTGGTCGGCCTGCACCAGCGCTTCCTGCTGGGCGACCACGGCGCGCTGCGTATCGGCCTGCTGCTTGGAGCCGGCATTTGAGGCGGCGAGCTGCTGATAGCGCGCCAGATCGAGCTTCTGGTTGGCGAGCAGCGCCTCGTCCTGCGCCTTCTTCGCCACCGCCTGATCGTACTGAGCCTGGTAGATCACGGGATCGATTTCGGCCAGCACGTCGCCCTGCTTGACGTCCTGACCTTCGACGAAGTTCACCTTGATCAGCTTGCCGTCGACCTGGGCGCGCACCGTCACCGTGTTCAGCGCGCGGACCGAGCCTACGGCATCGAGATAGACGGGCACATCCTGCGTGCGGGGCATAGCCGCCAGCACCGGCACCGGGAGATCGGGACGTGCGCCGGGCCCGCCACGGCCGGTCTGCTTCTGCTGAAAGGCGTTCCAGCCGAGATAGCCGAGCCCGCCGAGGATCAACAGCGTGATCGAAAGCGACACCATCCGCCGGCCAATGCCGCGCACGACGCGCTTGTGCGCCGTCTTCGGGTCGTCCTTCACTTCCGGCTTAAAGAGCATCGACCGGCCTTTCCATCCTGGGTTCCCAGCCGCCCCCCAGCGCCTGATAGAGGCTGACGATTGCCAGCAGCCGGGCCAGTTGAGCCTGCGACAGCGCATCCTCGGCCTGGAATAATGTTAGCTGCGTATTTAGCACAACCACGATGTCGGCGGTCCCGGCCCGCAACTGCTGCTCGGACAATTCAAACGCCCGCCGCGACGACGCCACGACCTCGCGCTGCAGCCGCAGCCTCTCGGTGGTCTGGCGGATCGACATCAGGGCGTTATCGACATCGGCAAAGGCCTGCACCACCGTCTTGCGGTAGGTCTGCAGCAGTTCATCCTGCAGCGCCTTGGTGAGCTCGAAATTGCCGAGGATCCGGCCGCCGTCGAAGATCGGTTGGGTCAGGCTGCCGACCATGCTGAAGAACGCGGCTTGCGGCTGAAACAGCGCCGTCAACGCCGAGCTTTGATAACCGCCCTGCCCCGTCAGTTGAATGCTCGGAAAGAACTGCGCGCGGGCGCTGCCGACATTGGCAGTGGCCGAGGCAAGCTGCGCTTCCTGCCGGCGGATGTCAGGGCGTTGCGTCAGCAACTCGGAAGGCAGGCCCGGCGTGACACGTGGCGCGGCGATCCGATTGAGGGTTCCGCCGGTGACACGCACGGATTCTGGCGGACGCGACACCAGAGTCGCCAGCGCGTTGATGTTCTGGTCGAGCGTCTGCCGCAGCGGCGGCACCAGGGCGCGCTGATTGGCGACCACGCTTTCCTGTTGCGCGACGTCGAGGTCGGTACCGGTGCCGGCTCTGAAGCGCTCCTTGATGGCGTTCAGGATGCGCTCGGCGCTTGCGATGTTTCGCTGTGCGGTACGAATCCGGTCCTGCGCCGCGAGCACCTGGAAATAGGCATTGGCGACCGTCGTCAGCGTGGTCAGCGCGATGACGTCGCGGTCAAAGCGGCGGGCAACCGCAGTCTCCTCCGCCGCCTGCGCGGCGTCGCGGTTCTTGCCCCAGAAATCCAATTCATAGCTGGCGCTAAGCGATGCCGAATAGTTGACCACCTCACGGCCGCCAATGGACAGGCCGCTGGCGCTCGAACCGGAGGTGCGGGAATAGCTCTCCGACCCGGTGCCGCTGAGAGTTGGCAGCAACGCAGCGCCCGCGATTCGTGCCTGCGCATCGGCCTGCCTGAACCGCGCGGTGGCGGCCGCAATGTCCAGATTGACGGTCTGCGCCTCCTCCATCAGGCCCGTCAGCTCCCGCGAACGAAATCCGCGCCACCAGTCGAGCGTCGGTGGTGCGTCGGTAGCCTTCGAAAGCCGGGCCGCCTTGTAGCCATCGGGTATGTCGAGCGCAGGGTCGGGAAGGTCCTTGGTCAGGATGCAGCCCGCGGGCTGGCGACGAGCCCCAGCACGGCAAGCGATCGCGCCAGCCGCTTGCCGACCGGAATGAGAACAGGCCAACCTTCGATCGCAGCAGTTGCAATTCGCTGGGTCACACCCGTTCTCCACCGGGCAAATCCCGGCCCGGCGCAATTTGAGCGCTTCTCCTGTTGGGCTGCGACACGTTCACGGGGGTGATGCTTCCGTTGGAACCGAACTCCGATATTAGCCTTGCGATCAGCACGCGGACAGCCCCGCGCAGTCTCTCGCCGGTCGTGCGTTCAGGTCCGTAAAACGGGCGACAAGGAGCTCACTTCCCCTTGTTTTATAGGGTTTGGAACGATGTCGGGACGCCGCAGGACCGCCGAATTCTTACGAAGATTTCATGGGGCTTTTCCCCTGTTCTGACGTCCGGCACCGGCTCATCGCACAGCCGAGTCCCGGCCTGTGGCCAATTTGAAACTCCGGGAACAGGCCCTCCATGTCTCACCATGCAATGGAGGGCCAAAATGCGGGTCGCGCGGCAATGCTTCTGCGTCAATCAGCGCGGCGCTCTACAGCTTCCACGAGGCATGCGGCCGGTCCCACGGCAGGGCGCGGCCTTCAATCCCGGCTTGGCGAGCGGAAAAATCAACGTCTATACTTCGCCGGCTTTGTCCACCCGTGCCAAGAATTGAAGCAGGGTCGATCGGCCATGCGAAGCCCGGGTAAACCGCAATTCGATGGATCGCACATGCCCGAGTTGATTTCGGTCACATCGGAAACTGTAGACGCGACGTTTCCGGAATTGCCCCGCCTGGTCCGGCTGGCGCTGGGCTTTGGTTCAAAGCTGCAACACGGCACGCTCGACGTGACACTGGCCGACGGCCGCGTGGTCCGCTTGGGCGGCAACGGGCCGGGTCCTGCCGCCGTGATGAAGATTTACGATTACGGCTTTGCCTCGCGGCTCTTGCGCGGCGGCGACATCGGCATTGCGGAAGCCTATCTGCGCGGCGAATGGGACACGCCCGACCTCACGCAATTCCTCTATCTGTTCTGCGTCAACCAGGACTGGATGCAGACCATGCTGATCGGCAACCCGCTGACGCGCACCTTCCAGGCCGTCAGGCATTGGCTCAACCGCAACACAAAACGGCAGGCTCGCCGCAACATCTATGCGCATTACGATATCGGCAACGCCTTCTATTCGGCGTGGCTCGATCCGAGCATGACCTATTCGTCGGCGCTGTTCGAGGACGACACGCCCGACCTGACGGCTGCGCAGCACAACAAATACCGGCGGCTCGCCGAGGCTATCGATCTGCGGTCGGGCCAGAAGCTGTTGGAGATCGGCTGCGGATGGGGCGGCTTTGCCGAATACGCTGCCAAGACGTTCGGCGCCAAGGTCGTAGGCCTCACCATCAGCAAGGAACAGCGCGAGTTCGCACAAGCGCGCATTCAGAACGCAGGACTCAGCGATAGGGTCGAGATCAAGCTGCAGGACTACCGCGACGAGCGCGACCGCTATGACCGGATCGTCTCGATCGAGATGATCGAGGCGGTCGGCGAGCAATTCTGGCCGAAATATTTTTCACAGTTGCGCGACCGCCTATTGCCTGGGGGGCTGGCCGGCATCCAGGCCATCACCATCCAGGACAGCCTGTTCCAGGCCTATCGCCGCGAAGTCGACTTCATCCAGCGCTACGTCTTTCCGGGCGGCATGCTGCCGTCGCCGCAGATCCTGAAAACGCTCGGCGAACGCTTCGGCGTTCCCGTCATCCGCGAACGCATCTTTGGGCAAGATTATGCCAAGACGCTCGCAATCTGGCGAAGCAATTTCCGCGCGGCCTGGCCGAACCTGACGCCGTCGGGTTACGACGATCGCTTCCGGCGGCTGTGGGAATATTACCTCGCCTATTGCGAGGCCGGTTTCCTGTCCGGAAATATCGACGTGCGCCAGGTGGTGTTTGCGAAATCAGGCTGATCGCCCTGCCCCAACGCTGGCTTGTGTGGCTGGCGGCCCTCCTTTAGGGTCGCCTAACGATTAGGCAAACAAACCGGCGATTTCAAAGACATGGCCTTCAACAAAGACGTCATCGAAGCGATCGGCAACACACCCCTCATCAAGCTGAAGCACGCTTCGGAAGCGACCGGCTGCACCATTCTCGGCAAGGCCGAATTCATGAATCCCGGCCAGTCGGTCAAGGACCGCGCCGGCAAGTGGATGATCCTCGAAGCCGAAAAGCGCGGCGATCTCAAGCCGGGCGGGCTCGTGGTGGAATCAACCGCTGGCAATACCGGCATCGGGCTCGCCGTGGTCGCCAGCGCCCGCGGTTACCGCACGCTGATCCTGATCCCGGAAACGCAGAGCCAGGAAAAGAAGGACATGCTGCGGCTGTGCGGCGCAGAGCTCATCGAAGTGCCGCAACTGCCCTATTCCAATCTGAACAATTATCAGCATGTCGGGCGGCGGCTCGCTGACCAGCTTCGCAAGACCGAGCCGAACGGCGTCTTGTTCGCCGACCAGTGGAACAACCTCGACAACGCCAAGGCGCACTACGAATCCACCGGACCCGAGATCTGGGAGCAGACCGGCGGCAAGGTCGACGGCTTTATCTGCTCGGTCGGCACCGGCGGCACGCTCGCGGGCGTCAGCCGCTTTCTGAAGGAGAAGAACAAGGACATCGTGACCGCCTGTGCCGATCCGCACGGCTTTGCGATGTATGAGCTGTTCAAGCATGGCACCGCCAAATCGACGCCAGGCGACTCGATCACCGAAGGCATCGGGCTCGGCCGCGTCACGCCCATCATCGAGACCGCTGTTGTCGATGACGCTTTCCTGGTTTCCGACGAGGAAGCTGTAACGGTGATCTACGAACTGCTCGAGCAGGAAGGCCTGTGCCTTGGCGGCTCCACCGGCATCAACGTCGCTGGTGCGATCCGATTGGCAAAGCAGCTCGGACCCGGCAAGACCATCGTCACCATCCTTGCCGACCCGGCGGCCGCTATCAGTCAAAGCTGTTCAATCCGGCATTCATGCGCTCGAAGAACCTGCCGGTGCCGGCATGGCTGGAGAAGCGCACCAAGATCGAGGTGCCGTTCGAGAAGGTGTGAGCGGAAGCGTTGTAGGGTGGGCAAAGGCGCTCTTGTGCCGTGCCCACCATCTCTCAGCGGCGGCGCTTTTGGTGGGCACGCTGCGCTTTGCCCACCCTACGCGACTGATCAATGCCGCAAGATCTGGCTCAGGAACAGCTTCGTCCGCGCGTGCTGCGGGTTGGCGAAGAATTCATGCGGCGTGTTTGACTCGATGACCTGACCCGCGTCCATGAAGACGACGCGGTTGGCGACTTCGCGGGCAAATCCCATTTCGTGGGTGACCACCAGCATGGTCATGCCTTCCTTGGCGAGATCGACCATGGTGTCGAGCACTTCCTTGACCATTTCCGGGTCGAGCGCCGAGGTCGGCTCGTCGAATAGCATCACCTTCGGATTCATGGTCAGTGCGCGGGCAATGGCAACGCGCTGCTGCTGACCGCCCGACATCTGGCCGGGATATTTGTTGGCCTGATGCGGGATCTTGACCCGCTCCAGGAATTTCATCGCGGTCGCCTCGGCGTCCTTTTTCGGAATGTTGCGTACCCAGATCGGCGCCAGCGTGCAGTTCTCCAGCACGGTCAAGTGCGGAAACAGGTTAAAACTCTGGAACACCATGCCGACCTCGCGGCGAACTTCATCCACCCGCCGCAGGTTCGGACCGAGCTCGATGCCCTCGACCACGATCTGGCCTTCCTGGAATTCCTCCAGCGCGTTGATGCAGCGGATCAGCGTCGACTTGCCCGAGCCCGACGGGCCGCAGATCACGATGCGCTCGCCCTTGGCGACATCGAGGTTGATGTCGCGCAGCACGTGAAAATCGCCGTACCATTTGTTGAGTGCGTTGATGCCAACGATCGAGTTTGCGGTCATGGTGATGTACTCAGTTGCGACGATGTGCGTTCAGCCGGTTCTCGACGAACAGCGAGTAACGCGACATCCCGAAGCAGAAGACGAAATAGATCAGTCCGGTGAAGGCAAAGCCGGTGAACAGCGTCGTCGGCGTCGACCAGACCGGATCGCTGAAGGAAGCCCTGAGCTGCCCGAGCAGATCGAACAGCGCGACGATCGAGACCAGCGAAGTGTCCTTGAACAGCGCGATGAAGCTGTTGACGAGACCGGGGATGACGTGGCGCAGCGCCTGCGGCATCACGATCAGCGCCGTGGTCTTGGCCCAGGACAGGCCAAGCGCGCTCGCCGCCTCGCCCTGCCCACGCGGGATCGCCGCGAGGCCGCCCCTGATGACTTCGGCCTGATAGGCGCCCGCGAACAGCGCGATGCCGATCAGGGCACGCATCAGCCCGTCGATAGTGAAGCCGGCCGGGACGAATAGCGGCAGCATATAGGTTGCAAAGAACAGCACGGTGATCAGCGGAACGCCGCGCCAGAATTCGATGAAGGCGATCGAGAAAATACGGATCAGCGGAATGGTCGAGCGCCGCCCCAGCGCCAGCGCAATGCCGACCGGCATCGAAGCGACGATGCCGGTGACGGATACCACCAGCGTCACCAGAAGGCCGCCCCACAAGCGCGTGTCCACCTCGGGAAGTCCACCGCTGTCGAGCCCCATCACGGCGATTACGAGGGCGATGGCGACGAAGATCCCAAGGCAGGTGATAAGCGGACGCCAGCCGGACCGCAGGCCGCCGCCAAGCCAGAACAGCAGCGCCGACACGATCACGGCGGTTGCCCCGAGATCCGCCCAGACCGGACGGCCAAAAGCCTGGATCTGATCGCGCAGCCAGGTCAGCGGCAGCAGCACCCAGCCGACCACCGTGCTCACCAGCACGATCAGCTTGCCGATGACCCATAGCAGCGGTCCGATAATGGCCGTCGTCTCGCCGGAGGCCACCAGCTTCCTGCCGCCGTCGCCGATACTGTCGTTGAAGCCCGAGAGAAGCCCGGCCGTCCAGCTCACGCCGAAGCCGCCGAGTCCGCCGCCGCGCAGCAGGAAGAAGGCGACGACAGGTAACGCCACGAAGAACAGAATGGCGTTGGGACCCTTGGCCGGCAGCCGCGGAATCAGCAGCGGAACCAGCAGGATAGCGGCAAGAATGAAGGTCAGATTGACGCGCCAGCGCTCCGGCTCCGGATAGAAGCCATAGATGAACTGCGAAAACTTGGCCTGAATAAACGGCCAGCAGGCGCCAACCACATCGCCGGGATTCTTCGGGAGGCAGGCGGTGCGGTCCTTGCCGATCCAGACCGCATCGATGAACGCGAATTTCAGCGCGGGCACCAGGATGACCCACAGCAACAACACGCTGACGATGGTGATCAGAATGTTGGTCGGCGAATTGAACAGGCGCGTACGCAGGAAGCCGACGAACCCGGTGGTCTTCACCGGCGCGGCCCGCTCCGGCACGAGGTCCTGGCGGACGAAAATGGATGAAGTCGTGTCGCTCATCCGCCCATGCTCCGGCTGATCCGCCATCCATAGAAGCTCATGATTGCGCTGGTGACCAGCGAGATCAGGAGATAGACGCCCATGGTGATACCGATGATTTCGATCGCCTGCCCGGTCTGGCTCAGCGTGGTTCCGGCGAACACCGAGACCAGATCGGGATAGCCGATCGCAACCGCCAGCGATGAGTTCTTGGTCAGGTTGAGATACTGGTTGGTGAGCGGGGGCAGGATCACGCGCATCGCCTGCGGGATCACGATCAGCCGCAACACCGAGCCGCGCTGCAGTCCCAGCGAGGAGCCGGCTTCCATCTGGCCCTTGTGCACGGAGAGAATACCCGCGCGCACGATCTCGGCGATGAAGGCCGCCGTGTATGTCGACAGCGCCAGTGTCAGCGCGACGAATTCGGGAATGAGCCGAGAACCGCCGGCGAAGTTGAAGCCCCTGAGCACGGGCACCTCAAACGTGACAGGTGCGCCGAAAATCAGCACGCTGAGCAACGGCAGGCCGACCACCATGCCGAGCGCGTAAGGCCAGACCTTGATCACCTTGCCGCTTTGGAAGAGCTGACGGCGCGCGTAGCGCCACAACATGATCGCGGCGACGACCGCAACCAGCAAGGCGACAACGAACGGCTCGAAGCCAGGCTCCCCGATCGGCTTCGGAATGACCAGCCCGCGATTGCTGAGAAAGAAACTGTCGAAGACCGAGATGCTCTGCCGCGGATTGGGCAAAGCGGCGAGCACCGCGAGATACCAGAACAGGATCTGGAACAGCAGCGGCAGGTTGCGGATCAGTTCGACATAGCCGCCCGAGATTCGCGCCAGTAGCCAGTTCGGCGACAGCCGGCCGAGGGCAACCAGGAAGCCGATCAGGGTGGCGAAGAAGATGCCGATCACCGAGACCAGCAACGTGTTGAGCAGGCCGACCACAAAGACGCGCGTGTAGGGATCGGACCCCGAATAGGGGATCAGGCTCTGGCTGACGTCAAAGCCGGCATTGTTGGCAAGGAAGCCGAAGCCCGCGGTGATCCGCTGCGCCTGCAAATTGGCGCGGGCATTGGCGACGATCTCGTAGGAGATCCAGGCGAGTGCGGCGACGAACAGGAGCTGGAGTACGAAGCCGCTCCAGCCCGCCCGGCCGCCGAGCGCCCGCTGCAGCTTGGGAAGTAGCTGCGACGGTGGTTGTCGGGGTTCGATAGCCATCGCCGCAGCCCCTCTCGCTGGCGCTTAGCGGATCGGCGGCGCGTACTGGATACCGCCCTTGCTCCACAGGTTGTTGAGGCCGCGGGCGATGGCGAGCTTGGAGCCGGAGCCGACGTTACGCTCGAAAGATTCGCCGTAATTGCCGACCGCCTTCACGATCCGCACCATCCAGTCCTTGGTCAGGCCGAGTTGCTCGCCCAGATTGCCGTCTGTGCCGACGGCGCGCTTGACCTCGGGTTTGTCGGACTTGGCCATCTCGTCCACATTCTTCTGTGTCAAGCCGAGCTCTTCGGCACCGACCATCGCATAAAGCGTCCATTTCACGATATCGAACCACTGATCGTCGCCATGGCGGACCATCGGTCCGAGCGGTTCTTTCGAGATCACCTCGGGCAGCACGACGTGCTCGGCCGGGTTGGCGACCTTCAGGCGTTCGGCATAGAGCTGGGAGACGTCGGAGGTGAACACGTCGCAGCGGCCGGATTCATAGGCCTTGATAGTTTCGTCGGCGGTCGCGAACGCGATCACCTCGTACTTCATGTTGTTGCCCTTGAAGTAGTCGGCGAGGTTTTTGCTCGGTGGTGGTGCCGGTCTGCACGCAAACCGACGCACTGTTGAGCTCCAGCGCCGAATTCACCTTCAGCGACTTCTTCACCAGGAAGCCCTGGCCGTCATAATAGGTAACGCCGGTGAAACTGGCGCCCAGCGAAGTATCGCGCGACAGCGTCCAGGTGGTGTTGCGGGACAGCACGTCGATCTCGCCCGACTGCAGCGCGGTGAAACGGTCCTTGGCCGAGAGCGGGACGAACTTGATCTTGGACGCGTCGTTGAAAATGGCAGCCGCGATCGCCCGGCAGATGTCGACGTCGAGCCCGGTCCAGTTACCCTTGTCGTCCGGCGTCGAGAAGCCCGGCAGGCCCTGGCTGACCCCGCAGGACAGCATGCCCCGGTCCTTGACCGTCTTGAGGGTTTGCGCCGAGGCGGCCTGGGCCGAGAGGCCGGCGGCTAGGGCAAGGGTGACAACCAGAGATACGCGTTTCATGGGTTAGGCCTTTCAAGGGGACGTCCGGAGATCGTTTTAGGCAACGCCTGACGTTGTGGGGCCAACCCGCTGATCCCTCGCTGAAAAGCGTCGTCCCGACCGTGCATTTAGCGTGCCAATCCGGTCAGGCGGTGGATCTGATATCGCGGCAGGCCCCTCAACTTGCAGCGACTGTTCGTTGGCGCGCATCTCAGAACGACTGGCGTGCCGGGTCAAGGGGTTGACTGCCCTCTTCTGTCTCTTGTTATTAACGCACCCGGCCTCGACCCGCCGCTCGCCGGTGTTTTCGCGATCAAGTTGTGGCTGCGGCATAACGTCTTGGATAATGCAAACGCATGAGCTTTTCGCACGACGGTCCGTCCGACCCGCAAACGCCCGAAACCAGACTGGTCACCGGGGGCCGCGACACGAAGGGACAAAGGGGTTTCGTCAATCCGGCGGTGTACCACGGGTCGACCGTGCTCTATCCGACCGCCGAGGACCTGCACGCGCACCGCGCCGAATTCTCATATGGGCGTCACGGGAGCCCGACCACGCTGGCTCTGCAGGACGTGCTGATGTCACTGGAGGGCCCGCAATGCGCGGGCGTAGGCCTCGCGCCATCGGGACTTGCCGCAATCACCACTACACTCCTATCGGTCTTGAAGGCCGGCGATCATCTGCTGGTGACCGATAATGTCTACCGGCCGTCGCGCAATTTCTGCAACGGCATGCTGACCCGCTACGGCGTCGAGGTCGGCTATTTCGATCCGCTGGTCGGTGCCGGGATCGAGAAACTGTTCAAACCGAACACCAGGGCGGTGCTGGTCGAGGCGCCCGGCTCGCAGTCGTTTGAAATGAGCGACATTCCCGCCATCGCTGAAGTCGCGCATGCAAGGGACGCGCTCGTCATCGACGACAACACCTGGGCGACGCCACTGTATCACCGCTCGCTCGACCAGGGCGTCGACATCAGCGTGCAGGCCGCCACCAAGTATATCGGCGGCCATTCCGACATCATGTTCGGCACGATTTCGGCGAACGCGAAAGCCTGGCCGCTGCTCACCGAGGGTATCCGCCTGCTCGGCGTCTGCGCCGGACCGGACGACGTCTTCCTGGCGCTGCGCGGCACCCGCACGCTTTCGGTTCGGCTCGCGCAACATTACCGCTCGGGCCTGGAAATGGCGCGCTGGCTCGCCGGCCGCCCCGAGGTCCTGCAGGTCTTGCATCCGGCGCTCGAAAGCCATCCCGGCCACGCGATCTGGAAGCGCGACTTCACCGGCGCCTCCGGCCTGTTCAGCATCGTGCTGAAGCCGGTACCGCAGAAGGCGGTCGATGCCCTGCTCGACGCCGTCAGGCTGTTCGGCATGGGCTATTCGTGGGGCGGCTTCGAAAGCCTCATCATCCCGTTCGACTGCGATCCCTATCGCACGGCGACCAAATGGTCCCCCGGCGGGCCGACGCTGCGGCTCCACATCGGCCTGGAGAATGTCGACGACCTCAAGGCCGATCTCGAGCGCGGCTTTGCGGCGTTGAAGGCTGCCGCCTGACAGCCAACTGGCCCGCACCATGCCGCGCAAACTCCGGTGGATGGCGTCGGGGGCTGGGTCTCAAGGGTGCGAACGATCACCGCCTCAAAGGGCAGCGAATCTTAGAATGTGCAAAATTAGCTGGGGCCGTCAGCCCAGTGGGGGCTAAGCCCCCTAGGGCAGCTCGCTGCTATCATAGGGGACTCCGCTGCCAACACTTTTCACGTGAGCAATTCGTGGGGCAAATGTGCTCTGGAATGGTGCTGACCGTTATTGTCGTGACTGGTCGCGTGTTCCTCCAAGGCAGCTGAGCCCATCTCAAGGACTGCCGCCAGCTCGGCGCCGTGAACGAGGAGAACGGGCGTATCGTTAAGCTCTTCTAGCTCAACGGCCGCGGTGGGGGTGGAAGGGGCAGCCTGATCTTTGAAGTGGAATGCCAGCTCGTGGCCAGCGCCGCCGGTCCCGCACGCGGGTTCGGCCGGCTGGGGGGTGGCCGCTGATGCGTTCGCAGAGGCCGAGGGCGAAGCGTGCGGCGAGTTGCCATGGCTGCCACCATTACCCCGTGTCACGCCAGATTCGACGGGCTCGGCCGCTTCCATAGCGCTTGCGGATGCCGAGTGTGAAGAGTGCGAGTTGTTGTGGCCGCCGACGCCGTTGCCGGACGTGACGCCCGGTTCGGTTAATTCGCCGGCCGCCAATGCCTTTGCAGAGGCCGAGTGTGAAGCATGCTGCGAGTTACCGTGACCGCCACCCTTAGCCGGTGCGACGCCAGATTCGACCGGCTCGACCGCTTCCATAGTGCTTGCGGATGCCGAGTGTGAAGAGTGCGAGTTGTTGTGGCCCACGCCGTTGCCCGATGCGACGTCCGGTTCGGTTAATTCGCCGGCCGCCAATGCCTTTCCAGAGGCCGAGGGCGAAGCGTGCGGCGAGTTGCCATGGCCGCCACCATTACCCCGTGTCACGCCAGGTTCGACGGGCTCTGCGACTGCGACCGGGGCGGCGCTTTGCATCCCAAACTCGAGAATTTCAAACTCGACAGCTGCGGATGCCTTGCCATTCCCCGTTGCTATAGCCCCGTTGTTCGCGTGGACCGGCTCGTTCTTGAAAGTGAGATTTTCCTCGGTCAGGACCGTCGCCTGGTTATGAACAAGTTCGATTGATGATACGTGCACCGGCACAGTAACCGCACCCTCGTCGCTCTCCTCGGTTGCGTAAGTTGGATCGTCGCCGAAATTGGTGAGCCTACTCGAAACGTTGGAACCGACCCGCTCTCGCCCGAAATGGAACCTCAAGCCGTCGTCGGCAGGCATGGCCCAGATACCAGCCGTTACGAGCGCGCTCTCGCTCGCAGCCGTAGCCAGGGCGGTGCCCGCCGTGAGAACGGTCTCATCGCTCGCAGTCGCCACCAGCAGCGCAGGATCGATTCCTTCCAAAACCGCTGCGACAGCCGCCGCTTCCTGCTCGTAGACGAAATCCGACTCGGCAACGGACACAACTCCCTGCAAATGGATTTCCAGCAGGCCCGGATCGCCGATATCAAGGCTGCGATCCGTCGGATTCACATAGATGATTGTTTCATTGCTCGCGGGGTTGTAGATCCAGGCGAGGGTATGCGGCGGCACGGACTTGGTTGCTGACGTCATGTGCAGGAACACCAGAGCGCCGAAAGCCGCCAGGTTGATCTTGTCCTCCCCCGATGTGAAATCGATGATGGTGTCGAACTGGGTAGAGTTGGAAGCGATCGCTGAAAGATAGACAAAGATGTCATCATCCTTGCTGCCCGTCAGCTGGTCACCGTCATATCCGCCGATGATGGTATCGTTACCGTTGTTGCCGTTGATGGTGTCGCTGCCGGATCCTCCGTAGATCGTGTCGTCTCCACCGGTACCCCTAATCGTATCGTTCCCTGAGCCTCCGTAGATAACATCCACTAAGCCGGTGCCGTTGAGGATGTCGTCACCGGCGACGCCATGGATTATGCGGGCCGCGTTACCCTCTCCAGCGACGCCGTCGTGTCCAAACGCGAGCGGCAGGCGGGTCGTGGACAACTGGCCCCGAAGCCAGGTTGTCAACATCGTTGGGGTCTACATGGCTGGCGTCATGAATGGTGATCGTCGCCACTTGTGTGGCGCCATCCAGGGTGGCGACCGTGGATGTGTCGATCAGCGTTTCGCCCGGGTCGAGCACCTGCACTGCGGCATGGGAGTTGTCGAGTGTGTAGATCCCCACGCCGGCGGCCGTCATGCTGAAGGTGCCATAGCCTGCATGACTCTTTATCGGATTCGAGGCAAACTCCGGCGGCGGGAACTGCTGCTGTGCCGTGGGGCCGCCGGTCTGGCTAATCGCTTGCAGCAGCGGCGAAATGAAAAGATAGGGCGTGCCGGATCCGATCGGGCCGTAGCCTCTCGGGAAGTTGGAGAGGACGGACTGCTCAGCCGCGTGCAGCTCTTCCATTCTCGCCGCCGAGTGCGTGACTTGGTTCACCTTAGTTGGGGAGCCCCTCTGGGTGAGCACGACCGTCTCGCCGGGATCTGCAACGATAACGTGCCGGAGGATCGCTTTCTTCCAGAGCTCAAATACGGAGTGCTCAAGATCCTCCTTGTAGGCGGTGCTGTCCTCATCCAGGAAGGTGTTGTTCGCGTTCGACGGCTTGATGTCGCTCAAGATTGCGAACGCCAGGGCGGCGAGCGAGAGCGTCCCTGAGCCGGTGGATCGTTGTAACAACGCGATCGTGGCGAGCACGGTCCTATTACTGATTTCAAGCTTCTGAAATATGTTGTAGAGGTGCACTTTGACTGTGCCTGGGGAAACGTTCAGCTGGCTCGCAATCTCCTTGTTCGACAAACCTTCGGCCACCAGTCGTATGATTTCGCGCTCGCGGCACGTGAGCACCCTCAGCATTTTTTCGATTTTGGCGCCGTCTACTTCCTTCCCGTTTGGCGAGAGCTCTTGGGACGGTTTCGGTCGCGCGCTGGTGCCCTCCGTCATCAGCCTCAGGGAACGCAGAATGGTATCGGGGTTCGCGTAATTCGAAATTGCACTGCAAGCGCCGGCCGCGATTGCCACGGTGAGATCGTCGTCTCCTTCGGGTTCGGCAAAGAACACCAGCCGAGTGGGAAGATTCTCGGCTTTCGCAATGGCGAGGATCTCGGATACCGTCAGGTCAGGCAACGTGTTAGCAATGAGCGCGACGTCGGGTGCCAAATTCCGATCGCATCGAGGCAGCTTGTTCCGCGGCTACACGATGCAACAATCTCGAAGCCGTGCTGTGCTGCGAATAGTGACGTCAACCCCTGCAGAACGATCGGTTGTCGATCTGCGATCACCAGCCGGATGCAGCGCGTGAATGTTCCTTTGTCCGCGGACACATCTAACATAGGCTTGACCTCGCCTGCCCAGCGCGGTGCCTTAGTCCTCTTGCTATCCCAACGCCAAGTCTAAATTGCCTGGCGCCGGCAGCCCGGGTTGCCCGCCGCAATATCTGAACCGGATAACTCATTCCCCGAGGGGAAGGCGAGAAAGCTGCCATCGGTTTGCGTCTTGGTGCGCTGCGGGATGCGTCCAACCCACTTAGAACTCTCAATTATCATGCGTTCAGAATGAACCTTTTTTGTATCCCACTGCAAGCCCGAGTTCTTGCTCGATTGGACTGGACGCGAAAATGGCTGATGTCAGTTGTATCCGGCAAGCTTGGTCATAGTGCACTGATGTTGAATATTTCTCGCTTTGCCGTATCTTACGTTTTATGGATCGCGAGCGAGAAGAATTGGCAATCCATGAAAAGTTGGCGCGCTGTAGACAGCTTGCCAAAGAGTACGTTAGTGAACCAACGGCAGCTCACCTTCGGGAATTAGAGACAGAGTTACTGGCTCAGCTTCGCCGATTAGAGGAGCAGTAAGGCCGGCCCTGTTTCACTTCAGTCGCCATCGATAGCAGCAGGGCGAGTTTCCGACCAAGCTCATCAAGTTGGTCCGGCAGCTAGCGCCCTGTTCGCTTGGCTTCCCTCGAGTGATCCTACGGTGCAAGTACCAGAGATCTTCCAGACCGATTACTGTAAGCGTGTTGCGTTAGTTCCAGCCTCGGAACTAAGATGCCGCAAGCGACGTAAGCAATCCAAGCCCTACGTTCCAAACAGAGCATCGCTGCAGAAAAGGCGAGGCCAAAGCTCTGCTTGGGTCGACACCGGGGCCGAAGAAAGAGGCTCTGCTGGAAAAGATCAGATAGCTAGAGACTGCTACTACATATTCGAGTGGCAATTATCGCTGCCTGTACCCTCCTACGGAACTGAGAGCTGTGGCCGCCGAAAGACAAAGCCTAGACCCGACGTCGACCGTTCGTAGGCTGCAGCTCATCGAGAAGCCCGCTCACGCTGGTCAGCCAAGCCGCGGCCTCCTGGCGGTGCTCCAACGCGGGGACCTGCCTCCGAGGCGGCCGTAGTACGCCGGCGTAAGAGTTCGTTCCTAAATTGTCCGCGTAGTTCTACGAAGACCCCAGGTCTCGGCAAATGTTCTCACCCGTCGACGCTGGCGAGCCGAGGTTCTGCTCCCTGATGATCCGGCCGCACGTCGGCGCCTCGATGGCCGCAAACCGAGCAGACGAATAGGGTCTCCAGATCGGACAACCGCAGGCTCTCGGGCCAGCAGTCGGCGTCCATCACAACCGAATGCGAGCACTTGTAGTCGCCGCAGAACACATGCAGCCGGCGCGCGCCGGACTGCCGCATTTGCCCAAGGGTGATCGTCTGCTCGAGTAACATGCACGAAATTCTGCCAAGATTCACAGCCAGTCTGAATATGGCATCCGGCATAGATTGACTGAGTGGCGCGGTCCGGCGGGTTCATCCGGAAGGTGGACCGGGCCACCTACCAGAGAGATCAAGCAGCGGCCCCGGAGCTCTCCGACTGCTCCGAGGCTGCCACCTGGCTCGACCATCGCCAATCCTCGTCCGCCGATCTTGCGATTCAGGACACTAGGCCGGCGCTTCACGCAGCCCGATTTCCCACCCTGGCCGCGCCCGCCATCTCGGCCGCGAGTAACAAGGCCGCGCGGCTGGCGCCAACCGAGGCGACGCCTTGGCCGGCGATGTCATAGGCCGTGCCATGCGCCGGCGTGCAGATCGGAAACGGGAAGCCGCCGAGAATTGTCACCCCGCGATCGAAGCCCATCAGCTTCATCGCGATCTGGCCCTGGTCGTGGTACATCGTCAGCACCGCATCGAAGGCCCCGTTCTTGGCGCGCAGGAAAACCGTATCGGCCGGAAACGGCCCTTCCGCCGCCATTCCTTCGGCCCGGCCGGCCATGACAGCAGGTTCGATCACATCGATCTCCTCGCGGCCAAAATTGCCGCCGTCACCGGCATGCGGGTTGAGCCCAGCCACCGCGATACGGGGCTCGGCAAAGCCGGCCTGCCGCATGCAGGCATCGGTCAGTTTCAGCGCGCGATGAATGCGTTCGACGGAGAGACGCGAGGCCACGTCCTTGAGCGCGATGTGCGAGGTGACGCGGGCATTCCAGAGCCTGTCGAGCACGTTGAATTCGCTGGCTGGCGTTTCCAGGCCGACGACCTCGGCGGAGAACGCGATCTCGTCGTCATACTCTGCGCGCGCGAGCCGCATCGCCTTCTTGTTGAACGGCGTGAAGCAGACGGCGTCGGCCTGCCCGTCACGCGCCAGCGTGAGCGCACGACGATAATTCTCCAGCGCGAACGCGCCGCCGGCCTGGCTCGCGACACTACGCTCTACGGTCGCGGGATCGAGATGGCCAAGGTCCATAAAAGCGGCGTCACTGCCGATCGTTCGCAGGTCCGCGGATGGCGCTACATTTGGCAGGTCGGTCCTGACGCCGGCCACGCGCGCGCCTTCGTCGAAAACGCGGCGGTCTCCGATTACGATCAGGCGTGCGCGGGAACGGACTTCATCGAGGCAGGCGAGTTTTACGGTCAGCTCCGGGCTGATGCCGGCGGGGTCTCCCATCGCCAGCGCGATCACCGGCTTGCCGGGGCTATCCAGCTTCATATGATCCTCACCTTTTCACCAGCGGCTTCGTCCGGCTTTCGCAGCAGACGCACAATCTGCAGGGCGAGCGGAAGCAGCAGCAACGCAATCCCGGCCAGAACGAGGGTCGTCACCAGCCGGTTCGCAAAGAATATCCCGAGCGATCCCTTCGACATCAGCATGGCCTGCCGGAACGCGTCCTCGGCTTTGTCGCCGATCACGATCGCAAGCACCAACGGCGCCAACGGATAGTGCAGCTTCTTGAAGAGATAGCCGACGACACCGAAGCCGAGCATCAGGACGACGTCGAGATAGGAGTTCGAGACCGAATAGGCCCCGACGACGCAGATGATGACGATCAGGGGGGCGATGACGGCGAAGGGAATGCGCATCAGGGCGGCGAACACGGGAACGGTCAGCAGCACGAGCGCAACCGCAACGATGTTGCCGACATACATTGAGGCGATCAGCCCCCAGACGAAATCCTTCTGGTCGACGAATAGCATCGGTCCGGGATTCAATCCCCAGATCATCAGCCCGCCCATCATGACAGCGGCCGTAGCCGAGCCGGGAATGCCGAGCGAGAGCATTGGCAATAGCGCGCTGGTGCCGGCGGCGTGGTCGGCCGTCTCGGGCGCGACGATGCCCTCGGCCTCGCCGGTGCCGAAACGCGCGCCATTGCGCGAGAAGCGCTTGGCGATACCATAGCTCATGAAGGAAGCCGCGGTCGGACCGCCCGGCGTAATGCCCATCCAGCAGCCGATGGCGGCGCTGCGCAGCAATGCAATGCCGTGCTGCGGCAGGCGGCCGAGCGCCCGGAAGACTTCCTTCCAATCCACCCTCGACGATACCGCGCGGGCCTGAAACTCCTCCTCCACCGCAATCAGCAACTCGCCGATGCCGAACAGCCCCATCACGGCAACGACGAAGCTGACGCCCTTCACCAGCTCGTCGATACCCATGGTGAGCCGCACGCTGCCCGAGACCGTATCGATGCCGATCGCGGCGATGGCAAAGCCGATCGCGAGTGCCACCACCGTCTTGATCGGCGCCGCACCGCCCATGCCGACGAAACTGGCGAAGGCGAGGAAATAGACCGCGAAGTATTCGGGCGGTCCGAAGGCGAGCGCCACCTGTGCCACCCACGAAGCCAGAAACGTAATCAGAATCACGCCGACAAGCGCGCCGAACGCCGCCGACCCGAAAGCGGTGGCCAGCGCCGTTGTCGGCCTGCCGTCGCGCGCCATCGGATAGCCGTCGAACGTGGTGGCGACCGACGAAGGTTCGCCCGGAATGTTGAACAGGATCGACGTCACCGAGCCGCCGAACAACGCGCCCCAATACATGCTCGAAAGCAGGATGATCGCCGACACCGGCTGCATGCCGAAGGTCAGCGGCAGCAATAGCGACACTCCGTTTGGTGCACCAAGGCCGGGCAGAACGCCGACGAGAATGCCGAGCAGAACGCCGATCACCATCAGCGTCAGGTGCGGAACGGTGACCGCGATGGTGAAACCGTGCAGCAGCGATTGAAGGTTTTCCATCGCCCGCCCCTTCAGAAACCGAACGCTGTGGCGAGCGCGCCGTGCGGCAGCGACACCTGGAACATGCGCTCGAACACGACGTAAAGCGTAAGCGGAGTTGCCGCGGCGATAACAAGCGTGCGCAAAACCGATTGCCGCCTCGGCAGCGCCAGCACCGCGAAAACATAGCCCGCCGAGGCGAGATACATTCCAACCAGTGGAATGACGGCGACGAAAATCGCGGCTGGAACGAACAACCCCGCCAAGCGGCGCAATTCGGACGGCGTGACGGCTATCCTGACCATTGCAAGGGTGCCGCGCCCCATGGCGCCCTGCCCCATGTTGTAAAAGCTGCCGAGCACGATGATGATGCCGGTGAGGAACGGAAACGTACCGGCGTCGACGCCGGCGCTCGACCAGCCGATGCCGTTGTCGATGCTGGAAACAATGACAACGACGCCAAAGATTCCGGTCAGCGCCGCGGCGCTATCTCGAGCGCGCGTCGTGATATCATCGGTGCGGCCCTACTTCACCAGCCAGCCCTGTTCGCCCGCGACCTGCTTTACATGTTCGAGGTCCTGCTTGATGAAGTCGTCGAGCGCAGCGCCGGTCAGGAAGGTATCAACCTGCGAGGTCTTTTCGATGTAATCCTTCCATTCCGGCGTCGCCTGCACCTTCTTCAATAGATCGACGTAGAACGCCGCCTGCTCCGGGCTGACCTTGCCGGGCAGCCACACCGTCCGCGGCTGCTCATATTGCGAGATCGCGAGCCCCTGCTCGACGCAGGTCGGCACGTCGCTCCAGCCTTCTGACGTCGTGACCTTCGGCCCCTGCGGCAACCGCTTCGGGCTGAACGCGCAGAGCGGGCGCTGGGTGCTGCCGCGCCATTGCCCAAGGCTCTCGGAGGGATTGTTGACGTGGGCATCGATATGGCCGCCGGCCAGTTGCACGGCAGCCTCGGCGCCGCTCTTGAAGGGGATGTAGGTGAATTTGACGCGCGCCGCCTTCTCGATCATCCGCGTCAGCACCTCGTCGGTGTCCTTGGACTGCGCGCCGCCCATCTTGAACTCGGTCGCGGCCGCCGCCTTGAGAAAGTCGCCCGCCGTCTTGTAGGGCGCATCCTGTTTCACCCACAGCAGGAACTCGTCCTGCGCCATCGCGGCGATCGGGGTGAGATCGGTGTAGTTGAAGGCGACCTTGGAGACGAGCGGTTGCTGCCACGCGTTCGAGGTACCGAAGATCACCTTGTAGGGATCGCCGGCGGACGCCTTGCCGTAGACATAGCCTTCCGCCCCGCTGCCGCCGCCCTTGTTGACGACCACGATCGGCTGGTCGGTCAGTTTGTATTTGGTGATGATGCTCTGGACGGCGCGCGCAAGATTGTCGGTGCCGCCGCCCGGCCCCGCGGTAGCGACGAACTCGATCGGCTTCTGCGGCTGCCAGGCCGCGGTGGCCGGAAGCGCGCCCGCGAGCATGAAAGCCGTCGTGGACAGCAGCAGTTTTGACGTGATCTTCATGGTTTCCTCCGGATAGGCATTTCTTGTTGTCGTTCGTCTTCTCGTCTTCTCGTCAGGCGACCTGCTCCTTGCGGCCGGCCGAGGCGGCAACGATCGCACCCTCTCGCTCGAACGCGTCGATCTGCGCCTGATCAAAACCATGTTCGCGCAGCACCTCGCGCGTATGCTCGCCATAAACAGGCGCGCCCGAACGCACCTTCCCGGGCGTCGCCGAGAATTTGACCGGCAGCCCGATCGTCTTCACCGGTCCGAGCGTCGAATGTTCGACCTCAACCACCATCTCGCGCGCGAGCGTCTGCGGATCGCTCAACGCTTCCAGCATGTCGTGCACGGGGCCGCAGGGCACGCCCTTCTCGTCAAGTGCCGCCAGCCAATGCGCTCGCGTCTGTTTGCGGAAACGCCCGCTCAATTCGGCTTCGAGCTCCTTCAGATTCGCCATGCGGTCCGAGCCGTTGACGAAGCGCGGGTCGGAAGCCAGTTCGAGCGCGCCAAGCGCTTCCAGCATCAATAGCCAGTGCTTCTTGTTGGCGCCGCCTACCACGAGCCAGCCATCGGATGCCTCGAACGCCTGATACGGTGCGTTGAGCGGATGGGCCGAGCCCATCGCGCGCGGCGCCATGTTGCTGGCGAGCGCAATCGTCGACTGCCAATAGGTCTGAACCAGCGCCGCCTCGTAGAGCGAGGTCTCCACCCATTGCCCTTCACCTGTCTTGAGCCGGTGCGAATAGGCGGCAAGGATGCCCATGCTGGCGAGGAGTCCGGCCGTGATATCGGACAGCGGCGGGCCACATTTCACCGGCGGGCCGTCCGGCCGTTCGCCTGTGAAACTCATGATGCCGCTCATCGCCTGCGCGACCAGATCGAAGCCGCGGCGGTGCCTGTACGGGCCGGTGCGGCCGAAGCCGGACAGCGAGCAATAGATCAGCGCCGGAAAATCCCGATGCAACTCCTCATAGCCGAAGCCTAACCGCTCCATCGCGCCCGGCGCGAAATTCTCGACCAGCACGTCGGCGTCCGCGATCAGCCGCCGCAGCACCTCCTTGCCGCCTGCGGTCTTCAGGTCGAGCACGATGCCCCGCTTGTTGCGGTTCATCATCAGGAAGGAGGCCGCCTCGTCGCCGATCTTCGGTGGCACCGAGTGTCGCGTGTCGTCGCCATTTGGCCATTTCTCGATCTTGATGACATCGGCGCCCATGTCAGCGAGCATC
The DNA here is from genome assembly GCF_043203335.1 of Bradyrhizobium sp. RDI18. Classification (NCBI taxonomy): domain Bacteria; kingdom Pseudomonadati; phylum Pseudomonadota; class Alphaproteobacteria; order Hyphomicrobiales; family Nitrobacteraceae; genus Bradyrhizobium; species Bradyrhizobium sp. RDI18. The sequence continues at coordinate 663,621 of NZ_JBICRN010000008.1, read as the reverse complement.
AGCGTGCAGGTCGGTCCCGCCATCACATGGGTGAGATCGATGACCTTGAGGCCGGCAAGCGGCCCCGGACGCGGCGTTTCGTCTTGAAGGGACATGTGGGCTCCTATTGGCCGCGCCATTGCGGCGCGCGCTTGGTGAGAAACGCTTCGAGCCCTTCACGGAAATCCTGGCTGGTGTAGCACATTAGGATGAGGTCCTCGCCCTCCTCGCGCGTCAGCCGTTTCTGCAGCCGGGCGACTGCCTGCTTGGTCGCGCTCAGCGTCAGCGGCGCGTTGCCGGCAACGAGCCGTGCGATCTCGTCGGCGCGCCTGTCGAGCGCGGCCAGATCATCGACGACCTCGTTGAGCAGGCCCAGCGAGGCCGCCTCCTCGGCTTCGACAAGCCGTGCCGTGAAGATCAGATCCTTGACGCGCGCCGGGCCGATCAGCGCGGTGATGCGGCTGACATTCGACATCGACAGGCAGTTGCCGAGCGTGCGCGCGATCGGAAACCCTATCCGCGTGCTCCTTGTGCCGATGCGGAGGTCACAGCAGGCCGCGATCCCCGCGCCACCGCCGGTGCAGGCGCCGTTGATGGCGGCAATGGTCGGCACGCGGCATGTTTCGAGAATGCCGAGCACGCGGTCGATGCGGTTCTCGTAGTCAAGTCCGTCCTGCGGCGTCTTGAAGGCCCGGAACTGGTTGATGTCGGTGCCCGCTGCAAACGCCTTGTCGCCGGCTCCCCGCAGCAGCAGCACCTTGATCGCCTGGTCGCGGTTGGCGCGCTCGCAGATCTCGGCCAACCGCTCGTACATCGCGAAGGTGAAGGCGTTGCGCGCCTGCGGTCTGTTGAAGGTTATCCGGCCGATACCGTTATCAAGGGCAAACAGGAGGTCATCCTCCCCTGCAGTCACGTCCTGATCCATGCCGCCGGCCCTTTCTTAATCGACCTTAACCAATTCTGAATGCAAAAATACCATTTATCAAGCTGGAACTAGCAAAATTCCGGTGGTATAGCCATTTTTGCATTCAAATTGGATCTTACGGATGCTTCATGAGGAAGTCGTAGGCCGCGTCCGCGCCATGTTGCTCGATGGCGAGATCCCGCCGGGCGCGCGGATTCCCGAGCGCGACCTCTGTGAAAAGCTGCAGATCTCGCGCACGCCGCTGCGCGAAGCCCTCAAGGTGCTCGCCGCCGAGGGCCTGGTTCAGTTGCTGCCGAACCGCGGCTCGCGCGCGGCCAGGCTGACCGACAAGGACATGCGCGACCTGTTCGAGGTGTGCCAGGGGCTCGAAGCGCTGGCCGGCGAGCTCGCCTGCGAGCGCATCACGGATGCCGAGATCGCCGAGGTCGCCGCCGTCCACGCCGCGATGGTGCAGCACTACGGCGATCGCGACCTTCTCCAGTACTACCGCTGCAACCGCACCATCCACGAGGCGATCATCACCGCGGCCGGCAACCCGGTGCTGTCAGGCCTATATGAATCCGTCACGGCCCGCATTCGGCGTGCGCGCTACGTCACGCCGATGACACCGCGGCGCTGGGCGCTGGCGGTGCAGGAGCACGAAGCGATCCTCAATGCACTCCAACGCCGCGACGGCGTGGGGCTATCGCATATCCTGCGCGCGCATCTGCGCCACAAGCGCGAGGAGGTCTTGCAGGCCGGCTTCGCCGAGACCGAGCCTCAAGATCAGGCTCGCGCATAGCAACGTCTAGCCTGACGCGGATTCGCATCCGAAGCGCCCGTCCATCTCCACCACCCGCATCCGGCCGTTGCTACACCCACGCCGAGACGACCCCGGGGTTATGCGGAGCGTTTTCCCAAAACGATAACCACCCGTTCACCATGACGGCGAATCCCGCCGTGCGATCGACCAAATAATTCAACCCTCAAGTTCCCTTATACCTTTGATGCCTAGTCATACCTCCGGGGATGGCTGCCATTGCCGTGCAGTGGGGCGTCCCTGCGTAAGAGTAGTAAAGCGTATGAACATTGCACGTGTCGTCGTTCTGACCATCGCATTGAGTGCCGGCGGTGTTGCCGCCTATCTCGCCCGTGGCACGGAAGAAACATCTCGACCAGTGGCCGAACCGGTCGCACCGTTGCCGACGGTGGAAATCCTGGTCACGAAGTCCGACATCGGGCTCGGCCAACCGGTTAAGCCCGAGGACCTGCAGTGGCAGGCCTGGCCGGCCGCGAGCGCCGGCAGCAATCTGATCAACCGCGCCCACAAGGCCGAAGCTATCAACGAAATCGCCGGCTCGATCGCGCGCAGCCCGTTCTTCGCTGGCGAGCCGATCCGCGAACAGAAGCTGGTCAGAGCCAAAGGCTCCGGCTTCATGGCAGCCATCCTGCCGACCGGCTTGCGGGCGCTCTCGACCGAGATCTCACCGGAAACCGGCGCCGGCGGCTTCATCCTGCCCAATGACCGTGTCGACGTCATCTTCTCCAGGCGCGAAAAGAATCCGGACGGCAATGGACCCGACGTCGTCCAGTCGGAGATCATTCTCTCCAACATCCGCGTGCTGGCGATCGATCAGGCACCGAAGGAAAAAGAGGGCAGCAACTCCCTCGTCGGCCGCACCGCCACACTCGAACTGAAGCCCGAGCAGGCCGAGACTCTGGCGCGTGCGCGCCAGAGCGGCACGCTGTCGCTCGCGCTGCGCAGCATTACCGATGTCAACGCGGCCGAAGGCCGTTCCGAGGCTCAAAAACGAAACGAGAGCGTCAACGTGGTTCGCTACGGAGTCGCCAATCAAACGACGGCACAGAAGTGACCGAAAGGACGCCCGATATGAAGTTTGGGGAAAATCAGTCAGCGATGCGAACCGCAGCGGTGCGCGCCCTGTTGTTGTCGGCCGTCGGCGCGCTGACGCTCGGCCCGTTGCTGCCCGTGGTTGCAGCCGAGTCCGAGAAGGATCCGGTGACGACGTCTGCCATCGGCCCGGTCAAGATGCGCTTCCTGTCGCTCGGTGTCGGCAAGTCGGTGATCGTCGACCTGCCGCGCGATGTGAAGGATGTGCTGGTCGCCGATCCGAAGATCGCCAATGCCGTCATTCGCTCCCCGCAACGCGCCTATATCATCGGCGGCGCCGTCGGCCAGACCAACGTGGTGTTTTTCGACGGCGACGGCCAGCAGATCGCGTCCTACGACATCGCAATCAAGCGCGATCTCAACGGCGTACGTGCCGCGCTGCGGCAATCGATGCCGGGAATCCAGATCGAAGGCGTCGGCGACAGCGTGCTGCTGACCGGCTCGGTCTCGAGCCCGGTCGAAGCCCAGCAGGCCGGCGAGATCGCCGCGCGGCTGGTCGGCGGGTCCGAGAAGGTCGTCAACTCGATCGTCGTTCGCGGCCGCGACCAGGTGATGTTGAAGGTCACTGTCGCGGAAGTCCGGCGGGATGTCGTCAAACAGATGGGTGTCGATCTCAGCGCCCAATTGAATGTCGGCAATACGACTGTGAATTTCAACAATACCAATCCCTTCACTGCAAACAACGCGCCCCTCGTGCCTGGCAATGGCCTTGGCATAGCAGCCGGCACGATGCCGTCGGTCCAGGCCGTGCTTCGCGCGATGGAAAAGGCCGGTGTCGTGAAGACGCTCGCCGAACCCAATCTGACAGCGATCTCCGGCGAATCCGCAACGTTTATCTCGGGCGGCGAATTTCCCATTCCGACCGGCGTGACCTGCCAAACAACAACAGGCGGTGGCATCGGAAATTGCGTCCAGACCGTCAGCTTCAAGAAATTCGGCATCTCGCTCAACTTCACGCCGGTAGTCCTGACCGAGGGGCGGATCAGCCTGCGGGTGATGACGGAAGTGTCGGAAGTCTCGACCGAAAACTCCCTGACCGGCGGTGCAGGTGGAACGACCATTCCCTCGATCAAGACTCGACGTGCAGAGACCACGCTGGAAATACCCTCCGGCGGCTCGATGGCGATGGCCGGCCTGATCCAGGAGCAAACCAAGCAGGCCATCAACGGCCTTCCGGGGCTCGATCAATTGCCGGTGCTGGGCGCGCTGTTCCGCAGCCAGGACTTCGTCAACAACCAGACCGAGCTGATGGTCATCGTGACGCCCTACGTCGTGCGCGCGGTCGCGCAGAAGGAGTTGTCGCGGCCCGACGACGGGTTTGCGCCGGCATCCGACTCCCAGTCCACGCTGCTCGGGCGCATCAACCGGATCTACGGCGTCGCCGCTCGCATCGATCCCGTCAGCGACGTCCAGGGCAATTTCGGCTTTATCATCGATTGAGACCGCAGAACTGTTCACCGAGTGGGGACGAGGACAGAACGATGACAACGAAAATTCCGCTCCATCGCGTCAAGGCTTTGGGCGTTCTTGGTGCCCTCTTGGGCCTTTCGGCGACACTCGGCGCTTGCACGTGGCAGTCCACGGAAGTCGTGACAACCGCGAGCGTATCTGACGATTACCGCCACCGTCATCCGATTGCCGTGACCGAAGCCGACCATTCGATCGTCGTGTTCGTCGGCCGAGGCCGCGGCGGCCTCTCCGGGCCGCAACGCGCCGACGTCATGGGCCTTGCGCAGGCCTGGATGCGCGAAGGCACCGGCGCAATCATCGCCGATCTCCCGATCGACACGGCGAACGCGCGCGCGGCCGCGTCGTCGTATCAGGAGATCCGATCGGTGCTGATGGCGGGCGGCGTGCCCTCGCGCGCCATCACGCGGCGTCACTACCACCCCGACGATATCAGGACCTTGCCGACGATCAGGCTAAGCTATCCGAAGATCAAGGCGGTGGCCGGTCCGTGCGGCCTGTGGCCGCAAGACCTCGGCCCGAACATCGACAACGTCGCCTACAACGAAAACCGCTCCTACCACAATTTCGGCTGCGCCAACCAGCGCAACCTGGCCGCGATGATCGACAATCCGGCGGACCTCGAGCAGCCGCGTCCGAGAGCGCCGCTTATACGTCGCGGCGTAACATCGCCTTTGACAAATACCGCAAGGGTCTTTCGACAACGACCGACTATCCCGAAGCCGACAAGGCCAAACTCAGCGATACAGGCAAATGATCAGCCGCGTCTTTCAAAACTCCGACGACCAACTGGACGACACGCCGGCGCAGCCCGAGGAATACATCTCGCCGGCGCCGCGCGTATCGGTACAGGCCTTTTGCGCCAGTGTGGCGATCGCAACCGCGGTGCGCGCGGCGAGCGAAGACCGCCGTCTCGGCAAGGCGCACCTGTCGGTTCACATGGGCGGCATTGCCGCCGCCATCGACGCCTACCACACGGCGCCGACGCCGAACGTGATCTTGCTGGAGACCGAACCCGGCAGCGATATCCTCGAAGGGCTCGATGAACTCGCGACCGTCTGCGACGCGGGAACGCGCGTCGTCGTGATCGGCAGCGCCAACGATGTCACGCCCTATCGCGAACTGGTGCGGCGCGGCGTCAGCGACTACGTTACCGGACCGATCGAACCCATCGACGTCGTGCGCGCAATATGCGGCCTGTACGCGGCCTCCGAGGCCGTGGCCGTCGGCCGCATCGTCGCCGTCGTCGGCGCCAAGGGCGGCGTCGGTGCATCGACCGTCGCGCATAACGTGGCCTGGACGATTGCGCGCGATCTCGCGCTCGATTCCGTCGTGATCGATCTCGACCTTGCCTTCGGCACCGCCGGCCTCGATTACAATCAGGATCCGGTACAGGGCATTGCCAATGCCGTCTTCCAGCAGGAACGGCCGGACTCCGCCTTCATGGAGCGTCTACTGGCGAAATGCACCGACCGCCTCAACCTCTTGGCGGCGCCGGCGACCCTGGACCAGGTCTACGATTTCGGCGCCGACGCGTTCGATGCGATCTTCGATACGATGCGCATGACGACCCCCTGCATCGTGCTCGACGTTCCCCACCAATGGTCGGCATGGACCAAGCGCACGCTGGTCGGCGCAGACGACATTCTGATCGTCGCCGAGCCTGACCTCGCCAATATGCGCAACACCAAGAACATGCTGAACGTGCTGAAGGCGGCGCGACCCAACGACCGCCCGCCGCTCTATTGCCTGAACCAGGTTGGCATGCACAAGCGTCCGGAGATATCCACGCGCGAATTCGCCAAGGCAATCGAGAGCCAGCCGATCGCAGCCATTCCGTTCGATTCGAAGATGTTCGGGACCGCCGCCAACAACGGCCAGATGATTGCGCAGATCGCCGCCAAGCATCGCACCACCCAGATGTTCCTGCAGATCGCGCAGCGCATGACGGGCCATGCCGTGACCAAGCGGTCGCGGATTTCGTTCCTGGCGCCGATCATCAAGAAGCTGCAGGGCGCGACGGCCCGCAGGGCGTGAGCAAAGGATGACGGCGCAGCGGCGTCGGACGGCGACGCTGATCGCGTTTTCGGAATCGATCAGAACCAGCAGAGCGCTGGACTAGTCGGCGCGCCGGGCCGCGGCGATCGGCATCCTGTCGGCCTCGGCCCGCGCGTTCTCCTTGTCCTTTCGCGCCAGCATCCGCTTCAATTGCGCGACGTTAGCTGCCGCCTCGGCGGGCGGCAGGTCGGCCTTCACGATCTTTTCTGCCTCGGCAAAATGACCCTGCAGGCCTACCGCCAGTGCAAGATTGGCGCGCACGCGCGGATCGGTCCTGGCCAGGCCGTGGGCGCGGCGCAGCGTATCCTCGGCCCTGGGCAGATCCTTCGAAAGCACGTAGGACAGTCCGAGATTGGACAGCACCGACGGATGGTCGGGCACGATTTTCAGCGCGCTCGCATAGTATTGCCGCGCCTCCTCGTATCGGCCGAGTTGATCCAGCGTTGCACCCTGCGCCGACAGCAGCCGCCAATCGGGATCGTCGGGGCTGTGGGCGCGGCCGAGCACGTCGAAGGCCTGCTGGAAATTGCCGTTGTCCGCCAGCGCGCGGCCGTAGGCTGCGAGCAACAGCTTATTGCCCGGATGGGCGATGGAGGCCTGTTCGAGCACCGCAACCGCCTGCGACCGCTGACCTGTCGCGCGAAGCGCCTGACCGTATTTCAGGGCCGCGTCGGCATCCTTCGGATTGGCGCGATAGCGTTCCTGGTAAAGCTGGATATCGCGGCGCGGATCGGTGGCGTGGTCAGTGTCGGCCTTCTCGCCGATCGAACCGGTAATGTCTGACAGTCCCGAGGTCTGGCAGCCGCCAAGCCCCAACGCCAGGATCAGGGTCGACGTGCACGCAAGGAGCCGCGTGACGCGGAGCGGATGGGGCAACTTCTGGAACATGTAGCGGGACTCACGGCGGCGACTGTCCAGAAGTGTTCACAGCTTAACCCTAAGTTCCGGTTAAGCTGGCCCGCTTTTGCGGTAATTGGCGACCTTTGCAGGCGCCTCGCCGCCAGGCACGCGCGCGTGCCGTCCCGTTTTGCCGAGCCGCCTAGTCGAGGAATTGCGCGCCGAGCTCGCAACCGATCCGCCAGGCCAGCTTGCACTGACGCGGCCTTCCCTCCGAAAAGATCACCGTGAATTCGGGAGGAATTTCAGGGATATTCGGCGATGATCTTCACGCCGCCATCCGACATGTCTGTAATCATGCAATCGCGCGGCAATCCGCCGGTCGCAAACTGTATTTTCGCAAAGTTTCTGCACGCACGTCGTTCGCTTCTGCGGCGATTCGCTAACATGTCTACCCTGGCCTTGCTGGAGTGATTCACCCGAAGGTGGCCCTCAGCTTTACCGAAGAATTGTTGGAATTGACCTAGCGCAACGGCTCGCAATGTAACTGATGCGTTTGAATTCCGTTTACCGAACCCGGAGCCGCCAAGAGCCTACAAGACCTTCGAACACCGGCAAGCCACGCTCGAGCAACGCCCGTGCACTGCAATTTTCGGCAAATTAAAGGGTTGATCGCCCCTCGTTAGGCGATAGCCTGACCCTTCGACTCGATTTGGCGGAAACTGACGCGTATGGGAAGCCTCGTCCTTCTCGACCTGATGGGCGGCGTAGCATTGCTGCTGTGGGGCTTGCACATGGTCCACAGCGGGATCCTGCGCGCGTTCGGGCCGAACCTGCGTATGTTGCTGGCGAAGGCCCTGAGCAACCGCTTCTCCGCCCTCGCCGCCGGCCTCGGCTTGACCGCTCTGCTCCAAAGCAGCACCGCGACGGCGCTGATCACGAGTTCGTTTACGTCGGACGGGCTCGTCAGCCTGGTGCCTGCGCTCGCCATCATGCTCGGTGCCAACGTCGGCACCACGCTGATCGTGCAGATCCTGTCGTTCAACATCGCCGCCGTCGCACCGGTGCTGTTCATCATTGGGCTGTTCGCCTTCCGCACCGCGCCGCGCTCGCGCATCAAGGATATCGGCCGCGTCTTTATCGGCCTCGGCCTGATGCTGCTGGCGCTGCACATCTTGCTCAATACGCTGGCACCGGCGGAGAACGCGCCGGGCGTGCGCGTATTCATGAACGCCATCACCGGCGATCCCGTGCTCTGCATCCTGTTCGCTGCGATCGTGACCTGGCTCGTGCATTCCTCTGTTGCCAGCGTGCTGCTGGTGATGTCGCTGGCCTATGCGCATTTCATTACCCCCTATGCGGCGCTGGCGCTCGTGCTCGGCGCCAATCTCGGCAGCGCCATCAATCCGATCGTCGAGGGCGCGCGCCGCGACAATCCCGCCAGCTATCGGCTTCCGCTCGGCAATCTCGTCAACCGGCTTGTCGGCGTGCTGCTGGTGGCGCCGTTCCTGCAGCCGATCGCGGAGCTTCTGATCGCATGGCAACCGGATGCAGCCAAGGCAACCGCCCTGTTCCACATCGCCTTCAACGTTGCGACCGCAGCTCTCTTCATTGGCCTGCTCGACGGCATGGCGCGGCTGTTGAAGAGGTTGCTGCCCGAGCGCGTCAAGGAGGCCGACCCGACAGGTCCACGCTATCTCGACGAGAGTGCACTCGAGACCCCTTCCCTCGCGCTGGCGGATGCCGCCCGCGAAACCCTGCATATGGGCGATCACGTCGAGATCATGCTGCGCAAAGTGATGGCGGCGATGATGACCAACGACCGCGCGCTGGTCGACGAGGTCTCGCGAATGGACAACAGCGTCGACAGCCTCGACGAGGCGATCAAGCTCTATGTCACGAAACTCACCCGCGGCAGTCTCGACGAGCGCGAGGGACACCGGGCGATGGAGATCGTCTCCTTCGCCATCAACCTCGAGCATATCGGCGACATCATCGACAAGAATCTGAGCGAACTGGCAACCAAGAAGATCAAGCGCCGCTTCCAGTTCTCGGCCGAGGGCGCCGAGGAGCTTTCCGCTTTCCACAAGCGCACGATGGATTCGCTGCGGATCGCGTTCGGGGTCTTCATGTCGGGTGACCTCAACGAAGCGCGAAAATTGCTGGCCGAAAAGGCCGCACTGCGCAATGCCGAGCTCGCCGCCACCGAGCGGCACCTAGACCGCCTGCGCGAGGGCCGGCCCGAAACCATCGAAACCACGTCGCTTCATCTCGACGTGTTGCGCGACCTCCGGCGCATCCACTCGCACATCTGCTCGGTCGCCTACCCCGTGCTCGATGCCGCCGGCGAACTTGCCGCCCATCGCAGCGCCGAAAACGAATTGCCCGCACTGCCCACGGCGGCGCCGGGCCGCTGACAGTCAGCGATCGAGCGTCTTCGAAGCGGTGGCCCGGTTCTTCACAATCAGCATGATGTTTCTGATGTAGATGATCGTGGCCAGCGACTGGCCGATGATGATCACGGGCTCCCGCTTGGCGATGCCGTAGATCAGCGTCATCATGCCGCCTCCCATCGAGAAGAACCAGAACGCCATGGGCACCACGCTCTGTCCGGCCCGCTCGCTCGATATCCACTGCACCAGGAATCGCGCGGTGAACAGCAATTGCGCGATCAGCCCGAACGCCAGCCAGAAATCGAACTTGGCGACGAACACGTCGTAGAGATAGTCGCCGAGCGCCTGGCCGTATTGAATCAGCATCAGCGAACCTCGATCGCAACGGGCGTCGACTTCTTGCGCCGGATCAGCCACCACACGCCGGCGAGATCCATGATCCCGATCCATAACCGGTCAAAGAAGCCGTAATTGGACACGCCGGAATGGCGCGGGCGGTCGATCACGTCGACGTAAGCGATGTCGAAACCTTCGCGGCGTACCAGCGCCGGCAGGAACCGATGCAGCCCGTCGAAATAGGGCATCGAGAGGAACACCTCGCGCGGGAACGCCTTCAGTCCGCAACCGGTGTCGCGGGTGCCGTCGCGCAGGATCGCATTGCGCACGCCGTTGGCGATCCGCGACTGCAGTTTCTTGAAGCCGGTATCCTTGCGTCCGACCCGTTGGCCTGCCGCAAGACCGACGTGGCCGTCGCCTTTTTCAACTGCCGCAATCAGGTCCGGCAGGAACCCCGGATTGTTTTGCCCGTCGCCGTCGAGCGTCGCCACGATGGCGCCGCGCGCGGCCCGCACGCCGCTGCGCACCGCTGCCGATTGCCCGGCCGGGGCGGCGTGCTTCAGTTGCCGAAGCTGCGGATACTGCTTCATCATCGCCGTCAGCCGCTCGCCGGTCGCATCCGTCGAACCATCGTTGACATAGATGATCTCATAGGCCCAGCGGCTGCCGAGCGTGCTGACGATTTCCGCAATCAGCGGCGCGATGTTGTCCGCCTCGTTGCGCACCGGCACAACGATTGAAACGGCGACCGCATCTCTGTCGGCAGGTGTCAAATCGGTACTCGTCTGGTTGGTTTGGAAGGACGCGGAACCGGGGCGTATCGGGGGCCGTCTGGCGGCGTCCGCTTTTATGGGGCGAAAGCGCCCCGGGCAACCCTTTTGAGGCGCCCGGACGAGGGCCCGGCAAGGGACACGATGCTGCCGTCGCGCTGGATCGCAAATCCGAGCCGGCGGGCCGCAAACCAGTATCTTACGAACATCGCACCGACGATGCCGACCAGGGCCCCGGCAACCACGTCACTGGGATGATGGGCGACCAGCACCAGACGGGTCGCCGCAATGACGAGGGCATAGACGGCCATCGCAAAGCGAGCCTTCGGCCAGATGACCGACACGGCGAAAGCGAGTGCAAAGGCGGTCGTGGCATGGCCGGAAGGAAAGCTGTAGTAGGCCGGGTTGCCCGCGAAGTGCGAGAAGTGGAAAGCGTTGGCCTCGCCACCGACAAATGGCCGACCGCGGCCGATGCTGTACTTCAGCACCTCGGTGACCACACTGGACAGGGCGACGGCGCAGAAGATGAACTGCAGCCGCGTTCCGAGACCGAGCAGCAGTGAGCGCCTGATGCCATGCAGGGCCGGTGCGGTGATCGCAACCGCGATCAGCAATCCTCCCAGCCCCGCCAACACATATTCGTCCTTGCCGAAATCGGTGAGAATGCGGACCCACCACAGCGAGGGCGTGCCGCGCTTTGGCATCTGGGCGATTTCCCACGCGTCGATCGCATACATCAGCACCACGATCGTCGCGCCGAGACCTGCCGAGATCCACAAGGCGTGACGCGCCGCGCGGCGAGCCGCTTCGGCTCGCCGCGAATGCGACGGCGACCGCACGAGCTGCGCCAATGACAGCCACGCCAGCGTGGCGAAACGCGCAAGATAGTTTTTGGAATCGTCGACAGCAGGGCTCGCAGCCATCTTACTCCGTACCTTCCGAGCGGAAGATGGCGATCGATATCGCCTTGCCCTGCGAAATGTTATAGCCCTCGATCCGCTTCGCTACATTGTAGCGCAGCCCGATCGCTTCAGCACGTTGGACGAAGGCGCGCTCCGTGCGCGATTCAACCAGCGCGAAGCGGCAACTGCCCTGCCCGAGGAAATCCGCCGCGCCCGATCCGTCGGTCAAGAGCGTGCCGGTGCCGGTCATGAATACGAGGCTCGGCTCGTGAAAGCCCGCAGCAGCCGCCTTTGGCCCGACGCAGACCACGTTACGAAGCGCCCGCGCGATCTCGGGGCTTGGAAACATGGCAGTCAGCGACGGCATGACGATGCCGTAGATTCCGACCGCCAGAAACATCGCCGCGACCACAGCATTCAACAGCGAGCGCTCGGCGCGGCTGTCCTCGAACATCCACCACGCGATCAGGCCGAAAATCATCGCCGCCGCCAGGAAGGGCCAGGCCGGAAATGCCGGGTAATGCGTCAGCTTGATGGCGCCGATGACGGCGATCACGGATGCCCCGGCCGGAATGACAAACCACCAGGCCGCACCGCGCATCAGCCAGGAACGCGACAGCACGCGGCGCTCCAGCGCGCCGGCGGTGAGGATCGCAATCGCCGGGTAGAGCGGCAGCACGTAGTGCGGCAGCTTGGTCAGCACCAGTTCGAACACGATCCATGACGGAACCAGCCACGCCAAAAGATATTGCGCGCCGGGCTCCCGCCGCGCGCGCCATACCGCCGGAGCCGCCATTCCCGCCAGCGCCGCGCCCGGCCAGAACGTGACCCAGAACAGCAGCAGATAGAGGCCGGGCGGCGCGCCATGGGACTCCTGCGCGCCGAGTTTGCTCAGCATGTCGCCGCCGAGCGAATTGGAGAAGAAAGCCTCGCCCGCGCGCCAGAAGATCGCAACGAACCAGGGCAGTACCAGCACCAGCGTCCACATCAGCCCCCAGACCGGGCGCAGCCGCCAAAGCCATGCCGCCGAGCGGTCGAGGATCGCGAGCGCCACGATGGTCAGCCCGACGAACATCAGGATCAGCGGTCCCTTGAGCAGGATGCCGCCGGCCAGCGCCGTCCAGAAGATCGCCGGCGGCGCCCAGGGCGGACGCGCCGGATCCTCGCCACGCTGCCAGGACAGATACACCCGCGCCATTGCCCCCATCGCAGCGACGACGGTCAAGAGCAGCATCGCATCGGTTTTGGCTAGCCTTGCTTCGGCGCCGAGCAAGACGGAACTGCACATCATCAGTGCTGCCAGCGCGGCCCCGCGCCGCGTGACAAAGGCGAGCGCCGCCCAGTAGGTCAGGAGAACCGCGCCGATAGCCCCGATCAGGGAGGGAATCCGGTAAAGCCAAATGCGCAACTGAGCGCGCGGCAGGCCGAGCGATGAGGCGGTTTCGACCACGGCGGCCTGCAGCCAGTAGATGCCGACCGGCTTCTTGTAGCGGACGTCGTCCTGGAAGCGGATGTCGACGAAATCGCCGCTTTCGACCATCTGCTTAGTCGCCTGCGCAAAGCGCGCCTCGTCGCGGTCGATCGCCGGAATGTTGAAGAATCCGGGCAGGAAAAGCACGATGCCGCAGAGCACCAGAACTACGATCGCGCGAAAATGGTTCGCGGTGGCGAAGTCGAACACAACGGCCAGCCTGCGGCCGGAATGCGCAGGTTTTACAGGCTGTTGGCCCGCTCCAAAGCGTGGGGGGTGCAAGGTTTCCACCATGCTGTTCGCATACGATGAAACCGCAGTGCAAACAACACCGCAAAACCCCTAAGTCGTGGTCAACAGAGCGTTTTTCCTTACTGTACCCGGATGACCACGGTATCGGCCGCGCCGGTCGCATCGATCACCGTCAGCCGGGCAAAGCCCGGTCCGGGCGGATCGACCAGGCGCTGGCGACGGCTGTCGATCTCGCCGACTGAAGCGCCGTTCATCATGATGGTCAGCGGCAGCACGCCGCCGGCAACCTTGACCGGCATCGCGGCGGCCTGCCCGTCGCTTGAACGGTCGACGTCGATGCGCGACCCGTTCAGGGGAAACTGGATGCGCGGCGCAGAATCGCTGCCGGTCCGGATCAGTTCGCCGACCGGACGGAACCGCCGCAGCGGCAATGGCAGTTTGGCGTTGCTGGCGATGAGCGCTCCCTTTGGCGGCTTCGGCAGCGCCGCCGGGATTTTTCCGGTGCGCGCAAAGGCATCGAACAGGATCGGCGCGGCGGCAGTGCGGCCGACCAGGCCCGGCACCGGCGCGCCGTCGGGACGCCCAACCCACACGCCGATCGTGATGCGGCCATCGAAGCCGACCGACCACGCGTCGCGATAGCCATAGCTGGTGCCGGTCTTGAACGCGATTCTGTTATGCACGCCGTTTTCCGGCGGCGGCGTGCCGAGCAGCACGTTGCCGACCTGCCAGGCGGCAGCCTGATCCATCAGCCGCAGCGATTCGCGCTCGTCCTTGGTGAGCATGATCTCGCGCAGCGGCCGCGCCGCGCCCAGCCGCGCCAGCCCGGCATAGAGCTGCGCCAGGTCCTGCAAGGTGACGCCGACGCCGCCAAGGCCCATCGCAAGGCCCGGCGCTTCGTCCTTCGGCAGCACGAGATTGCCGCCGGCCTGCTTCAGCCGCGAGGACAGCCGGCTGGAGCCGACGCGGTCGAGCAGCGCGATCGCCGGCACGTTCAGCGAGAGTTGCAACGCCTTACGCACCGGCACGGTGCCCTGGAACATCATGTCGAAATTTTCCGGCGCATAGGAGCCGAAGCGGATCGGACGGTCGTCGATCAGGCTCTCGGGGTGCACAAAGCCATCCTCGAACGCGAGCCCGTAGATGAACGGTTTTAGCGTCGATCCAGGCGAGCGCACCGCGCGGGTCATGTCGACTTGTCCGGCCCGGCGCTCGTCGAAATAATCCGCCGAGCCGACGCGCGCCAGCACGTCGCCCATTTCGTTGTCGACCGCGATGATGGCGACTGAGATGTTCGGCCCCTGCGCCACGGCACGGTCGCGCGCCAAGGCTTCCAGCGTTTGCTGCAAACCGAATCCAGCGTGAGCTTGATCAGCGGCGTATCTTTCACCGTCGCCATCGCGGCATCGGAGGAATGCGGCGCCAGGATCGGCATCGGCTTGCGCAGCCGCGGCACCGCCACCACCTTGGCCTGCGCCGCGTCCTCTTGCAACACCGCGCCATCCTCGACCATCCGTGCCAGCACGCGGTCCCGCGCGACGTGGGCGGCTTCCGGATGACGGTCGAGCCGGCGGCGTTCCGGCGATTGCGGCAGCGCGACCAGCAATGCGGCTTCAGCGAGTGAAAGCCGCTTCGGCTCCTTGCCGAAATAGGCAATGGATGCGGCGCGGATGCCTTCGAGATTGCCGCCGAACGGCGCCAGCGCCAGATAGAGATCGAGGATTTCGTCCTTGCTCAGTTGCCGCTCGAGCTGGACCGCGCGCACCATCTGGCGCAGCTTTGCGTAGACCGAGCGCTCGCGCCGCGGCTCCATCAGCCGCGCGAGCTGCATCGTAATCGTCGAGCCGCCGGAGACGATGTGGCCGCGCGTGACGAGCTGCAGCGCGGCCCGCCCCAGCGCCAGCGGATCGACGCCGCCATGCGACCAGAACCGGCGGTCTTCATACGCGAGTAGCACCTTCAGATATCCGGGATCGACCGCCGTCTTCGCATCCACCGGCAGCCGCCAGCGTCCATCGGCCATCGCATAGGCGCGCAGCAGCTTGCCGTTGCGATCGACGATTGTGGTGGAGACTTTGCGCGCCTCTTCCAGCGGCAATGGCCCCAGTGAGTAGACCCAACCCGCGAAGGCGGTCGTGATGACGACGAGGATAAAGGCCAGCGTTACGGCGATCCGGAAAAAGCGGCGAGGCCCAATACCACCGTCATGGCCGGGCTTGCCCGGGCATGACGATTGAGATTGTGGTGACACCGCGTCGCTCATCCCTCCCCTCGCTCATTTCGCCGGACGCACCTCGACCGAGCCGGTGCCGGTACGGCCGTAGCGCGAGGGTTGTACATGTCCTCGACATGGGCCTGCGGCAGCACGTATTTGCCGGGCGAGACCGCGCGCACGATGTAGGCCACCGTGAACACCGACTGGTCGTCGCTGGCGCGCTCGATCGCCGCGGTGAAGCGGTCGTCTCGGAACTCAGTATGTTCCGGCTCCTCGCCGTCCTCGATCCAATCCAGCGTGCCGGAGTCACCGGACGACACCAGGCGCGGGTTGTCGATCTCGAGACCGGCCGGCAGATAATCGGCCACCATGATGTGCCCGCGTTCCGGCTTGGCCTCGGTGATCTTCAGCACCACCGCAAAACGATCGTTCTGCTTGGCCTTGGTGACGTCGGCGGGCCTGCCGTCGAGCGTGAAGTAATTGCGCTCGATCTTGAAGCCGTTGGAAGCCGCGGGCTCCGGCGTAACCGGCGAGCCCGAGACCGAGACCACCGCCTGCACCGGCGCATCGCCGGTATTGGTGATCTTGACCGGCTTGCCGGCCACCGCCTCGGCCTTGTAGCTGCGATAGACCGCGGCCTTGACCGGCGATCCATCGATATCGAGCGCCAGCGCTTCCTTCGACAGCGCCCGCGCGGCCAGCACCATCCACGCATTCTCCTGCGTGGAGGTGTAGGAAGTCAGCCCGCGCGCCGCTTCGACCCGCTGAACGGCCTGCGTCAGTGTCGCCCGCGGCGCGTTGCCTTCGCTGGCGAGCGAGACCAGCGCCGCTGCGTCGCGCAGTGCCGAGCCGTAATCGACGCGGCCGAACTCGATTACCGGTTTTGGCGCCAGCGCATCGAGTGCCGCCGCATAGACCCGTTCCGCCCGCGTCTTGTCGCCGACCAAGGCCAGCGCCGCGGCGAGCTGCGATTTCGCAATCGGCGTCGCGAGATTATTCAGCTTAGTGTCGGCGAGATAGCGGAGATCGCCGATCGGCGCTGCGCCATTGCGGGCGAGCACATAGAGGCCGTAGGCCAGATCGCGGCCGCCGTCCTTTTCCGGCTCGTTGGCATTGACCACGGAGTTGCGGATGCGATCCAGCGCGTTCTTGAACAGCACGTCCGGCACCGCGAAGCCCTTTTCGCGGGCGCGGGTCAAGAAGTCCGTCACATAGGCATCGAGCCAGGCGTCTTCGCCGCCGGCCGACCACAGGCCGAACGAGCCGTTCGAGCCCTGCCGCGCCAGCAGCCGTTCGATCGCGTCCTTGATGCGCTGGTCGACGGCGGTATCCATCGCCAGATGCGCGCCGGCCGCCAGATCATTGACATAGAGCAGCGGCATCGCGCGGCTGGTGATCTGCTCGAGCAGCCGTGCGGATAACGATCCAGCGCCTTCAAAATGGTCGCCGCATCGAGCGCGGTGGAGAGGCTGACCGACAGCGAGACGCTGCCGGTGCCCGACACGAGGTCGGAGAACATGTCCGGAGTTAGCGTCAGGCTCTCGCCTTTCGCCAATGTCCGGATCGATCGCCGCGCCAGCACCTGCGTCGCCGCCTTGACGTCGAGCGCATAATGCCGTGCCAGCGTCAGGCCGTTCGGGCCCTTGATGTCGACGTCCAGATTGGCGGTGCCGGCGCCGCCGGCATCGAGCGCCAGCGACATCGAGGTCCGATGCTTGGCCGCGAGTTTGACCGTCGTGGTCGGATTGCCCGTCACCTTCACGGGTCCCGAGGTCTTCACGCTGATGCTGTAATCGCCGGGTGCGCCCTCGACATTGTCGAGGTCGAAACTCATGGTGCCCTTGTCGCCATTGAGCAGGAATCGCGGCAGCGTCGCCGTCAGCACGACGGGATCACGCACCGTGACATCGATGGTGGCACGGCCGAGCTTGGTCGCGTTCCACGCCACCGCCATCACGCGTGCAGTACCGGCGAATTCCGGAATGTCGAAACTGATCTCGGCGGTGCCGTCGGCGCCAACCGTGACGATGCCGGAATAGAGCGCGAGCGGCTTCTGCGTGGGCGGCGAGCCCTGCATCTCGGCGCCGGCGGAATCGCCGCCGGTCCTGATCTGGCCGCGCGTGCCCTGCATGCCGTCGATCAACTGGCCGTAGAGGTCGCGGATTTCGGCCGTCAGGCGGCGCTGGCCGAGATAGTAATCGTCCGGAGCCGGCGGCTTGTAATTGGTTAGATTAAGGATGCCGACATCAACCGCGGCAACCACGACCTTGGCGTCCTCGCCGGGATTGAGCCCGCCGATCTTGACCGGAATCTTTAAGCTGGTGCCGGGCCGAACCAGCGGCGGCGGCGACAGCGCGACTTGGAGCGTGCGCGCCTTCTTGTCGATGCCGAACCACTTTAAGCCGATCGCCCGTCCGGGCATCCGCAACGCCGCCGCGTCCAGCGGTCGCCGCAGCGTCGCCAGCACGTAGGCGCCGGTGCCCCAATCCTTGCCGACGATCAATTTGACCTGCTGGGTGCCTTCCTTGACGTCGATGGTCTGGGTCGTCAGCAGGCGGTCGCCGAGCACGTTGACCGTGAGCTTGCCGGCGGTGCGGGCATTGACCGACACCACCATGGTGTCGCCGGAGGCGTATTCCGGCTTGTCGATCGAAGTCTCCAACAAGTCCGGCGTATCGGCGCTGCCGTCGGAATACCAGCCGACGTCGAACTGCACCGAGGTGATCGGGCCATCCGCCTCGTTCGATTTGACGTCCAGGCGATAGCGGCCGGGCTCCGGCGCGACCGACACCCGCGCCGCCTTGTCTGATGTCAGCGTCAGGTCGCCATCGGCAACGCGTTTGGTGGATTTGACCGGCTCATATTCCCAGGACGAATTCTGACGATACCACTGATAGCGGGACTCCATCTTCAGGAGTTCGTAGCGCAGGCCGTCGCGCGACAGTTGCTTGCCGTCCGGGTTGACGAAGACCACGTCGAACTCGGCCTTGTCGCCTTCAGCGACACTCTTGTCGCCGAACAGCGGCTTGATGCCGATCAGGGCCGCGGTCGGCGCCACGGGGAGCACCAGCTTGCGCTCGACCGCGCGGCCGCCGGTCTCCACCATCCGGATGAAGATCTGCGCCTCCTGCGGCTGGGTCGAGGTCGGCGCCTTCGCCAGCGACACCGGGAAGGTCGCCACACCGTTGTCGTCGGCTTCAGGCAGATTCTCGATCGGCGTGCGCTCGTTGGAAGCGGTTTCCTCGTCCTCCACGCCGAACTGATAGCCGGGATAGCCGGGCCGCCCGGAGGCCGCGGGGGCGACCAGCAAGTCGCCTTCGAGCTGCAGGCCCGACGCCGGCGCACCATAAAGGAACTTGCCAGCGACCTTCAGTTCAACCGGGGTCTCAGCCTTGATCACCTTCTCCTTGGCCGAGACGTCGAATTCGATCCGTTCGGGGATGTAGTCCTCGACCATGAAGGTGGTCTCGCCGACGGACGAGCCCTTGGGGTCAGTAAAGGCGCGCACCCGCCAGGTCCCGGTCGGGACCGCCGAATTGAGCGGCACGGCCAAGGAGCGGCCGCCCGCGCCCTGGTCGGGGAGCTGGGCGCGGCGGAATTCGACGCCATCCGGCCGCTCGACCACCAGCGTCAGCGGCCCGCCGGCCATGGCGTTGCCCTGCCCGTCGCGCAGCAGCGCGGTCAGGTAGACGGTCTCGTTCGACCGGTAGATGCCGCGCTCGGCATAGACGAAGGCGTCGGCGCCAGGCGGCACGATCCGTCCTGACACGCCGCGGTCGGTGAGGTCGAAGGCGTTGGTCTTCAGGCTGAGGAAGGCGTAGTCCGCCTTCTCGCTCATCACCGTCAGCAACGCCGGCGAGAGCCCGCCCTCGCCGCGCGCAAGCCCCGCCTCGAACAGCACGTGGCCGGCATCGTCGGTCTTGCGCGTGGCCAGGATCTCGTTGTTGCGCGCGACCAGGCGCACTTCGGCCTTGGCGACCGAGTCGGTCGAAGCCAGCGAATTGACGAAGACATGGATGCCGTCATTGCCGGAAAACGCCGTTAGCCCCAAGTCGGAGACGATGAACCATTGCGTCGCCAGTGTGCCGTCATCGTCGCTGCTGCTGCCCGGGCCCTTGGCGGCGGCCGTCATCACGTAGACGCCCGGCTGCAAGTCTCCAAGCGCCTGATCGACCGGGAAAGCCGTCACCACGTCCTGGTTCAGCGTCGAGGCGGTGGCGAGCTCGCCGGACCAGACCTTGACGCCACGCTCATTGCCGAGATCGGAGAGCTGATAGCTGGAGAGCGTTTTCTGAAAATCGCTGTCGACCACCGTGTTGATCAGGTTACGGTCGCCGATCCGGAACACGTTGACGTTAACCGAAGGCGTATTGACGCTGACCAGCGGAATGCCGCGCTGGCCGGTGCGCGGCAGCACATAGGCGCGGCCGGTGAAGCGCACGAACGGCTTGCGGTCACGGACATAGACGTTGAATTCGGCCGATTTCGGCAGGCTCTCCTTCACCGTGGACGGCAGGCCGGCGCGCAGGTTGATGTTGTAGCGCTCGCCATGCTTCAGCCCGTCGACGCAGAGCTGCTTGCCCTCTGATGTCAGCGCCGGCTTGTCGGTGCCGGCCAGCGCCACGAACGGCGCGAAATCGACCCGCTTGGCGAGGTCTTCGGAGAACTGGAAACAGGCGCGCGGCGAGGCACCGTCGAATCCACGGTATAGTCGAGCAGCCGGAAGCCGTGCTGATCCCGCATCTTCTCGTACTGGCCGCGGACCTCGGCGACCTCGCGCATGTCGAGCGACAGCCGCAACGCATCCAGTGCCGGGCGCCACAGCTTGCGCTCGGACATCGCCCTGCCGAGCACGGCCAGCGCATCAGCCTCCTCGGCCTGGTTGCTGGCGCGCTGATAGGCGATGTAGGCCGCGGTCGAGGCGCGCTCGTAGAGGAAGGTCTGTTCGCTGGAGCTGGCGGCGCGGATCTGGAAGATGGTCTTGGCAAGCCTCAGCCAGTTGCCGCTATCTTCCGGCGTGGTGGCGGCGATCTGGCCGAGGATCTGCAGGCCCGCCCGGAAGTCAGAACGCTTGAAGGCGGCGTCGGCGTCGTTGCGCAGCGTCGCAGAGGATTTCGCCACCGGCCCCGCCTCGCTCTTGATCTGGGCCTCCAGCTTCACGGCCGAATCGGCCAGCTCATCTCGCTTGAATGCCTTGTCCGTGGCCCCCGCCGCCGTCAGGCCAAGCGCCAGCGTGGCGCAAATCACTGTGGCGCGAACCAAACCGATCATGATGGGCTCCTTGCCGCGGACAGATGCCGCGTAACGACCAAAAAAGGCGCGAAAAGGTGACGGACTGATGGCGGGGGTGAAGGCTTGCGGAAGGGTCGCATGCATGGCTTAGGCAGTCCAAACGGTCGCGGCCGTCCCGTAGCAGACGGTCAACGGGGAGGCATGTATATTGGGGCAGGCCCGAGGCTACGGCCCGCCGTCTGGCTTTGTCGCACCCTTGAGGAAATCGGTTCGACCGTCTTGGCGGGAAGGCGGATTTTTCATATTGGCAATGGTAGAAAGGCTCAAGGCGGCGAGGCCGCCCCGACGGTCCCATAGCTCAACTGGATAGAGTAACGGATTTCTACTCCGTGGGTTGCAGGTTCAGATCCTGCTGGGATCGCCACTACCATTCGCGCTTTTCCGCAATTTCGACTTCATTCTCGTCTCGGTTGGATTCTCGGCTTATGATGCCGGCCAGCGATTGCTTCCGTTGCCCTGACAAAGGATGCGGACGTCATGCCAAAAAAGGGAATCACCGGCCACGACGAATGGGTCGTCACGGAAGCGCTGGCGACGGCGCTGGTCGCGCTTGAGCAGCTCGAGCCGACGCAGCAATCGCGCCAGCAGATGGACGACATCCGCAAACTGCTGGCGGCCAATTGTCAGCCTGGGACCCTCAACCTGCACCTCGCCCAGGCCAAGTGCCGGCTGAACCCCCATGCCGATCGCGCCGTCATCTATCGCGAGTACGGATTTCAGGACTGGGAAGTCTGAGTGGCGAGTGTGCTAGCTGCTGGAATAAGCTCGGAGCGCTGGTGTTCTGGCGTAGGGAGAGGACCGCGACAATTCTGTGCGGAAGGCTGAGAGGATATTGGGATGAAACTACCGCACGCACCCGCCACGGCGGCTCTGGCGATTTTGGCCGCGGCGATCGCCCTGCCCGCGCCCGCCGCAGCCCAGACCTACGATCCGAGCTACCCCGTTTGCCTGCAGGTCTACCAGGGCTTCGTCGACTACTATTTCGAGTGCCACTATCGAACGATGGCGCAGTGTCAGGCGTCGGCATCGGGCCGCCCTGCGCAATGCGTCGTTAACCCGTACTATGCCGGACGCGGCAAGCGCCAGAAGCGGTACCCGTCCTACTGAGAATCCGTTCGCCCCAACGGGGCGGCGCTCGGCATGGCTCTCACCTCGCCGCTCCCGCCCCGCTGCTCACCAGCCGTAGCTGCCGAGCGCCAGCGGCCTTCGTGGTGCCCTGGCCGTTCGCGTCGTGTCGGACTGCAGGCAGCGCCGGGCCGCTTCGATCTCGGCATCGCTCGCGCCCTTGCTTCGTGCCCAGTGCTCCGCGGCCGGCGCACTGTATTTCGCCACGTAGTAGCGCACGACCGGACACGAAATTCGACGCAAGACACCGGACTGGTCGCCCGCAAATCCGGCGCTTGATGTACCCAGACACAGCGCCAGCACACACATCCAACGTAAGGCCATCTGATTCCCCTCTCTGTGTCAGAGGGCCATGGGTTTCCGCGACGCATCAAGCCCGATTGTGAGTTCCGCCTACGGAACGGTCGAAGCTGTGCTTAAGCCGCAACTATTACCGTCGCGACGGCGCCGCTCCGCCCGATGAACACGACTTTCTACGATCCTTAAAATTGATTGTTTACGAAAAAGACCGAACCTGATTGTCGCTCAGGAGGAATACGCTAGCCTCTGCTTGCCAGAACGAGCGTGAACCGTTGGTAGTTCAGATGGAATTCGACCGCCGATCTGTCGCAAGGACGACGATTTCGAAAAGCGCGTTGCTGTTCTTCGACGCTCAGCGCGGTGTGTTCACCTGCCGCGTTCAGGATGTCACGAATTCCGGGGCTGGAATTGAACTCCACGACCTCAACCTGCTGCCCCTGAATTTCGAATTGACCTTCGATAATTTTCACAACATTCGGGAATGCCGCGTGATCTGGCGGCAAGGCGATTTCGTCGGTGTTGCGTTTCAAAACTGATCGATCTGCGACCAGGCGCAGCGGGCAAAACAGCCTTGAAGACAAAAGACTCTTAGAGACAAAACAGCCTTGGAGAATGGAACTAACAGCGGGGCTCCGCGTCAGATCCCTGCCTCGGTTCCACCGGCACGCAAGCTAATGACGGGCGAGCCGCCTTCGCGTATCGTTTGCTCTCGGTCGTTTGGAGTTTGTGACGGGAGTTCGAACATGTCCTGGGATCGTCCGTTCGCTCAGCCGGTGCCGCTCCCAAAGGGGCCGCCAGCGCAAACCCTGCGAGACGCCGCCGACTACATCAGAACCCTTCCTCAGCCCGTACGCGAACGTCAGGAATGGCGGCTTGCCATCCAGATGCTTATTGATGCTGCCGAAGATCGTGGGCCCGTGCTGTTCGCGCGCATGGGAATTGTCAGGGCCTTTGAGACGAGTATTGAAACGACGCTCGATGCGGAGCCCCGGGATCCCGCCAAGGCAAGCTGAAAGACAAGGCAAGCTGAAAGAAAGCAAAGCTGAAGGAAGACCGTGACGCCGGCATCCGAACCCGAGTCGACGTCACGCAGATGGTGCCGGAGAGCATGAAGACGCTTCAAGCCCGGCATTTCCAAATCGAACGAGAACTCGCGCTCGCAGGCGAAGTGCAAGCCACGCCGCCACCGAACGACCGTAGGCCTGCCTAGGCTACATTCCTAATTCGGAAATCATCGATCCGCTTGCCGGATTTCAGTTTTGCAGCGAGCCAGCGAGGCGTCTTCCCTCGGCCTGCCCACGTCTCGGACGGCCGATCGGGATTCCGGAATTTCGGAACGACCGTCGGATATGGACGCCGCCCTGTCGATGATTTCGTGCGCTCAGCTTCGACGACGCCCTTGAGTTGCTTCAGGCGATCTTCAAGGAGGCGCTTCTCTGCAAGCAGAGTCGTTGCAAGCCTGGCGGTTACTTCTTCGTGGAGTGCCCACAGCTCATCCGTGGACATTGATTTTAAGGCTTTCTGGTTCACGACCGTCCCCAATCATGATTCGATGGTTATCATCGTTGGTTGCAAAACATGAATATAATAGGGCTGATTCAGAACCTCCTTCGGGCAGAAAAAGTTCCATCCCTGCATCGTGACACAGCACAACCATAACGGAATCCGCTCGAAGGTGCACCAAGAAGCTGCGCCAAATTTTCTTCGCCCCAGTCATTAGGAAGCGCCGGCGGCGACCATCTGTGACTTTTGTCCTACGCTATTTGGGTGCGCCCATAATAGCCGAGCGCTCATCTCCCTGGGGTAGGTGATAGGAGCGGCACCCGGCTATTCGGGCCGCGCGGCGGTGCGGCCTGAACAGGAACTCATTTATGATTTAAGGGAACTTTAAAAAGCCATTGAATCATAACGATTTTGTCTAAGCGCAGATCGCGCCGAATCAGCCCCCGGACTTGCCGCGGCAACCGAAACGACGGAAACGGACACGAATGGCCTTGGAATGAGGAAACGTAACGCTCTCGACACGTTTCCCTCGGTCTTGTGATGAACGGCCGAGCGCGAGGACCCCTTGAGTCCGCCACCACCCGAATTCGATTGCGACGAGGCGCTGGTGTGTGTGGCGCTGGCGTTCTGCCTGGCCGGCGCATCGACCAGCATCATCTACCGGCTGCTGGGTTGAGGGGATCCGGATGGATCAGTGAGCCTCTGTGCGCATGCCAACGAGCGCGTGGCGCGCTTTTGGTTTTGCGACGTGATGGTGCCGATGAAGCGAGGTAAGCGGCGGCTCGAGTGTTCGCGGTCAGGAGTAGACGAGGCCCGGAGTGCCTAGGAGTCCGGGCCTCGTGGCCTCCAGTGGTAGCGCGCGTCGTGATGAACGAGCGCCCTGCCCCCGCTGCAAGCGAGGGCGTTATAGATCGGCGTTACGTGCACAGCCAATCCGTACGAGTACGGTGAGCAGGCGTCGCGCGGTTCTGTGTGACAAATTGATCAGCAAAACGCGGTAGCGCGGATCGGACGCAATGTCCGGGCGGGCGATCACTGCATTCCGTCCCGCTCTAAAGGCTAGTCTGCGGCGAGCTACGCCAGGCGCAGCCATTCGCCCGCCTCTACCGCTTATCGAACGGAATATACTGATGATACTCTTTCGGCACCGAGCTCCGGTAACGAGCGGGCACCGTGCCGCGGTCGATCGAACGGTCGATCTCCTGCTGCCGGGTCATCTTGGCCGGTTTCTTTTTCTTCGGCGCCGCCTTCTCCTTTTCGGCCGCGGCGGCTTCCGGCGCGGCGGGGGACGGTGTTGCCGTTGCGGCAGTGCTGCCACCCGGCGCGTCCTGCGCCAGCGCGACGGCTGGCAGGAATACGAGAGCCGCCGACGCGGCCAGCACAAGACGAGACGGCTTTTGCATGGAAAACTCCGGTTCTGGCCTGCTCCGTTTCCAGCCTGATCCTATTACGTCCGCAAACGTCCGCACACCGGGATTTTGGCGAGGCGGACGGGCATGGACCGGCTGTGCTTGACCCGGCTGCAGGTCGTAAAAACGAACGCGAGCCGGCTGCACTGCCAGTCCGGACCAAGCGCTGCGCTCAAGACCGGCTCCGGCCTGGACAGGCCGGGCGCAAAGAATCCGATGGCGCAGGCCAGTGAGACTATGGCGGCGGCGAGAACGAGGTTCTTGCGGGTCCACCAATTGTGCGGCATGGCGGGTCGCTCCTGTTTCGAAAGCCCGGAGAATAGGATCACCCCGCCGCGGTGCCTGTGAACGACTTCACACTACACGGGTTTGTGCGTGAGCCCGATGGACGCGGAAATGGGTATAACTCGCGCAAATCCGTTGCGCGCGCGCAACGCTTGATCGACATTGCCCTCGGGGCGAGCGCGTGTGCGGGGCGTGCGATGGACGAGCAGGAAACGAGCAAACAGGACTCCGGCAAGCAGGAAGCAAGCTACGACTACCATCGCTACAAGCAATTGCTGGTGGAAGCGGTCGACGAGACCAAACGGCTCGAGCTGATCGAGATCATAATCAGGGAAAAGGCCCGCGACATGCTGGAGGCGCAGCGGATCGCGGACCGCGTAGCGATGACCGCGATGACGGTTGCACGCGTCCTTGGACCCGGGGGCCGACGCGATAATCTCTAGAAGAGCGATCACTTCTCCGAAGCGAGCATCACCAGCGAGCCGACCAGCCCGATCAGCGCACGGGCGAGAAGGCCATATTGAAGGATCGCCAGCGTCCGCCCTGGGGCTTCGGTCGCGGTTGCCATCTCGTAGAGCAGCCAAGCTGACGTAATCCCGCTCATTAGGATCAGTTTGGGCCATTTGCTGCTCACGCAAGCCTCCCCTGCTCTACCCGCCCCCTTTCGACGCTGGCATTTTGCCCCGGGTTCACTTACCTAGTCGCCAATCCGCGCGCGTGGCGCGTCCAACCCCAAGAGTGAAAGCGACAAGGCCTCTTTTATGAGTGGATTCAAGGAACCGAGCTTCGCGGACCGCCAGAAGGCCGCCCAGCAGGCGCGGCAGAACATCCTGAACAAGTTTCGCACCCAGCCGGGACCCGACGATCCCGAGGTGAAGCGCCGCCAAGCCGAGCGCGAGGCCGTAGCCGCCGCCCGCGCCAAGGCGAGAGAGGCCAAGGAAGCCGAAAAGGCCGAACAGAAACGTCGCGAGGCCGAGGCCGCCGCGGCGGAGGCCGCCAGATTAGCGCGCGAAAAGGAAGAAGAGGCCGCCAGACTGGCGGCGCTGGAGGCTGAGCAAAAGGCCAAGCGCGACGCGCGTTACGCCGCGCGCAAGACCAAGGGCAAGAAGAAGTAGGCCTGCGATCCGCGGCCGATGCCGGAAAGCCCTCGTCATTCCGGGATGGTGCGTTAGCACCAGACCCGGAATCTCGAGATTCCGGGTCTGGTCCTTCGGACCATCCCGGAATGACGGTGCGGCTCAGTTCTTCTTCATGCCGTCTTCTTTTTTCATGCCCTCGTGCTTCATGCCTTCCTTCTTCATCATACCGTCCTCTTTCTTCATGCCGTCCTTGGACATGGACTCCTTCTTCATGCCGTCGCCCTTGCCCATTTTGTCCTGAGCGAACGCGGCCGGCGCGAACGCGAGGCCGAGCGAAACAAGCGCGGCAGAAAGGCCGAGGCCGATACGAGTCGTGGTGGTGGTCATGGGTGGTCGTCCTTGGTTTGGGTTGGCTTCTCGAAAGCGACGTCTGCCGCTTCCCCAACGACGATGGCGCGACCGGTTTTGTTACCGGCCAAGCCCCAAAGTTCTGCAATTCTCACGGTTAGTTGAAGCGAGCCAATTCAGCTAATATGGGCTGAAGCCGGTCGGATTGCCGATCCAAGAACCGTTTGCAGGGGACAAACCATGCTCACGCGCCGCCATGTCATCGCATCTGCGCTCGCTGCGCCTGCCGGGCTTCGTTTCGGCACCGGCACGGCCGATGCGGCCGCCACGCTGAAGATCTCGCATCAGTTCCCGGGCGGCACCATCGACAAGGGCGACTTCCGCGATCGGCTGTGCCGCATCTTTGCCGCCGAAGTCGCCAAACGCAGCGGCGGCGAGATCGCAGCCGAAGTCTATCCGAACTCCTCGCTGATCAAGACCAACGCGCAATTCTCGGCAATGCGCAAGGGCGCACTCGATATCAGCCTCTACCCGATGCCGTATGCCGGCGGCGAGCTGCCGGAGACCAATATCGGCCTGATGCCGGGCCTGGTTGCGACCTACGACCAGGGCCTGCGCTGGAAGAACGCGCCGGTCGGCAAGGCGCTGACCGACTTCCTCGCCGACAAGGGCATTATCCTTCTCACATGGGTCTGGCAGGCCGGCGGTGTCGCCAGTCGCTCCCGACCGATCGTCGCGCCTGACGACGCCAAGGGGCTGAAAGTGCGCGGCGGCTCGCGTGAAATGGATGTGGTGCTGAAGACCGCGGGAGCCTCGGTCCTGTCGATGCCATCGAACGAAATCTACGCCGCGATGCAGAGCGGCGCCTGCGATGCCGGCATCACCTCCTCCACCAGCCTGATCTCGTTCCGCCTCGCGGAGGTCGCCAAATCGCTGACCTCGGGCGCCGGCGCCTCCTATTGGTTCATGCTGGAGCCATTGATGATGTCGAAGGCAATCTTCGACAAGCTGCCCCAGAAGCAGCAGGACATCATCCTGGCGGTCGGCAGCGAACTGGAAGCGTTCGGCCGCAAGGGCGCGCAGGACGACGACATCGAGGTCGCCAAGGTCTATGAGAAGGCCGGCGCCAAGGTCAGCACGCTCGATGTCGCGACCGTCAGCAAGTGGCGCGACATCGCGCGCGATACCGCCTGGAAGGACTACAGCGCCAAGTCGGCGATGTCGGCCAATCTGCTGAAGCTCGCCAGCGACGTCCCCGCATGATGCATGGTCCGCTTCCGGATCAACGCCCCGCGCGAGCTGCGATCGAACCGCCGCCCACCACCTGCAATAGGTCGGTTCTGACAGCCTCGATATGCTGCTCCAGAAACCGGCAGGCCTGGTCGATTTCTTTCGCCCGGCACAGCTCGATCAGGTGAGCGTGCTCCTTTTCGGCCGTGCCCATCGCCTTGGTATTGGAGAGTTGCAGACGCGTGTAGCGGTCGCTGGTCTGCAAGAGTGCCACGACGATCGCCTTGGTACGCGGCTGCCGGGCGTGAACGTATAGTGCCATATGGAAGTCAGCGTTGAGCTGCCCCCATTCGCTGACGTTGCGCGCCTTGATCGCTTTCTCGAAGCGCTTCTGGATGTCGTCCAGCGCGGCAAAGTCTTGTTCCGCAAAGTGCGGCGCCGACTGCGCCAGGAGCCGCGGCTCCATGATTCTGCGAAGATCGAACACGTCGTTGATTTCGTCCAGCGATAGCTCTGAGACGATCGCGCCTTTTTGCGGGACGATGCGCACCAGCCCCTCCGCCTCGAGCTGAAACAGCGCTTCGCGCACTGGAATGCGGCTGACGCCGTATGCCTCGCCCAACGCATCCTGCCGCAGTTGTGAGCCGGCTGGATAAGTCCCGTCGAGAATGGACTGCCTGAGCTGATCGACGATCGCAGCCGACAGCGTCCGGTGCTTCAGAGGGACTTTCATTTGATCTTCCGTCGTCATCGCCGGCCTTTCCGATCGAGGCGGCCCCGTTTCGCACTTTGAAATGGTCCGCCGCAGCGAAAGCCGAGGCGCCCATAATCTCCATTTGACAAGATTGTATAAATTATACAATTTCGAATGGCACGAGAAATCTTGACGGGCAGCGGGGCTCTTTATGATCGAGCAGGCAATTGCGGACATGCCAGCGTTCAGCGCCCGGGGAATCGTCGTCAGGGCTTCGAGTCTTCTGCTCGCTTTCGAGCGCATCGCGCTGATGGGGCTGATGTATTTGCTGACGGCTCTGATCCTGGTGAATGTCGTCACCCGCTACTCGCACTTCCCGATCTACTGGATCGATGAATCGGCGGTCTATTGCGTGGTCTGGCTGACCTTCATCGGCGCCTCCGCCATGACGCGGCTCAGGCTCGACTTCGCCGTCACCATGATGACCGAGCGCCTCTCGGCGCGGCAACAGAAGCTCGCGAAGATCATCGCGACGGGCATGGTCGTCGTGTTCGGCGTGGCGCTCGTCATCACCTGCTTCCTCTGGATGGATCCGATCGGGCTTGCCCGCGCCGGCTTCGACGCGCGCAAGCTCGCCGCCGAGACATTCAACTTCCTCTACACCGAACGCACCCAAACGCTGAACTGGCCGACCTGGGTGCTCTATTTGACGCTGCCGATCTTCGCGGTTTCCATGACGATTCATGGCCTGGCAAACCTGCTCGAAGATCTCGAACTGGTGCCACGGACGCCGCTGAAGGGTTTTCAACTCTCCGAACTCGACGGGGTCAACTAGTGATCACGTCAGCCGCCTTCATCGCGATCATGCTGGTCGGGGTGCCGATCGGCCTTTGCCTCTGCCTGGCCGGGTTCGTCTTCATCGTCGCGTCAGGCAATCCGGTGCTGTTTCAATCCTACCCGCTGCAGCTCTTCGGCGGGGTCGACAGCTACGGCCTGATCGCGATCCCGCTCTTCATTCTGATCGGCGAGATCATGAACGGCGGCGGCATTACCCGGCGCATCGTCGACATGGCGATGGCCTTTGTCGGCTCGCTGAAGGGCGGGCTGGCCTACGTCAATATCCTCGCCAACATGTTCATCTCCTCCATCCTGGGATCTGCGACCGCACAGGTCGCGATCATGGCGCAGATCATGGTGCCGGAGATGGAAAAGAAGGGCTACGACAAGACCTTCGCGGCCGGGTTGACCGCCTATGGCGGCATGCTCGGACCGATCATTCCACCCTCGGTGATGTTCGTCGTCTACAGCGTGCTGGCGCAGGTATCGGTCAGCGACATGCTGATTGCCGGCATCGTGCCGGGCGTGATCCTGACGGCGTTGTTCTGCATCGCCATCGCATTGATGGGATACGTCTACAACTATCCCAAGGCCGATTATCAGACACCGCGGCAGCGGGTCGCGACGATCCTGCGGACATCGCCAACGCTGCTGATTCCGATCGTGATCGTCGGCAGCATTCTCGGCGGACTCGCCAACGCAACGGAGTCCGCGGCAGTCGGCGCGGTGGCCGCCGCTCTCGTCGGAAAATTCTGGACCAAGGAGTTCAGGTTTTCGCAGCTCCCGCAGATGATGCTGCGCGCCGGGATCTACTCGGCCATCGTACTGTTCCTGGTCGCGGCGGCCGCCGTGTTCTCCTGGGTGCTGGTGTTCGGCAAGGTGCCGCAGGAGACCGCCGCATGGATCCAGTCAGTCGCCAAGGATCCCGTCAGCTTCATGCTGCTTTGCAACGTGATCCTGCTGGTGATCGGTACGGTGATCGACGGCATTCCCGGCCTGATCATGACGGTGCCGATCCTGCTGCCGGTCGCGACCGAGATCTATCACATCGACCCACGCCAGTTCGGCGTCGTCGTGGTGATCAACCTGGTGCTTGGATTGCTGTCGCCCCCGGTCGGTCTTTGCTTCTTCGTGGCGGCAGCCGTAACCGGCGCCAAGCCCGGCAAGATGTTCATGGTGACGCTGCCGCTGTTCGGCATCTCCTGCATTCTGCTGGTGCTGCTCTCGCTCTATCCCTCCCTCTCCCTCGTCCTCATCAAGTAGGTCCAAACCGCTCAAGGCGCATTGTCATGTCGCTTTCACGTCGCCGCTTCCTTGCCGTCAGCGCGGCCGTGCCGCTGTTCGCGCCGTCGTTGGCGCTGGCGCAAGCCAAGGAATTCCGCCTCGGCCTGATCACGCCCAATGGCCATTCCTGGAACAAGGCGGCCTTAAAGCTCGGCGACGATCTCAAGGCTGCTACCAACGGCCGCCTTACCATGACTGTCTTTCACTCCGGTCAGCTCGGCAACGAGCCGGCGATGATGCAGCAATTGCAGTCCGGCGCGCTCGACATGGGCTTCATCCAGGCCGCCGAGCTCGGCTCGCGCGTGCCGCATATCGCAGCGATCAATGCGCCCTACATCGTGCGCTCGACGCCGTCGGTCGCCAAGTTCGTTCGCCATCCTGCCGCAATCAAGCTGTTCGAGGTGCTGCCGCAGGAAACCGGCACGATCGGCCTCGGCTGGGGCATCACCGGCATGCGCGCCATCTTCTCGTCGAAGGACCTGACGACCTTGGCCGATATCAAGGGCATGAAGCTGCGCATCAATCCGACGCCGGTCTATCGCGATTTCTATTCGTCGCTGGGCGCGGCGCCGACGCCAATCCCGACACCGCAGGTGTTCGATGCCATGGCGAACGGCCAGGTCGACGGCCTCGAGGCGGACCTGGAGTTCTCCTGGAACCAGCGCTTTGACAAGGTGTCAAAAGTCATCCTGCAGATGAATGCCGTCTTCATGCCAATGGCAGCGATCGTCTCCGGCCGCGTCTGGCAATCGCTACCGGCGGCCGACCGCGAGCTGATCGCCAAGACGGTCAAGTCGACGCTCGATACGCAGATCGATGAATTGGCCGGCAATGAGCCCAAGCTGATCGAGAACTTCAAGAACGCGCCGATCCCGATCCGTCAGGTCCCGGCCGGAGATACCGAAGCGGTCATTGCCGAATTCGACAAGGTCTGGCTGCCCAAGGCCCCGGTCCTTGCCGAGTTGCGCAAGGTCGGCGCGACGCTCTGATCCCATCCCATCGTTTTCAAGCCAAAGCCCGGCGGATTCATCAGTCCGCCGGAACAATTCCAATGGAGCTAAACAAATGAGCCCACGCATTTCCTGGGAAGGCGTCTTCCCGGCCGTCACCACGCAATTCAATGACGACCTGTCGCTCAACATCGATGCGACCGCGAAGGTCATGGACGGCCTGATCCGCGACGGCGTTTCCGGACTGATCGTTTGCGGTTCCGTCGGCGAGAACACCTCGCTGGAGCGTAAGGAGAAAGTCGCCATCATGGAGGCGGCGAAATCCGTCGCAGCAGGTCGTGTGCCCGTGCTGTGCGGCATCGCCGAGTTCACGACCACCTTCGCCGTTGAAACCGCTAAGGAAGCGGCGCGCGTCGGCATCGACGGCGTGATGGTGATGCCTGCGCTGGTCTATTCGTCCAAGCCGCACGAGACTGCCGCACATTTCCGCGCGGTCGCCACGGCGACCGACCTGCCGGTGATGCTCTACAACAATCCGCCGATCTACAAGAACGACGTTACGCCGGACATTCTGGCGTCGCTCGCCGACGTCGAGACCGTCGTCTGCTTCAAGGACTCCTCCGGCGACACACGGCGCTTCATCGACACCCGCAACATGGTTGGTGACCGTTTCGTCCTGTTTGCCGGCCTCGACGACGTCATCGTCGAGAGCGTCGCCATGGGCGCGGTCGGCTGGGTCTCCGGCATGTCGAACGCCTTCCCGCGCGAGGGCGAGACCTTGTTCCGCCTCGCCAAGGCGGGGCGCTATGCCGAGGCGATGCCGCTGTACGAATGGTTCATGCCGCTATTGCACCTCGATGCCCGTCCGGACCTCGTCCAGTGCATCAAGCTCTGCGAGCACATCATGGGCCGCGGCACTGCGCTGACCCGCCCGCCCCGGCTGGCGCTGCTGCCGCACGAGAAGGCCGAGGTCGAAGCGATGATGGCGAAAGCACTGAAGAACCGCCCGCTGCTGCCGAACGTCGGGCTGAAAGCCGCGTAAGCGGCCTACCTGGCTGCCCGCGCCTTCGCATTCAACGCCGCGGCGACGCGGCTGACCGGCGGGCGGCCGATCAGCCCACTGACGACATTGGTTGCCGCGACCAGCTTTGACATATCGACGCCGGTCGCGATGCCCATGCCTTCGAGCATATAGACCACGTCCTCGGTTGCGACGTTACCCGTCGCGCCGGGGGCGTAGGGGCAGCCGCCGAGACCGCCGGCGGCGGAATCGATCACGCGGCAGCCCTCCTCCATGCCGGCATAGAGATTGGCCAGCGCCTGACCATACGTGTCGTGGAAATGCATGGCGAGATTGGCCATCGGCACATGGCCTGCAACCGCGCGCAAAAGCCGCCGCGCCTTCAAGGGCGTGCCGACGCCGATGGTGTCGCCGAGCGAGATTTCGTAACAGCCGAGATCCCACAACACCTTTGCGACATCGACCACCGCCTGCGGCTTGATCTCGCCCTCATAGGGACAGCCGAGCACGGTGGAAATATAGCCGCGCACCCGGACGCTGTCCGCCCTGGCGCGGGCGAGCACCGGCTTGAAGCGTTCGATCGATTCCGCGATCGAGCAATTGATGTTGGCGCGGGAAAAGCTTTCCGACGCCGCAGCAAATACCGCGATCAGTTTGGCGCCGGCGGCCTGAGAGGCCTCGTAGCCCTTCTCGTTCGGCACCAATACCGGCAGTTCGCAATTCGTGTGATGGCTGACGCCGCGCAATACCTCGGCCGATCCGACCATCTGCGGGATCGCCTTGGGCGAGACGAAGGCGCCGACCTCGACGGTGTGGAGGCCCGCGCCGATCAATGCCTCGACGAACGCGATCCGGTCAGCGATGCTGATCGGGGTCTTCTCGTTCTGCAGCCCGTCGCGCGGGCCGACCTCGACAATGTGAACGCCTTCGCTCATGACACAGCCGCCGGTTCGATTTCGGCGAGTTCGACACCCTCGCCGACGATATCGCCGACCTTGCACCTGATTTTCTTCAACACGCCCGCAAAGGGCGCGCGCAGGGTCTGCTCCATCTTCATGACTTCCAGCGTCAGGATCGCCGCCCCCTTCTCCAGCGTCGCGCCCTCCTCGGCCAATAGCGCCACCACGGTCCCCGGCAGCGGCGCCACGATCTTGTCCTCGCCGACCAGTTCCTCGGTCTCGCCGCCGAACGGATCGACCCAATGCAGATCGAAGCGGCCGTTCCGGGTGCGGAGGTAAAGCTCGTGGCCTTCGATCACGGCCGTGACGCGCGATTTCATGCCCTCGATCGTCAGATCGAAGCTGCCTTCCTCCGCGGGCGACGTCGCGAAAACGAACTCGTGCTTACCGATGGTCAGTTTCGACGGACCATTGCCATAGTGCAGCGTCACCCTCTGCTCGGTGCTCTGCCCCTGACGGAACGAGAACACCCGCTTCCGCTGGCCGACCGGCATCCACCCAAACGTCTGCCAGGGTGAATGCGCTTCCTTGCGCGCGACGTTCTGTTCGTCGTTGACGATCGCGGCGACCGCAGCGCAAAGCTCGAGATCCCCTGCCGTTCCCGAGGACTCCGTCAGCTTCTTCAATTCGCGCTCGATGAAGCCGGTGTCGATGGTATTGGCGCGCACCTGCGGGTGCGTCACCAGCGCGGACAGGAATGGAATGTTGGTGACGATGCCGCGGACGTCGGTCTCTTCCAGCCCACGGTTCAGCCGCTCGATCGCCGCCTGCCGGGTCGGCGCCCATGCAATGACCTTGGCAAGCATGGCATCGTAGTATGGCGACACCGCATCGCCGCTGCGGTAGCCTGCATCGATCCGCAGGCCGTCGACCGCCTCAGGCGTGCGCCAGGTCCTGATCCGACCGACTGATGGCATAAAATTCTTCTGCGGATTTTCGGCATAAACCCGCGCCTCGATGGCGTGTCCGCTCAGTTTGATCTCGTTCTGCGCCAACGGCAGCTTTTCGCCGAACGCCACCCGCAACTGCCATTCGACGAGATCGACGCCGGTGATGAGCTCGGTCACGGGATGCTCGACCTGCAGGCGGGTGTTCATTTCGATGAAGAACACCTCCTTGCCATCGGAGACGAATTCGATGGTGCCGGCGCCGACATAATTGACCGCGGCAGCCGCCTTGCGCGCAGCCGCGCAGACTGTTTCGCGTTGCTTGGCGTCCAGCGTCGGCGACGGCGCCTCCTCGATCACCTTCTGGTGCCGCCGCTGCAGCGTGCATTCGCGCTCCCAGAGCGAGAGCAGATTGCCGTGGCTGTCGCCGATGATCTGCACCTCAATGTGCCGGGGGTTTTGAACGAATTTCTCGATCAGCATGCGATCGTCGCCGAACGCAGCCTTCGCTTCGCGCTTGGCGCTGACGATCGCCGCCGCAAGCTCGCCGGCCGAACTGACGACGCGCATGCCGCGCCCGCCGCCGCCGGCGGAAGCCTTGACCAGCACGGGGAAGCCGATCTTCTCGGCGGCCGTCGCCAGCGTCGCCTCGTCCTGCGCCTCGCCGTGATAGCCGGGCACCAATGGCACGCCAGCCTTTTCCATCAGCGCTTTCGAGCCGGACTTCGAGCCCATCGCCGTCATCATCTCGGCCGTGGGGCCCACGAACACCAGCCCGGCATTCAGGCAGGCCTGCGCGAATTCGGCATTTTCGGACAGAAAGCCGTAGCCGGGATGGATCGCCTCGGCGCCGGTCTGGCGCGCCGCTTCGATCACGCGCTCGACGTTGAGATAGCTGTCGCGCGCACGCGCCGGTCCGAGCAGCACGGCCTCGTCGGCCATGGCGACGTGCATGGCGTCGCGGTCGGCCTCGGAGTAGACGGCGACGGTACGCAGGCCCAAGGCACGCGCAGAGCAGATCACACGGCAGGCAATCTCGCCGCGGTTGGCGATCAGGAGGGTACGAAAACGCCGGTAAAGTTTCGAGCGGTCCATCATCACATCCTGAACAAGCCAAACTTCGTGGGTTCAATCGGCGCGTTGGCCGCGGCGGACAGCCCAAGGCCCAACACCAGGCGGGTGTCGGCGGGATCGATCACGCCATCATCCCACAGCCGCGCGGTGGCGTAATACGGATTGCCCTGGCTTTCATACTGGGCACGGATCGGCGCGCGGAACTTGTCCTCTTCCTCGGCCGACCAGCTTTCGCCCTTCGCCTCGATATTGTCGCGGCGGACCTGGCTCAGCACCATGGAAGCCTGTTCACCGCCCATTACCGAAATACGCGCGTTTGGCCACATCCAGAGGAAACGCGGAGAATAGGCGCGGCCAGACATGCCGTAATTTCCGGCACCATAGGAGCCGCCGATCACGACAGTGAATTTCGGCACGCCGGCGGTCGCGACCGCCGTCACCAGCTTGGCGCCGTCGCGCGCGATGCCACCGGCCTCGTATTTCTTGCCCACCATGAAGCCCGTGATGTTCTGCAAAAACACGAGCGGAATATTGCGCTGGCAGCACAGCTCGATGAAGTGCGCGCCCTTCAGCGAACTCTCGCTGAACAGAATGCCGTTGTTGGCGATGATGCCGACCGGGTAGCCCCAGATGTGGGCGAAGCCGCAAATCAGCGTCGCGCCGTAGAGCTTCTTGAACTCGTCGAATTCCGAGCCGTCGACGATCCGCGCGATGATGTCGTGCACGTCGAACGGTTTTCGGCCGTCGGCGGGGACGACGCCGTAGATTTCCTCGGCGGGAAACAGCGGCTCCCGCGGCTCGCGCATATTCAGCACCGCGCGCGTCGGCGGCTTCAGCGTGGCGACGATGCGCCGGGCAATCCCGATCGCATGTGCATCGTTCTGCGCATAGTGATCGGTGACGCCGGAGTGGCGGGAATGCACGTCGGCGCCGCCGAGCTCTTCGGCGGAAACCACCTCGCCGGTCGCGGCCTTCACCAACGGCGGGCCGCCGAGAAAGATGGTGCCCTGGTTGCGCACGATGATGCTCTCGTCCGACATCGCCGGCACATAGGCGCCGCCTGCGGTGCAGGAGCCCATTACGATGGCGATCTGCGGAATGCCCTGCGAGGACATCTGCGCCTGGTTATAGAAGATGCGGCCAAAATGCCGCTCGTCCGGAAAGATCTCGTCCTGCATCGGCAGGAAGGCGCCGCCGGAATCGACCATGTAGACGCAGGGCAGATTGTTCTGGCGCGCGATATCCTGCGCGCGCAGATGCTTCTTCACCGTCATCGGATAGTAGGTGCCGCCCTTGATGGTGGCGTCGTTGGCGACGATCACGCATTCGCGGCCCGAAATACGCCCCACCCCGGTAATGACGCTCGCAGAATGGACGTCGCCGCCATAGAGCCCGTGGGCTGCCAGCGGCGAGAGTTCGAGAAACGCCGTGCCGGGATCGACCAGCAGGTCGACGCGCTCGCGCGCCAGCATCTTGCCGCGCGATGTATGCCTCTTGCGCGACACCTCGCCGCCGCCGCCGGCGACCACCTTGAGCTTCTCGCGCAGTTCGGCCACGAGACCCCGCATCACGTCGGCATTGCGGGCAAACTCGGAGGATGTAGGATCGATAGTGGAATGAAGCGGCATGATCGGCGTTTCTTTGGATGCGAGGGAGCCGTTGGAATGGCTTCAGGACTGCCGGAACGTAACGTCCGAGGAAGATATGACAGCCTGTATCATCTTTGCCTCGATGTGAAGTTCAAGCCGTCTTTTCGAACAGCTCCCGCCCGATCAGCATGCGGCGGATTTCGCTGGTGCCGGCGCCGATCTCGTAGAGTTTTGCGTCACGCAACAGCCGCCCGGTCGGGTAGTCATTGATATAGCCGTTGCCGCCGAGGAGCTGGATGGCATCGAGCGCGCATTGCGTCGCCTTCTCGGCGGCGTAGAGGATCGCGCCGGCGGCGTCCTCGCGCGTGGTCTCGCCGCGGTCGCA
Source organism: Bradyrhizobium sp. RDI18 (assembly GCF_043203335.1). NCBI lineage: Bacteria > Pseudomonadati > Pseudomonadota > Alphaproteobacteria > Hyphomicrobiales > Nitrobacteraceae > Bradyrhizobium > Bradyrhizobium sp. RDI18. The sequence goes on along the minus strand of NZ_JBICRN010000008.1, from coordinate 625,874 downwards.
GGCTTTTGCCACCGCATAGACATAGGCGCGCGAGGCGTTCATCGTGGTGTACATGTCGGCGATCTTGCCCTGCACGAGCTGGAAGCTGCCGATCGGCTCGCCGAACTGCTTGCGCTCATGCACGTAGGGCAGCACCACGTCCATGCAGGCCTGCATGATGCCGATCGGGCCTGCCGCCAGCACCGCGCGCTCATAGTCGAGGCCGCTCATCAACACGTTGACGCCGCGGCCGACCTCGCTCAGCACGTTCTCTTCCGGCACCTCGCAATCCTCGAACAAGAGTTCGCAGGTGTCGGAACCGCGCATGCCGAGCTTGTCGAGTTTCTGCGCGGTGGAAAAGCCCTTCATGCCCTTTTCGATGAGGAAGGCGGTGATGCCGCGCGGGCCGGCATTGGCATCGGTCCTGGCGTAGACCACCAGCGTGTCCGCCTCGGGGCCGTTGGTGATCCACATCTTGTTGCCGTTCAGCACGAAGCGGTCGCCCTTCTTCTCGGCGCGCGTCTTCATCGAGACCACGTCCGAGCCCGCGCCCGGCTCCGACATTGCGAGCGAGCCGACATGCTCGCCGGAAATCAGTTTCGGCAGATATTTGCGTTTCTGCGCGTCGCTGCCGTTGCGGCGGATCTGGTTGACGCAGAGGTTGGAATGAGCGCCATAGGACAGGCCGACGGAGGCGGACGCCCGCGAGATTTCTTCCAGTGCGATGCAGTGCTCGAGATAGCCGAGCCCCGCGCCGCCATATTCCTCTTCCACCGTGATGCCGTGCAGGCCGAGCGCGCCGATTTTCGGCCAGAGGTCGCGCGGGAACTGGTTGCTGCGGTCGATTTCGGCGGCGCGCGGAGCGATCTCGTTCTGCGAAAACGCATGCACGGTCTCGCGGATTGCGTCCGCGGTCTCGCCAAGGTCGAAGTTGAGAAGCAGCGCCCTGTTTGAGGCCATTGTTCCACCCTTGCATTTCTTCGAATTAAACGATCATACGTTTTTTTACTATCCCTGCAAGTGGGACGTATTGAGGTCCAGATGAACGCCGCAGACGATTGAAATTACTATATTTTCGTGTCATAATTATACGGCCGCTTGCTCGTTTCAAGAGCGGCGAACGCCCTCCACTCTCAGAGGCCCCATGGCGCGGACGATCGGCTCACACGGCCCCAAGACGATGGAGGCGATCCGCAAAGCCGGGCTGCGCCTGATCTTCGAGCACGGCTACGCGGCGATGAGCCTGCGCCAGCTTGCGGCCGAAGTCGGGATCCAGTCGGGCTCGCTCTACAACCACATCTCGACCAAGCAGGAATTGCTGTTCGTGCTGGTACGGGACCACATCAATGAGCTGCTGCGCCAGCTCGATCGTGCCCTGCAGGGGAAACAGGGGCCGGCCGACAAGCTCCGTGCTTTCGTCGCTTTTCACGTCAGCTACCACATGACCAAGAAGCGCGAAGTCTTCATCGCCAATTCCGAGCTGCGAAGCCTGGAGCCGAAGAACTATCAGGAGATCGTGGCGCTGCGCGGAGCCTATGAGCGGCGGCTTGCGGAAATTCTCACCGAGGGTGTCACGGAGGGCGAGTTCGAGGTCGTTGACATCCAGGTGGCGACGTTTGCGATCCTGTCACTCCTGACCGGCCTCACTGCCTGGTACCGGCCCGGCGGGCGGCTCACCAAGGAGGCGATCGTCGCCGCCCATGAGAAGCTGGTACTATCGGGCGTCTCTCCCAGCGCGACGCCTGAGCGGGCGCAAACCAAGCGCGCGCCCTCCCCTGATGTCACGGCTCGCGGCAGGCCGGAGGGCGGATGAGGTGCCGATGACGGAACGTCAACCCCTCGACGAATTCGACCTGAAAATCCTGTCCGAGTTGCAGAAGGATGGACGCATCCGCAACAACGAACTGGCGGACAGGGTCGGCCTCTCGGAGCCTCCGTGCCGGCGGCGCGTTCGGTCCTTGCGCGAGCGCGGCTATGTCAGTGCCATCAAAGCCACGCTCGACGAAAAGCTGCTTGGTTACGAGGTTATTTCCTACGTATTGATTCAGTTGCAGAGCCAGGCTCAGACGACGTTGCAGGTGTTCGAAAAATCGATCGCGGCGATACCGCTGGTCCAGCAGAGCTGGCGCATTTCGGGCGACGCCGATTATCTGCTCAAATGCGTGGCGCGAAACGTCGAGGGCATGCACCAGCAGCTTCTGCAATTTTCAGCGATGCCCGAGGTCCGCAACATCAGGACCTTCCCGGTGCTAGGCGTCGCCAAGGATGCGCCGCTGCCCATATCCCCAAATCCGGCGACATCCGACCCGGCACAATAGCCCTCGCCGGCAACGTCTCGCGACGCGCGGCTGCAAAGCGGGCCTACCAGACCGCTAGTGGGTCCAGGGCTCGATGCGCTTGAAGGCGAAATTGTCGGCGTAAGCGGCCGGCCGGCGCACCGAATCCTTGGGCTCGATCACCTGATAGGCGATGCCCTTGCGCTCGCAATAGGCGATCGCATCTTCCTTGGTGTCGAAGCGCAAGGTGAGCTGCTGCTTCATGTCGGAGGACGAGGTCCAGCCCATCAGCGGCTCGATCGCCTGCGGCAGCTCGGGCTCGTAGTCGAGTTGCCATTCCTGGGCCGTGGCCCTTCCCGATTGCATCGCGTTCTTGGCAGGCTTGAAAATGCGGGCGGTCATCGGATGGTCGGGTCCTCAAGCGATATGCGACATGGAAGCGTTTGGTGGAAACGGCCGGGATAGTATAGAGACACCTTTCAGGAATTTGATCGGTGATTCCGGAAGCCCGGATGTACCATTTCCGTACCGGTATAGTCATTATGCCGTACTGTGACAATCCAGGGCCATCCGGCGCCCGGGACCCGGTCTTGCGGCGCGATCTTCCCGAAAGCATCACGAAGCGGCACCCATGAAAATCAACGCCACCCTGCCCGACAAAGGACGCGACCTCCGGCTCGACCTGTTTCGCGGGGTCGCGAACTGGTGGATCTATCTGGATCATATCCCGGATAACGTCGTAAACTGGATCACCGTCCGCAATTACGGGTTCAGCGACGCCGCCGACCTGTTCGTCTTCATTTCCGGCTATACTGCCTCGTTCGTCTATGCGCGGATGATGCTCGAACGCGGCTTCATTGTCGGCGCCACGCGGCTCACCAAGCGGGTCTGGCAGCTCTATGTCGCCCACATCATCCTGTTCGTGATCTATATCGCCTCGATCAGCTATCTCGCCTTGCGCTTCGGCGATTCCCAACTGGTCAACGACTTCAATGTGGTCGGCCTGATCGATAACGCCACCGAAACCCTGCGGCAGGGACTGTTCCTGAAGTTCAAGCCGGTCAATCTCGACGTGCTGCCGCTCTACATCGTGCTGATGGGGCTGTTCCCGCCGGTGCTGTGGATCATGCTGCGGCAGCCCAACTGGACCCTGGCGGCGGCGATCGCGCTGTGGCTGGTGTCGCGGCAGACCGGCTGGAACCTGCCCGCCTATCCGGTCGGCACCTGGTACTTCAACCCGTTCGCCTGGCAGTTGCTGTTCGTGTTCGGCGCATGGTGCGCGCTCGGCGGCGCCCGCAAGAACATGCACATCATCAACGCGCCGGTCACGCTGTATTTGTGCATCGCCTATCTGATCCTGGCGCTGGTCATGACCATGGCCGGCAGGTTTCCGACGTTCGGCGAGCTGTTCCCGCAGTGGCTCTATTCGATGTTCAACCCGAACGACAAGACCAACCTCGCGCCCTACCGCTTCCTGCATTTCGTGGCGATCGTGATCCTCGTTATCCGTTTCGTGCCGAAGGAATGGCCCGGACTGGAATGGAGGATTTTCGATCCGCTGGTCGTCTGCGGCCAGCAATCACTCGCGGTTTTCTGCGTCGGCGTGTTCCTGTCCTTTGTCGGGCATTTCCAACTATCGATGAGCTCAGGCTCGCTGCTCGTGCAGATCCTCGTCAGCGTGACCGGCATCGCGATCATGACCGTCGTCGCCTACTACATTTCCTGGTCGAAGCGGCAGGACAAGCCGCTCAAGCCGGCAGCGCCGAAAGCCGCCTGAGCGGCTTTCCACTGAATCGCGGCAGCCGGTTCAGGCCGGTTGCGCGGTCGATGCCACCAGCGTCCGCACGTCGGTGTAGATATTGACCAGCGGTGCGACCACCTTGTGCATCGCGTTCTTCGATACGATCGTGTCGTGCATGACGAGGTGATCGACGCCAGTGGTCAGAAAGCAGTTCACGGCATCCTGCGGCGTTTCCACGATGGGCTCGCCCTTGATGTTGAATGAGGTGTTGATCAGCACGGGAACGCCGGTCAAGGCCTCGAATTCCTTCAGCAGGCGGTAGAGCATCGGGTTGGTTTCTTCGCGCACGGTCTGGACGCGTGCAGTGCCATCGACATGCACGATCGCCGGGATCTTGTCGCGCCATTCAGGGCGAACCGGCTTGGCGATCAGCATGAAGGGCGAGTCCTCCTCGCCTTCAAAAACTTCCTTCATGCGCTCGGCCAGCACGATCGGCGCGAACGGCCGGAACGCCTGCCGGTGCTTCACGCGGCTGTTGAGGATGTCCTTCATCTCGGGCTTGCGTGGATCGGCCAGCAGGCTGCGGTTGCCGAGCGCGCGCGGCCCGAATTCCGAACGGTCCTGAAACCAGCCGATCACCTTCTGGTCGGCGAGCAGTTTGGCGGTGTCGCGGCAGACATTCTCACTTCTGACGGCATCGACCTGGACACGCACCAGAAACTTCTGCAACTCCTTCGCGGCATCCTGGTCGCTGTAGGGCCTGCCGACATAGGCGTGATCCATAACGAAGGCGCGGGGTTGCTTCAGGATTTCGAGCCAGCCGTAGTAGGCGCAGCCGATTGCAATGCCATCATCACCGGCCGCCGGCTGGACCCAGACGTTCTCGAAGCCGGCTTCGCGGGCGACGCGCCCATTCGCCACGCAATTCAGCGCGACGCCGCCGGCCATACAGAGGTTCTTCGCGCCGGTGGTTTCGCGCAACCAGCGGGCGCGGGCCAGCAGCACGTTCTCGGTGTCGTCCTGCGTGCGCCAGGCCAGGTCTTCCCAGTGCCGCATCGCGGGGTGTTTTTCCCAATTGCTACCGGGTTCGAACACGTAAGGCTGCTTGAATTCGGCGGTCCAGTGCGGCACCTGCAGCTTGCCGTCGTGCAGTTCGAGCAAATGCTTGACCTGATCGCGGCGGCCATAGGGCGCCAGTCCCATCAGTTCTCCGCATTTGTTCCAGTCGCCGAAGATGTAGGTCGAAGCGCGACTGTAGAGCGCGCCGAGCCCCGGCATGTTGTAGAACTCATCGCTCAGGAAGCCGCGGTCCGGCTCCATCCAGACCTTCTTCAGGCATTCGAGCGTCGTTCCGTTGAACTTGTAGTAACTCTCGGACTCGCGCGCGAGCGGCGTCGCCGTGTCGCTGGCGGGAAAGGATTCCATGACGTCGGACCGGTAGCTGCCGACGCCATCGACGATCATCACGACGCCATCCTCGAACGGCGACACCGCGAACGCGCTGTAGGCGTGCGCGAGGTGATGGGAGATCGTGACCACCTTGTCCGAATGCTTCAGATAGAGCGGATGCTTGGCCGCCTCGTCGCGCTCGAACTCCGGCAGGAAGCCCGGCGCGTCGAAATAGACCAGCCGCTCTTCCATTTCCGGGACCGGCAGGATGTAGCAATTGCGCACCACCAGATCGACGTCGTCGAGCGTAATGCCTTCGGCTTCGAGGCAATAATCGATCACTTCCTTGTAGAAGCCCGAGGCGTGCTTGGCCCGCGTGATCCGCTCCTTGGCGATCGCAAATGCAATGGCGCCGTCGCGCAACAGGCACGCGCTGACATCATGGTCATAGGTGTTCAGACCAAGGACATAAGTGTGTTTTTTTGGCATGGGTACTCGTCAGGAGAGGATCGTCTTGCGCTGAAAAATGGAGATCGTGTCGACATCAAGTTCTTGGCGTGGCGTTGCGGATTTTTTCAATCGAAGTTCTGCAGCGCACAATCCTAAGTGTTCATCCAACATTCAGGAAGATGAATGCGCGCCGCAGGAATCCGCAGCAAAACCCACCGTAACTTGACCTTATCTGCCCTTCTCAATAAAGTCCCAAGAGCTCGAAAGAACCTTATGAAAATATTGTGTTAGCGCATCTGAACGGAAAGCATTCTCGCGCGTCTAAGTGAGATAGTGCCGAAGTCCAGGTGTTTCGAAAGTGACCGGGAGATTCTCGAATGGCTAAACGCTACAATATCCTGACCCGCTGTCTTGCAGCGCTGGCTTTGTTATTCGTCTACGTGGCCAGCACGTCTGCGATTCTGGTGGGCGGGACGACCACGTCCGCGCAGGCGTACCGTGGCAGAGGCAGAGGTTATGGTCGCGGATACGGACGCGGCTATGGCAGAGGCTGGGGCCGCGGTCGCGGCTATGGCTTCTATGGCGCTCCGCTTATCGTGGCACCCCGTGCCCGTGGCCGCTGCTGGTGGAACTCCTACGGCCAGCGCGTCTGCAGGTATTGATATGAACTCGATCGTCGTCGCCTCAGGCGAGATCCGAGACAAAGATTCAGGCGCACCGGGCAACCGGCGCGCCTTTTTCTTTGGCGGAATGATTCCGACCGCGCGATAAGCAGGCGGCTTGGCCTCCGAACTAGCTTGCCAGCCGCGGTATCAGCTTGAGAGCATTGCCGCGTTCGATCGACGTGATCTGTTCGTCCGTGAACACGCCCGCCTCGCGCAATCCCTTTACGTGATCGCTGCCGGTCCGGTATGGGAAATCCGTCCCGAACACGATCTGCGACGGCGGAATGAGCGACGCCAGCGCCGACATCGCGGCGTGGTTGGACGTCTGCGCGGTGTCGTAGAAGAATCGCTTCAACTCGGCGAGGGTGCCGTCGGGCACCGTTTCCTTGGCTTTCGGCACTAGCAGCGGATGGCGCACGAAGCGCTCGATCAGAAACGGCATCGTCCCGCCCGCATGCGAGAAGATCCATCGGATATCGGGGAAACGCCTCGCGTTACCGGAGAAGACGATGTCGGCGATCGTGCGCGTCGTGTCGGTGCCGAACTCGATCATGACGGGCGGCTGCGTCGGCGCCAGGTTCACGCAGCAATTGGCCGCGGTGGGATGGGTGTAGACCAGCGCCTTGCGGCGATTGAGCTCCTCCATAACCGGCAAGAACAACGGATCTCCGAGCCATTTGTCGCCGTAGCTCGTCATCAACGCGATGCCATCGGCCTTGAGCGTGTCGAGCGCATAGGCGAGCTCGCGCAGGCTGCCTTCGGCGTCAGTGAGCGGCAGCATCGCGAAATTGCCGAACCGCCCCGGATAATCCGCGACCAGCTTTGCGGCATATTCGTTCGACTCGCGGCAAAGCCTTCGTGCCGTATCGCCCTTGGTGAAATTGACCGCGGGCGTGGTGACGGACAGCATCGCAGTGGCGATGCCGGCCTTGTCCATATCGGCGAGCGATTTCTCGATCGTCCAGTTCTTCATCAAGGGGTCGCCGAAGCCGCTGTCGTTCGACGCGGTCACGTAGGTTGGCGGCGAGAGATGATGGTGAACGTCGATCCGGAACGGCTTTGCGTCGGCGGTTTGTGCCTCTGCCCGGCCGCCACCGACCGCCGTCGTCAGGGCCAGCGCGCCGGCACCGAGCATGAAGCCACGCCGGCTTGGTGCGGCGAATGACTGATACGATTGACCACAGCAGAAGCACCCCCGTAGCGGGGCCGTGCGCAAATCCGTCATTCGTTCTCTCCCCGATCTTGCTTGTTGTTGCGTGCAGCCTTCAGCCGTCGAGAATGGCGACCGCCCGGGTCCAGCCTGCAGATGCGCGCTCGATCTTCACCGGAAAGCACGACACCATGAAGCCGGTCGACGGCAATTGTTCGAGATTGTGCAGCTTCTCGAGGTGGCAATAGCCGATGTGGCGCCCGGCCTTGTGGCCTTCCCAGATCAAGCTGGCGTCTTTCGTCTCGGCATATTTCTTCGCGGTGTAGACGAACGGCGCATCCCAGCTCCAGCCGTCGATACCGGTCAGGCGCACGCCGCGCTCCAATAGATACATCGTCGCCTCGTAGCCCATGCCGCAGCCGGAGGTGACGTAGTCCTGCTGCCCGTATTTGGCGCCGGCGCTGGTATTGACCACGACGATCTCCAATGGCGACAGCGTATGGCCGATGCGCTTCAATTCCGCTTCGACATCCTTGGCGGTGGCGACGTAACCATCCGGCAAATGCCGGAAGTCGAGCTTCACACCCGGCTGAAAGCACCATTCCAGCGGCACCTCGTCGATGGTCCATGAACGCTCGCCGCGGTTCATGGTGGGATGGAAATGCCAGGGCGCATCCAGATGTGTGCCGTTGTGGGTGGAGAGCGATACCTGCTCCACTGCCCAGCCTTGGCCATAAGGCAGATCTTCCGCCTTCAACCCTTCGAAGAACTGCAGCATCCGCGGCAGCCCCTGCTGATGATCGATGTATTGGATGGTCGGGTGGTTGCCGGGCGGATCGGCCGGCACGTCGTTTTGCAGGGGGACGGAAATGTCGATCAATCTGCGCGCCATGGCGGTTCCTCGCTGGATGTTCTTTTTGGGTAGCGTCGCCGGAAGCAACTATTGCCGCTCGACCCGGTTCTTCAAGATGCCGATCTTTTCGACTTCGAGTTCGATGGTGTCGCCATGTTCGAGATACCAGCCGAGCTCGAGGCCGCAGCCATTGCCGACAGTGCCGGATCCGATGAATTCGCCGGGCATCAGGGTCTCGTCCTGGCTGACATGGGCGATGATCTCCTCGAACGAGAATAGCATGCCCTCGGTCACCCCTTGCGAGCGCGTCTCGCCGTTGACGCGCGCTTCCATCTTCAACTTGTAGGGATCGCCGATCTCGTCTGGCGTCACGATCCACGGGCCCATCACGTTGCCGCCGTCGAAACTTTTGCCCTTTGCCGGACCTAGCCGTCCCTCCATTTCAATGCGCTGGGCATCGCGCGCGGAAAAGTCGTTGAAGATCGTGTAGCCAAAGATGTGGTCTTTGGCCTTGGCGGCGGAGATGTTGGCGCCCTTGTTCCTGGTGATGATGCCGAATTCGAGCTCATAGTCCATTACCTGGCTGTAGCGCGGCCATTTCACCGTGGTGTTGGTGCCGCGCACGCTGAAGCGGTTGGTGATGTAGTAGATCGGCTGCTTGCGATAGACCTCCGGCAGTTCGCCGAGCGGCTCGGCCTCGATCCGCGCCAACTCGGCCATGTCGCCCTTGGCGCGTGCGGCGAGCTTGAGCTGCCCGCGCGGGGCCTGCAGGATATGCAGTGGGAACGACATGCCGTCCCGCATCTGCCGCGGCTCCGGGACCGGCGCGAGAATCTCAGTAGCATCCACCGATACTGAAAGGCTCTCGTCCTCGCCGTGTTTGTCGAACACCTTCGCCGCCTGTTCGAGCGCGGCGTCGCCGGCATCGATCAGCGCCAGCATCGAAGCGAAGGCAGGATTGGCACCTCCGTTGCGGCTGGCCGCCGCCGCGAGATCAAACAGCAGTCTGTCGCCGCTATGCACGATGGCGACCTTTTCCTGACCGCCCGACCTTATTGTTGCGAGTTTCACCTGACGCCCTCTTGTTTTCCGATGAAATATATGATCAAAAAAAATATCGATAAACAAGCCTGAAAAATGTTTGATGGGGAGAACGTCGTGAAAAAGGTCCTTGCCGCCCTTGCGGTCAGCGCGGCGCTGACCGGTACCGCCTTTGCGCAAGCCAAGATCCAGGTCGGCTGCACGGCGACTTCGGATTGCGCCTCGGCAATGATCGCGATCGACGAGGGCATCTTCAAAAAGCACGGGCTCGAGGTCGAGATGACGCCGATCGGCATCAACTCGAACATCCCGGCGGCGATCCTGTCGAATTCGATTCAGATTGGCGGGCCGACCTCGACGGTGTTTTTGCAGGCCGTCGACGGTGGGCTCGATCTCGTCGCTATTGCGGGTGCCACCATGATGAGCCCGGTGTCGAACGGCAACATCACCGCCTTCGTCCGCAACGGCATCACCATCAAGGAGCCGAAGGATTTCGTCGGCAAGAAAGTCGGCGCGCCGGGGCTAAACGCGTTCCTGCATGTATTGTTCGTGAAGTGGCTGGTGGAGAAAGGCGTCGACCCCAAGAGCGTCAATTTCGTCGAGGTCACCTTCCCGACCATGGCCGACATCATCAAATCCGGCGGCGTCGATGCCGTGCTGACGGCCGAACCGTTCGTGACCCGCATGACCAACGCCGGCCTCGGGTCGGTCGGCGCACGCTACGCCGTCGAACTGGCCCGCACCGATCCCATCATTTTCTACGCTGCCTCACGCGAATGGGCCGATAAGAACGCCGCGGCGATCAAGAAATTCCGTGACGCGATCGCCGAGTCCGCCATCATCGTCAACAATGACCGCGAAAAGGCGTCGAACTCGATTGCCAAGTTCACCAAGCAGCCGATCGACCTTGTCAAGGCCACGCCGCCGAACCGTTCCGAACCGGTGCTGAAGCCCGAGCAGCTCTCCTGGTGGATCGAGGTGATGTCATCGCAGAAGATGCTGCAATCCAAGCTCGACACCTCGAAGCTGGTCCTGAAGTAAAGGATTTCGCGATGCCGGCCTCCGAGCGCCAATCGAGCCGACCGGTGACTGAGGCCGCTACGCTAACTGAGCGTGCGGCGATGCTGGTCGAGCAGGATATTCTCGCGGGCCATCTGGCGCCGGGATCGCGGCTCGGGATCGTCGATCTTGTGCAACGGTATGAGATCGGCGCGACGCCGCTGCGCGAGGGGTTGTCGCGGTTGATGTCGCGCGGGCTAATCGTCGGCACCGGGCAGCGCGGCTTCCGCGTCGCCGACGTCAGCCGCGAGGATCTGCTCGACATCACAACGATGCGCACGGCGATCGAGATCGAGGCCATCAGGCTGGCGATCACCCATGGCGACGATGCCTGGGAGGCCGGCATCGTCAGCGCGCTGCACCAGATGCGCCGGCACATCGAGCGGACCGGTGATGAATTCCGTGAGGGCGCCGAGGATTTCGACCGGCTGCACAAGGGCTTTCACACCGCCTTGCTGGCCGCCTGCGGTTCGAAACGCCTACTGGCGGCCCATTCCGATCTCTACGACCAGGCCTATCGCTACCGGCGCGTGATGATGCGCTCCGTCGACAGCGGCAAGAAATTCGTGCGCGCGCATCAAATGCTCGCAGACCGCGTGATCGCCCGCGACATTCAGGGGTCTCAAGCGATGCTATCGGCGCATCTGCGTTCGACCATGGATTTCGTCTATCCCCCAGGCAACGAGAGCTGACATCATGGCAAGCGCCGCAAAACGCCTCGAAGCCGTATCCGGCACTGCCACGCCCCAGATCGCATTTGACGGCGTCACACTCGTCCTCGGCGGCAAGACCATCATCGAAAATCTAAGTCTCGGAGTCCGGCCCGGCGAATTCCTCTGCATCGTCGGCGCCTCCGGATGCGGCAAGACCACGGCGCTGCGGCTGGCGGCCGGTCTCTATCAGCCGACCAGCGGCAAGGTGAATTTCGACGGCCAGCCGATGCGCGAGCCGCGCCGCGAGATCGCGATCGTGTTCCAGGATTACGGCAAGGCGCTGCTGCCGTGGCGCACCGCGGCGGGCAATGTCTCGCTGGCGCTGGAAGCCGGCGGCATGCCGTCAGCCGAGCGCCCTGCCCGCATCGAGGAACTGTTGCGCACGGTCGGCCTGCCCGGCCATGCCGGCAAATATCCTTCGGAAATGTCAGGCGGCATGCAGCAGCGCCTGCAGATCGCCCGCTGCCTGGCGCAGGAGCCGAAGACGCTTCTGATGGACGAGCCGTTCGGCGCGCTGGACGCGATGACGCGGCAGGGCTTGCAAGATGAGGTATTATCGCTGGTGGCAGCCAGCGGCGCTACCGTGATCTTCGTGACCCACGACCTCGACGAAGCGATCTATCTCGGCGACCGCGTCATCGGTTTGCTGCCGCACCCGGGCCGGATCGGCATCGAGCTTTCGGTCAACCTGCCGCGCCCGCGCGACCAGTTATCGACCCGCGAGTATCCGGAATTCCTGCGGCTGCGGCGGCAATTGTTCGATTTCATCAAGGCCACCGAGCAGTGACGGCGAATTCCGCCAAGGCGCTGGTTCTGCCGCTCGCCGTGCTGGTGGCATTCGAAGTCTGGGCACGCGCCACCCATCTGCAGAGCGACAGCCTTGCGCCGCCGAGCCAGATCGTGATGGCGCTGTTCGGCGCCTTCGCCGATCTCTCGATCCTGGCGGCGACCCGCGACACGCTGTTTTCAGCTTTCGCAGGCCTTGCGATCGGGACCACCATCGGCTTGGCGTTCGGCATCGCCTTCGGGATTTCAGATACGCTCGATCGACTGATGGAAGTAACGGTCGAGGCGATCAGGCCGATTCCCTCGATTGCGCTGCTGCCGATCGCGCTGATCGCGCTCGGCTTCGGCTACCGCATGGAAATCGTGATCGTGGCGTTCGCCTGCGTCTGGCCGGTCCTGATCCTGTCGCGCACGGCGGTGCGCAGCATCGAGCCGCGGCTGATGGAGGTGGCGCGGGCGCTGCGGCTGCCGCCGGCGCAGCGGGTCTGGAAGATCATCATCCCGGCAGCGCTGCCGCGGATCTTCGTCGCCTTCCGCCTGTCGGCCGGCATCGCGCTGATCGTCGCCGTGACGGTCGAAATCGCGATCAACCCGCTCGGCCTCGGGGCCGGTATCATGCTGGCGCAGCAGGCGCTGCGCCCGGACCTGATGCTGGCCTATCTGGTCTGGATCGGCGTCATCGGCTACGCGCTGAATGTCCTGCTGGTCGTCGCCCAGAACCGCCTGTTCGGCCGCGCCGCTGTCAGTGGAGACAGCGCATGAACCGCGCGGCCATCCTCTGGCGCGTGGCGAGCTTTGCAGTTGCGGCTGGCTTCGTCGCGCTATGGCAATTGATCGCCAATTTAAAGATGGTCTCGCCGGTGTTCCTGCCGGGACCTGATAGGGCCTGGGCAGCGCTGGTGCGCGGGTTTTCCTCCGGCGATCTCTGGAGCAAGCTCGCCGGCACGCTCGAACACATGGCCTATGGCTGGCTCGCCGCCTCGATTGCCGGCATCGCGATCGGCGCGATCATCGGATCGTCGCGCAGGATGCGGACCTATGTCGCGCCGTCGCTGGAGTTTCTACGGCCTCTGCCGGTCTCGGCGATCATTCCGGTGGCGATCGCGATGCTTGGGCTGACCCAGGCGATGGCGCTGTTCGTGATCGCCTTCGGTGCGATCTGGCCGATCATGCTGGCGACCATCCATGGTTTTGCAGCGGTCGAGCCGCGGCTCTATGAGGTCGCGCGGTCGCTGCAGATGTCGCGCCTCGCCGTGACCTTCAAGATCGCGCTGCCTTCCGCCAGCCCCGACATCCTCGCCGGGATGCGCCTCAGCCTGACGGTGGCGCTGATCCTATCGGTGGTCTGTGAAATTCTGGCCGGCCTCGACGGGCTCGGCCATTGGGTTCTGCTGTCAGCCCGCGCGTTCCGCTCGGCCGACCTGTTCGCCGGTGTCATCCTGCTTGGGTTGACCGGCTACGTGACGTCGGTGGCGATGTCGCTGGCGGAGCACAGACTGCTGGCGTGGCAGGCGGCGCAGCGGTGATCGCCGGCAGCCGAGCAGTTGCGGCTACGTGTCTGCGACAGGCCGAGCCGAAACCTCCGGCTTCTTCGACGCTGTCATTAGGCGCCGCCAACCCCGACCGATTGAGCGCCACAACGCCCGGAGACTGAAGGTGACGAGCACCTCATGGTGCCGCATCCCCTTGCCGCCCTTGACCAGCCCGAGATCGCGAATGATGCAGTACGTCCCGCTGCTCATGCGGGCGAACTTCGCATCTCGAAAATGATTGCGCACACGCGACAACATGCGTGCAGCATGCACCGCAGATCGATTTCGTCAATCTTGACGGCCGTCGAATCAACCTCGCCGGGATACGAAAGCCGTCAGAGCGTTGCGTTGTTGTTGCGTTCGCCGATGCGATACAGTTGCGCGGTCCGAACCGGCACGCGACCAAGCACCGCGCGCCGCTCGTTCATGCGCTCGCTCGGCGAGATCCGGCTGCGCAAAGCACTCAAGGATCTGAATGCGGATTTCCTCCGCGAGCGGGCCTTCGACCCGACGCATGCGATTCCAGAGCCGGATGATTTCCCGTTGCTTCTCGACATCCATTGGTCACCTCCAAACAACGACCAAAGAGAACATAACAGGAACGAGATTGCAAGCCACGAATTCGCGGCGGTGTCCGAAGTCATGAAAGCGAAATTGCAGTATCGAAAGGTCGCGAGCGCGCGTAGGCGCTATCGATAGCGACGTCCGTCATGCCTCGGATAAAATCATCACTGAGCGCGCCGCGAGGGCAGCTACTCCGAGATCTCGGTTTCAACTCTAAATGCAGAGGCCGAGAATCTTCAGTCGGCAGGCCTCAGCCGCGCGCGGCTTGGACTTCGCAGCGTTTGCCTGCTTTGAATCCTTCGGCGAACTCTTTGGCGAACTCTTCGGCGCCTTGGGACGCTCATAGTCGCCCGCGATCACCATGGCCCAGTACGTACGACCGGTCCGCGCGCTTTTCACGCTGGCAACACCGACGCGCGTCGCGCCGGGCAACAGGAGGTTCTTTCGGTGCCCGGACGAATTGATCCACTGGTCGAGGGTCTTGGGAAAACCGTCGTAGCCGTACGCAATGTTCTCTGCGGCCCGGCCTGCGCCGGCCGGGCCGACACGCGTATTGAACCGGCCAAGGACATCGTGATCCAGTTGGTCCTTTGCGGCCATCGCCTGGGCTTGATCGTGTGCAATCCGTGTGAGAGTCGCATCCAGGGTTACGCGCTTCTGCCCGTGCTTTAGCCGAAAATCGGAAATCATCTGCGCGGGATTGGCCGCCGCCTGCCGGCTCCCTACGGCGGCAAAACAAATCACCAGCCCCAACAGAAGGGCCTGCCGCGTCAGAATGACTGTCTTCCTACCAGCCACAATTGTTCCCCTGCCCCTCCCCAATTGTGCCGGGAAGATTCAATCCGAAAAAGACGTCGCAAGTTATTGATTTTATTGGTCGGGGCATCAGGATTCGAACCTGAGACCTGCAGTACCCAAAACTGCCGCGCTACCAGGCTGCGCTATACCCCGATCCGACGCTGGAGATGCTCGATACACGCTAAAACCGCGGCCATCAAGGCGATGGAAACCGGTCAGCGCTTGTTGAACAGCGGGTGCGCCACCCGATCGCCGGGCTGAATGCCGTATTTTTGCGCCGTGCCGGCAATCACTTCCAGGACCCCCTGGCAAGCCCGCCCGAGGAGATGATCTTGGTGGAGTGCGGCTCGGTGTTCTCAGCGATTCGCAGGATGCGGCCGTCGGCGCGGATGAAGATCATGTCGAGCGGAATGTAGGTGTTCTTCATCCACATCGAGATCTGCTGCTCCGGCGAGAAATCGAACAGCATGCCTTTGCCGTCGGGGGAGTTCTTTTCGGTGCATCAGCCCCTGAGTCTTCTCCTCCTCCGTCGTCGCCATCTCGACCAGGAACACGCGTACGCCTGACTTGGTGGCGATCTCGAGCGGCTGAACGCTCGCGGCCTGTGCGGCAGGATTGGCGCAGAGGATGAAGAGCGCAGCAGACGCAGCGGCCAGCGACGACGTCACCAGGCGGCCCGGGATGCGAAGCCGCGCAACCATCAAAGCGAAATACATCAAAGCACTCACGCCGGATATCTCAGGAGAAATTGCCGGGAACCCTAACCCGAGGATTGCGGCAAATGCCAGAGGCCGCCGCGCTAGGGCGCGACGGCCGGCTCACGTTTGCGTCAGTGGTACCGGAGGATCAATGCGACGACAGCGCCGACGGGCCGGTCTCCGGATGAATTTCGGCCGCCATCATGCCCTTGGACCCGGGCCCGTAGCGCACCAGCACGTACTGGCCCGGCCGCAGTTCGGTCATGCCGAAGCGGCGCAGCGTTTCCATGTGGACGAAGATGTCCGGCGTGCCCTCGCCGCAGGTCAGGAAGCCGAAACCGCGCAGCCGGTTGAACCATTTGACCTGGGCCCGCTCCAGACCGCTGGTCGGCGTAACGCTGACATGAGTCCGGGGCGGCAGCATCTGCGCCGGATGGATCGCGGTGGACTCGTCCATCGAGACAATCCGGAACGCCTGATAGCCCTTGGCACGCTGCACGCATTCGACCACCACCCGCGCGCCTTCATAGGCGGTCTGGTAGCCGTCGCGCCTGAGCACGGTGACGTGCAGCAGCACATCGGGCCAGCCATTGTCCGGCACGATGAAACCGTAACCCTTCGAAGCATCGAACCATTTGATGATGCCCGATATTTCGACAAGGTTAGCTGCGGCATCGCCGAGCCCCGACAGCGCGTCCGCCGCCGGATCGCGCTGTGCGCCGGCTGCGTATTCACCTGGTCCAAGCCTGTTCTGCCCTGCCCCGCCTGTCGGCGGCCCCCCGAGCTTCTTGGACCCAAATTCGTCCGACCCCATGACCCCGGACCTCACACTTCAAAAGCGGTCCACTGTCGCCGTAGCGGACCGGAACACGCGCCCTACCATGACCATCATGATAACGCAGCGCGAATCTCTCGAATCAAGATAACACTCCCGATTGTGGCGCATAGCTAAAAAACAATTCGACCGAGAACTATAAACAGGCTTGCAACGGCCACGAATCAATTGGCGATCAATTGCCTACGAACGGTCCGAGCGTTTCTCCGATGTCGTGACGGATGACAAGATCGGCCACGTCGTCCTGTTCCGTGCTCTCATTATTGATGATCACGAGCTTCGCGCCGCAGTTCTTGGCCATCAGCGGAAAACCTGCGGCGGGCCAAACAACTAGCGACGATCCGACTGCCAGGAACAGGTCGCAATGCTGGGCCAGTTCGGTAGCGCGGCGCATCGCGTCTTCCGGCATCGCCTGTCCGAACGAAATCGTGGCCGTCTTTACCGGCTCGTCGCAGATGGTGCAGTCGGGTGCGCTACCGGCTTCCTCGAAACGCTGCTTAACCCAAAGAAGATCATAGGCATGTCCGCAGCCGATGCAGCGGGCATAAGTCGTGTTGCCGTGCAACTCGATCACGTCATCGGCCCTGAAGCCTGACACCTGGTGCAAATTGTCGATGTTCTGGGTGATGATCGCCGGCGTCTTACCAGCTTTGTAGAGCGAGGCCAGCGCGCGATGCCCGCGACCGGGCTTGGCCGCAGCAAAAGTTGCCTCCATCGCAAAGCGTCGCCGCCAGGCCTCGGCCCGCGCGTCGGCGCTTGCAACGAATTCGTCGAACGCGATCGGGCGGTTGCGCGTCCAGAGGCCGCCAGGGGAGCGGAAATCCGGAATGCCGCATTCGGTGGAAATGCCGGCTCCGGTAAAGGGAACGATACATGCGGCTTCGGCAATCATGTTGCCTAGCTGCTCGACGCCGCTGCGCAAATCCTTGGCGATCACCGCTGATATTTTCCGAATTGTTGGACCGCGCGGATTATAGCACGGTCGTTCGGATTGCCAGACCGATGCGCGCTGCTGGGCGGCGCCGCACGCAACCTCCGGCAAGGCGGCCTTATCAAGCCGCCTTATGCCGCGCCGCCCTGTAACACCGACGCGTCATGCTGCCTTATCATGCTGCCTTGGCCACCGATTCCTTCGGCTCCTTGGCTTCTTCCGACTTCTTCGCCTTGGGTGCGGGTGCGCTTTCCGTCTTCTTCACCGGTAGCTTGCCGTATTGCGCCAGCCTTTCCAGTTCCGCTTCGAGCTCGGCGCGGCGTGCAGCGACTTTTTTCAAACAACTTGTCGGTGGCGTGCTCGCGCAGGCCTGCGAGTTCTTCGATGCTCAATGAATCCAAATCGATCTTTGCCACTGGAACCTCCCGTTTGTCCTTCGCTAACGGGAACCCGCATGAGCGACAAGAATGCGCCACACCTTATCCACCACCTTCGCTTCAGGCGGCACGCGATGACAATGCTTCCCCATTCGCGCCCCATTCGCGCGTGCCAATCATGGCGGGGCGCGAATCAAACAACAAACGGATGGCGATGACGGAGAAGGAAGAAAGACTCGCGCGCGACCGTGCCGAAATAGCAGCACGCGTCGCGAGCTTCAGGCAAACCCAGCAGAAGTTCGAACGCGAGCGCGAAGAATATTACGAAACCACCTTGGCCAACGCGCTGAATGGATCCAGCCGGCCCACGCTCTGGCGTTGAAGTGGAACAGGCAACAGCACTGCAAAAAAACGCCCGGCATCTTCTGGTTATCGCCGACGAATACGGCGCGCGAAGCCGGCCAGAGAAATCCGCAACGGCAGGAACGAAGCCAGTGCACCGACGTTTTTCTATAAAGTGCAGCAACCTTGCGAGAGGTGAAGCACGAAAGACCCCGTCTTACATCGTCGGATGTGGGCGGGGTTTTCGTTACCGAGCGGATGCTGTGGCCGCACGCGAGCCATGCGATCGGGCAAGTCTGATCGTCGGATTGCGCGGGAACTAATGCGGCCCTTGCGGAGTTTTAACGCAAGGAGAAGGTGCGTCATGCCCGCATGGATGGAAATTCTGATCAATGTGATCGGCTATGCCGGCTTCGTCGTCATCGCGACCTATCACAAATCGCCAAACGAAAAATTAGGCGAAAAATTACCGGACCGCTGACTGTCAGATCCTCGCGTTTCTGGTCTGCGCTTTCGAAAACAACCATGCTGGCGGCTGCGCGGGCGCTCACAGTTCGACCTTCATCCATCGAGCAGCAGCGGAGAAAGACTCCCTTTGTTCTCCTGGAACGAACAGGGGGTGCGTCTCGAGCACGATTGCCTTCTTAAGATACCGTTACTCGTCCTCCCCGACCATCGAACCTTTTTGGCGCAGCACGTACCTATCTAAAAAAGGTGCTGCGATGACCCAGGCCGACCACTATAGAGAACAATCCGACAGAGCCCGACGGCTTGCCGAAGCCGTCAAGGATCCGGAAGCTTCGAAGAAATTGATCGAGATGGCCGAGGAATTCCGCCTCTACGCCGAGCGCCTGGAACAGATGCATTAGCGCGATTGCGCGGCGCATGCACGGCATAGAGACTTTAAGCTTCTGTTTACCCTTCCGCGCTGTAGCACCGGCCGTTAACCCAACCTCTTTACAAGACGTAAACGCGCGCCTGACAAGTTTAGATCAGGAGGGTTGCACCCATGGTCATTTACCCCATACCGGTTGAAGTGACACAAGCCAGAATCCAGCTCGTCGTCGATCAGGCCGCCAAGGCGCCGCCACATACGATCAATCAGGATCTAAGGGCCGTCGACCATGCCAAGGCAGCCGCCATCGAAGCGGCCCTGGCCGATTTACAGACCGACGAGTCGTCGCTGGTGGACGTTAAAGTCTGACCTGACGGGAAGTATCAATCTTGCGCACGAGGGCCAGACTGCGTCCGGCCTGCTCTCTCACGCTCGCCATGCGAGCTGTTGTCAGCAGCGCTCGACATGCTCGTTGCGCATCGAGGCAGGCATATCCTTCGTTAATGCATCAGGCGCGGTACGATGACCGATACCGCTAGCAAGGCGCCGAGGCTGCTCACCACGGACAATTTCATCCGGGCCGTCCTAGCATCGGTAATCGGGAGCACGAAGAAGAAAACCATCGCAACTATGAGCACGCCATAAAGCAGGTACATGGTCGATCCCTCCGTTGCCGCCACAATGGACGGAAGAATCAACCGCGTATGTGTAGGGCGTCACGCTGGTAACGCGGCGTTCCGGTCGCCAAAAGAGAGCCGACAACAAAGGCGCGACTCCCTCGACGAAGTCACTTCCGCCCGGAGCCGCAGCTTCAACGAAGCTGCAATTTTACGCTTTTGATTTTCTTAATGGCAACTTGAGCGTGCGAAAGGCCTGATCAAAGCTTGAGAGAAAAGAAATGCTCGGGAAGTTTCTGCACGACGAGGGCGGCGCCACCGCAATCGAATACGGCCTCATCGCCGGGTTTATCGCCTTGGCCATCCTCGCCGCCGTCGGAATGACCGGCGAGAAGCTCGTGGCGCTACTTGAGAGTCTTATCTCCGCATTGAACGTTTAGGTGCAATTAAAATGTCACGGCAAGCGAGGATCGCGAGCCCTACCAGTATCCAGGGCGCGCATCACCGAGCGAAAGCCAGAACACCAACGCGGCAGCGCCGACAAACCCTGCTAAGAAAATCGCCCGGCGAGCGGGAGTGTTCGGGACAATTTGGCCTCCCCGCGCCTTTTCGGCTGGGTAGGGAGCCTGTTGAGCGGGACCTTCGCGCAGATGGCTACGCGATCCAATAAATTGCCGTTCCAACGACAACGAGAGCAATGGCACCAGCGGTCAAAGTCCCGAGCTTTCGCTCGGACCTTGTAGGCAAATCTTCTCGCGCCGCATTCTCTTCAGCCGGATGATCTTGTTTCATGCGATGCCTCCCTCGATTCAAAACCGGCGTAGCGGTTTCGTTCCTCGGAACCAAGGTTCGAGATTATCGACAAGAAGACGAGAAACGGGTTCGCGAGCGCGCTGGTAAGGCGAGCTCGCCGGTGCATCGCCCTTCTGAGGCCACAGAGCGATCAGTGCGAACGGCTGCAGAACGAACCCGCACTTTTCACGTTATCGGTGACCTCTGGTGCACTTTGCTGCTACTTTCCGCCCGAACCGCCCAACCCAAACAAGATCTCAACACGCTCTCAGGAGGACAACAAACATGCGCTATCTCCACACCATGCTGCGCGTCCGCAATCTCGATACCGCGATGAAGTTCTACCGGGACGCGCTGGGGCTGAAGGAAGTACGCCGGATCGACAACGACAAGGGCCGGTTCACGCTGGTGTTCCTGTGCGCGCCGGAGGACGAAAGCCTGTTCAAGGCCGCTCCCCAGAACCGCGGCGCGCCGCTGGTCGAGCTCACCTACAATTGGGACGAGGAGAAATACGGCGAAGACCGCTATTTCGGTCACCTCGCCTACGAGGTGGACGACATCTACGCGACTTGCGACCGCCTGATGAAGGCCGGCATCACCATCAACCGCCCGCCGCGCGACGGCAACATGGCTTTCGTCCGCTCACCTGATCTGCATTCGATCGAGCTGTTGCAGAAGGGCGAACCGAAGCCGCCGGCCGAACCGTGGACCTCGATGCCGAACACCGGTCACTGGTAGGCCCTGTACAATTTCTTCGTCCACGTCCGTCATCCGAGCGAGCAGAAACGTTCCTTCACTCGGGTTCTTTTTCTGCATAGGAACCGGCCATGACATGACGCGTTTTCTCCTCAATGCATGTTGAGGAGGAGATGATGGGACGAGGAATTCTGCTTTGGTTGCTGGGCGTGCCTATTCCGGTGATCATTCTGTTGTGGCTGTTCTTCGGCAACTGATTGGCTGACGCCAGAGTCTTTTTCGGTTCTGATTGAATCAGAACCGGGCTCTAGATTTTTATTTTGACGCGTTTTCTTGACGCGAGCCGGTATCCACCCACGGATCAAGTCCGAGGGCATGCTTCGCTGGAAAACGCTCTAGCCCGCGCATGACGCGGAAATCGGGGCTCTGTCGCACTGCGGCGGAGCCCCGATTTTTGTTGGACTTGAGCCCACGCAAGAGCGCGCTTTTTTGCCGATCTTCGGCTATTAACGGCCAATCGGAAAATCAGCGGGAGCAACGCGCGTGGCCGACAACAACAAACAACAACTCACCATCTGGGGCCGGGCCAATTCGGTCAACGTGCAAAAAGTGCTGTGGTGCCTCGCCGAACTCGATCTCGCCTATGAGCGCATCGATGCCGGCATGCAGTTCGGAAAGAACAACGAGCCTGCTTATCTGGCGATGAATCCGAACGGCCGCGTACCCACGCTGGTCGATGGCGACTACGTGCTGTGGGAATCCAATTCCGTGATGCGCTATCTCTGCATGGCCTATGGCCAAGGATCTGAACAAGGATCTGAGCGAGGTTCGTCGATCTATCCCTCGCAGCCGAAGGCGCGCGCCGGCATTGATCGCTGGCTCGACTGGACGTTGTCGACGCTGCAGCCGGTCGACCGGCCGGTGTTCTGGGCGTTGGTGCGCACGCCCATCGAAAAGCGCGATATGGTCGCGATCCAGAAGGATGTCGATGCCGAAGCTGCGGTGTGGCGGATCGTCGAGGCGCACCTGGCGACACGGCGCTTTATCGAGGGCGATCAGTTCACCATCGCCGACATCGCGCTCGGCGCCTTTGCGCGGCGCTGGTTCGGCGTCGAAGGCGTGACAAAACCGAAACTGCCGAACCTCGAACGCTGGTTTTCGCAGCTCGCCGTCCGCCCCGGGTTCACGCAGTTCATCGCGCCGCCGATGACGTAAGCGCGAATCTTCTCAACGCGAGCCGCCGGACACCCCCGCTCCGACGCTTACCGCGCCGCCGATTTTCATGCAGGTGTTGGTGCCTTCGATTCTGACGAAGCCTGCGCCGTATTCCGCGCATGCATTGGCCGAACTTGGGCGCTTCAGCGGCAGCGACTTGCCCGACGCGGGAGCTTTGTCGAGCTTCTGAGGACGGGTTTGTTCCGCGACCGCGGCAACCGAAGACAGCGCCAAGACGATCAATATGGCGATGATTACCAGGAGGGATTTTCGCATCCCGCCTTTTATCGTCTCTCGCGGATCGGTGCCAGATTAGCGGGTGAACTTGATGCCGACCGATTTGCCGCGGCGCCAGACCACTTCACAGCGGCGCCCGGTCCTGGCGTCGCGCGAAAACGCCAGCCGCAATTTCGTCGGCAACGTGTTGGGATCGTCGATCGTGACCTTCGCCCCTGTTGCGGACATATCCTGCACCACGCATCGGCGTGCGGCAAAACCGCCTTCGAGCGTGATCCACCCGGGTTGACTCAATGATTTGCGCGCGTCGCGCTTCTTGCTTGATAGCAAAGCCATGTCGAAAAGCTCCCCCGGGACAGCCCTACACCATGTGGCTTTAGAATCCGTTGCTCGGCGCGGCGTGCCTCGTCGCGCGGCCGGGACGCCGATGGAGGCGCAAAGCGGCTGCAGAAACGTCTTTCCGAGCGGCTTGCCCACCCGCTCAAACGCCACTATACGTTCGCCCGTCGCCGCCCCCATCAAGCATGGACGGCCGGCGGCCAACACGGCCCATCAAGCGCTAACACCTTGATTTTCCTGTTGTTCTTGCTCCCTTCGTCTATCGGTTAGGACGCCACCCTTTCACGGTGGAGAGAGCGGTTCGATTCCGCTAGGGAGCGCCATCACGTTGCCAACAAATTCAAGACCCGAGCCGACCACGTTCGAGGCTTAAGGCAACCATTTTCAGAGCTCAGGTTCCCCATCGTCCGCAGGTTCCGGCAAACGGACCGCGGCGCGTAAGTAATGAGGGACAGGGAAATGGATACGGCTGCTATTGCATTCACAACTTGCGTCGCGCTTTACCTCGCACTCCGCTTTACGTTGCGGTGCTACTTCCCGCCGGATACCTGACGGGCGGTCAGCGCGAGTTTTTGGGATCATCCTGTGTGGCGAAAAACGCGAAACGCATCGTCGTCGGCGCGATCAAGTTGCTGACGGCCGAAAGAACGTCGAAAGGCCGCCACTTGTGGCGGCCTTTTCGCCAATGGACGGCCCACGAAAGTTAACTCGCAGCGAAGCGCATCAAACGCATTGCCTGGCATCGACCGATGCTGAAGGTCCGGCACTAATCCATCCTCAAATTGCGTTCGCAAACAATGTCGTCGCTGCCATGAAAAACCGCATGAGCGAACACCACGCCATGTTCGGCAGACAGCTAAGCGATCTCTCTTAGCCCATCGGCGCCACTTTCGACGCCCGAGACGCAAGGCGCCTTTCGATTCGCCCCGAACCAGGCCGTTGGGTTTTCCGGATCGGAAAGGTCGAAACGGCCATCGCGATAACTGCAGCCATGATAATCATAGCAGCCATGATAATCATATTCGGGCGATTCTCGGACGCAAAGCGTCTGGTCACTCCACAGCTTATGCGGAAAGAATGCGTGACTACACGTCTACGGAGAAGACTAGAATAGCCGCTGGCGAAGTGACGTCGCTCGTGAACGTGGCATGGCCGGCAATCATTGCATCGGCGTTACTTTCCGGAAGATAAATAAAGCTGCCGGCACGTTCACGGAACTTTGTTCTACTCCGAGAACGGTAACGGGAACTTTGTTCTACTCCGGAGAACTACGGAAAGCATGGCTGACATATCCTCGCGCGTCGATGGCGACCGCCTCCTCGCCGATCTCAACGCGCTCCGCGCCATCGGCGCCTACAAGACCGGCGTTCACAAGCCGACTTTCTCTGAACCACATCTGCGCTCGCTGGCGTGGCTGGTCCAACGTCTTCCCGAGGCCGGCCTCACGGGCGAGATCGACGGTATTGGCAACTTGCTCGGCACCAGCACGAAAAGCGGGCCGAAGCTGCTGGCGGGATCGCATCTGGAAAGCCAAAGCCACGCGGGCTGGCTCGATGGACCGCTCGGCGTGGTCTATGCGCTCGAAGCCGCCCGCGTCATCAATCCGGACCCGAATATAGAGGGCGCCGTCGAAGTCGCGGCGTGGTGCGATGAGGAAGGCCATTTCGGACACTTCCTCGGCAGCCGGTCCTATGTCGGCGGCGTCACCGAAGCCGATATCGACGCCGCGCGCGATCGCAACAATGACAGGAGCATGCGTGACGCGCTACGCGACGCGGGCCTTGCCGACCGCGCCCGCGCGCGGTGCGAACAAGGGCGGCATATCGGCTATCTGGAAGCCCATATCGAGCAGGGCGAGACGCTGGAAAGCAGTGGCCTCAAAATCGGCATCGTCACGTCCATCGTCGGGATATGGCAATATCGCATCACCTTTACGGGCGAACAAAACCACGCCGGCACCACGCGGATGGCCATTCGCCGGGACGCCGGCCTCGCACTCGCCAGATTTTGCGTCGATATCGACAATCGTTTCCCCGCCGCCTGCGGCCCGCGCACGGTGTGGACCACCGGCCGCATCACGCTCGATCCCGGTGCACCCAGCATCATCCCGGGCGCGGCGGAAATGCTGTTCCAGATTCGCGATGATGATCCTGCCGTGATTGCGCGGCTGGAGGAACTGCTCCACAGCATGGCCGCAGAAGTCAACGCCCAAGGCCGCTGCGCCGTCGCGGTGGAGCGCATCCGCACCGGGACGCCCGCGCGGATGGATGGCTCATTCCAGCAGGCCATCGAGGCTGCCAGCGCAGCTTTTGCCGATGGCAAGTCGCTTCGCATGCCGAGCGGCGCCGGCCACGACGCCCAGATTCTCTCAACCGTCATGCCGGCCGGCATGCTGTTCGTGCCCTCGATCGGCGGCATTTCGCATCACTGGACCGAGAACACCGCCGACGCCGACATCCTTTCCGGGGCGGAGGTCTTTGTTGACGCCTGCCGGCGGCTGTTGGCGCAATGAGGCGACGCGAGATGCGACATGGTTGCTGAAACCAGGCCGGCCTATTCGATCAGGGACATTCCGGCCAGCGTATGGGTGCTGGGCTTCGTCTCGATGCTGATGGACATCTCGTCGGAGATGATCCACGCCCTGCTGCCGATCTACCTGGTCTCGGTCCTCGGCGCATCGATGGTGACGGTCGGCGTCATCGAAGGCATCGCCGAGGCGACCGCCTCCATCACAAAAATCTTCTCCGGCGCGCTCTCGGACTGGCTCGGCAAACGCAAATGGTTAGCGGCCATCGGTTATGGTCTCGCGGCCTTCACCAAGCCGGTGTTTCCGCTGGCGCCAACCGTCGGCTGGCTGGTGGCCGCGCGTTTCGTCGACCGGATCGGCAAAGGCATTCGCGGCGCCCCGCGTGATGCGCTGGTGGCCGATCTCTCGCCGGCTGATCTGCGCGGCGCGAGCTTCGGGCTGCGCCAATCGCTCGACACGATCGGCGCCTTCGTTGGTCCCTTGCTCGCCATCGCCCTGATGTGGTGGACATCGGACAACTTCAAGGCAGTTTTCTGGGTTGCCGTGATTCCCGCCTTCCTGGCGCTGGCGCTGATCGTCTTCGCCGTGCGTGAGCCGGCGCGTCCGCGGACGCTGCGCACCGTGCGCAATCCGATCAGCCTGGCCGAGATCAAAAACCTGGGGCCGGCCTATTGGTGGGTGGTGGCGGTCGCGAGCGTGTTTACGCTGGCGCGCTTCAGCGAGGCCTTCCTCGTTCTCCGCGCCCAGAATGTCGGAGTGCCGATCGCGCTCGTGCCCGCCGTGCTGGTGGCCATGAATATCGTCTATGCCCTCGCAGCCTACCCCGCCGGCGTCATCTCGGATCGCATGAACCGCACGGCCGTGCTGGCGAGCGGCATACTGGTGCTGGTTGCCGCCGACATCGCGTTGGCGTTGCTGCCGTCGGTGGGCGGTGTTGCACTGGGCGTCATTCTCTGGGGCCTGCACATGGGACTGACGCAGGGACTGCTGGCCGCGCTCGTTGCGGATACTGCGCCGGCCGAGTTGCGCGGCACGGCTTACGGATTCTTCAACCTGCTCGGCGGCGTAGCGATGCTCGCGGCCAGCGTCATTGCCGGCGCACTCTGGGACATCGCAGGGCCGCAGGGCACGTTCCTGGCCGGCGCCGGCTTCGCGCTGGTCGCGCTGGCAGGATTGCTGGTGGTACAGGGCAAGATCGGCCAACGTGCCGCCGCCTGAGCGATGCCGGATTCGGCCGGGTTCCTTGGTGACAAGGAGTCGCGTCTGACTTTCTTGCAAACGGCTGGATTTGCGGCCATTTACGCTCACATGAGGTAAATTTCCGCAGATGTTGTTGCTTCAGGCCCTCCCCACATCGATCGGCGTTGCCGCGATCGCGCCGGCGTTGCTGGTGCTATGGCTTGTTATCGCCGCCGATGAGCGCCCCGGCCCGCCGGCGCGGGTGTGGCTCGCTTTCGTGCTCGGGGCCGCCAGCATTTCTCTGTTGGGCGTTGCGCGTGCTCCGTTTGCCGCGATCCTTGCGGTGCCTGGAAACCCCTGGATGACGCAAGGCCTGCGTTCGATATTCGGGGTCGCCGCGCCCGAAGAGATCGTGAAGGTCCTCGTGATCATTCTAGTGTCATTGCCGGTGCGCCGCCGTGCGTTTGCGGACCCAATGGACACGGTGGTCTACGGTGCGGCCGCAGGCCTCGGCTTCGCGGCCTACGAAAACCTCGCCTATCTCGTGCAGCACGCCGACATGTGGCGGTCGCTGGCCGCTTTGCGCAGCGTGTTGACGGTGCCGTTCCACGGCGCACTCGGCATCATCGCAGGCGCCTATATCGCGATCGCGCGCCGGCACCGCGCTCGGCGCGCATCGCCATCATCGCGACTGGGCGCGGATCTCGAGCTGGGCGCTGGCGCTGTTCGCGCCGGTCGCGCTGCATGCGGCATTCGATTTTCCGCTGCTGACGCTGCAGAAACATCCAGATCTCGGCCCCAACGTGCGAATGCTGCTGGGGGCGGCGAGCCTACTCATCGGCTTCAGCTCGATCGGGTTCGCCATTCGGCTGGTACGCCGCGTCGGCCGCCATCATGCGCCGCGCACCGCGATCGCGCGTGAGCGGCTGAGCCAGTTGCGGCGGATGTGGGCCCTGCTGCTCGTGGGCAGCGGTGCGGGCTTCGCGGGCGCGGCTTTCATCCTGACCTCGCTTCATCACTGGTTCGTCAGTCCGGAGCGCAACGCCTCGCTGCTTCTCATTCCGCTCGGCATGACCTCCATCTTGATAGGCTTGGCGCTGTTGCTGGCGACCTCGGCTGTCTATGTGTTCGGCCGCAATCGCATCAGAACGTCCTCGGACGGATTTTCGTCCGCGCCTGAGCCGGGCTGATCGTCATCCGTCAGTCGTTGATCTCGCTTAAAAAGCTAGCAATTTTACCCGCAGGCGGCGCACCGGGTATATTGGATACTCGGCGCGGCAGGCATCGGGAGTCTCCAATGACCCAAGATATTCCCCCGGACATCGGCAAACTGCAGTCCGAAATGAATGCCGCCGTGACGGCGCACTGGAAGGCCTTCCTGTTCGAAGGCATCGTGCTCGCCCTGCTCGGCCTAGCTGCGATGATCGTGCCGCCGTTGGCAAGCCTCGCCGTTACCATCTTCCTCGGCTGGATGTTTCTGATCAGCGGCATTGCCGGACTGTTCGTCACGTACTGGGCGCGGCAGATGCCGGGCTTCTGGTGGTCGCTGTTTTCGGCGGCGCTGGCCGTTCTCGCCGGCGGGATTTTGCTGGCGCGGCCCGCGCAGGGCGTCCTCACGCTCACCATCGTGGTCGGCGCGTATTTTCTGGCCGAGGGCGTCATCAGCATCATGTACGCACTGAACCACCGCCGCGAATTGTCGGAGCGCTGGTCCTGGCTGCTGATCTCAGGCGTGATGGACCTGCTGATCGCATTCATTATCATCGCCGGCCTGCCGGGTTCGGCGGAATGGGCGATCGGCCTCCTGGTCGGGATCAATCTCGTGCTCGGCGGCGCGTCACTGGTCGGCATAGCGCTCGCCGCGCGCAAGTCCTGACGCCGCCGATTATGGGATGACAAGACCCGGCCGGTGCGCTATAGAGCCCACCATGATCATGATCGCCGCCAGCAACTTTTGGTATTTTAGCTACGACAGCTCGCTGGCGGTGGGAGGATCGCGCTCAATCTGACGAATTGAAGCCAGGAAGTCCGAACAGCCGCCAAACCTGGCGGCTTTTTTGTTGGCCGGCAGGTTTCCTTTCAAACAGGAGCCACAGCCGTGTTGAGCACCACCGACGACCTTCGAATTAGCGAACTGAAAGAGCTGAGTACGCCGCAGGAGGTGATGGGCGAGATACCGCGCACCTTGACCGCGACGCGCGTCGTGATGGCTGCGCGCAATGCCATTCACGCCATCCTGCACGGCACCGACGACCGTCTGCTGGTGGTCGTCGGCCCCTGCTCGGTCCATGATCCCGCCGCGGCCGTTGATTACGCCGAGCGGCTCGCCGCCTTGCGCGAAAAACTCGCCGACCGCCTCGAAATCGTGATGCGTGTCTATTTCGAAAAGCCGCGCACCACGGTCGGATGGAAAGGACTGATCAACGACCCCAATCTCGACGGCTCCTTCGACATCAACAGGGCCTGCGGCTCGCCCGCAACGTACTGTCGGCGGTGAACAATCTCGGCCTGCCGGCCGGGACCGAATTCCTCGACATGACGACGCCGCAATACATTGCCGACCTGATGGCATGGGCGGCGATCGGGGCGCGTACGACCGAGAGCCAGATCCATCGCGAGCTCGCTTCCGGTCTCTCCTGCCCGGTCGGCTTCAAGAACGGTACCGACGGCAATATCCGCATCGCGGCCGACGCGGTGAAGTCGGCCTCGCATCCGCATCATTTCATGGCTGTCACCAAAGGCGGGCGCTCGGCGATTGCGGCAACCACCGGCAACGAGGACTGCCACATCATCCTGCGTGGCGGCAACAAACCGAACTACGACCGGGAAAGCGTCGATGCCGCTTGCGTCGAACTTGTCCGTGCCGGCGTCGCCCCGCGGATCATGATCGATACCAGCCACGCCAACAGCAACAAGAATCCGGAGAACCAGCCGCTGGTCGTCGCCGACATCGCGCGCCAGATATCGGAGGGCGAGCAGCGCATCACCGGCGTCATGATCGAGAGCAATCTGGTCGCCGGCCGCCAGGACGTCGTGCCGGGCAAACAGCTCGCCTATGGGCAGAGCATCACCGACGGCTGCGTCGACTGGGAGACGACAGTGTCGGCGCTGAACATGCTGGCTGATGCCGTGGCGACGCGCCGGAACGTGCCATCGCGCAGTTTCCGGGAGGAGCGCTCGGCGTAGCTGATAATGACGACGCAGGGCACGCGATCGGCGTACCCTGCTTCCGTCGCGATCATCGCAACATTCTGCCTGGCATGCGATCTTCTCGCGTCAGCCAGGAATGCCCGCTTAGCAGCCGCGGCAGATGCTCTTGATCTTGCGGTCGAGGGCTGCGTTTTCCTTGCTCAAGGGATCGTTCGGGTCGGGCTGGTTCTTTTCGCTGGGCACGTCGCTGCGGCGCGGCTGACGGTGTCCAATCGGCGCCTCCGGAATGCCTCCGGCACTTGGGTTGCTCTTTGGCATTGTCGACGTCCCGCCCTGCGCAAACGCAGCAGGCATGCCGATCAGGACCATCAGCGCGACTGACAAGATTGTTCTTTGCATCCTGATTCTCCGCCTTTTAGATTCCTTTATCGTGTCCGTTCGGGCACGTCGATCGTTGCGCAGTTTCGTCGTCCCTGGGCAGCACAGTCCTGTGCCTTTCGTACATCGGCCATGGTGCCGAGCAACCAGATTCCGGCGGCCACCAGCAGCACGAAGAAACCGAGCAGAACGGCGTTTTCGATTCCGCGATGGCCTTCGTCTTCCGGCGGCTCCCGTTTCTCCTCGCCGTGCTCCGTCATCGCCCGATCACGGCTTTGGCGGATACAGATGAACGTCTCCGCAATAGTCGACGATACGATACTGCGCTTCCAAGGATAGTTCACATTCCCCGGAACTTGCATGCGACAAATAATTCGGTCCAATCGGCGCCTTTCCATGGCCGCCGGGAATGTCGAGCACGTAATCCGGCTGGCACAGGCCCGAGACACGACCGCGCAGGCTGCGCATCAGTTCCCGTCCCTCTGCGATGGTAGTGCGGAGATGTCCGGTCCCCGGCGCCAGGTCGCCATGATGCAGGTAATAGGGCTTGATTCGGTTTTCAACAAAGGTCCGCATCAGCGCTTCCAGCGTCGCGACATCGTCATTGACGCCGCGAAGCAGCACCGTCTGGCTCACCAGCGGAATGCCGGCGTCGGCCAGCCGCGCGCAGGCGGCGCGTGCCTCCCCCGACAGTTCGCGCGGATGATTGGCGTGAACGGCGATCCAGGTCGCTGCGCCGTCAGCTTTCAACGCCCTGATCATGTCGCCATCGATGCGCGCAGGCGCAGCCACTGGCACGCGGCTGTGGATGCGAACGATCTTGACGTGATCGATGGCGGCGAGGTCCGTCATGATCTCAGCCAGCCGCCGTGGCGACAGCATCAGCGGATCGCCGCCGGTCAGGATGACTTCCCAGATTTCGCTGTTCTTGCGGATATAGTCCAGCGCGTCGCGATAGGCGGCCTCGGACAGCGCCGTTGCCTTGCCAGGCCCGACCATCTCGCGGCGAAAGCAGAAGCGGCAATACACCGCGCAGACATGCACCAGCTTAAGCAGCACGCGATCGGGATAGCGATGGACGATGCCGGTGACCGGCGAATGCGCGTCGTCGCCGATCGGGTCGGCATTTTCACCGGGCGCATTCATTAGTTCGAGCGCGCTTGGGATGAATTGCCGCGCGATCGGATCGTCAGGATTTTCCGTGTCGATCAGGTTCGCGATATCAGGCGTCACTGCGATGGCGTAGCGCGCGGCGACCCGCTCGAGGTCGGCGAGATCGGCCGTCTTCGCCAAGCCCCGCTCGATGAGATCGGCGGGCTGCCGCAGCGTTGCCGAAAGTTTCGGATCGATCCTGTTCATGTTTCTCCTGCCGGTGGCGTCCACACCACCTGATCCACCCGCAGCGCGCCGCTTGCCAGCATCACCAGACGATCGAAACCGAGCGCGACGCCGCTCGACGGCGGCATCGCGGCAACCGCTGCGAGAAAATCCTCATCCAGCGGATAGCGCTCGCCGTAGCGCCGCTCCTTCTCGTCCATATCAGCGGCGAAACGGCGGCGCTGTTCGCCGGCATCGGTCAATTCGCCAAATCCGTTGGCAAGTTCGACGCCGCAGGCATAGACCTCAAAACGTTCGGCGACGCGCGGATCGGACGGTTTCGCCCGAGCAAGGGCTGCTTCCGGCGCTGGATATTCGAATAAGACAGTCAAACGCCCCTGCCCCAGATTCGGTTCGACATGCTCGACCAGCATTTTGCTGAAAATATCCGACCAGGTGTCGTCATCAGTGATCCGCACCTGCGGCCTTGCTGCCGCCGCAAACGACGCGCGATCGCCCTCGCCATTGCTGATCGTGGCCAACAGATCGATCCCGGCAAAGCGGTCGAACGCGGATGCCACCGTCAGCAGTTCCGGCTCGGCGAAGGGATCAGCCGTTTTGCCCCGGAACGAAAACTGCCCCGTCCCGGTCGCCTGCGCCGCATGTGCGATCACGGCGATGGTGTCGGCCATAACGGCATCATAGCCTGCGTCGGCACGATACCATTCCAGCATCGTGAATTCGGGCAGGTGCAGATCGCCGCGCTCGCGGTCGCGGAACACGCGCGCCAACTCGAAGATTTTGGCTTCACCGGCAGCGAGCAGTTTCTTGGCGGCGAATTCCGGCGACGTTCGCAAATAGCGCGTCGCGCGCGTGCCATCGTGGCTGATGACTTCAGCGCGTGGGGCATGCAGATGCGTCTCGTTGCCCGGCGAGACCTGCAGGATGCCGGTTTCCACCTCGGCAAAGCCCTGCTCGTCGAACCAGCCTCGCACTGCCCTCGTGATCGCAGCACGCGCCATCAGGAACGGCTTTCGATCGGCATGCCGAGCGGCCGACCACCAAGGCGAGGGCTTGTCGATATCAGCCATCACAGGCGGTTCCGAATCCACCGGGCATCCTCCGCGGAGCCAATCAAGGCGTTCAGGGAATCGGCAAATACCATTGATATTATTCGACTTTCTTTGCGTCCGACACGGCGAGGCGGAGGACCAGCAAGATCCAGCTCCAGCACCGTCATTTCATGTCGAAAGACGCTCTCCTTGTCCATTCGCCCGATCGATGTCGCCGCATCCCACCAAAGCTGCGGGTCTTCGCGAAGCGCTTAAACCATTGCTTTCAAGCCCATCAGCAACGGTCGGCCCATCGTTCAATTGCTTGCCAGACGCGTCGTATAACACGACGAAATCCGGCTTTTTGCGGCTTCAAGCAGCTCGCCGGAATGGCCGTAAAACGCTGGCATAGACAGGCAAAATCAGTATGTTGCAGCCCGAAACCGCCTGATTGGCCCTGCGGACACAAATGTCCGGTTTGGCCAAAGGCCAGAAATTCGGGAAAACAGCTTTGAAAGTCATCGCCAGTTCTATTCGCAAGGGCAACGTCATCGAGCAAGACGGCAAGCTCTATGTCGTCCTGTCGGCCGAAAACATCCACCCCGGCAAGGGAACCCCGGTCAGCCAGATCGAAATGCGCCGCATTGGCGACGGCGTGAAGGTGTCGGAACGCTACAAGACCACTGACCAAGTTGAGAAGGCCACCGTCGAGGACCGCAATTTCAACTACCTCTATGAGGATGCCGACGGCTTCCACTTCATGAACGCCGAGACCTATGACCAGGTCCAGGTCACGAAGGAGATCGTAGGCTCGGCCGCGCCCTACCTGCAGGAAAACATGACGGTGAAGCTGTCGATGCACGACCTGAATCCGGTCGCCATCCAGTTGCCGCAGCGCGCAACCCTCGAAGTTGTGGAGACTGAGCCGGTCACCAAGGGGCAGACCGCGTCTTCCTCCTATAAGCCTGCTATCCTCTCCAACGGCGTGCGGACCTCGGTGCCGCCGCACATTGGAACGGGAACACGGATCGTGGTCATGACCGAGGACGGCTCCTACGTCGAGCGCGCAAAGGACTAAGACCGCGCCATAGGCCACGGGGCATACGCCGGGGGCGATGCATTGGGTACAAAGGCTGTCCGCTTGCTCTCGCGTTGGCTGGCAGCCTTTTGTTTGCTCCCCGCCGGGATATCAGGCGTTTCCGCCAATGAGTTCAGAACGCCGTCGATGTCGGCCGTTCGCGTCGAATGGCGAGCCGTTCTGGATCAGCTTCGCAGCGAGATCAATTCCCGGCCGGCGATCGCGCAGCGCTTCTCCTTCGCAGGCCAGCGGCGGGTGCCGGCATGGGATCCGCGCTCTGCGCCCGCGCTGGTGCAGTTGAACGCGATCAATTCGGCGATGTTTGCCGGAATCGGCCGCAGTCCGGTGCCGGTGCTGTTGCCGTTCGATACCGCGGCCTATCTCGAGGCCGAGGCCAGTGGCACGCGCCATCCGTCGGTGTCACGCCACCAGGCCGGCTTCCGCCCCGTCGACTTGTTTCACGCTGGCCCCTCCGGCTACGACGCGGTGTTTTCGCTCGACCCCGGCGCCGGTGACGGCCTGCCGTCTCGAACTTTCGCCCGGCCGGTCGAGGTGCAGATTACGGGCTCGATCCTGGTCTACGATCTCGCCGATCCGCTCAGTGGCAAGGGCGAGCCGGTCAGGGCGCTGGCGTCGCAATTTCCGGACATGCGCCGCTTCATTCGCGAAGGTTATGTGCGCTACGCCTTCACCCGTTTCGGCGTGCCCTATGTGGTGTCGATCCAGTGCCTCGATTCGGCCCCGCGGGCACGGCGGCTGGCCTGCCGCGAGGCTTACCCGATTGCCGAGCGCTTCCTGAAGGCGCTGCGCATCGCCGGAGGCCAGCCGGCGCGACCGCGCTTCGACGTGCCCTCCGAGGTTGCTGAACGGCCGGCCAGCCTTTCGCCCGACTTCAGCTATCGTCCGAGCGGTGACATCATTGCCAACAGCGGCGCGCGCAGGCGCGGCGGCCGCGCCGACCTCGTCGCCTATTCGCAGATCCGCTTTCCGCTGGAGAAAGCTCCGGCCCGGGTCAGCTCGCAGCAGTTGGCCAGGCGCAAATCCGGCGAACGCCGAGGCACCGATCAAGGCGTCTATCCGTGGCGGGACAGTTTTTGCGAAGCCCGCAGTTTCCAGGTCGGCCAATGTGCGGCCGGCTTCGGTCACCAGGGCCAGGACATCCGCCCCGCGCCCTGCCCGCCGAACAGCAGCGCCGACAACGCCTGCCATCCGAGGAAACAGGCGGTCGTCGCGGTCCGCGACGGCGTCGTCATCCGTTCCTTGAAGCAACAGGCGGCAACGCTGCAGATCAACACGGGCAACGAGCACATCCGTTTCCGCTACATGCACATGAACCCCTCAGCCATGGATGCGGACGGCATTCTCAACGGGCGTCGGGTCGCCGAGGGCGAGAAGATCGGCGTGGTCTCCAACTATCTCGATTTCCCGAACGGCACGTCATACCACCTCCACTTCGACGTGCAGGTGTTCACGCGTGACGGCTGGATCTGGGTCAACCCCTACACCACCCTGATCGCCTCCTACGAGCGGCTGATCCGCGGCCGCGGCCACGAGATCGGGACCGAGCCACCGGCCGCCGTCGCGCATGCCTTGCCGAAGGATGTACTGCGTCACGTCGCGCGACAAGCGGCAGGCCGCGACAACTAATCGCAAACCGGTTCGCTTCCAGCCGCGGAACCGTTCAAATCTCCGCAATGGATTCCGTGGGCATTAACCGCTGGCGGCGTAACGTGGGCACTGGAATAGAAACCGCAATCCGTTCCCACAGCATGTTCGCTACATTCACCTGGTATTTCCTATCGCTGGAGGGCCGCATCAGCCGCCAGGAGTTTCGGCTTGGCTATTTCGGCCTTGTGATTGTTAATGCGTTGTTGATCCGGACATGGCGCAACCTCACCGTTCCGCGCGTGCGCTATTACGATCGCCACGATGTCGCCCATGACTGGTCGATCCTGCTGGTGCTGCTTGTCCTCCCTTGGCCGCTAATCGCCGTCGTCGTGAAACGCCTGCACGATCTGAATGTCTCGGGATGGTGGATGCTCGCGGCGATCGCAATTCCCGGCGTTTCCAGCCTGGTAAGCGTCAACGGATGGATTATCACCCTGCTGGTCGTGATCGTTCTCAGCGTTGTACCGGGAAGGTCTGGAAACAACCGGTTCGGACGCGATCCACTCGCCCAAACCGGTATCTAGCGCCCTTGACGCTCAGGCGACCTTCTTCCGCGCCGGCGGTGTCCAGCGAAACGCGGCGCCGAATCTGTTCCAGACATTGATCGAGGCGACAGCGGAGGTGAGATAGGCGAGCTCCTTCTCGGAGAATTCCGCGCTCGCCTGCGCGTAGACCTCGTCATTGACGCCGTCTGCGAGCAGCGTCAGCGCCTCCGTCCAAGCCAGCGCGGCACGCTCGCGTGCGGTAAACTGCGGCGCCTCGCGCCAGACCACCACGAGATTGAGCTTGTCGGTGGGCACGCCGAGCTTCTCGCCCTCCAGGATGTGATACTGCACGCAAAAGGCACAGCCGTTGATCTGCGAGGCACGCAGCTTGATCAGCTCGAGCAGTTGCTTGTCCATGCCTGCCTTGCCCGCGACCTGGCTGAGCGCCAGCACAGCTTCATAGGCGTCCGGCGTCAGTGACATGAAGTCTCTGTATTCCTTGCGGGCGTGCGACATTCTTCCTGCCTTCTGTTGTCAGTACTCTGCTTGATTATAAGAGACCCCGCACCCCGTCCATGGCTAACCGTACCGGCAAAATTGCCGCGGATTCTCCCGAAAAAGCCGGTTCCCGGGGCGTCATAGCTTTTGGCGCAGGCACGCAACGCCGCTAGACTGAGCGCATGAAACAGCCTGATTCCAAGACTGCGCCGACCCGCCGCGCCCTGCTGCGAGGCAGCCTCGGCGCCGGCGCCTTGCTCGTGACCGGGCTTCCTGCATTTGCCGCGCCGGCCGGCTTCGACCAGTGGCGCGATAGCTTTCGCGCACGCGCCTTGGCAAAAGGCATTTCGGACGCGACCTGGACGCGGGTGATGGGCCGCATCGAGCCCGACATGACCGTGTTCCGGCAGATGCAGAAGCAGCCGGAATTCCACGAGCAGATCTGGCAATACATCAATCGCCGCGTCTCGGACTGGCGCATCATCAACGGCCGCGAAGCCTTGAAGAAGCACGAGCCGCTGTTCGCGCGGATCGAGCAGGATTTTGGCGTCGAGCGCGGCACGCTGCTAGCGCTGTGGGGCGTCGAGATCCGCCTATGGCGATCCCTTGGTGCAGCAGAACCATATGCGCCCGATCTTTCCGGCGCTCGCGGCGCTGGCCTGGAACGAGCCGCGCCGCCGCGCCTATTGGGAGACCGAGCTGATCAACGCGCTCAAGATCGTCGATCGCGGCTGGGGCACGCCGGAGGAAATGCGGGGATCCTGGGCCGGCGCGATGGGGCACACGCAGTGGATGCCGGAAGTCTGGCTCAATGTCGGTATGGACTACGACAAGGACGGCCGCGTCTCGCCGTTCGGCAAGCCCGACGATGCGCTCGGCTCCAGCGCGCGCTATCTGCTCAACCGCGGCAAGTATCACCGCGGTGAGCATTGGGGCTATGAAGTTCGCGGTTCAGGAGGCGCTTCGAGCGGCAGCCGTACCTACGCGGCATGGGTTAGCGCCGGCGTCACGCGCGCCGACGGCAAGCCGTTCCCGCAGCCGAACGCGTCGGCGCAGATGTGGGTGCCGGTCGCCGGCGGACCTTCGTTCCTGCTCGGTCCGAATTTTTATTCGGTGAAGAGCTACAACCCGTCGATGAACTACGCGCTCGCGATCTGCCATCTCGGCGATCGCATCTTGGGCGCGCCGCCGTTCATCCAGCCCTTCCCCGGCTCCGAACGCGCGCTGACGCTTCCCGAAGTACAGGAACTGCAGACACGATTGACAAAGGCCGGCTTCGATACCGGCGGCACCGACGGCCGCGTCGGCAACGACACGATGAAGGCGGTGAAGGATTATCAGACCAAGATGGGCCTGCTGCCGGCGGATGGCTACGGCGGATTGAAGGTGCTGGCGCGGTTGAGGCAAGGCGGATAGCGACGCAGCTTCAACCTCGCGCGGTTCGGCCGCGTCCTCTCCATCGCGTCTGCAGTCAAGCTGCTTCCAGCGGTTCGGCTTCCTTCGCCAGGCGATCCACAAGATTATCCACTGCGCGCTCGGCCGCAGCGATCGACGCCTTCAAGCGTTCATCCCCGAACTCGTCATATTCGATGGCGATGCTGTGGAAGTCAGTGACGCCGAGGAAGCCGAACACATCGCGCACCGACCCTTCGACATGGTTGATGTGCGCGATCCGTCCGCCCGGATCGTAGCCGTAATCACCCCGCGAACTGAGCATGATGAGACGTTTACCCTTACCAGCCAGTAGCTGCGAATAAGGATCGTCTGGCCGGGCACGGTCAAAGCCGAAAGTGCGACCGACCCGCACGACATTGTCGACATACGCCTTGAACTGCGCCGGCATTCCAAAGTTGTACATCGGCACGCCAGCCACGATCAAATCTGCGGCGATGAGTTCATCGACCAATGCGTCGCTCTCCGCCAGCACATCATTCATCCAGGGCTCGCGCAGCTCAGGTTTGGTGAAGGCCGCACCGATCCATTTCTCGGTGACGGGATGTGGTGGTGATTGGCCGACATCCCGATCGGTCACGAGGTCATTCGGCCGGTGTTGCAGCCAACGCTGCACGAAGCGTTCGGTGAGGCGGCGCGTGTGCGACCCGCGAGGGAACCGGTCCGATCGAGGTCGCGCACTGGCGTCAATCCGTAGCAGGTTCATGGCATATCTCCTTTCATCTTTGTTCGAGTAGATGGATCGGGCTGCATGCATTGACAAACGCAAATTGCTCATCACATAGATGAGCTGTATTCATCTATAAGGCTTGCCGATGAGACGTCTTCCACCGCTGTCCGGACTGCGGGCGTTCGAAGCCGCCGCGCGGCACCTGAGTTTCAAGCGTGCGGCTCAGGAGCTGCACGTGACGCCGACCGCCATCAGCCATCAGGTTCGGCAGTTGGAAGAGGTGATTGGCGTGACGCTGTTCGAGCGGCGGACGCGTCAGGTCCTGCTAACCGCAGAAGGGCAAGTCTTGCTGCCGGTTCTGCGCGACGGCTTCGACTCCTTCGCGCGTGTCGTCGAAGGATTGAGCCGCAGGCAGCGCCGCGCGACGGTGACACTTTCGGCCACTCCCGCGTTCACCGCCAAGTGGCTGGTGCCGCGCATCGCGGGCTTTCACAACGCAAGACCTGACATCGATCTCACGCTGCTGGCGACCCTGGAGGTCGTGGACCTCAATTCGGGTGCCGCGGACCTCGCATTGCGCTATGGCCCAGGCCCTTATCCCGATCTGAGCACCGAACCGTTGGCCATCGATCGTTTTGCGCCAGTGGCAAGTCCGCGTCTTGGTCTGAAGAAGCCGGCCGATCTGCGCTCAGCGACCTTGCTGCATTTTGACTGGCGCCGCAGCGATAGCGGCAATCCGACCTGGCGGCGCTGGCTGAAGATCGCGGGCATGGACGGTATCGATGCACGGGCCGGGCTCCGCTTCAGCGATGAGACCCATGCGATCCAAGCCGCCGTCGCCGGCACCGGGGTTGCGTTGCACAGTCTGCTGCTGGTGTCGGAGGAACTCGCGACCAAAACGCTAGTCGTGCCGTTCGGCCCGGAAATCGAAGGCTTCACCCTGCATCTTGCGCGCGGCTCCCGCAGACCCCTGACCGAACCGATCGAAGCAACGCAAGCCTGGTTGCGCGCGCAATTCGCAAAAAGCTCACCTCCACGCTGATGCACGCGCGCGCTGCCCGCGCTTTCATCTATGCGCGTCGCGCCACCCCACCCGCATTCATGCCGCCGTCGATAACAAGCTCCGTCCCCGTCACGTAGCGCGACGCATCGGAGGCCAGATACAGCACGCCTTGCGCAATCTCCTCGGCCTGCCCGGCGCGGCCGAGCGGCGTGGCCAGTTTCGCGCGCTCCTCCGGATCGATCGGCGCGTTCTGTCCGCTGCCGGTGGCTCCCACCGGAATCTTGCCCCAGATCGGCGTGTCGATGATGCCGGGATGCACCGAGTTAACGCGGATGCCGTCGCCAAATGTCGCGCATTCCATCGCGATCGACTTGGCGAACAGCCGCACGCCGCCCTTGGTCGCGGAGTAGCCGGAGAGCCCGGCCGCGCCGCGCAGGCCTGCCAGCGACGACATCATGATGATGGAGCCGCCGCCGGTCTTTCGCATCGCGGGCAGGCAATGCTTCACCGACAGGAACACGCCGTCGAGATTGATCGCGGTCTGCCGCCGCCAGTCCGCAAGCGACATCTCGGTGATCGACGGCACTGAAATGCCGATACCGGCGTTCGAGACCAGCACGTCGAGCCGGTCATAGCGCTTCATGACATCGGCCACGACTTCGATCCAGCGTTCCTCGCTGCTGACGTCGTGATGCCAGAAACTCGCTTCTCCACCCGCCTTCTTGATCCGCGCGACGACCTCGGGGCCTCTCAAATCGTCGACATCGGTCACCGCGACAGAGGCGCCCTCGCGCGCCAGCAATTCGCAAACCGCTTCGCCAATGCCTGATGCGCCGCCCGTCACCAGCGCGACCTTGCCCCGAACCTGCCCTGCCATTTCTTCTCCCATTCGTTGTTATTGGTTCTCGAATTACCTGATCACCGCCGGTCCCGGATCCGGCACCGCGACGTCGAGCACGCGAAACTGCACGCGTTCCGATCCTTGAAAACGATCGACCGCGAGCGATCCCGCCACGTGCAAAGGCTGGCCGCGGTTCTGCGTCAGCGCGTGTCCGAGCTTCTGTCCGACCGCGCGGAATGCGATGCCGTTGACGATCGCGCCGTCGCCGGACTTGAAGCGGACGCGCAAATGCGCCTGCCCCACTTCGTCGGCATAGACGAGTTGATGCGCCGGCAGCGCGATCACCGGCTCCGGATTGGCCGCGCCGAACGGCCCGGCGCGGTTCAGCGTATTGGCGAATTCCACGGTCACACTGCGCGCGCTAACGGCGCCATCGATGAACAGTTCGTTCTCGTGACGGGAATTGGCGACGTCCTCGGCCAGCGCGCTCTCCATGAAGGCACGAAACTCCGCGAGCTTCTCTTTGCGCAGCGTGACACCCGCGGCCATGGCATGGCCGCCGCCCTTCATCAAAAGCCGCTCCTTCACCGCCTGCCGCACGGCCTTGCCGAGATCGACGCCCGAGATCGAGCGGCCCGAGCCGGTGCCGATGCCGCCGGGCTCCAGCGCAATAGCAAAGGCGGGACGCGCAAATTTCTCCTTCAGCCGCGAGGCGACAAGGCCGACGATGCCGGGATGCCAGCCTTCGGCGGCGGTCACGATCACCGCGCCCTTGTCTTCGAGCCCGAGCGAGGCCAGCGCTTCGGCCTCGGCCTGCGCTTCGGCCGCCTGCTCGATGACGCGACGCTCGCTGTTGAGACGATCGAGTTCGGCCGCGATCCGCGCAGCCTCCGAGACGTCGCCCTCCAGCAAGAGGCGCACGCCCAGATCGGCGCGACCGATCCGGCCGCCCGCATTGATGCGCGGCCCCAGCATGAAGCCTAGATGCCAAGCTTCCGGCGGGCCGTTCAGCCGCGCCACATCCATTAGCGCGGTATGCCCGACATGGTCGCGGCGGCGCATCGCGATCAGGCCCTTGGCGACAAAGGCGCGGTTGAGCCCGATCAGCGGCGCGACGTCGGCCACGGTGCCGAGCGCCACATGATGCAGCATGCCCAAAAGATCCGGCTCCGGCCGCTCCACGCTCCAGAAGCCGCGACCGCGCAATTCCCGGTTCACGGCGACCAGCGTGATCAGCACGAGACCAACGGCGGCGAGATGACCAAGCCCGGAGAGGTCGTCCGGCCGATTCGGATTCACCAGCGCATCGACCTCGGGTAATTCGTCGCCGGTCTGGTGATGGTCGATGACGACGACGGATAGGCCGAGCTTGCGCGCTTCCGCCAGCGGCTCGATGCTGGTGGTGCCGCAATCGACGGTCACCAGCAGCGTTGCGCCCTTGGCGGCCAGCGCCCGCACCGCCTCGACGTTGGGGCCATAGCCTTCAAAGATTCGGTCCGGGATGTGGATCAGCGGATCGAGCCCGCAATGGCGCAGGTGCCAAGCCAGCAGCGCCGCGGATGTGGCCCCGTCGACGTCGTAGTCGCCGAAGATCGCGACTTTTTCCCCTCGCATCGCGGCGTCGGCGATGCGTTTGGCCGCCAGTTCCATCTGCGTCACGGTGTGTGGATCGGGCATCAGCTTGCGGATGGTCGGATCGAGAAAATCCTGAACCTCGTCAATTCCGACATCGCGGCCCGCCAGCACGCGGGCCAGCATTTCCGGCAACTGGTAGCGCTGCGTGATCGCCAGCGCCCGCGCCGCTCCCCTGGCGTCGAGCCGGTCGCGCCACAATTTACCCGTCGCCGAACGCGCCACGCCGAGAAACGCCGGCGGCAGTTCAACGGGAAGTGCGGATGCGGGAAGGATCATGATGCCTTCGAGAGATAGGGGCTAAGCGGGCTGTCGGCAAACGCAAACGGGGCTACGGCGGGCAAACGAATCGTATGCGGCAACGCCGACACAGTCTCGGGGCGTCGCGGCCCTGGGCCATGCCGACAAATGCGACTTGCACAAAGAAGATGCAACTTCATCAGGTAAAACTACCCGCAAGCCGCCGGAACTTAAACCAATCGTTAGCCATGATCCCCGACAAAGGAGTCGAATACGCTCGCATTTGAGTCCCGCCGATCCGCAGAAGATCGACATCCGCACAAAGACTGAGGAATTCCCGCCAATGTCCGTCGCGCTTCGCTCCCAAACCGCAACGACCGCAAAACAGCCGACCAAATCAGCGGGCGCCGAGGACGAATCCGACGTTTCCGCGCTGATCGCGAGATTGACCGCCGAGGTCAACCAGGTCGCCTGCGAGAAGACCAAGTCGATCCAGAAGATCACCAACCAGATGAAGATGCTGGCGCTCAACGCGCTGATCGAAAGCTCGCGCGCCGGCGCGCAAGGTGCGGGCTTTGCCGTGGTGGCGCAGGAAGTGCGCAACGTCGGCCAGCAGGTCGAGACGATTGCCCGCGAGCTCGAAAGCCAGCTCACCAACCGGACCGGCAATCTGATGGATTCGATCGCGCAGATGGCCGACCGCTCGCGCGGCGAGCGCATGGTCGATCTGTCGCTCAACGCCATCGAGCTGATCGACCGCAACCTCTATGAGCGCACCTGCGACGTGCGCTGGTGGGCAACCGATTCCGCCGTGGTCGATTGCGCGGCCGCGCCGCAGGCTGCCGCCGTTAGTCATGTGTCGGAACGGATGGCGGTGATCCTCGGCGCCTATACCGTCTATCTCGATCTCTGGCTGTGCGATCTCGACGGCAATGTGCTGGCCAATGGCCGCGCGGATCGTTTCAACGCCATCGGCCAGAACGTGGCGCAGACCAAGTGGTTCCGCTCTGCGCGCGCCTTGCGCTCCGGCGACGACTATGCCGTCGGCGACGTCGAATGCCAGCCTTTGCTCGGCAACGCTCAGGTCGTGACCTATTGCGCCAGCGTCCGCGAAGGCGGCAAGGCGCACGGCAGACCGACCGGCGTGCTGGCGATTCATTTCGACTGGGAACCCCAAGCCCGCGCCATCGTCCAGGGCGTGCGCGTCGGCGCGGCCGACAAGGCGCGCGTGCTGCTGGTCGATTCGAATTTCCGGGTGATCGCGGCGTCCGATGGCCAGGGCCTGCTCACCGAACGCGTCTCGCTGTCACTGGAGGGACGCCGCTCCGGCTTCTACCAGGACCGCTCCGGAACGATGGTCGCGTTCCACGCCACGCCCGGCTACGAGACCTATAGGGGCCTCGGCTGGTTCGGAGTGATCCAGGCCAGTGCGGGGTAGCCTCTAACACCCCAACCGGTCGGCGATGCCGCCGAAATCCTTGGCGACGATGTCCCAGTCGCCCTTGGCCTCGAAATCATATTTCTGGTGCGGGCCGTATTCGGTAGGACGCGCGACGAACGCGGTCTTGAGGCCGTTCTGCTGCGCGGCTTTCAGATCGCCGTTGTGGGCAGCTACCATCATCACCTGCTCCGGCGGAAGGCAGAGCAGCTTCGCCGCGCCGAGATAGGTTTCGGGATCGGGCTTGTAGTGCTCGAACAATTCCGCCGACATGATCAGATCCCACGGCAGGCCGGCGAATTTTGCCATGTTGGTGAGTAGCGCGACATTGCCGTTGGAGAGCGGCGAGATGATGTATTTCTTCTTCAGCCGCGTCAGGCCCGGCACGCTGTCGGGCCACGGATGCAGCCGATGCCAGCCCAGCGTCAAGTAATGCAGGTCGGCTTCGCTCAAGCCTTGTATCGAAAACTGCGCCACCAGTTTTTCCAGCGACCGCCGGTGCAGCGTATCCAGTATCTGGTAGCCGCGTTCGGGATGTTTGCGCACCTCGTCCATCGAGGCCATGTAGACGGCGCGCCAGCCGTCGACCAAGGCGGTCCAGTCGGCCTCGATGCCT
This sequence comes from Bradyrhizobium sp. RDI18, assembly GCF_043203335.1. Lineage (NCBI taxonomy): Bacteria > Pseudomonadati > Pseudomonadota > Alphaproteobacteria > Hyphomicrobiales > Nitrobacteraceae > Bradyrhizobium > Bradyrhizobium sp. RDI18. The sequence continues at coordinate 581,740 of NZ_JBICRN010000008.1, read as the reverse complement.
GAGGTTTTCGACCACTGTGTGAAATCATTGATGAGGCTGGTGCGCCAGTCGACGACGGTGCCGAACACGTCGAACACCAGCGCCTTTACGGCTGATACATCGGACATGCGAGCCCTCCCGTTTCTTGTTGTCATTCCGGGGCGCGCAATGCGCGAGCCCGGAATCTCGAGGTTCCGGGTTCGATGCTTCGCATCGCCCCGGAACGACGTCCAACTCAATCCAGATGAAACTTATCCAACTGCCGGTGCTCCGCCTTGATGTAGCGCACCGTGCCGGTCACCGAGCGCATCACCACCGTTTCGGTCTCGATCACGCCATCCTTGCGGAATTTGACGCCCGTCAGCAGAGAGCCCGTGGTGACGCCGGTGGCCGCGAACAGGCAGTCGCCCCGCACCATGTCCTCGATGCCGTAGATCATTTTCGGATCGGTTACGCCCATCTTGTGCGCGCGCTCACGCTTCTCCTCGCTGTCGAGGATCAACCGGCATTGCATCTGGCCGCCGATGCAGCGCAGCGCCGCCGCCGCCAGCACGCCCTCGGGCGCGCCGCCGGTGCCGATATACATGTCGACGCCGGTGTTGTCGGGGTCGGCACAATGGATCACGCCGGCGACGTCGCCATCGGTGATCAGCCGTACCGCGGCGCCGGTCGAACGGATGCTGGCGATGATGTCGGCGTGGCGCGGCCGATCGAGCACTAGGACTGTGATCGCGCCAGCCTCGACGCCTTTGGCTTTGGCGAGCCGGCGGACATTGTCGGCAGGCGAAGCGTCGAGCTCGATCACGCCCTTGGCGTAGCCTGGGCCGATGGCAATCTTCTCCATGTAGACGTCGGGCGCATGTAGCAACGTGCCGCCATCTGCCATCGCCATGGTCGCGATCGCGCCCGGCATGTTCTTGGCGCAGAGCGTGGTGCCTTCCAGCGGATCGACGGCAATATCGACCTGCGGACCGGCGTTCAGCCCGACCTTCTCGCCGATGAACAGCATCGGCGCCTCGTCGCGCTCGCCCTCGCCGATCACGATAGTGCCTTCGATCGGCAGCTTGTTGAGTTCGCGGCGCATCGCGTCGACCGCGGCCTGGTCCGCCGCCTTCTCCTGGCCGTGGCCGCGCAGCCGCGCGGCCGAAACGGCTGCACGTTCCGTCACCCGCACGATTTCAAGCGTGAGGATGCGCTCGAGCAGCAATTGCGGCGGAACGGAAATATGGGTCGACATCGGCTTACTCCTTTGAACCTGCACGGCCTCTCGGTCCGCAAATCAATCCTTTGGCGCGCGATCCGTTTCGATCCCGCGTCAGTTCTTCTCGATCCGTATCACCTGCGGCCGGCCGCTGATCACCTTGTCGCGCTGAACGGCTTCGAGCGCACGATACACCGCATCCTCGGACGTTGCGTAGGTGATCAGAATGACCGGAACCGGCGCGCCTTTCTTCGTTGCGCCGTTCGCGTCGACACCTTCGGGGTGGCGCTGCACGATCGATTCCAGCGAAATCTTCTGTTCGGCGAGGCGGGTGGCGATGGTGGCGGCGGTGCCGGCGAGGTCGCGCGCCATCAGGCGGATGTAGTAGCCGCCCTCGTGGCGCTCCATCGGCGCCTTGGTGGTGTCGCGCAGCCGCTCCACCGGGCGGCCGAACGGTTTTGCGCGAATGCCGCGCGCCACGTCGGCGATATCGGCTACGACGGCGGACGCCGTCGCGGCACCGCCGGCGCCGGGCCCCACCAGCGTGATCGCGGGAATGCCCTCGCCGTCGATGGTCACCGCGTTGGTGACGCCCATCACCTGCGCGATCGAGGACGATTTCGGCACCATGGTGGGGTGCACGCGCTGCTCGATGCCCTTGGCGGTGCGCACCGCAACCCCGAGCAGTTTGACCCGATAACCGAGCTCTTCCGCGGCGCGAAGGTCTTCCGGTGCGATCGAGGAGATGCCTTCGACATAGACCGCGCTCTGCGCCACCTTGGTGCCGAAGGCGAGGCTGGCCAGGATCGCAAGCTTCTGCGCGGTATCATGGCCGTCGACATCGAAGGACGGATTGGCTTCGGCATAGCCGAGCCGCTGCGCATCCTTCAGGCATTCGGCAAACGACAGGCCCTCATGCTCCATCCGGGTCAGGATGTAATTGCAGGTGCCGTTGAGGATGCCGTAGACGCGGTTGACGCCGGTGCCGGAAAGCCCCTCGCGCAGGGTCTTGATGACGGGAATGGCGGCGCCGACCGCCGCCTCGAAGTTCAGGGCGCCGCCGTGCTTCTCGGCCGCCTTCGCCAGCCGCACGCCGTGCTTGGCGATCAGCGCTTTGTTGGCGGTTACCACCGACTTGCCGGATTTCAGCGCAGCCTCGATCGCCGACAGCGCCGGCTCGCCGGAGCCGCCCATCAGTTCGACGAAGCAATCGACGTTGGCGTCGTTTGCCAGATCAAGCGGGCTTTTCGCCCAGTCGATGCCGCGCAGATCGAGCGAACGCTTCTTTGCTTTCGAGCGCGCGGTGACGGCAACGACGCGCACACCGCGCCCGCTGCGCTCGGCAAGCATCCGCGACTGCTCTTCGATGAGGCGGACGACTTCGGCACCAACAGTGCCGAGCCCCGCGATACCCACTCTCAGGGGTGCGACCATGAATGAGAGAACCTGCAATAAAAGGAATTAGCGCCGGTTGGCGAGAGGGACCACGTTGTGCAACGTTTCAATGCCGCTTTCAAGGAAGCGCCGCACCCCGCGCGCGGCCTGGCGGATGCGCTGCTCGTTTTCCACCATGGCGATGCGGACATAGCCTTCGCCATGCTCGCCGAAGGCGACGCCGGGCGAAACCACCACGCCTGACTTCTCCACCATCAGGGTCGCGAACTGCATGCTGCCGACGCCTTCAAATGCCTTGGGCAGCCGCGCCCAGGCGAACATCGATGCCTGCGGCGGCGGAATCTCCCAGCCCGCCCGGCCGAACGATTCGACCAGCGCGTCGCGGCGCCTGCGATAGGTGTCGCGCATCTCCTTGATGCAATCGTCCGGCCCGTTCAGTGCGGCGGTGGCCGCGACTTGAATGGGCGTGAACGCGCCGTAGTCGAGGTAGGATTTCACCCGCGCCAGCGCGGCAATGATCCGCTCGTTGCCGACCGCAAAGCCCATGCGCCAGCCCGCCATCGAGAACGTCTTCGACATCGAGGTGAATTCGACGGTGACGTCGATTGCACCGGGAACCTGCAGCACCGAGGGCGGCGGATTCCGGTCGTCGAAATAAACTTCGGCGTAGGCCAGATCCGACAGGATGAAGATCTCGTGCTTCTTCGCGAACGCCACCAGGTCCTTGTAGAAATCGAGCTCGGCGACATAGGCGGTCGGATTGGAGGGATAGCAGACGATCAGCGCGATCGGCTTCGGGATCGAATGAATGATCGCGCGCTCCACCGCCTCGAAAAACTGCGGCGTCGGTTCCGAGGGTACCGAGCAGATCACGCCGCCCGCCATCAGAAAGCCGAAGGCGTGAATCGGGTAGCTCGGATTGGGGCACAGCACCACGTCGCCGGGCGCGGTGATCGCCTGCGCCACATTGGCAAAGCCTTCCTTCGAACCCAGCGTCGCAACAACCTGGGTGTCCGGATGGAGTTTTACGCCGAACCGCCGTCCGTAATAGGCGGCTTGCGCCTTGCGCAGGCCGTTGATGCCGCGCGAGGCCGAGTAGCGATCGGTCCGCGGCTTGCCCAGCGTCTCCTTTAGCTTCTCGAGTACATGGGACGGCGTCGGCAGGTCCGGATTGCCCATGCCCATGTCGATGATGTCGGCCCCGGCATTGCGCGCGGCCGCCTTGGCCTGGTTGACCTTCTCGAACACGTAAGGCGGCAGACGGCGAATGCGATAAAAATCTTCCATGGGACCCTTGCTCCGGCAACCGGCAGGACAGAATCGGACGGAACCTGCGCGCGCTACGAAACCCGATTGGCTTCGTCCAAAAATCGCGTCCAATCAAGGATTTGGAGCAAGTTCAGGCGCGAGGTCTCTAGGCTCTGGACCCGCAATGCGGTTGAATTGGGTTCTTTTACCATGGGAGCCGCTAGCGCCAGTAATTAGGTCACTTCTTGGCCGGTTTTGGCGGGGTAGCGGCGGCCGCCTGACGGTCGCGAGCGGCGGTCAATTCTGCCTGGATTTTAGCCAACTCGGCCGGCTTCATCGCCTCCTCGTTGCGGTCCGGCGGCAGGTCGTGAACCGGTAGATAGCCACCAGCTTCCTTCGGACGCTCTGGCGCGTCAGCCGGCAGGCCGAAGCCGGGCATATCAGCGATCTGGGTCGAGCAGCCGCCGAGCGCAAGCGCCGCCGCAAGCAGGGTGGCAACTGACCACAGCCTTATCGTTCGATCCACCGCCATCCGTCCCGGAAATCCCCAACTACCTGATGCAGCGCACGCGCATCGCGACGACATCTATGCGCTGGTACGAGCCTTGCAACGCAAAATCGTCCCGCGGCGTTGATTTCGCTAGAACCGTTCAAACCATTGTCGCCCGAAACGATTAAAGCCCAAAGAGCAAATTCGACAGGTGCGGCTGCAATGTGTGCATTGTGCCTGAACACGCAAACTTTATCGCAGTGCAACAGGGTTAACCCCAACGCCGCTGCCATCAATCCACGCGGTGACGAACGCGAAACGAAGCTATAGTGTGCTTGATATGAGCGACGTCAACACCGAAACCCAGGCTCCGAAAACATTCAACGCCGAAGCCTTCGCCATGAATATCGCCAGGGCGATGGAGACGAGCGGCCAGGCGCTCGCGGCCTATCTCAAGCCGCGCGAGGACGGGGAACCGAAGGACAAGCCGCCGAGCGAGCTCGGCGAAGTCATCAAGACCTTCACCAAGGTGGCGGAATACTGGCTGACCGACCAGCAACGCGCCGAAGCTCTGCAGACCAGGATGGGCAAAGCCTATCTCGATCTCTGGGGCTCGGCGGCGCGCCGCATGGCCGGCGAGCAGGCCAAGCCTGCGATTGAGCCGTCGCCGCGCGATAAGCGCTTCAAGGATCCGGAGTGGAAATCGAATCTGTTCTTCGATTTCGTGCTGCAGCTCTATCTGCTCACCGCGCACTGGGCGCAAGAACTGGTGAAGAACGCCGAAGGCGTCGATCCGCACACGCGCAAGAAGGCCGAGTTCTACGTTCAGCAGATCACCAACGCGATCGCGCCGTCGAATTTCGTGCTTACCAATCCGGAAGTGCTGCGCGAGACGCTGGCCTCTAACGGCGACAACCTCGTTCGCGGCATGAAGATGCTGGCCGAGGACATCGAGGCCGGGCGCGGCATGCTCCGCATCCGTCAGTCCGATCCGTCGAGATCTCGAAGTCGGCGTCAACATGGCGACGACGCCGGGCAAGGTGATCTACCAGAACGAGCTGATGCAGCTCATCCAGTACACGCCGACCACGGAGACGGTGTTGCGCACGCCGCTCCTGATCGTGCCGCCCTGGATCAACAAGTTCTACATACTCGATCTCAAGCCGGAAAAATCCTACGTCAAATGGTGCGTCGATCAGGGCATCACCGTGTTCGTGATTTCCTGGGTCAATCCGGACAAGGAGCTCGGCAAGAAAACCTTCGACGACTACATGAAGGAAGGCCCGCTGACCGCGATGGACGTCATCGAAAAGGTGACGGGCGAGATGAAGGTCCATACCGCCGGATACTGCGTCGGCGGCACCCTGCTGGCGTCGACGCTGGCCTGGCTCGCCGAGAAGCGGCGCCAGCGCGTCACCTCGGCGACGTTCTTTGCGGCGCAGGTCGACTTCACCCATGCCGGCGATCTGCTCGTGTTCGTCGACGAAGACCAGGTCGCGACGCTGGAGCGCGAGATGGAAGCACGGGGCGTTCTCGAAGGCAGCAAGATGGCGATGGCCTTCAACATGCTGCGCTCCAACGACCTGATCTGGTCCTATGTCGTCAGCAACTACCTGAAGGGCCAGCCACCCTCCTCCTTCGACTTGCTGCACTGGAACTCCGACGCCACGCGGATGCCGGCGGCCAACCATTCCTATTACCTCCGCAACTGCTACCTGGAGAACCGGCTCTCCTCCGGCAGCATGGTGCTCGATAACACTCTGCTCGACCTGTCAAAGGTCAAGGTGCCCGTCTACAATCTGGCGACGCGCGAGGACCACATCGCGCCGGCGGACTCGGTGCTCTACGGTTCGCAGTTCTTCGGCGGCCCGGTCAAATATGTGCTGTCCGGCTCGGGCCACATCGCAGGCGTGGTCAACCCGCCGGACGCGGGCAAGTACCAGTACTGGACCAACGACAACATCAAGGATGTCGCGCTCGCCGACTGGATCAAGAACGCCACCGAGCACAAGGGATCGTGGTGGCCCGACTGGCTGCAATGGCTGGACGGCATAGACGCCGAGCGCGTGCCCGCGCGCGCCGTCGGGTCCGAGGAGATGCCGCCGATCGAGGACGCACCCGGCAGCTACGTCAAGGTGCGCGCGTAGCAAGAAAGCGCGTTGTTGAGTATATTTGGCCATCCCGTGCCGGGAATCGAAATCGTTTGAGGGGAAACCAATGACGCAACCAATAACGCGTGAATTGTTCTGGCTGACTCTGACCGTGATTTTGACCGGGCTGATGTGGATCCCCTACATCATCAATCGCTGTCAGGTGCGCGGCCTCTCCGGCGCCATGGCCAACCCCTCGCGCAACGACAAACCGCACGCGGATTGGGCCAATCGGATGATGTTCGCACATGACAACGCGGTCGAGAACCTCGTGATTTTCGCGCCGCTCGTCCTGATCCTCAACGTAATCGACTATTCCGACCGATGGACCGTGCTCGCCTGCGCCGTGTATTTCTGGTCGCGCGTCGCGCATCTGATATTCTACACGCTGGGCCTGCCGGTGTTCCGAACGGTAGCCTTCACCGTCGGATTCCTGGCGCAGGCCGTGCTGGCGCTGGCGATCTTCAGGGTGGTTTGAAAGCCCAGACCCGAAACGAAAAGCAAACCCCGGAGCTCGGCTCCGGGGTTTTTCATTAGCGGCCTGTGAAACAGGGCTCAGTGTTTCGCAACAGCAGACGAATTGAAGTAGTGGTTGATGCCGGTGCGGAATTGCAGCGTCTCCTCGTCCACCGCAGCACCTCACATCACGGAAACAGCGCGATCTGCTCCAGCCCGGCTGTCTCGGGCAATCCGAACATCAGGTTCATGTTCTGGATCGCCTGCCCAGCCGAGCCCTTCACCAGGTTGTCGAGCGTGGAAATCACGATCGCCCGGTTTTTGATGCGGTCGGCGACGACGCCGATCTGCACATAGTTGGAGCCGCGTACGTTCTGGGTCTGCGGCAGCACGCCCTTCCTGGCGACATGCACAAACGGCTCGTTGGCGTAGGCCTTCTCCAGCACGGCCCGCAGATCGTCCGTCGTCGCGCCGCCGTTGAGCCTGACATAGGACGTGCAGAGTTCGCCACGCGCCATCGGGATCAGATGCGGCGTGAAGTTGACCGTCACCGCAGCGCCCGCGGCAACGCCGATCTCCTGCTCGATCTCCGGCGCGTGCCGGTGGGTGCCGACCGAATAGGGCGACAGCCCCTCGCCCGCCTCGCTGAACAGCGTGTTCTGCTTCAAGCCGCGCCCGGCGCCGGTAACGCCCGACTTGGCGTCGATGACGATGTCGTCGACGTCGATCAGTTTTGCCTTGGCGAGCGGCACCAGCGCGAGCAGCGCCGCGGTCGGGTAACAGCCGGGACATGCGACCAACCGCGCGGCCGCGATCTTCTCGCGGTAGAATTCAGTGAGGCCGTAGACGGCCTCGCCCTGCAGTTCGAGCGCCCGGTGCTCATGGCCGTACCATTGCGCATAGGTGTCCTTGTTGCGCAGCCGGAAATCGGCGGACATGTCGAGCACCTTGATGTCGGGGTTGGCCCTGAGGACGGCGGCGATGATCTCCTGCGTGGTGCCGTGCGGCAGCCCGCAGAATACCGCATCGACTCCGGTCCAGTCGACCTTCTCCCACTCGACCAGCTTCGGCAGATCGAGCATGAAGAAATGCGGGAACACGTCGCCCATCGACTTGCCGGCGTGGGTGTTGGCGGTGAGCGCGGTGATCTCGGCGTTCGGATGCCGCGCCAACAGGCGCGCCGCGTCGGCTCCGGTGTACCCGGAGGCACCGAGAATGCCGATCTTCTTTTTCGAGCTCATCACGCGTTCCTTTCAGGCGTCATTTGCAGGGCGTCTTTTGATTGTCTTGCCACGGCAGAATTGCAGCGACGCTTGGTCCACCGGGCTCGCTTCGCGGCAACGCCAGATCAGCTATTGCCCGACCAGGCCCAGCATCAGCCGCATGTTCTGCACGGCGGCACCCGAGGCACCCTTGCCCAGATTGTCGAGCCGCGCGACCAGCACCGCCTGACGATGCTTTTCGCTGGCAAAAACGTAAAGTTCGAGCTTGTTGGTCTCGTTGAGCGCCTCGGGCTCCAGCCGCCCGCCCCTGGTCGCCGCGTTTTCGAGCGGCATGACCGAGACGTATTTGCTCCCGGCGTAGCGTTTCCCCAGCGCGGCGTGCAGGTCAGCGCCGCTGGGTTTGCCAGGCAGCGTGTCGAGATGCAGCGGCACCGAGACCAGCATACCCTGCCGATAATTGCCAACCGACGGCACGAAGATCGGCCGCCGCGTGAGCTTTGAGTAAAGCTGCGTCTCCGGCAGATGCTTGTGCTCGAAGCCGAGGCCATACAATTCGAACGACGGCGCACTGCCATCCTCAAAACTTGCGATCATCGACTTGCCGCCGCCCGAATAGCCGGAGACCGCGTTGATGGTGACGGGATAATCCGCCGCCAACAGGCCGGCATCGACCAGCGGCCGCAGCAGCGCAATCCCGCCGGTTGGATAGCAGCCGGGATTGGAGACCTTCCGCGCGTTTCGTATTTTGTCGGCCTGATCCGGCGTGAGTTCCGGAAAACCGTACGTCCAGTCGCTGGCGACCCGAAACGCCGTCGAGGCGTCGAGCACCTTGGGAGCCGAAGCGCCCATGCTGTCGATCAGTGCAACGGTCTCTTTCGCGGCATCGTCAGGCAGGCAGAGGATGACGAGATCTACCTCGCCCATCAATGCGCGCTTGGCATCGGCATCCTTGCGCTTCTCCTCGACGATGTTTTTCACGACGACGTCGTTCTGCAGCCGAAGGCGCTCCTGAATGCCAAGCCCCGTCGTCCCGGAGGCGCCGTCAACGAACACGGCGGGCTTGGTCGAGGCGCCGACGGTCTTGGGCTGATGGCTGTCGGTGAGGCTCATGGCACGCTCCTTTCGAGCTGGTTCGTTTCGTCGGCAAAGGCCTGCGGCCGCGCCTCTCTCATCAAATTCGCAATCTGCTTGGCGCCCGCGTCGGCTTGCGCCGCAAGCGACCCCGCAACCGCTGCATAGTCGGTCTCGGACTTGTGCTGGTTCAGCTTGAAGCTGCCCTCCACCTCTTCGACCGTCATCTCGAGTCCCACGATCGCCTTCTTCATCGCCGCCAGCCGCCCTGCCGTCATTTTCGAAGACAGCCACGGCTTCTTCGGCAACAGCCGCTCCTCGAACTTGGCGCTGAGCGTGTCGATCTGATCAGCGAGTTCGTCATCGGACAGTTTCCGCACCGCACCCGAGAGATGCACCGCCTGATAGAGCCATGTCGGCACCTGATCGGGCGAGACATACCAGTCCGGCGACACATAGGTGTCAGCACCGTTGATGGCCAACAGCCACGGCGTCGTCCCGTCCGCCAGCCCTACCAGCGGATTGTGACGGGCGACATGAAATAGCGCACGCGGCGTGCCGTCATTGGCCGAGGTGAGATAGAACGGCAGCGACGAGGCGACCGGCTTGTTGCCATCCCACGCGCAGGCCAAACCAAAGCCGCGCGCTTCCGCAAACGCGAGACTCGCGGCGCGGTCGGACTTGAACGGTGGTGGCGTATACATCTTAAACTCCTGCTTGACGTAGGAGCCGCCAGTTCAGACCGCGTTTTCTGGAAAAGGGAGAAGCCGCGGGATCCGATCCGGCGGCAGAGGCGACAATCTCAAACGTAGACGTCCGCCCATACCGCGACGATGGCGCGGCGGCGGCGAGCAATGGAGATGGTCGAAGCGATAGTCATGGGCGCGGCTATAAGGCCGCGCCCGGCTGGCGTCAAGGTGTACTGGTCATTCCGGGGCGCGCGCACAGCGCGTGAACCCGGAATCTCGCGCCACAGCCTCCGGATTCCGGGTTCGATGCTGCGCATCGCCCCGGAATGACACTTCGTGTCAGATCACCGGATTCCACGGCGCCGGGATCAGCCGGTAGCCATTGCCGTCCTTTTCGACAAAACCATTGGCCGGGAACGGATAATGGAAGCCCTGGACCCGCATCTTGTCGGCCACCAGCATGTCGTAGACCCGGCGGCGGGTCTTTTCCGCCAGAGCCGGATCCTGGTCGAACATCAGGTGCCAGCCCGGATTGGTGACGAACAGCGCCGGCAGGTTGGTGACGTCGGACTGGATGAACACCTTGTCGGAGCCGGATGCGAGAACATAGGAGGTATGGCCCGGCGTGTGGCCGATGGTTTCCACCGCCGTCAGTCCAGGCGCTACTTCCTTGCCCCATTCATAGGGCGTCACCTTCTTCTTGAGTCCTGCCTCGAGCACGCGGCGGGCGTTCTTGAAAACGGTCTGCATCCGCCCTTCCGGCGCACGGCTCATCTCGCCGTCGTCCATAAAATATTTCCATTCCGCCGCCGGCACCAGCACCTCGGCATTGGGGAAGGTCGGCGCGTTCTCCGCGGTCAGGAGACCGTTGATGTGGTCGCCATGGAAGTGCGAGATCACGACGATGTCGACCGCCTTGGGGTCGAAGCCCGCGGCGACCATGTTGGCGCCGAACTGGCCGACATTGCCCTTGCTCGATGCAAAGGCCGCGGCGCCGTTGCCGGTATCGACCACCACGAGCTTGCCACCGGCGTTGATGACCAGCGGCGCGAACTGGATCGACATCTTGTCCTTCGGCATGAAGGCCTTTTCGAGCGCCGCGTTGACTTCGTCCTTCTTGGCGTTGAGCACGAACGTGTCGGGCAGCGCGAAATTGTTGACGCCGTCAGAAATCGCCGTCACCTGGGCATCGCCCACCTTGTAGCGGTAGAAGCTCGGCGCCTGCTTGTCCGCCACCGGGGCGGCCGCCCTGGCGGGCGCCTGCGGCAACAGCGGTGTGGCGGCGAGCGCCGCGGCCCCAGTGAGTGCGTGACGACGTGTCAGTTCCATGGTGATGTTCTCCCCAGTGAGATGATGGATACGAGGGCGGGATTCACCCCGCTTCGATGCGTGCCCTTGATTCGGTTGCCGCTGGACCTATCGGCACTTCTGCGATAGCGCGACGACACGACGGCAATGCGAAGTTGCTCTTGTCTACCTACGTTGGGGCTAACACCCCCGTCATCCGCTTATTCCGTTCGACGCTACACCACCCGCCAAAGCCATTCGGCGATCTTCCCCATGACGTCGCCTACCAGCAGCAGAACGGCCGACCAGACCAGAGCCGAGACAAAATTGGCGATCTGAAAGGGCCAATATGACATTTCGAAAATGCCTGCGGCGAGCGGGACCGAGGCTCGCAGCGGCCCGAAGAATCGGCCGATGAAGATCGAGGGCACGCCCCATTTTTTCACGAATTCCTCGCCGCGCGGCAGGATCTCGGGATAGCGCGACAAAGGCCACATCTCGGCGACATGCTCCTTGTAGCGGTAGCCGAACCAGTAGGAGACCCAATCGCCGAGCGCCGCGCCGATGCCGCCGGCGAGCCAGACTGGCCAGAAACTGATGCCGCTGACGCCGATCAGCGCGCCGATCGCGACCAGCGCCCCCAGGCGGGCACCAGCAGCGAGACGAAGGCAAGCGATTCGCCGAATGCCAGCACCAGGACGATCGGAGCGGCCCAGACCTGATTGTCGCGCACGAAATCAGCCAGGGCGCGCACATAATCTTCCATTCCGAGCCCTTTCCGCCCCGATTCCTGTCTTTGAACCTTTCTACCGGTTCCGCTGGGAAGAACAGGTAAGCCAGCCACTTCCGCGACATCAAGTCACAAAGCCGGGGGCCGACGCGTGAACCCACACCGGATGGGCAAGAGGCCAGAGCCAAAGATCTGAGCGATGTGATCAGCTCTGGGGCGGCGGCGAGCGCCTCGGCGGACGCGGCTTCGCTGGACGTGGCGGTATGGGAGCGATCGGTTGCAGCGTCACGATCACAGGATTCGGCTTGTGATCCAGCGCAGCACCGGTGGCCGCATCGACGCCCATGCCGACCAACCCGCCAAGCAGAATGTTGCCGGCGAAGCCAGCCGCGCCCGTGCCCGGAACTTCCTTGGTGAGAGGGATGATCTGCGGCTCATACCCCTCCTTGTTGACGGTCACCGTGATGTCGGCGCTGCGCTTGGCCACGACCACGCACGGGGTGACGCAGGCAGTCGGAACATCCAGCCCGGTTATCTCGGCGGTAGCGCCTGACGGCGTGCTCGAAATGGAAATGTTCTCAGTCGTTCCACGCGTCACCGACGCACAACCGACACATGGCACCGCAAGTGCGGCGGCCAACAGCAATCTGATCATTGGATTTATTCCCCCTGCCGCCGCGACTTTCACGCAACCCAAGGGTGAACGCAAGTCCGCTCACCCGATCGGCTTGGTTATTGTTAATCGGACGCGATCCCCTTATTGGCTGCCCCTTCGCTGCAGGGTGCACCCGGATCCGCCTCGGCCGTCACTTTTGAGCCCATCCGTGGCATAGTCACAGCAACCGATTCGCTCGCGCGAGATCGCGCGCAACATCTAAAGAGCCATGTCCAAGCCATTGAAATCAGCTACAAAATCAAAATCCGCCAACGATCTGTTCGCCGCGGAAGGGAAAGGCCGCGCGGCGCCCAAGGCCGCCTCGCGCGGAACCAGCGCCGAGGCGGGCTACACCGCGGCCGACATCGAGGTGCTGGAGGGCTTGGAACCGGTGCGCCGCCGCCCTGGCATGTACATCGGCGGCACGGACGAAAAGGCGCTGCACCACTTGTTCGCCGAAGTCATCGACAATGCCATGGACGAGGCGCTGGCAGGGCATGCCTCGTTCATCGAGGTGGAACTGAGCGCCGATGGCTTTCTGACCGTCACCGATAATGGCCGCGGCATCCCGGTCGATCCGCATCCGAAGTTTCCGAAGAAGTCGGCGCTCGAAGTCATCATGTGCACGCTGCATTCCGGCGGCAAGTTCGACTCCAAGGTCTACGAGACCTCGGGCGGCCTGCATGGCGTCGGCGTCTCCGTGGTCAACGCCCTCTCCTCGCGGCTCGAGGTCGAAGTCGCGCGCAGTCAAAAGCTCTACCGGATGAGTTTTGAGCGCGGCCACCCCAAGGGCAAGCTCGAGGACCTCGGCAAGATCAACAACCGCCGCGGCACCCGCATCCGCTTCAAGCCGGACACCGACATCTTCGGCGCCAAGGCGGCTTTCAAGCCGCAGCGCCTGTTCAAGATGACACGCTCGAAAGCCTATCTGTTCGGCGGCGTCGAGATCCGCTGGCGCTGCGACCCCGCGCTGCTGAAGGGCATCGAGGATGTGCCGGCCGAGGATAGCTTCCATTTCCCGGGCGGCCTGAAGGACTATCTCGCCGCCGCCATTCACGCCGATACGCTGGTGCATCCGGATATCTTCTCCGGCAAATCGGGGCGCAACGGCGCCCATGGCGCCTGCGAATGGGCGGTCGCGTGGACCGCGGATGCCGACGGCTTCCTCTCCTCCTACTGCAACACCGTGCCGACGCCCGACGGCGGCACCCATGAATCCGGCATGCGCAGCGCGATGCTGCGTGGCCTGAAAGACCATGCCGAACGCATCGGCCAGGGCAAGCGCGCCGCGCCCGTCACGTCGGAAGACGTCATGGTGGGAGCGGCGGTGATGCTGTCCGTGTTCGTGCGCGAGCCGGAATTCCAGGGCCAGACCAAGGATCGCCTCGCCACCGCCGAAGCGCAGAAGATCGTCGAACAGGCGATCAAGGATCCGTTCGACCACTGGCTGTCGGGCAATCCGCTGCAGGCCAACAAGCTCCTGGATTTCGTCATCGAGCGCGCCGACGAGCGGCTGCGCCGACGCGCCGAAAAGGAAACCTCGCGCAAGACCGCGGTGAAGAAGCTGCGGCTTCCTGGCAAGCTCTCCGATTGCACCAACAGCGCAACGGAAGGCTCCGAACTCTTCATCGTCGAAGGCGATTCGGCCGGTGGCAGCGCCAAACAGGCGCGCGACCGCAAGACTCAGGCTGTGCTGCCCCTGCGCGGAAAAATCCTCAACGTGGCCTCCGCCGGCAAGGACAAGCTGATGCAGAACGCGCAGCTCTCCGACCTGATGCAGGCGATCGGCTGCGGCACCGGCGCGCATTATCGCGAAGAGGACCTGCGCTATTCGCGCATCATCATCATGACAGACGCCGACGTCGACGGCGCGCACATCGCTTCACTGCTGATCACGTTCTTTTATCGCCAGACGCCGCGGCTGATCGATGAGGGCCATCTCTATCTGGCGGTGCCGCCGCTCTACAAGCTAACCCACGGTAGCAAGTCGGTCTATGCCCGCAACGATGCACATAAGGACACGCTCTTGAAGAGCGAGTTCAACGCCAATGCCAAGGTCGAGGTGAACCGCTTCAAAGGCCTCGGCGAAATGATGCCGGCGCAGCTCAAGGAAACCACCATGGATCCGGCCAAGCGCACGCTGCTCCGCGTGGTGCTGCTGGCCGACGACCGCGAAGGCACGGCTGATTCCGTCGAGCGGCTGATGGGAACCAAGGCCGAGGCTAGATTCGCCTTCATCTCGGACAAGGCGGAATTCGCCAGCGACGAGCTGCTGGACGTCTGATTCATCGAAAGCAAGCGATTTTCGAGCGATTTCCGGCCATTCTGGCCGGTAATCGGCGAAATCTGCCCGTCTTTCGGGCTTTTGCCGGTCGTTCCTTTTCGGCCCAGTGTGCTTCCCCCGCAACAGCAATTTGGCCGGAACTGCGTATAGTCACGCTACTGGATTTTGGGAATCGGCGCTCGCGCACCTCGTCAAGCGAACGAGAAGTTAAGGAACTGGACATGAAAAAAGTACTGCTCGCTCTGACCGCGGTAGCGGCATTCACCGGATCGGCCTCGGCGGCTGACCTCGGGGCCCGCCCTACACCAAGGCGCCGGCTCCCGTCGCCGCAGTGTATAACTGGACTGGCTTCTACATCTTCGGTGGTGGTGGCGGCGGGCTCTGGAGCGCTGATAGCAACGTCGTGAGCACCGGTGTTGCAGGAGGTCTTTGGGGGTCCCTTTGGGCCCGCTGGCACTGTGATAACCCGCGACCAGCGGAATGGCGGCAGCGGCTGGTTCGGAACGGTCGGTGGCGGCTATGACTGGCAGTTCGGCGGCCGATGGGTGGCCGGTATTTTCGGTGACGCGCAGTTCGGAGATATCCGCGGCTCCCTCAGTGATCCGTTCTTCCAAACCGAAGGCCGCATGAAGCTCGAGACGAGCTATGCCGCTGGTGTGCGACTGGGCTATCTGGTTGCTCCCAATGTGTTGTCTTACGTTAATGCTGGCTATTCTGGTTCAGAGTGGTCGGGCACTACTCAATCCACTATCTTCGCGCCCGGTGGCCCTGGAGCTTACACCACGTCCTCCTTCGACCGTCACGGATGGTTTGTCGGCGGCGGCGTCGAGAACAATCTGGACCTTTTCGGTATTTCGGCTCCCGGCTGGTTCATGAAGACGGAGTATCGCTCTGCTTTCTATGATCGCGTCACCTTGCCTGGCACGGTCACGCCCGCCTTCGGCGGTGGTCCGACCGGCACGGCAGTGACTTTCAAGCCCTGGACGCAGACCATCAGCACCTCGCTGGTCTACCGCTTCAACTGGGGCGGCGCTCCGGTCGCCGCCAGGTACTGATCTCTGCTAACTCGACAGCTCAAAAGCCCCGGCATCGTCCGGGGCTTTTTTGTTGCCCGGACGCGGAAGGCCCCGAAGCAAGCGAAACCGAAGTAGCCGACGTCAATAAGCCAGTCGCTTGTCCCGGACGCGGTGCAGCCTAGGCGATGCGAAGCATTGTCCGGCAACGCTGCGCCGCAGCGCCGGGACCCACTCCTTCCGTTCGACCATAGGCCCCGGCTCTGCAGCGCATCGTCGGGTCGCGCGAAGCGCGATCGCAAAAGTGGCCGTTCGGCAGCTCATGATGATCCTTGGCGATGCCGCAACTTCCGGCCTTGCGAAGCCGGCCGGCTTTCTATTCGATCGGAAGCTACGGCCGCCGCCAGCAATGGTTTCCTGCAGCGACCCGAAGACACGACCGAAGACAAGGCCGCCCCGCGTCCCCGCGCCATAGCGGCAGGAGGGAGCAAGCCATGGCCAGATCCCTTTCGATCATCGGATTTCTGGCGCTTGCAATCGGCCTTTTGTGGATCGGCCAAGGCACCGGTGCCATTCGCTGGCCGCCATCGAGCTTCATGATCGACCAGTTACAATGGGCCGGATATGGCGCGGTGCTCGTCGCCGTCGGCCTGATCCTGATCTGGCAAGGCAACCGCTAGATTCGTACCCATCCTACAGAAACTGGACAACAGCTATGGCAGCAAAACTCTTCGACCTCACCGGCAAGGTAGCCATCGTCACCGGCGGCAATGGCGGCATCGGGCTCGGCATGGCCCGGGGCCTCGCCGAGGCCGGCGCGGCGATCGCCGTGGTGGGCCGCAACGAAGCCAAGTCGGCCGACGCGGTCGCGGAACTTACGCAAGGTGGCGCCAACGCGATTGCGGTTGCCGCCGATGTCACCGACAAGGCAACGGTCACCGCCATGACCGAGCGCGTCGTCCGCGATCTCGGCCGCATCGACATCCTCGTAAACAATGCCGGCATCAATATCCGCAAGCCGCCGCATGCGCTCGATATTGCCGAGTGGAACAGCGTGATCCAAACCAACCTCACCAGCGCCTTCCTGTGCTCGCAGGCGGTCTACCCAGCGATGAAAGCGGTCGGCGGTGGCAAGATCATCAATATCGGCTCGATGATGTCGATCTTCGGCGCCAGCTTCACGCCAGCCTATGCCGCGAGCAAGGGCGGCATCGTGCAGTTCACCCGCTCCTGCGCCTGCGCCTGGGCAGCCGACAACATCCAGGCCAACGCCGTGCTGCCGGGCTGGATCGACACTGATCTCACCAAGCGCGCCCGCCAGGAGATCGACGGCCTGCACGATCAGGTGCTGACGCGCACGCCCGCGGCGCGCTGGGGCAGGATAGACGACTTTGCGGGCATCGCGGTATTTCTATCCTCGACAGCGTCGGATTTCGTCACGGGTACGGCGATTCCAATTGATGGCGGGTATTCAATCATGGGGTAGCCAAAGAGGGCTTGCCGGATTCTTCGCCTGCACGAAAAAAGCCCCGGCCAAGGCCGGGGCTTTTCCATCGTCTCTGGATTTCAGTGCTTGGATCAGTACCTGGCGACGACCGGCCCGGTCGGCCACGGGTTGAACTTGTAGCTCACCCGAGCCATCACAGCGTCGACATCCGCATCGACGTTCCGATTGTTGAACGGATTGCAGGTGATCAACGCCAGATTACAATTGTGCTGCTTGCTGTCGAACTCGTAGTGCTTGTAGTCGATGCCGATGATCAGGTTGTCGAGAACCGCGTATTCGGCACCAACGCCGGCATACCAGCCGCCATGCGAAGCACCGGCATGGTCAAACGTAAGGCCGGTCACATTGACAAGGGTCTGGGTGTCGATGTCAGCCTGCGCGTAGCCGCCCTGGCCATACACCATGAAGCGGTTCCAGGCATAACCGACCCGTCCACCGATATACCAGATGTCATTGATGCGGCTTTGGCAGGAAAGGCCAGCACCTAGGCCGCAGCGCTCACCGATCAGGCCGGCGCTGCTGGTGGTGTTAAAGCCGTTGTCGAGGGCATTGTAGCCGCCTTCGATACCGAGGACAAAATTGCCCCACTGCTTCTGGATTCCGGCAAAGCCGCCGTAGATCAAAGCGGTGTCGCTGTTACCGGTGCCCCAGAGGAAGGGCGGAGTATTGTAAAAGTCTCCGGCGGTGTCGTGCCATGCGCCGCCAACCGCGCCGCCGACATAGATGCCGGACCAATCATAGGTAACGACCGGGGGCGCCACGGGCGCCTTCGCGATGCGTGCCGGCATGTCTGCGGCGAACGCGCTCACCGCGCTGGCGGCAAGGATGGAAGCAGCGAGTACCAGTTTCTTCATTGCATTTGCCCTTCTAATGAGCACTGCGCGGATGAGCAGCGGGTGAGCATCAAATCGAAATCATGACCTAAATTACCCGGATTCCAGCCCTTTGGCTGTCACCCGATTGCTACAGTTGCGCGCAATGTTATCTCCGGTTGAGGATACCAAAACACAACTTTCGGGTTGTTTCGGCAGGCTCCAGCTCAATTGCCGGCGCTGCGTGGCGAATGCACATGCTCAGGGCGCACGCCTAGGCCCACAAACCGCGCCGTGACGCCCTGCAGCCAGGGCACCGCCGTAACCAGCCGCATGACCAGCGGGACCTTCAGCGGCTGATTGCCCGGCTTCAGCGCTGCGTTCACGATGTTGTTCTGCACGACGACCTGCATCCGCTGCGTCATCCGCACCGGAAACGCGCGCCGCCGGCGCACCGCGTCGAGTTCGTCTTCGGACGGGCAGCCACTTACCAGCTTCGATGCCAGCAGATTCGCCGTCGCCACGGCATCCTGCACCGCGAGGTTGACGCCGACGCCGCCGATCGGCGACATCGCATGCGCGGCGTCGCCGATGCACAATAGCCCCGGCCGCGTCCAGCGCTTCAGCCGGTTGACCGCTACCGTCAACAGCTTGACGTCGTCCCAGCTCTTCACCTCGGCAAGCCCCGGTTTCAGGATCGGCGCCATGCGCGCGATGTCGTCGAGCAGCGCGGGCAGTCCCCCGCCTTCACCGCGTCGTATTGTCCTTTGGGAATGACGAACGCGCATTGCCAATAGTCGCCGCGGTCGAAGGTCACCATCATCTTGCCGGGATCGACCCGGGCAAACAGGCTCTCGTTTTCGTTCCCCCGCTTGCCGGCGCGAAACCACAAGACATCCATCGGCGCGCCGATTTCCTCGACCTCAAGGCCGGCGCGTTCGCGCACCACCGAATGGCGTCCGTCGCAGGCAACGGTCAGGTCGGCCTCGATGTCGATGATGCCATCCGGCGTCTTCGCCTTCACGCCCATGACGCGCTCGCCGTCTCGAACGAGATCGATCGCTTCCGTCGACATCATCACCTTGAGCGAGGCGAACCGCTTGCCGCTTTCGCGCAGGAAATTGAGAAAATCCCACTGCGGCATGAAGGCGATGAAAGGATATTTGACGCGAAGCCTGCTCAGGTCGGCGATCCGCACCGTTTTCCCGCCGAACATGCCCTGCATCTTCTGCAAGCGCTGGTGCGGCAGTTTCAGGAAGCCGTCGATCAGTCCGAGTTCGTCCATCACCTGCAGCGTCGAGGGATGCACGGTGTCGCCGCGAAAATCGCGAAAGAAGTCGGCGTGCTTCTCCAGCACCACGACATCGATGCCGGCGCGGCCCAGCAGATATCCGAGCATCATGCCGGCCGGCCCGCCACCGACGATACAGCAACGTACTTTCACCGCTCGCTCCTGTCGCCGATTTTCCCGGCGAGGCAGCATCGATCATCTGCCAGGCATCGGCAATGCAATATGCGGCGCGATAATGCCCCTCATGCGCGGGGCATTACGTCGAAGACGGCGACCTCGCGTCGCTACCGCCTAAAACTCTTGATCTCCGACACGCTGCCGTCGCGATAGGTCAATTCCACCGAAACCGATCTGGTCGCCGGCGCGAGCTTCAAATAGGGCTGCGCATCGTGTGGAATGACGCTGGGATCGCGAGTGTTGCAAGGCGGCATTTTCAGCACCTTGTCGGGCACCGCACTGTCGATGCCGACGCGCACTTCGCGGATCGCGCAGCGGTACGACATCAGGTGCGTATAGTAGACCAGAAGCCCGTTGTACTCGCGGAACGACAACCAACTCGTCGCAGTCATGTCGAGAATCTTGCGCTGGTCGCGGATCAGCGCGGCCTCGGGATCGAACCGGATCGGGAACGGCCCCTGCAACTCGCCATTGGTGTCCACATAGCGCACCTGGATGACGGCCGCCGGTGCATCGGCCGGCAGTTCGACCGACAGGTTGGGCATCCGCTTGCGGGTCCGCGGATCGAGCGTATCCATGAAGCCGGTTTCGCGGAAATCGCCGCTATCGCCGATCCGCCAGGAAATGCCGAGCGTCGGATCGGCGATCGAAAACACCACGGTCCAGCCGCCATTGTGACGCGAGAACATCGCGATCGGCGCGTTGACGGAATCGTTCTGCGGCTGCAGGCGCTGTACCGGAGGCAAAGCTGCAAGCTTTTGCAGCGGCTCGGCGGGCTTCGCCGCCTCAGGCTGGGCCTTCGCCAAACCATTCAGGAAAACGTCGTCGACCATCTGGTCGAAGTAAACCGGGATCTGCTTGTGGCGGACGGTCTCCGCCAATTCGCTGACCGCGCGCCGTGTGCGTTGCGCGACCTGCACGAGATTGACGCCGGGCTGCGTCAATTCCTTAGCGAAGGTTCGCGTGAACACCGAATTGGGGTTGGCGTCGTCATTGGAAAGCCGGTCGAGCGCGGTCTGCCGCGGCCCGGCCGAGAAGATCGAGAACACGCCTTCCGGCAATTGCGTCATCGGCGCGAGACCGCCGCCACCGGCAACCGCACGCGTGCCGGCGCGTTCGAACGGATTGTTACGGCAGGCATCGAACACCAGGATGGCGGTGCGCACCTTGCGGTTCTGCATCCGCTCGATGATGCGGTCGGCGAGGATCGAGGCGTCGCGTACGAGTTCTTCCTGGCCTTCGGTCGCCGCCGGCACGTCGGTCGGCAGCAGGAAATTCTGGCCCGCGATTTCAAAACCGTGGCCGGCATAGAAGAAGAACGCGGTATCACCGGCGTCGACCGCCTTGTCGAACGCCAGCAACGTCTGGCTGAACGCCTGCCGGTTCTGGTTTTCCGCGACCATCACCGTGAAGCCGAGCTGCTTGAGCGTATCGCCCATGGTGCGGGCGTCGTTGACCGCCTTCTGCAGCTTGGGCACGTTCCGGTAGTCGTTGTTGCCGACCACCAGCGCGACACGCTTCTCCGCCTGCGCAGGCGCGGCATAGGCCGTGACGCAAGTTGCAAGACTTGTCACCGCAAGCAGTCTGAGAAACCAACCCTTCATGGAATTCCCCCTGCGCACGATTCGTCTTGTGGCCCGTGCGAAGCTGTTTCATGCCATAGTCGGCAGGCCATTGCCCATGGTTCAACGGCTTCGTTCGATGGGAATGAGATGGCTTGCTTTGACGGGCAAATGACGGTTTTTGCCGTTATTTGTGCGAAAACATTAAGCTTTTTGGGCTTCAATGCCTGTTCCTAGATTGACTTTGGCTATTTCGACCCTATGTTCGCGCTCAACGCGGCCTTGGATCGAAACGCGATTCCTTAGGTTAGCCGCTCGTCTGCGTAAGTCAGAGCCCCCAGCTTTTCAAAAGCGCGCCGTTTCGGGGCAAAACGCGACAGCCTTTTTACCTTCGATTCCGAACGGCGGTGTCGACTAGAGGCTCAATGTCTTTTTCCCATCTCGGTCTTTCCGATAAGGTCCTCGCCGCAGTTGCGGCTACCGGTTACACCACCCCTACTCCCATCCAGGAACAGGCAATCCCCCCCGTTCTGGCCCGCCGCGACGTCCTCGGCATCGCCCAGACCGGCACCGGCAAGACCGCAGCCTTCGTCCTGCCCATGCTCACCTTGCTGGAAAAGGGCCGCGCCAGGGCACGAATGCCCCGCACCCTGATCCTCGAACCGACCCGCGAACTTGCGGCGCAAGTGAAAGAGAATTTCGACAAATACGGCGCCGGCCAGAAACTCAACGTCGCGCTCCTGATTGGCGGCGTCTCGTTCGGCGACCAGGATTCCAAGCTGACCCGCGGCGTCGACGTGCTGATCGCAACCCCCGGCCGGCTGCTCGACCACACCGAGCGCGGCGGCCTCCTGCTCACCGGCGTCGAACTGCTGGTTATCGACGAAGCCGACCGCATGCTGGACATGGGCTTCATCCCCGATATCGAACGCATCTGCAAGCTGGTGCCGTTCACGCGCCAGACGCTGTTCTTCACCGCGACGATGCCGCCGGAAATCAGCCGCATCACCGAAACCTTCCTGCACAATCCGGAGCGGATCGAAGTCTCGAAGCCGGCAACCACAGCAGCCGGCGTGTCTCAGTTCAAGGTCACCGGCGGCCGTGAGCCGCACGAGAAGCGCGAGCTCCTTCGCCGCCTGTTGCGCGACGCCAAGGACCTCAACAACGCAATCATCTTCTGCAATCGCAAGCGCGAAGTCGCGGTCGTTCACAAATCGCTGCAGAAGCACGGCTTCAGCGTCGGCGCCCTGCACGGCGACATGGACCAATCAGCGCGCACCGCGGCGCTCGATCAATTCCGCAAGGGCGAGATTCCGTTGCTGGTCGCCTCCGACGTCGCCGCCCGCGGCCTCGACATTCCCGCCGTCAGCCACGTCTTCAATTTCGACGTGCCGCATCACGCCGACGACTATGTGCACCGCATAGGTCGCACCGGACGCGCCGGGCGCGCCGGCACCGCGATCTCGATCGTGACGCCGCTCGACAGCAAATCGATCGCTGCAATCGAACGACTGATCGGGCAAACCATTCCCCCGCCGAAGGTGACTACGCCGTACATTCGGACTCGTCCGAGGAGTCCGATCAGCCGCGCGAACATCGCGCGCGGGAAGGCTCGCGCGGCGGGCGCAAGCCGCGGCGCGAACGCGAGCCACGACACGCCAGGGATCCTGACAAGCGCCGCGACAAGAGCGCCGATCGCGAACCGCGGCATGCCAAGGGCACGGGCCGCAGTGCCAAGCCGCAGCCGGAGGCCGCCGCCTCCTCGCCGCCCGCCCCTGCGCAGCCTTCGCGCGTACCCTCGATCGGGCGACCCGAACCGCGGCGCGCCCATCGCGAGGGTCGAGATCGGAGCCGGCCGATCACTCGCACCTTCCTGCATTCCTGTTGCGGCCCATTCGCGCCCGCGTCTGACAAGCGTCGATTTCCTGCGGCCGGAACTGTTTACCGGCCGTTCATCCTCCTCCGTTAACCTGCGGCGATAATTTAATCATTGCTGCACGGCAACGACCGGCGCTGCTCGCTATTGGGGACGGATCAGTGGTCAAGCTGCTGGACGAGCACGAACGCACGATGGCGTTTGCCGAAGTCGCGTTGGGCCAGATCAAATCCCTCAGGCAGACCGCCGTCCCACGCAACTATGAAATCTGGTACGTCTATGCGACCGGATACAATGCTCCCCTCAACAAGATCATCAACGAGACGTTGGCGCGCAACGGCAAGCTGAGCGAGTCCGATCTCGAACAGATCTACGAAACCTATCTCTCCCACATCAAGGCCTCCGACCGCATCGACAAGGTCGGCGCGCGTGTGATCGGCGAGATCGACGACGTGATGACCCTCATCACCGAGGCGCTCGCCATGTCGGAGAGCTATGGCGCCAAGCTGAGCGGCGCCAACGAAAAACTCAGGGACGCCAAAAGCCGCGATCAGATCAAGGCGATCGTCGACGGCCTGGTGAAATCGACGCGCGAGATGCGCGAGACCAACAAGGCGCTGGAGAGCCGCCTCACGCTGTCCAGGACCGAGATCAGCAATCTACAGCACAGCCTCGAAGCGATCCGCGCTGAGAGCTTGACCGATCCGCTGACCGGATTGGGTAATCGCAAATATTTCGACCGCTCGATCGAGATGGCGGTGCGGACGGCGATAGCGAGCGGCGAACCGCTGTCGCTGATGATGTTCGACATCGACCATTTCAAATCATTCAACGATTCCTACGGCCATCTTACCGGCGATCAGGTGCTGCGGCTGGTAGCGATGTCGCTGAAGCAAACCATCAAGGGCCAGGACATCACCGCCCGCTATGGCGGCGAGGAGTTCGCGGTGGTGCTGCCGAATACCGGGCTGCGTCAGGCGCTGACGGTCGCCGACCACGTCCGCCGCGCCGTCATGGCCAAGGAATTGAAGAAAAAATCGACCGGCGAAATTCTCGGCCGCGTCACCATCTCGGTCGGCGTCTCCATGCTGAAGCCGGACGACGACACCGATCTGCTGATCGAGCGCGCTGACGCTTGTCTTTACGCCGCCAAGCGCAACGGTCGCAACCGTGTGGTCTGCGAACTCGACCCCGAATACGCCGCCGAGACCCGCAGCCACGTCGCCTAGCCAGCTACTTGCGTGGCGCCTTCCTCGCCTTGGCCGCCGGCTTGCGCGCGGTAACGGCCTTACCCGCAGCCTTGCTCGAAACCTTCGGTTTGGCCGCCTTGCGCACCTTCGGCCGCTTGAGCAGGGCCGCGCGTTGCGCCGCTGCCAGTGCAGCCCGCGCCCATTCGGCCAATTCCTCGGAGTCGTCGAACAGACGCGCCGGCAATTGCCAGTACGAGTTCACGGTGACCGTCTTGGCCCGAGTCTGATACTGAAATGGGGTTGATCCCTCGGCCTGGAATTGCGGGATCGTCTGCTCGTCGGCACGAAGATAGAGTCCCGCCCGCAGCGCGAGCGCGAAATTGGTGCCGTCGGCGGAAATGCCGAAACCTGAAAACATCCGGCGGATGGTGACCGGGCCGAAATCGGCAAACAGGTCGATCAGGAAATCGCGGTCCATCGCTCACCGCCCCGGCAATGCGGTCGTTAACCCTTCGCCGGGGTCAGTTGTACCGACTCGCCGCAGCCACAGGCGGAAACCTGGTTCGGGTTGTTGAAGATGAACTGCGCCTGGAGCTTGTCGGCCTTGTAGTCCATCTCGGTGCCGAGCAGGAACAGGACCGCCTTGGGATCGACCAGGATCTTGACGCCCTTGTCCTCGACGACTTCGTCGGTCGGACGGATCTCGTGGGCGTATTCCACCGTATAGGATTGCCCGGCGCAGCCGCCGTTTTTGATGCCAACGCGCAAGCCCACGATCTCGGAATCGGCGCGTTTGGTCAGCTCCGTGATCCGCGCGGCGGCGGCCTCGGTCAACTTCATCACCTGCGGGCGCGGCCGCGGCTTCGGCTTGGACTGGACGGTGGTATCCATTGCAGTCGATCTCCGGCGTCGCAGGGTGGCGACGAACTATCATGCCATTAAAGTAACAACGAAATTCCCACTGTGAAGGTCTCTCTTCATGAACTCGATCAGAACCCCTCGAAACGCTCCGCACGCCGGCTAGTAAATCTTCCAAATTCCCGGCGTCGCCAGTTCCAGCAAATGGTTGTCCGGGTCGCGGAAGTAGATGCTTTTCCCGCCGCGCGGCCAGTCCGTCCTGCCTTCGATCGCGACATTGTGCTTGTCGAGCGCCGCTTCCCACATTGGCAGCTCGGCCGCCGGAATGGCAAAGGCCATATGAACGGGGCCGCTGCCATCATGCGGCGGAATGGTGCCGCCGGGGAGTTGGATCGTCTCAGGCGCCGAGCCGCGGCGAAATAGCAGCAGCACGCTTCGTCCACCGACATCGAAAGCAACGAACCGCGGATCCGCCGTCAGCGCTTCCAGACCCAGCACCTCCTCGTAGAACACACGGGCGCGGTCGAGGTCATCGACATAGAGTGCAGTCTCGATGACGCCGGATAGCTTGGGCAATAGGTCCCTTCACCACATGTTGAGGACGAGGCGCGCCTCGTCGGACATCCGATCCGGCGTCCAGGCCGGATCCCACACCAGATTGACATTCACGACGCCGACGCCCGGGACGCTGGCGATCGCGTTCTCCACCGTGGTCGGCAGTTCGCCGGCCGCCGGACAGTTCGGCGTAGTCAGCGTCATCGTCACATCGACGCTGCGGTCGTCCTTGAGGTCGACCTTGTAGATCAGGCCGAGTTCGTAGATGTCAGCCGGAATTTCCGGGTCGAACACCGTCTTCAGCGCGGCAACGATTTCGGTGCCCAGCCGCTCGGTCTCCTCCGGCGGCAGCGCCGAGTTGGTTTCCATGTTGGCGGTTTTGACTTCGGCCGTATCACTCATGCGAACAAATCCTGCGCCTTGATCAGCGCCTGTGCCAGATGGTCGACTTCTTCCCGGGTATTATACATCCCGAACGACGCCCGGCAGGTGGCTGTGACATTGAACCGCTCTAAAAGCGGCATCACGCAGTGGGTGCCGGCGCGCACCGCGATTCCTCGCCGGTCGATCACGGTTGCGACGTCGTGGGGATGGGCGCCCTTCATCTCGAAGGAGATCACCGGCCCCTTGCCGCGCGCGGTGCCGATCAGACGCAGCGAATTGATTTCGCGCAGCCGGTCCTGGGCGTAGTTCAAAAGATCGTGCTCGTGGGCGGCGATGCGCTCCTTGCCGATCGAGTTGACGTAATCGATCGCAGCGCCCAGCCCGATCGCCTCGACGATCGGCGGCGTCCCGGCTTCGAACTTGTGCGGCGGATCGCCATAGGTGACCCAGTCCTTTGCCACCTCGCGGATCATCTCGCCGCCGCCATTATAGGGCCGCATCGCGACCAGGTGCTCATGCTTGGCGTACAGCGCGCCAATCCCGGTCGGACCATAGATCTTGTGGCCGGTGAAGGCATAGAAATCGCAATCGAGGTCCTGCACGTCGATCGGCAAATGCACAGCGCCTTGCGCGCCGTCGACCAGCACCAGAATGCCGCGGTCATGGGCGAGCTTCACGACTTCCTTGACCGGGACGAAGGTGCCAAGCGCGTTCGACATCTGAGTGATGGCGACGAGCTTGGTGCGCGGTGTCAGCAGCTTCTCGAACTCCTCGATCAGGAAATTGCCGTCGTCGTCGACCGGCGCCCATTTGATCACGGCGCCATGGCGCTCCCGCAAAAAGTGCCAGGGCACAATGTTGGAGTGGTGCTCCATTATCGAGAGCACGATCTCGTCGCCCTGCTTGATGTTGGGCTCGCCCCAGGAAGATGCCACCAGATTGATGGCCTCGGTGACATTGCGGGTGAAGATAATTTCTTCACTACGCCCTGCGTTAATGAATTTCGCCACCTTCGCGCGGCCGCCCTCGTAAGCCTCCGTCGCGGCATTGGCAAGATAATGCAGGCCGCGATGTACGTTGGCGTATTCGCTTCTGTAGGCTTCCGTCATGCGATCGAGCACGGCGGTCGGCTTCTGCGCGGAGGCGGCGTTGTCGAAGTAGACCAGCGGCTTGCCATAGACCTTCATCGCCAGCGCAGGGAAATCCTCCCGCACGCGGGCCACGTCATAGGCGCCATTCTTGACCGCCGGATGCTGGGTCATGCCCGTGCCTCCAGCCAACGCTGCGCTGCGGCGATTGCGAGCTCGCGCAGATCGTCGTTGACGATGGATTCGATGGCCTCACCAACAAAGGCCTGGATCAGCAGCGCCTGGGCCTCCTTCTCGGAAAGGCCGCGGGCGCGCAGGTAGAACAGCAGGCTCTCGTCCAGCGCGCCGGTCGTGGCGCCATGGCCGCAGGTAACGTCATCGGCGAAGATCTCGAGCTCCGGCTTGTTGTCGGCCTCGGCGTCGTCGGACAAAAGCAGTGCCCGCGTCATCATCTTGGCGTCGGTCTTCTGGGCATCGGGACGCACGATGATGCGGCCCTGGAACACCGAATGGCCACGGTCGTCGACCACGGCGCGGAACACTTCGCGGCTAGCGCAGTGCGGCACCGCGTGATCCATGAACAACGTGGTGTCGGCGTGCTGGCGCCCGTTGAGCAGATTGACGCCGTTGGTCTCGACGCGGGATCCTTCACCGGCGAACGCAATCGTCGCCTGATAGCGGCTGACGGCGGCGCCCGAGGTCATGCCAAAGGTGTTGAAATGCGCATGCGCGCCCAGCGTGATCACGGTGGAGGAGATGTTGAACGCGTCGCGGCCATCCTCGACCAATCGAACATGATCGAGCCGCGAATTATCGCCGATTGCGACGATCAGGGAGTCATGCGCCTGATAGGCCTTCGCACCCTCGGCCGCGATGTAGCTCTCGACCAGCGTCGCGCCGGTATCCTTGCCGAGACGCAGCAGCGAACGGGTAAACATTGCAGCCGGCGTGGCGCCGCTCGCGACATGAATGACCTGCAGCGGCTGCTTCAGCACGACGCCGTTGGCGATCTCGATCACCACGCCATCGGTCATCATCGCGCTGTTGAGCGCGACCATCGGATTGTCATTGTCGGGCGTGAATAACTGCGTCTGCAGCGCGGCGTCCCCGGTTTCCAGCACGTCGCGCAAAGTGCGGACGGCAAGGCCCTTCTCCAGCCCCCTCCAATTCGGAGAGCTTCGGCGCGAACACGCCGTCCACCAACACCAGCCGGCGGGCACCCTTGATCGCCTGCAGCTTCACGGCGGCAGCAGCCTGCTTCAGCGCGGCCGCATCCGGTGCAGCCGCGAGCGGCAGCACCTCGCGCATCAGCGCGCGCAGGTCAGTGTATTTCCATTCCTCGAGCCGCCGGTGCGGCAGGCCGACGCGCTCATAGGCCTCGAAGGCGGTATTCCGCGCCTCGGCGACCTTGCCGCCGCCCGGCAGCCGATCGCGCGCCACCGCAAAGCTCTCGCTCAGCGCGCGCCCGGTCTCGTTTTTTGCCAGAACTACATTCATCACAAATCCGTCCGCAGTCAGGCTGCGTCTTCGAACTGGGTGTAGCCGGAAGCCTCGAGCTCCAGCGCCAGATCCTTGCCGCCGCTCTTCACGACGCGGCCCTTCGACATCACGTGCACGAAGTCCGGCACGATGTAGTTGAGCAGCCGCTGGTAGTGGGTGATGACGACCATGGCGCGATCGGGCGAACGAAGCGCGTTGACGCCATCGGCCGCGATCCTGAGCGCGTCGATGTCGAGGCCGGAATCCATTTCATCGAGGATGCAGACGGCAGGCTCGAACAGCGCCATCTGCAATATCTCGTTGCGCTTCTTCTCGCCACCGGAGAAGCCGACATTGACGCCGCGCTTGAGCATGTCCTGCGGGATGTTCAGCGACTTTGCGACCTCGCGGACCTTCTTGAGAAACTCCGAGAGGTAAGCTGGCTTTCGCCGCGCGCCTTGCGCTGAGCATTCAATGCCGTGTGCAGGAAATTCCAGGTGGTGACGCCAGGGATTTCAACCGGATACTGGAACGCCAGGAACACGCCCTTGGCGGCGCGCTCGTCCGGCTCCATCTCCAGGAGGTCCTCACCCCGGAACAGGATTTGTCCATCCGTGACTTCGTAACCCGGCTTGCCGGCGATGACGTGCGACAGCGTGGATTTGCCGGAGCCGTTCGGTCCCATGATCGCGTGGACTTCGCCCGGGTTCACGGTCAGCGTCAGCCCGTGGAGAATTTCGTTATCCTCGACACGAACCTTCAGGTCTTTCACTTCAAGCAATGACATGTCGTTTTTCCATTTTCGCCCCTCGTCTTGAGGAGCCCGCCAGGCGCGTCTCGAAGGACGTGGCCACAATCTTTCCTCTCATCCTTCGAGACGGCCGCTACGCGGCCTCCTCAGGATGAGGTCGCTATCCAACCGATCCTTCGAGCGAGATCGAGATCAGCTTCTGCGCCTCAACTGCGAACTCCATCGGCAGTTGCTGCAGCACGTCCTTGACGAAGCCGTTGACCACGAGGCCAACCGCTTCCTCCTGCGAGAGCCCGCGCTGTGTGCAATAGAATAGCACGTCCTCGGAGATCTTTGACGTCGTCGCTTCGTGCTCGAAGGTCGCCGACGCGTTCTTCGCCTCGACATAGGGCACGGTATGCGCGCCGCACTTATCGCCAATCAGAAGCGAGTCGCAGGCGGTATAGTTGCGTGCGCCCGTCGCCTTGCGATGGGCGGTGACGAGACCGCGGTAGGTGTTCTGCGAGACGCCCGCCGCGATGCCCTTGGAGATGATCCGGCTCGACGTGTTCTTGCCGAGGTGGATCATCTTGGTGCCGCTATCGACCTGCTGATAGCCGTTCGAGATCGCGATCGAATAGAACTCGCCGCGCGAATTGTCGCCGCGCAGGATGCAGCTCGGATATTTCCAGGTGATCGCCGATCCGGTCTCGACCTGGGTCCAAGAGATCTTCGAATGGTTGCCGCGGCAGTCGCCACGCTTGGTGACGAAATTGTAGATGCCGCCGACGCCTTCCGAATTGCCGGGGTACCAGTTCTGCACCGTCGAATACTTGATCTCGGCGTCGTCGAGCGCGACGAGTTCAACGACCGCCGCATGCAACTGGTTCTCGTCGCGCTGCGGTGCGGTGCAGCCTTCGAGATAGCTGACGTAAGAACCCTTGTCGGCGATGATCAGCGTGCGCTCGAACTGGCCGGTGTTGCGCTCGTTGATGCGGAAGTAGGTCGACAGCTCCATCGGGCAGCGCACGCCCGGCGGCACGTAGACGAACGAGCCGTCCGAGAACACCGCCGAGTTCAGCGTCGCGAAATAATTGTCCGAGGTCGGCACGACCGTGCCGAGATACTTCTTCACCAGCTCGGGGTGTTCGCGGATTGCCTCCGAGATCGGCATGAAGATCACGCCGGCAGCCTTCAGCTCCTTCTGGAAGGTGGTCGCCACCGAAACCGAATCGAACACCGCGTCGACCGCGATCTTGCGGTTGGCCGACGGCTCGCCGCCGGGCGGGGGCTCGACGCCTTCGAGAATGGCGACTTCCCGCAAGGGTATGCCGAGCTTCTCATAGGTCTTGAGGATTTCGGGATCGATCTCATCGATCGACGATAGCGTCTTCTTCGGCTTCGGCGCCGCGTAGTAATAGATGTCCTGGTAGTCGATCTTGGGATAGTTGACGCGCGCCCAGGTCGGCTCGGTCATGGTCAGCCAGCGCCGATAGGCCTCCAGACGCCATTCGAGCATCCAGGCCGGCTCGTTCTTCTTCGCGGAAATGAAGCGGACGGTGTCTTCCGACAGACCCTTGGGGGCCTTGTCGGACTCGATCAGCGTCTCAAAACCATATCGATATTGGTCGACGTCGATGCGCCTGACGCGCTCGACCGTCTCTTGTACGGCTGGCATTCCATCCTCCGCTCGCGGTTTCAAGGACCGCGGTGGAACAATTGCAAATCGGTGACGAAGCGTTCCGGCGAAACTTACTTAGAACGTTTCAAGCCGTGTTTCGTCGCCCTCTAAGTAAGGCATCAGCGAGCTTTCGCCAAGCCTGAAGGGCCAAATCAATGTCTGTCTTCGTGGTAGACCAGCCCAGACTGAGCCGCACCGCTCCCTGTGCCAGCTCGCCTTCGAACCCCATGGCGGCCAGAACGTGGGACGGTTGCACTTTGCCCGAGGAACAGGCGGAACCGGACGATACCGAAATACCGCTGAGATCGAAGCCGATCACCGCCGTCTCGGCTCGAAGCCCGGGAACGGTAAACAGCGTCGTATTAGGCAGGCGTGGCGCATCCTCTGAAAACACAATGATTTCAGGCATTTGGTTCAACCCTTTCTCAAGGCGCTCACGCAGGCCCTGCTGCCGGATGGCACTAGCCGGCAGCTCGGCCATGGCCGCCTTGGTCGCTGCGCCAAAGGCCGCGATGCCAGCGACATTCTCGGTTCCCGCCCGGCGGCCCAGCTCCTGGCCGCCGCCGCGGAGCAGCGGCTCCAGCCCCTGCATCTCCTCGGTCAGGACCAGTGCACCAACCCCCTTGGGGCCGCCGAGCTTGTGCGCAGACAAGGTGATCAGATCGGCGCCTATCGATTTGATATCGAACGGTATTTTACCGAAAGCCTGAATCGCATCGACATGCAGCAGCCCACCTGCTTCATGCACGATGTCAGCGACTTCGCCGATCGGTTGAATGGCGCCGGTCTCGTTGTTGGCCAGCATCACCGACACCAGCGCTGGCGGCCCTTCGCCAAGCAGCGCACGCAGATGGGAGAGATCGACCAAGCCGGTACGGGAGACATTAATGGCCGCGATCGTGTCGGCCGGAAACCGTCCCCCTGATAGCACCGACGGGTGCTCGATGGCCGACACCACCAGTCGCTGGACCGGCGAGCCCGTGCTCCTGCGCAATCCCGGCGCCAGCGCCATCGCATTGGCTTCGGTGCCGCCGGAAGCAAACACCACATCCTGCGGGCGGGCGCCGACGGCCGCCGCGACCGCGGCCCGCGCGTCCTCGACCAGCCGGCGTGCCTGACGCCCTTCGGCATGCACCGAGGACGGATTGCCGGCCAGATCCCAAGCGGCCGCCATCGCCTGCCGGGCTTCGGGACGAAGCGGCGTCGTCGCATTCCAATCGAGATAGATCCGGTCGGACATGTCTGTATAATATTACCTACAGCCGCGACGGCTAGCGCGAGCTTAGGCCTTTTGCCTTCCCAAAATGCCTTATGGCAATTGGGGATCGTGCCGTCTCGTACAATCGCAAGCTAACGCCTTGAACAGCCTTCGAGATGTTCAAGATGCTTGCTTTTTGCCCCTCGCCTCATGCTAGAAGGCCGCAACCAGTTCACGGGAGCGCCCGTTCGCGCATCGCCCAACGACGCATGATCACATTCTTTTCCGCTCGGATCACGTCCGTTGCCTAGGGATCATCAATGCCTGAAGTAATTTTCACCGGCCCCGCAGGCCGCCTCGAAGGCCGTTATCATCCGGCCAAGCAGAAGAACGCGCCGATCGCGATGATCCTGCATCCGCATCCGCAGTTCCACGGCACGATGAATCACCAGATCGTCTACCAGTGCTATTACGCGTTTGCGCATCGCGGCTTTTCGGTGCTGCGTTTCAATTTCCGCGGTGTCGGCCGCAGCCAGGGCTCATTCGATCACGGCACCGGCGAGCTCTCGGACGCGGCATCCGCGCTCGATTGGGCGCAGACCATCAATCCCGAAGCGCGCGCCTGCTGGGTCGCGGGCTTTTCGTTCGGCGCCTGGATCGGCATGCAGCTTCTGATGCGCCGGCCCGAGGTCGAAGGTTTTATTTCGATCGCGCCGCCCGCCAATCTCTACGACTTCTCCTTCCTCGCGCCCTGCCCGTCTTCGGGCCTGATCGTGCACGGCGAGAAGGACGCGGTGGTGCCGCCGAAGGACGTCAATACGCTGGTCGAGAAGTTGAAGACGCAGAAAGGCATCGTGATCGATCAGCAGATCATCCCGGGCGCCAATCACTTCTTCGACGGCAAGCTCGAGCCGCTGATGGAGACGGTGACCGGCTATCTCGACATGCGGCTCGCCAACGTCCGCTGACGTCTGCTCCGTGCCCCGGACGCGGCGCAGCACGAAGTGATGCACCGCAGGGCCGGGGCTCATCCTTTCTATTGTTTTCCGTTGCCAGCCTGGGTCCCGGTTCTGCGAAGCAGCGCCATAGCGTGTCGAAGACGCGCGTGAACGCGCTTATGGCGCTGCGTCGCGCCCGGGACACGTGGCCTACACCACGCTGCAACTCGCAAGATGGGTTGAGCCCTTCGCGAAACTACCCGCCACGCTACGCCGCCAATTTCAGCAAATGCGCGTTATGGCGCACCAGGAACGCGTGCAGCAATTGCGGATAGTCGGGACCCACCGCCGTGCGTACGCTCGGCCGCTTCGCCAGCGTCTCTCGCCATGCGCGGACCTTCGGCGTGTCGGCAAAGACCGAGAGATCGGTCAGTTGATCGAACACGTCGAAATAACGGAAAATCGGCGCGAACACCGCGTCCACCAGGCTAAAATTTTTGCCGGCAAAGAACGGCCCGCTACCCAGCGCCTCCTCGACACGCGCAAATTTTGCAGCGACCGCCTGCCGCTTGCTTTCGAACACCGCAGGATCACCCGTCGTCTCCATGCCCCAGAGTTCACTCAGAATGGTGGACCCGAACTCCATCCAGGCCCGATGCTGCGCGCGCTGGAGCGCATCCTGCGGATGCAGCTTGGCGCCGCCTTGGGTGTCCTCAATGTATTCGCAAATCACGTTGCTTTCGAACAGCGCGACCTCCTTGCCGTCGGCGCCGGTCACGACCAGCACCGGCACCTTGCCAAGCGGCGAAATCTTCAGGAACCAGTCCGGCTTGTTGGCCAGATCGATGTCGACCCGCTCGAACGGAACGCCCTTTTCGTTCAGCGCGATCACGGCGCGCTGCACGTAGGGACAAAGCTTGTGGCTGATCAAAGTGAGCTTCTGCGCCATGACGACCTCCAACGCGAAGGCCGGCCGGGCCCTCGCTCCATGCATCTGCATCTAAATTAGATGCGTCTGCATGCAGTCGTCAAGGTCGATGCAATTGCATCAACATATCTTGAACCGCGTCACGGTCGCGCGATGATGCCGCCGGTCATCGGGAGCGGCACCCCGGTGGTGGCGGGGTAGCTCAGCGGCAGACCCTTCAGGCCTCGCGCCGCCAGAAATCCGAAAGCCTGCGCCTCGATGGCGTCGGAGGCCCAGCCCAAAGTGTCCGCCGCCCGGACGGTCGCGGGCGCCAGACACTCACGCAGCATCCGCAGCATGGTGAGGTTGCGGGCGCCGCCGCCGGCCACGATCCAGTTCTTGGGTTCCTTCGGCAGCAACGGCACCACCCGGGCGATCGCGGCAACGGTAAAGGCGGTCAGCGTCGCCGCCCCATCCGCGGGCGGCATATCCCGGAGCTTCAACCCCGCAAAATCGTTGCGATCGAGCGATTTCGGCGGCGGCAGCGAAAAGAACGGCATCTCCAGTGCACGGTTGATCCAGGCCGCATCGACCCTGCCCAGCGCGGCGGT
This sequence comes from Bradyrhizobium sp. RDI18, assembly GCF_043203335.1. Lineage (NCBI taxonomy): Bacteria > Pseudomonadati > Pseudomonadota > Alphaproteobacteria > Hyphomicrobiales > Nitrobacteraceae > Bradyrhizobium > Bradyrhizobium sp. RDI18. The sequence continues at coordinate 547,025 of NZ_JBICRN010000008.1, read as the reverse complement.
GCGGCCCTCGGTGTCGAAGCGCTGGTTCATGCGGCGGAACATGTGATCGTCGAGCAGGGCGTTGCCGGGCCCGGTATCGCAAGCGATCAGCGTGTCGCCGTCGATATAGGTGATGTTGGCGACCCCGCCGATGTTGACCACGACGGTCGGGCCCTCCCACTCCAGCGATTGGGCGAGCGCGCGATGATAGACCGGGACAAAGGGCGCGCCCTGCCCGCCAGCTTCGACATCGGCAGCGCGGAAATCGTACATGACCGGAATGTGGATCGTCTTGGCGAGCGTCAGCGCATCGCCGATCTGGACCGTCAGCTTTTTCTCGGGCCGGTGCAGCACGGTCTGGCCGTGAAAGCCGACGATGTCGATGTCGTCGAAGCGCATCCGGTGTTGCGCGGTAAAGGCGGCCACCGCCTCGGCATGTGCAGATGTCACGACCCGCTCGGCCTCGCGCAGGCAGCCGGGCCGCGCCGCACGATCGGTCAGGTCGGCGGCCTCGTACAGCGCCTGCCGCAGCAGGCCGCGCTCCGTATCGGTATAGGGCCGGTATCCGGACGGTCCGAGCGCATTCACCCGGCGGCCGTCGGTTTCGATCAAAGCGACGTCGACCCCGTCGAGCGAGGTGCCGCTCATCAAACCTAATGCCGTCAACATCATGGTCGATTGTGCCTTTGAAACGCCCTGCTCGATACGTCCCGCCGACGACGACCAGCTTGTGCCAAACACGCACATCTTATAATGCCACAGCGCCCGGCCTTGCGGCAGCCTGTTCCGGCCATGGTTCCGCAACTGGTTACAATTACAGTGAAAATAGAATGATCAAAGCGCCCGCCCATGACCAAATTTAAATCAGATTTTCTGAACATTTTGCAGGAGCGCGGCTTCATCCACCAATGCTCCGATTTCGAGGGCCTCGACGCGCTAGCCGCCAAGGGCCAGGCGACCGCCTATGTCGGCTACGACTGCACCGCACCGTCGCTCCATATCGGCAATTACCTCACCATGATGATGCTGCACTGGCTGCAGCAGAGCGGCAACAAGCCGATCACCCTGATGGGCGGCGGCACCACCATGGTCGGCGACCCCTCCGGCAAGGACGAAACGCGCGCCATCCGCACGATCGAGGAAATCGAGGCCAACAAGGCCTCGATCCGCGGCGTGTTCGCGAAGGTACTGCGCTACGGTTCGGGCCCGAGCGATGCCATCATGCTCGACAATGCCGAGTGGCTGACGAAACTGAACTACATCGAAATGCTGCGCGACGTCGGCCGGCACTTCTCCGTCAACCGCATGCTGACGATGGACTCGGTCAGGCTCCGGCTCGAGCGCGAGCAGGAGATGAGCTTCATCGAGTTCAACTACATGGTCTGCCAGGCCTACGACTTCGTCGAGCTGGCGCGCCGCACCGGATGCCGGTTGCAGATGGGCGGCTCCGATCAATGGGGCAACATCGTCAACGGCGTCGATCTCGGCCGCCGCATGGGCACGCCGCAATTGTTCGCGCTGACCACGCCGCTGCTCACGACCGCGTCGGGCGCCAAGATGGGCAAGACCGCGCAGGGCGCGGTGTGGCTCAACGCCGACCAGTTCTCGCCCTACGACTTCTGGCAATACTGGCGCAACGTCGAGGACGCCGACGTCGTGAAATTTCTAAAGCTGTTCACGACCCTGCCGATGAGCGAGATCGAGAAACTCGCGGCATTGCAGGGCGGCGAAATCAACGAAGCCAAGAAGGTGCTGGCGACGGAGGCGACCGCGCTGCTGCATGGCCGCGACGCCGCGAACACCGCCGCCGAAACCGCCCGACAGACCTTCGAGCAAGGCGCGATCGCGGAGAACCTGCCGACTGTGGAAGTCTCGCGCGGCGAACTCGAGGCCGGCGCAGCCGTCCTGGGGCTGTTCGTGAAAGCGGGTCTCGTAACCTCGAATGGCGAGGCGCGGCGACAGATCAAGGGCGGTGGCTTGCGCGTCAACGATGCCGCCGTGACCGACGAGAAGATGGTGCTGACGTCGTCCAACCTCACGCCGGAGGGCGTCATCAAACTTTCCATGGGGAAGAAAAAGCACGTCCTGCTCAAGCCGGCCTAGAAGAATCTAACTCGGCCTTGCATAGGCGCATTCACTTTTTGACGCTTGCGGGGGCCAGCGGAAACGCGCTCCCTGCGTCTCATGGAAGAAAAGGCGCCAAAGGGAGACGCGACAGCCAAGCCGCTCAAGCCGGGGCGCGTGGCGCTCAACGTGCTGGCGCTGTGCTTCACGCTGGCGCTGCTTGGCCGTGGCCTCGGCGAGAGCTTTACGGTTTTCCTCAAACCGATCTCGGAGAATTTCGGCTGGGACCGCGCGGAAGTGGTTTCGGTCTATTCGCTGACATGGCTGGCGGGCGGGCTGACGGCGCCGGTGGTGGGGCGGCTGTTCGACCGCTACGGCCCCCGCGCCGTCTATTCACTGGGACTGCTGCTGCTCGGCGGGGCGTTTCTGGTGGCGTCACGCGCGCAGGCGCTGTGGCAATTCCAGTTGAGCGTCGGCGTCTCCGTCGGGATCGGCATCGCCTTCATCGGCAACGTGCCGAACTCGATCCTGCTCGGCCGCTGGTTCGGCCGGCGATTGCCTACCGCGATGGCGGTGGTCTATTCCGCCGCCGGCGCAGGCGTGCTCGTGCTGCTGCCGGCGTCGCAGCTTCTGATCGATCAGATCGGCTGGCGCGGCGCCTACCAGACGTTCGGTATCATTGCGCTCTGCCTGCTGCTGCCGTTGTTGCTGCTGCCATGGCGGCTGTTCTCCACGGGCTCGCCACACATCGCGAAAAAGGCCGATCCCGATTTCGTCGACGGCGGCTGGACGCTCGGCAGCGCGATGCGTCACCACGCGTTCTGGGCGCTGTTTTCGACCTTCTTCTTTACGGCCGTCGGGATGTATGCGCTTGCGGCGCAGATCGTCGCCTATCTGATCGATGCCGGCTTCCCGCCCCTGCAGGCCGCAACCGCCTGGGGCTTTTCCGGCGTCGTGCTGCTGTTCGGCATGCTGGGCGTGACCCAGCTCGATGCAATGATCGGACGAAGGCCGTCGGTTTTGCTCAGCTACGCTATCTCGATCGTCGGCATCATCTTGCTCTGGCTGCTGCAGTTCTATCCGAACTTCTGGCTGCTCGGCGCCTTCGTCGTGACCTTCGGCAGCATGATCGGCTCGCGCGGCCCGCTGATCACGTCAACCGCAATGAATATCTTTCGCGGCGAACGGGTCGGCACCATCTACGGCACGATCTCGATCGGCAGCGGCCTTGGCTCGGGGCTCGGCGCCTGGGCCGGCGGCCTGATCCACGACTGGACCCACAGCTACAACCCGGTGATCGCGTTCGCGCTGGTGGCCGTGGTGCTCGGAATGATTCCGTTCCTGGTCGTGCCGGCGCTGCGGCGGTAGCTACGTCTCGGCCTGCTTGCCAGGGCTCCTCTTTGTTGCTGCGATCGTTTCAAGCAGCCAGCTCTTGAATGAGAGCATCGCGGCTGTCGGTCGTCGGGAGTGCAACGACGTGATCCAATAATCGCCGAGCGCGACTTCGACCTTGAAAGGACGTACCAGCCGCCGCTGGCGGATCTCATCCTGAAACAATGCCGCCGGCAACAACGCAACGCCGAAACCGCGCGCCGCTACACTGGCGATCGTGATCGATGAATCGAATACCATTCCCTTGAGGACCGGACTCTGCAGTCCCGCCGCGGTAAACCATCGCGGCCATTCCTCCTGTCGGTAGGAACGCAGCAGCACCTCGCGCTTGAGATCGGCCGGCCGGCTCAGCCTGCGAGCCAGCGAAGGCGCGCAGCATGGGGTAAATGGCGCTGCCATCAAGTGGGTCGCCTCGGTGCCGTGCCAAAGGCCATCGCCAAACCTGATAGCGTAATCGAGGCCTTCACCCGCAATGTCGATACGATTGTTGTTGGTGAACAGGCGCAAATCGATCCGTGGATAGGCTTTCCTGAAAGCATCGAGCCGCGGCAACAGCCATCCGGAAGCGAAGGTACCGACCACACCGACCGCGATGACGTCCTGGTAGTGGCCGTCTTCAAAGCGATTGAGCGTTTCGGTGAGCCGGCCGAAGGCCTCGACAATGCTCGGCAGCAGCAACTGTCCTTCATCGGTGAGCGCAACGCCGCGGGGCAGCCGGCGAAACAACTGTACGCCGAGCCGGTTCTCCAGCACTTTCACATGCTGGCTGACGGCCGCCTGCGTGACTCGAAGCTCCAGGCCAGCACGGGTGAAACTGAGATGGCGCGCTGTCGCTTCAAAGGCCCGCAGCGCATTGAGCGGAAGGTGCGAAAGCTTCATCCGGCGCCGCATTGCTTGTCCCTAGTTTTTCTTATGCCTGCCCGCAGAACTCATCGTTTGTCAAGACAGCGACCGATCGGCACCTTCCTGCGCGCAGCAAGGAGAGATTCCCAGTGATCACGAGAAGACAGCTCCAGGTTGGATGCGGTGCAGCGCTGATAACGACTGCTCTGAGCGGCCGGCAAGCGATATGTGCATCGACCACAAATCAACGACTGATCGACGAGATCAGGCGTCTGGAGCGCGAGAGCGGCGGCCGGCTCGGTGTTTGCGTCCTGGACACGGCAACGGGTGCTCGTCATGTCCACCGGGGTGACGAACGCTTTCCGATGTGCAGCACCTTCAAGATGCTGGCAGCCGCCGCGATCCTGGCGCGGGTGGATGCCGGCAAGGAACAATTGACGCGGCGCATAACCTTCGACGCATCCGCACTCATCGTGTACTCACCCGTAACCGAGAAGCGCGTCGGCGGCGACGGCATGACGCTCGCCGAGGTTTGCGAAGCGGCGGTGACGTTGAGCGACAACACGGCCGGCAATCTCCTGCTTGCCGGCCTCGGCGGACCGCCAGGGCTGACGGCCTTCGTGCGGAGCCTCGGCGACCAAGTCACGCGGCTAGACCGGGATGAGCCCTCGCTCAACGAAGCTTTGCCCGACGATCCCCGCGATACCACGACACCGAATGCGATGGCCTCCAATTTGCAAGCCCTCATCCTTGGCACGACAGCGCTGTCGGCTGCATCGCGCGAGCAACTGACGGCATGGTTGGTCGCCAACAAGACCGGCGACGCGCGACTGCGTGCGGGTCTTGCGAAAGACTGGCGCGTCGGCGACAAGACCGGTACTGGTGCCCGAGGCACAAACAATGATGTTGCTGTGATCTGGCCACCCCGCAAGGCGCCCATCGTGATCACCGCCTATCTGACTGGCGCCACCGTTTCTGCCGCGCAGCAAAACGCCACTTTGGCTTCGGTCGCGCGGGCGGTCTCGGCCATGGCCTCTGGCTAGGTGCCGAATGCACGCAGCAACTGGCGGATTATCGGCAGCAACCATTGTCCTGTGCTTTGCAGTGCCGAGCTCGACTCCATCAATCGCGTCGAACGATATATTTGCCGACCGTCCGGCATTTTCCGAAGCCGAGCAGCCCGCGCGGAGGCCTGCCGACTGCAAGGATGTCAGGCGGATGGCGGACGGCATTCCAGAACTCGACTACCGGATCGATCTCTCGGTGGTCGGCAAGCTCACAGCGGTGCAGACGGATCAAGTCTTGTGGTATCTCGTGCTGTGCTCACCGCCGGATATCAGGATCATGTGCGTGACCTACCAATCCAATGGCGTGGCGGTTGGCGACACGGTCATCGTGAGAGGCGGATATCGACGACGTGACGCCAACCATGTCCTCTTGGATCCTTGTCTGGCAAGCAGACCAGAGCAGTGATTTCAACCGAGAGAAAGCTTCCCATCCCGAAGCTTCCATTCGATCATCCACCAACCTGCGGCGGTGCCTGACTAATTATTCGGCGGCAGTTCGATCGGGGCGTTGTTCTGCTTGCCGGTGTTGAACTCGAAGATCTTCCGCAGCACGCCGGGCATCACGGCCGAAATCGGATTGACGCGCAGCACGGGCTGGCCAGGCGTACCGACCACCTCATAGGTCACGCCGATCAGCCCCTCATTGCTGCCGCCACCGAGAAACAGGCCGAGCACGGGAATCTGGCCGAACATGTTGTTCAATCCGTACATCGGAACGAAGGTGCCGCTCATGCGCACGGCATTACCGACATAGTCGATGCTGCCTTCGATGGTCGCGCCGATGATCGGACCCTTCACGACACCATCGCGGATCGTGAGCTGTCCGCTCTGCCGGATGAACTCGGCGCGCAGTGCCGTAAAGGAAATGCCGTTCTGAACGCCGGCCGCTCCGCCCGCGGCGGCGCGCTCCAGTGCGGCCTCACCCTTGACGGAGAAATCGCGGACGTTGATCAGACCGTCCTTGGCGCTGGGTTCGACCGTCGGCGGCTCCATCGCAAGCGAGAGCTGTCCGCCGACCATTTTCGAATAGGTGTCGGTGAAGCGGAAGAAAGCACCCGCATCGTTGGTCTGCAGGATGATGATGTCGCGTCCCTGTCCCTGCCCGCGGCCGCGCAGATCGGCGGTCACCGGCGTGTCGCGCCCGACCTTGCCGGAGAGCGTGAAATTCTTGACGATGCCGTTGCGGCGGGAGAATTTGCTGTCGACGCTGCGCAACGCCTCGCCGTTGAAGCCGGCGACTGCGCCGAGCTTGACGTCGATATCGAGATCGATGTTCCTCGACTTGCTCTTGGGGTCGGCTTCCTTGCCCGAGATCGCCGATTTGAGGAAACCGCGGCCGTCGAACACGTCGCCGCGCATCGTGACCTTCACGACGCCATCAGTGCCGCGCTCGGCCTTCAACGTCGTCTTGTCGCCGTCCGACGGCGCGTAGGTCGGGAAGTTCGCGTTCAACAGATCGCCATTCTGGTCGACTTCCAGCGATCCCTTGATCGAAACGCCGCCGCCTTCGACCACGATGTCCTGGAACAGCGTCGATTGCTCCTTCTTCACGACATTGAACGTCGCCTTGCCCGACTTGCCAGGCACCTTGACCCAGCCCGGCAGGATGTTGTCGAGCCGCAGCGAGGTCAGATCAGCTTCGATGCCGACGCGGCTGTCGTTCTCGCCGATCTTGCCGACCACCTTGATCGGGATCGAGCCGCTCACGGCGGGTCCGAAATCGATTCCGAGGCGCGCGCGGCTGGCATCATCCAGCGTCGCCTGCAGCCTGATATCGGCGTCGCCCTCGCTCGGCTTGCGATAGTCCAGCGAAGCCGGTTGCCCGTTGATCTTGACGTCGCCCTTGACCTGGTAGCCCGCGTTATTGGCGAGCACCTTGAGCGTATTGGATTCCAGCTTCTGGTTCATTACGAGCTTGTCGGCGGCAAACCCGGCCAGATCGGCAATCACGGTGTAGGTGGTGTCGGCCTTGGTCATCGAGCCCTTGACCGGCATGCCAAGCGTGATGACGGCGGCAACATTTCCTTGCTGGCGTTCGGATCGATCAGCGTGCCGGAGAGATCGCTGATGCGGTCGGACGCCAGAATCTCGGCCGCTGCCGGCACGGACGCATCGACCCTGAACTTCACCCGCGATGGCGATGGCTTCGGCGCCATGTCCGGCACCTCGAAGGTGAAATCGGAAATGTTGATCTTGCGGCCGGCGGGTGTGTCGGCAATTCCCTGCCCGATCGTCACCGTCGCTGTTCGCCCGGTAACGCGCGCTTTCAAATCCGCATCGCGCACCGCGGGCATGTCGTCGACCGGACGCGCGGTAACTCCGGACGCGACGATGTTGACGGCCAGACCGTCGTCGGGAATCGGCGGTCCCTTGCGCGACAGATTGCGCACCGGCGAGTTGACGCCGACCTCGATGCGCTGGAGCGTGCCGCGCTCGATCCGCTCGATCACCCATTCGCGCACTTCGGGCACGATCAGGATCGGCCACATCCGCTTCAGGGCTGACGCCGACATCGGCGTTCCAGCGAAACCGAGCTGCAGCCGCGCCTCGTTCGCATAGTCGATGCTGCCGGTGCCGGCGATGCCGATCTCGCCGTTGCTGATGTCGGCCTGGGTGAGCAGCACGCGCTTGCGGTCAGTGTCGAACTTCAGCCCGATCGCGATCCGGTTGAAGATCAGCGGCGGTTCGTTGTCGGTGCCGGCCAACAGGATGGTGCCGCCGCTAAGGCCGGCCTGCCATTCGGTGGTGGCGCCGTTTGGCGGCTCGAGATGGCCGAGCAGCGTAATCCGGTTCGAACCGGAAACGACCTTGAAGGGCGCGACCAGCACGCGCCGTCCGGCATCCCATTCGACGCTCATCTCCGCCGAATCGATCGGCATCGGATAGTCAGGCGTATCGGTGTCGATGAGGTTCCCGGCGCCGGCGGTGATCTTGCCGCGGAAATAGGTCGGCAGACCGTCGCGGCCCAGTTCGCCCTTTAGCTCGCCGGAAAGCGGCAGCTCGGCGCTGTAGGTCAGGTCCTTGACCCGCATCGCCAGCAGGATGTTCGCGGCAGGCACCTTGTCGGCGCGAAGATCCACCGACCGCACGCCGTTCTGCTGCGGTCCGACCACAACCTTGAGCGACCAGGGATGCGCACCTTGCTCGCCAAGGCTCACCGCAACCCCGCCGCCGCTCGGACGGCGCATGCTGAGGCTGATATTCTCGAAATTCCATTTGTTGCCGCGCTGCTGGTCGTCGACAATGAGATTGCCGTTCTTGAGGCCGATCTCGTTCAGGTTCTGGCCGTCGAGGCCGGTCAGGCTGAGGCTGTCGAGCCAGTCGAGGCCAGCCAGCAATCCGTTCTGCGTGGTATCGGGAGCCGTCGCAGCCGCACCTTGCGGCGGCGCAGGCGGCTGGCGGGGGAATGTCGGGGGCATGCCGGCATCGCGCTTGGAGGCAACGCCGGTCGCGAGTGGCTTGGCGGTATCGCCGGCAGACACCGTCACCTGGCCATCGGGTGTGATCTGCACCGAAAGTTCGGCATCGACCAGATTGAGGCTCTCCGCGCGCAGCCGCCCCATCAGCAGCGCCATGCCCGATAGTTTCACCTCGGCCTTCGGCGCGGTGGCGACGACGACCTGGTCACGGTCGCGGACCACGATGTCGCGGATGCGCACCGCGATCTCGAATCCGTCCGGCCCGCTCGATCTGCGTACCGCCGACCTCGACGGTGTTGCCATGGCCGATATTGTCTTCGATCGCGGCCGCCAGCCACGGCGTCGCGACGTCGAGATTGATCGGCCCGGCGCCGAGCCGCCACCACAGACCGCCGAAACAACCGGTGAAGATCGCCGCCAGCACGGCGATCACGATCGCCAGGCGCTTGACCCAGCGCTCGCCGGTCATCCATTGCCGCAGCCCTGAGAACTTGTCGCCGAACCGGTGGAATCGGGAATTGAGCGCGACAACAGCCGTCGCGCACGATAGCCCGCCGCCTCGTCCTGCTCCCACCCCGCAGCGTCATCCCACTGCTGGGCCTCGGCACGCGGATTCGACCCCTTGGGCGAAGTATTCTTAGCCATTGCCTCTCGGTGCCGGCACTGAGGTTGATCGCCGCCAAGGGCACGCTCTTCGATCGGTATCGAGCGCTCCTGTGCCGGCATCGCTGCCATTCCTCGATTAATACTGTTACTCGTGGTCGGGCCCAAGGATTGATTGGGCGGTCCCATCGACGAGCGGACGGGGGTAGCGTCGAATTCCTTGTAACCATACTCCGGGGTCATCAAACTTGCCCAGTAGCCGGAGCGAATCCGACGGTCAAAGGCGAGACCCGCAATACCCTAATGGTTGATCTGCGGAAAGCGACGAAAGGAAGGCGTATGTCCAAGAAAACGCGCAAGAAATCCTCCATGCCATCCCCCAAGAACCGCAAGACTTCCACCGCAAAACCGGCCGCGGCCGAGACTGCCGCCAAGACTGCCGGCAAGACCGCCAGCAAGGCCACCCGCCGCAGCACGCCGGCATCGACCAAAAAGCCTGCCGCCAAGGTAGCCAACAAGGCCGCCAAAACCGCCGCCAAGAAGCCGGCCAACAAACCGGCGATGACGGCCAAGACCCCTTCAGCCAAAGCGTCGCACAAGCCGACATCGAAACAGTTAATAAAATCCAATCTATCGGATACGCCCAAACCGGTTGCCGGAACCGGACTGGTCGAAGGCGCCATGGCGCCCCCTTCAGCCTTCCGCGCGACGGCGGCGGCAGTGTTTCGCTGGCAGACTATGCCGGCAGGAAACTGGTGCTATTTTTCTATCCCCGCGCCGACACGCCCGGCTGCACCCGGGAGGCGATCGACTTCACGCGGCTCGATAGCGAGTTTGCCGATTCGGGAGCGGTGGTGCTCGGGATCTCGGCCGACACCGTAAAAGCCCAGGAATCCTTCCGGAACAAGCACCAGCTTTCGGTTCCTCTGATCTCGGACGAGCAGCATGAGATGCTCGAGGCCTATGGCGCCTGGGGCGAAAAATCGATGTACGGCAGGACCTTCATGGGGATCATTCGAACGACGGTTCTGATCGGCGCCGACGGACGGATCGCCAAAATCTGGCGCAATGTGCGGGTCGACGGCCATGCCGACGAGGTGTTGGCCGCCGTCCGCGCCATGTGATCGGCAGGTTCCCTTTCCCAAAAATTAACCATGAACGAGTCAAATCGGCACGCAAATTGAGCCGAACGGAGCTGATTTCCGACCGGCGCGGGAGTGCCGATGTCGTATCGTTCCGGTCATTATGCCGATCACCACCATCCCCACGATCATGGCCGGACGCCGCCCCGCCGTCCGGCACCCCATGCCGCAAAAGCTGCAGCACTGGACGGTGACGGCTACACCATCGTCCATGCCGGCAAGCAGGTCAGGCTCGGCCCGGTCGTGTTCTGGATCGTCGTCGGCACGATCGTGCTGCTTGGTATGTGGTCGGCGGCCACCGCCACCTATTTCGCGTTCCGCGATGATGTCCTGACCCGGCTGATCGCCCGACAGGCCGAGATGCAATATGCCTATGAAGACCGCATCGCAGAGCTGCGCGCCAAGATCGACCGCACGACCAGCCGCCAGTTGCTCGATCAGGAACAGTTCGACCAGAAGCTCGACCAGATCATGCGCCGCCAGACCGCGCTCGAATCGCGCGCCACTGCCCTTGGCGCGATGCCGGATGTCGCGGCGACCGGTTCGATTCGGCCTCCGCCGCGCGGCGCTGCTGCGGAGCCGCCCGCTTCCGGCAGCCTAAAACCCTCCCCGATCAGCAACACCGTGATCTTCGTCGCGCCGCCGGATCGCGAGGCCCGGCTGGAATCGCGCACGCCCGCCGTCGCCAAGCCGCAGCCAAATCAGTTCGCCAAGGTTCAGGGTGTCGACAATGTCCTGGTCCGCCTGCAGACCTCGCTGGACACCGTCGAGCGGCGGCAGATGGCGGCCTTGAGCTCGGTCGAGGACAGCATGGAATCGCGGCTGCGCCGGATGCGTGGCGTGTTCACCGATCTCGGCCTCAATATGGCGCAGCTCGAAGCCGCAACGCCGCGCTCGGCCATTGGTGGCCCGTTCGTGGCGGTGAAGCTGCCGGCGGATGCCGGTGCGTTCGAACGCCAGCTCAACCGGATCAACCTCACCCGTGCCCAGATGCAGCGCCTCAACGCGACGCTCGCACTGGTGCCCTACCGCAAACCCGTCGTCGGCGAGGTCGAATTCACCTCGGGCTTTGGTGTTCGCAGCGATCCATTCCTCGGCCGGCCCGCGATGCATACTGGCCTCGATTTCCGCGCCGCCACCGGCGATCCGGTGCGCGTCACCGCGAACGGCAAGGTGGTGTCGTCGGGATGGATGGGTGGTTACGGCCGCATGGTGGAGGTCGATCACGGCAACGGCCTGTCGACCCGCTACGGCCATCTGTCGGAGATTCACGTCAGGGTCGGCGACTTCGTCAAGATCGGCCAGGTCATCGGCGCCGTCGGCTCAACCGGCCGCTCCACCGGTCCGCATCTGCATTATGAAACGCGGATCGACGGCGATGCCGTCGACCCGCAGAAATTCCTGCGCGCGGGCGTGCGGCTCAGCTCAGGCTAGCATCGCGCCGTCAGAACTGGCGTGTTCGCTTGTTGATCGCGGAATACGTCGCCGGTCTACCGGCATGTGAACGGAACCGGCGCGCCCGCGTCGGTGAAATTTTTTTGGCGCCGTGTCGGATCACATGGAGGCCAGTCGTCCTTGTGGCAGAGACTGAGCTGAACCCGACCAAATCCCGCGATACACTGCGCTCAGTAATGGAGAAGCAACGTTATGTCCCAAGGCAATACCGTTCGTTTGCATCGTGTCTTCGCCACCAAGCCGGAGAAGGTTTTTCGCGCCTTCCTCGAAGCGGATGCCATGGCCAAGTGGCTGCCGCCCTACGGCTTCACCTGCAAGGTCCACCAATTCGAGGCGAAGGTTGGCGGCACGTTCAGGATGTCGTTCACCAACTTCACCACGAACGCCGGCCATTCGTTCGGCGGAGAATATCTGGAGATCGTGCCCAACGAGCGGATCCGCTACACCGATCGTTTCGACGACCCCAATTTGCCCGGCGTCATCGAGGTCACCGTGACGCTGAAAGCGGTTTCGGTCGGAACCGAGATCAACATCGAACAGACAAACCTGCCGACGGTGATCCCGGTCAGATCCTGCTATCTCGGCTGGCAACAGTCGCTCACCCAGCTCGCGTTGCTCGTGGAGCCGGATATTCCGGAATAGTGACGGTCGAGGAGAGGCACCACGCTGTGGTGCCTCATCCTATAGTGCCCAACCTCGCCGGTGAAGGCGTCGCCGAATACTTCCCATACCTCGCCGTTGTCTCGCAAGCCGCTTCAGCGCTTGCAAGCATACACCTATTCCGTATGACAAAACGGCATTGTTGCCCGGCGCCAATTGTGATTGATGCGGGCTGCAGGCATGACCTTGCGCGATGGCGAGGCCCAGAGGTTGGACTAAGGCTTGAAACCGAACACACGAATTGGTCCGCGACACCCAAAACTCGCGGCGGGTGGATTTCGCTTTGCGCGCTGGCTCGCTGCAAAGACCATGGGTGCTGCGGGATTTCATCAGCTCGGCTCTGAATTCGCCGATGCGCGGCTCGCACACGTTCGCGACAAACTCGCGCGGGACGAAACGGTGTATCTCGCAGGTCTCGGCGCGCCCGGCACGCATAATTCAGGTCTGGCGTTGGTCGAAGTGACGAAGGCGGATGGGCCGCGGCTGATCGTCAACAACGAGGAAGAACGCTTTTCCGGCAACAAGCACACCACCGAATATCCGAGGCTGTCGATCGACGCGGCGGTAGGAACGCTGCGCGGCATGGGCCGCGATATCGGCGACATCGATGCATGGCTCACGAGTTGGGATTACCCGACGCTCGCCGGCACGCTGGCGCGCTCGGTGGTCGAGGAACTACCGCAGAGCCTAAAACTCGTACGCACCACCGAGGCCACGGGCTTCGATGGCCGCCGCCTCGACCAGATGACGCGGACGCCAAAGGTCCTCGCCCGCCAGCTCGGGCTTGCCGAGCGCGTGCCGTTGATCTGCCTTCCGCATCACGACAACCATGCATGGTTTTCCTACGCTGCCTCGCCATTCGCCGACGACGGCGCGCCGACCGCGATTGCGGTGCTCGACGGCACCGGCGACCAAGGCTCGATCTCGCTCTATGTGGTCGAGAACGGCGCGATGCGCCGGCTCTACTGCAACGACAGCATGTTCGATTCACTCGGCGCATTCTACAGCGTGATCTCGTCGACACAGGGCGGTTGGACCTGGCTATCCAGCGAGGGCCGCTACATGGGCGCTGCCGCCTGGGGCGATATGGACCGCGCCAGCAATCCCTATTACGCGCGGCTGCGCGACGTTCTGCATTTTGGGGCGAACGGCGATATCAGGCTCAATCGCGCGCTGGCCAACTGGTATTGCGACCCGTTCGACCATCCCTACAAGGAAGCGCTCACCAAAATTCTCGGCGAACCGCTTAAGCCGGACCAGCTCTGGAATCCGGATGCGGTGCTGCGTGTCGAGGACATCCACCACCGTCCCGATACCAGGGATCGTCTCGACAAGGCAGCCGCGACGCAACTGGTGTTCGAGGACGCCATGATCCACGTCGTCGATCATTTGTTGCGCACGACCGGCGCCAACCGGCTGGTGCTGACTGGCGGCGTCGCGCTGAACGCGGTCGGCAATATGCGGCTGCTCGAACATTTCGACGAAGCGTGGTTCGCGAGCGCGCAGCGGCGCAAGGGGCGGCTGCATCTGTGGGTGCCGCCGGTGCCCGGCGACCCCGGCGTCACCATCGGTGCCGCCTGGCTGTTCGCGCATCTGGCCGGCGCTCCGCGCGGCGCGCCGATGACGCACGCCTTCTACTGCGGCACGCCGCCCTCGCAAGGCGACATCGTCCACGCCGTTGCGGCCGATGACATCACCTCGCAAAGGATCGGCGATATCTCGACGCCTGAAGGCCTTGAAGCGATCGCCGACCTGATGGCGTTGATGGTCGCCCAAAACGGCGTGATCGCGCTGTATCAGGGCGCGGCCGAGACCGGCCCCCGCGCGCTCGGCCACCGCTCAATTCTCGCCAACCCCTGCGACCCGGCGGTGCGCGAGCTGCTCAACGCGCGCGTCAAATACCGCGAGGCCATTCGGCCGCTGGCGCCGATGGCGACGCTGGAGGCTGCGAAAGAATACTTCGAACTGCTGCCCGGCGCTGCGGATGCCGATTACAATGCCTACAATTACATGGTGCTGACAGCGCATTCGAAGCCTCATGCGCGCGAAAAAATCCCGGCGGTCATCCACGCCGACGGCACCGGCCGCATCCAGATCGTGCGCGCCGGCGACGATCCCCTCACCTATGCGTACTTGAAGGCGCTCGACCGCCATATCGGCGTCGAGTTGTCCGTCAACACCTCCTTCAATGTCGCAGGCCCCATCGCGCAGACCCCGCAGCAGGCGATCGATACGCTGCGTCGCTCAAGGGGCTCGATGTCGTGGTGCTGGTGGCCGGCGACGGCACCGTCACCGCAGCCTGGCACGGCGGCGAGCGCGACAGCGGAAGGTTCAAAAGCTGGCTTGCCGACTGGAAGGCATCAGCTTCCAGTCAGCTTACGCGATAATTCGCTTCTTCCTTGAGATCGGGTGATCCGCCGGCTCAGAGATCGACGCGTTCGCCCGCAACCGCCTTGCGTTCCGCCATGTTGAACCGCCCGCTATAGATTGGGCGCTCACCGGTCGTCGGACCAGGATACTGGACGATGAATATCTCCCCGCCCGTTTCGGTGCGGAATTCACCCTCGAAGTGCGGGTCGGGATGGAACAACACCGTTCCCGGACCATGCAACGTTCCGTCGATTGAAAACTCGCCTTTCAGGATATGCCAGACTTGCGCGAAGCCATGATAGTGCTCGGGATGATAGGCGCCGGCCTCAAGCCGCAGAATTCCTGCGTTCGGTTCGGTCGGGCGTTCCGGTCGCGGATGAAAAAGCATTTTGCCTGTCTCGCCCGGCCACCGGATCGTCTCCCATTCGACTTCGTCGAAATGGCGCGTCTCGTATGGCTTGTGGTCCTTCCGCGACGCTTCGCGCGCGGTCGTCAATCCCGCATTTGCGGCCGCCGTATCGGGAATCTGCTTGCTTCTGACGCTCATTTCGCTCTCCCTTTTGCAGTTTTCTCTCGTTCGCCTTTCCTGCCCGCAATATCGCTCCACCACTCGACCGCGATGGCCGACTGATTTTCGATTGATGTCACCATGAGGAGGCGCGCACTGCCGGACTCCCGCGCCCACGCCATATGCGGTACGTCCGAGCGCAAATGAATCAGAATCGCCGCGCTCCAGCGCGATGGTTTCGTCCCCCACCTGAAATTCGACGCTGCCTTCGAGGACGAAGCACATTTCTTCGCCTGGATGCGCGACCAGCGTCGGCTTGCGCGGTTTTGCCGACAATTCGAGCAGAAAAGTTTCCAGCCGCTGCTCGCCCACGCCCGAAGCGAGTTTGCGCCAGGCATAATCTGCATCAGCGCCCTTCGCTGGAACGGCATCGACTGACCGCACCACTCGATATGCGCGCGTCCGGTCCTCTCCTTCGATGTCGGCAAATAATTCGGCCGGCGGCAACTGAAGGACGCCGGCAATTTCCAAGAGATTGCCGATCGAACACGCGATCAGTCCGCGCTCGATCCGCGAGAGAAATGTCACTGACAGACCGACCATTCCGGCGAGTTCATCGAGCGTCAAACTGCGCGCCGAACGGGCCCTGCGAATGACGGCTCCAATTGCAGCAAGGCGCGCCGCCTCGCGGGCGCGCCGGCCAGCTTCTGCCGAAACCACGCTGCTCTCCCCACGTTTTGCTTATAAGGCAAATCTTATTGCTATATAGGCAAATGTCAAGTGGCTCGCATCGCCTGCGCGAGCCAACTAACGTTCGAGAAACTTCAGCACGCGACCGTCGATCAACAGCAGCGCGCCGCCGATCACCAGTGCGCCCGCGATTTCACGCGGCGAAATCTGCTCGCCGAGCACGAGCGAGCCGAGCAGGATGGCCGTAACAGGCACAAGCAGCGTCACTAGCATGACGTTGGTGGCGCCGGAGCGCCGCAGCACCTGGAAGAAAACGATATAGGCCAGCGCCGTCGACAAGCCGGCGAGGCCGATGATGGCGAACCATGTCACCGTATCAGGCATTGGCAATTGCCACGGCCGCTCGAAAATGCCGGCGACGACGATCATCATCAGGCTCGATGCCATCAATTGAAACGTGGCGGTGGCAAGCGGCGGCGATCCGATAGCGCGCGCCGCGCTATCAGCGCAGAGATGCCATAGCTCAGCGCCGCCGCGAGACACAGCAGGATGCCGAGCCCCTGCCCGTTGGCAAAACCTAATCCGCCGCCCCGAAGGATCACGACGCCGACGAGGCCGACGATCACACCGGCCACACGCCTGATGATGAGCTTCTCCTCGCCCGCCGCCGCCATCACCGCCACCGTGAATAGCGGCGTGGTGGCATTGAGGATCGAAGCCAGTCCGCTTGGGATGCACATCTGTCCGGTGACGATCAGTGAGAACGGCAGCACATTGTTGAACAAGGCGATGAGGAAGAACGGCCTCCAGCCCATCCACCCCTTCGGAAACGGCAGTCGCTGCACGCAAAGCACGGGCAGCAGGATCATGGCGGCCAGCAGCACGCGCAACAGCACGAGCGTAAGCGGCGGCAGCTCGCGTAGCACCACGCCGTTGAAGAAGAACGACCCGCCCCACAGGACGGACAATGCGGCGAGCAACGCCCAGTCGCGCGCATCGATCCGGCCGTCGCTGACTGTCATTTAGTAAGAACCTGGTGAAATCGCGCAGCCAGTTAGGACCGGACGCACGTCGCGGTCCACCCGATTTCCGAAGGTTATTTCGGCCGCGACACGATCTCGATCATCTTGCCTTCGTCATCGTCGGGCGCGTTTACGTTCGCGTTCCGACGTTGGTCATGGATTAGTCCACGTCCTCGACCTGGCCGGGCGCGGTGCCGAACGCGCGCTGCGCCAGCGTCGCCGCCATGAACTCGTCGAGGTCGCCGTCGAGCACGCCCGACGTATCCGAGGTCTGTACGCCGGTGCGCAGGTCCTTCACCATCTGGTAGGGCTGCAGGACGTAGGAGCGGATCTGATGGCCCCAGCCAATATCGGTCTTGGCGGCCTGATCGGCGGCGGCTTGCTCCTCGCGCCTCTTCAGTTCGATTTCGTAGAGCCGCGCGCGCAGCATGTCCCACGCCTGGGCGCGATTCTTGTGCTGCGAGCGGCCGGCCTGGCAGACCACCGCGACGCCGGTCGGAATATGCGTCAGGCGCACCGCGGATTCGGTCTTGTTAACGTGCTGGCCGCCGGCGCCGCCCGAGCGCATGGTATCGGTGCGCACGTCCGACTCCTTGATGTCGATCTTGATCGAGTCGTCGACGACGGGAAAAATTTGCACGGACGAGAACGAGGTGTGCCGGCGCGCATTGGAATCGAACGGCGAGATCCGCACCAGGCGGTGCACGCCCGCTTCGGTCTTCAGCCAGCCATAGGCATTGTGCCCGCTGATCTGGATGGTGGCGGATTTCAGGCCGGCCTCTTCGCCTAGCGTTTCTTCCAGATACTCGATCTTGAAGCCGTGGTTTTCGGCCCAGCGCGTATACATGCGCAGGAGCATCGCGGCCCAGTCCTGGCTTTCGGTGCCGCCGGCGCCGGCATGCACTTCGAGATAGGAATCGAACTTGTCGGCCTCGCCGGACAGCAGCGCTTCCAGCTCGCGGCGGGCGACTTCCTTCTTCAGCGCTTTTAGCGCGTTCTCGGCCTCGACGACCACGCCTTCATCGTTCTCAGCCTCGCCGAGCGCAATCATCTCGACATTGTCGTCGAGCTCGCGCTCGACCTTGCCGATGCCCTCGAGCGCATCCACCAGCGAGGTGCGCTCCTGCATCAGTTTTTGGGCTTTCTGGGGATCGTTCCAGAGGTTGGGGTCTTCGGCGAGCTTGTTCAGCTCGGCCAGTCGTGCCGTCGATTTCTCGACGTCAAAGATGCCTCCTCAGCAGCCCGACTGACTGCTTGATCTCTTCAACAAGGCGTTCGACTTCGGCGCGCATGGTCTCTTCTGTCTGCGGATGGAACCGCTACCGGATGGATGTACAACGGGCCGGATGTAGCGGCGTACGCCGCAAAGCGCAATCGGCTCAGGCCAGTGAACTCGGGTTTTGTTTGATGCCGGCGGGCTAGATTTTTGTTTTGACGGGTTTTCTTGACGCGAACCAGTGTACACCCCGGATCAAGTCCGGGGCAGGCTTTCGCTGGAAAACGCTCTAATACAGCCCGCCGGGGCGCATGACATTGGTGGCGTCAGGCGGGCTTCCCGGCTGCATCGGCACCCGTCCATCATCGACCACGCCGACGACGGCGTAGTTGTCCGGCGGCGCGGTGCCCGGCTTGAACGCCTCCAGGATGGTGCGGCCACCCTCGCCCGGGTTGGGGCGCATCCCGCTCTTGGCATCGACGCGGACCAGCCTGATGCCGGGGGGAATCTTGAACGGGATCGCCGGCTTGTTGGCGAGCGCAAGCTTCATGAAATCTTTGACGATCGGAGCGGCGGTATGGCCGCCTTGCGCGGCTCTGCCCAGACTGCGGGGCTTGTCATAGCCAAGATAGAGACCGACGACGAGATCAGGCGAAAAGCCGATGAACCAGACGTCTTTTCCGTCAGAAGTGGTGCCGGTTTTGCCCGCGATCGGCTTGCCCACCTCCCGCAGCACCGATGCTGTGCCGCCCTGCACCACCCCTTCCATCATCGAGGTGATCTGGTAGGCCGTCATCGGATCGAGCACCAGCTCCCGCCGATCGACAAGCTGAGGCTCGGGCTGGTTTTTCCAACCGCCGGGCGCATCGCAGCCGCGGCACTCGCGCGCGTCATGCTTGAAGATGGTGCGGCCGTAACGGTCCTGAATGCGGTCGATCAAGGTCGGCTTCACGCGACGGCCGCCATTGGCGAGCATCGAATAGGCCGTGACCATCCGCATCACTGTGGTTTCACCGGCGCCGAGCGAATAGGAAAGATAGCTCGGCAACTCATCATAGACGCCGAAGCGTTTGGCATATTCACCGATCAAGGGCATGCCGACATCCTGCGCCAATCGCACTGTCACGGTGTTGACCGACCATTTGAGGGCTTCACGGAGGGTAATGGGACCCCGGTAGCTGCCAACCGAAAAATTCTCGGGACGCCAGACGCCGACGCCCGGCCCCTGATCGATCTCGATCGGCCCGTCGACCATGATGGTCGATGGCGTATACCCATTGTCCATCGCCGCCGAATAGACCAGCGGCTTGAACGTCGATCCCGGCTGACGATAGGCCTGCGTCGCGCGATTGAACTGGCTTTGGTCGAACGAGAAGCCACCCACCATCGCGAGCACGCGGCCGGTCCACGGATCCATCGCGACCATGGCGCCGGACACTTCAGGCAATTGCCGCAGGCGATACTGACCTTCGACCGGGTTGCCCTGCTTGTCGAACAACGGGTCGGCATAGATCACGTCGCCCGGCGACAAAATTTGCGAGACCGAGGCTTGCGTCTTGCTGCGCGCCGAACCGGAGGCCGCTCTCGCCCATCTGACACCGTCCAGCGTGATGAGGCCGGTTTGCCGGTCCTTGGAGATCGCGCCTCCCAGTTCGCGGCCGGGCTGGAAACCGATCCGCGCCGACTGATCGGACGTCTCCAGCACCACGGCCATCCGCCAGGGCGAGATGTCAGAGAGCGATTTGACGTCGGCGAGTTTCACGCCCCAGTCGCCGGAGATGTCGAGCTTGCTCACAGGTCCGCGCCAACCCTGGGCCTCGTCGAAGTTCACGAGACCAGCGGCCATCGCTTTGCGCGCCATCACCTGCAGCTTCGGATCGAGCGTGGCGCGGACCGACAGGCCGCCTTCATAGAGTTTCTTTTCGCCGTAGCGCTCGAAGATGTCGCGCCGGACTTCCTCGGCAAAATATTCGCCGGCAAAAGTATGCGCGGCGTTGGACCGGCTGGCCACGACCAGCGGTTCCTTGCGGGCCTTGTCGGCGTCGGCTTGCTTGATCCAGCCGTTTTCCAAGAGGCGATCGATCACATAGTTGCGCCGCTCGATCGACCGGTCGCGGTTGCGCACCGGATGCAATGTGCCAGGTGCCTTCGGAAGTGCTGCAAGATACGCCGCTTCCGCAACCGTCAGCTCATTCACCGATTTGTCGAAATAGACCAGCGACGCCGCCGCGATGCCGTAGGCGCCGAGGCCGAGATAGATTTCGTTGAGGTAGAGCTCGAGGATGCGATCCTTCGAATACGCCCGCTCGATGCGCATCGCCAGCAAGGCTTCCTTGATCTTGCGGGTGAAGGAAACCTCGTTGGTCAGGAGAAAGGTCTTCGCGACCTGCTGGGTGATCGTTGACGCACCTTGCGGACGCTTGTTGGAGCCGAAATTCTGCACATACGCCACGGCCGCGCGCGCCATGCCGGTGAAGTCCATGCCGCCATGCTCGTAAAAATTCTTGTCCTCGGCCGCGAGGAAGGCGTTGGTGACGAGTTTAGGCATCGCCTGGATCGGCAAATAGAGACGCCGTTCCTTGGCGTATTCGCCAAGCAGCGCGCCGTCGGACGCATGGATGCGCGTCATCACCGGCGGCTCGTAATCCTGAAGCTGCGAATAGTCGGGCAAGTCCCTGGAGAAATGCCAGATTGCGCCTGCAACGCCTGCGACACCGACCAGAAACACCACGGTGCCAGCAGTAAACAGAAAACCCACAAACCGCACCAGCAAGCGCATTACCGAAATTCCATTCCAACCCTTGCGCCGCGACAGCCAGCGTTTGCCCTCGTGCGAAGGCTTTGCGCTATCCTCGGACGCCTATCTCGACCTCGGGCGTTTCGCTCTGCCGCGAGACCAACCATCGGGACCCACCCGGGTCCAGACGCGTGTATCACGCAATGTCCAAGGATACATCCTGAGATTGCCGACGATTCGCCCGGATCAATAAAGTCCGCCGGTGCCGGGCCGCATGATGTTGCCCGCAGCATCAGGCTGGTAGCCTTGCGGGTATCCCTGCGGCGCCCGGCCGTCCATGTCGGCAACACCGATAACCGAGTAATTGTCCGGCGGCGCGGTACCCGGCTTGAACGCTTCGAGGATGGTGCGGCCGCCCTCGCCCGGACCGACGCGCATGCCGCTCTTGGCATCGACGCGAACCAGCTTGATGCCCGCGGGCACCTTGAACGGGACCGCCGGCTTGTCGGCAAGCGCGAGTTTGAGGAAATCCTTGGCGATCGGCGCGGCGAGATGACCGCCAGTCATGCCGCGGCCGAGATTGCGCGGCTTGTCGAAGCCGACATAGATGCCGACCACGAGGTCCGGCGAAAAGCCGATGAACCACGCGTCTTTTTCGTCGTTGGTGGTGCCGGTCTTGCCGGCAATGGGCTTGCCGACTTCCTTGACCACCGTCGCGGTGCCGGCCTGCACCACATATTCCATCATCGAGGTGATCTGGTAGGCCGTCATAGGGTCCAGCACCTGCTCGCGGCGATCCACCAGTTGCGGCTCGGCCTGGTTCTTCCAGCCGCTGGGCACGTCGCAGCCGCGGCATTCGCGGGCGTCATGCTTGAAGATGGTGCGGCCGTAGCGGTCCTGGATACGGTCGATCAGGGTCGGCTTCACACGGCGGCCGCCATTGGCGAACATGGAATAGGCCGTGACCATGCGCATGACCGTGGTTTCACCCGCGCCGAGCGCATAGGACAGGTAATTCGGCAATTCGTCATACACGCCGAAACGCCGCGAATATTCGCCGATCAAGGGCATGCCGATGTCCTGCGCGAGCCGCACGGTCACCGTGTTCAGCGACTGCCGGAGCGCGTTGCGCAGTGTCGTCGGCCCGCCGTACTTGCCGGACGAATAGTTCTCCGGGCGCCACACGCCGGCGCCCTGCCCCTGGTCGATCTCAATGGGCGCGTCGACCACGACGGTCGACGGCGTATAGCCGTTGTCCATTGCCGCCGAATAGACCAGCGGTTTGAACGACGAACCCGGCTGTCGATAGGCTTGCGTCGCGCGGTTGAACTGGCTCTGGTCGAACGAGAAGCCGCCCACCATCGCCAGCACGCGGCCGGTCCACGGATCCATGGCGACCAACGCGCCGGACACTTCCGGCAACTGGCGCAGCCGGTATTGGCCCTCGACCGGCTTGCCTTCCTTGTCGAACAGCGGGTCGGCATAGATCACGTCGCCCGGCGACAGCACCTGCGCCACGGAGCTCGGCGTCCTGCCCTTGGCGGGTCCGGATGCAGCCTTGGCCCAGCGCACGCCATCGAGCGTGATGATGCCGGTCTGCCGCTGCTTGCTGACGGCGCCACCGAGTTCGCGGCCCGGCTGGAAACCTATCCGCGCCGATTGGTCTGATGTCTCCAGCACCACCGCCATCCGCCACGGCGCGATATCAGAGAGCGATTTGACGTCGGCGAGTTTCACGCCCCAATCGCCGGAAATATCGAGCTTCGAGGGCGCGCCGCGCCAGCCACTCGCCTCGTCATATCTCACGAGCCCGGCGACCATCGTCTTGCGCGCCATGACCTGCATCTTGGGGTCGAGCGTGGCACGGACCGACAATCCGCCTTCGTACAGTTTCTTTTCGCCGTAGCGCTCGAAAATGTCGCGCCGGACTTCCTCGGCGAAATATTCGCCGGCGAAGGTATGCGCGCCGTTGCCGCGGCTGGTGGTGACGTTGAGCTGTTCCTTGCGGGCCTTGTCGGCATCGGCCTGCTTGATCCAGCCGTTTTCTACCAGGCGATCGACCACGTAGTTGCGCCGCTCCACAGCGCGATCGCGGTTACGCACCGGGTGCAGCGCCGCGGGCGCCTTCGGCAGCGCCGCCAGATAGGAGGCTTCCGCGATGGTGAGCTCGTTCACCGATTTGTCGAAATAGACAAGCGACGCCGCCGCGATGCCGTAGGCGCCGAGACCAAGATAGATCTCATTGAGATAGAGCTCGAGGATGCGGTCCTTCGAATAGGCGCGCTCGATGCGCATCGCCAGCAAGGCTTCCTTGATCTTGCGGGTGAAAGAGACCTCGTTGGTCAGAAGGAAGTTTTTTGCGACCTGCTGGGTGATCGTCGACGCACCCTGCGGACGCTTGTTGGAGCCGAAATTCTGCGCATAGAGCACGGCCGCGCGCGCCATGCCGGTGAAGTCGATGCCGCCATGCTCGTAAAAATTCTTGTCTTCGGCCGCGAGGAAGGCGTTGATGACGAGTTTTGGCACCGCCTGGATCGGCAGATAGAGCCGGCGCTCCTTGGAATATTCGCCGAGCAGTGCGCCGTCGGACGCGTGCACACGCGTCATCACTGGCGGCTCGTAATCCTGAAGCTGCGAATAGTCGGGCAAGTCCTTGGAGAAATGCCAGATCGCGCCCGCGACGCCTGCCACGCCGACCAGGAACACCACGGTGCCGGCCGCAAACAGGAAACCCAAAAACCGGACCAGCAAGCGCATTATCGAAGTTCCGTTCCAACCCTGTGCGCCGTCATCCGCGGCGCCTATCCAGATACGGCAATCCCGCCGGACGGGTTGCCGTTACGCGGTCGAACAATAATTAAGGTCCGGCGGACAATATTGACCGATTCCAAAGACCAGCAGTCCGTTTTCTATACCGTTGCCGCTGTGGCCAAACTAGGGCTTGGTCCGTCGGACGGCCCCTTTTCAATCCACCCTTACGCCACGCGTACCGGGCTTTTCACTTGGCTGGTCCGGCAGTTGCCAGCCGTTTGGCCAGAAAAGTATCAATTGCCTGCGCCATCGCGCCGACCGTCTTGTTCCGCCAGTTTTCCGATACCAGAAGCTCGAGGTCGCCCTTGTTCGAGACATAGCCGAGTTCGACCAGCACCGACGGCACGTCCGGGGCCTTCAGAACCCGGAAACCGGCCGATTTCAACGGATGCTTGTGCATCCGCACGGTATTCTTCATTTCACTCATCAGCGTCCGTGCAAACCGGTTTGAAAAGGTTTTGGTCTCCCGCTGCACCAGGTCGATCAGGATGTCGGCGACTTCGGTCGGCTCGTCGACGAGGCTTACTCCGCCAATCGCGTCCGACTTATTTTCGGTATCGGCCAGCCGCTCGGCCTCGGAGTCGGAGGCCTTATCTGAAAGCGTGTAGATGGTGGCGCCATGGGCGTCGCCCTCGCCGCGCGGCAAAGCGTCGGCATGGATCGAGACGAACAGTGCCGCCGCCTCGTTGCGTGCGACCTTCACGCGGTCGCCAAGCGGTATGAAAGTGTCGTCCGTCCGGGTCATGACGACGCGATACTTGCCCGATTTCTCAATCCGGTCGCGCAGCGCCAGGCCGAAGGTCAGCACCAAGTTCTTTTCCATGATATCGCCGCCGCCGGCCTGGGTGCCGTTGTCGACACCGCCATGACCGGGATCGATCACGATCACCGGCCGCTTGTCGGGTGCTTGTGGCGGCTGGGCGATTGACGAATCCGGTTGAGCGGCGGCGTTGGCCTCGGCGATCGCGGGCCGCAGTTCGGGGCGGCTTTCCGGCGGCAGCGACTGGACAAAGGCGGTGCGGTCCACCTGTTCGAATTCGAGCACCAGCCGCGGCGGTTGGCCGTTGGCCGCTTCCAGCACATAGGATTTGGCGATCTTGGTCGGCCCCGTCAGGTCGAACACGATCCGTGATCCGCCTGGCATGACGAGACCGTAACGGAACGCCTTGACCAGCCCCCGTCCCCCGACTCCGATCCCGGCGGGAAGATTGAAGCTGACCTGGGGAAGATCGACGACCACGCGATAAGGGTCCGCCAGCGCAAAGGCGCGAAACTGAACCGGCTTGTCCAGATCGAGGATGAAACGGGTCTGCTTGGCATCGCCAGCCAGCCGGGCATCGGACGCGATCGGGAAATTCGATACGGCCGCCGGGCCGGGGACGGCGGCGACAGAAGCCGGCGGTTGAGAAGCTCCTCCCTGGGCTGCGCAGGAATCAATCATCTGGGTGCACAGCAACGCTGCGGTGCACAATAACCCACATCCCAGCAAAACAAGGTGATTTGCGCGGCTCGCCAACGATTCGGTGCCTCCGGAGGAGCCCTCCTTACCGCATTAGAACCGCAGGGTTAATCGGGCCTTAACGTTTTATCACCGAAAAAACAGCAGGTGTTGCCGTGCAGCGACGCCCGGCGGCGGGTTCCCTTGCGCTTCCCTTGCACGGAGCCCCCGATCCACGTATGTACGAGGTGCTGACGGCTAATACTCCCGGTTGTGTCGCGTTCAGCCTCCCGGTGCAGCGCCGGAACCTCCGAAGCCCGGAGGAACCTGCGTCTTTCCCGATCCCTCCACAGCCAGCGCCGCGCGCGGCTGACACGGAGCGGCGGTTTCGAGCCCGAGCGGCGTCCGGTCCCAGGTACTTTTTCCAGGGGCGGTTTAAGACACGGCAAAACTGATTATCCGGACCATAACGGTCCGATATGCGATGGCCGGCGGGCGTTTAGGCGCCGAACCGGGCCTTCAGCGATAAATACGGCGGTATCCCTTTCCGCCAACATGTTCAGACGGGCCGACGCTTGATGCGCCAGACTGTGTTGCCGACCAAGATCCACGGAATGATCGCGCCGACGCGAGGCGGAAGCTTCGCGCGTCGAATCGCTCTGGTGGGCCCCCGTTCGGCGCGGCGCCAAGAAGTGCGTTTTGGCCTTCCCCTCACCCCGAATCAGGTGGACCGTCGCGTCACCGGGCCGCGCAGTTTGCGCGCGCCATGCACCGCGCCCGCCGCCGTCAAGAGTTCAAAAATGCCCAACAAGATGTTGATCGACGCCACCCACCCGGAAGAGACCCGGGTCGTTGTGGTTCGCGGCAACCGCGTCGAAGAGTTTGATTTCGAGACCGCCCAGCGCAAGCAGCTCCGCGGCAATATCTATCTCGCTAAGGTCACGCGCGTAGAACCGTCGCTGCAGGCGGCGTTCATCGAATATGGCGGCAACCGCCATGGCTTCCTGGCGTTCAGCGAAATCCACCCAGATTACTACCAGATCCCGGTCGCCGACCGTCAGGCGCTGATCGAGGCCGACGAGCGCGCCCATCGCGAGGCCGAGGAAGAAAGCGAGAGCCGCTCCAGCCATCGCCGCCGCTCGCGCCACCGTAATGCGCGCCGCCGCGGCCATGGCGACCGCGTCCAGAGCGACGTGGTCGAGGGTAGCAGCGAGGATCCTCGCAGGCCGCCCAGCCCTATGAGCGCCAGGAAAATTTTCAAGATCAAGATTTTCAAGAACATCTGCACGAGCCTGAGGCCGTGCAGGCCGGCGATACGCCGGCACATGACCCCGAACATCACGCCGAATCGGCTTCTCACGATCGTGATGCGCACGACCATGAGGCGCATGGTGACGAGCGGGCGCATGATGGCGACCGCCCCACACACGATCACGACGAGCCCGAACAGCCGCGCGCCGCGAGCGAAGCTCCGGTCGCGGAGACGCAATCCGATGCGCCCGCCCCTGCTTCGGTCGAAGCTGCCGAAGTGCAGGCCGAGGACGGCCATGACGACCGTCATGACGAGGAGCGCGCGCAGGAAAACGCCGCCCATGCCGACGACGTGCCGCACGTCGAGCACGTCGGTGATTATACTCCCCCTCCCGATGAACCCGCCGCTGCTCTGGAGGCCGACGACGGCCATGACGATGAGGACGATGGCGAGGACGCCGAAGAGGACGTCGTCGAATCCGTCGGTGGCGACGACGTGCTGGAGGAAGTTCCGGAGCGCCCGTTCCGGCCACGCCGCCAGTACAAGATTCAGGAAGTCATCAAGCGCCGCCAGGTGATGCTGGTTCAGGTCGTCAAGGAAGAGCGCGGCAACAAGGGCGCGGCGTTGACGACCTACCTCTCGCTGGCCGGCCGCTATGCCGTCCTGATGCCCAACACCGCCCGCGGCGGCGGCATCAGCCGCAAGATCACCTCTGCCCAGGACCGTTCGCGGCTGAAGGAAGTGGTGCAGGACCTCGACGTGCCCGAGGGCATGGGGATCATCCTGCGCACCGCCGGCGCCTCGCGGACCAAGCCCGAGATCAAGCGCGACTTCGAATATCTGATCCGGATGTGGGAGACCGTGCGCGACATGACGCTGAAGTCGCAGGCCCCTACCCTCGTCTACGAGGAAGGCTCGCTGATCAAGCGCTCCCTGCGCGACCTCTACAACAAGGAAATCGACGAGATCCAGGTCGCCGGCGAGTCCGGATACCAGGAAGCGCGAGACTTCATGAAGATGCTGATGCCCTCGAACGTGCGGGCGGTGAAGCAGTATCGCGATGGCCAGCCGCTGTTCTCACGGATGGGTGTCGAGAGCCAGTTGGACGCGATGTTCTCGCCGACCGTGCAGCTACGGTCCGGCGGCTACATCGTCATCAACCAGACCGAGGCGCTGGTTTCGATCGACGTCAACTCCGGCCGCTCGACCCGCGAACATCACATCGAGGACACCGCGCTCAAGACCAATCTCGAGGCGGCCGAGGAAGTAGCGCGGCAGTTGCGTCTGCGCGACCTCGCCGGCCTGATCGTCATCGACTTCATCGACATGGACGAGAAGCGCAATAACCGCGCGGTCGAGCGCAAGCTCTCCGACTGCCTGCGGCAGGATCGCGCGCGCATCCAGGTCGGACGCATCTCGCATTTCGGTCTTCTGGAAATGTCGCGCCAGCGCATCCGTGCCAGCGTGCTGGAAAGCTCGACCGAGCCCTGCCCGCAATGCGGCGGCAGCGGTCATGTGCGCTCGGTTTCCTCGGTCGCACTGCAATTGCTGCGCGGCATCGAGGAAATCCTGATGAAGGGCGCCACCCACAATCTGGTGGTGCGCACCCGCACCGACGTGGCACTCTATGTGCTCAACCACAAGCGCGGCCACCTGCGCGATCTCGAAAACGCCTTCAAGGTCACGCTCGCCGTCGTCGCCGACGCCACCGTGAGCGGCCAGCAATCATACGTCATAGACCGCGGCGAGCAGGTCCACACGCTGGAAGCCGCCAAGGCGTTGCTGGCAGCGCAGGCTGCCGCCTTCCCGCCGCAGGTCGAGGAAGTCTATGACGACGACGAGGCGTTCGACATCGAGACCGAGTCCGAGATCGAAACCGAGGAGACCGAGGGGCTGACCGACGATGGCGCCGAGGCAGCGGTTGCCGAAGGCGAAGGAGACGGTCACCGCCGCAAGCGGCGCCGGCGCCGGCGCGGCCGTGGCGAGCCGCGTGAAGGTGGCGCCCCGCGCGAGGACGGTGACGCGATGCGCGTCGCAAGCGAGGCCATCGAAGGCGCGATCGCCGAGGACGGCGAAGCCGACGAGGACGAAGGCGACGAACAGGCCGGCACGGTCCGTGGCGATCAACTTGCCAGTGGCGAGCGGCGCCCGCGCCGCCGCGGCCGTCGCGGCGGACGCCGCCGGCGCGGTACCGGACTGGAAGATGGTCTTGCCGGGTCGATCGCAGACGAACTCGGGCCGCCCCCAGCTCCGGAGGCGACCAGTGCGGTTGCCGATTTCGAGGGCGCCTCGTCCGAGCCCGCGCCATCACTGGTGCAGGCCGACGCCCAGCCCGAACCGGTCTCGCCGCCGGCGGAGATGCAGCCTGCGGCCGATGCCCAGCCGGAGCCGGTTGCGAGTGCGCCGGCGCCAACCGCTGAGGAAACCAGGCAAGAGGCCGAGCGCGCCGCGGCGCGGCGGCGCTCGACCGTGCGCGAGAAAGTCAGCTTCTTGACCAGCGCTCCGACTGAGCCGGCGCCCGCCGTCAGCCAGAACGCGCCGGAGCCGGTCGCGCACCCCGCGCCCGCTCCAGCCGAACCTGCGCCCTCCTCATCAGGCGAAGCTGCGCCACGCAAGGCAGGCTGGTGGTCACGGCGCTTCGGCAGCGGCGAGTAAAGAATCGAACCTAAAAGAAAAACCGCCCGGCGAAAACCGGGCGGTTTTTTATTGTCTGACGCAATGGCTTAACCGCGCGGATCAAAAATCCGCCGGATCGCCGGCACGAGAGCAGCGCCGAGCGCGTTCTTGATCAGCGATGCCGCGATGAATGGCACAATGCCGACCAGCCACGCCTTTTCGACGCCGAGCTTCATGCCGAACGCAAGCCAACCAAATCCGGCGGCAAGAATGAGAACGTGCCCGAACGCCATCGCCACGAATAACCGGAGCACCGATCGGTCCCAGCCGCGCTCGCTCAACCATCCCGTCACGAAGGCCGCCGCTACGAAGCCGACGAGATATCCGGCCGTCGGACCGACGAACGGCGCGAGACCGCCCACCGGGCCTGCGAATACCGGAAATCCGATCGCCCCCTCTGCCAGATAGGCCACGAGTGTAGCGCTGCCGAGCCGCCAGCCATAGGCTGCACCGATCACCAGGACGACAAGCGTCTGCAGCGTCATCGGCACGTAGGGCAACGGCAGATTGACCTTCGCCGACAAGGTCAGCAGCGCCGTTCCCAGCGCGACCAGGATCACGCTGCGCAACAGGCCCGACGATCCATCGGCACGATGCGGCCACAGCAGCGCGGCGAGCGGGAAATGCGATGGCGCGACGGTTTCAGTCATGGTTCTGGACACGGATAGCTCCCGGTTGGTTATAGGTGCGGATGAGGTGTGTGACGGGCCGGATGTTATCGCAGCCAACGCGCGATGCGCGTCACCGCTTCGCGCATCTCGTCGGCCGAGCGCGCATAGGAGAAGCGAATGAAGCTGCGGCCGTGGATCGGATCGAAATCGACGCCTGGCGTCGCTGCCACGTGCGCCTTCTCCAGCATGCGGCCGGCAAACTCAAAACTGTCGGACGTGAAATCCGAAACATCGGCGTAGAGATAGAACGCGCCATCGGCCGGCAGGAACTGGTGAGACCGGCCTTCGGCAATCCCTCGATCAGGATGCGACGGTTCTCCTGATAGCCGCGCTTGATCGCCTCCATCTCTTCGCGGCCTTCGAATGCCGCCTCGGCCGCGATCTGCGACAGCGTCGGCACCGAGATCGACAGGTTCTGCTGCAACCGCTCGATCGGGCGCACCAGGGCCTCCGGCACCACCATCCAGCCGACCCGCCAGCCGGTCATGCAGAAATATTTCGAGAACGAATTGATCACGAGCGCATGCGGCGAAAGCTCCGCCGCCGTCACCGCCGGAAACGCATAGTCGAGCCCGTGATAGATCTCGTCGGAAATGAAGCGGATGCCCGCACCTTCTGCCGCGTTGATCAGGCCGGTGAGCGCTTCGCGCGACATCATCGTTCCCGTCGGATTGGCGGGGCTGCCGACCAGCACGCCCTTCAGCGGCGCCTTGCGGTGCGCCGCCAGCAACGCCTCTCCCGTCAGCGCATGGCGCGTCGCGCTCGAGGTCTCGATCAGCACCGGCTCGCAACCGAGCGCGGTCAGAATATGCCGGTAGGGTGGATAACCCGGCACCGTGACCGCCACGCGATCCCCCGGTTCGAACATCGACAGGAACGCCAGAATGAATCCACCGGACGAGCCGGTCGTGATCACGATGTGGTCGGTATCGACCGCGCAGCCGTAAATGTCGCGATAATGCCTGGCAATCCGCGCACGCAGCGTGGGCATGCCGAGTGCGGAGGTGTAGTCGATCCGCGCCTCACCGAGCGCTGCGTGCGCGGCCGCGATGGCGGTTCTGGGCGCGGGCGCCGCCGGTTGTCCCACTTCCATGTGAATGACATGGCCGCCGGCCGCCTCGATGCGGGCCGCGGCCGCCATCACGTCCATCACCATGAAGGGCGGAACGTCGCTCCGCGCCGAGGGGGGTCAGCAGCGCTGTCGCGCGGTCTCTAAGTGTCGATTCCAGCATCGATCTCTGCTATTGCACTGGCGCCGTTCCGAATTCGGGTTCCCGAGCCGGTAAGCGCCCCAGACTGGCCGTATTCGGTGGCTTGTTATAGCGTTTTCAAGCGAAGTGATACCGGCTCGGTGAAGAAACGCGTTGAAACAACAAACTGGGACCCGTTTCTGATCTAATCGGAAACCGAACCGGCGTCCGGGCAAATCCGGATGCACCGCCAATCGCCAAAGACTGTTCATGCTGCTCCGCATCGCCCCACGCAAGAAATCACTGAAGTTGACCACGTTGACGACTGCAGTCGCCCTTGCCGTCGCGCCGATGGCTGCGCTGGCGCAGAACAGGGGCCCACCGGTGCTCCGCGATACCGAGACGGAACAATTGCTGCGCGAATATACGCGGCCGATCCTGCGCGCCGCCGGTCTGGAAAAACAGAATATCCAGATGGTGATCATCAACCAAGGCGTCTTCAACGCCTTCGTTGCGGACGGCCGACGCATCTTCGTGAACTACGGCGCGATCATGCAGTCGGAGACACCGAATCAGATCATCGGCGTGATGGCGCACGAAACCGGCCATCTTGCCGGCGGCCATCTCTCCAAGATGCGCGAGGAAATGGCGCGGGCCCAGACGCAGATGATCATCGCCATGCTGCTTGGTGCCGGCGCGATGGTCGCGGGCGCGCAAGGCGGCAGCAACAGCGGGTTGGCCAACGCCGGCGCGGCGATGTTTTCCGCGCCGGGAGAAATGATCCGCCGCAACCTGCTCTCCTATGTACGTCAGCAAGAGGAGAACGCCGACAAGGCCGGCGTCAAGTTTCTGACCGCTACAGGCCAGTCCGCCAGGGGCATGCACGAGACCTTCAAGCGCTTCACCGACGAGAGTCTGTTCGCCGCTCGTGGTACGGACCCATACGTTCAGTCGCATCCGATGCCGTCTCAGCGCGTCGCCGCGCTGGAAGAACTGGCACGGTCGAGTCCTTATTGGGATAAAAAGGACGACCCTGCCCTGCAGCTACGCCACGACATGGTGCGCGCCAAGATCTCGGCCTTCATGGAGCGGCAGGATACCGTGTACCGGCGCTATCCATTGTCCAACAACAGCCTGCCTGCGCGCTACGCCCATGCGATCGCGACTTATCGGCACGGCGACCTGCGCAGCGCGCTCGCGCAGATCGACGCCCTGATTCAGCAGCAGCCCAACAATCCCTATTTCCACGAGGTGCGCGGCCAGGCACTGCTGGAGGGCGGCAAGCCGCAGGAGGCGATCGCGCCGCTTCGCAAGGCCGTAGCGCTCTCCAACCACGCGCCGCTCATCGAGATGATGCTTGGGCAGGCCCTCGTGGCAACCGGCAACAACGCCCACACCGACGAGGCGATTGCCATCCTGCGCGCGGCGGTAGCGCGCGAGAGCGAGGCGCCGATCGGCTATATGCAGCTTGCGATCGCCTATGGCCGAAAAGGAGATTACGCGCAGGCCGATCTGGCGTCGGCCCAGGCCGCCTACCTGCGCGGCGACAGCAAGACGGCGCGCGATCTCGCCTCACGGGCAAAGACACGCTTCGCGGTCGGAACGCCAGGATGGGTCAAGGCTGACGACATCGTGAACACCAAGCCGCTGCTCGGCCAGAAGGGCAACTAGAATTAAGCCGCATTCGGCTATAATCGGACTTGGTCACCAAAGACTTGATCATCAAGGACTTGGTATCAAGGACTTCGCTATCAAGGATTTGGCCAACCCGATCCAAGATATTCTCGGAGCCGGCCTTCAGCAGAATTGCCCGGGAACTCGCCGCATAAGGATTTACCGATGCCCTCGTTCCGTCTTCTCATCCCCGCACTGTTCGCTTTGGCGCTCTGCGGCGCACCGCTGTCCGCCTCCGCGCAGAGTTTTACCGACACCCAGCGCGGCGACATTGAGGCCATCGTACGCAATTACCTGATCGCGCATCCCGAGGTGCTCGAAGAGGCGATGACCGAACTCAGCAAGCGTCAGGCCGCAGCCGAAACCGCCAAGCACGAAGCCGGCGTCGCCAAGAATGCGGACGCGATCTTCAACTCGCCGCGCAACGTTACGGTCGGCAACAAGGACGGCGACGTCACCTTCGTCGAGTTCTTCGATTACAATTGCGGCTATTGCAAGCGCGCGATGCTGGACATGATGGAGCTGATGAAGAGTGACCCGAAGCTCAAGGTCGTGCTCAAGGAATTTCCGGTGCTGAGCGCGGGCTCGGTCGAAGCCGCTCAGGTCGGCGTCGCCGTGCGCATGCAGGATCCGACTGGCAAGAAATATCTCGACTTCCATCAGAAGCTGCTCACCGGCCGCGGCGCCGCCGACAAGGCACGCGCGATGGCCGTTGCCAAGGAAGTCGGCCTCGACATGGCGAAGCTGGAGAAGGATCTGAACAGCGCGGAGGTGCGCAGCACGCTCGAGGAAAACTTCAAGCTCGCCGAGGCCATGGGCATGAACGGCACGCCGAGCTACGTGATCGGCAAGCAGGTCGTGATCGGCGCGGTCGGCGTCGAGGCCTTACGCGAAAAGATCAGCAACGCCCGCTGCGGCAAGGCGACCTGCTGAGGCGACGCTCCCTTCGCACATGACGCTCCCCTTCGCGCATGAAGTGAAAGGCCGGCTCGACAGCCGGCCTTTTCGTTTTCGTTGCAGCACTCTGTGGCGCAGCGGTTCATCCCGCGTTCACAAAACAATGGCGGCGGAACCGCCAACTATCAGGAACATCAGGCATTTCCTTTCGTTGTCGGCGCGGGCAATGCAGAAACGTGAGGAGACATTCGATGAGTAATCGCTTTCTGATGACGGTCGCTGCGGCGGCCCTGATCGCCGGAACCGGCTTTGCGAATGCGCAAGGCACCGGCATGGGACGCGGTGACGCAGGGTCGGCCGGTTCTGCGGCGCAGCAGGGCGCGCCTTCCGAGCGGGGCGGTGCTTCTTCTGAGCGCGGCGGTGGCGGCACTATGCAGCAGCGCGAACCCGGCGGCACGACCGGCATGAAGGGCGCAGAGTCCGAACAGAAGTCGATGGGCGGCGAAAAGGCCCAGCGCAGCGAAGACCGCAAGGGCAGCAAGGACATGAAGGCCGAGGGCAAAGAGGACCGCGGCACCATGAAGGGCGACAAGGGCCAGACGACCGGCCAAGGCACCGGCCCAGACAAGATGCAGCGTGAGCAGGGCACGACCCAGCGTGACCGTGACCAGAAGAGTACGACCCAGGGCCGTGACCAAATGCAGCGTGACCAGAAGGTCCAGGGCCAGCAGGACCGCGACCGCACGCAGACCCAGACGCAGGGCGGAGCCGCGGACCAAACGACCACGACAGGTCAGGCCGGCGCGGGCGCCAAGCTCTCGACCGAGCAGCGCACCCAGATCACCACCGCGATCAAGGAGACACGCGTTCAGCCGGTGACGAACGTGAACTTCTCGATTTCGGTCGGCACGCGCATACCACGCGACGTGACCTTCCACACGCTGCCGGAGCGCGTGGTGACGATCTATCCGGAATGGCGCAGGTATAAGTACATCCTCGTCAGGGAGCAGATCGTGATCGTCGATCCGAACACCTACGAGATCGTGGCGGTCCTGGACGCCTGACGGCGGCCTTTCGCAAGCATCAGGGCGGGCAGCAATGCCCGCCCTTTTCGCTGATCAAGGGCATGACCAAGCTGCAGCAGTTTGAAGCAATAGCCACAACTTGATTGACTAGTCATGGCGCCGCTCCACCATGAGCAGCATCGTTTCCATCGCTTTCGGCCCCGAGCAACGCCTTGGGGATGAATGACGGCTGGAGAATCGGCGCGCGGACGGCCGGGCAATCGATTCGCGTCCATTGGTTAATGAATAAATTCAGCAGGTTATATCCGCCTTTTTTATGAACAGGGTAAGGCCCTTGAAAGGCTCAAGAGCGGCCTAAAGGCTTCCCCTTGGCCGCGTTGTTACCTATAACCCCGCGACCCGCCCGCCCCTTTTTGCTGGAATCCGGATGGCCCAAGGAAGCGCCCAAGCCTCTGCCGCGACGATTTATGTGCTCAACGGCCCGAACCTCAACATGTTGGGGACGCGCGAGCCCGAAACCTACGGCCATGCGACGCTCGCCGACGTCGAAAAAACTTTGCGTCGAAACGGCAGCACAGTTCGGCCTGAAGGCCGATTGCCGCCAGTCCAACCGCGAGGGCGAGTTGATCGACTTCATCCATGAGGCGCATGCGAAGAAGGCGGCCGGCATCATCATCAACGCCGGCGGTTATTCGCACACCTCGATCGCGTTGCACGACGCGCTGGTCGCGGTCAAAATCCCGACGGTGGAAGTGCACATCAGCAACATCCACGCCCGCGAGAGCTTCCGTCACCACTCCTTCACGGCGATGGCCGCCTTTGCATCGCTCTGTGGCTTCGGCGTCGACGGCTACCGGCTCGCAATATCAGGCCTGGCCGCCAAACTCGGCGCCAGGGCCAAAGACTGACTTCAAAAAAATTGACCTCAAAAATCTGACGTCGAACGACACCTGACGCTTAAGCCGTCACCCACATCGAGAATTCCGGATCAAGAGCATGGCCCGCCAGCCCGACAACAAATCAGCGGACAAATCAGCCGCAAATCTAAAGAGCGACGACAGCGCGCTCATCCGCGAACTCGCGCTGTTGCTGGACGAGACCAGCCTGACCGAGATCGAGATCGAGCGCGCCGGGCTGCGCGTGCGTGTCGCGCGCAACATCAGCGTGTCGGCGGCGATGCCGGCGAGCTTCCAACCGGCGCCGGCTGCGGCGGCAGCCATCGCTGCGGGGAACGCGGCGGTTGCCGACCTCGCCAAGCATCCGGGCGTGGTCCCCTCGCCGATGGTCGGCACCGCCTATTGGGCGCCTGAGCCCGGCGCCAAGCCGTTCATCGAGGTCGGCACCAAGGTTTCGGCCGGCCAGATCTCCTGATCATCGAAGCGATGAAGACGATGAACCAGATCCCGTCGCCGCGCGCCGGCACGGTGACGCAAATTCTCGTCGAGGACGGCCAGCCGGTCGAATTCGGCGAGCCATTGGTCATTATTGAGTAGATGGCGAATGGCGAGTGGCGAATAGCGAATGGTTTTGAGCGCTGACCATTTGCCATTCGCCACTCCGCTGCTCGCCCGCGGGAGCCGCATGTTCGACAAGATCCTCATAGCCAATCGCGGCGAGATTGCCCTGCGCGTGCTGCGCGCGTGCAAGGAGCTCGGCATCTCCACCGTTGCGGTGCACTCCACGGCCGATGCCGATGCCATGCATGTGCGGCTCGCCGACGAGAGCGTCTGCATCGGGCCGCCGCCTTCCAAGGACTCCTATCTCAACGTCCCGGCGCTGCTCGCGGCCTGCGAGATAACGGGCGCGGATGCCGTACATCCCGGCTACGGCTTTCTTCCGAGAACGCCCGCTTCGCCGAAATCCTCGCCGAGCACAATCTGCATTTCATCGGCCCGAAGGCCGAACACATCCGCCTGATGGGCGACAAGATCGAGGCCAAGAAGACCGCCAAGCGGCTCGGCATTCCGGTGGTGCCGGGCTCCGACGGCGCGGTCTCGTCGGACGACGATGCGCTGGCGATCGGCAAGGCGATCGGCTTTCCGGTGCTGGTGAAAGCTGCCGCCGGTGGCGGCGGACGCGGCATGAAGGTAGCGCGTACCGCCGACGACCTGATGCTGGCGCTGTCCACCGCCTCCAACGAGGCGAAATCCGCATTCGGCGACGCCTCGGTCTATCTCGAAAAATATCTGCAGAAGCCACGCCACATCGAGATCCAAATTCTCGGTGACGGCCGCGGCGGTGCGATCCATCTCGGCGAGCGCGATTGCTCGCTGCAGCGCCGTCACCAGAAGGTCTGGGAAGAAGGCCCCTCGCCGGTTCTCGCCGCCGCCGCCCGCGCCAAGATCGGGGAGACCTGCGCCAAGGCGATGCGGACATGAAATATCTCGGCGTCGGCACCATCGAATTTCTCTATGAGGATGGCGAGTTCTATTTCATCGAGATGAACACCCGCATCCAGGTCGAGCATCCGGTCACCGAGAGCATCACCGACATCGACCTCGTGCTGGAGCAAATCCGTATCGCCGCCGGCGGCGACCTGCCCGCGAAGCAGGAAGAGATCGCTATCATCGGGCATGCCATCGAATGCCGCGTCAATGCGGAAAACCCGCAGACCTTCCGCCCGTCGCCTGGCAAGATCACGCAATTCCATCCGCCCGGCGGGCTCGGCGTGCGGATCGATTCCGCGGTCTATCAGGGCTACGTCATTCCACCTTATTATGACTCGCTCGTCGGCAAGCTGATCGTGCACGGCAAGACTCGCGCCGAATGCCTGATGCGGCTGCGCCGGGCACTCGACGAGATGGTGGTTGACGGCATCGAAACCACGCTTCCGCTGTTCCGGGCACTGGTCCGGGAGGCCGATATCATCAACGGCGACTACCACATTCACTGGCTCGAGCAGTACCTCGCCGGCCAACCCGCGGACGGCTAGACCTCTGGGCGCGAAAATCGCCTGAAATTTTCGACGGTCGATGGAACCGAAGGGTTCCATCGCGCGTTGGGATGTACAGGGGGTTGCGAGGGGCGCGTATTCCGCTTGTCCATGACGCGAGATCACCGTGATCGCTGATGTCCAGCGCAAGCGCGCCATGGGCCACATCCTGCTGCTTGCGGCGGGGCTACTGGTGTTGACCGCCATCAGCGCGGGTTCGGTCCATCTGGTGAACAAGGCGCGCGAGGACGCGCGCGCGGTGCAGCGCACCGTCGAGGTCGAGAACCAGATATCCCTCGTCCAACTGCAATTGCGGCGTGCCGAAAGCGCACAGCGCGGCTACCTCGCAACATTGCGCCCCGACTTTCGGACCGACTTCGAGCAAGCCATGACCGAACTGGCGCCGGCGCTGACGCGGTTGGGCCGGCTTGTCGGTGACAATCCGGTTCAACGCGGGCTCATGAACGAGATGATGCCGCTCTACGACCAGCGCGTCGAGGAATTCCGTACGACGATGGAGTTGGCCCGGTCCCAGCGCCTGAACGATGCCTCCAAGATCGTGCGCGAGGGAATCGGGCGGGACACGATGAAACACATCGACGATCTCGCCGTGCGGATGCGAACCGAGGAGGACCGTCTGTTTGTCGAGCGGACGACCAACGCCGATCGCAGCCAGACCCTGGCGGCCTCGATCACCGGCATCGGCTCGGGTTTCGTGGTCGTATTGGCCGGCATCGCGATCTTCCTGGTCCGCAGTTCATCGCGCGCACGCGACCAGGCCGACGCCAGGCTGCGCGACAGCCACCTCAATCTCGAAGCCACCATCGACGAGCGCACGGCCGATCTGCGTGAAGCCAACGACGAGATCCAGCGCTTCGCCTACATCGTCAGCCATGATCTGCGCTCGCCGCTGGTGAACATCATGGGCTTCACGAGCGAGCTGGAGGAATTGCGCGGCGATATCTTCAAACGGATCGCAGCGCTTTCCCGCGTGCAATCCGAAGCGACGCCCGCCCCGGAAAATGCCACCGATACCGCCGAGCCCGTACTCGAAGGTCCCGACCAGAAGCTCTCGGAGGATTTCTCCGAGGCGCTCAGCTTCATCAAATCGTCGATCGGCAAGATGGATCGGCTGATATCGGCGATCCTCAATCTCACCCGCGAGGGGCGGCGCGAGTTCGAGCCGGTCTGGATCGATACCAAAGAGCTGATCGAAGGAATTGTGGCGACCGTGGCGCACCAGGCCGCCGAGGCCCAGGCCGAGATCCGGATCGACGCATTGCCGAATATCGTCAGCGATCGCCTTGCGCTGGAGCAGATATTCTCCAATCTGATCGATAATGCGCTCAAATATCTCAGGACCGGCGTGCCCGGCGAAATCACGGTTCGCGGTCGCACCAAGCTCGGCTTTGCGGTTTTCGAGATATCAGACAATGGCCGCGGCATCGATCCCAAGGACCATCAGCGCATTTTCGATTTGTTCCGCCGCGCGGGAACCCAGGACAAGCCGGGACAAGGCATCGGGCTTGCTCATGTCCGCGCATTGGTGCGCCGCTTGGGAGGAACCATGTCGGTCGCATCGGAACTTCACCAAGGCAGCACGTTTACGATAACGCTGCCCATTAATTGGCCAGCCGGTAACCGGAAGATACGGACATGAGTAATCCAGTCACCATCATCATGATCGAGGACGACGAGGGCCATGCTCGCCTGATCGAACGGAACATACGCCGATCCGGCGTAAACAATGAGATAATACCGTTCACCAGCGGTACAGAAGCGCTGAACTACCTCTTCGGCAACGACGGGACGGGCCTCGACCACAAGGGCGGCGCGCTCCTGATCCTGCTCGATCTCAACTTGCCCGATACGTCCGGTATCGACATTCTGAAGCGGGTGAAGGAAAACCAGTATCTCAAGACCACGCCGGTCGTGGTACTGACCACGACCGACGACTCCTACGAGATCAAGCGCTGCTACGAACTCGGTTGCAACGTCTACATCACCAAGCCCGTGAACTACGAAAAGCTTCGCCAACGCCATTCGCCAACTCGGTCTGTTCTTCTCCGTCATTCAGGTCCCTCCGGCCGCCATATGAAACCCGCGACGCCGACGCTGCTCTATATCGACGACGACGCCGGCCTCGCCCGGCTGGTCGATCGCGGCCTGACGCGGGCAGGCTTCAACGTCGTGCACGCGGCGGGCGGCGAAGAAGGCCTGGCGCGGCTCGCGCAAGGCGGTATCGACGTGGTTGCGCTCGACCAGTACATGCCGGGTCTCGACGGCCTCGAAACGCTCGAACGCATCATGGCGATACCGGACGCCCCGCCGGTGGTGTTCGTCACGGCCGCGCAGGATTCGGCGATCGCTGTCACGGCGCTGAAGGCCGGCGCCGCCGACTATCTCGTCAAGGACACGCGGGGCGATTTCATTCCGCTGCTTCAGGTCGCGATCTCCGGCGCGCTCAGGCAGGCCGAGCTTCAACGGGCCCGCGACGAGGCCGAAGCCGAGGTTCACGCCTCGCGCGACCGCTATGCGGCGCTCGCCGCCGAACGTGAAGTGCTGCTGCGCGAAGTCAACCACCGCGTCGGCAACTCCCTGCAGATCATCGCCTCGCTGCTGCACTTGCAGGCCAATTCGGCGACCCAGGACGACGTCAAGGCGGCACTGACCAATGCGATGGGCCGCGTCGCGGCGGTCGCCCAGGTCCACCGCCGTCTCTACACCTCGCACGATCTCAAGAGCGTGCTCTTGAACCAGTATCTCGAAGCCCTGCTGGAAGATCTCCGCCGGTCGGCCGAGGGCAACAGGATGTCGCGGCTGACGCTCAAGGCCGAACCGATCGAGATCGATCCGGACCGCGCGGTGGCGATCGGCATCATCGTCAACGAACTGGTGATGAACGCCGTCAAATACGCCTATCCCGACGGCGCCGGTCCCATTCACGTCGAGCTCAAGCCCGAGGGCGAAGACCTCGTGGTCTCGATCGCGGACGATGGCGTCGGCCTCAACGCCAAGTCGGACCCGCGCTCCACCGGCATGGGACAACGCATCGTGAGCGCAATGGCCGCCAAACTGGATGCCAGTGCCGAGCGCGATCCCAACCATCACGGCACCAGGATCGTGCTGCGCTTCCGCCGCGTCCCGGAGGCGGCACCGAAGTCGACCAACGCCGCGGCGAGTTAGGCTAGAGTATGATGATTTTTCGTTAGATTGATTTGGCCGCAGACGCGCTTCAACCTCTCCCGCTTGCGGGAGGTCGGCGCGAAGCGCCGGGTGGGGGCTCTCTCCACTCGGGCAGTATCGCCCGCGGAGACACCCCCACCCCAGCCCTCCCCGCAAGCGCAGGGCTGTCCGGGGGAAAATCAGCCATAGCAGAACTCCATCTGGTCTGGGGATGGTGATTTGCGACGGCTGGGATTGATGGGCGGGGGCTTGTCGATGGTGGCGATGGATCGACGGCTGAACAGGAACTGGCTGACGAGTTCAGCCAGCCTGAGCGGGAGCATGGCGATGGAATTGGCACGCGCGGCGATGCGCAGCAGCAGGTAAGCAATCATCGCCGCGAGGACCTGCAGGCGGACCGCATTGTCGCTGGTGCCGAGGAATTTGCGGATGTCGAGGTGCTGCTTGATCCATCGGAACAGCAGTTCGATTTGCCAGCGGCTCTTATAGAGGGCTGCGATCTCGACGGCGGTCCAGATCGTTGGTCAGAAGCGTGATCACGCCGCCGGTCTCGCGCCTGACCTTGATCCGCCGCAGTGGGATGGG
Organism: Bradyrhizobium sp. RDI18; assembly: GCF_043203335.1. Lineage (NCBI taxonomy): Bacteria > Pseudomonadati > Pseudomonadota > Alphaproteobacteria > Hyphomicrobiales > Nitrobacteraceae > Bradyrhizobium > Bradyrhizobium sp. RDI18. The sequence continues at coordinate 505,521 of NZ_JBICRN010000008.1, read as the reverse complement.
CAGTCTGGAGTCGCCCTTGCTGGTGAGCTTCACCTCGTCATCGGCGATGATCTTGAAGCCATCGCCGTTGCGCTTGCGAATGGTTCGCTCCTTGGTCTTGCGAAGACGCATGGTCGTCTTCGGCCGAGTAACGAAGAAAGCCTTGCTATCATTGATCTTCTGCCACCAGTCGAAGCGGCAATATCCCTTGTCGAACACGTAGGTTGTGCCAGCCTGGATCGGAACCTGGCGACCGACCTCGATGTCATTGACGTTCGCAGCCGTCACCTCGACGCAGCTCGGGACATCGGCGAGGTGATCGTAGACGACGTGCAGCTTCATCCCGCGAATTCGGCCGTTCCACCTCGCCCAATTGCAAACCTTGCCCAGCGGGACCGGACTGGCGTCGATCAGGCGAACCATCGCCATCCCTTCGCGCCGGATCTGCCGGCCTGCCATCGCCGACAAGGTCGCAAAGGTTTGAGCAAAAATGCCGACCGGACGGCGGGCATTGGCGTCCGACAGCGTCGAGCGGGACAGCTTGCCGGTCCCCAGATGGTAGTGGTGCTGAGGATTGGCGTTGAAGCCTGTCACCACCCCGCGCAGACTGTCGCTGCCGCTCAGTTGCGCGTAGATCAGCGCGACCAGATGATCCCAGCTCTTGAACGACTTGTCGTAGGCGTCCCCATCAAACGATCCACAGTCGTTTGAAACTGCCGCCGATTGATCGGTTCAAGCAGCCTTCCAAAAATGCTATCGCGAAATCGCATGCTCGGCCTTCTGTGTCTCGACAACCAGAAAAGACCGATTTGCCTCGGTCTCGCCGAGCATGCACCGCGACATAGTGAATCATTTCCCGGACAGCCCTGCCCGCAAGCGGGAGAGGGAGCGCACCGTCTTCGTGTTCGCAAGCAAAACCTAACTTCATCATGCTTTAGCTAGTCCCTCGCCGTCGCCGCTTCGATCGCGCGCGCAGCCGAGACAAGAACGTCCGCCACCTCGATCGCGCGGCGTGGGCCCAATCTGTTGCGCATGGCGGAGAGCGTAATCGCGGCGGCGGGCTGGCCGTCAGGAGTCCGGATCCAGGCCGAAAGCGACTTCGTTCCCTGCACCAGGCCGACATCACGCAGATTGTAGCCTCGGCGCCGCGCGAGTTGGATCTGTCCGAGCACGGTGGCCGTATCGGTCCGGTAAGCGCCAAACCGCGTTTCGTTGGCGAGCACGATCTTGCGCGCCTCGGCCGACGGCATGGCGGCCAGGATCGCCACGCCAGCGCTGCTGACGCCCAGGGACGCCGGACACCGACCTCGATCGACAACACCTGGATCGGATAGCTACCGATCCGGCGCGCCACGCACAGCGTATCGAGGCCTGTGCGCACCGTGAGAAACAAGGTATCGCCGAGTTGCGCCGACGCTGCCGCCAGATGCGGCTCGGCAGCAACCATCAGGGGCGAACGCGATGGACGCGCCAGCGCCAGTTCGGGCACCTGGCGGCCAACGACATAATTTCCCGTCCGCTCGCTGCGTTCGACAATCCCCTCCTCGATCAGCACATGCACGATGCGATGTACCGTCGGGCGAGCGAGCGAGGTCGCCTGCACGACTTCAGCCAGCGGTACGCCTCGTTCCCCACCAACCGCGAGCGTCCGCAGCACCGCCAACGCGCGGCGGATCGCCTGCCCACCCTGCCGCGGCCCTCGTGCCTTTAACCGACCATTCGTCATACGCGCTGTCCGCTGTCCACAATGTGGACAAAAACACCACAATTTGGTCGACAGCGGAAGGGCTGCGCGCAAGATCGCTGGCGCGGAACAATACATGCGCATGCCGCTCGGGACGGGGCTCGCGCAAAACAAGAATGTAGCGGCAGATGTGCCGCTTTTCGGGAGAATGCGATGAAATTTTTCGCGATCGCAGGCGTCGCTCTGTCGACACTATTCACGGCAGCGTTGAACACACCGGCTGACGCCCAGCAATGGCCGGCGCGTCAGGTTAAGCTGATCGTCCCTTACCCCGCAGGCGGCAATGTCGATAGCGCTGCGCGCGTCATCGCCGACAGGCTGCAGGCGAAGCTGGGCCAGCCGTTCATCGTGGAAAACAAGGCTGGCGCCGGCGGACTGATCGCCGGCGAGGCGTTCGCGAAAATGCCGCCCGACGGCTATGCCTTGTTCGTCGGCGCCAATGGTCCCGTGCTGTTCGCACCCGAGATCGCCAAGCGCGAGGCCTACAACTGGAAGCGAGACTTCGTTCCCATTACTTCGATCACGATGACGCCGCTGGTGCTCGAAGTGCATCCGTCGGTGCAGGCCAAGGACCTGAAGGAATTCATCGAGCTCGCGCGCCGCGATCCGGGCAAGCTGACGATGGCCTCGCCCGGCCAGGGCACCACCAACCATCTGCTCAGCGAGCTCATGCAGTCGACGTTGGGCCTGCAATGGTTGACGGTGCACTACCGCGGCAACGCACCCGCTCTCAACGACCTGATCGGCGGACAGGTGCAGTTTGCCCTGGACCAGATCTCGGTCGGGTTGCCTTCGATCAAGAGCGGCATGCTGCGCGCGCTCGCCGTCACCGGCAGCCGCCGCGCCTCCTGGCTGCCGGATGTCCCGACTTTCACCGAACTCGGCCACAAGGAATTTGACGGCCAGACCTTTACCGGCCTGTTCGCGCCCGCACGCACGCCGCCCGAAATCGTTACCAAGCTCCACGATACCCTCGCGGAGATCCTGAAAGATCCCGCCGTCGTCGAGAAGTTCAACGCGCTCGGCGCCGAGGCCGTGTCGATGACGCCGGCAGAGTTCACGAGCTACCTCGAACGCGAGGACGCCAAGTGGATTCCCGTTGTCCGCAAGGCGAACATCAAGGCTGACTGATCCATGCAGATCGATCCCGGCGATCTCGGCGCGGAGCGGATTTACCGGCTGATGACCGGCATCGTGGTGCCGCGTCCGATCGCCTGGGTGACGAGCCTGTCGCGCAAGGGCGTGCTCAACCTCGCCCCGTTCAGCGCCTTCACCTTCGTCTCGCAGAAGCCACCGATGCTGGCCATCAGCGTCGGCCGCAAGGGCCCCGACTATAAGGATACGGCGCACAACATCCTCGACACCGAGGAGTACGTCATCCACATCGCCGACACGCCGCTGATGGGTGCGGTGCATGACAGCTCGGTCGAGCATCCGCCCGAAGTCAGCGAGGTCGGAGAGCTCAACCTGGAAACGAGTCCCAGCGAGCGCATCAAGGTGCCCCGGCTTGCCGCCGCGCCGGTCGCGATGGAATGCGTGTTTCGGCAATGTCTCGAATTCGGCGAGGCGCGCAGCCGGCTCATCATCGGCGAGGTCGTGATGTTCCACATTCGCGACGGTCTCGTGAACAACGGCAAGGTCGAGACCGAAGCGCTCGACCCGATCGCCCGCATCGGTGGGCCCCGCTACGCCCGCCTCGGCGAGATCGTGACGCTGCGCGGCGTCTTCCAAACCCCGAAATCGACCGATTAGCGGCGGCAGCAATCTGTAGCGAGCTTGCTGACGCGGACGCAGATCGAAGCAGAATTCTCGAGGAGGACGACAATGCGACTGGTGAGCTATCTGGTGGAAGGAGAGCCGCGCTACGGCGCGGCAGTCGACGGCGGCGTGGTCGACCTCACCCAACGGCTCGGACCGAAATGTCCTGACCTTCGGACCCTGATCGCCAAGGACGGTCTGGACGTTGCGCGCCAAATGGTCACCGGCCTCAAGCCGGACCATGCGCTCGATGACCTCGTGCTGCTGCCGCCCATTCCGGCTCCGGAAAAGCTCTGGTGCATCGGCGTCAACTACAGGGATCGCAACGCCGAGTACAAGGACAACTCGGACCTGCCGAAATATCCGAGCCTGTTCGTCCGCAATCCCTCCTCCGTCGTCGGCTCCGGCCAGCCGATCGAGAAGCCTGATGTCTCCGAACAGCTCGACTATGAAGGCGAGCTGGTAATCGTCATCGGCAAGGAAGGCCGGCACATTCCCCGCGAGCGCGCGTGGGAGCACATCTTCGGCATGACGCTGTGCAACGAGGGCAGCGTTCGCGACTGGCTGCACCACGGCAAGTTCAACGTCACCCAGGGCAAGAACTTTGACCGCTCGGGCAGCATCGGGCCGTGGATCGTCACGTCAGACGAATGCGATCCGCGTGGCCCGCATGACATCATCACCCGTGTCAACGGCGAGGTGCGCCAGAGCGACTCCACCGAGCGGCTGATGTTCCCGTTCGATTACCTGATCGCCTACCTCTCCACCTTTGCCACCTTAAGGCCCGGCGACGTGATCGCAACCGGTACCCCGACCGGGGCCGGCGCCCGATTCACGCCGCCGCGCTGGCTCAAGGTCGGCGACGTCGTCGAGATAGAGTCCGGAAAGATCGGCATCCTTCGCAACACCGTGGCGGCGGAGCAATAGAAGATGCTCGATCAACAAACTATCGAGCGGCTGGCGCAGCGCCTCGATGACGCCGAACGCAGCAAGTCGCTGATCCCGGCGTTCACGCGCGAATATCCTGATCTGACGATCGAGGACGCCTACGCCATTCAGCGCGCCTGGACCAGGTTGCAGCTCTCCCGCGGCCGCATTGTCAGGGGCCACAAGATCGGCCTGACATCGAAGGCGATGCAGAACGCCGTCGGCATTTCCGAGCCGGATTACGGCGTGCTGTTTGCGGACATGTTCTACCCCGATGCGTCGCCGATCCCGTTCGACCGTTTCCGTGCTCCCCGCATCGAGGTCGAGCTAGCCTTCGTGCTGAAGACGCCGCTGAAGGGCCCGGATTGCACGCTGTTCGACGTGCTCAACGCCACCGATTACGTCACGCCGGCGCTCGAAATCCTGGAAACCCGGATGCATCGCGTCGATCCCGAGACGAAGGCGCCGCGCAAGGTGATGGATACGATCTCCGACAATGCCGCGAACGCCGCACTGGTCGTCGGCGGCCGGCCCATTCGCTCGCTCGACGCCGACCTGCGCTGGATCGGCGCGCTGTTGTTTCGCAACGGCCAGATCGAGGAGACCGGCATCGCCGCCGGCGTGCTCAACCACCCTGCCAACGGCGTGGCCTGGCTTGCAGATCGGCTAGCCGCCCAAGGCGAGTATCTCGAGGCCGGTGAAGTGGTGCTGGCGGGATCGTTTACGCGCCCGGTCGAGATCACCAGGGGCGACACGTTTCATGCCGATTACGGCCGGTTCGGATCGGTGTCCTGCCAGTTCGTCTGAACGAGAAGCATCCCGGAGGGAGAGCAGCCATGACAAGGCGCAAGAGCATTCACATCGGCGAATTCAAGCACGCCAATCCCATTCCGAACGCCTGCCGTATCGGCAATCTCCTGATGTCCGGCGTCATCCTCGGCCGTGACCCCGCGACCGGCGCAATGCCCGAACGCATCGAGGACCAGTGCGCCAACATGTTCGCGCATATGAAGGCCACCGTGGAAGCCGGCGGCGGCACGACCGATGACATCATCAAGATGACGGTATGGCTGCAGGATCGAAAGCAGCGCGCGCCGGTCAATACCGAATGGCTGAAGATGTTTCCCGACGAGCATTCCCGCCCTGCCCGCCATGCGCTGCAGATGGACATGGAGAATGGCGCGCTCGTGCAATGCGATTTCACCGCCGTGATCGGCTGACCGCGATCAGACAGGAACCCGAGATGCCGACCTATCTTCCGTTCGATCCGAACCCGCGCCGCCCCTCGAAACTGCCGCCGCCGAAGAGCGTCGACAGCCAGTTTCACGTGTTGGGGCCGCTGGAAAAATATCCGGTGCGGCCGGGTGCCGCCTACCAGATGCCGACTGCGACCTGGGAGGCTGCGCTTCGCGTCCACAAGGCGCTCGGCATCGAGCGCGGCATCATCGTGCAGACCACGACCTATGGCGCCGATCATTCAGTGGTGCTCGATGGCCTCGCCGCGATGGGACCGAACTATCGCGGCTGTGCCAACGCGCTGGTGTTTGCCGAAGCCGATGACGCCTATCTCGCCAAGCTGCACGATGCCGGTGTCCGCGGCGCCCGTTTCAGCTTCCGGCAGGAACTCGGCGCCGTGCTCTCGGACAAGGATTTTGCGCGCGCCATCGCGAAGATTCGCGAACTCGGCTGGTATGCAAAGATCCAGCCGGAGAAGGACGGCATCGTCTCCAGCGTCGCGAAGTACGAAAATCTCGACGTCCCCGTGTTGATCGATCACATGGCGCGCCCTGACCCAACGCGTGGCAAGGATGACCCGAACTTGCAGAAGATGCTGGAGCTTCTGTCCAAGGGCAATTTCTGGGTGATGCTGTCGCTCGGCGAAAAGACCTCTAAGAAGGGCCCGCCGTGGGACGACGTCATCCCGATCGCGCGCGCCTATATCGACGCGGTGCCGGACCGTTGCGTCTGGGCCAGCGACTGGCCGCACCCGGTTTCGGTGGTGCAGCCGCCCAACGATGCCGACCTGCTCGAACTTCTCTACCGCTATGTGGCCGATGAAGCGGAGCTGAAGGGGATCCTGGTCACTAACCCGGCCAAACTATTCGGCTACGGGGATTAGGCCGCATAGCGCCTAGCGCAGGGCGGACGTCACGAATAACACGACAACGGGCAACGTTACCGCCGCCAACGTCGTGCCGAGCGCGACGGCGCCCGAGACGGCTTCGGTGAGCCGTCCGTACTGAGCCGAGAAGATATAGGCATTGGCGCCGGTCGGCATCGCGGCGAAAAGAACGACCACGGCCGCGGAAATCGGCGGTAACGCCAGAACGTGGAACGCGAGGACCGCCGCAGCGGCCGGCATCGCCAAAAGCTTGAGCGCGCACATCACCGCCATAGCGAGCGCCTGGCCCTTGATCCTGAAACCAAAGAGATTGATGCCGAGCGCGATCAGGGCCGTGGGCGAGCCCGCCTGCGCCAGCAGTTCCAGAGTCTTGTCCGCGACAGGGTTCAGCCCCAATCCGGTGAGGCGCCAGAGAAAGCCGAAGCCGAGCGCGAGCATGATCGGATTGCGCGCGATTTCGCGCACGGCCCGCAGCACCAGCAGCGGCGCCGTCTCGGACGATTTTCGTTCCGCCCAGGCCATCTGCAGCGTGCCGCAGAGCCAGAGCAGCGGCGTGTTGACCGACAGGATCAAGGCCATCGAGCCGGCGGCCTGACTTCCCAGCGCCGACAACGTCAGGGGAATGCCGAGCATCACGATATTGCCGTAGATCGAGCCGATCGCGAGCACCACGCCATCCGCCCGGGATTGCCTAAGAAGAGATGACGCCAGCAGCGCGGCGATCCACGTGACCGCCGTTGCCCCATAATAGGCGCCCCACACCGAGAAGGCGCTCACGGCGGGAAATTCCGCGACAACCACGATCCGGAACAGCAGTGCCGGAATGGCGATGCTGAAGGCGAACTCGGCAATGCCCTTATGCGCCATCGGGGAGATGAAACGCAGCGCGACTGCCGCATAACCCGCCGCAATCAAGGCGAACACCGGAACGACGATCAATACTGCGCTCATGCCGCACTCATCTTGGAAATTCGGCCGGGCGAATACCCCGTCGTCATCCGCTTCGTATGGATGCGGCTATACTGCGCACCAATTTGTCATGGAACGTAGCATACGCCCCATGCGTCCTGCTATCATCGGCACATGACCTCGCGCGAGTCTGCTGCTTCCGAAATCACGCCCGAAGTGCTGCTGCGGGCCTATGCCTGCGGCATCTTCCCGATGGCCGAGAGTGCCGGCGATCCGACGCTGTTCTGGGTCGAGCCGGAAATGCGCGGCGTCATTCCGCTCGACGGCTTCCGCATCGCCTCGCGGCTTGCCCGCACCGTGCGTTCGGACACTTTCCGCGTGACCGTCGATACCGCCTTCAAGGCGGTCATCGCGGGCTGCGCGGCGCCGCAGCCGGGCCGCGACGACACCTGGATCAACAAGCGCATCCGCGATCTCTATCTCGGGCTCCACGAGCTCGGCCACTGCCACAGCGTCGAGGTCTGGCATGACGGCGACCTCGCTGGCGGCCTCTACGGTGTCAGCCTGGGGCGGGCCTTCTTCGGCGAGAGCATGTTTCACCGCGCCCGCGACGCTTCCAAGGTGGCGCTGGTGCATCTGGTGGCGCGGATGATCGCAGGCGGGTTCGAGCTGCTCGACACGCAATATGTCACCGAACATCTGCGCAGCTTCGGCGCGATCGAAATTCCAAGGCGCCGCTATCGCGCCTTGCTCGACAAGGCGATTGCCGGAGAGCCAGCGGATTTTACGCGTTTGCCGCCCAGCATCAGCGGTGCCGATGCACTCGCGATCATTGCCAAACGCAATTGATTTGGTCCAAACCTTGTGCGCGCGGCGCCGGGCAATCGAGAGCGACTGGGCTCGTCGTGTCGCCCGCTTCCAATTGGCTCAAACCGGCGGCGGGTTCAATCGCGCAAAGCCTTCCTGGACACGATAAGGATAATAGGGATAGCACGGCATCACCGCGCTCGCTTTGTCCAGGAGCGCGACCTGCTCGGCGGTCAGCGACCAGCCGACGGCGCCGAGATTGTCGCGCAGTTGCGCTTCGTCGCGCGCGCCGATGATCACGGACGACACGCTTGGGCGGGTGAGCAGCCATGCGATCGCGACCTGCGGCACAGTGCGACCGGTCTCGGTCGCGACGGCATCGAGGACATCGACGACGCGATAGAGCCGCTCCTCGTCGACTGGTGGACCGAACTGCGCTGTCTCGCGCAGGCGGCTACCAGCCGGCAGCGGCTGGCCGCGTCGTATCCTGCCGGTGAGACGCCCCCAACCCAGCGGGCTCCAGACCAGCGCGCCGACGCCCTGATCGAGGCCGAGCGGCATGAGCTCCCACTCATAGTCGCGGCCGACAAGCGAATAATAGACTTGGTGCGCCACATGGCGCGTCCAGCCGTGACGCGCGGCAATGGCGAGCGACTTCATCAACTGCCAGCCCGAGAAGTTGGAGGCGCCGACGTAGCGCAACTTGCCGCCACGAACGAGCCCATCAAGCGTCGACAGCACTTCCTCGATTGGCGTGAAGGCATCGAAGGCGTGGAGCTGCAGCAAGTCAATGTAGTCGGTCCCGAGCCGCCGCAACGCAGCGTCCACCGCCGACACGAGGCGATGTCGCGATGAGCCGGCGTCGAATGGACCGTCACCCGTCGGCAAGCTCGTCTTGGTAGAGACCAGCACTCTGTCGCGGCGGCCTTTGATCGCGGCGCCCAGAATCGTTTCCGACGCGCCGTTCGAATAGACATCGGCGGTGTCGAACAGATTGACGCCGGCCTCGAGGCAGATGTCGATTAGCCGCCTCGCCTCCTCGGCACCACTCCGGCCCCAGGCCGAAAATAGCGGCCCCTGTCCGCCGAACGTGCCAGTACCGAAACTGATAACGGGGACCTTCAGGCCCGAGGCGCCGAGGTTGCGATATTCCATCATTGTTCTCCCTTTTGATCCCTTGCTTTCATTCCGCCGGGCACGCCGCAGCGGAAGGTACCGGACGGTCCAGATGCATGCTCCATAGCGCCAGCAGGAGTCCTGCCGCGGTGATCGCCGCCGCGACGAGCGGAAGCGCGGCAAGGCCCCAGCCGTGATCGATCGTAAGCCCGCCGGCCCAGGCGCCGAGCGCATTGCCAAGATTGAAGGCCGCGATGTTGAGGCTGGATGCGAGCGTGCGCCCCTCCGCGCCGGCTGCTTCGAGCACGCGAAGCTGCAGCGGCGCCACGGTGGCGAAGGCGGCGGCGCCGAGCAGGAAGATAAACGCCACCGCGAGGCCTTTGATCGACAGCACCGCCGCAAGCGCGACGAGCACGAGCGCAAGCGCCGCAAGCGTGCCGATCAGGGCGCGTCCGAGACCGCGGTCCGCGAGCCGCCCACCCGCAAGATTGCCGATCGACAGGCCGACGCCGAACACGAGAAGAATCGGCGAGACCGCCGCTTCAGAGAAGCCGGTCAGTCGCGTCAGGATCGGCTGGACATAGGTAAAGACCACAAACAGGCCGGCAAAGCCGAACACGGTCATGGCGAGGCCGAGCAGGACTTGCGGACGGCCGACCAGCGCCAGTTCCTCGCGCAGCGAAAGAGCTTTCTCATTGCCGCCTACATGATTGGGAACGAGAACGACAAGCACCGCGAAGGCGACCACACCGATCGCGGTCACCGCCCAGAACGCGGCACGCCATCCCAGCATCAGGCCGAACCACGCGCCGAAGGGAACGCCGAGCAGAGTAGCCACCGTCAGCCCAATGAACATGGTGGCAATCGCCGAAGCGCGCTTGTCCTCGGCGACGAGGCTCGTAGCCACCACCGAACCGACGCCAAAAAATGTGCCATGGGCGAGAGAGGTGAGGATCCGCGCCGCCATCAACAGCCCGTAGTCCGGCGCCAGCGCGCAGGCGGCGTTGCCGAGGGTAAAGATCGCCATCAGAGAAAGCAGCACCGCCTTGCGCGGCATCCGCCGCGTCGCCAGCGTCAGGGTCGGCGCACCCACGAACACGCCGAGCGCATAACCGGAAATCAGGAGACCTGCCGCGGAGACCGAGACCTGCATGTCGGCGGCGACCTGCAGCAAGAGACCCATGATGATGAATTCAGTGGTGCCGATGCCAAAGGCACCGGCGGTCAGCGCAAGGACGGCGGCAGGCATGCGTTGCTCCGGATCAGGACAGGGTTGCTGCAACGCAAATAGCGGAAGGGCGGCAGAAGAATTAGAGTGCCGGTAGTCCAATCATTTGTGACGTGAAATCATGGCCCGGCTCGACACCAATCGTTCCGCCGAGATGGAGGTCTTCGTCCGCGTCGTCGACCTCGGCGGGTTCACCGCCGCGGCAAGAGCTTTCGCCTGACCCCATCCGGCGTCAGCAAGCTGGTATCCCGCCTGGAAGCCCGGCTCGGCACGCGGCTCGTCAACCGGACGACGCGCAAACTCCAACTGACTGAGGAAGGCCAAGCCTTCTACCAGCGCTCGCTGCGCATCCTCGGCGAGATCGAGGAGGCCGAGCGCGAGGCCGGCTCCGGTGCAGCGCCGCGCGGGCATCTGATGGTGAACAGCAACATCCCCTTTGGCATGCAGCACGTGATGCCGCTGTTGCCGCGCTTCCTTGTCGAGCATCCGGAGATCACGGTCGACATTGTCTTCACCGACACAATCATCGACTTGATGCAGGAGCGCGCCGACGTAGCCATCCGCGTCGGGCCGCTGGGGGCTTCGCGCCTCGTCGCGCGCAAGCTCGGAACCAGCCGCATGGCGGTGGTAGCCGCGCCGTCCTATCTTGCCCGTTTCGGCGAGCCGAAGACACCGGCAGAACTCGCCAGTCATCGCGGCATCGGCTGGACTTTTCCGCGCAGCATTCGCGGCTGGCCATTCCGGCGCGGCGAGCGGATCGAGGAGGTGCTGCCGCCGCCGGCCGCGCGCGCCAGTGACGGCGAAGCGGTCCGCCGGCTCGCCCTCGGCGGCGTTGGCTGCGCACGCCTGGCTCTATTCCACATCGGTCCCGACATCGAGGCCGGGCGCCTGGTCCCAATGCTGCAGAACTACAATCCCGGGGACCGCGAAGACATTCATGCGATCTACGTCGGCCACGCCGGACCGCTGCCGGCGCGCGTGCGCACCTTCATCGATTTCCTCGCAACGCACATCCGGATGTGCGACCCCACCCTAAGGCGCACGGCCGACGGCAAGTGGAAGCTGCACGGCGGATACTGAGTGATAAGTGCCCCGCGGGGCATGGACGCCGCTAATTCCCGAACAATCCACCAAACAACCCGCCCGGCCGCTGCTGCGGCGGAGGTGGTGGGGCCTGCTGCGGCTGCTGCTGGAATTGCGGCTGCGGCGGCGGTCCCGGTGGGCGCGGCGCCGCCTGCTTCGGCGGCGGCGGACGCTTCGCAGCCTGCGGCGGCGCGGCCGACTTGGCCGGATCGGGCTGTGCGCTGACGATGGTCTGGTCAGGGCCTTTACAGTCGGTGAGCCAGATATCGTAGACCGGGTGCTCAACGCCGTGCAGGCCGGGACTGGCGGCGAACATCCAGCCCGAGAATATCCGCTTCACCTCACCTTGCAGCGTGATCTCGTCGACCTCCACGAACGCATCGGTGTTGGCAGCTTCCGTCGATGGGCGCGTGTAGCAGGCGCTGGTCTTCACGCGCAGTGCGCCGAACTGCACGGTCTCGCCGATGTCCTCGTCGAAATTGATGATGCGGCCGGTGATCTTGTCGAGACCGGAGAAGCTCGCCTTCTTGTTGGTGATCTTGGTGGCCGGCGGTTCGGACACGACCTCGTCGCCCGGCTGCAGGGTCGCCGGCGAATTGGGCACGCCCTTGGCCGGGGGCTGGCGCTGTCCCGGCGGCGCGTTGGCGACGCCTGGACCTCCGGGCTGCGGCGGCTGAACCGCGACGCCTGGCTGCGTCCCCTGCGGAGGAGCGGTGGTGCCGGGCGGCGGCGCCAGCGGCTGCGACTGGAAGCTTCCCGGCGGTGGAGCGCCCTGCCCCGGCGGCGGACGGTTCGGGGTCGGCAGCAGACGGCCGCGCGGCAGTTCCGGTACTTCCTCGTCGTCGTCGGGAAATTGTTGCTGCTGTTGATTGCCGCGGGGAATGGCGCCCGGCGGCCGCAGCGGAGGATCCGAAAAGATATTGCCGATCTGCGCCTGCGCGGGCGGCGCAAGCGAGGTCGTGGTGGCGGCAATCAGGGCCGCAAGACCGGTCAGGGCAATGGTTCGAAGCATCTCGCGCGGCTTTAACAGGCGAATCGGGCTCGCGACATAGTACAGACTTGTCCGCCGCTCGCGTCCCTCCCGGTTAACACGGTGAATACGGCGGGGAAAGGGCGGTTTGCCCTCATCCCGCCGCAGTGAACATGGCCTGGAAGGCGGAAACCGTTCTCTGTGCTCGTCCCATATATCTAGCCACACCCCGTTTCCGATGAAATAGTCGCTCCCGTCGCGCGGCCACGCGCGAAAACCACCAAAATCCGGGATAACCGGACGAGCCAGAGGAAACCTCAAGCTATGCCCGATCGAATTCGCCTCGATGGCCGGGTTGCCGTCGTGACCGGCGCGGCCGGTGTCATTGGAACCGCGACCATCCGCCTGCTGGCCGAGCGCGGCGCCCGCATCGTCGCCATCGACCGCAAGGAGCAGGATCTTGCGACCGCCATCAAGGACCTGCCGGCCTCGGCCGAAGCGCTCGCGGTCGCGGCGGACGTTACCCGGGAGGAAGAAGTCGCGGAATATGTCCGCGCCAGCGTCGACCGGTTCGGCACGATCGATGTCTTCTACAACAACGCCGGCGTCGAGGGCGATATCAAGCCGATCCCGGAATATTCGCTGGAGAGTTTTCGGCGCGTGCTCGACGTCAACGTGGTCGGCGTCTTTCTCGGCATGAAGCACGTGCTGCCGGTGATGCTGAAGCAGAACAAGGGCAGCATCATCAACACCGCCTCCATCGCCGGCTTGATCGGCTCGCCAATGATCGCCGTCTACAGCGCCAGCAAGCACGCGGTGATCGGTCTCACCAAGAGCGCCGCATGGGAGTGCACCGGCACCGGCGTGCGGGTGAACTGCGTCTGTCCCGGCCTGATCGACAGCCGGATGCTGAGCACGATTCTGCAGGGCCGCAATCCCGGCAATGAGCCGCCGCCGACCGAAAAGATCGTCGACCGGATTCCGGCGCGGCGGCTCGGACAAGCCTCTGAAGTCGCCTCCATCGTGGCGTTCCTGGCCTCCGACGAGGCCAGCTACGTTTCCGGCTCCGCCTATACCGTCGATGGCGGCCGCACCGCGGCTTAGCATCGTCATTCCGGGGCGGTCCGGAAGGACCGAACTATGATGTGCAATTGCACATCAGAGAATCTCAAGATCCCAGGTTCGCTGCGCGCCCCGGGATGACAACTCAAAACGAGAGGTTTCATGCCCGTCACGCTCGATCCCGATGCCGCTGCCGTCTACAAAGCTTTCCAGGAGGCGGGCCGTCCCGCCTATGAGACGCTGACCGCGCCGGAAGCGCGCGAATATTATCGAAGCGCCCGCGTCGTCAGTAATCCCGAACCGCCCGCGCTCGAATCGACCAAGCCGCTCGCGATTCCCGCGCCGCACGGCACGATTCCGGCGCGCATCTACACGCCGAAGGCGCTGCGCAAGAGCAACGGCCTTGCGCCGTGCCTGGTATTCTTTCACGGCGGCGGCTGGGTGATCGGCGACCTCGATACCCATGAAGTGGTCTGCCAGAAGCTTGCCCACGAGGGCGAGTTGATCGTGATCTCGGTCGACTACCGGCTGGCGCCGGAGCACAAATTCCCCGCTGCTGCCGACGACGCCATCACGGCGACGAAGTGGGTTGCCGCCAATGCCAGCCGGCTCGGCATCGACGCCGGCCACTTGCTGGTCGGCGGCGACAGCGCTGGCGGCAATCTCGCCGCGGTCGTGGCGCTCGCCGCACGCGACGGCGACGGCCCGAAGCTCGCCGGCCAGGTGCTGATTTATCCCGCCACCGATTTTGCGATGACGCATCCCTCGCACAGCGAGCCTGAGACCAGCATCCTGCTGACGCACTCCGTGATCAAATGGTTCTGCAACCATTATTTGAACGGCGCGGCCGACATCGAGCATTGGAAGGCTTCGCCCGCGCGCGCGAAAACGCTGGCAGAGTTGCCGCCGGCCTATGTGCTGACCACAGGCGCCGATCCGCTGCGCGACGAGGGCGCCGAATATGCCGCGCGGCTGAAGGAAGCCGGCGTGCCCATGACCTACCGGCATTTCCCGGGCCAATTCCACGGCTTCTTCACCATGGGCAAGCTGCTGCAGCAGGCCAATGTCGCCGTCAGCGAAATCGCCGGCTGGCTGAAAACGTTGAAATAATGCACATTGCGCAACGCTATCCGTAAACCGTGACTCTCTCCTGCGCACATTTGGGGCCGCTGTGATCGAACCAATTCTCCTATTTGGCATACCCGTCGATTTTGTACTGTTCGCGCTGACGCTGCTCGGCGTCGCGCTGTTCCATCATCACACGCTGCCCGTTGCGCTGACGGGACTGGCCGCCATCGTGATCTACAAGCTGATCTTCACCGGCTTCAAATACGGTGCGGGTCTCAATGGCCTCGGCCACCACATGGTCCATGAATGGGTTACGCTCGGCAATCTGTTCCTGCTGCTGATGGGCTTTGCGCTGCTGTCCCGGCATTTCGAAGAGAGCCGGATTCCGGACGAGATGCCGGCATTGCTGCCGGACGATTGGAAGGGCGGCGTCGTGCTGCTCGTCCTTGTGTTCGTGCTCTCGAGCTTCCTGGATAACATCGCCGCGGCGCTGATCGGCGGCACCGTCGCGCGCCACGTGTTCCGCGGCAAGGTTCACATCGGCTATCTCGCAGCGATCGTCGCGGCCTCGAACGCCGGCGGCGCCGGCAGCGTCGTCGGCGACACCACCACCACCATGATGTGGATCGCCGGCGTCAGTCCGCTCGCCGTTGTCGAAGCCTACATCGCCGCCATCGTCGCGATGTTGATTTTTGCGGTGCCGGCGTCGATCCAGCAGCACCGCTATTCGCCAATTCAGAAAGAGGCGCCGAGGGGGCTCAGGATCGACCCGACCCGGGTGTTCATTGTCGCGGTCATCCTCGCCGCAGCGCTGGTGGCAAACGTCACGGCAAACCTGAAATTTCCCGCGCTGCTCGATACGGTTCCGGTTCTGGGCATCGCGGTCTGGGCGGCTATCCTGCTCACGGCAGGATTACGCGCGCCGGATTGGAAGGTGATGCCGGAAACCTTCAAAGGAACCATCTTCCTGCTCGCCCTCGTCACGGCGGCCTCCCTTATGCCGGTCGAGCGGCTGCCGGTGGCGTCATGGCCGACCGCGCTTGGACTGGGCTTCGTCTCCGCGGTGTTCGACAACATTCCCCTCACCGCGCTCGCCCTGAAACAGGGCGGCTATGACTGGGGCTTCCTGGCTTACGCCGTCGGATTCGGCGGTTCGATGATCTGGTTCGGTTCATCGGCCGGCGTCGCCTTGTCGAACATGTATCCGGAGGCGAAGTCCGTCGGACGCTGGGTTAGGCATGGCTGGCCGGTGGCGGTAGCCTACGTCGTCGGTTTCCTGGTGATGCTCGCTATCCTTGGCTGGCGTCCCGACGCGCGGGTTTAGCGCGGTCGAAGGTGGTTGCCGGCCTTGTGTCGGCGATCATCCATTGGCCGGCTGGGCTGTACCGACTCAGGCCGCAATGTTATCCAAGTTTCCGACTAGCTCTCGCACGCAACAACTCTGCCGGTGATTCGGCAGCAATCCGCGAGGTGAATGCAATGGCATTTTTCAGGCGCGAGCTCGGCCCGATCGAGCGCTTCGAGGTTGCGCTGAAGGACAAGCTGACGGCGCGGCAGAAGTTGGCCGAGCGGTTGAGCGTCGCCGAATCGGAACTTGCGGAAAAGCGTGCCGCCGCCGAACGGCTGGCGGTAGCCGGTGCCGACAATTCCCGGCTCGATCGAGCCGAAGCCAGCATGCGCGCCGTCGAAGACCGCGCCAAGACGTTGCGCGCCGAATTGGTGGAATTTGACGATCAGGTCGCCTCGGCCGAGCGCGCGCTCGCTGATGCCAAGACCCAGCGCGACCGCGACGCGCTGGCTGACGAGATCGAGGCGATGGCTGCGGCGATCGAGCGGGCTGCGCCCGGATTCGAAGCCGGCGCCACAACGCTCGTCGAAGCCGTTACAAAAAGCTCGCTGTCGATACCCGAAGCCACCCGGTTCTCGGCCAGCGTGGATGCGGTGCGTAGCGAAGTCCGCGCGGCGGCGGACTTGATCTGCTGGGAGCTGCGTTCCGCCGCGGTGCGCACGCGCGCGGGCAACGCCAACCTCGCCAACCCCGCGCCATCCCTCTCGGAGCAGCCGCGATCGGGAGAGAC
The DNA here is from genome assembly GCF_043203335.1 of Bradyrhizobium sp. RDI18. Lineage (NCBI taxonomy): Bacteria > Pseudomonadati > Pseudomonadota > Alphaproteobacteria > Hyphomicrobiales > Nitrobacteraceae > Bradyrhizobium > Bradyrhizobium sp. RDI18. The sequence continues at coordinate 488,670 of NZ_JBICRN010000008.1, read as the reverse complement.
CGAACGGCAATTGATGTACACCCTCCATCCCCTGCGTTGGCGCGAGGACGGCAAGGTGCGCAAAGTTCCCGCCTTTGCGTTGGTTGGGTTGCCCAAGGCGCTGCTGCCGGTAGCGCTGCAGCATCAGCACGTAGACCATCTCAATGCCCGCCGCGTGCAGACGTTGATGCATCTTCACGGCAGCGCAGGAAACGGCGAACCGCAGGACGACGATCCGCAGCTTGTCGATCTTGACGCCCTGCTCACCGAGGAAACGCAGAGCGCGCAAGCCGACGTTGCCTGAGCCAGCACAGACGGCCGCCGACAAGCGCTGAACCAACCGCTCCAGCGGACGTTGTCTTGGTTGGTTCATCTTGCTTGGTTCATCTTGCTTGGTTCATGAAGCCGGCTTACGAGGATGCGGCTACGCGTCGTCACGCTCAACGTCTGGAATCGGCAGGGCGATCCGAAGCGAACCGGCTTGATCAATCTGGAACTGCGCCGGCTGGCTCCCGATCTCGTGTCATTCCAGGAAGTGGTCAAAACGCCGGACCATTCGCAACTCGACGAATTGATCCACGACACCGGTCTGCATGGAACGCATCAGGCTGACGTGCTGCGCACCGTCCCGCCCCATGCCGATCGTTTTGGCGGAAGCGCCATCGCGACGCGATGGCCGCATCGCGTCGAGGAAGTCCTCGATCTGCGCATGTCGGATGCGAACGATGTCCCCTGGTGTTCGCTGGCAGTAACGGTGCCGCTGCCCGGCGAAGGCGATCTTTTGTTCATCGCCGCTACGACCTCGTGGCGGCTCTGCGCGGAATCGGCCCGGGAACGGCAGGTCGTTGCGCTGACGGATCTCGACGCGCGTCACCGGCAGCCGCTTCCCACCATCATCGCCGGCGACTTCAACGCAACGCCTGACGCAGCCAGCATTCGCTACCTTACCGGACTGCAGTCGCTCGGCGGACGAAGCGTCAAGTATCACGACGCCTGGGAAGTCGCAGGCGAAGGTCAAGGTTATACCTGGAGCATCGACAATCCAAATGCACAGTCGGAGATCGGCAGGATCGTCCGTCAGCCGCGTCATCAGCGCAGAGTCGATTACGTGTTCGTGGGCTCCTGGGACGTCCACCCGAACGCGAGCTGCGAGGTTCAGGCCGCCTCGCTCGCATTCGACCTGGCGGTCGACGGCATCTGGCCCAGCGACCATTTCGGCGTCGTGGCCGATCTGGAAATCAGCGCCGCTCCCTCCGCGTGAGGAGGTTACCCTGGCCCTTGCCGCTGGGCACTGTTCGAAATCGGCTCTGGCAGCATCACCACCGCGGTTCCTTCGGGAATCGGGCGGCGGCGACGCCTTCATCCTGCGATCCCGAACGCTCACGAACCAAGCCGTGCCGCTGAACCAAGGCAAGGCGATTGCAGTTGGAGAAGGCCCATGAAATCCGAAAGCGATCTGACGACCCGAAATCCGTTCGGCGTCATGGACGTTCCAAATCCCGGTGATGACGACGTGATGCAGTTCGCCCGCATCACGATGCCGGACGAATCCGCCACCGACGAGAATGCAAAGCCATGGAGCCCTGGAGATGCGAGCTACCAGCGCGGCACGATCGATGGTGAGTGGTCGAGCCGCTGGAAGGGTGCTGCGGACCCAACCATACCTGGCGATGCCCCCGATAAATGGAAACAGGGCCGGGGCGAAGCAAGAACCGTGGGAGACCGCGTGTACCTGTTGTTCGACTGGAATTCCGGCGCACGCCGGGGACTGATCGAGGCACGGCGCGAAGGTCCGCGACGGCTTGTGGGCAAGTATATCAACCTGAACAACCCGGAGATCACGGTGCCTTGGGTCGGCCTGGTGGTGAGCGATCAGCGAATAGACGGCTACTTTGCGCAAGGCCGGGTGGATTTCCGGAGGTAGCGGCTTCCGTTCACCTACCCTGCCCGCGCCGCGCGGCGCAGCGATTGCGGGGGCTGGCCGAAGGCGCGGATGAAGGCGCGGCGCATCCGCTCGGGGTCGCGGAAGCCGGTGGTCTGCGCCACGCGCTCGATCGCCTCGCTGGAGGACTGCACGCGTTGCCGTGCCACCTCGATGCGCAGCCGCTCCACCGCCTTTGACGGCGTGGTGCCGGTCTCGGCCATGAAGGCGCGGGTGAAATGCCGCGAGCTCATGCCGGCCTGCTCGGCAAGATCCTCGACGGTGAGCGGCGCATCGAGGTTTTCGCGCGCCCAGGCCAGCAGCGGCCCGAAGCGGCCGTTCGGCGCCTTCAGTTCGAGAAGCGAGGAGAATTGCGACTGGCCGCCGCTGCGGCGGTGATAGAGCACGAGTTGCTTCGCGGTCTTCTGCGCGATCTCGTCGCCATAGTCCTCCGCGATCATCGCCAGCGACAGATCGATGCCGGCCGATATTCCCGCCGAGGTCCAGACATCGCCGTCGCGCACGAAGATGCGGTCGGGCTCCAGTTTCACCTGCGGATAGGTTTTCAGAAAATGCCGCGTGCGCTGCCAATGCGTGGTGGCGCGGCGTCCGTCGAGCAGGCCGGTTTCTGCGAGGACATAGGCGCCGGAGCAGACGCTGGCGATGCGGATGCCGCGTTTGGCAATCATGCGCACGAAGCCGATCGTCTTCTCGCAGGCGGCGGCTTGCCGCACGCCCTCGCCGCCGGCGACGATCAGCGTCGTGATCGCAGATGCCGACTTCAAACCTCTCGCAACGATTTCGACGCCCGACGACGAGCGCACCGGCCCCGGCGTCACCGCCAGAACCCGGATCGCGGGCGCCCCCTCGGCAAAGCGCGCCGCGATCTCGAACGCCGATATCGGCCCGGCCGCGTCGAGCAACTGGAAATCCGGAAACACGAGAACGCCGATCATGATGCTTGCCTGTTTTGGGCCGATGAAATGAGATGTCCTGAAATGAGGGAATTATGCCATTTCGGACAAGAAGCGACCATGGCAGGATGCCCTTCGTCAAGCCAAATTTTCCGGAGGTCACGATGTCCGCGCCATCTCAACCGTCCACGCCACTTCAGATCGGTCTCGTGCTGTTTCCGCGCGTCACCCAGCTCGACTTCACCGGTCCCTTGCAGGTGTTCTCCAGCCTGCCCGGTGCCAACGTGCATTTGATCTGGAAACGGATTGAGCCGGTGACGAGCGATTCCGTGCTGGTGCTGACGCCGACCACGACTTTTGCCGACTGTCCGCAGCTCGACGTGATCTGCGTGCCCGGCGGGTTCGGCACCGACGACATGATCAACGACGAGGAGATGCTTGCCTTCCTGCGCAAGCAGGCGCCTGGCGCGAAATATATCACTTCCGTCTGTACGGGATCGCTGGTGCTGGGCGCCGCCGGCCTGCTCAAGGGTTTTCGCGCAGCGACGCACTGGACGGCGATGGATTTTCTGAGCGCGTTCGGTGCGATCCCGACCAGGACGCGCGTTTGCGTCGACGGCAATCGCGTCACCGGCGGCGGCGTCACCGCGGGGATCGATTTCGCGCTGACGCTGGTTGCGCTGCTGCACGATCAGAAGACCGCGGAGGCGATCCAGCTCCGGCTCGAATACAACCCGGCGCCGCCGTTCAATTCCGGCTCACCCGACACCGCCCCGCCGGAAGTGCTGGCCGTCATGAAGGACCGGATTGCGCAAGCGCAGATCCGCCGCGGCGAGATGATCGACCGCGCCGCCGCACGGCTGGGGTAGCGCTGTGCCTCTGCAATCGTGTCCCGGACGCGGCGCGGCACGAAGTGACGCGACGCAGAGCCGGGACCCGTCTGAATAGGTCCCGGCTCTGCGGAGCAGCGTACCGGACGATGCTTCGCATCGCCGGGAGAACGCTGCACCGCGTCCGCGACACGGAGCAACTGGCAGTAACAAGAAAAAGGCCGCCTGGTTTCCCAGACGGCCTTTCCTGTCCTACGGCAGCCACACATTAGCGGGCGATTTCAGAACCTCTGCACCGGGGGCCTATCTCCCGGCCGTGTCCTACTCGGTGACCGCTGCAAATCGGGGCAGTCGCGACTGGAGCCCGACACCGACGCGATGGTTTCCCATCTCCGTAAGATGGCTACATTGAGCCTCGATAACGCGGATGACGCAAGGCGGCTGCGGCGGATGTCCCCGCTGATCCCATTATTCACAGGGTCGATGATTCTGGTCTAAGGCGCCTGCAACCGCGGCATGCCCGCGACGCGCGGGAATGACGATCGTCTCAGCTTCCCGGCGTCCAGGGCTGATAGTCGCCGGTCGCCTTGGGGCGGCGGCCGCTTGCCAGCGTCGAGCCGGAGGGGCGGTAGGCGGCGGGCGTGCCGGTCAGGTTCGGAACGTGTGGCTTCTCCCACTCGCGCGGCGTGTAGCTCTCTTCGGTCGGCGCGGTATCGACAACGTGATGCAGCCAGCCATGCCATGACGGCGGCACCCGGCTCGCCTCGGCAAGCCCGTTGTAGATCACCCAGCGACGCTCGAAACCCAGCGTCGGATCAATCTTGCCGCCCTTGGTGCGGTAGTAGCGGTTGCCCTGCTCGTCCTGGCCGACCAATTCGCCGAACCGCCACGTCCACAATTGCGTGCCGAACGTTTGGCCGTTCCACCAAGTGAAAAATTTCAGCAGAAACAGCTTCATGAGGGCTCGGCCGGTTCGAGATATCGTGCCGCTCTGATGCCACCGGCCGGACGGATTGTCCAGACAGAGGCTGACATTCCGGCCCTGCCGGACGGCGCTTGCCGCCCGTCCATGGTCGCGGAATCGGCGCAATCCGTTCATCCCGATACAGTTCCGCGATCCGACAGGCTGAATTCACCTGCAATCAACGCGCGGGCTCTGGAACGTCCGCCCCTTAAGCTGGTTAGGGCCTATATCCCGGAAATGGAGCCTAAAATGATCAGTCTAAGGGTTTTGAGTACCGCGGCAGCGATGGCGCTTGTGTTGCCGCTGCTCGCGCCAAGCCTCAGCGCCGTTCAGGCGCAGTCTATCGGTGGCGCGAGGGGTGGCGGCGGCGGTGGCGGCGCGGCTATCGGTGGCGGTGGCGGCGGTGCAGCTATCGGTGGCGGTGGCGGCATGAGAGGTGGCGGCGGTGGCGGTGCAGCTATCGGCGGCGGCGGCATGAGAGGCGGCGGCTTGGCGGTCGGTGGCGGCGGCGTTCGAGCCGGCGGCGCTGCGATTGGGGGCGATCGAGCTGTTGCCGTAGGCGCACCTTCTGCCGGATTCCGCCCGAGTCCAGGCGTCGGCGGCCCAGCCATCGTGGGCGGCGGTGGTCGGGGGAATTACTATGCTGGCGGCCGCTGGCACGGCGGTCATTTTCATCGCCACCGTCACGGCTTCTGGCCGGGCTTCGCGATCGGTGCCGGTATCGGGTCGGCCTACGGCTACTACGGTAGCACCTATTACGATGACCCCTATTATTACGACGACGCCGTAGTCGCCGCAGCGCCCGTGGCCGATGATGATGCCGTCGCGTATTGCATGCGGAGGTACAAGTCCTACGACCCGGCGTCAGGAACGTATCTCGGTTATGACGGGCAACGTCATCCCTGCCCGGCGCCATAGCAGGACATCGTGAGTTCGAAGGGCGGCGCATTCCGGTGCGCCGCCCTTTTTTTGTTGAAATTACTTACGAGCGCAGCGCCACCGCGACGCCGCCGAGCGTGAATACTAGCGCCGCGATCTCGCGCAGGCCGAGCGGCTCGCCCAGCATCGCTGCCGCTGCGAGCGCAAACAGCGCCAATGCCGCGGCGCCGAACGATGCCGCACAGGCGCCGCGCGCGGACAACGGCGGCCATTCGGCTCCTCGCATGGTTGATTGGCGACATGACGGGATTGGGTCCGGAACCGGCGGTTGAATTTGTTATCGTTCTGATACAGCGAAACGGAATTGCCCTCGGCAGCTTTTATGGGCACTCTGCCATGCAGACGACCTGTCGATGTTTCGACTTAATCGTCACATGGGACGTGCGACTTGCCGCCGCGCCCCGAGGAAGAGGGAATCATCGTGCCGCGCGTTCTCGTGGTCGATGACGACCCGGTGGTGTGCGTTGCCATCGAGGTTTGTCTGACGCGCAAGGGTTTCGAGGTCACCGTTGCCGACGGTGGTGAAGCGGGAATGCGCGCGCTCGAAACTTCCGATTTCGACGTCATGCTGATCGATGTGTTCATGCCGCATATGCGCGGCTTCGAGATCGATCCGGATGTTCCACGAGCGCAAGCCGGATGTACCTGTTATCGCGATGTCGGGCTACGCCTTCGCCAACACCGAACGCGCACCGGATTTCCTGCGGATGACCATCGAGCTCGGCGCGGCATGCTGCCTGCGCAAACCGTTCACGCCGGACGCGTTGTTGACCTCGGTCAATCAATGCATCACCAAGCCGAAAGCTTCCGCGCAGCAGTCGAAATCGTGAAGTAAACAACTGGCAATGCCCTCGCAGCGTATCATTCTCGGAATTGGCCTCGCGATCCTCCTCATTATCGGCGCTGCCTCGATCGGTCTCGATCTCAAGTCGCGGTCCGACGCAGCCTCGGTCGACCGTGCGCTTGGAATTCTCAGCAAAATCTCGGATATGCGCCCGCTGCTGCGCCGGACGGAAAGCGCGGCGCGCGCCTTTGCGCTATCGGGCGATCAGGAATTCGCCAGGGAATACCGCGAGGCCAGCGACGCGACCCTGCCGGCGCTGGCGGCACTGGTCGAGGCGGTCAAGGATAATCCCACCGAAAAGCGGCTGATCGAGGAAACCAAGGCACTGGTCGAGCGGCAGATTGCCTTCAATGGCGAGTTGATCAGGCTCCGGACCGCGGGAGATGGCGCCGCTGTCGCGGCGCTCGTCAACCAGGAGGACCGTGCGGCGACGGCCGCAATCACCGGAAACCTCGAGAAAGCGGTCGCGGAAGAGCGCAGACTGCTTTATGCTAGACGCGCCGAATCCGAAACCAACGGGACGCTCCTGCTGGCGATCGATCTCGCCGGCGTCCTGCTGATTTTGTTCCTCGCCACTCTTCTGACGATCTCAACCCGCCGCTCGCGCCGGGAACTGCAGGATTCGCTGAGCGCCACCAAGGCCACCAACGAGGCGCTGGAGGCCGCGGTCGCCGAGCGCACCGAACATCTGGTTGCCGCGCATGAGGAACTCAGGCTTTCGGCCGCCGTCTTGCGCAGCACCTTTCACAGCATGGCGGAGGCCGTGCTCGTCATCGACACCAGGGGCGAGGTTTTGCTCTCGAACCCGGCCGCCGAGAAGATGCTGCGCTACCGGCCGGGCATGACGGTCGAGCAAATACGGTCGCTCAGCGCGGTTTTCCATGCCGACGGCGTCACGCCGCTACCTGTCCGTGACATGCCCGCCTCGCGCGCGCTGCGCGGCGAAGCGTTCGACGCCAGCGAAATCGTGTTGCGCCCGGTTAGCGGCGATCCGCCGGTTCACCTCGTGATCAGCGGCCGGCCGCTGCGCGATGCCTCGGGTGCCATCAGCGGAGCAGCGCTGGTCTACCACGACATCACGGGGTCGCGCGAAACCGAGCACAAGCTGCAGCAAGCGCAAAAGCTCGACGCCATCGGCAAGCTCACCGGCGGGGTCGCGCACGACTTCAACAACATGCTGACCGTGATCACCGGCACCACCGAAACGCTGGTAGCCAACCTTGCGCACGAGCCGGCGTTGCAGAAGACCGCCGAACTGATCGACCAGGCGGCGGAGCGCTGCAGCGAGCTGATCCAGCATCTGCTCGCCTTCGCCCGCCGCCAGCCGTTGCAGCCGCGCAATGTCGACATCAACGCGACCGTGCTCGATATCGCAAAGCTGCTTCGCCCGACGCTCGGCGAGCAGATCGAGGTCAACTCCATTCTCGAACAGGAAGTGGCGATTGCTCATATCGACGCATCGCAGCTCGCCAACTCCTTGCTCAACATGGCGATCAACGCGCGCGATGCGATGCCGAACGGCGGCAAGCTGCTTTTGGAGACGCGCAACGTCGTGCTCGACGAGGCCTATGCGCAGGCCAACCCGGACGCAAAGCCAGGTCCCTATGTAATGCTCGCGGTCAGCGACACCGGTGCCGGCATGCCGCAGCACGTGCTGGACAAGGTGTTCGAGCCGTTCTTCACCACCAAGGAGGTTGGCAAGGGCTCAGGCCTCGGCTTGAGCATGGTCTACGGCTTCGTCAAGCAGTCCGGCGGGCACATCCGGATCTACAGCGAGGTCGGCCACGGCACCACGATCAAGCTCTATCTGCCCCCTGCCCGCGGCCAGGTCGAGGCCGCGCCGCCGCCGGCAACGGCGCTGCCGCATGGCCACGAAACCATCATGGTGGTGGAAGACGACGCGCTGGTGCGCAACTTCGTCACCACGCAATTGCAGAACCTCGGCTATCGCACGGTGGCCGCTGCCAACGGACCGGCGGCGATGAACCTGATCGAAGGCGGTCAGGCGTTCGATTTGCTGTTCACCGATGTCATCATGCCCGGCGGCATGACCGGCCGCGAACTGGCGGACAAGGTGTTGAAGCTCCGGCCCGGCGTCAAAGTCCTGTACACGTCCGGCTATACCGACAACGCGATCGTGCACCAGGGCCGCCTCGATCCCGGCGTGCTGCTGCTGACCAAGCCGTACCGGCAGTCGCAGTTGGCGAACATGGTCCGCCGTGCGCTGTCGGGATAAACAAGGCGCAAGCCTCCCCTCATGCGGCGTCGTTTTCAATGCCGACTTGATGTATGAAAGGGTGCGACTTGGACAAAGAGATTCGGGGAAGAGCCAAGGCCAATGGCCGACGTGATCTACAAGCGCTGCTATTTCGATTGGGGCGGACGATGCGCCTACTGCGACATTGGACTCTCCCGGATGAAGACGGGCGGCAAGGTCAAGGCCAGCATCGACCATTTCATCCCGCTCTCAAAGGGAGGTCAGAATGGTAGGAGCAACCGCGTGCTGTCCTGCTACCCCTGCAACCTCGCCAAGGGCGACACCGACCCACGCGAGACGAACCAATGGCGCCACGTCGAACAGCGCCTCGCGGAGATCGCCGCTACGCCGCTCCTAAGCCACGGCAAGCTCAGACAGCTTATTCCGGAATTGGTGAAACAAATTGGCATGGAGGCGTGAGCCGAATCCGAAGGACCGCGTTGATCTTTCCCCACGGCGGGCTGCGTACAGCTTGGTCACATCTCTCCTTCTTCTCGCTCTAACCACCAGCGAAGCCTAATCACGCGTTCACGGACGACTTCGGGGCGGCGGGTCTGTTCGATCTGCGTACTTTAAATCGAGGTCGATAGCTTGCCGCACCGTTTCATGAACGTAGACTTCCATGATCGTGGAAAGTCTCATGGGTACAAAATCGGTGAACTCTTCCGCTTGTCTTTCGTGCGCGTTCCACGCCCTTACTAGGTCATCGACCCGCCCTAGGAGCTCCGCGCCGATCCTCGATCGGCCTCTTCTACGTTTCCATGCGATGATCTGATCTGTGGCAGTGCGCTTTGTAATTTTGGATCTTGTCCAAGCGTGCCGCAGGCGCACGCCGTATCAAGCGGCCGACAGCCGCACGTGAAACTTACTACCCGTTGCTTCGGCATAGCGCAGCAGTGTCTTCGTGCTCGGTAACGTTTGACCGCTTTCAAGTCGAGCTATCGTGGACTGGCTAGTCCTCATCCGGGTAGCCAGTTCGGCTTGCGAAAGACCAGCGCGCAGGCGAGCCCTAAGCAGCTCGGCGGCAATTTCGAACTCTGGAGCAAGTGCCTCATACTCCGCCTTCACCTTCGGATTGGCCAAGAGGCGAGCTTTGATCTTTTCAAACGGAATTGTCATCTGACCTCCTTTGCTCGCTGCAACGCGAGCTCGATCTCCGAGCGTGGGGTCTTTTGAGTCTTCTTTACAAATGCGCGAACTATCACCACCCGTCGGCCGATCGCGGTGACATAAAGCGCGCGAGCAATTCCGTCACGACCTGTAAGCCGCAATTCCCATAACTTCCCTTCGAGATGTTTGACGTGCGGCTCGCTCAGGCTTTCTAGCCCGGCCAAGCTGATGCGCTCTGCGAGTCGCAGAAATCGCGCCTGCATGTCACTCGGAAGGGAAGCAATTTCCGCAGCGACCGATTCGTTGAGGATTTCTACCCGCCAAGCCACGAGCGACCATATCTCATTTTTGAGATACGATCAAGATGAGCGTTGTAACCGGCCTGCGGTGCTGGGCGTTTCCGCAGGTTGCGTCGTGGCACGCGATCCTCGAACCGCGCTTAAGGCCCCTCACTGCGTCCCCGATCCCCCCGCCACGATCTTCTCGTTCAGCTTCTGGTCGACGATCTCGACCGTGCGGTCGATCTCGGCGCTGGGCGCGCCGAGCTGATGCGAGATCAGCTTCACGAGCAGGTCGACGCGCTCGATGAACGGCGCGCCGGCGGCGACCGCGCGGGCCGCCGATGACGGCTTGAGCAGGCTTTCGGCCGCCTTGGCGTACTTCCCGAACGGCACCTGGTCCTGCGGATCGGCGCCGAGGCGCCGTGCGATACCGTCGACGTGATCGTAGATCGACTGCGAAAGCTTGAGATCGCCGTGCACGGCGTCGCGGATCGACTGCGGATCGTTCGGCGTGATGCACCGGTAATTGCCGGTCAGCAGCATCGACCATTTGGCGAGCGGCACGAACAGCGAGTCGAACACTTTCAGCTTCACCGGGACATCGTGGCCATCCACCGTCACCGCATCGATGTCGGCTTCCAGCTCGCGAAGCAGCTTGTTGTGCTTCTCGTCGGCAAAGGCGGCAGCCTTGAAGTTGGTGGGCAATCCGACATGCAGCACGTTTGCCGCCTCTTCCGGCGGGCGGAAGGCCTGCGGATCGGGCGAGCACAGCGTCACCAGCCCGGGCTGGAAGCGTTCCCACACCTGCGCGTTGGTATAGGCCTCCTCCAGGTCCATGTCGGCCAGCGCCGGGATCCGCTTGAGATAGGGTAACGGCGGCATGTTCATGATCGACAGACAAGGCAGTTTCGCCTCGGCGATCTTGATCATCAGAACCCGGATCGTGTGGTTGGTGTATTGCGGCTCCTGCATGGCAAGGCCGACCAGGTCATAGCGGGAAAGATCGACCTCGGCGGGCGTCGTCGCATCCAGCTTGCCCGGCAGGTCGTGCGAGAAGATCGCGCGGTGCACAGCCTCGTCGCGCAGCTTGATGCGAACTTCGGTGCCGTCGCGGTTGATGAGCTCGGCCGTCTTCTTCCGGCACACCAGGGTCACGTTATGACCGGCCATCAAAAGCTTCGTCGCCAGCAGGGAGCCATACGAGGCCCCCAGGATCAGGATGTTGCGCGCCATACTCTCTCTTTCACAGGTGAAACTGGAATTTGCCCCGACGACCCGGGCGGGCCGAAAATTTCGTCCGTGGCATACAACGAATTGATAGGCGTTACAATCAGATAGCGTCCCGCAAATTCGGCTTGCACCGCTCCCCGCCGGCGGTCAAGAACGGGAGAGGGAGAAGCTCACGACCTTGTCGCCAGCACTACACCCGCCAGCGTAAACACCAGCGCCACGATCTGGATCAGGCCGAGCGGCTCGCCGAGCGCGATTGCCGAGGCGACGATGCCGATCATGGGCACCGCCATGGTGCCGATCGCGGCGACTGATGCCGGCAGGCGGGCGAGCGCGGCGAACCAGCTCACATAGGCGATGCAGAACTGGATCACGGTGGAATAGATCAGGAGCCACCAGCCGAGCTCCGTCACCTTCTCGATGTGCGTGGTCTCGACGGCGAGACCGATGATGACGATCGGAAAACATCCCAGCCCGATCTGCCAGGCCGCGGCCGGGATCGGCGGCAGCGGCACCGGCAGCTTTTTCGCCAGCACAGTGCCGAGCGCAAAGCCGAACGCGCCGCCAAGCGCCATCACCATGCCCGGCAGCTTTGCCGCGGTCGCGCTAAACCCGTTGCCGCCCATGATGGCGGCGAGGCCGGCGAACGCCATCACCAGCGCCACCGCGCGAAGAATAGTCGGACGCTCGCCGAGCACCGGCCAGGCCAAGAGCGAGGCCCAGACCGGCATGGTGTAGGCGATCAGCGCCGCTTCGCTGGCCGGCAGCCACAACAACGCCAGCCCCATCAGCACCATCCATCCGGTGACGTTGAGCAGCGCGGAGAGCATCAGCCGCGGCCACAGATGCCGCTCGACCTTGAGGCTTTGCGAGCGCGCCAGCGCCAGCACCGCCAGGAGCGCCGCGCCGATCACGCCGGTCGAGCCCCGCAGCGTCAGCGGCGGCAGCTCGCTCAGGAGATACTTCGTGACGGGCCAGTTAAACCCCCAGCCCACCGAGGTGATGGCGAGGAACATCAGGCCTGCGGGCGCGATCCGCATCGGCGCGCTGGTCGGTTTTGATTCTGTCATGGAGCCCGGCAGGGACGGAAAACGGTGGAATCGGCCTCACCTTGCCGCTTATCGGCGGGCGCGACCACGGGCTCGCCGGCATGCCAGCCCTCCCCGTTCCGTAGCGTTACGTGAGTCTTTCGAACGCAATCCCGAAAGCTGAAAAAATACCTGCCCTGTGAACAGCGGGACGAAGCCTGTTTCCACATGCGAGGAACAAATTTTTGGTTGGGAATCCCTGAGGACTCACCGATACTTGGCACCATCACAGGCGCGGGAACACCCCTGTTATCCCTCATTTTCCACCATATTTAGTATTTGATTCAGGAACTCGTACTACTCCTTGACGGGCGCAACGGGTTTGGCCTAGCCTTATTGCTGGACGGCGCGAGTTAAGTTCTGGGTCCCGCCGATCGCTCCCAAATGGGTTCCGAACGAACACTCCGTCAGCCGGTTGAGGCACGGATAGAGGGCTTGTCTGCCCAAAATTCGGGGGCGATCCGGGCCTTAAAAAACGAGCCGAATGGCTCAAGGCGACGAGTCGCGGCGTTGAGTTGGAAGGGGCTGGCCTTGCCGAAACGGCGGGACGAGCCCTTGGGGTGGCGAAGACAGAAACAGGGCCGGGTCCACCGGTAGAGCTTGCGGATCTCCGGCCCAAGGTTGCCTTCAACCTTGGTGCCGAAAGTTCGCTCACTGAAACATCCGGCAACCGCAGGAAATGCGGACCGGGCAAGACGGGGCACGACAACTATGCGAATCGAACGGCGCAACACCACTTCCGGCCAGTCACCCTATGCAGGGATTGATTTCAGGCTGACGACATCGGAGATCCGCAACCCCGACGGTTCGGTCGTGTTTCGGCTCGAGAATGTCGAAGTGCCCCAGTTCTGGTCGCAGGTCGCCTCCGACGTCCTGGCCCAGAAGTATTTTCGCAAGGCCGGCGTCGCCGCGCGCCTGAAGAAGGTCGAGGAAGAGACCGTCCCGTCGTGGCTGTGGCGCTCGGTGCCGGATACCGAGGCCCTCGCCCTGCTGCCTGAAAGCGAGCGCTATATCGGCGAGACCAGCGCAAAACAGGTGTTCGATCGCCTCGCCGGCTGCTGGACCTATTGGGGCTGGAAGGGCGGCTATTTCTCGAGCGATGAAGACGCGCAGGCGTTTTACGACGAGCTGCGCTACCAGCTCGCAAAGCAGATGGTCGCGCCGAACTCGCCGCAATGGTTCAACACCGGGCTGCACTGGGCCTATGGCATCGACGGCCCCGGCCAGGGCCACTATTACGTCGACTGGAAGACCGGCAAGCTGACCAAGTCGAAATCGGCCTACGAGCACCCGCAGCCGCACGCCTGCTTCATCCAGGGCATCGAGGACGACCTCGTCAACGAGGGCGGCATCATGGACCTCTGGGTGCGTGAGGCGCGCCTGTTCAAATACGGCTCCGGCACCGGCTCGAACTTCTCGCGCCTGCGCGGCGAAGGCGAGCGCCTGTCCGGCGGCGGCCGCTCGTCCGGCCTGATGAGTTTCCTCAAGATCGGCGACCGCGCCGCCGGCGCGATCAAGAGCGGCGGCACCACGCGCCGCGCGGCCAAGATGGTCGTGGTCGACGTCGATCACCCCGACATCGAGACCTATATCGACTGGAAGGTGAAGGAGGAGCAGAAGGTTGCCGCTCTCGTCACCGGCTCCAAGATCAACCAGAAGCACCTCAAGGCCGTGCTCAAGGCCTGCGTGAACTGCGAAGGCAGTGGCGACGATTGCTTCGACCCCGAGAAAAACCCAGCGCTGCGCCGCGAGATCAAGCTCGCGCGCCGCGCGCTGGTGCCCGACAATTACATCAAGCGGGTAATCCAGTTCGCCAAGCAGGGCTACAAGGACATCGATTTCCCGATCTACGACACCGATTGGGATCTGGAAGCGTACCTGACCGTCTCCGGCCAGAACTCCAACAACTCGGTCTCGCTGAGGGACGATTTCCTCCGCGCCGTCGAAACCGACGGCGAGTGGAATCTGATCGGCCGCACCAACAAGAAGATCACCAAGACTCTGAAGGCGCGCGAGCTCTGGGAAAAAATCGGCCACGCCGCCTGGGCCTCGGCCGATCCCGGCCTGCATTTCAACACCACCATGAACGACTGGCACACCTGCAAGGCGTCCGGCGACATCCGCGCGTCGAACCCGTGCTCGGAATACATGTTCCTGGACGACACGGCGTGCAACCTCGCCTCCGCCAATCTGCTGACATTCTATTCGACCACCACCAAGCGCTTCGACGTCGAGGCTTACGAGCACCTGTGCCGGCTCTGGACCATCGTGCTCGAAATCTCCGTGATGATGGCGCAATTCCCGTCGAAGGCGATCGCCGAACTGTCCTACGAGTTCCGCACGCTGGGCCTCGGCTTTGCCAACATCGGCGGCCTCCTGATGACCATGGGCCTGCCCTATGACTCCAAGGAAGGCCGTTCGCTGTGCGGCGCGCTGACTGCCGTGATGACCGGCATCGCCTACAAGACCTCGGCCGAGATGGCGGCCGAGCTCGGCACCTTCCCCGGCTACAAGAAGAACGCCCAGCACATGCTGCGCGTGATCCGCAACCACCGCCGCGCCGCCCATGGCCACGCCTCGGGTTATGAGGCGCTGTCGGTCAACCCGGTGCCGCTCGACCATGCCTCCTGCCCGCAAGGAGACGTGATCGCGCATGCGACCAAGGCCTGGGACGACGCCCTCGCCCTCGGCGAAGCCAACGGTTTCCGTAACGCGCAAACCACCGTCGTGGCGCCGACCGGCACCATCGGCCTCGTGATGGATTGCGACACCACCGGCATCGAGCCTGACTTCGCGCTGGTGAAGTTCAAGAAGCTCGCCGGCGGCGGCTACTGGAAGATCATCAACCAGGCCGTCCCCGTGGCGCTGCGGACGCTCGGCTACAGCGAAGCGCATATCGCGGAGATCGAGGCTTATGCCGTCGGCCACGGCTCGCTCTCCAACGCGCCCGGCATCAACGTCTCGACACTGAAGGCCAAAGGCTTCACTGACGAAGCGCTGGCCAAGGTGGAAAAGGCGCTGCCGACCGCGTTCGACATCAAGTTCGCCTTCAACAAGTGGACCTTTGGCGAAGATTTCCTGCGCGACACGCTGAACCTTGCGCCGGAAGCAATCGCCGCCCCCGGCTTCGACCTGCTCGCAGCCCTCGGCTTCACCAAGCGCGAGATCGAGGCCGCGAATGTGCACATCTGCGGCGCGATGACGGTGGAAGGTGCCCCGCATCTGAAGGCCGAACACTATCCGGTGTTCGACTGTGCCAATCCCTGCGGCAAGATCGGCAAGCGCTACCTTTCGGTCGAGAGCCACATCCGCATGATGGCGGCCTCGCAGCCGTTCATCTCGGGCGCGATCTCCAAGACCATCAACATGCCGAACGACGCCACGGTGGAAGATTGCAAGGCGGCGTATCTCTTGTCCTGGAAGCTCGCGCTGAAGGCCAACGCGCTCTACCGCGACGGCTCGAAGCTGTCCCAGCCCTTGAACTCGCAGCTCATCGCCGACGATGACGACGAGGACGATGCGGTGGAGGCGCTCTACGAGAAGCCGATGGCCGCGCGCACCGCGCAGGTCTCGGAAAAGATCGTCGAGAAGCTGGTCGAGCGCATCGTCGTGATGCGCGAGCGCGAGAAGATGCCGGATCGACGCAAGGGCTATACCCAGAAGGCGGTCGTCGGCGGACATAAAGTCTATCTCCGTACCGGCGAATATGACGACGGCCGTCTCGGCGAGATCTTCATCGACATGCACAAGGAAGGCGCGGCGCTCCGCTCCTTCATCAACAACTTTGCGATCGCCGTCTCGCTCGGCCTGCAATACGGCGTGCCGCTGGAGGAATATGTCGACGCCTTCACCTTCACCCGCTTCGAGCCGGCGGGCCCCGTGCAGGGCAACGACAGCATCAAGTACGCGACCTCGATCCTCGACTATGTGTTCCGCGAGCTCGCGGTCAGCTACATGTCGCGCTTCGATCTCGCCCATGTCGATCCGACCGAATCGAATTTCGACGCGCTCGGCAAGGGCGTCGAGGAAGGCAAGGAGCCGAGCGACCAGGGCCAGCAGGCCACCAAGTATCTGTCCAAGGGCCTGACCCGCTCGCGCACGGATAATCTGGTCGTGATGCGCGGCGGCGACGTGGATGCCCGCGGCTCCCACAACGTCACCGCGATCGCCGGCCACGGCCCCAGCGCCCGCGCCTCCGACGCGCACGAAGGCGCGGTGGCCTTAAGGCAGGAATCCCAACACGACCTGTCGCCGACAGAAAAGCTGGGAGCCATGCAGTGGAGCAAGGCCGGCAGCGCGGCCGTCGCGGTCGCCCCAAGCAAGGCCGAACGCCGCGCGGAAGCCAAGGCCAAAGGCTACGAAGGCGAGATGTGCTCAGAGTGCGGCAACTTCACCTTGGTGCGGAACGGGACCTGCATGAAGTGCGATACGTGTGGATCCACGACGGGGTGTTCGTGATTTGACCGATCGTCTGTGACGTTCACGCCAAGTCGGCCATCCAAGGTGGTTTGGTGTCCATTTCTGATGGACTAACCCGCGAATAGAAAACAATCTCCTGGCGTTCAATTTGGCGCCAGGAGATCAAAATTAAAGGACGGCGTCGCCGGATTGATTCGGCCACGATCGCGAACATTCCTGGACGTAGGCTAATGGCGGGAAGCTTGACGAGCAGTTTACCTTGGATCTCTCGCCCCTGCCGTTCCCGTAAGGGAAATGCGCTCGAGCTCCCCTGCGATTGAGGCGGACAATCAGAGCCCTTCCAAAGATATACGGAGCGGGTCGTGGCTCGATTGGATCTTGGGATCTTTCAGACGGAACGAATAAATTGAACAGCCGTGTTTCGCGTTCTCTCGTCAACAGGGGCGTAATGGGCAAGCGGACATGGACAACCGGACGATGTATGATCTGCCGTACTTAAGTCATTCCCAGCGTGGTGCGAATTACGTTTTAGCGTGAATTGCCGCGCGGCTCGATCCTTTCAGCTAACCTTTCGTGCCGGTGTGCTCGGCAGTTATCACCACGTCACCCGCAGGCCGACATTGCCCTTGTAGACCCTCAGGCTGTCATCGAAAGCGGTGAGATAGCTGCCCTCCCCATAGAGGCTGACAAACTCCGTGAAACGCCCCTTGATGCCAACGCTGACCTGCGCAGCGGGCCCGCTGTTGCGCACCGTCGACACGACGTTGGTCGCGAACGCCACATCATCGATCCCCGAGGTGCGCCACCATACATCCCCTCGCAGATAGGGCATCCAAGTTGTGGCCCCGTTGCCGAACGTGCCTTTGAGGCGCAGCCCAACGCGGCCATTGACGACATCCGACGGGGCAAAGCCAATGCTCGAGAACACGTCCCGCGTGTTGTCCAGCCCGAGATGCTGGTAAGTGAACTGCGCCTGCGGCTCTATGGCGAAGCTGGGGCCGAGCGCAACCGGCAGACCGGCTTCGACCGAGGCGAGAAAATCCGAACCCAAAATACTGGCGCCGACCTGTCGATCCGAGTGCGGCGTCCCGTCAAAAAAATCGCCCTGGAGCACCGTGTCAACGTACCAGCCTGTGCTGCCGACCACGGTCCAATAGCCGGCGACGCTGGTGGCGTTGAGATCCATGACGCCGACATGGGCACCCAGGACACCGAGCGCGAAACCGCTGACGTCACCGGTCGCGCGGCTGCGCGCCGCCGCGAAGCCGACGAAATTGCGGACGGCACCGTCAAACGTGTCAAATCGCAACACATCGAGACCAGCCTGGAAGCCGCCATAGCTCCCGTTGAAACTCGGCAGCACGCCACCGGAAAACTCCTGCTTGCGCGATTGGCCGAATATGCGGCCCCAGGCCGCCGGCGCGTTGTCAAGCAACGTCTGATCGCCACGTCGCTCGTTGAAGGTGCTGAGGACCGCGAGTCCAAGCGTACGGGCGATCTCAGGCACGACGGTCTGCACTGCGACTTCGGGACGGATCAACTCGATGACCGTCATGCCGGGCGGCGGCGGAGCGGGCAGCGGCACAGGCACGGGCACAGTATCGGGCTGTGCAGGCGTCACCGGCACGAGCAGCGCCGAGCGCAGATACCAGTTGTCCGGATTGGCACCGTTCAATCCGCCGCGGAACAGCATGTATTCGAAAGCGCCCGCAGCCGCTGGCGCCCCAAGCGAGAAGCTGCCAGGTGCGGTGGTCGCACCACCCGTCGCCTGCACCACCGCGATGCCATCGCTCAGCGTCGCCGCACCACCACCGCCCGCGTTGTTGACCAAGATCGTGGTCGCGCCGCTTGCTGATGCTCCCGCGCCCGCGATCGCCAGGCGATCGGACGCCGAACCGTCCGACCCAAGCACCGTGTTGAGGCGCAGCGTGCCGCCCACGCCGATATAGTTGCCTGCGATGGTCAACGTGTCGGCGGCAACGGAGCCACCATTGGTGAGATCGATGATCCCGGCATTGCTCACCGTGACCAGTTGTCCCGCAGTGAAGGACTGGATCGTGGCGTTGACGCCGTTGCCGGCCAACAGCGCGCTGGAACCGTCGATCGTCAGCGCGCCCGTGCCGGTCCCGGCATCGCCCAGCCGGACTCCGCTGGAGTCCAGCATCAGTCGCGTGCCGTTGATGAGGTCGGCGGCTTCCCAGTTCGTGAAACGACCGAAGCCCGTGACGGCCGAGTTGTCGAACACCAGATGGTCGATGCCGGCGGCGCCGTCTATCACTGGTGTAGTTGCGAGTTGAGCATCCGCAAGATTGCGCAGCGTCGCGGTGTCGTTGCCGGCACCGAGCCCAATGGCGCCATTGATGCTACCGCCACTCCAGGTAAACTGGTCGGTGCCGGTTCCGGTTACGACCGCGCCGGTGAGCTGCCCCGCCGTCATCTCGATGATATTGTTGCCGTTACCCAACCGGATCGCGGTGCCGTTTCCGCCGGTGATCGTCCCGGCGTTGCGCACCGCAACGTTGCTATCGCCACCGAGCACGCCAAACGCCTGCGCGCTTGTTACCGTGCCGCCTACAAGGTTCTGGAAGGTGCCGGCCGTCAACGAGACACCGTTGCCGAAGAGCGTCGGTGCCGGTGACGTACTGGGGAGCCCGCTCGCAGTGATGCTGCCACTATTGGTAATGGTCGTGCTCGTCGTCGTATCTGTCGAGCGGATGCCGCTGGCTCCCGAACCCGAGACGTTGATGGTGCCCGTATTGATCAAGGTACTATTGCTGCTGCCGCCAGATGCGTTCATGCCATGACCGCGCAGTCCGGTAGTGGTGATCGCGCCGGCATTCGTCAGCGTGTTGCCCGCACCGCTTGTGGAGATGCCAAAAGCGTTGTTACCACCGATCGTGTTGACCGAGCCCTGATTGAGAACGCTGCTGGCATCTCCATTGAGGCCGATGGTGCGCACGGTGGTGGTCACGATTGCCCCGGGCAACACCGTGACGCTCACGCCCGCGCTACCTGGGGTCGACGTCACCGTCGTGGTCGAGGGGTTTGGCTGTCCGGGATCGCACACGATGGATTGGCCGGATGTCGGCATATCGACGCCATCAGTGGCCTGGCCTCCGGTCGTCGTATTGACGCAGCGCGCACGCGCGTCGGTAGCGAGGGCAAGACTCACCAAACTCGACAACACCAGCAGCGATCGTGCCCCACCGTGGCGCATGGCGTTCTCCCTCAGCGGCTCAGGCCCCCGCGCCCCGCTGTTGTTCGAACGATTGAAGCATACGATCGATCGCGGCACGCCGCAACTTGCGCGTGCAAGTTTCAGCTATAGTAAATATGCAACACTCCTCTTCATTGCGGCAATCGTATTAAATCGCGCAAATGCGCCGAGTTCGTTGAGCGACGACGATTCCAGCGCGAGCTCCTCAAGCTCCTCCTTCGAATTACGGTGCCAGTGCACTTAATCTGCCGATGGCGAAGTGCAGTTTAGTGCATTGTCGCCGTAATCGATGACCGATCGATGTCTCCGGACCCCATGCGCTCATAGAGAACGCGGAGGTATTGCTTTTCGGAGGCGCCAGGCTTGCTCACCCATCGCGACTTCGGCTCTTTAACCGTGCCGAGCATGGCCTTCGCCAGCGGGATCGCGCCGTCCTCCCGCAGATGTGCAAACTGGCTTCCATCGACTAGATTGTAGATGGTCCGCCCGATGTTGTCCTTGTCCTGTTCACGGCTGAGCGCGTGTACAGCGGTTGCCCATCAATCCATATGCTCACGGTTATCACGCATCTACGCTTTCCCTAGGATTCGTCAGTCCCATTGCCCACGAACAGAGAACGGCGGGCAACGCCCACACAAGTCCCACATAGAACCAGTCCTGCTGGAAGATTTTCGCATTCTCTGCCGCCGAGGGGCCCTCGTGCATGAGACCGTAGTACAGGACGAAAGCGATTCCGAAGCCCCCAAGCCACAGGCGAGTGAACGCCACCATCTGTCTGACAGTCGGCGGTCCACCCACGCCGTAAAGAGCATGGGAAGAATCGAGAACGCGTAGCAGACCATGAGCGACGGAAGCCAATACCGCCCATCCTCGAAAATCGGCCCGTCAGTCCGGGCGGCGAGAAACGCGATGCAGTACAGCCAGGCAAGAAGCGGCCCGAGGACGGCAAAGAGCCGAAGCCTTGTCATTTCGGTCGCCATGGCAGCGATTTCCTTTTCGGACTTGCCGGGATGCTTTCTCCAACTCGATAAGCCTTTGTCGCTGCGAGGCCTCCTCTCGTTCAGGCTCAAGGGTTTTCCGCCTTACGGCTGCCTCTGCGCCAGATAGAATCCGAACAGCACCGTGACCAGTCCCGCTGCCTGCAGCGCGGTCGGAGGTTCGCCGAGCAGGAGCCAGCCAGAGAGGACCGTCAGCGCCGGCACGGTCGCGGGAAACACCGCGGCGCGGGCGACGCCGATGGTCTGGATCGAGAATGCGAACAGGTACAGCGCGGCGGGGCCGGCCAGGATGCCCTGTGCCAGCGCCTGCAGCGCGTTTTCGCCAAGGCCCAGCGCCGCCACGCGGGCGAACCCGCCCAAAGCCGCATAGAGCGGCAGCAGCGCCAGCGACAGCACGCTGATGACGGTGGCGGCCGAGAACGCGGAGACGCGCCAATGGCGCAGCAGCGTGCCGAACACGGCGAACATCAATCCGGTCATCACGAACAGCAGATCGCCCAGCACGCCATCGGCGCCGATATGCCCGATCGACTCGGCGCCGATCACCGCAAGCCCGCCGACGATGACGAACGCCCCGAGCACGCGCGAGGGCGGCACCCGCTCGCGCAAGAACAGCGCGGCCAGCAGCAGGCCGCCGAGCGTCGCGCTGGAAGGCTGGATGACGCTGCCATGGCCGAGCGGCACGAACAGGAAGCCGGTATAGCTGATGAGCGACATCACAGGCCCGCCCAGCACCATCAGCACCAGTCCGCGGCCCCATCCGATGCCGCTGAGATTGGCGATGCCGGCGCGAAGCACGAGCGGCAGGAACACCAGCCCGGACCACACGAAACGGTGCATCAGCAGGTCCGGCGGCGTGAAGCCGACCTTCAGCCCGTGCCGGGTCGCGACAAAGCCGAGCGCCCAGAACAGCGCGGCACCTACGCCGCATGCGACCCCAAGCAGGGCCGGCTTCGCGTCAGGTTTTTGGGCTGGAGCATCGCCGCCGCTGGTCGGCTGGTTCATGGCGGACGCTTACGTCAGCCCACGCCCCTGTTCAACCCACGCCCATGCAGGGCTGACGGGCGCTCATCCGCCCTTCGCTCGCTACTTTGCATGGGGTTGTTTTCGCGATTTTGTGTCTGGGTCCCGCGGTGTACTGCGGAAGAGTATCTGCACCGGGTCCGGGAGGCGATATCGTCAGCAAGCACCCCCGACGAGCGCGGCGACATCCGGGACAACCGCAGCACCGCCCCGGATATCGCTGTGCTCATCCGGGCTACACTCACACCTACTTCGCCAGCCCGAGCGACTTCAGCGCCTTGCCGTTGTCCTCGTTGTCCGCCTTCATGAACTCCGCGAAGCCAGCCGAATCCAGATAGATCATGTCGAAGCCGCGCCTGTTCATGAACTCCTTGAACTCCGCGCTGTCCCAGATCTTCTTGATCGCGGTCTCGTACTGCGTGGCAACCTCCTTCGGCAGGCCCTTGGGCGCCGCAAAGCCGCGCCACACACCCTTGTGCCACTTGTGACCCGTCGCCTCCTCGGTGGTCGGCACGTCAGGGAAGTTCGGCGCGCGGTTGGGCGAGAAGAACACGAGGCTGCGGATACGCCCCGCCTTGAGCAGCGCCTCGGCTTCCGGCATCGAGCACGCGACGAAATCGACGCCGCCGGCCGCCAGATCGGTCAGCGCGGTGGCGGCGCCGGTGGACGGCACCCAGCGGATCGAGCCGGGCGAAACGCCGTCGGCCTGCATCAGGCCGGCGAGCGCGACATGCCAGCTTCCGCCCTGCCCCGTACCCGAGGCCACGACCTTGTTCGGGTTCGCCTTGATATGCGCGAACAGCTCCTTGACGCTCTTGTAAGGCGAGTCCGCCTTCACGTGGATCGCGGCGGGGTCCTGGTTGACCAGCGCGATCGGCGTATACTTCTCCCAGGTCAGATCAGTGAGCCCCACCCAGTGCATCAGGTTGATCTCGAGCGTGATGAGACCGAACGTGTAGCCGTCCGGTGCGGCGGTGGCGATCGCCTGGTGGCCGACCACGCCCGACCCGCCCGTGCGGTTCACGACGTTCACCGGCTGCTTGAGATCGCGTTCCAGCATGTGGGCGATCTGGCGCGCGACCGCGTCGGTGCCGCCGCCGGCGGCCCACGGCACGATCAGCGTGATCGGCCGCTCCGGGAAGGCCCCTTGCGCGTTGCCGGCGCCGAGCAGGCTTGCGGCCGCAAGCGCCGCAAGCGCGAAATTTCTGAAATGATTTCTCACTTGGCGAAACATTCGCAAACCCTCCCGCTTTGTTTTTTATGCGCCGGGTAAGACACCGCGACGCGCGCTTTATGCGCTATTCGCCATTCGGGCGACGGAGGGCCAACATGTCAAGGGGAAGCAAGCCTTGGGCGGATTGGCGTTAGGTAATCCGCCATCAGCACGCCAGACAGCGCAGTACGCGGAATTTATCATCGGGCGCACAATCGCGCGACGCGTTGGCTCTTGCGCCCCGTTGACCTGATCAGCCGCAATTCCAGATCGGCCCGATCGGTGTCCGCGTCCAGCACGGGCCGAAGCTGCCGCCATTGTAGCGGCCGCCGTAGAAGCCGGGCCGGCCGAAATAGCGCAGATTGCCATCCCACCCATAATATTTTGGGACCGGGTCGATGTACCAGGGACGCCGGTTCTCGCGCGCCAGGCGCCGCAGCGCGTCCTTCTGCTTGTAGAGCGGAAGGCTGTTGTTCAGCGGCTGCTGGTAGCCCGGCAGGAAGCCGTGGCCGTGCCAGCGCGGAGCCGGCCGCTTATGCACCGGCGCAGCCAGCGCGGCGACGGACAACAGTGATAGGAGGACAGCAGTCAACAGACACACAAGGCGGGACATGTGCACACCATAGACAGTCGATTGTTGAGAGGCCATTCAAATCCAGGTGCAAAGCTCGTAGGGCGATGGTCGGATCTTCATCTCGATGCCTTCGAACTGCGTCGGTTCGCGGCTTGGCTTGTTCGGATTCGTCGTTGCGACCACCCCCGAATCGGCAGACTCTAAATCGACATGGGGTGATTCGTGCTCGCTGAAAATACCGATCAATATCTGGAAAGCCTCAATGCGGAGCAGCGCAGGGCCGTCGAGCACGGCATCGGCCCGGATGGAACCATAGGCTCGCCGCTTCTTGTCATTGCCGGCGCGGGATCCGGAAAGACCAACACGCTCGCGCATCGTGTGGCCCACCTGATCATCAAAGGCGCCGATCCGCGCCGCATGCTGCTCATGACGTTTTCGCGCCGTGCCGCCTCCGAGATGACGCAGCGTGTCGAGCGCATCGCGCGCCGCGTCCTCGGCGACCGTGCCTGCATCATGACGGAAGCTCTGACCTGGTCAGGGACCTTTCACGGCATCGGGGCGCGACTGCTGCGCGAATACGCTGAAAGCATCGGCTTCGATCCGGCCTTCACGATCCACGATCGCGAGGATTCGGCAGACCTGCTCAATCTGGTGCGCCACGAGCTCGGATTTTCAAAGACCGAGAGCCGGTTTCCCACCAAGGGCACATGCCTTGCGATCTATTCCCGTTGCGTGAACGCGCAGGCGCCGATCGAGGCGGTGCTAGGGCAGCATTATCCGTGGTGTTCGGGCTGGGCGGACGAACTCAAGCAATTGTTCGCCGGCTACGTCGAGGCCAAGCAGAAGCAGAACGTGCTTGACTATGACGATCTGCTATTGTGGTGGGCGCAGATGGTATCCGAGCCGGGAATCGCGCACGAGATCGGCGGCCGGTTCGATCATGTCATGGTCGACGAGTATCAGGACACCAATCGGCTTCAGGCGACGATACTGCTGGCGCTCAAGCCGGATGGCCGCGGCTTGACAGTGGTGGGGGACGACGCCCAATCGATCTATTCCTTTCGCGCGGCCACTGTCAGAAACATTCTGGATTTCCCGGATCATTTCAGCCCCAGAGCGGAGATCGTTACGCTCGACCGCAACTATCGCTCCACCCAGCCGGTTCTCGCGGCCGCCAATGGCGTGATTGGACTCGCCAGAGAGCGGTTCACCAAGAATCTCTGGACTGAGCGCCATTCGGTTCGGGTGCCGCGTCTGGTCACAGTTCGCGATGAGGCCGACCAGGCGCGCTACATCGTCGAGCAGGTGCTGTCGAACCGCGAGGAAGGATCGCGTCTCAAGGAGCAGGCTGTTCTGTTCCGGACGTCGTCGCATAGCGGCCCGCTCGAAGTCGAGCTGACGCGGCGCAATATTCCCTTCGTCAAGTTCGGCGGCTTGAAGTTTTTGGACGCCGCCCACGTCAAGGACGTGCTTGCACTCCTCAAATTCGTTGAGAACCCCCGGGACCGGGTTGCGGGCTTCCGCGTGCTTCATTTGCTGCCCGGCATCGGCCCGGCGTCGGCCCAACGCATTCTTGATCAAACCACTGTAATGGCCGATCCGATTTCCGCGCTCGCAGCGCTTCCCACGCCGCCCCGGGCCGGCCATGATTGGACCGCCTTTGTCGAAACGCTTGCCAACCTCCGCTATTCGGAATGGCCGTCCGATATCGAACGGATCAGGCTCTGGTACACCCCGCATTTGGAGCGAATCCACGAGGATGCCGAGGTGCGGCTGGCCGACCTGCTGCAGCTCGAGCAGATCGCATCGGGCTATCCTTCCCGCGAGCGCTTCCTGACCGAGCTCACGCTCGATCCGCCTGACGCGACCAGCGATCGCTCCGGGCCACCACTGCGAGACGAAGACTATCTGATCCTGTCGACCATCCACTCTGCAAAAGGGCAGGAATGGAAGTCGGTGTTCGCCTTGAACGTCGTCGATGGCTGCATGCCGTCTGACCTCGGCGCCGGCACAACGGCTGAACTCGAAGAAGAGCGACGTCTTCTGTATGTTGCGATGACGCGCGCCAAGGACGATCTGCATCTGATCGTGCCGCAGCGCTTCTTCGTGCACGGTCAGCAGGCACGCGGCGACCGCCATGTCTATGCGTCGCGGACGCGCTTCATCCCGGATCACCTGGTAAAACTATTCGATCGGCAGACCTGGCCGGCGGCGACAACGGCAGCACGCCCGACGCCAAGTCAAAGCGTGCAGATGGATATTCGTGAACGCATGCGCAGCATGTGGCGTTAACAGCGGAGCCGGACGAGCAACCGGGTCGCGTGAATGCGCGACCCGGTTGGCTCATGCAGGCTGCTTGCTACTCGTTACTCGCCGGTGAGAACGCAACTACCATCCGCGATTGAGATGGCGCACCTCGCCGGTTCGCGAGTCGACATAGACCTCCATCCAGCGGCCCGCGCGGTCGCGGCCCTTGATCTCCCACTGATTGCCTTGGAACTGGGTGTAGGACACCGTCATGACGCCGAGACCGGTCGCGACGTCGAGCGCGGTCTCCATCGAGATCTGGTCACCGGAATCGAAGGCGACGGCAGGTGCCGCTGCGCCAAGCGCCAAGGCAGTGACGATTGGAAGAATGACATTTCGCATGGACTACTCCTGTCGAACGCGTTGAGCTGTTACGGCGGTTAAACGAGCGGCAGGGGTAATGTGTTCCGACACCAGAGATCGCGGAACAGCATGAAATTTCGGCAGTTGAGGCGATTTCGCGGCGGTTCCCGCTCGCTAACCAACTCGCCTTATTACGTTTGGAGCAGAGAAACAAAGCAGCCAAGCGTAGCCCGGACAAGCATCCGAAAATGCGGTGACAGTATCACCGTAATACGCGCATTCGCGCGATCCGTTGGCTCATCCGGCTTACACTCGCTGTTCTTGCAGGATCGGTGAACCGAGTTCATCGAAACGGAAGAGCTGAAAGATCCGCTGGCCGTTGAAGTCGAGGATCCTCAGATCATCAGTCTCGTGCAGATTGCTCTCGACCGCCTGAAAATGCCCGCCGTAGCGCTCCCTGGCGAGCGACACTGGAACCTCAAACGCGACGAACTTGCCGATGCCTTTTTGCTTGAGCACCTCTAGGAGCGTCTGATCGCGTAAAGACTCGTGCGATGTGAGAATGAGCAGCGGACCGCTCGCCGTGAGCAGCAAGAGCGATTTCATCGGATACTCCTTCGCGGTTGGACTGAGCAAAAAGCCCGGCTCAAGGCCGGGCTTTCGTTGATCAGCGCCTGTCCTGACCGTGGCCTCCGCCACCGCCTGGTCCGCCGCCACCGCGCGGTGCGATCTGCGGCGCACCGCCGCCCTGCGGCGTCGCGGGCGCTGCTGCGCGCGGGGCGGCCGGGGCCGGCATCTGCTGCGCGCGTACGTTCGGCGGGCCGCCACCACCGCGCGCCGCATCGGGCTGCGTCATGCGGGGCGTGGCACGCTCGACCCGCGGCGCAGCCGCACGCGGTTCGTCATGACCGCGCGCCATGACCGGTGGCGTCTGCGGGCGGGTGCGAGCCATCGGCTGCTCGCGCACCGTCGCTCTTGCGTTCTCACGCGTCATCCGCGCGCTCTCACGCGCCGTCCGCGCGTCCTCGCGCGTCATGCGGTCCTGCACCACCGCGCGTTCGCGCCCTTCGCGTGCGCCACGCGTCGCGATGTCCCTCTCCCGCGTCACACGCTCCGTCACGCCGGCGCGGCTTCGCTCCGTCACACCGGCGCGCGTCCGTTCCTCGACACGGGCACGCGACCTCTCCTCGACACCGATACGCTCATTTGCACGCGTCCTTGCCTCGGGGAACGCAGCGTCGCGCGCTGCCGCCGCGCGGCCGATCCGGGCCGCCGAGCGGTCGACCGTCAACCGCGTCGCGACACGCTCATGCGATTGCCAGTAGCCGCTCCAGTGGGCGCGGCGGTGATACCAGGGACGTGCCGCATAGTGGCTCGACCAGTACGAGGTCAGCACGAACGGCACGATGGGAACGTCGATCTCGTCGACATAGTCGGGCAGATAGACGTAGCGGTTGCGATAGAGATATTGGAGATATCGCGACGACACCCAGCCACGATCGTCCGACCAGCTCACATCGCACCAGGCCTTGCCTCTGAAGCACCCGTGGATGTTGACGCGGGTGCCGCCTGGAATGCGGTCGACCGTGGGAAAGCCTTCACCGGGCCCTGCCTTCAGGCTGACCGTGGTGGTCACGATGCCCGGCGCCGCGAGTGCGGCGGCCGGCATCAGCAGCACGGCTGCTGCAATAAACAATGCTCTTAACTTCATGGCGAGTTCCTCCTCACGAGCAGAAACGCCGTAGCGAAACAGGCGTTCCCTGAGGGGTGATCGCGTTAGCCGAAGGATGCAGGCTTCTCGCAGGCGCGAGACGCGGCGCTCCTGTTTGGGATGGGCTCCATCTGCGCAAACTCTCAGCGCGATAAACTCTCAGCGCGATCTTGGCAGGCGAGCCTCGGAGACCACACCCATCCCCTCACCCACCCTCCGGCTTGATCCCGGCTGCCTTCATGATCGGCAATAGCCGCGCTTCCTCGCTGTCGCGATAAGCCGAGATCTCCTGCGGCGTGGTCGGCCAGGTTGTGGCCCCCAGGTCTGCGTAGCGCTGTTGCAGCCAAGGATCCTTCAGCGCTTTTGCGGTGAGGGCGTTGATCTGCGCGACGAGATCGGGTGGCATGTTGGCGGGGCCGATCAGCGCGGTCCATGAAGTCATCTCGTAGCCGGGCAACAGTTCGGCCATTGCGGGCACGTCGGGAAGCTCCGCGATCCGCTTTTTCGCGGTGACAGCGACCGGCCGGATCGCGCCGGAGCGCACGCTCGGCAGCGAGCCCGGCAGATTGTCGAACAGCAGATCGACATTGCCGCCGAGCAAATCGTTCAGCGCTGGAGCTGCGCCGCGATAGGGCACGTGGCGGACCTGGACGCCGGCCATGCTGTTCAGCATCTCGCCGGAGAGATGCAGCGTGGTGCCGAAGCCTGCGGAGGCGTAGGTGTATTTGCCCGGCTCCTTCTTGAACGCCGCGAGCAATTCCTTCAGGTCCGCGGAGAACAGGTCCTTCTTCGCGCTCAGGATGTTCGGCAATTGCCACATGCCGGAGATGAAGGTGAAATCCTCGCGCGGACGATACGGCAGTTTTGCGTAGCTGCCGATCGCCAGCACGTTGGAGGCGATGCCGCCGAGGCCGACCGTATAGCCGTCCGCCGGCGCTTTCGCGACCGCATCCGCGCCCAGCACGCCGCCGGCGCCGGCCTTGTTCTCGACCACGAAGGACTGGCCGGACAATTCGTTCAGCTTCTGGCAGAGCAGGCGCGAGAGCGTGTCGGTGGCGCCGCCGGCCGGAAAGCCGTTGACATACTTCACGGGCCGGATCGGCCA
Source organism: Bradyrhizobium sp. RDI18 (assembly GCF_043203335.1). Lineage (NCBI taxonomy): Bacteria > Pseudomonadati > Pseudomonadota > Alphaproteobacteria > Hyphomicrobiales > Nitrobacteraceae > Bradyrhizobium > Bradyrhizobium sp. RDI18. The sequence continues at coordinate 459,443 of NZ_JBICRN010000008.1, read as the reverse complement.
GGCCTCTGCCGCGCGGCCCATACGCGGCATAAGCCACGGCGCGGCAACGAAAGAGCTAACGAGCGCGAGCGCGCGACGGCGGTTCACGGATGGCAGCATCGGTGTCCTCCCTTCCAAGACTGTGCGCCGCGTCGCAGCTTTTCGCTGTTCTTCCTTCGCTCCGGTCTTCGATCGGCGTTCCGCAATGATCTCTGACGAGAGGTGGGGCGCGTTCGGCTGACACAGCTTACGTGCTGTGCGCGATGCTGGAAACCCGCTCACTAAAACAAAAGCCCCGACGATGTCGCGGCTACCCCCCCGGGGCACTCGACCCGGATCTGTGATCTGGCCCATACGCGGTTCAAGCCACCTACCCTACACTTTCGCCCATGGTGCTCGAATTCCGGGGACGGATATGGACGACGAGTTTTGCAGGGAAAGGGCAAGGACCGTCAGGGCCCTCGCCGAACAAGCTGACCCGTTGGTCAAGAGGCGGCTGCTGCAACTGGCCTCCCACTACGAGCGCAGGATCACGCGGCCATCCGACATCCCAGGCAACCAGGTGGCGGCAGTGTCCCGGCCGTTTCAGGGCGCTTGTGGGCAAGAGGTCGAACAATCGACCGAACGACCGGACCCTGACCCTCAATAGCCTGCCCCTACTCACTGACGCCGCCAGGACGGCATTCTCTATCGGCGTGCACCGCGCGGTTTGACCACCCCCTTCTTCCACAGCCGAAATCCGCCCTCGAACGCGTTGGTGTTGGCGCCGAGCCGGACCTTGCGCGGCAGCTTGTCGACCTTGTCGGCGTTTCCGCCGCCCAGCATGACGTAATCCGGCTCCAGTGCAGCGAGCAGACGCTTCAGGACGTCATCGACCGCGCGTTGCCATTTCTTCCTGCCAATGCGCTTGAGAGCTGCGGCGCCGACGCATTGCTCGAACGTCTTGCCGTTGCGGTAAGGCAGGTGAGCGAGCTCCATCGGTTCCAGAATGCCGTCCACGATCATCGCGGAGCCGAGACCCGTTCCGAGCCCTAAGAACAGCATCCGGCCGCCCTGGTAGCTGCCGATCGCCTGCATCAGCGCATCGTTGACGACTTTGGTCGGGCGGCCGAAGGCCTTTTCGAAATTGAAACCGGCCCACCCGAGACCGAGATTGTGAGGCTCCGACAAGGGCCGGTTGTTGACCACAGGTCCCGGATATCCGACCGCGATGACGTCATAGGACCAGTCTTTCGTCAGCGCCTTGACCTTCCTCACCATAACTTTCGCGGAAAGATCAGGACCGGACGCAAACGCGCGCCTTGTTCGCTCCCTGCTCGTCATGACCTTCACGCGCGAACCGCCGATGTCGATCACGAGGACCGTATGTCGCGATGCTCGCTTGCCCGTTTTCTTCGCCATGAATTCGCGCCCTGCGCTGTCGGATGATCATAACGCCAGCCGATGCTCACCTGAAGCGGAGAGACAAGCAGCGACACAGCTTTGTTCTGCATCCGACTCTATTTTGTTCGCAAGGAACGAATCGGAATCGTGCAAAATCAGCGCGAGCCAATTCTTAACAACGCGTTTGCTTCGTGCTTGCGTAGCACCGATGCCGCGCTCGACCCGTTGACTCATCCGCGCTACTGCTCAACGTCATACCCCAGCCCCGGCCGCAACGCCCGCATCTTCCCGGACAGCCTTCTGCTCCCCGTCTCCTCCGTCCGCGCGAGCTGGTTCGCGACCGCCACGTGATCCTCATCGCTCTTGTGCTGGTTGAGCTTTGCCTGTCCTTCGATCTCATCGACGACGAGGTCGATGACGCGGATCGAGGCGAGCATCGTCTCGCGTTTGGTGGGCTCCATTCTAGCAAGGTCCCAGGGCGGTTTCGGCAGCCGCGCCTCGGCGGCCGCGAGCAGCGCGTCGCCGTGGGCGCGGTTCTCGTCGCGCTCGGCCAAGTACGCGACGCCTGCGAGATGCACGGCCTCGTAGAGCCAGGTCGAGACGTTGTCGCGCGAGGCATACCAGTCGTTGGAGACATAGGCGTCGTCGCCGGAGACGATCAGGAGAAAGCGCCTGTTGCCGTCGGCGAGCCCGACAAGCGGATTCTTGGCCGTTAGGTGGATCTGGACGATCACGCCATCGTCACGTGGCTTGAGCACAAACGGCACGTGCGAGGCGCGCGGACCGCGCTCGTCCGCGGCGACGATCACGCCAAAGCCGCGCTCGGCCGCGAACGCGAGCGCGCGGCTCTCCTCGATGCGAAACTGGGGGCGAAGAATGTGCATGGCCAAGCGCTCGCTGGAGGATGTCGGCTCAAGCGAGGCTAGCCTATTCGCTCTTGGTGGTCATCGGTCCGAGCCCAGCACGACAGCTTCGTTCTCCATCCGACTCCATTTTGTTCGCAAAGAACGAATCGGAATCGCGATAAATCAGCGCGGGCCAATTCTTAACAACACGTTCGCTTCGTGCTTGCGCCGGATGTCGCGGAGCAAGGCGTAGGGCGGATTAGCGTCAGCATAATCCGCCGTTGCCCAAGCGATCGGCGGGTTACGCTATCGCTGACCCGCACTACTCACGCATCACGAAAAAAGCCCGCGAGAACATCGCGGGCTTTTGAAACCTGGGGCAAGGCGCTCAGTCAGCGCCAGCTCAAGCGCCGATCAAACGGCTGCGCTCAGCGAATGGCGCGACCGGTGGTGTCGGTCTTGCCTTGTGCGGTCGTGATCCTGTTCCGCGGCGTCAGGACGCGGAGCTGAAACGGCGTGGCCGAATCTGCGACCGGCGATGCTTCCTGGACGTTTTCAGCGCCCAGCGCCTGAACCTGCACGGCCGAAACCGGAAAGCCCGCCTTTTTCAAAAGCCGGCAACTCGGCCGCGACAGCGCCGGTTGCAGCCGGAATCGCGAGCAGAGCGACGGCAGCGATGGACAGGGAAATCTTCTTCACTTCAGTTCTCCATAGGTAACTTGAAATATGGACCTAATAGTCATTTTGCTGCGCTGCAATAGCGCATTGTTGCAATGCACACATGCGAGGATAGAATGCGGAACCGGCCGTTGGTCGCACGATCAGCCGCAAAGGTTCGGTGGGATTTTCAACTCAGGCCGATCGAGATCAGGGCGCTTTACCTGTCACGGTACCGCGATACGTCTGTTTGTTGAGAAACGGCCGGTCGGTCCCACCCAGTTCCGGCGGCACTCGGATCCGATGCTGATTCCGTCCACGCGATGAAATGACTTCCATCCAATCGACGGTTGCTTGGTCGATGTGGCAATCTCGCCGGCCCCCAAGTCTTCCTACTGCCCCACCTTCTCCCGCCTCACCTCGTCCTGCACCTGCTTGAAGGTTGGCATGTTGGGGTTCGGCTGCATCGGGGTCGTCTTTATCGCGACCACATTCGGACTGGTCTGAAACCAGAGTACGCCGGCTGCTGACATCAGTCCGGCCACGGCGATGGCGGTGAGTCCCTTCATCGTGATCCCTCTGAAATGCGAGTAGCGCTAGTTGGAGAGAATAACGCCGTGTTGGCGTCTGGACGGATGATCGGCGCCGACCAACGCCTGCGCGTCGGTTGCGATCACAACTTCCGGCAAGGGCACCGGCTCAATTCCGGCAAAGTGGCGGTACAGCGCGCCCATGATGGCGCCGTTGACGAGGGCGGCCGGCAGCAGCAGGACTATCATTCCGGATATGATCGGCGTGAGCAGCGCGACGCATCCTGCGGCTACCAGGCTTCCGATCGCCGCATACTCGCCTCCGCGGCTGCGGCCAAACGCCCTTGCAATGTGATGGACGGCGAGCACAAGGATAGCCGATGGTACGGTGGTCGCGATCAAAACCGTCAGGAACACCTGTGCGGGAAGTGCCGCGGTGATAATCGAGCCAGGGCCTGCTCCTAAAAGCGCTATGACCATAAACGCCAGTATGGCCGAAAGCGCAGCCGGCACGGTCACGGCGATCGCGATCGCGCCAACCGAAGAGCGAACACGGACCGGACCGTCGAATACGCGCGGCGGGCTCGCAGCGATCTCGGTAGCTGCAGCCGCGGGCTGCGGAGTTGCGGCGATGGCCTCAAGTCCGGCGAACTGGCCATAGAGGAAGCCGGCGAGCATACCTGCCGCGGTCGGCAGCAAGCCCGCCGTGATTTCGCTGCCGGGCGGCGGCGGGAATAGCAACAGGCCGTTGCGCATGGCCAGCAGGTAGCTCGTTGCAGCCATGACGCCGCCGATCAGCGCATAGGCGACCCGGTTGCAGATCTTGAACTGCCGCAGCACCGAATGACCGGCGAACAGCAGGACCACATCCAGCGCCAGACGGCCGGCGTACGAAACCAGGAGTTTGTCCGGCGGCAGCATGATGGCCTGCGCCGGCATAGTCTGCGTCGTGAGCACGGCCATGGCAAGCAGGACGGCGTGCATCACCGCGAGCGGTATCAGTGCCGCGAACAGCGCGCGCGAGGAATTTCGGACAACATACATTGGTGTAACCCTTGAAGGTGTCACACCTAGGCGCGAGGCGTTACCGGTGGCTCCCGCGAACTGATAAAATTGTAGACAAGCGTGTTTGCTTCAAGAAGAAAAGACATGGATGGCCGGGCGACGCCGTCCTTTGGACGGCTATGCCCGGCCATGACGAAAAGTGAGCGCATTTTAGAAATGTGCCGGCAGCATCAAGCCGCCTTCGCTTCCTTTTCCGGCGGCGCGGTTTCCATGGCGCGCATGTAGAGATCGAGCAGGCTTTCGCGCTCGTCGCGCTCGTCCTGGTCCTGCTTGCGCAGCTTGATGATCTCCTTGAGGATCTTCACGTCAAACCCTTCGCCCTTGGCCTCCGAAAACACTTCCTTCTTCTGCTCGTTCAGCTCCTGCAATTCGCTGTCGATGTTCTCGATCCGCTCAACGAAAGAACGAATCCGCCCGCCGGGAATGGTGATGTCAGACATGGTGCCTCTTTGTTGAATAGGATCGTGAAAATGCCCGCAAACAAATAACCAATGTGTTAATCTCGGCAGGTTCCCGCCCGGCAATTCGGCATTTCCCAGACTTATCCGCATGAACGTGATTTCGATTCAGTCGCAGGTCGCTTTCGGCCATGTCGGCAACAGCGCCGCGGTGTTTCCGATGCAGATGCACGGCATCGACGTGGTGGCGGTGCCGACCACGCTGCTTTCCAACCGGCCGGGCTATCCGACCATCCGCGGCCGCGTGCTCGATGCAGATCTCGTCGCCGATCTCCTGCGCGGCATCGAGGAGCGCGGTGCGGTAGATAGCGCGCAAATGATCTTATCGGGCTATCTCGGCTCGGCCGAGAACGCCAACGCGGTCGCGGACTTCGTCGCGCGCGCCAAGGCGAAAAATCCCGCGCTGCGCTATTGCTGCGATCCCGTGTTAGGGGATCGCGACCGCGGCCTGTTCGTTCACGCCGACATCCCCCCGCTGGTGCGCGATCTTCTGTGTCCGCTCGCCGACATCATCACGCCCAATCATTTCGAGTTGGAATGGCTGTGCGGAACGAAAGCCACGATGATCGATCAGGTGGTAAAGGCAGCGCGCGCGTTCATGGCGCGCGGGACAATCGTCGTCACCAGCGCCGAGTTGGCCGATACGCCCGAAGGCGAGATCGAGACGCTGGCCGTCGAGCGCGCAAAGGCGTGGCGCGTACGCACGCCGAAACTGCCGATCAGCCCTAACGGCACCGGCGATCTCTTTGCCGCGCTGATGGTATCCGCCGGCCTCCGCGGCGCAAACACGCCGGAAGCGCTCAGCCACGCCGCCTCCGCCATCTTCGCTGTGCTGGAGCGCACCGCGGCCAGCGGCATGGAGGAAATGCGCATCGTCGAGAGCGCCGAACTGCTGACGCATCCGCCGCGCAAATTCGAGTGTATTGCGACTATCCGGTAGCCGCTACTGCACGACGTCGAGTTTGACCTTGGCCACACCCTTCCCCACCATTCCCAGCGCGTCGGCTGCGGAATAGGAGACGTCGACAACGCGCCCCCGAACATAGGGACCGCGGTCGTTGACCCGTACCGTCACCGACTGGCCGCTCGCGACGTTTGTCACGCGCAACTTGGTGCCGAACGGCAATGTCGGATGGGCGGCGGTCATTTCCATCGTGTTGAACTTTTCGCCGCTCGCGGTCTTCGTTCCCTCGGTGTAGAAGCTGGCAACCCCATGCGAGGCCGTCTTGGTGCCGCCTGCATCCCTGCGCGACGCAGACCGGGTGTGCTTTCTCACGGCGGCCACTCGCCGCTTCATCATGGACGATGTCGTTCGATCCTGATCCGGCGACGCCTGCCGGCTGGCGCGAAGCTCGGATTTTTGGGTGACGACCGAGGACTGCGCGCAAGCTGCGAGCAATGCCGCTCCCAGCGTGACCGCAAGCAGCCGGATGAATTTGCTTGCGCGTTCGGCCGTGATTGATGGCGCTTCAAATCGGGTACGGCCTGCTCTGACGTCGACGCACGAAGTACTGATGCAGCCAATAGAAGACATGTTGCAATCCCCGCTCGCGCCCCAGCCCAAGCCGAAAATCAACACGGGGTGATCGCGGGACCGAATCCGGGCGGAAGAGTGGCCGGCCCGATCGGGGAAGGCTTCCTCAGCGCAATTCGGTTCGAGTGTGGCGATTGGGTCACAGGAATTGGGAGGTCAGCCACAGAATTGCGGCATCGGCTCAGATCAGCTACCCGACCCACTCAGCCGAACGGGAGAGAAAACCATGCAAGTCGCAGTCGTCGGTGCCGGAGCGGTCGGATGCTATTATGGAGGACTGCTGCTCAAAGCCGGGCATGACGTGACGTTCATCGGCCGGCAGCCGCATGTCGACGCTATCAACGCCCATGGCCTCTTGCTGGACACTAAGGGTTTCAAAGAGTACCTGCCCGCCCGCGCCGCGACCGACACGACTACCCTCGCCTCGCCCGATCTGGTGCTGGTCTGCGTGAAGTCGGCCGATACCGAACAGGCCGGCCGCTCGCTCGCCGGACGACTGCGGCCGGAAACCTCCGTGCTCAGCCTGCAGAACGGCGTCGACAATGCACAGCGTCTCTCTGCCGTCACCGGCCACGCCGTCATTCCCGTCGTCGTCTATGTCGGCAGCGAGATGGCCGGCCCCGGCCACGTCAGGCATCACGGCGGCGGCGATCTCGCCATCGGCCCCTCGGCCGCGAGCGCAGCGCTGGCCGAAATGCTTCAGGCCGCCGGCATCGGCATCACGATCGCCGACGACATCGACCGGACGCTATGGAGCAAGCTGATCATCAACTGCGCCTTCAACGCTCTGTCTGCGGTGGCGAGCATTTCCTACGGGCCGATGCTGGACGTCGCAGGCACGCGGGATGTCGTCACAAGCGCGGTGCAGGAAGCGATATCCGTCGCCCGCGCCAGCGGTGTTTCGATTCCAGACGACCTCCTCGAGCATATCCTGAACATCCCCGCCATGATGCCGAACCAGATGTCGTCCACCGCGCAGGATCTTGCCCGCGGCAAGCCCAGCGAGATCGACTTCCTCAACGGCCACGTGGTGCGCAAGGGCGCCGAGCTCGGCATCGCGACGCCGACCAATCAGGCGCTGCAGGTGATGGTGAAGCTCGCCGAACGCGGCAAGGAGATATCGCGGCAACGGCAGTAGCGGGCTGCATGCCGCGCACACTGCTCCGCGCGCTCTCACCCACCCATCACATTCCCCCAGCCGTCGAACACATATTCCCGCCACGCCACCGTGCCGTCGTCGCGCGCGCGGCTGAAGCGGCGGTAGTCGTCGGCCTCATCGCCGATCCAGGTGATGATCTGGTCGCTCGCGCGGTCGTGCAGGACGGCGGGCTCCGATGGGTTGAAGTCCGTCATGGGGTGCATCGTCGGATGTTCCGTCATGCCGTGCCAACGCTTTCGCAGCGGCGAAGGTTGCGCATCCTTCGCAACCTCCTCCCCGCAACGGCGTTGTCGCAAATCTCTCAAGGAGGCACGCACCATGCGGAACAAGGCGCCAAACTCGCAGAGCACAAAATCGCGCTCGAACGCCCAGATGCAGGCGGCCAACTCAATGCTCAATCCCGGCGATGAAGCAGCTCCCGGAACGCCCGGCACCGGCGACGACATCTGCCCCGAATGTCACGGCAAGGGCCGCATCAACGGCTCTACCTGCCCCAATTGCGGCGGCGGCGGAACGATCACCCGCGCGATCGGCGGGGCGTGAATACGCGTGTGACATCTCGTGGGGCGGATTAGCGTCAGCGTAATCCGCCAATTCGTCACGCGCGCAAGAGGCCGGCGGATTACGCTGACGCTAATCCGCCCGACACATCATGCCGCCTACGCGGTTCGCTTCTCGAGAATCTTGCGGAAATCCGTGGCCAGGCTCGCGTAATAGCCGGCGAGCCCCTCGTAGAAGGCCTGCTGCGCCTTGTCCGTGGCCTCCTTGGCCTTTGCTTCGCACTTGCCGGCCCGGCTCTCGTACTTCTCCACCTTGGTCTGAAGTTCAGCCACTACCATCGTCATTACTCCCCGCCACCACACATGCTCATGATGCTATGCCAGCAAAAGTCGAAAAGATGGCCGCGCCGGGGAGATTTCGCAGCGTTGCCGTGAGCAAGCGATGGCGCCGCACGAAGCCTATCGCGACGGCACCGGCGCCGGCGGACGCATCGACGATCGCGACGCGGCTGACGCTGCCGGCGGCTTCGCCGCGGCGTGCTTTCCGCTATCGATGGATTCCAGATAGGACGTCAGCGCCCAGGCCGAGCTCGCGCCGGTGGAATAGTGCTTTTGCAAAAACAAATAGAGCGTGAGGTGAAAGCGGCCCTTGGCGAGCCCACGCGGGCTGCGATGGCAGGACGCGCAACCTTCGGAAACAGTTTCGACGCCGGTTTGCCCTGATCGAGATTCTGCGCGACAGCCGCCGGGCCGGAGAGCGCGGCCATCAACACAAGAACAAGCAGGCCGCAGCGCGCTTTCGTTGGCGACATCAATTCTACCCGTGCATGAAGAATGGACGAGCTGCCTGCGGCAGCTCAAGAAAGGCGGAAGATGGCAGACAATTCGCAATCTGCTGTCCAGCCGTGGCGAAAAGTGGGTGCGTTTTCGCCAACATTGCGCTCCATTCGAGGCATGCCTCAGTACGGCGGCTTCTTGCGCTCCCGCTGCGCCCTTGCCGCCTCCATCCACCACACGAGATCATCGGCGAAGCGCGGAAACGCGTGCGCCAGCGCCTTGCCGCCCTCGCCGATCGGCTTGCCGTCTTCGCTCAGCGTCTGCGCGATCGGCCCGACCGCGACCGAACTCGAAATCACCACCATGCCCATTTCCGAAAGCGTGCCGTGCCAGGCGAGCGCTGCGCGTGCGCCGGAGAAGCGGCCGGCCGAATAGCTCGCGATCGCCACCGGCCGCCAGAACCATTCTTCCAGAAAATGGTCGGTGAGATTTTTCAGCCCCGGCTGCATGCCCCAATTATATTCGCCGGTCACCAACACGAAACCGTCGGCGCTGCGGATCTTTCCCGCAAGTTCTTCGAGCGCCGCGGGCGCATCGCCTTTCGGATATTCCTTGTACATCCGGTCCAGCATCGGCAAGCCGATCGCCTTGGCGTCGATCAATTCGACATCATCGCCGCGCGCGCGAAACCCCTCGACGACGAACTGCGCGAGACGAATGCCCATGCGGTCGGAACGGTAGGAGCCGTAAAGGACGAGAATACGGTTGCTCATGAGACCTCAACCCTCAGGCATTGGATGATGATGACACTGGAACCATGCGCGCCATTCTCATGCAAGGCCTGAGCCGCCTTGATGGCCTTGGCAAGACGATCGAGCTCGTCCTCGGCGCGACCGTGCTGAACACGATCATCTTCCTCGCGCTGCCGCTGTCCTATGCCGCAGCCACCCGCCGAAGGTCCAAGCAGCCAACAAAAAAGCGGCCATGCGGCCGCTTCTTTGCAGTTGCTAGTCCGGCTCTACCAATAGCCGGGCCCGTCATAATAGGCATATGAATCGACGTACGGCGCACCCGCGATCGCGGCCGCCGTTCCGACCGCTACGCCGGCAGCCAAGCCAACCGGTCCGCCGACATAGGCCGGGCGATGATACACGCGCGGGCCGTAATAGACGCGAGGCCCGTAGTAGTAGCTATAGTCATATCGGCTCGGCGTGCGCACGCCGTATCCGCCAAGCAGATAGTCAGAGTTCGGGTGGGAGAACCCGATCATGCCGGGTTCCTGGGTGGCTTCCTGCGAGAGCGCAGGCGTCGCGAGCCCCATCGCAAGGATGGCGGCCGCGCCGAGCAGTGTCAGTTTCGTCATCGCTCAATCTCCATGTGAACATGAAGAGCGAACGGGCAACGTAAGATGCTGGTTCCGGAGGCGAATTCACAGCGCCGTGAGTACCGGCTACGATTTGCTGCGGGTGGCTGGACGATTGCTGCGGGTCGCAAAGAGAAAAGGCCGACGGGCGTTACGCCGCCGGCCCTCTCTTGCAACTGCCGGCTCGGGAGGTCCGGTTCCGCTGCGATTCCATGCCTAAAATTTGACCATTACAGTCTTAACAAAATCCTAACCACGCGATGTGACGCGCATCACGGAGCGCCAGAACCTTGTCCGGCTAACCTGCGACCAACAATGAAGATCGCGTGCAACAGGAGGCCCGACATGACCCAGGTCTATTTCCACTGCTCAAACTCCCGGGAAGTCCGGCTCGACCGATCCGGCGAAGCGGTGAGCGACCTCGCCGAGGCGCGCGACCGCGCCGCCTGCATCGTTCGATCGCTCATCATGGGGCGGGACGCGGAAGACTGGCGCGACTGGGTCGTGCATGTCAGCGACGATTTCGACGAGGAGCTCTTCGTTCTGCCCTTCGCCTTCGTCCTCGGCAAGCCGCACTGAGAGGTTGCCATGTTGCTCCGCCGCCTGGATGCGATCGTGGCACGGTGGCACCACCTGATCGAGCGCGCCTGCGACCCCTATCGTCCCGAGCGGCACTACATGCGCGGCCCCGGCCCAAAGTGGCACGCCAGGCATCCGCCTGGCGCTGCAGGCGCCGCCCTCTAACCTTACCGCGTCACAAGCCCCTCATGGTGAGAAGCGCTAACGGGTCCGCGCGTAGCGTGGCGGCCCGGTGACAGGCTCCGCGCCCGCGCCGGCCGCCTTGCGGGTATGATCGCTGCGCCCGGGTTCCAGGCCGGCAGGGGATCCGCGGCCCCAACCTCTCCACGCTCTCGCCTTGCTTTGGTCAAACCTCGCTGGCCGTGTGGTGGCCAGGGCAGAGGTTTTCCACGCAGCAGAGCATGCTTGCCGCCCCGATCCGGGTGACATTGGACTGAGCAAGGGACCGCCAATGCAATCCACGCCGACTCTGAAAGAGGCTGATCCGCACGACGTTTTTGCGATCGAAACGGTGCTGGCCGCGCACGCCCACAAGGCACCGCCGCTGGCCCACGATCCGGCCACCCCCTCCCGTAGCGCCGCATGTCCATCCGGTAGCGCCGCAGGTTCATGTCGCGCCGCAAGCTGAAGTCGCGGCAACGCCGCAAGCCCAAGTCGCGGCAAAGCCGCAAGTCCAAGCCGCGGCCAAGTCGCAGGTTCACGTCGCGCCCGCGATTTCGATCAGCGCGCCAACGGCGCAGGTCGAACCGACGTTTCGCACCACCGACATGCGCGATGTCCCGATGCGCGATGTCCAAGCCGACAACATCAGACCGGGCGAGGAGATCAAGCTGGATGGCCTGAACGCCGCCGGCGAGCGGCCGATGGCCAAATGGACGAAGCGCGTGGTGATGGCGCTGTTGGCCCTGGTCGGCGCCATTGGCGCTGCCGCCTGGCAGCATTATGGCGATCAGGCCAAGGCGATGGCTGCCGAGTGGGCGCCGCCCTTCGTGCTGGCGGCCTTGCCTTCGGCGGCCAAGCCGGCTGTGGCCGAGCAACCGACCGCGCCGGCCGCTCCCGCCGCCGCAACCGATCAGGCCGCAGCGGAGCCGGCGGCAACGGCAGCACCGGCTCAACCCGAACCCACGGCTACTGCCGCGGCTGCTCCCTCCGTGGAATCGGCCCAGTTGCAATCCATGGCACAGGATCTCGCCGCGATGGGCCAGCAGGTCGAGGACCTGAAGGCGACTATCGCGCAGCTCAAGGCAAGCCAGGCGCAAATGGCGCGGGAATTTGCCAAGGCTACCGAAATGAAAGCTTCGGAAGCGAGGGCTGCTGAGGTCCGACCCGAACAGAATTTTCGCCCGAGGGTAACAGCCGCGCCGCCGTCGCCCCGATCCGCGAATGCGCCTGTCGCGCCTGTCCGGAAGCCGAAGCCGGCTTACTATCCACCGGCTCAGGCCGCCTATGTCCCCCCTCCGCCGTCAGCCGCCGCTCCTGCGCCGCTGCCGCCGGCACCGCCGCAGCAAACCATGGCTGATGACGGCGAGCCGGTGGTCCGCCCGCCGATGCCGCTGCGGTAGGTAACTGCGTGTCCCGGATGCCGCGCGCTGTGCCGCGCCGCATCCGAGACAAATCCGCTAGCTCTGATGCGGGCCTCGCATCAGCTTCATGGCGTCTTCGATATGACGCCATTCCTTGGCTTCCTCGATGTCGCCACTGCTCTCGCAAGCCTGCGCATTGTGTGCGGCCTGCGCGATCGCGGTGAGGCCGTGCTTTTCCATCATCTGGCGTGCAATCGTGTGGATCTGCATTTCCGACATCATGTTGCTCTCCCGGGGTTGCATCCGTCCTCGCCGCAGCGATTCGAATGTCGAGGCTTCCCCGTCAAAACGACCGAACCGAAAACCTCGTTCCTCCTGCCGCAGTAGATAATTTTAGGACAAGTCTAGGGATCGCGAGGTTCCGCCTGGGGCGGCTCTCCCCCGTAATATCCCGCCCGCAATCTCCCCGAATATTAAGCCGGCCTTCCGCCTGATATTTTTTCAGCGTGAATCGCAATCGCGGGAGTCGGACATGGCACTGGTCTATTTCCACTGCTCCAATTCCGAGGGCGTACGCATCGTTCAGCGTGGCCTTGCCGTCGGAAATCTGGCCGAAGCGCGTGACCACGCCGCCCGCGTCGTGCAGTCGCTGATTACGGCGCAGTGCCCGGAAGACTGGCGCGACTGGACGCTGCATGCGAGCGACGACCTCGACGTCGAAATCTTCGCCCTGCCGTTTTTGTCCGTGCTCGGCGAGCCGCATTGAGAGGTCGCCATGCTGGCCATGCAATCGCTTCTTCGATACCTGAACCAGGTCGCCGCGCGATGCCAGGTTCTGCTCGACTTTGCCCGCAACCGCTATCGCCCCGAGCTGCACTACATGCGCGGCCCCGGCCCGAAATGGTACGAGAAGCATCAAGGCGGCGCCTTCTGAGCCTTGTAGGATGGGTATCGCTTTCGCTCCACCCATCCTACAAATCCCCCAACTCCGGCGGCTCGAACCAGTTCGTCAGCGACAGCCCGCCATCGATCGCGATCGCCGCGCCCGTGACATAGGCCGATATCCGGTTCGACAGCACCGCCAGCGCCAGCGGCGCAAGGTCTTCGGCCTGGCCGAGCCGGCCGAGCGGAATGTGTCTTGCGAGCGCGGGATCGGCGACGAAGCCGCCGGCCGCAATCGCGCCCGGCACCAAGGCGTTGACGCGAATGTTGAAGCGGCCGAACGTCTTGGCCAATTCCTTCACCAGCATCGAAAGCCCCGCCTTCGCTGTCGAGTAATGCGGCAGGTTGCGCGGCGTGCCGGCATGCAGCGAGGTCAGCAGCAGGAACGAGCCGGGCGTTTTGTCGGCGATCAGCTTGCGCGCCAGTTCGCGCGCGAGGTGGAATCCGGCGTCCAGATTCACCGCGTGCATCTGCGCCCAAATCTCCGTGGTGACGCCGAGCACATGATCGGCTTCGCGCCGCGGTGGCGAGGCGCTGTGCACGAAATGCGTCACGCGCCCGACGGCAGACGCGGCGTCAACCAGCAGAGCCTCGCGCGCCGCGGGATCGGCGAGATCGCCGACCCAGGGCAGCGCCAGCTCCGGCCGCGGCGACGCGTTGGCTGCCGCCGTGACCGTGTCCCGGTTCACATCGGCAAACACAGTGCGGACGCCCTCGCCCACCAGCGCCTGCGCAATTGCGCGGCCGATCCCGTTGCCCGCGCCGGTGACGAGCGCGGCCTCGCGCGCGGGGTCGAATGGCGTACCCAACAGGCTCATGTTCGCATCTCCCATCGAAACAGGCCGAGCCAATTCTACAGACCTACCGCATATTGTGCTGGATCAATTCGACGACCATCTGCAGCGCTAGGTTGCTTACACCTTGCCTGAAACCGTCCTAAGCTCCCTTCCATAACCGGTGGGCTCACCGTCATGCAAACCCGCATTCGAAAGGTCGCCCACGTCCTGGAACGCCTCGGGCTTGCAATGGCAGGCGCGGCGGGCGGGTTGTTTGTGGCGGCTCTGGTAGGGACGAGCCACGCCGCACTCACCAATCAGGCGTTCCTGCTGCTGATGATGGTCGGTGGCGCCATCGGCTTTTACCTCGGAATCGATACGCCGCCACGGCCCTTCACCGCATCGAACGGCCGGCCCACCGACGAGGTCTGGGTCGGCAAAGTGGACACGCCGGAACTGCTCAGCGCGATCGGGACCTTCCTCGCGGCGTTCTCGGCGTTCGCCTCCGTCGGCGTTATCGTGCTCCGCCACGATCCGCATGTGGCATGGATATGGACGGTCATGGCCGGATGGGTGGTTGGCGTCGCCATGCAGATCACTGCCGGCACGATCGCACGCCTGCGCCGCTGATCGCGCGCTTCGTCCGACCTCAGCTCTCTTCTTCCAGCGTCAACACCAAACCGGTCAGCGCTGCGCCGATGCCGAACATTAGCCCGTAGGTTGTCACCAGCATCACCGTGGTCTGAACAGGTGCGCCGCTCTTGGCGACGAGGTCTCTGACATGGAAGGCATCGATGAGGCCGAGCAACAGGACCAGCGTTAGTCCAAGCGCCACGCCCATCAGAAAATGGGTGAGCAGCGCATTGAAGAGTGACTTTTCCCGACGCATGGAGGTCGTGCCTCTCGGCATGATGCCAAGCCAACGCACGGCCGAAGAAACTGGTTCCATACCGCGAGAATAGAATCCGCCTTGCGCTGCAGCGCGTCGGCGGCCTTCAGGCGTTTGCAAAACGTTAAGCAAGTGCCGGTACGTCCATCAGCATTCCCAAAAAATTCCACAATCCTTTTTAGGAAGAACACATCGTTTTCGACAAAGGAGAATTTCCATGCGGTTAGGGCAAGCGATGTTCTTCGGTTCGGCGGCCGCCCTCCTCACTTTGGCAGCGCCGACGCTCGCCAGAAACTCCAACACGAATTCCCAACCGGCAAAGACGAGTGAAGCGCCCGCTTCCGCCTCCTGCCATGCCTATCAGCAGGCGGCCGACGGCTCATGGACGCAACTGCCCTGTCAGGAAACGGGTTCAAAGGCGCCGCAGCCGAAATCCGCATCGAAGAACGCGGAAGAGGAAACGCGCTGAGTGCTTAGCCGGTGACTGGACGAGCCGCACCCCCAGTGCAATCCGTCGCGGGCAAATCACTTCTGATTTTCAGAAATGGTGTCAAGGCCCGGAATCAAAAATATTCCGCTTTCGTTCTCACCCAAATCACGCGCATAACTCCGTCCGTCTCACGGCGAGATGAGGGGCGCTTCGCGATCGTCACGAACGTGCGGTGAGATGCGATGGACGCTGATGGCGCGCTAGACGTACGCGCCGGAGGCGTACGGCGAAGTCGTGTGGTTCGGGCGTCGCGGTGCTGGCGCTAAGCTGCGTGAAACTATTTGCGCAGCGACGGAGGCAAAAAGAGCCGTTCTCCGGGAAGAGCACGAAGTAAGCCGTAAAGCCATTGCGCAGGGAAGGCCGGGATGCTCCCGCTGTACCTGTATGCTCGTGTGCGTGTTCTTTATGCGCAATGGCACACGAGACCGCGGGTGCAGCAAGCACCCGGTCTTCCCTGCGCCCTCTAAACGAGAGGGCGGGAAGTGAAGAGCAAAGCTCGGGCGCAACGCGTCGCGAGATCGCGATGCCACGTCGTCCCTGCGAACGCAGCGACCCATAACCATAAATGTTGATTGTGACACGAAGCTGGGGCCGCTATCCCATCGGCAAACGAGAGCGGTGGCTATGGGTCCCTGCGTTCGCAACGACGACGATTGGTGTGTGTGTGTGCTCAACACGCCGCCTTCGCGGAAATGATAACCTCGGACAGCTCACGCCGTTTTGACAGTCCCACCCAGCCAATCATCGAAACGCGTCGGCATGATCCGCGCGCCGTCGGCCGGCACCAACGTGCGCAACGCGAGTGGCGCACCGAAATACGGCACGTCCACGCCTGCCACGATCTTGCTGGTATTCGCCTTGCTTGCGGAGCCAGCGGCCGACGAAATCCGCAAGCGACGCCGCTTCGGGACCCGCGACCTCGCATATGCCGTTGGCAGGCTCGCCGAGCGTCACGTCGGCCAGCGCCTCCGCGACCTCGTCGGACAACAACGGCTGCATCAACTGGCTGGAAACGTGAACCTCGCCGTCCCTGCGCCCGGAATCCGCGATGCCGCCGACGAATTCGAAGAACTGGGTGGCGCGCAGGATCGTGTAGGCCAGCCCGGAATTTTCGATCAGCCGCTCCTGCGCCAGCTTGGCGCGGAAATACCCGCTGCTCTCGAGCCGGTCGGTACCGACGATCGACAGCGCAATGCAGTGCCGCACACCGGCCCGTTTCGCCGCCGCAATCAGGTTGCGTGTTCCGCTCTCGAAGAAGTGCAGCACCGCCTTGTCCTCGAACGAGGGCGAATTCGAGACGTCGACGACAATGTCGGCGCCCACCAGCGCCGGTTGCAGCCCCTCCCCGGTCACGGCGTTGATTCCCCTGCTCGGGGAAGCCTGCAGCACCTCATGACTGCGCGAGGCAAGCAACGGGGCCAATTTCGAACCGATCAGACCTGTACCGCCGATAATGACGATCTTCATTTCCTCGCTCCTCTGTCGCTAAGGCCGCGGCACCACGCGCCATCGCCAAGACCAACTGGAACGGGCCCGGTGTAACACGTGCAACCGTAACCCTGGATTAATTTGCACCACCTATACTGGCAGTCCGCACATCCGTTACCAGCGCAAATGGCCTAAGATCCCATGAAAATCGGTACCCTCCTCACCGCTGCCATCGTCTCGCTTTCCGCCGTCGGCGGCGGGCTCGCCGTCTATGTGGCGGTTTCGAAGTACCAGACCATGGACAAGGTCTCGGTCGCGCAGAGCCGGCTGGAGGTGGTGCGCGCGGTCGGCGACATCCCGCGCTACATGAATCCCGAGCGCGGCTTTGCCACCAACATCATGTTCGGACCTCCTGCCGTAGATCCGAAACTGCTCGCCGAACTCGACAAATATCGCAAGAACACCGATGGGGCGCGCGACAAGATGAACCGGGTCAAGGCGACCCTGGCGGGCGCAATCGACGACAGTGCTGCCGTCGGGAGCAGCATCGATGCCCTGAATACCCAGTTCGCCGCGCTGCGCGCAGCCATCGACAAGGCCCTCACCGGTCCGCCGGAAGCCCGCCGCGATGCTGCCAGGAAAATCGTCTCCGACAACTCCGTCTTCAACAAGGCTGTCACGACGCTGCTCGACGAGCAGGTGCGCAAGATCGCGCTGCTCGACGGCACGGCCTACCGGCAGGCAAGCTACGCCAATGTCGCCTGGACGCTACGCGACGTCGGCGGTCTCAACTCCAGCCTGCACAAGAATCTCATCGGTGCCAACCGGGTAGCCACTGAAGCCGAGAAGATGGAGATCAGCCGCTCGCAGGGGCGAAACGATCAGATTCTGATGTCGCTGCAGGAATTGCGCGGCAACCCCTCTACGCCGGCCAATGTGGCCGCGGCGCTCGACAAGATGAACGCGGCCTATGTCGATCGCTTCGGCAAAGAGCTGAAGCTCGTCAAGGATGGCGCCATCAGCGGCAAATATGAACATGATATGGAAACCTACTACGCGGAGACGCAACTCGGTCTTGCGTCCATCATTACGGTCCGCGACGCGTTCTACGACAACGCCGAGCAGGTGCTCAGTGAGGCCTATTCCTCCGCGCGCTTCAGCTTCCTGATCGCGCTGGCGGGCCTGATCGCGGTTGTCGCCGCCAGCGCCATGCTGATCGTGATGGTACGCCGCCGCGTCTGCAAGCCGATCGTCGACCTCACCGCCACCATGTCGCGGCTGGCAAGCGGCGACGTATCCGGTGAAATCGCCGGCGCCGGCCGCGGCGACGAGATCGGCGCGATGGCATCGGCGGTGCGCGTCTTCAAGGACAACATGATCGAGGCGGAACGTCTTGCCGCCGAGAAGGCCGCCGAGAGCGACGGCAAGATGCGCCGCGCCCAGGTGCTCGACGAACTCACCCGCGTGTTCGAAGCCAAGGTCACCGAATTGGTCGGCGGACTTTCGGCCGCCTCGTCCGTCATGGAAGACACCGCGCAGTCGATGTCGTCGACGGCGACCGCCACCAACCGCCAAGCGGCGATCGTCGCCGCCGCTTCCGAGCAGACCTCGGCCAACGTGCAAACGGTGGCCAGCGCCACCGAAGAATTGACCTCCTCGATCTCCGAGATCGGCCGCCAGGTCGCGCAATCGACCGAAATCGCCGCCCGCGCCGTCGATAATGCGCGGCGCACCGGTGAGACCGCCCGCTCGCTCGCCGAGGGCGCGCAGAAGATCGGCGACGTCGTGACGCTGATCCAGAGCATTGCCGCGCAAACCAACCTGCTGGCGCTGAACGCGACCATCGAAGCCGCGCGCGCCGGCGATGCCGGCCGTGGCTTTGCGGTCGTCGCTTCCGAAGTCAAATCGCTGGCCGGCCAGACTGCCAAGGCAACCACCGAAATCTCCGAACAGATCGCGTCCATTCAGGCGGCGAGCGATCAAACCGTGACGGCGATCCAGAACGTCGCCAACGTGATCGCAGAGATCGACCAGATCGGAACCGCGATTGCCGCCGCGATCGAGGAACAGGGCTCCGCGACCAAGGAAATCTCCCGCAGCGTGCAGGAAGCCGCGCGCGGCACCCAGGAGGTCAATTCCAACATCACCGGCGTCCAGAAGGCCGCCGACGATACCGGCGCCGCCGCCAATCAGGTGCTCGGCGCGGCCGAGCAATTATCTTCGCAGTCCAAGGATCTCGCCGGACAAGTCAACCGCTTCCTCTCGGAGGTGCGTGCGGCGTAAATTCGCTCGTCAATCGGCAAAGCCGACATTGCGGACGAAATCGCGGTTGGCTCCGGCGCGATGCAACGCATGCGTTTCGCGCCTCTCCCATCCGCCGCCGCAAATCGACCAGAAATTGTGTCTAGCCACTGCGCCTCGCATGTGGGGACAAGCCTTGAACAAGAAACTGAAATATGCGGCGGCGGCGATCGCCGTCTTTGGCGCAGCCATCTACCTCAACAACACCAATCATCTCGCCGCCCATCAGCCGGGCAAGCCCGTCCTGCTCGCGCATCGCGGCATTGCCCAGCGCTTCGACGAGCGCGAGCTGAAGAACGACACCTGCACGGCGGCGCGAATGCTGCCGTCAAGCCATCACTATCTGGAGAACACGATCAGATCGATGCGAGCCAGCCTTGCGGCCGGCGCCGATGTCGTCGAGCTGGACGTTCACCCGACGACCGACGGCGAATTCGCGGTGTTTCACGACTGGACGCTGGATTGCCGCACCGACGGGCGCGGCGCCACGCGCGAACACTCCATGGCCTATTTGAAGAAGCTCGATATCGGCCATGGCTATACAGCCGATGGTGGCAAGACCTTTCCGTTTCGCGGCAAGGGCATCGGCCTGATGCCGACACTCACCGAGGTGCTGGCGGCCTTTCCGCAACAGCGGCTGCTAATCAACGTCAAGAGCCGCGACCCGTCCGAGGGCGAGAAACTGGCAGCCGTGCTGGACAAGCTCCCCGCCGAACGCCGGGCGCAGATCATGGTCTATGGCGGCGACGAGCCGGTCGGGATCGTGCGCCAGCGCCTTCCGGATGTCCGGACGATCTCGCGCGCCATGATCAAGGGCTGCCTGCTCGGCTACATCGGCTACGGCTGGAGCGGCGTGGTGCCGAAAGCCTGCCACAACGCGATGGTGATGTTGCCGATCAATGTCGCGCCGTGGATGTGGGGTTGGCCGGACCGCTTCCTCAACCGCATGAAGGCCGCCAACAGCGAGGTCTTCGTGCTCGGCCCCTATCGCGGCGGCGAATTCTCGACCGGGATCGATACGCCGGAGCAGTTCGCGCGGCTGCCAGCAAACTATTCGGGAGGCATCTGGACCAATGAGATCGAGGCCATCGCGCCGCTCGTGGGCAAATAGTGGATGCAGCCCGTTGGCTCCGTCCGGGCTACGACCGCAAGCCCGGCGCTTCCTGCCCGGTGCGCGCGACATATTCGGTGTAACCGCCGCCAAATTGGTGGATGCCCTCCGGCGTCAGCTCCAGCACGCGGTTGGAGAGCGCCGCGAGGAAATGCCGGTCGTGCGACACGAACAGCATGGTACCCTCGAACTCGGACAGCGCATTGATCAGCATTTCCTTGGTCGCGAGATCCAGGTGGTTGGTCGGCTCGTCCAGCACAAGGAAATTCGGCGGGTCGTAGAGCATTTTTGCCATCACCAGCCGCGCCTTCTCGCCGCCCGAGAGCACGCGGCACTTCTTCTCGACGTCGTCGCCGGAGAAACCAAAGCAGCCCGCGAGCGCGCGGAGCGAACCTTGTCCCGCCTGCGGAAAGGAATCTTCCAGCCATTCGAACACCGTGCGCTCACCGTCGAGCAGGTCCATGGCGTGCTGGGCAAAGTAGCCCATCTTGACGCTGCCGCCGATCGCCACCGTGCCATCGTCGGGTTCGGCCGAGCCCGCCACCAGCTTCAACAGCGTCGACTTGCCGGCGCCGTTGACGCCCATCACGCACCACCGCTCCTTGCGGCGGATCATGAAATCAAGGCCCTGATAGATGGTGCGGCTGCCATAGCCCTTGTGGACGTTCTTCAGGCTGACGACATCCTCGCCCGAGCGCGGCGCCGGCAGGAATTCGAACGCCACCGTCTGCCGTCGCTTCGGCGGCTCGACGCGCTCGATCTTGTCGAGCTTTTTCACCCGGCTCTGTACTTGGGCTGCGTGAGAGGCGCGCGCCTTGAAGCGCTCGATGAACTTGATCTCCTTCGCCAGCATCGCCTGCTGGCGTTCGAATTGCGCCTGCTGCTGCTTTTCGTTCAGCGCGCGCTGCTGCTCGTAAAACTCGTAATTGCCGGAATATGTCGTGAGCGTCCCGCCATCGATCTCGACGACCTTGTTGATGATACGGTTGATGAACTCGCGGTCATGCGAGGTCATCAACAGCGCGCCCTCGTATCCCTTCAGGAACTGCTCGAGCCAGATCAGGCTCTCAAGGTCGAGATGGTTGCTCGGCTCGTCCAGCAGCATCACGTCAGGCCGCATCAGGAGGATGCGCGCCAACGCGACCCGCATCTTCCAGCCGCCGGAAAGCGCCCCGACGTCGCCCTCCATCATCTCCTGGCTGAAGCCCAAGCCCGACAACGCCTCGCGGGCCCGGCCGTCAAGCGCATAGCCGTCGAGCTCTTCGAAGCGGTGCTGCACCTCGCCGTAGCGCGCGATGATATCTTCCATCTCGTCGGCGCGATCCGGGTCGGCCATCGCGGCCTCGAGCTCCCTGAGCTCGTTTGCCACCACGCTGACAGGCCCGGCGCCGTCCATCACCTCGGCTACGGCGCTGCGGCCCGACATCTCGCCGACGTCCTGGCTGAAATAACCGATAGTGATCCCCCGATCGAGCGAGACCTGGCCCTCGTCGGGTAGCTCCTGGCCCGAGATCATCCGGAAAAGCGTGGTCTTGCCCGCACCGTTCGGGCCGACGAGGCCGATCTTCTCGCCCTTCTGAAGGGCTGCGGAGGCTTCGATGAAGAGGATCTGGTGGCCGACTTGCTTGCTGACGTTATCGAGACGGATCATTGGGCCCTGAAGGGAGGAAATCACTGTGGCCGCTGCTTAGGACATCTAGCGTGCTTGTGGAAGCGGTTCCGAGATATTCCCGCCGCAACAAGCCACGCTACCTGAAGGCGTTCTGGATTATCGATGCAACTGCATCTTAGGAGACATACCCGGGGCCGAACGAGCTCGCGTATTGGCGGTAAAACCTTCCAGCGCTGCGAACCGATCTTTACCAGCATCGTTAGCTCGTCATCATCTCCAAATGAACTGACGGAGAGTTCCAATGAGCGCAACAGGTCTCGAAGTATTCGACAGAACGCTTCAGATTACCAACACGTGGTTGGACGAAGTGATGGCAAACCTGCCGCGCGATCGCAAGCTGGCGTGGCATATTCTGGGATCGGTATTGCGAACCATCCGCGACCGGGTTCCGGTCAATCTTGCCGCACATCTTGGCGCGCAGCTTCCACTACTGGTGCGCGGCACCTATTACGACCAATGGCGACCGAGTGAAACGCCGAAGGCGTGGCGATCGGCAGATGAATTTCTTTCCATCGTCTCGGCAGAACTCAGTTCGCAGAAACCGGTCGATTCCAAAGATGCAGCGCAGGCGGTGTTCCGCGTTCTGAACCATCATGTCGATCCCAATCAGGTCGAGAAGGTGCGCCACGCGCTTCCGGAAGACGTTCAGGCGTTGTGGCCCCGTAACAACCGGGTTTCATCGGCGGCCTGATGCGGCATCTGATCGCGGTTCCAAAGATCGACAAGAACCCCGATGTTCGCCGGGCGTTGTCTTGCAGCACAAAAGCAATCAACAACGGGAGCCAGCAATGACGAGACCTCCGCCCGTGCCGCCGGACAATCAAAGCCACAAGGGTACCGGCGATCCCAAATCCGGTAACGCCCATGAGGTTCGGAAGGGCCGCGGCCACGTTGAAAATCCCCGCGAGCAGGGGCAACAGGGCAATACCGCTCAGAACACGACTCATCAGGGCTATCAGCAGGACCGCTAATCAGGAGCGAGCACCATGTCGACTTCAACCAAGACGCCCGCGAGCATTCGCCAGGGCGGCCCGGGTGCTTCCCATGAGAACGCCAAGGCGCCGCTTCACGCCCGCAAGCCGCCCGCCGACGATCCGCAGCGCCGGCACAGCAACGTGTCCGGCGGTGGCGGCGAACATGACACCCACCACACTCACGATCCGGAACGAAAGGGCGGTGGCACCCATCCCGCATCGAAGGACGCGTCATGAGCACCAAGCATGTGAAACTGAACAGACCGACTAACGTCGATCTTGTTCGCAATCCGCTGATCGGGGGCTCGAAGGGAACGACGATGGCGCAGGTCACGTCCGACGAACTCGAGGAATTCGAGGGCGCCAATACCTTCGAGGGCGACATCGAGAATGATACCAACCCGCAGGGTGGTATCGACAAGGCGGAAGTCCGCGACCGCCGCCGCGGACCGCCGCAAAACGATCGGGATAGCGGTCCGCGGAGAATGCCGCTGCAGGGGAAGAAGACGCACGAGCAGCAAATGCGCATTCTTGAACGGAAGCCTGATGTACCCGACGCGAGACAGATGGAGGAGATCGCGCAGACCCAGCACGCTGGCGGTGCCAAAACCGCGAAGCGCGAAGCACGTCAATCGGAATTTCCGGTAAGCCGCGGCGGACTCAACCAGGAAAGCCAGCACAACAAGCACAATCGTCCGGGCCAGTCCGGCCACAAGCCTCAAAAGCCATAGGGAAGTATCATGACACGTGGAGCACACGGAGACGGCAAGCATCTGGGCCCTGGCGCGAAGGGCAAAGGCGCCGGGACCGGCGCCATGACCGACGTGCAGAACGATCTGATCGGCGACAACGCGGTGCTTTCCAACCGCGACAAGACCGAGCATTCGCGCGATCGTGGCCAGGACAGCAAATGGTCCCAAACCGAGCAGTTGAAAGACCACGCCGCAAACAAGGGCCGCGGATAAGGCGAGAGATTGCCGGCCGCGCGTGGAGATCACAGGTTGATCACGCCAAGTCGCGCGGCATGTGCCACGGCATCGGTGCGGCCGGTGGCATCAAGTTTGTCAAGCAGCGAAGCTACGTGGAATTTGGCGGTATGCACGGATATTCCGAGTTGGCGCGCAATGGCTTTGTTGGATGCGCCTTCGGCCATCAGGACAAGCACGTCGCGCTCGCGTGGCGTGAGATCGATATCGGACACGTCGACGGCCGTCGGCGCATCGTGTGATATGAGCGCGACCGTTGCTGCCTCTCCGGGCGCCGCCAGACGAAGCCCGGAAACGACGCCGAGCAGAGATGCGAGCCGGTCCGCCAGCACCGGATCGGCGATCTCGATAGCCACCACAATGACCTGCGAGGCCTCCTTGCTCACGGTTCTGGCCTTTCACCGATCGTGAGCTTGACTTGCAGCGGTTGGCCGGCGCGGCGAATTGTGATGTCGACGACGGAGCCGATACTGTCGGGCCCAAGCGATCGTATCAGCGAGCGCATGCCGGTCAGCTTCTCGTTGTTCCAGCCGACGATCACGTCGCCTTGCAGGACACCGGCGGCGGCCGAGGGACCGGACTTGTCAACACTCATCACCATCGCTCCGACGCCATCGTCGAGCTTGACCGGCTGCAGTCCAACCCCGAGATAGCCCCGCGCAATCCGGCCATGGGTTTCAAGCCTTCCCGCGATCCGGTCGATCGTCGCGCCGGGAATCACGAGAATGCGTCGCACCCTTGGACGGCCATGCCGATCGCTTCGCAGGAGGCATTGACGGCAAGTCCCCCTGGTGATTGCTGCGCAGCCGCACGTCGAGCTCGATCCTGGCATCGATCTCACCGCCACGTAGGCTGCGCCAGCGGCCCCCGATCAGCGAGACGACGCCGAGCGCCGCCGTGGGAACGCCATGCTCGGCGGCGACCAGGACGGTCAGCGAGCCCAGATCCGGAACAACAGGCGAGAACGCGACGGAGGCAGTGTTGCCGGCATCACTCTTGGTATCGAGCCGGAGCAGCGCGATATCGGTGGTGTGATCGCGTCCTGCGATCTTGGCCGACTGCGTCGTTCCGTCGGCAAATTTGACTGAGACTTCGCCTTCATCGGCCAGCGCTTCATCAGCCGTCACGATCAGGCCGGGTTTCCAGATGAAGCCCGAGGCCCGCGAGCGGTGCGAATGCACCGAGACGATCGCGGACTTTGTCCGGGCGACGACATCGGCAAGGGCGGAGGATAACGACGGAAGGATAGCTGCGATCGGGTCGGGCATGACAGAACTCCTGGATCGGTTGAATCCAATCTGGGAGTTCTGACTGCGCTCGGGAACTAGCCTGATGGGCAGGCCGCGGGAGTTTTTTGCCTCGACGCGAGCCTTCCCGCTTCGCACTATGCCGTGTGTCCGGGATCGATGTGCTTTGGCGTCTTCTTCTCCCGTTGAGGCGTCATTCTCGCAGGATCGGGGGCGCCAGGCACGCCGCGCGGTCCGAGCTGCTCTCGCTGAATATCGTCTTCCGACTTCTCGGGTTCGACGCCATTGGGCTCGCGAATTCGGGTCATGGCTGAACGGGTCTCTCCAAGCATAAGCCTCGCCGTTAGGTAGCCGACGGACACTCTTGAACATTGGCTGCCGGAAGTTCTCCTTCGAACATCAGCTCACGCTGTTAACGCCCCAGCAGAACGCCTGTTCCTATTCCCGATCTGGCGCACACCGTGGAACCAGCATTGCAGCGTCGCGTCACAGCTCTCAAGTGTCGATGCCAGATCAATCAATCACCCGGCGCTTGCTAGAAACTTTCTAAGAGCCTCTCTAAGAACCATTCCATTAGAGGAATCGTAATACCTCGCGTATGCGTCACCGCGTTGCGTTGGCCGACTTCCGAAGGCGCGGCGTGAGTGCTCGCAGGTTGGGGTGAACCTTGAAGTCTCGTGATTTGTTCCGGATCGCCGCGTTGGCGACCGTGTCCGTATTGGCGTTGTGGCCGCAGTCGACGTTCGCGCAGTCAAGCTCTTCGTCGCAATCCGGGGCGCAGTCGTTACCTCCCGTCGTCGTCGCCTCGCCAGAGGCTCGCCGTCGCGCCGCAGCGCCGGAACGGCGCCAGACACGGCGCGCAACGCAGACAGCGCAAACCAACAGACCACAGCCGCAACGCGGCGTCGGCTTTGTCGAAAACCCGCGCGGCGCAGTCCAAGGTTATGTCGCCGGCCGCTCGATGGCGGGCACCAAGACCAACACGCCGATCATGGAGACGCCGCAGTCGCTTTCCGTAATCGGCAGCGAACAGATCCGCGACCAGAAGCCCGGCAAGTTCGACGAGATCCTGCGCTACACCCCGGGCGTCCTCGCCGGGACATTCGGCGCTGATAACCGCAACGACTGGTTTCTGATTCGTGGCTTCAAGTCGGAGGACGTCGGCCTGTTCCTCGACGGACTACAGCTCTTCTATACGTCCTACGCGAGCTGGAAGCTGCAGCCATTCAACCTCGCCCGCGTCGAGGTGCTGCGTGGCCCCTCTGCCGTGCTGTATGGCGGCTCCAGCCCCAGCGGCATCGTCAACGCGGTCAGCAAGACGCCCCCGGTGGAGCCGATCCGCTACCTTGAGACCGGCGTCAATAATTTCGGAAATGCCTATCTGGGGTTTGATTTTGGCGGCCCGGTCGCAACCGCGCCCGAAAACGGCAAGCTGTTCTACCGTGTGGTCGGCCAGATCCAGAACGGCGGCACCCAGGTCGATTTCACGCCCAACAATAACTACTTCATCGCGCCGTCGCTGACATGGAAGCCTGACGCCGACACCACTTTCACGTTGCTGGCCTCCGCCTCGAAAAACGAGACCCGCAGCCTCAACTTCCTGCCCTATGTCGGCACCGTCACTGCCGCGCCCTTCGGCCGGATTCCGACAAGTTTGTTCGCCAGCGATCCGAGTGTCGATACCTTCAAGCGTGAGCAGGAAATGCTCGGTTACCAGTTCGAGCGCAACCTTTCCGACGACGTGACCTTCCGGCAAAACGCCCGGTTTGCCCATGTCGACGTTACGCTGTCGACCCTGTTTGGTCTCGGATATATCAACAACGGGGATGCTTCCACCGCGACCCTCTCACGTGGCTACTTCCTAACTCACGGCATCGCCAATCAGGCCAACCTCGACAGCCAGCTCGAATACCGCTTCAACACCGGCATTCTCCGGCACACCGCGCTGTTCGGTCTTGATCTCAAGCATTACCGCATCGACGATTGGCAGGGTTTTGGCGGCGCTCCTCCACTCAATCTGCTGAATCCGGTCTACGGGTATAACGCCCCCTTCAGCGGCGATATAATCGCCGATACGACACTGACCCAGAAGCAGCTTGGCTTCTATGTACAGGATCAGATCAAGCTCGACCGCTTCACGCTCGTGCTAAGCGGCCGCAACGACTGGGTTGCGACCACCAATGACAACCATATCGGCGCAGGGCAGAGCCGCGAAGACAGCAAGTTCAGCGGACGCGCCGGACTGATCTACAATTTCGATTTCGGCCTTGCGCCCTACGTCTCCTACGCGACCAGCTACAATCCGGTCATTGGCCAAAATGCCGGCCAGTTGCTGTTGCCGGAGACCGGCCAGCAAACCGAGGTCGGATTCAAATTCCAGCCGAACGGCTTCAATGGTCACTTCGGTTTCGCGTGGTTCGACTTGAAGCGTCAGAACGCGCTGACGACCGATCCGAACAACGTGTTCCTGCCGACCCAGAACGGCGAAGTCACGTCGCGCGGCTTCGAACTCGAGGCCGTGGCAAACCCCCTCCCCGGGCTCAAATTGGTCGGCGCGTTCACGACCTACGATCTTTTCGTCAGCAAGGACCTGAATCCGGCGCTGATCGGAAAGGCCCCCACAAACACGCCGCAGACACTGACCTCCGGCTGGGTCGACTATACCTTTCAGGAGGGACCGATGACCGGTTTCGGCCTCGGCGGCGGCGTACGCTATATCGGCGGCTCCTTTGCCGACAACATCAATACGAAGCCGGTCCCCTCCGTCGTGCTTGGCGACGTCACGGTTCACTACGAATGGCAGAACTGGCGTGCGGCGCTCAACGTTATCAACGTCGCCGACACGATCTATGTGGCGAACTGTTCGTCGGAGAACGCCTGCTTCTACGGCGATCGGCGCCGGGCGACGGCGAGCCTGTCGTACAAATGGTAGCGTGAACGGCAGGGAGGCAGCCCTGAAAGCCAGAACGGTTCGCATCTGGTCGGTGGTCCACACCTGGAGCAGCCTGATATCGACGCTGTTCCTGCTGCTATTGTGCATCACCGGCCTGCCGCTCATCTTCCATCATGAGATCGATGAGCTGCTCGGCTACGATCCAAAGCCCGAGATCGCACAGCCGGGCGCGATGAAACGGAGCATTGACGAGATCGCCCGCACGGCGCTTGCGAACGATCCCGGTCGCGTCCTGCAATATATCTTGTGGGACAAGGACGAACCGAACAGCGTGATCGCCTTCACCAACAACAAGGTCGACGGCAATCCGGACGCGGCGACGCTCAGGGCGTATGATGCACATACCGCCAAGCCGCTCGGCTCGGTCGGTGGCGGCCCGATGCTGATCTTCCTCAAACTCCACGTCGATATGTTTGCGGGCCAGCCCGGCAAACTGTTCCTCGGCGCCATGGGATTCCTGTTCCTGGTCGCCATCGTCTCAGGCGTGGTGCTGTACTGGCCGTTCACGCGGCGCCTGAGCTTCGGCACCCTCAGGGACAAGTCGCGCCGCATTGCCTGGTTCGACTGGCACAACCTTCTGGGCGCTGTAACCATCGCATGGGCGCTGGTGGTCGGCGCCACCGGTGTCATCAATACGCTTGCGGAAGTGATGCTGAGCCAGTGGAAGGCCAACGAGCTCACTGATATGGTCAAATCCTACGCCGGCAAGCCGCCGCCAGTCCATCTCGCCTCGCTTGATGTAGCGCTTGAGAATGCGCGTAAGGCCGCGCCGGACATGAACGTCTCCTTCGTTGCCTTCCCCGGCACCCCGTTCACGAGCTCGCATCATTTCGCGGTGTTCATGCGCGGCGACACGCCGCTGACGTCGCGGCTGCTGAAGCCGGTGCTGCTGGATGGCGAAACCGGCGAAGTTTCCGACGCGCGCGATCTTCCGGTCTATCTCAAGGCGCTGCTCGTGTCGCAACCGCTGCACTTCGGTGATTATGGCGGCATGCCGCTGAAGATCATCTGGGCCCTGCTCGACATCATGACGATCGTCGTCATCGTCAGCGGGCTCTATCTGTGGGTGGTCAAACGCCGCAAGCACCGCAGCCACGCGATCGTGGGACAGCCTGCGTTGCAGCCGTCGCGATGACCGACGCACGCAAGTTGCGCTCCAGTGGCGGCTGGTGGACCGTGTATGGCGGTCCACTGCTGATCGGGGTGCTGTCGATCGCTGGGTTGTTGACGGCGCTGCTTTCGGAAGGAGCCGGCCGTTATTTTTCGTGGATCGCGGTTGGCGCGCCCGTGGCCCTCACCGGCTGGTTTTTCGCGCGGCGCAAACGACGTTAGACCGGCCGCATCAGTTTCAGCGTGGCAGCCAGGCGCAGGCTGCGCTTGCCCGCCAGCGCAATGGCTTCGAGTTCAGCGCCGGCTTCGTCGCAGGTGCCGGTAAAGCCGATGCCCACCTCATGGCCGCCGAACACAGGGTTTTCGCCCTTCGCCGGCGTATGCTCCTGGTTCAGGATCTCACCCTTCCAGCGGCCGTCGGCCGAAGCGTAGGACCCGAGGTAATAGAAAAAAGCGTCGCCGCCGAGAATGCGGCCGTCCAGCAGCAGCATGACGCCGGACAGACCGGCCTCGATACCGTCGAGCGCGCGGAGCTGGAGGGAATAGAGCCCGTTGACAATGCCGCCCGGCCCGACAGTGCCGACCGGCGGCAGCGCTTCGTCGTCGAGCCGCGTCAACTCAGCCCAGAACAAGGCGCCAGGCCGCAGCGCGGCGCTGCCTTCAAAACGAATCCTGTTGCCCTGCAGCCTGCCGCGCACGCTGATGGCGGCGACGTCGGTGTCCATCAGCGGCTTGTAGTGGGGGTCGTCATTATGGCGCTGGGTGATAACCTCGCCGATAATTTCCCCAGCCGTCTCCTGGTAGGTGCCGAGATGGGCAAAGGCGGAATTGCCGCCCAACAGCTTGCCATTGTGCATGCACATGATGCTGCGGCCGAACGCGTCGTTCACGCCGTACTCGACCTTGTAGAGCCCGTTCAGCAACGAAATGTCCTGCACTATCGGAATCGTCCGGGCGGGCTTAGCACCGCCGCCGCGATGGAACCAGCGCGCGTTTTATCGCAGTTTCAATGCCGTTTGAAATACTGCACGGCGCGTTCGTGCTTTTCCGCCGCCGCACGCGATTTGAAGGTTCCGAGGTTACGGCGCTTGCCGGTTTTCGGATTGATTTTGCGGGAATAGAGCCGGTATTCGCCCGATTGCAGTTTTCGGATCATGGCCAGCACCGCTTTGTTGCGAGCCCCGTCCGCAATAATGACGCCACGGGTCCCCTTGTTCCGCTCCGGCTATTCCCGTTGTCTGACCTTCCAGTGCCGGGATCGTTCGGCCGGCGTGGAATGAACGGGGGATCACGTGCAACATTTCTTCCTCTATCTCCTTGCGCTCGGGGCTGGCGTCAGCGTCGCGACCCAGCAGGTGCTCAATGGCAGTCTGCGCACGGCGCTAGGCTCGCCGGCCTGGGCGGGGTTGATCAGCTATGCGGGCGGCCTCATCACCATGATCGTCGCGGTGATCGCGCTCGGCGAGCGCGTGCCGTCCTGGAAAACAATGGTCGATGTGCCGTGGTATGCGTGGTCCGGCGGTGTGTTCGGCGCTGCCTTCATCCTGCTGGCGATCCTGTTGTTGCCCTCGCTCGGCGCAGCGACGCTGTTTGCGCTGGTCATTGCCGGCCAGGTGCTCGCTGCGGTGACGCTCGACCATTTTGGCGCGTTCGGGCTGACGCCGCATCCCGTGAGCGCCGCGCGGCTCGCAGGCGCAGTGCTGTTGATCGCCGGTGTCGTCTTGATCCGGGATTGAAGTTCAGGGCTCGAGCCCGCTCTCGCGCAACGCCGGCGCGACCGCTGGCGACGCAAGAAATCGCAGCAGCCGGTCCGCTTCATCCGGCTTGTCGCTTGCTACCATACGTCCGGCGGAAAACACCGCGGGCGTTTGCAAGTCGCGTGGAATGGCTCCAACCACCT
The DNA here is from genome assembly GCF_043203335.1 of Bradyrhizobium sp. RDI18. Classification (NCBI taxonomy): domain Bacteria; kingdom Pseudomonadati; phylum Pseudomonadota; class Alphaproteobacteria; order Hyphomicrobiales; family Nitrobacteraceae; genus Bradyrhizobium; species Bradyrhizobium sp. RDI18. The sequence goes on along the minus strand of NZ_JBICRN010000008.1, from coordinate 428,312 downwards.
CGATGCCGCCGACCTGCTTCAACTCGCTGATCTGCTGGACGGCGAGATCGGCCTCGCCGGTCACCAGCTTCTCAGCGGTAAAACCCTGCGGGATGATCTGCGCCCTTGCATTGACCTCGGCGGCAATGCCGAGTTGCTCGATCAGTTTTGCGAACAGAATGCCGCTGGCGCCGAGCCGCGAATAGGCCACCGAGCGCGCGCCCAGTAGCGCCACGCGCAGCGACGCCTCGGTCGCGATATCGGGATGGGCCGTCCCGGCCCTCACGGCGATGCCGACAAAGGAGCGAGCCAGGTCCACGCAAGTCTGCGGGACTACTCGCCCCTCGCGCGCGACTTCGTCCAGCCCCTCGCGGGTCAGGATGACGGCGTCCGCGGCCTCGCCCACGCGCAGCCGGTCCAACAGCGCCAGCGTGGGCGCGAAATCGGCGTCGATGCGTGCGCCGCCGGCCGCCTGATACTGGCCGCCCAGGCTTTGCACGGCGCCCTTCAACGCCAGCGTCGAGAGCATGCGCACGGTATCAGCCATCGGCCGCTATACCCGGCGCATCAGCTTGAGCACCGCGGTCATGCGAAGGCTGCGCTTGCCGGCGAGCGCGGTCGCCTCCAAGAGCGCGCCTTGCTCGTCGCAGGAGCCGGAAAAGCCGATGCCGACTTCATGGCCGCCGAAGATGGGGTTCTCGCCCATGGCGGGCGTGTGCTCCTGATTGAGAATCTGGCCTTTCCAGCGACCGTTCTCCGAGGTGTACGTGCCGAGATAGTAGAAGGATGCGTCGCCGCCGAGGATGCGCCCGTCATTGAGCAGCATCACGCCGGTCAGGCCGCCCTCGACGCCGTCGAGCAGGCGTACGTGGATGGAATAGAGGCCGTTGACGATGCCGCCCTCGCCGACGCTGCCGGCGATCGGGATGGCCTCCTGCTCGATCGGCGTCATCACCGAACGGAACGCCACGCCGGGCAACTCCTTCAAGCCCCCTTCGAAGCGGTAGAGATTGCCGTCCGCCCTGCCCTTCGCCAGCAGCGTGGCATCGTCGGTGCCGGCCATCGCGCGGTAATTCGGGTCCGGGTTGTGGCGCACGGTCTGGATCACGATGTCGACGCCATCGTCCCGTTTTTCGTAACTGCCGATATGGGCAAAGGCCGAATTGCCGCCCAGCATCTTGCCGCCGCGCGCATACATCACGCTGCGGCCGACCGCCGCGCCAAGCTGAAACCTGACTTTGTAAAATCCCTCAAACAATGCCGTCACCCCGGCAAACCCGGCTCGTTGTCTAGCGCGGTTCATGACGCAGGGGAACGGCCTTGAACCGTCGTATTTGAATCAAACCCATCAAGGCAGCGGTGTCATCAAAACGCAATGATCCGCCAAGGCGGTGCCTTGGCGGATCAGCTTTGCAACCCGGGAAGCCCGGATTGTATCGTCGGTCCCTTAGGCCGCGGCGGCCTTGGCGCCGGTCGGGACTTCCGCGATCGTCTTCAGGATCTGGGACGCGATCTGGTAGGGGTCGCCCTGCGAGTTCGGGCGGCGGTCTTCCAGATAGCCCTTGTAGCCATTGTTGACGAAGGAGTGCGGAACGCGGATCGAGGCGCCGCGGTCAGCCACACCGTAGCTGAACTTGTTCCAGGGCGCAGTCTCGTGCTTGCCGGTCAGACGCTTGTCGTTGTCCGGGCCGTAGACGGCAATGTGGTCCATGAGATTCTTCTCAAAGGCAGCCATCAGCTTCTCGAAGTATTCCTTGCCACCGACTTCGCGCATGTACTTGGTCGAGAAGTTGGCGTGCATGCCCGAGCCGTTCCAGTCGGTATCGCCGAGCGGCTTGCAGTGGAATTCGATGTCGATGCCGTAGCTCTCGGTCAGGCGCAGCATCAAGTAGCGAGCCATCCACATCTGGTCGGCAGCGGTCTTGGAGCCCTTGCCGAAGATCTGGAATTCCCACTGGCCCTTCGCCACTTCGGCGTTGATGCCTTCGTGGTTGATGCCGGCGGCGAGGCAGAGGTTGAGATGCTCTTCCACGATCTTGCGGGCGACATCGCCAACGTTCTTGTAGCCAACGCCGGTGTAGTACGGGCCTTGCGGACCCGGATAACCGTCCGAGGGGAAGCCGAGCGGACGGCCGTCCTTGTAGAAGAAATATTCCTGCTCGAAGCCGAACCAGGCACCTTCATCGTCCAGGATGGTTGCGCGCTTGTTCGAGGGGTGCGGGGTCTTGCCATCGGGCATCATGACTTCGCACATCACCAGCGCGCCGTTTTCCCGCGCAGCATCCGGATAGACGGCGACCGGCTTCAGCACGCAATCGGAGCTGTGGCCTTCGGCCTGCATGGTGGACGAGCCGTCGAAGCCCCACAGCGGAAGCTGTTCGAGCGTCGGAAACTTGTCGAATTCCTTGATCTGCGTTTTGCCGCGCAGACTCGGCGTCGGCGTATAGCCGTCGAGCCAAATATACTCGAGCTTGTACTTGGTCATTGAGCCTCTCTTGAGTTGCTATGAAATGCGGAAAACCGAAGCCTTGAATTCTGGATTTTGACGCCCAGCCCCTGGAGGTCTCCGCATGCGTGTACCCGGCCACGTCAGGCCGCTCCCTTCTAAGCATGTAGCGTGCCAATCGCTGCAGTGCGGCATCACCGATCCACAGGCCGCCGGCCGCAGCAGCGAAAATAAGAGGTGCGACATAGGAGCGCGGTGAGGCGCGCAAGCGGGCAGCGACACTCCTCACTCGAGGCCCGAATCCAGCCTATTTCTCCGGCATTTCCGCCAAAGGGCTGTTCCGCGATTAAAGCTGCGGCACCTTCCCGCCTCCTCCGCACGGAAGGCTGGCTTCCGCCAGCAACCTAGCGACCGGCCCTCGCGTTGGCCATTCGTTCGCTGCCTCGCAAAAAGCAACGTCAAGAATGCCTACGAAATAGACATCCGCTGCCGCTCTCTTAGTCATCTTGTGCCCAGAGAGGGCACCGACAATATCCCGGATTGTAAGGACTAGAGAACGAGTCGGGCGCACCATGGAGGGCGCGCGGCGGCAGAAGGAGAGACTGGGATGATGAATACGGGTGTTAATCAGGGGTCTGCAAGGATCTACCAATTCCCGACCGGGGGTCGTGCGGCTCTCGGGGGACAGCGCTATGGCGAGGCGAAGACCGAATATGCCGCCCCGCCGGTCAACGTCGCAGACTGCAGCGATAGCTGGTACCACGCGGCCGCCATCGAAGACGAAAAGAGCGGGCGCGACCACTGATGTCCGGGAGGCGTTTGACAGGGACGCGCCGGACAAACGAGGCGCGGACGGAGAACTAGAAAAGGGTCGGAACGAAATCGTTTCGGCCCTTTTTCATGTCTGCTCGCAGGTCGTGGTCGGCCGCCTGGCGTGCTTGAGGGTGGTGATGCCGGCTTTGGTGATCCGCAGGGTTACGCCCTTCCCCTGGTAACGCGACCCTGACAAGACCCAACGCTTGGGCAGCGTCACCGCCTTGCCGTCGAGTTGCAGATGGGCACGCTTGTCGTATTGAAAAAATCCAACCGTGAACTGCGAGCCGTCGGCGCAGCGATAATTCCGGAAGCTGGACTGCGCCGACGCCGGTGACGGCATGGTTGCAACCGCGGCGAGGCCTAGCGCCGCGCCAAAAATCGTGATGTTCCGCCGATTCATGCTTCGCCCTCTTCCGAGTTCAGTATAGACGAGACGGGGCCGAACGACACCCGTCCCTTGTTCTCCGTCCGAACCCTTGCTGCATGATGTCAGATTCCCCTGCCCGCCATCTCAATCTTGCCGGCGCCAGCAATTTTCGCGATCTCGGCGGCTACCCCACAAGCGACGGCCGGACCGTGCGCTGGCGGCAGATTTTTCGTTCCAACCATCTTGGCCACCTCACCGAAGGCGATGTCTCCGTCCTGCGGGAGCTGGGCGTCCGCAGCGCGTTCGATTTTCGCGGCACCGAGGAGCGCGCCGTCGCCCTGTGCGGCATGCCGGAAATCACTGTTCATTCGCTGCCGGTCGAGCCGACGGTGGTCGCGGCGCTGCGCGCGATCGCCGCTGCCGGCACGCCGCTGTCGACGGACCACGCCGTCGAGGTGATGCGCGATTCCTACCGCAGCTACGTACAGAACAACACGCAGCACTTCCGGAGCTTGTTTGCCCATCTGTTGGAAGATCGCGCGCCGCTGGTGATCCATTGCACCGCCGGCAAGGACCGCACCGGCTTTGCGTGCGCGCTGATCCTGCATACGCTTGGCGTTTCCGAGGACATCATCTCGGAAGACTATCTGCTGACCAACCGCTTCTACCGCAGGGACCCCAATCACAGCAGCGACCTGCCCGAAAACGTCAAGCAGGTGCTGGGCTCGGTGCAGGCCTCGTTTCTCGCCGCCGCCTTCGAGGCCATCGACGCCGACTACGGTGATCTCGAAAGCTATCTCCGCGATGGTCTTGGTCTCGGCAAAGCCGAACGCGTCCACCTCGAAGCGCGCTATCTGCAGCGCTGATCTAGTCAGCCTTCATCCGGTCCGGTGACCAGGCTGCAATCAGTTCGTAGCGGTTCGCCCGCATGACTGAATATGCAATGCGATGAGAGCGAATGGAAATGCGAGAGCGTAGCGCGTGCGCTATCTTATCCGCCACGCGCAAGTCGTAAAGCAGACCGTGGCGGCCAAAGCTGCGCGCTTATCGGCTCAGGCCGCCGCTTCCATTTCCAGTTCGGCGTCGAGATCGGCGATGACGTCCTCGAATGCCGAGATCGCCTGCTGGATCGCTGCGATCTGCATCAATTCCCAGCTTGAGACCGGACCGCTGCGATTCTGCAGCGCTACAACCAGGTCGCGCCGCTGCTCCTTGAGCTGAACAAGCGGTAAACCATGATCCGGCAAACCCATGACAAATCCCCCTGCCTTCTTGTTGGAGTCCTGTTGTACCGAATGGATTCTGCAAACGGCTTACAGAACTCCGGCAAATTTTATCGATTTGGCTCTACCCCTACGTAGCTCGCTACCGCCAGCCAGCGCGGGCCGCGACAATTTGGGCTGGCGAGACCGACGGTCATGCAGAAATTCGCCGCATTGGAATTGAAAATCTCCTGATAGGGTGCGCTCCCTCATCCGCATGCGGAGGCCCTTCATGGACGGAAAAGTCATTGTCGTGACGGGCGCGCTCGGTGCGCTCGGGCGGGTGGTCGTGGACGAAGCGCTGGCGTTGGGAGCAAGAATTGCGAGCGTCGACCATGCCCCGACGCAAGTACCGGCCACGGCGGATCTGTTCGAACTCGGCGGCGTCGACCTCACCGATGCCGCAGTAGCCAAAAAGGCCATCAACGCCGCGGCCGCACATTTCGGCAAGCTCGACGCGCTGATCAACATCGCCGGCGGCTTTGCCTTTGAGACGGTGGCAGAGGGTGATCCCAAGACCTGGCAACGGATGTATGCGCTCAACGTCATGACCGCGCTCAACGCCTCGCGCGCGGCGATCCCGCATCTCGCCGCATCGGGCGCGGGCCGCATCGTCAATATCGGCGCAATGGGCGCGCTGCAGGCAGGCAGTGGCATGGGCGCCTACGCCGCCTCAAAAGCCGGCGTACACCGCCTCACCGAGGCGCTCGCCGCCGAGCTCAAGGGCAAGATCACGGTCAATGCCGTGCTGCCGTCGATCATCGACACCGCGGCCAATCGCGCCAGCATGCCGAACGCCGATTTCACCAAATGGGTGACGCCGAAGGAACTAGCCGACGTGATCCTTTTCCTCGCCAGCGACGCCGCAAGCGCCGTCACCGGCGCGCTGCTGCCGGTGAACGGGAGGGTTTAGCCCTCAACATCCACAAGCTTTCGCAGCACCGCCTTGAAGCGGATGCTGCGCTTGCCGGCGAGCGCGGTGGCTTCGCCTTCCGCGCCTTCGCTATCGTACGTGCCTGAAAAGCCGATGCCGACCTCGTGGCCGCCGAACACGGGCCGTTCGCCCTGGGCCGGGGTATGCTCGCGGTTGACGAGTTCGCCCTTCCATTTGCCGTTCGCCGACGTGTACGCGCCGACATAGTCGAAGAACGCGTCGCCACCCCTGATGCGGCCGTCCTGCAGCATCATGACACCGGTGTTGCCGGCATCGATTCCGTCGAGCATACGGATGTGGATGGAATACAGTCCGTTTCCGATCCCGTCAGGGCCGACCGCACCGGGCAGCGGCGCGTCGGTATCATCGATAGGGCTCAGAACGGTCGTGAAATGGACGCCGGGCAAGGCCGCGCTGCCGCCCTCAAAATGAAACTCCTCGCCGCGGGGCGCACCCCTGAAATTCATCACGGCATGTTCAACTTCGAACATCGGAACGTATTTGGGATCGTGATAATGGCGCGACATCGTAACCTCGCAAGTGACAATGCCATCGGCTTCGGTGAAGTGACCGACAAAGGAAGAGCCGGAATCGCCGCCATACAGTCTGCCGCCCGATGTCGCAAACATCACGCCGCTGCCCGTGCCGCGCGCCGTGGTGAAGCGGAATTTGTATAGCCCTTGCAACACGCCTACTCGCTGTGGGAGCGGCAAATGCCTGTTGGCCAGCGAACGATCGATTCGCAGGTTCCCTCAATTGCCGCTGGCCTTGTCCCCGCTCCGACAATAGCCACTCCGGGGCTATCCGATCAAACGCTTTGCCGGAATTGGGCTAGGCTCGGCGTGTTGAGTCGCGGCAGCCAGCGCCGCCGGAGCCTGCCTTGGAAACCGCACTTTATCTTCCCGTCAAACGCTTCCTCGAAAAGCACGGCTTCGCCGTCAAAGGCGAGGTCGGCGGCTGCGATCTCGTGGCGCTGAGTGGCGACGATCCGCCGATCGTGGTGATCGGCGAACTGAAGCTCTCCTTCAATCTGGAACTGATCCTGCAGGCAGTCGATCGCGCCGGCGCCGCCGACGAGGTCTGGCTTGCGGCTAAATTATCCGCCCGCGGCAAAGGCCGCGAAAGCGACGCGCGGTATCGCAACCTTTGCCGCCGGCTTGGCTTCGGCATGCTCGCTGTCACCAATACCGGCGATGTGGAAGTGCTCGTCAAGCCGCCGACATCAGCGCCCCGCCGCGATCCCAAAAAGCGCTCGCGGCTGATCGCGGAACACCAGAAGCGCAAGGGCGATCCCGCCATGGGTGGATCGACGCGCGCGCCGATCATGACGGCGTACCGCCAGCAGGCGCTGGCCTGTGCCTTCGCGCTGTCAGGCGGGCCGCGGCGCGTCAGGGATTTGCGGGGGGAGATTCCCGATGCCGGAAAAATCCTCTTGCATAATGTTTATGGCTGGTTCGATCGCGCCGAGCGCGGCATCTACCTGCTGACTGATGCCGGCCATGCCGCGTTGAAGCGCTGGCCGCAACAGCCGCTGGATCTGGCTGCCGCCGGCAATCCCTCGCCATGATGGCAAGCACGGTGACACCGAACCGTACAGCGCTACCGGACTTGAAAGATTTTAGACGCATGGCTGTATTGCCGAGCGAAATTCATATTGCAATGCAACATTAGGGCACCTAGGTATCTCCGCATCAAATGCGAGGCGCCTTATGAGCGAAGACTGGAACACGAAATACGGCACACGACGCGTCCGGCGGGATCCGCCGACGCTGGAGGAAGCAATCTTCGCCGCGGTCGGGATCACCGACGATCAGCAGCAGCAGGCGGAAATCGCCGCCGCGCTGATGGGCCTGCCCTATGAGGAAGTGCTGGCTGAAGTGAAGAAGACCGGCCGCGCGCTGGCGCGATCGGCCACCCGCGTCATTGCGGGCGAGCAAGGCGCGCAGCGTTCGGTCGTGGTCGAGCGCCGCGTCGTCAGGCGCTTCGGTAACGACAAGCGTACCGGCACCTGAACAGCCGGCGATTGCCTGACTTGCGCAGAGAATTGCCCAAGAAATTGCCCAAGCCTTTGGGCAATTCTCCAGATTGAACGTACGGATCGGCTTAAGAGGCCCCCACTCGGACGGGGCGGTCCCGGCCATACGAAGCAGCATTCGCCGATAAGCGCGGTTGAAAGCCACCACCGCACGCGTCGTCTTCAGCACGCTCTCGATCCAGGACGTCGCAAGTTCGGCCTGATCATACTTCGTCAGATCGATCGTGCCGGTGGATTCGCCGTGGCGGAATACAAGCTGCGCGCCAAACTTGCTGGCGAGCGCCCGCATCGCCTCGTTCTGCGCGCCGGTGGTGATCCGCAGACTTTTATAGCCCTTGGCGCGTGCTTCCTTGATCAGCTTGCGGAACAGGATGCTACCGACGCCGCGACGCCGCACGGAGGTTTCGACGCTGAAGGCTATCTCAGGAAGCGAATCCGGTGACTGGTCCGGCGGATGCAACTCCGCCGCTCCGCGAACCACGCCGTTTTCAAAGAAGGCGATGATCGTCGTGCCGTCATTGGCGCATTTCTCGGCGTAGCGCTCGATGAAGCTGTCGTCCATGAAGCCATGGAAACGATCGCGGCGGCTGGTGCGGTCGAGCCGCAGCAGGTGATCGCGCAATAGCGGCAGTTCTTCCTGCTGGCTCAGCGTGCGCACGCTGCTATCGGCAAGCGCAGCCGCAATAACGGTGAGATACATAGTCCAAAACTCCTCTGAGAAAACCCTCGAGGAGGCGTCGAATCCCTAGACCACCCATATTGTGCGGCGCAGCATCGAATTCAAGACCGGATCGCTCCGTATACTGCCTTAAATAACGGCAGCATTTCCAGCAATTTAGCGGGCCGACCATTAACCAATTGTTAAGGTTCGTCACCCGGCGCAAAGTGGGCATGGAGCTTGCTTATTCTTGAATACGCCAAGCCCAGGCAACGCGCCCGGATGGTTCGTGGAGACCCGTTGTGGCTGTCATGCTCGACACCAGATCTTGCCTTCCGGAGCGCCGGCTTGCGGTGTGGCAGGACATCGTGTGCGACACCTTCGTCGGGCTCGACTGCAAATCGGACATGCGCGGCGCGTTTTGGGGCTCGGTGTCGCAATCCAGAATCGGACCGATCGCGCTCACGCAGGTCGATTCCACGGCACAGCGGGTATTCCGCACGCCGTCGCGAATAGCCCGCGCCAGCGAAGATTTCGTGCTGATGGCGCTGGGCAACAATGGCGTGAACGGCGTGTTCCAGGATGGCCGCGAGGCTGTCGTCTCCGCCGGACAATTCGTCATTTACGACACCACCCGCCCCTACGAGCTGCGGTTCGACGACAGCTTTTCGCAGACGATCTTCCAGATGCCCCGCAAACTGCTGCAACAACGCGTCGGCTCGTTCGATAGTCTGACCGCGACGACGTTTGCGGGCGATCGTCCGCTCGAACGGCTGACATATGATTTCGCGCGCAATGTGAGCAAAACCATCGAGCTCGTTGATCCCGCCGCCGCAACCCGCCTGCTCGACCAGGCGCTCGACCTGCTCGCGATGACGCTTGCCGACCGGCTGCATGCCCGCTTGGCGGATCAATCGGTCCACCGGTCGGCGCTGCTCTATCGCCTCAAGAACCACATCCTGACGCATCTTTCCGATCCCGAACTGTCGCTGCCGCGCGCTGCGGCGGCGGTCGGGATCTCGCCGCGTTACGCCAGCGATCTGATGGCCGCCGAACAGTCCTCGTTCCGCGGCTATGTGCAGGCGCAACGGCTGGAGCGCTGCAAGCGAGATCTTGCCGACCCCGCCTACCAGGCCCGGCACATCGGCGAGATCGCCTTCGCCTGGGGCTTCAACGACCTCGCCCATTTCAGCCGAATCTTCAAGCAGCGTTTCGGCATCTCGCCGCGCGAATGGCGCGAGCAGCCGGGCAAGTAACGTCTTTCGACCTCACCTCTTCTTCGCGTTGCGCCCACCCATCGGACGCCGCTTAGCGCTGTCCTCCTGCCGGTTAAGACAAGTTTTCGTTCCGCCGCGGACAAGCGGCACGCGCTGCCATGGCTGTAGGCTCGGGGTCAGCGAGTGTCAGTCATCAATGCGGGAGGATGATGCGATGGGTCTGGTTCATCAGAAATACAAGGTGGCGGTGGTTCAGGCGGCGCCGGTTTTTCTCGATCTCGACGCAACCGTGGACAAGACGATCACGCTGATCGAGGAAGCTTCCGCCAACGACGCCAAGCTGATCGCGTTTCCCGAAACCTTTATTCCTGGCTACCCATGGCAGATCTGGCTCGGCGCGCCGGCCTGGGCGATCGGCCGCGGCTTTGTGCAGCGCTACTTCGACAATTCGCTCGCCTTCAACAGTCCGCAGGCGGAAAAAATCTGCAAAGCCGTGAAGCGCGCCAGGCTGACCGCCGTGCTCGGGCTGTCCGAACGCGACGGCGGAAGCCTCTATATCGCGCAATGGCTGATCGGCCCTGACGGCGAGACCATTGCCAAGCGTCGAAAGCTGCGTCCGACCCATGCCGAACGCACCGTGTTCGGTGAAGGCGACGGTAGCGATCTCGCCGTACACGACCGCGCCGACGTCGGACGACTCGGTGCCTTGTGCTGCTGGGAGCATCTGCAGCCGCTGTCGAAATACGCGATGTACGCCCAGAACGAACAGGTCCATGTCGGCGCCTGGCCGAGCTTTTCGCTGTACGATCCGTTCGCGCATGCGCTCGGCCATGAGGTCAACAACGCCGCCAGCAAGGTGTATGCGGTCGAAGGCTCGTGCTTCTTTCTCGGTCCCTGCGCGGTGGTCTCACAGGCGATGATCGACGAGCTCTGCGACACCCCCGAAAAACATGCCTTCCTGCATGCCGGCGGCGGCCACGCCGTGATCTACGGACCGGACGGCAGTTCGCTAGCCGAGAAACTTCCGCCCGACCAGGAAGGCATTCTGTACGCCGACATCGACCTCGGCATGATTGGGGTAGCGAAGAACGCCGCCGATCCGGCCGGGCATTATTCGCGGCCCGACGTCACGCGGCTGCTGCTCAACACCACGCGCGCCAACCGCGTCGAGCATTTCTCGCTTCCCGTCGATGCCGAGGTCATGAGCGAAATCAGGCTGCAGGCCTGACGCGCTTCATTTTCCGAGAAGGAGCAGGCCCATGGAATCCGCAATCCCTGCGCATCTGCAAACCGCGCGAACCCGCCACCGCCGCGTCGGCACTGATTATGCGCCGCCCTACCCGTCCTTCGTGGCACGGCACAAGCCAAGCGTGACGCGGGTGGTGATGGCCTATTTCGGCCTCCAGACTAGCGGCGCGCCCTCGACCGCCGCAGAGCAGGCGCTGATCCGGCTTGCATCGGAGTTCGCCGCCGCGGACGGCCCCTCCCATTGGGACCGCGCGACCTATATCGACGAGGCCGGCTTCACCAACGTCGTCACGGTGGCCTATTGGGACGACCAGCAAAAATTCGATCGCTGGTTTCCCGCCATGCGCGAGCGCTGGACCGGCGAGCAGCGGACCAATAACGGGTTTGGTACCTTCATCGAGGCGCTTTATCCGTCCGTGGACGGCTATGAGACGCTGTTCTCTTCGCTCGGAAGGCCCGAAGGCGTCGCCGTTCTCGCCGACGGCATGAGCGGCGAGGTTTTGGAGCACGCCTATTGGGGCGGCATGCGCGATCGCATCCCGTTGTCCCAAACCAGCGAGATGGCGGCGTCGGGCTCGGCACGCGCGATCCGAGACGGCGCGCGCGTCCGGATCATCCCGCATGACAATATCTGCCTGATCCGGTCGGGCCAGGATTGGGGCGATACCGAAGCCATGGAGCGCAAGATGTACCTCGGCGATGTCGAGCCGGTGCTGCGCGAAGGCATGGATTTCCTCCGCGACCAGGGGCGCTCGATCGGCTGCTACGCCAACCGTTACATGACGGTTGTCGGCCCCGACAACGCGAGAGCCGAAAAGTCCTACGGGATGAGCTGGTGGAAGAGCCTGTCGGCGCTGGAGCGCTGGGCTGAATCGCATCCGACCCATGTCAGGATATTCGGCGCCGCCATGAAATATCTGTCGACGCTCGGGCCGGCCGCGAAGCTGCGGCTGTACCACGAGGTCACCGTCGCCCGCGCCGACGAACAGTTTTTCGAATATGCGGATTGTCATCCGCAAACCGGAATGCTGAACGCCGTGCAGACGGTCGAGGTGGCCTGAGGCTACAGCACCATCTGGGTTTGCGTGACGACCGCCACTAGCTTGCCGTCCTCGGTCTCCAGCCGCGTCTGCCAGACTTGCGTGCGCCGTCCCCGATGCACCGGCGTTGCGGTGGCGATCACCGTCGAGCCTTCCTTGGCGCCGCCGATAAAATTGGTCTTGCTCTCGATCGTGGTGGTGCCCTTGGCATCCTCGGGCAGATTGATGACGGTCGCGGCAGCGCCGACTGAATCCGCAAGGGCCATGATCGCGCCACCGTGAATTGTGTTCCGCAGCGTGCAGAGGTCCGGCCGCACCACCATCTTCGCCACCACCCGATCCAGTCCGGCTTCCGTGAAGGTCACCCCCTTCAGTTCCGCGAACGGCATCTTCATCGACTGGATCTTTTCGAGCGGCGTCATTCGTCCTCTGGCTTTTCTTTGAAGTGATTTCCTGAACAGAATGGAGGCTGCCGGTAAATCAGGCAATGACCTCCGAGGTAATGGCGGCCGTGACATGGCGCGCGGAATTCGGCATACCGTCGGCATGCGCTACTTCCCGCCCCGCCGGATCGTCTGCCTGACCGAGGAGACCGTGGAGACGCTGTACCTGCTCGGCGAGCAGGACCGCATCGTCGGCGTTTCCGGCTATGCGGTGCGGCCGCCGGGCGTCCGTCGCGAGAAGCCGCGGGTCTCGGCCTTCATATCGGCGGACATTCCAAAGATTCTGGCGCTTGAGCCCGACCTCGTGCTCGCCTTTTCCGATCTGCAGGCAAACATCGTTGCCGATCTCGTGCGCGCGGGCGTCGCCGTCCATGTCTTCAACCAGCGCGACATTGCGGGCATCCTCGCGATGATCCGCACGCTCGGCGCTATGGTCGGTGCGGCGGAGCGTGCCGATCAGCTCGCCAGAAGTTTCCAGGAGCGGCTCGCGCGGATCGCAGCAACGCCCCGCGCCTCGCCCAGGCCGAAGGTGTATTTCGAGGAGTGGGACGATCCGCTGATCTCCGGCATCGGGTGGGTTTCCGAACTGATCGAGATTGCCGGCGGCGAGGACGCGCTGCCGGAGCTGCGGTTTCAGCATGCGGCCAAGGACCGGATCATTGCGCCGGATACGGTGCGTGACGCTGCGCCCGACGTGATCCTCGCGTCCTGGTGCGGCAAGAAGGTCGTGCCTGAGCGTATCCGGCAGCGTCCGGGCTGGGGCGGGATTCCTGCCGTGCGCAACAATCGCATTGTCGAAATCAAGTCGACGATCATCCTGCAGCCGGGACCGGCGGCGCTGACGGATGGGCTCGATGCGATTGTTAGAGCGTTGTGGCCGGAATCGACAGTCTAACCGTCGTCCCTGCGAACGCAGGGACCCATATGTGGACGGCCCCCGTGGCACAAGAGCTTTTTGAGTGAGATCGGATCGCTTGCATCCATATGTCCGGCCTGTGAATGCGGTTGTGTTGACCGCTGGCCAAGATGGGTTGCGCGATGCGAGTTCCAAACAACCTAGCGGCCTGTTGGCGGCCAATGGGTCCCACGGATTGTCTCGCATCGTTGCTCGATCGATCGCTCCATCTGCTCTTGCAGCTTCCGGGTCGGTCGGCGGACGAGCCGCCGGCCGGCCAACCTGTTTGACCTGTTTAAGCGGCGACTGCCGCCGTGGCATTGATCCGCGTCGCGTCGTACGCCTCCCCCATGACCATCAGCTTCCAGGCGATACGGGCCACCTTGTTGGCGAGCGCTACGGCCGCAAGCTTCGGCGGCTTGCGCTGGATCAATGCCAGCAGCCAGCGCGAGTGATGGCCGCGGCCACGCCTGGCCTGCTGGATCACCGCGGTCGCCCCGATCACCAGCAGGCGACGAAGGTCCTCATCGCCGGCCCGGGTGATCTTGCCGAGCCTGGTCTTGCCGGCGGTGGAATGGTCCTTGGGCGTGAGGCCGAGCCAGGCCGCAAAGTGCGACCGGAGCGGAACGCGCGCGGATCTGGTGTCTTCATCACCAGCGCCGTCGCCACGATCGGGCCGACCGAAGGGATCTTTGCCAGCCGGCGGCCCATGGCATCGCCACGGTGCCAGGCCATCAGCTTGGCCTCGATCGCCTCCAGCTCGCCCTCGAGCCTGATGCATTCGCGGCCCAGCACCGTAAACAGCTCGCGCGCCATCGCGGGAAGCGTCTCGTCCTGGGCAATCTGCGCCAACAACGGCTCGATCTTGTCCAACCCCTTGGGCGCAATCAGGCCATACTCCGCTGCATGGCCGCGGATCGTGTTGGTCAACTGGGTGCGCCGGGCGATCAATCCATCGCGGATTCCTGTCAGCATCAATGCAGCCTGCTGCTCGGCGCTCTTTACCGGCACAAACCGCATGCTCGGCCGGCTCATCGCCTCACACAGGCCTTCCGCATCCCGCCAGTCATTCTTGTTCCGCGTCACATAGGGCTTCACCAATTGCGGAGCCATCAGCTTCACCTCATGGCCAAGCTTGCGAAGCTCCCGCGCCCAATATTGCGAAGCCCCGCAGGCCTCCATCCCGATCACGGTCGGCGGCAATTTGGCAAAGAACTCCAGCACCTGCTTGCGCGAAAGTTTCTTGCGCAACACCACCTGCTCCGCCGCATCAACTCCATGCAGCACAAAAATATACTTCGACGTATCCATTCCAATGCGACTAATCTGCTTCACGGACGGCTCCCTTGTCTGAGATTTGCAACAACCTCATTCTGGCACACTGATGCCGTAGGGGGCCGTCCACACCATCAACCACCGACGCCAATTGGAGCAGAAGGTCACGACCATCTCGCGCCACTGATAGGCCGCGGCGTATGGGTCCCTGCGTTCGCAGGGACGACGGGAGAATGACCTACACCTTCTCCACCCCGCACCATTCCGCAATGAACAGCGCGGTGGCTTTGGTCGACTTCTGGAGCGAGTCCAGCTCGACATATTCGTTGAAGCCGTGCATCGCGGCGCCCTTCGCGCCGAAGCAGAGGCTCGGGATGTTGTAATTCAACCCGTAGAACCGGGTATCGGTCAGCGCGGTGAACGCGCGGTCCGGCACCGCGCCGCCATAGACGGCGTCGAACGCTTTTGCGAAAGCGGCTTCCGGCTCGGCCGAGTTCGTCAGCTCATAACCCTCCGACAAAAAGCCCGACCATTCGACCTGCGGCGGGTTGTTGGAGAGGAATCGGTGATCGCGCGCCGCCGCCGACACGCAGGCCAAAATCTCCTTCTGGCATTCGGCGATCGACCAGCCCGGCAGGACCGCGATGCGGCAATCGACATCGCACCAGGCCGGTACGCTGGAGGCCCAGTCGCCGCCCTTGATGATGCCGGGGTTGAAGTTGAGCGGATGCGCGACCGCCTTGAAATGGCGGTCCGACTTGGCGCGCTCGTTCCAGTCGGCCTCGAGCTTCTGCAGCGCGTGGATCAAATGATACGCCGCTATGATTGCGTTGGCGCCGGCGCCGGCCTCGAACACGTGCACCGGGAAGCCGCGCACCTTCAGGCGAAACCAGATCACGCCGACCTGCGAGCGCACCATGGTCTCGCCAGTCGGCTCCGGGATGAAGCAGGCGTCCGCGCGATATCCGCGCTGCAGGGTCGAGAGCGCGCCGACGCCGGTCGACTCTTCCTCGATCACGGATTGAAAATGGATGCGCGCCGTTGGCCTTAGCCCAGCGGCCTTGATCGCATCCAGCGCATAGAGCGCGCCGATGGTGCCGGATTTCATGTCGCAGGCGCCGCGGCCGTACATCTTGCCGTCCTTGATGGCGGGCGAGAACGGCGGCGTCTCCCACATGTCGAGGGGACCTGCCGGCACCACGTCGCAATGGCCCTGCAGGATCAGCGATTTGCCTGAAATGTTCGCGGGACGGTACGTGCCGACCACCGTGCGCGCCTTGGAAAAATCATGTTCGATCGGACCGAAGCCGCGCAGATCCTTCAAATCCTCGACGTCGATATGCCAGTCGTCGACCTCGTAGCCGCGCTGGCGCAGGAGATCGCCGATCATGTCCTGACACGGTCCCTCGGCGCCGCGGGTCGACGGGATCGCAACGAAATCCTTCGTCGTCGCCAGTTGGGCATCAAAGCCGGCGTCGACGGCGTCGAGGATTCTTTGTTGCGTATCGGTCGTCATGCGGCAGCTCCAGTGAAGGAAATTCAGGAAGGTGGGACTGCGCACCCTACCCCGATCTCAGCCGCCGGCGTAATGCGCAAAATGCGCATCCCGCAATGCATCTTCGAGCAGGCGGCCTTCGGAATAGCCGCTCAGCGAGGCCGGTCGCTCGACGCCGTCGAGAAGCCGCGGACAGGGTTCCGGCCGGCCCAGCACCGTGTGCACCGGAATACGCTCGGCATAAACAGGCAGCTCATAGTCCTCCTCGTCGTCGGCGACACCCTTCGATCTGATCTTGGCGGACGCCTGCTCGATTTCCATCGCGATTACCGATGTCGCCTTGACCTCCTGCGCCGTGCTTTGCCTTAACATCGCGGTCCGATCGGGAAAGAACCGGTCGACCATGGCGACGAGCGCACGCTCCTTCTCGCGCGCGTCGGCGACGAGATAGGCGGTGCCGAAGGCCATCACGGCGCGGTAATCCGCCGAATGGTTGAAGCCGCAGCGGGCCAGCACTAGGCTGTCGAGATGCGCAACCGTGAGGCAAACCCTTTGGCCCTCGGACTGGTTTCGCAGCATGCGGCTGGCGCTGCTGCCATGCCAGTACAGCCTGCTCCCTTCCCGCCAGAAGAATGTCGGCGTGCAATAGGGCTGGCCGTCGATCACGTAGGAGACGTGGCACAGCATCGAGGCGTCAAGCAGGCTGTGCACCGTGGCGTGGTCGTAGAAGCCGCGATCATGACGGCGCTTCACCTGGTTGCGCGGCGATAACGGATACACATCGGCGGTCACGGCTTCGGTCACGGCAGCTCCTGTTGGATCGGTGAGCGGTCATTGAGAGTTGTACCGGCCAATTTGGTCTGCGATAGTGCCAATTCCATGCGAAAAATTCCGACCAATTCGCCGCCGGCGCGAAGCAAGGCCGAGCTCGCGCTCGATCTCTCCGGCCCCCACGTAACGCCGGGCGCCTCCTCCCAGCACCGGCTCTATCAGGCGCTGTGCCACGCCATCACGGGCGGAACTGCAAAGCCCGGCGAGCCGCTGCCGCCGTCGCGCACGCTTGCGAAGCAGACCGGCTTCCGCCGCAACGCCGTCACGTCGGCTTATGAGCGCCTGATCGCGGACGGATTTGCGGTAGCCACCGTCGGCTCCGGCACTTTCGTCGCCGCGCGCATTCCCGCCCGCACCCATGACGCTCGCAGGACGAAGATCGCGATCGAGCCGCCGCAACAAGGCCCGCTGGCGCTCGGTTGCACGCACATCGATGAACGGGCGCTGCAGCGCTTCCGGGCGTTTGCCGGCCGGCGCATGCGCGCCTTCGGCGCCGAGCACCTTCAGTACGGCGACCCCAGGGGCAGCCACGAACTCCGCGCCGCGATCGCCGATCACTTGTTGTCGGCGCGTGGGCTGCGCTGCGATCCCGACCAGATCATGCTGACGTCGGGAACGCAGCATAGCTTACGGATCGTGCTGGGCGCGATCCTGAAATCCGGCGATCAGATCTGGTGCGAAGACCCCGGCTATCCCGCCGCACGAAGGGCGATCGAGCATTGCGGCCTGCGCCCCATCTCGGTGCCGGTCGACGCTTCGGGCCTGATCGTGGCCAGGGGCCGGGCCCTCGCTCCTTCGGCTGGCGCGGCCTACGTGACACCGTCGCACCAATTTCCCCTCGGCGTGCAGATGTCGATGCCGCGGCGGCTGGAATTGCTCGACTGGGCCAGGGACGCGGATGCCTTCGTCATCGAGGACGACTATGACAGCGAATTTCGATATGACGGCGCGCCGCTTTTGTCGCTCGCCGGCATCGATCATCTCTCGCGCGTCATCTACATGGGCACGTTTGCAAAGACATTGTTCCCCGGATTGCGCATCGGCTACTGCGCGCTGCCCGAGCGGCTCGTCGGGCCGGTGACGACAGCCCGTGCCGCGCTCGACCGCTTTCCCGGCACGCTGCTCGAAGGCGCCGTCGCAGACATGCTGAATTCCGGCGCGTTCGCGGCCAACCTGCGCCGGGTGCGCGGGATCTATCGCGAAGCGCGGGACGTGCTGGCTTCGACCCTCTCGGCGGCATCGCAGGGAAAACTCTCGGTGCCGATGCCCTCGCAGGGCCTGCATCTGGTCGCGCAGTTCGATCCATCCGTCGATCCGCGTATCGCCGCGCAGGCAAAGGCCGAAGCCGGCGTCGCGGGTTGGCTACTGGCGGAAACTTATTTCCGCACACGTCCGCTTCCAGGCTTCGTTCTCGGCTTTGCTGGCCACAAGCTGCCCCAACTGATCGCGTCGGCCGAACGACTCGCGAAGTCATCGCTGGCCGCCTTGCAGGCAAACGGCAAGCCGAACAAGGGTGGAACTGGCAAGGTCAAACGGCTGAAGGCCGCCACCTGACCACTCGCGCCGGCACGCGCTCTATCAGAATCGCGGCCACGTCACTAAGCTCGATGCTCAAATCAACTTCACGAACGGAAATACCCAATGCCCGGCCATCGCAATGTCTCGTATCTCGTCACCGGTGCATTGATCGTGGGCCTGCTCGGCTATGCAACGACGGCCCTCGCCCAGACGGTCTCGCGCGAGCAGGATATCGTCGACCTGCGGCTCGGCCAACGCGTCCTGGTCGATGATGGGTCGTGTCCGACGGGACAAATCAAGGAAGTCCAGGGCTCGCAGATGACGACGTCAGGCGTGCTCCGCACCCGCAAATGCATTCCGCGGCTGGGGACCAAAAAGCGCTAGCGGCGACCGCGCCGGCCTAGAACATGCCGTTGTTGTTGGCGGCCTTCTCGGGAATTTCCTGCACGACATCCCAGTGCTCGACAATCTTGCCGTTCTCCAGCCTGAAAATGTCGACGATGGCGCGGCCGCGCGTGCCTTTCTCGCGCACGCTATGGACGTGGAGGATCACGTAATCGCCATCGGCAAAAGCGCGCTTGATCTCGCTACGGGAGTCCGGAAATTTCTCGCGTAGGAAACCGAGGAATGCCTTGAAGCCCTCGATGCCATCCGGCGCCGTCGGATTGTGCTGAATGTAATGCGGCCCGAAAAACTTCGCCGCGGCATCAAAATCCTTCCGATTGAGAGCCGCATCGTAAAATTCGAGCACGGTCTTCTTATTGGCCTCCTGCACCGCTGCGTCGGCAGCGAACGCCGGAGATATGGCCAGCGACAATAGGCCGATCAGGCCGACAAAAGAGATTTCATGACAGCTCCCTTGTGCAATCGGTCTCGATACGGAGCCTAATCTAGCAGCTTACTGGTTCGTCGCCGGCTCGAACATGCATTGCAGCGTCGGCTTGGCGATCTTGGTGAAGGTCGGGCCGATCTCGGATCGCTTCGATGCCGGCACCCATGCGGTTTCGATCGTCGGTACGCCGGTCTCGCTGATGCCGCGCAGCAGCGCTTCGCGCAGGTCGGGATCTTCCACGGTCGCGGCGGCGTAGTCGTGCAGGCAGCCGCAAACGCGTTCGGGATGCGCCCAGCGTCCGACCATGTGGGGCGCGCAGAGCCGCACGAACTCGCCGCGCGGGTCGGGCACCTTGAAGAGGGAACGGAACGAGGTCTGCGGCGGCTGAAACTGGACTTGCGCCTGTGCCGCGCCGCCGAGAAGAAGGGACGCAAAGGTTACAGCAGCGCAGATGCGTACGAACATACCGAGCCTTTATCGGCGATCTCTTTGCCGCTCAGTTGGCGGCCACGACCATCGGTAGCGGCGCCGGGGCCGCAACCGGCGAGCCGTTATAGGCGAAGGTGCCAACCCCCGGCAGGCCCTGATCCGAAGAACCAGCCATCGAGGAACCAGCCAGAATGACGGCCAAAGCGAGGATGAAGCTGATGGTCCGCATCTGACTGTCTCCGGTTATCAGTGGCCGGCGGTGCCCGCCGTCTCGTTGGCCACCTGATAACTGTCGGCTGTTTCCACACATCTGCGCCAAAAACGAAAAATGGTTTCGTCGCGCAGGAGAATTGTTTCGTCGGCCCTGTCGGACGAAACAATAGCGGGAAAAATCCAATGAATTCAGCCAGGACGCTCGTACTTGAAATGCTCGGGCTGAACTCCGCAAGCTGGCCGTTGCGGCCACTTTGGTGGCCCCCGTCCAATGGACGAGAACCGCCTCGCTCGCTGGCAGATCGGATGAACCGAGACTTCGATCCGGCCGACTCAGCGAAAGCCACGCAACCTTCCGCGTGCCTGTGCGTTGTGACCCTTCCTCAGCAAAGGACAGCAGTCGTGGGCAATGGCAACAGTGCAACCCCGACCCGCAAACCCGGCCAGCCGTTGGCTGAAAATTCGTCTGGAAGTAACGGCCCCGAACAGCGGATCAATCCTTCCCTGAAGACAGAGCGCCACGGAAAAGCCTCAGAGCATCCTGTGAGCCTTTGTGGCGCGATGTCGCAACATGGCGGCGAATTTCGCGGCAATGTGTCTGCGCCGCAGAAATTCGTGCATCTGGTCGGCTGCCGCGACCGCAAGGTCGGGCCCGGCCTGGAGGCCCGCCAATATTCCAATCCGCTCAAGCGGTAAGCTTGATGCCCTCATCCCGGATCCGATCTCGGATCTGTGCGGTATCGGACTTACTGGATGAATTCACCGCATTTCTGAACCGCGGCCTCAGTGGCACCCCAGGGCATGATCGGCACTGAGGAGGTGGAGTTTTTGGGTGAACCTTCGATCAGCTTGTCCGAATAGACCATGTAGACCAGTACATTGCGTTTGGCGTCGCAGCCGCGAACGATCTGCATCTTCTTGAAGAACAGCGAGCGGCGCTGCCGGAACATATCGTCGCCCTGCTCCAGACTGTGCTTGAACTTGATGGGGCCGATCTGGCGGCACGCCAGCGAGATATCCGAGACTTCCTCGGCAAGGCCGAGCCAGCCCTTGAAGCCGCCCTTTTCCGGTACCGTGAAGTGACAGGCGACGCCATCAACCTCGGGGTCGTCGACCGCGTAGGTCGCGAGCTTGTCGTTGGGGCTCAGCCATTTGAAGACCGTCGAGCGACGGAAGATCAAGTCGGGCTCTTCTGCGGCCGATGCCGGGCCTGCCTGCCACAATGTCAGCGCGAGCACCACCAAGGCCAGACTTCTCCACTTCTTGTCACGCTTAACGATGGCCTTGGATGTCATTGATATCTCCGCTGAAGGGCTCGCCGCCTATGTAGTGCCGGAAAGTGGAACAGGAAGGCCGCAGCGGATTTGAAGGCCGCAGTATCGCCTTATGGATGGCGTCAGATTGATCAGGCGCCGTTTAACGGAATGTGAGGCTTTTTTGCTACGTTGGGACGAAAAGCGCTGCAATTAGAAGGCCTATGCTGGTGAACGCTTTTCGCCTTTGCGACAACAAACGAATAGGCAAGACAGTGGATTCGAGTACCCGGATTTGAGGATTATGCGCGTGAGCAGGCATCGAGCGTTCAGTGCGAAGATTGCGGGCGCGACGATCTCAAAACGGCGATTTTGGCAGATTGCGATACTGACCGCGGCCGGCTGCTTTGCCGCCGCCTCCCAGGCGGATGCCGCCGCCATGTTCTACTGGCACGATTCCGACGCCGGCTATTATCCGGCCGATGCCGCCGGCGCAGCCGCGCAAGCCGAAGGTGCGCCGGCCGACAGCCAAGACCGAGGCGGCCATCAAGGAAACCAACGCCAAACCGCAGGGACCGCTGATCATCGCCGTCTCGATCGAGCAGCAGAAGGTCCGCGTCTACGACGCCAATGGGTTGTTCGCCGAAAGCCCGGTGTCGACGGGCACGAAGGATCATCCGACCCCAATGGGCGTATTCAGCATCATCCAGAAGCACAAGATGCACCGCTCCAACATCTATAGCGGCGCGCCGATGCCTTACATGCAGCGCATCACCTGGTCGGGGATTGCGCTGCATGCCGGCGTGCTACCGGGCTATCCGGCGTCGCATGGCTGCATTCGTATGCCAACCGCCTTCGCCGTGAAGATGTGGAACTGGACCCGGATGGGGGCGCGCGTCATCATCACGCCCGGCCAGATCACGCCTGCCAGTTTCTCGCACCCATTGCTGGTGGCGCAGAAAGTCGTTCCGCAGCCACTCATCGCCGACGATCCCACGACCGATGCGCCCGCGGTGAAGGGCGACAAGGGCGCGGACGCGGGCCAAGCGGAGCCAAGCCTCGAACTCCGATCGACCGTCGGCCACGCGGCGCCGTTGCGCGAACAGACCCACACGGCGGATGCCGGCAGCACTCTGCCGACGAGCGCCGTCGTGACCATGTCCGACGCAACGCCTGTCGGTGATACATCGGGCGCGGAGGCAAAGGCGGACGCGCCGAAATCCGAGCCAGCTATCTCGGCAGCCGGTGAGCCCACGAAGGCGATCGCTGACACACCGGCTGCGTCGGTTGTTGTGCCTGACGTCAAGAAGGATACCGCGCGTCTGCCAGGCGCGGACAAGGGTCCCAAGGCCGAACCGCCCAGGCGTCCCGGCCAGATCGCGGTGTTCGTCAGCCGCAAGGATTCCAAGCTGTACGTCCGCGAGAGCTTCAAGCCGCAGTTCGATTTGCCGGTGACGATTGCGCCGAGCGACCGGCCGCTTGGCACCCATGTGTTCACCGTCGCGGCTGACAAGAACGATCCCAACCTGTTGCACTGGTCGGTGGTCTCGCTGCCGGTCACGGCCCGCAACGCTGCGCGGATCGATAACACCGATCGTGCCGCGCGGCGCGGCAGGATGCCCGGCACAGCGCCCGCTGAAGCAAAGCTGCTGCCAGCGGCGAACACTGCGGCCGAGGCGCTGGACCGCATCGCCGTCGCTCCCGAGGTGATTGCGCGGATCGCCGAGATGCTGACCACCGGCAGCTCGATCGTGTTGTCCGATCACGGCATCAACACGGGCGGCGAAACCGGCGAAGGCACCGACTTCATCGTCCCGCTGCGCATGGTCCAGCCATAACGGCCTGTTGAGGGGCGAAGGCCCGTGCGTTGCGCTATGCTTGGCACGGTTGGACCGCAGCCCGAGGCTTTTCATGATGGACCGCAGGAGCGTGATGACCGCGGCGCTGGCCGCGATCGCAGGCATGGCCTCGAGCAGGCAATCCCTGGCGCAGGCCGCCATGAGCCGGATCACGGCTTACGCGTTTTCGTTTCCGGGATTGGCCAGTGGCGACATCAGGCTTTCCGAATTTGCCGGCCGACCGATCCTGATCGTCAACACCGCTTCGCTCTGTGGCTTCACGCCGCAATATGGCGGCCTGCAGGAATTGTGGACCGAGTTCGGCAACCGCGGCCTGATGATCGTCGGCGTTCCCTCCAATGATTTCGGCGGCCAGGAACCGGGCGGCGCGACAGAAATCACTGCGACGGCGCAGAACCACCATGTCACTTTTCCGATCGCCGCGAAGGCCGTCGTCAAGGGACCGCACGCGCATCCGTTCTACAGATGGGCGGCAGAGGCGCGACCGAAGGATGTTCCACGATGGAACTTCCACAAATACCTGATCGGCCGCGACGGCTATATCGCCGACGTCTTTCCGGAATCCATCGAACCCGTAGATACACGGGTCAAAACTGCGATCGCTCGGGCATTGGCCGCTTCCTGAATTAACCGGCTCGGGGACAAATCCGCTGCGTCGCAACGGTTGCATTGGCGCGCCTGCTCCAACTAGGCTACTGTGCGTCGGGGATGGAGGCAGACCGGACGACGGCAGCGCCACCGACCGGGTGCGGGATTCTAATTTGGGGAACACAGGATGCGTATTGGGGCGGGGGTGATCGTTGCAGCAGTTTCGCTGCTGGCATCAAGCGCGGCGTGGTCGCAGGTTCCACCCGCCAAAGGCGTGACCGCGCCTCAGGCAGCAGCGGCACCAGTTCCCGCTCCGCCGCCAGCGCCTGTCTCGACTCGTCCGCCTTGCAACAATCCGGACGCGCTTGGCATCGGCCGCACGGTGGAGATCGACACGACCGGCGGACCCGGCTTCGGCTTCGAGCATTTCAAGGAGCTCGACTTCCTTCGCGACAAGGAGGTTGTGCTGACCTTCGACGACGGCCCGTGGCCGGTGAATACGCCTGCGGTCCTGAAGACGCTCGCGGAGGAATGCACCACCGGCATTTTCTTCCCGATCGGCAAGCACGCCACCTACTATCCCGAAATCCTCAGGCAGGTGATGGCGGCGGGCCATTCGATCGGATCGCACACCTGGTCGCATGCCGCCCTCGTCAACAAGAAGCTGAACGATCAGCAGCGCAAGGACGAAATCGAGAAAGGCTTCAGCGCCGTGAAATGGGCACTGGGCGGCAAGGCGCCGGCGCCGTTCTTCCGCTTCCCCGCACTGCAGCACCCGCCGGAGATGGTGACCTATCTCGGCGACCGCAACATCGGGATTTTCTCCTGCGACCTCGATTCCTTCGACTTCAAGGCGAGCAAGGCGCAGACCATCATCGACACCGTGATGCGCAAGGTCGAGAAGAACGGCAAAGGCATCATCCTGATGCACGACTTCCAGAAGCACACCGCGGAAGCCCTGCCCGAGCTTCTGAGGAAGCTGAAGGCCGGCGGCTACAAGGTGGTGGCGATGCGCGCCAAGACGCCGGTGCAGACCATCGCCCAGTATGACGAGGACATCGTCAAGGATCTGAAGCTGCCGACCGTGAGTTCGCGCCCGGTTTCCAGCGTCGTCCAGACGATCTCGGAATAGTAGCGGCGCGACGCAGGCCCGTGCCGGCGCTACGCATCGAAGGCTATGTCATCGTTTCCGCCGACGGCATGCTGGCGGACGCGCGCAACGTCATGCCGGACGAATTGAAGTTCGAGGGCGACAAGGCGTTTTTCACCGCAGCGCTCGACCGTGCCGACCTGATCCTGCACGGCCGCAATTCCTATGAGGATCAGCCGAACTCGCCGCGGCGCAAGCGGGTCATCCTGACGCGCAAGGTCGAGGCGATTGCTCCCGACCCGTCCAATCCGAAAGCTACGCTGTGGAATCCCGCGGGCGCTTCGTTCGAAGCCGCCTGCCATCATGCAGGCGTGGATACCGGCACCGTCGCAATAATCGGCGGTCCCGGCGTGTTCGGCATGTTCATGGACCGCTACGACGTGTTCTGGCTCTCGCAAGCGCCGCATGTCCGGCTACCCGGCGGCGAACCCTGCTTCCCCGGAGTCCCTGCCCGTTCGCCGCAGGAAATCCTTGCCGCGCACGGACTGCGCGCCGGCAAGCCGCAAATGCTTGATGCAGCGCACGAGGTCACCGTCACGCCGTGGCGGCGCGGCGCGTAGGGCGTCATCCTTTCGTCCAATCAATCTCGCCGCAAGCCAACCCGTGGCCAGAGATCGCTTGACAGCACGCGGGCGCGGTTCCAACCTGAAAAGAAAAAAGAAAAACATACGTCATCATCGGGAGGACCACGACATGTTGAGGCGCGCTTCAACCATGCTTGCAGCGGTGACTCTTGGGTTCGTCACTGCTTTGACCGGGCCGGTTCAGGCCCAAACCACCGAAAAGCCGCTAGTGCTGAAGGGTCAATCGACCCACCCTGCATCCTCTAACTTCCATCTCATCTTCAAATTGTGGGCCGAGACCGTCGAAAAGATGACGGCCGGACGCCTCAAGATCGAGACGCTGCCGGCGGGAGCGATCGTGCCGCCGTTCGAGGTATTCGACGCCACTTCCAAGAACGTTCTCGATGTCGGCATGGGGCCGTTCGGCTACATCCTCGGCCGCAACACCGCGACGATTCCGATGTCGCATGGTCCGCTGTTCGGTATGGACGGCTCGGACTACTGGGCCTGGTACTATGACGGCGGCGGCATGAAGCTGCTCGACGAGTTCTATCGCGACGTCCTCAAGCTCAACGTCGTCGGCTTCCCGATCCCGACCGATTACCCGCAGGGGATGGGCTGGTTCAAGAAGGAGATCAACAGCCTCGCCGACCTCAAGGGCCTGAAGTACCGGATCTACGGCATCGGCGCGGAGACCTACGGCCGGCTCGGCGTCTCGGTCGTCACCATTCCTGGTGGCGAGATCGTGCCGGCGATGGAGCGCGGCGTGATCGAGGGCGCCGAGTGGATCAACTGCGAGGAAGACAAGAAGCTCGGCCTGCATCAGGTGGCCAAGCACTACTACACGCCGGGCATGCACGAGCCCGTCACCGGCGGCCAGTTGATGATCAACGGTGACGTCTGGAAGAAGCTCACGCCTGACCTGCAGGAGATCATCAAGGTGGCGAGCGTCTATGCCA
The DNA here is from genome assembly GCF_043203335.1 of Bradyrhizobium sp. RDI18. Lineage (NCBI taxonomy): Bacteria > Pseudomonadati > Pseudomonadota > Alphaproteobacteria > Hyphomicrobiales > Nitrobacteraceae > Bradyrhizobium > Bradyrhizobium sp. RDI18. Next base: position 402,007 of record NZ_JBICRN010000008.1, on the reverse strand, counting down.
CGACGCAACGTAACTTCGCCTTCAATCGCGAGACTGCGCATGCTTGCCAGGACCTGATCAAGGCGGGCGTCCAGATGCATCGCACGCCCGACGAGATCCTGAAGAACTTCCTCGACGAGTGGGAAAAGATTCAGGCCGAGCATGCGGCGAAGAACCCGTTCTATCGGAAGGTCATCGACAGTCAGAAGGCCTATGCCGAACAGATCGTGCCGTTCAAGCTCTCCTGGTTCCCGCCGTACAACTTTGCCGGCGAGTATTACTGGAAGAACAAGATCTACCTGACCAAGAAATGATCTCTCCGTAATAGCGGAGCTGCTGGCGTCCGAACCGCCGGACGCCAGCATTGCCTGAAGAGGAGCGATCATGTCCGCGGACCCCAGTGCGTCGGTCGCCAGCAATCCGGGCGGCGAATTCCCGCACGCTTTTTACTCGATCATCCGGGCGATTGACCGCTTCACCGACGTGACCGGCAAACTCATTGCCATGTCGATGTTGTTTCTGGTGGTGACGATCTCCTACGAGGTCGTCATGCGCTACGGGTTTGGCGCGCCAACCGTTTGGGTCTACGAATCCAGCTTCATGGTCAACGGCGCGGCCTTCATGCTCGGATCGGGATACGCGCTGTTGAAGGGCGCGCATGTTCGCACCGACATCTATTGGGAGAATTACTCGGAGCGGAAGAAGGGCATCGTCGACCTGATCTCCTATCTGTTGTTTTTCTATCCGGCCATGATCACGTTCATGCTGATCAGCTATGACGATGCCTTGCACTCCTATGACACCGGCGAACGGTCGCAGGAAAGCGTTTGGCGCGCGATCATGTGGCCCTTCCGGGCAACGGTCCCGCTGGCGGCCCTTCTTCTCATGATCCAGGGCGTGTCCGAGGTCCTGAAGTGCTGGTACCAGGTCCAGTTCGGGCGCGAGTTCGAGCACAAGGAAAAGATCGAGATATGATGGGACTCGAAGTCCTCGGACTTGTCATGCTCCTCGTGATGCTGGGGGCGATCTTCATCGGCCTGCCGATCAGCTTCACGCTGCTGTTCCTGGCGCTGTCGTTCGGCTACGTCGGCATGGGCGAGCGCGTCTTCAATCTCGCCTATCTGCAGACCATCGGCCTGATGAAGCAGGACGAACTCGTCGCTGTGCCGATGTTCATCCTCATGGGGTTCGTCTGCGACCAGGCCGGATTGATGGAACGCCTGTTCAAAGCGTTCCGCGACCTTTTTGCGCCGCTCAATGGCGCGCTCTACGTGGTCGTCATTCTCACGGCGACGCTGTTCGGGATCGCCGCGGGGACTGTCGGCGCAACCGTCGCGCTGCTCGGCATCATGGCCGGGCCGATGATGATCCGCGCGGGCTACGATGTGCGGATGTCGGCCGGCTCCATTGCCGCCGGCGGCACGCTCGGCATCCTGATCCCGCCGTCGGTGATGCTGGTTGTGATGGCGCCGGTGCTCGATATCTCGATCATCGATCTCTATGCGGCGGCGTTCGGTCCGGGCTTCCTGCTGTCCGCGATGTTCATCGCCTATACCTTGATCCGCTGTTACTTCAATCCGAAGCTCGGTCCGCCGGTGCCGGTCGAGGAGCGGCCCGATTCGGTGCGGATCGTGCTGTGGGAGTGCCTGGTCGGCCTGGTGCCGGTGACCATCCTGACGATCCTGACCCTCGGCGCCATCCTCGCCGGTATCACGACCGCCGCGGAAGCAGCGGCGTTCGGCGCGCTGGGGGCGATCCTCCTCGTCATTGCCTACGGCCGGTTCACATGGCGCGGGCTGCTTGATGCCTGTTATGCCACACTGGCAACGACCAGCATGGTGCTGTTGCTTGCCGTCGCCTCCAACGTATTCGGCGCCGTCTTCTCATGGCTTGGCACGGCGACCTGGATGACCAACGCCCTGCTCGCTTCGCCGCTGCCTTCCTGGGGCACGATGTCCCTGCTCCTGACCCTGATCTTCCTGCTCGGCTGGCCATTCGAATGGCCGGCCATCGTCTTCATCTTCCTGCCGATGCTCGCACCCGTGGCCAAGGGCCTCGGCTACGACATGGTCTGGTTCGGCTGCATCGTCGCGGTCGTCTTGCAAACCGCCTTCCTGTCTCCGCCTGTAGCCATGTCGGCCTACTATCTCAAGCAGGTCGTCAAGGAATGGAACCTGCGGCTGATCTACCGCGGCATGGCCGACTTCATGGTGCTGCAGGTCGCTTGCGTGGCCCTGGTGCTGATCTTCCCGGCAATCGCGATGTGGTTCCCGCAATGGCTGCAGGCGCGCAGGATAGCAGCGCGCACCGCACAGATCGAACAGATCGCGCCGCCGCAGAATGCGGCCGCAGCGCTCGATGGCCCACGCGTTGCGATCCGGAATTTCTGACCGCGGTTTAGATGTCCCCGTAGGCCGGCTCGTTCGGCCGCGGACCCTTGCCGTAGCCTGCGATCATGAACAGCGCGCCGATGATCGACAGGTTCTTCAGAGCCTCGATCAACGTCTTGGCATTTTCGGGCGCCGGCTGATTCCAGAAATCGTGGAAGTAGAAGGTCGTGGCGAGCACGAAGAAGATCAGGAGGATCGCGAAGAAGCGCGCGCCGAAATTGACCGCGATCATCAGGCCGGCGAGGATTTCGAAACCGCCGACGCCAACCGCCAGCAATTGCGGCATCGGCATGCCGGCCATGGTCTCAAGCTGCGACGTATAGGGCGCAAGCAGCGCCGGAATCGTCACCTTGGAAGCGATGAAGTCTGCCGTCTGCTGTATCGCGAAAAGCTTGGTCGCTCCCGTGTACATGAAGAGCACGGCGAACAGGACTCGCCCGAAGGTAACTAACGCTGGCATGGGATCGGCCTCACTGAATGGCATGCAAAGATAGCAGGCGGCGCGAAACGATTATGGGCGTTTCGTCTCCGCTTTTCAAACGCTCAAATCGAAACCATCCGCGCAGTAGCCTGCGCGCGCCCCAACCAGACCTTCTGATAGAAGCAGAACCAAGGCGCTTTCTTGATCATAGCTTTTCAAGCGAAGCATGCCCCCGGCCTGATCCGGCGGCCGGTAGTGGCCCGTGTGAATAAAGCGCGTCAGAACAAAAGGCTGGATCCCGGTTTTGAATCAGTCTGAAAGCGGATCTATCCGAACAAGGTTGGCTGCTGGCGGCCGGCGCGCTCCTGGGCTTCGACGGCGGCGACCGCCGTCATGTTGAGGACGCCGCGCGCCGTCACCCCCGGGGTGAGGATGTGCGCCGGGCGTGCCGGGCCGATCAGGATCGGACCAACGGGAAGCGCATCCGCCAGCGTCTTGATCATCTGGTAGGCGACGTTGGCGGTGTCGAGGTTCGGCATGATCAGGATGTTGGCATCGCCTTCCAGGTTGGAATGCGGCAGCACGAGTTTTCGCGCGGCAGCCGAGAGCGCGGTATCGCCCTGCATCTCGCCGTCGGCCTCGAGTTCCGGATGCTTTTCCTTCAACAGCGTGGTGGCACGGCGCATCTTGCGCGAGGATTCCGTATCATAACTGCCGAAGTCGGAATGTGACACGAAGGCGACGCGTGGCTTCATGTTGAACCGCTGGACATGGGTTGCCGCCAGCGACGCCACCTCCGCCAACTCCTCGGCGCTCGGATTCGGACGCACCTGGGTATCGGCGATGAAATAGGAACCCTTGCTGGTGATCATCATCGCCAGCGCCGCGAAATCGCTGACGCCGGGCAGGAAGCCGATGATCTCGCGAACATGGCGCAGATGGCTCATATAGCGGCCTTCGACACCGCAGATCATGGCGTCAGCCTCGCCGCGCACCACTGCCAGCGCGGCAATCACGGTGTTGTTGGTGCGAACCACGGTGCGCGCGGCCTCGGGCGTCACGCCGCGCCTTCCAGCCACGTCGATATAGGTCTGCACGTAGGACCGGTAGCGCGGATCGTCTTCCGGGTTGACGAGGTCAAAATCCTGCCCGGCCTTGATCGAAAGGCCGAACCGCTTGATCCTGGCTTCGACCACGGAAGGCCGCCCGACCAGGATCGGCCGCGCCAGCTTCTCTTCCAGCACGACCTGCGTCGCGCGCAGCACACGCTGGTCCTCGCCCTCGGCATAGATCACGCGGACCGGCTGGGTCTTGGCCTTGGCGAACACCGGCTTCATGACGAGGCCGGAGCGGAAGGCAAAGCGCTCCAGCAGCGCGGTATATTCCTCGAAATTCGTGATCGGGCGCGTCGCCACGCCGGATTCCATGGCGGCTCGCGCCACTGCCGGCGCGATGCGCAGGATCAGCCGCGGATCGAACGGGCTCGGGATCAACGAGCCCGGGCCGAAGCCTTGCGTCTCACCACTGTCAAAACCCTGCGCCACCGCATCCGACGGCGGATCGCGGGCGAGCTGCGCGATGGCGTCGACGGCGGCATGTTTCATTTCCTCGTTGATCCCGGTGGCGCCGACATCGAGCGCCCCGCGGAAGATGAACGGAAAGCACAGGACGTTGTTGACCTGGTTCGGAAAGTCGGAACGCCCGGTGCAGATCATCGCGTCGGGGCGCGCCTTCCGGGCTTCGTCCGGCATGATCTCCGGGGTCGGATTGGCCAACGCCATCACCAACGGTTGGTCCGCCATCGACTTTACCATGTCTGATGTCAGCACGTTGGGCGCGGATAAACCTAAGAAAATATCCGCGCCGCCGATCACGTCCGCCAGCACGCGCGCACTCGTTTTTTGCGCATAGACCGCCTTCCAGCGGTCCATCAGTGTGTTGCGCCCCTCATGCACGACGCCGTCGATGTCGCAGACCCAGATGTTCTTGCGCTGTGCGCCCAGCGACACCAACAGATTGAGGCACGCGATCGCCGCAGCACCGGCGCCGGAGCAGACGATCTTCACATCGGGTAATTTCTTGCCGTTCAGCAGCAACCCATTGACGATGGCGGCTCCCACAATGATGGCCGTGCCATGCTGGTCGTCATGAAACACCGGGATCTTCATGCGCTCCTTGAGCTGCGCCTCGATCTCAAAACATTCCGGTCCCTTGATGTCCTCGAGATTGATGCCGCCGAAAGTCGGCTCCAGCGCCGCGACCGTCTCGACCACGCGCTCGATGGTGTCGGCGGCGATCTCGATGTCGAACACGTCGATCCCGGCGAATTTCTTGAACAGGACCGCCTTGCCTTCCATCACGGGCTTGGAAGCCAGGGGACCGATGTTGCCGAGCCCCAACACCGCGGTACCGTTGGAGACCACGGCGACCAGATTGGCGCGGGAGGTCAGCGACGCCGCTTCGGCCGGATTGTTGGCGATTTCGGTGCAGGCCGCCGCCACGCCCGGCGAATAGGCCAGCGCGAGGTCGCGCTGGTTGGCGAGCGGCTTGGTCGCCTGGATCTCGAGTTTACCGGGCCGAGGCAGCCGATGATACGCCAGCGCCGCAGAGCGCAGATCTTCAGAAAAGGACGACATGTAGGCTCCCGCGTTTCCGGTCCCGAACTCTTGTCTTATTGATACTTCCAGATCAGGGTCAGTTTTCCGGCAAAATGAGGGGGATGTGAAGCACGGGCGACCACTTGGATGCAACATCCGAGAACGCCGCCGTCAACAGGGGCTCATCGACGAAGAGCGGCAAATCCGGTAGCATATTCGTCTCCCTACCCCGTCCCCTTGGCCGACAATGTGGCAAATTTGCCTCCTGCAACGTCGGCGTCCGGAGCACAACTAATGGTAAAGATATTGCTGGGCCTGGTCGCCGCGGTCGTGATCGCGGTGGGCGGCTTCTTCGGCTTCGAGTACTACACCCAGCATCGAATCACGCGCGAGGTCGACGCCGCGTTCGAGCAGATCAGAGCCAGCGGCGGCAAGGCCAGCCACGGCAAGGTGTCGTTCGACCTGAAGAGCCGCACGCTCAGGGTAGACGATATTGCGACTGAATCGGCAACGCAGCCGCCGATGCGCGTGAAGGTTGCCAGCATTACCGCCTCCGGGCTCGGCCAGCCGGATGCGACGCGCTTTTCGGCCGATACGATCGAGGCGATCGACCTCGAAATCAATGCCAGCATGCCGGCAGGGGCAGATTGGCAAGTCACCTACAAGATGCCGCGGATCGCGGCGAAAGATTTTTCCGGTCCGGCAAGCCTGCCGCGGCCACCGGCGTCCTCGTCGACGATAGACCTGTATCGATTGCTTATCGAACAGTTTGGTGCACTCACCGCCTCCTCGATCACGGCACCTAGTGTTGCCGGCACCATGAACTCCGGAAACCCGGCGCTGGGGAAGGGAGAATTCGCCTATTCCAATCTTGCGCTGCGCGACATCAAGGCCGGCAGGATCGCCGCTGCTACGATCGATCGAATGACGTTCACAGCGACCTCGCAACCGAAGGGCAAGCCCGAGAAGGTGACCGGTGACCTGGCCAATCTCGCTGCGCAGGACGTCGATACGCTAGCCGCCGCAGCCATCCTCGATCCGAAGCGCGCCAATGACGACCAATACTATCGCGTCTACCGGCAGATTAGCGCCGGCGCCTATACGATCACCTCGGGGCAAGGTCCGGTGGTGCGTATCGAGGGACTGACGGCCGATGACATCGGGGCGCGGCCCTCGCGGCTGCAGTTGGCTGCGCTGCTGGCAACGATACCGTCCGGCACGGCCCAGCCCACGCCGGCGCAGGCGCGCGAAATGATGGAGAGGATGGCCAAAATCTACGAGGGCGTGCGTATCGGAAATGCCGAGATGCGCGGCTTTTCGATGGAAATGCCGGAGGGCGGCTTCAAGCTCGCCTCGATGCGCTTCAGTCTGGAGAACGGAAAGACCGGGGAATTTGCGGTCGAGGGTTTTGACGGCCGCACGCCGCAGGGCCCCGTCAAGCTCAGCCGCTTCGCCCTCAAGAGCGTGGATATCGCCGGCTTGTTGCGAATGACCGCGCAGTTCTCGAATCCGGCGCAACCGCCATCGCCTGACCTGGCGCTCGGTATGATCTCCCTTATCGAGGGCGCCGAGCTCAAAGGCTTCACTGCGCCCTACAAGAACACCGGTAGACCGCTCAACGTCGACCTCGTCAGCCTCGATTGGGGACAGTTCGTCGGGCCGATCCCGAGCAAGGCGCGCCTGACCGCGAAGATGTCCGGCCCACTCGACACAACGCATCCCGGCCAGCGAATGCTGATTGCCGCGGGCCTCGACAAGATGGCGATCGATCTCGATCTCGGCACGGCGTGGACCGAAGCATCACGCTCATTCGTGCTGGAGCCGGCAACGGTCGAGCTTGGCGGCATGCTGAAAGCGTCGGCAAGAGTTTCGCTCGCGAACGTGCCGCGCGAGGTTTTCTCGATCAATCCGCTTCAGGCAGCCGCCATGGCGACGAAAATCGAGGCCGGCACCATCGAGCTCACGCTGCGCGATTTGGGCGGCGTCGATCTCGCAGTCGCCCACTATGCAAGGACGCAAAACATCAGCCGCGACGCGGCACGAAAAGCGATCGTTGACGACATCAGAAACAGCGCAACGACGTCGGGGGCCAGCGATGCCGATGCTGTGGCCGCCGCCGAGGCGCTGGCGCGCTTTATCGAAACGCCGCGGACGACGCTGACGCTCAAGCTCACGCCGGTTGGCAAGGTGTCAGCGATGCAGCTCTTCCAGGCGTTGAAACTCGACCCGCTTGACGCGCTCTCGAAGTTCCGGATCGAGAGCACTACGGCGCTGTGAACTACTTATCCGGCAGGTTGAGCCGGATGTGGAGCTCGCGGAGCTGCTTTGTGGTGACCTCCGATGGCGCGCCCATCAGGAGGTCCACGGCCTGCTGATTCATCGGGAACAGCGAGATCTCGCGCAGATTCGTGGTGCCGCAGAGCAGCATCACGATGCGGTCGACGCCAGCCGCCATGCCGCCATGCGGCGGCGCGCCGTACTGGAATGCGCGATACATGCCGCCGAAACGCTCGACGACGTCCTTCTCGCCATAGCCCGCGATCTCGAACGCCTTCACCATCGCTTCCGGCTTGTGGTTACGGATGCCGCCGGAGGCGATCTCGTAGCCGTTGCAGGTGATGTCGTACTGGAACGCCTTGATGGTCAGCGGGTCCTGCCCGTTGAGCGCATCGAGGCCGCCCTGCGGCATCGAGAACGGGTTGTGCGAGAAGTCGACCTTCTTTTCTTCCTCGTTGTACTCGTACATCGGGAAGTCGACGATCCAGGCGAGCTCGAACCGATCCTTGTCGATCAGGTTCAACTCCTCGGCCACCTTGGTGCGAGCGAGGCCTGAGAACTTCCAGAATTTTTCCGGATCGCCCGCGACGAAGAAGGCAGCATCGCCCTCCTTCATGCCGAGCTGGTCGCGGATCGCCGTCGTCCGCTCCGCACCGATGTTGTTGGCGAGCGGACCCGCGCCCTCGCCGCCCTCGCGCCACATGATGTAGCCGAGGCCGGGCTGGCCTTCACCCTGCGCCCAGGAATTCATGCGGTCGCAAAACGCGCGGCTGCCGCCGCCCGCGCCGGGGATCGCCCAGACCTGGTTTTTGGGATCTTCCAACATCCGCGCGAACACCTTGAAGCCGGAGCCGCGGAAATGCTCGGAGACGTCCTGCATCACAATCGGGTTACGCAGGTCCGGCTTGTCGGTGCCGTATTTGCGTAAGGCTTCCGCAAATGGAATCCGCGGCCAGCCTTTGGTGACCGGCTTGCCCTTGGCAAACTCCTCGAACACACCGGTGACAACCGGCTCCATCGCCGCAAACACGTCTTCCTGCGTGACGAAGCTCATCTCGACATCGAGCTGATAAAACTCGCCCGGCAGGCGGTCGGCGCGCGGGTCCTCGTCGCGGAAGCACGGCGCGATCTGGAAGTAGCGGTCGAAGCCGCTCATCATCAGGAGCTGCTTGTACTGCTGCGGCGCCTGCGGCAGCGCATAGAACTTGCCCGGATGGATGCGCGACGGCACCAAAAAGTCGCGGGCGCCTTCCGGCGAGGACGCGGTGAGGATGGGGGTCTGGAACTCGAAGAACCCCTGCTCCTTCATCCGCCGGCGCATGGAATCCACGATCGCGCCGCGGGTCATGATGTTCTGGTGCAGCTTCTCGCGACGGAGGTCGAGGAAGCGGTACTTGAGCCTGATGTCTTCGGGATATTCCTGCTCGCCGAACACCGGCAGCGGCAGTTCGCCGGCCGGGCCGAGCACCTCGATCTCGCTGACGTAAACCTCGACCCTGCCGGTCGGCAGTTCCGGATTGTCGGTCCCCTCGGGACGGCGGCGCACCTTACCGTCGATCCGCACCACCCATTCCGAGCGGAACTTTTCCACTTCCTTGAACGCCGGCGAGTCCGGGTCGGCAACGCATTGGGTGATACCGTAATGGTCGCGCAAATCGATGAACAGCACGCCGCCATGATCGCGGATGCGATGGCACCAGCCGGAAAGACGGGCGATCTGCCCGATGTCGCTCTCACGGAGCGCGCCGCATGTATGTGACCGGTAGCGATGCATGGAAGTCCCAAAACAGATGTCGGAGGTTGAGAATCGGGGGCCAAAGCCAGTCCGAAGTTGCGGAGGGTTTACCCGACGCAGCCGGGGCGGCAACCAATGGCGGGGCTGTTTTCGGCTCAAAAACGGCCATTTCGGCAGGCCGGCGTCTGGAGCGTTTGCCTATTCCGGGGCTGCGCCTATCTTTAGGTCATGACCATTCATTTCCCGTTCCAGAACACCTATTCGGCGTTGCCGGCGAACTTTTTCGCCCGGGTGGCCCCTACCCCGGTCGCCGCCCCGAGGCTGATCAAGCTGAACCGGGCACTGGCCGTCCAGCTCGGCCTCGATCCCGATGTGCTGGAGAGCCTCGAAGGCGCGGAAATCCTCGCCGGAAAGCGCGTGCCCGAGGGCGCCGATCCGATTGCGATGGCCTATGCCGGCCACCAGTTCGGCCAGTTCGTGCCCCAGCTCGGCGATGGCCGCGCCATCCTGCTCGGCGAGGTCATCGACAAGGACGGCATCCGCCGCGACATCCAGCTCAAGGGCAGCGGGCCCACGCCATTTTCGCGCCGGGGTGACGGCCGCGCCGCGCTCGGGCCGGTCTTGCGCGAATATATCGTCAGCGAGGCGATGTATGCCCTCGGCATCCCCACCACCCGCTCGCTCGCCGCCGTGATGTCAGGTGAGGACGTGATGCGCGAGACCATGCTGCCCGGCGCGGTGCTCACGCGTGTCGCCGCAAGCCATGTCCGCGTCGGCACCTTCCAGTTTTTCGCTGCGCGCGGCGACACTGACGGCGTGCGGGCGCTCGCCGACCACGTCATCGCGCGACACTATCCCGATATCGCGAAGGCCGAGCGTCCCTATCATGCGTTGCTCGAAGCCGTCGTCGCCCGCCAGGCCGATCTCGTCGCGCGCTGGCTTCTGGTCGGTTTCATTCATGGCGTGATGAACACCGATAACACTTCGATCTCCGGCGAGACCATCGACTACGGCCCCTGCGCCTTCATGGACGAATACAACCCCGCGCAGGTGTTCTCGTCGATCGACGAGATGGGTCGCTACGCCTACGCCAACCAGCCGCGTATCGCCCTATGGAACTTGACGCGGCTCGCCGAATGCCTGCTGCGGCTGTTCTCCGACGACCAGGACAAGGCGATCGAACAGGCGCAATTCATCCTCGGCGAATTCGCCGAGAAATTCACCGCCGCCTATCAGGCCGGACTGCGCAAAAAGATCGGCCTGTTCACCGAACGCGACGGCGACGAAGCCTTGATCCAGGATCTGCTGGACGCCATGGCGAAGAACACCGCCGACTTCACTCTCACCTTCCGCCGGCTCACCGATGCCGCCGGAGATCCCGCCGAGAACAAGGCGCGCGATCAGTTCACCGATCCCGCCGCTTACGACGAGTGGGCCGCACGCTGGCGCCAGCGCCTCGCCGACGAGCCGCAATCCGCGAGCGAACGGCAGGCCGCGATGCGCGCGGTCAACCCGGCTTTCATCCCGCGCAACCACCGCGTCGAAGCCGTGATCGCGGCCGCCGTCAACAACGACTACGCGCCGTTCGAGGAATTGTTGACGGTGCTGTCGAAGCCGTACGATGATCAGCCAGAGTTTGCGGCCTACACAGAGCCGCCGCTCCCCGAGCAGCGCGTGCTGCGGACGTTCTGCGGGACGTGAGGGCAGGACGAAGCCTCCGCGTTAACCCAATTCCTTAAGCGCGCGTCCACCATCGTGGCATGCGCATCTACCGCAGTTCCACAAATTAAGAAACGCTCAACGCACTCCCCACAATTCTAATGGATTACTGGGGAGAATTGCCGTGGACGCGTTTGCTTTCGAACTCATGGGAATGGCGATGATTGCGCTCTGCCTTGTCGTGCTCGCGATCCCGTCCGGTCGGCGCCGGCCGCGGCAGGTGCGCTACGAGTGATCGACTTCCAGGCAGCACCGTCATACCGCGAAGGCGGGTATCCAGCACATCGCGGCCTCTCGATTAATCACCAGCGTCTCTGGAATACTTGTATGGGGCTTGGTCAATGGTCGTCGTTGCTAGGTCATTGCGTTGATCTCCGAGGGAGGCCGACATCTCCGCGGGCCGACCTCAAGACGGGCTGTCCGCCTTGGCGCAGCGACCGTCAAGGGTGGCCGGAGGCCATCGCGTAGCGACGCAGCCCTTGACGGTCGCGAGCTTGGCGGCAGGCTTGAGGTCGGCACGCGGAGATGTCGATGGCGAGATGAGGACGACTTCCGAGGCGAGCCGCCTTGGACGCGATATCGCGTCGCAGACTTGTATTCGGTTGATCGATCGGGATCAGAACCATGATGCATGCATGCGCATCGGGGCGAGCTCCGGGGCGGCGGGTCCATTCTGGGTCGCGGCGCAAAGGCCATGTATTCCTGCGGATCATCGCCACCTCGGATGCCGTTGGCAGACCGCAAGCCGGGCTGCCAAACCGTCAGTGGTGTGGGGTTAAGGGAAGCTGCACGGTCAGGTGCCGGCGGGACGCAACTTGATGTCCTCCGTCACCTGACCGGTGGTCACCAGCCGCCACAGGGCGATGAGTAGCTTACGCGCTAGTGCCACGATCATGGTCTTGCGCGTGGTGCGTCGGCCATCGGCGGTGCGCTCACGGAACCAGTTGGCGAGCCGGCTGCCCTTCTGAAAGATCAGAAAGCGCCAGGCCAGTTGGATCATCCCCCGGCGAACCCGGCCGTTGCCGGCGCGGGCCAGTCCTTCTCGCGCCGGCGCTGACCGCTCTCGTCCGGCGCGCCGGTCAGCCCGGCATAGCGCGCGACAGCTCTGCGATCGCGCAGATTGCGCGACAGAATCTCATTCACCAGCATGTCGGCGGTCTCGATGGCAATGCCCAGAACCCTTGCGATCAGACGAACCATCGCATGGGGTCCTTGAGATGTGGCCGGCGCAGCGGTGAGGCGCTGCAGCCGTGCGCTTTCGATGGCGCGGATCTGGTCGCGCACCAGGCATAGCCGCTCCAGATCGCGGCGCAGTTCCGCCCTGGCATTGTCCGGCAGCGGCGTTCCTTCCGCGGTACGCTGTGTCTCCAGTTGCTGCGCCGCCTTGCGAAGCCTCGGATTGAACCCGCCGATGCCGAACAAGGCGAGGACGGCTTTGACCCGGTTGACGATCCGCGTCTGCTCGCTCACCAGGCTCTCCCGCTCGCGGCCCGGTCGTCGAGCGTCTTCTTCCGCCATGGTCGGGATCGTGGCCATGCTGCAATGGCGCTTCTCACCACGCAGCCAACCCAGCAGCGAACGCATCAGCAGTTCCGTGTCGATCCGATCGCTTTTGACACGCCGGTGCTCGCGAGACACCGCGATGCTCGCAGGATGGATGACGTAAGCTTCGATGGCGCGGGCCTGCAGCCAGCGGGCCAGCCAGAATCCATCCCGTCCAGCCTCATAGGCGCAGACGATTCTGCTTGATCGCACGTCCCGCCTTGTGCGCTTCCTCGCACCAGCGCTGCAGCAGCTTCAGCAGAGCGTTCGCGTCTGCATCAAGCTTCTTCAGCGGCCGGCGTGTGACACCGGGGATCATAGCTGCAACCAGCCACTTCGACTGGCTCATCTCGATAACTGCAACGAGTGTGTTATCCTGCTCAAAGGCGGTGAGGGACCTGCTGACGTCAAACGGTTGCGACATGGGGTGCTCCATTGCGTGACCACGGCGCCCGAGGTGTCGATACCCTCGCCGCCGCTGACCCTGCCGCCACCCCCTCATAGCATCTGGGTCGTCCGGTCGAGCCGGGCGATGACGTTCCGGGTCCAGCCCGCCAAAACGACGCAAAAAAGCCGTGCTCAGGCTCAAATGCAAGGCTCAAATCCTCCGCGACACCCTTGACATATCAGCGTTTTCGGCAGAACGCCTGTCCGACGCGTCATGGATTGTTCATGGATCTGATTACCACCACTTCCGACCTCGCCGCCGCCTGCTCCCGGCTCGCCCAACACAAGGTCATCACAGTCGATACCGAGTTCCTGCGGGAGACGACGTACTATCCCCTGCTCTGCGTCGTACAGATGGCAAGCCCGGAGGAAGCCGTCGTGATCGATACGCTGGCGCCGGGCATCGACCTCAAGCCGTTCTTCGACCTGATGGGCAACGAGGCGGTGCTGAAAGTATTCCACGCCGCCCGCCAGGACATCGAAATCGTCTGGCACCAGTCCGGCACCATTCCGCACCCGATCTTCGACACGCAGGTCGCGGCGATGGTGCTGGGCTATGGCGACAGCATCGCCTATGACCAGCTCGTCGAGCGCGTCACCGGCCACCGCCCGGACAAGACCCACCGCTTCACCGACTGGTCGCGGCGGCCGCTGACGCCGGAGCAGATGCATTACGCGATCTCCGACGTCACCCATTTGCGCGACGTCTTTGCCGCCCTCGATGCCGACCTGAAGAAGCGCGGCCGCAGCGACTGGGTCAGCGAGGAGATGGAAGTCCTGACCTCGCCAAGGACCTACGATTTCCACCCCGAGCGCGCCTGGGAGCGGCTCAAAAGCCGGGTCCGCAAGCCGAAGGAGCTTGCCGTGCTGATGGAAGTCGCGGCCTGGCGCGAGCAGGAAGCGCAAAGCCGCGACGTGCCGCGCTCACGCGTGCTGAAGGACGATGCAGTCGGCGACATCGCCACCCACGCGCCGACCTCGCTCGAGCGTCTCGCCAGCCTGCGCTCGCTGCCGAAAGGCTTTGACCGCTCCAAATGGGGCAGCGACATCATCGCCGCCGTGCAGCGCGGCCTCGCCCGCGATCACGCCACGCTGCCGAAGATCGAAAAACCGCGCGGCAGTTCGAATGGCGCCGCGACCGTCGAGCTCCTGAAAGTGCTGCTGCGGATGACGTCGGAGCGCCACGCCGTCGCGAGCAAGGTGATCGCGACCGTCGACGATCTCGACCAGATCGCCGCCGACGACCACGCCGACGTCGCTGCCCTGCACGGCTGGCGCCGCGAATTATTCGGCGAAGCGGCGCTGGCGCTAAAGCACGGCAGGCTGGCGCTCGCGATCGAAAAAGGCAGGGTCGTCCGGGTCGACCGGACGTAACAACTTCCGAGAACGTCCCCCGGATGCGGCTCAAGTAAGCCAACAGGTGGGCGGCTTCCCGATCCGAAGCGTCAACCGGCGGCACGATCGGCATCGAGATTCCGAGACCGCACGTCTGCGGCTGCGCACCACGCCATCCCTCGATCAGATCGCGGCACAGCATGCCTCATGCACTGGCCTGCGACAGCCCCTTGCTCTGCCGCCATGTGCCGGGAGGCGCGCCGACGAGGCGGCTGAAGGCGCGGTTAAAGGCGGCTTCGGATTCGTAGCCGACACGGGAAGCGATCTCGGCAAGGCTGAGGCTGCTATCGCGAAGCAGTCGCCTGGCGAGGTGCATCCGCCATCCGGCCAGATACGTCATCGGCGCCTCGCCGACCAGCTCGACGAAGCGTTTGCCCAGCGCGGCGCGCGAGATCGCCGCGCGGTCTGCCAGTTCCTCGACGGTCCAGGGCCGCGCCGGCTCGGCGTGAAGCAGCGTCAGCGCCCGGCCGACATGGGGATCGTTGAGGCCCGCCAGCCAGCCGCGACGCCCCCCGGCGACATGGATAAGCTGCCAGCGCACGACCTCCATGAAGAGCAGCTCGGACAAGCGCGCGAGCATGGCGCGGTTTCCGGGACCTGGCCGCATCGCTTCGGCGATGAGCTGACCGGTCGCAGCCTGCCACCAGCCGGCCTCCTGATCGAGCGTGACCGGCTCCGCATAGCGCGCGGTATCAGAAAATGCGTCGAGGATGACCTTGCCGTCGCGGAGGCGGACGCAAATGAATGCCGGCATCGCATCGAGCAGCGGCCCGAACCGTTGGTCGGAATGCAGGTAGCCGCAAACAAAGCGCGTCTCCTCCCCGCCCCCGCCATGCTTCACCCAGGTGATCTGCTCGGCCGAAGCCTTGGGGAAGATGCTGGCAATCGTGACGGGAGCAAGCCCCGGATCGCTGGTCATGACGTGCTGATCGCCGCGCGGAAACACCAGAACGTCGCCGGCCTCAATCCTGATCGGTTCGAGCTTGCCGCATGTGATCCAGCAGCCGGCGTTCATCGCCAGATGAAACAGCGTGATCGCTTCCGCGCCCGGCATCAGCCGCGAAGCCAGCAAGTCCGGTGGGGAGGTCACGACCGACCATGGCCGCGTAAACTCGGCATTGAAATGAACGGCGCCCGACACACGGATGACGCGCAGAACCTCGGACAAAACGTCCATTTGGCCTCCGGGGCTGGATCACTAAACGGTGCGTAGCGTCTCGGCAAAGATCTGAGCGCCCCAATCATTGTGTCAACGCTGGCCCGGCCTTAGTTCACCGTCCGGTTCGGTTGAAGCGAGCTTTCCCGGCCCGCCCGATGCGGTCGATCGGGCCATAGCCGGTCCGTCGCGGCAGAACCGGCCGGATTTTATGCGGCACTGGCCGCGGAAGTTGTTTCACGAACGGAGGTTTTAGATGTTTCTCAAGACGGTTGACGAAACTCAGGCGACAGGCCGCATCGCCGAGCTCTACGCAGCGCAGAAAGCCCAGAGCGGGTTCGTAATGTCCGCGACGCGCTGCTGGACCGCGCGGCCGGATCTTCTGCCGATCTACCAGGAGTTCGCCGACAAGATCCGCACCGGCTTCTCGCTAAGTCCGCGCGACTGGCGGCTGATCACATTCGTCGCCGCAAAGCAGGTGCCGTCCACCTACTGCTCGCACGTCTACGGCAAGCAGCTTCTCGCTGACCTCGGCTCGAAGGAAGCGGTCATGGCCGTGCGACGCAACTTCGCCTCGGCGCGACTAAGCGAACGGGACGTCGAAATGCTGCGCTATGCCGAGACTATCGCAAGCGACGCGTCCCGCGTGACGGCGAAAGACATCGAGCGGCTGCGGGCGGTGGGCTTCACCGACGTCCAGATCTGCGACATCGCGCTCTGCGCCGCGTTCCGCTGTTTCGTCGCACGGTTCTTCGATGCGGTCGGCGCCGGCCCGGAGCCGGCCTTCATCGACGCAGACGCCGATTTTCGCAAGGCGATGACGGTCGGCCGAGCGATCTGATGAAGAGATTTTTCAACCCAGGACTTTCAAACCGAGCATGAAGAGGAGATGACTATGACCACCAGCGTCAAACAGATGATGGAAGCCGCCAACGCAGCGGTGCCGCGCGTCACGCCCGCGCAGGCCAAGGAGATGATTGCGAAAGGAAACACCCTCGTCGTCGACGTGCGTGACGCGCCGGAAGTGGAGAAGAGCGGCAAGGTCGCAGGAGCCATCCATGTCTCCCGCGGCATGCTGGAGTTCCGAGCCGATCCCGAGACGCCCTACCACGACAAGAATTTTGCCAAGGACAAGACGGTCATCCTCTATTGCGCGTCCGGCGGACGATCCGCGCTTGGCGGCAAGGTGCTCAAGGATATGGGGTACCCCAATGTCTACAATCTAGGCGCCTTCAAGGACTGGGCCGAGAGCGGCGGGGCGATCGATAAGCCGATAGAGCCTGCCATGTGACAATCGCAATCGTCATCACTTGAATGAGTGAACGAGCGCGAAAAATCCGGGGCCGCCGCCAGAGTGGCAGGCCCGGCCGTGAATGGCGCGGAGGCCAACTGGTACAGTTCGCTACCATTTCAACTCAAGCCCCACCGTGCCCTGATGCGACTGCATCGCGGCGCGGAGCTTGGCGTCGTAGTTTACGTAGAGCCGTGCGGTATTGGTCAGGCTCAGCGAGGCCGAAGCGCCGGCGTCGGCGCCATACCGGCTCTCGCCGATGCCCTGCAGCGTGAGGCTTTGGGCGCCAAGGGTGACGGTGATGTCGGAGAAATTCTGCACGACATTGTCGACGAACTTGCCGTAGCCCGACAGGTCGAAAATCTTGCCGTCGAAGATCCAGTAATGGCCGATCTCCGCGCCGATCAGCAGCCGTGCGCGCTCCACGGTGGCGCCCGTTGCCGCCACGGGATCGAGGCCGCCGATCTCCTGCAGCGATCCGGTCCGGGCGCGGACATATTCGAACGCGGCCTTGGGCACGATGCGGGCCTGGTCCTTGAACCAGTAATAGCTGATCTCGCTCAACACGCCGTCGAGCCGCGCATTGTATCCGGCGGTCGCAATCCCGAGCCCCGTGTCTCGGCGCGAATTGATGTTGCCAAAGCCGTGCACGACCGCGCTGGCCCAAGTCCATGGCCCGCTGTCGATAGAGGCCGTGAAGCCGATTTGCGTGAGGTCGATCGTAGCCGACTGCAGCGCCAGCGGAATGTCGATCGCCGAACGGCTCTGGTCGACCGAGAAGCCGATATTGACGCCCGGCATCACCCGCGCGCCAATGCCGGCCACGCCGCCCCAGGTCTTTCTGCTGTCGCCGACGAAATCGCCGACCGCGCCGTTCCTGGTCCAGTTGCCGTAGCCTTCGAACCAGGTCCGGTAGCGCGGCGCTTCCGTGCTCTCGGAGGCGCCGCCGCCGCCCGGATTGGTCCGCTGCAGGCGGTTGAAGCCATTACTCGACTGGCTGCCCAGCCGTTCCAGGAAATTGCTGCCGAGATTGGTCAGCGTCGCGCCCGATGAGACCGTCGAATTGATCACGGTCGGGGTCGGGCTAGGCGTCGGCGAAGGTGTGGGTGTCGGGGTGGGCGTGGGCGTCGGCGATTGCGCGTGGGCGGCGGGCACGGCGGTGATGAGAGCGAACGCAAGCGCGGCCAGAGATGCGAGCGCGCGCCCAGTTCCGATTCTCCATGCTCGCGAAGGCCGCCGTGAGCCGCGCATGCAATCCATTCCAGAGGGCGAAAGTGCGAGCCCGAAAAATGCGCAAATGCCGATAAACCGCAACGATTTGCCCCTAGTTCGCGCAAACGGTCAATCGGCGCACTGCCGAATACGCGCCATTGTGGTTCGGCTGCCACAGCCCGCGACACCAGGACGATTTGCGGGAGCGCGCCAGAACCTTGCGAACGCCTAAATTTCGTGTTGCAATCCCAGCGCAATCGGATTCAGGCCGTTCGACTGTGCGTTTCGCGAGCAGGAAATCTAGCAGCTACCGGGAAGCCCGTTTGTGGCGTGGCACGTGGAAAACGTGGCCGCGTCTTTTTTATATCTAGACCAAACTTGGAGACAGGCGATGGCGATGCACAAGGGCAGCGTCAAGTGGTTCAACCCCACCAAGGGGTATGGGTTCATCAAGCCGGCGGTCGGCGAGAAGGACGTGTTCGTCCACATCTCGGCCGTCGAGCGTGCGGGGCTCACCACTCTCAACGAGAACCAGCACATCGAGTACGACCTTGTCGAAAACCGCGGCAAGACGTCCGCGGAAAACCTCAAGGTCACGTAGACTTCGTCCACGCAAATTGCCCCCGGCCCCGCCGGGGATTTTGTTTGCGCCCTGCCCTGGAATTCAGGCCGCCGCCTCGCAGCCGGCGATCTCGCTGAGTTCCGGATAGAATCGCGCGGTCATCCGACCGACATAGCGCCGCAGGTTGGCATGGCTTGCGGCCGCCCGCTGCAAATCCGACTCGAACGCCGGACAAATCGCACAGACCGCGAAGGCGAACATCGTGGCGTCGATGCCGGCGGGCTCCCTGCCCATGAAAAACGGCTTGTCGCCGAGATAGGCCGCCATCGCGTCAATCGAGCGGATCCCGATCGCGGTGATCTCGTCTTTGGAGTGACGGCCGATTCCCTGGCCGTGCAACGTCTTGCGCAGCCGGCGGCGGACCATCGAAACGACGACCGGCCGGACCGGCGCCGGCACGCCCCTGAAGAAATTGACCGGACCTTTGCGGAAATTGTCCTCGATCATCCAGCGGAAGTAGACGCTGGCCCAGTAGAGATTGTCCTCCACCATCTTCTCGAAGGCCCAGGAGATGGCGAGTTGCTCGGCGCTGAGGCCCTGGTCGAAATCGATGCCGTATTTCTTTTCGAGATGCCAGCGGATCAGCGTGGAATCGCCGAGCAATTGGCCGTCGTCCTCGATGTAGGGAATTTTGCCTTTGGGCGCCTTCGAAAAGCTCATCGGCGCTTTTCTGAACGGTAGTTTCGACATCCGCAGCAAGGTCTCGGCCTTGGTCACGAACGGGCTTGCGTCGGGAAGGCCGAAATTGGGCCCGGAGCCATAGAGAGTGATCATGGAAACCTCGATAGATTAGCGGGGCGCGGTCGCCGCGCTCGTTCGCGCACACCTTGCGGATAATATCAGATCGTCCGCGGCGAAATCAGGGTGCCGTCGCGGTCGGCCCCATCGGCGACCTTGCAGATGTCGCCTTCGAATCGGAGCTTTCCGCTCGCGAGCAAGCGCAGCGCCTCGGGGTAGATGCGATGCTCGATGTCGAGAATGCGCTGCGACAACGTCTCTGTCGTATCGTCGTCGGCCACCGTCACCGCGCCCTGCATCACGATCGGGCCGGCGTCAGTTTCGGGAATCACGAAATGCACGGTCGCGCCCGAGATCTTGACCCCGGCCTGCAGCGCCTGACCGTGCGGATCGAGACCCGGAAAGGATGGCAGCAGCGAGGGATGGATGTTGAGCATTTTTCCGTACCAGCGCTGCACGAATTCGGCGGTGAACAGCCGCATGAATCCGCCGAGGCAGATCAGTTCGACCTGCTTTTCATCCAGCATCCGCTGCAGGACGGCCTCAAAGCCCGCGCGGTCCTTGCCGAACGGCTTGCTCTCGACGACCAGTGTCGGGATGCCACTCGCGGCTGCCTTCTCCAGGCCAGGCGCATCGGGCCGGTTGGAAATGACGGCGACGATTTCGGCCGGAAAATCCGCAACCTTCGCCGCATCGATCAGCGCGGCCATGTTCGACCCGCGCCCCGAGATCAGGATGGCGACCCGGCGCTTCATTGCGCGAGATCGAGATGGCCGTTGTAGGCCACGCGATGTTCGCTCGCAGCCGGGATCACTTCGCCGAGCAAGGCGACGGTCTCGCCGCTTTCGGTCAGGATCTGCGTCACCTTCTCGACCGCATCCGGCTTGACGATCGCAACCATGCCGATGCCGCAATTGAAGGTGCGCAGCATTTCGAGTTCGGCGATGCCGCCCTGCTCCGCCAGCCATTTGAACACCGGCAACACTGGCAGCCGCGCCAGATCGATGCCGACGCCGAGGTGCTTTGGCAGCACGCGTGGGATGTTGTCGGTGAAGCCGCCGCCGGTGATGTGGGCAAGCCCCTTGATCGCGCCGGTTTCGCGGATGGCGCGCAGGCAGGATTTCACATAGAGCCGCGTCGGCGTCAGCAGCGCGCCGCCCAACGTCATGACCGGCGAGAACGGCGCCGGCGCATCGAAAGCCACGCGGGATTGTGCGACGATTTTCCGGACTAGCGAAAAGCCGTTGGAATGAACACCGGATGAGGCCAATCCGATCACGGCGTCGCCCACGGCAATGTCCGCGGCCGGCAACAGCGCGCCGCGCTCGGCAGCCCCCACCGCAAAGCCCGCCAGATCGTAGTCGCCGTCCTTGTAGAGCCCCGGCATCTCGGCGGTCTCGCCACCGATCAGGGCGCAGCCGGACTCCCGGCAGCCCTCGGCGACGCCTGCCACGATGGCCGCCGCGGCCTCGGGGTCCAACTTGCCGCAGGCGAAATAGTCGAGGAAGAACAACGGTTCCGCCCCCTGCACGACAAGGTCGTTGACCGACATCGCCACCAGGTCGATGCCGATACCGCCATGCAGGCCGGTCTCGATCGCGATCTTGACCTTGGTGCCGACGCCGTCGGTCGCCGCCACCAGCACCGGGTCCTTGAAACCCGCCGCCTTGAGGTCGAACAAGCCGCCAAAACCGCCGATTTCGGCGTCTGCGCCGGCCCGGGCGGTGGCGCGCACCATCGGCTTGATGAGATCGACCAGGCGGTTACCCGCATCGATATCGACGCCCGAATCCGCGTAAGTCAGCCCGTTTTTGCGGTCGTTCATGCCCAAATTCCAGTATGATGACGGCTGGTTACGAGGAATTCCGCGATCCTGCAATGGCTCGCAAGCGCTTGGCGCATATACTATGTAGATAAGAGCCGGCTGTACCCGCCAGGGGCCGGATTTAGGCCGGGAGCCGGGAAGCGACCGAGTTGAGCATTCCAAATATCATTACGCTGGGGCGCATCATTCTGGTGCCGGTCATCGTCTGGGCGATCGTTTCCAGCCAGATGGAAATCGCGTTTGCGATTTTTGTCATTGCCGGGGTCAGCGACGCCGTCGATGGTTTCCTCGCCAAGCGCTTCAACATGTCGAGTGAACTGGGCGCCCTGCTCGACCCGCTTGCCGACAAGGCACTCTTGGTTTCCATCTTCGTGGCGCTCGGCATCTGGGGTGCGGTGCCGCGCTGGCTCGTCATCCTCGTGGTGTCGCGCGACATCATGATCGTGACGGCCGTGATCGTGTCATGGCTGTTCGACAAGCCGATCCCGATGAAGCCCCTGATGGTATCGAAGCTCAACACGGTGGCGCAGGTGGCGTTCGCGGCGCTGGTGCTGGCGTCGCTCGGTTTCAATTTCAAGCCGGCGCCCTATGACGTGATCCTGATGGGTTTGGTTACGGTCTTTACTTTGGTTTCCGTCTCGCTCTATCTCGTCGAATGGGTGCGGCACATGAGCACGATCGAAGCGCGCTAGGCTGTTCTTTTGTTTTTACGCGTTTTTTCTTCTCGCAAGCGTGCCTGCCCCGGATCAAGTCCGGGACAGGCTTTCGCTCGAAAGCGCCATGAAGGCCTGAAGATTCCGGCCTGGAGATTTGCGTGGTAGTTCGCGTTCAACCTCGTCAGCTTGCCTTTGCGCTGCCGCATGCGGAGAGTCTGACCCGCGACAATTTCCTCGAGGGTCCGGCCAATGCAGCCGCACTCTCGCTGATCGAAAGCTGGCCGGACTGGCCGAACCGCATCATGCTGCTGGTGGGGCCAGAGGGCTCGGGCAAGAGCCATCTCGCCGCGATCTGGGCCGAACAGGCCGGCGCGCGCTCGATCTCGGCGCACGCGCTTAACGCCGCTGCCGTCCCCGGCGCGCTCGCCACCGGGGCACTGGTGGTCGAGGATCTGAGGCCGGCCGACTTCGACGAACGCGCCTTGTTTCACCTCCTGAACCTGGCGCGCGAAGACGGGGCCTTCGTCTTGATCACCGGACGCGTTCCACCGGCGGCGTTCGAGATCGAGCTGCGCGATCTCCGGTCGCGGCTGCGCGCCGCCCCCTCGTGTCGCTATTGCCGCCGGATGACCTGTTGTTTCGTGGCCTGATCGTCAAATTCTGCGCGGACCGCCAATTGAGCATCGACGAGACGGTGGTGAGCTACCTCGCCACCCGAATCGAACGCTCCTATGCCGCTGCCCGCCAAGCGATCGAGCTCCTGGATACCGAGGCGCTGCGGCTCGGCCGGCCGGTCACCCGGGCGCTGGCCGCGGAACTCTTGCGCAACGCCTGATCGGGCAGTTCCTGCTGCGTCCTGCCACCTTGACGCCGGCTCTGCGCGGAACGTCAATGTCATTGAAACGTCATCGGCGTATCACATGCTGTGGGCCGCATTCCCTTAAAGTCGGCCCTGCCTCGCTCGCGATGGATCAAAGCCTTATGGAATTGGTACAAGCCGTTGAAATAAAGAAAAAGAGCCGATTGCCGAGGCTCCGTCCACGATCGTCACGAGCCCGGAGCGATTCATCAATCGGGAACTATCCTGGCTGCATTTCAACCGCCGGGTGCTCGAGGAATCGGTCAATCCCGGCCATCCGTTGCTGGAACGGGTGCGATTCCTGTCGATTTCGGCCAATAACCTTGATGAGTTCTTCATGGTTCGCGTCGCCGGCATCAAGGCGCAGGTCCGTGAAGGCATCGCCGAACGCAGCCCCGATGGCCTGACGCCGTCCGAGCAGCTCACTCTCATCAACAAGACGGTTTCGGAACTGGCTTCCGATCAGCAGGCGATCTGGCGCGATCTGCGCACCACCCTGTCGGACGCCGGCATCATGCTGGTCGACGGCCACGACTTCACCAAGGCGGAGCGGGGCTGGCTCGAGGATCACTTCCTCCGCAGCATCTTCCCGCTGCTGACGCCGCTGGCGATCGATCCCGCGCACCCGTTCCCGTTCATCCCGAGCCTCGGCTTCACCATCGCGCTGCAATTGTTGCGGACTTCCGACGGCAAGGCGATGAACGCGCTGATCCGCATGCCCGGCAAGATCGACCGCTTCATCCGCATGCCCAAGGACGGCGCGGTGCACCTGATCCCGCTGGAGCAGGCCACCGGCCTGTTCATCGGCCGCCTGTTCCCCGGCTACACCGTCAAGGGCCAGGGCGCTTTCCGCATCATCCGCGACCTGAACTCGAAATCGAGGAAGAGGCCGAGGATCTGGTCCGCGTGTTCGAGACTGCGCTGAAGCGGCGGCGGCGCGGTTCGGTGATCCGGCTGGAGATGGAAGCCAAGATGCCGGAAGCGTTGCGCATCTTCGTGCAGCAAGCGCTTTCCGCCGCCGACGACGAGGTGTTTCTGGTCGACGGTGTGCTGGCGATGAACGAGCTCTCGCAGCTCACCCGGCTCGACCGGCCCGACCTCGAATTCGCGCCGTATGTGCCGCGGCATCCCGAACGGGTGCGCGACCACGCCGGCGACATCTTCGCGGCGATTCGGCAAAAGGACCTGATCGTCCATCACCCCTACGAATCCTTCGACGTCGTCGTGCAGTTCCTGCAGCAGGCCGCCCGCGATCCCGACGTCGTCGCCATCAAGCAGACGCTCTACCGCACCTCGAACAATTCGCCGATCGTGCGTACCCTTGCGGAAGCCGCGGAGGCCGGCAAGTCGGTGACCGCGCTGATCGAGCTGAAGGCGCGGTTCGACGAGGAAGCCAACATCCGCTGGGCGCGCGATCTCGAACGCGCCGGCGTGCAGGTCGTGTACGGCTTTCTCGAACTGAAGACGCACGCCAAGCTGTCGATGGTAGTGCGGCGCGAGGGCGGTAGCCTGACGACCTATGTGCATACCGGCACCGGCAATTATCATCCGGTCACCGCGCGCATCTATACCGACCTTTCCTATTTCACGTCGGACCCGATCATCGCCCGCGACGCGGCGCGGGTGTTCAACTACATCACCGGCTATGCGGAGCCGAGCGACATCGAGCGGATGGCGGTGTCGCCGCTGACGCTACGCAAGCGCATCATCGAACACATCAGAGGCGAGTCCAATCACGCTCGACACGGCAAGCCGGCGGCGATCTGGATGAAGATGAATTCGCTGGTCGATCCCGATGTTATCGACGCGCTGTACGAGGCGTCACAGGCCGGCGTGTCGATCGAACTGGTAGTACGCGGCATCTGCTGCCTGCGGCCGGGCATTCCAGGACTTTCCGAAAACATCCGGGTCAAGTCGATCATCGGCCGCTTCCTGGAGCACGGCCGAATCTACTGCTTTGGTATGGGGCAAGGGCTGCCCGGCCCGAAAGCGGCTGTGTATATCTCGTCCGCCGACATGATGCCGCGAAACCTCGACCGCCGCGTCGAAGTCCTCTGTCCATTGCAAAATCCCACGGTACATCAGCAGGTTCTCGAACAGATCATGGTCGCGAACCTGAAGGATACCGAGCAGAGCTGGCAGTTATTGCCGGATGGGTCCTCAACGCGTATGAAGGCCGCGAAAGGCGAAGAGCCGTTCAATCTGCACAACTATTTCATGACGAATCCGAGCCTGTCT
Organism: Bradyrhizobium sp. RDI18; assembly: GCF_043203335.1. NCBI lineage: Bacteria > Pseudomonadati > Pseudomonadota > Alphaproteobacteria > Hyphomicrobiales > Nitrobacteraceae > Bradyrhizobium > Bradyrhizobium sp. RDI18. The sequence goes on along the minus strand of NZ_JBICRN010000008.1, from coordinate 376,908 downwards.
GGACGTGGAAAGTCTCTCAAGGAATCTTCGCCGCGCCGCCTCACGCGCCGTACCGAACGTCAGCAATCGTCATAAGGGAGCGCCGCTGTGAAGCGGCCGCGCAAGCGCGCTTCCAGCGTCGCCGTCATCGACATCGGTTCGAACTCGGTTCGTCTCGTCGTCTATGAGACGATGGCGCGCAGCCTCGTCACCATCTTCAACGAAAAGGCGCTGTGGGGCTCGGCCGCGAGGTGCAGAGCACCGGCCTGTTGGCCGAGGATGCGGTTACCAAAGCGCTGACGGCGCTACGGCGATTTCGCGCGCTGTGCCGCATCCAGCAGGTGGAGCGCGTCTTCGCCATCGCCACCGCCGCCTGCCGCGACGCCAAGAACGGTCCCGACTTCATTGCCAAGGCGGAGCGCATCTGCGGCGCGCCGATTCAGATCCTGTCCGGTCCCCGCGAGGCAAAACTGTCCGCGCTCGGCGTCATCTCCGGCATCCACAATCCCGATGGCATCGTCGGCGACCTCGGCGGCGGTTCGCTCGAACTGATCGATGTGGAGAAAAACCGGGTCCACAGCGGCGTCACGCTGCCGCTGGGAAGCCTGGCGTTGCAGGATCTCTCGGAGAAATCCTTGAAGCGCGCCGAGCGCATCGTTCGCGACGATCTGTCCGGCGTCGCCCAGCTCAAGGCCGGCTATGGCCGCACCTTCTATGCGGTCGGCGGCACCTGGCGCGCGCTGGCGCGTATTCACATCGTCCAAAGCGGCTATCCGCTACGCGTGATGCACGGCTATTCATTACCTGCCGCCGACGCGCTCGATTTCGCCCGCCGCCTGCGCCGGCTGGCGGCCGCCAACATGCTCGCGGACATCGAAGTCGTCGCGGATGCACGGCGCCCGCTCCTGACCTATGCGGCGCTGGTGCTCGAATACATCATCCGCGTCGGCCGGCCGAAGACGATCGTGTTTTCCACCTTCGGGGTCCGCGAGGGCCTGCTCTACGAAATGCTGCCGCCGCAGGAGCGCGCCAAGGACGGATTCATCTGCGCAGCCCAAACCCTGAACGGACTGTTGTCGCGCTCCGCACGCCACGCCGAGGAACTGGTCGCATGGACCGATCGGCTGGTGCGGGTCGTGAAGCTGCGCGAGACCGAGGAGGACCGCCGCCTGCGCCACGCCGCCTGCCTGCTTTCCGATATCGGATGGCGCGTGCACCCCGACCACCGCGGCGAGGAAACGCTGAGCCTGATCACCAACGGCAATTTCGGCTCGATCAGCCATCAGGGCCGCGCCTTTGTCGCGCTGTCGGTGTTCTATCGCTATGCGGGCTTAAGCGAAGAGAACGAGCCGCCGGAACGCGTCCGCGGGCTGGTGCCGCCGGCGATGGATGAGCGTGCGCGCCTTCTCGGCGCGGCGTTCCGCGTCGCGCACCTGATAACGGCGGCGCGCACCGGTGTGTTGCCCGCGACGCATTTCCGCACCAACGGCCGCAAGCTGATGTTGGTGTTCGAGCATCGCATGGTCGATCTCGTTGCCGACCGCGTCGGCAGCCGCTTCAAGCAACTGGCGCGGCTCGTCGGGCGCGCCGGATCGATCGTGCGAAAGTAAGACGGACGCAACAACATCCGGCTACTTCTTTTTTGGTGTCGACCAGTCTTCGTCTTCCAAGGACGGGGCCCGCCTCTGCTGCTCCAGGATTTTCTTGTACTCCTCCGGGATCACCTGACTGCGCGACGCCTCGTGCAGCGTGTGCGGGAACCAGGTCGCAATGCCGGGGAAAGCAATCATCAGCCCAACGCAGATCACCTGCAGGATCATGAACTGGAACATGCCGGCGTAAATCGTCGCGAGGCTCCAGCCCTTGACCACTTGCTTGAGATAGTACGCTGACATGGCAACCGGCGGCGAAAGAAAGGCGGTCTGCAGCACCACCGCAACCAGCGCGCCGAACCATATGAGATCGATGCCCATGCCCTTCACGACGGGATAGAAGATCGGCAGGAACACCAGGATGATGGCTGGCCATTCGAACGGCCAACCCAGCAGGAAAATGAGCACGAGCACGACGATCAGCATAAGGCTGGGCGGCAACTGGAGGCCGAGCATCGTCTCGGTGATCCAGTTCGCCGAGCCGAGGCGAGCGAACACCGCACCGAAAATATTCGACGTGACCGCGAGCAGCAGCACCATGCTCGATGTCGCCATCGTCGAGATCAGCGCGCGCTGCAGTCCGCCGAGCGAGAACCTGCCATATGCGATGGACAGGATCAGCGCGCCAACGCTGCCGATGCCGGCAGCCTCCGTCGGTGTCGCAAGCCCCCCGATGATCGAGCCGAGCGTCGCTGTGATGAGCCCGAGCAGGGGCAGCGTGCCGATAATCACCTCGCGCGCAATGTACCACGCAGAATAGATCCGCTCGTCCATTGGCACCGGCGGCCCGAGCTTGGGATTCAGGAAGGCGCGGCCCATCAGATAGGCGATGTAGAGGCCGGCCAGCAGGAAGCCCGGCCCGAAGGCTGCGGCATAGAGATCGGCGACCGACACCCCGAGCACCGGCCCCATCACGATCAGCATCACCGACGGTGGAATGAGAATGCCGAGCGTGCCGCCCGCGGTGATGGTGCCCGCTGAAAGCTTGGCGTCGTAACCCGCCTTCGTCATGATCGGCGAGGCCATGATGCCAAGAACGGTGACCGCTGCTCCAACGATGCCTGTCGCCATCGCGAACACCGTCGAGGTCAGGATGACCACGAGGAAGAGCGCGCCGCGCACCGGCGCAAGCAGCATGCGGAACGCCGTAAAAAGGCGCTCCATGAGACCCGCCTGCTCGGTGATGAAGCCCATGAAGATGAACAGCGGCACGGCGGCCAGCAGTTCCTCCTTCATCATTCCGATGGTCTGGAAGTAGCCTAGTTCGAAGACCGTTGAGCCCATGCCCCAGTAGCCGAACGAAAAGGCGAGAAACAGCAATGTGAACGATATCGGCACGCCGATAAAGATCGCTCCAAGCAGGACCAGAAGCATGATGAGGCCGATCAGCGCTTCTGCGGTCATATCTCGACCTTCTCCTTGTGCTCGAGCTCGACACCGGTGCGCATCATGTAGATGCTCTTGATCAACTCGGACACGCCCTGGATGAGCAGCAGGAAGCAGGCGAGTGGCACGACGAACTTGAACGGCCACAGCACGGGTCGCCATGGTGTCTGGTCCGAGGTCTCGTTGATCTGAAAGGCGTAGTGAAATTCGTTCCAGCTAATCAGCAACAGCATGATCAGGCTTGGGAAGAAGAAGACGATATAGGAGATCGTATCGATCCAGCCCTTCCTGCGGACGGAGAACTTCTCCCAGAAGAAGTCGGTGCGGATGTGAGCGCCCTTGTGCAGCGCGTAAGCGGCGCCGAGCATGAACAGCGAGCCGTAGAGCATGTAGGTTGCGTCGTAGGCCCAAATGGTCGGCGCGTTGAACAAATAGCGCGCTGTAACCTCGTAGGCGACGGCCAGAACAAGCGGCACCGCCAGCCACGAGATGATCGTGCCGGTCCAATCCGTGAAGCCGTCGATGATCCGGATTATGGCCAGCAGCGCCGGCGACTGTCTGTCAGTTATCTCAGCCATCCCTCCCCCTACCGCCGACGCCGGTGCGGCGCGCCTTGCGGCGCGACGCAGGCCGGCTGCGCGTGAATGGGGCGGCCGAAACCGGCCGCCCTCGGACGAAGCCCTATTTCTCGACGGGGAAGTAGTAATTCGCCATGAAGGAGTACGGCGGGAAATAGGACCGCTTGTACGGCACCACGGCGCTGGCATAGGCCTTCTGCGAGTCGTGCACCTTCTTGAAGAACGGGTTCTTGGCGCCCTCGGCCGCCGCGATCTCGTCCCACTTCTTGATGAAGGTCAGCAGGATCTCGGTCGGCGTGCGCAGGATCTGTACGCCGTGCTTCTGCTGCATCTCGGTCAACGCATCGGCGTTCTGGCGCTGCCACTTGGTCCACCAGACGAGGAATGTCTCGTTGGCCGCCGACTTGATGATCTCCTGGTGTTGCGGGCTGAGCTCTTTCCACACATCGCCGTTGATCACGATTTCGCCGACCGTCACGTTCTCATGCAGGCCGGGCGAATAGTGGTACTTCCAGACGTTGTGGAAGCCGAGCTGCATGTCCTCGATGCCGCCGACCCATTCCGCGCAATCGATCACGCCGCGCTGCGCGGAGGGAATGATCTCGCCGCCCGGCATGTTGACCACCGTGAAGCCGAGCGCCTGCCAGACTTCGCCCGCCATGCCGGTCTGGCGGCACTTCATTCCCTTCATGTCCTCGACCGTCTGGATCGGCTTCTTGAACCAGCCGAAAGCCTGCGGCCCAGCAGGCAGGATGGGGAATACGACGACGTTGAGCTTGAGCTCCTTCTGATAGAACTCGTTGTACAGATCGAGGCCGCCGCCGTGATAGAACCAGCCCATCACGTCCATGTAGTCCATGCCGAACGTGCCGCCGGGACCGCCGGTGAACAGAATCGCGGTCTTGTTCTTGCCGGTCCAGTAGCCGGCCCACGCATGCGCGCCGTCGAGCACCTTCTTGTTGGTCGCGTCCAGCACCTCGAACGCCGGCACCACCTGGCCGGCAGGCATCGCCTCGATCTTCAGCGCGCCGGCCGATAGTTTGTTCACCCGCTCTGCGAAATAGGTGAAGTTATCATAGAGCGTAAGCGACGCCGGCCATGTGGCCTGCATCTTCAGCACCTTCGTCTGCGCCATGACTGTAGTGGTGGATCCGACAAACGCCGATGCGATCAGGGCAACGGCGGTTAATCCCAGAAACAAGCGTTTCATGAGTCCTCTCCTCCCTTGGACAACGTGACCTTGGCGATCGCTTTTCTTCGTTTCTTCTCAGTCGCCAAGCTTGAAACCACGTCTGCCACCATTCTGCCACCATCGCCTCAGGTTGTCATCTTGCTTTCTGACTGCAGCAAGCGCCGGCAGACTGCTGCAGCGTGGCTGTGCTTTTGCGCGGAGTCGCGCTGATGGATTTTACCGCTGCTTGTTGCACCGCACGATCCTCCTGCCTACGTCAGTCGACTTCGAGCAGCCGGCTCTCGATGCTGCAGCGGCCGCCAGCACCACTTAGACGATCCAATGTCTTGTCGCGCGAGGCGCCGACCGCGCTACAGCCCCCGCACGAACGCCTCGAGCGCCGCGTTAGTCTCCTCTGGCGCCTCCTGCTGCACCCAATGTCCGATACCGGGGATGATGGTGGAGCCGCGGAAATCGGAGCAAGCAACGCCGGGGTCGGCATAAAGATCCACGCCCGGGACGAAGGCGCGCACTGGATCACGCTCGCCGGCGATGAAGGCCGATGGCTGCTCAATACTGCGTCCGCTCAATTCGGCCAGCTCGGCAAAGTCGAGTGTCTGTGCGCGGTATCGGTTGAGTGGACCGCGAAAGCCGCCGGCCCGAAACGCTTCGACATAGACCGCCAGATCGGTCTCACTCATCCAGCCTGGAAAGGGCTGCGGATCGACGAGCCCATCCAGCAGCCGTGCCTCCGCCGGCTTCGGCTCGAGCCACTTGTTGTGAGGCGCAGCCCCGGACAGTGCAAAATACACCTTGCGCAGGGCACCGGCGATGTCCGTCTCCAGTTCGGCCTCCGCCACGTCCTCTTGCTGGAAATAGATCTGGTAGAAGAAGCGTCCCTTGTAGATCGATCGCGCAAGTTCGATGAAAGGCACGGGTCCGCGCGGACGGAACGGCACGCTCAGACCAGCCACCGCCCTGATTTTGTCGGGGTGAAGGAGCGCCGTGTGCCATACGATGGGCGCGCCCCAGTCGTGGCCGAACAGAACGGCCGGGCCATCTCCCATATGCTCGATCACAGCAACGACGTCCGAGGCGAGATGACGTAGCGTGTATGCCGTGATCTCTCTCGGCTTGGAGCTCCGTCCGTAGCCGCGCACGTCAAGCGCGGCTACCCTAAAACCTCGCGCCGCAAAGTGCGCGATCTGGTGCCGCCAGGAGTACCCGAGCTCCGGGAATCCATGTACGCAGACAATCAGCGGGCCCGAGCCGCTGACGGCCACGTTGAGCTTGATCGCTCCGTTCGGCACGGTGACAAAGTCCATCGCGGTCCCCCACATTGCCCGTCATATTAGCGACATCACGCGCGCCGCGAGCGCTGGCTCACGCAGCGCAGCCTGCGGCTTGAGGAGCTGCGAGACTTCTACGGTCAGCCGGTGCACCTCGGGATCCTGCGCGGCGAGCTTCGTCAAAGCCATACCATATTGCAGGCGCTGCGCGAGATCGGCGGGCCGCACGCCGCGCGTGGCGGGATAGACAAAATCGCTGACGGCAACGCCCCATGGCGTCGCGATGGTGTCCTGGATGGCAGCGAAGAAGTCACGCGCCAGGCGCTCCATGGGGGCATCTTCTGTCAACAACCGGTCCAGGATCACGGCTTCCTGCGCTGCCACGCTCATACCCTGGCCGAACACTGGATTGAAGCGGCAGAGGGCATCGCCCGTCGCAAGCAGCCCCGCCGGAAAAGACTCGAGGCGCTCGAAATGTCGCCGCGTGCTGCAAGGCAACTGGTAGCGGACGATATCAGTCAGCGGGCGCGCGTCCCTGACCGCGTCATAGATCGTCGGGGTACGCAGGCTCCTGACGAAATCCATAAATCCCGCACGGTCGCCCGGAGGCGTGTCGCCATGATTGCCTCCGATGGAAAGCAGCCATCGCTGCTTTTCGATTGGAAACAGGAACGCGCCGCGGCTGCTGCCCGGTGCAGACGGCAGAATGATATTGCCCAGCCAGTCGGCATCGTGATCGAGCCGCTCGACAATGGTGCTCGCATAGGCCTGATCAATGCCGATCTCGGTTTCTTCGGGCTTCTGCAAAGAAAGCTCTTCGAGCAGTTGCAGCGTCAGGCCGCCGCGGCCAGAAGCTTCAACTACCAAGTCAGCTTCCATCGTCACAGCACGACCATCTTCACTGTCGCAACAAACCGCCTCGATCCGCGTTGCATCACGCGATGCGACAAGCCTGGTTACGCGGGAACGTACGCAAATGCCTATGTTCGGGGTTTTCTGAATGCGTCGTCGAGTAACAGCTTCGAGCAATGGGCGCGACATGCTGAAAATATCGAAGCCGAGATCGCGAACGGGGAATGGGTCGAATCCGGGGCGCTCGAACCGGAGGTCCTTCCCGGCGCGGATCTTCACTGCGCCGGCTCCCGCCAGATCCTTCTCAAAGCCCGGAAACAGAGTCTGCAGGGCCCTCAGCCCGCCCGCGAGCAGCATGTGGGCATGCTGGGCCTGCGGCGTGCCGCTACGGGGCGCGGGCTCGGCGGGAAGCACGTCCCGCTCGATGACCGTGACTTTCCTGAAATGCCTGGAGATCGCCTGAGCAGCCGTAAGCCCGGCCATGCCGGCGCCAATAACCACGGCATGATTTCTTGTAAAATCTGACACGTGTTCCTCCTGGAAAGGAGTACGTCGATGTGATCGGAAAAAATTCAAAAGGCCACGTACGCCCGACGCAGTTGCTCGGACCGACCAAGCTTATCTGATCTTTTTTGGGGCAATAGTGAAAGGCGTCACAAGTTTGGGGTGGGAGCCTGCCACCAGGAGGTGACTCTTTGGGTCATCGCATCGCTTTCGATCGTCGGAGCTTCGTCCTCGCGCGGCATGCTGCCGACCCTGTCCGCGCCTGCAACTTGAGGGACGTGGCTTGTCCGAACGAGTATCAGAAAATGTCGAAAAGGCTTTCAAGACAGTACTTTGGCATTACAACCCAGTGCTCCAGTTAGCGGCTTGGTAACGGCCGGCTGGTAGTAACGAAGAGGCCGTCATCAAGGGGCCGCCAGCCGGAAGGTATCCCCATGCACTCGAAGCGCGAGGCCCTTTCGGGCACGCTCACCGTCAAGACCACCCTCGCCGTGATCGTCGGGGTGCTCGCGGTACTGGTCCTGATCTCCTGCGCCATTACCGGCGCAGATGCCTGGCGCAGCTACACGGCCGCCGTCCGCGTTGCCGAGGTGAATGCAAACGCCGATCACCTGCTCAAGGGATTGGAGAACATTCAGCTTGAACGCGGACAGACCAATACGGCACTGCAGGCCCCTGCTCCGGCAAATGCTCAGACCGGCGAAGTGATCCAGAAGCGCCGTTCGCAGGGCGATGCCGTGCTGGCCCCGGCGCTCCGGCAGATTGCCGCCACCGCGACGCCGGAAGGCAAGAAGCTGATTACCGACGTCGAGCAGGCCTATGAACGTGTCAGGCAGCTCCGCCGCAGCGCAGATTCCGCCCTTCAAGTTCCGAAGGAGCAGCGCGATGCCGAACTGCTCAAATCCTGGTACCCGGCCGTCTCTGACCTCCTGACCCGGATTCAATCGCTCTGGACCATTGCCTCGCGCGAAATCAGCAGGGAAGACGCCATCGTCGGCGAGCTTACGATGGTCAAGCAGAGCGCTTTCCTGATGCGCGAATATGCCGGCCGCGAACGCGCCGTTCACGCCGGCAATATCTCGGCCGGCCGCGCGCTATCGACCGAGCAGCAGCGTGACATCGCCAATTGGCGCGGGCAGGTGCAGTCGAACTGGCAGACGATACGCGATCTAACCGCCGGTGCGGCGTCGCCGCTTGTCTCTGCCGTTGCCGCCGCCGAGCAAAACTTCCTCGGCAATTTCAAGGCTCAAACCGATACGATCTACAAGGCAGGCATCGCGGGCGCCGGTTATCCGATGACGGTGCAGCAATGGTACGACGCGTCGAACCCTGCGCTGGAATCCATCGTCCGGATCAAGGATGCCGCGGTCGACGTCACCAATGTCCACGCGGCGGCCAAGGCTGCGGCGGCAAGAACCCAGCTCATTCTCGTCGCCCTCGTCACGCTGCTCGGTATCGTTGTCGGCATGGGGTCGATCTGGGTACTGTCCCGGCGCGTGATCCGTCCCCTGACCGCCATGACAGCCGCCATGCAGCGCCTTGCCGGCGGCGATCTGTCGATCGACATTCCTGCGCAGGCGCGGGCTGATGAAGTTGGCGAGATGGCACGATCGGTCGCGGTCTTCCGCGACAATGCTGTCAGGGCGAACGCACTGGCTGCCGAACAGCGAGCGGAACAACAGAAGAAAGAGCAACGTCAACAGGTGATGGAGACGCTGACTTCAGGCTTCGACCAGAGCGCCAGCCGCGTGCTCGATGCCGTCGCGACATCGATCGTCGAAATGCGCGCCACCGCCGAAAGGATGGCAGCGGTCGCAACCGAAAATACCAACAAGGCCTCGGCCGTAGCATCGGGCGCGCAGGAAACGTCGAGCAACGTCCAGACGGTGGCCACCGCCACGGAAGAACTGTCCGCGTCCGTCACCGAGATCAGCCGGCAGGTCAGCCAGTCGGCGGCGATCGCGGCAAAGGCCGTGCAGGAAGCACAGGGCACCAACGCCGAAATTCAGGGCCTCGCGGCGATGGCGCAGCGGATCGGCGACATCGTCAAGCTGATCAACAACATCGCCTCGCAGACCAATCTGCTGGCGCTCAATGCCACCATCGAAGCGGCGCGTGCCGGCGACAGCGGCAGGGGCTTTGCCGTGGTCGCGGCCGAGGTCAAGAGCCTGGCCGAGCAGACGTCAAAAGCCACCGAGGAGATCGCCTCCCAGATATCGGCGATCCAGGGAGCCACGCAGAAATCCGTCGTCTCGATCGAGGCGATCGGCAAGACCATCGGCGAAATCAGCGAGATCGCAACAACCATCGCCTCTGCCATCGAGCAACAGGGCGCGGCGACCCAGGAGATCGCGCGCAATGTGCAACAGGCTGCGGCCGGCACCCAGGAAGTGTCAGCCAATGTCGGCGGCGTCACCGAGGGCGCGGCAGCCACTGGCGCAGCGGCAAGCCAGGTCGAGACCGCCGCCGGCAATCTGTCGCGGCAGTCGCAGCAATTGCGCGAGCAGGTCGACGCGTTTCTTGGTCAGGTGCGCGCGGCATAGCCTGGCTAGTCTTATTGCGCATGTGTCCCTCATGGTGAGGAGCGCCAACGGGTCCGCGCGTAGCGCGGCCCGATGACAGGCTCCGCGCGTCTCGGGACGATGCTTCGCATCGCCGGGAGAACCATGAGGCCTCGTCTGTGGCCTACATTCTTCGAGACGTCCGCTCTGCGGGCTCCTCAGAATGAAGGGATCGAGCAGCTATGACGCATTAGGACTAGGCCGTGTACTCATAATCGGGGCGCTTGGGTCAGGCACGCCTGATGTCCGCTTGTCGCCATTAGCAGCGGAGTAGCGGACGTCGCCGGAGGTCGCAGAAGGGCCAATGGACTAAAACCCTTCACAATAGCAGACGTGTGCTCCAGAAAGGTCACCGCCCCTCACCGACACTTGAGCTTGTCCGGACCGGCTTCGGCACCTTTCTTGAGAGCACTTTTGCATACGAAACGCATCAATGGTCGGCGGACCTGCACTATTGCCAAGCGGAAACATCCCGATATAGTAGCAGTGATTAACGAGCGCAACTCGGTCGCGCAATAGCGCCGCGATATTGGAGAATGCTCGATGAACAAAATGCTCGCCGTTTTGTTGGGGGCCTCATTCCTCAGTTTGGCTGAGTTGCTTCCTCCCGTCATTCCCAACGCAGTTGCGCAAAGCGTTACTATCGATCGCGATGGTGTTCGCATCGATCGCAGAGGACGCATTGATCGGCAGGACGCAATACGAATCGCGCGACGCAATGGTGTCGATCGCATCCGGAACATCGACAGGCGCGGCAGATACTGGGTCGTCACTGGCGAAACGCGCCGGGGGCGCGACATCTTAAGGCTAACGATTGACGCAAGAACCGGCCGAGTGGTTGGACGCCGCTCCATACATCGCTGAAAAGTCAAGCACACCCATTTGCACTACGCGGCAATCCTATTGTCCCGCATATACCTTGTCCGATCCGCCGTTCGTGAGGCTCAAATGGACTCAAGTATTTCTGCCGCTTGGTTGCGGTACAGATTTGTGCGCTGGTGCTCCCGACAGGTGCAGCGCAAGCCCAGCAAGTAAACCACGCGACGACGCTCTTCAACAATGTCAGGGTCTTCGATGGCAAGCGCCCAACTCTGTCCGAACCGACAAACGTTCTGGTTCGAGGTAATTTGATCGAAACAATTTCTCAGACACCGATCCCGGTCGATAGAAGCGCCGCCACGACGGTGATCGAGGGAGGCGGACGCACGCTGATGCCCGGCCTGATCGACGCGCATTGGCACGCGGCGTTGATCCGGGTGACGCCCGCACAGTCGTTCGGCGACGTCGGCTACCTCAATCTCTTGGCTGGCAACGAGGCGACCGACACTCTGATGCGCGGCTTCACTACTGTTCGCGACGTCGGCGGGCCGGTGTTCGGTCTCAAGAACGCCATCGACGAAGGCGTCGTCAAGGGCCCGCGGATTTATCCGTCCGGAGCCGTGATCACTGTCACGAGCGGGCACGGGGATTTCCGCCAGCTCACCGATCTTCCACGAACGATCGGCGGCATGCTGACGCGGATGGAGCAGACCGGCGGCGCGATGGTTGCGGACAGTCCCGACGAAGTGCGCCTGCGCGTCCGCGAACAGCTCATGCAGGGGGCCTCCCAAGTCAAGTTGACGGCAGGCGGCGGGGTGTCGTCCCCATTCAGCCCCATCGATGTGACCACCTTCACCGGGGCGGAAATGCGCGCGGCGGTTGAGGCGGCTGATAATTGGGGCACGTACGTCACCGCGCATGCCTTTACGCCACATGCGATCCAGGTGGCTGTTGCAGCCGGCGTGAAGTGTATCGAACACGGCATGCTGATGGACGAAGCAATCGCCAAGCTGCTCGCCGAAAAGGGCATCTGGTTAAGCATGCAGCCGCTCCCCGAGGACTTGAGGCTGGGCTTTCCTGTGGGCTCAGTCCAGCGCGCCAAGGCAGATGAGGTCTGGCCCGGTATAGGCCGGACCTACGAACTCGCGAAGAAGTACAAGATCAAGACAGCGTGGGGCACTGACGTCCTGTTCTCTGCCGCGTTGGCACGGCAACAGGGGGCGATTCTGGCCTCGCTCACTCGCTGGTACGCCCCGGCCGAAGCACTTATCATGGCAACCTCGACCAACGCCGAGCTGCTGGAACTCTCCGGAAAACGAAATCCCTATCCGGGAAAGCTCGGCGTCGTGCAGCGGGGGGCGCTAGCCGATCTCTTGCTCGTCGATGGCAACCCGTTAGACAATATCAGCCTCATTGCCGATCCCATCACCAACTTCAAGATCATTATGAAGGACGGTACGATTTACAAGAATACTCTGGCCAAGTGAGGATGTGCTGAGCTGGCTTTCCTCGGCTATCAGCTAGGCGGTCGCGACAATCGGCATTCTTTGCCGCGTCGCTCTCATCGCGTGGGCAACCTTCATCCAGCTTGCGTCAATCACGCTGTGGCTGCGCGTTAATGAGTCCACGCCCTAGTTCGGCCGGGCGCTGCCTTCATACATGAAGGTCATCGCCTTCGGTCCTGGCATATAGCCGGTCTCCACCCGATCAATCCTGAAGCCTGCTGCTTCGATCATCGTGCTGATCGGTCGATTGAGGTGACAGCCGCCGCTGATGCATTTCCAGGCCGGCGTCAGCCAGTCCTGCCATCGCCTTACATTCTTGTCCGGCGCCATGCCGTGCTCCACGAACAAGAGCCTGCCGCCAGGGCGAAGCACGCGCCGCATTTCGGTGAGCGCCATCGCGGCATCCGGAATGCTGCACAAGGTCCAGGTCGTCACCACCGTATCGACGCTCCGGTCATCGAGCGGAATGGCTTCCGCCGAAGCCTCGATGAAGTTGACCGGCGTACCGGGATGCAGAGCATCGAGGGCCATTGCGATGAGCTTCGGGGCCGGCTCCAGCGCCAGGAGCTCTCTCACCGGCGGCCGATAGAACGGCAAGTTGCGGCCCGAACCGATCCCGATCTCGAGCACGCGCCCCTCGGCCGCGCCGATCACCCGCTCACGATATGGCCGAAGCTGCTTGTTTCGCATCGCAAGATCGCAAACCCTCGGCAGGATAATGTCGTTGTAGAAGCCCATGCCTCGTCTCCATCAGTTCTGCTCGCGAGTCCCATCAGCCAGCGCGCGTAGCTCGGAACCCGGTGACGGATTCACGCAGTTTGTCAGGATCGTGATTGGCCAATGAATATGCAACGCAACACTCGCACTGCTCCAGGGTCGACCGTCGCTTTCCTGGTGACGTAATTGCGTAACACGCGCTTGGGTCCTATCTTCCGGCGATGGCTGATGCTTGTTGTACACCTCCGCCACTGAACTTGGACCGGAACCGCGGAAATCCGGCTTATCGCCGGGTTCTTTGGGTGGTCCTTGGCATCAATGCCGCCATGTTCCTCATCGAGATCGGCGCAGGCTTGGCGGCGGGATCGGCTTCGCTCCAAGCCGACGCGCTCGATTTTCTCGGCGACGCGGGAAACTATGCGATCAGCCTTTTTGTGGTTGGGATGGCACTGCGCTATCGCGCGTCAGCGGCGCTTGCCAAGGGCGCCACCATGGGAGCCTTCGGCCTCTGGGTAATTGCTATGGCCATCTGGCACGCAGCACAGGGGACGCTGCCGAGTGCATTCACCATGGGTGCGGTCGGCGTCATGGCCCTTGCCGCCAATGTTGCGTCATTCGGGTCTTACGGGCCTATCGCAACGGCGACGCCAACATGCGCTCGGCCTGGATTTGCACCCGTAACGACGTTCTAGGCAATCTCGCGGTGCTGCTGGCCGCGCTGGGCGTGTTTGGCACCGGTACCGGTTGGCCGGACGTGATTGTCGCTTCCTGCATGGCCGGACTTGCGCTTCAAGGCGCATTCGTGGTGGTGCGCCAATCCGTTGGTGAATTGAAGGCTCAACCAGCGTAGAAGGCGGCTGTGCAGTGTCTGTCCTTCGCTCAGACGGCGGCGACCTCAGAAAATGCTGCGAGTTACCAGCGCAACTGTCGGCCCAAACACCGCGCCCCGCCAACGTGCACAGCGCAATCGTCCACACGGTCGGTTACAGTCTAGCAGCGGCGCTCGACGAACTTCATGATCTCCTCCGGCGCCGAGAAGATCACGGCTGCCCGATCACCCATCATTCCTGCGCCCAAAAGAGCCGGCGCATCCTTCTCGGGCCCATCCTTACTGGTATCGGTCCTGAAGCGGAGGTTACGCTCCCAGAAGGCGCGTGTTTTGCCGTCGGCTGTGGTGACACGATAGGTGTCGCGGCAATAGCTGATGGTTTTGACCTGAATGGCCGCTTCAAGCGACCTAAGGTTTGGATCGGCGCCGCCGCCCATCATACCACCCATCATCCCTCCCATGCCGCCCCTCTGCCCCTGTTGCGCACTTTGGCTCGGCGCTGCACCGGGTTTGGTGGCTTCTTTCAGGAATGCCAGGAGGTCTGCTCGGATCGGAGCTTCCTTGATGCTCTCAAACGTCATCTCGTTGCCCGGAACGAGATGCTTCGGATCGGTCAACCATTGATCGAGCGTTCGGTCATCCCACGTCAATCCGGACGATTTCAACGCATCGGAAAAGCGATCGAAGCTTGGCAGCGTACCGGCCTTGCGTCCCCACAAATCGGCAAGGCTCGGTCCCGTCATGTTGCGCTCGCGCTCCAGCGAATGGCATGCTGCGCATGCCCTGAAATTACGTTCGCCGCGAGCAGCATTGCCTTGTTGCGCATGAAGAGAAGAGAAGCTGAGAACAGCCATAAGGGCCGAAGCAGCCGCCAACCTGAAGCTCGGCATCGTGCCGGAGATCGCTGCGTAAGTCATGGTTCACCTCATTCGGTTGGCTCCACAACGCGTGAGACTTTCTTCGATGGCTTTGCAATCGCCGCGACTGACTTGCCGCTTTCGGGATCGCCGGGCAATCCAAAGCCCTTGACGATGCCGAATACCGCCGGGATCACAATCAGCGTCAGCAAGGTCGAGGAAATCATGCCGCCGATCATCGGCACTGCGATGCGCTGCATGATCTCCGAGCCGGTGCCGCTGCTCCACATGATCGGGAGCAGCCCGGCCATGATGGCCACAACCGTCATCATCTTCGGCCGCACCCTCTCCACCGCGCCCTCCATGATGGCGTCGTAGAGATCACGCTTCGTCAGCGGCCGCTTCTCGGCGTCGCACCGAGCCCTGGCCTCAGCCAATGCCTGGTTTAGGTAGATCAGCATTACAACGCCGGTCTCCGCGGCGACACCGGCGAGTGCGATGAAGCCGACCGCGACCGCAACGGAAAGGTTGAAACCGAGCCACCACATCAGCCAGAGCCCGCCGACCAGCGCAAACGGCAGGGACAGCATCACGATCATCGTCTCGGTGACGGAGCGGAAGTTGAGATACAGCAGCAGGAAGATGATGAGCAGCGTCGCGGGAACGACAATTTTGAGCCTTGCGGTGGCGCGCTCGAGGTATTCGTATTGGCCGCTCCACATGACGTAGTAGCCGGGCGGGAACTGGATGCTGGCTTGCACGGCGCGCTGCGCCTCGGCGACGTAGCCGCCGAGATCGCGGTCGCGGATATCGACGTAGATGTAGGTCGCCAACTGCCCATTTTCGGTGCGGATCGAGGACGGTCCCCTCGCCGGCGCGACCTTTGCGACTTCCCCGAGCGGGACGGCGCCGCCGGCCGGCATCGGCACCAGCACGTCGCTTGCAATCGCCTTCGGATTGTCGCGCAAATCCCGCGGGTAGCGCATGTTGACGGAAAAGCGCTGGCGGCCCTCGACTGTCGTCGTGACCGTCTGTCCGCCAAGCGCAGTAGCGATGGTGTCCTGGACATCCTGAATCATGATGCCGTACCGCGCCATCGCTTCGCGGTCCGGCGTGATCTCCAAATAGTAGCCGCCGATGCCGCGCTCGGCGTACGCGGACGAGGTGCCGGGAACTCCCTTCAGGACCTGCTCGATCTGCTTGGCGAGCTTGTCGATCTCGACCAGATCGGTGCCGATCACCTTGACTCCGATCGGCGTGCGGATGCCAGTCGACAGCATGTCGATGCGGGCTTTGATCGGCATGGTCCATGCGTTGGAGACGCCGGGAAACTGCAGCGCCTTGTCCATTTCCGCGATGAGGCTGTCGATCGTTACGCCCGCCCGCCACTCCTGCTTCGGCTTGAGATTGACGACGGTCTCGTACATTTCCGATGGCGCCGGATCGGTTGCGGTCGCGGCGCGGCCTGCCTTGCCGTAGACGGATTCGACTTCCGGAAACGACCGGATGATCCGATCCTGGGTCTGCATCAGTTCAGCGGATTTGGTGATCGAGATGCCCGGCAATGTCGTCGGCATGTAGAGCAGCGTTCCCTCGTTCAGGTTCGGCATGAACTCGGTGCCGAGCTGACGGGCCGGCCAGGCGCTCACGGCCAGAATCGCGAGTGCGAGCAGGACGACCAACGTTTTGGCGCGCAACACACCGCTGATAACAGGACGGTAGATCCAGATCAGGAAACGGTTGATCGGATTCCTGTGCTCGGGAATGATTCTGCCGCGGATGAAGATCACCATCAGCGCCGGCACCAGCGTCACCGAAAGCAGCGCGGCGGCGGCCATGGCGAATGTCTTGGTGAACGCCAGCGGGCTGAACAGCCGCCCCTCCTGCTGCTCCAGCGTGAAGATCGGCATGAACGACACGGTGATGATCAAGAGGCTGAAGAACAGCGCCGGACCGACCTGCGCGGCCGCCTCGATCAGGATGGCCACCCGGGACTTTCCGGGCTCCGCTCGTTCGAGGTGCTTGTGGGCATTCTCGATCATGACGATTGCTGCATCCACCATGGCGCCGATGGCGATCGCGATGCCGCCAAGGCTCATGATGTTGGAGCCGAGCCCCAGCAGCTTCATGGCGCCGAACGCCATCAATATGCCGACCGGCAGCATCAGAATCGCAACCAGCGCACTGCGGACATGCAGCAGGAACACGATGCAGACCAGCGCAACGACGACGCTTTCCTCGAACAGCGTGTGCTTGAGCGTGTCGATAGCCGCGTAGATCAGGTTCGAGCGGTCGTAAACCGGCACGATCTCGACTGATTTCGGCAGGCTGCTGGCGATTTCCTGGAAACGCTTCTTGACGTTCTGGATCACATTGAGCGCGTTAACGCCGAAGCGCTGCAGCACGATGCCGCTTGCGACCTCGCCCTCCCCGTTCAGTTCGGTGATGCCGCGCCGCTCGTCGGGGCCGAGCTCCACCCGGGCCACGTCGCGAAGGAGCACCGGCGTGCCATTGCTCACCTTCAGCACGACGTTGCCGAGGTCGTTGATGCTCTTCAGGTAGCCTTTGCCACGGATGACGTATTCGAATTCGGACAGTTCGACGGTGCGGCCGCCGACATCGGCATTGCTGGCGCGGATCGCCTCGCGCATCTTCTGCATGGTGATGCCGCGGTCGCGCATGCGCTGCGGATCGAGGATCACATTGTACTGCTTGACGAAGCCGCCGACGCTCGCCACTTCGGCGACACCTTCGGCCTTGGCGAGCGCGAACTTCAGATTCCAGTCCTGGATCGCGCGCGTGTCGGAAAGGTTCAGCTCCTTCGACACGATAGCATATTGGTAAACCCAGCCGACGCCGGTCGCATCCGGGCCAATGGTCGGCGTCACGCCGGCGGGAATGCGTGAGGTCGCGGCGTTCAGGAATTCGAGCACCCGCGAGCGCGCCCAATAAATGTCCGTGCCGTCCTCGAAGATAACATAGACGAACGACACGCCGAAGAAGGAAAACCCGCGCACCACCTTCGATTTCGGCACCGTAAGCATCGCCGTGGTGAGCGGATAGGTGACCTGGTCCTCGATCACCTGAGGCGCCTGCCCTGGGTACTCCGTGTAGATGATCACCTGGGTGTCGGAGAGGTCGGGAATGGCGTCCAGCGGCAGATGGACGAGCGCGTAGACGCCGGCCGCAGCGGCGAAGCCGCTGCCGAATAGCACCAGCAGGAGGTTACGAGCCGACCAAGCGATCAAGCGGGCGATCATGGCTGGGCTCCTTGGGCAAAGCCCTTCAGCGCCGCCTTCAGGTTGCTTTCGGCGTCGATCAGGAAATTGGCTGATATGACGACGGGCTCGCCGTCTTTCAGCCCGCTGCGGATTTCGACCAGTCCGTCTCCCCGACGGCCGATCTTGACCTCGCGGGGCTCGAATCGTCCCTCACCCCTGTCAACCAGAACGACCTGGCGCGCCCCCGTATCGAGCACTGAGCTGTCGGGAACGGCCAAGACAGGCTCCGCGCCGCCAATCTCGACGTCCGCGTCCACATACATGTCCGGCAGCAATGCGAGGTCGGGATTTGCGAGTTCGATCCGAACGCGGGCTGTCCGCGTCTCGCGGTTGACCTGGGGATAAATGACCGAGATCTTTCCGGAGAAGTCCCGCCCCGGGAAGCTGCGCGCGCGCACGGTTACGCCTTGTCCGACCGCAAGCGAGCCGAGATCACGCTCGGCTATATCAATTATCGCCCAGACCACCGAGGTATCGGCGACGCGGAAGAGCACGTCGCCCGGTTGAGCTCGCATACCCTGGACGGCGTTGCGTTCCAGCACGATGCCGTCCCGTGGGGCCGACCAGGCGACAGTCACCGGGACGACCCGCGTTCTCTCGACCTCGCTGATTACCGCGTCGGGCACGTCAAGGTTCATCAACCGCTGCCGTGAACCGCGTCCGTAGGACGGTTCGCCCGCCGTAGTCTTGGACGTCAATGTCGTCACATACTCTGCGGCCGCACTGGAAACTGCCGGACTGTAAACCTGCATCAGCGGCTGACCTTTTTTGACAAAAGTGCCAGTCGTGACGTCGGCAACTGTTTGCAGGTAGGTTTCCGCACGCATCGCGATGACTGAGACTCGACGCTCGTCGAGTTGGATCGTGCCTGGCGCCCGCACGACCGTCCGGATCGGGCGAGTAGCCGCCGGCTCCGATTTGACGCCGGTGCGCTGAATCTTTCCCGGCGAGACCTTGACCGATCCGTCGTCGCTGTCCTCGCCCTCATAGACGGGGATGTAATCCATCCCCATCGAATCCTTCTTGGGCGTCGGCGAGACATCCGGCAACCCCATCGGATTGCGGTAGTACTTGATCTTGCGGTCGGCCGGCGGAGCCGCCGCGCTTTCCTGCGGCGGACCGACAAAACTGATGTCGGCGCCCGGCGGAACGGCGAGGTAGTCGCGGCCATCGGGCGTCTTCTTCGGCGTCAGCGAGTAGAACGGCTTGCCGTCCGGATCCTGATAGTAGATCGCGGCGCCCGCTGGTTCGCTCGCCTGGGCCATGACGCGGGCATGCTCGGTCTCGCCGCGCGGCCACAGATAGGGACGCGCGAGAACGCCGGCGATCACGGCAGCGGTGACGGCAGCAGCGAGCGCGATCTGAGCTGACCGGTTCATTTGTCGGCCTGAATGACGAGCTTGTTGTCAACCGTGCCGGTTTCGCCCTGCACTTTTGCGCCGAGCGACAATTGCCAGCGCCCGGCCATGCTGAAATCGGCCTTGAAGCGGTAGGTGCCCGGCTCCGATCCCGGCAGCGGCGTGACCTCGGTCACCATCTCTTGCATCGCATCCGGCGCCATATCGAGACGCGTCGCAAAGATCACCGCGTCCGGAACGGCCTTGCCGGTTGCCTTGTCGATGAGCTTGACGGCGAAGGTCCTGTCGCGACCGGTCTTCACCGTCGGTTCGACGAGCTTGAACTCGTAGTTTTTGATATCGGCGAGCGCGACGGTCGCGGCGCATGTCAGGGCAGCGCCGGTCAGCGCAACCCGCAGGTCGCGCGAAAACTGAATAGCCTTCATCATGGTATCCTCGATCTACTGGTCAGCCGCTATGGCGGCATGGGCGCGTGCGCCACAAAGCGCCGCGAGACTTCGGCGTTACGCCGAAAGGACCAGGGACCGGGGAGGTTTTGGAGGGGGTGAATACCCGAGGCTGTCTACTTCCGGATCGCTGCCGGGCAGCAGCGTGCGAAGGGTCACGGGCTGGATTTCGGCAATGCCGGCCGGCAGCGGCGCCTGCAACGTCGTCGACACGCAAAGCGCCATCAGCGGGCACTGGTCGCAATCGACCGGGGCCGATTTGTCCGGGCAGCACGGCATGTCGTCAGACATGGCCGCGTCATCGGACATCGCCGTCATGGCCATTGGTGCCATGGCGCCCGTATTCGCCCGTGCCGTGAGCGGGGCGAGAACGAGGCTGACGATCACAAAAATCGCCAGCAGCCGGCAAAGGTGAATCGAGTATTTCACGGGTCCAGTTTCGCACATCCCGGGCCATGATGGGAAGCGGAGTTCCATCACGAAACCGCGGGTTTGCTTAACATATGCGAGCCGGAGAAGACCGCATTGCGATGAATCAAAGCCCTGACCCCAATTCATATTGGCCGGTTGCCCAGAACATTTTTCAATGCCGCGACTTGAGCCAGTGACCGCCCCCGGCGGTGGTCTTTCCTCAGCAAGGAGCCCAGCCATGTACGCCCGCGAAATGATTGGCACTCACCCGGCCGTCCAAGGCCAGATCAGCGACGCCCTGATCCGTTGCATCGAGGAATGCTACTCCTGCGCCCAGACCTGCACCTCCTGCGCCGACGCCTGCCTGTCGGAGCGCATGGTTCAGGAGCTGACCCAATGCATCCGGCTCGATCAGGATTGCGCCGATATCTGCAATATCACCGGCCGCATCATGACCCGCCGAACGGGTTTCGACGACGAAGTGATGCGCCGCATGCTCAGCGTCTGCGCCGCCGCATGCCGGCTATGCGCGGAGGAATGCCAGCGGCACGCAGCCACGCACGAACATTGCCGCATCTGCGCGGAAAGCTGCCGCCGCTGCATGGAAGCTTGCCAGGAGGTCTCACGCGGCATGGCGCATTAGCGCGCGGCGATCAGCCCTCGTGCCGGAACACGCTGAACTGAAAGGCCTGCCGGGACTGCCACGGCGTAGCGTGCTCGTGCCGCTGCGTATGAACCAGCTTGAACGCTGTGCCGAGCGTCCGTCCGAGACTCTCGCTGTCGTAGCGCGCGACCGGCAGACCGCTGCACTTTTCAGGGCCGTCAGGCGCGAAGGTAGCGATGATGGCGTGCCCCCCGATCTTCAGGCCCCGCTTGAGGCGCGCAATGTAGGCGGCGCGATCGCCTGGGTCGGTGAGAAAGTGGAACGCTGCCCGATCGTGCCAGATGTCGTAGGGCTTGACCGGCTCCCAGGTCGTCGCGTCCGCGACGATCCAGCTAACCCGCTCGGCGCTGGCGCCAAGGTGGCTCTCCAGGCGGCGCTTGGCAGCGGCCAACGCCGCGGCGGAAAGATCGAGCACGGTGACATCCTCAAGTCCCCGCTCGACGAGACTGTCGACCAGCCGCGAAGCGCCGCCGCCGATGTCGATGATGGCCGACTTGTGCGTCACCCCCGCCTGCACGATCAGGTCGAGCGAAGGAGTCGGGCTTTGCTGAAACCAGCTAACCTCGTTCTCGCCCTTTGTCGTGTAGACGTTCTCCCAATGGGCCTGACGGCCGGCATCTCCCATAGGACCCTTCCCTCGCCGCATATGACGCTGAGTATCTGGTTATCCGTACCGTCCTCGACAACGAGGGGCGACCATGCCGTCGGCGCTCGCGCCCGCAGCTCGACTTCGCAAGATCAAGATAATGCATAACCTACACGGCATGCGTTCAACGGTAGCTTACTGACGTCAAATTGCATTGTTGGTGACGGTTTCAGCCGTTTTTTTCCCACTTGACCAACACATATCCCGTCGGTTATGCATCTATCAATAACCAACAAGTTATCGATTTCCAATGCCCAACGCTCATGATGTGCTGTTCAGAACACTCGCCGACCCGAGCCGTCGGGCGATCTTCGAGCGGCTGTGCCGCGAAGGAGAACAGACGGTCGGGGCCCTGACAGCCCGAGCCGGGATCTCGCAGCCGGCGGTCTCGAAGCATCTTGGCGTTCTGAAACAGGCGGGGCTGGTGCGCGATCGCCACGAAGGCCGCCAGACCCACTATAGCGCACAGCTCGGCGCCCTCGCCCCGCTGATCGACTGGACAAGCGAGATGGCCGGGTTCTGGCAGAGGCGGTTCGACGATCTCGAAGATCTGCTCAAACGGATGGACCAATGACCAATCGTGCGACCGAAACGCGTTCCGTCGTCGTCGAACGCGAAATAGCTCACCCGCCGGAAAAGCTGTGGCGCGCGCTGACGCTACCGCACCTGATCGAGGAGTGGCTGATGAAGAACGACTTCAAGCCCGTCGTGGGTCACCATTTCAATCTTCGCGGCGATTGGGGTGGCGTCCTGGACTGCGAGGTCCTTGCCATCGAGCCGAACAAGGCGCTGTCGTACACCTGGAATTTCAAGCACGACGATGCGGCCTTCAATCTAGAAAGTGTCGTGACTTTCACGCTGACGCCAACGCCCACAGGCACCCTCCTGCGCATGGAGCAGACCGGTTTCCGGCCGGATCAGAAGCAGGCCTATGGCGGCGCCCACGCCGGATGGAAGCAATTTTTCGCGAAGCTGGAAGAACTCGTGGCGCGGACGGATTGAACCGCCGCGTCACGCTCCGGCTCGTCTGCAAAAGTCTGCAAAAGGAGGGCTCATTGAACTGGAACACGTGGATTCGGCAGATTCACCGCTGGCTGTCGATTGCCTTCATGGTGACCGTCGTCGCCAATTTCATTGCCATGGTACTGGGGGAGCCTTCCCCGTGGATGGTATACTCCCCATTGCCGCCGCTCTTTTTACTGATGTTCACCGGCCTGTACATGTTCGTGCTGCCCTACGCCGCCAAATGGCGCAGTGGCTGACGTACCGGCGACAGGAGCGAACACAATGGCGCAAACGACGTCGAGAAGGCCGGCGAAGATCGCAAAGAAGGCCGCCGCCAAGCAGGCTACCGCAAAGCCCGTCCTGCTCTCAGGCGGCAATCCTCAGATCGCAAAGGGATACGGCGATGCCCCCGTGCAGGCCTACATCGCGGCCATGCCGGGCTGGAAACGCGACGTCGGACGTCACCTCGACGCGCTGATCGTCCGCACGGTCTCCGGCGTGCACAAGGCGGTCAAATGGAATTCGCCCTTTTATGGCGTCGAGGACCAAGGCGGCTGGTTCCTCAGCTTTCATTGCTTCACGAAGTACGTCAAAGTGACTTTCTTCCGCGGCACGTCTCTCCGCCCTGTCCCGCCCGGCGAGTCAAAGCACAAGGAAGTGCGCTATCTCGACATCTATGAGGACGGCCTTGACGAAGCGCAGCTTGTTGCCTGGGTGAAGCAGGCGAGCCAATTGCCCGGCGAACGATTGTGAGCGAATGACAACAGCCATGAAGAAAGCAACAATGAAGAAGAGCGGCGCGAGCGAAGGAAAAGGCGGAAGCTCTCCCTCTCAGCACATCGATGCGCGAATCAAGGAGCTGGGCGACTGGCGCGGCGAGATGCTCGCGCGGATTCGAAGCATCATCAAGCAGGCCGATCCCGAAGTGGTGGAGGAGTGGAAGTGGCGCGGCGTTCCGGTGTGGGAGCACGACGGCATCATCTGCACCGGAGAGACCTACAAGGCGGCCGTGAAGATGACCTTCGCCAAGGGCGCCTCGCTGGAGGACCCGTCAGGCCTCTTCAACTCCAGCCTGGAAGGCAACACCCGGCGCGCCATCGATTTCCATGATGGCGACAAGATCGACGAAAAGGCATTGAAGGCGCTCATTCGCGAGGCTGTAGCACTGAATACGTCGAAGCGAGCAGCCGCACGACCCAGCGTTCGGAAGAAATCAAAGAGCGCTTGAGCAAACGACGGCGTTGGCCATCACCGAGGATGAAGCTGCAGCTCCAGCAATGCGAGCCGTTGCAGGACAACCGGGTCACGCTCTCCGCTGTGAGCGGCGCGCAGGATCGCTTCCGCGATCAATTGAACGTGGTGAGAATGGGCGGGCTCCGGGAGCGTAGCGACGGCGGCGTCAAGCGCCTGCTCCATCACCGAGATGACCTCGGGCGGGAACGACGCGTTTGCAAAATCCTTCATGGCCGGCGGCTAAAAGAAAGCGGTCGCCGATGCGCCATGTAGACGGGACCGCATCGGCAGCCGCTCGAGTTCATGTGTCTATCCCTGACACGTATTGCATAATTTTCCCGAACTCGAATCGTTCCAATGAGGTGAACAAAATCGCCGCGTCCGATCGAGCGAACGCGGCTGGACCGCCGCCACCGCACGTTCGGACGCTTCAAGCGGCCGGATCCTGGTGCAGGTAACGGTCGTCAAACTGTGCCAATTCCGCGAGCTTTGTTTCGTCCAGCACGCGCACTTGCCCTCTGCCGACATCGACGATCCCGTCCTCACGCAATTGCCTGATGATGCGGTTCGCATGCACCGGCGTGATGCCCAGCGCCTCGCCGATCTGCTCCTGGGTAAGCGGGAATTCGAACGTGGCAGGCGACGCGCCTCCCCTGATTGCAAGGAGGCGCTCGCGAAGTTCGAGCGCGATATGGACAAGCCGGGCCGGCGCCGGCCGCTGTCCGACATTGACGATCCACTCCCGAAATATCGCGGCATCGATCAAGGTGTCGCGCCAGAGCGCATCTGCAACATTGGGTCTGGCGTGCGTCAGGTCTAGCAGCGAGGCATGACTGATGAACCCTAGGGTCGAGGGCACCAGCGTTGCGAGATCATGGTCCATCCTGCGCAGGTGCAAACTCTGAAGGTCGGGAATCTCGCCGGGGATATGAATCGAGAGAATTTGCCGCTGGCCGGCCTCTGTCGTTTTGGAACGGATACAGAAGCCCTCGATGATCAGGCAGCATCCCGACGGACGTTCACCGTCAGATACGATGGCTCTTGCGCCTTCCCAGTAGCGAACTGCAATCGGAAGCGAACGGATCGCGGCAATGTCAGCCGGATCGAGTTTCGAGACGGTATTGAGCCGCCGCAACAAGCTTGCCAACACCGAATCGCGATCCACGCGCCTGTCCCGTTCGATTGAATGATCTTCTGCCTCTGAGTGAAACGAAACTTGCCCGATGCCGGTTCCAAACAAAGGTTAAGGATAGGGTTGCCGGAACGTGGAAGGATCGAAGCCAGCCAGGAGATCCGTCCATGAAGAAAAAGCGTAATCGCGGCCGCCCCACACTGTCGCTTCAGGAGCGCCTCAAACAAATTGCCTTTCGCGCCCGCGAAAAGGCCGAGAGCTCACCTCCAGGACAGGAGCGTGATCGATTGATACGGGCAGCGGTCGCGACCGAGTCGGCAGCGGCCATCGAACGCTGGTTGACGTCACCTGGATTGCAGCGCCCGAAATAGCGCTGCGGTCTTGCGACCCCTATCGCGCTTTGCCGGCGCAGACGTGAATGACATACACCGGATTTGCGAACTCATCGGTGACTTCCATCCGCCAGTCCTTGCCCGGACGCAGCCGTCCATCGAGATCCTGGATGATCTGTCCCGCCGTCACGGTCGCCTCCCGCCAGGCGGCTTGCCGATCGGGCAGTTCTTCGCCTTCCTCGTCCGGTTCAGCCCTTTCGTGATACACGTTGAAGAAGTAACGCGGCATGAGGACTGTTCCTAATGTCGGGCAGCCTTTCGCTCGATCCGTACGCCTTTGAGCTTCGCGGTCGCTTTTTTCGGGATGGCTTCCTCACCGCGATGTCCGTTTTCTGCGTCGGCTGCATGACACAGTAGTGAAGTCACGACCCTGCTAAATGTTCCTGCGCCGGAACGCAGTCGCCGCCGCGCGGCGCATGCTTGCGATCGAGCAAGAACAGCGGCGCGGTGCGCGGCCGTCCGCCTCTCTGATATGGAACGAATTGAAAAAAGCGGGCTTGATTCTCCGCTCTGCAGTCCGGGAGTTGTTGATGCGTACCGTCGGCTCGGGTCCGTCGATTGTGCCACACGGTGACGAACACGACGTCTATATCGTCGAGCATGACTCCCGCGAGCACGGCCGGGTCTGGGCAGAAGTCAGTTCCGAGAGCCCGGGATTCGAGCCGGTTGTAATGGACCTGCTCACCGGCCAGTACACCAATCCGATCCGGGTGGTTGCTTTCAACGTCGCCGCGGGGTGGTGTCGTGACGCTTCGGTGGAAGTCGCGCACGAGCTGCGGCGACGCTGCGACCTCCAGCTACGCGACATTCCGTTTTTCCTGCAGGATTTTGTCGATCGCTACGAAGGCCGCTATCAGGACGTCCAGTTGCCGCTGCCGATGCGGCTGTACTAGCCAAGGCCCGATCAGAGCCGCCGGCGTTCGTGTGGCTCCCGGCAACATTTAGCCAGGCGGCATTCGCTCGAACTTCTGCAGCGAGGAATCCATTATGTCCCAGGCATGGCCGCGGATGCCGTACGTAATCACTTGCGGATTGAACTGGCTTGGGTCGTCCAGGCTGGCCGCGTGGACCGCTATCGGTTCCGGGTTGGCGACGAATGTCAGGTAGACCGGCGCTCCACAGGTCGGGCAGAAGGCGTGGACCTTTTCATTTCCATTGTCGTCCGCCACCCGCCATTCTTTCGCTTCGCCCGTAATTGCCACATCGGCTCGCCGGGGAAAGACCAGGTAGGATCCATGGCCCGTGCCGCTTCGTTTCTGGCAATCGCGGCATTGGCAGTGGCTCTCGACGATAGGTTCGCTGCTCGTCTCAAAACGGATCGCGCCGCACGCACACCCGCCGATAAAGGGCTTGGTCATGGTCATTCTCCCGCTTCTGCTTGACACGACAAGGGATCAGGCCGATTTCGGCTTAGCGAAGACGTCGAGGCCGTGGCCGGTTTCCAGCAAGGATTTCAGGCTGGCGAGCACGACCGGCCAACCTTTCTTGATGCCGTTCGCCATCCCGCTGCCGGCTACGAGTTCGTCATGTGTGACCGTCAGCCGGACCATGTCCTCGTATTCCTCGGTCTCGAACGTCACCCGGCTGTAGGCGGAAGGATCGGAGGCCTGCGACGCATTCGCCCAGGTGATGACGAGACGGGTTGGTGGCGAGACCTCGACGACCTTGCCGACCAGTTCGACGGTCCGTTGATCATTGGCGCGGACGTGCTCCCATTTCGATCCGGGATTCCAGTCAGAGACGTTCTCGTGGCCCCAGTATCGCCTTGCGATCTCCGGCTTCGTGATGGCCTCGAACACCTTTTCCGGCGTCGAGCGAATATAGGTCACGTAGACAAAACTGGTCGTCTCTTTGGTCATTGTCATTCTCCTTCGAGTTCTTTCTTCAGATCGTGCAGCAGGCTGAGCCGCTGTCGTTCGAATTTCCGCACCCACCGCTCGTAGACCTCATGAAGCGGCACCGGATTGATGAAGTGCAGCTTCTCCCGGCCGCGCCTGACCGTGCTCACCAGATTGGCCGCCTCCAGGATTTCGAGGTGCTGCGTGGCGGATTGCCGGGCCATGTCCAGGTTTTCGCAAAGTTGGCCGAGCGTCTGCCCGTTCTTCTCACAGAGAAGATCAAGCAGCTTTCTGCGTGTCGGGTCGCCCAGCGCTTTGAAAACCTTGTCGGCCTGCATGGTCTCACTCTATGAAGAACATAATATGCAGGTAAACACCTGCATGTCAAGCAACAGCCAAGCCCATCCAGCAAGTCATTCGTCACCTTGCTGTGATTAGGGACGGACGATCAGGACTATTGATCGGCGGACGTGGTGTCCGTGCGCTGACGCGATCGCGCTTCTGCGGCCTGGATCGCGCGCCAGATGCGGGAGGGCGTTGCGGGCATGTCGAGATGGCGCACGCCGAGCGGCGCCAGCGCGTTCATCACGGCGTTCATGATGGTGGCGGGTGCTGCGATGGCGCCCGCCTGACCGCTTCCCTTGACGCCGAGCCGGTTGGCACGGCTTGGAAAATCAGGCGTGAGATCGCCCTCGAACGCGGGAAGATCGCCTGCGCGCGGCAGCGCATAATCCATCAGCGAGCCCGACAGAATCTGTCCTGTCTCCGCATCGAACAGCGCGTGCTCGAACAACGCCTGCCCGATGCCTTGCGCGACGCCGCCATGCACCTGCCCCAGCGTCTGGCGGGGATCGAGCAGGCGGCCGTAATCATCAAAGATGACGTAGCGATCGAGCCTCACCTCGCCGGTCTCAGTGTCGATCTCGACTTCCGCAACATGGCAGCCGTTGGGAAACGTATAGCGGTCGCACAGATGGGTCGCCCTGTACGCCAGGCCGGGTGCGACATCGTCGCCGGCTAGCTGATAGGAAGCGCGCGCCACCTCATCGAGGCCGATCTCCTGCCCGGTCGCAGCCACGCGCAACTGGCCTGCTTCATACTGAACCGCATCCACGCCGGCCTGCAGCAGGCGCGCGGCAAGCCGCCGCGCATTTTCGATCAGGCCTTCCGCCGCCATCAATAGTGCGGTGCCACCCTGGTGCATGGAGCGCGCCCCGCCATGGCCGCCGCCGGAATCGAGATCGTTCGTATCGCCCTGCCGAAACCGGAAGCGCTCCAGCGGCAGGCCGAGCGCGTCGGCGGCGATCCGGGCGTAGGTGGTCTCATGGCCCTGGCCGCTGGAATGCGTGCCGACCTTCAGGTCGATCAGGCCATCGTCACCGAACTGCACTTCCGCCACTTCATTGGGCTGGCCGCGCGCTGTCTCGAGAAAGCAGGCAAGCCCGAGGCCGCGCAGCCGGCGCAGCTTGCGTGAATTTTTCTGGCGCGCCTTGAAACCCTCCGCGGCAGCGGCGGCGTGATCGATCGCGTGGGCAAAGCTGCCCTGCTCGACCGAAAGTCCCATCGCGCTGCTGTAAGGGAAGCGACGCATGATGTTCTTGCGCCGCAGCTTCAGCGCATCCATTCCGAGCTCGGCGGCTGCGATATCGATGCAGCGCTCGATCAGATAGTTCGCCTCCGGCTTGCCGGCGCCGCGATAGGCATCGACCGGCGTCGTATTGGTGAACACGCCCTTGGTCTCGAATGCGATCAGCGGAATGTCGTAGACGCCGCCCATCGCGCTTGCCATCGCCATGGTGGGCACGGCCGGCGCCACCGTCGAGACATAGGCGCCGAGATTGGCGAACACCCTGGTGTCGAGCGCCAGGAAGCGGCCATCGCGATCGAGCGCCAGGCGTGCCCTGATGATGCTGTCGCGGCCATGCGCGGAGCCGGTAAAGTCCTCGCTGCGATCGCCGATCCACGTGACGGGACGGCCGAGGCGGCGCGCCGCCCACAGCACCAGCACCCATTCCGGATAGAGCACGTTCTTCATCCCGAAGCCGCCGCCAACGTCGGGAATGCTGACGCGAAGTTTTTCCCGGCCGATACGAAAGACACCGTCGGCGAGCAGGTCGCGGATGGCATGGGCGCCGGCGGCCGAGGCGGTCAGGTGCAGCCGGCCGCTCGCGGCATCGAACTGCCCTATCGCGCCGCGTGTCTCCAACGGCGCGGCGACGACGCGGTTGTTGACCAGCTCGCATTCCACGACGTGCGCGGCGTCGCGGATCGCCGCTTCCACTGGGCCGATCTCGCCGCGGTTGAACTGGAACGCGATGTTGCCAGTAGCCTCCGGCCAGATCGACGGGGCATTCGGCAGAATCGCGGCTGCGATCGCGACAACCGGCGGCAGCGGCTCATAGTCGACGACGATAGCCTCGGCGGCATCGCGCGCGGCTTCAATGGTTTCCGCAACCACGAACGCGACCGGCTCCCCGACATGGCGCACCACGCCGCGCGCCAGCGCGTGACAGGGCGGCACCACGAGCGGCTTGGTCATCGGGATACTGGTCACCGCGCACGGCAACGGGCCGATATCGTCGGATGCCAATTCGGCCCCGTGAGCACGGCCGCGACGCCGGGCATCCTGCGCGCTGTTTCGATGCCGATCGCGGTGATGCGCGCATGCGCGTGCGGCGACCGAACGACGACGCCATGAAGCGCGTCTGGCGCCACGAGATCGGCGACGTAGCGCCCGCGCCCCTGCACGAAGCGCGCGTCTTCAAGGCGGTCGAGGCTGCGCCCCAATAACGGTTCGGTCATGTGAAGCTGTATGGAGTTAGGCGGCGGCAAAGGCAATCGGAAGCCCCCGTCATCCTGGCCGGCATCGGTCAGATGCGAAATCACCAATGAAATCAACGAGATTCGTCAAGACCATTGCGTAGGGAATGCCGGGCGTTTCGGTGCGACCGCAATGACGACCGCCTGCTTACGGGCTGGGGGTGCACCGTGCACCCGGCAGCCTTCCGTTCTCATCTGATACAATGACCGTGCCGACCTCGCCATCCATGCCGCGAGATCGCAAGGCCCTTGCCTACGCCGTCGCCGAGTGCTCCGCGCCCTGCAGCCTGCGCTTGCGCCAGACCGAGCCCACCAAAAGCACCACGGCGATGCCGATGAGTCCAAGGATCACCTCGCCGCCATGGCCGCCATTGGCGAACTGCGGCGCCATGCCGATCGATTTGAGGACCCCATCGAGGCCGACACCGACCGGACCGTTGAAGAATGCGTGCAGAGACGGTTGCAGCGCCGGGTCGGTTGCCATCACCTCGCCCGCGACCCAGCCCAGCAAGCCTGCGCCGGCCCACACCAGCGCGGGAAGACGCGTCAGCAACGCCATGATCAGCGCAGCACCTGCGACGATCAGGGGAACGCTGATGGCAAGGCCGATGACGAGCAGCGGGATGCTGCCATTGGCGGCCGCGGCGACCGCGATGACATTGTCGAGGCTCATGACGATGTCGGCGATCGCCACGATCTGCACCGCTGCCCATAGATGCGCAGCCGCGTCGACGTCGCCCTCGTCCTCGTGTTCAGGCACCAGAAGCTTTGCCGCGATGAAGAGCAGCGCCAGGCCGCCAACCAGCTTGAGGAATGGCAGCCCCATCAGCGTCACGACGATGCCGGTGAAGATGATGCGCAGCAGCACGGCAACGCCGGCGCCGAGGATCATGCCCCAGAACCGCTGACGTGGCGGCAGCCCACGGCACGCCATCGCGATGACGAGCGCGTTGTCACCCGACAGCAGGATGTTGATCCACATGATCTTGCCGAGCGCGACCCAGAAGGCGGGTTGCTGCATCTCGGCCTGGAACTGGGTGAAGAACGCAGAGAGCGTTGCAGGATCGAAGATTTGCAAGAGCCAGTTCACAGCGTTTCCCCCAGGCGTCTTCAGCCGTTGCGCGCGGCTATTGCGGCCGCTCTTCCAATCGATTAGCCGACGATTTCGTTACCGGAAAAGAACTGCGCGATTTCGATCGCGGCGGTCTCCGGCGCGTCCGAACCATGCACCGAGTTCTCGCCGATCGACTGCGCGTGGACCTTGCGGATCGTACCTTCCGCGGCCTTGGACGGATCGGTGGCCCCCATGACGTCGCGGTATTTGGCAATAGCGCCCTCGCCTTCCAGCACCTGCACGACGACCGGACCGGAGGTCATGAAGTCGACCAGCTCGCCGAAGAATGGACGCGCCTTGTGAACGGCATAGAAGGTTTCCGCCTGTTCGCGGGTCATGCGAATGCGCTTCTGGGCGACGATCCGCAAGCCGGCCTTCTCGATCAACGCGTTGACGGCGCCAGTCAAATTGCGCGCGGTCGCGTCCGGCTTGATGATCGAGAAGGTGCGTTCAATCGCCATTGTTTACGTCCTTGCAAAACACGCTGATTGGAGAGTTGCGGGGCTTATATCGGCGCCACCTCGCGACGGCAAGCGACCCGTGACGCGCCTGCCCCCGATTTTGGGCGCCTTTTCGTGCGGCACGTCACCCTGTAGGGGCGAAGATTGCCGCAATTTCATGGAGGTGAACCCACTCTGTAACCTGCGTCACGCCGTCATTCAGCTTCGCGGTCGTAGATTTTCCGACGATCGGACACCGGGCGCGCATCCGCGAGGCCCGGGGCGTTACGGGAGGCGATCTCACCGATGGCGCGCATTTTCGCGCCTGAACCTTGAGGAGACGATCATGTTACGCAAACTCTCGCTCGTTGCAGTGGCCGCGGCTTCGCTCGGCGCGGCTGCGCTGGCGCCGACATCGGCCTCGGCCGGTGGCTGGCGTCACGGCTGGCACCATCATCATCACCATCATCACGGCTGGCATCATCGCCATCACGGCTGGGGCTGGGGCCCGCGCGTCGTCATCGGCGGCCCGGCCTATTTCGGTGGCCATGGCGGCTGTTACGTGCGGCGTCTGGTTCCGACCCCCTGGGGACCGCGCTGGCGGCTGGTGAACCGCTGCTACTGAGCTGTTTGGAGCTTCTCCCTGACTGACGCCCCGGCCGCCGCCGGGGCTTTTTTTGTGCGGAAGCGAACAGCCAGCAATGATTGGACCACTTGCACGCGAACGCATGGGGCTCTGCACGGGAAACAAATTTCGCGGTTGTGACTTGATCCTTCATCATTGTTATCAAGCCTTGCGAACGCCGCGAGGTGGAACTCGCGAAGAGACCCGTCGATGGATGGCCGAATCGTCAGAGATTTCGAACAACTCGATCACAAGACATGCGTATCGATCTGCGACGCCATCGGCGAACGGCTTCAGCAAAACTTGCGCCCCGAAACTGAACTGCCACCGCGTCTACGAGAACTCGTCGACGAGCTGCGTCGCCGCGACAGCGAGTTGCATTGAGGGCCGCTGGGTAGCTGATTTGCCGATAAATGGGTTGCGTTTGACACCGGCTCCGGTGACAACGCCGCATGCTTTCCATCACAGACATTTCGATCCGGATTGCCGGGCGGCTCCTGATCGACAACAGCACGGTGCAGATCGTGCCCGGTGCTCGCGTCGGCTTCGTCGGGCGCAACGGCGTCGGCAAATCGACGCTGTTTCATGCGATCCGGGGCGACCTGCCGACCGAATCCGGCAGCATTACGCTACCGCCGCGCTGGCGCGTCGGCAGCCTGGCGCAGGAGGCGCCAGACGGCCCGGAGAGTCTCATCAATGTCGTACTGAAGGCCGATCTGGAGCGCGATACGCTCCTCCGTGAGGCCGAAACCGCCACCGATCCGCACCGCATCGCCGAAATCCAGACCCGGCTGGTCGACATCGACGCGCACTCCGCACCGGCGCGCGCCGCGGCAATCCTGAGCGGCCTCGGATTCTCCGCCGCGGACCAGGCGCGGCCGTGCTTGGAATTCTCCGGGGGGTGGCGCATGCGGGTGGCGCTGGCGGCGACGCTGTTCTCGGCGCCGGATTTGCTGCTGCTGGACGAGCCGACCAACTATCTCGACCTCGAAGGCACGCTGTGGCTGGAAGACCATTTGGCGAACTATCCACGCACTGTCATCGTCATCAGCCACGACCGCGATCTGCTCGACACGTCTGTCGATCAGATCCTGCACCTCGATCGCGGCAAGCTGACCCTCTACAAGGGAACCTATTCCTCCTTCGAGGAACAGCGCGCCATGCGCGAAATGCTGGACGCCAAGCACGCCAAGCGCCAGGCCGACGAGCGCAAGCGGCTGCAGGCCTTCGTCGATCGCTTCAAGGCAAAAGCCTCGAAAGCCCGACAGGCGCAATCCCGCGTCAAGATGCTGGAACGGATGAAGCCGGTCACCGCGCTGGTGACCCAGGATGTGCGCGAAATCACGTTCCCGACGCCGGAGAAAATGCTGTCGCCGCCGATCATCGCGGTGGATGACGTCTCGGTCGGCTACGATCCGAAAAAGCCGGTGCTCAACCGCGTCACGCTGCGCATCGATACCGACGACCGCATCGCCCTGCTCGGCTCCAACGGCAACGGCAAATCGACGCTGGTCAAGCTATTGGCGGGCAAGCTGCAACCTTTCTCCGGCCGGATCACACGGGCGGAAAAACTCTCGGTCGGCTATTTCGCGCAGCATCAGGTCGACGAGCTCAACCTCGATGCGTCGCCCTACGATCATGTCCGCAGGCTGATGCCCGATGCGCCGGAAACCAAGGTGCGCGGGCGCACCGGCGCGATCGGATTTGCCGGCAAGGCCGGCGACACCCTGGTCAAGAGCCTTTCGGGCGGCGAGAAGGCGCGGCTGTTGCTCGGCCTCGCCACTTTCTTTGGCCCGAACATGATCATCCTCGACGAGCCGACCAACCACCTCGACATCGACAGCCGCGCGGCGCTCGCCGAAGCGATCAACGATTTCCCCGGCGCCGTCATCATGGTCTCGCACGACCGCTATTTGATCGAAGCCTGCGCCGATCAATTGTGGGTCGTCGCCAATCAGACGGTGACAACCTATGACGGCGACCTCGACGATTACAGGCGAATGGTATTGTCGATCGGGGACAAGCGCGAGCGCGGCAGCGAGCGTGTCAAGGGAAGCGTGAAGCCCGAGCGCGCCAGGAGTGAAAGGCGATCACCGCTGAAGCAGCGGATCGTCGAAGCCGAGGCCGAAATCGAGCGGATCAGCGGCATCATCGCCAAGATCGACACTGCGCTTGCCCTGCCGGATCTGTTCACGCGCGATCCCAAGCAGGCCGCCCAGCTCAGCAAGGCGCGCGCCGGCGCCGAAAGCGCGCTGCGGCGGGCCGAGGAAGATTGGCTGGAAGCCAGTTCGGAATTTGACGAAGCGGCAGGCTAGCTAAAACGGATCGTCGTCGGCGAATTTACGCCGCCGGCTTCTTCTTCGGCTTGGCGCCCCTCGCCGGCGCCGCCGGCTCCGGTGCACGCTCGATCGAGGTCAGGCGTCCGGCGGTGAACGTGTAGATGCCGGCCCGCTGGCCGCGCGAATAGTTGACGACCGCCACGCGGTCGCCGCGCGGGTTGTTGGAAAGGCTGACATTGTCGGGCGCACCGATGCCGCGCACGACGTCGCATTCGGTATGGCCGAGCGCCACCGTTCCCGTCGTCGATGGAGGCGGGTTGCCCGCAGCACCATTCGCCAACGCATTGGCGTCGGTGCCCGGTCCCGCCATGCCGGGACAAGCGCCGTCGGCACTGACGAGTTCATCCGGCGTGACCGGTTTGGTCGGGGTCAGCGGCGGCGTTTCGATCGAGACGTTACGGATGAACACGCGTCCGGAGCGCGAAAACCAGTCTGCATCCTTCGACAGCAGATCTGTACCCGAGCAGCCCGCAAGCGCAGGTCCGAGCAGCAACAACGTCAGCAGTGGCTTTCGATCGATTGTTCCGCGTCGCACGCTAAACCCCAGGCCCCCATCCTCACTGTAACCATTTGTCCGACCATCACTTTGCGGCACGACCATGGCTACCCGCAAGGTCCAGCGCAGAAACCGCTGATTATCATTAATTCCTGTGGATCGCTATTGCCGCCGCTGCCACCGGCCCCGCTCGTCGGCCTGCCAGTAGGTCACCTCGAATCCCCGCGCCTTGCAATCGGCCCAGGCCCCGCGCGCAGCCGTCAGCGCATCGGCATCGTCACCGTCGAAGACCAGCACCACCCGCTCGTAGCTATCGCAGTCGACCGGCAACGCCGCGTTGTCGATCAGGAACCTGACATTGGCCCCATTCGGATTGCTCTCCTCGATCGAGAGAATGATGGGCTGGTCCTGGGCATCGCCGGCGCGCCATGTGGCATGCGGCAGGAACGAATCGTCGCTGTAGGTCCACAAATGCGCATCGAGCGCATCGGTGCGCTCCGGCGAAGTCGATTGCACGACGACGCGCCAGCCGCGCTCGAGCGATTTTTCCAACAGCGGCGGCAATACGCTTTCGAGCGACATGGCCTGCAAATGGTAGAACAGGACTTCCGTCATCGCCTGCAACCGAACTATTTCGTGGCTTCGTAATATTCCGCGACCAGCCGGTCCAGCAGACGAACGCCGTAGCCGGATCCCCAACTGTGGTTGATGTCGGTTTTCGGCGCGCCCATCGCGGTTCCCGCGACGTCGAGATGCACCCACGGCGTGTTGTCGACGAATCGCTGCAGGAACTGTGCGGCGGTGATCGAGCCGCCGTGGCGCCCGCCGGTATTCTTCATGTCGGCAAACTGCGAATCGATCAGCTTGTCGTATTCAGGACCGAGCGGCATGCGCCAGACCCGCTCGCCGGTTTCATTTCCGATCTTGCTCAGCCGTTCCGCCAACTCGTCATTGTTGGAGAACATACCGGAATACTCGGTTCCGAGCGCGACCATGATCGCGCCGGTGAGCGTTGCGAGATCGACCATGAATTTGGGTTTGAACTTCTTCGCCACGTGCCAGAGCACGTCGGCCAGCACGAGTCGGCCTTCGGCATCAGTGTTGATGATTTCGATGGTCTGCCCCGACATCGAGGTGACGATATCGCCGGGACGCTGGGCGTTGCCGTCGGGCATGTTCTCGACCAGGCCGATCGCGCCGACCGCGTTGACCTTCGCTTTGCGCGCCGCGAGCGCATGCATCAGCCCGACCACGCAGGCCGCGCCTCCCATGTCGCCCTTCATGTCCTCCATGCTGGCGGCGCCCTTGATGGAGATGCCGCCGGTATCGAAGCAGACGCCCTTGCCGACGAAAGCAACGGGCTGATCGCCCTTCTTGCCGCCGTTCCAGCGCATGATCACGGTGCGGCCGGGCTGGGTCGAGCCCTGTGCGACGCCGAGCAAGGCGCCCATGCCGAGCTTCTTCATCGCCTTGACGTCGAGCACCTCGACATCGACGCCGAGCTTCTTGAGCTGGCTCGCGCGGCGCGCGAATTCCACGGGGTAGAGTACGTTCGGCGGCTCGTTGACGAGTTCGCGCGCAATGATCACGCCGTCGACGACATGGGACGCGGGCGCAAGCGCCTTTCGCGCGGCGGCGACATCGTCAACGGCAATTGAAACGTCGGCGCGCAGCGCGCCGTTCTCGCCGTCCTTCTTCTTGGTCTTGTAACGATCGAACTTATAGGCGCGCAACCGGATGCCCGACGCGATCGCCGCGACCGAATCGGGCTGCATCGGCCCCTCAGGCAATTCGGCGATCACGGTGACCGCTGTGCTGGCGGAGTTGAGCTTGCCCGCCGTCACCCCGCCGAACTTGAGAAAATCCTTCTCCTTGATATCGGCCGTCTTGCCGACACCGACGACGATCAGGCGCTCTGCCTTGATTCCATCCGGCGCCGGAATGTCGAGCGTCGATCCGCTCTTGCCCTTGAACTGATTGGCCGCCGCCGCCCGCTTGACCGTATCGGCTGCCTTTCCCAGCGCCTTCCGCGTCGTCTCGCCGAACTTCAATGCCTCGTCGCAAAACACCACGAGAACGGCGCGGGGGGCAGCGGAAAAAGCGACAAAGCCGACCTTGACGGCGTCGGTCATAGGTAAATCCTCCAGAATTCAGGGCTGTCTTGCGCGGCCAAAATCGGTCCGCATTATGGAATGTTCTCTTCGGTAACGGCCCAAATCGTTCAGGACCTGATGTTTTCGGCACTATGGCCTGTCTGCCGCACCACTGCCAAGCACTGCCGTGGCTGGAACGCCACATGAAACGCCACATGAGATGAATTCTTAACCGTATCGAGGGGACGCCACGGCCCGGCCATTTTGTTGACGGATCAAAGGGATGGTAGTGAGAATGTAGATGGCTGACGATTGGCGGCCCGACCATGGGGAACCCTCAAACAGGGATTGGTCGGAAGCTGCCCTTTGGGCGTGCAAGAGTGGGATCGTACGGTAACGATGGGGTCGATCGACAGGTACATTTTCCGCACGACGCTCGCGTCGTTTGCGCTGGTCCTGGTCAGCCTCACCGGCGTGATCTGGATTACGCAGGCGTTGCGCGGCATCGACCTGATGACCAGCCAGGGCCAGACCATCATCACCTTTCTCGGCATCACCAGCCTGGTGATTCCGGCGCTGGTTTTGATCATCGCCCCGATCGCGTTGATGATCGCGATCTCCCACACGCTGAACAAGCTCGCCACCGATTCTGAAATCATCGTGATGAACGCCGCCGGCTTCTCGCCTTTCCGGCTGTTCCGCCCATTTTTCTATGCCACCTGCGTGGTGGCGCTGATGGTTGCCTTCATCGGCTCCTATCTCGCGCCCGACGGCATGCGCCGGATCAAGCAATGGGATGCCGAAATCACGGCCGACGTGCTGACGAATATCCTGCAGCCCGGCCGATCTGCCCAGCTCGACCAGAACCTGACTATTCGGATCCGCGAACGCCAGCCGGGCGGCGTGCTCGCCGGCATTTTCGTCGACGACCGCCGCGATCCGAAGGAGCGCGTCACCATCATCGCCGACCACGGCACAGTGCTGAAGAACGAGAACGGCTCCTATCTGGTGCTCGAAGACGGCAATCTCGAACGTTTCGAGGCGGGAAAGCGCGATCCGGCCTTTGTGGCGTTCGTTCGTTACGCTTTCGACATGTCGAAATTCTCCAATCGCGGCCGCGACGTCGCACTGGGGATCCGCGAACGCTATCTCTGGGAGTTGATCTCGCCCTCGGAGAACGATCCGGTTTTCAAGCAATTGTCCGGACAGTTTCACGCCGAGCTGCATGACCGTTTCCTGGCGCCGGTCTATCCCTTCGCCTTCGCAGTGCTGACCTTTGCGTTCCTCGGCACGCCGCGCACCACTCGCCAGAGCCGCAATTTTTCGATCGGCGGCTCCATCGTGGCGGTGTTTGGCCTGCGCATGGCGGGATCGCCTGCTCGGTAATGACGGTGAAGACGCCAAGCATGGCTCTCGTGCAGTATTCGATGCTGTTCGGCGCGATTGGCGTCGGGCTGTGGATGATCATCGGCGGCATCGTGGTGGAGCCGCCGGCCGCGCTGATGGAGGCCATCAACAGGTCGAACGCACGCCTCGCTCGGCTCTTTGGACGGCCCGCCACCGCATGAGCATGATGACCAACACGCTCGGGCGATATTTTGCCGGCCGCTTCCTGATCTCGGCGGTGGGCGTGTTTGCGAGCATTTTCGTGCTGCTCGTGCTGGTCGATTACATCGAAATGGTCCGCAAGACCTCCGGGCTGGTATCGGCATCGGCGATAACAGTGGCGCAGACGTCGCTGTACCGGGTACCGCAACTGCTCGAAAAGCTGATGCCGTTCTGTGTGCTGATCGGCGCGATGACCTGCTATCTCGCGCTGTCGCGGCGGCTGGAGCTGGTGGTGGCGCGTGCTGCCGGCGTATCCGCCTGGCAGTTCATTTCGCCGGCGCTGGCAAGCTCGATCATTCTCGGCACCCTGGCGACGGTTGCCTACAACCCGATGTCGGCGAACCTGCGCGAACTGTCCAAGCGGATGGAAGCCGAACTGTTCGGCTCGGCGCCCGGTGGCGGCATTCAGGATGCATCCGGCTTCTGGCTCAACCAGATCAACAGCGACGGCCAGTCGATCATCAATGCGGCCCGCAGCGAGCAGCAGGGTGTCCGGCTGACGGGGCTGACCGTGTTCCGATCTGATACCGATCTCCAGTTCAAGGAGCGAATCGAGGCGCGCGAAGCTTCCCTCGAAGAGGGCCGCTGGGCCTTCAAATCGGTACGCCGATACTCCCTGGATAAACCTCCGGTTGATCAGGAGAACTATTACCTCTCAACCACCCTGACCCCGGCCCAGGTTCGCAACAGTTTCTCCACCCCCGAAACCGTGTCTTTTTGGCAACTGCCCGGCTATATCCGCTCGTCCGAAAGCTCCGGCTTCGCGACTGCAGGCTACCGTCTGCAGTACCATAAGCTCATCGCACAGCCATTTTTGCTGGCTGCAATGGTGATGTTGGCGGCTTCCGTCAGCCTTCGCTTCTTCCGGATGGGCGGCGTGCAAAAGATGGTTTTAAGTGGCGTGGGCGCAGGGTTTCTGCTCTACGTTCTATCGAAAGTTACTGAGGATTTGAGCAAGGCTGAGTTGATGCATCCCATCGCTGCGGCGTGGTTGCCTGTCTGTGTGGGCGGCCTCACCGGCTTCTTAGCCTTGCTGTACCAGGAGGACGGGTAGTGGCCGTTGTCGCCGCCCGCCAGTTGAGGTCGCCTGCGTTCAGGCGGCGCACCACCGTGCGCCGCTATCGAGCCCGCTTGGCCGCCGTTGGCGTACCTATGTTTGCCCTGCTCGCCGGACTGGTTTTCGGCGGCACGATTGAGCTTGTCCTGACGGCCCCCGCCGCGGCGCAAAGCTTCACCTACAATCCGCGTCCGCCCAAGCCGCCGCCGCGCCCTGTCAACAACGACGGCAGGATGCTCGTGCAAGCCGTCGAGGTGGACTACGACTACAACAACCAGCGCGTGTCGGCGGTCGGCAACGTGCAGATGTTCTACAACGGCACCAGCGTGGAGGCCGACAAGGTCATCTACGACCAGAAGACCAAGCGGCTGCATGCAGAAGGCAACATCCGCCTGACGGATGCGGAAGGCAAAGTCACCTACGCAAACATCATGGATCTGAGCGACGACTACCGTGACGGTTTCGTCGATTCTGCTGCGCGTCGATACGGCTGACGATACGCGCATGGCGGCGACGCGCGCCGACCGTTCTGCCGGCAATTACACCGTGTTCGAAAATGGCGTCTATACCGCCTGCGCGCCGTGCAAGGACAATCCGAAGAAGCCGCCGCTATGGCAGGTCAAGGGCGCGCGCATCATCCACGACCAGACCGACAAGATGCTGTACTTCGAGAACGCGCAGCTCGAATTCTTCGGCGTGCCGATGGCGTATCTGCCGTATTTTTCGACGCCCGACCCGACCGTCAAGCGCAAGACGGGCTTCCTGATGCCCGCCTACAGCAGCAACTCGACCTATGGCTACGCCGTCGAAACCCCGTTCTACTGGGCGATCGCGCCGGACTATGACGCGACGTTCAATCCGCGCTTCACCACGCGGCAAGGCGTGCTGTTCCAGGGCGAGTTCCGCCAGCGCCTGATCAACGGCTCGTACCAGATCCGCGGCTACGGCATCAATCAGCTCGATCCCGGCGCGTTCGCCGGTCAGCCCGGCGATCGTGACTTCCGCGGCGGCGTCGACACCAAGGGCCAGTTCGCCATCAACGACAAATGGGTCTGGGGTTGGGACGGCGTGCTGCTGTCGGACTACTACTTCTTCTCTGACTACCGGCTGGCCCAATACAGGGATCCGCTGGGCTCGTTCCTGACCCTGCCGACGGAAGCGATTTCGCAGCTCTATCTGACCGGTGTTGGCAATCGCAGCTTCTTCGATGCGCGCACCATCCATTACCTCTCCTTCTCCGGCAACCAAGACAAGGTGCCGGTGATCCATCCGGTGATCGACTACAACAACGTCATCAACCACCCGATCCTCGGCGGCGAGGTCAGCTACCTGACGAATTTCACCAGCCTGTCGCGCACGACCGCGGCCTTCGACCCGATCACGACGGTGGCGAACACCGCTGGCCTGTGCCTGAACGCATCGGCCGATCCGCTGGCCCGACCCCCTCGCAGTGCCTGCTGCGAGGTATGCCCGGCACCTATACGCGGCTGACGGCTCAGGCGCAGTGGCGGCGCTCGTACACCGATCCCATTGGCCAGATCTGGACGCCGTTTGCGATCATGCGCGCCGACGCCATCAGCGCCTCGATCTCGAACCAGCCTGGCGTTTCGAACTTCCTCCCGGTCGGCGACACCGAGGCGCTCCGCCTGATGCCAGCGGTTGGCCTCGAATATCGCTACCCCTTCATCAACGTTCAGCCCTGGGGCACCACCACGATCGAGCCGATTGCGCAGATCATCGCTCGTCCGAACGAGACCTTCGCCGGCCGGCTGCCGAACGAAGATGCGCAAAGCATGGTGTTCGACGCCAGCAACCTGTTCGCGATCGACAAGTTCTCCGGCTACGACCGCGTCGAGGGCGGCGGCCGCGCCAATGTCGGCGTGCAGGCGACCACGCAGTTCGATCGCGGCGGCAGCGTCAATGTGCTGTTCGGCCAATCCTACCAGTTGTTCGGCCTGAATTCGTATGCGGTGCAGGACCCGACTAACACCGGCCTCGAATCCGGCCTGCAGAACACCCGCTCCGACTACGTCGCTCGCGTCAACTATTCGCCGAACCGGACCTATACGTTCAGCGTGCGCTCGCGCATGGATGAAGCGACGATGAACGTCAATCGCTTCGAAGCCGAAGGACGCGCCGCGTTCGACCGCTGGTCGGTCAGCATGATGTACGGCAACTATGCCGCCCAGCCGGAACTCGGCTATCTGACCCGGCGCGAAGGCCTGCTCGGCAGCGCATCCATCAAACTGGCGTCGAACTGGGTCGTTTCGGGAGCCGCTCGCTGGGATCTTGAAGCCAACAAGCTGAACCAGTACATCATCGGCGCCGGCTATGTGGATGATTGCTTCGTGCTGGCCGCCAACTACGTCACGTCCTATAGCTACTCCGCCGGGACGACGCCGCCGGTGCTCAATCACGCTTTCATGGTGCAGATCGGCCTACGGACCATTGCGAATTCGTCCTCGTCGTCCGGCACCAGCGGCCTTCAGTAGCGTGAGACCCGAACTTGCCGGAGAATACCCAGCACCGCGCGGTACGAATTGGTTGATACGACTGATATGACCATGACGACCATTACGCTCCTTCCTCGCCGATTTTGGTCCCTGATCGCCGGCGGCGCCGTTGCGCTTGCCGTTCTGGCCGGCGGCGCTTCACCGCTGCAAGCGCAGTCCGTGGCGGTGATGGTGAACGGTGAGCCCATCACCACTCTCGATATCGAGCAGCGCACCAAGCTCAACTTCCTGACCACGCGGAAGCAGATGCCGCGGAAGGAGGTGATCGAGGAACTGATCGACGAAAAGGTGAAGATCAAGGAAGCCAAGCGGTTCGGCGTCGACCCTACGGCGAGCGATATAGACCAGGCCTTTGCCGGGATGAGCCAGCGGATGCGTATCTCACCCGAACAATTGACCAAGTCCCTGGAGAGCCAGGGGGTCCGGCCGGAAACGCTGAAGGCCCGCCTCAAGGCCGAGATGGTCTGGGGCAGCCTGGTGCGCGGCCGTTTCAAGGAGAGCCTCCAGGTCGGCGAGAAGGATGTTGCCGACGCCGCCCAGCAAAGCGGCGAAGCGACCCAGGCCGACGCGTTCGAATACAGGCTGCAGCCAATCGTGCTGATCGTGCCGCGCGGTTCGGCGCAAAGCGCGATCGACTTACGGCGCAAGGAGGCTGAGTCCTTGCGCGAGCGCGTCCAGAGCTGCGAGCAGGCCAACTCTACTTCAAGTCGATGCAGAATGCCGCGATCCGCGGCATCGTCACCAAGACTTCGGCCGACATACCCGGCCCGCTTCGCGAGCTCCTGGACAAGACGCCGATCGGTCGCCTGACCCCGCCCGAAATCACCAAACAGGGCGTGGAGATGGTGGCGTTGTGCGACCGCAAGCCGACCAAGATCGATACGCCGAAGAAGCGGGAAATCCGGGAAAAGATGTACACGCAGAAATACGAGGCAAAGTCGAAGGCTTACCTGGCCGACATCCGCAAAGCTGCGATGATCGAATATCGTTGATGCATGGCAAAGCCCCTCGCGCTGACATCCGGCGAGCCTGCGGGCATCGGCCCCGACATCGCCCTTGAAGCGTGGCGGCGGCGCGGTGAACTGGACCTCCCGCCGTTCTACCTGCTCGGCGACCGCGCGTTCTTCGCCGAGCGCGCCAAAATTCTGGGATTGCAGCTCGAACTCGCCGATGCCGTCCCTGAGGAAGCCAGCGCGGCATTCGCGAAAGCCTTGCCCGTGGTGGCAACGGGCGAAACAGCCACGGCGCGGCCCGGACAACCCGACGATACCAGCGCAAACGCCGCCCTCGCCTCCATTCGCCAGGCCGTCGACCATGTCAGCCGAGGAAGAGCCGGTGCCGTCGTCACCAACCCGATCGCCAAGAGCGTGCTCTACCGTGCCGGATTCCGTCATCCCGGCCACACCGAGTTTCTCGCCGAGCTTGCCGCCAATGGCGGCAGCGTGCCCCAGCCCGTGATGATGCTGTGGTCGCCGGCGCTCGCCGTCGTTCCCGTGACCATCCACCTCTCGCTGCGCGAGGCGCTGACCCAGCTATCGAGCGAGCTGATCGTGACGACCGCCCGGATTGCGGTCGCGGATCTGAAAGCGCATTTCGGGCTGGCCCAGCCGCGGCTCGCAATATCGGGCCTCAATCCGCATGCCGGCGAAGACGGCTCGCTCGGCAGCGAAGACATCGACATCGTCGCGCCTGCCGTCGAAACGCTGCGCGCGGAAGGTATCGACGCCAGGGGTCCCTTGCCGGCGGATACGATGTTTCACGCTGCGGCGCGCAAGACCTACGACTGCGCCGTCTGCATGTATCACGACCAGGCGTTGATCCCGATCAAGACCATTGCGTTCGAGGACGCCGTCAACGTCACGCTGGGCCTGCCGTTCATTCGCACCTCGCCGGACCACGGTACGGCCTTCGACATTGCCGGCACCGGCAAGGCCAACCCGTCTAGTCTCGCCGCGGCATTGCGACTCGCCGCGCGCATGGCGACGACCAAGCCTTCATGAGCGCGATCGACGATCTGCCGCCGCTGCGCGAGGTCATCCGCGAACATTCCCTGTCGGCCCGCAAATCGCTCGGCCAGAATTTTCTGCTCGACCTCAACCTCACCGCGCGGATTGCACGCGCCGCCGGCCCGCTCGAAGGGGCAACGATCATCGAGGTCGGTCCCGGCCCAGGCGGCCTGACGCGCGCGCTGCTGGCGCTCGGCGCTAAACGTGTCATCGCGGTCGAGCGCGACGAGCGTGCGCTGGCTCCACTCGATTACATCTCCAGACGCTACCCTGGCCGGCTTGAGATCGTGCACACTGACGCACAGCGCTTCGATCCCCGTCCGATGCTGGGCGGCGAGCGGGCAAAAATCGTCGCCAACCTGCCCTACAATATCGCAACCGCGCTTCTCGTGGACTGGCTCTCGATCGAGCCATGGCCGCCCTGGTACGACATGATGGTGTTGATGTT
The DNA here is from genome assembly GCF_043203335.1 of Bradyrhizobium sp. RDI18. Lineage (NCBI taxonomy): Bacteria > Pseudomonadati > Pseudomonadota > Alphaproteobacteria > Hyphomicrobiales > Nitrobacteraceae > Bradyrhizobium > Bradyrhizobium sp. RDI18. The sequence goes on along the minus strand of NZ_JBICRN010000008.1, from coordinate 332,244 downwards.
TCAGCGCGAGGTCGCCGAGCGGATTGTTGCCAAGGAGAACGACGAGGCCTACGGCCGGCTCGCGGTGCTCGCCAACTGGCGCTCGGAGACCAAGATCCTGTTCGACATTTCCCCCGCGGCGTTCGTGCCGCAGCCGAAAGTGACCTCCTCGGTAGTGCGGCTGGTGCCGCGTGAGGCACCCGAGCCGTGTGACCGCCGCGCCCTCGAACAGGTGGCAGCCGCCGCCTTCGGCCAGCGCCGGAAAATGCTGCGGCAGAGCCTGAAATCGCTCTCGGTCGATCCGGCCCGGCTGGCCGAGGCCGCGCATATCGACGCGACCAGGCGCGCCGAAACCATTCCAATCTCCGGCTTTGTTGCCATGGCCCGCGAATTGACCGATATACGAAGCATAAAAGCGTAAACGCCCTGAAGAAACTGCTCGAGGAGATGATGCCATGGCGCTGATGCGTCGCCAGTCCCTGGTCAAGTTCGATGCGCCGTTGTGCGAAACCATCGTCGACACGCCGAAGCCGAAAGGCAGCGAAGTCCTCGTCCGCATCGAGCGCTGCGGTCTCTGCCATTCCGACCTGCACATCCAGGACGGCTATGCCGATCTCGGCGGCGGCAAGCGGCTCGACACCACGCGCGGCATGACGCTGCCGTTCACGCTCGGGCACGAGATTGCCGGCATCGTCGCTGAAGTCGGTCCAGACGTTTCGACGGACCTGATCGGAAAGAAGCAGGCGGTATTCCCCTGGATCGGCTGCGGCCAATGCCGCGACTGCGCCAATGGCGACGAGAACCTCTGCGTCAAGCAGCGCTTCCTCGGCGTCTCCATCGATGGCGGCTTCGCCACTCACGTGCTGGTGCCCGACGCCAAATATCTGCTGGATTACGATCCGCTTCCGGTCAACCAGGCGGCGACGCTGATGTGCTCGGGCGTCACCGCCTATGGCGCGCTGAAGCGGCTGGTCGACCGCCCGCGGCAGCGCAATCTTTTGCTGATCGGGCTCGGCGGCGTCGGCATGATGGGGCTTTCATTCGCGCAGGCGATGTTCAAGCAGAACATCACGGTCGCCGACCTCTCGCCTGCCGCGCGCGAGACCGCGCTGCAGAACGGCGCAGCGGTTGCCTACGATCCGGCCGAGCCTGAGGTCATAAGGCGCATCCTGAAAGAAACCGAGGGCGGCTTCGACGGCGTCGTCGATTTTGCCGGAAATGAGAAGTCGATGGCGTTCGCCGTTGCGACGGTCGCGCGCGGCGGCAAGATCGTGGTGTCCGGCCTGATGGGCGGCAATTTCAGCCTGCCGATGGTGCAGTGGGTCTACAAGCGGATGACCATCGAGGGTTTTATGGTCGGCACCCTCGCCGAGGCCAAGGAATTGATGGCGCTCGCCCGCGCCGGCAAGATCAAGCCGACGCCGATGAAGGAAGAGCCGATGGCCGACATCCAGAAATGGATCGAAGAGCTGCGCGCCGGCAAGGTGGTGGGACGTATCGTGCTGAAGAACTGAGGCGGGCGACCGTTAAGCCGATTTTGGCTTCGACAGTTCTTGAACGGCCCGGTGCGCGACAACGTCCAACCCGCCCAAGGTGGTGTTTCCCTCCTCTGCACTCTGCATCAGCTTTCGGGCGACGTATTTGCGGCTTTCATGATCGCCGCCGTTGGGAAAACGGCTGCAGGCTTTTTCCAACGCAACTTCCATGTTTGCAATCGTGCGGTCATCCAATTTAGCCACGACGTCACCTCCCCGGGGTGAACAAAGCCAACCGACATCCCTTGCGAGTACAACGATCATTGAATGATAGCACTTTCGGGAAAAAGCGGGAATAGCGGATGGCACCTCGCCGAGAGGCGACGTGTCGCCTCCTTGCAAACTTCCCGGGACGATCACGGCCATCGGATGGTATGCCTAATGCCTACTTCCCGAGCGCCGCCTGCGGCGTGTTGCGAAAGCTGATTGCCATGCGGTTGTAGGCGTTCATCAGGCCGATCGCGATCGTGAGGTCCACGAGCTCGCGCTCCTCGAACACGGCGCGGGCGGCCTGATATGCTTGATCCGGCACGCCGGTATCGGCGACGCGCGTCACCGTCTCGGCCCATGCAAGCGCGGCGCGTTCGCGCTCGTCGAAGAGATTGCCGGCTTCCGCCCACGCCTGCACCAGCGCGAGTTTTTCGATCTTCTCTCCCTTCTTGAGCAGATCGCGCATGTGCATGTCGAGGCAATAGGCGCAGTTGTTGATCTGGGAAATTCGCAGGTAAACCAGTTCGACTAGCGCAGGAGGAAGTCCGCTCTGCATGACGTAGCCGTAGACGCCGCCCAGTGCTTTCACGCCTGCCGGCGCGATCTGGTTATAGTCGAGACGCTTGCTCATTTTCTTGCTCCTTGATGACTGTTCTTGCTGAATGGAAGTAGTCACTTTCTTTTCTTAGGGCGCCGAGCGGCCGCTCACCTGCGAACCACCGCCTTCAGCGAGTCGACGAATACCCAGAACGAAGCGGCGAACAGGCCGACATCCTTCAGGAGAAACTGACCCGGCGCGACGGTGATTGCGGGCAGCCCGATCTCCGGCACCACGACGCCTGGCGTCGAGATCATGAAGCTGACGGTGGTGACGAAGAGTCCGGCCGAGAGAAGGCCGCCTGCTGCAGAAAAGATCGGGCTTGCCAGTCTGAGGATGATCAGCAGCCCGATGCTCAGTTCGACGAAGCCGAGGAAATTGGAAAAGCCGCGGACCGAAAGCAGCGCATAGAACCAGCTCACGAGCGGACTGTTCTCCACCAGCGGCACCAGTCCCTGGGCCTCATAATCGGTGAACTTCATCCCGCCGAACCAGGCGTAGATGATCCCGAGCGACAAATAGAGACCGGCTCGGCTGACCGGCTCAGCGTAGACGATCAGGCGTTCGGCTTGATCGCGCCATCGGATAATGGAGCCCGGTGCGAGGATCGGCGCCGGGAGCTGGGTGATAATGCGTGACATGGTAATCTCCGTTTTCATGGGTCAGGGTTCAATCCGATATCCGGCTGCACGACTTGTCCTGCGCCAGCCGGGTGCTCACGCATTCACGCGCTTGCGCAAATTGTAGCGAGGGGCCGGGATGGCACTCGAAAGCCTGTCCGACATGGCTTGGCGCGCCGCCTCATGACGGTCCCACTCTGCCTTGTCCGGCAGCGATGGAATGGTCACGGTCTCGCCGAGGTCGAGACCGGCCAGCGCGGCATCGACCATGTCGTCGGCCGACATCACGATCTGCGCCGGAAGCTGATGAACCGGCGTGCCGGCGACGTCCCAGAATTCGGTGGCGGTGGCGCCTGGCAGCACCGCCTGCACGCGGACGCCCTTGTCGGCGAGCTCGTGAACGAGCGAGCGGCTGAATGCGAGCACGAACGCTTTGGTGCCGCCATAGACGCCGTTCAGCACCTCCGGCGCGATAGCGACGACCGACGAAATGTTGATGATCGTGCCGTTGCCGCGGGCAACAAATCCCGGGACTGCCGCATAGGTCAGCCGCGTCAGCGCGGTGACGTTCAGACGAACCATGTCCTCCATCTTGTCGACGTCGGAAGCAAGCAGCGGGGCTGCCGCGCCGACGCCGGCGTTGTTGACCAGCAAGGAGATACCCGCATTGGTCTTGAGGATGTCCTCGACGCGCTGCAGGTCCGCCGGGGACGTGAGATCGGCCTCGACCGTCTCCACGTTGCGACCCGTCTCGTTGGCGAGCCGGCGCGCCAGCGATGCAAGTCGCTGCTTGTTGCGCGCAACGAGAATGAGGTCGTGGCCGCGTTTCGCCAGACGATCGGCGTAGATCGCGCCGATGCCAGTTGATGCGCCGGTAATAAGAGCAGTGCCTTTGGTCTGGGTCATGTCCATCTCCATTGGTTGGGTTCGTTGCTTCGCGCTGATGGATAGTCCCTTCCGGAATTCATGGGTATCTGGCAAAATCGAGATATATCCTTCCAAAAAATGGAAGCATCCGATGGACCGTCTCGAAGGCATGTCGATTGTGTTGGCGGTCGTGGAGGCCGGAAGCCTGTCGGCTGCGGCGCGCCGGCATAAAATGCCGCTGGCCACCGTGAGCCGAAAAGTATCCGAGCTCGAAGCGCACCTGCGCACCAAGCTGTTCAACCGCTCGAGCCGCGCGCTCGTCCCGACGGAGGCAGGCTGCTCCTACATCGCCGCGGCAAAAAGGATCATCGCCGACGTGGCCGAAGCCGAACGCGCCGCATCCGGCGAGTACGCGACGCCACGCGGGGAGCTGAGCGTGTCGGCGCCCTTTGCGTTCGGCCGGCTACACTTGGTGCCGGTGCTGGCGGAATTCGCGGTGACATACCCGGAGGTGGACGTTCGCCTCGACCTGCTAGACCGGCCGGCCAATCTTCTGGAGGAGCATGTCGATGTCGCGCTTCGGATCGGAACGCTGGCCGACAGCAGCCTGATCGCGATCCGGATCGGCGAAATCCGCCGCATGCTGTGCGCGAGCCCGGCCTATCTGAAATCGCGCGGGACGCCGAGATCCCTTGACGACCTCTCCAAGCACGACTGCATCAGTTTCGTGCCGTTGCAGTCACCAGCCGAATGGACGTTCAAGAAAGACCAGACCGATTACGTCGTGCCGGTGCGGTCGCGGCTGGTGTTGAACCATCTTGAATCGACGTGCGATGCCGCGCGCTGCGGCATGGGCATCGCAACGGTGTTCTCCTATCAAGTAGCAGAATCGGTCAAATCCGGAGAGCTCGCGCTGCTGCTGCAGGATTTCGAGCCGCCGCCGATACCCGTCAGCCTCGTCTATCCGCCCAATCGCTTCATGCCGGTCAAGTTGCGCGCCTTCCTGGATTTCGCGCTGCCACGCCTCAAAGCACGCATCGCCGACCTGCCGAAACGCGCCGCGCCGCGAGGGCGAGCTGGGCCTGCACTGTCACCGTAATGCCTAAAAGTCCCGGGCTCTGATTTCCCGGAACGACACCAGACGGCGCTGCGTCTCGTCCCACAACACAAGTCGTACACACCGAAAGCTCTCCAGGAGCGTTATGTGGCCGACATCGCGCAGCTCCGGGTGGTCACGCAGCACGTGCGGCAGTCGGTAATAGGGAATCCGACTGGAGAGGTGATGCACGTGGTGAATACCGATGTTGGCCGTGAACCAGCGTAGCAGCGCCGGCAGTTCGTAATGTGAGCTGCCGTGCAGAGCGGCTTGATGCAGGTTCCAGTTCTCGTCGCGATCCCACGTCGTGTGTTCAAACTGATGCTGCACGTAGAACAGCCATACGCCGGCCGTGGCGGCCAGCAGCGTAATCGGAAGATGCACGAGCAGGAACGCCTTGATCCCGATAAACCATGTGAGCGCAGCGACGATGACGGCAATCGCGAGATTGGTTGCCATTGTACTGGCCCAAGGCTGCCAGCCATTGCGCATCAGGCCGACCGGAATCCTCTGTTGCAAAAGAAACAGATAGGCCGGCCCGAGACCGAACATGATCAGCGGGTTGCGATAAAGACGGTATTTCAGACGACCCCACCAAGGAAGGGCCCGGTATTCGCGCACGGTCAGCGTATCGACGTCGCCGATGCCGCGGCGATCGATGTTGCCGGTGGTGGCATGATGAATCGCATGCGTGCGGCGCCAATAGTCGTAGGGTGTGAGCGTGAGCACGCCAATGGCGCGGCCGACCCAGTCGTTCGCCAGGCGGCCCGCAAAAAAGGTGCCATGGCCGCAGTCGTGCTGGATCATGAACAGGCGCAAGAGAAAGCCAGCGGCCGGAAACGCGATAAGCAATGAAGCCCAGGCATAGCCAAGGGAGAACGTGAACCAAGCCGCGGTCCACAGGATGACGAGCGGCAAAGCCGTGATCGCCAACTCGGTCAGGCTCCGCAGCCGAATTGGGGCGCTGTAGTTGCCCAAAATGGGCTTCCAACGCCGTGCGTTGAGGACGTCATCGCTGCCAATGGGAGTCTGAATGAAGCCAAAGTCTTTTTGCCCATTAGATCCCTGCACAGTTCTCTTAGGCACAGATATCCCTTCTGACAGTCACGTAAGATCGAGGCACCGATGGATCGGAACCTACGTCCGCTGATCGATTTTTGGAGAAGGGTCTGAAACGTGCGTGCCTGTCAGCAGCAAGGCAAAGCGGGCCCAGTCGTTCGGCCAAGTGTCGATTACCCCGCATATGGACACAAATTGGGGAAACGTCAAGGACTGCAGCTTGGCTCGCCGACGTGCTGGCGCATCAACGATCATGCTATCCAGAGGGTGCTGAGCTTCTGCCCTGGAACTGGCGAAAGCTCGTGCCGAGCCATGTCGAAGCGGCGTGAGCAAGGAGGGCACATGAGAACAAGCGACCTGTCCGCGGCAGATAAATCGGCGGTGACCGCCGCCTGCCAGGAACTGATTGACGATTTCCTGAAGCCCCGCTTCCTGCCCACTATCCGGCCGACGCAGTTCAACTACCCCGTCGATATCCCGGGAAAGTGGCACGGCACCAAATATCGCTTCATTCAACGCTACCGCTCCGGCTTCCCGGAGAATCTCGGCGAAGAGTTCGACGCCCCGTTCGCCCACCTCGACCGGATCAGCCGTAATCGCTTCGACATCCAGTGGCATCGTCACACAGGAGAATGGTTCTGCCTCCATCGCGGCCTCACCCTCGCCGAAGCGATTGACACGCTAAAGTTGGACGGATTGCTCCACCCACTTGAACACTGGACCTCTGCAAGCTCACATGCCCCGCGGTCCTCGCGGAGGGATACACGAGGCAAGCAGGCTTGGAGATTGGTGGCAAGGAAAGGCATTGCTGGCGGCTTTTGCAGCGAGAGCGCGGATTGAGGGACGGAGCGACTACGCCCGGACAACAACTTCTGGCTCCAATAGGCCCGCATCATTGAACGCGTAAGCGTAAGCTTCTTTCATTTTGACGTTGCCACTATCGGTGTAGACGAGCAGCCGATCACCGTTGGTTCGCGTCTTGACCATGCCAAAGGCGGTCCTGCTGAACGCGAAGAACTCCCCTCGCTTTTTGTCCTTCGCGCTGTCGATAAGGCGTGCCCAGTCTTCGACCTTAAAGAACGCCACAAGCTCCGTAACAAACACTAGGGGTTCCGGCACCCGCGACCATTTGCCAAGAGCGCCGACCAGGGTCGCTCGCGGATGAATGTATTCCTTACGAGCGTTCTCGTCGCCACTGGAGACCACGCTAACGATCGGCGCGACCGACTGGATGAATGCACCAGAGAAATCCGCCGATCCATGGTGTGGCACTTTGAAAACCTCGGCCTTAAGATTGAGCGCCCCTTTGTTGTGCTCGCGTGTCAGGAGACGTCCTGCTTCGTCGTTAAGATCTCCGGAAAACAGGTAGCTGATGTTGCCGTAGGTCATCCGAAACACGATGGAATGACCGTTGATCGTGTGAGACGCGGAAAGTCCGCTGGTGCGGAGATCGTCGGTATCAAGCGACTCATGACCGACACGAGGGCCCTTGGGCGGATTACCAAGGAATTTAAGTGCCGACTTCCCAGAAACCTTGGTTGCCAGCGGTCCAAGGACTTCGACCTTGATGTCCTCATCTCTTAAAAAATCGAAGGCATCGTCATCGCCGAACTCGAGCCGGCGGAGCTGAAGTCGCGCGCGTTTGTTATACGTCCGGAGTGTCTCCTTCCAGACCCTGAAAGGCCCGTTCATCTCGTCATCGGCAACGCTAAGAAGATTTTGCTCCAAACCTACGATGAAGGTTTCATCACCGACCTTCTTGGTTGGACCCAAAAGTTCGACTTCTTTCCTGTTTCGGTTACCTTTCTTGCCGGGCCTTTTGACAATACCATTGTGGTAGACGCGTTTGGGTTCAATGAACAAGCGCTTTAGCGCTCTCTCGTTGGTTTCCGATTTAAGGATCTCCGGCAGTCCGACGAAGTGATCGGCATCGCCGTGCGTCACCAGGATGCAATCGATAGCCTTCGGCTTTTTTAGTGAGGTCCCGCGAAACCGTGACGCCAAATAGCGCGCAAAGAGCTGGTTATCGCCGCCATCGACCAGCATGATCTTGCCCGCTGGGGACTCGATCACAGAGCCATCGCCCTGCTGAACGTCGACAAAGTTGACTTTGAGGACTTTGTTCTTGTTGCGTGGGATGACAATATCCGCGGGCTTCAAGCCGCTGCTCTTTCGCGGAACAATAAAACCAGTGCGCCGCTCCGGCACAATACTTCCGTCTTGTTCCTCGTGAAATTGGACCACAACCACTTCAAGGTGAGTTTTGGTTTCCTTGATAACCTCGACCTCATCGCCCCAAGCGAGTGTCTTCAAAAGCTTCTTACGATCCTTCGTTTCAAAAACATCCGCAAGATCAACGTTGACGACGCATTTCCTGCCCACAATCCCGCTCCCAGTATGACTGCAAAAATGATTTCAGAAAAAATTTGCCTGCTTCAAGGTGACCAGGCAACGAAAGGCTATCCGAGGAAACGCCCCTCTTCAACCAATAATTGCATGTTTCTCAATGCAATATTATTCCTTGAGGCAATGGCGCCCGACACAGAGCGCACTCGGGGGCGCGCGGAGTCCGCAAAAACACCAACACTCACATTCTAGCCTTAGGCAGACCATCTGTTTCCGCCGAAGGTAAAGCCCCTCGCAAGCAATGAACAACCAGATCCTTTCACAGATATTGAGCTAGGCGGTGACAACTCGGATGGATCGGTAAGTCACAATGCATTTGACGTGTTAGCGAAGCCTGGTGATCCGCAACGTCAATTGCGTGCACTGCCACCGTAGTGACCACGCGCTGCAATGTTCCTTGGCGGAACCTAGGATGAGCGCGCTATCAAAATCGCCGCAGAGCGGAACGAATGGCTTCCGAAGCCTTTGGTTTTGATCGACAAGAGGAGGTAACTATGAGGCTATCTGTCTTGGCGATTGCGACACTGCTTACGGTCGGAACCATCGCTTCGGCCAACGCTATCGAGTTCGGCGTCGGTCCTGGCGGCGTCTACGTTGGTCCCGGCTATGATCGTCCCTATTACCGCGATTACAGAGATGACTGCCGGATCGTGATCCGCGAACGCACCAACCGCTTTGGTGAACGCGTCAGGATCCGCGAGCGTATCTGCGACTAAACACGCGATCGACGGTTAGCGACGATCAGATCGGGGTCCGGCTGGGACGCTGGACCGATCGGTAGGTCAGGAATTGGTGCGATGTCGCACCCCCTGCGACACCGTTCCCGCAAAAGAAGGGCCTCAGCGCCGCTGGAGCCCTTCTTGCGTTTCTTGAATGCTGGTAGGCGGGTCAGCATCGCACCCGCTGCCGAAGAATCTTCGTCATGGTTCGTTGCAACGACAGCCCTCCAATATTAGCAAGAGTTACGGTGACAGCACTGGACTGCAATCGAAGGCCACGGCACCGGGTCACCGCCTCTCTGTCTTTCGCGCTGAGATCAGGAGTATCATCGGCCGCTCCAGCTCTTCGGCCAGTTCGGGCAAGTGCTCGATCTGTTCGCGCGTCGGGGCGAACTCCTCAACCCGGCGCAACTCGAAGCCCGCATCAATCAGCGTGTTGAGCGTCGTGCCGAGGGTCCGGTGATACTTCAGCACGCCCTTAGCGAACCAGTCCGTGCGGCGCTCGCCCTCGACCGAGTAGCCGTTGACCGGCCAGGTCCGGCGGCCGTCTTCATCGGCGATCCAACGCGGATGCGCCGCGGCCATGAAGATCGGATGCTCGATCGTGAAGACCAGATCTCCGCCTGGGACCAGCGCGTTGTGGATCATGCGCGCGAGGTGCCGAAAATCCTCGACATAGTGAAAGGTCAAGGCGCTGTAGACGAGGTCGAATGCCGCTTCGGGCAGCTCCAGCGTCTCGAGATCAGCGAGCAGATATTCAATGGCCGGGTCCGAGGTATCGACCTTGGCGCGGTCGATCATGTTCTGCGACAGATCGAGGCCAAGCACCGAGGCCGCGCCCTGCGCGCGCATCCAGCGCGAGGCCCAGCCGAAGCCGCAGCCCAGATCGGCCACGCGCTTGCCGGTTAGCGCGGGCAGCATGGCCTGAACAGCCGGCCATTCGGGCGCACCGTCCAGCCCATGCACCTGGCGAGGCAATTGGCTGTAGCCAGCGAAGAAATCGGGATTGTCGTAGATATTCTGTGCCACGTTTATCTCTATGATGAAGGTCGGTCTTGGCGATGACGTCCGGCTTGTAGACCTTCTCGGTCCAGTCCAAGGGGCGCTCCAGCGTTTTTCGTCCTATCCGACTTGCCCTCGGAAGCGAAGCGCATCCACAATCAATGAGAACGCCGGGGAAACCTGTCGCCGGCTGGGATAGTACAGGTGATACCCGGAGAATGGCGGGCACCAATCCGAAAGAACGCGGACAAGTTGTCCCCTCGAAACGTACGGCTGCACGTGGCCTTCGGTGAGGTAGGCTAGCCCGAAGCCCCGCAGAGCTCCTTCCAGGAGGAGGCCCGCGCTGTTGAACACAAGCTGGCCTTCAACACGAACGTTGACCTCTCGCCCGTTCTTTTCGAATTCCCAGGCGTAAAGGCTGCCGCCGTGGGTCGGCAGGCGAAGGTTGAGGCAGTTGTGGCCTGTCAGGTCCTGTGGTGTCCGGGGCCGCTTGCGATCAGCGAAATAAGACGGCGAGCCGACGACGGCCATTCGCAAATCGGGACTGACCCGAACAGCGATCATATCCTTTGCGACAAGTTCGCCTGGCCGGATACCTGCATCTACCTGCTGCGCCACGATGTTGGTGAGCCCGTAGTCGATAATCACCTCGACGTGAATCTCAGGGTACTTTGGCAGGATCTTGCGCAAGGCAGGCAGCAAGATTTCCGTGGCAGCATACTCTGTCGCGGTGAAGCGGATGGTCCCGGCCGGCCTTTCGCGGAGTTCGCTCAGTGCAGCAAGCTCTGCGTCCATCTCGTTGAACTTGGGACCGATACTTAGGAACAGCCGTTCTCCGGCCTGCGTTGGTGTCACGCTGCGCGTCGTCCGGTTCAACAGCCTGAGGCCTAATCGGTCCTCCAGGCTGCGAATGATCTGGCTGAGGGCAGATTGAGTCATTCCGAGCTTCGCAGCAGCCCGGGTAAAACTGCGCTCCCGCGCCACTGCAAGGAAGGCGAGGAGGTCGCTCGCGTCTTCGCGTTTCATTGATAAGTCTGTCTAATGATTGCATGTAGCTTCTATCATCTAATCATCGGACGGCGGAAGGCCTAGGTTCGGATCAGCAATCGAGGCCCGGCACGCCTCGGCAAGCAGACAGGATCAATCTGGACTTCACTGAAATCCTCAATCCGCCTACGCGCCAGGCGCTGTGAACGCGTTCGTATCGCCCGAGTCTCTGGGCGCGGCCACCAACGAGGAGAGTCGCCATGAGAGTGCTTGCCGCCGCCGCCTTCTCATTCTGCCTGTTAGCTCAAGGGATGGCGCAGGCACCGACAACCCCGGAAGGAGCAAAGCCGATGCTCACATCCCAGGACATTCGGGCGGTCGCGCCGGCCCTCGAAAGGTACGCGCAAGGTGTCGTGCTTGGCGATCTCTGGAAGCGGCCCGGTCTTTCTCCCCGGGATCGTAGTATCGTCACCCTCGCCGCTCTCATTGCCCGCGACCAGACGATCGAGCTGCCGTACTATCTCAATCTTGCGATCGACAACGGCGTAAAGCCGGCGGAGATATCGGAGATCATCACGCACCTAGCGTTCTATACCGGCTGGGCGAACGCAATGAATGCGATTCCGGCCGCCAGCGAGGTCTTCAGGAGCCGCAACATCGGGGCGGACCAAATCCCGCAGGCATCAGGACCAAACCTTCCTCTGGACGAGGCGGCGGAGTCGCAGCGCGCGTCGCGCGTCGAACAGCAATTCGGCCAGATCACTCCAAGCCTCGTCCAATACACGACCGACGTGCTGTTCCGCGATCTCTGGCTGAGGCCGGGCCTGGCTCCGCGGGACCGCAGTCTGGTCACGGTCAGCGCTCTCGTCGCAACCGGACAAGTTGCTCAAATCACGTACCACCTGAATCGCGCGATGGATAACGGATTGAAGCGGGAAGAAGCCGGAGAGCTGCTCGGCCATCTCGCCTTCTATACCGGCTGGCCAAACGCGTTCTCCGCCGCGCCGGTCGTCAAGGACGTGATCGAGAAGAGGTCAAGGTAGCAGATGATCCGGACCCACTCGCGGCGGGCAGCAATCGCGATCACGGCAGCCGGCGCCACCTCGCTGACGACGCTCGGCAAACATGCCGCCCAAAATTTGCCGACCGAAGCAAAGAGCAGAGACATGGACATCGACATCAAGCGAAACGGCTCGCGTCCTTCTGCCAAGGGTTCGCCGGATTGGTTCACGGGATCTGTCCGCGTGGACCCGTTGTTTCAGGCACCCGATCCGGCGCGGGTCGGGGCTGGTCACGTGACCTTTGAGCCCGGCGCTCGCACCAACTGGCACACGCATCCTCTCGGCCAAACATTGATCATCACCTCGGGGCTGGGATGGGTCCAACGAGAAGGCGGACCGATCGAGGAGGTGCGGCCGGGCGATGTTGTGTGGTTTCCGCCGGCCCTGAAGCATTGGCACGGTGCGACGCCGACGACGGCCATGACGCATATTGCCATCCAGGAGTCGCTCGACGGCAGGAACGTCAACTGGATGGAGAGGGTCAGCGACGAGCAGTTTCGCAAGTGAAACCGAAGTCCACATGAAGTCGCATGCTGTCTGCCAAATAGTCGCCGGCGCGTATGGTCGCAGGCTGGCCGAGAGGTCTGATATTGCTGAGGAGATCGCCTATGAGCAGGACGTGGCTATTGATCGTAACCACGATGGTTTGCATCGTTGGTCCATGGGCCGCCAGGGCTCAGGACGGGTCGATCCCTGCCCCAGCCTAATACGTCGCGGATTTCGAGTTGAGCGACGGCGAGGCGATCAAGCCTTATAGCGCCGACGTCGAGTCAACCTTCAAGCCGTTCGGCGGCCGTTTCATCGTCCGCGGCGGAGATCCTGTGCCGCTTGAGGGCCAATCACCCAGGGGACGACTTGTCGTCATCGAGTTCGACAGCATGGAGAAGGCGCAGGCTTGGTACAATTCCGCAGCCTATGCGCAGCTTCGGCCGATCCGGCAGAAAGCTGGCCATTCCAACATCTACATCGTGCAAGGGCTCATGCGGCGAAACCGATAGCGATCGCGACTTAGCCCATGTCTCAATGCCATGATCGGCGACAGTAAAGATCGTTCCGCGCCCGGCGTACTCGGTTGAAGGAGAGTGATATGGAAATCAGGCAACTTCTCGCGCTCGGTGCCGCGATGCTGGCCATGGCATCTGCGCCAGCTTTCGCTCAGGACAGCAAAGAACCTTACGTGCGAGTGGCCGAGATCGAGATCGATCCGGCTCAACTGGAGGCTTACAAGGCCGCAGTGAAAGAGCAGATCGAAGCAGCCGTCCGGCTCGAGCCGGGAGTATTGGCTCTATATGCCGTGACCGACAAGGAGAACCCAGCCCGCGTCCTGGTCTTCGAGATGTACGCGGGTGTGGAGGCATACAGAGCGCATCTCGAAACTCATCATTTCAAGAAATACAAGGACAGCACCCAGGATATGGTGAAGTCGCTCAAGCTTCGCGACACGGTGCCAATCCTGCTCGGAGTCAAACCCAGATAAGGAGGTCAATGCGGCTATGGCCTTCATCGGCACGTCTCAACGCCGAGCTAATGCTACCAATTTGCCTGACAGGCAAAGCCGTTACAACCACTGCGCAGGGAAAGCCGGGTGTTCCGGCGCACCTGTGGTCCACCGTGTGCATTCTTGCGCACGACTGCGGGTGTGATGGGCACCCGGCTTTCCCTGCGCCCTCTATTTCCTGAGGGCTTCGTCGATGCATAACTTCGGGCGCGCCCCGCGCCGCGAGATCGCAATGTTATATCCGGTGCCGGCCGCATCTGTCGAAAACAACCATGCGTATCCGAGCACCGGCATAAGGCTGCCCCCGCACCGGCTCCTTCGTGCGATCCGACGGATGTTCCGGACGCTGGACCGCTTCTAAACAGTAGCGCTTTCAACCCACAGAAAGGCCGCTGTTTTCCACCGCTTTTTCATGGCCTTAGCCCGCCACATATGAGGCGGCGCGCGAGCCGCAATTATACCGCATCCGCTCCGAAATTGCGGCTCATTGCGACCCAAGTCTCTGACCAGATTGGGGGCATCAAGCGTCGAGTAGCGTAGCGTTGCCGGGGATGCAGATGTCGTACCGTTCCGTGAAATTCGTCCCGGCTCTCCTTGCCGGCATTGTGGCAGGTACAAATCTGGCCACCGTGACGGATCTCCGGGCGCAGTCGGCCGAGCAAGCTGCGGAAGCCGGCACACGAGCGAAACAGGCCGCAGCAGACAACTGCCTGTCCGCGCCGAAGGGGGCCACCCCCTCGGGCAGCCATTGGTACTATCGCATCGACCGCACGACGAAACGTCAATGCTGGTATCTGCGCGAGGAGAACGAGAAGGCCGACGACAAGTTCGCGCGTGCCGCGCCGCCGCAGTCGGCGCCGGCGGCGTCTTCGGCCGAAGTGCCGCCGCAAACGGAGACGCGCAAGTCGTTCGGCGACGCGCGCGCCGAATGGATTGCCCAGCAAGCCCGCGCCGAGCAAAATCCGCCCGCCAAGGCCGAGCCGCAAACAGCTGGCGCCGTGCCCGCCTCCACCGATCAGAACGGCCCACGCGCAAGCATGCCGAACGTGCTGGCACCGGCGCCGCTGGCGACGATGCGGTGGAACGACGCGCCCGCCGCGAGCGCTTCGACCAATCCGACCAGTCTCCAAGTCGCTGCCGCCGCCACGCCCGCAAACCAGCCGCCGCAGGCTGACGAAGTGCAGCAGCCCGCAGCAGAACAAGCTGCACCTGTCGCGGCAGAACCGGCAAAGCCGACCGCCTCACTGCAGAAGCTGCTTTTGGTGATGGCGGCAGCGCTGGCGCTCGCCGGCCTCACGGTCAGCGCGATTGTCAGGATCGGGCGCATGCGGGCGCGCCGCGCTATGCGCCGCAAGCGGCGTGCGATGTGGGATGCCGCCCGCACCAAACGTCCCGCGCCGCCGGTGTTCCACGATGAAGACGCCCGGCTGCGGCGCACCGGCGCTGTGCAGCATACCCGCGTACCCAAGGAGCGGCCCCGCGCGCCGCAGGAGCGCGCCCGTGTGCCCCAGGAACGAGTACGCGTACCGCAAGAACGAGTGCGCGCACCCCAGGAGCGAGTGCGGGCACCCCAGGAACGAGTGGTGCGGGCACCGCAGGAACGCGCACGCGTCCCTCAGGAGCGAGAGCGCGATCAGCAGGTTACGGAAATGCTGGCCCGGCTCGCCCGCAGCGCGCAGACGTAACCGAAGCCTACGCGGCAGTTATTTTTCCAACTGGCGCTGCAGCTTGCGAACGAACTCGGTCAGGCCGGTGCGGCGCTCGCGCTTGAGCCGCTCGGCCTTGAGGATCGACTGCACTTCGGCGAATGCGTCATCGACGTTCTGGTTGACGACGATATAGTCGTATTCCGCCCAGTGACTGAGTTCATGGGTGGCGCGGCTCATGCGACCGCGAATCACCTCGTCGGAATCCTGCGCCCGCGTGTGCAGCCGTTTCTCGAGGTCGGCTGCCGAGGGCGGCAGGATGAATACGCTGACGACGTCGGCGCGGGCCTTTTCCCGCAATTGCTGCGTACCCTGCCAGTCGATGTCGAACAGCACGTCCTGCCCGGCCGACAAGGCGGTCTCGACCGGCGCACGCGGCGTGCCATAGCGGTTGTCGAACACGGTCGCCCACTCCAGCAATTCGCCCTGCGCGACCATCGCTTCGAACCTGGGCTTGTCGACGAAGAAATAGTCGCGGCCATCGACTTCGCCCGGCCGCATCGGCCGCGTGGTGGCGGATACCGACATCTTCAAACCCGGCATCCGCTCGATCAGGAGGCGCGACAGCGTGGTCTTGCCCGCGCCCGAGGGCGAGGAGAGCACGAACATCAGCCCGCGCCGTTCAACTCCGTCGAAACCACCAGCCGTCATCGGTCACTCCAGATTCTGGACCTGCTCGCGGAATTGCTCGACGACGTTTTTCATCTCGAGCCCGGTCTGGGTCAATTCCAGATCGTTCGATTTGGAGCAGCATGTGTTGACCTCGCGATTGAATTCCTGGGCGAGGAAATCTAGCCGCCGCCCGACCGGGCCGCCTTTGCCAATCATCTCGCGCGCCTGCGCGACGTGCGAGGCAATGCGGTCGAGCTCTTCGCGAATGTCGGCCTTGGTCGCAATCAGAATGGCTTCCTGATTGAGCCGGTCAGGATCGAAGCGTTCGGAAGTCTCCAGCAGCGCCGCCACCTGCTCGGCCAGCCGCGCCCGGATCGCCTCCGGCTTGCGGCCGGGCGCGGCCTCGGCCTTTTTCGCCAGCCTCTCGATTTCATCCATGCGCTGGATCAGGATTTGCCCGAGCGTCATGCCCTCGCGGCGGCGCATCTCGACGAGATGGCCGAGCGCCTGCTCGAAGGCGGCCGCCGCCGCATCCTTTGCTGCCTTGTCCTCCGCCTCATCGCTTTCGGGTTCGACCACCTCGATGACGCCCTTGATGCCGAGCAGTCCGTCGATGCTGGGCGCCACCGCGTCGATCTTGCTGGCGAGCACGCCTGCGACCTTCACGATCGAGGCGAGCACGTCTTCATTGATGCGCACGGTCGAAACCGCGTTGGCGCGCTTGACGTTGAGGTTGGCGTACACCGTACCCCGCGAGAGCACCTCGCCGGCGCGTTTCTTGGCAAAGACCTCGAGTTCGTCCCAACCGGGCGGCAGGCGCAGGCGAAGGTCAAAGCCCTTGGCGTTGACGGACTTCAGTTCCCATTCGAACGTGTAGGGGCCGCTGGCGCCGTGGCTCCGGGCAAAACCGGTCATGCTCGATAGCGCCATCGCGTAACACTTTCCAAAAGACAGGGATTTCGAGACTCGAAATGGATGGCGAGACCATAAGCCGATTTCCGCCAAAGTGGAATTGCGTTCCGGCTGCGGCCTGGAACGTCTTCGCGACCGGCGGGCGTCAGCGCTGAACCACCGGCGGCGTCGTGGTCGATTGCGCGGCGCCCTGGCGGGCCGGCGCGGTTGCAGGTGCCGGAGGACGAGCGGGCGGCTTTTTAGCCGGCGCTGCCGGCCGCGGCGTCGTCGCGGTTGGATTGGTATCGGCCGGTGCTCCGGCCGCCGTCGGCGGCGGCGCATCCTCCGATGGTTCGACAGTGTCGTTCTGAATCTGCTTTTCCAGCGACCGCAGCTTGGCAACGTTCTTCTGGTGCTGGTCGTAGGTCTCGGTAAAGGCGTGCCCACCCGTTCCGTCAGCCACGAAGAACAGGTCGCGCGTGCGTGCCGGGTTGGCGGCGGCTTCGAGCGAGGCGCGGCCCGGATTGGCGATCGGCCCGGGTGGCAAACCGTCAATCACATAGGTGTTGTAGGGCGACGGCTGCGTAATCTCGGAGCGCTTGATCGGCCGGCCCAGCGTTCCCTTGCCGCCGACCAGGCCATAGATGATCGTCGGATCCGACTGCAGCTTGATCCTTTGCCGCAGGCGATTGGCGAATACCGCCGCCACGCGGCTGCGCTCGTCGGCCCGGCCGGTTTCCTTCTCGATGATCGAGGCCAGCGTGATGAGCTGATCCAGCGACCTGACCGGAACGTCCGGGTTGCGGCGCTCCCAGATTTCCGTGAGCACCCGCTTCTGGGTCTGCTGCATGCGCTGGATCACCTGCTCGCGCGTGGTGCCGCGCGGAAACTTGTAGGTTTCGGGCAGCAACGTGCCTTCGCGGGGTATTTCCCGAACCGAGCCGGCGAAGATGTCGTTGTCGAGGAGTCGCGTCACGATCTGTTCGGAAGTCAGACCTTCCGGAATCGTGACGGCATGCTGCACCACCTTGCCTTCGACGATGGTGGCGATGACGTCGCGCAGGCTGGCGTTCTTCTGGAAGGAATATTCGCCGGGCTTGAGGTCGGAGCTTGCCTTCAGCGCAAACACGCCGCCGATGAATACCCAGGGATTGACGTTGATCACGCCTTCGCGCAGCAGCGCGTCGGCGATGTCGCGCTTTCCGGCACGCGAGGGAATGTTGACGATCTTGTCTTCCTTCAGCGGGCCGGGCGTTTCCAGGATTTGTCTGCCGTAATAGTACACCGCCCCCACCCCGATCATCAGAATGATCAGGATGGTGAAGATGGCATTGCCGACCACCACGAATGGATTGCGGGCGCGATCCGACCGCTTCGGCGGCGGCGGCACCTTCTCGGGCTCCAACGCAGCGCGCGGGCTTCGTGGTGAAATGGGCGGCCTCTCACTCATCGATGCAACCTGAATCCTGTCGGTTCAATCGCGACTCGGCAATCCCTTGCCCAGCCGATAGCATACGCCCGTATGTAGAAGTCATCGCCGAATACGGCAAAACGGTGGAGTCGCTCTAAACACTTGCTAGTCGGCCACGCGCCGAATGATCACGGAGGCGTTGGTCCCCCCGAAACCGAAGGAATTCGACAGCGCGACGTTAATCTCGCGCTTGCGCGCGGTCTGCGGCACCAGATCGATCGCCGTTTGCACCGACGGATTCTCTAAATTGATGGTGGGTGGAGCAATGTTATCGCGAATCGCAAGGATACTGAAAATGGCCTCGATCGCACCGGCCGCGCCGAGCAGATGCCCGGTCGACGACTTGGTCGATGACATCGACACCTTGGAGGCGGCGTTGCCGAGCAGCCGCTCCACCGCGCCGAGTTCGATCTCGTCGCCGATCTGCGTCGAAGTTCCGTGGGCGTTGATGTAGTCGATATCCGATACCGCGATGCCGGCGCGCTTGATCGCCGCGCTCATGCTGCGGAAGCCGCCATCTCCATCCGGTGACGGCGAGGTGATGTGATAGGCGTCGCCCGACAGGCCATAGCCGATCACTTCGCAATAGATTTGCGCACCGCGCTTTTTCGCGTGCTCATATTCCTCGAGCACCACGACGCCGGCGCCCTCGCCCATCACGAATCCGTCGCGGTCCTTATCGTAGGGCCGCGAGGCCTTTTGCGGCGCGTCGTTGAAGCTGGTCGAGAGCGCGCGCGCCGCGCAGAACCCGGCCATCCCCAGCCGGCAGATCGGCGATTCCGTGCCGCCCGCGACCATCACGTCGGCATCGCCGAGCGCAATGAGGCGGGCACCATCGCCGATCGCATGCGCGCCGGTCGAACAGGCCGTGACCACGGAATGATTGGGGCCCTTGAGGCCGTGCTCGATCGATACATAACCCGAAGCGAGGTTGATCAGCCGCCCCGGAATGAAGAACGGCGAAACCCTGCGCGGCCCGCGCTCCTTTAACAGCAGCGACGTCTCGGCGATGCCGGACAGGCCGCCGATCCCCGAACCGATCAGGGTGCCGCTGGCGCATTTGTCTTCTTCGGTCGCCGGATGCCAGTTGGCGTCGTCGAGCGCCTGGCGTGCCGCAGCCATCGCAAAGATGATGAAGTCGTCGACCTTGCGCTGTTCCTTCGGCTCCATCCACTGGTCGGGATTGAAAGTACCATCAGAGCCATCGCCACGCGGAATAACGCAGGCGATCTGGCTGGCGAGATCGGCGACTTCGAACGTGTCGATCTTCTTGGCACCGCTCTGGCCGTTGAGGATACGCGCCCACGTTGTGTCAACGCCGCAGCCGAGCGGCGTAACCATGCCCAGCCCCGTGACGACAACCCGCCTCATGTCAAAACTCCAGCCCGAAACTAATGGCCCAAAACAAGAAACCGGGGGACCGTTTGATGACGGCCCGTCCGGCTCTGTCTCTACCCGCCCGGGACGTCAGCTCTTAGCGTTCTTCTCGAGAAACTTCGTCGCGTCGCCGACGGTCAAAATCGTCTCGGCGGCGTCATCGGGGATTTCACAGCCGAACTCTTCTTCAAATGCCATCACAAGCTCGACGGTGTCGAGGCTGTCGGCGCCGAGGTCGTCGATGAAACTTGCGTTGTCGACAACCTTATCGGGTTCAACACCGAGGTGTTCGACCACAATCTTCTTAACCCGCTCGCCAATCTCACTCATCTTTAACCTCGTGCTTGTTCCATTGGACCCGACCCCAAGACGCTATAGAGACGCTACGAGCTATCGTGGTCGTTAAACTTCCTTCGCTATCGCGCATAGTCTTGATTCGGCCCGGTGGTAGCCGACAAAGCCCCGGCGAACGGCAGGCGTCGCCACGCCAATATACAGGGTTTCAAAATCCTGCAATGGCCTTGTTTGCCCATCCGTCGGGGGTTCGGTTACCATACTTCCCAAGCCTTGACTACAAGCCTCACCCGCCCCGGACAACGGCCTTTGGCCGCATAGATCGGGGCAATAACTCGCTCAAATCATGGCCATTCCGCCGTTGACGTGAATCGTCTGGCCGGTGACGTAGGCTGCCTCGTTGGAGGCGAGATAGACCGCTGCCGCCGCGATGTCCTCCGGCGTCCCCAGCCGCGCCGCAGGAACCTTCGCCAGGATGGTCTCGCGCTGCTTGTCGTTGAGCGCGTCGGTCATCGGCGTCTTGATGAATCCCGGCGCGATGCAATTGGCGGTCACGTTGCGTTTGGCGTACTCCGCACCGAGCGTCTTGATCAGGCCGATGATTCCGGCCTTCGACGCGGTGTAGTTGGCCTGGCCGGGGTTACCGGTCACGCCGACGATCGAGGTGATCGCTATGATCCGGCCGAAGCGCTTGCGCATCATCAGTTTTGTTGCGGCGCGGGCAAGACGGAAGGTCGCAGTCAGGTTGACGTTGATGACGTCGTCCCAATCCTCGTCACGCAACTGGACAAACAGATTGTCGCGCGTGATGCCCGCATTGGCGATCAGGATATCGACCTGCCCCATCGCGGCTTCCGCCGCCGGCACCAGCGCCTCGACCTCCGCGCTGTCGGAAAGGTTGCACGGCAGCACATGGACGCGTTCGCCAAGCTTGCTGGCAAACGAATCCAGCACCTCGCGGCGCGTGCCGGAGATCGCCACTGTCGCGCCTTGACCATGCAACGCCTGCGCGATCGCACCGCCGATGCCGCCGGTCGCGCCGGTCACCAGCGCCGTCCTGCCAGTTAAATCGAACATCAATGTCTCCTTCCGGGAGCTTTTTAGGCCGACGCCGCCAATGCGTCCTTCGCGGCGGCAATATCGTTGGGTCCCCCGATCGCCACGCCGACCGCGCCGTCGGCGATCCGCTTGACCAGCCCGCTCAGCACCTTGCCGGCACCAATTTCGAAGAACCGCGTGACGCCATGTGCTGCCATATAGGCCACCGACTCGCGCCAGCGCACCGTGCCGGTGACCTGCTCGATCAGGCGGCGGCGAATCTCGTCGGGATCGGTGATCGGCGCGGCCAGCACGTTCGCCACCAGCGGCGCAGCCGGCGTCCTGATCGTTACACCTGCAAGCGCCTCTGCCATCGCATCGGCGGCAGGCTGCATCAGCTTGCAATGGAATGGCGCGGACACCGGCAGCAGCATTGCACGCTTGGCGCCTTTGGCTTTGGCGATTTCCACGGCGCGGTCGACAGCCGCCTTGTCGCCGGACACCACCACCTGCCCGCCGCCATTGTCGTTGGCGGCCTGACAGACCTGCCCTTGCGCGGCTTCGTTGGCGACGGCCATCGCCGCCTCATAGTCGAGCCCAAGCAGCGCCGCCATCGCGCCGGCGCCGACCGGCACCGCCTTTTGCATTGCAAGACCACGGGTGCGCAGCAGGCGGGCGGTATCGCTGATGCTGAGGCTGCCGGCCGCGGCCAGCGCGGAATATTCGCCGAGCGAATGGCCGGCGACAAAAGCCGCATCCCGTCCGACGGAAAAGCCCGCCTCGGTCTCCAGCACGCGCAGCGCGGCAATCGACACCGCCATCAGGGCCGGCTGGGCATTTTCAGTGAGCTGGAGGGTTTCGGCCGGGCCATCCCAGATGATCGCGGTCAGCTTTTCGCCGAGCGCCGAATCAACCTCGTCGAACACCGCCCGCGCGGCCGGAAAGGCTTCCGCCAGGGCCTTGCCCATGCCGACCGCCTGGGAACCCTGCCCCGGAAATGTAAATGCAGCCGTCATCCGGTGCTCCCTCGTAAGATTGGGGGCCGTAAGACACTGACGCGGGCCGGGATGTCAAGCCGCGGTGCGGTATCGCCGGGCCGTTGCCGGGTCATCAATGGGCCGGAGCGGATCAGCGTTCTTGTAGCGCCAGCCGGATACCCAGAGCGCAGTAGAGACCGCCGATTGCCTTCCCCTGCCATTTCAGCACCGCAGGATTGCGGCGAAGGAAGGTCCCGAGACCTCCGGCGCCTACTGCAAAAACCGTCGTACTGACGAACCCCAACACAACGAAGATGATCCCCAGAATCGTGAGCTGGAGCATGACCGAACCATTCTCGGGCCGTACGAACTGGGGGAGAAACGCGAGGAAGAAAAGCGCCGTCTTCGGGTTTAGCACCTCGGCCAAAATCGCTTGCCTGAATGCCTTTCCTGCTGAAATCGGCAGTGCGCCGGCCGCAAGATTTGCTGGCGTCCTTTCGAGGACGGCACGGATGCCGAGGTAAACCAGATAGGCCGCGCCGAGGTACTTGATGATGCTGAACAGCATGGCCGAAGCGGCAATGATCGCCGAGATACCGACGATCGCCATAAAGGTGTGAATCATGTCGCCGGCCGCGATTCCGGCGCCCGTGGCGATGCCAACCGGGGTGCCTGAAGTCGTTGCCCGCGCAACCGTGAGAAGCGTCGCGGGGCCTGGAATGAACACAAAGCCAAGCACAACCGCGACATACGCAATCAATGTGGTCGGATCGATCATTCGTTGGCTCCGCTTGGTCGCCGACGGAAGCTACACCGCCGTCGATCACCGTACTAGAAGCCGCCCGCCGCCTGGTCGCCACCGACTTCGGCGCCGGCCCGCGCGCGGCGTGCGCTACTTACAAGCTTGCCGGGCCGGTCCTCGTGGTCGGGCTTGGCGGTCGCAAGCCGCAGCACGGCGGCATAGCTCGGCTGTACCTCCATCCGGTCCGCATATCGGCTTTCAGAAAGGATGCGGTGGACGCGCGGCAGGTTGTAGCAGGGCACGTAGAACAACAGATGATGCTCGAGATGGTAGTTGACGTAATACGGTGCAATGAACAACCGTTCGAGAAAACCCGCGCGCGTGGTGCGGGTGTTGCGCAAGGGATCGCTCGAATCGGGAACGACGGCGTGTTCGGCGATGTTGCGAATGCGGGTGATGACCATCTGCCAGGTGAGCAGCGGCAATAGCCACAATAGCGGATAGGCCCACCATATGCCGGCGGCGGCGAGGCCAGCAAACAACACCGCGTTGGCTGCAAATTGCGGGCCGAGCTTTTCCCAGAAATGCGCGGCGCGCCGCGCAAGCGGCCATTCCTTTGGGCCAAGCGCATTCAACAATTGCGCCTTGCGCTGCTGATAGCCGGTCTGCCCAGTGATATCGCGGAAGAATTTGCGGCGGTAGCTCATCTTGGTGATCGGGAACGGCGCCGACAAAATCAGATCGGGATCGTCGTCCTGCTGGGTGCGCGCATGATGCTGCAAATGGTAGCGCCGATAGGCGCGGGTTTCGGCGAAGATCGGATAGGCGCAGAACCACTGGCTGAGCGTCAGGTTGATTTTCTCGTCGGCCGACAGGCATCCATGCGCCCCGTCATGCATCAGGATCGCAAGCCCGAGCTGGCGCGAGCCGATGATGCCGACCGCGAGCAGAAAGGTCAGCGGATTGGGCCACCACGCTACCAGCGCAATCGATCCCAATATCAGCGCCCACGCATGTGCGATCAGGGCTGCACCCTTCCATGTCACGCGCTGGCGTACGGCGACCAGTTGATCTTCGGTCAGAAAGTCGCGGGCGCGCATGCGAAGCGCGGTCATGCTGATGTCTCCCCGTCGGGTTCATCGTTGTCGCCAACCAGGCGCAGCCTGGCGCTGTCGGCCGCGGATGTTGCCGTGGCCTGATCGCCCAGCACGCGCAGCATCTCGCTGCACAATTCCTCGGCCGAACGGCCGATGGCGTAGCCCTCCATCATAACGCCAATGGCCAGCGCCCAGAATCGCCGTGAGCTGGCGTCGGGATCGCGCAGGCTTTTCCAGCCGTGCCGCTCGATCTGGCCGGCATAGGCGCGCATGCCCTCGCCGTGCAGCCGCTCGATGGTGCGTTCCACCAGCGGCGCGAGATCCTGGCGGCGGCGGGTAAGCGTCAGGGCTTCGGTAAAGAAGGCGACCGAATCCGTCGCCGTGACGGTCTCGACCAGCGCGCGCGTGTAGTCGCGCGGCGTACGGGCCTGCAACGCGGCCTCCTCGGCCGCGCGCGCCACGTACAGCATGTCGCGGCAGGCAGCTTCGACGAACAGGGCTTCCTTGGTGCGGAAGTAGTAGGTGATCTGGCTCGGAAAGGCGTCGGCGGCCGCCGCGATGTCCGAGATCGACGTTCCGGCGAGGCCCCGCTCCTTGAACAGCCGGCTAGCGCCATCGAGCAGCCGCGAGCGCATCTGGCGCCCGGCCGTACGCGTGGCGCGGGCGGCGTGCTTGGGATCGCTGGGCGCTTTTGGCGCCGTCTGGACGGACTTTGGAGCCATCGCTCGCCCTCCAATCCGTTATTTGTATGCTATACAAACAAATACGTCAACCATCCCCATTGGGCCCTACCGTTTCCCATGCTGACGCCAGGACCCTTTCAGGCCTGCTCAAGAAGCCTTGCCAGCACGGTGAAAATCCTTATAAACCGCGCATCCGTGGATCCCGGCCGGGAGCTGAACGGACGGTCTCAGCAATCTCACCTTTGCAGGCGTTATTGATGTGGCAGGGCCAGTCGGCCCGTCGTCCCGTGCTTCCGCCTTCTAAGCTTATCCCCGAGTCCTTTCCGAAGGCCTCGAAGGGCTTGCCGCCGGGAACCGCGCCAACACTAGGAAAGGACACCCATGCCTCTTTACGAGCATGTTTTTCTCGCGCGTCAGGATGCGAGCACCCAGCAGGTCGAAGAGCTGACCACCCAGATGACGGGCATCGTCGAAGGGCTCGGCGGCAAGGTCACCAAGACCGAGAACTGGGGCGTACGCTCCCTCACCTATCGCATGAACAAGAATCGCAAAGCACATTTCGTGCTGATGAACATCGATGCGCCGTCTGCCGCGGTCACCGAGATCGAGCGGCAGGAGCGGATCTCTGAAGACGTCATCCGCTATCTCACCGTCCGCGTCGAAGAGCACGAGGAAGGTCCCTCGGCGATGATGCGCAAGGCCGATCGTGACCGCGAGCGCGACGATCGCGGCGGCGGTTTCCGCGGCGACCGCGAAGGCGGCTTCCGTGGCGATCGTGAAGGCGGTGGCTTCCGCGGCGACCGTGGCCCGCGCCGTCCGCGTGAAGACGAAGCAGCAGCGGTAGAGGAGTAAGAATTATGGCTGAAGCTGGTGCACGCCGTCCGTTTTTCCGTCGCCGCAAGACCTGCCCGTTCACGGGTCCGAATGCGCCGAAGATCGACTACAAGGATTCCAAGCTGTTGATGCGTTACGTCTCCGAGCGCGGCAAGATCGTGCCGAGCCGCATCACCGCCGTCTCCGCCAAGAAGCAGCGTGAGCTCGCCCGCGCCATCAAGCGCTCGCGTTTCCTTGGCCTGCTGCCCTACGTCATTCGCTAATATCTTCGACCGGCGGCGTCCGCGCCGCCGGTCGCTGCTCTTCATTTCCAGGCGGTCCGCCGATGGTTGGTCGAAACGACCTCCGACCGCTCGTCAGACTCGTAAATTTTCCTCGTCTTGCAATGCATCCTACGCCGGCTGTTGGCGCCGGGTCCGAATGCCCGCGCTCCGCCAGCCGTTGTACGGTAGCCGGAAGCACACCTCGTTGACAATCGCTGCGGCGGGCACGTACGCTGCCCGACAGCAGGGCGGATGCCAAATTCCCGCATGCTACGGGTGTCGAAGTTGCCGCCGATCACGTGCGGACACGAGCCCCAATAAGCGGCGCCAACGAGCGCAACCGCCAAAGGGAGTGCAAACGATGTCCGTCCACATCCGTGGTCTGCGGCCAGTCGTACGCTTGGCCGCTATTTTCACACTGACCGTGGCTGCAGCAGGCGCTGCACAAGCTCAACAGAAAACCGATGTCATCTTCAGCGCCGGTCCGACCGGCGGCAGTTGGACACCAATGGCGGCTGCAGCGTCGCAGGTCGTGAACAAGCGATATCCCGAGCTGAACGTGCAGGTCGAGCCGGGCGCCGCCCTCGTCAACATGGAGAAGATCCGCAGTGACAAGGCCGATATCGGCTGGTCGATGACGACCGTCATGGCCGATGCGCAAAAGGGCGAAGGTCAGTTTGCCGGCAAGGCCACCGACAAGGCCCTGTTCGTGGCCAATTTCTATCCCAACGTCTGGCAGTTGGTGGTGCCCGCGAACAGCGACATCAAGAGCGTCAAGGACCTGAAGGGCCAGCCAGTGGCGCTGCCGGCACGCGGCAACACCAGCCTGGCGGCCGGCTGGGAGTACCTGCTCAAGGTGAACGGCATGACGCTGAACGACTTGGGCGCGAAGAGCTACGGCCCGGTGTCGTCCAATGCAGAGGCGGTGAAGAACCGGCAGGCGATGGCGGCCGGATGGTTCACCGTGGTGCCGGCATCTTTCGTCCTGGACCTAGGCTCGGCGATGCCGCTGCGCGTGCTTCCGGTCAGCGACGAGGAGTTCGCCGCACTGCGCAAGCTCAATTCGGGCTTTGTGCGCTACACCATCAAGGCCGGCACCTACAAGGACCAGGGCGTGACCGACTCTGTTCAAACCTTCCAGTCGCCGACCGTGCTGATTGCATCGTCCAAGACGTCTCCCGAGGTGATCTACAAGATCACCAAGGCCATCGTCGAAGGGCGGGACGAGTTCGGTAACGTCACCAGCGAAATGAAGGGCGTGAAGGCGTCCGACATGGCTGAGAGCCTGGGCATGCCGTATCACCCCGGCGCGGAGAAATACTACCGCGAAGCTGGATTGCTCAAGCAGTAGAGGGCGTGCCGTGCGCAAACTCTCCGGCTATGCGGGCCTGGTCGTCGGAGTGGTTGCGATCGCAATGTCCGTGTACCACGTTTACGCGCGACTGACGGTATACGCTCCCGATCAGCAGGCCCTGCTCTACATAACGCTGGCCTTCAGCCTGGTGCTGTCGTTCCTGCTGTGGCCTCGCAGCAAGAACGCAACACTGGGTCGCGTGCCGTGGGAGGATCTCGCTTTGGCAGGTCTTTCGCTCGCGTGCATTGGCTACATGTTCGCGAACTACGACTACATCGTGAACCGTTTTCCCACCGCCGAGTCCCTCACCCGAATGGACATGGCGGTTGGAATTACCGCCACCCTGCTTGTTCTGGAGGCGACGCGACGCACAATCGGCGCGTCGCTGCCGATCGTGGCAATCGTCTTCCTGCTCTACGGGTTCTCGGGCCCCTGGCTGTATGGCTGGCTTTACCACAGAGGTCTCAGCCTCGAGCTGACCATCGATCAGACCTATTTCACCACGGAGGGCATTTTCGGGGTGCCGATGACGGTGGCCGCGACCTACGTCATTCTTTTCATCATCTTCGGTACGTTCCTCGAGAAATCCGGGGCAGGTCAGTTCTTCATGAACTTCGCAAACGCGATCGCCGGCGGCTCCCGCGGCGGTCCCGGCAAGGTTTCGGTCGTCTCCTCCAGCCTGTTCGGCACGATCTCCGGCTCCGCGGTCGCCAACGTCATGGTCGACGGCTGGCTGACCATTCCGATGATGAAGAAGACCGGCTTCAAGCCGGAGGCGGCCGCCGCCATCGAGGCGGTCGCCTCCACGGGCGGGCAGATCATGCCGCCGATCATGGGCGCGGCGGCGTTCGTGATGGCCGAATTCCAGGGCGTCAGCTACACGCAGGTGATGATCGCGGCGGCGATACCCGCGCTCTTCTACTATGGGGCGCTGTTCGCTGCGGTCCACTTCAACGCCGTGCGCTCGGGGCTCAAGGGCTTGCCGCGCGAAGAACTGCCCGTCCTGGGTCACATCATGCTGCGCCAGGGGCACCTGTTCCTGCCGGTCATCGTGCTTCTGGCGCTGCTTCTATTCGGCTTCACGCCGACCTATGGCGCGATCATGGCCACTTTAGCGCTGGTCGCCATCTCGTGGCTTCGTCCTTCCACGGCGTTGGGTTGGCGCGCGTGCCTTGAGGGCTTGCGCGACGGGGCGGTGCAAACCGTGCCGGTGGCGATGGCCTGTGCGTCCGCCGGTATCGTGATCGGAATCGTGCTGCAAACCGGGCTGGCGCTGCGGTTCACGGCCTTTCTCATCGACTTCACCTACGGCTCTCTGCTGCCCGCACTGCTCATCACGATGGTCGCCGGCGTCATTCTCGGCATGGGTATGCCGACCACCCCCGCCTACATCATGCAGGCGGCCCTGCTCGTGCCCGCGATCATGAAGCTCGGTGTGGAGCCCATGGCGGCGCACATGTTCGCGTTCTACTTCTCCTGCCTGTCGGCCGTGACTCCGCCCGTGGCGCTGGCCGTGTATGCTGCGGCGTCAATCGGCGGGGCCGGCCTGTGGGCCTCGGGCGTGCAGGCGATGAAGTTCGCTGCCGCCGGCTTCATCGTGCCGTTTTTCTTCATCTACAACCCGGCACTGCTGTTCGAGGGACCGTGGCCCGAAATCCTTCGTGCGATGCTGACCGGCACGATTGGCGTGATTGTGCTCGCAGCCAGTCTCGAGGGCTACTTCCTGCGTGTTGCTACGTGGTTCGAGCGGGGGCTGTTCTTTGTGGCCGCAATGCTGCTGATCGACCCCAATGCCATCACCGATGTCATCGGCTTGGGCCTGCTCGTCATCGGCCTGTTGGTGCAGAAGGTACGGACGACACGACCAACGATAGCGCCGGAAACCACCACGTGACCCGCACACAGCTCGCCGCACTGACGCTTATCGCTGCCGCCCTTCTCGTTGGCACCGTGGCTTTCGGTGTTTTGCGCATCTACGCCTAAGCCAGGCGGGGCGTCACAGCACGCCCCTACGGCACAGAACGCCGGGAACCTGTGCTGGCAGGTTCGGCCAAATACCCTTGATCGGGTGAGGCTCCTGATCTAAAAGGCCGCCAGTCACGGCCCCCGGTGGGGCCGTGAACGTTTGAGGGCCAACTGCGCTCGGTACCACGGTACCGATAAGCCCTCGGATCTCTAACTAGTTGGTAAAGGCGGCATTTTTGCTGACCTCTATCTAACCGCTCGAAAGGGGCGGGACAGCTTATGATCGTGATTATCCTCATTGGTCTTGCGGCCGGCTGCGCGTCGGCGCTGATGTTCGTCTCGGTCGTCTCGGGCGCGCCGGTCTCGTTGCTGCTCTCTTTTCTGGCGCCGCTACCGCTGATGGTGACGGCACTCAGTTGGGGACCACTCAGCGCAACCATCGGCGGCATCGCGGCGGCTTCCGCCTTCGGCGCAATTTTTGGTCTGCGCTTCTGCCTTGCCTTTGCGGTTGCCGTGGCGCTGCCGGCATGGTGGCTTGGCCATCTCGCGTTGCTGGGACGGCCAACGGCTGCTGTCGAAACCGACAACAGCACGAGTCCTACGGCAGAGAATCTCGAGTGGTATCCGACCGGGCGGATCCTGCTTTGGATCGCCGGCTTTGCCATCCTGTCCTCCTTCGCGTCGTGGCTGGTCTTCGGCAAGGATGCCGATGCCATCGCTGCGGCCCTGCGAAGCGGGCTGACGAAAGTTCTTTCAGACCGTGAAGGGTTATCGTCTGGTGACATCGAGCGGTTGGCTGACGCGCTTGTAACGATATTTCGCGGCTTGTCCGCAATGTTCGTCGTGACGACGCTTACGCTCAACCTCTGGCTTGCCGCGAAGATTTCAGCGATGTCGGGCCGGCTGCGCCGCCCCTGGCCAGACTTGAAGAGTACAGCGTTGCCGCCGATGACGCTCGTAGCACTCTGCGCGACGTTGGCTTTTTGTTTTGCCGGTGGAGCGTTTTCGATAGCGGCGCAGATCATGACAGCCGCGCTCTTCATGGCTTACGCGCTCGTCGGTCTTGCCGCCGTTCACACGCTGACGCTGGCGTTGAAGAGCCGCGCGTTTGTGCTGAGTTGCACCTACGGGATGCTGGTGCTGTTGCCATGGACGGTCGCTCTGATGATCGCCCTGGGTCTTACGGACGCAATTTTCGGATTGCGCCAACGTTATCTGCGCGGAAAGCCGCCGCCTTTGCCCGCAGCCTGAAAATCCAACCATTCACCTAAACCCTAGATCGAACACGAATAAGGAGAACGAAAATGGAAGTCATCTTGCTGGAACGCGTCGTCAAGCTCGGTCAGATGGGCGAAGTCGTCCGCGTCAAGGACGGATTTGCCCGCAACTTTCTGCTCAAGCGCGGCAAGGCGTTGCGCGCCACCGCCGCCAATCGCGCCAAGTTCGACGGCATGAAAGCCGAACTCGAGGCCAACAACCTCAAGGCCAAGGGCGAAGCGACCAAGGTCGCGGAGAAGATCAGCGGTCGCAACGTGATCGTGCTGCGCCAGGCGTCGGAATCCGGTCAGTTGTTCGGATCGGTCAGCATTCGCGACATCATCGCCTCCTTCGAGGCCGACGGCGTCACCATCAACCGCAGCCAGGTCCTGCTCGACGCGCCGATCAAGACTATCGGCAAGCACGAGATCAACATCGCCGTGCACCCGGAAGTCGAAGTCAGCGTCAGCGTCACTGTTGCGCGCAGCGCCGATGAAGCCGAGCGCATCAACCGCGGCGAGGACATCTCGACCCGTCAGGAAGACCAGGACGCCGCCGCCGAGGCAATCGCCGCCGCCGGCGAGTTCTTCGATCCGGACGCCCAGCACGAGGAAGTCGCGCCGGCGCCGGCTGCGACCGAGAAGTAAGGCGCTTCGCTCCAAACGCTTTGACGACCTTCAAGCCCGGCCCCAATCAGGCCGGGCTTGGGATTCTAGCGGCCGTCTTCTCGTCGAGCATTGCGATCGAGGCCAGCGCAGTTGCGGTATGCTTCTCGACGCCATCGGTCACGCAAAACACGTCGGCCGCAACCACGGCGACCTGACGTCCGGGCTTGATCACGCGCGCCCGGCAGATCAATCGCTCACCGATCGCCGGCGACAGCAGATTCAATTTGTATTCCGCCGTCAGCGCCGGTTGCCCGCGCGATGTCGCGGCCGCGATCGTGGTGGCGTTGTCGACGAGAAAGGCCGTGACGCCGCCGTGAAACAAACCATGTTGCTGCAACAGTTCCGGCCGGCGGTCGACCGCAAGCGTACACGTGCCGCGCGTCAGCTCGGACAATTCGGCCCCGACATGGGTCATGAAGCCCTGGCGGCCGACATTGTCGCGAATGCGTGTGGCGATCGGAGCGAAGTCTGGGTCGGCATTCGCATTCATGCGGTTTCTCCGGTTTTCTGGATCGCATCGGGCGCGACCACCGCGCGGATGGCGCAGGCGATCAGGATTTCGGCCTGCTCTCGCGGATCGGTGCGGTCGCGGCCCGACAACCATGCGCGGCAAAAAATCTGCGCCGGTCCGATGATCTGGCTGAAGAAAACCGACGAAGTCATCGGCAGCAATTCGCCGCGCTCAACCAGCGGCGCGCGCCATCGTTCGACGGCTTCCGCAAGCCGCGAATTCTGCGTGCGCTGCGCGCCGCGGATCGCTTCGGTCCATTCGCTGCGGGAAATCTCGAAGAGATAGCGCGCCTCGCGCCGGGAATTGACGACCCAGTCCAGATGCGCGCGGATCAGCCGCGCCACGCCTTCCCGTGCGCCGCAGGATTCATCGACCGCCGCTACGATGGCAGCGTGATAACGGGCGAGGATTTCCAGGAACAGCGTGCCGGCCAGTTCCTTCTTCGATCCGAAGAAATGGAAGAAACTGCCGTTGGACGCTCGCGCGCGAGTTCTGATGGCGGCCACCGTGGCGCCCTCGAAACCGTCGCGGTCGAACACCGCCAACCCCGCCGCCAGCAGATCGTCCCGTGCCGTAGCCACCTGCGCCGCCTTTCGGTCCATTAGATCGTTACTCTAGAGTGACACTCTAGGAACGGTCAAGCACGTCACCGGCCAAGCATTTGAAATCTGTGTCCTATTGCGAGATGGGTGGCGCGGGGGCACCGACCGGCTCGGCCGGCGGCGTTGCGGGCGCCGCAGTGGCTGTCACCGGCGGTGACGTCGCGGGAGCGGCCGCCTGGGGGCTCGCGGCCGGCTCAGGGGTTGTCGCGGCGGGAGCCGGCGGCGCAGGCGTCACCGGGGCGGGCCGGGGCGCGGTCGGCTCGCTGTCGGCGCTCTCCTTGGGAGCACTGACCTTGGGGGTCTCGGACCCGCCCTCGCTGGCCGGCTTTTCCGACTCGCCGGCCGGCCTTGCGACCTCCGTGGCCGGCTTGTCGACCTCACCTTTGGCGGAGTCGGTCCGGTCGGTATCGGGCTTGGCAGGATCCGGCCCGCCAGAATCGGTCTTGGGAGCATCGGTGTTGGCAGAATCAGGCTGCTCGGCTGTTCCGGGCTTCGCAGTTTCGGATTTAGCGGCATCCCGAGACGCATCTTCCTTTGCGGCGTCGCCGCGGGCGGCCTGGTCGGGTTTCGGCGGTTCTTCGGCAGCGGGCGTGGGCTTGCCACGCCTGCCCTGCTTCTGCCTGACGCCCGATTTGCTGTCGGTAGCGGTCTGCCCATCATCTGCGGGCTTGGCAGCGTCGGGCGCCGTGTGCGGCCGTGCAAGCCGCTTCGCGTCGCGGCCCGGGCGCGCGCCCTCGCCTTGCGGCGGCGCTCCGTCGGCACCCGGCCGGGCAGCCTCCTGGGCCGGCGTGGCGGACTGCTGCCGGCGACCGAATCGGTCGGGCTGATCCGACCTTCCGTCCTGCTTGGCGTCCTTCTGCTTGGACTGATCCTTAGCTTGATACCGGGGATCTGCGGCCCCGTTGGATATCAAGTAAGAAGAAAGCACCGAGGCCATGTTGGAGCCGGTGGTATAGTGCTGGCGCAGAAAACCCGGCAACGATGAAGCCGGCGTGTTCTTCAACAGGCCACGCGGGCTCCTGTGGCAGGCGCTGCAGGTGCTCGAAAATATCTGGGAAGGGCTCTTGCCGGCGTCGAGATTTTCGACGGCCCATACCACGTCTGCTGTGAGGCAGCCGATCAGGAGCGTCACCGTCGCTAAACTGAGCGCTCGGCTCAACATCCCTGCTTCTCCAACGTGGAATCGCTGCCCGGTCGCGCGGGCGAGCGGCGGGTCACCTTTTAGCCGATTATGACGCGAATGGAAGCGCGCTTATTGCGGCATCTGCGTGATCGCCACAGTTGAGAACATCCGCAGGAGCGCTGCGGCATCATCATACTTATGATGTTCCCGGTGCACATGGAACCGTCCGTTCCGCGGTGCATTGGTGTAACGGGCTGGTCGTTCCATTGGTGCTTCGATGGATCGTTTGTTGCGTTATTTCCTGGGTCAATTCATTCGCCGCGGCACGATGAATTTCACATCCGCGAGTGGGGCGAGATTTACCTGCGGGGATGGAACCGGCCGCCCGGTGTCGGTGCGGTTCCTGAGTGAGCGGACACAACTCCGGATTCTCCTCAATCCCGAACTGGCGCTTGGCGAAGCCTATATGGACGGCTCGTTCGTGGTCGAGGACGGCTCGATCGCCGACACGCTGGAAATCCTGCTCGGCCAGCCCGAAATGCTGCCACGCTGGGCCAAACTGCAATGGTGGCTGCGCTACTTCAGCAGGCACGCGAGACAGTTCAATTGGCGCGGCCGGGCGAAAAACAATGTCGCCCACCACTATGATCTGGACGGTCGGCTCTATTCCCTCTTCCTCGACGCCGACCGGCAATATAGCTGCGCGTATTTCGAAGCGCCGGATATGACGCTCGACGACGCCCAGCTTGCCAAAAAGCGTCACCTTGCTGCCAAGCTTCTCGTTAGGCCGGGCGCCCGCGTGCTCGACATCGGCTCGGGCTGGGGTGGCCTTGGCCTCTACCTGGCCGAAATGACGGACGCCAATGTCACCGGAATCACGCTGTCGTCGGAACAATTGCAGGCCTCGAATGCCCGAGCCACTGAGAAGAACCTGACGGGGTCGGCAAGATTCCTGCTAAACGACTACCGCGATATTTCAGGCCCGTTCGACCGGATCGTATCCGTCGGCATGTTCGAGCATGTCGGCATCGACTTCTATGAAACTTACTTCCGGCGCTGCGCCGAACTTCTCAGCGACGACGGCATCATGGTGCTGCACTCGATCGGCCGCTCCACGGGACCCGATGTGACGAGCCCATGGATCACGAAATACATTTTCCCGGGCGGCTATATCCCCGCTCTGTCAGAGGTCATCCCCGCGATCGAGAAAGCAGGCCTTCTGGTCTGCGACATCGAAATCCTGCGGCTGCATTATGCTGAAACGCTGAAGGCCTGGCGGGAGCGCTTCATGGCGCGGCGCGAAGAGGCGGTGCGCCTCTATGATGAGCGTTTCGCCCGGATGTGGGAAT
The DNA here is from genome assembly GCF_043203335.1 of Bradyrhizobium sp. RDI18. Lineage (NCBI taxonomy): Bacteria > Pseudomonadati > Pseudomonadota > Alphaproteobacteria > Hyphomicrobiales > Nitrobacteraceae > Bradyrhizobium > Bradyrhizobium sp. RDI18. Next base: position 297,793 of record NZ_JBICRN010000008.1, on the reverse strand, counting down.
TTTATCTGGCGGCATCGGAAATGTCATTCCGGAAGCAGAACCTGATGAATTTCCAGATCCAGCTCACCAGGCGGCAAGGAATTGTGCCGATGACGCGCGATTACGTCACCCGGGAAGAAGCAAGGCTGCGCGGGATGGAAATCGGAAAGCAGCCGCGGCTGCAGTTGGCCGGCGAATAGGCCGCAAAGGCGGCGGAGTCAGTTTCTCAGGCTATAGGCCGAAGCGTAAGGCGTGTTGGCCAATGCCGGCCGGGCGAGCTGGGCTCGCAACGCGGCAAGCACCTGAGCATCACAGGGTTGGTCACGCCGTTCCGGGCGCGAAATCTCTTCCATGGCGTCGATCAGCATCGACAGCCACAAACGCTGGGCGCTTGCCGATCGCCATCCCAGGAGTTGCTGACCCATCGCCTGTTCCTTTTGGCCGGTGCAACTGGCAACTCGAAAATCGCCGGCCCGTTCCCGATTTCGTAACCAATCCAGCCTGAGCGAAGAAAATCACATCCGATGTGATCTACTTCACAGATTCCCTCAGCGGTCCGTCGTAGATCTCTGCCCATGAGCCGGCAGACCTACCCAGCCCCGTTCGATTCCGACATCAGGATCGACTACGCCTTGATCGCAATCGGCGTAGCTGCCGCCCTGTTCGCGTTCGTCTATCTGATCCTGGTTTGATCAACGCTTAAGATCAGGGCGCAAAACGCCTCCTGCCTTCGGATATGTCGGCCCAAGTCGCGGCAAGGTTCAGATTCCCCTAAGTTCTTGTCTGGCTTTTTCACAAAAGCCACTCCGGTACCGCCGGACGGCGGGCTGCTTTTTGGTCCAAATCCGTCAAGGGGCCAACTCGGGATTCACATGGCATTGTGTGAATCGGGCATAAGGCCTACTCGGACTTTCGGATCGCCTGCACGTGGCGCTTTATCGCTGCCCCACTTCCGCAAGCGATCTGACAAAAACCAAAAACCTAAAGAACATTTACAAACTATGGCTCTGACTGATTCGAACGTCCTCAAGCTCGCCCCGGACGCGGGAACTCCGGCCTACCGGAGCGCGCCGCACAATATCGAGGCGGAACAGAGTTTGCTGGGCGCCATTCTAGTCAACAATGACGCGTTCTACCGGGTTTCCGACTTCCTTGAGGCGAAGCACTTCTTCGAGCCGATCCACCAAACCATTTTCGAGACCGCCGGCAGCCTGATCCGGATGGGCAAGGTCGCAACGCCCGTGACGTTGAAGACCTTCCTGCCGGCCGATACCGATATCGGCGGCATGACGGTTGGCCAGTACCTCGCGCGTCTCGCGGCCGAGGCCACCACGATCATCAACGCGCAGGACTATGGCCGCACGGTCTACGACATGTCGCTGCGCCGCGACCTGATCCGGATCGGCGAGGACATGGTCAACGTCGCCTTCGATGCGCCGGTGGATTTTGCCCCGCGCGCGCAGATCGAGGACGCCGAGCGCCAGCTCTATGAGCTCGCCGAATCCGGCCGCTATGACGGCGGCTTCCAGCGCTTCTCGCAGGCGCTGACGACCGCCGTCGACATGGCGGCCAAAGCCTTCCAGCGTGACGGAAGTCTGTCGGGCATCGCGACCGGCTTGCGCGACCTCGACAGCAAGATGGGTGGGCTGCAGGCGTCCGACTTGATCATCGTCGCCGGCCGCCCCGGCATGGGCAAGACGTCGCTTGCCACCAACATCGCCTACAATATCGCCAAGGCGCACCGCGCCGAGGTTCAGGCCGATGGCACGATGAAGACCGTCAATGGCGGCATCGTCGGCTTCTTCTCCTGCGAAATGTCCGGCGAACAGCTCGCCACCCGTATTCTGGCCGAACAGACCAGCATCGCCTCCAGCATGATCCGACGCGGCGGCATTACCGAGGCCGACTTCGAAAAGATCCGCGATTATTCGATCGAACTGCAGTCGCTGCCGCTCTATGTCGACGAGACCGGCGGTCTGTCGATCTCGCAACTCACGGCCCGTGCGCGCCGGCTGAAGCGGCAGAGGGGCCTCGACCTGATCGTGATCGATTACATCCAGTTGCTGCAGGGCTCGGGCAAGCGCTCGGACAATCGCGTGCAGGAAGTGACTGAAATCACCACGGGCCTCAAGGCGCTCGCCAAGGAACTCAACGTTCCGATCATCGCCTTGTCGCAGCTCTCGCGTCAGGTGGAAAACCGCGACGACAAGCGCCCGCAACTGGCCGACTTGCGTGAATCCGGTTCGATCGAGCAGGACGCCGACGTCGTGATCTTCGTGTACCGCGAGGAGTATTACCTCGCCAACAAGGAGCCGCGGATCGGCACCCCCGAATACGAAAAATGGCAGCTCGATATGTCGCTGGTGCACGGCAAGGCCGAAATCATCATCGGCAAGCAGCGCCACGGCCCCACCGGAACGGTGGAAGTGCAGTTCGAGGGCCAGTTCACCCGGTTCAGCGATCTGGCGCAGGACGGCAACCTGCCGACCGGCGGTTATTGAGGCGCGGCCACGGTTGAACCGCAGCGTTCCGCCGCGTAGAACTGTGGCATGAACGTGGCCCCTGATCCCAAGTCCATCCCGCAAGGCACCCTGCTCTCGCCCGAGGCGAACCAGGCGGCCGCGCTCGCGACCGCAACCGGCGTGCTGACGGTCGATCTCGACGCCATTATCGCCAACTGGCGCAAGCTCGAGAAGACGGCAGTTCCGGCCGAATGCGCAGCCGTGGTCAAGGCGGACGCCTATGGCTGCGGCGCCGAGCAGGTCGCGCGCGCCCTCGCGGGCGCCGGCTGCAAGACGTTCTTCGTCGCCACCCTCGACGAGGCCCGCGTGGTTCGCGCCGCGGCGCCTGCGGCCGCGATCTACGTGCTCGGCGGCTTCTTCCAGAACACCGGCAACGCCTACGCCAAGTTTGACTGCAAGCCCGTCATCGGCGATCTCAACGAACTCGCCGAATGGGACGTGTTCTGTCGCCGTTCCGGCTGGTCCGGCGGCGCCGCCATTCACATCGACACTGGCATGAACCGGCTCGGCCTCACCGTCACCGAGGCGCAGGGCATCATCCCACGCATCAATGCCGGAGATCACGGCATCACGCTCGTGATGAGCCATCTTGCCTCCGCGGAAATGCTCAACAATCCCGCCAACGCCAGGCAGCTCGCGGCCTTCCGCGAGATCGCGAGCCTGTTCTCCGGCGTCCCGGCGTCGCTGGCTAATTCGTCCGGCATCTTCCTGGGCGCCCAGTTCCAGTTCGATCTGGTGCGACCGGGCTGCGCCCTCTATGGCATCAACCCGACGCCCGAAGCCGACAACCCGATGCAGCCGGTCGTCGAGCTGAAGGCGCGCATCGTGCAGATCCGCAACGTCGAGCGCGGCGATACCGTCGGCTATGGCGGCACCTGGACGGCGCGGCGTCCAACCAGAATAGCGGTCGTTTCCGCGGGCTATGCCGACGGCTATTTCCGCGCGGCCAGCGCCAATGACGGCACCCGAGGCGCCGAGGTGATAGTCGCCGGCAAGCGCTGCCCGATCGCAGGCCGGATTTCGATGGACCTGACGGCGGTCGACGTGACCGATCTCGACAAGAATGCAGTGCGGCGCGGCCATTGGGTGACGCTGATCGGCGAAGGCATCACGGCCGACGAACTTGCCCATCATTTCGGCACCATCGGCTACGAAGTGCTGACCAGCCTCGGCAAGCGCTACGCGCGGGTTTACAAGGGCGGCAGTGCCACTGCAGCCCCCTTGCTCCGCCTCCAGCGGAGCCGGTCGCCACCCCCACTTAAGCCTTCGTTCCGAGTGTTCCTTCGCGGCGTTTCCTGTCGATGCCGTCCGCGGCCTTTTCAGGCGTTGGTGATCCGACAGTTCACAAAACGCCGTTCGGCGGACAACACCGGGCCGCCGAACGATCGCTGGAGCGTTGCCCGGTCCTACTATTTCTTCCGGCTAGCCAACACTTGCTTGCAGGCGTCGCTGAGTTGGTGATGCTGCTTGTTCAGACATGCGACGACACGGCCGCCGCCGGGCAGCGTACCGGCGCAATATTTGTCATAGTCGGCCTTGCAGGCGCCGCGCTGGTCAGTGGCTTGAGCGACTGCGGATCCGGAGTATCCGATGGCGAGCACGAGAAAGGCGAAGCGTAGTTTCGACATGGATTCTCCAAGTGTCGGGCGAAGCACAGTGATGCCAGCCAGCTCTACATGAAGATCGCGACCTTCAACATTAATAATGTCAACCGCCGCCTGCCGAACCTGTTGCGCTGGCTGCGCGCGGCGAAGCCCGACGTCGTTGCCTTGCAGGAATTGAAATCGACCGACGCCGAGTTCCCGATTCTGGCAATCGAGAAAGCCGGCTACGGCGCGGTGTGGCGCGGACAAAAAACTTGAATGGCGTCGCCATCCTGGCGCGGAATGCCGAGCCGGTATTGACCCGGACCGCGCTCCCCGGCGATGGGGGTGTCGAGGCCCGCTATATCGAAGCCGCCATTAACGGCGTCCTCGTCACCAGCATCTATCTCCCGAACGGCAATCCGCAGCCGGGACCCAAATTCGACTACAAGCTCGACTGGTTCAAACGACTGCGGTCCCACGCCGGCAAGCTGCTCAAGCAGGATATCCCCGTGGTGCTGGCCGGTGACTACAACGTCGCGCCGACTGAGTTAGATATCTACCCGACAAAGTCCTGGGACAAGGACGCGCTGATCCAGCCGAAGAGCCGCGCCGCGTTCAAGGCGCTGGTGGATCAAGGCTGGACCGATGCGATCCGGACGCTCCATCCGTCTAAGCCGATGTTCACGTTCTGGGACTACAAGCGCAACCGCTGGCCACGCGATGCCGGATTGCGGCTCGATCATCTGCTGCTGAGCCCGTCAATAGCGCCGCGTCTGCTCAAGGCCGGCGTCGATCGAAAGATCCGCGGGGAAGAAGGCGCCAGCGACCATGCGCCGGCGTGGATCGTGCTGCGCTAGCGCGGCCGCAGGTCTCCTACCCGCCTAACTTCCTACGCAACATGATGCCGAGAATGTTGGAATAGTCGTCGGTCCATAGCGCGCTTGTCTGGTCAGGGGATAACCGCGTCCAGCTATCCGCGACACGTCCGGTGTCGCCGGCGTCGCGCGCCATCACGACGACCCGGGCATTGGCCGCGAAAGTCGTCATGAAATCGCCGGCGCGGTCATCCTCGCGAAGAAAGGTAACCAGCCCCTGCGACCGGGCGACATTGGCCACCACTGGCGCGAGATCGAGGTGGCGGTTGGAAATATGCGCAATGATCACGCCGCGGTCGGACAGCTTCGAGAGATAACCCGCGAGCGCCTCGCGCGTCAGCAGATGCACCGGAATGCTGTCAGACGAAAAGGCGTCCAGAACGATCAAGTCATAGCGATCGGGTGACGCTTCCAGCGTCAGGCGCGCGTCTCCGGCAACGACGGGTGCGTCCGGCGCGCATTTCGACAGGAACGTGAAGAGATTTGGATCCCGTGCCATGCGGATCACTTCCGGGTCGATCTCGAAAAACGCCCAGCGCTCTCCGGCCTTGCGGTGGCAGGCCAACGATCCCGTGCCGAGCCCGACGATGGCGACATGCTCGAAGCCGCCATGGGCGGCGCGCGCGGCTCGGATCGCTTCGGCCAACGCGCCTTCCGGATAATAATAAGTCAATGGCGTCGGCACCCCGTCGACCGCTGTGCCGTCCTCGTTACGCAAGCGTTGAGCGCCATGGATCGTGGTGCCGTGATAGAGCACGCGCGCCTTGCCGTCGGCGATTTCGGCCACCCTGTGGACGCCGAAGAAACTGCGCGCCGTTTCGATCGGCGCAATTCCCGGTCGCCAAAAAGCGGTAACGGCAAAACTCAGGACGACAAGCCCGAAGAGGCGCATCGGCTGCTGCCGTTGAAGCAGCATCGTTGCCACCATTAGCGCGAGCAGGAGTTGAAATGGCAATTCCAGGGTCCCGGGAACCTGTACGGCGGTGACGCACGAGACGGCCACCAGGACCGCGCTCAGCAGCAACCACGGCCAAAGTTCAGCTACCGCCTTGCTGATACCACTCGTGAAGACGCCGGGCATGCACAACAGCGCCAGCGCAATCAGGATCGGGTACTCATAGTTGCCGTTGAATATCTGCGGCGCCAGCAGGCCCGCAAATACTCCACCGATGACCCCGCCGAACGAGGTGCAAAGGTAAAATTCGGTCAACCGCTGCGGGGCTGGACGCCGCGCGTAGAGCTCGCCGTGGCACATCAGCGTCAGCAGTGCGAACGCGACGAGATTGAGGATGATCATCGTCACCCAGAAGACCTTATCGCCGCCGATCAGGTTCATCGCAAGCGGCGCCACTGCGAACGGAACAAGCCAGACGACATTGGCATGCGCGATCCACGGCGTCTCACGGAATACGGCGACGAATGTGAGCAGATAGATCGCCAGCGGGACCACCCACAGGAACGGCGCAGCGGCGATGTCGGTCGTCAAATATGCGGTGACGGCGATGACGAGGCCGGAAGGCACCGCGGCCAGAGCGACCCAACACATTCGTTCGCCAGCGCTCGCGCGACCTTCATCGAGGGAGCCGGCCTGCGCGTCGACCGGCGCCGCCCGCGAAGTAAACAAGCCGGCGATAACCAAGAGCACGGCAAACAGTGCAAACCCGACGGACCAAGCCGTGGTCTGCGTCTTCAGCGTCAAGATCGGCTCGATAATAGCGGGATAGGCGAACAGCGCGGCAAACGAGCCGAGATTGGAAGCTGCGTAAAGAACGTAGGGGTTGCTCGCCCGCCTGTGCCCGCTTGCAGCAAACCAGCTTTGCAGCAGTGGCGCACTGGCCGACAGCGTAAAGAACGGAAGCCCGATCGAGACCGCAAACAATCCGAACAGCCACAGCGCCGTTCCATCCGATGGCGGAGCTATCCATCCTGGCGCGACGGCGATCGGCAGGGTCATCGCCGTTACCCCGACCAGCAGCAGATGGACCATCGCCGCACGGCCGGGCCGCAGCAGGCGGTTCAGGAAATGGGCGTAGGCATATCCCGCCAGCAGCACGGTTTGAAAGAACACCATCGCAACCGACCACACGGCTGGAGCGCCGCCGAGTTTCGGCAGCACCATCTTTGCAAACATCGGCTGGATCGAGAAGAGAAGCAGCGCCGAGACGAACAGCGTCAGCCCGTAGAGCAACGGCATCAGCCGGACGCTGGCAGCCTGCCGATCGAGGGCGGGCGATACCCGGTCCGAAGCTTGGAAGAGCGACATCGATATCTCCGGCACCGGCAATTGCCTGCACGGTATCGAGCCGCCCCTAAACAAGGCTTAAAAGATGACCGGAAATGGCGGACGCCATGGTAAACGTCGCCTTGATCCGGGCAGGAGAGACCCGCTCAGCCCTTTCGCGTGTGACCCCACGCCGCGTCCCAGTCTTCGCCCGCAGCATCGATGACGCGGCCGTCAGCCTCGAAGAACTTGTTCGGCACCTGGAAGATTGCGAGCATCAGCCCGCCTTGCGGACACCACGCGACGTGGCGGCTGCCCTCTTCGCGCCAGATGAACTCACCGGCCTTGCATTCGATGCCCTGCGCCGGACCTTCCTTGTCGACGAGCGACCCCTCGAGCACGTAGGTCTGCTCGATGTTGACGTGTTCGTGGTCTGGGAGCACCGCGCCGGGCGCGAACCGCATCAGCGCGGTCATCAGGCCGGTTTTGCGATCGAACAGCAGCGTCTTGGCCTCGCAGCCGGGAAAGCGGGTCTTCTGCCATTCCATGCTGTCGGGTCGAACCAGATGGGAATGCGTGCCTGCCGTCTGCGCATTCGCCTGCGTCGCAGCGTCCATGGCGATCCTCCGTTCTGCTTGTTTTGACGCGATCCTAGCAGCTTTGCCTCTCGCCGCCAGCCGGCAGGTGTGCGCTGCGGTGATCCCGATACTCTCACTCGGATGATGAACGATGAACCTCCTCCGACATCACCACAAATTCTTGCCGTCGATCACCGTCACCGGCACGGCGTCGAGGTCGAAATCGTCGAACAGCCGTGAATTGACGCCGACCTTGGGATTGTCGAAGTCGGGCTTGCCGGTGGACCAATCAGGCGATTCCGAATAGGTGCCGCAGCCGCACCTGGCGCAGAAATGATGTTTGACGGTTCGGCTGCCCCACAAATAGGTCGCGACATTTTCCGGCGGCGAAGTCAGGCGAAATTGCGCCGGGGTGTAATAGACCCACAACGCGCCGCGCTTGGAACACAGCGAGCAGGTGCAGCGTGTCACATCAGTCGGCGCTTTCGCTCACCTCGAATTGTGTGTTGCCGCAGTGGCAGCTTCCCTTGATTGGCACGAGCAGCTCCTTTCCGAGTAGTATTTAAACCTCGTAACCTGAGCCTGCTGCCACCATGATGTCAGCATCAGGGAATCGCGAAAGACTGCATGGGCTTCCTTTTTGTCCTCATTGTCGGCCTGCTCGCCGGCACCATCTCAGGCATTGTCGGCACGGGCTCGTCGATCATGCTGATGCCGGTGTTGGTCTATCAATACGGGCCGAAGGAAGCCGTGCCGATCATGGCGGTTGCGGCCGTGATGGCGAACTTCTCGCGCATTCTTGCCTGGTGGCGCGAGGTCGACTGGCGCGCCTGCCTTGCCTATTCGGCCACGGGGATTCCGGCCGCTGCGCTTGGCGCGCGGACGCTGCTCGCCCTGCCCTCGCACGCGGTAGATATCGCGATCGGCCTGTTTCTCATCGCGATGGTGCCGGTTCGGCACTGGCTGGCCCGCCATCGGCTTAAAGCGCAGCTCTGGCACCTGGCGGTCGGCGGCGCCGTTATCGGCTTTCTCACCGGCATCGTGGTTTCGACTGGGCCGCTCAGCGTGCCACTGTTTCTGTTTTACGGACTTACCAAGGGTGCCTTCCTCGCTACCGAAGCCGCAAGCTCGCTCGGGCTTTACCTGAGCAAGTCGGTTACGTTCGAACGCTTCGGCGCGCTGACGCCGGATGTTGCGCTGAAGGGCCTGATTGCGGGCTCTTCCCTCATGCTTGGCGCCTTCATCGCCAAAGGCTTCGTGCTGCGTCTTCAGCCTGACGTCTTTCGGCTGTTGATGGACGGCATCATGCTGGCCGCCGGTCTCACCCTGCTATGGACGGCATTTTCCTAAGCATTCGGCGAAACCCGGCACACGGCCTGAACCATTCGCCATGAATGGCCGACCAAGTGACGCGTGTCACATCCATTCGGCAGGTGACCATAGATCAGTGCCGGGCATGGAATCGCATCACCCACGTCTGGAGAGACTGAAATGCCCAAGGGAAACATCAGGGGAATCATCGGCGCCATCGTCGCCGTCATTTTCCTCGCCATCATCGCCGCAGGAAGCTGGTACACCGTCGATCAAACCGAGCGCGGCGTGAAGCTGCGCTACGGTGCGGTCATCGGCACCGCGCAGCCGGGCCTTGGCTTCAAGGTCCCGTTGATCGACAGCGTTGAAAAGGTCAGCGTCAAGACCTTCACCTATACCTGGGACAAGATGAATTCGTATTCATACGACCAGCAGCCGGCCGACCTCAAGATCAGCGTCACCTTGCGAGCCTCGCCGGACAAGGTGGCCGATCTCTATGCCAAGTTTGGCGGGCTGGACACCGCGGTCAAACAAGTGGTCAGCCCGGCCGTCAATCAGCAGGTCAAAATCGTGTTCGGCCGCTACACGGCCGTGAAAGCGATCCAGGAGCGCGGGCCGCTGAACTCCGCGATCAAAGACGCCATCACCGCTTCGCTGAAGGACGATCCGATGATCACGATCGAAAGCGTCCAGCTCGAAAACATCGAGTTCAGCGCAAACTATCTGCATTCGATCGAGCAGCGCATGCTGGCCGAGGTCGAGGTGCAGAAGCTGCAACAGAACGCCGAGCGCGAGAAGGTGCAGGCGCAGATCACCGTCACGCAGGCGACCGCCAAGGCCAACGCCGTCCGCGCCGAGGCGCAGGCCGCGGCCGACGCGCTGCGGCTGAACGGCGAAGCCCGCGCCACCAATATCAGGATCACCGGCGAGGCCGAAGCCGCCGCCATCGAAGCCCGCGCCAAGGCGCTCGGCACCAATCCGAATCTGGTGACGCTGGTGCAGGCCGAACGCTGGAACGGCGTCCTGCCGACCACGATGGTGCCGGGCTCGTCGGTGCCGTTCGTGTCGGTGAAGTGAGCGCCGAATAGTCGGGAGGGCGATACCGCGCGGAAGCGGTATCGCACTTCGCCGTTCCGATCCGGACCGCGCGGCAGGCCGATGTTCAAATTTGCTCGATGGCCTGACTGGCGCAACTATTATCCGCTATGACGCCATCGATCGGTGGCTGCAGGTTCTCAGACGTGCCACCTTGACCGACCATACCGTGCTGGTTGCACGGCCTGGTTCTCGATTAGGGAGAATGCGTCTTGAGCATGGTGGCAGAAGCGGCTGATGTCCCCTATTTGGGTGATCAGCGAACCGGACGAACCGAAGCCCGGCAAGATACCCTGAAATTCGCGGAAGCCGCCCTTGTCGACAGCAAGCGGGAAGGCCTGCTCCTCGCCGTCCGGGCGCGCTGGGTCGCGCTGGCCGTCACTGCCGTTACCCTGCCGATCATCAATCCGAACTGGGACGTGATCTACTACGTCCTGATGCTGGGATTCTTTGCCCTGATCGGCTGGGCCCAACTCAAAGTCGGCAAGGTCGGCCGTTCGCCGCTCGAGGTTTTCCTGATCATTTGCGATCTCGCGCTGCTGACCTTCCTCAGCGTTGTACCCAATCCCTGGAGCACCGAGCACTGGCCAATCGGAATGCAATTCCGGTTCGACAGTTTCATCTATTTCTTCATTTTCCTTGCCACCGCCACCCTCGCCTATTCGTGGCGAACGGTTGTCGCGATGGGCGGATGGACCGCTGCCCTGTGGGCCACTGCCGTCGGTTGGGCGTATCTGCAGCCCGAAACCCATGCCGCGCTGTCGGAGCGCGTCAGGGGAAGCTGTCGGCGCCGATATTCGCTTGTTCGAGATCATCGATCCTTCGTCGATCGGCTTCGGCGCCCGTTTCCAGCAAGTGACGGTGTTCATCATCGTGGCCGGGATCCTGGCGCTGGCGGTACGCCGTTCGAATGCGCTTCTGATCAGCCACGCCGGGATCGAGCGCGAGCGCGCCAATCTGGCGCGTTATTTTTCGCCAAATGTCGTCAATGAATTGTCCGGCAATGACGAGCCGCTCACGCGGGTGCGCACGCAAGACGTCGCGGTGTTGTTTGCCGATATTGTGGGTTTCACCGCCTACGCCGACGGACGAGACCCGAAAGAGGTCATCGACACGCTGCGGCAATTCCATGAACGAATGGAAAGACAAGTGTTCCAGCACGGCGGAACGCTCGACAAATACCTCGGCGATGGTCTGATGGCGACGTTCGGTACGCCGTTCGCCGGCGATTCCGACGCGCTGAACGCCTTGCGTTGCGCGCGGGGCATGATCGCTTCGATCGCCGAGTTGAACAGAGAACGGAAGGACCGCAACGAGCCGCCGATCCAGGTCAGCGTCGGATTGCACTATGGTCAAGTCGTGCTGGGAGATATCGGCCTCAACCAGCTCGAATTCGCCGTGATCGGCACCACCGTGAACGCGGCGAGCCGCCTCGAGGCCCTCACCCGCGAATTCGGATGCGCCATCGTCGTCAGCGACGTACTGGTGCGGCAGGCGCGAGCCGAACCGAACCAGTCGAGCGCCGACTTCGCATTGCTTGTCGAGCAGCCGGCACAGATCATTCGTGGTCTCGAGCAACCGGTCGGCATCTGGACGTGTGCCAACGTCACGTCATGATGTCTTGAAGCGCGCGATGGATGCATCCTCACGAATGCGCGAGGCCTGCATCCGAACCGTACCCTGAATTCGTACCGCAGACGGGAGCGACAATCACGCCGCTCCGATGACAGCAACCTAACGTCGCTCGCATGAGCGAAACAGGAGAGCATCATGCCGGACAAGTTCCGCACTGCACTCGCCGTGACCACCTTGGCTCTGGCGACCGTGTCGGCCGTCGATAGCGCGTCGGCGGGCATACTTAACTGGAGCTGGTTCGCAGTGCCTCTGTACGGCATACCGTACTGAGCGCTTGCAGCGAGACGCAGAGGCCGCCCGCCGCCGGGCGGCCTCTGGAGCTGTCGCCAGGCGCGACCATCGCGAAGCTTGCGGCCGGACGAGCTGTCGCGACGCCGTTCCAAAAAATAGCGGGCAGCACTGCGCGTGGTTACCGCGGCGAGACGATCTTGCGTAGATCATGATGCGATTGCATCAATCGCATCATGGTCTCTCGCATCGTTCGAGCAATGATCTCCGCGCAACGCCTCGCGTTTACTAGCTAAGGGAGAACCGGTTTTCATTTTTCGGATCATGCTCTACCCCGCACCAGCTCACGAATGCGCGAGGCCTGCATCCGAACCGTACCCTGAATTCGTACCGGCAGGCAGGAGCGACAATTACGCCGCTCCGATGACAGCAACCTAACTCGCTCACATGAGCGAAAACAGGAGAGCATCATGCAGGATAAGTTCCGCATCGCACTCGCTATTGCCGTCCTGGCTCTGGCGACCGTGTCCGCCGTCGCCCCCGCGTCGGCGCACTGGTTTAGCTGGAGGGCAGTGCCTCTGTATTACGTACCGCTCTGATTGCTTGCAGCAAGACGCAGAGGCCGTCCGCCCGCCGGCCGGCCTCTGCCGCCGTCGCCAAGCGCGACCCATCACGCGGCACTCAACTGGAGAAATGGAGGGGGATCGTCACAGATGCGCCGCCTGCTGATCACTTTGCTTGCCATCGCCGCTGCCACCGCGGGCACATTCCATTTCTTTCCGCACTGGAGCGGTGCGCCGGCCCACCCGTCCTACCGACTTGCCAAGGCAAGCGAAGGCGAAATCGTTGCCACGGTGAGCGCGAGCGGCACCATCAATCCGACCACGACAGTCATCGTCGGCTCGCAGCTCTCGGGCCAGGTCGTCGAGCTCCTTGCCGACTACAATTCCAATGTGAAGGCGGGGCAAGTGGTGGCGCGGCTCAATTCGGACCAGATCCTCGCCAAACTCGATGCGGCGCGCGCCGATCTCGAGCAGGCCCGCGCTAAGAAGCTGGTGCAGAAAGCGCAGATCGAGCGCGTGCGCGCGGACACGGAAAAAGGCCCGAGCTGCCGAGGCAGAGATCGAAGCGCAGATTGTCCGCAACGGGGCGCTGCTCGCCGACGCCGAGCGCACTTACCAGCGCCAGAGCGAGCTGCGCGCGCGCGGCGTCACCGCCGAGGCGACGCACGATGCGGCCCGGACGACACGCGATGCCCAGCGTGCGAGCCTCGACTCGGTGAAAGCGCAGCTCAAATCCGCCAAGGCGCAGCTCGTCGGCCTCGAGGCCGATCAGCGCGTGGCAGAGGCGCAGCTTGCAGCCGCGGCCGCGCAGGTCGCCGCGCGTGAGGCCACGGTCAGACAGATCGAGGTCGATCTCCGGAACACGGACATCCGCTCGCCGGTTTCCGGCGTCGTGGTTCAGCGTCAGGTCGAGCTTGGTCAGACGGTCGCGGCCGCGCTGCAGTCGCCGACCTTGTTCCTGGTAGCGGACGATCTTCGCCAAATGGAGATATCCGTCAATATAGACGAGGCCGACGTCGGCCGTATCAAGCCGGGCCAGCGCGCGACGTTCACGGTTGGCGCCTTTCCCGGGCGAACCTTCGAGGGAACCGTCAAGCAGGTGCGGTTGGGGTCGCAGACGATACAGAACGTGGTGATCTACACGGCAATCGTCTCGATCGAGAATCCGCGTCTCGAGCTGCTGCCGGGAATGACCGCCACGGTGCGGATCGAAACCGACCGGCGCGACGGGGCCGTGCAGGTCCCAAGTGCCGCCTTGCGCTGGCGTCCCCCGACGACCAGCGACGTTTCCGGCGCACAGGTTTCGCAGTCACAAGGAAGCAGTCAGTCCGGCGAGCCGAATGTCGCCTTCGTCGAACGCAATCGGGCCACGCAGCCTGGGCGCGTCTTCGTGGTCGGGCCGGACGGCAAGCCGCAAGGGGTCACGGTCCGCATCGGCGCAACCGAAGGAGCCGCAACCGAGATCGTATCGGGCCTCGAGCCCGGCCGCGAGGTGATCATCGGCGGCGGACCGCGCACCGCCGAGGCGAAGACCACGCAACCCGGCAGCTTGTAGAGAGGACACCATGTCGCCGATCGAGACCGAGCAGCTCACCCGCGTCTATCGACTCGGCGACGAAGCCGTGCATGCGCTGCGCGAGGTGACGCTTTCGGTCGCGGCCGGCGAATTCACCGCCATCATGGGTCCGTCGGGCTCGGGAAAGTCAACATTCATGAACGTGATCGGCTGCCTCGACCGGCCGACTTCCGGCCGCTACCGCCTCGGCGGCGAGGAAGTGTCGGCGATGAGTCGCGATGCGCTCGCCGCCGTGCGCAACCGCAAGATCGGCTTCGTGTTTCAGCAGTTCAACCTGCTCGAGCGTCTTGATGCGCTTGGAAACGTGGAGCTGGCGACGATTTACGCCGGGGAGGAGCGCAGGCGACGACGCGACAAAGCCGCGGCCGCACTCGCCCGCGTTGGCCTCGCCGAGCGCCTGCATCATCAGCCGACACAGCTCTCGGGGGCCAGCAACAGCGCGTCGCCATCGCCCGCGCACTCGTCAACACACCAAGGCTATTGCTCGCCGATGAGCCGACCGGTGCGCTCGACAGCCGCACCTCGCTCGAGCTGATGGCGCTGTTCCAGGAACTGAACAATGAAGGGACGACCGTTGTCGTCGTCACCCACGAACCCGAAGTGGCGCGGTTTGCGTCGCGCCTCGTGCGTTTCCGCGACGGTCGCGTGCTGAGTGACAGACTACAGCGTCCGGCCGACGCTGCCGCCGAGCTGGTCGCAAGCCCGGTCGAGATCACGCCTGACTTCGCGGAGACGGCAGCATGACGTTTGCTGATGCGGTCATCTCTGCGCTCGACGCGCTGCGGCTGCACAAGCTCCGCAGCTCCCTGACGATACTTGGCATCATCATCGGCGTTGCAGCCGTGATAGCGATGGTGGCGGTCGGCAGCGGTGGACGCGAGCAGGTCGCGGCGCAGTTCCGCAGCCTCGGCACCAACCTGCTCGTGGTCATGCCGGGCAGCATCACCAAATCCGGCGTGGGCCTCGGCTCAGGCTCCGCTTCCTCATTGACCGACGAGGATGCAGCGGCGGCCGTGCGGGAAGTGCCGTTGCTGCAGGTAGCCGCGCCATTCATTCGCGAAAATGCCCAACTGATCGCTGCCGGCGTCAACTGGTCTAGTCTAGTCTACGGCGTCGATCTTGGCCTGTTCGAGGCGCGCGAATGGGACGTCGAATCGGGTCGACTGTTCGCGCCGGACGAGATCGCCCGCGGGGCGCAGGTGGCGTTGATCGGGCAGTCCGTGGCGCGCGCGCTCTATGGCGGGCTCGATCCGGTCGGGCAGGAGTTGCGGGTGCGCAACGTGCCGTTCCGTGTGATCGGCGTGATGGCAAGAAAGGGCCAATCCGCCTGGGGCCACGACCAGGATGATGTCGTGCTCCTGCCGCTCAACACGGCGCGCCAGCGGGTGATCGGCCGCAATGCAGCCAATTCGCGCTCGGTCGACTCTTTCTATCTCAAAGTGCGCGAGGGAGAGAGCCTCGCCGCGGCGGAGAGCGACGTGAAGATGCTGCTACGCCAGCGTCACCGTCTGCAGCCGATGCAGGACGACGACTTCACGGTCCGCAACCTCGCCGACATTGCGGCTACGCAGGAGGAAAGCGTGGGCACGCTTGCCTTGCTGCTCGCGATCGTCGCCGGGGTCTCGCTCGCGGTGGGCGGCATTGGCATCATGAACATCATGCTGGTGTCGGTGACCGAGCGCACGCGCGAGATCGGGCTGCGGCTCGCTATCGGCGCGCGTCCACGCGATATCCTGAAACAATTCTTGTTCGAGGCAATCGTGTTGTCGCTCATTGGCGGCGCCATCGGCATTCTGACCGGGATCCTCGCCGCCTGCGCAATCGCGAGCCTAGCCCAGTGGCCCCTGCTGATTGAGCCGGACTGGATCGTGCTGGCAGTGCTGTTTTCCGGATTCGTCGGCGTGTTCTTCGGCTGGTTTCCGGCGCTGCGCGCGTCGCGGCTCGATCCGATCGAAGCGTTGCGGTACGCGTGATTGCCGAGCCAGCCTCGTGCTGTCCGATAGTTTGGAGATACGCGGGCCCAACTTTCACGCCGCCCGTGGAACCGGTCACGCACGTCCGTGGAACCGCGTCGTGTACGATCAACTTGTTGGCTTAAGTGTCCGTCGGGTTGGTGCTAAGGTTAAAGGTGATGAGAGCAGGCGCGCTCGCTACCTTGCTGTCGACTACGCACAATACCCGCGCAGTCGTTGCCGACCGCCCGCTGTGGGCGCGGTGCGGTCAGGCGACAAGGGCGAACAAGCAGATGCCGTCGCATGTGACCTCGCGCAGAATCCGACGAGTCGAAATGCCGGAAATCAAGACGGTCAGCTTCGTGTCGAGCTCTGATGAGCGGGTGATCAGCCGATCCATCCGGCCGGCAGCCCCAGATGCGGAGACGGCGCAGAGTCCCGAGACCCTGCTGCAGGCCTGTGCTAGCGGCGATCAGACTGCCCTGCACAGCCTCTATAAGGGAACGGCACCGCAACTATTCGGACTCGCTCTGCGTATTCTCAGGAGTCGCGAAACGGCCGAGGAAATCATACAGGATTGCTTTGTTCTCGTTTGGCGCAATGCGCACACCTTCGATCCCAGTCGCGGTGCTGCGATGGCTTGGCTCGCCCGCATCGTTCGGAACCGGTGCATCGATGTCATACGGCGGCGCGGGCGCGAGGCGCCACTCGATGATGCACCGATTGAGGACCGCGAGGACCCGGCATCGCGTCCGGCCGATCAGGAGGTGCTTAGTCGCGATGCGCGCCGCCTGCAGGACTGCCTTGACAAACTCGAGGAGGGGGCCGCGCAATACCCTCAAGCTGATATATTATGAGGGTATGACGTACCAGGAGGTGGCAGCCTATGTGGGCGTGCCACTCGGCACCGTGAAGAGTTGGGTTCGGCGAAGCCTGATCCGGCTCAGGGGGTGTTTGGAACGATGAACTACGTCGATCCGGAAACGCGTGACCTTCTGGCGGCCGAATACGTACTCGGCACGCTGAGCGGCGCCGAGCGCCGCCATTTCGAGCGACTGTTGTCCGGCGATCGCGACCTGTGCGATCTCGTCGAACGCTGGGAACAGAGGCTCAATCCCCTCGCCGAGTCGGTCCCGGCCGAGGAACCGGCTGCGCATGTCTGGGACGAGATTGCCCGGCAGATCGCGCTGGCACCTGCACCGGCAGCACCGGTACGCGAAGGCTGGTTCGATCGGCTGTGGGATAGCGTAGGCTTCTGGCGCGGCGCGGCTGCCTTGGCCGCGTCCACGGCGGCGGCCTTGCTTCTCTACGTTGTTTCGCTCCCGCAGGGTGTTGCGCCGGAGCAGATTGCGGCGCTCGACAAGCGACTTGCGCGCATCGAGGACACAACCAAGGGCCTGGTCGCCTCGCCGCCCACGCACGTGGCGGTGCTGCTCGACAAGGACCAGCGTCCGATGATGACGGCGGATCTCGACGTTGACGACGGACGGCTGGTGCTGCGGCTCAACCTCACGCCGCCCCGTGATTTCAACCACAATGTGCTTGAGGTCTGGCTGGTGTCCCCGGACGGCACGCGCCGCTCGCTTGGCCTTTTCCCGAGCGAGCGCCCCGGCACAACGACGGCTCTCGTGCTGCCGCACGCCACTGCCGAAGCGCTGGCCCAAGCGGCGCTCGCCGTCAGCCTGGAGCCAAGGGGCGGCTCGACGACGGGGCAGCCGTCGGGTCCGGTCCTGTTCACCGGCTCGCTCATGCCTGTCGCTCTCTGACAAGGCAGTCCCACCGAAGCACGCTTTAGGGTCGGCGTCGCCGCGATCGATGGTGCGCGTTCGTGCGTCCGGGCCTAACCGTGTTATGCACGGTGCTCGACAGGAAGCAGCGATTCACATTCGATGGCCAAATCCACCCTCTCCTTCGTCTGCCAGAACTGCGGGGCGGCGTATAATCGCTGGCAGGGCAAGTGCGATTCCTGCGGCGAGTGGAACACGCTTGCCGAGGAAGACACCACCGGCGCGACCTCGATGCCGGTCTCGGTCCGCTCGCGGCGCAAGGGCCGGACGTTTGCGCTGGAAAGCCTCACCGGCAAGAGCAACGATGCCCCTCGCCTACCTTCCGGGATGACCGAGCTCGATCGTGTCACTGGCGGCGGTTTTGTCCGCGGCTCGGTGCTGTTGGTCGGCGGCGATCCCGGCATCGGCAAATCGACGCTGCTCACGCAGGCTACCAGCATGCTGGCGCGCGCAGGCCACCGCGCAGTCTATATATCGGGCGAAGAGGCCGTGGCGCAGGTGCGGCTGCGCGCCGAGCGGCTGGGCTTGGCGGACGCGCCGGTGCAGCTCGCCGCCGAAACCTCGGTCGAGGACATCGTCTCGACGTTGTCGGAAGGCGCGGTGCCGCGCCTGATCGTGATCGATTCGATCCAGACCATGTGGACCGACACGGTGGAGTCGGCGCCGGGAACGGTGACGCAGGTCCGCGCCTCGGCGCAGGCGCTCATTCGTTTCGCCAAGAAAACCGGTGCTGCGATCATTCTGGTCGGGCACGTCACCAAGGACGGCCAAATCGCGGGCCCCCGCGTGGTCGAGCACATGGTCGACGCGGTACTGTCGTTCGAAGGCGAAGGCTCGCAGCATTTCCGCATTTTGCGCGCGATGAAGAATCGTTTTGGCCCGACCGATGAAATCGGCGTGTTCGAGATGACCGGGCTCGGCCTTCGCGAGGTCTCCAACCCCTCGGAATTGTTCCTCTCGGAGCGAGATCTGGGCAGCCCGGGAACCGCGGTTTTCGCCGGGATCGAAGGCACCCGCCCGGTATTGGTGGAATTGCAGGCGTTGGTGGCGCCGACCACGCTCGGTACCCCCCGACGAGCCGTGGTGGGTTGGGATCCGAGCCGGCTGTCGATGGTGCTGGCGGTGCTGGAGGCCCATTGCGGCGTCAAACTGTCCGGCTACGACGTCTATCTGAACGTGGCTGGCGGCCTGAGAATCCAGGAGCCCGCGGCCGATCTCGCGGCGGCCGCGGCTCTGGTGTCGTCGTTGGTAAATGCGCCGTTACCGACGGACGCGGTCTATTTCGGCGAGATTTCGCTCTCGGGCGCGGTCCGGCCGGTGGCGCAGACCTCCGCCCGATTGAAGGAGGCCGCGAAACTGGGCTTTGGCCGCGCCGTTCTACCCGAATCGGCGCGCGGCGAGGTCGGCGGCGATGGAGGGCTTGCGCTGAACAGCATCGGCGGACTAACCAGTCTGGTGGCCGAAATCGCGGCGCGCGGCAGTCCGAGAGGCAACCGCGACACCAGTCGCGAGGGTGCGGCAGAGAAAAATACCACACCAGCGCGATTCCGTCGTGAAAACAGCTAAAGCGGCGTGACGCGACCGCCCCTCGCCGCTATACAACGCGCGCGAAAGGCGGACGGGATGGCACGATTTCCGGCCTTGCGGGATACGCCGTCTGCCCCTCACTTGGGGGTGACCGTGAGCCGCCGATTCGCTGCCTAAAGGACTTACGAGCGGACCCTGACCAGCCGATGCCGATAACGATACTCGATCTCGTCCTGCTCGGAGTGATGCTGATTTCGGGGCTGCTCGCCATGGTGCGCGGCTTCATGCGCGAGATCCTGTCGATCGCGGCCTGGGGCGCGGCGGCGCTAGTGACGCTCTACGCCTTCTCGAAGCTGCTGCCGACCGCCAAGGCCTATTTCAACAACGACACGGTCGCAGCCGTCGCGGTCGTGGCCGGCACCTTCATCGGCACCTTAATTGTGGTCTCCGTGATCACGGTGCGGATTTCGGACATGATCCTGGATTCCCGGATCGGCGCGCTGGATCGCACGCTCGGCTTCCTGTTCGGGCTCGGCCGCGGGCTGCTGATCGTGGTGGTGGCCTTTCTGTTCTTTAGCTGGCTGGTCCCGGACAAGCAGAGGCCGGACTGGATCACCGGTGCAAAATCCCGGGTGGTGCTGCAGGGAACCGGGGATTGGTTAATGTCGCTCTTGCCGGATGACCCCGAGAACACCATTTTAAAGAGATTCAAGAAGAATAAACCGGAAGACGATCAAACTGACGCCGACCAGGCAGCCCCTGCATCCGGCGATGGCTACAGCAAACCTGCCCGCGACAGTCTTAAAAAGCTGATCGAAAAACCCGCGGGCCGCTAATTCTGGCCAAAATAGAGAGGCGATGGACGCGATGCAAAACCCTTCCGATCCCGCCGGGCAACTCGATCTAAATCCTGGCATCGAGTTGCAGGACGATCTCGAGGGCGACACGCTACGCGAGGAATGCGGCGTGTTCGGCATCTTCGGCCACCCCGAAGCCGCTGCCATCACGGCGCTCGGACTACACGCCCTCCAGCATCGCGGCCAGGAAGCCGCCGGCATCGTCTCCTTCGACGGCAGCCGCTTCCATTCCGAACGCCGCCTCGGCCTCGTCGGCGATACCTTCTCCCGGCGCGAGGTGATCGAGCGCCTGCCCGGCATCGTAGCGGTCGGCCATGTCCGCTATTCCACGACCGGCGCGACCATCCTGCGCAACGTGCAGCCGCTGTTCGCCGAGCTCAATGCCGGCGGTTTTGCGGTCGGCCATAATGGTAATCTCACCAACGGGCTGACGCTGCGCCGCGAGCTGGTCAAAAACGGCGCCATGATGCAGTCGACCACGGACACTGAAGTGATCCTGCACCTGGTCGCACAGTCCAAACGCAGCCGCTTCATCGACCGCTTTATCGAGGCGCTGCGCGCCATCGAAGGCGCCTATTCGCTGGTATCGCTGACCAACAAGAAGCTGGTCGGCGCACGCGATCCGCTCGGTATCCGTCCGCTGGTGCTTGGTGATCTCGAGGGCTGTCCGATCCTGACTTCGGAGACCTGTGCGCTCGACATGATCGGCGCGAAATATGTGCGCGACGTCGAGCCCGGCGAAATCGTCGTGTTCGACGAAGAGGGCGCCCACAGCCACAAGCCGTTTCCGCCGAAACCGCCGCGGCCCTGCATTTTCGAATACATCTACTTCTCACGGCCGGATTCGATCGTCGGCGGCCGTGCGGTCTATGAGGTCCGAAAGGCCTTCGGCGCGCAGCTCGCCCGCGAAAGCCATGTCGAGGTCGACGTCGTGGTGCCGGTGCCGGATTCCGGCGTGCCGGCGGCGGTCGGCTACAGCCAGCATTCCGGCGTGCCGTTCGAACTTGGCATCATCCGCAACCACTATGTTGGCCGCACCTTCATCCAGCCGACGCAGAGCGTGCGCGAACTCGGCGTGCGCATGAAGCACTCGGCCAATCGGGCCGCGATCGAGGGCAAGCGGATCATCCTGATCGACGATTCGCTGGTACGCGGTACCACGTCGAAGAAGATCGTGCGCATGATGCGCGACGCCGGTGCGCGCGAGGTGCATTTCCGGCTCGCTTCGCCGCCGATCCTCTATCCCGACTATTACGGCATCGACCTGCCGGACCGCGGCGGACTTCTCGCGGCCACCCATACGCTGGAAGAGATGCGCGACATCATCGGGGCGGACTCGCTGGCGTTCCTGTCGATCGACGGCCTGTACCGCGCGATGGGCGAACCGGGGCGCGATCCCGCCAATCCGAAATTCTCGGATCACTGCTTCACTGGCGCCTATCCGACGCACCTCACCGACCAGACTCAGGTTGAACCGCAGCCCCGGCAATTGTCGCTGCTGGCCGAGGCGAGCTGAGGCGGCCGCCGGTGTCGTCCCTGCGAAAGCACGGACCCATAACCACAGGCCTTCGTTTTTCGGACGCCAATAGCTACGAACATCTTTCGCCATTATAACCTTCACGGCGTATGGGTCCCTGCGTTCGCAGGGACGACGATGAGACAATTTGAATGACCAAACCTCTCGCCTCCCGCATTGCGCTCGTGACTGGTGCCTCCCGCGGCATCGGCTATGCCACGGCGCTCGCGCTGGCAAAGGCCGGCGCGCATATCGTCGCCGTCGCACGCACGCAAGGCGGCCTTGAGGAACTCGACGACGAGATCCGCAAAGATGGCGGCAGCGCCACGCTGGTGCCGCTCAACCTCACCGATTTCGACGGCATCGCACGGCTCGGCGCCGCGCTGCATGAACGCCATGGCAAGCTCGACATTCTCGTCGGCAATGCCGGGGTCGCTGGTCCCTCCTCTCCGCTCGACCATATCGAGCTGAAGCCGTGGAACGACGTGTTCGCCGTAAACGTCACCGCGAACTTCCAGCTCATCCGCTGCATGAACCCGCTGCTCAAGGTGTCAGACGCCGGCCGCGCCGTGTTCGTCACTTCGGGCGCTGCCAGCAAGGCGAACGCCTATCAAGGCCCCTACGCTGCATCGAAGGCCGCGCTGGATACGCTGGTGCGCTCATGGGCCAACGAGACCGCAAGCACGAAGCTGCGCGTCAACCTCTTCAGCCCCGGCCCGATCCGCACCCGCATGCGCGCCAGCGTCTTTCCCGGCGAAGATCCGATGACGCTGGATACGGCGGAACAGGCCGCGGAATTCATCGTGCCGATGTGCGCGCCGGAATGGACCGAGACCGGCAAGCTCTACGACTACAAGACGCGTACGCTGATGAGTTTTCATCCGCCGGCATAGCGCCAACAGGCCGGTCCCGCGGCAATTCGCCAAACCCCGTGCATTGGGTGAAGCTCGCCAATGATGGGCTGTGTCTGCGATCGGACCAACAACCATACCCTCAGCGAAAGATGGAACTTCGTTAAGGCGGATCCAGAAGTTCAAGCTGACTTCGGACGCGCGACGATAGGTGCCTTGCCCGCGGTTTCGAGAAGGACTATCGCAGGACCGCTGGCAGGTTCCGAAAAGAGAGCCGGCGAACAACATTTCTGGAGGAATACCATGACGACTGGAATGGCGCGGCGCTTCGCCGCTTCCGTGGCGCTTGCCGCACTCGCCCTCGCGACGCCAGCACTGGCCCAGGACAAGACCGTCAAGATCGGCGTGCTGAATGACATGTCGAGCCTCTATGCCGACATTGGCGGCCCCAATTCGGTGGCTGCAGCGAAGATGGCGATTGACGATTCCGGCCTCGCCGCCAAGGGCTGGAAGATCGATCTGGTCAGTGGCGATCACCAGAACAAGCCCGACGTTGGCGTCAACATCGCCAGGCAGTGGATCGACAACGACAAGGTCGACGTCATCGCCGACACACCGAACTCCGGCGTCGCGCTCGCGGTGAGCAACCTCGTCAAGGACAAGAACGTCGTCCTGCTCAATTCGGGCGCAGCCACAGCCGATCTCACCGGCAAGGCCTGCACGCCCAACACGATTTCCTTCACCTACGACACCTACATGCTAGCCAACGGAACCGGCAAGGCGCTGACCAAGGCCGGTGGCGATAGCTGGTTCTTCCTGACCGCAGACTACGCGTTCGGACATGCGCTGGAACGCGACACCTCGGCGGTTGTCACCGCCAGCGGTGGCAAGGTGCTGGGCGGAGTCAGGCATCCGCTGAATACGTCGGACTTCTCGTCGTTCCTGTTGCAGGCGCAATCCTCGAAGGCAAAGGTGGTTGGCCTTGCCAACGCTGGCGGCGACACCACCAATGCGATCAAGCAGGCGTCCGAATTCGGCATCGTTGCGGGCGGTCAGAAGCTAGCGGCGCTCCTGCTCTTCATTAACGACGTTCACTCGTTGGGCCTGAAGACCGCGCAGGGTCTGACATTCACGGAATCGTTTTACTGGGACCTGAACGACAAGACGCGCGAATGGTCCAAGCGCTTCCAGAAAGTGTCACCGAAAGGCACGATGCCCTCGATGACGGTGGCCGGGGTTTATGCAGTGGTGCTGCACTATCTCAAGACCCTCGACGCGATGGGCGGCAATCCGCATGACGGCGCCAAGGTCGTCGCCAAGATGAAGGAATTGCCGACCGACGATCCGCTGTTCGGCAAAGGCCCGCTGCGTGCCGACGGCCGCCGTCTCATTCCGGCCTATCTGTTCGAAGTGAAGAAGCCGGAAGAGTCGAAGGGACCGTGGGATTACTACAAGCAGATCGCCACGATCTCGGCGGAAGACGCCGCCAAGCCGCTCGAAGCCAGCGAGTGTCCGCTGGTGAAGAAGTGACGGCGTAGCCGTCATTCCGGGGCGCGCGAAGCGTGAACTATGGTGCGCAATTGCGCACCTGAGAATTTCGAGATTCCGGGTCTGGTGCTAACGCACCATCCCGGAATGACTCATCCGATTGCGGAGTGCAAGCGAGCGGTGGTTACGCCTTCGGCTAACCCACCCTACTTTTTCAGCGTACGCCACGCAATCAACAGCGCGAGCCCCAGCAGCGCCGCCGCCAGCAGGAACGGCGCGCCCGGCAATTTCACCGGCGCCTGGTCGCCGATGAAATAGGCAAAGGTCAGCGTGAACAGGAACGGTCCCGCCATCTGGGCGATGCTGTTGACGCTGTTGGTCGCGCCCTGCAACTGGCCCTGCTGATCCGGCGCAACGAGCTGCGTCGTCAGGGCCTGGATCGCCGCGCCTGCCACGCCCCACAGCGCCATAACGGGAATGCCGGTCCAGAACAACAGCCCGGTCGGCGCCGCGCCATAGATGAAGAATCCCAGCCCGCCGCAAGCGAGCCCGAGCAGCAGCGCGCGGCGCTCGCCGAGGCGCGTTACGATCGGCCCGACGCCCGCGCCCTGCACCACCATGGCGCACACGCCCACCAGAGCGAGCGTGAGCCCCACCGTTGTCGTGTCCCAGCCATACCGATAGGTGGCGTAGAGCACGAAGGTGGAAGGCAGCACCACATGCGCAACCTGGCCAAAGAAATTCGCCAGCGACAGGCCAGCGAGAATCCGGTTCGAGCGCAACAGATGCAATGCGCCGAGCGGGCTGGCGCTCTTCCAGTGGAACGGCGCGCGCCGATCCCGCGGCAGCGACTCGGGGAGGATCAGCCAGCCGTATAGCGCGTTCGCAAAGCTCAGGCCCGCCGCGACCCAGAACGGCAGACGCGGATCCATGCCGCCGAGCAGGCCGCCGACGGCGGGGCCGAGAATGAATCCGGCGCCAAAGGCCGCGCCAATCTTGCCGAACACCGCGGCGCGCCGTTCCGGCGGCGTCACATCGGCGATATAGGCAAAGGCCGTGGAGATGCTGGCCGAGGTGATGCCTGAGATCACCCGCCCGATAAACAGCCAGGTCAGCGACGGCGCCAGCGCCATCAACACGTAATCCAGCGCCAGCCCGAAATTCGATAGCAACACCACCGGCCGGCGGCCGAAGCGGTCCGAGAGCGCGCCAAGGATCGGCGAGAACAGGAACTGCATCAGCGCCCAGGCGGTGCCGAACAGGCCGAAGATCCGCGCCGCCGTCGCGGTGTCGTTGTCGACAAAACTCTCCACGATCTTGGGCAGGATCGGCAGGATCAGGCCGAGCGCAAGCATGTCGAGCAGGATGGTGACGAAGATGAAGGCCGCCGCGCCGCTGCGTACCGGCGGCCTATCGTCGGCAGCAGCGGTGGACGCCTGTTCGCTCATGACGGCCGCTTGCGCTTATGCGCGAACGGATTGGCCTTTTCGCGCAGCGTGATGCGGATCGGCGTGCCCGGCAGGTCAAAAGCCTCGCGCAGGCTGTTGGTGAGATAGCGCAAGTAGGATTGCGGCACGGCGTCCGCGCGCGAGCAGAACAGCACGAAGCTCGGCGGACGCCCCTTGGTCTGCGTGATGTAGTTCAGCTTCAGCCGGCGGCCCGACACTGCGGGCGGCGGGTTGGCATCGACTGCCTGCTCGAACCAGCGATTGAGCGCGGCCGTGGGCACGCGCTTGTTCCAGACTGCGTAGGCATCCTGGATTGCGGTCATCAGGCGATCGATGCCCTCGCCCAGCAAGCCGGACACGGCGACGATGGGGGCACCTTTCACCTGCGGCAACCAGTGATCGGCATCGCTGCGCAGCGCCGAAATCAGATGCGGCTTGCGCTCCATCAAATCCCATTTGTTGACCGCCAGCACGATCGCCCGCCCCTCGCGTTCGATCAGATCGGCGATGCGCAAATCCTGTTCCTCGAACCGGTTCTGCGCATCCATCATCATCACGACGACTTCGGCAAAGCGCACGGCGCGCAGCGCGTCCGCCACCGACAATTTTTCCAGCTTCTCCTCGATCCGCGATCGCCGCCTTAAGCCCGCGGTATCGAACACGCGAAAGTCGCGCCCCTGCCAGGTGATCTCCACCGAAATGGAATCGCGCGTGGTGCCCGCCTCGGCGCTGGTCAGCAGCCGCTCCTCGCCGAGCAGATGATTGATCAGCGTAGACTTGCCGGCATTGGGACGGCCGACGATGGCGACGCGGATCGGACGCTGGGCGAGATCCTCGTCCGATACGATATCGTCGTCGTCGAACTCTTCCCGTTCTTCAGCCGGCTCCGGCATCAGTGCGGCGAGCGCGTCGTAGAGATCGCTCAAGCCCTCGCCATGCTCGGCCGAAATCTGCACGGGATCGCCGAGCCCCAGCGCGTAGGATTCCATCGCGCCGATTTCGCCGTGCTTGCCCTCGCTCTTGTTGGCGACCAGCACCACCGGCTTGTTGGCGCGGCGCGCGAAATCGGCAAAGGCGCGATCGTTCGGCGTCAGGCCCGCACGGGCGTCGATCACGAACATCAGCGCATCGGCCAGGCCGATCGCGGCTTCGGTCTGCTCCTGCATTCGTGCCGTGAGCGAGCCCTTGGCGCCCTCGTCGAGGCCGGCGGTATCGATCACGGTGAATTCGAGATCGCCGAGACGCGCGCTTCCCTCGCGACGATCGCGGGTGACGCCGGGCTCGTCATCGACCAGCGCGAGCTTCTGCCCGACCAGCCGGTTGAACAGCGTCGACTTGCCGACGTTGGGTCGGCCGATGATGGCGATCGTAAAGGACATAAATGATCCAAACGCCCGTTTCTGAAGGGCGTGTCAATCGAACGAAAACAACAAATCAGCGCGAGAAACTGCCGCTCGGCATCGGAGCCGGGAAAGCCGATTGTTGCGAGGATTGCGCGGGCGCGGCCGATTGGTCGGGCGGTGGAGCCGTGGTGCGCTTGCGCACGATCCTGGCCGGCTTGGGCGCAGGCGGAGCAGCGGCGGTGCTGCCGTCTTCCTCGGGCGCGGCGTCGGGGTCCGCAGCGGCGGATGCGGCAGCCTGCTTGCCCTTGGATTTCGCGCCACGCTTCGACTTTGGCTCTTCGGGCGGAGGCGCTGCAGCCGCTACCGCGTTAGGACCATCAACTTGCTGATTGGCGCCTCTGTAGAGATCCTTCGGCACGCCCTGCTCAAGGCCCGGCACCCCTTCGGGGAACACCGGTTTGCGCTCACCGGGCAGCTTCTTCTTGGTGTCGAGGAAGTCGAGCAGATCGGACGGATCGAAATTGCCCGTGCTGCCACAGCCTGCCAGCGCGCCTGAAAGGGCGATAAGGACGGCGGTTGCGATCAAACGTTGCGGGCGGCGCATAGTGGGTTTCCCAACTCGTTTTGCTGGCGTCAGCTCTTGGCGACCGGCGGCAGCAAGGCCTGAAGCGCTTCGGCACGCGAGCGCAGGCTCGGCGGCGTTTCTCCGTCATTGGCGATCATATCCAGCCATTGCCGTGTCGCTGCGGCATCATTGGCACGCCAGGCCGATAGCGCCAGCAATTCGCGCGCAGTATGGCGGAAGGTGGCGCCCGGCGCGGCAGCGGCTTCGAGGCGTTCTTTCATGTTGGGATAGCTGGTGCTTTCCAACAGCAACTGGGCCGCGCGAATCCGCGCGAGGTCCTGCTCGGCGACGCCGACGCTGCGGTCAGCGGCAATCTCGTCGAACAGCTTTGCCGCGGCCTGCGGATCGCGGTTGGCGACTTCCGCCGCCAGGCGTAACCGTGCCAGCACGCGGTAGCCGAACGGCGCCTTCGCAACGAGATCGGCAAACGCCGCTTCGGCCTCGGCATGCTTGTTGGCTTCCGAAAGCTCGACCGCTTTATCGAACGCCGCCCCCGCCTCGGCCGCCTTCTTGGACTCCAGATACTGATAGCCGCGCCAGCCGCCCACGGCGGCGATGATCAAAATCAGGCCGGCGATGATCAGAAGCGAATATCGGTCCCACAGCCTTTTGAGCTGTTCGCGACGGACCTCCTCGTCTACTTCATCAAATAATTCAGACACTTAAAGATATCCCATCCCCGGGGAACCGCAGCTTGGGCGGCAGTCGCGCGTGCCCGATCCCGCATGGCCGGGGCGTAGCCTATCGATATGGCGGTGGCAAGGCAAAGCGAGGCGGATCAAAGCGTTAACAACGGCTCGCAACCGCCTCCGAAATCGGCTGGCAATGTTGACATCGCGGTTCAAAGTTTGGCGTAATCCCGGCCGCTTCCATTGTCGATCCGTACCCGATTTTTCAGGTGTTTCATGCCTCGCCACGCGCTGGTTTCGATGCTGCTTGCCCTCGGCCTGGTATCCCTGGCCACAGCGTCACTGGCCGACGACTTCAAGCCGAAGGCGCCCGAGACGGCCTTCTCGGGCAAACTGCGCCCCGACATTTTAGGTATCTCGACCGAATCGAACGCCGAATCCGCGCGCGCCATTTTTGATTCGCTGTTCAAGGGCCGAACCGACACCAAGACCGACATCCAGCAGCAGAAGTTCGGCGGTGCCAGTTACGTCGCCGCCTTGAATTTCAGCCTTCCTGCCGGTTCGAAACAGAACGGTGAGATGCTCTCTACGAGCTTCTCCTCGCCCGCGAGTGCCAACCGCGCCTATTTCGTCGCCCGCAACCTGACCTTCGCACCGGACCAGCAACCGTCGAAGGCGGATATGATCAAGGAGATCATGGGCAAATACGGCGTGCCGACGATCGTCGGCGACCAGCATCTGTACTACATCTATCGCAAGGGCTCGATCATGTCGGTCGGCGGCAAGTACAAGGACGCAACTGCGCTCGAAGCAATCGGCAAGCCGCTCGACCCGAGGGCCGCCGTCAAGCTCAACGGGGACACCGTGCGCGGCAGTTGCGTGGCGGTCGTCAAGCGCGCCCAGACCAAAGCCAAGGAACCGGGCGCCATGCTCACCGAGGCCAAGGGCGCGAACTGCGACGGCGTGTTGAGTGTGCAGCTCGTTCCGGGCACGCTGGCCGACCGCGTCGGTATCGCCCAATTCACCCTGCTGGACGTCAAGCAGCTCGTCAGCGCTGCCGCGATCGACAGTGCCGCGCTCGCCGCCGGGCCAAGCGAGAGCGCGATGCCCAAGGGCAGCGCGCCGAAGCTCTAAGCCGCCGCGAAAGCCTCGCGGAGCTGCCGCTTCATCACCTTGCCGTTGGCATTGCGCGGCAACGGATCGGTCCGCAGATCGATGGTTTCCGGCACTTTGTAGTCGGACAGCCGTTCGGCGCACCAGGCGCGCAGCGCCTCGCCGCTGACGGCATTCCGCATCACGACGACGGCATGCACGCGCTCGCCGAGCACCGGGCACGGTTTTGCGATGATCGCGCTCTCGACCACGTCGGGATGGCCTGAAAGGACCGACTCGACCTCGGCAGAATAGATCTTGAGCCCGCCGCGGTTGATCATATCCTTCTGACGGTCGAACACGCGCACGAAATTCTCTTCGTCGATCGAGCCGAGATCGCCGGAATGCCAGAAGCCGGCCGTAAAACTCTCCGCCGTCGCCTTCGGATTGTTCCAGTAGCCTTTGATGACCGACCCGCCGTGAATCCAGATTTCGCCGATCTCGCCGCACGGCAGTTCGCGGCCCTCGGCATCCATCACGGCAATCTGCGCGCCGGGACAGGGCAAGCCGACGCTGTCGATGTGGCTCGCGGTCAATTCGCACGGCATCATGGTCGATGGTGACGTCGTCTCGGTCGCGCCGTAGCAATTCATCAGCTTCAGGCCGGGAATTGTCGCATCTAACTTTTCGATGGTGGCGATCGGCATCGGCGCGCCGCCAAAGCCGCCGATCCGCCAGCTTGACAGATCGTAGCTGTCGAAATCCGGCTGCAGCAGGCAAAGATTGTACATTGCCGGCACCATCACGGTGTAGGTGACCCGCTCGCGCGCCGCCAACTTCAAATATTCCGTCGCCTTGAACTCCGCCATGATGATCAGCGCGCCTGCGCAACGGACCATGGTCATGAGGTTGGCGACCACGCCGGTGACATGCCCGAGCGGCACCGCGGCGATCGAGCGATCCGCGGCAGTAAGCTTCAGGCACGAGACGAACACCATGGCCGAATGAATGATGGTGCAATGGGCGAGCATCGCGCCCTTCGGCCGCCCCGTGGTGCCCGACGTATAGAGGATCATGGCAGTGTCCTCTTCGCCGACCTCGATTGGTGCGACCAGCGGCGCGTTGTCAGCGAGTTCGGAAAAGCGCGAAAGTCGCGGGTCGTCGTCGACAACAATCCGGCGCATCACATCGGGAATGTCGCCGGCATCGGGCACACGATCGGCCAAGGCCGCCTCGTGGATCAGGAGCTTTGCGCCGCAATCGGTGAGCACGTAGGCGATCTCGGGCTTTTGCTGGCGGATCGAAAGCAGCACCGTCACCAGCCCGGCATGGGCCGCACCCAGCATCGTCAGCACGAATTCGATTCTATTGCCGAGCAGTAGCGCGACGCGGTCGCCGCGCTGCAGGCCGAGTTTTTGAAATCCTGCTGCGATTTGCGCCGATTGCTGCGCGACCTCGCGCCATGTCAGTCGCGTGGCGCCGCAGACCAGCGCCTCGCCGTCCGGGTTGGTCGCAACCGCTTCTGCCACCATCGCCGGAATGCTCTTGGGCCGTTCACAAAAGACCGAAACGATTCGGTCGCCAAAGCGCGGCTCGAGCCGCATCGCCGGGATAGAGTGCTGCGACCAGTCCATGGATGGCGCCCCGTCAGCTCTTCTTCATCTCGTAGACGTGCTCGGGTCCGGGGAAAGCGCGCGAGCGCACGTCGCTGGCGTAGCCCTGGATCGCCGCTTCGATCGCGGGGCCGAGATCGCCATAGCGGCGCACGAATTTCGGCGTCCGCGGCGACAGGCCCAGCATGTCCTCGAGCACCAGTACCTGGCCGTCGCAGGCCGCGCTGGCGCCGATGCCGATGGTCGGAATGGCGATGGTTTCCGTGATCTTGCGCGCCAGCGGCTCGGCGACCGCTTCGACCACGACCGAAAACGCACCGGCATCCGAGATCGCCTGGGCGTCTTTCAGGATCGGATCCCAACTACCCTCGTCGCGGCCCTGCGCGCGAAACGAGCCGAGCGTGTTGATCGATTGCGGCGTCAGTCCGATGTGGCCCATGACCGGCACGCCGCGCTCGGACAGGAACGCGACGGTTTCCGCCATGCGCACGCCGCCTTCGAGCTTCACCGCGCCGCAATGGGTTTCCTTCAATATCCGCACCGCGGAATGAAACGCCTGTTCCTTCGAGGCCTCATAGGAGCCGAACGGCATGTCCACCACGACGAGGGCATGCTTCGAGCCGCGCATCACCGCATGGCCCTGCAGGATCATCATGTCGAGCGTCACCGGCACCGTGGTCTCGAAACCGTGCATGACGTTACCGAGGGAATCGCCGACCAGAATGACGTCGCAGTGCCGATCGACCAGCGCCGCGGTATGCGCATGGTAGGACGTCAGCATCACGATCGGCTCGCCGTTCTTGCGCGCACGGATATCCGGCGCCGTTTTGCGCTTGATGGCAGATTGCACGGACATGTTAGGCTCCAACCACGGGGACGCCGATCACGACCGGATGGAACGCGAAGGCGAGCGCCAGATAGGCGACGACACCGACCGCGATCGCGATCAAATCGTTGCCGGGACCACCGACGGGAATCGGCGGGGCGCCGGCGTCGGAACGATATTTCAGCGAAATGCGATCATACACCGCCCATGCGAGAAACGAGCCGAACAGGATAATCGAGCCGAGA
Source organism: Bradyrhizobium sp. RDI18 (assembly GCF_043203335.1). Taxonomy (NCBI): domain Bacteria; kingdom Pseudomonadati; phylum Pseudomonadota; class Alphaproteobacteria; order Hyphomicrobiales; family Nitrobacteraceae; genus Bradyrhizobium; species Bradyrhizobium sp. RDI18. The sequence continues at coordinate 265,825 of NZ_JBICRN010000008.1, read as the reverse complement.
TCGCCATTGGCGAGCAGATGCGCCGCCGCCCACAGCTTGATGCCCGTCAGCATCGGATGTTTCAGCGTCGTATAGATCCGGCCGCGGATGTAGGACGCGACAACCATGATGACCGCGGGCAGCATCAGCGCCGTGGTGATGTGCTTGAGCGCCACTGGCGGGTTCCAGAGGTCGATCCAGCCCGTTCGGCGATAAAGCGCAAAGCCCCAGATGATCAGCGCCAGACCAGCGATCGAAGCCAGCGCATAGCCGATCTTGTAGCCGCTCTCGCCCGTCGTGGAGATCACCCGCGCGCGCAGCTTGCGCTGCGTGGTGAGCGTGTGGACGCCGAAGAACAGGATCAGGCCCAGGATCAACACCAGCAGTCCCATGACGTGTCTCCCGTTGCGCGGCTGGTTTTCCGGATTATCCGGGTATCATTTTAAGGGCTTGGTGCGCAATGCGCCACGCGGCCGTTACGGCTTCTCCGCCTGCTTGCCCAGATCGCGGTTGTCGACGTAGCGGATCGCGATCGGCCGCCCGGCAAGCGCGCCGCCAAGCCCGCCGGTAAACTTCAACGGCGTACAGGCCGCCAGCGACGCATTGATCGCGTTGAGATAGGTAGCGCGGGTGTCGGCCGGAACGCCTGCCGTGGCATAGGTCACGCGGGGCGTAGCGATGATCTCGCCCGAGCGCTTGAAGCTGAACCGAACCGACATCTGCATGCCCTGGCGCGCGTTGTCGGAAGGTGGTGGCGACCAACAGGAGCGCAACGCCGCAAAGAGGTCGCCGATCGTATCGAGATCATGATCCGGCTTCCGGTATTTCGCGGCCTGATCCTGTGGAGGCACGCTTTGGATCGTGAGTTGCAGATTCTGGCCGAACGGATAATCGATCTCGGGAATACAGGGACCTTCGTTGAACACGCTGCAAAATGACGGCGTGCACGGCTGGCCGTCGAGCACGCTGCAGGGCGCGTGCGAAAATGGCGTGGCGTCGATCTGGCGCCGCGACTGGGCGTCGGCGGCGCTCATCCCGACGAATGTGGTGATCAGGCAGACGATGATGCACCGGAACATGCGGCCCTAAGTCCTAAGAGGCGACCCAACTAAGCTGATGCAGGCTTCGTCCCGTATCAAGGCGGACGGTGTTCACATCCCTGCGTTCATGGCGGACAGTTCCGCAATCAGGGCCTTCTCGCTGGGCTGGTCGAGGACGCCGGCGGTATAGAGCGAGATGCCGCCATAGAGCGTAATGTAGACCTTCATCACCGCGCGGCGACGCTCGGCCGGGCTCCCGATATCCTGGCAGAATATCCGCATAGCCTGGGCGATGACCTTATGAACCGCGGCCTGCAGCGGCGGATTGTGCTTCATCGTGGCGTGCGGGCGGCTCGTCATCAGGGCGTACAGCGCGCGGTTGGCGAGCGCGAAGCGGACATATTTTGCGGTGTAGTCCTGTGGCGTCTCTGCCTTGACGAGGATGGCGGCGAGCCTCGTGTAGGCCTCGGCCGCGACCGCGTCGAGCAGCGCTTCGCGGTCAGCGAAATGATTGTACAGCGATCGATGCGCGACGCCGACGGCCTCCGCGACCTCGCGCAGGCTCAATTGCTCATGGCCGGCCGCGGCCACCAAACGGGTGGCGGCCTTCAGCGCTTCGGATTTCAGATTGCCATGGCGATAGGTCGCCCGGCGCGGCTTTGCGGTCATGTCCCCTTCATACAAAGGCATGAGACGCAACGCCACTGCCGGGGGCCGAAGCTTTCCGTCAGGCCGATGCCTGTTTGGCAACGCGGTCCTCGCCGTACTGCGGCGTAATGTCCTCGTCGATCATGGCGCGGATCATCTTGATGACCGCCCCGCGCGCCCGCGCCTTGGTGGCGGCATGGGCGGCCATGTTGAGCGTGGCGAGCGCCTGTGCGGTCTCCTCGGCGCTGCGCTCCAGCGCATCGGCCGGGACGACGCGGTCAAAGAAGCCGGCGGTGACGGCCTCCACGGGGCCGAACATCTCCCCGGTCATCACTGCCCTGCTGAAATAGGCCGGCGTCAGCCGCTGCCGTGCGATCTCGATCGCAAAACGCGGCACGGTGAGCCCGATCGCGACCTCGTTCATGCCGATCCGGTAGTCGCCCTCGGCGGCAATCCGGTGGTCGCTGGACATGATGAGGAAAGCCCCCATCGGGTAGGCGTTGCCCTGGCATGCCGCCACCACCGGCGTCGGGAACGAGAGGATGCGCAAGGCCAGCCCGCGCCCGCTTTCACCATCAGATATTGGTCCTGGGCGCTGCCCTTCGCGAAAACGTTAAGGTCGAATCCCCCGGAAAAATGCTTTCCCCGCGCTTTCAGGATCACCACCATCTTGTCCTTTTCCGCCTGGTCGAATGCCACATGCAGGGCGTTGAGCATGGCAAGCGACATCACATTGGCCTTGCCATCGTCGATCACGATGGTGCCGACCGGGCCGCAACGGAAATAGGTTGCGAGATCAGTCATGGACGGTCTCCCTTTTTGTTTCGAAAGCATCCGATGGATACTTTAACGGAAGCCGCAGTGGCGCAAGGAATTTATCCGAGTTCGGAATGCATGCAGGCATCCACTGGATGCATATGTACGGTCGACCGGCCTCACCCCAACTGTCATCGTCCGGCTCGACCGGACGATCCAGATGCTATGAGGGGTGGCGGCAGGGTCAGCGGCGGCGAGGGTATCGACACCTCGGGCGCCGTGGTCACGCAATGGAGCACCCCATGTCGCAACCGTTTGACGTCAGCAGGTCCCTCACCGCCTTCGAGCAGGATAACACACTCGTTGCAGTTATCGAGATGAGCCAGTCGAAGTGGCTGGTTGCAGCTATGATCCCCGGTGTCACACGCCGGCCGCTGAAGAAGCTTGATGCAGACGCGAACGCTCTGCTGAAGCTGCTGCAGCGCTGGTGCGAGGAAGCGCACAAGGCGGGACGTGCGATCAAGCGAATCGTCTGCGCCTATGAGGCTGGACGGGATGGATTCTGGCTGGCCCGCTGGCTGCAGGCCCGCGCCATCGAAGCTTATGTCATCCATCCTGCGAGCATCGCGGTGTCTCGCGAGCACCGGCGTGTCAAAAGCGATCGGATCGACACGGAACTGCTGATGCGTTCGCTGCTGGGTTGGCTGCGTGGTGAGAAGCGCCATTGCAGCATGGCCACGATCCCGACCATGGCGGAAGAAGACGCTCGACGACCGGGCCGCGAGCGGGAGAGCCTGGTGAGCGAGCAGACGCGGATCGTCAACCGGGTCAAAGCCGTCCTCGCCTTGTTCGGCATCGGCGGGTTCAATCCGAGGCTTCGCAAGGCGGCGCAGCAACTGGAGACACAGCGTACCGCGGAAGGAACGCCGCTGCCGGACAATGCCAGGGCGGAACTGCGCCGCGATCTGGAGCGGCTATGCCTGGTGCGCGACCAGATCCGCGCCATCGAAAGCGCACGGCTGCAGCGCCTCACCGCTGCGCCGGCCACATCTCAAGGACCCCATGCGATGGTTCGTCTGATCGCAAGGGTTCTGGGCATTGCCATCGAGACCGCCGACATGCTGGTGAATGAGATTCTGTCGCGCAATCTGCGCGATCGCAGAGCTGTCGCGCGCTATGCCGGGCTGACCGGCGCGCCGGACGAGAGCGGTCAGCGCCGGCGCGAGAAGGGACTGGCCCGCGCCGGCAACGGCCGGGTTCGCCGGGGGATGATCCAACTGGCCTGGCGCTGATCTTTCCAGAAGGGCAGCCGGCTCGCCAACTGGTTCCGTGAGCGCACCGCCGATGGCCGACGCACCACGCGCAAGACCATGATCGTGGCACTAGCGCGTAAGCTACTCATCGCCCTGTGGCGGCTGGTGACCACCGGTCAGGTGACGGAGGACATCAAGTTGCGTCCCGTCGGCACCTGACCGTGCAGCTTCCCTTAACCCCACACCACTGACGGTTTGGCAGCCCGGCTTGCGGTCTGCCAACGGCATCCGAGGTGGCGATGATCCGCAGGAATACATGGCCTTTGCGCCGCGACCCAGAATGGACCCGCCGCCCCGGAGCTCGCCCCGATGCGCATGCATGCATCATGGTTCTGATCCCGATCGATCAACCGAATACAAGTCTGCGACGCGATATCGCGTCCAAGGTGGGCTCGCCTCGGAAGTCGTCCTCATCTCGCCATCGACATCTCCGCGTGCCGACCTCAAGCCTGCCGCCAAGCTCGCGACCGTCAAGGGCTGCGTCGCTACGCGATGGCCTCCGGCCACCCTTGACGGTCGCTGCGCCAAGGCGGACAGCCCGTCTTGAGGTCGGCCCGCGGAGATGTCGGCCTCCTCGGAGATCAACGCAATGACCTAGCAACGACGACCATTGACCAGGCCCATACAAGTATTCCAGAGACGTCAGTGATTTATGGATAGGCCACGGCGTACTGGGTCCCCGCTTCCGCGGAGGACGACAGTTGGGGCTGGAGCGACAGCGCGCCCTACGCCTTCTTCTTCACGTCCTTGACGTTGGAGAAGGTGATCCCCTCGGCGCGCTCCCTGGTATAGCCCAGGTAAAACTCGTTCTTGGCCATGAACACGGGATCGCCGTCGACGTCGTCAGCGATGCCCGAACCGTTGGCCGCGATGAAGGCCTCTAACTTTTTTGCGGTCGTCGGACGAGACCCAGCGGGCGAGCTGGAATTCCGAAACCTCGAATTCCACCGGCAGCGAATATTCCGCGTCGAGCCGTGCCTTCAGCACGTCGAGCTGCAGCGGACCGACGACGCCGACCAGCGCCGGTGCGCCGTCGCGGGGCCGGAACACCTGCACCACGCCCTCTTCCGACATCTGCTGCAGCGCCTCTTTCAGCTTCTTGGCCTTCATCGCATCCGTCAGCCGCACGCGGCGGACGATTTCCGGCGCAAAACTCGGGACGCCGACGAAGGTGATGTCCTCGCCTTCCGTTAGCGTATCGCCGATCCGCAAGGTACCGTGGTTCGGAATGCCGACGACGTCGCCGGCAAACGCCTCATCGGCCACCGAGCGATCCTGCGCGAAGAAGAACTGCGGCGACGACAGCGACATGTTCTTGCCGGTCCGCACCAGCTTCGCCTTCATGCCGCGGCTGAGCTTGCCGGAGCACAGCCGCGCGAACGCGATGCGGTCGCGGTGGTTCGGATCCATATTGGCCTGGATCTTGAACACGAAGGCGCTCATGCGCGGCTCGGCTGCTTCGACCTTGCGCAAATTGCTGTCCTGCGCCCGCGGCGCCGGCGCAAACTTGCCAAGACCTTCCAGCAAGTCGCCGACGCCGAAATTGCGCAGCGCGCTGCCGAAATAGACCGGCGTGAGATGGCCCTCGCGAAACGCGTCCAGCTCGAACGGCTTGCAGGCTTCCGACACCAGCGCGAGTTCGTCCTTGATCTCGGCGACGTCGAGATTGGGGTTGCGGCCGGCGAGATCGGCGATATCGATCTGCTCGGTCGCGCCGGTCTTGGCGCCGCCGCCTTCGAGCAGGCGCACGCCGCCGTTGACGACGTCGTAGGTGCCCAGGAAATCGCGGCCGCGGCCGACCGGCCAGGTCATCGGCGTGGTGTCGAGCGCCAGCGTCTTTTCGATCTCGTCGAGCAGTTCGAACGTGTCGCGGCTCTCGCGATCCATCTTGTTGATGAAGGTGATGATCGGAATGTCGCGCAGCCGGCACACCTCGAACAGCTTTCGCGTCCGCGCCTCGATGCCCTTGGCGGCGTCGATCACCATGACGGCGGAATCGACCGCGGTCAGCGTCCGGTAGGTGTCTTCGGAGAAGTCTTCGTGACCGGGCGTGTCCAAGAGGTTGAAGACGAGGTCCTGGAATTCGAAGGTCATCACCGAGGTCACGACCGAGATGCCGCGCTCGCGCTCGATCTTCATCCAGTCGGAACGGGTATTGCGCCGCTCGCCCTTGGCCTTGACCTGCCCTGCCAGATTGATGGCGCCGCCGAACAGCAGGAGCTTCTCGGTCAGCGTGGTCTTGCCGGCGTCCGGATGGGAGATGATCGCAAACGTGCGCCGCCGCGCCACTTCATCGGCAAGCGGCGAGCGGGACGGCGATCGTCTGTAACGGCAATGTCGGACATGAGGCTCGAGCGTTTGGCAGGGAAAACCGGGCTAATCAAGCCTCATTTGGTGGTTGCGAGGGCTCCTGGCCAGTCCCATATCGGCAGCGGAAGGACGGCCTTCCAATTTTGCAGCTCATCCGCGGGGACGACCCTGCCGGGGTTCGGAGGGTTGTCATGGCCTGGATCGTGTTGTTCGTCGCCGGTCTTATGGAAGTGGGCTGGGCGATCGGCCTCAAATATACCGAGGGTTTCACACGGCTTATTCCATCCGTCCTGACGCTTGCCTGCATGGCAGGCGGTATCCTCCTGCTTGGCCTTGCCTTGAAAGCGCTGCCGATCGGAACCGCCTACGCGGTATGGACCGGCATCGGCGCCGTCGGAACGGCCATCCTGGGCATCGCGCTGTTCGGCGAGCCTGCGACCGCCGCCCGCCTCGCCTGCATCGGACTGATCGTGGCCGGCATCGTCGGGCTTAAACTCGTCACCGGATCAGCGTAGCAACAGCACGGCCCAATAGGTCAGTGCCGCCACGAACGCCGACGCCGGAATGGTGATCACCCAGGCATAGACGATCGAGCTCGCGACGTTCCAGCGCACCGCCGAGACCCGCCGCGCCGCGCCGACGCCGACGATCGAGCCGGTAATGGTGTGGGTCGTGGATACGGGAACCCCGAGATAGGTCGCCATGAACAGGGTCGCAGCTCCACCGGTTTCGGCGCAAAAGCCCTGCATCGGCGTCAATTTCGTTATCCGCAATCCCATGGTGCGGACGATCCGCCAGCCCCCCATCAACGTGCCGAGCCCCATCGCCGCCTGGCAGGAAATCACGACCCAGAACGGGATGGCGAAATCCGCCCCGAGGTGGCCTTGCGAGTACAAAAGCACCGCGATGATGCCCATGGTCTTTTGCGCGTCGTTGCCGCCATGGCCGAGCGAATAGAGCGACGCCGAGACGAATTGCAGGATGCGGAAGGCGCGATCGACCGCAAACGGCGTCGAGCGCACCGACAGCCAGGACACGATCGCGACCAGCACCAGCGCCAACAGGAATCCAACCAGCGGCGACAACACGATCGCCAAGAGCGTCTTGGACAGCCCGCTCCAGACCGCGGCCGAAATCCCGGCCTTCGCCACGCCGGCGCCGACCAGTCCGCCGATCAACGCGTGCGAACTCGACGATGGAATGCCGAGCCCCCAGGTGATCAGGTTCCAGACGATCGCGCCGACCAGCGCAGCGAAGATGACGGTCGCGTCCACGACATCGGGTTCGATGATCCCCTTGCCGATCGTATTGGCAACGTGGAGGCCAAAGACGAGGAAGGCAATGAAATTGAAGAACGCCGCCCAAGCCACCGCATAGTGCGGCCGCAGCACGCGGGTCGATACGATCGTGGCGATCGAGTTGGCGGCGTCGTGCAGGCCGTTGAGGAAATCGAACAACAGCGCGACGCCAATTAAGAAGACCAGAATTGGAAAAGCCAGGGTGGCGTCCACTGAATTGGCCCTGCCCTATACCTGTTCGATCACAATCGAGTTGATCTCGTTGGCGACGTCGTCGAAGCGGTCGGATACTTTCTCGAGATGCTTGTAGATCTCGGCGCCGACGACGAAATCCATCGAATTGCCGTTGCGGTGCTTGAGAAACAGCTCCTTCAACCCGATGTCGTGGAGATCGTCGATACGGCCCTCAAGTTTTCCGATTTCCTCCGTGATGGCTGTCAGCATTGCGACGTTGCTCCCGATCGACTGCATCAGGGGAAGCGCTCGGCTGACGAGATTGGCGCACTCGACCAACAGCGTGGCTATTTCGCGCATCGGAGGCTCGAACGTTCGGACCTCGAACAGCACCACCGCCTTCGCGGTCTGCTGCATCTGGTCGATCGCGTCGTCCATCGACGTGATCAGATTCTTGATGTCGCCGCGGTCGAACGGGGTAATGAAGGTGCGGCGGACCGCGGTCAGGACCTCGCGGGTGATGCCGTCGGCGTCGTGTTCGAACTGATTGACTCGCTGGCAGAATACCGGCGTCTCCTCGCCGCCGCGCATCATGTCCTGCAACGCCAGCGCGCCCTGCACGACCGTCTGGGCGTGGCGGGCAAACAAGTCAAAAAACCGCTCCTCCTTGGGCAAAAAGGCACGAAACCAGCGCAGCATGGGCATTTTTCCGTCGTTCAGAAACAGTCGCGGAGCGAGCTGTCACAAAACTGTCATAGACCATTCGAGGGAAAAGCGCGCGACGTCAGGCCCCGGGAACCGGGTCATCCACCGCTTTGTGGCGCGTTCCCCGGACGCAGCGCGGCGTGCAACGCTGCGCTGCTGAGCCGGGGTCCATCCCCGCCGCAGAAAGATGGGTCCCGGCACTGCGGAGCAGCGTTGCACGCTGCACCGCGTCCGGGACACGAGATCTTAGAGGGATCGGCGGAAATAATGCGCGATCTCGCCGATGATGCCCCGGCGGAACGTCAACACGCAGGCCACGAAGATGACGCCCTGGATCACCGTCACCCATTGGCCGAAACCGGCCAGATATTGCTGCATGGCGATGATAACGAAGGCCCCGACGACCGGACCGAACACCGTGCCGAGGCCGCCGACCAGCGTCATCAGCACGATTTCACCCGACATCGTCCAGTGCACGTCGGTGAGCGAAGCGTTCTGCGCCACGAACACCTTCAGCGAGCCGGCAAAGCCCGCAATCGTTCCGGAGAGGATGAAAGCGAGCAGCTTGTACTGGTCAGTCTTGTAGCCCAGCGAGATCGCGCGCTGTTCGTTCTCCCGGATCGACTTCAGCACTTCGCCGAACGGCGAGTTGATGGTGCGGTAGATCAGGAGGAAGCCGCCGAGAAACCCGGCGAGCACCACGTAGTAAAGCACCGTAGGCTTGGAGAGATTGAATATTCCAAACAGGTAGCCCTGCGGAATGCCCTGGATGCCGTCCTCGCCATGGGTGAACGGCGCCTGCAGATAGATGAAATACAGGAGCTGCGAGAGCGCCAGCGTGATCATCGAAAAGTAGATGCCCTGGCGGCGGATCGAGATGAAGCCGGTGACGACGGAAAGCGCGGCGGCGCCAGCGACGCCGACCAGAATTCCGACTTCCGGCGTTACACCCCAGACCTTGAGCGCATGCGCCGAGCAGTAGCCCGCGGTCCCCAGAAACATCGCGTGGCCGAACGACAGCAGGCCGCCATAGCCGATCAGCAGGTTGAACGCGCAAGCAAGCAGCGCGAAGCACAGCGCCTGCATCACGAAGAACGGATAGATGCCCGTCAGGGGTACGAGCCCCAGCAGCACCGCCATCGCGGCGAACACGATCATTTCGTCGCGCATCGCTTGCGGCGTTACCGGCAGTGTGTCGTCAGTCAATGCGCTCATGTCAGGCAGCCCGTCCAGTCAGTCCCGTTGGCTTCACCAGCAACACTAGCACCATCAGGACGAACACCACGGTGTTGGAAGCTTCGGGATAAAAATACTTGGTCAGTCCCTCGATCACGCCGAGCGCAAATCCGGTGATGATCGATCCCATGATCGATCCCATGCCGCCAATCACCACCACCGCGAACACGACGATGATCAGGTCCGCGCCCATCAACGGCCGCACCTGGTTGATCGGCGCGGACAATACGCCGGCCAGCGCCGCCAAGCCGACGCCGAGGCCGTAGGTCAGCGTGATCATCCGCGGCACGTTGATGCCGAATGCGCGCACCAGGGTCGGGTTTTCAGTCGCCGCGCGCAGGTTGGCGCCGAGCCGGGTCTTCTCGATCAGGAACCAGGTCGCCAGGCACACCACGAGCGAGAAGACGACGACCCAGCCGCGGTAGATCGGCAGGAACATGAATCCGAGGTTCATGCCGCCCTGTAATCCGCGGAACCCACCGACCTCCGGATAATCAGGAATCGCGTACGGCAGGCCGGACGAGCCGAAGTAATTCTGGAACACGCCCTGCACGATCAGCGCGATGCCGAACGTCAACAACAGCCCGTAGAGGTGGTCGAGACCGGCCAGCCATTGCAGCATGGTCCGTTCGAGGATCATGCCGAAGATGCCGACGACAATCGGCGCGATGATCAGGGCCCACCAGTATCCAATCCCCGTGAGATGCAGCAGAAAATACGCGCAGAACGCGCCCATCATGTAGAGCGCGCCATGGGCGAAATTGATGATGTTGAGCATGCCGAAGATCACGGCGAGCCCGAGACTGAGCAGCGCGTAAAACGATCCGTTGATCAATCCCACCAAAAGCTGGGCGTAGAGAGCTTGCATCGGTTTCGCACTCAATCTCGTTATGATGCGGGGTAGGCTTGGGCCGCGAGTGAAGGCCCGCCGGCATGACGCCGACGGGCCATCGTTGTTACTTCTTTACCAGCGGACAGGCGCTTTCCGAGAGCGGCCGGAAGGCCTGCTCGCCCGGAGTGGTGCCGATCAGCTTGTAATAGTCCCACGGCCCCTTGGATTCGGAGGGCTTCTTGACCTCGAACAGGTAGGCCGGATGAAGCTTGCGCCCGTCGGCGCGGATTGTACCCTTGCCAAACAGCGGATCATCGGTGGGCGTTTCCTTCATTTTCGCCACCACCTTGACGCCATCGTGCGGATTGCCGCCCATTGCATCGATCGTCTTGAAATAGTGGATCAGGCCCGAATACACGCCGGCCTGCACCATCGACGGCATCGCCTTGTTCTTCATCCGCTCGGAGAAACGCTTCGAAAACGCGCGGGTGCCGTCATTCAGATCCCAGTAGAAGGTTTCCGTGAAGTTCAGGCCCTGCGCCACCTTGAGGCCGAGGGAGTGGACGTCATTGATGAACAGCAGCAGTCCCGCGAGTTTCTGGCCGCCCGAGACGATGCCGAACTCCGCAGCCTGCTTGATGGTATTGGTCGTATCGCCACCGGCGTTCGCCATGCCGATGATCTTGGCCTTGGAAGCCTGTGCCTGCAGCAGGAATGAGGAGAAGTCCGACGAGTTCAGGGGATGCCTGACAGTGCCGATGACCTTGCCGCCCGACTTCGTCACCACCGCGGAGGTGTCGCGTTCCAGCGCGTGGCCGAACGCGTAGTCCGCGGTCAGGAAGTACCAGGTGTCGCCGCCGGCCTTCACCAACGCCTGGCCGGTAGAGTTGGCGAGCATGTAGGTATCGTAAACCCAATGAATCGTGTTCGGCGAACACTGCGTATTGGTGAGATCCGACGTCGCCGCGCCGGTGTTGATCATGATGGCGTTCTTTTCCTTCACCAGATTGTTGACCGCCAGCGCCACGCCGGAGTTCAGCACATCCACGAAGATATCGACCTTGTCGACGTCGATCCATTGACGGGCGACGGTGGTGCCGATGTCGGGCTTATTCTGGTGGTCGGCGGAGACGATGTCGATCTTCCAGCCCTTGGCCGCAAGACCGGAATCCTCCACTGCCATCTGGGCGGCGACCGTCGAGCCGGCGCCGCCAAGGTCAGAGTAAAGTCCGGAATTGTCGGTGAGCACGCCGATCTTGACGGTCTTGTCCTGCGCCACGGCGCTGCCTGCGGCAAGTGCCAGAGCGGTGCCGAGGAAGAGAGCTGAAATCCGATGTTTCATAGTATCTCCATTACTCCAGAGTGCAGCAAAGTACCGATTAAACGCCGAGATAGGTGTGGAGCTTGTCCATATTGGCCGACAACTCCGAATTCGCAAAGCCGTCGATGACCTTACCGTGCTCGACGATGTAGTAGCGGTCGGCCACCGTGGAGGCGAAGCGGAAATTCTGTTCGACGAGCAGGATGGTAAAGCCTTCCGACTTCAGCCGCGCGATGGTGTGACCGATCTGCTGGATGATGACGGGCGCCAGGCCTTCGGTCGGCTCGTCCAGCATCAGAAACCGCGCGCCGGTGCGCAGGATTCTTGCGATTGCGAGCATTTGCTGCTCGCCGCCCGAGAGCTTGGTGCCCTGGCTGTTGAGGCGCTCCTTCAGGTTCGGAAACAATTCGAAGATCTGGTCGAGCGACAGCCCGCCACTGCGCACGATGGGCGGCAACAGCAGGTTTTCGCGCACGTCGAGGCTTGCGAAAATGCCCCGCTCCTCGGGACAGAATGCGATGCCCAGGCGCGCGATCCTGTCGGACGAGGCGCGCGTGATGTCCTGACCGTTAAAACGGATCGAACCCGTCCGCTTGCCGATAATTCCCATCACCGACTTCAGCGTCGTGGTCTTGCCGGCGCCGTTGCGGCCGAGCAGCGTGACCACCTCGCCCGCCTTCACATTGAAGTTGATCCCATGAAGGATGTGCGATTCGCCGTACCAGGCCTGCAGGTCCGAAACGGAAAGAATCTCCGCGCCTGCCGGTTTGGCAGCGGCTTCGGCCATTTTCAACTCAGGCATGACCGGCCCCCAGATAGGCTTCCTTGACGCGCTCGTCCTTGGACAATTCGGCATAATTGCCTTGCGCCAGCACCTGACCGCGCGTCAGCACAGTGATGATATCGGACAGGTTGGCGACCACGGAGAGATTATGCTCGACCATCAGGATGGTGTGCCTCGCCGAGATGCGCTTGATCAGGGCTGCGATCTTGTCGATGTCTTCGTGACCCATGCCCGCCATCGGTTCATCGAGCAGCATCATTTCCGGGTCGAGCGCCAGCGTCGTCGCAATCTCCAGCGCGCGCTTGCGTCCATAGGGCATCTCGACCGCTGGTGTATTGGCGAACTCGCTCAAGCCCACGTCGTTCAGCAAGTCGAGGGCGCGGCCGTTGAATTGGTCAAGCACGCGCTTGGAGCGCCAGAAATCGAACGAGCTTCCATGCTGGCGCTGTAGCGCGACACGAACGTTTTCCAGCGCCGTCAGGTGCGGAAACACCGCCGAAATCTGGAACGAACGCACCAAGCCGAGGCGAGCCACATCGGCCGGCGCCATCGCGGTGATGTCCTGCCCCTTGTACAGGATCTGCCCTGCAGACGGCTTCAGAAACTTGGTCAACAAGTTGAAGCAGGTCGTCTTGCCGGCGCCATTCGGCCCGATCAATGCATGAATGCTGCCGCGCCGTACTTTGAGGGCGACATCGCGAACGGCGAAGAAACCCGCGAATTCCTTGGTCAATCCGTGGGTTTCGAGAATGAACTCATCAGCCAAACAAATTTCCCCCTCAACCGTCTCCGCGAGTTCGTCCGCGCGCGGCCAGTTTTTCCCTGTTCGGGCAGGCTCTCCTGGAGGTCTGGAAACCGTCCCGAGCCCGCCGCCTCCGGCCGGAATATGCCGTCAACGCGATGGATTAGGCAAGGCGGAATGCTGCCAGCCCGACCGCGCGCTTGCGGTTCCGGATGCGCCATAAGTCGAATGGCGCGCCGGCGCGGCTCGGCCGGGCCACGAGCCACGCTCAACCGTAACCTCGCGCCGGCAAGCCATCGTTAACGGTGTTTTGCTGCAATCGGGCGCGCTTTCACACAATATTTCCCCCTCGGGGCGCATCATCTCGCGATTTAGATCGCGCAGGAATTGCCGCCTTGAAATTTGAAAGCGCCGGACCGTCGGTCATCAAATCTATCAAGCAGCGCGACCTGCTGAACACCTGGCTGCGGCTATACGCCCGCGACCAATCGATACCGCGCACGGCGGAATACCAGCCGGCGCGGATAGAGGACGAACTTCCCGACCTGGTCCTCTACACCATCGATGCCAGCACCCAGCCGCCACGCCTGATCATCCAGAGCGACGGCACGCGGATGTCGACGGCTTATGGGAATACCGGCAAGGGCCGCTACCTCGACGAGTATCTCGGCGCAAGGCTCGCTCCGATCGTGATGCCCGTCTATCATGAATGCATCGCGCGCCGCCTGCCCGCCTATACCATCGCCAATATCGACGACATCTACGGGCGAATCGTCGCCTATGAGCGGCTGTTGCTGCCGTTCTCGGATGACGGCAGCGTCACCCATATCATCGCTTCACTGAAAACCATCAGCGAGGATGGCGGCTTCGAGATCAAGAATCTGATGCGCGGAAACGACCAACTGCCGGTGCCGAAGCTTCGCACCATCATCGACCGCGATCTCTTCCATCGCGCGCCCGGCCGCATTCCATCCGGCGATGAACTCGAATTCGATTAGGCCTTCCGCCCGCGCGGCTTCGACGCGACCTCGCTCACATAGATATCCGGCTTGAACCCGACCAGCAATTTGCCACCGAGATCGAGCACCGGCCGCTTGATCATCGAGGGCTGCGCCAGCATCAGCGCCAACGCCTTGCGCTCGTTGAGGCCTTCCTTGTCGCCGTCTGGCAGCTTCTTGAACGTCGTGCCGGCGCGGTTGAGCAGCGTTTCCCAGCCAACATCGTCGGACCATTGCTTGAGCTTGTCCTTGCCGATGCCGGCAAGCTTGTAGTCGTGAAAGTCGTAGGCCACGCCGTGATCGTCGAGCCAGGCGCGCGCCTTCTTCATCGTATCGCAGTTCTTGATGCCGTAGATGGTGATGGGCATTGTCGTTGCATTCCGGAATGTCGTTATTAGTCCTGCCGGACCGGATTAGAATTAAGCAGATCGGCGAATCTATCATAGACTGACGCATCATTCCGTGCCCGGACCAACCGATGGAATTCACCGTATTGTTTCTGGCCATAGTCATCGTGATGTTGATCGCCTGGCGCGGTCGGCGTCCGCTGGCGCTCGGCCTGTTCGGGGCCGTGCTGATCGCGTGCATCGCCACCTATCTGCACCACGCGACCGATACGCTGAAATTGTCGTTCTGAGAGACGCATGACCCAGGCGCGTGCCATTACGCTGAATGCACTCAGCCTCTACGCGGTGGCGCTGGTGCTGGCGGCGGCCTATGCGGCGCAGTTCATTCTTCATGAGCTGCCCTGCCCGCTCTGCCTGCTGCAGCGCATCCTGTTCGCTGCTCTCGCCGTCGGCCCCATCCTCAATATCCGCTTCGGCCCCCGTCCCAGCCATTATGCGATGTCGCTGCTGGCGGCGGTGGCAGGCGCCGTCGCGTCGACCCGGCAGGTGCTGCTGCATATCATGCCCGGCGACGCCGGCTACGGTTCGGCGTTGCTCGGCTATCACTATTATACCTGGGCGCTGATCGGCTTCGTTACGGCCATCGTCCTGCTTGCGGCGATCCTGCTGTTCGACCGTCAGTTCGAGGAAGACCGCGCCGTGCTGCCGGCCACCGGCGGCACCTTCGCGCAAGCCGCGGTATGGCTCGTGATCGCGCTCACGGCGGCCAATGTGGTGACCACGCTGCTCGAATGCGGCTTCGGCGCCTGCGCTGATAACCCGGTGGTGTACGAACTGCTCAAGCACGCCGCTTAAGACCGCTTGGGTATGTCCAGCCCGCGCTGCACCGCCGGCCGGGCGAGCCCGCGTTCCAGCCACGCCGGCACCTGCTTCAGCGTATCGAACGCGACGAGATCGCGCGCACCGTAGAAGCCGATCAGATTGCGCACCCAGCCGAGCATGGAAATGTCGGCGATGGTATACTCATCGTCCATGATCCATTGCCGTCCGGCGAGATGCGTCTCCACTACCTCAAGGAGGCGCCTCGACTCGGCGACGTAACGCTCGAGCGGCCGCTTGTCCTCATATTCCTTGCCGGCGAACTTATGGAAGAATCCGACTTGGCCAAACATCGGCCCGATCCCACCCATCTGGAAGTGAACCCACTGGATGGTCTGGTATCGCCGCGCCGGATCGGCTGGCATCAGCTTGCCGATCTTCTCGGCGAGATATTGCAGGATCGCGCCGGACTCGAACAGCGGCAGCGGTCTGTCGCCGGGACCATCCGGATCGAGGATGGCCGGTATCTTGCCGTTCGGATTCAGCGACAGGAATTCCGGGGTCTTCTGGTCGTCCTTGTTGAAGTCGACCAGATGCACCTCGTAGGGCAAGCCAATCTCTTCGAGCATGATCGAAACCTTCACGCCGTTTGGAGTCGGCAGCGAATAGAGCTGAAGGCGGTCGGGATGTTTGGCGAGCCAGCGTTTGGTGATCGGGAAGGCGGAAAGGTCGGACATCAAAACTCGTTTTGCATGGTTGTTGTTGCGTGGCTAATGTACGGCCGATGCCGCACATAACAAGGGTTCGCGCCGTTCATGACCGATCAACCGTCTCCGGCGAAGCTCGGCCTGACTGATGAGGAGCTTGCGGCTCGCCCGACCCTGTTCGCGGCCGATGCGCTGAAGGATCAGGTCGCCGTCGTAACGGGCGGCGCCGGCGGCATCGGGCGGGCGATCGCCTGGCTGTTCGCGCGGCTGGGCGCGCATGTCGCCGTGGTCGGGCGCGACGGCGGCAAGCTCGACGCGCTCGTCACCCAATTGACGGGCCGAGGTCTCAAAGCATCTGCGCATGTCGCCGACATCAGGGAGCCCGACGCAGTCAACGCCCTGTTCGATACGATCTGGGCCGCTCAAGGCCGCGTCGACTGCCTCATCAACAGCGCCGGCGGGCAATTTCCCCAAGCCGCAATCGATTTTTCGGTGAAGGGCTGGAATGCCGTCATCAACACAAATCTGAACGGCACCTGGTACATGATGCAGGCCGCCGCGCAACGCTGGCGCGACCACAAGCATCCCGGCAGCATCGTCAACATCGTGGTCGTGACGACGCATGGGCTCTACGGCATCGCGCACACGATTGCTGCACGGAGCGGCGTCATCGGGCTCTCGCGCGCCGTCGCAGTCGAATGGGCGCCGCTGAACATCAGGGTCAATTGCGTGGCACCCGGCGCGATCGAAACCGAAGGTTGGAACGTCTATTCGTCGGAGGCTCGCGCCGCCTACCCGCGCTCGAACCCAATGATGCGCACAGGCTCGCCCTGGGACGTCGCCGAAGCCACTGTCTTTCTCGCTGGTCCTTCGGCCAAATTCGTCACCGGCGAAACGCTGACCGTGGACGGCGGCGGTCAGCTCTGGGGCGAAACCTGGACCACCGGCAAGCCGGCGTATTTCGGCGGCGATGACAAGTGACACGCTGAAAGCCGGATTCTCATGACACGCTATCGCCTCGCCATCTTCGACTTTGACGGCACGCTTGCCGATACGATCGACTGGTTTCGTGCCTCCTTTCAGGACGTGATCGCGCGTTTCAATCTCAAGCCGGTCACCCCGGAGGAGCTGGAAGGAATGCGCGGGCTGTCCGCGCGGGAAATCATGGCGCGGCTTGGCGTGTCCACGTGGCAGCTTCCGGCCATTGTGAACGACTTGCGAAAGCGCAAGCTTACGGCGGCGAACGAGACATCGTTGTTTGCCGGCATCCCGGAGATGCTCGCCGAACTTCAGCGCCTTGGTGTCAAGACCGCGGTCGTCAGCTCCGATAGCGAGGCATCCGTCCGGCAAGTGCTCGGTCCCGCCACCGCACTGATCGGCCGATTTGACTGTGGCGCTGCAGTGTTCGGAAAGCACTGGAAGTTTCGACGGGTCGCGCGACGGCTGGAGGCAAGGCCGGCGGAAACGATCTGCATCGGTGACGAGATCCGCGACATCGACGCCGCCAAGGCGGCCAGTATGGCTTCGGGCGCGGTGGCGTGGGGCTATGCCACCCCGGCCGCGCTGCAAGCGGCAGGGCCGACGCATTTCTTCAACTCGATCGAGGAGATGGTGCAGCGGCTTGCGGCGGCGAAATAACGCCGCTCGGAGCTTCCGCTGTTTTCGCTGCCGGTGGCCATCATCCGCACAGACACCATCGCGCGAGATGCCGATGGCCCCTCTGGCTGTGCACGAGCACGAACTCCGTCACAGTCCAGCCAACCGGTTCGATCGGATACTCATCCACACTGCGCGCGTCATATAGCAACGTTACATGCGGCGTGAAATTCGTATTGGCGAGCCGCCTTAATCCTCTGCGCGCCATCGCGGCACCAAGCATTTGCCGAAACGACTGCAACCGGCACAATCCCTTCTCGCCAATCAGGACAAACGGACGATTGCCCGGCCCCCCGCGGAAACTTGCCGTGCGATCGAACGAGACCTCGAACGGTTCGGTCCGCAATTCCGTGGCCGCCTCGCAGGCGGCGCAAAGCTGACGTTCCGGCAACCCATCCAGCGAAAATAGCGAAACGTGCAGCCGGTCTGGCGCGATGAGCTTGCCGTTGAAGCAATGGGCGCGCCTGAGCACGCTTGCCAGCCGGTGAATTCGCGCTGCTGTGCCCGCGTCGGGAAGAGCCGCGAGGAATAATCGGCCACTACTAGAACTTGCAAACCCGCGCATGATAGCGCAGAACAAATCATGAACATAAGATTGTGGCAAGGCCCCAGCACAACTCGTTCGGCAGGTTCCCGCAGCCTTACAACACGCACCCGTAATGCGCCGACGACACCAGCCGGATGTATTTGTCGTGCACCGATCCCGGTCGCACCGCGGCCAACGAGGCAGGCGCGCGCCAGTCGGCCATGCGGCGGGCGATCTCTTCCGCTGACATTTCGAGATTCACGGTGCGGGCGCCTGCGTCGATAACAATAGTGTCGCCGTCGCGCACCGCAGCGATCGGGCCGCCGCGCGCGGCTTCCGGCGAGACGTGGCCGATCAGGATGCCGTGCGAGACGCCGGAAAAGCGGCCGTCGGTGATCAGCGCGACGTCCTCACCGAGACCCTGTCCCTGCAACTGAATGGTCAGCATTACCATTTCCGGCATACCGGGCCCGCCCACCGGGCCGACATTGCGCACGACGATGACGTTGCCCGGCACGATCTTGCCGGCGCGGATCGCGGCCATCGTATCGGCCTCCGACTCGAATACGCGCGCGGTACCGCGAAATTGCCTCTTCTCGAGGGTCTTGCCCGATAATTTGAGCAGGCAGCTCTCCGGTGCGAGATTGCCTTTCAAGACGCTGATGTGATTGTTCGCCGGCGCGATCGGTTTCGACAGCGGAGAAACGATCTCCTGCGGCGCCATCTGCTCCAGCGTCGGAACATCGGCGAGATTTTCGGCCAGCGTCTTGCCGGTCACCGTCATGACGTCGCCATGCAAAAGGCCCGCGCTAAGCAGTTCCTTCATGACGACAGGCACGCCGCCGATCGCATGCAGGCTGCCCATCGCGAACGGGCCGTGCGGCTGCAAATTGGCGAGCAGCGGGACGCGCTCGCCGACTTGCTGGATGCGTTCGATCGTGATCGGCACCTGGGCCTCGCGTGCGACCGCGAGCAGATGCAGGTACATGTTGGTCGAGCCGCCCATCGCATAGACGGTCGTGATCGCATTTTCGAAGGCGCGCGCGGTCATGATGTCGCGTGGCCGGATGCCGGCTTGCATCAGCCGGTACAGCGCGTCGACCGAGGCGCGGGCCTGCGCGCGGACATCGGCGTGAATATCGCTGTCGGCGTTATAGTCAGCGGAATGCGAGGCGCCGCGCGGCAGCATCATGCCGATTGATTCTGCGATCGTGCTCATGGTGTTGGCCGTAAACATCGCGCCACAGGTGCCGCTGCCCGGCATCACGTTGCGCTCGACTTCCAGCAGTTCCTCGCCGGAGAGCCGGCCGGACTCATTGGCGGCGCGCGCCTCGGCGTAATCCATGATCGTCAGATTGTTGCCTTTGCTCGCCCAGGCGCCGAACGAAACGCGGCCCGGCGTGCTGGTGCCGGGATAGAGCACGAGGCCAAAAGCATTCGTCCGCGCCAGCGGCATCAGCGCGGCAGCGCCGGTCTTGTCGCAGCCGGAGATCACGATCATCGCATCGCCGTGGTGCGCGTAATGACCGATCTCAAAACAGTCGGCGACGACATCGCGTGAGGCGAGGCTATAGCCCGCCGTCGGCGTGCCCTGCGTCAACGCGTCCGACACCGCCGGCGCGCCGACGACCAGCCCCTGCCCGCCGCGCTCAACAAGAATTTCTACCAGGAGATCGGTGATGGCGCGAACACGGTTGTTGCAGCGATGGGCGTTGGTCCAGGCGCTGGCAATGGTCACCACCGCACTGGTCTCCGCGGCGCGGTCTGGATCGAATCCGGCAGCACGCAACTCGACCCGCGATCGCTTCCAATAAGTGCTGCTGTCTTGCGTTGTCATCGGGCGCTCCAGGTCTTCTGATTGACGGCACGGACGTTGGCGTCCGGCCTGATTGACGCTGAAACGAATTTAGCCCGTCTTGCCGTCGTCAAAACTGACGATCACGGCAGCGTTGGCGATGATGATGGAGTCGCTTCCGCTCTCGGCAGGAATTTCCAGCCCGCCCCTCACTGCCGTCACATTCACCGTGCCGTAAGGCAGTTCCTTTGCAACGGCTGCAGTATCGACCCCGCTCGGGTCTGGAACCGCGACGGTAACCTCCACGAACATATCGTTGGCGGTCTTTCCCAGCATCCGGAAGAAGCCGAGGCTGGAGTGACGGATAGCGTCCGAGACGGCGCGCTTGGCGGCTTTGGTCGCATCGCGTCCGTGAACGTCGACGCCCATGCCCATTTCGGTGATACAGCGCACGCGTGCCATGGCATTTCCTATCTTATTTTCGTTCGAGTGAGAGACATATCAGCCGTCGACGATACACGCGAGCGACAGGCGAGGTAAGATTAGTCTGAATGCAGCCCGCACCGATAGGTGCGTGCAGGAACCGATATCGGCTAAAATCGTTCTCGGTCTGGGTCCAAGTCGAGGATCAATCTTGCAAAGCGACCCGAAATTCTATTCTGGCGCCGAACCGACGTCATCGGCCTGGAGCGATTGATGCTCCATATTTCTGCTGACGCGGTCTTGGCAGAATCGACCGTGATCTGCGTGGAGGACGGCGGCTTTCGCCTCGACCACCGATGGAGACTGACGCCTGACTGGCGAGCTCAATCGCTGGACGTAGACCGATGGGGCCCGGCCGGCCATGCTCATCTCACCCTTGAGCGGACGGATAGCGGGTGGTGCGTTAACGGCCAACAACGTCCCGATCTCGACGGTGCGGAAGAGCCCGACCTTTCGGTCACCCCCTTCTGCAACACCTTTCCTATCCGCCGGACACCTGCCGGAGCCCGACAGAGTCTCACACTCGATACCTGTTTCTTGGACGGTGCGGCCATGACGATACAGCGCTCCCGTCAACGATACGACCGTCTCGGTCCGGATCGGGTGCGTTACGTAGACCTCGGCGTCTCGGCAGGCTTTGAGGCGGAGCTCGAGGTGGATAATCGGGGTCTGGTGCTTCGCTATCAGCACCTTTTCGAACGCGTAACACCTGTCTGACGAAGGCATTGCGATAAATCGCTGACTAAAAAGCCACCCATGCCGAGTTGACTAATTTCGTACACCCGATGACGATGTCGCGCTGCCGGGCTTCATCGGCGCGAGATCAGCTTCAGCCAGGGCGCCGAATGGAAGGCACTCATCAGCAAATACATCGATACCATGCCGCCCACCGGAGATGCGTTTGCAGCCGAGCAAAGCGGATCCAGCGGGCCACCGCCAACCACAGCGGTAAGCAGCGCCATGATTGCGAAGGTCGGCGCGGCCGCAAGCGATAGCCATCTGACTATCCCGGCCGCGGCGCCTTCGTCATCCCAGCTCGCCGCGCAGGGCGCGTTGCTGTGAGAGGCCTCGCTCATCCCTTCGTGCCTGCGCTCTGCTTGCGGAACGCGGCCTCTCCGGCGTCCGACACCTCGACCCACCTCTTGTCGGGCGCTGCGCCTTCGACGTAGCTGTCGTGCCAGTTCCACCACTTGTAGGTCGGGGTCTGCGGATAGCCCTCCGGCGAGTCCTCCCAGACCTCCTGGCGGCCGAGCGGTGTGATGTCGAGGTAGTTCCAGGTGCCTCCCATCTGCTCGTCGCCGCGGTTGTTGATGAAGTAGGTGCGGTAGATCTTGTTGCCGTCGCGGAAGAACACGTTGGTGCCGTGCCATTCGCCGACATCGAAGTCGGTGTCGAAGCTGTCGGTGATGGTGTACCAGGGGATCAGCTCCCATCCCATTCGCTTCTTCAGGCGCGCGATGTCCGGCTGCGGCGCGCGCGAGGCAAACACGAGCGTGGTATCGCGGGCGTTGAGATGGGCGACGTGGGCGACCTGATCGGCCACCATCGAACAGCCGCGGCAGGCATGGTCGGGCCAGCCGAACACGCCGGGCTCGAAGAAGGCGCGGTAGAGGATCAACTGATGACGACCCTCGAACAAGTCGCGCAAGCTCGCCTGGCCGTTCGGCCCCTCGAACCTGTACTCCTTCTCCACGGCCAGCCACGGCATCCGCCGGCGTTCGGCGGCGAGCGCGTCACGGGCGCGGGTCGTGGCCTTTTCCTTCACGAGCAATTGCTGGCGGGCCGCTTCCCATTCCTGTGCCGAAACGGTGTGAATCTGCATGGCTAACCTCCTGCTTGTTTGGCGTTTGTTACTTGAGCTTCGACTTGCAGCGTCAGGCCGGCAGACGCGCGTCGTATTCCTTCATGAGGCCGCTCCAGCCATCCCAGAACGGCGCCGGCTCCTCTCCGCTCGCACGGGCGACCAGAACATCGAGATGCATGTGCCAACCGGCCATGTGCTTGAGCAGCGTGGCGCGGTCGGGGAAGCGCCGATGGGTAACCGTGAGCAGCACGCCCTTGCCTTTGGGCTCCAGTTCGAACGTGACGTCACCGGTACTGTTCCAGGTGATCGACAATTTTCGGGGCGGATCGAATTCGGTAATCCGGCTCTGCATGCGATGCTCGCCGCCGAACCCGGCCGGGGCCTTGCCGGGCGGATCCGTCAATTCGTCGTTTCGCCAGACGAGCTCGAAGGGCGCGCCGACCTTCGTGTCCATGTCGCCTGCCGCCATCCATTTGCGGCGCAACTCGCTGTCGGTGAGATAGGCCCAGATACGCTCGATCGGGCCGGGCAGCAGCCGCTGCATTTTCAGCGTCGTGGGCTCGGGCAGGCTGCCGTACGCGTCGGGCTTTGTCGTTGAATTCATCGCTCTACTCCGTCACCGATTTTGATTTGGATTTTGATTTGGATTTTGCTTGCGCCCGGTCCTCTTCGCGCAGCAGAGCTTCCAGTCGGTCGAGCTTTGCGGTCCAGAAACGCTCGTAACGCTTCAGCCATGCATCGGCTTCTGCGAGCCGCGCCGCCTCGAGGCGGCAGAGATGGGAGCGGCCGCGGATCGTGCGTTTGACGAGACCGGCGTTCTCCAGCACCCGCACGTGTTTCGAGGCGCCGGCGAAGCTCATGTGAAACGGCGTCGCCAGTTCCCCGATTGTCAGTTCCCGTTCCGCCAGACGACCAAGCATCGCCCGCCGTGTTGGATCCGCGAGGGCGTGAAAAACGGCGTCGAGATGGGCACTACGTTCAACCATGTGGTTTAACATAGTCGCGCGATGCTAATTGTCAACCAATCGGTTTAACGTTTTCGTGATGAGGTTTGGACCTAGCCGTCCGGCACGGTGTAAACGGCGCAGGGCGACGCAATGCCGCGCAGCGCATGCGTTCCCAGCGGGATCAGTTTTGCGGTGGTTTCGGCGGCGAGTGCGCCTGATATCAGCACCGTTCGGCCGAGCGGCCGACAAAGCCCTTCCAGCCGGCTCACCAGATTGACCGCGGGACCGATCGCCGTGAAATCCAGCCGGTCGGCCGCACCGACGTTGCCCCACAGAATTTCGCCGAGATGCAATGCCACGCCGAACGACAGCGGCGGCAGCCCCTGCTCTCTCCGTGCGTCGCCGAGATGCGCCATTCCGGCCTGCGCGGAAGCGACGGCCCGGAGCGCAGCGTCGCAGGCATCGCGGGGAGATAGGCCGGTGACCGGAAAGATCGCCAGCACGCCGTCGCCGATGAATTTCAACACCTCGCCGCCGAAGGCATGGACAGCGCCGGCAATGCAATCGAACCAGGCGCCGAGCGCGGCAATCACCGCCGCGGGAGGCTCGGCCTCGGACAGTGCCGTGAAGCCGCGCAAGTCGCCAAACAGCAGCGCGGCCCGGATGTTCTCGCCGACCTCGCGCCGCAGCGGCCCCGTCAGCACGCGCGCAGCGCTCCGCTTGCCGAGGTAAGCTTCGAGCGCAGCGGTCACGGTCGCGCGCGCCGAAAGCGCGGCGAGCGGCGCTGCAGCGAAGCGGGCGGCATCGCGCAGGCGATCAGACTCCGGTTGCGTGAACGGTCGCGGTCCGATCCAGCCAAGCATCGGCCCGTCCGATCCCGGGCTCACATTATCCTCATGGACCGTTCCGCCTGCGAGCCCGGCCAACCAGCTCCGGCCGGCGTCGCCGGACAAATTCCCCGCCGCTCCGAATCCCGCCGGAGCGAACCCCACGGCCTCGATCACCGCCCCATTCTCGGCGCGCCATAGCCAGGTCCGGCGGGCGACGATCGGATGCGGCACGGCGAGCGTCAGCGCTCCGCCGGCGAGCGGCACGCCGTCGTCAATCAGGCGCGTGCCGAGTTCGGCGAGGAACCGGTCGGCGCCCGGCGAAGCGCTGGCTGCATCGACCAGCCATGTCAGCGTCGGACTCAGTTGCATGGATCGATCATGCGGCAGCGACGTTGCATTGTCACCCACGGCGCTTACCTTAGGCACTCGCTGGTTGCATCAGCGTGTGTCCTGCCAACGACCCACGAGGCTTTCGATGACTGAATCGTTTGTGCTCCGGCGCGAGACCCACATCGCCGCACCCCGCGCCAGCGTGTTCGCCTTCCTGACGGACCCTGAGAAGATCGTGCAATGGATGGGCAGCGAGGCAGTGACGGAGATGCATCCGGGCGGCATGTACCTCCTGAAAGGCGTCGGCAGCTCCACGGCGCGCGGCGCATTCCGCGAGGTCGTGCCGGTTCACCGTCTCGCCTACAGCTTTGGCTGGGAAGGCAACGAGGAAGTGCCGCCGGGATCGGGCCTGATCGAGATCGATCTGATCGAACGGGACGGCGGCACGCTGTTGCGCATGACGCACAGCGGCCTGCCCACCGAGGCAACCCGCGACAGCCATTCCAAGGGTTGGGCGCATTATCTCGACAGGCTGACCAAGGTAGCCGCCGGCCAGGATCCTGACCGGACCGCGGACCGAGTGGCACACGCGACGCGTAAGAATGGCGTCGGTCAAGGCGTCCATCGCTGGGCGATCAGTCCTGTTTCTTCAACACCGTCACGTGAAGACGGCGCCGGATTTCCATCCCCTGCCGCCGGTAGAGCGCGATGGCCGAGTGATTGTTGGTGAAGACGTGCAAGAACGGAATTTCGCCACGCGATACAATCTGGTGCGAGATGGCGGATAGCAGCATCTGTCCGTAGCCGCGGCCGCGATGGGATGGATGCACGCAGACGGCGGTGATCTCGGTGTATTGAGCCGGCTTCATCCGCTCGCCGGCCATCGCGACAAGCTGGCCGTCGACGCGGATGCCGAGAAATGTGCCGAGCTCATGGGTCCGCATGCTGAACGGTCCCGGCTTGGTGAGCGCGGTCAGTTCGATCATCGCGGGAACGTCGTCGACGCCGAGCGTGACGATATCGACGCCATTGGCTGGTGTTTCAACCGGCGTTGCAACAATCATCTGTTCGCCGGTGTCCGCCAGCGCAATTCTGAATCCGGCAGGCGGTTTCACGGGATCCGGCGTGAACAGGACGGCGATGTCCTGCGGCGACATCAGCCCGGCGAGCGCTGCAAAGCTTTCAGGCGACATGTCCGCCATCGCTGCGAAGGGCGTGATCTCGGTCGGATATCGCCGCGCGCGGGCATCGCCTTCGGCGAGCGCCTGATGCGTGGTCGTGAGCGCCGTCCAGATTGGATAATCGAGGGGATGGCTAGCGCTGTCGTGAACGGACATCGGACTACCTTCGTTCTCACTCAATGGCACGACAACTTTAGCGGTAATCACTGACGTCGGCCACCTTGCCGCCCTCCCGGACCTCGGCGGTGTAGCGCCAGATGTCCGGTCGCGAGCCGTCGATATCCGTAAAGCCATAGTGACGGGCGAGTTCACCGGAGCTGACCGATTTCTGATTCCACCTGCCGCGATCGGGATCGGCGGCGAGCGCAGCCACGGCGCGGCCGACATAACGCGGCGATTCCGACAGCGCGAAATCGGGCGGCGCCTGGTGCCTGCCGCCTCCCCGCTCCGCCAGCGCCTCGCGCCAGGTCGTTTCGGTGACGCCGAAATTCTCCAGCATCATTTCGGAGCGCAGCCATCCCGGCGTGATCGCCACTGCCGTGGCGCCGTGCGGCGCGAGTTCGTGGCCTTGCGAGTAGGCGAGACGGTTCACGCTCTGCTTGACGAGGTCGTAGAACACCGAGATCCGGTAATGCTGCGCATTGTAGTCGGCGGTACCGTCGGTGACTTCGACGAGCAGGCCGCCTGCTTTCGCGACCAGCAGCGGCAGCAGATAGTGCGATGTCACCAGATGCGTCTCGATGCCGAGCCGCAGAATCCGCAATCCCTTTTGCAGGTCGAGCTTCCAGATCGGCGTATTCCATTCGGCGGGCCCGCCCTTCAGCCGTTCGGCGCCCCAGATGTCGTTCACCAGCACGTCGATGTGGCCATGCTCGGCGCGGATACGCTCGGCCAGCGCCGCGACCTGCAAAGGTTCGAGATGATCAACGGCGATGGCGACGCCTTTGCCGCCGAGGCTGGTCACGAGTTCGGCCGTCTCCTCAATCGTCTCCGGCCGGTTATAATCGGATCGCGTTGGAGCATCGGCGCGGGCGCTGCTCCGCCCCGTGCAGATCACCGTGGCACCCGCCTCTCCCAGCGCGGCGGCAATGCCGCGGCCGGCGCCGCGCGTCGCGCCCGCCACCATGGCGACACGTCCGGCAAGCGTGCCTTCATGTGAGACCATGCTCATCCTCCCCTCACCTTCACGCGCCGCTGCAGTCCGATCGCATCGAAGCGCCTGCGCGCATCATTCCGCTTTCTCTGCCGTCGCCTCGATAAGATTATCGCGGAGCTTGACGACGTTTTCCTGCAGCCGCGCGAACTCGTCGGGCTTCAGTCCGGTAGAGGCCACGAGATTCATGTGCATGCCCTTCTCGCGCAGCCGGCGGCCAGCCTCGGTCAGGCTGACGCGCACCTGCCGCTCGTCCGCGGGATCACGCTGGCGACGCAGATAGCCCATCTGCTCCAGCTTTTTCAGGATCGGCGTCAGCGTGTTGGACTCCAGGAACATCTTCTCGCCAAGCTCACTGACGGTCTGGCCGTCCTGCTCCCACAACGCAACGATCGCGATCCATTGCGGGTAGGTCAGGCCGAGTTCATCGAGGCCCTTCTTGTAGGCCCGCCCGAAGGCAAGGTTGGCCGAATAGATCGCAAAACACAGGAAGTCGCCAAGCCGCCGCTCGCCTGCGGCCGGCTTCGGCTTCTGGCTGGCCTTTGAATTATCTCTCGAATTGTCCCTGGAACCGGTCCGCGGCCTGTCGTTCAGTTTCATGGAGATCGTCCTTTCCGACACGAAGATGTGAAGTCTCGCACCCATATATATCGCATCCGATTAAATCGGAAGGGTTGACACTTTGCGCCCGAGACGTTTTATATCGCATACGATCTTATCGTACGCTATCTAACCGCGGTGACGCGGAAACATTCCCGCCACCACAACATCAAGGAGAGAACCATGTCAGACCTCAAGGAACGCACCAGCATCACTTCCACTGAGACCAAGGCCGCTTCGGCGGTCGACCTGAAGCTCGAAGTCATCGTCATCCCGGTTTCCGACGTTGAACGCGCCAAGCAGTTTTATGCAAAGCTCGGCTGGCGGCTCGACGCCGATTTCGCCGGCCCTGACGATTACCGCGTAATCCAGTTCACGCCGCCCGGCTCCAACGCCTCGGTCATCTTCGGCAAGAACGTCACCCCTGCCGCGCCCGGCTCCGCGCAGGGCCTCTATCTGATCGTTTCGGATATCGAGGCCGCTCGCAACGAGTTGCTCAGCCGCGGTGTTGCGATCAGTGAAGCCTTTCACGCCGGCGGCAACGTGCATGTCGGCTCGGACGAGCCCTATCTGTTCGGCCGGGTCCGGTTGAGCGGCCCGGATCCGGAACGTGGCAGCTACCGCTCCTATGCCTCGTTCAGCGATCCCGATGGCAATGGCTGGCTGCTGCAGGAAGTCACCGCGCGATTGCCCGGGCGCGTCGACGCCAGCGCGACGGCCTTCAATTCGTCGGCTGATCTCGCGAGCGCACTGCGCCGTGCGGCGGCTGCCCATGGCGAATACGAGAAGCGCAACGGGGGCCAGCACGATGAGAACTGGCCGGACTGGTACGCCGAATACATCGTCCGCGAACAGAGCGGCCAGCAGCAGGCGCCATGAGCAGGCTTCGCGATCATTGCACGCAAGTTCGATGAATGTCCAAAACAAAGGAGACCAACATGACCAGGATGAATAAGATGCAACTCATGGCGATGGCGGCGATTGTTGCCGGAGCCGTTCTGGCGCCGCTTGGCGCGCAGGCGCAGCAGAACGGAGTTACCCGAACCGATCTGCAGCGGCACGATCTCAGTGCACAGGGACGCGAGGCCATTCAGGTCCGCGTCGATCTCGCCCCCGGCGTGGCGTTCGGCAAGCACACGCATCCCGGCGAAGAGATCATCTATGTCCTCGAGGGCCAGCTCGAGTATCAGGTCGGGGACAAACCGCCGGTCACACTCAAGGCCGGGGACGTCCTGTTCATTCCAGCCGGCACACCCCATTCGGCCAGGAATCCCGGCAGCGTCACCGGCAGCGAGCTCGCCACCTACATCGTCGAGAAGGGCAAGCCCCTCCTCACATTGCTGAAGTGACCGTAGCAGTCTGCATCTACGAGGAGAGCCCGACATGATCGAGATTGCGTTGGCATTTGCGGCTGGCCTCCTGACGGCGGCGGCCCCCTGCATCCTGCCACTGCTTCCGGTCTTGCTGGGCGCCTCCATCGGCCGGCAGGACCGGTGGCGGCCGCTCTTTCTGGCGGCCGGATTCATCATCGCCTTCTCCGGCTTCGCGATCCTGTTCGGCTCCTTCTCGACCGTGCTTGGCTTGTCGCACGACACGCTGCGGACTGTCTCCGTCATCCTGCTCGGCAGCTTCGGCGTATTGCTGTTGTGGCCGCAGCCATACGAGCGGCTCATGACGAGGTTTCACGGCCTGCTCTCGTTCGCCGACAACATCGTGGCGCGCGCCGGATCAGGGAATGCAGGGGGCCTCGTTGTTGGACTGGCGCTCGGCGTGCTCTGGACGCCGTGCGCCGGGCCGGTGCTCGGCTCCATTCTCACACTGATCGCAACATCGGAAAACCTGGCCCGCGCCGCGCTGCTGCTTGTCATCTACGCTGTCGGAGCCGGCATTCCGATTTTGCTGATCGCCTACGGCGGACAATACGCGACCACGCAAGTGCGTAGGCTTGCGCCCTACACTGTCGCCTTGCAGCGAACATTTGGTGCGGCGGTGCTCCTCGTCGCGCTGGCCTTCTACACGCAATACGACAGCATCGTCGCTGTCTGGTTTTCGGTGCTCTATCCGAATCTTCAACTGGGATTATGACAATGCGCAAGCTTCTCAGCCTGATCGTCCTCGTTTTCGTCGCCGTTCTTGCCATTGCGCAGTTTGGCCCTTCCGCCCTGCTCAGCAACGAAACCACGCAGCAGAACTCTCGGCCCGCACCGGAGTTTTCCGGGATTTCCGCCTGGCTGAATTCGCCGCCGCTGACGGTGGAGAGCCTCCGCGGCAAGGCCGTGCTGGTTCAGTTCTGGACCTACTCCTGCATCAACTGCCTTCGCACGCTGCCCTACGTCACCAAGTGGCATGAGCAGTACAAGGACAAAGGCCTTGTCGTGGTCGGCGTGCACACGCCTGAATTCGCCTTCGAGAAGGAACGCGCGAACGTCGAGACCGCCGTCAAGCGCCTGGGCATTCATTATCCTGTGGCGCAAGACAATCAGTATCGCACCTGGCGCGCCTTCGGAAATCAGTACTGGCCAGCCGCGTATCTGATCGACAGGTCCGGAACGATCGTTGCGACGCAGTTCGGCGAAGGCGGCTATCAGCAGATGGAAAACGCCATCGCGCGTCTTGTCGGCGAAGCCATGCCTGCTACGCAAACAACCGATCCGGATTTGAGCGCCGTCGCGACGCCCGAATTGTATTTCGGTTCCGAGAAGAACGATGGCGCCATCGTCGAGTCGCAAGACGCAACGCGCGGCGAACGGGCCTACACGCTGCCGGACAACGTGCCGCCGAACCGGTTCGCCCTCTCCGGCCTCTGGAACGTGACGGGCGATCGTGCCACCTCCTCGGCAGACGGCGACGAAATCCTGCTTCGCTTCAACGCGCCCAAGGTCAATCTGGTCGCTGGCAGTATGTCGCCGCAGACATTGTCCGTGACTGTCGACGGAACGCCCCAGCCGCCAGTCACCGTCGATGGAAGCAGGCTTTATCCCCTCTACGCCGGCCCGGGTGGCGAGCACGTATTGCGGCTGAAAGCGCCCAAGCCCGGCCTGAGCGCGTACACCTTTACGTTCGGCTGAACGCGACCGCGCGTGCGATGCCGCGACTTCTGATTCAACTGCCAAACAGCGTGGGCGTGGGGCTGCAGCCTGTGGCGACGTGGCAACCCGTGACTTGACCTGCCGGCCGTCATGCAATATCAGTTGTTACATGAAACGAGACAGCAGACTATCAGGCGTTCTTCACGTGCTGCTGCACATGGCCGAGCGGAAGGAGCCGGTGACTTCCGAAGCGCTCGCACGGGCCATGGACACCAATCCCGTTGTGATCCGGCGGATCATGTCCGGACTGCGCGATCGGGGCTATGTGCGATCGGAAAAAAGGCCATGGCGGCGGATGGACTCTCGCGCGCGATCTCGCGACGATATCGCTGCGGGATGTCTATCAGGCGCTCGGCCAGCCTTCGCTGTTCGCCATCGGGAACAGAACGGAAGCACCCGGCTGTCTTGTCGAGCAGGCCGTGAATGCCGCGCTCGACCGGGCGTTCGACGAGGCGGAGGCGCTGTTGCTGTCCCACCTGAGTGCCGTGACGCTTGCGATGTTGAGCACCGATTTTCGGAAGCGCCTCGGCGATCGGCGCAACCGTCATCGTCTGGAGATCGCCCATGCATCATGACGCGGTCGCCAACGCCATGTTGGCTCACTTCTCTGATCCAGAGGCGGTCAGGCGATATGCGGATGGACCGCCGCGCTTCGTGCCCGGGTTTGCGGACCTTCACCGCATGACCCGCATCCTGCTGGCGGAACAGGCTAAGCAAGACGCACGGGTACTGGTCGTCGGCGCGGGTGGCGGCCTGGAATTGAAGGCGTTGGCGGAGGCAGAGCCGCGCTGGCAATTCGTTGGCGTTGATCCCGCCTCCGAGATGCTGAAGCTGGCGGAGCAGACGCTGGGGTCCTTCAATGCGCGCGTGCAGTTGCAGCAGGGCTATATCGACGATGCGCCCGATGGACCGTTCGATGCCGCCATCTGTCTGCTCACGCTGCATTTCCTCGATGTCAACGAACGGCGGCGGACGGCCAGGGAAATCCACCACCGTCTCAGATCCGGAGCGCCGTTTGTGGTCGCCCATTCCAGTTTTCCGCAGCAGGACAGCGAGCGGACGCGATGGCTATCGCGCTATGCCGCCTATGCCATCGCCTCCGGCGCCGATCCGAACCAGGCCAACACGGCGCGTGCGGCGGTCGAGGCGCGCTTGCCCGTGCTCAGTCCAGAGCAGGATGCGCAAATTCTGCGTGAGGCCGGGTTCCGGGACGTGGAGTTGTTCTACGCCGCCTTTACTTGGCGCGGCTGGATTGCGTATGCGTGAACCGTGGTAGTCAGGCATCCTGATTCAGCAACAAATCATGACCATCCGTCCGATTGTCAGATATCCCGACCCTCGCCTTGCGGTCCCGGCGCAGCCGGTGACCGTGTTCGACGACGCGCTGCGCGACCTGGCCAGAGACCTGCTCGAGACGATGCATGCCGCGCCCGGCATCGGCATCACCGCGCCGCATGTCGGCGTCTTCCTGCGGGTCGTGGTGCTCGACCTCGACCCCATCAATGGCGCGCGCACCTATATCAATCCCGAGATCATCTGGGCCTCGCCTGAAATGATCATGCATCAGGAAGGCAGCGTCTCGATGCCCGGAGTTAACGACGAAATTCGGCGTCATGCGCGCGTTCGGATCAGCTATCACGACGTCGACGGCAATGCACACACCGAGGAATCCGATGGGCTCCGCGCCGTCTGCCACCAGCATGAGATCGATCAGCTCAATGGCTTGTTCTGGATCCAGCGACTATCCCGCCTGAAGCGTGAGCGGTTGATCAAGCGTTTCGAGAAGCTCGCGCGCGGCTGAAGATAGATTGGGCGGAATATGCACCGCTATTCCGCCCTGCCCTGCCTCTACGCCGGGACCGGCACGGGCCGTGCCACCATCATCGGCCGAAACGTCATCATGATCAGGAACGCACCGAGTCCCATGATCCACGAGCCGATATAGAGCCAGGCGTAACTGGCAAACGTGTCGTAGATCAAACCGCCGGCCAGTGGTCCGGTCGCCATGCCGAGGCTGCCGGCCATCGCGGTGCCGCCGATTACGGTGCCCATCATCCGCAGCGGGAAGTTTTCGCGCACGAGCACGGCATAGAGCGGCATGGTGCCGGCATAGAGGAAGCCGAACAGCGCGGCGACCGCATAGAACGCGGCGAGATCGCGCACGAAGACATAACCGAGTGCGCCGAACGCCTGCGCCAGCAAGCCAAAGACGAGCACGCGCTTGGCACCAAAACGATCGCCGAGCAGGCCGAAGGCGATACGGCCGCCCATCCCCGCCAGGCCCTCGATGCTGTAGATGGTGACGGCGGCGATCATCGGGATGCCGCAACTGATGGCGTAGCTCACGGTATGGATGATCGGGCCCGAATGGGTGGCGCAACAGAAGAAATTCGTCAGCAGCAGGATGATGAATTGCGGCGAGCGCAGCGCCTGCGCCAGCGTCATCTCCGGTTCCGCCGGCGCGCTCGATGGCGCGGACTCCCCGCTCTCGAGCGCCGGCGCGCGGCGCACCAGCAACGAAACCGGGATCATGATCGCGGCGACGACGAGCGCCACGATCTGCATCGAGGTGCGCCAGTCATGGTTCGAGACCAGCCAGGCGGCGAGCGGCGACATCGTCATCGGCGCCATCCCCATGCCGGCGGAGACCAGCGACACTGCCAGGCTGCGATGGGTATCGAACCAACCGGTCACGCAAGCCATCATCGGCGCGAAGATCGCAGCCGTGGCGCCGCCGACCATCAGCCCGAAGACGAATTGAAACACGACCAGTGAGGTCGCAAGGCTCGCCAGCCCCAGGCTTGCCGCGAGCACGACCGAACCGGTCAGCACCACCGGCAGCGGCCCCAGCCGGTCGGACAGGTTGCCCCAGATCATGCTGGTGAAGGCCATCGCGAGAAAGCCGATCGTCATCGCGCTGGATACGCCGGTCACCGACCAGCCGGTATCCCGCGCGATCGGTTGCAAAAATACCGGCAACGAAAACATGCCCCCGATCGCGACACAGCCAAGCAGGCCCCCGGCCGCGACGATTACCCAGCGATAGTGCGAATTGGTCATTCCTGATCTCCTGACAGCCTCTTCGGCTGGAAGACGAACGGAATGGGCCGGAGCCGACACGCCGAGGACCGCTGCAGCTCACTTTTTTGCGAGCGAGGTGGATTCGTTCTGCTGATACATCGGGGCTTCCATATCTTACCGCTTATGAAGCTACGCCCCAGCTCAAGCCGTCCGGAGAAGGCAGCGTGCGAGCTACGAGCAACCGCCTGACCGTTATTGGAGCCCCGACAAGCGCCGGGGCATATGCCCCTGGGCAGGAGAAAGCCCCCGAAGCATTTCGGCGCCATGGATTGATTCCCGCCCTGGCGCGGGTCGGATGGCAAGTTCGCGATATGGGCGACATTCCCTATTTTCGTTGGCGTCCGGATCCCGGCAATCCGAATTCGATGAACCTGGGAGCCGTGCGTGAAGCCGCGAGAGCCGTCTCCCAGCACGTCGCGCGCGCCATGGCGGATGGCGAGGCGGTTCTCATCCTGGGAGGTGACTGCACCATCGAGCTAGGCGTCGTTGCCGGCGCGCTGATCGACAACGCTTCGGTTGGATTGATCTATATCGATGGTGACGCAGATCTCAACGTGCCAGAAACCGCCGAAGGTTCACTTGACTGGACTGGTATCGCCCACATGCTTGACCTGCCCGGCGCGCTTCCTGATCTGAGCGGTCTCGCATCGCGACGGCCAATGCTTCGTCCCTCCGAGGTGCTGCTATTCGGCGCTCATGAGGTCACAGCGCCCGAGTCAAGAACGATCGCCAGCAATGACATTAGGCACATTGTTCTGGCTGACATCAAAGCAGACCCGGCGTCTGCAGCCGAACAAGCAAGGGCATGGGGACGCCGGTTTGATCGTCTGCTCGTTCATATCGACATTGATGTGCTTGCGTTCACGTCGTTTCCGATTGCCGAGAACGTCCGCTACGGAGCGCGCGGCACCGGTCTCGAGTTGGAGGAGCTTGGCAACATACTTGATATCCTCCTGACTGCACCGAACTGGCGCGCGCTTACCATAGCCGAATTGAATCCAGATCACGCACCTGATGAGACCGCCGCATTTGGCAACCTCATTGCCATGCTGACGCAGGCACTCGCACCCCTTGCCGCCGATAGGTAGGAACCGCGCGATCGGAGTATGTGCCAGGCCGCCGCCTGTATCCGTGACCTGAGCTTTCTCAGCGGTGAGCATTTCGCAAGGTCAATCCACCATCGCTGGTCGGGAAGAAATTGCCGTGGAAGCCAAAAGGGATTTGATGGGGGCATTCCGCCCGAGCGATCTCGATCATGCGAGTTGCATCGAGAACAAGGAGAAACGACCTGTCGTTCCGTCCGTCCAGAACGACCGAAAGCAACACGCCCTCAGCTTCGTTGCCAGCGTCCGGGGCGGCGACGAACACGGGCTCTCCCGGATAGCATCCGGATTCTGCCCACACAGCGCACTCGCCCGTCTCCACGTCGATCCGGACAAGGCTGTCGAGGAAATTCCCCGGCTGTCGATTTCCCGTGCCCCAGACCACACGGTAGGACGCTCCAGCGACCCTGCCATAGTCGACCCGAGGCAGCTCGATTGCCGTGGTGGTGATCTGATGCTTCTGCGCGGCGCAATTTGCGGTGCCGAGCGGAACGACATAACGCGAGAGCGAGCCCACCGCGTCGACCGGCTTGCCGGCGCGCAGACGCGAGAGGTAGAGCTGATCGATGATACCGGCGTCGGGGTAAGTGACGAGGTCGAGCACGAGCTCGCCGCCCCGCTCATAAGCGTTGACATGATGAAACGCGAAGACTGCTTCGGCTTCCGCAGTGGCGATCCGTCGGCCACTGTCCTTCTCGACGACCTGGAAGCGCAGTCCGCGCTCCGGTTGCCACCGATAGTTCTTGATGAACGGTTCGCCGCTCAGGAGCAACTGCAAAGGGCTGACCACCAGCGGAAACTCCGCCAGGACGAGATAGCGCCTGGTCATCGCGAAACTATGCATGTACGCGGGCCGATCCACCGGTAAATCGGCGATCGTGGTTTCAGCGCCGTCTTCATCCGCCACGCGAAACAGCCGGTATCGACTTCGCCGGCCGAATTCCACCACATAGCTGAACTGGCAGCGGCGGGTGGCGTCATGGTGCGGATGAGCAATCGAGATCTGGCCGCCGAGCTGCTTGCCGTATTCGTAATGTCCCAATGTTTGCAGAGTTTCGGAATCGAACCGCACCGGCAGTGTCGTTTCGGTGAGCGCCACCAACGATCCGCCAAGAGCGTTGACGCTGACGTTGCAATTGTCGGTCGGCTTATCGAAAAAATCTGGAGAGCACTCTGCCGAACAGCGTCCGACAGGGGTCGCTCGCGAACTCGCCGCGGCTCAAACGTCCGGACCGCCGCTGTTCCCGATAGTTCGCCGAACGGATGAACCGGTTCGCATAGGAGACCTTGCCGTCGACGAAGGCAAACCGGTGCAGCATGGCGAGCCCGTCGAACCAGTGGTTCACGGTTTGCTTGCCGAGATCGAATTTCGCCGGCGCAGTACGTAGCAACGCGCCCGACAGCCACGTCGGTACGGTGCCGATGACGGGAAGGCTCTCGACCGCAACCTCGCGGTCGAGATCAGCAAAGCCTTTGACAAACATGGCGGTCATGGCGATATCCGGGTCCACCGGCTAACGTACAGGCGCGCGATTTGGTCCCGCGCTCGACCAATTGCTGCCGAGAAAGATTTAGAGCTGCGGCGACTCCATTCGAGGCAAACGATACTACTGGCGGCGAAAGATCATCCCGCCGTGATGGAGGGTATCGTTGTCGACGAACTTGCCGTCAGCGGTAAAGCCGGTGTCATCCCAATAGTCGATGTGATCGCCCTTGATCTCGTAGCGCCCTTGATAGGCGCTCTTGCGTGTGCCGCGAGCTTCGTCGTAGCGGCCGTTCGGAAGAAGCTCATGGCGAATGTGGCCGCCATCGGTCACCCACATGCCAACATAGGGATGCTGTGTCATTGCTTTCTCCATGGACTGCTGTTCGGGTTTGCTGGCTGGTGCGGCCTCGCCGGAAGCGACAGCCCCCGATAGTCCGAGGACACAAAGGGATCCCACGATCAGCGCACGACAGGTCATCTCGTTTTCCTCCAAATGATCGGCCGACGTCTTACTGCTGAGGCGCGGGAATGCGCCGCAGGACATCTTCGTACGGAGCGAGGTCGAGATAGGCCGTCACATCAGTTGCTTTTCCGTCGTGCATGCGGAAGATCCAGGCATAGCTGTTGCTGTAGCCCCTGCCGTCGCGGGCGACCCCACTCCCCTCCCAGTGAGCGATCACATGATCGCCATCGGCAAAGATCCGCACGGCTGTTGGGAGGACGGGCCTGGACAATCTCGCCGCGAATGGGCGGATAGCTCGCTCCAGAAAGGCGTCACGTCCCTTGAACTCCCCGGCGCCTGGACTCGATCCTTTGATCCTCCAGATGACATTCTCGGCGAGCAAGTCGTTGAAGAAGGACGTTCCGCCCGCCGCCCAGCGATGAAAGGCTTCGGTGACCACTCGCTTGTTATCATCTTCCGCCGTGCTCGTCTGACCACAGGGGGCAGCCGTGGTCAGGCTGGAAGCGGTGAACATTGCGGCGCACAGGCACCATGCGAGTGCGCGAGTTGCCAAGGCTCTCATAAATATCTCCTTTGCTGCTGCAATTCCTTCTCTCAATTCCGCAGGGCGACTGACGCGCCGCCGAAGATGAGCTGCTGAACCACGGGACGGCCCGCGAAGCGGATGGGAAAGATCGGGTCGGGCGCACTCGCCTGATTGAGGCGATCGAGATGCGCAGGCGACAGTACGACCCCGAGGGCACCGAGATTGTCCTCTGCCTGGGCAACTGTGCGCGCACCCATGACAGGCGACGTGACGGCAGGGTTCGCAAGCGTTCAAGCGATCGCCACCTGCGACGCGCTCGCGCCGACTTCCTCGGCCACAGCACGGACCACATCGGCGATTTCGATGGACCGCTCATTGAGGTGACCGGACGACGCAATGACGCCCTTGCGCGTCGGCGAGATGCTTGCGTCGCGCGAGTCCGCAATATCCGAACGCGCGTACTTGCCGGTCAACACGCCACCGCCGAGCGGCGACCAGGGCAGCACGCCCATGCCGAGCGCTTCTGCCATCGGAATGAGTTCATGCTCGACCGTGCGCTCGACCAGGCTGTATTCGATCTGCAGTGCCACGAAAGGTGACCAGCCGCGGAGATCGGCGATCGTCTGCATCTGGGAGACACGCCAGGCCGGCGCATTGCAGATGCCGATGTAGTGGATCTTGCCTGATCGCACCAGATCGTCGAGCCCGCGCATCACCTCATCGCACTGCGTGGTCATGTCCCAGCCGTGCAGGTAGAACAGGTCAATGCGGTCGGTGTTGAGCTGCCACAGGCTCTGCTCCACCGAGCGCAGCATATTGAGCCGGTGGTTGCCTCCCGAGTTCGCGTTGCCCGGTTCGCGCGCCATGGTGAATTTGGTCGCGAGCACGATACGGTCGCGCTTGTCCTTGATGAACTCGCCGACGATGCGCTCGGAGGCACCGTCAGTGTAGTTGACGGCGGTATCGACGAAGTTGCCACCGCGATCGGCGTAAAGATCGAAGATCCGACGCGCCTCGCCCGCATCGGCGCCCCAGCCCCAGTCCGGACCAAAGGTCATCGTGCCGAGCGCGATTGGGGATACCCGCAATCCGGACCGTCCCAGCAGACGGTAATGATCCAGAGACGTCATCGTCGGTGCCCTCCAACTTCTGTCGAGACGCACATACGACAAGGCTATCGGTGAAACAATTTGCTCAATCATGACCGGCTTGGTAAGATTGGCTAACCAATGACGACAGACCTGAACCTCGTTTCGGTTTTCCTGGCGGTCGCTGAAGCGAAAAGCTTTCGCAGTGCTGCCGAACGGCTGGGCGTGACGCGTTCGGCGGTGAGCCAGGCGATCCGGCGAATGGAAGACCGGATGGGCGTGGCGCTCGTGCAGCGGACAACGCGCAGCGTCAGCCTCACCGAGGCCGGCGTGCGACTGCACCAGCGCGTCGCGCCAGCCATTGCCGAAGTCGAGCTCGCCCTTGACACCGCGCGGGATCGCGACGCCAAGCCGACAGGACAGCTAAGGCTCGCGGTATCCTCGATCGCCGAGCGCTTCATCTGCGGGCCTCTGCTTGCGGGTTTTACGCAAGCCTATCCAGCCGTGCAGATCGACATC
This sequence comes from Bradyrhizobium sp. RDI18, assembly GCF_043203335.1. Classification (NCBI taxonomy): domain Bacteria; kingdom Pseudomonadati; phylum Pseudomonadota; class Alphaproteobacteria; order Hyphomicrobiales; family Nitrobacteraceae; genus Bradyrhizobium; species Bradyrhizobium sp. RDI18. The sequence continues at coordinate 227,156 of NZ_JBICRN010000008.1, read as the reverse complement.
ACCGTCACCGACGAGGAGTTTGATATCGTCGCCGAGGGTTATGATGCCGGCGTTCGTCTTGGCGAGGTGATCGAGCAGGACATGATCGCGGTGCCGGTTTCGGGCGACCAGCGCCAGATGGTCGTCGCTGCACCGTCGTATCTGGCGCGCTTTGGCGCGCCCACACCCGACCGAGCTTGCGCAGCACTGTTGCATCGGCTGGCGTCCGGCGCCCGACGTGGCGCCCTATCGCTGGGAGTTCGAAGAAGACGGCCGCGAGTTCGACGTTGCCGTCAATCCCAGGATCACGACGAATGACATGTGGGTCATGGTACGGACCGCTTGCGCCGGCGGCGGCCTGACGTTCGGCATGGAGGAGACGTTCAGGCCCTACATCGAGCGCGGCGAGCTGGTGCCGCTGCTGGAGCAGTATTGCCCGCCCTTTCAGGGCTTCTTTCTCTATTTCGCGGACCGACGAAATCTGCCGCCAAAGCTGCGCGCGCTGATTGACCACGTGCGATATCGGCCTTGACTATGTCTCATCTGAGGCATACTTTTGTCTCATCTGATTTTGAGGTTCCCGTGAGCCATCTAGCCGCGATCCTGGCCGGTCTGCTCGGCGTCAGGCCGAAGAACACAGAGACGACGCTTACCCTCGCCCGTTCCGTGGAGAAGGGCCTGCCGGTATCGGCGTTGGATAAATTCGCCGGCCGCGTATCCCCGCAGGACGTCCGTCACTTCACCTATCGCGTGGTGCCGAAGCCGACGCTGGAACGGCGCCGCAAGGAAAAGCAGCATCTCACGACCGAAGAGAGCGACCGGCTCGCGCGTGTCGCAAAAGTGTTCGCCTTCGGCCTCGAAGTGTTTCGCGACGAGGCCAAGGTGCGCGATTTTCTCAACCGGCCGCACCCGATGCTTGAAGACAAGACCCCGCTCGAACTGGCCTTGGCAACCGGCCCCGGGGCGGACGCCGTCGTCAACCTGCTGGGGCGTACAGCCTATAGCGGCGGCGTCTAGGCGTGCCGAAGAGCGATCGTGTCCTGACATGCTATCGCATCGGGGACCCAGACGGCGCCTACCCCGTGTACGATGCCGAGGGATCGCGCCTCTACCCGGGTCGGTGGAATACGCGTACCAGCCCGATGATCTACGCATCCGAGCACTATTCCACCGCCATGCTCGAAAAGCTGGTGCATGCCAATCTGGTGATGCCCGCCAACCAGCACTTCATCGAGATCAAGATACCAAACGGCGTGTCGTATGAAGTTTTCCAAACTGCGGCGCATCCCGGCTGGGACTCGCGAAACGAGACCATCTGCAAGGTCTTCGGCCAGAAATGGTGCGAGGAGAAACGTTCGGCGCTCCTGATCGTCCCCTCAATCCCGGCGCGGCTGGAGCGCAACTTTCTGATCAACCCGGCTCATCCGGAAGCCAAGAACATCACGCACACCCTGCCCGAGCCGGTGTGGTGGGATGAGCGGCTTTATGGGAGGTAGCGACCTCTGCTCCTTCGCCCTACGGGCTGTCGTTTCGTCAATGGAACGACACAACCCCTGGACAAACGCAGCCGGGCAAGATCAACCACCACGACGGCGGGCGTGGCGTCTACTTCAAGGAGAAGAACGGGCATCTTTTTGAAGTTATTACCCGCGAGTACGGCAGCGGCGGCTGGAATCCCTGACGGCGCCTTCCGCGACCGTCTCCCTATCGATTTCGGACTCAATAGAGACGAGGCGAATGCACGCCAGCCTTCCGCCCACGCCCTCAATCCTCGAACAATGCCCGCACGTCCTCCTCCGTGAGGGCTGAAGCGATCCGTCCGTCGCGATCGAACAGGCTGTCGACCAAGGCACGCTTCCGTTCCTTGAGCTCTTCCATTTTCTCTTCGACGGTGCCGGCAGCCACCAGCCGGTAGACGAAAACCGCTTTGTCCTGCCCGATGCGGTGGGCACGATCGATCGCCTGTTCCTCGACGGCGGGATTCCACCAGGGGTCAAAGATGATAACGGTATCCGCCGCCGTCAGGTTGAGGCCGACGCCGCCGGCCTTCAGGCTGACCAGGAAAACGTCGTTCGTCCCGTTCTGAAAGCCGTCGATCGCGCGCTTGCGGTCCTTGGTCTCGCCAGTCAACACGCCATAGCGCACGCGTTCCGCGTCCAGGCGCTTTCGAACCAGATCGAGCATGGAGGTAAATTGCGAGAAGACGATGATCTTCCGGCCCTCGCTCAGCAACTCCAGCACCATTTCCATCAAGCGATCGAGCTTGGCCGACGGCCGCTCGACACCGTCGTCGAGCTTCAGCAGCAAGGGATCGCAACAGACCTGCCGCATTCTCAGCAACGCTTCAAGGACGACGATGTGGCTTTTGGCCAGGCCGCGCTGCTGGATTGCCTTGCGAACCTTTTCCGACATCGATAGGCGGATCGCGTCGTAGAGATCGCGCTGGCTCCCCTCCAGGACGATCCGCTCGACGATTACGCTCTTGGCAGGCAGCTCCGCCGCCACCTCCGTCTTGGTCCGGCGCAGCAGAAACGGCCTGACCCGCCGGGCCAGCGCGGCCGCACGGACCTTGTCGGCGCGCTTCTCGATCGGTGTGCGCCACTGACGGGAAAAGCCGGCCTTGTCGCCGAGAAAGCCGGGATTGGCGAAACTCATAATAGACCAGAGTTCGCCAAGATGATTTTCCATCGGCGTCCCCGTCAGACAGAAGCGGTGTCGCGCCTTGACGTCGCGCAGCCATCGGGTGGTCGCAGCGTCGGGATTCTTGATCGTTTGCGCTTCGTCCAGCACCGCCATGTGCCAATCGCGTGACAGCAGCACCTCCCGGTCGCGCGCGATCAGCGGATAGGTGGTCAGGACCACATCATGCTCGGGAATGCGCGCAAAACTGTGCTTGCGATCAGGACCATGCAGCACGAGGACTTTCAGGTCAGGCGCGAATTTCTGCGCTTCGTTGAACCAGTTGGTCATCAGGCTGGTCGGTGCGACGATCAGCGCCGGTTGTGTGATATGCCCGCGCGCCTTTTCCAGCGCAAGAAGGGCCAGGATCTGCACGGTCTTGCCCAGCCCCATATCGTCGGCGAGCACGCCGCCGAGATCGCTTTCACGGAGCAGATCGAGCCAGGCCACGCCTTGCGCCTGGTAGGGCCGTAGTCCAGCGCGAAAGCTCTCCGGCAGGCGCGGATCGCTCAAGCCATGGGCTTGAACCAGACTGGCGAGACGACGAAGATTGTCAGCGCCGCGGAAGGCGAACTTGTCGTTCTCGACCCCGAGCAGCGGCACGACGTCTGCACGTGACAGCTTCAACTTCCCCAAACCGTCTGGGGAAATCCCGCTCAGGTTCAGACCATGCAGCGCCAATATCAGCGGAAGGAAGCGATCGGCGGCCAACGAAACATAGCGACCGTCGGCAAGCGGCAGATAGAAATGATCGCCGCTTTCGGCGAGCTGTTTGATCAGATCGGGAGTGAAGTTGGGCGTGGACACCAGCGCAGCCAGCATCGGCGCAAGATCGCGCCGCTCACCGTCAATTTCGATTCCGAGCGCCAGTTCGAACCAGTCGATGCCGCTGGATTCCAGTTCTGCATCGAAGTCGCCCGATTCCGCCAGCCGATGGGGAAAGTCATCGTCGATATGGATCTCGAAACCCTGCGCCCGCAGTTCAGCCGCCTCGAAGTTGAGAAAATCGAGCCAGTCATAGGGCTCGTCGAGCGTCAGGTCACGGGCATGGCGGGGTTCGAGAAAGGGAAGCTTCGCCCTCGCCTCGACGAAACCGAGATCGGTCAGCCGTCTGCGCGCCTCCTTCTCCTTCGGCTGACGGCGCTTGATCGCGTAGACCTGTCCGGCATGAAATGCTTCGACGCGGCTCGCCCGTTCCGATAGGTCGATCTCGATCGGGCCGTAGCGGAAGCCGAGATGAGCGACTGCGACCGGGCCGCTGTTTGCCCGCGGGTCGCGGTAGTAGAACGACATCTCGTTCGTCCGCCCCCGTTGCAGGCGCAACACCGGGACCGGTTGCTCGTCGATCTGCACCGCGGCCGCAGGCGGCGCCGGCAACAGGTCGTGATGGCGTTCCGGCAGACGTTGGCTGAGACGACGCGATACTTCCATGACCTGGGCGCGCGGAATCTCCGGCGCCGACAATACCTGGCGGGCAAGCCGTGGCGGCAAGCTCAGTTCTACCGGTCCGATGGTCCCAGCGGACTCATCCACGTAGACCGGTGGCTCGGCATTGAGCGCGACCGTTCCTGGCACCAGCAGGCAGGGAGCAACACCGCGCTTGCTGGCCTGGCGCCATTCGATCCGACCTTCGCGCTTGTCTCCCCACCGCAGCGGCTGTCGCTTATGGTCGAGCCAATAGGCGCGGCCCGTCGCGACGATCCGCTGCAATAGCTCGCCCGAAAGCGGCCGCTTGCCGTAGTAAGCCCGGGACGTGGCCGAAACTTGACTTAGGATATCGATGTCGCTGTCGCGGTAATATTTCGGTGCGCGCTCGGGCGCAAAATCGGTCACGTTGGGTTGGGAGTAGTTGCCGCCGAATTCGCCGCCTTTCAGCACCCTTACGGAGAGCAGCGATACGGCGAGAAGTGGGGTCTGTCCCGCCTCGTGGGCGGGATACAGACGATAAAGCAGCCGCTGGTTCAGTTCGGCGGGATAATCGTCGCCGCGCACCGCGTTGCCGACATTCTCAAGCCAGCTATTGACTTCGTAGCCTAGCACGGGCGGCAGGTGTGCCGCACCTTGCTCGGTCGCCGTGGAGCCGACCGATAACGGCTTCCCACTGGTGGCTTCGAGCAGGGTTGCTGCCACATGCTTGCAGTTGAAGGACATCGGACAGCTACATTCGCCGTCGAGGTCCGTGAGCCGATCGTCACTGAATTCAAGTTGAATATCGACGCGATATTCGTTCGATCCGCTTCCACGCACCTTGGCACGAAGGTGCGTCAGGTCTTCGCTGACTTCCAGGCCCTTGACGCGCCCTTGCGCTTGATAGACGTGCGCTTTCTCGAAAGCCGAACGGCTGAAGTAGTCATACAAGTCCTTGCGCTTCAGCAGGTTCGAAAGCACGCAATGAAATTCCACGACACGAGCGATTGGCTACATAAGGGGATGATCTGACGTGAGCAAGCTCATAAGCCCTAGTCACACTCGATCGTCCCCGGCGGTTCAACGTCATACCCGGCCCGTTCACACCCCTTGGTTGACTTGTCAATCCTACAAGAACCACCAGTCCTGCGCTATCAATTCTGCGGCGAGCACCCGATATGAGCCCACGCCCTGGTCGGTCGGTTTGCCGGGCCGCCGTCCGAAATTTGAAAGTGCTCGCGATTTCTTGCAGCCATCACCCCGCCGCCGCCCGTTCGATCTCCGCGATATCGATCTTCTTCATCGTCATCATTCTGTCCATCGCGCGTCTGGCGGCGTCGCGATCGGGTCCGTTGAAAAGCTCGAGCAACCGCTTGGGCGCGATCTGCCAGGAAAAACCCCAACGGTCCTTGCACCAACCGCAAGGCCTTTTCTCGCCTCCATTGGTGATGATGGCATTCCAATAGCGGTCGGTATCCTGCTGGCTATCGGTCTGGACCATGAAGCTCACCGCCTCGTTCGGCGTGTAGTTGGGTCCGCCGTTTCAGCCCCAGGAAGCGCCGGCCGAGCACGGTGAACTCGACCGTCAGTTCGTCGCTCTGCCCCACGCCCGGCTTGGCGGATGCATGGCCCGGCGCCGACATGGCTATCGGGACAGGTCGCGGCGTAAAACTCCGCCGCCTCTCGCGCTCTGCCCTGATCGAACCACAGGCACGTTACGAGCTCGGCCATCGCAATCTCCTGTCAAGAACTCGCGCCGGCCCCTGGCTTCGAGGCTAGCGCCCGGGCATTCACGCCACCGGCGAAGCGAGCGTCCCCCGCATTAAGCTTACGCCTTAACCAATAATTAATTATGGCTTTGCGGGCACGAAAGGCTCAGCTTAGCGTTTTGGCAATGCTGCTCAGTAACCTACGATGGGTGAGTGCCATGACCTATAGAACGACGTTCATTGCGTCTCTCAGTGCAGTCGCGCTTGTCCTTGCCGCGGGCGAGGCATTTGCCGATCCGGTCGTGGCGCGCGGCGCAGGCGTTGCGCCGTCGCGTCCGGCTTTCCCGGCATTCCCCAAATCGGGGCATCATCACCATCATCACCGGGGAGTAAGCGGCTTCTGGCCGGCCGGCGGCGTTGTCTATGGTCTGTCGAATGAGGTCGACCGACCGGTTGTCGTGGAGACTCCGCCACTCAAAACATCGGACGATATCCGCTTCACGTGCGTGTACGATATTCCCTGGGATTACGTCCATCGATGTCCGCAGTTTAACACGCCTCGGCAGTAGTTTTGCGAGCGTAGTTTTGCGAGCGTATTGGCCGCGATAGCGAAGGTTATTTGCGAAGGCGACGTCCGACCTGGCGGAATGCCTATTCCGCTTGTGTCTGATCTACATTTCAAACAGCATGAGGGTGTGAGTCCGCATTCTCGCGGCGAGGAGCGCCCGAGCTTTGCGTCATCCAAAGACCCTCTGAATCATTAGAGGGCGCAGGGAAGACCGGGTGCTTGCTGCACCCGCGGTCTCGCGTGCGATTTGCGCAAACAAAACTGCACACGAGCATACAGGGCAGCGGGAGCATTCCGGCCTTCCCTGCGCAATGGCTTTACGGCTTACTTCGTGCTCTTCCCGGAGAACGGCTCTTTTGCCTCCGTCGTCAGCGGGACACTTCCCGCCGACTTAGCGCCAGCACCGCGGCCGGTGGTGTGGCCCTCGCGCCGCTTGCGATACGGCGCGTCATTCGCGGATTGAACGACATCGCTTCAAGCGATCGCAGCTCGGCTTCCGACCGGATTACGGCAAGCGTCGCCGGCGACCTGCCGCGCGTCAGTCGCGCGATATGCACAGCCCCGCGAGAAGCGGAGCGTACGCGGCGAGCCTGCGGGATACGAACTCCGCGAAGAGCCGCACGCGCTTCGTCTTGCGTGTCTCCCCCTGGGTGAGAAGCCAGAGCGTTCCGTACATGTGCAGGTCGGTACCCGGCACCCTCACCAGTAGGGGGTCGGCATCTCCGACGAAGCACGGCAGTGTCGTGATCCCAAGCCCTTGCCGTACCGCAACGAGTTGCGCCTCGGCGTCCGTGGTCCTGAACGGATCCCCCGTGGTGCGAACCTCACCCTCGCTGGCCCAATCCGGAATTCCATGAATGCTTATGACGATCCACCGGATGGGATCAGGCGCGCCCGCACGCCACGCGGCTAGTCGATCGCGGGACATGTAGACGCCGCCGAACAGCTCCGGTCCCTTCAGGCCGTGAAGATTGAGCGGCAGGGTTTTGCGGTCGTAGACGACGCGGATCGCCACGTCGGCCTCTCGGTTGGTCAGATTGGCGAGCTCGCCGGACGACAAGATTTCCATCTCGATGTCCGGATGCAGACGCGCGAAATCGGCGAAGTCCGGCATGAGCAGGTGTGTCGCGAGGGGCGGCGCCAGCGTCACCCGCAGAAGCCCGCGCACGCTCTGATCGCGCCCGAAGACGCGCGTCTCCAGCAGGTGCGACGACGCTTCCATCTGGTCCGCGAACTCGAGGACCTCCTCGCCCGCAGCCGTCAGGCGGTAGCCCGAAGGCAGCTTTTCGAACATGTGCACCCCGAGGCGTTCCTCGAGCTGGGCGATGCGTCGCAGCACGGTCGAGTGGTTCACACCGAGGCGCTCGGCGGCAGCCCGCACCGAGCCTCCGCGCGCGACGGCAAGAAAGTAGCGAACGTCATCCCAGTCGATCATGGTGCAATCCGGCACCGCCGGGTTTGCCTTCGAAAGCTCCAGTCCAACACCATCGAACATCCTCTCCAATGCTGGGTAGCACGGGCAGGTGATCACTGACTACGTCGACAAGCACGGCGCAATTCCGAACGGCGGGCGTCGATCGCGGCTGGCGTCGGTCGTCCAGCCGGATCGATTTCGCACCACCGATGTGCGCGCTTCCGCACTCAACGCCTGACGCCGACAGACCCATGGTGAGGGTCTCGGGGCGAACCCGAACAACCAAAGACGGAGCCTGAAAGGAAAAGTCATGGGTAAGCTGGACGGTAAGGTTGCAGTCATCACGGGTGGATCGAGCGGCATGGCGCTGGCGAGCGCCAGGCGGTTCGCTGAAGAAGGCGCCTATGTTTTCATCACGGGCCGAAGGCAGGAGGCGCTCGACGAGGCGGTCAAGCTGATTGGCCGGAACGTGACCGGCGTGCGCGGCGACGCGGCCAATCTCGACGACCTCGACCGTCTGTTCGACACGGTCAAGCGGGAAAAGGGCAGGATCGACGTCCTGTACGCGAGCGCCGGCATGGGCAAAGCCGTCCCACTGGGCGAGATTACCGAGCAGCATTTCGATGCGGCCTTCGGCCTGAATACGCGCGGCACGCTGTTTACGGTTCAGAAAGCCTTGCCGCTGTTCAACGATGGCGGATCGATCTTCATGACCGGGTCAGTTGCTTCGGTGAAAGGTTTTCCTGGTTACGGCGTGTATTCGGCGAGCAAGGCGGCGTTGCGCTCATTCGCACGCACTTGGCTCAACGAACTGAAGGGCAGGAATATCCGGGTGAACGTGCTGAGCCCGGGGCCGATCGCCACACCGATGCAGGACCAAGTTCTCACAGAGGAGGCGAAGCGGATGTTCGAATCTCTGATCCCGCGGGGAAAGATGGGTCGTCCTGAGGAAATTGCGGCGGTCGCGCTGTTTCTTGCTTCAGACGATTCAAGCTTCGTGAATGGGGTGGAGTTGTCTGTCGACGGCGGCTTCTCGGCCATCTGAAATCGCGCCCGATCGCCGGAAGTGGCTGACCGTCCGGCCACGCGGAAGTCGTTCACGGCAGGACGTCTACGCGTCAATTCAGGAATTCGAACCGATGACGCGCATCGCTTGCGGTGGCGGTCCGAAGATCTCGCGAAGGTCGCCATGCAGCGAAACGGATAACCCAGCGCCGTTGAAGGCCCGGGAATCAATATCAACACGGATCGGAGAAGCATTATGAGCTATGCGATTGTAGGATTCGGTGCGGTAGGCCAGGCCCTCGCCCGGGCCTTCGCCCGTAAGAACGTCAAGGTGGCCGTCGCGAGCCGCCGGCCGCCCGAGGCGTTGGCGCCGCAGGCTCGGGCGATCGGACCCACGGTCGTCGCCAAGTCGCTGCGGGACGCACTCGAGGCCGACACAATCATCTTGGCGGTCCCGTTCGGCGAGCATCGCGAGGTTGCGAAGGCCCTGCCGAGCTGGAAAGGCAAGACGGTCATCGACACGATGAACGCGTATCCTGTCCCTGAAGAGCTGGATGGCCTCCCGTCCTCCGCCTTCGTCGCGAAGGCGTTCACCGGCGCCGAGTTCGTGAAAGGTTTTAATCACCTGATTGCGGCCACCCTGGCTGCCGATCCGATCGTCGAGGGCGGCCACCGGGTCGTCTTCCTGTCGGGCGACGACGAGGACGCGACCGCTCCCGTGGCGGCCTTGGCCAAGCAACTCGGGTTCGCACCCGTCAAGCTGGGAAAGCTCAACGAAGGCGGCGCGCTGGTGCACGCACGCGGCCGCACTTGGGGCCAGCTCATCTTCCAGGATTTGTTCAAGAAGGAGCAGTAATCGGCGTATGGGCGCCGTTCGAAGAGCGGGGAGATGCCCGACGGAGCGGCAGATCTGCGGGTCGCTTAGAATCTATCGACTACTATCGGTAGCCTAGGATTCGCCCGAGTGTCCTCTGCTGTCCGATACTACTCCACGGTACTCCTCTCACTCCCACTCAATCGTCCCCGGCGGCTTGCTCGTCACGTCGTATACCCACCCGGTTCACACCCTTCACCTCGTTGATAATCCGCGTCGCGGTCTGGCCGAGGAAGCTCATGTCGAAGGGGTAGAAGTCGGCGGTCATGCCGTCGGTGGACCGGCAGCAGCGCCAGCACCGTCACCGTAATACTAATCGGTAACCGGCGCTTCCGACACTGCGTTCGCCGACGCGCCGCGGTCGGTCCAATCCGGCGGCAGCCCGATCCTCTCGCCGATCATACCGGGCAGTCCCGGCGCGCGCCCGAATGCTTCACAAATCGCCTCTTTCGGCGCACCACCGAGAGAGGCCTTCAGACTGCCGATGGATGGCGGCGCCGAGACCTTCCCGAACGGACTCTCGGCAGTAACAAGAAACTTCCCGAAATCGTCTCCGAAAGCACTGGCGAGATCATAGGCATCCCCGTCGCTCGATACGCGCGGAGCGCTGGTGAAGGAATTCGCTCCGCGCGCCCAGATCATGGCAGCCTTTTGGTTGCCGCTGCGATCACGGGCCTCGGCCTCGACAGACAGGCTCCCGAGTCCGATCGGAAGCCGCGGCACAGGGATGGGCACACCGGGAGCAACGATAGACGGTACAACGCTCGCGACCTTGGAGACGCCCGCGGCCGTCGCATCGGTCGGCGCAACGTGGGTAATGACCGCCCGGACACTCAGGTCCGCCGCTTCCGTCGGTGCTACAATTCGGAAGCGCTCGCTCAGCGCAAAACACATCGCTCTGTTTACCGCATTCTTGATCAGGCTGCGCTGCTGGTCCGAGAACGGCTCTCTTGCCGCGGCTACCGTGAATGCAGTTGGCTCGATACGCGCGGTCTTTGCGCCGAGAACATCAGCCTTGCTGACCCGAACCTGCGATTTGGTCAGAAGACCATCGGACGGTGTCAGATTGTCGTAGGAGGCCAGCGACCCGGACCGCTCCAGCGGTGCGGTCGCGCAACCGGCAGCCATCAAGCCTAGCGTCGGTACCAGGACCCATCTCAAGGCGAGCCAACTCAAGGCGAGGCAACGAGGCCGACCGCCGATCCCTGGACAATGCGCCGGGAACGCGCGACCGGAACAGGAGAAGGCGCGGCGCCGGGCGCCGATGCCAGGATTGGCTGCCAAGTCGCATTCCAGCGCGCCAGCGTCGTCCCGTTGCCGTCGAAGGCCAGATCGAGGAAAGCCAGAGTGAGTTCCGCCGTCGCAGCCTTCACTTTCGGATTTAGAGTCGGACCACCCGTGAACGCGCGATCGGTAAAGATGCTGTGCGAGCCACCCTCAAACACGGCAAGCAGCTTGCGCGGTGTGGCAATGCCGTTGAAGACGGCTAACCGATCGGCGGCGGGCGAGTGGTATCCGGGAATTTCGATGACGTCGTTGGTCGCAGTCACGTGCAGGTTCGGAACCGTGATCTTGCTCAGCACCGAAGCAAGATCGGACTCGCCGTAGAATGGCGGCGCAGAGATCACGATCGCCGCCGCAAAGCGCGGGTCGCGAGCCTCGACCCACTGCCCCTCGCGCATCACGCGGGCGCCGACCGCAAGAAGGGCCGTGTTCGCGCCATATGAATGTCCGGCCGCCACGATACGCCGACGATCGACCTGGGTGCCGTAGAGGCTCGACAGCACGCGGTCCAGGGCGAAGTGCAGATCCCAGGCCCGCGCCAGCGCCTCGCTCTCATGAGCCGCTCGCTGCAAACGGTCCACGACGGTGAGAGGATTGCCCACCCAGAGCGACGAATCGCTGCCCGCATGCTGAACATGCAAACTCGCAATGCCACGGGCAGCCCAATATCGCGCCAGATAGCTGTAGCCCCGGCGGGAGCCACCCATGCCATGGGAGAACACGATGAGCGGCACGCGCGACCCCGGCGCGACACTCGTGGGCCAATGCAGGCGCGCCGGAACGGCCCGCGAACGCGCGGGATCAACCCAGTCGAAGTCAATGAAGGAAGGCGCGGCGGACTGCGCTCGCGCTGAACTTACCGGAGCGGAGGTCGTGATTGCGACGGCGAGCAGCATGGCACCGAGGCACCGTCGCGTCATGTTGCCCGCCACGGTTGTTTCGCCCCGGCCATCCGCGAGAGCGGATTGAACATGCCGCGAGGGAGTATCGCCGCCCACCCTGCTCTTCATAAACACACCTTGAACACAATTCGCACTGGGTGTAATCTTGTATTACACTGAGTGTAATTTTGCAAAATAACAAATTCGTGTCAGAACTCGTCATGGAAAGTTCACCCCCCAAGGAGGAACGTCCGCGCGAGCGGAAGCGGCGCGAGACGCTGCATCGCATCGCCGAGCAAGGCCTGAAACTGTTTTTGACCCGCGGCTATGAGGCCACCACGCTCGACGCGATCGCGGAGGCAGCGGGAATCTCGCGCAGGACATTCTTCTACTACTTCAAGTCCAAGGAAGAGATTCTGCTGGCGTGGCAGGACGGCGGTTTCATCGAGACTCTGCGAACCGCCGTGCTGGAGCAATCGACCAGACAGTCACCACTCAACGCGGTGAAGAACGCCTTGTTGGAGCTGACGACCCGCATTCCGGCCGACTACAAGCAAACCAGGGTGATCGAACGCCTGATGTGCGCGAACGAGTCGCTACGCATACGACACCAGGCGAAATATGTAGAGAAAGAACAAGCGGTATTCGACGCACTCTGCCAGATGTGGCCGCAGCCCAAGCGACAGCCTGCGCTCCGCATCGTGGCCATGATGTCGGTCGGAGCACTACGCCTTGCGATCGATAACTGGAACCGCGACCAGGGGAAGCGACCTATCGCCATCTATCTAAAAGAGGCGTTCGCCGACCTGAAGTCGGAGATTTGAAACGGCGGATGGCGAGACCCGACCCGGGGAACGGGTGGCGGCCGACGAAGATTTCGGGCAGGCCGAGTTCGCGCCCGAGCACCAGATCACCTCGCATCGCCGATGGCGGCCGCATCGTGAATCTTTCCACCGGCCTGACCCGCGTCTCCTTCCCCGGCTTCTCCGCCTATGCGGCGGCCAAGGGTGCGGTCGAGGTGCTCAGCGTTTACATGGCTAAGGAGCTGGGCAGTCGCGGCATCGCGGTCAACACGGTGGCCGCCTGTTCGGCTTGCCGCCGGGCCGGGAGACCAAGGCCGCCAGAGGGAATGCCCGGGCGGCTTGATTCACCCTTCGCGCCGTTCACTGGTTCGGCACGATGAGAACGCCAAGCGGCTATCGATAATTACTTCCTTGCCACAACGAACGGCCGCGCGTCCTTGCCACGCGAGGCATGGCGGGCGCGCTCGATGATTTTAAATCCCGCCGCCGAGATCTCGTGCTCCAGGTCCTCCGCTGACAGGTACGCCACATAGGGCGCCTTGCCAACGAGCTGCATCAAGGGCAGCGCTATGCGCAGCAGCGGATTCATCTCCTTCAGGCACGGCGTCTTGGAAATGAAGATCCCGCCGGGCCGCAGCAGCCGATGGACGCCTCGGAGCGCCGCTTCGCGGGCCGCCACCAGATGCAGAACATTGAAGCCGAAAGCGATATCGAAGGTCCCGTCCGGCCACGGCGCCGCCTCGGGCCGCATCACTTCGAACGTGGCGTTGCTGCAGCCTTCGGCCTTCGCTTTCTCGCGCGCGATCGCGATCATTTCACCCGATAAGTCGGTCGCCACAATGCGCCCGACCGATGGCGCAAGTCTTAGCGCCGTCGTTCCCGTTCCGCATCCGAACTCGAATGCCGTCTCATCCCCCTTGAGGTAATGTCGCGTCCGCTCGAGCGTGCGCTCATAGCCCGCCATATCGGCGATCGGATCAGTGGCATATTTGCGCGCAGCGCGATCCCAGAATTGCGCGTCATTTGCAACACGAAACATGGCGTCCCTCCTGCGCGGCGGCTTCTAGCATATGTGCCGGAAATGGAAACGCTGACGGCGGCGCAGGTCGTGGGGGCGGGTTAGCGAAAGCGTAACCCGCCGTTCACGCGTTCGTCACGATGAGACAATGCGGTGGATTACGCCGGAGCCTGTCATCGGGCTGCGGTTCGCGCGGACCCGTTGGGCTAATCCACCCCACGAGCTACGGCGTTCTCATGAACCCCGCTGCCGCGAAGGCCCCAGAGGATCAGCGCAAAGGATATGATTCCCGTCGGGGCGGCTGGGTACATGACGAGTTGGATCAGCATCTCCTGAGCGTCGCTCCCACGAGCGCCGGCCGCCGCGATCGGAATGATCGAACCACCGGCTCCCAAGAGAGCCGCGATCACGAAACCGGCGATCGTTGCAAGCGCGGAATAGACGAGAAACCAGAATGCCAGCCGTGACGGCATCGATGTGAGATTCAGCTTCGGCCAGACCAGACCCACGGCCACAAGCAACACTCCGGTGAATCCGCTGAGCGTGTGAACCGAACGGCCGAGATTGGGTGCGGCGAAATACGGCACCGCAAATCCCTGGAAGCTCGTGAAGAGGAACAGGGCCACGCCGATCTGAATCAGCCGGTGCCCCTGGATGGCCAGTGCTGTCGCGCTCATGCGTTGCTCCTTTTCGGCTGTCACCGTGATGTCTAGCGCATTCGGCTATCGCACTCCCCTCCGCGACGAGGAGCAGATACGGCTGGAACGCCGATGTCGAAAGATGGGTCCCTGCCGATCGGGCGTAATGCGAGGAAGTGCATGAGACAGCCTTGTGAGAACGGCGGCCATTCAAGGCGGGCCCGCCCACTGGAGCGGAACGACGACTGGAATGGCCGCGAACCCTAGGCGCTCAGGGCGGGGTAATCGATGTAGCCTCGCGCGGTGCCGCCGAAGAAGGTGTTGTGGTCTGCCTCGTTCATCGCTGCATTGGCCTTCAGCCGCACGACGAAGTCCGGATTAGCAAGGACCATCTGCCCATAGGCTTCCAGATCGGCCAGCCCCGAAGCCATGTCGGCGCCGATCTGCTCGCGCGGACGACCCGGCCGGTTGAGGATCAGCGATTGGTGCCAGAGCTTGCGAATATCGGCCAGCAACGGCTCGTTGCCCTGGTGCATAACGTGCACATACGCGAGCCCGAGCTTGTCGAGTTCGGCGACGAGATAGCGGTAGAGGTCCGGCCCTTCGGCGCCTTCGTCGATTCCCCATATCGTCGCGCCGGGGGACAGGCGGATCGCGGTGCGGTCCGCGCCGATCTCCTCGGCGATCGCGGTGGCGACCTCGATGGCGAAGCGGGCGCGGTTCTCGATGGAGCCGCCATATTCGTCCGTGCGCGTGTTGGCACTCGGCGCGAAGAACTGCTGGACGAGGTAAGCGTTCGCGCCGTGAATCTCGACGCCGTCGGCGCCGGCCTCGATCGCTGAGCGGGCCGCGTGGCGGAAATCGGCGACGGTCTGGCGCACCTCTTCGGCCGTCAGCGCGCGCGGCGTGGGAATGTCCTGCATCCCGGTCGCCGTGAACATGCCCGTCCCCGGCGCGATTGCGGACGGCGCGACGCCCTGGCGGTGATGCGGCGTGTTGTCGGGATGCGACATGCGCCCGGCGTGCATGAGCTGGATGAAGATGTGGCCGCCTTTGTCGTGCACGGCGGACGTGACCTTCCGCCAGCCGGCGACGTGTGCGGGCGTGTAGATGCCCGGGGTGGTGAGGTAGCCCTGGGCGTCATCCGAGGGCTGGGTGCCTTCGGTGACGATCAGGCCAACACCAGCGCGCTGGGCATAATATTCGTCCGCCAGCTCTCCCGGCGTACCGTCGAAGGCGGCGCGGCTGCGGGTCATGGGCGCCATGACCAGCCGGTTGGGAAGCATGTAGCGGCCAATGCGGACCGGGGTGAACAGTGGATTCATTGGGGCTCTCCATTCGTTGGAGCCCTTGTCCACCATCCCGATCTCGGGATAAATCCGGCAGAATTGAAATCAATGTTCCATCTGTGGAGCAATCGGATGAGTCATTTGAACGACATGGCGCTGTTCGTGGAGGTGGCGCGAGCCAGGAGCTTTCGGAGGGCTGCGGAGGCTGTCGGCATGCCAAATTCCACCCTGTCGCGACGTATCAGCGAGCTGGAGAAGGCGATCGGCCTGAGGCTCCTGCACCGCACGACGCGCAAGATCGAGCTCACCGAGGCCGGCCAGCTTTATTATGAACGAAGCAAGCAGATCGTCGACGAGGCACGGCTCGCGCACGAACAGCTCGGCGCGATGTTGGAGCAGCCGAGCGGCGTCCTGCGGGTTTCGCTCCCGGTCGACTTCGCCACGCTTTACCTCACGCCGATCATCGCCGACTTCGCGCGGCACTATCCCGGCATCACATTCGAATTCGATCTGACGCCACGCCGTGTCGATTTGGTAGCCGAGCCGTTCGATGTGGCGATCCGCATCGGCAAACTGGAAGATTCCAGTCTGATCGCTCGCCTGATCGGGCGGCATTCGCGCCACCTCTATGCGTCTCCTGGCTATATCGAAACGTCAGGCGAGCCCGCGACACCGGCGGACCTGGCGGAGCATGAATGCATCTGCATGCCGCGGATCCCGGCCTGGACTTTGCACCAGGGGATGAACAAGGTCGATGTCGGCGTTCGCGGCCGCTTCACGCTCAACAGTGTGGGGATGACCCGCGCCCTGGCGGTCAACGACCAGGGCATCGCCCTGCTTGCCGAGAAGATCGTCGCCGAAGATCTCGCCTCTGGCCGCCTGCGGCGTGTCCTGCCCGAATGGCAGGGGTCGTCGGTCAGCATTCACGCCGTCACCGAAACTCGCCTTATTCCAGCCAAGACCCAGCGCTTCATCGAATTCCTGTCCTCCAGGCTGATGGAAGATTGAACATGCTGGAGGTGCGCATCGCCAATCCGTTTCGTGGTGGATAGATCGTAGCGCTCAATGACGATGGGCGCCGCGCCGGTCGTGGCTGATTGGCGAAATACGCGGCGCTATTCCGCTCTATGACTCATCTACATTTCAAACAGCATGAGGATGTGAGTCCGCATTCTCGCGGCGAGAAGCGCCCGAGCTTTGCGTCATCCAAAGACCCTCTGCATCAATAGAGGGCGCAGGGAAGACCGGGTGCTTGCTGCACCCGCGGTCTCGCGTGCGATTTGCGCAAACAAAACTGCACACGAGCATACAGGGCAGCGGGAGCATTCCGGCCTTCCCTGCGCAATGGCTTTACGGCTTACTTCGTGCTCTTCCCGGAGAACGGCTCTTTTGCCTCCGTCGTCAGCGGGACACTTCCCGCCGACTTAGCGCCAGCACCGCGGCACCCGAACCACACGACTTCGCCGTACGCCTCCGGCGCGTACGTCTTTCGCGCCATCAGCGTCCACCGCATCTCACCGCACGTTCGTGACGATCGCGAAGCGCCCCTCATCCGCCGTGAGACGGACGGAGTTATGCGACTGATTTGGGTGAGAACGAAAGCAGAACATTTTTGATTTCCGGGCTTGACACGATTTCGGAAAATCAGAAGTGATTTGCCCGTCATGCCATTTGCGACGCGGCCTTAAGTTCTGCGCTGTTGCGTCCTACGCGCTTGGCAGCGTCTTGTGGGTGGGCATGCTTCGCGTGCCCACCCCGAGTGAATAATGCTTCGGCTTATACGGGCATCGGCATAATGTCGATGCCCAGACGACGTCCTAGGCGAACAGCAAGTTGTCGGCCGAAAGATCACGGAGCGACTCTCCTGGCAGGAAAATGCTGCCGTCGGCGCCGAAGTCGATGACGACGCCGAAATTGCGTTGTGTCGCGTGCGTAAGCACGTCCTCAAAGCTGTCGACGCCCTCGACATTGAGTGCGATCTGGTCGTCCTTGCCGAACCCCACAATCGCGTCGTTGCCGTCGCCGCCCTGGAACATGAACGTGTCGGCGCCCGCACTGCCCAATATCCAGTCGTCGCCCTCCCCGCCGGCAATCAGGTCGTCGCCCCGACCGCCGAAGATCTTGTCATCGCCGGCGCCGCCATTGAGCTGGTCGTCGCCCCGGCCGCCAAAAATCTTGTCATCGCCGCTGCCGCCATCGACAACATCCCAGCCGGCGCCGCCAAACACCGTGTCGTCACCCCCGCCCGCCGTGACAAGGTCATCGTCTCCGCGGCCGATGATCAGATCGCGGTCGTCCGTTCCTTCCCGAACGCGAACCGTGTTGATGTGGACTTCAGCGAGCTGGGCGCCCGGACGGGTGAAGTCGGCCGCGACCGGATCAATGAACTCGCCGGCCTCATTGACGCCACCGAGGATGATCTGGTCGCCTTCGCCGACCGGGTTGCCCAGAGAGCCGTTGAATCCGGGATGGAGGTGAACGACACCGGCCTCATCCACGCCAGTGTTGGGCGCCATCTGGTTGATGAAGGCCGCGTCAAGTTCGGTGTTTACTTCAGTGCCGGCGTCGTAAGCATCTTTGCCCGCGAATGTGATTGTCGTCTCGCCGAGGAAGCGACCCTGGGCGTCGAACAGCCGCAACGCCTCATCCGTGCCGATGAACGCATCGTTCGACGGGATAATCATCGATCCGAAACTGGCGAAGCCGTTGGAGACACCGTCGACGTCGAGGATGGCCGAGGTGGTCTCCTGCGTCGCGATCGGGCCGGCGGCGCCGGGGACGAGTAAACCCTGTCCGTCGGCATCGGCGGCGACGAGCTCGGTGCCAAGTATCGTGACGGCGCCGTCCTCGGCCAATTGCTCGAGCCCCGCCGAAGCCGCTTCGCCGACGTTGAACAGATCGAAGCTTCCATCGTGGAAACCGAGCCAGGCCGGCGTCAAAAATGTGCCGCCGCTCTCGGAGGTATTTTTGATTGTGACCCTGAGATCAGTCATGGACGCCTCCCCTTGACTGCAAGGCCCCCAGAAAGATCACTGCATTAGTCAGCGCGCCTTTGATCGGATCAAATGACAATAGCTCACGTCCAATCACAAGGCGTTGCGACATGCAACCTGACTGACCTATCGCAATGCGTGCCATGATCAGCGGGATGCTACAGCAGCCGGCGTGACGACGATCTTTGCGCTTACACCTCAGGGCAGTCTGAGTTCGGCCGCAACCTCATTTCTAGCGGTAAAACAGCGCCGCCCCGTCGGGATGAGTTGGAGCAGGTCCGTAGGGCCGGTTAGCGAAGCGTAACCCGCCTTACGCGCACACCGCGTGCACTATTGCTTGAAACAATGCTCGCGGTGCCATTTTAAGAAATGCGGATGTGGACGATCCGATGTGCGCCGCGGCTCAAGCGCGCGACCGGATTTGTTAATTATCGATCGCACCCCTTGCGGATCATTCGTCTGCCGAGAAATCAAAATCTCCAAATCGTCGGCCAAGCTAATAAGACCACGATCAAACATCCAATGTGCCGTGCCTGAGAGCGCGATCCCATTGCTGACGATATCCGGCCCGCTCGCTTCCACCGGCCGGATATGTGCCGCAGCAACTTCCGCCCGCCCGCTTCCGTTGATGAGCTTTAACCCGGTGATCGCGCAGCGCTCGTCATAGGCGCGCAAGACGACACGACGGAATACTCGATCGCGCAAAATCCTCGATACGGTGACACTAACCCGGTCGCGCTGCTGGTCAAATCTAAAAGGTGCTTGTTCCTCGTCAAAGCCGAACGATGGCATGTCGCTGTCGAACCGAGGCAATAAGGGCGCCTTTTCCTCGAAGCCGAGTTCGATTATGCGATTGAAATCGTCGGGAGAGATTGGACGGACCGCCGATTGAGCGCGTCCGGAAATCCGCCCCTGCTCATTGAGCACGCCTTGCTCTACTGGTCCCGTCGTTCCGTTGAAGGCGACTGGATTAGCAAAATCGAGATAGCTTCCTGGCTCAATCAGGGCGAGATACATCCCGGAAACGCCGGGATCGGGAATTACTTGACTAACCTTTGCAATCGCAAAGTAGCCTCGCGTCTCAGCGATCTTGCGCGGCTCATAATAGATTATCCAGTCGCCGACACAGGCCTCAACGCGACGCAGATACTGGCTAGGAAACTGATATTGTTCAGCCGGACTGTCGTCGTAGATCGAGTCTGAGCGATGAATAAATACGCCAAATCCCATAGTTTATCGGCACGCCTTTCCGAAAATTGATTTGATCCTCTAGCCAACTGCTCAAAACTCAAACTTTGTAGGGCCGTAGGCCGGCTTAGCGAAAGCGTAACCCGCCATCACGAGCACCACTCTCGATAAAGGGATGCCGTGGATTACGCCTCCGGCTAATCCACCCTACGGGCTGAGAATCGGGAGCCTCCACGATGGCACAATGCAGGGTCGCAATGCGAGGATCGGGACGTTGTCCCGGTTATTCACAGGGTTGCCTCGGTCTACGCGTTTGACACGATTTCGGACAACAGAAGTAATTTGCCTGTCGCGCCAGTTTGTCGGGCTCGCTTGTCATTGCGAGCTCAGCGATGCAGTCCATAGCACCGTATGCATTAAGCGGGACCACGCAACGAGCGAAACGTGGCCTTAAGTCTCCGTTGCAATTTAGTGTCACCGTAAGTCGCCTTCGGCTAATCCATCCTACGACCTAGCCTCAATGCTCCAGTATGAAAAGGTTCAGACCAACGTGAAGCGTAGGCGAGCGGTCATTGCGGAAGTGACGGCGAGGTGATTTCCACCTTGCAGAAGCGGGCGAAAGCCAGGACTTCATCGAGACGATCACCGAGATCGTCTTCGCCCCCGTCGAGATGGGCTCGCAGCGCCGTCTCCATGACAGGCCGGTGCTGATGCGGCAGGCGTTCAAGCGTCCATCGGGCAGCGGCATCCTTGGACGCGATTTCGCCCGTACAGGCGCTGAACCAGATGCGGGCCAGCGTAAGAATGATGTTCCGCTCGTCACCGCGGAGATCGTCCTCGCAATTCCACAGGGACAATGTTTCGTGCAGCGCGCGGCGAAAGTCAGCTGGCGGCACAGGATCGAAAAGATCGGACGCGCCAGGCCCCTTCAAGGCGACACTGTGCCGACGCAGCTTTGTCAGCAGGATCGCAAGATCACGATCTTCGATGGGAGGTTCGACGATCCCCCGTTTCAGGTCGCCGCGCAGCCACTCGCCGAATTGCAGTTCACGCCTTGGGGAATAGCGCCATGGCACCACCTCGGCTTTGACGACGACTGTCACTTCCAGTGGGCGCAGCGGCGTGCCACCCTCCGGCGTTCCCGACACCGCCAACAAGCCCGTCATAAACGAGGCGCGCGCGGCAGGTGAAAGCGGGGCATGGACGGTAACCAGCAAATCGATGTCGCTATGCGGCTTCAGCCCGCCATCGATGGCAGAGCCGAACAGATGGATAGCATGAACCTGGCCGCTGAGATGCCGCTCGATGACCGCAAGCGCCTGCTGTAGCTGCTTGGCGATTTCGTCGGGAACAGTACGGATAGTGCTCATGAAAATGCGCGCGATAGCGAGAGCTCGCGCTCACTCCCACTCGATCGTTCCCGGCGGCTTAGACGTCACATCATAAACCACCCTGTTCACCCCCTTCACCTCGTTGATGATCCGCGTCGCGGTGGCGCCGAGGAAGCTCATGTCGAAGGGATAGAAGTCGGCGGTCATGCCGTCGGTGGAGGTCACGGCGCGTAAGCCCACGACATATTCGTAGGTGCGGCCGTCGCCCATCACGCCGACCGTTTTCACCGGCAGCAGCACGGCAAAGGCCTGCCAGATCTTGTCGTAGAGGCCGGCTTTGCGGATCTGGTCAATATAGACCGCGTCCGCGTTGCGGAGGATGTCGAGCTTTTCTTTCGTGATGTCACCAGGGCAGCGGATCGCGAGACCCGGCCCGGGGAACGGGTGGCGGCCGACGAAGATTTCGGGGAGGCCGAGTTCGCGGCCCAACATGCGGACTTCGTCCTTGAACAGTTCGCGCAACGGCTCGACCAGCTTCATGTTCATGCGCGCAGGCAAGCCGCCGACATTGTGGTGCGACTTGATCGTTACCGACGGGCCGCCGGTGAAGGAGACGCTTTCGATCACGTCGGGATAGAGCGTGCCCTGCGCCAGAAATTCGGCGCCGCCGATTTTCTTGGCTTCCGCATCGAACACGTCGATGAACAGGCGGCCGATGGTCTTGCGCTTCGCCTCGGGATCGCTGACGCCCTTGAGCTCGCCGAGGAAAAGCTTTGAGGCATCAACATGCACCAGCGGGATGTTGTAGTGATGGCGGAACAGGTCGACTACCGTCTCGGCTTCGTTCAGCCGCAGCAGGCCGTGATCGACGAACACGCAGGTGAGCTGGTCGCCGATCGCCTCGTGGATCAGCACCGCGGCGACCGCGGAATCGACGCCGCCGGACAGGCCGCAGATCACCCTGCCCTTGCCGACCTGGGCGCGGATTTTTTCGATCGCTTCCTCGCGGAAGGCTCGCATGGTCCAGTCGCCGGTGAATCCTGCGACCTTGCGGACGAAATTGCGCAGCAGCTTGGCGCCGTCGGGCGTGTGCACCACTTCGGGGTGGAACATCAGGCCGTAATATTTGCGCTTCTCGTCCTGGATCACCGCGAACGGCGCGTTCGGCGAGACGGCGGCGACGGTAAAACCCGGCGGCATTTTGGTGATGCGGTCGCCATGGCTCATCCACACCGGATGGCGCTCGCCCATCGACCAGGTGTCGTCGAACAGTTTGCTCGCCGTCTTCACCTCGACATCGGCGCGGCCGAACTCGCGGTGGTGGCCGCCTTCGACCTCGCCGCCGAGCTGGGCGGCAAGCGTCATCTGGCCGTAGCAGATGCCGAGCACGGGGACGCCGGAATCGAAGATCAGTTGCGGCGCGCGCGGCGAGCCTTCTTCGTGGACCGACTCCGGCCCACCGGAGAGGATCACCGCCTTCGGCTTCATCTCCTTGAAGGCGGCTTCGGCCTTCTGGAACGGCACGATTTCGGAATAGACGCCCTCCTCGCGTACCCGGCGGGCGATCAGTTGCGTCACCTGACTGCCGAAGTCGACAATCAGAATCTTGTCATGCGCCGAGGCCACCGAGGGCGTCGACTCGCGGGCTTTCTGTGCTGCTGTCATGGACAGGAATTACGCGACGGGGCGCGGCCTCGCAACCGCGCCAACGGGCTGACCCACATTCTTTCTGGGGCATGGACAAATCGATATTAGGTAAGTATTATTGACCTGTTTTGAGGTACGCAGGGTTCGGCGAACCATCGGGTGCATTGAGCGGCGCGACAGACGACGCCTACCAATGTGGAGCTGAGGCCCATCCGCGTCATTGCGAGAAGCGAAGCGACGAAGCAATCCATCTCTCCGTTATGCCGCGCGATGGAATGCTTCGCTTCGCTCGCAATGACGGGGAAAGAGCGTCACGCCTTCTTCAGCACCGACACAAAAAATCCATCCGTGCCTGTCCTGCGCGGCGTCATCAGCCAACCCTCCGGCGATCGCAGCGCAGCCTTCGCAAAATCCTCGGCTCTGTCCCACAGCACACTCGCCGTCTCGTTCAGTGGCTGAATCGAAAACTCGGGATGACGTGCCACGAAGGCGCGGACTTGTTCGCCGTTTTCGCTTGGCAGCACCGAGCAGGTGACATAGGCGATCCGGCCGCCGGGCTTGACCAGGCGGCTTGCGCGATCAAGCACTTCGGCCTGGTCCTTCAAGCGAACCTCCAGCGCGCCGGGGCGCATCCGCCATTTGGCGTCGGGGTTGCGGCGCCAGGTGCCGGTGCCGGTGCAGGGCGCGTCGATCAGCACGAGATCGGCCGATGCCTTGATGTCGGCCAATGGATCAGTGTCGCCCTTCGGCGCGCGGATCTCGGCGTTGTGGACGCCGGCGCGCGACAGCCGCTCATAGATCGGGGCGAGCTGGCGCTTGTCGCGGTCGGTTGCGATCAATCGCCCCTTGCCTTGTATCATCGCGGCCAGCGCCAGCGTCTTGCCGCCGGCACCGGCGCAGAGATCGATCACCTGCTCGCCGGGCTTGGCAGCGGTGAACAGCGCCGCAAGCTGCGAGCCCTCGTCCTGCACTTCGATCGCGCCCTTGATGAAATCTTCTTCCGCATGAATGCCGGGATTGCGGGCGTCGGCGCCGAGTTCGATGCGAAGCCCGATCGGCGACCACGGCGTCGGCGTAGCTCCGAGATAGCCGAGCGACGCCAGCACTTTTTCGCGCTTGGCTTTGAGCGTATTGACGCGCAGATCGAGCGGCGCGCGGCTCGCCATTGCGGTCGCCTCCGCCACGCGGTCGTCGCCGAACACGGCGGCCAGATGCGCATCCAGCCATTCCGGATAGTCGCCGGCGATGTGCGGCGGCGCGTCGTCGAGGGTCCGCGAGGTGAGCGCTGATCGTTCGGCCCCGGTCAGCGGTTCCGGCGCAAAAACGCCCGCCGTCGCAGAGAGCCGATATCGCCTCCACATCGAGCTTGCGCTCGAGCTTCATCATGCCGAGCACGCGCGCCCGCGGCGTGTCGGCGTTCATCAGCCAGGCGCTCGATGCCTGTCGCCGCAGCACGTCCCAGATCAGGCCCGAAATCGCCGCGCGATCGCCCGAGCCGGCATAGCGGTGCGCGGTGCCCCACTCCTTCAGCGCCTTTGCCGCCGGAACGCGTTGCGCGTCGATGGTGTCGATCAGTTCGATGGCGGCGGAAAGACGGGCAGCGGGGGTCATTCAGGGCTTTCTAAAGCGTTTTCAAGCGAAGTGGGAACCGGTTCGCGTAAAGAAAACGCGTCAAACAAAGATCAGATCAGAAGCAGAAGCTTCAGCGCGAAATAGATCCACATCGCAAGCAACACCAGCGCGCCGGCAAACCACGCCAGGCTGCGCTGCTGGATGTTGTTCGAGGTGACGAAAATGCCGGCATGGGCAAATCGTGTCACCACGAACACCCAGGACATCAGCACAATGAAGAGATCGGCCCGGCGCAGCGGCAGCGCCAGCGCGATCAGGAGGTAGAACAGCAGGGGTACTTCGAACTGATTTGAGAAGCAATTGCCGATCTGGGCGACGCGGGCCGGATATTTCGGCTGTCCGAGCGCGATGTCCTTCAGGCTGGTTTCGCGGGCCTTCACCGCCTTGGTGCGGGCCGTCACCATCCAGAGCAGCAGGAAGAAAGTGAGCCCGATCAAAACGAAAACCGGCAGCAAAACCATTTGAACCGACATGAGAATCTCCCCCGAAGCCTGCCTGAGTTCCTAAAGCAATAACGAGACGCCCCTCACCTGACAAATCCACTTAACCGGGCTCGCTTGAACCACAAGGAGAACCCAGACGACCAACTAGCGAGAATTCCGATGGTTCTGGTCTCGAACCGGCTTGGAAAGCAATCCGCGAGCAGGCGATGAACATCACCTCCCCGATCCTGACCGGCGCCGGCCGCGCCGCCGAGTTGCCCGGCGATTCCGTGACTTCCCTGCTCCGGGCCGTCGGATTCAGCGACGGTCCCGACGGCGGCCTTGGCATCGTCATGTCGGCCTTGGCCGGTATCGCCGCGGCGCTGGCGGTCGCGATCATGCTCTCCGTCTATTTCCACAGCGGCCACCGCAGCCGCCACGATCTGCTCAAACACGGGCTTGCCGCTTCCGCGGTGCTGGTCCTGCTCGCTTTCGCGATCTCGGACGTCAGGCACGCGGCGCAGGCCTATCTCGGCCTCAATCCGGCAAAGCCCGCGGTGGAGTTTGAAATCCGCCTGCCGAAGGCGACGCTGACGACCGCGGCGGACGTCCAGATCGAGCTGCTCACGGACCGGAACCAGAAACTGGCGAAGGTCGAGGGCGCGCTGGCCTCCGCCCCCGACGGCCGCAGCATCTTGCGCGGGACCGTGACGCTCGATTACCGCACCACCGAGCGGATGATGGTGCTGAACCTGCCCGGCCGGGCCCAAAGCACGTTCCGCCTGCGGCTGCCGGCAAGCCCCTCGCATTCGGAGCAGTTCGGGCCGTGGCATCTGGCCGACGGCATCGTCCCCGCCAATGGCGACACGGTGACGACCGAAACCCATGACGCCTTCGCGATCCGCTACCGCGTGCTGTGACGCCCATTGAGATATGCAGATGGCGGACCGCTGGGCACATTTGCTTTGACGCCAACAACCAGCGCTCTACTGTATCCCTGACGGTCGCCGAAAGAGAGCAGCCGCGGGAGGAGTGCAACTTTGCGATTTCGCGACCAGGACATCATCTTCGCCACCGGCGCCAAAGGGCAGAATTTCGACATTCTCACCGCCAATCCGGTCAACTACTTCCACGTCATCAGCAATTCGGCCGAGCTGCCCAGACTTGTGATCGACGGCAAGCTGTTCCTGCCGGCCTCGGACACTCGCAAACGTAACGGAAAGCTTCCGCTGGTGATGGTGGTGCCCGGCAGTCTCGGCGTTGCGCCCTCGCACCTGGCGCATGCCGAAACGGTGGTCGGTGACGGCTTTGCGGCGTTTGTCCTCGACAGTTTCGGCGCGCGCGACGTGACCTCGACGGTTGCCGACCAGACCCAATTCTCCTTTGCCGCCAGCGCCTATGACGTGCTGGCGGCCTGGATGGTGCTGTCAGCCCATCCGGAGATCGACGCATCCCGGATCGGCGCGCAGGGCCACAGCCGCGGCGGCTCGGCCGTGCTGACGGCTGCGACGCGTCGCTTTGCCGATGCGGTGGTCGGCGCCGGCGCCGGTTATCGAAGCGTGCTCGCCGCCTATCCCTGGAGCGGTCATCAGTTCCTCGATCCGTCCGTCGACGAAACCGAAATCCGCGTCATCATGGGCGATGCCGATGAATGGTGCTCGCCGATGCAAGTGCAGGGCCATTGCCAGGCCATCCGCCTCTCCGGCGGCAAGGCGACGATGCGGCTGATCGGCGGCGCGCAGCACAGTTTTGACCGCGGCACCGCGATCGAGAACGTCGCTGAAGCGTCCGTATCCCCCGCCGCGCCGACGGCCTATATCGCCAATGACGGCGCCTTCATCCATCCGCTTCAGGGCGTCGCGGAGAGCAAGCTCACCGACCGCGACCTGATGATCTATGCGCTGAAGGCCGGCTATGGCCGCAAGGGCGCCCGGATTGGAAGCCGCGATGGAGACGCCGAACTGTTCAAGGCGGACATGCTGGCGTTCTGGCGACGGACGTTGGGGTGAGGCCTGAGATCCACCACACAAATAGTCGTCATCACCCGCGAAAGCGGGTGATCCAGCATTCCAGAGACGCTGGTGATCGAATCGAGAAGCCGCGGCGTACTGGGTACCCGCCTTCGCGGGGTACGACAATGGAAGGTGGGGCGGCGACGGCGACTAAGATATCGTCATCCTTTCGACGTCGGGCCCGGCTATGATCGGACGAAAAGGAATACTGCATGTCCGAATTTCGCCTGACGCAAATTTCCGATACCCACCTCGCCCGCCGCCTGCAACAGCTCACCGACAATTTCCATCGCGTCAGCGAGCACATCGATGCGACGCGGCCGGACCTCGTCGTCAACACCGGCGATCTGGCTTTCGATGCGCCAACCAGCCGAGACGATCTCCAATTTGCCAGGGAATTGCATGACTCGCTGCCGGTGCCGTGCCGGCATTTGCCGGGCAATCACGACGTCGGCGACAACCCGACGGAAGTCGCCCCTGCGCCGAAGGATCTGGCGACAGAGAACGAACGGCAGAACTATCTTTCCGTGATCGGCGAAGACCGCTGGCGCTTCGATGCGGCCGGCTGGTGCTTCATCGGATTGAACTCGCTGATCATGAATACCGGGATCGAGAGCGAGGCGGAGCAGTTCGGCTGGCTGGCTTCAGAACTCGGGCGTGTGAACGGCAAGCCGATCGCGCTGTTCCTGCACAAGCCGCTGTTTTTGAACGCACCTGATGACCCCGAGACTCTCGAAACGGCGATCCGCTATGTGCCGCAACCGCGGCGCAGAAGCTTGATCGAAATGTTTTCGAAGGTCGATTTGCGGCTCGTCGCCACAGGGCACGTCCACCAGCGTCGCGACTTCACCTATCGCCACACGCGCCACGTCTGGGCGCCGTCGACAGGCTTCATCCTTCCCGAACGAATTCAGCCGGTCATCGGCATCAAGGAAGTCGGGCTGGTAGAGTATCGTTTCCAGCCCGACGCCCTTGAAGTCCGGCACGTCAAGGCGCCGGGACAAACCGATATTGATCTGGATTCACTGATTGGCAGGAAATCCTAGAGCACCTCAGTATTCCCGCTCAACGTAGCCGTAGTAGGAGCCATCGGTCCAAGGCTGTGACGCAAAGGCACCTACGCGTGGGGCCGGGTGAAACCGGTTACCATAATAGTAGCCCGGGGGCGTGGTGGTCCTGACGCCATAGCCTCCTGTGACGTAAGCTGAGTTCGGATAGCTATAGCCGGGCTCCTGATAGACCATTTGAGCCATCGCAGGAGTGGCCAGCATCGTGGCGGCAACCATGCCGAGCGATAGTTTCTTGCAGATCGTCATTTGGCTTCTCCATCAGATGTCAGGGCCAACGACAGTTGCGAAGGGACGTTCCGCCGCCCGCCTCAAGTAGGCGTGAGCTTGTTCCGGAGGGTTCCCACAACTCGGGCTGGTTTCAACCCTTATCCGGCCCGACGCGCACGAGCTGCTTGCCGAAATTGGCGCCCTTCAGAAGGCCCATGAACGCGGCCGGCGCGCTCTCGAGCCCTTCTGTGACGAATTCCTTGTGCTTGACCTTGCCCTCGCGCACCCACCCCGACATGTCGCGCAGGAAGTCGCCATGGCGCGCAGCGAAATCGCTGACGATGAAACCGCGGATGGTCAGGCGCTTGGTCAATACCGCGCGCATCAGCGAAGGCGCCCATTTCGGCGCCACCGCCTGCGTATCGTTGTAATGCGCGATCAGGCCGCAGACCGGAATGCGCGCAAACGCATTGAGCAGCGGGAACACCGCTTCGAACACCGCGCCGCCGACGTTTTCGAAATAGACGTCGATGCCTTTTGGGCAGGCATCCTTCAGCTTGGCCGCCAGATCAGGGTCGCGATGGTCGAGGCAATCGTCGAAGCCGAGTTCATTCTTGACGTAAGCGCATTTGTCTTTCCCGCCGGCGATGCCGACCGCGCGTGCGCCCTTGATCTTCGCGATCTGGCCGACCGCCGAGCCGACCGCGCCGGAAGCAGCCGCGACGACGACGGTCTCGCCCGCCTGCGGCTTGCCGATGTCGAGCAGGCCCGTATAGGCGGTCATGCCGGGCATGCCGAGCACCCCGACCGCGGTTGAGATCGGCGCGATTTTCGGATCGATTTTTGCAAGGCCCTTGCCGTCGGAGATCGCATGCGTCTGCCAGCCGGCGCGCGACAGCACGATGTCGCCCTTGGCGAATCCGGGATTGTTCGAGGCGATCACTTCGCTGACGGTGCCTGCTTCCATCACGCCGCCGATCGGCACCGGCTGGGCGTAGGACGGCCCGTCGCTCATGCGCCCGCGCATGTAGGGATCGAGCGACAGCCAGATGGTGCGAAGGAGCACCTCGCCAGCGCCCGGCGTGGGGATGGGGCAATCCTCGAGGCGGAAGTCGGAGGGTTTTGGTTCGCCGACGGGGCGCGAGGCGAGAACGATGCGTTTGCCTGATGCGGACATGGATGTTCCTCCGGTTTTTGTTCTTCGTCATTGCGAGCGTAGCGAAGCAATCCACAGCTCCGCAAGCTGTGAAATGGATTGTTTCGCTGCGCTCGCAATGACGGAGGGCAGCTACGCCCCGCCCGGATAATTCGGGCTTTCCCGCGTGATCGTCACATCGTGGACGTGGCTTTCGCGCAGGCCCGCGCCGGTGATGCGGACGAACTGCGCCTTTTCGTGGAATTCGGCGAGGTTGCGGGCGCCGACATAGCCCATGGCGGCACGCAGGCCGCCGGCGAGCTGGTGCATGACGTTGGCGACCGGGCCCTTATACGGCACCTGGCCCTCGATGCCCTCGGGCACGAGCTTGAGCGTGTCCTTGATGTCCTGCTGGAAATAGCGGTCGGCCGAGCCGCGCGCCATTGCGCCGACCGACCCCATGCCGCGATAGGCCTTGTAGGAGCGGCCCTGCCACAGAAACACTTCGCCGGGCGTCTCGTCGGTGCCGGCGAGCAACGAGCCGACCATGGCGATGTCGGCACCCGCGGCGAGTGCTTTGGCCAGATCGCCGGAATATTTGATGCCGCCATCGGCAATCACGGGCACATCGGCCTTCTTCGCCGCTTCCACCGCATCCATGATCGCGGTGAGCTGCGGCACGCCGACGCCGGCGACGATGCGCGTGGTGCAGATCGAGCCCGGGCCGATGCCGACCTTGATCGCGTCAGCGCCCGCGTCGATCAGCGCCTGCGCGCCCTCTTTCGTTGCGATATTGCCGGCAATCACCTGCACCGCGTTGGAAAGCCGCTTGATGCGGTTGACCGCGTCGAGCACCCGCGAAGAATGGCCGTGTGCGGTATCGACCACGATCAGGTCGACGCCGGCATCGATCAGCCGCTCGGTGCGCTCAAAGCCACCCTCGCCGACGGTGGTCGCGGCCGCGACACGCAGGCGGCCATGCTCGTCCTTGCAGGCGAGCGGATGCGCAACCGCCTTTTCCATGTCCTTGACGGTGATCAGCCCGACGCAGCGGTACTGGTCGTCGACAACGAGCAGTTTCTCGATGCGGTGCGTGTGCAGCATCCGCTTCGCCTCGTCCTGGCTGACGTCCTCGCGAACCGTGACGAGGTTCTCATGCGTCATCAGCTCCGAGACTTTTTGCTTGGGATTGGTCGCAAAGCGGACGTCGCGGTTGGTGAGAATACCGATCAGCTTGCCGGGCGAATTCTTGCCGGCGCCGGTGACGACGGGAATGCCGGAAAAGCCGTGGTCCTTCATCAGCGCCAGCGCGTCCGACAGCATCGCATCGGGACCGATGGTCAGCGGATTGACCACCATTCCGGATTCATACTTCTTGACCTGCCGCACCTGGGCGGCCTGCCCCTCCGGATCGAAGTTGCGGTGGATGACGCCGACGCCGCCGGATTGCGCCATCGCGATCGCCATGCGCGCTTCGGTGACCGTGTCCATCGCCGACGCGATAATCGGAATGTTCAGCGGAATTGCGCGGGTCACGTAGGAGCGGATATCGGCCTCCGAGGGCAAGATATCCGAGAGACCGGGCTTCAGAAGCACATCGTCGAACGTGAAGGCTTCACGGATACCCTGAAGTCCCTGCGCCATTGCCAACTCCTTTCGGCGGCTCGCCGCCGCGATCAGTTCTATGGATGAACGCCGCCTTCGGCGATGCTACCGGCATCGCCGTCGAATCGAAGCCCATCGGTGGGGTTGACGGTGGTCGATAGCATGGCAGCACGCCGAATCAAAGCATTTGGCGGCTATGCACAGACTTTTCGGGAAACACCGCAATCCCAAGGGTTTAGCGGGAGGAGTTTACGGGAAGGCCTTACGGCCGATAGCCCGGCGGCGGCCCATGCTGGCGGATCGCCTCCACCACCTCGCGGTGCCGGCGGTCCTCCCGCTTCATGTGAACCGCGATCAGCGCATGCGCCGACGGCACCAAGAGCAGGACGTGGAAGATCAGCCCGAAAACCAGGCAAAACACGATCAGGACCAGGTTGAAGATCGCCGAAAACGGCTGCCCGTTCAGGAGCAGTCCGAGCGGCGGCAACAGCGCGGCGAGAACGTAGATCATGATGACCTCCAGCGGCTGGCGCGGTGCATACCAGCGTCACGCAGGATTTAGGTGGTTTGCTCGGTTCCGCAATGGCTTGTGTGGCGGCGGAATGATACAGCGCCCTCGCCTGCCTCTCTCTCCACTTCCCCGATCCCGATGGACAAGCAACGCCTGATCCCGCTGATCGTCGCCACCGCGCTGTTCATGGAGAACATGGACTCGACGGTGATTGCGACCTCGCTGCCGGCGATCGCGGCTGACATCGGCACCAGCCCGCTGACGCTGAAGCTGGCGATCACGTCCTATTTGCTCTCGCTCGCGGTGTTCATTCCGGCCAGCGGCTGGACCGCCGATCGCTTCGGTGCGCGCATGGTGTTCTCGATCGCCATTGGAGTGTTCATGATCGGGTCGATCGGGTGCGCGCTGTCGCAGAACATCACCCATTTCGTCATTGCCCGCATCCTGCAGGGCATGGGCGGGGCGATGATGACGCCGGTCGGGCGGCTGGTGCTGTTGCGCTCAATCGACAAGAGCGCGCTGGTCAATGCGATGACGTGGGTGACGGTGCCGGCGCTGATCGGGCCGGTGATCGGCCCCCGCTCGGCGGCTTCATTACCACCTACTTCTCCTGGCACTGGATCTTTCTGATCAACATCCCGATCGGGCTGCTCGGCATCTTCATGGCGATGAAGTACATCGACCCGATAAAGAGCGAGGATCCCGAGCGCTTCGATCTCTATGGGCTGGTGCTGGCCGGGATTGGGCTAGCCGGCATCGCCTTCGGCCTTTCGGTCGCGGGTCTCAATTTGTTGCCCTGGCCGATTATCGCGGGCCTCGTCGCGGTCGGCACCATCTCGATGACGCTCTATGTCATGCACGCGAAACGAACCGGCTCGCCGGTGCTGGATTTCTCGCTGCTGCGCCTGTCCACCATGCGCGCCAGCATTATCGGCGGCTTCCTGTTCCGGCTCGGCATCGGCGCGCTGCCGTTCCTGCTGCCGCTATTGATGCAGGAAGGTTTTGGGCTGACGCCGTTCCAGTCCGGCCTGGTGACGTTTGCCTCGGCCGTCGGCGCCATGTGGATGAAGACGCTGGCCGCACGCATCATCCGCGCCTTCGGCTTCCGCTACATGATGACGGTCAACGCCGTCATCAGCGCAGTCTTTCTCGCGGCCTGCGCATTGTTCACGGTGACGACGCCGCTGTTGCTTATCTTCATCATCCTGGTGGTCGGCGGCTTCTTCCGCTCGCTGCAGTTCACCGCGATCAACACCGTCGCCTATGCCGAGGTCGAGCCGGCGCAGATGAGCCGAGCCACCACGCTCGTCAGCGTCAACCAACAATTGGCGATATCGGCAGGCGTCGCCGTGGGCGCGTTCTCGGTCGAATCGACCATGCTGTACCAGCATGTCGCGGAGCTGAGTGCCGGCGTATTCCCGCCCGCCTTCCTCGTGGTTGCGATCATCTCGGCGGCGTCGGCATACTTCTTCTGGCAGATGCCTGACGACGCCGGCCACGAGATTTCAGGGCGCAAGGTCGTCGAGATCTCCAGCCGCAAGGGTGCGGAAAAAGCAGCGACCAAGAAGGCCGCCAGCGAAGGCACCGAGGACGCGCGGGATCAGCGGCTCGGGTAACTCGCGGCGCATCTTCACGCCCAAATGCCGGATTCTCCCGTTCCGCACCGCTCCGAACATCCTGCGCCGTAAAAAGAATCCGACGTGAGGGTCAGAAAGCGAACGGAAGCTTCGCCGCCGGTCGTCCATATAGCGGTCAGCGGGCGGCTCACCATCTCAGCGCCGATTATGATTGAGGGAGATCCTACTCGATCTCGGTGGTGCATCACGCGCGCCCGCTCCGGATGAAGTCTGGACTGCTGTTTGATCTCTGTTTCGCTTGAAAGGATGAACACCTGTGAGTGAAGTCAATACGAACGAAGCGAATGTCGATACGAAACCCGGTGCCGACCAGAAGCGCCCTGGCATGCCGTTTGCGATGCCGGGCCTGTTTGATGTGCTCTCCGAGCAGAACACGATCCGGGCCAAGGAAACCATCGAGAAGATGAAGATCGCCTCGGGAGCGATCAACGACGCTCTTCGCGAAGCCAGTTCGGCCAACGCAAAAGGCGTTGCGGACTATGCCGCCAAAGTCATCGAGTTCTCCGCAGCCAATACCAGCGCCGCCTTCGATTTTTTCAGTCATCTCTTGGGCATGAAGACGCCCTCGGAAATCCTGCAACTGTCGGCGGCACAGAGCTGCAAGAACTTCGAAGCCACGGCTGCGCAGAGCCGGGAGCTTTGGCAGCTTACGCGCAGGGTCGCGACCGAGACGGCTGACCCGATCAAGAAAAGCCTTGCCGGCGCGCTGCAGAAGGCGGCCTAGTTCTTAGTCGAACCTTTGCAGCACGCGGCAATCGGCTGGAACAAGCGCTCCCCTGTGAGAAGGGCGCATTCCAGCCGGTGGCGAAGCAACATGCCGGCACAAAAATTCAGTAGTGGAGGAGCAGGATGGGCGTGGTCATGATCAAATGCCCCCGCACGGGACAAGCTATCTCGACAGGCATGAAGGCAGACCGGGAGAGCTTTCGATGCAGCCCAGTGTTTTTCGCGCGCACCTTTTGTTTGATGTGCCAGTCTAATCACGAATGGTTTGCCCGGGAGGCCTGGATTCACGAGCCTGAAGAAAAATGGCGCATGCTCGGGTCCGCGTTCGCCGTGTAATCGGCATAGGCTCATCGAGGCCTTGCGTCCGGTCAATGACCCCTTGGCCGTTGGCTAGTCGTTCCCCGTATCGGTGCGCGCTGCCGCACTTCGTTCGCGTCGGCAAACAGGGAAGCCTCGGCCGCAGGAGGCGGCGATTTCATCTCCTCCGTCAGCGTGATGCGATCGATTCGGCGGCGCATGAGCTGGTAGCACTCGCATGCCGCCGCTTCGAGCCCCGGCCTGTCAATCTCAATCGAGCTTCGCCGATTGGATCGGATTCCACCCGAGGCGCGCAGCTTGCATACGACATGCGTCACCGTCGGGCGGCGCACACCGAGCAATTCCGAAAGCGTCTCTTGCGTCACCGGCAGGATGTCCCCGTCGGCACGATCGTGGAGTTGCAGCAGCCATCTTGCCAGGCGGGCCGTCACAGAGTGCAGCGCATTGCAGGCAGCGACGTGTTGGAATTGGGCCATTAGCGCCCTGGTGTGGGTTTGAACCGTTCCCCTCAAGGCGCTGCTGCGTTCAACCGCCGCCTGAAACTGTGCCGGCGAAATCTGCAGCGCGGTCCCCGCCATCCGCACCACAGCCGTCATCGGAGAGCGGGAAGGCCCCAGCGTCGTCAGGACGCCCACGGCTCCTTCATTGCCAACGACGGCGGTCGCAACGGTTTGTCCGCTCGGCATATCCATCACGAAAGCGATCAGGCCGCTAAGCGGGAAATGAATCCGTTCTATTGGATCGCCCGATCGCGCCAGCACGGCGTCACGTTCGAGGGTAACCAGTCGGAAATGACGCACAAGCAAATCGAGATCTGCCGGCGGCAACGCAGCTAACAATCGATTGCCAACTCTGGCGCTCTGCTCCATCACGGGAATACTCCTTCCCAGACGGAGGCGCGGCTCGCTTGCAGAAAATTCCCGGTGGCGTTGGGGCTGCATGCGATAAACAGACCGCGCCTGAGTACTGAAATACTGAAATACGCCGCTACGGGAAAAAGTTCCAGGGATTCGACACGTGAGCCGGCCCCAAGACTGCAACCGTTGAAGACGCCGTCCAGTCCTCGCGCCGTCCAGGTTGCGCTCAGGCTAGTCTAGCTAGTTGCGGTGCCCTCGAAACCCCATCGCCAGCACGTAGCGCTCCGAGGAGTCCTGCCGGCTCGAGGCCGGCTTGACGTGACGTACGCTGGAAAAGTCGCGCTTCAGTTGGCCGACCAGTTCGGCATCAGCGCCGCTTTGAAAGACTTTTGCCAGGAACGTCCCGCCGGGATTGAGCACCTCGGCGGCAAAGGCCGCGGCCGTCTCGACGAGGCCGATGATGCGGAGCTGATCGGTCTTGCGGTGGCCGGTGGTGTTGGCCGCCATGTCGGACATCACAACATCGGCGCGCCCGCCCATCATTGCGATCAGCTTTTCGGGTGCGTCCTCGGCCAGAAAGTCGAGCTGCGCGAAATCGACGCCGGGAATTTCCGGCATTTCCAGCAGATCGATCGCGACCACTTTGCCCCTGCCATTGATCGCGCCGACGCGCTTGGCCGCGATCTGGCTCCAGCCGCCGGGGGCAGCGCCGAGATCGACCACGGCGTTGCCGGGCTTGAGAAACCGATACTTGTCGTCGATTTCGATCAGCTTGTAGGCCGCCCGCGAGCGATAGCCCTCCCGCTTGGCCTTCGCCACGTAGGGATCGTTGAGCTGCCGCTCCAGCCAGAGCTTTGACGACAGCTTGCGCTTGCCCGCGCTCTTGACCGTGACGTGCAACCGTCCGGTGGTGTCTTTCGCCATATCGATACTTGTCTTGAAAATGCCAGCCCGGACCCGGAGCCTGGAATCAGTAGCACGGAAGTGGATGCGCATTGAAGCGAGTATGATGAGCCGCCGGACCCACCACCCTAACGCCAGCCCCCGTTGCCATGGAACAGCACGACGCTCCGAGCTGCCGGGTCACCCCGTTCGAGGTAATGCAGCCGCTCACCATCGCAGTCGATGAAGCGGCTGATCGGTGGGCAGTGGACATTCGCTGAGCCTCGTGCCGTGCGTAGCGATCCGAATTGCGGCGGGCGAACAGCCAGTCTGCGGCATAACCGCGACATGTTGCCGACGCTCCTAAGCAGTCGTTGCGACCTAAACGAGAAGAGCGGAAAAGATTGGAAGGCGTGGAACGGTCGCACAGCGATTGCGTTGCTCGGGTCGGAGCTGGGGGAGTCATCAACCTGCAATCAGCGGAGAAGTCAGATGGCAAACCCACGCCAAGAGGAAAAGTCTACCCAAGGCATGGAAGACGCTGCCCGCCGCGCCGGCGAGAGGACTGCTGAACAGGCCAGCCGGTTCGGACAAGCTGCAGTCGAGCAGACAACGCGCGCCGGACAAGCCGCGGCCGAAGCCGGCGAGCAAGTGGCCCGGGCCAGTGCCACCCTATTCCAGCAAAACGCCGAGACGTTACAGAACACCTGGCGCTTCGGCCTGGATATGGCGACGACCGTCATGGGGCGGTCCACGGAGCAACTTGGCCGCACGCTCGGTCTGTCAGGAGGCGGAGTGCAACAGGCAACCGAACGATCGGCCCGCAACGCGCAAACCATCCTTTACACCGGCACGACTGCTGCCAAGGTGATGGGTGGCATTTCGCAGGAATACCTGCAGTTGGTTCGGCATCAGGTCGAGACGAGCATGGACCGCATGAATGAATTGTGGGCCTGCCGAACTCCTCAGGAGGTTGCAGCCGTTCAGACGGACCTGGTACGTGAGACCGTGGGATCCGTTCTGGAGAGCAGCCGTCGGATCGCCGACATGTCGCTCAAATTGGCCGACGATGCCGGAAAGCAGATTAAGCAAAATATGGAAGAGGTACGGCATGCCGCCTAGTGCGGGCCCTGTTGCTCAGCTTTGAGGGAAGAGCGGCTGGCTTTCAGCCGCTCTTCCAGTTTGCGGGCATAGCCCGGGACCTCACATATCAGCACGGCCGCAGCGCGCCATCCTCGCGCATCATCTCCACCAGCATGCCCTCGCGCAGGCCGCGGTCGGCGACGCGGAGCCGAGGCAATGGGAAGGCGTCGCGGATGGCGTCGAGAATGGCGCAACCGGCCAGCACCAGGTCGGCACGCTCGACGCTGATGCAATTATTGTTGGCCCGCTCCTGATAGCTCATGCCGAGCAGCCGCTGGATCACCGCCGTGACGTCGGAACCGTTCATCCAGATGCCATCGATGCGCCGGCGGTCGTAGCGCGCCAGATTGAGATGGATGCCGGCAAGCGTCGTCACGGTGCCCGAGGTGCCCAGCATATGCATGTCGCGCAAATCGTTGCCGTGCGCGGCCGCAAACGGCGCCACATAGTGCGCGACTTCGCGCACCATCCGGGCATAGGATTCCGCCGTGACGTCGCGTCCGCCGAAATGCTCGGCCAGCGTGACGACGCCGAGCGGGACTGACATCCACGCCTTGATGCGCGGCACCGCGTTCTGCTCTTCCGGATCGCGCTCGATCCGCACCAGCTCGGTCGAGCCGCCGCCGATGTCGAACAGGATCGCGCCCCGCCCCTTGGCGTCGAGCAGCGGCGAGCAGCCGATCACGGCCAGGGTTGCTTCGGTCTCGCGATCGATCACCTCGAGCCGGATGCCGGTCTCGCTCGCGACGCGGGCGCGAAAGCTGTCGGCATTGGCGGCGGCTCGGCAGGCCTCGGTTGCGATCAGCCGCAGGCGCTTGGCCCTGCGGTAGCGGATCTTGTCGCTGCAGATGCTGAGCGCCGCGATGGCGCGCTCGATCGCCGCTTCGCTGATGGAACCGGTTGCGGAAATGCCCTCGCCAAGCCGGATGATCCGTGAAAACGAATCCACCACGCGAAAACCGTCCCCGGCCGGGCTGGCGATCAAAAGCCGGCAATTGTTGGTGCCAAGGTCCAGCGCGGCATAGACACCGTTTGCCGTGGCCGCCGCAACCGACCCTGACGGGCTGGCGCGGGCCTCAAGGGCTTCGCGCAGCCGCGCATCGTGGTTCATCAAAACTGTCTTTCCGCAGGCCCCGTCGGGCCGCCGAAGAAAATTACCGTTCACGGAAACTTTAGCAGCGCCAAGGGGCTACGCAACAACCCATCACATAGGACTATGCCCAATCAGCCGTTGTCGTGCATGACGCGGTGCGTTATCTCAGCGGGAACTCGCGGAACCAAGAAACCAACAAGAAATCCAAGAGAATCCCAAGTATTTCAGGTGTTTTCGATGCAAGATCAAACGTCGGCCTCCTCTCTGGACAACGCTATCGCACTGCAAAAATACGGTGTGGGGCAGCCGGTGCGCCGCAAGGAAGACGACACGCTGGTGCGCGGCAGGGGCAAATACACCGACGATTTCACCCTGCCCGGCCAGGCCTATTGCTGGATGGTGCGCTCCAGCCATGCCCACGGAATCATCAAGGGGATCGGCACGGCCGCCGCCAAGGCGATGCCGGGGGTGCTCGGCGTCTGGACCGGCAAGGACCTCGAGGCCGCGGGCTACGGCCCCTTCACCTGCGGCCTGCCGTTGAAGAGCCGGGATGGCTCGCCGCTGTTGCAGACCAACCGCCCGGCGCTGGCGACCGACAAGGTGCGCTTCGTCGGCGACCCCGTGGCCTTCGTGGTCGCGGAAACGCTGGCGCAAGCGCGCGATGCGGCGGAGGCCATAGAGCTCGACATCGAGCCGCTGCCCGCCGTGACCGATGCGGCGGAAGCCGCAAAGCCCGGCGCGCCGCAGCTTTACGATCACATCCCGAACAACGTCGCGCTCGACTATCACTATGGCGATGCTGCCAAGATCGACGCCGCGTTCGCTGCCGCCGCCCATGTAACCAGGCTCGACATCGTCAACACCCGCGTCGCCGTGGTGTCGATGGAGCCGCGCGTGGCGCTGGCAGCCTACGACAAGGCGGCCGAGCGCTTCACGCTGCAGGTGCCGACGCAAGGCGTCTCCGGCAACAAGGTGACGCTTGCAAAAATCCTCAATGTGCCGAACGACAAGGTCCGTATCCTCACCGCCAATGTCGGCGGCTCCTTCGGCATGAAGAACGTGAGCTATCCCGAATACACCTGCATCCTGCACGCGGCGAAGGCGCTGGGCCGTCCGGTAAAATGGACCGACGAGCGCTCGACCAGCTTTCTCTCAGACAGCCACGGCCGCGCGCAGCTCA
The DNA here is from genome assembly GCF_043203335.1 of Bradyrhizobium sp. RDI18. Lineage (NCBI taxonomy): Bacteria > Pseudomonadati > Pseudomonadota > Alphaproteobacteria > Hyphomicrobiales > Nitrobacteraceae > Bradyrhizobium > Bradyrhizobium sp. RDI18. The sequence continues at coordinate 188,019 of NZ_JBICRN010000008.1, read as the reverse complement.
TCCACGCCGAACTGGCGCTCGATACCGACGGCAAGTTTCTCGCGGTGCGGCTCTCGGGCTACGGCAATCTCGGCGCCTATATCACCGGCGTCGCGCCGGGGCCGCTGTCGCTCAACACCGGCAAGAACCTCGCCAGCGTCTACCGCACGCCGCTGCTTGGCGTCGACATCAAGACGGTTTTGACCAACACCACGCTGATGGGCGCCTATCGCGGCGCCGGCCGGCCCGAGGCGAACTACTACATGGAGCGGCTGATCGACCGCGCCGCCGACGAGATGGGCATCAACCGGCTGACGCTGCGCAAGCGCAACTTCATCAAGCCGTCGCAATTGCCGTTCGCGGCAGCTTCTGGCGTCACCTATGACAGCGGCGACTTTGCAGGCGTCTTCAACAAGGCGCTGGAGATTTCCGACCACGCCAATTTTGCCAAGCGCAAGAAGGAGAGCAAGAAGAACGGCAGGCTGCGCGGCATCGCCGTTGGGTCGTATCTGGAAGTCACCGCGCCGCCGAGCGGCGAACTCGGCAAGATCACCTTCGAGCCGGACGGTTCAGTGAAGCTGACCACAGGCACGCTCGATTACGGCCAGGGCCACGCCACGCCGTTCGCCCAGGTGCTGTCGGCACAGCTCGGCGTCCCCTTCGAGAAGATCACCATCGAGCAGAACGACAGCGATCTCGTCCGCTTCGGCAACGGCACCGGCGGCTCGCGCTCGATCACGGCGACCGGCCAGGCGATCGTGGAAGCCTCCGCGCTGGTGATCGCAAAGGGCAAGCAGGCGGCCGCGCATCTGATGGAGGCATCCGAAGGCGACATCGAATTTTCCAATGGCCGCTTCACCATCGCCGGCACCGACCGCTCGATCGGCATCATGGATTTGGCGAAGCGCCTGTGCGAGGGCAAGATGCCCGAAGGCGTGCCGCTGTCGCTCGACGTCGACCATGCCACCAAGGACACGCCGTCCACCTTCCCCAACGGCTGTCATGTCGCGGAGGTGGAAATCGATCCCGAAACCGGCGTGGTGCAAATCGTGCGCTATTTCGCCGTCAATGATTTCGGCACCGTGGTCAATCCAATGATCGTCGCCGGCCAGTTGCATGGCGGCGTCGCGCAGGGCATCGGGCAGGCGCTGATGGAGCAGGTCAGCTACGATGCCAGCGGCCAGCCGATCACCGGCTCATTCATGGATTACGCGCTGCCGCGGGCCGAGGACATTCCGCCGATGGAGATCGGCGACCACCCCTCACCGGCGAAATCCAATCCGCTGGGCACCAAGGGCTGCGGCGAAGCCGGCTGCGCCGGCAGCCTCGTCTGCATCGTCAACGCGGTGGTCGACGCGCTGTCGGATTACGGCATCACCCATATCGACATGCCGCTGACGCCGGAACGGGTGTGGCGGGCGATTCAGGATGCGAAGGCGAAGGCAGCGGCGTAGGGCCCGCACAGCCCATCACATCTACAACTGTCATCGCCCGCGAAGGCGGGCGATCCAGTATTCCAGAGACGGTAGCGATCGAACCGTGAGGCCGCGGCGTACTGGATTCCCCGCCGGAGCCTGTCATCGGGCTCGCCAAAGGCGAGACCCGGTGGCGGGGAATGACAGATGAGATCGCGGCGCGCCGCCGTACCCCACTACGCCGCCGCCTGCTCGCGCGGCTGGTAGATCGCGATGTGGTGGCAATGCGCCAGCGGCGTGTTGCCGTTGCCGACGACCAGCGCGTCGAGCTCGACGAAACGATGGCCCTTCTTGTCGTAATTGCCGACCACCTTCGCACGCGCGGTGATGACGTCGCCAGCCTTCGCCGCTGACAGCAGTTGCATGCGGCTGCCGACATGAATCCACGGGCCCAGGATGGCATTGTCGACCAGCACGCGATTCATCACCCGCTGCAGCAGGCCGGGATGACCTAGGCCTTCCCTGGCGTAGATCGGATCGGTTTCCCTGATGTCGGCGAGATATCCCGCGGCCGCTTCGCCTGCCCAGTCGCGCGGGATGGTGCCGAGCCATTTGCCGACCTCATAGGAAGATGCGTTAACCGGCTTGCGTTCCGCCATCGCCGCGACTTCCTGGTAGTCTGCGAGCGAAACAGCCGGCGCGGAGACCGGCAACGACGCGGTGCCGGCGGCGCAAAGCTGGCCGCGGCTCTGCACCTCGATCGACAGCACACCGTTGCTTTCTTCTGCCGTCAGCTCCGCGAGTTCGCCGTCATAAACCGGCTTGACGAAACGCGCCTCGATCAATCCGCGTTCCAGAAATGCGCGGCCCCATTTCGTCACTGGCTGATGCATCATGTAGGCCATCACGTCGACGCCGGGGACCAGCCCACCCGAGAACCCGAACCGCTTCGCCACGGTGTCGTCATGCATCTTGTTTTCGGATTGTTTGGCGGAGTTGTAGGCCTTTACGCGATACGGCTCGATGGGCATGCCGGTTTCCTGTTGTTTTTGGTTGTTTTTCCGCCGGTTATGGTACGCAAAGAATGTGCGGTGGCAAGCGTGTTCCCGGCCCCCGTTTCCCTCGCATTCCGGCATCGAATAGGTTACCACGCGCGGGCAAAAGAACCGCTGTCGAACCGATATGCCTGACGTGAACCAAACCCGCATCTATGTTGATGCCGACGCCTGCCCGGTGAAGGACGAGATCTATCGCGTCGCGATCCGCCACGGCCTGCCGGTCAGCGTCGTTGCGGGTAATTTCATCCGCGTGCCGCAGGATCCGCTGATCGAGCGCATCGCTGCCGGTTCCGACATGGACGCCGCCGACGACTGGATCGCGGAGCGCGCCGGCCGCGGCGATATCGTCATCACATCGGATATCCCGCTCGCCAGCCGCTGCGTGAAGGCCGGCGCCGAGGTGATCGCGCCGAACGGCAAGCCGTTTACAGAGGCATCGATCGGCATGACGCTTGCGGTGCGCAATCTGATGACCGATCTCCGCTCATCCGGCGAAGTGACCGGCGGTCCAAAGTCCTTGCACCGCGCGACCGCTCGACGTTTCTGTCGGCGCTCGACCAGACCATCCGCCGCATCCAGCGCCAGCGGGCGCAGCAGCCTGCGCCGAACCAGGGTTGAACGATGGCGCCGCCGCTGATCCAGTTGAAAGATATAAGGCTGACGTTTGGCGGCACGCCGCTGTTGTCGGGCGTGGAATTGTCGGTGTCGTCGGGCGAGCGCGTCTGCCTGATCGGGCGCAACGGCTCCGGCAAATCGACGCTGCTAAAGATCGCCGCCGGCCTGGTCGAGCCCGACAGCGGCAGCCGCTTCGTGCAGCCCGGCGCTACCATCCGCTACCTGCCGCAAGAGCCTGATTTCGGCGACCACAAGACGACGCTGGCCTATGTCGAGGCAGGCCTCGGCCCCGGCGACGATCACTACCAGGCGCGCTATCTGGTCGAACAGCTCGGCCTCTCCGGTAACGAGGACCCTGCGCACATTTCCGGCGGCGAAGCCCGCCGCGCGGCGCTGGCGCGCGTGCTGGCGCCCTCGCCCGATATCCTGCTGCTGGACGAGCCGACCAACCATCTCGACCTTCCCACCATCGAATGGCTCGAACGCGAACTGGAAAGCCGCCGCTGCGCGCTCGTCCTCATCAGTCACGATCGCCGTTTCCTTTCCAACCTGTCGCGCTCGACCGCCTGGCTCGACCGCGGCCAGATCCGGCAGATCGACCGCGGCTTCTCCGCATTCGAAGGCTGGCGCGACGAGGTGCTGGCGGAAGAAGAGCGCGAGCAGCACAAGGTCGACCGCAAGATCGTCAACGAGGAACACTGGCTGCGCTATGGCGTCTCCGGCCGCCGCAAGCGCAACGTCAAGCGGCTCGGTAACCTGTACGCGCTGCGCGACCAGCGGCGCAATTATCGTGGCGCTGCCGGCAATGCCAACCTCGCGGCCGCCGAAGCTGAAAAATCTGGCCGGCTGGTCATCGAGGCTAAGAACATCGCCAAGGCCTATGGCGACCGCAAGATCGTCGATGGCTTCTCAACTCGAATCCAGCGCGGTGACCGCATCGGAATCGTCGGCCCGAATGGCGCCGGCAAGACCACGCTGGTTCATCTTTTGATCGGCAACGATCCGTCTGATAGCGGCACGATCCGGCTCGGCGCCAATCTCGAAATGGCGACGCTGGACCAGCACCGCGAAAGCCTCGATCCGAAATCGACGCTGGCGGAAGCGCTGACCGGCGGCCGCGGCGACCATGTCATGGTCGGCGGCAAGCCGAAGCACGTGGTCAGCTACATGAAGGACTTTCTCTTCGCGCAAGAACAGATGCGCACTTCGCTGGAGGTGCTTTCCGGCGGCGAGCGCGGCCGGCTGATGCTGGCGCGAGCGCTGGCAAAGCCGTCGAACCTCTTGGTACTGGACGAGCCGACCAACGACCTCGATCTCGAAACGCTCGACGTGCTCGAGGAGATGCTCGGCGATTACGAGGGTACCGTGATCCTGATCAGCCACGACCGCGATTTCCTCGATCGCGTGGTGACGTCGGTGATCGTGCCGGAAGGCAATGGCCGCTGGATCGAGTATGCCGGCGGCTACACCGACATGCTGGCCCAGCGCGGCGAGGATTTGTCGCGGGAATCAGTCAATGGACCGGCGCCGATTGAGGAAAAGAAGGAGACCAGAGCTAACGCCCCTTCCGCCGCGCCAAAACGCCGGCTGAACTTCAACGAAAAGCACGCGCTGGAAACCCTGCCGAAAACGATCGCGAAATTGCAGGCCGAGATCGCAAAGCAGCAGAAGCTGCTTGACGATCCCGACCTCTACGCCAAGGATCGCAAGAAATTCGACGCGGCGTCATCGGCGATTGCAAAAGCGCAGGAAGAGCTGGCCGCCGCCGAAGACCGGTGGCTGGAGCTGGAAGTTTTGCGGGAAGAAATTGAGCAAGCGTAGGATGGGTGGAGCGCAGCGATACCCATCATGATGCGTCGACGGGATTGATGGGTTTCGCTGCGCTCTACCCATCCTACAGATCGAGACAGAGAGAAGAGCATGACAACGCCCCTCGCCGCAAAAATCGCCCGCGAATACGGCACGCCCTGCGCGGTCATCGACATGGACCGCGTCGAGCGCAACATCGCCCGCATCCAGGTGGCCTGCGATACCGCCGGCGTCGCCAACCGGCCGCATATCAAGACCCACAAGAGCCCGCTGCTCGCACAGATGCAGATCGCAGCCGGTGCCAAGGGCATCACTTGCCAGAAGCTCGGCGAGGCCGAAGTGATGGCGGAGGCCGGGATCGACGACATCCTGATCAGCTACAATTTGATCGGCGAGGAAAAGATGGCCCGCCTCGCGGCGCTGCAGGCCAAGGCCAACATGACGGTCGCCGCCGACAATTCGACCGTGATCGCCGGCCTACCGCAGGCCGCCGCAGCTTCGGGCAGACCGCTGTCGGTCGTGGTCGAGTGCGATACGGGGCGCAAGCGCGCCGGTGTCGAAACGCCGGCCGAAGCGATTGCGCTCGCGCGCGAGATCGCTGGCTCGAAGGGCCTGCAATTTGCGGGCTTCATGCTGTACCCGACCGAGACCGGCTGGGTGGAAGCACAAAAGTTTTTCGACGAGGCGCTGGCGGGCGTCCGCGCGCACGGGCTCGATGCGACGATGGTTTCGACCGGCGGCTCGCCCAATCTGAAAAATCTCGGCAAGCTGAAGGGCGCGACCGAGCACCGGCCCGGCACCTATATCTACAACGACCGCATGCAGGTCGCGGCCGGCGTCGCCGAATGGGACGATTGCGCGCTGAACATCTATTCCACAGTCGTGAGCCGCGCCGGACCGGACCGCGGCATTCTGGACGCCGGCTCGAAGACGCTGACATCGGATCCCGGCGGCGGCCTCGACGGCTACGGGCTGATCCTGGAGCACCCCGAGGCGAAGATCGCGCGCTTTGCGGAAGAGCACGGCTTTCTTGACCTGGCCCGCAGCAACACGCGGCCGAATGTCGGCGACGTCGTGCGTATCGTACCCAACCATGTCTGCGTCGTCGTCAACATGATGGACGAAGTAGTGATGGTGCGCGGCGACGATATCATCGGCACGCTGCCGGTCGCGGCAAGAGGGAAGTTGCGGTGAATTCGTAGTCCGTAGGATGGGTAGAGCGCAGCGAAACCCATCGGGACTCGCCGGGCTGCGAAGTGATGGGTTTCGCTTCGCTCTACCCACCCTACGAATTAAGCCACCTCAGCGCACCCCGGCCCGCCGCTACGCCGGTGGCGAACGACGCCTGCAAGAGATACCCTCCCGTCGGCGCTTCCCAATCGAGCATCTCGCCAGCGGCAAAAACGCCGGGCAAGCGCTTGAGCATGAATTCGCCGTCGAGTTCGTCGAACGCTATTCCGCCCGCTGTCGAGATCGCGCGCGCGATCGGCGCGATGCCGTCGAGTTCGATCGGGACGGCGTTGATGAGGTGAGCGAGATCGGCCGGCGACATCGACGCCAGCGAAGCGCCGGATGCCTTGGCGGCTTCCTGCAGCAAGCCGATCGCAACCGGTGACAAACCCACGGCCTTGCGCAGGAAGTTGGACAGGGATTGCTTGCCCCTTGGTCCCGACAGCCGCGCGATCAGCTCTCTTTGCTCAAGATCAGGCCGCAGCGCGATGCGCAGGGTCGCCTGCCCTGAAATCGCAATGGCCTCGCGCAGCTCAGCCGAAAGCGCATAGATCGCGCCGCCCTCGATGCCGGTACGGGTGACGATGGCCTCGCCACGCTGAGTATGCGCTGCAAAGGTCAACGCCACGCCCTTGAGCGGTTGACCCTCAAAACGGTCGCGGAAGATTTCCGACCAGGCGACGGTGAAGCCGGAATTTGCCGGCCGCAGCGGCGATATCTTCACGCCCACCGCGGCGAGCGCTTCCGTCCACGTGCCGTCTGAACCAAGCCGCGGCCAGCTCGCGCCGCCGAGCGCCAGCACGGTTGCGCAGGGATCGACGACGTGTGCGCCATCATGCGCTTCAAACCGCAGGCGGCCCTGCTCATCCCAGCCGACCCAGCGATGGCGTAGCACCAATTTGACGCCCATCGAGTCCAGCCGCCGCAGCCATGCCCGCAGCAATGGAGAGGCCTTGAAGGCTTTCGGAAACACCCGGCCGCTTGAGCCGACAAAAGTCTCCTGCCCCAGTGCCTCGCTCCAGTCGCGTAAAGCCTGCGGCGGAAACGCTTCGATGGCGGTTTTCAGGTGCGGCATCGCCTCACGATAGCGAGCAAGGAATTGCGGCAGCGCTTCGCTGTGCGTGAGGTTGAGTCCGCCTCGCCCAGCCATCAGGAATTTGCGCCCCGCCGACGGCATGGCGTCATAGACGGTGACGCTGGCGCCGCCTTGCGCCAGCACTTCGGCGGCCATCAGCCCGGCGGGGCCGGCGCCGATGACGGCGGCGCTTTTGGAGTGCGAAGACATAGCGAGAGTGTAGGCCAGATTGGCTGCCACAATAACAGTCGTCATGCCCGGGCCTGTCCCGGGCATCCACGTCTTGATCTTGATGCGGCAACAAAGACGTGGATAGCCGGGTCAAGCCCGGCCATGACGGCGGAGGGACGGTGAGCTACAGCTTAATCCCCGCCCTCGCCGCGGCCTGGGCGACGTACTTCTGCGTCTGCTCGAATGCGCCCTGCAGCGCCTTCGCGTTCGACACATCGTCGATCTCGGCAAAATGCGCCGCGATGGCGTCGGGCGTCCAGTCGGACTGGGCTAAGTTGACGCCTTCGGTCTCGATGATCTTGATCACTGCAAACGAACCCGCGCCCGCGCCCATGATGGTGCGGGTCGGCGCGTCCTCGCTGAGCAGATATTCCACCGCGGGCGTGATCGCTTCGGGTTTCATCAGCGCCAGCGCCTGCGGCGGCAGCAGCTCTTCCGTCATTCGGGTGGCCGCGGTCGGCGAGATCGTGTTGACGCGGATATTATTCTTGCGGCCCTCCTCGGCCAGCACGTTCATCAGGCCGACCATGCCGGCTTTCGCCGCGCCGTAATTGGCCTGGCCGAAATTGCCGAACAGGCCCGACGACGAGGTGGTCAGCACGATGCGGCCGTAATTGCGGTCGCGCATGCCTTCCCACACCGCCTTGCAGCAGTAAAACGTGCCGACGAGATGGACATCGAGCACCTTGGCAAAGTCGGCGACATCCATTTTTCCAAACGACTTGTCGCGGAGAATGCCGGCGTTGGCGCAGAGCAGATCGACACTGCCCCACTCCTTCGTGGCTCGCTCGACCATCGCGGTGACTTGTCCGAACTTCGAGACGTCGGCGCCGTCGGCCATCGCCGTGCCGCCGGCTTTACGGATTTCCTCGACCACGGATTCGGCCGGCGTCAGCGAGCCGCCGGTGCCGTCCCGCGCGCCGCCGAAATCGTTGACCACCACCTTGGCGCCGCGGCTCGCCAGCCCCAGCGCATGCGCCCGTCCCAGACCATTGCCCGCGCCCGTGACGATTGCGACGCGTCCGTCAAACCTGATTGCCATGAGTATTGATCCCGATTGTTCCTGCCCGTCATGCCCGGGGCCTGCCCCCGACTTGATCGGGGGTGACCCGGGCATCCATCAAATTGAAGGTTTTTGAGCAGCGATGGATTGCCGGGTCAACTGGTTTGAAGACGCGCTTCGCGGTTTTGCCCGGCCATGACGGGCAAAACCTAGTTGAAATAGATCAGCCCGATCCAATCGGCGACCAACGCCGGCTTGTCCTCGCCCTCGATCTCGACGGTAACGTTGGTGCGCGACTGCAATTCCTTCGGCTTGCGCAGCTTGGCTTCAACAAGCGTGAAGCGGCCGCGGACCCGCGAGCCGGCACGGACCGGCGAAAGGAAGCGCAGCTTGTCGAAACCGTAGTTCACGCCCATCGCCGTGCCTTCGATGACCGGCATCACCTCATAGGACATGATGCTCATCAAGGACATGGTGAGAAAGCCATGCGCGATGGTATTGCCGAACGCGGTTTCCTTCTTTGCCCGTTCCGGGTCGACATGAATGAACTGATGGTCCTCGATCACGTCGGCATAGAGGTTGATCCGGCTCTGGTCGATCAGGTGCCACGACGACACGCCGATCTCCTTGCCGACCATGGCCTGATAGGCCTCAAACGAGACCGGCGGCTTCTTCCAGACTTCATTCATTGATTAGCTCTCCAACCCGGCGGTCCGCACTTTCTGCAGCTCCGGGAATTCTTCTTCGCGGAACTCCGCTCCGCGCAGCGCATCGCTGCGATTATTATCATGTTCGAGCCGGCGCAACTGGACGCGGCGGATCTTTCCGGAAATCGTCTTCGGCAGTTCCGTCACCAGCTCGACCTTGCGGATGCGCTTGAACGGCGCGAGCCGGGTGTGCAGATGCCTGAAGATCGACAGCGCCGTCTCCGGCGAGCGCTCTACACCCGATACCAGCAGCACATAGGCCTTGGGGATCGCGAGCCGGATCGGATCGGGACTTGGGACAACGGCAGCTTCAGCTACCCATTCATGCTCCAGCAGCACACTCTCCAGCTCGAATGGACTGATGCGGTAATCGGAAGATTTGAAGACGTCGTCGGAGCGGCCGACAAAGGTGAGATAGCCCTCGTCGTCGGCAAACACCACGTCGCCTGAACGGTAAAGATCGCCGTCCGCGCCGCTCAATTTGCCGTCCTCGCCCTGATAGCCCTGCATCAGGCCTGCGGGACGGTCGGCGCCGAGCACCAGCGTCACCTCGCCCTCCTTGGTGTCGTGGCCGTCACTGTCGGTGATCCGCACCCGGTACCCCGGCAACGGACGGCCCATCGAGCCGACCTTCACCTTCTGGCCCGGCGAGTTGCCGGCGAGCGCCGCGGTCTCCGTCTGGCCATAGCCGTCGCGGATGGTGAGACCCCACGCCGCCTTCACCTGGTCGATCACTTCGGGATTGAGCGGTTCGCCGGCGCCGCAGACCTCACGGAGGCTTACCTTGAAATCCGCGAGCTTCTCCTGAATGAACAGCCGCCACACGGTCGGCGGCGCGCACAGCGTAGTGACGCCGCAGCGGCCGATCGTAGTGAGCAGGGCTTTGGCGTCGAAGCGCGGCTGGTTGACCACGAACACGGTGGCGCCGGCATTCCACGGCGCGAAGAAGCAACTCCAGGCATGCTTGGCCCAGCCCGGCGAAGAGATGTTGAGATGGACATCGCCCGGCTGCAGGCCGAGCCAGAACATCGTCGAGAGGTGGCCGACCGGATAGCTGCGCTGGCTGTGCCGCACCAGCTTTGGTTTCGCCGTGGTGCCCGAGGTGAAATAAAGCAGCATCGGATCGTCGGCATTGGTCGGGCCGTCAGGCGCAAAGTCGTCGGAGGCAATGGCGGCCTGTTCGAAAGGCAGCCAGCCATCGTGGTTCGATGTCGCGCCGACCACGATGCGCACCAGTCCGTCGCCGCCGAGGCCCGCAAATTTCGCGACCTGATCCTGCGAGGCAACCACCGCCCGCGCCCTGCCCCGCTCGAGCCGATCGCGCAGTTCGTCCGGGGTGAGCAGCGTGGTCGCGGGGATCACGACCACACCGAGCTTCATCGCCGCCAGCATGGTCTCCCACAGCGGCACGACATTGCCGAGCAGCAACAACAAATGATCGCCGCGCCTCAGCCCCTGCGCCCGCAGGAAGTTTGCGACCTGATTGGAGCGGCGCGACAGCGTCGCGAACGTCAGCTTTGTTTCCTTGTCGCCGGGATCGACGATCCAGAGCGCCGGGCGATCCCGGCTGTCAGGATTGCGCGCGAGTTCCGCGTCGAACCAGTCGAGCGCCCAGTTGAATGGAACGGGGTCCGGCCAGCGAAATCCCTTCACGGCCGCATCGTAATCGGTGCGGTGCTTGAGCAGAAAGGCGCGCGCTTCCTGGAAGGTCGTCATCAGGTCTCCGTTATTTCGCAGCGAGACTCTCAACGTGCTGGATAATCCCGGAAAAATCCACCCCGCCATGGCCGGCGGCATCAAAAGCCTTGTAGATCTCCTGCGCGTGCTTGCCGAGCGGCGTCGCCGCGCCCGCAGCCTTGGCCGCATCCTGCGCCAGTGTCAGATCCTTCACCATCAGGGCCGACGCAAATCCCGGCTTATAATCGTTGTTAGCGGGCGAAGTCGGCACCGGGCCGGGCACCGGGCAATAGGACGTCAGCGCCCAGCATTGCCCCGATGAGGTCGAGGCGACATCGAACAGCGCCTGATGCGACAGGCCCAGCTTTTCGGCGAGCGCAAAGGCTTCACCCACCCCAATCATCGAAATCCCCAGGATCATGTTATTGCAGATCTTGGCCGCCTGCCCTGCGCCGGCGCCGCCGCAATGGACGATCTTCTTGCCCATGTTCTCCAACACCGGTTTCGCCGCAGCAAACGCCCTTTCCTCGCCGCCGCACATGAAGGTCAGCGTCGCGCCCTTGGCGCCGCCGGTGCCGCCCGAGACGGGCGCATCGACCGATAGCATGCCGTGCTTGGCCGCGAGCGCATGCGCCTGCTTGGCGCTTTCGACGTCGATGGTCGAGCAATCGATAATCAGCGTGCCCTTGGTCATCACCGGAATGACTTCGTTCCAGACCGTTAGCACATGCTTGCCCGCCGGCAGCATGGTGATGACCACATCAGCGCCCTTGACGGAAGCGACCGAACTCACGGCGATCGCGGCGCCGTCGGCCTTGGCCTGATCGCGCGAGGCTTCGACCAGATCGAACGCGGTCACCTTGTGACCGGCCTTGACCAGATTGGCCGCCATCGGGCCGCCCATATTGCCGAGGCCAATGAATGCGATATTTGCCATCTCGAATCCTCCGCTAAACTTTCTCGTTCTGATCAGGGAAATCTGAGTTCGTCAGCGCCGATCTCGGCGAAATAAGACGCGACCATTTCCGGCGTCACGTCCTCGATTCTCGGCGGCGACCATTTCGGATTGCGGTCCTTGTCGATGACGGCGGCGCGCACGCCCTCGCGAAAATCGTCGCTCGCGAACACTTCCAGCGCGGCACGATATTCCCGCACCAGGCATTCCTCCAGCGAGCGCGCGCGCTGCGCGCCAGCCGCAGCAGCTTGAGCGTCACCACCATGCCGCGCGGCGACTTTTCGTTCAGCGTCTTCAGCGTCGCCTGCGCAAAATCAGAACCATCGCGCTGCAGCGCCGCGATGATGTCTTCCATGCGGTCGTGGGAGAACAACGCATCGATCTTCGCCTGCTGCACGGCAACCGGCCCGGCCGTTTCTCCAGTCGAGAAGCCGTCGATCAGCTTCCTAATGTCAGCCGATGTCGTGCCGGATTGAACCTTCGTCAATGCCTCGCGCAAGGCCGGCAGTTTTGCCGACGGCACCACCGCATCGGCAAATCTTGCATGGATGGCATCTGGACCGTTCATGGTCTGCCCGGTCAATCCAAAATACGTGCCGATCTCGCCCGGCGAATGCGACAACAGCCAGGTGCCGCCGACGTCAGGGAAGAAGCCGAGGCCGACCTCTGGCATCGCGAGTTTCGTCTTCTCGGTGACGACGCGATGGCTCGAGTGCGCCGACAGTCCGACGCCGCCGCCCATCACGATGCCGTCCATGAAGGCGACGTAGGGCTTTGGGAACTTCTTGATGCGGGCGTTGAGGATGTATTCGTCGCGCCACAGGATCTTGCCGAGATCGCCCTTGACTTTGGAGCTTTCCCACAGCGCGCGGATGTCGCCGCCGGCGCACAGCCCGCGCTCGCCGGCACCTTCCAGAACGATCACCGCAATATCAGTATCCGCCTCGAAGGCATCGAGCGCCTTGTCGATGTCGTGGAACATCTCCAGCGTCACGGCATTGATCGCCTTCGGCCGGTTCAATCGGAGAATGCCGACTGAGCCTTCCTTGCGCGCGACGAGGTCGCCGTCTGCAATGGCCATATCCGTCATCGCGCGCCCTCGATCAGCTTGCGCGACACGATCAGCCGCATGATTTCGTTGGTGCCTTCCAGGATCTGGTGCACGCGCAGGTCGCGCACGATTTTTTCGATGCCGTATTCGCTCAAATAGCCGTAGCCGCCATGCAGTTGCAGCGCCTGGTTGGCGACCTCGAAGCCGACATCGGTGCCGAACCGCTTGGCCATCGCGCACAGCATGGTGGCGTCGGGATCCTTGCGGTCGAGCGCGGCGGCCGCACGCCAGACAAAGGTCCGCGCCGCTTCCAGCTCGGTCGCCATGTCGGCGAGGCGGAACTGCAGCGCCTGGAATTCATCGAGACGTTTGCCGAAGGCTTTTCGCTCCTTCATGTAGGCGAGCGACTTGTCGAGCGCGCTCTGCGCGCCGCCGAGCGAGCACGCCGCGATATTGAGGCGGCCGCCGTCGAGCCCGGCCATCGCGATCTTGAAGCCGATGCCCTCCTCGCCCAGCCGGTTCTCGACCGGCACGCGGGCGTTCTCAAACATCACCGCGCGCGTGGGCTGCGCGTTCCAGCCCATCTTGCGCTCGTTGGCGCCGAACGAGACACCGGGCGTTTCGGCCGGAATGACGAGCGTCGAGATGCCGCCGGGCCCGTCGCCGCCGGTCCGCACCATCACGACGTAGAGATCGCCGCCACCAGCGCCCGAGATGAACTGTTTCTGGCCGTTGAGCACGTAATGATCGCCGTCACGCACCGCACGGGTGCGGAGTGCCGCGGCATCCGAGCCGGAGCCCGGTTCGGTCAGGCAATAGCTTGCCAGCAGCTCCATGGTGCAGAGCTTTGGCAACCACGTTTGCCGCTGGCTGTCATTGCCATAGGCATCGATCATCCAGGACGCCATGTTGTGGATCGAGATGAAGGCCGACACCGTCGGGCAGCCGGTCGCCAGCGCCTCGAAGATCAGGGCGGCGTCGAAACGGGTCATCGCGGAGCCGCCGACGTCGTCCTTGATGTAGATGCCGCCCATGCCGAGGCCTGCGGCCTCGCGCATCACGTCGACAGGAAAATGCTTCTCCTCGTCCCAGCGCAGCGCATGCGGCGCGATCTTCTCCGCGGCGAATTCGCGCGCCATGTCGCGAACCGCGATCTGATCCTCATTGAGAGCGAACTGCATTCCGACTTGCTCATTCTTGTCGTCATTGCGAGGAGCGAAGCGACGAAGCAATCCATTCTTCCTTTCGCGGCAAGATGGATTGCTTCGCTGCGCTCGCAATGACGGCTGGGCTACACCATTACCTCATTAACGGAATCGAGAACTCCGCGCCTTCCTTGACGCCGGACGGCCAGCGCGAGGTCACCGTCTTGGTCTTGGTGTAGAAGCGGACCGAGTCCGGACCGTGCTGGTTGAGATCGCCGAAGCCCGACTTCTTCCAGCCGCCGAAGGTGTAGTAGGCGATCGGGACCGGGATCGGCACGTTGATGCCGACCATCCCGACATTGACCTTGGCGGCAAAGTCACGCGCCGCGTCGCCATCGCGGGTAAAGATCGCAACGCCGTTGCCGTAATCATGTTCGGACGGCAGTGCGAGGGCTTCCTTGTAGTCATGGGCGCGCACCACCGAGAGCACCGGGCCAAAGATCTCTTCCTTGTAGATCCGCATGTCCTTGGTGACGTTGTCGAACAGCGAGCCGCCGAGATAAAAACCCTTCTCGTAACCCTGCATCTTGAAGCCGCGGCCGTCGACGGCGAGCGTGGCTCCTTCCTTGATGCCGATATCGATGTAGTTCTTCACCTTCTCGACCGCTTCGCGGGTGACCAGCGGGCCGTAATCGGCGGACGGATCGACCGAGGTTCCGATCTTGAGCGACTCCACGCGCGGGATCAGCTTTTCCATCAGGCGGTCGGCGGTGGTCTTGCCGACGGGAACGGCGACGGAGACCGCCATGCAGCGCTCGCCGGCCGAGCCGTAACCGGCCCCGATCAGCGCGTCGACCGTCTGATCCATGTCGGCGTCGGGCATCACGATGGCGTGGTTCTTGGCGCCGCCAAAACACTGGCAGCGCTTGCCGGTCTGGGCGGCGCGCTCATAGATGTATTGCGCGATCGGCGTCGAGCCGACGAAGCCGATCGCCTTGATATCGGGGTCGTCGAGAATGGCGTCGACGGCTTCCTTGTCGCCGTTGACGACGTTGAGGATGCCGGGCGGCAGCCCCGCTTCCATCATCAATTCGGCCAGCCGCATCGGCACGCCGGGATCGCGCTCCGAAGGCTTCAGGATAAAGGCGTTGCCGCAGGCGATCGCGGGCGCGAACTTCCACATCGGGATCATCGCCGGGAAATTGAACGGCGTGATGCCGGCGACGACGCCCAGCGGCTGGCGCAGGGAGTAGATGTCGATGCCGGGGCCGGCGCCTTCGGTGTACTCGCCCTTCAGCAAATGCGGAATACCGCAGGCGAATTCCGCGACTTCGAGGCCGCGCTGGATGTCGCCCTTGGCGTCAGGAACTGTCTTGCCGTGCTCGCGTGCCAGGAGCTCAGCGAGCTTGTCATAGTCGCGCTGCACCAGCTCGACGAACTTCATCATCACCCGCGCGCGGCGCTGCGGATTGGTGTTGGCCCATTCGGGCTGGGCAAGCGCGGCGTTCTCGACGGCCGCACGGACTTCTGCTCTTGAGGCCAGCGCCACCTTGGCCTGGACGTCGCCGGTCATCGGCTCAAACACGTCGGCCGTCCGGCCGGACGTTCCCTTGACCTCTTTGCCGCCGATAAAGTGTCCGATTGAGCGCATGAATGATCTCCCTAAGGTCCCGTCTGGGATCGCTTTCGAGCCCCTTTTTGACCTGCATTTCTTGGGATACAAGTCCGATATATTGCACCATAGATGTGCGGAAATGCTGGATCAAGGCACCAAGACGATCGACTGGGATGACTTCCGTTTCGTGCTGGCGATCGTGCGCGGCGGCTCGGTTTCCGCTGCCGCCAAGCAGCTATCGGTCGATCATGCCACCGTGATCCGCCGTGTCGACCGGCTGGAACGGCATCTCTCCGCAAAACTGTTCAACCGCCGCAAGACCGGCTACCTCCTGACCGAAGCCGGCCAGCGCGTCGCCGATAGTGCCGAAGCGATGGAATCCACCATCGTCGCCAACCAGGAGGCGGTCGGCGGATCGCGCGCCCAGCTCACCGGCACGGTCCGGATCGGCGCCCCCGACGGGTTCGGCAGCCATTTTCTGGCGGCGCGGCTTCTGAAATTCACCGAGCGGTATCCCGATCTCGACCTGCAGCTCGTCGCCACCGCCCGGCTGTTCAGCCTGTCGAAGCGCGAGGCCGACATCGCGATCAGCCTCTCCATGCCCAAGGAGGGCCGGATCGTCGGGCGCAAGCTGCTCGACTACAGCCTCGGGCTCTATGCCGCGCCGGCCTATCTCGACCGGGCACCGAAAATCACTTCCCGCGGCGACCTGCCGGGACATCGCTTCGTCGGCTACATCGAGGAACTGCTGTTCACGCCCGAGCTGGATTACCTGCCCCAGGTTTCGCCGAAGATCTCGGCCAAATTTCGCAGCGCCAATCTGATCGCGCAGCTCAACGCCACCATTGCCGGCTTCGGCATTGCGGTGCTGCCGCATTTCATGGCGAAGGCGCATGCCGAACTGCGCGCAGTGCTGCCCGACGAGGTCAGGATCTCGCGCACGTTCTGGATGCTGATGCACGCCGACAGCAAGGACCTGGCGCGGATCAGGGCGGTGGCCGACTACATCCACGAGACGGTGGAAAGCGAGCGCGCGCTGTTTGGCGGGCGGTGACGGCCTGGCACAGAACCACCGTCGTCCCTGCGCACGCAGGGACCCATACCCACCGATGTGAATGGCGATAAAAGCTGCCTCCCCGCGTGCCCCTTCCATCGGCCGCGGCGTATGGGTCCCTGCGTGCGCAGGGACGACGTGGAGAGGCCGTCGATTCTAATTCACCTTCGCCCGCGTCTTCTTCGCAGCCGGCTTCGCCTCGGCGCGCGTCAGCGCCGCATCGCGGCCGGCGAGGAGAATTTCGTCGGAGAGTTCACCGCTGCCGGCCACGCGCGACATCACCAGCGTACCCATCATCGTCGCTAGCGTGCCCATCGCCTGCCTGCGGGCCGTCTTGCGCGGCACGTCCGGAATCTGGTCGGCGATCACATCGATCAACTGCTCCAGCTTGGTGGCAAAGGCCTTGCGCGTCTTCGCGCTTTCCCGGGCGATCTCGGCACCTAACGTCGTAACGGCGCAACCGCGGCCGGGATCGTCGCGATGAACCGTCGAGACGTAGGAATCGATGATCGTCGACAGCCGCTTCTCCGGCGGCGTTTCAGCGGCGATTTTTCGCCAATGCTCGACCGAGCGGTCCATCGCATAGGCAAAAGCCTCGATGACGAGCGCCTCGCGGGAATCGAAATGCGCGTAGAAGCCGCCATGGGTCAGGCCCGCTTCCTTCATCAGGTCGGCGACGCCGATGCCATGCGCACCCTTTTCGCGAAGTCGCACCGAGGCTTTTTTCACGATCCGTGCGTGGGTCTCCAGCTTGTGCTCTTTCGAATAACGCATCAACGCATCCCATTAAATGTCCCTGGTCATATAATAGCAGTTGTACGCGGGAAAAGCTGCATCTAATTCGCCTTTTCAACGCCGATCATCGTGAACGTTCCGGTCGCGTGCACTGCAAGATTGCCTGCACGGTCGCGGACGAAGCCTTCGGCATAGCTGGTCTGGCGGCCGAACTTTATCACTTTGCCTTCCGCCGAGATCGCGCCCGACCGCACCGACAACGGCCGCAGATAGGTCAGCTTGAGGTCCAGCGTGACCGAGGTCTGTCCCGCCGGCTGCATGGTGGTGATGGCACAACCCATGGCAGTATCCAGCAGCGCCGCGGCCGTCGCGCCGTGGAGCAGTCCGATGGTGTTTTCGAGGCTTTCATCCGGATCCAGTTCCATCACGATCCGGCCGGGCTCGGCGATGCGCATCTCGAAACCGATCAGCCGCGCCATCGGCGGCGGTGGCAGGATGCCGTCGCGGATCGCGCACATGGTCTCGAGCCCGGACATTCCGGATGCCGCCCGGGCAATCGGTCCCGGCGCCTGCCATTCCACCACCCGATGCCTGCGCATATCGAACGAAAACAGATCGACAGTAGTCATGGCGGCTCCTTTAGATGACGATCATAATTCTATATCGGTGCGAGCTGTCGCGCAATGCCCTCGCCCGCCCTTGACAAGCCGGCGCAATGTCCCGGAAGTGAGATCACCGACAGAACAAGCCCGGAAAAACAGAATGGAAATGCTCAATCCTCATTGCGGCATCGACCGCGACGACAGAGGCGTCGTTCGCCTCGCGATCTGCAATGCGGGCGCTCTCAACATCCTCTCCTCCGCCGTCACCGACGGCATGCGCGAAGGGTTCGAGAGGCTCGCCGGCGACAACACCATTCGCGCGGTCATCCTCGCCGGACAGAGCGAGAAGAGCATGATCGGCGGCGCCGATATCAAGGAGATGGCGAAGCTCGACCAGAAATCGGCGGAAGCCTTCATCACGCGGTTGCGCGACCTCTGCGAGGCAGTGCGCCACTTTCCGGCGCCGGTGATCGCGCGGCTTCCCGGCTGGTGCCTTGGTGGCGGGTTGGAAGTCGCCGCCGCCTGCGATTTCCGGATTGCGGCCCACGATGCCAAATTCGGGATGCCGGAAGTGCGCGTCGGCATCCCCTCGGTGATCCACGCCGCGCTGCTGCCGCGGCTGATCGGCTGGGCCGCGCGCGCTGGCTGGTCATGACGGCAGAAAATATCGACGCGCCCACCGCGCTCGCCTGGGGCCTGGTCGATGTGGTCGCCAAGGAAGGCGGGCTCGATGCCGCGGTCGAGCATACCGTGAAGGCGCTGCTCGAATGCGGGCCCGAAGCGCTGCGTTCGCAGAAGGAGTTGCTACGGCAATGGGAGGAACTGCCGCTGACGGAGTCCGTCAACTTGAGCGTCGGCGTATTCGGAAAGTCCTTCCTGACCGGCGAGCCGCAGCGGCTGATGCAGGGATTTCTCGACCGCAAGAAATAGACGAAGGGACGCCGGCCGGTTCGTCGGCCCTGCCGATCGATCAATTTCTATCATGCGAATGGTGAGATCTTTGATTGGATTGCCTGGTTGCGGTTTCTGCCGTGTATAATATTATGCCCATAATCCAATCGCGGCTTCGTCCTGACTATGTCCTGAAATGAGGGAAGTACGACATTCAAGTCAGACTACTGTCACGTCAGAATGCGTAAAGCCGCCTTAAGCAAACCTTCCCACCCGAATCCTCCGAGCCCCCAATGATCTCGAACTGGCTGTCAGCCGCCCTCGCCCGCCGCAATATCCATTACGGCTAGGTGATGGTCGCCGTGACCTTCCTCACCGCCCTGATCTCGGCCGGCACGGTCGGCGCGCCCGGCGTCTTCATCGTGCCGTTGCAGAAGGAATTTGGCTGGACGACGGCGGAGATTTCTTCCGCGCTCTCGATCCGCTTCATCCTGTTCGGGCTGATGGCGCCCTTTGCCGCCGCGCTCATGAACCGCTACGGGCTGCGCAATGTCACGCTGCTGGCGCTGCTGATCGTCGTCTCCGGCCTGGTGGCGTCGCTGGCCATGACACAGGTCTGGCAGCTCATGCTGCTGTGGGGCGTGGTGATCGGGCTCGGCACCGGCATGACGGCGCTGGTGCTGGGCGCAACGATTGCTGCGCGCTGGTTCGTGGCGCGGCGCGGTCTCGTCGTCGGCATCCTGACCGCGAGCGTCGCCACCGGGCAACTCGCCTTCCTGCCGCTGCTGGCGAGCCTGACCGAAGCTTACGGCTGGCGGATCGCGCTGGGCCTGGTGTGCGTGATGCTCGGCGTCGCGGCCTTCGCCGTGCTGATGATCATGCGTGACCGGCCGAGCGATGTGGGCTTAAGGCCATTCGGCGACGAAGGCACCGAGCCGCTGCCGGTCCCTCCCCCAAACAACACCCCGATCATGGCGGCGGCGCTGGGCACGCTGCGCGATGCCTCGAAGTCGGGTGTGTTCTGGATCCTGTTCGCCACCTTCTTCATCTGCGGCGCCTCTACCAACGGTCTGGTCCAGGTTCACCTGATTCCGATGTGCCTCGATTTCGGCATCCCGCAGGTGCAGGCGGCGAGCCTGCTGGCTGCTATGGGCATATTCGATTTCGTCGGCACCATCGCTTCCGGCTGGCTGTCGGACCGCTACGACAATCGCTGGCTGTTGTTCTGGTATTACGGGCTGCGCGGCCTGTCGCTGCTGTTCCTGCCGTTCTCCGATTTCACGCTCTACGGCCTTTCGCTGTTTGCGATGTTCTACGGGCTCGACTGGATCGCGACCGTGCCGCCGACGGTGCGGCTCACTACCCAGCGGTTCGGCCCCGAACGCGCCAATTTGGTGTTCGGCTGGATTTTTGCCGGTCATCAACTCGGAGCCGGCGTCGCCGCCTTCGGTGCGGGCTTGTCGCGGACGGTGCTGCAGACCTACCTGCCGGCGTTCTTCGTTGCCGGCACGCTCTGCGTGGTGGCGGCGCTGATTGTGCTCGCGATCTCGCGGCCGAAGCCTGTGACGGCGTGAGTATTCGTAGGGTGGGCAAAGGCGCACTTGCGCCGTGCCCACCATCTTTCCTCATCGGCACAGAATGGTGGGCACGCTGCGCTTTTGCCCACCCTACAATTTGCTACGGCCGCGTCGACATGTTGCTCGGCGGACCCACCGTGCGGATCCGTTCGGCGAGTCGCGCGAACTCGCACAGCAGCGAACGCGTCTTGCGCGGGTCGATCACCTCCTCGACCCAGAATTTCTCGGCAGAGCGGAACGGCGAGCGCAGCTTGTTGAGGCGTTCCTCGATCTCTTTCAATTTCGCGGCCGGATCATCCGACCCGTCGATATCGGCGCGGTAAGCGGCCTCGATGCCGCCTTCGAGCGGCAGCGAGCCCCAATAGGCCGATGGCCAGGCATAGCGCATCGAATAGCGGTTGGCCGGCTGGTGCACGACGCCGGCGACGCCGAACGCGTTGCGCACGATGATGGTGCACCAGGGTACGGTCGACTGGTTGACCGCCGCCATCGCCCGCACGCCGTGGCGGATGGTCGCCGACTTCTCGGCCTCGAGCCCGATCATGAAGCCGGGGCAGTCCATGAGATAGACAACCGGCAGATGGAAGGTCTCGGCGAAATCGACCCAGCGCACCACCTTCTGGCAGGCTTCCGCTGTCCACGACCCGCCATAATGGAAAGGATCGCTGGCGAGCAGCAGCACCGCGCGGCCCTCGAACCGGGCAAGGCCCGTGATGATCGGGCGACCGAAATTGGCGTTCACTTCGAAGAACGAGCCCTTGTCGACGACGGCGTCGATGATCGGGCGCATCTTGTAGACTTGGCGGCGATTGCGCGGCACCGCCTTCAACAGCGATTCTTCCGCGCGTTCGGAATCGTCGCTGCAGGTCGTGGTCGGCGGCAGGTCGTATACTGAGGACGGCAGATAGGACAGAAAACGCCTGGCGCGTTCGAACGCCTCCTCCTCGGTATCGACGGCATCATCGACGCCGCCGGCGCGCGTCTGGATCTCGGCGCCGCCAAGCTCCTGCTTCGTCAGGTCCTGGCCGAGGCGTTTTACGACCGGCGGGCCGGCGACGAACATCGCGGAATTTCGGGTCATGACGGAATAATGGCTAGCGGCAAGCCGTGCCGCGCCAAGGCCCGCCACCGAACCGAGCCCGAGCGCGACCACGGGCACGCGCGCCATGTTCGCCGTCGTGAACCAATACCAGCGCGTGCCGCCGATCCCGCCGGGCAGATTCGCAGCCCCGCGCGTCTCGATCGTCTTCACCGAGCCGCCGCCGCCCGAGCCTTCGATGACGCGGATGATCGGCAGGCGAAAATCATGCGCCATCTCCTCGGCCATCAGCGGCTTGGCCGAGATCGAGGCGTCGGCCGAGCCGCCGCGCACGGTGAAATCGTCGCCGACGACAACCACCGTGCGGCCGTCGATCCTGCCGCGGCCGAACACGCAGTTGGCCGGCGTCAGGCGCTTGAGTTCGCTGTTTTCGTCGTATTCGGCGATGCCGGAAATCGCGCCGATCTCGTGGAAGGAATTCTTGTCGATCAGTTTGTCGATGCGCTCACGAACCGTGAGCCGGCCCTGGTCATGCTGGCGCTTGACCTTGTCAACGCCTCCCATCTCGCGCGCGAACGCTTCGCGCCGAGCGAGCTCGTCGAGCTCCGGCTTCCAGTTCATTCGTATCCTCCGTCTTGATGATCTTGTTGTTATTATGGGCCGGCACCGGAAGCGGCTTTCTTTCGATCCGGTTGGCGAAGATGTCGCCCTCGGCGCCTTCCAGCAGGCCGCCGATCGCAACGCCAAGTTCGAGCATCTGCGGCGCCACTTCCTGGTGCAACCGCTCCTCGTCAAACATCGCGGCGAGAAGGCCGATCGTCACGACGACAAAGGTTTGATATTGCGGCGACCACACCGGCACCGCGCACCCGTTGATATGCGGACTCCAGGTGCCGCAGCCCACGACATAGCCGTGTTCGCGCAAATAGCGGCGGTTGTCTTCGATGCGCGCCTTCAACAGCGCCGCGTCTGCCGGGATCTCGCGCTCCATTTCGGCGATCAAGGCGTCGCCGACGTCGGTGTCGAGCGCTGCGGTGTAGGCAAAGCCGGCCGCGGTGCTCGTCATGGAGATGCGGCTGCCGGTGCCTTCGTGCAGGCCGAGCGCGTTCGCCGCGCGCGCGAATTCGAGATAGACAAGATGATAGCGATCAGGAATCACGAAGCCGACGGTACCCGGCAATTGATCGGCGACGTCCTGCAGACGCAGCCTGATCAGATTGCGAAGCTGCAACCCCTTCATCATCGAGGTGCTCATCGCCACCGCGCTTGGACCGATGCGGTATTTCTGGTCGCGCGGCAGATAGACGAGCTGGCCCATCCGCGTCAGCGTGTGGGTGAGCCGCGATACGGTCGACCGCGGCAGACCACAGCGGCTGGAAATTTCCAGATTGCCTAGTCTCGCTTCATGACCCTCGAAGCAGCGCAAGACGTCGAACGCCCGCGACACCACCTGGATCACGTCACCCTCGCCCGCCAGATCGCTGGCGAGCATTCCCTGTTTGCTAAGCCTTTCCGAGCGTCTTCCCATTGTTATGGCTCCATGGCCTAATTCCGCCCTGCGGAACAAAATTCCACTTGCAGAACAAACTACCTCAGGCAATCTGCGGCCACAACAAAAAAGCCGTTCACGAGGACAGTCAGTCCGTCAGACGGTCCCCCGGAGAACGGCAATGCCAGAGATCAAGATTGTCACCGAAGTCGCCGGACGCGTGTGCGCGCTTCCCGTCGCAACTGGTGGCAATGTCGGCGACGGCGACGAGATCGCTTTCGTCGAAGCCATGAAGATGGAAATTCCGGTGACGTCGACGACGGCCGGAAAGATCAAGGCCATCCTGGTCAAACTCGACGACGTTATCGCCGAAGGACAGGTTGTCGCGATCATCGAAGCTTAACCGGATCACGGCATAAACTTTTTTGGAATGAGTTCCGCGACAATCTGTCCAGCTCTGGTATTGACGTGTACGCACGTGACGTTGCCATCGCCAGCCGCCGATGACATGATCGATGCTAACGAGACAATTTTCGCATAGCGAAACAATCTGAGGGGAAAATTATGACTTACCGCTTGAAGGCGCTCGCGCCGCTCGCCCTTGCAGGCATCTCATGGCTGACGTTGCCGGCGGCTTATGCGGACGACGTCAAGCTGCCGCCGACCATGGTCGTCACCGCCTATGACACCGGAACCGCAGGCTTCAACATCGCCGTCGGCGTTGGCAAGATGATGAAGGACAAATACGGCACCGACGTCCGCGTGCTGCCGGCCGGCAACGACGTGGCGCGACTGGCGCCGCTGCGCGCCAAGCGCGCGGCCATGTCCGCGATGGGTTCCGGCACCTATTTCGCTCAGGAAGGCGTGTTCGAATTCGGTACCAAGGAATGGGGTCCGCAGCCGCTGCAACTCGTGCTGTCCACGGTCGATTGCAACGCCGCCACGCTCGGCGTCGCAAAGGATTCCGGTGTGACCGAGATCAAGCAGCTCAAGGGCAAGAGCGTGGGCTTTGTGGTCGGTTCGCCGGCGCTGAATCAGAACGCGCTCGCCATTCTGGCTTTCGGCGACCTCAAGCAAAGCGACGTCAAGGTCGTCGAGTTCTCGAGCTACGGCGCGATGTGGAAGGGTATGATCAACAACGACGTCGACGCTGCTTTCGCCACCACCATCACCGGCCCGGCGAAGGAACTCGAGACATCACCGCGCGGCATCATCTGGCCGCCCTTGCCCCACAACGACAAGGCCGGGTGGGAGCGCGTGAAAAAGGTTGGCTCGTTCTTCTTCCCGCACGTCGCGACCTGCGGCGCCGGCATCTCCAAGGACAAGCCGATCGAGCTCGGCAACTATCCCTACCCGATTTTCATGGCATACGGGACGCTGCCTGCCGACGAGGTCTATGCCATCACCAAGGCGATGATCACGGGCTACGACGCCTATAAGGATTCCGCGCCGGGCGCGGCTGGTCTTGCGGCCGACCGGCAGACCAAGAACTGGGTGGTTCCGGTGCATCCCGGCGCCGCGAAGGCGCTGAAGGAAGCCGGTCAATGGACCGACGCACAGGAAGCCTACAACAAGGAATTGCTGAAGCGCCAGCAAGTGCTGGCCGCCGCATGGACGGACTACGGCAAGTCCAGCCCGCCATCGGATGACAAGGCGTTTCTCGAAGGCTGGATGAAGGCGCGGGCCGCGGCGCTGGCAAAGGCGAGCATGCCCAACGGCTTTGAATAGCGCTGCTAAACTCGCCTTGGGGCCTAAGGCGAATACCGTCTAGGGGGAATGATGTCACCTGCTGCGAGTGATAGCGTAGCCGCGCCTGCAAAACGAATTGAGTTCGACGACCCGCATGCCAACATGCAGGAAGCCGAAGTCACGCGGGTGCGGACATTGCGCGGGGCGTGGCGCTGGGCGCTGGTGGTTGCAACCGCGGTAACCATCCTGCTGTGCATCAACCAGCAATTCTCCCTGCGCTTCTTCCTCGGCTACACCCAACTCAACACCGAGTACTTCTATCTCCTGATCGCGCTGATGCTGCCGTTCACGTTCCTGATCTTTCCGGGGACCGGGAGCGCGCCGCTCGATCGAATTCCCTGGTATGACATCCTGCTTTTTGTCGCCACTTTCGCCTGCGCAATCCTCCTGATGCGCAGCGTCCGCAAGGCGGCGGAAGCCGGTTGGGAATTCGGCGGCGCGCCGACCTACGTGATCGTCGCCGGCGTCATCATGTGGGTCGTGCTGATGGAGGCGTTGCGGCGCACCGGCGGCTGGAGCCTGCTGCTGAGCGTGCTGCCGTTTACGGTGTATCCCCTGTTCGCCGATGCGACGTGGCTGGGGCCGTTTCGCGGCACCCAATCGACACTCGAACAAGCGACCGCGTATCACGTGCTTTCGGGCGAAAGCCTGCTCGGCATTCCGATCCAGGCCTTTGCAGATACCGTGATCGGCTTTCTGGTGTTCGGCACGGCGCTGATGATGACGGGCGCCGGGAAATTCTTCATCAACCTTTCGTTTGCGATGTGCGGCACCTTCCGCGGCGGCGCCGCCAAGGTCTGCATCTTTGCCAGCGGCCTGCTCGGCATGATGTCGGGCTCGATCATCTCCAACGTGCTGACCGCCGGCACCATGACCATTCCCGTCATGAAGAAGAGCGGCTTCCGCGCCTCCTATGCCGCCGCGATCGAAGCCTGCGCCTCGACCGGTGCGGTGCTGGCGCCGCCGGTGATGGGCGCGACCGCGTTCGTCATCGCGCAGTTCCTCAACGTCAGCTATGCCGAGGTCGCAATTGCCGCGATCATTCCGGCGACGCTCTATTATGTCGGCCTGTTCATGCAGGTCGACTCCTATGCCGCCCGCCACGGGTTGAAGGGCATTCCGCGCGCCGAGTTGCCGAAGGTATGGGACACGATCAAGGAGGGCTGGTACTACGTTTTCGTCATCGCGCTGCTGATCGTGATGCTGCTCTACTTCAAGCGTGAGAGCCACGCGCCGTTCTACGCAACTGCGCTTCTTTTGGTGCTGAACCAGCTCTTCTCCAAGGATACCCGCTGGACGCTTGGGACGATCAGCAAGTTCCTCGAGGTCAACGGCCGCACATTCGTCGAGCTGGTCGGCATCCTTGCCGGTTGCGGGCTCTTGATCGGCGCGTTCTCGATGACCGGCGTGGTCTCGAGCCTCGCCAACGACCTGTTGCGGATCGCCGGCGACAACGCGCTCCTGCTGCTCGTGATGTGTGCCTTCACCAGCCTCGTGCTCGGGCTCGGGCTGACGACGACGGCCTGCTATATCTTCCTCGCCATCCTGGTGGCGCCTGCGCTGGAAAAACTCGGCCTCAACCGCATGGCGGTGCACATGTTCATCTTCTATTGGGGCATGCTGTCCTCGATCACGCCGCCGGTCGCCATCGCCTCCTTTGCCGCGGCCGGCATCGCCGGCTCGCCAGCAATGAAGACGGGGTGGGAATCGATGTGGGTCGGCAGCATCATCTATTTCATCCCGTTCTTCTTCGTGTTGAACCCGGCACTGGTGCTCCAAGGACCAAGCCCGTATCTCGAAGGGCTCGGACTGATGGCGCTGGCAGGCTTCGGCACGCTGTTCATCTGCGGCGGTATTCAGGGCTATCAGGTCTTTGTCGGCGATCTCAGAGCCGCAGACGCGTTGGAATGGCCACTGCGGGTGCTGCTTGTGATCGGAGGCTTCGTGATCGCGACACCCGGCGGCGGCATCATGCCGCTCTCACAATGGCAGATCACCTCTCTTGGATTGGCGATCCTGATCCCGACCGTTCTGATCGCGCTGGTGCTGGTGCGACGCCAGACCCTGGTGTCGGACCGGTTGCGCGCACCCTGATTGCGTTGCACAAGAAGAGGCGATGAAACCATTGCCTCTTCCGTTCACGGCAGGCCCTGCGACCTGGACCAGCTCGAAGCCGCCCTTGCTGCGGTTCCTGCACGCGTGCCACGCCGAATTCGCTGACGAAACCAGTGGCGCGGTTGCCGATTACATCCCCGAGCTGGGCAAAGCCGACCCTGCCCATTTCGGCATCAGCCTCGCCACCCTCGACGGCCATGTCTACGAGGTCGGCGACACGCAGGTCCCCTTCACCATTCAGTCGATGTCAAAGCCCTTCGTGTTCGCGCTGGCGCTCGACACGCTGGGGGCCGCACGGGTCGAGAGCGTCATCGGCGTCGAGCCGTCGGGCGATCCCTTCAACTCGATCCGCCTCAACGCCGAGAACCATCCCTTCAACCCCATGGTCAATGCCGGCGCGATCTCCTGCTCCGGCCTGATCCACGAGGCCAAGGGCGATGCGGCATTCGAATACATCAGGCAGGCGCTGGGCCGGTTTGCCGGGCGCGAGCTCGACGTCGATGGTGCCGTCTATGCTTCCGAAAGCGCGACCGGCGACCGCAACCGGGCGATCGGCTATCTCCTGCGCACCAACGCCGTCATCAAGGAGAACGTGGCCGCCGTCCTGGAGGTCTATTTCCGGCAATGCGCCATCCTGGTGACGGCGCGTGATATCGCGGTGATGGCGGCGACGCTCGCCAACCGCGGCATCAATCCCGTGACCGGCGAGCAGGTGATGACGCCGTATGCCATCTCGCGCACGCTTTCCGTGATGACGAGCTCCGGCATGTATGATTATGCGGGAGAGTGGATCTACCGGATCGGCATCCCCGCCAAGAGCGGGGTTGGCGGCGGCATCCTCGCGGCGCTCCCGGCGCGGCTCGGGCTTGGCAGCTATTCGCCGAAGCTCGACAAGCACGGCAACAGCGTGCGCGGCATCAAGGTCTGCGAGGCGCTATCGTCACATTACGATCTTCACATGCTTAACCGCAGCGACGACGCGCGGACCAGCATCATCGCCGACTACGACATCGGCAACAGCCCCTCGCGGCGCGTGCGGCGCGCGCAGGAGCAGAACATCCTCGCCGCCCACCACCAGGATGTTCGCGTGATCGAGCTGGTCGGGACGCTGTCGTTTTCAAACGTCGACTACGTCTCGCGCCAGCTTGCGGCCAGGCCCCGCCCGCAATTGGTCATTTTCGACCTGCGCCGCGTCACCGCCATGACCCGCGCTGGCGCCCGCCTGCTCGCCGAGGAATTCCGCGAGCTCGCCGCGCACCACGTCACGGTGGTTCTGTCCGGCATCAGGCGCTCGTCGCCGGACTGGAAGATGATCGCGGAATGGACCGAAGGCCTCACCAATATCCGCAACTATTACCTGCTCGACGCCGCCATCGAATGGTCGGAAGACCAACTCGTCTATCGCTACGGCGGCGCCATCGACTTCTTCGAGGCGACCGAACTCTCCGAGCAATCGCTGCTGGCGGGGCTGACGGCGGAGGAATTGACCGATCTCGCCTCGCTCGCGTCGATCCGGACCTATCAGGCGAGCGAAAAGATCATCGCCGCCGGCGATCCCGCCGATTCCTGTTCTTTCTCAGGAGCGGCGTGGTGCATGTCACCCTGCCCGACGGAATCAGGCTGGCGACGCTAACGGCGGGCATGCCGTTCGGCGAGATGGCGCTGTTGGAGCCGCGCCGCTCCGCCGACGTCTTCGCCGACATGGCCGCGAGCGCTTACGACATCCCCTTGCGCGATTTCGAACGTTTCCGAAAGCAGCATCCGCGCGCCGGCGAGCGCATCATGCGCAACCTCGCGCAATTGCTGGCCGATCGCCTGATCCTCGCCAACGCCCGGCTGAACCTGCTAACGTCGGGTTAGACTTCCGTGTCCCGGACGCGGTGCAGCGTGAAACGCTGCTCTACAGAGCCGGCACCATCAACCGCAGCATGGACCCCGGATCAGCAGCGCACCGCTTCGCGCTGCGCAGCGTCCGGGGAACGCCGCGTGGCTCTCTCCCGTGCTACGCCCCCGCCTTCCCTCGTCCGTTCTTCTCGGCCGCACGCCGCAAGGCCTCCGCCAGCGCGCCGCCCTGCTCCTGCGGCTTGCGCGGTGATGACGACGTCATCGACGCCTTGGAGTACTCGCGCATCTTGCTGTCAGACAGTTTGGGGCCCTTGGCGCCGACTTCGTCGTCGAGCCGCAGCGTCAGCGCGATGCGCTTGCGGGCAACCTCGACTTCCAGCACCTTGACCTTGACGATGTCGCCCGGCTTCACCACCTCGCGCGGGTCCTTGATGAAGTTTTTTGACATCGCCGAGATGTGCACCAACCCGTCCTGATGCACGCCGATATCGACGAAAGCGCCGAACGCCGCCACGTTGGTAACGGTGCCTTCCAGGATCATGCCGCGCTTGAGATCCTTGATCTCCTCGACACCCTCCTTGAACACCGCGGCCTTGAACGCCGGGCGCGGGTCGCGGCCGGGCTTTTCCAGTTCGCGCAGGATGTCAGTCACCGTCGGCAGGCCGAAGGTTTCGTCGACAAAGGCCTGCGGCTTCAACTGGCGCACGACATCGGCATTGCCGATCAGCGCCTTAATATCGCTCTTGGTCGCGGCGAGAATCCGACGCACGACCGGATAGGCTTCGGGATGCACGCCGGAGGAATCCAGCGGGTCCTCGCCATTGTTGATGCGCAGAAAGCCGGCGCATTGCTCGAACGCCTTGGGTCCGAGCCGCGGCACTTCCTTGAGCGCCTTGCGCGACTTGAACGGCCCGTTGGCGTCGCGATGCTGCACGATGCTTTGCGCGAGCCCCGCACCGATGCCCGAGACCCGCGCCAGCAGCGGCGCGGAAGCGGTATTAGCATCGACGCCGACGGCGTTGACGCAGTCTTCGACCACGGCATCGAGCGAACGCGCCAGCTTGGCCTCGCCGAGGTCGTGCTGGTATTGGCCGACGCCGATTGCCTTCGGATCGATCTTGACGAGTTCGGCGAGCGGATCCTGCAGGCGCCGCGCGATCGACACCGCGCCGCGCAAGGTGACGTCGAGCTCCGGCAGCTCTTCCGATGCAAAGGCTGAGGCGGAGTAGACCGACGCGCCAGCCTCCGACACCACGATCTTCGACATCTTGAGATCCGGCAGCAGCTTGACGAGCTCGGTCGCCAATTTGTCGGTCTCGCGCGAGGCGGTGCCGTTGCCGATCGCGATGAGCTCGACGCGATGCGCGACCGCGAGCTTTCCGAGCGTCGCCAGTGCCGCATCCCATTGCCGCTGCGGCTCGTGCGGATAGATCGTTGTGGTCGCCACCACCTTGCCCGTCGCATCGACGATCGCGGTCTTGACGCCGGAGCGGTAGCCGGGATCCAGCCCCATGGTGACACGGGCGCCGGCCGGCGCCGCCAGCAGCAGATCGCGCAGGTTCGAGGCAAAGACCCGCACGCCCTCGGTCTCGGCGGCCGTCCACAACCGCATCCGCAGGTCGATGTTGAGATGCACCTGGATCTTGGTCCGCAACGCCCAGCGCGCGGTGTCGATCAGCCAGCGGTCACCCGGGCGCTTCTGATCGGTGATGCCAAAGCGCTGCATGATCTTCAATTCATAGGCGCTGGGGACGCCGGCCTCGGGTACATTGGCCTCGGGCTGGATCTGCAGCTCCAGAATTTCTTCCTTCTCGCCGCGGAACAGCGCAAGGATGCGGTGTGAAGGCAGCTTGTGCAGCGACTGGTTGAAATCGAAATAGTCCTTGAACTTCTCGCCTTCGAGCTTCTTGCCCTTGCGCACCGTGGAGATCATCAGCGCGCTGGTCCACATCTCCTCGCGCAGCCGTCCGATCAGGTCGGCGTCTTCGGCGAATCGCTCCACCAGAATGGCGCGGGCGCCTTCGAGGGCGGCTGCGACGTCCGCCACCTGCTTTTCGGCGTCGACAAAGCCGGCAGCGACGACCTGCGGATCGTTCTGCGGCTGGGTCAGCAACAGCTCGGACAGCGGCTCGAGTCCGGCTTCCTTGGCAATCTCGGCCTTGGTGCGGCGCTTCGGCTTGAACGGCAGATAGATATCTTCCAGGCGGCCCTTGGTGTCGGCCGCCATAATCTGTGCTTCCAGCGCGGCATCGAGCTTGCCCTGCTCGCGGATCGAATCGAGGATCGCCACCCGCCGCGCTTCGAGTTCGCGCAAGTAAGTCAGGCGCTCTTCCAGGGTGCGCAACTGCGCGTCATCGAGCCCGCCGGTGATTTCCT
The DNA here is from genome assembly GCF_043203335.1 of Bradyrhizobium sp. RDI18. Lineage (NCBI taxonomy): Bacteria > Pseudomonadati > Pseudomonadota > Alphaproteobacteria > Hyphomicrobiales > Nitrobacteraceae > Bradyrhizobium > Bradyrhizobium sp. RDI18. The sequence continues at coordinate 156,982 of NZ_JBICRN010000008.1, read as the reverse complement.
TGCGGTAGCGCGCCACGAACGGCACCGTGGCGCCGCCGTCCAGCAGTTCGACCGTCGCCGCGATCTGCTCCTCGCGAACGCCAAGCTCTTGCGCAATCTGTCGATTGATATTTGCCACGCGACCTCTTTCCAAAGCCGATTGCGGCGGGAGGACCGGCCGCGGGGACGCCGCTTATGGACCATCTCGGATCGATTTTTCAACCCGCCGCACGAAAGAAATTGATCTGTGGATCGGCCCACCGGCCAACAACGCGCATGCGGGATTTGCAAGGGAGAAAACACGCCGAGATAGGGGTGGATTGATGGCCTTGTAATGTGTAAACGGGCGCTCCCTCCCGGAGCTCCCATGTCGATCTGCGGTCTTGATTTCGGAACGTCGAACACGACGCTCGGCACCATGGAAGGCCGGGCGCCGGTTCTGATGGCGCTGGAAGCGGCGCACAGCACGATTCCCAGCGCGATCTTCTATGAGGCGGATGGCAGCGTTCTGATCGGCCGCAGGGCCATGGAAGCCTATGTCGAAGGCACAGCCGGCCGCCTGATGCGCAGCCTCAAATCGGTGCTCGGCACCTCGCTGATCGAGGAAACCACCCGGCTGGGCCGAGCGCGGTCAGCTTTCGCGATGTGATTGCCTATTACCTCGGCGCGGTCAAACGTCGCGCGGAACAGGCTACGGGCCGCCAACTGCGCCATGTCGTCCATGGCCGTCCCGTGCATTTCGTCGATAATGCGCCAGATGCCGACCGCAAGGCGGAGCAAACTTTGCGATCGATTGCACAGGGAATCGGCTTTGACGAAGTCACGTTTCAGTTCGAACCGATTGCGGCGGCGCTGGACTATGAGCGGCAAATCACCTCCGAGGAACTGGCATTGATCGCCGATATCGGCGGCGGCACGTCGGACTTTTCGATCGTGCGGCTGGGTCCCGAACGCCACGGCAAGGCCGATCGTACAGCCGATATTCTCGCCAATGATGGCGTCCGCATCGGTGGCACCGATTTCGACCGTCAGCTCAGTCTCGGCGTGGTGATGCCGCTGTTCGGATTCCGCAGCGCCATGAAGCGCGCCGGGCTCGACGTGCCCTCGAGTTATTTTCACGACCTCGCCACCTGGTCGAACATCAACCGCATGTATGAGCCGCGCGTGATGGCCGATATCCGCCAGGTACGGCAGCAGGCGGCCGAGCCGGGGCTTCTCGACCGGCTGATCCGCGTGGTCTACGAGCAGCGCGGCCATACGCTGGCAATGGAAATCGAGGATGCCAAGATCGCCCTGTCCGAGAAGCACCGGGCGGACATTCCGCTGGAATGGGTTGTCCCCGGTCTCAGTGCCAACATCGGCCGCCCCGACCTCGTCAGCCATACCAGGCAGTTGGCCGATCGCATCGCGGCACGTATCAGGAACTGCCTCGTTCAGGCGGGATTGGCCGCTGAAGCTATCGACTCCGTGTTCCTGACCGGCGGCTCGGTAAAACTCGCCCACGTCCACAAGGCGATCACCCAGGCCGTGCCGTCGGCCCGCGTCGTCGAAGGCGACATCTTTGGCGCCGTCGGCAAGGGACTGACGCTGGAGGCGCTGCGGCGATACGGCCCGGCGAATTGAGATCCGCGGTTCGCGGACCAACCGCCGCTCACCCCACCACTTCCGTCACCGGCTGCATGTCGATGGCAAAGGTTTCCAGAAATTTCGACGTCATGATGTAGAAGCCGACCGAAAGCTGCAGTTCGACCAATGCGGCCGGCGTCAGCTTGGCGGCAATCGCGTTGAAAGTTGCGTCCGTCGGCTTGTGACGCCTGACGATCTCGTCGGTGAAGGCGAGCGCGGCGCGCTGCACGTCGTTGAAGCAGGTCGCCGCTTCCCAGTTTTCCAGCGCCTCGTTCTGCTCGTCGGTCACGCCGACGTTCTTGCCAATTCGCTTATGGGCGACGATCTCGTAAGGCGCCTCGCACAGGATGCCGGTGCGGGTGATGGCGAGCTCGCGCACGATCGGGTCCAATTCGCCCTTGTGCCTGATGGCCCCGCCCAGCCGACAGTATTGTTCGAGGTAGCTCGGCGAGTGCGCCATCATCCGGAAGATGTTCGCATTGCGGTTTTTGCCGAGCAGTTCGCGGGTGCGATCGTTGTGCCTGGCAGGATCGCTGTATTCGATGCGGGCCATTCGTCACCTTGGGCTTTGGATTTTCTGATTTGCCGACAGAGAGATCATGCACTGCAGCAGGGAGCCGATCAACCGTCGAAACGTTGCGGTCGCAGGTTGGGCCTACGCTCAAGCCGTCAAACACGCTCCAAAAAACTCCCTTTCTCGTGCACAAACCGGCTGCGAGCGAGCCAAATTGCCGCCTCAATGCTGGTCGATTCTCAGCACTGTCGATATTCGCTGAGTGGGGACTCAAAGGAGCGAATACTCGTCGCGGGGTGTTCCGAGTAAAACCAAACTGAGCTCATCAGGCCTTCACGGGCAAGGATGACTCATGCCCAAGTCTAGGGAGTTAGGCATGAAGGAAGCCACCAGGAAGGCGGCCTCGGAAGCGCTTGCGCAGATGCTGGCGGTAACAGCGATGCTCGTCATCGCCAGCGTTGTGTTCTACTGGCACTGAATGTTGACGCGTCGAAGCACTCAGATTTTTCACCCGTTCCGCGTAATTCTGGGTTGCTTCGTTGCGTGAGCATTGCACCTGACACTCACCTCGTTTTCTCGAAATACGGGACCAACCTTCCCGCAAACAGCCGATAGCTCGCCGTAACTTTGTCGCCGATCGCGAGATCATTGGCGCCATGGGCCATCATGCGAAAGCCCTCGGCCGCATCGACCAGCACGATATTGTAGGGAACGTGGGCGCGGGTTTCCGGCGTCGCGGCGCGGCAGACCAGCGACGTCGCATAGACCATCGCTCTCCCGCTGGCGCGCTTCTCGACCGGATCAGGTGCGCCACAGGCGGCGCAGAAGCTGCGGTGGAAATACTGCGCCTTCCCGCAGGCACCGCAGGATTGATAGACGGTGGCCTCGGCGCCCTTGGTCCAGTCAGCGAGTTTTTCGCTCATCGCACCCGCTCCAGGAACATGCTGACGTGTGACGACAACACGCCGCCATCGCCATGCAACAGGGCGATCGAGGCATCGCGGACCTGCCGGGGGCCGGCACGCCCGGTCATCTGCAGATGCGTCTCGACGAGATGCGCCATCGCGCCACCGACGCCGCAATGGCCGTAGCTCAGTAGCCCGCCATGGGTGTTGAGTGGCATGGCGCCGTTGCGGCCAAAATGCCCTGCCCGCACCCGCGCGGCCGCCTCGCCGCGCCGGGCAAGGCCGAGATCTTCCAGCAGCATCGCCAGCGTGATGGTGAAGCTGTCATAGACCGCGGCGTAACGCACGTCCGAGATCGCGAGACCGGATGCGGCCTTGGCCTTGGCGACAGCGATCTCGGCACCGAGTTTGCTTAGAGCTGGCGCAGCCGTGACGTGCTGATGGGTATGCGCCTGCGCACAGCCGCGCACGCGAATGCCGGCCGAGCCGGTGCGTTCGCGGCTGACGACGAACGCCGCGCCGCCATCCGACACCGGGCAGCAATCCAGCAGCTTCAGCGGCATCGCCACCGGCTTTGAGGCCATTACGTCGGCGACGGTGATTGGTTCGTGGAACTGCGCACCGGGATGGGTCAAGGCGTGTGCGCGCATCAGAACCGCGAACTCGGCGAGATCTTCCTCGGTGACGCCGTATTCGTGCATGTAGCGCGAGGCAACGAGGCCGTAATAGGCGGGGATAGTCGGCCCCAGCGGCACCTCGTAATTGGGGTGGCCGACCTGCGCCAGCGCCTGGATCGAGGCATCGCGGCTCTGGCCGGTGAGACGATTTTCGCCGCCGACCAGCAGCACATGCCTGGCCACACCGGCGTCGACCAGATGATGCGCCAGCATGGTCATCGCAAGCCCGGTGGCGCCGCCGACCTGCACGGCATGGGCGTAGGACGGCTGGATCCCAAAATGCTCGGCGAACACGGTTGCGAGCATGATGTGCGGCGACACTGTCGAATAGCCGCAAAGAATGCCGTCGATCTCGGATCGCTTCAGCCCGGCGTCGGTGATGGCAAGCTCGGCGGCCTGGCTCATGAGATCGAGCGAGGACGAGCCTTCGTGCTTGCCATAGGACGTCAGTCCGACGCCGGTGATGAAGCTCATAATTGTTCCGTTTCTCTCGCCGTCATTCCGGGGCGCGTTGAAGACGCGAACCCGGAATGACGTTGTGGAGAGGCCGATTTCCCATCCTCAATACGACTTCGGCAGTCCCAGCACTTTCTCGGCAATAAAACTGAGAATAAGCTGCGGGCTGATCGGCGCGATGCGCGGGATCAGCGATTCCCGCAAATAGCGCTCGACGTGATATTCCTTGGCGTAGCCGAAACCGCCGTGCGTCATCACCGCCTGCTCGCAGGCGTGGAAGCCGGCTTCGGCGGCGAGATATTTCGCGGCGTTGGCGGCCGGTCCGCACTGCATGCCCTGGTCGTATTGCCAGCCGGCCGAGAGCACCATCAGCCACGCGGCTTCTAGTTCCATCCAGTTCTTCGCCAAGGGGTGCTGGATGCCCTGGTTCATGCCGATCGGACGATTGAACACGATACGGTTCTTCGCATAGGCCGCGGCCCGCGACAGCGCGACCTGGCCGAGACCCACCGCTTCCGCCGCGATCAGGATGCGCTCGGGGTTCATGCCGTGCAGGATGTATTCGAAGCCACGGCCTTCCTCGCCGAGGCGGTCCTCTACCGGAATTTCAAAATTCTCGAAGAACAGTTCATTGGAATCGACAGGCTTGCGGCCCATCTTCTCGATCTCGTGCACGGTGACACGCTGCTTGTCGAAATCCGTATAGAACAGGCTCAGGCCGTGGGTGGGGTTCTTCACCTCTTCCAGCGGCGTGGTGCGCGCCAGCAGCAGGATCTTGTTGGCGACCTGCGCGGTGGAAATCCAGACCTTCTGGCCGTTGACGACATATTTGTCACCCTTGCGCACCGCCCGGGTTTTCAACTGCGTGGTGTTGAGCCCGGTGTTGGGCTCGGTCACCGCAAAGCAGGATTTGTCGCGGCCGTCGATGATCGGCGGCAGCATGCGCGTGCATTGCTCCTTGGTGCCGAACACGACGACGGGATTGAGCCCGAACACGTTCATGTGCACGGCGGACGCACCCGACATGCCGGCCCCGGATTCCGCAATCGTCCGCATCATGATTGCAGCGTCAGTGATGCCCAACCCCGACCCGCCATATTCCTCGGGGATACAGATGCCGAGCCAGCCGGCGTCCGCCAGCGCGCGGTGGAAGTCGGCGGGGTAGCCGCCTTCCTTGTCCTTCTTCAGCCAATAGGCATCGTCGAAGCGCGAACAGATTTTGCCGACCGCGTCGCGGATCGATTCCTGGTTGGCGGATAGCGCGAAATCCATGTGTCCGTCCTATGTGTTTGGCACGGCCTTGGTGACACCGTCGCGTACCAAAGCGGCAATTTCGTCCGCCGAAAAACCCGCTTCGCTGAGGATTTCCGCGCTGTGCTCGCTGAGGCGCGGTGCCAGCCGCTTCGTTTCGACCGGCGTTTCGGAAAATCGTGCCGATGGCCTCATGTTGCGGATGCGGCCCTCGGTTGGATGATCGACGACCGGGAAGAAATCGGTCGCGACGATGTGGGGATCGCCGAGCAGGCTCTCGAGATCATGCATCGGCATGACCGGCACGTCGGCCTTCTCCAGGATCGCCAACCATTCGGCGGTGGTTTTGGTCTGGAGGATGCGCGCCAGCTCGGCATAGACAGCGTCGATATTGGCGGCGCGGCCGGCGAAGGTCGCAAATTTCGGATGGACGCGAAGGTCGTCGCGCCCGGTGGCATCGAAGAAGTTTTGCCACTGCTTGTCGTTGTAGACGATGACGCAGATATAGCCGTCGGAGGTCTTGTAGGGCCGACGGTCCGGCGACAGGTGCCGGGCATAGCCGCCCTTGTCGAGCGGCGGCTCATAGGTGAGTCCGCCCATGTGGTCGCCCATCACGAAACCGGCCATGGTTTCGAACATCGGAATATCGACGCGCTGGCCGCGCCCGGTCCGGTTACGATCGACGAGACTGGCGCAAATCGCGCCCACCGCGGTGAGCCCGACGATACGGTCGACCAGCGCATTGGGGACATAGCGCGGCACACCGTCTGCCGTTTGCGCCATCAGCGCCGGCAGTGCAGTCGCGCCCTGGATCAGGTCGTCATAAGCGGGTTTTGCTGCATAGGGCCCATCCTGGCCGAACCCGAATACGCCGGCGTAGATCAGGCGCGGATTGATTTTCGCGACCACGTCGTAGCCGAGGTTCAGCCGCGCCATTGCCTGCGGCCGCACATTGTAAACCAGCACGTCGGCGGATTTGATCAACCGCAGCACGGCGTCACGCCCCGCCGGCTTCTTCAAATCGAGGCAGATCGAGCGCTTGCTCCGGTTGGTGTTGAGGAACACCGGCCCCATGCCGGGATGGCGGGTCGGCCCGATCTGCCGCGTCACGTCACCGTCGAGCGATTCCACCTTGATGACATCGGCGCCGTAGTCGCCGAGCATCTGGGTGGCATAGGGCCCCATCAGCACGGTCGTCATGTCGATGACCTTGATGCCCTCCAATGGTCCCATGGATCAGCCTGCTCCCGAATTGTCGTTCCGGCAAGTAACGGCAGCGGATTGGGAAGATCAAGCGCGCCCGGCGTATGGACGTATGCACGGGACACCAAAATGGATGTCGTCCCTGCGAACGCAGGACCCATACGCCGTGTAGGCGGTGATTGCGGGAAGCTTTAGTTACTTTCGCCGTAACAGGGTGCCTCCAGCCTCACACTATGGTTTTGGGTCCCTACGAACGCAGGGACGACGAAAGTAGTGCTGGTTGGAGGTTACTTTTTCGACCTGGCGTCGCGTTCCCGGGTCAGCCGTTCCAGCTCTTCATTCTGCTGACTGAGCCGATCGGCGATGCGCGCTTCGTTCCGTTCGCCGGAGGCCGCGGCAGCCTGTTCGATCAACTGGCGGATGTTGTCTTCCAGAATCCTGATCCGGTTGTTCAGTTCTGCCTCTGACATCGAACGTTCGTTGCTCATAATGCACGCTCCGGAAAACTGTAGGGTGGGCAAAGCCACCGGGTCGCGCGAATGCGCGCCCGATGACAGGCTCCGCGTGCCCACCAGTCTCATCTCTCGGCACTCATGGCGGGCAAGGCGCAAGCGCGCCTTTTCCCACCCTACGATAGCACGTTCGCGGCTACTTCGCGGGCTCCAGCACGGAGACGTAGTTCGCCACCGCTGCGCCGCCCATGTTGAAGATGCCGGCAAGTTTTGGATTGTTGAGCTGCATGCCCTCGGGCGCCTGGCCGACGAGCTGCATCGCGGTCATCACGTGCATGGAGACACCGGTGGCGCCGATCGGGTGGCCCTTGGCCTTCAGGCCGCCGGATGGATTGACCGGCAGCTTGCCGTCCTTCTGGGTCCAGCCCTCCAGAATCGCGCGGGCGCCCTGCCCGCGCGGCGTCAGGCCCATCGCTTCATATTCGATCAGTTCTGCGACGGTGAAGCAGTCATGGGTCTCAACAAAGGAGAGATCGGAGAGCTGTACGCCGGCCTGCGCCAGCGCGCGCTGCCAAGCCACCGTGCAACCTTCGAACTGCAGGATGTCGCGTTTGGACATCGGCAGGAAATCCTGCGCGTGCGCGGTGGCGCGGAAATTCACCGCCTTGCCCATCGTCTTGGCGGTTTCGGAATCCGTCAGCACCAGCGCTGCCGCGCCGTCCGACACCAGCGAGCAGTCGGTGCGCTTCAGGGGGCCGGCGACATAGGGTTCTTCTCGCTCGCGGCGCGGCAGAACTCGAAGCCAAAATCCTTGCGCATCTGCGCATAGGGGTTGGCGACGCCGTTCTTGTGGTTTTTGGCCGCGATCATCGCCAGTGCGTCCGACTGGTCGCCATATTTCTGGAAATAGCTTTGCGCGATCTTGCCGAACACGCCGGCAAAGCCGCCGACGGTGTCGCCATCCTCGGGCAGATAGGACGCCTTCAGGAGGTAGCGTCCGATATCGGCCGACGGCGTCCGCGTCATCTGCTCGACGCCGACCACCAGCACGATCCTCGCGGCGCCCGAGGCGATCGCCCGGATACCCTGGTGCACCGCCGCCGAGCCGGTGGCGCAGGCATTTTCGACCCGCGTAGCCGGCTTGAAGCGCAGTTTCGGGTCGGCTTGCAGCACCAGCGAGGCGGTAAAATCCTGCGGCGAGAAGCCGGCATTGAAATGCCCGAGCACGATCTCGTCGACGTCTTCAGCCGATATGCCGGCGTCGGCAAGCGCATCGGTCGCAACCTTGACCACGAGGCTCTCGACGGTTTCCGCGTCGAACTTGCCGAATGGCGTGTGCGCCCATCCGACGATGCTGGCTGTCATGGTCGTTCTCCCTTATTTCGGTTCTGAAGGCTTTTGTAGCCTATCGGGGAACAGACTTCACGCCGGTTTCAACGATTTCATGGCCCGCGCGCACATGGCGGTTATGCCGCCCCAGTTCCCGGACCGGATGTCCGCCGCCGGACAAAGCCAGGAACCGCCCACCGCCACCACATTCGGCTCAGCCAGCCAGGTTGCGGCATTGGCCTCGCCGATGCCGCCAGTCGGGCAAACCCTGACATTCGGAAACGGCCCCGCCAGCGCCCGAAGTGCCTTGATACCGCCGGACTGTTCCGCTGGGAAGAATTTCACGATGTCGAAGCCGGCCGCCAGCGCCTGCATCAGTTCGGAAGCGGTCGCGATCCCCGGGGCAAATGGCAGGTCGCTCGCGGCGGCGGCTTTCAATAGCCCCGGCGTCGCGCCCGGGCTGATACCGAATTTGGCCCGGAGTGCGCGCGCCCGCGCCAAGTCGTCGGCGTTCAGGATCGTGCCGATGCCGACGATGGCGTCCGGCACCTCTGCGATCATGGCCTTGGCGGCATCCGCGGCGACCGGCGTCCGCAGGGTGACTTCCAGCACACGCACCCCACCTGCCACCAGCGCACGAGCGAGCGGCACCGCGTCTTCCAGCCGCTCGATGGTGAGCACCGGGATCACCGTCGCGGACTTGAAGATCGTGGCGAGCTGCTCCTGCCGTGCGGCTGCGGTCATGGCGATGCCTTGCGAGAATGAACGTGGTTCGGAATGAGGCCGGACGGCATCTCCGCGCGCGGAATGATCGCGCCGGGATGACATACCACAACGCCGGCTAGACGATGCCCGGCCCGCGCAGCTTCAAGCGGATCCGCACCAACGAGACGCGCGGCCACGTAGGCGGCCGCGAAACTGTCGCCGGCCGCTGTGGTGTCGACGACGGGCGCCTCCACCGGCTTGGCCTTGATCGGATAAGGCACGCCTTCCAGACGCACGATGCTCGCCGGCTCCGAGAGCTTCAATACCACCTCGGCGCCCGGAATCCGCGCCAGCAATGCTTCGTTGGTCCCCCCCGGATAGAGCGGCAGCAAATCCTCCGTGGAGGCCAGCACGATATCGGCAGCCGTGAAGGCCTCCTGAAAAACGGCGCGCGCAACATCGAGATCGGGCCAGCCGCGGGCGCGGAAATTGGTATCGAAAGCGAAACGCGCCCCATTGTCGCGCGCGCGGTTGAGAGCCGCAAACAGCCGCGTCCGCCCCTCCGCACCATATAGCGACAGCGTAATCGCCGAGAGATAGATCACGTCATAGCCAGCGAGCGCATCAAGGATCTCAGGCGTCTCCGGCAAATCCATCAGGCTGCGCGCGGCGGCGTTGTCGCGCCAGTGAAAGAACCGGCGTTCGCCCTTGTCGTCGGTCTCGATCATGTAGAGACCCGGCAGTTTGCCGGGCAGCCGAACCACGCGCTCCGTGCCGACACCCTCCGCGGCCCAGCCTGCTATCATCTCATCGCTAAGACTATCGTCGCCGAGCGCGGTGATGTAGTCGGCGCCAGCGCCGAGGCGCGCGAGATAGACGGCGGTATTGAGCGTATCGCCGCCGTAGCCGCGCGAATACAGGCCAGCCTCAGCCCCTTCGGCCTGCTTGAGCTCGACCATACACTCGCCGATGCAGGCTACCTTGCTCATGACCGCATCCGCATGACCGGGCGAGAAATCAACTCAGGCCGCGAACTTGCCGCCGAGTTCATCCTCGATATGAATCCGGATGATGTCGTCAAACGTCTTCTCGGCAGTGGTAAAGCCGAGCTTGAGTGCGCGGTCGGTGGAAAAATCCCGCGGCCAGCCAGAGACGATACCGATGATGGTCGGATCGGGCACGCGCTTGATGCGCGCGGTGACGTTCTTGCCGGCGACGCGATCGAGGGCCGCGATTTGTTCGCCGACGGTCACCGACATGCCGGGCATGCTGAGGTTGCGGCGCGGCCCCATCGCGTCGAGATCCATGGTGCCGGCGTGGACCAGAAAGCCCACCGCCGATTTCGGCGAGGCGTGCCAGTGCCGCACGTCTTCGGAGACCGGCAATACGGCCTCCTCGCCGGCGAGCGGCTCGCGAATGATGTTGGAGAAGAAGCCAGAGGCCGCCTTGTTCGGCTTGCCCGGCCGCACGCAGATCGTCGGCAGGCGGATCGAGATGCCGTCGAGCAGGTTCTTGCGGGTGTAATCGTTGATCAGGAGTTCGCAGATCGACTTCTGCGTGCCATAGCTCGTCAGCGGAGTATGGAAGAATTCGTCGCCGATCTTTTCCGGGAAAGGCGCGCCGAACACTGCGATCGAGGACGTGAACACCAGCCGCGGCTTGTAGCCGCCGCCGGCGTGGCGGATGGCATCGATCAGGTATCGCGTGCCGTCGAGATTGATGCGGTAGCCCTTGTCGAATTCGGCCTCGGCCTCGCCGGAAACGATCGCGGCGAGATGAAAGATCACGTCCGGTCGATGCGCGATCAGCGGCTCCGCCGCGCCGGGATCAGCAAAATCGGAAGCCACGACTTGAATCGGGATCGATGCGTTGGGCTTGGTGGGCGCCACCACGTCCTGCAGCGTCATTCGGGTGATGTCGTGCTTGCCGAGGCGGCCGTCGCGCAGCAACCGTTCGGTCAGCTTGCGGCCCACCATGCCGGCGGCGCCGAGAATCAGAATGTGCAAGACCCCTACTCCCTCTTCATACGTGGTCGTCCCGGCCTTGAGCCGGGACCCATACGCCGCGGCCGATGCGTTCAAGACGGGACGGTTGACGGCTTCGTCTCAACAATTGCCGCCGGTGATTATGGGTCCCTGCTTTCGCAGGGACGACAGCGATAGCTTGCTATTTCTTGATGCGGGCCTCTGGCATCACTCTTTCACGGCTCCCGTCATGGCCGACACATAGTGCTCGACGAAGAAGGCGTAAAGGATGACCAGCGGCAAGGAGCCCGCCAGCGCACCCGCCATCAGCGAGCCCCAGCGATAGATGTCGCCATCGACGAATTCGTTGACGATTGCGACCGGCACCGTCTTGTTGGAGGTCGATTGCAGGAACGTCAGCGCATAGATGAACTCGTTCCAGCACAGCGTGAAGCAGAAGATGAACGCCGAGATCAGTCCGGGAATCGCCAGCGGCAGCACGATTTTGATCAGGATCTGCCAGCGGCTGGCACCATCGATCAGCGCGCATTCCTCCAGCTCGAACGGGATGGTTTTGAAGTAGCCCATCAGCAGCCAGGTCGAGAACGGGATCAGGATGGTCGGATAGGTCAGGATCAACGCCATCGGCGAGTCGAACAGGCCGTACTGGAACACGACGGTGGCGAGCGGGATGAACAGGATCGAGGGCGGCACAAGGTAGGCCAGGAAGATCAGGCCGCCGACCAGGTTGGCGCCCTTGTAGCGGAGGCGAACGATTGCATAGGCGGCGAGCACGCTCGCAATGATCGACAGGATGGTGGCGCAGACCGCCACATACATCGTGTTCCAGAGCCACATCGGATAGTGGCTTTCGAACAGGAGCTTGTAAAAGTGCTTGAAGGTCGGATTCCAGGTCCAGAACGGGTTGTACCTGTCGAGATCGAGCAGTTGCTCGTCCGGTTTGATCGCCGTCAGCCCCATCCAGTAGAACGGGAACAGCAGGACGACGACGATGATCGACAGCGGCAGATAGAGCGTCACCATACGCCGGGGAACCGACTGCAGATAGCTCATACCCTCGCTGTGATCGTCCTTCGCGACCGTCGGCGCCGAGCTATGCAGTACAGCCTTGAGATCGATCTTAGAGGTGGGCAGGTCAGTCATTGCTTTCTCCCTGCTGCCACTTGCGGCGCTGCAGCCCGAACCAGGACACCATGATCGCGGCGAGCAGGAACGGAATCATCGCGCTTGCGATCGCCGCGCCTTCTCCCAATTGGCCAGCGATGATCGCACGCTGGTAAGACAAGGTCGCCATCAGATGAGTGGCGTTGACCGGGCCCCCCGCGTCATCGCCCAGATCAACTGGAAGTCGGTGAAGGTGAACAACACCGAGAATGTCATCACGACAGCGATGATCGGTGTCAGCAGCGGATAGGTGATGTGGCGGAACATCTGCCAGCGGGTGGCGCCATCCAGCGTCGCGGCCTCATAGAGCGACGGAGACACGGTCTGCAGGCCGGCCAGCAGCGTGATCGCCACGAACGGCACGCCGCGCCAGATATTGGCGAAGATTACGCAGATACGCGCCCATGTCGTGTCGCCGAGGAAATTGATATTCTCGGTGATCAGCCCCATCTGCTTCAGCGACCACGAGATGATCGAGAACTGCGAATCGAAAATCCACCAGAATGCCAGCGCCGAGAGCACGGTCGGCACGATGAAGGGGATCAGCACCAGCGCGCGTAGCATCGCCTTGAACGGCATGTTCTCGTTCAGGAGCAGCGCCAGATAGAGCCCGATGCCGAATTTGATCGCGCTGGCGACGAACGTGTACAAAAGCGTATTGAACACCGAGAGCCAGAAGATGGCGTCGTCCCACAGCCACTCGTAATTCTCGGTCCCGACATATGCCCCGACGCGACCGATGCGGGTGTCGGTGAACGAAAGCCAGATACCGAGGCCCAGCGGATAGGCCAGGAAGAAAATCAGGAACACCAGCGCCGGCACCATGAACCAGAAGCCCAACCAGTTACGGTTGTGCTTGAGCTGATCCCACGCGTTGGCCTCGCGAATCTCCGTCTTGGCGCGTCGTGGCGCGATTGCGATGTCAGCCATGGGCGATGTCCCGATTGAAAATGAATGGAGCGGACGGCGGTCACCCGCCATCCGCCCCGGTCTCGTTAGCGATAGATGCGCTTCAACTGCCGCTCGGTTTCCGCGATCGCGGTCTTGGCATCCTTGGCGCCGGTGCAGTAGTTGGCGAACATGTCGACCACCAGGAAGTCGGCGATCGCGGTTGCCGCCTTCTCACCCGGCGTACCGATGCCGGACGCAGGCAACGCGCGCTTGCTCGCCTGGCTGAACACCTGGTTCTTCGGATCCGCGGTCCAGACCGGCGAGTTATCGTAGGCATTGAGCGTGTGGGTGAGATAGCCGCGCGCGCCCATCAGCCACTTGTCGTAGTTTTCCTTCTCCAGCATGAAGGCGATGAAGGCCTTCGCGGCGTTCGGATATTTGGTGAACTTGAACGCCAGGATCGGCACGCAGAGCTGCAGTTCGGTCGGCTTCCCGATGGGACCGACCGGCCACAGCGCATGATACGTGTCTTCGGTGAGCTCCTTCTTGGTCGGATCGTCCTTGGCCGCGACATAGATCGAGATGCCGTTGGCGGTGCAATGCAGCTCGCCCGACAGAAACGCCTTGTTGTTCGACGAATCGTTCCACGACGCGACGCCGGGAATAAAGGTGTCGGACAGCGCCTTGCAGTATTCGAGCGCCTTCACCGTCTCGGGCGAGTTGATGATGACCTTGTTGTCCTTGTCGACGGTGTAGGCGCCGTGACCCCAGAGGATCCAGTGCAGCCAGGCATTGGCGTCGCCCGAGGCGTGGCCCAGCGGGAAACCGGCCGGCGTGTTGTTCTTCTTCAGCGCCTTGCACATTTCGAGGAAGCCCGGGAAGTCTTTCGGGAAATCCTTGAAACCGGCCTTCTCCACCGACGATTTGCGGTAGGTCATGTAGCCGCCGATGGTCGCGACCGGGATACCGAGCCAGTTGTCACCCTGCTTGCAGGTCACCGCCGCGGCTTCGGTCCATCCACCGTATTTCTTGCCGAGATAGTCGGCGACATCGTTCAACTGCAGCACTTGCGCCGGGAACAGTTGCGGCAGCGTGTGCAGGCCCCAGGCGAGGTCGAGACCCGAGCCGGTGTTGGCGGCAACGGACGCCTTCGGCTGCACGTCCTCGAACGACTCCGAGAACACGTTCATTTCGGTGCCGGTAGCGGTCTTGAACGCGGCGACCATGGCGTTGAAGGCGTCGTCTTCCGCCGGCACGAAGCGCTTCCAGCGCATCACTGTCAGCTTGGCGCCGGGCTCGGCCTTCCATGGCGAGGCTTGCGCCCAGGCCTTGGCGAAATCGAGCAGTGCCGGTCCGGTCAAGGCGCCGGCCGCAGCCAGTGCCGTGCCACCCTGAAGCAGAGAGCGGCGGGTAAAGTCGTGCATGGTCCATCCTCCCTTTGAATATCTTTTTTAGTTATTGCTCAGCCACTTTAGTTATTGCTCAGCCATTCAGTCGCTTTCCTGTCGTCTCGTCGAACAGATGCACGAGCGCTGGATCCGGCTTGAGCCGGACCTTGTCGCCCGGACTGAATTGATGCCGCTCGCGGAACACGGCGACCACCTGCTCTCCGCCGAGCTTGGCGAAGACCTGGGTTTCCGAACCGGTCGGCTCGACCACGACGATCTCGGCCTCGGCGCCGTCGTCGGCGATGGTGAAATGTTCGGGACGGACGCCGTAGACCGCGGGCCGCCCTTCCGAATTGGCCGGTGCCGACGCCAGCGGCAGCTTGACGCCATTCGGCCCCTCAAAGCCCGCACTGCCGTTCGACTTCACCTGGCCCTTGAGGAAATTCATTGCCGGCGAGCCGATGAAGCCCGCGACGAACTGGTTGGCCGGGGTGTCGTAGAGTTCGAGCGGGGTGCCCATCTGCTCGACGATACCGTCATGCATCACCACGATCTTGTCGGCCATGGTCATGGCCTCGATCTGGTCGTGGGTGACGTAGACCGTCGTGGTCTTGAGCCGCTGGTGCAGTTCCTTGATCTCGGTGCGCATCGCCACGCGAAGCTTGGCGTCGAGGTTGGACAAGGGCTCGTCGAACAGGAACACTTGCGGGTCGCGCACGATGGCGCGGCCCATGGCGACGCGCTGGCGCTGACCGCCCGACAATTGCCGGGGATAGCGTTCGAGCAGCGGGGTCAGCGCCAGGATTTCCGCGGCACGCTTGACGCCGGTCGAGATTTCCTCGGGCTTGGCGCCGCGCAGCTTGAGCGAAAAGCCCATATTGTCGGCGACCGTCATGTGCGGATAGAGCGCGTAGTTCTGGAACACCATGGCAATGTCGCGCTCTTTGGGCTGGACATTGTTGACCACGCGATCGCCGATCGAAATCGTGCCGGAGGTGATGTTTTCGAGGCCTGCGAGCATCCGCAGCAAGGTCGACTTGCCGCAGCCGGAGGGGCCGACGAGCACGACGAACTCGCCATCCTCGATCGGAATCGACACGCCGTGCAAAACTTCAAAGTTTCCGAACGACTTGCGCACGTCGCGAATCTGTACCGACGACATCGAACTCTCTCCCCTCAATTTCTGCTTTGTGGCGCCACAGACGGGCGACGACGCCATGCTGTCTTTTCGACTCTAATGCCGGAAGTCGAATTCAACGGTCATTATCATCCGCAGTTTGGCGGCTTTTAGCAATCCGATGGTAGCGCTGTCAATAATTGTTCAAACGTCTAATTTGTTGTGATATGACCGCAAGATGGGACGAAAACAGACAAAGTCTGGCAAAATCCGCCTCACCGAGGTCGCCAAGCTCGCTGGCGTCAGCCCAATCACGGCATCACGTTTTTTCAGGAACCCCGAAGCGTTGTCGCTTAACAAGCGGGAACGCGTCGACAGCGCCGTGAAGGAACTGGGTTACGTACCCAATCTCGCTGCGCGCGCCCTCGCCTCGCACCGTACCGAAGTCATCGGCGTCGTCATTCCTTCTCTCACCAACAACGTGTTCGCCGATGTGCTGCGCGGCATCTACGATTCCTCCGAAGGTAGCCGCTACACCATTCAACTTGCCAATACGCGCTACAGCATCCTGCAGGAGGAAAAGCTGCTGCGCCTGTTTCGGGCGCAGAAGCCTGCGGGATTGATCGTCACCGGTATCAACCAAACCGCGGAATCGCGCACGATCCTGGAGTCGATGAATTGCCCGGTCACGCAGATCATGGAGATCGGCGACAGTCCTGTCGACATGATGGTCGGCTTTTCGCACTACGATGCAGCTTCTGCGGCGATTTCGCACATCCTCGAGCAAGGACGCCGCCGCATCGGATTTCTCGGTGCGCGAATGGACCCCCGCGTGCAGCGGCGGTTCGAAGGGTATCGTGATGCCATGAAAGCGGCCTCGCTGTTCGACCCGAGCCTCATCGTCACCACTTCCGTACCCACGACCGTCACACTTGGCGGAACGCTGTTCGCCGACCTCCTTGCCCAGACGCCCGATATCGACGCGGTCTTCTGCGTCAATGACGACCTCGCGCTCGGCGTTCTCTTCGAATGCCAGCGTCGGCAGATATCGATTCCCCGTGACTTGGCCATTGTCGGCTTCAACGACCTGGAATTCACCGCCGCCGCGGTCCCCTCGATCACCAGTGTGCGAACCAATCGCTATGAAATGGGTCGGCACGCCGTCACCATGGTAATCGACGCGATCGAGGGCCGTCGCCCCCAGACGCCGGTGCTCGACCTTGGCTTTCAGTTGGTGGTCCGTGAAAGCTCAACGCGACAAAGCACCGTAATGGCCGGGTCTGTGGGCATAGATTGAGCGCGGACAGAAAATGGTAGCGCTATCTTTTGGCCCGAACTAAGATCGGTTGCTCAGTAGCACACGGGCGAAGCGCGTTGCAGCGGATGAAATTTTCAGCATGGTGCAATCGCCGCCGTGATTTTAGCCGCCCATGAGCTTGCAGTGCGGGAGGAACCAATGAAAAAGAACGACAACAAGACTGCCACCAATGGCGAGGGCCGAAGACTACGTTCCCTCGAGTGGTTCGATAATCCGCATAATCCGGGAATGACGGCGCTCTATCTCGAGCGCTACCTCAATTACGGCCTGACCCGGGAGGAATTGCAATCCGGCAAGCCGATCATCGGCATCGCCCAGACCGGCAACGACCTCTCCCCATGCAACCGCCACCATCTCGAACTGGCGCATCGCGTGCGCGAGGGCATTCGGGCCGCCGGCGGCATCGCGATGGAATTCCCAACGCATCCGATCCAGGAGACCGGCAAGCGGCCGACGGCGGCACTCGACCGCAACCTCGCCTATCTCGGCCTGGTCGAAGTCCTGTTCGGCTATCCCCTCGACGGCGTGGTGCTGACCACCGGCTGCGACAAGACCACGCCGGCCTGCCTGATGGCGGCAGCGACCGTCAATCTGCCCGCGATCGTGCTGTCGGGCGGTCCGATGCTGAACGGCTGGCACAACGGCGAGCGCACCGGTTCAGGCACCATCGTCTGGAAAGCGCGCGAGATGCTTGCCGCTGGCGAGATCGACTACAACGGGTTCATCGAACTCGTGGCGTCCTCAACGCCGTCGGTCGGCCATTGCAACACCATGGGCACCGCCTCGACCATGAACTCGCTGGCGGAAGCACTCGGCATGTCGCTGCCCGGCTGCGCGGCGATCCCGGCGCCGCATCGCGAGCGCGGTCAGATCGCCTATGAGACGGGAAAACGGATCGTCGAAATGGTCTGGGAGGATCTCAAGCCCTCCGACATCCTGACCCGCAAGGCGTTCGAGAACTGCATCGTGGTGAATTCGGCGATCGGCGGCTCGACCAACGCGCCGATCCATATCAACGCGCTGGCGCGGCATATCGGTGTCGAGCTCTCGATCGACGACTGGCAGAAGCACGGCCACGACATCCCGCTCTTGGTGAACATGCAGCCGGCCGGCTTCTATCTCGGCGAGGAATACCATCGCGCCGGCGGCGTGCCGGCGGTGGTGCGCGAATTGATGGCGCACAAGCGCGTCCACGAAGACGCCGTCACGGTTAACGGCCGCACTATCGGCGAGAACTGCCGCGAGGCGCCAAAGCCCGACGGCGACGTGATCTGGAGCTACGACAAGCCGCTGGTAAAGGACGCCGGCTTCCTCGTGCTGCGCGGCAACCTGTTCGATTCCGCAATCATGAAGACCAGCGTGATTTCAAAGGAATTCCGCGACCGCTATTTGATCAATCCGAAAGACCCGAATGCGTTCGAGGGACGCGCCATCGTGTTCGAGGGACCGGAGGATTATCACGACCGGATCGACGATCCCTCGCTCAATATCGACGAGCACTGCGTGCTGTTCATCCGCGGTGCCGGGCCGATCGGCTATCCCGGCGGCGCCGAGGTCGTCAACATGCAGCCGCCGGCGGCGCTGATCAAACGCGGCATTCTTTCGCTGCCCTGCATCGGCGACGGAAGGCAGTCCGGCACCTCGGGTTCGCCCTCGATCCTCAACGCCTCGCCCGAGGCCGCCGCCGATGGCGGACTGGCGATCTTGCGAACCGGCGACAAGGTTCGCATCGACCTCAACACGGGCGATGCCAACATCCTGATCTCGAGCGATGAATTGAAGAAGCGCCGCACCGAGTTGAAGGACAAGGGCGGCTTCCCCTACCCGGCCAACCAGACGCCGTGGCAGGAGCTCTACCGCTCGACGGTCGGACAGCAGGCCACCGGCGCCTGCATGGAGCTCGCCACGCGTTATCAGAATATCGCCGGCACCGTCGGCGTGGCGCGGGACAATCATTAGGTAAGCGCCGTCATTGCGAGCGAAGCGAAGCAATCCATGCCTCCGCGCAAGAAAAAATGGATTGCTTCGTCGCTATCGCTCCTCGCAATGACGAAGAAAAGAGGAAAAGAAAAACATGTCAGATCGACTGAAGGGAAAGCGCGCTGTTGTCACCGCCGCAGCGGCGGGCATCGGCCGGGCATGCGCAATAGCATTCGCGCGCGAAGGCGCCACGGTGATCGCCACCGACATCAATGAAAACGGCATCGCCACCCTGGGCAAGGAAGGCGTCGCCGAGACGGCACGACTTGACGTTCGCAGCACCGCCGAGGTCGACGCCTTCGCCAAGCGCATTGGAAAGATCGACATCCTGCTCAACGCGGCGGGCTTCGTGCACCACGGAACCATCCTGGACTGTTCGGAAGAGGACTGGGACTTCTCGTTCGACCTCAACGTCAAATCCATGCACCGGACCATCAAGGCGTTTCTGCCGGCGATGCTGGCGGGCGGAGGCGGCAGCATCGTCAACATCTCGTCTTGCGCGGCGTTGAGGCCACCGGCCAACCGTTATGTCTACAGTGCGTCCAAGGCGGCGGTTTCGTTGCTCACGCGCGCGGTTGCGCTCGACTTCATCACCCAGGGCATCCGCTGCAACAGCATCTGCCCTGGCACGGTGGAGACACCCTCGATGCTCGACCGCGCCACGGCCGTCGGCCCGCAGGGCAAAGAGATGTTCATCGCCCGCCAGAAGATGGGCCGGCTGGGCACCGCCGAGGAGATCGCGGCCATGGCGATCTATCTTGCGAGCGACGAAGCCGCGTTCACCACCGGTGTCGACCTCGTCGTCGATGGCGGCTACATGCTCTGACGTCCACACTGTCAAAGGCTTCCAGCATGAACAAGATCGATCTGAACGGCCGCTGCGCCGTCGTCACCGGCGGGGCGCAGGGTTTTGGGCGCGCGATCACCGAACGCTTCGTCGCATCGGGTGCGAAGGTCGCGATCTGGGATTTTGACCTGCCGCTCGCGGAAAGAGCCGCCAAGGAAATGGGCCCGGCCGTATTCGCCTTCAAGGTCGATGTCTCCGACCTCGCCGCCGTCGAGAAGACCCGCGACGAAACGCTGAAGGCGCTCGGCAGGATCGACATCCTCGTCAACAATGCCGGCATCGCCGGCGTCAACAAGACGGTCTGGGAGACCGACCTCGAGGAATGGCGCAAGGTGCTGCGCATCAATCTCGACGGCCCCTTCATCTGCTGCAAGGCGGTGGTGCCTGCGATGCTGCAGCAAAAATACGGCCGCATCGTCAACATCGCTTCCATCGCCGGCAAGGAAGGCAATCCCAACGCGGCGCATTATTCGGCCTCGAAGGCCGGCCTGATCGCGCTGACCAAGTCGCTCGGCAAGGAACTTGCGCAGCACGACATCCTCGTCAACGCGGTGACGCCGGCGGCGGCGAAAACCGCGATCTTCGACCAACTGACGCAGCAACACATCGATTTCATGCTGTCGAAGATTCCGAAGGGGCGCTTTGTGCTGGTGGAAGAACTCGCGGCGATGGTGGCGTGGCTGGCGTCGGAAGATTGCGCGTTCTCGACGGGTGCGGTGTTCGATATCTCGGGCGGCCGCGCGACGTACTAGGAGCGACCATGACCAGGGAAGGCGGATGCCTTTGCGGCGCAGTCCGGTTCAAGACCGAGGGCAACCCGCTCAACGTCCGCATCTGCCACTGCCGCAAATGCCAGAAGGCGATGGGCTCGCCGTTCTTTGCCCGCGCGCTGTTCGACCAGCGGTCGCTCTCGGTCGAGGGCGAAACGGCGCGTTATCCGTCGTCGGAGGCGCTCGACCGGGTGTTCTGCAAGGTCTGCGGTACCAGGCTGTTTTCCAGGCGAACCAACGGCACCGTGGTCGGCGTCGCGCTGGCCGCCTTCGACGACCGCAACGCCTTTGCGCCCACCGAGCACATCTGGGTCTCGGAAAAGATGGCCTGGGTTTGCCTCGACGACGGCCTGCCGCAATATCAGGAGACGGTTCCCCAATGACGTGGGCATGCTAGGTTGGCAGTCTCGAAGCGCAAACCGGGGCAGACCGCTTGAACATCTCACTGTACGGCATATCGGTCTGGGTGCTCCCACTCCTCATCGCCATCACCTTCCACGAGGCCGCCCACGCCTTCGTGGCGTATCGGCTCGGGGATAAGACTGCATGGGAGCTTGGCCGGGTCAGCTTCAACCCCTTCAAGCATATCGATCCCTTTGGCACCGTCATTCTCCCCGGCGTTCTGCTGCTGTCGCATTCGCCGTTCGTGTTTGGTTATGCCAAGCCGGTCCCGGTGAATTTCCGGAACCTGAACCACCCTCGGCTCGACATGGTCTGGGTGGCGCTGGCCGGCCCTGCCACCAACATCGCCTTGGCGCTTGTCACGGCTTTGGCCTTCCACGCCCTGCCTCTGGTGCCGGCGGAAGCCGCCAAATGGACGGCGGACAACCTCAAAAACGCCTTCCTGATCAATATCGTGCTGGCGATTTTCAACATGATGCCGATCCCGCCGCTGGACGGTGGCCGGGTCGCCGTCGGGCTTTTGCCGCGGGTGCTGGCTTACCCGCTGTCGCGGCTGGAACCGTATGGGATGCTGATTTTGATCGGCCTTCTGATCCTGCTTCCCATCATCGGCGCGCAGCTCGGCCTAAATCTTGATGTTATTTCGGCGATACTGCGGACACTGACCGGTTATGTGATCAATGCGCTTCTCTTCATCACCGGCAACGCTTAAGCTTCAAACAGAAGCGAACCCACAAGGGAAGAACCGACCCGGACCATGGCGACCAAAGCTGCCGATATGTTGATTGCGCGACGCGCCGACACCCGCGCGAGGGCAGATTTTGCAACATGGAAGATGCTGGCCAAGCTCAACGGCTTCACCGCCCTGCCCGCCGAGGCGCAAAACTTTCTTGAAGGCTACAGGCAGTTGCTCCTTGCGAGGATGACCGAGGCGGACGCTTCCGAGGCCACCATCCAGCTCATGTACAAGAGCTACTATGCGGAAATGGGCGGCTCCGGAACGCCACCCGAGATTCCTTCGCGCGCGAGCGAGCCGGCCACCGACAGCGGCAACGTCACCGCTTTCCGCCGTCCGGCCCCCCGGCCGAAACAACAGGCTGCGTCGGGCCAAGCGGCCAAACCGCGGTTGCCGGTGGCACTGATTTTCATCTGCCTCGCGATCGTCTACGTCAGCATCCGCTACTTCTGGCGCTGACCTTCGAACGAAATGATTGCGTCGGCCGCGCTGGATTGGCGCGGCGATCATGGCGCCGAATGCCCCTGTCCCGTTCGAAGAGAGGGCGCGGCTTCACGGCCACGCCGCGTAGGACGGACCGCTGCGTGCGTGCTCCAGTCGGATCTGCCGGCGATAGCTGCCCGGTGATGCGCCGCAATACTTGCGGAAGAAGCGATTGAAATAGGCGGGATCGCGGAAACCCAGGCCATATCCGATCTGCTCGACCGGAAGATCGAGCTGCTGCAGACGCGTGCAGGCCTCGCGGACCAGGCGCTCGTGGATGATCGCGCGCGGGCCGCAGTTTTTCTCCCGTTGGCAATGGGCGTGCAGCTTGTCGGACGTGACACCGAGCGCGTCCGCATAGCGCGCCACCGGCCAGCCGTCGCGGTAATGCAGTTCGACCATTTGCAGGAAATTGCCGACCAGCGCCGGACCACCGCCACGCGCTGCAACCTCGTGACGCTCATCATGCGAGGCGCTGAGCCGGCAGAGTTGCAGACACAGCAACAGCAGATGTGAGGCGATCAGCGTCGCACTGCCAAAGCCGGGCGCGCGCAACTCCGCCACGATCGCGCGGCAGGATTCGGCGATCGTGTCGAGATGTGGAGGAAGCGTCTCGCCAGCAACCAGCGCAGCGCGCTCAGTGGTTCTGCGCAGATGCAGCGCCTCGGCGCTGCCCGCGATAATCTTGATCAGGAAGGCATCGTCCACCGACAACAGGAAGCCACGCGCGCCGGGACCAACGTGCAGCGCTGCATCGGTGCTGCCCGGCAACCAGAGCAGCGCCGGCGCTTCGAGCGCGACACCGGTTCCGTGCCATGAAGCCCGGCCGCGGTCCGATTGCAGCAACAATAGATGCGCCCGGCGCTCCGCCTTCTGGCGGATGACCCACGATCGAGCCGCCAGGGCAGCCGAAAAAGCCTCCGCACGCACCGCCAGCGCGACGCCGACCGGCAGTCCGTTCAGCCCTGGTGATGCCGACATGCCCAAATCTCTAAGTAATTCGCTCCTGAGACAATCCGCCGCCAGTTAAGCGGAAGGTCTGCCAGAAAAGTACAATCTTTCCCCGGTTTCGTCCAATTCCAAGCGTCCGGCAACCTACCCTAACGTCAGGGCGATCACGAGCGCCAGTTCAATGGCGCCGGTCGACGCACCCTGGGAGGACAAAATGATGACATTCCTGACGCGGCGCACCGCCCTGCTGGCGGCCGCCACCTGCGCCGCTACGCTCGGCCTGACCGCCATCGCCGAGGCGCAAACCTCGATCAAGATCGGCTACGCGATTTCGCGCACCGGCCCCAACACCGGAGGCGCCGCGGTCACCACCATCCCCAACTACGAATTGTGGGTGAAGGAGGTAAATGCCGCCGGTGGCATCAAGCTCGGCGACAAGCGCGTCCCGATCGAGGTCGTACAATATGACGACCGCTCCAACGCCGAAGAGGCGGTGCGCGCGCTCGAGCGGCTGATCAACCAGGACAAGGTCGATTTCATCCTGCCGCCATGGGGCACCGGCCTCAACCTCGCCGTTGGTCCGACGCTCAATCGCGAAGGCTATCCGCACCTCGCCGCCACAGCCGTGACCGACCGCGCGCCCGAACTCGCCAAGCGCTGGCCCAACAGTTTCTGGCTGCTCGGCACCAGCGCGGACGCCGCAAAATCGCTGGTCGAATTGCTGAACAAGTTGCGCGACGAAAAGAAGATCGGCGACACCGTGGCAATGGTTAGTATTGCCGACGGCTTCGGGATCGATCTGTCGTCGGCGGCGCGGCCGGCACTCACCAACGCGAAGTTCAAGCTCGCCTACGACAAGAGCTATCCGATCGGCACGCAGGATCTGGCGCCGATCGTGAATGAGATCAAGGCGCTCAACCCGGATGTCTTCATTGCCTTCAGCTATCCTCCGGATACGCTGGCGCTGACCGAGCAATCGCGTATCGCCGGGCTCAATCCGAAGGTTTTCTATACCGGGGTCGGCACCGCCTTCCCGCTCTATCGGCAAAAATTCGGCAAGAACACCGAAGGCGTGATGGGCATCGGCGGCTGGAGCGGCGACAGTCCCGCGATCAAGGACTATCTCACCCGCCACAAGGCCGCCGCCGCCAACGGGGCGGAGCCGGACCGCTGGGCGAGTGCGGTCACTTATGCCAGCCTGCAGATGCTGCAGCAGGCGATCGAGCGCGTCGGCAAGATCGACCGCGCCGCCGTGATCAAGGATCTCCAGACCGGCACGTTCGACACCGTGATCGGCAAGGTCAAGCTCGAGAACAACATGCCCACGCGTTACTGGTGGGTTGGCCAGTGGCAGGACGGCGAGTTCTACGGCATCGCGCCGGCAAAGAACGAAGGCGCGCGCGCCGCGATCGTTCCGAAGCCGGCGTGGGTGGCACCGTAACGTCAAGATAGAGACGCGGCCAGCACGCCAATGACCAACGCCATTCTGACCGGCCTGATGCTGGGCGGCATGTATGCGCTCATCGCCATGGGGCTCACGCTCCAGTACGGCGTTGCGCGCATCATGAACCTCTCTTATGGCGAGTTCCTGATCGCCGCCGCCTTTGCATCGCACTGGCTGTTCACGGGCTGGGCGATCAGTCCGTTTGTTGGACTGGCGCTGGTCGTCCCCCTCGCCTTCGTGCTGAACTTTGCAATCTACAAATTGCTGCTGACGCCGCTGGTGCGACGCGCGCCCAACCGAGACGCGCTCGAGGTCGATAGCATTCTCGCAACCTTTGGCCTCACCTTCGTCATTCAGGGCTCGATGCTCGCGCTGTTCGGCGGCGCCTATTACAGCTATTCGTTCCTGGCCTTCCCGGTGCAGTTTCTCGGTGAGACGGTCGCGGCCAACCGCCTCGCCGCGCTCGGCATCACCATCCTGCTCGGCCTGGCGCTGTATGCCGCGCTGACACGGACCCGCGCCGGCACGGCGGTACGCGCCGTCGCCGTCGATCCTTTTGCCGCCCAGCTTGTCGCCATCAATGTGCGGCAGGCCTCGGCGCTGACATTTGCGTTGGGTGGCGCGCTGGTCGCCGCCGCTGGCGTCTTGGTCAGCACCTTTCTCACCTTCAGCGCGTCATCCGGCGTCGTCTTCACGATGAAGGCCTTGATCGTCGTCGTGATGGGCGGCGTCGGCAACATGCTGGGCTGCCTGGTCGCAGGCCTGGCGCTTGGTCTCAGCGAGGCGCTGGTTGCCTCCTATGTCGATCCCGGGCTCACGCTTGCAGTGAATTTCGCGCTGTTTCTCGCCGTGCTGCTGGTGAAGCCGGCCGGCCTGTTTGGCAGGGCGACGCGATGAGCGCGCGTGTCGCCGGCTTTGGTGCCACAGCGCTCACAGCGCTTGCGCTGCTGGCGCTCGTTCCGCGCCTCGGCAATGCCTACTACCTCGCGCTCGCCATCAGCCTTTTGCAATACACCGTGCTGGCGACGGCGTGGGGCATGTTCTCTGGGCCCACCCGCTACGTCTCGCTGGCAACCACCGCCTTCTTCGGTGTCGGCGCCTATACCGTTGCCGTGCTCGGCGAGATCTTGCCATGGCCGCTCGTACTGCTGACCGCAGCGGCGCTCGGCGCCATTGTGGCTGGCATCGTCGGGCTCTCGACGCTGCGCTTGAGCGGCGTGTATTTCGTCATCTTCACCTTTGGATTGACCGAACTGATCCGCCAGCTTGTGGTCTGGTTCGAGGTCAACAAGTCGCGCGTGCTCGGGCGCTATGTCTTCGTCGACATCACGCAGGCCGATATTTACTGGCAGTTGCTCGCGCTCACGGCCGCCGTGTTCCTGCTGGGCTGGCTGATCGCGCGCTCGCGCCTCGGCTTTGCGCTGCGGGTGATCGGCGAAGACGAGACCGTCGCAGAACATTGCGGGATCAACACCACCTTTGCCAAGGTCGCCCTGTTCACGATCAGCGCCACGGTCATGACGCTGGTCGGCGCAATAATGGCGCCGCGCTGGACCTATATCGAGCCGTCGATCGCCTTCAATTCGATGATCTCGTTTCAGGTGCTGATCATGGCGCTGCTCGGCGGCGCGCACCGGCTGTGGGGGCCAGTACTTGGCGCCGTGCCGCTGACGCTACTGTTCGAACTGCTGAGTGCTCGCTTTCCGAACACGTTCACGATCATCCTCGGCTGCATCTTCCTGCTGATCGTCTACATGCTGCCGAGGGGCGTCGCGGGATTGTTGGAAAAGCTATCGACGACGGCGGGCGGCAAAAGCAGGCAACGGGCAACCGCATGAGCCAGGGCAGACAAACACCCGTGCTGACGATCAGTGGGTTGCGGCGCGCGTTCGGCGGGCTCGTCGCGGTCAACGATCTCGACTTTACGGTCGCCCAAGGCGAAATCATGGGCCTGCTCGGTCCCAACGGGTCGGGCAAGACCACGGCGCTCAATCTGATCTCGGGCGTGCTGCGTCCCGATGCCGGCACCATCCGCCTGACGGGCCAGAACATCGCGGGCCTTGCGTCGTACCGGATCGCGCGGCTCGGATTGGCGCGGACATTCCAGCTCGTCCGCGTGCTCGACGGCATGGATTGCCGCGAGAACATCAAGGCGGGTTTGGCGTTTCAGCGGCCTCACTTGTCCGCGACCGACGCCGAGGTTCGGATCGACGCCCTGCTCGACCGCGTCGGTCTTGCCGGGCACGACCGGCGCCCGGCAGCCGACCTGACCTATATCGACCGCAAGCGCCTGGAACTCGCACGCGCCCTCGCGGCAAAGCCACGGCTATTGCTGCTCGACGAATGGCTCGCCGGCCTCAATCCATCCGAACTTGCGATCGGCATCGACCTGATCCGATCATTGCGGGCTGACGGAATCACCATCGTGCTGGTCGAGCATGTGATGAGCGCGGTTCGCGCGCTGTGCGACCGCTGCATCGTCATGAGCAGCGGACGCAAGATCGCCGAAGGCGCCACTGCGGACGTACTGAGCGATGCGGCCGTCGTGAAGGCCTATCTTGGCGGGGTAGCCGCCGATGCTTGAGGTCAAAAATCTCAGCCTCGCTTATGGCCTGCATCGGGCGCTCGACGGCGTCGCCCTCAGCGTCGGCCGCCGTGAGATCGTAACGATCCTGGGCGCCAATGGCGCCGGCAAGACTTCGCTCCTGAAAGCCATCGCGGGCGTCGTGCGTACGCTTCCCGGCAAGCAGGTGCGCCTCGGCGGCCGCGATATCTCCGCGCTTGCCGCCCACGACATCGTCGAAAGCGGGCTGGCGCTGGTTCCGGAAGGCCGCGGCATCTTTGGCGACCTCACGGTGAAGGAAAATCTTCTGCTCGGCGCCAATCCGAAGCGCGCCCGCGAGGGTGAAGCGGCGCGGCGCGAGCAGGTGCTTGCGCTGTTTCCGCGCCTGCGCGAACGCGCCGCCCAGATCGCGCGCACCATGAGCGGCGGCGAACAGCAGATGCTCGCCATCGGCCGCGCGCTGATGTCCAATCCCGATATCCTGCTGCTCGACGAACCGTCGCTCGGGCTCTCGCCCGCGATGGTGCAGGAGTTGTTCGCCACCTTGCGACGGGTGCGCGAGGCCGGTGTCGGGCTTTTGCTCGTCGAACAGAACGCGCAGGAGAGCCTTCGGATCGCCGATCGCGGCTATGTGCTCGAAAACGGCGTGATTGTCGGGCACGGCACCGCCGACCAGTTGAAAGCCGATCCCGCCGTCCAGCGCGCCTATCTCGGCGGCGTACCGCCGGCCACCGCATCATCATCGTAACGCCACGCGTGAGGAGAGAAAGCCATGTACGAAATCTCGCTGCTGCTCGACAGCAAGGATGTCCCGGCATCGAACGGCGCGACGTTCGATCGCCTCAACCCGGTCACCGGCGATCTCGCAAGCCGCGCCGCGGCAGCCCAGATCGCGGATGCGAAGCGCGCCGCCGACACTGCGGCCGCCGCCTTCCCCGCATGGTCCGCTACCGGTCCGAACGCGAGACGTGCGATCCTGTTGAAGGCTGCTGATCTTCTGGCATCGAAGGCACCCCAGTTCATCGAGTTGATGGCGGCGGAGACCGGCGCGACGGCCGGCTGGGCCGGCTTCAACGTTCACCTCGCCGCCAGCATGCTGCGCGAAGCGGCGGCCATCACCACGCAGATTTCGGGCGAAGTCATCCCCTCCGACAAGCCGGGCTGTATCGCGATGGCCGTACGCCAGCCCGCCGGCGTGGTGCTGAGCATGGCGCCGTGGAACGCGCCAGTCATTCTCGGCGTACGCGCCATCGCCCTGCCGCTTGCCTGCGGTAACACCGTGGTGCTGAAAGCCTCCGAAATCTGCCCGGGCACCCACCGGCTGATCGCCGAATGCCTGCGCGATGCCGGACTGCCGCCGGGCGTCCTCAACGTCATCACCAACGCGCCGGAAGATGCCCCCGCGCTGATCGAAATGCTGATCGGCCATCCCGCCGTGCGGCGCGTCAATTTTACCGGCTCGACGCGTGTCGGCCGCATCATCGCGCAGGTGGCAGCCAAATATCTCAAGCCGGCCCTGCTCGAACTCGGCGGCAAGGCGCCGATGATCGTGCTCGACGATGCCGACATCGACGCCGCCGTAGCCGCCGCAGCGTTCGGCGCCTTCATGAACCAGGGCCAGATCTGCATGTCGACCGAGCGGCTCGTCGTCGACGAGAAGATTGCCGACGCCTTCGTAACGAAACTAGCGGCGAAAGCCGGATCGCTTGTCGCCGGCGATCCACGCAAGGGTAACGCGCCGCTGGGATCGCTGATCGGCACCGATGCCGCGGCCCGCATCCAGGCCTTGATCAACGACGCCGTCAGCAAAGGCGCCAAGGTGGTCGCAGGCGGGCGCAGCGAGGGCACGCTGATGTCGGCCACGGTGATCGACGGCGTCAACTCGTCGATGCGGATCTACGGCGAGGAGTCGTTCGGCCCGGTGGTCTGCGTCGTGCGCGTCAACGGCGTGGACGAAGCCGTCCGCGTCGCCAATGACACCGAATACGGACTGTCAGCCGCCGTGTTCGGCCGCGACATCGCCCGCGCGTTCGAGGTCGCCAAGCGCATCGATTCCGGCATCTGTCACGTCAACGGGCCCACGGTTCACGACGAGGCGCAGATGCCGTTCGGTGGCGTCAAGGCGTCGGGCTATGGCCGCTTCGGCGGCAAGGCCGGCATCGCCGAATTCACCGAATTGCGCTGGATCACGATCGAAACCGGGCCGCAGCATTATCCGATCTGACGCCATGGCAGGAATGCGAGACGTCAGCTCTTGTTCTTGACGCGGAAGATCACCGGCAGCGTGAATGTCAGGCCTTCGTCGGCGATGATAGGCGGCGGCATCGGCACCGGATCGGAGCGGCGCACCATCGCCAGCGCCGCCTCGTCGAAGGCCGGATCGCCTGACCCCTTCTCGATATCGGTCGAGAGCACGCGGCCCATACGGTCGAGCGTGAAGCGAATCTGGATCTCGGCGGATTTTTGCTGCCGTTCTTTCGGGTAACGCTTGTGCTTGTCGAGATGCGCGACCAGCTCCTTTTGCCAGGTCGCGCGCACGCGTCGTGCGCTCTCGCCGGTGCCGATCACCGGTGCGATGGAACGCTGTCCTTCCGGAATGGCCTCTGAACTCGGCGTCGCGGTCGCCTCGGAGGCAACCGACTCGGTCGACGCCTGCGTCTGCACCGCTGCGATCTTCGGGTCGTCCTCTTTCGGCTTTTTCGACTCGTTCTCCGTCACCACCCGGTCGGCCTCTTCGGGCTCCGTCGGCTTGTCCTGCGGCAGCTCGGTTTCCTTGACCTCGGCCTTCTGCTCGGCGAGCTGCGGCGACGCCGCGGAAGCATCGGTATCCGGACCCGGCGGCAGATCGGTCACCTCGCGGTGAACGGAGGCCATTTCGAGCCCGATCTCGATTGCCGACGCGCCGAGGGCGTCATCGGCTTCTTCGGTCTGCAAATGCGCGATCGCCAGCGCCGCGCCGCCAATGTGGAGCGCGAGCGCAATCACTGCGGCGGAAATCCAGAGCCGCCGCGAAGGCTTTTGCTCGTCGAGGCCGGTCAAGGCTTTGCCGGCGCCGCTTGCGCCGCTGCTGCTTCGGGAACGCCTTCGAGCGCCACCAGCTTGATCTTGGAATAGCCGCCGGCGCGCAGGATTTCGAGCACATCCATCAATTCGCCATAGGGCACGGCGCGGTCAGCGCGCAGGAAGACGTGGCGCTCCTTGCTGCTGTCGGGCATCGCATCGAGCGAGCGGACCAGGTCGACGCGCTTGACCATGTTCTCACCGATGGCAACCGAGAGATCCGGCTTGATGCTGACATAGGTAGGCTTGTCCGGCTTCTTCTGCGGGGTTGCGGTCGACGTCGGCAAATCGACCGGCAGGTCGACGGTCGACAAGGGCGCTGCGACCATGAAGATGATCAGGAGGACGAGAATGACGTCGATGAACGGCGTGACGTTGATCTCATGCGATTCCGCGAAATCGCTGTCGTCATCGAGGTCGTGTTCTGCGATTGACGCGCCCATCGCCTACTCCGCCGCCGCCGCGCGCGAATGCGAGCTACCGTGCGAGCTGATGTGCGTGCGGTCGAGATCGCGCGACAGCAGCCGTCCCGCGGCGCCCGATGCACGGCTGACCAGTTCCATGTAGCCCTTGGTCACCCGCGAAAAGTGATTGTAGATGATGACAGCGGGGATCGCGGCGACCAGACCGATGGCGGTGGCGAGCAGCGCCTCGGCGATGCCGGGCGCCACCACGGCGAGGTTCGTGGTCTGCGATTTCGAAATGCCGATAAAACTGTTCATGATGCCCCAGACCGTGCCGAACAGTCCGACGAAGGGCGACGTCGCGCCGATGGTCGCCAACAGCCCCATGCCGAGCCGGATCCGCCGCGCTTCGGCGCGCACGATTTCCGAAAAGCTCGACGCGGCGCGTTCCTTGATGCCGGCGTCGCTCGAGATACCCGCCGACAGCCGCGCCTCGCGCATCGCTGCCGCAAGGAAGGCCGACAATACGCTGCCCTTGGCGCCCAGCGCGAATTGCGCTTCCGCCAGCGACCTCGCGTCGGCGATCTTGGCCAGCGCCCTGCGCAGCTTGCGCTGTACGACGGTCAGCTCGAACATCTTGGCGATGAAGACGGTCCAGGTCACGAGCGAGGCAAAGGCGAGACCGATCATCACGGCCTTCACCACGACGTCGGCATCCTTGTACATGGACCACGGCGACAATTCGCGCGGCGCAACCGTCGTTGCCTTCAACGAGGTGCCTTCTCGCCCGGCCGGCGCAGCGGTCGCGTCTGAGCTTGCGGTTGGTGCAACCGGCGCGGCGGCTGCCGTCGGCTGAGCCGGCTGGGTTGCCTGGACCGGTGCCGCTGGGGCTTGCGAAACCGCGGGCGCCTGTTGGACCGGGGACGCAGACGGCGCTGCGGGTGCGACATTCTGCTGGGCCCAGGATGGCGCCGCAAGCGACAGCATGGCCAGCGCCGAGATCACAGCCAATGTCGTCGCGCGAGAAAGAGACATATTCATACTTAGGCCCAGTAGCGGATAAGGTTATGATAGATACCGGTCAATTTGACCGTTTCAGGGTCGTCTCGCCCAGGCCGCTCCACCAGGGCCGGGATCGAATATCGAGATCGAAGATCAGGCTGCGGGCGTAGCCATCCCGTATCATGCTCTGCAGCCAGAAAAAAGCGCCCCCGCATACCTCGCGTGACCGGCGTGACCAGATGCAAGCGAGGCGCAGGATAACGCACGAACTCCCCGGCCGCGAGCTTGATTTTGTCGGAACCGCGGGGGTTCTCCGCCATCAGCTCACCGCCATCTTCCTCCGGTCCGACAGGACATGCCGCTAACGAAATTCAGTTCGCGGCAGCCGACGTGCGGCGGACAATCCTGCGCCGTAGGTACTCAGCGAAAATTCTGCGGTCAACGCGGTTGGGGCAAGACGTCGCTTGAATCCATCCAGATCAAAACGATTCTAATTTGCGGTCCGTTCGACAGCCATGAACGAGATTGCGAGCCACGCCGTCGTCATGCCGATCCTCACGCGTGCGCTGCCGCAACCTTTCCAATTGTTTAGGATTCTCAAGCGCTCGTGCATGTACGCCCCGAGGACGCCGAGACAATATCTGTCTCCGCAGGGAACCGTTCTGGGTGCCATTGCCTGTCTCCCGAAACACGTAGGTCGGCATGTCGAGATCACGCACCATCCGTTGGGTCTTGTTGGTCGCAGCGATTGCCGGGCTGGGCTATTTGGGCTGGCAGCGATTCCACGGCGAGGAACGCCCGGCGCAGGCTGACGCCGGGAAGCGCGCACCGGCGCGCACCGCAGTCCCCGTCAAGACTGCCCCGGTCGAGAGGGCCGATTTTCCGGTCTATCTGACCGGGCTTGGCACCGTGCAAGGTTTCAATACCGTCGTCGTCCGCACCCGCGTCGACGGCCAGATCAACAGGATCGCGTTTCAGGAAGGCCAGTTCGTCAAGGAAGGCGATACCCTGGCCGAGATCGATCCGCGGCCGTTCCAGGCCGCCCTCGATCAGGCCAAGGCCAAGAAGGCGCAGGACGCCGCCAATCTCGCCAATGCCAGTCTCGACCTGCAGCGCTCTACCAGGCTCGGGGAATTCGCGACCCGGCAACAGACCGATACGCAGCGCTCGACCGTCGCGCAACTGACGGCGCAGGTTGAGGCCGACACGGCGGCGATTTCCAACGCCCAAACCCAGCTTGACTACGCCACCGTCAAGGCACCGATTTCCGGTATCGCCGGGCTGCGCCAGGTCGATGTCGGCAATATCGTCAACGCCGCAACCCAGACCGGCATCGTCACCATTGCCCAGATCGAGCCGATCGCGGTGATCTTTACCGCACCGGAAGACCAGTTGCCGGATATCAGAGCCGCGCTGGCCGCCGGTTCACCCAAAGTGATCGCCCTCTCCACGGACGGCAAGCGCGCGCTGTCCACCGGCACGCTTTCGCTGATCAACAACCAGGTTGACACGTCGAGCGGGACGATCAGGCTCAAGGCGGTATTCGACAACAAGGACCACGCGCTGTGGCCCGGCCAGTCGGTTTCGACGCGGCTGCTCGTTACGACGCTGAAAAACGCCACCGTGATTCCGGATGACGCTGTTCAGCATGGCGCCGATGGTCTCTACGCCTATGCGGTCAACCAGGACAACAAGGCCGAGCTCCGCAAGATCAAGGTGACGCGCTCGATCGACGGCCGCTCGGTGGTCGATGAGGGACTTTCGCTCGTCGAGCAGGTGATCACGGCAGGTCAATTCAAGGTTCAGCCTGGCTCGCTCGTGACCACGGCGGTCGCCAGTTCCGATCCGGCCCAAGCCAAGGTTGCCCAGGAATGAGCGGCGGAATCTCCGCGCCCTTCATTCGCTACCCGATCGGCACCTCGCTGATGATGGCGGGGATCATGTTCATCGGCCTTGTCGCCTACCCGCTGTTGCCCGTCGCCCCCCTGCCGCAAGTCGACTTCCCGACCATCCAGGTCACCGCCAACCTGCCGGGCGGCAGCCCGGAAACCATGGCCTCGTCGGTGGCGCAGCCGCTTGAGCGCCAGTTCGCGCAGATTCCGGGCGTCGCGCAGATGACGTCAACGAGCTATCTCGGCACGACCGCAGTCAACATCCAGTTCGATCTCAACCGCTCGATCGACGCGGCCGCCAACGACGTGCAGGCCGCGATCAATGCGGCCAGCGGCCAGTTGCCGAAAAACCTCCCCTCGCCCCCGATCTATCGCAAGGTCAACCCGGCGGATTCGCCGATCCTGATCATGGCGGCGACTTCGGACACACTGCCGCTCGCGACCGTCAGCGACTCCGTGGACGCCCAGCTCGCGCAGCAGATCAGCCAGATCTCAGGCGTCGCCCAGGTCATCATCGGCGGCCAGCAGAAGCCGGCGATCCGCATTCAGATCGACCCGGCGAAACTCGTCGCCAAGGGCCTGTCACTGGAGGACGTGCGCAGCCAGATCGCGATCACGACCGTTGACAGCCCCAAGGGCAATATCGACGGCGAGCGGCGTGCTTACACCATTTACGCCAATGATCAGCTAACGGATTCCAAGGACTGGAACGACGTCATTATCGCCTATCGCAATGGCGGTCCGTTGCGGATCCGCGATATCGGCCAGGCCGTCACCGGCCCGGAGGACGCCAAGCAGGCGGCCTGGGCCAACGGCAAGCGCGGCGTATTCCTGGTGATATTCAAGCAGCCCGGCGCCAACGTCATCGAGACCGTCGACCAGATCAAGGGGACGCTGCCCCGGCTGCTCGCTGCGCTCCCACCGGCTATCAAGGTCGAGGTGATGAGTGATCGCACCACGACGATCCGTGCCGCGGTCGAGGACGTCCAATTCACCATGCTGCTCACGATCGCGCTGGTCGTGATGGTGATCTTCATCTTCCTGCGCAATTTCTGGGCGACGGTAATCCCGGCGGTGACGGTGCCGTTGGCGCTGCTCGGCGCCTGCGCGCTGATGTGGGTGTGCGGCTATTCGCTCGACAATCTCTCGCTGATGGCGCTCACCATTGCCGTCGGCTTCGTGGTCGACGACGCCATCGTGATGCTGGAAAACATCACGCGGTACATCGAGCAAGGCGAAAAGCCGCTGGCCGCTGCCTTCAAGGGCGCCAGCGAAATCGGCTTCACCATCGTTTCGATCAGCATCTCGCTGGTCGCGGTGCTGATCCCGCTATTGCTGATGGGCGGCATCATCGGCCGGCTGTTCCGCGAATTCGCAGTTGTCCTCGCAATGACCATCCTCGTGTCGATGTTCGTGTCGCTGACGCTGACGCCGATGATGGCCTCGCGCTTCCTGCGCGCGCATGGCGAGGTCAGGCACGGCCGGGCGTATCAATGGAGCGAGCGCGGCTTCGACGAAATGCTGCGCGCCTATGAGCGCGGTCTCGACCTCGCGCTGCGCTGGAAGTTGACGACCCTGATGATCTTCTTCGCCACGCTCGGTCTGTCGGTCTATCTGTTCGTGATCATCCCGAAGGGCTTCTTCCCGCAGCAGGACAATGGCCTGATTACCGCCACGTCGGAAGCCAGCCAGGACATCTCATTCGCCGACATGAAGCGTCGTCAGGAGGAGCTCGGAAGGATCGTGCAGGCCGACCCTGATGTGGCCTCGGTCGCGATGGCGATCGGCGGCACCGGGCGTGCCGGCAATAACGGTAATCTCTACATCACGCTGAAGCCGCGCGACGAGCGCAAGGCATCCGCGCAGCAAATCATCGCGCGCCTGCGTCCGCAGCTTGAGAAGGTCGATGGCGCCCGCCTCTATATGCAGGCGGCGCAGGACGTTCGCCTCGGCGGCCGGCCAACGCGAACCCAGTTCGAATTCACGCTGCAGGACGCCAATTTGGCCGAGCTGAACGAATGGGCGCCAAAAATCCTGGCCAAGATGCAGACGCTGCCGCAGCTTCGCGATGTTGCGACCGACCAGCAGACCAACGGCACCACGCTTGAATTGAAGATCAACCGCGACACCGCTGCGCGCTACGGCATCCAGCCGCAACTGATCGACGACACGCTGTATGACGCGTTCGGCCAGCGCCAGGTGACGCAGTACTTTACGCAGCTCAACACCTACAAGGTGGTGCTCGAAGTATTGCCGGAATTGCAGGGCAGCCTCGACACCCTGAACAAGATCTACCTGAAATCGCCAATCACCGGCGACCAGGTGCCGCTTTCGACCTTTGCCACCTGGACCAGCGTGCCGGTGCGGCCGCTGTCGATCAGCCATCAGGGCCAATTCCCGGCAACCACGATCAGCTTCAATCTCGCACAGGGCGTGGCACTGGGCCAGGCGACCAACGCGATTCAACAAGCGATGGTCGAGCTTGGCGCGCCGACGACACTCAATTCGAGCTTCCAGGGCACGGCGCAGGCGTTTCAGCAATCGCTCGGCACCGTGCCGCTGTTGATCCTCGCAGCGCTCGTGGTGGTGTACCTGATCCTCGGCATTCTCTACGAAAGCTACATCCACCCGCTCACGATTCTATCCACGCTGCCGTCCGCCGGCGTCGGTGCCCTTGCCATCCTGATGCTGTTCGGATTCGATTTCAGCCTGATTGCCCTGATCGGGATCGTGCTTCTGATCGGCATCGTGAAGAAGAACGGCATCATGATGGTCGACTTCGCGATCACGGCCGAACGCGACGAGCAGCTCGAGCCCGAAGCCGCGATCCGGAAGGCGGCGCTATTGCGATTCCGCCCCATCATGATGACGACGATGGCGGCGATGCTCGGCGGGGTGCCGCTGATGCTCGGTACCGGCACCGGATCGGAAATTCGCCAGCCGCTCGGCTATGCCATGGTCGGCGGCCTGCTCGTCAGCCAGGCGCTGACGCTGTTCACGACGCCGGTGGTCTATCTCTATCTCGACCGGCTTTCGAACGCGTTTGCCCGCTGGAGCCGTTCGACCGGTTCGCACCATGATGAGCATCCGGACGCACGCGGCTCGGTCAAGCAAGCGGCCGAATGAACTTGACTTTGCCCGGCAACCGACACATCCGAAGGTAGTTTCCTTCGGAGCCGGTTCAGTGAAAATTTCAATCAAATCAGCGGTTGTTGCCGCAGCGCTATTCGGCATGTGCGGCCATGGCCAAGCCCAGGCGCCCAAGACCAAGAATGCTGCGCCCGCGGCGCAGGCAACGCCAGTTCCCACCGCCGGCCCGGCCGAGGGCGCCAATACGCCCGCGCCTCCCGACTGGGTTGCACGGTGCAGCAGCGCCAGCCGCGGCGCGCCACTGGAATGCGCGATCGAGCAAAGCGCCGTTCTGACCAAGACCGGCCAGTTGATCGTGCTGATCAATATCCGCGTATCGGCCGAAACCCGCGCACCGGTCGGCATCGTGCAATTGCCGCTCGGGCTCAACCTGCCGGCCGGAGCCAAGCTCCAGGTCGACGACGGCATGACGTCCGACCTGCAGGTTCAGACCTGTGAGGCGCGCGGCTGCTACGCCAACGCCCAGATTTCGCCTGACATGCTGGCCGCGTTGAAATCCGGCAAGCAGTTGAAGGTTTCGTTCCAGAATATGGCCAAGGAAACGATTACGATTCCCATGCCGCTGGCGGATTTCGCCGCGGCATATGAGAAGATTAAGTAAGTCCCCTCGTTCGCCGCTTCGCTCCTCGCAATGACGGCACTACTGCCGCGCCATCTCCGCCGCACCTACGCCCTCGCCATCCAGCTTCTGGTCGACATGCATGTCGACGGTCACCTTCAGCAACCGCTCTGAGAATTCGAAGGCGGCAAGCGCCGCCAGCGGCACCCTGCAATTCGTTCGAAAATGCCCCTCCTTCCGCGCTTGCCAAGGCCCGGACCGAACGAGTAGAACGACGCACCAGCGAAAAGCGGCGATTGCAAATCCCCGCTCCAGCCGATTGCCCGGACATCCATGTAAGGCATTGATGTTATTGAGCAATTCTTGGGGAATGGTGTAACGGTAGCACAACGGCTTTCGGGCTAGGCTATTGAAATCTCTCAACTGGTTTTGCAAACCCCCTGCATTTTGATCCGGCTATTTCCGGCCACTTCTGAGACATTTGCAAAACTCTTCTCGTTGTCCTCGGCAGATGCAGTTTGCGCCTATAGGTGCTTTCAAGGCCGCGCCAGAGCTGAACGAAGTCGGGCGCCACCCCGTTTCAGGACGCCGCGTCGCCATCGACCCGCCGACAGGAGCGGTCTTCCGGGACAACATTGGTGGACGCCGCCCGCCATTGGAACTGACGCCGGCCCCGATCGAAGGGTGGTCCGGGCTGCCGAAGCTTGCGGTGACGAGCGCCCCGTAGGCCAATCTCGTGGCCTGCGCGATATCGCTTCCGGCCCTCATGGCCTACCAGATGGCGATGGCCTCGCTGTCCGAAGTGGCAGTGGTCTTTCTCGTTAACGCTTTCGGATCGAGCGCGACGGCCGCTTACGGGGCCGTCAACCAGGTGGTCCGATATCTGCTGCGCCGATGCAGGGTGTCGCGCTTGCCGCCGCGGCGTTTGCAGCGCGGGCGATCGGTGCGCAACGAGCCGACAGTTTCCTACTTCGGTGCAAACAGCTACGCTGCAGAGCGGAGCGAGACTGCGGGCCGTTGGGACAAATCAGAGGAGCGCTACCGCCTTTTCCCACCAGC
This sequence comes from Bradyrhizobium sp. RDI18, assembly GCF_043203335.1. Lineage (NCBI taxonomy): Bacteria > Pseudomonadati > Pseudomonadota > Alphaproteobacteria > Hyphomicrobiales > Nitrobacteraceae > Bradyrhizobium > Bradyrhizobium sp. RDI18. Next base: position 118,720 of record NZ_JBICRN010000008.1, on the reverse strand, counting down.
CGAACCTACGATCAGAAGTCAACTCAGTGACGCAACGCGGATTAGTCACTCGGCTGCTCGATTCTTCCAGTGCGCTGCAAATACGACATGAGCATCTGGCAGATTAGCGCCCACGAAGCGCCGAAGCACCAGCCGGCTAACACATCGCTCGGATAATGAACTCCGAGATATATGCGGCTGACTCCGACCAGCAGGGTCAGGATCGCGGCCGTCGTTATAAGGTGGATGCGAACAGAACGGGAAGTTTGCGTTTGAGCAAGCATCAAGCCGAGCGTCAGATAGCAGACAGCCGAAATCGCTGCGTGCCCACTCGGAAAGCTCGACGTCGAGACCTGAGTGAGTTGGACGACGAGATCGGGACGTGCTCGCGCAAAAGCAAGCTTGAGAAGGGTATTGAGGATAGCGCCGCTCAGGACTGTCGTCAGGACGAACAAACCAGCATGACTTTTGCCTATGGCAAGGAGGAACGTAGTCACGATCGTGACCAGCAGTGCAAGTACCGCGGTACTGCCCAGTGCGGTGATGTCCCGCACCACGTCGAGCAACCATGGCGGCCCGACTGGTCGCGACAGGTCGGATGCATGACGAAAGGCGACCATCAACCAGCGGTCAAACGCGATAGGCTCTCCTTCAGTCACTTCGAGTGCGATGAACGCAAAACCGAACAAAAGAATGGCGACGAACAAGGTCGGAGCCCAAGACTTCAGATGCCTGGCAGCGTTCTGCGATTCGGTAATTCTCATCTTCGTCGCCTCCACCCGACATAAGGCACCAGCTCAAACAGACCCTTCGATCCCGCTTTCAAGCCGAATGCTGAGTGCGGAGGTTTTTCTTAAGGAATGATCAGGGACATTGTTCTAAAGCTCTGCGCCTTAGGATCGACTTTCTTGCAATCCGTTCCACTGATTTTGTGGCCACCATCATCGCTAATCACATGAAGGTGGGTCCTGTCGCCCGGTGCAAAGAAGGTTGCCTCCACGTTCAGCGCCCCGAGATTCATTCCATTTATAATCTCAGGTTCTTGCCCCGGTCGTCCCGACCAAGTGTACGGCGCAAAAGACCCCACCTCATCGTGAGGCCCGGCGACAATAAAATAGAGGCTTCGCTCCGAGTTAAATTCAATACTGCGGATGCCTCGACTGTTGAGCATAATTTCGAGCGGCATTCCGATCTGGGCCTTCTTGCCCATGACCACCTCTTTTGGATTTTCGATCGGTACGACCAGTGCTTTACCGTCAGTGATCGGGTTACGAAATCCTAGCAGAAGGCGACCATCGGGCGCTGCGGCCAGACCTTCGATGTTGAACCCGCCCGAATCCTCAGGAGCGAGGGTGGCCGCAACCGTCAGGTTGTATTTTGCAAGCTGCGGCGCGGCGATCAGATCGGCTCGCAAGTTCGTGTGGGCAGTGCCTACCGGTGTGAGTGTCACCTTACCATCTTGGATCGCTACCGTGGTCGCAAACAGTCGATGCCGGCTTGGACGGTCCTTGCCCTTTCTGCTCTGCCCGTGCGAGGTAATCCAATAGATTTGATCGCCAATGCGTGAGGCGCCTTCGATGTCGGCCTCTGGTTCGTCGGGGTCGGGTTTCAGAAACTGGTCAAGTGAAAATGCCTGCACGACATTCGGCTCGTCGAAGCGATAGACACGCAAGAGGTTGTCTTCATCATTTGCGACAACAAACATCTCCGCAGAAAGCGCGGCCGCAGCCGATGCATCGCAAATACCCGAATATTCGTTGATCGACGCATTCTGCTGACTTGCAGTGGTATTGCAGGACATCGCTAGGACTAATCCTATGATTGCGAGGCGCCTCATAGCCGTTCCTCCCTGGCGCGAAGAAACATGCGGTGCTCCGTTAGCTATCAGCACTGGAAAGCCTACGGATACGATCTTACATCAGAGATGCGGCGATGCGGCCGGTTACAATGCCGCGCGCGTCGGCGAACATTGCGCGATAGTGTGAAAACGATTGAACCTCAGTCCTTCGTTCGCAACGATGACTCCCGATTCCACCACATCAGCCCACAGCGCAAGCTGCAACCGGCGTCAGGCCAGGACAGTCTCGACCACCGTCATGATTCCGATTGCGATGATGGCGAGATCGACTACACCCTGGAGACCGCGATTGGCCCAGGTCAGCCAGCGGGCGGAAACCGCAAGCGGCACGGCAATCACGTCGACATGGCCCCATAGCGATCATCGAGCCGATCCAGAACAGCGCGACATAACTGAGGCCGACCACAGGCTTGGACGCCTGCGATACCGCCAATACCAGTAGCGCCGCCGAACCCGCCATGCAGTGCATCAGCCCGACCAGCAAGGTGCGCCAGCGAAAGCCATGGTCACGCACGTGGGCGGCGCGGTACTCAACTGAAACAGCCAAATTCAACAAAACCTGCTGACGCGAGACTCTGCGACCGCGAAATCCCATCGTCACTTCACTTGAAGGCGGCCTTGTGTTTCTCTTGCTTGAGCATTACATCGATCGCTTCGATGATCAGAATCTGCGGATTTGCTTTGCAATAGACAATCACCTCATGTTCCAGCTCTTTCGTGCGGACTATGTTGAAGTAGTGCTTCTTTGCAAGGCCGTTGTACCAGCCACTATACCAGCTTGTCAGCCTGTCGGCATCGCCTTGCCAGGTTCCTGCAAGGGCCGCACAGGTTAGTACCTGCACGTCAATGTAACCGTTAGCATCCGCGTACGCCGTGAGGTCCGTTTGTGCCTGAACGTCCGAACTTGCTGCAGCGAGAACTGCCGTCGCAGTAGCTAGTGCTTTCAGCATCTTGTCACCCCTGGGCAATCTTTCAGGCGAAGCGAAGGTCCGGTCGAACTGTGACAGAACCGCCAATCCGCGCTATGCACTTTCGGCACAAACCGGGTGGGGAAAAGAACGCCTCATGCGGTTTCGCTAGCTCCCGCCAATCACAGTCAGCCGCCGTACGCCGGACTGTAAAGTGGATCCTCACCCGATGCCGATTTTGCATAGGCTACTTATGATTCCTTTTCTAAGTTCGATGCCGTCGGGACCGGGGTGTCAAAATCATGCCGGCAACAAGCCGTCCGGTTTTGCCAAGCCGTAGCTCCCTGGCTGTCCTATCCGCTATCTTCCTGATGCCATGCCTTTCGCTGTTGGCTGTAGAGCCGCCTAGCAAACCATTCCTCGACAAGAACAGTTTCTATCTGTCCTCCGCGGGCTTCAAAGTGCATTTCGCCAACGATGTCGCCGGCAAGAAGGCGCTGCACGCGCTGCCGCCGCATCGCTTCGTGATTCATAACCTCGGCGGGGGTGACGTCCGGTATCTCTATGCCGAGCCGCAGCATTGTGTATGCATCTTCATCGGCACCAAGGACGCTTATCAAAGCTATCGTGCCATTCTCGCCCAGCCAATACCGCAACCTGATGATGTCTCCGCGGATTACAAGACGCAGGTTAGCGCACTGTTGGAAGGCGATCCCGTCGATATGCTGGGCAACCCGCCTTATGCCGCCGAGTATTTCCGCAATTATTATTAGGCGGGTTGAGATATCACCGAGTGACCGCCTTCCACAAATCGGCCGGATGGATCATATCCCGTAACGCCGACAGATGACCCGAAGTCTGGAAACGCATTCAGCACAGGGACCGGTCCCAGACGGTGCAACCTCGACCTCGATACCAACAGCATATTCGCCCGCACTGCAATAGCTTCCAGAATTGCCAGGCTTCGCGCTCGTCCAGGGCCCCTGCGTGGTGCCAGGGGGCATCGCGGTCACTGGGGTAGCCGTTTGCGCGTGGGCGCCGGCGCCCAGCGCCATGGTGATAGCGGCCAGACCGAAAAATTTCACGAATGGTTTCACGGCGCCCCTCCCATCTCCGCTTGGCTTGGCCCGGCGCGAAGCGAATCTCGTCGTCGCATCACGCACTGTGACTGTGACGTTGGCTAACAAGCCTACCGCCAGGCGGTCCTCCACCCGAGACCGACCCTCAGCCAGTCCTGGTTGTCGACGCTGCCAACTTCTTCGCTCCAGCCGCTTATCATGAAGGCGGGTCGCTCGGTCGCGGCCGATTCCGGTACGGCAGCCTCGGCCGGCAGTATCCGAAGGGCGGGCGCAAAGGCGACAAGGGCCGCGCCGGCGACGAAAACCCGACGATCGACGATCATGCGGCGAATCCTTTCCCGGCTTCCAGTGAGCCTTGCACAAATGACGACAATTGGAACGCGGGTGTATTTCCCCAGCGCTTGGCCGCTTTCACAGAAATTTCGTTGGCGGCGTCGGTCTCGCCTGCTTCGAGGGCGATGCTGTAGGTCTGCTCGAACGCACGAAGCGTCGGGCGATTCCTGAGATTTATCTGAGCGAGCTCTAGTGCACGCAACGGATCGCTTCCGCTGCCGATATAAAATTCGGCGCCATGATCGGCGAATGCCAACAAGTGCTTGTCCAAAAGTGCCTCGAATCTGGATCGCGCTGTTTCCAGATGTGAAGCTGCCTCGTCAGCGCTCCCCTGGGCATGCAGGACGTCTGCCAGCCTCCACGAGACCTCCGGATCGCCGCTGGCGAGCGCCGGCCTGAGCGTCGCCTCCGCTTCATTTGTCCGGCCCGTGGCCAAAAGAATTTCCGCTAGATGAACGCGCGCCCTTACATAACAAGGCAAGCTGACAATTGCCTTGCGATACCAGTGCTCGGCGCGAGCCAATTCTGGTTCAGGTACGAGTTCGCCCCAAAGCATGCCTGATTGAAAAGAGACCCAGGCCACCGGGAACGGCGAAACATCGTTGTATCCTCGCAAGGCTTGCCGATAGATTTCGTCGGCGGCTTTGAATTGGCCTACATCTGCCAACAGCGCACCGAGCGCTACACGCTCTTCAAAACGGCCGGATTTCGCGACGATCGCGCGCCGCTCTTGCAGCACCTCTTCCAGATGCGAGCCGCATGCCTGATCGACACTCAACAAAATGCGCTTGACGTCTGCCGATGGAGCTCCGCCAAGGCTTGCTTGTGCGAGATAGTGCCTTGCATCTGAAAAGCGATGCAGCGTCGAGGCGATTTGCGCCTGAATCACCATGGTGCGCGGCGATGATGCGTCCAACTGGCCGAGTTGTTCGGCGAATGCTTCCATACGATCGAGCGCCGACAGGTCGCTGGCAAATTGCGCAGTCAGTTGCTCGTGCTCGAGGACGGTTTCCGCGGCGCCGGGCTGTCGCGGGTCCTGATAGAACCGGCTCCAGGACCGCAGGCGCGCACTGTTCAGGTTGACGATGGCGATCTCACCATCAGTTGTCTGGAAACACTCGCTATCGAGATCCGCAGATTCGGTCATGGTCACCTCAGAAGCGAGACTTGAGGCTGTCCAGGCCAGCCTTGAACAGCGTCGAGACCATGACTTTCACAAGTATCGTGCCCTGCCCGTTCGGAAGGAATTGGGCGCGCCATTCAACCGAACTGCCCGCACCATTGGGCTTCACCGACAGCATAGCTGTGTAGTTTGCCACCGGCAAACCGGCGACGTTGGCATAGCGATAGAACCGCCCAGCGGGATCGACCGCGTCGAGACGCTCGATGATCTGCTTGCCGTCGACCGTTTCAATCGTGCGCAATTGACCAGGGCCAGTTCCAGTCACGCGAATCTGTGCGATCAGAGGATGCCAATTGGCCACGCCAAACTGGCCTATCAGCTCCCACACCTTGTCAGGCGTTGCGTTGACGTCCACTGTCTCTGCCACCGCCTGCAGGTCCAGATTCGGCGCCGCGAGGTATGGGAAGTTTTTGGTTCCGGGCTTCGTTGCCTTCGTCGTGCCGCCTTCCAGGAATTCGCGGTCGCGGTTCACCATCCAAGTCAGCAAAATATCAATGACATCAGAGTCGACGGTGCGGCCTCCACCGGTCTGATAGGCCTTTCCGTTGAGGGTACTTCTCTCGATTTCCAGATGGCCGGCATCGATGATTGGCTTTGCGACATCAAACAGCAGAAAGTCGTCGACAAACATATTGGCGTTCGCAGCCAATGCCGACGGGACCCAGTCCTGCTTGCCATCGCGCATATCCCATTCGGCTAGGCTGTCCTTCAGACGCTGGAGAAACAACGGACGAAGCTTTTCATCGATCGCGAACGGGGTCTGCTGATTCCAGAGGTCGCGGATATCATCAGAGCCCTTCAGTCCCGCGTTGTTCATGCGGATATTGGTCTGCTCTGGACGGCCAACCCAATCCATGCGTACCGGTTCGTGCCCCACAAATGCGCCGGGCCGCGGAATCGGCGTCGTTTCGGCGATCACCGCGAACAAGGATCCCTTGCCGGGATCAAGCACGCGCTGCGTGTCGAACTCGACGACGATGCTAAGCACGTTATCATTGAACAGCAGGTTTTGAAATTTCCTCAGTCCTGAGGAGAGTATCCACGCCAGGATAAACGGATCGGAGCGCATCCCCGCGTAAACGCGGAAAGTGCCGTCGGGCGTGGACGTTCCCTTCTCGTCGCCGACGAGGAAACGAAGGGTCTGGCCATCGGGGAAAGTGAAAGTTCCGCGCTGGACAAGCTTGCCGTCCGCCGCGCCGCGTTCAAGTCCGCCGAACCGGCAACTGAAGCGCACTTCGGGATCGGCCGTTTCGAATTTGGTCGCATCACCGACACCTGCCACCTTCGCGCGACGAACGACGATCGAATGATTAATCGCGTTTGAGAAAATGGCATCCACCCCACATGTCGGAAAGATGTTTGCGGCGAGCACGGTACGCGATGGATTCTCCGGGCTCGTGAATGCGAATAGATCCGTCAGATCAGCCGAGGGATCACCGATCTGTCTCGGCCCATCGATATGATCCGACATGGCTCTACTCCATTTGTATTTGCACGTCTCGACTACGCTTGTGGCCGAGACGGTCATGGCTTTAACGGAAGGCTCGGCTACTTCTGAGGAAGCTGACCTTCTGGTGGACCGCCAAACGGCGTTACGCGGCCGGGCGTCTCCGGAATGGATTTCAGATATTCGACAAGCGCCCAACGCTGCTCATCCTTCAGCAGCGGGCCGATGACGCCGTTGCCACGCGGGCCTTCCTCGAAGGAATGACCAGCATTCGAGTTCCCGAGCAGAGTGGTATCCATGAGGTAACCGGAGCTTTGCGTGGTATCCAAACCAACTTTGACGGGATCGAATTCCTGTCCACGGTAAAACTTCTTCGTGCGCTCTTTGGCCGGAATCAGCATCTCGTAGAGGTTGGGCACGGACCCGTTGTGCATGAAGGGTGGCGTCGCCCACACTCCGTCTCGCGGAGCCGCTTTGTAGACCAGTTCGGGGATCGGCTGCGGTGGCAACTCCCGATAACCATGGAGATTGGCAGTTTGCTCTTCGGTCAGCTTGAGCTTTTCGATTGCCTTGTTGCGAACGATGCCTTGAAGGATGGCAAGAAAGTCCTTGGTTGGAATAATCGGTTTGTCCCGGAACTCTCCAGGAAGATACTTGGCAAGCGGGCCAGTGAGGGCGAAGGGCCTCAAGACCTCGGGCTGCGTGCGATCGGTGCCCACGTATGTTACGGGCGTGGTTCCGACCAAGATGAATCGCTTGCCGTATTTGTTCGCGTCGGTCCACCGGTAGGGCCAGGCATTGTGACAGCTGGCGCAGTACTCGGTGAACAGGGCCTTGCCTGCCTTCGCTTTGTCGCGGTCGATTTTGCCGAACACGTCCTCCGGCCAGCTTGGGGGCGCCAGGCGTGACAAGAGGTTCTCAACTCGCATAAGTTCGAGGATAGCGCCGTTCGAGTCGAACAGTCCTTCGGCTGGGCTTTTGGATGTCAGGTCGATGGGCAGATACACGCCCTCTGTCTCTCCAAAATTGCGGTGACTTGGATCTTGCTGAAAAGCGGCCCACTGTGTCCACAAACCCTGCGGCGCATTCCAGAGGAAGGGGGTTTGACGGGCGCCGAGCCAGTGGACCAGTTCTCGGGAATTTCTGGCAGCGTCGACGTCACGCGGTCAGCGATCATGGTAAGAGCGTCCATCCTGCCAGGCCCCCAGGGTGAGGTAGTCACCGAGGTTCGAGTGGCATACCGGTGAACCCGTGCAGCGTCAGGCTCCATTCGCTTTCGCAACTTGTCCTTCGCGTCCGCGCTCGTTGCGCCGATCCGCGCCGCCAAACGATCAAACTTGGCTGGGTCATTCAAGGTCGCCTGAAGTGCCTCATCAAGACTTCGGATCATCCCCTGGAGATTGACCGTCGTGGAGGCTCCTCCTTCGATGCGAATCTGCTTGCCCTTGTAGGACAACTGCGCCTCGTGGCAGGCCGCGCATGTCAGGCCGGCATACTCCCCTGCCGGCCAACCCTTCACCGGCTTAGCCACCGTTGTCTTGCTTATCCCGATCGGTATGCCATCCTTGTTATTCCAATTTGCAGCCTGCGGAATCAGACCGTGGGCTCTGCTGTTCGCATCCGAGCGGAATAACTCCTGGCTGCCGGCGACCTCGAGATTCAGGAAGACGTCATACCAAATGATCGCCGAACCCTGCGAGAAATTGTAATACCATTCCCGGTCCTCCTTGGACCATGCCTGGTCGAGCAGGATGACCGAGTCGGCTGACGGCGCCTGTTGCGCGCTTGCGGGCATAAACGCAGATAGCGCCAACAACGACCCAATACCGAGCTTTTGTATTGCCTTCTTCATCGCAGCGCTCCGCATTCTTGGTTGACGCGCAAGAATTCCTTGATCCGGCAGAGATTTGACCCGGGAAAGGGACAACGATCAGGGACTCTCTGAAGTTCGAATACTGAGGCAAATCCTGCAAAGTGACTATGCAGTTTCGGCACCTCGAACCTATCGCCTCGGCGTAAGCTACTCTCAAACCAACGTCACTTGAGCGATGCGTAGTAGGCCGCCAGGTTCTCGATATCCTGGTCGCTGAGCGAAGCCGTCAGCCCGTGCATCACGGAATTGACCCTGCCAGATTTGAAATCCTGTAGAGCCTTGACCAACGCGGCTGCCGGCTTGCCTGCGAGCGCGGGATACGGCCCCATCCCTTGGCCCATATCGCCGTGGCATCCTCCGCATGCGAAGGCTTCGTTCTTCCCCGCCGCCACATTTCCGGCTGCTTGGGTGGCGCCTGCAACCCCGAACGATGCAACGAGGATTATTGCGGTCAACCTGTGGGCCATCTTTGTCACTTCTTTCAAGCTGAACAACATGAATGGATTCAGGACGTCGAATATTGGGGCAAACCCGGCAAGCGGGCTATGCAAGTTCGGCACGTTTAGCGCTGGTCGAGCCCCAAAAGGGGAGCGCGGCCTAGCAGGATCGGACTCCACTTGCGTGGCCGAACTGCATAGAAAGAACGCCACCAACTTTTTTGCAGCAAACTTGCTTCCGCAAATTACTGACGACTTGCAGGCCTATCTCACTGGTGAGGGCGGGCGCATTAGCACAGTATAATCGATAACTACCTGCAATTCGGGCTGGGTATTGCGCACGTTGCCTTGTTGCCAGACGTTCGCGTATTGCGCTCTTAGACGAAACCCTTTCAGCGGGCCTTCCGTAGGGCGGTATTGTATCCAGACATCCAGCTCATTCTGATCAGGTATCCCCAAGCCAGTGCTCGTGTTGATGGCGTCCCACCCATGCATGTACCACGCTCCGATGCTAAGTCCGGAAAGTCCAACCGTGCCGAGATCGTAGGCGATGCTGCCCCCAACGGCCTTCTGATTGGCGTTGTCGAACGTCAATTGAAGCATGGAGGCATAGTTGGGATTGCCACCGAATAGCGAAATCGTATTGGAGCCTGGGCCGTTCATCGAACCGACGACGAACAAAGTCCATCCGGAATAGAGCATCTGCACCTTTGCAGATGCCTGATAGGTCTGGAAGGGTGTCCCGGTGAGCAGGTTGGCGCCGACGCTCCGCTGGTTCGTGACGTTGGCACCGACGATCCAATTTGGAGCTCCAATCGGCTGCCTGAAGTCGTACTCCAACTGGGCGAAGGCCGTGTTGATAAAGTCCTGGACGTTGTAGTCCATCGCAACCAGCGAGAGCCCGGCAACCGGCTGATATTTGAGCATCCCGAAGGGCGCGCCTCGGTTGACGACACCATTGCTTCCATTGCTCGCCAACGCGTCCGACATGGGAATGAAGTCGTTTGAGTCTCTCTGCTTCATGTTCCAGAGATACCCGACCGCGTAGTCGTAGTTCCGATCCCGGTCCGGCAGCGAGACCAGAGTGGCTGCCTCAAACGTGTTTGGCAGCATTCGGTTGTCTTGCGGATTGATGAGAGGTGTGTCCACCAATTGACGCCCGCCGCGAATTTCCTGATCGCCAATTTGCACACGGCCGTAAATCTGCCCAAGCACACCAATCGAATTTTGCGGTGGGGCCAGCAGCACCGTGCCGCCCTGATCCAGCGGAGCGAAAATCGGTTGTGAGGTATAAAAGGCTGCCTGCACCCCAAACATGTCGGCGATAAGCCCCGACCGAAAGGCCAGCCAGCCCCCGCCTGCCCAGGCTTGCGATTTCGATCCATCAAGATTTTCGCGCGTCAAATAAAACGTCCGCGCTACAAACTGCAGCAAGGATTCGCTAAAGAATTTCGGAGTGTCGGCTGAATATCGAGGCCAAAAGACCTCATTCATGTATGGCTGGGGCGGGATTTTTTCTACAGTCCAGAAATAGCGATCCTGATCTGCAACCTCCTTGCGCAGATCCGGCAGGAGTTGCTGAAACTGAGATTGAGCCTGAGACCGCGTGACTACGCCGACTGATCCGATTCCAATCCAGCCTGCAGCAAGAAGCCCTATGGAAATCTGACCTCGACGATCTCGCTTCGACCTGACTGACCGCATAGCAGCGCAGCCCCTGGATAGCTGTCGGAGTAATTCAACCTCGTTAGGCTCGTCGGATCATCGGTGGATGATACAGGAAAACTGGTTCCAGGTCATCGCCGGAAACTCGCGCGAGAACCAGTTGGCAGCTGTAGAAACCTGCGATTTGCCTGCGGGCAGACCCGATACCTCGGTAGTTCATCTCTTTCGCCATTGCTCCCAGGCTGCGCCTGCGGAGCGAATCGCCCGAATAACCGGGACTTAGACCGCGGCAAATCTACTTACTGGGGCAAAAGTGACTATGCAATTTCGGTACGATGGCAGCAGCGCCTGCAATCAAAAGCCAGGAATCTCGCGGCAAGTACCCGATCCGCCTCATCCAATCGGGATCCGTAATCGGCATCACGACCCCAACAACCCACCGCCGGGCCCGATCCGCAGCCAATGAAAGTGGCGATACCCTTCAGAGACGGCCGAAATTGCATAGCGGTTGCGGAAGTATTCAACCAATCTGCGAATAACCAGGAAGGCCGGAGATGCGCGATAGTTGAACCAGCGCGTATTACAAGGTGCCTCATTTTCGGTTGAGTGCACGATGACCACAACAATCAAGTTGACCGTCAATGGCAAGGCCGTCGTCCTGAAGGCTGATGATCCCAGCATGCCCCTGCTGTACGCACTGCGCGACCAGCTCGGCTTGCACGGCATGCACTTCGGTTGCGGGCTCGCACAGTGCGGTGCCTGCACGGTGCACTATTACGGCGAAGCGCTGCGAAGCTGCGTGATGCCCGTCTCGGCGGTGGCCGACGCCGAAATCGTAACCCTGGAAGGCCTCGGTACGGCCGAGAAGCCACATCCAGTGCAGCAAGCATTCATCGACGAGCAAGCCGCTCAGTGCGGCTACTGCATCAACGGCATGATTATGCAGGCGGCCGCGTTCCTCGCAACAACAAAACGGCCGACTGAAGACCAGATCCGACAAGCTCTTGCGGGAAACCTGTGCAAATGCGGTACCCATGTCCGTATCCTGCGCGCCGTGATGCGGGCCGCCGAGAAGATGGCGTGACGGCGCATACTGCTACTCCGCTGCTTTCGCGCCGCGCCCTTTTGAGGCGCGGAGGCGCGCTTGTGGTTACGTTTGCCATAGCCTCCCATGCGATCGATGCTGATGCTGCGACGCGACCGAATGCTGCGACGCGACCGAACGACAAGAGCGTGTCGCCTGATGAAGTCGGCGGCTTCATCTCGATCGACGCAAACGGCACGGTCACGATTTACTCGGGAAAGGTGGAGCTCGGGACCGGCGCTGTCACGGCGATCGCTCAGATCGCCGCCGAAGAACTCTCGGTGTCACTCGATCGCGTAACAATGATCCAGGGCGATACCCATCTGACACCCAACCAGGGACCGACATACGCCAGCTTGACGATACAGGACGGCGGCATGCAGATCCGGCGAGCGGCGGCCACCGCCCGCGAAGCCTTGCTCCAACAGGCTGCCGGCAATCTAAACGTGGCGAAGGACGCTTTAACGGTCCGGGATGGAGTGATCACGTCGCGGACGGATGGCAAGACGCTTTCGTATACGCAACTGATCGGCGAGCAAAAGCTTGCCATGAAGATCGATCCCGCTGCGCCACTGAAGGACCCAAAGGACTACACGATCGTGGGCACTCCCGTGCCTCGTCGCGACATCCCGGCCAAGATCTTCGGGACCTTCAACTTCGTCCAAGACCACAAGCTGCCCGGCATGCTGCATGCGCGTGTCGTTCACCCCGCCGCCGTCGGCGCAACACTCGAACGATGGAACGACGATGCCTGCAAGAAAATCCCCGGTTATGTTCGCGCAGTCCGCAAGGGTAATTTTCTCGCAGTAGTGGCCACCAACGAATGGGCCGCAATCAGGGCATCGACCGCGATTGTCGCGACATGGTCCGCCTGGGCCGGCTTGCCCGAAGAATCCAAGCTCTTTGACTGGGTACGCAACTCGAAAATCGACCGTACCGAAGTGTTGCAGAGCGCCGGCAATGCCGGCGAGCCGCGAAAGCCGGGCGGCCAAACGCTGCAGGCCACCTATGACATGACGATGAACACGCATGGATCGATCGGCCCATCGTGCGCGGTTGCCGACTTCAAGGACGGCTTTCTCACGGTCTGGACCCCCACGCAGGCGTGCCATTTGTTGCGTCCGCAACTCGCGACCATGCTTCAGCTGCCCCCGGAGCGCATCCGCTGCATTTTTATCGAGGGAGCTGGCTGCTATGGCCGGAATGGCTCCGATGACTGCTCTTCCGAAGCAGCGTTGATCGCAACGATTATTGGCCGTCCGGTACGGCTGCAATGGATGCGCGCCGACGAGCACGGTTGGGATCCGAAATGCCCCCCTGTCTTGCTCGACTACAGCGCCGACGTAGACAGCGAAGGCCAGATCACCCGATGGGAAGCCGACATATTCCTGAACGAACAACCGATGCAACGTTCTGGCGCGACGCTACTCGCGGCGACGCTCGCAAAGCTCCCGAAGTTCGGCTCAGGCCGTGGGTTCTACAATGCTGGGCTGGGAATCCCATATAATTTTGCCAACAGCAAGTTGACCGCGTACTGGCTCGCTAACGAACCGCTACCTGCAGCGTGGATACGCGCACCGGGCCGCTTGCAAAATACCTTCGCCAACGAGAGCTTCCTTGACGAGATCGCCGCCGCTACGGCGAGCGATCCCTTTGAGATCTGAACGCGTCATCTGACCGATCAGCGCGGCCTTGAACTGCTCGAGCGTTTGCGAAAGCTCGCGAAGTGGGAGCCCCGCGGCGCGCGTCCGCGCGATGCCGGCTCGCTCGCGCGTGGACGCGGTGTTTCCTACGTGAAGTATGAGCTGGTGCGGACCTATGTCGCGAACGTCGCCGACGTCACGGTCAATCGCGCCACGGGCGCGATCAAGGTCGATCGCGTATTTGCTGTGCACGACTGCGGCCAGATCATCAACCCCGATGGGCTACGCAATCAGATCGAGGGGAATATCGTACAGACGGTCAGCCGCACAATGATCGAGAAACTGACATTCAGCCGAAGCGCCGTCACCAGTCTCAATTGGGGAAGTTACCCGATCCTGACCTTCCCCAATGTACCCGATGTCGTTATCGAGTTGATCGACCGGCCGAACGAAGTCCCCTGGGGCGCAGGTGAACCCACAACGGCCGTTGTGCCCTCGGCCATCGCGAATGCGGTTTTCGACGCGACAGGCGCGCGGCTGCGCTCGATTCCGTTCAGACCCGCCCAGGTGCTGGCAGCATTGAAACTCGCAAAGCAGCCCGGATAGCCGGAGGCAGTCCATGCCGACATCAGAGAACCGAATTGAAGACCACGTCTCGGCAGCCTTTAGCCGCGAGAACGTGGCGTTCCACGGTAGCGAGGACGAACTCCTGGCGTTAGCGGCGAAGGGGCCTCGCGGCGCCGCTCTAGTTGCGGGACTCTCGGTGGCGGCGCTGCTCGCTATCTGGATTGCCTTCTATTTCTTCATTTTTGTGCCGCGAGGCCAGGTTGGATGAGTACCCTCCCTCATGATGTCATCGAGGAGTCTGAGCGGCGGTGGGCCTATGTCGTTGCGGCCGTAATTGGTTTCGTGTTCGCCGGGATCATCTTCAGCAGTATACATTTCGCCGCCCAGCCTCCGTCGAATGTTGAAACGATCGATGCCAGCCGTCTTCATCTTGCCGGCGAATTCGTGGAAGAAAATCTTGGCACGGCGGTTCAGCCCGACGGCTCGGTGATTGTGCGCGTCATTGCGCAGCAATATTCATTCGTTCCGTCCTGCATCGTCGTTCCCGCCAATGCGCCTGTCGTTTTCCGCGTTACCAGCCCGGACGTCGTGCACGGATTTCTCATCACGGATACGAATGTGAACAGCATGGTGGTGCCGGGCTTCATCGCAGAAGTGCGCACGCGATTCGAAAAGCCGAAAGACCATTTGATGCCGTGTCACGAATTTTGCAGTGTCGGTCACGACGGCATGTGGGCACATGTCAAGGTCGTTGATCGACAGGAGTTCACGAAGTCCTACGGTAGCCAACCGAGAGCGTCCTGTGCAGGGTAGCAGTCGCCTTGTCCTTGCCCATTTCTGGGCTGCCTTTGCCACCTTCGCGGTAGCGATTCCGCTTGGTGCGTGGCAAATGCTGGTACGCAGTCCCCTCCACCAATGGATACCCCCGGAACTTTATTACCGCGCCGTCACCGCGCACGGCACAACGTTCGCCTATGTCTTTCCGACGCTGATCGCGATGGGGTTCGGCTATGCGGTTTGCGCGGTATCGCTCGGCCGCCCGATGCGCGGCTTGCCTCTTGCCTGGATCTCGTTTGCACTGGTGATCGTGGGGGCGGCAATGGCCCTTGCAACGGTCGCCGCAGGAAAAGCTTCCGTCCTCTACACGTTCTATCCACCTATGCTCGGGAGCCCATACTATTATCTCGGCATTCTGGTCGCGGTGGTTGGCACCTGGGTCTGGATTGGACTTATGGTCTGGCACGTCAGGCGCTGGAAGATCGATCACCCCGGCCTGCCGATCCCCCTTGCGATGTTTGCCACGACCGTCGGCGCGCTCCTCTGGGGTTGGACATCACTCGGAGTGGGCGCGGAGATCGCGTTCCTCATCCTGCCGAACGCCCTCGGGTGGACCCCTACGGTCGATCCCGGGCTAGCCCGGGTGCTGTTTTCGTGGACGCTTCATGCCATCGTCTATTTCTGGCTGATACCCGCCTACATCGCGTTCTACGTATTGCTGCCGCAGGCCGCCGACGGTCGCTTGTACAGTGACAAGATGGGCCGCATCGCGTTCGTGCAGCTCCTGGTCTTTTTCGATGCCGATCGGCATTCATCACCTGTTTGTCGATCCCCAAGTCGGAGCGGGTTTCAAGTTTCTTCATGCCGTGTTCACCGGAATGGTCGCGGTGCCAACCCTGCTCACGGTTTTCACGATCTGCGCCTCGCTTGAAATTGCCGGCCGGCTACGCGGCGGTCGAGGCCTGTTCGGCTGGATCGCCGCCTTGCCGTGGGACCGTCCATTCGTGCTCGCCTCGGGGTTTTCAATGGTCATGCTGGGGCTTGGCGGCGCGAGCGGGATCATCAACATGAGCTACGTACTGAATTCGACGGTCCACAATACGCAATGGGTTACCGGCCATTTTCACCTGATCTACGGTGGAGCGGTCGTTATCATGTACTTTGCAATCGCATACGAACTTTGGCCTCGGTTGACAGGCCGACCGCTGGCAGCGCCAAAGCTCGTTCGGCTTCAATTGTGGACCTGGTCTGTGGGGATGCTACTCGTTACCCTCCCGTGGCATCTTGTCGGAGTCATGGGACAACCTCGTCGCATGGCTTACTACGATTTCAGCAATCCTGCGTTGGCTTCGCAGGGTGTTTGGGTCACTGCATCGGCGATCGGCGGCTTCGTTCTCGTCTTATCGGCGGCTCTGTTTATAGGCGTGCTGCTGGCGTCGCATCGCGGACCAGCCGCCGTCATCTCTCCTCTTAAGTTTTCGCTCGCGGTCAACCCGCCCCGCCGGCTTCCAAAATCGCTGAACAGCTTTGGGATATGGGCCGCGCTTGTGTTGGCCTTGACCGTTGCCAACTATGGCTATCCGCTGGCGCAGTTCGTGTTTCTCAACAACTCTGCCGTATCCGCTTTCCCGGTTTCGCAAAATGACCGACGGTAAACAACCAGTTTTGCGCGATACCAGGTTCGCCGTTTGGATTGGCGCGACCGCGGGGCTTTTTGTTTTTGCGCTGGCGGTTGGCTTCATCTGGCTTCCCTCCGCTCAGCGAGGTGCCGACGGGCTCGACCTCTGGGCCGCCATTTGCCGCGCCGTCGGCCTGCCGAATGGCAATGCACGGATATCGGCGCCAATAGCAGGCCAGCCCGCTTCGCAGGTTGCATGGACGACAGAGACGCGTCGACGGCTCGCACAAGGCAACGCCAGTGTGGGAGCCGCACTGGCCCAGGTCTGTAACGATTGCCACGGCACGGCGGGGATAAGCGCTGATGCGATCATACCAAATCTGGCTGGGCAAAGCGCAGCGGCGATCTACAAACAGTTGGATGACTACAAAAGCGGCAAGCGCGACCCGGCTCTAATGGGGGTATATGTTTTCCCCTTGTCGGATCAAAACTTGCTGGATCTTGCCGCACACTACGCCTTGCTGCCCAGTCCGTCTGGCGACGCTGTGAGCACGCAAAGCTCGACCAGTACGGTGGCGCGCCGCCTGATTGACGTCGGCGCCCCACTCCGCGGCATAGCGCCGTGCGCATCGTGTCACGGACCGGTTGGCGTCACGCCTGGCGCTCCCGGTCTCGATGGACAACAGCGAGCTTATCTCGAGCTGCAAATGCAGTCCTTTAAAGATGGGACTCGACGCAACGATATTAGTGAGCAGATGCGAAGCGTTGCCCGTCAACTAACCAGCGAAGAGATCGCGATGTTGGCCGCCCACTATTCGAGCATTTCCGATACCGGTGGACGCTAGAACAGACGCCTTGTGACGAAAACAATATTCGCTTCGCCGTCGTCGGATCGCGTGACGTTCGACTTGCGCGACTTTGAGACTCTGGCGAAAAGCTGCCGGGCATTCCGAATTTGCATAGTCACACAAATAGTTCTGAGAATATCGTTACTTCGTCAGTGAGACGCGAATGGTGGACTCCATCCCGCGAAGCGCTGGTTCTACCATCAGAGGGGAACGCCATGGAAGCCCTGTTAGGTTTTTCTCTCGACTTCTGGGACTATGCAACCTTCCTGTCGCTCTTTTTTCTAACCGCCGTCGGACTCGGCTTCGTTGTGTTTATGCTTGGCCTTCCCGGAAGAATCGCCATCGCCCGCAACCATCCGGAAGCCGAGGCGGTCTATCTGATGGGCTGGGTTGGCTTTATGGCGGTCGTGCCGTGGATTCAGGCGCTGGCCTGGGCCTTTAGGCCGACCACCGTGATCGATGTCCGCTATTTGCCAAAGGAGCGGAGAACCGAAACCGAAGCGACGATCGCAAAATTGACCGGCAAGGCGCCGGCGGCCATCACGGCACCGGAACCGCAGCAAGGAGAATCTGCGCCATGATGGTTGCTCTTCTCGTTCTTGCATTTGCGTCACTCGTGTTCTGGCTTGTTTTTTTCCGCTTCAAGCTCCTCAGGCTTACGCCCGGCTGGGGCGTTATTTTCGGCTTCTTTGTTGTCCATTTGTTGCTTGTTTTCGTGATAGGCCTCCGATTCGTTACGCCGAATTCCGCCAATGCAACTGTCGTTCAACGAACGATCCAGCTCGTTCCCCGCCTCCCAGAGCCAACGCTTGTTGACGCAGTGCTTGTCGAGGAAGGCGCCGCGGTCAAGAAGGGCCAGCCTCTGTTTCAATTCGATCGCCGTCCCTACCAGTACAAGGTCGACCAGATCTCCGCGCAGCTCGCCGCGGCCAAGCAAAACGTCAAAGTGTTGAAGGCGGATGTCGACGCGGCGTCCCAGGGCGCGAGGAAGGCCAAGGTGGAGCTAGAGTACGCTCAATACCAGAAGCGGATCTTCGACAAGCTGGCACAGGAGCAGGCGGTGCGCGAAGAAACGGTGGAGGAGTGGCTGACCAAAGTGAATGCGGCCGAGGCAACCAACGAAGCGGCACTGGCCCAACTCGAACGCGCCAATCTGCAATACAAATCCGAAATTGACGGTGTCAACACGACGGTCGCCAACATGGAATCGCAACTTCAGCTGGCGCGATACTATCTGGATAACACCACTATGACGGCGCCGGAGGACGGTCATATCATCAACCTTCAGGTCCGCCCCGGAATGGTGGCCGGCACAATCCGTGTCGGCGGCATCGCCGCCTTTATTGCGGATGCAGACCGCTATCTGCTCGCAACATATTTCCAGGAGAACCTCAAATACGTGAAGCCGGGCCAGTCGGTCGAAGTGGCACTCGACCTTTATCCCGGTCAAATCTTCCGTGGGACTGTGGACGGCATCTGGCGCGGCAATGGCATAGGACAATATTTGCCGAGCGACGATATTCCGAAATTCCAGCAGCCGCCGCCAAATGTTCCCCAAGGGCAATACGCCGTGAAGATACGACTTGACCACGCTGATCAATCCAAGTTCCCAATCGGGGCACAGGGTTTGGCTGCAATCTATACAGGCGGTGAGCACGGTGCATGGGCCGTACTTCGAAAAATCTCAATCCGTGCTCATTCCTGGTTCAACTGGGTCTACCCGCTCGATATCTAAGGGCGCTGTTCCTGATCTTCTTCGGCAGCCTGACGCGTACGAGCATGATGATAGCGATCGCAATCATGCGATGGCTCGCTCGCAGTTCTCTTCGCCACATACCTGCTTGGACTGTAGGGCGAGCGTACTGAAACTTAAACTACTGGTGTTTGCTCGATTGTATCTCGTCGTAAACGGCGGCCCCGACAGATGGAACGATAGATGATCATGAATGTCCGACTCGAAAACGAGGTGAGCAAACCTGATACTCGATTTTCGAACTCAGGAGTAACCGCTACCAAAGCCGGAGAGACATCATGACCCGCTTTGCACGCTTGCTAAGTCTCGCTTTCTCTATGCTCACGGTCGTACCGGCTGTCGCTGCGGATAAATTCGAATGTCCGTCTCCGTTCAAGCCAAATGCTCCAGCCAAGCTCGAGCAGATCAAAGGCCTGCTCCCCAACGCCAACGTAATGGTCGATATCAATCAACTCAGCGCCGCATAGCCACCCTTCGGCGCGAAGGCATGCCCAAGCGACTGATAGTTGATCACCTTATCGGTGCCTACTGTCCAATGGTTGTTCAAGAAGCCTCGTTGACCGACACTGAAAAAGCTGCGCGTGTCGCGCGATTCTCCGGCCAAGTCACGAGGCTGGTGTATAGCCTCGAAAGCGGTTTGGACGTCATCATCAACTTACCCTCACACCCGACATTGTCGATGCGGTCAACGACATGGCAAAAAAGCAGGGCCTTTCGGGCCCTGGCTGGATCGCGATGACAGTAGATGATGCACTACAGCAACAGAGTTTCGCCCGGCGTTAGTAGGCTCATGTCGTGCAATGCAAACTAGCGAGCCCACTGGTTCATTTGCAGGCACGTTTGCAAACTTACATAGCTTGAGTGCCTCCGACGCTCTCCAGCGGAATGCATTGTGCCTTGCTTGACGCCGGATATTTCGACCACTCGCTCCCGAGCTGCCGTTGCGCTCGCTTTTCATCCATTATGCAGGCCTTTACGGATTGGGTGTTCGAAAGTCCAGCCGTCGCAGCCAAATCGAGCTTGCATGTACGTGTAACGTCGAATACCGGCACTCCATTGGCAACCGCGACCACCAGCTGCGAACTCAAGGCGAACATCGAGACTGAAATAGCCATCCTCGTAACTCCTTATCCTATTCTTCCATGCGACGGCCCATCTGGACACGTATTCCATGGGAACGGACTGCTCTCGTCTATGCGAAAACGGACTTACAGCCCCGACAGATTTCCGGCAGCAGCTTTGAAATCGATCACCAACTGCTCGCACCGAGCACGCCAATTCCTTTTTCGGTCGCCGCAAATCGTTGAAGTTCAATCGGTGAGAACGTGTTTATCGGCAGTCAAACGAGATGCAAACCGCTCCGTCAGAAGCGGACCAAGCACTGATGTGACGAACACAAGCACAAGCACGACATTGAACATACGATCGTCCAGGAGGCGCTGGCCGCCCGAATTGAGCGTGTCATGGGCGACCAATGTCGCGGCAAGCGTTGCAGCAACCTGCGGCAGTGTGAGCGACCAGACGTTTAGTCGTTCGTTCTGGCTATAGCCGAACACGTGACCCACGGCCCAGGCGGCTATCCACTTGCCGACAAGCAGGGCTCCAACGATACTGGCGACGAGAAAGAAGTCGTCGAAAATCCCAAGAACAAACTTGATCGGATCGATCAAGAAACCGGTAACAACGAAGAAGATGGGGATGAAGAACGATTTGCTCAAAAACTCAAGCTTGAGACTTGCCGGCGCTTTTTGTGCTGAAGCGTTGATGGCGAGTCCCGCGAGGAACGCCCCTACGATGCCCGGCAGCTGGATCGCATCCGCAAGTACGCCTGCGATTGCCATGATGCTCAGCATAAGAATGAAGTATGCGTCCTCCTCATTTTCCACTCGCTTGAGCACGTAGGCTCCAAGACGGCTCAAGCCGAACAGCACCAGCAGGATATAGCCAACGATTTCCGCTATAAGGATCGCGAGCCCCACCGGCGAGAAGCCGGTCGTGTAAATCGAAACGCAAATCGCGAATACCACGAGCGACAGGGTGTCGGACATCACCGTGGCGCCGACCGCAACTGTCACCGACTCCAGGTTTCCGAGGCCGAGACGGCTCACGATGGTTAACCCAAGCAGTGTATGCGAAGCCAACAGCGATCCGATCACAATCGCCGGAACCACGCCGTACCCGAAGGAAAGCCCAACGATGGTGCCGAGCAATAGAGGAAACACGGTTGTGGCGATGCCAAGGGCGATCGAGCGGTCACGGGCTCGTTGAAATAGCGCGAGATTGATCTCCAAGCCAGCGAAAAACATCAAGAGCAGTTTGCCGAGCTCCGCCAGGAAATCCGCGATCGGCCGGACCTTGCCAAAGATGTCGAGAACATACGGTCCGACGATAACGCCGCCGAGCAGCAGCCCCACAGTTGCCGGAATGTGCACTCGGCGGGAAAGGCGAGGGATAACGACTAGCATCACCATCCCTACCGCGAACTTCGCGAGCACTGGCATGGTGAACAGGTAGTCGCGGAGAAAGCTGATCATCTTCCGACGGTGCCCCCACGACACTGCGCTCGTGTCATCAGCACGACTGTTCTGGACAATTGCCGTTACCAGTTCGCCAAGCAGGAGGCAGGCGGGCTCTGTCGACCGCGGCAACCACCGTAGCTGCTATGGCGCCGCCCCCAATACCAAAAGCCGCGGACGCCGTACGGTCGATGCCAAAGGCCGACAGCGCCGACGTGGGCGACTCGCTTAGAGATCTTCGGCAACAAGTTGATCCAAGCGCAGCGTATACGCTATGCACTTTCGGCATTTTATCCCGAGATCGAGCCAGACTTGCTAGCGTGCTCCTGCCCTCGGTTGACAGCGTGATGGGGCCGAAATCGGATAGCGCAGATTACGCGCCCGGCCGCACCGTCATTTGACAGGGAACAGCAGTGCGATAGAGGCCCGCAGTTGCCATGCCGGAGTGCCTGTCGGACGTATCGCGTTGTAATAGGCGGCAATCGATGCATTCACTGGTTGATCACCCATTCTGAAAACTCGACCGAAGCCGCCGCCGACCGGCACAGTCCACTGCTCGCCCGATGCCGCGAGCCAGTTCGAGGTGATGATGGGGGCTGTGGTCAAGTACCAGCCGTGCGCCATGTTGTAGTTGAGGAAGGGCTGGGCGAGGAAGGTGTTGACGGGCGGTCGTAGTGGATTGCCGCCGACCGACCACTGGTTATTGAGCAATACACCGATCACCCAATGTCCCGGTGTCGTCAGAAAGACGGCCGTTGGGCCAAACAGGAATTTACCGGTACCGAGGATGGGATCGTTGGCGGACGGAACGGTGAAGACTGGACCAACGCCCCAGATAAGTTTGCCCGGGTGCGCAGGAGAAAAAAACAACGATTGAGTAATGTCGCCAATGCCATTTGTGTTGCTGTCGAACAGCGGATTCGGCTGGCTCACCAACGGAATGATGGTGCGCGAGATCAGGTTCCAGTCATCGCTTAAGTGCATTGGCACGACGGGCTGAATATTGAATACTTCTTGGGTACGATTGAATGGCCCGGCGTTGAAATTGGTGTTGCTTTGAAACGGCACACTGACCAGGTCCGCAATCGGATTCTGTGATGCCTTCTGAAGATCTTCCGAAGGCTCATGAGACCCCCCGGCGGTCGATGGCTCTGCCGCAGCGGAAACGCCGCTCTGGAATTTATAGTTGATCCCGGCTTTGACCATTTGAAGGTCGCGGTTCAAAGCCACCGAAGGGACCGTGGGAGAATTCCAGTTTGATAGCCCGAGATAATCGTATTCGAGTTTGACCGTCCAATGCGACTTGAAACCGTATTCGAGCCCGCCGCCAACTAACCAGCCACTGGTGGTGTTGGATCCGTTCCAGTCTGTGCCAGGGAGGTTCAAAGTAGCGTTGCTGTGCACCCAGCCGCCGCCAAGCTTGGCAAATACGAGCCATCGATCATTCACGAGGCCGACGCGGGCCGCCACGGTGCTGATCCAGCGCTGGTCCACATAACCTAATGTTGGGGTAGAGAGGACCGGATGACTAAAGCTGGCACCATCGAAATCACCTTCGACACCAAATAGAAGGTGACCGACCTGGAAATTATAGCCCGCCTGCAGGCCGCCAATGAATTCGCTAAGGCCGCCATACAGATTGTTGCCAAGAATGTTCAGGCTGCCGCTGGACCATCCCCCGCCGAAGTTGGCCCCCACATAAAGCCCTGACCAATTATAAGGCGGCGCTGCGATTGGAGCTTTGTAAATCGGGGTTTTGGCAGGCAAGTCCGATGCAAGAGCAGATCCGCTCAACAATCCTGCAGCAGCGATGCCTGCAAGGAAAATTTTCTGCACTGTCGCCTCCTGAGGGTCGGCCACAACTCCGAAGCATATTGCAACTACCACCTCCGCCCCAACCGGCTTGATTGATCGGGGTCAAACCATGCGCGCAATCTTCGTTGCGGTGACTTTTCGGCAACAACGAGGTTGGACCACTTCTATATAGCAGCACCGCGTCCGAGCCCTTCTAATCCCGTCATCGTTGCTATCGCATCAGACGCAACACGAGTTCGGATAGGCTAGGCCCGGTGCGGACCTGCCGGCGATGCGAGAGTGCCCGCCTCAGTTTGAGACCACCTCAGATCAAACGTGCGATGTCTCCAATTGGGCCCTATCGGATGCGAGCCGGGCCGTCCTGCTTGGTTCCGATAGTGCCGCATTGCGCAGACTGTTGCAGATCCTCCGACGGGATCCGAATCTGCATAGCGAACGATTCAAGAGCGAATAGTCTCCGTCCAGAAAGCGGTCGGTGCGTGAACAAGGTCTAGCTGATAGCCCTCTTGCTCGCTCGTCCCCGCCATCGATGTCCAAGGCGCCCCCCTCCAGCCATGATGGTGCGGAAATGATCCGTGTGTCCCTCACCGCGCTGCTCGCTGCAGCAGGAATCTGGATGATCGGTCACATTCCGGCTTCTGCCCAAACCGGCATATCGCAATATCCTTTTTGCATCCAGGGCATGGACAATCCCGGTTGGAGCGGCTGCTCCTTTAACAGCCTGGAAGCCTGCCAAGCCTCGGCTTCCGGCACCGATGCCGAATGCCTGACCAATCCCTGGTACCGACCCGGCACCAACCCTGCGCCACCTTCTCCGCAAGAACGAACGGGCATGGGTGGGCCACTTCCGATTGGGTCGCCCCCGAGATGATGAGAAGAGAATATTCAGCCGCTGTTCGCTATGACGGGACTCACCCATGAGAATCCAACGTCTTCCCGGTGGCTTCTGTTTCGCTTTTGCTCAACCCCAAGGGCCAGCGCCTGCCGATGCCAATGCATGCCCGTGGCAGCGGGGGCGGCAACTATCTCTGCTCCCGCAAAACTTGCTCGCCTTACAATGCGGGATCATGGGGATTTCCAGGGTCAGAAGGGCCGAAATTGCATAGCGCACGCGCGGCGCTTCGACCAATCTCTCGCAAGCAATCTTGAAGCGAGTATCCGCGTGTAACCGGGTGCAGAGAGAGAGAGAGAGAGAGAGAGAGAGAGAGAGAGAGAGAACTTTTTCGGGACGTTCCGCAGGACGACGAAGCAACGTGCTCCTCGCCTATGTCGTTTGAGGGATGTCACCCCTGCACCACAAGCTCTGTGCAATCACGGCAAGGAGTTCCTCATGGCCAAGAAGAATCGAATAAGCTGCATGATCATCGCCCTCCTGCTCTGCGGGGCAGCACCGGCGCTGGCCCAGACCGCGCCTTCGACGCCGCAGCACATGCCGCTGCAGAAGACGATCGGCCAGGCCAAGCCGGAGATTGTGCCGTCCTTGATCGTAATGAATGCCCGCGGCGCCAGCCTGCAGGGCGGGAAGCTGACACTCACCGGCGTAGCGCCCAACTCGATCGTTTTCGCGGACCGCCCGGTGCGGGCGGCAGGGCATTCGCTCACGACCGACCTGCTGGCGGAATGGTCACCGGGCAATGATAGCGCCGAGAGCTTTGCCAAGGATCCGCCGAACGCCACCGTCTCAGTGCTCAGCACGGACGGCTCAAAAATCCGCGATGCCGTCGTGGTGCTGAAGACGGCGAAGCTCGAGGGCGATCGGCTGACCTTCGACGTGGATGTGCTCGAAGGTGATCTTTCCGGCGGCGACGGGCCGGCGGCGCTCTTCATCGACCGCTTCGGCTTCGGCGGCTTTCACGGTGGTGGCTTCCACGCGGGCGGCATGGGTGGCTTCCACGCGGCGGGCTTCCGCGGCGGCTACGCGCGGGTCGGGGGTCGTCCCTACGTCGCTCGTGGTGCCTGGTATCGCGGGGGCTACGGTGCTGCAGCAGTCGGTGCCGCCGCGGTGGGTGGAGCTGCGCTGGGTGCGGCGGCTGCAAATGCCGCCTATCCCTACTGCGGCTATTACCCCTATCCGCCATGCTACTGAGGAGCTGCGAGTGGCATAGGCTCTATTCGACTGTCGTCCAGGCGAGCTGAAAATTCTGGCAAGCACAGACGATGCTCAAAAGGCCCTGCATTAGAGAGGTCAAGCGCGCCGCCTGAATTGCCGACTGTAGGAGACTCAAGCCTGACTTCGGGTCGCTGGCTCTGGTGGTCGGATTTCGCATAGCGAAATCGGATGAGTCGGATCGATCAATCTCAGTCCAGGCAGCTTCGATTCGAGACGCGAACTCGCGATCGAAACCAAATCGAAGCGCGTTCTGAAACGCCTTGTCGAGGTATCGCGTCGGGATTGGAAGCACTCGCAGAGGATCGACCTGTCCGATGCCGGCATACTGGCAGATCTGGAAAAGCACGGAAGCAAGGATGCGAACGTACTTGCTCTCGGGCGGTGAAACCAAGCAAAGCTTGAGGGACGCTGGTTGCACCGACATCCGCTGGGATTTCAAACGTTCATAAGACGACCTGATCCGCTTGAAAGCAGCTGTTCTTCTGAGTGCGCTAAGTGCCATATCAACACCGCACTACCGTTGAAGTGCCCTATTCTGCATAGGCAGCCGCTAGGCCGGCAGCTATATTCGAACATCTGGGAAGGGAATTTGCGGCCCCGTTGGCATCTCGGGACCGCTTGAGCAGCCCACCACGCCCAGCGAACGCGGTGGATCAGCATTCATGCTTCGTGCCGCTGAAATGGCAACCATGAAAGCCACCTCGGGCCCTCATACCCCACCAACATCTGGATCGTCGGAACTGAAAGGTGCGCGTATTCTGCTAGTCGAGGATTCCTGGCACGTCGGCAATGCCATCAAGCGTCTACTTCGTGCACTGGGAGCGGACGTGGCGGGGCCAACTGCTACCATCGCTGACGCCGAGCGCCTGATTGCAGAGCGCAAGCCCGACGTGGCCATCGTAGACATCAATCTGCGAGATGGCGAGCAGGCTAATCCATTGCTCGATCGGCTGCAGGAAGAATGCATTCCGGTCATCGTCATAACGGGCTACACGGAAGCTTCTCTACAACCTGGAAAGGTGGAAGCCATTCTGCAAAAGCCAGTTAGCGAGGAACGGTTCTTAGCTGTCTTGCGCCCGATCGTTGCTCGGCTGACGGATCGATGAGGTGGCTCTGTCGGGCGAGTAACCCAGCTGATTGTGGGGTATGTCGATTGTACAGGACACGCCTTCAGATGAAAATGCGAGGTCGACCGTACCTCCAAGCTCGTGCGGGATGAGTTCGCAAATCAGGCTAATTCCGTACCCGCTCTTGCATGGAGCTGATACGGACGGGCCACACGTCTCGCGCCACAAGACTTTCAGACCAAGCCTTGCATCGCCCCTGTTCTGGTATTCCCAGCTTACAGATACCCGACCTTCGGGGATCGACAGCGCGCCGTATTTCGAGGCGTTGGTTACAAGCTCGTGCAGCACCATTCCTAGCGCCTCAGTTGCCGCGGCGTTGAGCGCGATGTCCGGGCCACTGGTCGCCGTATTTGCGTCTGCCGCGTAGGGGGCTAGCTGGTGCCGAACAAGATCCGCAAGGCGAACGCCCAGCCAGTTACCTTGGCTTAATAATTCGTGCGCAACTGCCATACTTTGGATGCGTCTATCGAGTGCTTGGATGAACTCGTCGATTGTGCCGCTGCCCTCGCGCGTATACATGGCGACCACGCCAACGCGCGCAAGCACGTTTTTGACGCGGTGGTCGAGCTCTGCGACCAGCATGCGTTGGTGCTCTTCGGCTCGCTTGCTCTTCGTGATGTCACGGGTCAGGCCCTCGATACGCAGGCATTTCCCATCAACGTCAAACTCTGCTGTTGCCGTTTCCTCAAGCCACATTTCCTGGGCGTCGGGGCGGATCACCCGGAAGGTGACAGCATAGGAAGGGTTGTCAGGTCGGACATTCATCAAATGCGCTCTGAGGTGCACACGGTCATCCGGGTGAACCAGCGCTAGAAAGCGAGTTGCCGAAAGGGGCGCTTGCGAATCGTATCCAAGAATACTCGCCGCGTTCTCGCTGCGATGTGATGCTCCGGTCTGGGCGTTCCACTCAAAAGCAATCACCGACCCGGCCGCAAGGGCCTTTTCCAAACGTGTCGCCCCTTCCCTGAGCGCAGTCTCCTGGTGACGCCGCTCTGCGAAAAGCGCGGCAAGAACGAGCGTGCAGAGTGACGTTGTCAAGATGCCCGCTTGGGCTCCCAAGATACGGTCTTCGATCGGAAGCTCGGGGTCACCGAAATATCCGATGCCAAAAAGTTGTTGTCCACACGATCGTCAGTGCCACGATGAACACGGCCGCCGCGGAGAATACAGGCCGGCAGCGCGCCGCTAGCCAAAGTAACAGGGGGAACAGCAGGGCAATCGGCACCACCGTCGCGAATGATGCGCGCGGTAGAAAGATAACAAGCGTGATCGTCAGTGTTATCGCGAAAAGTGTTACAGCCCCTTCGAGGGCCTCCTTCAGCGATGGAGGGTCGCGCCCGGCGACGGCAGCTCCGATCAGCAGCGGTGCAACCGTTAAAATGCCGAGCGCGTCAGATGCGAACCAGTGCTGCCAGATGGTCCAGCTCGGCGCAGTCGAGAAGTGAAACAACTTGAACCCCAGAGTCCCACCGATCCCTGAGATAGCACTCCCGAACACCGCTGCCGCTAGCAATCCTAAGACCTGTCGCACCCTGTGGAGAGCGAAACCCGAACCGAACTGGCGTTCGACAAGGGCGGCCGTAAGTATCGCTTCTCCGGCATTGCACAACGCGAAAGTAACGGCGCCCGCAAAACTCCTGTCTCCCAGAAGATTGGCCGCGATCGTTGCCGCGGCCGCTCCGATAGCCACCGGCCATTTCGCCCGAGGACCAAGGGCGATCAGGACGCCCGCCGCAACACCGGACGCCGGCCAGAACACTGCCACGCCCTCAGGTTTTGTCAGCAGGGAAAGGCTAAACCGTGCCGCAAGGAAGTATACGATACCAACCCCAATCGCGACCGCCACCGCGCTAGGCAATTGCCACGTCGGATCAGCGACAGCGAGCCGCCGTTCCTTTTGTACCGGTGGTCTATGAAGAACGGGGTTTCGCGTCATCCGCTTCCCTTCATTCGCTACACGACAGATATTGACGCCGTCGCCGAACGACATCGGTATAGTAAATGATCAAGTCGCCAAACGTAGATGTCGGCATCCCAGCTGGATTGTTCTGCCCGGCCATGCCGCGGTGAAACTGGTCACGTAGCGCGTGATTACAACAATGCCGCGAAACTCCAGCCGCGCGTTGCCCTATCAGACCGCTAAACTCCGGGGTCGATCCCTGAGCGATCAAAGCATATGTGCGAGGTCATTTGCTAGAGGCTTAGCCACTAGGCCCGACGTTCCCCTTTGGCCAAAAGTGAGCCCTCTCGCCCCCTACCGTGCCGGCAGTTGCTGTTCCGATGCTACTGCATCAGCCCGCCGCGCAGGCTGCAACTGGCGTCAGGCCAAGACAATCTCGACCACCGTCATGATTCCGATCGCGATGGTTGCGAGCCCCACCGCGCCTTGCAGGCCGCGATTGGCCCAGGTCAGCCAGCAGGCGGAAACCACGAGCGGTACAGCAATCACCATCGACAGCGCGCCCATGCCGATCGTCGAGCCGATCCCGAACAGCGCAACGTATCCCAGCCCGACTGCGGGACTGGATGCCTGCGATACCGCCAGCACCAGTAGCGCCGCCGAACCCGCCATGCCGTGCATCAGCCCAACCATCAAGGTGCGCCAGCGGAAGCCATGGTCATGCGCGTGGGCGGAGCGGGCATGCACCGCAGTTTCGCCGGCGTGGCTATGGCATGGAAATGCACCGTGCCTTCGCTGTGGCCGTGCTGATGAAAATGCACGCGGTCACGCCACAGCCGCCACAGCACATGGGCGCCGAGGCCGACCAGCATTATGCCGACGGCGGTCTCCATCGGCCGGGCGACCGTTTCAGGGATGGCGCGGCCGAGCAGGATCGCGGCGCCGGCAAACACGAACAGCGTGAGCGTGTGGCCGAGCCCCCAGGTCAGCCCGTGCTTAACGATATCGGCCACATAGCTGCGGCGCGCGGCGATGCTGGATACGGCGGCGATATGATCGGCTTCGAGCGCATGCTGCATGCCCAGCAGAAACCCCAGCCCCAGAATTCCGAACATACGCCACCTAACCCGCTCTGCGATTCAACCAAATGCCCGGCCGAAGCCTCGGCGATCCAACACTTCCATCCAGTAGTCCATCAGATAGAACTTCATACCGGACTGCAACCGAACGCGAGGGGTCGTTCGAGTCGGAGCCAAGCGCGCGCTTCCGATCAGTCAGTATCGTCGACAACGGCCCCGCTATGGTTCGCGAAACGGGCGTCACCTGATAGAGTGACCCAACGCTATTGGAGGATTGCGTTGATAGTAGTCACTGACATGCCAGAACTCGTCGGACTCTTGCCGGTCGCCTGAACGGAGAAAGTATCTCTACCTCTATATCCAGCCTCCGACGTGTATACAAAAGACGAGACATTGAGCTGTTGCAGGGAGCCGTGTGCTGGATTCTGTGAAACGCTCGAACTCAATATTTCGCCGGCAACATTGACGGAAAACATGCAACTCCCGCCGGAAGCGATCTCGATATAGCCTGTCGAATTAAAGCCCCAGCCTGCTGGCGGTGATCCCGACACCACGCACTGGGGAGCGTTCTGTGCAAGTGCGGGCGCCGCTGCAACAGCCAACCCCAATACGGCCATAGTCAGTACCGAACACGCTCGTATCATGTGTGTCATTTGGGTGCTCCATTGATGTTGTCCGGAAACCCAAGCTTGCGCGCGCAAGCCTCGTATCGACATCACGCGAGTGCATGACGGCGTCGCTAGGTCCGTCCGGAAGATATTCCAACCTGATCCGCGCGCTATGCAATTTCGGCAGAAGGGTTGCTATGAGCCGTTCAATCTCGCCGCAGTCGCGGATCAGCCGCAGACTCGCACCCGGCGGATCCGCCAGCCATGGCCGTCCCAGAAGCGCTGTGTCACCCATTCGCAACTGCCAAAATCATCGTATGGCCCGCGACCTGCTCCGTAGGGAGTGGGCTCATAATAGCGGCCCGGAGCGGTGACGCCACGCTGTGCGCTTGCCGGCGTCGCGGCGAGCGAACCGGCGATCGTTGCGACCGCGACAAAGGCAGCAAATGTTTTCCTCATTCTAGGCCCTCCTGTGCGTGCATGGCGTGCGGCCACGCGACCGCACCATCAACGATGCTAAGAAATCCCCGCCGTTGCATGTCAACCCCCAGCGGGCCATTGTATCAGGTCAACTGAGTGCATTGATGAAGGTTGGCTTCGAGTTGCTTGTTGCAAAGTCCTGATGTCCGCTTTGCGGACATGCACCAGTTTTCAGTTGATGTCCGCAAGCCCGAAGCACTAGCGCCCATCACTTCGTACGATTAAAAACCACGTCGAACTTTTGCTTTACGACAACTTGGTCGTAGACGCCTCTCAGACGATCGCTCGCGGCATCATATTTGAGTGTGTAAGTTGAACCGCCGTAACCGCCAGCGCGCAATTCAAAGAATAGCTTGAGCGCGTTTCCGTCGCGGGTAACTTCTGCGGTGTGAAAAGGTAGCGGCCTCGGATTGGCATAACTGGCGTCAAGCTTGCCGTTTTCATCAACCGCACTGATGTTGATTACGTATGGGCCTTCGGTTCGCGCCCACCGGCCAACTAGTACGCCAAATGCCAGCACTGCCGAGCCAGTGGGTGCGATTGCCGGTGTCTGCCCCAGCGCATCGTTACCGAACACCGCAACTATGCCAGCAAGTGCGATTTGGCCATTTCTAATGGCAGCCCTTCGCTTCTCTTTCGTCGATTTGGTGCACTTCATCATTGCAGCTCCCAAACATGATGCAAGGAGTTGCCGGGCGCACCGGCCAAAAACTCAGCGCCGCTGAATGTTCCAGGCCGCCACAGCACATGACGTTTGCAGAGGTTCAGCCTCTAGTCGGCGGACCTGCTTCTTATTGCATTGTGATGGTTACCCCGCCCACGGCAGCCGACACCTCAGCACCGACCCGGGCACCACTGAGCTGCAGGATGACGCCGTTGGCGTTCTGTAACTGCACGCCCCCTGCTCCGGCGGCGATCGCACCGCCTGCGCCGGCGACGGCATAGCTGCCTGCAAGATCGCCGGGGCGCTGCAAGTTCAGTGCCCTGCCTACGAACTTACTGGTGGAGGCGCCGATCTGAAGGCCCAAGCTCATGCCCGAAACCGTGAAGGGATACTTCTTGCCCCGAAAGGTAAGTACACCCTGGCCACCGCCGACATCGACGATAAAACCGCCCTTGGTAAATACGACGCTCACTGTGCCGGTTTCAGCGAAGCATGCCCTTGTAAAACCCATGAACAGCAATAGGGCGACGAAAGCGACTTGAGCCATCTGGTGAATTTTCATAATGCCCTCCCAATTTCTGGTCCCGTCTCTCCACCCTTCCGGTAGAATCCATGGGGATATTTTTTCGCCACGAAATCTCTGCCGTGAGTCCGTCGTGTTGATCTTTAGGGCAATCAGCTGGTTTCCCAGCTTCTAACGCTCCGCCACGCCCTGCGTTTGGATCCGTAAGATCCACCGCATTTTTGCGACAGTAACCGAGCATCCGTCGGCTTCGATATTGGACCACGGTCCAATATCCTGTGAGAGGTTCCCCGGGTAGCGTGCTCCGCCTCGCAAGCACAAACTGAAGACCAAACAATTGCGAGACTCTTGCAGCTTTTTGTCGGCCTAGTACAGCATTGGTGAGACGGAGCGAGCGAATGACGCGCTTGGTGCTCGGGCTTCTTCGGCCTTATTGGGGCTGGCTCGCCATTTGCATCACGCGAACAGTGACCCACGTTGGTGGCTGCGATACCGCGCGGGCAGTGTCCGCTTTACCCCCCGATAGCCAACATCAACCGGCGTCGGTTCAATGTCCCGTTTGGTGCACAACAGGCGATACCAAGCGTGACCGGATACGTTCGGTTGTTGGAGGACAACTATCCGCTTCCTGCCGAAATCGCATAGCATGCGCAGAGGTTCCGCTTTAATTTGCCAATTCGGGCAAGGTCGCTGTCTCTTGGCGAGGCTGCTGTTATTCCGCGGGGATTAGCTCACACTACGGAACGTGCGATCGTCTGCCTCATCTGTCGGAGTTGAGCGGCGGCTCAGGAGTTATCAAGAAGGATACGCCCAATGTCGAACTACGATCGAAATGCACCTGCGCCCGCCTTCTCCGCAAACGGCACCACGGCGATAGACGTCGGCCTTCGCGCATTCATGCTGCGCGTATATAATTACATGGCCGCCGGCGTTGGCTTGACCGGCGTTGCCGCGTTTTTGACCTACCAGTTCACCGGCGATGAATTGCTTCAAAGTCCGCTGATGTGGGTGCTCATGCTGGCGCCGCTGGGACTAGTGTTTTTTATCAGTGCCCGAATCAACACGTTGTCGGTGGAAGCTGCGCGAGGATTGTTTTTCCTCTATGCGGCCCTTGTCGGGATTTCATTGTCGACCATCTTCCACATCTACACGGAGTCCTCGATCACGCGGGTGTTCTTCATCTCGGCGGCGGCCTTCGGCGCGCTCAGCATCTTTGGTTACACCACCCAGCGAAACTTGTCGGGATTCGGCACTTTCCTGTTCATGGGCCTGATCGGCATCATTATCGCAAGCCTGGTCAATCTATTTCTGAGATCGAGCG
This sequence comes from Bradyrhizobium sp. RDI18, assembly GCF_043203335.1. Classification (NCBI taxonomy): domain Bacteria; kingdom Pseudomonadati; phylum Pseudomonadota; class Alphaproteobacteria; order Hyphomicrobiales; family Nitrobacteraceae; genus Bradyrhizobium; species Bradyrhizobium sp. RDI18. The sequence continues at coordinate 85,525 of NZ_JBICRN010000008.1, read as the reverse complement.
GGCTCGATTGGATGGTTTCCATTATCGGCGTCGGCGTCTTTGCGGGCTTGACGGCCTACGACACCCAGCGGATCAAGGGGATGTACGACGGCAGCGATGACACAATTTCGGCAGGCCGCAAGGCCCTGATGGGCGCGCTATCGCTCTACCTCAACTTCATCAACCTGTTCATGATGATGCTGCGCCTGATGGGCGGCCGACGCTAGAGTACGAGTCATTTCCGCACGCGAGCCGCCGGCGGGCCGTGCACGCGGGAACAATGTTCTGCTTTTTGCGCAGTGGCTTCGCAAAGAACACATTTTCAGATTGTTCGAAAAGAGCGGCGGCCATTTGCGTCCGCTCTTTCGATGTCTGCCGCATTGAAGCAGTTACGGCGTCGGTACGCAGCGGTTGTAAGGGGGATAATAATAGTAGCCGTATGGACAACCGGCCGGGGCAGGAGCGCCGTAATAACCTGGCGCGTAAGCACCCGCGGCAGCAGCACCTACCGCGGCAGCAGCACCGATGCCCACCGCCACTCCCGGTCGTACACCACGGTAGACCCCACCACGGTAAACCCCACCGCGAGAGACACCAGCGCGATATGCGGATGCGTCAGTTGAAATGGTACCGACAAATCCGATGCCGATAATGACGGATGCAGCGAGCGAAAGGATGGTTCGACGTGACATGATTAGTTCTCTTCTCAGGCTGATCAACGACACTCTGGGCTGCTAAACCTCGTCCCGTCGATATGATGTGACATAGCCTACTCCGCCGGGCCTCCGAATGGAGTTTAACGCGTTGCGAACGGGCCGGGCTCTTGCTCCTCATCGACTTTCCGTAAATGCCGATCCGAGCAGTGCTGAAGCCTTCGGAGAAACAGTGGAGCAAGAACTGCCAAGTGACTATGCAATTTCGGCACCTGAGCCTTTCGGAGTTGCGCTCCAGATGGCGATCGTGATGAATGGACGAATCAGGGTGAACGACAAAAAGAGCAGCAGTCCGAGGACACCGAGCCGGATAGCCAGTTCGACCCAGGTTGCTGTGAGCCGGTTGCGGCCGCCTGAATCATGATCGGCGCTGGACATAACTTCCACTCCCTCTGGGGCCACGAGCGGGCACACTTGTGCGCCCCAGCGAACATATGTGGACGGAATGAGATGTTAATTTGCGCCAAATCGAGACTCACGCACGCCACTAACGCCGCGAAGTGAACTATCTATCACGGGTCTTTGACTGCCAACCTCGCCAACGCGATCTCACCATCGGTGACGTAGTGGTTAACGTGCTCTGTCAGGAGATCTTGACCGGATTGATATACTTTCACGGCTTCGATTGTTCGACTTTTCGTCAGCTCGGCGATGATATGGTCGCGCTCGGCATTTGTGTCCGAATCCGTGGCGTGGGTGATCTGAAAAGTGAGTCGAGTTAAGGATAGACCGGTATCTCTCGTGCCGGCACCTACCCACAGAACGCGTTCATTGTCCGGTGGCCGGTCGGTGTTTAGCCAGAAGCCCGCCGCGCCCCAAGTGGCTTGAGCGCGCGTTAGGCGCTCAAAGCCCAGAATCGTACGTGATGGCGTTTCCGCGGGCTGTTATCAATTGCCTTTTGAAAACCGATGTCCTGGCCACGTCCGAAAAGATAGAGGCTGCTAAATGGCGCGGTAGGATAAGGCGAGTTGAGTAGGAAGGCTCGGATCATGCCCTAGGAGCTTGCCAGTCCCGGTCGATCCGCTTCCGACCAGCCGAGGATTGCGAACGCCGATCGAAGCTGCTGTAGCGTACCCACGAGTGCGACGTTGACAGGGTCTCCAGGTAGTCCGTCACCTGCGATTGTGTAACTGGGCACCCGCTTGCGCTTTAAAATCTTAAGACCCAAGCGAATGACCCGCGGAAGAACAACATACGCGGCAAATCCATAAGTGATGCACAAAGCCAGAATCCAGGGCAATCTGCGGTCTGCAGTTTCAAAGACCACAAAAACGATCAACCAGATACTAAAGATGCCCAAGCCAAGAATTGCCGAGCGTCGGACGAAGCGCATGAGCATCTCACGATCTCCTCTTCCGTTAGAAACCCGGATGACCGTGTAGAGCGTGCCCCATGCCGCGGCCAGCCTCAACAGCGACGCCGAATTCGACGTGTGGAGGTCAGCATATCGGCCGACAGACGCGCCCCCCATTTAAAGTTATGGTGCAACGCAGCGTCCGCCGACGTCACCTGGCCTTGGGCGAGCGGTCCGCCTGGTGACCAATCGCGGCATTCTCGTCTGCTGGCATCTCGCGGCTTTTCGGCTACTCGGTAATGCCATGAATTAGAACACTCACAATCCGCGGACGACCGTCCGAGAAAGGAGACAATTCGTTCAACTTTTCGGTTCGCCCCTTGAGACAGTTCGCTCGAATGACTTCATCGCGAAATGAAATCTCGGAACACAGCTGCTCCCTCGTCGATGCCATAGCAGCTGCAACTATCGACCAGCGATTGTGCGTCGTGATCGAACAATTCTATCGAAAATAGCGGAGCCGCGTCAGAGTCGTCTTGCGAGCTTTCAAGCATGCGCACCTCGTAACTTCCTAGTCGCGCGAGTGAAACCATTTTCGCGGCGCCTTCCGGAATACACAGGAGCTTGATATAGGCCCGGATAATCCGCAATTTGCTGAACTCGATCTCAGATGCTGTGCACACGATCGTTCTCGGCGTTGAATATTGATGTGATGACTTCCGTCATCGCTGCGTCGTGGCACGACGACCTGTCTTCAGGAAGTGGCCTGCCGCGCGGAAGATGACATTAACCTGGCCGGCATCGGCCTGTGCCTCGATCTACGAGACAGGTTTCGGATCGCCGTCATCCGAATACTCGACGAATTTTTTGTATACCCAGCGTCCCCCACGGTTGCGCCGCCATACCATTCCCCAAACGAGCCGACCGGCAATCGATCGTCTCGGCATGATTACCCGCCAGAGATGCCAAGCATCAGACCCCTGTCGCACATCTGAACGGGCGGCAGAATTAGTTCCGCTGCTATTAGCCATCTGTGATCCGCGATATCGGAAAGACGCTGAACGGGGCGCAGCGGGCAACGGGATGGCCGGCAGCGACAAAAATGCCGCCGGCAGCCATTGAGTTGCCTAGCCGTTTGCGAGCGGCACAGCGACGTAACGGGACGCGTCACCGGAGCGAAGGCGCATCAGCACACTGCCCTTCTTATCGGTGCGGGCAGCTTCAAGCGCGTCGCTAACGTCACCGGGTTTCGTAACATTCTTTCCGGCAACCTCCAGAATCACATCGCCCTTCTTGAGCCCGCGATCGGCGGCCGCGCTCTTCGGTTCTACCTTCGTGATAACGACGCCTTCCTTGCTTGCGCCGTCTGCCTTGCCCGCCGGGGCAAGGGTGAGGCCCAGATGCGGAACGTCGGTACCTTGGGTCGGCCCTTTGCCACCGGCTTCACTGTCGGCCTTGGCTTGCTGAGCATTTGGCAGTTGACCAAGGGTCAGAGTGACAACCTTGTTCTTGCCCTTGTGCAGCACGTCCAGCTTGACAGTACTGCCAGGTGCGAAGCCCCCAATGATGCGGGCCAGTTCACGGGCATCCTTGACCGACTGACCATTTGCCGCAGTAATGACGTCGCCTGCCTCGATGCCGGCCTTTGCTGCGGGTCCATCCTTCTGGGGGTCAGCTACCAACGCGCCCTGCCTGCTTCAAACCCATGCCGTCGGCGATATCCTGGGTTACCGGCTGAATTTGAACACCGATCCAACCGCGGTTGACGCTTCCCTTGTCCTTCAGCTGAGCGATCACGTTCTTTACAGTCGCTGCCGGGATCGAAAATGCGATGCCGACGCTACCGCCGGATGGCGAATAGATCGCTGTGTTTACGCCGACGACCTCGCCCTGCATATTGAACGCCGGGCCACCCGAATTGCCCTTGTTAACGGGCGCGTCGATCTGAATGAAATCGTAAGGACCACTTCCGATGTCACGGCCGCTGGCCGAAACGATACCAGCGGTTACGCTGCCACCCAGGCCAAACGGGTTGCCGACTGCAAGTACCCAATCACCAATCCGGGCCTTGCCCGCAGAGAGCTTCGCATACGAGAAATCCGAACCGCCCTCGACCTTGATCAACGCAAGGTCTGTCCGGGGATCCGTCCCGACTACTTTCGCGGTGTAAGTCTTTCCGGCGTCCGTCGTTACTTCGACTTTGTCGGCTCCCTCGACGACGTGGTTGTTGGTAACCGCGTAGCCATCGGATGAAATGAAGAATCCGGAGCCCTGCCCCATCGTGCCACGCCGACCGTTACGCCCGGGATTTTGAAATTCGCCATTCGGTCCGCCGAACTGACGAAAGAAGCGCTCCATGGGCGAGCCCGGCTCGTCGTCGTCGTCCTTGTTGCTCGCGTCGGTCGTCTTGCCCTTCGTTGTGACTTTGACCGAGATCACCGACGGCTTCACCCGCTCCACCACATCGGCAAAGCCAAGGGGCTGGGCGACGGCGCTCGACGAAGCATTACCTACTTGGGCGTGAGCAGGGCTGCCAAAGATATTAAGGCGATCGGGCGAAGCGCTGAACCCGTACACCGCGAGCCCGGTCACTACTGATGCCATCAACATCACTTTTCGTGCCGAGAACAGGGAGCGCGTCTGCTCCCGATGAGAGGAGGAAGCAGAATTGCCTTGGTCGATCATACGAGAGCTCCAGGTTGACGATTCAGCGCGCAGTTGTGCACGCTTATGCCGCAGCCGATACGGGCTCTTGCATTACGCGATGCTGGCCATGGAATTAATGTTTCGAAATGAATCGAGAAACTGGACGATGGTTTAGAAATCACGCCACGGCCGCTATCAAGAACCGCCCTCCAGCGAAGCTGCAAATCATCAAGACCTCTTTGATGCTTGGCTCAGAGTTGTAGATCGGCTGGCGCCTGAAGTCGCCGACCCCCGCCATGGCGGAATGGTCATTCAACACCAGTTGACGAAGCGCGACAGGTTGTCGCGATGCCACCCCTAACAGATCCGCCACGCCAGATGATTTTCGCTTCTCCGAGGCCGGAAGGCCGGCGGCCAATACAGCCAGGCCGAGGCTGCACTGAGTTGTCGCGGGTGGCACGACGCATGCAAAACGACCCACGACGCCTTGCAATCTAGAGAGATGGCATTTCGCTAGTGCCAGACTTGGCGGTCCCCACGCGATCGTGCGAGGCGCTGCGGCCGCACCGGTGGGTTACGGAACGCCGACCAAGCGTTTCCGAAGGACTTTCACCAAACAAATTCCGGTACTCCACGGAAAAGCGGCCAAGCTCAACGAAACCAAATGAGGTCGCGATTTCAGTGACGGTCACGAAACGACCGCGGGCCGACAACAGCGCCCACCTTGCTTCCGATAATCTCAACATTCGCAGGCGTCGACAGGGCGGTAGGCCCCGGATCTTCTGAAAAGCCTTGCGCAGCGTTCGCTCGTTGACGGCCAGCGCTCGACACAGTGTTGGAATATCGGGCGGAGTTTGAAAGTTGGCCAAGGCTAGTCTCTCGGCCTGCTCAACCAGCTCATGGTCTGGCTTGCCCACCCGCTTTCCAAGCGTGAGGACCACGGATGGAGTGGCGTTACAATTGAACATTGCAGCAATCCCAATTGGCGAACGCGCCATTAACGGCTCACAACGGAAACACTGCATCGACAAATGTCAGATTGATATTGCCCTTTGGGGCAACTGTACGCACTGGATTGGAATGACCCGCTCGCCGGCGCTCCTGATGCGAAGGCTGTTCGGCGAACCACTGATTCTCGAACTTCCCCTCGGGGCGCCTCACATAGCAGTTGGTTTGAGTTCACGATCCAGCACGGGCGCGTGATGCCTATGCGAGCTACTTCTTTTTCGGTGCCGGCATCGGCGTTGCGAAAGTAGATCGCGGGCTGCTCGCCGCGGACCTGCCTTGTTGGCTCCGGCGTAGCGTGGAAGTTGCGCAGAGAGCGTCACGGCCGGTAGATCGAAGTCGGCCTCGCCTAGAAAAATTCCCGAGCGCCCATCAGCGGCAACTGACTTTGCAACAAAACCGACCCACATCTCACTTCGTCCGCGTTCGGTGCGGGGTCCTCCATCACCACTCCTTGAATGTCGGCTCGGCACATCCCCCACAAACCCAGGGGAAGGTCCAGTCGGCGGTTAGTCTTGCGCTCTCTGGGATGTACCGGCTCCAGACTGAAGCCTTGATCGGGTTAATCGAACGCCAGACCACGTCGAAGGTCCCTGCCAAATTGATCTTGCCGATCATGGCCGGTTTCGACAGATGGTGATTGGTGTTCATTACGATCTCAAAGCCGCTCGGTGCTTTAACTCTTTGACCGTACATCGCTTGCCGGACGGCGTTTACGTCGGCTGTGCCAGCCTGGGTTACTGCCTGCGCCCACATCCTGAAGCCGATGAAGGTGGCTTCCATTGGATCATTCGTAGTCTTGTCACGTTGCTCGTTGAAGTCAGCCCACATTTTCACGAATGCATCGTTTTCTGCCGATTTGATAGATTGGAAATAGTTCCATGCCGCGAGCTGACCGGCCAGCCCGATTGCGCCAACCTGGAGCAATTCGCGGTCGCCGACGGAGAGCGCCATCACTGGAAGGTTGTTGGCGTTCACCCGTTGGGTAATCAGCTCCCGGTAGAAATGTATGTTGGCGTCTCCGTTGATGGTCGATATGATCGCAGTCTTTTTTCCTACCGAACCGAAAGCCTTGATCTTTGCAACGATCTCGCGCCAGTCGGAATAACCGAACGGCGTGTAAATCGTTGTGATATCCTCGGGTGCTACGCCTTCGGTGGCGAGATACGCGCTCAGGATCTTGTTGGTGGTCCGCGGGTAGACATAATCAGTGCCGAGCAGAACCCATCTGCGAACCCGACCGCCTTCCTTGCTCATCAGGTAGCGAACGGCCGGAATCGCCTGCTGGCTAGGCCCCGCGCCGGTATAAAAAATGTTTCGTGAGCTCTCTTCACCCTCGTACTGCACCGGGTAAAACAAGAGGCCGTTCAGTCGCTCGAACACAGGCAGAACCGACTTCCGGGACACTGAAGTCCAGCAGCCGAAGACGACCGCGACCTTTTCCTTCTCGAGCAATTCCTGGGCTTTTTCAGCGAAGACGTCCCAGTTCGAGGCCGGGTCCACGACGACAGGCTGCAGTTTCTGACCAAGTAGCCCACCCTTGCGGTTCTGGTCCGCTATCATCATAAGAACCGTGTCCTTCAGCGCGGACTCGCTGATGGCCATCGTGCCGGACAGAGAATGCAGAATGCCTATCTTGATGATTCCTTCCGCGGCGTGAGCCGCGGGCCCAAAAAGAATGAGAAACACCGAAACCAGGCCGCGCCAGGTCCAAGCCAGTTTCATGCCGATACTCCGACAAGCCCGTAGATGCGGGTTTCTCTGGACATTCCCTTGGCGACGACCGCATCAAAAGGGTTGAACTCGAATTGATCGCGAACGCGCAAATACACGTCTTCGCTTGCAAGGATTGTCGTGCCGACCTCCTTGTTCAGCCCCTCGAGGCGGGCCGCGAGATTCACCGCGTTGCCGAGAGCCGTGTAGTTCATGCGCTCGGTCGATCCGACGTTGCCGACGACGGCTTCCCCGACGTGTATGCCGAACCGCGTGATGAAGGGCTTCCAGCCTTCTGTTGCAAACTCGGCGTTGAGCCGCTCGCCGGCGGCTTGGGCCGCAAGTGCCGCACGGCAGGCACGCGCTACATGGTCTGGCTGCGGATTGGGGGCATTCCAGAACACCATGACTGCGTCGCCGATAAACTTGTCAATCGTGCCGCCTTCGGCAAGGAAGGCTTGCGTCAGCACGGAAAAGTAACGCGACGTCTGCCGCATCAGTACGTCGGGATCGGCAGATTCCGCGATCGTGGTAAAGCCCTGGACATCGGTGAAGACCAGCGTGATTTCCTGCTTGACGCCGCCGAGCCTGGTAGAGATGGAGTTGTCAAGCACCCGGCGTACGATCTCCTTCGGAACGAAATGCGCGAACGACCATATCGCCCGCTGCGCGAGGTTCACGGTAATACCCAGGTCATGAATCTCCGCGATATTGGACGTTACCGGCACAGGATCGGGCTCGGCGAGATTCTGGAGTTTTCGTGCCTGCGCGGTAATGGCATTCAACGAAAGCGCCATGCTGCCGCCGAACATCCAGACCATTGGGATGAAGGCCGCGCCGACAACAATCGCGAGGACCAGCCCCGTGAACTGCAGCTTCCGGACGTTCTGAACAAAATCATCCTGGGCCGCCAGCAGCAATATGCTCGCGCTGTATCCTTCGCCGAGGGGGAACTTCGTCAACCTGAACAGGTAACCGTGGCCTTTGTCGTCACGAACGATTCCTTCGTTGACGTCGACGTTGAGTGATTTCTGTAGCACGGACGCAACGATTCCGGTTTTGATCCCGTCGATGTTGGGTAATTGCGATCGCGCGGGGTCAGTCATCGCGCTTGCGACGAACTCCGCAAAATCGGGGTGGGCGATGAGCGAGCCTGCTTGGTCGAAGATCATGACCGTGCCGTGCGGTCCCGGCCGCTGGGCCTGGACGAAATCGCTGAAGGTGTCGAGCTTTAGATCGGCGGCAAGCACGCCGGGCACCTTGCCCTGCAAGGGCGCGCTGACCGTAATCACGGGTGCGCCAAGGCTGTAAGAGAGATAGGGCTCGGTGACATAGGCCCGTTCCAATTTCATCGTCTGCGTGTACCAGGGCCGCGTCCGGGCGTCGTATCCGTACTTCCAGAGATCGACTTCGCCGATCTCGTTGCCTTGCCGATCCTGGAAGATCCGCCGCATCGGCAGGTCGCCGGCCGGGGTAGGTCGAACCAGATTGATCACCATATCCGCGTGTGCCGGTGCCCGCAGCCTGGCGCGCTGATCCTCGTTGAGGTCGCTAGTGCGCCGCACCTGCAACCACGCGCCATTCTCGAAGCCGGCATAGATGCTGTCCGTCTGCGGCATCTCTTGCAAAGCCGCTTTGAACAGGGGAATCGCGCGGCCCGTCTCCGATTGCTCATCCGAGTCGGCGACGCTCGAACTGGTGGCAAGCACGTTCACAAGCGAGGCAATCGCGTTCAGTTCGCCATGCAGGCGGCCCAATGCCTTGGCGCTCGCAGCGTCCATATAAGCCGAGGCCGCTTCGTGCGTCGCCCAGCTAAGCGAACGGACCTGAATAGCAATCAGCAGTGCCGCCAGCGCAACGACAAAAGCCATCACCGCCAGCGTGATCGAGGTCCGGAACGTGAACATGCCGCTGTATCAACACCGTGGGGCGACCAAGGAAATTGACCAAGGATATTTTAGAAAAGATTGTCCCTGACCACGATGTATGATGTCGATTGGCCCTTGGGCCAATGCCGATAACGCCACTTCTGCTATTGGAACCATATTGGAACCTGGCGGCATCGGATACGGCCGATGTCGGTTTTTGACCCCCATACGGCGTGACGTGGGGTGCGCCCAACTGGACGTCAGCAATTCCAAAGGGCCAGCCCTCCGTCCAGTTAAATGCGTCATACGCAGGAGCGCAGAGTGCCGGTGCCGCTATGGCCGGATGTTTCGCGCAGTGCTCCGAAATTTCTGAACAGAGCAGGACGGTAGCCTCAACGAGGACATCACGGCGCGTCCATGTACGCCATGCCTCGCCGATCATCGAGACCACAAGTCCATCTGCAGACACGTCAAAAGACTTACGTAGCTTGGCGTACCCCAATACTCTCCAGCGGAATGCATTGGGCCTTGCTGGCGGGCGAGAATTTGGACCATTGGCTCGCTAATTGTTGTCGAGCTCTGTTTTCGTCGTTCACGCAGCGCTTCTGCGATTGTCCTTGCAGTGCGGCATCGGCGTGCGCGGTAATGAGAATGGTCGGAATATCCATGCCGCGGCTGATAAGATGCTGATGGAGCTCCAGGCCGTTCATATCTGGCATCTGAAGATCGACGATCAGGCACATGGGAAGGCCGGCTGGCAACGCCGCGAGAAATTCGCTCCCGATCCGTAAGTCCGGGCACTAAAAGCGCGCGAACGCAGCAACCGACTCAACGCCTTGAGCACGGCCGGATCATCGTCCACAATGGCAATCCATGGGGAAGCTTCCGCCATGGAAGACTATTGCCGATGCACCCTGCGCTCGTCGAGTTGGCCCTTGGGCCAACAGGTGCATCTTATTTGGACAGTTTGAGCTTCTCGGCCATCCGCACAAGATCGGCGACAGTTCGAACGCCAAGTTTCTCCATCATCCGGCTGCGGTGAACCTTGATGGTCTTTTCGACCGTACCCAGCTCGCCGGCAATCTGCTTGTTGAGCCGCCCCGCCACGACATGCGTAAGCACTTCGCGTTCGCGTGGGGTCAAGGTCCTTACCTTCGCTCGCATCACGTCCAGTTCGGAACGAAGTCGACGCAACTCGGCGTCCATGGCTTCAGCGCGGGATAGCGCTTCAAACAAATCCTGGTCCTTTACCGGCTTGGTCAGGAAATCGATCGCCCCGGCTTTCATGGCACGTACGCTGGTGGGAATGTCGCCTTTGCCGGTAACGAACACGATGGGACGATGCGAGCCACTGGCGGTGGTCAACACATCCTGAATCTCCAGACCATCAAGATCTGGCATCGAAACATCGAGTACGGCGCATCCAGGAATCGCCTCGTCATGCTCTTCGAGGAATACCTGCGGCGAAGAATAGGGCTTGACGTCATAACCCTTGGCGCGGAGCAGTCGCGACAACGACTTGAGGACTCCGGGGTCATCGTCAACGAGATAAACCGTGAACATGTCTGTCATACAGAACTGACCGCAGGTTGCTGAGCGGGCAACGAAAATCCTGCGACGGCGCCACCGCCCTCGCCATTGACTAGGGTCAGCTTTCCCTGATGCGCTTTTATGATCGTCGAACAAAGGGCCAGACCCAGGCCAAGGCCATGGACCTTGGTGGTGTAGAACGGTTCGAACAGCCGGCCATTTACCTTGGGACAGATGCCGTGCCCCCGATCCTTCACGAGCACGTCTATCATTCCGGTTTTCGCCCCTCGGGTCGAGATCAGGATAGACCGCTGCGCTATCGGGGTAGCGGCCATGGCGTCCATTGCATTCATGACAAGATTGAGCAGGACTTGCTGCAACTGCACAGAATCGCTTCGCGTCAGAAACACATCGTTTTCCAGATCAAGCTTGACGCTAATGTCGCGGCCGATCAGCTCGCTGTGCAGCAGACTGATCGTCGATGTGACAAGGGAATTGATGTTGACGTTTTCCATATTTCGCTCGCCCTTCTTAAGAAGGCCACGGAGACGGTGGATCACTTCGCCCGCCCGATTATCTTCGTGCACAATGTCTTCAAGAGCGTCGCGAACTTCGGCGAGATCTGGGGACCTCTGCCTCAAGAGATGGAGCGCCGCTTGCGCATTTGACAGGATTGCAGTGAGGGGTTGGTTGACCTCGTGAGCTATCGAACCTGAAAGTTCGCCGAGTACGGACACCCGCATCAGGTGCTCAATTTCCAGACGTTGCAATGCGGTCTCAGCTTCGGCCGATTTCTGGTCGGTGATGTCGACGAAAATTCCCCCTAGCTGCTTTGGCTCGCTTTTGCTCTCCGCATACGACCGGGCGCGCATACGGATCCAACGCGTCTCACCGCTCGGCAAGACAATTCGTACGTCGCTGGCCGTGGACCGCTCCTTCCTGAAGGACTGCCGGAGCGAACGGCGTGCGGTTTCGAGATCATCCGGATGAACAGCGGCAAGGAATGCCTCCCGGGTGAGAGGTACATCACGCGGCAGCCCGAACAGCGCCCTGCCATGGTCGGTGACCCACAACTCATCCGTATCCCGGTCAAACTGCCAGAGGCCGATGTTTGCCGCAGCGGCCGCAAAGGTCATCCGCTCCTCGCTATCCTTAAGCAGTTCCTCGGCGCGCTGTCTCCTGCGCCGCTGAATTAGCAAGGCGCCCAGAATTGTCGTTTGCAACCCGAGGACGGAAAGTGCCGCAAGAACGGTGCCGCGATGCTCATCCCAGATCGTCGGCTTTTTGAACAGAACAACGGTGTCTGGAGGCAGATTCTTCTCCTTCAGATTCCAGCGCTGCATTGCCCGGTGATCGACGCGGTAGTGCTGCGCCGGGTTTGTTCGGGGCGCGAGCGTAGCCGGATCCGCGCCATCCATGATTTCGATCGCCATTTCAGCCGCTGCAACGCCGATCGACTCGAACGTCTCAACAAAACCGCCGACGGCACCCCTGCCGATAAACGTATCGTAAGGCCCGTAGAGCGGTGCAGGTGACAGCGCGGACAGATCAGCCGCGACCTGTGCCGGAACAAAAGTCTTTCCTTCGCGATCAGCAAAAAACGTCAGAAGGATCACGATCGCATCACTAGGCACCTTCGACAGTTCAGCGACGAGTTCTGAGTATGGAAGCTCGAACAGGAATGTCGTCTCGAATTTGCCGCCGCGCTCCTCGATCATCTTGCGAGCTATCGGTTGCCAACGGCGATCAGTCTCGCCGCTTCCGGCGATGACAAACAGACGGCGCGCCTCCGGCTGGAGCTTCTCCGCAAGCGAAAGCGTCTTCGCCAGATCGAACGCAGTGACGAGCCCGGTAATGCCCGGCGGCGGTCGCAACGCAGCATAGGTGTGTGGAGAGATGGATGCAAAGACGACCGGAACGTCGGGCAGCATGTCACGATGCTTGACGACAAATGGCAAAGCGTTGCTGCCGAGCGTAATCATCAAATCCGGCGGATGCTTCCCGTACTTGTCGCGAATAAAAGTCGCCGCTCGCAGCGAATGGGCCTCGTCAGTGTTTCGACCCAGATCGAGAAATTCCGCATCGATCTCAGCTGATTTCGAGTGTTCGACAAGCCGCTTTCGAGCGGCCTCGGCGATCACGCTGGTGGCGGGAAATGAGTAGTTGAAGGCGTGGAGCATAAGAATGCGCGCACGCTCCGCGGCGCGAGATTCCCCCGCGAGCAAAAAAAGGAGGCCGATGCTCCACACGACGATGCGCATCGTAGTCATTTTGAAAACGCCGCCACTCAAAACGTTACAATTGTAAATTTACAAACTCAGTAATCTGCCCGCAGGCTCACCTCGCCAAGTTGCAACCTTAGCACGTTTTTGGGAGCGTATCCTGCCCCGGCCATCCAGGATTACTGAGTAGAATCAACGGGGGTTTCCCGTCAGACAGAAACAGCGGACCGATGTCGCCGCGATGCAATTCGTGCGCGCAGGCGCCGGAGGTCCGTCCCAGTGACGCTAGCTACATCGCTTCGATGTTGGACCACGGTCGTAAGCCCTTCAGTATCTTGTCCACGTATATGGCCACTTCCCGCCACTGGTCGGGATCAGAGGCGCCGTACGACATCAGACCGCCCGAAGAAGGAAACGAACCAACCATCGAGAACGAAGGCATCTGATGCTTCAGTGTGAGTTCGATGACATCCCTCCGTACCAAGGTTGGTTGAATAATAACTGCATCCACCTTGCTTTGGCTCATTCCCTCAAAATGACCCTCGGCATTCTCCGTTGGATGCATCATTACCCGATTGATCTCGATGCCAAGGGCCGGTGCTGCGAGCTCGATCTGACTGAGAAAGGGCTTGCTGAAGGGGTCCACCGTGTTCGCCAGAACTGCAACGCGGCGAGCGGCCGGCAACGTCTCACGAATGAGTTCGACGTTCTTAGCCATGACTTCTGCAGCGATGGCCGTATTTCCGGTGATGTTACCTTCAGGCCGTGCCAGGTTCTTCACAAGTCCGGTAGCAACCGCATCGCCGACTGCCGCCATGATGATGGGAATGCTGTTCGTGGCTTGCTTCGCCGCCATGGCAGATGGCGTTTGCCAAGCGACAATAACGTCGGCTTTGAGGCGAACCAATTCACTAGCCAAATCTCCAAGGGCTGCCGCATCGCCACCCGCGGACCGCAGCTCTAGGCGAAAACTCTGGCCTTCGATGTAGCCAATTTTTCCCAGCGCTTCTCGAAGAGCTTTCAAAAAGGGACCGGGATTAGGATTCCCCAAAACGAGTACGCCGATTGTCGGAACTTTGATTTGCTGCCCAAACGCAGCAAAGGGACATATTACGGCTCCGCCGAGGCTTAAGAGAAATTCACGCCGTTTCATCCTTGTCCCTGAGAGCAATGAAGCGCGGCTATTCATTTAATTGCCCGAAGCCCAACGTGGTTTCCGGTGCCTGTTTTAGCCGCTTAACAGCTACCTGTATATCCAATTGGACCCTGCGTGATGTCCGAGTTGGGTCATTCGCGTCGATTTGGCGCGCACGGACGACTTCCGCTCCACTCCCTATGAACAGACATTGGTACCCTGCGTCGGGGTGTCTCGAATGTGCCAAAACTGGAAGTTAGCGTTTTGGCCGCCCCCAGCGCGGGGCCTGACTTCCGGGCAGTCGCGAAGTTTGTTATGCTGCGCGCCAGTCGGGGGGCCTCAAAGCACAGATTCATTGAACGCCTATGAAGAATCCATAAACGCTTCCTTGCCGTACCGGGGGGTTCGCTAAAGACGCTAGTATCAGAACAACCGATGATCAGAAGGCGGCGGTCTCCGGGTGGAAAGAATTTCACGCGATCTACGCTGCACGAAGTGACCGAAGGGTGCGATCCGCTGTGGTCAAAAGGCGAAGTTTCTTCCTTCGTAATCAGCGCGTTCTTGCTTTCGCCTCCCGCGGGCACAGACTTCACACCTAACTTCGAGACTTCCGCCATCCCGCTACACGCGCGTCCCCCTCAGAGCAGAACCATCGCTCGCCAGCGAACCAATTGATCCGAGTTTGAGCGTAGTATTCCTGTCCCGGCGTGTGATAGATGCGCTCGCCCGTGTTCTTGCTGATGTTGCCCTTGATGGGACAGCCGACAAGGGTTGGCCCGAACTCCGAAGCGGCGATGATGCCGCCGACAGCAGTCAGTCCGATTATCGTGGGGGCGTGGGCCATTGGATGCGCGTTCTCAGACTGCGGGATCTTGATCTGGTTGCGTTTGAAACGGACTATCGCCGACAATCGTTAAGTAATGAAATCCTCGTTTCCTCGCATTTTATGATTTAGCTCCAAAAGGCGAAATGCTGTAGAGAAAGCGATAAATGTGTAACCTATACAGCATCACCGCGAACCAAGCCGCCATCGCAGCGCTCTTCCGCGTCATTAATCGTTACGTCAGTAACCTCGCGCCGATGCCCGGCGTCTTCCCGGACTACCCCGCGCCGGTGATCCGCAACACGGACAGCGGCACCGAGATGACGTTGATGCGCTGAGGCATGCCACCACCGCCGCGCACGTGCGGTCCGCCGGTCACGAACATCCGCAACACGTTCTCACCGCATTGGCGCATGTGGCTGAAGCCGGCGAACCGCTGCTTGGTCCCAGCCAACAGCTTCGCCGAATACGCCCCTGAGCCGAACCCGGAAACCAAGAAAAAGGACGTGGTCTGGTTTGCACTCAACGAGGAGCGACCGTTGTTCGCCGTCGGGGGCATCTGGACCGAGTTCAAGGACGACCGGGGTACGAAGTCGAAACCTATTCCGGGACCACACAACGTCTATGGCTTTCTCACAACGTCGCCTAACGCCATCGTTGAGCCGATCCATCCCAAGGCGATGCCGGTAATCCTGCAGACAGACGAAGAGCGCGATGTTTGGATGCGTGCGTCGTGGGATGAGGCCAAGGTGCTGCAGCGGCCGTTCGCGAATGATGCGCTGAAGATCGTCATGCGGGGAGCGGACAAGGAAGATCGTCAGCGGCGTAAAACCTCACTGAGAAAGGGTGATACTATAGGCTTTCCCCGCCACTGCCGAGGGGGAGTACATCGATGAGCATCCGTACTACTGCCGCCCGAGCGGCTTTGGTGTTCGTTATAACCATAGTTTCTGGCGCCGCGTTCGCCCAAGGGGCCGTCCCAGCGAAGCGACCAACCGTTGGCGGCAAACCGATTGTTCAAGTAAAGCCGACCGCGCCGATGGCCTGCAAGCTCGTCGGAACGGTCAAGGGCACCAAGCTCCGGGCCGGTGAGTGCATGGCGGCGCCTGAACTGAGAACAACCACCCCGCCGGAAGATAAGGCGCCAACGCCGTCGCCGGAGAAAGAGACTGTTCCGAAGGGTCAGGAATAAGGACATGAGGAAACAAGCGCGGCCTAGTGCACCGTTCCGTAATGCGGGGGATAGATCGCAGTCTGGCCGGCGATGAATTGTGAACCATTTCACAAATCTGACGCGTGAAGTGAGATAGAGATCGATCTTTCGCCAAGCGGCAAAGATAAATTTATGGGGCGCAAGTGAAACGCGAGCTGTCAGCATTGGAGCAGCAGGCGGCCGACTCGCTGCGTCGGGCGAGAAGGCTCCCTGTTGGCGCCGATCGGAACGACTTACGGCAACTTGCCACGGGGCTTCTCTGGCTGCACCGCAACGGCATGGATGCCTTGACGAGACGACGCCTCGAAGACGATTTTGACGGTGGCTCAATCGATCCTAGCGGCGATCACCAAGCTACATTTGCACAAGAAACGGTTGCTAACTATCGGGCTGATTGATCGCCGATTGATCGCACTGGGCATCGCGGGCTTAGCGCATCTCAACGCAACTACCCTAATGACCCAACCACGAGCCCGATGGATCGATTGGGACCGGCTAAGCGCTCCAGTGGCCGGAACGAACCGGCCGGTGTAAGCTTGATCTCCTTTCGGGTACCTGTTGCGTTGGAGTATTGCCATGCCCAGAACGGGCTGGTCGCCGAGTACCGTTCCTTACGGCGCGGATCAGACGGTCTATCTAGTGATCGACCGCTTTAAGAATGGCGCCGTGTATCGCGAGACCGAGATCGAGCGCACGGACCTCGAAACCATCATCAGCGATTTTATGACCGGGCAGTTCAATGATCCGGTTCGCGTCGTCGCCTTCAACACGTTGGAGCATTGGGCGGACGACGTTTCCAAAGATGTCGCTCAAGAAATACAGACCCGGTGCGACATTGCTGGTGAGCCCGTGCCCGAGCATATCCAAGACTTCGTTGATACCTATGCTGGCCCGACGCGGCAGCTATCGTTGCGACTGTGAGCGGCGGAAGAATGCAGGGCATTTCAGCGCAAAAAGCCCGCGCGGAGAAGCGGCCCCAGCAGCGGAGGCTGGGAGGCTGGCTGGGACCGCGCCCATTCCAACCGCCAGCAACGCGGAAACAAGCGGCCAACGGTCAGCCAAATTACCGCCGCACGCGGTGTAACGTCAGATCGCTGTGATAATCGGCGATACGCTGCCGGCGTTTTAGGAACAACCGTATCCCCGAACCCGTTTCGTTTGCGGGCCACGCGGTACGGTTACCGATGGCCCCGGCACGGCCCCGGCCTCAACAACATGCCCCCGAGAAGGCGCGGGGCCGTGTCCGCCAATACCGTGCAGTGGCGGTGACGACCCCGGCTGAGCACGGGCGGGCTGTAACGCCACCAAAGCGGACATCAGCTAGTGCAATCGCAACGCCCGGTTAGTGCCAACAGACTGACGTTTGGAAACAAACGAGCTCGCCAACCGCCCTCACTCGACGAGATCGCAGCGCACAAAACTGACGCTGACCCTAAAGGGCTCCAAATCTCGATTGGCTTCCTGCTTGGTCGGACCATGCCAATGCGTCTCGAAGGCTTCAGGACTTGCATAGATTTCGTACAGCATGACTGTGTCGGCTTGGTCATGCGGTACCATTATCTCGAACTTCAGCGTACCCGGCTCCGTTGCAAGGTACGTTTGAGAGTGAGCCCTCATGTGGTTGAGGTACTCTTCTCGCTTGCCCGGAACGGTCTTGATGGTTGCGACCACTGCAAGTTTGGCCATGTGCCTCAATCTCCAGTCCTGCAAATTAGGACTCAGTCAAAGCTTGTTGGCAACTAAAGCGTGACCTGAACTCAGCGCGGACCGAAAGTCTGCTGCGGGTCAAAAGCGCCTTTTGACCACCGGCCGGTCGCTTCCGGTTTACCTCGGTCAGCGGACATTCGCAGGGCGCGTCGGCATGTCGCAAAGGGGCCAACAGCAGACCCCGCGCGGTTGGCCGCCACATAGGAAATTGGCGCACAATCGCAACAAATAGGCGTTCAAATACAAGATTTCGATCCGATCAATCGCTAAGGCATTGTCGCCGAAGTATCGAATGACTGCGGCCTTCTCAGCTAAGGACTGTAGCCCCATATGGATCGGTACGATTTCCTTGTCCTGGCTTCAGTCGCTTCGGTTTTCGGCCTGAGCATCGCCGTCATATGGCTGATCGTTTGGTGATGACGATCAGCCTGCCGAGCCACATCACGTCGCGTTCTTGTGACACAAGACCGCCTCAGTTGGCTATGACTGCCAGCAAACCCCTAGCCACCTCGCCCTCCCTTCGGCGTGTTCGTAGGTTGGGGAGAAGCTGCGGCTAAACGAAATTGCCGCGGCGTCATATCGGTCCAACGCTTGAACGCGTGGTTGAAAGAGCTGACCTCGCGATATCCCAGTAGCCATGCAATTTCGGAGACCGGCAGATCGCGCTCGGCAAGGTAGCTCTTTGCAAGAGCTGCTCTTGTCTCCTCCAATAATTCGGTAAATGCCACACCCTCTTCGCGGAGCTTGCGTGACAGCGTTCGCGTGCTCATGGCGAGCCGTTTGGCGACGTTCGATATACTTGCTCTGGCGTGTGGAAGCAGCTGCGGCAGAACTCCCTCCACGGCCGATCGAAGAGCCCCGCGCTCCTTCGGATGGTCGGCGAGTGCTGCCTCTGCGTATCGCCGCAGCAGATCGTTCAAATAGTTGTCACGGCCAACAATGGGGAGGGATGCCACTGGCGCTGGGAAAATGATCTCATCCCTATCTGCGCAAAATTCAACATCGCACCCAAAAAGCTCTTGAATTCCGCAGGCATTTCATCGCGCCGATGTCTGATCCTCAAATGGCGCAGCGCCAGCCTAGTGGCTGTCACTTGCCGGCAAATCCGCACCATCGTCACCAGCCAGAACTCGATCTGGTGCCGGTCTGACTTCCTGTCGATATCGACATAGTCGAGTGCAATGGAGACCGTTCGGTCATCCTGCCTCACCTGAAGGCGGACTCCTTCATTCATGACCGTGCAATAGCGCTTCGCGTTCAGCAGAGCGTCGGCAAATCGTTCCGATGATGCGATCACATAGTAAACCAACCCGATCTCGCGGAGATCGAAACTGCGGGCCAGGTGAAATCCGAGGAGTCCATCCTGAAGTTCTTCGGATGCCAACTCCAGGATCCTGATTTGCTTGGGGACCTCAAGTCGTATGGCGTCATCATAGACCTGCTCGGGCCTTGCCCTTACCTTGGCGATAACGGCCGCAGGGTCCTTACCAAGTTCGCGCAGCCGCGCGCATGCGAGCCGCGCGATAGCTCCGGTGGCACTTGGTATCGAGTAAAGCCTCTTGTTTTGGCTGGAGGGCATGAAATCGCCGATTTGGGTCTATTCGTGGTGCCTTGCGGCTCCAAGATCAAATGATTGGCCCGTCGAAGCGCCGTTCGGCGCGCTCGTCCGCCACGGAGCCTGTTAACCGCGCCGCGAGCGACAATGCTGCGATGCCAGCAATTATTGCAATGAGCTCTCGCCGACGCATCAGTCCATGCCCCTGCTATGTATCACACTGGAGCGTAGAACCTTTAAGGGAGACATCCAAGAGATCGAATGTCCGCCTTAGGTCAATCGCGTCCTTCTAACCGTGCGCTGACCACTTCCGGTCTGCCCCGATAAGCAGATAATCTTCGGAGGCCTCTGAACTTCGCATTGGTGCCAGATTCGAAATGGCTAACCGAGCCAGCGCGTCGGCCATCCGGTTGAACCTTCTCGCAGTGCCGATGACCCACAGAAACGGGTTTGGGGGAACGGAGGTTCCCATGACCAGTTCGAATGGACGCCGGCCGACACGCCTTTATCGATTGATCCTAACTCCCATGATGGGATTGAGTGCGGTTGCTCTTCTCGAGATTGGCACGGCCAATTCGCATGACCCGATGCGACCAGAACTCAATGCGTGGTTCAAGAGTCTCAAGAATAAGGTAGGCGAGCCGTGCTGCGACACCGGCGACGGCCAGCACGTGGAGGCCGAGTGGGATATGATGAAGGGCGGGTATAAAGTCTTATTGAAGGATCCGCATAGGCCAACCGAGCCGGGGCCAATGGTTCGACGTGCCATACTCCGCCGTGATCGACCATCCGAACCTCAGCGGCATCGCGATGGTTTGGTGGTCGCCGTCCTACACCGATGGAAGAATGACCCCTATATGGCGTTGCTTCATTCCGGGACCGGGGGGATGATCTGAGTAAAGACGCCCGTAAGTCCGCTGTGGGTCCAACTACAGACCTTTGACGCGCCCACCGTCGAGGTCCACTTTACCCCTGTGACCGGACATCGACTGCCTAACTAGGCAGGTCCGTTTCGTGCCAGGAGTCGGCTATCGCGTTCCCTGCGTCACCTCGTCCCCTTCCCTTCGGGAACCTCCTCGGGGGTTCGTCTAGATGGACGTGACGTGGAGACGCATTTGGAGACAGCAACTCTCGGCTCTCCGATCGGGTTTGACTTAGGGCGTCGCGATCACGATCGAGGGCGAGAATATGTACTGGAGTTAGGTGATGGAAATGCGCCCCAGAAATGCCAAGCTGTCGGTGCGTCAGGGACCGGCTTCGCAATCAGCGTCGAGGAAAGCGATGGACGTCCGCGCCTGGCTGGAGGCTCACAACCTCGGACAGTATGCAGAAAGGTTCGCGTCGAACGATATCGACGCGCAAGTCTTGTGTACGCTGACAACTGACGATCTCAAGGACCTCGGCGTCGCGTCCCTGGGTCACCGCAAGAAGCTGCTGGCCGCTATCGCGGAGTTCGACGCCTCGGCGACAACATGGGAGTCGATGCCTGGCGCGGCGCCACCTGGGAGCTATACGCCGGATCACTTGGCGAGACAGGCGAGCGGAAGCACATCGCGGTGCTGTTTGCCGACATCAAAGGCTCGCTCGAGATCATCGAAAGCACCGATCCGGAAGGAGCAAGCCGCATCCTTGATGGGGCAATCCGAGTGATGATGGATGCCGTGCATCGCTATGAGGGCACGGTCAACAAGGTTATGGGCGACGGTATTATGGCGCTGTTCGGGGCACCGATTGCGCACGAGGACCATGCGGTGCGTGCCTGCTACTCGGCGCTGGCAATTCAACAGGCGATGCGCACCCAGGCCGGCCAAGCACGCGGCGGCATAGGGGTTAGCGCGCGCGTCGAGCTGCACTCTGGCGAGGTGCTGGTGCGCGCGATCGGCAACGATCTCAGCATTGACTACGATGCAGTCGGCCCCGACCGTGCATCTAGCGAGCCGAATGGAACAGCTGGCGAGCCCGGGCACCATCAGGCTGACCTCGGCGACCGCCAATCTCGCCGAGGGATTCGTCGACCTCAGGTCGTTGGGGCAAGTGCCGGAAGGGCCTTTCGCAACCGATCGAGGCCTTCGATCTCACAGGGGTCGGTGCGGCGCGCACGCGCCTGCAGGCATCGACCAGCCGTGGCCTCAGCCCCTTCGTCGGCCGCAGTGAGGAAGTGGCAGCGCTCGATAGGGCGCGCGAGTTGGCTGCGGCCGGGCACGGCCAGATGCTTGCGGCGAACCGAGCGTCGGCAAGTCCCGGCTCTTCTACGAACTCACGCGCACCCGGCGGATGAGCCCATGGCTGGTGCTGGAGACCGCTTCGGTCTCTTCTGGCAGGGCCAGCCCATGGGCACCGGTCATCGACATGCTCAAACTCTACTTTGACATTGGGCCCGGCGATGATCGATGTCGCAGCGTCGAGGAGGTGCTCGGAAAGATCAAGCTGCTCGACGATGCGCTGCGGCCTTTCCTTTCCGCGATACTGGCCTTGCTCGACCTGCCAGTCGAGGATGCCGAATGGCAGGCACTCGGGGCGCCGCAATGGCGACGACGGATATTCGATGGTGTCAAAGCGTTGCTCGTGCGCGAAAGCCAGCGGCAGCCACTTGCGCTGGTGCTGGACGACCTGCACTGGATCGACGGAGAGACCCAAGCGCTGCTGGATGGCCTTGTCGAAAGCATGCACGCCTGTCGCATGCTGCTGCTGGTCAACTGCCGGCCCCAATACCGACATGACTGGGGCAACCGAGCCCACCACACGCAATTGCGCATTGCTCCGCTCGAGGCGGCAGGAACCGGCGAGCTTCTCTCCAGCTTGCTCGGCAACGCACCTGATCTCGCCGAGCTCAAGCTCCGGCTGTACCAGGCGAGCGAGGGCAATCCCTTGTTTCTGGAAGAGAACGTACGCATTCTGGTGGACACTAACGTGCTGTCGGGCGGACGCGGCGCCTACCATTTGACGCAGCGGGCGCAGGTGATCGGGATTCGGGCGAGCGTCACCGCAATCATCGCCGCACGTATCGACCGGGTCAGTGCGGCCGAGAAGTCGGTACTTCAGCTCGCCGCAGTGAGTGGCGAAGACGTTCCCCTCGCGCTACTCGAGGGCGTGTCCGAGCTCTCCGTCGATGCGCTCCATAGTGCGCTGGCCAGCCTGCGCGCTCGTGAGCTCTTGTATGAGGCGCGGCTGTTTCCGAACATAGCCTATGCCTTCAGGCACGGGCTCACTCGGCGCGTCGTGTATGACGGAATGCTCCACGAGAACCGCCGTGCATTGCACGCTCGCGTCGCAAAAACTCCTGGAGGCTTCGCACGTAGATCATCTCGACTCGGTCGTCGATACGCTCGCTTACCATTTCGAGCAGGGTGCCGTGTGGCAAAAGGCTGCTGAGTATTTCCTGCGGGCCGCGGAGAAACCGAAACAGAGATACGTGTATCCAACCGCTTTGGAGCTCGCAGGGAAGGCGCAGGAAACCGCCGGGCGCGATCCGGCACTCGAAAGGGTCCGGCTGCTGGCCCTGGAATTGTTGGGCGATCTGCACAGCCTGGTTGGCGATCTGGAGGCGGCCAATCAACATTACGATGCCGCCAGCGCGATGGCCATTGACGCGGCGGCAAGCCATCGCATCGAGAATGAGCGGCACCGACCCGGCCGCGCGCTGCGCGACCGCGCACGCATCGCCTACTACCTGCACGGCAGCGGCGATGAGACACTGTTGTTTGTCAATCCGGTCGTGTACGGCCTCGAGGTATTCCAGCCGCTGGTCGAGCGGCTGTGTCAGGAATTCCGCATTGTCACCATCGACCCGCGAGGAACGGGCGCATCGGATCCGTTGCGGCGTGCCTATGGTCTTAGTCAGCACACCGAGGACGTTGCTCGCCGTCATGGTCCACGCCGGAATCGCGACGGTCACCGGCATCGGCATTTCCCGTGGCAGCAACCTCCTGGTACGCCTCGCGGACAGGCACCCCGAACTGGTGCAGCGGCTGATCCTGATCGGTGCCCCGACCGACGTCGGGACGAGCGGCAGCCCTGTACAGCGACTCGAGTATTTGAACACTATCTCGACATTTCTCGCCAACAAGGACTTCGATGGCCTGATGCGCTATCACGTTGCCAGGATTTTCTCCGAGCCCGACGTTGCAGATCTGGCGGCGAGCCGCTTGAAGCGATGGCTTGGCATGCCGCGGGAGACCATGCTCAGCTTCTACGATCGCGACCCCGACATGGACATCAGGTCGTTGCTGGCCAGCGTCCGGGTGCCGACCCTGGTTATTCACGGTACCGAGGACCGGCAGGTGCCATTCGCCGCCGCCGAATACCTGTCCGCCCATATCCCTGGTGCACAGCTCTATCCCTTCGAGGGCTACGGCCACGTGCCCCTATTCACCGCGACCCAGGAGTTCTGCGACGTGCTGCGCCGCTTCGTCTGGAGTAGCGTGGCGGCGGCTCCTCGATGACCGAGCGGGCCCCATGATCCGTCCGACGCAGGTCAGCTGATCACCGATAGTCGGACTTCCGGGTCGTGCCGATACTATTGAAAAAGTCGAAACTCCAGTGGTCCCAAAAGATCTCGCGAATGTCGGTTCTTGGTTGTCCTGCCGCGGGAAAAATCCCTCGTTGCAGATACGACCGCATGCATGATGGCGATGTCAATTGAGCCACCATTCCAATCATGTGGCTTTTGCCGATGGGCGGGCAGTCCATTCTTTATGATATGTTTTGCAGCCGGCTGCATGCGACCAACGGCCCTCCGATTTCCGCTAATGGGGTAGGCCTTTAAAGGTCATGCAGTTTGCAGCAGATCCAGTCGAAGGTAAGATCATAGCCGCCCTTTACAATCCGAAGCTGGACTGTTGCCTTCATTGGATTTGTTGGCACCTTCCTTGAGTTCTCGCGCGGCCTGACGATAAAACTCTTCGTCTCTACCTTTCGGCTCGCCTGCTTGCTGCCACAGCTCGTAAGCTCGCCGTGTAATCCTCATTTGTTGGCCATTATCCATGATATCTCTCCTTCCGAAGCGCTCGCGGAGCAACGAAACATGGAAATCTCTCTTAGGCGCTCTGCCATAGAGCTTGTCGCTTAGGCGTTGACGCGTCCGTACGCGAGAATATGTTGATCTCGCAAAAGGATCATCAATGAATCGCGAACCCGTGTCAGGAAAAACCTGTCGGATGCGCAACATGCAAATACACCAGTTGTGCTTATTCAGGCGCTCTTACCGAGCCGCTAGTTGGCATTCGCGCATAAGCCGACAATCTTTGTGGGCCATTTTGTTTATTTTGATGTTCCCCGCCTACTGCCTAGCCGGTGAAGGGAAACCCATCAGCATCACCGTGGCGGCCGACCACACGAAGGCCAACGGAGAACCCTGGGACGGCATTCCAGGCATTGGCGGGGGGCGCGGTCCGACGGCCATGCCCATCCCCAACAAAAATGCGCCGGATCTGGCGGTCTGCGTCGTTCGTTTGGAAACGCCTCCGGAATGTAGCATGCGGTATGTGAACTTGAAGCAATATTCGCTTTGCCAGAACAGCTATGATTGCATTTTTAAGCGGGTGAGCATCCCCGATGGTTCTTTCGGGCTCATCATTCTGGATTTGGACTTACGGCGGCATGATCTAGTTGGTTTCCTTTTAATGACGGCTGGGAAGGCTCTTACTCCTGACCAGCGAGCCGCCTTGGAAAGTGAGATTCGGAGAAGAGCCGACCAGTTAGCGCCCCCTTTTTCCCAAGGAGAGAAGCAGCGCAGGTTGAGGGAGATGCTTGTTGTTCCGATGGACCGCTGCGCCGAAGCTAAGGGATGCAGGCTCGTCCAATCCGAAATCCGCGTGAACTCGGCCGAGTGATCCTTGCCGGGGCAGCTCCGTCCCGTCGGCGCAATGGGCCGGCCGTCGCCAATGCCCTAGGTCTGGGCGCTATGGAACTGGTTTAAGCCGCTCGGTGATGATGATGGCTTCCTCCGGACAATTCGCGCGAGCGATGTAGGCCTTGTCGATCAGGTCAGGGGCGGCGAAGGTGCTCGCGCTTTCCCGCGCGTGTCCGAACTCATCGAGCTGAAACAACTCTGGCGCATGCGCGCTACAACGGGCATGCCCCTGACATTTGTCCGGATCGACCCTGACCGTGATCTCAGTCGTCATCGCGTGGTCTCCTGCGTTTCAGCACGGATAGGGGCTGACATGGCGGGCGGCGAAACGCCACTCGACCTGCTTCTTGATATTGCAGAGCCCGATCCGGGCTTCCTCGTCCATGCGCAGGAGCTGGTCCTCGGTCGGCTCGGATGGCCGATCGGGATTGGTGAGCTCCCGCGTATAGCGAGTGTGGCCTTTCTCATCCGCAAACGTGTAGCGGATGACGATCGGACCGATGAAATCGGTATCGGCCTTGCACGTCCATGCGCTCGGACGGTTGCTCTCGGTCACCGTCCAATGCAGCTCGATCGTGCCACGCCGGATCTGCCACTCCTCGCGAAAGGTCTCGCCGAGCCTCAAAGGCTGATTTGGCCCCTCGATCTTGTGCGAGGCGGCCAGCCATTCGGGCCAGGAATGCGTGACTTGGCGTCGAGTAGGCTTAGATGCCGGAGCAGCCCGCATCACCACCTGCTGGTCAAGAAAGAGCGAAACGAAGCAGCAGTCATTGTCCACGCCCTTTCTTGGCAGGTTGCGGCGGGTTGGGCGGCGCTGCCGCATTCGATCCTTGAAGGCTATCCACGCGAGCGGAAAGCCCTCCCACCTGTTCCGAAAGCAACTTACGCCCGCCCTGCTCCGCTGATATCTGCCGCTGGAGACCGCTGATCTGTTCCGCGACACGCTGCTGTTCTGCCCGCAGCTCCTGGATCGTTTGCTGGAGATTAGCCACAGCTTCTCTAGCCGTCGTGTCGGCGATCTCCGCAGCCGCAGACAGTTCAGCCTTGGGCCGAACAACAGCTACTGGCGAGGACTCGTCTCCAATACGATTGCTGGCCCAAAGCACTGCACCGATCGCAACCGCGAGAAGAAGAAGGAGAAACCACGGCAGTATGCGGCGGGAGCGTCCTGGCTTGCTGTAGACGCGATTACTTGGGGTGAAGTCGCTCATCCAGCTAGTAAACCGACAACGATCGATTAGTTCCCATCACTACGAACCGGTGATAAGCGCGGCCTCGCTTTCCCCTGACCCTCGCCTCCGATTGGCTGTTCCCGAGGCGGAGAAATGTCAGAGCGTTCTTCAGGTTGGGGCCGCGAACTCAACGAGCCGATCGCGTTGCCGCACCTACGCAGGCTCGCCAGCTTCCGCGATCCGCAACCTATAGGCTGGATTTGTCCGCCAAAGAACGCCAATTGCCGCAATGGCAAGTCGCGGCCGAAGCTCTGCCGCTGGTGGTCGAGTTCGGCGGCCACGGCGGCGGCGAAGGGTGGCGTGCATCCGCTTTGTCGGCCCGAGCATCGTCAGACCGCCTGGCGTAACGCGTCCTTCTTGTGCTCCTTCAACAGATCCATGTCTTGGTCCTCGAGCCAGGTCTCGTGCGGTTCGATGCCCAGTGCGCGAACGAACCGCAAACAGCCATTCTCTTTGCGCGAAGGAGCGCCATCTACCGGGCAGACGCGCTTAAGAAGCCGGTGTCTATTCAGGCCGGTGGTGCCGGAACATTGCCGTACCGCATCACATTGCCAGCCCCCGCACCCCGGTTCGCTCGAGCGACCGGGGTGTTGCTGTTTCTGCTGCGGCTCTACGCTGTCGGCGTGCCCATATTGAGCAGATTGGAAACGGCGGTGACAAGCTGAGCGGGCGCGAACGGTTTTTGCAGAAGGATGCTGTTGGGGACTCCTTGCGACGTCCATTCGTCTGCCGCCGCTCCCGTCATGTAGACGACCGGAAAAGCAGGGACTTTTTCCCTGATCTGCCTCGCGACCTCCCAACCGCTCAAGCTACCCTTCAAGCTAACGTCGGTGACGAGCACCTTGTAGTTCTTGCGTCCGCTCTTGAACAAGGTCAGGGCTTCTTCCGCAGAGGAGAGAATATCGGTTTCAAAACCGCCTTCGGTGAGCGCATCTTCAACGATGCCCTGCATCGGATATTCGTCCTCAATGACGAGAATTAGAGGCGGCTCGGACACGATTTCCTCGCGCTTGAGCGCATGAACATATGTAAGGCTCGATGTGCACTTGGTTCAAAATGAATGTTAGCCGAGTGTGACCCTCGCCGAGGGTCGACCAGGCGATGAATGGTGCTATACTGGCTTGAAATCGCCTGTTCGCGTTGCCGCACACCGCATACCGTCGACGTTGCATCGCTCCCACACGTGCCAATTACCTGCGTGCACCACCTCGTCAGCCGACTTCGCTTGCGAGAAATGTCGCAAGGCCGGCAAGCGTCCGCCGGCGGAGCTGCGGCAACTGGCGAAGCGGCGGCGTCAGGAGCCGGAAGCAACGCCATGAGCGAACTCACCCGCCGCCCGCGCGCCTAGTACCGCCGACTGCTGGCTGATCTTGTTTGGCGACGTCCAGGTTGGCACCATCAGCCGGCGTTCCGGCGGCGGCGGAACAATGGGGTCGGCGCTGCGGCTTCGTACCGCCAGCGCATCCGCGTTCACGCGGGTACCGCTGAAGACTTTCTGACACTCGACGACAGTCTGAGACGCCTGGCGCAATGTGCTGCCCGCTTGCACTGACGATGACTTTGCTCAGTACCGCTATGCGCGCCTGGACGGCATCGAAGCAGGCAATGTGGGAAAGGGGTCGCAAGCTTCCGACCAAATCCAGGAAGGCCGCGCACGATGCTTCTGCTGTGCAGAAAATTTACATCGCGAATATGGATATGCACGTCACCCACATGACGGAAACTGCCGATGTGTTAAGGTCTAGGTTGCTTCATCAACAAGCCGGTTGACCGCGTTTGTAGCTATTTCGCTGCGTATTCGGCCTCAGCCACGATCCCGACGCTGGGTTCTGCGGCCAAGCGGCTGGAGCCTTCGCTCCAGCAGATCGCCACTCAGGCCCGCCGCCGAGATTTCGCACGACAGCTCGTTCCCGTGACAAGTTGCCCGCCAGGGCGCGTTGACTTGTTATAACATTTGGCAGAATGTCTTAACTTAACCGGCCCAAGCCGGGCCCAAAAAAGAGCCAGGGAAACACCATCGGAGGACAGGAAGATGCGGTCATTCAGGCCCACGCGACGTACGTTCCTCAAGACCGGTACGGCAGCCGCCGCCCTGATCGGGCTGGGCCCTGCCCTATTGCGAGGCGCCGCGGCGCAAGAGGCGGATCTGGCGCCCTATAGGTCGGCCAAGATCGACTGGCAGCAGGCTTCCGGCGAAACCATCACCGTCGCCGTGATCCCCGCAAGCTATTTCGAAAATCTCATTACGCTGGCGCCGCAGTTCAAGACGTTGACCGGCATCGATGTGCGCTTCGAAAAGATTCCGCCGGCGCAGATCCGTCAGAAATGCGTCATCGACCTCACCTCGAAGACCGGCACCTATGCCACGCATGCCGCCGATCCCATGTATTACTCGCTCTATGCTGCGAACAAATGGGTCGAGCCGCTCGATAACTATCTGAAGGACAAATCGCTGACCGATGATGCTTGGTTCAAGTTCGACGACATCATCCCCGCTTGGCGCAGCGCCGACAGCATCAACGGCAAGCTCTATGGCGTGCCCTACGACGGCGAAGTCACTATCCAGGTCTATCGCAAGGACCTTTACGACGCGAAGGGGCTGAAGCCGGCCGACACGCTCGAGGCCTATGTGTCAAATGCCGCCGCCCTCAACAACCCCAACGACCGCATCTGGGGATGCGCCCTGCGCGGCGTCGCCGGCGCCGGGCAAAACATGTACATCTATCCCTCGATCTTCCGCGAGTTCGGCGGCAGCTGGATGAAGGATGGCAAGCTCACCGTCAACGGCCCCGAGGCTGAAGCGGCGCTGGCCTGGTACGTCGACGTGATGCGCAAATATGCGCCGGCGGCGGCAGCGAACTGGAACTGGCCTGATATTGCGGACGCCTTCTCGCAAGGGACGGTCGCGAATTACATCGACGCACATTCCTCGGCCTCGGTCATCAACAATCCGGAAAAATCCAAAGTGATCGGTAAGGTCGCCTATGCGCGCTGGCCCAGGGGCCCGTCCGGCAAACGCGTCACCTCGATCTGGAACTGGAGTTTCCCGATCAACGCCGCGCTGTCCGACAAGAAGAAGAAGGCCACTTGGCTGTTCATCCAGTGGGCGGCGAGCGCCGAGACGCAGGCCCGCACCGCGCATCGCTTTGCGGGTCCGACCAAACGTTCCGGCGTCAACCGCACCTCGATCTGGAAGGATCCTGAGTACGTGAAGCTGATGAACGGTTTTGGCGATAACTTCGTCGAAGCCACCATGCAGGCGCTGGAGCACGATACCGACGTCGATTGGCGGCCGCGCGTGCCGCAATGGCCGGCGATCGGCGACACTATGGCAACCGCTATCCAGTCCGCCCTCTCCGGCCAGGCGACCGTGAAGGCGGCACTCGACGACGCGCAGCGCCGCATCGAGCCGATGATGCGCGGCTGATCGATGGCGTCGGCGGCAACCGCAACGAAGGGCAACGCGACCGCAATCGCGACAAGCGATTTCGGCCGCGTTCTGGCGCAGCGTGAGCGCCGGTTTGCCGCTGCGCTGCTGGCGCCGGCATTTCTCGCGCTGCTGGCGACGACCACCTTCCCGCTGCTGTTCCTGGTCGGGACAAGCGCCTTCCGCATGGATCTGGCGATGCCGTTCACCAACGGCTACGTCGGCCTGGAGAATTACAAGGTATTGCTCACCGACGAGCGGTTCTGGTCGTCGCTGTTGATCAGCCTCGTCTACACCGGGTCGACCGTCATCCTGCAGGTCGTCATCGGCCTCGCGTTGGCGCTGCTAGTGATGGACATGAAGCGCGGCCAGGGCTGGTTTCGCGTCATCGCGATCCTGCCTGTGGTGCTGTCGCCGGCGGTGGTCGGCATGATCTGGCGCACCTTCATGCTGGCGCCGGAATTCGGCATCGTCGATTACTTGGCGATCAATGCCGGCCTCGGCAGCAAGAAATGGCTCGGCGATCCCTTCCTCGCCATGATCTCGGTGATCGTGATCCACACCTGGCAGTGGACGCCGTTTGCGTTCATGGTGTTGCTGGCTTCCCTCGCAGCCCTGCCAGAGGATATCTACGAGGCGGCGCGGCTCGACCGAGCTACCGCCTGGCAGCGCTTCCGGCGCATTACGCTGCCCCTGCTTCGTCCCGCCATCGTCATGGTTATCATCATGCGCACGATGGTGGCACTGACGGCGTTCGCCGCGATCTTCACAGTGACCGGTGGCGGACCCGGCACGGCGACGGAAATTCTCAATCTCTACGCCTATCGCAAATCTTTCACGGAGCTGTCGATCGGCTACGGCTCGGCACTGGCGGTGGCGCTGTTGATCGTCACCATCCTCATTTCGGCAGTTCTGTTCGCGATGCGGAGGGCGAAATGAGCGCCAACCGCATCCGCTTCCTTGCGCTGCTGGCGATCTCGCTGGTGTTCCTGCTCGCCTGGGCGTTCCCGGTGGTCTGGAGCGTGCTGAATTCGCTGAAAACCGATCGCGATGCGCTAGCTTATCCGCCCAAGCTGATCTTTTCGCCAACGCTGGAAGCCTACCGCGACGTGCTGTTCGGTTCCGGATCGATCCTGCCGAACCTGATCTCCAGCATGGTGATTTCGGTCGGAACCACGATTGTCACCATGCTGATGGCGGTGCCCGCGGCATATGCTCTGGCGCGCCTGCGCTTCCGCGGGAAGAAGTTCGCCGGCTTCTATGTGCTGGCGACGCAGATGCTGCCGCCGGTCGGCATCATCATTCCTTACTTCCTGGTGCTGCGGAACATCGGCTGGATCGACACCTACCAGGGAATCATCCTGATCTATCTGTCGTTCTCGCTGCCCTTCGCGATCTGGCTGCTGGTCTCTTACTTTGAGGACATTCCGTTCGAGATGGAGGAAGCCGCCTATCTCGACGGCGCGAGCCGGCTGCGCACGCTGTGGCGTATCATCATCCCACAGGTGAGAGGCGGCATCGCCGTGACCGTGGTATTCGTGTTTCTCAATGCGTGGAACGAGTTTCTGTTCGCCGTCGTCCTGAGCGGCAACACCGTGCGGCCGGTGACGGTCGCGATGTTCAACTTCGTCTCCGTGGAGCAGACGCTGTGGGCGAAGCTTGCTGCCGTCTCTGTATTGGCAATGCTCCCCGTCGTCGTGCTCGGCGTGGTGGCACAGAAACATATCGTCAAAGGACTGACGGTCGGCGCCGTCAAGGGCGGAGGACGCCGATGAGCGGCCGCGGAGCAGTGCGTTTCCAGGACATCGTCAAGATGCACGGCGAGTTCGCCGCGCTGAAGGACGTCAATTTCGAAATCAAGCCCGGTGAGTTCTTCGCCTTGCTTGGCCCTTCCGGCTCCGGCAAGAGCACCACTTTGCGGATTCTCGCCGGACTGGACGCGCCGACGGCCGGCCGGGTTCTCATCGACGGCAAGGACGTGACCTCGGTAGATGCGCGAGACCGCGACATCGCCATGGTGTTCCAGAGCTACGCGCTCTATCCGCATATGACGGTCGCCGAAAACATCGCCTTCCCGCTCGAGATGAGCGACCTGCCGAAGAAGGAAATCAAGCCCGCGGTGCGGGAAGCCGCGCGCAAAGTAAAGATTGACCATTTGCTCGACCGCAAGCCCGGTCAATTGTCGGGTGGCCAGCAGCAGCGCTGCGCTCTGGCGCGCGCCATCGTACGCAAGGCGCGGCTGTTCCTGCTCGACGAGCCGCTCTCCAATCTCGACGCAAAGCTGCGGCTGGAGACGCGCGCCGAACTGAAGAAGCTGCAGCGTTCGCTGGGCGTCACCGCGGTTTACGTCACCCACGATCAGGAAGAAGCGATGACGCTGGCCGACCGCATGGCGGTGTTCATGGCCGGCGAAATCCAGCAGGTCGGCACACCGGCGGAAGTTTTCGCGCGGCCGAACTCGATCGACATCGCCGGCTTCATCGGCAATCCGCCGATGAATCTGATAGCGGCCCGTTATGTGAACGGCAGCGTCATATTTGCCGGCCATGCGTTGAAGACGAATATGCAGAACCAAGGCGAGCGCGACGTTATTGCCGGTATCCGGCCCGGCGCACTGCGCATGGCGCCGGACGGACTAAAGGCAAAAATCGATCTCGTCGAGGATCTCGGCGACACCGCCGTGCTCGATCTCGACTGCGCAGGCACCGCAATGCGCGTGCGCATCAGCCATGAGGATGTGCCGCGCGAAGGCGACATGATTTCGGTCACCGCCCGCCCGCAGGACATTCACTTATTCGACCCCGAGACACGAAAGCGGCTTTGAGACCATGACCGGCCGTACCCGCAAGAAGCCTGTGCCGCTCTCCGCCGCCGCGCCGGGTGCCGCGGCGGGATCGGTGCCCCTGCACATCCAGATCCGCGAGTCGATCCGCCGCCAGGTTCGGGAAGGCGAATTGATCGACAAGACCGGACGCCTGATGACGGAAGCCGAGCTTGGCCGGCATTTCGGCGTCAGCCGCGTCACCATCCGCAACGCCATCTCGCCGCTGGTCCATGAGGGCATGTTCGCGCGCACGCGCGGCCGCGGCACGTTCCTGCGCTCCAATCAGCCTGAAAACTGGGTCGGCCGGCTGATGGGTTTCTCGGAAACCATCCGCGACGCCGGCTACCAGGCCGGCGCAAAGGTACTGCAGCAGGGCATGACCAACCGGCACGATGCCGATGTGCGCGAACAGCTGCGCGAACGCGCGGTGTGGCAACTCAAGCGGCTTCGTTTCGCCGACGACACGCCAATCGCAATCGAACACGCCTTCTATCCGCCCGACATCGGCCTGGAACTCGAAACGCGCGACCTCACCTCCATCATCATGTACAGCGTGTTCGAAGAAGAACTCGGCCATCCCATCAAGGAAGCAAAACAGACCATCAGCGCGTCGCTTGCCGACTCAACCAGCGCCAAACTGCTCGGCGTCAAAGCCGGTAGTCCCCTACTCGCGATCGAACGCCTGACACTTGGTACCGAGGGGCGCCCGCTTGAATTGCTGCGCTCGGTGTATCTGCCGGACTATTTCCGCCTCAGCATCAGCCTGACGCGGCGGCACCCGTGACTATCCCTATCCAGAAGGACCGAAAACCATGGCAAATGGCGGCAAGGCTTCCGACAGCCCCAACATCCTCCTCATCCTCAACGACGACATGGGGTTCTCCGATATCGGCTGTTACGGCGGCGAGATCGAAACGCCGAACCTGGATCGTCTCGCGGCCAACGGGCTGCGCTACTCGCAATTCTACAACACCGCCCGCTGCAGCCCGTCCCGTGCGTCGCTGTTGACCGGGCTGCATCCGCATCAAACCGGCATCGGCATTCTCACCTACAGCAACGGACCGGAGGGCTATGCCGGCAATCTGAACCGGAGCTGCGTGACGATTGCCGAGGTACTGAAGCAGAAGAAGTACAAGACCTATCTCAGCGGCAAGTGGCACATCGCCAGCAATTTGACCGAGCCGACTGATGCGTGGCCGCTGCAACGCGGATTCGACCATTTCTACGGCACCATCATCGGCGCCGGCAGTTTCTACAATCCCAACACCCTGACGCGCGGCAACGATAATATCGAGCACGAAGCCGAGAACGATCCGTCGTTCTTCTATACCGACGCGATCAGCGACCAGGCCGCTTCCTATATCCGCCAGCACAAGGTGGAAAATCCGGATAAGCCGTTCTTCCAGTACGTCGCCTACACGGCGCCACACTGGCCGCTGCACGCCCATGACGAGGATATCGCCAAGTACAAGGGACGCTTCGACGCCGGCTGGGATCGCCTGCGCGAACAGCGGCTGCAGCGGCTGGTCGATGACGGTATCATCCACCCGAACTGGCAGCTCACCGATCGCGACCCGACCCAGCCGCCGTGGACCGAAGCGCAGCACCGCGAATGGATGCTGCGCTGCATGGAGGTCTATGCGGCGCAGATCGACCGCATGGACCAGGGCATCGGCCGCATCCTCGCGGCCCTAGAAGAGACCGGACAGATCGACAACACGCTGATCATCTTTCTTTCCGACAACGGCGCCTGCGCCGAGGATATCCCGCAAGGCGTGACCGCGCGCGAGCTGGTCGATCAGCTGATGATCGCCAAGGCTAGAACGCGCCGGGGCGAGCCCGTGCAGTTCGGCAACGATCCTAAGCTGATGCCGGGCGGCGAACACACCTATCAGAGCTATGGCACGGCGTGGGCCAACCTGTCGAATACGCCGTTCCGGCTTTACAAGCACTGGATCCATGAAGGCGGCATCGCGACGCCGTTCATCGTGCATTGGCCGAACGGGATCAAGGAACGCGGCGGCCTTCGACACAATCCGAGCCAGCTCCCGGACGTGATGGCGACCATCCTCGACGTGACCGGCGCCACCTATCCGAGGGAATACAACGGTAATGTCATCCTGCCTTGCGAGGGCGAGAGCTTGGTGCCGTCGTTCTCCGCGGCCTATGGCGGCCGCGGGCCGCTGTTCTGGGAACATGAGGGCAATGCCGCCGTTCGCGTGGGAAAATGGAAGCTGGTGCGGAAATATCCGGATGCATGGGAACTCTATGACATGGAGTTCGACCGCACCGAGATGCATGATCTTGCCGCGCAACACCCGGAGCGCGTCCGCGACATGGCCGAGCAGTACCAGCGCTGGGCCGATCGCTGCGGGGTGATCCCGCGCGAGAAAATCCTAGCGCTAATGGAAGCACAGGGCGAGACCGCGTTCTGGGAAGAGGAAAAGCAGAACTGACGCAACACATCGATGACAGCCCATGACTGACGGAAGTCCCCGTTGCTGCGTGCAGCGTCAAGCCGGCGAGCCGACGGCGACGGCTACCGCGTCGGCAATGGCGATCACCCCCAGTCCAACGCCGATCGTGCGCCGCTGGAGCCCGCCCATCGGCGGCTCGTTTCTGATGGGCTCGGACGACCAGCGTTTTCCCGATGACGGCGAAGGGCCGGTGCGCAAGGTCTCCGTCGCTGCATTCGCGATCGCCTGCTATGCCGTCAGCAATCTGCAGTTCGCCGAGTTCATTCGAAGGACCGGCTACACGACGGACGCCGAACGTCATGGCTGGAGTTTTGTATTCGAAGGGCTGTTGCCGGAGGAGACGAAACGGGCGCCGACAAATCGCGCGGCCGAAACGCCGTGGTGGGTGGCGGTGCCGCATGCCTATTGGGCCCAACCCGAGGGACCGCGCTCAACAATCTTCGAGCGATCAGATCATCCCGTCGTGCACATCTCCTGGAATGACGCCAAGGCCTATTGCCAGTGGTCGCGAACGCGGCTGCCGACGGAAGCCGAGTGGGAAATGGCCGCACGCGGCGGGCTGGAACAGGCCGCCTACCCGTGGGGCGATGAGCTGACGCCCGCGGGCGAGCACCGTTGCAATATCTGGCAGGGACACTTCCCTGACCTCAACACAAGGGAAGACGGCTATCTCGGCACCGCTCCGGTTCATGCCTTCGCAGCAAACGGCTATGGCCTGTTCAACGTTGCAGGCAACGTCTGGGAATGGTGCGACGACACTTTCTCGCCGCGCTACCATCAGGTCACGGTTACTGAAAATCCCTTCCATGGGGCGCCGGCCCCCAACCGGTCGCTGCGCGGCGGCTCATTCCTCTGCCACGACTCCTACTGCAATCGCTACCGCGTGGCCGCGCGTAGCTCGAACACGCCAGACAGCTCTGCGAGCAACATAGGATTTCGGGTCGCGCGCTGCAGTTCAACGTGAATGATTTCGAAAACTGGAAGGTACCAGCATCCTTCGAGAGAGTTCAGCGAACCGTTGGCCCGAAATACTAACGAAGTCGACCGGCGTCATCAGCCTCAAGATGGAACGGCCGCCACCGTCGATAGCCAGCAAGGCACAACGTGAGGGCATCTCGCTAGGCCAACCAATCGAGGCCGTCCGCATTGAACTGATCGCAGCGGGCTCAATTTCTGAAAATCCGAACTTTCAATTGACGGGTCAGGCAAATCAGTATTCTATGGGGCACCTGGGATGTTTCCAGGAGAACGTAATGTCCGAACAGTGTTCCGAGCTCGTCGAGATTTCGAAGCTCAATGGCGATTTCAGGAAAACTACGGCAAGGTCTTGGGCGCAATTCTCTATCTGCGCTCCGTCAGTGCCGCGCGCCGACGTTCTTGGTTTTGGGCCGGCCTGGTTTCCTTCGCTTGTTCCGTCGCGTTGGCTTGGCTGGCGCGGCATGGCTGGTCGATGTGAATCTCGCTTTGATCTCTGCAATCACCTCGTCCACCGTCTCAACGCGCACCGCCCTGTGACGGGCCAACGAGGCATCCGAAAGCGTCAGATATGGCTTGGCACTGTCCGACTTGGGCACGATCACATAGTCTTCGATTAGCTTGTTGGCATCGTTCAGTCGTGGGACGACAAACAGTTCGGATCGCATCTTCCTCAGGTGGGCTCGCCATTGTGACGTGCGGCTTGCGCTCTTTCTTGGCGGTTGCCGCGCGACGCGAAATGAGATGATGTTGCGCGTGCCGTCCAGTGTCAGGCTTGGACCGCCTTCTCTGAGGTGCACTTGAAGTCCAAGGTCGGTCCTTAGCGCCTCCGCAACCTGCGCCGCCAGTTTTGACAATACATCCGACCAATGCTGTCGCGCATCATACCAAGCGCAGTCCCGTGAGGCTTTATAGCCAATGAGTGCATAGGCTTTTCTTATCGAGCCAAAATGCTTGACGTAACATTGGGTGGAAGGAAGTCCGGCCGTATTGCGGATGATGCCATCGCTAAGCTTTCCCTTGCGAGCGAGCGCTAATCGCAGCCGGCGCAACATCTCGTCTTCTGGGATGGAGATATACCGCTCGGCCATGATTTTTTGGGCACGTGCGAAGAGGTCTTGGTCGACTATCGGGTCCACCGCCGCCGCGCTTCGAATCCACAGGTGATGAGGATTGTTTACCAGCCTCTGTCCAAGACGGCGGGACGTCCGGTTGTAGACTAGATTCCCGACATAGTTCTCGTTCTTGAGAATAGCCTCGATCATGATGTCGGTCCAAGGACGCCCATGGTGATTGGCCATGTTCACTCGATTGAGCTGTCGTGCAATGTCAACGTACCTTCTTCGCTCGACCACGAATTGCTGAAATATCCATCTGACGACCACGATCTCTTCCTCAGACCCTGGCCGGAGTCGGACACGGTCCGTTTTCAGGGCCTTACATTCCCCTTTCGCCAGCTTGCCTTTCGAACGTTGCTTCTCATCGACCATCTCCCGATAGAGACCGAACGTGAGCGGTCCACCAACGCGAAAGCCGAGGCCAGCTATCCGGCAGTGCCCAGCGTGTACCTTCACGCCAAGCTCCCGGCTATACTCAGCCGCCATCACACGCTTGATGTTCTTGACGATGCTCGACAGGAGGCTTCCGTCGTTGTCGAATTGTTCCGCGCAGTAGGCAACCTTGATGCCGCTTCGCTTGCAGACAAACTCGTAATGCGCACTCTCGTCGACATCCTGGAAGCGCCCCCATCGGCTGACGTCGTAGACCAAGATGTGGTCGAAATCCGCGTTTCCTGATTGAACATCCTCGATCAATTCGATCAGACCTGCCCGCCCGTTGATTCTCACTCCGCTGCGTCCCTCGTCGACATAAGTCCGAACGATAGTGAGGTTGCGTTGCTGAGCGTATGCCGCGATAGCGGCCGCCTGGTTCTGTATCGAATACCGCTGAAGTTCGGTCGACATTCGAACATACTGCGCCGCGCGAAGAGCCTTCTGGGCCTTTGCCAGTTGCGTACTGCGGCGAATGACGAGTGCATTGACCATGGACAACCCTCCGGCTGCACGTGGCAGCGAAGGACGGGCTCTGCCTGGCGCGGCCCACTCCTGATTGAACGTTGGCTCTATTCTAAATTGCTGAAGGAGCATATTCAATCGAGATACTATTGACACAACCTTTGATCAAATCGAAAGTTATTGGTCAACCGCGATCAGCAAGAGCTCGTCATGTCGGTTACTCACGCAGCGAGCCATTTAAGCCGATCTGGTCAAGGATAATCACCGGGATTGCCGGAGTTCGCTTCATGGCTTACCGCCGCAAATCAAGGCTGGCAATGATGACTGCGTGACCCCGGTCATCAAGCAGAAACATTTCAAATCTGATCCTGTGGCGAAGCCAGCGGTGATGCCGATATCGCAAATCTCCAAGAAGACACCACTAATTCATGACTGGCGGCCGCTCGTCGAGAACCCGGCTTACGTCAGGTTCTTCGAGGCCGTCGGCACGAACACATTCGCAGGGCATCCCCGCCCCACATTGGCAGCCCAGTTGGTCACTCCAGGCCCGCTATATGCGAGGCAACGCTATCCGCAAATAAACATCGTCGTCATGTCCAGAGATCGCGAGCATACCGCGTGCCTCATGCCGAAGGTTCCTTATGGACACCAGCGGCTGAACTTCCGATCCCATCGCTCACTCTGAGGCTGGCGCGATTGTATTACCCCCGGTCTAGAGAGCTTGGAGCTCTGGAGGTCTCAGACGGTGCCTGTTCGAGCCTCTCGCGCATTTCATCGATGAGCTTTGAAGCTTCGGCTTTCGTTAGGTTTTGAGTGGAGACGTCCGGCATGCCGGCTTGTCTTGAGATACTGTGCCTGCGCTATCCGAGTCCTATTTCATGTTGCCGATTGGCTCCGTTTTCGGACTACTCATGATGACATTCCTCGTTAATGCGCGCGGCCGCGCAATCTTGGCCGCGGCGTGTTTAGGGACGAGTCCGTTCGGACTAGTGGTGGCTAGATGATAACGACTGGCTTGTAACGGCAACTCGAATATTCGATTGCCCTCTTGGTCGCTCAATGCGTCGCCGAAGACCAGGATAAATGATCAGGAACGTCTAACCGCGTGATCGCCAAATAGTTCCTTCCGAGGCCCCGGCCAGCACTCGGGAACCAATCCGGCACATCCAGCATTCGTACGTAAGTCTCTGTAATCCCGCGTCCCGATCATGCCATGAGCGCTCCTGTAAAGCAGGCTTTTCACATCGAAGAGATCTTCCCCTCAATTGACTGTGGCCGCTTTGCGGTCAAACGGATCGTGGGCGAGACCTTCGAGGTCTGGGCAGATGTCTATCGCCACGGCCACGATGTCGTTGCCGCCGACTTGATATGGCGCCGCGAGCCCGAATCCAATTGGCAGCGGACCGCCATGATCCACCATGGCAATGACCGCTGGGTGGGATCCTTCGTGCCCGAGAAGACCGGCCTCTACAGCTACGCGATTGAGGCGTGGACTGACGAATTCGCGACGTGGCGACATGGCTTTGAGCAGAAGCGCAAAGCCAACGTGGCGACCGAGCTTGACGCTATGGAGGGAGCTTCCCTGCTTACCCGCGCCCTTAGCGGCGGCGAGGAAGCCACAGTAACGATCGCGCGTGCATGCGAAACCTTCTTACAGTCGGGCAAGTGCGAGACCCTGCTCGCCGATGACCTTAAAAAGGCGATGGCCGAAGGGCAAGATCGGACGGATCTCACCCGATCTAAGCCACTGACACTCGTCGTGGACAGGCCCAAGGCTCGCTGCAGCTCCTGGTACGAAATGGTGCCTCGCAGCCAAAGTCCTCAACCAGGACAACATGGCACGTGGAACGATTGCATCAATCGTCTTCCCGACATCCAGGCCATGGGCTTCGATGTTATCTATTTGACGCCCATCCACCCGATTGGACGCACGAATCGCAAGGGACGCAACAATTCTCTCAAAGCTGGCGATGGTGACCCGGGCAGCTTTTACGCAATTGGCTCACATGAGGGGGGACACGATGCCATCCATCCGCAGCTCGGAAGCCTGAATGAATTTCGGCGGTTTGTTGCGGCATGCGCCGCCGCCGGCATGGAGGTCGCGCTCGACTTCGCTATTCAATGTTCACCGGATCACCCCTGGCTCAAGCAGCATCCGGAATGGTTCAAGCGCCGTCCAGACGGCTCGATGAAATACGCGGAGAACCCCCCAAAGAAATACGAAGACATCGTGAATGTTGATTTCGAGTCGGACGATGCTGAAGGATTATACCGAGCGTTGCGAGATGTCGTCCTGTTCTGGGTCTCGCAAGGCGTCAAAATCTTTCGTGTCGACAACCCACACACCAAGCCGTTTCGCTTTTGGGAATGGCTGATCAAAGAGGTACAGGCGCGCAATCCTGACGTGCTTTTCCTCTCGGAGGCATTCACCAGGCCCAAAGTCATGAAGGGGCTTGCCAAGCTCGGATTCACGCAATCCTACACGTACTTCACGTGGCGCACGGAAAGATGGGAGATCGAGCAATATGTGAACGAACTCGCGGGCTACCCCGAGCGAGAATTTTATCGTCCTAATTTCTTTGTTAGCACGCCCGACATCCTCCCGTTCCACCTTCAGCGCGGCGAGCCATGGATGTTCAAGACGCGGCTTGCGCTGGCTGCGACATTATCGAGCAACTACGGCATCTATAACGGTTTCGAACTTCTCGAGCATGAGCCGATACCGGGCCGCGAGGAGTATCTTAATTCCGAAAAATACGAATTGAAATCCCGCGATTGGGACAAGCCCGGAAACATCAAGCCTTATGTCGCCCAGATCAATCGTATCCGGCGTGAAAACCCGGCACTGCAACAGACCTCCGCGATCCGGTTTCTGCCCGTGGAGGGCAACTCGGTCATAGCCTACGTCAAACATTCCGCCGATCAGACCAACGTAGTTGTGACTGTCATCGCATTAACGGGTGGTTTCCGGGAATTCTGGCTTCCGCTCGGTGATGTGCAGGTGCGGCTAGGCCACGGCGACTTGAAGCCGGTGACCGCGCTCGAAAACCTCAAATCCGGTCCGACCTCGCCTGTTACCTATGGCGGCATGGGGCTTTGGATCGATCCTGTGCACGATCCTGTGCTGCTTTTCCGGTGCTTGGGTTAACGGACATGGGCGCCGCCGGTGAAACCCTTGCATTCTTGGACATACCGGAGGGTTCTTCATGGGTCGCAAATAGCAAGGTAACTGCAGCTCTCGAAACACATTTTCTTCCTGCCTATCTTTCAAAGGCGAGGTGGTTCCCTGGTAACTCTGAAACGCGGATTAAGCCGAAGATCATTGCACGTCTCCCTTTCACCGGGGACTCAACCAATTTCGTCATTATCGAAACCACCCATCACGCGCGTTATCTCCTGCCTTTACGGGTCGACTGGTCCGTTGATGCGGGGCCCGAATTGGATAAATCCATCGTGGCCTGTTTGCACCAGGGCGAGCGCGAAGGATTGCTGCGCGATGTCGCCGCTGATCCCGATTTCATCCGGCAGCTCCTTGATCACCTCCGGCGGGAGGCTTCCATTGCGGGCTCGGGCTGGAGGCTGGACTTCAAGCCCACGAGCAAACTTGGGAGCCAGCCTCCGAGTACTCCATCCCGAATCCGCGCGATTCAAGGCGAGCAATCCAACAGTACGGCCCTGGTTGACCAGGACTACGTCGTCAAGCTGTACCGCCACATTGAGCCCGGCCGAAACCCCGAAGTGGAGATGGGACACTTTCTGACTGAGGCCGCAAATTTTGCGCATACGCCCGCGCTGATAGGCCACCTCGAGGCTGCTCATGCTTCAGCGAGTTATGCCCTTGGTATCGTCCATGCATTTGTGCCAAACCACAGTGACGCCTGGACCTGGTCGGCCGAGCGCCTCAGCATTTATCTCGAGTCAATGGCGAAAGGCTCCGAAGAACGCGATAAGGCGATCACCGCACGACGGGATTATCTCCAGTGGGTGCGGCGTCTGGGATGCCGTGTTGCCGAGATGCATCGCGCCCTGGCAAGCCGCGACGACGTAGAAGCGTTCAAGCCTGAGCCGATCGACGAAGGCGATCTCGATTTCTGGATTAGCGATGTTATGGAGCGCGCCGCTCGCATCTTCAATAGGTTGGAGGACTCTTCGCTGAATGTGAATGACTGGCCCTTTGGAGAGCGCCTACTGCGGGTCAGACCCGGACTTTATGACTATGCAGCTAACCTCATCCGGCCTTCGCTGGGCCGCTGCAAGATACGCCATCACGGTGATTTGCATTTGGGCCAGGTGCTTGTAGCCAATGAGGACGCAGTCATTATTGACTTCGAGGGCGAGCCCAGCCGACCGTTGGCAGATCGGAGGCGCAAGGCTCCCGCTGCGCGCGATGTGGCAGGTGTGTTGCGCTCCCTGGACTACGCCGCCATGGCCTCGAGACAGCAGAGGCGGATGTCGGAGAAGCTCAACACTCCGGAGTCGCGAGCCTTATTCGCGTGGCGCGAACAGACGACAGATGGCTTTCTGAGCGCCTATCAGGAGGCGATAGGCGCCTCCGTTCTGTGGCCAGACCACACCGAGGACATGAAGTCGATGTTGAATTTCTTTCTGCTCGAAAAGGCGCTTTATGAGGTCGAGTACGAGCTTTCCTACCGGCCGGCTTGGATTTCCGTGCCATTGCAAGGGGTCCTGCGCGTTCTCGAGGAAGGAGGCGTGGCCTAGACCTGAAGTGGAAATTCGGCAATGTCCATGATGGCACCAAGACCCTGGCGAAGCCGCCGCGTCATGGCCTCTTCCGTCGCGAGGCCGAGCACCAGCATTGATCGACCAGCCGCCTTTAGGCGGTGGCCAAACGGATAAACCGTCAACGTCACATCCGGTGCATGCGTATCAATGAGGCCGGCCCAGGCCCGACCCTGCGGCACTTCGGGCAAGACGAATTCGACCAAATCATGATGCGCGTTGTAGATTAGGAGCAGCGTGGCATCCGAGCCTTGCCGTTTGGCACCAGTTTCCTGTGCCCTCCCGTCAAGCAGCATACCGAAACATCGCGTGGCCGGATTGTCCCAATCCGCTGTTCTCATCTCCCGGCCATTCGGAGCGAGCCAGCTTACGTCCTTCACGTCTAGCACTTCATTGACGTTGCCGATGACAAACCTTGAGCGATGCAAGATGGGAAAGGCCTGCCGGGTCGCGATTAGCTTACGGACGAATTCCCGCAAGGCCCGGCCTTCGGCCGAGATACCGAGCCAGTTGAGCCATGTCGTGTTGTTGTCTTGGGCATAGGCATTGTTGTTGCCACCCTGGGTATGGCCAAACTCGTCACCAGCGAGGATCATAGGCGTCCCGTGCGACAGCAGCGTCGTCGCTAGGAGATTGCGCTTTTGCTGCTCGCGAAGCTCGATGATCTCTGGATCATCAGTCGGCCCTTCAGCGCCGTGATTCCACGAATGATTGTCCGAGTGTCCGTCACGGTTGTCTTCGCCATTGGCCTCGTTGTGTTTATCATTGTAGGAAACGACGTCGTTCAGTGTGAAGCCATCATGCGCCGTAACGAAATTGACGGACGACCATGGCCTGCGGCCACGCTTGTTGAAGAGGTCGCCCGATGCGGTGATGCGCCGCGCAAATTCGGGTGTCATGCCCTCATCCCCTTTCCAGAAGCGCCGCACGTCGTCCCTGAATTTATCATTCCATTCCGCCCATCCCGGGGGAAATCGGCCGACCTGATAGCCGCCCGGGCCGACATCCCAAGGCTCGGCGATCAGCTTGACAGACGAAAGGATCGGATCCTGCCGGCAGGCATCCAGAAAGCCGCCGCCTTCATCGAAACCGTAGGGCTCCCTCGCAAGAATGGTCGCAAGGTCGAAGCGGAAGCCATCCACGCGCATTTCGGTCGCCCAGTAGCGCAGGCTGTCCGCGACCATCTGGAGCACGCGCGGGTGAGAAAGGTTTACCGTATTGCCGGTACCGGTATCATTG
Source organism: Bradyrhizobium sp. RDI18 (assembly GCF_043203335.1). Taxonomy (NCBI): domain Bacteria; kingdom Pseudomonadati; phylum Pseudomonadota; class Alphaproteobacteria; order Hyphomicrobiales; family Nitrobacteraceae; genus Bradyrhizobium; species Bradyrhizobium sp. RDI18. The sequence continues at coordinate 41,342 of NZ_JBICRN010000008.1, read as the reverse complement.
ATGTAGTAGCGCTTCTGGTCCGGAAGCAGGCGATAATAGCTCGCGTTATCGATGCCCTTGAAGGAAAGCGTTGGCCCGAGTTCGTTCCCTTCGGCAGTATGATTATAGACGACGTCAAGGATCACCTCGATGCCATGGGCGTGGAACTGGTTGACGGCCTCCTTGAACTCATTCGCAAAAAGCGTCTTGAGATAGCGCGGCTCGGGCGCGAAAAACGCAAGCGAGTTATAGCCCCAATAGTTGCGAAGACCCTTCTCCACAAGGTGACTATCGTCCACAAATGCATGGATGGGCAAGAATTCAGCGCTCGTGATCCCAAGCGCGCGAAGATAGGCAGGGATATGCGGATGGCAAAGTCCGGCGAAGGTACCGCGGTCGCCTTCCGGTATAAGCGGATGGCTTCGGGTAAAACCTTTGACGTGCATCTCGTAAAAGATGGTGCGGTCCCAGGACACCTCGAGCTTTGCCGCATAGCCCCAGGTGAAGGCGGGGTCTATCACGCGGCACTTTTGCATAAGATGTGCGCTGTCGCGTGAATCGAACGACTTGTCCTTGTCTGGGTGACCGAGTTCATAGCCGAATAATTCTGGTCCCCAACGCAGCGCGCCCACAAGCTGCTTAGCATAAGGATCAATCACGAGCTTGTTGGGATTGAAACGATGTCCGGCATCTGGATCGTAAGGGCCGTGGATCCTGTAGGCGTAGACTGTGCCCGGACGTGCGGTCGGCATATAACCGTGCCAGACTTCATCGGTGTATTCGGGCAGCTCGATGCGTTCGATCTCTTTCTTTCCGCCGTCATCGAAGAGGCAGAGCTCGACCTTAGTGGCATGAGCCGAAAACAGCGCGAAATTAACGCCAAGGCCATCCCAGGTGGCTCCAAGCGGAAAGGGCTTACCTTCCAGTACCGGAGCATGCCGAAGGCTTGCCGCTGCCAGGGCCAGTCTCTTATCCTTGACCTTGTTCATGAACAGTCCCGACGCATCCCCGCAACGCGCGAGGGCTGCGCTAGCCAGTAAAAGCACTATCCATGTTTTGGTTCCCGCCACCTACCAGGCGTAAAAAGCACCCCATCTTCGGAGCGGTTCCTTGAAACTCCCGCAGATTTAGCGATCCAAAGTCTTTGTATGCCGCTCGATGCTAGCTACGTCTAATAGCTGACGTTACGGACCAATGAGTTAGGCGGAATGAGCGTTTGCAATTCGCCCCTCAATCGGTCGAGCAAAGGCTTGCGCAAGATTTGACAGTGCGAAGCAACTTAACTTCGCGATGCTTCGCCGGACTGGTTTGGATGGAGCTTGGCTTTGTCTTCCTCGTATTCCCTGATGAGGTCAGCGACAGCTTCGCGCGTTAGCGCGTCATTGGTCGAGTTTTCTAATCTGCGACACGCTTCGATCTTATAGTCCAGCTCGCGGCACAAATCGCACATGCGTACCTCCTGTATCATATCGGGAGCACACACTATCTCCACTCGCGTTTTGGCTGACCATTGCTGGCGATGTACTACAACGCGATCAGAACCGGCTTTGTTTCAAGGGAACGTCACCTGGGCGACTGTCCCCCTCCCCGCCGCCGGAGCCGGCGGTAACACCGACCGCTCGCGTTGAACCAGCTCATGAATAAACGCAGCTTGCCGATGACGGGGCCCGTTCCCGGGTGTCGATGGTGCGGCTCAGGCTGTTCATCGCGAGTACAAATGGAAACCACGCCCGGGTCACGGCGTCGAAGTCCTCGATCGCATAAGGGGCCAAATTCGACCCTCGCGCGCAGACCGCCGATGCGGTCGGCGGCCGAGGCGATGGGCATGCCAAAATTGCCCGCCATCTCCAGCGTGTCGCGATATGGAGATAGTGCGCACAGGTCCGGCAAAATCCTCCAGGGGTGAGCCGTCGCATGGGCGGGGACGTGGCTCTCCTGCTCCTGCCAGGTTGCGGGCGGCCCTTTCCTGTAGTGGCGGCGTAAAGCCGCGCTGTAATCCATCGAATCGTCGCCAAAATTTCCCGAGAAGCATCCGGCTGCCCTCGATCGCGCACCAGCAGGTCCCAATGGTGGCCCACTTCATGTCTGAATTGGCCGAGAAGGGTCCGGTAAGGTTCTCCCATCTGCAGCCGGCGCCGCGCTCAATGTCGCCCGATTCCGACAGGCAATGGTGATGACGCCATTGTCGCGCCCCGGATCCAACATTCCGGGACTTTGGTACTTTCGGCCCCCTCCAGGAACCCCACGGAAATCAAGTGGTTGAAAAGCATGACAAGAGTTCTCTACGAAAGCGCCAACGGTGACGTCTGGCGGCTGGTCCGCGATCCGCAATCGGGCGTCGCGATGGTGGAGCACAAGCCGAACCCCAGCTCCGGGGGACGTACGTCCCTGATCGAAATCGGAAAATTCCTTCGAGCTGGCGCCAACGGTCCCGAACACCAGGCTCTACTCCAGTTGATCGGCACTCTGGTCAACGACTGACGAGCGTCAGGTAGGCTCGACTGGCATCGCTCTGGAACAGCTTCGGAATTGGCCGGTTTCGATAGCGGTTCAAATTAGATCTAAAGCAGCCGCACTGCGAACATGTTCTTCTTTTTCTCGAATCGCCTGGGCTCTTAGGTTCGCTACTGATCTCGGCCCCGTCGGCAGAAGTTCTTTGCGCAGCGTGTCGGCACAACGGGACGATTCCTGATCTATTCGACCATGTCGGACGCTGTTCACTGTTTCCGGGCCCATGCTGTCAGAGCCCCTTGCAAGGCTCGGGCAATGCCCGTCGAACGGATGAGGCATCTCCAGATCGTGGTAGGAAGGTTCATCACCTTCTGACGAGGAGGCCGCATACGGCCCGAACCTGCATCACATAGATGACTTTCGGGGCGGCACGCGCATGCGCAGAGGATCACGCGTGATGAACTTAAGAGAGCAGACCTAACCGGAAAGGACATGGACATCATGGTCGCCATCGTCACTGTCCCGCTCGAAGAAAATCTTCCAAGGCACGTCCACCGAGGCGAAGAAGTCGTTTACGTGCTCGACGGCGCTACGCTTGAGCTACCGGAATGGAAACCAGAGGCAATTCCCCACTGGCGGCGACAAGCAACATCCGTAACGTACCCCACGCTGGGTTCAAGGTTTGCAGGCGACAAGGCGTTGAAGATGTTGACCGTGCACATCGTGGATAAAGGGAAGCCCGTCACAGAACTTGTGAAATGACAAAAACGGTGGGCGGCTAAAGCCCCGCAACGTAGCAACGGCACCCACCTCACCGCTCCTCATCAGGATGCACCCATTTGTAGGGAGTAATCTCCCGCTGCTCGGTCAACTTGATCATGCGGACGGGCGGCTTGTATTGGCGCGTGCCGCAGGACCGGATCGGAAGGACGGTTCTAGCTTCCAGATCGGCGTATCACGCGCCCTGCGGATAGCATCAAGCGGCAGGCTCGCCCTTGTCTTGCTTCGCGTTTTGGCGGGCGCTGTCTGGGCGCGCATATCCGCGCCCATGATCCGGCCGCCCCGGATAACTTCACGCTTCTTCGTGCTCATGGCTGGCAATTACAGCGTCACCAGAGCCCCAGAGCAATTCACGAGACCTAGCTGCTTGTCGGGCCTGTGCCGCTTTAGCTTGGTCAAGCGCTTCGCTGCGCGCCCGCCAGCGGTAAACTAGGAAGGCACACAACAATGGCTTGGTGTTGCGTTTCGGTAACCTACGCTCTGCTCACAAACGATAAGTTCAGTCGTTTTTGGGAGACAGGCATATGGATGTGTATTTGAACACCAGACGTGGTCTGCTCGTTGTGAAGAAGGGATGCCCGATACCGGCTGTTGCGACGCTGGGAAAGTGGCGCAAGAGCAAGAAGAGGGTTGTCAAGGTCAGCGATGCGATTAAGTCAGCGCTTCAAAGGCAGGGCTACTACATGCGAAGGCTGAGAGACGCGCATACTGATCGAGACTAGCGAGAAGCATCTATCGCGGCTGTTCTCCACCTGTGCAATCTCTACAGCATCACCACAAACCAAGAAGCCATCCGCGCGCTCTTCCGCGTGATGAACCGCTATGTCGGCAACCTGCCTCCTATGCCCGGCGTCTTCCCCGACTATCCGGCGTCCGTGGTCCGCAATGCGGGCACCGAACGCGAGCTAGTCATGATGCGCTGGGCATGCCGCCACCGCCGGCGCACTGGCAAGCCGCCGGTTAGCAATACGTCCTCGCCGCGTTGGCGGGGTTGGCTGAAGCCGGAAAACCGTTGCCTCGTGCCGTTCAACAGCTTCGCTGAGTATGCGCCGGAGCCGAATCCTGAGACCAAGAAAAAGGATGTCGTTTGGGTCGCTAACAATGATGATCGCCCGCTAACCTGCTTCGCGGGCATCCGGACCGAGTTCAAGGGCGATTGTGAGCGCAATGCCAGCAAACTGATGCGCGATGAAGACTTGCGACGCGTGCACCGTAGTTTTACGGAGGAAAGCTCGCGTGACTGACCCCAGTCACCCATCGCTTTTGAACAAATATTAACCGCTCACCTATATTCTTTGTTCATCGTGGTCCGATCCGAAAAGCGGCACCGCGGGAGCATTGCATGTTGATCCGTCTCCTCGGCGGTCCCATCGTCATTCATTTTAGTTCGACGATTTTGGTTAGATGGAACAACGTAAGGCCCATCGGGTCGTATTCGAGCGCGGGTTCGCCGCAAACATGATGGCGATCGATGGTACGTGGCAGCGTCCGTGTATAATGCAGGATGTATCGGAGACGGGCGCTAGACTTTCCGTCGGCGGTTCGATTGAAGGTCTTCCGCTGAAAGAATTTTTTCTTGTGCTCTCGACAGTGGGAAAAGCATACCGGCGTTGCCAACTAGCTTGGGTCAACGGCGATCAGGTTGGCGTCCGCTTCATTAAAGCGGCCGACATAAAGAAGAAGTCTCAGCAGCCGGTGCCTTGAACTCCGGCACAGCAAGCAGTCGGCCGGGCTTTGTGGACGGACCGCATTATAGGCTCAAGATGGCACGCTTTGAGCAAAAAGACCGTTCCTCGGTGCAATTTGAGCGCCAAGCAGCGCCGTGCGAGATTCTCCGTCTAGTCCAGCCCCGTGGCGTTGGGCAAGCATCAACTATGATTTTCCACGTGCATGCCCACGTTGACGATCACATGTTCAAAGCCACCGCGAAAACGGCTAGGGACGCTTTTGCAAAAGCGGTCGAATGGCATGTCGTCGGGAGGCTAACAGGCATCTCGATCAGCGATGGCACTAGGATCTATTCGATCGCCGAGTTTGCATCGGTGATGGCACTTGCGGAGATTGCGAACATCAAGGCTTCAGCCAAGCAACACGAAGCGAACAGATGAACGCAGACAGTGCCAGTCGCAATCGTTGAGTAGCCAAATTCCCGAGGTTAGACGGCTAGATAACTTTCACAGCGAAGCGGCGGCCAAAAGACAAAGCCCCCGGAGATGATCTCTCCGGGGGCCTCTTGGATCGTCGTGATCGGGTACATCCGCCGATCCAACGATGTTACTGTATGCATCTCGCTCCGCAATCGTGATCAATTTGTGGCAGCGGTGCTTCACTCGCGTGATCTCATTCCGCCGGTATTGACTGCGAAGCATTGAGCTACTTCGTCCTCATGATCACCTGCTCACGCTCAAACGCCGCTGCTCGCTCGACGACGCGTTGCCACGCCGGATTGCAGTATCTGATTGAGCGGTTGCTCCCACGGCATGTTCGATCCAGCCGCCCAGGCGGGAACGGATGCCGTGACGCCTCGTTGACCTGGTCGTCTGCCTCTTCAGGCAACGCATCATGCTGCGCTTTGATGCGGGCCATGGTTACAAATCACGTGAATACATCTACGGCGCCTCGGTCCAGGCCGCAGCCGAGTAGGCGGCGGAGGCACAAAAGCAAGCGGACAACCTCGCCTGCGAAGCCCTGAATAAGCGCATGCTCGGTTCCAAGGGCCTGCGCAGCCCTCGCCTGCGCTGGGCGATGCGCTCAACGCCGGCTTTCTGTATCTCGAAGTGAACTTCCTAAGCTGCAATACACGTCCGGCGGTCGCGCTTGACACCATCCGGCGACCGAAGGCGATGATTGGAGCGACGGATGCGGTGCAAGGACTGCTCCGAGGTTCGCGGTTATCATCCTTACAAATGGATCCATCTTATAGCGCTCCGAACCAGCAAGATTTCTGCTAGCGACCCGCCCTCGACATGGTGGCCAGGGGAGCGATAAGACCGTACTTCGACTGGTCATTTCACCGCCGCCGTTGGTCTAGTAGGGATCGGGCACATGGAACTGAATGAGTTACTTTCGATCCGCATGGGGTTATCGTTTTTCGCCATCGTCCCAATGAGCCAGAACTGAATAGATTGTTTCCGCTGCTGGCAGCAACCGGCCAGACTTATTTGACGTCTACCAACAAACGCACGGCGAGAAAGTCGAGAACGCTATGATGTCTGCAAGACACGTGAGGTCATTTATTCGACACGGATCAGGCAAAGCGCTGTTCGTCGGCCTATACGCAATCGGAAGATCGAGATCCCTACGCTGGCGCAATACTGGCGTGTTCCGGCTCATGCCGAACTGAAAGAATTAGAGTCTGGTACCGGATAGACGGATGAAGGGCGCGGAATTTTGCAGAATTTTAAAGGCCTCATAGGGAGGCAGCGCCATGGGAAAACGGGGACGCGGGAGCGACTGGCGGAAGAGGCCCGGCGTTTTAAAGAGGCAGCAGATAAGCTCCCTCACAGCACGGCCCCGGAACTACCTCTACGGCGGGTTCGCCAGGCTGCGACGGCCGCTCTTCGCCCGGATTGCAACCCCCTACCTCGTTGGGAAACTTGCTGCCGGATCAGGAGAAGTAAGGCTGACCTTAGTTGGCGGTCCTACACCGACGCCAGCGCCTGCCAAACAATTGCCAGCACCAGGATCACAAGCATCGCGTATGCGGTCTAGGCAATCGAGATTACCTTCTCAAGAAGCCCTGCGGCGTCGGTTAGCCGCAGCGATAGGCGTCCAGGGCGTGAGCTGCAAAAATTGCGACGCTAACCAGCGCCAGAATAGCTGTTGAGACCTCGATCATTGCTCAGCCACCGGCTGACCCATTGCCGCGAGATATTTGCTGCGTGCCCCGTTCCAAATGAGATCGAAAATAAACTGCATGTAGCCATCCCCTCTTTAATGGAATGAGAATACCTAGCTACGTGTTTCAGGACGGTTTCGTCGTCCCAGGAAATTGGTTTCGTCCGGACATTGCTCCGATATGTTTGATGACAAAATCTAGTCCCACGGCCATGCTGCGCCTTGGGCTAGGTCCAGTTCAAAATCTCGGCAGTACATTTCAAAATTTCTCGGCCGGATTCGTAAGCCACGTCTTTGAATTAGGATTATTCGGTACATTATTGATCCGATAAGACTCATCGTGGCAGCGCATCATGAAGAGCGACTGGAAGTCTCAGTGGGAGTCGATGACGATCGATGAGCTGCTTGCGCTCCGCGAACTGATGCACGATGTCCTTAGCGAAAGGCTGAAGGCCAAGAAGATCGAGCTCGAGCGTGGCTTGCAGGAACTCAATCCACCGAGCGATGGCCGGCCGACCAAGTCTCGCCGTCCTTAATGCGGCAAATCAGACGCGCAGCTCATTACCTGCGGGCGGAGCCACGACCGCCGGATGGACGGGCTCTTGGCCGCGACAGCGCTGTGCGGCCTCTGCGGATCGTATCGCCTCTCTGAGTGCCTGAACTTCGGCCATTAAGTTGTGAAGATCGATCGAGATCTGCAAAAGTCGACGCTCCCGCACTTGCACAGACTGTTCCATGTTAACCTCTCACGCCTACATAACACCGGACCGACTAGTCTATTCCTTCTTGTCGCGACAGTCTGTACACAACCTTACATACCGCAGGATCGGCGTTGGTAAATGCTTGAGGCACGCCGCATGCAAATCCCATTTCGGCAATCGGCAGAGGGCGGCGGCATTACAGCCGCCCGGCTCATCCGAGTCGTCACCGCCACTGCACGGTATTGGCGGACACGGCCCCGCGCCTTCTCGGGGGCATGTGGTTGAGGCGGGGACCGTGCCGGACCATCGATGTCCGTATCGCGTGGCCCACAAACGAAACGGGTTCGTGGACGCGATTGTTCCTAGACGCCAGCAGCGCGCGTCGCCGACCATCAAAGCCATCTGACGTTGCACCGCGGGCCGCGCGGTTACTCATCGCTCTCGCGGTCAGGCGACGCCTCACCATCGAGCCAGTCCGATGAGTATGATCTACTTTAGCTGGCCGCCACGCTGACCGGTGCACTTCGCGATAGATCAGCTTAATCATCCTCCCGAGGGTTCGCCAAGAGGGCGTTGCAGTTGGAGGATGCGCGATACGACGAAAACGAATGGCGGATAACTGCCGAAATGAGATCCGCTCAGCCGCCGAAATTGCGGGATAGAGCGCCTACAACGGCTACACCGTCGTCACCAAGGAATACGTCGACGCCTCCGGACGCCGCAAGGTAAAGGGCGACATGCGCGTCGAACTCGCGGTCGACGCCATGGAGCTCGCCGACCGGATCGACGAGATATTCCTGTTTTCGGGCGACGGCGATTTCCGCTCGCTTGTCGAGGCGGTGCAGCGCCGCGGCGTCCGCGTCACGGTGGTCTCCAGTATCGCCCAGCCGGCCGCCGATGGCCGCCGACGAACTCCGCCGGCAGGCAGATATCTTCACCTACTTGACGGAGCTGTGAGCCAAGGTCGTCCGGGCGCCCGCCCCGCGAGCGCAGCGAGATACGCGCGCCGCAGTTCGTGCAGCGAGCGACCGTCCCAAGTCCGCGCGGGACGTCGATGAATTCAATCGGTGATGCGCTGCGAGCGCCGTCCGCACAACCCGATGCCGCCGGGCCGCCATCGGTCGGCACCGCCCAGGATTACGCCGCGATCGAGTCCGCCAGGACGTCAGCCCGGACGACGCGATTGCGCCCTCGACGTTTGGCCGCATAGAGGGCCTGATCGGCCATGCGCATGACCTTTGCCTGGTCCGTTTCACCGTGGCATTCGGCCAGCCCGATGCTGATCGTCACGCAAGCCGAAATCTCTTCGCTTGAGATTTCCTTGGCGGCACAGGCCTGCCGAAGCTCCTCCGCGTATAGAGCGGCGCGTTCCCTGGATATCCCAGTCATCAGGACGGCAAATTCCTCGCCACCATGCCTTGCCACCAGCATCTGCCTTCGCTCCGCGAAGGAGCGCAAAACCTCCGCGATCGCCATGAGCACCTTGTCTCCGAATTCATGCCCGAACTGATCGTTGATCGCCTTGAAGCGGTCGATGTCGCACATCAGCACGGTGGTGGGCAGGTTCGCATCGCGGACCTTGGTCAAGGCCGATTCGGCGGCCTGGTCAAAGCCCCGCCGGTTGAGCAGCCCGGTCAACTGATCGGTGCCGGAAATTCGCTGCAGCTCGGCGCGGGCCCGCGTCAATTCTCGCATCACCAACGCGGACCGATAGCTCAGGCGTCAGCAGACCCGAAATGATCATACTGATCATGATCGACGATTTGGTCACGAAGCCGGCGCGCACGAACGCCTCCGGATCGGGTCCGAACTGCAGGAGGCAAAAGGCCAGCGTCAAGACAACCGTCAGGCCCACGCTCACGGCGGAGCGGGCCGCGGTGTGGCGCAGCGCGTCCGAATGCGTGATGATCTCGTTGGTCATGGCTCCGCCGCCGTAAAACGACCAGCGTGAGCCTGTTCACTTCACGGCAGGTTAAGGGCGGGCTTTGGTCCGGAGATGCCGTTAATGCCAGCCTAAGGAACAAGCTCAAATTGCGGTAGTCAGCCATGAGAAGGGGAGCGGCCCGGACTCCTCGCTCTCACCGCACTTTGGCGCCGCCGCCCTCAAGCACATGAGAGCTCAGTGAGCGCGCCAGCAACGATGCCGCTGTTGTCGGGCATGCAGCCCGCCAGGACATGGACGGCTCAAGTCGCAGCGCATCCACCAGTACACCGCCCTACAGCAGCCAGCCGCTGCCGTCGGCGCCCGGAACACGCCCTCAGAGCAAGGTAGAACGATCCGATCCTCAAAACGAACGCCCCAGCTCACTGGGGCTGCAAGTGAGCTGGGGTTCCGGACAGGGCATCAGACGATGCCAAGTTGCCAACATCGCTTCCCCATAATCGTTCCCATCGAACGCGACCACATCCACCCTAGGAGGCGTTTGCCTTCTGCCGTTGTCTGGTCACCCTCCGGCGACGCCGTCGCCGATCGAGGCGGCGGTCTGGTCCGGCAACGACAAGGCTTGCCGGAGGCGGGATCTCCGGCGACGGTGGCGTGGCCATCTGGGCCGGCGGGATCTCGGGCGCAGCGGGCTTCCTTTCCATCAGATCGAGGGCGGATCGTCCGGCAGCGGTTATGCGCCAGCCGCCGTCTAGCCGCTCGACCAAACTTTGGGCGAAGATTTCCAGATCGAGCACGCGGGCCGCCAATCGCGTGGTGCACTCCGACCACCCCGTCCGCTAGTCGCCAAAGTGGCCACGTCGCGCTTGACGTCCGCGAGAGCCGCGAAGCCGTCGGGGTAGCTCGCCAGCACCTTGAGGATGGTCGCCTCAAAGTTCACTGCCAGCCCACGCAGCTGCGCGGGGCCGAACTGCCCCTGCTGCCCAAGCTTGCCGAATTTTCACATGGGCGCGCAAGGCCCCTGCCCGAGCGAAAGTTGCGGATTGTCGAGCGGCCGGATGAAGCGCCAGTTCGGCGGTCACCTCTTCAGGTCGAACTGGCTGCGCAACCGGTCGGCAATGGCTTCGATCATCTCCAGAACGATCCGCGTCCTGCTGCGGCCCATCCTTCATGATCTCGACCTTCCAGGAATCTTCGTGCGGCACGACCGAGATGGCCAGGTCCGTCGGCCAGTCGCTGATATCCTCCATCTCCAGCCTGATGGCGGACTCCAGTTCTTCGCGGGTTTTCGCCGGCTTCTTCAAGCTGATTCTTTCAGCGCGGGAACGGGACCACCGCCTTTGGCTATCCGTGCGAGCGCATGTCTTTGAACAGCGGGCGTGTGAGCCTTTGGCTATCCGCTACAGGCACCGTACTCAAACGGCGGGCGATGGTCCAAGGAGTCAAAGATGTCGTCGCGATAATGTTCCGAGCACATGCATACTCGCGCTGGCCGGAGCCACGCAGCCGTCGATGCCGATGGCTGCCGGGAAAGGCGGGCTATGACTGAACAAGGACGCCGGCCTTTGCGCCGCCATCGCGCGGTGGACCTCAACACCGCAACGCGCCCGCATCGAAAGCGCTGGCAAACTCGACCAGCAGGCCATGACCGGGTGGTCTTGACGATGCGGCCACGATGAGAAGCTATTGCGGGAATGCGCGATGGGCGAACCCCTTAGAGAACCCCCGCGCCCCGTCTCAATTGAAGGTGTGCAATCTAAGCTTCAGCGAGTTATCCGCCTGGCGCTCGAACACGTGCGTGGCGATGCCAGAGAAGTCGGCTGGCTTGCCATCCTTGTCCTTGCCTTTGGCGCTCCAATTTGCCGTGCCGTACACGACCTTGTCGTCGCCCCCGGCGTCGATCACTTCAAGTTTGTGGTTCGTTACTCCGTTCGCGTGTAGCCCAGCGAAAAACTTCTCGATCGCCGCGGGGCCCGAAGCCACCTCGTGGGTTGGCGGGAGCAGTTTCGCGTTCGGCAGGTATGCGGCGGCTATGCCCTTCGCGTCGCCCTTGTTAAAGGCCGCATCCCATGCGGCGTAGGCCGCCGTGACATCGCTCTTGGCGTCAGCTCCAAAGGACCCGACCGGAGCAACTGTGAGCAGAAAAACAGCGAAGGCCGATGCGTGAAACAAGCGCATGAAATCCTCCTATGAAAATTTATTTGAATTGCCACCTCAGGCGCGTGAACGCTATCGCCACGATGTTGCACCGTAAAGGCCAGCTTGCCCCGGAAGAATACCGTCAGCAACTCTGCCAAAGCTGCCGGGTGGGACCACGTCAGCAATATGTGCATCGAGTGGTTTTTTCATTGGCGTTCTCGACGAGAATGCTGCGGGACCATCATACGCAGGGAACACCGGCTCTGCGGCAAGTTAAACTCAGGGATGATCTAGATTTGCGGCGCGTGTCGCGTAATGCAATAGGTGCAACCTAGGGCTATCGCTCCTCATCAGTATGCACCCACTTGTATCGCGTGATCTCCCCTGTCTCGGTCAGTTTGATCATGTGCACCAGCGACGGCCGCGAGATAACGTCGATGCGATGGTGTATGCCGCCGCCGAAAGATCCGTGGACCGCCGGTCACTAACATCAGGAACGTCTCGCCCCCCTAGCGAGCTGCGTGCAGCCGGAACCATCACCAAAAAGAGTATCTTGAGGCCCGCTACGGGTGGGAATAGGTTTCCTGCATTGGCGAAGTGAAGAAGAAATGGCCCGATAACCCGTCAGAATAGGCGGTGGTTTACATGCGCCATACGATTCAGACCGCACCGAACGTCGTCATCCTCGAGCCGTCACACGCGCGGCGGGGATTTACAATTTCCTTGATCGCCCAAACCCTCGTCGCGGCGGCGCTCATCGGCGTGTATTTCAACGCCGAAGTCGTCGCCTATGTGGCGCGATACGCCAGTCAGCAGGAGATATCTAAGCTCATCACGTTCGTCCCGCCGGTCATGGCACAAGAGACGCCATCGCCGAAAGACGAGGAGGCGGCGCAGCTCAAGCAGGCGGTCGATAGCGCGACAGCGGAACTGCGACAGTCTCTGCAGCAGGAGCACGATCGGGCGGAGGCGCTCGAAACCGAACTTGTGAAGGCGTGGCGGTATGTCGGGAAGCTGTTGTCGATGCGCGACGGCGAGGCGGACCAGTTCAGCCGGGCGGTCGACAGCGCGACGGCGATACTGCGGCAGTCTCTGCAGCAGGAGCACGACAGGGCCGAAGCGCTGGCAACCGAACTGGCGAAGGTGCGACTGGTCGTGGAACAAACACCTGCCGCTGTGGAAGAGAGACCCGGTGTTTCCTTGCCCGCCTGGGCAAACAGCTATGCCTTCGTAAAGCCCGCCCAGATCGCAGTGCTACCGGACGTGGCCACGGAGAACAGCAAATCGGCAATTAAACCGGTCGAACCAACTCGCGTTAAGTACAAACCGCGCGGGGGTTACGGCTGCCAGCGCTTTCGGACCTACGATCCGACATCCGGAACCTACAGGGGCTATGACGGACGACAGCATTCCTGCCCATAAGTTCGGGCGGTGTTTTGGAGACAAGCCTAGCTGACCTGCCGCTATGGGCAATAAAATGCACCCGCCCTCACCTCGGCTGCTGCGGCTTCCTTATGACTTCGCCGAATGCGGTCGTCGAACCGATCAAGGCGATGCTGGTGATCCTGTTGACCGATGAAGAGCGCGACCTCTGGATGCGCGCGCCGTGGGATGAGGCCAAGGCGCTGCAAAGGCCATTGCCGGATGATGCGCTGAAGATTGTCATGCGAGGAGCGTACAAGGAAGATCGGGCTGCAGCATAACGGCATCCTCCAAGGGCAAACCAATCTACCGTAAAAATACGGAAGCCATGCAGTCGCCCTTGGAAAACTCGCATTGGATAAGGTTGAGCAGTTAGCTTAACGCGCAACATGCGTTGCTCTATCGAGAAGTTGAGCTATCGATAGAACCGCCGGGCAATTGCCCTCGTCCGGTCCCCAAGCAAAGCCGTCAGCGAACATACTCCGCTCGGCGGCTTTGTCTCTTATAAGGGCGCTTCACCGATGGCTGGCAAGTCATGGTCTGTTGCAGATGATCGTCGCGTTATCGAACTTGCCAAAGCGTCGAAGTCTTTAGAGGAAGCCGCTGGTACCATGAAGCGCACCCCTGAGCGCATTCGCAAAGTTGCAATGCGGTTGGGCGTCTCATTCAAATCCGAAAGAAAGACAAAACGCTGAGACGCTTGGAAACTGCGTGCATATTAACGCCGGTCAATCCGGATGATTTGAGAATTTTGATTGAAATGGGACTGGTCGAAATGCGAGACGACGCGCATGTTGTCTCCAGCGAAGGTCATCGAGTACTGGATCATTGATTGATTTGGAGGTTGCCATGTCCACAACGCGGGTGGTCGCCGAGCACCGTGCCTTAATGGCGCTTGATGTCATGTATTCGTTGCTGGATGGCTATCACAGCGCCGACAACAACGAATGGACTGAATTGCTGTAGTCCCAATACCGCGAAGGCAAGGGATTCGACATTAACGCCTACGTCATGCCGCTCGCGCAGCGCGCCGACGCGTTCGATTTCCTTGGGCCGGAATCCCCGAAGAAAATGCAGGTAGCGGCAACAGCTATCTGCCGGTGGACATGATCCTCGACTACCTGATGCAGGGCAAGAGCAGCAATGCCGACATCAACCTGCCGGGAGACCTGTTGCCCATTGAGACGGCCGCGCAGTTAGTCGCCCAGTATTTTCTGCTGGATCGTTACGCCATAGTTTGTGGCTTTGAGTTGGAAAAACGATTCGATGAGGGCACGCCGGAAGGTGAAGTCTGCCAGTTGTCCTGCGTGCCTGTGAACGATTTTCTCGACATACTGGTATGGGACGGCTTCAGTCAAAATCACCCGCCGATCAGGTGGCCTTGATTATTGGAAGCGAACGTAAGTTGGCGCGAAGACTGCGCCCGGTCTTGCAATGAAGGAAATGAAAAGTGACCGACTGGCAGACCCGAGACCTTAAGATGTGCATGATGCGTACACCGGCCTTCGTCGCCAAGCGCCGGCCGCAATTCCGCGGCGATTGAACGGAGCAAGGCGGATGGCAATTTACTCCCGCTGCAACCACAGGCTCGGATTTCCAAGCAGGCCTTTATAATCCCCATTTCGCGGACGGCCGCTTTGCACCGCCATTTGCGATCATTCGCAGATCACAGGTTATGGAAGAGGTCGGCCAGTGGCCGAAGCCTATTTGCCGCCTTGCCCGACCCAGTGTTTCCAGCAGACGGTCCAAGAATGCTGCTTGGCCTTTCAGCATCTTAAGTCGCGCCTCGGCAATGCCAAACCAGGACGCGCGATCGATCTCAGGAAATGATTGCAGTCGCCCAGACCGCGGAGGCCATTCCATCTCGACGTGTTGCTCTGAAGATCGGCTGGATCCCAGTCCTCTTCAATGGCCCACACGTGGACGACCTTGCCGCCCGGGTGCTTGGCACTGCCAAGCGGAATGGCTTCGCCGCCCGGACGGTAGCCGGTCTCTTCGGCGAACTCACGCTATGCGGCCGAAAGCGGGGATTCGCTAGGCCCAATCAGACCTTTCGGAATAGTCCAGGCACCCTCATCCCTACGACTCCAAAACGAGCCACTCCCTACGACTCCAAAACGAGCCATCCGGGTGGCCCAATAGAACTTGGACGCCCCCGGCCCTTCGGAATAGTAAGAGACGTGCGCTTTGTATTTTCGACGAGACGCGGTCAGACATGCCCCTGAGGGCTAGCACATTGTCGCGCTCAATTGTTGAGTTACAGCCAAAGTGCGGTGTTGGCTAATGAAGCCGTCAACTCGCGAGTAGGAAACGGGGAGAACCGAATAGGTCGGCTATTTTAAGTTAGCCAGCTTCTCTCTGTTCTCAATTGCCCGGTCGACGCTCGCGAACATTCTCAATACACATCTTCGGGCGGCCTCGTGGTACTCGCCCTCGCTGCATACAACGCCCTTGGCGATCTCAATCCTAGTTTCTTTAGTTCTGAAAATCTTTGGCAGCCGGACGAAAACTGCATCAACTGCAGCCTGCATTTCGTTCGCTTTCTCACTATCGAGCAACACGCGCCATCTCCTTGCCTGCATGGCCTACTTACAAACTAAGAGGGGGCTTTTGAAACCGTTACCAACTACCAATACATCAGTGCCCCTGAACCCTCGATGAACGCCCCTCGTTCGTAACCACAAAAAGCCGATCGTTCTGTCGGGTCCACGACAGAGGCCGCTAATGCGCTTGTTCCATTCGAACGCGACGCCCTCGGGATCGTTCTCCTCGAACCATTTCTTCGCGTATCACCACGAATACTTTGATATGGTTGACGCGGCGATCGGTCAGCATCTCCTTTTAACCAGCCGCTGCCTAGGCGCCGATGTAAGATCGACGTTGATCAATGAAGGCTTGGTTGTTCGCTTCGTGTGCGGCACAACAAGCTATCCGGCGCTTCCGCGTCCATGGTGTTGGACGCCGCGCGAGCGGACTCGTTCAAGGCTGGAGGTTCCTCAACGAGTCCGCAACCGCCGCCGCTTGATACCGCGCAGAAGCAGAAGATCCTTACGAATTCCCGCAGCAGAGTCTGTAACGAACCGAACAAAACACCTGCGGAACCGGCGCGATGTTGTAATCGGGATACATATTTTTTCCGAGCTTCGATTTAACGGCCCAACGCAAGCTCGGCCAACGCAAGCTCGGCCTCTTCCCTGCCCTGGCCGGAGCCGCACACGGTCCGTTTTCAAGGCCTTGCTTTCCCCCTTCGCCAGCTTGCCTTTCGAATGTTGCTTCTCATCGACCATCTCCCTGGTAGAGTCCGAACGTGAGCGGGCCACCAACACGATAGCCGAGGCCAGCAATCCGGCAGTGCCCGGCGTGCACCTTCACGCCAGGCTCCCGGCTATACTCAGCCGCCATCACACGCTTGATGTTC
Source organism: Bradyrhizobium sp. RDI18 (assembly GCF_043203335.1). Lineage (NCBI taxonomy): Bacteria > Pseudomonadati > Pseudomonadota > Alphaproteobacteria > Hyphomicrobiales > Nitrobacteraceae > Bradyrhizobium > Bradyrhizobium sp. RDI18. Next base: position 24,733 of record NZ_JBICRN010000008.1, on the reverse strand, counting down.
TTGACGATGCTCGACAGCAAGCGTCCATCGTTGTCGAACTGTTCAGCGCAATAGGCAACCTTGATGCCGTTTCGCTTGCAGATAAACTCGTAATGCGCACTCTCGTCGACGTCCTGGAAGCGTCCCCACCGACTGACATCGTAGAGCAGGATGTGATCGAAGTCTGCGTTTCCTGAATAAACATCCTCGATCAATTCGATCAGGCCCGCCCGCCCGTTGATCCTCACTCCGCTGCATCCTTCGTCGACATAAGTCCGAACGATAGTGAGATTGCGTTGCTGAGCGTATGCCGCGATAGCGGCCGCCTGGTTCTGTATCGAATATCGCTGAAGTTCGATCGACATTCGAACATATGCGCCGCGCGAAGAGCCATCTGGGCCTTCGCCAGCTGCGTATTGCGGCGAATGACGAGAAGAATGGCCGCGGCCAATCGGCCTGCGGCCCACCCGAAATATCGATTGCCTTGAAATGCGCCTGCCCGGTGTGGCGACACTACAGCCCGGTGAAAGCGGGATTGGGACTCCGTGAAACTGGAACCGGAGTTCGCACCGACCACTGTGTGTGTGCGCTGTGCGGGCCGCCCCCTCAGGACCATGCCATTGTCGTCGATGGGAAGCCTCGGCAGCGCATGTGATGTCCCAGCCGCCTTTCCGCCTGGGGTTCCAGAAGGGCCGCGGCCCGCATTCGCCCCGCTCGGCCGCATGACGTCGACGGCGCGATCGCACGCAGAGGGACACAGTGACTCAGGTCCCGATCCGCGCCCAGGCGCCCACCAGCACCGGCGATAGCCAGCATGCATCGGCCGCGACGGTAGCATCCCTGAGGCGGTCCGCGAGTGTGTCGATATCGACTTCGGCCGCCGTCGCGATCCCGAACCGCTCAAACGCGGGCAGCAGCGATCGGGCCACGCCCGCGAGCACCGTGTAGCCGGCTGAATCAGGGCCGGCGACCGGGCGGGCCGCCGCGTAGGTCTCGGGCCGCGGCAACCCGGCCGCTCAGAACGTGGCATCCAGTTTGAGCCCCATGTCCACTTGCGCACCGGCCCGCTTGAATGCCGCGATCACCCATTCCCCGACGCGACCCCGTCAGCGGCACAGGTGGCACGGACAATCGTATCGAGTTCATCACGATTTCCTGAAATGCCACCAACCCGCCAGGGTTGAGATGGCGGACGAGCGAGCGGAGCGTCGACGCCGGATCGGGGAAGTACATCAGCACAAGACGGCCAACGATCGCGTCGAAGCGCTGGTCCGTCTCAAACGCGCCCGCATCCGCAACGGAAAAGCGGCACCAGCCGACGCCCTCCGCAGCAGCCCGCGCAGAGGCCTGCTTCACCGCCTCTTCGGAACGGTCAATGCCGAGCACGCTTCCCGATGGCCCGACCAGCCTGGCCGCGAGAAACGCGACATCACCCGTACCGGAGCCGATGTCGAGGACGTGCATGCCGGCGCTGATGCCGGCTCGTCGGAAGACCTCTTCGGTCAATTCGCCCCAGAAAGCCGACTGCGTCGCCAATCGGCGGAGCTCCATGTCTGAGTGGCCGAGGACGTATTGCCGGGTCGTTATATCACCCATGATGACCTCCGTCTGGAATCTCGCCAGCCTCGATCTTCAGAGCCTCACCCTGGCAGAGCGTATAATCACCCTGGCAGAGCGTATAAAGAGGTGTCGTTCGGCGTCGCGGCCACCCTTCGTGCGCCCGACCGAGATGTGGCTCATCGAATGTTCCTTCCTGCTGACCTGTACCCTGCCAAAAACGTCGGATGTGTCCAAACTGAGCGCCGCAAGGTTCAATGTCACCGCGATTTTCTGCCAGGGCTGATCCGAAAAACCCCGCTCTTCCGAGCAGCATTCCGATTCAGGGCGTTCAGCCAGCCCGTTCTCCTCCATTGCAGGTCGGTCCGCTTGCTACCTGACGCACCGACCCTATTTTTTGAGCACACCGAATTCCACGGGCACCGTCCGAAGCGGATCATCGAGACCGGCGCCTGGGAGCTACTTGCCTGCAGGGAGATGGTAGGTGGTGAAGGAACGAAAGACCGAAAAGGAACTGCGCCAGATGATGTTGGCCGCCGCTCGCGAGCACGAAGAGTGCAGCGAGCTGGAAGATCTTTTCATATTCGGCCCCACGCCACGCCGAGACGCCAATTGGGGCTTTGGGATCGCGGGCAAGGAGAACAAGGTTTCCGTGGCCTGCTACGCGCGCCTCGACCGACTCGCCAGCGAACTTCAACAAAAATATCAACTGCATCCCGTCAAGGCTGATCGGCGCGATATCGAGGCAAGGTTTGGTCCTTGGTCCATGACCACCCGACGCTCGGGCCGTCTTTATCGCGCGAAGGGGGTGCATACCAAATCGCTACATTCAAGCGACTGGAGGGGCGGCCGAACTGGACAATGGAATGGACTACCGACGATCAGTCGGCCAGAGCGGCGTTTGATAGCATCGTCCGGTCTGTTCAAACGCAAATCGAGTTGGAATAATGCTCGCGCTTCGGTGCGTCGGCGAGGGCCGCAAGTTGCCTTGAGGCAAAATCGTAATGCGTTGTTGCGCACTACCGGAGCCGGTTAATCGGGGAAGACGCCGGCATCGGCGGCAGCTTGCCGACGTATCGGTTCATAAACGCAGGACAGGGCGCGAATGGCTGCTTGGTGATGCTGTATAGAGGTTGCACATAAAGCTACCACGACGGGCTCGCTCCTTAGCTAGCCTCTGTTACTGTGCAAGTCCCTTAGCTTGCGCATGTAGTAGCCCTCCCGCTGAAGCGCTGACCTAATCTCGTCACTGAGTTTGACAACCCTCTTCTTGCTCTTGCGCCATTTCCCCGGCGCGCCGCCCAGAACCGGCATCGGAAATCCCTTCTTCACCACGAGCAGATCACGTTTGTCGCTCAAATAAATCTCGACCATGTGCGCCCCCAAAGGCTATAAGCTTATCGCTTCGGAGCAGAAGCGCGGGTTACCAAAATGCAACACCGAGCCACTATCGGAAGATTCTCTGGCAAGAGCAGCGCGCCTGACTTGAACCGATCTCTGCAATGCATCAGCACTCAGAAGAAGTGAACCTAACCGCACTTAGTACCGACATAAGGTTGCTGGAGGATTGCAAGTTCCAGTTCTAACGCACCGCCAGAGCATTATTCGGCTCGGTGGCGGTTTCGTTTTTAAAGGGTCCTACCGGGCACCGCTGAGGCCCTTCTTAGGCTGAGGTGTCGCACTGGGGACGAGACATAGCTTCAACCAAACCACGTTCAAACTCGCTTGCGGCTTGTGCCCAACCTCTTAACCGCTTTTTTCACACCTGCTGACCTCTTGGTCTTCTTGGCCGTGTGTAGTGCACCTAATCCTGCCTTCCGGCCACCCGCGCCCTATCCTGTTCGCGCCCGCGGGTTCATCTCTTCTTTGCCTTCCATCCTGCAATACCTCCCGTCACGCGCGGCAGCGCGTCATGATGCAGCGCTCGCCGAACGTTCCTCGTCAGACCGTCGACACGCGAACGTTTGCGGGTAGACGACATTGACCCAGGCATGCTGGACTGAATGCGAGGCGGCCTGGCCTCTATGCCCCCAAAAGCCCCAAGTCAGGTCATCCTCCTTCCGTCGCCGGTCGCTCGCGCTGGGCGGCCGGCGCGGACTGGAGCGTCTATCAGACGCGAAGCGCTCGCCACCACAAGCGGAATGGGGAGTTACTACTTGGCAGGACCCAATAACCTATCGTAATGGCGTTTCACCGTCCCGTAGCACTCACACGCGCCGTCTTGGAGTGCTTCCGCGTCCAGGATCTGGATTCTCCCCCGCGCGTATTTGATTAGACCGGCCGATTGTAGGGTGTGCGCGACGACCGTGACACTTGTACGCCTGACGCCGAGCATTTCCGCTAAATATTCTTGCGTGAAAATTAGAGTGTCGCTGCCCGACAAATCCCTCGCCCGCAGCAGCCAACGGCAAAGACGCGCCTGAATATGGTGTATAGCAAAACAAGCCGCCGACTGCTGCGCCTGAGAATACACGGTCTGCTCATGGCGAATAAGCAGCGACAGCAGTTTGGGACTCTGTGATGCAGCCGACTTCAATCCCTCGATGCTGCAAACGATGATGTCGCCGGGCAACTGGACAATTCCACGGCTAAGAGAAATGCGTCCGTCAAGCGCTGCCGAAGCCCCGACGATGCCGTCCGCGCCGACCATCGCCGCCTCGACCATCTCCCCTGACTCGAGCGTCACGACCAAAGACACCACTCCACCCGCCGGAAAGTAGACGTGCTTGATCTCCTGTTCTGCCTCGAACAAGACCGAATGCTGCTTGAAAGGTGTGATCTTGAGATAGGGCTCAAGTCGTTTGAAATCGTCTGGGCTGAGTTGGCTGAGTAAAAGATTCTTCATAACGCGCTCCTGAGGACAGGCGGGAGCGCAAAGAACTCTCAGCTATCGGTGCCTTAATGGATATCCGATAATGTCTGCATGGTACGTCATTTACCTGACATAGCCGAATTTTTAATTTCGCTATGCAAGATATCAGACAGACAGCATTCGTGACTGTAACCTCCCAGCGAACCGTAGCTGATGTGCTGCATCATGAATCGAAATCGTTCAAAGCCACACTCATTTGAAGATCAGCTTGCGGAAGCAGCAGCCAAATTAAACGGCAGGCCAGCAAGTTACGGCCGGGAAACAACGCGACGAATTGTTGCGGAAGGTCCGCCAAATGGACGCGGCTGCGCACCTGAATGCGTGGCTGAAAGCTCCCGGCCTTAGATCGCTTAAGTAAAAACGGGGCGCAAGGGAGGATAACATGATCACTGATACCTTCGATTCCCGAACTATTGCTAATATGGAAGTCGCCCTTGAGCGCGCGTGTTTACTTCTTCCAACTGGCGGCGGGGCACACCGGGCGCGTCGGATCATCGCCGGCAAAATAATTGAATGTGCGGCTCGTGGTGAGACCACCCTGAGCAGGCTTACTGAGGCCGGATACGCCGCCGCGATGCAATTGAATGCTTCCGGCCAATCCGTCAGGAAAAAGAGGTCTCCAGCTAAACGTTTTCTTACTCCACTAAATAAATTGGCGACACAATCCACGTAGTAGAGGGCGACCAAGGCTCGTCCGCTAGTCAAAAGCGGCGGCAGCGCCCGCTTACGCTGGCCTGAGATAGCCGCTTATCCGCATCCACCTGCGGATCCTGCTAAGCTCGCAGAGCAATCTATTTCCTCAAACCGCCGGGCTCTCAATTGCGTGGATCGTCCCGGCCCGGCCACGAAACACTGCTGCAATGCACACGAAACCGTTTTTGGAGGCGGCGAAGACGTCCCGCAACGAAGGCCTGATATCAAGGCCTCGATCAACAACGGGGTGCGATCATGTGGAAGCCAATCAGCTTGTTTTACCGCGAGTATTGCAGGGCAAGGGTGGCTGAGATCCGCAGATACGATTTCGCGAAGACCGCCTGAGGCGTTACCAGCGCGCTCGCTACGATAACATGTTACGCGTGACGAATTTTACCTCCAATTCATTTCTCGCGGCCGTCGCCGGTCTTTTTCCTGCTCTGCTCTGGCTTGCTTGCCTTGGCGTTCAGCTGAAGGCCTGCCTTGTCGCCATCTGAAAGTCTTTTGCGGATGACCGAGGCTGACTTAAGCAAATTGTGGAACCTCGTTCCCGTTGGAGAAGCCAATGCAGCGCGGGCAAGCACAATTTGGAAACGTCTCGACATGTACGCGCGCTCTACGGTCCAACATCAGCTGAGTTGGATGGCGGACGCAGGTCACATCTGCCGACTGTCGCGCTGTATGCCGATGGGCGGTGACGTGCGGCTGTACTATCGAATGCAGGACGAATGACGCGAGCGGCGGCGTCACAGGACCGCAAGGTCATGAACGCTGAAACGACGGCCAGCCACATCACCGCGGTTATGAAAATGGCGACAACCCAACCAGGGCCTCGGCGCCGGTACGTCATGCAAATGGCCAATCAAAAAGAGGCCAAGCCTGACTCGGATTTCGCGTTTGTCAACCGAGCGACCTGACCGCCAGCGCCGCGGCGCGTCGGTTTGCTGCCCATGCCGAAACGACTATGTCGGGTATGTTGCAGACCCGACAACCAAACCAGATTAACTGTTTTGGCGGGAAAGGGGGCTTTCACCGGAGTCGCTCCCAGCCCCCTGGGGGTTGGATATGCGTATGTTTCCGGAAGCGATAGAACGTCCCTCTTGCAAGAGGTGCGAAACTCGAACCACGCTCGTACGCATCGAACCAGAGGGCGCAGGGCTGGAAAGCCGGATATTTACGTGCCCGAACTGTGAGAACATCCACACCGAGCACGTTGTTGCTGACCCTATGGAAGCGTGCAAGGGCTGGCTCTCAAGCGAACTCAAGCCACCGGTCTAAGCCGTGTCACGCGGAAAGATTGCCAGGGGAAGTTCATTGGAGATGCACCCCCTCGCCCTCACCGCCACCGGATTCGCCCTGCTACTCGCGTCGTGTGCCGCTGCACTGGCGCTGCACTAAAAGCAAAATGGCCGCAGATTGCTCTGCGGCCCACCGACTAAATAACTCTGCCGTGTTGAAATCGCCACCCTCGGTGCTGTGGATACCGTACCTGAGCTCTGTTTCAGTTCGTTTCGTCCCTACCCCCGTATGACTACGGGAAGGAGTGGCCCAGGGGCGCATAAAAGCGGGATGGACGAGACCCCCGGGTGCTATTGATTTCCTATGTCACCTGCACGGGCTTGGGAGGGTGAGAAATGGCTATCTATCTACATCTACAAACCCACACGATGGGGCCGAAAGAGGTTAGCCGCATCATAGAAGCTTACGAGCGCGCGTTACGGGTCCTCTGCGTCAAGGATCGAGACGATCCCTTGACGGAAATGGTCGCGAAGAAAATCATCAAGGTCGCGCAGACCGGTATCAAAGACCCCGCACAGATTTCGGCCCAGGCGATCAAAGAACTGGAAAATCGGTAAAAGGCCACCTCAGTTGGCGGCCTGTCAATTAGCTCGTACGGGCGGCCTTCGTTGAAGCCTCTGGCCCTGTTTCACGCACCGCGATTTAAGGGATTTGTTACGGGTTGCTGTTAGCCTCGCCATTGCAGATAGGTCGCGACGAGCGGCAGCGAATTCCGAAATGCTTTAATCCGACCAGCCCGGTTGGCGGTCTCTCAACAGGAGGCCATGTTGCTGAGGGGCTTCGCGATTGCAGCCTTTGTGCTGCTTGTGCATCGCAGGTGGATCAGTATCTCACACATGGTCGGTATACCGACGCGGCCTTGTCGATGCTGCGACAAATCAGGCACTCGTTTGGGGTTTGAAGCGGCCGGACGCCCTTTGCAAAGGGCGTTCCCGGCACGTCGCTAGCATCGGTTCCCGATACGATGACGGCAGCCCAGCGCCGACCCGCCCCGCGCGTCGCGCATTCAGACCGAAACATTTCTTACGCAAGCGAATTTACCCTCGGGTCTCGGGGCTTCGCGAAATTGCGAGGCTACAATGCGTTCTTTATCGCCAGCCGACGTTTTTCTTGCCGTCGCCGCCCTGGGAGCCGCAGCGCTGATCGAGATCGGTGCGTTTATCCTCATAGGCCTGATCTGAGACGGATTCGTCTTCGTCGGGCAATTTCAACCTGCCGGCTATGGAACCATAAGGCCGCCTAGCTGCTAAGTTGGCAGTGCTCATCCACGTGAAGCGATCACTCTCGGTGCTTTCATTTTCGCAGGTGGCCGATCATCGCCACTATGGCTCCTAGCCTCTCGGTGATCAGGTCTTCGGGCGCATTCTCTGCCATCAACATTTGCAGATCGCTGATCTCGCCGTCGAGACCCATGACGATCATGAGGCCCTTTCCTTGAAGCTTAGGATCAGTGCCGTCACGCGCGAGCTTGCGCGTTAACAGGTCATAAGCGTCTCGCATGTCGGTGACCGAAACCGCTCGCCATTCTTGGTCGATCTGGGCTTCCCTCGCGCAGTGCTCAATTACATCAAGCATTGCGGAAGTGAATTTCATCATATCCATTTTGAAAATGATCCACTGCGTAATGATCGGCTGCCGAAACGGCAGGCGTTTTCGTCTTAAATTGATGTAAGTCTGTGTGCAGATCGGGCTTCTGGTCAACTGGAAGCCATGCACCGATCATGCGGGCGCTGGGTGATAGGATTCCTCCATGCTTAAGGACGGCACCTACGCTGCTTGGTTCAAGACCACGCTGGGCCAAGGCACCGGTATAGCCCACGTCGCGGAGGGGAAAATCTGGGGGCGTGATAGCATCATGACCTACAGCGGCACTTGCGAAGTCGACGGCGTTCGGTTCACGGCCGTCGTGACGCTCAAACGGCACACCGCAGGACATGCGGCTCTCTTTGGCGCCGACGATCTGACGCTGAAGCTTGAGGGAACGTGCCCCGGCAAGATAGCCAAATAGGTCGGCACGGCAGAACAGGTCCCGGGCGTGCTCCTTGAGGGAACGCTCATTCTCAGCGAAGAGCAGCCGCCCGCGCCAGGGGCGAGATACCACAATTCGACCCTGCGAAACTCGCGAAGCTGCCGAAACGCTCCCGCTGATTGATCAGGTTGTGGCCGACGCGTTACCGCGGATACGCGGCACCGCGCCATATGGATCATTGCGAAATTTCAGGCAATTTCGGGAACCCGCCACATTCCCAATCCGAGGGTTCGCTTCTTGGCGGCAGCCGGTGCGGTGGTAGCGAGCATCCGCTCGATCATTTTGAGGAATGCGAGCCGCTTCCTGATCTCGGCAGCTTGGCGCTCGATGCTCTCGCCCATGGATTAGGCACTCGCAGTACACTTGGACACAAGATGACCTGCATCTGAAGCGTGACCTTGCAACCGGGTCTATCCGGGAATATGCGGAAAAGACCAGGCGCGATCGCCAGCGGCCGGGATCGAGCGCGGCCGGCTTGCCGTTGTGGTTCGCGCCACGCTGACCGAGATGGCGATGCCTGTCGCGAAGAGGCACCCTTGTGCCTTAGATAAACCAGTGGCCCGATTAATGCTTGACCCGGGAGGGTGAGCGCGGGAGATTTCACTTTTCACAATCAATTTTGAGCGGTTGTTAGGAGTACAAAATGATTGACGAGAACCTTGCTCGGCTTCGAACACATCACGGCAACATTCAGCGCTATCGCCAACTGCTAGAATCCAGCCTGACGGACCTCGAACGAGACTTTATTGCCAAGCGCCTTGCGGAAGAACAGTCAGCTTCGAAACGCTCTCTGCGGCGATGCCGGCAACCCCATCCAAGAACCCACACGCAGCCTAAACAGTAAGCCTTAAAAGCGGCCCGGCGCACGACAGGTTTCCGGACGACATGCGCCGAGCCAACCACCACGGTCACCCACCGGAATGGCTTGTTTCAGCGTGTGTGTGATTCTTGGCAAAATTGGGCGCCATGCTGAAACCCGCCGGGTTGAGATCGGCGGGTTTCCGTACTCTCGCGGGGGCTTGGGCGCTTTCCGCGATTAAGCCGTGCGTAGCAATCCGTGATTAACAACTTATTAGGATTGCAGTTTCACAGGCCGTGCAGCTGGTCGCCGGTGTCATAGCCCTGTGGCACGGGACCTGCCCTGTATGAAGCGCTGGGGATTTCAGTGTCCCAGTTTAGGAATAAGCGCCGCCGGGCATGCCATTTTGATCCCGGCGGCGTGTCTCTTTGGGAACCTGCACTCTCAGGAAAACTTGGTAAATTGCCGCCGAATGGCCGTCTGCTTACTCCGACATAACAGCGGGATTGCCGGCCTATTAGCCGGAATTCTCTGGCGCCGTTTTGGCTCGCTTGAGGGTTGAATGGCCATGCACTTCAGCCGCGTTGCTCCCGCGACAAAAGAGCTAGAGATATGGAGCGCGAGCGAGCGCGGCTTCTCATTTGTAATCAGTAACGAGAGTAGCAGTGGTCCTGGACTTCATGGGAAGCCTGGCTTTGTAGCTTCTTGGCGCCCCATCAATATCAACCAGCCTGCTATCAGGGTGGGCGGTTCACCCTTCAAGACGTTCGCGGAAGCTGAGAAGGCCTGCGAGGCCATGTTGGAGCACCTGACCCGATAGCAACGGCTTTCGCACCCCGGTGCAGATTGCTCTGCGGCCCACCGACTAAAATAATTCTGCCGTGCTGAAATCGTCGCCCCCGGTGCTGCGGGTAACCTACCTCAACTCTGTTTCAAATTTCGCTTCGCCACTCCCTGTATGACTACGGACGAGCAGAATAATTTACCGGGGACCATCGCGGGCGCGGCGCATTGGCCCGATCGCGTGTCCGTGGAAGTAGCGGCACGCACGCGGACGGCTCCAGTCGAGCTTGCCTGGCCCAGGCTGGGCCATCTTCCAACCGCCCTTGGCCCTCGAGGGCCGTAAGGCCTGGGACCGAACCGTGCCAGCCTGCTTGGTGGTTGGCGGCCTGATGTACAAGTTCGGTCAATTGCACCCGGTAAGGTGGACGACAAAGGTTCACGCAGCGAGCGCGTTCCGTTCCTCCGTGAATTTAGCCATCCCGTATTTCTATCGAGCCCGGAAATAGACCATTTCCCAGATCATGCGCGCGGCTCATTTCGAGAATGCGACACCACCATGTGGGCGTCATCCAAGCAGTCGCATGAGCACCGCCGCCCTCACCTCGATTATGTCAACAGGAGCCTGCAGACCGCGGGTTGCTGGATAAGCGAGTCAAAAGCGGTCACTTATACATCAGTATCATTGAAGGGCCGGGCGTGATCGGTTTTATGGTGCCGCAAGGGTCCTTGACGGGCCACCGGGCCTTTAGGCTCGCGCGCTTGTCATCCACCTCGTTTGCTTACCCCTGCCGACTTCACCGGCAGGGGTTTGCATTTGTGGTCCCTGCTCCAAACCCACGTTGAAGCTCGCTGGTGATCCTGTTTAGCCGACGTCGTGGGTCCGTAGGGATAAGCCATACCGGCGTGAGCCAGCTGGCTTGAATTCACCCGACTCTTAGATTTTCCGCGGACGTTTTGCCCCGGTTGCTCATTTCTTCATAGCTCACCTTGGCACCTTCATTGAGGCTGCTCAGGCCGGCTTTCTCAACAGCTGAAATGTGCACGAAAACATCCTTGCCGCCGCCGTCGGGCTGGATAAATCCATATCCCTTAGTTGCGTTGAACCACTTTACGATACCTGTCGCCACTGTCCGCTCCCTTTTGAACAATGGGCGACAGCTTAGGTCTCCTGGGCAGTACACCGCAAGAGAAACCGCCGGCGTGAACCGGCGGGCTTTCCGGCTTCAGGAAGGGCGCTGGCACGGCGAGGCGCGCGTCCGGGATGATGCTATCACCGCCGCGAAGGCGGCAATTGATCGTGCCGTTGAGCCCAACAAGGTGCGACTGCAGCCGCGGTAAGCTTGCAGGTTACGGCCTATCGCGAAACGAGGCTTATCGCCACTAGCCTAAACAGTATACTACTTCCATTGCACTTTGTTTGTTGGGGGTCCATCATGTTGGACGACAAATTTAAGAAACAGCGCGCTCAAACTGTGCGTGTCTTGCAGAGAAAGCCGACCCATTCATCAAAAGGCGGCTCCTTGATCTCGCAGCGAGATATGAAGACAATGGCCGACTCTCTCATGTCACGAGCACGCCAAACGACCTGCAGTTCGTTAGCTATAGCAACGACGGTTCGGAACGTTAAGCACGGACTGGCAGGCCACGGCGACGCCATCTGCCGGCTAGTAAGGCTGGGTTGAGGCATAGGGAAATGAGCGCAGCGGACGAACTTCACCAATTCGCAGAAATGTTAGCCGTGGCCTCGTCTCGAACCCGCTCGCAGGCTGATTCCACCGTGGCCGAACCTTCACAGACCAATCCAATTGCCACGGAGGACACTACCGCCGATGATCCCGCGGTAAAGCTTGAATCTGCCGTGGCTCACCCACTACTGAGGCTAAGCGCGAACACGAAGCGGCTACAAATCAACCGCTGTCTCCACTGGCCGGTATAGATCTAGACACGGCGATCCGCCTCCGCTGGACGCTGCGCGATATCAAAGCCAAAGCGAACCAAATTAACGCCAGTCAATCCAGACGATCTAAGACTGAATTAGCGCGGAAGTCCGTCAGCGTAAGCACCATGCTCCCAGTCGGTTTCCTTAGCCGATTGCTTCTCACAGCGAAACATTCTGCCCGCGTCCTCAAGGAACTCTCAGTTTTGGCTAGGCTCTACCTCTCGTTACTACGACACTGATATCACACCAGTACTTGCTTGACCGGGAATCGCAACTCAGATTCGATGCCGCTTTTCGCACGGAGAATAGCCGTGTCAGACCCTTTCACCGAGTTCATGACCGGGCAACTCTCGGAACGCCACGCAGCGGAGGACAAGCGGGTTCTCCGCTTTGTCTACGTCGGGCTCGCCGGGTTTGTTGCTTTGGCTTTTGCCAACCTGTTTATCTGACCGGCCGCCTGCTGCGCGGCCCCCTTACTTGCGGGCGGCCCTACGCGAACAGGGGGCGTCGCCAGCGCGAGAGCAGTCAGGCCACCAGCCGCGGCCAACGCCCGTCTGCGGGCTTCATTCGCAATGTCACTAACTAGTAGATTGACAACACTAATAACCGGGCAGAGTAACGAAGAAGCGATTACCGGTGGTTCGTGCGCAAACAAGGCTTGCCAGCCACCGCTGGGACCAACGAGGTTGAGCGTGGCAATCTCTCATCTTCGGTATGGTTCGAGTATAAGATCACGATTCACGATCACCCTGACTGGAAATCCCGGCCTTATCGTTAGCGTTGGCTGAATGTTCAGATTGCGACGCACGACCTGCTGACCAGTTTGATTGAGGGTATCCCCTACGCCGCGACGCAATGCACGAATGATGTCATTGTCATTTCCGCCTGAGCCGATCTCCGTGGCTGCGCCAAGCAATGTCGAAAGCGCCGCAGCTTTGAAGAGTTCACGCCAGTGATTATCGATCTCGTCTTCAAGACCAGCATTGCCGGCGGTATCGGCGCCTGGCTGGCGTTCGAGCACGATGGAGCGCCCGTTCGGTAGAATGAGCCGCGTCCAGACCAGGAGAACGCGGGACTGCCCAAATGCGACCTGGCTATCGTAGATTCCTATCAACCGCGTTCCCTGCGGGATTAACAGCGCCCGACCCGTCGGCGAATCAAAGATGTTCTCGGTCACCTGCGCGGTGACCTGCCCCGGCAGATCGGACCGGATGCCCGTGATGAGAGCTGCCGCAATCACAGAACCGGATTGCACGACATAAGGCGAGGCCGGCTTTGTCACGCGATCGGAGCTCGTGGTCCGGCGATCTATGGAGGCATTAACGAAGGCGAGCTTGCGATCTTGTCCGTTCTGGGCATAGGCCTCATCGGACGATGACACAGCAGTCGTGGTGGTCTCGGCGGGAGTAGCAGCCGCGGATGGTCGAACATTCGTTGACGCAAAGACCTTGCTGATGCGAGCGGCCTCATTTTCCTGGTTCATTCGCTGTTGCTCGGCATCGACCGCTAGCGGTCCTGACTGAGCTTGAGCCGCAACGATGGGACGACCGAGATCGCCGGGCAATGGCGGTCCGAGGCGAGGCACGTCGCGCGGAGTACCCGTATAGTCGCGCGGCAGCCCGGCCAAGCCATCAGCTACGTTGTGATGATCTGTACTGTAGAGTTCTTCTGATGCAGACACCCGCGTGCGATTGCTCTGCAGGGCCCAGAGGAGCGCTGCGGAGACCAGTAGGAGCGCCAATGCCGTCCCGCTAGCCAAGACCTTACGCGACAGGCGCGTAACAGGCGGCCGTTCCGGGCGGAGCCGCAAAGAGCGAGCAATTTCCTCAGATGTCTTTGGCGTGTTCGAATGAGGGCTGCCGGCATCATTCGTTTCGTTGCCGGTCATCAAGACCTCCGGTCGCTTCTAATGATCCGAACCTTTTGCTGGGCATCGCCACCAAGCCGCAGCTCAGCCGCGGCAAATAGCCGATCGACAATCAGCACATTTCGAAAAGTTCGGTAGTTGACGATTTCAGGCTTGCCATCTGGGCCGATGACAAACAGCGGCGGCATCTCGCCCTGAACAATGCCGGGAGAGAATTCCACATAGACCTTGCGACCGTCATCATAGGCGCCGACCGGCCGCCAGGGTGGATCATCACCCTCGATGGCGTAGCGATAGCTTCGCTGAGAAAGCTCTGGAACAACTGGCGTTGGCGGAACGGCCTGAGCACGCGTCGTCCGGTCCTCCGGATAGAACCAGGCCACCGAGGGCATATAGGGCTTCTCACGCGATCGCAGCTCGATCAGATAGGTGCGCCGGTCAGTATTGACCACGAGATTGGTCTCGATCGAAGGCCGCGTCGGCTTGACCATGATATGGACGCGTCTGGTGTCGCCACTTCCACTTTCGGTATCGCCGACAATCCAGCGTACGGTGTCGCCGGCTGATACCGGACCTGAACCCGTAAGCTGCTCACCGGGTTCGAGCGCGATATCGGTAATCTGTCCGGGGGCAGCGTAAATCTGATAGAGGGCACCGGGACTGAACGGAAACACCTGCACGGCGTTGAAGTAACCTTCCTTCCGAGGTTCGACGCGCGCCGCATCATTCGCGGTCTCAATCCGGGCAACCGGCTCTTCGGCCTCCTTCACTCCCTTCCTGCCTCCCTTGGCTGGCGTCCAGGACGGCGGAACGTGCAGTGACCGCGGACGATCCTCCGGCAATGATGGTGGATTGGGAAGCGGCGGGATATCGGCGTCGTAGCTGATCTGCGGAGCTTTGAAAGTGTTGCAACCGCCGAGCACAGCCATGCAAGCAAACAGCACAGGTCGCGCGATCTTGCTCATACGCGGGCCGGCAATTTTGCTGATCGGCTCGTTCACTGCCCGACCTCCTTCGACCAGTTGATGGCATTGACATAGACCCCCAGCGGATTCTTGCGCAGACGATCGGCATCGCGCGGGGTTTCGATCACGATGGTGAGGATGGCGGTCCAACGCTCGGTGGCGGCAAGCTGACCGTTATCATAACGTCGCTCAATCCAGGCGACGCGAAAACTCTCTGGCGAGGCGCGGATCACACTGGATATTTCCACCGCAATCTGCACCTTGCCGAGATTGGCAAAGGGATCGTTGACCCGGGCATGGTTATTGAGGGCCGCGGCGCCGCGGTCCGTGGTAAAATCATAGGCACGCAGCCAGTCCTGACGCAGTACGACGGCGTCGGCCGGAAGCCCGCGTACGTCTTCGATAAAGCGTGCCAGATGGAACGCGATCTGCGGATCGGTCGGCTGATAGAAGGGATTGGCTGGGCCGACCGCCTGTACCTGGCCGAGACGATCGACCTCAATGACCCAGGGCGTGACGCTTCCCTGTGTGGATTGCCAGACGAGACCTGAAGCGAGTCCTGCCGACAGGATCAGAGAACCGAAGGCTATAAGTCGCCAGTTTTTGGCCTGCACCCGCGCCGAGCCGATGCGCTCGTCCCACAGTTGCGCCGCTTTCTGATAGGGCGTTACGGGCGCGGGCGTGCGGCCATAATGAACGGATGGTCGTTTGAACATCACTTCCCTCCTTCGGAGAGATCGACGGAGGCGCCTCCACCACCATGGTCGGCAGTGCGAACGACGTTGGTAGCGGCCGACGCCCCCTGACTCATGGTCTGCATCCGCTTCATGCGTCTGGCCGAGCTGGACTGACTGTCCGGAGGTGAGGAACTTGCCGGCGGCTGAGCTGCGCCGGTTTCACCGGCTGCAGTGCGAAGCGGGCTCGTCATCGCGGACGCGGCGGCACCCGCGACGCCGGACAAACCAGCCGCGCGGAACGCACCGCTCGCGCTACCCGCTAGCGCCGCAGTCCCGCGAGCCGCGCCGGCGAGTGCACCCGCGCTTCCGGCAGCGAGGCCCGCTCCGGCCACCACGACCCCGCCGGCAGCTAACCCCGTGCCCGCGGCGGCTCCGGCGCCAAGTTGCGGACCGCCGGACACGATGCCATTGGCGATGCCGGGCCCAAAGATCCCTAAGCCCAGCAGCGCTAATGCCGCGAGCACCAGGGCCATGGCATCTTCAATGCCGACCTGTGCGCCGGCCGAGCTAACGGTAAACTGTGAGAACAACGACGAGCCGATGCCGACGATGACCGCGAGCACCATGACCTTGACGCCCGATGAGATGACGTTGCCGAGCACGCGTTCGGCGGCAAAAGCCGTCTTGCCGAACAAACCAAAGGGGATCAGGATGAAGCCGGCGAGCGTCGTCAGCTTAAATTCAATCAGAGTGACAAAGAGCTGGATTGCCAGGATGAAGAAGGCGAGCAGCACGGTCACCCAGGCGAACAGCAACACCACGATCTGGATGAAATTTTCGAAGAAGCTGACATAGCCCATCAAGCCCGAGATTGAGTCCAGGATTGGCCTCCCCGCATCGATACCGACCTGTGCGATCCGCCCCGGGCGCAGGAAATCAGCCGATGATAGTCCAGTTCCTGAGGCTTCCAGGCCGAGACCGGCAAAGCTCTCGAAAACGATGCGGGCGAGGTTGTTCCAGTTGCCGATCAGGTAAGCGAAGACGCCGACGAACAGCGTCTTTCTCACGAGGCGAGCGATGATGTCCTCGTCGGTACCCCAGGCCCAGAACAGAGCGGCCAGCGTGACATCGATCGCGGCAAGCGTGGTTGCGAGGAAGGCGACTTCGTTGCCAAGCAGCCCAAAGCCAGAGTCGATATAGCGGGTAAACGTTTCCAGGAATCGGTCGATGACGCCGGTGCCACCCATGGATCACTCGCGTTCGGGTGTTGCAACGGGCGGCCAGCCCTGGGGAAGACGATCGGGATGCTTGGGCTGCGCCAACGAGGGTGTCGGGCTGCCTGGTTGAGCATCGGGGGAAGTAACGCCCGGAGTTTTCTTTGATCCAAGGAAGCGACGGCGGTTCTCCGCCCAAATCGGACGGCAATCCTGGAGTTCTGCAACCTGCTCGGAGGTGACCTTCCAGCAGCGTTCGAGTTCGCCGCCAAGCGGACTGGTTGCCCGGGATGCCGACGATCTAGCCGGTGGACCTTCGCTGTCGCCGCGGAGCTGGATTGTGCACGCTGCGACAAGGATGGGGACGGCAGCCGCTGTCGTCACAAGCATCACCCGCTTAAGTCCACCACGTCCGCTCATTGGTGAAACATCCGAACTATCGAAGGCTGATAGCCTCGACCGGGTGCGAGAAAGCGACGAAGCTGCTCCCTGCCCTGATCCTGCGCGGTGGTACGCTGAGCCATTTCGAGATTTTGCGCCCGCCCCTGCGCGGCAACGGCGGCCGTAAGGTCGGCGAGCTGCTGCGCCTGCAGACCAAGGAGCTGATTGCCGGCCTGACTGGCCTGCAGCGCGCCGGTCGCGCCCTGGCTTGCGCCAACGAGGGCCGACATCTCCTTGCGGTGGGTGTCGAGATTGCCGACCACGGTCGCCTGAACCCGCAGGGCATCCTGCAATCCCGCCACAGAATTCTGCCAGCGTGTTTGCGCATTCGCGATCAGCGCTTGATCTGATCTGTTCGCCGAAACGGGCGCATAGGTCGTCGAGAACGCCCGATCGATCTGATTGATGTCGTAGGCAATGCGCTGCGCCTGAGCGAGAAGCTGTTGGGTTCGCTGGATTGACTGCTCGAGCTGCTGCAAGGAGGAATACGGCAGGCTGGCGAGATTTTTGGCCTGATTGATCAGCATCTGCGCCTGGTTCTGCAGCGAGGTGATCTGGTTATTGATCTGCTGCAGCTCACGTGCAGCCGTGAGCACGTTCTGCGCATAGTTATTAGGATCGAACACGATCAACTGGCCGGATGTTGGCGAAGCGGTACATACAATCGCAATTGCGAGCGCACCCACCGCTGAGAGGTGACGGCGGCGCTTCATGACAAGCCTTCCTGCTTGATGAGACGGGGTATGAGATCGGCGGCCCAACCCAGCCCACGTGCGGCGAGCCAGCCGGTGACAAACTCCTCACGGCCATGTTCGGCCAGCACGCGCTCGATCATTGCCTGATCGGACTTTGATGAAGCGGCCGTAAAGGCGAGTGCGAATTCTTCAAGACCGAGTTCGAACAGGCGATTGCCGCGCCGGGACTGGCAGTAGTAGTCGCGCTTTGGCGTGGCGCGCGCGAGGATCTCGATCTGCCGGTCGTTGAGGCCGAAGCGTCGATAGATGGCCGAGATCTGCGGCTCGATCGCCCGTTCGTTCGGAAGGAACAGCCGCGTTGGGCAACTCTCGATGATGGCAGGCGCAATCGCGGAGCCGTCGATATCCGAGAGCGACTGGGTGGCAAAGATGACGGAGGCATTCTTCTTCCGCAGCGTCTTCAGCCATTCGCGGACCTGGCCGGCAAACCCTTCATCATCGAGTGCGAGCCAACCTTCGTCGACAATGAGTAGCGTGGGCCTTCCGTCGAGCTGCCCCTCAATTCGGTGATAGAGATAGGACAGGACCGCAGGTGCGGCACCGGTGCCGATCAGCCCCTCGGTTTCGAACACCTGGACCGGAGCGGAGCCTAACCGCTCGGCTTCAGCATCGAGCAACCGTCCAAAAGGGCCACCGAGGCAATAGGGTTGAAGCGCCCTTTTCAGGCCCTGGGACTGCAGCAGCACGGACAAACCGGTCAACGTCCGTTCGCCAATAGGCGCCGAAGCCAGCGAAGACAGCGCCGACCAAAGATGCTCCTTGGCTTCGGGCGTCATGTCGATCTTTTCGCGGGCGAGAATGGCTGCGATCCATTCCGCCGCCCAGCCGCGCTCGGCCGCATCGTCAATCATGGCTAGCGGCTGCAGGGCGACCGGTTCGGAGGCGCTATCGGACAGCGCACCGCCAAGATCGTGCCAATCGCCCTTCATGGCGAGCGCCGCGGCCCTGATCGACCCGCCGAAATCGAAGGCAAAGATCTGGGAGCTTGGATAGCGGCGGAACTGCAGCGCCATCAGCGCAAGCAGCACGGACTTGCCGGCACCGGTCGGACCGACCACCAGCGTGTGCCCGACGTCGCCGACGTGGAGGGAAAAACGAAACGGGCTGGATCCTTCCGTGCGTGCAAAGAACAGCGGCGGCGCACCGAGATGCGCGTCCCTCGCCGGCCCTGCCCAAACCGCGGACAACGGGATCATATGGGCGATGTTCAGGGTCGAAACCGGGGGGCTGGCGGACGTTGGCATAAACGTGGCCGGGCAACGAGCCCAGCCAGGCATCGACGGCATTGATGGACTCCACCATGCACGTGAAGTCGCGTCCCTGAATGACCTTCTCGACCAAGCGCAACCGTTCGTCCGCGATGCGCGGATTCTCGTCCCAGACCGAGATCGTGGCGGTAACAAACGCCTCTCCGATCAGATCGGAGCCGAGCTCCTGCAACGCGGCGTCGGCGTCGATGGCCTTGTTGGCTGCGTCAGTGTCGATCAGCAACGAAGTCTCGTTCGTCATCACCTCCTTCAGGATCGCGGCAACCGATTTCCGTTTGGCGAACCATTGCCGCCGGATCCTGGTCAGGAGCTTCGTTGCGTCTGCCTTGTCGAGCATGATCGCCCGGGTCGACCAACGATAAGGGAAGGCAAGCCGATTGAGATCGTCCAGGATCCCCGGCGTGGTTGCCGTCGGAAACCCGACAATCGTGAGCACCCGCAGGTGTTGGTCGCCCAGCATCGGCTCGAGCCCACCCGTCAGGGGCTCGTCCGCCAACAGCGCATCGAGATACATGGGAATCTCGGGAACGCGGACGCGATGTATCTTGGTCGAGACGCAAGCATGCAGGTACGTCAGGGTCTCGCCGTCATCGAGCCATCGGCACTCCGGCATAAACCCTTCGACCAGTTGCAGCACGCGGTCGGTCCGATCGACAAAGCCGCGCAATACCTGGTGGGCGCCGGCAGCCTCCCCGCGCTCAGGTCCCTCATAAAGGAGACGCTCGGCGCGCGCCTCATCCTCAGCCGGCGGCAGATACAGGAAGGTGAGGAAATAGGCTGACTCGTAGTGAGCTCCCTCTTCCTCGAATTGCGCCCGGCGCTCGGCATCGACCAGGGCCGATGCCACATCCGGGCAACTGCTCGGCGGATAGGCGTTCGATGAATACCTCTGCGCCTCCATAAACACCGCCCAGCCGGATCCGAGGCGCCTTAAGGCGTTACTGAGGCGGCCGGCAACCGCAACGAGCTCCGCCGGAACGGAAGAATCAAGATCGGGGCCGCGAAAACGCGCGGTCCTCTGAAACGATCCGTCCTTGTTGAGGACGACGCCTTCGTCGACCAGTGCGGCCCATGGCAGGAAATCCGCAAGACATGTAGTGGAGCGGCGGTATTCGGCAAGGTTCATCATTGGTTGCTCACACATTCAGATGGGTTGGGATGCGCAGATGGCGTCTTGCAGTTTCGACAAAGAGCGGATCGCGCTTCGCGGCCCAGACGGCAGCGGCATGACCGATTGCCCACATCAGGAGGCCCGCGATCCACAACCGCAGGCCGAGGCCGAGCGCAGCGGCGACGGTGCCGTTGACGATGGCGATCGCACGCGGCGCGCCGCCGAGCAGGATCGGTTCGGTCAGCGCGCGGTGCACCGGAATTGCAAAACCCTCGACCGGCCCGTCCATCAGATCAGCACTCCGCCGCCGAATGAGAAAAATGCCAGGAAGAAGCTCGAGGCTGCGAACGCAATCGACAGACCGAAAACGATCTGGATCAGGCGCCGAAAACCGCCCGAAGTGTCGCCGAAGGCGAGCGTAAGGCCCGTGACGATGATGATGATGACGGCCAGAATCTTGGCGACGGGCCCCTCGACCGACTGTAGGATCTGGTTAAGCGGCTGCTCCCACGGCATGTTGGAGCCAGCGGCCTCTGCAGTAGGCGAGATCGCCACGGAGCTGAGAGCTACCGCAACAGCTATCATCCCGCTTCTCAATGTGACGCCGTTCATGATTGGTCTCCTGCGGGTGAAATGAGGTAGTCGCCCTCGGTCGTCAGGCCATCGACACGCGCGAGTTCTGTCAGCCGACGGTCTGCGCCGCGGCCGGAGAGAACGGCAATCACGTCGATGGTCTCCGCGATCAGCGCCCGCGGCACAGTGATGACGGCTTCCTGGATAAGCTGTTCGAGGCGGCGAAGCGCACCTAACGCCGTACCGGCATGAATGGTACCGACGCCCCCGGGGTGGCCAGTGCCCCAGGCCTTGAGTAGGTCGAGCGCCTCGGCCCCTCGCACCTCACCGATTGGGATTCGGTCCGGGCGTAGCCGGAGCGAGGAGCGCACGAGGTCGGACAGCGAGGCGACACCGTCCTTGGTGCGCAGCGCCACGAGATTAGCCGACTTGCATTGGAGTTCGCGCGTATCCTCGATCAGCACGACGCGATCAGCTGTTCTTGCAATCTCGGCCAGCAGGGCATTGGTCAGCGTGGTCTTGCCGGTCGAGGTACCGCCGGCCACGAGGATGTTTTGACGGTCCCGGACAGCGTTCCGCAGCCCTTCAGCCTGAGCGACTGTCAGGATGCCGGCGGCGACATAGTCGTCGAGCGTGAAGACGGCCACCGCCGGCTTGCGAATGGCAAAGGCCGGAGCGGTCACCACGGGCGGCAGCAACCCCTCAAAACGCTCTCCCGTCTCGGGCAACTCGGCCGAGACGCGGGGACTTGCCGGATGAACCTCCGCGCCGACGTGATGGGCAACGAGCCGCACGATGCGCTCGCCGTCGGCTGCGGCGAGACGCTCGCCGGTATCTGTCATGCCCCCCGACAACCGATCGACCCAGAGCCGGCCATCGGGATTGAGCATGACCTCGACGATCCCAGCGTCTTCGAGCCAGGCCGCTATCGTCGGTCCGAGCGCGGTGCGCAACATGCGTGCACCACGCGAGGCCGCCTCGACTGAAAGGAATGAACTGCCACGCTTGTCCCCAAGGTCGCCGAGAGATATGAGCTCGGCGGTGGGGATCAGTAGAAAAGGCAGGTTACGCGCTCGTGCAACAAGCTCAAATCAGGCGGCGTGCCGTGGCGTAGCAAAAGAAAAGATGGCGGGATCACTCACGAGGAACGGTTGGCGACGGTTGTGCCGGATCGATGTCGAGCGAGATCTCCTGGGCCAGGGTCTGGCCCCTGGCCAGCCGGCGCCCGAGGGCCTCGACAAACCCCTCATACCGCTCCCGGCCCTTGGCCTGCGCAGCGGGCTGCGCCGTATCAGGCAGCGGCGGCGTTGCCGTCAGCCAGAACCGCACGAACAAGGCCAGTGCCTCATTTGAAATGGTGATGTGACGCTCCAGCCGCTCGACGTGCCGGGTCAGCCGGTCAAGGCGACGGCCGAGCGCCGCTTCCATCCGCTCCGAATTATCCGGCGACAGGAATGAGGCCAGCGCAGTTTCGACAATGAGCGCCTGCGGCACCCGCTTGCGGCTGGCGTGGTCAGCGAGCTTGCCCGCTAGGTCAGGAGGCAGACGAAACGTGTGCTTGGTTCGCATTATCTCATCCTAGAGGTCGAGGCCGTCGTCTGGATCCATCGCGGCCTGACGCGCCAGACCGGGAACGTTCATGCGCAGCACACGCGCCCGTACGGCGTCACCGTCGCCCTCGTCTTCCGTGAAGTCGAACTCCGGTGGAGGCTTCAAGGCCTCTGGCGCGATATTTTCATGCTCGGGAAACTCCGGCTCGCGGCGAATGCCGGAATTTGCGGTAGATTGCCGAGCACCCGACAAGCTTACCGGCTCGGCAACATTTGAATTTGGCGGAGCTGGCTGCCGGCTCAATCGTCTGTCGCTGCCCTACCGTCGCGGTCGAGGGAGCTTGAGTTTGGCGGTGGTAGCACGCGCTCGGTCAAACGTGGATCCTCAAAATACCTCGCCTTCTTGGCGCGGATCGGTGGCACGCCGGAAACCAGCACCAGCTCGTCCTCGGGCGGAAGCTGCATCACCTCGCCGGGCGTTAGCAATGGCCGCGCGGTCTCCTGTCGCGAAACCATGAGATGGCCGAGCCACGGGCTAAGCCTGTGACCGGCATAGTTCTTCATCGCCCTTAATTCCGTGGCAGTCCCAAGCGCATCCGAAACCCGCCTGGCGGTACGCTCGTCGTTGGTCGCAAAGGAAACGCGCACATGACAATTATCGAGGATCGCGTTATTCGGCCCGTATGCTCTTTCGATCTGATTGAGCGACTGCGCAATAAGGAAACTCTTAAGCCCATAGCCCGCCATGAAGGCGAGCGCCGACTCGAAGAAATCAAGCCTTCCCAGCGCCGGAAACTCGTCGAGCATGAGCAGCAATCGATGCCGGCGGCCCTTGGCCTGGAGTTCCTCGGTGAGGCGGCGACCGATCTGGTTGAGGATCAACCGCACCAGCGGCTTGGTACGGCTGATGTCCGATGGAGGTACGACGAGATAGAGCGTCGTTGGCCGTTCGTCCTCAATAAGATCCCGGATGCGCCAGTCGCAGCGGCGCGTCACCTCGGCAACAACAGGGTCGCGGTAGAGGCCGAGGAAAGACATCGCGGTCGAAAGCACGCCGGACCGTTCGTTCTCGCTCTTGTTCAATAACTCTCTCGCTGCGGACGCGATCACTGGATGGGTCCCGGCTTCGCCGAGGTGCGGCGTGGTCATCATGGCGCGGAGCGTGGTTTCGATTGGCCGTTTCGGATCGGACAGGAAACTCGCAACACCGGCGAGCGTCTTGTCCTGCTCCGCATAGAGGACGTGAAGGATGGCTCCGACCAGTAGCGCGTGGCTGGTCTTCTCCCAGTGATTGCGCCGTTCCAGCGAGCCCTCGGGATCGACCAACACGTCGGCCACATTTTGCACGTCACGAACTTCCCACTCCCTCGCCTCACTTCCAACAGAGGGTTGTAGGCTGCACTCCTTGAGTTGGTTGGATCAAACAACAGCACCCGGCCGTGTTGGGCACGAAAGCTGGACGTCAGGGTCCAGTTTTCACCCTTGATGTCATGGACGATGCAACTTCCCGGCCAGGTTAGAAGGGTCGGGACAACAAGTCCGACGCCCTTTCCGGATCTGGTGGGGGCGAAGCACAGCACATGCTCAGGTCCATCGTGCCGCAGATAAAGTCCCTCGAACCGCCCGAGGATCACGCCGTCTGCCCCGGCAAGGCCGGCACTTCGAATCTCAAGTTGGCTGGCCCAGCGCGCGGAACCGTATGTCGCCGCCGTCTCCGCCTCCCGCGCCCGCCACACCGACATCGCGAACGCGACTATGATCGAGATGATCCCGCCGGACGCAGCGACACACGCCCCTTCGACGAACACTCCAGGTGCATAGGCATCATAGGCGTACCACCACCAGAAGAAGGCCGGAGGCAGATAGATGGGAACGCCCGGCGCGAGCTCAAACCAGGGCTGTCCGAGTTGGAGTTGAAAGCCGAGCCGCCATGCTGTCCACTGCGTCGCGGCCCACATCGTGATCAGCACGATAGTCAAGAGCAGGGCGACCTGGCCCCAAAGTATTCTGGTTGCGGACATGGGATGGAATATCAAATGAGTCCGTAATCCTCAGACAAGCCATCCTGCTGGTTGCGAGTATTTTCGGATATCCAGGCGAGCAGATTGGTGCGTCAGTCGCCGAGCGTCGTAGAAATTAAATCGCTGCCCGCACGTATCGCGAAAAGTGTGGAAGCGGACTTAGCCCTGGCATCGGACGAGATAGTTGTCCCCCTATCGCCTGCCGGTGGCCTGGGACGCAGCGCTTAGCTTCCTTGCGGTCGGCAGGTTGATCGGGCAACTCCAACAGACTGGCGGCCTGAAGAAAAGCTCGCCGATAATCGAAGAGCTGATGTCGGCTTCACTTCCAGTAGCGGACAATC
>NZ_JBICRN010000007.1:0-62241 GCF_043203335.1 Bradyrhizobium sp. RDI18 | reverse complement strand
AATACTTTGTTGGTGCGCGCAGCCTCGCTTTCCTGGCTCATCCGCTGTTGCTCGATCGACCGCAAGCGGGCCGGACTGGCCTGGGCTGCAAGAATGGGACGACCGAGATCGCCGGGCAACGGCGATCCGAGGCGAGGCACGTCGCGCGGAATACCGGTATAGGTCGCGCGGCAGCCCGGCAAGGCCGTCGGCCACATTGTGGTGATCGGTGCTGTACAGCTCTTCAGGAAGCTGGACCACGCGTGCGATCCTGCTGCAGGGCCCACAGCACGGCTCCGGGAGCGAGAACGAGCGCGAGTGCCGTGCCCCCGGCCAATACCTTACGCGACAGGCGAGTTCACGGGCGGACGTTCTGGACGCAGGCGCAGTGAGCTGGCTATCTCAGCAGCACTCTTCGGCGAGGTAGAACCAGGACCACCGGCGCCAGTCGTTTGCTTATCAGTCACGACGGCCTCCCGTCGCTTCTGATGATCTGGACCTTTTGCTGAGGGTCGCCACCAAGTCGCAGCTCGGCCGCGGCAAACAGCCGATCGACGATCAGCACGTTTCGATAGATCTGGTAGTTGACGATCTCGGAATTGCCGTCCGGACCGATGACAAACAGCGGAGGCATTTCTCCCGAACGATGCCGGGTGAGAACTCGATATAGACCTTGCGGCCATCGTCATAGACGCCCACCGGCCGCCAAGGCGGATTGTCGCCCTCGAGGGTGTAGCGATAGCGCCGGAGAAGAGTCAGGAAGAACTGGCGTCGGGGAAACAGCTCGGCACGGCCGGGCCTGTCCTCGGGATAGAACCAGGCGACTGATGGCATGTAAGGCTTTTCACGCGAGCGCAGCTCGATGAGATAGGTGCGCCGGTCGGTGTTGACCACGAGGTTGGTCTCAATCGAAGGCCGCGTCGGCTTGACCATGATGTGGACACGTCTCGTATCGCCGCTTCCGCTTTCGGTGTCGCCAACGACCCAGCGCGCGGTGTCGCCAGCCGATACCGGCCCCGAACCCGTGAGCTGCTCGCCGGGCTCGAGTGCGATATCGGTGATCTGTCCGGGGCTCGCGTAGATCTGATAGAGGGCGCCGGGACTAAAAGGGAAGACCTGCACAGCATTGAAGTAGCCGGCGCTACGCGGCTCGACGCGCGCAGCGTCATTGGCGGTCTCGATGCGCGCAATAGGCCTCTTGCCTCAACGTTTCCTTCTTGCCTCCCTTCGCCGGCGTCCAGGACGGCGGAACGTGAAGGGATCGCGGACGATCCTCTGCCAGTGCCGGCGAACTGGGAAGTGGCGGGATATCGTCGTCGTAGCTGATCTGCGGCGGTTTGGAGGTGGCACAGCCGCTGAGTGCAAACATGCAAGCAAACAGAAACGGGCGCATGACCTTGCGCACACTCGGGCTAGCGACTCCAGGAATCTGCATATTCACCGCCCAAGCTCCTTCGACCAGTTGATGGCGTTGACATAGACCCCGAGAGGATTTTTGCGCAGACGATCGGCATCGCGCGGAGTTTCGATCACGATGGTGAGGATGGCGGTCCAGCGCTCGGTGGCAGTAAGCTGCCCATTGTCGTAGCGGCGCTCGATCCAGGCGACCTGAAAGCTTTCCGGCGAGGCACGGATGACGCTGGATATTTCCACTGCGATCTGCAGCTTGCCGAGTTTCGCAAAGGGATCGTTGACGCGGGCGTGGTCATTGAGGGCGGCGGCGCCGCGATCGGTCGTAAAGTCGTAGGCGCGCAGCCAGTCCTGACGCAGCACGATGGCATCAGCCGACAGCCCGCGCACATTCTCGATGAAGCGTGCCAAATGAAAGGCAATCTGCGGATCGGTTGGCTGATAGAAGGGATTGGCTGGGCTAACCGCCTCTGCCTGGCCGAGACGATCGACCTCAACGACCCAGGGCGTAATGCTTCCCTGTGTGGATTGCCAGACGAGACCTGATGCAAGTCCCGCCGACAGGATCAGAGAACCGAAGGCTATAAGTCGCCAGTTTTTGGCCTGCACCCGCGCCGAGCCGATGCGTTCGTCCCACACTTGCGCCGCTTTCTGATAGGGCGTTACGGGCGCGGGCGTGCGGCCATAATGAACGGATGGTCGTTTGAACATCACCGCTTTCCTTCCGAGAGATCGACGGAGGCACCACCTCCACCTTGATCGGCAGAGCGAACGGCGTTGGTCGCGGCGGACGCCCCATGACGCATGGTCTGAATGCGCTTCATACGCCCAGCCCATCTGGATTGAGTGTCCGCAGATGAAGAACTCGCAGCAGTCTGGGCTGCGGCGGCTTCGCCGGCTACAGTGCCGCCGGTTGATGCCGAGCTGCTACTAGAACTTGTCGCAGCGCGGCGGAGCGGACTCGTTGTGGCGGACGCGCCGGCATCCGCGGCGCCGGCCAAACCGCTCGCCCGAAACACGCCGCTCGCACTACCCGCTAGCGCCGCAGTTCCACGCGCGGCACCTGCGAGTGCACCGAGGCTGCCTGCAGCAAGGCCCGCGCCGGCGACCACGACCCGCCGGCAGCTAACCCCGTGCCGACGGAGGCTCCGGCGCCAAGCTGCGGACCGCCGGACACGATGCCGTTGGCGATGCCCGGCCCAAAGATCCCCAGGCCCAGTAGCGCCAATGCTGCGAGCACCAGGGCCATGGCATCTTCAATGCCGATCTGTGCACTGCTCGAGCCCGCGGTAAACTGCGAAAACAGCGTCGAGCCGATGCCGACGATGACCGCGAGCACCATGACCTTGACGCCCGATGAGATGACGTTGCCGAGCACGCGTTCGGCGGCAAAAGCCGTCTTGCCGAACAAACCAAAGGGGATCAGGATGAAGCCGGCGAGCGTCGTCAGCTTAAATTCAATCAGAGTGACAAAGAGCTGGATTGCCAGGATGAAGAAGGCGAGCAGCACGGTCACCCAGGCGAACAGCAACACCACGATCTGGATGAAATTTTCGAAGAAGCTGACATAGCCCATCAAGCCCGAGATTGAGTCCAGGATTGGCCTCCCCGCATCGATACCGACCTGTGCGATCCGCCCCGGGCGCAGGAAATCAGCCGATGATAGTCCAGTTCCTGAGGCTTCCAGGCCGAGACCGGCAAAGCTCGAAAACGATGCGGGCGAGGTTGTTCCAGTTGCCGATCAGGTAAGCGAAGACGCCGACGAACAGCGTCTTTCTCACGAGGCGAGCGATGATGTCCTCGTCGGTACCCCAGGCCCAGAACAGAGCGGCCAGCGTGACATCGATCGCGGCAAGCGTGGTTGCGAGGAAGGCGACTTCGTTGCCAAGCAGCCCAAAGCCAGAGTCGATATAGCGGGTAAACGTTTCCAGGAATCGGTCGATGACGCCGGTGCCACCCATGGATCACTCGCGTTCGGGTGTTGCAACGGGCGGCCAGCCCTGGGGAAGACGATCGGGATGCTTGGGCTGCGCCAACGAGGGTGTCGGGCTGCCTGGTTGAGCATCGGGGAAGTAACGCCCGGAGTTTTCTTTGATCCAAGGAAGCGACGGCGGTTCTCCGCCCAAATCGGACGGCAATCCTGGAGTTCTGCAACCTGCTCGGAGGTGACCTTCCAGCAGCGTTCGAGTTCGCCGCCAAGCGGACTGGTTGCCCGGGATGCCGACGATCTAGCCGGTGGACCTTCGCTGTCGCCGCGGAGCTGGATTGTGCACGCTGCGACAAGGATGGGGACGGCAGCCGCTGTCGTCACAAGCATCACCCGCTTAAGTCCACCACGTCCGCTCATTGGTGAAACATCCGAACTATCGAAGGCTGATAGCCTCGACCGGGTGCGAGAAAGCGACGAAGCTGCTCCCTGCCCTGATCCTGCGCGGTGGTACGCTGAGCCATTTCGAGATTTTGCGCCCGCCCCTGCGCGGCAACGGCGGCCGTAAGGTCGGCGAGCTGCTGCGCCTGCAGACCAAGGAGCTGATTGCCGGCCTGACTGGCCTGCAGCGCGCCGGTCGCGCCCTGGCTTGCGCCAACGAGGGCCGACATCTCCTTGCGGTGGGTGTCGAGATTGCCGACCACGGTCGCCTGAACCCGCAGGGCATCCTGCAATCCCGCCACAGAATTCTGCCAGCGTGTTTGCGCATTCGCGATCAGCGCTTGATCTGATCTGTTCGCCGAAACGGGCGCATAGGTCGTCGAGAACGCCCGATCGATCTGATTGATGTCGTAGGCAATGCGCTGCGCCTGAGCGAGAAGCTGTTGGGTTCGCTGGATTGACTGCTCGAGCTGCTGCAAGGAGGAATACGGCAGGCTGGCGAGATTTTTGGCCTGATTGATCAGCATCTGCGCCTGGTTCTGCAGCGAGGTGATCTGGTTATTGATCTGCTGCAGCTCACGTGCAGCCGTGAGCACGTTCTGCGCATAGTTATTAGGATCGAACACGATCAACTGGCCGGATGTTGGCGAAGCGGTACATACAATCGCAATTGCGAGCGCACCCACCGCTGAGAGGTGACGGCGGCGCTTCATGACAAGCCTTCCTGCTTGATGAGACGGGGTATGAGATCGGCGGCCCAACCCAGCCCACGTGCGGCGAGCCAGCCGGTGACAAACTCCTCACGGCCATGTTCGGCCAGCACGCGCTCGATCATTGCCTGATCGGACTTTGATGAAGCGGCCGTAAAGGCGAGTGCGAATTCTTCAAGACCGAGTTCGAACAGGCGATTGCCGCGCCGGGACTGGCAGTAGTAGTCGCGCTTTGGCGTGGCGCGCGCGAGGATCTCGATCTGCCGGTCGTTGAGGCCGAAGCGTCGATAGATGGCCGAGATCTGCGGCTCGATCGCCCGTTCGTTCGGAAGGAACAGCCGCGTTGGGCAACTCTCGATGATGGCAGGCGCAATCGCGGAGCCGTCGATATCCGAGAGCGACTGGGTGGCAAAGATGACGGAGGCATTCTTCTTCCGCAGCGTCTTCAGCCATTCGCGGACCTGGCCGGCAAACCCTTCATCATCGAGTGCGAGCCAACCTTCGTCGACAATGAGTAGCGTGGGCCTTCCGTCGAGCTGCCCCTCAATTCGGTGATAGAGATAGGACAGGACCGCAGGTGCGGCACCGGTGCCGATCAGCCCCTCGGTTTCGAACACCTGGACCGGAGCGGAGCCTAACCGCTCGGCTTCAGCATCGAGCAACCGTCCAAAAGGGCCACCGAGGCAATAGGGTTGAAGCGCCCTTTTCAGGCCCTGGGACTGCAGCAGCACGGACAAACCGGTCAACGTCCGTTCGCCAATAGGCGCCGAAGCCAGCGAAGACAGCGCCGACCAAAGATGCTCCTTGGCTTCGGGCGTCATGTCGATCTTTTCGCGGGCGAGAATGGCTGCGATCCATTCCGCCGCCCAGCCGCGCTCGGCCGCATCGTCAATCATGGCTAGCGGCTGCAGGGCGACCGGTTCGGAGGCGCTATCGGACAGCGCACCGCCAAGATCGTGCCAATCGCCCTTCATGGCGAGCGCCGCGGCCCTGATCGACCCGCCGAAATCGAAGGCAAAGATCTGGGAGCTTGGATAGCGGCGGAACTGCAGCGCCATCAGCGCAAGCAGCACGGACTTGCCGGCACCGGTCGGACCGACCACCAGCGTGTGCCCGACGTCGCCGACGTGGAGGGAAAAACGAAACGGGCTGGATCCTTCCGTGCGTGCAAAGAACAGCGGCGGCGCACCGAGATGCGCGTCCCTCGCCGGCCCTGCCCAAACCGCGGACAACGGGATCATATGGGCGATGTTCAGGGTCGAAACCGGGGGCTGGCGGACGTTGGCATAAACGTGGCCGGGCAACGAGCCCAGCCAGGCATCGACGGCATTGATGGACTCCACCATGCACGTGAAGTCGCGTCCCTGAATGACCTTCTCGACCAAGCGCAACCGTTCGTCCGCGATGCGCGGATTCTCGTCCCAGACCGAGATCGTGGCGGTAACAAACGCCTCTCCGATCAGATCGGAGCCGAGCTCCTGCAACGCGGCGTCGGCGTCGATGGCCTTGTTGGCTGCGTCAGTGTCGATCAGCAACGAAGTCTCGTTCGTCATCACCTCCTTCAGGATCGCGGCAACCGATTTCCGTTTGGCGAACCATTGCCGCCGGATCCTGGTCAGGAGCTTCGTTGCGTCTGCCTTGTCGAGCATGATCGCCCGGGTCGACCAACGATAAGGGAAGGCAAGCCGATTGAGATCGTCCAGGATCCCCGGCGTGGTTGCCGTCGGAAACCCGACAATCGTGAGCACCCGCAGGTGTTGGTCGCCCAGCATCGGCTCGAGCCCACCCGTCAGGGGCTCGTCCGCCAACAGCGCATCGAGATACATGGGAATCTCGGGAACGCGGACGCGATGTATCTTGGTCGAGACGCAAGCATGCAGGTACGTCAGGGTCTCGCCGTCATCGAGCCATCGGCACTCCGGCATAAACCCTTCGACCAGTTGCAGCACGCGGTCGGTCCGATCGACAAAGCCGCGCAATACCTGGTGGGCGCCGGCAGCCTCCCCGCGCTCAGGTCCCTCATAAAGGAGACGCTCGGCGCGCGCCTCATCCTCAGCCGGCGGCAGATACAGGAAGGTGAGGAAATAGGCTGACTCGTAGTGAGCTCCCTCTTCCTCGAATTGCGCCCGGCGCTCGGCATCGACCAGGGCCGATGCCACATCCGGGCAACTGCTCGGCGGATAGGCGTTCGATGAATACCTCTGCGCCTCCATAAACACCGCCCAGCCGGATCCGAGGCGCCTTAAGGCGTTACTGAGGCGGCCGGCAACCGCAACGAGCTCCGCCGGAACGGAAGAATCAAGATCGGGGCCGCGAAAACGCGCGGTCCTCTGAAACGATCCGTCCTTGTTGAGGACGACGCCTTCGTCGACCAGTGCGGCCCATGGCAGGAAATCCGCAAGACATGTAGTGGAGCGGCGGTATTCGGCAAGGTTCATCATTGGTTGCTCACACATTCAGATGGGTTGGGATGCGCAGATGGCGTCTTGCAGTTTCGACAAAGAGCGGATCGCGCTTCGCGGCCCAGACGGCAGCGGCATGACCGATTGCCCACATCAGGAGGCCCGCGATCCACAACCGCAGGCCGAGGCCGAGCGCAGCGGCGACGGTGCCGTTGACGATGGCGATCGCACGCGGCGCGCCGCCGAGCAGGATCGGTTCGGTCAGCGCGCGGTGCACCGGAATTGCAAAACCCTCGACCGGCCCGTCCATCAGATCAGCACTCCGCCGCCGAATGAGAAAAATGCCAGGAAGAAGCTCGAGGCTGCGAACGCAATCGACAGACCGAAAACGATCTGGATCAGGCGCCGAAAACCGCCCGAAGTGTCGCCGAAGGCGAGCGTAAGGCCCGTGACGATGATGATGATGACGGCCAGAATCTTGGCGACGGGCCCCTCGACCGACTGTAGGATCTGGTTAAGCGGCTGCTCCCACGGCATGTTGGAGCCAGCGGCCTCTGCAGTAGGCGAGATCGCCACGGAGCTGAGAGCTACCGCAACAGCTATCATCCCGCTTCTCAATGTGACGCCGTTCATGATTGGTCTCCTGCGGGTGAAATGAGGTAGTCGCCCTCGGTCGTCAGGCCATCGACACGCGCGAGTTCTGTCAGCCGACGGTCTGCGCCGCGGCCGGAGAGAACGGCAATCACGTCGATGGTCTCCGCGATCAGCGCCCGCGGCACAGTGATGACGGCTTCCTGGATAAGCTGTTCGAGGCGGCGAAGCGCACCTAACGCCGTACCGGCATGAATGGTACCGACGCCCCCGGGGTGGCCAGTGCCCCAGGCCTTGAGTAGGTCGAGCGCCTCGGCCCCTCGCACCTCACCGATTGGGATTCGGTCCGGGCGTAGCCGGAGCGAGGAGCGCACGAGGTCGGACAGCGAGGCGACACCGTCCTTGGTGCGCAGCGCCACGAGATTAGCCGACTTGCATTGGAGTTCGCGCGTATCCTCGATCAGCACGACGCGATCAGCTGTTCTTGCAATCTCGGCCAGCAGGGCATTGGTCAGCGTGGTCTTGCCGGTCGAGGTACCGCCGGCCACGAGGATGTTTTGACGGTCCCGGACAGCGTTCCGCAGCCCTTCAGCCTGAGCGACTGTCAGGATGCCGGCGGCGACATAGTCGTCGAGCGTGAAGACGGCCACCGCCGGCTTGCGAATGGCAAAGGCCGGAGCGGTCACCACGGGCGGCAGCAACCCCTCAAAACGCTCTCCCGTCTCGGGCAACTCGGCCGAGACGCGGGGACTTGCCGGATGAACCTCCGCGCCGACGTGATGGGCAACGAGCCGCACGATGCGCTCGCCGTCGGCTGCGGCGAGACGCTCGCCGGTATCTGTCATGCCCCCCGACAACCGATCGACCCAGAGCCGGCCATCGGGATTGAGCATGACCTCGACGATCCCAGCGTCTTCGAGCCAGGCCGCTATCGTCGGTCCGAGCGCGGTGCGCAACATGCGTGCACCACGCGAGGCCGCCTCGGACTGAAAGGAATGAACTGCCACGCTTGTCCCCAAGGTCGCCGAGAGATATGAGCTCGGCGGTGGGGATCAGTAGAAAAGGCAGGTTACGCGCTCGTGCAACAAGCTCAAATCAGGCGGCGTGCCGTGGCGTAGCAAAAGAAAAGATGGCGGGATCACTCACGAGGAACGGTTGGCGACGGTTGTGCCGGATCGATGTCGAGCGAGATCTCCTGGGCCAGGGTCTGGCCCCTGGCCAGCCGGCGCCCGAGGGCCTCGACAAACCCCTCATACCGCTCCCGGCCCTTGGCCTGCGCAGCGGGCTGCGCCGTATCAGGCAGCGGCGGCGTTGCCGTCAGCCAGAACCGCACGAACAAGGCCAGTGCCTCATTTGAAATGGTGATGTGACGCTCCAGCCGCTCGACGTGCCGGGTCAGCCGGTCAAGGCGACGGCCGAGCGCCGCTTCCATCCGCTCCGAATTATCCGGCGACAGGAATGAGGCCAGCGCAGTTTCGACAATGAGCGCCTGCGGCACCCGCTTGCGGCTGGCGTGGTCAGCGAGCTTGCCCGCTAGGTCAGGAGGCAGACGAAACGTGTGCTTGGTTCGCATTATCTCATCCTAGAGGTCGAGGCCGTCGTCTGGATCCATCGCGGCCTGACGCGCCAGACCGGGAACGTTCATGCGCAGCACACGCGCCCGTACGGCGTCACCGTCGCCCTCGTCTTCCGTGAAGTCGAACTCCGGTGGAGGCTTCAAGGCCTCTGGCGCGATATTTTCATGCTCGGGAAACTCCGGCTCGCGGCGAATGCCGGAATTTGCGGTAGATTGCCGAGCACCCGACAAGCTTACCGGCTCGGCAACATTTGAATTTGGCGGAGCTGGCTGCCGGCTCCAATCGTCTGTCGCTGCCCTACCGTCGCGGTCGAGGGAGCTTGAGTTTGGCGGTGGTAGCACGCGCTCGGTCAAACGTGGATCCTCAAAATACCTCGCCTTCTTGGCGCGGATCGGTGGCACGCCGGAAACCAGCACCAGCTCGTCCTCGGGCGGAAGCTGCATCACCTCGCCGGGCGTTAGCAATGGCCGCGCGGTCTCCTGTCGCGAAACCATGAGATGGCCGAGCCACGGGCTAAGCCTGTGACCGGCATAGTTCTTCATCGCCCTTAATTCCGTGGCAGTCCCAAGCGCATCCGAAACCCGCCTGGCGGTACGCTCGTCGTTGGTCGCAAAGGAAACGCGCACATGACAATTATCGAGGATCGCGTTATTCGGCCCGTATGCTCTTTCGATCTGATTGAGCGACTGCGCAATAAGGAAACTCTTAAGCCCATAGCCCGCCATGAAGGCGAGCGCCGACTCGAAGAAATCAAGCCTTCCCAGCGCCGGAAACTCGTCGAGCATGAGCAGCAATCGATGCCGGCGGCCCTTGGCCTGGAGTTCCTCGGTGAGGCGGCGACCGATCTGGTTGAGGATCAACCGCACCAGCGGCTTGGTACGGCTGATGTCCGATGGAGGTACGACGAGATAGAGCGTCGTTGGCCGTTCGTCCTCAATAAGATCCCGGATGCGCCAGTCGCAGCGGCGCGTCACCTCGGCAACAACAGGGTCGCGGTAGAGGCCGAGGAAAGACATCGCGGTCGAAAGCACGCCGGACCGTTCGTTCTCGCTCTTGTTCAATAACTCTCTCGCTGCGGACGCGATCACTGGATGGGTCCCGGCTTCGCCGAGGTGCGGCGTGGTCATCATGGCGCGGAGCGTGGTTTCGATTGGCCGTTTCGGATCGGACAGGAAACTCGCAACACCGGCGAGCGTCTTGTCCTGCTCCGCATAGAGGACGTGAAGGATGGCTCCGACCAGTAGCGCGTGGCTGGTCTTCTCCCAGTGATTGCGCCGTTCCAGCGAGCCCTCGGGATCGACCAACACGTCGGCCACATTTTGCACGTCACGAACTTCCCACTCCCCTCGCCTCACTTCCAACAGAGGGTTGTAGGCTGCACTCCTTGAGTTGGTTGGATCAAACAACAGCACCCGGCCGTGTTGGGCACGAAAGCTGGACGTCAGGGTCCAGTTTTCACCCTTGATGTCATGGACGATGCAACTTCCCGGCCAGGTTAGAAGGGTCGGGACAACAAGTCCGACGCCCTTTCCGGATCTGGTGGGGGCGAAGCACAGCACATGCTCAGGTCCATCGTGCCGCAGATAAAGTCCCTCGAACCGCCCGAGGATCACGCCGTCTGCCCCGGCAAGGCCGGCACTTCGAATCTCAAGTTGGCTGGCCCAGCGCGCGGAACCGTATGTCGCCGCCGTCTCCGCCTCCCGCGCCCGCCACACCGACATCGCGAACGCGACTATGATCGAGATGATCCCGCCGGACGCAGCGACACACGCCCCTTCGACGAACACTCCAGGTGCATAGGCATCATAGGCGTACCACCACCAGAAGAAGGCCGGAGGCAGATAGATGGGAACGCCCGGCGCGAGCTCAAACCAGGGCTGTCCGAGTTGGAGTTGAAAGCCGAGCCGCCATGCTGTCCACTGCGTCGCGGCCCACATCGTGATCAGCACGATAGTCAAGAGCAGGGCGACCTGGCCCCAAAGTATTCTGGTTGCGGACATGGGATGGAATATCAAATGAGTCCGTAATCCTCAGACAAGCCATCCTGCTGGTTGCGAGTATTTTCGGATATCCAGGCGAGCAGATTGGTGCGTCAGTCGCCGAGCGTCGTAGAAATCGCAGCCCGCACGTATCGCGAAAGGTGTGAAAGCGGACTTAGCCCTGGCATCGGACGAGATAGTTGTCCCCCTGTCGCCTGCCGGTGGCCTGGGACGCAGCACTTAGTTCCTTGCGGTCGGCAGGTTGATCGGGCAGCTCCAACAGACTGGCGGCGTGAAGCAAAGCTCGCCGATAATCGAAGAGCTGATGTCGGCTTCACTTCCAGTAGCGGACAGTCCAACAGGGTGTTGGACTGTCCGCTTCGTGCCAGAGGACTAAACCGCTCGCGCGGTAGGACGCTGCGGCAGACGCCACGGCGAAGCAATAGGCGACAAGGCATCCGGACGAGCGGGGCAATTGCCCGTTGCGCGCGATGATCCCATGATTGAAGACGTGCTACTCTTGAGTTCGTGGCGGAGCACCAACCATTGCACAAGAGCCAACTCGAACCCCGGGCACTCTCGATCGCGATTGTGCGCACTGTCGCGCTAATTGCACCCAGTCCAGGATCTCGATGCAAGCAGAATTACAAATGCGGTGATGCTCTTGACGAGCAGCTCGAAACAGTTTCGGCTCACATAGCTCCGGGCTTTCCAGGTCGCGAGAGATTAGTTTGCCTCCGCGATCCAAACATCGGTGAACTCACGTCTAGATTGTGTGGTGTGTTATTTTTGCTACGGCCAAGCCATTGAAAGTACGGATGCCACGGAACATTAAATCCCCATGGGCGATCTTCCTGATCGTCTGAAGGTTGTTTGCGGGTGCGCCGCGACTTAGCTCGCGCACGCGGCACCATCCTACGTCCCCCCAGCGCGGTTTCCTCCTTTGGAGGCTTTCGGACGCCGGCCGCCGAACTCGCGGCGCCGTCCTTCAAGCGGCCGGCATCCGAAACCCTTCACACACCCGGACATCACTCAATTATCGCGTGCTGTCATCAAGTTGACTAACGAGACGTTGAACCCAAGTTCGCCCAGCTAGACCTACTCTCAAAGGGGATCAAAGGCAGGCGATCCGCGAACATGAGCTTTGTGAGGAGCCAACCTAAGCTGCTGAGGTGCCTGATCAAAATGATCCGAGCACAAAAGGAGACTGCAATGTTCCGCCTCCTCGTTAGTCTTGCCGCAGCCTCGTGTATTTTGGTCGAGGTCACCGCCGCCCATGCAGACGACATAAAGCGCGTCTCTGCGAACGGGACTGAGCTTTCCTACGTGGAAGTTGGCCAGGGCGAACCGGTCATATTTGTTCACGGCGGCCTTCAGGATTACCGCATGTGGCTGGCGCATCTTCCAAAATTCGCCGAGCGCTACCGCGCAATAGCCTACAGCCGCCGCAACCACTTTCCAAACGAGGCAAGCCCCGAGGGGACGCCGGATGGAGCCGCGGATGCGCATGGCGAGGATCTTGCCGCTTTTGTACGGGCTTTAGGCTTGTCAAAAGTGCGGGTCGTTGCGCATTCGTCGGGCGCGCATACCGCGCTGTTTTTTGCCGCCGCACATCCAGAAATGGTGGTCAGCCTGACGCTAAATGAACCGCCCGCGACCGGAATCTTGGCCGGCATCCCCGGCGCCGCTGATATGCTGAAGGAGTGGGGCAATGGCATGGCGCCGGCGAGAGAAGCGTTCAAGGCAGGCGACGTCAAGGCTGGGATACCGCTGTTCGTGAACGCAGTCGCCGGCCCGGGCGGTTATGAACGTCGCTCCGATGCCGACAAAAAGATGAACTTGGACAATGCGGCATCCCATCAGGCCGATGCAACGACGAAGCGCCCGAGGCCGGTTTTCACGTGCGATATGGCCAAGGCGATCGTTGCGCCGACGCTTTTATCCAACGGAGAGCGGAGTCCAAAATTTTTCCATCTAATTGTCGACCAGTTAGAGGTATGCCTGCCAAATCGCGAGAGGATTGTCATTGCCAAAAGTTCGCATACCGTGCCTGCCGAAGCTCCTGACGCTTACGATCAGGCTGTCCTTACGTTTCTGAGCAAACATTGACGCCGTAGTCTGCGTTGGGTCAAATTCGGAAGTCCGGGTGTTCAACTCGGCACTCCGCTTGACCCCTCAAGAACAGACATCATCAGTCGGGTCCATCCATCAGGTCCGAAAAGTGCCAGGAGCGGGCATTCAGTTCGCTCGCGCGGATGGGCTAGCTCCGCTCGCGGGGGCCCTGCGGCGGCTCAGGATTGTTGGCGGGATTGGTATCGTACTTGGATATTCGCGTGATGAGCCCGCTAGTGGCGAGCGGCTGCAAGTCCGCCTCCAGCGCGTCAGCAATCTCCTTGGCATAGACCTCCCGGTCGTCCACGTAGACTGTAAAGGATCTCAAATACTTTTCCTTCTTCGCCGGATTTTCGATCGTCGCCTTCGTCCACTGGTAGAGCGGATAGTTTTCGACGCCGTGCTCTTCGGCTGCGGCGACATACTCCGCAAAGGCGTCGAACTGGCATTTCAGCGCAGCGCGATGCTCGGCGAGGATATCGAACAGCGGCGCCAGTGCCGGAACACGGAGTTTTCGGCGTACCGATTCCGCCGTGGCAGAATCGTTCAGATCGAACCTAACCTGGTACTGCCACTGAGAAGTCACGCTAGTCTCGCATTCTGTCGCACCCGATTTGTCCCTTTCCGACGCAAGGCGCTACCGCTTCCTCACGAGCAGGTCCGGCACGCGTGTGTCAAGAGCTGGCCGCAATGAACGAACGAAGATCGATCACGATTCGTTGGTAGGGTTCCGCTGTGCGATGCCTTATTGAAGTCCGGTTCGCCCTCAATTGCGGTCATTGGCGTGCAGCGCGGTGAACGACGCGAAGGGCCAAAAGCCGAAGTAAGGCCAGAATTGCAAAATGTCAGACTCCGGTGGAGCCAACTCAACACGAGCGGCTCTTCCGGAAAGCTCCGAAAATCACTACCGTATGCCTTAAATTTTGTGTTCGTCTGGCTCTCTCGGTTGAGAGGCGCAACTATGCTTCGAACCAACAATCTCAAGGTGCTTATCGCCGGCGGCGGCATCGGTGGCCTCACGACCCTGTTGGCGGTGCGGGCTCGCGGCATCGATGCTCAACTTTTCGAGCAGACCGAAGCGTTCCGCCAAGTCGGGGCCGGCATCCAGCTCAGCTCCAACGCCACCCGCATCCTGCGCGCGCTCGGACTCGGCGAGGCCTTGGCGCGCGTCTGCGTGTATCCGGAAGGACGTGACTATCGCGCCTGGGATGATGGCGACCGCCTCTATTATACC
Source organism: Bradyrhizobium sp. RDI18 (assembly GCF_043203335.1). NCBI lineage: Bacteria > Pseudomonadati > Pseudomonadota > Alphaproteobacteria > Hyphomicrobiales > Nitrobacteraceae > Bradyrhizobium > Bradyrhizobium sp. RDI18. The sequence continues at coordinate 47,879 of NZ_JBICRN010000007.1, read as the reverse complement.
CCGCTGGGCGCACGTGCGGAGGCACAGTTCGGCGCGCCGTACTATCACGCCCACCGCGCCGATCTGCTCGACGTTCTGCTCGGTGGGATCGCTAATAAAGGCTTCAGGCTCTATGCGCGCGTCGAGGGATCTGCGCAGACCGCGGACCAGGTCACCGTCAGGCTGGCGGACGGCACAAAGCTCACGGGCGACGTATTGATCGGCGCCGACGGCATCCACTCGACGGTGCGCGGGCAGCTTTTCGGGAAGGAACTGCCCCGCTACACAGGCAATGTCGCCTGGCGTGGGCTGGTGCCGGCCGAGCGGGTGGCTCATCTCGACCTCGGCCGCGTCACCGGCGTCTGGATGGGGCCGAACCGTAGCATCGTGCAGTATTTCGTGGCAGCCGGACGCACGTTCAACTGGATCGGCATCAGCCGCTCAGAGCAGCCGGCGCGTGAATCCTGGCTCGCCGAAGGGCGAATCGAGGATGCGCTCGCCGAGTATTCGGGCTGGAATAGGACCATTCGCTCCATTATCGCCGCGACGCCGCGCGTGCTGCGGCAAGCTCTGTACGACCGCGAGCTGCTGGACTGGCAGGTCGGACGTGTCGTGCTGCTGGGCGATGCCGCGCACCCGATGATGCCGTTCTACGCCCAGGGCGCCGCTCAGAGCATCGAGGATGCTTACGTGCTGGCGGGCTGTCTCGCGGCGAACCCGGCCGAACCGGAGGCCGCGTTACAACGCTACGTGCAGCTTCGTCAGCCGCGCACCGCATGGATGCAGGATTTATCGCGCCGCGAGGAGGAACTTTATCAGATGACCGATGCGGCTGCGATCGCCGCCCGCAACGCCCGCATGCGGACCAATCGCAGCCCGGAGTCGGCAAGCTTCCCGCTCGAGCAAATGCGACTCTATGGCTACGATGCCGAGGCGGTGCTGCGGGGAGGCGCGGGTACGGCATGACCGATCTTTCTCATCGCTTGGTCCTTTCGGACTTCCGGCTTTGTTCAATGTCCTCGTCGCGTCAACGACAGATTTCGCGGAGCACCACGTCCGGCACGCAGTAGTGTTGATGTCAGCACTTCAGCACCAATCCTTTTTGACCGTCTCAGAGTGACCGTTGCTAAGAATCTATGTCATTGCGGCCTTGAGCATCTGCGCTCAAATAGTGTCCGTGTTTCTCAAAGTTTGAGCACGTAATGCTTAAGCAATGGGCGGGGCCTACTTATCTCAGGGCTTTGTTATGCGGCTACGCGGCGTTCGCCGTCCCACATCAAACTGACATCATATAGGGGTTTGACTGTTCCGATGAACTGCGATGGGATGAAGGTGCGCGTAGAATGCACGTTCAAGCCAGGAGAGATCCGATGTGCGCGGGTGACGACAAGAACTGTCCGGAATTCGAATTGCATCATCGCAAGTTCAAGGAAACGCTCGATCGGGAACGCCGGTCGTTCTTGAGGTCCAGCTTCGCCGCGGCCGGAGGCGCGGCGGCGATGACCGCGGGCGGCATTTCTCTTGTGACGCCGCAGATGGCGGCTGCCGCCCAGAGGAACCAACCAGCCAAGCGGTCCTATCACCATTTGCCTGCGAACGCCGACACAGTGCATTGGGGCTATTTCAGCAAGAAGTTGAAACCGCAGGTCGAGATCGATTCCGGCGACCTCATCACCATTGAGGCATTAACCCACCATGCCAACGACGACGCCGAGCGCATGGTGAAGGGCGATCCCGGCGCCGAGAGCGTGTTCCTGTGGACCAAGGAGAAGAAGGGCGTCAACCGACGCGGCGCAGGACCGATGGATGCGTCGCTGTTCGGGCGTGGTGCAGGTGAAGGCCTTGGCGTACACATCTGCACTGGCCCGGTCTACGTACGCGGCGCCCAGGAAGGTGATGTGATCGAGTTGCGCATAATCGACGTCGCGCCCCGGCCTTGCGCCAATCCGCAGTATCCCGGGAAGGCTTTCGGCAGCAACGCGGCCGCATGGTGGGGTTTCCACTACAAGGACTTGTTGACCGAGCCTAAACCGCGCGAAGTGATCACGATCTACGAGGTTGACGCGTCTGGCGAGCGCAACTGGGCGAAGGCCGTGTACAATTTCCGATGGACTCCACAGACCGATCCTTCGGGGGTGGTGCACAAAACCATCGACTATCCCGGCGTTCCAGTCGATCACTCCACGATCAAGGAGAACCACGGCATCCTGAAGAATGTGCGCATTCCGATACGTCCGCATTTCGGCGTTATCGGCCTGGCGCCAAAAGAAGCCGATATCGTCGACTCAATTCCGCCAAGCTATACCGGCGGCAACATCGACAATTGGCGGATCGGCAAGGGCGCCACGATGTATTATCCGGTCGCGGTCGAAGGCGGCCTGCTGTCTGCTGGCGACCCGCACGCTTCGCAGGGAGATTCCGAGCTGTGCGGCACGGCCATCGAAAGCTCGCTGAATGGCACCTTCCAGATCATTCTGCACAAGAAAGCCGATCTCGTTGGGACGGCTCTCGAGGCTCTCGACTATCCGATGCTGGAAACCAGGGATGAGTGGCTGGTGCACGGCTTCAGCTTCGCCAATTATCTCAGCGAATTGGGAGACAAGGCGCAATCGGACATTTACTCGAAATCGTCCGTTGACCTTGCTTTGCGCGATGCGTTTCGGAAGATGCGCAAATTTTTGATGACAACCAAGAAGCTGACCGAGGATGAGGCGATCTCTTTGATTACGATTGGCGTCGACTTCGGCATCACCCAAGTGGTAGATGGAAATTGGGGCGTTCACGCGGTTATCAAGAAGGATATCTTCGCTGGCGGCGAGGCCTGATCAGTAACACTGACACGGGCGGCTTTGGGAGCTGGCCGCTTCGCGCTGCATCTCGGGGCAACCGCGCTAGGTTCGCTTCGGTCAGTCGCTATAAGGTGTTTGCCGCCAGGCCATAGGCGAAGTCCGCTTCGGACAGCGGCCCGTTCCAATGTAACCCCTGACGCGTGCTTCTCGTGCTCCGTAACTCGGCCGAGGAGTATGGTCATGCAGGATCTTAACCTCCTCAGGGAGAATTTTGCGCGCCATTATTTGGCGCGTTGGTGCTAGGCCACGTACTGACTCTTGTTTATGTTGGCGACGGCGGATCGGTCCGGGAGTTGCCGATGCACTTCGAGAGTGACCTCAACCCTGTGAAGGTTGGCGTCCAGATGATGAAGTGCGCTCAGATAGGCTAAAATCGCATCTTAGGGACGAGACAGGGGAGCCCTGATCTCCGGCCAAGTCCTCCGAGTCAATCGCGTTACTTGGCCATCGGCCGACCACTTCCGGTCTTTCCTTGTAAACGGACTTCGTCGGAGCCAGTGAGCATGTCTCAATAGAGCCATTAAGAGACAACGCCTTGGCAGTCATATGACCCAGGGGACACATCTTGCATGCATGTTAATCCAGCTGGACTTTCGTCCACTCGGAGCGCTTGAGCGACAGGGACACCAGGCTTGACCCAAACTACCTCGTGGCCGCCTCCGTCGGGGTCAGTGAAGTTAAGAAGGAGGAGCGAGCCCATGTCTGTAACGGCTCCATCGCTTACGCCCTCGGCAACGAGGCGACGCCGTACTTCCCGGAACGCCTCCTCGCTTGCGGCATTGAGCGCAAAGTGGTCGAGACGCCCGCGCTTGAACATGGGCTGGTGGCCAGGAGGTTCAATTCCAGGGACCTGAAATGGGTGCAGGACATTGTGCGGACCCACTTCGATGAAGGCGTGGCGCAGCCCCTCCTCCTCGAGATCGACCGTGACGCGCGCTCCGAAGATACGTTCGTAGAAACAGATCAATCGGTTCATGTCGGCGGTGATAAACGTCAGGTGATGTATGTCGTTGAGCAACTGCATGTCTACCTGCGGCTTCGCTAACAATGAGCGACGACGCGCGCCTGCTCATTATTGAAGTGCCATCCAACCAGCGGGATTTAGCTCATGCAATGGATTTGGTGTTTTTCGTCCTCCTTGGCGGGCGAACCCGAACAATACGCCGCCGTGCTTGAACGGGCGCGCTTCAGGCTCGTGAACGATATCGACGGGGTCAGATGTCACTATTCTGGAAGCTGTGCCTGTCTGAGAGCTCAACCTGAGCCTTGGTGTCAGCTCGGGGTCATTCGCATCGGTTTGGCCGGACACGGCGACTTCCGGTCTACACCGGTGAACGGACATTCTCAGGATAGGCGGGTATGTCTCAAAGGTGCCAACAGCGGACATCGTCGCCTCAATCGATACGTCGTCGGCAGAGTCGCGACAGTTAGCGCCATTCGATCCCGTATACGTCAACAGGCTGCAGGAAGCCTTTGAGATGGCACGGACCAATGTTTGTGACATGCAAGCGATCCCGGATGCGATCCTGAACGGCACTTGACACAAGAATGGCATCGGGCTCGGCCAACTGACACAAACGAGCAGCCAGTTGAACGGTCGCACCAAAAAGGTCGTTGCTGTCCGCAATCGGCTCTCCGACGTCAATACCAATTCGCACCTGAAGCTTCTCCTTGCTTGCCAGATTGAAGGCTTCAAACGCTTGCTGGATGGAGCGGGCGCATTGCACGGAGGCGGCCGCGTCGGCGAAGGATGCCATGATGCCGTCGCCAGTGTGCTTCACCACATGCCCACCCTTGTCCTTCAATGCGCGGCGAACCAGCGCGTCATGTGCCCGAACCATCTCTACAGATCGAGCATCGCCAAGACGCTCTGTCATGCTGGTAGAGCCAACGATGTCGGTGAACATAATGGCCCGCAGGGCCGAATCGATTGTGACGTTGTTTGCCTCGCCGCTCGGTTCCGGATCAGACACTCTCCCCAGAAATGCCTGGACGGCTGAGAGGTCCACTTCGATCACGTCTTTCGCCACCTCGCCGTGAGCTTCGTCATGAACCCGCATCGCAGTTTGGATATCCGGTGCGTCAATGAGACAGAAGCCCGTGCCGCGCGATTCATCAAACCAATACGTCAAGAAACGAACTCCGTATTGATCTTGCACTTCCAGGTCTTTTCGATGCGCCTCGGCGATATCGGAAGCTGTCAGGCCCGAGAGATCGTGTCGGTCGAGGAAAATTGGCACTGGTGTTGCTCCACCGTTTCTTCTGACGGACTCGATTGAAATCTGCACCAAGCATGGCGTTTCGCCGAAAGCGACATTTAACGTAACAGCTTGGTAAAGCTTTGGAAGTGCAGTAAGCTCGAGCCGGGTGTAATTCCTGTGCCCTGATGTCCGCTGGGGGTCAATCGCGTCGGTTTGACTGCGCACCGCCGACTTTCCCTCTACCCCCGTCAACGGACATCGTGAGGCGCGGCCCGGGAAGCAGCGACGCCGCTTAGCTATCGGTAGGCTGAGGACCGGCGTAACCTTCGACGATAGCCAAATCCATGACCGACTTGCCCTGTCTGAGGGCCATAGCAGTTGCGTACTCGGGCGACCGGTAGCATTCAAGCGCAGCAGTGTAGTTTGGAAACTCGATTACGACTGCCCGTGAGCGAGGCTTTCCCTCAGGAGCCTCCGACTTTCCTCCGCGGGTCAGAAAGCGCCTCCCGTATTTGCGGAACGCCTTCGCGTTTTCGGCGATGTACGCTTTGTATCCTTCGGGGTCATTTACATCCGCGAATGCAACCCAGTAGCCCTTGGTCATTATAGTTCTCCCAATTGTGCGATGTAGCTTAACCCAAGGCGGCCCATGTCCGAAGTGGGTCAGACTCGGAAGTCAGGCGACGCAATCGCGACTTCCGCTCATCTCCCAACAACAGACATTCCTGCATCCGGTTGTGACGTCCGCGATAACCGGACCTTTGCTTGTTCACTCAATTACCTTATCGGCACTCGCGACGAGCGCAGGAGGTACGGAAAGCCCCAGCTGCTTGGCTGTCTTGAGGTTGATGGACAACTCGAATTTGGTTACCTGGTAGAACGGGATGTCACCGGGCTTTGCTCCCCGGAGAATTGCGGCGATAGTGTCGGCGACGCGCTTATACAATTCGATCAGGTCGAAGGAGTAGGCCATTAAGCCCCCGGCCTCGACGGGGGCAGGATGCGTAAAAATCGCCGGAAGCTTCGCGTCGCCGACCAACTTAGCGATCAACGTGCTGTTTTGATCGACCTCAGGCGAATCGACGACCATGACTGCATTTGCACCGTCGCGGGAGAAGCTCTCGATCGCCGCCCGATAGTCTGCTTCGCTGGCACCAAATTCCACTAACGACACCGCGAGAGGGAGGCCTGCCGTTTCGGCCGCTGCGCGGATTGCGGGACCTGAGACTGGCCCATTCCATGACAATCGAAGAGCGAGACAGCCAAGTTTCGACATCGTCGGAATTATCTCGCGCAACAGTGCAATCCGTTTTCCATGAATGGATGGACCGGCGTCGATGCTAACTCCCGTGAAATTGCCGCCCGGGTGAGCCAGACTTTCGGCGATCCCTGACATAACGGGGTCGCCAGTTATCACGACAATCGGTATACGCGATGTCAGCTTTTTGAAAATCAATGCGCCAGGGCCAACGACGAAGATAACATCCGGGTTGCTGCGAACGATTTCCGTCGCCAGGGCTTCAGGTCCAGCCGTGTTTTGCTCTCGGCCGTAACGTTCGACCTTGAGGTTTTGTCCGTCGATCTGCCCCAACCGCCGAAGTTCAGCGAATAGAGCTGGGAAACTCTGCTTTCGCTATGCTCATGCAAGTCCGCGCTCGGCTGTGATGGGCTGAAGATAGCAAGACGCTTGCGATTGGTGCTCTGCTGTGCCGCCGCCGCGAGCGGCCATACGACCGCCGCACCGCCAAGAAGACTGATGAAATCGCGCCGTCTCATGCAGCCCTCCAAGGATGCTCAGGACCACGCTAAATCCAGGTCGAAGCGTACCACATCTCGGCATGAGAGTCCGGGGGTGTTGGAGGCGCAAGATGTCGAGTGCGGCGATCCGCTATCTGCATTGCGCCATGACCGCGAAGGCTCAACTCCCGACTCATGCACTGCAGCAAACTACGCCCTCATTGGATCACGCGTCGACGCAGCTAACGCATGCGACGCGAGGTGGAGCGCTGTCAGAGACTCCACATTACGAAGCCTCCGGGCCGAGTTTGGCTTCGAGATTGGATTGCTGCCGCACTCGCCGCGGGCAAGCACTCGCCGTGCTGCCAAGGAATGAGATGAATTCCTTTCGTCACATGCGCCCTCCCCTCGAGGACCGCGCCTGTGGCATAGAGGCTTAGCAGCTTGGTGGTTGGCCGCCAGGGGTTGTAGCTTTCGGTAACTCTTAGCTGGGCGAGCAACCTCGGGTTCCCGTCACCGCCTGCCGGCTCCCGGTCCGCAGGCTGAGACAAGCTGCAGCATTGCTGCTAGATTTGAGCAATGAGCATCTCCCTCCACCCGGACACGCCACGGGGTCGGACGCTAGCGGGATCGCCGGTAGCGAGCGCGGGGTTGGCAGCGGTATCATCCGACGCACGGCAGCGGTATCATCCGACGCACGGAACCGCGGCGGGCTCTTCATCAAGTACGTTGCGCTGTTTGTTGCCGTGGTTGGCGTCGCGCTGCTAGCCAACGGAAGCTTCGAGTTTTTCTTCTATTACCGCGAGCACAAGGCCTCTCTGATCCGGATTCAGCAGGAACAGGCGGTGGCTGCGGCGGCCAAGATCAGCCGGTTCATCAAGGAAATCGAGAGCCAGCTCGGATGGACCACCCAATTACCGTGGTCGGCGGATTCAATCGAACAACGCCGCTTTGACGCGCTGCGATTGCAGCGTCAGGTGCCGGCGATCACCGAACTCGCGCTGGTGGATTCTGCCGGCAAGGAGCGGCTGCGCGTCTCGCGCTTGGCCATGAATGTGATCGACAGTGGCCTTGACCTTTCAAAGGAGCCGAAATTCACCGAGGCCGTCGCCCACAAGGTCTACTACGGGCCGGTCTACTTCCGCAGGGAATCCGAGCCCTATATGACGTTGGCGGTGGCCGGCACCCGTAAGGACGCCGGCGTCAGCATCGCCGAGGTCAACTTGAAGCTGATCTGGGACGTGGTGTCCCAGATCAAGGTTGGCGAGCACGGCCGCGCTTATGTCGTTGCCGCTCAGGGCCGGCTGATTGCGCATCCCGACATCAGCCTTGTGCTGCGCAACACCGACATGTCCAAGCTCGCGCAGGTGCAGGCGGCGCAAGCTGGGCAGGCGGGCGGCACAGCCGACGAGCTGCAGGGCGCCCGCAACATCCAGGGGCAAGAGGTGTTGACCGCATCGGCGCCGATCTTACCGCTCGGTTGGACCATGTTTGTCGAACTGCCGGTCGAGGAAGCCTATGCCCCGCTCTACACCGCCTTGCAGCGGCTAGCGTTCGTGCTGCTTGCGGCATCAGTGTTTGCTGTGCTTGCGGGAATCCTGCTGGCGCGACGCATGGTCGGCCCGATCCAGGCGCTGCGCGCGGGCGCCGCACGCATCGGCGCCGGCGATCTCGGCCAGCGCATCTCAATCAAGACTGGCGACGAACTGGAGAGCCTCGCTGACCAGTTCAACGAAATGGGCGCGCGGCTGCAGGAATCTTATGCCGACCTGGAAAACAAGGTCGAGCAGCGGACCGCAGAATTGCGGGAGTCCCTGCAGCAGCAGACGGCGACCGCGGAAGTGCTCAAGGTAATCAGCCGGTCGGCCTTTGACCTGCAGACGGTGCTCGATACGCTGGTCGAATCTGCCGTACGGCTGTGCGAAGCCGATTCCGCGCTTATCTCCAGCCTTGAGGGAGAAGCTTATCGGGTGGTAGCGTCCTTTTCCTTTGCGCCCGAATACAACGCGCTCATTCGAGGTCGCGTTTTGCCCGTTGGGCGTGGGAGCGTGACCGGACGGGTTGCATCTGACGGACAGGTCGTCCACATCGCCGACATCGCTTCCGACGAGGAATACTCCATAACCGAGACGGTGACGCTGGAAAAAACTCGCACCATGCTCGGCGTGCCTCTACTGCGCGAGGGGGTCGTGGTCGGTACGATCAATCTCGGACGTCAGCGGGTGCAACCCTTTACTGACAGGCAGATCGAGCTGGTTCGGACTTTCGCCGACCAGGCCGTGATCGCGATCGAGAATGTTCGGCTGCTCGATGAGCTTCAGGCGCGAACGGAGGAGCTCGGGCGCTCGGTCCAGGAGCTGAAAGCGCTCGGCGACGTCACGCAGGCGGTGAACTCGACGCTCGATCTCGAAACCGTGCTTGCGACCATCGTCGCCAAGGCGGTGCAGCTCTCGGGTACCGATGCCGGCGCTATCTACGTGTTCGACGAGGCGCAACAGCAATTCCGGCTGAGCGCCACCTACGGAATGGACGAGGCGCTGATTGCAGCGATCCGCGACCAACGGATCGGCGCCGGTGAGAGGCTGATGCAGCAGGCCGTTTCGGTTCGCGGACCCCTGCAGGTCCCCGACCTGCGTCAGGAGCCCTCCTCGCCGGCGCTGGAGCTCCTCCTGCAAGCCGGCTATCGATCGCTGCTGGCTGTGCCGTTGTTCAGCCGCGACACCATCGTCGGCGCCCTGGTGGTACGGCGGCGCGACACCGGTACGTTCGCGGCTGGCAAGATCGACCTCCTGCAGACCTTCGCGGCCCAATCGGTGCTCGCGATCCAGAACGCCAGGCTGTTCCATGAGATCGAGGACAAGAGCCGGCAGCTCGAGATTGCGAGCAAGCACAAATCGCAGTTCCTCGCCAACATGAGTCACGAGCTGCGCACGCCACTCAATGCCATCCTCGGCTACACCGAGCTGATCCTGGACAACATCTATGGTGACATGCCCGACAAGATGCGAGCGGTGCTCGAGCGCGTTCAGAGCAACGGCAAGCACCTTCTTGGTCTGATCAACGACGTCCTTGATCTGTCCAAGATCGAGGCGGGTCAGCTCACCCTGTCGCTGACCGACTACTCACTTAGAGACATCGTACACGCCGTGGTCGTCGCGGTCGAATCGCTCGCGACCGAAAAGGATATGGCGCTCGATGTTGAAGTCGCCCCGGATCTGCCCATTGGCCGCGGCGATGAGCGTCGCCTCGCGCAGGTGCTGCTCAACCTTGTCGGCAATGCCATCAAGTTCACGGACCGGGGCTCGGTATCGATCAAGGCTTCGGCAGCGGATGGCACGTTTACGGTCGCCGTTCGTGATACCGGGCCCGGAATTTCAGCAGACCATCAAGCGAAGATCTTCGAGGAGTTTGCGCAGGCCGACACATCCTCGACCCGCAAGAAGGGCGGGACGGGGCTCGGCCTGTCGATTGCCAAGCGGATCATCGAACTGCACCACGGGCGGATTTGGGTGGACTCGGTCCCTGGCGAGGGCGCGACATTTTCCTTTGCGGTTCCGGTGCGAGTCGAGCAACAGGCGAGGCAACCATGACCAAGCGCATCCTGGTGATCGAAGATCAGGAGGACAACCGGCGAATCCTGCGGGATTTGCTTTCGAGCGTCGGCTACGAGCTGATCGAAGCCGAAAATGGCGAGGACGGCGTTGCGGCCGCCGCCGCGGAGCGGCCCGATCTCATCCTGATGGATATACAGCTGCCGCTTCTGGACGGCTACGAGGCGACACGTCGGATCAAGGCTCAATCGGCACTCTCCGCAATCCCCATTATCGCGGTGACCTCCTACGCCCTGAGCGGAGACGAGGACAAGGCGCGGGCTGCGGGCTGCGAGGGCTATGTCACCAAGCCCTTTAGTCCGCGTGAGCTGCTCGCCAAGATCCGGGAATACGTGCCCTAACGAGCCGAGCTCCGATGCACCATCCTCCCCGCATTCTAATCGTCGACGACAGCGAGGCGAACCGCGACATTCTCAGCGCACGGCTGGCGCCACACGGCTATGAGCTCATGCAAGCGGCCGACGGAGAGGAAGCGCTCGCTGCCGCGAGAGAAAGGGCCCCGGATCTGATCCTGCTCGACGTCATGATGCCCAAGATCGACGGCATCGAGGTCTGCCGCCGGCTCAAGCAGGATGCCGAGCTGCCGTTCATGCCCATCATTCTGGTGACGGCCAGGGCCGATACCAGGGATGTCGTCACAGGGCTCGAGGCCGGGGCCGACGAATATCTGACCAAGCCGATCGATCAGTCCGCGCTGGTAGCGCGTGTGAAGTCGGTCCTGCGCCTCAAGGAACTTCATGACAAGGTGCAGGGGCAGGCGCACGAACTCGCCGACTGGAACCGCACGCTCGAGCAGCGCGTCACGGAGCAAGTCGCCGAGATCGAACGCATGGGCCGGCTCAAGAGCTTCCTGGCGCCGCAGATTGCCGAGATCGTTCTGTCCTCGGGCGAAGAGCTCTTGGACAGCCACCGCCGAGATGTGACCGTGTTGTTCTGTGATCTGCGGGGGTTCACGGCCTTTGCGGAGACGGCCGAGCCGGAGGAGGTAATAGCGGTTCTGCGCGAGTACCACGCGGACCTCGGTGGGCTCATCCACGAGTTCGAAGGCACGCTGCACCGCTTTGCCGGCGATGGCATCATGGTCTTGTTCAATGATCCGCTGCCGTGTGTCGATCCTGCGCTTCGCGCCGTTCGGCTCGCCGTCGCGATGCGCGACCACGCTGCCGCGCTTGCAGCCAACTGGCGCAAGTTAGGTCACGAACTCGGGTTCGGGGTAGGCATCGCCCACGGCTACGCCACGCTCGGCCGCATCGGTTGCGAGGGCCGGTACGACTATTCGGCCACCGGCTCGGTCGTCAATCTCGCCGCGCGACTGTGCGCCGAGGCGAAAAATGGACAGATCCTGATCGACAGCAAGGTGTTCGCGGCGATCGAGGAGCTTGCAGAGACCGAGCCCGTCGGCGGGCTCGTGCTCAAGGGCTTTCACCGTCCGATCCAAGCCTTCAATGTGAATGTGTGCGCACTTCAGCCGTAACGAAATCCAAGACTTTGTCGATTGAATCTCCAGACCGGTCGCAATTGTGTCGCTACGCCGATCTGAATCCCCATAGCCTATGCCGCGCCACTTTCATGCTCCGGTGGTTCCTTTGGAGGCTTGCGGACGCCGGCGCCGTGTGGCGGCACCACCGTCATGGGGCCGGCATCCGCAAACCTTCACAAACCCGGAAGTGCCGAACTCATTCGATCACCTCGTCGGCGCGGACGAGTAATGAGGGCGGCATGGTGAGGCCGAGCGCTTTGGCCGTCTTCATATTGATGATTAACTCGAATTTGGTTGGCTGCTGTACCGGTAGATCGGCAGGCTTGGCGCCCTTGAGGATCTTATCGACGTAGCCGGCTGCACGACGGAACAGATCGGATATATCGGGGCCGTAGACCGACAATCCGCCGCCTTTGGCGGAGTGTCGGAAGAAGTAGTTTGCCGGCAGATGATACTTCGCCGCGAGCGCGATAACTCGCGGAGCCTCGACCCAGGTCAGAACATCGCCAACATCAACTATGGCATCGACGTGCTGAGCGGCGGCCGAGGCAAAGGCGACGTCGAGTTCCTCGGCCGTGGTGGCCTCAACTATCGGCAGAGCCATGCTCAGCTTGCGGGCTGTGCGGGACAGGTACTCCTCGGCTAATGTCAGCCTGTGCATTGGATTGCCCGGATTGACCAGGAGCGCAATTTTCGAGGCGCCAGGAACCAGTTCCCGGAGGATTTCTATACGTTTCCCGAGGAAGTCTTCAGGTACGACGGTCGTAAGACCCGTTATATTGCCACCTGGTCGCGATAGACTTTGCACGAGGCCGAGCCCAACGGGATCGCCGACCGCCACGAACACAATCGGAATGGTGGCAGTTGCCGATTTCAGGGCTGCGGTTGCCTGCGGTCCCGCGACGATGAGCGCATCGGGGCTGAGAGCAATCAGGTCGGCGACTGAAGCTGGCAGTCGATCCGGGGGTTGGGAAAAACGATACTCGATAATCAGGTTTCTTCCGTCTATCCAGCCGTAGTTTTGCAGTCCATCAAACAACGCACGCTCGGTTTGATTGATGGCCTGCCCGCTCCCATCACCTACAGCAAGAAAGCCAAGCCGACGGCGTGTCTCCTGCGCCCACGAACGCCGTGGCGAAACGAGCAGCGCCGCAGCAGATGCTATGAACTCCCGCCGCTTCATTCAATCCTCATCGCAGCTTGAGGAGACGCGGGTGAGAGTATCAGGTTTCGATGGTCGTCGCACTCAGTGCGCGTGTAGATGCTGCGTCGCAAACGCGGCGCTTGGCGCATAACAGCTATGGGTCCATTTCCGGACCTTGGCGGATGGGTAGGCGACGTCCGCTTAACACCGACGAACAGACATCATTGAGCGCGAACATCAGGTCGGAAAAGTGCCGCCGGATGCGGACTCATGCGTTGCAGTAATCACCCGCTTCATTCAATCACTTCGTCGGCGCGGCCGAGTAATGAAGGCGGTACCGTGAGCCCGAGGACCTTGGCGGTTTTGAGATTGATAACAAGTTCGAATTTCACAGGTTGCTCGATAGGCAAATCTGCCGGCTTCTCCCCGTTCAAGACCTTTTGCACATAGCCCGCCAGACGTTTGGCCTCAAAAATCCGACTCGGCCCGTAGGACAGCAACGCACCGCTGTCTGCGAATTCCCGCCACGACGTAATCACCGGAAGACGACGCTCTTGGCCGTGTTGTGCGATTTTAGCGGCAACAATGCCAGTAAGGCGCGACGAGATGACGAGCAGGCCATCGGCGCCACTTGCACCCACCCCCTGCAGCGCTGCATCGAGATCGGCGATCTTGTTTATCGGGTGCGTCGTTAGCTCAAGGCCAAGCGATTCGGCTCCGCGCCGTGCAAAAGTCACTTCGTCATCGAAATGCTGCGGATTGAATATCACCGCAACCTTCCTGACGTTGGGCGCCACTTCCTTGAGCAGTTCCATCCGCTTCGCTGCCATTTCATCCGTAAGAAACGTGATCCCAGTGAAGCTCTTGCTTGGTCGAGCAAGAGACACGGCAATTCCCGACCGGATAGGGCTATCACTAACGCCACCGACGATGGGTATGCTACCTTTACTTGCCTCAAACAGTGGCTTGATAACATCGCCGCCAACAGCGAGCAGGAGGTTCGGCCTTTGCGCGACCAGTTCGGTGGCCAATTCCGCAAGTCGATCCGGCATACCGTTGGCATAGCGGAAGACGATTTCGATGTTGCGGCCATCGAGAAGTCCGGCCTGTGCGAGTGCGTCCTTCAACGACTGATCGACTGGTCCCAATTTCTTGGCGTCGCCAAATACTAACCACCCAATCCGAGGCAGCGATTTCTGCGCACGCACGGCAAGCGGCCAAGCTGCCACCATACCGCCAAGAACTACTACGAACTCGCGCCGCTGCATCCGGACACGCTCATTTAGTTCATCTCAAAATCTAATCTAACACCTTGCGAATGAGCGGCGAACCAAAAATGGCAAGCAAACGGCATCAAACGGTATCAGGGCTTGATGTCTCAGATGGGTCAAAGTGCCGTTTTGACGCTCTGCCAGCCACTTCCCGGTCGGCCCCTAACAGCGGACCTCGTCAACCGGCCCGGTTGGTCCGCTGAGTGCCAACACCGGACCTTTGCCTGTTCACTCAATTACCTTATCGGCACTCACGAGGAGCCCAGGAGGTACGGAAAGCCCCAGCTGCTTGGCTGTCTTGAGGTTGATGGACAACTCGAATTTGGTTACTTGGTAGAACGGGATGTCGCCGGGCTTTGCTCCTCGGAGAATTGCGTCGATGTTATTGGCGGCGCGCTTATGCACCTCGATCAGATCGAAGGAATAGGCCATTAAGCCGCCGGCTTCGACGGGTTCAACATTCGTAAAAATCGCCGGAAGCTTCGCTTCGCCGACCAACCTAGCGATCAAAAGGCCCTTTTGATGGGTCTCGGGCGAATCGACGACCATGACTGCATTTGCACCGTCGCGGGAGATGCTCTCGATCGCCGCCCGATAGTCTGCTTCGCTGGGAGCAAATTCCAGTAAAGATACCGCGAGAGGGAGGCCTGCCATTTCGGCAGCTGCGCGGAGCGCCGGAGCTAAGCTCGGCCCATTCCATTGGAATCGAAGAGCGAGACAGCCAAGTTTCGACATCGTCGGAACCATCTCGCGCAACAGTGCAATCCGTTTTCCATGAATGGACAGACCGGCGTCGATGCTGGCTCCCGTGAAATTGCCGCCCGGGTGAGCCAGACTTTCGGCGATCCCTTGCTTAACGGGATCGGTAGTAATCGCTACAATCGGAATACGCGATGTTAGCTTTTTGAAGATGACTGCGCCAGGACCAACCACGTGGACGACATCCGGGTTGCTCCGGACGATTTCCGTCGCCAGCGCTTCGGGGCCGGACGCATTTTGCTCTCGGCCGTAACTTTCGACCTTGAGGTTGTGTCCCTCGATCCATCCCAACCGCCGAAGGTCGGCGAAAAAGGCTCGGTACTTTTTGCTTTCGCTATGCTCATGCAAGTCCGCGCTTGGCTCTGATGGGCTGAAGATAGCAAGACGCTTGCTATTGGCGCTCTGCTGTGCCGCCGCAACGAGCGGCCACGCGATCGCCGCACGGCCAAGAAGACTGATGAAATCGCGCCGTCTCATGCAGCCCTCCAAGGAGGCTCAGGACCACGCTAAATCCAAGTTGAAGCATACCACATCGCAGCATGGGAGTCCGGGGAGTTGGAGGCGCAAGATGTCGAGCGCGGCAGCTCGCCATTCTGCGTTGCGCCATGACCGCTAAGGGTCAATCGCGTCGGTTTGGCGATTTCCGAGCCACTTCCGCTTTACCCTCATAGCCGACGTTCGCTGCGAGGATCGGCAGGTCCGAAAGGTGTGCCAAAACCGGAAGTGACAAGCCTTATTCGATCACCTCGTCAGCACCGGCGAGAACGGACGCCGGAATCTCGATACCGAGCAGTTTCGCTGTCTTGAGATTAATGAGAAGCAGGAATTTGGTGGGCTGCTCAATAGGAAGCTCGGCCGGTTTAGCGCCTTTGAGAATTCGATCGACATAGTAGGCGCCGCGCCGCGCCAAGGCCGCGTAGTCAGGGCCGAAAGAAAGTAATCCACCGGCTTCCACCCTCTCTCGGGAGCCCGCCAAGTAGATCGACGGCAGCCTAGCTTGCGCCGCAAGTTCGGACACGCGGCTCGTTGGGGAGTTCAGCATCGGGTCACCCGCTATGTATAAAGCTTCCGCCCCTCGGGCTTTAGCGGCGGCAATTGCGCCAGGAATTTCCTCAGCTTCGCGCATCTCGATAATGTCGAGCTGAAAGCCGAGCTGGTCGGCCGCAGGTAGGTGTTCTCTTGGGAAAGTCAGCCGATGGATGTCGTTTGAAGGATTGATGAAAGCTGCCACGCGCTTCGCTTGTGGCAAGAGTTCCCGAAGAAAGCCAAGGGCCTTCCCGCCGAAACCGCCCGGAACCAGCGTGGCGACACCAGTCAGATTTCCGCCAGGGCGAGCCAGGCTTGACGCAAGTCCCAAACCGACCGGATCGGCGACGAAGAGCATCACAATTGGTATCTCGGAGGTCGCGTTCTTAGCGGCGCGCACGGGCTGAGGAGCGAAGGCGACCAAGAGATCGGGTTTCGATCGCACAAGATCGGCGGCAAGCGCCGGTAGCTGATCGAAGCGACCACCCGCACCCTTACGCTCGATAACGATGGTGCTACCCTCGACCCAGCCGAGCTTACGAAGCTCGTCCAAAAAAGCGTCATTAATGTTGCCGCTGCACGAGTGGGTGCACAGCATTCCGAAACGCGGCACCCTCGGCGCTGCTTGGGTTTCGGCAGCCGACGCGAAAACAAGCAGCACAACTCGAAGGATCAGAACCGTGGCGGCAGATCGTCTCATTCGATCACCGTGTCTTCGTACAGGAAGATCCCGCGCTCGCGAGGCCGTGCGCCTTGGCCCCGAGAAGTCTAAATTATAGCAGCTTCAGGCCCACCGGCGGATCACAATTGTCCGTGCTGGATAATCTACGGACCTGATGACCCGAAATGCAACTTTCGCTCTTCCCCCGAAAGCGGACTCAAGTCGGTCATTGGGCCATGCCCGAGACGTGCCAATTTCAGACTCGTGCGCCGCGACGAAGAGCCCCTATTCGATCACACGGTCCGCTCGCGCGACAAGGACGGGTGGAAGATCGAGGCCAATTGCTTTCGCGGTTTTAAGGTTGACGATCAGTTCAAATCGGCGAGGCCGCTGGATCGGCAGGTCGCCCGGACTAGAACCCCGCAAAATTTTGTCGACCGAAGCGACCGCATTCTGCACAAGCTCTCGATTTGTGGGTCCGTAAAACAGAAGGGGATAGAGTGGCGCGGCGAAGCGTGTCCAAACATCAACATCGGCGATAGTGGGCAGGCCTTTGCCCACGGCAAACTGCATCACGACCGACCTCGCCTTCTCGGAAAAAAAGAGGTCAGCAGTAGGCCGCCTGGTTTCAATTCGTCGATCTCGGCGAGCGCAGCCTGTGGCTGATCGGAGTTCGCGACCTCGACGATGTGAAGCTCCAGGTTAAGCGAGCGTGCGGCGCTATTGAGCTCAGCGTAGGCTGGCTCGATCTCCTCTTTAGGAAACGCGGGTATGACGTAACTCCACAAGGCGGCGACTCGTTTGATGTCCGGCTTGGCCTCGCGGAGCAGTTGCAACATCTTGCCCCAGACCCCCGTCTCCGTATAGATCGCGTTGCCTGTGACATTCCTTCCGGGCTTGGCGAGGCTGTCAGCCGCGCCAGCCTCGACCGGGTATCCAGAACCCAGCATCACAATAGGAATTGACCCCGTTGCGCGTTGCAGAGCGAGCGCGTAGGCGGTTGTGGTAGTGAAAACGAGGTCAGGCTTGTTCTCTACCACGCGCTGTGCGGCTTCATCTAATGAGCCGCGGCTTCCCAGCTCTTTCCCTGACTGCATAATGACGAAGTCCTGCCCCTCGATCCAGCCGAGGACGCGCATTTCTGCCCGCCAGGCTTCGAGCGTTGCCGGGTGGAGATCTGGCAGGAAGGTGATCCGTCTGCGAGCTTTGTTGGTATTCTGCGCGTGAGCGACAAACGGGGCTGCGAAAGTTGCACCCGCGAAAAGCGCAATAACGTCTCGTCGCTTCATGCCTGCCTCCGAGGATCAGAATGCGGCAGAGTATCAACCTAGACCCGATACTTGGAAGACTTTGGGACCGGTCCAATATGATATCTTTGGGGTGCCCAATGTCTCAGTTGGGTCAATTGCGCCATTCTGACTGGGTGCCGACGACTTCCGGTCTACCCCGATAAGCAGACAATTTCAAAGTCCGTCCGCATGCCTCAAAGGTGCCAGGAACGGACTCAGGCACCGCAGGAATTGTCGTTGCTATTCGATCACCTCGTCGGCGCGGCCGAGCAGCGTAATTGGAATGTCGAGGCCGAGAGCGTTAGCGGTCTTGAGGTTGATACTCAGGGTAATGTCCGTCGCCTGCTCGACGGGAAGCTCCGCCGGACGCGCGCCTTTGAGGATGCGATCAACATAGCCCGCGGCGCGTTGCCATAGCTTGAAAAGGTTGGTCGAGTACGACATTAGTCCCCCTCGCCGGACCGAGTCGGTGAATGGATAGATCGCCGGCAAGCGCCGCTCTGCGGTGAGCGCGATCAGCCGGGGGATGAGGGGTAACAGAGATGGATCGTCGGTGACGATGAGGCCGTCGAGGCCCGTCTCTGCCAGAGCGGCGAAGCTGTTCTCGATGTCCGCCAGCCGCACCGAGAGCGCTGTCAGCTCGAGACCGAGCGCGGGTGCCGCTTTCTGCACAAGTTCGACTTGGTTAGCATTCGTCGGATTGTCAGGATTCCACAACACGGCGACACGATGCACCTTCGGTGCCGCCTCCTTCAGCAGTTCCAACCACTTGACGCCATATTCGCCGGAGAGCGGCGACAGCCCAGTGATGTTGCCGCCTGGTCGAGCAAGACTTGCCACAAGACCGGTTCTGACGGGATCTCCGCTAATGCAGACGATCGGCACCGTGGATGTTGCACGTTGCGCAGCCAGCGAAGTGGGCGTGCCTGGAGTCACGAGAACATCGACATTGAGCGTGAGAAGTTCGGCGATCAGCGCAGGTGCGCGCTCCGGTTTTCCGTCGGCGTAGCGTTCTTCTAAAACCAGGTTGCGCCCGACGACGTACCCCCGGTCCGCAAGTCCCTGACGGAATCCGGTCTGGGTATACACGTCCGTCCCGCGGGCGCCGCTCCAGACGTAGCCGATCCGTGGCACCGCTAGTTGCTGCGCGCGCGTTGCGAGTGGCCACGCTACCACCGCGCCGCCGAGAAGCGTGGCAAAATCGCGGCGATTCATTCGTCACCTCGCGGCGCGCCTTACCGCCACATTATGAACCCGTAACTCGGAATTTTGAATGGGTGAGTGGCTAAATAACCGTGAGTCCGAGATGGATCATTCGCGTCGGTTTGGCCGGACCACGGCGACTTCCGGTCAACCCCGGTGAACGGACATTCTCAGGATAGGCGGGCATGTCTCAAAGGTGCCCAACAGGGGACATTGAGCCGTTCCCGACAATCTAAGCTGCTGCTATAGTTCCGGCCGGCCGGAAAGTCCCGGCAAGCGTGGGTGGTCCGTCAATGCAGCCAGACACCCGGTACGCCAAGAGCGGCGACGTTCACATCGCCTATCAAGTGTTCGGCGAGGGTCCGCTCAACGTTGTTTTCGCTCCGCCGGGCTTTACCAACGTCGAGCACTGGTGGGACGAACCCGAGGTGAGTCGTTGGCTGCTGCGCCTGGCGCGCTACGGCCGGGTGGTGATGTTCGACAAGCGCGGCACGGGCCTATCGGATCGGGTCGCCGACTACCCGGGCCTAGACCAGCGCATGGACGACCTGCGTGCGGTTACGGACGCCGCCGGCATGGAACAGGCGGCGCTTCTCGGCATTTCAGAAGGCGGCACGATGTCGGCGCTGTTCGCCGCGACCTATCCCAGTCGCTGCCGCGCGCTGGTGCTCTGCAACGCCTATCCCGCATCAACATTTGCTCTGTCGACGCTGGCGCAGTCTCTCGACTATATCGAGCGTGACTGGGGCAGCGGCGGTAGCGTGGCAAGGTTTGCGCCCTCCCGCGTCAATGACTGCGCGTTCAAACGCTGGTGGGGCAAGAACGAGCGAGTGTCCAATAGCCCTGCTGGCGCCGCCGCGTACGCGCGCATGAACCGTCTGATTGACATCAGCGACATCGTCTCGACGATCCGGGTCCCGACCCTCGTCATCCATCGGACGGACGACAGGAACATCAGCGTCGAGGGCGGCCGGTTTCTGGCCACGCATACTCCAGGTGCTCGCTATCTCGAGTTCCCAGGGGTCGACCACATCCCCTTCGTCGGCGACAATGCCGACGACATCGCTGATGCGATCGAGGAGTTTCTGACCGGCTCGCTTGCGCCCGTCGCGGTCGACCGGGTGCTTGCCACGGTGCTCTTCACAGACATCGTTGGCTCGACCGAGAAAGCCGCCGCGCTCGGCGACCATCGTTGGCACAACCTCCTTGACACCCATCACACCGCGATACGGCGCACCCTCTCACGCTTCCGCGGCCACGAAATCAAGACGACCGGCGACGGCGTTCTTGCCACTTTCGACGGTCCGGCACGCGGCGTGCGCTGCGCTTGCGCCATCGCCGACGAAATCAGGCCGCTGGGCATTGAAGTCCGCGCCGGGCTTCATACCGGCGAGTGCGAAGTGATCGGCGATGATATCGGCGGCATTGCCGTTCACATCGGAGCGCGTGTGGCAGCGCTCGCCGGCGCGAGTGAGGTGTTGGTGTCGGGCACGGTCAAGGACCTAGTGGCGGGTTCCGGCTTGCGTTTTGGTGATCGCGGCAATCATTCGCTCAAGGGTGTCCCCGGAGATTGGCGCATCTTTGCAGTCGAACGGTGAATGCGCGGTTCTGACCAATTCGGATTGACACTCCTTGGCTTTTTCTCTCGCGCCAAATGTCTCTTGCGGGTCAATCGCGCAATTTTGGTCGCCGGCCGACCACTGCCGCTCTTCCCCCGATACTGTTGCAAAAGTCTTTTCGCGGGATGGGACTCAAATTCTCCGAGCCGTAGGCGCGGCGATTGAAAAAATGATGTGGGGGACCACGCCTCCATGCGCCAAACTCACAGGCGATTCCGGTAGCGGGTTTTAGGCCGCATTGATCGGCGACTATCGCTTGTTTCGTGCTTTGGCGGAAAATTAGCAGCAGCGCCTTCTGGGACTTTTGCAACACTATCCCCCCGGAAACGGACATCGTCAGGGTCGGTCCCCATGTCTCAAAGGTGCCAAAACCGGACTCATGCGCCACAGCAAGAAAACGCTATTCGATCACCTCATCCGCGCGCGTAAGCAGCGACGGAGGAATGGTGATGCCAAGCGTTTTGGCGGTCTTGAGATTCACGATTAGCTCAAACCGGGTCGGTTGCGCGACTGGCAAATCGGCCGGGCGTAAGCCCTTCAGTATCTTGTCCACGTATATGGCCACTTCCCGCCACTGGTCGGGATCAGAGGCGCCGTACGACATCAGACCCCCCGAAGAAGGAAACGAACCAACCATCGAGAACGAAGGCATCTGATGCTTCAGTGTGAGTTCGATGACATCCCTCCGTACCAAGGTTGGTTGAATAATAACTGCATCCACCTTGCTTTGGCTCATTCCCTCAAAATGACCCTCGGCATTCTCCGTTGGATGCATCATTACCCGATTGATCTCGATGCCAAGGGCCGGTGCTGCGAGCTCGATCTGACTGAGAAAGGGCTTGCTGAAGGGGTCCACCGTGTTCGCCAGAACTGCAACGCGGCGAGCGGCCGGCAACGTCTCACGAATGAGTTCGACGTTCTTAGCCATGACTTCTGCAGCGATGGCCGTATTTCCGGTGATGTTACCTTCAGGCCGTGCCAGGTTCTTCACAAGTCCGGTAGCAACCGCATCGCCGACTGCCGCCATGATGATGGGAATGCTGTTCGTGGCTTGCTTCGCCGCCATGGCAGATGGCGTTTGCCAAGCGACAATAACGTCGGCTTTGAGGCGAACCAATTCACTAGCCAAATCTCCAAGGGCTGCCGCATCGCCACCCGCGGATCGCAGCTCTAGGCGAAAACTCTGGCCTTCGATGTAGCCAATTTTTCCCAGCGCTTCTCGAAGAGCTTTCAAAAAGGGACCGGGATTAGGATTCCCCAAAACGAGTACGCCGATTGTCGGAACTTTGATTTGCTGCCCAAACGCAGCAAAGGGACATATTACGGCTCCGCCGAGGCTTAAGAGAAATTCACGCCGTTTCATCTTTGTCCCTGAGAGCAATGAAGCGCGGCTATTCATTTAATTGCCCGAAGCCCAACGTGGTTTCCGGTGCCTGTTTTAGCCGCTTAACAGCTACCTGTATATCCAATTGGACCCTGCGTGATGTCCGAGTTGGGTCAATCGCGTCGCATTGACCGCGTGCAGCTCACTTCCGGTCTAACCCCGCAAGCAGACATAATCGCGGACCGTCGGCATGTCTCAAAAGTGCCAATTCCGGACTCATGCACCGCAGCAAACGACGTGCGTAGGATTGCAGTGATTTTACTCGATGTGCACTTTGAGCCAGGTCAATTCTATTGGTGCTTGGGGGCGTATTAATATTTGGTCCTCGCATCGTAATTAGAGACTGCGATGCAAGTTTTATCTACAGGAAGCGATGCCCGAGCGCACTTACCTGCTCTTCACGGTCGGGATCATCGCATTGATCTTCATAGTATCGATGACAATTCCTTTTGCCTCGATACTGATCGGCGCTGTTCTACTGCGTCACGCTCGATGGAAAGAGATAGTGCTGGTATCGAGCCTGGGCAGTGCGACGGGCGGGAACCGCCGATTGGTCTTGGCGCTGAAGAGCGGATGGTCGATACGAAAGCGATGGAGGTCGTCGTGGAGGAAGGCGACCGGCTTGTCTAGCTCTCCATCTCCTCCGAAAGCGATCGAGTTCGCGCAACGCTGGGGCAGACGTATACGCAACTACATTGCGCTCGATTCCAAAGTGCTCGGGATATTGCCGCGCATACGCGAAGATCGTTCAACTCTACCAATCGAGAGCCAATCGTTCGTCAGCAGCGGCGACGGCGTTTTTATCCCCGCATTTTCGTTTCCAGGATTTGACTCAATACCAGGAGTGATACTGGCCAAACACCGACCCAAATTCCCAACCGCTCTGCGTGGGCTTCTTGCAAAGCCGCTCTTAAAGCAGGATCGCTAATACTGGCAAGGACTGGCCTTAGGACTTCAAGCTGTGGCCCAAAGTACCATACCACCCATGCGAACGGGATAGAAATTAGTCCCAACCAAAACAAGACTTGAGGTAACATTTTCATTTTTTCCTCCTTGTGTTGCAGAGTCTAGTCATTCAGCGCGAGTGCCTTTGAATGGAGGCCCCTACTAGACCATCTTGCTAGGCTCCTCGCTGTGCCGTCGTGGTGCTGCGTCTTCTCAGTTTGACCGGAGCCGTTGCCGGAACGCCGCGAGCCGCTTTTTCAATTCCGGATCTCCCTCCGGGAGGGCGATCATGACGCCAATCCGGCGCGGCTGCAGCGCCGTCGAGCAGCGTGATGAACGCGCGTCGTTTCATTCGCACCTGGTCGGCCTCTTGTCCTCCAGGGAAAGGATAGCACACCTCGGTGGTGCAGGAGACCCTGCGCTGCGGAATTTCAACCCGTTGCGGCTTCCTGGTCGAGCGTGCGGGCGGAAATCTCCGCCGCCAGGTCGCAGTCAAGCACCTCTTTGACGTTCTGACCGATGCGCAGGGGATCGAGCAGTTGCAGGTTCGGGAAACCTTCGAGGAAAATGATTCGCACGACCAGCTTGTCAGCGTGCTCCATTTCTTCGATCGATTCCTTACGCCACTGCTTGGCAAGATCCTTGTAACCCCAATTGTCGAGCAGCCGGTAGTGCAACCAAATATTGGTTGACCGCGGTCAATTCATGCCGCAGCGCCTTATTTAGAAATTCGACGACCTTTGCATCACCCTTCATAACCACGCTCCTGTTTTGGCCATGGTTCAGACTCTAGAAAATTTAGTCTGAACGATGCCACTGGATGGCGGCACCATTGAAGCCTAGGGCTGCTTGTCCGCGGGCGCAGCGAGTACGGCGCCGCCATCCGCACGACCGACTTTCGCTCCGTCAAAAACCTCGTCCATGATTTCTCGGATGTTGCGGGCGCAGCGACCGCAGCGGGCTCTGCAGCCAAGGCAGCTATAGACATAGCTGGTGGTTCGGCGCGTCGCAGTGTTGGCGACAGTTCGCACCTCGGTGTCGCTTAGGACGTTGCAGGAACAAACGATCATCGGAAGCCCGCTAGCTCCATTCCTATGTCTGCTTTATCGCAGTCACCTTCGGACTTCGGCGCAAATCCCAGCGATTTCCGCTCTACCCCGAAGAACGGACATCGGCGACAGCCGATGCGATGTCCGTCTCGTGCCAGATTCGGAGACTCATGCACCGCAGCAAACAACTAAAATTATTCGATCACTTCGGCGAACAGAAAATGCGGGATTGTGATCTCGCCGAATTGGCCCGCGTGAAGAGAGTAGATTTCCCGAAAGCGATTTGCGCATGAGCGACAGAAATCACCCCAAAGCTCTGCGCCCTCTCGTTGACGACGAAGGTCAATTAAGCGTCCTTTCAGCAGATCGCAGTGGTGAACTCATTCATGGTGTCCGTCCTTGCGGTGCTCGTTCATTGGTTGAAAATGGACGCACAGAAGACCTACGTCCTCTGGCTGAATCGGAACACCGAGGAGCAGGCATTCAGCGGCCGAGGGGCCCGTGCTCGGCAGGTTGCCGCACATCTCTCTGCCGAAGTACGTGCAGTCCTGGCAGACACCGAAGCGCCGATGCGCCCCACTCGTAGCTAGAGTGGACAACACTTGGTGCAGGGCGCGACGCATCGCAGTTCGCTCTGTCGCGTCGAGCGAATCCACGGCGCGCACCAGAACTTCGAACGGATCGCGTGCAAGGGCTTTTTTGCCCTTGCTCGTCAGTCGCAGACTTACGCTTCGCCCGTCCGTCTTGAATGGCTGTCGGACCAAGTACCCGCCCGCTTCAAGCGCCTTAATGGCTTGTGTTGCGGTGCCGCGGGTTGTCGCTTGAAATTCCGCGAATGCCGACGGGGTCCGCGAGAACGCGTTGGCACGGGCGAAGAAGCGGAGCGCCATCCATTGGGCCGGACTGAGCTCGCCGTCATAGCCCTCAGCTTGTACGAGCCGTCCCGCCTGCAGCAGGAGCTCTGCCGTTTCGCGCGCTGACATGTTTGCCTCTTCGAGATATAATAGCGTTTCGAAATTAACTTGACAACCGACTGGATGCAGATAATTTGTTTCGAAACTAGTTTGAGGGCTTGATCATGGCCCGCAACGCGGCCCTGCCGATCCTTACAGCCGAACCCGGCCTCACCCGTTATCTTGAGGAAATCCGGCGGTTCCCGATGTTGGAACGCCGGGAAGAATACATGCTAGCCAAGCGCTGGCGCGAGCACGGCGATCGCGACGCGGCGCACAAGCTGGTTACCAGCCATCTGCGGCTCGTGACCAAGATCGCCAGGGACCATCGCGGCTACGGCCTGCCGATCTCCGAGGCGATCTCCGAGGGCAATGTCGGCCTGATGCAGGCGGTCGAGCGCTTCGAGCCGGAGAAGGGCTTCCGGTTCGCCACGTACGCCGTGTGGTGGATCAAGGCGGCGATCCAGGAATACATCCTGCGCTCGTGGTCGCTGGTGAAGATGGGCACCACGGCCAACCAGAAGAAGGTGTTCTTCAACCTCCGCAAGGCCCAGAGCAAAATCTCCATCCTCGACGATGGCGATATGCGGCTGGACCAGGTGAAGATCATCGCCCGGCGGATCGGCGTCACCGAAACGGACGTGATTTGCATGAACCGGCGGCTCGGCGGCGACGCCTCGCTCAACGCTGCGATCCGCGAGGACGGCGATTCCGGCGAGTGGCAAGACTGGCTGGTGGACGAATCCCCGGACCAGGAGACGACGCTCGCCGCGGGCGAGGAGTTCGATAACCGCCGCAAGACGCTGTCCGATGCGCTCACCGTGCTCAACAAGCGCGAGCGGCGCATCTTCGAGACGCGCCGGCTCGCCGAGGAACAGATCACGCTTGTGGAGCTGGCCGAGGAATTCGGCGTCTCGCGCGAGCGCGTGCGCCAGATCGAGGTGAGCGCCTTCGAGAAGGTGCAGAACGCAGTGAAGCACCCCGTCGCGGCGATGGCGACCCCGGCGTCTCTACAGGTGCGTTAGCTTCCAACCCTCTCCCTTGGTGGGAGAAACTGACGATGGACGTGTCGCTATGGGTACGTTTTACGGCAACCGAACGACGCGAGAGGGGCGCCGCTCACCGGGTGCTGATCGAGCCCTCGTTCGACGATCCATGCACGGCACTTCGCATCATCGATCGGGCGCCTAAGCCGCGCACTGCAGATGGAAAGTTATCCGACGTTTCATAACGAAGTCGGGGTGCCGATCGTCCGCATTGGCTGCCGCGAGTTCAAGTGCATTGGGGATAAACCGTCACAAGATCACCCACACATCTTCCTCAAGATGGGCGATGCCAGTGAGATCGTCTGCCCCTATTGCTCTACGCTATTCCGCTTCGATCCGAGCTTGGGCGCACACGAAGCTGATCCGGCAGATTGTGCTTACGGTGACAGGGACTGAGTCAAAAAAGCAGCAACGCTGCTTCCTTCGTCATGCCGGCCGCAGCCAACCAGCCTCAGGCGCCATCGTCCCGCAGTTTCGGGGCGGTTCACCATGACCACGAACGATCCGAATTCGGCAGGATGCAAGCCGGCAGGATGCAAGCGTCACGACGGCCGAAGCTAGAGCTGCGGCAGCAGCGGCAATTTCCACAGGTCTCTTCATGCACGATGCGACTATCTGATTTCGGGGTCGTCCCCGTTCAGACTGCCGTTCGCAGCCGCCTCATCGTGAACTCGATCTCCCCGCCTGGCAGCTCGCGCCAGTGCTCGACCTCGCTCATGTAGGCCGGCTTCGGGTAGTGATCGAGGAACTCCCTGACCGTTTGGCGGGCGTCGTCACGGCGCTGGGTGAAGGTCTCTCGCACGAAACCATCGCGGGCGCGGTGCTGCGCGCGATGATCGCGCATCCGGTCCGCCAGCTGACGCGGGGTCTTGAGCCCTGCCATCGCTGCTACTCCATATAAAGCGATGCCTATTAGATTGGTGCGATTCCGGTCCGGGCAAGTCCGGAGCAACCCATTACTGCAAAGAAAAAGGCGCGCCACGGCACCCCGCAGCACTCCCGAAGCCGGAGAACCTTGATGGAGAGACGCCGCATAAATCCGCAGCCGAACTTTTGGCCGAGTGCCTTCGGCTTCTGGCGATGGATCCGCACACGCGATGCATTTAGCGCGTTAATTCGCCTGTTCCCTAAAGGAACGGGGCCGAATTGGACCTACGGCAGGCTTGATCCGATGCCGACGCGAGCGGGCTTGGCCATTGCCCAAACGCTTATCGCGGCGGTCTAGGGAAGATGGGCGCTGGCAGATTGATGCGCTCATGCAGCCCTCGCTTGTAGGAGGCCGGATAAACCACCATATGTTAGTCTTACCCCCGTCTGAGGACCATTCTCATGGTTGTTGCTGGCGGCGATTACGTCCATTTCGTGGTGGAGTACGGCGGCAAAATCGAAAAGTGCCGGGTAACGGAGACTGCCCTTCTGAACAGAGAGCGTATGAGCAGAAGGGACGCAGGCCATGCACAACTCATCGCTATCTTTGTAAGGCACCGAGCCGAGATCGAACATCTCGCTCGCGCGAAGTTGCAGCGGGAGGGGCACTCTGACCGCGGTGTTGTAGTGACCACTGAGGATCTGAACCCTTGATGCAGGCTGGCTGTTCGACGCCAACTCTTGCGCAAGCGACGACGTGGCCACTAGCTGTTGAGCGCCGTTCGTTTAGGTTATCCGATGAACCGGCTTCGTCCATTGCGGTTATTCCTGCCCCAGTCGATCCATGAGGCGACGGTCAGCCCGTACGTCGCGCACTTGGCTTTGTTCTGACACGTGGAGAAGTGTCGGCTACAAGCGGCGCGGGGAAATGAAACAGGAGAGTTCTGTCCATGATCGAGGGGATCAGCGCGGTCACACTGGGCACCCACGAAATGCCACGAGCTGTCCGGTTCTACGGCGCGCTGGGGTTTGAGGTCCTGCATGGCGGCGAAGGGTCGTCCCTCACCAGCTTTCGAGCAGGGGCGAGCTTTCTTAACCTCATCGCCCAGCCAGCCGAGCGGCGCTGGTCCTGGTGGGGGCGGGTAATCTTCTACGTTGCCGATGTTGACGCACTTTACGACCGTGCGCTCGCAGCGGGATGCCAGCCAGCTACCGTGCCCCGCGATGCCGAATGGGGTGAGCGCTTCTTCCACCTAATTGACCCCGACGGCCACGAACTCAGTTTCGCTCGGCCTTTGCTCCCGGTTTCCGTCCAATAGCAGCTCGAAGCGGCCTCCCATTCCAAGAAGCGCTGGGAGAGCGTATGGTGCTCCGATTATCCGCTGAACCTGGGAGGCAATCATGCAATTCAGGACAACCGGACTACTGTTGCTCGGCGCGATGGCGCTTCCCGCCTCCGGGACCGCACAAATCACCCCCGCTCCACCGGCAATTACACGAACAGTGATCGCCGCAACCAAACTGCCGACCGTCACAGACGTGCCGCTCCATTTCAAAGCAGTGAGCGTCACTCTTCAGCCGGATGAGAAGAGCGGCGTTTTGGGAGCCAACGGCATCCTCTACCAGATGTCAGGATCGACCGAGGTCGCGCTCGATGGCGAGGCCAAAATGCTCAACGCCGGAGAGGGGCTGTTCATCGCCGGCGGAAAGACCGCGGCGCTAACGGCGGGCAGCGGAGGGCCATCGACTTTCCTCCACTTCTTCCTCGCGCCCGCCGTGGACTTGGGTCGGCCTGCCGAGACGGCACCTGCCGCCGTGAGAGGATTGTATCGCACAGCGAATCCGATCCCCGACCTGAAGCCAGGCGGTTATGATCTCAATCTCACGCGAGTCACATTTCCGGCGCGGATGCCCTCCAACCCTCCACACCATCGGTCAGGCGCGGCTCTATATTTTATCATCTCCGGCACCGGGGCCAACACGGTCGACGGTAAGACAGAAGCAAGGGGACCGGGTTCTTTGATCTATGAACCCTACGGCCTCGTGCACCAATGGGGAAACCCAGGCGACGAGCCGTTGATATTCTTGGCCTTCAACATCAATCCGGAAGGTGTGGCAGCCGTGCTTCCGGGCGCACCAGCAAAGAATCAATAGCTACCGACGGGCGGCCAACAGTGTCATGCCCGCATTCCACTCCTGGAGGGCGCGATGGACGACGACAAGGATAAAAACGTAATCGAGAAGTTGGTCGATAAGATCAACGACGCCGTCGAAAACATAACAACCACGGTATCGGACGCCGTGCAACATGCAATGGAGCCAGACCCCGTGAAGCCGGGCGAACAACCCGTTACCTATATGCCGATGGCCGGTGACGGTTTACTAGCCGACCCTATGATGCCGCCATTTGTGGTAATTCCTCGTCGAAAGAAATCAACTTCGAAGAACGCGCCAAAAAGAGTCTGGTAAGAACGCGGCTAAGAAAACCGTCAAGAAGTCAGCAACGACCGCTAAGAAGGTTGCAAAGAAAACGAAGCGATGAAGTCGAGGCGAAAGTGAACTCGACCCTCAAAGTTTGGACGCCGGGAACACGGACTTTGATCGATAAGATTAAGGCCGATCTCAAGAAGCGTGCGGAGAAGAAGGCCAAACGAATGCTCCAGAAGGAGCCCAAATGGCAGGCGAAACGTTAAGGGTTAATCGATCACCTCGTCGGAAGCGCTGCGTTCTTTGAACAGCGTTCTCAGCAAGCG
This sequence comes from Bradyrhizobium sp. RDI18, assembly GCF_043203335.1. Classification (NCBI taxonomy): domain Bacteria; kingdom Pseudomonadati; phylum Pseudomonadota; class Alphaproteobacteria; order Hyphomicrobiales; family Nitrobacteraceae; genus Bradyrhizobium; species Bradyrhizobium sp. RDI18. The sequence goes on along the minus strand of NZ_JBICRN010000007.1, from coordinate 18,053 downwards.
TTATCCGACCGAAATACCGACGGCTTTTGCGCGGGGGAAGATCCGATGGAGTCGAGCAGTGCAGATTTTTCGACGATACTAAACCGCATTCTTGATACGGCGGCGGACAACCTCAGGATCGCAAAGATTCTGGTTCAGATGGGCCTCGATCCCAACAGCATCACCTACGACGCACTATTCAATCGGCTGCTGGAAATTGTGCTAGCCAACATTACGCTTGCCAACATGTTCGCTCTGGTTGGCGCCATCTTTCTTGTCGCTACCTTGCTGATGCATACAATGGTGCCGCTGCGCGTCGCGAACATGGCCGGCTGTACATTCTTCGTCGCCTTTGGCGCGCTTTCAGGAAACGTCGCGACTTTTATCTTGTATCTGCTGTTGCTGCCTATCAATGCAATTCGCCTCCGTCAAATGCTCAATCTGATCAAGAGGGCACGTATCGCGACGGAGGGCGATACCTCATTGGAATGGCTCAAACCTTTCATGACCGAGCGCAAATATCGCCGGGGCGATAAATTGTTCAAGAAGGATGATGCGGCCACCGAAATGTTCTTGACGGTCACAGGAAAGTTTTTGGTCAGGGAAATCGACGTCGAACTTCCGCCGGGACGACTGATGGGCGAGCTTGGTTTCCTTACTCCCAATAAACGGCGAACCGCGACCGTCGAATGCATTGAAGACGGGCAGGTGATGACTATAACTTATGATAGGCTGCTCGAGATCTACTTTCAAAATCCGCAATTCGGTTACTACTTTCTCGTGCTGACCAGCCAGCGCCTGCTGGAGAACATCTCGCGGCTAGAAGGAATTATCGCACAAGAAAAAGCCGCGCGGCAGACTCCAGCCACGGATGATATAGCTTAACCGTTGGCTCTTGATGTCCGCACTTTGGGTAACAGGACGTCCCCACGCAGTGCGGGTCTCGCGACGCAACGATATCCGGTGGGTCATTCGCGGCGATTTGCCGGTGCACTGACCACTTCCGATCTACCCCGATAAGCAGACATTCGCAGGGTGCGTCGGCATGTCTCAAAGGTGCCACAAGCAGACTTTCCCTTTCGCCTCGCTTTGCGTTAGCAACCGGTACGAAGGTGTTTTCTAACCAAGATCTGCCGAGTTACCTGATGAGCGGCAGCCTCACGATAACGATAGCTCCGCCGCTCGATCGGTTCTGAATATTTATTATCCCTCCGTGAAATTCCACAATCGTTCGAGCGATCGACAAGCCCATGCCCATCCCGTTGGGCTTTGTTGAGAAGAACGGCTCGAATATTCTTGACAATTGTTCAGGGGGTACGCCGGGACCGGTATCTGCAGTCGAAAATTCAGCCCAATTGTCCGAGCGCTTCGTTTGGACAGTAATGACCCGCTCGTTTACCGCCTTGTGGGCGGTGGCATCTAACGCGTTCACAACGAGATTTAGAAGCACCTGCTGAAGTTGCGTGTAATCACCTTTCACGGGCAGGGGCAGCTCAGCAAGACTGTGGCGGATTTGCACTTTTCGGGCGATTGCAAGGCTGGATAAGAAATCCAACGTTTCGCTGACGACCTCATTGAGATCAAGCGGCTTAACATCAATGGGAACCCTTCTGACCAAGCTGCGAATGTGCTGAAGCACTTTGCCAGCTCGTTCATCGTCTCTTCTTATTTCAGAGACAATTCCAAGCAGTTCAGTTGCATCTGACAGCGGAGATGATCGCAACATCTGCTCCATCGTTTCTGCGTTAAGCAGAATAGCACCGAGCGGTTGATTTAGCTCGTGTGCGATAGATGTGCATAATTCGCCTGCCATAGAGTAGCGGTTGATACGCGCCAGTTCGGACATCCGCTGGCGTGCCTGAACCTCGGCCAAAAACCGCCGACGCCTCTGATAAAGCAGGCCCGTGATCATAGCCGCCTGCGACAATACTGCTGCGCAAATTGCAAGGATTTGCCAGCGGTAAAGCTCCCAAAGGGTTGGCTCGCGAAAGAGGATCTCACTTCCTTTGGGCAACCGACTTTCAGGAATGGCCCAGCGTCTGAGCTCACGCCAATCATATTTTGCCGGACCGTATTGCAGAACCGGCGTCTCGATCGCTCGGGGCTTCGTGCCTCCAAGTATCTTGGCGGCGACTGCGGCAGCAGTTTGGGAACCCTGTGAGACCGACGTCATCGGCCCGCCTACAATCTCGCCAGCAAAGAATGAGTCGTCGTGGGAAAAGATTGGCGAGTTCGCCACGGCATAAAGCCTTTTTAGAGCTCGCTCGCCCTCGTGAACGGCACCAGTCACATCGATCTGAGGCTGAATCCAAAAGATAGCGCTGTCCTTTGGAAGCGTTGCCGCCTGTTTCAAGATTTCCTCGAACGAGAGTTCATTCCAAAAGAGAAGGTCAACCCGACCCTTCAGGGGTTCGAGCTGGTTCTTCATCTCCTGCACCCAAAACTGCTCGTTCGGCGAGCTTCCGATCACTACAGCAATGGTTTTCGTCCTCGGCAGCACCTTTAGAATGTTCTCAAAGAGAGCCGGGACGTCTATCCAAACGGCCACCACGGTATCATTTTCGGTGACGTTCATTTGCTGGACACGCCGCTGATCGATAGCCGTAAGCAGCATTGGTGTAGAGGGAAATAGGTCGCGTCGATGCCGCTGCGCGAACGCCGCGGCTGGCGCCCCAAAGGCTACGATCAGGTCGGGCGGATGGCTGGAGAACAGCGCATTCAGATACTCCGCAAGTCGGTTCTCAGCACTTTCGCTACCGGAAGCAATTACTACAGGGAAGCTCTGCACTTCGATCGGTATGGGTGACTGACGTTCCAGCTCTTGCCGGAAACCTTTCACGTATTCGCTCCAGGGCTTGAAATTCTGACCGCTCGACTGAAGGATCATGATCCGCTTAGGATTAGCGGTTGCAGAACTGATTGATGCTGAAAGTACAGCGACAATGGCGATAAATCTTAGGAACCAATTCATATCGCATTCCGCGGACCGATCGGGCTTGCCACGTTACAACAATTCGCAACTGGGGCGGTCCGAATAATAATGCGTGACATGGCCGCCCGAGCGCATGCCGACAACGCAAAGTCGCTGAAATAAGCTAGGTACGCGCTTGCAAGCGCCCCATATGTCCGCTTCGGGTCAAACTCGGAAGTGTCCCCGCTTGCACCGCACATCCGTTGTACCCTCAAGAGCGGACGTCGCCAGGCCGCCCCGGCAGGGCCGGTTCCTGACAGTGGCGGACATGGGGCATACGAATTGACGCCGGCGCTCCAGCGGTCTCTTGGGATCGGAGCGCACGCTTCGCAACGATGTTCAGCAATGCCGTGATGAGGACGGTGGAATTGCGTCGACATTAACCATGCAAAGCTTGCCGCGGCGAAAGGCCGGGCGTTTAGCAAGCAGTTAATGGTTTTGCGCAAATGATAGACGACCAGCGCAACATTATTAGATCGCCGCAAGAAGTGCGAGCGGCCCTCAGGCCCCTCATGAGGGATTAGCATGAGAACGCTTCTCATTGGTGTTCTGGCTGCGACCCTGGTTGGCTGTAGCAACCCTTTATCGCCGCAAGCCAGCATGGAAGCATGCGCGGACCCAAACGGGTTCGGCGGTCTCAACAAGATGGCGGCCAGTCGGCCGATTGAACCGGCGCCAGCGTCGTCCAAGGCCAATTCCGCGGCAACAAAAGTCAAGTCCACTATCGCGGCGAGGGCGGAAGAGCGGTCGACTGCCGCCGTCCGCGACAGGCCGGGGCCCCCGAAAAAAAGCCGACGTCCACCGTGATCGAAGCGAAAGTCGAAGCTCCCGCATCAGGTCGGCCTGCCGAGACGTCCGACCCAGTCATTGTCAAGGCCAAGACCACGATTGCCGCGAAGTTGAAGGACCCGGCGTCCGCCGAGTTCATTGAGATGAAACGAGCCATTCGAAAAAATATGGTCGGACAGCCCGTCGACACCATTTGCGGCCGCGTCAAAGCAAGAATTACGTCGGACGAAGAAGCCGGAAATAGGCCGTTTCTGTATTTCGTGAAGAACGATGCCGGATTTGTCGTCTATGGACCCGCTGGTTCAGCGACGGACACGGCGTATCGCAATATTTGCAGCGAGCCTGGAACGACAGAACCGCCGCCAGGATCCGTTGCAACCGACCGGAAGGTCCCCTGAGCCACGCTCCGGCTCGCTCGAAAATCGAGAGCAACGCAGCGATCAGCAGCAATTCGCTGCAGTGCATGTAAGGCAGGCTTTATTCCATAGAAATAGAAATTGGAAATGGAAATGGAAATGGTGTGGAAACCCAGCATTCTTCTCAATTCGGGGACATCATGGACGACTTTACCCATCCTGTAGAACCAGCCCAGGGCCTACAAAATTCGCCGGTGCTCGTGATCATCGCACAACATGTGCTGGCGCGTACCTCCATCCTCAATATCCTCAAGAGAGAACTCACTGGATCTGAAATCGTCGAAATGGCAACGACGAGTGATCTGAACTGGCTATCAGGCAGAGATATCCGCTTGATCGCGTTAAATGTCGGGGGCAAGGAGATCACTGACCCTTCGATTGAGGATAGTCTCGCGTTTCTCGCAAAATCCTGTCCGAACGCAGCGGTTGCCCTGTTGTCAAATCGCGACGACGAGGCGACGGCTTCGGCCGCGATGCAACGGGGAGTCCGTGGCTTTTTTCCGACATCGATCCCGGTCGAAGTTGCTATCGCCGGATTACGCCTGGTTCTTGCCGGTGGGGTCTACCGACCCTTACCGATCGTTGGGCAAAATGGGGCGTCGAGCCTCAAGACGATATCGGAACACGACGACGTTCCCGAGCCATCCGGAATGCACGACGGCAACGGCGCCACCAAGCCTGTGCCGGAGCGGACGATGGTCGACCTTACGCCACGCGAACACCCACGTGCTCGAGGCGCTGAAGCTCGGCCTTCCCAACAAGTTGATTGCCGTCAGGCTCAACCTTTCGGAAAACACCATAAAAATGCATCTTCAGCGTATCATGCGAAAATGTTCCGCGCATAATCGCACCGAGGCGGTCCTTCGTTGGAGCCGGCGACCTAACGGCCATGCGCCGCCCTCACGAGTGCGGTTATCTTGAGGGCTTTGTTTTCTACGCTGCCCATCTCACCCGCCCGTAAGAGCCCGGCGCGTCTTCGATAATCGTGAGCTTGCCACCGCCAGGTTCACGCGCAGGAACGCGGCCCGAATCGAGTTGCGTTACCCATTCGTCCCAGACCGGCCACCACGACCCTTGATGAGACGTCGCGCCGGCGAACCATTCGTCGGGACTGAGCGGCAAATTGTCGTTCGCCCAGTGTCCATATTTGCTGCCCGGTGGGCTGATCACGCCAGCCATATGGCCCGCATCGCTTAGAACGAATTTGATCGGCCCGGAGTACAAGCGTGTCGCGGCATAGGTCGATTTCCACGGCGCAATGTGGTCTTCGCGCGTAGCCAGAATGAAGGTCGGAGTCCTGATTTTCGATAGATCGATCGGCGCATCCGCCAACGTGATGCCGCCGGGTTTTGCCAGGAGATTTTGCTGATACATCCTACGCAAATAAAACGAATGCATCGCCGCTGGCATGCGCGTCGAATCGGAATTCCAGAACAAAAGATCAACGGGAATTTGCTCCTTGCCGAGCAGGTAATTGCTGACGACGAAGGACCAGATCAGGTCATTGGCGCGCAACATATTGAACGCCGCCGCCATATCCTGCGCTTCCAAATAGCCGCGCTCGCGCATTCGTCTTTCGAGAGACGCCAGCTGCCCTTCGTCGATGAAGACGGCCATATCCCCGACTTCGGTAAAATCGACAAGCGTCGCGAAGTAGGTGGCGCTTGCAATCCGGTCGTCGCCCTTCGCGGCCGAATATGCCGCCGTCGAGGCGAGCAGGGTTCCGCCGAGGCAATAGCCAATTGCGTTGACGTTATGCTCACCGGTCGCGGACTCGATCGCGTCCAGTGCCGCCAAAGGTCCCTCGAGCATGTAATTTTCAAAGCCCTTTTCAGCGAGCTTCTCATCGGGATTCACCCAGGAGATGGCGAACACCGTATGTCCCTGATCGACGGCCCATTTGATGAAGGAGTTCTTCGGCTGTAGATCGAGAACATAGAACTTGTTGATCCATGGCGGGACGATCAGCAGTGGCCGCCTCCGGACTTCTCTTGTCGACTGTGTATACTGGATCAATTGCATGAGCTCGTTCTGGTAGACGATTTTTCCTGGGCTCGTTGCGATGTTTTCGCCGAGGCGGAAAGCCTTCATGTCGGTCATTGTAATCGCAAGCCGGCCATTGCCGCGCTCCAGATCGGCAAGAAGGTTCTCCAAACCACGCAGTAGGTTCTGTCCGCCGGATTCCAGGGTTGCGGTGAGGACCTCCGGATTGGTGGTGACGAAATTGGAAGGCGACAAGGCATCAACGAACTGGCGCGTGTAGAAATCGACCCTGCGAGCAGAGGCCTCGTCCATGCCTTTGACTTCGCGGATAGCAGAAAGAATCGACTTGGCAGCAACGAGATAACTGTCCTTCACAAAGTCGAAGATAGCATTCTCGCTCCAGTCCGGATGCCTGAAGCGTTTGTCTTTCGGGGCATCGGCCTCGCGTGCACGCAGCATGAGCATGCGTTCCGCCATTTTCTGCCAGATACCTAGAGAGTCGTAGAATAGGTCGATCTGGGCGCGGGCGACTGCCACCGGGTCGGTCATCATCCTGGTCATGAGCTCGAAAAAATCGAACTTGAGCGTTGACGTGCCGCCCATTTCGAAATTGATCGCGCCCGGCTGATGAGACGCGAAGCGCTGCATCAGTAGCTGGTTTTGTTCCGCGATATTCCGCAGTTGCACCGCAAGGGCAGTCGGATCCCAAGTGGGCTGCATCCGTTTGTCGGCCAAAGCTCTCTCCTGCTGTTGACAGGCCTGACCAGAGCCGTTTGGGTAACTTCCAAGAAAACTAACATCTCACCGGATGCGGTTGGATACACGCACGGTCGGCAGGTAGGGTTGATTAGTTATGTTAAAACCGGTCTTCCGTGCACGCAGCTCCTGTTCGAGAAAGCCCCCGGCGCGCTTATGGCCCTAAGATCTTCCACCTGCATCCGCATGAGTTGGTGGCGTATCAATAGAATGCGACGGCGATACGTTTTTCTTTACGCCAGACGACTGAACAGCGACGCGGGCCACCGTCCGGAATGACAGTCAGCGCGAATTCGTCGGGAATCTTTTTCATCTCCAGCAATATCAAGGGCGGCACCGTATGCAGAGATGCTGCGAATCAAGCAATCTGCTTTCGAACGGCCGAAGCTAATTGAGCCGGATTTTGGGATGCGTGTCGAATGAGAACTTTTCTGCTCCATAGTTTTTCTCCGAGTAAAGGGTTCACCCCGCAGAGCGCAAATCGATTGTCGTCCGGCACCTCCTGCCATCAAAACGAGCTCGTCAAAATCTTGGAAGCCGATCCTTTAAATGCCATTAAAATACCACATTAAAGGTATGAATTAAACTTAAAATATAAAAAATTAAATAAAAATTAAATGGGCGGCGAGGGTCTGAGCCGAAGTTCTGCAAAGGCTTGCCTCTACTGCAATTTTAGCGCCGATTGCATTCGTCCTCCTCAAAAATGGCTGCACCATTGGCATTTGATCCAAGCGACCTTTAGATCGCTCATACAACCGTCGCTTATTTATTTCGATCCCGCGGGGCCGCGTCGCACTTGTTAATCTCGGCGGCCGCCGACGGGGACCGGACCGACGGGGTCGATGCCGATTGCTGACAGCGCGCTACTCTGTGCGCTTGCGCCAGATCGTGAACGACCGCGTCCCAACAGTTGGTGGCTTGTTATTCTCAGCAGTCGCGCAAAGCTAAACGCTACAATCCTGAAACCAACATCATCTGGTGGGGAACGGCGAATCCTGCACCGCCTTTACGACTGGTCCGGCGCGGAATGGCAGAAAAGCGGGCCGCGGCCCGGCAGCAACATCACAGGATTCATTGATTTCGAATATGGTATGAGTGGAAAATCGCTGGAGTTGCTCAACGAGGTTGCACCCGATGTGACCCGGGCGGCGATCCTTCGGGATGCCACGCTGCCCGCAGGGACTGGCCAATTCGGCGCTATTCAAGCGGTGGCGCCGTCGTTTGGGGGCGAGTTGAGCCCAGTCAACGTGAGTGACTACGAAGGGACGGCTTTCGCGCGACAGTCGAATGGCGGTCTAATTCCGACCGCGAGCACTTTGGCCGGATTCATCGCGAGCGCTCCCGACAAACCTTCCTTCGCCGTGCTGACCGTTTCAGTAACATGTCGGGCGACCCCAAGCAGGAATTATGGCGAATTCGATACGGCCAACCGGGCCCATGGCTGGAACACTTTGCTGACCTTCGCCATTTCCCCGACCGCCCCACCGCGATAACGCCCACTAAGCATCTAGTGGCGAAATAGGCTTTGTCCAAAACTGCAGCTTGTTCGGCGATCGGCCCGAAGTCTGGGTCAGAAGGCGACATCGGCGGCCGATTAGTCGAAGTCTCCTTTACCCCTGATAGTGTTGAAAAAGTCCTTTTGGGGTGACGAACGAAAATTTTAAGAGCCGCTGATGCGTTTCGCGCGCGGCGATATGAGGGAACCACATCGTTTCACACAAAAACGACCCCCGGCGCTTCGCAAGGCGCTACGGAGTATTGCCGTGGCGGAGTCGGCTGAAAATCAACTTTTGCGCGATTTTCGGTGTCGTTCGATTTTCGACTTTTGCAACACTATCCCCCTAGGAGCGGACATCCTCAGGACGGCCAGCCATGTCCGTTTGGTGCCAAAGGACTAAACCGCTCGCGCGGTAGGACGCTGCGGCAGACGCCACGGCGAAGCAATAGGCGACAAGGCATCCGGACGAGCGGGGCAATTGCCCATTGCGCGCGATGATCCCATGATTGAAGACGTGCTACTCTTGAGTTCGTGGCGGAGCACCAACCATTGCACAAGAGCCAACTCGAACCCCGGGCACTCTCGATCGCGATTGTGCGCACTGTCGCGCTAATTGCACCCAGTCCAGGATCTCGATGCAAGCAGAATTACAAATGCGGTGATGCTCTTGACGAGCAGCTCGAAACAGTTTCGGCTCACATAGCTCCGGGCTTTCCAGGTCGCGAGAGATTAGTTTGCCTCCGCGATCCAAACATCGGTGAACTCACGTCTAGATTGTGTGGTGTGTTATTTTTGCTACGGCCAAGCCATTGAAAGTACGGATGCCACGGAACATTAAATCCCCATGGGCGATCTTCCTGATCGTCTGAAGGTTGTTTGCGGGTGCGCCGCGACTTAGCTCGCGCACGCGGCACCATCCTACGTCCCCCCAGCGCGGTTTCCTCCTTTGGAGGCTTTCGGACGCCGGCCGCCGAACTCGCGGCGCCGTCCTTCAAGCGGCCGGCATCCGAAACCCTTCACAACAGCGGACATCGTCGCCTCAATCGATACGTCGTCGGCAGAGTCGCGACAGTTAGCGCCATTCGATCCCGTATACGTCAACAGGCTGCAGGAAGCCTTTGAGATGGCAGGGACCAATGTTTGTGACATGCAAGCGATCCCGGATGCGATCCTGAACGGCACTTGACACAAGAATGGCATCGGGCTCGGCCAACTGACACAAGCGAGCAGCCAGTTGAACCGTCGCACCAAAAAGGTCGTTGCTGTCCGCAATCGGCTCTCCGACGTCAATACCAATTCGCACCTGAAGCTTCTCCTTGCTTGCCAGATTGAAGGCTTCAAACGCTTTCTGGATGGAGCGGGCGCATTGCACGGAGGCAGCCGCGTCGGCGAAGGATGCCATGATGCCGTCGCCAGTGTGCTTCACCACATGCCCACCCTTGTCCTTCAATGCGCGGCGAACCAGCGCGTCATGTGCCCGAACCATCTCTACAGATCGAGCATCGCCAAGACGCTCTGTCATGCTGGTAGAGCCAACGATGTCGGTGAACATAATGGCCCGCAGGGCCGAATCGATTCTGACGTTGTTTGCCTCGCCGCTCGGTTCCGGATCAGACACTCTCCCCAGAAATGCCTGGACGGCTGAGAGGTCCACTTCGATCACGTCTTTCGCCACCTCGCCGTGAGCTTCGTCATGAACCCGCATCGCAGTTTGGATATCCGGTGCGTCAATGAGACAGAAGCCCGTGCCGCGCGATTCATCAAACCAATACGTCAAGAAACGAACTCCGTATTGATCTTGCACTTCCAGGTCTTTTCGATGCGCCTCGGCGATATCGGAAGCTGTCAGGCCCGAGAGATCGTGTCGGTCGAGGAAAATTGGCACTGGTGTTGCTCCACCGTTTCTTCTGACGGACTCGATTGAAATCTGCACTAAGCATGGCGTTTCGCCGAAAGCGACATTTAAAGCGACATTTAATGTAACAGCTTGGTAAAGCTTTGGAAGTGCAGTAAGCCCGAGCCGGGTGTAATTCCTGTGCCCTGATGTCCGCTGGGGGTCAATCGCGTCACTTTAGCCGTCGGCCCACTACTTCCGGTCTTCCCCTGGAAACGGACATCGTCAGGGTCGGTCGGCATGTCTCAAAGGTGCCAACGGACTAAACCGCTCGCGCGGTAGGACGCTGCGGCAGACGCCACGGCGAAGCAATAGGCGACAAGGCATCCGGACGAGCGGGGCAATTGCCCGTTGCGCGCGATGATCCCATGATTGAAGACGTGCTACTCTTGAGTTCGTGGCGGAGCACCAACCATTGCACAAGAGCCAACTCGAACCCCGGGCACTCTCGATCGCGATTGTGCGCACTGTCGCGCTAATTGCACCCAGTCCAGATCTCGATGCAAGCAGAATTACAAATGCGGTGATGCTCTTGACGAGCAGCTCGAAACAGTTTCGGCTCACATAGCTCCGGGCTTTCCAGGTCGCGAGAGATTAGTTTGCCTCCGCGATCCAAACATCGGTGAACTCACGTCTAGATTGTGTGGTGTGTTATTTTTGCTACGGCCAAGCCATTGAAAGTACGGATGCCACGGAACATTAAATCCCATGGGCGATCTTCCTGATCGTCTGAAGGTTGTTTGCGGGTGCGCCGCGACTTAGCTCGCGCACGCGGCACCATCCTACGTCCCCCCAGCGCGGTTTCCTCCTTTGGAGGCTTTCGGACGCCGGCCGCCGAACTCGCGGCGCCGTCCTTCAAGCGGCCGGCATCCGAAACCCTTCACAACAGCGGTCATTCGAGATTGGACCGAAGTCGTGTCCTGGAAGGGCGTTGACGCGAGCAGCGATGACCTCCGCCATCTCGACGTTGCTCTCGACGTCTCCGCGCGGGCGAGGTTGCACTCGTTAGTAAACCCGAGCGCGAGGGCAATGGACGGCACCCGGTCACCCTTAGGCCAAGGGCCGAATGTTCTGGTTCATGCGGAAGAAGTTTTTCGGATCGTACTTCTCCTTGATCCGCTGCAGCCGCCGGTAGTTGGCGCCATACGCCGCGGCGACAGCATCTGCTGTCTCGTCGTCGTCGAGATAGTTCACATACCGGCCTGGGGCGTAGAAGGGCTGCATCAGTTCGTAGGTTTCTCGCGCCCACGCGACGCAGCGGCTCGTGTCGGCCGGCCGCATCCATTGCGCGAGCACGAGGAAGTTGTAGCCTTCCCTGCGATGTGGGAACGCCGTGTCACCGACCCCGACGCGAGTCGCTGCACCATGGATATGCTCGAGGAGCAATTGACCCATGGGCGCGGGACAGCGCGCGAAACAGTCGATCATCGCGCTGATTGCAGCGTCACTGAGCTCCGTGAGGAAATTCGATTTCCAGTAGTTGAGGGCGCCCTTGGGAAAGCCGGCATCGAGCATGCTGTTGAGCTGGCAGTAGGGCATCGGACCGACTCCATCCAACGCGGGCGACCCGAACTCCTTCAGCGGCCGCACGGCCTTCTCGGCATCGGCAGGCGGACCGCAATGACAGGTCACCAGCGCCGCCACTTCCGTGCCAGACCCATCCGGGGCATGCGCGAGGGTTGCAAACAGCGCGTGCTCATCGGGTAGCGATCGGGTCTTGTCGCGGTAGAACTCGAGCAGGTCGCGCGCACGATCAATCGCGTGGACGATGAGGCCGGCCGTGACGGTTGGCCCCACCGGATGCAGCTGATATTCGAACGAGGTCACGACGCCAAAGTTTCCACCCCCGCCACGAACAGCCCAAAAGAGGTCGGGCTCTTCTTCCTGGCTAGCGCGGAGAATTTTGCCGTCAGCTGTCACGAGGTCGACAGCCTTGAGATTGTCGAGGGCAAGGCCATACTTGCCCATAAGCCAGCCAAGCCCGCCACCGAGCGTGAGCCCTGCGATCCCCGTGCTGGAGACCACCCCGCCCGTGACCGCTAAACCATGCAGCTGCGTCTCGCGATTGAATTCGGCCCAGGTCACGCCCGCTTGCGCGCGCGCCAGATGGCTCTTAGCGTCAACGTGAATCCCCTTCATTGGGCTTAGGTCGATCATCACCCCGCCATCAATCGTGGCGCGGCCCGCAACGTTGTGGCCGCCGCCACGAACCGCCACTTCCAAGCCAAGCCTGCGAGTTAGGTTGACGGCGTCAACGACGTCGGCAACGCCGCGACATCTGACTATCAACGCGGGGCGTTTGTCGACGAGGCCATTGTGAACCTTGCGGGCTTCCTCGTACCCGGCATCGGCAGGTTTCTGGAGCTGTCCCCCAAAGTTGGCCGCGAGCTCGGCTGCGGCACGGTCAACGGATGCGATCGACGACATGGTGCGCTCCTCTGGTGACTGGCCCTCCCCTCGAGGGCGGTGAAAGAGTCGGGCTCACGCGCGCGTTCCATCGGCATGCTGACCCTTCACCCCCTTTTTGCTGAGGCTGCGACCAATCAGTTTCTGGCGCGCGAGTTCTTAGATCAATCAGCAGCATTGACCGATTGCTCTGATGTGCCCTTTATTGAGAATACAGATGGGCTCTTCTGTAGCTGAATTTTCACTGCAAAGCCTTTGATGCCTGAAACGTGATGAAACGTCCGCTGTGGGTCTTTCACACAGTCAGGGTCATTCGCGTCGATCCCGACGGCGTCCCAGCACGTCCCCTTTAGCGCCGCCAACGGACATCAGCCCATGGCCCGCGTAAAGGTGCCACGATCGGCCATCCAGATGGTTTACCGAAGCGGTCGGCAAACGGCCCAAAGCAATTGCTTGATTATTATTAAGCGGCCGGCAGGAACTCACATCCCGATCCAGCTACTTGTACGCGACCGCACCGCTCGACAGGCCCGCCAGCGAGAGGAATCTTGAAGTCTCGAAATTCGGCCTGCGGGACGCACAATGCGTTGCACGATCACCGATCAAGGTTGGGGACCCATTCCTCCGCGGTTGAGTCCCAATGATGGGTGTCGTCGAAGTGTTTCCAAAGTGGCCGCCTTGGTTTGCTTTCACCCTTCTGCCGTTTTGCGTTCAGCGCGCTGAGTTGGACGACGAGCGCCCCAGCCATCATCACCCATTCGCGAGCGCTGTATCGGGAGTTCCATTTGATTGTCGCGAGCATCGGATGCCTCCTTCAAAGTAAGAAGCCTTTGCCGTCTTAGCCCGGGCCAAGAACACACGGATGTAAGTACTTCACAGTCAGCCAACATCTTCGGCATAGCCGCGGGCGATCCTATCAGGTCATGCGTCTGGCGGGGCTGCCAGAGGGCTAAGTGTCCCAGATCATGTCCTCTCTATCACAATGACCGGACATCATCGGCGAGGTCGGGCAGGTCCGAGAAGTGCCAGAAGGCGGCATCGACGGCCAAATAGGCGGAATCTGCTTTGGCCTTAAGAACGGACCTGCTCAGGATGCCCCGTCATGTCTTAAGCGCATTGGTTCTAGCATTCCCATCGTTCCTGGCACGTCATACAAAGGCAACCGCTACGTTTATGCGGCTCAGACTTTCGGCGGCACCGTTCTCTTATCGCGTGCTCTCGCGATCCTGCACGCCGCCTACCCCAAGTTCGAATGCGTGCAGCGGCTTGAGGGAGAATGCATCAAGTTCATGCCGCTCGCCTCGTCGCGTCAGAATCCAAGTTAGCACAAACCAAACTCCAGCTACGATCTGGAGGCCGATGTTGAAAGCAAACGCAGTCTGGTAAGCTATCTCAGGATAGTGCCCATTTGTGGGAGTCCAAAGCTGAACCAATAACCCCGTCATATATTGCACGACAAACGCGCCGCCGATGTGGAAGACGTTCAGCGCTGCATTGGCCCTGCCCGCCAGCTCCTTGGGGAAATACTCGGCCAGGATCGCGTAACTGAGGACAGTTCCAGCACCGACTGCCGCCACGACGATCCACGGGACATACGAGGGGAGCGGCCATCGCAGGATCAATGCCAACTGAGCCGCGATGAACATCACGGCGACAAGACCCAACAGCGGCCGCGGTCCAATCCCACGTCGGCGCGCCCGATCGACCGCAATGCCCCACAGAAGCCCGCCCAAACTCAATGCGATAGCCATGATGAGCAAATGCCAGAGTAGTCCCGACCGGTCGAGGCCCTCAACATCGCTGAGCCATGGCGCCGCCCACAGTCCCTGCAACGCCCATGCCGTCCCGATGCAGGTGGCCGAAAGTGGAGCCAGGCGCCAGAAGTGTGGATCGGCATAAACCGTCTTTAGACTAATGGGGGTTGGTCTGCCCCCCACCGACATAACTGCCGGTACCTCTGGGACAGCAAGGTAGATGACAAGAGCGCATCCGGCCGAGACGATCGCGAGCAGCTCAAATAATGCTCGCCAGCCCATCGAGACCAGCAGAAATTCCGCAGGCAAAGTTGCCGTCAGCGCGCCCAGGGCTCCCAGCATAATCATCAGGCCGTTGAGCAGTGGGATACGTTCGCAGGGAAACCAGAGCACGAGGGCCTTCAAGCCGGCCGTCAATGATGCGGCCACACCAAGGCCGATCAGTGCTCGGCCGCCGAGGAGCAGCCAAAAATTGTCCGAGACGGCAAATAGCGCTGCACCCACAGCCGCGGCAACCATCACGGTACCCTGGATCAAGCCCGGACCATATCGGTCCAACAGGATGCCGATCGGAATCTGAGCAGCCGCGAAGGTCAGGTAGTACACAGACGTAAGTAGACCTAGATCGCCGGCGCCGAGGCCAAATTCCGCAGTCAAGGAGCCGGCGACCGTCGCGTTGATAGTCCGGAACAGAAATGAGAGATAGTAAGCGGCAACGAACGGCAGGAACACCCGCAGAATCAGGCGCCAGCTTTCTGTCAAGTCGCCGGCAAGTCGGCGTCGAGTCGCATGGCTGGGCGGTCGAGACCGTAGTTGCTGTTCGACCGATCCTTGGTGAGCAGCTGTCTGCCTTGCAACAGGCCTAGTGCAGAGGCAATCCTGCCTTCCCTGGAAAGTTAAACAGGCTGCCGCCCTCCCGGACGGCACTGGAGTGCTCTAATTCGATGCCAACCGTGTTTGATGCGCGGAAATCTGGCTCATGGGTTGAGAAGCACTTTTCCGACGTTCCCTCGCACGGGCCACGCGAATGAGCCTCGCGTTTCGGTGTGCTGAGCCGATCCATCGTCTCCTGCATGAGCGATGTTCCCAACCGAACGCGTCGCCCGACCTGCGCGGCAAATTCGTCGAAACGCTCGGACCCAAGTACGCAGGCAGCACGTTGGTCCGCTGCGGGAAGCACTGGCGTTACGGCGAGATGGAAGCGCGCCTGAAGGGCCACAGTCTCATTAACGATTCTAAGACCGCGATCGAGCTCTTCAAGTTGGCGGCTCATAAGGGAAAGGCGACGGTCTACCGGGATGTTGTTGGTTTCATCATCCGAACCGAGGAACTGAGCGAGGGCGGCCTCAACGAGCGCTGATTTGGTGGCGCCGGGACGCTTGGCAGCTGCCGCTAGCCGCGCGGCCATTTGCTCCGAGAGGTAGACGCCAATTCTGGGCTTCATCGTTGGACCTTCTAACGTTGCTTCCAGCAGTGCGGCCCTGAAGCAGACCCGACGCGCTGAACGTTGGCCATCAAAGGGTTCCTCGCGACCCTGAGCAACCGCTCAATCGCAACCATCGTGTGTTCGGATAGATTGTCGTACAAAAGCCGATCGAGATTGCATGGTATCTGACCGGCAGCGCGAAGTGCGATTGCGTTCAACCGATTTCACATCAAGCGCCTCGTCCGCTGGCGCGGAAGTGCTGGGCAGCCCACCAATCAGATTCCCAGGCCAATTTTCCTTCCAAAGCTCCAGGTCACCCCGCCTCCGCGTGCCGCGACCCCGAATACCTGTCGATCGAGATGCTGCTCCAATGCTGGCCGCCAGGGGACGAGCTGGAATCCAAGTCCGTCGTCAATCATGGCAAACCGGCCTGACGCCAGCGTTACGCGCTGACGATAGACGCCCACGATGCGTTCACCCTCCGACGAAGGAGTATGCGGTAACGCCGTCTCGGCCGAGAGTCTTGCAACCGTAGCATCGAGCTCCCGCCGCCTTAGCGTGTTGAGGAGATCGCGGGCAAAGATGACCCTGGCTCCCTGCCGCCGCGCAAGGCCCTCGCCTGCGAGATAGTCAACCCGACGGTCCATGGCTTCGCGCACTTCGGATCCAAAACCACCGCTCGCGAAGATCGAATCCCGCGCGAGTAATTGCCGGTCAATCCAGGTCGCTCCCGGCGCCGTGACCTGGGCCTCAATACTGAGATCCGATCGGGTGGCGAGCGAGAGACGTTTACGGCCCTGCGCATCGTCGTAAGACCGTGCCTCCACGATCGCGCCGGGCGCGGCATCGCCGGTCATTTCGATATCGGTGAACCTGACGTGATGCGTTCGTCCATCGATTCCCTCGACGATTGCATAGGCCGAGCCTTTCAGTTCGTCATGCAGTCCGCGCTCGACCAGCCGGCCGAGCACCGGATCTGTCGGTACCTCGCCGTGCAAGGTAAAGCCGGAGACATCCGGCTCGCGGCCACGAACGCTCATCGCCCGATGCATGGTCTTGATGACATCGCCGCGAATCGAGAGGTCACGCAGCTTGTCCTCGATACCAGGCTTCAGCGTCCAGCAGCCGGGTGCAACTTGATCGGCAAGACCGAGACGCTCCAACCTGGCTGCCCGGCCGACCATCAGGCGGCGGAGGCTTAAGTCTTCGCCTGACGCATTTGGCCGAAGGTCCGCCACGCCGGCGCCCTCGTCGGCGGCGACACGCAGCGCCCGATCGAGGCTGGTCCAGCGTTCGGCCGTAACCTCCCGTTCCAGGGCGGACTGGATGTCTCGCTCGCTGCGCGGCCGAGCTCGAGCGTGACGCGCTCGGCCGCGCGATCCCGAAACCCGCGGCTGATGTAATCCCGACTGATGACCAGATCCTGGCTGTCCTCCGCGCGGCCGCGGATCAGGACATGAATATGTGGATTGTCGGTGTTCCAGTGGTCGACCGCAATCCAGTCCAGTTTGGTTCCGAGATCCCGCGCGACGTCAGTCATCAGCTCGCGGGTAAAGGTGCGGAGGTCGCCGAGCTCGGCGGCATCCTCCGGAGAAATGATAAATCGAAAATGATGGCGGTCGTCCTCACATCGTTCAGCAAAGGCGCGCTCTTCCGCCGCATCCGACGTCGCATCGAACATCCGGGCGTCCGTACCGTCACGCGTCACGCCCTCGCGCTTCAAATAGGTGATGTGCTTGGTCAGCGGTGCCGAGCGAAAGCGCGTGCCGTGGTGACGGACCACGCGCGCCTTCATTACCACGCGCCGCGAGGTCGAGCGGAGTGACAAGGATAGCGCGGCACGCCGGCCTCGTCGAAGTGCGACCGGCTCGCTCCACCTTTACCGCGCCCAAAACCGTCGCCGACATGCCCGGCCTTCTTGGCCGCTCGCATGACCTGGCCGACAAAGCTCTTCGGACGCGAGGAACTACGTCCGCTGTCGCGAATGCGGCCAGGGCGAACACGAAGGTCATTGTCGCGCTGGCTCATGATGGTTTCACCACAAACTCGCCTTGGCCGACGGCTCTCGCTGCGCTGATTTCCTTGACGATTTGGAATGGAGCGACGGCTTGATCATTCTCGCTGCCTCTTAAAACCTCATCTCCACCAACCACATGCGCCCGGCCGAAGGCGGCGCTTTTC
>NZ_JBICRN010000006.1:0-1555784 GCF_043203335.1 Bradyrhizobium sp. RDI18 | reverse complement strand
GGAAGTGAAGCCGACATCAGCTCTTCGATTATCGGCGAGCTTTGCTTCACGCCGCCAGTCTGTTGGAGCTGCCCGATCAACCTGCCGACCGCAAGGAACTAAGTGCTGCGTCCCAGGCCACCGGCAGGCGACAGGGGGACAACTATCTCGTCCGATGCCGGGGCTAAGTCCGCTTTCACACCTTTCGCGATACGTGCGGGCTGCGATTTCTACGACGCTCGGCGACTGACGCACCAATCTGCTCGCCTGGATATCCGAAAATACTCGCAACCAGCAGGATGGCTTGTCTGAGGATTACGGACTCATTTGATATTCCATCCCATGTCCGCAACCAGAATACTTTGGGGCCAGGTCGCCCTGCTCTTGACTATCGTGCTGATCACGATGTGGGCCGCGACGCGGTGGACAGCATGGCGGCTCGGCTTTCAACTCCAACTCGGACAGCCCTGGTTTGAGCTCGCGCCGGGCGTTCCCATCTATCTGCCTCCGGCCTTCTTCTGGTGGTGGTACGCCTATGATGCCTATGCACCTGGAGTGTTCGTCGAAGGGGCGTCTGTCGCTGCGTCCGGCGGGATCATCTCGATCATAGTCGCGTTCGCGATGTCGGTGTGGCGGGCGCGGGAGGCGGAGACGGCGGCGACATACAGTTCCGCGCGCTGGGCCAGCCAACTTGAGATTCGAGGTGCCGGCCTTGCCGGGAGCAGACGGCGTGATCCTCGGGCGGTTCGAGGGACTTTATCTGCGGCACGATGGACCTGAGCATGTGCTGTGCTTCGCCCCCACCAGATCCGGAAAGGGCGTCGGACTTGTTGTCCCGACCCTTCTAACCTGGCCGGGAAGTTGCATCGTCCATGACATCAAGGGTGAAAACTGGACCCTGACGTCCAGCTTTCGTGCCCAACACGGCCGGGTGCTGTTGTTTGATCCAACCAACTCAAGGAGTGCAGCCTACAACCCTCTGTTGGAAGTGAGGCGAGGGGAGTGGGAAGTTCGTGACGTGCAAAATGTGGCCGACGTGTTGGTCGATCCCGAGGAGCTCGCTGGAACGGCGCAATCACTGGGAGAAGACCAGCCACGCGCTACTGGTCGGAGCCATCCTTCACGTCCTCTATGCGGAGCAGGACAAGACGCTCGCCGGTGTTGCGAGTTCCTGTCCGATCCGAAACGGCCAATCGAAACCACGCTCCGCGCCATGATGACCACGCCGCACCTCGGCGAAGCCGGGACCCATCCGGTGATCGCGTCCGCAGCGAGAGAGTTATTGAACAAGAGCGAGAACGAACGGTCCGGCGTGCTTTCGACCGCGATGTCTTTCCTCGGCCTCTACCGCGACCCTATTGTTGCCGAGGTGACGCGCCGCTGCGACCGGCGCATCCGGGATCTTATTGAGGACGAACGGCCAACGACGCTCTATCTCGTCGTACCTCCATCGGACATCAGCCGTACCAAGCCGCTGGTGCGGTTGATCCTCAACCAGATCGGTCGCCGCCTCACCGAGGAACTCCAGGCCAAGGGCCGCCGGCATCGATTGCTGCTCATGCTCGACGAGTTTCCGGCGCTGGGAAGGCTTGATTTCTTCGAGTCGGCGCTCGCCTTCATGGCGGGCTATGGGCTTAAGAGTTTCCTTATTGCGCAGTCGCTCAATCAGATCGAAAGAGCATACGGGCCGAATAACGCGATCCTCGATAATTGTCATGTGCGCGTTTCCTTTGCGACCAACGACGAGCGTACCGCCAGGTGGTTTCGGATGCGCTTGGGACTGCCACGGAATAAGGGCGATGAAGAACTATGCCGGTCACAGGCTTAGCCCGTGGCTCGGCCATCTCATGGTTTCGCGACAGGAGACCGCGCGGCCATTGCTAACGCCCGGCGAGGTGATGCAGCTTCCGCCCGAGGACGAGCTGGTGCTGGTTTCCGGCGTGCCACCGATCCGCGCCAAGAAGGCGAGGTATTTTGAGGATCCACGTTTGACCGAGCGCGTGCTACCGCCGCCAAGCTCAAGCTCCCTCGACCGCGACGGTAGGGCAGCGACAGACGATTGGAGCCGGCAGCCAGCTCCGCCAAATTCAAATGTTGCCGAGCCGGTAGCTTGTCGGGTGCTCGGCAATCTACCGCAAATTCCGGCATTCGCCGCGAGCCGGAGGTTTCCCGAGCATGAAAATATCGCGCCAGAGGCCTTGAAGCCTCCACCGGAGTTCGACTTCACGGAAGACGAGGGCGACGGTGACGCCGTACGGGCGCGTGTGCTGCGCATGAACGTTCCCGGTCTGGCGCGTCAGGCCGCGATGGATCCAGACGACGGCCTCGACCTCTAGGATGAGATAATGCGAACCAAGCACGTTTCGTCTGCCTCCTGACCTAGCGGGCAAGCTCGCTGACCACGCCAGCCGCAAGCGGGTGCCGCAGGCGCTCATTGTCGAAACTGCGCTGGCCTCATTCCTGTCGCCGGATAATTCGGAGCGGATGGAAGCGGCGCTCGGCCGTCGCCTTGACCGGCTGACCCGGCACGTCGAGCGGCTGGAGCGTCACATCACCATTTCAAATGAGGCACTGGCCTTGTTCGTGCGGTTCTGGCTGACGGCAACGCCGCCGCTGCCTGATACGGCGCAGCCCGCTGCGCAGGCCAAGGGCCGGGAGCGGTATGAGGGTTTGTCGAGGCCCTCGGGCGCCGGCTGGCCAGGGCCAGACCCTGGCCCAGGAGATCTCGCTCGACATCGATCCGGCACAACCGTCGCCAACCGTTCCTCGTGAGTGATCCCGCCATCTTTTCTTTTGCTACGCCACGGCACGCCGCCTGATTTGAGCTTGTTGCACGAGCGCGTAACCTGCCTTTTCTACTGATCCCCACCGCCGAGCTCATATCTCTCGGCGACCTTGGGGACAAGCGTGGCAGTTCATTCCTTTCAGTCCGAGGCGGCCTCGCGTGGTGCACGCATGTTGCGCACCGCGCTCGGACCGACGATAGCGGCCTGGCTCGAAGACGCTGGGATCGTCGAGGTCATGCTCAATCCCGATGGCCGGCTCTGGGTCGATCGGTTGTCGGGGGGCATGACGAATACCGGCGAGCGTCTCGCCGCAGCCGACGGCGAGCGCATCGTGCGGCTCGTTGCCCATCACGTCGGCGCGGAGGTTCATCCGGCAAGTCCCCGCGTCTCGGCCGAGTTGCCCGAGACGGGAGAGCGTTTTGAGGGGTTGCTGCCGCCCGTGGTGACCGCTCCGGCCTTTGCCATTCGCAAGCCGGCGGTGGCCGTCTTCACGCTCGACGACTATGTCGCCGCCGGCATCCTGACAGTCGCTCAGGCTGAAGGGCTGCGGAACGCTGTCCGGGACCGTCAAAACATCCTCGTGGCCGGCGGTACCTCGACCGGCAAGACCACGCTGACCAATGCCCTGCTGGCCGAGATTGCAAGAACAGCTGATCGCGTCGTGCTGATCGAGGATACGCGCGAACTCCAATGCAAGTCGGCTAATCTCGTGGCGCTGCGCACCAGGACGGTGTCGCCTCGCTGTCCGACCTCGTGCGCTCCTCGCTCCGGCTACGCCCGGACCGAATCCCAATCGGTGAGGTGCGAGGGGCCGAGGCGCTCGACCTACTCAAGGCCTGGGGCACTGGCCACCCCGGGGGCGTCGGTACCATTCATGCCGGTACGGCGTTAGGTGCGCTTCGCCGCCTCGAACAGCTTATCCAGGAAGCCGTCATCACTGTGCCGCGGGCGCTGATCGCGGAGACCATCGACGTGATTGCCGTTCTCTCCGGCCGCGGCGCAGACCGTCGGCTGACAGAACTCGCGCGTGTCGATGGCCTGACGACCGAGGGCGACTACCTCATTTCACCCGCAGGAGACCAATCATGAACGGCGTCACATTGAGAAGCGGGATGATAGCTGTTGCGGTAGCTCTCAGCTCCGTGGCGATCTCGCCTACTGCAGAGGCCGCTGGCTCCAACATGCCGTGGGAGCAGCCGCTTAACCAGATCCTACAGTCGGTCGAGGGCCCGTCGCCAAGATTCTGGCCGTCATCATCATCATCGTCACGGGCCTTACGCTCGCCTTCGGCGACACTTCGGGCGGTTTTCGGCGCCTGATCCAGATCGTTTTCGGTCTGTCGATTGCGTTCGCAGCCTCGAGCTTCTTCCTGGCATTTTTCTCATTCGGCGGCGGAGTGCTGATCTGATGGACGGGCCGGTCGAGGGTTTTGCAATTCCGGTGCACCGCGCGCTGACCGAACCGATCCTGCTCGGCGGCGCGCCGCGTGCGATCGCCATCGTCAACGGCACCGTCGCCGCTGCGCTCGGCCTCGGCCTGCGGTTGTGGATCGCGGGCCTCCTGATGTGGGCAATCGGTCATGCCGCTGCCGTCTGGGCCGCGAAGCGCGATCCGCTCTTTGTCGAAACTGCAAGACGCCATCTGCGCATCCCAACCCATCTGAATGTGTGAGCAACCAATGATGAACCTTGCCGAATACCGCCGCTCCACTACATGTCTTGCGGATTTCCTGCCATGGGCCGCACTGGTCGACGAAGGCGTCGTCCTCAACAAGGACGGATCGTTTCCAGAGGACCGCGCGTTTTCGCGGCCCCGATCTTGATTCTTCCGTTCCGGCGGAGCTCGTTGCGGTTGCCGGCCGCCTCAGTAACGCCTTAAGGCGCCTCGGATCCGGCTGGGCGGTGTTTATGGAGGCGCAGAGGTATTCATCGAACGCCTATCCGCCGAGCAGTTGCCCGGATGTGGCATCGGCCCTGGTCGATGCCGAGCGCCGGGCGCAATTCGAGGAAGAGGGAGCTCACTACGAGTCAGCCTATTTCCTCACCTTCCTGTATCTGCCGCCGGCTGAGGATGAGGCGCGCGCCGAGCGTCTCCTTTATGAGGGACCTGAGCGCGGGGAGGCTGCCGGCGCCCACCAGGTATTGCGCGGCTTTGTCGATCGGACCGACCGCGTGCTGCAACTGGTCGAAGGGTTTATGCCGGAGTGCCGATGGCTCGATGACGGCGAGACCCTGACGTACCTGCATGCTTGCGTCTCGACCAAGATACATCGCGTCCGCGTTCCCGAGATTCCCATGTATCTCGATGCGCTGTTGGCGGACGAGCCCCTGACGGGTGGGCTCGAGCCGATGCTGGGCGACCAACACCTGCGGGTGCTCACGATTGTCGGGTTTCCGACGGCAACCACGCCGGGGATCCTGGACGATCTCAATCGGCTTGCCTTCCCTTATCGTTGGTCGACCCGGGCGATCATGCTCGACAAGGCAGACGCAACGAAGCTCCTGACCAGGATCCGGCGGCAATGGTTCGCCAAACGGAAATCGGTTGCCGCGATCCTGAAGGAGGTGATGACGAACGAGACTTCGTTGCTGATCGACACTGACGCAGCCAACAAGGCCATCGACGCCGACGCCGCGTTGCAGGAGCTCGGCTCCGATCTGATCGGAGAGGCGTTTGTTACCGCCACGATCTCGGTCTGGGACGAGAATCCGCGCATCGCGGACGAACGGTTGCGCTTGGTCGAGAAGGTCATTCAGGGACGCGACTTCACGTGCATGGTGGAGTCCATCAATGCCGTCGATGCCTGGCTGGGCTCGTTGCCCGGCCACGTTTATGCCAACGTCCGCCAGCCCCCGGTTTCGACCCTGAACATCGCCCATATGATCCCGTTGTCCGCGGTTTGGGCAGGGCCGGCGAGGGACGCGCATCTCGGTGCGCCGCCGCTGTTCTTTGCACGCACGGAAGGATCCAGCCCGTTTCGTTTTTCCCTCCACGTCGGCGACGTCGGGCACACGCTGGTGGTCGGTCCGACCGGTGCCGGCAAGTCCGTGCTGCTTGCGCTGATGGCGCTGCAGTTCCGCCGCTATCCAAGCTCCCAGATCTTTGCCTTCGATTTCGGCGGGTCGATCAGGGCCGCGGCGCTCGCCATGAAGGGCGATTGGCACGATCTTGGCGGTGCGCTGTCCGATAGCGCCTCCGAACCGGTCGCCCTGCAGCCGCTAGCCATGATTGACGATGCGGCCGAGCGCGGCTGGGCGGCGGAATGGATCGCAGCCATTCTCGCCCGCGAAAAGATCGACATGACGCCCGAAGCCAAGGAGCATCTTTGGTCGGCGCTGTCTTCGCTGGCTTCGGCGCCTATTGGCGAACGGACGTTGACCGGTTTGTCCGTGCTGCTGCAGTCCCAGGGCCTGAAAAGGGCGCTTCAACCCTATTGCCTCGGTGGCCCTTTTGGACGGTTGCTCGATGCTGAAGCCGAGCGGTTAGGCTCCGCTCCGGTCCAGGTGTTCGAAACCGAGGGGCTGATCGGCACCGGTGCCGCACCTGCGGTCCTGTCCTATCTCTATCACCGAATTGAGGGGCAGCTCGACGGAAGGCCCACGCTACTCATTGTCGACGAAGGTTGGCTCGCACTCGATGATGAAGGGTTTGCCGGCCAGGTCCGCGAATGGCTGAAGACGCTGCGGAAGAAGAATGCCTCCGTCATCTTTGCCACCCAGTCGCTCTCGGATATCGACGGCTCCGCGATTGCGCCTGCCATCATCGAGAGTTGCCCAACGCGGCTGTTCCTTCCGAACGAACGGGCGATCGAGCCGCAGATCTCGGCCATCTATCGACGCTTCGGCCTCAACGACCGGCAGATCGAGATCCTCGCGCGCGCCACGCCAAAGCGCGACTACTACTGCCAGTCCCGGCGCGGCAATCGCCTGTTCGAACTCGGTCTTGAAGAATTCGCACTCGCCTTTACGGCCGCTTCATCAAAGTCCGATCAGGCAATGATCGAGCGCGTGCTGGCCGAACATGGCCGTGAGGAGTTTGTCACCGGCTGGCTCGCCGCACGTGGGCTGGGTTGGGCCGCCGATCTCATACCCCGTCTCATCAAGCAGGAAGGCTTGTCATGAAGCGCCGCCGTCACCTCTCAGCGGTGGGTGCGCTCGCAATTGCGATTGTATGTACCGCTTCGCCAACATCCGGCCAGTTGATCGTGTTCGATCCTAATAACTATGCGCAGAACGTGCTCACGGCTGCACGTGAGCTGCAGCAGATCAATAACCAGATCACCTCGCTGCAGAACCAGGCGCAGATGCTGATCAATCAGGCCAAAAATCTCGCCAGCCTGCCGTATTCCTCCTTGCAGCAGCTCGAGCAGTCAATCCAGCGAACCCAACAGCTTCTCGCTCAGGCGCAGCGCATTGCCTACGACATCAATCAGATCGATCGGGCGTTCTCGACGACCTATGCGCCCGTTTCGGCGAACGAATCAGATCAAGCGCTGATCGCGAATGCGCAAACACGCTGGCAGAATTCTGTGGCGGGATTGCAGGATGCCCTGCGGGTTCAGGCGACCGTGGTCGGCAATCTCGACACCCACCGCAAGGAGATGTCGGCCCTCGTTGGCGCAAGCCAGGGCGCGACCGGCGCGCTGCAGGCCAGTCAGGCCGGCAATCAGCTCCTTGGTCTGCAGGCGCAGCAGCTCGCCGACCTTACGGCCGCCGTTGCCGCGCAGGGGCGGGCGCAAAATCTCGAAATGGCTCAGCGTACCACCGCGCAGGATCAGGGCAGGGAGCAGCTTCGTCGCTTTCTCGCACCCGGTCGAGGCTATCAGCCTTCGATAGTTCGGATGTTTCACCAATGAGCGGACGTGGTGGACTTAAGCGGGTGATGCTTGTGACGACAGCGGCTGCCGTCCCCATCCTTGTCGCAGCGTGCACAATCCAGCTCCGCGGCGACAGCGAAGGTCCACCGGCTAGATCGTCGGCATCCCGGGCAACCAGTCCGCTTGGCGGCGAACTCGAACGCTGCTGGAAGGTCACCTCCGAGCAGGTTGCAGAACTCCAGGATTGCCGTCCGATTTGGGCGGAGAACCGCCGTCGCTTCCTTGGATCAAAGAAAACTCCGGGCGTTACTTCCCCCGATGCTCAACCAGGCAGCCCGACACCCTCGTTGGCGCAGCCCAAGCATCCCGATCGTCTTCCCCAGGGCTGGCCGCCCGTTGCAACACCCGAACGCGAGTGATCCATGGGTGGCACCGGCGTCATCGACCGATTCCTGGAAACGTTTACCCGCTATATCGACTCTGGCTTTGGGCTGCTTGGCAACGAAGTCGCCTTCCTCGCAACCACGCTTGCCGCGATCGATGTCACGCTGGCCGCTCTGTTCTGGGCCTGGGGTACCGACGAGGACATCATCGCTCGCCTCGTGAGAAAGACGCTGTTCGTCGGCGTCTTCGCTTACCTGATCGGCAACTGGAACAACCTCGCCCGCATCGTTTTCGAGAGCTTTGCCGGTCTCGGCCTGGAAGCCTCAGGAACTGGACTATCATCGGCTGATTTCCTGCGCCCGGGGCGGATCGCACAGGTCGGTATCGATGCGGGGAGGCCAATCCTGGACTCAATCTCGGGCTTGATGGGCTATGTCAGCTTCTTCGAAAATTTCATCCAGATCGTGGTGTTGCTGTTCGCCTGGGTGACCGTGCTGCTCGCCTTCTTCATCCTGGCAATCCAGCTCTTTGTCACTCTGATTGAATTTAAGCTGACGACGCTCGCCGGCTTCATCCTGATCCCCTTTGGTTTGTTCGGCAAGACGGCTTTTGCCGCCGAACGCGTGCTCGGCAACGTCATCTCATCGGGCGTCAAGGTCATGGTGCTCGCGGTCATCGTCGGCATCGGCTCGACGCTGTTTTCGCAGTTTACCGCGGGCTCGAGCAGTGCACAGATCGGCATTGAAGATGCCATGGCCCTGGTGCTCGCAGCATTGGCGCTACTGGGCCTGGGGATCTTTGGGCCGGGCATCGCCAACGGCATCGTGTCCGGCGGTCCGCAGCTTGGCGCCGGAGCCTCCGTCGGCACGGGGTTAGCTGCCGGCGGAGTCGTGGTCGCCGGCGCGGGCCTTGCTGCAGGCAGCCTCGGTGCACTCGCAGGTGCCGCGCGTGGAACTGCGGCGCTAGCGGGTAGTGCGAGCGGCGTGTTTCGGGCGAGCGGTTTGGCCGGCGCCGCGGATGCCGGCGCGTCCGCCACAACGAGTCCGCTCCGCCGCGCTGCGACAAGTTCTAGTAGCAGCTCGGCATCAACCGGCGGCACTGTAGCCGGCGAAGCCGCCGCAGCCCAGACTGCTGCGAGTTCTTCATCTGCGGACACTCAATCCAGATGGGCTGGGCGTATGAAGCGCATTCAGACCATGCGTCATGGGGCGTCCGCCGCGACCAACGCCGTTCGCTCTGCCGATCAAGGTGGAGGTGGTGCCTCCGTCGATCTCTCGGAAGGAAAGCGGTGATGTTCAAACGACCATCCGTTCATTATGGCCGCACGCCCGCGCCCGTAACGCCCTATCAGAAAGCGGCGCAAGTGTGGGACGAACGCATCGGCTCGGCGCGGGTGCAGGCCAAAAACTGGCGACTTATAGCCTTCGGTTCTCTGATCCTGTCGGCGGGACTTGCATCAGGTCTCGTCTGGCAATCCACACAGGGAAGCATTACGCCCTGGGTCATTGAGGTCGATCGTCTCGGCCAGGCAGAGGCGGTTAGCCCAGCCAATCCCTTCTATCAGCCAACCGATCCGCAGATTGCCTTTCATTTGGCACGCTTCATCGAGAATGTGCGCGGGCTGTCGGCTGATGCCATCGTGCTGCGTCAGGACTGGCTGCGCGCCTACGACTTTACGACCGATCGCGGCGCCGCCGCCCTCAATGACCACGCCCGCGTCAACGATCCCTTTGCGAAACTCGGCAAGCTGCAGATCGCAGTGGAAATATCCAGCGTCATCCGTGCCTCGCCGGAAAGCTTTCGGGTCGCCTGGATCGAGCGCCGCTACGACAATGGGCAGCTTACTGCCACCGAGCGCTGGACCGCCATCCTCACCATCGTGATCGAAACTCCGCGCGATGCCGATCGTCTGCGCAAAAATCCTCTCGGGGTCTATGTCAACGCCATCAACTGGTCGAAGGAGCTTGGGCAGTGAATATGCAGATTCCTGGAGTCGCTAGCCCGAGTGTGCGCAAGGTCATGCGCCCGTTTCTGTTTGCTTGCATGTTTGCACTCAGCGGCTGTGCCACCTCCAAACCGCCGCAGATCAGCTACGACGACGATATCCCGCCACTTCCCAGTTCGCCGGCACTGGCAGAGGATCGTCCGCGATCCCTTCACGTTCCGCCGTCCTGGACGCCGGCGAAGGGAGGCAAGAAGGGAAACGTTGAGGCAAAGGAGCCTATTGCGCGCATCGAGACCGCCAATGACGCTGCGCGCGTCGAGCCGCGTAGCGCCGGCTACTTCAATGCTGTGCAGGTCTTCCCTTTTAGTCCCGGCGCCCTCTATCAGATCTACGCGAGCCCCGGACAGATCACCGATATCGCACTCGAGCCCGGCGAGCAGCTCACGGGTTCGGGGCCGGTATCGGCTGGCGACACCGCGCGCTGGGTCGTTGGCGACACCGAAAGCGGAAGCGGCGATACGAGACGTGTCCACATCATGGTCAAGCCGACGCGGCCTTCGATTGAGACCAACCTCGTGGTCAACACCGACCGGCGCACCTATCTCATCGAGCTGCGCTCGCGTGAAAAGCCTTACATGCCATCAGTCGCCTGGTTCTATCCCGAGGACAGGCCCGGCCGTGCCCGAGCTGTTTCCCCGACGCCAGTTCTTCCTGACTCTTCTCAGCGGCGCTATCGCTACACCCTCGAGGGCGACAATCCGCCTTGGCGGCCGGTGGGCGTCTATGACGATGGCCGCAAGGTCTATATCGAGTTCTCACCCGGCATCGTTCAGGGAGAAATGCCTCCGCTGTTTGTCATCGGTCCGGACGGCAATTCCGAGATCGTCAACTACCGAATCTATCGAAACGTGCTGATCGTCGATCGGCTGTTTGCCGCGGCCGAGCTGCGACTTGGTGGCGACCCTCAGCAAAAGGTCCGATCATCAGAAGCGACGGGAGGCCGTCGTGACTGATAAGCAAACGACTGGCGCCGGTGGTCCTGATTCTACCTCGCCGAAGAGTGCTGCTGAGATAGCCAGCTCACTGCGCCTGCGTCCAGAACGTCCGCCCGTGACTCGCCTGTCGCGTAAGGTATTGGCCGGGGGCACGGCACTCGCGCTCGTTCTCGCTCCCGGAGCCGTGCTGTGGGCCCTGCAGCAGAATCGCACGCGTGGTCCAGCTTCTGAAGAGCTGTACAGCACCGATCACCACAATGTGGCCGACGGCCTTGCCGGGCTGCCGCGCGACTATACCGGTATTCCGCGCGACGTGCCTCGCCTCGGATCGCCATTGCCCGGCGATCTCGGTCGTCCCATTCTTGCAGCCCAGGCCCAGTCCGGCCCGCTTGCGGTCGATCCCGAGCAACAGCGGATGAGCCAGGAAAGCGAGGCTGCGCGCACCAGCAAAGTATTTGCGTCAACGAATGTTCGGCCACCGGCTGCAGCGACTCCTGCCGAGACGACCTCAAATGCCGCATCACCGTCCGATGAGGCGTTTGCCCAGAATGGACAGCACCGCAAGCTCGCTTTTGTTAGCGCTGCCGTTGATCGGCGGACCACGAGCCCCGACCGTGTGGCGAAGCCAGCCTCGCGTTATGTCGTCCAGGCAGGGTCTGTGATTTCGGCGGCCCTTATTACGGGCATCCGCTCCGATCTGCCCGGGCAGATCATGGCGCATGTGACCGAACCGCTATTTGATACGCTGTCCGGTCAAACTTTGTTGGTGCCCCAGGGTGCGCGGCTGATAGGAATCTACGATAGTCACGTTACACATGGACAGTCACGCGTGCTCCTGGTCTGGACACGCCTGATCATGCCGAACGGCCGGTCGATCGTCCTTGAGCGCCAGCCGGGTGCCGATACCGCAGGCTATGCTGGGCTTCACGACGAGATCGATCATCACTGGGGCGAGCTGCTCAAGGCGGCGTTGCTGTCGACTT
This sequence comes from Bradyrhizobium sp. RDI18, assembly GCF_043203335.1. Lineage (NCBI taxonomy): Bacteria > Pseudomonadati > Pseudomonadota > Alphaproteobacteria > Hyphomicrobiales > Nitrobacteraceae > Bradyrhizobium > Bradyrhizobium sp. RDI18. The sequence continues at coordinate 1,543,896 of NZ_JBICRN010000006.1, read as the reverse complement.
TGCTTGGTGTAGGAGCCGAACTTGGGTCCGGCTCGGATGCTGGCAACGGAAACAGCGCCATTCTGCAAGCCCTTCGCCGTGGGGCAGGGGATTCCCTGAACCAGACCGGTCAGCAGATCGTTCGGCGCAATCTCAACATCCAGCCGACCCTGACAATCCGGCCGGGTTTTCCGGTGCGGGTAATCGTCAATCGCGACCTCGTGCTCGAACCATACAGAGGCTGAAAAAATGGCAAAGCTGAAGCTCGGCGCCATCGCCGATGACAAGCCGGTAAAGCTCACGGTGGAACTGCCGGCCGATGTCCATCGCGACCTCGCGGCCTACACCGACATGCTTGCCCGCGAAACCGGGCAGTCGATCTCGGATCCGGCAAAGCTGGTCGCACCAATGCTGGCGCGATTCATGGCAACCGACCGAGCCTTTGCAAAGACCCGCCGCAAGGGTCAGCCTGCGCAAGGCAAGGGATAGCGCTCGCTCAACAATTTGAGGAAGTTTGCCAGCGCCGGATTGTCATTGTCCTTGCGCCAATGTGCTGAATAATTGACCTGACTCGGCCCCGTGCCGTCTCGTACCTCTCGATAAGTCAGGCCCGCAAAAGTGACGCCGATGTCGGACTCGGCCACCAAACTGACACCGAATCCTATGGATATGAGGGTCTTGATGATACCTCTGCTAACGTCATGGCGTTCGATCTTGGGACGGTCTGCTGTCGAGATCAGCTTCGCCAACAAGAGATCCTCAAGTTCCCGTCCCGGGTCATAATGGCTGAGAAGGACCGTCTCATTCCGCAGGTCGGTCCAGTAGATCGCCTTCTTCCCAGCCAGTTGATGTCCCTCAGGCAAGGCCACCAGGACGCGCTCGCTCCACAGCGGCAAGGCGTTGCTGTCAAAGACGTGTCCCCCGTCGGTCGCGATGACAACGTCGATTGCCCCATTGCGTAAGGCGGTGACGAGGCGCATCCGCGACCTTTCGACCATGCCAAGTGCGACCTGTGGGCACCGCTGCCTGAAATCTACCAACGTCGCCCGTAAATTGCCGGCCGACAGCGACGTATAGAATCCCACAGACAGCCGCCCAGCCTCGCCGCGTCCGTTAGACTTGGCTGACGTAACCAGCGCATCCATTTGTTCGAGAATCGACCGCGCCGTTCGGAGAAAATCCCGGCCAGCCGACGTGGCGCAGACGCCGCCGCTCGATCGCTCGAACACAATCACGCCTATTGATTCCTCGAGCTCCCGAATGCAGCGGCTCAGAGTTGACTGCTGCGTCAACAACGCTTCTGCAGCCCGCCGGAAGCTTCCATACTCCGCGGAAACAACCGCATATCGGAGGTGTTGAAGGGGGATCGTTGCAGATTGATTGCGGAGCGATAAATATCTGTGGTCTTGTTCGTCGGCCATTCGCGACCATGGTGCTCTGAAAATGCAGGAGCATCGATAAGATATTTGGAATCGGGTGATTTCATCGGCAGGTTGTGTTTTTTATTGGGCCGATCGGTGCCCTGCCGTCGGCGTCCGGCAGGCGATGGGGCGCCATCCGGACCGCGTGTCGCCCGAGTAGCGCACGCTTCTCTCAGATCGTCGGATAAGCGACATCGCGTTACGCTACGCGTGGCGACTGCACCTCGTCATGAACATCGCGCCCATTGCGAGCTTGATCGGCATCCGGCGAAAGCGCTTTACAGACCGGCAAGCATCACGTGATCAGAGCAGGGCGCAGCTTGTGCTCTGCTGCGGCAGCCGGCGCTTATTCCAACGAGGGCATTCTAGTGAATGCTTGCACCTGAATAGAGCGAGGTGAAAATCGCTTTACCCAAACGGACGACTTCAGGCGTGTCGACCTAAGCTCTGCCTTAGTCTGGTATTCAGGTCCGATGTTATGCCGCAAGTAAAACTATCTTGCGCAAGGACTTGATGGGTTTCTTGCCTCTCCCGTCATCTGCGGTCGTATGCACGCGCGTTGTCGGGCCGCTCCGTGGCGCTTGGACGTGCCGACGCGGTGCCGCTTCGGTCACCGCCCATCGCGCGTGTGATGACTTTGCTCAGTTCGCGGAGCCACAGTACAGAACTTGCGACCGCCGCGCAGAGAAGCCAATCGCCGGCGTCGAGACCGGTAGTCGAGAACGCTTCCTGGAGGAAGGGTACGTAGACAACGGCCGCGTGCAGAAAAAAGCGACAAAGCGATGGCCGCCCAGAGCCAGCGGTTCCGAAAAAGGCCGCGAAAGGCGCTTTCCTCGTCCGAACGGGCGTTCAAGGCATTGAAAAGCTGGAACATCATCAGGGTCGTAAAGGTCATCGTCTGGCCGTAGCGCATCGTGCCGGTCCCTTCAATGAGACCGCCCGGCAACGAAGCATCGAGGACGATCAAGGTCCCGGCCGCCATCACAAGGCCGACGAAGAGGATGCCGACCCACATGCGACGTGTGATCACGCCTTCGCCGCGCGGCCGGGGCGGCTGATTCATGACGGCCGTATCAACTGGATCGACGCCAAGGGCGAGCGCTGGCGCGCCGTCGGTAACCAGGTTGATCCAAAGGATCTGCGTCGCCAAGAGCGGGAGCACGACCCCGCCACCCGCCTGCGACAGCCCGATCAGGTCGATCAGCAGCACGCCGAAGAACATGGTCATGACCTCGCCGATGTTCGACGACAGGAGATAGCGCAGGAACTTCCGGATATTGGCGAAGATCGCTCGCCCCTCCTCAACGGCAGCAACGATCGTGGCAAAGTTGTCGTCGGCAAGAACCATGTCGGCGGCCTCCTTCGACACGTCGGTTCCGGTAATGCCCATGGCGATCCCAATGTCGGCGGTCTTGAGCGCGGGAGCGTCGTTGACGCCGTCCCCGGTCATGGCCACCGTCATGCCGTCGCGCTGTAGAGCTTTTACGATGCGCAGCTTGTGCTCGGGGTTGACGCGGGCGTAGACCGACACCTCGCGGACCGTCTGCTCCAGCGCCTCTTCTGACAGCTTCCCGATCTCCACACCCGTGACAGCTCGGTCGCCGGCCGCGATGCCGAGCTCGGCGGCGATGACCGAAGCGGTCTTCGGGTGGTCGCCCGTAATCATGATCGGACGAATGCCGGCGCCTTTCGCGCGCGCGACCGCATCCTTCGCTTCTTGCCGAGGCGGGTCGATCATGCCGATCAGTCCGAGAAAAACGAGATCCTGCTCGACTCCTTCATCGATCGCTTCCGGCCCAGCGGCCTCCTTAGGCAGCGAGCGGAAGGCGACGCCTAGCGTACGCAGCGCCTCGCCGGCCAGCGTCTCATTGGTCGTAAGGATCTCCGCGCGTCGGCCCTCGGTCAGAGGACGCGCTTCCTCTCCCGCGAACTCGTGCGAGCAACGCGCCAAAAGGACGTCGGGCGCGCCCTTGGTAAAGGCAAGCAGGCGCTCCTGGCGTTCGGCGTCGCTGTGGACCGTGCTCATCAGCTTGCGCTCGGAGGAGAACGGCACCTCGCCGAGACGCGTGAAGCGGGCGTCGAGCGCCTCCGCCTCCAAGCCCGCCTTACGGGCGGCGACGATCAGCGCGCCTTCCGTCGGATCGCCTTGAACCGCCCAGCGGCCCTCGCGTTCCTGCAGGACGGCGTTGTTGGCGCGATCGGCGGCGGAGAGCGTCCGCACCAATTCCGAGCGCTGCGCGCCGACGATCTCTCCGCCGCCATCCCGGCTGAGCGGCCCTTCCGGCGCATAGCCGGTGCCGCCGAGCGTCACGCGTCCCCTAGCGGTGGCGATCACGCGCACGGTCATCTCGTTCTTGGTGAGCGTTCCCGTCTTGTCGGAAGCGATCACGTTGGCGGAGCCGAGCGTCTCCACGGCCGCGAGATGGCGCACGATGGCGTTACGTTTGGCCATCCGCTGCACGCCGAGCGAGAGCACCGCTGTCACTATCGCGGGCAGGCCCTCCGGGACCGCGGCGACCGCGAGCGCGACGCCGAGGATGAGGACGTCGAAGATGGCCGAGATCCCAGTCACGTCCTCGACGAGAAGGATCGTGGCGATCATCACCACCGAGATGACGACTACGATAAGTCCGAGCAGCTTGCCGACGCGGTCAAGCTCCTTTTGCAGCGGCGTCGTCTCCTGCTGCGCCGCCTTCAGCATGCCGGCGATACGGCCCATCGCGGTCTGCATACCCGTGGCGGTGACAACCGCGCGCCCGCGCCCGTAGGTCGCCGTCGTACCGCTGAAAACCATGTTGCGCCGATCGCCAAGTCCCGCCTCTCCCGCGACCGGCGCGCTGTTTTTCGACATCGGCAGGCTCTCGCCGGTGAGCGCCGCCTCCGCCGTTTGCAGGACGACGGTCTGGAGCAGCCGGGCATCGGCCGGGACCGTATCGCCTTCCTCGATGAGGACGATGTCGCCGGGCACGATCTCGGCTGCCGCAATGCTCTGCGGGGCGCCGTCTCTCACGACGTTGGCGTGTGCCGCCGAAATCTGCTGCAAGGCGGCTACGGCCTGCTCCGCCCGGGCCTGCTGGATATAGCCCATCACGCCATTGAAAAGCACGATCGCGGAGATTGCCATCGCCTCGTACGGCAAGGCGGATCTGCGCTCATAGAGCCAAAGCACAGCGGAGACGAGCGCCGCAATGAGCAATAGGATGACGAGGACGTCGGCGAACTGAGCGAGAAATTTTCGCCACGCAGGCACGGGCTCTTCGGCGGTGAGCTCGTTCCTGCCGAAGCGATCGAGCCGCGAACGGGCCTCGGCACTGGTCAGGCCGACATCAGCATCGGTGTCGAGCGCTGACAAGACCTGATCCGCGGTCTGCTGGTGAGGCTCCGTCCGAGCGGTCCTTTCGACGTTGATGTCCATGGTTCGGGCGACCTTGTTTCTGGCTCGTTCGGTTGAAGGGCCCTATAGTCTAGGAGGTTACGACAGTCGGGCCCTCACGCTGCGGCGCGTGCCTTGACTGGAATCAGCCGCGAGGATTTCGCGGGAGCTGCTGGAATTTCAGCCGACACGTTAGCCTTGATGGAGGCAAGCGGCAGCGCTTGGCTCCATTCGGAAAGCGATGCGGAAGCTGTGAGCCGCGCTTTTGAGAATTTTGGAGTGGTCGTTATCGAAGAGGATGGCAGCATGGGGGCTGGTGTCCGATTGAAATTCACGCGGCAGGACGTGAAACAGATTAATCGACTGGAAACCGAAGGCGGGATCGTGCGTTCAGACGACGCGCTCTGACGTTGTGGTCGTGATGGGTGGCCGCCCTGCGCGGCCGCGATGCCAGCAGAGATCCGATGTCGGTCACTACGGTACTCCTTCAACTTTCATGACCACTCCGTTGCCCATTTTTCCTCGCACTTCAAGAACCGCGAGGCTACGCTCTCTACCTTGCTCGGTCCAACGGATCGACTGCCCCGGTCCAAGACCGATCAGCGCACTTCCGATCGGACTTAGCACTGAAATGCAGCGGCAGCGCAGAGTCTCTTCCGGGAAGACAAGTTGAGCTTGTTGAATTCGTGCATCTGCGTGATCGACGAATTTTACGTCACAGCCTAGTCTTACGACCGAGTTCGGCGCGATATCGTCTGGCGCAACATCCGCGCGCTCGATCTCCTCGCGAAGAAAGCTGGCCGTCTCCACGTTGACTGTCGTGGGCGCCGCACCAAGCAGCGCAAATAGACGTTCACGGTCCGATGCCGTCAAAACGATGGCCGGTCGTTGCTCGACGCGATTGCGCTCGACGTCGCTCATGGTTGCTTGTTTTGCAATGATCATTGCGTTCACCAGTTCACGAAGGCAGTCGACCGAAAAACTAGCCCGATCTTGCCGGGCAACTGTCTCAGCGGCCTGTTTCCAAGGACACAATGGCCGCCGAACGGCGGGAACACACCTTAGCGAAGGAGTGTTCGAAGGGATGAAGTTTGGCCTCCGAAACTACGATCAGTTACCATGCGAGTGCGAAGGCGAGCGAGGATGAGAACGTCGTGGGATGCTGCGGCCCAGCAGGATTTCCCTCAGAACGACCGCATCGTTGTGAGTCTCATCATGCGCTGCAAAAACGAGTGTAGTTCGTCCTCCCTGAGCGAGGGTACGTAGTTCGCCGAGCCGGCCACGATGCTGATGTATCTCTTCCGAGTAGCGGCGTCGAAACTCGTGCCAACGAGCAGGATCATGTCCGAACCACCGTCGCAGCGCGGTGCTGGGTGCAAGATCTTTGGCCCACAGATCGATCGCAGCATCTGCTTTCCTAACGCCGCGCGGCCAGAGCCGGTCGATCAGTATTCGAGTGCCGTCGCTCGAACCAGCGGACTCGTATGCCCGTTTTAGCTTGATGTTCTCGGCAGTAATCCTCTTACTCATCGATATTTCTCCGGTATCGCCGATGTCTTAATCCGTTCCAATTCCGCGGGACGATCGTGTCGCCGCGTGCTCCTGTGCAACTATGCTGACGCTGGTGGCCGGAGCGCTGGTGACGCTGGTCGATTTGTGTATGTTGTTTTCCGATATTGCGACTGACATAAATAAGATCCAGGCGACCATCCAAAACGTCAACCTGCCGGTGTCGCCGCCTGCCCAGAGTGGGCTGGAGTGACTATGCGAGGGCAGAAGCTCGATTAAACGAGCCGCCAGGATGCTCGCCTCAGATGGCGACCATCGCTCGCTATTCGATGTCCATATCTTCGCAGCAAGGCTGTTTATCGCCTGAGTCTTGGGAAGCTGTGTCAGGCGAGCCGCCTCCTGCCAGGGATCAACGTCCTGACGTGCAAGTAGGGACAAGACGCTCAATGTCATCTCATCTGTCTCGGAAAGCGAAGCGAACAAGAAAGTGTCATACTGGGACTCGAGACCAAAAAGCGCGGTCATGTTGCCCTCCCACTCTCGAAGGAGATGTCTGGTTGCCGTTGCCCTATCGGGTCGTCCAGCACCTTGCGAGTTCTCGGCAACATCTGACAAGCGATAAATACTGACAGTTCATATTCAGAATATTGATAGGCGCTTCGCTCGGACCTTCGGTGGCGCGGCGTTCTTCCGTGTTCGATCCGCGGCGCCGGGGAACTTTGCAAAGCGAGTTATCTTTGGCGGATCGCTTGCTGGGAATGTGGCCTCCAGCTCCTCGTCCAACTGACGATCCAGTTCTCTCTTTTCCCGTTCCGAGGAGGTTTCCTTTGCGGTCATTGGGATCGCTCCATCCATTTTCATACATATAGTGCCGTGTGATCTGCTTTGGTGGGGGCCGGTCATTGGATTCAACGCTGGATTTGAAGTGCCGTTCCGTGACCGACCATTCCGCACCAAGATTGGACGGAAATCATGAAGATGTGGGTCGAGGCGAGCTAGGTGAGAAACGTCTCAAGCTGCTCGACCTGTTTACGGTGTAGCAGCAGGAGGTACGCAAGTTTCGCATTTAGTTTTGAATCAAAGATGTTCAGGACGGCATCCTCGATCATATCGGCCAGCCTAGCCTGATTGCGGATTGCGAATGCGATCATCCCTCGGAGACTGCATTCGACGTCAAAAATAGCAGTGGTCCTCTTGTGGCGAAGCACGCCGGCTCCGGCCCTCGCGGCAATCTCCTTTTTGAGAAGAATGCAAATTGCCCCCTGGGCAAGTTCGGACTCAAAAGCTAGGTCTGCAACATCGGAGGCGGCCGCGCGTGCGACTGCTGCATATGCCGTGACGCCGACGCGTTCACCTTCGAGAAGTTCTTTGAGAAAATTCAGTATTTCTTCCTTGGACCAATAGCCGAAGCAGCCGGGATCGCCCGCATTTGTTTCGCGCGGAGTAGATGCGAATTGCTGGATTGAGTCTTCTAAGGAAGCTTGCTGGGGTTGCCGGGCTTTCCGCATGATTTCGTTTCCCTGCCAGAACGAGATGAGGATCGGCAGCCTGGCTCTTGGCCTCTCTATTGCTTAGGCTGCCGCGCAATTACTTGCTCTTTAGTCAAATTTCACAAGCGAAAATTATTGCCAGTTTGGATCAAGGAAGTTGTTACCTGTATAAGGTTCGGAATAGCGCGGTTTGCGACCTGCATAAGGATTCGCATGTTCTATCTTCCACATCGAGGGTGGAGCGTGCAGTCCGAGGATTAGAGTTGCTACGTGGCGACGCGTCTAAACCAGCGCGCTCTTTCGATTGAATTGGAAGCGCTTTCGAATGGCGGTCAGAAGCTCCTTGCCAACTCTGTGCCAAGCAATCCTCGTACCAATAAAATCAATATCAAGTCGCGATACTTTTCGTTTGTCAAAGTCACTTGCGGGCATACGTTGAACGGTACATGCCGGATCGGTTCTCGGAATCAAGATGCAGGTAGTGGAGGACCAGATGACAAAGAGATCGTTCGAAGGCGAGGTCTCCGGTCGGGACGCTAAGCCAAATCATGGGCGTTCCTGAAATTTTCAGCAGCGATAGGTGATCGCTTCACGGCTCAGGTCTGCCGAAGTAACGCGCTCGCGGCCATCGCTAGCACCCATACCCAGTGGCCGCCGAGACCGGGACAACGGGCGCAACAAAGAGAGAGGAAACTCGGATGTACCAGAGAATTCTCCTGGCTTTTGACGGTTCACCCGATGGCCGCGAAGCTCTGGTTCAAGCCGAAAGCTTGGCATTAGCATGTGGTGCGACAGTTCATCTTCTTGCGATCATAGACCCGTCCGAAAGCATGCTTGTCGTTGAGGCAATGTCTTTCACTCCCGACAATCAGCGTTTTGTAGTCCAGATCGTGCTAGACGAGGGAGTGAAGCGGTTGCGACGCGCTGGATGCACTGCAATCAGCGAGCTCAAGTACGGAAGGCCAACGGAACAGATAATTCTATCCGCAAGAGAGATAGATGCCGATTTGATTGTCGTTGGCCATCGGGATCAAGGGACGCTTGCGCGCTGGTTGAACGGCTCGGTAGGCGGATCGATCTTGCATCAACCACCATGCAGCCTGCTCGTCGCCGTAAAGTCGGAGCGAAGGTCGAATAACGTCACGCCGATTCAGCAGCTGACGGAGCGGGGGAGAAGATGAGAACCTCATGCTGGAAGGCCCAGTCACTCAGCGCTTTGGTCGTCGACGGTGAGGCGTCTGAACGACGCACCGTTCTCGACGTCAGTAGCTCCGGGAGTACCTCCAAGCATTGGGAGCAAATAGCCGCGACGTGACGACGCGTGATGGCACTGTTCCGACTGAGGGCCAACGGCTGTCATTGATCTGCAAGAGCCTCCAACTGAAGGAGGTTTACTCGGCGGGCGGCTCCCCCTTCTCCTGAACGGATCGGCTGCGTCGTCTTGACCGCTGCGGCTACTGAAGAACATCAGGGCCATCAGCCCGCACCCGATGAGAAGCGAAAAGAAGGTTCCGAGACCAAGGGCGATCCAGCCGTGCTTATCCATCACCGCGTCGCCAGTGGCGTTCTATACGGACGTAGCCCAAAAGCCAGTGAGCATGAGCTAGGCGATCAGAACTACGATAAGGGCAATCTGGCCAAGGCCAAGGCTTCGCATGGTGCGCCTTTTCCGTTCGGCCCACGACAGGCGAGCTAACCCATAAGGGAAAGCATCCGTTCCTCAGTGGGGCTCGCTCAGCAAGGGCTTCTGACCGTCTACTCTCTCACCCAGGACGCAGCATACAAACGAATTTAATTGACACTTGAGTGCATTTTTCATGTTAGATAGGTCATGGACATCGAATTGGCCCGGACGTTTCTGGAGATCGTCTCGACGGGAAGCTTCATCAAGGCTGCCGACCGACTGCATGTCGGTCAAACAACCGTCAGCGCTCGGGTACGCTTGCTTGAGCAACAGCTCGGGCGTCCGCTTTTTGTCCGGAACAAAGCCGGAGCGTCTCTGACTCCAGCCGGAGAGCAATTCCTTCGCTTCGCACCAAGCTTTGTACAGCTCTGGCAGCGCGCGCGCCAGCAAGTAGCCGTGCCGGCCGGACATCGCGCGGTCCTTACGGTGGGTAGCGAGGTCAGCCTGTGGCAGCCTCTCTTGCTCAATTGGGTTCGACGGATGCGACGTTCACATTCGGACATTGCTCTTCGCGTCCATGTTGATGTCCCACAGGATCTCATCACTCACGTAGCAGCGGGGATTGTCGACATCGCGATAATGTATGCGCCTCAACACCGGCCGGGACTAAAAATCGATCTAGTAATGGAAGAGGAGCTTGTCCTGGTGACGACGGATCCAAAGGCAGATTCGTTGGATACGTCGCGATATGTTCTCGTTGAATGGGGGCAGGAATTTTCTCTTCATCACGACGTAGCTTATCCCGAAACGACGCCTACCCTCGTGACAAATCTTGGCCCCTTGGCTCTCAATTACGTCCTTTTGGAAGGAGGAGCCGGGTATTTCAGAAGGCACGCCGTGAAACCGCACCTGATATCTGGAGAACTCCACGTCGTGCCTGGAGCACCCAAGTTTTCGTTTCCGATTTACGCCGTTCATTCTGCAAATGTTGATGAAGCTACGCTTACTTCAGCATTAGGGGCGCTACGGGAAGTCTCAACAGCTGAAGTGACGGAATGAGGAGGCCCAGCTTGTTCGCCGCCATTCCAGAGCATGCCGACACTGCATTCAAATTTGGCGATCTTTTCAGCGACGCCGATAACGCCTGAAATCGCAGTGCGTTCGCAGTGCGAGGATACCGTCCTCGCATGTCTGCGGATTCCCCTCAGGCCGTGCGGACTGCGGAACGCTCTCGCTCGACGCGGTCGGTGACGTCGCGTGCCATGGCGACTGAGCCCAACACTTCGCCTTCGTCGCCTTTGACGACCGCAAAGGTCATCTCGACGTAGAGTTTGGTTCCGCTTTTGTGCAGCGCCCGGGTCAGGGTCGGACGGCCTTGAAGCTTCATTACGCCCTTTGTCATCGCCGCGTTGAAGCCGCTCCAGTGCGAAGCGCGCAGATGCTCCGGAATGATCAGATCGAGACTTCTGCCGAGGGCCTCCTCCGGGGCGAAGCCAAACAGACCGATCGAGGCGCGATTCCACCGGACAATTTCGCCCGATCGGTTTGCGTAGATGACGGCATCGGCAAGTTGATCGAGAATTCTCTCAGCCAAGAGTCGGTCTTCCATGGGTAACCTCTCGCCTCAATTCTCAGCGGACAGGCATATAGCGCCGACCCGGCGCATGTTGTTCCCTCCCGCTGGCGTCAGAAATCAAGTCACAGCTCTCTCAATCGCGCTCTCATGCGTCAAACTCTTGCACGAGATTCTGTGTGACACCAGAAGTTCACCGAGAAAACGCAATGTTGAGTACGGAGTACATTGACATCGGGTTCTCGGCAAAAAGCTCGACGTTTTCTTATCGTCGGCGATTTCCTAGTCTGGGGGATCTAATCAATTGTTTTGATCCTGATGCGCATTTTTTTTCGCTTGTAGAAAGCGAATGGTAAGCGAGAATTGCGTGGCTGGATACGACAGGAGTCTGGAAAATGAACACCGCCGGCTACCATCATCCGGTGACACTTCCCCCGGTCCTTATTTCAGAGGCGGATCGAGAGAAGCTGTACGCTATTGCCACCTCGGCGCTGACGAACGATCGCCTGGCGCCGGCTGCCTCAAACGTATTACGGGAGATCCATCGAGCGACAATTGTCCCTAATGATCAGCTTCCAACCAATGTTGTGGCTGTCAACTCATGTGTAGATGTGCGCGACAACGTCGCCGGCGCGAGTAGTCGAATAGTCCTCTCCCTGCCAGACGAAACGTCTTGCAAGCCGAACGCGGTTTCGGTGTTGAGCCCGCTGGGCGCGGCCCTGATTGGACTGTCGGAAGGCGCGTCGATCGAATGGTGCACCGCAAGCGGCGATCGAAAGAACATAACAGTTCTTCGTTCCACGCCGAGCTCGGCAAGATCGCCAATGCTCGCCGAGAAGCAGGCACCGTAGCTCGAATGGCGCATGTGGGCCATGGCTGGATCCAAAGATGAATGCCGTCCAGGCGATGATGCCAAGGCATGTATGCGGTTCCGTGCGACGAGTTCACAGCGTCGCACGGCAAAGCATCGCGTCAGGGCCGATGAGGTTTGCGGACCGAGACTACGGTGAGCTGCCGCGTCTCTCCGAGGGGCGTTTCCCACGTGATCGAGTGTCCGGTCCGCAGGCCAATTAAGGCCGTTCCGACCGGGGTCATCACGGAGATCTTCCCTCGTGAGATGTCAGCTTCGTCAGGATAGACGAGTGTGACCTGGCGGACACGTCCCGTCGTATCGTCGCGAAATGCGACGTCGTCGTTCATGCCCACGAAGTTGTCCGCTATTTCGTCCCGGCCCAGCACGCGTGCGCGGCCGACCTCCTCGGCCAACTCGGACGCCAGGTCAGGCAGCCTGCTCCGGGCCGCATGCGCAAGCGTGGAAAGCCGGTCATGATCCTTTGCCGAGAGGATGATCGCTGGCTTGACGTGGCTCCTCGCCGTGGTGACTGTTTTCTCAGTCGTCATCTCAATCTCCCTGATTCATGCTCGCCAAGTCGTCGTTCGTGCTGCTGGTCGCATCGGCGGGTGACGGCAGTAGCGGATTCAGTACGGCATCTTCCTCGAGGCGGTCAGCTCTGACCGGACCGGCTGCGCGGCTTCCGGTGTTCGCTACCGGCTGATCGCTTGTTGAGCGTATGTCCGACGATCAGCAGTCAGGCTTTTGGACTTGGCACGCTGCGGCTCCGATGAGGTCTCGGTTCGCTGAATCCATCGGGGTCGAAGAACAACACGAGGCTTAGCCACAAAATCAGGACAGTCGCTGTTAACATTAGCAACATTGATATCACTCCTCTACCTCGCGAGCTACGACGTTCCGGTCGGCAGACGTGTAACGCACGGGTGCCAAGCGGATCGATTAGGTGGGTTGTAAAAATTGGATAGAATTGTCCCGGCCGGCGTAAGCCGTCCGGGCTACCTGCCAGCTTGCAGCAGGCCCGCGCGAGATTGTAAGCGGTGCGCTTTAGACATCGTCATACCCACGAGCTAATCATGAAATCAGAGAACTCAAGTCTGGCGCTCAGATGCTCAGCTCGTGCCCTGACGAGAGACGGCGACGAACCGTATTTACTTTCACGCTCGTATAGATCGTCTGTGCCGAAGATCAGGAAAATCTATCGGCAAACTGCTTTGCTAGAGCGTCAGCGGTTGCATCGGCAAGTTGGTAGATATGGTTTTTCATCTCTTCCCAGGTGTGAGCCTCGGCTTCATACTTCCGGTCCTTCAATTCTTGGATCTGTTGGATGTGATGACCACCGTGGGCCAAAAGAAGGTTGTTCACTACATCCTTCGGCAAATAAGGATTTGCCTTGCTTAGGAAGCTGGCAATCTCCTCGGCGTTCGACGTCAGAGACTGAGTTGCCGTGCCTTGCTTTGCAGCGTCGTCTGCGACCGTCGCCACAAGATAGGCCTTTACAGCACCATAGTGACCCGCGAGGAGCTTGAAGAAGGTGTCGTTCGCGGCTGCTCCGTAGAATGGTTCGATGGTCGCGGCAATCGATCGCGCGTTGGTGACGGCTTGTTGCTCTGCTATTCTTGCGGCGTCGTCGCGCTTTTCGATCGTGGCTATCGAGACTGCTCGTACCCAGAAGATGTGTCCGATCCAAAGATCTCGAAGAACCGCTGCGGTCTCGAAAGTTTTATCAGTCCGAGCCCTTCTTTTGGCGGGGTGAGAATGTCTGCTGGCCGCGAAGGCACTTCCGGAGAGCGGCACCAACGCTGCGATAGCTGCACCGACGGTTACAAGCTCGCGACGATCGATGAGGGCGTATCGTGCTTCGTTCCGTGACATTGAAGCCTCCTTGGACGGAAGTACCGTTCGCCTTGAGTAGTTCAAGAGCTTGTATTTCACCAAGGGCAGGATCAGACAAACGAATTTAATTGTGATTTCAAATCATGATCGTTGCTAATCCTGCACCAAAGAGGCTGCGAGGTGCAGTTTTCGGCACCGCGTTTTTCGGCCACGCCGACTGCAGAACTGGTAGGATGGCCGACATCAAGAACCGTGTCGTGAGTTGTTGAAGCCGACTTATCACGCAATAACACGTGCAGACTGGCGCGTAGATAATCTGCATGCCAATGCCAACGCGGGTAGCTCCCCGCCGGGGAAATGAAGGTGCTCGCGACGGGCCGCTTCTGGCGCGAAGCGGACGTTCGACGAAAAGCTGACGTCCGAAAGCGCTTACGAACGGACTAACTCTAACCTGGCTGCTGTGGGAGCGAATGCTCGAGGAAGAAACGCAGCATTTCCATCGTTGCGTCGGTCCTCGCGGATCAGTGTAGGAGCCCGCAGGACAGTCACTGGTCTCGCTTGAGTTTCGGTTTCCCCCAATGGGTGTCTTTGCGCTCTGGATCGAACACCCGCTCGACATGACGGTTCAGCGCCTTCATGACCCCGATCCGCGCCAGCATCGTGGGACCGCTGCGCGACACCAGCATCAGCGCCTCGATCGCGGCCTGCCATTCGGGTAGGGCGGACTCCTTCTTCGGCAGGCCGGTGATGTAGTTGGCGGCGCCCCGTATGGGGGTTGAGCGGAAGTCGTCGGTATACACCTAGACAGGCTGTCTCGCCGGAGGGATCATGCAGCGCGAGGAGAACTGGGGCGCCGACCGCCCTTGGGCAGGCCCCAAATGGCCGTCACCCAATGCGTCCGCAAGCAAAATGTCTGTGGTAACTTGATGATCATCGGGCATTCGCAGGCTGAAAAATGGCGATAGCCCATGCCTGCAGTTCGCTCCAACTGGAGTGACGAAACATGGATCCATCGGTCACTGATTTTATTGCGAGGGAAGCGCGCTTTGGCGCCCGGAACTACGAACCGCTCGGCGTCGTTCTGTCGCGCGGCGAGGGTGTCTTTGTTTGGGATACGCAGGGCCATCGCTACCTCGATTGCCTCTCCGCCTATTCCGCGGTGAATCAGGGCCACTGCCATCCGAAGATCTTGGCCGCGATGGTGGAGCAGGCGGGCCGGCTGACGCTGACGTCGCGCGCCTTTCACAACGACCAGCTGGCCCTCTTCTACGAAGAGATCGCGGCGCTGACCGGCTCCCACAAGGTGCTGCCGATGAACAGCGGCGCCGAAGCGGTGGAGAGTGCGATCAAGTCGGTGCGCAAATGGGGCTATGAGGTGAAGGGGGTGCCGGACGGGCAGGCCGAGATCATCGTCTGCGCCGATAATTTTCACGGCCGCACCCTTGGCATCATCGGCTTCAGCACCGATCCGGCGGCACGTGACCATTTCGGACCGTTCGCGGCGGGCTTCAAGATCATCGCCTTCGGCGATGCCGCGGCGCTGAAGAAGGCAATCACGCCCAACACGGTCGCCTTTTTGGTCGAACCGATCCAGGGAGAAGCGGGCGTCGTCATCCCGCCGTCAGGTTACTTTACAGAAGTGCGCGAACTCTGCGCCGCGCACGACGTGATGCTGATTTTGGACGAGATCCAGACTGGGCTCGGCCGCACCGGCAAGCTGCTCGCGGAACAGCACGAGGGCATCGAGGCGGATGTCACGCTGCTCGGCAAGGCGTTGTCCGGCGGCTTTTACCCAGTGTCGGCCGTGCTTTCGAACAACGCGGTGCTCGGCACCCTGAAACCTGGTCAGCACGGTTCGACCTTCGGCGGCAATCCGCTGGCCTGTGCGGCCGTCGGCGGTCACGATGTCGACGGATTCAAGACGCCGCACTGCGGCCGTGGGTGGAGGACGCGGTGTACGTGAACAACCTCGGTAACGACGAGGCCGACCGTGTTCGCTCCGCCTACGGCGCGAACTTCGACCGGCTCGTGGCCGTCAAGGCGAAGTACGACCCGGACAACTTCTTCAGAGGCAACCAGAACGTCGCGGAACATCGCATCTGATGCACGAGAAGCACGCATTGGCCTACAAGGCAGCAGTCCAGTTCTTCCTGGCAACGCACCGTCAGGCGACCTGAGGCACGACTTATGGCCAAGGTCGAGCGCGTGCTGATTGTCGGTGGCGGACTGGCAGGCTTGGCACTGATGATCGCCCTGCGTCAGCGGGGGCTGTCGGCCGCCATCGTCGAGCGGGGGAGCGACCGGACAGCGCCCGGCACCGGTCTGTACCTCATCGGTAGCGCGACGCGCGCCCTGCAGGCCCTGGGAGTCGCCGACGACGCTGCACGCAACGGCTGTGTCATTCGCACGCAACGCTTGTTCAACCATCGAGGCACGCGCCTCGCCTCGATCGACGCCGGAGCATTCTGGGAACCATGCGGCCCATGTTTCGGGATCGCGCGCAGCGATCTGCACAAGCTGCTCACGCAACAGGCGGCAGGCTCGCACATTCGACTCGGCGTGATGGTGCAATCTGGCAAGATGCTGACTTCCACCGCCACCCTTGTGAACGATGGGACAACGCTGCTCTACCGGGCCAGCAAACATGACTGCGATGCTTGCGAACTCAAGCCCCGGTGTTGTCCGAAGATGCCCTCCCGCAAGGTCCCACGTTCAATCCACGAAAAGGCTCGAGACGTTGCGCGCGAGATCGCCAAGACCCATGCCTACGTGACGTCGCGGCGTGAACGGAAGAAGATTGAAATGCTCTTCGCGCACCTCAAGCGCATCCTGCGGCTCGACCGTCTCAGGCTGAGAGGCCCATTTGGGTGCTCAAGACGAGTTCTTCCTGGCGGCCACCGCCCAAAATCTCCGGAAGCTCGCAAAGCTGATCCCGAGCCCTGCGCTGCAGCCCGCCTAAAGCGCAGTAGAGCCCGCGCGCGCCTGCCTCTTGGCATCGTTACGAACGGCCTATTGGTCGACTTTTTCAACGCGATCGGCGCGAAGCGGACACTGGCAACTGTCGCTAATTCGCCGAATGAGCGCCCGTTCGGCATGTGCGTAGCTGCGAGCGTGTTTCACGCGTCATGGCATCGCCGCGCTGAGCGGCCAGGTTGATCGCGCCCAAATGAAACCGCACAGAAACGGCGGAAATGAATGACGGGCTCCCAGTCGAGGTTATTCGACGTCGGTGCCCGCGTGTACAGGCGTCACGACAAGAATGACCTGGGCACCGTGACAGAAAAGGACTGGGCCGGAGTCACCGTCAAACGGGACAACCGAACCCAGCGCTACAACGCGGTCCTTATACAGATGTTGGACAAATAGAACACTTGCGCGAACGGTTGCGGCGGCTCGCCGCGCTTGCATAGTTTTTCTGCAGCAAGTCATGAATTGATGCAATCGCAGCCACAACATCATGCTTGACAGCATGGTCGTTCTAAGGGAGCCTAACGTACAAGCGTTGGGCAAAGCTGCCCTTTAACGCGATAAGTTCAAACCATTTCCAACACCGCGCTTCAGGTTCGAGCGTGTCCAGTTGGTGGCGAGGGCGCCCTCGGCTTCACAGCCGGCGGGCGCTTTTTGTTTTTTGATCGGGTGATTGGTGCGGAAGCAGTATCGTATCGGCGTGATGTTTTCGACGACGGGGCCTTACAGCGTCGTCGCGCGCTCGATGCTGAACGGCGCGATGCTGGCGTTTCGTGAAAATGCCGAGGCCGCCGGCCCGGTGGTTCTGGAGCCGGTCGTGGTCAACCCGTCGGGCGATCTCGCGCGTTACCGTGCGCTCAGCCTCGAACTGCTCGGCGCAGGCATCCGGCAGGTGGTCGGCTGCTATACCTCCTCGAGCCGCAAGGAGGTCATTCCGTGCTTCGAGAAGTTCGATGGGCTATTGTGGTATCCGTCACACTACGAGGGCTTCGAAAGCTCCGACAATGTGATCTATACCGGCGCGTCGCCCAATCAGCATGTTCTGCCACTGGTCGACTACCTCGTATCGAGGGTCGGCGACCGGGCCTTTGCGTCGGCTCCAACTACATCTGGGCCTGGGAGAACAACCGCATCTTCCGCGAGGCACTGACCGCGCGCGGCGGCAGCGTGATCGCGGAGCGGTATCTGTCGGTGGGCGACACCGAGTTCGACCAAGTGATATCGGCGATCCTCGACCAGCGTCCCGATTTCGTCTTCAACAATCTGATCGGTACCAGCGCATACGCGTTCTTCCGTGCGTTCCGCGCTGCCTGCAAAGTGCGCGGCATCGATCAGGCCAATGATATTCCGGTGGCGAGCTGCACGCTGTCGGAACCGGAACTGGCCGAAATCGGCGGCGGGGCCATCGATGGGCATCTCAGTTCCAGCGTCTATTTCTCTTCCCTGAATTCGCCGCCGAATGCGGCCTTCATCGAAACCTACGCCAAGGCGTTTCCTGACGGGCCGGTATCGTCCGCCGATGCGGAAGCTTCCTACATCGCGGTCAAGCTGCTGGCCGCGTCGCTGGAACAGGCCGGCACCGACGACGCCCGCCCCGTGCGCGCTGCGGTCGCGAACCAGCGGCTGCTGGCGCCGCAGGGTGAGGTGCGCATTGATCCACAGACCTATCACGCTTGGCTGACGCCGCGCATCGGCCGCTCGGCCGCCAACGGGCAATTCGAAGTGCTGCTGGAAGCGCGCAACCCCGTCGCTCCCGATCCCTATCTCGTCCAGTCGTCACCGCGTTTCGCGGTCACAATGCGCTCCCCCGTGCTCCGAGTGGTGCAATCATGACATCCCGACTGCTGCAGAATTTCAAAGATGGCCGCGCTTTGGTGATTACGGCGCGCGGCGGAAGGGAGACCACGCTCGAAACGACGCTCGCTAAGCTCGGCGTCTCCTGCGAATACCCGGAAATTGTCGGCGGCCGCGCCCAGATCGATATCGGCAGTCTTCAGGCCGAACGTGACATCCTGTTCGTCGACGGTGACCTCGAAGGCGCGGTTGCGATCGACGTCAATCCGGTCTCGCGCCTGCCGCCAGTGCCGGTGATCGGTTTGGTCGGCGTTGAGGCGCCGAGCCGGCTCAAGGCGCTGGTCAACCTTGGCGCCACGTCCTTCCTGCGCAAGCCGGTGCATGGCGGCGCCGTTTACACCTCGCTTTTCATGGGCATCAATCAGTTCCTGCTGCGCAACAACATGTATGCCCGTCTTCAGGATCTCGAAGGTCGCCGCCGTGGCCGCCGTGTCGTGATCCGCGCGGTGATCTTCTTGATGAAGCAGGACGGTCTCGATGAAGAGGGCGCCTATTCCCAGCTTCGCCGCGAGAGCATGCGCGCGCGGCGGAATCTGGAACTTTACTGCGAGGAGTTTCTAAGCAGACGGGTCGATTCGCCCGACATTCCCGGCCGCGCGAACAGCATCACGCTGAGAGGCGGAACCAAGCAAGCGATGTAGGAGACACCGACATGACCAGAAGTGTATTGCGGGGGCTGCGCGCCGTAGCCCTCACGGGGACGCTTGTCCTCGCGGCAGGTGCGGCGTTTGCGGCAGACCCCATCAAGCTCGGGGTACTGGAGGATCAATCCGGCGATTTCGCGGCGGCCACCATTGGCAAGGTGCACGCGATCCAGCTTGCGACCGAGGAGATCAACAAGGCTGGCGGCATCGCCGGCCGTCCGATCGAGCTCGTTACTTACGACACCCAGTCCGACAACACCCGCTATCAGGAATTCATGCGCCGGGTGCTGCAGCGTGACAAGGTCGACGTGGTGTTCGCCGGCTTTTCGTCCGCTTCGCGCGAAGCCTATCGCCCGATCGTCGATCAATTCAACGGCTTTGCGTTCTACAACAATCAGTATGAAGGCGGCGTCTGTGACGGCCACATGATCGTCACTGGCGCGGTGCCGGAGCAGCAGTTTTCCACGCTAATTCCCTACATGATGGAGAAATACGGCAAGAACGTCTACACGCTCGCCGCCGACTACAATTTCGGCCAGATCTCGGCGGAATGGGTGCGCAAGATCGTCAAGGAGAACGGCGGCAAGATGGCCGGCGAGGAGTTCATCCCGCTCGGCGTGTCGCAGTTCTCCCAAAGTATCCAGAACATTCAGAAAGCAAAACCGGATTTCGTGGTGACGCTCTTGGTCGGCACCGCGCAGGCCTCCTATTATGAACAAGCGGCATCCGCCAACGTCAATCTGCCGATGGCCTCCTCGGTCAATGTCGGGCAGGGATATGAGCACAAGCGCTTCAAGCCGCCGAGCCTGAAGGACATGTACGTCACCACCAACTACATCGAGGAGATCGACTCCCCGACCAGCAAGGCGTTTTTCGCCAAGTTCAAGGCCAAGTTCCCGAGCGAGCCCTATGTGAATCAGGAAGCCGAGAATTCCTATCTCGCGGTCTACCTTTACAAGCAGATGGTGGAACGGGCGAAGTCGACCAAGCGGGAAGACATTCGCAAGGTGATCGCGGCCGGCGACGTCTGCATGGATGCCCCGGAAGGCAAGGTCTGCATCGATCCGAAGAGCCAGCACATGTCGCACACCATCTACCTCGCCAAGGTCGGTGCCGATCACTCGATCTCGTTCCCGAAAGTCTGGGAGGACATCAAGCCGTATTGGCTGGGTGATGCGGGCTGCGACCTGACCAAGAAGGATCCGATGGCACAGTACACACCGTCCAACCCGCCGCCGAAACCCTGACCGTGGCGTCGGCGTCGCCCCGGTGGGTACTCCTGGCCGCCGGGGCGATAGTCACTTTAACTATTGAAGTATCGTAGCCTGCATCCCCATCACCCGGTCGGTTCATGGACATCGCGACACTCGCCTTCTCGGCTCTCTATCAATTCGGCGATGCTTTCGCTTTCCTGGTGCTGTCGGCATGCGGGCTGGCGGTGATCTTCGGCATGATGGGCGTGATTAATCTCGCACATGGCGAGTTCATCATGTGCGGCGCCTATGTGACGGCTTCCACCGCTCATGCCGGGCTGCCGCTGCCGCTGGCGATCCTATCCGGCGCTATCGTAGCGGCCCTGGTCGGCGCGCTGGTTGAGCTCGTGGTGATCCGCCATCTCTATGACCGTCCCCTCGACACTATCGTCGCTACCTGGGGCCTTAGCCTGATTGCGACCCAGGGCACCTTGATCATGGTAGGCTCGACCATGGCCGGCGTCGGAACCCCGTTCGGCAGCTTTCAGGTCGGCGCGTATTCCTATTCGATCTACCGCCTCGTGCTGTTCGCCTCCGCGCTCGGCGTGCTCGGCGGCCTCTATGCGCTGTTCAACTGGACCCGCTTCGGCGTGCTCGCCCGCGCCACTATCCAGGTGCCGCACATGGCGGCCGCACTCGGCGTCGACACCCGCTTAATCTACAGCCTCACTTTTGCCTGCGGCGCCGGGCTCGCCGGCCTTGCCGGCGGTCTCTATGCGCCGACCATGACACTGGTGCCGACCATGGGCGCCACCTTCATCATGGAAGCCTTTGTCACCGTCGTGATCGGCGGCGCCGACGTGTTCCTTGGGACGGCACCCGCTGGCGCGGTCCTTGCGGTAGTGAAGTCGGTGATGACATCGTGGCAGGGACAATTGTTCGGCCAGATCGGTCTCTTGGTGGCCGTGATTATCGTCGTCCGGATACTGCCGAAGGGCATCTCCGGATTCCTGCTGCGCGAACGAACCTGAAGGATCCGCTGCAGTGAACGGATTGCCTCGTTTCCTCCGCCGCCTCGAAGGTCCGCAGACGATCGGCCGCGGCCCGGCGTTCTGGATCATCTTCGCCATCGTGCTCGCGATCGCGTGCGCCTATCCGCTGTTCAGCGACGGCTACACCGTCGGCAACACCGTGTATTTCTTCGTCTGGGTATTCATCGCGCTCAGCTTGTGCCTGATCTGGGGCTATGGCGGCTCGCTCTCGTTCGGCCAGACCGCGTTCTTCGGCATCGCCGGCTACAGCTACGGCATCCTCACCCTCAATTTCGGTGCCGCCTACGGCTTCACCCTGATCGCGCTGGTGCTGGCGGTCGTCATCGCGGCGCTGTTCGCTTTGCTGCTCGGCTATTTCATGTTCTTCGGCCGTATCGCGGGCGTCTTCCTCGGCATCGTCACGCTGGCGGTGACCTTGATGCTGGAGCGCTTTATGGCCCAGACTGCGGGCCCCGAATGGCGCGTTGGCGTGGCGCGCCTCAACGGTTTCAACGGGATGAGCGCGATGTCGCCGCTAACGATTCCGTGGCCCGGCGGCGACATCGTGCTTTTTGCCGATATCGGGCTCTATTATTTCGTGCTTGGGCTCCTGGTGCTGGTCTATCTCGGCCTGCGTATCCTAATGAATTCGAGTTTCGGAAATGTCATCGTCGCGATCAGGGAGAATCCGGAACGCGCGGAAATGCTGGGCTACGACGTCCGCAAGTATCAGCTCATCACCTTTGTGATCGGGGCCGGGCTCGCGGGTCTCTCCGGCGTGCTCTACACGGTGTGGGGGCAATACATCACGCCGTCGAGCATGGGCATGACCGCTGCGGCCCTGCCGTTGATCTGGGTCGCGGTCGGTGGCCGCAGCGATCTAACTTCGACTGTGATCGGCACGCTGGTGGTGCTCGCGGCCTTTCAGGCGCTGACCATCTATGGCAGCCAGTACGCGCTAGTCTTCATGGGCGTGCTGCTGGTGCTGACCGTGCTGATCGCGCCGAACGGGCTCGTGCTCGGCGCCACGAATCTTCTCTCTCGGCTCGTCGTACACCGCGGCAAGGGAGGCGTCTGATGGCGCTGCTCGAACTGCGCGGTCTGAACAAGCATTTCGGCGGCCTGCACGTCACCAATTCGGTCGACCTCGAACTCGAAGCCGGTGAAATCCATTGCCTGATCGGCCCGAACGGCGCCGGCAAGAGCACGCTGTTCCGGTTGATCCTCGGCGAGCACCACCCCGGCAGCGGCAATATTTTGTTCGCCGGCGAGAACATCACTGCGCTGAAATCCTTTGCGCGCATTCACCGCGGGCTCTCGGTCAAATTCCAGGTGCCGGGCGTGTTCAAGGGCCTGTCGGTCCGTCAGAACCTCGAAATTGCTTTGCAGCGGCAGCACCATGGCGTCGAGCTTGCGCGCGAAATCGACCGACTGCTGACGTTCCTCAACCTTGAAGCCGACCAAGCGCAGACTGCAGGCAATCTCAGTCACGGGCAGAAGCAGTGGCTCGAGATCGGCATGGCGGTCGGCCTGAAGCCGCGGCTGTTGCTGCTCGACGAGCCGACCGCAGGCATGTCGCCGGAAGAGACGCACCAGACCGGCGAGATGGTTCAGCGGCTCAATTTAGACGGCATGACCGTGTTAGCGATCGAGCACGATATGGCCTTTGTGCGCCAAGTTGCGCAGCGGGTCACTGTGCTGCATCTCGGGCAAGTGTTCGCGCAAGGCTCGATCGAACAGATCGTCGCCGACGAGCGCGTCGCTGCCATCTATCTGGGGCAGGCCCATGTGTAGGGAGCCTGTGTCCGTGAAGTCGCGCAAGGAAGTGATCCTCTCGACGCTGGGTTTGCGCGCGGGCTATGGCGGCAAGCCGGTGCTGCAGGGCCTTGAGATCGAGGTGCGGGAAGGCGAGATCGTCGCCGTGATTGGCCGCAACGGCGTCGGCAAGTCCACCTTGATGAAAAGCCTCATTGGCTTGGTGCCGGCGATGAGCGGATCGATCGTCTATCGCGGTGAAGCGGTAGAGCTGTTGCCGTCGCACAAGCGTGCGCGGCTCGGCATGGGCTACGTGCCGCAGGGCCGCGACGTATTTCCGCGCCTGACGGTCGCCGAGAACATCGTGGTCGGTGCCGCGATCAAGGGCGAGATTCCTCGAGCCAGCAAAAAGCGCATCTTGGACGCCTTTCCGATCCTAGCCGAGCGCTGGAGCCAGCGCGCCGGTACCCTGTCCGGCGGCCAGCAGCAGCAGCTCGCGATCGGGCGTGTGCTGATATCAGATCCCAACCTCATTTTGCTCGACGAGCCATCGGAAGGCATCCAGCCCAACATCGTCCAGGACATCGCCCGCAACATGGTCGAACTCAACCGTGCAACCGGCGTAACTATCATCCTGGTCGAGCAGAACCTCGACATGATCCGCGCCATGGCGCAGCGATGCTACGTCATGGACAAGGGCCGCATCGTCGCGAGCCTCGATCACGCCGCGCTCGACGACCAGGCGGAAATGCGCCGCCACCTCGCGGTTTGAAGCCGTTCCACGTCGCTAACAGCAGAGAAAGAGAACATCGATGGCCTGGCAAGACAATTCGATCATGGCAAGCAAGGGCGTCGCCAAAGGCAAACCTGGCATTCATCACATGATCACCGAAGCCGATCAGGGCAAGTACCATTATGTCTATGGTCCTTACGTCAAGCCGGTCCTCACCATCGATCCCGGCGCGGTGGTCTCCGCCGAGACCCACGATGCGTTCGAGGGTGCGATCAAGCACGAGACCGACAGTCCGACGAAAGTTCTCAACTTCCCCTTCCTCAATCCGCAGAACGGGCCGATCTGGGTTAACGGCGCCGAGAAGGGCGATACGCTTGCGGTCTACATCGAGAGCATCGTGCCGCGGGGCCCGCAACCGCGTGGCACCACCGTCGTGATGCCGGAATTCGGCGGCCTGGTCGGCACCGGCCAGACCGCGCTGCTCAATCCGGCCTTGCCCGAGCGGGTCAAGAAGCTCGAGATCACGCTCGAGCACGGCACCAAATGGAACGATAAGATCACGTTGCCTTATGAACCCTTCATCGGCACCATCGGTACCTCGCCGGAGATTGAGGCGATCTCGTCGCTGGTACCGGATTATTACGGTGGCAACATGGACCTGCCCGACGTCGGCGTCGGCGCGGTGGTCTATCTGCCTGTTAACACCAAGGGCGCGCTACTCTATCTCGGCGATTGCCATGCCGCACAGGGCGACGGCGAACTTTGCGGCGTCGCGATCGAGCATCCGACCGTGACTACGGTCCAGGTCGACCTGATCAAGGGCTGGAGCGTCGCCTGGCCGCGGCTGGAGACCAAAGACTTTATCATGACGATCGGCTCGGCACGGCCGATGGAGGATGCCGCGCGCATCGCCTATCGCGAGCTGTGCCGCTGGATGGCGGCCGACTACGGTTTTGAGGAAATCGACGCCTACATGCTGCTGACGCAGGCCGGCCGCGTCCGGCTCGGCAACATGGTGGATCCGAAATACACGATGGGCGCCTCGATCAAGAAGTCGTTTTTGGTCTGAAGGGCGAGCCCGTGATGTCGCGCGTGCACAAGGTCGCCACCGTCCAGTTCGAGCCGACCATGTTCGAGAAGGAGCGCAACATCGCGCGGCTGATCGAACTCTGCGAGGCCGCGGCGCTGGCTGGCGCCCGGCTTATCGTCACCCCGGAGATGGGCACCACGGGTTACTGCTGGTTCGATCGGGCCGAGGTCGCGCCGTTCGTCGAGACGGTTCCGGGGCCAACCACGGACCGTTTCACCGCGCTCGCGCGCAAGCATGATTGCTACATCGTTATCGGCATGCCGGAGATCGACAGCGACGGCATCCATTTCAACTGCGCGGTGCTGATCGGGCCCGACGGCGTCATCGGTCGGCACCGCAAGTCGCACCCCTATATTTCGGAACCGAAATGGGCGGCGGCCGGCGATCTCGGCCATCAGGTGTTTGACACGCCCATCGGACGTATCGCGCTGTTGATCTGCATGGACATTCATTTTGTGGAGACGGCGCGCCTGGTCGCGCTGCAGGGCGCCAACGTGATCTGCCATATCTCGAACTGGCTGGCGGAGCGCACGCCGGCGCCGTACTGGATCAGCCGGGCATTCGAGAATGGCTGCTATCTGATCGAGAGCAATCGCTGGGGGCTGGAGCGCAGGGTTCAGTTCAGCGGCGGCAGCTGCGTGATCGCGCCGGATGGCACGGTCACCGCCGTGATCGACGGCGGCGACGGCTTTGCGGTCGCCGACATGGACCTCGACGCGACACGCGCGCGGCGTGTCGGCGGCGAGGCCGTGTTCGTCCAGCGTCGCCCCGAACTCTATGCCGGGCTGCTCTCCGATACGTTCAGCTGGAATCCGCGTGACTTCTTCAAGCTGTACGACCACAGACCGTGGCCTCCGGGGCGGATTTCGCAGATTACGGTCGCGCAGATGCAGCCCGGCGGCGACGTCGAAGTAAATCTCGCCAGCATTGCTTCCCTCGCGCGACAGGCAAAACTTCAGAACGGATCTGATCTGGTCGTGTTTCCAGAGCTTGCGGTGAGCGGACTCGTCGAGACCGGCGCACGGGCGCAGCCCATTCCGGGGCCGGTCACTGATCGGCTATGCCGACTGGCGGCGGAGCTGAACATGCATATTGTCGTTGGCCTTGCCGAGCGTGACGGTGGTGCGATTTACAACAGCGCCTGCCTGATCGGGCCCGAAGGCCTCGTCGCGGTCTATCGCAAGATCCATCTGACGGACGCCGAGCGCAACTGGGCGAGCCCCGGCGACGCTTGGGTCGTGGCCGACACGCCGGTCGGACGCATCGGGCTTCTGATCGGTCACGACGCGTCATTTCCCGAAGCCGGCCGGATCCTCGCGCTTGAGGGATGCGACCTCATAGCCTGCCCGGCCGCGGTGAAGGAGCGTTTCAGCTCGCCGCATCCTGGATCTCTGGTGCCGCAGGACCATCCGATCCCAACCGGCGCCGATCCCTATCATTGGCATCACTTCCGGGTTCGCGCCGGCGAGAATAATTTATATTTCGCGTTCTCGAACGTGTTCAATCCCGAAGAAGGATACCCCGGCTTGAGCGGCGTGTTCGGGCCCGATACCTTCGAGTTTCCGCGCCGTGAGGCCATCGCGCCCGATGTCGAAGGTACGGCTACAGCCACGATGGACACGACCAATCTCGATACAGTCTATCCGACCAATGTCGTGCGCCGGAAAGATCTGGTCGCGATGCGGATGCCGCATAGCTACCGCGCGTTGATCACGAAGGCTGCGGATTGACGAGCAATACGAAGACATCGATCGAGCGAACGGATAGTGTGGCATCTCAACCGAGGAATGAACCGTGGATCTGGGACTGAAAGGTAAGAACGCCCTGGTGACGGGTGGCAGCAAGGGGATCGGCCGTGCGATCGCGGATCTGCTTGCAGCCGAAGGCGCCAATGTCGCCATCTGCGCGCGGCAGCCGGAACAGATCGACAGCGTGGTCACGGCGTTGAAGGGCAGGGGCGTCAAGGCCTGGGGCAAGCCGACTGATGTCGCCGACCCCGCCGCATTGAAGCAATGGGTCGATGGCGCGGCGGCTGAACTCGGCGGCGCCGATATCCTGGTGTGCAACGTCAGTGCACTCGCGGTCGGCGACACCGCGGACACCTGGGAGGCGTCGTTCCGCACCGACATGATGCACACGGTTCATGCGGTGGCGGCAACCCTTCCTTATATGGAAAAATCAAAAACGCCATCGATCGTCATCGTCTCCAGCGTCTCCGGGTTCGAGGTCGATTTCGCCGCCGGCTCGTACGGTGCCTTCAAGGCGGCGCTGATCCACTACGCCAAGGGATTGAGCAACCAGTTGGCCGCGAAAGGAATCCGAGTCAACGCGGTGTCACCAGGCAACACCTATTTCGAGGGTGGCATCTGGCAGAACATCGAGCATGGCTCGCCCGAGCTCTACAAGATGGCGATGGGCTTGAACCCGACCGGCCGGATGGGAACTGCGGAAGAAGTGGCCGTAGGAGTGGTCTTCGTCGCCAGCCCAATCGCGAGCCGTATCTCCGGTACCAACCTGATAATCGATGGTGCGCTGACAAAGGCGGTCTAGCCGGCCACACACCAACGACGGGTTGAGCCGCACAAAATCTTGCTGGGTGCGGTAGGGATAATAGGGATAGGCCGGCATTACGTCGCACGCGCGGATTTTGTCACGAAGCTGGGCCTCGTGGCGCGCGCCGATGACGACGGACGAGACGGTCGGACGCACGCTGTTGCCGGTCCTCGTGCCACGGCTACCAGCGCGTCAACCACGCTCGCACGGACGTTGATCGATTCCAAATAATCACCAACGGCATCGATATCATCGGCTTTTGCTACGCATGCGACGTAGCCATCTGGTCGAGATCAAGACAATCGCGTGGGGATCGAGAGGTGATCGAATCGCAGCGTCGATGAGCTCGGAATACTTTTTGGCTAACGAGCTTACGTTGCTGCTGTTTGTGGCAAACAACGCAGAACGCGGCACGTCTCCTGAGCCTACGGGAATTTGTCCAGCGATTGGTGCCAGGCGACGGCCAGGAGCGGGCAGGCCGATGTTGTGGGACCGTGGTCCGTCAAGCGGACTGTGTCATAGCCGACAGATACCTCGGTCATAGTGTCTACCATGACCTTACGAACCAAAGCCAATCCAAGCAAGATTCGGCCGAACGAGTTCCGAGCGGCTTGAGCCGTCGGGTTCGCATGGTGGCCACCATGGTCATGCGGCCCGCGACTTTAAGTACCTGATCGCCAATGGCGCTGCGTTCAATGCTAAAACTGTCGAGCAGTGTTTCCGCACACTTCCACGGCATACCAGTGCCAGCTTCCAGGCCAGATTAAACGCGTCCTGCATGCCGGTGTTCATTCCCTGTCCGCCCGCCGGACTGTGGACATGAGCGGCGTCGCCGGCCACGAACACGCGTCCGGAGCGATAGCGTTGGCGTGTCAGGACGGTGCGTGCCGCTGTCGGTCGATGATGCACGAGCGGCCGCTGTTGGCACAAAGCTGACGTCACCGTCGTCGTGATGAATGTCAGCTTTTAGCGGGATAGAGCAGACATAGGAATGGAGCTAGCGGGCTTCCGATGATCGTTTGTTCCTGCAACGTCCTAAGCGACACCGAGGTGCGGACTGTCGCCAACACTGCGACGCGCCGAACCACCAGCTATGTCTATAGGCGCCTTGGCTGCAGAGCCCGCTGCGGTCGCTGCGCCCGCAACATCCGAGAAATCATGGACGAGGTTTTTGACGGAGCGAAAGTCGGTCGTGCGGATGGCGGCGCCGTACTCGCTGCGCCCGCGGACAAGCAGCCCTAGGCTTCAATGGTGCCGCCATCCAGTGGCATCGCGCGCTGGTGCTGCTGGGAAGTTCAGAGTAAATTTTCTAGAGTCGCCGCGCAGGACTATGTGACACGCGACCTGTTCGAGAAGCTGATGGCGGACGAGGAACACCACATCGATTTCCTCGAAACGCAGCTCGATCTCGTCGGCAGGCTCGGCCTTGACTCTACGCGCAGCATCATATCGGCAAGATGGGCGAGGGCGAAGACTGATAACGCTGAGGTTTGTGGCCACGACGCGCGGCTTCATGAGCATGGGTCCACTCCTCAAATATCGTTTGTCGATAGGCCATTATCTATCTGGCATTTTCGCGCGACAACAAGACGCTCCGTCGGTCTGTGGCGTATGTTCAGGGGGCCGCCAGTTCGCAACTCCAAGTGATCGAAAAGCGATGCTATTTGCTGCGGTGCATGAGTCCGCTGTTGGCACCAAGCGGCGATTAAGGGCCGGGCAGAGCACGTCCGCTCTGCCCGGGTATTTCAGACATCAACTTGTTCCGCTATTCCGAGGGCGTCATCCACCTCAATGCCGAGATATCGGACCGTGCTTTCGATCTTGGTATGCCCGAGCAAGAGTTGGACGGCCCTGAGATTGCCCGTCCGCCGATAGATCAGGGTAGCCTTTGTGCGTCGCAACGAATGCGTCCCAAACAGCCTCGGGTCCAGCCCGACACTTCCGATCCAATCGGAGACGAGCCGCGCATATTGGCGCGTTGTCATGTTGCGGTCTGGACCATGACGGCCCGTGAACAAGAAGTCCCCGAGTTTTTTGTTGGCGGCCTTTAGATAGTCATCGACCGCCTGGCGGGTCTGCTCACTCAATTCAAATGTGACAGGTCGCCCGGTTTTCTTTTGTCGGACCGTGCGCGATCCGCCGTGTACCCGCCAGCAGCGACATCCTCGACGCGGATGGCGACGACATCACAGCCGCGAAGCTTACTGTCTATCGCCAGATTGAACATGGCGAGGTCGCGAGTGCGGCCTTCGATCTGGAGTTTCGTGCGGATTGACCAGACGTGTTTGGGTCGCAGAGGTGGCTTTGCCCCCGTCAGCTTTCCCTTGTTCCAGGGCAGCCGTTTATCAGGCGTCAGGGCAGCTTTTACTTGATTCTGCATGGTCGTACTCCTCGGTTACAGAGGAGGAGAGCATGTGTCACTGGTTAGGCATCCTTGACCCGGCCATCTGCTCCTTTTGCGTAAGTCGTGTATCTTTAGCCGCCGAGAAGCTCGTTCACCATCTTTGAAGGGTTCGTGGCCGTGGTCCGTAGCAAGAATGCGTCACCAACTTGGGGCGACGTTAAGGCCGCGCTCCTAGATTTCGATCGCGCGGGCCTTCGGGGACTAGTGCAAGACCTCTACACTGCGAGCAAAGACAACCAGGCATTCTTGCACGCCCGCTTGGGCTTGGGCCATGATCAGCTCCAGCCCTTCAAGGCGAGTATTTCGAGATGGATATCCCCGGACCTAATGAAAGGCCAGTCGGTATCAGTTTCGAAAGCCAAGAAGGCGATTGCGGATTACAAGAAAGCCATCGGGCGCTCGGATGGAATAGCGGAACTGTCGATATTTTATTGCGAGGAGGCATTCGGCTTTCTAGAATCCTACAGCATGGAAGATGAAGGCTATTTTGCTGCTTTGATCCGCATGTACGAACGGTCTCTCGAAATCGTGTCAAGCCTAGCTCCTGCCGAGCGTATGATCTACCTCGAGCGTCTCGACAAGCTTAGATCACGCGGGAGGCACGTCGGCTGGGCGATCGAAGAAGGATTCAATAGCCTTTGGTACGCCGCTGCTCTGGACGAGCACAAAGGTGAATGAAGCCTCATCCATTCGCACGAGGTAATCGATTAGGAGCTGGGTCGCCGGTAGTGGAGCTTGCGCAGCAGGTAGGTCGCCACCGGATTAGGTGTCAGAATCAGGTCAGTTTTTGGGTCAAAGCGGACTTCGCATCGGGCTCGGCGGCAAAGGACCTGTAGCGATTGACCCATTCCGGACTCTGTTGTCGCGACGGTGCCCGCTCAGCGGCCAAAGCTCTTTCAAGACTAAATTCGCGAGGTCTAGTTGTTGCACTAGAACCACAGACGCGTCGCGCCAGCCGCCGGCGGCGCCACCATGCCTTTCTTTCAACAAACAACGGACATCCCCTGCCGACTGCAACGTCGGGAGAGCATCCATGCCCATCTCAATTCTGCGGCTGCTCGCGAGTGTCCTTTGGCTGGCGCTCATAGTCTCTACATCCGCGACTGCAGAGCCGAAACTTGAAATGCATCGTGTCGGCGTTAACGTAGACGATGGCTCGGGATGGTATCCGGCTGTTTCGACCAAGGGCTTGTTCTCGATCCTCCTGCCAATTCCCTTCAATGATTTCACGACTCGCGACCCGGGCACGGGCGAAGTGAGCCATGTCATCGGCGGCAAGAGTTCTGAGGGAATCAAGTTTACAGCGGTTGAACTGCCGGCAACTGCAAAGACGCCTGTCGACCTCGCGGCGATCCCCAAATCTTTCTCATCCAATCCGGCTAACAAAGTGTCTGATGAAATCCGCAATACCAAGGATGACGTCGATAATCTGTTCTTCTCAGTCGCCAACTCGGCAACGACTGCGCATTTCCGCTACATCAGGATGAAAGGTACGCTCTACATACTAACGATTGAATACCCCAACGCGTATCGCGACGTGGTGGCGGAAAAGAAAGATAAATTCTTCGGATCCTTTAAATTCAAGGGGAAGTCCTGAGCGAGCAGAATAGGGATTATCCGATCGGAATGTCTCCTCCTCGCACCTTGAGACATTACGACCGGCCATTTCGGCGTCCGCTTACAGGGGAAGAGCGGAAGTAGCCGGCCGAGAGCCAAAATGACGCGATTGACCCGCTTCGGACATGGGCGTTGCCGGACATCGGCCCGCAATTCTGCTATATAAGCATTCAATGTCCCCGACCCCGGGGGTGCACCTTGAGCGGCGAGCACGTAGAGCGGCGACTGGCGGCTATTCTGGCGGCGGATGTCGCGGGCTCTTGTCGTCTAATAGGGATAGACGAAGAAGGCACGCTGGCGCGACTGAAAGCGCTTAGAAGGACGCTTTTCGATCCCAAAATCGCTGAGCATCACGGACGTGTCGTCAAGAATACCGGGGACGGCGCTATTGCCGAGTTCGCCAGCGTGGTCGACGCGGTACGATGTGCCGCCGAAATTCAACGCGGCATGGCCGAACAAAATATCGACGTGCCGCAGGACAAGCGGATCGAACTCCGCATCGGCATTCACGTCGGTGATATCATTATCGAAGAGAACGATATCTTTGGTGACGGGGTCAATATTGCGGTGCGTCTCGAAGGGATTGCAGAGCCGGGCGGTATCAGCATCTCGGACGACGCGCGTCGGCAAATTCGGGGCAAGGTAGATATAACGTTTGAGGATTTGGGTTCGCAATCCCTGAAGAATATCGCCGAACCGATGCGGGTCTGGCGCGTCCAAATCGGTCGGGCCGTGCCAGCTGCGCCGAACCGCCTGCCTGTCGATGACGCCCTTGCGCTGCCCGATAAACCCTCGATCGCCGTTCTCCCCTTCACCAACCTGAGCTCCGATCCGGAGCAGGACTACTTTGCTGATGGAATGGTCGATGACATCATCACGGCGCTGTCTCATTTCAAGGCGCTGTTCGTCATCGCCCGCAATTCGAGCTTCACTTACAAGGGGCGCGCCGTCGATGTGAAGCAGGTCGGGCGCGAGCTTGGGGTGCGCTACGTGTTGGAAGGGAGCGTTCGCAAAGCGGCAAATCGGGTGCGCATCACAGGACAGCTCGTCGATGCCGCCACGGGGGCACATCTTTGGGCAGAACGATTTGATGGTGGTCTCGACGACATCTTCGATCTGCAGGACCAGGTGACCGAGAGCGTTGTCGGGGCGATCGCGCCAGCGGTGGAAAAAGCCGAAATCGAGCGTGCCAAGCGCAAGCCGACCGAGAGTCTCGACGCCTATGCCCTCTATTTACGCGGTTTGGCCAAGTCTTATCAGTTTGCTAACCGGCAAGCGCTCGACGAGGCATTGCGCCTGTTCAACAGCGCGATCGAGCTCGATCCGGATTTTGCGGCCGCCTACGGCCGTGCCGCCTCTTGCTACGTCGCTGCCAAGATCAATGGCTGGATTTCAGACACAGCGAACGAGATTGCCGAAGTGACAAGGCTCGCTCAGCGGGCGGTCGAGTTGGGCAAGGATGACGCGATCGCGCTCGCCGCCGGCGGGGTTGCATTAGCGTTTATTGTTCGCGATCTTGGGGTAGGCGCCGCCTTAATCGATCGCGCGCTTGTGCTCAATTCCAATTTGGCCGAGGCATGGTTTTACGGTGGCTGGGCCAAAAACTGGCTTGGCGAGCCGGAAGCGGCGATCGAGCGCTTCGCGCGTGCCATGCGCCTGAGCCCACTTGATCCGCGGCTGACAGGAATGCGAAGCGGGACCGCGTTTGCCCATTTCTTCCTGGGCCGCTATGACGAAGCGGCATCGTGGGCGGCAATTACATTGCAGGACAATCCGGACTATCAACCTGGATTACGTATCGCCGCCGCAAGCAACGCAATGGCCGGACGGCCGGAGCAAGCACATAAGGCAATGGCTCGGCTGCGGCAGCTCAACCCCGCGCTACGTGTTTCCAATCTTAAAGACGTGCTGCCCCCTATTCGGCGCGCCGAAGACCTCTCGCGATTGGAAGAAGGATTGCGGCAAGCCGGGCTGCCCGAATGACCATCGCAGCCAGGTCGCCCGTGGCAACGAGGTGATCGAAAGAGGGACTTCCGTTGTTGGCACAAATGCGAAGTGCCGATCGCATCGAGCAATGTCCGAGTTTGGAGGCGAAGCGGAGAACATCTGCTTACACAGAGTATTCCGCATTTTGACCCAATCCAGACATTAATTGTGTCTTGCTCCTGTCATTCAACCGAACGAAATTGCATAGCGCGAGCCCTCCGGCTCCGCTACAACTACTGATCGATTATCCAGCAAGTTCTTGACGGAGAAGACGACGTGTTCTCGTAGATCAAATCCAAGTTAGCGGAGTGCCAGCATGAAACGTCTCGATGCGTTAAAGTTCGGAACAGCCGCCTTGCTCATTATGCCAACGAGTTTATCCGTGAGCGCGCAAGACAAGATGAAGATGACGACTGACATCCCCCGGTCGATCATGTCGCCGGGCACTATGGAAACCCGCATCGGTACGCTCAAATTGACTGACGGTTTCCCTGACGACGCTACCGTTGCCAAAGTCTACGACAACCTCGATTTCCAACGCGGCCTGCAGGCCTATCTGGCCGCATTGCCTGCTGTTTCGATTGCAGGGTTTCTCAAGGGGTTCTCTGAGTTCGGGCCAGTCAACCAAACCGTGCTCATTTCAGAGCAACTGTTGGACGCAAAGTCGCTATTTCTGACGGCGAACACCACGACCATCTACAATTTGCTCTATCTGGATACGAGAAATGGTCCGTTGGTTCTGGAAATCCCCCCGGAGGTACTCGGCCCAATAGACGATGGCTGGTTTCGCTGGGTCACCGACGTTGGCATCACCGGGCCGGACAAGGGCAAAGGCGGAAAGTACCTGTTGCTGCCACCCGGCTACACCGGCCCGATCCCCGACGGGTATCATGTCGCGCGTTCGCGCACCTTTGGAAACCTGATGTTCTTCAGAGCATTCTTGAAGGATGGTGATCCGAAACCGGGCGTCGATAGTGTCAAGAAGAACCTGAAAGTGTATTCGCTCAGCCAGGCTGCCAACCCGCCCCCGATGAAATTCGTCAACATCTCGGGCAAGGCGTTCAACACCATCGGACCGGGCGACTACTCCTTATTCGAGTACGTCAATCGCGTCATACAGGATGAGCCCATCGATGCTGTCGACCCGGACACATTAGGCTTGTTCGCCGCCATCGGTATCGAGAAAGGCAAACCGTTTGCACCCGACGCGCGCATGCAGAAGATACTGATGGACGCCGCAGCTGTTGGCGACGCCACAGCCCGTACGTTGACTTATAGGACGCGGATGAAGGAAGGCTATTTCTACCCGAACAGTGCGTGGGTAACGCCATTCATCGGCGGCAGCTATAAATTCGAGGAGAACGGTGCAGTCAATCTCGACGCGAAAGCCATGTTCTTCTTTTACGCAACGGGTGTAACACCGGCGATGACCATGAAAATGGTGGGAGAAGGCTCGCAGTACGCCGGTGCATTCGTTGACGCAAAGGGCAGCCCGCTCGATGGCAGCAAGACGTATCGCATTCGCATGCCTCCCAACATTCCGGCCAAGGATTTCTGGTCGTTCACGGTGTACGACAACCAAACACGCTCGATGCTTCAGACCGATCAACAATCTCCAGCCGTCGGAAGCCTGACCAAGGGATTGGTGACAAACGCCGATGGCTCCGTAGATGTCTATTTCGGGCCGACCGCCCCGGCAGGCAAGGAAAGCAATTGGGCGCAGACCATCCCCGGAAAGGGCTGGAATATACTTCTGCGTCTCTATGGTCCGCTTGAACCGTGGTTCAATAAGACTTGGCGGCCGGGAGAGATAGAGCCGATCTGATTTAACCGCCCGCTTTCATTTCCGCTAATGATGTGGTGGACGGCGCCCGCTCCCGGCATCGCAGTGCCATAGGGTGGTTCGTCGAAGACGAATCACATGAGGAGAGCCGTCCACATGCAAATTACCACGATCGGTTTGGATATCGCCAAGAACGTGTTCCAGGTTCACGGCATTGACGCGGCCGAGAAGGTCATCGTCAGAAAGCAACTTCGCCGCGGCCAGATTATAGCGTTCTTCGAAGCTCTGGCGCCGTGCCTGGTCGGCATGGAGGCCTGTGCCACGTCGCACCATTGGGCGCGCGAGTTGACGAAGCTGGGCCACGAGGTCCGTCTGATGCCAGCGAAGGATGTGAAGGCCTACGTCAAGCGCAATAAGAACGATGCCGCCGACGCGGAGGCAATCTGTGAGGCGGTGCGGCGCCCGACCATGCGTTTCGTGCGGATTAAGTCGGCCGAGCAGCAGGGCCAGTTGATGCTGCATCGAGCACGCGACCTGCTGATGCGCCAACGTACCCAGTTGATCAATGCATTACGGGCGCATTTGGCCGAGTTCGGCGTTACGGCTGCACAGGGGCGCGAAGGGATCAAAGAGTTGTTGGCGATCGTCGCACAGGATGAGAGTTCGCGCTTGCCGATCGACGCCCACGCCAGCCTGACCGTACTAGCGGCGCAGCTTCAGGCTGTGCAGACGATGATCGGATCGATCGAGAAACAGATCGTTGCGCAGCATCGCTCGAACGAGGCAAGTAAGCGGCTCGAGACCATCCCCGGTATCGGCGTCGTAGGCGCGACGACCATCACCGCCGTCGTCACGGACCCGAAGGCATTCCGGTCGGGTCGTGATTTTGCGGCCTGGATCGGGATCGTGCCGCGGCAGGATTCGACCGGCGGCAAACAGAAGCTCGGGCCGATCTCGAAACAGGGTGACCAATACCTCAGGCGTATTCTTATTGTCGGAGCCCATTCTGTCTTGCGGCGTGCGCGCCAGCAGCCGGAGAAGTATCCCTGGCTCACTCAGCTTCTCGCTCGGCGACCGTTCAAGGTCGTCGCCGTCGCGCTGGCCAACAAGATGGCGCGGATCGCCTGGGCATTGCTGGCCAGGGGTGGGACCTACCGGGCGCCCCAACTTGTGGCAGTCTAACAAGGGCTCGGCAATGGGAGGATGAGGTTGCGTCCGTGCGTTCACGAACTGCAGGGGTGAAGACGACATTGATGCGAAACGGTCGAGACCGTCGATTGGGAAAACCCGTAAGGTGCCACGCGAGGAAAGAACGCGTGCTTTTGTTTGGGACCCGATCAGCGGATCACATCAAGGCCAGCGGCCAAAGTGGCTGCATTCAAAGGCCGGATACATGGCTGCACCCGAACGCTTCGCTGAAACGTCAGATTCCTCTTGCGCCGCGGGCGCCGTCCATACATGGCACCTTTGAGACATGGCGACCGATCCTGGCGATGTCCGTTTCCAGGGGAAGACCGGAAGTAGTCGGCCGACGACCAAACGACGCGATTGACCCAACTGCGACATTGGAGCTCGCCGTGACGATTCGTGAGGAGGCGCGGCTCGACTTTTGGGGATAGAATTCGGCCGGCTCAGCACCTCAAAAGTTGGGCTTAGTCCGAGACATGGGAGGATCACATGAAAATGATTCAAGTTACCATCGTTTCCGGCTTGATCGCCTTGGCCGGTCCCGCGTCAGCCCAAGGCATGGATGACAAGATGCTTGGACCGCAGGATGTAAAATGGACGAAGGCCCCGCCGTCTATTCCGCCGGGGGCTGAAGCAAGCGTACTCTACGGCGACCCCGGGAAGGAGGGCTTGTTCGTGCTTCGGCTCAAGCTCCCCAAGGGCTATGCCGTTCCCCCGCACACCCACCCGAAGCCTGAAATCGTAACCATTATCTCCGGCACGTTTACGCTCGGCATGGGCAACGTTGCGGATAAAGCCAACGCCAAACCGCTGCCGGCTGGAAGCTTCTTCGCGTTTGCGCCCGGCATGGCGCACTATGCCTTCACGGATGAAGAAACCGTCGTTCAGATCAACAGCACTGGGCCGTGGGGTATCAACTACGTAAATCCCAAGGATGATCCTCGACAGAAGACGCAGTGACTAAGACACCGGTGCGCAGGGGCGCGTCAACCAACGTCCCTGCTCATTTGTTTGAGGCGGTCGTGCGCTCTCGGGCGAAACGCCATCGCTTGCGCGCATTTCGCGTGCCTTGTGCCGCGCGCCGACGAGGTGATCAAGCGATCGGCCGGAATGTCCGAGTCTGGCACCTTTGAGACATACCCGCCTATCCTGAGAATGTCCGTTCACCGGTGTAGACCGGAAGTCGCCGTGTCCGGCCAAACCGACGCGAATGATGTGGTGGACGACGCCTGCTCCCGGCATCGAATGTGCCAAAGGGTGATTGTTCAACAACGAATCACCGGAGGGGGTCGTCCACATGCAGGTTAAACGAGCGCCTCGCCAAAAAGAGGAGCTACTAACGAAACGGTCGGCCTGACATTGCGTCCAGCTCTTGACACACGCGTGCCGGACCTGCTCGTGAGGAAGCGGTAGCGCCTTGCGATCGAAAGGGACAAATCGGGTGCGACAGAATGCGAGACTAGCGTGACTTCTCAGTGGCAGTACCAGGTTAGGTTCGATCTGAACGATTCTGCCACGGCGGAATCGGTACGCCGAAAACTCCGTGTTCCGGCACTGGCGCCGCTGTTCGATATCCTCGCCGAGCATCGCGCTGCGCTGAAATGCCAGTTCGACGCCTTTGCGGAGTATGTCGCCGCAGCAGAAGAGCACGGCGTCGAAAACTATCCGCTCTACCAGTGGACGAAGGCGACGATCGAAAATCCAGCGAAGAAGGAAAAGTATTTGAGATCCTTTACAGTCTACGTGGACGACCGGGAGGTCTATGCCAAGGAGATTGCTGACGCGCTGGAGGCGGACTTGCAGCCGTTCGCCACTAGCGGGCTCATCACGCGAATATCCAAGTACGATACCAATCCCGCCAACAATCCTCAGCCGCCGCAGGGCCCCCGCGAGCGGAGCTAGCCCATCCGCGAGAGCGAACTGAATGCCCGCTCCTGGCTTGCCGTTATGGCCTGACGATGTCTGCTCCTGGGGTAGAATGGACATCTCTGTCACGAGGCCCAATTTCCGAAAATGTGAAGGGTTTCGGATGCCGGCCCCATCAAGGTGGTGCCGCGCAGATCGGGGCCGGCGTCCGAAAGCCTCCAAGGGAGGAAACCGCGCTTAAGGGAACGTAAGGCGGTGCGGCAGGCGCTATGGGGAATTGAGTGCCGCGGGTGAGTTCATTGATTGAGATCGAACCGGTCCAACGAGTTGTGCGACGGTGAAGCGGCTGACGAATGCGCGGCGGATAGCATCGAGCTCGACAAGTTGTCCGACGATTTGCGACGGCTGGCAGAGAGCTGGGCGCGCTCTGCCGTGGCCGGTCGAGAGCCAGCGACCGCGACGGGCAGATTTGCGGGATTGCGGCACCGTCATGAGGTGTCGACCCTGATGCGGCTCGTTGGGGCTGCCGGCTGATGCCGTGGCTTTGCACCACGCGCGAACACCTCAATGACGATCATGCGACCGCCGCAGCATGGACAGCTCGGCTTGCTGGAATCGACGGCAGCAGCGGTAGGCTGGCCCTCGGGTTTTGAGGCGGCGAGCAGCTCCCGCGCGCGGGCGATGTTGTCGGCGCAGGCGCTCCTGGCGAACAGGCCGTAGTGACGGATGCGGTGCAAGCCTTTTGGCAGCACGTGGATGAGGAAGCGGCGGATGAACTCATCGGTGGCGAGCGTCATGGGCTTGTATCGATCGCGGCCCTCGATGCGATAGTCCTTCCACTTGAAGGTGACGCCCTGCTGGTCGAAGGCGATCAGGCGACTATTGGCGATGGCGACGCGATGGGTGTAGCGCGACAGATAGGCCAGCACCACCTCAGGTCCGCCGAACGGCCGCTTGGCGTAGACGATCCACTCGGCCTTGCGCAGCGGGGCGAGATAAGCTGCGAA
Organism: Bradyrhizobium sp. RDI18; assembly: GCF_043203335.1. Classification (NCBI taxonomy): domain Bacteria; kingdom Pseudomonadati; phylum Pseudomonadota; class Alphaproteobacteria; order Hyphomicrobiales; family Nitrobacteraceae; genus Bradyrhizobium; species Bradyrhizobium sp. RDI18. The sequence goes on along the minus strand of NZ_JBICRN010000006.1, from coordinate 1,504,570 downwards.
GGATTGCACCTCGGCGAGATGGGTGCGGTCGCCAAAGAAGCTCAGGCGACCGGCCTGGTGGGTGGCGACGAGCTTCTCCAGGAACAGCCGTCGGAACAGGCGGGAGAGCACGCGCACGGGGAGGAAGAATCCCGGCCGGCACGACACCCAGCGCTGGCCGTCGGGTGAGATGCCGCCACCCGGCACGATCATGTGCACATGCGGGTGATGGGTCATGGCCGAGCCCCAGGTGTGCAGCACGGAGGTGATGCCGATCCTGGCGCCCAGATGCTTCGGATCGGCGGCGATCGTCAGCATGGTCTCGGCCGAGGCCTTGAACAGGAGGTCGTAGAGGACGGCCTTGTTCTGGTAGGCGATGTCGGCGATGGCCGCCGGCAGGGTGAACACGACGTGATAGTACGGCACCGGCAACAGCTCGGCTTCGCGGTCGGCAAGCCATTCCTTTGCGGCGACACCCTGGCACTTCGGGCAATGCCGGTTGCGGCAGGAATTGTAGGCGATCGTGGTATAGGCGCAGTCCGCGCAGCGCGCGACGTGGCCGCCGAGTTCTGCCGTGCGGCAGCGCTCGATCGCCGACATCACCTTCATCTGGTCGAGGCTGACATGGCCGGCATCGGCTTGGCGCCATACCGGGCCATGGCTGCGGAAGATATCCGCAACCTCCAAAGCCGGGCGCGACACGCGCGCCTTGGCGTCAGCCGGGCGGCCGGACCTCCTTGAGCTTGAGTGCGATGTGCTCCAGCGGGCTCATGACCTCGCTGATCGTCTTGGTGGCGACGCGGGTATAGAGCGCCGTGGTGTCGAGCTTGGCGTGACCGAGCAGCACCTGGATGACGCGGACGTCGATGTTCTGCTCGAGCAGGTGGGTGGCGAAGCTGTGCCGCAAGGTGTGCAGCGAGACGCGCTTGTGGATCTCCGCCATCTGGGCAGCGGCGTGACAGGCGCGGTTGAGCTGGCGCGTGGTCATCGGCTGCGCCGGATCGCGGCCCGGGAACAGCCAGCCCTGCGGGTGTGCCGCCTTCCACCAGGTCCGTAGCAGATTGAGCAGGCTCGGCGACAGCATCACGTTACGGTCCTTGCCGCCTTTGCCCTGCTTGACGCGGATGATCATGCGCTTGCTGTCGATGTCGGCGACCTTGAGCGAGACCACTTCGGTGGCGCGCAGACCGGCGCCATAGGCCACGCTCAGCGCCGCCTTGTACTTGAGCCCGGGTGCGGCATCGAGCAGCCGCGCCACCTCCTCGACGCTCAGCACCACCGGCAGCTTGCGCGGTTCGTGAATGACATGGGTGTGCTCGACGATCTCGTGGCGCTTCAGCGTCACCCGGAAGAAGAACCGCAGCGTCGAAACGGTCTGGTTGATGGTCGGCACGCCGACACCGCTCGCGGCCAGATCCAGCTGGTAGCGGCGCACGTCCTCGAAGCTCGCCGTATCCGGCGATCGCCCGAGGAACGCAGCGAAGTTCTTGACCCTTTGCACGTAGTCATGTTGCGCCTTGAGCGCGAATTTGCGGATCGTCATGTCTTCGATCATGCGCCGGCGCAACGGGCTCACTGCCTCGTCGGTCATGGGGATGCTCCTGTTTTGAGTGAAGGTTGCGAACCCCTCATCTCAAGACAGGACGCCCCGTTGCGCTATCCTCTTGGCTGTGTCGCCAGCCCCAGTGCCCTACCGCGCGAGCGGTTTAGTCCATTGGCGCAAAGCGGACATTCGCCGAAACCGTCATGTCAGCTAAGTGCCCAGATTCGGACTCATGCACCGCAGCAAACAACTAAAATTATTCGATCACTTCGTCGGCGCTGGCGAACAGAAAATGCGGGATTGTGATCTCGCTGAATTGGCCCGCGCGAAGAGAGTAAATTTCCCGAAAGCAATTTGCGTATGAGCGACAAAGATCAACCCAAAGCTCTGGGCCCTCGCGTTAATGCAGCCGGAAGACTCCGTCCACGGCGCGTAGTTCGGTAGGCTTGATCAGTTTGGAGTGCGCGACGGTGACCGCAAACAGCGGGCCGTCGAGCTCTTGTTGCCAGAACGCGAGGAAATCCTTCAGCGCCGGGAAATTTGGAAACAGATCGTAGTCCTGCCAGACGTAAGTTTGCAGCAGCCATTGACTATCCGGACAGCGATAAACGATTTCCGCTGTTGTCAGTCCGTAGCCTAAGACCTGCTTCCCGAGATTCTCGGAAACCGCATCTTTCTCGACCATTGCAACCTCCAGCCCAAGCTGAAAAGCAATGCATGAGTCTCGCGCCAAAAACGAAAACGTTCAATAGGTCATAGCGATCAACGCAATCGCCCCAAGCGTTCCTCCTCGAGAAACTCAAGTTGCAGTCAAACATCGTGGACCGAAGCCCTTGCGCCCCATTGTCACAAGCTTATGTGGAGAGCGACTAGCACTCGCTCATTGCGACTGCCAATCCAGAAATAATCACAAAAGCCAAGGAGGATCGCATGAAGTTCCGTCCGCTCCACGACCGCGTCGTGGTCAAACGCATCGATGCCGAAGACAAAACCGCAGGCGGCATCCTCATTCCGGACAGTGCCAAGGAAAAGCCCTCGCAGGGCGAGATCATCGCCGTTGGTCCGGGCGGCCGTGACGAATCCGGCAAGCTGATCCCGATCGACCTCAAGGTCGGTGACCGCGTATTGTTTGGCAAGTGGTCGGGCACCGAGGTCAAGCTCGATGGTCAGGAACTTCTGATCATGAAGGAAAGCGACATCATGGGCGTTCTTACTGACGTTCCCGCCGCCAAGAAGAAGGCCGCTTAAGCGCTTTAGCCCGTTCCCTCATCCTGAGGAGCCGGCGCAGCCGGCGTCTCGAAGGAAGAGGCCTGCAATCCAAATCTCATCCCTCAGGAATCCGCCCAGTCGCGCGGACCTTGGGATCTGGGAATACGGAGATCATTATGTCAGCCAAGGAAGTCAAATTCGGCGTAGACGCCCGCGACAGGATGCTGCGCGGCGTCGAAATTCTCAACAACGCGGTGAAGGTCACGCTCGGTCCGAAGGGCCGCAACGTCGTGCTCGACAAATCGTTCGGCGCTCCCCGCATCACCAAGGACGGCGTCACCGTCGCCAAGGAAATCGAGCTTGACGACAAGTTCGAGAACATGGGCGCGCAAATGGTGCGCGAAGTCGCCTCCAAGTCGGCCGACGCGGCCGGCGACGGCACCACCACCGCGACCGTGCTGGCGGCTGCGATCGTCCGTGAAGGCGCCAAGTCGGTTGCCGCCGGCATGAACCCGATGGACCTGAAGCGCGGTATCGACCTGGCGGTGGAAGCCGTGGTCGCTGACCTCGTCAAGAACTCCAAGAAGGTCACCTCGAACGAGGAAATCGCCCAGGTCGGCACCATCTCCGCCAATGGCGACGCCGAAATCGGCAAGTTCCTGGCCGACGCCATGAAGAAGGTCGGCAATGAGGGCGTGATCACGGTTGAGGAAGCCAAGTCGCTCGAGACCGAACTCGAGGTGGTCGAAGGCATGCAGTTCGACCGCGGCTACATCTCGCCCTACTTCGTCACCAACGCCGACAAGATGCGCGTTGAAATGGACGATGCCTACATCCTGATCAACGAGAAGAAGCTCTCCTCGCTGAACGAGCTGCTGCCGCTGCTCGAGGCCGTGGTGCAGACCGGCAAGCCGCTGGTCATCGTCGCCGAAGACGTCGAAGGCGAAGCCCTCGCCACCCTGGTCGTCAACCGCCTGCGTGGCGGGTTGAAGGTCGCGGCCGTCAAGGCTCCGGGCTTCGGCGATCGCCGCAAGGCCATGCTGCAGGACATCGCGGTGCTGACCGGTGGTCAGGCGATCTCGGAAGATCTCGGCATCAAGCTCGAGAACGTCACGCTGCAGATGCTCGGCCGCGCCAAGAAGGTGATGATCGACAAGGAAAACACCACGATCGTCAACGGCGCCGGCAAGAAGGCCGACATCGAGGCGCGCGTCGCGCAGATCAAGGCGCAGATCGAGGAAACCACCTCGGACTACGACCGTGAGAAGCTGCAGGAGCGTCTGGCCAAGCTCGCGGGCGGCGTCGCGGTGATCCGCGTCGGCGGCGCGACCGAAGTCGAGGTGAAGGAGCGCAAGGATCGCGTGGATGACGCGATGCATGCGACCCGCGCGGCGGTCGAGGAAGGCATCGTGCCGGGCGGCGGCGTCGCCCTGCTCCGTGCCTCCCAGCACCTCAAGGGCCTGCGCACCAAGAACGACGACCAGAAGACCGGCGTCGAGATCGTGCGCAAGGCGCTTTCCTATCCGGCCCGCCAGATCGCAATGAATGCAGGTGAAGACGGCTCCGTCATCGTCGGCAAGATCCTCGAGAAGGACCAGTATTCCTACGGTTTCGACTCGCAGACCGGCGAGTACGGCAACCTGGTCGCCAAAGGCATCATCGATCCGACCAAGGTTGTTCGCGTAGCGATCCAGAACGCGGCCTCCGTTGCGGCGCTGCTGATCACCACCGAAGCCATGGTGGCCGAGGTGCCGAAGAAGAACGCAGGCGGCGGCATGCCTGCGGGTGGCGGCATGGGCGGCATGGGTGGTATGGATTTCTAAGTCCAACCGTGCAGCGCTCAAAAGAAAAAGAAAGGCCCGGCAGCGATGCCCGGCCTTTCTGCATTTTCGTGCGTTTGATCGCGGTTGCCCTGCTCAATTTGCCACAGGCCGTAATACTGCCACGTCAGTACATGGTTCGGATCGGCTTTCAGCGCGCTCGTACCAGACCTACGAGAATTTGTAGTCGCCGGGCTTGCGATAGGAATAGCCGATCAGATTGCCCACGTTCGGGTGATCGTCGTGGCCAAGTCGCGCGTCGGGCCGCTATTTAGGAACAATGTTGGCTTGTGAGAGTCGATTCGGTGGCTTCCGGTTTGCGTCGCCAAACAGGCTCCCGCCGGAAGTGGACGGCTCTGGCGGATCTCGCTAGGGCCGTCTTGTTCACCCTGGCGGGCGCTTCCAGTCCCGTGACAGCCCGGCAACGATGAACCGGGCGGCCAAGGCGCTTACCTTCCTTCCAATATCCGCGAATTAACTCGCGTTTGAGATCCCTGGAGGCGTATACTCCGACAATCACCGCTCCGCCTCCTAGGCATTACCGGTGACAGAGAGTGTTGCGCTCCCGCCTGTTCGAGGGAAGCATCATGCCCCAATCTCAACACCTGTCGTCCGTCATTCCATTCGCTGCAATTGAGCGCCCCGCCTGTCCGAAGTGCAAGGCCCCGATGATGCTCGTCAGCATCGAGCCAGCACGCGCCCGGGGCGTCGACTTGCAAACGTTTGAATGCGCTGTCTGCAATCAGGTACTTACGAGCTTTGCCGCGTTTGAAGACCCCATGAAGTCCAAGGGCCTTGGACGCTGGCTTCAAGGCGATTTGCACTCACCGAAGTAAGGCCCGCCTGCGTGAACCGGCGGATCGGGCGGCGCGGGACTAGCTCGCGCCCTCGTGGTCAGATCTCCTCGGTTTCAGCCTCCGGCTGGCTGCGGTAGGCGTCTCGGAGCCACAGGCGATTGAGGGGGGACCGTTCGCGCGAAACGCGCGCGAGCCGCCGGGCTTCCCCAGCGGCTCAAGCGTTGCGTAGCGATGTGTTGCGACGCGCAGCGTCGCGTGGCGGAACGTTACGATGCGCCGAGGCGCGTCCGTTGCCTACCGTGATGTCGATAAGTCCTACGCGTCTCATCGACGACCCCAACATGGTGCAGTCGCGAGGCGACTTCAAGACAGCGCGGCTGCCATAAAACGTGCGCCATCTGTTTGTGATGCCATCTCTTTATGATCATGCCTAAGAAGGCCGCAACTGCCGTAACGAGATGTAACAAAACCATGTAATATATTAGACACGCGCGTCGTTTTTTCGATTGCGATGCCTGCCTCGTCCGAGCCGGTCATCCTCATCAGCGCCGACCTATTCGAGGAGTGGAGAGCCTTCGCGGCCATTGAGTACGCAAACTATCCTCGAACGAAGGAGAACAACCCGTTTGTCGCAGTCGCCTAATCGACAACAGAAAAATTGAAATCTTCAACGCCTCGGCATTGTGGGCATTTGCTTATAGCCTTCTCAGTGGCGCTCTCCTCGTCGTAAGAAATGCAAGCGCGCATGTCGCCTATTGGCGCGAAGCGGTCGTTCGTGGCGAAGCTGACGTCAGCGAGCTTCCACGGCCCCGCGGAAGTCGCAGCTCTCGTTCAACTTAACAACTCAGAACCTCATCAAGGAAACGGCGCTGTGCCCGGTTTCGCTGTGCTTTCGATCCTTGCCAGGAGCGCAAACAATGACCGAACGACCAGTTCGTGCGACGCCATTCAGAAATTGAATTGGCGCAGCAAAAGGGAATTGCTTGCAAGTTGGAGCGCCAGCGGGACGGGCCTAATTGATGCCGTCGTTATGGCGTCCGAGCTGATTGTTTTGTGAGTTGTCCGGCCGCCACAAGCTTGCGCGGGAAACCACGATAGGGCGCTCGTTTGGCTTGAAATGCGAGGCGGCGAGAGCCCGCTTGCAATGTTTAGTAAATAGTGTTTCACTAAACAAATCGAGCTCGCCGGTCCTTAAGAATCCGGGTGGCGCGAGGGAACGCTAGTTTAGTGAATCAAACCGTTACGGACTGTGTCGCACCGCTCGAAGCATTCGCGCGGGCAGGAACGCCGCGCCATGTCGATGGCCGGCCAACGGAGGGAAATGCGCATGAACAATAGCATGAAGGCGCTTTTTGCTGCAGGCGGCGCTCTTGCCGCCGCGCTCGGTAGTGGAGTTTTGACCACGTCCGCGCACGCGCAGGGCAAGACGATCACCCTGTGCTGGGCCGCATGGGACCCCGCCAACGCGCTGGTCGAACTGTCGAAGGATTTCACCGCCAAGACCGGGATCGGCATGAAGTTCGAATTCGTGCCCTGGACCAATTATGCCGACCGCTTCCTGAACGAACTCAATTCGCGCGGGTCGTTGTGCGATCTTCTGATCGGCGATTCGCAGTGGATCGGCGGCGCCGCCGAGAATGGCCAGTACGTCAAGCTGAATGACTTCTTCAAGAAGGAAGGCATCAGCATGGACGACTACATGCCGGCCACCGTGATCGGCTATTCGCAGTGGCCGAAGAACACGCCGAACTATTGGGCGCTACCGGCGATGGGCGACGCGGTAGGCTGGACCTATCGCAAGGACTGGTTTGCGCGGCCGGACGTGCAGGCGGACTTCAAGGCCAAATATGGCCGTGATCTCGCGGTGCCGAAGACGCTCGACGAACTCAGCGACATCGCCAAGTTCTTCCAGGGGCGAGAGATCGACGGCAAGAAGGTCTATGGTGCGTCGATCTATACCGAGCGAGGTTCGGAAGGCATCACCATGGGCGTTTCGAACTATCTCTACGACTACGGCTTCAAATACCAGGACCCCAACAAGCCCTATGCGATGGACGGTTTCGTCAACTCGGCGGGCGCCGTCAAGGGGCTGGAAGCCTACAAGGCGCTTTACAAATGCTGCACGCCTCCCGGCGCTTCCAACTCCTACATGTCGGAAGGTCTTGATGCCTTCAAGTCCGGCCAGGTGGCGCTGCAGATGAACTTCTTCGCCTTCTTCCCGGGTCTTTACAAGGATCCGAATGTCGGCGGCGACAAGATCGGCTTCTTCTCAAATCCTGCCGCCACCGCCCGGGCAACCCAGCTCGGCGGACAGGGCATCTCCGTGGTTTCCTATTCCAAGAACCAGGGCGAAGCGCTGCAATATATCAAATGGTTCGCGGGCAATGATGTGCAGAAGAAGTGGTGGGCGCTGGGCGGCTATTCCTGCGCCAAATCCGTGCTGAACGACCCGAGCTTCCCGGACAGCGCTCCGTTTGCCAAGGAGTTCCTGACGTCGATGGGCATGGTGGTCGACTTCTGGGCCGAGCCCTCCTACGCGCAGCTCCTGCAAGCTGAGCAGAAGCGCGTCCATGACTACGTGGTCGCCGACAAGGGCACCGCGCAGGAAGCGCTCGACGGGCTGGTGAAAGACTGGAAAGCCATCTTCAAGGAAGAGGGCAAGAAGTTCTAGAATATAGCGGCCTGGAGCGCGGCTCGTCAGCGCTCCAGGCCATTCTCTCCGACAATACCGATACCCATTTCGAAGCCGGCAATCGCAGTGCATCAGGACCAGCCAACGCCATGAATGATTTGAGCGCTTCATCGCGGATCACCTACGGTGCTGTGCCCGTGCAGCCCGCCCCGGTGCGCCGTATCCGGGGATTATCCGACACGGCGCTCGCGTGGCTCTTCATCACTCCGACGATGGTCCTCCTGCTGGCGATCAACATCTTCCCGCTGATCTGGACCATCTATCTGTCATTCACCAATTATCGGGCCAACCGGTCCAATGCGCCCGTCAATTGGCTGGGGATCGACTGGTACCAGACGATCCTGACCGATCCGGACATCTGGGCGGCGATGCAGGTGACGGCGCATTTCGTATTCTGGACCGTCGTCATCGAGACCGTGCTTGGGTTCGGTCTTGCCTTCCTGATCGACAAGAAATTCCGTGGCCACGGCATGTGGACCACGATCATCTTGCTGCCGATGATGCTGTCGCCGGCCGTGGTCGGCAATTTCTGGACGTTTCTCTACCAGCCGCAAATCGGGTTGTTCAACTATGTGGTCGGTTTCCTCACGGGCCGCCCCGCATCGTCGTTCCAGATGCTGGGTGATGTGACCTTGAGCCCCTGGGCAATCGTCATCGTCGATGCTTGGATGTGGACGCCTTACGTGATGCTGATTTGCCTTGCCGGCCTGCGATCCATTCCGGACTATATCTATGAGGCGGCGGAGGTCGACCGCGCGTCGAAATGGCGGCAATTCTGGTCGATCACACTGCCGATGGCGTTGCCGTTCATCATGCTCGCCGTCCTTTTCCGCGGCATCGAGAACTTCAAGATGTTCGACATGGTCAACTTGCTCACCGGGGGTGGGCCGGGTTCGACCACGGAGGTCGCCTCGATCACGCTCAAGCGCGCGGCGTTCGAGAGCTGGCGGACCGGCTACTCCTCGGCCTTCGCGATCATCCTGTTCGTAACGGTGTTTGGACTCGCCAACATCTACGTCAAGGCGCTGAACCGGGTGAAGAGCCGATGAGCATCGCCAACACAGCCCATTCCGTCGTCGAACCATCGCCCAATACCAGGCGATTGGCGGGTTCACTCGTGGTTCTCTACGCCGTGATCACAATGATCCCCCTGGTCTGGATCGTTCTCACCTCGTTCAAGTCGCCGGACGATGCGATCTCCTATCCGCCCAAGGTCTTCTTCACGCCATCGCTCGAAGGCTTCTGCAATCTCTTCACCACGCGCTCGCGCCAGACGCCGGAATTCATCCGCACGCTTGGACCGCCGCAGGGGCTCTGCGACGACATCGCGCGCAGTCGCAATATGGTCGTCGCCGGACCGTCGAATTACGTACCGCGTTTCGTCAATTCGCTGATCATCGCCTTTGGCTCGACCGTGCTCGCGGTCGCGCTCGGGACGTTGTCGGCCTACGGTTTCTCGCGGTTCCGCGTGCCCTTGAAAGATGATCTGTTGTTCTTCATCCTTTCGACGCGAATGATGCCGCCCATAGCGGTCGCGATCCCGATCTATTTAATGTACCGCACCATCGGGCTGTCGGACACACGGCTCGGCATGATCCTGCTCTATACTTCGGTGAACGTCTCGCTCGCCGTTTGGCTGCTGAAAGGTTTCATCGACGAGATCCCGCGCGAGTACGAGGAAGCGGCCATGATCGACGGCTATACCCGCCTTCAGGCCTTCGTGAAGGTGGTGCTGCCGCAGGCAACGACGGGAATCGCGGCAACCGCGATCTTCTGCCTGATCTTCGCCTGGAACGAATACGCCTTCGCGGTGCTCTTGACCTCCGGCAACGCGCAGACGGCGCCACCCTTCATTCCGATCATCATCGGCGAGGGCGGGCAGGACTGGCCTGCAGTCGCCGCCGGCACGACGCTGTTTCTGGTGCCGATCGTCGTTTTCACGGTGCTGTTGCGCAAGCATCTGCTGCGCGGCATCACCTTTGGAGCGGTGCGCAAATGAGCCTCGATGCACATACCCCTATGCCGGGTCGCGGCTTCGCGGACAGAATTGTGCGGCGCGGTCCGCTGGAAGCCATCGCGACGACGATCATTGCCGCGGGCGTCGTCATGCTGATGCAGCCGTTTTCGCTGACGCTCTATTCCTGGTCGTTCGCGACCACGCTGTTCGGCACAGTGCTGTTCACCATCGTCTCCAAGGTCAGGGAGTAGGGCGGATGGCGCAAATAAGGGTCGAAGCGCTCGACAAGTCGTTCGCAGATTTCCATGCCGTCAAGGCAACCAGCTTCACCGTGGAAGACGGCCAGTTCCTCTGCCTGTTGGGGCCCTCCGGCTGCGGCAAGACGACGACCCTGCGCATGATTGCCGGGCTGGAATTGCCGACGGCCGGCACCATCCGGCTCGATGGCGAGGATGTCACGATGAACCGCGCATCGGCCCGCGACATCGCCTTCGTGTTCCAGCTCTTCGCCCTCTATCCACACATGAATGTCCGGCGAAACATCGGTTTTCCCTTGAAGTGCGAGGGCATCGGCGCGGCGGAGACGGACCGGCGGGTGGTGGAGGTGGCGCGCATCTTGCGCATTTCGCATCTTCTCGACCGTCCCGTGTCGGGTCTTGCCGGCGGCGACCGGCAGCGTGTCGCACTTGGGCGGGCGATCGTGCGCAAGCCGAAATGCTTCCTGATGGACGAGCCGCTCGGCGCACTCGATACCGAAATGCGCGAGGCGATGATCCATGAATTGCGCGCGCTGCATGACCGGCTCGGAGCAACCACGGTCTATGTCACGCATGACCAGCTCGAGGCCATGGCGATGGCCGATATGATCGCCGTGATGAACAACGGCGTCGTCGAGCAGATCGCGAGCCCACGCGACATTTATGACCGGCCTGCGTCGCTGTTCGTTGCGGACTTCATTGGCTCGCCGCCGATGAACTTCCTGCCGTTCCGCGGCAGCCTGCAAGCCGGCGCGCAGGCGATCCGGCTCGGCGACCGCGACGTCACCGTTCCCGCGGCGCGTGAGGCGCTGCCGGAAAGCGATCTCGTCCTCGGAGTCAGGCCCGAGCATGTGCGTTTTTCCGATCGTGGCGTCGTGCGAGGCGAGGTCTATGGGTCGGAGTATCTGGGCACCACGCAGATCGTGACCGTGACGACGCGCTATGGCGCGCTGAAGGCCCGGTCGCCTGCCAGCGTGTCGTTCCGGACCGGAGAGAATGTCGGGCTCGACTTCCGGCCCGATACGCTGTCGATCTTCGACAAGGCGTCGGGCAGGGCTGTCCGCACCGTGTTGCATGAGGGAGGCGCGCATGGCTGAGGTCGAGATCAGGGCGGTTTCCAAGGCGTTCAAAAAGACGCAGGCCGTCAGCGACCTGTCGTTGACCGTCGGCGATGGCGAATTCGTTGCCTTGCTCGGGCCGACGGGGGCGGGCAAGACGACGACATTGCGCCTCATCGCCGGACTGGAAATGCCGGACCGTGGTTCGATCCGGATCGGCGGCCGCGACGTGACCGGCGATGCGCCGGCCGATCGCGACATCGCTTTCGTGTTCCAGCAATATTCGCTGTATCCGCATCTGAGCGTGTTCGAGAACATGGCTTTTGCGTTACGCGCGCCGATCCGCCGCGTCCCGGAAGCCGAGATCCGTGCAAAAGTGCGCGAGGTCGCGCGTCTTCTCCACATCGAAACCAAGTTGGAGAACAAGGCAACGCAGTTGTCGGGCGGACAGATGCAGCGGGTCGCGATCGGCCGGGCCCTGGTGCGCTCGCCCGCGATCTATCTGATGGACGAACCGCTCTCCTCGCTGGATGCCAAGCTGCGCGGTGAAATGCGGCTTGAACTCAAGCGCATCCAGACCGATCTCGGCGCGACCATCCTCTATGTCACCCATGATCAGACCGAAGCGATGACCATGGCTTCGCGCATCGGCGTCATCGAGGGCGGGCGGCTGCTGCAGATAGGAACGCCACGTGAAATCTACGAGAACCCGATCAACGCCCATGTCGCCGCGCGGCTTGGCCAGCCGGCGATCAACCTGTTGCCGGCGGTTCTGTTTGCCGGCGCGCCGGTCGGGGCCAGGACCGTCGGCGCGCGTACCGAGCACCTGACGATCGCGCGCGGCGGCGGTGATGTTCAGGCGACCGTCAAGCGGATCGAACATCTCGGCGACCAGAGCCACCTCCATCTCGACCTTGGCGGCCAATCGGTCGTGACGTTGTCCGACCCCGAAGCGAGGCTCGGCGCCGGGGATATCGTCTCGCTTCGCCTCAACAAGCCGCTGTTCTTCGATGCAGATGGCGGGAGGGTCGCGGCATGAGTCTCGATCGGGCAGCGAGAGAAAAACTGGTGCGGGCGCTCGCAGCGTCGATGAACGAACACGCCGAGGAACTGACGAGCCTCGACCAGGCGATCGGCGACGGCGATCACGGATTGAACATGAAGCGCGGTTTTGAGGCCGTGCTTGCGACGTTGCCCGGCCTCGCGGACAAATCGTTGCCGGAGATGCTCAAATCGATTGGAATGACGCTGGTGATGAAGGTCGGTGGCGCTTCCGGGCCGCTGGTCGGTACATTCTTCATGGAGCTTGGTAAGGCGCTTCCTGAAAAACCGGCGCGCGCCGATCTGGTCGCGGCCACCGACCAGGCGATCAACGCGGTGAAGGCGCGTGGACGCTCTGAAGCGGGGCAGAAAACCTTGCTGGATGTCCTGGTGCCGGTGCAAGGCGTATTTGCCGCGGGCGGCGATGCCAGGGCGATTGCGGCCGAGGCGGCACAAGCCGCCGATCGTACGACGCCGATGCTTGCGACCCGCGGCCGGGCGTCCTTCCTCGGCGAAAGATCCATCGGTCATATGGACCCGGGCTCCCGCTCGGCGTCCCTCCTGATCAGCGCCGCCGTTGCGGCGCTGGAATTCGAGGCAATTTCATGAGCAATTCAAGTTCCGGCAATGTCGGCATCGTCATCGTTTCGCATTCCACAAAAATTGCAGAGGGTGCAGCCGATATGGTGCGCCAGATGGTAGGCAACGCTGTGCCGCTCGCCTGGACCGGCGGCGATACCGATGGCGGGCTCGGTACAAATGTCGCCGGTATTCTCGAGGCAATCGAGGCAGCCTGGTCGCCGGCGGGCGTGGCGATCCTGGTCGATCTTGGCGGGGCGGAAACCAATTCGGAGATGGCGGTAGAGATGCTGGCTGAAGATCGGCGTGCGCGCGTTGTTGTCTGCAATGCGCCGGTAGTGGAGGGCGCCGTGATTGCGGCGACCGAGTCCTCGGGCGGTTCGTCACTTGCTGCCGTCAAACGTAGCGCGGAGGAATTCTATGCATGATGTCAACGCCAGCCGGGCGGCTAACACCTTTGTGCCGCTGACGGCCGCGGCGCTCCTGGTCAATCCAGTCGGTCTTCACGCGCGGCCATCGGTCAAGCTCACGCAGCTTGCGAAGGGCTTTGCCGCGAAGATCGAACTCGCGCTTGCGGCGGACGGTCCATGGACGGACGCGAAGAGTCCCGTAAAGGTGATGCGCATGAAGGCGCCGCAGGGGGCGATGGTGTATTTCCGCGTCAAAGGTCCCGACGGCGAGGCGGCGCTCGCTGCCATGCTCGCGCTGGTGCATGACGGTTTTGGCGAGGTCTGACACGATGACCGAGATCCATCTCACCGGCCGTGCCGCCTCACCGGGTCTCGCCATTGGACCGGTCACCATGCTGACTGCTTCTGTGGTCAGGCGGACGGCGAGCGACGATCCCGCGCAGGAGGCGGCGGCACTGCGGGCGGCGATTGAGGGCGCGAGGGCGGAGATCGCCGGACTGATCGAGAGGCTTCAGGGCGAGGTGGCCGACATTCTTGAATTCCAGGTCGCCATGCTTGAAGATGACGCGCTGGCGGATGCGGCCTATGAGGTCATCTCGGCAGGGATCACTGCCGACCACGCCTGGCGCTTGGCACTCGACGTGGAGATAGAAGGCTATCGCGCTGCCGAAGATGAATATTTCCGTGCCCGTGCCGCGGATATCGTCGACATCCGCGACCGCGTGCTCGCGCATCTGAGCGGCGTGGACACGGTCGCCAGGATCACCGATGGCTCGATCGTTGCGGCCGACGACATCACGCCTTCCGCCTTTCTCGCCGCCGACTGGACGCGCGGCGGCGCCATCGCGCTGGCCGGAGGCTCGCCGTCTTCGCATGTCGCGATGCTGGCGCGGGCGCGCGGGGCGCCCATGGTGGTCGGGCTCGGCCCATTGTCGTGGAACGGGCAGCCACCGGCGCTGGCCCTGGTCGACGGCGATGCCGGCACCGTGATCTTCAACCCCGAGCCGGAGACGCGCCGCCAGTTCGAGCAGCGCATAGCGGCTGCGAACGCCGCGCTGGCTGCCGCCGAGGCCGGCCGCGCAACTCCTGCCTACACCGCCGACAGGCGGCGGATCGCGGTACTGCTCAACGTCACGGCTCCCGAAGACCTAGCAAGCCTCGATCCCGCGATCTGCGACGGTATCGGTCTCGTACGCACGGAGTTCCTGTTCGAAGCATCTCACGGCCTGCCGGACGAGGACACGCAGTATGTGATCTATCGGCGCATTCTTGAGTGGGCCGAGGGAAGACCGGTGACGATCCGCACCCTCGATGCCGGCGGCGACAAGCCGATCGCCGGCTTGACGGTCGACGGCGAGAGCAATCCGTTTCTGGGTCTTCGCGGCATCCGTCTCTCGCTGGCCCGGCCGGAGATATTTCGCGTACAATTGCGGGCGCTGGCGCGTGCGGCCGTGCACGGGGTTCTGAAAGTCATGCTGCCGATGATCGCCATTCCCTCAGAACTCGATCGTGCCGGTGCCATGCTTGATGAGGAGGTCGCAGCCCTCAGAGCGAAAGGGATCGCCTGCGCTCGTCCGCCGCTTGGTATCATGGTCGAGGTCCCGGCAGCGGCGCTCTGCGCCGAGGATTTCGGCGCCGCGTTCTATTCGATCGGTTCGAACGACTTGACGCAGTACACGATGGCAGCAGCGCGTGATATCGGTGCGGTCGCCGACCTCAACGATGCGGGAAATCCCGCGGTGCTGGCATTGATCGCCCGCACCGTGGAGGCCGCCCGCAAACGCGATGTCGAGGTATCGCTATGCGGCGACGCGGCAGCCGACACCCGCCTGACGACGGCGCTGCTTGCGACCGGCTTGAGAACCCTTTCGGTGGCGCCGTTGACCGTAGCGCGGCTCAAGGCCGCGATCGCAAAGGTAGGTTCATGACGGACGAAGCAGACGAAGACGCGCGCGCGCCGGGCGACAGCAATGTCGCCGACTACAAGGTCATCCTGCGGCGCGTGCTCGACAACCGGCCGTCCGGGACCAGGCTCAAGCTTGCGGCGGCGCTGGGCAAGAACCGCTCCTTCGTGACCCAGATTACCAATCCGGCCTATCTGGTGCCGATCCCGGCAAAGCATGTCGCGATCATCTTCGAGGTCTGCCATCTGTCCGGTGCCGAGCGCACGGCATTCCTGGCAGCGTACGGACGCGCGCATCCCGGCCGGCTGCGAGCATCCCATCGCGAAGCGCGCACCCGCACCATCGCGGTGACGGTGCCCGACCTCGGCGACGACAAGAAGAACCGTGCGCTCGAACAACTCGTCATCGATTTTGCGGCGCAGCTCGCGCGCTACGCCGAGAGCGTTGGCTGACGGGTTGATTCGAACCGCAACTGAACCATCGGGAGGGGCTTTTATGAAAAAGCTGATCAACGGCGCCGAGACGGTACTCGAGGAAAGTCTCGACGGCTTTGCCGCCGCGCATGCGGACATCCTGCTGCTCGGTACGGAGCGCAAGTTCGTGCGCCGCCGCACGTTGAGGCCAGGCAAGGTCGCCTTGATTTCGGGCGGCGGTTCGGGGCATGAGCCGTTGCATGCGGGCTTTGTGGGCCGCGGCATGCTCGATGCCGCCTGCCCCGGCCAGGTCTTTACCTCGCCGACGCCGGACCAGTTGATCGAGGCTGCGGAGGCTGTCGATACCGGCGCAGGAGTGCTCTTCATCGTCAAGAACTACGAAGGCGATGTAATGAATTTCACCATGGCCGCCGAGATGGCCGGGCGGGAAGTGGCGAGCGTGGTGACAAACGACGACGTCGCGGTCGAGAAATCGACCTACACGACCGGTCGCCGCGGTGTCGCGGGTACGCTGATCGTAGAAAAGATGGTCGGCGCCGCGGCCGAGAATGGAATGCCGCTTGCCGCTCTCAAGGAGTTCGGCGATGAAATCAACCGGCGCACGCGCTCGATGGGTGTGGCGCTCACGCCGTGCACTGTGCCGGCGGTGGGACGGCCGAATTTCGCGCTGGCGGACGACGAAATGGAAATGGGTGTCGGCATTCATGGCGAGCCTGGGCGGCGTCGCGTGAGCTTGGCTCCCGCCGATGCGATTGCCGACGAGCTCGTTGGTGCGATCCTCAAGGATCTTGCGCCGAAGCCGGGGAGCGAAGTGCTGCTTCTCGTCAATGGGTTCGGCGCAACCCCGCTGATCGAACTCTATCTGATGGTCAACAGCGCCAAGCGAATCCTGGACGGGGCGGGGCTCAAAGTGACACGTTTCCTGACCGGGTCCTACGTGACGTCGCTCGACATGGCCGGTGCCTCGGTCACGGTGTCCGTGCTCGACGATCGGACGAAGGAGTTGTGGGATGCGCCAGTGCACACAGCAGCGCTGCGCTGGGGACGTTGATCCGATCTCCCGGCCATTGATTCCAGTCATCTTAGCTGATGACTCCGTCGATGGACCAAGAAGCGCGCAAAGCGGACTCATGCGGAATATGGTCGACCGTTGACGGGCCGCTCGACGGTGGAAGCGCAAATGCTGTTCAGCTGTTTGGTGCGACAAGGCCGCCGATTTTACGATGGAATGGAAGAGACCATGGTCAGATCGAACCTGGAAAGTTAATTTGTTGATTACGGGACTACGGGAATGAGCGACGAAGCAAGGCGTTTCTGGTTCGGTGACTCAGACCTGCAATAGAATAAATTTACTGTGGGCCCGGCAGATATCAAATATCGCTGCAACATCTTGTATTTAGCACCTCGGTGGTAATCAAAAGGCCCCATTGAAGCCGTTGAGCTTTTCAACACGCCATTACCACCAACTTCCTCTTATCTTGACCTGCCTCAAGCAACACGCATGGCGAACATCATAATGACGGTCGGTCGGGATGCTTCTCCGATATCGAACCGACCGGCGTACCCATGAAGTCGGCTAGAAAAAATACAGGATTGCAACGCCGCGCCCATTGCGGTGGGCGTCACGGTGCAATTACGCACCACTAAGGGAGGGAATGGAAATGAAACGTCCAGTTTTATTGGCGTCGTGCATCCCCTTTATGTGTACGGCTCCGGCGTCTGCCGATGACTTCAAGCAGGAAGCCAGCAAGATCGCCCTATCCTACGTGGATTGCTACACCAAGCAGGACCCGGCGTGCGTCGCCGGGCTCTACACCAAGGACGGAGTTTTTATCAACCCGGCCGGGAAGCATGACGTCGCGACCTATTATGCCGGTTCTTTCAAGGCAGGTTTTAACAAGCTCGTTTCCACGGTCGATGAAGTGTGGCAGGTCGATGATGATACCCCGGCCGCGATGGGCAAATTCCACATCACTGGCAAGAACGACAAGGGCGATGCGCTGGATGCATCGGGTACTTGGACCGCCGTCTATGTCAAAGTAGACGGCAAATGGAAGGCCCGAATGCTAACAGCAGCTCCAATTCCACCCAAGAAAGACTGATCGCTAAAGCGAAGCGCCCACCTCGCAAGGGGTGGGCGTTACGAATCGACCATCCACTATGATAGAAACTTCGATGGTCTGCTGCGATCATCCATGCAGCCATCATGTGGAAACCAACGCCGATGCGTGGGCCGAAGATGTCTGGCCGTCCGTCACTTCATCCGCGGCGGCCACGCGAGATTCAGCTTCACGCCAAAATACGCCGAAGAGCCATCATCCAGTTCGAAGCCGCCGACGATTTTGGCGCTACATTGGCCGATGCTTTCGCCCATCGCCGCTCGGTATTGTTGAGCCATCTCTCGCGGTAGATACCCAACGCCGCGAGATTCGATCTCGATCCGCACCGCGTTAGTATCGAAAGCGTTGTCATCTTCGGGGACCAACACGGCAGCGACCTTGATGTCGTGGCCCGAACCGCCGTTCTTGCGATAGAGCGTCTGAAGCGCGCCTTGATACTGCGCTTCACCTACCACCGGCACAACCCAACCGCGTCCGGGCGCTAGGCTGCTGATCTGTTTAGAACCAAACAGTCTTCCTAAAAATCCCATATAGCTTCCCCCAAAGGTCGCATGTCGCAACCACTTCTCACCTTATCGGATTATGCAACCACGGGGCGAAGGTTGATTGCGCCTCGTGAATCAAACCAGCCCTGTGAATAGCCCGGGACAACGCCCGAATCCTCGTATTGCTACCCTGCATTGTGCCACCGTGTAGCCTCCCGATTCGGAAAAATGAACGCAATCTAATTCTGTAGGTTAGCATTGGCCAAAATCCGACGAAACCAGCCGTGCGTCTGTGGCAGCGGTCTGAAATTCAAAAAGTGCTGCGGCAAGCATACTGGCTCTCCTCCATTCCATGATGCGGAGCACGAGCGCGTGTTTCAGCAAGCACTTCGCAAAATGGAGGCTGAGCGCGTTCAGCGTGAGAACCAACAGGGATTAGGAAAAGGAATTATCTCCGCGTCGCTAAACGACTATCGAATCGTTGGCGTCGGCAACCGAGTACACTTTTCCAAGAACTGGAAAACCTTCCAAGACTTCCTAAGAGAATTCTTGATCGGCTTGCTGGGAAGGGAGTGGTTTCAGGCAGAATTTAACAAACCCGATTCAGAACGGCATCCAATTGTCCGCTGGTATCATCAGGCCCTCACAGATTCGAAACGGCTTCACACCAAAGTCGGCAATCTCCTCGTTGGACCAATGACGGGAGCGCAACGAGCATTCACTAATCTTGCCTACAACCTTTACCTGATTGCTCATCACGCGGAGCCGACACAAGAGGCTCAGCTCATTTCGAGTTTCGTAGACCGGCTGAAAAGCGAGCGCGCCGACGATTTCATTGGAAAGTTGTTCGAGACGTATGCGGCTGCAGCCTTTTTGAAGGCTGGCTTCAAGCTGGCATATGAGAATGAATCAGATGGACGGTCATCACACGTGGAATTCGTTGCCACGTATCCTAAAACCGGAGCAAAATTTTCGGTCGAAGTGAAAACGCGAAATCGATCAACAGTCGAGGACGGCCCAATAGATGAAATCAAGCGATTACGTGTTGGAAGCAAACTGAATAAGGCCCTATCAAAGAGCGCCGAGCACAAGCGTGTTGTTATGATCGAGATCAATGTGCCCGACGTGATTACGGAACCTTCGGTCATTGATGGATGGCCAAGAGCGGCTCTCGATCAGATACGGACCGTCGAGAAGATTCCCGCTCCGGATGGCAGTGAGAAGCCGAGCGCATACGTGATGGTTACCAACCACTCGTTCCACAATAATCTGGATGCAATAAACGTCGGCACTCAAGTGATAGCAACAGGTTGTCGAATTCCGGATTTCGGACCTGACGTCGGCTTCAATCGATTGAAAGACGTTCTCGAATCTCAGGAACGCCATAGAGAGATGCTCGCGCTCCTCGATTCAATGAGAACGCACTACGAAATACCATCAACGTTCGACGGCGAAAATCCAGAGTTTGCGTTCGGGCCTGAAGATGCTCTGCCAAGGCTGAAATTTGGGGAGATCTACTTGATCCCGGATGCAGGAGGAAAAAAGATCCCGGCTCGACTTTACGAAGCTGTGGTTTTGGAGCGAGAGAAAGCAGTCATGGGAGTCTACAGAACGTTCGACGGAGTGAGCATGGTGGTGCGCACGCCGATGACCGAATCAGAGATAGCAGCATGGAAGCGGCATCCTGACACGTTCTTTGGAGAACTGCACCCGCTTCCGCAGAAGGCGACTAACTGGCTGGAATTAGCCCTGTGCTTTCTCGAGACCTACAAATCTACACCTCGTGAAAAGTTGCTTGAGTGGATGAAGGACGCCGCTGATATCGATTATCTCAAGACACTTTCACAAACAGACCTTGCAATCGTGTGGTGCGAGCGCCTCGGTTGGGGCGCGGCAAAACAAGCGCAGTAACGCCAGCACCACCATCAGCGCGACGACTATCTGCCGGGACAATTGTCCCGTCAGATGGCATTCGAGGACAAGGGGTCGGCGAGGAAAGCCAGCGCCTCGGAGTCCGATATCAGCCGCATGGCGCGGCCTCGAATGTTAGGAGCTGGGACAATTGTCCCGGCAGTCGTTGCCCAGTGCCCGTATTTGCTCCCGACGTGGTTCCCCCTGCGCGGCGTGTTGAGGTACTGGCGTTGCAGCCGGGCGGGGACGCGGCCGATGACGCCGGGACCAAGCTCGCGATGCCCACAATCGCGTGTTAGCCTTTAGTTATGTGCCTCAAATACCGACCGATGTTGACTTCATCCTCACGGTAAGCTGGAAGGATCGATCCTTTCCAATTTTTCACAGGCTGAGCCGACATATGCTGCAAATCCTATCGACCGCTATTTTCATTCTCTGGAGCGCTAGCGCGCTTGCTCAGGAGAAGCCCAACTCGGGGTTGGTTTACAACACGCGAGAGTGGAGCTCGTTGCAGTATAACTGTCGATCAACGCGCGACCCGGACGTCGTAACATGCGACATGGTGCAAGTCTCAGTTCGCAAGCAGGCTTACGTGTCAGAACTGAAAGAAAAGATTGAAAAGGCGGTAGCGCAGCTGCGAACTGAGAAACCGATGTCTCAGGAAGAATGCAACAACCTCTCCAAGTTGGGTGCTGCATTTAGTGGAGCATCGACCGATCTGCCCGAAGAAGGGAAAATCAAAATATCGAAAATGCCCGTGGAGCAAAGGCAGGACATGGTCAAAGTTTTCACCGCACTGCTCAATCATTGCAGGAGTCCCAGTGCAGCGACGATGACGGAAGTGGTCCGCATTACCCATGAGCAGGAAACCCGGACTTGCCGGGTGAGTGCCAATCCCTTCACCCAGACTTTCAAACGAGTTGCTGGATCAAACAATTGGACTTCCAACGACGGCCCGAATGGTCCTTGCGGCACAGTAGTCATTTCTCGGTTGCAAAAGGATGATCCCAAATACTCGCTGTGGAGTTATGTCACGCGGAAAACGATCACAAATCCGAACGGTGAGCTTCCACTTATCGGAAGCTGCTCTCAGTTGGACCAAACCGAATATGTTTACGATTGGAGATCAGAGGACAAGTTTACCAAATGTGACTACGTCAAATTTGGATTATTCTAGATGTTCAGTCTGACGGGATTAGCCCGGTGACCTTCGCAAGCTCGACGGCGGCATCGCGCTCGACGAGCAGGCGGTCGGATCGGACGGGCGGCGTCCATCTCGGAGTCGGAGAGCAAGAGCGACATGGGCCCTAGTCCAAATACTCCACGGCCAACGGCGGGCGGTCTCTGGGGCCCAAGCACAGCCACGGAAGGCAATCGTCCGGGTAAACTTCGACCTCCGACTTGCCCGATGTCCAATAGGCCATCAGCTCCGCACGATGGTTTTGCCAATCGCGGCGCATGTTGTCGTCGATGTAGTCCATCAGGATTGTGCTGCTGCCGGTAGCGTAACCGTTGTAACCGCTGACCACGTGGACGATTTGGCCTGTCAGCAGTTCATGCCTTTTGTAGACGGAGAGACGCACTCGCGAGCTTCTTCGACGCCTGACAATGGTAGTCATCGATCTCCCCTGCCATAGTCGCCGCCGCTGCTCGGCCTGCCAATCTCCGTTCCGGGTGGGATGACATCAAGATTCAGCCGGTGCAGGCTTCTGACGATGAAAGATCTCGCGCCCAACTGATGTTTCAGCAGCGGATGTTCGCGAATCCCGGACGCGGTGCGGATTGTCGGACCGTCGCGCTCGATCTGCTCGTCATAGCTCGCGAGCGTGTCGGCGGTCTCGCAGATCCGCAGCAGCATTTGGCAACCAGCGCTGTCCTCGACGACGTAATCGCGGTGGATCGATCCCCACAACTCGGCACCGGCCTTGCCCAACGACGCGGGCGGAGCGCGCCGATCTGGCTTCGTTGCCGAGTCGATCACTGTCAGTGTGGGAGGCTTTTTGGTCACGAGTTTTCCCCTCGCGAATGTTCCTACCCAGATTTAACATACAGCGACCGCCGCCGCGCTGGAATGGGTTACCGCCGGAAAAAGCGAGATCTCCCCCGTCCCCCTTTGCTTCCAGTTGGGCCAGGCAGCCCGGCCCGCGCGTGTGGTCAACGTTTTAAGCCACTCCTCGGCTTGTCTCGAAAAGCGTGGCCGATTGAGAGCGCGACTGCTATCTTGTTCTCACGTTCCGGTTGAGACGGCACCGCCCGTGCTTATTCTCGTCGGCGGTTGGCCTTACCGAGATTCACGGCAGATCGGTTGGGAGGTCTTCGATGAGTGATGGCAGCACCAAGTCAACGCTGACTGAAGATGAGGCAAAAGCGCTGATCGGTGGTCATGTCATGAACACGCGCCACTGGTATGAGAAGCGGTCAACAACGTGGGAGGTTTTCGGCTGGGCTCTCCAAATACTGGTTTTCGTGCTCTCGGCGGCGATAACTATAGTCGCCGCATATCCGTTTCCTCGTCCCGCAGCCACCGCCATAGGTGCCGAAGAGTGGATGAAATACGCAGTTATTATTCTATCGGCGTTGGGCACGTTGGTGTCAGCGATATTGTATCGAGGTGGCGCGGAGCGAACAGCTAGGCTACGGGAGATGGGTCGAATTAAGCTGACTGGTCCGATTGAAAAAGCGATCTTGCGATTCATGAGAAAGCCGATGACGGACGAGGAGCGCCTGCTCGAACTTGAAGCTCTGTACGATAAGGTGACCGAGATCGAACTATTATATGGGGTCAACCCGCTGGTGGCCGGAAGCGCACGCTCAGAATCGGATATTAGCAATCCATCCTCGAAATGACCGCCTACTGACGATATCCCTCTACCGCAGTTTGGTTCTCCGACGTTACGCTGGGATTGCGGTCCGCTTTTTGACGTTTGCGTGTTGAGCAAAGGATGATGCCGCGCGATGGATTGACAGGATCGGTCCGGCCGTGGTCGTCGTGCATTCGCTCGCCGGCCCCTTTGCGGACGCTCTCGTGGAGGCGCGACCGCGTCTGGTGAAGGCGGTGGTCAACATCGAAGGCGCGCAAGCCATCATTCCCACCGATGCCCAGATCGAATCTTATCGGGGCATCCCGGTGCTCGAACTATTCGGCGATCACCTGGACTCACCCGTCTTTACCGGCCGCCCGCGCTACGAAGGACGAAAGTCTGTTGTGGAGCGCATCAACAAGCAGGGGGGGAGGAAAGGCCACCATCGTTCGGCTTCCCGACGTGGGGATGAAGGGCAACTCCCACATGATGATGCAGGACAGGAACAACCTTCAGGTGGCGGATTTCGTGCTCGATTGGATCACGAACAATGCCAATTGATATCCAAGGCACTACCGGACGATGTTGGCCTTTCGAAGCAGCAGTTCGATGGCAATGTTTGGTCCCTCGAGCAGATCGATCGCACTATCTCCGACACGAGACAGGCTCTTGATCAATTTATTCCTGGCCGCAGAGCCCGCGCAGCTCAGCGGCTGGACGAAGACCCCACAGCGCCTGACGATCGGCCCGAAATTTCTCATGCGGTGCGCGTTGCTCTCGCTGATTGCGGCCTTGCTCGCGTGTCCAGGGCAGGCTGCCGACCCAGTGTTGGCACCGAGCGGCACGCTGCGCGCTGCCTATATCGGTCCGAACGTCGCGCAGGCTCGCCTCGACCCGGCAACCGGCACAGTTTCGGGTATGATCGCCGACATCGCCCACGAACTGGGCCGCCGGGCTGATGTGCCGGTCAGCATCACGCCCCTCCCGACGGCCGCCGCCGTGCTTGATGCGGTCCGAAGCGGCCGGGCCGACATCGGATTTGTCGCTCCGAACCCGGAGCGTACTGGCGTTGTGCACTACTCCCGGACGTACATGCTGGTGCAGCAGAGCGCGCTTGTGCGTGCCGATTCCCCGCTCCGGTCCGTGAAGGAACTCGACCGACCCGATCAGGTGATCGGGGTGAATGCCGATGACAGCGTTGGCGTGTGGCTGAAGCAGCGGCTGACCACAGCGAAGGTGCGGGAGACGCCCGACTATACCTTGCGAGATGCCATCCAGTGGCTTCGAAACGGGGACGTGATTGCCTTCGCGGGCGGGCGACAGCGGCTCTCCAGGGGAACGCGCAGCGTTCCTGGCTTGCGAATGCTCGACGACAATTTTTACGGTGTGCCGCAAGCCGTGGCCGTGCCACTCGATCACCAGGACCGGCTTCAGCTGGTCAACGCGGCACTGAGCGAGATGCGCTTGAGCGGCTTTCTGACGGACTCCGTCGCCCGCAGCGGCATCGACGGGCTCACAGTTGCGCCGGCCGATACGCAGGAACAGTGACCGCGGGTGGCACGATGAGCTCGAGCTCTGCGGTCTGACGGTGCTACCGTGGGCCGCTCGCCTTCTGCATCAAGTGCCAACCCCGGAATAACCCCGACTACGTCAGGAACGAACGGATATAACCGGCGTCGAATGAAGCCAAAACTCTCGATTTTTCAGGACTATGCGGCGCGATAACTGGGTTCGGGACGCAGGGGTCGCAGGTTCGAATCCTGCCACTCCGACCAATTACTTATACCAACTATACTTGCCGTTCTTTTTTCAGGGCTTTTTCTGATTGCTGGCGGTTCCCGAGTCAACCGCCGATTCCCCTTCCAAAGCCGAACATAGATATGCGTTCCCGCG
This sequence comes from Bradyrhizobium sp. RDI18, assembly GCF_043203335.1. Taxonomy (NCBI): domain Bacteria; kingdom Pseudomonadati; phylum Pseudomonadota; class Alphaproteobacteria; order Hyphomicrobiales; family Nitrobacteraceae; genus Bradyrhizobium; species Bradyrhizobium sp. RDI18. The sequence continues at coordinate 1,479,680 of NZ_JBICRN010000006.1, read as the reverse complement.
GCGCATGCCGTCCGGGGCTTGCCAGTCTCACCCTCGAAAAGGGAGGGTGCAGGGAATGCCGGGTGCCGGCTCGCACCCGCGGTCTCGTGTGCAATAAGCGCAAAGAGATGCGCACACGAGCATACAGGTACAGCCGGAGCATTCCGGCATTCCCTGCGCAATGGTTTTGACGGCTTATGAGTCGTTTGGAACATCTCGAAGGAGAGGTTGAATCAGATTGCGTACGATCGATGAATTTTTCAACGTCCGCCATATCGTCTCGATGGTCACGAACCCGGGATAGCTCATGTTCTTGCGCGAACAGGACCTCGCCGAATTGGTTGCCTGGCGCCGCGAACTGCATCGCAGGCCGGAATTGTCGGGGCAGGAGAAGGAGACGGCACAAACCGTACAAGCGTTTCTCAGAGCAGCCGGGGCTGACAAGGTTGTCACGGAATTGGGTGGGCACGGCGTGGCCGGGATCTATCACGGGAGTATGCCGGGCCCGACGATCATGCTTCGGGCCGAACTGGACGGACTGCCGATTCAAGAGACATCCGCGATTCCGCATCGGTCCGAGGTGCCGGGAAAAGCGCATCTCTGTGGCCATGACGGTCATATGACGATCCTCGCAGCCGTGGCGCGCGATCTCGGCCGAACGCGTCCGCGCTGCGGGCGGGCCGTGTTGCTGTTCCAACCCGCTGAAGAGGATGGATCGGGCGCAGCTTCCGTGCTTGCCGACGAAAAGTTTCAGCAGGTCCAGCCGGACTTCGTGTTTTCCTTGCACAATCTGCCGGGCCTTCCGCTGGGCGAAGTTGCCATCGCAGAAGGCTTGGTCAATTGCGCCTCGCGCGGCATGCAGATCGCATTGTTCGGCCGAACGGCGCACGCGTCGAATCCGGAACTCGGCGTTTCGCCGCAACGAGCCATGGTCCGGCTGCTGAACGAAATCCCTGCGCTGGGACAGGGCGGCGAGCTCACTAGCGAATTCTCGATGGTCACGATCACCCACGCGCGGCTGGGCGAGCCGGCGTTTGGCATCTCGCCGGGGCATGCCGAGCTCTGGTTGACGCTCAGAACGCTGACGGATGCAAAGATGGAAAACATCCACTTGCAGGCTGAGAGCCTGGTTCGGCGCGTTGCCGAAGACGAGCGGTTGAAGATGGAGATCGCCTATGGCGACGTATTCGCTCACTGCATGAACGCGCCGGAGGCCGTCATTCATCTGAAGAACGCGCTAGACGCTGAAGGCATCTCGCACTCCACGCGGGGCCTGCCGCTGCGCGGCTCTGAGGATTTCGGCCTGTTCAATCGGCAAGCGAAGTCTGCGATGTTTTTCCTGGGCGCAGGTGTTGATCATGCCGGCCTGCATGCGCCGGACTATGATTTTCCGGACGAGTTGATCGAAGTCGGCTCGCGGATCTTCATCCGCGCGTTGCGCAGTCTGTTGGGTTGATGTGGCGCAAATCAACTTTCAGATATCGCTGCACACAAAGCATCACAACTCGGCCGATCGCTTCATTCGCGTTCACTCACAAAATTAGAACGCTTAAAAACTTCATACGGTCTAGAACGATTCGAAAAGCGTGAGGTGTTGCCTCATCGCCACTAACGCAATCCGTTATGTGCACGCTTCGTTACCTTAGATGGCTTCTACTCGCCGTTTCCACCTCAGAAGTTAGAACGAGCCGGAACCTGCTTGTGGGCCTTTGGGGTGGAAGTATGACGCATCAAGTCGCTGCCAGAAATGTTTTGCGCGCGGTTTCGCTGGGAGCGGTGAGCTATCTTGCGCTCTCTCTGGATTTTGCCGGCGGCTCGAGCGCCTTCGCGCAGAATTTGCCGCCAGTCACCGTCGATGCTCCAAGCCAGCAACGCGCGCGCCCCGCCCCCGCACGGAGAACGCAAACATCAACGTCGCGCGTGCAGCGGCGCGTCGCCGCGCCAGCGCCTCGTCGGGTCGAGCCAGTTCCGTACGTGACGCCTTCGACTGGAGCTCTCGGCGCGCCGCCCGCGCCCTATGCTGGCGGACAGGTGGCGACTGGCGGGAGCCTCGGACTTCTCGGCAATCGCGGCGTGATGGATACGCCGTTCAACCAGACCAGTTACACGGCGGAGTTGATCGCGAATCAACAGGCTCGAACCATCCGTGACGTGCTTGCGAACGATCCTTCCGTGAGAGTGGTGCAGGCGGCGGGTGGCGGCGCCGACAGCCTGTTCATCCGCGGCTTCTATTACGACAGCGGCGATTTCGGGTTGAACGGCCTGTACGGAATCGCGCCATACTACTCCATCGGGGCAAATTTCATCGAGCGCGTCGAAGTATTGAAGGGCCCGAGCGCCGTGCTCAACGGCATGACCACTGGCGGTACCGGTGTTTCGAGCGGTGGTGCGGTCGGCGGCAGCATCAATCTCATCACCAAGCATGCTCTCGACGTCGACATCACGCGGCTGACGGGGACCTATGTTTCGAAATCGCAGTTCGGCGGGCATATGGACGTCAGCCGGCGCTACGGCGAGCGCAAGGAATGGGGCATTCGGCTGAACAGCACCTATTCAAACGGCAACACGCCCTGGAATCGTCAGACCGACGAATTTGGCAACGTTCACCTCGGTCTCGACTACCGCGGTGAGAACGCGCGCATGGAGGTTGATGTCGGCTACCAGGCCGACAATCTGAAGCCGCCCTTGCGTTTCTTTACAGTCGCTCCCACAACAACCATTATTCCTCCGCCGCCGAAAGCCGGACACAATTTCCAGGTTCCGTGGGCCTATTATGCGCCGACGGACTTCTTTTCGACTGTAAAAGGTGAGGTCGATGTCACCGACTCGCTAACCGCCTATGCGGCGTTTGGCTATCACGACAGCAATATCAACTATGCCTATCCTTCACCCAACATCTCCAATGCTGTGCCGGGTCGCCTATCGCCCGATCCAGCGATACCAGCGACGTTCCAATTGGGAGGCCTGTGGTCGCGACCGTTTGCCGGCAAGGAGACGTTCGAGACGCTCGCAGGTGAGGCGGGCCTTCGTGCAACGGTGGACACCGGCCCCATCAATCATGCGCTGAACGCCAACTACTCCATCAACGACCGAACCTATACGCAGCAGGTCCGGACGCGTTCGAATAATCCTGTCGCCGACATTATCTTCTGGAACCTCTACAACGAGCCGACCAATATTCCCAAGCCCAACTTCACGTTTCTGGCTGCCAATCAGATTACCGGTGTGAGGGTGTCGAGCATCGGCGTTACCGATACCATGTCGATGCTGAACGAGCGCGTCCAGTTCACGGTCGGCCTTCGTCGTCAGACGGCTGGAAGCGAGGTGTTAAACTTCTTTCCAACCCTCGCCAACCCGAGCCGGCCCTTTCAGGAAGAATCCGTGTGGAGCCCGGCCTATGCCATCTTGGTCAAGCCGGTCGAGAATATCTCGCTCTACGCAAATTATATCGAAGGGCTCCAGACACCGACTGTCGTCAGTGGCATCTATGCCAATCGCGGGACTGTGTTCCCGGTCGCGCAAACCCAACAGGCCGAGGCGGGCGTGAAGATCGACGCAGGCCGTATCACGACCACGCTGAGTGTGTTCGACATCAATCAGCCGAGCATCATCACGGTGGGCTCCGGTGTGACTGCGACCCAGGAACTCAACGGCAGACAGCGCAACCGCGGTGCGGAGATCAACGTATTCGGCGAAATCACGCCGGCGATTCGATTGCTTGGTGGCCTAGCCTTGATCGACGGCGTGCAGGAGCAGGCCCGAGACCCAAGCAACAACGGCAAAAAGGCGGTTGGCGTGCCAGCGCTCACCGCGAACATCGGAGTGGATTGGGACACGCCGTTCATGCGTGACCTGACCCTCACGGCAAGGGTCATTTATACCGGTCCGCAATATGTCAACGAGACCAACACCCTCACGCTGCCTGAGTGGACGCGGGTCGATATCGGAGCGCGATATACCTTTACGTCGCCCTGGAACGGAAAGCCGATTGTCGTACGCGCCAACATCGAGAACGTGTTCAACGAGGCCTATTGGGCGTCGGCCTACAGCGGCGTGATCACGCTTGCTGCCCCGCGCACTTATCTCTTGTCGACGACATTCAACTTCTAAACACTATGCCGTTCGCATCACCTGAAACGCCTGCTGCCGCGGCTCTCATCCGCGGCGGCATTTCTTTGATCTGATGGTGTCGCAAAACTGACTCATCGAAATTGATGACAATGCGATGAAAAATCGTCGGACGTTGGATGTGCGATTTCGAGAATCAAAAAGGTTCCCGCCTGGCGAGTTAGAATTGCAAGAAACTGCGCATCGCTTTGCCAATCAGTCACTTGTCATGCGCGCCGGCTCGCAAGCGCGGAGGTTGCATCGTGTCACGCTATCGCCAACTTGGAGCTATTAAAAACTTCGTCGTCGATATTGCTTTGACCATGATTTGCTTCTGACCTAGTCAACACGCCATTGCTTTCGTTTTCTGAAGAGGGACCGAACCATGATGGTGTTCGACAGAGACGACGTCACCTTCACCGTCGTTATCAATCACGAAGAGCAATACTCCATCTGGCCGACGTTCAAGGATATTCCGAACGGCTGGAAAGCAGTGGGCAAGACGGGCAGCAAGAAGGAATGCCTCGAACACATCGAGCAGGTGTGGACCGACACGCGCCCGCTAACGTTGCGCAAATTCATGGACGAGACGGCGCCGCAGAAGTCGGCTTAAGCCAACGGAGCCTTGTCTTCCGATGCGGCTTCTTTGTCTGCCTTACTCCGGCGGCAGCGCCATGTTCTATGCGCGGTGGCGCAGGCTTTTGCCGTCATGGATCGATGTCTACCCGGTGGAATGGCCCGGGCGCGGCGCGCGCATGGACGAGCCGCTGGCGACCGACCCCCACGCGCTTGCATGGCAGCTCGCTGCCGAACTTCGCACCCAGCTTGATGCGCCCTATGCGCTGTTTGGACAAAGCCTCGGCGCGCTGATTGCGTTCGAACTCGCGCATTTCCTGCGTGATCGTGGCGCGCCTGCTCCGGCCATTATCTTTGCCTCGGGCGCCGAGGCGCCGGCCGTTCGAGACGGCAGCAAATGGCGCCTGCCATTGAGCGACGAGGCGTTGCTGAAGGAACTCCGCGATCTGCAGGGCACGCCGGATGAGGCGTTGTCAAATGCGGAGCTGATGCGGTCCGCATTGCCGGTGCTCCGCGCCGATTTTTTGATGTGCGGCGCCTATGTCTATCGGCGGCGGCATCCGTTGTCGTGTCCCGTGCACGTCTTCGGCGGCGCCGACGACGAGACCAGCCACAGATCGTTGCAGGCCTGGCGGCAGGAAACGTCGGAGGAATTCACGCTCGACGTGCTGCCGGGCCATCACTTCTTCATTCACACGCAGCAAGCCGAACTGCTCGGCCTGATCGGATCGGCCCTGGCCCGACGGTCGGGGCGATCGATTGGTTCGCATCGGAGCGAGGATCATGAGCGTATTCTCCGTCCAGCCACTCATTGAAGGCAGAACGCTTCCGCTGTTGCTGAAGGCCGACAAGGCCGGGCAGCCGCTCGGCGCGGCGCTTCCCGTGCTGCGCGATACCATCGACCGGCATTTGACCGACTGCGGCGGCATCGTGTTTCGCGATTTCTCTCTCGACGGCCCTGACGCGTTCCGGGCGTTCGCGGCCGATTTCGGTCATCCGCTGCTCACCTACGAGTTTGGATCGACGCCGCGCTCGCAGGTCACCTCCGGCGTCTACACCTCCACGGAGTACCCGCCGCACCAGCACATCCCGCTGCACAACGAGCAAGCCTACACGCGCGATTGGCCGATGAAGATCTGGTTCTATTGCATGCAGCCGGCGCAGGAGGGCGGCGAAACGCCGATCGCCGACAGCCGCGCCATCTATCGCGACATGCCGCCGGCGATTCGGGAGCGTTTCGCCGAGAAGGGCGTGATGTATGTGCGGAACTACGGCAACGGGCTCGACGTCGACTGGCAGCAGGTGTTCGGCACGGAGTCCAAGGCGGATGTCGAGGCCTACTGCGCCGGGCACGACATTGAATGCGAATGGAAGGAAGACGGCGAGCTTCGCACGCGCCAGATCTGTCAGGGGACGGCACGGCATCCGGTGACGGGAGAGTGGGTCTGGTTCAACCAGGCCCATTTGTTTCACGTCTCCAATCTCGAGCCGGAAGTTCGCGAGAGTCTGCTCGACGTGGTCGGCGACGAGACTGAACTGCCGCGTAACGTCTTCTACGGCGACGGTTCGCCGATCGACGACGAGACGCTCGCCACCGTCCGCAACGTTCTCGAAACGCACAAGATCAGCTTTCCCTGGCAGGCCGGCGATGTGGTGATGCTCGACAACATGCTCACCGCGCATGCGCGCGCGCCGTTCAAGGGGCCGCGCAAGGTGATCGTCGCGATGGCGGAAGCGCATCGGCAGGGCTGATCGGCATTTCGGGCGGCGAGAATAGTCGTCGCGCGCGGACTGGATTCGAGAAGATGTACAGAGATAACCTCGTCGAACGACTACGGTGCCACGCCGCGTTACGCTCCGATCGGATCGCGTTGCGCTTCCTGGAGGGAGACAGCGTCGCCGAAGAGCTGACGTTTGCCGATCTCGACGCCCGGATTCGATCCGTCGCAGCCCGGCTGCAGCAGTTGGGCGGCGCAGGCGAGCGCGCGGTGATCCTGCTGCCCAGCGGCCTCGACTATGCCGTGGCGTTCTATGCGTGCCTGTATTCCGGTGTGATCGCCGTCCCGGCCTATCCGCCGGAGGGCGGCGCCGAACGCTATGCGGGGCGTCTCAACGGCATTCTGCGCGATGCGACGCCTCGCTTCATCCTGACGGAAGCCGCGCTGCTTTGCGGGGTGGAAGCGGCACTTCCCGAGCTGGCGAACGTAGAGATGATCGCGGTAGATGCGATACCGGCGGCGTTTGCTGCGGAGTGGCGCGAGACGAGGCCGGAGGCAGATGCGATTGCCTTCCTGCAGTACACGTCCGGATCGACCTCGCAGCCGAAAGGCGTTTGCGTCTCGCACGCTAACCTGACGGCCAACGAGAAGGCCATCGAGGCCGTGGCCCGAGGGGCGCTCGACGACGTCTTCGTGAGCTGGCTGCCGCTCTATCACGACATGGGACTGATCGGCGGGCTGTTGAATCCGCTGTTTACCGGCTTTACCGCCGTCCTGATGTCGCCGCGCAATTTTCTCGAGCGGCCGCGACGCTGGCTTGAGGCCATCGATCGTCACGGCGGCACGATCAGTGGTGGACCCGACTTTGCCTTCGCGCTGTGTGCCGACCGCATTTCCGACGAAACGATCGACCGGCTCGACCTCAGCCGCTGGAAGTTTGCATTCTCCGGCTCGGAGTTTGTTCGCAGCAGTACGCTCCGCAGATTCGGGAAACGATTCGAGCCGGCCGGGTTCGCTCGACGAGCGTTGAACGCCTGCTACGGCCTAGCCGAGGCGACGCTGCTGGTGACGGCAGGTGACCTCTCGATCAATACTGTGAGCTATACCCTCGATACGGCGGCGCTTGCGGCGGGCCGCGTCGCAACAGCCGACGAGGGCACCGATCTCGTGGCGTGCGGCCGGACGGTCGCGGACCACGTCACGCGCATCATGCGCATCGATGGATCGATGGCGGCACCGGCCGATGAAATCGGCGAGATCTGGGTCGCCGGCCCGAGTGTCGCGCTCGGATACTGGAACAATCCCGAAGCCACGCAAAAGGCCTTCGTCGAGCGCGATGGCATGCGCTGGCTGCGTACCGGAGATCTCGGTTTCGTCAAGGACGGCACGCTGATCGTGACGGGCCGGCTCAAGGACCTGCTGATCGTTCGCGGCCAGAATGTATATCCGACTGACGTCGAGCAGGCGGTCGAGGCCGAGGTCGAATCCGTCCGTAGCGGACGGGTTGCCGTGTTTGCGGTCGAGATCGATGGACGGGAAAGCATTGGCGTTGCGGCAGAGTTCAGCCGTACCGTTCTCAAGCGCGAGCGTCCCGAGGCGCTTGCGCAAGCGATCGGCGAGGCCGTGCTGCGGCAGGCACAGGAATATCCGGCCGTCATCGTCCTGTTGAACCCGCAAGCGATGCCGCTGACGACGAGCGGAAAACTGCAGCGCTCCGCCTGCGCCGCCGGCTGGGCCAACAACACGCTCGACAGCTTCATGGTGTTCGAGCGAGGGCGACGCCGCGATGGCACGACGCTGACGGCGCCCGTAACCGACACCGAGCGCGTGCTGGCATCGATCTGGTGCGAGGCGCTGGGCGTTCAGGCGGTACACCGCGAGGACGATTTCTTCGTGCTGGGCGGAAACTCGATCGCGGCGGGCCAGATCGCCGCGGCGCTTCGCGAACGCTTCGGCGTCGAGTTGGAATTGCGCAGCTTTTTCGACGCGCCGAGGCTTGCAGCATTCGCCGATCATATCGACGCCCAGTTGCGCGAGGGCGCGAAGAGGGCGCTTCCCCCGATCCAGCGGGCAGCACCGGCCGACCGCGTATCCTTGTCCCATGCACAGGAACGGCTGTGGTTTCTCTGGAATCTGGACCCCAGTGGTACGGCCTATACGGTCGCGAGCACGATCCGGCTCAAGGGAAAGCTCGACCATACCGCCCTGTCGCAGGCGATTGCGGAGATCGTTCAGCGTCACGAGGTGCTGCGCACCACATTCGTCGCAACGGATGGTCGCGCAAGGCAGGTTATTCACGACGCCCTCGGCGTCGATATCAGGCACCAGGATCTCCGTGGGCTTTCCGCCGAGCATGCGGCGGAAGCCAGACGGTCCGAACTCGGAAAACCGTTCGACCTTGTCAATGGGCCGCAATTGCGGGCGCTGTTGCTTCAGTTCGCAGATGATGCGCACGAATTGCTGCTGCTTGCTCATCACATCGTCGTCGATGGATGGTCGCTCGACGTGATGCTCGAAGAGCTGGCAGGACTCTACCGCAACGGCACCGGGCAGGACGCAGGCCGGCCGCCGGTGCCGATGATGCAGTATGCGGATTTCGCGGTCTGGCAACGAAACTGGCTCGCTTGTGGCGACGGAGACCGGCAGCTCGCCTATTGGCGCGCAAAGCTGGGTGACGCGCACCCCGTGCTGGCGCTGCCCCATGACCGGCCGCGTCTGGCAACGCAAAGTCATGCCGGCGATACGATCGGCCTTGCCATCGACGGCGCGCTGGCCGCCCGCTTGCGGGAGATCGCCGCAAAATATCGCGTAAGCGTCTTCATGCTGCTGCTCGCGGCATATCAGGCGCTGCTGTATCGCTATACGGGGCAGGGCGATTTGCGCGTCGGCGTGCCGGTCGCGGGACGCCGTCACGCGCAAATCGAGCGGCTGATTGGCTGTTTCGTCAACACGCTGGTGCTGCGCGCCGAGATTGCCGATGGCGCAACCTTCGCGAACCTGCTCCGAGAGGTCAAGGACGCGGTGATCGAAGCGCTGTCCTATCAGGATCTGCCGTTCGAAATGCTGGTCGACGGGCTGCGCCCTGAACGAAGCGGTGGGCACAATCCGCTGTTCCAGGCCAAGTTCAACTACATGACGGCGCCGCGCGGGTTCGACGGCGTCGAGGGGCTCACCGCCGAGATCGACATCATGGACCTCGCGGGTTCGCATTTCGATCTCGCGCTCGACATCGTCGATGGCGCCGGCGGCATGAAGGCGACGTTCAACTACGCCACCGATCTGTTCGATTCCCCCACGATTGCGCGACTGGCCGCACAATTCGGTTCATTGCTGCGCCAGATCGCGGAAGATGCGGAGCGGCGGATATCGGACTTCGTCATCGACGATGCGAACCGGCAGGTCGTGTCGAGCGAGGCAGCCGCGTTTGGATTTACCGATGTGGTCAATCTTCATCGCGCGTCCACGATCGATCGCCGGGCCGCGGTTGCCGTCCGGTGCGGCAGCGAAACGCTGACGTTCGCCGAGCTGGAGCGGAAATCGAACCGCATCGCTCACATGCTTGCCAGCAAGGGCGTGACGCGCGAGGTGCCGGTTGCGCTGTGGATCGAGCGCTCGCCTGCCTTTGTCGTTGCGCTGCTTGGTGTGCTGAAAGCGGGCGGCGCCTATGTGCCGCTCGATCCGGAATGGCCGCTGGAGCGCATCAGGCGCATCCTGAAGGACGCAGGCATCGATATCGTGCTGGCAGCCGCCGAGAAGCTGGCGGAAGCGCGTGCACTCGATTGCCTCGTGCTCGATGCCGAAGCGGCGCGCGGGGATACATCGAGCGTACCGCTCGACAATGTGATCCATCCGGCGCAGACCGCTTACGTCATCTATACCTCCGGATCGACCGGGACGCCGAAGGGCGTTGCCGTCTCGCACGGTGCGTTGGCCAATTACGTGCAGGCCCTGCTGCAACGTCTGCAGCCGCAGCACTTGGCGAGCATGGCGATGGTCTCGACGGTAGCGGCGGATCTCGGCCACACCGTCCTGTTCGGTGCGCTCGCCTCCGGCGCGACGCTGCATTTGTTGCCGCCTGAAGTTGTGTTCGATGCGGATGCGTTCGCGAAAGCCATGCGGGACGGCGACGTCGGCATACTCAAGATCGTGCCCAGCCATCTGCGAGGGCTGTTAAAGGCTTCGCGCTCGGCTGATCTCCTGCCGAGCGATGCGCTGATCCTGGGTGGGGAAGCCACTGATCCCGCGCTGTCGAACGAGATCCGGCAGTTGCGGCCGCAATGCCGAATTCTGAATCACTACGGGCCGACGGAAACGACAGTTGGCGCGGTCACGCATGAATGTGACTCTGCAGGCGAGACGGGTTCGGTTCCCATTGGCTTGCCGCTTGCCAATCTGCGCGCGCACGTTCTGGATGATGCGCTCAACGAGGTTCCGATCGGCGTAGCCGGCGAACTCTATGTTGGAGGCGCCGGCGTCGCGCGGGGCTATCGTGGCGAGGCCGGCTTGACCGCCGAGCGCTTCATTCCGGACCCGTTTGGATCGGCCGGGGAGCGGTTGTATCGCACCGGCGATCGCGTTCGCTGCGATCGGGCAGGCCGGCTGATATTCCTCGGCCGTGGCGATGAACAGATCAAGCTGCGCGGCTATCGCATCGAGCTTGGTGAAGTCGGGCGCGCGATCAAGGCGCTGCAGGGGATCGATGACGCGGTGGTTGTCGCACGCGCCATCGGCGATAGCGCCGAACGCCAGGAGCTCGTTGCTTACTGTGTGCCCGCCATAGGCGCCACACCGAAGCCGGATGTGATGAAGCAGCAATTGGCGGCGGCGGTGCCGGATTACATGGTGCCGTCGCACATCATTGTTCTGCAGCGGCTGCCGCTCACGCCAAACGGCAAGGTCAACCGCAAGGCGCTGCCGGAGCCGGTGGGAGATGTGGTGGCCGCGAACTATTCCGCGCCGCTGGGAGACACGGAGGAACAGATTGCCGCGGTGTGGCGTGAGGTGCTCGGTCGCGAACGTGTCGGCCGCACCGACAATTTTTTCGAGCTTGGCGGCGATTCCATTCTCAGCCTGCAGATCATCGCACGTCTGCGCAAGCGCGGCATTTGCCTGACGCCGAAGCAGGTCTTCGGCCAGCAGACCGTGGCCGGATTGGCAGCCGTTGCCGCCGTCGCGGCAGCACCTGTGGCAAGGAAGGAGAGTTCGACCGCAAAGGTTTCGACCGATGCGGCAACCGGCATGCGTCATTTGCTGCCAATTCAGGCACGTTTTCTCAGCGAAGACATCGGCAACCGGGATCACTGGAATCAGGCCGTGTTGCTGGTCCCGCAATCGCGGATGGACTGGGAGGCCCTGCGGCGTGCGCTGGCGACGATCGTCGATCATCACGATGCGTTGCGCCTGCGGTTCGCGCAGGCGGACGGCGCATGGCGCGCGGCGCAGGGTACGCCGCCATCGCCGTCGGAGTTGCTGTGGATCCATACCGATGTCGAAGACGCGACACAGCTCACCGCGCTTGCATCGGCCGCGCAGGGAAGCCTGTCGCTGTCCTCGGGTCGTTTGCTGCGTGCGGTGGCGATGGACCTTGCGGACGGCAGCCAGCGGCTGCTGATCGCGATCCATCATCTGGTTGTCGACGGCGTATCCTGGCGGGTCCTGCTCGAAGACCTCGCTTCAGCTTATGACCAGTTGAAGAGAGGCGCCGCCGTGATGCTGCCGTCGAAGAGCGAGTCCTATGCGTCCTGGGGCGAGCGGTTGCATTCGTATGCAGTGACCAGGGACCTTGCTGACGAACTGCCGTTCTGGCTCGATTGTGCGGCGGGTCCAAGCCTGCCGTGCGACGATGACCATGGCGGCGTCGATCGCGTCGGTGACGGCGAAGAGGTGTCGCTGGTGTTCGATACCGAAGTGACGTCGAGCCTGCTGCAGGATGCGCCGTCGGCCTATCGGACGCAGGTCAACGACCTCATGCTTGCGAGCCTGGCGCGTGCCGTGTCGCGCTGGAGCCAGCGCGACGATGTGACGGTCGAGATCGAGGGGCACGGCCGCGAAGACATTTTTCCCGGCGCGGATGTTTCCCGGACGGTCGGCTGGTTCACGACGGCCTTCCCGGTGCGGCTGCACGGCGGGTCGAACGACCACGCCTCCCTGATCAAGACGGTGAAGGAGAAGCTTCGCGCGATTCCGAACCGTGGGCTTGGCTACGGCGTGTTGCGCTATCTCGGCTCGGAGGATCAGCGCAACGCGCTGGCGCAACTGGTGGAGCCGCAGATCGTCTTCAACTATCTCGGCCGTTTCGACAGCAGCGTGGGCGCTTCCTCGCTGTTCGGATTCGCGCCCGAGAGCGCGGGTGCGTCGCGCAGCTCCGCTGCTCCCTTGCGGGGATGGCTCAACATCACCGGACTGGTGCGTGAGGGACGTCTGCATCTGTCGTTCGGATACGGACGCAAGCGCTATCGGCGAGAGACGGTCGAGCGGCTGGCGAAACTTTGCGAAATGGCACTGCGGGAGCTGGTGGCGCATTGCTGCAGCGGAGCATCTGGTCTCACGCCTTCGGACGTCGCCTTGTCCGGGCTCGACCAGGCCGATCTCGATCGGTTGGCGACTTTCGATCTCCGCAGCATCGAGGACATTTATCCGCTTTCGCCGATGCAGCAGGGCATGCTGTTCCACGCGGTCCGCGATGGCGACAAGGATGCTTATGTCAACCAGGTCGGGCTCGAGCTGTTCGGCTTCGAGGCCGACAAGCTTCGAGTCGCGTGGCAAGCGGTGTGTGACCGGCACGCCGCCTTGCGGACCGGCTTTGTCTGGCAGCACGTGTCAGGCGCGGCCCAGCAGGTTGTGCGCCGTCATGTGACAGTGCCGTTCGTCGAAGAGGATTGGCGCAACCGGAGGGCAGCGCTGGAACGCAATGGCGGACGCGCTGAACTGGATGCCGCGCTGGCGGAAGCATCGCGGCGGGAGCGCGAGAGCGGCTTTGACGTCTCTCAGCCGCCGCTGCAGCGGGTGCGGTTGATCCGGCTCGACGACAAGCGCCACTGGCTGATCTGGACCCACCACCACATCTTTGTCGACGGCTGGAGCTCGGCGCGGCTGGTTGCGGAGGTGTTTCGGCATGTGAGCGGCGGCGCGTTGCCGGCCGTGCAGGGCAGCTATCGCGACTACATCGCATGGCTGCAAAGTCGCGATCACGCAGGCGCCGAAAAAGTCTGGCGCGACGCTTTGGCAGGGCTCGAAGCGCCGACTTTGCTGGCGAATGCGCCGGCTACGAACAAGGCATCGGAGGCGGAAGGACACGCCAGCATTGCGCTTTCGGTGAATCCGGAGTTGACCGAACGGCTGAAGGCATCTGCGAAACGCGAGCGCGTGACGCTCAATACGCTCGTTCAGGCTGCGTGGGCGCAGTTGTTGCGGCGTCATTCGGGGCAGGCCGCGGTCTGTTTCGGGGTGACCGTGTCGGGCCGTCCGGCAGACCTGCCGGGCTCCGAGGAGATGGTGGGCCTCTTCATCAATACGTTGCCGATTGTCGATGCGCCGAGTCCGCAAGCGCTGGTAGGTGAGTGGCTGCGTCAGTTGCAGGAGCAGAACCTGGCGCTGCGCGAGCATGGCTGGACGCCGCTCTACGAAATCCAGCGCCTCGCCGGCCAGGCCGGGCAGGCGTTGTTCGACAGCATTCTGGTGTTCGAAAACTATCCGATCGATGAGGCGCTGCGGCGAACGGGGGAGAGCGGCCCGCGCCTGGGACGGGTGCAACATGTGACGCCGACAAATTATGCGCTGGCGGTTGCCGTGTTCGCCGGAAGCGAGCGGCTCGATCTCGAGTTCAACTACGACCGCGCCCGCTTTGATGAGGTTGCCGTCCGGCGCCTGCGGGACATGCTGCATGGATTGCTGGAGCGGATCGCCGTCAGTGCGGAGCGACCGATCGGCGATCTCGGATTATCCGCCGGTGATGAGGCCCGGCAAATTCTGGAATGGAGCGGCGCCGGCCGTTCGGCGGCAGGTGCTTCATATGTCGGCGTCGTTGCGCATATCGAGGCGCAAGCCGCGCGGGCGCCTTCTGCACTTGCGATTGTGTGGGGCGACCAGCGCCTAAGCTATGGCGAGTTGAATGCCCGGGCCAACCAGCTTGCGCGGCGGCTTCGCCTTTGGAACGCTGCTCCGGATCGCCTGACCGGCATCGCCTTGACGCGCAGCCCTGAAATGATGGTCGCGCTGCTGGCCGTCCTGAAAGCAGGCGGCGCCTATCTTCCGCTCGATCCGGATTATCCGGCCGAGCGGCTCGCCTACATGCTGCGCGACAGCGCGGCGACACTGGTATTGACGCAAAGCGCGCTGCTCGAACCTTTCGCGCCGGTGCTGCGCGAAACCGGCGTCGAGGCCTGGTGCATCGACGAGCCGCAGCGGCCCGTCGGCGAAGATACAGCCAATCTGAATGTCGGGATTCATCCGGATAGTCTGGCCTACGTGATTTACACGTCGGGTTCGACCGGCACGCCGAAGGGCGTGGCGGTAACGCATGGGCCGTTGGCGATGCATTGCGAAGCGATCGGCCGGCTGTACCGCATGACTTCCCGCGACCGGGAATTCCAGTCGGCTTCGATCAATTTCGACATCGCCCACGAGCGCTGGCTGGTGCCGCTGATGACAGGTGGCTCGCTCGTGCTGCCGTCCAGGCCAGGTCTATTGATCGACGACCTCGTCGATGAGATTGCGAGAAGCTCGGTAACGTCGATCTTTCTGCCGCCGGCCTATGCGGACCAATTGAGCGCAGCGTTGCGGCAGAGCGGGCGCCGGCTTGCGATCAGGGCCTGCATTGTCGGCGGCGAAGCCTGGTCGGATACCGGAATCAAAGCGCTCCGCCAGACCGCCGATGTCGACCTTCTGGTCAATGCTTACGGCCCGACCGAGACGGTGATCGCGCCGACAGCGTGGCTCGTCGACGACGCCGCGTTGACGCCGGGCCTGCCGGCCCCGATCGGACGGCCCGTTGGCATCAGGTCCGCCTACATTCTCGACGCCGATCTCAACATCGTGCCCGTTGGCGTTACCGGCGAGCTGTTCATCGGCGGTGTTGGGTTGGCGCGAGGCTATCTGAACCGGGGCGCGCTGACGGCGGAACGGTTTGTCCCGGATCCGTTCGGCGGTAGCGGCGCGCGCCTCTACCGTACCGGCGACCTTGCGCGGTGGCGGGCAGACGGCGTGATCGACTATGTCGGCCGCGCGGACCAGCAAGTGAAGATCCGCGGCTTCCGTATCGAACTGGGAGAGATCGAGGCGCGCCTGCTCGAGCAGCGCGGCGTGCGCGCCGTCGCCGCGGTGACGCAAGAGAGCAGGACCGGCCGTCAGGTGATCGCCTATGCGAGCGGCGAGCCGACCCTTGACGGCCGCGCCTTGCGTGATGCGCTGTCGGCCATTCTACCCGACTACATGGTGCCATCGGCGATCATGGTGCTCGAGCAATTGCCGCTGACCCCCAATGGCAAGACCGACCGTCGCGCATTGCCGTCGCCGCACGAGGATGGCCAGGCACGCCGCGGCTATGAGGCGCCCGAGGACGAAATCGAGATCGCGCTGGCGAAGATCTGGGCCGAACTGCTCGGCGTCGAGCAGATCGGACGCAACGATCACTTCTTCGAGCTCGGGGGACACTCATTGCTGGCGGTGCGGGTGCTTAGCCGGGTGTCGCAGGAGATCGGCGTGTCGATCCCGGTTTCGGATCTGTTCGTTCATCCCGACCTCGCGTCATTCGCGCGCGTCGTGTCGATCAGGCTGATCGAGCAGGAGTTCGATGCAGATGAACTGCAGGATCTGATCGCGGCGGGGCAGTGAACATGGCTGAACCATCAAAGCCAGGTTTGCCAAAGCCGAGTTTGCGTGATCTGGATTCCGCGCAGGTGAAAAAACTCCTGTCGTTGGCGAGAGAGCGCGGCCGAAATTCCAGCAAGAATGGAATCTCCTCGATTCCGGCGGTGCCGCGCGGCGGGCCGCTGGAATTGTCCTTTGCCCAGCAGCGGCTTTGGTTGCTGGCGCAGGTCGATGGCGCCAACGCCAACTATCACATTCGCGGCGCTTTGCGCCTCGCGGGTGATCTCGACGTCGATGCATGGCGTCGCAGCCTGGATCAGTTGTTTGCGCGTCACGAAGCGCTGCGCAGTGTCTTCCGCGTGGTTGAAGGAGAGCCTTGCGTTGAATTGCTGCCGGCCGATGCGTGCCTGCCGGTGCTCGAACATGATTTGCGGCAACACCTGGATGCCGAGCAAGAACTCGCGCGGTTGTGCCGCGAGGAGGCCGATACGCCGTTCGATCTCGCCGCGGGACCTTTGATCCGCGGACGCCTGATCCGGACAGCGGAGAAGAGGTATCTGTTCCTGCTCACCCAGCATCACATCATATCCGACGGCTGGTCGATGGGCGTGCTCGTACGTGAGCTTGGCGCGCTTTACCACGCCTTCACGGCGGGCCAGCACGATCCGTTGCCGCCGCTGGCAATTCAGTATCCGGACTACGCTGCCTGGCAACGGCAGTGGCTGGCGGGCGAGCGGTTGCAGCGGCAGGTCGACTATTGGCGGCAGGCGCTCGCGGGCGCTCCCGCGGTGCTCGAACTGCCGACAGATCGGCCCCGCCCGCCGGTCAGGTCTCTCGCCGGCGCGTCGTTGCCGATCGAGATCGACGCCGCTTTTGCGCATCGTATCAGGCTATTCAGCCAGTCGCACCGCGTGACGGCATTCATGACGGTGCTGGCGGCCTGGGCGGCGGTGTTGTCAAAACTTTCCGGGCAGACCGATCTTGTGATCGGCACGCCGACGGCAAATCGCAACAGGCGCGAAATCGAGGGCCTGGTCGGCTTCTTCGTCAACATGCTGGCGCTCCGCGTGGATTTATCGGGAGAGCCTGATGTGGCGGAGCTGCTCAGCCGCGTGCGCGCTGCGGCGCTCGAAGCTCAGGATCATCAGGATCTGCCGTTCGAGCAACTCGTCGAGATCATTCAGCCGCCGCGGCGGCTACAGCATACGCCGGTCTTTCAGGTCGTGTTCGCCTGGCAGAACAACGAGGCGGCAAGCGTTGAGCTACCAGGCCTCAAGGCCGAGATAGCCGATATTCCGCTGCAGCAGGTCAAGTTCGATCTCGAGCTCAATCTGAGCGAGGCGGACGGCCGCATCGTCGGCGCCTTGAACTATGCAACGGCACTGTTCGACGAAGCAACGATCAGGCGTCACCGGAACTATCTGCTGGCCTTGCTGCGCGCCATGGTCGCCGACGCGGATCAAATTGTCGACCGGATCGATATTGTCGGCCAAGAGGAACGCAAGCTCGTTCTGGATACATGGAACGAGACGGCTGCGCCGTTCCCGTCGGAGCGCTGCATCCACGAACTGTTCGCAGAGCAAGTCCGAACCGCGCCCGAGGCCACGGCGGTGGTTCACGAGGACGTTCGCCTGAGCTATGGCGAACTTGATGCGAAGGCCAATCAGCTCGCGCGGCACTTGATCGCTTTGGGCGTCGGCCCGGATCGACCGGTCGCGATCTGCCTGGAGCGCGGTATCGCCATGATCGTCAGCCTGCTGGCCGTGCTGAAGGCGGGCGGCGTTTATCTGCCGCTGGATCCGGCCTATCCGGCGGAGCGGCTGCGGCAGATCGTCGAGGACGCAAGCCCGGGATTGTTGATCGTTGACGATGCCGGACGCGCGATCTTCGCGGATGCGGCGTGCAAGGTTGTCGATCTGGAGGCGAGCGCAGCCACCGTCGCCAATCTGGCAGCATCGGATCCACGCGACCTTGTCACGGGACTTACATCGCGGCATCTCGCCTACATCATCTACACGTCCGGCTCCACCGGGCGGCCAAAGGGGGTGATGGTCGAGCATCGCGGCCTGGTAAATCTGGCGCTGGCCCAACGAGCGCTCTTTGACGTTTCCCCACGCAGCCGCGTCGTGCAGTTTGCTTCGTTCAGCTTCGACGCCAGCACTTGGGAAATTGTCATGGCGCTGTGCTCGGGGGCCGAGCTGTTTCTCGTCGGCCCGCGACACCGCAATACGTCGGAACTGCTCGATTTTCTCTTGGACAACGCCATTACGCACGCGACCTTGCCGCCGGCCATGCTGCAGGGGCGGGATGATCTCGACAGGCTGGCGTCGCTGCGGGTGCTCGTCCTCGCCGGCGAATTGCCCAAGGCGGAATTGATCAAGGATCTGCCGCCTAGCGTTGCCGTCTTCAATGGCTACGGACCGACGGAAACGACGGTCTGCGCTACCAGTTGGCTTCGGCCGGCGGGCTTTGATGGCGACATCGTCCCGATCGGTCGTCCGCTTCCCAACACACGGACCTATCTGCTTGATTGCTTCGGTGCGCCCGTTCCGCTCGGGGCGACCGGCGAAATCTATATCGGCGGGGCAGGGGTCGCTCGCGGCTATCTCAATCGCGCCGACCTGACGGCGGAGCGCTTTGTGCGCGATCCCTTCAGTAGCGAT
Source organism: Bradyrhizobium sp. RDI18 (assembly GCF_043203335.1). Taxonomy (NCBI): domain Bacteria; kingdom Pseudomonadati; phylum Pseudomonadota; class Alphaproteobacteria; order Hyphomicrobiales; family Nitrobacteraceae; genus Bradyrhizobium; species Bradyrhizobium sp. RDI18. Next base: position 1,460,830 of record NZ_JBICRN010000006.1, on the reverse strand, counting down.
ACTGGCGCGCGAATGTATCGCAGCGGCGATCTCGGCCGTTACCTGCCGGATGGCAACATCGCGTTCCTCGGCCGCAACGATCATCAGGTAAAAATCCGCGGCTTCCGCATTGAATTGGGCGAGATCGAGTTTCGCCTTAATGAGCACACCGGCGTGACCGATGCGGTGGTGCTGGCGTTGCGGGATCACAGCGGTGACGCGCGGCTGGTCGCCTATGTGGCCGCGAAGGACGACGGCGTGAAGCTCGATGCCGGTGAATTTGCGGCTGCGATGCGCAATCATCTCCGTGAGCGCTTGCCGGACTACATGGTGCCGTCGGCGTTCGTACGCCTGGATAGACTGCCGCTGACACCGAACGGCAAGGTCGATCGCAAGGCGCTGCCCGCGCCGGAGGATGATGCCTTTGCAAGGCGCAGTTTCGAGGCGCCGCAGGGCGGGATCGAGGAGATCGTCGCAAAGATCTGGACCGAGCTGCTCGGCATCGATCGGATCGGACGCAACGATCACTTCTTTGAACTAGGCGGCCATTCGCTGCTCGCGGTCCGCATGCTGGAACGCTTGCAGCGGCATTCGCTCCGCGCCGATGTGCGCACGCTGTTCGCCAATCCGGTGCTCGCCGATTTCGCCGCCAGCCTCAATGGCGGCGTCGGCGCGGCTGTTCCGGCCAATCTGATCACGCCGCAGACGACGGTAATTACGCCTGAGCTGCTGCCGTTGATCGCGTTGACGCAATCCGACATCGATAGCATCGTGGCCAAGGCTCCCGGGGGCGTTGCCAACATCCAGGACATCTACGGGCTATCGCCGCTTCAGGATGGCATCCTGTTTCACCATCTGCTGTCGGCACAGGGCGACCCATATCTGCTGGTCGGCCAGATGGCGTTCGCAAGCCGCGACCTGCTCGACCGCTATCTCGCCGCCGTTCAGCAGGTCATCGACCGGCACGATATTCTCCGCACCTCCATCGCATGGGAGGGGCTATCCGCTCCGGCGCAGGTGGTCTGGCGAAACGCTTCCGTGGTTGTTAGCGAGCTCGTTCTGGATGGCGAAGGTCCCGTTCATGAGCAGCTTGCGCGGCGTTTCGACCCGCGCCGCCATCGGATCGACCTTGGCCACGCGCCGCTGCTGCGGTTTGCAATCGCGCGCGATCCGGGCAAGGAGCGCTGGCTGCTTTTGGTGTTGCTGCATCATATGATCGGCGATCACTCCACGCTGGAAGTGATGCACGACGAAGTGCAGCAAATATTGTCCGGACGTGGTCATGAGCTTCCGGCTCCCTATCCATTCCGGAATCTGGTGGCGCAGTCGCGCGGATCGGCAGCTATTGCGGAGCACGAGCGCTTCTTCCGAAGCATGCTGTCCGATATCGATGAGCCGACCACGCCGTTTGGGCTGGATCGCGTGCATGGCGATGGTGGCGGCGTGGCGGAAGCGCGGCGAACGCTTCCGGAGCAGCTCAATGCACGGCTCCGCGCTCTGGCACGGCGGCTGGGGGTGAGCCTTGCCAGCCTCTGCCATCTCGCATGGGGTCAGGTAGTGGCGCGAAGCAGCGGGCATGAGCACGTCGTGTTCGGCACGGTTCTGTTCGGCCGCATGCATGCGGGCGCCGGTGGCGGTCGCACCATGGGATTGTTCATCAATACATTGCCGCTGCGGCTTGATCTCGATGACAGCGCGGTTGAGGACAGTGTTCGTCATGCCCACGCCCGGCTGGCCGAATTGATGGCGCATGAACATGCCTCGCTGGCGCTCGCGCAGCGATGCAGCGGTGTCGCCGCGCCCGCACCCCTGTTCAGTTCGATCTTGAACTACCGTCACAATGCGATGCCGGCGGCTTCGTCCATGGGGCGGGGCGGCGCAAGCCTGCACGGCGTCGAGTGGCTCGGCGGCGAAGAGCGTACGAACTATCCCTTGATGATGGCGGTCGAGGATTATGGTCAGGCGCTCGGCTTGACCGCTCAAGTCGTCCATCCGCTCTCGGCCGATCGCATCTGCGCCCTGATGCAGCAGGCGCTCGATCAATTGGCGGAGGTGTTGGAGCGCGCGCCTCGCTCTCCGGTGCGGCAACTGGATGTTCTGCCTGACGAAGAGCGCCAGCTTTTGCTGGAGACGTGGAATCGGACGCAGGCGCAATATCCACGGGACCGTTCATTCGTCGCGCAATTCGAGGCGCAGGTCGATCAATCTCCGGACACGATCGCGCTAGTGTTTGGCGATGAGGCATTGAGCTATGCCGCGTTGAACGTGCGCGCCAATCGGCTGGCGCGGCGATTGCGCGATCGCGGCGTCGGAACCGACGTGGTGGTGGGACTGGCGCTCGACCGTGGTGTCGAGATGATGGTCGCGCTGTTGGCGGTATTGAAGGCGGGCGGGGCTTATCTGCCGCTCGATCCGGATTACCCGGCGGAACGGCTGGCGCACATGCTGCGCGACAGCGGCGCGGCGCTGGTGCTGACGCAGCGGATGCTGTTGGAACAGTTTGCGCCCGTGCTGAAGGAAACCGGCGCCGAGGCTTGGCTGCTCGATGGGAATGACAGCGGCGAGGGCGATGACGGCGGCAATCTTGATGTCGTCGTCCATCCCGAAAGCCTCGCCTATGTGATCTACACTTCCGGCTCGACCGGCCTGCCCAAGGGCGTGATGGTCCGCCATGACGCGGTGACGAACTTTTTGGCGACCATGGCGGAGCAGCCGGGCATGACGGCCCAGGACCGCGTGCTCGGCCTGACCTCGCTGTCGTTCGACATTGCGGTGCTCGAGCTGTGGCTGCCGCTCACGCGCGGGGCATGCGTGGTGCTGGCCGATCGCGCGGCCGCGCATGATCCCTCGCGGCTCAAGTCGATAGTGGCGAAGCACGGCGTCACCATGATCCAGGCGACGCCGTCGACCTGGCGGATGCTGCTCGATCACGACGGCCCATTTCTGCCCCCAAGCTGCCGCGTGCTGTGCGGCGGCGAGGCCTTGCCGCCGGACCTTGCGCGGCGGCTGGTGGTGCAGGCCGGCGAAGTCTGGAACCTGTACGGCCCGACCGAGACCACGGTGTGGTCGGCCCGCCACCGCCTCGATGCCACGGACGACCGTCCAGTGTTGGGCGGCCCGATCGGCAACACCACGCTGCATATCCTCGACAACGACCTCAATCTCGCGCCGGTCGGCGTTGCGGGCGAGCTCTATATCGGCGGCGCAGGACTTGCGCGCGGCTACTGGCGACGCGGCGCGCTGACCGCGGAGCGGCTTCATCCCCGATCCGTTTGGTACTCCCGGCGCGCGGCTGTACCGCACGGGCGACGTGGCGCGGTGGCGGTCCGACGGGGTGATCGAATATATCGGCCGCGCCGACCACCAGGTGAAGATCCGCGGCTTTCGGATCGAGCTTGGCGAGATCGAGGCGCGGCTGCTCGAACAGGCTGGCGTGCGCTCGGCAGTCGTGGTGGCACGCGAGCTTGGCGCTGCCCGTCAGCTCGTCGGCTATGTCAGCGGCGAAACGTCGCTGGACGGGATAGCTCTCAAGACCGCGCTGTCGTCGCTGCTGCCGGACTACATGGTGCCGCCGCGGATCGTGGTGCTGGACCGGCTGCCGCTGACGCCGAACGGCAAGATCGACCACAAGGCGCTGCCGGCGCCGGACCAGCTTGCAGCCTTGGCCGAGCATGTGGCACCGCGCACGTCGGTGGAAGCGGCGCTCGGCGCGATCTGGGCCGATCTGCTCAAACAGCCTGACGTCGGCGTCACCGACAACTTCTTTGAGCTCGGCGGGGACTCTCTCACCGCCGTCCAGCTCGTCAGCCGCATCAAGCGCGATCTCGGCCATGACCTGCCGCTGAACCGCCTGTTTGAAATGACGACCATCGAGACGATGGCCGCTGCTCTTGCCCCGGAGATTCAGGTCGACAAGCGCAGCGACGACATCGCCGCGATGCTCGACATGTTGAAGGAAGTCGAACTTTCCGATGAATGAGATCGCCACCACGCAGAAGCAGCAGCTTCGTGACATCTCACGACGCTTGATGCGCCTTGATGCCAGCAAGCAACTTACGTTCCTGACGCAGCTCGCGGCGAAGGGCGTCAATCTCGCCATGCTGCCGATTGCGCGCCAGGAGAAAACGCGGGCACCGCTTTCCTTTGCGCAATCGCGCCTCTGGTTCTTGTGGCGGATGGATCCGGACAGCGCCGCCTACAACATCTCGGCGACGGTACGGGTGCGAGGGCAGCTTCAACGGCACGCCCTGCAGCAGGCCTTCGATGCGCTGGTCGCCCGTCACAGCGCGCTTCGTACGGTGTTCCGGCAGCAGGGCAAGGAAGCCGAGCAGGTCGTGCTCGACCCGCAACCGTTCACGTTGCGGCATGTAGCGCTCGATGGCGATGACCGCGAGCAGCAGGCATATCTGCTGGCGCGGCAGGAAGGATCGCTGCCGTTCGATCTCGAAGCCGGCCCGCTCATGCGCGCCGCGTTGCTGAGGCTGCAAGAAGACGACCATCTCCTTGTCGTCAGCCTGCATCACATCGTGGCCGACGGCTGGTCGATGGGCGTGCTGGTCGATGAGTTCTGGCGCTTGTACGCGGCATTCGCGAGCGGCGAGGCGCCGGCTTTGCCGGAGCCCGATATTGAATATGCCGACTATGCTTGTTGGCAGCGACTCTGGATGAGCGCTGTCGATGGCGAGCGCCAGGTCAACTACTGGACGGCGCGCTTAAAGGATCCGGCGGTGCTGCAGCTTCCAATCGATCGGGCGCGGCCGGCGGTTCCTGATCTCGCCGGCGCCGCGCTCCGCATGGCGCTCGATCCGGCGCTCGCCGAGGGCTTGCGCGCGCTGGCGCGCCGGCATCAGACCACGCTGTTCGTCGTCCTGCTGGCGAGCTTCAAACTGCTGCTCTATCGCTACACCGGCCAGTCCGACATCAGCGTCGGCGTGCCGGTCGCCAATCGCCACCGCGACGAGACGCACGGTGTGATCGGGCTGTTCGTCAACACCCAGGTGCTCCGCACGCAGCTCGATGGTCGCGCGACGATCACGGACTTCATCGCATCCGTTCATTCGGCCACGATCGAAGCCCAGGAGAACCAGGACCTTCCGTTCGAGCGATTGCTGGAAATCCTGCAGCCCAAGCGCAGCCTGAGCCAGAATCCGCTCTTTCAGGTTCTCTATAATCATCAGCGCCGGCGCGTGTCGGGCAATCCGCCCGACCGGACCGGCCTGCAGATCGAGAAGCTCGACGCCGAAGTCGATACGGTGAAGTTCGACCTGGCGCTCGATAGCGAAGAGGGACCGGCAGGGGAGATCCGCGCGATCTTTGCCTATGCGACCGCGCTGTTCGAGCCGGCGACGATCGAACGCCTGGCGTCGCATTGGATCACGATCCTGAACACGATGGTTGAGGACGGCACGCAGTCGGTTGCCGGCATGGCACTGCTTTCCCCGCAGGAATTGGCCACGCTGCGCGAGTGGAACGGCGCGGGAGCCGGGATGGACGCGCCGTTTACGCCGGTGCACCAAACGGTCGCGCGGCTGGCCGCGGATACGCCTGACGCGCCGGCGCTCATCTTTGGCGACGACGTGATCTCTTATGCCGAACTTGACCGTCGCGCCAATCGGCTGGCACATCGTCTGATCCGTTTGGGCGTCAGTCCTGCCGATCTGGTCGGCATCTCGGCCCGGCGGTCGCCATCGCTCGTTGCAGCCCTGCTGGCCATCTTGAAAACCGGCGCGGCCTATCTGCCACTCGATCCCGAGCATCCGGCAAAACGACAGGTCGTAACCATATGCGACGCCGGCGTGCGTTTCGTGCTGGTTGATTTGGAAGGCTCCGCACTCACTGCGCTTCCGTCAGGGATCGCGGCTGTCCCGCTCGACGCAAGCGATCTCGACCGGGAGCCGGAGAGCGATCCCGGCATTGCCGTCGAAGCGACAAGCCTTGCCTATGTGATCTACACCTCCGGCTCCACCGGCATCCCGAAGGGAGTCGCAGTGGAGCATGGACCCTTTGCAATGCATTGCGAGGTGACCGCCGGACTCTATGACATGGACCGGCACTCGCGCGAACTGCACTTCCTGTCCTTTACGTTCGACGGCGCCCATGAGCGGCTCTGGACGGCGTTGACCTGCGGCGCGGCGCTCGTGATGCGCGACGAGAACCTCTGGTCGGCCGAACAGACGCTCGACGTTCTGCGCAAGCAGCGCGTCACCAACGCCGGCTTTCCGCCGGCCTATTTGCAGCAGCTCGCCGACTTTGCGGCGTGGCGCGGCGATCCGCCGCCGGTCGGGCTTTACTCGTTCGGCGGCGAGGCGATGCCGAAGGCAGGCTTCGACAAGGTCAAGCGCGCGCTTCGGCCGCGGACGTTGATCAACGGTTACGGCCCGACCGAAACCGTCGTGACGCCGCTGGTCTGGAAGGTCGATGCCAGCGAGGAGATCGAGGGCAACTATGCGCCCATCGGCCGTCCCGTGGGACGCCGCTCGGCTTATATTCTGGATGGGGACCTGAACATCGTGCCGGTTGGCGTAACCGGCGAATTGTTCATTGGCGGCGAGGGACTGGCGCGCGGCTATTGGCGCCGCGCCGGACTGACGGCCGAGAGATTCATTGCCGATCCCTTTGGTGCGCCCGGCGCGCGGCTTTATCGCACCGGCGACCTGGCGCGATGGCGCGCCGATGGCGTGATTGAGTATGTCGGGCGCTCCGATCACCAGGTGAAAATCCGCGGCTTCCGGATCGAGCTCGGCGAGATCGAGGCGTGGCTGATGCGCCAGCCGGGCGTGCGATCGGCGGTGGTCGTTGCGCGCGAAGCTGGCGTAACCAGCCAACTGGTCGGCTATGTCGCCGGCGAGGGCGCGTTCGACGAAGCGGCAATGCGCGCGGCTCTTTCGGATGAACTGCCCGATTACATGGTACCGGCCCGTATCGTGAAGCTTAAGCGGCTGCCGCTCACCGCGCACGGCAAGGTGGACCGCGAAGCCCTGCCGGCGCCCGATGTGCAAGCTACTGCGGCCGGACGTGTCGCGCCGCGCACCGCGACCGAGGCGAGGCTTGCCGCGATCTGGGCCGAGTTGCTTGGCCAGCCACTCATTGGCGTTGACGACAATTTCTTCGAACTCGGCGGCGATTCCATCATCTCGCTGCAACTGGTCGGTCGCGCCCGGCAGGCGGGCCTCGTGATCGAACCGCGTGACGTTTTCCGGCACCAGACCTTGCAGGAGCTCTCGCGGGCCGCGCGCATCGAACGGACCGATGAAGCTGTCGCTCCCGAGGAAGAGCTAGAGGGTAACGAACATCCGCTGTTGCCGATCCAGGCGCGGTTCTTCAGCGAGGATGCCGGGGAGCGTCATCACTGGAATCAGGCCGTCCTGTTGATGCCGAAGGCGCGGCTGGATTGGGCGAGCGTTGAGCGCGCGGTCGCCGCCGTCGTCGCGCATCACGACGCTTTGCGTCTAGGTTTCGCGGAGATCGACGGTGTCTGGCGCGCAACCTATGGCGCCGCGCCGGCAGTGTCGGAGTTGTTGTGGATCCGGAGCGGCATCCGCGATGCAGCCGAGGTGACGGCCGTCGCTTCTGCCGCCCAGGCCAGCCTGTCGCTGGCAGGACCGCTGCTGCGCGTGGTCGGCATGGATCTCGCCGACGGCAGCCAGCGGCTTCTCATCGTGGTGCACCATCTCGTCATCGACGGCGTGTCATGGCGCGTGCTGTTCGAAGACTTTGCTGCGGCTTACGGGCAGGTTCAGCAAGGTGTAGCGTCGATCGCGCTGGCGAGGAGCCAATCCTATGCATCCTGGGGCGCGCGGTTGCAGGCATATAGCGGCACCGAAGAGCTGTCTGCCGAGTTGCCCTATTGGCTCGAACGAGGCTCGCGCGCCGATCTGCCCTGCGACGACGATCATGATGGTGTCGACCGGGTTGCCGAGGGCGAGGAAATCCTGCTGGCATTCGATGCCGGGCTGACGACGCGGCTGCTCAAGGAAGCGCCGCCTGCCTACCGGACTCAGGTCAACGATCTGCTGCTGGCGGCACTGGCGCGGGCGGTATCGCGCTGGAGTGGAGTTGAGGACGTTGTCGTCGAGCTCGAAGGGCACGGGCGCGAGGACATCTTCTCTGGGGTGGATATTTCCCGCACGGTCGGTTGGTTCACGACCGCTTTCCCGGTGCGCTTGCCGGGCGGCTCCGGCGATGATGCGTCCCTGATCAAATCCGTTAAAGAGGAGCTTCGGGCGATTCCCGCCCGCGGGTTAGGCTTCGGCGTATTGCGCCATCTCGGCACCGAGGCGCAGCGCCATGCGCTCGCCGCGCTGCCCGAGCCGCGCATCGTTTTCAACTATCTCGGCCAGTTCGATTCCAGCGTAGGTGAGGGCACGCCGTTCCGGCTTGCGCCTGAGAGCGCCGGGCCCTCGCGCAGCGACAGCGCGCCGCTTGGCCGCTGGCTGAGCATCAACGGCCAGGTGCGCGAGGGCCAGCTACGGCTGTCGTTCAGCTACGGCCGAAGGCGTTACCGGCGAGCCACGATCGAACGCCTCGCAGAGCATTATGCCGCGGCGCTGAGAGAACTCGTCGACCATTGCACAAGCGGCGCGCGCGGCATCACGCCATCGGACTTCGCATTGTCGAATTTGAGCCAAGCCGATCTCGATCTCCTGGGCGCGACGATCGATTGCCGCGACATCGAAGACATCTATCCGCTGTCGCCGATGCAGCAGGGCATGCTTTTCCATGCGCTGCGCGACGGAGAAAGCGGCAATTACGTCAACCAGGTCGGTCTCGAAGTGCGAGGCCTCGATGCCGGCCGGTTGCGCGCAGCCTGGCACGAGGTGGGCGCGCGTCATGCTGTGCTGCGGACCGGCTTTGCCTGGCGCGAACTGTCAGGCGCGGCACAGCAAGTGGTATATCGCCATGTGACGCTGCCATTCGTGGAAGAAGACTGGCGCAAGCAGGCCGCAGCCATGGACCGCGGCGAACTCGAGGCGGCGCTGGCGAAGGCGTCGCAGGCCGAGCGCGCTAGGGGATTCGACCTGTCGCAGGCGCCGTTGCAGCGCGTGCGGCTGATCCGGCTTGACGAAAGCTGCCACTGGCTGATCTGGACGCATCATCATATCCTGCTGGACGGCTGGAGTTCGGCGCGGCTGATGGCCGAGATACTGCAACACGAACGCGGCCATCGTTTACCTGCCGTGCAGGGCCGCTACCGCGACTACATCGCCTGGCTGCAACGGCAGGACCGCGACGCGTCCGGGACGTTCTGGCGCACGGCATTGGCGGAACTGGATGAACCGGGTTTCCTGGCGGATACGCTGGGGGGACCTGCGGCCACCCGCGCGTCCGGACATGGTTCGCTCGACCTGTTTCTCACTGCCGATCTGACTGCAAAGCTGCAAGCATTTACAAAGCGCGAGCGCGTTACGCTGAACACCCTGTTGCAGGGCGCATGGGCGCAATTGTTGCGCCGTCACACCGGACGGCGCGTGGTCTGCTTCGGCGCGACCGTATCGGGCAGGCCGCCAGAGATCGGCGGGTCCGAGGACATGGTGGGCCTGTTCATCAACACCCTGCCGGTTGTGGATCGGGCAAACCCGCAAACTGATGTTGGTGCATGGCTGCGGGATCTGCAGGAACGCAACATCGATTTGCGCGATCACGGCTGGATGCCGCTCTACGAGATCCAGCGCCTCGCCGGACGATCGGGCCGGCCGTTGTTCGATAATATCCTGGTGTTCGAGAACTATCCGATCGATCAGGCGTTGCGCAGCGAGAACGAAAGCGGTCGCCGCTTCGCTCGGGTCGAGCAGGTCTCGATTACCAACTATGCGCTCACGGTAGCGGTATTCGCCAAGACCGACGGCATCAATCTCGGCTTCCGCTACGACCGCGCCCGGTTCGATGAAGACCAGATCAGATATCTGCAGCTCACGCTGTCGCGGCTCCTTGCCGAGATCGTCGCCGATGCCTCTAGACCGCTGGGTGAGCTCAGCGGGCTCGATGTCGATGAGACGCGGAAGGTGCTCGGCTGGAGCGGTGGCTTTGCCAAGGCGCCGAATGCTGGCAATGGTATCGTCGCTCAGATCGAGGCTCGTGCGGCTGCTTCACCATCCGCGATTGCGTTGGTATTTGGCGACCAGCAGGTCAGCTATGAGGAGCTGAACGCTCGCGCCAATCGTCTGGCGCGACGGTTGCAGGCCCACGGCATCGGCCGCGACCGGTTGGTCGGGCTCGCACTGGAGCGCAGCGTCGAGCTGATCGTCGGTGTTCTCGCCGTGCTGAAAGCCGGCGGAGCCTATCTGCCGCTCGATCCCGATTATCCGCCGGGCCGTCTTCTGCACATGCTGCGCGATAGCAGCACAGCGCTGGTGCTGACACAAGGCCGGTTACAGGAACGCCTTGCGCCTGTGATCGCGGAAGCTGCCGTCGAGGCCTGGCCCATCGATGAAGAGACTAGGGCACCGACCGGAGAGCCGGTCCGCAATCTCGACGTGGCGCTCCACGCCGACAGCCTGGCCTATGTGATGTACACGTCGGGATCGACGGGCAAGCCCAAGGGCGTGGCGTGCACGCATGGCGCGCTCGCCGCGCGGCTTGGCTGGATGCAAGCGGAATATCGCCTCGATGCCGGCGAGACCTTCCTGCAGAAGACGCCGTTCAGCTTCGACGTCTCGGTCTGGGAGATCCTGTGGCCGCTCGCGACCGGCGCACGGCTTGCGATCGCAGCGCCGGGCGCACATCGGGAGCCGCGGCTGCTGGTGGATGCCATCATCGCCCACGACGTGACGACGTTGCATTTCGTGCCCCAGATGCTCGAGCACTTTGTTGCCGAGCCCGAAGCGAAACGCTGCGTCACCCTCAAACGCCTGTTTGCCGGCGGCGAAGCCTTGTCGTCAGAGTTGAAGGCGCGTGTGCTCGCAGCCTTCCCCGACGTGCGTTTCGACAATCGCTACGGTCCGACCGAAGCCTTGATCAATGCCACGTTCTGGAACTGTCGTGACGATGGCGCGGCGCGGGTGCCGATCGGGCGGCCGATCCCGGTACGGTCATTCGGATCCTCGATACCGACCTGAACATGGTCCCGGCCGGCGTGACGAGTGAATTGTTCATTGGTGGAGCAGGGCTGGCGCGCGGCTACTGGCGACGTCAGGCGCTGACGGCGGAACGCTTCCTTCCCGATCCCTTCGGCGGCCCTGGCGCGCGGCTATATCGAACGGGTGACTTGGCGCGGTGGCGCGCCGACGGTGCGATCGAATATGTCGGGCGGTCCGATCACCAGATCAAGATCCGCGGATTCCGCATCGAGCTTGGAGAGATCGAGGCACGGCTGCTCGAGCAGCCCGGTGTCCGCGCTGCGGTCGTGGTGGCGCGCGAGGCTGGACTAGGCCGCCAGCTCATCGGATACGTCAGTGGCGCGAGTGAACTGGAGGAACAAGTCCTGCGGACGGCGCTGTCGGCCGTTCTGCCTGATTACATGGTGCCGTCGCGGATCGCAGTGCTGGAGCGGCTGCCGTTGGCACCCAACGGCAAGATCGATCGCCAGGCGCTTCCGGCGCCCGACGCTGCGTCCACAGGAGCACAGTACGAGGCGCCGCGCACGCCGGCCGAACTGGCGCTCGCGGCGATCTGGGCCGAACTGCTCGGCCGTCCTGCTGTCGGCCTTGCCGACAATTTCTTCGAGCTCGGCGGCGATTCGATCATCTCGCTGCAGATGGTGAGCCGGGCCCGCCGCGCCGGTTACCTGATCGAGCCGCGCGATGTGTTTCAGCATCAGACGCTCGAAGCGCTGGCGCTGGCCGCACGTGCCGAGCAGGGCAGCGAAGCGCTCGCCGATCAGGGGCAGGTCACCGGCCCGCACGCATTGCTGCCGATCCAGGCGCGGTTCTTTGCGGAGGACGCAGGAAAGCGCGATCACTGGAACCAGGCGGTGCTGTTGCGGCCGAGGGATCGTCTCGATTGGGAAATGATGCGGCGGGCGATAGCGGCCGTGGTCGATCATCACGACGCGCTGCGGCTTCGCTTCGAGAAAGCCGAAGGAAGGTGGCGCGCGGAGCATGGCGCCGCACCCGCCGCCGGCGATTTGCTTTGGATACGAAGCGCGGTTGACGGCGAAGCCGTGACGGCGTTGGCATCCTCAGCGCAGGCGAGCCTTTCGATGTCGAGGGGACGGCTGCTGCGGGCGGTCGGCATCGACGTCGCCGATGGCACCCAGCGTTTACTGATCGTGATCCATCATCTGGTGGTCGACGGCGTGTCGTGGCGGATTCTGCTGGAAGACGTCGCCGCCGCCTATGCACAGCTAGTGAACGGTGACGCCGCGGTTGCGCTTCCGCCGAAGAGCCACGCCTATGCCGTGTGGGGCAAGCGGCTGCAAGATTATGCAGGGTCGCCCGAACTGGCGACTGAATTGTCCTATTGGATCGATCGCCGTGCGGATGCGGATATTCCCTGCGATGACGACCATGGCGGCACCGACTATGTCGCCGATGCCGATGAAGTCTTGCTCACGTTCGAGCCGGAATTGACGCAGCGCCTGCTGACGGATGCGCCGTCCGCCTATCGTACGCAGATCAACGATCTTCTTCTCGCCGGCCTTGCACGCGCTGTCTGGCAATGGAGCGGACAGGACGATGTACTGGTCGAGCTGGAAGGCCACGGCCGCGAGGACCTGTTCGGCGATCTCGATATCTCGCGCACCGTCGGCTGGTTCACCACCGCCTTTCCCGTGCGGCTGGCTGGTGGGTCACAGGACCCCTCGTCACTCATCAAGACCGTGAAGGAGGAACTTCGCGGCATTCCCGGCCGGGGACTCGGTTATGGCGTATTGCGCTATCTCGGCTCCGAAGACCAGCGCGCGGCGCTGTCTGACGTTGGCGAGCCGAAGCTTGTCTTCAACTATCTCGGCCAGATCGACAGCGGCGTCGACGACGCGGCATTGTTCGCCATGGCATCGGAAAGCGCGGGTCCCTCGCGTGACGCATCGAGCCCGTTGCGGCGCTGGCTCAGCGTGAACGGCACCGTGCGCGAAGGCCAGTTGCGGCTCTCGTTCGGCTTCGGCCGCAAGCGCTATCGGCGGGAAACAGTCGAGCGATTAGCTGGGCTGTACGAAGCGGCGCTGCGCGAGTTGGTCGATCACTGCACCAGCGGCGCCTGCGGCGTGACGCCGTCGGATGTGGCATTGTCCGGCCTTGGCCAGGCCGATCTCGACAGGCTGGAGTTGGACTGGCGAGAGATCGAGGATATCTATCCGTTGTCGCCGATGCAGCAGGGCATGCTGTTCCATGCCATGCACGACGGCGAGAGTGGGCTTTACGTCAACCAGGTTGCTGCGGAAGTGCGCGGCCTCGATGGCGGAAAGCTCCATCGCGCCTGGCAGGCGGTCAGCGATCGCCATGCGGTGCTGAGAACGGGCTTCGTCTGGCGCGATCTTTCCGGCTCGCCGCAACAGATCGTCTATCGTCGTGCTGAAGTGCCGTTCGTCGAGGAAGACTGGCGCACGCGGGCCGGGGCTTCCGAGCCGTCCCAGTTGGAGGCAGCGCTGGGCGAAGTTTCGCTGCGCGAACGGGTCGAAGGGTTCGACCTGTCGAAGCCGCCCCTGCAGCGGGTGCGGCTGATCCGGCTCGGAGAAGATCGTCATTGGCTGATCTGGACGCACCATCACATTCTTCTCGACGGATGGAGCTCGGCGCGGTTGATCGCCGAGGTGATGCAGCACAATGGCGACGGCCGGTTGCCTGCATTGCAGCGCCGCTATCGCGACTACATCGGTTGGCTGCAGAGCCGGGACAGCGATGCATCGGCGGCGTTCTGGCGCAGCGCCATAGCCAAGCTGGAAGAGCCGAGCTTCCTGGCAGGCGGTTCGACCGAACATGCAGATGCGGAGGCGCCCGGTCACGGCACGCTCGCGCTGGAGCTGGATGTTGCCGTGACTGAACGCCTGCAGCAATTTGCTGCACGCGAGCGTGTGACGCTGAACACGCTGGTGCAGGCGGCTTGGGCGCAACTGCTACGGCAATATACCGGGCAGGGAACGGTTTGCTTCGGCGTCACCGTATCAGGCAGGCCGCCGGAACTGGCCGGCGCCGAGGATATGGTGGGCCTGTTCATCAACACCTTGCCTGTTATCGACGACGTCGGTCCGCAGCAGAAAGTCGGCGCATGGCTGCGTCACTTACAGGATCGCAATCTGACCTTGCGCGAATACGGCTGGACGCCGCTCTACGAGATCCAGCGCCTGGCGGGACGTCCCGGGCGGCCGCTGTTCGACAGCATCCTGGTGTTTGAGAATTATCCGGTCGACCACGCGCTGATGGGGAAAGATGGACAGATCCGTGTCGGCGAGACCAGGATCGTCGAGACCAGCAACTATCCGCTGTTCGCCAGTGTCGGCCTCGATGACCGGTTGCGGCTGGTCTTCAACTATCAGCGCAGGCATTTTGATGAGGCGCAGATCGCCCGGCTGCAGCGCGCCTTTGTGCGGCTGATGGAAGCGTTGAGCGTCGATGCCGATCGGCCTGTCGGGATGATCGCAGCCAGCGATCCCGCTGATGATGCGCTGCTCTCCAGGGCGAACGATACGCGCTGCGATGCGCCGCGCCGGGGAATTGTCGAGCAGTTCGAGGCGCAGGTCGGTCATTCTCCTGACGCTGTTGCACTGGTGTTTGGCGACGAGAAGCTGAGCTACGCCGCGTTGAATGCGCGGGCCAATCGGCTGGCGCGGCGGCTGCGCGATAGCGGCGTCGGAACCGACGTGGTGGTGGGACTGGCGCTGGAGCGCGGCGTCGAGATGATGGTCGCGCTGCTCGCGGTACTGAAGGCGGGCGGGGCCTATCTGCCGCTCGATCCGGATTATCCGGCGGAGCGGCTGGCGCACATGCTGCTGCGCGACAGCGGCGCGGCGCTGGTGCTGACGCAATGGATGCTGCTGGAGCAGTTTGCTCCGGTGCTGGAGGAGACTGGCGCCGAGGCTTGGCTGCTCGATGGGAATGACAGCGGCGAGGGCGGTGACGGCGGCAATCTTGATGTCGTCGGCCATCCCGAAAGCCTGGCCTACGTGATCTACACTTCCGGCTCGACCGGCCTGCCCAAGGGCGTGATGGTCCGCCATGATGCGGTGACGAACTTTTTGGCGACCATGGCGGAGCAGCCGGGCCTTACGCGCGAGGATCGCGTGCTCGGCCTGACCTCGCTGTCGTTCGACATCGCGGTGCTGGAACTGTGGCTGCCGCTCACGCTCGGGGCATGCGTAGTGCTGGCCGATCGCGCCGCCGCGCATGATCCGTCGCACCTCAAGGCGATGGTGGTGAAGCACGGCGTCACCATGATCCAGGCGACGCCCTCGACCTGGCGGATGCTGCTCGATCATGATGGCCCGTCGCTACCCGCAAGTTGCCGCGTGCTGTGCGGCGGCGAGGCGCTGGCGCCTGATTTGGCGCGGCGGCTGGTGGCGCAGACCGGCGAGGTCTGGAACGTGTACGGCCCGACCGAGACCACGGTGTGGTCGGCCCGGCACCGCCTGGATGCGGAAGACGATCGTCCGCTTCTGGGCGGCCCGATCGGCAATACCACGCTGCATATTCTCGACAACGACCTCAATCTCGCGCCGGTAGGCGTTGCGGGCGAGCTCTATATCGGCGGTGCGGGACTCGCGCGCGGCTACTGGCGGCGCGGTGGGTTGACGGCGGAACGCTTCATCCCCGATCCGTTCGGCCCGCCCGGCGCGCGGCTCTACCGCACCGGCGACGTAGCGCGATGGCGCGCTGACGGGGTGATCGAATATATCGGCCGCGCCGACCACCAGGTGAAGATCCGCGGTTTTCGGATCGAGCTCGGCGAGATCGAGGCGCGGCTCTTGGCGCAGGCTGGCGTGCGCTCGGCAGTCGTGGTGGCGCGCGAGCTTGGCGCTGCCCGCCAACTCGTCGGCTATGTCAGCGGCGCGGCGTCGCTGGACGGGACAGCTCTCAAGACCGCGCTGTTGTCGCTGCTGCCGGACTACATGGTGCCGGCACGGATCGTGGTGCTGGACCGGCTGCCGCTGACACCGAACGGCAAGATCGACCGCAAGGCGCTGCCCGCCCCGGACCAGCTTGCGACAGCAACCGAGCGCGTCGCACCGCGAACGCCGGCCGAAGTGATGCTCGCCGCGATCTGGGCCGATCTGCTGCGCCAGCCCAATATCGGTGTCATCGACAATTTCTTTGAGCTCGGCGGCGACTCGATCATCTCGCTGCAGATGGTGAGCCGCGCGCGCCGCGAAGGCGTATCGATCGAGCCGCGCGATGTCTTCCGGCACCAGACGATCGAAGCATTGGCCGCGTTGTCCCGCGACGTCAGCCCGAACAATGACACTCCGGCATCGGCGCGCGGCTCACTTTCGGGTTTGACCAGCGAACAGCTCGATCGGCTCGATCTCGACTGGAGCCGCATCGAGGACATCTACCCGCTGTCGCCGATGCAGCAGGGCATGCTGTTCCACAGCCTGCGCGATGCCGGCAGCGGCGTTTACGTCAACCAAGTCAGCGTTGAAATCCGCGGACTTGATGCGGAGCGCTTCGGGAGAGCATGGCGCGAGGTGACCGCACGCCATCAGATGCTTCGGACCGGATTCCTATGGCGCGAGCTTGCCGGGTCTCCGTTGCAAGCCGTCTATCGTGACGCCGTCGCGCCGTTCGAACAGGAGGACTGGCGCGGGCAAACCATCAATGAGGACCGGATTGCGGCGGCGCTTGCCGGCGAACGCGCCGCCGAGTTCGATTTATCGATGCCGCCGCTGCAGCGCGTGCGGCTGCTGCGCCTCGAGGACGATCTCTATCGACTGATCTGGACCTATCATCACATCCTGATGGACGGATGGAGTTCGGCAAGGTTCGTCGGGGAAGTGCTGGAATGCTATTATGGCGGCGCGCCCGCGGCGAACCCGACGCGTTACCGCGACTATATCGCCTGGCTGCTGGCGCAGGACGCCAAGGCTGCCGAACGTTTCTGGCGCGAACAGCTCAAGAGCTTCGAAGAGCCGACGCAACTGGCGGACGCTTTCGGTGCTCGCCGCCATGATGCGTCCGGCCACGAGCGCTGCTACACGCGGCTCGGAGAGACGGCGACCGCCGAGCTGAAGGCATTCGCGCGCCGTGAGCGGATCACGCTCAATACCATCGTTCAGGGCATCTGGGCCCTGCTGCTGCAGCGCTATACCGGCCAGCAGACGGTGACGTTCGGCGTTACGGTTGCCGGCCGCCCGGCTAGCCTCGACGGATCACAGCAGATGCTCGGGTTGTTCATCAACACGCTGCCCGTGATCGAAACGCCGCCGTCCGCGAGCACAGTCGGAGAATGGTTGCGTATGCTCCAGGATCGCAATTCGGCGATCCGGGATTACGAGCATACGCCGCTCTACGACATTCAGAGCTGGGCCGGCCGCGCCGGTCAGGCGATGTTCGACAGCATCATCGTGTTCGAAAACTATCCGATCGAACGCAGCATGCACCGGGGTGACGGCTCGCTGCAGTTCGGCGGCCTCAGGAATGTCGACGTGACGAACTATCCGATGGACCTGTCGGTACTCGTTGAGGACACGCTTCAGGTCGAATACACCTATATGCCGAGCCATTTCACCGCGGCACAGGCGGGGCAGATCAAGGCGCAGTTCGAGCGTCTGCTTGAAGTGCTGACGCGGCACGCGTCGGCGTTGCTCGGCAGTATCGATCCGGTCACGGCGATCGACGACGCTTTCGCCGAAAACTGCAATCGCCATGCGACGTCAGCGGTCGCATTGCCGCTGGTTCACGAGTCGATCAGCATCCACGCGCGGCGTCATCCGGAACGGACGGCGCTTACCATCGGCGGCAAAACGCTCTCGTTCGGTGCGCTCGACGCCAGGGCCAATCGTCTTGCCCATCACCTGATCGGCCGCGGGCTGAAGCCTGAGCAGCGCGTCGGCGTCGTGGTCGAGCGAACCGAAGCCACGATGGTCGCGCTGCTGGCCGTCCTGAAGGCGGGCGGGGCCTACGTTCCAATCGATCCGGAGATTCCGGCCGAGCGGCGCGCCTTTGTCATGCGCGATGCCGGGATCTCATTCTTGCTAACCGGACAACTCGATGTCCGGGAAAGCATCGAGGGTGTCGAGAGGGTCTCCCTTGCGATGTTCGATTTCGATGCCGGGCCGGAGCATGCGCCGCAACCGGAGCTGCACCCCGAGAACCTCGCTTATCTGATCTACACGTCCGGCTCGACAGGAACGCCAAAGGGCGTGGCCGTCGCCCATGGGCCGCTCGCGATGCACTGTCATGTCACGGGCAGCATCTACGAGATCGACGAGAGCTCGTGCGAGCTGCACTTCCTGTCGCTGGCCTTCGATGGCGCCCATGAACGCTGGCTGACGGTCTTGTCGCATGGCGCGCGTCTCTTGATGCGGGATGCCGATTTGTGGACGCCGGAGCAGACGGTCGAGAACCTGCACGCGCACCGTGTCAGCCATATCGGATTGCCGCCGGCCTATCTGCAGCAGGTCGCGGAGGCGGTCGAGCAGGTGGGCAATCCGCCACCGGTCAAGCTCTACTCGTTCGGTGGCGAGGCGATGCCCAAGGCTGGCTTCGACAAGGTCAGGCGCGTTCTGAAGCCGCGCATCCTGATCAACGGTTACGGTCCGACCGAAACCGTCGTCTCGCCGCTGGTCTGGAAGGTCGATGGCGCATCCGAATGCGAGACACCTTATGCGCCGATCGGTCTTCCGGTTGGTGACCGTCGCGCCTACATTCTCGATAGTTCGCTCAATATCATTGCCGCCGGTGTCGCCGGCGAGCTCTATCTAGGCGGTTTCGGGCTGGCGCGCGGTTATCACGGCAAGGCCGGCATGACCGCCGAGCGTTTCGTGCCCGATCCATTCGCTGCGGCGCCGGGGGCGCGGCTATACCGGACCGGCGACCTCGCGCGCTGGCGCGAGGACGGTACCGTCGAGTATCTCGGCCGCAGCGACGACCAGGTCAAGGTCAACGGCTTCCGGATCGAGCTTGGAGAGATCCAGACCTCCCTGCTTCGTCACGAGGAGATCGAACAGGCCGCCGTAGTGGCGCTAGCGGGCGCAGCCGGAAACCAACTCATTGCCTATGTCGCGCCGAAGGCGGCAAGGAATGCAGCGGGAGATGCTGCCGAGGATCTGGTCGACGGATTGACCTCCTTCCTGAAGCAGACCTTGCCTGTTTATATGGTGCCGGCGCGGATCATGGTGCTTGAGCGGCTGCCGGTGTTGTCGAGCGGCAAGATTGACCGGCGTGCGCTGCCGGCCCCCGACTCGGCCGGGCGACGCTTCGTGGCTCCGCAAGGGCCGGCCGAAACCGCGATGGCGCGGCTGTGGGCCGACATCCTCAAGCTGCCGCAGGTCGGCGTCACCGATAATTTCTTCGAGCTCGGCGGCAATTCGATTCTCAGCCTCAAGGTCGTGGCCCGGCTGCGGCAGGACAAGACGTTTGGCATCGAGATCAAGTTGCGCGATCTCCTGCAGAAGCCCACGATTCGCGCGCTGCTCGCGGATAACGCTTCCTCCGTGCCCGCCGCTGCGCCGCCGCCGACAGCGCTGCTGCCGCTGAATGCCGCGGTTCGTGGCGTGCATCCGGTGTTTTGCGTGCATGGCGGCTTCGGCACCGTCTTCGATTATGGGCCGCTGGCGCGCCGCCTCGAAGGACGCCGCCAAGTCATTGGGCTGCAGTCCAGGATGCTGGTCGACAGTTCGTGGAGCGACCGGTCGCTCGAAGCGATGGCGGCGGACTATGCGAGCGAAATCAGGCAGGTTCAGCCAGACGGTCCCTACAGTTTGATCGGCTGGTCGCTCGGAGGCCTACTCGTCACGCTTGTTGCCGCCGAGCTCGAACGGTGCGGTGAACGCGTCGATTGTCTCCTGATGGTCGACAGCTTTGTGCTGCGGCAGCACGGCGGATCGGAGCAGCAGGAAACGGCCGCCCACTGGATCGATGATCTCGCGGGATTGCTGTCGGCCGTTCTTCCGCACGCCGCAGCCGTTCGTATCAGCTCGCATGTGGAGGAAGCGAAGGCCGCAGGCATACCGGAGACATCCGAGAGCGTCCGGCGTCTGGTCGCACAGATATTGTGGGAGGGAGCATCGGCGGACGACACGCTGCTTGGTGTCGACGACCTTTCCGGCGCCTTCGCAGTCGGCCGGCACCTCAAGTCCCTGACGCAGACTGCCGCGCCGCCGCGCCGTCTTGCGGCCAGGCCATTGTGCTGGTGGACGTCGGGCCGCCTGACGCAGCGCGATCGGCTGGAGACGCAACTGCCTGATGCCATTGACCGCGGCGTCATCGGAGACAATCACTTCACGATCCTGAGGGATGCCGGCTTGCTCCATGAGATCTGCAGGCTTCTCGTGCCGGAGACGGCATCGGCTGCTTCGCAGGACACGGTGCCGGAACCGGCGGAATGAACATTGGCATGAGCCTTGATCCCGATATCGCCGCACTGCTCGAGATGGTGCAGGCTGGCACCGAAAGCGGATCGCGCATTCCGTTTCCGCAATTGACGGCCGTACAGGCACGCGCTGATTTCGATGCATCCTCGCCGTTGCTCGATGTCGATCCGCCGGCGCTCGCGTATGAGCGTCAACTCTTGCTGCCGACGCGCGATGGCGCCACGATCGACGCGCGACTCTACGCCAAGGAGGAGCCGAGCCGTCGCAATCCGGCGCCGGTCCTTCTTTATATGCACGGCGGCGGCTTTGTCGTCGGAAGCCTGGACTCACATCAGCCATTGTGCCGCGGTCTCGCCGAAGACAGCGGCGCGGCTGTGCTGTCGGTCGGCTATCGGCTTGCGCCGGAGCACAAGTTTCCGACCGCGTTCGAGGATGCGGTCGATGCGCTGGCCTGGATCGGCCGCGAGGGACCGGCTGCGGGGTTGGATGCCGATCGCGTCGCCGTTGGCGGCGATAGCGCTGGCGGAACGCTTGCCGCGGCGCTCGCCATCGAAGCAAGGGCGAACCGAAACCTGCCGCAGCCTGTCCTCCAGGTGCTCGCCTATCCAGGTCTGAGCTCCCGGCAAACGTCTAATTCCTACGAACGATACGGTTCCGGTTATCTCCTGGAGCGCAGCACCGTCGACTGGTTCTTCCGGAAGTATCTCCGCGACGATTCAGACCGTGACGACTGGCGGTTTGCGCCGCTGGCAGCGGAAGATCTCTCGAGGCTGCCCGCGGCGCTCATCGTGCTTGCCGAATACGATCCCCTGGTGGACGAAGGGCGCGACTACGCGGCAAGACTCCGCGCCGCCGGCGTTCCCGTCGACCTGCAGATCTATCCGGGCATGATCCACGAGTTCCTGCGCATGGGCAATGTCGTGGCCGATGCCCTGCAGGCACGGGCGGCGATCGGGCAGGCGCTGGCCGACGCGTTTCGCGCCGCAGGCGAAAGGCAGCGGCCGGGCATGGAAAGACAGAGCACATGAAGGTATGGCATATGAAGCTATGTCACAACTCCCGTCTCTCGCAGCCTCGCCGCAAGCCGTTCCCGAGCCGCACCCCATGAGCAAGAATTCACTCTCCGACTACAAGCTGTCTCGCCGCGCGCTTCTCACAGCGGGCGCGGGCCTCGGCGGCGGGGTGGTTGCAGGTGGCTGGCCGATGGCGCTTGCTCAAGCCGCCGCACCGCAAGGAGGCCCCCGCATCGCCGCGCTCGGCTGGGCCTGCGCGCAGACTATACTGGCGCTCGGCGTCGTGCCGCTGGTTGTGCCGGAGATCGAGCGTTACAGCCGGCTCGTCGTCGAGCCGGCTGTCCCGTCAAGCGTTCAGGAAATCGGCCTGCGTTCGGAGCCAAATCTCGAACTGCTGCAGAGTTTTGCGCCTGATATTATCATCATCGATCCCAGTATCACTGCCGCAATACCCCGGCTCAAGCTGATTGCCCCGGTCGAGGTCTTCACGATTTTCAAGCCCGGCCGGCATCCGCTTGAAACAGCGCGCAGTTCGACGATGGAGCTGGCGCAGCGTCTCGGCGTGCAGGCCGCATGCGAGGCCTATCTGGCGCGCTTCGATGCCGCCATGATCCATTACCGCGATCAGCTTCGCGGTCGCAGCGACAAGCCGCTGTACCTCGTCAGCGAAATCGCGCGCAACCGTGCGCTCGTGTTCGGGCCGAACAGCCTTTACCAGGAAGTCCTCAGTCAATTCGGCTTGAAGAATGCCTGGACCGGCCAGAGCGGTCCGTGGGGGCATACCAGCGTTGGCCTTGAAGTGCTCGCTGCGGTTCCGGATGCGCGGCTGGTTCTGATGAGTTCGCGGGTTGCCGATATTGAAGCCTTGCTCAACGCAAGCCCGGTGCTGCGGACCTTGCAGTTCCTCCGCTCGGGGCGGCTGACGGTGCTGGGAAATCAATTCTTCTATGGCGGCGTGCCGGCGGCCGAACGCTTCGCACGCCTTCTCGCCGAACGTTTGCCGCAGGAAAACAATGAGCAAGGTTGACGCGCTGCCCGCCCGGTCCGGGATCGAGATGCATCCTGCGATACTGATCGGCTTATTATTTGCGGCGGCGGCTGCGCTGACCTTTCGGCATCTGTCGGGATATCTGCCTGTTAACGCGTGGTTGCCGGTGCTGTGGCGTCCCGAAATCGACGATCCGCAGCAGATGCTCGTGCATTATACCGTCTTTCCGCGAATTGCGGTGGCGCTATTGGCCGGCGCAGCATTGGGCCTTGCCGGAGCCGTCTGTCAGCAGGTGCTGCGCAATCCGCTGGCCGAACCGACCACGCTCGGTGTCTCGAACGGCGCCTATCTCGCGCTGGCCATGACGACCTTGTGGGCGCCGTCGCTGCTTGCTTTGGGCCGCGAATGGATTGCGCTGGTCGGCGGGTTCGCTGCGTTCCTGTGCGTGTTCGGCCTCACCTGGAAACGTGCGCTATCGCCGGTCGTGCTGGTGCTGGCCGGGTTGATCGTGGGCTACTACTGCGCCGTGACGACCCAGGCCCTGGTGTTGCTCAACCATGACTACCTGATCGGCCTGTTCATCTGGGGCGCGGGCTATCTTAATCAGCAGGACTGGAGCAATGCGGCGTTCCTGGCGCCGCGGTTTCTGATTTCGTTCGCGCTGATCGCGGCGATGGTCCGCCCGCTGACTTTGCTCGGCTTCGACGACGAGACCGCGCGCAATCTCGGCCTCGGATTGACAGGCGCGCGGGTCTGCGCGCTTGGCATTGCGATCGCTCTCAGCGCTTCGGTGGTCAGCGTCGTCGGCGTGTTGGGCTTTGTCGGTCTGACCGGGCCTGCTCTCGCCATCCTTGCAGGCGCGCGGCGTTTCCGCGATCGGCTGATTTGGGCGCCGCTCTGCGGCGCCGGCTTGCTGTGGCTGGCAGACGAGCTTGTGCTGCTGATTCCGCCGGGCTATCGCGAGATGCCAGCCGGCGCAGCCACGGCATTGATCGGCGCGCCCATGTTGCTGGTGCTGTTGCCGCGGCTACGGTCCGCAGCTCCAGTCGGAAACCTCACACCATCTGTTCCGCCACGTCTTGATCATCCCTGGCGGGTGATCCTGTTTGGTCTGGCCTTGCTGTTGTTCGTTGTCTGGATCGCGCTCGCAGTCGGGGTCGGCGCCGAAGGCTGGAGCTGGAGTGGTCTCGCCGGCATCCAGGAATTCCTGCCGTGGCGCTGGCCGCGCGTGGTGTCGGCGTTGGCCGCGGGGGCCACGCTGGCGGTGGCGGGCACGCTGCTGCAGCGCATGACCGGAAATCCAATGGCGGCTCCGGAGGTGATGGGGATCAGCTACGGCGCCGCGATGGGTGTGATCGTTCTTCTCTATCTCCTTCCTCCCACACCCGCGTGGCGCAGATTGCAGGCGGCGGGATCGGGGCCTTCATCGTGCTCGGGCTGGTTCTGCTGTTCAGTCGGCGGTCCGAATTCAGTCCGGAGCGTGTGCTGCTGGCTGGTGTCGCCATGAGCGCGGCATTCGGCGCGATCATCGCCATGGCCTTGGCGACCGGCGATCCGCGCATCGGCATGCTGCTGTCGTTGCTGACCGGATCGCTCTATCAGATCAGTCCGGCCGAGGCCTCGGTGCTTGCCGCCGCGGCGCTCCTTCTGCTGATCATGGTGCCGATGCTGTCACGCTGGCTCGACATTCTCCCGCTCGGCTCGGCGGCCTCGCGTTCGGTCGGCGTATCGATGGCGAGAAGCCGCATCATCATCATGCTGCTGACCGCACTATTGACGGCGACCGCGACGCTGATGGTCGGGCTATTGAGCCTGGTCGGTTTCATTGCGCCGCATATGGCGCGAATGATGGGGCGCAGCGCGCGCTTCATCAGACGGCGCTGGCCGCGCTGATTGGAGCCATCCTGATGGTATCAGCCGATTGGGCCGGGCGAATGGTGATATTTCCGTTCCAGATGCCGGCCGGCATTTTCGCGATGATGCTCGCCGGGCCCTATCTTCTCTGGCTGTTGCGCCCGCAGCGCGGATGAGACGGTGAAGCGCCGAATGATTACGAACTCACCGTGCGAAGCTGATGAGATGGCTGTGATCCGGAGACGGCATCACCGCCATCGGAATGCCGTAGATGGTTTCGAGTTCGGCAGGCGTCATGATCTTGTCCGGCGCGCCGCGCGAAATCAGCTTGCCCGAATGCAGGGCGATGATCTCGTTGCAGAAGCGTGCTGCCATGTTGACGTCATGGAGCACGACGACCACGCCGAGATTGCGCTCCCGCGCGAGCCGTTTCACCAGCGACAGCACTTCGATCTGATGGGCAATGTCGAGCGCCGAAGTCGGCTCGTCGAGCAGCAGGCATTCGGCATCCTGCGCAACCAGCATGGCGATCCAGACCCGCTGGCGCTCGCCGCCTGACAATGTATCGACCAGCCGGTCCGCAAACGGCTCGATGTGTGTCAGCGCCATGGCTTCCGCCACCTTGTCGCGGTCGGTGTCGCCGAACCGGCCCAGCGCGCCATGCCAGGGATAGCGCCCGAGCGCGACCAACTCCTTCACCAGCATGCCGGCGGCTGGCGGCGTCTGCTGCGGCAGATAGGCGACCTTGCGGGCGTACTCCCGATCGCTCCATTCGCGTAAAGCGCGGCCTTCGAACCGGATCGTGCCGGATGAGCTTGGCTGCTGCCTCGCCAGCAACTTCAGCAAGGTCGATTTGCCGGAGCCGTTGTGCCCGATCAGGCCGACGACGCTGCGCGCGGGAAGCGACAGGGTGAGCGGTTCGAGCAGCGCGCGCCCCGCCACAGCGAACTCCACCTGGTCCAGTTCGAACAAGGGCGCGGCCGCATCGGGCGCGGCTTGCGCGATTTCGGTTGGCCGAACTACATGCATGAGAAAGTGCCTGCGCGGGGAATGCGGTACGAGGTGAATGTCGTCCCGTCGGCCTGCGGATGCGGGGACATCATGGCTGCCGCAGGCTCCAATACGCGACCGCAAGATGCTGCTCGCGGGCGAGCTTCCGCTCGTCGCGCAGATGGTTTCGCAGCGCCTTCAGCGCCTGCGCTTCGCACGCGACCCATGCAAAGACCTCGCGATGATCCGGCCATCGCACGGCCTTGACGGCATCGACCAATAGTTGCGTCGTCCCGGCCGGACGGTCGTCGCGATGTAGCCATTCGATCGATACGCCGGCTGGCGCGATCAACGGAACCTGCTCAAGCCGGTCGGCGACTTCGATGAAGACTTCACCGGTTGCCGTCGCCGGCAGCATCTCAAGAATTCGCGCAATGGCGGGAAGGGCGGTCTCGTCGCCCGCCAGCAGCAACCAGCGCGCCGGACGAATGCCTCGTCCGAGCGGACCGGCCATGCCGCAAATGGCGCCGGTTTGCGCATTGAGAGCAAAGGCCGACCCCGGTCCGGTGTGATCGTGGACGACGAAATCGATGTCGATCTCGCAAGCCTGCAGATCGATGCGGCGGATCGTGTAGTAGCGGGTGACGGGTCTGCGCTCCGGTTCTGGCCACAGGATGCGCCCATCGGGGGCGGGCCACGGCCATTCCGGCTTGGCGAGGCCTTCCGGCGGAAAATACAGGCGGACGTGCAGGTCATCGTCGTTCACGAAGCGGGCGATGTCGTCGCCGGTGAAGGTCAGCCGGCGCATGCGGGGTGTCAGGTCGATCGCTGCCTTCAGCCGCACCTCGCGGAAATTGGCCAGCGTGCCGCCGTTGGATTCATGGCCGGACCAGACGATGATCGGCGGCTCATCGCCGGCGAACTCGATGACGTGGGAAGCGACGACCGAGCGCAGCATTTCCAGATTGCCCTTGTCATTGGCCTCGACGCGGATCTTGAGCGCCTCGGCCTCGACGGCGAGCGAACTGGTTCCAAACGGCAGCTTTGCCACCATCAGGCCGCCCTGGTCCTCGAAGGCGATATCATGCTCGGCAAGATGATCGATCATTCGGGCAGCAAGGCCGGCGGCATCAGCAATCGGGATGCGGGTTTCGGAAACAAGCGATTCCAAAGTCATCTCTCCAGTCGGGCCTGCCCGATGCTGGCCTGCGCACGCTTCGATTTTCGGATATCGCAGCCCGACACCGGATCCATGTCCCTAGTGGATCCATGTCGCTAGTTGATCCATGTCCTACTCGCTCGCCGGCTGCGACGCAAAGGCTCTACTACTCGCATTTTATTAAACGCGTTGCCGATCACAAATTAGAATCAATCGAAAGAGGCTGAAAAATAAGCTCTGGAAGAGCGATGCTGCCATCATCTATTCGCATCACTCCCGCAAGGCTATTCGTACTACGACGGGCCGTGTAGGTTCGCTTCAGCTCTACTCCAGCGCGGCACTCATGATGAATCCACGAAGCGGCCTGACGGCGCAGATTCTGCATCTCCTGCGGCCCTACTGGTCGATCGTGCTGGGCGGCACTGTTCTCGGCGTTGTCGGTGGCGCCAGCGTTGCGGGACTGCTCGCGGTCGTCAATCGCGGACTTTACGCGTCGCAAGACGACGTCGCAACGCTGCTGTTCGCGTTTGCGGGCCTGTGTCTCTTGATCCTGATCGGCTCGATCGGCGCCGATATCAGCGCCAACTATGTTGGACAGCGGATCATCGCCGAGCTGCGTAAGTCGCTCGCCGCGAAAATTCTGGTGGCCCCGATCGACCAGCTCGAAATCTACCGGACGCATCGATTGATTCCGGTCCTTACCCATGACGTCGACACCATCAGCGATTTCGCGTTCTTCTTCTCCTCCTTCTTCGTGTCCGTCGTCATCACGCTCGGCTGCATGGTCTACCTTGCGGTACTGTCGTGGCCGCTGTTTCTGATCACGGGGCTGGTCATCGTTGTCGGCTCGCTCGCGCATGCCTATGCGCGAACGCGCGGCGTTCAAGGCTTCAACGTCGCCCGCGATTCCGAAGACCAGTTGCAGAAGCACTACCGCGCGATCGCCGAGGGCGCGAAGGAGCTGCGGCTGAACCGCGCCCGCCGTCAGCGCGTCTATGTCGACCAGCTTCAGCGCACCGTCGACCGGATCAGCGCCGTGCAGATCAAATCGATTAACCTCTTCGTGACCGCGCGGGCGTTGGGCACGATGTTGTTCTTCGTCGTGATCGGCGTCGCGCTGACGTTGCGTCCGTTCCTCTGGTCTGACAGCCCGGCCGCCGTCTCCAGCGGCTTCGTCCTGGTGCTGCTCTATATGCGGGGGCCCATCGATCAAGTGATCGGCATCCTGCCGGCATTGGGTCGCGCGCAGGTGGCGATGAAGCGAATCGCCGAGCTTTCGGAGCAGTTCGCGACGCCCGAGCAGGGCTTGCTGGCCGCGCCCTCGGCCGCGCCGGATGGATCAGGCAGGATCGAATCGATCGAGCTCCGTGACGTATCGTACGGCTTCCGCGCGGTGCCCGGCAGCAACCCCTTCGTGCTCGGACCGATTGACCTGCACGTCCGGCAGGGCGACATCGTTTTCATTGTCGGTGAAAACGGAAGCGGAAAAACCACGCTGATCAAGTTGCTGCTGGGTCTCTACGCGCCACAGAGCGGTACGCTGCTTCGCGACGGTCTGCCCGTCGTGACGGAAACGCGGGATGATTACCGGCAGCTCTTCACGACGATCTTTTCCGACTACTACCTGTTCGAAGATCTTCTGCAGGGAGCGGGAATGGTGCCTGACGTCGCGGAGCGCTATCTGAAGCGGTTGGAGGTCGCGCATAAGGTCTCGGTCGAGAACGGCGTATTTACGACGACAGACCTGTCGACCGGTCAACGCAAGCGGCTGGCCCTGATGAATGCCTGGCTCGAGGAGAGGCCGGTACTCGTGTTCGACGAGTGGGCCGCGGATCAGGACCCTGCCTTTCGGCATATCTTCTACACGGAACTACTGCCGGACCTGAAGCGCATGGGCAAGACGATCATCGTGATCTCACATGATGACCGTTATTTCGGCGTGGCTGATCATCTGGTGCGACTGCGGCACGGCAAGATTGTCGCGGGCGATACGAAAACCCATGACATCATCAAGTCGTCATCGGTTCCAACCAATGCATCTCTTTAGAGCTATTTTATTCTTCCGGAAAATTTGCGTCGAAGTTCAAACTCTTTCGAGATGCGCGCTGAGGAACGCGTGCGATGTCTTTGGCGACGCCGTTTTGTCAGATTTGTAAGAAATCTAAACTGCGTGTGCCTGCATTTCTTGTCATCCTATACGCGAGTGCTTTACATCGCAGGCGCGCGTCAAGATCGCGTGCTGTTTCAAGCAACCACGTTTGCGATGCGAGGGCCGGATGAACAAAGCTTCGAGCTCCGCGACAGGGCCTCGCGCATTCCCGATTGGGCCGGATTTTTCCATGACCGTCGTTCAGGACGGCAGTGGAGATCTCCGCATCGCCGTAGGCATCGCGACGGTGATGCGCCTGCGTCTCGATGAACGGCTCGATCACCTGAAAATATTGACCACTCCCGACGATCCGCAACTGGCGATCTCGGCGGTTTCGGCGGCGGCTGAAGCCATTTTTGGATGGCGGCCGAGTCTCGGCCAGCTTGTGCTGGAGTTAGCCAGCGTGGAGCTTGCGCGCGAACTGATGAACCACGGTCTCGCTCTCATGGCGGGGGCGGACCTCGTGCTGCTTCCCGAACTGATCATGCAGCGGCGGGACAATTGGCTGGTCAATGCCGGACGGCCGCCATTGCCGCAACTCCACGTCATGACGGACGGCAAGCGCCATCCGCGACGCTCGCCGAAGCCGGTGGGGAAGGTCTATGCCCGCTTCATACCCTGGCTCGCCGAAGTGATCTCCTTCCGCGTCGCCAACGTGGACGGTGACCTGCATCTGCTGCACCGCTGGATGAACGATCCCCGCGTCGACGCGTTCTGGAACGAAGCGGGCGATCTCGAAAAGCATCGGCGTTATCTCTCCGGCATCCTGGCCGATCCGCACATGCTGCCCCTCATCGGCTGCTTCGACGACGAGCCGTTTGGCTATTTCGAGCTCTACTGGGCCAAGGAGAATCGTATCGCGCCGTTCTACGATGCCGACGATTACGATCGCGGCTGGCATGTCGTCGTCGGCGAGGACGCCTATCGCGGGCGCCGCTATATCAGCGCCTGGCTGCCGTCGCTGATGCACTACATGTTCCTGGACGACTGTCGAACACAACGGATCGTCGGCGAGCCGGCGGCGGCGCATGCGCAGCAACTCCGCAATCTGGAAGTCTCGGGATTCGCAAAGGTCAAGAACTTCGATTTTCCGCACAAGCGGGCCACGCTGGTGATGCTGTTGCGCGAACGCTTCTTTGGTGACCGGCTGTGGCTGCCGGCAGCTACCAGCCCGGCGATCACGTCCTAACGCCCGAACGGAGCGCAGCTCATGTCTCACCAGTTTGCGATCGAGCACGACGTTATCGGCGTCGGATTCGGGCCGTCCAATCTTGCGCTTGCGATCGCATTGGATGAATCCGCCAGAAGATCACGTCTGAAATGCGCCGCTCTGTTCGTGGAGAAGCAGCCGCAATTCACCTGGCACGGCGGCATGCTGCTTCCAGGCAGCGACATGCAGATCTCGTTTCTCAAGGACCTCGTTTCGTTGCGTGATCCGACCAGTCCGTTCACCTTCGTGAACTATCTGCACAAGCGCGGCCGTTTGCAGGATTTCATCAACTGCCGAACGTTCTATCCGAGCCGGATTGAATTCAACGACTATCTGCGGTGGGTAGCAGCGCAGTTCAAGTCTCAGGCGGCCTACGGCGAGACCATCGTCGCCATCGAGCCGGTGACGGTCGGCCAGTCGGTGACGTCCTTGCGCGTTCGTTCGCGGACACTCGCCGGCGGGGAAACGGTGCGGCTTGCAAGGAACCTGGTGGTCGCGGTGGGAGGGCGACCGTATATCCCGCAAGTATTTGCAGAGATCGCCGATGATCCGAGATTATTGCATTCCAGCCGCTATCTCGACACGGTGGAGGACATCGGCCTCGGTGGAAAGGCCGCGCGCGTGGCCGTGGTCGGAGGAGGGCAGAGCGCGACCGAGGTAACGGTCGACCTTCGCGGGCGATTTCCGGACGCGAGCATTGATCTGATCTTTCGCGGCCATGCCTTGAAGCCGTCCGACAGCAGCCCGTTCGTCAACGAGATTTTCAATCCTGGTTACACCGATTTCATCTATGCGCAGCCCGCCGAGCGGCGAGACGCGATCGTTCGCAACTTCCGGAACACGAACTATGCGGTGGTCGATGCCGACCTCCTGGACCAGTTGTATCGATTGCTCTACCAGCAGCGCGTCAGCGGCACGACAGGGATCGCGTTGCACCCGCGTAGCGAAATAACGAGTATAGATGCCGCACCTGAAGGCATCGAGATCGGCACGGTTGACAAGTTCGGCGGTGCAAAGCGCCGATCCACTTACGATGCCGTTATTCTGGCGACGGGCTATGACAGGGAGACGCCGCACGCGTTCCTTGAGCCGATCCAGCGCTACATTCGCGACACCGTGTTGGACCGCAACTACAAGCTCGTCACCACCCCGGCATTTCGGCCGCAAATCCATCTCCAGGGATATTCGGAGGCCTCTCACGGCCTGAGCGACACGCTGCTCTCCGTTCTTGCCACGCGATCGCAGGAAATCGCAGAATCGCTGCTTTCGACGATTTCACGCCGCGAGCTCATCGCGTAGGGCGTCAGATGGCGGGCGCGATGAGTCGCCACTGCGCGGCTGATCCAAGCGCGGCCGGCACCGACAGCACGGCGGGCGACGGACCTGCGTCGATGATCACGGTCTTCGGAGCTATCGTGAATCCGAGGGCGGCCGCCTTCAGCAAGGCTTCCTTGAGGGTCCAGTAGCGAAGAAAGAGCCGGGACCGAAGCGGCGCGGGAGCGTTCCGTAGAACCTCCCGCTCTTCGGCCGCCAGGACGATTTCGGCGACCGAATCCATATCGGCGATTTCCCGCAGCGGTTCGATATCGACGCCGATCGGCATGCGGGCCGCTGCAACGGCTACGGCGCCTCCGCGTGACTCAGGCTGAAATCGATCTCCACTGGGCCAGCAACGAGCATGGGCTTGCCATGTTCCGATGGTTGAAACCGCAGGGCTTCGGCCGGTTGACCGACAAGCCCGCCAAGCATGAGGCGAACGCCCGTATGCGCAGCCAGATAGCTCATTCGGTCTTCGATGTGCAGAAATCGCCCGATGCGATCGGTCTCATCGGCATCGAGCACCTTCGCAGCTCGCTCGACGCTGAGCATGCCGGGTTCGCCGGCAGCGATCTCCCGCGATGGAGGTATCGCTGCCAGCCAGAGAAGGATCTCTTCCGGTTCCAACTGTCCGACCGGCCTCGTGATATCAGCATCGCCCAAGCATCGCACCCGCAATTGATCCTGCGGAGCCGTGCATTTCACGGCGATCGACCACGCGAGGGAGAGGCTTGCGCGCGCCATTGAAAGCGATGCGGCAAATGGTTCCTGTCGAGCCTTCAGGGAGTTGGCCATGTCCACGGGCTTATCGACCAACGCGCAACCGCTTGCAACCCCCGGGTGTACAAAGGCCCGCGTCGAGATGATCTGACTTAGAATCCATCTAACTGAGACAAGCCGAGATCGTACACGCTTGCGGTGCTGATAGATTCATTCTCAATCGCATCGGCAGATATTCAACGTGGAACCGGTCATGATAAAATCCGTCCCTCTCGAGCAGCATATCGATAGCTATCTGCCGGAGCGAATTGCAACCATACTGGTTCGCAGTCATCACGCGGGGCTCGTCAGCAAGGAGCCATCCACGCGCATCAACTACCTTCTCGAGATTGCGTCGCTCCATACCAGGGGCGAACTCCTTGGGCAGCCAGGTCTTGGGCGCCTGAGCTTGCAACGGATCGAGAAGTGGATGGATTTTCATGGCCGCCGCCTTCGGCGCAACGATGAGAGTCTGGATAGCGTGATCTGCCGATTTGGCTTTCGGCACGCTTTGCTCGAGAAAAAGGCCAGCCGGTTCGCGCCCAGATCGGTCATCTCATCCGAGGACAGAGACAAGATCTTGCGCGAGTTCGGTTCATACCGCGAGCGTGAAGATATCCGGCGGCCGGAACGGCGGATTGCGGTGAGCCAAGATACTTGATGTGAGGGTGCCGCGCGTTCGTTCTACGAGCGCGCCTTGAGTGAAACCAAACAGTGAAACTCAACGGGCATATTCTGCGCCTGCCTTCATCGCAGTCTTCTTCGCGGCGGGCTTCTTGGGCGCTTGCTGGCCGGATGCACTGTTTAGCCAGGCGACGAAAGCCGTCAGCGCGGGATCGTCAGCCATGCGCTGCTCGTATTCGAGCACGAACTGCCGGCGCGTCGGGCGAACGGTTGGATGGGCCTTGACGAGATTGCCGCGTGCGAGGTCGGGCGCTAGAAGGCCGTCGATGGCGATGGCGACGCCCATGCCGGCGGCGGCGGCTTCAATGGTCAGGCCGAGGCTTTCGAAGCTGCTGCCGCCCTGCACGGGCACGTCGGCGAATTGGGCGTGATCGAGCCACCGCCGCCAATCGTCCGGGCGCGGCCGCGCATGCAGGAGAGGAACCGTTGCGAAATCCACGGCGCCGTTCGTCATGAATTGCGGCGCGCAGACCGGCACGGTCGCAATCGGCATCAACGAATGGGTGACGAGCCCGGCGCGAGGCTGCCCGTCCGAGACGGCGATCACCGCATCGTAACGGCTGGCGAGAAGGTCGAGCGGATTGGAGCTCGTGTGCAGGTCGACTTCCAGATCGGGATAGGCCGCATTGAGCGTGGGCCAGATCGGCAGCAGGAAACGCGAGACGAAGAAGCCATAGACCCCGATCGAAAGCCGCCTGAAACGCCGCAACCGCAGCCCGTCGGCGGCATCTGCGATCCGGTCCAGTGCCTCGCGGGCGGAATCGGCGAAGGTCTTGCCTGCGGAGGTGAGAACCAGACCGCGCGAGCCGCGCAGAAAGAGCGCGGTCCCCATTCGCGCTTCCAGGGCGCGGACGTGCCGGCTCACGGCGCCGACGGTCACGTTCAGTTCGTCGGCCGCCCGGGTGATCGACAAGTGCCGTGCGGCGGCCTCGAACGCCCGCACCGCATGCAAGGGAGGAAGTCGTCGTGATGCCATCGCGGAGCTTAGTTCAAAAGGACCGGCCGGCAAACGGGGGGGACCGCAGCGTTGAGTCTGGCTCAAGCCCCCGACCCAAGAAGTCGTT
Organism: Bradyrhizobium sp. RDI18; assembly: GCF_043203335.1. Lineage (NCBI taxonomy): Bacteria > Pseudomonadati > Pseudomonadota > Alphaproteobacteria > Hyphomicrobiales > Nitrobacteraceae > Bradyrhizobium > Bradyrhizobium sp. RDI18. Next base: position 1,427,266 of record NZ_JBICRN010000006.1, on the reverse strand, counting down.
TGCACGGGAGCTCCCCGGCTCATACGCCGATATTTTCCGCAAGTTTCGTCCAGGCCGGTGCGGCCCGGGCGGGCGGAGCCGAGGGAGATGCCCATGACCATTCATGTCGATCTGACCGGCCGCGAGGCGGCAGCCCGGCGCTCCAGAGCACTGGCGCCCACCTGTCGCGGGCTGAACTATTATTCGCTCGACCAAAGCCTGCGCGATCTCTTGCCCCAATACATGGAGGCTCCACTGCTGGCGCATCTCGCGCCGCACCTTTCGAACTCGGCGAACTCGCCGGAGGCCGGCTGCATGACCTGTCAGACCAGGCCGAGCGCCATCAACCGGTGCTGCACCCGCGCGACGGCTACGGCCGCGACGAGGAGTGGGTCGAGTATCACCCCGCGTACCGCGAGATGGAAAGCATCGCGTTCGGACAATTCGGCATGCACGCGATGTGCAATCGCGCCGGCGTGCTGGACTGGCCTTCGCCGATGCCGCCGATCGCAAAATACGTCTTTCACTATCTGTTCGCGCAAGCCGAGTTCGGCCTGCTTTGCCCCGTCAACCTCACCGACAGCTCTTCGGAGCTGGTGCGCCGTTTCGGCACGGACGAGCTGCGCCAGCGATATCTCGAAAGGATGTGGAGTCAGGATCCTGCCGCGCTGCTCAAGTGCGCGCAGTTCATGACCGAGAAAGCCGGCGGCTCCGATGTGGGCGCCGGCGAACTCGTTGCTGTCAGCGATGGCCAGGATTGGAAGCTGTGGGGCGAAAAGTGGTTCTGCTCGAACGTCGACGCCGAACTGGCGGTGCTGCTCGCCCGGCCCGACGGCGCGGTGGCGGGCGGTCGCGGGCTCGGCCTGTTCCTGATGCCAAAAGTGCTTCCCGATGGACGGCGGAATTCGTACCGGATCCTGCGGTTGAAGGACAAGCTCGGCAGCCGCACCATGGCAAGCGGCGAGATCGTTTTCGAGGGCGCCACAGCCTACCAGCTCGGCGAGCTCGATCAGGGCCTCAAGCACATGCTGGTCATGGTGAATTCGAGCCGGGTGTCGCACCTCGCCCGCGCGGCGGGCATGATGCGGCGATGCCTCAATGAAGCGATGATCGCCGCGCGGCATCGCAGCGCGTTCGGCCGCGCCGTGATCGATCATCCGCTGATGCGCCGGCAGTTGCTCAAGCTGATGGTCCCGACCGAGCAGGCGCTGTCGGCGCTACTGTACGCGGCAACCGCGCCCGACAAGGTGCTGCGGCTGCTGACGCCGATCGCAAAATACCGGGCGTGCCGGGACAACGTCACGGTCGCCACGGGTGCGATGGAGGCTCGCGGCGGCAATGGCTACATCGAGGACTGGCCGAACGCGCGGCTGGTTCGCGATGCCCATCTCGGCCTGTTGTGGGAGGGCACCAGCAACATCAACGCGCTCGACGCGGTCCAGCGCGCGGTCGGAAAGGCGCGGGGCCACGAAGCGTTGCGCGACGATCTCGGCCGCCGGTTGGAGGACACGGCCGGGATGCCGGGTCAGTTCCGGACGCGCCTTTCCGGCGCGCTGACGGATGCGATGCGGTTTGCGGAAGCGGTTGCGGCAGATCCGGCGAACGAGCGTTTTTGCAGGATCGCCGCCGGAAAGCTCTACCACGCCACGACGGCTGCGCTATTGGCGTCCGAAGGTACGCGCCTCGGCAACGACGGCGGCGACGCCCGCCGCCTGCTGCTTTCGCGTTTTGTGCTCGAGCATCGCTTGGCCGAACATTCGTCGACCAATCTGCAGGCGCAGCATTGGGAGAACGCAGCGATCGATTTGCTGCTCGGCGATGCGCCGGTCTCGCTGCGCGAGGCTGCCGCGCTGGTGCAGGGGTAAGTCATGGACATCGCTCACCAACGTGAACTCGCCCGCCTGCTCGCGACGCTGCGCCGTGAACGACGCCCGCAAAGTGGCCTCGATCGACGGCTGGTGCCGCCTGACAAGGCGACAGCCTATCGCGTCGCCGGCATGGTCGCGGAAGAACTGGGCTGGGAGATCGTCGGCTGGAAGATCGCCGGCATGAAGGAGGGGGCTGCAGCGTCAGCTTCGCACGGACTCGCCGATCTATGGCCGGGTATTCGCTCCGATCATGGAGTCGCCGGCCAGCGTCGAGCATGCCAAACTCTGCAGCCCGATTCCCGAAGTCGAGTATCAGGCGCGCTTGGGCGTCGATCTGCCGCCGCGCGAAAAGTCCTACACGCTGGCTGAGGTCACCGAGGCGGTAGTGTCGCTGCATACGGGAATCGAACTCGCCGAATGCCGCTTCGTCCACGACGCCGCGTTTCCGCCGCTGCCCGCGATCCTCGCCGATGGCGCGGGAAGCGGCATCATCGTCTGCGGCGCCGCGATCCCCGATTGGAAGACGCGCGATATCGCCGGGCAGGAAGTATCGTTGACCTGCAACGGCATGCTGCGCCGAAAGGGCACGGCGGGGGAGGCGCTCGACCATCCCATGGTGCCGCTCACCTGGCTCGCCAACGAGCTCTCGCGCACCGGCATCGGAATGAAGGCGGGACAGACCGTCAGCACGGGGACCCTGACCGGCATGTTGCGGCCGAAGCCCGGTGAGACCTATGTCGCGGATTTCGGCCCGTTCGGGAGCGTTACGGCGGCCTACGCGTGACCAGCGGCGGCAAAGCCGATCTCACTTGCCTTGTTCGGGAAGGTCGCCAAGAAGGTTCGACAGCCTGACCGCAAGCTTTCGCAGCCGGACATTCTCCTCGAGCAGCAGCCCGAGATTGCCGTTTTCCTGCTGCCGCGCGCCATCTCTGCGAAGTCCGTCGGCTTCGTCGAGTAGGGGCGATAACGCGGCAAGGAGGGCGTCGCCTCGAAGCGGCGCGTTGCGCGCTTGAAGCTCGTACTTGCCCTGACGCAGCGGCACGACGTTGTCGCGATGTCCGGCGTCCCGAAATGCATCGACGCCGGCCTGTCTGGCACGCGGTGAGTGTTCGGTACTCATGACAATTTCCTGATCACAAGGTGGCACAGTCGCCTTTTCAGCGACGAACTTTCCATTGAGTCCGGGGCAAATTTGCGTCGGAAAGGCAACGGCGAAAAGGCTCGCCAGATAGTTCATGCGTCGTTCGAGTCACACGGCAGATCGGATTAGGCCTAATTTTTGACGTACCGCCGGCCTTTCTGGCGTCTCGGGGCGGGCTGGGGAGCAAACCACCTTAGGGGCGTACCGATGACGGATTTCCTGACCAATGCGGAGCACTGGCGCAAGCGCGCGGAACGGACGAGGGAGCTAGCTGCTGTTGCCGTCAAGGATCAGGGGCGCCTGCTCAAGGTGGCGGAAGAATACGATCGCCTGGCGGCGCTCGCCGAACGGCGGCGAAGCGCGCCGGTTCCGTCCGGTCCCTACGTTTCGGCAAGCCGGCCCGAATAAACCCTTCAATCGAGAAGCCGTCGTAAGAGGCGGGCATTTCCGCTTCCGCAGGCGCATGGCTGCGTCGTCGCGGCGGAGAAATGCGCCGCCATACCCAGATGTGTGACCTCTAAAACACAACCGCCAAGCAACGTTCAAGCCATTGTGATCGCGCGATTGCGGTCGAATCAACGAATCGCCTAGACCGTTAGCGGGGCTGGGAAGCGGAGAGTTAGTATGAGAGTCGCTTCCTTAGAAAGTGTACTGACGGCGGCTACGCTGGTATTGGCCATCGTCATCGTGCTGTGGGGAATCAAGATTTTCCACGGTGTGTGAACAGGCGAGCTGGCGTCGAACTAGAGACCTCCGGTCAAGAAGGGGCTCGCGACAAAGGCAAGAGGCAAAGGCGTCACTTCCGCGGCGGCGGAGGCCTTTTTGTTCCTGGTTGCCCGACGCATGGTTCGCCGGAGGCTTATCCCTTCCGACGCGTATCGAGTTTGATTTACGGCCCGACGCGATTCCGCACGGGCCGCGAGAGGCATTGGTTTCAAATTCCGCATGCATTTTGGTTATTATCTGATGATCGCAGCTCTCGTTCTCATGGGGCTAGAGGTTCTTTACGCGCTCTATCAATTGTCGACGTTTCTCTAGATCGCACGCGCAGGCTGCAGGTTTGCCCGGCGCGGGCCTTACGGTTTGCCGCAATCACGCCGCTTTAGCGCCGGGGTCGTCTCCGCACGATTCCAATTTTAGTCGCAAATTTGCCTGCCGACTCACCTCATTCTCCGCGCGCGAGACAGGGTGACTGGGGGCACGTTCCGCTTTTTAAAATTGGAGTATCAATCATGCGAGTAGACCATCCGCAGCTTAATAAGCGAGACCGCCGCGCTGAACCTTCATTTTGGGTTGAGGAACCGACCGACGACGCTCTTTCACTGCTTGAGAATGCCCTGCGCGGGGACGAGCCCGCCCTTCGTCGAAACGAACAGGCCGACGAAGCCCACGCGCTGATCGAGGAGAATGCCAGGCTTCGGGAGCTTTTGTCCCAGCTTTCGGACCTGATCCGCAAAAACGGCATCCAAACGCGCTAGACTAGCGCCCACGATCTGATTTCGGCCCCGCCCCGGCACGAGTGGTTCGACCGCTGCCGGGGCGGGGCCGTATTGTTTTGAGGGATTTGATTCTTTGCCGCCGCCGCATGAGACGCGGCGGATAGCCAGGCGGAATAAGCCGCCGCTGTCAGGCCAGATGACACGCCACGAAATGCCCGTCGCTGCCTTGCTTCAGTTCGGGCGCGCTTTCCCGGCAGCGCGGCTCGGCGATCGGGCAGCGGGTGTGGAAATGACAACCCCGCGGCGGGTTCATCGGGCTGGGTACGTCGCCCTGCAACCGGATCCGCTTGCGCTTCACCTTCGGGTCCGGCACCGGCACGGCGGAAAGCAGCGCCTGCGTGTAGGGATGTCGGGGATTGCGGTAGAGGTCGCTCGCGTCAGCCAGCTCGACGATGCGCCCCAGATACATCACCGCGACGCGGTCGGAAATATGCTCGACCACGGAGAGATCGTGGGCGACGAACAGATAGGTGAGCTTGAGCTCGGCCTGCAGGTCTTCCAACAGATTGATCACCTGCGCCTGAATGGAGACGTCGAGCGCGGAAACCGGTTCGTCGCAGACGATGAACTTCGGCTCTACCGCAAGTGCGCGCGCAATCACGATGCGCTGGCGCTGGCCGCCGGAAAATTCGTGCGGGTAGCGGCGCATGTGCTCGGCCTTCAGCCCGACCTTGACGAGCAGGCTCGCCACGCGGTCATCCCGCTCGCTTGCCGAGGAAGCGAGCGCGTGGATGGTAAAGGCTTCGCCGAGAATCGCGCCGACCGTCATGCGCGGATTGAGTGAGGCAAAGGGGTCCTGGAACACGATCTGCATGTTGCGCCGCATGGCGCGGAGGTCGCCGCCGGAAAGGCCCCGCACGTCGCGCCCATCGAAGACGATCTCGCCTTCGCTGGGTTCGACCAGGCGCAGCACGCAGCGCGCGGTGGTGGACTTGCCGCAGCCGGACTCGCCGACCAGCCCGAGCGTTTCGCCGCGATTGACTGCAAACGACACGCCGTCCACCGCATGCACGCGCCCGACCTCGCGCGAAAGGAGTCCGCCCTTGACGGGAAAATGCTTTTTCAGAGCGGTGACGCGCAGCAGGGGCTCGCTCATGACGTCACTCCCTGCGTGTCGCCAAGGTGGCAGGCCATGCGATGGCCCGGTGCGACCTCGCGCAGCACCGGTTCCTGTTCGGCGCAACGACCAGAGGCGAAGCGGCAGCGCGGCGCGAAGCGGCAGCCGGGCGCCGGATTGATCAGGATCGGCACCGAGCCGCCGATCGCTTCCAGCCGGGTCTTGTGCGCGGCAGCAAGGTCGATGCGCGGGATCGAGCGGATCAGGCCCTGCGTGTAGGGATGGCGCGGGCTTTCGAACAGGCTGTCGACATCGGCCTCTTCGACCACCTTGCCGGCATACATGACGACGACCCGCTGCGCGGTTTCGGCCACCACGCCCATGGCGTGGGTGATCAGCATCACCGCCATGCCGAAGCGTTCCTTCATGTCCTGCAACAAGTCGAGAATCTGCGCCTGGATGGTCACGTCGAGCGCGGTGGTCGGCTCGTCGGCGATGACGAGCTTTGGCTTGCAGGCCAGCGCCATCGCGATCATGACGCGCTGGCGCATGCCGCCCGAGAACTGATGCGGGTAATCATGGACCCGGGCTTCCGCGTTGGGGATCTGCACCAGCTTGAACATCTCGACCGTGCGGGCGAGTGCGTCCTTGTTAGAGAGGCCTTCGTGGCGGCGCAGGCTCTCGGCAACCTGTTCGCCGACTGATAGCACCGGGTTGAGCGAGGTCATCGGCTCCTGGAAGATGAAGCCGATATCCTTGGCGCGGATGTTATCCAGTTCGCTGCTGGTGAGCGGCACGAGGTCGCGGCCCTCGAACAGGATCTGGCCCTGGACGATGCGGCCGGGCGGCATTGCGATCAGTTTCAGGATCGACATCGCGGTGACGGTCTTGCCGCAGCCGGACTCGCCGACCACGCAGAGCGTCTCGCCCTTGTTGAGCGTGATGTCGACGCCGTCGACCGCCCTCAGCATGCCGTCGTCGGTGGCGAAGTGGGTTTTCAGGCCCTTGATTTCGAGCAATGGGGCCATCAGATCACCCGCCGCGCGTCGAGCGCATCGCGCAGGCCGTCGCCGATGAAATTGATCGCGACGACCGCGATGAAGATGGCGCCGCCCGGAAACATCGCCCAATGCGCAGCGATGTCGAGATAGTCCTTGGCGTCGAACAATAGCCGTCCCCAGGTCGGGGTATCCGGCGGAAAGCCGAGGCCGAGAAACGACAGCGTCGATTCGGCGATGATCGCGGCGGCGACGTCGATGGTGCCGGCAATGATCACGGGGCCGACTGCGTTAGGCAGGATGTGCCGCACCACCTGCCGCAACGGGCTGGCGCCGAGCGCGCGCGGGCTTCGACAAATTCCTTCTCGCGCAAGGAGAGGAACTGAGCGCGCACCAGCCGCGCGACCGGCATCCAGCGTAGGCCGCCGATGACGAGCACGATCAGGATGAAGATGCCGCCCTCGGGCCCGAACACGGATTTGAGCCCGTCGCGGAACAGGTAGATCAGCAGCAGCAGCAGCGGCAGTTGCGGTAGCGAGAGGAACAGGTCGGTCAGCCACATCAGCGCGTGCCCGAGCGCCCCGCGCGACATGCCGGCGAGCGCACCGATCAGCGTACCGACGAGGACGGCGACCGCCATGGCGGCAAGCCCAACCGCGAGCGAGATACGTCCACCATAGATCATGCGGGCGAGGATATCCTGCCCGAGATCATCGGTGCCGAACGGGTGGGCGAGCGAGGGGCCCTCAAGGCGCGCAGTGAAATCGATGTCGTTGATGCTGACGCGCCAGACGAATGGGCCGAATACCACCGCTGCGATCAGGACCAGCAGCAGGAACGCGCTGACCACGGCGAGCTTATGGCGGCGATAGCGCCGCCAAGTCTCGCGCCAGGGCGACCAGGCCGGCCGCCGCTCAGCGGAAGGAGATGCGAGGATCAAGCCAGCCATAGAGGATATCCGCGATCAGGTTGAAGAGCACCACAAGACAGGCGAAGACGAAGGTCACGGCCATCACAACCGGCGTGTCGTTGGAGAGGATGGAGGAAATCAGCAGTGAACCGATTCCCGGAATCCGGAAGATCTGCTCGGTGACAATGGCGCCGCCGAACACCGCGGGCATCTGCAACGCGACCAGGGTGACGACCGGAATCATCGCGTTGCGCATCGCGTGCTTGACGATGACCCTCGATTGCCCGAGGCCCTTGGCGCGGGCGGTGGTGACGTAGTCAAGGCGGATCACGTCGAGCATGGCCGAGCGCACGAAGCGCGTCATGGAGGCCGCCTGGAACAGGCCGAGCACCATCACCGGCATGATGGCCTGCCGGACCTGTTCGACCACCCAGTGGATGCCGGTCGCCTTGATGTCGGTCGTATAGACAAACGGCAGCCAGTCCAGCTTGATCGAAAACACCAGGATGAACAAAAGCCCGGTAAAGAAGGTCGGCAGCGAAAAGCCGATAAAGGCGAGCGTGTTGGCGATCTGGTCGAAGATCGAATAGGGCCGGGTGGCGGCGAAGACGCCGACCGGTATAGCGATCAGCAGCGCCAGCACCTGCGCCGAGCCGATCACGTAGAGCGTGGTCGGCAGGCGCTGCAGGATCAGCGTATCCACGTTCATCCGGCTGACAAAGGAAAAGCCCCAGTCGCCCTGCGCCATCGCCGCGAGCCAGCGCAGGTAGCGGACAGAGACCGGATCGTCGAGGCCGAACTTGGCCCGAAGCGCCGCTGCCACTTCGGGCGGCACGTTTGGATTGGTCACGAGCTCTGCGAACGGATCGCCGGGCGCCAGCGCAAGCACCGTGAACAGGACGAGCGAAATGCCGAGCAGGCTCGGCACTGCGATCAGCAGGCGACGCAGGATATACTGCCGCATGAGGACGATCCCCTATGCCGGCTTTCAGGCCTCTCGATACCAGTCCTGGATATTGTCCGTGTCGTTGGTCCAGCCGCTGAGCACCGGCCGCAGCGAGTTAACTGCCGCGCCGACCTTCAGGCGGTGCTGCACGGCGATGGTCACCGTGTCCTGCCACATGATGTCGTTGGCCTTGATATAGAGTGCCGCACGCTTGACCGGATCGGTTTCAGCCTCGGCCGCATCGATCGCCGCGTCGAATTCCTTGTTGACCCAGCGCGGGAAATTTCGGCCCTGCCACTTGTTTTCCTTGGTGGCCACGAAGCGCGAATGAAAGCGCCGCATGTGCTGAGCGGGGTCGGGCTGGGTCATCGGAATCTGGAACATCTGGATGTCAGCGTAGAACTTGGAATAGGTGTCGGGATTGGCGACATCGGAGGAGAAGAATACCGAGGCCACCACCGATTTCAGTTCGATGTCGATGCCGGCCTTCCGGCAGGCCTGCTTGACGATCGCCTGGGTTTTCTGCCGCGGGCCGTTGATCGAGGTCTGGTACAGGATTTTCAGCTTCTTGCCGTCCTTCTCACGGATCCCGTCGGCCCCGGCCTTCCATCCAGCCTCCTCCAACACCTGGATCGCTTTCTCGACGCTGAACTCCCATTTCGTGTTCTTGGAGACGAATTGTTCGGGACCGTTGAGGAAGCTGGCCGTGGTGCGGCCGGCGCGACCGTAGATGTGCTTCTGAACGGCTTCGCGGTCGATCAGGAGCGCCAGCGCCTTGCGTACGGCTGGATCGGAGAACAGCGGATGCTTGGTCTTCATCGACGAGCGTTCGCCGTCGATCTCGGTGTTGGGATCGGTGAAGTTCAGCGCGATGAATTCGATGTCGCCGCCGGTCGTGTAGACGGTCTTGCCCTTGCCGCCCTTCTCCAGGCGCAGCAGGACCTCGTCTTCCACCTGCATGTTCCAGGCATAGTCATACTCGCCGGTCTGGATCACTGCGCGTGCCGCCGAGACGGCATCGCCGCCGCCCTTGATCTCGATCGTATCGAAGTGGGGGCGGTTCGGCATGTGGTAGTCGGGATTGATTTCCCCGCGCACAAGATCGCCCGGCTTGAACTCGACGAACTTGTAGGGACCGGTGCCGACCGGCTTCAGATTGTTCGGAGCCTCGCGGGATTTGGCGCCCTTGTATTCCGCAAACAGATGTTTGGGCAGGATGCATCCGACCACGGCGACGAAGGCGTCGGCCCAGAACGGGGTGGGATTCTTGAACAGGACGCGGACGGTGAGGTCATCGATTTTTTCGACGGTGATGTCCTGGTAGACGCCGATCGTCAGCGCCGCGGTAGCGGGGTCGCGGGCGTATTCCCAGTTGAACACGACGTCGTCGGCGGTGAAAGGTTTGCCGTCGTGCCATTTGACGCCGGGCTTGAGCTTCCAGGTCACCGACTTGCCGTCGGCAGCGAGACCGCCGTTTTGAGTCGACGGGATTTCCGCAGCGAGAATCGGACAAAGGTTGCCGTTGGCGTCCCAACTCGCGAGCGGCTCGTAGAACAGGCGCGAACCGTCCTGGTCCTTGGTGCCGGTGGCAAAATGAGGATTGAGCAAGGTCGCTCCCTGCCACCACAGCAGCTTCAGCGGGCCACCGCCGCCGCGCTTGGTCGGCTTGTAGGGCGCGGGGCTCTGCGCCATGGCCACGCCGCCGATCGCGAGGATCTGCGTCGCCATCGGCGCGGTGAGACCGAAGGCAAGCATCCGCTGAACGAAGGCGCGGCGATCCATGCGGCCGTCCTTCACCTCGTCGATCATGGTCCGCAGTTCGGTGTCCAGCATCGTTGTCCCCCGTCTGGTTTTGGAGTTGTGCGGCGCGCCGCCGGGCGGCGGCGTCAGATGTCCCAGGACAAGATGGCACATCAAATGCCCCGGAGGTCAATGTCCGCCTGTCAACAATTGGCAGTATGGAAGCGGCCAATGATTTCTGCTTGGGCAGAAACCCCGTTGCGGCGCACATCGCGTTGGCATTCCGGCGGTCTCGGCGCGCCAAAGCGCGCGAAATTGCGCTTTGCGCTGCAAAAATTTGTTCGCCGGCTCGGCCAAGCCAAGCCAAGCCAAGTCAGGACAGGGACGGATCAGGATCAGACCAGCGACATGCCCAGCGGCGGGGCCGCGCTGTCCGGCAGCGGGCTGACATAGGGGGTGCGGGCGGTGCGCTTGTTCAGGTCGGCCTTGGCGGCGGCGATCAAGTCCGGTTCCGTCAGCGCCCTGACACCCAAGCCTGCCATGGCCTTGGCGGCCTGCACCATGGCCTTGTGGGCGTGCGGGCTCTTGCCCTGCGCCACCACCTGCCATGTGTGCAAGGGGGTGCCGATGGCAATGGTCGGAGCGTGAACCTGGACGGTCGGTACGACCCAGCTCACGTCGCCAACATCGGTGGAGCCGATCAGCGGGTTGCGCTTGGCGTCCAGCGGCACGATGAAATCGGCCAGCGGCCGCTCGCTCGGCTCCATGCCGATCGCATGATAGACGGTGGCGATATCCTTCTCGGTCAGCGTCGAGCGGATCTTTTGCGCGAAATCCTTGTCGGCCTCGTCGAAATGCGGCGGGCCGAGTTCCTCCATGATGCCGTGAAGGGCCTGTTCGAGCGGGGTGTTGGGCAGCAAATTGGAGACGGCGGAAATGATCCGCATCTCCACACTCGTTTCGGTCATCAGCGCCGCGCCTTGGGCGACCTTGTGGACGCGCTCCACCAGTTCGTTCATGCCGGGCAGATCGCGGGCGCGGATCGAATAGCGCACGCGGGCATGGGCCTGCACCACGTTGGGGGCGATGCCGCCGGTGTCGAGCAGGGCATAGTGTACACGCGCATCGCTCGGCATATGTTCGCGCATGTAGTTGACGCCGACATTCATCAGTTCGACCGCATCCAGCGCGCTGCGGCCGAGATGCGGCGAGGCCGCGGCATGCGAGGTCCGCCCGGTGAAAATGAAATCGGCGCGGGTGTTGGCGAGCGAGGGCATCACCGCCACTTCCCAGAAACTGTGGGGGTGCCAGGTGATCGCGATATCGGCGTCGTCGAAGGCGCCTGATCGCACCATGAAGGTTTTCGCTGCGCCACCTTCCTCCGCGGGGCAGCCATAATAGCGCACGCGTCCCGGCACCTTGTGCTCGGCGAGCCAATCCTTCACGGCCGTGGCCGCGAGCAGGGCGGCGGAGCCGAGCAGATTGTGGCCGCAACCATGGCCGTGGCCGCCGGCCTGCAGCGGCCGAGGTTCCGCGACGCCAGCCTCCTGGCTGAGACCGGGCAGGGCGTCATATTCGCCAAGGAAGGCGATCACGGGTCCGCCTTCGCCCCATTCGCCCATCAGGGCGGTGGGAATGCCTGCGACCTGCTCCGTGATGCGGAAACCCTGATGACGCAGCTCGGCGAGATGTTCGGCGCAAGAACGCGCCTCGGTGTAGCAGATCTCGGGCATCGCCCAGACCCGGTTGCTCAAGTCTATGAAGCGCGGCTTGATGGTGTCGACGCCACGCCAGATGCTACTGCGGTTATCCATCTTCCAATTCCTGACTTAAAGGCGATGAGAGCAATTGTTATCAGCTTCGCGAGATAACGCCCAGCGCAGGGCAGGTATCCGCCATGCTCGTCACACCTTCAAGACGTGCGGCCTGAACAACCGGCCCTTCTCCACCACCAGCACCACCGCGAGCGCCGCCAGCGTGCAGAGCAGGAAGCCGGTCGCGAACGGCACCAGCGTGCCGTCGTAACCCTGGCCGATGGTGGCGCCGATGCCGATGCCGAGCAGGGTGGTGATCGAGCCGTACAGCGACGCGGCGGTGCCGGCGATATGGCCCTGCGGCTCCATGGCGAGCGCGGTGAAATTGGCGATCATCAACCCGAACGCAAACATCATGGATATCGAGAGCACCATGAACAGCGGCAACGGCAGCATCTGTATTTTCGCCGCGACCAGCATGGTTGCAGCGATGACCACGAAGCCTAGCAGAGCAGCGTGGGAGATCACGCGCATGCCGAGGCGGCCGACGAGGCGGGAATTGACGAAGCCGGCGATGGCGGTTCCGACCGCGACGCCGGCAAACGCAAGCGGAAAATAATATCCGAGCTTGTAGATCTCGGTGAACACCTGCTGCGAAATGAACACGAACGCGAACAGCGAACCCAATATGCCGCCGGCGACCAGCGCATAACCCAGCGTCTGGCGATTGGTCAGCGTCTGGCGGAACGCGTCAAACACCTCGCCGACGGCGAGCGACCTGCGCTTTTCGACCGGCAGCGTCTCCGGCATGCGAAGCGCGCTCCAGATCAACGCCACCACGCCATACAGCATCAGCACGATGAAGATGCCGCGCCATTGCGTCAGCAGCAGCACGGCCTGGCCGAAGGCCGGGGCGACCACGGGCACCGCGATGAACATCATCATCGCCAGCGACATCACGCTGGCCATGCGCCGGCCAGCATAGCAGTCGCGCACGATCGATGTCGCGATCACGCGGGTTGCCGAGGTGCAGAGGCCCTGCAGTGCGCGAGCCAGCAGCAGCGTTTCGAAAGAGGGGGCGGCAATCGCGAGCAGGCTGGCGATGCAATAGACGGCCATGCCCCCAAGCAGGACCGGCCGCCGACCGAACCGGTCGGATAACGGGCCCATGACGAACTGCCCGACGCCGAAGCCAACCAGGAAGATCGACAGCACCATCTGCGGCCGGTTGGCCGAGGTGATGTGGAAGGCGGACGCGATGTCCGGCAGCGCCGGCAGCATCATGTCCATCGCAAGCGGATTCAGCGCCATGATCGACGCGATCACGATCACGAATTCGGGGAAGCCCATCGGGCGGTGGCCGGAAGCGGCCAAGGCGTCGGCACTGGTATCGGACAACGAAAAACCCTCTTGCGGAGCCACTCTATTGATTCTGTTGCGATGCACAATCGGCCATTTTCGAATGGCAGACCATCGCCGAGCGGGCGAAACATCGATCGGGCAGAGGGTGTCGCCGGGCTGACCTACTCGCCCGCGAGGGCCTCATTGCACCGCTTGGCAAAGGCCAGGAGATAGGCGCCCATCTCGGCGGACAGCCGTGCGGTGGGTTGCACATTCTGCGTGCTCATGTTCAGGGCGTAGACCGGCATCCCCCTTACGATGATCGGTGTCGCAACAGCGAGCACGCCGCGCTGCCACGAGACGGCGCAATAGCCGTCGCGCTTGACGGACCGGATCGATCGCTGCACCTCGGCCAGCAAGCTTTGCGTCGCCCCGGCGCTGCGCCGCTTGAAGGTTGCGAGCAGCCTGGCCCTTTCCTGTTTTGATATGCCGGCCAGATAGGCACGCCCGAGCGAGGTCAATTCCATCGGCACCTGCTGCCCTGCAACGACATTGCGCAGCGCCACGCGCGGGTTGAAGCGGACCGATTCCAGATAGACCATCATCGAGCGGTCCGCGGTGGCCAATCCGACATTCATCTTCCGCCGCATCGATCTCGATGCGCATCATCGGGCCGAGCGCGTTGAGGACCGGCGAGCTGACGCGCATTGCATGGCCGAAGCTGATTACCGCTGCGGCCAGCCGGTAGGCGCGCTCGCTGCGAACGTCGTCCAGCATGCCCGATTGCACAAGCGTACGCGTAAGCCGGCTGACGGTGGCGCGCGGAATTCCGGTTCGTTCCGCGATCTCTCCATTTCCGAGAACATCGATGCCCTGACGGAACGCGCGCAGGATTTCGATCCCTCTTTGCAAAGAACGATTGCCGCCCGCAGAGCTCATGGCGTCGCCTCCCTCGGCCCTTCCAAGGGATAGGCGAGACAGCCCAAGAGATGCAAGCGGGTGGGGCAAATGTCGGCGAACGCAGCCGCGACCCAATTCCACTAGGTGGAAATGGGGTCAGGAGCGGTCGAGTTGCCTGTGCTAGCTCCACAGACGGCCCGGACAGAGAAGCCGCCACGCCAGAACGCATTTTCAAGATGCCCGAACAACAGCCCCAAGGGAGCACGCATGCAAGAGAGCAAGGTCACGTATCCTTCAGGAGCGCGCCGGCGCCTGCAGGTCATTGTTGTCGCCATGTCGGTGCTAGCTGCGCTAGCCGTTACGCCGGTCCGAGCAGAATATCCGGCCAAGACCATCAAGATCGTCGTTCCCTTCTCCTCCGGCGGCGGCACCGACATCATCGCACGAACGCTGGCGCAGGAGATCACGACGGATCTCGGCAAGCCGGTCATCATCGAAAACAAGCCGGGCGCGGGCACCGTCATCGGGACGCAGGTGGTCGCGACCAGCGAGCCCGATGGCTACACGCTGTTGCTGGCAAGCTTCGCCCACGCGGTCAATCCGAGCTTGAACAGTAAGCTTCCGTTCGATCCGCGCAAGGATTTCGCCGCGGTCTCGCTGATCGCGCGATCCCTCAACATCGTCGTCGTCAATCCGGCCTCGAAGATCAAATCGATCGCCGACCTGATCGCGGAAGCCAAGGCCAACCCCGCAAAGCTCAACTACGGCACGTTCGGCACGGGAACGTCGGCTCATCTGGCGGGCGAACTGTTCAAATCGATGGCGAATGTGAACCTGACGACGGTGTCCTATCGCGGCGCCGCGCCGGCGATCACCGATCTCCTTGGCGGCCAGATCGATGTCATCTTCACCACGGTGGCAAGCGCCGCCTCGCTGATCGGCGGCGGGCAACTCCGGGCCTTGGCCGTCACGACCGCGGAACGCTCGCGTGCGTTCCCCGATTTGCCGACGGTCGCCGAAAGCGGGGTGCCGGGCTACGCCGCAGAAAGTTGGTACGGCCTATACGCCCCGGCCAAGACGCCTGCGCCGATCATCGAGCGTCTGAACAAGGCCGTTGCAAAAGCCGTGCAGTCTCCAGCTTTCAAGCGGCTCGAAAGCAACGAGGGCCTGATCATGGTCGGCGGCGCGCCCGAACAACTCGACCGCTATGTTCGGGACGAGGAAGAGCGATGGCGCAAGGTGATCAAGGACGCGAACATCAAGGTGGAATAGCGCTTTCGCACCATCGCTCACGACATCCACGAAATCCATCACCGGTTTGAGAGGTAATGATGACCTGCCTGGTCGAATTGTCAGTCGAAGAATCCGTCGCGGTCGTGCGGTTGAACCGGCCGGATGTGCGCAACGCCATCAACGATGAGATGCGCGCCCAGTTCGTCGCCGCGCTCGACCGCGCCGGTAACGACGAAGCCGTGCGGGCCGTGGTTCTGACCGGAAACGGCAAGTCGTTCTGTTCGGGCGGCGACATTTCCGGCATGCGGGACCGGCTGCAGGGGCCCTCCGGAAAGGTGGCGTTCAACGGCTGGCGCAGACAGCAGCAGACTCACAGGAGTGTTGCCGCGCTCCACGGCATGGGAAAGGTGACGATCGCAGCCGTGAACGGCGCCGCGGCGGGTCTGGGATGCGATCTCGCGCTCGCGTGCGATTTCATCGTGGCCTCGGAAGATGCTGTGTTCAGCATGAGCTTTGTTCGTCGTGGACTGGTTTCCGACGGTGGAGGAATGTACTTCCTGCCGCGGCGGATAGGTTTGTCGCGCGCGAAAGAGATGATCTTCACCGGCCGCCCCGTAGGCTCAGCCGAAGCGCTTGCGATCGGACTGGCGGATCGCGTGGGTCCGGCTGCGACGCTCCTGCATGACGCTTCCGCATGGGCACGCGATCTCAGTCGCGGGTCTGTTGCGGCCATCGCTCTGACCAAGGGGATCATCGACCGCACGTTTGAAACGGCGGAAGAGCAGGTCTTTGCGCTCGGCCGGGAAGCCCAGGCCATTTGCTACACGACTTTCGAACACCGGGAATCCGTCGCGGCATTCCTCGACAAATCCGCGCGCTAGGAGGATCGATATGGATGCGCTGGAACGTCTGATCCGACCGAAGAGCGTGGCGATTATCGGCGCCTCAGCCGACGCCGGCAAATTGACCGGCCGTCCGCTCGCCTTTCTGCAGAAATATGGTTACGGCCATGACGTCTTCCCGGTTAACCCGCGCTATCAATCGATCGGAGGCTATCCATGCTTTCCGGATATCCGGTCGCTACCGCACGCACCCGACGTCGCCATCGTCCTTGTCGGCTCTGCCCGCGTTCCGGACGCGGTCAAGGATCTCGGAGCTATCGGAACGGGCGCAGCAATCGTTCTCGCCGGCGGATTTGGCGAAAGCGGCGCCGACGGAATGGCCCGGCAGCAAGAGCTGAAGAGCGCCGCCGGCACCATGCGGCTGCTCGGCCCGAACACGATCGGCCTCGTCAATGTCACCGATGGTATCGCACTATCGGCGAGTGCGGCGCTCCAGATCAGCCAACTCGTGCCCGCCGGCTCCATCGCGCTCGTTTCCCAAAGCGGGGGAATCCTTGGATCGCTGCTGTCGAGAGCGGAGGCCCAGGGTGTCGGCTTTTCCAAGCTGGTCGCGACGGGCAACGAAGCCGATATCGACGTCTCTGACCTTGTCGATTACCTGGTTGACGATCCTGCCACGCAGGTGATTGCGCTGTACTTGGAAGGCCTGCGCAAGCCGGCGCAATTTCGCCAGGCGGCACTGCGGGCGGCGCGAGCCGGCAAGCCAATCGTCGCTTTCAAGGTCGGGCGATCCGAGTCCGGCGCCCAATCGGCAAGTTCGCACACCGGGGCGTTGGCAGGGTCGGATGTCGTTTACGACGCATTGTTCAGGCAACTCGGCATCATCAGAACACTGCAATTCTCCGATCTGCTCGATATTCCGCTCGCGCTAAGTTCCGCCCGCCGATTGCAGGGCCGTCGCGTTGCCGTCGTAACATCAACTGGCGGCTCGGCGAGTCTGGTCGCTGATGCGGCCGGCCTGGCGGGCTTTGAAACTCCGGCGCCAGACCCGATGACCGCTGAACGCTTGAAGGCTCTGAACATCCCCGACGCAGTGCTGGATCGAAACCCCATCGACGTTACCCTCGCGGGTGTAAAATCCGAATACTTTCGAAATGTGCTCGCCAGCGTGCTCGAAAGTCCTTCCTACGATGCGGTTGCCGTCATTCTAGGATCGTCTTCGATCACGGAGCCGGAGATTGTCGGCGCGCCGTTGCGCGATTGCTTCGCTCGGACCGAGAAGCCCGTTGTGGTGTTTGCCAGCCCGCACGCGCCGCACGCAGTCAGGCATCTTAATCTCTCGGGCATACCGACCTTCGCCGCACCGGAGGCCTGCGCCACGGCATTTTCGGCAATGTGGCACATTCGCCGTAAGATTTCCCCGCAGACCGGTGAGCCGGCTATACCCGTGGCGGTTGGAGCCGACGTCCGGCGCATGCTGCGTCCGGGTCCGCTCAACGAATATGAGAGCAAGGCGCTGTTTGCGAAGTTCGGCGTTCCCATCACCCATGAGGTCTGTGTCGCGACGCCTGAGGAAAGCTGCGCCTGCCGCGTTGAATTTCGGCGGCAACGTCGTGATCAAGATTCTCTCGCGCGAGGTGCTTCACAAATCCGATATCGGGGGAGTTGCCGTCAATGTCTCGCCGCGCGATTCCGCGGCGACGTGCCGGCGGATGGCGGAGGCATTTTCGACGGCGACGAACCGGAGGCCGGAGGGATTTCTGGTCCAGGAACTGGTGACCGGCGCCGTCGAACTGATCCTCGGCTTCAAGGACGACAAGCAGCTTGGACCGTCGGTCCTACTCGGCACGGGCGGCATCGCCGCCGAACTCTACAAGGACACCGCCGTAAGACTGGCACCGCTTTCACGACAGGATGCGGAGGAAATGATCGGCGAGTTGAAGTCCGCTCCGCTGCTGCGCGGCTTTCGCGGCCGCCCCGTTGCGGATGTCGATGCCCTCGTCGACACCATGCTCGCTTTCTCCAACATGGTGACTTCGATCGGGAAGAACCTGCTGGAGGCGGAGATCAATCCGTTGTTTGTCTTGCCCAGAGGGAACGGCGTTAAAGCGGCAGACGGCGTCGTCGTGGTGGCAGATGCGGAGGCCGGAAGCTGAATCACGCTGGCGGGAAATTGCTTTGCCGCACAAGGGGTTGCTCCGAGACGGCAGCACGTTTGCCAGTTCGGTCATCGAGTCACTGTTTTCCGTCAGCCAAAGACGTTGTTCTGATGCGCCGCTTGCTCTATCCCCTACGCTGGAAGCAATCGGTGTGACCGAACGGAGACCTTGTGTCAGGACAGACCTTGAAGATTGGCACGCGGAAGAGTGCGATGGCGCTGGCGCAGACGGAAGGAATTGCGCGGCTGCTGCGCGCGGCCGATCCGGCGCTCGATGTCGAGATCGTCAAGTTCGAAACCCGCGGCGATCAGGACCAGACCAGCAAGCTGCTGCGTCATGGCGGCAAGGGGGCGCGTTCGTCGCCGAAATTCGCGAGGCGATGCGCGGCGGAGAATTGCAGGCGGCGATGCATTCGCTCAAGGACGTTCCCGGCAACGAGGAGACCCCCGGCCTGATCATCGCGGCGACCCTGCCGCGCGATCCGGCCAACGACGCGCTGGTGTTGCGTCCGGGTCTTTCGCTGGATGCGTTTCGCGCATCGAAGGGTAAGGGTTTCAAGATCGGCACCAATGCGGTGCGCCGCGCCGCCTATCTGCGCCGGCTGTTCCCCGAGGCCACCGTAATCCATTTCCGCGGCGCCGCCGATACCCGCGTCGCAAAGCTCGATCGCGGCGATAAGCAGCGGCTTCCCGATGGCGGCGAGGTGGGACCGGCGGATGCGCTGGTGATGGCAAGGTCAGGGCTCGAACGCATCGGAATGGCCTCGCGCATCGTCCATGACTTTTCGGTCCGGGAAATGCTGCCCGCGGTAGGGCAGGGCATCGTCGCGGTGGAATGCGTCGAGAAGGACTGGATCACGCGCGGCCGGCTCGCCAAGATCGAGGACGCCTCGTCGCGCCTCTGCGCCGAGGCCGAGCGCGAAGTGCTGTGGGTTTTGAACGGCCACTGCAACTCGCCGATCGCCGGCCATGCGACGTTGGCGGATCGTGAGATGACGTTGACCGCTGCCGTGCTGGATGAAGCCGGCGACCTCTTTATCGAGGTGTCGCGGACCGGCGCGGCAGATCGGCCCCGCGAGCTCGGCCGTGCCGTCGGCCTCGATCTGCTCGACAAGGGCGCGGCGGAGATTATCGCGCGCACGTGGCCGCACGAAGATTCCCTGCTTTCGTGAGCGCGCGTTGCCGCAATCAGCGCGCCACGTCATTCCATTCAGGGCAGGTCCGCTGGTCGACCGGCACCAGCCAAGCCTTGTAGTTGGTCTTGTCGATCACTTCCGCCGGCAGCATCACCTTCTCCGGTAGCGGCTCCTTCTTGAGGTGACGCACCGCCGCCCGCGTCGCCGTGCAGCCGATCTTGAACATGTTGAAATCGACGGTGGCTAACATCCCGCCGGCTTCGATCTGCTTCACGGCTGGAAGAATACCGTTGATGCCGATCACGATCGCCGTCCGGTTGGCGGCCTTGAGCGCTTCCAGCACGCCCAGCGCCATGCTGTCATTGGCTGAGAGCACCGCGTCGATCTCCTTGTGCTCAGAAAGAAACTTCTCCATCACGCGCCTTGCATCAGGTTGCTGGTAATTGCCGATCCCCGATCCCAAGACTTGGATGCCAGGAAATTCAGTGAAGGCACGCTGGTAGCCCCGCACGCGTTCGCGATTGGTCGGCGCCGCCGGCGTTCCCTCGATGACGACGATTTTCCCTTTGCCGCCGAGCTTTTCGAAGAGATAGCGCGCTTCGCGATATCCGATCTCGAAGTCGTCGGCGCCGACATAGGTGACGAAGCTGCCGGGCAGTGGATTGGAAACCAGTACGATAGGGATCTTGGCATCATTGAGCTTCTTCACCGAATCAATCATGGCGATGTCGTCGACGGGGATGAAGATGACGGCGTCCGGCCTGTCCTTCAGTACCTGATCGACCATGGCCTTTTGTTCGTCGACGTTGTCAGGCTGGTTCGGCACCAGGTGGGTCACCTTCACGCCTGTCGTGCGGGCGATCTGGTCCGAGGCGATACGAAAGGCCTCATAGGCCGGGTTGGTGCGGTTCTTGGTGAATACCGCGATGGTCATCGGATCGTCGGCGGCGCTGGCGCTGATCGCATAGAGCGCCATGACACCTGACAACATAGCCTTCACCAGATATCGCATTGTCGCCTCCGTAGAGTTTAGGGCCGTCATTGCGAGCCGTTGGCTCCCTCGCAATGGCGGGCGTTGCAGTCATAGCCACAAGATCGTCTTGCGGTATTCGAGGTCGGTCAGCAGCGGTTGCGCCGGGCCCTGATGGAACACCGCGCCGCGTTCCAGCGCGAAGACGCGGTCGGCGAGCGCCAGCACCAGGTCGAGATTGTGCTCGACGATCACGATGGAGATGTGTTGCCGCAGCCGGTCGAACACCTTGAACAGTTCGAGGATCACGGCCGGTGCCAGACCCTCGAAGGGCTCGTCGAGCAGCAGGAGTTTGACATTGCCCGACATCGCGCGCGCCACCGCCACCATCTGCTGCTCGCCGCCGGAAAGATAATCCGCCGCGACGTCCATGCGCTCGCGCAAACGCGGGAAATAGTTGAGGATCTGCGCTTCGTCCCACACCACGCCGTTGCTGCCGTCGGTCTTGCGCGCGAGACGCCCGAGCGAGAGATTTTCCCGCACCGTCATCCCGGCGAACAGGCCGCGGCCCTGCGGCACATAGCCGATGCCGGCGCGCGCGATCTCGGGCGCAGGCAGGCGGGAGATCTCCATGCCGGCATACTCAATCGTGCCCGATGACAGCGGCACCAGGCCCGCGAGCGTCTTTAGGAGCGTCGACTTGCCGGCGCCGTTGCGGCCGAGCAGCGCAACGATTTCACCTTCGCGCACGTCGAGGGTGGCGTCGTGCAGGATATGGCTCTTGCCGTAGAACGTGTTGACGCGTTCGAAGCGCAGAATGGGGGCTGTGCTGTCGCGGGCCTGCTCGCTCGTGATATGCTCGACCTCAGGCACGCCGGTGCCGGTATAGATCTCCTGCACCTTGCGGTCGGCGCGCACGGCCTCGGGCGTGCCGGTCATCAGCACCTCGCCCTGGTTCATCACGGTGACGGTGCGGGAAAAGCCGAGCACGCGATCGATGTCGTGCTCGACGATCAGGACCGGAATGTTGGCGGCGATGTTTTTCACGAGGTTCGAGACGCGCTCGCGCTCGGCGGCGGCAAGCCCGGCGAGCGGTTCATCCAGCAGCAGCACCTGCGGCTTGGAGCCGAGCGCGATGCCGAGATCGACCAGCCGCTGCCCGCCATAGGACAGTTCGCCGCCTTCGATTGTCTCGATGCCTTCGAGGCCGAGGAATTTGATCAGCTCCGCAGTCTCGGCGTGGATGTCCCTGTAGTGGTCGATGTCGCGCCACAGGTCGAAACGGCCGGGACTCTGCGCCTGCAACGACAGGCGGAGGTTTTCGTAGATCGACAGCCCCTTGAACAGGTTGGTGATCTGGAACGAGCGCGCCAGCCCTTGATGGCAGATCGCCTCCGACGGCACGCCCTGGATCTCGCGGCCGTTCAGCCTGATGGTGCCGCTGTCGGTCGGATAGAGGCCGGAGACCAGATTGAACAGCGTGGTTTTTCCCGCGCCATTCGGCCCGATCAAAGCGTGAATTTCGCCCGCGCCGACCGTGAGGCTCGCATCGGTCACCGCGCGGATGCCGCCAAAGCTCTTTGAGACGCCTTGCACGTCGAGCACGATACCCTCGAGCGCTTTTGGCCGCAGAAAAGCCGGCAAAGTCAGGCCTTGGTAGATTTTGCGCCTGCTCATGGCGGCGGCTTCTTCCGGCGGCGGCCACCAGCGCTTTGCGAGTGTCGCCCAGATGCCGACGAGGCCGCCTGGCGAATACAGCACGAAGGCGACGAAGACGAGGCCGAACCAGAGCAGCCAGTTCGGCGTCCAGATCGAAAACAACTCGCGGAACAGGATGAAGAACAGCGCGCCGATCGCCGGCCCCAGCATGCTGCGCATGCCGCCGATCACGACGATGGCGAGCAGTTCGCCGGAGAACGGCACGGAGACGGCCTCGGCGGAGACCAGATAGTTCTGGAATCCGATCAGCCCGCCGGCAAAGCCGGTCACGACCGCCGAGATCACGAAGACGCCGAGCTTGTAGCGCTCGACCGGATAGCCCTGGAATGTGGCGCGCAACTGGTTCTCGCGGATCGCCATCAGCACATGGCCGAACGGCGAGCGCACCAGCCGCAGCAGGAGATAAAGCACACCGAGGCAGAGCACGGAGACGACGACGTAATAGTTGAGTGCGTTATCGAGGCTGAACGGGCCGATGCTGCCCCGCTTCAGGCCGCCGAGACCGTCCTCGCCGCCGGTTACCGCGGTCCAGCGAAAAGCGATGGTGTAGGTCAGCGCCGACAGCGCCAGCGTCAGCAGCGAGAAATAGACGCCGCGCCGGCGCAGAATGACGAAGCCGACAAAGGTCGCGATGACGGTGACGACGATCGCCGCGAGCAGCAGCGGCAGGAAGATGTCGCCACCGAACCAGTTGCGCTGGATCAGTCCCGCCGCATAGGCGCCGATGCCGAACCAGGCGCCGTGGCCGAACGAGACGAGCCCGGTGTAGCCGATGCAGAGGTTGAGCCCCATCGCGGCAATGGCGAGCGCCACCACCATGGTGCCGGTGTTGAGCGAGAGCCCGAGCAGATAGAGGCCGAACGGCAGCACGATGACGGCAAGCGCGGCCAGCAGCAGCGGACGAAATTTGGCGGCAGGCGTGATCATTCGAACTTCTCGATACGTTCGCCGAGCAGCCCGCGCGGCCGCACCATGAGCACCAGGAACATCAGCACATAGATCGAGGCTTCACCGGCAGCCGGCGCGAAGTGGATGGTGATGCCCCTGACGACACCGACCAGGAGAGCTGATATCACCACGCCCCAAAAGCTGCCGAGGCCGCCGATCACGACGACGACAAAGGCAACGGTGATGATCTCGGCGCCCATCGCCGGATGCACGATCGTGATCGGTGCAAAGAAGGCGCCGCCGAGCGCGGCCATGCCGACGCCGAGCATGACGATCGCGGTCATGTAGGGCTGCAGGCGAATGCCGAGTGCGGCGACCATGTCCGGCCGCTGGATGCCGGCGCGCACCACACGACCGAACGACGTCTTGTGCAGCAAGAGCCAAACACCGAGCAGAACTGCAGCGACGACGGCGAGGATGAGCAAGCGATAGCGCGAGAACAGGAAATCGCCGAGAAACACCGAGCCGCGAAGCGCCTGCGGGATCGCGGCCGATATCGGCGGCGCGCCCCAGATGATGCGGATCGCCTGTTCGGTCACCATGGCGAGGGCGAACGTCACCAAAAGGCTCAGGATCGGATCGGCGTCGTAGAACCTTCGCAGGATGAAGCGCTCGAAGAGAATGCCGAGCAGCGCCACGGCGACCGGCGACAGCACCACCGCGGAGCCGAAGCCGAGATATTTCGTGATCTCGACGGAAATGTAGGCACCGAGCGCATAGAACGCGCCATGCGCGAGATTGACGATGCCGCCGACGCTGAAGATCAGCGACAGCCCAAGCGCAATCAGGAGGTAATAGCCTCCGAGCACCAGGCCATTCACCACCTGTTCAAGCAGGAATCCAAACTGCATCTGCGATCCGCGATCTCAACATGCGCCTTCAAAAAGAGCCGGCGCCGGCGCTTGTCTGCCGGCGCCGCAACGCCAGTGTGCCCGACGCCCGGATTCGGGCTTCTATGCCTTCATGTTGCAGGGATTTTGCGTCTTCGTCGGGTAGATCGATTCCAGCTCCGCGCCAGCCGCCGGCACGGCTTCGCCGAGCACCAGCATGTCCCACTTGTCCTTCATCTCGTTCTTCGCCTTCACCGTGAACGGATAGGCCTCCTGCACGAGCTGATGGTCCCAGGACCGGAAATACGCCTTGCGCGACTTCATGATGTCGAACTGCGTCTGCTTCTCGAAATAGCCGATCAGCGCGTCGCTCTCGGTCGACTTGGTCTCGGTGATCGCCTGTGCGATCATTTTCAGCGTGATGTATTCGATCCAGGCATGGTTCTCCGGCGGCTTGCCGTATTTCTTGCTGAAGGCCTCGACGAAGGCCTTGGACGCCGGATTGTCGAGCGTGTGGTACCAGACCGTTGGCCAGGTGCCGGAAAGATTGCCTTCGCCCATCGCCCAGGCGTCGCCGGTGTTGAGGTTGAAGCCGACCAGCGGGTAGGGGAAGCCGAACTCAGCATATTGCTTGACGAGATTGGTGACCTGGTTGCCGGCGAGGTTGCAGCACACGACATCGGGCTTGGCCTGCCGCACCTTCAGGAGATACGGGCTGAAGTCGGTAACGTCTGTCGCGATCAGCTCGTCGCCGATCAAGGTAGCGTCGTTGGCGCTGAAGAAGGCCTTCGCCGCCTTCAAGAGGTCGTGGCCGAAAATGTAGTCCGCCGTCAGCGTGACGAACTTCTTGCCCTTCACCATGCCCTTCTGCTTGAGCGCGGTGCCGACGGCATTGACCATCACCGTGTTGGGAATGTCGCAATGGAAGGAGTAGCGGTTGCAATCCTTGCCGCGCAGCGCGTCGGATCGCGCGCCGGTCGAGAAGAACACCTTCTTGTTGCGTTCGGCGACCTGCATGATGGTCAGCGACGAGGCGGATGAGATTTCGCCGAACAAGAGCACGGCGCCGTCCTGCTCGATCATGCGCTGCGCCTTGGTCGAGGCGGTGGCGGGATTGACCGAGTCTTCCGACATCAGGTCGATCTGCTTGCCCATGATGCCGCCGGACGCGTTGATCTCTTCCGCCGCCATCTTCACCCCTAGCTGGGCGTAGCTGCCGATCGCACCGAGAAAGCCGGTCAGCGGCACCAGATGGCCGATTTTGATCCGCGCGGCCTGTGCGCGGACGATGGCGGGAGATCCGATAGCGGATACGCCGGCAAAAGCGGCGCCGGCCTTCAACAGAGTGCGTCGGCTAAAGCGGGTCATGACTGATCTCCTCCCGAGAGTTCGCCTTGACGTTCTCCCCTCCGATTCCCGCTTATGCGACAATGTGAGAGACGTTCTTTTATTATTGTATGATATTTTCGGACGCGGCGTCGGCTGTCAACGCCAAATGCGTCGTGGCCGCGCAACACCGCGCACTGAGGCAATTCAGAAAGAGTGAGATCAGGAAATCAGGAGGGTTTCGCCAGACCCCGTGCGCCGAATTCGATCGACAGCCGGCTGGCGGCCGATTGCACCAGCTTGGCGCGGCTCTGCACCACCTGGTCAGTCATGCGCCAGATCGGGCCGGAGATGCCGAGTGCGCCGATCACTTCGCCGGTGAAATGATACACCGGCACCGCAACGCAGCGGACTTCTGCGTTGTATTCGCCGTCGTCGAAGGCGATCGCGCTGCGGCGGATTTCCGCGATCTCGCGCATCAGCACGGCGGGATCGGTGATCGATTTTTTCGTCGAAGGCTTCAGTTCGACGCGTTCGAGAAAGCGCTTCAACTGATCGGGGCGGAGCGAGGCCAGCATGATCTTGCCGAGCGCGGTGCAGTGCGCCGGCCGCACCACGCCGACGCGGTCGGCCAGTTGGAACGCGCCAGCCCCGCTGGTGCGGGCGATTACGACAACCGCGTCGCCCATGCGCACGGCAAAATGACCGCTCTCGCCGGTCTCTCGCGACAGCTCTTCCAGGATCGGCGTCGCCAGATTGACCATCTCGATTTCGTCGAGCGCGCTGGCCGCCAGCGCAAACAGCGGCCGGCCGACGCGGTAACGCTTGGAATCGCGCTCCTGCCTGAGATAGCCGAGCGACACCAGTGTCTTGGCGAGATGAAAGGTGGTGGAATTGTGCAGGCCGACCAGCTTGCTGAGATCAGCCAATCCAATGCCTTCGCGGTGGCGCGCGACTTCTTCCAGGATCGAAAACGCGCGCCCGAGCGACTGCACGCCGCCGCGCGCGCTCCTCGGCTTCGTCGTCGATGTTGGGCTCGCTCGATGGCATCAGCCTTGCGATCGAAACCTTGCGTGGGCCTGCAGGCTTGTCGGTCGTCTTCGGCTTGGTGCGCGGCTTCACGGAATCAGTTCTCCAGATGGGCGAGGCGAACTCTATCAGGACGCCCTTGCCCTTCAACGGCATCCCCCGGTCGGAGGCGCGATTCGCAGCATACCACAATAGCAATTGACGTACAGTATTATGAGAAATAGGTTCGCGAGGCAGCCGACCGTGCGCGGTAAAGACGCGGAGGCGAATTCGTTGGGCTTAGGGAGAGAGTGGTCGATGTCGCGTAACATGCTCAACGGCGCCCAGGTCATCGTCGACTATCTGATCCAGGAAAAGGTGCCGCAGGTGTTCGGCCTGTGTGGCCACGGCAACATCCAGTTCATCGACGCGCTGTATGAACGTTCCCACGACATCAAGACGATCTCGGTGCATCACGAGAGCGTCGCCGGCTTCATGGCCGACGTTTACTACCGCGTCTCGGGTCGGCCGACGGCGACGTTTACCTCCTGCGGGCCCGGCTCGGCGAACCTGCCGATCTCGCTTGCGAATGCCTTTCTCGATTCCGTGCCGTTCCTGGCGGTGACCGGCAACGTGCCGACCAGCCAGTTCAACCGCGGCGCCTTCCAGGAGATGTACCGGCATCATCAGGCCGATTTTCCTTCCACCGTGCGCACGATCTGCAAGAAAGTGTTCCAGCCGACGCGCGGCGAAATGGTGCCGCTGGCGGTCCGGCAGGCCTGGAAGACCATGACGACCGGCCGGCCCGGTCCCGTGGTGCTCGACGTGCCGTTCGACGTGTTCATGGAATCGGCGGCCGAGGAGGCGCCGAATGCGATCGAATGGAATGCCAACATATCGAGCCGCTGCGGCGCCGATCCGGAGGGCGTGGTGAAAGCCGTCGACATGCTGCTCGGCGCCGAGCGGCCGACGATCATTGTCGGGCAGGGCGTGCGCTATGGCGGCGCAGCGGAGGAACTGCTGCGGCTCGCCGAGCGGCTGCAGATACCGGTCGCGGCTTCCGCCAGCGGCCTCGGCGCGATCGACTGCAACCATCCGCTGGCGCTGGGCCTCGTCGCGCGCGCCGGGCACTATCAGGCCAACCACGCGACGCGTCAGGCTGACGTGCTGCTGGCAATGGGAATACGGTTCGACGATCGCACCTCGAGCTCATGGATCCCGGGCTATTCCTTCACCATTCCGCCGACGCGGCTGATCCATGTCGACATCGATCCCGAGGAGATCGGCCGCAACTATCCGGTCGCGCTCGGCCTTATGGCCGACGTGCGCACCTTCCTGCGGCAGGTTCACGCCGAACTCGATCGCCGCGGCGATCTCGCGAAGAAGCTGGACGCGCGCAAGAAGTGGCTTTCGCAGATCGATGGCTATCGGAAAGAGTGGGACAAGTTCGTCGCCCCCGGATTTTCCGACGACACCACGCCGATCAATCCGCAGCGCGCCGCGCTCGAAATCGACAGGGCGCTGCCGGAGGATGCGATCCTCGTCAGCGACATTGGCGTGCACCACAACTGGCTGCTCGGCTTCTGCAAACCGAAGCGGCCGGATTCGCTGATCGGTTCGATGGGATTTGGCCCGATGGGCTTTGGCGTTGCAGGCGTGATGGGCGCGAAGTTCGCGGCACCCGATCGTCCCTGCGTGTCGGTGTGCGGCGACGGCGCTTTCTTCATGCACGCCAATGTGCTGGGCACGGCAGTGGAATATAATCTGCCGGTGGTCTGGGTGGTCTGGAACAACTACGCCTACGCCTCGATCCGCGGGCTGCAGCGCGGCTATCTCGGTGGCCGCGAGCTCGCGACCGATTTCCACCATCCCAACACCGGCGAGCGCTACAATCCGGATTTCGCCGCGATGGCGCGTTCCTGCGGCGTCGAGGGTGTGCGCGTCGATCGCGCCGGCGATCTCGGCGAGGCCATCCGCAAAGGCATCGCGGCGAACAAACCCTATCTGATCGACGTCGATATCGCCGCCGACATCAATCCAGTCGGTGCCGGCGTCTGGGAATTGCCCGGGCTCGGGCAGAGCAAGGCCGGCATCGGCACGCGCTACCAGCCCGCCTGATCTCACTTCGAGGAAATCACATGCTGCTTGCAGGCAAGAAGGTGGTCGTCGTCGGTGGTTCCTCCGGCATCGGTCTGGCGACGGCGGAGATGGCGAAGCGCGAGGGCGCCGATGTCATCATTGCGTCCCGCAATGTCGAAAAGCTCGACCAGGTGGCGGAGAAGCTGAACGCCATCGCGATTCCCGCCGACGTTACCAGCGATGACAGCGTGGCAAAGCTGTTCCGCCGTTGCGGCCCCGTCGATCACGTCGTGGTCACGGCGGCGCAGCTTCGCACCGGCCCGTTCAAGACCGTGGCGATGGAAGATGTGCGCGTCACCATGGAAGGCAAGTTCTGGGGCGCGTGGCGGGTCGCGCGCGAAGCCGAAATCCGCGCCGGCGGCTCGCTGACCCTGGTCTCGGGTTTTCTCAGCGTTCGCCCGCGGCCGAACTCGGCGATCGTCGGCGCCGCCAACGGCGCGCTGGAATCGCTGGCGAGGGCGCTCGCGCTGGAGCTGGCACCGGTGCGCGTCAACGCCGTCTCGCCCGGCATCATCGACACCCCGATCCGCGCTGCAATGCCGGAAGAGGCGCGGCGCGACATGCTGGCGAAGACGGCGGCGGCGCTGCCGGTCGGGCGCGTCGGTGCGGCTGAGGATATCGCGCGGCAAATCCTGAGCTTCATGGCGAACGGTTTTGCGACCGGATCGATCGTTTATATCGATGGCGGGGCGCTGGTGATCTGACCGGCAAAGGAGGCAATCATGGCTCCAGAAAACAACGGCGCCTTCATCCGCAATATCGCCGAGGTACCTTGGCGCGAATTCCCCAATCACTTTGGCGGCGCCCTATCAAAACCGCTGGTGATGCCGGAGACCGCGGGCTCCCGCCACATCGACTATCGCATTTCGATGTACCAGCCGATGGCCCATGTCGCGCGCCACAAGCACCTTGTGCAGGAGCAGATCTATCACGTGCTCGAAGGCGAGGGGCTGATGGAGATCGCGGGAAAAAATCACGTGGTGCGCAAGCACGACGTCATCTTCCTGCCGCCCGGCGTCGAACACGCGATCTCGAATTCGGGGCTGGCCGATCTGGTGTTCCTGGTGATCACCTCACCGGTAACGGATGAGGAAAAGCCGGTGTGAAGTCGTCAAGCGAAGAGTGTGCGCTGCTGCGTTCCCCGGGCGCAGCGCAGCGCGTTAGCGGTGCGCTGCAGAACCGGGGTCCATATGCTGCGGCGATGGATCCCGGCTCTGCGGAGCAGCGTTGCACGCTGGACCGCGTCCGGAACAGGAAAGCGTGTGCCGTCAATCCAGAATTTGTGCTGCAGGCGCGTGAATGGCCGGCAATCACGCAGCCAAGTCCTGCAACAGCAGCGACGAGCCGCGAATCAGCACCTTGCGTCCCTTCGCGGTGATGGCTGGCGCATCGCCGTTCATGGTGGCGAGTTCGAGCGCGATCAGGCCGTCGATCGTATAGCGGCTCATGCGCGGCAGCCGCGACTCCGGCGTCCGCAATGCCTTCAGCGTTTCCCACTGGGCCGGTGTCAGCTCGTAGTCGAATTCTTCGTTCATGGTGCCTCGGCTTCCCACAATTCTTGTGGCGCCTCATAGCGAGCGCACATGAAATTCGTGCGACCGCAACGAGACGGGATTTCGACAAGCGACGATGCGCTGTCACATCATCGTGTCATTGGAATTGGTCGATGTTGTCGAATCACGCGCGTGGGCCAAAAACAAATGACGCCGGCGCAGGTCGCGTGAGCACGGGCGTCAAAAAGACCGCCCAATCGCCAGAAGCCTTAGGAGAAGGTTATTAACGAAAAGTAAACGGCGGGCCTGGTGCAAATACGGTGATTCAACTCACAGCGCCGCTTTATCCCCGCCGCACGCTGGCGCCGCCGTCGACCGGCAATGTCACGCCGGTGATAAAACTCGCTTCGTCTGAGGCGAGGAACAGAGCGGCGTTGGCGACGTCCCAGCCGGTGCCCATCTTCTGGCGCAGCGGCACCTTGCTGTCGCGTTCGGCCTCGACTTCGGCGCGGCTCTTCTTGAATTCGCGGGCGCGGGTGTCGACCGCCATCGGCGTGTTCATCAGTCCGGGCAGGATGACGTTGGCGCGGATGCCGTATTGCGCGTTCTGGTAGGCGAGCTGCTCGGTGAAGGCGATCATCGCCGATTTGGTCGCCTTGTAGGCGACGTAAGGATAAGTCGTGATCGCGGCCATCGAGGAGATGTTGATGATGGCGCCGCTTCGTTGTGCCCGCATGATCGGAATGACGTGCCTGGCGGCCCACACGCAGCTCTTCAGGTTGATCGCGACGCAGCGGTCGAACGCTTCCTCTGATATCTCGAGCAGCTCGGCATCGCCGCCGGCCAGGCTGACGCCGACATTGTTGTGCAGCACGTCAATGCGGGCCCAGCGCGCCTGCGCATCCACCACCATCGCCTTGAGCTCGGCATTTTTGGTGACGTCGGCCCTGAACGGCACTGCGGTGCCGCCGCTTGCGGCGATCATGTCGACGGTCTCCTGGGCAGACGCGAGATTATGATCGACGCACAGCACCTTGGCGCCCTCGCGTGCAAAGGTCAGCGCGGTGGCGCGGCCGTTGCCGATGCCTTCGCCGGGGCTCTGGCCGGCGCCGACGACGATGGCGACACGATCTTTCAGGCGCATCTCATTCCACTCCCGGGATTGGGTACTGTTTCCGGATCATGCTCTAGCCGTAGAGCGCTTGGTGCTCCCGCTCGTAGTTGGCGTAGGAATCCTTGATGCTCGCCATGTTCAACAGCATGGTGGCGACCGGTGTGTCGTCGGCTGCGAACACGGTCGTGCGCTTTCGGTGCGGCGGCTGCCGCTGAGCGCGACGACCTCGCGTTCGGTTGCATAGTTCTCGCCGACGAATAGCGGCCCGCGCAGCAGGCGAATCTCCTGATCCGCGAACAGCCCGACCGCGGGTCCGCGGACCGGCAGCCGGTCTTCGCGGGCGCGGTACTGAAACAGCACGCTCAGCATTTCGAACGGGATGATCGCGCAGCCCCAGGGATTGAGCTCCTGGGAATAATACGGCGATGGTTCGGTGATAACCTTCAGCTTCTGCTCAAGCGAAAACGGATAGAGATCGCCCATGTGCTGATCGAAATCCATTTTCACGGTCTGACGCGGCGTCTTCATGCCGACCTTGAGATCGGCAAGGATGACGGGATCGGCGAGCGGCTTCAATTCGCCGAGCCGCCGGGAAAGCGCCGTTTCCATTACGT
Organism: Bradyrhizobium sp. RDI18; assembly: GCF_043203335.1. Lineage (NCBI taxonomy): Bacteria > Pseudomonadati > Pseudomonadota > Alphaproteobacteria > Hyphomicrobiales > Nitrobacteraceae > Bradyrhizobium > Bradyrhizobium sp. RDI18. Next base: position 1,395,603 of record NZ_JBICRN010000006.1, on the reverse strand, counting down.
CGCCGACGGAAGCGGTGCCGCGCAAAATCTCAGTGCCGTCGCGCTTGGTCATGCCGATCGCACAAGTCGTTTGCCCCGGCTTCGGTTTCTCGATGTTGGCCTGCACTTCTTCGCCTTCGAAGGCGGGATTGCGGTAGTGCGCGGACAGGCAGCCGGTCTCGAACCAGGCCTGGCCCCAGATCCGTTCGCACAGCGGCGCGAACTGGCTGAAATGGGTCGGGCCCTCGATGGTGCCGCCCTGAAAGCCGAGCTTCTGCGCGGTCGCATCGTCGTGGATCGAAGCGTGCGAATCATAGACCTGCGCGTGGAGCATCTGCCTCGGGCTCCGCCAAGGCCCGACGAGCAGATTACCGCTCTCCAATATCTCGGTCCTGAAGGCCGGTTCTGTCATCGCTGGCGTCTCCCTTTAATTCCCAAGCGTTTCAAAGAAGGCCGCCTCCCGCAAGAGGCCCGGCCGATCCACATGACGGGCGAGATATGCCCTGCGGCCATGAATTCACGCTGGGCACGCATAGCAAAATCGGTGCATGCTGTTCGCAATTAGACCGGTTCAAATTGCCGGCGGAACGTGCGACGGGGAGCGGACGAATGGCGTTGATGGAAGTGGGACTGGACGACAAGTACCGTCTGGATGCGAAACGGATTTTTCTGTCCGGTACGCAGGCGCTGGTCCGCCTTCCCATGTTGCAGCGCGAACGCGATCGCGCACAGGGGCTCATTACCGCAGGCTTCATCTCCGGCTACCGCGGCTCGCCGCTCGGCATGTACGATCACGCGCTGTGGCGCGCCAAAACTTTCCTCAAGCAGCATGACATCGAGTTCTCACCGGGTCTCAACGAGGACCTGGCGGCTACCGCTGTATGGGGGAGCCAGCAGGTCGGCATGTTCCCGGGCGCCAAGGTCGATGGCGTATTCGGCATCTGGTATGGCAAGGGCCCCGGCGTCGACCGTTCCGTCGATGCGTTGAAGCATGCCAACTCCGCCGGCACCTCGCCGAATGGCGGCGTGATTGCGCTGGCCGGCGACGACCATGGCTGCCAGTCCTCGACGCTCGCCCACCAGAGCGAGCAGGTTTTCGCGGCAGCCTTGATGCCGGTGGTCAACCCGGCCACGCTGCAGGATTATCTCGATCTCGGCATTTTGGGCTTTGCGCTGTCGCGCTATTCCGGCTGCTGGGTCGGGTTCAAGGCGATTTCCGAGACGGTCGAAAGCTCGGCCTCGATCGTCAGCGATCCCGACCGCATCAAGATCATCACGCCCGACGATTTCGAGATGCCGCCGGGCGGGCTTTCGATCCGCTGGCCCGATGCGCCGATGGAGCAGGAGCGGCGGCTGCACGGTCCGAAGATGCAGGCGGTCGCCGCATTCGCGCGCGTCAATCGCTTCGACCGTGTCGTGCTGGATTCAAAGCCGGCGCGGCTCGGCATCATGGCGACCGGCAAGGCCTATCTGGATCTGCGGCAGGCGCTGGCCGATCTCGGCATTACCGATGCGGAAGCGCAGGCACTGGGATTGCGCATCTACAAGGTGGCGCTGACCTGGCCGCTGGAGGAATCCGGCGCGCGGGCCTTTGCCGAAGGCCTGCAGGACGTGCTCGTGGTCGAGGAGAAGCGCGGCTTTATCGAGGACCAGCTCGTCCGCATTCTCTACAACATGGACGCCGCGAAGCGCCCTTCGGTGGTCGGCAAGCGCGACGAGAGCGGCGCCATGCTGTTGCCGAGCGAAGGCGAAATAACGCCGACCATGGTGGCGGCGGCTATCGTGGCGCGGTTGCGAAAACTCGGTCATCGCAGCCCGGCGCTGGAGCAGCGCCTGGCAAAACTCGAGGCGTTCGACCGTCCCGCGGACGGTGTCGGCGCCGCAAAGCTGCAGCGGACACCGTATTTCTGCTCGGGCTGTCCGCACAACACCTCGACCAGGATCCCCGAGGGCAGCCGCGCGATGGCCGGCATCGGCTGTCACGGCATGGCGCTGTCGGTGCCGAACCGCCGGACGCAAACGATCTCGCATATGGGCGCGGAGGGTGTCACCTGGATCGGGCAGGCGCCGTTCACCAGCGAGCCGCATGTGTTCCAGAATTTGGGCGATGGCACCTACACCCATTCCGGCCTGCTCGCGATCCGCGCGGCGGCCGCTGCCGGCGTCAATATCACTTACAAGATCCTCTATAATGATGCGGTGGCGATGACCGGCGGCCAGCCGGCCGAAGGCGGGCTTTCGGTATCGCAGATCGCGCATCAGGTTTCGGCGGAGGGCGCCAAGCGCCTCGTCATCGTCTCCGACGATCCCGAGAAATATCCCAGCAACTATTTTCCTGCAGGCGCGACCGTTCATCACCGCCGTGAACTCGACGCGGTGCAGAAGGAGCTGCGCGAGGTCAGGGGTCTCACGGTCCTGATCTATGATCAAACCTGCGCGGCGGAAAAGCGCCGGCGCCGCAAGCGCGGGCTCTATCCGGATCCGCCGAAGCGCGTCTTCATCAACGAACGCGTCTGCGAAGGCTGCGGTGACTGCTCTTCCGTTTCGAACTGTGTCTCGGTGCAGCCGCTGGAGACCGAGTTCGGCCGCAAGCGGCGGATCGACCAGTCGAACTGCAACAAGGACTTTTCCTGCATCGAGGGCTTTTGCCCGAGCTTTGTCACGGTGCATGGCGGACGCTTGCGGAAAGCCGACCGCGCCACGGCTGACCCCTCGGCGCTGTTTGCCGATCTGCCGACGCCGGCAGGCCCCGCGCTCGATGGCGCCTACAACATCCTCGTCACCGGCATCGGCGGCACCGGCGTCATCACCATCGGCGCGCTGCTCGGCATGGCCGCGCATGTCGAGGGCAGGGCGTGCTCGACGCTCGACTTCACAGGGCTATCGCAGAAGAACGGCGCGGTGATGAGCCATGTCCGCATCGCGCCACAGGCTGACGATCTCTCGACCGTCCGCATCGCCCCCGGTGGCGCCAATCTCATCCTCGGCTGCGACATCGTGGTCGCCACCAGCATCCCCGCGCTGAGCCGGGCCGAGCGCGGCGTGACGCGGGCGATCGTCAATGCCGACCTGCTGCCGACCGCCAGCTTCGTCATCAATCCCGACATCGATTTCGAGGCGGGAACGATGCGGGAGGCGCTCAACGAGGCGGTCAGCGCCTCCGACCTCGACATTCTCGATGCCACCGGGCTTGCCACCGCGCTGATGGGCGACAGCATCGCCACCAACGCCTTCATGCTCGGCTTTGCGTTCCAGCGCGGGGCAATCCCGCTGTCGCTGGAAGCGATCATGAAGGCGATCGACCTCAATGGTGCGGCGATCGAGATGAACAAGCTCGCGTTCTCATGGGGCCGGCTCGCGGCGCACGATCTGCCGCGCGTCGTCAGCGCCGCACGCTTCAAGAGTTCGGGCGCGGCGCCGGTCCGGCGCACGCTCGACGAAAGCATCGCATTCCGCGCCAAGTTCCTGACGGACTATCAGAATGAGGCCTACTCGAAGCGCTACCTCGCCGAGGTCGAGCGCGTCCGCGCCGCGGAAGCCAAGGCCGCGCCGGACTCGCATGAACTGACCGAGGCTTTCGCCAAGGGCCTGTTCAAGCTGATGGCCTACAAGGACGAATACGAGGTCGCTCGGCTTTATTCCGACGGCGAGTTTGCAAAAGCGCTGAAAGAGCAGTTCGACGGTGACCCCGGCGTCAAGGTCAGCCTCGCGCCGCCGCTGCTGGCATCCCGCGATAGACTGACCGGGCTTTTGCGCAAGCGCGAATTCGGCTCCTGGATATTCCGCGCCTTCGACATCCTGACCCGCTTCAAGTTCCTCCGCGGGACCGCGTTCGATCCGTTCGGCTATTCAGCCGAGCGGCGGATGGAGCGGGCCTTGCCGGGCGAATATTCCGCGATGATCTTCCGCCATCTCGAAAGGGCCAAGCCGTATGACTGGCCGCGTCTGGTGGCGCTGGCGAAAGCAGCGGAACTCGTTCGCGGCTATGGCCACGTCAAGGAAGCCAATGTCGCGAAATACCGTGCGGAGTGCACGCGGCTGGAAGCGGCGATCGGCCTGCCGGTGGCGCAGGCCGCCGAATAGGGACTGTTCATCCGGCACGTGAAGTTTTCTCACAGGCTGGCTCAGTCACCGGAACCGTGGAGCGCAGGAACGGCTGGAATTGCCCGGCCGGCGCCCTACATGCCGACTGTTCTTAATTCTTTGGGTTGATTTCAGGAGGCCTGCGATGGTCCTGAAAAACGCTATTGCCGCGGCACTTTGCACGGGGCTCCTGATGTCGGGCAGCGCCGCGCTGGCAGACGAGTATCGCGCGGGCGAACTCCTCGAGCTCGATCCTTCCCAAGCCATGCTCTCACCGAAGCGACTCGGCCCGGAGACGCGATTCGCCCCGGTCCGGATCGAGGCCAGAACCGATCGCAAGCAGGTGAAGACGGAGCGCGTGGTCGTGCCAAAGGCCGCCGCCGCATCCAAAACGGCTGCGCCCAAAACGGCTGCGAAGACTGCTGCGCCCAAAACTGCTGCCGCCAAGACTGTCGCGCCCAAGACTGTCGCACCCAAGACTCACGTGGCGCATGAGCGTGTGCAGAAACCGCGCGGCGCTGCCCGCACCAAGTTGGCGCGACCCCACAGCAACCCGCTCGACGCGCAGGCCCGCGACACGCGGATCCAGACCTGGCCGTGCAAGTCCGGCGGCATCTGCGACTGGCAGCGGTAGTTGCTACAACTCTTCACCTTCATCCACCTGTCGTAAAACCTTCGGCCAGCATTCAAATTGCTCGGGCACACCTTCGTCGTGATTCGACGAGGGGTGTTCGATGCCGATTGCGATTCGCGCCAAGCCCGCCGTGACGCGGCGCCAATGGCTGGTCCGCTCCGCCGCAACATTCGCCGTCGCTGGTTTCGGCGGCCTCGCCAGACCCTACCTCAGCCGCGCCGCGGATCGGCCGCTCATCACCACGGGCATTCAATCGGGCGACGTCTCGGCCAATTCCGCGGTGGTCTGGGCACGCGCCGACCGGGCGGCGCGGATGCAGGTCGAATGTTCGGCCAGCGAAGATTTCAAGACCATCATTGGCACGGCTTCTGCCGATGCGTTGCCGGATGCCGATTTCACTTCGAAGGTTCTGCTCGACGGATTGCCGCCGGGACAGGATATTTTCTATCGCGTGCGGTTTGAAAGCGAGCCGGGGATCGCCGGCGAGACGCAGGTCGGGCATTTCCGCACTGCGCCCACGGCGCGCAGCTCGGTGTCGTTCGCCTGGTCGGGCGATACGACGGGGCAGGGCTGGGGCATCGACGAAAGCCACGGCGGCATGCGGACTTACCGGACCATGCTCGACAACCGCCCGGACTTCTTCATCCATTGCGGCGACCACATCTATGCGGACTGCCCGGTGGAGCGGGAGCTGAAGCTGCCCGACGGCGGGGTCTGGCGAAACCTGGTTACCGAGGAAAAGTCTGTCGTCGCCCAAACCCTCGCCCAGTTCCGCGGCAACTACAAATACAACTGGCTGGATCCAAATTTTCGCGCCTTCCATGCCGCCGTGCCCTTGTTCGCGCAATGGGACGATCACGAGGTCACGAACGACTGGGCGCCGGTCGGCACGGCCGACGCGAGCGGCTATGCCGAGGACGGCACCTCGCATCTGGTGGCGCGGGCGCGCCGCGCGTTCCACGAATTCATGCCGATCCGCGCGACGTCCGCGCAGGACGGCCGCATCTATCGCAAGATCGCCTACGGCCCGCTGCTCGATGTCTTCATGATCGACATGCGCAGCTACCGCGATTCCACTTTGAACCGGCGTGACGACCACAGCGACAACTGCATCCTCGGCGCGGCGCAACTGGCCTGGCTGAAACGCGAGCTGGTGGCGTCCGACGCGACCTGGAAGGTGATCGCGGCCGACATGCCGATCGGCCTGTTCAGCGAGGACGCGATTGCGCTCGGCGACGGCCCGCCGGAGCGGCGCGAGCATGAGATCGCCGATTTGCTGTCGTTCATGAAGCGCGCCGGCATCCGCAACATTGTGTGGCTGACCGCCGACATGCATTACACGGCCGCGCATCACTACGATCCTAACCGCGCGATCTATCAGGATTTCGAGCCGTTCTGGGAATTCGTCTCCGGCCCGCTGCATGCGGGCACCTGGGCGCCGGCCCCGCTCGACAATACGTTCGGGCCGAAAGCGATGTTCCAGAAGGGCTGCAGCGGCGAAAATCTCGCCCCCTGTTACGGCATGCAGTTCTTTGGCCGCGTCGACATCGACGGCAAGACCGGGGTGATGACCGTGACATTGAAGGACGTCGACAACCGCGACCTGTGGTCGGTCGATATCGAGCCCCGCCCGGATGCTCGGCCCGGCCGGATCATGGCGCAGCACATCTGAGGCGTTCGGCCGCCAGGCCGTCGGCACAGAATTCCTGACGACCTTCCATGTTCGCGCCTCATAGTCTGGCTAGGCTTCATCGCACGGGGAGTGTGCTGAAGGATAGGCAGCCGGAGGTTGCACGTCGTTTCTCGATGGGGCACAATTCGCCTGTCCCTCCCGACCGGAGCGCTGCCATGTTTGTTGCCGAGAGCAAACGCCTGACGCATCAGGGCGCGAAAAGGATCATGGCGACGGCGCTGGAATTGGCCGGCCAGGCCAACATCGCGATCTCCTGTGCCGTCGTGGATGCCGGTGGCCATGTGATCCTGATCGAACGAATGGACGGCGGCCGCTTCCATACCGTGCACTCCTGCACCACCAAGGCGGTCTGCGCCGCGTCGAACCGGCGTCCGACCACGGCGAAAGGCGCGGCCGGCCAGGACCTCGACGTCAGCCATGCGATCGGGCTCGCGCTCGCCGCCGGACCGGAGCGGTGGACGGCGATGGAAGGGGGCGTGCCGGTGCTGGTCGACCGCGAATGCATCGGCGGTGTCGGCGTCAGCGGCGGCGATTGGGAGACCGATTTGCGGATCGCCAGGTCGGCCGTCGAGTCGATCGGTGCGAAGTGGGAATGAAGTAGCAGGGACCGAAGCCGGCCGGACGAACGCGGCCTTTCGGAAGGGCACGGCCTTTGAGAGCAAGGTCCTTGGGAGGGCGAAGTGATGAGGGCCGATCCGCTCCGCGTGGCCTGTATCGGGATGGGATGGTGGTCCGACGTGCTGGCGGATGCCATCCAGCGCTCGGGCAAGCTCGAGATCCGCGGCTGCTACACAAGGTCGGATGAGAAACGCAAAAATTTCGCGGCAAAATACCGCTGCCGGCCGGCCGCGAGCTACGAGGCGCTACTGGTCGATGCCGAGATCGAGGCGATCATCAATACGACGCCGAACGATGTGCATCTCGCGACGACCTGCGCTGCCGCGGCCGCCGGCAAGCACGTCTTTCTGGACAAGCCGATCGCCAACACAATCGCGGATGGCCGCGCCATCACCGAGGCCTGCCGCAAGGCCGGGGTCGTGCTGGCGCTCGGCTATCAGCGGCGGCGCGAGAGCCATTTCCGCTACATCAGGCGAGAGATCGACGCCGGCCGGTTCGGCAGGCTCGTCAATGCCGAGGCGAATATCAGCCGCGACCGCCTTGGCAAGATCGATCTCACCTCCTGGCGCTACCAGGCTGCAGGCATGCCGGGCGGCGTGATGCTGCAGATCGGCATCCACTATGTCGACGTGCTCACCTACCTGATCGGTCCGATCCAGGCGGTACGCGCACAGTCGGCGCAACTGGTGCTGCCCGGTGACAATCCGGATGTCGCGAGCCTGATCCTGCAGCATGAGAACGGCGCGCTCTCGACGCTGAATGCAAGCTACGCCTCGGCGTCCGAGTACTACCTGATGAACGTCTACGGCAAGGAGATGACGGCGTTCTACGACTTGCACAACGGGCTCCGGTTGCTCAAGCGCGGTGAAGGCCAGCCGGTCGCGGTACCATGCACCAACAACGATACCCTGGTCGAAGAGCTCGAGGAATTTGCCGCGGCGGCGCGCGGGCAGCGCCAGCACGAAGTCGGCGGCGAGGAGGCGACGCGATCGCTCGCGGTCGTGCGCGCCGGCATTCTTTCGGCGCGTGAGGGGCGTTCGGTCGAGGTCGCGGAGATATTGAACGACGGAAACGTGTGACCGCGCAGCAGCAAGGGACAGGAGAGCGTTATGAAACCTTGCACGTGTCTCTGGAAGGCCTGCCTGGTTGCGATGCTGTTCGCTGGCATCGCAGGATCGGTGCGTGCGCAGGATTACCCCTCCAGGGCGATTACGGTGATCGTGCCGTTCCCTCCCGGAGGCGCCAGCGACGTGGTGGCGCGGATCGTCACCAACCAGATGTCGAAGATCCTCGGGCAATCCATCGTCATCGAGAATGTCAGCGGCGCCGGCGGCACGGTCGGTAGCGGCCGCGTCGCGGCTGCCGCACCCGACGGCTATACCCTGCTTGCCGCTGCCATGGGCTCGCATGTCGCAGCGCCAGTGCTGACGCCGAACCTCAAATACGATCCCGTTGCCGACTTCGTGCCGATCGGCATCACCGCGCATTCCCCGGCAGTCGTGATCGCGCGGAAGGATTTCCCGGCAAACGACCTGAAGGAGTTCGTCGCAGCGCTGCGGCAACGGGGCGACGCGGTGAAGCAGGCTCATGGCGGCGTCGGTGCCTCCTCGCATATGGCGTGCATGCTGTTCACCGCGGAGCTCGGCGCGAAGCCAGCGCTCGTTGCCTATCGCGGATCAGGCCCGGCCTTGAATGACCTGGTCGGCGGTCACGTCGACTTCATGTGCGAGCAATCGGTCAGCGTGGCGGAGTCGGTTTTGGCCGGTTCGGTCAAGGCTTTCGCGGTCTCGGCTGCGAAACGCCTCGAAACGCTGCCGAATGTTCCGACCGCGGGGGAGGCTGGCATCAACTACAAGATGAGCGTCTGGGCGGGACTGTTTGCGCCGAAGGGCGTTTCGCCCGAAATCATCGCGAGGCTTTCCGATGCGCTCGACCGGGCGCTCGATGAGCCCGTCGTGCGCGAGCGGATCGCCCAGCTCGGCGGCTCGATCCCGGCAAAGGACGAGCGCAATCCGGCGGCCTTCGACCGTTTCGTTCGATCCGAGATCGCACGCTGGGCACCCATTCTCGCCGCGGCCGGAACAGGGAAGTGAGGCGTCTCGTGTGTCACATGAAATGGGCTTAGAGCGTCACCGTGAGATGGCCGCTACGGCCAGCGGCACGGAAAGCGCAATGTCCTTACTATCGCACCCCTGACCTGTCTATCGCACCCCTGACCTGTCTCGGATCGCTGTTTGCGGGCGATCTCAATAGCGGCCAATTTCGCTGAGTGAAACAGCCGGCGCATGCGGCCTTTGTCGCGCATCGGCCGCAGAAGACAGAACGCGTTAGCGTGGCCTTGCCCAAGAACGGGCGTTGTGCAAATCCCGGCCTTGAGCCGGCCTGCGATTCATTTTGTTCCGTCCGCCGGAATTCGGGTTTTCGCTACACACCACCGCGGCTCCAGTCCATACTGGATCGCATCAAAGGGAGGTCTTTCAAATGCGTGAAGCTGTCATCGTTTCCTATGCACGTACGGGGCTGGCGAAGTCCGGCCGCGGCGGGTTCAACATCACCCCGCCGATGTCGATGGCGGCTCACGCCATCAAGCACGCCGTCGAGCGCGCCGGCGTCGACAAGGAATATGTCGAGGACTGCTATCTCGGCAATTGCGCGCATGGCGCGCCGAATATCGGCCGCCAGGCCGCGCTGCTCGCGGGATTGCCGAAGTCGACCGCCGGCGTCTCGGTGAACCGCTTCTGCTCGTCGGGCCTGCAGACCATCGCGATGGCCGCCAACTCGATCCGCTCTGACGGTGCCGACTGCATCGTGGCCGGCGGCGTCGAGAGCATCTCGATCCCCGGCGGCGGCTCGCCCAAGGAATCGATCGATCCGGACCTGCTCAAGGTCGCGCCCGATATCTTCATGGCGATGATCGATACCGCCGATATCGTCGCCGAGCGCTACAAGCTCAGCCGTGAATATCAGGACGAGTACTCGCTGGAATCGCAGCGCCGCATGGCCGCCGCCCAGCAGGCCAACAAGTTCAAGGACGAAATCGTCCCGATGAAGACCAAGATGAAGGTGGTCGACAAGCAGACCAAGGCGGAAAGCATCGTCGACTACACCGTCGACCGCGACGAGTGCAATCGTCCCGACACGACGATGGAAGGCCTTGGCAAGCTCGAGCCGGTCAAGGGTCCGGGCAAGTACGTCACCGCCGGCAACGCCAGCCAGCTTTCGGATGGCGCGGCAGCGGTCGTTCTGATGGAAGCCAAGGATGCCGAGAAGCGCGGTCTCAACCCGATGGGCCGCTTCGTCGCCTGGGCGGCGGCGGGCTGCGAGCCGGACGAGATGGGTATCGGCCCGATCTACGCCGTGCCCAAACTTCTGAAGCGCCATGGCCTGAAGATCGACGACATCGATCTCTGGGAGCTCAACGAAGCCTTCGCCAGCCAGTGCCTCTATTCCCGCGACAAGCTCGGCATCGATCCGGAGAAGTACAACGTCAACGGCGGCTCGATCGCGATCGGCCACCCCTTCGGCATGACCGGTGCGCGTCTCACCGGCCACATCCTGCAGGAAGGCCGCCGGCGCAAGGCCAAGTGGGGCGTCGTCACGATGTGCATCGGCGGTGGCCAGGGCGGCGCCGGCCTGTTCGAGATCTATAGCTGAGATTTTTCGAACGCAGCGACACACAAAACAAAGAGAATGGCCCCGCGAGGGGCCATTTTTCGTTTGGGGGCATCCGGACCGAACGCGCGATGCGATGCGATCCGAGGCGTCAGTAACGATACTTCTTCTTGATGACCACGGTCCTGTGGCCATGATGGTGTCCGCGATGCCAGCCGCGATCTCGCCTGAATTCGGCACGCGCGCCGTGATGGTGGTGATGGTGTCCTACATGGTAGCCGCGCTTCTTGATCACGACGGTCTCGGCGCCCGCAATCGACGGCGCCGCAATGACGAGCGCGCCGAGTGCGGCAATGACGTATCCAAGCTTCTTCATCCAATCCTCCTCAATTGAGCGAGGATAGAACATCAACTTTTGCAGAACGTTCCCGCGGAACGTGAAGAGAATTCTGAACGCTTGTTCAGACGCGTGTGCGATGCAGCCCGAATCGATCATCGTCCGATCGCTTCTTCTGTTATGGCCGCGTCGCGCATGCGTGCCCCCGCGAGAGGCAAAGCTGCGAACGTCGATACAGTAAGCGCCCACTGGAAACCGGCAGCGCGGCGCTTCAATCCAGCGTGGGACGAGGATGGGCAGGTTTTACTCTTGCTTGCGGAAGGCTGGGAGCGGGCGCATCATCGCACCATAACAATCAAATTGGGGAGGCTGCCATGAGCGGGGTTTCACGTCGTCATTTCCTGAGCCTGACCGGATCGGCCGCGGTCGCCGCGATGTCCGGAAGCGCCCATGCCGCGATGGGGCCGAATGACAAGTTCGACCTCGTGATCAAGGGCGGCGACGTGCTCGATCCGAGTCAGTCGCTCAAGGGTAAGCGCGACATCGGTATCCGCTGGGGCATGATCGAGGCCGTCGAGAACGAGATTCCGGCCGCGCGCGCCGCCAAGACCATCGATGCCTCAGGCAAGCTGGTGACGCCCGGCCTGATCGATCTACATTCGCACGTCTACCCCTATGGTTCGGCGATCGGCATTCCCGCCGACGAACTGGTGCAGGCCCAGGCCACCACCACGGTGGTGTCGGCGGGCGATGCCGGCGTCAACAATCTCGCGGCGCTGCGGCGTTACATCGTGGCGCAATCGCGGGCGCGAATTTATGCCTTCGTGCATATCGCCAACAACGGATTGTCCGGTTTCCCGGTCGCCGAGCTCTACAACATCGACTATGCGCAAATGGAGGCCTGCGCGATGGCGCTGGCGGAAAATCCGGATTTCCTGCTCGGTGTGAAGGTCAGGATGTCGGAGAATGTCATCGCCAAGCACGGGCTGGAGCCGCTGAAGCGCGGCATCAAGGCCTGCGAAATGTGCGGCTGGCCGGCCAAGATGATGGTCCATATCGGCGGCGTCGAGACCAAGGAGCTGATGTCGGCGATTCTTGACCTGATGCGGCCGGGCGACGTGCTGACGCACGCCTATTCCGGCGCGCCGAACATCGGCGGCGTCTTCACCAACATCGTTCAGGACGGCAAGCTGCTGCCGGCTGCGCTCGCCGCCAAGCAGCGCGGCGTGATGTTCGACGTCGGCCATGGCGGCGGCAGCTTCGATTTCACGGTGGCGGAGGTCGCGCTTCCCGGCGGCTGCACGCCGGATACGATTTCCTCCGACATCCACGTCTTCTCCGGCAACTCGCCGGGCATGCCGTATTTGCCGAATGTGATGAGCAAATTCATCACGCTCGGCCTTACATTGGAGCAGGTGGTGGCGGCGGCGACTTCGACGCCGGCGAAAATCATCAACCGAGCGCCCAAGATCGGCACGCTGCAGATCGGCGCACCCGGCGACGTCGCCATCCTGGATCTGGTGGAGGCGCAGACCTCGTTCGTCGACACCCGCAACAACAAGCGCGAGGGCAAGCTGTTGCTCAAACCCGTGCAGACCGTGATCAACGGCGTGCCGTTCGGCCGGCCCTATCAGGCGCCGTTCGCGGTGCGGTGAGGGGTCGTCTCAGGCTGAAGCGAAGGCGGGCCCATCGGTTCGGCCGATCAGCGTGTTGACGAGCGGCGCGGGATCGTCAGGGATCGCGTTGCCTCGCCAGGAGACGTGTTGGTCGGTGCGCGCAAGGATGAGCTTGTGGCCGCTGGGCGGCGGCGCTTGGTCGCCGGGTACATCGACGATTTCAAACGGGACACCATTGGCGCGCATCGCATCGGTCAAGGGCGCAACCACAACACCCGGATTGTAGCGCAAAAGCGTGTAGCCCGGACCCAACGCATCATAGACCGGCCGTCCGTCCGGCAATTTCGCGAACGGAAGCCGGCAGCCCGGCGTCGAGGACGGCGTGAAGTCCGCCATCGTAAAGCCCGGATGCTCGGCGCCGTCATAGGCGATGATCGGAGAGCGATCGTAGAAGTACCCAAAGTTGAGGCCGGCACAGCAATATTGCTGCACGTTCAGGTCATAAGCCGCTTGCCCGACCTGCTTGCGGACGGCATCGCCTTCCGGCCCCGGCTGCTCGATTGCATCAGGAACGGTGCGGCGCTGGCTCAAGACCTTGCCCGCCATCTCCATCGCAAAGCGCGACACTTGTTCGGTGATGGGCAGGCGCTCGGCCTCATAGGCATCGAGGATCGCGATGTCGGCCCAACCCTGCAGATAGGCGGCGAGCAGCCATGCGAGGTTGGTTGCGTCTGCGATCCCGGCGTTCATGCCGTAGCCGGCGTAGGGCATCCATAAATGCGCGGCATCGCCGCAGATGAACGCGCGTCCCCTGCGAAACCGGTCGGCGACGAGGCGGCGGCCGACCCAGTCTTCCTTGCTCAGAATCTCGTATTCGAAGTCGGGGCCGACGCCGAGGATGGCGCGGATCGAGGCGTCGCGATCGACGGATTCGAAGGTCTCATCCTCGCGATTGAGGTGATTGTGGATCAGCCACTTCTCGCGGCCGTCGATCGCGACAACCGTGCCACAGCGCCGCGGATTGAGCGACAGCGTCATCCAGGCGGGCCGGTCCATCAGGCCGAGCAGGGCGGGCGCGCGGATGTAGGTCGACTGCACGCGCTGGATGATCGGCGTACCCTGCAGATTGGCGTCGATCGCCTTGCGAACCAGCGACCGCGCCCCGTCGCAGCCAACGATGAAATCGGCGTGAATCTGAAAGGCGGCCCCGGTATCGAGGTTGCGGACGGTTGCAACGATGCCCTCATCTACTTCGCTGAAATCCTCGAATGCGGTGCGGTTCAGAATCCGCAGCCCGTCGATGGCGGCGGCGTGCGCGAACAGCACGGGTTCCATATAGATCTGGTTGATGCGGTGCGGCGGCTCGGCCGTCGGCCAACCGGTGTCTGGCCCGCCGGTGGCGGTATAGCGATCGCGCCGGCAGGGAATGAGGATACGCGAGAGCTCGATGCCCGTTGCTGTGGTGCGGTAAGAGCAATCGTTCGGATAGTCGGCCGGCAATCCGGCGTCGCGCAGCTTCTGCGCCAGGCCGAGCCTGCGAAAAATCTCCATCGAGCGCGACGAGACGTGGTTGCATTTCACGCTCGGCGGCTCGCCGGCGGCGCGTGTTTCCACGACAGTGACGGATATTCCCCGCGATGCGAGGTCCATTGCCAGAGTGAGACCAACCGGACCGCCGCCGACCACGAGAACGCTGGTCTTCACCATGTCACTTGCCACCTTGTCGCTTGCTGCGTTGGGACGATCATGCATTACTGAGCGCCACAGAGATCATCGGGGGACCCTCAATGTTTCCGTCGATCCGGCAAGGCATGATCCGCGCCCTTGTTGTTGCTTTGTCGCTGTCGTTGTCGGCGATTGAAGCAGCAAACGCATATCCCGATCAACCCATCAAGATCATCGTGACGTTTCCGCCCGGCGGCAGTGCCGATATCGTAATCCGCGCCCTGCAGCCGCTGCTTTCGGAAACGCTGCGTCAGCCCGTTGTCATCGAGAACAGGGCGGGCGCGGGCGGCAATATCGGGATCGGCGCGGTGGCGCAGGCCGCGCCTGATGGCTACACGCTCGGCGTGGCCGCAGCCGGCGTGCTGACCGTCAATCCCCATCTCAACCGCGCGGCGATGGCGTTCGATCCGATCAAGGATCTGGCGCCGGTCACTTTGCTGGCGGAAATCCCGTTCGTGCTGGTGTCTTCGCAACAATCGGCCATTGCCTCGGTTGCCGATGTCATTGCCAAGGCCAAGGCTCAAGCGGCGGGTCTGTCGATCGGCCATGGCGGCAACGGCACGGCGATGCACCTGACCTCGGCCTTGTTCAACCAGAAGGCCGGTGTCGGAATTCAATTGATCGCCTACCGCGGCACCGCGCCAGCGACGACGGACGTTCTTGCCGGCCACGTCCCGCTGGCCGTGCTGGATATCCCTGCATCCAAGCAGTTGATCGGCGACGGCAAGTTGAAGGCGCTCGGGGTCTCTGCCGCGAAACGCGTGGCCTTCCTGCCCGATGTTCCGACGCTGGCGGAGCAGGGCCTCTCCGGATCTCGAATCCGTCGGCTGGTTCGGCATCGTCGCACGCGCCGGCACGCCGCCCGACATCGTCAAAACGCTGAATGCCGCCTTCGTGAAGGCGTTGAGCGATCCCGCGGCGATCGAGAAAATCCGCGTTCTCGGCGCCGAACCCGCGCCCACCTCGCCCGAGGCTTTTGCAAAATTCATCCAGAGCGAAAGCGTGAAATGGGGCAAGCTGATTGCCGAGGCCGGGATCAAGGCTGAATAGGACACCGGCCACGGCTTGCAGGCTCAGCTCCGCGCCCGCTTCTCCACATTCGCGATCCGCGCCGGCACGCCGAACTCCTTGCGGCAGACTTCGGCGAGCACGGCGACGCCCTCGCGGATCTGTTCATGCGAGGGACTTGCGAAGCACAGCCGCAGCCGGCTGCCGGCATAGGCCTTGTCGGTCGACCATTCGGGCCCCGGATTGATGGCGACGCCTGCGGCAAGCGCGGCCTGATAGAGTTTTAGCGTGTCGACATTGTCGGGCAGCTTCACCCACAGGAAGATGCCGCCCTCGGGCTCCTCGAACTCGGCCGAGGTGCCGAACTGCTCGCTGAGCGCTTCGATCAGCGTGTCGAGCTTGGCGCGCAGGCCGCGCGTCAGCTTCGGCACATGGGTCGAAAAATGCGGCGCGCAATACTCGGCCAGCACCATCTGCTCCAGCGCGCCGCTTCCGGCGTCGGTCTTCAGCGCCAGCATCCGCGACATCATCTCCCAGGGTGCCGCGATGAAGCCGACCCGCAGCGCCGGCGCGATCGACTTCGAGAACGAGCCGATGTGGATGACGCCGCCATGCTTGCTCATGGCGTAGATCGCGGGCGGCCGCTCGCCGCTCCAGATCAGATCGGCGTAGCAATCGTCCTCAAAAATAGGCACGCCATATTGCTGCGACAGTTTCAGCATCTCGGCACGGCGCGTTTCCGGCAGGATGCTGCCGGTCGGATTCTGCACGGTCGGGATGGTGTAGATATATTTGGGCGTGATGCCGCGGCTTTTATGGTCGGCAAGGGCTGCCGCCAGCGCATCCATCCGCATGCCCTGCTCGTCGAGAGGGATGCCGATCGCCTTGACACCAAGCCGCGTCAGCCGGGTCAGCGCGCCCTGATAGGTCTCCTGCTCGACCAGCACGGTGTCGCCGCGCGCGAGCAGCGTCTGGTTGACGAGATCGAGCGCCTGCAGCGAACCGGAGACGATCATGATGTCGTCGGCAATGCAGGCGATGCCGGCGTCGCGCTTGAGTTTCGCGCTGAGGAATTCGCGCAAGGGGCGATAGCCCTGCGGGCCGCTGGCGAGGCCGTAGGTCGCGAGCGTCTTGCCCTCGCGCCGGAGTACGGT
The DNA here is from genome assembly GCF_043203335.1 of Bradyrhizobium sp. RDI18. Lineage (NCBI taxonomy): Bacteria > Pseudomonadati > Pseudomonadota > Alphaproteobacteria > Hyphomicrobiales > Nitrobacteraceae > Bradyrhizobium > Bradyrhizobium sp. RDI18. The sequence goes on along the minus strand of NZ_JBICRN010000006.1, from coordinate 1,379,144 downwards.
ATTGACGGCGTCGATCAGGCCATCGACCGGAACCTGCTCGGGATCATTGTTGCCGCCGACAAAGCTGTATCTGGCAAGGCCGGTCCACCGCGCTGCCGGCGCCGGCAATCCGGCGGGCAGCAAGGACGCAAAATCAAAGGAAGCGGTAGACATGAATGTTCACTCCATCTTGTTTCTTGTTGAGAGGGCCGACCGGGCGGCTCTCAGTCTCGTCGTCGGCGATGAAGACCTCGACGGTCGCGAGCGGTTTTAACGCAATCGGGGACTTGAGGTAGCTCCCCGCCATCTTGCCTGATGTGTCGAAATAGGCGATCCGCTCGGGGATCGGGCGGGAGTTTGCGAAATTCTGTTCGATTCCGCCTGCGGTCCGGGCGCTGGCGGTGGAGGCGTAAGGGATCGACAACGCGGCCAGAATCGAGAGAAAAGCCCCATTCTATGGCTGTGACACATTGCTTGTTTGACCCTTGCGCCGGGACCTCTAGGTTGCAAAAGGGGGAAGTCCGGAACCATGCACGAGCTTATTCGCGATATCACCTTATGCATCCTGTTCGCCTGGGGGCTCGGCCTGCTGGCGCATTTTTCTCGGCAGCCGTTGATTTTGGCCTACCTTATCGCCGGGTTCGTCATTGGTCCATTCGGCATGAAGTGGGTCGAGTCGCAGGATTCGATCACCGTCATCTCCGAACTCGGCCTGATCTTCATGCTGTTCATGATCGGGCTGGAAATCGACCTGAAGAAGATCGTGCGCGCCGGCAAGGTGATTCTGTTTGCCGCGGGCGGGCAATTGGTCGGCGGCGTCCTGCTCGGAATATTGTTCTTTGTTGGGATCGGCCTGTCGATGGGGAGCGGGCATTTCGACGCGCTCTATCTCTGCATCGCCTGCGCGCTGTCGAGCACGGTCATCATCGTCAAGGTGCTGTACGAGAAGCGCGAGCTCGACACGCTGCCCGGGCGGATTACGCTCGGCGTACTGGTACTGCAGGACATCTTCGCGATCCTGTTCCTGGCGGTGCAGCCGAGCCTCGACAATCTGCAGGTGAGCGTGATCCTCTTGTCGATCGTCCGGGTCGGCGTGCTGGTGGCGACCGCGCTGGTGCTCAGCCGCTATGTGCTACCGTGGCTGTTCCACCAGATCGCGCGCCGGCCCGAGCTGATCCTGCTCGGCGCACTGGCCTGGTGCTTCCTGATCGGCGAGATCGCGGAGAGGCTGCACCTGTCGCGCGAGATGGGCTCGCTGGTGGCTGGCGTATCGCTGTCGACATTCCCCTATGCGCTCGACGTCACCGCCAAGGTGACGACGCTGCGCGACTTCTTCATCACGCTGTTCTTCGTCTCGCTCGGCATGACCATCCCGATCCCCGGTGCGTCGGTGATCGGGCTGGCGCTCGCGATCGCGGCGTTCACCGTCGTTAGCCGCATGGTGACGACGTTCACGCCGCTTTATCTGATGAAGCAGGGACTGCGCGCGAGCCTCCTGCCGGCGATCAACCTGGCACAGATTTCGGAATTTTCGCTGGTCGTGATCCAGACCGGCGTGCTGGCACACCATATCAGCCCGGAAACGTCGAGCGCGGCGTCGTTCGCCTTCGTGGTGCTGGCGGTCCTGAGCACCTTCGTCATGGGCCGCAGCGACCAGGTCACGCGCGGCCTGATCGGTCCGCTGAAGCGGATCGGCTTGCGCGATCTCGATCACAAGCATGAGGCCGACGGAGGGCACGAGGGCGGGCACGGGGAGGCGCGCCGGATTGTCATTCTCGGGTTCTTCCGCGCCGCCAGCGCCCTGGTTGCCGAGATCGAGCGCCTCACTCCGGCGGTGCTGGAGCAGATCACCGTGATCGACTTCAATCCGCTGGTATTCAGGACCTTGACGGACCGCGGCATGCACGTGGTCTATGGCGACATCAGCAACGTCGATACGCTGGTGCATGCCGGCGTCGGCAAGGCCGAGCTGATCATCCTCAGCATCCCGGATTCGTTGCTGAAGGGCGCCGACAACGAAAAGCTGGTCCGGCACGTCCGCTCGCTCAACCCGACCGCCAAGATCGTCGCCACCGCGGAGATCCTGGCCAACGTCAACGACCTCTACGAGGCCGGCGCCGACTACGTGACGGTGACGCGGCTCAGCGACGCCCACGAACTCTACAAGGTGATCGAAGCCGCCCAGGCCGGGCTCCTGGAGGACAAGCGCGCCGAGACCGACGCGCTGCTCAGCGAGCGCCGCGAGGTGCTGCCGTAGCAAATATGTGCTGCCGTAGCGAATATAGAGGGTGACCCAGACTGGCTTCCGCAGCAGCTTGGCATATCTATTGCTGATCGGGACGGCCAATGCCATTGGGGCGGAGATCGTCAACGATTTCCCCCATCCCCGAACCCGTAGCATGGCCATCCGCTGCGCCCGCCGGCTGAGGTTCTGCCCTGCGTATTGACGCTGGCGCCGGCCATGGAGTCCGGCTAATGCACTGGCTGAAGCTAGCTAGATTTGACGAGATTTTGAGAAATGGCCGATAGTATCCAGGAAGTTCTGCAAGCCTTTGCCAAAGGCGAACTCGTTGTCGTCACCGACGATGACGATCGCGAGGGCGAGGGCGATCTGATCGTTGCGGCTTCGCTCTGCACCGCGGAGAAGATGGCATTCATTATCCGCCACACCTCCGGCATCGTTTGCGCGCCGATCACCACCGACGACGCCAGGCGGCTGCGGCTCGATCCGATGGTGGCGCATAACGAGTCCAATCACACCACCGCCTTTACCGTCTCGATCGACTACAAGCCCGATGGCGGCACCGGCATTTCGGCGGAGGAGCGCGCCTCCTGCTGCCGCGCGCTCGCCAATCCCAACGCCGGCGCCAATGATTTTGCCCGGCCTGGTCATATCTTTCCGCTGATCGCCCGCGACGGTGGCGTGCTGCTGCGCTCCGGCCATACCGAAGCGGCCGTCGATCTCTGCAAGCTTTCCGGCCTGCCGCCGGTCGGCGTCATCTCTGAATTGATGAACGACGACGGCACGGTGATGAAGGGCGAGCAGGTGACGAAATTCGCCGCCACTCACAGGCTCAAGCACGTCACAATCGCTGACATGATCGCTTACCGCCAGGCGCGCGAAAAGTTGATCGAGCGGGTCGCGACCTTTACCACCGACAGCCCGATCGGTCCGCTGCAGGGCTATGCCTATCGCTCGCCGTTCGACGAGATCGCGCATGCTGCCTTCGTCTACAACGGCATCGGCGACGGCAAGAACGTGCTGACGCGCTTGCACAAGCCCAATATCGTCAAGGATCTCTTCACCGGCCAGGCGCGGATGCAGGTCGTGCTGGACCATTTCAAGAAGGCCGGCCGCGGCGTGCTGGTTTACTTGCGCGACGGCGCGGCCGGAGTTCCCGTCGAGCCGGTCGGCGAACAGAAGACGGCAGAGGCGGATAGGCACCGGCAATGGCGTGAGGTCGGCGTTGGTGCCCAGATCCTGCGCGATCTCGGCATCACCTCGATCGTCAATCTCACCTCGTCGGTGCACGACTACAAGGGATTGTCCGGTTTCGGCATCGAGATCGTTTCCAACGAAAAGTTGGAGTAGTTGTCATTTCGGGGCGATGCGCAGCATCGAACTATGGGCCGCCCCTTGCGCCCCTGAGAATCTCGAGATTCCGGGTCTGCGCTTCGCGCATCCCGGAATGACAGGTGAGAGACGTCACCCAATCCATTTGCGCTTCTGCCGATAGCGCATTAATTTGTCTATAATTTCCATGAGGACAGTGATGCGAAAGGGATTTTCATGAGCGTGCGCCCTCAAGCCAAGGACAAGCCGGCGGCGGCTTCCTTCCAGTGGGACGATCCGTTCCTGCTCGACGACCAGCTCACCGAAGACGAGCGCATGATCCGCGACACCGCGCGTGCCTATGCGCAGGACAAGCTGTTGCCGCGCGTCATCAATGCGTATCTGGAAGAGAAGACCGACCGCGAGATCTTCAACGAGATGGGCGAGCTCGGCCTGATCGGCGTCACGCTGCCGGAAGAGTATGGCTGCGCGAACGCGAGCTACGTCGCCTATGGCCTGGTGGCGCGCGAGATCGAGCGGGTCGATTCGGGCTACCGCTCGATGAACTCGGTGCAGTCGTCGCTGGTGATGTACCCGATCTACGCCTATGGTGACGAGAACCAGCGCAAGAAATACCTGCCGAAGCTTGCCACCGGCGAGTGGGTCGGCTGCTTCGGCCTGACCGAGCCGGATGCCGGCTCCGATCCCGGCGGCATGAAGACCCGTGTCGAGAAGGTGTCGGACGGCTATCGCATCAGCGGCAGCAAGATGTGGATTTCCAACGCCCCGATCGCCGACGTCTTCGTCGTCTGGGCCAAGTCGGCCGCGCATGACAACCAGATCCGCGGCTTCATTCTCGAGAAGGGCATGAAGGGCCTGTCGGCGCCGAAGATCGGCGGCAAGCTTTCCTTGCGCGCCTCGATCACCGGCGAGATCGTGATGGACGGCGTGGTGGTGCCGGAGAGCGCGCTGCTGCCCAACGTATCAGGCCTGAAGGGACCGTTCGGCTGCCTCAACCGCGCCCGCTATGGCATCTCATGGGGTGCAATGGGTGCGGCGGAAGACTGCATGCACCGCGCGCGCCAATACACGCTCGACCGCAAGCAGTTCAACCGGCCGCTAGCGGCAACGCAGCTCGTGCAGAAAAAGCTCGCCGACATGGAAACCGAGATTGCGCTCGGCCTTCAGGCCTCATTGCGGGTCGGCCGCCTGATGGACGAGGGCAAGATGGCGCCGGAAATGATCTCGATCGTCAAGCGCAACAATTGCGGCAAGGCGCTCGACATCGCCCGAGTCTCGCGTGACATGCACGGCGGCAACGGCATCCAGATCGAGTACCACGTGATGCGCCATACCGCGAACCTGGAGACCGTGAACACCTATGAAGGCACCCACGACGTCCACGCCCTGATCCTGGGCCGGGCAATCACGGGGATTCAGGCGTTTTCGTAAGCCACACGTCGACAGCGTAGGATGGGTAGAGCGAAGCGAAACCCATCTTATCGCCCATCATGCGTTGGGTGATGGGTTTCGCTGCGCTCTACCCATCCTACGAGACCGCATCCCGGACATCCGACAATGGCCGACAATGACGACATCCCGTTCAATCGCGGCTTTCCGCTTCGAGCCGGCGTCGTCGATGAGCCTCGGCCTGGCGTGCGGCGTATCCTGTGCAACAATCCGAGCCCGTTCACCTTCACCGGCACGGTGAGCTACATCGTAGGCAAGGGCAATGTCGCGATCATCGATCCCGGTCCCGATGACGAAGCGCATGCCAAGGCGTTGCTCGACGCCGTACGCGGCGAGACGGTGACGCATATTCTCGTCACCCACACCCACCGCGACCATTCGCCGAACACCGCGCGGATCAAAGCGGCCACCGGCGCGCCTGTTTATGCCGAGGGGCCGCACCGCGCCTCGCGGCCACGCTTCGAGAGTGAAAAGCACAACCCGGAATCCGGCGCCGACCGCGATTTCAGGCCCGACATCGAGGTCAAGAACGGCGAGGTCGTCGAAGGGCGGGGCTGGGCGCTGGAGACGGTCGCAACCCCCGGCCACACCGCCAATCACCTGGCGTTCGCGTGGCCCGAGCGAAAGATCAATTTCGTCGGCGACCACGTGATGGGCTGGTCGACCTCGATCGTCGCGCCCCCGGACGGATCGATGATCGACTACATGGCCTCGCTGGCACGGCTGGAAGCGCGCCAGGAGGATCTGTATTTTTCAGGCCACGGGCCGGAAATTCCGGAAGGGCCGCGTTACGTCCGTTTCCTGACCCGGCACCGCCAGGCCCGCGAAGCCTCGATCCTGCATCGGCTTGCCAAGGGCGAGGCCGACATTCCGACCATGGTCCGCGCGATCTATATCGGCATCGACCCGCGGCTGACGAATGCCGCCGGCTATTCCGTGCTGGCGCATCTGGAAGATCTGGTCGCCCGGGGCATCGTGGCGACCGATGGCGATCCGGTGATCGGCGGGACGTACAGGTTGGCGAATGGTTAGGTCGTCATTCCGGAATGGTCCGTAGGACCAGACCTCAGGGGTGCAATTGCACCCTGGGGAATCTCGAGATTCTCCGATGCGCAATCGCGCATCGTAGTTCGCGCTAAGACGCGGCCCGGAATGACGCGCTTTAGCGCGTCACTTTTTCACATTCTTTGCCTGGGCCTTGGCCGGCGTCTGCGGCTTCTTCGGCGCCGCCGGCTTGGCGTTATCGACGGCAGCGTTGATGTCCTCGATCAGCTTTGAGACGCGGGCGGCGTTGCTGCCGAGGTCGCTTTCAAAATAGCGCGAGGAGGAGCGGATATCGACGCGTGAGTCGTCGCCGTCGGGCGTGATGCGGATCGAGATGTCCTCGCGGAATCCCATGATCGGCGTTCGCGCCACCGCCTCGATGCGGCCGATGCGGCGCGGCGGCTGCGGCGGCCGTTCGTCGATCACGAGCCATTTGCGCTTGTTGACCAGCCCGAGCGTCACCTCATAGGCCCGCTGCGGGGGCACTTCGAGTTCCACGGTCTCGATGTCGGGGTAGGCGATCCGCTGCTGCTCGGCCGAATAGAGCCCGGCATAGACCGCGGAGTTGGCGCCTTCGCCGCTGCGCAGCCGCGCCAGCGCCTCGAAGCGCGGCGGATCGATCGGATCGGTGGTGATGTCGTGGATCGGTGGCAGCTTGCGGTATTGCAGGGCGAGGTAGGCCGGGTAGGCGAGCAGAAGGGCGCTGATCAGGAACGCCAGCACGATCCGGCCCATGCCGCGCGAGCCGTTTTGCCAGATCGCGGCAAAGGCGGCGAGGCCCACCAGGATGGAAAGCACGGCCAGACCGAGCGCGCCGAAGAACGTCGCCAGCGCGGGTTTTACCTCCAGGAAGCCGAAGCGGACGATGATGATCGACACCACCACCGCGACCACGGCGAAGATGGCGAGGTTGCGCGACCAGGTGGCGAGGCTGGACACGGGCTCCGACTGGTAAGGAGAGGAAAACCTTCGGGCCATCGGTGAATCTGCCGGGTTTCTGAAATCTGTGTGGCCAGCGGGCCGGCTGCAAACTCGCAAGCTTGAGACCACGGCGTGGCGCGAATTTCAAGTTTGCAGGCAATACTAGAGCATGATCCGGAAAAGTGGGTACCGGTTTTCCGAAAAGATCATGCTCAAATCAAAGAGGTAGAGCGGCCTGACGATTCGAAGAAAGTCATCCCGCTCTAATCGGGCAAATGCGCTGCGTGCAGCAACCTTATGGGTAACCATCCCTGTAAATTGATTATTAGTTGTACATTGAAGTTGGTCCAATTTTCGTCTACCTCTCGCCGCTGGGTTGTCGTATTTGCCGCAACACGGGACTGTCCTGCACGGGACACCGGCGAACGCCAGCCAAAGGGGGAACGGCGGGCGTCAGCCGGAAGCGCTGCAGGATGATCTCAACTCTTGGTTCTTGTTGCGGGCGGAGTCGCAAAAAAATTGCGGTTGCGTCCCCGGAGTTCTAGGATCGCATAGGGTGCAATCGGCATACGTCCGCGGGGCTGGCGGAAGGCCCCATGAGGGCGAGTGTTCAGTATGAGTGATGCAAAGCACGAACGATATGTCGGCCCGAACGATCCGGCATATTATGCGCCGCGCGAGCAGAGGGAACGAACGAGCAGCGATCAACCGGGCACGATGCTGATGCAGAACGACGATGGCTGGCGTCCGCGAATGCCAACAGAAGGACCGCCCTTGCAGCCCTTCAGCAAGCCCGCACGCCGCCAAGATTCCGAAATGTTCACCAAAGCCGTGGCCCAGGCCATGCAGGAGGCGAGGAGACCGCGCCGGTCGAAGCGCCATCCGTGCTCCGCGACCTGTCGGGACGTCGCGCGCTATTCCAGCAGGTCATCCGTTTCTCGATCGCGGTAGCGATCGCGGCCAGCATCGCGATGCTGCTCGTCATGGCCATTCCGTCGTCGCAGCGCCCGGCCAACCAGGATAATGCGTCGCTTTCGGCCACCTGGCAGTCGGTGAAATCGTCGGTGCTTCCCGCGCCGCAGCCGCAGCCAGCGAGGCGTACGGCGACCTTGGCCGTACAGGACGGCAGCGGGTTCACCAACGATCCCGTGCCGCTCGGCATCCACGTCGGCTCTCCGCCGCCCGACGCCTACGTATCCATCAATGGACTTACTGCCGCCGCACGGCTCACATCCGGCAAGCGTGTCGGTCCGAGCGAATGGCGCGTGTCGGCGACGGAGATTTCCGGCGTTTCGGTCATTCCGCCGGATGGCTTCACCGGCCAGATGCTGGTGACGGCGGAACTGCGTGACGGTAATGGCGTGGCGCTCACCGGCACCTCCACGCGGCTGACCTGGGCGCCTGTGCCAAAGGCCGTCGCGGCGCCGCCGGTTGCCGCGCCCGCCCCGATCGCTGCAGCCCCGGTTGCTGCGGCCCCGGTCATCGCACCGCCGCCGGTCGCCATGGCCGCGGCCGCGCCGCCGATGCCGGCCGTGCGGCAACAGGCGGAGGTCGTGCGCAGCCTCGATCCGAAGGAGATCGCTGCCCTGATCAAACGCGGGCAGGACCTGCTCGCCGCCGGCGATGTGCAGTCGGCGCGGCTGGTGCTGATGCGTGGAGCTGAGGCGCAGGACGCCCGCGCCGCGCTGCTCGTCGGCACCACCTACGATCCCGCGCGGCTCAGGCAGATGGGTGCCGATGGCCCGCTGGCGGACGTCGCGCAGGCCCGCATCTGGTATCAGCGGGCAAAGGAATGGGGCGAGCCCGACGCGCAGCGGCGGCTCGATGCGCTGGCGCTCTCGCGCTGATCTTGGGCGGGCGCGGTGCACGCCGCTTGAGTAAGATTTCTTAGGACGAGGCCGCCTCCCGCTTTGCCGGAAGGCGGCCTCTTTGAATCGAGCCAAGGCTTCGCGTCACGCCGCGGCATTCGAATGGCGGCAGAGCCTGGAGCGTTGCCGATGCTTAAGGGGCGTACACGCAGCGAAACCCGATATAGACAGCGTAGAAATCGGCTGATTTCCACTGCACGGCAGTCGATTGCGTGTGGTCCGCACCGTACCACCACGAGCCGCCGGCCGTCAGTGCGTCGTTGCCCCGGCGATCCGCAAGCCACTCCCAGACATTGCCACCCATATCGTAGAGTCCGTTCACGCCCTGCTTGGTGGTACCGACCGCCGCATGGCGCGGCCAGCGATCCCTGCCGGATGTATTCATACCGTCCGGCCGGTCACCGACCGGATAAAGATAGGTGCGTCCCCTGACGAAGCCATCGGCAGGATTGGCGCGCGTTTCAGTGTAGGCGGCGCCCTCCCACTCCTCCAGTGTGGGCAGGCGCCCGCCAACAGCAGCGCAATAGTCGCGCGCTTCGCTCCACGACACATGTACGGCGGGCTCATCCTCGGCGCCCGGTTGTCCAAACGGCGCCGACCACGTCCAGCCGGTGCGACGGGTCCAGCCATCCGCGAATTCGTGTCCGCCCCCGGCCTGTTCGGCCGCGGTCGTTAGAGCCCTGTCGGCGGTGAATTTGCGAAACTGGCCGATCGTGACTTCGGTCCGGTCGATGGCAAATTTGCCGAGATTCGCCCGACCGCCGGACTCGGCGAGTGCAATGCTGGCCACAGCCATCAATCCACATCGAAAAGCAATCCAATGCCATTTCATGTGCGAACTCGCTCCTGGCTTTCCGCATCAAGTGACGAATGGCAGGCGCACCCCGTCTGCCGCTCGGTCGGTTAACTCGTCCGCTGGCGCAATGCCGCCTGCGAACGACGAATGACGCCCTGATACATGCCCTGCTTGTCCGGATACCATTGCATCGCCGCAAGATTGGTGAAGCCGCCAATGCTTTCCATGTGCCGCGCCATCCGCTGCCGCATGGATTGATCCGGTTGAGGCCCGCGCAGCGCGCCGACATTCTCGGCCGCGTGATCCGGGTTCGACGTCGCGGCAAGTACCGTCGTCACCGCTGGATGGCCCATCACCCATTTGATAAAGAACTGGGCCCAGTTCTCCGCAGCTATGTCGCGGGCAAAATCGGGCAGCGGTCGGCCATCGACGATCTTGTGCAAGCGGCCTTTTTCCAGCGGCATATTTGTCAACACGCCGACACCCTTGTCCATCGCGGCGCGAAGGATGCGCTCCTCGGCGTTGCGGTTGAAGATCGAGTAGTTGACCTGGATAAAATCGACCAGATCCTTGTCGATCAAGCCCGCAAGCATGGGATGATAGTCATTCTCGTGAACCGAGGCGCCGACGTAGCGAATCCTGCCCTCTTTCTTCCACGCGCGCAGCAGCGGCACGATCGCGTCGACGTTGACCAGGCTGTGGCAGTGGAATACGTCGATCTTGTCGCGCCACAGCCGAAGCCTCGATTGCTCCATGCTGGCCAGCGCGTGGCTTTCGTCGGCGAGGTAGTCGCCGGTCGACCAGATCTTGTTACTGATGAACATCCGGTCGGCCATGCCCATTGCGTTGAGAAATGCGCCGACGCTGACCTCGCTCGTACCGTATAGCGGCGACGTGTCGATCACCCGAACCCCCGCATCGACATACGTTCTGGTGACTTCGCGCAGCGCGTCGCGATTGCGGCCCGGCAGCAGGTCGAACGTCAGAAACGTTCCCAGCCCGAGCGCAGGAAGGCTTTCGTTGGTGCGGCCAATCGTTCGCGTCAACACCGGCCCGGTTGCGGTGGTACGCGCCGCGCTGCCTGCGGACGTCTGGGCGTTGGCGACTGAAACGCCAATGGCCGTTCCATGCCCGGCCGTTGCAGCGATAGCTCCCATCGCTGTGGCCGCGCCAAGAAAATGGCGGCGGTCGGTCATGAGCGCGGAATCCCGAGGTGTCTTATCCATAGGCCATCTCCGTTGATGCGCCCTGCGGCAATCGGCAGGGTCGCTTGCCGATAGAAATGACTGTCTTCTTGATTTGTCGCGCGGGTTCCTGACCCAATCTGCCCGATCCTGACGCGATCGCCAGTTCCAACGCCGCGACCGGCTTGTAACAAATCCCGGGTTCCGGGATTTCTGTGGTGTAGTCAGGAAGTCATCAGGAAATCACATGCAAAGTCACGCTGTAGAAGACGCATCAACGATCGAGAGATTGAGCTCCCGGCCGGTGGGCTGGCGGCGCGCACAGTGGGCGAGCGGCGCATTTGAAACGGCGCATCGGCCGATGACGTCCATAGTAGAAGGCCGCATCCTGTCGCCCAATCATCTCATCATGGCGACACTGTCAGGTGGCGCCGACCGGCATGAGATTTCGGCCGATGGCGGCCATCGCTATGACGGTCCTGATCTTCCGTCGACCATTTCATTTCTACCGGCGGGTTGCGAGCGGCGGCTTCGGCTGCACAATGTGGAATGGCGATGGGCAGCCATCGCACTCGATCCGGCAAAGCTTTCGGCGACGGTGCGCGCATCGATCGAGGCGCTGGGCCCGCTGTCGGGTTCTGAAGACAGCTTCGTCTGGAACATGTTGGCGGAGTTCGAGCGGCTTGACGCGCTGGAAGGCGGCCTCGACGCAACCTACTGCGACACGATGACTTTGGCTCTTCTTCTCTACCTTGCCCGACGCTACGCCGGCGCGAGGGTGAAAGATCCGTCGATCAGGCTGCCTGCGTGGCGGCTGCGGCGGGTCACGGAGTTCATCGACGCGCATTTAGGCGCGCCAATACGGGTCGCCGAGCTCGCCGATCTTGCACAGCTCTCCGAAGGCCATTTCCATCGGGCGTTTCGCGAAACGACAGGACGGACGCCGCTGGAATTCGTCAATGCAAGGCGCCTCGCGATGGCCAAGCAACTGCTCGCGAGGACGGAGCTTTCGGTCGCGCAGATCGCGCTACGCGCTGGCTTTCTCAGTCCCGCCCATTTTGCGCGCATCTTTCGTTCCATGACCGGCCAAAGCCCGTCCCAATATCGACGCTCGTTCCATCTCTGATTTCTCGAGGGTCGGCCAGGTCCGACGGCGAGCATTTTGGCTTGGCTGGACCGTCCCTCCCGAATGGGAGGGACGGAATTTCCTTTTACGCCGCCGCGTTCGGGAAGCGGTAGCTCTTGAACTGCTCGCGCAGCGCGGTCTTCAGGATCTTGCCGGTTGCGGTGTGCGGGATGCCGTCGACAAAGACGACGTCGTCGGGCATCCACCATTTCGCGATCTTGCCATCCATGAATTTCAGGATGTCCTCGCGGCTTGCCTGCTGGCCGGCCTTGAGTTGCACGATCAGCAGCGGACGTTCGTCCCATTTGGGATGATAGACGCCGATCACGGCCGCCTCCGCGACCGCCGGGTGGCCGACCGCGAGGTTCTCGAGGTCGATCGACGAGATCCATTCGCCGCCGGACTTGATGACGTCCTTGGAGCGGTCGGTGATCCGCATGTAGCCATGCTGGTCGATGGTGGCGACGTCGCCGGTGTCGAAATAGCCATCCTCGTCGAGGATGTCGGTATCGACCTTGAAATAGGCCTTGGCGACCGCGGGCCCGCTCACCTTGAGGCGGCCGAAGGTCTTGCCATCCCACGGCAGTTCCTTGCCGGCGTCGTCGGTGATCTTCATCTCGACGCCGAACGGCGGGTAGCCCTGGGTCTGCAGGATGTCGAGCCGCTCCTCGCCGGTGAGTTCGGCAAACGGCGGCTTCAGCGCGGCCACGGTGCCGATCGGGCTCATCTCGGTCATGCCCCAGGCGTGGCGCACACGCACGCCCATGTCGACGAACGCCTTGATCATCGAGCGCGGCATCGCAGAACCGCCGCACACCACGCTCTTCAGGTGGGGCAGTTTCAGATTGTTGGCCGACATGTGGTTCAGCAGCATCAGCCACACCGTCGGCACGCCGGCGGTATGGGTGACTTTCTCGGTGTCCAGCAGTTCATAGACCGAAGCACCGTCGAGCTTGGCGCCGGGCATCACGAGCTTGGTGCCCATCGAAGGCGCGGAGAATGCGATGCCCCAGCTATTGGCATGGAACAACGGCACTACCGGCAGCATGGTCTCGGCGGCGCTGGTGCCGAGCGCGTCGACGTTGTTGGCCATCAGCCCGTGCAGCACGTTGGAGCGATGCGAATACAACACGCCTTTGGGGTCGCCCGTGGTGCCCGAGGTGTAGCACATCGCGGCCGCGGTATTCTCGTCAAAATCCTTCCACGTGAACTTGCCGTCCGCTTCCGCGATCCAATCCTCATAGGCGACCGCGTTCTTCAGCGTGGTCTGCGGCATATGCGCCTTGTCGGTCAGCACGATGTAGCGCTCGACGCTCGGCAGGTTGGCCGCGATCTTTTCCAGGATCGGCACGAAGGTGGTATCGGTGATCACCACGCGGTCCTGCGCGTGGTTGATGATCCAGGCGATCTGGTCGGGGAACAGCCGCGGATTGACGGTGTGACAAATCGCGCCGATTCCCATGATGCCGTACCAGCATTCGAGATGGCGCCAGGTGTTCCAGGCGATGGTGGCGACGCGGTCACCGAGCTTGATGCCGTCGCGGTCGAGCCGCTGCGATACTTTCAGGGCGCGCGCATGAATTTCGGCGTAATTGGTGCGATGAATGGGGCCTTCGACCGACCGCGTGACGACTTCTTGCGTGCCGTGATACTTCGCCGCGTGTTCGATAATCCGATGGCAAAGCAAAGGCCAGTCTTGCATCAATCCGAGCATACGCACTTCCCTCCGATGGTTGTTTTATTGCCGCACGATCCGCGAACATTGCTGGCGGATCGGGGTTAAGTTCATGGAATTGAAATGAACTTTACCGCGCAGAAAGCAAGCCGAAAATGGGCTAATGGCGCCTTTGGCCGCATTGCAGCGGCAATGGTTACCGCTGCCGCGGCCGCGCTGTTGATTGGCATGCCAGCCGAGCCGGCCTGGGCGGCAAAGGCTTCGCACGCCGCGCCGTGGGACAACCTGTTCAGGCATTTACAACCACGTCCGCGAGCAAAGGCGCGCCGCGCGGCTGTGCCGCTGCCAAAGCCGCGCCCTGCCGAGGCGCCGTCTGCCAAGCCTGAGCAGCCTCCCGAGAAACAGCAGGCGTCGCCGGACAAAGACAAGGCCAAGGAGCAGGCCGTGCCCGCACCGCAGCCCTCCGCGTGCCGGCTGGCGCTGACGGACGAAGTCGCCATCGCTCCCAGCATCCCGGATATTCGTGGCGCCAACGGCTGCGGCGGCGAGGATCTGGTGCGGCTGGAGGCGATCGTGTTGCCGGACAAGCGGCGGGTGTCGGTGAAGCCGGCGGCGATCCTGCGTTGTCCCATGGCGTCTGCGCTGGCAGAGTGGATCCGGAAAGACATTGCGCCGCTGGCGGAGCGCCTCGGCAGCACCGTCTCCGATCTCGACAATTTCGACTCATTCGAGTGCCGCGGCCGTAACCGCATCGTCGGCGCAAAACTCTCCGAGCACGGCCGCGCCAATGCACTCGACGTGCGCGCCTTCAAGCTCACCGATGGCACCTCGATCTCGCTAACCGACCGGACCGTGCCGCGGAAATTGCGCGAGGCCGTGCTGCACTCCGCCTGCACGCGGTTCTCGACCGTGCTCGGCCCGGGCTCGGACTGGTACCACGAGGACCACATCCATCTCGATCTGATGGAACGGCGCGGCAATTACCGGATCTGCCAATGGGACGTATGGGATCCGCTGCCGCAGAAGGCCCCGTTGTTGCCGGCCGAGCGGCCAGAGGAGGCGCCGCCGCGGGAGGTCGCCGCCAAACCCGATGACGCCAAATCCGACGCGAACAGGTCTGACAAGCCTGATGCAAACAAGTCTGGTGCGAAGTCCAATGCGGCCCAGCCGGACGCTGAATCGAATGGCGAGAAATCGGAAAAGGCCGAGCCGGCGCGCGAGCAGAAGCCCGCAACGAAAAAGCGCCGGAAAAACCGGCGCTCTTGATCTTCCACTGCAGTGTAACCGGCGTCGGCTACTGCGCCATAGAGCTGCTGTTGCCGCCGCCCTGCAGCGCCATCTTGGAATTGAACGGCGAGTCGCCCTGCTTGGGTTCGAGCACGACGACCACGGTGCCCGTCTTCACCCGGCTGTAGAGGTCGATGACGTCTTCGTTGGTCATGCGGATGCAGCCCGACGAGATCGAGGCGCCGATATATTCCGGCTGGTTGGTGCCGTGGATGCGGAACAGCGTGTCGCGGTTGCCCTGGTACAGGTAGAGCGCGCGGGCGCCGAGCGGATTGTCGACGCCACCGGGCACCGAAGCTGGCAGGCCTTCAATACGCTTGTGAATGTCGGCGGTCGGCGTCCATTTCGGCCATTCCGCCATGTTTCCGACGCGCGCGATGCCGGAGAAGGCGAGAGCTTCCTCGCCGACGGTGACGCCATAGCGGATCGCCTTACCACCATCCTGGACCAGATAGAGGTAGTGGTTGTCGGAATCGACAACGATGGTACCGGGCAGTTCCTTGCGGTGATAGTCGACGATGGCGCGGCGGAACGGTTCCGGGGGCTTGACCGCGGCGTAACGCGCCTTGGCGAGCTGGGCCTTGTCGTTCGGCTTGAGGGTGGCTTCAGGGGCGGCTTGGTAAGTGGTTGCCGGCATGCAGCCGGATAACGCAAGGCCGGCGGCGAGCAGCCCCAAAATTACTTTCAGCGACGACATGGGTACACTTCCAATCGAAAGTCTGGCGTTCGCAAGCCACAATCTTGCGCCTCAAACGCGACGATTCCATTAATCCCATTATCCGCAAAAGCCGGCTGACATGCCAGCATTTGCGCGTCCGTTCTGCGCTGCGGAAGGCTGGCTGTGGCTTTTATGCCGCAAATTTTGCGAGTTCCGGTTGATTTCAGGGCAGGTGATGGCGCGGAACCAAATCGCGGCCGCACCGCCGCCACCCCGCTGCCGTAAATATGGACCGCCGGTTAATGCACGGGTCATGATGCGCTTGCCAGAATCGGGTTTAGTGGCGCTGGGTGGGATTTCCACCGGTTCCGGAGTTGCCTATGTTTTCGGTGTTTGTTCCCTCCGAATCTACCCTGAAGAAGCTCCCGGCGGTGGACCCGGCGGCATTGCCGGACAATGCGGTGTGGATCGACCTGTTGAATCCAACGCTGGAGGAGGACCGCGCGGTCGAGCGGCTGACCGGGATTGCAGTACCGACCCGGGAGGACATGCAGGAAATCGAGATTTCCAGCCGGCTCTATATCGAGAACGCCGCCCGCTACATGACGGCGACGCTGATGTGCCAATCCGACACCGATATGCCGCGGACCACGGCCGTCACCTTCATTCTCGCCGGTCGCCGTCTGGTGACGGTGCGCTACGACGAGCCGAAGCCGTTTGCGCTCGTTGAGCACAAGCTGGCGCGCTCCTGCCTGCCCGGGATATCGGGCGAGATGGTGCTGATGGAACTGCTCGACGCGGTGATCGACCGCTGCGCCGACATTCTGGAGCGCGCTGGCGCCGAGGTCGACCAGGTCTCGCACGACATCTTCGAGCCTGAAAGCGCACGCCATGGTCAGGCCAAGCGATACTCGCAGATCCTGATCGCGATCGGGCGGAAGGGGGATCTGGTCTCCAAGATCCGCGAGAGCCTGGTCTCGATCGGCCGCGTCGTCACCTTCCTGTCGGCCGTGATGGAAGGCGTCAAATGGTCCAAGGACATGCGCGAGCAGCTCAAGACCATGCAGCGCGACGTCGGTTCCCTGACCGACCACGCCTCCTACCTCTCCAACAAGATCACCTTCACGCTCGACGCCATGCTCGGCGTCGTCAATCTCGAGCAGAACAACATCATCAAGTTGTTCTCGGTGATGGCGGTGGTCTTGATGCCGCCGACCTTGATCGCGTCGGTCTACGGCATGAACTTCAAGGTGATGCCGGAACTCGAATGGGCGCACGGCTATCCGATGGCGCTGCTCATGATGCTCATGGCAGCAGTGCTGCCGTACTTGTTCTTCAGATGGAAGAAGTGGCTGTAGATCACAGTTCCGTGCGGTTCCCGATGTGCGAAAGATCGGCTCAATCCCACCGCTAAAATTTGAGCGGTGGACTGAACGAATGGTCGAAACTTGTCTGCGATAACGCGTCTCTCAGGCCGCGAGGATCCCATGGTTGAGAAACTTATAATGTCGCCACGCAACGTCATCGACCTGGCCCGCTATCAGCAGAGCCGCGGCGTTGGCAAGGCGCAGGCGTTCTCGACGCGGCTTTGCCGGCACTGCGGTGCTGTGCTGGCGGACGGCGAGAACGAGGACGAGTGCTCGAGCACGTTCAACGTCGCTGCGGCGACTGCTCTGCGCACAGCGCAGCGGAAGTTTTGCGCGGAGTGAACGGCGAGCATCCGACGAAGCGTAGGATGGGTGGAGCGAAGCGATACCCATCGCTTCATCGCGATCCGGTTGATGGGTTTCGCTGCGCTCTACCCATCCTACAAGATCACGTCGTGCACTACACGTGCTGGCCGCCGTTGATGTGAATCTCGGCGCCGTTCACATACGAACTGGTTTCCGTGCACAACACGTAGATGATCTTCGCTACCTCGTCCGGCGTGCCGAGGCGATGCATCGGAATCTGCTGCTCGACGATCTTCTCGGTGCCCGGCGAGAGGATCGAGGTGTCGATCTCGCCGGGCGCGATCGCGTTGACGCGGACGCCGACCCGGCCGAAATCGAAGGCCATTTCCCGTGTGAGCGACGCAAGCGCCGCCTTCGAGGTCGCATAGGCCGCGCCCGCGAACGGGTGCACGCGCGAGCCCGCGATCGAGGTGACGTTCACCACCGCGCCCCTGGCGTGTTTCAACTCCTCGAGCAGTCCGCGCGCGATCATGATCGGCGCGAAGAAGTTGACGTGAAAGACGTGGTTCCAGGTTTCGACATCGGTGTCCATGGTGCCGAGCCGCCCGCCGCCCGGCGCCTTCGGCGAGATCGCCGCGTTGTTGACCAGCGCGTGCAGCTCGTCGTTCTCCAGCCGTCTGCGGATCTCGGAAATCGCGCGCACGGTGTCGTCATGGCTGCCGAGGTCGACCTCGATGTGATCCTCCGGACCGGCGCCCCACGGGCAGACTTCCGGAAAGGCATGCCGCGAACAGGTGATGACGCGCCAGCCGGCCGAAGAAAACCGGATCGCGGTGGCATGGCCGATGCCGCGGCTGGCACCGGTCAGAAGCAGCGTGCGCCGTGGCGCATTGGATGGAGCGGGCATGCAGGTCTTTCAACTTTGAACGTCGTCGCGTGCGTTTAGCGTCAGGGATAGAGCCGCACCTTGCTCCAGGCTTGTGACTGCGCATCGCGGCGGAATTCGATGCGGTCGTGCAGGCGGTACGGTCGGTCGTGCCAGAATTCGAAACGCTGGGGCGTAATGCGCCAACCGCCCCAGCCGGGCGGGCGCGGCACTTCGCCGATGAAGTATTTGGCGGCGACCTTGGCGATTGCCTGCTCGAAGGCGAAGCGGCTCTCCAGCGGCTGCGACTGCTTGCTGGCCCAGGCGCCGATCTGAGCCTGCTTCGGACGCGTCGCGAAATAGGCATCGGCTTCCTCGTCCGTTACCGGCGTCACGCTGCCGCGGATGCGCACCTGACGGCGCAGCGACTTCCAGTGAAATAGTAAAGCGGCCTTAGGATTTGCGGCGAGTTCGCGGCCCTTCTGGCTGGCGATGTGGCTGTAGAACACGAAACCATCGGCATCATAGCCCTTCATCAGCACCATCCGGACATCGGGTAGCCCGTCGGCATCGACGGTCGCCAGCGCCATCGCGTTGGGATCGTTCGGCTCGGACTTCACGGCTTCTGCAAACCACTCGGCGAACAGCGCAAACGGTTCCTCGGCCGCGGTAAAATCACCTGATGTTAACGGTGCCGGGTGTTTGATGGAGGTCGTGTCCGTCATGTCAGGAGTCCCAGTTGCGTACCTTCGCGTCCCAGAACGCGTTGCAGCCCCGATACGGGCACGCCCTATAGGGCATGGGGACGCGTTGGCCTATCGGCGATCGGGCCGAGGGGCGCTGTGATGACGTTGATTTTGATCGGTCTCGGCTCGGGCGGCTGCAGCATGTCGCGCCCGGATGCCTACGCCAGGATGGGCGCTGCCGACGTCACGGGTGCACTGGGCAAGCAATCGCCGGTGCCGACCGAGAGCGATCTCGCTTTTGCCCGCACCGCCGCCTCCGACGTGCTGACCAAGGGCGACAAGGATTCCAGCCAGCCCTGGGAAAATCCGGAGACCGGCGCGCGCGGCTCGGTGACGCCGCTATCCCAGGCCTATTCTGCGGAAGATGGGCGCACCTGCCGGGATTTCCTGGCGAGCTACGTCAACGGCCGCTCGGAAAGCTGGCTGCAGGGCGCGGCCTGCAAGGCAGGCCACGGTAGATGGGAAATCCATACGATTAAGCCGTGGACGAGGGGATAACGCCTCAAATCGACTTCAAGCGACGTAGGTAGTTGCAAAAATGCAACTGGCTCCCCAGATGAAGCCAAAGCGGGCGAATTGCCCTAAGCTTCAAGAACCGAATTTCCGTGAAGGAGACCTGACGGATGCGCGACCCCTATGAGGTCTTGGGGGTGCCGCGAGGCGCCAGCGCTACGGCGATCAAGAGTGCCTACCGCAAGCTCGCCAAGAAGCATCACCCCGACAACAACAAGAACGATCCGAAGGCTGCGGCGCGATTTTCCGAGATCAACGCGGCCAACGAGATCATCGGCGACGAGGACAAGCGCAAGCAGTTCGATCGCGGCGAGATCGATGCCGAGGGCAAGCCGCGCTTCCAAGGTTTTCCTGGTGGCGGCTTTTCCGGCGACTCGCGCGGCCGAGCCGGTGGAGGCGGTTTCGAATCCTACACTTTCCGCAGCGGCGGCGGCCCCGGCGGCATGGGCGGCGCGGGCTTCGAGGACATCCTCAACAGCATGTTCGGCGGCGCAGCCAGGAGCGGACGTGCCGGCGGCAGCCGGACCTTTGAATTCGAGACCGGTGGAGTCGGCCTCGATCTCGATCTGAACGTCACCATGACGGTGTCGCTGGAGGAGTCGGTCAAGGGCGGGGAAAAGCGCGTCCGTTTGCCAACCGGCAAGGAGCTCAACGTCAAGATCCCCGCAGGCGTCACCGCCGGTCAGCAGATCCGGCTAAAGGGGCAGGGCGAAACCGCGCCGGGCCACCCGCCGGGTGATCTCCTGATTACGGTCAGCATCGCCCCGCATCCCTTCTTCAAGGTCGATGGCAGCGATTTGCGCCTGGATCTGCCCATCACGCTCTATGAGGCGGTGTTGGGCGGCAAGGTCCGCGTGCCCACCCTGGGTGGCGCGGTCGAGCTCTCGATCCCGAAAAATACCTCGAGCGGCCGTACCTTCCGCCTCAAGGGCAAGGGCCTGCCCAAGCCCGGGGAAACCGGGGACCTGCTCGTCACCACTCGGATTATTTTGCCCGACGGGAACGATAGCGAGCTCGAGGCATTGATGCAGAAGTGGCGCGATGGCCACCCATACAATCCGCGCAGCGATCTCGGCTGATTCGGCCGGGGTCGTGGCGCAGATTTTGCGTGGAATTGGATGGCGGGGTTCCGAGCAGGAGTTTCCCGAAAAAGCGCATTTCTTTCCTGGAAACAAAGGGTTTCCCGGAAAAGGGGCGGCCTCGAAAGGGGGACCAGCGCGGTACCAAACCCCGATCGAGGCCGCTTGCGCCGATCGGCGGATCGAGCGCTACTCATTTTCGCGTGATCACCCGGTGCATTAATGAGACGCGTCGGTGTTTTGATTCCAGATTTTCGATGTCAGAATTTGGACAAGCGGCGCGGGTGTTGCCAATTCGTCGCTTTTCGGCGCCGTAGCCCGGATAAAGCGAAGCGCAATCCGGGAACACGTGATCCGATCGCAACGATCCCCGGGTTTCGCTGAGTTCCATCCGGGGCTACGGGGTTAACCCTTCTTTTCCATCTGATCGTAGACAGCCTGGGCGATCTGGGTCAGCCGTCCCCGATCGACGCCGGTAGACACCACCGCATAGATGACGCCGTCGTCGGCCCAGAACAGGGTGCTCTCCTTGCCTTCCGCCGCGTACCGCATTTGGGTAGCCTCGGAACCCGATTTTGCGGTGTAGATCGTGAAACGTTCGCCTGAAGCACTCTCATACATCATGAAGGACGCCGGGCCGCCGAAACCGGGCAACAGCCGTCCGCCGACGAGTTTCAATCCGGCCCCCGCCAGCTCCGGCGCGCGGACGACCCAGCCGCAGCGCTTCGTCAGCCATTGCTGCAGATGATGGCGTTCGCTGCCCGGCACCTCGACGGGATGCCGCACTTCCACCACGTAAAGCCGGTGCGCCTCGATCGCATGCACCGTCAAATTTTGGAAAGCCGAAGGTGCAGTCGCCGCGCCGCGTGCGAACCAGCCGATGCCGCCGCCGGCGATGAACGCCGCCAGCGTCGCCGCCACCGCGCCGTACACCCATCTGCGCGGTTGTCGCACCAGCCGTTCGATCTCGAGCCGTCTCGGCACCGCCTCGTCGACAACCGAATCGTACCTGGTATGCAGCGCTTCCGCCATCGCGCGCCACGACCGCACCCGCGCGGCATCGTCGGGATGCGAGGCGAGCCACGCTTCGACGTCGCCGCGGCGTTCTGCCGGCAGTTCGCCGTCGACGTAAGCATGCAGCTCGTCTTCGGTGACGGGAATGTTGCGATCGGTCATTGTCGTCTCTGTCTATCCTGATCTGCTGCGTAACGCGTTTCGTGCGCCTTCGTCATTTCACCCGCCTGAGCGCCGCGCGTTCGCCCTCGAGCGAAGCTTTGACATGCGCGCGTGCGCGGGCAAGCCGGGACATTACGGTGCCGATCGGCACGCCCTGGATGTCGGCGACCTCGCGGTAGCTCAGCCCTTCCAGCATCACCAGGAGCAGCACCGAGCGCTGTTCTTCCACCAGCGTTGCCAGCGCACGCGCAATGTCGCGGCCCTCCGCCTCGGTGCCGCTGGCGTCCGGGTTGTTGTCGAGCAGCGGCATGAACTGCGGCCGCCGCGCCAGCGAGCGCCGCCGGTTCTTGTTCAAATTGGTCAGGATCGTATAGAGCCAGCTCCTGACGTCGCCGCCGAGAAACAGCCGCTCGGAACGCAACGCACGCACCAGCGTATCCTGCACCAGGTCGTCGGCGATGTCGGCATCGCGCGCGAGTGCGCGTGCATAGCGGCGGAGCGCCGGAATCATGGCTTCGACACTTTGACGAAACGCGCTCATCGGGACCAGATTGCTAGAGTTGCGGGCGCGAACGCCTTACCTAGCATAACACCCAATCGCCGCGTCTATTCCGGCCATTGAGGCCGATCCGGAACAGCGTTAATCCGAGAGCCGATTTAGGCTCGACCGCGCTGGACTGCTGGTGTACCTCAAGCCCCACAGGGAAGCTCGATTGGAAACCGGATGTCGCAGAAATCAGGTCTGATGCAGGGCAAGCGCGGGGTGATCCTCGGCGTCGCCAACAACCGCTCGATCGCCTGGGGCATCGCCAAGGCATGCCACGACGCGGGCGCGGAAATCGCGCTCACCTGGCAGGGCGATGCGCTGAAGAAGCGGGTCGAACCTCTGGCCAAGGAGCTGAACGGCCTCCTGCTGGGCCATTGCGACGTCACCGATGCCGAGACGATCGATGCGGTGTTCGATGTGCTC
Source organism: Bradyrhizobium sp. RDI18 (assembly GCF_043203335.1). Lineage (NCBI taxonomy): Bacteria > Pseudomonadati > Pseudomonadota > Alphaproteobacteria > Hyphomicrobiales > Nitrobacteraceae > Bradyrhizobium > Bradyrhizobium sp. RDI18. The sequence continues at coordinate 1,356,561 of NZ_JBICRN010000006.1, read as the reverse complement.
CGCGAGAAGTGGGGCAAGATCGATTTCGTGGTCCACGCCATCGCGTTCGCCGACAAGGACCAACTCGACGGCCGCTATCTGGAGACCACGCAGGACAATTTCTCCAGGAGCATGCTGATCTCCTGCTATTCGCTGACGGCGATCACGCAGCGCGCCGAGAAGCTGATGACCGACGGCGGCTCGATCCTGACGCTGACCTATTACGGCGCCGAGAAATGGATGCCGCATTACAACGTCATGGGGGTTGCGAAGGCAGCGCTCGAAGCCAGCGTGCGCTATCTCGCCGCTGACCTTGGTGAAAAGAACATCCGCGTCAACGCGATCTCGGCAGGGCCGATCAAGACGCTTGCGGCGTCGGGCATCGGCGATTTCCGCTACATTCTGAAGTGGAACGAATACAACGCGCCGCTGCGCCGCACCGTGAGCATCGAGGAAGTCGGCGGCAGCGCGCTGTATCTGTTGTCGGATCTGTCGCGCGGCGTCACCGGCGAGGTGCATCACGTCGATTCCGGCTATCACGTCGTCGGCATGAAGCGCCCCGACGCGCCCGACATCTCGCTCTCCAATTCGGTAGCCAAGGAATAGCCGTAAAGTCCGATGTCCGCGCCCGTGATCTACTACATCCGCCATGGCGAGACGTCGTGGAACGCGGAAGGCAGGCTGCAGGGCGCGCAGGACATTCCGCTGAACGATCTCGGCCGCAAGCAGGCGGCCCACGCCGGCAACGTCCTCTCCGATCTCCTGAAGCGGGACGGCCGCGACAAGTGCGCGCTGCCGTTTGTCGCCAGCCCGCTCGGCCGCGCACGGGCGACGATGGAATTGGTGCGTGGCGCCCTAGAACTTCCGCCGGAAGACTACGCGCTCGACGACCGCCTGCGTGAGATCCGCTACGGTGTCTGGGAGGGCTCGACTCTGGCCGAGATGCAGGCCGCCGACCCCGTGCTCTACGCCAAGCGTCTGACAGCGAAGTGGACGATGGCGCCGGAAGGCGGCGAGACCTATGCCGAGGTGCAGCACCGGATGCGCGACTGGTACGATTCCGTGCGCGCGGATACCGTCGCCGTGGCCCATGGTGGCACCGCGCGGGCGTTGATGGTGGCGCTCGGTATCGAGACGCCGGCCAGCGCCGCCGACCTCGTGATCGAGCAGGGCGCGGTCTACGTGTTCCGCGACGGGGGGCTTAGGAAGTATAGTTAAGGGGGAAGCCGATGAATGCCGTCATTCCGGGTCTGGTCCTTCGGACCATCCCGGAATGACGGTCTGCGGGTTTGACCGCCGCCCGGCACCGCGTTACGACACGTCATGTCCCACAACACCTTCGGCCATCTGTTCCGGGTCACAACCTTCGGCGAAAGCCATGGGGTCGCGATCGGCTGTGTGGTCGACGGCTGTCCGCCGCTGATCCCGCTGACAGCAGAGGACATCCAGCACGATCTCGACCGCCGCCGTCCGGGACAATCGCGCTTCACCACCCAGCGCCAGGAGCCGGATGCGGTCAAGGTCCTGTCCGGCGTGATGGCCCATCCGGAAACCGGCGTGCAGGTGACGACGGGGACGCCGATCGCGCTTCTGATCGAGAACACCGACCAGCGCTCCAAGGACTATTCCGAGATCAAGGACAAGTTTCGCCCGGGGCATGCCGACTTCACCTATGAGGCCAAATATGGCCTGCGCGATTATCGCGGCGGCGGCCGCTCGTCGGCGCGCGAGACCGCGACGCGGGTCGCTGCCGGCGCCATCGCGCGCAAAATTCTCCCCGAGGTGAAGGTGCGCGGCGCGCTGGTGCAGATGGGCCCGCACAAGATCGATCGCGACAAGTGGGACTGGGACGAGATCGCGCGCAATCCATTCTTTTGTCCCGACAAGGACAAGGCCGCCTTCTTCGAGCAGTATCTGGACGGCATCCGCAAGAGCGGTTCCTCGATCGGCGCGGTTATCGAAGTGGTCGCCGAAGGCGTGCCAGCAGGATGGGGCGCGCCGATCTACGCCAAGCTGGACACCGACCTGGCGGCGGCCATGATGAGCATCAATGCGGTGAAAGGTGTCGAGATCGGCGCGGGCTTTGCCGCCGCCGAATTGTCGGGCGAGGAAAACGCCGATGAGATGCGCACCGGCAATAATGGCACGCGCTTCCTGTCCAATCATGCCGGCGGCGTGCTCGGCGGCATTTCGACCGGCCAGCCGGTGGTGGTGCGCTTTGCGGTGAAGCCGACCTCGTCGATCCTCTCGCCGCGCAAGACGGTGGATCGCGCCGGCGCCGACACCGACATCATGACCAAGGGCCGTCACGACCCCTGCGTCGGTATCCGCGCGGTGCCGGTCGGCGAGGCGATGATGGCCTGCGTGCTGGCGGATCACTTCCTGCGCCATCGCGGGCAGGTCGGCGGGTAAGGACCAGCCTTTCTCTCACTGCATGGCGTCTGCGATCTTTTCCGCCGCCATCAGGACCGGGAAATTGGTGTTGGCGCATGGCACCACCGGGAAGATCGAGGCGTCGACCACGCGCAATCCCTGCACGCCCTTGACGCGGCCTTGCGTGTCGACGACCGCCATCGGATCGTCCGCCCGGCCCATCCGGCATGAGCAGGAGGCGTGCCACACGCCGATCGCCGCCTTGCGCACGAAGGCTTCGAGCGCCTCGTCGTCGCGCATGACCTGCTCGAACGTAAAACCTTCGACGATGAAGTTATCGATCATGGCGTGACGCAACGCCGCCGGCCCGTCCATCAGCGTTGCGGCAATGGCGGTGAGGATCTTGTTCTTGGTGTTGACCACACCGATCTTGCGCACGCGGTCGGAATACGAGGCCGGGAATGGCTTGTCGGTGACGGCCTTGAGCGGCGCGCTCATCTGCAGCGCCGCCATCTTGCGAAAGCCGCTCATCAAGCGATCCAGATCGCGCCTGTCGGACAGCAGGTTGAACTGGACAATTGGTTCTGCGCGCGGGTCGGTTGAGGCGAGTTTCACCTGCCCGGTTTCCGAATAGGTCTTGTTGACGAAAGTGAGCAGCGAGGCGATCTGCTCGCCGACCGAATGCCACGCCGACTTGGTGAGGACGGCGACGAACATGTCGCCGGCCGGCGTTCCCGGAAGGCCCGAGGAGTAGCGCAGCCCCATCTGGATGTGGCGTCTGGTGTGCGCGTTCATGCGCGCACCACGGCGCACAAAAGACGACAGCGCGATCGAGGGATGATCCATCAGACCCTGGCCGACGCCCGCAAGGCCCATCAGGACCGGAATGCCCATTTCCTTCAGGTGCCCGACCGGTCCGATACCAGCGCGCAACAGATGCGCCGGCGAATGGATCGCGCCACATGAAAGGATGACCTCGCGACCGCGAAACTCCTGTTCGCGGCCATCGACCAGCGCCTTCACGCCGACGCATTGCGTGCCCTCGAACAGCAGCTCCTTGACTTGCGTGTTGGTCGATATCGTCAGGTTCGCGCGCTTGCGTGTTTCGCGATCAAGATAGCCCATCGCAGCCGAGACACGCTGCTCGTCCTGATTGGAGTGCGTCACCGGAAAGTAGCCGTCGACGAACTCGCCGTTCTGGTCGGGCAGGAACGCATAGCCGGCGAGCTTGCAGGCCTCGCCCATCGCCTGCGAATGCCCTGTCCAATGCTGGCGCGGAATGCGGCGGACGGGGATACGGCCGTCCTTGCCGTGCAACGGCCCGTCGAAATCGAGATCGCGCTCGACCTTCTTGAAGTAGGGCAGCACGTCCTTCCAGTTCCAGCCCGTGGCGCCGCGGGCCTCCCACTCTGCGTAGTCGGTCGGCGCGCCGCGGTTGGCCATCTGGCCGTTGATGGAGGACCCGCCGCCCAGTACGCGCGCCTGCTCATACTTGCGGAGCGGCGGGCGGCTTTCATCGGGGTTGTTGTGGCTGACGATTTGGGTCGTGACCTTGAGTTCGGTCCAGTGGAAGCGCGGATCGAAATATGCCAGCCCCGAATAGCTGTCGCGGATCTCGGGCGGCTCGTTGCCGGGCGGCGTGTCCTGGCCTGCTTCGCAGAGCAGGACGTTGTTGGCGCTCCTGGCGGAGAGCCGGTGGGCCAGGACCGAGCCCGCCGATCCGCCACCGACGATGATGATGTCGTACACTTTGACGTTTCCTCTTGTTTTTGCATCGTAAAGCTAGCGCAGCTCCGTCGTCGGGTCACGCCGGGAGCGCGCTTGACCTTTCACGGAGTTGCGCGGCAAATACCGGCGTGATGGATATCGCAGAACTGCAGAAGCTGACCGACTGGCTGATCGACGGCGGGCGAACCGCGACGAGCCCGACCCGGTTCATGGCCGAGTGCTGTGAACGAATGGTGGCGGCCGGGCTGCCGCTCTGGCGCGTCGGCGTCTTTGTCCGCACGCTGCATCCTGAAATCTACGGGCGGAATTTCATCTGGAAATCGGGTGCCGAGGTCGAGATCGGCACGGTCGATTACAATATCCTGCAGTCACCGGTTTTTCACGACAGCCCGCTGATCATCGTGTTCCAGCAGGGGATTGAAGTTCGAGCGCGCATCGATGATCCCCAGAGCAGGCGTTTTCCAATTATCGACGACGTCCGCGCCGAAGGCGTTACCGATTATGTCGCGCTGCCGCTGCCCTTCATCGGCGGCACCGTGAACGCATCGAGCTGGACCACCAAACAGCCGGGCGGCTTCACCGAGGAACAGTTGGCGGCGCTGCGCAGCCTCGCAAAGCCGCTGGCGCGGGTGGTCGAGATCCTTAGTTTGAACCGCATGGCCGCGAGTCTTCTGGATACCTATGTCGGCAACAGCGCCGGCGAGCGGATCATGGGCGGACAGATCAGACGCGGCCACACCGAGACGATGAATGCCGCGATCTGGCTGTCGGATTTACGCGGCTTCACGGCGCTGTCGGACCGGCTGCCGGCCGAGACCGTCGTCGACATTCTGAACCAGTATTTCGATTGCCAGGTCGCCGCGATCAAGAAGCATGGCGGCGACGTGTTGAAATACATGGGCGACGGGCTGCTCGCGGTGTTCCCGATCGACGAATATGTCGGCGATGAGCAAAAGGTCTGCTCGCATGTGCTGGAGGCCGCCCACGAATCCCGCGCCAGCGTGGCCGAGCTGAATTATCCGATTGGAGACGCGGTCGAACGTTTTCGTTTCGGCCTCGCCCTGCATGTCGGGCGAATTCTCTACGGCAATATCGGCGGCGGCAACCGGCTCGACTTCACCTGCATCGGTCCCGCGGTCAATCTCGCGGCGCGGCTCGAAAAAGATCGCCAGCCAGCTCGGCCGCACCGTCGTCGCCTCCGAAGGCTTTGCCGGAATTTGCCGCGGCGGCTGGAGCGAGCTTGGCGAGTTTCCTGTCGCCGGCTTCTCCAAGGCCGCGCGGGTCTATGGTCTGGCCGACGAAACGTCGGCGAGTTGAGGGCGACTACTCCTCCGGCTCGGTCGTGAACAGTAGCGGATAACCCTTGGCGCGGCCGGCGTCGGTGGCGCGGGTCGCCTTGGTCTCGGCGACGTCCCTGGTGAACACGGCGACGACGCAGACGCCGCGGCGGTGCGCTGTTATCATCACCTTGTGGGCCTGGTCCTCGGTCATGCGGAATTCGGCCTTCAGCACCGTGACGACGAATTCACGCGGCGTGAAGTCGTCATTGATCAGGATGACCTTGTGCAGGCGCGGCCGTTCGACCTTGGTTTTGACCTTGGTTTTTGGCGTGACGACGGTATCTGCCATTTGTAATCCCGAAGCGAAGGAAATCCGACGAGCCCGCCGCGTTCAGTTGGCGCGGCAGTCCGCCAGGCGCTGCGCCATGGTCTGATCGCCGCGGCTGACGGCCGTCTCGATCAGTTTACAGGCTCCAGGCCGGTCCTGAAACCGGGGGTGCCGAGAGTTTCAGCTCGATCAGGGCGGCCATCGCGCCGGATTCGGACAGGGCGCTCGCGCTGTGGAACCGGCCGAGCATGCCTGCTGTGGACGAAGTCGATCCTAACCCGAATGTGAAGGACAAATGATTTCAGAGCTTTGCGTCAGCCATTTTGCATGTCACCATCACTGACGTTCGACGGGAGGGCCGCAATGCGCTGGTATGTCTCGATCGGGGTCGTGCTTGTAGCCGGCATGCTCGCTGGCGGCGACGTGGCAGGTATTGCCGCGCCGAACCCAACGAACCGGGCGAGCCACCAGGCGAACGCCGCTGCTGGCCAACTGGCCGACAAGGACGCCAATCCGACCGTCGACCTGGAACTCGTCCTTGCCGTCGACGTCTCCTATTCGATGGACATGGATGAACTGGCGCTGCAGCGGGAAGGCTACGCGCAGGCGATCGTCTCCAAGGAGTTTTTGCAGGCGCTCAAGAGCGGGCCGAACGGCAGGATTGCGATCACCTATTTCGAGTGGGCGGCATCAACCGACCAGAAGATCATCATCCCCTGGCGCGTGATCGACGGACCCGAGACGGCCGATGCCGTCGCCAACGAAATCGTCAAGACCCCGATCCGCCGGGCATCGCGCACCTCGATTTCGGGTGCGATCAACTTCGCCATGCCGCTGTTCGACGAGAACCCGCACCGCGGTTTGCGGCGGGTGATCGATATCTCGGGCGATGGCCCGAATAACAACGGCGCGCCGGTCCTCATCGCGCGCGATGCCGCGCTGGAAAAGGGCATCGTCATCAACGGCCTGCCAATCATGGTGAAGGAGCCGTCTTATTCCACTATGGATATCGACAATCTCGATTTCTATTACGAGGACTGCGTCATCGGAGGCCCCGGCTCATTCGTGGTGACCATCAAGGACCGCGACAAGTTCAAGGAAGCGATCCGCACCAAGCTGCTGCTCGAGATCGCCGGCCGCACGCCCGAACGCCCGGTAGTGCCTGCAGCGGGCAGGGAGCCGCGCGTCAATTGCATGATAGGCGAGAAGATCTGGCAGGACAGGTGGGGGAGGTAGCCTTCTTACCCTCCCCTGGAGGGGGAGGGTCGGCTCGCATGAGCGCAGCGAAATGCGAGACGGGGTGGGGTGATCTCTCCACTCGGGCACTGTTGGATGTGGAGAGACCGTCACCCCGCCCCGCCGCTCCCTTTGGTCGCGTCGACCCTCCCCCTCCAGGGGAGGGTGAAGATAGGGTGCTTACCTCTTAAACCGCGCCACCAATTCCACATGCGGCGTGTGGCGGAACTGGTCGACGGGCGTGACGCCTTCGATTTTAAAGCCGCCGTCGATCAGGATCTTCGCATCGCGCGCGAACGTCGTGACGTTGCATGATACTGCAACCACCGTCGGCACCTTGCTCGCTGCAATCTGGGTCACCTGCGCTTGTGCGCCCTGCCGCGGAGGATCGAACACGACGGTGTCGTAGTCGCGCAGCTCCTGCGGCATCAGCGGGCGTCGGAACAGGTCGCGTGCCTCGGCCTTGACCGGCTTCAGCCCTGAGGTGGAGGTCGCGGCTTTCTGCAAGGCTGCTACCGCGCCGGCGTCGCTGTCGAAAGCGGCTACACGCGACTTCGCCGCAAGCCGCAGCGCGAAGGGGCCGACGCCGCAGAACAGGTCGGCGACATGTTTGGCGCGCTTGCAATGATCCGATACCAGCGCGGCGAGCCGCTCCTCGCCCGCCACCGTCGCCTGCAGGAACGAGCCGGGCGGCAGCGTGACTTGCGCCGCGCCAATCGAGATTACGGGCGGCGTTCGCATCAGCACCAGTTCGCCATGACGCGTCAGCCGCGCCAGCCGGTGTTGTTCGGCGATGCGCGACAGCCGCGCGATCATGGCTGAAGATACCGGTCCGGAGCCGCGCACATCGACGTCGAGTCCGCTATTGGTTGCGGTGATCTGGATGTCGAGCGGCTTGCCCATCGCGATCAACGGCTCGGCGATAGCCCAGGCGGCCTCGATCGCGCCACTCAATTGCGGATCGAGGATCGGGCAGCGGTCGATCGGAATGATGTCGTGCGAACCGGCCGCTGCATAGCCGACCTTGAGCACGTCGTGCGTTCCGATTCGGCCGTGCAGGGTGATGCGCCGGCGGCCCGCGCCATGGGCATCGACGAGGGCTGCGACGTCGCAATCGATTCCTGCCTGCGAAAGCGTCGTCACCACGGACTCGCGCTTCCAGGCGCGATAGGGTTCGGCGTCCCAGTGCTGGATCGCACAGCCGCCGCAGACGCCGAAATGCGGACAGAACGGTGCGACGCGCTCGACGCTCGCTGTCTCGACCTTGAGCAATTGCCGGCGGTCGGGATGGTGGCCGGGGACCGGACCGACCTCTATTGTTTCGCCGCCGAGCGCGTACGGCACATAGATGTTGCCGCCGCCTGATATGGCGACGCCGTCGCCGTGATGGCCGACATGGTCGATGACGAGGCGTTCGCTTTCATCCACGGCGCGCGCCCATGAAGAACTCGATATTGCCGTCGCCGCCTTTGATCGACGACGGAAACACCTGGATATCGGTGCAGCCGAGCGAGGCGGCGAACGTCGAGATGTCGTCGCAGATTGCCTGATGCACCATCGCGTTGCGGATGATGCCGTGCTTGGAGTGCTTTCGTTCCGCCTCGAACTGCGGCTTGATCAGCGCGAGCAGATGCATCGGGGCTGCGGCCAGCGACAGCGCCACCGGCAGCACCGCCTTCAAGGAAATGAAGCTGACGTCGATAACGACGACATCCGGCCGGGCGGGCAGGCGCTTGCCCTCGAACTGGCGAATGTCGGTTTCTTCCATCGACACGACTTTGGGATGGCTCTGCAGCGAGGGATGCAACTGGCCGCGCCCGACATCGATGGCGAAGACAAGGCTGGCGCCGTTTTGCAGCAGCACTTCGGTAAAGCCGCCGGTGGAGGCGCCGACGTCGAGGCAGACATGATCCTCGATCTCGATCGGATACTGCTCCAGCGCGCCGGCGAGCTTGACGCCGCCGCGCGAGACGTAAGGGTGCGCGGGCTGGGCGGACAATTCGGCATTGGCTGCGATCATCTCCGACGCCTTCAACACGGGCCTGCCGTCGGCCGTCACGCCACCGGCGTCGATCGCAGCGCGTGCGCGGGCGCGGCTTTCGAACAGGCCGCGCTCGACCAGCAGCACGTCCACGCGCGTGCGGGGAGAGGTTTTGCTGTCGCTCTTGTCAGCCAAGTTCAGTCCGATTTGCCGGTAGCGCGATCCGCCGCCACAGCGACGCAGACCTCGAACGAGGTGAGATCGTGCCAGATATCTTGCGGCCGCTGCCGCGGCGTCACCAGTCTAGCACCATGCAGATCGAGCGTGTGGATCATCATGAGATTGTCGGGCAGGCCGAAATCTTCCACCGCCAGCCCGTCGCCGTCGATCAGATGGCCGGTGGCGGATTTGGTCACTTCGTAGTTCCGCTTTACCCGCTCGACATAAACGGCGGGGTCGTTGCTATAGGCCAGGCAGAGCTTGCCGCGACCGGCCATGTAGCCGAGTTCATAGACCGTGCCGGCGTCGGCACTGGGGCCGCGAAACGGCGTAAGATTGGCAATGATCGCGTCCGCCGCATCCATCATTGCCTCATTGCCCTTGAAAATGGCGAGCGAGGCGTCAGCGGCTGCAAAGTCGACCGTATTGTCGAGGGGGTAGAGGCCGCTCACGCCATGGCGGTCGCAGATCGCGACCTTGCGGCGCCCGATCTCGATGGCGTCCGGCAGGAACACATCGGGACCTGCCAGATAGATCTTCATGGGCTTACCGGTGCTAGCGCTCCCTCTCCCGCTTGCGGGGAGGGCTGGGGTGGGGGTGCATCCGCGCTTCGCGCTGTTCGCGTGGAGCGAGTTTCCCCACCCGCATCGCATCCTCAGGCGAGCTTGACGGTCTCGGTCTTGTAGTCCTTGCCGAGCGCGTCGAACACCTTGGCGACGATGCCCTTGGCGTCGAGGCCGGCATGGGCATACATCGCGGCCGGCGAGTCGTGGTCGATGAACTCATCGGGCAGGATCATCGCACGCATGCGCAAGCCGCCGTCGAGCATGCCGTGTTCGGCCAGCGTCTGCATGACGTGCGAGCCGAAGCCGCCGATCGAGCCTTCCTCGATGGTGAGCAGCACCTCGTGGTCGCGCGCCAGCTTCAGCACCAGATCGACGTCGAGCGGCTTCATGAAGCGCGCGTCGGCGATGGTGGTGGACAGGCCGTGGGCGGCGAGTTCGTCGGCAGCCTTTTCGCATTCGGCCATTCGCGTGCCGAACGAGAGCAGGGCGACCTTGCTGCCCTGGCGGACGATGCGGCCCTTGCCGATCTCGAGGGGGATGCCGACCTCCGGCATTTCGACGCCGCGGCCTTCTCCGCGCGGATAACGCACCGCGCTCGGGCGGTCGTTGATCGCGACTTGCGTGGCAACCATGTGCACCAGTTCGGCTTCGTCGGACGCCGCCATGATGACGAAGTTCGGCAGGCAGCCGAGATAGGCGTTGTCGAACGAACCGGCATGGGTGGCGCCGTCGGCGCCGACCAGGCCGGCGCGGTCGATCGCGAAGCGGACCGGCAGGCTCTGGATCGCAACGTCATGGACCACCTGGTCATAGCCGCGCTGCAGGAAGGTCGAGTAGATCGCGCAGAACGGCTTGTAGCCTTCGGTGGCAAGCCCCGCCGCAAACGTCACCGCATGCTGCTCGGCAATGCCGACGTCGAAGGTGCGCTCCGGAAATGACTTGTTGAAGATGTCGACGCCGGTACCTGACGGCATCGCGGCGGTGATGGCGACGATCTTGTCGTCGTTCTCGGCTTCCTTGACCAGGCTCTGGCCGAACACGTTCTGGTAGGCCGGCGCATTCGGCTTGGCCTTGGCCTGCGCGCCGGTGGCGACGTCGAACTTGACCACGGCGTGATACTTGTCGGCGGAGGCTTCCGCGGGGGCGTAGCCCTTGCCCTTTGCGTCACGACGTGAACCAGGATCGGGCCGGTTTCCATGTCGCGGACGTTCTTCAGAACAGGCAGCAGATGGTCGAGGTTATGGCCGTCGATCGGGCCGACATAGTAGAAGCCGAGCTCCTCGAACAGCGTGCCACCGTCCATCATGAAGCCGCGGGAGTATTCCTCGACGCGGTTGGCGCGGTTGGCGAGGATCTTGGGCAGACGCTTGTTGATCTGCTTGGCCGCCTCGCGCAGCGAGCGGTAGGTCTTGCCGGAATAGAGCCGCGACAGGTACGCGCTCATCGCGCCGACCGGCGGCGCAATCGACATGTCGTTGTCGTTGAGAATGACGATCAGGCGCGAATTCATTGCGCCCGCATTGTTCATGGCCTCATAGGCCATGCCCGCCGACATCGCGCCATCGCCGATCACGGCAATGACGTTGTTCTTGCCACCGGCGAGGTCGCGCGCCACGGCCATGCCGAGGCCGGCGGAAATCGAGGTGGAGGAATGCGCCGCGCCGAACGGATCGTAGTCGCTCTCGCTGCGCTTGGTGAAGCCGGAAAGGCCGCCGCCGGTGCGCAGCGTGCGGATGCGGTCGCGGCGGCCGGTCAGGATCTTGTGCGGGTAGGCCTGGTGGCCGACGTCCCAGATCAGGCGGTCGCGCGGTGTGTCGAAGATGTAATGGATCGCGGTGGTCAGTTCCACGACGCCGAGACCGGCGCCGAAGTGGCCGCCGGTCACCGAGACAGCGTCGATGGTTTCCTGGCGGAGTTCGTCCGCGACCTGCCGCACCTGCTCGATCTTGAGCTTGCGAAGATCGTCGGGCGTGCGGATGGTATCGAGAAGCGGCGTTTTACTATATGTGGTCACTGCGATATTCCACTTTTGCATGTCGGGATAAAGGCCCGACGCGAGACGGGAAGCGCGTTAACCGCGCCGCGAAAATCCGGACCCACCTGCCAGTCCGGCAGGCCGGTACCTGATTTGAAAGCCTAGATGCACTCCGGATTAAGCCATGTGATATGCATCACTTAGTCGCTTCTAACCCCTTCCCGGTTCAGTTTCTTTAGTTATTTGAAGTGCTTGCAGCCGTGGAAAATCGCCCGGCAGGCTGCTTTCCCCAGCGCATAGAACCGCAAGCTTTACACCAAAGCCGCCGCCAAAGCCAACCCGGAGCGCCGATTCGGCGTCCGGGGCGCAGGGCCGAAAAATCTCGATTTTTCAACCGCTGCGGCGGGCGGTTGGTTCCAGTTTGCTCAAATCGGTGGCACTTGCGGCCGCCGTGGTGGCGGCTTCGATCCTCTTCCAGGCCCGATCGCGCGCTCCGGAATCGCCGGTGGCGACATCAAGCGCGGCGTCGGGGACGGCCATGCGCGCGCTGAGCGGGACCGGCCCGCAGACGATCATGAAGAAGTCGTAGGCGTTGGGCCGTTCGTTGGCCATCACGAACTGGAAATGCACGCGGAAGAACTGCCAGCGGAATTTCTCGTAGTGCTCGGGCCGGATGATGTCACGGAAGCGAACCGGCACGATCTTCGGGTTGCGCCTTGCGGCGCCAACGTCGATGCCGTGGCTCGTGATCGGATCGAACTGGTAGAAATTCATCACGTCCTTGCGGGCCTGACAGTCGATCCAGTCGACCGACGGCTCGACCGCCAGCATCCGCAGATGCTCGCGAAATTCTTTCGATACGGCGTGATAGCCGACGATCGGGAAATTGCCGCCGATCGTCAGCAGCACGATCCGCGGCCCGTGACGGCCGAGCGCGGGATCGAGCTTGAGCGCACGCGCCAGCATTTCGGTCGACAGGAACGATCCGGAACTATGGCCGACGATGACGATCTCGTCGGCGTCGGTGCTCTTGGCGACATTGACCAGATGCTGGGCAAAACGGTCGATGCGCTGGTCCCATTCCGGGCGCTCGCGGTGCGAGAACTCCCAGGTCCAGATCGTGTCGCACAGGAGATAAAGCACGTAGGTGGCATTCTCGGTGTATTTCAGCACCGTGCCGAGCAGGGCCACGAAGAGGGCGGCCGCGATGGCGATGCTGAATGCGTCGGGAATGCCGATGGCGTTCAGGCCCTTCTCGAACACGAAGGCGATGGCGCCGACACACACGGCCTCTAGCAACAGCATCAGGTGCGGATAGGTGATGAAAGTTGCAAAACGCCAGTTCGCCTTGCCGAAGCGGGCGATGGTGCCGGCGAAGACGAGACGCCAGTAGATCCAGACCGCGCTGAACACCGTGCGCCAGATCGGCGACGCCAGGTCCTGCTGGATAAAGTCCTCGAACCGGAGGAAGTCGTAGGACGTGCGTGTCTGCCAGTCCTCAGCCTTGGTATCGATGGTCCAGGACGCGATCTCGTCGTCGGACGCCACCTTTGGCCGGCCGATGGTGGCCTGGAGCTGATAAAGCCGGCCGAACTTGCGCAGCTCGGTCCGGAACATGCGGTAATATTGCGCCAGCCCGCGCGGATCGTAGCCCTGAATATAGATGATATGGCGGTGCTCGACGCGCACGTACTGTCCCCAAATGTCGGCGGACTATATCAGGCTGCGCGGGGGGCAAAGAACTAATTCGGCTGGTCCGCCTCCCACGGCCGGGAGCGCGGAATTCGCCCGATATTCCCGATTGTTGCGCGAACCCCGAAATACCAGACGGCTGGCTTACTGCACGTCGAGCGGCTCGGTCCCCGTGACCTGGCCGTTCGCATCGGTCGTGATCTTGTCGACGCGGGCCTCTGCCTGCCGCAGCAATTCTTCGCAGCGGCGCTTGAGCGCCTCGCCACGTTCGTAGATCGCGACCGATTCCTCCAGCGGCACCTTGCCGTCCTCGAGCCGTTTCACGATCGATTCAAGCTCCTCGATCGCCCGCTCGAAGGAGAGTTTTTTGACGTCCATCTGGTTATTTTCGGCCATATCGAGTTCCCGAATGCGCCCCGTTCAGGCGCGGAATCAAACTATAGCGTTTCAAGCGACGTGGGTACCGGCCCGCACGAAGAAAACGCGGCAAAACAAAGGGCTCCACGGATCTATTGTGGCGGAGATTTACGCGCCCATCAGCGCCGTGACATGCGCCGCCACCGACTCTTTCAGCCCCTGCAGGTCGTAGCCGCCCTCCAGCACCGAGACAACCCGCCCGCTGGAGTTGCTGTCTGCCACATCCATCAGCTTGCGGGTGACCCAGCCGAAATCGTCCGCCTTCAGGTTGATCGAGGCCAGCGGATCGCGGTAGTGCGCGTCGAAGCCCGCGGAGATGATGATCAGTTCCGGCGAGAACTTCTGCAATTGCGGCAGGATCAGGTTTTCGAACGCGGCGCGGAATTTGGCGCTGCCGTCCTCGGAAGCCAGCGGCGCATTGACGATGGTGTCATGCTCGCCGCGCTCGCCGCTGGCGCCGGTGCCGGGAAACAGCGGCATCTGATGCGTCGAGCAATACATCACGGTCGGATCGTGCCAGAAGATGTCTTGCGTGCCGTTGCCGTGATGAACGTCGAAATCGACGATCGCGGCGCGGCCGATGCCGTATTTGCGCTGGGCGTGACGTGCGGCGATGGCGACATTGTCGAAGAAGCAGAAGCCCATCGGCTTCGAGACCTCGGCATGATGGCCGGGCGGGCGCACCGCGACGAAGGCGTTCTGGTGGGTTCCGGACATCACTGCATCCGTCGCAGCCACCGCGCCGCCGACGCCACGCATCACCGCTTCCCAGGTGCCCGGCGACATCGAAGTATCGCCGTCGATATAGATCATCCCGCTCTGAGGGGCGATGTGGCGGAGTTCGCCGATATAATGTTCGCCATGGCACAGCGTGACGGAATCAAGATTGCCCTCCGGCGCATCGCCGCGCGAGAGCGGCTTGAAGCGCTCTTCCCCCAGCACCTCGGCGACCGCGCGCAGCCGGTCGGGGCGCTCGGGGTGCCCCGGAGGCGTGACATGGTCGAGACAGGCGGTATGGGTCAGAAGCAGCGTCATGCAAAAATCCTGGCGTATAAGGAACGCGCCGGTAAGGAGCGGCTAATCTAGGCTCTTAAGGGCCGCTCGGAAAGGCCTCTGGCCTCGGCTCAGTTGATCCTGGTGATGCGATCGGCAGCTGTCGGGCTGACCGGGCTGTTCGCCGCAAAATAGGCGTATAGCGCGTCGACGTCGTAGATGCCGACCTGCGGCGCGGTTCCTTGCGTGAGCACGGTGAAACCGTCGCCGCCGACGAAAAGGAAATTGTTGACGGTGACGCGATAACTCGCGGCCGGATCGACCGGTTGCCCGTTCAGCAACATCCGCTCGGGCAGCACGCGTTCGCCGTCAGGCTTGCTCGCGTCCCACGCATAGGCAAATCCCTTCGACACCTGCAGGATCCGCGGACGCTTCGGATCGAGCCATTGCTGCTCCAGCATGTCCTTGATCTGCTTGCCCGTGAGCGTCAGCGTCACAAGCTGATTGCGGAACGGCTGGCTGGCGAACACGTCGCCATAGGTCACCGCGCCATCTTCCTTCCGCGTTACGTCGGCGCGCACGCCGCCGGGATTGGTGAACGCGATGACCGCGCCGCCTTTCGTCTCGCTGCTGGTCGCGGCGAGTTGCGCATCGGCGATGATGTCGCCGAGCGGGCTTTCGCCGGCGGCATTGGGCACCCGCGACAGCGTTGCGGTCACCGAGCCCGCCGGACGGTTGGCGATCGGCGCGGCCAGCCGGTCATAGGATCTCGATCAGCGCGGTCTGTTGGGCGTCCTTCGCCAGCGTTGCGGTGCGGACGATGGTGTTATCGGCCTTGGCGCTGATGACGTCGCGCGTCACGGGATCGAGCTTGAGATCGATCGCGGTGACGAGCGTGCCGTACTTGTCGCCGGAGGTAACGAGCCGTCCGTCGATCTCGCAGACATAGGCGCGATGAGTATGGCCGGAGACCACGACATCCACCGCCTTGTCGAATTTTTTCACGATATCGACGATCGGCCCCGAAACGCCAGGGCATTCGTTGTAGTCGCCGGTCGGTAATCCGCCTTCGTGGATCAGGACGACGATCGCCTCGGCGCCGCGCGCCTTCAGTTCAGGCATCAGCGCGTTCACCGTATCAGCCTCGTCGCGGAATTCCAGGTCGGCAACGCCGACCGGTGCAACGAGACCCGGCGTGCCTTTCAGTGTCAGGCCGATGAAGGCGACCGGGATGCCGTCGAATGTGCGGATTTCGTATGGAGGAAATACCGTTTTGCCGCTGCTCTTCTCGATCGTGCTGGCGGCGAGATAGCGGAATTTCGCGCCAGTAAACGGGTGCGGCCCCTGGCATTTGTCGACCGGATGGCAGCCGCCATTCTGCATGCGCAAGAGTTCATCCTTGCCCTCGTCGAACTCATGATTGCCGACGGAGGAAAGCGCCAGCCCCATCATCGACAGCGCTTCGATCGTCGGCTCATCATGGAACATCGCCGACAGGAATGGGCTGGCGCCGATCAAGTCGCCGGCCGCGACGAAGATCGAGTTCTTGCGCCCGTCGCGAAGCTGGCTCACCAGCGTCGCCATGTGTTCGGCGCCGCCGGCCTCGACGGTGATCTTCTTCGTCTTATCTTCGGGATCGGCGATCGTGATTCCGCCCGGCGGCGGACGGAGGTAGCCGTGAAAATCGTTGATCGCGAGAATGCGCAGGTCCGCCGGCGCGGTGGTTTGCGCGCCTGATGGCGTCGCAGGCGCAAACAAGATCAACAATGCAAGGATGGGACGGAAGAGAGTTCTCATGGCACTGACATTAGTAGGTAGCTTGACTTTTTGGCTCGCAATGACGGTGGCCACATCCTACATGATCCAGCAAGAGGCCAAACTGTCCCGCCCACCGAAGTGACTACGAGGACAACGCAATGCAGCTAGGCGGAATTCATCATCTGACCGCGATCTCGGCGAAGCCGCGGGAGAATTTGGCGTTTTACACCGGCCTGCTCGGCATGCGGCTGGTGAAGAAGACCGTCAACCAGGACGACGTCAGCGCCTATCACCTGTTCTATGCCGACGGCAAAGCCAATCCCGGCACTGATCTCACCTTCTTCGATTTTCCCGCGGCCCCCGAGCGGCGCGGAACCAATTCGATCTCGCGCACCGGGCTGCGCGTCGCCGGCGAGAAGACCCTCGGCTACTGGCGGGATCGCCTCAAGAAGGCGGGCGCAGCGACTCGCGATATCATCGAAGTCGACGGCCGGCTGACGCTGCCGTTCGAGGACGGCGAGGGGCAGCGGCTGGTGCTGGTCGACGATGGCGGCGTGGGCCCGGCCTCGCCATGGGAGCGCAGCCCGGTGCCCGTCGAGCACCAGATCCGCGGCCTCGGTCCGATCGTGCTGACTGTGCACGAGCTGTCGCGGATCGCGTCCGTGCTGACCGAGGTCATGAACATGCGCCGCGTGCGCGAGTATGCCGCCCACGGCGCGGAGATTCATGTATTCGAGATGGGCGAGGGCGGCCCCTCCGCCGAGTTGCACGTGATCGAAGCCAAGGGTTTAGCCGTCGCGCAGCAGGGCGCCGGCGGCGTGCACCATGTCGCATTCCGCACGCCGGACGAGGCGCAGTACCACGCCTGGACCCAGCGCCTGAACCAGTTTCGCCTCCCCAACAGCGGCGAGATCGACCGCTTCTATTTCCGCAGCCTCTATTTCCGCGAGCCCAACGGCATCCTGTTCGAAATCGCCACCGACGGCCCCGGTTTTGCGACCGACGAGCCGATGGAAGCGCTCGGCGAGAAGCTGGCGCTGCCGCCGTTCCTGGAGCCGCGACGGGCGGCAATCGAGGCGGGGCTGAAGCCGATTATGTAGATTCTGTAGGATGGGTAGAGCGACTTGTCCGCCGTAGCTCAACGAGCGAAGGCGGAAGCGAAACCCATCAACCCGTGCCGCCATTGCGCCTGCCTGGATGTGTATAACATCCTCGATCCATACACATCACATCGAGACTGGTCATGCGCACCAATATCGAAATCGACGACGCGTTGATGGCCGAAGCGCAGAAAGCCTCTGGCCAGAAAACCAAGAAGCAGACGGTGGAACAGGCGCCGCGCCTGATGATCAAGCTGCGCGGGCAGCAGGACGTCGATACGGCCTTTGGCAAGTACCGCTGGCGCGGCAACCTCGCCCGCAGTCGCAAGGCGCGAGGGGCTGGGTGATCGTTGTCGACAGAGCGTCTGGATCGATTTCCTCAACGGGCGTAATGCGCCTGATGTCCGGCGATCGCGCGCACTACTCGGCACGGGGGAGATTATCGTCGGCGACTTGATGCTTTGCGAGGTGCTGCAACGTCTCGACAGCGAGCGGGCAGCCCGCGAGGTGGAAGCTCTGCTGCGCCGCTTCGAGATCGTATCGATGGCCGGCGACGCGATCGCCACCGCTGCGGCCCGCAATTTCCGTTCCTTGCGACGCCGTGGCATCACGATCTGCAAGACCATCGACTTGCTGATTGGTACCTGGTGCATCGAGAATCGCAGGCCGCTGCTCCACAACGACAGCGACTTCAGGCCCATGATGCGGTATTTGGGGCTGATCGAGGTGCCGGCGCACGTGTGAATGCCGGTGAAGATGCGATACGCCAGTTAAGTGCGCTGGCACCGCAATCGCCTGATAGGGGAGCCGGTCTGAACGACCATGATCCAGTTTTTTGCCATGGGAGCAGCTACACCATCCCGCGTGCAGCGCCGTCAAATATAAAAGCGATAAGACGGTTTCGGCGTGGCGTTATCCGACAGTTCGCACATGAGCTCGCCGACGCGGCGTGCGAACAGAAGCGTGATGGGCAGTCGGGATATTCCGTCGCTCGAATTCCAGTTCATTTTCGTGAGCGTTAGAATCTCTTTTGCGCGATCCTTTATATTCGTTGCGGCTGCACTACCGAGTTCGAGCGGCGCCGGAATGTGCATGCCGGGATATTCGTTCCACCACGGCACGTAACCGCTCGTGAACAGGTAGGACTGATCCGTCAACGTGCAAAGCGTGCCGCGCCAAGGCTCTTCCTGGCCCTTTCGGACGATCCGGAATGACGTTGGTCGAAGCCAGATATAGTCCACCTTGGAAACACGATTTTTCGCTCCCTTGTTAAAGCCTTTCAGCTCTTCGGGCGCAAATCCGGTCGTTTTGTGAATGACGATTCTGTCGGGCATGACGCCGGCTCGGTTGAGATATTGAGAAAGGACGTCTTCGAGGAGCCCGGATGCTTGCGCCTCGTTGAGATATGGCTGCCTGTCGTGCTTCTGCTTGTGATCGATGTTAGCGCCCTTTAACGCAAACGGCTCGACGTCAGTTGAATAGGCTTGCGCGACGCTCGCGTAAACGAGGTGGCCGCTTCGCTTCTTCATGTGGTGGAATGAAATTCCGACGAAGCAGACGTTCTTCGGCAGGTCGGTCGGACGCCAGGGAATTCCCTTCGCCTTGTAATACAGCGAGGTGGCGAAGTTCCAGGACCGCGTCGCGTAGCTTTGACCCTTATCGTCGGCGCGGTCGATGGTGTCGCGCCGAAGGATCTGGATCGGAACAGCTTCGTCGTGTGTCATCGCGCGCGCTTTGATGGCGCGATAGAACGTTCGGAATAAAAGATCGTCAGCGACCGTATAGAGCTCTTGCGCTGCCTTCTTTTCTTCCTCGGATGGCTGGAACAGCGCGAGCTGGTCGCTTTCCTCTTCGGCCCTCAACACCTCCAGGGCTTTGCGCTCCTCGGGCGTCAGCCCGGGATTGGCCACACGCAAATCGCCGAGTTCGGGCTTGATGCATACGACGATGCAGTCGGGCGCTTCATCGCCAAACAAGCTGTTGATCCGGCCATCGAACATTTCGACGAGTTCATCGAACGTGCGCCCGGTCATCGCGTCTTTAAAGAGACTGTTGTAATGCACGGCTTCGATTGGCCGCACGAATTGATCCTCGATGACGAAGGAGCAATTAAGCGCTTCCTTCGACCCCGGCCAGTCGCGGAAGCGGTTGGAATTGCCTTCGAACGCGGGCGTGAATTGCTTGAGCCGGCTTATCCAGTTTCGCGCGGCTTCAATGTCATCGGGAAGACCCACAAGTCCAAGACGAATGGTTCTTAAGCCACGGTTGTCGGCCGGCCCGTTGGCCGCGAGACCGCGACGCGGGTCCACGTCGTGCGACGCATTCGCAAACTCGACTTCGGGTTCAGGCAGAACGTCGATCTTGAGTGGCAGAGCCATCGATCAGTCCTCCTTCCTGAACATCGATCGCCACGAAGGAGCCATCGAGGAGAAGTCCATCGACATGCCGGCCGCCGATATTGATCGTTTGGGCCCCTTG
Source organism: Bradyrhizobium sp. RDI18 (assembly GCF_043203335.1). Lineage (NCBI taxonomy): Bacteria > Pseudomonadati > Pseudomonadota > Alphaproteobacteria > Hyphomicrobiales > Nitrobacteraceae > Bradyrhizobium > Bradyrhizobium sp. RDI18. Next base: position 1,336,458 of record NZ_JBICRN010000006.1, on the reverse strand, counting down.
GGAAAGGAAACGGCTCCAGAAGACGAAATCACTTTCGACGTTCGCGTTGCGGTCGAATTTGATGCGGTGGGTTGCCTTGCCGGTGCGCATGTAACCGGGGAGTGGCGAAACGCCATCGCGCTTGGCGAACATGTAGAACGGCTTGATCCGAATTCCCCACATACCGGCTTGTCGGACAACCTCGTAACCAAATCCCTCACATTCGAACCAGGTTTGACCAGTGGCTCGGGCATCAGGCTCCAGAGATCGCCGGTGCGCCATTCGTAAACGAAGGTTCCAGCTTCTTCTAGCGGGACCTTTCGTTCCAGTTCACTCCAGCCTGTCACCTCGATCGGGATGTGCGTTAGATTCTGTGGCGTGGATGCAAAAGATAGAAGGTTGAGGACATAGGTGCCAACGGGCCTTGTATCGCGGGCCACGGTGGTTGAACCGGCGGATGCTTCGATCCGGAACAGTTCGGCGCTGAAACTGTCCTCGCCGGGCGGATAGGCAAAAGTGGCCGCGCCGCCGATCTCGGCTGCAAGCTCGCAGGTGTCGGTAAGGCCGGTGCCGGCCCGCTCCATCGCGCTTATGCCGAAGAACACGTCGCATAGGGCACGGTTGCGCAGCTCGCTAAACTGCGGCACGGGCTCGAAAGCACCGTCGGGCCCGAGTGTAAGGCGGTTCATGGCTGAGGGGAGCCGCGAACCCGGATTGATGAAACGAATGGATCGGTTCGGCACCACGTCGATCTGAGACGGCCTCGCGATCGAAAAATCGCGATGAACGATCATGTTCACCAGCAGCTCGATCAAGGCCCGGTCAGGATAGGATTTGCGCGTTTCGTGCTGGCGGCGCACCTTGACCTTGATCGGCGGATTGACCTGCTCCTCGTCAAACCATTCGAGCACGGCCTTGTATTGGCTGAGTAAGTTGCCGTTGAAAACTTTTCGCTTTTTTCCCGTGACCGTGCCCGTGATCACGTTGTGAGAGAAGAAGCGCCCCATATCGCGGCCGAAGAGAAGAATGCAGGCGGCGCTCGGCTTTTCATCATCTTCGACGCGGACCAACAAACCCAGCTCTCGCATGAGTGGCTTCAACTGGGAAGAGTCGATCGGCCCGCGGTTGAGCTTGGTGCAGTATTGCCGCAGCGTCGTGAGCGCGAGATCCGTATCGACATCGGCCCAGGTTGCGTTAAGGACCGGTTCGTCGTCGAATTGCAGCGTCGGCATCGGCGCATCGGCGGAAGCAAAACGCTGGATGCCGGCGAGTTCGGTATTGAGATCGACAAAGAGCTCGTCGAACCCATCGATTTCCAAGTAACGGAAATTACTGCCAAGCCGTTGCGCGAGCGCCTCGACATTCGGGTGCGGCGTTTCTGCGGGGCGGTGGCACCAATAGATGCCTTGCCGAAACTTGAGCCCCGTATCTTCGCCAAGCAAGGACTTCGTGATGGAAGGCTCGGCGCCGCGGTAGCCGACGACGATGAGGGGCGTCGCATCCAAAAGGGGCGTTAGCTTCCTGACGAGTTCTGGGTCGAGTGTTTGCGTCTCGCTGACGAGGTTTCGATCGGTGTATTGCTCGGCCTTGCCGTGAAGCCAGACGATTTGCGCCCGCGCGAAGGGATTATACTCGTTGAAGTCGTCGGGTCCGCGATTGACCTCGGCTACGTATCGGATGTGCGGCAGCTTCTCGTTCAAGGCTTTCGGCAGGCACACGTCGAAATTGGTCGTGAGGATCGTGCCGGCCAGCCCGCGCAGCACGAGTTCGGCGACAGCCCGGTAGCCGGGGCCGAGTTCTTGCTTCAAGGCAACAAGGCCGAGCAGGGCGTTTCGACGATAAGCTTCTGGACGAAGCTGGTCCTGGATCAGGAGAGGAAAGTTTTCCGCGAGGCGACCGGCGCCATCGACAAACCAAGATTGCCCTTGGAGCCAAGCGGTCCATTCCGACACCTTGATCTGCTCAGTTAGAGTCTTGCCGCCGAGAACGCGATCGGCGTAAACCTGTTTTGCAAGGCGGTTGACGCTTTCGCCGGCAAGCGGAATCCCGGACGAAAACGATGCCCCGGCGCCGAATAAAAACGTCGGCCTTGCATCGTTGTCCGGCGTGAGCAAAGAGCGGAGAAGCGCGACGCTCGTGGAATGGGTCATTAATAGTGGCTGGCCGATTCGGCGGAACAAAACAAGCACAAAGCCGCTGCCCGCGCGGGATTTCCACAAGGAGAAATCACGGGTGTTTTGGCCGCTCAGCGGCCTTATCAGTCGACCTGGATATTCTATAACATTCGTGTCCGGAGTCCCGCCAAGCGACTGGCGATGCTCATGCGAGGAGAAGCGGAAGTAATTTTTCGGCTACCTTGACAGCGCCAAATCATTCGCCTGCACCCCTGGGCCCTGCGCGCAAACACTAATTTCCCCAGCCAAATCAACGTGATTTGCACCGTCCAGTCCCTTCCGAAAAAACAATTTCCTTTTCGACCACCCCAAATCAGCACTAAAAATCTCGCTGTCTCATCCCTCACGAGGGGCGGATCGCGATCGTCACGGACGCGGGGTGGGATGTGGTGGACGCAGCAGCGTCGGGCGCGAGAAGGTGTTCGCAGGGCGGTTATCCGTGAGCGAACACGGCGCGCAAGACGTACGGCGCTGAAGCGTACGGCAAAACCGTGTGGTCCTGACACCCGTGGCTGGTGCCAAGCTGCCGGTGGCGAATTTGATCCAACCGGATCGATCTCGCCATCAAGCCGGCAGTGATGGAGGCAAGAGGAATTCGTCTCCAGGGAGAGCTCGGCATAAGCCGTCAAACCATTGCGCAGGGAATGCCGGAGTGCTCCGGCTGTACCTGTATGCTCGTGTGCGCATCTTACTCCATCTCTTGCACACGAGACCGCGGGTGCAGCAAGCACCCGGCATTCCCTGCTCCCTCTGTCTTGAGGGAAAAGGTTCATGCAAACCTCGGGCGCATCGCGCCGCGAGAAGGCGAGGTCATGTCTCCGAACGTTGACGCAAGCAAGTTCGTTATATCAGGCAAAGAACCGCGCCAGCGTGAGGTAGTCTGTGGCGCCTCAGGCTTCGTTCTTCGGAACGTATTTTCCGAGCACGCACTTGTAACGTTGCAATCGCCATTCGCGATACGGCCCCTTGGCGAGCCAATCGGCGATTCCAATCTGCGCGTTGACCGCGCAGGCGCTCATGGTGATGCCGGACTGGTCACTGGTGGTGACGATTTTTTCGAGACAGAGTTGGCTGTTGCAGAGAACGGCGACGAGAGTAACGAGCATGGCGACCTTCGTTGCTGGATATCAGTTCGTTTGGCTTATTTCGTTCAACCTATGCAGGGTTCATGCCAGCCACGGTTCACACCGTGGTCTTCGGGGCGCCCCGTCGGGGAAATCGGGCCGTAAAAATACGCACTTCAGCCCAAACGCCTTTTCTGGCGCGGCACGGAAAATAGAACGCTCAGGGAATACAGATTGCGTTGACAGTAGAGTGGCAAGGCGGACGATTCGCAAAGCGTAGAACTACGGCCGCCCCGCCGGAATGGCGATAACTGTCGTTAAGCGGCAACAGTTCTGTATTGCATCGGGCGGACTCGCGATGAATTCAGATGATCGGCAGATTTCCGCTTCGAAGCGCACTTCTGACTCAATCCGGACATTGCGCCGTGTTGGTTTCGCGCTCAGTTTGCAGAGCGTTCCCTTCCGGGAGCAGGATGAGACATTCGTGCAACAACCAGCGTCCTAAATTTCGGAAGACGCATCGTTAAGGAGCGACTGTCTGCTGGTGCGGGTATAATCGCATCAACAGTTCGCGTAGGAGTTTTCGATGTCGAAGTTTGCGATTGAGACGCAAGCCGAACACGTCGTTGACGGTCGTCAATCGGGTCCGGTTGTTGCCGCGTTTGCGGCCGTTGACGGAAGCTCCGGGTATGCTGTCGAGACGGACGGTTGTGTAGGCCGGCTGTTCACCGGAGCGAGACTGGCTTTCATACTTGCGAGGCGGGGGCTGCATGACAGGCCGCCCGACCACGCACGCGATCTCCGCGGCAGAGCTGACGGGGGAGGGTGATGCTGCGCGCATCAGGCATCAGCTTGAGAGCCTGGCTAGTGCCTCAAGTCGCACGCCCAGATTAGTGGCGACACCTGCGGAAGAGATGAGCGTCAAACCATCTGACGAGGCGCCCTTGCCGGCAGCGAAGCGCGGCCGCTCCTCTTCCGCTTCCGGTCGCGCCAAGGCCAGCAAGAGTACCAAGGCCAAGGCCGCCAAGGCCAAGATAACCGAAGACAAGATAGCCGAAGACAAGTCAGCCGAAGACAAGACAGCAGACGTCAAGGCAACCGAGCTCGGTGGCGAGCCGGAGGCGCCCAACGCGCCGTTCGAGCCGCTGACGGTTTCCGTCGCGCCCATCGTGGCGGAGGCCGTTCCGGCCACGTCGACAGCCACCAGCCGCACCATCGCCCTCGTCGCAGCTTTCGCGCTGGCAACGGTTGCGGCCTATTTTTCAGTCGCGGGCATGGCCGAAATATTTCCCGGTGATCCGGTTGCCGTGATGGTGCTCGCCGCCACGATGGAGGCCGGCAAGCTGGTGATCGCCGGATGGCTGGCGACGCATTGGCGCCGGACCAACTGGAAAATGCGTTTCGTCATGGTCGCGCTCGTTGCCGGGCTTGCGCTGATCAACGCCGCCGGCGTGTTCGGCAAACTGGTCGAGGCGCATGTCAGCGTCGCTGCCACGGCGCGCTCCGGCGTCACCGAGCGCATCGAAGCGCTGGACGCGCGCGTCTCGGCGCAATCGGCTGTCGTTGCCGATTTGACCAACCGCATCGCGCAAATCGACCGTGCCGTGGATGAATCGACACGGCGCGGCCGGGTGACGCGGGCCATCAACATCGCAACACAGGAGCGCGCGACACGGGACGGGCTGGATACGCAGCGCCAGACGGCCACCGCAACGCTGGTTGGACTGCAGGCGCAACGCGCGGCGCTGGCCGGCGAACGTTCGCGCATCGAGGCATCCGCCGGACCGATCCAGTATCTCGCGATGATGGTCGGTGCCGCACCGGAAGCCGCGGTTCGCTGGCTGATATTGTTGATGGTGCTCTGCTGCGATCCCGCAGCGATCGCCTTGACGGTCGCGGCGGCCAGTTCGCGACGCTAGCTAAGTTAGAGAGGTCGCCGAACCCGTCACCGGCGGTAAGCGCGTTCGTTGGACCGGTTACATGGTCCTGCCTTTCGACAATTTCGCGGTTTTCGCCTGTTTTGCTACGGTTTTCGCCTGTTTTGCTGCCTTGTGATCGTGCCGCTTGTGATCGGGCCGTGCGGCCACACGGACGCGCTTCTTTGCGCTCGCTTGCACGTCTTGCGTCTTCGTTCCGCCGCGGCGGGAGGCATATTCCTTGCCGTCGATCGGCCCGACGTGCGGCGGATCCCTGTCGAGGTAGGGCCGTCCGATTCCAAATTCCTTGCCGTGCTCATCGATCCATTTCCAGAACTTGTCCGTGGAGACCCATCGCTGCGCCCGGCTTGCGCCGTTGACGCTCACCACGTCAGCCGCGAGTCCGCGGCCGTAGCCGCCACGCAAACTCCCGCCATGGTAGGACCGATCGCTTGCCGCCTTCAGGCCGCTGGCGATTGATTGACGGTAGTCATCGCGAAACGCGCTGGTGATGCCGGGCGAGTGCCCGGCCTGCTCCGCCGCGTGGAGCATATGAAAGAGCTTTAGCTTGAAGCTCTTGTCCATGCCGCCGATCACGTAGTCCATCATGGTCATGCCGGCTCTTTCCGCGGCCTTCGGGTCCTTCCACGTAAAATCGTCGTCGACACGCCTGGTAAAGGTCTTGGTGACAGTCACCGTCTTGCCCTTCCTCTTGACCGTCACTTTCCTCCGCTCATGCACCTTGATGGCGTCGATCTTGGGCGCGCGCTCGTAGAGAGCCCACAAATAGCGATCGATGCAGGGCTCCGCGACCAGACATTCCTCGTTGATCTCGATGGTGCGCACTGCCGGCACGGCTTTGTCGGGTGCAGAATCGGGCGTCATCGTCGTTGCAATCTCGGCGGAAGAAACTTCCGGCGGCAGTATCTCCGCCGGATCGGTCAGCGTGGCCACGACAACAGGTTTCGGCTCATCCGAGCCCGCGGTCGTGTCAGGAGCTTTCGACGTATCGGGAGCTTTCGTTGTGTCAGGCGCTTTCCCGATCACGGATGCGGTAGGGATCGGCACATCGATGGCATCGATGGCGGCGCTTGCCAGGGCGATCACAGGCGGCGTGTGCGTGGGCGCGGCGGTTGCGGTGAGAGATGGCTCTTGACGTTCCACGACTGAAGGCGCGTCGGCGTTCTCGATGGAAGCAGCGGCATTCTTGGTGGAAGCGCTGGTGACAGAAGCGCTGACGCGTTCGGTGGAAGCCGAATCGAAGCCAGCGAAACAAATGAGAACCCAGCTCGCTAGAGCCGAGCCCGCGACAATGTTGATGCGGCGCTGCGCCGTCGTCGCCAATCGCCAGGGGTCCATGATCCGGCCTCCCAAGGCTCCGCATGAGCCTGATTACACAAGCACGCGACAGGGTTCATTCTTCGGATTGCGAAATGAATCCGCAACGGCCGAAGACTACGGGATTATCTGTTTTTTCTAGGGTGTTGCCTCAAAACAACGAGCGGCACAATGGAACTTGTTGTGTATTTTTGGGACTTGTGTGCGATACCGACAAGGGCTTACCCCAGCAATGCCGCATCCGCGCCGTTCACCGCATCGGCACTGTCGGTCACCGTCTTCTCCAGCGAGCCCGCCTGCACGGTAATATTTTCCGCAAAGAACCGCGCGACCGTCACGTAGCGCTGCGGATCGCCGGCATCGCCATGGCTCTTCGCGGCCAGCGCTTCGCCGGCCAGCATGCAGCCGCCAAGCGTCGAGCCGAACAGGCGCAGATAAGGCGTGGCGCCGGCGAGCGCGTCGTTCGGCGCAGACGCCACGCGCTCCAGGAGCCACTTGCTGGCGCGCTCGAGCGAGCCGAGCGCCTCGCGCAGTTTCGCGCCGGTCGTGCCGAAGGCGGGATCGTTCGAGGTTTCGACCTGCTGGACGATGCCGCCAAGTTCGTCGAGCAGCGCCCACACCGATGCGCCGCCATTTGCCGCGAGTTTGCGCGTCACGAGATCGATCGACTGGATGCCGTTGGTGCCCTCGTAGATCGAGGTGATGCGCGCGTCGCGATAATGCTGCGCGGCGCCGGTTTCCTCGATGAAGCCCATGCCGCCATGAATCTGCACGCCGAGATACGTCACCTCGTTGCCGATATCGGTGGAGAATGCTTTTGCGATCGGCGTCAGCAGCGCGCCGCGCGCGGCCGCATCGGCGCGCACCTTCGGGTCCTTGGCGCGGGTGGCGATATCGAGCGCCACCGCCGTGGCATAACAGATCGAGCGCGCCGCCGCCGTCATGCTACGCATCTGCAACAGCATGCGCTTGACGTCGGGATGCACGATGATCGGATCGAGCCCGTCGCCCTTCTTGCCGATCGCGCGGCCCTGTTTGCGCTCCTGTGCAAAGGCCAGCGCCTGCTGATAGGCGCGGTCGGCAATGCCGACGCCTTCGAGGCCGACGCCGAGGCGGGCTTGGTTCATCATCGTGAACATGCATAGCATGCCCTTGTTTTCCTCGCCGATCAGGTAACCTATCGCGCCGCCATGATCGCCCATCGTCATGGTGCAGGTGGGGGAGGCGTGCATGCCGAGCTTGTGCTCGACGCCGGACGGATAGATGTCGTTGCGCGCCCCGAGCGAGCCGTCGGCGTTGACGAGGAATTTCGGAATCAGAAACAGCGAAATCCCTTGGTGCCCGCGGGCGCATCGGGCAGGCGCGCCAGCACGAAATGCACGATGTTGTCGGTCATGTCGTGGTCGCCATAGGTGATGAAGATTTTGCTGCCCTTGATGCGGTAGGTGCCGCCGCCGGCGCGTTCGGCACGGGTGCGCAGTGCGCCGACGTCGGAGCCGGCCTGCGGCTCGGTGAGCTGCATGGTGCCGGTCCATTCGCCGGAGACGAGTTTCTGCAGATAGATCTTTTTCAGTTCCTCGCTGCCATGGGCGTCGAGCGCCTCGATCGCCGAGAGCGTGAGCAGCGGGCAGAGGCCGAAAGCGATGTTCGAGGCGCTCCAGATTTCGGTGCAGGCGGCGTTGATGGCGAGCGGCAGGCCCTGGCCGCCAAACGCTTCCGGACCCGATACCGCGTTCCACCCGGCGGCGGCCCAGCGCTGGTAGGCGTCCGGCCAGCCCGGCGCGGTCGTCACCTTGTTGTCCGCAAGCTTGATGCCGTGTTCGTCGCCCACCCGGTTCAGCGGCGCCAGCACGTCGCCGGCGAATTTGCCGGCTTCCTCCAGCACGGCGGCGGTGATCTCGGCGTCGAAATCGCCGTAATGGCCGGCCTTCACGGCCGCCTGCAGGCCGGCGCCGTGGTTGAGCGCGAGCAGGATGTCGGAGATCGGCGCGCGGTAGGTCATGACGATAATCTCGCTTTTTGGGTAGTGAGCTGCCGCCGTCTTCCCACGAAACCGGGGTTCTCTCAACTCTCCGGTGGGCGGTATCGGTCCCGCCCGGGCGCGAAAAACCGGCCCGGGAGACCGGAAGCAGCGACCCTTTATAGCGACCCTTTATAAAGGGTCAGACCGAGGGAGCTGATTTTGGGGTGAAATTCGCCCCCGCTGCCTGTTGAAATGGCGGGGCTCCCTCTATAGACCGGCGGTGCCGGACACGGATCGCGTCGGTCCCCGCGTCCCGGCCCGGCCTTTTGGGGCGTAGCCAAGCGGTAAGGCAGCGGATTTTGATTCCGCCATTCGGAGGTTCGATCCCTCCCGCCCCAGCCAGTTGATATTGCTTACCTAAATCGCCCTTTCGGGGCTGCATTCTGAACGGCGCGATTCCGCTGCCCGTTGATGGATGAGAACGAAAGTACGGCTCAACGACCAATGCGAGCAGTCCTTCAGAAATGGGACGGGCCACTGAGGTCGAGTAGGTGCAGACAAATGGTCGGGGCAGGAGAGACACACTTGCCGCCGAAGAGCAGACCTCAATTGCCTGGGATGGCAAACCTCGGACCCAACTTGCGCTTAGCCGCGCGCCGCCGGTTGAGCTTGAGAACAAAGAATCCTTGCAGCTGGATTGGTAGCGCTCCCCCGCTACCACGGGCCACGATTGTCCCACGCCAAACTACGATTTTCTGCGATTTCGTGCGCGCGATGGTAGCGCCCAAGGTGCAGGCCGCATCATCGGTGGCGTTCGCGGAATGAACGAGAGGCTCCGGACGAGTCCCAGGTCGGGATGGCACGAACCGTGACGTCGGTAGCGATCAGCCAGCCGAACCTGGTCACATGCATTGTCTAAGCTGAAGCCTGCGCCGATGAACCGCAAACTTGCAGTTATCGTTGCCGAATTGTCGTCAGTTGCTTGAGATGCCGGCTTCCTTGATGAGATTGCGCCATTTGACAACTTCCGACGAGATCAGAGCTTTGAACTCAGCCTGGCTTGTGTAGATCGGATCGGCTCCGATATCGATCATCCGTTTCTGCACCGCCGGATCCGACATGATCTTGACCACCTCGGCGTGAAGCCGATCCACAATCGGTTTTGGCGTTCCTTTCGGAACGAGCAGGCCGAACCAAGCAGAGGATTCCAGATCCGAAATACCCGCTTCCGCCATGGTGGGGACGTTCGGAAGTGCCTTGCTGCGTTGCTTGCTGGTGACCGCCAGCGGCTTTATCTGACCGGCCTGCAGTTGGCTCGCAATGTTGGGTATGAGCTGAAAGCTGGCCGGCACGTCGCCCGACACAAGATCGACGGTTAGTTGGCCGGCCCCGCGGTAGGGAACATGAAGCAAACGCGTTCCGGTCCGGCGCTCGAACAGCACGCCGGCAAGATGTTGCGAGCTTCCATTGCCGATGGACGAATATGAGATCTGCTCTCGGCTCGCTTTCGCAAAATCGATGAATTCCTGCACATTGGATACCGGAACCTTGGCCGGATTGACGACCAGAACATTGGGCATGGTCGAGATCAGCGAGATCGGTTCGAAAGCGGTCTCTGGATCATAGGGAAGATCCGTCGTCAGCGTCTTGTTGACGGCGAGCGGGCCCGAAGAGCTCAGCAGCAGGGTGTACCCGTCCGGAGCGGACCTTGCCACGTTGTTCGTGCCGATATTGCCGCCGGCGCCTCCCTTGTTTTCGACCACAATCGTGCCGCGAAGAGCCTCTCCCAGTTTGTCGGCGAGGATACGGGTGATGGCGTCACTTGCGCCTCCGGCCGGAAAAGGCACCACCAATGTTATCGGACGCGACGGATAATTCTCTGCGGTTGCCGACGCGCCGTGCATGACGAGAGCGGACAACGTGCAGAGTGCAATGGCAGTGGAGCGGAATAGCATTGGCGTCCTCAAAGGGTGGGGGCCGGCGGACCGTGGCCCCCCGGACACTCTTGTCCATGGGGCTCGTGCGACCTGTACCCGAACGTTTCCTCGCGGCGCACTTGGGCGCCCTTGAGGTCCAATTCTGGACACGCAACCGACGCACCTCGATTCCGTCGAGTCTCGGGACTTACCAAAGCGTCTCAAAAAAACTTCGCATGCTGTCGATGCGATTTCTGCGGGGGATGGGCTCGATCTAGAACGCCAGCTATTTTCGTCGGCCGCGCTTAAGTAAAATCGAAAGCGCCCCGGTGGCGACATGTCAGTTGTGTTAGCGCGTCGAGTGAATGCGCGCCCAGTTGTCCCATTGCGGTTTCCAGTTCTTCCTTCAGCAGCCCAGCTACATAGGCTGCGCCGTGCTCGCCGAGCGCGCCAAGGCCGAGAAGGAAAGCGCGGCCTGCAAATGTGCCGCGGGCGCCCAGCGCGAGGGCACGGGCGACGTCGAGGCCCGAGCGGATGCCGCTATCGAACAGGACGGTGGTCCTCGCTCCCACTTTGGCTACGATGGCGGGCAGAACATCGATCGCAGCAGGCGCAGCATCGAGCTGCCGGCCTCCATGATTGGAGACCATGATGCCATCGACTCCTGCCGCAATTGCCTGTTCGGCGTCGTCGGGATGCATGACACCTTTCACGACGAGCGCGCCCGGCCAGGCGTCCCGCATTCGCTTTGCGAAATCCCACGAAAACGTGCCCTTGATCTGGCTCTGCACAAAGCCTGCCGTGTTCGCCAGCGTCGCCGGTTTTTCGACATAGCGCTCCATGTTGCGGAAGGCCGGCGTGCCTGCTTTGGCCAGTGCAAGCAGCCACGGCGGCGATAGAGCTACGTCCAGGATGGTTCTGGGCGTGGGACGAAACGGTACGACCAGGCCGTTGCGCAGATCACGCGGCCGCTTGGAGCGCACCGGCGCATCCAGTGTCGCGGCGAGCACCCGCACGCCGGCGGCAGCCGCCCGCTTGATCAGATCGAAGGTAACGGCGTGGTCGTCCGCGGGCAATCCATAGAGCTGAAACCAGGCATAGGGACCTGCAAGCTCGACAACCTCTTCGATCGCTGCGGTGGCGAGCGTGCCGGCAATATAGGGAATGCGTGCCTTGCCGGCCGCGCGCGCGAGAATCCGCGTAGCGCCGGGCCAGACGATGCCGTCGACCCCCACCGGAGAAATGCCGAGCGGCGCGGCGCAATGGACGCCGAACAGCTCAACCTCCGTGCAGACGGGACCGGGATTGCCGTAGCGGGGGACCAATTCCACCGCGTCGAGGGCCAGTCGATTGCGCCTCGTGTTCAGATCGCTTCCGGTGCCGCCCTCAAGAAAGTCGAAGGCAAAACGCGGGATGCGCCGGCGCGCGCAGCGCTCGATGTCGTCCAGCGTGGGCAAGCGCTGCCGCAGGCGAGCCTCGGGAGTCGTTCCGCTACCTGCACCCCAGGCGTGCGCGCGCGGCGAGGAGCGGCGAAGATCGCCCGTCATGAGAAAGCGTCCTTGTTGCGTTTCTTCCCATAGGATGCATCGGGTCATCACGGCAAATAATTAGGGATGATAGCCGCGATAATTTCGGATGATTACCGGGCGATGCCTCTATCGGGACCTTGCGCGCCGGACCGCGCTGCGCCTCGGGACGTCGCCGGCAGTCGGCTGCACGTAGTTGCTTGCCGAGGTCGCTGCCTCGAGCAGGTCGCGGCGAATGATATCCAGCACGGCTCTGGCGGTGGCGGACACCATTCGGCGCGGATGATGAACCCAGGCGATCGATCGGGTGATACGCGGTTCTGCAAACCGGTGCGCTCGCACCCGGCCGTCGGACAGCGACTGTTGAAGCGCAATTGTGGGCAGCACGGTCACGAGGTTCGTGGTGGCGATCACATCGCAAACCGCGGGCAAGGTGTCGAGCTCCAGTCTGGGCTTCAATTCGATGCCGGCTGTGGCGGCGTGCTCCTCCAGGATCATGCGCAGGCCGTGCCGTTTCGATGGCATGACCAGATCAAACTCGGCCAGATGCTCGAAGCGCAGGTTCGTCGGCGGCTTGATCGGTGCATCCTTTCGGCAGGCGAATACCATTTCCTCGTCCATCACATGGTGCGCGGCGAGCGAAACGCGCCGGCGCGGCACGTTGATCAGCGCAAAGTCGAGTTGCCCGGAATTCACCCAGTCGGTCAGCGTTTCGGTGTAGCCCTCGCAGGCCGAGAGCGTGATCTCCGGATAGAGTTGCGCGACGGTTGCAGACGAACTCGCCATCGTGCTTTGCGCCACCGACGTGATCAGCCCGACTGAAACCCGCCCCGAGATCCGGCCGTTGAGCCGCGCCATTTCCTGCTTGGCATACTCGACATCGCGCACGATCGGCGAGACGAGCCGGGAGAACGCTTCGCCGGCGATCGTCAGCGTCATGCCGCTGTTGCTTCGTTCGAACAGCTTTTGGCCGAGCTCGGCCTCAAGCTTGGCGATCTGCATGCTGAGTGCCGGCTGCACGATGTTGAGCTGGCGGGCCGCGCGGGTCACGTTCCGCTCTTCCGCCAGGCAAAGGAAGTATTGCATCTGCCTGAATTCCATCGCCGTTCCCTCCCTGTCCTGACGAACCCCTGCACGGCCATCATTTCAGATGATGGAGTTGATCATCAATCATTATTTGTTCTGATCCTGACTTCCCTCTACTGTCCCTTCAAATGGCGCAAGACGCTCGAGCGTCTGTTGCGCCGCGACACAGGGAACCGTCATGCAGGATCGGACGCCCTCACGGCTGATTATCGGCATTTCCGGAGCCTCCGGCGTCGTCTATGGCGTGCGCTTGCTGCAATTGCTCCGCAATGCCGGCGTCGAGACGCATCTTGTGATGTCGAAGACGGCCGAGCAGACCTTTGCCTACGAGACCGACCTGAAGATCTCGGAGGTGAGGGCGCTCGCCAATTTCAACCATGCCATCGACGATATGGCCGCCTCGATCTCCAGCGGCTCCTTCCGCACGGCGGGCATGGTCATCGCGCCCTGTTCAATGCGGTCAATGTCGGAAATTGCGTCCGGCGTCACGACCACCCTGCTGACGCGGGCTGCCGACGTGGTCCTCAAGGAGAGGCGCCGGCTCGTGTTGATGGTGCGCGAGACGCCGCTGCATACGGGGCACCTGCGCACGATGGCCGCGCTCTCCGAGATCGGGGCGATCATCGCGCCGCCAGTGCCAGCGTTCTACGCCAAGCCCGACAATCTGGACGACATGGTCGAGCACACCGTCGGGCGCGTGCTCGACCTGTTCGATATCGACATCGGCGTGGTGCGCCGATGGGGCGAGGACGAGGCGCTGAAGCGTCGTTCGCTGCGAAAAATGGCGCCCTGAACGCCTGCAGAAGACCACGGAAAGGAGCGCATCATGCGGACCGAAAACCCGGACAGACCTGCTGCTGCGGATGCGCCTAAGGACTTGCGCGCCTGGCTCGCCCACCTTGCCGAACGAGGCAAGCTCGCTGTCGCCCGCGAGGGCGTGGAGCTTGCCGATGAACTTGCTGCCGTTTCGAAGCGGCTGGAGCGCGACCGCGCGGTGCTGTTTCCAAAGCCCGGCGGACACGACATTCCGGTGATCGCCAATCTCTTCGTGGCGCGCGACTGGGTCGCCGCATCCATCGGGGTCGGCGCAGAACAGTTGCTGGCGCGCTTCCTCGCTGCGGCGCGTGAGCCGCTGCCGAGCCGCGAAGTGAGCAGCGGGCCGGTCCAGGAAATCGTCCACAACGAGGTGGACCTTCTCCGGCAGCTACCAATCCCGAAGCACAACGAGCGCGACAGCGGGCCCTATATCACGGCAGGTCTGCTGATCGCGCGCAATCCGCGCAACGGCATTCAGAACGTATCGATCCATCGCTGCCAGATCAGCGGTCCGAACCGGATCGGCGTTCTGTTGCTGCCCAGGCATACGCTTTCCTATTTCCGCATGGCCGAGGAGGCAGGTGAGGCACTCGAGATCGCGATCGTCATCGGCGTTCATCCGGCTCTCCTTCTGGCGTCGCAGGCGATTGCTGCGCTCGATGAAGACGAGATGGGGATAGCCGGCGCGCTGCTGGGGCAACCTATCAACGTCGTGAAGTGCAAGACCAACTCCGTCCGCGTGCCAGCTCAGGCGGAGATCGTGATCGAGGGGCGAATTCTCCCGCGCGTGCGTGAGCCGGAAGGGCCGTTCGGTGAATTTCCCCAGTACTACGGGCCGCGCGCAAATCGCGAGGTTATCGAGGTGGACGCCGTCACTCACCGTGCCCGGCCGATCTACCACACGATTGTCGGTGGGGGCTATGAGCACCTCATCCTGGGCGCCGTGCCGCGCGAGGCGACATTACTGCAGCATTTGCGGCGCAGTTTCCCGAACGTGCTCGACGTGCGTCTGCCGCGCGGCGGTACCTGCCGCTACCATCTTGCCGTCAAGATCGACAAGACGTCCGACGGCGAGCCGAAGAACATCATCATGTGCGCCTTCGGCGCGCACTATGACATCAAGCAGGTCGTCGTCGTCGACAAGGACGTCAATATCGATGACTCCGAGGAAATCGAGTGGGCGATAGCGACGCGCTTCCAGGCCGATCGCGATCTGCTGATCGTTTCCGGCGCGCTCGGCTCCAAGCTCGATCCGACCACAAGAGACGGCATCAGCGCAAAGATGGGTCTCGACGCGACCGTGCCAGTCGACGCGCCGGAACTCGATTTCAAGCGTATTCACGTCAAGGGGGAGGAGCAGGTCGATCTCGCTCATACCTTGCAGAAGAATCCGGCTCCGGCGCTCTCGCGTGTCCTTGTTCGAGATGCGCCCTAGGAGCCAAGCGCCAACCTGTTCGATCAGCCATGTATCTTGAGCCGAAGAGCTGTCGATGTTGATGACTTCAAGCACGCGCAGTGGCGGCGAGATCCTCGTCGACGCACTGAAGACTAACGGCGTGGATACGGCATTCTGCCTGCCGGGTGAAAGCTTCCTGGCCGCACTCGACGCGCTTGCCAGCGCGGGCGAGGCGATCTGCACCATCGTGACCCGGCACGAGGCGGGCGCGGCGCATATGGCCGAGGCGTATGGAAAGCTGACCGGGCGTCCCGGAATCTGCTTTGTCACGCGAGGGCCGGGCGCAAGCCATGCCGCAATCGGCGTTCACACGGCGTCGCAGGATTCGACGCCGATGATCCTGTTCATCGGCCAGGTCGCCCGCCGCATGCTGGGGCGTGAAGCCTGGCAGGAGGTCGACTTCCGGCGGATGTTCGGCGGCATGGCCAAATGGGTCGTCGAGATCGATCGTGCCGAGCGCATTCCCGAGCTGGTCAGCCGCGCCTTCCATGTTGCGGTGTCCGGGCGCCCGGGGCCGGTCGTGGTCTCGCTGCCTGAGGACATGCTGACGGAGCAAGCCGCGGTGGCGAATGCTGCTCCTTACGTGCGGGTTGCGGGCCATCCCGGTCCCGATCAGCTATTGCGCTTGGTCGAGATGATCGACGGCGCCGAGCGTCCGCTGGTGATCGTCGGTGGCGGCGGATGGAATGCCCGAGCCTGCGCGGATCTCAAGGGCTTCGTGGAGACATTCAGCCTGCCGGTTGTCGCGGGCTTTCGGCGGCAGGACATTCTCGACAACCGGCATTCGCATTATGTCGGCCACGCGGGCCTGGGCCCAAGCCCAAAATTGATCGAACGCATTCGCGGCGCCGACCTGATCATCGCCCTGGGCGGACGCTTGGGTGAGACCACGACTTCGGGCTACACGTTGTTTGAAATTCCCCGCCCGGCTCAGCGCTTCGTGCACATACATGCCGATCCGAACGAGCTTGGACGCATCTATCAGGCCGATCTGCCGATCAACGCCGGTATGTCCGAGATGGCCGCGGCGCTCGCCGCGCTCCGGCCTTCGGAGCGATACGAAGCGGGGACGGAGGCGCGGCGGAAGGCATGGCTCGCAGCGGCGCGCGAGGACTTCATCGCCGACCAGATACCCGGATCGATGCCGGGCCCGGTCGATCTCGGCGCGGTGATGCTTCACTTGCGCGAAGCCCTGCCGGACGATGCCGTCATCTCGAACGGGGCGGGCAACTACGCGATCTGGGTGCACAAGTTCCACCGCTATGGCGGTTTCAGGACGCAGCTTGCACCGACATCCGGCGCGATGGGCTATGGCCTGCCTGCGGCGATCGCGGCCAAGCTGGTTCATCCCGACCGCACGGCAATCTGCTTTGCCGGCGATGGCTGCTTCCTGATGAGTTGCAACGAACTCGCGACGGCGTCGCTATATGGACTGGGCGTCATTGTCATTGTCGTCAACAACGGCATGTATGGGTCCATTCGCATGCACCAGGAGAAGGAATATCCGGGGCGCGTTCATGCGACCGCGCTCGAGAATCCGGATTTTGTCGCGCTGGCCCGCGCCTTCGGCGGCTTTGGCGAGCAGGTCCTGGAAACCGAAAGCTTTGCGGCGGCCTTTGCCCGGGCAAGGGCCTTTGCAGACGAGCGGCGCAAGCCGGCCCTCCTCGAACTGAAGATCGAGGCGGAAGCCATCACACCTTCTGCCACGCTGACCCAATTGCGTCAGCGCGCGCTGGCGTCGCGGCACGCGGTACGATCTGCACCATGAAACGAAGCGGCTTGTGAAGGGAGGGACCAGTATGTCGACAGCTCTGCGCATCGCTCACGGCGCCTTCGGTAGGGTTGCGCTCCTGGACATGGATCGCTCGCTGGTGCGTCATGCGCATCCGCAGTGCCACGTCCTCCTGAAGGTCGAAGGCGCCGATACGCAATTCCTGGTGGGCGACAGAGCCTATCCACTCACCGATACCAATGCTGTCCTGGTCGATGCCTGGACGCCGCATGCCTATGTGCATGATCCTGCGCGGCCGAGGACTCTCATTCTCGCGCTCTATGTCGAGCCGCATTGGCTCAGGGAGTTTCGCCCGGGCTGGGCTGCCAGCGGCGCGCCCGGATTTTTCGAGCAGCCTTCGGGCGAAATCTCGCCGCGGATTCGTCAGCTCACGCTCCGGCTTGCCGCCGAGATGGTGGAGCATCCAGAGTGCATCCGTGTCCATGAGAAGGCGCTCTCGGACCTGATGATCGCGGTGATCGAGCGCTTCACCGCCTGGCGCCATTTTCCGAATTCGATCCGCGGCATGAATGCGAAGAGCTGCGACTGGCGGATCAGGCGCGTTACGGAAGTGATGCGGACCCGGGAGCATCCGCGCGCGAGCGTCGATCAGTTCGCAAGGGACGCGGGTCTGTCGCGGGCGCAGTTCTTCCGCCTGTTCGAGTCGTCGCTCGGCGTGTCGCCCAAGATCTATCTCAACGTAATGCGAATGGAGCGGGCACTCGAGGCGGTGATGCACCAGGATGTGCCCTTTGGCGAACTCAGTGAACGCTTCGGCTTTCCGGAGCCGGCGCATTTCACGCGCTTCTTTCGTGATCACGCCGGTGTGAGTCCGCGCGAGTTCCGCAACGTCTCGCGCCTTGCCAGTTGACTGGTCGCGCGCCGTCCAAATGAGACGATTTGGTAAGTCGTGAGAGCAGGCGGTATGGCCCGGCCGGTGAGCATTCTTACATCTGCTTGACGTGGCTTCGCAGAGCGCGGTCGGGAGGAATGTCATAAATGGCGCAGCCTGCGGCTCGATCCGCATCATCTGTCGACCGGGAAGGCCGGCCGTGGGTCGGCCGCTCAATCGAGCGCGTCGAGGATGCGGCGCTCCTTACCGGCCGTGGCCGCTTCATTGACGACATCGGCACGCCGCCCGGCACACTGCATGCTGCGATCCTCCGGTCTCCCCACGCCCATGCCGACATCGTTTCGATTGACGCAGAGGCGGCACGTCGAGCACCGGACGTCGCAGCCGTTCTCACGGGGAGCAGGTCAAGGCGCTGACCTCAAGCCTCGTGGTCGGCGTAAAGGCGCCGGTGGAATGCTGGCCGATCGCTACTGAGCGCGTTCGCTATGTCGGCGAGCCCGTCGCGGTGGTTGTCGCGAGCGATCGTGCCCGGGCCGAAGATGCCGTCGAACTGATCCATGTCGAGTACCGGCCGCGCATGGCCGTGGTCGATCCGCTGGCGGCGCTTGCGGCCGATGCGCCAGTTCTACACGACGGTTTTCCCGGCAACCTCGCCAGTGACCGCAGCTTCTCCTATGGCGATCCGGACCAGGCGTTTGCGCAAGCGCCGCATCGCTTCTCGATCGATATCCGCTATCCGCGCAATTCCTGCACGCCCATCGAAACCTATGGCGTGATTGCTTCTCACGATGCGGCAGAGGACGCCTTCGACATCCTCGCCAATTTCCAGGGACCGTTCAGTATCCACACGGTGATCTCGCGCGCCCTGAAAGTACCCGGCAACCGGCTGCGGCTGCGCACCCCGCCCGATTCCGGCGGCAGCTTTGGCGTGAAGCAGGGCATCTTTCCCTACATTGTGTTGATCGGCGCGGCTTCGCGCGCTGTCGGACGTCCCGTGAAATGGATCGAGGATCGGCTCGAGCACCTCACTGCTTCGGTCTCGGCCACCAACCGCGCCACCACGCTTTCGGCTGCCGTCGCCGCCGACGGCAGGATCCTCGCTCTCGATTGGGACCAGGTCGAGGATTGCGGCGCCCACCTGCGCGCACCCGAACCGGCAACGCTCTACCGCATGCACGGCAACCTTACCGGCGCCTACGACATCCGCCATGTGAAGGTGCGCAATCGCGTCGTGGTCACCAACAAGACGCCGACCGGCCTCAATCGCGGCTTTGGCGGACCGCAAGTCTACTTCGCGCTGGAACGCCTGGTGCAGCGGATTGCGATCGGGCTGCGCCTTGATCCGCTCGACGTCATCAAGCGCAATCTCGTTCCCGCGAATGCCTTTCCCTATCGCACGGCCACCGGCGCATTGCTCGATTCCGGCAACTACCAGGAAGCGATTGCGAAGGCCGTCGAGCAAGGAAGATTGGCCGAACTGATGGCGCGACGTGATGAGGCGCGTGCTCAGGGACGGCTCTACGGCATCGGCTTCACCGCGGTCGTCGAGCCCAGCGTCTCCAACATGGGCTACATCACGACCGTGCTTACGGCGGCGGAGCGCCGCAAGGCGGGGCCGAAGAACGGCGCCCAGGCGACCGCCACCGTTGCGCTCGATCCGGTTGGCGGCGTCACAGTTCATGTGGCGTCGGTGCCGCAAGGGCAGGGGCACCGCACGGTGCTTTCCCAGGTGGTCGCAGACGTGTTCGGCCTCAAGCCGCAGGATGTGCGCGTCAACACCGAGATCGATACCGTCAAGGATGCCTGGTCGATCGCCTCCGGAAATTACGCGAGCCGGTTTGCGGCGGCAGTGGCTGGCACCGCCAAGCTGGCGGCAGAACGCATCGCTGCCCGCCTCGCCCGTGTCGCCGCGAGCCATCTCAATGTCGAGCCGACGGATATCGTGTTCACCGGCGGCTTCGTCGCCTCGAAGCACAATCCAGAGAACTGCATCGCCTTCTCGCGTGTTGCGGCCTTGGGCCATTGGTCGCCGGGCTCATTGCCCGACGACGCCGGCCAGACCATCCGGGAAACCGTGTTCTGGACGCCGCCGGAACTGACTGCACCGGATGACGACGATCGGATCAACTCCTCTCTGCCACGGCTTCATCTTCGATTTCTGCGGCGTCGAGATTGATCGCACCACGTTTGAAACCCGCATCGATCGCTACGTCACCATGCACGATTGCGGCACCATCCTGCATCCCGGCATGGTGAACGGGCAGATCCGCGGTGGCTTTGCCCAGGCGCTGGGGGCGGCGCTCTATGAAGAATACGCCTATGGCGCCGACGGCAGCTTTCTGACCGGAACGTTTGCCGACTATCTGTTGCCGACCACGACCGAAGTTCCGGATCCGCAGATCATTCACATGGAGACGCCGTCGCCCTTTACCCCGCTGGGAGCAAAGGGCGTCGGGGAAGGCAATTGCATGTCGACGCCGGTGTGCATCGCCAATGCCGTTGCCGATGCACTGGGACTTGCCGACGTCACATTGCCGCTGGTGCCGGCGAAGCTTGCCGACTTGGCGCGCGGGCCGGAGCCGGTGCCGCCGGCAGGACAAACGAGGGCAGCCGCCGCTCGGGAGGCAGACCGCCGGCTGCGCGGAGAGGGCAGCGCCGCGGTCAACGCAGCGCCGGAGCAGGTGTGGACGATGCTGCTCGATGCCAGGACATTGCAGGCGGTAATTCCCGGATGCCAGCGCGTCGAGAAGGCCTCCGACACGCATTTCCGCGCCGACGTGACGCTGGGCATCGGTCCGGTGACAGGACGCTATCGCGCAGATGTCGAGTTGTTCGATCTCGACCCGCCCAATGCCGTCAGGTTGCGCGGCAAGGCCGAGGGCGCGCTCGGCTTCGGCGACGCCGAGGGGCGGATCACGCTCGAGCCCGACGGCAAGGGCGGCACGAGGCTGCGCTACAGCTATGACGCATCGATCGGCGGCAAGGTCGCCAGCATCGGGGGCCGCCTGCTCGACGGTGCCACGCGCTTGATCATCGGACAGTTTTTCGCAGCACTTGCGCGCAAGGCCGGCGGTGGAGCGTCCGCCAGCGGCTTCTCCCTCGTTGCGCTGCTCGGCAGGCTCGCAAGCCTGCTTGAGGACGACGATGAAGCCCGCCGCCTTCGACTATGTCAGGGCCGAGTCCCTCGACGAAGTTCTGGAAGGACTTTCGAACGAGGGCGGCAATGCTCGCGTGCTGGCCGGCGGCCAGTCGCTGATGGCGATGCTCAACATGCGCCTGGCCCGGCCAAAGGTCCTGATCGACATCATGCGGCTAAAGGAGCTCAACCGCGTCGAGGAGCGGGCGGGTGTCGTGACGATCGGCGCGGGCGTACGCCAGGCCACATTGCTCGCTTGGCCGGAACTGACACGGACGCTGCCACTGCTTGCGCTGGCGCTACCCTGGATCGGCCACGTCCAGACGCGCAGCCGCGGCACCATCTGCGGCTCGCTGGCGCATGCGGACCCCAGCGCCGAGATGCCGCTCGCGCTCATTGCGCTCGGCGGCGAGGTGCATCTGCGCAGCAAAAGGCGGCGTCGCCGCGTCTCAGCCCGCGATTTCTTTCTCGGTATGATGGCCACCGCGCGCGCCGAAGACGAGTTGATCGAGGCCGTGTCGTTTCCCGGTCATCGCGGCGGCCGATGCGCCTTCCGCGAGGTCGCCCGCCGTCACGGCGATTTTGCCATCGTGGCCTGTGCGGCGGTGGCAACGCCGAAAGGGGTCCGCTTTGCCGTGGGTGGCGTCGCGGATGTACCGATAGCGCGGGACTGGCCACGCCTGGACGGCACCGCGCTGGACGATGCGTTGAACGGCTTTGCCTACGAGCTTGACGCGCGCGACGACGTACACGCGAGCGGACGCTATCGGCGCGATCTGGTGCGGACTATTGGGCGCGACCTGATCGGCGAGGTGCTGCAATGACGCGTCTTGCCGCCCATGGCCGTCATCCGGTTCGCCTTAGCCTGAACGGCACGCCGGTGGAAGCCGAGGCCGAGCCCCGCATGTTGCTGTCCGATTTCCTGCGCCATCGGATCGGCGCGACCGGAACCCATGTTGGCTGCGAGCACGGCGTTTGCGGCGCCTGCACGGTAATCGTCGATGGCATGCTCACGCGCTCTTGCCTGACCCTGGCAGCGCAGGTCGATGGCTGCGAGGTTCAAACCGTCGAGGGCCTTGCCCCGTCAGCCGACCGGCTTGGCATCCTGCAGCAAGCATTCCGCCGCAACCACGCTCTGCAATGCGGGTTCTGCACGGCTGGCATCCTGATGTCGCTTGACCACTATCTGCGCCGCAATCCCTCGCCGCGCGAAGCCGATATTCGCGATCTCCTCAGCGGCCACCTCTGCCGCTGCACCGGATACACCCCGATCATCAAGGCGGCGCTGGAAGCGGCCGCCGACTTTGCCAACACCACGGAAGAGAAGTCAGATGCTTGATCTTGGCAGCAGCTTTGTTGCAAGCGTCGCGCGGGATCCGGATGCGCTTGCGCTGGTCGATGGCGATGTCCGCCTCACTTATCGCCAGTGGTACCGCAAGATTTCGTCGCTCGTGGCATCCTTCGACCAAATCGGGCTGAGGCCCGGCGATCACGTTGTCACCGTGCTGCAGAACCGCTGGGAAGCGGCGACGCTGCATTGGGCCTGCCAATTGGCAGGCCTCGTCCTCACCCCCATCAACTGGCGCGCCAAGGCCGACGAGCTCGATTTCTGCATCGAAAATGCCGAAGCCCGCGCCGTCTTCTATCAGGATGTCTCCGCCGAGGCCGTCAGAAATTCCACACGCGCGGCCAGCCTGCAGCGCGTCGCAGTCGGCATGAAGGTCGACGGCGATCCGGCCTTCGCGGAGATGGTGGGTGACGCCGCTTCCGATGCCCTGCCGCGAGTCGGCGCCGATGCCTGGTCGATCATGCTCTACACCTCGGGCACGACATCGCGGCCAAAAGGTGTGCCGCGCCGTCACTGCGCCGAGCGGGCAGCGGCCGTCGCGCATGTGGCGCAGAACCTCTACGGCCGGGGCGAGCGTACGCTTGGCGTGATGCCGCTCTATCACACCATGGGCGTCCGCTCCCTGCTCGCCATGTCCCTGATCGGCGGCGCCTTCATCTGCCTGCCGCGCTACGACGCCCGCGAGGCGCTTGCGTTGATCGACCGTGAGAGGGTCAGCAATCTCTATCTGGTGCCGACGCTTTATCACGATCTCGTTCACAACGACGCGTTTGCCGCCACCGACATATCAAGCGTTCGAAAGCTCGGCTTTGCCGGCGCCTCGATGACGGATGGGCTGCTCAAGAAGCTGGTCGACGTGTTCAAGCCTGAGCTGTTCGTCAATCATTACGGCAGCTCCGAGATCTACACCTTCACGATCGACCAGAATGCGCCGGCCAAGCCCGGCTCGGCCGGCAAGGCCGGCATCAACCAGCACATCAAGGTCGTCCGCATCAACGCCCGCTCGGTGGACGAACTGGCTGCACCGGGAGAGGAAGGCGAGATCATCGCCTCGCTCGCCGGCGACGAGGCGTTCGAAGGCTATTGGCGACGGCCCGAAGCCGATGCCAAGGCGTTGCGCGAGGGCTGGTACTTTACCGGCGACACTGGCTTTATCGATGCCGAGGGCGATCTCTTCGTCACCGGCCGCGTCGATGACATGATCATCACCGGCGGCGAGAATGTTTCGCCGGTGGAGATCGAGAGCTGCTTGTCGCTGCATCCCGCGGTTTCCGAAGTGGCCGTGGTCGGTCTTGCCGACGAGAAATGGGGCAAGATCGTCGCAGCCTTTGTCAAGCGCAACCGGCCGGTGTCGGAGGCGGAGCTCGAGCAGTTCTGCTGCACCTCGGGTCTTGCCAACTTCAAGCGCCCGCGGCGTTACGTCTTCGTCGATGCCATCCCGAAATCTCCGGTCGGCAAGCTGCTGCGGCGCCTGCTCGTCGCCGGAGAATATGACGCCGAGCGCCGGCCGCCGCCGGACGCGGCTTAGTTGCACACAAACAGAAGGGAAGTAATACATGCCGTCACTCTACAGCTTTACCGATCCTCGTTTGACCAAGCTCGACGGATTCAAGGTCGAGATCGATGAGGCGCGTGAACGCGCTGACATTATTCTCGGCCGACCGCCCTATAACGTCGTCGCAATGCCGCAACGCGATCAGCTCCGGCTGACCTTTGAAGCGCTCGACGAAGATCCGCGTGTTCGCGTCATCGTGCTGCGGGCCGAAGGCGAACATTTCTCGAGCGGCGGCAATATCGGCGGGTTCATGGAAGCGAGCCCAGAGCATGTATCGAAACTGGCCTGGAATATCGCGGCGCCTGCGCGTTGTGCCAAACCTGTGATCGTGGCCAACCGCGGCTATTGCTTCGGTGTCGGTTTCGAGCTGTCGCTCGCCTGTGACTTCCGCATCGCGTCAGAGACCACGCAATATGCCCTGCCGGAACAGAAGCTTGGGCAAATCCCGGGATCGGGTGGATCCGCACGCCTGCAGAAGATGATCGGCATTACCCGCACGAAGGACATCGTGATGCGATCAAAGCGCATTTCGGCAAAGCAGGCGCTGGAATGGGGGATTGCGACCGAATGCGTGCCGGACGTCGAACTGGAGAAGGCGACAGATAGGCTCGTTGACGAGCTTCGTACCTTCTCGCCGTTGGCGCAGCGTACCGCGAAGAAGCTTTTGAACGACACGGAGGACTCCACGCTCACGATCGCCATCGAGCTCGAAGGCCACTGTTATAGCCGCCTGCGCCAATCGGAGGACTTCAAGGAAGGCGTCGAGGCCTTCAACGCCAAGCGCCCGGCGAAATTTGTCGGACGCTGACGCGCCCATCGTGGCGACGATGATGGGATGAACGTGGAAATTGGCCTCGGCAGCGAAGAAGGTCGTGGCGGCGTCGCCGATGGCGCGGGTGGTGCGCTCGGCGACAGTCACGATATCCGGTGCGGAGACCAAGGCGTCGAGATCGGCGAGTTCGTTTGCCTGGCAAAAACTATCTATTCAGTCTAGCGTGCACTACGCCTCGATGTTGAAGTTGCGCAGACGCATTCCTTCGTCGGCGAGGCCGCAAATGCGCGGAGTCGCTGCACCGCGAAGGATTCCAACGCTGCAAATGGCCGATCGCCGAGGCTCAATCGCTATGCTGCCCCTTTTCATGCAAAGGAAAAAATCCGCTTCCAGTCTCTCTTCATGTCGACCACGGTCCACTTGTTCACCGCTGCCGCGTCCAGCGCTACGTCGAGCTTTCCGAAATGCGAATGGCGGTCGTAGGCATATTCGCGCTCCGCATCTGTGTGGTGCACAATCAGGCCAAACCGTGCGCCGCTGGCGCCGAGCGTTGCCCATTGCAGCATTTCGAGATCGCCGTCGGAATTGCCGAAGGCCGCAATCGGACGACGGCCGATGTGCTCGTTGATGCCGATCGGCTTTCCCGTTTTGTCGTCGATGAAGTTGATTTCGGGCAGGCGGAAAAGCGTTGGTGCGCCGTCTTTCATTTCGAATCGTGTCTTGATGGACGAGCCGACGACCTGCTCCGGCGGAATTCCGTAGATCCGCTCGGTCCATGGCCGCATGAACTCGATACCGCCGCCCGACGCGATGAAGGTCTTGAAGCCATTGGCGCGTAGATAGGCGAGCAATTCCAGCATCGGCTGGTAGACCAGTTCGGTATAGGGCCGCTTGAAGCGGTGATCACGCGCGGTCGCGAGCCAGTCGGTGACGATCTTCTCGAATTCTGCCGTGGTCATCCCGGCATGCGTCACTGCGATGATCTCGACCAATCCTTTTTCGCCGGAAGCTGCCAGTGCCTTCAGGTCGTCGTCCAGCACCGCCGCGAACGGCTGCTTGGTCTTCCATTCCGGATGCATCGGCGCAAGAGCCTTCACCCGGTCGAGGGCGAAGGCCAATTGGATATACATCGGCTGCTCGATCCAGAGCGTGCCGTCATTGTCGAAGGTCGCGATGCGTTGCTCCGCCGGGACGAAGAAGGGCCCGCCCTGCGTCGTGACCCGCGCGACAAAGTCGAGGATCGAGGACCTGGTTGTACCCTCGTTCCAAGACGGCAGCGGATCGCGTTGCGCCTGCGCAGAAGCAGAGCGATGCGATGCTGAAAGCAGCGGGAGGGTTGCGAGTGAGGCGAGGAGAAAGCGACGATCCATGAGAAGAAAACGACCCGGTTTCATATCAATCTCCATGGGGCTAACGAGGACGGCGCCATGAGAGCGCCGTCCCATGAAGTCGCATATCCTCTAGTTCCCGTTCGGCATCGGAAGAGAGACGCCGTCCTTCGCCAGTG
This sequence comes from Bradyrhizobium sp. RDI18, assembly GCF_043203335.1. Taxonomy (NCBI): domain Bacteria; kingdom Pseudomonadati; phylum Pseudomonadota; class Alphaproteobacteria; order Hyphomicrobiales; family Nitrobacteraceae; genus Bradyrhizobium; species Bradyrhizobium sp. RDI18. Next base: position 1,310,282 of record NZ_JBICRN010000006.1, on the reverse strand, counting down.
ACTCTCGTACGAATTGGAACTTTTCATAGTTCGAGAGCGTGATCGGCCCGGTGTAGCCGTAGCTCTGCACCTTGCGCGGCGGGTACTGCACAAAAGTAGCCATCACCTTCTTCAACTCTTCGCTCATGACCACACCCATCCAGGTGCGCTCCGTGAAGTTGTTCATGAAGATGTCGTAGCGCTCCTGCGGGTCCTGCCAGAGGTCGAACACCTGCGGCACGGTGGCGACGTATTTCTCGGCGCCCTTCCAGCCAAGGTTGGTGTCCACTGCTAGGCCGCCAGTCGAAGCGCCGTCGTCGCCACGCAAGTTGAACATGAACTTGTAGTTGGCGTAGCGGACCGCACCCGGCGACAGCTCGTTTTCCGTGAAGTAGAACCAGGTAGTGCGTGCGGACTTGCCCGAGCCGAATATGAGCGGCGACATATCGTAGCTATCGAAGATGATCGGCTGACCGGCACGATCTTGCGTCGGCAGCTTGGCTCCACCCACGGCGGCGAAGGTGGCCATCAGGTCGAGCCCGCCCACAACATCGTGGGTCTTCGAGTTGGGCGCGACCTTTCCAGGCATCCACGCGATGGCGGGAACACGGTTGCCACCTTCGCGCAGGGTCCCTTTGGTTCCTCGGAACGGCGTGTAGCCGGCATCGGGATACACATCTTGCCAGGCGCCGTTGTCGGTGGTGTAGAACACCAGCGTGTTGTTGGCGTTCGGGAGCGAGCGGATCTTATCCATGATGCGCCCGATCCGCGCGTCGAGTTCGACGACTGAATCGGCATATTTGCTCTTTGATAGGGACTTATGGATGTAGTCCGGGTGCGGCATATTCGGCTGGTGCACCTTCATGAAATTGATGCTCATGAAGATCGGTTCGCGGGAGTTCGCGTTGCGGTCCAGATACTCGATCGCAGCTTTTTCGACGTAGCCGTCAAAGAATGGAATGCCGACAACGCCTTCCTTGCCGTTGACCACGGGCGTATCGACTTGAAATCCTCACGTACCGGTCCACCGGCATTGCCAGACAACGAGCCTTTGGTCACACGCTGGAACATGGCGCGCAGGTCTGCAGGCATATCCGGGAACCAGGTCGGATCGGCGTACGTGTAGGCGTTGAGATGATATAGCCCGCAATACTTCATCTCGTCGTAGCCGTGGGCAGTGGGTAACGCGTAGTCGGACTCGCCGAGGTGCCACTTGCCGGTGAAGAAGGTCTTGTAGCCGCCGGTCTTGAGCACCGACGCGAGTGTCCATTCCTCCCGCGGCAGGCCGCCCGGCTGGCCCTGAAAGGCCACGGTGGTCATGCCGCTGCGGTTCGGAAAGCGACCGGTCTGCATGGCTGCGCGGCCGGGCGTGCAGCTCGGCTGTGCGTAGAAGGAAAAGAACGTCATCCCTTCCGCCGCAAGCCGATCGATGTTCGGCGTTGGCATACCACGGCCGACACCTCCACCATAAGGACCAAGGTCACCGTACCCGGTGTCGTCCGAAATGATCATAATGATATTTGGCTTGCTCTGCTGTTGCTGAGCCTGCGCCTGGCCAAACTGAAGCCCGTCGAGGGCAAGGGCGGCTGCGAGCATGGTGCCGGCGAGCAATGTATTGCGTCGGCTGACGCCGCGGCTCGTGGCTTTTTCTTTAGAAATCTTCATTCTCTTACTCCTGTTTGACGACTTCCGTGCTTCTCAGGCTCTCACGACGTTCTCCGAACACAACGAAATCCGAGATGGCTGGTTGATGTGTCGACAGGCTCAGCATGCCGCGCCGCGGGTCGGTAGCGCCGGCAGTAGTTGGGCGCGCAAAGATGCGAGCCGCCCTTGATGACCTTGCGCGGAATTCTGCTGGCTGAATGCCGGAGATCAAAGCTATCTTGTTCACGCCCGCCGCGCGGATTCTTCGGAATGCAGCATGCCTTCTTGGCATCGGCTGTGTGTTTTGGCGAATACCAGTCGGTGGTCCACTCCCATGCGTTGCCGATCATGTCGTGTATGCTATAACCATTTGCCGGAAACGCGTTCACAGGCGACGTTCGAGCGAAACCATCGTTCAGCAAATTCTCAACCGGAAAGCTTCCTTGCCAGGTGTTGGCCATGTGGCGCCCGCCCGGCATGAATTCGTCGCCCCATGCATATTCGGTGGCCTCCAGTCCCCGCGGGCCGCGAACTCCCATTCCGCCTCCGCGGGTAAAGTCTTGCCGGCCCACTTCGCATAGGCCAAGGCGTCGTCGAAAGTGATGTGAACGACAGGATGGTCATCCAGTCCGTCGATATGGCTTTCGGGCCCATAAGGATGTTGCCAATTGGCGCCCCGCATGAGGTGCCACCATTGGCTCCAGTGTGAAGGGCTCGACAGGCGCCGGGGTGGAACGAAAACCAATGAGCCGGCGAAAATAAGTTCGGGGAGAGCGTCCGGATAGTTCGCAGGATCCGGCGCGACTTCCGCAAACGTCACATGGCCCGTCGCGCTCACGAATTCCCGAAACTGCCGATTCGTCACGGGATAGCGATCTACCCAGAAGCCGTCCACGGTGACGCGATGTGCCGGTGCTTCTTCCGGATAGTGTTTGTCGGAGCCCATGCGGAAAGTGCCACCGGGTATCCAGATCATTCCTTCGTCCTGGCGGAGGTCATCAACTGAAGAATCAACCTCGGCCGCGAGTGCAGGATAGAGCGTTGTCATTTAGCGTTGCCTCCCGATCGATTGCCAAAAGGAAGCTCAGACCGGAGGACGCTACGGGAAGAAGACCATCACAGGATATTGGACCGTGGTCCAATATCGAAACCTGAGACGTGCTTCGCTGTTTTCCAGCATCTATGCGCAGGCGTCCGCCGCGCGGCCATCGCGCAAGCGAGCGAAGCGGACAGAGCGAGCGAGACGGTCCTGCGAATGTATGGCTCGTGCAGTCCTCAGTAACAGGGCGGATAGGGGTAATAGCCGCAGTAGGGATAGGCGGCATTTGCTGCCGCCGCACCCAGCGCAGCGCCACCCACCGCGGCGGCACCGACTGCTGCAGCACCGTAGCCCCCGCGATACCAGGCACCACGAGCAACGTAGGGACGACCCCCGACCCGCGCGTAGCCGCCGCGGAAGCCCGCCGCGTGGAAGCCTCCCATGCCGCCCGCGTGGAAGCCACCAGCGTGGAAGCCGCCGAAGCCGAAGCGGTCGATAAAGAGCGCCGCGGGCCCGTCGCCGCCGGAAAGATCGCCTTCGAGCACATCCACATCGAAGGTCAGCCGGTCGCCCTCGAGCTTCGCAGTCTTCAGCACCACGACGGCATCGCGGATTTTCGACGCATCGGTGCTGAGCACTGAGACGGTGGCGTTCGGCGGATCCTTGGTAAAGCTCTCAGCGCTGTCATTGCTCGGCGACCATTCCGCCATCAGGTCGGTCGTGAGCGAATGCCCTGCCGCCCGCACCGGGCGGTCCGCGAAAACGATCGAGTTGGGCGCCACGCCGGTGAGTGTCAGCTTCCCGCCCTGCAGGCTGGCGCCGCGGGCATTCATGACGATCAACGACGGCACAATCTCCGGCTTGGCCTGGCCGATCGTCTTCTGCAGCGGCGTGTGCTGCGGCGTCGAAGGCGCGGTCTGGGCCAGCGCCGGTGCTGCCCCGCAGAGCAGGAGGGCGATAATCATGCAGCCAGTTCGATTCTTGATGGTCATGATAAACTCCTTCCGTTTCGCTACTTGCGTTCAATCGGAGTCGTGCCGAGTTCAATTGCTAGACGGTGGATTCCTTAGCTTTTCCATCGCTTGTTCGACGGAGAATGAGCCAGGCCTTTGCCGCGGCGGAAATTGCTGGAAACTCGTGAGATGCTGCCCCACGATTGCCTGCGCGGGAACGAGCACAAAGGCATGCTCCACGAACCACCGGACGTAATCGCCGGCTTCATGCTGGGCTCGCTCGAACGGATCGGATCGGAGGTTGAACAGCGACGGCAACCGAAGTTGAATCATCGGCTGGGCCCATACGTCGAACCCATGTGCCTTCTGTTCCAGGAAGACGGCCTTCCATTGGTCGTAGCGAAGCCCGGCCAAGTTGCCGTCGTCGGTCCAGTAGAAGAATTCGCGGCGCTTATTGGCGCCCTTGCGGGCGAGAAGGTCGCGCTGGTCGTACCCGTCGAGGTGGACCTTGAAGTTCTTCCCAGCGGCATCGTAGCCTACCAACAGCTTTGTCTTGACGTCGGGCTCGCCCGCCGCCGCGACCAGCGTCGTCGCCCAATCCTCCGCCGAAAACACGTCGTTGATTTCGGTTCGTGCCGGCACCAGTCCGGGCCAGCGCACCATCGCGGGGACGCGATAGCCACCCTCCCAGTTGGTGTTTTTCTCGCCCCGGAACGGCGTCGTGCCGCCGTCCGGCCAGGAAAATGTTTCCGCACCGTTATCGGTCGTGTAGATCACGATCGTATTGTTGGCGATGCCGAGATCGTCGAGCTTTTTCAGCAACTGTCCGACTTGCCCGTCGTGCTCCACCATGCCGTCGGGATAGATACCAAGACCGGTCTTTCCCTGGGATTCGGCCTTGAGACGCGTCCAGATATGCATCCGGCTCGAATTGAACCAAACAAAAAACGGCTTCCTGTCGCGATTGGCGCGGTCGATGAAGTCCACTGAGGCGGTGAGAAATTCCTCGTCGACTGTCTCCATGCGCTTCTTGGTGAGCGGTCCGGTATCCTCGCACTTCTGCTTGCCCCATGGGCCGAAGCGCGGATCGTCGCCTGGCGTGTCGACGGTTGTCGCTGTGCATTTCATGACGCCACGCGGACCGAACTGCGCCCTGAATGCCGGATTTTTCGGATAGTCCGGATGTTCCGGCTCGTCCTCGGCATTCAGGTGATAGAGGTTGCCGAAGAACTCGTCGAAGCCGTGAACCGTGGGCAGAAATTCGTTGCGATCGCCAAGATGGTTCTTGCCGAACTGCCCGGTCGCATAGCCCTGCGGCTTGAGCAGGTCGGCAATGGTCGGATCCTTTCCAGACAGGCCTTCCTTCGCTCCCGGCAGGCCCACCTTCAGGAGTCCCGTCCGCAATGGACTCTGGCCGGTGATGAACGCCGCGCGGCCTGCGGTGCAGGATTGCTGTCCGTAATAGTCGGTGAAGATCGCGCCTTCGTTCGCAATGCGGTCGATGTTGGGCGTGCGGTAGCCCATCATGCCGCGGTTGTAGGCGCTGATATTCCAGTAGCCGATGTCATCGCCCATGATGACGAGGATATTGGGCTTTTGTTGCTGGGCGGACAGCGGCGTGACCAATGCTGTTGCAGCTGCGACCGAGGTAACCAGACTAAGGCATGCACGTTTGAAGATGCTCATGATCAAGTTCCTCGTTCTATTCTCTGGTTGCGCCGGATCCGGCGCAACCGCTTCGCTGATGGCTGCTTGCTTGAGCGAGGGAGTTGATCGGCGGGCGTCACTATGGGACGCCCGCCGAGTTAACGTCGTGCTGTTAATCGCTGCGGCCAGCCGTCTTCATATTCTTAACTTGCTGCATGACCTGTTCCAGGTTGTAGCTGGCCGGGTCCTGCAGCGCCGGGAATTTGATGTAAGTCTCGAGGTGCATCAGCCACAGCTGTTGCCCGATAGGCAGCAAGTTCCAGTCATAGACATAGGCGGTGGACGGAGAAGCAATCGCCCCGCCCATACCGAACAGCGTCTTCTGCTGCGAGCCAACGGAGGTCTCGAAGGGATCGCGCTTGATGTTGACGACCTGGGTCCAGGAGTAGGGCTGCACTCCAGAAACGAAGCCCGCTGGGTTGTCGGACACCATCGCGAAGTACATCTTCCAGTTCTTGTAGCGGACGGCCGACGGCGTTGTGCTGGACCAATACAGGAAATGGTCGCGTGCCGACTTCTCTGACCTGCCACTCAGGTATTCCACCTGGTTGACGCCGTCGAGCGTGGTCTTGACGATGCCGGGATACTGCCCGGCCTCGATCCGTTGCTTCAGTTCGTTGCCTTTGGGTCCGCCGGCGATCTCGACGAGAGTCGGGACCCAGTCGAGGGCGGCAAACATTTCGTTCTTGACCGTGCCAGGCTTGATGACGCCCGGCCAGCGGATGACTGCAGGAGCGCGCAAACCGCCCTCCCAGGTGCTCAGCTTGCCACCCTTGAACGGCGTGACGCCGCCGTCCGGGAAGGTGATGGTCTCGGCGCCGTTGTCGGTGGTGAAGACGACGATCGTGTTGTTGAGTTGGCCCATGTCTTCGAGCTTCTTCAGCACCACACCGATGTTGTCATCCATCTGCTTCATGCCGGCTTCGTTGACGCCCCAGTCCTTGCCGCCGGGCTCGCCCACCATGGCCAAGTATTTGTCCGACAGCACGGTCGTGATGTGCATGCGCGCCGGATTGTACCAGACGAAGAACGGCTTGTTGGTCTTCTTCGGGTCGTTACGATCGAGGTAGTCGACGACCTTTGCCGAGATTTCCTCGTCCACGGTCTTCGATCGCTCGAGGGTCAGCGGTCCTTCGCTCCTGCACATTTGTCTAGCGCCAGTGCCGTCGGATGACGTGCACGCGAGTATCGGACGCGGTGGCGTCAGGCAGACCGTGGTCTTGGGATCCACCGCGCCGGGAAGCTCGGGCACGCCGGGAATCGGAGTGTTCTTGCATGGCGGCGCGACGGTCTGCTGGGTCGGAGTCTTGTTGATGTCGGGGAAGCTCACCCCCTGCATCGCATCGAGATGATAGAGGTAGCCCCAGTATTCCTGGAAACCATGCGCGGTCGGCAGCGATTCGGTGTGGTCGCCGAGATGATTCTTGCCGAACTCCCCGGTGTTGTAGCCGAGATCGAGCAGGAACTTGGCAATCGTCGGCGTCCCGGACCGCAGATAGGATGGGCTGCCAGGAATTTCCGGCAAGGTCATGCCGACGCGAACCGGCTGCATGCCGGTGAAGAAGGCCGTACGCCCAGCCGTGCAACTCTGCTCGGAGTAATAGTGCGTGAACATGGCGCCTTCGTTGCCGATGCGATCGATGTTCGGCGTCTCGCCGACCATCAGCCCGCGATGGTAGATGCTCGGCTGGTAGAGCCCGATATCGTCACCCATGATGAAAAGGATATTGGGTTTCTGTGGCGGTTGCTGTGCGGTTGCCGGCGTGCTGACCGGCCCGGACAGTGTCATCAGCATCGATGCGCTCAACAAGGCGGCGCAGGATCGCTTGAGACAACCGGGCACCTTGCCTTGCGGCGTTGCGGCAGAAGGCGGCTTGTCATTGAATATGGAATCTAACATGTTCGTCGCTCTCCCTTTTATGATGCATCAGTGGTTCCTCGCCTGATGCATCGAAAGCCAAGATGACTGGTGGAAGTATCAACCGGCTCCGCATGACGCGCTGCCGGCCGGTAGCGTCGGCAGTAGTTCGGCGCGCACAAATGCGAGCCGCCCTTGATGACCTTCTGTGGAATTTTCACGTTGGTCGTTCGGGGGTCGTAGCTGTTGTCCTCGCGCCCGCCGCGCGGGTTCTTTGGAATGCAGCAAGCCTTTGCAGCATCCGCCTGATGCTTTGGCGAATACCAGTCGGCCGTCCATTCCCAGACGTTGCCGATCATGTCGTGCAACCCATAGCCGTTGGGCGGGAATGCACTGACCGGCGAGGTGCGCTCGAAGCCATCGGCATTGGCATTCTGGCGAGGGAATTCTCCCTGCCAGGTGTTTGCCATGTGACGGCCGGCCGGCGTGAATTCATCGCCCCACGCAAATTCGGTGTCGTCGAGCCCGCCGCGCGCTGCAAATTCCCATTCCGCTTCGGTTGGCAAATCCTTGCCAGCCCATTTCGCGTAGGCGAGCGCATCGCTGAAAGCCACATGCACGACCGGATGATCGTCGAGACCACGGATGTTGCTTCCGGGTCCGTAGGGATGCCGCCATTGCGCGCCCTTGGCGAAGGTCCACCACTGGCTGAAGTCGCGGAGGTTGACCGGATGGTTGGGCGGCAAGAACATCAGCGAGCCCGCGTAGATCATATGCGGGAGCATTCCCGGATAATCCTTGGGGTTAGGTGTGATTTCGGCGACGGTGACGTGTTTGGTCGCCCTTACGAATTCCCTGAATTGCCGGTTCGTCACCGGATAGCGATCCATCCAGAAACCGTCCACCGTGACACGATGCGCCGGAGCTTCTTCGGGATAATGCTTGTCCGATCCCATGCGGAAAGTGCCACCGGGTATCCAGATCATCCCGTCGGTCGGCGAAGCACCAACCGTGACGTCAGCTTTGAATGTGCTTGCAGGGAAAAGCGTTGTCATCTCGCGCGCTGCCTCCCGCTCGATCGCTAAACTGCGAGAGGCACGCTACGCAGGAGCCCTGTCACAAGCTATTGGACCGTGGTCCAACATCGGAGCGATGTAGCTAGCGTCACTGGGACGGACCCTCCGGCGCCTGCGCACATGACTTGCATCGCGGCGACATCGGTCCGCTGTTTTTTGTCTGGCGGGAAAATCCCCGTTGATTTTACTTAGAAATCCTGAACAACCGGGGCAGGATATGCTCCCAAAAACGTGCTAAGGTTGCAGGCTGGATGTGAGCCGTGCGGGCAGATTGCTTAGTTTGTAAATTTACAATTGTAGCGTTTTTTGAGTGGCGGCCATTTCAGTGTGACGACGATGCGCATCATCGCATGGAGCATTGGACTCCTTTTTTGCTCGCGGGGGAAGCCCGCGCTGCGGAGCGTGCGCGCGTTCTTATGCTTCACGCCTTCAACTACTCATTTCCCGCCACCAGCGTGATCGCTGAGGCGGCTCGAAAGCGGCTAGTCGAACACTCGAAATCAGCTGAGATCGATGCGGAATTTCTCGATCTGGGTCGAAACACTGACGAGGCCCATTCGCTGCGAGCGGCGACTTTTATTCGCGACAAGTACGGGAAGCATCCGCCGGATTTGATGATTACGCTCGGCAGCAACGCTTTGCCATTTGTCGTCAAGCATCGTGACATGCTGCCCGACGTTCCGGTCGTCTTTGCATCCATCTCTCCACACACCTATGCTGCGTTGCGACCGCCGCCGGGCATTACCGGGCTCGTCACTGCGTTCGATCTGGCGAAGACGCTTTCGCTTGCGGAGAAGCTCCAGCCGGAGGCGCGCCGTCTGTTTGTCATCGCCGGAAGCGGCGAGACTGATCGCCGTTGGCAACCGATAGCTCGCAAGATGATCGAGGAGCGCGGCGGCAAATTCGAGACGACATTCCTGTTCGAGCTTCCATACTCAGAACTCGTCGCTGAACTGTCGAAGGTGCCTAGTGATGCGATCGTGATCCTTCTGACGTTTTTTGCTGATCGCGAAGGAAAGACTTTTGTTCCGGCACAGGTCGCGGCTGATCTGTCCGCGCTGTCACCTGCACCGCTCTACGGGCCTTACGATACGTTTATCGGCAGGGGTGCCGTCGGCGGTTTTGTTGAGACGTTCGAGTCGATCGGCGTTGCAGCGGCTGAAATGGCGATCGAAATCATGGATGGCGCGGATCCGGCTACGCTCGCGCCCCGAACAAACCCGGCGCAGCACTACCGCGTCGATCACCGGGCAATGCAGCGCTGGAATCTGAAGGAGAAGAATCTGCCTCCAGACACCGTTGTTCTGTTCAAAAAGCCGACGATCTGGGATGAGCATCGCGGCACCGTTCTTGCGGCACTTTCCGTCCTCGGGTTGCAAACGACAATTCTGGGCGCCTTGCTAATTCAGCGGCGCAGGAGACAGCGCGCCGAGGAACTGCTTAAGGATAGCGAGGAGCGGATGACCTTTGCGGCCGCTGCGGCAAACATCGGCCTCTGGCAGTTTGACCGGGATACGGATGAGTTGTGGGTCACCGACCATGGCAGGGCGCTGTTCGGGCTGCCGCGTGATGTACCTCTCACCCGGGAGGCATTCCTTGCCGCTGTTCATCCGGATGATCTCGAAACCGCACGCCGTTCGCTCCGGCAGTCCTTCAGGAAGGAGCGGTCCACGGCCAGCGACGTACGAATTGTCTTGCCGAGCGGTGAGACGCGTTGGATCCGTATGCGCGCCCGGTCGTATGCGGAGAGCAAAAGCGAGCCAAAGCAGCTAGGGGGAATTTTCGTCGACATCACCGACCAGAAATCGGCCGAAGCTGAGACCGCATTGCAACGTCTGGAAATTGAGCACCTGATGCGGGTGTCCGTACTCGGCGAACTTTCAGGTTCGATAGCTCACGAGGTCAACCAACCCCTCACTGCAATCCTGTCAAATGCGCAAGCGGCGCTCCATCTCTTGAGGCAGAAGTCCCCAGATCTCGCCGAAGTTCGCGACGCCCTTGAAGACATTGTGCACGAAGATAATCGGGCGGGCGAAGTGATCCACCGTCTCCGTGGCCTTCTTAAGAAGGGCGAGCGAAATATGGAAAACGTCAACATCAATTCCCTTGTCACATCGACGATCAGTCTGCTGCACAGCGAGCTGATCGGCCGCGACATTAGCGTCAAGCTTGATCTGGAAAACGATGTGTTTCTGACGCGAGGCGATTCTGTGCAGTTGCAGCAAGTCCTGCTCAATCTTGTCATGAATGCAATGGACGCCATGGCCGCTACCCCGATAGCGCAGCGGTCTATCCTGATCTCGACCCGAGAGGCGAAAGCCGGAATGATAGACGTGCTCGTGAAGGATCGGGGGCACGGCATTTGCCCCAAGGAAAATGGCCGGCTGTTCGAACCGTTCTACACCACCAAGGCCCATGGCCTTGGCCTGGGTCTGGCCCTTTGTTCGACGATCATAAAGGCGCATCAGGGAAAGCTGACCCTGGTCAATGGCGAGGGCGGTGGCGCCGTTGCAGGATTTTCGTTGCCCGCTCAGCAACCTGTGGTCAGTTCTGTATGACAGACATGTTCACGGTTTATCTCGTTGACGATGACCCCGGAGTCCTCAAGTCCTTGTCGCGACTGCTCCGCGCCAAGGGTTATGACGTCAAGCCCTATTCTTCGCCGCAGGTATTCCTCGAAGAGCATGACGAGGCGATTCCTGGATGCGCCGTACTCGATGTTTCGATGCCAGATCTTGATGGTCTGGAGATTCAGGATGTGTTGACCACCGCCAGTGGCTCGCATCGTCCCATCGTGTTCGTTACCGGCAAAGGCGACATTCCCACCAGCGTACGTGCCATGAAAGCCGGGGCGATCGATTTCCTGACCAAGCCGGTAAAGGACCAGGATTTGTTTGAAGCGCTATCCCGCGCTGAAGCCATGGACGCCGAGTTGCGTCGACTTCGTTCCGAACTGGACGTGATGCGAGCGAAGGTAAGGACCTTGACCCCACGCGAACGCGAAGTGCTTACGCATGTCGTGGCGGGGCGGCTCAACAAGCAGATTGCCGGCGAGCTGGGTACGGTCGAAAAGACCATCAAGGTTCACCGCAGCCGGATGATGGAGAAACTTGGCGTTCGAACTGTCGCCGATCTTGTGCGGATGGCCGAGAAGCTCAAACTGTCCAAATAAGATGCACCTGTTGGCCCAAGGGCCAACTCGACGAGCGCAGGGTGCATCGGCAATAGTCTTCCATGGCGGAAGCTTCCCCATGGATTGCCATTGTGGACGATGATCCGGCCGTGCTCAAGGCCTTGAGTCGGTTGCTGCGTTCGCACGCCTTTCGTGCCCGGGCATATGGATCGGGAGCGGAATTTCTCGCGGCGTTGCCGGCCGGTCTGCCCGTGTGCCTGATTGTAGATCTTCAGATGCCGGAGATGAACGGCCTGGAGCTTCAACAGCATCTCATAAGCAACGGCATAAAAATTCCGACAATTCTCATCTCCGCGCACGGCGACGCTACGTTATGCACGCGATCGGACGATGGTACGCTTGTAGCCAGCCTCCGGAAACCTTTGCAGGAGGAAACCTTGTTCTCGGCTATCGACAGAGCAATTGGCAGTTCGGGAAATGCCAGCTAGCGACAAAGTGGCGCCGCCCCCTCGCCGCGGCGCGCCCATCAACTCTTGACCAAATCCCCCAGCAGGTTCGCCGTCACAGTCAGCTTGGCGAGCGTCAGTCCGCTGACAGCGATCTCCTCGACGGAGCGGCGGATGCGCGTCGCCTCAGGATGAGCCGCGAGCCAGGTCTCGGTAGCCTGCTGGCCGCATTGGCCGGTTGTCAGCATATCCGCGACCAATCTTCTTTCGGCTGCTGCGATCTGGTCAACCGCGCGGTCGATGGCGAGACGTTCGAAATGATCGTTTGCCGGAACGCTGCGCGCGGCGACGATGATGGGATGAACGTGGAAATTGGCCTCGGCAGCGAAGAAGGTCGTAGCGGCGTCGTCGATGGCGCGGGTGGTGCGCTCGGCGACAGTCACGATATCCGGTGCGGAGACCAAGGCGTCGAGATCGGCGAGTTCGTTTGCGAGGTCGGTGGGGACGCCGGCATCGACCAGATCCCGTCGCCGCTTGCTGCGGCCAGCCTGCAAGTCCTGCGGCAGGGCGTTGTCGAGCCCGGCGGCGATCTCTCGGATACTCGGGCCGAAGCGCGAGATGACCGCGTCCAGGCCGGCTTTGAAATCAACGTTGCGCACATACCAGATCATGCGGGAGAGCAGGAGATCCTGAATCGCCGCGTAGAGGCCGAGTTGGACTTGACCGTTGATCGCCGTGTCAAGCGCATCAATCGCGTTGTTCAGCCGCTCGAGACCGTAAGATTCCTCCACCGCCACGAAGGCCATGGCGATGGTGGATACGTCGGCGTCCGTCTCATCGATCAGGCGACCGATGCAGGTCGGGCCGCCGCGATTGATTACGGCATTGGCAAGATTGGTTGAGATGATCTCCCGGCGCAGACGATGGTGTTTCATGGAATCGGGGAACTTGTCTCGAATCTCGTGCGGGAAATATTTTGACAATTCGCCGATGAGATAAGGGTCGTCCGGCACGCTTGTGACGAGCAGATCATCGTAAAGGGTAAGCTTGGCGTAGGCGAGCAGGACGGCGAGTTCTGGCCGCGTAAAGGGTTGGCCGCGCTGAGTGCGCGCGGCGATCGCGACGTCGTCCGGCAGGAACTCAACGGCGCGGTCGAGGAGGCCCCTCCGCTCGAGCGCTTGCATCAGGCGGGCAAGGAAGCCATTGTCGGCCACGCCCTTGCGTTCGGCTAGCGACAACGCCAGCGACTGAAGGTAATTGTTGCGAAGCACCAGCGTGCCGACCTCGTCGGTCATCGCGGCAAGCAGGCTGTTGCGGTCACTCGAACTGAGGCGTCCCTCGCGTTCGGGACGCGCCAGCGCAATCTTGATATTGACCTCGACGTCGGAAGTGTTCACTCCCGCCGAATTGTCGATGGCATCGGTGTTGAGCTTGACGCCTCTCTGCGCCATTTCGATGCGGCCGCGCTGGGTCGCGCCGAGATTGGCACCTTCGCCGATCACCCGGGCGCGGATGTCAGAACCGGTAACACGGATCGGATCATTGGCCCGATCGCCCGCCTGATCGTCGCTTTCCGTAGACGCGCGGACATAGGTGCCGATGCCGCCAAACCAGAGCAGGTCGACCCGTGCCTTCAGTATCGCCGTCATCACCTCGAAAGGCGTGGCTTGCGTCTTGTCGAGATCAAGCAGGGCCCGCACCTCCGGTGCGAGCGGAATTGCCTTGAGCGAACGCGAGAACACGCCGCCGCCCTGCGAGATCAGCGATTTGTTGTAGTCCTGCCAGCTAGACCGCGGCATGTTGAACAAGCGCAGGCGCTCGGCGTGGCTGATGGCAGGGTCGGGCGAGGGGTCGATGAAGATGTCCCGGTGGTCGAAGGCCGCCACCAGCCTTGTCGCCGGCGAAAGCAACATGCCATTGCCGAAGACGTCGCCGGACATGTCGCCGACACCTGCAACGGTGAAGGGCATGGTCTGGATATCGGTGCCGAGCTCGCGGAAATGGCGCTTGACTGCTTCCCACGCACCGCGCGCGGTGATGCCCATCTTCTTATGGTCATAACCTTGGCTGCCGCCTGAGGCGAAAGCGTCACCGAGCCAATGGCCCTTCTCGACTGAGATCGCGTTGGCGGTGTCGGAGAAAGTCGCAGTGCCCTTGTCGGCCGCGACGACGAGATACGGATCATCCTTGTCGTGCCGCACAGTGTCGTCGGGCGGCACGATCGCATCGCCATCGAGATTGTCGGTAAGTTCGAGCAGCGAGCGAACGAAGATGCGATAGGCCTCGGTGCCTTCCGCCATCCAGGCCTCACGATTGGAGGGCGGCGGCAGGCGCTTGGGCACGAAGCCGCCCTTAGCGCCGACCGGCACGATGACGGCGTTCTTGACCTGCTGTGCCTTGACAAGACCGAGGATCTCGGTGCGGAAATCCTGCGGCCGGTCGGACCAGCGCAGGCCGCCGCGCGCGACCTTGCCGAAACGTAGATGGATACCTTCGAGACGCGGCGAATAGACAAAGATCTCGTAGAGCGGTCGCGGAGCGGGTAGGTCATCGATTTTGCGGGCGTCGAACTTGAAGGAAATCACCGGACGCGGATATCCGTCCTGGCCGATTTGCCACAGGTTGGTGCGGACGATGGCCTGCACCAGATTGGTGAAGCGGCGCAGAATGCGGTCTTCGTCCAACAGGGCGACGGATTTGAGCTGCTCCTCAATCTCGGCGAGGAGAGCCGTCTCCCGCGCCGAGCGCTCGGCATTGGTGGCGGCGAGCCGCGGGTCGAAGCGAGCCTGGAACAGCGCGACGATGCTGGTGGTGATAGCGCTGTTCTTGCGCAACGTCCCCCACATATAGTCCTGGCTGAACGGAGCGCGGATCTGGTGCAGGTAGCGGGAGAGGGCGCGGATGGCCGAAACTTCGCGCCAGCTCAAGCGCGTGCGCAGGATGAGGGCGTTGTATCCGTCGGATTCGGCGCGATCGCCCACCACCGCCATGATCGAGGCTTCCAGGCGACGGCCGAATTCCTCGGTAACAACGATCGGCTTGGCGTCATTGGCCTCGATCGTCATGTCGTGTAGCCAAACCGGTGCGGGTGTAGACGTGGCGCTGGGCGTAATCTGGTAGGTACGCTCGTTGACGACGCGCAGGCCGTGATTTTCGATTACCGGGACGCGATAGGACAGCGATAGCGGCGTGCCGCGCGAAAAGACCTTAAGGCCGAAACGCGTCGGATCATCGCCGTCGATGCGGTAGACCGAAAGCGCCACGGGACGAGCGGCGCTGAGCTTTTCGATGGTGGTGATGTCAGTGATGGCCTGTGAGGCGTCGAAGATCTCCGTATAGCCGCCGGTAAAGGCCCGGGCATAACGGTTGGCGAGCAGGCGAGCCCGCATGCCGTCAGTGGTGGTCGCAAGCTTGGCTTTCAGCTTGTCGCCCCATGTTGCGATGATTGCGCTGATCCCGCCTTCAAGCGTGGCGCGCTCGACGACGGGCGTTTTGCCTTCATAGCGCCCGATGATGTAGTGGACGCGCGCAAGTGGACCTTCGGGGAAGGCCACGTAGGAGGCTGCCAAGGTCCCCTTGTATACCTGGGCCAGGAAGGCGGCGACCCGCGTCCGTACGTCGGTGTCGTACTTCTCGCGCGGAATGAACACGAGGATGGAGACGAAACGGTCAAACTTGTCAGCTCGTGCCAACGCCCGCAAGCGAGGGCGCTCATAAAGCATCAGGACTTCCATGACGAAATTATAGAGCGTCTCGATATCGACCTGGACGATCTCGTCGCGCGGATATTCTTCGAGGATATGCAGCAGTGCCTTGCCGGAATGGCTGTTGGGGTCGAAGCCGGCGCGCTCGAGCACCTGCGCCACCTTGTGGCGGACGTAGGGGATTTGTCGCACCGAACGAGTATAGGCGCCCGAGGTGAACAGACCGACGAGGCGCAGTTCGCCGTCGAGCCGGCCGTCCGGCGTGTACAGTTTGATGCCTACGTAGTCCATCCGGACGCGGCGATGGACGCGGCTGCTGACATTGGCCTTGACAACGATGAGGAGTGTCGGCTCGCGCATAAACTCGCGGATTTCCTGTGTCATCACCACCATTTCGGTGCCGCGGCGCAGCACCCTCACATCAGGATCACGCAGGATGCCGAGACCTTCGCCGCTGCTGATCTCGTCCGACGCAGCGCGGTCGGGCGAGAAGCGATATTCGCGCAGGCCCAGGAAGGTGAAATTGTCGGCGCACAGCCATTGCAGGAACTGGTTGGCTTCGGCGACCTCGTCGATCGGCAGCGGCGGCGGATTGGAGCTCAAGGTCGTGATCGCTCCTTCGACGCGGGCGCGCATGGCTCGCCAGTCGGTCACGCAAGCGCGCACGTCGTTCAGCGTCTTGGTGAGGCCATCGATCAGTTTCTGGCGGTCGTCAGCGGCATCGAGCCGGGCGATATGCAGATGGATCAGGCTTTCGCGCTCGCCCATTGACCCTTCGGGCAGTGTTTCGCCATAGAAACGCAGCAGCTTGCCGTACGCGTCGCGCTCGACGGCTATGATCGGATGGGCGACCAGCGTGACTTCGATGCCGTGCTCGGCGAGTTCCGCCATGGTCGAATCGAAGAGGAAGGGCATGTTGTCGTTGAGAACTTCGAGCACGGAAATCTCGCGCCCGTCCGGCATCATCGGATTGATGACGCGGATATCAGCACGGCCTGCCGCGCGTTGCTGCACATGCTCCCAAGCCTGTTCCGCCAGGAAGGCGAGACGCGGCATCGTAGCCGGTGAGATCCTCGCTATTGGTGTGGCCGAACAGAAGCTCGGCAAAAGTCCGGGGGGTCTTGCCCGGCTGGACGCTTCCCGCTGCATCGCGGATCAGGGTTGCCCTGACCCTGTCGTCACGCCAGGACGCCATAACGTCCTCCATTTTCCGCGCCATCCGACCGCAGGCGCGATCGTCCGCTTGACTTTGGAGTGCATCTCTTCGAGGGCCATTGTCTCGACCGCGATTGAACGCGTAAGCGAAATCCTCGGTCTCGGAGCTTCAATAGCTCCTGAAGACAATACCATCCTGGAGCGGCCCCCGCCAGCTATAGCGGTGCCATCCCAGTTCTAATGCACGTGGAGGAGCTCGCCATGTGCGGTGCGTTCCACGTCCCGATGCTGCTCGGTCGCTTCCATGAGTCGGAAGATTGAAGAAGATATCGGAGGTTCGGTCGATTGGCGCCGTGCTTGCAATTCGCCCGGCGGCTTGCCTCGGGAGTTCGAGTCGCTCCCCGCTGCCGGGTCCGCTCAGCGTCGTGTTCCTCAAAATGAGTTGCGTACCTCAAATAACCTCTGCTAGCCTTCAGCCCATGAAGGAGCCGGACGGCAACAGCCCTCTCACGCTTAGGGACATCGCCCGCCAGGCTGGCGTCAGCCTCGCGACGGTCGATCGTGTCCTGCACAACCGCCCCGGCGTGCGGCCGGATACGATCCGCCGTGTCAAGGAGACGATCGCGCGCAACTCCTTCCAGCCGCATGTGGCCGGCGCCGAGCTCGCCCGTGGCCGCTTCAGGCGCTTCGCCTTCGTGATGCCGTCGGGGCCGAATCTGTTCATGCAGCAGATCCAGTCCTATCTCGGCGAGATGTCGGGCTGGCTGTCGGCCCGCCGGCTCGCGGTCGAGATGGTCGCGACCGACGTGTTCGATGCCTCCGTTCTCGCGAGCTCGCTGGAGGCTCTCGCCGGCGAATATGACGGCATCGCGGTTGTCGCGCTCGATCATCCGAGCGTGCGGGCCGCCATCAATGATCTCGTCGATGGTGGCGCCAAGGTGGTGACGCTGGTTTCTGATGTGCCTTCGTCGCGCCGTCATTATTATGTTGGCATCGACAATATCGCCGCCGGGCGCACCGCCGGCGCGCTGGTCGGCCGCCTCGTTGGTCCGCGATCCGGCAAGGTCGCGATCGTCGCCGGCTCGCAAGGCCTGCGCGACCATGCCGAGCGCATCTTCGGCTTCAATCAGGTGATGGCGTCGGAGTTTCCTGGGCTTAACGTGCTGCCCGTGCTCGAAGGGCGCGACGAGGACGGGCGCTCGGAACAGCTCATGTCGCGGCTGCTCGGCAAACATCCTGACATCGTCGGCCTCTACAATGTCGGCGCCGGCACGCAAGGCGTTGCCAAGGCCCTGATCGATTCCGATCGCGAGAAGCAGGTGGTGTTCGTCGGACACGACGTCACCGTGCTGACGCGCAAGCTCTTGTTGCAGGGCGTGATGGATGCGGCGATCTCGCAAAATCCGGGACATGAGGCCCGCGCCGCCGTGCGCGTGCTGCTCGCGCTCGCCCGCGGCGAGCCGATCCTGAGTGAACAGGAGAAGATCCGGATCGACATCGTGATGCGGGACAATCTGCCATAGCCTGCAGAACCGATTTGCAAGACGGCCCGATGTGGGGAAAGGCGACATAGATCGCGAACCGGGCCGGAAGGGAGGATGACGACGTGTATCTCGGAATGGACATCGGCACGTCCGGTGTGAAGGCGGTGCTCGTGAACGAGGCTGGCGCAATCGTCGCGACAGCCGCGCGCGAGCTTGCGCTCTCGCATCCCGCACCGCTGTGGTCCGAGCAGGATCCGGACGCCTGGGTTGATGCAGCGATCGGCGCCATCGACGATCTCGCGTCCGTTCATCCGAGCGACGTCGCGCAGGTGCGCGGCATCGGTCTCTCCGGCCAGATGCACGGCGCTACCTTGCTCGGCGAGGACGGTCGTCCGCTGCGTCCGGCCATCCTGTGGAATGATGGCCGCTCCCATACCGAGTGCAAGGAGCTGGAGGCGCGCTGTCCCTCGCTCCACGCTATCGCCGGCAATCTCGCGATGCCAGGCTTCACCGCGCCAAAGCTGCTCTGGGTGGCCCGCCACGAGCCCGAGATCTTCGATCGGGTGGCAAAAGTGCTGCTGCCAAAGGCCTATGTGCGCTACCGCCTGACCGGCGAGATGGTCGAGGACATGTCGGACGCCGCCGGCACGCTCTGGCTCGATGTCGGTCAGCGCCGTTGGTCTGCGGTGCTGCTACATGCCACGGGGCTCGATCTTCACCACATGCCGCGTCTGGTCGAAGGCAGCGAGATCGGCGCGGCACTTGCCGGCGAATTTTCGAAGCGCTGGGGCATGGCGAAAGATGTCATGGTTGCCGGCGGTGCGGGAGACTGTGCCGCGAGCGCGATCGGGCTCGGAGCCATCACGCCCGGCGATGCGTTCCTGTCGCTGGGAACGTCGGGCGTGGTGTTTCGTGTCACCGACAGTTTTGCGCCGGCGCCCGCGTCGGCCGTGCACGCCTTCTGTCATGCGCTGCCGGGTCTCTGGCACCAGATGGGCGTGATGCTGGCGGCGGCCGCCTCGCTCGCCTGGCTTTCGGGCGTCATGGCGACGCCTGCCGCCGCGCTGCTGGCGCCGCTCGGCGGGACCGTCCGCGGACCGAGCCCGGTCAAGTTCCTTCCCTATCTCGATGGCGAGCGCACGCCACACAACGACGCTGCCGCCAGCGGCGCATTCGCAGGTCTTCGCGGCGGGACGGGACGCGATCAGATCGTCCAGGCCGTGCTCGAAGGCGTGGCCTTTGCCGCGCGCGACAACCTCGCGGCGCTCGGCAACGCCAGCGGGATCACGGAGGTCGACCTTGTGGGCGGCGGCTCGCGCTCGGCGCTGTGGGCCCAGATCTGCGCCGATGTGCTCGGCATTCCCGTCCACCGCGTCGAGGAGGGCGAGGTCGGTGCAGCGCTTGGCGCGGCACGGCTCGGCCGGCTTGCCGCAACCAACGAAAACCCTGCCCAGATCTGCACGCGTCCGCGGCGGCTTGCGAGCTTCACGCCGCGTGCGTCTGCCAAAGCCGCCTACGATGAAGCCTATCACCAGTGGCGAAAACTATATCCCGCGCTGAAGGAGTTCTCCCTGTGAACGTGTCACCCAAATTCTTCGGGGCGAGTGCGCCGGTCGCCTATGGCGGCAAGGACGCCAAAAGCCCGCTCGCGTTCCGCTGGTACGACAAGGATCGCGTCGTGCGCGGACGGCGGCTCGAGGATCACTTGCGTTTCGCGGTCTGCTACTGGCACTCGCTCTGCTGGCCCGGCGGCGATCCGTTCGGCGGCGAGACATTCCTGCGGCCCTGGCATCATGGCACGGATGCGATGGCGCTGGCGCGGGCCAAGGCCGATATCGCCTTCGAGCTGTTCCGCCTGCTCGACGTACCCTTCTTCACCTTCCACGACGTCGATGCCGCGCCGGAAGGCGCCTCGCTCGGCGAATCCGTCGCCAACCTCAACGCCATTGCCGATCTCTTCGAACAGAAGATGGCGTCTTCCAAGGTGCGTCTACTCTGGGGTACGGCCAATCTGTTCACGCATCGCCGCTACATGGCCGGCGCCGCGACCAATCCGGATCCGGACATTTTCACCTATGCCGCAGGCCAGGTACGGGCCGCGCTCGAGGTGACCAACCGTTTGGGCGGGCAGAACTATGTGCTCTGGGGTGGACGCGAAGGCTACGAGACGCTGCTCAACACCGACATCAAGCGCGAGCTCGACCAGCTCGGCCGCTTCGTCTCGCTGGTCGTCGAGCACAAGCACAAGATCGGTTTCAAGGGACCGATCCTGATCGAGCCGAAGCCGAAGGAGCCGACCAAGCATCAGTATGATTTCGACGTCGCCACATGCTACGGGTTCCTCCAGCGGTATGACCTTCTGAAAGATGTCAAGCTCAACATCGAACAGAACCACGCCATCCTTGCCGGCCATTCGTTCCAGCACGAGATCGCGCTGGCCCAGGCGCTCGGCGTGTTCGGCTCGCTCGACATCAACCGCGGCGACGATCTGCTCGGCTGGGATACCGACCAGTTCGCGATGAACGTGCCAGAGCTGGCACTGGCGTTCCACGACATCCTGAAGGCCGGTGGCTTCACGACGGGCGGTCTCAATTTCGACGCCAAGATCAGGCGGCAATCGATCGATCCGGACGATCTGATCCACGCCCATGTCGGCTCGATGGACGCCTGCGCGCGGGCGTTCCTTGCCGCCGCCGACATGCTCGATGCCGAGGCGCTGACGATGCCGATTGCGGAACGTTACGCGGGATGGGCTGATGCCGAGGGACGCGCGATCCTCGCCGGCCAGCGTTCGCTTGCCGATCTTGCTGATCGCGCGCTGGCACCCGGTTTCGATCCGCAGCCGCGCTCGGGTCGTCAGGAATATCTGGAATCACTGGTCAACCGGTACGTCTGAGCGAGGCCGAGCATGGAAACCGCAGGTAGCGCCGGGCAACCGGTTCTGGAATTGACAGGGATCGGCAAGGAGTTCGGCGCGATCCGCGCGCTGCACGGCGTCGACATGCAGGTCTTCCCCGGCGAGGTGGTCGGCTTGATGGGCGACAACGGCGCGGGCAAGTCGACGCTCGTGAAAATCATTGCCGGAAACTTCCGCCCCACCCATGGCGAGGTCCGCTTCGGCGGCAACACGGTCCATTTCTACCGTCCCATCGATGCTCGCGCGGTCGGGATCGAGGTCGTCTATCAGGACCTGGCGCTTGCCGACAATCTCACGGCGGCGGCCAACGTCTTCCTCGGCCGCGAGCTCAAGCGCAAATTCGGCCCGTTCGCCTTCCTCGATCACAATGCGATGGCGGCGCGCGCGCTGGAGCTGTTCGGCGAGCTGCGCTCCGAGACGAGACCGCATGATCTCGTGAAGCAGATGTCGGGCGGCCAGCGCCAGGCGGTTGCGATCGCACGAACCCGCCTGTCGAACGCCAAGCTCGTGATGATGGACGAGCCGACCGCGGCGATCTCGGTCCGCCAGGTCGAGCAGGTCCTGGGCTTGATCCATCGGCTGAAAGAGCAGGGCGTCGCCGTCATGCTGATCTCCCACCGCATGCCCGACGTCTTCGCGGTCTGCGACCGCGTCGTCGTCATGCGCCGCGGCGAGAAGCGGGCGGATAAGTCGATCCGCGATACCAGTCCCGAGGAAGTCACTGCCCTGATCACCGGCGCGAAGGAGGCTGCGTAATGGCTATGCCGCTGGAATCCCCGATCTCCTTCGCCAATGTCGGCCGCATCAGGTGGTGGCAGCGCGGCATCTTTGCATCCCAAACCGGCTACGTCCTGCTGGCGCTGCTGGTGCTGCTGATCGCGATGCATTTTGCGAGCCCCTACTTCTTCACGCAGGGCAACATGCAGAACGTGGCGAAGAACTTTTCCTTCATCGCCATTGCCACCCTCGGCATCACCTTCGTGATCATCACCGGCGGCATCGATCTCTCGGTGGGATCGATGATGTGCTTCTCCGCCATGATCACATCCATGGTGATGTCGGGCTTATCGACGCCGGGCATGCCCGGCGCGTCCCTGTTCGTGCATCTGGCTGCGGACGGCAAGACCGTGGTCGCCAATGTACCGGGGCTGATCCTGATCGTCTCGATCCTGGCGGGACTTGTCACCGCGCTGATCGTCGGCTTCGTCAACGGCTTCTGCATCGCCGTGCTCGGGCTGTCGCCCTTTGTCACTACGCTCGGCATGCTCTCGATCGTCCGCGGTCTCGGCTATGTCGTCTCCAACGGGCGCGGCAGCTTTCCGGGCGGACCAGATGCCGACTATTTCTACGCGCTGACATCGGGCGATCTGTTCGGCGTACCGGCGCCATTCATCTATCTCGTGATCCTCGCGGCGGTAATGGCGATCGTGCTGCACCACACGAGCTTCGGCCGTCATGTCTTCGCGCTCGGCGGCAACGAGAAGGCGGCGGAATTGACTGGCATCCCGGTCGTACGGGTCAAGATCGAAGTCTACGTGATTTGTGCGCTGGCCGCAGGGCTGCAGGGCATCATCGTCTCGGGCTGGCTGGGGTCTGCGCCCGCGAACATGGCGACATCCTACGAACTCAACGTGATCGCAGCGGCGGTTATCGGCGGTGCCAATCTCGCAGGCGGCGTCGGCGGCCCGCTCGGGGCCATCGTCGGCTGCGTGCTGCTTGAGGTGATCCGCAATGGCCTCGTGCTCGCGCAGGTCAGCTCCTACTGGCAGCAGACGCTCGTGGGCGTGATCATCATTCTGGCCGTGCTGGTCGACCGCATCCGCTCACGCATCACTTGAGGTTACTCCGGGAGAGCAACGAACACTTCGTCTATCCGCCTTCTGGAGATTCAATTCAAAAGGATAGGCACAAATGTGGAGGGACCAATGAGGAAAATACTTCTCGCCGGAATGGCCATCGCGATGATGGCGACCCCGGCATTCGCCCAGACCTACAAGT
Source organism: Bradyrhizobium sp. RDI18 (assembly GCF_043203335.1). NCBI lineage: Bacteria > Pseudomonadati > Pseudomonadota > Alphaproteobacteria > Hyphomicrobiales > Nitrobacteraceae > Bradyrhizobium > Bradyrhizobium sp. RDI18. The sequence goes on along the minus strand of NZ_JBICRN010000006.1, from coordinate 1,287,189 downwards.
TCGTGATCGTGCCCAAAGCGATGAACAATCCGTTCTTCGACGTCGCGCGCGACGGTTGCCTGAAGCGCGCCAAAGAGCTCGGCAACGTCGAATGCATTTACAAGGGGCCGGTCGAGCATGAGCCGGCGACACAGGCGCAGATCATCCAGGATTTCATCACGCAAAAGGTGGATGGTCTTGCGATCTCGGTCGCGGATGTCGCAGCGATGACCAAGTCGATCGAGGCTGCGACCGCGGCCGGTATTCCTGTCATCACCTTCGATGCGGATGCGCCCGGCTCCAAGCGCATTGCCTATATCGGCACCAACAACAAGGACTTCGGCCTCGCGCTCGGCAAGCAATTGCTGCAGCTCAAGCCCGAGGGCGGCAAGTATGCCGTCGTCTCCGGTGGTCCGGGCGCCAAGAACCTCGCCGAGCGCGTCGATGGCGTGCGCGAGGCGCTCAAGGGCTCGAAGTGGGTCGAGGTCGCGGGCTCGCCGACCTTTTGCAATGACGATCCTGCGCTCGCGGTCCAGCAGATGGCGGATCTGCGCACTGCCACGCCGGATCTCGGCGCGATCGTGCCGGTTGGCGGCTGGCCGATGTTTGCGCCGGAAGGCTACAAGGCCTTCGTCAACAAGAACAAGAAGGACATCGATGCCGGCAAGCTGACGCTCGTCGTCGCCGATACGCTCAAGATGCAGCTTGAACTCTTGCGTGACGGCTACTCCAACGCGCTTACGGGACAGCGCCCGTTCGAGATGGGCGAGAAGGCGATGGACACTCTGCTGGCAATCAAGAAGGGCCAGAAGGTTTCCGAGGTCATTTATACCGGCCTCGACCTCGTGACCAAAGACAACGTCGCTCAACTCTTGAAGTAGGAACGTTCTCAGCCCCGACGTTCCTGCGCTACACTCCCTCTCCCGGTTGCGGGAGAGGGAGTGCATGTTTCGACCATGGATCCTGGAATGAAGCGTATGCGGCTTGCGGATGGACTCGACGTCACAGCGATTGGTCTCGGAACCGCTCCTCTCGGCGGACTGTTTGCGCCGGTCAGCGACGCGGACGCGGAAGCCACGATCGAGCGCGCCTGGTCGCTCGGTGTCCGCTTCTTCGATACTGCGCCGCTCTACGGCTTTGGATTGGCCGAACGTCGCCTGGGCAGTTTTCTGCGCCGGCAAAAGCGGGATTCATTTGCGATCTCCACCAAAGTCGGCCGTTTGCTGCGCCCGGCCAGTGCGGCTGCGGAAGACGATCACTACAAGGGCACGTCCGCCGAGCGGCCGCAGTTCGACTTCAGCTACGACGGCGTGATGCGATCGGTTGAGGAAAGCCTCGCCCGTCTCGGGCTCGACCGCGTCGATGTACTGCTCGTCCATGATCCGGATGATCACTATGAGGATGCAGTTGCCGGTGCCTTCCGCGCACTCCAGCGCTTGCGCGACGATGGCACGGTCAAGGCGATCGGCGCCGGTATGAATCAATCCGAGATGCTCGCCCGCTTCGCCGAAGCGGCGCCGGTCGATTGCTTCCTGCTGGCGGGCCGCTACACGCTGCTCGACCAGGGCGCGCTGACGAATTTGTTTCCGATCTGCCGTGCGAAGAGCATCGGCATCATTCTCGGGGGCATCTACAACAGCGGCATCCTCGCGAACCCGCGAACTGGGGCGAAGTTCAATTACGAAGACGCCGATGCGGCGCTCGTCGCCCGCGCGCTGGCGCTGGAGGCACTGTGCCGCAAGCATGGCACCGAGCTCAAGGCCGCCGCAGTCCAGTTCTGTATGGCCCATCCGGCGGTAACGCTCGCGCTGCAGGGCGCGCGTAGCGCTGCGGAGGTTTCGGACAACATCGCGATGGCCGAGCGGCTGGTGCCGTCCTCCTTCTGGCAGGAGCTGCGCGAGCGCAAGTTGGTCGATGCGTCCGCACCGCTGCCGGGTGGAGCTTGACCCATGGTGATCGACGGTCATCAGCATTTCTGGGATCCCGAGCGCGCCGATTATCCCTGGATGGAGGCGCCCGAACTCGAGCGGATCCACCGCGCTTTCGGCCCGAGCGATCTCGCGCCGCTGCTTCTCGCCAACGGGGTCGATGCGAGCATTTTGGTGCAATGCCGCTCCTCGATCGAGGAGACCGAGGAATTCTTGCGCGTCGCCGCTGCGACGCCCTTCGTCATCGGTGTGGTCGGCTGGGCCGATCTCACGGACGGGTCGGTCGACGAGACGCTCGAACGGCTGCGCGGCTCGCCCGGAGGCAACAGGCTGGTCGGCATTCGTCACCAGGTGCACGACGAGCCCGATCCTGATTGGCTGCTGCGCGAGGACGTGCAGCGCGGCTTGACCGCGGTGGTTGCGCACGATCTCACTTACGATCTTCTGGTGCGCACGCGTGAAATGCCGGCCGCGATCGCAACTGCGCAGGCGTTTCCGCAAGGGCGCTTTGTCCTCGACCACGCCGGCAAGCCGCCGATCGCCGAGGGATTCAGCCGTGAATGGGCCGATCTTCTCGTCGCACTCGCCGCTTGCGGCAATGTCTGGTGCAAGATCTCGGGTCTCGCCACCGAGGCCAGGTGGGACGATTGGGATGCGGAACGTCTGCTTCCGTTCGTCGCGCACGCCGCCAAATGCTTTGGCGAGGATCGCCTGATCTTCGGCTCCGACTGGCCGGTGTGTTTGCTCGCAGGAAGCTATGGCGCGACCAAGGGCGCGCTCGAGGCGTGCCTGATGAAGCTTGGTCCGCACCTGCGCGACAAGGCGTTCGGGGCGAACGCTCAGCGGGCATATCTCAATCCTTCTGCCCTTGTGGGAGAAGGTGGCGCGTAGCGCCGGATGAGAGGTTCTGTCCGCGAACTCACCCGATATCGTCCAGCCGCATCCTACTTTGCACGCCGCCAAGTGGTCGAAATCGGTAGAGTCGATTCTTCCTTCCCAATGCGTCGTCGATGCCGGCGTTGGCCGACAGGTAACGCCCGTCTAATGACGCTGCGATCGAGCAGCTCTTTCTCAACCATGCACGGCCGTGGACTTGAGGAGCGAAATTACGCCCGTCTCACGACAGTTCTATAGTGGAATTTATGTGATACTCCGTTCGAAGGAAGTATTCCCGTCGCATTTCTGACGGACCGCGTTGCTTCACCTGCGCCGGTAGTTGCGCAAGCCATACTCGTGCAAGCGACATGGTAGTTATCGATAAATCCTATTAGGTCAGCGCTGGAGACGTCACGTTATCCAAAATGGATTGAAGCCCATTTCCGGCAACAGAGGAACTGGTTTCGAGGGACTTGACTAGTTCTAAAAAAGAACTGTAGGTTTAGAACAAGACGGTCGGATAACGGCTGCGACTTGCAGGATCGCGGCCCCCGCTTGGGACGCGCACTCCGCTATTCAGAAGGGGAGGGACGCTATGATGCTCAAATCTTTCAAGCCTGCTGCCGCGCTAATGCTGTTAGCGCTGGGATCACCCGCATTTGCTGCTGACGCGCCGAGGTAACGCCGTCCACGCTGGGACCAGTTCAGCGAAGTTCTCGATGCCGCTTTTGAGTGACGAGGGACGAGCAGCCAGCGGCGAAACAATAACAGAACCACGTGCCCGTAAGGGTGCATCGCGTTTGGGAGGACCAAGAATGTTGATGAAATGGAAGATCGTGGCGGCTCTGGTTTTACTCTTGTGCGGCCCGGCATTCGCAGCCGAAGAGCCAGGAATCTCAGCGACCGAGATCAAGATTGGCGGCGTTTTTCCCTTCAGCGGACCGGCGTCATCGATCGGTCTCGTGGGTAAGGGAGTTATGGCCTATATTCAGTCGGTCAACGACCGCGGCGGCATCAACGGCCGCAAGATCAACTACATCGCGTATGACGACGCATACAGTCCTCCGAAAGCGGTGGAGCACGTCCGCAAGCTCGTTGAGAGCGACGAAGTGTCGTTCATGTTCGGCCAGCTCGGCACTCCCGGCATCTCGGCTACGGCAAAATACCTGCGGTCGAAAGGGGTGCCCAGCATCGCAATTATCAGCGGGTCATCCAAGTTCACGGACGTCGCCAATTACCCGCTGACCACGACAGGTCTTGTCAGCTACGACACCGAAGGAAAAATCTACGCCAAATATCTGACGAAAGCGCTGCCAAACGCCAAGTATGCCATCCTCTATCAGAATGACGACCTCGGCAAAGACTATGTCAACGCCTTCAAGGCATTCCTCGGAAAGGATTTCGACCGAAAGGTCGTGGCCGCTTCCTATGAGGTCACCGAACCGACGGTTGATTCACAGGTCGTCAACCTGAAGAGTTCGGGTGCGGACGCGCTTGTCATCGCCGGCACGCCGAAGTTCGCGGCGCAGGCCATCCGGCAAGCCGCCGTGATCGGCTGGAAGGCCACCGTGATCATTAATTTTCCTTCGGGCTCGGTCGGAGGCACGCTCGCGCCCGCCGGTCTCGACAAATCGGTCGGCGTGATCGTCGGTACGACCAACAAGGATGTTCTGGATTCGGCTTGGAAAGATGACCCGGGCATGCAGGCCTTTCGGGTGTTCTTTGACAAGTATTTGCCGGGCGCCGATATCACCAACGGCAGCTATCTGACCGGCTATCAGCAAGGCGTCCTGCTCGAGCAGATTCTAAGGCAATGCGGCAATGATCTGTCACGCAAGAATATTCTTGCGCAGGCCAAGAACCTGAAAGACTTCGTCGTTCCGACTGCGCTGCCTGGCATCAAGGTCAACACCACCGACACCGAGAACATGATCTGGACGCAAATGCGATTGCAGCGGTGGAGCGGCACGAGCTGGCAAGCCTTCGGCGACGTGCTGGACGCCAAGTCCGAGTGACCTGGCGCGGGCGAACGACGGGCCTGGCAAATTCGCGGACTTGGGCGCGAACTGCCGACCGGTCACGCCCGTAAGACTGATTGACAACTCGCGTTGTCCAGGCCGGCGGACCTACGAGCACCAGGTATCGGTGGTGAATGGCTGCCTTCGAGCGCTCCTTTCCCGGTAATTCAGGAGATCAATTCCATGTCGACGAAGGCACTGACGTTTGCGCCAAGGGAGCTTTGCATAGAGCGTCGAACCGACGGCACGCTCATCTTGAGCTCGCCTGTTGAGTTGGGGGAGTGTGCCTGGCGCATCACGGATTTCCTTCCGACCTGGGCAAACTCTGCTCCGGATAGAATTTTTCTTGCGCAGCGCAATGCGAAGGGCGGATGGGACGAGATTACCTATGGTGAAACATGGTTGCAGGTTCAGGCGGTCGGCCAAAGCCTGATCGACATGGGCGCAAAGCCGGCTGACAAGCTGGCGGTACTTTCAGGAAACTCCATCGAGAACGCCGTGATCTCGTTTGCCGCGATGTCGATAGGGGTAATTCTGGCGCCGATATCGCCAAATTACACGCTGATGCCCGGCGGCCTGGTTCGTCTCAAGGATATCGCGGAGGTGCTGCGTCCGAATTTCGTTTTCGTTCAGAGCGGACGCGACTTTTCCGCGGGCCGCTCCATTCCGGAACTGGCAGCCGCGACCTGGATCAGCGTCGATGGCGCGCCGGACACGGTGCCGTTCCAGGCTCTGACCGCCCGAAGCGGGAGCGACGGATTCGAGCGCGCGTCACGTGCGGTGTCTTGCGGCGCTGTCGCAAAGATACTCTTTACGTCCGGTTCGACCGGTTTCCCCAAAGGCGTGCTCAACACCCACCGCATGATGGCGGGCTCACTGCAAATGGGGAGCCTGCTGGTGTCTTCTCCGGACGCACCGGTGCAGGTCGAGTGGCTGCCATGGCACCATACGATGGGCAGCAACGTAATTCTTCACGGCATTCTGAGGAATGGCGGTACGCTTTACATCGACGATGGCCGGCCGCTGCCTCAGCTCTTCCACAAGACGGTGGCGATCTCAGGGAGATTTCGCCCACCGCCATGTTCAACGTGCCTGCTGGCTATAATCTCTTATGTGACGCGATCGAGAACGATCTCGATCTTGGCGCCAGCGTATTCAAGCGGATGGATAGATTGAGCTATGCCGGGGCTGCAATTTCGCAAGGGACGCTTGAAAAGCTCTATCGGCTGACATCGTCGATCACCGGCCGGCGAATTCCGGTCATGTCGGGCTACGGTACCACCGAAACGGCCCCGACCATCAGTACGACCCATTGGGCGACCGACCAGCCGGGAGAGATTGGTCTTCCCGCGCCGGGTCTGCAGCTAAAACTGATTCCAGTTTCCGATACTTATGAGGCGAGGGTCAAGGGACCCAACGTCACCCCCGGTTATCTCGGAAGGCCTGATTTGACGGAGAAGGCCTTCGATGAGGAAGGGTTCTATCGCATCGGCGACACCGTCTCGTTTCTGGATCCTCAGAAACCGGAGCTTGGGCTGCGCTTTACAGGCAGAATTTCCGAGAACTTCAAACTCGCGAACGGCACGTGGGTCTCGATCGGCAACATGCGCGCGGCAATCCTGGCTGCAACGCGAGGCGTATTGCTGGACATTGTCGTTGCGGGGGAAAACCGTGAATCGTGCGCGCTGCTCTGCTGGTTGAATCCGACCGAGGCGGCGCGAATTTCGAAGACACCAGCCTCGGATTTGACCTGCGATGCTCTCGTGGTTCAATTTCTTAGAGATCGTTTTCAAGAATATAATGAGATCGTTGGAAGCAGCGAACGAATCTGTTCGTTTTCCCTGCTGAAGGATCCACCGTCAATGGCGGCAGGAGAAATCACCGACAAGGCCTACGTCAATCAACGTGCTGTCCTGAAATATCGTTCTGAACAGGTCGAACGCCTCTACTGCAACGAAGCAAGTCGAGATGTGATCCGGGTCTAAGGTTCAACCGTTCGCGACCGTTGCCGGACATCTCGTGTCCGCCATATGGCGCCTACGATATGCCGGCGCGGAGATCTGGTTAGTCAGGCTTTCGATGCGGTAGCCGGGGTGAGCGGCCACCTCAAGCGGCGCTGCGGCGCGCCTTTGCCTTCGGTTTCTCTGGCGCCTTTATTGCCGGGGTGCTTCGGGCACCAGGGCCGGGGTGGGTATGAACCTCCTTGGCCGAAAGTGGCTCGCCGCATTCGGAGCATACCATGACCGGATCGAAGTTCTTGCCGCATTTGCGGTGCTGGTGCAGCAACGGCCGCCCGCGTTCGTCGACCATGTGCGTGTCGCCCCAATGCACAATCGCCATCATGATCGGATAAAGATCGAGGCCCTTCTGAGTGAGGATATATTCATGCCGTTTGGGCGACTCCTGATAGGGAATGCGGCGCAGTACGCCCTGGCGGACCAGTTTCTTCAACCGTTCGGCGAGCAGATGGCGTGTGATTCCGAGCGCGGACTGAAATCCCTCGAAGCGACGCGTGCGCAGGAAGCACTCGCGCAGGATCAGAAGGGTCCAGCGGTCGCCGATCACGCCGATGGTCCGGGCCATCGAGCATGGCTCTTCCTCCAGTTCATCCCATCTCATTCCTGTTCTCCAGTCTTCCCACGCCAGTTCCTCTCGAATCGTCCAGCGAACTTTTGGTTCCGCTACCATTCTAGTTAGGTACTAAACTCCAAACAATCCCCTAGGGTTCGCGTCAAACTAGGAAAATTCCGCATAATTTGACAGTTCGTTTTTAGAACTGTAAGGATGGATGGCAAGCTTGGGTTCAGCCTGCTGATTATCGAACCTGACCAACAACGCGCTCTCCGGGAGGAGTCGACATGCCCCTGAAGGTAGAATTCCAGTTCGATTTCGGCAGCCCTAACGCTTATCTGGCGGAAGTAGCCATTCCGGGAATCGAGCGGCGTACCGGCGTGAAATTCGAGTATGTCCCGGTTTTGCTGGGCGGCATCTACAAGGCGACGGGCAACATGTCGCCGTTCGATTCGCTTCGCGGCATCAAGAACAAGCCGGAATACCAGGCGCTGGAGACCCAGCGGTTCATTCGCCGCCATAATGTCACGAAATTTCGCCAGAATCCGTTCTTTCCGGTCAATACGCTGATGCTGATGCGTGGCGCCGTCGCCGCCCAATTCGAAGGCGTGTTCGAGCCCTATTTCCGTGCCGCCTACCATCATATGTGGGAGGAGCCGAAGAAGATGGACGACCTCGAAATCTTTCGTAACGCATTCATCTCCTCAGGGATCGATATCGACCGGTTGATCGCGCGTGCGCAGCAGGATGACGTCAAAAAGAGGCTGATCGACCTGACCAACGACGCCGTCAGCCGGGGAGCATTCGGCTCGCCAACTTTCTTCGTTGGAAAGGAAATGTTCTTCGGCAAGGACCAACTCCGCGACGTCGAGGAATCCATCGTCGAGCAGACCAGACAGCCTGTTCCCAGGACGGCCTAACGGCTACGATGGCCCGGGTTGAGTGGCGGACCCAAAGCAAAAGTGAATTCAGGGAGAATGTCCATGCCTGGCCCGCTTAGCGGTGTTCGTGTCCTCGACCTGACCGGCGTGGTGTCGGGCCCGTTCGCGACCATGTTTCTAGCGGACCAGGGCGCCGACGTGCTGAAGATCGAGCCGATCGGCGGCGATATTACGCGCCGCAGCCGGGCCACCATCGACAAGGACGGCGAGTTCTCCGCGCTGTTCATCTCTTCGAACCGCGGCAAGCGTTCGCTGTCGATCGACGTCAAGAGCACGAGCGGCCGTGAGGTACTCACCAGGCTGGTCGCGCAGGCTGATGTGCTGGTGCAGAACTTCCGGCCCGGCACCATGGAACGCCTCGGTTTAGGCGTAGAAGAATTGCGGCAGCGCCATCCGCGCCTGATCTATGTCTCGATCAGCGGCGTCGGCGATACCGGCCCGTATGTAAAGAAGCGCGTCTATGACCCGATCATTCAGGGCCTGTCAGGCTTCGCTGATATCCAGTCGCAGCCGGTAACGAACCGTCCGCAAATGATCCGCACCATCGTATGCGACAAGACCACTGCAGTGTTCACGGCACAGGCGGTGGCGGCAGCGCTCTATGCCCGCGAGAAAACCGGGCAGGGCGATCATATTCAGGTCGCGATGTTGGATGCGATGATTTCCTACCTGTGGCCCGAAGGCATGATGCAGTATACGGTCGTGGGGGCCGAGGCCGCCGCAGCCGATCCCAACGATCGGCCGGATCTCGTCTTCAAGACCAGTGATGGCTACATCACCGCCGGCACGATTTCGGATTCCGAATGGCAGGGTTTCTGCCGGGCATCCGGCGATCCCGAGCTTGCCAACGATCCAAGGTTTGCGACGCCCTCGGCGCGTTCGGTCAACGCCACCGCCCGCATCAACAAGATGGCTGAGTATATCAGCCAGCATACCACTGCCGAATGGCTGGAGCGACTGGACGCCGCCGACGTGCCTTGTGCGCCGATCCTGCGTCGGAGCGAAATCATCCACAATGAGCAGGTGGTGGCGCGCGGTATCATCGCGGAATTCGATCAGCCGAAGGTCGGGCGAGTGCGGCAGCCGAAGCCCGCGGCTCGCTTCGAAATCAATGAGGCTGCAATTGGCGGGCCGGCGCCCCGGGTCGGTGAGCATTCGCGTGATGTATTGCGCGAACTGGGATATGACGACAGCGCCATCGACAAGATGGTCGCCGAACGCGCCGTGCGTGTGGCCGTCTAATCCGAAGCCTCGCGACCGGCGATCGGCTCTCAGACCTTCGCCGCCGCCGGCGTAGTCGGTGCCGCCGGAACATTCGCTGCAACGGCTTGCTGATAGGCCGCTCGGCTTTGGATGCGCTCAAGGTAAGGCTGCGCGTTGTCGCAAATGCCGACGCCGTAGGCGACGGCCCAGTCCAGGCACGTCGTGAGCAGGATATCGGCGCTGGTAAATTGGTCACCCATCAAGAACGTCCGCCCATCCGCTAGCGCGACCTCCACGTGTCGCAATTGTTGCCGGAAATATTCGCCGGCCTGTGCGACAACTTCGGGCGCAATTCCATAGATATGTCCCAGTGCATCCGCGCGATGGCGGCGCATGACGTAGAGGCTCGTAGAATCGAGTTCGGCGACGATAAAGAAGCACCATTCGAGCCACGCGGCGAACTCGCGCTGGGTTTCGGGAATCAGCGAACGGCCTGGCGTTGAATAGGTTCGCGACAGATAGGCGACAATCGCGGCGCTTTCTCCGATGCAGAAGTCGCCGTCCTGCAGCAGGGGGGATCTTCTGGCGGGGATTGAGGCTGGTGTATTCGGCCGTCTTGGTCTCGCCGGTTCGCGGTCCGATCGGCCTGACTTTGTAGGACAAGCCAAGCTCGTGCATGGCCCAGTGCGCACGAATGGTGCGGCTTGTACCAACGCCCCATAGGGTTAGATCGGGTGTTGCGCTCATCACCATTTCTCCACGGACGGACGAAGATCGAGTTCATGGGTCCAGCCGTCTCGGCTTTGCTGATGGGTGAACCAGTACACCTCGGCTATGGAAGACGTCTTCGTCAGACTGTCCTGGGGAATCTCGCCTGCCTCGATTCCCTTCGCCGCCTTCATGCGCTGATGAATGGCTTCGCTATCTACGCCGGCGTCAATGATGAGATGGACCACGTGGATGTTCTTTGGTCCCAGTTCGCGCGCCATGGCCTGGGCGACCGCGCGAAGGCCAAACTTCGCCGATGAAAACGCCGCAAAGCCCTGGCCGCCACGGACGCTGGCGGTCGCACCAGTAAAGAAGATGGTGCCGCGCCCACGTGGCAGCATGACGCGCGCAGCCTCGCGTCCGACCAGGAATCCCGCGTAGCAGGCCAGTTCCCAGGCCTTGAAGAACAGCTTTTCCGTGGTCTCCACGAGGGGTTTGTTGACGTTCGATCCGGCATTGAAAAGGCAAACCTCGATCGGCCCGACGTTGCTTTCGACGTCGGAAAAAAGCTTTTGAACTTCGGATTCCTGACGAGCATCGACGCTGAAAGCGTGGATACGATGGCCCGCAGCGGTGAGTTCATCTACCAGTCCCTGGGATTTGGCTGCGTCACGCCGGCAGATACAAACGGTGTAGCCCCCTTTGGCAAACCGACGCGCGACAGCCGCGCCGATGGCGTCGCCCGCGCCCACGAGTATTGCAACGCCGCGACCTTCCACCATTCTCGGTCTCTCCCGTAAGTTCTTATTTGGTACTTGTAGGTAGCTCTTATCGACCTCGTTGTAAACGAGCTTTTCGAGGCGTGACAAAAGCGACAGGCGTGCTGCCTCTTTTGAACGTGGACACCAGAAGACCAATTAGCAATTGACGAGTTCTAAAAAAGAACGTTAAATCGATATCGCGCGCGACGCAGCAGGGGCGACGTTGGCTGTTCGGGAGGTTGACGGTGACGGGTCTTTCAGGGGCAATCGATATCGATGAGATTGCTGCGGAGTTGCCGCGCCGCATCCATGAAGTAACGACTGGCCACGTCGTCAATGCCCCGGACCGGATCGCCCTGATCGAAGATGGCGCCGCCTGGAGCTATCGTGACCTGGACGGGCGGGTCGCCGAGATCGCGGCTGTTCTCACCTCGCTGGGGGTGAGAGCGGGTGATCGGATGGTCATTATCAGCGAAAACTGCATTGCGCTGGCGGCCTTGCTGCTTGCGGCGAGCCGGCTCGACGCCTGGGCAATCGTCGCCAACCCGCGATTGTCGGCGCGCGAGTTGGACCAGATCCGCGACCATAGCGGCGCCCGCCGGATGTTCTTCACGTCAGGTGTTTCGAAAGAGGCCGCGGCGCACGCATCACGCTATGGTGCGGAGAACCGGCAAATTGGCGCGCTGCGGGAGATTGGCATCGGCCCGCTGAACGAAAGCGCCACCGTCGAGGCGGTGGAGGCCGATCCGGCAAAACAAGTCGCAGTGCTGATTTACACCTCGGGAACGACGGGCACGCCAAAGGGGGTGATGCTCTCTCACGAAAACCTGCTGATCAGCGCCAAGACCACGGCGCATTTCCGCAAGATGGATCAAGACGACAAGATCTATCTGGTGTTGCCGATCTCGCATATCGTCGGCATCTCGCTCCTGATCATGACGCTGATGGTCGGCGGCACGGTGCGGATGGTCAGCAAATTCGATCCGGCGGCAACTGCCAAGGCGATCGCGGAGGAGGACGTAACCATCCTCAATGGCGTGCCGGCCACCTATCAACGTCTGCTGGAATACAAGAGCGTATCGGGTCTGAAGCGGCTCGACCGGGGCTCGTTGCGCTTGATTGCCGTTGCCGGCGCGCCGCTCGACCTGAATTTGAAGTTGCGTGTGGAGAAGGAGTTCGGCCTTGCGCTCCTCAACGGTTATGGGATCACCGAATGTTCGCCCGGAATATCCGGCGTGCGCTTCGACGCGCCGCGGTCCGACCAGGCGGTTGGTACGCTGCTGCCAGGAATAGAGGGGCGCATCAGAACAATCGACGGCATACCGCTGTCGAAGGGTGAAGTCGGAGAACTTCACGTTCGCGGGCGCAACGTGATGCGCGGCTATTATCGCGCGCCGGAACTGACGGCCAAAGTGATCGACAGCGAGGGTTGGTTCAATACCGGCGATCTGGCGCGCTTCGACGGCGATTGCCTCTATATCGTCGGCCGCACCAAGGAAATGATCATCCGCTCCGGCTTCAACGTCTATCCCGCCGAGGTGGAAGCGGTCCTCAGTTCACACAAGGACGTGGTGCAATGCGCCGTCGTCGGCCGTCCGGCCGATGGCAATGAGGAGATTGTCGCCTTTGTACAGTTGCTGCCGGGGTCGCGCGCGACGCCGGCCGACCTGATGGGCTTCATCCGATTTCAGCTCACCTCCTACAAGCGACCATCCGAAATCATCGTCCTCGATGCCTTGCCGGCTACTTCGACCGGCAAGATACTCAAGCATAAGCTGGCGGAGTCTTTACGCGAGGGTGACGAAGCTCCACCGGCGCAGATGGCTCCACTTCGTAGACAGCAGATCTAACCTGACCGGGAGAAGACCCTTGCAAAAGAGAAACGCAACCGTGGCCGTGATCGGCGCCGGGGACTACATCGGCGGCGAGATCGCCAAAAAGTTTGCCTCAGAGGGCTTCACGGTGTTTGCCGGGCGCCGTAACGGGGCCAAACTCGAACCGCTCGTCAAGGAGATCGAGAAGGCCGGCGGTGAGATTCACGCGCGCTCGCTCGACGCACGCAAGGAGGAGGAAATCATTTCATTCCTCGGCGATGCCGACAAGCACGCGCCTCTCGAGGTCTGTATCTTCAACATCGGCGCCAACGTCAATTTTCCGATTCTGGAAACCACCGAGCGCGTGTTCCGCAAGGTGTGGGAAATGGCCTGTTATTCCGGCTTCCTCGCCGGGCGCGAAGCTGCGCGGCTCATGCTGCCGCGGGGCAAGGGCAATATCTTCTTCACTGGAGCGACGGCGAGTCTCCGTGGTGGAACGGGTTATGCAGCCTTTGCCAGCGCCAAGTTCGGCTTGCGGGCCGTCGCCCAGGCGGCCGCTCGCGAGTTGGGGCCCAAGAACATCCACGTGGCGCATCTCATCATTGATTCCGGCGTCGATACCGAGTGGGTGCGCCAGCGACGGATCGAGGCACTCGGTCCGAACGCGCTGGATAACCCCGATGCTTTGATGCCGCCATCCTCGGTCGCGGAATCCTATTGGCTGCTCTATCAGCAGCCGCGCAGCGCCTGGACCTTCGAACTGGAGATCCGTCCCTTCGGCGAGAAGTGGTAGCGGGAGCCTCGCACGATGGAGCTCGAACTTTCCAGCGAGGACGCAGCGTTTCGTGACGAGGTGCGTGCTTTTATCGCGGAGAACTATCCGCCGGAAATGCGCGTTCCAAACCCCGAGACGGATTTGACCAAGGAGCAGTCGCTGCTCTGGCACCGCATCCTCTACAAGAAGGGTTGGATCGCGCCGCTCTGGCCCAAGGAATATGGCGGCCCCGGCTGGTCGGTCACGCAGCGCTTCATCTTTGAACAGGAGACCTCGCGCGCGGGAACGCTGCCGCCGCTCGCATTCAGCGTCACCATGGTCGGCCCGGTCATCTACACCTTCGGCAACGATGCGCAGAAGAAGAAGTTTCTGCCGCGGATTCTCTCCGGTGACGACTGGTGGTGCCAGGGCTATTCGGAGCCGGGCTCCGGCTCCGACCTCGCATCGGTCCGCACCAGGGCGGTACGCGACGGCGACCACTACATCGTCAACGGCCACAAGACCTGGACGACGCTGGCCCAGCATGCCGACTGGATCTTCTGCCTGGTGCGCACCGATCCCTCAGCAAAACCTCAGGCCGGCATCTCCTTCCTGCTGATCGATATGAAATCGCCGGGCGTCACCGTGCGGCCGATCATTACGATTGACGGATCGCACGAGGTCAACGATGTGTTCCTCGAGGACGTGCGAGTGCCTGCGGAGAATCTGATCGGCGAGGAAAACAAGGGCTGGACCTACGCCAAATTCCTGTTGGGCAACGAGCGCACCAGCATGGCCGGGATCGGCCGGTCCACTCGGTATCTCGGGCGTCTGAAGCAGATCGTGAGAACCGAAGTTGGTGAGGACGATCCAGCGTTCGGGGAATTCATCAGGGAGATCGCGCGCGTCGAGCTCGATGTGCTGGCGCTGGAGGCAACCGAACTGCGTATCGTGGCTCAGATGTCGCGCGGCATCGACCCAGGACCGGCCGCGTCGTTGTTCAAGATCAGGGGCACCGAGATATTCCAGCGCATCACCGATCTGACGCACCAGGCGATCGGCAATTATGGTCTGGCCATCCGTGAGCACCCGGTAAGCGCCAACCGCTTCATGCCGGGGCCGGACTACGGGCACACCGCGACCGAAAAGTACCTGAACTCCCGCAAACTCAGCATTTACGGGGGATCGAACGAGATCCAGCGCAACATAATCGCGAAAGCGGTGCTGGGTCTCTGACCACAGCGCACGAGGCATCCGATGGACATTCAGTTGACGGAAGAACAGGAATTGCTCCGTTCCAGCATTCAACGCTTTCTGCGCGAGCAGTACGATTTCGACGAGCGCCGCAAGATCGTTGCGACCGACGAAGGCTGGAGCCGCAGGCACTGGAAGTCGTTTGCCGAGCTGGGGCTCTGCGCCGCGCCGTTCCAGGAAAGCTCCGGTGGCCTTGGTGGCGGCTCGCTTGCCACGATGATCGTGATGCAGGAGTTCGGCCGCAAGCTCGTCGTCGAGCCGTTTTTTGAGACGGTTGTCCTCGCCGGTGGCCTGATCGAGGACGTCGGCTCGGCCGAGCAGCGCCAGGCATTCCTGCCGAAGATCATGGAAGGCGATGCGATATGGGCGCTGGCCTGGGCGGAAGGACGGTCACGTTATGATTTCAACAACGTCACCACCACTGCACGCCGCCAAGGGGACAAATTTGTTCTGAGCGGAACCAAAGCAGCGGTGGTCGGTGCGCCATGGGCCGATAAGCTGATCGTTTCGGCGCGCACCTCGGGCCAGCAACGCGATCGCGACGGCGTAAGTCTGTTTGTCGTAGATCGCCATGCGGCCAATCTTCACCTGCAGAGCTTCAAGACGATCGACGGTCGGCGCGCCGCTGAACTCACGCTGATGAAAGTCGAGGTGCCGGCCAGCCAGATGCTGGGGGGCGAAGGCGAGGGCGTCGCTGCCCTGGAGGCGGCTCGCGATCGCGCCATCGCGGCCCTTTGCGCGGAAGCCGTCGGTGCCATGACGGAGCTGAACTCGGCGACGCTCGAATACAGCAAGACGCGCAAGCAGTTCGGGGTTGCGCTGGGAACGTTTCAGGTGCTGCAGCACCGCATGGTCGACATGTTCATCGCGCTTGAGGAGTCGATTTCGCTCACTCAGCATTTGAATCTAAGCCTGGCATCGAAGGAACCGAACGGATCGAAACTGGCGTCCGGCGCCAAGACCAAGGTGGGCTATGCCGCCCGCTTCGTCGCGGAGCAGGCCGTGCAACTGCACGGCGGCATGGGCATGAGCGACGAGTTGAACGTCGGCCACTACTTCAAGCGCATAAGCTCCATCAACATCCAGTTCGGCGATCCTGCCTATCATCTCATGCGGTACGCGCAGCAGAGCTGAATCTCCCTCCCAACGCAGCAAATCGATGCCGCACCCCGAACAGAGGTAACAATGACCGAAGCCGTAATCGTTTCGACCGCTCGCACCCCAATTGGCAAGGCTTACAAGGGCGCTCTCAACAATACCGAGGGCGCGACCCTGCTCGGGCATGCCATCGCCTCGGCGCTGTCGCGTGCGAAGATCGAGGGCGCCGAGGTCGAAGATGTCGTGATGGGTTGCGCCATGCAACAGGGCGCCACGGGTATGAACATTGCGCGCAAGGCGCTGCTGCGGGCCGGACTTCCGGTCAGCGCGGCTGGAACCACCATCGACCGCCAATGCGCGTCGGGCCTGCAAGCGATTGCCCTGGCTGCGCGTTCGGTCATCTTCGATGGCGTGGAGGTTGCCATCGGCGGCGGCGGTGAATCCATCAGCCTGGTCCAGAACGCCCAGTTCAACAACTTTCATGCCGTCGATCCGGAACTGCTCGCGATGAAGGGAGACGCCTACATCGCGATGCTGGATACTGCCGAGATCGTTGCGAAGCGCTACGACATCTCGCGCGAACGTCAGGACGAATACAGCCTGGAGAGCCAGCGCCGGACAGCGGCTGCCCAACAGGGCGGCCGCTTCAGCGACGAACTCGCACCGATCAAGACGACCATGGCGGTGACTGACAAGGCGAGCGGCGCTGTATCCTATCAGCAGGTGATGCTATCGGCGGATGAGGGGCCGCGTCCCGATACGACCGCCGAAGGTCTCGCAGGTGTCAAGCCGGCCAAGGGGCCGGGCTTCACCATTACTGGCGGCAACGCGAGCCAGCTCTCGGACGGCGCCAGTGCCGCCGTCATCATGAGCGACAAGCTGGCCTCCCAGAAAGGATTAAAGCCTCTCGGTATCTTCCGCGGCTTTGTCGCCGCAGGATGCGAGCCGGACGAGATGGGAGTTGGCCCGGTCTACGCCGTGCCCCGACTTCTCAAGCGCCACGGACTCAAGATCGATGATATCGATCTCTGGGAACTGAACGAGGCATTCGCAGTGCAGGTGATCTATTGCCGCGACAAGCTCGGGATCGACCCGGAGAAACTCAACGTCAACGGTGGCTCGATCGCAGTCGGCCATCCCTATGGCATGACTGGCGCGCGGTTGACTGGCCACGCCTTGATCGAGGGCCGGCGGCGCAAGGCGAAATACGCCGTTGTCACCATGTGCGTCGGCGGCGGCATGGGCGCCGCAGGGCTGCTCGAAATCGTTCATTAAACAATCAAGTCGGCAGGACCAGACGTCCATCAGCAAATCGGAGGCACGTGTGAAGACAGCAATCACCGAGATGTTCGGCATCGAACATCCGATCATTCAAGGCGGAATGCACTATGTGGGATTTGCCGAACTCGCGGCCGCGGTGTCGAATGCCGGCGGGCTCGGGATCATCACTGGCCTGACGCAGAGGACGCCGGAACTATTGGCCAAGGAGATCGCGCGCTGCCGCGACATGACGGACAAGCCCTTTGGCGTGAACCTTACTTTCCTGCCGAGCTTCACCGCGCCACCATATCCGGAATATATCGCTGCTATCAAGGAAGGCGGCGTCAAGGCGGTGGAGACCGCCGGCCGCAGCCCCGAGCAGTATATGCCGGCGCTGAAAGCCGCTGGCATCAAGGTGATCCACAAATGCACCTCGGTGCGGCACTCGCTCAAGGCCGAGAAGATCGGCTGCGACGCTGTCAGCGTCGATGGCTTCGAATGCGGCGGCCATCCCGGCGAGGACGATATCCCGAACATGATCCTGCTGCCCCGTGCGGCGGACGAGCTGAAGATTCCGTTCGTGGCGTCGGGCGGCATGGCCGACGCGCGGAGCCTCGTCGCGGCGCTGTCGATGGGGGCCGCCGGCATGAACATGGGCACCCGCTTCATCGCCACGAAGGAAGCGCCAGTCCACGACAATGTAAAGCAGGCCTTGGTCAAGGCGACCGAACTCGATACCGTGCTGGTCATGCGCGCGCTGCGCAATACCGAGCGCGTCTTGAAGAACAAGGGCGTCGACCAGTTGCTGGAGGTCGAGCGCGAGAAGGGCGCAAGCCTGAAGATTGGCGACATCCACGAGCAGGTCGCTGGGGTCTATCCGAAGGTGATGATCGAGGGCGATATGGACGCGGGCGCCTGGAGCTGCGGCATGGTCGCAGGCCTCATTCACGACATTCCGACCGTGAAGGAACTGATCGACCGCATCATGGCGGATGCCGAGCAACTGATCAGGGGCCGGCTGACGGGATTCCTGGACGCCGACAGCGAGGCAGCCCTGAAGGTCGCGTGAAGGCACGACGGGAGCAGCGCGAATGGCAGAAGATCGGATCGAGGTCGATACCGGCACAGGTGAGCTGCTGTGTGAAATCCGGGATCGCGTGGCGCTCATCACGCTGAACCGGCCCGCGGCCCGCAACGCCTTGTCCGATCAACTGACCCCCGCGCTCCGGCGCATGATCAGGCAGTGCGGCGAGGATTCCAGCGTCGGCGCATTGCTCATCACTGGGGCTGGCGCTGCTTTTTGCGCCGGCGGCGACGTCAAGGGTATGGGGAGCAATGCCGCCAAAGCCGAAGCGCCGATCGCTGAGCGGGTCGCCGACCTGCGCATCAAGCAGCGCACACTTACAGGTGCGTTGGTTGGATTGCGAAAGCCGACGATTGCAGCGCTTCCCGGGCCTGCGGCAGGCGCAGGGCTTGCGCTCGCACTCGCCTGCGACATTCGAATCGCCGCTGAATCGGCGGTGATGACTACGGGATATGCCCGCATCGCCCTGACCGGAGACTACGGCGTCGCCTGGCTGCTGACGCGGCTGGTGGGGACGTCCCGGGCACGCGAGTTGATGTTTCTGTCGGAGCGGATCGACGCACGCCGCTGCGAAACCCTGGGGCTTGTCAATCGGGTGGTAGCCGACGCCGAGCTTCGCGACGTTGCATTTGCGCTTGCAAGGTCGCTGGCCGAGGGCCCCTTGCATGCTTTCGCCGGCATGAAGGACAACCTTGACCATGCCTTGACGGCCGACCTTCTGGATCTCGATGGACCAGGAAGCGGAATACATGGTCCGCTCCGCGCGAACGACGGATCATCGGGAGGCGGTGCGCGCCTTCATCGACAAGCGCAAGCCCGTTTTCGTCGGGCATTAGCGTGCGTCGCTGGACGTCAGCGTCGCTGACCGGCTTCCTGGTCGACGCGAAGGACACCCGGTCGCCGCGAGCCAACTGCGGCATCCTGACCGCGGGAAATTCACCAATGCTATCAATGCGCACGGCAGATTGCGGCGGACTCCGTTGACGACGTCGCACGGGGACACGACATATCCTGTACCGTCGATCCAGGTCACTGCTCGGGAGCAAGATATGAACGCGCCGCCAAGAATCGATCCCGTTACCGCGCGTTCTGACCGGGACGTCCTGCACTGGCTGACAAACGGCACGCGTGATGAGCGCTTCATTGACAATATTTTCGCTGAGCTGTGTATCCGGCTCCAACGAGCAGGCATACCGGTCAAGCGGGCGTCGCTTCATATCCTGATCCACCATCCGCAATGGCTTGGCGCACGGATCATGTGGGCCGACGGGATGCGCGAGGCGGAGATTGCGAGGGTCGACTACGACGTCAGGGAGCGATCCGAGTACATCGGTAGTCCCGCCAACGAAGTCCATGATGGCGCCACCGAGGTACGCGAAAATCTCGAACGGGACCCGTCACTGGGCCGCAAGCACGCCGTCTTTGACGAGATGCGGGCGAAAGGCCTGACCGATTATGTGGCGTGGCCGCTGTATCATACGCTCGGTAAGCGGCATATCGTGACCTTTGCAACCGACCGGCCAGGAGGTTTCGACGATGCGCATATCGCCAGCCTGTTGGAACTGTTGCCGGTTCTGGCGCTGGTCAGCGAAATCCGTGTCAAGAACCGGTTGGCGCGAACGCTGCTCGAAACCTATGTCGGGTCGCATGCCAGCGAGCTCATTCTAGCCGGCGCCACCAGGCGGGGCAGCGGGACCACGGTACGCGCCGCCATCATGATCTGCGATCTGCGTGATTTCACCAGGATCTCCGACAACTGGCCGCGCGATGACGTCATTGATCTTCTGAACGGCTATTTCGATGCGATGTCGGAGCCGATTGCGCGACATGGCGGGGAAATACTGAAATTCATCGGCGACGGCCTGCTTGCCATTTTTCCGCTGAGCCAGCCGTCGGCCTGCGCAAATCTGCTGCATGCCGTGGCTGAAGCCCGTCAGGCCATGCTTGCCCTCAACGAAAAAAATAGCGAAACCGGTCGTGAGCCGCTGAATTACGGCATCGGCGTCCACGTCGGAGACGTCATGTACGGCAATATCGGGTCGCGCAGCCGGCTCGACTTCACGGTCATCGGTCCTGCGGTCAACATGGCTTCGCGTCTCGAAGCCCTCACCAAACAGTTGGGAAAAACGGTGCTGCTATCCCGCGCATTCGCTGATTTCGTCGAAAACGATTTCGATCTCGAACGCGTCGGGGAATATCCGGTGCGCGGCTTCAACGACCCGATCGAGCTGTTTGCGTATCACGGCTGAACGACGATCTATCGCCAGGGCCCCGGTCATTCTCTCGGCGGTCGGCCCGGCGCGAACACGCACCGGGGACCACGAGGTGTGTCGCGCAGCTCTTGGCAATAAGCGGTGTCCGCCCGCCGCGATGAATGCGAAGGACGAAACCGACTAACGCGCGATTGCGATTCGACTTAGAGCCATCGCGCTTTAGCGTTCTGCCGCCAAACCAGCGAATGCCATTGCTGCCTTGAGTTCGTGGATGCTTGCTTTCCCGCCGCCGTCAGCCTGGAACGTCAGAGGTCCCGAACTCAGCGGCAGGCTACTCACCTTGGCCGGACCACGCGGCAGCTCGAACGGCATCACGTCGCTTGCGCCGAACTGAATCTGGTCGAGCTGCCGAATGGCGCTGCGCATCTGACGCAATCCGACATTCAGCGGCATGACTGTCGCTCGCTGCTCAGACCAGATGCCAAGCGCACGTGCCGCGTTCGGTAGCCCAGCCCCCGTCTGCCAGGGATGACCGATCGGCTGCGCGGTATCCTTGAGAATCTGGAACAGCCGTTCGACGCGTTGCAAATCTCTGGCAGCGAAACTGCCCTTGAAATCACTGTGATCGGCGAGGATCAGGGCCGCGAGTGCGGTAACGTGGGCAGCAGCGAGCGAGGTTCCGTCACAGACCGCGTAACTGTCAAGGGACTGGCAGGCAGTGATCGCAACGCCAGGCGCGCAGAGGTCGAGCTCGGGCCCGCGACAGGAAAACGGCGGTACGAAGAATCCGCCGGCGAGCGCGATGGCTGCCGCCGCTTGTGCCGCCTGCGGACTGTCTTCCGGGAAGCTTCCCGCTTGTCCGACCGCACCAACCGCCATGACGTTGGGGGAGCAAGCCGGAAACAGCACCGCTCCTGCGGAATTTCCGGCAGCCGCGATGAGGCTCATGCCATGCTGTTTTGCCTCAGCGATGCGTTGCTCAACCAGAGCTGAGCCGCGCTCGCAACCGAATCCCAGACACGCCACGTCGATGGCGTTCTGCAGGCAATAGTCGAGCGCTACGATCAGATCGCTGCAATAGGCATCGGACGGAAGCTTGCAGATATGCAGCTCGCTGTCCGGCGCGTAACCGCGTACGCCGTGCGCTGTCTGGAGCGCGGCACTGATAAGGCCCGCGCATGGCGTGCCGTGGCCGATCGCGTCCTTCGACCAGGATTTTGCTTCGGCGCTCCTGATGTCGATACCGTGATCGATCCTGGTCAATCGCTTGTGGCTGGTCGCAACGCCGCTGTCGATCAGAGCGATCCTGATTCCGGCGCCGCGGCATTGCGTCGGGATCTGATCAAGCTGCATGGCTGCGCCCCCCAATCCAGCGCCTCCGGCAGCGACAACGGTTTTAGGGTGAAAGTGTTCACCGCATCGGCCTCGAGATGAGGTCGATGTTGCCACAGGCCCCAAAAGCCGGAGCGCGGGTTGACAATTATGGCAGCGACCGTGTCCGGCTGCTCGCCTTGCAGCGTCAGATCTATTCTGCCGTCGCTATCCGTCAGTCCCTGAACTGACACCTGCTCGCCGATGAGCCGCACCGCCGTCTGCTCCACGGGCGTGCCGGCTTCGCTCACGATCCGGATCGTCACCTTCAAATCCGGCCCGAACGCGGTCATCATCGCGGCCGTCGGGAGAACCGATAACGCGCCAGCGAATGATGCAGCTCGCAGATGGAGGTCCGGCTCGATGATCAAGCTGCCGGCTGCGGAGCGGCGCAGTGCGGTGGCGGCATCGTCAGCTATGCGCACGACCGCAATCGGCGGGGCAGTGGTGTCGCGCCGGTCACGGGTCCGCAGGATCTCGATGTTGCCGAACTGGTTGAGCTGCTCGGCTAGCTCTTGACCGCTTACACCAGGTCCCGCCGGCGCGATCATGTACTGACTGGTGCGGGCCGGTGTGCGTCGATCACCGGCCGGGGCTGAGCGCACGTCACGTGCTGATTTGCGTCGGTCGCCGCTCGACGTGGAGCGCGCATCATCTGAACTTGCTGCCATGGTGTCGCCTCCCACCTTAGTGGATTGAGGATTTAGTCTGGTCGGTCGAAGCCTGTCGCACCAGCGGAACGCGCGGATCAGCTGCGCGGACGATTTCGATCACGCGATAGGCCTGCCCGATTAGGTCGAAGGCCTGCGCATAGTCCCGCGCGGCAAACCTGTGCGCGGCTTGGGTCACGATCGGCACGCAGTTCTCAAGGCCGGCATACTGCGCTGCGTTGGCTGCGAGAAAGGCGGAAAGCGAGCGCAGCGATTCCGCGACCATATCGCCGATCATGTTCTCCGCGGCCTGACGATCGAGGACCGGGTTCGGTATCGGCAGGCTGCCGGGCATGGTCTGGAACGGTTGCTCAAAAGGTTGAGACTGAAGGCGCATGAGAAGCGGCATCAAATTGCCGAGCAGCGCGACGAGCTGCTGAATGTCTGCCGGGCGTGGCTGTGACGCGGTTGCGCCAGAAGGATTGGAATCGGACATGGATGTTCTCCTCCGGAGGGAAGCATGACGGCAGCGAGCACAACCGCCGCTTTGGGCGGCGGTCGCTGATTACCTTACGGGCTGGCCCGCGAATTGCGCTCAGATCATCCGCTGTTGGCTATAGGCCTGAAGGTTACCTATGACCTGAGGAATGACGCCGATCAGCTGGCGGGTGATGTCGGCCATATCCTGCTGCGTCAGTTGTCGCTGCTGGCCAAAGGCCATGGGACCGCCGAACGCCGACTGGAACTGAGGTGCGCCGAACTGAGTGCCCCAGGCCTGCGCTGGATGGCCGAGACCAAGTTGGCCGAGGCCTCCGAATTGTTGGCCGAGGCCTCCGAACTGACCCTGACCGAGGCCGCCCTGCATGGCCGCATAGTGAGGTTGCTGTTGGCTCTGCAGCATTCCAACGATCTGTGGAACGATGGGCAGGATTTGCCGCACGACTTCATTCACGTCCTGCGGGCTCAGCTGCCGCGGCGCTTGGCCGTAGGCTGCGTGGCTGATTCCGCCGAACGGATTTTGTGCTTGCGCGAGGATTTGAGGCAGCGCCGGTACCAGTTGACGCACGACCTCATTCACGTCCTGTTGCGAAAGCTGGCGCTGTTGGCCGCCCCACTGCTGGCCCCATCCCATCGGTTGCCCGCCCCAGCCGGGGTTATATCCGAATGCGCCGAAGGGCTGCTGACCGCCGTATTGCCCATATTGCTGGCCGTAGGCCGCCTGTCCGAGTCCAACACCGCCTTGTCCAACACCGCCTTGCGAACCTAATGCTCCCCATCCCCCTTGTTGTTGCGGACCGAACTGTCCGAACTGCGGATTATGCGTCTGTTGCAGGGTGTCAAAGTAGGTCATCGCCGTTCTCCTTGCGATGGTTGGTGCCCTCAGCCCAAAGCTCTCCGAAGATCATCCGCATGCGAGGTCCTTCGGTGGCACAGTCCGTCACGCCGGTTTGTGACGGCTTTGCATTTCAAGTTCAAAATGCTCAACGCCGGACAAGTCGCAGCAATAGGTCATATCTTCCTTGCGGCACGCGAACTGCGTTCCTCAAGGCAACAAACGAATGAGAAGCATAAGGCGGCAAAACAAAGCCGTTGAGAGATGAAGGAGCGGGTTTGTTGTTTCTTACCAGCCATCTCCTAGAGGCCAGCCACTTACGTCCGCCCAGACGCTCTGCGATTGATTGCTGATTTTTTCCCCAAACGCGTTCAAGCGCGAATAGTTTCGCGGAAACGCGACGATATTTTGGTGGCAACTCTATGAAAATTCCAAGACGCGCGGATCTTGTCAGCTTAGTCAGCGCTCTTGTCGAAGCACATCTGCTTCGGCACACGCGATTGCTAAAAAGTGAGGTTGAGTAGAGTACCGACGCGCTCGGAGGTAGCGGGGTGGCTGCGAAGCAAGCGCATGGGATCATGCCCGAATGCAGACACAGCCATTGGCGCAGAGCCGGTATGATGGCGCTCCAGCTTATCGAGTGCGGCGATTAGTGCCCACGAGTTGCCGGTCAATTCTAGCGCGGTTGCATCCGCATCCAGTTCGCGGACGCGTGACAGCGCCAGTCCAAGCAACTGACCGAGCGTCGGAGCTGCGCTCAGCAGCGTCGCCAATGGCTGGCTTGGCCTCATCGCGCCGTGGTTATGTCGCGTTCGCAGCAGGGCTAGACCGGCGAGCGAGGTCCAATCGATCGCACGACGCAATGCAGTCGCCCAGCTCATTGTCCAGGTGTCATTGTTGCGGATATGCGCCACTTCGTGGGCCAAGATCCCGGCGATCTCTTCGCGCGTCATGCCACGCAACAGCCCCTCAGTTAAGACGATGGCGCTGCGTTCCGGTCCGCCGAGCGCGTAGGCATTCATATCGCTTGGTGCCGGTAGACAATAAAGCTCCGGCACTCGAGCCAAGCCGGCTCGGCCGCAAACCTTCGTCAGAATGGCGAACAACTCCGGCACCTGGGCGTGGGACAGCAGGCGGGCGCCGAACCAGCGATACATGCTCTCGCGCGAGATGACCGTGCCATCGGGGCGGGGGGCGGTTCCCTGTAACGCGCGCCTCATGCCCTCGGTCCCACCGACGATCCAACCGCACACCGCGAGCAGCAACATCATTGCAAGGATCGCCAATGCCGATGATTGATAGTTCGCTGTCTGATGGGCGAGCCGCCGACGCCGCAGCAGGTCCCGACCTTTCGAGTTCAGCTCGATACGGCATCGCAGGTAAGCGCCTGCCTCAGCCGACGGCCAATAAATCTCCACGGTAGTACCGCACCGGGAAACGCTCAGCATTTGCGTCGGCGGCGCACAGCGCACCAAAGCGAGTGAAATGCCTGGCGTGAGGTCGGCGACGACATCCCGCCGCGGCCGATGACCATGTAAAGCTGTCCAGCTTATGCCAGCGTCAAACACCCCTGTTCCTGCCCCCTGATGCACGCCCAACGCGAAGGTTACGGATCAACTTGCGCCCTGTCATGCCAATTTCATGCCATAGACACAGGAAACTTGCGGAATGCACAAGGGATACTACGGTATTAGCGGGAACCGGTTTTGGTTGCGTGGCGGTATGGGAACCTCGCCGACGGTTCGCATCGATCACGATGGTGCGGAGAGTTGGTGAGCTGCTGGTTGACTCAGGCCCGCGAGAGCCAATCTCGACGCTCTTCTGAGGGAGACAAGGTCGGCGTGAGTTTGCGGGGCTGTATGAGCAAGATCGGTGAGAGCAGGGGAGATCGTCAGTTTGAGGTCAATGCCCCCTACCTGTCGCAATCGGGCGACCTCTGCCGGGTGACGGCATGCTGGTCGAATTCGCAAGTGCTGTCGACGCCGTGACCTTCGCGGTCGGCACGCGCGCGGCCCGTTGCCTTAGATTTTGCGAGACTGATCCTTCCTGCGACGGCTACTTCTTTATTTGGAAACGGCTGCCAAAGCTGTTGAACAGCTACGGGCGTCTTGAGCTTTTTTCCAAAGGCGCCTTGAAATCATTGGATAATTTGGTTGATCTCGATTCCGCCATTCGGAAGTTCGATCCCTCCGCCCCGGCCAGGCGCGCCGCCGGGCCCGGCACCCTCAATTGCCATTCCGGCGCGGGAACAATGCACGGCCGCAAGAACGGTGCTATTGAACTGCTTCCCTTGCGACATCAACGGAATGCATCACCATCCAGGCACCCATGACCCCGTTCTTGTCGCGCTGTCAGTCCTGATCGCCGCGCTTTCCTCCTATACGGCGCTGGATCTCGCGACTCGCATGCGGGCTGCTTCCGGCTCCGCCAGCCTGGGCTGGCTTGGGGCTGCGGCCGTCGCCATGGGCGGCGGCATCTGGTCCATGCATTTCGTGGCCATGCTGGCGTTCAGCCTGCCCGGCGTCGAAATTTCCTACGATCCGCTCCTCACGCTGCTCTCGCTCGCCCTTCCCATTTTGGTCGCTGCAGCCGCGTTCGTCGTCGTAAGTCAGCGGGCGAACGCGCTCGTCGCTTCCGGCATTGGAATGGGGCTCGCGATCTCCGGCATGCACTACACCGGCATGAGCGCCATGCGGATGGCGGCTTCCATCCATTATGATCCCGTCTGGGTCGTGCTTTCCATCGCGATCGCGATCGGCGCGTCCATCATCGCGCTGTGGCTCGCCTTTCGCACGACGAGCGTGCTCGAGCGCATATCGGCCGGCGCCGTCATGGGCTTGGCGATCTCCGGGATGCACTACGCGGCCATGCGGGGCTCCTCCTTCGTTGCCACGGATGCCATTCTTGGCCGCGCAGCCCACGGCGCGGTTGGGCAGGCGCCGCTCGCGTTCCTGGTCGCCGGCACCACGATCGTCGTCCTCGTCATCGGGCTCGCCGCGGCCGTGTACGACCGCGCCTCGGCAGAACGTGCCGATCGCGAAGCCGAGGCACTCAGGCGAAGCGAGGAGAAATTCCGCCTGCTGGTGGAGGGGGTGGCCGACCACGCCATCTTCATGCTCGACCCCGAAGGGCGGGTGGCGAACTGGAATCTCGGCGCGCGCCGGCTGATCGGCTACGGCGACGAGATCATAGGTACCCACTACGCCATCCTTCACACCGAAGAAGACCGCGAGTCCGGAGTTCCCGATGCCGTGCTTCACGACGCAGAGCGGGAAGGCAAGTCGGCAGGCGAAGGCTGGCGCGTTCGCAAGGACGGAAGCCGTTTCTGGGCCGAGGCGACGATACGCGTGGTGCAAAACGAGCGTGGCGAGGCAATCGGCTACGCCAAGATCGTGCGCGACGTGACGGAACGGCGCCGAGCCCAGGAAGCGCTGGAGCGCACGCGCGATGCGCTCGTGATATCGCAGAAGATGGAGACCGTCGGACAGCTTACCGGCGGCGTCGCCCACGACTTCAACAACATACTCGCCGTGATCCTGGGCAGCCTCGAACTGGCGAAGAAGCGCCTCCAGCCGGAGGATCCCAGGATTCACCGGCTGCTCGACAACGCGATTCAAGGTGCGCTGCGCGGCGCCTCGCTGACCCAGCGCATGCTGGCGTTCGCGCGCAAGCAGGATCTCAAGCCCGTCGTCGTGGATGTCCCGGAGCTGGTGCGCGGAATGGCGGCTCTCCTGAAGTTTGATCCAGCCATCCGGGTCGAGACCCGTTTTCCGATCGAGCTTTCGAAGGTGAAGGTCGATGCCAACCAGCTCGAGCTCGCGATCCTCAACCTCGCTGTCAATGCGCGCGATGCGATCGCGGCTAGTGGCGGGGTCATCAGCATCGCTGCACGCGAAGAGCATGCCATCGATGGCCTTGCCGAGGGACGATACGTCGCGCTCTCGGTGAGCGACACCGGATGCGGCATGGACGAGGAGACGCTCAGGCATGCGCAGGAGCCGTTCTTTACGACCAAGGGCGTCGGCAAGGGAACCGGTCTCGGCCTCTCGATGGTGAAAGGGTTGGCTGAACAATCCGGAGGCGTGCTGCGGCTGAAGAGCCGCATCGGCGAAGGGACCACGGCCGAGATCTGGCTGCCTGCCGCTCAGGACGAAAAGGTGGAGGCGCCCCATGCGGCGGAGCCGTCGCGTTCCGCGCCCCGCGGCAGCCGCCCCCTTTCCGTGCTGGTCGTCGACGATGATCTTCTCGTCCTCGACAGTGTCGCTGCGATGCTCGACGATCTCGGCCACGCCGTGATCGAGGCGCGCTCCGGCGAGGAGGCAGTCCAGCTTCTGCGCCGAATGCCGAAGATTGACATCGTGGTGACCGATTACGCCATGCCGGGGATGAACGGGTTGCTGCTTGCCGAAGCAGTGGCCGCCGAGCGTCCCGGCACGCCCGTGGTGCTCTGCACAGGATATGCCGAACTGCTCGGCTCGACGCAGCCTCACTTGCCGCGCATCTCCAAGCCGTTCGACCAGGCGGCGCTGCTGGCCGCCATTGAGGAGGTGATGAGCGCGCAGGCAGCTTCGCGCTCGGTTGTGACCCTACACCCGAAGAGAGCCTGACACTCGAATGGATCTCATCGCGTCTCAGTGAGCCGCCGGAACTTTCGTCACTCCGCCGGCATCACGTTGGAGCCCTCGTCAATCGCCGGTTTCTTCTTGCCGAACAGCCAGGTCTGCAGCCGGTCGAGATAGATGTAGACCACCGGCGTCGTATACAGCGTGAGAAGCTGCGACACGGCCAGTCCTCCGACGATGGCGTAGCCCAGCGGTTGGCGTATCTCGGAGCCCGCGCCAGTGCCGAGCATCATGGGAACGCCAGCAAGCATGGCTGCCATCGTGGTCATGAGGATCGGCCGGAATCGCATGACGCAGGCGCGATAGATAGCGTCTTCCGCCGACAATCGCTCCTGTTGGCCGACGTGCAGGGCGAAATCGACCAGCATGATGCCGTTCTTCTTGACGATGCCGATCAGCAGGATGATGCCGACGATCGCGATCACGCTGAGATCGAGGTGAACCGCCATCAACAACAACAGTGCTCCGAGCCCCGCCGACGGCAGCGTCGAGATGATGGTGATGGGGTGGATCATGCTCTCATACAAGATGCCGAGGATAAGATAGATCACGAACAGCGCCGCCACGATCAGGATCGGCGTCGTCGACAGCGAATCGCCGAACGCCTGTGCGTTGCCCTGGAAGCTGGTCTGCAGCGAAAGCGGTTTGCCGAGCTGCTTCTCGATATTCTGGATGGCGCTGGTCGCTTGGCCGATCGCCGTGCCGGGGAGCAGGTTGAAGGAGATCGTCACCGACGGAAACTGTCCCTGGTGATTGACCACGAGCGGGGCGACCTTGACCACGCTGTCGACCAGCGTCGATAGCGGCACCTCTTGGCCGGTGGAGGATTTGACATAGATTCCGGTCAACGCCTCGGGCGAGTACTGGAATTTCGGATTGACCTCCATGATCACGTGGTACTGGTTCAGGGTCGTGTACATCGTGGAGACGATGCGCTGGCCAAAGGCGTCATCGAGCGTGTTGTCGATGGTGAAGGGCAGGATGCCGTAGCTCGAAGCCACCTCGCGTTTGATGGAGATGTCTAGCAGGGGACCGGAATTGAGCTGGTCGGTCGCGACGTCGGTGATGCCGGGGACCTTCTTGATCCTGTCGAGGAACAGCGCAGCCCAGTGATTCAGCTCACCGGGATCGGCATCGCCCAGCGTGTACTGATACTGGGTTTTCGAGACGCGTCCGCCGATGGTGATGTCCTGCGCGGCCTGCATGTAGAGCGTGATGCCCTGAATCTTGGCCAGGTTGGTGCGCAGGCGGGCGAGCACCGTTTCCATGCTATCGCGCTGCTTGTAGGGCTTGAGCGCAATATAGATGCGGCCATTGTTGACCGTGGTGTTGCCGCCGCCAGCGCCGATCGCCGAGCCGACGGATGCGACGGCCGGATCCCGCGTGATGGCATTGAGCAGCGCCTGCTGGCGCTCGGTCATCGCAGAATAGGAAATATCCTGCGCGGCTTCGGACAGGCCGATGATCAGCCCGGTGTCCTGCTGCGGAAAGAAGCCTTTGGGAATCACGACGTAGAGATAACCGGTCAGCCCGATGGTCGCAAACATCGTCAACAGGGTGATGAAACGGTGACGAAGCACGATCTTGAGTCCGGCCTCGTAGACTCCGAGTAGTGAATTGAAGCCACCTTCGAGGATGCGGAACAGCCGTCCGTGCGTCCTGTTTTCCGGCTTGAGCAGCCGCGCGCACATCATCGGCGTCAAGGTCAGCGAGATCAGGAGCGACAGCACCAGGGCGACGCTGACGGTGACGGCAAATTCGCGGAACAGCAGCCCGACATATCCGCCCATCAGGAACAGCGGAATGAAGACCGCGATCAGTGACAGCGTGATCGACATGATGGTGAATCCGATCTCGCCGGCGCCCTTCAGCGCCGCCTCGAAAGGCGTGGCGCCTCCCTCCATGTGCCGCACGATGTTCTCGATCACGACCACGGCGTCGTCGACCACGAAGCCGACGGCGATCGACAGCGCCATCAGCGACAGGTTGTCGAGGCTGTAGCCGAGCTCGTAGAGGGCAGCGAGCGTGCCGATCAGCGACAGTGGAACGGTGACCGCCGGGATGACCGTCGCCCAGAAATTTCTCAGGAAGATGAAGATCACCATCACCACCAGCGCAACCGTCAACATCAGCGTGAACTGAACGTCGTGGATGGATGCGCGAACCGTGTCGGTGCGGTCGGAGATGATGTTGACCTTGATCGCGGGCGGGATAGAGGCCTGCAGCACCGGCATCTCGGCCTTGATCCGCTCGACGGTGTCGATGACGTTGGCACCGGGCTGGCGTTGGATCGCCAGGATGACCGCGCGCCGGTTGTTGTACCAGCCGGCGATCAGGTCGTTTTCCGGCGCGCTGACGGCGCGACCGACGTCGCGGATTCGGACCGGCGAGCCGTTTCGGTAGGCGATTACGAGATTGGCGTAGTCCTCAGCCTTCAGGAGCTGATCGTTGGTGTTCAGCGTATAGGTCTGGCGCGGGCTGTTGAGCGTGCCTTTCGGCAAATCGACATTGGCTTGGCCGAGCGCCGTGCGGACGTCCTCGAGATTGATGCCGCGTGCGGCAAGCGCCTGCGGATCGAGCTGCACGCGCACGGCGGGCTTTTGCTGGCCGCCGATGCCGACGAGGCCGACGCCCGGTATCTGCGATATCTTCTGCAGCAGAATGTTTTCCGCGTACGCATCCACCGTGGTCAGCGGCAGGCTGTCCGATGTGAGACCGAGCACCAGGATTGGCGTGTCCGCCGGATTGACCTTGCGGATGGTGGGCGGGTAGGGGATGCCCGGCGGTAGAAACGGACTCGCGGCGTTGATTGCCGACAGCGTGTCGCTGACCGTTCCGTCGATCTGGCGGTTCAGATCGAACTGTAGCGTGATCTGGGTGAAGCCGAGTGCGCTCGCCGACGTCATCTGGAGCAGACCCGGAATCTGCCCGAACTGGAGTTCAAGCGGTGTCGCTACCGACGCCGCCATGGTCTGCGGATCCGCGCCCGGCAACTGCGCCGTCACCTGCAGCGTCGGATAATTGACATTGGGCAACGCCGCGACCGGCAGCAGCGGGTAGGCGATGAGACCGCCGACCAGAAGGCCGACCATCAGGAGCGCCGTTGCGATCGGTCGGTGGATGAAGGGCGCGGATATGTTCATGGGATCGTCGCCTGTTGTGCTTGCTGCGCCGCTGCTTCCTCGGCTGCTTCGCCATGTAGCAGCGTGACATGTGTGCCCGGCTGCAGCCGGTATTGTCCGTCGACGACGACCTGCTCGCCCGCCTTCAGGCCGGTATCGATCAGCGCCTCGCCGTCGGTGATCTGTGCGACCTTGACGGGGCGCATCGCTACCGTGCTGTCGGGCTTGATGACATAGGCATAGGCGCCGTTCGGCCCCTGCTGCACGACCGAAGCGGGGACGGTCAGACCGTTATGCCGGGTCGTGACGAGCAGCCGCGCATTCACCAACTCACCTGGCCACAGCTCACGAGACTTGTTGGGAAAGGTTGCCTTGAGCTGGATCGAGCCAGTCGTCTGCAGGATTTCGTTGTTGACCAGCGCGAGTTCGCCCCGGCCTAGCTGGAGAGTGTCATCCTGATTATAGGCGAGGACCGGAAGCGGCGTCTTGGTCGCTTGCTGTTGCTTGAGGATCTGCGGCAGCACGCCTTCCGGCAGCGTGAAGATCAGCGAGATGGGATCGAGCTGCGTCACGACGACGAGCCCGTTGGCCGTCGTCGGGCTGATGATGTTGCCGACGTCGATCTGGCGAATGCCGACGACGCCGTCGATCGGCGAAGTCAGCCGCGTGTAGCTAAGTTGCACCTTGGCAGCCTCGATCAGCGCCTGGTCGGTCTTGATCGCGGCCTCGAGCTGGCCGACCTGCGCCTTCTGGGTTTCGATCAGTTGCGGCGTGGCCCAGCCCTTGTCGCCGAGTTGGTTGTAACGCGCGAGATTGGCCCGGGCATTGGTGAGCTGGGCCTGGTCGCGCTCCAGATTGCCCTCGAACTGGTCGATCTGGGCCTGATAGGGACGCGGATCGATTTGCGCGAGCAGGTCGCCGGCATGGACGGTCTGCCCTTCGGTGAAATTGATGCTGATGAGCTGGCCCTGGATCTGGGCTCGCACGACATCGGTGTTGTACGCGATCACGGTGCCGACGCCGTTTTGATAGATCGGCACGTCATGCTGCGCGACCACGCCGGCCACGACCGGAACCGGAGGTGCCGGTGCGGCCGCGACAGCGGCTTTGAACGCACTGGCCTGCGTGAAGTAGAGCAGGCCGCCGGCGGCGACGGCACCGAAAAGGACGGCGGGTATTGCAAATTTCATTTTCATGGCTGCTTCTCGCGCGTGGGTTTCCGCTCAACGGAACATCGTGGCGGCGGTTGATAGGCCTGGTATCGTGTTCGGCGCCCCTGTGATGTTCGGTATCCCTGTGATGGCGTCGGTGGACGCGGCGACGGCCGTCGTGTTCGGTGCCGGCAGCGTGACGGCGGGCACCGTCGGGATCGTCGGCGCGATGGTGCTGATGGTGGGGCCGACGGTGATGGTTGGCACCATCGCGGCGGAGCTAATCCCAAGATTGCCGAGCTCGGTCGAGCCCATCGGAATGCCGGTTCGCGCCACGCCGCCCGGCGCCACTGGAGACATCGGCGTCGATGACGCAGCAACGTTGCCCGAGCCGCACATGCTCGATGTACCCGAGGTGTCGATCAGGGCCGATGTCGGCGGAATGCCCGATGACGACATTCCTGACGAATTTGGCGCTCCCGCCATCGGCATCGCGGACATCGTGCTCTGCGGTGTGACCGTCCCGACTGCCACGCCGCCGCCGTCGAAGGTCGCAGCCGATCCGAACATCGTCGACGGTGCCGTGCCGATCGTCGAGCACACGGTGTTGCCGATTGGACCAGTCTGGTCGGCCGGCGCGGGACTCACGCCGGGTGAGGCGATTTCCGTTGCGCCGAGCGGGATGCCGGTGCCGCCGACCGGCGCGCTTGGCACCATGCCCAGCGGGGAGGTCGCCGCCAGCAAAGGCGTCGGCATCACCGCGGCCTGCTGCGCAAAGGCCGGGCCGCACAGCAAGGCAGAGGCTGCCGTGATCATCAGGAAGCGTTTCATGTTGCTCTCCAGTACCGTTCAACCGACACGACAACGCGTGGCGCGAAGTCCACGCGATATCTTTCGGGCTATTGGGGGATCGGTCCGGAGGACGTTTAAAGAAAACAGGAAAACGTCCTCCGAACCGACAGCCTGCGCGCAGCTTGCGCGGCGGGTTCAGCTACAGCTCAGCGGCAAGGGGCTGTAGGGGTGCCGGTAGTACCAGTCGTAGCAATCGGGATAACCGTAGAACCCGTAGCCGTATCCCGGCCCGTACCTGTCGAAGCGATGCACGACGTGCTGGTGGAGTCCGAAACCGTGCGCACCGATGTGGCCGCCGCCGATGTGATCACCGCCGAGGCCTCCCACATGTTCGCCGACGCCCATGCCGCCGATATGGGCGCCACCGCCAAAGCCTCCGATGTGGCCACCGCCGCCGAAGCCACCGCCCATATGGCCGCCGCCACCGAAGCCGCCACCAAAACCTCCGCCGTGGCCGCCACCGCCACCGCCGCCGCGGGCCTCGGCCGCGCCCGCCACCAGGCTCGAAGCGAGAAGAGCCGTTGCCAGTATCGTGAGCATTCGTTTCATCGTGAGACTCCTTTTCAGTCAGATGCTCGGCGCCGGGACGCGCGAACTTCAACGGACCGCGCGAGCGAAACGTCGGATGAGTGACAGGTAGGTGCGATGCACAAGGCATCCATTAAATTCGGCGTTAGTCTTCGCCGCCTTGGTATTCACGAACTGGAGCAGCCGCAGCTATGCGTCAAAGGAGAACACGTTGGCGTGGGGCAAAAGAAGACGGGCCGGCGGGATATCCCGCCAGCCCGGCATGTTCATTGTAGGGTCGTAACGCGAGCGGATCAGTAACCGGTGTTGGGTTCGCAAGGCGGGTTGGTCCACGGTGCCGTGGCATAGGCGCCGACGCGCGGAGCGCGGACGCAGCTATCGCCTACGTCGCGATGCATCGTCGACATCACGCGGCCATTGGCATCGGTTACGACATGCCGCGTGTTGGCGGCCAGTACCGGAGTGGCGAAGGTGGCTGTGGTGAGTAACACAGCCGACAGAAGTTTCAGGTTGCGCATGGGTGTTCTCCATAGGTGGGGAAGCCAGGCCGGCTCCTTCCTGTGACGTGCGGCTGGCCTGCCGTCGTCCAAAGCGAATATCGCTTCACGCGCTCTCAACTCGACGTGAAGGTGATGTGGGTCCCGCTGTCCGACGTCAGCGCCGCTGATCGGGCAATGCAGGACCGTCGATTCATTAAATTGCTATTTATTGGCGCTACGCGCCGCCGACGGCTAACTGTTTCGGGCGAGCCCGCCGTGCTCGTACCGAGGCGGCGGAATGGCCCCCTGGCGGATGGCGCCTGCAGGATATTGTAGAGATCGCGGCGCTGTCTGGCTCCCCTGAACCGTGAGACTTGTGCGCGTCGCCATGGCATTATTGGCTGCCCGGCGTATCATTGCCACCTGGCGTCGAGAGAGTATCTTGATAGCAATCGGATCGATCAGATGACGAAGGTTCTTCTCATAGAAGACGACGGTGAGACGGCGGGGGAAATCACGGCCGAACTGGCCGATCGTGGCTTCGAGGTAGAATGGTCGGCCGACGGGCTGGATGGCCTTGCCAAGGCACGCGACCTGCGGCCGGACGCCATGATCGTCGACCGCCTGCTGCCGGGAATGGATGGCCTCACCGTCATCGAGTCCTTGCGGAAAGACCAGGTGCGCACGCCGGTGCTGGTGCTGAGCGCGCTTGGCGCGGTCGATGACCGCGTGCGCGGATTGCGGATGGGGGGTGACGACTACCTCACCAAGCCGTTTGCGATCGTCGAGCTCGTCGCCCGAATAGAGGCGTTGCTGCGCCGCCCGGCGGAAACGCGGGAAACCATCCTGCGGGTGGGCCAACTCGAGCTCGACCTGATCGAACGCACAGTCAAACGCGGCGAGCGCAAAATCGAGCTCTTGCCGCGCGAGTTTCGCCTGCTCGAATACATGATGCGGCGGAGCGACCAGCTCTTGACGCGCGCGATGCTGCTCGAAGAGGTCTGGAATTACAAGTTCGTCCCCGCCACCAACCTGGTCGACGTTCACATGGGCCGCGTGCGGCACAAGGTCGACGGTCCGGGCGACGCCCCGATGATTCAAAATGTCCGCGGCGCAGGGTTCATTCTTCGTGCCGTGCCCTGACTGATTTTTAGCGATCGTACCGGGCGCTCGCGCCGTCGGGCAAGCCAACCGGACGGCAGGATTGGGAAGCTTCAGTTGCAGTTCATACGCTCGAAGACGTTCCACTGGACCACGGTGCTGGCGGGCCTGTTCGCGATCTTCGTCACGGTTTTGTTCGGTTTCATCTACTTCAGGATCGACGACTACCTGATCGCGCGATCCGATCGCATGATCACGACGCAGATCGGCTTCTTTGCCGGATTGCCGCGCGACCGTCTGATCGGTGCGCTCAGTGACCATCTCGGGCAGGATTCCCGCGGCGTCCAGTTCTCCGGTGTGTTCGACGCGAAGGGGAATCGGCTGGCCGGCAATGTCGCAGCCCTGCCGGACGGGATCGACATCGGGGCGCCGGCGAGGAGCATGCCGCTG
Source organism: Bradyrhizobium sp. RDI18 (assembly GCF_043203335.1). NCBI lineage: Bacteria > Pseudomonadati > Pseudomonadota > Alphaproteobacteria > Hyphomicrobiales > Nitrobacteraceae > Bradyrhizobium > Bradyrhizobium sp. RDI18. The sequence continues at coordinate 1,251,068 of NZ_JBICRN010000006.1, read as the reverse complement.
GTGCGCCTTGATGACAAGGAAGCCGGTGCGACATCCGTCAGAACCGTCGCGCGGCGCCTCGAGAACGGCGACATATTGGTGGTCGGGCGAAACGTCGACGAAACGGCGGAAGTCTTCAGGGTCGTCGGAGCGGCGCTGGCGATTGGCCTGTTGCCTGCGTTCTGTCTCTGGTTGCTGGCCGGCGCCTGGTTGAGCGCGCGCGCCCACAGGCGGGTCGAGGAGGTCAACCTGCGGGTCCAGCGCATCATCGCCGGAGATCTACGCGAGCGGCTGCCGCACAAGAACGCCGATGAACCGTTCTCGCGGCTCGCCGCCATCGTCAACCGCATGCTCGATGAGCTGGAGACCATGATCAACGCGCTGGCCGGCGTCGGCAACGACATCGCCCACGATCTGCGAACGCCACTGACGCGCGCTCGTCTGACGCTCGAGCGCGGCCGTACCAACGCGACGACCCTGGAGCAACTCCAGGAAGTTGTCGACAAGGCCATCGCCGGCATCGACCAGTCGCTGTCGATCGTCACGGCGCTGTTGCGGCTTGCCGAGATCGAGAACAGCCGCCGCTCGTCCGCGTTTGGCGACGTTGCGCTCGGCGACATGCTGCGCGAGGTCTGCGACATGTACGAGCCGATCGCCGAAGACAAGCAGATCGCGCTGAGCGTGAACATAGCCGACAAGTTTTCCGTGCGCGGCGATCGCGACCTGCTGCTGGAGGCTGTGGCCAATCTCGTCGACAATGCCATCAAGTTCACGCCCCGGAGCGGCAGGGTCGAGCTCGCGCTGCTGCGCGGTGAGGGCGAGACCATCTTGCGTGTGACAGATACGGGTCCGGGGATCAGCGCGCACGAACATGACGCCGTGTTGCGCCGGTTCTATCGCTCGGACAAAATTCGCAACACGCCGGGTATCGGCCTCGGACTCAACCTGGTCTCGGCAATCGTGAAGCTGCACGGCTTTCGCCTGATCATCCACGCCGGCCCGGGAGGCCGGGTGGAGATCGTTTGCCCCGATGAGCAAGGTGGCCGGACATAGGTCCGCCAACGTCACCCATGCCGGCGGTCATCATGCTCGGCGCGGGATGCGTGGTGTACACGCCGATGCTGCCAGACGCTGGGGCCGGCCATGCCGCTTTCCCTTTCGTTATAGGCCTGCATCACCGACGGTGGCAGCCCTTCCATCCTGTAAGCCGGCGTCGGCGCACCGCCATTCAGGACGTCCAGATTGGGATAGAAAAATGCAAAATTGCCAGGCTCCTGGATGGCTTCTTGCGCGAAGGCAGGCGCTGCCGCCATCATCGACAGCAGTCCTGCGACAGCGATGGTCTTGATCGAGGTCATTGTCTTTCTCCATATGGTCGACGCGGCAGTTCGCCGGACGCGCATGCGCAGTCGCATGCCGCAACGGGCGCATGTTCTTTTCGAATGCGAACTGCTCGCTTGAGGCTGCATCCAGGCAGCGGATGCACGACGGAGATGTAGGGCGGGCGCGACCTCGTCCCACTAAATTGCGTTTTACAGATCTCGACTGGTTTTGAACCGTCTTGCAAAGCGTTTGCAGGGAAGCGGTCGTTTGAAATTCGCACGAGCGCGCGAATGCTCACCGATCGAGGTTTCGCGAGCCTCGAGCGAAATCGTGCGATTTTGAAATCGAGACCAGAGCGGAACGGACGCTAACAGCGAATTTAGATTCCTCAATTCCAATTTAATGGCTGCATCGCGACCTCTTCTCCTAGGGTCTGTCTGCCGGACCCGATGGATTGGAGCCACCCATGAACGCCCACAGCACGACCATACTGTCAGACAAGCGCGAGCCGCTGACTGGAGACAGATCGCGAGATATCGTCGATGAATATGCCGCACTGATCAAGCGATACGCTCTGCTTGAACCGACGCGCGAGCAGCAGCTTGCCCGGCGCTGGCAGCAGCATCGAGACCGAAGCGCTACCGATGCGCTCGTCACCAGCCATCTCCGACTCGCGGCCAAGGTGGCGCGCCGCTACCAGCGATACGACCTCCCGCTTGCCGATCTGATCGGCGAAGCCAATCTCGGCCTTGTCATCGCGGCCTCGCATTTCGAGCCGGGCCGTGGCGCCAGGTTCTCCACCTACGCATTGTGGTGGATCAAGGCCGCGATCCACGATTACATTCTGCGGTCGCGCTCGCTGGTCAAGATCGGGACGACGGCCGCTCAACGGAAGCTGTTCTTCGGGCTCAGGCGCGCCATGCGTAAGTTCGGAGGCGACAGGACGGGCCTTACGCCGGAGGTGGCCGAAGCCGTTGCGCGGGAGCTCGCGGTCCCCGTTCGCGATGTGATCGAGATGAGCAGCCGTCTGACGGGCGACCTTTCCCTGAATGCATTCGTCGATGATGACGGGCCTACCGAATGGGAAGCGAGGCTGGTCGACCCTTCGCCGAACGCGGAGGCTATGATCGCCGAGCAGGATGAAGGCGGGCAACGGGCGAGGGCGCTCCATTCGGCCCTCGATGTGCTGACGGCGCGGGAGCGCCGCGTGTTCGAGGCGCGGCGGCTTCGCGAGGATCCGCCGAGCCTGGAAGAACTCGGGCGTGAACTGTCGATTTCCGGCGAGCGCGTGCGGCAGATCGAAGCCTTAGCCTTCGAAAAGGTCAGGCGTGCGGCGACAAGGCGCTTGAGACATGCCCCCTTGCAGCTTGAGGGGGCGGAAAACGGCGAGCGATGCGCTTCGCGCCGCTCGCAGTCCTTCCGGCGGCCCGATCAGCGTGCGGCGCGTTCGACAGCGATCGCGGTCGCTTCTCCGCCGCCGATGCAGAGAGCTGCGATACCGCGCTTTAGGTTCCGCGCTTCCAACGCATGCAGCAACGTCACGATCAGTCGCGCGCCGGTGGCGCCGATCGGGTGGCCGAGCGCGCAGGCGCCACCATTGACGTTGAGCTTTTCGGCGGGAATGCCGAGATCCTTCTGCGCCGCCATCGCCACCACCGCGAACGCTTCGTTGATCTCGAACAGGTCGACGTCGGAAACAGCCCAGCCGACCTTGTCGAGCAGCTTGCGGATCGCCGGGATTGGCGCGGTGGTGAACCATTGCGGCTCCTGGCTGTGGGTGGCGTGGCCCTTGATCTCGGCAAGCACTGGCAGCCCGTCGCGATCGGCGAGCGAGCGCTTGGCTAGAATCAGTGCGGCGGCGCCGTCGGCATTCGCGGACGAGGCGGCCGGCGTGATGGTGCCGCCCGCGCGGAACGCGGGCTTCAATCCGGGAATCTTGGCGGGGTCGACCTTGAGCGGATGCTCGTCATTGGCGATGACGCGTGGACCCGCTTTCTCGGCCAATGTGATCGCCGCGATCTCGGCCCTGAACGCGCCGCCCTCGACCGCCTTGCGGGCGCGGGTCAAGGTCTCCATCGCGTAGGCGTCCTGGTCCTTGCGGGTGAACTGATAGGCCTCCGCGGTGGCCTCGCCGAAGTCGCCCATCGAGCGGCCGGTCTCGTAGGCGTCTTCCAGCCCGTCCATCATCATGTGATCGATGATCCGGTCATGCCCGGCGCGATAGCCGCCGCGCGCCTTGGCCAGCAGATAGGGCGCGTTCGACATGCTCTCCATGCCGCCGGATAGCACGATCGAAGCTGAACCGGCATTGATGATGTCGTGCGCCAGCATCGTCGCCTTCATGCCGGAGCCGCACACCTTGTTGACCGTGGTGGCGCCGGTGGCGTCAGGCAGTCCGGCGCCGCGCGCAGCCTGGCGTGCCGGCGCCTGGCCCTGTCCGGCCGGTAGCACGTTGCCCATGAACACCTCCTCGATCCGCTCCGGCGCGAGTTTCGCCCGTTCCAGCGCCGCGCCGATCACGTGAGCGCCGAGCCTGTGCGCGCTGAAGGGGGACAACTCACCCATGAACCGGCCAAGCGGCGTGCGGGCGGCGGAAAGGATGACGACGGGATCGGGGCTTGCGGCCATTGCGGGTTCTCCTATTCGATCGCTGTTATATGACGATAGTCATATATTGCGCCATTGCAATAGGATCCCGCCGCTTTCCGTAGCGAGGATGCGCGCTGGCCGACAGATCGAGAAATTGCCGCGAGTTCCGGCAGGAGCGATGAAATGGCAACCGGCGCAATGCCGAAAATCAATCGCTAGTGAGATATGGACGACCTGATCGTCATGGATGAATCCGGAGTAATCAGTTCGACGGGACTGTCGAAGGAGACGCGCGCCCCGGCGATCGCGACTTGGGTCCGGTTGCTCACGCCCAGCTTGCGCATGATTTCGCGGACATGGACTTTCACCGTCGTTTCGGTCATGCCGAGCTTGCGACCGATCACCTTGTTGGGATCGCCTTGGCAGAGGCAAGCCAGCACCGCGTACTGCCGCTCGGTAAACTCGGGCGCGTGCCGCGCGCCGTTTAGGCCATGGTCGCGCTGCACGCTTACCGCCTTACCGTCGAAGAGGGACCCTTGCTGGTCGTAAGGACCGTCCTCCGGCCCGAGAGGGGGCGCCTGGTTCTGTTGTTCAGGCTCCGGAAGTGCTTGCTCCTGGGATGTGTGTGGTTGTCTGTATTCGAGAGACGCAGGCGGGCTGAAGGTCTGGCTGGCCAGGATGGCGGTCGCCGGAAAGTAGGTGCCGCCATGGAGGACGAATGAAAGGGCGTGCAACGCAAGCTCGGGCGCCATGGAATTGCTGAAGTAGCCCCGGGCTCCGCAACGGATCGCGGCGAGAACGGTGGCGGGATGTTCATCGTCGGAGATGATGGCGAGTGCCGCCTCCCGGCGAAGGGTATGCAACACCTGTATCTCGGTGAAGACCTCGTGGGGAGAGGAGGTGCCGACGCTGTAAATCAGCATCTCGCATTCGCTCCGCTCGATAAGCCTTCTGTGCGCCTCATCGGGATCGAGCGAAATCAGTTCGACCTGTTCGTTGCTGGCCCAAGGACTTAGGAAGCTCTCCGCTCGAGCTCGTCGAAAGGCCTTTGCGTCTACAATAAATACAGTCTTCTTGCGTGGGACTAACATAACGCGCCCCCGGATTTTAATACCGATTATATCGATAGATTCCTTCAGAACCGCTCATAGTCACTGTGAATTAGTTCATTCTGTATCTTAATTGTTCAAAAGAAACTTTACTCTCGTTAACGGGGGATGCCAAGCAGACCAAATGTGACCGGATGTTGTCAAAAACTGGTCATTAAAGCGTGTTTTCCCATCCCTCAACTGCAAAAAGCCGTACCCGCAACCTGGCTAATATATCTTTCGATACGTACGCCTGCCCTGACGAGGCAGGTACGATGGTATCGTTGTCGGCCTCGCGCTTGTCTGCGGCGGTGCGCAGCCGCAAGCCCTTCCTACCAAAGTCGCCTAGGCTCGACCCGGCGACGGAGGGCCGTCGTCCCGGCCTCATCTGCATTTTCAGATCTCCAAAGCACAGCCTGCGTCGATGGTTGAATATCGCAAGATGCCGCGACTGATCGCATGCGTGCATGTTGCAGGCGCACGTGTGGCGTCATTCTGACCAAGTCGGCCTCGTTGGCTGACGGCCGCGATGACCTTCGGGACGCCACCGTTCGTCAATCGCATGGTGCGCCGGTGGATTTCCCACCATGCATTCGAGACCGAACGTATTTCCCCTCCGGCGCACAGATGAACCGGCGAAGGCGCTTGGCCAAGGATGCGATTGCCCAAACAGCCACCTGATCACCGGACTTCGTTGCCTGAACGGACGCGCGTCAGGATGAGCGCGCTCGGAGCGGCGCGATGCCCAAAGTTCGCCGGCCGCGAAGGGGTGATCATCGGCTCCGGCCGCTATCGCAGCACTGTCCGCATCATGTTCGACGGTTTCAAGTCGCCGATCTCGCTGCACAGCACCTACGTCGAACCGGTGGTTGAGGAAGAAAGTGTCTCCCGCCCCGGCCGGAACGCTACGCCCCCGGATCTCCCCGATAGGCGCAACCGTCGCTGACGCGCGTGTCCGGTGATCCAACGCGCCGAAGGCGCTGGGACGGTGGCAAGTTCCGCTTGGCTGGAACTGTCGCGCCTGCAGATCGTTGGATTTGGTGTCGGGCGAACATTCGTTCGTGATCCCGAAGGGGTTTTCTCATTCTATTGCCGAGGTGCTGTCTGCTGCAAAGCTCATCCATCCTCATTCCTGGCGAAACCGTCTGGAGAAGGTGCAAGGCAGGGCGGTTGACAATCCTCAATGATGCCGCCGCATATTTCGCCGCTTTGCGGGAAGCGCTACTGCTCGCAACCCGGCAGGTGTACATCATCGGCTGGGACATCCACAGCCAGACCCGGTTTGTCGGGCCCTCCGGGTACGCCGACGACGGCTATCCGCAAGAGCTCGGTGCGTTTCTGAAAGCGCTGCTGAAGGCGAAGCCCGATCTGCGGATCAACATCCTGATCTGGAATTTCCCGGCCCTCTACGCCGCGGAGCGGAATGGAATTCGGCCGCCAAGTTCACCGCGCACGCGTCGGATCGGCTGCGCTTCTGTTTCGACTCCAGCCTTCCCTTAGGCTCAGCGCAGCATCAGAAGATCGTCGTCATTGACGGTGCGCTAGGCTTCGTCGGCGGTCTCGACCTGACGATCCGGCGCTGGGACACCAGCGCGCATGAGACGCATCATCCGCTTCGTACCGATCCCGACGGCAAGCCCTATCCGCCGTTTCACGACGTGCAGTGCATGGTGGATGGCGAAGCTGCGGCCAGCCTGACGGAAGTGGCGGAGAACAGGTGGCGCGCTGCCGGCTGCACGGTCGAAAGACCCGCAGCGACCAAGGGCGAGCGCTGGCCAGCCTCGGTCCCGGTGCAGTGCCGGGGAATGACGGCGGGCATCGCCCGGACCGAGATAGCCACCGCGCGCAGTGACGGCGTGAACGAAGTCGCGCGGCTGTTCGAAGCGTCCATCAACACGGCCGACCGCTTCATCTATATCGAAAACCAGTTCACCAGCGCCACCGACATCGCGCGCCTCCTGGCGCAGCGGTTGCTGGACGTGCCGCAACTTCGCGTCCTGATCGTTATGCCGAAGATGCATTCGTCCTGGTTCGAGTCGCAGGCCATGCAGAGCGGGCGCGGCGGATTTATCGCCCGGTTCGTATCGGCGGGCGTCATGGACCGGGTCCGCTTTGTCTATCCATCGACGCGGGATGCCGAGCAGGCGGCCGCGGTCATGGTGCACAGCAAGGTGATGATCGTCGACGATCGCGTCCTGCGCGTGGGATCGGCCAACCTCAACAATCGCTCGATGGGGGCGGACACCGAATGCGACCTGGCCTTCGAGGCGACCTCCGACACGCATTGTGAATATCTCGCCTGGCTTCGCCGTAGTCTGATCGGGCATTTCTGCGGCGTCGATGAACGCGAAATCGAACGCCACGAAGCCGACCTGTTCGGATTTCTCGACCGCCTGGCGGAGGACGACGTCCCGAAATCGTTGCAGCCGATCGATCCGGCCGCGTCGGTCGGCGGCGTGGCGGTCATGGTGCAGCCCGTAGCCGATCCCAGGGAACCGCTTCACCTCGACCGCGCCGCCAACCGAATGTGGACGGCAAGAACCATTTTGGCCGTATCCGGCCTCGCCGCGGCGCTCGCCGGCTTGGCGCTGGCCTGGCAGTACACATCGCTGCGCGATTTCGCCGATGTCGGCTTCGTCTCCTCGATCATCTCGCAACCCGCGCGGTCGCAATTCGCGCCGCTGTTTGCGATTGCCGCCTTCGTCGTCGGCGGGTTGGTGGTTTTTCCGGTGCTGGTACTGATCGCCGCGACCTCTGCAGCACTGGGGCCGTGGATGGGTTTCCTGAGCGCGAGCGCCGGCGTGCTGCTCAGCGCGCTCACGCTGTTCTCGATCGGCCGCGTGCTGGGCCAGGCGCGCTTGCAGCGGCTGCTCGGGCGCCGGGCCGCCCGGGTTCAGAGCGGCATCATCGGCAAGGGGGTCATGGCGGTCGCCATGATTCGGATGGTGCCGATCGCCCCGTTCTCGATCGTGAACTTGGTGGCGGGCGCCAGTAAATTGAGCTTGCGCGATTTCGTGCTCGGCACCGTGCTCGGCATGGCGCCCGGAATCGCTGTGATGGCCGCGCTCGGCGCGCAGATCGCGGATCTGGCGCGAAACGCCTCCTGGATCAATGTGCTGCTGCTGGCGCTGGCGATCCTCGGCTGGATCGCGCTGTGCCTTGGCGTGCAGTTCCTGGTGACCTGGCTGGCGGGGCGTAGAACGTGATGGCTACGATTCGCATCATGACGTGGAACGTTCACGGCATCTTCCACCTCAATCCCGGGTTTGATTTGGATGGCGTCTGTTCCGTCATTCGCCACTGGTCGCCTGATATCGTGGCCCTGCAGGAGGTCGACTCGCGTGGGAGAACCGACGATCCCTTTGCTCTTCTGGCGAAAGCTGTCGGCGACCACAGCGTCGATGCGCGATCGATCGTCACCGAGGACGGCGACTACGGACAGGTGCTGCTGAGCCGCTGGCCGTTCGCCGAGCCCCCGAAAATTTCCGACGTCTCGTATCAGGAGCGGGAGCCCCGCAGGGCCATTGCCGCGCGCATTTTGTCCGATCATGGCGAGGTGAGGGTCATTGCCACGCATCTCGGCCTCAGCATCCATGAAAGGCACGCCCAGGCACATGCCCTGGCCGAGCTGGTGCAGCCGACGCGGACGCTCGTGCTCGGCGATTTCAATGACTGGTTCTGGGTGAAATCGGTGCGGGGCGTGCTGGCGCGAATTTGCCCGGTCCGAACGCGGTTACGGACATTTCCAGCGCGCTTGCCGATGATGCGGCTCGACCAGAATCTACGCCTCGCCCGATCTCGTGATCCGTTCGGCATGGACCGATCGCAAGGCCCGCTCCTATTCGGACCATCTTCCCGTCATCGCGGACGTTGCGTTTCCGGAATAGAGGTGTGACGTCAGGTGGGTTTGCTCAGTCGGGTTTGGCTGGGTGCTGCGTTCTCGGGTGGCGCTCATGCAGCAGCACGGCCAGATCGTGACGCAACTCGGAGCGGTTGCGCATCGCGGTTTCGAACAGCGCCTCCTGAATGTCCCGGGGCATGTCGCCCCACACCGCCATCGCGGCCTCGCCGAGCAATGATGCAAAGGTCTGTTCGTCGGTCATGTCGATGCTCCCGATTTTCGACGTTTGATCGAAACGAAGGTTCCCTATCGATTGAAATCAATCCCATCTCGTCCAGTGAAAAATATTGAGTCACGGGCCAAGCGGCAGCCCGAGCCGGCCGACACCTGGCAGTTTCAATGCGGGGCGGCGGATGTCGAAGCCGAGAACGCCTCCGAAAAAATTGAGTTCGATGCCTTCGATCCATCCGATCGTCAGTCCAAGATAACCTCCGAGCGAAGCAAACACGCCGGTCCGCGACGGCGTGAAGCCGACCCAATTGCCATGGTAAGGATAATCCTTGCCGATCGCCGTCGGCGGCAACACCGCTTCAAGTTCCGGAACGGCATCCAGTATCGCCTGGATGAACGTGTTGGAGTTCGGACCCGGCCATGCGCTGTAATCTCCATTGGCTCGAAACTTGTAAGTCTCGATGACCGAGCGGATTTTGGGAATCAGCGCTTCCGCTTTCGGACCATCGACGCTGACGACCGTTTCGGGGATCTCGCCAAACCAGCGCCCGTCGGCCAGGAATCCGTCGATCCGGATCGGTTCACCCCAGGCCGTGTAATCGTAGCGGCTGTAACGGCTGGCCCCGCGCTCCTTCACGACGATCCAGGTGTGAACCGCGAATATCCCGCGCCAGCGTACGGTTCGTGCCGCGAACACCCTGATCACGGCATCGGTGTGTTCGGAAGCCTTGGCAAGAAGCCCGGCGCTTGAACGGTCCGCCGTTTGCCAGTTCTCGCGCCTGTCGCCGAGCAGGTATTGCACGGCGGAAACAGCCATGGGAACGAGCATGAGCAGAAGGAAAATGACGAAGTATCTCTTCACGGCGGGGGATCAATGTGAGCGGGCACTTGATGTAGTAGCTTAAACTCTGATTTCCAGTTCGGCGCTGCGCAATTCCGCGATCAAAAACGCAGAACGCCGAGCGCAAAGAGCAGGCCGATGGTCACGGCTGTCGAAATTAACAACGAGCCGAGACATCCCAGCCTGTTCGAGAAAAACAGGAACATTACGCTTCTGCGCCTACGATTTCGCCTCTCCGATCGTGTCGGCCATCGTGGCCCCGCGCTGACCTAGCGGCCTGTTTCCGCCCTCCGTGCTATCGGCTGCGGTCTGATGTTCGATCTCCGCATTGAGTTCAGCGCCAAACAACACAACGATCGTCGACATCCACATCCACATCATCAAGCCGATCGCCGCCCCGAGCGAGCCGTAGGTCGCGTCGTAATTTGCGTAATTGGCAAGATAGAACGACAGCAAAGCCGATCCCGCAAGCCATGTCAGCGTTGCAAGCACGCTGCCGACGCTTAGCCAGCGCCATTGCGCCGAGCGGCGGCTTGGTCCGAACCGATAGAGCACCGCAAGGCCAAAAAGCATCGTCAGGACCAGGACAGGCCAGCGTCCGAATCGAAACAGCGCATCGGTCACGGAGCCGAGTCCGATGGTGGACAGAACGATCGGGAGTGCAACCACGGAGCCGATCGCGAGAAGCACCGCAACCAACCCGCCAAAGGTCAATGCGAGGGAAACCGCGTTGAGCTTGAAGAACCCACGCTTCTCGTCCTCGTCGTAGACCACATTGAGCGCATCGATGATCGCCTTGATGCCGCCATTGGCGCTCCACACGGCAAGGAGGAAGGAGAACAGAAACGCCAGTCCCAGCCTGACCTCGCCCTGGGCCAGCACCCGGCCGACCTGATCTCTGACGATGCCGAGAGCGCCCTCCGGCAGGATGCCCGCAAGCATCGTCATGTGGTCGTTGATCGTACTTGCATCGGCGAACAGCGCGTAGGATGAGACGAGGGCGGTGATCGCCGGGAAAAGGGCGAGCAGGCCATAGAACACGACACCCGCGGCGACCGCGAGCAGCCGGTCTTCGCTGACCTGCTGATAGGTCCTGATCAGGATGTCCTTCCATCCTCTCCAGGGAATTTGCCATGGGGACACTGCGCGGCGACCGCGGCCCTGATCGCCGGAAGTATCCGGCTCGGCCTTGGCTGGCTCAGGCTTCGTGTTGTGCAGGTAACTCGCATCGCTCATGGCGAACCGTCCCCGCGTCTCTACGCCATAATGCGCAGCGGGCGACGACGTTCCTGGATCAGGTCGCGATGAACAGGTGGCGACGCCGCGCCGGAGCGCGGTGCCGGCTGACCGTGGCGATCTAAAGCATGATGAAACTAGGTTTAATTGCGACCACGAAGGAGGTGCGCTCCCTCTCCCGCTTGCGGGGGAGGGCTGGGGTGGGGGTGTCTCCGCGGGCGATACTGCCCGAGTGGAGAGAGCCCCCACCCGGCGCTTCGCGCCGACCTCCCCCGCAAGCGGGAGAGGTGAAGCGCGTCTGCGGCCAAATCTATCTGACCAAAAATCATCCTGCTTTACCGTCCCCAGCGCAATACCACGGGATCGAGCTGGCGGGCGATTTCGATGAGACCGGCGCGCGCCGCCGGGTGAACCCTTTGCAGGGGGTGACGAACCGCGTCCGAACCGATCACGCCGCCTTCCTTCATCAGTATCTTGGCGGCCTGCAAGCCGCACTGGCGGTTCTCGTAATTGATCAGCGGCAGCCAGCGTGCATAGGCTGCCATCGCTTCCTCGCGGCGGCCTGCGAGATACGGATCGATGATCTGCCGGATGCCATCAGGATAGCCGCCCCCCGTCATGGCGCCGGTCGCCCCGGCGTCGAGATCGGCCATCAGCGTGATGGCTTCCTCGCCGTCCCAGGGACCTTCGATGCTGTCGCCGCCGGCCGCGATCAGATCGCGAAGCTTCGCCGCCGCCATCGGCACCTCGATCTTGAAATAGCGGATATTCGGAATTTCCCGCGCCATGCGCGCCAGCAGGTCGACCGAAAGCGGCGTCCCGGCAACGGGCGCATCCTGGATCATGATGGGAATGTCGATGGCGTCGGAGACGGTGCGATAGAATTCGAAAATGGCCCTTTCCGGCACGCGGAACGTTGCGCCGTGGTACGGCGGCATGATCATCACCATCGCCGCGCCCGCGTCCTGGGCCTGGCGGCTGCGTTCCGCGCAGATGCGCGAGCCGAAATGCGTCGTCGTCACGATCACCGGCACGCGTCCTGCGACATGCTCCAGCACCGCAACCATAACCGTTTCGCGCTCGGCATCGGTGAGGACGAACTGCTCAGAGAAGTTGGCCAGGATGCACAGGCCGTTCGAGCCGGCGTCGATCATGAAATCGATACAGCGCCGCTGGCCTTCGAGATCGAGCTCCCCCTGATCGTCGAAGATGGTTGGAGCGACGGGGAAGACGCCGCGATAGGGCCGTTGTGCAGTCGGGGTCATTTAGGGATGTTCCGTTGGAAAGGGATCAGTGATTGTATGGCCGTCCCTTTCATTCATCAACATGATAGAAGGCTCGTCACGATCGAGCAGGCAGCCAAGGAAAAAGACCGATGGGGGGAGTTCTGGAGGGCATCCGTGTCCTCGATTTCGGGCGTTATATCGCGGGGCCGTATTGCGCGACATTGCTGGCGGAGTTCGGTGCGGAAGTCATCCGCGTGGAAAAACGCGACGGCAGTGAGGACCGCTTTGTCGCACCCGTCGGTGAAGGCGGCGAGGGCGCGCTGTTCCTGCAGGTCAACCGCAACAAGAAATGCATCACGCTCGATCCGATGAAGCCGCAAGGCCAGGAGGTGATGCGCCGGCTGGTTGCGACATCAGATGTCGTCGTCGCCAACCTGCCGCCGCAGACGCTGCGCGCGATGAAGCTCGACTATGAATCGCTGAAGGCAATCAAGCCGGACATCATCCTGACGACCGCGACCGCTTTCGGCGGCCCCGGGCCGTGGTCGGATCGCGTCGGCTTTGACGGCGTTGGCCAGGTGATGTCGGGCGCCGTCTACATGACGGGCAAGGGCGATCCGCCGTACCGGGCCGCGGTGAACTGGGTCGATTCGGCACCGCGCTGCATTGCGCCTTCGGCACGCTCGCCGCGCTGATCGAGCGGGCTAAGTCCGGGCGCGGGCAGATCGTCGAGGGCGCGCTGCTCGCAACCGCGTTGTCCTTCACCAACGCAACGCTGATCGAGCAGGCGGTGATATCAGCGAACCGCGTACCCACAGGCAATCTCGGCCAGACCGCGGCGCCCGCCGATATCTACCGCACCAGGGACGGCTGGGTGCTGTGCCAGGTCACCGGCCATCCGCTGTTCATCCGCTGGGCCAGATTGATGGGCGAGGATCACTGGCTGAGCGATCCGCGCTTTGCCGACGACATCAAGCGCGGCGACCACGGTCCCATCATCAGCGAACGGATGGCGCGCTGGTGCGCCGAGCGCACCACGCAGCAAGCCGTCGATACGCTCGGCCAGGCAATGATCCCGGCCGGTCCGGTCTTAAGCCCGCAACAGGCGCTGGAGCATCCGCACATCCGCGCCGCCGGTTTCATGCAGGATGTCGACTACCCCGGCCTGCCGAATCCCGCGCCAGTGGCGCGCGCGGCGGTGCGGCTGTCGGAAACGCCGGGCGAAATCGTGTCGCGCCCGCCGACGCTTGGCGAGCACACCGATAGCGTGCTGGCCGATATTGGCTATGACGCAGATGCCATCGCCGCGCTTCGCAAGCACGGGATCATCTAGATGCAGGGGTCGATGACCCGGCGCCTTAACGGGCGCTGACTATAGCGGGATTGTTGTTTCGTTCTTTGCGGTACGGATCACCATCATGGTGAAGAACCTCGCAACATTTGTCCGATTCCGAAACAGCCGATCGCAAAGTGCATCGAATTCCTCCATATCGCGAAGGTGCAGCATCAGGACGACATCAACTTCCCCTGTAACGGCATAAGCCTGCGCCACTGCTTCCTCGCTAATCGCGAGATCGAGAAACCGGCGCATATGTTGCTCGCCGTGAAGCTTCAGTTCGACCGTCACCAGGGCCTTCAACATGCGCCCGGCCTTGGCTGGGTTCAGGATTGCGACAATCCGGTCAATGATGCCCGTCTGGCCCAGCCGTCGAATACGGCGCAGGCAGCTCGAAGGGGACAGTCCGACCTCGTCGGCCATGTCGGCGTTCGTTCGTGACGCATCGCGTTGCAGAAGGTTCAGGAGCTTCCTGTCGATCCGGTCCATACGCATCTCCAAACTCGTACGAACAGGATGCAATAAAATTGCATCTAAGTGCAATATTTGACCGCAAATGCGAATGGGGTCGGACTAGAAAATGAGGGCCGCAATATGGGAGCCCGCGATGACAGCGCTCAGATTCGCCGTCCACAAGACCCAGGAGACACTGCAAATCTACTGGGAACTCGTCCGTGTCATCGTTCCGGTCACGATCGTGACCGAGGTGATGTTTCGGACCGGTTTGTTCGAGGCCGCGTCTCCGGCCCTAGCGCCAGTCATGGGACTTTTCGGACTGCCGCCGGAGCTGGGACTGGCCTGGCTGACCGGAATGCTCGTGGGGGTATGGGCCGCGATTCCCATGATCTTCGCGCTGGTGCCAGCCGCATCGATGAGCGTTGCGGATATTACAGTTTTCTCAGCACTTCTGCTTTTCGCGCATGGTCTGCCGATCGAGCAGAAGATCATTCAGAAGGCAGGGCCGGGATTTGTCGTCACCACGCTGATCCGGGTCGCTGGCGGCATACTCTACGCCATGATGCTCCATCATCTGCTTGCCACCACTGGCTGGCTGTCGGAGGCGCTGGATCCGGCCTGGATTCCGATGGCCGCCTCTGCTGATTGGGTGGGGTTCCTCACCGGGCTAATGGAGGCGCTTATTTTCATGCTCGTCATTCTCATCGTTCTCGCCTGGGGACTGGAGATTCTGAAGTTGTCCGGCCTCATGGCTCTGTTGATGAAAATCCTTGCGCCTTCGTTGCGCCTAGCCGGAATAGAGGGCAAGGCGGGGCAGTTTACCACCGTAGGTTTGTTACTGGGCATTTCCTATGGCGGTGGATTGCTGATCCGCGAAGCGCAATCAGGCGAGGTGTCATCCCGTCAGGTCCTTATTTCATGCGTCTTCATGGGATTTGCACATAGCGTTGTCGAGGACACCTTGATCGTAATAGCAGTGGGCGCGGATGTTTTCGGCGTGCTCGTCGGACGGATTATTTTCGCGGTCGCTGCAACCGCTCTGATTGCGTGTCTCGTTCGGTCAGTTCCAGATGAAACTTTTTTTGCGTGGGCATTTCGGCGAGCGCACTGCCGCGGGGCAGCGGGCCGGTAGATGCGAACTGCGGAAAGGTAACACGATGGGCAAATCACTTCTGATTTTCAGAAATCGTGTCAAGCCCAGGAACCAAAAATATTTCGCTTAACGCGAGGGGCAAATCAGTCGCATAACTCTGCCTGTCTCACCCGATGGAGGGGCGGCTCGCGATCGTCACGAACGTGCGGTGAGATGCGATGGACGCGAATGGCGCACAAGACGTAGGCGCCTGACGCGTACGGCGAAGTCGTGTGGTTCGGGCGCCGCGGTGCTGGCGCTAAGTCCCAGGAGAAGCGAAGCTTCTCAGGGGCGACGGAGGCAAGAAAGCCGTTCTCCGGGAAGAGCACGAAGTAAGCCGTAAAGCCATTGCGCAGGGAAGCCGGGATGCTCCCGCTGTACCTGTATGCTCGTGTGCGTGTTCTCTATGCGCAATTGCACACGAGACCGCGGGTGCGGCGCGCACCCGGTCTTCCCTGCGCCCTCTAATTCGAAGGGGGGTAAGGTGAACAGCAAACCTCGGACGCAACGCGCCGCGAGATCGCGAAGTCATACCTTGCATCGCGACTGCTTCCACGCAGTCGTCCCTGCGAACGCAGGGACCCATACGCCGCGGCGGATGTTGTCTTGCCAAAGATGGTGGCCGGCTTTCGTTCAACGACGGGCAGCGGTGGCTATGGGTCCATGCGCCGAGTGCGCGATTGCGCACGGAGGCAGGGACGACGCTTTGATTTGGGGCCACCATGCCCATCGTCCGCCGCTTCCTTGCAAAAGCTTGAAGTTTAAAATATATGCTGAACCCTGATCCTGGAGGCTTGACCGATGTCCCAGTTGTCGCGTTCCTCCCATGCGCTCGTCACCGGCGGCGGGCGGGGCATCGGCCTTGCGGTATCGTCGGCGCTGTCGAAAGCGGGCGCGACGGTGACGGTGCTCGGCCGCAACCGCGCAACGCTGGATGAAGCTGTTAGCTCTGGCGCGGCGCAATTCGCGGCGGTCGCCGATGTCGCCGATCAGGCTTCGGTCAAATCAGCCGTTGCCGAGGCCGCCGCGCGGCAGCCGATCGACATCCTCGTCGCCAACGCGGGCGCGGCTGAATCCGCGCCATTCGGCCGCTCCGATGCGGCGCTGTTCCAGCGGATGATGAACGTCAACTTCATGGGCGTGGTCCACGCCACGCAAGCCGTGCTGCCGGGGATGCTGGAGCGACGCCGCGGCCGCATCGTTGCGGTGGCTTCCACCGCTGGCCTCAAGGGCTATGCTTATGTCAGCGCCTACAGCGCGGCGAAACATGCCGTCATCGGTCTCGTCCGTTCGCTGGCGCTGGAAACCGCAAAGAGCGGCGTCACGGTCAATGCTGTCTGTCCCGGCTTCACTGAAACCGACCTGCTCGAAGGCTCGATCGAGAACATCATCAAGAAGACCGGCCGCAGCCGCGAGCAGGCGATCGCGGAGTTGTCAAAGCACAATCCGCAGGGACGTCTCGTGGCGCCGTCGGAAGTAGCTGATACCGTGCTCTGGCTCTGCGGCGAGGGTGCCGGCGCCATCACAGGACAGGCCATCGCGGTTGCCGGTGGCGAGGTCTGAGCGGTCAACGACAATGCAATTCAGGGAGATCTCATGAGCAAGCCTGCCAACCCCGTCACGCTGCCGCTGGCCGACTATTCGCCGAAACATTTTGTGCTCGCGGTCGTGGATCGCGTCGCCACGGTGACGCTCAATCGTCCTGAGCGAAAGAATCCGCTGACCTTCGAAAGCTACCGCGAGCTCACCGATTTCTTCCGCGCCTGCGCTATGGACGATGAGGTCAAAACCATCGTCGTCACCGGTGCCGGCGGCAACTTCTCGTCCGGCGGCGACGTGTTCGAGATCATCGGTCCCTTGATTCAGATGGACACCAAGGGGCTCACCGCCTTTACCCGCATGACCGGAGACCTGGTGAAAGCGATACGGGCCTGCCCGCAGCCGATCGTTGCCGCCGTCGAGGGCATCTGCGCCGGCGCAGGCGCGATCATCGCCATGGCGTCGGATCTGCGCCTTGCCGCGACAGGCGCCAAGGTTGCGTTCCTGTTCAACAAGGTCGGGCTCGCCGGCTGCGACATGGGCGCCTGCGCAATCCTGCCGCGCATCATCGGCCAGTCGCGGGCTTCGGAACTGCTCTATACCGGCCGCTTCATGACCGCGGAGGAGGGCGAGCGCTGGGGCTTCTTCAGCCGCATCGTTACGCCGGACGCGGTGCTGCCGCAGGCGCAGCTTCTGGCCAAGCAGATTTCGGAAGGGCCGACCTTCGCCAACACCATGACCAAGCGTATGCTGGCGATGGAATGGGCGATGTCGGTGGAGGAGGCGGTCGAGGCCGAAGCCGTAGCCCAAGCGCTCTGCATGACCACGGAGGATTTTGCCCGCGCCTTCGAGGCGTTCTCGAACAAGCGCACGCCGGTATTCCAGGGGAATTGAGGGCTGGGCGTTGTCCCGGACGCGGTGCAGCGTTCTCCCGGCGATGCGAAGCATCGTCCAGTACGCTGCTCCGCAGAGCCGGGACCCATCGGCGAGTGGGCCCCGGAGCAGCAGCGCACCGCCGTGAACGCGCTTATGGCGCTGCGCAGCATCCGGGGCACGAACAACCCCTTGCCGGAAAATTATTTTAGGCTTAAAGTAATTCGGAACTAGCCCGACAGGCTGTTTCGGAGGCCGTAGATGAAGATGGCGATAATCGGCGGCGGACCGGCCGGTCTCTATGCCGCGATCCTCTTGAAGAAACAGCGGCCGCAGGCCGAGATCACCGTCTATGAGCGCAACCGCGCCGACGACACCTTCGGCTTCGGCGTCGTGTTCTCCGACGCCACGTTGGACAATTTCGAAAAATACGATCTGCCGAGCTACCGCCGCATCACCCAGGAGTTCGCCTATTGGGACGACATCGCCGTGCATTTCCGCGGCACCGTGCACCGCGTCGGCGGCAACGGCTTTTGCGGCTGCTCGCGCCGCACGCTGCTGCTGATCCTGCAGGAGCGTGCCCGCGAACTCGGGGTCACATTGCTGTTCGAAACCGATATCGACGACGAAGCCCGTTTCGCCGACACTGATCTCATCGTGCTCGCCGACGGCATCAACAGCCGCTTCCGCGACAAGCACATCGAACATTTCCAGCCGCAGATCGACCTGCGCTCCAACAAATTCGCCTGGATGGGCTCGACCCGGCCGCTCGACGCCTTCACCTTCATCTTCCAGGAGACCGAATGGGGGCCGTTCATCGCGCATGCCTACCAATACGAGGCGGGGCGCTCGACGTGGATCTTCGAGACCGACGCCGAAACCTTCCACCGCGCCGGCCTCGAAGGCCTCAGCGAACGTGAATCCGCCGATCGCATGGCCGAAATCTTCGGCTGGTTCCTCGACGGCCATCCGTTGCTGATCAACCGCTCGACGTGGCGCAATTTTCCGATGATCCGCAGCCAACGCTGGATCAAGGACAACATGGTGCTGCTCGGCGACGCCAAGGCGACCGCGCATTTCTCGATCGGCTCGGGCACCAAGCTCGCGATGGAAGACGCGATTGCGCTGGCCGACGCCATGGCGCAGGCGCCGACCGTCGACGCCGCGTTGCAGACCTACGAGCAGGGACGGCGCGAGGAGGTCGAGAAGATCCAGCACGCCGCCGACGTATCGCTGGTCTGGTTCGAGCATGTCGACCGCTTCTGGGATTTCGATCCCGTGCAGTTCGCGTTCGGTGTCATGACCCGCGCCAAGGCGATCACCTACGATAACCTCACGCTGCGCGCGCCGGAGTTCGTCCGCGAGGTCGACAAGGCGTTTGCGAAGCAGGTTCGCGCCAAAGGATTCGATGTCGACCTCGACAGGCCGGCGGCGCCGATGTTCCAGCCGCTCAGGCTGCGCGAGATGGAAGTGAGGAACCGCGCGGTGGTGTCGCCGATGTGCATGTATTCAGCGAAAGACGGCGTGCCCGGCGATTTCCATCTGGTGCATTACGGCTCGCGCGCCATCGGCGGCGCGGGACTTGTCTTCACCGAGATGACCTGCGTCGGCCGCGACGCCCGCATCACGCCCGGCTGCACCGGTCTGTGGACCGACGAGCAGCAGGCTGCCTGGACGCGCATCGTCGATTTCGTCCACGCCAATTCGGCGGCAAAGATCTGCCTGCAACTCGGTCATGCCGGCCGCAAGGGCGCGACCAAATTGATGTGGGAGGGGATGGACCGGCCGCTGGAGCAGGGCGGCTGGGATACGATCTCGGCGTCTCCGTTGCCCTACTTCCCCGACAGCCAGGTGCCGCGCGAAATGGATCGCGCCGCGATGGACCGCGTCAGGGAAGAATTCGTGGCGGCCACCTTGCGCGGCGTGGCCTGCGGCTTCGACATGCTGGAACTGCACTGCGCCCATGGCTATCTGCTGGCGAGTTTCATCTCGCCGCTGACCAATCAACGGACCGACGAATATGGCGGCCCGCTCGCCAACCGGCTGCGCTATCCGCTCGAAGTCTTCGAGGCGATGCGCGCGGCGTGGCCCGCGCACAAGCCGATGTCGGTGCGCATCTCCGCCACCGACTGGGCGGCGGGCGGCATCACCGGCGATGACGCGGTCGCAATCGCGCGCGCGTTCGCCGAAGCCGGCGTCGATCTCGTCGATGTCTCCACGGGCCAGACCGTGCGCGACGCGCAGCCGATATATGGCCGCATGTTCCAGACGCCGTTCTCCGATCAGGTCCGGAACGAAGCCCGTGTCGCGACCATGTGCGTCGGGAACATCACCACCGCGGACCAGGTCAACACGATTCTGGCCGCCGGTCGCGCCGATCTCGTCGCGCTCGCCCGGCCGCACCTGGTTGATCCGTCCTTCACGATGCGGGCGGCGGCCTGGTATGGCGCCGACATTGCCTGTCCGCCACAGTATCTGCCCGGCAAGGAACAAATTTTCCGCAACAGCGTACGCGACCGGCAGGATTTCGAGGACCTCAAGGTTAAGGCTAAACCGAAAACCCGCGCCGAGCTGAAGGCCGAGGCGACAAAGCCGCTTGCGGCCGAATAGGCCGAATGGCAGGCTTGGCTCGATCCCTCCCTCGCCCCGCGCCGGCGGAGAGAGGTCGAAGAATAGAGTGGAGTAGCGCATGAAAGCGATCATCGTCGGAGGCGGCATCGGAGGCCTCACCACGGCGCTGATGCTGCGCGCCCGCGGCATCGATTGCGAAGTGTTCGAGCAGTCCGACACCATCCGCGAGCTCGGCGTCGGCATCAACACTCTGCCGCATGCGATCAGAGAATTGACGGGCCTTGGCCTGTTGGACCGGCTCGATGCTGCCGCTGTTCGTACCGATCAACTGTATTATCTCAGCCGCCACGGCCAGGAAGTCTGGCGCGAGCCGCGCGGCCTCGATGCCGGGCACGACGTGCCGCAATTCTCGGTCCATCGCGGTCGCCTGCAAAGCGTGATCCATCGCGCCGTCGAGGAACGGCTCGGCAACGAGGCGATCCACACCGGTTGCCGTCTCGGCGCGTTTGCGCAGCACGAGGGCGGCGTGGTCGCTCACTTCTTCGACCGCACCGGCTCCCATGTCAAAACGGCGCGCGGCGATATCTTGGTCGGCGCCGACGGCATTCATTCGCGCGTGCGCGAGATGCTGTTTCCGGACGAGGGACCGCCGTGCTGGAACGGCTTGATGCTGTGGCGCGGCGCGCGCGACTGGCCGGCGTTCCTGACCGGCCGCTCCATGATCGTGGCCGGCGGGCTGAATGCCAAGGTCGTGGTCTATCCGATTGCGGAAGGCTTGAGTCCATCGAGCCGGCTGACCAATTGGGCGGTGCTGGTGAAGATCGGCGATGGCAATTCGCCGCCGCCGCGCCGCGAGGACTGGTCGCGGCCCGGCAAGCGCGAGGAGCTGATGCCGCATGTCGAGCGCTTCAAGGTGCCATATGTAGACGTGCGCAGCCTGATCTCGGCGACGTCGGAATTTTACGAGTATCCGTGCTGCGACCGCGATCCCTTGCCGTACTGGACCTCGGGCCGGGTGACGCTGCTCGGCGACGCCGCGCACCCGATGTATCCAGTCGGATCGAATGGTGCCTCGCAGGCGATCCTCGATGCTCGCGCGCTGGCCGATGAACTGGCGCGCGCCGAACATCCGCGCCAGGCGCTGGTCGCCTATGAGAAGAAGCGCCTGCCGATGACGGCGGAGATCGTGCGCGCGAACCGCCGCGGCGGCCCCGAAGGCGTGATCGACGCCGTCGAGCAACTGGCGCCGGACGGCTTTACCGATATCGAAAAGGTGTTGAGCTACGCCCAGCGCGAAGCGATCGTGCGCGGCTACGCGTCCAAGGCCGGCTTCGCCCCGCCGCAGGTTGGGCTCGCGGCGGTGCGGGCGTAGCTCACGCCCCCGGAGGCGGCGGCAGGAAGTGGATGTTGTGCTCGGCCGCCAGCGCCACCACCGCGTCCGGCTTCTGTTCCTTCATGTTGTGGATCGCCCAGAACAGGTCGTAGAGCCGCTGCGTCGGCGAGACCCAGAACAGCGTCTTCGCGGTCCGTCCCGACTTGTTGAAGATGCCGTGCGGCTTGCCCATCGGCAGCCGTACCAGATCGCCGGCTGTCGCCTGCGTATCGGCGCCGTCGAGGAAGAAGTCGAGCTGCCCTTCCAGGATGTAGAGATACTCGTCCTGATCGGGATGGATGTGCGGCGGCACAAAAGTCTCGGGCGGCAACGTCGCATGCCAGGAGAAGGAATGCTCGGTGACGCTCTTCGGCACATAGATCTGACCGAGAATGCTCCAGGAAATTCCCTGGATTCCCTCGTTGGCGCGGGTAATGCCGGCGATTTCAGTCTTCATGGTATCGCTCCCTCTCGATCGTTATTTCGCGGGCGTGCAATCCTTGGCATAGCGATCGCCGTAGTTGGAAAACACCTTCTCGACGATCTCGGTCTGGAATTTGCCGTCCGGGCGCTTGGCGACCTTGGTCAGATAGAAATTCTGGATCGGATAGCCGTTGACGTTGAACTTGAAGTCGCCGCGCAGCGAAGTGAACTCGGCCTTCTTGAGCGCGGCCGAGACCGCGTCCTTGTTCTTCAGATCGCCCTTCACCGCCTTCACCGCGCTGTCGATCAGCATGGCCGTATCATAGCCCTGCATGGCGTAGGTGCCGGGCACGCTGTTATAGGCGGCCTCGTACGCCGCGACGAATTTTTTGCTGTGGGGATTGTCCATGTTCGGCGCCCAGTTGGCGCCGCCGAACATGCCGACGGCGGCATCCTGCTGCGCGGGCAGGGTCGATTCGTCGACCGTGAACGCCGACAGCACCGGGATCTTGTCGGCGAGACCGGCCTGCCGGTACTGCTTGACGAGGCCGACGCCCATGCCGCCCGGCATGAAGGTGAACAGCGCATCGACCTTGGAGGAGGCGATCTTGGTCAGCTCGACCTGGAAATCCAGCGTGCCGAGCGGGGTGTAGCTCTCCTCGACGATCTCGCCCTTGTAGTCCAGCTTGAATCCGGCCGCCGAATCCTTGCCGGCCTGATAGTTCGGCACCAGCACGTACACGCGCTTGTAGCCGCGGTCCTGGGCGACCTTGCCGAGGATCTCGTGAACCTGATCGTTCTGGTACGAGGTCACGTAGAAGAACGGACTGCACTCCTTGCCGGCATAGCTCGACGGCCCCGCGTTCGGGCTGATCAGGAACGTCTTGTTCCCCGTCACTGGCCGGTGAATGGCCTGCAGGATGTTGGAGAAGATCGGCCCGACGACGAAATCCACCGTCTCGCGCTCGAGCAGGCCCTTGGCCTTGGTCAGGGCGCCATCGGGCTTGAGTTCATCGTCGACGACGATGACCTCGACGTCCTTGCCGGCCATCTTGCCGCCGAGCTCCTTGACCGCGAGCTGGAAGCCGTCGCGGGATTGCTGGCCGAGTACGGCCGCCGGGCCGGACAAGGTCGTGATCACGCCGATCTTGATCTTCTCCTGCGCTGCGGCCGGAGCGGCGGCAACCCCCAGCAAAACGGCAAGCCCTGTCAGTTTCAACGACTGCTTCATGATTGTTCCTCCGTTCGGCGGCTCGGCAGCCAAAACCTACGCTACATCAAATGCTCGGGGTGCAGCTTATTCTGACGGCGACGGCACCTGCAAGCACAACGCCTCCATGCAAGCCATGCGCCAATGCTTGAAACTTAAAGAAATCTGGACAATGATCCCGAGCTGCGCTCTGTTCGGGCTCGCCGAACGTTAAAACGCAGACAAGATAGGATCATGACTCTCGACTCAGAGACCAAGGCCGTCGAGCTCCCGGAGCATCATGGCGACGAACTCAGGCTGTGGCTTCGCCTCCTGACCTGCACGACCCTGATCGAGGGTGAGGTACGCAGCCGCTTGCGCGAGCGCTTCGACGTCACGTTGCCGCGGTTCGACCTGATGGCCCAGCTCGACAAGGTGCCGGAGGGCATGACGCTGTCAGATGTCTCGAAGCGAATGATGGTTTCGAATGGCAACGTCACTGGCCTCGTCGAGCGCCTGGTCGAATCCGGGCATCTCGATCGCCGCACCTCGGAGGTCGACCGCCGCGTGCAGGTGATCCGACTGACCAAGGCCGGCCGTGCCGAATTCCGCAAAATGGCGGCAGAGCACGAGTTATGGATCGCCGATATTTTTGGAGACCTGACGCCGAAGGATGTCCGCGAGCTGATGCGCCTCTTGGCCAAGACCAAAACTTCGGCGCAAAAGGCCGCGAGGGCGCGGACCGCCTGATATCCGACGCCGCAGAGGATCCGTTGAGCAACTCGCTGGACGCTAGTTGATCCCGCGCATGGTCGCCGACGGCGTTTCGCCGAACTTGGCGCGATAGGCGCTTGCCATCCGGCTGAGGTGTGTAAAGCCGAGCTCGAAAGCGATATCGGTGATGCTGTCGTCAGGGGAGGCGGCGGCCAGTCTGACGTTGAGGTGCGCGAGGCGGATGTCGCGCAGCATCTCCGAGATCGACGTTCCGAAATGCCGCCGGAAGCCGAGCTGTAGCGCACGGATGCCCGTGCCTGCGGCTGCAGCAAGCTGCGCGAGCTCGAGCGGCTCGTCCGCGTGCGCGTATAAGAACTCGCGCGCCCGTCGCAACGATTGCGGCAGCGTTTCGGCCCGGCCGCCAAATCGCTCGATGGCATCGCTGGCGCTGTGATGCTGGCCGTGGAGCAAGGCGCCCAACAATGTCTCGCGTATATTGGCTGTGGCCACCGGCGAAAGCGGCCTTCGCGGTCCGAGGTGCTCGACAAGATCGACGAACTCCAGGATCTGCGACTGAAGCGCGCGGCCGGCTGCGGGGGAGAGGTCGACCGCGGGCTCGAACTCGACCGCGCCTGCCGGTCGCCCCGATAACGCCGCGGCCCGTTGCTCTATCAGGCGGCGGTCGACCAGCAGAATGATCTGGGAGCAATTGCTCTGCCAAGTCATTCGCGTCGGGATCGTCGGCGACAACAGTGAGGCGCTGGCGCCGGGAGCGGTTGCGATGTCGCGCGAGGCGGTTCGGATCCGCGCTGAACCGTGCACGGGGATTTGCAACAGAAAAAAAGCGCTCGAGGCAGCCGGGGTCGATCGACACCGATCCGCCATAGGCGACGTAGTTGATGGAAAATCCGCCAAAGACGGCGCTGTTGTGCAACGCAAAGAATTCAGATGATGTCGTTTGCTCGGGCGTCAGTCGATGCGGGCAGAATATCCGCCCGACCGCGTCGGCGGCAGCATCGACGCTGTCGGTCGAAACGCGGTTGAATGCCGCCAGCCGGACGGTTGGGTCATGCCTGACAATGCTGGTGCCCGTCTCCACGGCCCCGCCCTCCGCATTATTTGAAGCCTATAATATCTGTGGGTGCCGTGCTTGGAAAGGCGATTTCCTTGGCCGCGGTGCCTGATCTGCGGGCAGGGTCATGCTCGCTCCGTCATTCCGGGTGATCTGAAGCATCGAGCCTCGTATCGCGTCGCAGCAATCTGAAAAATCTCGCGCGAAGCCCGCCGGATTCGTTTTCCGGCTAGACGACCGCTTCGGCTCGATCCAGCCTGCGCGAACTGTTTTCGGACATCGCAACCACATCAACTGCGAGAGGAGGGCGACATGGCAGCGCTCGAAAAAGGCATCACCAAGAACGGCACCGGCTACGGCGGCAAGACCTGGAATATTCTCGGTCAGGTCTACTTCCCCAAGGCCGTGACCGATTCAACCTTTGCCTTCGAGACCAACAGCGAGCCCGGACAATTCGTGCCGGTGCATGTTCACCCCATGCAGGATGAATTCATCCTGGTGCAGGAGGGCGTTCTCGATCTCAAGCTCGACGGCGTCTGGGTGCAAGCCAAGGCCGGCGATCTGGTTCGGATGCCGCGCGGCATCCCGCATGGCTACTTCAACAAGTCAGACAAGCCGGCCCGCGCGCTGTTCTGGGTGTCGCCGATGCAGAAGCTCGAAGCGCTGTTCAACCAGCTTCACAATCTGACCGACCCCGAAGAAGTGGTCCGGATCTCGGCGCAGCATGAAGTGAACTTTTTGCCGCCCGAGGCCAACGAATAGCTCCCTGAACTCATCCTCGCTGGAGACGTCGTCATGGTCAGCCGAAAGAAAGTCTGCGCCATTGGCGCCGGCGTATCCGGACTTGCGGCCGCAAAGGCCTTCGCCGCGCGCGGACATCAGATCACGATCGTCGAGCGCAGCGGCGATCTTGGCGGCGTCTGGGAACCGGCGCGGTCCTATCCCGAGGTGCAAACGCAGAGCCCGAAGGAGTTATACCGCTACACGGACAAAGCGATGCCGGATTCTTATCCGGAATGGCCGAAAGGTCCGCAGGTCCACGCCTACCTGACCGAATACGCAAAGGACAACGATCTCCTCGGTGCCATCAGCTTCAACACGACCGTGGTGCAAATGGATCGTCGGCCCGACCCTGCGCCGGGCTGGCGGCTCGATCTGCGTGGGCCGGACGGCCGCGCCACTTCCGAAGACTTCGATTTCGTCGCGGTATGCACCGGGCAGTTCAATGAGCCGCAGATGCTCAGCCTGCCGGGCGAAGATGCCTTCAAGGCGCAGGGGGGCGCATCCTGCACTCCTCGCAATACAACGACCCGGCGATTGCCAAAGGCCGCAGGATCGTCGTGCTCGGCGGCTCGAAGTCGGCGACAGATATCGCGGTCAACGCGGTCAATTCCGGGGCGGCGGAAGTGACGCTGGTGTACCGCGAGCCGGTGTGGCGGATTCCTATTTCATCGGCGGCTTGGTCAATTTCAAACGCATTCTCTACATCCGCGCGCAGGAGGAGATGTTCCGGAGTTGGGGCATCGGCGCGATGTCACAGTTCGCGCATGCGGTGGCAAAGCCGCTCGTCTGGGCCAACTGGCGCGGGCTGGAGAGCCTTCTGAAAGTTCAGCTCAAGCTCGGAAAATGCGACATGGTGCCGAAGGAAAGGATTGAAGACGGCGTCAACTGCTCGGTGCCGATCGCGACGCCGGGATTCTTTCCGATGGTCGCGGACAAGCGCATCAAGGCTATCAGAGGCAGTTTTGAGCGCTATGATGGCAATACGATCGTGATGACCGGCGGGCAGCGCGTCCAGGCCGACGTGGCCGTGCCCGCGATCGGCTACAAACTTGGTGTGCCGTTCCTGCCGCAGGCTTACCGAGACAGACTGGTCGATCCCGACGGGCAGTATCGGCTCTATCGGCTGATTGCCAACCCGGATCTGCCCGAAATGGGATTCGTTGGCTTCAACTCCAGCTTCTGCACGGTGCTGTGCGCAGACCTCGCCGCGAACTGGCTGGTGCGCTATGCCGATGGCCAGCTCGTCCGTCAGCCGACGTCCAAGGAAATGCGCGACAACATCGAGATGATGCTGCATTTCAAGCGCGTCGAGCGGCCGGCCGCCGGCGTCTATGGCGGGCTGTGCGTCGCGCCCTATCACTTCAAGCATTTTGACGAATTGCTCGCCGACATCGGCGTATCCGGACGCCGGCGCAATCCACTGGTGGAGAAATTTACCCCGCCCGATGCCGCCGCCTACGGCCGCTTCCTCGCCGCGGCGCCGGACTACCGGGCCGCGTGAGGGGGACGAGTTCCCGGCCGGGGCGCGGCCGTTAATCTCTGAAGGTGGGAATACGCGATTCCACCCTTGATTCCACCCTTGCGAAAAATTGTTTTAAGCCTAAAATGATTTGCGAGACGGCGTTGCCGGGCGTCCTCGATATTGATCTCGAGCCTTTCATGGATGGAAGCGAGGGGAGATTGAAAATGTCAGGTAGCACTCCCAGCCGATCCCTTGGCCGGCCTCTCGGCCCGTCGGGCCACGTCGACGATTTTACGCGGCGAAATCTGCCGCCGTCAGAGCAATGGCCGGATCTGCTGCTCGATCGGCCGGAATTTCAATATCCGGAATATCTCAACGCCGCAGTCGAACTGACCGATCGGATCGTCGAAGAAGGCTGGGGCGATCGGATCGCACTGATTGGCAACGGCCGCCAGCGCACCTACAAGGAACTGGCTGACTGGTCCAACCGCCTCGCGCATGCTCTGGTGGAGAACTACGGCGT
Source organism: Bradyrhizobium sp. RDI18 (assembly GCF_043203335.1). Classification (NCBI taxonomy): domain Bacteria; kingdom Pseudomonadati; phylum Pseudomonadota; class Alphaproteobacteria; order Hyphomicrobiales; family Nitrobacteraceae; genus Bradyrhizobium; species Bradyrhizobium sp. RDI18. Next base: position 1,223,269 of record NZ_JBICRN010000006.1, on the reverse strand, counting down.
CAAGCCCGGCAACCGCGTGCTGATCCGCTCCGGCAACAACCCGGCGTTGGTCGCGGCATGGCTCGCAGCTACAAAAGCGGGCGCCGTCGTCGTCAACACCATGCCGATGCTGCGCGCCGGTGAGCTGAGCAAGATCGTCGACAAGGCGGAGATTGCGCTGGCGCTGACCGACAGCCGCATCGCCGATGAACTGGTCGCGTGCGCGAAGACCAGCCGCTTCCTGAAGCAGGTGGTGAATTTCGACGGCACGTCCAACCATGATGCCGAGCTCGACAGGGTGGCGCTGAACAAGCCGGTCCGGTTCGACGCGGTGAAGACGGGGCGCGACGACGTCGCCTTGCTGGGATTTACCTCGGGCACGACGGGCGAGCCGAAGGCGACGATGCATTTCCATCGCGACCTTATGATCATTGCGGACGGCTATGCCAGGGAAGTGCTCAACGTTACAGAGGACGACATTTTCGTCGGCTCGCCGCCGCTGGCCTTTACCTTCGGGCTCGGAGGGCTGGCAATCTTCCCCCTGCGCTTCGGCGCAACGGCGACGCTATTGGAAAACGCGTCGCCGCCCGAGATGGTCAAGATCATCGAGACCTACAAGGCGACGATCTGCTTCACCTCGCCGACCGCGTATCGCGCGATGATGGCGGCGATGGATAATGGCGCCGACCTGTCGTCGCTGCGGCTGGCGGTTTCCGCCGGCGAGACATTGCCGGCGCCGGTGTTCGAAAGCTGGACCCGCAAGACCGGCAAGACCATCCTTGACGGCATCGGCTCGACGGAATTGCTGCACATTTTCATTACCAACCGCGTCGGCGATGCGGTCCCGGGCACGACGGGAAATCCCGTGGCGGGCTACGAGGCAAAAATCGTCGACGACGACATGAACGAATTGCCGCCCGGCACCATCGGCAAGCTTGCGGTGCGCGGGCCGACCGGCTGCCGCTATCTCGCCGACGCAAGGCAGTCGAACTATGTGCGCGACGGCTGGAACCTGACGGGCGATACCTTTGTCCGCGACGCGAATGGCCGACTGTCCTTCGTCGCCCGCTCGGACGACATGATCGTCTCTTCCGGCTACAACATTGCAGGGCCCGAGGTCGAAGCGGCGCTGCTGTCGCATCCTGCCGTCGCCGAATGCGGCGTGGTCGGCGCGCCCGACGAGGCGCGCGGCATGATCGTCAAGGCTTACGTGGTTCTGGCCGGCGGCGCTGCTGCCGACGCTGCGCTGACGCAGACCTTGCAGGATCACGTCAAGCAGACGATTGCACCCTACAAATATCCGCGTGCGATCGAATATGTCGCGCAACTGCCGAAGACCGAGACCGGCAAGCTGAGGCGCTTTGCGCTCCGGCAGATGGCTGCGGCCGGCCCGGCGTCGCCTAGCGTTGCCGCGGAATGATTTCTAACCTGATGGAGAAAAGCCGGTGACCGCCCCCAAAGGTCCCACACTGAGCGTGGTGCCTCATCCCACGACCGACACCTCACCGCCGGGCCCGCAAGTGTTGCAGCCGAGCGGCTGGCCGACGCCGAAAGGATATGCTAACGGCATGGCGGCCGATGGCCGGCTCGTCGTGACCGGCGGCGTGATCGGTTGGGATACGCAGGGCCGCCTGGAGCCCGATTTCGTCGCGCAGGTGCGTCAGACGCTTTCGAACATTTCCGAGATTCTAGCCGAGGGCGGCGCCAGACCTGAGCATCTGGTGCGCCTGACCTGGTATGTCGTCGACATCGAGGAATATCTGGCGAGCCTGAAAGAGCTCGGCCGCGTCTACCGCGAGATTTTCGGCGCGCACTATCCGGCAATGGCGCTGGTGCAGGTGGTGCGCCTGGTCGAGAAGGAAGCCCGCGTCGAGATCGAAGCGACCGCGGTGGTGCCGCGCTGAAACCGGCTTATCGGGTGTCGTTTTAAAGCTCTGTTCTCAGCTTCCAGAGTTCCGGAAAAAGTTCGACTTCGAGCATCTTGCGCAAGTAGAACACGCCCGACGTGCCGCCGGTCCCGCGCTTCAGGCCGATGATGCGCTCGACCGTCGTGACGTGATTGAAGCGCCAGCGGCGGAAATAGTCTTCGAAATCGACCAGCTTCTCCGCAAGCTCGTAGAGCATCCAGTGTTTCGCCGGCGACGCATAGACGGTCTTCCAGGCCTCCAGAACTTCGTCGTTCGGCGTGCGCTTGACGCGCCAGTCGGTTCGGCGTGCGTCTTCGCCGATGTCGAAACCATTGCGCGCCAGCAGCAGCAACGCCTCGTCATAGAGGCCCGGCTCAGCGAGAATTTCTTCGAGCTTGGCCATGATGTCGGCGCGGTGGGCATGCGGGCCAAGCAGCGCCAAATTGCGGTTGCCGGCGAGAAACTCGATCGCGCGGTACTGGTACGACTGAAAACCCGAGGACTGCCCGAGCTGATCGCGAAACTCGGTGTATTCGCTGGGTGTCATCGTCCGCAAGACGTCCCAGGCGGTATTGAGCTGCTCGAAGATCCGGGCGATGCGCGACAGCATCTTGAAGGCAGGATGCAACTGGTCTTGGCGGATCGCCTTGATGGCGGAACGGATTTCGTGGATGGCCAGCTTCATCCAGAGTTCGGACGTCTGGTGCTGGATGATGAACAGCAGTTCGTCATGCGCGTCCGAGAGCGGCTCTTGCGCGTCCAGAACGCGTTCCAGATGCAGATAATCGCTGTAGGACATGTGCCCTTCGAGCGACATCTGGGCTCCCTCACGCGAAGATTCGTCGGGCTTGCCAGTCATGTTACGAGCGCCTTTTTGCGGTAATCCGCGGTATCCCAGCGGCGATTGGTCAAGACGTCGGCGATGACGTCGACTGCCGCGCGAACCTCGCCTTCTCCGATGTAGAGCGGCGTAAAGCCGAAGCGCATCATGTCCGGCGCGCGGAAGTCACCTATCACGTCGCGCGCGATCAGCGCCTGCATAATCGCGTAGCCATCCGGGTGACGAAACGAAACCTGGCTGCCGCGCCGCTTCGCGTCCCGCGGCGAAGCCAGTGCCAGTTCGGGACAACGTCCTTCGACTTCGCGAATGAACAGGTCGCCAAGCTCGATCGATGCATGACGCACGTCGGTCATGCTGACGCCTTCCCAGACATCGAGGGCGGCGTCGAGCGCGGCCATCGCAATGATCGGAGGCGTACCCACCCGCATTCGCTCAATGCCCGGCCCGGCCCGATAGTCGAGGTCAAAGGCAAAGGGCGCATGATGACCCATCCAACCGGAAAGCGCGGGCCGCGCCGTATCGGCGTGCTTCGGCGCAACATAGATGAAGGCTGGTGCGCCAGGACCGGCATTGAGATATTTGTAGGTGCAGCCGACGGCGAAATCGGCCTCAGCTCGTTCCAAGTCGACCGGAATCGCGCCCGCGGAATGCGCCAGATCCCAGACCGTCAAGGCGCCGGCGGCATGCGCCCTGCGCGTCAGCTCGCTCATGTCGTGCAGCCGGCCGGTGCGATAGTCGACCTCGGTCAGCATCAGCACCGCGACCGTCTCGTCGATGGCGGCTTCGACGTCTTCGGGGGCGACGACTTTCAACTCGTAGCCACGGCCGAGCGTTTCAAGTAGACCGCTGGCGATGTAGAGATCGGAAGGAAAGTTGCCGGTGTCCGACAAGATCACGCGCCGCGACGGATTGAGTTCGAGCGCCGAGGCCAGCGCCTGGTAGACTTTGATCGACAGCGTATCGCCCACCACAACCGTCCCGTCGGCAGCGCCGATCAACCGGCCGATTCGGTCGCCGACACGCCGCGGCTGCGTCATCCACCCGGCGACGTTCCAGCCCTTGATAAGGTGCTTGCCCCATTCCTCCGACATCATGCGGCCGACGCGATCAGCGGCTGCAACGGGCAGGGGACCGAGCGAATTGCCGTCCAGATAGATCACGCCATCCGGGATGGCGAACAGGGATCTTGTTCGCGTGAAATCGGTCATGTCTTTCCTGGTCCGCGCCCCAGCGGAATTATTCGCGCTGATATCAATTATTTCAAGCTTGAAATTTATGGGCGGAAGGTGCGCTTCCCGGTATAGACTGGTTGCCTGCGGGCATCGATCGGACATCGGCCCGGCCCACAAGATCGAATGGAAGCCGAACCGCGTGATTTTTCATCAGATTTCCGACTGGAACGACGCCTATGCGAATGGCCCGAACATTCCAGGCGGCGACCGCTGGCCGGCGGCGTGGGTGCAGCCCGCGCAGGCTTATCGCGACGCACTTCAAGGCAGCGGCCGCGCGACGCTCGACGTCGGCTATGGCGAGCGCCCACGAAACCGCTTCGATCTCTTTGGGCCGGAAGGCCGGCCAAAGGGCCTGGTCGTCTTCGTCCATGGCGGATTCTGGAAGGCGCTCGACAAGAGCTTTTGGTCGCATCTGGCGCGTGGATCGGTTGAAAGCGGCTATGCGGTGGCGATGCCCTCCTACACGCTGTGCCCGGCCGTGCGCATCTACGAGATCACGCGCGAAATTGCCGCCGCCGTCGAGCGCGCCGCCGCGATGGTTGAAGGTCCGCTTTTTCTGGCGGGCCATTCCGCCGGCGGGCATCTGGTGACACGCATGATCTCGGCGACGTCGCCGCTCGCGGAGGATGTCCGGGCGCGCATCAGCCACACCGTCTCCATTTCCGGCGTTCATGACCTTCGTCCGCTGATGAAGGCCGCCATGAACACGGACCTTCGGATCGACGAGGCCGAGGCGCTGGTGGAAAGCCCCGCATTGCTGGAGCCGATGCCGAATGCGCGCGTAACATGCTGGGTAGGCAGCGCTGAGCGCCCGGAATTCGTCCGCCAGAACGCGCTCCTCGCCAACATCTGGACCGGGCTAGGCGCGAAAACCTGCGTGATCGAAGAACCCGGCCGGCATCATTTCGATGTCATCGACGGGCTCGCCGATCCCCGTCACCAACTCACCCGGACCTTGTTGTCGCCGTAGCCTGCTGAATCTGTGAAATGAACGGCGGTCGCGGTGTGGCCTTGCTATCAGGTGGTTCTGACGTGTCGATCATGCTGCTTGAAATGTCTGTACAGCCTGACGCGCGCCCAGTGCGTAGAGTTTTGCGAGCGCCCCGGTGACGGCGCCGCGCATGCGAGGATCGTTACCGAGCGTGCCGAAGATGGAGCTGACTTCCAGCAGCGCGGGAGCAAGCCGCTCTGCGACAGGGCCGGTACGCTCGGCGATATCTGCCAACTCTCGCGCAAGGGGATCACGCACATCGATGGCGCGGCCTCGCTCGTCGGTGCCGGTGACGTAACGCATCCAGCCGGCCACCGCGAGCGCGTGGGTATCGATCGGCAGCCCCAGCCGCAGCCGGTCCTGCATGGTCGCGAGCAGCCGTTGCGGCAGTTTCTGCGAACCGTCCATCGCAATCTGCCAGGTGCGGTGATGCAGGGCGGGATTGGAGAAGCGCTGCAGCAGTGATGCGCTATAGGCCGCCATATCCGTGCCCGCAGGCATCGCCAGTGTCGGCGCGGCGTCTTGCATCACCTGTCGGGCAAACGCCACAAAGCGATGGTCGGTCATGGTTGCGGCGATGGTCTCAAAGCCTGCGAGATATCCGATATAGGCGAGCGCCGAGTGGCTGGCGTTGAGGAGCCGCAGCTTCATATGTTCGAACGGCGTTACATCCGAAACTAGTTGTACGCCCGCAGCCGCAAGTCCGGCCGTCCGGCCGGAAAGCGGTCTTCAACGATCCATTGCGTGAACGGTTCTGTGATAATGGGCCATGCGTCGATCATGCCGAGCGCTGAAGAAATCTCCGCCCGGTCGAGTTCCGTGGTCTCCGGCACGATCCGGTCCACCATGGTCGAAGGGAAGGCCACTTCGGCTTCAATCCATTTGGCGAGATTGCGCGATCGCAACGCGGCGAACTGCTTCACGATGCGCCCGACCGTTTGGCCGTTGCCGGAGAGATTGTCGCAGGAGAGAACGGTGAAGGGAGCTGCGCTTGCGATCCGCCTGCGCGCGAGCGCGGCCACCAGGTATCCGATGGCCGAACGCGGCGTGCCGGGATTTTGCAGGTCATGAACGATGTCGGGATGATGCTCGTCCAGATCGCCAGTCTGCGGCGTATGGCAATAGCCCTTCTCGGTGACCGTCAGCGAGACGATACGCGTGGCCGGGTTGGTCAGGCGCGCGATCAACTGGCCGGATTTCTCGGTGGCGACGTCGATCGCGAGAACCGAGCCGATGATGCGGTGATCGGTGCCCGCGCCGGAGCGAACGGCCAGCGCGTAAAGGCCGTCCTGCGGGGCGAGGGCATCGCGTGTCGCCGGGCTGCGCAAGCTGGCCCCGACGATTCCCCAATCCATAGCGCCGCCTGCCAGGAGGTCGTCGATCACCACCGCCTGGTGCGCCCGGTGGAACGCGCCAATTCCGAGGTGAACGATGCCTGGTGAGATCAGCGAGCGGTCATATGCCGGTTGCCGGATGTGGCCGGGAAGCCGAGGAAGGTTGGCGTTCGAAAGGCGGAAATTGCCGTCTTTCGGGCTGAAAACTGGGATTTTCGCCGTGTCGCTTGACATGGAAGGCTCGATCTATCAATCTTTGGTCAATTGGTAAGGCCAATGTGCCGATTTATTGGCCTTATCCCGACCAAGCAAGAAAAATCCGATTCACTTCGGGGATCGTCAGGGAGAGCCGAGCGTGCCGCTCGAAGCCGTGGAAGCGCGACGCCTTTATCGCCAGGTTGCCGATCAGCTTCGCGCCTTGATCGACAGCGGCGAATACCGCGTGGGCAGCCGGCTTCCGACCGAACGCGATCTTGCCGAACAGTTGAAGGTGTCGCGGCCGACGGTGCGCGAAGCGCTGATTGCTCTGGAAGTCGAGGGCAGGGTTCGGATTCTGCGTGGGTTCCGGGATTTATGTCAGTGAGCCGGCCGCGCTCGCACCGCCTTTGCCCTTGGCGGCCGAGATCGAAGGCCCGTTCGAACTCTTGCGCGCGCGCGAATTCCTCGAAGGCGCCATCGCCGAACAGGCGGCGCGGGTGGCGACGGCCGAAGATATCGCGCGCATAGATGCTTCGCTGGAGGCGATGGCCACTGTGCAGCATCCCGGCGAAGCCTCGATGATCCATGACCGCGCGTTTCACATCGCGGTGGCCGGATGCCTCGACAACGCCGTGCTGGTCCGCGTGGTCGGCGAGCTGTTCGACCAGCGGCTCAATCCCTACTTCGCCAAGCTCGCACACTATTTCGAAAATCCGGAATCCTGGAATGCGGCGCTGGCCGAGCACCGCGCGATCCGCGATGCCATCGCCGCGCACGATTCCGATGCCGCCCGCGTGACGATGCGCGAGCACCTGGCGCGTTCGCAGGCCCGCTTTGCGCAAAATTTCGGAGCCGAAGCTTCGTCCGCCTCGCGCATCCGCGCAAGCAGCGGCTGAACGACGAGAATTCGAACGGTTCGGCGAAACGCCGGGCCGGTTGGGTAACAAAAGCAAATTGTAACGACGGAGGAAATTCACGTGTTGAAAAAATTGACGATTGCATTCGCGGCGTCTGCTGCGGCGCTGCTGGCCGCAACCACATCGGGCATGGCACAGACCAAACTGAAATGGGCCCACGTTTACGAAACCTCGGAGCCGTTCCACAGCGCTTCCGTCTGGGCCGCGGGCGAGATCAACAAGCGTACCAACGGGCGCTACCAGATCGACGTCTATCCGGCTTCGCAGCTCGGCAAGGAAACCGACATCAACCAGGGGCTTTCGCTGGGCTCCGTCGACATCATCATTTCCGGCTCGAGCTTTGCGGCCAAGAGCTTTCCCCCGATCGGCGTGACCTACTATCCCTACACCTTCCGCGATGCCGATCATCTCCTGGCGTACACCAAGAGCGACGTCTTCAAGGAGCTTGCCAAGGGCTACGAGGACAAGAGCGGCCATCACATCGTGGCGGTGACCTACTACGGCGTGCGTCACACCTCTTCGAACAAGCCGATCAAGGCCTGCGCCGACATGAAGGGCCTCAAGATGCGTGTGCCTGACGTGCCGGCCTATCTCGCGATGCCGCGCGCCTGCGGCGCCAACACCGCGCCGATCGCCTTTGCCGAGGTCTATCTCGCCCTGCAGAACGGCACCGTGGAAGCCCAGGAAAATCCGCTCACCACGATCGAGGCCAAGAAGTTCTACGAGGTGCAGAAGCACATCGTGCTGACCGGCCACATTGTCGATCACCTCAACACCGTCGTCGCCGGCGCGCTCTGGAAGAAGCTCTCGGAAGAAGACCGCAAGATCTTCACCGACGTCGCCCAGGAAGCGGCGGCAAAGGCTACAGCCGAGATCAAGGCCAACGAGGCCAAGCTGGTCGACTTCTTCAAGCAGAAGGGGCTGACGGTCACCGAGGTCAACAAGGACGAGTTCCGCGACACCGTGATCAAGACCACGAAGTTCGAGACCTTCGACTACCGGAAGTCCGACTGGGATCGCATCCAGGCGGTGAAGTGACGACGAAGTCGTCATCCCGGGGCGACGCGTCGGCGTCGAACTATGGTGCGCAATTGCGCACCTGAGAATCTCGAGATTCCGGGTTCGGCTCTTCGAGCCGCCCCGGAATGACGTGAGCCAATCACGGGGAGTAAGCGCATGTCGACGGTTGAAGTGCACAAGCAGATCACGGCGGACGAGATCGCCCATACGTTTGAGGACGAGGTCCCCAAGGGCGCCGATCTCGGCCAATACGCCGCCGAGGACTGGCTGGCGCTCGCGATCTTCTGGATCATGGCGCTGTCCGTGTTTCTGCAGTTCTTCACCCGCTACGTGCTCAACGACAGTTACGCCTGGACCGAGGAGATCGCGACTTATTGCCTGATCGGCGTGGTCTTTATCGGCTCGGCGATGTGCGTGCGGCTGTCGCGGCACATCCAGGTCGATCTGCTGTTTCGCTATCTGCCGCATCTGCCGGCGCGCGCGCTCTCGACGGTCATCGACCTGATCCGGATCGCGTTCTTCGGCTATGCGATCAAGTTGGTCTGGCAGTTCATCCAGATCATCGGCGACGAGCGGATGACAACGATCAAGTTTCAAAAGGGATTTGTGTATTACGCCGTGCTGCTCGGCTTCGTGCTGATGTTCGCGCGCTCGATCCAGATCGCGGTCGAGAACTGGCGGCGCGGTTACTCCATCCTGGAGCGACCCGGCGCATTCGACGGAACGGAAGGCTGACGCGATGCTGCTGCTGCTTGGGGGATTTCTGCTGCTGATGCTGGTCGGCCTGCCGGTCGCGCTTTCAATGGCGGTATCGTCGCTGGTCTACATTCTCGTCACCGGAATCACGCCGGATGTCACGCTGGCGCAGCGCATGATTGCCGGTGTCGAAAGCTTTCCGCTGCTCGCGGTGCCGTTTTTCATTCTGGCCGGCAATCTCATGAACATCGCGGGCGTCACGGGGCGCATCTACAAATTCGCGGTCGCGCTGGTGGGCTGGATGCGCGGCGGCCTCGGCCACGTCAATATCGTCGGCTCCGTGATCTTTTCCGGTATGTCCGGCACCGCGATTGCGGACGCCGCAGGGCTCGGCACCATCGAGATCAAGGCGATGAAGGATCACGGCTACTCGACCGAGTTCGCGGTCGGCGTGACCGCGGCGTCCGCCACGCTAGGCCCGATCATCCCGCCGTCGCTGCCGTTCGTGATCTATGGCATGATGGCGAACGTCTCGATCGGCGCGCTGTTTCTGGGCGGCGTGATTCCAGGCGTGTTCATGACGTTGGCCATGATGGCGACCGTGGCCTATTTCGCCCACAAGAACGGCTGGGGCAGCGATACGCCGTTCTCCTGGCCGCAACTCGGCTCGGCCGCGATCGAAATCGTGATCGTGCTGGCGTTCCCGGTGGTCGTTTGGCTGCTGGTCGTCGCCGGGCTCTCGGTGAACATGGCGGTCGGAATCGGTCTCGTGGCGCTGCTGGCGCTCGACTGGTACTTCGATTTCTCCGCCGTGATGGCGCTGATGGCTCCTGTCATCCTGATCGGCGGCATGACGCTCGGCTGGTTTACGCCGACCGAAGCCGCAGTCGCCGCCGTGATCTGGTCGCTTTTCCTCGGGCTCGTGCGTTACCGCTCGATGACGCTGCAGACCGTCGCCAAGGCGACGTTCGACACCATCGAAACTACGGCATCCGTGCTGTTCATCGTGACCGCGGCGTCGATCTTTGCATGGCTCTTGACGGTGTCGCAGGCGGCGCAGACGCTGACCGATGCGATGCTCGGGATCACCCAGAACAAGTGGGTATTCCTGCTGCTGGCGAACATCCTGATCCTGTTGGTCGGCTGCTTCATCGACACCATCGCCGCGATCACCATCCTGGTGCCGATCCTGCTGCCGATCGTGCTCAAGCTCGGCATCGACCCCATTCATTTCGGCCTGATCATGACGCTGAACCTGATGATCGGTCTGTTGCACCCGCCGCTCGGCATGGTGCTGTTCGTGCTGGCCCGCGTGGCGAAATTGTCCGTCGAGCGCACCACCATGGCGATCCTGCCGTGGCTGGTGCCGCTCTTGTTGGCGCTCGTCGCCATCACCTACATCCCGGAGTTGACGCTCTGGCTGCCTAAATACATGGGACTCTCAAAATGACATCGATGGCTTTGGCTGCAACGCTGTTCGGCCCGGAAGATCTGCGCATGGTCGAGCGGCCGCTCGATCCGCTTCCCTCCGGCATGGTGCGCATTCGTTTCGGCGCCGGCGGCATTTGCGGCTCGGACATGCATTATTACCGTCATGCCCGCACCGGCGACTTTGTCGTGACCTCGCCGCTGGTGCTCGGTCATGAGATTGCGGGTGAGGTGGTCGAGATCGCAGGTTCTGCGCCGGGCGTAAAAGTCGGCGATCGCGTCGCCGTCAACCCGTCGCGCTGGTGCGGCCATTGCAAGCCGTGCCGCGAAGGCCGGCCCAATCTTTGCGAAAACATCTTCTTCATGGGATCTGCCTCGAAGACCCCGCACATGCAGGGCGGCTTTGCGTCTTACTTCGACGCCATCCCGGCGCAGTGCGTGAAGATTCCGGACCACGTGACCTATCAGGCGGCGGCGCTCGCCGAGCCGCTCGCAGTCTCGCCTGCACGCGGTCGCCCGCGCGGGGGACGTCACCGGCAAGCGCGCCGTGCTGTTTGGCGCCGGCCCGATCGGTCTCCTGACCATGCTGGCGGCGCAGCGCGCCGGGATCGCAGAGACGACCGTCGTCGATATCGCGGCGGCGCCGTTGGCGTTCGCCACGAGATTGGGGGCTAATCATGTCGTCGATATCTCCGGCGGCGAAGAGGCGCTGAAGGCGCAGGCTGCAGCGCAGCCGTTCGATGTAGCGTTCGAAGTCTCGGGCACCGCGGCGGGCTTGGCCAGCGCGATCGGAGCCGTCAGGCGCGGCGGTGTCGTGGTTCAGGTCGGCAACCTGCCGGGCGGACAGATTTCTGTGCCGGCGAACGCGGTGATGGCCAAGGAGATCGACCTTCGCGGCTCGTTCCGCTTCGGGACGGAATTCTTCACGGCGGTCGAACTGATCGCCGACGGCAGCGTGGACGTGCTCTCGCTGGTGACGGCGCAACGCCCGCTCGCGGTCGCGCCTGATGCGGTGCGGCTGGCGCTCGATCGTTCGCAAAGCGTCAAGGTCGTGCTGACCGCTTGATCGCCGTTCTCATTTCAGGAGCTTCCGCATGATGCTGCAGGGATGGCGGTGGTACGGACCTAACGATCCCGTATCGCTCGACGATATCCGTCAGGCCGGCGCGACCGATGTGGTAACGGCGCTGCATCAGGTGCCGATCGGCGAGGCCTGGACGCGCTCAGCCGTGGAGGAGCGGAAGAACCTGATCGAGAACTCCCAACCGGGCCGCTCGCCGCTGACCTGGTCAGTGGTGGAATCGATCCCGATTCCTGATGACGTGAAGCGGTTGGGGGGCAAGGCGACGCGCTCGATCGAGGCGTGGATCGCAAGCATGGAGGCGGTCGCCGCCGCCGGTATCAAGATCATCTGCTACAATTTCATGCCCGTCGTGGACTGGTGCCGCACCGATCTCGAATGGGAACTGCCGAACGGCGCCAAGGCGATGCGCTTCGACCAGGACCGGTTCGCGGCGTTCGACCTGCACATCCTTCAGCGGCCGGAAGCGCCTGCGGAATATTCCGAGGCGGCGCAGCGCCGCGCCAGGCAGATCTATGAAGCGATGACAGAGGCCGATATCGACGTCCTCATCACCAACATTGCCAGCGCGCTGCCGGGATCCACCACCGATCCCCTGACCATTCCGCAATTCCGCGACCGCCTGCAGCAATACCGGGGCATTGATTCCAAAGTGCTGCGTCAGCACTTAAGCGAATTTCTCGCGCGCGTCGCGCCGGTGGCGGAGCAACTCGGGGTAACGTTGACGCTGCATCCGGACGATCCGCCGCGCCCGCTGTTTGGCCTGCCGCGCATCGCGTCCAGCGTGGAAGATTATCAGGCGCTGTTCGACGCAGTCCCATCCAAGGCCAACGGCATCTGCTTCTGCACCGGCTCACTCGGCGTGAGCGCGGAGAACGATCTGCCCGCGATGGCCAAGCGCTTCGCGCCGCGGATCGGCTTTGCCCATCTGCGGGCGACCAAACGGGAATCAGACGGCTTGTCGTTCTTCGAGTCCGATCATCTCGATGGCGACGTCGACATGATCGCGGTGCTCAAGGCGTTGCTCGCCGAGAACCGCAACCGCTCGTCGAACAATCAAATCGTGTTCCGGCCGGACCATGGCCACCGTATGCTCGACGATCTCGCCGCGACCAAGCGCACCAATCCCGGCTACACCGCGATCGGCCGGCTGCGCGGGCTAGCCGAGTTGCGCGGTGCTATCCGCGCCATTGAACACACCGGGTAATTGCACTTCTGTCCGCTTCAGCCCCTGCTTCGCCGCCTCGAAGGCCGCCAATCGGGCGGCGAATTTGCCGTTCGCAAGGCCAGCGCGCGCGAGAATGGTGGGGGCGGGCAGCGTCTCGAAAAAATGACAGGCCACGCGATGGCCGGGTGCCGCCTCGCGCAGCTCCGGCTCCTCGGCCGAACAGCGCGCCTGCGCATGCGGGCAGCGGGTATGGAAGCGGCAGCCGGTCGGCGGCTTGAAAGGGCTTGGCACGTCGCCCTGCAGCATCACGCGTTTGGTGCGGAGCGCGGGATCGGGCTTTGGGATCGCCGCGAGCAGCGCCTGGGTATACGGATGCAACGGCCGATCGTAGAGCGACTTCTTGTCTGATATCTCGACCAGCTTGCCCAAATACATCACGGCGACGCGGTCGCTGATGTGCTTCACCACGGCAAGATCATGGGCGATGAACAGATAGGAAAGGCCAAAACGCTGCTGCAGATTCTGCAGAAGGTTGACGATCTGCGCCTGGATCGAGACGTCCAGCGCCGATACCGGCTCGTCACAGACGATTAAATCGGGATTGGCGGCGAGTGCGCGGGCGATGCCGATGCGCTGGCGTTGCCCGCCCGAGAACTGGTGCGGATAGCGCCTTGCATGTTCGGGCAGCAGGCCGACGATGTCCAGCAGCTCACGGCCGCGCGCCTCGCGCGATGCGTCATCGCCGATTTCGTGAACGCGCAGCGGCTCGGCCAGGATTTCGCCGACCGTCATGCGCGGATTGAGCGAGGCGTAGGGATCCTGGAAGATGATCTGCATATGCCGGCGCATCCGGCGCAGCGCATTTTTGTCGAGATCGGCGATTTCCTTGCCCTTGAAACGTACCGAGCCGGCGGTCGGGTCCATCAAACGCAGGATCAGCCGTCCGGTGGTCGACTTGCCGCAGCCGGATTCGCCGACCAGCGCGAGCGTCTCGCCGCGGGCGATCTCGAAGCTGACATCTTCGACGGCGCGCACGAGCCCAATGGTCTTGCGGCGGATCAGCCCGCGGGTGACCGCAAAATGCTTGACCAGGCCGTCGACCTGCAAAACGGGGGCGTCGCTCATGATGTCACCTCGACCGGGGCTTTCCAGCACGCGACCTGGTGACCGGGCGCGATGTCGCGCAGCGGTGGCGGATCAAGCCGGCAGCGCTGGTCTGCGAACGGGCAGCGCGGCGCAAAGCGGCAGCCCGCCGGCTGGTTGTTGGGGCTGGGCACCGTGCCCTCGATGGTGGCGAGCCGCTTGCGGTCGATATCGATGCGCGGAATCGAACCGAGCAGGCCGATGGTGTAAGGATGCTGCGGGTCGGCGAACAGGTCGTTCACATCGGCGCTCTCGACGATCTCGCCCCGCATACATCACCAGAACCTGGTCGGCGACCTCGGCGATGACGCCGAGATCGTGGGTGATGATCAGGATCGCCATGCCGAGCCGCCGCTGCAGGTCGCTCAACAGGTCAAGAATTTGCGCCTGGATGGTGACGTCGAGCGCCGTGGTCGGCTCGTCGGCGATCAGCAGCGCCGGCTCGCAGGAGAGCGCCATCGCGATCATGACGCGCTGCCGCATGCCGCCAGACATGTTGTGCGGAAAATCGTCGATGCGCTGCGCCGCTGACGGAATCCGCACCAGCTCGAGCATCTCGATGGCGCGCGCCCGCGCCGCGCGCGGCGACATCGCGGTGTGGGCAAGGATCGCCTCGACGATCTGCTGGCCCACGGTGTGGACCGGATTGAGCGAGGTCATCGGCTCCTGAAAGATCATCGACATCTTGCCACCGCGCAGCCTGCGCCGCTCGTCGGCCGTGAGCTTCAGCACGTCGCGATTGCCGAACAGCACCGCCTCGGCCTCGACCTTGCCCGGCGGGCTCGGCACCAGGCCCATCACCGAAAGCGAGGTCACGCTCTTGCCGCAGCCGGACTCGCCGACAAGGCCGATGGTGCGTCCGCGCGGAACGCTGAAGCTGATGCCGTCGACGGCGCGGAACAGCCCGCGGTCCGTCGCGAAGTGAGTTTTCAGGCCGCGAACCTCAAGGAGCGTGTCCATCAGAAGGAATAATCCAGTCCCTTATAGAAGGTGTTCTGGTAGAGCATGTGCGGCCTGACGCCCTTCATCTTCTTCGAGCTGGTGGTGTACATCGCGATGTTCATCACCGGCATCCACAGATGCTCGCCCATCACCTTCTCCTGCACCCGGGCGTAGTTGAGCGCACGCTCGGTATCGGTCAACGCGGCGCGGCCGGCGCGCAGCCACTCGTCGGTCTCTGCGTCCTTCCAGTTCATGCGATTTGGCGTCGGGATGTTCTTCGAGTTGAAATAGATGTTCATCAGCTCGCCCGCCGACAAATAGGGCACGGTGACGGTCCACAGCTCGTAGTCCTGCTTGCCCATCTCGGCAGGGGCGATCGTGGAGTCGAAGCCCACGATCTTCCAATCGACGCCGATCTTGCGCATGTAGCCTTGAATAGCTTCGGAGACCCGCGGGAAATAGGTGACCTGCGTGAACAGCACCCGCGGCGCGAGCTTCATGCCGTCCTTCTCGCGGATGCCGTCGGCGCCAACCTTCCAGCCGGCCTCGTCCAAGAGCTTCTTTGCCCGCTCCACATCTTCCTTGATGATGCCCTTGGTCTTGTCGGCGAAGTCCAGCGCCTTGGGGTCGACGAAGGTAAACGCCGGCTCGGCGTTGCCCAGCATGACACCCTTGACGATGTCGGCGCGGTTGATGGCGATATTCATCGCCTCGCGCACGCGTTTGTCCGAAACCATCGGGCGCGTGATCTTGTAGCCGTAATACATGAGCTGGAAGTTGGGCTTGGCTTCCTGAACGATCAGATTAGGCGCGGCCTTGACCTGCTCGATGAATTGCAGCGGCACCTGGTGGGAGAGGTCGAATTGACCACCCATGATGGCGGCGACCCGGCTGGCGTCCTCGGGCACGATCTTGATGCTGAGCTTTTCGAATTTGACCGGGCCCTTGTTCTGGTACATCGACGGGCCCCATTTGTAGGCGTCGTGGCGCTTTAGTACAATTTCCGTGCGCGGCTGCCAGCTCTCGAAGCACCACGGACCGGTGCCGTCGATTCCCTTGATGCCGTAGTCCTTGCCGAGCGTCTCCACGCTCTCCTGATTGTGGATTGCATTGGTGTACATGGTGAGCTGCAGCAACAGTTCGGAGTAGGGCTCGTTGAGCCCATATTCGACAGTATAGGGATCGGGCGCGCGCACTTCCTTGATGTCGCCGGCGCGCCAGGCGTAGGGCGCTTTGGTTTCCGGATCCTTCAGCCGCTTGAAGCTGTAGACGACATCGGCGGCGGTGAACTTCTTGCCGCTGCAGAACGTCACGTCGCCGCGCAGCTTGAAGACGTAGGTCTTGCCGTCCTCGCTGATCGTCCACGATTTCGCGAGGTAGGGGATCGCGGTCTTGCCGTCCCAGTCGAGCGCCACCAGTGTATCCTGGAACATGTTGACGATGTCAGACGTCGGCGACCAGGTGGTGCGCTGGCCGTCGTAATGCGGCGCGTCCAGCGACTTCATCACCCTCAAGGTCTGGGCCTCGACCGCTGAAGATATTGCGGCCGCTCCCAGCAGCGCCGCAACTCCCGTCAAAATGCTGCGCATCGTGTTCTCTCCCTCGTTATTTCTGGCGCGACACGTCCAAACCCTTGTAGAAGGTGTTCTGGTAGATCATGTGCGGCCTCGCGTCTGATATCTTCTTGCTGGCCACCTGATTCATGTTGATGTTGAGCACGGGCATCCAGAGGTGCTCACGCATCACCTTCTGCTGGACCTTCGCGTAGTATTTGGCGCGGTCGGCTTCCGTCAGCGCCGAGCGTCCCTGCTTCAGCCACTCATCGGTTTCGGCATCCTTCCAGTTCATCCTGTTGGGCGTCGGGATGTTCCTGGAATCGAAGTAGATGTTCATGAGATCGCCGGCAGACAGATACGGTACCGTCACCGACCAGATTTCGTAGTCCTGCTCGGCCATCTTGGCGGAGGCGATCGTGGAGTCCCAGGGCTGAAGTTGCCACTGCACGCCGATGCGGCGCAGATAGCCTTGGATAGCCTCGGCTACCCGCGGCGTGTTGCCGGCCTGGGTGTAATAGACCTTGGGCTGCAACTTGACGCCGTCCTTTTCGCGAACGCCGTCGCTGCCGATTTTCCAACCGGCTTCGTCGAGTAGGGCTTTTGCACGCTCGATATCCTCCTTCACGATCCCCTTGGTGGCGGAGTCGTGATCGAGCGCGTCGGAATCGACGATGGTGAAGGCTGGATCGGCGTTGCCAAGCAAGACGCCTTTGGCGATCTCGCCGCGGTTGATGGCGATGCTCATGGCTTCGCGCACGCGTTTATCTGATACCATCGGTCGGGTCGTCTTGAAGCCAAAATAGAGCAACTGAAAGTTCGGCTTGGCCTCGGTGACGGCCAGCATCGGCGCAGCCTTGGCCTGCGCGATGAACTGCGGCGGGAACTGATGGGTCATGTCGAACTGCCCGGCCATCATCGCCGCCACGCGGCTGGATTCCTCGGGCATGATCTTGACGCTGAGCTTCTCGAACTTCACCGGCCCCTTGTTCTTGTACATCGATGGGCCCCATCGGTAGGCATCGTGGCGCTTGAGCACGATCTCGGTGCGCGGCTGCCAGCTCTCGAAACACCATGGGCCGGTGCCGTCAGCGCCCTTGATGCCGTAATCCTTGCCCAGTGCGTCCACGCTCTCCTTGTTGTGGATGACGTTGGTGAACATGGTGAGCTGCAGCAGCAGTTCGGAGTAGGGCTCCTCGAGCTCGTATTCGACCGTGTAAGGATCCGGCGCACGCAACTCCTTGATGTTGCCGGCGCGCCAGGCATAGGGCGCCTTGATCGCGGGATCCTTGAGCCGCTTGAAGCTGTAGACGACGTCGTCGGCGGTGAATTTCTTGCCGCTGCAGAACGATACGTCGTCGCGCAGCTTGAACGTATACGTCCTGCCGTCCTCGCTGATCGTCCATGACTTGGCGAGATAGGGGATCGGCGTGCGGCCATCCCAGTCGAGCGCGACCAGCGTGTCCTGGAACATGTTGACGATATCGGACGTCGGCCCCCAGGTGGTGCGCTGCGCATCGTAGTGCGGCGCGTCGATCCCCTTCATGAGTTGGAGAGTCTGGGCCGCCGCCGAGCCCGTGACGCACAGTGCCAAGGACATTCCCAGTGCGAACCTGATCATGTCTGCAGCCTCGGATCGAGGACGTCGCGGAATGCGTCGCCCAGAAGGTTGGCGGCCAGCACGATCACGAAGATGGCACAGCTCGGGATCGTCGCGATATGCGGCGCCATGAACAGGAAGTCGCGGCCCTGCGCTGCCATCATGCCGAGCTCGGCGGTTGGCGGCTGCGCGCCCATGCCGAGGAAGCCGAGCGCGGCGCCGATCAGGATAATCTGGCCGAAGCGCAGCGTCAGGAACACGAAGATCGTTGATATGCAATTCAGCGTCAGATAGCGCCAGATCAATTCACCGTCGGAGACGCCGACGGCGCGGCCGGCCTCCATGAATTCCTGGCCCATCACGCCGATCGCCGCGCCGCGTGCAACGCGGGCGACATCGGGCACCGTGGCAACCACGAGCGCAATCACCACGGCGGTCAGCCCGGCGCCGAAGATCGCGGCCACCGCAAGCCCGATCAGGATCGCAGGGAAGGCGAGCATCACGTCGACCAGCCGCATGATCCAGCCGTCCAGCCGCCGGTAGTAGGCGGCAAGGATGCCGAGAACACCGCCGATGAAGCCGCCGACGATCACGCCGACCAGCCCGAGCATCAGCGTGTTGCGCGTGCCGTAAAGGACTCGGCTGAAAATGTCGCGCCCGGTATTGTCGGTGCCGAACCAGTGCGCGGCGTCGGGAGGCAGCATCACCTTGGTGAGGTCGGTGAAGTAGGGATCGTAGGGCGCGATCCAGGGCGCAAACAGCGCCGCCAGCACGATTGCCGTGAGTGCCAGCCCGGCGAGTGCAGCGACCCGGTCGCGCGCCAGCCGGCGCAACACCCCGGCGCGGGCGAATACGCCGGTTTCGCGCTCCTGAATAAAGCCTTGTTCGAGGGCCTCGACGCTCATCTGCGCTGCACCCTGGGATCGAGATAGACGTAGAGGACATCGACCAGGAGGTTGATCGTCAGGAAGGCGACGGCGAGGATCATGATCGCGCCCTGCGCGGTCGGAAAATCGCTGGAGACGATGGCGCCGACGGCAAGCCGGCCGACGCCGGGCCATGAGAACATGGTTTCCGTGACCACGGCGCCGCCGAGCAGGAACGCCGCTTGCAGCCCGATCAGGGTGACGACGGGGATCATGGCGTTGCGCAGCGCGTGATGAATGATCACCACCCGCTCACGCAATCCCTTGGCGCGCGCCGTGCGGACGAAATCGGCGCCGAGCACTTCGAGCACGGCGGTGCGCGTCAACCGCGCGATCGGGCCGATTAGCACCGCGCCGAGCGTCAGAGCGGGGAGGATCAGGCTCGGCAATCCGCCGTCCCATACCGGGCCGGTGCGCCCGGTGAAGGGCAACAGCGCCCATTTGAATCCAACGAACTGGATCAGGATCAGGCCGATGAAGAACACCGGCATCGACACGCCGGCGACCGAGCAGGCCATGATGATGCGATCGGTGAGGCGGCCGCGATGGACTGCCGCCAGCGTCCCGAGCGCGAGCCCGGCCGGCACTGCGATCAGCATCGCGCCGAGCATCAGCTCGATCGTCGGCCCGATCGTCATCGCCAGTTCTTCGCTCACCATTCGGTTGGAAATGATGGAGCGGCCGAGATCGCCGCGCAGCACACGCAGGATGTATTCGAAGAATTGAACGGGGATCGATCTGTCGAGACCGAGTTCCTGACGGATCGCGGCGATGGTCTCGGCCTTGGCATCGGGCCCGGCAATGATCATCGCGGGATCTGCCGGAACGACCTGCAACAGGCAAAAGCAGAGGAAGAGAACCCCGAGCAGAGCGGGGAACGAAATCAGCAGACGATGGACAATCTGTTGTCCCATGCGACGCCAACGGACGGGTTGGGCCAAAAGGAACTCATGCGCCCACGCCGACGCTATTGTCTCTCCCTTGGCAGCCGCACTTCGTCCGACGTGCGCGGCGTTTGATTATCGGGGAATAGTGACATGCGTCCGACGCGGCGTCACGCCCAATCTGACAATTCGTTTCGCGCTGCGTCCTTTGGCTTCGAACTGCAGCGACTTCTCGCGATGCGAAAAATCCGTGTCACGGGATTTCCGCGACGCGCTGGCCGTGCTCAGCATCGCGCTCATCTCGACGGTGAGCGAAATCAGTATGAATGCGTACGGTTGTGAATGAACCGGCAGTTACGCGCGCAAGGATTCGATTCACCCCGCGATTTATGGGGCGACGTTCCCGGCGTGCTTGCTGGACGCACGGACCGATGAACGTTCGAACTCGTGAGGGACATCCATCAGGTGCATCACCTCGATGCAATCGGCGTTCAGGCGGTCGTTGTCGACCAGCCGTCCCGCAAGCACCTTCGCCTGAGAGGGATCGTCGGACTGTACGTCGACCCAGCGCTGGAGGCACTTGAAGCTGTGACCGTCGGAATTCAACAGGTCCTTGTAGAAGGAGACGCGGTAATTGCTCATCTGGGCACTCCCCGTCGTTCCGGCATCTAGGCGCTAGCTTATACTCTCAGGCGCCGACGTCGGCCAGCCGCCTGCCAGCCCGCGAAGTCGATTTAATCTAACGCGCTGTTCGAGATGCCGGCCATGCAGCCTGTAGGTGTCTATTCTAGTCAAAAGCGACCGGAAGGATCGAGGTGACGACGGCGCTTGCGCCGAGTGCCGGTGAACTCCTGCCCGACGGCCGGCAGCTAGCCGGGGCTACGCAATGGCCTGCGTCAATCTCGGTCTCATCTATGCGAAAATCGCTTTGGGCTCCGTATTCGAGCCGGTGGCCGCCCGGTGCGTGTTCCATTATATGTAGTTCTCGAATCCACACTGGCTCGCCCGCAAATGCCCGACGGTACCGCTACCGCCCATCATTACCGCCCCAAGCTCGTCACGGTTCTGTCGGAAGGCTACGGTCTTGCCAGCTTCCGGAAGGATATGCTGGCGGCCCTGACGGTTGCGATCGTCGCGCTCCCGCTCTCGATGGCGATCGCCGTCGCCTCGGGCGTATCGCCCGAGCGGGGATTATACGCCGCCGTCATCGGCGGCTTTTTAGTGTCGGCGCTCGGCGGCAGCCGCTACCAGATCGGCGGTCCTGCCGGCGCGTTCATCGTCTTGGTATCGGCTACCGTGACGAGGTTCGGGCTGGAAGGGCTGCTGCTGACGGTTTTCATCTCCGGCTTCATGCTGACGCTGATCGGCCTTTTGCGGCTCGGCACGCTGATCCGTTATATCCCCCATGCGGTGACCATAGGCTTCACCTGCGGAATCGCGGTCACGATCTTTGCCAGCCAACTCCGGGATCTCGCCGGGCTGAAGCTTCCGGCTGCCGAGCCCGGGCCGCTGTTGCCAAAGCTTGCGATGCTCGGCCAGTCCTTGCCGACCATCTCGCCGGCCGCGGGCATGATCGGCATCGGCTCGGCAGCCCTGATCTTCTTGTTGCGGCGGCTTTCGCCGAACGTGCCCGGAATGCTGATCGCGGTCGTGCTGGCCGCAGTCGCCGCCTGGCTGTTCAATCTGCCGGTGGAGACGATCGGCAGCCGTTTCGGCCAGCTTCCGGATGGATTGCCGGGACCGCGTCTGCCGGCGATCTCGTATGCGACCGTGCTCGAGGTATTGCCGGCGGCGCTATCCTTCACGCTGCTCGGGGCGGTCGAAAGCCTGCTATCCGCAAAGGTCGCCGACGGCATGACGGGGCGCAAGCACCGCTACAACATGGAGGTCGTGGCGCAAGGCATCGCCAACGTCGCGTCCGCTCTGTTCGGCGGCATCAGCGTCACCGGCACGATCGCCCGCACCGCGACCAACATCCGTGCCGGGGCGTGCAGCCCGGTCTCCGGCATGACCCATGCGCTCTTCGTACTGGTGTTCATGGTGGCCGCAGCCCCGCTCGCAAGCTTTGTCCCGCTGTCGGCGCTGGCGGGCGTGCTGGTCATTGTCTGCTGGAATATGGCGGAGAAGGAGGAGTTCCTTCGCCTGCTTCGCAACTGGCGCAGCGCGGCGGTGCTGATCGCGACCTTCGGCCTGACGCTGATCGAAGACCTGACGGTTGGCATCGTCGCCGGCTGCGCCTTGGCCGCGGCGTTTGCGATCTACGATCGCCTCCGCGCCTAATCCTTTGCCGCCGGCTTGGTCGCGAACTGCGGAAACATCGCCGCGACGACGGGGCCGTCGGTGCGCCAGGAGTGGCAGCCGCCGATGAAGAACGGACGCTGGCCGGAGTTCTGCTGGTTCTCCAGCGTATCGCGGCCTTCCGGATTTCTGCCATAGGACATGGTCTGGTACAGCGTGGTCACGGCGGGGCCGAGCAGTTCGGCGAGATGCGTGCAGGTCTCGATCCGGCCGATCTTGCGTCGCACCGTCTCGCGCCAGCCCGGGCCTATCCGCTCGCCGACCAGGCGCTGCAAGATCGGCTCGACCTCGATGCAGGTCGGGTAGGGCGTGGCGCGCATCATCGCTTCCGCCTCGCGGATGGTCATGTCCTCGTCGATCGCCAGCCGCAGGCCGATATCGTGGACGGGATCGCCCGGCTTCAGTTCGCCGCGGAAACGATCGGCGCGCTGGACGAAGGGTTTGGTGTCGCGCAGCCACGCCTCGACTTCCCAGAGCCCGTCGTCCCGCAGAAAGCCTTCGCATTCGACCGATCGCCTATGCATCAGGCGGCGCGATGGCTTGCCGTTTTCCAGAGACATCCGTCCGTATCCTGCTTCGATGCGCCGCTTCAGCCGAATTTCACGATCATCTTGCCGAGCGCCGATCGCGACTGCATGGTCTTGAAGGCCTCGCGGAAATTTTCGAACGGCACGATCTTGCCGACCACGGGCTGCAATTTGCCCGAGGCCAGCCAGTCGAACAATTGCGCCATCAGGCGGGCGTGGGTCTCCGGCTCGCGCTTCTGGATCTGGGCGAGGTCGACGCCGAGCAGCGCGCCGCCCTTGAGCAGCGGCAGGTTGAACGCCAGCGCTGGAATGGTGCCGGAGGCGAATCCGACGACGAGGTGCCGCCCGCGCCAGGCGATCGAGCGGAACGCCTGCAGCGATACTTCGCCGCCGACGGGATCGAAAATGACATCGGGCCCATGCCCGCCGGTCAGCTCCTTCAGCGTCTCCCGCCAATCCGCCTGGGTGTAGTCGACGGTGTGATCGGCGCCGTGACGAACCGCGAAGTCGCGCTTTTCCGGCGTTGAGGCCGCGGCGATCACCCGCGCGCCCATCAGTCTGCCGATCTGGACGGCAGCGATGCCGACGCCGCCGGCGGCGCCCAGCACCAATAATATCTCGCCTTCGCGCAGCGCCGCGCGGGCATCCAGCGCGTAGAGCCCGGTCAGATAGTTGGCTTGAAACGACGCGCCAGCCTCGAACGGAACTTGCGGCGGCAGGTGCTTGAGAGCCGCAGACGGCACCGAGATATATTCTGCCAGCGCGCCGGAACGGGCCATGCCGATCACCGGCATGCCCGGCTTGAACGCGTCGATACTGCCAGCGACGGCATCGACCGTTCCGGCAAACTCCGTTCCCGGCACGAACGGCAGCGGGTCCTTGGTCTGGTAGAGACCCTGCACCTTCAGCCCGTCGACGAAGCCGACCGCCGCCGCGCCGACCCTGACGCGGACTTCGCCCGCGGCGAGGCCTGGCGTATCGATCTCCTTGATCGAGATACCGTCGATCGAATTATAGTTCTCGACAACGACCGCCTTCATGCAAATTCTTTCATGCGTTTTCTCTTCATGTCCCAAGAGCTTGCGCCGGTGTCTTGAGGTGGCTGCGGATACTTGAGGTGAACTCTATTCGGCTGCTTCGGCCTGCCGGTCGATCGCCAGCGCGCCTTGCTTGATGAGTGGAATCAAGTCGCGGCCGATCGCCATCGTGTCGTGCGGATTCTCGAAACCGCGCAGCAGGAAGGAATGAATGCCGAGTCTGTAATATTCCAGCACTGCTGCCGCGATCTGCTCGGGTGTTCCGACCAGGCATGACGTATTGCCGGGCGCGCCGGTGGCGCGGGCGATCCCCATCCATAGCCGTTCGTCGTGGACGTCGCCGCGCGCGGCGTAGCCGAGCAGGCGTTCGGCGGAATGATTGGTCGGCTGGGGCGCGGCACCGGTCTTGCGCTCGACATTCGCCAGCAGCGCGTTCGCCTTGTCCCATGCCGCGCCTTCGCTGTCCGCCATGATCGGCCGCAGCGACATGTTGAAGCCGACGCTGCGCCCAAGGGCGGCTGCTCGGCGGCGGAAATCCTGCACCCGTTCCCGCGTTTCCTTCAGCGGCTCGCCGAAAATCGCGAACACGTCGCAATGTTTGGCGCCCATCTCCAGCGCGCCCTCCGACGAGCCGCCGAAAAACAGCGGAGGGAAGGGCTGCTGGTAGGGCTTGATATCGGAGAAACCGCCCTCGACGCGGTAGAACTCGCCCCTGTGATCGATCGGGCTGTCGCTGGTCCAGAGTTTTTGCATCACCTCCAGATATTCGCCGGCGCGGCGATAGCGGTCATTCTTGGGCAGGAAGTCGCCTTCGCTCGCCTGGTCCGCGTCGCTGGTGCCGGCGATGATATGCAGCGCCATCCGGCCCTGCGTGAGCTGGTCGAAGGTTGCGACCTGCCGCGCGGCCAGCGCCGGCGCCACCGAACCCGGCCGGTGCGCGATCAGGAACTTGATCCGCTCGGTGTGATCGGCGGCATAGAGTGCAACCGCAAAACCTTCGGCGGCGGAGGCGTAATAGCCGACAAGGACGGAATCATAGTTCCACTGCTCGTGCAGCCGGGTGAAATCGACCACCCATTGCCGCGATATCTGTCCCTTGATCAGGTGAACCGCGACGCCCTCCTGCTGGGTGCCGATCATTCCGATGATTCTTGCGGGCATGGGCGTTTCCCCGGTCGCTGATGTTTGACCGGAATGAAACGCGCAAGGCCAAGGGAAAGCAAGGGTTTAGGATCGTTCCGTCACGCGTCGTGTTCACGGCTGGCATCCGCTGCCGCCATCGCTTCGCCATGCCGGCGTGACAGCGCCGAGGTAATGTTGCGCTCGGTCAGGTCCATCAGGCGATGCATAGCGCGCCGCGCGCCGTCGGGATTGCGCGCCCAGATCTCGTCGAGGATGGCGCGGTGATAGGGCAGGCTCTTGCGCGGCGCGCCCGGGTTCAGCGTCGACAGATCGAACGACATCCGTAGCGCCGCCTCGACGGTGGCGCCGAAGGCGACCAGAAAGTCGTTGCCGGTCGCCGTCAGGATGCCGCGATGGAAGCGCAGATCGGGCTCGGAATAGGCGCGGCTGTCCATTCCGGCGGCGTCCATCTCGCGATAGGCCCGTTCGATCCGGGCGAGGTCGGCGTCCGAGCCGCGTTCGGCGCAGATCGCGCAAGCCTCAGGTTCGACGATCCGGCGCACCTGAGTGAGCTGGCGGGCGAACTCCTCCGTCGGACGCAGCGCCCATGTCCATTCCAGAAGCTCTGCATCCAGCATGTTCCAGTTGATCCGCTCGCGGACATGGGTGCCGGCCTTCTGCCGCGCCGCAATCAAGCCCTTTGCCTTGAGGATGGACAGCGATTCCCGGATCGAGGTGCGGCTGACGCAAAATTGCGACGCGAGCTCGATCTCGCGCGGCAGCGTGCTTCCCTCCTGCCACGTGCCGGAGACGATGAGCTTGGCGATTTCCCGCGCGACGTGGGTGTTGGACTGACGGAGTTCGACGTCCCTGGGCAAATCGTGGATCCTCAAGCCTTGAAATAATATTGTCTGCTTTATTGCGATGCGATGTCAATTCATACCGTAAAAATAGTGTACGCGAGAGAACCCTCCTTTTGACAGCACATTTTATGTCGGTCATATTGTCCAAAAAGACCGTCAGGGAGGGTGCCATGACCAAGAAGAATTCGAGCCATAAATCCGCGGGCTTCAGCCGCCGAGCGCTGCTTCAGGCCGGCGCCGCTACCCTCGGCGCGGTCGCATTTCCGCTGCCAGCCATTGCACAAACAAAACCGTTTGCCGGCGTCACGCTGCGCGGCGCGTCCTTTCAGCACCGCTTTTTCACGCTGCTGCAGAACTACATTCCGGAGTTCGAAGCGCAGACCGGCATGAAGGTTGATCTGCAACTTTCGGCGTTCCCAGTCTACAACCAGCAGGCCAATCTCGAATTGTCATCAGGTGGCTCGGCGTTCGATTTCGTCAATGTCACCTTCATCCTTGCCGCGCGCTGGGTGGCGGCAGGGCTACTCGCCAATCTCGACGAGTTCACCGGCGATCCCAACCTGACGCCGGCGGAATGGAATCCGAAGGATTTCGTCGAGGGCGCGCAGGTGCCGTATCGCGACGTCAAGGGCGCCACCTACGGCTATTCCTGGGAAGGCGGGGCCATGGTGATGGGCCTGTCGCGCATGGACCTGATGGAGAAAAAAGGCCTCAAGATTCCCAGAACCTTTGCCGAATTGCAGCAGGTCTGCGCCGAGATCAACGGCGCCGAGAACGTCAACGGCATCGTCAGCTTCCAACTCCATCACTGGTGCCTGCCGCCATACATCCAGGGCTTTGGCGGCAACATCTTCCGCAAGCCGCCTGCCGACATCATGCCGACGCTGAACTCGCCGGAGGCGATCAAGGCCGTTGAATATTACGCGAACCTTCTGAAGAACTACGCGCCGAAGGGCGTGCTCACCTACACCGAGGATCAGGCGCGGCAATCCCACATGACGGGCCGCTCCAACATCTTCATTCATTCCAGCGCCTGGATTACGCCGATCCTGCTCTCGAACGACAGCAAGGTGAAAGACACCTCCCGCGTCGTCAGGATGCCCGCCGGGCCTGTGCACGACTACCCGGCCGCCAACAGCCAGGGCCTCGGCATTCCCAAGAACGCCAAGAACAAGAAAGCGGCGTGGGAATTCGTCAAATGGGCGCTCAGCCCCGAAATCTCGATGCGGCTGGTCAAGGAGCACGGCCATTCTTCGGTATGCCGCAGATCCGTGATCGAGAGTGAGGAATACCGCAGGCTGAACACGGTCAACGGCCAGGACCTCGGCGCGCTCTATCTCGAAGTGCTGGGGCTGCCGGCCAAGGGCGAGAACTACATGGCCTATCGCACGGTGAAGGAGTTCCCGATCGTTGGCGATGTCCTCAACAAGGCGTTCGAGCAGGTGGCGACCGGGCAGCTCGCAGCCCAGGCTGCGATGAACGCAGCGCAGGAGCAGGCGGTCGCCAATCTCCGCCGCGCCGGGACCGCACTTTGAGCGGAGAAGGACTGGTCGACGCCGAGCGCCGGCGCTTCAATCGCATCGCGCTGGCGCCGAGCCTGATCGTGTTGTTCGTGATCGCAGGCTTGCCTGCGATCTATCTTGTCGTGACCAGCCTGACGCCGTTCCAACTGGTCAATCCGGGATCGTCGACCGATTTCTCTTCGCCCTTGCGGAACTATCGCCTGCTCCCCGGCGATCCGCGCTTCGTCAATTCGCTATGGGTGCAGGCCAAGCTGTCGTTCTGGGGCGTGCTGTTGCAGGTCCTGCTCGGCATGCTGCTGGCGCTATTGCTGCACACGCAGTCGCGCGTCGTGGAATTCGCCCGCACCCTGTTCCTGATTCCGATGGTGCTGCCGCCGATCGTCGTGGCGATCATCTGGAAGCTGATTTACACGCCCGACATCAGCCCGCTCTATTACGCCGCAAGCCTGCTCAACGTGGCCATGCCGTCGCTGACTTCGAGCGTCGATTTTGCGCTGACCGCTATCATCATCGCCGACACCTGGGAATGGATGCCCTTCACCTTCCTGATGGTATTGGCCGCGCTGCAGACCATTCCGGAGGAATTTTCCGAAGCCGCCCTGGTCGACGGCGCCAACCGGCTGCAGATCTTCTTCTACATCACGCTGCCCTTCATCACGCCGATCCTGGTCATCTCGGGCATGTTTCGCCTGATCGATAGCGTCAAGGCATTTCCGCTGGTGTTCCTCCTGACCGGCGGCGGGCCGGGCAGCGTCACCGAGGTGACCAACTATTATGCCTATCTGCTCGCATTCGACTTCAACGAAATCGGCTATTCCAGTTCGGTCACGATCGTGATGCTGCTGCTCGTCGTCGCGGTCAGCCTCGGTGTGGTGTGGATGGGCCGCCGCCGCGAGGCCATGGCATGAGTGGGGGCATGAGTGGCCCGGTCCGCCGTTCGGCCAGCCCGCGCCGGCTGGTTGCGATCGGCGTGACGCTGATCGTGCTGCTGTCGCCGTTCCTCTGGCTCTTGCAGATGAGCTTCAAGTCCAACGACCTGATCCTGCAGTTTCCGCCGCCCTTGATCTTCACGCCGACGCTGCAAAATTATGCGTCGCTCTGGCAAGGCGCGTTCGCGGCCTCCTTTGTCAACAGCCTGATGAGTGCGTCATTCTCCACGGCGCTGGCGCTCATTCTCGGGGTGCCCGCGGCCTACGCGTTGTCGCGATGGGCGGGGCGGGGAAAGCACGCGCTGAGCTTTGCCATCCTGGTAACGCGAATGGCGCCGCCGATCGCATTCACGATTCCGTTCTTTCTGTTCTATCGCTGGATCGGGCTGCTCGACACCGTCACCGGGCTGGTGCTGGTCTACACCAGTTTCAACCTGCCGCTGGTGATCTGGATGATGCAGCCGTTTTTTGAAACCGTGCCGTCGTCGCTGGAAGAGGCGGCGCTGGTCGACGGCGCGTCGACACGGGTCGTCTTCCTCCAGATCGTGCTGCCGATGGTAGCGCCCGGCATAGCCGCCACCGCGATCCTGTGCTTCCTCTACGCCTGGAACGACTTCTTCTTTGCGCTGATCCTGACGCGGACCAATGCGCGCACCGCGCCGGTCGCCGTGGTCAACTTCATGAACTACGAGGGATGGGAGTGGGGCAAGATCGCCGCGGGCGGCTCGCTGGTGATGACGCCGGTCCTGATTTTCTCGCTCGCCGTGCGCCGCTATCTGGTGAGCGGGCTGACGGCGGGCGCCGTGAAAGGGTGAGCGATGCGGCTTCCGACCGGTGCTTCACGATTTGTATTCATCTTTGCCCATCCGGCCGGCCATGTCGGCGCGCCCCGCCACTACACGCCTTACTTTCAAGGCAATGGGCTGGACTGGCACATGGTGCCGCTCGACATCACCCCGGAACATCTCTCTGAGACGATCCGCACGCTCGTGAAATCGCCGAGCGTCGCCGGCTTCAATCTCACGATGCCGCACAAGCCGGCGGCGTTCGAGCTATGCGATGCGGTCGGGCCGGCCGCAGAGTTCGAAGGCGTCGTCAACACGATCCGGATCGAGTCCGGTGGACGACTGGTCGGCGAATCCTTCGATGGCGGCGGTTTCCTGAATGCGGCGCGCGAGGAGGGGATATTCGATCCCGACCGCCGCTGCGTCGTGATCGGGGCGGGCGGAGCCGGCCGCGCGATCTGTCACGCGCTGGCTGCCGCAGGCGTGAGGCGGCTGCAAATCCTAAACGAAACGCCAGGGCCGGTCGAAATCCTCGCCCAAAAACTGCGCAGCCGCTTCGCCGATCTTGAGATCTGCCTCGACGAAAGATTCGATGACGCTGGCCTCTTGGTCAACGCCACCTCGCTTGGGCTTCGCGAGACGGACGCCCTGCCGATGAATCCCGCGAGGCTGCCGGATGATTGCGCCGTATTCGATATCATTGCCGCCCGCCGGACCGAGTTCATGCAAGCTTGCGCCGCGCGCGGCCTGAAGGTGGTTGATGGCGTCGCGATGATCAAACACCAGTTGCCCCTGCAGACCGCATTCTGGCGCGGCGAATCCTGAGCGATCGAGCCCTGCAACCGCGTGCCATCACGCCAAAGTTCCCCGTTTCGCCCATCGATCTCCGCGATGCGCAGATGAATTGCTGCGCTGCGCCGCATGCGGGACCAATGCACGGATCAGTGCGTTAGCGACCGAAGACGCTGCGCAGTGGGGAATCCGGCATGGAAGATCTTCTGTCAAAGGTCGAACAGGCGTTTGATTGGGTGCCACAATGGCTGGTTGGGCTTGGCCTCGTCGTCGGCGCCATTGCCGTGGCGCTGTTCGTGTACGGTATTGCCGCAAGAATCATCAAGCGCGCGCTGCGGATGCGCTGGCCGGCCGTGACGCTGCTTCTGCAAAGGGTCTCCGGCCCGGCGCGGCTGGCGCTTTGTCTCGTCGCCGAGGCGCTGGTGCTGCCGCTGGCGCCCTTGAACGACGTGCTGCGTGAACAGCTCAGGCACTTCTTCATCGTTGCCGTGATCGCGCTGATCGGATGGATCACGGTTCGCGCCGTGGACATGGGGGCCGCGCGCTATCTTCAGCGCTTCCGCCTCGATACTGACGAGAATTTTCTCGCCCGCAAGCAGGTCACCCAGGTGCGCGTCTTCAAGCGCGTGATCCATATCTTGATTGTCATCATTGCCGTTTCCACTGCCCTGATGACCTTCGAGTCCGTCAAGCAGTACGGCGTCAGTCTGTTCGCCTCCGCCGGCGCGGCCGGCCTGATCGTCGGCCTTGCCGCAAGGCCTTTGCTCAGCAACCTCATCGCCGGCGTTCAGATCGCGATCACGCAACCGATCCGGATCGAGGACGCCGTCATCATCGAGAACGAATGGGGGTGGATCGAGGACATCGCCTCGACCTATGTCGTGGTCCGGCTGTGGGACTGGCGCAGGATGGTCGTGCCGCTGTCCTACTTCATCGAGCGCCCCTTCCAGAACTGGACCCGCGACACCCAGTCGCTGATCGGGACCATCACCCTTCATGTCGATTATTGCACCGATGTCTCGCGGATCAGGCAGCGGCTCGAACAGGCCGTACGCGAGTCCAAACTGTGGGATGGCGCCGTCGTCAATCTCCAGGTGATCGAGGCCAGCCCGCGGGCGATCGAGCTTCGGGCGCTGGTCAGCGCCAGCTCGGCGCCGCAATCCTGGGATCTCCGCTGCGAGATCAGGGAAAAGCTGCTCACCTTCATTCGCGAGGAGATGCCGGAAGCCTTCCCGCGCGAACGTGCCATGATATCGCCCCGGCTCGCCGACTTCAGCGACACTTTCGAGCACGGCGATAAGCGGTCCAGTCCGATGGCGGCAAGGGCCCACGGCTAGCTCCTGCACAGGAACGAATTCCGGGCCCGATGTCCTCGCCGAAACTGCCGAATGGGGCCTTGCGTCCGCTTGTTCGGGCTGTAATGGATACGGCTGAACCACTTCCTCACCTATATCTAGAAGAAGAGATCGATGAGCCAACTGATTGTCCGTGCCGGCGAATTCACCTTCCAGGCCCGCTTCGAGGAGCAACTGGCGCCGAAGACGGTCGCCGCCTTTCGCAAGGCGATGCCGTTCGAGAGCCAGGCGATCCACGTCCGCTGGAGCGGCGAGGGTGTCTGGATGCCGCTCGGCGATCTCGATTTCGGCGTCTCCTACGAGAACCACACCAGCTATCCCGCGCCCGGCCAGATCATTCTTTATCCCGGCGGCATCAGCGAGACCGAAATCCTGCTGGCCTATGGCGGCGTGCACTTTGCGAGCAAGATGGGCCAGCTCGCCGGCAACCACTTCATCACCCTGACTTCGGGGCTGGAGAACCTGACCGCGTTCGGCAAGACCGTGCTGTGGAAGGGCGCGCAGAAGATCCGCTTCGAGGAAGTCTGATCATGGCGGCGCCGGCCTACCCGCGTGACTTCCGCGGCTACGGGCGCAACGCGCCCGATCCGAAGTGGCCGGGCAATGCGCGCGTTGCGGTGCAGTTCGTGGTGAATTTCGAGGAAGGCGGCGAGAACAATGTTCTCGACGGCGATCGCGCCTCGGAGGCCTTTTTGTCCGACGTGCTGGGCGCGCAGCCCTGGCCCGGACAGCGCCATGCCAACATCGAGTCGATGTTCGAGTATGGCTCGCGCGCCGGCTTCTGGCGGCTGTGGCGGATCTTCGCCGAGCGCAATTTGCCGGTCACCGTGTTCGGCGTCGCGAAGGCGTTGCAGCGAAATCCCGACGTGGTTGCTGCCATGAAGGAGGTCGGCTGGGACATCGCCAGCCACAGCCTGAGATGGATCGAGCACAAGGACATGTCGGAAAACGAGGAGCGCACCGAGATCGCGGCGGCGATCCGCGTCCACACCGAGGCGACGGGGCAGCGCCCGCTTGGCTGGTACACCGGGCGCACCTCGATCAACACCTTAAGGCTGCTGATGGAGGCCGGCGGCCTGCTTTATCTCAGCGACTCCTATGCCGACGACCTGCCGTACTGGATCAAGTCGCGGGGCTCAAAGCCGCATCTGGTCATCCCCTATACGCTCGACGCCAACGACATGCGCTTTGTCAACGCGCAGGGCTTTGGCGGCGGCGATGAATTCTTCACCTACCTCAAGGACAGTTTTGACGTCCTTTATGCGGAAGGTGAGAGCGCGCCGAAGATGATGTCGGTCGGCCTGCATTGCCGGGTCGTCGGCCGCCCCGGCCGCGTGGCGGCGCTGATGCGGTTTCTCGACTACATCGGAAACCACGAGCGCGTCTGGGTGCCGACGCGGCTGCAGATCGCGCAGCACTGGCACGCCAACCTGTCGCATCTCGCCGATAGCGCTTTCGATATCGGATGAAGCAATGCTCGGCGATGAAATCGTAAGCCGTATCAATCAGCTCGGAACGATTTCCGAGACACCGCAGCATCTGGCGCGGATCTTTCTCTCGCCAGAGCATCGCACGGCAGCCGATCTCATTCTGTCCTGGATGCGGGATGCCGGGATGGAAGCGCATCTCGACGCCATCGGCAATGTCTGCGGCCGTTACGAGGGCGACCGCCCGGGATTGCCCAGCCTGATGCTGGGCTCGCACTACGACACCGTGCGCGATGCCGGCAAATGGGACGGACCGCTCGGGGTCATCACCGCGATCGCCTGCGTCGCCGATCTGAACCGGCGCGGCGTGCGGCTGCCGTTCGCGATCGAGATCGTCGGGTTCGCCGACGAGGAGGGCGTGCGGTTTGCCTCGACGCTGCTCGGCAGCCGGGCGGTCGCGGGAACCTTCGACGCAAGCGTGCTCAACGCGCGCGACCGTGACGGCCTCACCATGCGCGAGGCCATGGTGCAATTCGGCCTCGACCCCGACCATATCGGTGCTGCGGCGCGCACCCGCCGCGAGTTGCATGCCTATGTCGAACTGCATATCGAGCAGGGGCCGGTGCTGGAACAACAGAACCTCCCTGTCGGCGTAGTGACGGCGATCGCGGGCGCCACGCGGCTCGCCGCAAATCTCTCCGGCATGGCCGGTCATGCCGGCACGGTACCGATGGCGCTGCGGCGCGATGCGCTGGCCGGTGCCGCCGAATGCATCGTCGCGGTCGAGCAATTCTGCAAGGCCGATGGCGCCGGCCTGGTCGGCACCGTCGGCGTGATCAACGCGTCGCCGGGCGCGACCAACGTCATTCCGGGGCAGGTCTCCTTCACACTCGACATCCGCGCGCCGACCGATCCGCACCGCAAGCGCGCCGCTGCCGAGATCGTGCAACAGATCGAAGCGATCGCGGCGCGCCGTGAGCTGTCGCTGCAGATCGACGTCACCCATGAGAACCGCACCGTGCCCTGCGCGCCCTGGCTGAAAGCGCAGGTCGCGGAAGCGGTTGCGGCCGAAGGCTATGGCGTGTTCGAACTGCCGAGCGGGGCGGGGCATGACGGCATGGCAATGATCGATATCGTCGATGTCGCCATGCTGTTCGTGCGCTGCCGCGGTGGCATCAGCCATAACCCGGCCGAGCATGTCGAGACCTCCGATGCCGATGCCGGCGCGCGCGTGCTGCTGCGGCTGATCGAGAATTTCCGGCCGCAGTAAAGGCGGCGGCATGCAAGGTCCTAAGTTCAGCGTTCGTCCGGATTAAATTTGCTCACCTGCAAGAGCCGACCTGAGCGCTGCTGCCATGCCGCTTTATGACAATGCAGTGACATCATCATTCATTTGACAGAAAGACGAATCGACGATGTCTGAAGTACCAAGGCGTGGTAATCGAAACCACGGAACTCTGTTTCTCATATGCATCGCCACATTCCATTTTCATCATATCGCCAGTACCGATTTTACCAGGGTCCGTTTGCCTCCTGTGTCGCCAACGGTATTCAGGCCGTCAATTTTCTCGGTGATCGCTTCCTGAGAAGGTACCGCCCATCGGCCGGGATCGAAGAGCTGTACAGGCACGCGGTCGACAGTGCCTTTTTTCCGACGGAGGACTTTCTGGTCACAGGAGCGCCGCACGCATCGGCCTATTATCCCCGGGACTTTGCTTGGTTCTATCCCGATGTTCTCGATCCCGAGACCATCATGGATTCCGAGGATGCCGTCCGCAGGGTTCGTTTGCTCGAGAAGAGCGTCCGGCTGATGTTGGAGGCCGTCCGCGCCAATGTCGTCACGACGACCATTGTTCCCGCAGGCCGCGATCGGTACATCGGCGTCAATTACTTCTCACTGCCGTCGGATACGTTGTTGGGCATCCTCGCGGGTCTGGAACAGATCATGCGCGCGGACCAAAGGGCATCTTCGTATTTGGCGATGGCGCAAGGCGCGCATGCCGGCCGCTTGTTGCTTGCTGCGTATCGCGACGACCTGAAGAGGGCGATATTTCAACTTGCCGGCTCGTTGCAGCCGTTCGACGACAACGGCCTCACAGCTTTGCTGTGCGACGTAACGGCACCTCGTTCCGCGGCGACAGATACCCGCGCCGAGCGCCGGCGGTTCGTCACCAATGCATGCGTCTACGCGACCTTTGTGCTCGGAATACGGTTGGGGGTGATCGACCAGATCGAGTTGGAAGGGCTGCTCGGACGCGCGCTTTCACAATATAAAAAGCAATTGCTCGAGTTGTTCGGCAAGCATGGCTATATCAGGCATTTCCTGGATTCCAGGAGCGAACCGGGAGCGTCTTCCGTTGCCCTGGACTTCGTCAATGTGCACCAGGGATTTTGGGACCTGAGCGAGGCGAGCGAACGCGCACTATTCGCCGTCACGACGGATCTGATCCTAGGCGAGCCACGGTTTCGAATCCCGGACACATCACACTTCCTGGTGTCCACGGATAATCCGCAGAACAAGATGATCCACAAGATTGCGGCTCCGGCCTACCAGGGGCGATCCTGCTGGCCGACGTTTAACGTCGAGTTCGCCGATCGCATGCTGGAGTACGATGAATTTTCCGGCACTGACAAGTACCGGTCCTGCGCCCGCGATATTTTGAGAGACATCCGTACCGCGACCGAGACGCACGGCGGATATCAGGAACTGCTGTCGGAAAACGGCCTCAAGTATCGCACATGGGCCTATCAGGGCGCCGTCGCGCACTCCTGGTTTCCCCGTTTCCTGACGGTCTGGAGGAGGGCATACGGGGCCCCGCTGCTGAGCTGGAATTCGCAATCTCTTGAGGCGGCCTCTGCATAGCGAGGCGATGCCCGGCGCCAGGACAGACAAGTTGTCGTTCAGCACGCGCAATTGCGGTTTGCTTAGATAATGAGCAGATGCCCGTCCAGAATGCGTTGGACGGAAAGCGCACCGCCTCAGCATCGACAATCAACAAATTGAAACAACGATCAATTTTGCCGCCGTCGGCCGCCGGCCGCCATTGTACACAATGGCACGCGCCTTGCTTGATTTCTCCGGAGGGGTTCTCTCGTTCGGGGCGCGTACGTCATGGCGAACTCAGCAAAGCTCGCAGCGGAGCCGAAGCCGATCGAGCTTGATTGGGCGGCGACCGCGCTTCTCATCATCGACATGCAGCGCGATTTCATGGAGCCCGGCGGCTTCGGCGAGACGCTCGGCAACGACGTCAGCCAGCTCGCGCGCGCGGTGAAGCCGATCGCCGCCGTGCTGGAAGCGGCGCGCGCGGCCGGCATGCTGGTCATTCACACCCGCGAGGGCCATCTGCCCGACCTTTCCGACGCGCCGCCGGCCAAGGTCGAGCGCGGCGCGCCGTCCCTGCGCATCGGTGATCCCGGCCCGATGGGCCGCATTCTCGTTCGCGGCGAACCCGGCCACGACATCATTCCCGAGCTCTATCCGCTCGACAGCGAGATCGTGATCGACAAGCCGGGCAAGGGTGCCTTCTACGCCACCGAGCTCGGTGACGTCTTGCAGCGCTACGGCATCGAGAACCTTTTGGTATGCGGCGTCACCACTGAGGTCTGCGTCAACACCACGGTGCGCGAAGCCAACGACCGCGGCTATCGCTGCGTGGTGCTGGCAGATGGCTGCGCCTCCTATTTTCCCGAATTTCACGAGATAGGCCTGAAAATGATCAAGGCGCAGGGCGGCATCTTCGGCTGGGTCTCGGATTCAGCCGCGGTGCTGGACGCACTTTCACCGGAGATTCCAACAACGGCAGTAGCAGGGGGATTGCGATGAGCACGAGCGCAACGGGGACATCAGGTACATCCACTTTCAAGCCGGCGCTGTGGACGCCGGGCGACTGGAACGCGCTGTTCGGCTTCGGCACCAACATCCTCGTCAACATGCTGGTGCTGACCGGGCTGTTGCGCTTCGTGCTGAAGATGCCGGACAGTATCGTGTTCGGCCGCATTCTGCCGGCGCTCGGCCTGATGATGTGCCTCTCGACGTTCTATTACGCGTATCTCGCCTACAAACTGGCGCAGAAGACCGGCCGCAACGACGTCTGCGCGCTGCCGTCCGGCGTCAGCGTGCCGCACATGTTCATCGTCACCTTCGTGATCATGCTGCCGATCACGCTCAAGACCGGCGATCCCGTGAAGGGTTGGTCGGCCGGCCTGGTCTGGGTGTTCTTCCAGAGTTTTATTCTGATGATCGGCGGTTTCATCGCGCCCTACATCCGGAAAATCACCCCACGCGCGGCGCTGCTCGGCACGCTAGCCGGCGTCTCCGTCACCTTCATCTCGATGCGCCCGGCGCTGGAAATGTACATGACGCCGCAGATCGGTCTCGTCTGCTTCGCCATCATCCTGGTGAGCTGGTTCGGTGGCGTGAAATATCCGAAGGGGATTCCGGCGGGCCTTGTCGCCATTGCCGCCGGCATGCTGATCGCGTGGGGCTCGAACCTGTTCGGCCTCGGGATCGGTGGGCTGAGCCTGAAGGTCGTTGGCGATGCCTTTGCGAATTTTGGCTTCTCGGTGCCGCTGCCGGCCTTCGGCCACGTGTTCTCCGGCTTCGAATTCCTCGGCATCATCCTGGTGACTGCGATCCCGTTCGGCATCTACGACCTCGTCGAGGCCATGGACAATGTCGAAAGCGCGGAAGCCGCCGGCGACGAATATCCGACCACGCGCGTGCTGACGGCTGATGGTGTCGTCAGCCTGATCGGCTGCCTGATGGGTAATCCCTTCATCAACGCGGTTTATATCGGCCATCCCGGCTGGAAAGCGATGGGCGGGCGGATCGGTTATTCGGCCGCGACCGGCGTCATGGTGGTGCTGCTGTCGTGGTTCGGCATCATCTCGGTGCTGCTGGCGCTCGTGCCCGTGGTCGCGATCTCGCCGATCCTGCTCTATATCGGCATGCTGATCGGCGCGCAGGCGTTCCAGACCACGCCGCTCAAGCACGCTCCCGCCATCGTGCTGGCGCTGACACCGCATCTCGCGGCGTGGGCGAAGCTGCAGGTCGACACCATGCTCGGTGCGAGCATGGCTGCGGCGCAAACCGTCGGCGGTCTCGCGGCCGACAAAGTCGGCGCGGTCAAATCGGCAGCCATTGCATCGCTACCGCAGCAAGGCGTGCTCTATCACGGGCTGGAAGTGATGGGCGGCGGCTCGATCCTCGCCGGCCTCGTGCTGGGCGCAATTGGCGTGTTCGTGATCGAACGCGACTTCATGAAGGCGTCAGCCTTTGCGCTCGCCGGCGCGGCCATGACGTATTTCGGTTTCATGCATGGCGAATCCGTCGGCATCGGCGGCGGTCTCGGTGTCACGCCGGGCGTGGCGCTGGCCTATGCCGTGATGGCGGCGGGACTGTTTGCGCTGGCGAAGACGAGTCCGAGCGTGGATTACAGCGCGCATCCGGAGCTACCTGCGGCAGCGCCCGCGGAGTAACCGGCCGTCGCGTTCCCCCGGACGCAGCGCAGCGCGTCCGGGACACGAGCACTCCGACTTACCCCCTCACGAACACCAGCATCGTGCCGTTGCCTTCGGCCGGCGGCACCACCACGCCATCGGCGCTCTTCACGCCGACAGGGCCGAGCGCCTTTTCCGCCGCCGCGAGATCGGCCGCGATCACAAGCCCCGCGCCGCCGCGCTCGGGCAGCCCCGCCAGCGGGACGTCAGGGTAGCGTGTGCCGAGCTGGGTCTTTGTCAGGAATATGAAGTCGGCGCGGTCGCCGCCTGAGGGGACTGCAATGACGCCGTCCGGTTCGACCATTGCCTCACGATCGATCATGCTCGCGAGTTGCGCGGCGTCATCCGCCGGCTCCGGGGTGACGATCAGCACCTGCTTCAGGCGCTTTGCGCCATTGGCGTGCTTCATCAATTCGGGAATCCAAACCGTCTCGCGCGTCTTGTGCTGGCAGGCAAACATGCGCACGCCGCCCGGCGCTTCCGCCGTCGGCCATTGGAAGGTGCGAAACTTGGCCGCCGATATCGTGCCATCCGGCATCGTCACCGGACGTTCGAAATCGGTCGGTCCAATCGGCGGATAGCCGCGCGCGCGAATTTCTTCCGCGCCTTCGGCGGAATCCACCGCCGTGAACGCGATGCGCTCGATGCCTTCGCCATTCTTTTCCAGATATGTCCGCGCCGGAGCATTATGTTCCGTCGGCGTCAGCACGCCGAGCAATTCCATATAGTCGGGGTCGAACATGATGGTGTAATTGCCCGATCCCATATGTGCGCTGTGGGTGCCGCGCGGCGATACGGTGAAGCCGAGCCGCTTGTAGTTTTCGGCGGCTTTGTCGAGATCTTTCACCATGACCACCGCGTGATCGATTCCGATGATGTTTTTGAGTGCCACTCTTTTGTTCCCTGAGGCTCGTTAGCGGTCTAAGCTAATCAGAACGATCAGTTGCCTGCAAGAAAGGATCATGATGAACACGAGCAACGTCCGCTGGCCCGATTCATTGTGGGCGGCCGTGACGCCATCGGGGCCTGAGTTACCGGAACTGATCGGCTCGCAGCAGGCCGATGTGATCGTGATCGGCGGAGGCTTCACCGGACTTTCCACCGCGTTGCATCTGCGCGAAGCGGGCGTCGATGTCGCGATTGTCGAAGCCGCGGAGCCGGGCTGGGGTGCATCGGGCCGCAACAATGGTCAGGTGATCCCGACGCTGTCGCGGCCCGATCCGGAGGACATCGTTGCAAAGCACGGCGCGGCCGGCGAACGTTTCGTCGGCATGTTGCGCGACAGCGCTTCTTATCTGTTCGACGTGACAAGGTGCTACAGGATCGACGCCGAGGGGGAACAGGCCGGCTGGGTTCAGCCCGTGCATTCGCCCGGCCGCATCAAGATCGCGGAACGGCGGGTGCGGCAGTGGTCGAAGTTCGGCGCGCCAGTCGAATTGCTGTCGCGCGAGCAGACGCGCGAAATGCTCGGCTCCGATGCATGGTTCGGCGGTTTCTGGAATAAAACCGGCGGCCACATCAATCCGCTGGCACTGGCCCGTGGCCTCGCGCGCACCGCGCTCGGCCTCGGCACGCGCATTTACGCGCGCTCGCCGGCGGAAAGTTTTGAGCGCCGGGGCGACCGCTGGGTCGTCAAAACCGCGAAGGGCGAGATTTCCGGCCGTGCGCTGGTCGTGGCGAGCAATGCCTATAGCGGCGAATTCTCCAAATCGCTGGCGCCAGAGATTGCGCGCGAGGTGATGCCGGTGCTGTCGTGGCAAATGGCGACGCAGCCGTTGTCGGACAACGTCCGCAAGACCATCATTCCCGGCCGGCAGGCGATGTCGGATACCCATGGCGAACTCTATTTCGCACGCTACGACGCGCGAAACCGCCTGGTCACCGGCGGCGCGGTGATCGGCCCCGGCAACAAGGTGGAGCGGATCAAGGCGCGCGTCACCGAACGCCTGCAGCGGCTGTGGCCGCAGATCGGCGAGGTCTCGTTCGATTATGTCTGGAACGGTTATGTCGGCATGACCACGGACTTTTTGCCGCGCATCCACAAGCTCGGGCCCAATGCGTTCGGCTGGACCGGTTGCAATGGCCGCGCGGTGGCGCTGACGATGCCTCTCGGCAACGAACTGGCAAAGGCCGTCCGCGGCGTGCCGGAGAACGAACTGGCGCTGCCGTTCACCGAGCCAGTGCCGATCGTCGCCCACGGCATTTTGCGAAAGCTGGCGCCGCTGATGCTGTTGGTCTACCGCCGGCGAGATGCCAGGGAGATGGCGTGATTCCCACGGGCGAGCTGCCACTTCTCCCTCTCCCCGTTCTTCACGGGGAGAGGGAGCTACACCGCCTCCGTCGCGTGCTCCCTCGCGAATTCCCCGCCCGGGATGGAATCGAGCAACGCCTGCGTATACGGATGCTGCGGATTGCCGAACACCTCCGCCGCGCGTCCGTGCTCCACCACCTCACCATCCTTCATCACCGCGACGAGGTCGCAGATTTGCGCCGCCACGCGCAGATCATGCGTGATGAAGACGATCGAAAGCCCGAGCCGCGTCCGCAATTCGGCGAGCAGCTTTAACACCTGCGCCTGCACGGAAACATCGAGCGCCGAGACCGGCTCGTCCGCCACCAGCACGTCCGGCTTCAGCGCCAGCGCCCGCGCAAGACCGATGCGCTGGCGCTGGCCGCCGGAGAATTCGTGCGGATAGCGGTCGCCGGCAGAAGGATCCAGCCCGACCAGCGCAAACAGTTCTTTCGCATCCGCAATCGCCTTGGCGCGCGGCGTGCCGTGCACGATTGGCCCCAGCGCCACCAGCTCGGCCGCCTTGCGGCGCGGATTGAGCGAGGCGAACGGGTCCTGAAACACCATCTGGATATGCCGCGTCTCGCGGCGGACCTCTTCACGCGGCATTTTTGCCCAGTCGCTGCCGTCGAGCACGATCGATCCGTTATCGGGATCAATCAGCCGCACGATGCAGCGCGCCAGCGTCGATTTGCCCGATCCGGATTCGCCGACAATGCCGAGCGTCGCCCCGCGCGGCAGGTTGAGCGAGACATTCTTCACGGCCGCCGTCACCCGCGCGCCGCGCCCGAGAAAACCGCCGGTGCGATAGGTCTTCGAGACATCGGTGATCGTCAGGATGTTGTCAGAGGCAAGCGCCCGCGGGGAGGCGCGTTCAGTGGTGGCACCGCGGCGATGAGCTGCTTGGTATAGGCGTGCTGTGGATGGTGCAGTACGTCGGAAGCCGTACCGTGTTCGACGATGACGCCGTGCTGCATCACCACGACGCGGTCGGCGATCTCGGCGACCACGCCGAAATCATGGGTGATGAACATGACCGCCGTTCTGCGGCGCTGCTGCAGGTCGCGGATCAGTTTCAATATCTGCGCTTGCGTCGTGACGTCGAGCGCCGTCGTCGGCTCGTCGGCAATCAGGAGTTTCGGATCGAGCGCCAGCGCCATCGCGATCATGGCCCGCTGGCGCTGCCCGCCGGATAGCTCATGCGGATAGGCCTTTGCCGCCAGCTTCGGATCGGGAATGCGGACGTCGGCGAGCAGCGCCAGCACTTTCGCGCCGATCTCCGCCTTCGACAATTCGGTATGGATCGAGAACATCTCGGCGATCTGGTCGCCAATGGTGCGCAGCGGATTGAGCGCCGTCATCGGCTCCTGGAAGATCATCGCAATGCCGGCGCCGCGGACCTCGCGCATCTCCGCGATCGACGCTTTGCAGAGATCACGACCCTCGAACATCACCTGGCCGCCGTCGATCGTCACCTCATTGGGCAACAGCCGCATGATCGCATTCGCCATCATCGACTTGCCGGAGCCGGATTCGCCGACCACGCAGAGGATCTCGTTGGAAGCGATTTCCAGCGACACGCCCGATAGCGCATGCGCTCTATCCGCGCCGCCGGGCAGGCGGACGCTCAAGCGATCGAGCGAGAGGATGGCATCTTTCGCGCTCATCGGCCTTTCAGCCTCGGATTGAGCGCATCATTGAGGCCCTGGCCGACCAGCGACACCGCGAGCACGGTAACGAGGATGGCGATGCCGGGGATTGCCGAGACGTACCACTGCACGCGGAGCACATCGCGGCCGAGGCCGATCAAATTTCCCCAGGACGCCACGTTCGGGTCCGACAGCCGCAGGAAAGCGAGCGCGC
Organism: Bradyrhizobium sp. RDI18; assembly: GCF_043203335.1. Lineage (NCBI taxonomy): Bacteria > Pseudomonadati > Pseudomonadota > Alphaproteobacteria > Hyphomicrobiales > Nitrobacteraceae > Bradyrhizobium > Bradyrhizobium sp. RDI18. The sequence continues at coordinate 1,181,119 of NZ_JBICRN010000006.1, read as the reverse complement.
TTTCGAGCAGGATGGCGACCGCCATCACCACGCTGGCGTAGACAATGACGGGCGGCAGCGCATTGGGCAGGATCTCGCCGAAAATGAGCTGGATACTCTTCATGCCGAGTGTCCGCCCGGCCTGGACGAATTCGCGGTTGCGCAGCGACAGGAACTCGGCGCGGGTCAGCCGCGCCGGCGCCGGCCACGACACCACGCCAACGGCGATGGTGACCGTCGTCAAGGTCGAGCCGAACACGGCGACCAGCACCAAGAGCAGCACGAAATTCGGCAGCGTCTGGAACGCTTCGGTGATCCGCATCAAGACATTGTCGACCCAGCCGCCGTAGTAACCGGCAAACGCGCCGACCAGGATGCCGATCAGGATCGCGATTGCCGTTGCGACACCCCCGATCAAAAGCGATATCCGCGCGCCGTAGAATATCTGCGCGGCGATGTCGCGTCCTGAATTGTCGGTGCCGAGCAGGAAGCGCGGATTGGAGAACGGCCAGACCAGCGGCCGGCCAGCGAGCGCCAGCGGATCGCGCGGGTAGAACCAGCCGGCAGAGATCGCCATTGCGATCACGATCAGGAGCAGGATCAGGCCAGCGACCGCGGCGGGACTTCGGAAGTAGCGCTTGACCGCATCCATGGCGTCAGCCCTCTGCCGTGATGCGCGGATCGAGCCGCGCATAGATGAGGTCGACGATGAAGTTCACGGTGATGACGAGCAGCGCGGAGACGAAGACGATGCCAAGCAAGGTATTGAGGTCGCGCTGCACCACCGACTCGTAGGCAAGCCGCCCGAGCCCCGGCAGCGAGAACACGCTTTCGACCACCACCGATCCGCCCAGCATGGTGCCGGCCTGCAATCCAATCAGCGTCACCATCGGCAACAGCGCATTGCGCAGCACGTGCCGCGTCACCACGCGCGTCTCGTCGAGGCCCTTTGCGCGCGCGGTGCGGACATAGTCGAGGTTCAGCACTTCCAGCATCGAGGCGCGCATGATGCGAAGGTAAATGGCGAGAAAGATCAGCCCGAGGGTGAGCGTCGGCAGCACCAGGTGGCTTGCGATATCCAGGGCTCGCCAGATGCCGGTCCGGACCGTTCCGATATCCTCGAAACCGCCGGGCGGCAGCCATTGCAGATAGACCGAGAACACAACAATCGCCATCAGGCCGAACCAGAACGAGGGCGTGGCATAGAAGATCAGGCCGAGCGTCGAGATCAGCGTATCCGGCCAGCGGTTGACCCCGCGTGCGGCGATCACGCCGAACAGGAGCCCGAAGAAGAACGCAAACGACAGCGACGCGGTCATCAAAAGGATCGTCGGCGGCAGCCGTTCCAGGATGACCGAGGCCACCGGCTTGCCGTAGATCGAGGAGAAGCCGAGATCGAGCCGCACCAGCCGCCAGAGGTAGTTGCCGAGCTGGGCCGGGATCGAGAGGTCGAGCCCATAGAATTTGCGCAGTTCCTTGGCGGTAGCGGCATCGCCGCCGCCCATCTGCGCCATCATGGCGTCGACGGTGTCGCCCGGTGCGAACTGCAGCAGCAGGAACACGCCGATCAGGATCAGGATCAGGGTCGGGATCGAGGCGGCAAGCCGCCGCCCCGCAAGGCTCAGAATGCGCATAGACCTATCTTGGCGGATATCGGCTCAAGCCGAAAGCCAAAGATCGTGCCAACTCGTCGATCCCCAGCGCGGGGTGTTGGAGTGGTTGCGTGCCTTCGCCGTAATCGTGGTGACGAAAATTTGCTCGATCGGCATCCAGACCGGCAGCTCCGTGTTCACTTCCTTGACGAACTGGGCGTAGAGCGCCTTGCGTTTGGCCGGATCGATTTCGGTCGCGGCATCATCAATGGTCTTGTCGACGTTCTCGTCTTGCCAGCCCCACTGGTTGGTCCAGGGCGCGCCCTTCGGCTGGCCGGAGCGGTACCAGACCGTGGTCGAGACCGCGGGATCGTTGCGGTATTGGTGCCAGCCGGTGGCGAGATCGAAGGCGTGCTCGTCATAGACCTGCTTGAGGAAGCCGCCGCCGTCGTTACGCACGATCTCGACGGGAATGCCGATCTCGCCCAGCGACTGCTGGATGAAGGTCGACCACAGCGAGATGTCCTCGCCCCACGGCGCGGGCAACAGCTTTAGCGTGAAGCGCGTGCCGCCGGTGCCCGGCTTGAAGCCGGCCTCATTCAGTAGCGCGGCGGCCTTGGCCTTGTCGTAAGCGTATTGCGGCGTGTTCGGGCCCGGATAGAAATCGGTCGAGGTCGAGGGGATCGGCCCGGTGCCGAGCTTGGCGAAATCGCCGAGAAAGTTCTCGATGAAGAACGGCACGTTGATCGCATGCGCAATCGCACGGCGGACGCGGATGTCGGACAATTCCTTGCGGCGAAAGTTGAACTCGAGCGTATTGGTCCGCGCGTTGCCTTCATTGCCCTTGGTCGAGACGATAAAGCGCTTGTCCTTGGAAAGCCGGGCCAAGTCCGAGAGCGTTAGTCCCGAGAACGGCGAGTAGTGCAACTCGCCGGCTTCCATCTGCGCGGCGGCCGCGGAGCGATCGGTGATCACGCGCCAGACGATGCGGTCGAGATAGGGAGCGTTCGGACGCCAGTAATTCTCGTTGCGGTCGGCGATGACATATTGCCCGCGCTCATATTTGACGAACTTGAACGGCCCGGTGCCGACCGGCGCGAGATTGGTCGGGTTCTGGCGGATATCGCCGCTCTCATAGAGATGCTTGGCCGAGACGTAGCCGAGGTCGGGCAGGGCGCGGAGCAGCAGGTTCAGCGGCATCGGCCGCTCGTATTTGAAGATCGCGGTCTCGGCATCAGGCGTTTCGACCGCGGTGAGGAAGAGCTGCAGCGTCGATCCGTAATTGAGGATCTTCTTCCACATGTTCATCGCCGTGAATTCGACGTCGGCCGAGGTGAACGGCTTGCCGTCGTGCCAGGTGATGCCCTTGCGCAGCTTGAACGTCACCGTCTTGCCATCGGGGCTCGCTTCCCAGCTTTCGGCGAGCACGCCGTCCGGCTGGCCGTTGGCGTCGAGATCGACGAGGTTTTCCTGGATCTTGCCGCCGATGATGTAGACGCCGGTGGAAGCCTGGATGCTCGGATTGAGCTGGCGCTGCTCGGCGCCGTAGTGAACGTTGAACACGCCGCCCTTGCGCGGCGTGTTCTGCGCGAAGGCCCGCATCGGATTGATCACGTTGGCCGCGATGGCCGCCGACGTCAGCAGCGCGGTGCGGCGATTGATCTCAAGGCGCGTCAAATCCATGCGAAGTCTCCGAACACGATATTGATGGCAGACCGTTCACGCGTCCGCCTTAAGGGCGATGTTACGATGGAAGGCCAACGCGAGTCATTTTCAAATCAACGCGCAGGGCGGAAAATCCTTCCAGAAAACAACGTGCTTACTGGCTGATCAGCCTTGCGCATTTTGCCCTGTCAGAAGGCAAATCAAGGCTCGTCCCGATAGAGACAAAGGCCCGAGGGCAGTCTCAGATTGTCCGAAAAGGGGGCCTCGGGGTGCGCTGATTCCCCATAAAAATAGGCCCCGGACGGCTTCCGATGCTAAAAACCCCGGAAAAATTGGACGAATCACTGCAACTCGACTAGCGAGATAGTTGTGCAGAATGTCGGAAACCCTGTTTTTTAGGCGTTTTCCGCCATATCGTCGCCTGTGCCAGAATCAATGGAGCAACCATGGCCACCCAAATGTCTAAGTCGCAGCTCATCGAGAAGATCGCGACCACCACCGAAGTTTCGAAGAAAGAGGTCAAGAGCGTGATGGACACGCTCGTTGACGTCGGCCACAAGGAGCTGAAGAAGAACGGGGTGTTCCTCGTTCCCGGCTTCGCGAAGTTCGTCGTGGTGAAGAAGCCGGCGACTAAGGCTCGGAAGGGCACCAACCCCTTCACGGGCGAGGAAATGATGTTCAAGGCCAAGCCGGCCCGCAAGATCGTCCGGGCCCGCCCGGTCAAGGCCGCCAAGGACGCGGTTTAAGAAAAAAGCGAAAAGGCCCCTGGCGACGGGGGCCTTTTTTGTTTCGTGGGGCTGCGTGCCCCGGATGCTGCGCAGCGCGCCGCCCTTTCGGCGTGGTGCGCTGCTGATCCGGGGCCCATGCCGACCGTAGGTCCCGGCTCTGCGGAGCAGCGTTGCACGCTGCACCGCGTCCGGGACACGAGAGGCGGATTAGCAAAAGCAATATTGCCTTACACCACCGGCGACCGCCCGCCATCGACATTGATGGCGGTGCCGGTGATGAACGAGCCCTGATCGGAAGCGAGGAAGCAGGCCAAATTGGCGAATTCCTCCGCTGTGCCGATGCGCCCCAAAGGCGTGCCCTTGGCGAGATTCTTGACAAATACCTCGAAATCCATTTCGGGTGCCTGCGCGGCGTGGCGCTTGACCCATTGATCGCTCATGATCAGGCCGACCAGCATGGCATTCACCAGGATGTTGTGCTCGCCGCCTTCGCTCGCCATCACCTTGGTCAGCGCCATGCCGGCCGCCCGTGAGACCGAGGTCGGCGCCGAGGAGGCCGCGGGCGCCTTGGCGTAGGTGTTGAGCACGTTGATGATGCGACCCCATTTGCGCGCCTTCATGCCCGGCCAGACCAGCCGGCTGAAGCGGATCGCGGCGAATAGTTTGAGGTCGAGATCTTCCTGTCAGGCCTCGTCGGAGATGTTCTCGAACGCCATTGTCCGCGCGGTGCCAGCATTGTTGATGAGGATGTCGACCGGGCCGAGGTCGGCGACAATCCTCTCATGGGCGCTTGCGATGTCCGATGCTTTCGAGACGTCGCAGACATAGTCGCTGATATCAAGGCCCTCCTTGCCGAGCTGTTCACGCGCGGTCTTCAAATCCTGCGCGCCGCGCGCGAGGATCGCGACTTTGGCGCCAGCGCCCGCAAATCGCCGCGCGACCGCGAGCCCGATTCCCTTGCTGCCGCCAGTGACCACCGCAACTCTGTCCTTCATCGTGACTTGCATGTTGTTCTGCCTATGCGTTGAGCCGAATTGGGTCGCGCGAAAATCGTTCGACCGTCGGAAGGAGGGAACAGGGAGATAAACTCTCCGTCCGTTTCAACATTCAAAATTCCATTTTATTGACGAGCCCATTGTTGCCGCGCATCATCGCAGCGTCAACTTCAGCGGAACGAGAGCCGCGAATTCTCGTCGGGACTGAATCAATTTCATCAATTCACGGTGCCCAGGCGGCAGCGCGCTTCCCGCGTTTGCCGCGAGCGTGGTCGCGTGCTTGCAAAGGAGAAGGACAATGTCAGAGGACGGGCAGCACGGCAGAGCAGTGCTGGATCGGCGCACGCTATTGCGTTCCGGCGCCGCTGCAGCGCTGGCGGCGCCGCTCGGCGTGATCGGCGCGCAGGCATTTCCGTTTCGCACCGCAACGCCGGCCATCGACTTCTCGGAATTTCCGATCTGCAGAACGGCGTCCGATGCACCGCCGCTGACAGGGGCGCCGCGCAAGCTGAAGATTTCTTGGAACGCGGGCGCGGTCTGCCTCGCGCCCGTGCCGGTCGCGATCGACTACGGTTTTTTCCAGAAGCAGAATCTCGATATCGAACTCGTCAATTACAGCGGCTCGACCGACCAGCTCCTGGAGGCGATCGCCACCGGCAAGAGCGACGCGGGGCTGGGCATGGCCTTGCGCTGGCTCAAGCCGCTGGAGCAGGGCTTTGACGTCAAGATTGCCGCGGGAACGCATGGCGGCTGCATGCGCGTTCTGACGCGCACCAATTCGGGCGTGGACAAGCTCAGCGATCTCAAGGGCAAGATCGTCGCGGTCGGCGATCTCGCCGGTCCGGACAAGAACTTCTTTTCGATCCAGCTCGCCAAGCTCGGCATCGATCCTAACAAGGACGTCGACTGGCGGCCTTACCCGGGCAACCTGCTCAATCTCGCCGTCGAGAAGGGCGAGGTTCAGGCATTCCTGGCGGCGGACCCGCTCGCCTATCTCTGGCTGAAGGATAGCCAGTACAGGGAGGTCGCCTCCAATCTGGATGGCGAGTACCGCGACAAGAGCTGCTGCATCCTCGGCATTCGCGGCAGCCTGATACGTGAGGAACCCAATGTCGCCCGCGCCGTGACGCGCGCGCTGCTCGATGCTGCAATGTTCACCTCGCAAAATCCGGAGAAGGCCGCAAAGTCGTTCCAGCCCTATGCGCCGAAGACCGCGACGCTGGCCGATCTCGAGGCGATGGCGCGCTATCACACCCACCATCATCATCCCGTCGGCGACGTGCTCAAGCGCGAACTGAAGGGCTACGCCGACGACCTGAAGACCGTTTCCGTCTTCAAGCCAAGCACCGATACGGCAAAATTCGCGGAGAAGATCTATGTCGACCTATTCAGTGTCTGACGGGATCGCCGTCGAGGGCTCGCGCGCAGGATTGATCGGTGATTGGCTGAAAACTTCCGGCACCGGCGTTGCTGCTGCCATTGCCTGGACATCGTTTGGCCTGTCCTGCCTGTGGTGGCCCGATGTCGGCGACTGGTCGCGGACCTATGCGCTTGGGATTGCCGCCTTCGTGGTCGCAACGTTCGCACTGTTCGGCACGCTGAGCGCCGATTTCCTTGGGGCCGCGGGCCCTGCGCTCCGCCGCCGCACGCCATGGCTTGTCGCGCTCGGCCTGTTCCTGACAGTGTGGGAACTCGCGATCGCCAAATTTGCCTGGCTGCCGTTGCCGTTCTTCCCGCCGCCGCAGGCCATTCTCGAAGTCTATACCGACGATCTGCCAAAGCTGCTCGACAGCGTCTTTGCGTCGGTAAAGCTGCAGCTCGGCGGCTATGTCATCGGAGCTACGATCGGATTCGTGACCGGCGTTTCGATCGGGTGGTCGCAAAGCGTCGGATACTGGGTGCACCCGGTGCTGCGTTTTATCGGGCCGCTGCCGGCCACCGCGTGGCTTCCGATCGCCTTTTTCACCTTTCCGTCGAGCTGGAGCGCCAGCACGTTTCTGATCGCGCTGGCGACCGGCTTTCCCGTCACCGTGCTGACCTGGTCCGGCGTCGCGAGCGTGAGCAACGCCTATTACGACGTCGCGCGAACGCTCGGCGCCAAGCCGTCCTTCCTGGTGCTCAAGGTCGCGATACCGGCCGCGCTGCCGCATGTGTTCGTCGGGCTGTTCATGGGGCTCGGCTCTTCGTTCGCCGTGCTCGTGGTGGCGGAGATGATCGGCGTCAAGGCTGGGCTCGGCTGGTACCTGCAATGGGCGCAGGGCTGGGCGGCTTACGCCAACATGTATGCGGCGCTAATCGTGATGTCGCTGTTGTGCTCCGGCGCCATCACGCTGCTATTCAGGACGCGCGACCGCTTGCTGGTCTGGCAGAAGGGGGTCGTCAAATGGTAGCCCAGGCTGTTGCAGAGGCGATCGCCGAACCCGCGGCCGGCGCTTCGCTCGATGTCGAACATGTCAGCCATGCCTTTGACATCGACGGCGTGACACTGCCGGTCCTCGAAGATGTCAATCTGATTATCGAGCCCGGCGAATTCGTCGCGCTGCTCGGACCTTCCGGCTGCGGCAAGTCCACCCTGTTGCGGCTGGTGGCAGGGCTGGAGAAGCCGAAATCCGGCGTCCTGCGGGAAGACGATATCAGCATCAAGGGACCGCATCCTTCGCGCGTGGTGGTGTTTCAGGATCCGACTTTGTTCCCGTGGCGTTCGGTCTGGGACAATGTCGCGCTCGGCCTGGAGGCGCAGGGCATTCTGACGAGCCAGCGGCAACGGGTCGATGCGGCGCTCGATCTCGTCGGCCTGTCGGCGTTCCGCAATGCCTATCCGCATCAGCTATCGGGCGGCATGGCGCAGCGCGTGGCGCTGGCGCGCGCCCTGGTCAACGATCCCAAGATCCTCATCCTCGACGAGCCGCTCGGCAAGCTGGACTCGCTGACGCGCATCACCATGCAGGCCGAGCTTGTCTCGCTCTGGCAGCGCAAGGGCCTGACCGCGCTGCTCGTCACTCATGACGTCGAGGAGGCTTTGTTTCTCTCCAACCGCGTCATTGTGCTCAGCGACCGGCCGGCCCGCATCAAGGCTGATATCCTGGTGGACCGACCTTATCCGCGCCATCGCGGCGATCCTTATCTGGCAGATCTTCGCAGACAAATTCTCGGCCTGCTCGGACTGGACGCCACATGGTGACGGCCTCCAGCCATAGCGCTGCGAGGGAGCCGCAACGGCAGAATGAGCCGGCCCATGTGGTGCGCGCTTTACTTCTCGCCACGCCGTTTGCGGAGCGGGCGCCGGCCCACGACCGCGACGCCAGCTTTCCGTTCCAGAATTTTGCGGATCTGTCGAAGGCTGGCCTGCTGGCGCTGACGGTGCCTTCAGCGCTTGGCGGTGCGGGCGCGGGCGCCGCAGAGGCGGCTCGCATTCTCGGCATCGTCGGCAAGGCCGACCCGTCGACCGCGCTCGTGCTGTCGATGCATTACATCCAGCATCTCGTGATGGCGCGCAGTTCGCGCTGGCCCGTCCGCCTGTCCCGCAAGCTTGCCCGGGAGACGGTCGAGGGCGTCGCCCTGATCAACGCGCTTCGGGTCGAGCCGGAACTCGGATCGCCGGCGCGGGGAGGGCTGCCTGCGACGATCGCCCGCCGAACCGAAACCGGCTGGCGGCTGAGCGGCCACAAGATCTACTCGACCGGCGCACCGGCCCTGAAATGGTATGCGGTCTGGGCCCGAACCGATGAGGCCGAAACGCGCGTCGGACAGTTTCTCGTGCCGGCGGGCCTTCCGGGCACGCGGATCATTGAGACCTGGGATCATCTCGGGCTTCGCGCCAGCGGCAGCCATGACGTCATCTTCGAAGACGTCGTCTTCCCGCTCGACCACGAGATCGACGTTCGCCGGCCGGACGAGTGGCGAGCGCCCGATGTTACCCAGCCGACGGTGCATGCGATTTTCATAGCCGCCATCTACAACGGCATCGCGCATGCGGCCCGCGACTGGCTGGTCGGCTTTCTCCAGGGATCGCGCACCGGCCAATCTCGGCGCGCCTCTGGCGACCTTGCCGCGGGCGCAGGAAGTCCTTGGCGGCATCGAGGCGCGGCTATCGGTGAACGCGCGCCTGATCGGCAGCTTCGCCGATGATTTCGATAACAACCGGCCGCTCACGGCCATCGAGTCCAACGTCATCAAGCTGACGGTGACCAACAACGCCGTCGCGGTCGTTGAGGATGCGCTGTCGCTGTCGGGCAATCATGGTCTGTCGCGAACCAATTCGCTTCAGCGGCATTATCGCGACGTGCTCTGCGGCCGCGTGCATACCCCGCAGGATGACACTGTCAGGATTTCCGCCGGCCGTCTCGCGCTTGGCCTCTGAACCGTCTTTTCCCGTAACTGGAGCTTCGTCATGTCCGTCGAGTTCATCGGCTTTATCTCGAACAACAATTCTTCGGAAACCATCGTGCGGTCCGGCCCGGTCCTCGATGTGAATCACATCGAGACGGTGGCGAAGGCGCATGAGCTTGCCGGTTTCGACCGCGCCTTGCTGGCGTTTCACTCGACCACACCGGACGCGCTGCAGATCGGCCAGCATGTCCTCGGCATCACCAGGAAGCTCAAGGTCATGATAGCGCAGCGGCCGGGCTTTACCGCGCCGACGCTGCTGGCGCGTCAACTCGCGACGCTGGACCAGCTCTCAGGCGGCCGCGTATCGCTTCACGTCATCACCGGCGGGAACGCCGGCGAATTGCGTCAGGATGGCAACACGCTGGACGACAAGGACGAGCGTTACGCGCGAACCAGCGAATTCCTGGACATCGTCCGCGCCGAATGGACCAGTGAAAAACCGTTCGACTACGACGGAGAATATTACAAGGTCGAGAAGGGCTTTTCGCAGGTGAAGCCTTATCAGGCGGGCGGCATCTACACTTTCGTCGGCGGCGGCTCGGATGCGGCCATTGAGGTAGCCGGCAAGCATGCCGATACGTTTGCGCTGTGGGGCGAATCCTATGCGCAGGTGCGCGACGTCACCGCACGCGTGCGGGCCGCCGCCGCCAGACACGGCCGGCCGACGCCGCGCTTCAGCCTGTCGGTGCGGCCGATCCTGGCGGAAACGGAAGAAAAAGGCGTGGGCCAAGACCGACGAGATTCTCGCGCGCGCCACCGCGCTGCAGGACCAGACGGGCTATCGCAAGCCCGTCGATGGTCATGCGACCGGCGGCGCGCGGCGCCTGCTGGCGCTGGCGGAACAGGGCACGCGGATCGACAAGCGGCTGTGGACCGAGATCGCGAAACTGACCGGCGCCAACAGCAACACCACCGCGCTGGTCGGCACACCGGAGCAGGTCGCCGAGGTGTTCGGCGATTATTACGACCTCGGCATCAGCCATTTCCTGATCCGCGGCTTCGATCCCCTGATCGATGCCATCGAATATGGCCGCGAGCTCATTCCGCTGACGCGGCAGCTCATTGCCGAACGCCAGGCGGCGCATGAGGTGGCCGCCCAATGATGCGCGGTGCTCTTGCTGCCGGGCTGTTGCTCGGCTCCGCCGTTCTCGCTTCCGCGCAGACCACGCTTCGCGTGGGCGACCAGAAGGGCAATTCGCAGGCCGTGATGGAGGCGGCGGGCGTGCTCAAGGACGTTCCCTACAAGATCGAGTGGAAGGAGTTTCCTGCGGCCGCCCCGCTGTTGGAAGCGCTCGGCGCAGGTGCCATCGAGACCGGGCTGGTCGGAGATGCGCCCTTCACCTTCGCGGCTGCCGCCAACGTGCCGGTGAAAGCGATCGCTGCTGTCAGGCAGTCGCGGGAGGGGCTCGCGGTGCTCGTGCCGGAGCAGTCGAAGATCAAGAGTTTCGACGATCTGCGCGGCAAGAAGATTGCAACCGGCCGCGGTTCGATCGGCCACCAGTTGATCCTCGCCGCGCTGGAGGCGAGGGGATGGAAGCCTGACGATGTGCAGATCGCTTTCCTCGCGCCGTCGGATGCCAAGATCGCCTACACCCAGGGTTCGGTCGACGCATGGTCGACCTGGGAGCCTTATGTGAGCCAGGAAGAGGTGCTGTTCAAATCGCGCCGCGTCATCACGGCGGAGGGCCTCACGCCGGGATTAGGCTTCCAGGTGGCAACGCCCACGGCGATCAGGGACAAGCGTCCCGAGCTCGAAGATTTCGTGCGCCGTCTGGCCGCAGCGCGGGCGTGGTCGGCCGGCAACGTGAGCAGCTACGCCGAGACCTGGGGCAAGCTCATGAATATTCCAACTGCGGTGCCGCTCAACTGGCTGGCGCGGGCGAAGATCCGGATTACGCCGATCGACGACGGCGTCGTTGCGGATGAGCAGAAGACCATCGATCTCTATTTCCGCTCGGGGCTGATCAAGCAGAACCTCAACGCGGCCGACATCGTCGACCGGTCGTTTTCGGAAGCCATCGGCAAGGGGGCGGGCCTGTAACGCGCCGCCCGCGCGTGATGACGGACGCGTGAGGTCTGAAAATTACTGTCCGGTCCGGCCGGCGCTTCGGACAAGGATTTTTCCCTTTCCTCGTCACCGGCAATGACAATGTTGCTATTTTCGAGCGCGCCTTGTGGGAGTCGGCGGCCGCGCCAAGATCAAGCAGAACAACAATGGAGTCCAGGAGACCACCATGGGCCTGCAGCAAGCAAAACTCGAATCGCTTCCCTTCGTCACCGCCGAGCTGAACTATCTCGCGCCGACGCCGGGAAAGCCCCGCACCTACGCCTTCGATCCGCCGCCGGGCGAAGCCAAATCCACCGCGCTGCCCGAACCGCACAACGTCCCGATCTTCGACGCGCGCCTGATCGCCGCAAACCTTTCGCTCGACCGCGAAGGTTTTGCGCTGGTCCGCCATCCCACCATCGTCAGGAATTTCTATGACGATAAGGAAGTGAGGAACGTCTACTATCCCGCCGTGGAAGCCTTCCTGAAGGCGACGCTCAAAGCCGACCGCGTCTTCATCTTCGACCACACCGTGCGCAAGCGCGTGGAGGGCGCCGCCGATATCAGGGGCGCTGGCCCACGCCAGCCGGCTACGCGCGTCCATGTCGACCAGACCGATAAATCAGGCGCCAACCGCGTGCGCGAACATCTGCCGGATGAGGCTGACGAGCTTCTGAAGGGACGGGTGCAGGTCATCAACGTCTGGCGGCCGATCCGCGGTCCGTTGCGCGATACGCCGCTGGCGATGTGCGACGGCCAGACGGTCGAGCCGGGCGATCTCGTCGCTTCCGACCTGATCTATCCGAACCGCAGCGGCGAAACCTATTCGGTAAAATACAATCCGAACCATCGCTGGTACTACATTCCGGAAATGCGGACCGACGAGGCGTTGCTGTTGAAGTGCTACGATTCCGTAACCGACGGCCGCACGCGGTTCGGGCCGCATACCGCCTTCATCGACCCGACCACGCCGGCCGATGCGCCGCCGCGCGAGAGCATCGAACTGCGAACGCTGGTGTTCCACAGGAACTGATCGCTGCGAGCGGGCGGATTCGCGTTCTCAACATATTGGTGCTACCTCGCCCCGAAACAGTATTGGGGCGAGACGGCTCATGGACGACGGCAAGGCCGACGGTGCGGATGTCAATTTCCGCGCCCTGATTTTTGCGCTGCTGGCGCTGGCCTGCGGTCACATGCTGTCGACGCTGCTGCGAACCATTCCGGCCATCAGCCTCGACGTGATGGCGGCCGATTTCAAAACGCCCTCGCAGACGCTGGCGAGCCTTACCTCGATCTATCATTTTGCCTTTGCCGCCTCGCAGATTCCGGTCGGCGCAGCGATGGATCGCTTTGGCGTGCGGCCGGTGTCGCTCAGTCTGCTGGCGGGAACCATCGTCGGCGCGCTGGCGTCGGGTCTGGCCACCGGGCCGGAGGGCTTCCTGTTCGGCCAATTCCTGCTCGGGGTCGCCACCTCGGGTATGCTGATGTGCCCGATGACGCTGGCGGCGAAACAGATGTCGGCGGCGCGCTTCGGCCTGTGGTCCGGCATCATTCTCTCGATCGGCAATATCGGCATGCTGCTGTCGTCGAGCCCGCTGGCCTTGGTCGTCGAGCAGTGGGGATGGCGGGCCGGATTCTGGATCTCCGCCGGCTTCGGAGCGGTGGTGGCGGTGGCGGTGTTCGCGCTGGTGCCGAAGCAACCGGCCGCGCATGCCGACGACTCCTCGCCATTATCGCAAATGGCCGAGGTGCTGCGCATCGGCCTGTCGCGACCACTGCGCGGCCTGATCGCGCTGTCGCTGGTCTCGCTGGCCGCCTCGCTGGTGTTGCGCGGATTGTGGGGCGGACCGTGGCTGATGGAGGTCAAGGGGCTTGGCCGCATCGAGGCCGGCAACGCGCTCGGCCTGTTCACGCTCGCGTTGATCGTTGGTCCCCTCCTGATCGGGATCCTCGATCGCAATATCGGCCACCGCCGCGAAGTGCTGGCCGCCGCCCATTGCTTCGTAGCCGTGTTGCTCGCGCTGATGGCGGCGGGCGCGCCGTATTATCCGCTTTCGGAACTGTTCGGGATGACGGCGATGCCGCCGCGACTTGACACCGTGCTGCTGGTCATGATCGGCATCGCGATATCGGCTCAGCCGCTGCTCTTCGGCATGACGCGGCAATTGGCCGGCGCGCAGAACGCCGGCAAGGCGCTCTCCGCCGTCAACCTCGCGTTCTTCCTCGGCGCCGCGCTGATGCAATCGGCAACCGGCGTGGTAGCGGCGGTGCTGGGCCTGCCCGCGGTGCTGCTGTTCATGGCGGCGGCCTTGATCGTGGGGACGGTGGTGTTTTTGCTGTACACCTAGGATGGGTGGAGCGGAAGCGATACCCATCAATGCCAGCCTCCCGTGTTGTGATGGGTTTCGCAAGGGCTCAACCCGTCCTACACTCTGATGCTGAACAACTGACAACGGGTAACAATGTCCGCCAGGATCGATCCCATCACGCGCTCCGTCGTCCAGCACCGCCTCAGCTCGATCGTGAAGGAGATGGGCGAGGCGATGCTTCGCACCTCCTATTCGCAGATCCTCAATTCCAGCCGCGATTTTTCGCTGGCGATCTGCGACACAAGCGGGCGACTGATCGCGCAGGCCGATCACCTGCCGGTTCATGTCGGCGCGCTGCCATGGGCGACGCTCGCGGTCGAAGAGCGCTTCAAGGACGTTAAACCCGGCGACGTGATCCTGCTCAACGATCCCTATTATGGCGGCAGCCATCTGCCTGATTTGACCGCCTTCGTGCCGGTGTTCGACGGCGAGCGGCGGCTGCTCTGGACCATCGTGCGTGCGCACCAGAGCGACATCGGCGGCGCCACCCACGGCGCTTATAACCCCGCTGCGACCGAGATCTATCAGGAAGGGCTGCGCGTTCCGCCAATCAAGCTCTATGAAGCGGGCAAGCTCCGCGACGATCTGCTTGACCTGCTGGCGCTGAACATTCGCAACCCCAGAGAATTCCGCGGCGATCTCGCGGCCATGCTCGGCGCGGCGCATCTCGGCGAGCGGCGGCTGTCGCGACTGTTCGCAGAGTTCGGCGCGCCGGTGGTCGAGGCCGCCGTCGAGGCGATCCTCGACGCCACCGAGCAGCAGACCCGCGCGGTGGTCTCGACCTGGAAGGACGGCGTGTTTTACGGCGAGGCGTTTCTCGACGACGACGGCCATGGCCGTACCGATATCCGCATAGCCGCCAAGGTCACCAAGAACGGCAGCGACGTCGAGGTCGATCTCTCCGACTCGGATCTGCAATCGACCAGCTTTGTGAACTCCTCGCACGCCAACATGCAGGCCGCGGTCGCGATGGCCTTTGCCTATCTGATCGATGCGGAAATCCCCAAGAACACCGGCGCGCTGCGTCCGCTGAAGGTAATTGCGAAACAGGGCACCGTGGTGTGGGCCGATCCGGGCCGGCCGGTGACGCTGTGCACCAGCCATCCCTCGAATGAAATCGTCGAGGCCATCGTGAAAGCCCTGTCGGCATCCTGCCCCGAGCGCGCGATGGCGGGCTGGAGCAGGCGCTTTCGCATCGCGATCCAGGGCGAGGACCCACGCACGGGAAAGAATTTCATCTGGCACCTGTTCCAGGCGCGGCCCGGCGGCGGCGCGTCGTCCGGCGGCGACGGCTGGTCGTCGATCGGCGAGTGGCACTCGGTCGGCGGGCTGAAGTTCGGCAGCCTGGAGGTGGCCGAAGTGCGCTTTCCCCTGCATTTCCGCACATGAATTCCGTCCGGGCTCCGGCGGCGATGGCCAGCATCGCGGCGGCCTTGGCGTGTCGCTCGACCTGGTGCTGGAGACGGAGAAGCCTGCGAAAGGCAACACCGCCGGCGACGGCGCGCGACACGGTCCGTGTGGCATGCTCGGCGGTGAGGACGGCAAGCCGCACCATTATCGTTTGCTGTCCGAAGGGCGCGAGCCGCGCGTGTTGCGCACCAAGGAGGTCGGTATCGAGCTTCGTCCCGGCGATTGCCTGGAAATCCGCTCTTCGGGCGGCGGCGGGTGGGGGCCGCCTGCGAAACGATCGGCGGAGGCGCGGCGGCGCGACCGCGAGCAGGGCTTCACCGAAGTCCCGGCGGAGCGGGCGTCCTCATGATGTTCAGGATAGGCGTTGACGTCGGCGGGACCTACACCGATCTCGTGGCGACTGACGAGACCGGCCGCACCGTGTTTGCAAAATCGCCGTCGACCCCGGCGGATCAGTCGATTGGCGTGATGGCAGGGCTGGAAGAATTGGCGCGGCGGCTGAACGTCACGCGCTCGGACATGCTCGCGGCGACCGATCGCCTCGTGCACGGCACGACGGTCGCGACCAATGCGCTGCTGGAGCGCAAGGGCGCAAAAGTGGCGCTGATCACCACCGAAGGTCATCGCGACGTCATCGAGATGCGCGAAGGCCTGAAACCCGACCGCTACGATTTGCGCTCACCGCCGCCGGCGCCGCTGGTGCCGCGCGATTTGCGTTTCGGTGTCAAGGAGCGGCTCAAGGCCGACGGCAGTGTCCTTATTCCGCTCGACCCAAAGTCGCTCGACGATGCCATTGCCGGCATCGGGCAATCGGGCGCGACCTCGGTCGCGGTGTGCTTTATGCATTCCTATCTCAACCCGGTTCACGAACTTGCCGCCGTCGAGCGCTTGAGGCAGGCGCTGCCGGACATCAGCATCTCGCGCTCCAGCGACGTGCTGCCGCAGATCAAGGAATATGAACGGGTCTCGACCACGATCGTGAACGCCTATGTCGAGCCGATCGTGCGGCGCTATCTGACCAATCTCGAAGCGCGGCTCGGCGAGGCCGGCTTCAAGGGCAGTCTCTTCGTGGTGCTGTCGCATGGCGGCATGGCGCCGGTCGAGGAAGCTTCGCGCCTTGCCGCGGGGACGGTGCTGTCAGGCCCCGCGGGCGGCATGTCCGGCGGACGGCGCTGTTCTGAATTGGTCGACATTCCCGATCTGGTGCCGTTCGACATGGGCGGCACCTCCACCGATATCTCGCTGATTTCTGGGGGACAGGTCTCGCTCTCCGCCGACGGCATGCTGGCCGGCCAGCGCATCGCGCTGCGCAGCCTCGATATCGCGAGCATCGCCGCGGGCGGCGGCTCGATCGCGAGCGTCGACGCCAGCCGCACCCTGCGGGTCGGGCCCGAAAGCGCGGGCTCGGTACCGGGCCCGGCCTGTTACGGCAATGGCGGCGAGGCCGCGACCGTCACCGACGCCAATGTCGTGCTCGGCTATCTCGACGCCGCAGCCTTCATGGGCGGCAAGCGCCCGCTCGACCGCGCGGCGTCGGAAGCAGCCGTCGACCGCATCGCGGCCGCGATGGAGCTGTCGCGCGTCGAGGCCGCCGCCGGCATCTACCGCATGATCAATCTGAACATGGCCGACGGCATCCGCCTGATGACGCTGCGCCGCGGCGTCGATCCGCGAAAATTTGCGCTGTTGAGCTTCGGCGGCGCGGCGGGCCTGCACGCGGCGGAGGTCGCGCGCGAACTCGAAATCAAGCGCATCATCGTGCCGACGGTGGCGTCCGTGCTGTCGGCCTGGGGCATGCTGACCAGCGATCTCCGCTACGAAGTCAGCCGCACGCATTATGGCGCCGGCGCGCACATTTCGGCGGATGAAGTGCGCGCGCTGTTTGCCGGGCTGGAGCAGCAGGCCGCCGGCCGGCTTCGCTCATGGTTCAACGGTCCAGTGTCGATCGAGCGCTCCGCAGAGATGCGCTACGGCGAGCAGATCTTCGAGATCGACGTCTCGCTCGACGGCCTCGACTGGAACGCGCCCAATCTCGTGGACCAGATCGAAGATCGTTTCCATGTCAGGCACGAGGAGCTCTACACCTATGCCTCGCGCGGTCAGGAAGTCGTGTTCGTCAATGCGCGCGTCGCGGCGGTGGGCGAAGTCCAACACCAAGACGAGGGCGGCCGCGAAGCCGCATCATCCAGCGCTTGCTCGCCGCGCAGCAAACGGCAGGCCTTCTTCGGCGGCTGGCGCGAAGTCCCGGTCTACGCGCTCGACGAGCTGCGCGCCGGCCACACGCTGACGGGACCTGCGATCATCGAAGCCGAGACCACGACCGTGCTGGTCGACACGGGGGACCGCGTGACGGTGAACGCCCTGGGCTGGCTGGATATCGCGCTACGCTGACACCGGGATGGGTATCGCTTTCGCTCCACCCATCCTACAGACTCAATCGGTGCATTTACCGGTTGCGGCCCCTACACGGCCAATCTCGACCACGTATACGGCCGAGACCCAACTCGTTCGCCAGCCACAACGGAACCGTTGCCTCTTGAGGCCCCTCGCGTATCACGGGCACTACGGGCCCGCCGCATGGATCGACCCGGTCGTCCTCCGGGCGGTAACGATATCGTGGAACGATATTGTAATCCCAGTAGGGAGCTGGCCTTACGACGGGCACCCTGATGATGGGCCTTTCCCGTGGTTCACGAACGACTTGGGCCGTCTGCGCATGCGCTGCGGTACCAAACGTGGCCAGGTTACCCAGGACCAGGGCCGTTCCCAAAGCTACGATTGTTATCCTCATGCCTCGACCTCCTTGCCACACACTGCTTAGACGGAACTCGGATATCCAGCGATGTTCGAATTCGTGCCACTGCTGAGCGGTATATCGGACATCAAACACGCCTGAACCGCAACGTCTCATTTTATGAAGACTGGCGACCCATTTGGTGTGGCAATGCGGCGCCGCCAACATTTCATTTTAACAACCTGAACTCCCGCGCTATCATCGTCATCGCTGGGTGGCGTCACGAGCTCTGAACAGCTCGGGTTCGAGGGCCGCGTTGATGAAAACAAGAATAAAATGGCTGTCACCAGCCTTCTTCGCATTGTTCTTGGCATCGATACTGGCCGCCCCGCAGCCAACGCGCTCTGCCGGCGTGACTGATACCGAAATCCGCATCGGCAACATCATGCCCTACACCGGCCCGCTTGCCGCGTTCGCTTCGATCGGCAGGGCCGAGGCCGCCTATTTCGATATGATCAACGAGCGCGGCGGCATCAACGGGCGCAAGATCAGGTTCATCTCCCGCGACGACAGCTCAAATCCGAGAACGGCGGTCGAGCAGACCCGCGAGCTGGTCGAGCAGGAGCGCGTGCACTTGATGTTCGGGTCGTTCGGCACGCCGACCAATCTGGCGACGCGAACCTATCTCAACGAGCGGAATATCCCGCAGCTCTTCGTCGCCTCCGGCGACGAGGAGTGGGCGCATCCGAAGCGGTTTCCCTGGACGATGGGCTGGCAGCCGACGTTCCGATCCGAAGGCCGGATCTACGCCAATTACATCCAGGCCGCCTATCCAAGTAGGAAGATCGCCGTGCTCTGGCAGAACGATCAGTTCGGCCGCGATCTGTTCCGGGGATTGCAGGAGGGGCTCGGCATCACCGCCAACATGATCGTGGCCGATATCGCCATCGATGCGGATATGTCGATCGATGCCCAGGTCGACATTCTCAAGAACTCGGGCGCCGAAGTGCTGGTGCTCAATTGCGCGCCGCCGATCTCGGCGCGCGCCATCCGTAAAGCCGCTGAGCAGGGCTGGTATCCGGTGCTGGTGCTGGTCAATGCGGCGGCCTCGATCGCCAATGCGCTGCGGCCGGCGGGCCTGCAGAACTCCGTCGGCGTGATCTCCACCTCGTACCTGAAGGATGCCGGCGACGCCACTTGGAAGGAAGACCCTGCCATCAAGGAGTGGCTCGCCTTCATGGACAAGTACTATCCTGACGGCGACAAGGATGACAGCAATGCCATCTTCGGCTACGCAGCGGCCGAAACGCTGGTCCAGGTATTGACCCAGTGCGGCGACGACCTGTCGCGCGAGAACATCATGCGGCAGGCGGCGTCCTTAAGGAACTACCAGAGCACGGTCGCATTCCCGGGAATAGCGATCAACACCAGCCCGACCGACTTCCATCCGATCGAGCAGATGCGCCTGGTGCAGTTCGACGGCAACGCCTGGCAGCCGATCGGCGATGTGATCGAGAGCGCGTTTCTGGGCGCACCGGGCGATAAGTGAGCGACGACCATGTAGGATGGGAGGAGCGAAGCGATACCCATCAGTGTCTTGCGCAGTGGTCGATGGGTATCGCTGCGCTCCACCCATCCTACGCGGTATCGGCCACTACTTCTTCTGCCCGTAATTCAACAGCCCGCCCTTGCTCTTCGGCGGATGGGCGCGCAGACCTTCCTCGTTGGGCTCGGTGCCCCAGCCGGGACGGTCCGGCATCACCAGGTGGCCGTCGACGATCTCGGGCACGTGGGTGAACAGTTCATGGTCCCACGCCAGGCGATCGATGTCGGTTTCCATGATGCGCAAGTTCGGCACCGCGGCGGAAAAGTGCGCGTTCTGCATGGTGCAGAGATGGCCGTAGAAATTATGAGGGGCGACGTTGACCTCGAAATGCTCGGCGGCTGCGGCGATCTTCATCGATTGCCACACCCCGTTCCACGGCGTGTCGACGATGGCGACATCCATCGCCTGTTCGTTGAAATAGGGCAGGAACTCGCGCAGGCCCAACAGCGTCTCGCAGGATGACACCGGATGCGGGCTCTGGCGGCGGATGTAGCCCAGCGCCTGCGGGTTGAAGGTATCGATCTCCACCCAGAACAGATCCATTTCCTTGATGGCGCGGAGTATCTTTAAGTAACCTTCCGTCTTGGCGTTGAAGTTGAGGTCGAGCAGCAGATCGACATCAGGACCCGCGCCGTCGCGGATCGCTTCGAGATGCATGCAGAGGTTTCGCAGCACTTTGCGATCGATATTGATCTCGGGCTCGAACGGCGAGCCGAAGCCGGGACGCCAGCCCTGCGGCTTGCCATCGGTATAGACGAAAATGTTGGTCTTCATCGCGGTGAAGCCTTTTTCGCGTACCTCGTTGCCAATCGATTTGACGCCGTCGAGGCTGGTGATAGCCGGCTTGAACCAATCAGGATGGTTGATGCGCCAGGTCGCGCAGTGCGACCAGTAGACCCGGATGCGGTCGCGGATCTTGCCGCCGAGCAGTTCGTAGCAGGGCACGCCGAGCGCCTTGGCCTTGACGTCGAGCAACGCGTTCTCGAGAGCCCCAAGCGCCAGCGCCACCACGCCGCCGGCGGCCGGCCGCGTCGCGGCGAACAGTTCGGCGTAGATCCGCTCGTGCTGGAACGCGTTCTTGCCGACGACGCGCGCGCCGAGCCGCTCGATCGCCGCCGTCACGCCGGGCGCGCCAAAACCCTCGTCGTACTCGCTCCAGCCGACGATGCCGTCCTCGGTCATGATCTTGACGAAGTGGTAGTTCCGCCATCCGGCGTCGCAGGCGAGCGTTTCGACGCTTCTAACGGTGGTGGCTTTTTTCATGATTTCCTGCCCCGGGCTTGTTGTTGTGGTTGGCTGATAACAACAATGGATCGGCGGGATCGTCAATTGCAGGGCAGCGCATGAGGCATGGCATGGCCTGCATGGTTCGCCCGGCGATGCGAAGCATCGTCCGGAGACGCGCCCGAAGGGGCCGGCTCAGCAAACCTACGGAGCAAATAGCGTCGGCTTCCGCCGCTCGAACACCTGCCGGCCGTTCTTGAAGCCCATCAGCACATCAGGCAATTCCGCAACCGCGTTTATCCCGCTGTCGGTATCGAGAATGATCAGGTCTGCCGGATTGCCCACCGCGACGCCGTAGTCGCGCAGGTTCATCAGCCGTGCCGGCAGCTCGGTCACGAGATCGAGGCAGGCGTCGAAATCGCTGATCCCGGCATGCGCGACATTGGCGTAGAAATTCGCCATCCGCAGCAGCGAGGCGTCGCCGAACGGCGTGAAGGGATTGAGCACATTGTTGGTCGCGACCGAACAGAGAACGCCATCTTCAACCAACTTGTGCGCCACCGTCAGCCCGCGCGGCGCGTTGTGCGTGGCGTCGCGGCCCATCAGATAGAGATCGGTCGCGGGCAGCACGGTGACGGCGACGCCGGATTTGGCCAGCCGCGCCGCTGCCGCCTTCAGCCGGTCCGGCGGCAGCGCCGATAGCTTGGTGGCGTGACCGATCGCGACGCGGCCCTGATAGTTGCGCCGCTCGGTCTGCCTGCAGACCTCGTCGAGATGCCACCAGGACGGATCGAGATCGAAGTCGAGGTGCAGGTCGACATCGACATCGAATTTTTGTGCCAAGTCGAAAATCTTTTCGAGATGTGCGTTCGGATCGGTGTCCATATAGGGGCAGCCGCCGATCACCTCACCGCCGTCGCGCAAGGCCGCAATGAGCAGTTCCTCGGCGCCGGGATCGTTGGTCAGGCCCTCCTGCGGAAACACGCAGATCGAAAGATCGAGCGCCCAGGCATAATCGCGCTTGAGCGCTTTCACCGCCTCAAAACCGCGCAAGCCGATCCGCGGATCGATTTCGACATGGGTACGCATCCGCGTGGTGCCATGCACGATGGCGCGCTCGATCACGCGCGCGCCGCGGGCATAGACGTCTTCCACCGTGAAATCGTGCTTCATCGCAGCGACCGCGGCGATGGCTTCGCTGACGCTGCCATGATTGTGCGCGCAGCGGCCGAGCAGGCAGGCCTTGTCGAGATGGATGTGGGTGTCGACGAAGCCGGGCAGGGCCAATCTGCCGTCGACCTCGATCTCGGCCGCTTCGCAGGCAAGCCGGGGTTCGATGGCCGCGATACGCCCGCCGGCGATGCCGATATCGACAGGCGTCGCCGAGGTTCGCGTCCTGGCGTTGCGGAAGATCAGGTCAAAGGCGGTTTTGGTGTTCATCAGGCGTCGGGCTGGAGAAGGTCTCAACCTATCGGAAGCGGGGGCGACGGGCAGCTCCAGATTGTGTGCAATTGGAATGCTGAACTGTTCAAAATATGTGCATGCAGTTTGTGGGCTGGACGGTAGTATCCCAGGCCATCAGGAGAAGCCGCCATGTCTGTTGCCGCGAAAGCCGAAGTGAAGGGAATGTCCGACGCCGAGCTGGTCAAAGCCTATCTCACGGCATCGATGATCCCGGATCCCGATGCGGCCGCGGCCTACATGAAGCCGGGCACGATCATCACCTTCACCGGCGGCCGCGAGTTCGACCATCCCCGCGGGCCGACCGGCTTCAACGCGCGGCGCTATCGCTGGGTCAAGAAGAAGATGGACCGCTTCGACGTCTGCCCGGGCGCCGAGGAGACCGTCGTCTACAGCATCGGCACGCTCTACGGCGAATGGCTCGACGGCACGCCGTTCAAGGGCAATCGCTATGTCGACCGCTTCGTGGTCAGGGGTGGGCTGATCGTGAAGATGGACGTCTGGAACGACAGCGCCGAACGGATTTTGGTGCAGATGGGGATTGAGGCGTGACCGGTGCAGCCTTCGTCATTGCGAGGAGCGAAGCGACGAAGCAATCCATCTCACCGCATACGTGGAGAGATGGATTGCTTCGCTGCGCTCGCAATGACGGCGTGAGTAACTACCTCGCTCTTACCACCTTCGGCAGCTTCACCACCCGCTCGCTTTCGCCTTCCTCGGCATAGGGCGCCAGAATATCCAGCAAATCGCGGCCGCGCGGCGGGGCGGGGGCTACCAGCGCGCGGCTGGCCACCGAATCCAGGTGGCTGTGCATCAGGCTCATCACCTTGGCCTCGTTGCCCTTGACTAGTGCGGCGATGATTGCGCGGTGCTCGTTGATCGCGCATTCGGACGAATGCGGACGGCTGTAGAGCGATAGCGTCAGGCAGCAGCGATAGGCGACCTCGCTGACGTAACGCACCAGGATCGGGCTGTTCGTCATGTTGGCGAGCAGGATGTGGAATTCGGTCGCGAGGCGGATCGACACCGCATCCGAGCCGTCGCGCGCGCGGTCCTCGGCATCGACATGGGCGTTGAGCTCGGCAATCTGGCTCTTGGTCAGCTTGCCGGCGAGTTGCCGCACCACCAGGCGCTCGAGTTCGATCCGGATATCAAACGCATCGCGCGCTTCCTGCCAGCTCGGCGTCGCCACCACGGCAATCCGGTTGCGGCGCAGTTCGACGAGACCTTCCGCGGCCAATTGGCCCAGCGCATGCCGCGCAATGGTGCGGCTGACGCCGAACCGCTCGCCGAGCGAATCCTCCGGCAATTTCGCGCCCGGCGCCAGCGCCTGCTCGATGATGGCGCGGCGCAGCGCGCGGCAGATCACGCCGACCTTGTCGGACGGGACAGCGGTTTTGCTGGCGGGGCGGGGCGCCATCGGCGAATCCTGACGGGTGCTTCGAATGGGTCCTCTTATCACAATTGCCGACTGATTGTGCGCCTCAATTGCATGCACTTTGCGGGTCGAACTGCACAAAAAGGAATCCGCCAGATCGGGCGGCAAACCGCCGGCCCCTTGATATTCCTAAGGCAAGTTTGGCTGGCATCTGGCTTGCATGCACTTCCAGCCATGATGCGCATGCAACCACATTCCGAATTTCAGGGCGCGCCGGTTCCGGGCTCCGCCGCTCCGATCGCGATCGAACTGTCGGAGGCTTCCGTCACCTTCGGCCGCGGCCCCCGCGCGGTGCCGGCCCTCTCCACGACAAGCTTGCGGATCGCCGATGGCGAGTTCGTCGCGCTGGTTGGGCCGTCCGGCTGCGGCAAATCAACCATCCTGCGGCTGGTGAGCGGCCTGGTGCAGCCGACATCAGGCGTCGTCATCGTCGGCGGCCGCGAGGTGGCGGCGCGCGCTTTACGCGTCGGCATGGCGTTCCAGAATCCGACCATGCTGCCGTGGATGTCGATCGAGCGGAACATCATGCTGCCGCTCAAGATCGTCGAGCCGTTTCGCTCGCAATTCCGAAGGCTGCGCAAAACCGAATTCCGCGACAAGGCCAATGCGCTTTTGGAGCAGGTCGGCCTCAAGGGGTTCGGCAATCACTACCCCTGGCAACTCTCCGGCGGCATGCTTCAGCGCGCCAATCTCTGCCGTGCGCTGATCCACGAGCCGCGCATGCTGCTGCTCGATGAGCCCTTCGGCGCCCTCGACCAGTTCACGCGGGAAGAGCTGTGGTCGATCCTTCAGGATCTCTGGATCGCGCACAAGCCGACCGTGCTCCTGGTGACGCATGATCTGCGCGAGGCCGCCTTTCTCGGCAGCCGCATCTGCGTGATGAGCGCGCGGCCCGGCCGCATCCTCGACGACAGCCGGGTCGAATTCGCCCGCCCACGCACCGTGGCCAGGACCTTCGAGCCGGATTTCGTGGCGCTGAACCAGAAACTGCGCGCGTTCATCGAGGATGCCCGTACGGCGTCCACGCAGGGAGCAGCCTGACATGCCCGAGTTCGATTACCGCCAGAAAGCCTGGTCGGCGGCACTGATCGTGCTGTTCTTCGTCGCCTGGGAATTGTTCTGCCTGATATCAGGCATGTCCGACCTGGTGCTGCCACGCCCCTCGCAAGTATTCATCACGCTGGTCGAGAAATTCCCCATCCTGTGGCCGCACATCCTGCAGACGCTGGCGACAACGATGATCGGGTTTGTTCTTGGCGTCGGCCTCGGCGTCGTATTGGGCGCGGTGATCGGCGTCTCGAAAACCGCGTATGGCACGGCCTATCCGCTGCTCGTTGGATTTTCCTCGATTCCGAAAGTCGCTGTCGTGCCGATCTTCGTGCTGTGGTTCGGCTCCGGCTCGGTGCCGGCGGTGCTGACCGCGCTCTCGATCTGCTTCTTCCCGATCGTGGTCAACATCGCGACGGGGCTGGCGACGACCGAACCTGAACTCGAAGACGTGCTGAAAGCGCTCGGCGCCAGCAAGTTCGACATCCTCTGGAACGTCGGCTTGCCCCGCACCATGCCGTTCTTCTTTGCCTCGCTGAAGGTCGCGATCTCCTACGCCTTCGTCGGCGCGGTACTGTCGGAAACCGTCGCCTCGAACCGCGGCATCGGCAACGTCATGATGACCGCGTCCTCGAACTTCAACGTGCCGCTGGTGTTCGCCGGCCTGTTCGTGCTCGCCGGCCTCGGCGTGGCGCTCTACGTGATCTTCTCGGTAATCGAGGGGCGCGTCACCGGCTGGGCCACCCGCAAGAACGACATGATCGCGACATGAAAGTTTCGCCAACCGCCGTCCAACCCTTATCGAGGAGAATACGATGCTAGCCAGAGTAAGCGCCGCGCTGTTGGGAGCCATCTTGTTTGCCGGTGCCGCCAGCGCCCAGGAAACCACGATCAAGTTTACGCTGGGCTGGAAGACGCAAGGCTCGGATGCCGCGTTCTTCTATGCCAAGGACAACGGCTTCTTCAAAGAGGAAGGTCTCAACGTCGTGATCGACCAGGGTGAGGGCTCCGGCGCGACCGTGACGCGCATCATGTCGGGCGCCTACGACGCCGGCTTCGGCGACGTCAACGCCATCATCCAGAACGCCTCGACCAAGCCGCAGGACGCGCCTGTGATGGTCTACATGATCTGGAACCAGCCGCCGTTCGCAATCGTCACCAAGAAGACCAGCGGCATCAACACCATCAAGGACTTTGAGGGCCGCACGCTCGGCGGCGCGCAGGGCACGCCGACGACCCGGTTGTTGCCGGTGTTTGCCAACAAGAACAAGCTCGAGGGCGAGAAGATCAAGATCTCCAATATGGCGCCGAACCTGCAGGAGCCGATGCTGATCAAGGGCGATATCGACGCGGCGCTCGTGTTCAACATCACGAGCTACTTCAACCTGGTGCTGAACCGCCAGGATCCCGACAAGGACTACAGGTGGTTCTCGTTCGGCGATTACGGCCTCGATCTCTATTCCAACGGCATGATGGTGTCGCGCAAGCTGCTGGCGTCCAATCCGAAGGCCGTCGCCGGCCTCGTCCGCGCCGTCAATAAGGCCGTTATCGCGATCGCCAAGGACCAGAATGCCGGGATGAAGGCCGCGCTGAACTACGACAATCTGATCAATGCCGACGTCGAGAAGCGCCGGCTGCAGTTTTCCTTCGACAAGCTGATCGTCTCGCCCGAGATGAAGGAGATCGGCGTCGGCGATGTCAAGGACGACCGCATGGCCCGCGCCATCGGTATCATCGTGGAAGGTTACCAGCTCGCCCGCGCGCCGGCGCCTGCGGAAATCTTCTCCCGCGAATTCCTGCCGCCGCGCGCCGAGCGGGAGCTGGTGTATACGGCGAATTGACAGGGTGGTGTATCAACTCGTCATTGCGAGCGCAGCGAAGCAATCCATGTCTCTGCACGGGGAAAGATGGATTGCTTCGTCGCGGAGCCTGTCATCGGGCGCGCATTTCGCGCGACCCGTTGGCTGTGTGCCGAGTATGAACGACAGCTTGGAGGTGGAAGTCCTCTATCCAGCCTGATGACGGCGAAGGATTAGCGAAACGCAAGGGCATCACCGCGAGGTGGGGGTCCGAAGAAAGCGTGGAGCAAAGCCGCGGCTCGATGGACAAAATACCGGATAATGAGGCCTGCCCGGCCGGACGAGCGAGCAGCCAATCGCGAAGTCCTCAGTCATCAAGGGTCGGGGTGGTAGATCCGGCGGGCGTGCGGCGAAGGCGGTCGGTCTTACCTCGGGAGGTCTGCGTTGTGTCCCGGCAACGGGACTGAGGTCGTCGCAAGGCGATCTGAGCGCAGCGCAGAAGTCAGCAGAGGGCGTAGTGGGCGGCAGCGCGCCGCTGAAGGCCCGAACGGTGGAAGAGGTCAGTAGAGCGGCAATCTCGTGCAGGCCATGCAGCAGAAGCCACAGCAAACACTGGACTTGGGCCGCGACGCGACGGGTGAAGCCCGAAGCGCCCCCTCCCAAGGGATTGAAACCAGCACGGCGAGAGCCAGCCTCGAACGCCCGGCGGTCGCGGGACCGTCGATGGAAGCAGTGATCGAGCGTGAGAACTTGAGGAAAGCGTTGGCGCAAGTGAAGCGCAACAAGGGTGCGGCGGGCATTGACGGGATGACCGTCGACGATCTGCCGGCCTACCTGAAGGAGCACTGGCCCACGATCCGAGCCAAGCTGCTTGACGGCACCTACCAGCCGCAACCGGTGCGGCGGGTCGAGATACCAAAGGCATCGGGTGGCGTTAGGCTGCTCGGCATCCCCACGGTGCTCGACCGCTTCATCCAGCAGGCGGTGATGCAGGTGCTGCAGGCGGACTGGGACGGAACGTTCTCCGATGCGAGCTTCGGCTTCCGGTCGGGTCGCTCGGCGCATCAGGCGGTGGAACGGGCGCAGGCGTATATCGCGTCAGGGCACGCCGTCGTCGTGGACATCGACCTGGAGAAGTTCTTGGATGTTGCGTCATACTACACCTTCAGTTTTTTTGAGAGGGTCGAAGAGGTCCGGAGCAACTGCAGGTACCTGAATTCGTATGCCTTTTGCCCGTCCGCGATAGACGTGAACGGCCTTAAGCTCGCCGCGCTTTACACGTTGCAAGATGGTTTGCCGCGAGACGCCGAGTAGATTCATGGCCTTGAACATCTTCACGTAACCTTCGGGCGCGCTCTCCACAAAGCGCGACCGCAACTCGTCATTGATACGGATGCGCCAAGGCGCGCCAGGTGTGATCTGCTCTCCGGCAATGAAGCCATCGTTGAGGCAGCGATGCAAAGTAGAGGGTGCGATCCCGAGAGCGCGTGCTGCTTTCTCGATCGTCATGCACTCGCCGTCCTGCACTTGCTGTTTCGGCTGGAAGCACGGGATCTCCCAGTGCGTCCGCAGGCTCGACACACGATTTGCCGTAAACGACAGTCCTGTGGCCGTTGTACGGCCTTGGCGATTGAGGATGCCGGCGATCTTGGTGTCGGGATAATGTGCAGCCAGTCGCCGCAGCAGATCGATCGTATCGTCGGCGGTGCGGATCGGCGATGGATGCGAGTGCGGCAATGGGACATTAACTTCACTGAAGAGACCGCCGCGCCAACGCAGCGTCAGGTGAGCGTTGTATTTATCGCGCTCGACTCTCAAGGTGACATCGTCGAGCAGCGTGCGGAGCAACTCCTTGCGATCGCGATCGCTCGTCGTGGGAGCGAACCAGATACGCTTGAGGTCTTTACCGAGTGCAAGGATAGCGTCGCGTTCTTCGTGCGTAAGCGAGCGCGGTCGGGCATGTTCGCGGTCCGAGAGTTCGGATTCGGCAGTCTTCAATTCCAGCAGAGCGCTTTCCCATTCTGCTTCGAGTCCACGCGCGACGAGTCTATTCTCCGGGTCCACTGCGCGATAGCGTCGCTCGGCGCGCTGCGCGTTGTAGCGCGCACGCTCGACGTCGCGACGGAACTGCGCGAGAGTCGTCTCGCGATCGGCGTCGAATTGCTCGATCGCCTGGAGCGAGGCTTCCAGGCCTGCGGGCGCGAGAGCCGCAAGGAACGCTTCGGCGACAGCCGCATCGATCTGCACACCGCCGATGTTGAGGCAGTACTCGCCCCGGCCGTTGACGATGTTCTTGCCGGCGCAGTGATATCCGGGCGCCGAGAACCGGCCGCTGTAGTGTACGGCCAGGCGCCGACCGCAGTGTCCGCATACGGCGAGGCCTTGCAGGAGTGCTGCGCCTTCTCTCACGGCACCCCCGCTCTGGTGCGGTCGAGGACGGATGTTCTGCGCCAGGCGCTTCTGGTTCGCCTCGAAGGTATTCCAATCGATGTATCCGGCATGATGGTCACGAATGAACACCGGCCACTGCTCGCGGTCGCGTTGTCTGATGCGCTTTCGGATTCGACCGCCCGCATCGAGATAGCATGTCTGCTGGGTGCGGCCATACACATAAACGCCGGCATAGAACGGGTTGGTGAGGACCTGGTGGATCTTTGTGTAAGTGGGGGCGACCCAGCGGAGATCGACAAGGCTGTTGGAGTGCAGCGGAAAGCGCAGGCCTTGCGAGCGGAACCACAGCCACACGCGTCGTGCCGAGCCGAATTCGGCAAAGCGGTCGAAGACAGCATGGATCGCGGCTTGCACCGACTCGTCAGGATGCAACAGCACCTCCCCGTCGGCGTCGCCCCGTACCAGACCCACCGGCAGCCCGCGGTGCAGTTCTCCGCGTGCGGCCTTGTTGCGGATGCCACCGAGCAGCCGCGCACGCAGCACATGCAGCTCTGCCTCTGACATCGTACCTTTGAGCCCGAGCACCAGGCGGTCATTGAACAAGCCCGGATGATAAATCCCATCTCCATCACCGATGAGCGTGTGGGTCAGGCCACATAGATCGAGCAGACGGTACCAATCAGCATTATTGCGCGCCAGTCGCGAGACTTCCAAGCCGAGCACGATGCCCACCTGGCCGAGGCCGACCTCCGCGGTCATACGCGCGAAACCGGTGCGCTCGGAAAGGCCGGAACCGGAAATACCGAGGTCCTCATCGATGACCTTCACCTGATCGCGTCGCCAACCAAGCCGCGCGGCGCGTTCGGCTAACTCGTACTGACGGGCAGTGGACTCGCGATTATGCTCGACCTGCGTCGTACTGGACTGACGCACGTAGACGATTGCGCATCGGCGTAGGTGCTCAGCGGTAATCTTGCTCAGTTCGTTCATCGTTGTGATCTCCGGCAGTGGCGATTGCTCGGGCGATTAGTCGGGCGAGTCGCAGCACGAGATGTGCGCGCTGCTCTCTATCGAGGGCCTCCCATACAGGTACGGCCCCGCGCTGAGGTGGTGGGTCGAGAAAGCTTAGCTGCTGCATGGCTGTCCTCCGATTCCGGTGGCAGGACAGTATGCGCGCCATCCAATTGCCGCAGCAAAGCGTCGACGATCGTCCGGGCGTGCAGCAGCTCGGCGTGGGAAGCCAGGAATGCCGCTCGAGCGCATTGCGGGCTTGCACGCGGTAAATGTTGTGCGATAGGCAGATCTGTCCACGCGGCCGGTACAAGGGCACGGGTACCATCGGGCAGTACAAGCGTCAGATGAAGTTCGCCGCGTCGATGACACCAGCCAAGCACATTAAGCGCAGATCCCTCAAAGGGATGGCGCGACCGAACGATGGTTACCTGATCGGGATAGTCGTCGAGATGATGAGCGCGGTGGTGGGTAGTCTGTCGAGTAGTCTTTCGACCGGGTCAACCACGACATCCTAATGGGGCTCGTCGCCAAGCGGGTTGCTGACAAGCGCGTTCTGAAGCTCACCCGCGCCTTCCTGAATGCGGGTGTGATGGAGGGCGGGTTGGTCAGTCCGACAGAAGAGGGCACGCCGCAGGGCGGCCCGCTCTCGCCGTTGTTGTCGAACCTGATGCTAGATGTGCTGGACAAGAAGCTTGAGAAGCGCGGTCACCGCTTCGTGCGCTACGCCGACGACTGCAACATCTATGTGCGCAGTCAAAAGGCGGGTGAACGGGTGCTGGCGGGCATCGAGAAGTTCCTGGAAAAGCGCCTCAAGCTCAAGGTCAACAAGGCCAAGAGCGCGGTCGCCAAACCGAGCGTCCGCAAGTTCCTGGGCTTTAGCTTTACAAGCGGGCCGGGGCCACGACGGCGCATCGCACCGCAGGCGATCGCCCGCTTCAAGGCCAGAGTTCGGGAATTGACGCGGCGCACAGGCGGACGAAGCCTCGCGCAAGTCGCCAAGGAATTATCCGTTTACCTTGTCGGCTGGCGTGGCTACTTCGGCTTCTGCCAAACCCCGTCGGTATTGCGCGCACTTGACGAATGGATCAGGCGGCGGTTGCGCGCCATCGCCTGGAAGCAGTGGAAGCGTGGACCCGCTCGCTTTGCAGAGCTGCGACGCTGCGGCGTCGGCCGGGATCGGGCGGCTCAAACCGCCGGCAGCCCACATGGCCCTTGGCGGCTGGCAGCGAGTCCCGCGCTCACCATCGCATTGCCAACTCACTTCCTCGGTTCACTCGGTCTCACTTCCGTCGCGGCGTCGAGGTCCGCATAATCCATCGAACCGCCGTATACGGACCCGTACGTACGGTGGTGTGGGAGGAGGAGTCGCGAGACTCCCCTATCCCGATCCTCGCAATGACGGAGCGCCCTTATGGCCACCGAAGTTACCGCACACAGCCTATTCTCTAGCTCGTGCTCGGGGCTGCTCGATAACGTCGTGCTTCAACACGACAACGGCCTCATCACGTCTATCTCGCCAGCGCCGCCGTCCGCAACCGGACCGCGCTCCCTCATTCTTCCCGCCTTCGTCAACGCCCACGATCACGCGCGGCCGACCGCGTCCTCGTTCGGCGCGCTCGGCATGCCCTTGGAAAGCTGGATCCTGCGCTCTGCGCTAGGCACGCCGGTCGATCCCTATCTGACCGCGGCGTCTGCGCTCGCGCGTTCGGCGAGGGCGGGCTGCGCGGCGATGATGGTGCACTACACCCGACCAAGCGGCACCATGCCGCTGGTCGAGGAGGCAAAGGCGATTGCGCGGGCGGCGTCCGACGTCGGCATCCGCATCGCGTTTGCGCTTGCCGTGCGCGACCAGAACCCGGTTGTCTATGGCGACAGCGAACCGGTGCTGTCGCAGCTCTCTAGCGACGATCGCAGGGCCATTGAGGAATTGTTCGTCCGCGCGCCGATGTCGCCAAAAGGCCTATATCGAACTCACGGATGCCATCGCCTCGGCCATCGCAGGTCCCAAGGTCGATGTGCAGCTCGGCCCCGCGGGCGTGCAATGGTGCTCAAAACCGCTGCTTGAGGCGGTAGCCGAGAATTCGGCGCACACCGGGCGACGCATTCACATGCATCTCCTGGAGACAATCTATCAGCGCGCCTGGGCTGACCGGCACTTTCCGGATGGCGTCGTCCGTTATCTCCGCGACATCGGCTTCCTGTCGGAGCGGCTGACGCTGGCGCATTGCATCCACGCCCGCCCCGACGAGATCGAGATGATCGCCGCGTCCGGCGCGCGTATCGTCACCAACTTCTCCTCCAATTTGCACCTGCGCTCGGGCCTCGCGCCGATCGCCGCGGCGCACCGATGTGGTTGCGCCATCGCGGTCGGCGTCGATGGTCTCGCGCTCGACGAAGACGACGACGTGCTGCGCGAGATGAGGCTGGTGCAGATGATGCACGGCGGCCTTGGCTTTGAGCGAACCTGGACCGCTGCCGAATTCCTCGCGCTCGCGATCGCCAACGGCCGCAAGGCGACCGGCGCGCCCGGAACGGGCGCCCTCATATCAGGCGCGCCGGCCGATTTCGTCACCATCGATCTCGATCGGCTCGACCGCGACCGGATCATGCCGGTCGACCCCATCGAGCTCCTGTTCGCGCGCGGCAATGCGTCTTTCTTGCGCGACGTCGTGGTGGACGGACGGCTGATCGTCAGCGAAGGCCGTTGCACCAGCGTCGATTTCCCCGCGATCGAGCGGGAGCTGCGCGGAATCTATCGCGCCAATGCAAGACAGCTCTCGCCATTCCAGCGGGCCTGGCCGCCGCTCGCAGCGTCGCTGCAGGGCTGGTTCGAAGCCCAGCTCGATTGCCGGTAGATCGCTTAAGCGCCTCAGTTGCTGTGTGAATTCCGTCATGTGGAACGAAATTCCACTTGCGCAGAATCTCGGCAACGGTTCATGTCGAATAAACAAGAAACTGCCGGTAGCCGCCTCGCGCTGCTGATTGGGGTATGGGAAGCAAGCGGGGCGAGGTGAACCGATCGCCGCATCATTTCGCTCTGCTGTCCAGACGGAACCGTTCATGTCCTTCCATAAATTGCTGATTGCCAACCGCGGCGAGATTGCCATCCGCATCGCGCGCGCCGCGGGCGACGCCGGCCTTGCGACGGTCGCAATCTACTCCGCCGACGACGCGCAATCGCTGCATGTCCGCGCCGCCGACGCCGCCCTTGAAATCCCCGGGCGCGGCGCGCGGGCCTATCTCGATATCGAGGCGGTGATCGCAGCCGCCAAGGCGACCGAATGCGATGCCGTGCATCCCGGCTATGGCTTCCTCAGCGAGAATGCCGGGTTCGCCCGCCGCTGCATCGAGGAAAGCATCGTCTTCGTCGGGCCGTCGCCGGAAGCGCTCGATCTGTTCGGCGACAAGGCGCAGGCCAAGGCGCTGGCAAGAAAATGCGGCGTGCCTGTTATCGAGGGCACCAGCGGGCCGACCAGCCTCGATGAGGCCAAGGCGTTCCTGGAATCGCTCGGTGCCGGCGGCGCCATCATGATCAAGGCCATCGCCGGCGGCGGCGGCCGCGGCATGCGCATCGTCGACGACGCGGGCAGGCTGGAGGAGGCCTATGCGCGCTGCCAATCCGAGGCGATGGCGGCCTTCGGCAGCGATGGCGTCTATGTCGAGCGCCTGATTCGCAATGCCCGCCACATCGAGGTGCAGGTCATCTGCGACCACCACGGCGCGATCAGCCATCTGTGGGAGCGCGAATGCACGATCCAGCGCCGCAACCAGAAGCTCATCGAGGTCGCGCCAAGCCCGTCGCTGAACGACGCCTTGCGCTCGCGCATCATCGACGCCGCCAAGGAACTTGCCGCCGCCGCGAACTACGACAATCTCGGCACTTTCGAATTCCTCGTCGATAATGACGCCAGGACCAGCGACAAGGCGTTCGCCTTCATCGAGGCCAATCCGCGGCTGCAGGTCGAGCATACCGTTACCGAGGAGGTGCTCGGCCTCGATCTCGTGCAGTCGCAGCTTGCGGTCGCGGCTGGTGCGACGCTGGGCTCGCTCGGGCTTGCGCAGGGGTATATCCCGAGGCCGCGCGGCTTCGCGATCCAGCTCCGCGTCAACATGGAGGTGATGGACGAGACCGGCGCCACCAGGCCGACCGGCGGGACGCTGGCCGTGTTCGACCTGCCGTCCGGCCCCGGCGTGCGCGTCGATACGTTCGGTTATTCGGGTTACCGGACCAGCGCCGCTTTCGACTCGCTGCTTGCAAAGGTCATCGTGCATTCGCCAGGCGGCAACTGGACCGACGTCGTGCATAAGGCCTCGCGGACGCTGCGTGAATTTCGCATCGGCGGTGTCGCCACCAACGTTCCCTTCCTCGCGGCGATTTTGGCGCATCCGGATTTCGTCGAGAACCGTCTCAGCACCGGCTTTATCGACAAGCATGTTGCCGATCTGGTTGGCGAAACCAACACGACGGCGGAGACGGAACTGGTCGAATCCGGCAGCGCCGCCGATGACGAGACGCTCGCGATCGCGGTCGCGGCATCGGCAACCGGCCCGGCGGGTTCGGTCGCGGTGCCAGCGCCGCTGCAAGGCACGATCGTCGCGATAGACGTCGAGGAGGGAGACCTCGTTCGCCCCGGCCAGCAGATCGCCGTGCTCGAATCCATGAAGATGGAGCATCTGGTCACCGCGCCGCAGGGCGGCCGGGTGACGCAGATCGCAGCAGGCTCCGGCGTGACGCTGATGCAGGACGAGCCGATCCTCTATCTGGAGCCGGCCGAACTCGACGCCCATGATATCGCTGAGGAAGACGATATCGATCTCGACCACATCCGTCCCGATCTGGCCGAGTTGATCGAACGCCACGCCATCACGCTGGATGAAAACCGGCCGGCCTCGGTCGAGCGACGGCGCAAGACCAACCAGCGCACGGCGCGCGAGAATATCGCGCACCTCGTCGATGAAGGCTCCTTCGTCGAATATGGGTCGCTCGCCATCGCCGCCCAGCGAAGGCGGCGCACGGTCGATGACCTCATCCGCAACACGCCAGCCGATGGCCTGATCTCCGGCGTCGCCACCGTGAACGCAGAAAAATTCGGCGCGGACGCCGCCCGCTGCATGGTGATCGCTTACGATTACACCGTGCTCGCGGGCACGCAAGGCCACATGAACCACAAGAAGATCGACCGCATGCTCGGCCTGGCCGAACAATGGCGGCTGCCACTGGTGTTCTATGCCGAGGGCGGCGGCGGCCGCCCCGGCGATACGGACAGGCTCGGCATGACCGGCCTCGACGGGCCGTCCTTCGTGCAGTTCGCAAAGCTCTCAGGGCTGGTGCCGGTGGTCGGCGTCGTCTCCGGCTATTGCTTTGCCGGCAACGCCGCGATGCTCGGTTGTTGCGACGTCATCATCGCGACGAAGAACGCCTCGATCGGCATGGGCGGACCGGCGATGATCGAGGGCGGCGGGCTCGGCGTCTATCACCCTGCTGAGGTAGGTCCGGTGTCGTTCCAGTCGCCGAACGGCGTCATCGACATTCTGGTCGAGGATGAAGCGGAGGCGACATCCGCGGCGCAGAAATATCTGTCCTACTTCCAGGGCGCGGTCGCCGACTGGAAAGCGCCGGACCAGCGCCTGCTGCGGCGGTCCATTCCGGAGAACCGGCTGCGGGTCTACGACATCCGCAGCGTCATCGATCTCTTGGCCGACGAAGGATCGGTACTCGAAATCCGCCGCGATTTCGGTGTCGGCATGATCACCGCTTTCATCCGCATCGAGGGAAAGCCGTTCGGCCTGATCGCCAATAACCCAAAGCATCTCGGCGGTGCGATCGACGCGCCGGCCGGCGATAAGGCCGCGCGCTTCATGCAACTCTGCGACGCCTTCGACATTCCGATCATATCGCTCTGCGATACGCCGGGCTTCATGGTCGGACCCGAAGCGGAGAAAACCGCGATCGTGCGCCATGTCGCGCGCATGTTCGTGACCGGCGCCAGCCTCACCGTGCCGCTGTTCGGCATCGTCCTGCGCAAGGGCTATGGGCTGGGCGCGCAGTCCATGATCGGCGGCGGCTTCCACGCCTCGTTCTTCACCGTGGCCTGGCCGACCGGCGAGTTCGGCGGCATGGGGCTGGAAGGCTATGTCCGGCTCGGTTTCCGCAAGGAGATGGAAGCGATCGAGGACCCGGACGAGCGCGAGGACTATTACAGGGCCAAGGTCGCCGAACTCTACTCCAACGGCAAGGCGGTCTCGATCGCCTCGGTGCTCGAGATCGACGAAGTCATCGATCCCGCCGACACGCGGCACTGGATCATGTCCGGCCTGCGCTCGGTGCCGAAGCCGGAAGCGCGCGCGACCAAGAAGCGGCCGTGTATCGATGCGTGGTAGCGGGAGATCCGTAGGGTGGGAAAAGGCGCGATAGCGCCGTGCCCACCATCTATCGGCGATCGCCCTTCTCTGATGCGCGTCGTCCCTGCGAACGCAGGGACCCAACCACAGGTTTGCGTTGTTGACGGAGGCCGTCTACCCGCGCGCGAAATAATTTACGCCGCGGCGTATGGGTCCCGGGTCGCGCTCGCGTTGCTCGCTTGCCCAGGACGACGAACTGATTTGCCGCGCACGCAAGCGCAATTTCGTGCGGCGGCCTGCGACACGATGGCACGACGGGCAAATCAATTCTGATTTTCCGAAATCGTGTCAAGCCCAGGAATCAAAAATATTCCGCTTAACACGAGGGGCAAATCAGTCGCATAACTCCGCCCGTCTCACGGCAGATGAGGGGCGCTCGCGATCGTCACGAACGTGCGGTGAGATGCGATGGACGCGGATGGCGCGCTCGACGTACGCGCCGGAGGCGTACGGCGAAGTCGTGTGGTTCTGATGTCGCGGTGCTGGCGTTAAGTTGGCGGGAAGTGTCCCGCCGGCGACGGAGGCAAAAGAGCCGTTCTCCGGGAAGAGCACGAAGTAAGCCGTAAAGCCATTGCGCAGGGAAGGCCGGGATGCTCCCGCTGTACCTGTATGCTCGTGTGCGTTTCCTTTTGCGCACTTTGCACACGAGACCGCGGCGCGCACCCGGTCTTCCCTGCGCCCTCTCTTTTGAGAGAGCGACAACGAAGATGTAAACCTCGGGCGAAACGCGCCGCGAGATCGCGAAGTTGTGTCAGCTCTTTTGAAGATTGAATCCGAAAGCTCGTCCGTCGTCCCTGCGAACGCAGGGACCCATAACCACCGGCGGTAATTGGTTTTGCGAGGTCTCTGTCATCTGCCTTTTCCAGCAATACCGGCCGCGGAGTATGGGTCCCTGCGTTCGCAGGGACGACGATGGCACTACCCCAACCTCAACTCATCATACCCCTTCGCGGCCACTTCGTCGCACCTCGCGCGATAAGCCGGCGCGCTGCCGCTGTAGCGGGCGACGATGCGCCTCTGTTTGCCTTCGACGTTGGAATTGATGCCGGTCATCCAGGAGTTGACCTCGTTGGACAGCAATCCCTCGCCGAGCGCCTTGACGTGATCGGTCCAGGATTTCACGCCCTCCGGCGTCGCCTCCAGCCGCGTCAAACCCTCTTTCATCGCGAACAGGAGCAGCCCGGTGACCCAGTCGACGCTGTATTCGATGCTGCGCGGGATGTTGCCGAGCGCGGTGTGCGGCCCCATCAGCATCAGCATGTTCGGAAATTCATGCACCATGATGCCGAGATAGGTCTCCGGGCCTTGTCGCCACTTGTCTTTCAACCGCGCGCCGCCAACCCCGCGAAAATCGATCTTGTCGAAACTGCCGGTGATGGCATCGAAACCGGTCGCGTAGATGATGATGTCGAACTGGTAATCCCGTTCGCTTGTCCTGATGCCCTCAGGCGTGATCCGCTCGATCGGCGTCTCGTTGATGTCGACCAGCTCGACATTGTCCTGGTTGTAGACTTCGTAATAGAAAGTTTCGAGCGGCAGCCGGCGGGTGCCAAAGCCGTGATTTTTCGGAATCAGCTTCTCCGCGACCGCCGAATTCTTCACCCGCTGCCGGATCTTGCGCGCGACGAAATCGGAGATCGTGGCGTTCGCCTTGCGGTCGATCAGTATGTCGCGAAAGTTGCCCTGCCAGATGCCGAAGCCGCGCTCGCCATAGAGCTTTTCATAAAACGCCTCGCGCTCCTCGTCCGACACCTCGAACGCGCCGCGCGGGTCCGGCGTGTGCAGGAAGCAGGCGAAGGTTTCCTGGCAACGGGCGAAGATCTCGGGATAGCCGGCCTTGATCTTCTTCTGGGTTTCGGCGTCGATCTTGCCGTTGTGCAGCGGCGCGCACCAGTTCGGCGTGCGCTGGAATACGGTGAGATGGCCAACCGAGCCAGCAATGGTCTGGATGGTCTGCACGCCGGTCGCGCCGGTGCCGATCACGGCGACGCGCTTGCCGGTAAAATCCACCGGCTCCTTCGGCCACCGTGCGGTATGAAAGGAGGCGCCCTTGAAATCCTCGCGGCCCTCGATCCGCGGCAGGGTAGGCGTCGACAGCGGCCCGATCGCGGTGATCAGGAAGCGCGCGTCGAACCGGCTGCCGTCCTCCAGCGTAATGGTCCAGCTCCGCGTATCTTCCTCGTAAGTAGCCGCCGTCACCCGGCTCCTGAACTGGATATCCCGGCGCAGGTCGAACTTGTCGGCGACGTATTTGAGATAGCGCAACGTCTCGGGCTGGCCGGCAAAATGCTCCGACCATTCCCATTCCTCAAGCAACTCCTTCGAGAAAGAGTAGCCATAGGAATAGCTTTCAGGAATCGAAGCGCGCGCCGGGATAGCGGTTCCAGTACCAGGTGCCGCCGACATCGGTACCGGCCTCGAACACCCGCACGCGAATACCCTGCTCGCGCAGCCGGTAGAGCTGGTACAGCCCCGACATGCCCGCGCCGATGATGATGGCGTCGTAGTCCGGAATCGGCGTCGCCTCCATGCGTATGGTTTGCTCAAAAGCTATCCCGTCTCGCGTCCGCAAACAAACCTGTATCAAGGCGTGGCAGGGTTGCGCGTTTGTCCCGCCAAGTCGGCCTCGCTCGGCTTTACTGCCGGCCGCATCTGCCCCTATCGTGGAGCCCAGATCGCCTTCAAGGCGACGCTAATTCAGGGAGCGAAGCGACTGCAATGAACGATCCCGTTGACGTCCTCATCATCGGCGCCGGCGCGTCCGGCGCGGCGGTGGCGTGGAGCCTGGCTGAAACCAAGATGCATATCCTCTGCCTTGACCAGGGCGGCTGGATGAAGCCCTCGGAATATCCGAGCACGGGACGCGACTGGGAGGCGAAGTTTTATGGGGACTGGTCGACCAGCCCGAACATCCGCGGCCGGCCCGAGGACTATCCGATCAACGACGACAACTCGCCGATCAAGGTCGTGAACTTCAACGGCGTCGGCGGCTCGACGGTGATGTATACCGCGCATTGGCCGCGACTACATCCCTCCGATTTCAAGGCGAAAACGCTCGACGGCGTCGCCGACGACTGGCCGATCGACTACGACACGCTGGTGCCGTTCTTCGAAGAGAACGACCGCATGATGGGCGTCTCGGGTCTCTCAGGCGATCCGTTGTCGCCGCTGACGCATCCGCCGATGCCGCCGCAGCCGCTCGGGCTTTCCGGCCCGCTGATCGGCAAGGCCATGAACGAGCTCGGCTGGCATTGGTGGCCGTCGGACACGACGGTCGCGACGACGGATTACGAGGGCCGGGCGCGCTGTATCAATCTCGGCCATTGCACGCCGGCCTGCGCGCAGGGTGCCAAAGCCTCGACCGACATCACCTATTGGCCGCAGGCGATCCGCGCCGGCGTCGAGCTCAAGACCCATTGCCGCGTCCGCGAGATCCTGACCAATGAACATGGCATGGCCTCGGGCGTCGTCTATTACGATAAGGATGGCGTCGAGCAGTTCCAGCCGGCCGAAGTCGTCATCATCGCCTGCAACGGCGTCGGCACGCCGCGGCTGCTCTTGAATTCGGTCTCCGGCCGCTTCCCGCATGGCCTGGCCAATTCGTCCGGTCTGGTCGGCAAGAACCTGATGTTCCATCCCTATGCGCAAATCTACGGTTTTGTGAAGGAGCCGACCGACTCCAACCGCGCGCCGCCGACCTGCCTCTGGAGCAAGGAGTTTTACGACACCGATCTCTCGCGCGGCTTCGTGCGCGGCTACGGCATCCAGTTCGGCCGCGGCGCGGGGCCGGTGTTCGAAGCCGTTGCGAGCGAACAGAAGGGCATTTTGCCATGGGGCGAGGACCATCACCGCGTGTTCCGCAAGCTCAACGGCCATCGGCTCGCGGTATCTGCGATCTGCGAGGATCTGCCCGAGGAGCACAACCGCGTTACGCTCGATCCCATGCTGAAGGACAGCCACGGGATTCCCGCGCCGAAGATCGACTACACGATCAGCGAAAACAGCCGGAAGATGATGGAACATGGATTGGCGCGCGGCCGGGAAATTCTCGAAACCGCCGGCGCCACTGACATCTGCATCAACAACCCGATTCCCTGGGGCGGCTGGCATCTGCTCGGTACCGCGCGGATGGGCACCGATCCGGCGCGCTCCGTGGTCAACGAATGGGGCCGCTCGCACGACGTGAAAAACCTCTTCATCGTCGACGGCAGCGTGTTCGTCACGTCAGGCGGCGTGAACCCGACCTCGACCATCCAGGCGATCGCGCTCTACGTCGCCGACCAGATGAAGCAACGCCTTGCCAACCTCTTCGATTGAGACCGCGATGTCCGCACCCAATGAACTGACCGCAGCCCAACGCGACGACCTCCGCACCGTCGCTGCGATGATCATTCCCGCCAGCGACGAGTACAAGGTGCCCAGCGCGGACGATCCCGCAATCCAGGCCGACATGCTGGCGACGCTCGGCCGCGATACTGCGCAGGTCACGCAGGCGCTCGACCATCTGGCGCGTCTGGCTGGCCGACCGTTGGCTGAGCTTGACGCGGCGCGGCGCGACGAGGTCGCAAGAGAGTTCCGCGCCACCGGCGGCGGCCCGGCCGCGACACTCGTTCGCGTCGTGCTGCAATGCTACTACCGCGATGACCGCGTGCTGCGCTCGCTCGGGCTGGAGCCTCGCGCCCCATTCCCGAAGGGCCACGTGCTGGAAGAGGGTGACTGGTCGCTGCTCGACCCCGTCAAGGCGCGGCCGGCGAAGCTCAGAAGGGCGCCGTAGCAGGCCTGCCCTGCGCTGGATGCCCGGGCACCTTGCGCAGCCGGTTCCCGGCCACCATCTGATGAGGCCGAAGGAATCTCGCCATGTTGGATATTACCTCAGATATCGCCGATGACGGACCGTCGTCGCGAACCGCCGAGCCTGCCCGAGACAATGACCGGGTTTTGCTCGATGCCTATTCCAATGCCGTGATCGATGTGACCGAGCGGGTCGGTCCCGCAGTCGTGCGCGTCGAAACCGGGCCGAAGGTGCGCAGCGCGCGTGAGCGCGGCGGACTTGGGTCCGGTATCGTCATCTCGCCCGACGGTCTCGTGCTGACCAACAGCCATGTGGTCGGATCATCGAAGGAGATCAGGCTGCGCGACACCGAAGGATTCGTCACCGACGCTCACGTGCTCGGCGTCGATCCAGACACTGACCTGGCCTTGCTGCGGGCCGACGGCGCGCGCGACCTGCGTTATGCCTCGCTCGGCAATTCCAAGAGCCTGCGTCGGGGCCAACTCGTGGTCGCGATCGGCAATCCGCTCGGCTTCGAATCGACGGTGACCGCCGGCGTGGTGTCGGCGCTCGGCCGCTCGATCCGTTCGGTGAGCGGCCGGACCATCGAGGACGTGATCCAAACCGATGCTGCGCTGAATCCAGGCAATTCCGGCGGGCCGCTGGTGTCGTCGGCATCGGAGGTGATCGGCATCAACACCGCGATCATCAACGGCGCGCAAGGCATCTGCTTTGCGGTCGCCAGCAACACGGCGCAGTTCGTGCTGTCCGAGATCATCCGCCACGGCTATGTCCGCCGCGCCTATATCGGTGTCGCCGGCCAGACCGCGCCGATCCCGCGGCGGCATGCGGTGGTCGCCGGCGTCGACAACAAGATGGGCGCGCTGCTGGCGCAGATCGAGCCGGACAGCCCGGCCGCGAAGGCGGGACTGTTGCCGGGCGATGTCGTGATCAAGCTCGACGGCGTCGAGATCAACGGCGTCGACGATCTGATCCGCGCCCTCGATCGCGACCGCATCGGGCGGACGCTCGCGATGGATGTATTGCGGATGGGAAGGTTGCGGGCGATCGACATCCACCCGGTAGAGCGCAGGCAGGTGGCGCGGCAGTGATGCTGCTCGCCCTCTCCCACAAGGGGAGAGGGAAGAAACGGAGTTCGCTGCTACTGCCGCAACGCCGCTAGCAATTCATCCGGCGCTTCGGCCATGATCATGTGGCCGGCGCCGGGAACGACGACGATCCGCGCATTCGGCGTCGCCGCCGCCAGCGCCTTGCCGCCCTTGGCTGGCGTCATCATGTCGCGCTCGCCGAGAACGAAGGTGACGGGCACCTTCACCTGCGCGGCTGCTGCGAGTGCGTTCTGATAGGAGTTGCAGGCATTGAGATCGCTGTAGAGCACGCCCGGTCGCGTCTGCTGCAGCACGCGCTGCGCGCCCTGATGCATCCACAGTCCCGGCGCGAGACTGCCGCCGAGCTCGGCCTTGAAGCCGAGGCCCCAGATCGAGACCATGTCGATGGCATCGGGGTTGTTGACCTCGGCGGCCTTGAGCAGATCGGGGCCGACCGTCATCGCAGCAGCGGTGCCGATCAGGCTGAGGCCGGACACCTTGTCGGGATGACGCGCGGACGTCTCCAGCGCGATCAGCGAGCCCATCGAATGGCCGATCAGCTTCGCCTTCGGCGCACCCGCAGCGTCGAGCAGCGCGGCGGTCCAGTCGGCCATGTCGGCGATGGTCGGCAGCGGGCCGCCTGCCGAACGGCCATGGCCGGGCAGATCGGGCGCCAGCACGGCGTAGCCGTGATGGGCGAACCAGCGGCTGTGCAGCGCCCAGGTCGAATGATCGAACCCCGCGCCGTGCAGCATCACCACCGCGGGCAGCGACGGATCGAACGGACGGCCGCCGGTCGCGACGAAGACATCAGCACCGTTGACGGAAAGCTGCATGGGTCAAACCTTCTGCGATGCGCGAAGCGCCTGGCCGAGATCGTCGATGATGTCGGAGACGGTTTCAATGCCGACCGACAGCCGCACCAGTTCCTCGCCGACCCCTGCGGCCTTGAGCTGTGCCGCGTCCATCTGCTGATGCGTGGTGCTGGCGGGGTGAATGACCAGCGTCTTGGCGTCGCCGACATTGGCGAGGTGGCTGATCATCCGCAACGACTCGATGAATTTTTTGCCCGCCGCCCGGCCACCCTTGATGCCGAAAGAGACGATCGATCCGGCGCCGCGCGGCAACAGCCGCTTCGCGAGCTGATGGTCGGGATGATTTTCCAGCGCCGGATGCAGCACCCACTCGACCGCCTTGTTGGCGCTCAGCGCTTCGAGCACCGCAAGCGTGTTGCTCATGTGGCGCTCCATCCGCACGCCGAGCGTCTCGACGCCCTGCAGCAGTTGAAACGCGTTGGTCGGCGACAGGCAGGCGCCGAAGTCGCGCAGGCCCTCGGTACGGGCGCGCATGATGAAGGCAGCCTGGCCGAACTGCTCGTCGAAGACGATGCCGTGATAGCCGGCATAGGGTTCGGTGAGCTGGGGGAATTTGCCCGACGCGTGCCAGTCGAACCGGCCGCCATCGACGATGACGCCGCCGATCGCAATGCCGTGGCCGCCGATCCATTTGGTCGCCGAGTTCATCACGATGTCGGCGCCGAGCTCGATCGGGCGGCTGAGGAACGGCGTCGCAAAGGTGTTGTCGATCAGAAGCGGAATTTTGGCGTCATGCGCGATCTGCGCGACCGCCGGAATATCCAGCACCTCCAGCCCCGGATTGCCGATGGTCTCGCCGATCACCAGCCGCGTGTTTGGCTTGATCGCGGCGCGGAATTCATCAAGCGCGCGCGGTTTGACGAACGTCGTCGTGATGCCGAAGCGCGGCAGCGTGTGCGCCAGCAAATTGATGGTGCCGCCATAGAGCGAGGCGGAGGCGACGATGTGGTCGCCGGCGTTGAGGATCGTTGCGATCGCCAGATGCATCGCGGCCATGCCGCTCGCCGTGCAGATCGCGCCGACGCCGGCTTCCAGCGCCGCCAGCCGCTCCTCGAGCACGGCGGTCGTTGGATTGGAAATGCGGGTGTAGATGTGCCCGGCGCGCTCGAGGTTGAACAGCGCGGCGGCGTGATCGGAATCCTGGAACACATAGGAGGTGGTCTGGTAGATCGGAACGGCACGGGCACCGGTTGCGGGATCAGGGCGCTGGCCGGCATGCAGGCTCAGGGTTTCGAAGGCAGGCGGCTTGGGTGCGGGCATGCGAGGCTCGTCAGATCAAGTGGTGGCGGGAAAGTATGTGATGGCTCAGACGTGCACGGCGGTGCGG
Source organism: Bradyrhizobium sp. RDI18 (assembly GCF_043203335.1). Lineage (NCBI taxonomy): Bacteria > Pseudomonadati > Pseudomonadota > Alphaproteobacteria > Hyphomicrobiales > Nitrobacteraceae > Bradyrhizobium > Bradyrhizobium sp. RDI18. The sequence continues at coordinate 1,136,747 of NZ_JBICRN010000006.1, read as the reverse complement.
ACGCGGCCGGCATTGCCGAACACGCGCAAATAACGTTCGATCTCGGACGGCGTACCGGTGGCCTTCTCGGGATTATCCGACAGCTTGACCGCCGGCCGCCCATCGACCGATGTCACCTTGCAGACCAGCGAGATCGGATCGAGATCGGCCGATCCGTCCGGCGCGCAGCCGACGAAATCGTTGGTGAGGTTGGTGCCCCAGCCGAACGAGATGCGGACGCGTCCGGCGAAGTGACGATAGGTCTCCTCGATCAGATCGACATCCATGCCGTCGGAGAACACCAGCAGCTTCTCCTTGGGCTCGCGGCCCTTCTGCCTCCACCATTTGATGATGTCCTCGCCTGCCGTGATCGGCGGCGCGCTGTCCGGGCGGAAGCCGGTCCAGTCGGCGACCCAGTCCGGCGCATCGCGCAGGAATGTTTTGGTGCCGAATGCATCAGGCAGCGCGATCAAGAGATTGCCGCCATAGGTGTGTCGCCATTGATCGAGGATGCGATAGGGCGCCCAGCGCAGCTCCTCGTCGGAATCGGCAAGCGCGGCCGCGACCATCGGCAATTCATGCGCGTTGGTGCCGATCGCTTCGAGATCGTTGTCCATCGCCAGCAGCACGTTGGAGGTGCCGGTGAAGAGGGGCCGAGCCCCTCCTTGACGGCCTCGACGCACCAGCGCTGCCACAAATGGCCGTGGCGCCGGCGCGTGCCGAAGTCCGACAGCCGGAGGCCCTCGAGCTTGCGCAGCCGCTCGACCTTGGACCACAGCTTGGCCTTGGCGCGGGCATAGAGCACGTCGAGCACGAAGCGTCCCTGACCCTTGGTCGCCTGCCGCGAGCGCAGCTCGTTCATGATCGCGAGCGCCGGGATTTCCCACATCGTGGTGTGGGTCCAGGGCCCGTGGAAATGCAGCTCGTACTGGCCGTCGACCTTGTTCAGTTCGTATTCGGGCAGGCGGAAGTTGGCGAGCCAGTGGATGAAGTCCGGCGAGAACATCTGGGTCTTGCCGTAGAACGTGTTACCGGCGAGCCAGATCAGCTCCTTCTTGGTGAAGCGGATGGTGCGCGCATGGTCGAGCTGTGCGCGCAGTTCGCCCTCATCGACGATCTCGGCGAGGCGAACCTGCCGGGTGCGGTTGATGACCGAAAAGGTGACGCGCTGCTCCGGGTAGAATTCCCGGATCATCTGCAGCATCAAGAGCTTGTAAAAATCGGTATCGAGCAGGCTGCGCACGATCGGGTCGAGCCGCCAGCCATGGTTATAGGTCCGGGATGCAATATCGGTAACTGCCATGGCGGAACTTTATCGTGCCGCGGGCCGCCCAACCAGTGGCTTTTGCCGGCGGCATGGCAGCTCAGCGCGCTATTCCTGCCGGATACGGCCGATCGCAGCAGGAATATCCTTCCAGACCGGCTTATCGGGGGCAAATTGTTGCCTCAGATAAACGACCAGTTCGGCGATTTGGCCGTCGCTCAGGCTGTCCTTGAACGCCGGCATATAGCCGAGGTCGGTCACGGCCGGTTTTGCGATGCCGTGCAGGATGACCTGGATCAGATTGTCGGGCACGGTGCTGTGCAGATTGCTGTTGAGCGCCAGCGATGGCCGACTGCCGAACAGCGGTGCGCCGCCGACCTCATGGCAGACCGCGCAGGCGCCCTGATAGAGCCGCGCGCCGACGCTGGAGGGCGCACGCGTTCGTGTACCCGTCGAGGCTTCGAGCCTGGCGGCAAGCGCTCGCTGCGCCGGGCGATCGATCGCGGTCTCGTTGAACGAGGCGAGATAGACCGCCATGGCGCGGATGTCGGCATCAGGCAATGCGGCGAGCTCCTTCACCACCGGCGCCATGGGCCCGGCGGCGACGCCGTGAAGGCGCGACTCGCCGGTTCGCAAATACGCGTAGAACTCGTCCTCGTTCCACGGGATCGGCGCTTGCGACAACGAGGTCAGCGCCGGTGCTTCCCAACCTTCTGCAAATCCGCCGGCGAGATAGGCATTCGCCTTCTCCGCGCCGAGCGCATTGCGCGGCGAATGGCAGGCGCCGCAATGGCCGAAGCCTTCGACGAGATAAGCGCCGCGATTCCAGATCTCGGATTTTGCGGGATCGGGCTGGAAGACGGCGGGTGTGTGGAACAGCGCATTCCATACGGCCATCAGCGGGCGCAGGTTGAACGGGAATGCGAGCGCGTTGGCCGGCGTCTCCGCGCGCACCGGCGATTGCGCCATCAGATAGGCATAGAGCGCCTGCATGTCGGCGTCAGTAGCCCTGGCGAAATGCGGATAGGGAAACGCGGGATAGAGATGCCGTCCATCTCGATGGATGCCCTCGCGCATTGCGCGCTCGAAGGCGGGATAGGACCAGGCGCCGATTCCGGTTTCGACATCGGGTGTGATGTTGGTCGAATAGATCGTGCCGAACGGCGTCGGCAGCGGCCGGCCGCCGGCGTTGAGCACGCCATTCGCAGCGGTGTGGCACACCGCGCAATCGCCGAGCGCGGCAAGTTGCTGGCCGCGGGCGATGGTCGCGGCCGAATAGACCGAGGCATCGGGCCGCGCGATCGGCGCGATCGCTCGCCACGGCAACACGGCGGTGCCGATGCCGACCATAGCCGCGCACAGCGCTGCGGCAGTCGCGAGGACGCCGCGCCGTCCCGCGAACGGATTGGGCCATCGATTGAGATCAGGCTGTGGTGCGGATGCAGGCGCAGGCAACGCCTCCGCGGCCGCCGATTCCTCGCCACGCAGCCCCCGCAGGATGCGCTCCGGGGTGAACGGCAATTCGCGAAATCGCACGCCGGTCGCATCATAGATCGCATTGGCTATGGCGGCTGCGCTGGGGACGGAGGCGGACTCGCCGACACCGAGCGGCGGCTGATCCTGTCGCGGCAGCATCAGCACGTCGATCTCAGGCACCTCGGGAAATTTGATGATGGGGTAGGCGCCCCATTCCCGCGCCGTCACGGAGGTGCGATCGAACGACACTTCCTCCATCAGCGCGCGGCTGGTCGACTGGATGACGTTGCCGTGGATCTGGTGGCGCACGCCGTCCGGATTGATCATCAGGCCGGAGTCCTGGCCTGCCACGACCCGCGTCACGCTGACATCGCCGGTCGCCTTGTTCACCGCGACGTCGGCGATCCACGCCGACCACGCTGCGCCATAGCCGGGAAACTTGCTGTGCACATAGAGCGCATAGGCAAAGCCGCGCCCACGCACGATATCGTCCTCGGCCTGCTTCTCCTCGCGCACCGGCCGCGGCTTCCAGCCGGCGCGTTCGGCCACCGCATTGACGAGATCGATCGCGCGCGGATCCTTCAAATAGCGCAGACGGTACTCGATCGGATCGACACCAGCCTCGCTGGCGCATTCGTCGATCCAGGATTCATGCGCAAAGGTGTTCGGCAGCGCCGAGACGCCGCGCAGCCAGGAGGCGCGCACGATCGGCGGCATGTCATTTGCTACCACGCGCAGATTCTCGTAGTCGTAGGGCGGGATCGCGGTGCGATCGCCCATCTCGAAGACAGCGGGTGTGTGCGGGACGGCGCCGGTCAGCAGCAGGGCCAGTGTCGGGGCGCCGTTCGATGGATAGCGTGTCGCAAAATCATAGCCGGCAACGCTGCCATCGGCGTTCAATCCGCCGTTGACATCCATCAATTGCGCGGTGCCCTTCGGCTCCCAGGCGTGCTCCTGCTCGCGCGTCAACTGCACGCGGACGGGCCGGCCGACGGCGCGCGACAGCAGCACCGCGTCGGCGGAAACATCATCGGCGCAGTTGCGGCCATAGCAGCCGGCGGCTTCCAGCCGGATCACCTCGATCTCGGCTTCGCGCCGGTGGATCAGCCGCGCCAGATCGGTGCGCAGATGATGCGGGCTCTGCGTGCCGGACCAAACCCGCGTCACATCCTCCTGATAATCCGCAACCGCGCAGGACGGGCCGATCGAAGCGTGCATCTGATAGGGCCAGATGTAGGTCCGCGGCATCGGCCTGGCGACGCCGGCAATCGCCGCATCGACATCACCCTTGTCGATCAGCGTTCGCGGCGTCGATGGATTGGCCCGCAACGCCGTTTCAATGTCCTTGAGGTCGGGCAGCGTCGGCACCGGCTTCCAGCTCACCTTGAGCTGCGTCGCCGCCTTGATCGCATTCTCCTCGCGCTCGGCGACGACGCCGACGAAGTCGCCGATGCGAACGACAGCGACAAGGCCAGGGATGCCGCGCACCGAGTTCTCGTCGATCGCGATCAGGCTGTTGCCGATGAAGTCGCCGACGTCGACGCCGGCATAGGGCGGGCGAACGACGCGGCCATGCAGCATGCCGGGCACGCGCATGTCGTGCACATAGACCAATTCACCGGTTGCTTTCGCCGGAAGATCGACGCGCGGCACCGATTGGCCAACGATGTTGTAGGCGTCGACGGACTTAACTGGAACGTCGTCGGCGAGTTCAAGGCGAATGGTCTCGCCCGCAATCAATTCGCCATAGCTGACGCTGCGATTGTCCTTGCCGCGGACGAGGCCGTCTTCAACGAGGAGATCCTCGGCCGAAAGCTCCAGCCGCTCGGCGGCGCGCGCGACCAGAAACTGCCGCGCCTGGGCGGCGGCCTTGCGCAGCGGTATGGCCGTAATCTGAATTGTTTCGCTCGCAATCGTCGCGCCCTGATTGGGAACGAGGGCTGTGTCGCCGAGCACGACCACAACACGGGCAAAGGATACGTCGAGCTCTTCGGCAACGATTTGCCCGAGCGCGGTGCGGATGCCGGTACCGAGATCGACGTGGCCATTATAGGCGGTGACCGATCCATCTGCCGTGATCTTGATGAAGGTCTCGAACTTGACGGCCTCGACCGGCGATGCCGGGCGCACGACGGACAGCGTGCCTTGCAACCGCTCGCCATTCTCGGCCGTGTCACGGAGGGTCATCGCGTCTGCGCCTCAACGAGACGGCCTGCGGCGCGCATCGCCGCGCGCATGATTTCGACATGCGCCCCGCAGCGGCACAGATGATGGCGCAGTGCTTCCAGTACGTCGTCTTCCGATGGGTGAGGGGAGCGCAGCAACAGCGCCTTGGTGGTGATGATCATGCCGTTGAGGCAATAGCCGCATTGCGCCGCCTGTTCGCTGATAAACGCTTGCTGCACGGGATCGGGATGCTCGCGTGTGCCGAGGCCTTCGAGCGTCACGATGTCGCGCCCGATGCAGCCCTCGATCGGGATCACGCAGGAACGCGCGGCGACGCCGTCGATCAGCACGGCGCAGGCGCCGCATTCGCCGAGCCCGCAGCCGTATTTCGGTCCGTTTAGTTCGAGGTCGTTGCGGAGCACGTAAAGCAATGCAGTGTCGAGCGCGGCGTCAACGTCGTGAGCTTTGCCGTTGACGGTCAGGCGCATCATGCTCTCCCGAAGTCCTCGTTGCGCTGCAAAATCCGCACTGGATGCTTCGCGAAAGATACCGTTTGTGTACAAACGTGCAAGCCGCGCGATCCCGCGCTGCAGCGCGCTGCTCGCTTTATGAACAGAGCGGCGAGGCAAATGAGGTATTATGCGGCAAGCGGCGCGTTTCGCAGCGGGAGCGGCTTGACAGTGTTCCAGTCGGCGCGCAACATCATTCGTATACGAACAAATGGTCGGAACCGCGAATAAGCGGCTATGATCGGCGCCTTCCCGACTGCAGGCTTGTTCATGACTGACGAGGCCGTTGCCACTGGCGACAAGATCCGCTGCGATGCCTGTCCGGTGATGTGCTACATCAAGCCGGGCGCGGCGGGCGCGTGCGATCGCTATGCCAACCATAATGGCGAGTTGGTGCGCGTCGATCCGCATATCGTGCTGGAACGAACGGTGTCGCACGGCGGACGGCTGGTGCCGTTTCAGGCCGGTGGCGACTGGGACGGCAAACTCGTCCACGAGCCCAACGTGTTCGTCACCGCGATCGGAGCGGGCACGACCTATCCCGATTACAAGCCGGCGCCCTTCATCGTGTCATCGGAAATCGACGGCGTCGACATGGTGACCGTCGTGACCGAAGGCATTTTCAGCTATTGCGGCGTCAAGGTGAAGATCGACACCGACCGATATCTCGGTCCCGAGACCGCGACCGTCCGCGCGGAAGGCGAGGCGATCGGCCATGTGACGACCAGCGAATATGGCTCGCAGATGCTCTCGCTCGGCGGCGTGCATCATCTGACCGGCGGTTCCAAGAAGGAGGGCCGCGTTACCTGCGACGCGCTGATGGACCTTTCCAATTGCAAGCCGGTGGAACTGACGATCGATGGCGGCGCCACGGTGGTGGTGCAGGCCGGTCATCCGCCGATCGTTAATGGTGTTGCCGAAGAGCGCATGCGGGTAGGCTGCGGCTCGGCGACGATCGGCATGTTCGCCAAGCAATGGCACGGCAAGGTCGATGAGGTCGTGGTCGTGGACGACCACATCACCGGCGTGCTCTCGGAACACCAGGCCGGCAAGCTGCTGGATATTCCTGATACCGGGATCAAGATGAAGGGCCGGCGCTCGACGCCCGGCCGTTACTTTCAGGTCGCCGATCCCGGAACGGGGTGGGGCGGCACCAATATTTCCGATCCGCTGTCGGTGCTGGGACCGTTCAATCCGAAGGAGGCGCGACCCGGGCTCACCATGCTGATGGTCTCGACCACCGGCGAGCACGCCGCCTATTACGAACTCGACGAGGCGCTGCGGCCGATCGAAAAGCAGATGCCGGCCGATCTCCAGTTCTCGGTCGAGCGCATCCAGGAAAATTGCGAGCCGGCGCTGTGCACGGTGCTGTTCATGGGCGGTGCCGGCGGCTCGCTTCGGGCCGGCGTCACCGACAATCCGGTGCGGCTGACGCGGTCGGTCAAGGACGCGCTGACGCGGGTCACCAGCGGCGGCGCGCCGGTCTATGTCTGGCCGGGCGGCGGCATCACCTTCATGGTCGACGTCACGCAAATGCCGGCCGGCGCGTTCGGCTACGTGCCGACACCGGCGCTGGTCGCGCCGATCGAGTTCACGCTGAAACTGTCCGATTACGCGGCGCTCGGCGGTCACATGGATCATGTGCGCCCGCTGGCGTCGCTGCGGGAGAACAGCGGGTTCCGCCCGATGCCCAATATGCCGGGACGGCGCGCATGAAACGGCTCCCGCAAATCGCGCTTCTTCCTGACGGAAAGCGGCTGCATTTGCAGGACGGTCCGATCGACCTGATCATCGAGGCAAAGGGAAGTGAGCGCAACGTGCGCGCCGCTTATGAGGCCGCCGCGCGGCGCTTCACCGGCTTGCTCGATGAACTCTGCGAGGAGTTGATCGAACTTCGAAAAGCCGCCGATCCGGCGCGAAGCACGCTGAACGGTGTCGTTGCGCGTCGCATGCATGCCGCAGTCGCGCCGTTTGGGGGCGAGCACTTCATCACGCCGATGGCGGCGGTGGCGGGCAGCGTCGCGGAAGAGATTCTTGGTGCGATGCTGGGCACGGCGCGGCTTGATCGTGCCTACGTCAACAATGGCGGCGACATCGCATTGCATCTGACCCGAGGCGAGCAATTCACGGTCGGACTGATGGACCGCCCGGACCATCATGGCGTGATGCAAACCATCAAGATTGAAGCCGATGATCCGGCACGCGGCATCGCGACCAGCGGGCGGCATGGCCGTAGTTTCTCGCTCGGGATTGCCGATGCCGTTACCGTGCTGGCTCGAACGGCCTCGCAGGCGGATGCGGCGGCGACCATTATCGCCAATGCCGTCGACCTGCCCGGTCATCCCGCCATCATCCGCTGTCCGGCCAATGAGTTGCAGCCCGACAGCGACCTCGGAGCGCGCCTCGTCACCCGCGACGTCGGCGTGCTCCGGGAAGGCGAAATCGACGATGCGTTAAGGGCAGGGGTAAGCCGGGCACAACAATTGCTTGCGGCGGGATTGATCGAAGGTGCGGCCTTGCGTCTACTAGGCGAGACGGCCGTGGTGGGTGCAACAGGGATCAGGGCGGGCGCCTTGCCAACGTTTCACGGAAGCGCACTAGAAAGCACAGCGCATGTTTGATCGGGAGCGAGGCGGACAATGAGCGCGATCATTCGCAAGATCGTCACGGTGGTCGAGGAAACCCATCTCGAGATGGGACAGAAGATTGCACCGCCGACGCGGCGGGCCGCGGCGATCGCTGTGATCGAGAATCCGTTTGCAGGCCGGTATGTCGAAGACCTTTCGCCCTTGATCGAAATCGGCGAAGAGCTTGGCGAATTGCTCTCGAAGAGAGCAGTCGCCGCGCTCGGCATCGAGGGCGCCAAGGCCCACAGCTACGGCAAGGCGGCCGCCGTCGGCGAAAACGGCGAGCTCGAGCATGCGGCAGCGATCTTGCATCCCAAAATGGGCGCACCGGTGCGGAAAGTATTGGGCAAGGGCGCGGCGCTGATCCCGTCGTCGAAAAAGCGCAGCGGCCCGGGCACAACGCTGGACATTCCGCTCGGTCACAAGGACGCGGCTTTTGTGCGCAGCCATTTCGACGGCATGGAAGTGCAGATCAACGATGCGCCCCGCGCCAACGAGATTATGGTCGCAGTCGCCGTCACCGATAGCGGCAGGCCATTGCCGCGCGTCGGCGGACTGACGGTGGCGGAAGTCAAAGGCGAAGACGGCTTGAGATAATGACATCAACATTGGAGGTAGGGATGCGACGGAGACATTTGCTGGGAGCGGGATTGGCGATCGCGGTCGCCGGCATGGCTGGCAGCGCCATGGCGCAGAGCGAAATCAAGGAAATCAAGATCGGCGAGATCAACAGCTATTCGCTGTTGCCGGCCTTCACCGAGCCCTACCGCAAGGGCTGGCAGCTTGCGGTCGAAGAGATCAATGCCGCGGGCGGCATCAATGGCAAGAAGCTGGTCGTCATTTCCAAGGACGACGGCGGCAAGCCGGCGGATGCGCAGACCGCCGCCAACGAGCTGGTCTCGAGCGAGAACGTCGCGATGCTGGCCGGCACGTTCCTGTCCAATATCGGTCTCGCCGTCTCCGACTTCGCCAACCAGAAGAAGGTGTTCTTCCTGGCCGCGGAGCCGTTGACCGACGCCATCACCTGGTCGAAGGGCAACCGCTACACGTTCCGCCTGCGTCCCTCCAACTACATGCAGGCCGCGATGCTGGTGGAGGAAGCCGCCAAGCTACCGGCCAAGCGCTGGGCGACGATTGCGCCGAACTATGAATATGGCCAATCGGCGGTTGCGGTGTTCAAGAAGCTGATGTCGGAGAAGCGGCCCGATATCCAGTGGGTCGACGAGCAGTGGCCGCCGCAGGGCAAGATCGACGCCGGCCCGGTGGTGCAGGCGGTGGCTGCGGCCAATCCCGAGGCGATCCTCAACGTCACCTTCGGTGCCGATCTGGTGAAGCTGGTGCGTGAGGGCAATACCCGCGGTCTGTTCAAGGGACGTTCGGTGGTGTCCTTCCTTACCGGTGAGCCGGAATATCTCGATCCGCTGAAGGATGAGACGCCGGAGGGCTGGATCGTTACCGGTTACCCCTGGTACGACATCAAGACGCCGGACCATGACAAGTTCCTGAAGGCCTATCAGGCCAAGTACAAGGACTATCCGCGGCTCGGCTCGATCGTCGGCTACCAGACCATCAAGGCGGCTGCTGCGATCCTCGCGAAAGCCAACTCGACCGATCCGGAGAAGCTGATCGCGGCGACCGAAGGCCTGTCGATGCCGTCGCCGTTCGGCGAGATCACCTTCCGCAAGATCGATCATCAGTCGACGTTAGGGGCCTATGTCGGCAAGACCGCGCTGAAGGACGGCAAGGGCGTGATGGTGAACTCGGTCTATCGCAAGGGCGCGGACTATCTGCCGAGCGACGCCGAAGTGGAGAAGCTCCGCCCGAAGCAGTGATGCACCCGCGCCGGTGAGGGCACTGAATCTCTCCCTCTCCCCGTTCTTTACGGGGAGAGGGTCGGGGTGAGGGGCCCTCTCCGCGAGTTGAACGCTATCGATAGACCTGTACCCCTCACCCGGATTGCTTCGCAATCCGACCTCTCCCCGCAAGCGGGGCGAGGTAAAAGCGACCACTAACCCGGACCGCCAATGGCCTTCTACTTCGTTCAGTTCCTGACCGGTCTCGCCAGCGCGGCGTCGCTGTTTCTGGTCGCATCGGGGCTGTCGATCATCTTCGGCGTGACCCGGATCGTGAACTTTGCCCATGGCGCGTTCTATATGCTCGGCGCCTATGTCGCGTTCACGCTGACCGAGCGGTTCTCCGGCGCGCTCGGCTTCTGGGGCGGCATCGTCGTTGCAGCGCTGATCGTTGCCATCATCGGCGTGCTGGTCGAGATGGTGCTGCTGCGGCGAATCTATCATGCGCCGGAGCTATTCCAGTTGCTGGCGACATTCGGCCTCACCCTGATGGTTCAGGACATCGTCGTGATGATCTGGGGCCCGGACGATCTGCTCGGCCGTCGCGCACCCGGCTTCAAGGGCGCGGTCGATTTTTTCGGCCAGAATATTCCGAGCTACGACCTGTTCCTGATTGCGCTCAGCCCGATCGTGCTCGGCATTCTCTGGCTGTTGTTCCAGCGCACCCGCTGGGGCATCTTGGTACGCGCGGCGACGCAGGACCGCGACATGGTGGCAGCGCTCGGCGTCAATCAGAAATGGCTGTTCACCAGCGTGTTCGCGCTCGGCGTCTTTCTGGCCGCGCTCGGCGGCGCGCTGCAGATCCCGCGCGATGCGGTGCATCACGCGCTCGACCTGCGCATCATCGTCGAAGTGTTCGTGGTGGTGGTGATCGGCGGGCTCGGCAGCATCATCGGTGCCTTTGTGGCGGCCGTGCTGGTGTCCGAACTCAACGCCTTCGGTATTCTCATCTTCCCGAAGATATCCATCATCCTGGTATTCCTGGTGATGGCAGTGGTGCTGATCGTGCGCCCCTGGGGCCTGTTCGGCAAGCCGGAAGCTGCAGCACGCCGCACGCCGGGCCTGACCGTCACGCCGTGGCGGCCGCTCACCTCGGCTGAACGGTTGATGTCACTGGGTGCGCTGGTCGTTGCGGCCATGCTGCCGTTGTTTGCCGGTAACTACGCTCTCACTGTCGGATCGGAAATCGCGATCTTCGTCATCTTCGCCGCCAGCCTGCATTTCCTGATGTCGGTCGGCGGCCTCGCCTCGTTCGGTCATGCCGCCTATTTCGGGCTTGGCGCCTATGGCGTCGCATTCCTCGCCAAGGCGGCGGGACTGCCGATGATCATTTCATTGCTGCTCGGCCCGGTGCTAGGCCTCTTGGGTGCCGCGGTGTTCGGCTTCTTTGCCGTGCAACTCTCCGGTGTCTATTTCGCGATGCTGACGCTGGCCTTTGCGCAGATCGTCTGGTCGATCGCGTTCCAGTGGGTCGAGGTGACCGGCGGCGACAACGGCATCTTGGGTGTGTGGCCGGAGAGATGGGCGGCGAGCCCCGCTAATTTCTATTGGTTGTCGCTCGGCATCACGGCGCTCGTGGTCACTGTGCTCCGGGTGATGGTGTTCTCGCCGTTCGGCTTTGCGCTGCGCGCAACGCGGGACTCGCCGCTGCGTAGCGAGGCGATCGGCATCAATGGCAAGCGCGTGCAGTGGACGGCTTTCGTCATATCAGGCACGGCTGCAGGCATCGGCGGTGCGTTGTTCGCCTATCTGAAGGGAAGCGTGTTCCCGGACAGCGTCGGCATCTCGCTCTCTGTGGATGCGCTGGTCATGGTGCTGCTCGGCGGCGTCGAGACGGTTTCCGGCGCGGTGATCGGCGCCATCGTGTTCAAGGCGGCAAACATCTGGCTGGTCAGCCAGACCGATCTCTCAAAACTGGTACTGGGCGGCTTCATCGTGCTGATGGTGGTGGCGTTCCCCAAGGGCATCGTCGGGACGCTGGAGGCGCTTCGGAATCGCCGGCGATCCTCCGAAGCCAAAAAATCTGCGCTGGTCACCTCCCGGATCGAGGCCGCCGAATGAGCATGGTCCCGACATTGCTGAAGGTCGAAGGCTTAAGCAAATCCTATGGCGGCGTGCACGCGGTGCGCAGCGTGTCGTTCGAGCTGCGTGCGGGCGAAATTCTCGCGCTGATCGGACCCAACGGTGCGGGAAAAAGCACCTGCTTCGACATGCTCAACGGCCAGAACATGCCGGACAGTGGACGGATCCATCTGCTCGGTGAGGATACGGTCGGTCGAAAGCCGCGCGCAATCTGGCGGCTGGGCGTCGGGCGCACGTTCCAGATCACGGCGACATTTCCGACCATGACCGTGCGCGAGAACGTGCAGGTCGCGCTGGTGTCGTATGGCAGGCAGTTGTTCAACCTCTGGGGCTCGACGGCGGCTTACGCCCGCGAGGAGGCGGGCCGGCTGCTCGACCTCGTCGGCATGGGCGCCTATGCCGAGCGTCCGTGCGGTGAGCTTGCCTATGGCGATCTCAAGCGACTGGAGCTTGCGATCGCGCTCGCCAACCAGCCCAGGCTGCTGCTGATGGATGAGCCCACCGCAGGCATGGCGCCGCGCGAGCGGATCGAGCTGATGCGGTTGACCGCAAGCATCGCCCGCGAACAGGCAATCGGCGTGCTCTTCACCGAGCACGATATGGACGTGGTGTTCGAGCATGCCGACCGCATCCTGGTGCTCAACCGCGGCAGCTTGATCGCCGAAGGCTCGCCCGAGGAAGTGCGCGGCAACCCGCAGGTGCGCGCGATCTATCTCGGCGAAGGACTGGTCTACGATGCGCGTCATCGCGAGGGAGCCGGCGCATGAAGCTGCAAGTCGCCGATCTCAACAGCTTTTACGGTCCGGCGCATATCCTGTTCGATATCGCGCTGGAAGTCGGCGAGGGCGAAGTAGTGGCTCTGCTCGGCCGCAACGGGGCCGGCAAGTCGACTACCTTCCGCTCCATCGTCGGCCTGGTAGAGAACCGTTCGGGACGGATCGTCTTCGAGGGCAAGGATGTCTCCCGCGAGCCGACGCATGCGATCGTGCGTGGTGGGCTCGGCTATGTGCCGGAAGAGCGGCGCATCTTCACGGATCTTACGGTTGAGGAAAATCTTGAAGTCGGCCGCCAGTCAAAACGGCCGAACGCGCCGCACTGGACGCACGAAAAACTGTTCACGCTGTTTCCCAATCTCGGCGAGATGCGTAATCGGCCGGGCGGGCGGATGAGCGGCGGCGAGCAGCAGATGCTGACGATTGCGCGAACCCTGATGGGCAATCCCTCGCTGGTGCTGCTCGACGAGCCATCGGAAGGGTTATCGCCAAAAATCGTCGAACAGATGGTCGACGCCATCCTGGCGATGAAGAAGGAAGGCGTCAGCATCGTGGTCTCGGAGCAGAACCTGCATTTCGCGCGGCTGATTTCCGACCGCGCCTACATCATCGAACGTGGCAAGATTTGCTTCGGCGGCACGATAGCCGAACTCGACGCGCGGCCGGATATCCGTGACGCGCATCTGTCGCTGTGATCGGCGAGGGGGAAGGGCGGGGAACGCAGATGGGAAGGAGTGTTTCGCCGAAACGGAGCGTCAAGCCGCCGCGCCCGTCCTACATTCTCGACGAACAGATCGGCTTCATCCTGCGTCAGGTCTGGCAGCGCCATGCCACCATCTTCGCCCGCGAGATCGGCATCAACCTGACGCCGACACAATGGGCGGCGCTCGCCAAGCTGACCGAGACCGGACCGTGCTCGCAGAACCTGCTCGGGCGGCTGACGGCGATGGATGTCGCCACCATCAAGGGCGTGATCGACCGTCTCACCGCGCGCGGCCTGACCGAGACCAGCCCGGATCCCGAGGACGGCCGCCGCCTGCTCGTGAGTCTGACGCGCGCCGGCCAGCAACTGGCCGAGAAGGCCGCGCCGAATGCGCTGGCGATCAGCCGCGAGACGCTGGCGCCGCTCGATGCAAAAGAGCGCGAGACCCTGATCGCGCTGCTCGACAAGCTGCGGTAAGGCGTAGCTCGCGTCAGCTCAGGTTCAGCACCAGCGCGATCGCGCCCACGAGAATGAGGCTGAAGGCCCAGGTCGTATCCAGGTTGAACCAGCTCTGCGATATGAACTGCAGGCCGAGATAGCGGTAGGCGAGCCACGCGCAAACTCCGCCGGCGGCGACCATCGCGATGGCGTGGACGGTGGCAACCAGCACGGCCATTCCGAGATTGGCGTTGATGAGAGTACCGGCGGCCGCGTGGCCGCCGTCGAGTTCGGCTTGCCGGCAGAGCCCGAGATAGATCGGCACCAGCATCAGCGCGGCGCCATGCGCCAGCGCCACGGCAAACGACCAAAGCCCCAGTTGCGCCGGTGATATCCGCGCTAGAACTCTCGGATGGCGGCGGTTGGCCAACCGGAACAGGCCGAAGGCGACAACGAGGATGCTGGCGCCGATCTGTATCGTGCGCTGCCACTCGACGATGGCAACGAGCAGCGCGAAGGGAAGGAGTACCAGCAGCATGGCGAGCAGATGGCCGGCCGTGAGCGGCCCCAGCGCGGCCACCAGCGCACGCGGGCTCCGCTCCATCAGTCCAGCCGAAACGGCGAGCGGCCAGCCCATGCCCGGGTTGACGCCGTGGTAAAGGCCGCTCGCGATGACAGCCAGCCAGAGCCAGGCCGGTGTCCAGTCGGCTGCGCTCAAATTTCAAACCGACGGATAGCAGAACGAATCCGTCGAACAGTCGCCGCCGTCGAGCCGGATCTGGTGCGCGCGGTAGCCGTCGGGGAAGTTGACCCAGTACTTGCTCGCCAGTTCGAGACCACCGTCCGGCTTTGCATTGGCCATCACCATGGCTCCCGGGACGCCATCGGGATAAAACTGGTCATCCCATGTCGAGTACAGCGAGTTGGTCCAGTACACCCGATTGCCGTCGCGGCTGATCTCGACCATCTGCGGGCCGCCTGCAAACGCCTTGCCGTTCGGGTGCGGCGTGCGGCGCGCGATGCCGCCGATGTGAACCGAGCCAGCAAGCTTCGGCTTTCGCGGCTCCCTGACATCGTACTGACGCATCTCGCCGGTGCCCCAGCAGGCGACGTAGAGGAATTTATCGTCCATCGACAGGTCGATGTCCGAGACCAGCGGCGGCACGGCGCCAAAGCCCTGCAGCAGCGGGGGCAGTTGCTCCTTTGCGGCAGGCTCGGGCGGGATCGTCGCCGTCTTCTCGATGTGAAACTTGCCGCCCTCGCGCCACCACGTCCAGATCGAGCCTTCGAGGTTGGTGGTGTCAACCACGACGCCCAGGAAGCCGTATTCGCGCACCGGATCATGCGCGGGACGTACCTCCAGCGCCATCTGGTGGTTGGCGCCGAGATCGATGGTCTGGACATTGCGCCGGGCGCGCAGATCCCAGAAGTGGATCCGATGGCCGTATTTGTTGGAAAGCAGATCTTCCGGCACGATCCCGTTCTCGAACTGCGGCGGCAGCCCCCACTCGCTTGTCACCATGTAGTCGCGCGGCAGGTTCCACCAGAAGTCATAATGCAATTGTTGCGGACCGCGATCGAGCTCCCATCGTCCGAGCACCTCGAACGTTTCGCAATCCATGATGAAGACGCCGGGCGGTCCGTCAGTGCCGTCCTTGCCGCTGCCGCCGAGCGTAGAGATGTAAATGCCTTCCGGTCCGCAATGAACGGTGTGGGGCCGCGAATATCCGGTCTTCCTGAAGATCTCTTCGGGCTCGATGATCTTGTGTATGGCCGCCTTGGTGGGGTCGGGTTTGGTGTCGACGATATAGATGCGGGACGACCGCATGCCGGGAATGATCAGATAGCGGCGCTCGAGAAAGGCATGCCCGGTGAGCGGCGATAGCGCTGACGAGCAGGCGTTCCAGCCGAAATGATGAAATTCGTCGCCCTTGTTGGGCATCGTCACGGTGTGAACGATCTGGCTGTAACTCGAAGAGCCCGGCTTGACGTCGATCACGGCAAGGGCGTCCGGCTTTGAGGCGTCCGGGCTCAGCAGCACGGTGTAGGCGAAGCTCTCTGGCGGAGCTTCCATGGCAAGCTTTGGCGAAGCGTGAAACGTGGGGTCGGGCCGAATGTTCATCGTACTGCCTCCCTGTTTGCCTAATTCCAAATGATCAAAGTCGGCGGAGAGAGTTCCGCTCTATTTGACCGTGATGGTTATTTTCTGCGAAACCACTGGCGGAACATGCGGATAGTGTTCGGCATCGCCCAGCACGAGCTGGAGCGTATGTTTGCCCGGTGGCAACTCGATCCGGGCCTCGGTCTGGCCGGCGCCGAAATGAAGATGTGACTTGTCCTGCGGAATCGGCTCATTGGGATTGAGCGGCTCATTCACATTGATCAGCAGGTGGTGATGGCCGCTGTTCGGGTAGTTATCGCCGGCGTGCGTGACGCCCATGTTGCGCAGACCAAAGCGGCACCAAAATCCGCCCTTGATGACGGCGCCGTTCTGCGGCCACACGAAGTAGAGATGGGCCTCCTTGTGCGCGGGCTTGCCTTGAGCATTCGCGGCGAACGGCAGGCAAGCGAGCGCTGCCGAGAGAGCGATCCACTGCATGAACTTCATTACCCGCCCTCTTAAGACTACTTGAGAGATAGCGCGACGCGGAAACCGTGGGTGGGGTATCGCACATTGGTGTCATAGCTGCCGCGGTTTGATACGCGGGCATAGCCTGAGTCCTTCCTCCAGGATCCGGAGCGCATGACATGCGAGGAACATGCATTCTCGACCCATGCTGACCCGTCTCCCGGCGCGCCCTGATAATTTCTGTGCCAGCAATCTTCGACCCATTGATCGACACCGCCGCCCATATCAAACAGCCCAAAAGGATTTGGCTTGAGGCTGCCGACCTTCACCGGCTGGTCGGTGGCTGGAATGTCGCTGCAGTTCCTGCAATTGACCATGCCGTGCTGAAACTGATCGCCCCACCAGTATCTGGTCTGCGTGCCGCCGCGCGCCGCATATTCCCATTCGGCTTCGCTCGGCAGTCGATATGGTTTTCCGGTGGTTTCCGCGAGCCACGCGACATATTGCTTGGCATCGCTCCAGCTTACGTTTGTAACAGGCGCATCGTCCTTTCCGGCTGCCGTGAACCCGCATGCCTTTGCGGCGGCGCATGCGTTCCATTCCTGCACGGTGACGGGAAATTTCCCCATCGCAAATGGCTTGACCGTTACCTGACGGACGGGCTTTTCCGAAGCGTCTTCGTTGCTGCCCATGCCGAAGCTGCCGCCCCGAAGCGAAATCATCTCGGGTTCTCGAACCGGTGCAACGGCTTGCGACGTCGGGGGAGTCTCGGGTGCGGCGGGAGACGCCGGCGGCGGTAGCGGCGCCGCCTGTTGTTGAGTTGGTGCTACGGAAGGAGAAGGTTGGGGCGCCGGCGCTCGTTGTTTCGCGGCAGGCGCCTTCGGCGCTTCCGCCGGAGATGAAACGGGAGCCGACGCCTGATTTATAGCCTTGCGAGGCTGTGCGACCATGTACCAGACAGTACCGATCGCAATGGTCAGCATCGCAATGCAGAGCATGAGGATCAGGACGCGTTCGCGCCGGTTCCGATATGCGTTAAGGGCGGAGGGGTCGGGAAGCACGCGGTAGACCCGAACGGGATCGGTGATGTTCTTGACCTTTCGATCACCGAGCGACTCGTATCCGCAAACCAGCTTATGCTTTATCTGCTCATAAATGCCGCCGGAGATATAGACTTCGCCAGGATGGGCTATGCCCTCAAGCCGCGTGGCAATATTGACGCCGTCGCCATAGACGTCGTCGGTTTCGATAATCACGTCGCCAAGATTGACGCCAATCCGATACTCGATCCAATGATGCTTGGGCAGTGATGCATTGCGGCCAACCAGATTTTGCTGGATCACGATGCTGGATCGGACGGCTTCGACCGGGCTGTCGAAAATGGCGATGAAGCCGTCGCCCGTGGTTTTGACCAGCCTACCATGGTGTTCCCTGATGCTGGGTTCGATGAGATCGCGCTCGATCCGCTTGACGCGATTGTGCGTCCCTTCCTCGTCGATCTGCATCAGACGGCTGTAACCGGAGATGTCCCCTGCCACGATGGCCGCAAGGCGGCGTGGCATTGGCTCTGGCGATGGCTCGCCAGTTCGGCCTGACTTGATGTCACGAATTTGGGCCATGGTTTGGATTGGCTCCCAACTGCAAATACAGTGTGAGGCAAGCAATCTTTCCAGCACCTACAGCGTACCATGCTGGCTGTTCGCGGCAAAGCAGCCGGGCGGGTTCCACGCTGGCTGGTACGGCAATGGACCCCATAAGAACATGAGAACACGAGAATGAGTGTGATCCAGATCATACCGGCAACGAGCCAGGCCGGGCACCGACCGGCCATGATCCTCGCGATTTGCGTGAACAAAGGCGACTAGCACGGCGAGTTTGGGTCGTGACAGGACGCAGGCTGCAGCGGCCAGCCTGTATTGGACGGGGCAGGCCGGCAACTGGTTCATCACTTTCGAGGCATTACCCTAATTTTGGCCCCGGTGCGATCGAGCCATCAACCAGCGTCAATGCCCGACGATGATCTCCGGCACTTTCCCCGCCGGCGGGGTATTGCGGCTGCGCTGGGTGCGGACGATGCCATCGATGATGGTCATGCCGATGCCGGGGAGGTCGCCGAGTTGCACGCTCTCCAGAATGTTCTTGCCGGGGGAATGCTGGGCCTTGTCCATCAGGACGAAGTCCGCGGAGCGGCCGATTTCGATGATTCCGCAATCGAGTTCGCGCATGCGCGCGGTATTGCCGGTCGCAAGGCAGAAGGCGAGTTCGGCCGGCAGTTCGCCGAGAGAGGACAGCATCGAGACCATTCGCAAAATGCCGAGCGGCTGTACGCCGGAGCCGGCCGGTGCGTCGGTGCCGAGGATGACGCGATGGAGGTCACCCATCTCGCGCGCGGTGCGCAACGTGAACAGCGCCGAGCGCTCGTTGCCGTTGTGAACCAGCTCCAACCCGCGTTTGCAGCCCTCGCAGATGCAGCGGATCTGGTCGTCGGGCAGGGCGGTGTGGCCGCCATTGATATGACCGACCACGTCGGTGTCGGCTTCCAGCACCACGTCCTTGTCGATCAGGCCGGAGCCGGGAATTGAAGGTCCGCCGGTGTGGATCGTGCTTTGGATGCCGTATTTGCGCGCCCAGCCGACCATTTTGCGCGCGGTCGGGCCGTCCTTGACGCCGCCCAAGCCCACTTCGCCGAGCAGCTTGACGCCGGCCGCGGCCATCTCCTTGAAATCGTCCTCCACCATTTCGCATTCGATCACCGGCGCGCCGGCATGCACCTTCACCCCGCCTGGCCGCAGCGTCCAAAACGCGCGCTGCGCAAAGATCGCCATCGCCTTCAGGCCTACGACGTCGCGCGGGCGGCCGGGCATGTGGACCTCGCCGGCCGAGATCATGGTGGTCACGCCGCCATGGAGATAGCTGTCGATCCAGTTGGCCTGGTTCTGCCGCGGCGTCCAGTCGCCGGCGACGGGATGGACGTGGCTGTCGATCAATCCGGGCGCGACGGTGGTGCCGTTGGCATCGACTGTCGTGGTGGCGCCCTCGGTATTGCAGTCCTTGAAGCGGCCGATGGCTGTGATCTTGCCGTTCTCGGCCACGATCGTGTCGGCATCCAGGATCGGCTTTTCCAAAGCCCCCGACAGCACGAGCCCGATATTGCGGATCACCAGCTTGCTCGGACCGGTCGCCTGGGGTGCGTCGTGGGCCATGGTTTTTCCTTTTGGTTCAATGCCTTCGCCGGACATTCTGCCCGGCTTGACGATCGGATCAAGCTGGATTATTCGTTTGTATACGAATGATCGTATACGAATGATTTAGCCGGTCAATCCGGCTTGCAAGTCAGGGAACGGTGCGATGAGCAATTTCAACCAGGAAAGCGTGCTGAGCGTTCATCACTGGACCGATACGCTATTCAGCTTCACCACCACACGCGATCCGTCGTTCCGTTTCCGCAATGGCGAGTTCACGATGATCGGCCTGAAGGTCGGCGAGAAGCCGCTGCTCCGCGCCTACTCGGTCGCCAGCGCCAACTACGAGGACCGGCTCGAATTCTTCTCGATCAAGGTGCCGGATGGCCCGCTCACCTCGCGGCTCCAGCATTTGAAGCAGGGCGACGAAATCATCGTCAGCCGCAAGGCGACCGGTACGCTGGTCATCGATAATCTCGAGGACGGCCGCAACCTCTATCTGATCGGGACCGGCACCGGGCTGGCGCCGTTCCTTTCCGTGATCAAGGACCCCGAGACCTATGATCGGTTCGAGAAGGTAGTGCTGCTGCACGGCTGCCGCCGCGTGAAAGAGCTCGCCTATGGCGAGATGATCACCGAAAAGCTGCCGAACGACGAGCTGATCGGCGAATATGTTCGCGACCAGTTGATCTATTATCCGACCGTGACCCGCGATCCCTTCCGCAACCGCGGCCGCATCACCGATTTGATCACTTCCGGCAAGCTGTTTGCCGACATTGGTCTCGCCTCGCTCGATCCGGCGCATGACCGCGTCATGATCTGCGGCAGCCCTGCGCTGGTGACGGACACGCGCGCGCTGCTCACCGGCAAGGGTTTTGCCGAGGGCAATCACGGCGAGCCGGCACAGTTCGTGGTCGAGAAGGCGTTCGCGGAGCGGTAAAGCGCTACGACGACAAACGTGTCCCGACAAGCAGCGCGAGTGCTGCGAGCCGGGGGCGCTCTACTTTGCATGGGGTTGTTTTCGCGATTTTGTCTCCGGGCTTGTGGTGAGGAGACACGCTACGCGCTCCTCGCCACGAGGAGCTAAGGCCGCACCGCCGGCGCTTCCATCTTCATCCCCCGGGCTCGGGACATCAGATACAATTCCAGTTCAACCAGTTCCGGCGCGCCGTAATCATAGGCCTGCGCGCGGATGCCGGTGATGCAGGCGCGCAGGCGTCGCTGCAGCGAGCCCAGCGATTGCCATTCCAGCCGGTAGAGCGGGTAGCCGGTCGGGTGTCCTTGTGTGATCGCTGCGCCGGCGAGCCGCCTGTCCCAATTATCGTCATGGCAATTGGCGCAGCCGAGATTGAGCTGGCCCTGCCGCTGCATGTAGAGCTCGCGTCCTTTGGCGACGAACGGCGCGAGCTGCGGGTCGGCTCCGGTTTCGATCGGAGCGCCCTGTGATTGCCGCGCGACAAAGGCTGTCAGTGCCAGCAGTTCGCGGCTCTCGAACGGCAGCGGCGTCGCCTGCTGGTGGTTGGTGCGGCACGAATTGATGCGCTGTTCCAGATCGATGGGGCGGCCGGTTGCCTTGTCGAACGCGGGGTAGCGGGCGGCCACGCCCTTCATGCTTGCGCGTGCATTGCCATGGCAACCGGCGCACGCTTTGTCGGCGGTGCCTGTCTTGCGGTTCCATAGTGTCTCGCCATTGAGCACCCAGAGCATGCCGGGATTGGCGGTGTCGTCGTCCTGCATCGTTTTGGTGTCCGGCTTCATGAAGCTGTAGCCGGAACGGCGGTCGGCTTGTGGGATCTCGGCAGCGCCGACGGCGCCCGCCACCAGCAGTGCGGTGGCTATGGCGCCCAAAAATCTCATTCGACCGAGATCGAGGCGGAAGCGGTTTCGGAAAAACCCTTGTCGCCGATCCATTCGAACTCGAACTTGCCGCTTTCGGTCGCGGTCGTGAAGAAGGAGAAGAACGGGTTGGCGGCAATCGCCGGGAATAAATCGGCGCGGAAGATTTCAGCGCCGTTAAAGCGGCAGGTAAAGCTCGTGATGATGTCGCGCGGCACAGCTTCGCCTGACGCCTTATGGCGATAGCCTGACTCCATGATGTGCGACATCAGCGTCTTGATCTCGATGATGTCGCCGCGTTTGGCTTTGGCCGGAACATTGATCAGCGCGGAAGCCATCAGATCACCTCCTCGGTGCAGGCCGCCAGTGTCACCACGACGTCGGCGCTGGCCGACCAGAACGACCCGTCCGAGAGCTTGGCGATCGCGACGACCTTCTGGCTGTCGGTGAGGCGAATGCGGGTCGAAACCTGCGCGCGGCCGGCATGAGGGCCGAGGTGGAAGTTGGCGACGTTCGGCTGCGGATTTTTCTCGTTGAAAACGTGGATGCTGCTGACGTGGTCCTCCGGCGCCATCGGGTGGGCGACACTCACAGTCAGCGGCACGGTGTTGCCGTTCTCGACCAAGGGCGGCACCTCGAGCTTGACCTTGCCAGTCTTCACCGCGGCGCCGGCGGTGACATTGCGGATGGCGGAAGCGAGCGTCTCGGGTGTGGCCTCGGCAGGCCGAGGCGCGACGACAGGGGCCGTGCCAAGCACGGCTGCCGCTCCGGCGAGGCCGAGAAACTGGCGGCGTGTCGAATTCGGTGCTGGATGCATCGGACCTTCCTATTCGCGTAAGGTTACGAGATACGCCACGATGTCCTCGATCTGTTCGGCCGACAGGATCGGCTTGTCGCGCCACAGCGTCCCGACGCGAGTGAGGCCGTCAACGCGGTAATAGGACGGCATGATCGTCGCGGCATTGAGACGAGAGGCATCTACCAGCCGAAGCCGAAGCTGACCTTCGGACCAGCGGCTGCCGGAACCGGAAAGATCAGGCGCCAGGTCGCCCTGGAATTTCTGTTCGGGAAATGGGCCGTTGTGGCACAGGATGCAAGTGCTGGAACGTTCGACGACGAGGGCACGGCCGCGCGTCGCATCGCCGGCCGTGCCCGTCAGTGACTGCGGAATGGCATCGCCAGTGACGGCATAGCTGCGAAGTTCCGTTGCGGCGGCGCAGCCGGGCAGCACGAGGAGAACTCCAGCAAAAATCGGATCCAACATGCGATAGGTGCGTCTAGCCAAAGACTTCCGCCGTAATGGTCGCGAACCAGGATTGCGCATAGTCGGCCTCGCGGGCGCGGAAATCGCGTGACGCCTCCAGCGGACTAACGCCGCCGGCGCCTTCAACGTCGGCAAGCGATCCATTCTTCGGATGGTATACGCCGGCAATCGAGACGCCATAGTCGGGGGCTGCCAGACTGTAGCAGGTATTGATCAGCTTCGGCGCGGCTGGCGATCCGCCGGCGACCAGGGTGGCAATCGCGCTTGCGCAAGTCTTGGCCTGCGCATTCGCCGAGAATGCGGATTTTGGCATCGCGCCGGCGAGACAGGCGTCGCCGATGACATGGATGTTCGGTGCCGATCTGGATTCGAAAGTGACAGGATCGATCGCGCACCAGCCGGTGTTATCGGTCGCGCCCGCAATAGCCGCGATGCGGCCGGCCCGTTGCGGTGGAATAACGTTGGCGACCTGGGCGGTATGATTGCCGAAATCGGTGATCAGAGTGTTGGTCGCCGGATCGACGGCATTCACCTTGCCGCCCTGAGATAGCGAAATCCATTCGACCATCCCCGGGTAAAGCTCCTTCCAGGCGTTCTGAAACAGACGTTGCTTGGAGAAGGTATCCTTTGCATCAAGGATGATCAGCTTCGAACGCGGCTTCTTGGTCTTTAGATAGTGCGCAATCAGGCAGGCCCGTTCGTAAGGTCCCGGCGGGCAACGGAAAGGGTTGGCGGGAGCTGCGATCACCACCAGACCGCCATCGTCCATGGCCTCGAGTTGCTTGCGCAGCAACAGCGTTGCTCGCCCGCTTTCCAGGCATGCGGCATCTTCGCCGCGGCGGCTTCGCCGTAGCCCGGCAGGGCGTCGAAACGCAGTTCGATTCCGGGAGACAGCACCAGGCGGTCGTAGGCGAGCGAGGTGCCGTCGGCGAGCCCCACGGTCCGCGCCGCTGCATTGATGGTCGTTGCTTCCAGCGCCACCACGGTGATGCCGCTGGCGGCGATCTTGTCGTAACCGAATTTTTGCTCCTCGATCGAACGCAGTCCGGCGATGACATTGTTGCTGAACGGGCAGGCGGTGAAGGTCCGGTTCGGCTCGACCAGCGTGACCTGCAATTTCGGATCGATCTGTTTCAGCGCGCGCGCACAACTCGCACCGCCGAAGCCGCCGCCGATCACGACGATGCGCGCCGCGGATTGCGCCAACGCGGGCAGCGGAGACGCCAAGGCCGTCACCGCGGCGGCCGCGCTGGCGCTGCAGAACTTCCGGCGGCTGATGCGACGGCTTACGCCCATGCTGGCGGCCCCTTACTTTTGTGCCGCGAGCCACGCCGCCATCGCGCGCGACTCATCGTCGGAAAAGCCCTTGGCGATGCGGTTCATTACCGTAGCGGGAAGCGAGCCGTCGCGAAATCCAGCCATCGCAGTCGCGATCTCGCCGGCGTCGCGGCCGTTCAGCCGCGAAACGGACGAACCGGTCACCCCACGGGAGTGGCAGCCGGAGCAGGATGCCGCGCCGGGCGGGGGATCGGAAGCCGCAAGCACCGGCAGGCTCGACGCCATGACCGTTGCCAGCCCGATGACGGCACGCAAGGCTTTCATCAGAAATCTCTCGATAAGCGAGCGGCGGCCGGAGAGGCCGCCGCCCGTTACGGTCAGGCAAACGTGATGTTCTGGTCCTTCAGCGGGACCGAACGGATCCGCTTGCCGGTTGCCGCGAAGTAGGCGTTGAGCACCGCGGGTGCGGCGACGCCGATAGTCGGCTCGCCGACGCCGCCCCAGAAGCCGCCGCTCGGCACCATGACGCATTCCACCTTCGGCATCGCGGCAATGCGCATTGAATCGTAGGTGTCGAAGTTGGTCTGCTCGATCTTGCCGTCCTTCACCGTGCAGCCGCCGTAGAACAGGGCGGACAGGCCGTAGACGAAGGAGCCGGCAATCTGCCGCTCGACCTGCGCCGGGTTGACGATGTAGCCGGGGTCGGTCGAGGCGACTATGCGATGCACCTTGATCTTGCCGTCGTCGATGACCGAGATTTCCGCGGCGCCCGCGACATAGCTGCCGTAGCCCATCACCTGCGCGATCCCGCGATAGACGCCTTGCGGCGCGGGCTTGCCCCAGCCGATCTTGTCGGCCACCGCATTGAGAACGGCGAGATGTTTTGGATGCTTGCTCATCAGCTTGCGGCGGAATTCCACCGGATCCTGGCCCACCGAATGCGCCAATTCATCCATGAAGCATTCCATGTAGATGGCATTCTGGTTGACGTTGACGCCGCGCCAGAAGCCGGGTGGAACGTGCGGATTGCGCATGGAATGCTCGACCAAGAGATTCGGCACGGAGTAGCCGATCGCCGCGTCGCCGGAAGGACTCAAGCCCTGGAACGCAGCCGTATCCATGCCGTTCACCAGCGCTGCCGGACGCACCGTGTACAGGATCGACTGACCGGACAATCGCACATGTAGCGCCGTGAGATTGTTATCGGCATCGAAGGCCCCGGTCATCTTGCATTGCGTGACCGGATGAAACTTGCCTTGCGCCATGTCCTCTTCCCGCGACCACAACAACTTGACCGGCGTGCCCGGCATCTCCTTGGCGATGAGAACCGCTTGCCGGACGTAATCGGTCATGCCGCGACGGCCGAAACCGCCGCCGAGGATGAGCTTGTGCACCTCACATTTTTCAGCCGGCAATCCCGACGCTTCGAGCGTGGCGGCAAATGCCGCTTCGCCGTTCTGCGTGCCGCACCAGACCTCGCATTTATCCGGCGTATAGAGCGCGGTGGCGTTCAGCGGCTCCATCGTGGCGTGATTCTGGTAGGGATAGTTGTAGACCGCCTCGACCTTCTTTACGGCAGAGGCAATCGCGGTCTTGGCGTCGCCGTTCTGGTTGCCGATATAGGCCGGCTGCGAATTGTCGAGACCCTCGGCCAGCCATTTGGCGATCGACTCGCTGGAGACCTTGGCGTTCTCGCCTTCGTCCCAGACGATCGGCAGCGCGTCGAGCGCGGTCTTGGCGTGCCACCAGGTATCGGCGACGACGGCGACGGCGCTGTCGCCGACCTTCACCACCTTCTTGACACCCTTCATGCCGGTGATCTTGGCCTCGTCATAGCTTTTCAGCTTGCTGCCGAAGACCGGCGCATCCTTGATCGCGGCGTTGAGCATGCCGGGCAGCTTGATGTCCATGCCGTAGATCATCGCGCCCGTGGTCTTGTCGACGGTGTCGAGCCGCTTGACGCCCTTGCCGGCGATCTTCCAGTCCTTGGGATCCTTCAGCTTGACGTCCGCCGGCGGCTCGAGCTTCGCCGCGGCTTCAACTACCTTGCCGTACGTCGTCGTCCTGCCCGACGGCGTGTGGGTGATGACGCTATTGGCCGCGGTGCATTCCGATGCCGGCACTTTCCACTCGTTCGCGGCCGCCTGCACCAGCATCACGCGCGCGGTGGCGCCGCCCTTGCGGACATAGTCCTGGCTGGAGCGGATGCCACGGCTGCCGCCGGTCGAGAAATCGCCCCACGCGCGCTTGCGTGCGACACTTTGACCCGGCGTCGGATATTCGGTGACGACTTTGGACCAGTCGCATTCGAGTTCTTCGGCGACGAGCTGGGCGAGGCCGGTGAGGGTGCCCTGGCCCATCTCCGAGCGGGCGACGCGAATTACAGTCGTATTGTCGGGGCGGATCACCACCCAGACGTTGACTTCGGGTGAGCCGTCGGCAGCGCGGACCACGGTCGGCCCGCCGAAGGGAATATCGAGACCGAGTGCGAGGCCGGCGCCGGCGGCAGCCGTGCCGATCACAAAGCTGCGGCGATTGAGTTTGGGCATGACGTGCTTGTTCATGGCGTCCCCCTCAAGCGTTCGCGGCGGCGTGGATCGCCTCGCGGACCTGCTGGAAGGTCCCGCATCGGCAGATATTGTTGATGGCCTCGTTAATATCCTGGTCGGTCGGCTTCGGATTTTCCTTGAGAAGGGCTGCGACCGCCATGATCATGCCGCTCTGGCAAAAGCCGCATTGCGGGACGTCGTTGGCTACCCATGCCTGCTGCACCTTGTGCAACGCGCCTTCCGAGGCAAGACCTTCGATCGTGGTGATCTGCTTGCCGACGGCCTCGCTGACCGTCATGCCGCAGGAGCGCATCGCGACCCCGTCGACGTGAACCGTGCAGGCGCCGCATAGCGCAATCCCGCACCCATATTTGGTGCCGGTCAGCCCGACATTCTCCCTGATAGCCCAGAGCAGTGGCGTGTCATCTTCGACGTCCACATTGATTGTTTTGCCGTTTATCGTGAGGTTTGCCATCGCATGTCCCTTTTCGAGTCCAATTCGCCAATTGAACCGGGCGCGATGTGATCCGAGAAAATAGAACAGTTCAAATCAAGAAAACGCGCGCTTGACGAACGGGAAGAAAGTCGATCCGCCGGTGTTACGCCAGGTTTCCGCAACCTGGCCGATCGGGTGTCCTTCGTTCGGGGGATAGAGCCTAGGCGGACTCATCAAGGCGCTCGCTCAGCAGCTTCGCGATGCGGGTCATCGCGGCGAGCTCTTCGGGACTAAGCCCCTTCGCAAGGGCATTTGCCCACGGAACCTGGAGCGCGCTGGCGGTTTCGAAGGCTTCCTGCCCACGCCTGGTTAGCGCGACGAGGTGCGCGCGGCGGTGATTTGGGTTGGTCCGCAGCTCCACGAGGCCATCCTCTGCCATCTCGTTCACAATGCGCTGAACTCCCTGTCGATTGAGTCCCATGCTGCGCGCAAGCCAGGCCACCGGTTGCGGACTTGGCGCAAGCGCGATTGCGCCCAGCACCTGCCAGCGCGCGCTGGTAAGGCCGAGGTCCGAAACAAGCCGGTCACCCGCCGCGAGCAGGCGTCCATTGAGGCGGAACACGGCGAGAACCAGCTCGGTCAAAGCCTGACCGCCGGGCGTATGTCGTTTCGTTGTCATTTGACAATTAGTATCCAAGATGACAATATATTGTCAATTGGCAAAGTGTGGAGTGAATAATGTTTGCAGGACAGCTTGCAATGGTCGTCGCGGCGGCGTTCGCCGGTGCCGCCTTCTTCATCAACTTCGCCGAACAGCCGGCGCGTCTCAGCCTCGATGACCGGGGCCTGTTGAGGCAGTGGAAACCAAGCTACGCGCGCGGCTTTGCGATGCAGGCGAGTTGCGCAGTCATTTCCGGCGTGCTCGGTCTGACCGCTGCCTGGCTGACGGGGGACTGGCGCTGGATCGTCGGCGCGGTGCTTATTCTCGCCAACTGGCCCTATACGCTGATCGGCATCATGCCGACAAACCGCCTGCTGAACGCTATCGACGAGAAGGACGCCGGCCCGCGGTCACGTGCGCTGATCGTGAAGTGGGGAGGGTTGCACGCGGTCAGAACGGGTCTTGGGATCGCGGCAACGCTGGCCTATCTGTGGGCGCTCAATTAGGCGGAGCGAACACGAACAGCGCGCGTGCCCCGCGTTGCATCATGTCTTTTCGGTGCCCACCGTCAGACGCAGGAAACTCATCAGGCTTCCGAGCGCGGCAAATCCGGCCCCAGCATCAGCACGACCGTCGCACCGTCGTGACCGGCCAGCCCAAAGCAAAGGGCCGCGAGCGCGGCGCCGAGTGTCTGCCCGGTCAGACGAGCAGTTGCGACGATGCCGCTCGCGCTGCCACTGCGGTGCGGCGGCGCGCTCGACATCAGCGCCCGCAAATTCGGCGTTTGAAAGAAGCCGAATCCGATTCCGCAAATCACCGTGCGCCAGACGATGCTGGCAACGCTAGGATCCGAAGGCAGCGTTGCCAGCAGTGCCATGCCGATGCCGAGCAATACCAGCCCGAGGCCGCCGAGAATGCCGACAGGATAGCGATCGGAGAGCCGGCCTCCGATCGGCGCCATGATCGCCACCACCAGCGGCCAGGGCGTCATGAAGAAGCCGGTTTCGACCTGGGAGCGATGCAGCACGTCCTCGAAGTAGAAGGGCAGCGAAACGAAGGCCAATCCCTGCACCGCGAATGTGCAGACCGACGTGGCGGCCGACAGCGCGAACATCGGCCGCCGGAACAGGTCGATCGGCAACATCGGCGCCGGATGGTTCGCATCCCGTCGGGTCATGATCCAGCCGAGCAGCAATGCCGCGCCAAGCGCCACTCCGACAAGGACGGGCGGCGCCTGATGTGCCGCGCTGCCGATGCCGATGATGAACAGCCCGAGACAGCTTGCGGTCAGCGCTGCGCTCGCAAAATCGAACGCATGTTTCGCGCGCGGCGTTTTGGGCAAGGTCTTCAGGCCGATCCAGATTGCGATCAGGCCGAAGGGAAGGTTGATCGCGAACAGCCAGGGCCATGTTCCGATCGCAAGGATCGCGGACGCAATGGTCGGACCGAAGGTGAATGCCGTTCCGACCACGAGCGCGTTATGTCCGAAGCCGCGCCCCAGCATGTGCGTCGGATAAACGAAACGGACCAGCGCCGCATTCACGCTCATGATGCCGCTGGCGCCCAGCCCCTGCAGCGCCCGCGCCGCAGTCAGGCTCGGCAGCGACCACGCCAAGGCGCAGCCGAGCGAGGCCAGCGTGAACAGCACGAGGCCGCCGATATAGATGCGCTGATGACCGACGATTTCGCCGAGCGGCAGCAGCGTCGCGACCAGCGCGATTTGGTAGATATTGACGACCCAGACCACGTCGGCCGGGCTGACATGGAGGTCGGCCGCGATGGCGGGCAGCGCGATGTTGGCGATCGCCGTATCCAGCGAGGCCAGCGCCAGCGCGGTAAAGATCGCCGCCACCGCCCAGCGCCTGAGTTCCGGCGGCAGGCCGTCGATGGGCGTGGCTGATGGTTTTGGGGTTACGTCTGCGGACATTATGTCGGGCTCTCCACGCCGGCGCGGACGCGCGCTAGGATGGCGTGTACTACGGGCGCTGCACCGGCCACAGGCTCTCCGTTGCATGATGCGTATGCGAAGTGGGCCGGCGGAATTCTGGCGCCTGCGGGCTATGTCCCAGGGCTCAGCCCCAGCCTCGTATAAATTCGCCGCGCATAGGCGCCGAACTCATCCGTGGTCTTGATCGGCAATGCGCGGGGAAACGGCAGCTCGATCGGGAAATATTCCGCCATTCGCGCCGGACCTGCGGTGAGCACGGCGCAATGCGAGGCGAGGAACACCGCTTCCTGGATCGAGTGCGTTACGAACAGGATGGTCTTGCCGCTTTCGCGCCAGATCCGCAGCATTTCGAGGTTCATCTGCTCGCGGGTCAGCGCGTCGAGCGCGCCGAACGGCTCGTCCATCAGGATCAGCTTGGGATCGTGAATGAAGGCGCGGGCGATGGCCGTGCGCTGCTGCATGCCGCCGGACAATTGCTGCGGATACTTTTCTTCATAACCGGCGAGGCCGACCAGGTTGAGCAGATCGCGGGCGCGGCTCCGCGCAGCCTTCATCGGCAGGCCGACGATTTCAGCCGGCAGCAGCACGTTGTCCAAAATGGTTCGCCATTTCAGCAGCAGGGCCTGCTGGAACACCATGCCGATGTCGCGCGCGGGGTCGAACGGCGTTTTCGCATTACCGATCTTGATCGTGCCGCCGTCGGCGTCATGCAATCCGGCCAGGATCTTCAGCACGGTGGTCTTGCCGCAGCCGGACGGGCCGACCAGCGAAACCAGTTCGCCTTCCTTCACGTCCATGGTGACGTCGGAGACGGCGAGGAATTCCGCGCCCTTGGACCGGTAGACCTTGCGGACGTTGCGCAGGCTGATGAAGGGCTCGTCCGCCGTCATGCCAGCCATTTCTGCAGGTTCGCCTTCACG
Organism: Bradyrhizobium sp. RDI18; assembly: GCF_043203335.1. Taxonomy (NCBI): domain Bacteria; kingdom Pseudomonadati; phylum Pseudomonadota; class Alphaproteobacteria; order Hyphomicrobiales; family Nitrobacteraceae; genus Bradyrhizobium; species Bradyrhizobium sp. RDI18. The sequence continues at coordinate 1,106,234 of NZ_JBICRN010000006.1, read as the reverse complement.
AAGGCGTCGTCGGAGAGATCGGCATGCTCGCGGCAGACGCGGTCGATCTCCTGCATCTGGCCCGGGCTCAGCCCTTCGGCTGGATCGAGACACCAGAGACCTTGCATCAATCCCTGCCGCCGCAGGATTTCGTGGCAACCGGCGATGCAGCCGTGAAAATTATTGGCAACGTCGAAGAACGCGCTGTTGCAATCGGTGACACGCGCGTCGAGCGCCAAGAGATCGGCCGGCACGGTGTCCTTGCCGCGTGCCGCCTTGCACATCTCGAACTGCCTGATCGCGCTCGCGGTCCACACCGACCAGTGCCCGAGCAGACCGCCCTTGAAGTATGCTCGCGTGGTGACGCCCGTGTCGCGGAGGTCGAACGGCAAAGTGAGGTCAAGCAGGATGTGATCGTCGTTGCCGGTATAGAGCGCGACGCGGTCAAGTGCGTTCGCCGCAGCCACCCCACGCAGCACGTCCAGCGTCCGATAGCGATTGAACGGAGCGATCTTGATCGCGATGACGTTATCGATGGCCGCAAAGCGCTTCCAGAAATTGGCGCTAAGGATCACGCCGCCGACGGCCGGCTGCAAATAGAAGCCGATCAGCGGGATCTCGCGTGCCACTGCCTCGCAATGCGCGATGATCTCGTCCTCGGAAGCCGATTTCATCGCAGCCAGGCTGAGCAGGCCGGCGTGGTAGCCGATGCCGCGTGCCGTCTGCGCCTCTGCAACAGCCTGCTGTGTCGAACCGGCCAGGCCTGCGACCATCGCGACCGGCCGCTTGGTCCATGAGGCGGCGGTTTCGGCCGCCAGCTCCAGCACCGGACGGTACATGCCGACGTCGCGGATCGCGAATTGCGTGGTGTGCACGCCCACGGCCAATCCTCCGGAACCAGCATCGAGGTAATAACGCGTCAGCGCCCGCTGGTGCCGCACATCGAGTGCGCGGTTGGCGTCGAGCGCGAGCGGATGGGCAGGAAGCACGGTGCCGTCGGCGATCAGCTTTCGAACCTCGGCCTCGATTTCGCTATGATGCATGGCGGCTGTTCCTATCCGAATTCCGGGCCGGCGACGGCGAACGGCGGTTGCGCGGGCGAGGCAGTCGCGGAGCCAAAGCGCATGCGCTGAAACGGCCGCTCGATATTCCAGCCTGAGCGAACGAGACCGTTCAGAAACGCGTCCTGAGATTGAACGGCGTCGATCAGCCAGGGGCCGGTCTCGGAGCTAGTGATGGCGGCGACCAATGCCAACGCCTGATCGGCGTGATCGGCCAGGACTGGACCGATGTGCCGTGCGGTGCGCCCATCGCGGATCAAGGCCATGGCTCGAGCATCCGACACGATGCGAGAACCCGGGCGCGCAGCAAATTCCGACAGCAATGTGCTGCGGTCGAATCCCATCGCGCTGGCATCGCGCGCGGCCAGGGCTTCGAGGTTGCCAGCCGCGGGCGGCCTTGCCGCTGTGGTGCCTTGCGGCTTTTCCAACCGCAACCGCCGCAGTTGCAGCGTCGGCGCAAAACCGAGCGGACCATAGACGGTCGCGCCAGCCGGCGTGGCATCAAGCCAGGTTGTGAGCCGGCGCAGCGCGGCCGCTTCCAGGCAGATATCGACGAGCCTGGTCGCAAGGCCGCGGCGGCGAAAGTTGGCGGTCACCAGCACCATGCTGATCCAGGCATTGCCGGCCGAGTAGGGCAGCAGCGCCGCTGATGCCACCAACCGGTCGCCGTCGCGCGCGCCGAATACGACCCCTTGGCTCAGGAAAAAGCGCCAGTCGGCTTCGTTCTGGTTCCAGCCAGCTTCGGTCGATAAGGCAAGTCCGGCCTGTGCGTCGCCAACCCCCAGTTCGACGATGTCGATGGGCTCAATAGCGGCCATCGCGCACCTCGTATTTGGTGGGCTTGCCGAGGCTCGGCATCGAACGCGACACCCAATCGGCGGTCCAACTGATGAGCTGCTCGGTATCGACGATCGGCAAGCCGAATAGTTTCACCGCCTGCGACGTGTCGGTGAGCCACGCCGTCGGCTCCTCTTTACCGACAATCACGGGCGCGCGGCCGAAGCGCTGGCCGAATTTTGCGGCGAGGTCGCGCACCGCCAGGATCTCGTGGCCACTGACATTGATCGGCGAGGTCGGCGTCTCGCAATGCGCCAGACAGCGCAGCGCCTGCGAGGAAGCGTCGCCTTGCCAGATGAAATTGACATGGCCGAGGCTGACGTCGATCGGCTGGCCCTGCAGCACCTTGCTCGCGATATCGTGCAGCACGCCGTAACGCATGTCGATCGCGTAGTTTAGCCGGAACAGACGTCCAGGCGTTCCATGCTTGCGTGAGAAATACTCGAACATGCGCTCGCGCCCGACGCAGGATTGCGCATATTCGCCCGGCGGATCGGGCGCCATATCCTCGGCCGAGCCCTTGCCGTTGACCGGCACGAACGGATAAACGCAGCCGGTCGAGAACGCGACGATACGTGACGTCGCGAAGGCCTGCGCGACCAGGGCAGGGACGTGCGAATTCATCGCCCAGGTCAGCGAGAGGTCGCCCTCGGCGCCGAACTTGCGTCCGGCCATGAAGACGATATTCGGAATTTTCGGGAGCGCCTTGATGGCGCTTTCGTCGAGCAGGTCGCAATTGATGGTCTCGACGCCGCGCGCCTGCAGCCAATCCTTGACGGCGGGATCGCTGAACCGGGCGACGCCGATCACGCGGCGCTCCGGCGTGGTCGCCTTGGCAAGGCCGGCCAGCGTCGGCCCCATCTTGCCGGCGACACCCAGGATCATGATATCGCCGTCGACCTTGCGCAAATCGTCGATCAATGCCTGGCTCGGGCGGCACAACAGCTCGTCAAGTGCGGTGATATCGGCGATCGTCTGCGGCAGGTTTTCGCGCGTCAGCAGCATCTTCATTTCCCGTCTTATTGCGGCCGGATGTCACGGACGACGAACATCCGCTCTAAGCCGAGCACGAGCCCATACAGCGCCACACCGAGCAATGTCAGGAGCACCACCGCCATCACCATCGCCGGCGTATCGAGCGAAGACTGCACCTGGATCATGAGGTAACCGAGGCCGCGCTCGGAGGCGATGAACTCACCGACGATTGCGCCGGCAACCGCCAGGATGGCGCCGACTTTCATTCCTGAAAACACGTAAGGCAACGCACCGGGCAACTGGATCTTTCGGAACAACGTCCATCGCGAACCGCGCAGCGACTTCACGAGATCCAGCAGGTCCGGTTCCACCTCGCTCAATCCACGCGCAGTGGTGAGCAGGATCGGAAAGAAGCAAATCGAAAACGCGATCAGGATGTTCGGAAAGATGCCGTAGGAGAACCAGACGATGAACAGCGGTCCCAGCGCCACTTTCGGGATCATGTTCAGCGTCACGAACAGCGGCAGCAGCAGAAGGCTGACCAGCGGCGACCAGGTGAACAGCACGGCCAGCATGATGCCGACCAGCGCGCCGAGGCAGAACCCGCCGAGAATTTCGATGGCCGTCACCGCGAGATTGGAGGGCCACGCATAGCTGGGAGAACCCAGCGTTGCGACGGTCGCGAGTGGCGACGGCAGAATGAATTTCGGCACCTGGAAGGCGTCGACCAGAACCTGCCAGAGCACGATCACGGCCAGATGCACGATCAGGATGATCGCGAAAGACCGTGCCGATCCGCCGTCACCGCTGAACACCCGTGCGCTCCCTTTGGATGCGTGGCCGGTTCCCCGCCGCGCGGCGGCAATCTACCGCGGCCCCTGCCAGTAATCAACCATCCGGTTGATTAGGGCCGCAGCGAATGCATCACCAGGTCGACCACGTGCCTGCGGCGCGCCTGCCGCGCGGCCCGGCTCGACAGGTCCTTGCCGAAGATCGCCGACAGGGTCGGCGTGTTCGAGAAGTAAAAATAGCTGAGCCCGGCGATCGAGATATAGAGGTGCACGGGGTTGATGCCTTTACGGAATATGCCGGCCTTCACGCCGTCGCCGAGAATGGTCGAAACCAGGCTGACCAGCGGCGAATGCATCGCTTCCAGTTTTCGCGATCCGCGCACATGCCGGGCACCGCCGCGGTTTTCGTCGTTCAACAGCACGATGAAGTCCGGATGCGCGGCGAGGTGATCGAAGGAACTTTCTATCAGCTTCTTGATCGCTTGTTCAGGCGGCAGTCCCTCAAGATTGAGCTTGCGCTCCTGGGCGCGGATCTCCTCATAGACCCATTCCAGCACCGCCAGATATAGCGCATCCTTGTCGCCGAAATAGTGATAGACAAGCTGCTTGTTGACGCCCGCCCGCGCGGCGATCTCGTCGACCCGGGCGCCGGCGAGGCCACTGCTGGCGAATTCGCGCCGCGCCGCCGTCAGCAGCTTTTTGCGGGTCGCGGCCGGATCGCGCCGCTGCGGCCTGGTATCGTCAGAACGTTTTTTCGGCATTTCCAACCAAATAGTTGACAAGTCGTCTGGTCCCTTGTTGCATTGGTAGCGTCACAGATGCGCGGCGACAAGATCGGGTTGCAGAACGAGGAGGGTGCAATGAAGGCTTTGCGAATTGCAGGATTGGCGCTTGCGCTTGCCGTGCCGGCTGCGCCCTCTACGGCCGCCGAGTCCGTTAACCTGATCCTGAACTGGACGCCGACGGCCGATCATTCGCCGTTCTATTACGCCAAGTCCAAAGGCTGGTACGAGAAGGCCGGCATCGATCTCACGATCGAGGTCGGCAAAGGCTCCGGCGTCTCATCGCTGAAGGTCGGCTCCGGCGGCTCGCCGTTCGGCATCGCGGATCTCGCGACCGCGCTGGTGGCCAAGAGCAAGGGCGCCGACGTGGTGGCGCTGATGAGCATCTACGCCAACACCGGACAGACCTTCTACTGGCTGAAGAGCTATGGCGTGAACGGACCGAAGGACTTTCCGAATCACAAGATCGGCAATCCGCCGGGCGACGCGTCACGGGTGATGTGGCCGGCCTTTGCAAAGGCGGCCGGCATCGCGCCAGATTCAGTAAGCTTCGTCAATGTCGGCCCGACCGCCAAGATCGCGGCGCTGAAGAGCCATACCGTCGATATCATCAGCGATTTCTACAACGAGCACGATCTGAAGGTGATCGAGTTCGGCGCCGATCTCGGCTACGTCAACTGGAAGGATATCGGGCTGAACCCTTACGGCAATTCGCTGATCGTCAACGGCGCCTATCTGCAAAAGAATCCAAAGCTGGTCGAGGAATTCGTCAAGATCAGCCAGAAGGCCTACGCCGCCTGCGTCGCCGACGTCGCGCCCTGCCTCAAGGCGCTGCTTGACCAAGCCTCGGGTCTCGACAAGGAAAACCAGCAGCGGCAGTGGGAGCGCATCAAGTTCCTGATGACAGACGAATTCACGACGACCAAGGCGCTCGGCTGGATCGATGCCGAGCGGATGAAGAAGGATTACGAGCTGGTGCAGACCTATCTCGGCATGGAAAAGCCGTTCGACGTGAATACTGCGTTCTCGACCAGGATGCTGGATACCGGCATCAAGATGGATGCCAGCAAGGTGAAGAAGTGAGGACTTTAAGCGCTGTCATTCCGGGGCGATGCGAAGCATCGAACTATGGTGCGCAGTTGCACACCTGAGAATCTCGAGATTCCCCGATGCGCAATTGCGCATCTGAGGTCGGGTCCTTCGGACCATCCCGTTCGGACGTACCGTAATGCAATACGACACCGTGCAGCGCTGGATCGCCGAATCCCGCGTCGAGCTCGAGCGGGCGCGCCTGTTGACCTATCGTTGCGCATGGCGGCTCCGACGATACGCCGATCCATCAGGCGCTGGCCTGGGGTCGCCTGCTGCGGATCGGTGACGGGCCCGATGAAGTCCATCTGCGGCAGATCTTTCGCATGGAGCCGATGCCGCCCTGGTCGATTGCCAACTCGCCATATCTGTCCGCACATCCGTCCTGAGCGGCGGCAATATAACGTAACGGCGGCCGGTTCGAGGGTTTCGCACTGACGCCGTTCGAATTTCGACCTTTCTGTTTCTTCTGCGTAAGGGAGCCCACAACAATGAGCCAACCAGCCACGATCGAAGCGCGCAAGGAGTCTCCAAAGGAAGCGTCCGCCTCCGTCATCGCGCAGCATGCGGCGACGCTGAAGGCGCTGCCGTTCTCCGACAGGCGTGATTTCGACGACGCCGCGCGCGGCTTCCTCGGCACGATCGAGAATGCGAGAATTACGTCGCCTCAGGGCCGGGTGGTCTGGAGCCTGGAGCCTTACGGTTTCCTGTCCGCGGAAGAAGCGCCGCCGACGGTCGATCCCAGCCTGTGGCGGCAGTCGCGCCTCAACATGCATCACGGCCTGTTCGAGGTGGTGCCCGGCGCCTACCAGGTGCGCGGGCTCGACATCGCCAACATGACGCTGATCGAGGGCGATAGCGGCGTGATCGTGGTGGATACGCTGACCTCGATCGAAGGCGCGCGGGCGGCGATGCAGCTCTACTTCCAGCACCGCGGCAAGCGCCCGGTTGCGGCCGTGATCTTCACCCATACCCACACCGACCATTGGGGCGGCGCGCGCGGCGTGCTCGACGACGCAACACCTACCGGCGGCAGCGTGCCGATCATTGCGCCCAATCTGTTCATGGAGCATGCGGTTTCGGAAAACATCATTGCCGGTCCGGCCATGTTGCGGCGCGCGCAATATCAGTTCGGGCCGTTTCTTGCGAAAGGCGTGCGCGGGCAGGTCGATTGCGGGCTAGGCAAGACCATGGCGGCCGGGGCGGTCGCACTCGTCCGTCCGACCGATCTGATCATGGCGACCGGCGACCGGCGCACCATCGATGGGGTGGAATTCGAATTCCAGATGGCGCCGAACAGCGAAGCGCCGGCGGAGATGCATTTCTTCATACCGCGTTACAAGCTTCTCAACCTTGCGGAAAACTGCACGCATAATTTTCATAACCTGCTGCCGTTCCGCGGCGCCGACGTACGCGACGCGCTGGCCTGGTCGAAATATCTCGGTGAGGCCCTGCAGATGTGGGGCGGCAAGGCGGATGCGATGTGCGGCCAGCACCATTGGCCGGTCTGGGGGCAGGAGCGGATCGACGCCATGATCCGTCAGCAGCGCGATCTCTATAAATTTGCGCATGATCAGACCATCCGCCTGATGAACCATGGGCTAACCGCAGCCGAAATCGCCGAAACCATCCGCCTGCCAGCGAGCCTTGAGGGCGCGTGGCATGGCCGTGGCTATTACGGTCACATCAGGCATAACGTGAAAGCGATCTACCAAAAGTATCTCGGCTGGTACGACGCCAATCCCGTCAATCTCGATCCGCTGCCGCCGGTCGGATCGGGCAAAAAGTATGTCGAGTATATGGGCGGCGCGGACGCCGTCCTGACGCGCGCGCGCGAGGATTTTGCCAAGGGCGAATTCCGCTTCGTCGCGCAGGCCGTGAGCCATCTGGTGTTCGCCAATCCCGACAACCAGGCGGCACGGGCGCTACTCGCCGATACGTTCGAACAGCTCGGCTATGCTTCCGAAAGTTCGACCTGGCGCAATGCCTATCTGTTCGGCGCGCAGGAACTGCGGCAGGGCATGCCCAAGACGCCGCCGCGCGCCGCGATGCCGCGTGAAACGCTGGCCGCGCTCCGCACCGAGCAGCTCTGGGACGTGCTCGGCGTGCGCCTCAACGGTCCCAAGGCCGAAGGCAAGCGCATCGTCCTGAACTGGAATTTCACCGATACCGGCGAGACCTTCATCCTCAATCTGGAGAATTGCGCGTTGACCTATGTCGCCGGCGCACGAGCCGCCGATGCCGACGCCAGCTTCACGTTGCCGCGCAGCGTGCTCGACGAAGTGATCGCAAAGCTGACGACATTCCCCGAAGCAGTCGGCTCCGGCAAGATCCAGGTCAGCGGTAATTCGGTGCGGCTCGGCGAGTTGATGATGCTGATGGACGAATTCCCGCGGATGTTCGAGATCGTCGAACCGAAACGGACGGCGGCCTCTTAGCGTCATTGCGAGCGAAGCGAAGCAATCCATCTCTCCACTCGCGGTGACATGGATTGCTTCGTCGCTTCGCTCCTCGCAATGACGATGACGCGTGGACGCCGTTATTCCGCGCTGCTCACGAGCTTGATGCGCGGCTCTTCCTCCATCAGGCCGCGATACGCAGCAAGATAGTCGAGCGCCATGCGGCGCGCCGTGAAACGGGCTTCGAACTGCCGGCGGATGGCGCCGCGATCCAACGTGGATAGTCGATCGACCACGGCCACTGCGCTGGTTTCATCTTCCACGACGAAACCTGTCAGACCAGGGTCGATGATCTCCGCTACCGAACCACGGTTGTAGGCAACCACCGGTGTGCCGCAGGCCATGGCCTCGATCATGACGAGGCCGAAAGGCTCCGGCCAGTCGATCGGCACCAGCAGCCCGATGGCGCCGCTGAGGAAGTCGGGCTTTTCGCGGTCGCTGATCTCACCGATGTATTCGACCAGCGGATTGGCCTTGATCAGTGGGGAAATCAGCTCGTCGTAGTAGTCCTGGTCGGCGCGATCGACCTTGGCCGCGATTTTCAGCGGGATGCCGCATCGGGTGGCGATGCTGATGGCGCGATCCACGCCCTTTTCCGGCGCGATCCGCCCGAGCACCGCCAAATAGGACGGCTGCACCGGCTGCGGCGTCAGCAGATTCCCCGGCAGCCCGTGGTGAACGGTGCGCAGCCAATTGGCCTGCGGCACCGGCCGACGCTGCGCGTTGGAAATCGAGATCACCGGCACCTTGGAGAAGGTATTGAATACCGGCTGATGCTCCGGCAGGTCGAGCCTGCCGTGCAGGGTGGTCAGGAACGGCGTCGGCTGTCGGTAGAACAGCGAGAATGGATAGTAGTCGAGATGAAAGTGCAGAAAATCGAACTCTTCATCGTCGCATTTCTGCCGCACGCGTTCCAGCATCACCATGTGCAGCGCGTTGGGGTCCCGCACTGAGCCGTCGAGGCGCAACGCCTTCGGCCATGTCGCATCGAGTTTCGCCGAGGTGCGGGAATCCCCGCTGGCGAACAAAGTGACTTCGTGCCCTAACGCTACCAGTTCTTCAGTCAGCCAGTGCACCACCCGCTCGGTGCCGCCGTACAGTTTGGGGGGAACAGCCTCCGTCAGCGGGGCGACCTGCGCGATGCGCATCTTTCGTCTCCTGTTTCGAATGTTGGTTGGATAAATCCCTCAGCCCGCAGATCGGCACCGGCGTGCCGGAAGCTGGAACGTTCTTGCATCTGCGAAGTTCCAATCATCGGCGCATCTTGGTTCTTCCACACGACTGTCTTGCTGATGCCATCTGACACCAACAGATTTGAGGCGACTTCGATGCTGCAGAATTGTTGCGCGGTGATGGCTGCGCGCCAGCAAACCCGAAGCGGCACCGTTCACGACCTCGTGCGCGATGTGCGTTAGGGATTCCCTTTCACTCTCAACAGGTTTGCAGACGACATGGATAATCTTTCAGGGTATGTGCGGCGGCCGCTTCCATTTGTCTTGCGCTACTTGCGCCGGCGCCGCGGAGCCCATGTGGTCATCGTATCTGCCGTCGTTGCAGCGGTTGCCTGCTCGGTGGGCACGCAATATGGCGTGAAGAGTCTGGTCGACAGCCTGACGGCCGGTTCGTCGCACGCGAGCAGCGTATGGCTGGCATTCGCTTTCCTCATGTCGCTGATCGCGGCGGATAATCTGCTATGGCGGGTCGCGAGCTGGACGGCGAGCTTCACCTTCGTCGGCGTCACCGGCGATCTCCGCCGTGACATGTTCCGCCACCTGACCGGTCACGCCCCCAGCTATTTCTCTGACCGGCTGCCGGGCATGCTGACCAGCCGTATCACCGCGACATCCAATGCCGTCTTCACTGTCGAAAACATGTTCGTCTGGAACGTGTTACCGCCGTGCATCGCGACCGTTTCGGCGATACTCCTCATAGGAACCGTCAGTCTTGCGATGTCTGCGGGCTTGATCATCATCGCGGGTATCATGCTGATGGCGATGTTTCACCTCGCCGCGGCGGGAAAGCCGCTGCACGATGACTTTGCCGACAAGGCGGCTGCGGTGGACGGCGAGATGGTCGACGTCATCAGCAATCTGCCGCTGGTCCGTGCGTTCTGCGGCCTCAGCTACGAACACGACCGCTTCGACGCCACCGTCGAGCGGGAACTCGACGCCCGTGGGCGCAGCCTCCGCTATCTCGAGAAGCTGCGGCTGCTTCACGCCGTTGTGACCATTCTGCTGACGATCGCGCTGCTGGCGTGGGTCATCACGCTCTGGCAGCGGGGCGCGGCGACCACCGGCGATGTCGTGCTGGTATGTACGCTCGGGCTCTCGATCCTAAGCGCGACGCGCGACCTTGCGGTGGCGCTGGTCGACGTGACCCAGCACGTCGCCCGCCTGACGGAGGCGATCGCCACCTTGCTGCTGCCGCACGAATTGAAGGATCATCCCGAGGCCGAGCCACTGGTCCGCAGCGGCGCCGCCGTCGCCTTCAACAACGTCTCGTTCCACTATCCCGGCGGCGTTCAGGTGTTCGAGAAGTTCTCCTTGCGCATTCAGCCGGGACAACGGGTCGGGCTGGTCGGCCATTCCGGCGGCGGTAAATCCAGCCTGTTTGTGCTGCTGCAGCGCTTCTACGACGTCCAGCACGGCAGCATCATGATCGACGGCCAGGATATCTCGCGGGTGACGCAGCAGAGCCTGCGCGAGGCGATCTCGGTCGTGCCGCAGGACATCTCGCTGTTCCACCGCTCGATCATGGAGAATATCCGCTACGGACGTCCGAACGCGACCGACGATGAGGTGCTGCGCGCGGCGATCGCGGCGCGCTGCGATTTCATCGAGAATCTCCCCGAAGGCATGGCTACGATGGTTGGCGATCGCGGCATCAAGGTTTCCGGCGGGCAGCGGCAGCGGATCGCCATCGCGCGCGCCTTCCTGAAAGACGCGCCGATCCTGTTGCTGGACGAGGCAACCGCTGCGCTCGACAGCGAATCCGAAGAGGCGATCCGCGAGGCGTTGTCGCGGTTGATGCGAGGGCGCACCGTGATTGCCATCGCCCACCGGCTCGCCACCTTGCGCAATTTTGATCGCGTTGTGGTATTGCAGGGCGGGCGGATCATCGAGGACGGACCGCCGGATATTCTCCTGCAGGGAAGGGGCCCTTACCGCGAACTGGTCGCGCGCGAAATGGGCCGTCTCGCGACCCACGCGGCCTGATCTGCGGCAGTAGCGTTTGCGTCCCGATGCGTCCATCACAACGCAAGGAAATCGCTTGAGGGGTCAAAATGACAGCCGAAGTCAGCCAACTGATCACCGTTCAGGCTGCCGAACACGTAGCGGAATCGCCATTCTACATCCCGATGACGGGCCCGGCGACGCGGCCGCGCTGCTCGCTCAAGCATGATGATACCTTTATCGTGCTGGACAGCCATGGCGATATCGGCGCCTCCGCCGGCGGGCCCGACGGTCTGTTCAACGCCGACACGCGTTACCTCGCTCGGCTGGAGATGGTGCTCGACGAAGTCCAGCCGCTGTTGCTCGGCTCCAATCTGCGCGACGATAACTCGGCGCTGACCGTCGATCTCACCAATTCCGACGTATACCGCAACGGCAGGCTGGCGTTGCAGAAGGACACGCTGCACATCGTTCGCTCGATTTTCCTGTGGCGCGGCACCGCCTACCAGCGCATCGCGCTGCAAAATCACGGCGACCGGCCGGCGAGCTTCGACCTGACGCTGCTGTTCGACAATGATTTCGCCGATTTGTTCGAGGTGCGCGGCGAGCGCCGGTCGCGCCGGGGCATAGGCTCCAGCCGGTTGCTCGGTCCCGCCGATGTCATGCTGGAATACAGCGGGCTCGACGGTAGGGTCCGCATTACAGCGTTGCATTTCGAGCCGCGGCCGACGCGGCTCGCGGTCAATTCTGCAACCTATCATTTCGAGCTGGAACCCAGGCAAGTGATCGCATTGTTCGTCGCGGTATCCTGCAACAAGCCGGCCATGCAGAAGCCGGTACCGTTCTATCGCGGCCTGCTGGCGCATCGCCGCGAGATGCGGCGGTCGACGGCCGGCGCAGCCAGCATCGAGACGTCGAACAATATCTTCAACGAGGTGCTGTGCCAGGCGATGGCCGATCTCAACATGCTGATGACGGATACGCCGCAGGGCAGATACCCCTATGCCGGCATCCCCTGGTACTCAACGACGTTCGGTCGCGACGGGCTGATCACCGCGCTGCAGATGTTGTGGATCGATCCGCGCATTGCCAAGGGCGTGCTGCGGCGGTTGGCTCATTTTCAGGCCAAGGAGATCGATCCGCTTGCCGATGCCGAACCTGGCAAGATCCTGCACGAAATGCGCGGCGGCGAGATGGCGGCGCTGCGCGAAGTGCCGTTCGCGCAATATTACGGCAGCGTCGACTCGACGTCGCTGTTCGTGCTGCTGGCCGGCCTCTATGTCGAGCGCACCGGCGACGAGGAAACGCTGGCCGAACTGTGGCCCGCGATCGAGGCGGCGTTGCGATGGATCGACGGCCCCGGCGACCCTGATCGTGACGGCTTCGTCGAGTACCAGCGCGCCACCGAGCAGGGGCTTGCCAACCAGGGCTGGAAGGATTCCTTCGACGCGATCTTCCACGCCGATGGACAGCTCGCCGAGGGCTACATCGCGCTGGCGGAAGTTCAGGGATATGTATTTGCCGCCAAGCGGCTGGCGGCGCGATGCGCCCGGCGGTTGGGCTTGATCGACCGGGCGGCAGAACTCGAATCCGCCGCCCTGCTGCTGGCCGAGCGCTTCGAGGAGGCGTTCTGGTGCGAGGAGCTCGGCACCTATGCGCTGGCGCTCGATGGCGCCAAGCGGCCGTGCAAGGTCCGAACTTCCAATGCCGGCCAGCTTCTCTTCACCGGCATCGTTCGGACCGATCGTGCCCGCCTTGTTGCGGCCGATCTGATGAGCCAGAAATTCTTTTCGGGATGGGGCATCCGCACCGTCGCCTATGGCGAGATTCGCTACAACCCGATGTCCTATCACGACGGATCGATCTGGCCGCACGACAACGCGCTGATCGCGCTCGGTTTTGCACGCTACGGCCTGAAGCATTCGGTGGCGCATCTGTTCACGGGCCTGTTCGATGCTGCGAGCTACATGGACTTGCGGCGGCTGCCGGAATTGTTCTGCGGATTCCGACGGGAGAAGCGGCGCGGACCGGTGCTTTATCCGGTCGCCTGTGCGCCGCAGGCCTGGGCCAGCGCGACGCCCTTTACCCTGCTGGAGGCGACGCTCGGTCTCGAATTCGATGCAGCGGGCGGCGAGATCCGTCTTCGTGATCCGCGCCTGCCGGAATTTCTCAACGAGGTGGTATTGCGCGATCTGCGGCTCGGGCCCTCCAGCGTCGACTTGAGGGTCCGCCGCCACGGCGAGGAAGTCTCGCTCGAGGTATTGCGCACGCGCGGACAGATTCAGGTGTCGATCGTGTTGACGCACTAGCGGTCGTGCATTCCTATCCATGCGTCTTCGGAGTTCAGGAGGCCATATGCGCGCCGGTATTGTCATCATATCGCTGATCGCCGGGCTAGCGATGAGCCTCCCGGTTTCGGCAGCGGAAGATAATGGACCGCCGGGAAGCCGAGCTGCTCCGGCCGATGCCGCGAAAGATGCCCCGAAAAAGGAACCGGCGCCTCCGCCGTCGGTCACTGTGATCGGCGCCCGCGACGCGCTCGGCATTCTGGGCCGCGAAGTCCGCAGTCCGGCCAACGAAAATATGGGACGCATCGTCGACGTGATCGTGGACCGCGAGGGCACTGTGCGCGCCGCTGTCATCGATTTCGGCGGCTTTCTCGGTGTCGGCAGCCGAAAGATCGTCGTCGATTGGAGTGCGCTGCGTTTTGGCCGTATTGCCAACAAGAGTGACAGCATCACGCTCGAGCTGAGCAAGGAACAGGTGATGGCGGCGCCGGAATACAAGCAGGACGCGCCGGTCATCGTGCTCGGTGCGGCCGGCCGCTTACAGCCGTGGGATTTCGACAAATAAAGGAGAAACGGTCTGATCGCGCGTCCGTCCCAGTCGCTCGATCCGATGAACGACGATCGCCATGGGCGATCCGCCGGCGAGGGAAATGTTGTGCCGCTGCCGCCCGCGCCCGGCGAGCGGCACAAACCGTCGCGCGAGAGCCAGCGCGGCCTCGACTGGTTCATCTTCTTTCTTGCCGACGTGCAGACCGGATTCGGTCCGTTTATTGCGGTCTACCTCACCACGCAGAAATGGACGCAGGTCGAGATTGGCTTCGTGCTGTCGATCGGCGGGATCATCGGCCTGCTCGGGCAGATGCCAGGCGGAGCTGTCGTCGATGCCGCCCGTTCCGAGCGGCTGGTGGCGGGGCTCGCGGTCGCCACCATCGGCTGCGCCGCGCTGGCCTACGCTCTGTGGCCGATCTTCCCGGTAGTGACTGCGGCCGCCATCTTGCATGCGCTTGCGAGCTGCGTGCTGGGTCCGGCAATCGCTGCGATTAGCCTCGGCCTGGTCGGGCCGTTTGCGATCGGGGAACGGCTCGGGCGCAATGCCCGTTTCGCGTCCTTGGGTAATGGTTCAGCGGCGGCGCTGATGGGAGCCTGCGGCTATCTGTTGTCAAGCCAGTCGGTCTTCTTCGTCACCTTCTTTCTCACAATTCCCACCTTGTTGGCTCTTGCCCGGATTCGTGGCCAGGAAATCAACGTGGCGCAGGCGCACGGTGCCCTGAGCGAGGACGGCGACGATACCAAGACCGCCGACAAGGAGGCGACCAGTGTACTTCATCTCCTTCGGCAGCGCCCGCTGCTGATATTCGCCGGCGGCGTATTGCTGTTTCAACTCGCCAACGCCGCCATGCTGCCGCTGATGGCCGGCGTGGTCACGACGCGATCGGCTCAATGGGCGCCAGTGCTGATTGCGGCTTGCATCATCGTACCTCAAGCGATCGTCGCGTTGACCTCACCCTCGGTCGGGCGCAAGGCTCAGGCGTGGGGGAGGCGGCCGCTGCTGCTCATGGCGTTCGCTGCGCTGGCGATCCGTGGTTTGCTGTTTGCGGTGGTTAGCGATCCCTACGTTCTGGTCCTGGTGCAAGTGTTCGACGGCATTACCGCGGCCGTGCTCAGCGTAATGGTGCCGCTGATCGTGGCCGATGTCGCCTACGGCAGCGGCCACTTCAATCTGGCGCAGGGGATCGTCGGAACCGCGACCGGCATTGGTGCTTCGCTGAGCACGGTATTGGCGGGCTATATCAGCGATATCTTTGGCAGCAGCGTCGCGTTCATCGGGCTGGCGGGGATCGCAGCCCTTGGCTTGACGGTGATCTGGGCGTTCATGCCGGAGACCCGGCGGAGCGAGGTTTAAGCGTGAGGCCCACGGTCAATAGCGCCGCGATGGCGAGCGACGCGCCTACGCCGGCGATGCAGGCGCTCCATCCGAAGCGGTCGAACAACTGGCCCAGCACGGCGCTGCCGACGAGACCACCGAGGAAATAGCAGGCAAGATAGGTTCCGCTGGCAATGCCGCGGTGGTCGCTGGCGGCCTGGCCGACGAAGCCGGTGGCGCAGGCTTGCGCAAAGAACGTCCCGATGCCGACCAGTACCATGCCGGCCAATACTTGCGGCAGGTGGGAAGACAGCATCAAAGGCAATCCAACTGCTGCCACCGCGAGCGCCCCCCAGATCGCTGGCCGCGTGCCAAACCGGGCGACAGCCCTGCCGGCAAACAGAGTCGTGACCACGGATGGCGCGAAGACGAAATAGACAAGGCCGAGGTCCATCCGTCCGAGCGAGAGCGGTGCACGGACCAGCACAAAATTGACAAAGGTGAAGGTGCCGATAAAGGCAAACAGGATGCAGAAGCCGATAGCGAAAGCCGAACGCAGCGCCGGGCTACGCCAATGCTCGATCGTTGCCGCGAGTGGCGATTGCGCCGTGAGCACCGCGTGCATCGGCTTGACCCGATGGATGGTGAAATAAACCAGCACGGCACCGGCGAGATTGAGCAGCGCGAAGAAATAGAAGTTCGAGGCCAGCCCGAGCGTGTCGACCACCGCCGCCGACACCAGCCGGCCGATCAGATTGCTTGCGACGTTGCCGGTGATATAGGCCGCGAACGCGCCGCCCGCATCCATCGAACTGCATTGCTCGCCGAGATGGGCCAGCGTCAACGCGAACGCCGAGGCCATGCAGAGGCCCTGGGCGATGCGAAGCGCCGTAAACGTCATGATATCAGGCGCGATCGCCAGCAACGTGGTGGGGACTGCGAGCACGACCAGGCTGACGAGAATGCCGAGCCGGCGATCGATATGCGGGCTGAGGAAGCCGACAACGAGGCCGGCAATGGCCATGCCGATGGTGCTGGCATTGACCGCGATACCCATGGCGGCCGGTGTTACATTGTAGTGCCGGGTCAGCGAGGGAAGAATCGCCTGCGTTGCGAACAGATCCACCACGGTCAGGAAGGCCGTGAGGCCAATGACCAGGGATCGCAGGGCTACGCCCGGTGAGTGACCATGCATTTCCATCGCTTGGGATTTCATCGGCGCGGACATGCCGGTCATGGCGCTTCTCAATATCTTATCGAGAAAGAAGGATGTGACGCCTGGGCGTGTGGGGCGACACGGGGACCCCAGGCCGTCACATCCGGCAACGAGACGTCGGGTAGCGCTCGTTACGGCTCCTTACATATTGTGGTCGTGCGGATCCTTGCGGACGTCGCCGACATAGAGAATGACGGTCTCCTTGCCGAGATTCTTCCACCAGTGCGAGGTGCCGGCGACTTCCGGCCTGATCTCGCCGGCCTTGTGCACGATCGGCTCCGAGCAGTTGCTAGCGTATTCGACGATCTCGCCCTGCTGGACATAGATCAGCGCAGGCCGGTCGTCATGGCTGTGCCAGGGCACGATGCCGCCGGGCTCGATGGTCAGCTTGCGGAAGCGCAGCTCGCGATCCCTGATGTTGGCCGGCTGCTTTTCGAGGTTGATCGAGCCGAGCGTGACGTCGGTGACGCCGACCGGCTTGTGGTCGACCATCGGGCGGACATTTGCCTGCATCTTCCCGGCCGGGCATTCGCCGGCCACGGCGCTCGGGACGGTCGCAACCGAGCCTGCGATCAATCCGGCGAGCGCGAGGCCCTGCCAGACCATACGCGACGTGACGTTGGATTTGGACATGTCGTGGTCTCCTCTGGTTTTGCCTTGGCCCCGGATGGTTCGGCCGGCTACGTCACCACCATCGTGGAAATGGCGCACGAGAGGAAATGCCGGTTGGCTTTTGACTCGATAGCTCCGCGCTATGCGGTAAGACTAGCCGTGGCCGAGCATGTGTCTGATGTCGGAGGAGAAGGTCGGATAGGCGCAGACGTTTTCCCGGATCTGGCTCGCCGTAATGCCGAAGCGCATCGCCAATCCGAAGATGTTCACCAGTTCCTGCCCCGAATGCCCGACGAAATGAGCACCAAGGATGCGGTCCGTGGCCTGATCGACGATTACTTTCGACCACGCCACTGTTTCGGCATAGGTTTTCGCGGAGAACCAGTCGAGCATGTCATTGACGTGGACGTCGATCGCAAGACCCTTCTGCTTGGCAGCGGCTTCCGTCAGGCCAACCGATGCGAGCGGCGGCACCGTGTAGACCGATGTCGCCATGCTCGCGTAGTCCGGGCTGTACTTAGCGCCTTCGACGATGTTTCGGCCGACGATGTCGCCCTCATAGGTCGCGATCGGCGACAGTTGCGGCGAGGTCGGAACTGCGTCGCCGCAGACATATACGTTGGGATTGGAGGTCGACCGCAGATGGCGGTCGGCCGTGATGCGGCCATTGGCTTGCTCGACCTGGCCCGCCGCAAGATCCAACGTATCGACATTGGCGATGCGTCCGGCGCCGTTGACGACACGGTCGGCCTCGGCTGCGTGCAGGGTGCCGTTATGGCTGAAGACGACGCGCAGGCGGTCCTTCACCTTTTCAATTTGCTTGACGCTCACTGCAGTTCTGATGCGAATGCCGATGCGCTCGCTCTCGGCCTGCAAGCGCGTGACGGCGTCGGCGTCCATGGCAGGCAATAGCTGCGGCAGCGCTTCGAGAATCGTGACCGCAGCACCGGCGCGCGCATAGACGTGGCCAAACTCGAGCGCGATGACACCGCCACCGATGAAGATCACGGAGGCCGGCAGTTCGCGCTCGCTCAGGATTTCGTCCGAGGTGATCATGAGCTCGGCTCCTGGAATCGGCAGCGGCCGCGGCTTCGATCCCGTCGCAATCACGATATGCCTGGCCTCGAGTGTCCGGCTTCCGACGCGGATTGTATTGGAGCCTGTGAAAGCGCCGTGGCCCTTGATGACCTCGACATTGCGCTTGGCCATCGCGCGAGCGAGATTGGCAGGGATGTCCTTGATCATGTCCTTCTCGCGGTCGATCAGCGCGGCCCAGTCGAGTTTCGGCTTGCCGACAGCTATGTGATGGATGGATGCGCGTTCGATTTCGTGCAGCGCGTGACCGGCGGCCACCAGCACCTTCTTCGGCGTGCAGCCGCGGTTCGGGCAGGTGCCGCCGAGAAGATCGGCCTCGATCATCGCGACCGACATTCCCGCGCGCCGGACCGGTCCGGTGACACCGATGCCGGCATTGCCGCCGCCGAGAATGACAACGTCAAATTTCTCCAGTGTCATCGGATGAACTCCTCTGTTGGCAACGCCGGATGCGATCAGGCCGCGCCGGCGGCGCAGCCTGATGAGCTTGCGGCAAGCGGGCCGACACGGTTACTTGGTTGTGATGGTCGAGGTGATCGAGCCCACCACCTTGGTCGCCATCTCGAACTGCGCCACACGGTCCCTGATGTTGTGACGCCTGGCGATCCATCCGAAATCGGTCCAGACTGCCCAGACGTCGCCATTGTCGTCCTGCGTCAGCAATAGCCGGACCGGCCAGTCAAGCCCGGCGTTCGGATTCGAGGCGATTAATTGCGTCCCGAGCGGCGGATTGCCGAACACCAGTAGCGTCGAGGGACGCAGCTTGATGCCGGCACCGGCCGCGAGTTTCGACTGGTCGATCTCGCTGAAGAATTTGATGCCCTTGGCTGCGATATCCGCCTTGATGCGGCTGATCGCCTCCGGCATCGGCACCGCGCTCTTGACGCGAACGATGCCATCGTCGCTGTCGGCCCGTGCTGCCGAGATGGCTGAAAGCACGAGCACCGCCAGCAGCAGTGTGGCAAAGAAATTTGCAAAGCGGTTCGTCAGATGGCGTGTCATGGGAAACCTCCTGTCGGTGGCGCATGCTTGTCGATGACAGGATGAACGTTCGGCCGGCCAATATGAAATGCGCATCCGCTCTCAAGTCGATAGCGGCGGACTATCGCTGCCCCTCAATACGCCATGGCTATCGAACCGATTGTGCAACGGCATTTCAAATCAAGGGAAGTCCATCCTCTGATGGGCCAGCGTCCGATTGGCGGGCGCGATGTCAATCTTGAGGAATTTCCTATGACCACCCTTTCCAAGACCCTGATTGCCGCCGCGGCCTTTGCTGCCGTTGCAACGACCGCCTTCTCGCAAGTCCCCTGGGAATTTAATCCGGGCATGGCCTACATGTATGCCGGTCCGGGGAAGATGTCGGCGATGGCCATGGCCTCGACGCCCAAGAATCACGACGCGATGATGAAGAACGCCAAGAAGGTGCCTGATAACACCGTGTTCTTCATGGACAAGGGCCAGCTCTATTCGACTTCGGGCATGCTTGACCCGACCGGCAATTTCTATCTGCCCTGAAGCGGGAGCACTGCAGCGTTCGGGCCGCCCTTGCGGGGCGGCCCGAGCCGGAAAATAATATGGATATGCCGGAGCAAGCCATGACGACAACGCTATCGCCAGCCAACGCCGAACGCCTCAAGGAGGCGTTCCAGCAATGCCGCGACATGGAGGGTACCTTGCGCGAGCAGCTCGAGGCCTACGCCGCGGCGGGACGGGAGATCTTTCCGGCCTATGGCGAAGCGGTCGACCGGCTGGTGGCGCGGCTCAATAAGAACGGCGGCGGCGAAAACGCGCCGAGGCCAGGCGAGGTGATGCCGCCGTTCCTGTTGCCGGACGAGGCCGGCCGGCTGGTAAGCCTGAAATCGCTCCTCGACCACGGTCCGGTCGCCGTGATGTTTTATCGCGGCCATTGGTGCCCTTACTGCCGGCTAAACGTGAGGGCGGTGATCCAGGCCCAGGACCGGATCAGGGCATTGGGCGCGCAGACAGTTGCGATCATGCCGGAGACCCAGGCCTATGCCGAGAAATTCAAATCCGAGGCCGCAGCGCCGTTCCCGGTGTTGACCGATCTCGACAACGGCTACGCGCTGTCGCTCAACCTCGCGATCTGGCTCGGCACCGAAATCCAGCGGCTGCTTTCGTATCAGGATATGGCGAGTTTTCAGGGCAATGACGGCTGGGTGCTGCCGATCCCGGCTACCTTCGTGGTCGGCCGCGATGGATTGGTAAAAGCCCGCTTCGTCGATCCCGATTTCCGCAAGCGCATGGAGATCGACGATCTGATCGCCGCGTTGAAGAGTGCAGGCGAAGAGCGATAGAGAAATCCGTTCGCCGGCTTGCGGATCGCACCCGGAGCGCCTTCGAGCGCGGTTCTGGCAAGGTTCCCGTTTTCCGGGCGATCGACGTCAGCGTTCGATGGTGCCTGAACGCCGAATCTTCTTCTGCAACAGCATCACGCCGTACAGCAGCGCTTCGGCGGTCGGCGGGCAGCCCGGAACATAGATATCGACAGGAACGATGCGGTCGCAGCCACGCACGACCGAGTACGAATAGTGATAATAGCCGCCGCCGTTGGCGCACGAACCCATCGAAATCACATATCGCGGCTCGGGCATCTGATCGTAGACCTTGCGCAGCGCGGGGGCCATCTTGTTGCAGAGTGTACCGGAGACGATCATGACATCGGCCTGCCGTGGACTGGCTCGGGGCGCAAATCCAAACCGCTCGGCGTCGTAGCGGGGCATCGCCATCTGCATCATCTCGATTGCGCAGCAAGCGAGGCCGAATGTCATCCACATCAACGAACCGCCGCGGGCCCACGTGATCAAATCATCGGCGGCGGTAACGAAAAAGCCTTTGTCGCTGAGCTCATTGTTCAATCCGGCAAAAAAGTAGTCATCACGCACGGGAGCGCCGGTCCCCGGGTCCAAGATTCCCGTTCCGGAGGGCGTGATCAATTGTCGGGAGTCTGGCATCGGGCCGCTCCCACTGGTTGTTGCGAGGCTTACGCTTTCCCGTCTATGACGGCAGAAACTTCATACAGATGTGGATCGATCTCGCTCGTGATTTCGTCGAAATGGCCCCACTGCCTGCGAAACTCCGGCGATTGATGGGCCGATCGCAGCAGGTCGCTGTTCTGCCATTGCACGTAGTTGACGATGCGGCGTCCATCCAGACTGCGATGCAGGCTGATCGATATGAAGCCCGGCTGACGCGCCATGAAGCGGGCGCGCTCGGTCATGACCGACAACGCCTCCGCCTGCTTCTCGGGCTCCGACTCGACGATCGTGATCTGGGTAACGGGTTGCTTGTCGGCGTGGATCTGCGGCATGGCTGATCTCCCTTGATCGAGACCGAATTCAGCGCAGCTTCGCGGCGCAGCGCCTGGCGCGGGTCCCCAGCGTTGCTGGCGCGGGCCGGTATCCGCAAGCTCGACGACGCCGGCGAGCAGTCCAGTCATGGCGACCTCGCCTCAGCTACAGAAATTCCGGGAAGGGGAAGCGGTTCCGAGAATTGCCTGAGGGCGTGCAAGCTCGCGCGAACAGGATCGCTGCCGCACAAGGCCGGTGGCCGCCCGGATGCAAGGCGTTGGTAGTGGAACCGGTGGAGAAACCTCAAAAATCTCGAAAAAGCCGGGAACGTGATCGCGCGTCGAAAGTTACGTCTGCAAGGAGCAAGTAACCTTCATAGAAGGTGAAATGCTCCGACGGCCCCGTCATTTTGCGATTTCAAATGGCGGGGTCGCTCTTTGTGGAGCAGACTTTCACCCTACCAGGCAGGCGTGCGCCGCGGTTCCGCCCTGCGGAGCACTGCATCAGCGGGGCGGTTGCATGCCTGGGGAAGTCAGCCAATTTCTGATTTCGACTGCCTTCCTCATTTGCAACGCCTTGCGTTTGGCGGCTTCCTTGTCATCGCCGGGCGGCAGCCTATCCGCTGTCTCCTGTAGATCCTCGGCGATCTGCTCCCAATCTTTGCGGTTCGGGCGCGGATGAGGTTTCATCGGTCCCTCCAACTCCCAGCCAGATTCCATATGGTGCAGCCGCCCGCGATTTTAAGGGGATCCGCACTCAGCGCAATGCGGCGGAAAAGCCAGGGGAACCGACCCGGCCGGACCTCTCAAGGAGTTCCATTCCTGTCGATGAATGGCTGCCAGTTGGTGCTCCGCAGCATCCGCATCACGGCGGATGCCACCGCGGTCCGTTCACGTCCGGCCACGCCGTAAAGATTTACCGTTCGCCGCGCATCCAGCCCCTCGACGCTGGCGCGCTTTAGCGTCGGCGGGATCGACGCCGTGTCGGGCACCACGGCGACGCCGATATCGGCCTCCAACAGTTCGATCAGATCGCGCTCGGATGCGATCTCGTGGCTGCGATCGACGTCGAGGCCGTGTTCGCGAAGCGAAGAGTTCACCCGCGCCGCATGTTCGCAGTAGTTCCGCGACAGCAATTGTTCGGCGCGAAGGTCGCCGAAGTCGAGTTTGTCGCGGTCTGCCAGCGGATGCTTCCGGTTGATGACGAGCTGAAAGTTTTCGGTAAACAGCGGCCAGGTATCGAGCCGGTCCCACTCTTCGCTGATTTCGGCGGCAATGCCGAGTTCGGCTTCGCCCTTCTTGAGAAATTCCGCGACTTCGCGGGCGTTGCCGCGCAAGAAACGAAACTCCAGACGGTTGAACATCCGCTTGATCTGGTCGAGATGCGGAATCAACAGCGACAGATCGACCGAATGGGTCAGCGCGATCCGGAGCGCGCCGACTTCGCCGCTCTTGAAGGATGAGGCAAGTTCGCGCGCGCCGGTCGCCGCCTCATAACATTGCTTGAGCAGCGGATGCATGCGCTGGCCGAGCTCGGTCAATTGCGCGGCCGGACGCTCGCGGCGAAACAGATCGCCGCCGAGTTCGGCTTCGAGCTGCTTGATCGCCCGCGTCAGCGACGGCTGCGTGACGTTGCACTCGTCGGCGGCGCGCGTGAAGTTGAGCACGCGCGCGACCGCAAGGAAGTAGCGAACCTGATGCATCTCCATGGTCGTGCCCCGGTCTGTCGTGCAGGAAAGCTACCCGATTGCGCCCCCCGATGACTACCCAAACCGCCATAGCGCGGGCGTATCGTTTTGGAAGCCAAAGGGCATTTCCTTGGAGCCGTGCCAAGCGTGCAGATTGCGGTGGAAATGGTCTCGTTACGACGCTGCTAGCCACACGAAAGGGCGGCCCATGAATATTCAGCTCAAGATCCAGGACGCTTCGGCCATGCGGCCACTGACAGGCAAAGTCTCGCTGGTCACGGGCTCGACCAGCGGTATCGGGCTCGGGATCGCCCGTGCGTTGGCCGGAGCCGGCTCGGCCGTGGTGCTGAACGGTTTCGGCCTCGCGGCCGAGATCGCCAAGACCCGCGATCAGCTTACCGCCGATTTCGGCGTCGAAGTCAGCTATTCCGCGGCCGATATGACGAGCCGGGAAGCAATCGCCGAGATGATCGCGGCGACGGTCGCCAGTCACAGCCGGCTCGATATTCTGGTCAACAATGCCGGCATTCAACACGTCGCGCCGCTCGATCAGTTTCCGGTCGAGAAGTGGGACGCGATCCTGTCGATCAATTTGTCATCGGCATTTCACACCATGCGGCTCGCATTGCCCGCGATGCGCCAGAACAGGTTCGGCCGCATCATCAACATCGCCTCGGCGCACGGCCTGGTCGCTTCGCCTTTCAAGGCGGCCTATGTCGCGGCCAAGCACGGCATCGTCGGCCTGACCAAGGTGGCGGCGCTGGAGACCGCGGAAGAGGGCATCACCTGCAACGCGATCTGCCCGGGCTATGTCTACACGCCGCTGGTCGAGGCGCAGATCGACGGCCAGGCCAGGGCCCACGGCATTTCTCGCGAGCAGGTCATCCACGACGTGTTGCTGGCGCAGCAACCGAACAAGCGTTTTGCCACTGTCGAAGAGCTCGGTGCGCTGACGGTGTTTCTTGCCAGCGACGCGGCAGCTTCGATCACCGGCGTCGCGCTGCCGGTCGATGGCGGCTGGACCGCGCACTAGCGGCTTTTCGGTTCTGATTGAATCAGAGCCGGAGCACGACAAACAATCCGAGGGAGGGTGACATGAAGGACGTTCAGGATATCGGTTCTTCGCCGAACTTGCGATCGCTGGCCAGGTCCGAGTCGGGTCAGATCGTCCTGGTGCTGCAGGGCGGCGGCGCACTTGGCTCTTACCAGGCCGGTGTCTATCAAGCGCTGCATGAGGCCGGAATCGAACCGGACTGGATCATCGGCACCTCGATCGGCGCGATCAATGCCGGCCTGATCGCCGGCAACGCGCCGCAGAACCGATTGTCGCGCCTTCGCGAGTTCTGGAAGAAGATGGAACAGAATCCGGTCTGGACCTTCCGCGACATCTTTCCAGGTTTCAACGAAAAGCTCTCCTACTGGTCGACCGTGACCAACGGCATTCCCGGCTTCTTTCGGCCCAACCCGTTGGCCCATGCTGGCGATTCCTATCCGCTCGGTGCCGACAATGCCGGCTACTACTCGACCGCGCCGCTGGAGCGAACCTTGACCGAGCTGGTCGATTTCAAGCTGGTCAATCAATGCTCGCCACGTCTGACGGTCGGCGCCGCCCATGTCCGCACCAGCCAGATGCGCTATTTCGACAGCCGGGACTGCGAGCTTGGCGTCAGGCACATCATGGCGTCGGGCGCGCTGCCGCCGGCATTCCCGGCGATCCGCATCGACGGCGAGCTTTACTGGGATGGTGGCATATTGTCGAACACGCCGACGGAAGCCGTCTTCGACGATCATCCGCGCAAGAACTCGCTGATCTTCGCCGTGCATCTTTGGAATCCGTCTGGCGCCGAGCCGACCACGATGGCGGAGGTGCTGAACCGGCACAAGGACGTGCAGTATTCAAGCCGGATCGCCAGTCACATCGCGCGACAGCAGCAGGCGCATCGGCTGCGCCACGTCATCAACCAGCTCGCCGCGCGCCTGCCTGAGGCCGAGCGCAACAGCGAGGCGGTGAGGGAACTGACGGGCTATGGCTGCCCGACCCGGATGCATGTGGTGCGGCTGCTCGCTCCGCAGCTCAGCCGCGAGGACCACACCAAGGACATCGATTTCAGTGCGTCCGGCATCATGCAGCGCTGGGATGCCGGTTACCGCCACACCAAAACAGTGCTCGAGAAGAAGCCCTGGGTCGGGGAGTTCGATCCGCTCTCCGGCGTCATCCTCCACGAGCAGACGGCGGCGATGCCGGAAGCGGCGGAGTAGATGGGAGTTACGCGGCGATGGAAGGCGCGACCGTCTTGTGGTAGAGCGCGTTGTAGCAGGCGGCCGAAAGATCCCAGCTAAACGATCGCGCCATTGCGTTGCGTCGCATCGTGTCGAGCCGGTCCTTGGCGCGGAAGGCTTCGAACGCACGCCGCACGCCGCCGAGAAACGACTCCGGCGACGGCTTCGAGAACAGGAAACCGGTTTCGCCGTCCTTGATGGTCTCCGCCAGCCCGCCGGTCTGGTGGCCGATCGGCAGCGATCCGAACCGCTGCGCATACATCTGGCTCAGCCCGCACGGCTCGAACCGTGACGGCATCAGCGTGAAATCGCTCCCGGCAAACATCCGCCGCGCCTGTCCATCGTTGAAGCCGATGACGACACCGATCGCGTCCGGCCGGCGCAGATGTGCCTCGACCAGTGCCTTCTCGATGTGGGGCTCGCCGCTGCCGGTCACGACGATCTGGCCGCCGGCATCGATGATGTTGTCGGCGGCTGACAACACGAGGTCGACGCCCTTCTGGTGGACGAGGCGGGCGACAAGCGCAAAAATCGGCCCGCGTGACACCGCCAGGCCAAACTGCTTGCGGACATAGTTCGCGTTCGCCTGCTTGCCTTCCCAATCGCCGGCGCCAAAGGTCTGCGCCAATTGTGCGCAGGCGCGCGGATCCCAGCTTTCGTCGATGCCGTTCAGGATGCCGGTCAGTTGGTCGGCGTCCGAGCGACGCTTCAGCAGGCCTTCGAGCCCGCAGCCGAGCTCGCGCGTCGTGATCTCCTTTGCGTAGGTCGCGCTGACGGTGGTCAGATGCGAGGCGTAGACGAGGCCGCCTTTCAGGAACGACACGTGATCGTAGAATTCGAGCCCGTCGATGTGGAAGGAGCTTTCGGGCGCCCCGATGCGGCGCAGCGAGTCCGCGGGAAACAGTCCCTGATAGGCGAGGTTGTGGATGGTCAGGATCGAAGGAACTTTTGCGTCCTTCCAGGCGAGGTAGGCCGGCGTCAATGCAGCCTGCCAGTCATTGGCGTGAACCAGGTCCGCTGCCCAATTCTTGTCCACCTTGCCCAAGGCAAGTTCGGCGGCAGCGGATGCAAGCCGCCCGAAGCGGATGTCGTTGTCGGGCCAGTCTTGGCCGTTTTCATCGCCGTAGGGGTTGCCGGGCCGGTCATATAATTGCGGGCAGAGCAGGACGTAGACCGGCAGGCCGTCCTTGGTCGCGGCCCGCCCGACCGAGCAGGCCGGCATCTCCGCCAGCGCGTCACATTGTCCAACGATATCAATGTGGGTGAGTTGCTCGACGACGTCCCGGTAGCCGGGCAGCATGACCCTGACGTCGCTTCGTCGGCGAAGCGCCCGGGGCAGGGCGGCGGACACGGCGGCAAGCCCGCCCACCCGGACGAAATCATCCATTTCCGTAGTGATGAATAAGACTCTCAAAGGAATGCCCTCTCCCAGCCTCTGATGAGGGGAAATGCAAGAAAGGGTCCAGTTTACTCTAAGGGTTCAGTCTACTGGAGATAATGCCGGGTCCTAGCTATCGTTCCTAATGCGAAAGGCTTTCCTGCCGCGGCGGCGCCCTTTAGGGTCACGCCGCGCCAACAACAAGTGCCGTTTAGGCCCAAGGAGCTACACGAGAATGACGATAGCCGGTAACGAGCAGAGGAATATGACAGGCAGCTTCGCAGGCTTACGCGTCCTCGATTTCTCAACCACGATTGCCGGGCCTCACTGCACGCGCATGCTAGCCGATATGGGCGCCGAGGTCATCAAGATTGAAACCGAGGATGGCGAGACGATGCGGACCCGTCCGCCGGTACGGAATAATTGTTCGACCGCCTTCGGCCAGCTTAACGTCGGCAAGAACAGCCTGGTGCTCGATCTGAAATCGCCCAGGGGCGTCGAAGCCGTTCGCCGATTGGTCGCGACGGCTGACGTGCTGGTGGAGAATTTTCGTCCCGGTGTGATGCGGCGATTGAAGCTCGATTATGCCTCCCTGCACGGTCTCAACCCGAAATTAGTCTATTGCTCGATCTCCGGATACGGCCAGACCGGACCGTCGGCGGAGCTGCCGGCCTATGCGCCGGTGATTCACGCGGCATCAGGCTATGAGATGGCGCATCTGGCCTACCAGCCGGGACGAAGCCGGCCGGACTATTGCGGCATCTATCACGCCGACGTACTCACCGGAGTCTACGCATTCGGCGCGATCTCGGCGGCGCTGTATCAGCGCACGACAACCGGGCAGGGCCAGCATATCGACGTCTCGATGCTGGAATCCATGCTGAGCCTGACGTTGAACGAACTGCAATGGTCGCAATTCGAGGTGAAGCCGACGCAACGGCCGATGTTCGGCCCGATCGAGACGACGGACGGCTATGTGATGATGGCGATCGCCAGCGAGAAAACCTTCCAGAGCCTGATGCAGGTGATCGGTCATCCCGAGTGGGTGAGCGATCCGCGCTTTGCCAAATATTCCGATCGGAGAGAAAACTGGACGAGCCTGATGGAAGGCGTGGAAGCGTGGTCGCGCACCGTGACGACCGCGCAGTGCCTTGCCGCGCTCAACACGCACGGTGTCCCGTCGTCGGCCTATCGCACGGTAGCCGAAGCGTTGCGCGATCCGCAGATTGCGCATCGCGGCGCATTGGCCGAGGTGGAGGACGGTGGCGGCACCTTCAAGGTTCTCAATCTGCCGTTCCGCATGTCGGGCGCCAACGTGTCGGCGGCGAAGCGCATGTCGACGCTCGGCGAGCACACGCGTGCCTACCTGAAGGAGACCGGCCTGTCGGAAGATGAGATCGCATCCTTCGCCGGCAGGGCGCAGTTGGCCGAGCGCGCCTGACGGCGCGCGTCGCGACGCAAGGGTGTCGATGCTGCGGCTTTTCATCCGCGGCTTGCAAACGCCCTTGCCCGCGACGGCGTTTCCGGACAATCTCCGATAGACATCGACGATCCGGAATACCGGACGTACGACACATCGGAGGGAACATCCATGAAAGCGGCGATCCGTTCGAGCGCGCTCGCGCGAATATTTCTTGTGGCGGGATTTGGCGTGGCGTCGTCAGCAATGCCGGCCAACGCGCAGAAAGCGGGCGGCAGCATCACCTTCGGCCTTGAGCTCGATATCCCCGGTTTCGATCCTCTGAAAGTCGGTGTGTTCGATACCTCGGCCGGAACTGCAGCAGCGGCGATTTTCGACACTCTGACGACTCTGGACGACAAGGGTGGTGTGCAACCGAAACTTGCGCTGTCCTGGACTCCTTCCGCGGACTTCAAGACTTGGACCTTCAAGCTGCGACCTGGCGTCAAATTCCACGACGGCACACCGTTCAACGCCCAAGCGGTCAAGGAAAATTTCGATCGGCAGAAAGATCCTGCCAACAAGTGTCGCTGTGCCTTTTACATCGCCTACGTCAACAACGTGCAGGCACCCGACGAACTGACGGTGGTCTACAATCTGAACGACCCACAGGTGAACATGCCGGCACTTGTGAGCTTTGCTAGCTCCAACAATTCGGTGCAGTCGCCAACCGCGTGGAAGACCAAGGGCGATGACTACAACCGCAATCCCGTCGGCACCGGACCTTATATCCTGAAGTCATGGAGCGCGGGCGACCGCATGGTGCTTGAGAAAAATCCCGACTATTGGAACAAGGGCCGTCCCTATCTCGACCGCATCACGTTGAAGCCGCTGCCGGACGCGCAATCGCGGTTTGCGAGCCTGCAATCCGGCGAGGCCGATATCATCTGGGACGACGAATACGACGCCGACAACATCATGAAGGCGCAGAAGGATCCGAAGCTGACCGTGCACACCTATGTTGGGTCCGGCGCGCAGGTCTACGCCTTCAATACCAAGGTCGCGCCGTTCGACGATGTGCGTGTCCGCCAGGCGCTGGTCATGGCGCTCGACCGCAAGAAGATGTCGCAGGCCATTACCAATGGTCTCGCAAGGCCTGCCAGCAACCCCTACGGCGACGGCTCCTGGGTCAAATGCAAGGACGATGGTGCGCTTCCCGAAGACCTTGAGAAGGCCAAGGCGCTGATCAAGGACTACGGCAAGCCTGTCGATTTCAAGATGCTCGTCACCGCGACGCCCCGTGGGCGCACCGTTGGCCAGGTGCTGCAACAATTGTGGAAGCGGGCCGGTGCCAACATGGAGATCGAGCAGGTCGATCAGGCCACTATCCCGCCGCGTGCCTTCATGCGCCAGTTTCAACTGACGCCGTGGCGAATCATCGACCTCGCCGATCCTGACATCCAGATGTATGCCAACTTCCGTACCGGCAGCCCGGTGGCGCTCGCCAACTATTCCAATCCCGAACTCGACAAGTTGCTTGAGCAGGCGCGAACCACGGCCGACACGAACAAGCGCATCGAGGACTATTGCGCGATCAGCCGTATCATCAACAAGGAAGCGATCTGGTTCTGGACTTTCCAGAACACCTATTACGCGCTGTCGAGCGCTAAGCTCAAGGGCCTGCCAAAAATGTACAGCGGGGTGGTGGACGTCTCCGGTACCTGGCTGGAATAATCTTCCATGCTGCTGTTTGTGGCGCATAGGCTTCTGTACCTGATACCGGTCCTGATCGCCGTATCGCTGTTGACGTTCTTCATTGCGTCCCTGTTGCCGGGCGATCTCGCCTATACGATCCTCGGCGACCAGGCAACGCCGGAGAACGTCGCCGCGCTGCGCAAGGACATGGGACTCGATCAGCCGATCTATGTCCGTTACTTCGGCTGGCTCGGCAACATCCTGCAGGGCGATTTCGGCCGTTCGTTCCGCACCGGACAGACAGTGTTGCAGGCGGTCGCCGAGCGGCTGCCGGTCTCGATCGAACTGATGTTGTTGGCGCAGCTCGGTGCGCTCGGAATCGGCGTTCCCCTGGCGATCATCTGCGCGGCGCGGAGCGGTGGACCGTTCGACCGCTTCATGACCGGCACTGCTTTCGGCATGTTGTCGGTGCCGACCTTCCTGTCGGCGATCCTGTTGATCTATTTCTTCGCAGTCGAACTGCGCTGGCTGCCGGCCACCGGCTATGTGCCGTTTGCCGAAGACCCGCTCGCCAACCTGCGCTTCCTCGTTCTACCGTCGCTGACGCTGGCACTGGCAGAATGGCCGAGCATCATGCGCGTGCTGCGTTCCGACATGATTGCGACCTTGCAGGAAGACTATATCGCGCTCGCCAAGGCAAAAGGGCTGACGCCGGCGCAGATCCTCTTCGTGCATGCCCTCAAGCCATCGTCGCTGACCTTGGTCACGATCACCGGCATCAATATCGGCCGGTTGATCGGCGGCGCTGTCATCGTCGAGACGATCTTTGCGCTTCCGGGCATTGGCCGGCTGCTGATCGGCGCGATTCTGACGCGCGACCTGATCATTCTGCAGGGGGTCGTGCTGTTGGTCGGGGCGGGCTTCGTCATCATGAACTTCATCGTCGACATGCTCTACGCGATTCTCGATCCCAGGATTCGCCATGGCCACGCTTGAACTCGATGTTGCCGAGGTTGCTGTAACCCAGCCTGCGCGCAAGGGCCGGCGGCTTGGCATGCTGTTCTGGGCGGCGATCGGCTGGATGACTTTCGTTTTCGCGATGGCAGTCTTTGCGCCGGCCCTGCCGCTGCCGAGCCCGACCGACATGGACATGCTGGAACGGCGGGCTCCGTTCTCTGCGGAACATTGGCTGGGGACCGACGGGCTCGGCCGCGACGAACTTTCGCGCTTGATCTACGGCGCGCGGATTTCGCTCGTGGTCGGTCTCTGCGCGCCTGTAATCGGGCTCACCATCGGCGGCGCGCTCGGCATGCTCGCGGGCTATTTCCGCGGCCGGTTCGAATCGATCGTGGTCGGCAGCATGGACGTGCTGCTGGCCTTTCCGCCGCTTATCCTGGCGCTCGCCGTAACGGCGTATCTCGGGCAGTCGATTCTCAATCTCACTCTCATTCTCGGCTTCCTGGGCGTTCCCGCCTTCATGCGGGTGGCGCGCGCCGCGACGCTGACGTTGTCACGGCGCGAATTCGTTATCGCGGCGCAGGCACTGGGTGCCACGCATGCGCGCATCCTGTTGCGCGAACTGTTGCCGAACGTGATCCTGCCGCTGTTTGCCTTCTTCCTGCTCGGCGTTGCGATCACCATCGTCGTCGAGGGATCGTTGTCATTCCTCGGGCTCGGCGTGCCGCCGCCGATCTCGAGCTGGGGCAGCATGATTGGGGAGGGGCGCGAGAGCCTCGACGTCGCCCCGCGGCTCGCGTTCTTGCCGGCCGCGGCGATGTTCCTCACCGTGCTTTCCTTCAATCTGGTCGGCGACACGCTGCGAGCGCTGACCGATCCACGTCAGGGCGCGCTGTGAACGGGAATAACTTGCTTTCTGTCGAAGATGTCGTGGTCGACCTTCCGACCCCGCGCGGCAATCTGCGCGCGGTGGATCATGTCGACCTCACCGTCGGTGCCGGGCGCACGCTCGGTATCGTCGGCGAATCCGGCTGTGGCAAGACCATGCTGTCGCGCGCCATCCTGCAATTGCTGCCGAAGAAGGCAAAGCTCTCCGGCCGGGTGATGTTCGACGGGCAGGACCTGCTGCAACTTCCGCCAGAGAAACTGCGCAAGCTGCGCGGCCGATCGCTGGCGGTGGTATTTCAGGATCCGATGACCTCGCTCAACCCGGTGCTCACGATCGGGACGCAGTTGATCGAGACATTGCAGGAGCACCTCGAACTGGACGACGCCGCCGCCACCAGACGCAGCGTCGAACTACTAGCGGCGGTCGGCATCCCGGCGCCCGAGCAGCGGCTGGCGCAGTATCCGCACCAGCTCTCCGGCGGGATGCGGCAGCGCGTGGCAATCGCGATCGCGCTGTCGTGCGAACCAAAACTCCTGATCGCCGACGAGCCGACCACCGCGCTCGACGTCACGATCCAGGCGCAGATCCTAGATCTCTTGGCGCGGGAGCAGCGCCGCCGCCATATGGCAATGATCATCATCACCCACGACCTCGGCGTCGTCGCTGGCCGCACCGACGAAGTTGCCGTGATGTATGCCGGCCGCGTGGTCGAGCGCGCGCCGACGCCTGCCTTGTTCAAGAAGATGCGGATGCCCTATACCGAGGCGCTTCTGGCGGCGCTCCCCAAACTCGACGCCGCGCCTCACACGCCGCTGCCGGCGATATCGGGACGTCCGCCAGATCCGACGCGGCCGCTAAAGGGCTGTTCGTTCTCGCCGCGCTGCCGCTATGCGGTGGCCCGCTGCCAGAACGAGAAACCGGCGCTCGAGGCGGCAGAGACGAAGGCCCATCAGTTCGCCTGCTTCCACCCGATAAAAGCCCACGCGGATGCCGACGCATGATGCCGCAATCCGCTCCATCGATTTCGTCTGACGCGTTGCTCAAAGTCGACAATCTCGTTGTCGAATATCCTGTCGGTTCCAGGATCGTTCATGCTGTGTCCGGCGTCTCCTTGCAGATCGCCCGCGGCGAAACGCTGGGTCTCGTCGGCGAATCCGGGTGCGGGAAATCGACGCTCGGCCGCGCCGTCCTGCAACTGCGCCGCCCAACCGCCGGGCGTGTGCTGTTCGATGGCCACGATCTCACGGCGATGCAAGGCGATGCCTTACGGCTGATGCGCCGGCGCGTGCAGTTGATCTTCCAGGATCCGATCGCCTCGCTCAATCCGCGCCGCAAGATCGGCGATATCGTCGCCGAGCCGCTGGTGATCGCGGGCGTCAAGGATCCGGAGAAGCGCAAGCAGCTTGTCCGCGAGGTGCTGAGCGCGGTCGGGCTTGACCCGACGCTCGTCGTCGGGCGGCTGCCGCATGAATTTTCCGGCGGCCAGTGCCAGCGCATCTGCATCGCGCGCGCGCTCATTCTCAATCCCGAATTCATCGTCTGTGACGAGCCGGTTTCCGCGCTCGATGTATCGATACGCGCCCAGATCCTCAATCTGCTCGAGGAGATGAAGGCCCGGTTCGGGCTGACGTTGCTGTTCATTGCGCACGATCTCGCGGTGGTGAAAGCGGTGAGCGACCGCGTCGCGGTGATGTATCTGGGGCGTCTCTGCGAGGTCGGTCCCTCCGAGCAGCTCTTCGCCAGGCCGGCGCATCCCTATACCGCGCTCCTGATCGAGGCGATTCCGATGCCCGACCCGGATGTTCGCCCCGCCGAGACCGTGCCCGTGGGGGAGCCGCCGTCGCCGATCGCGCCGCCGTCCGGCTGCCGGTTTCGCACCCGCTGTCCCCGCGCGGATCAACGATGCAGCGACGAGATGCCGGAACTGCGCGCTGTGGCGCCGGGCCAGTTCGTGGCTTGCCATCATCCGCTGATCTGAATACCCGGGGAGCGCCGCCCGCGTTTGTCTCGATGGGACGGACGTGGCAATGTCGGTTCTCAAGAAGTATCTAGCGCCCAAGAAATGGTTCAAGAACAAGAATGACGGGAGAGAAGCGATGAAGAGTTTTCAAGTCGCCGAGTTCAACGCACCGCTGAAAGAGGTGGATCAGGAGACGCCGCAGCCCACGGGTACGCAGGTGCTGATCAAGGTGAAGGCCGCCGGCGTCTGCCATAGCGACCTCCATATCTGGGAAGGCGGTTACGATCTCGGCCATGGCCGCAAGCCGCTGTCGCTGAAGGACCGCGGCGTGTCGCTGCCGCGCACGATGGGCCACGAGACGGTCGGCGAGATCGTGGCGTTCGGGCCTGACGTCACGGCCGCCGACAAAGGTGATCTCAAGGTCGGCGACGTCGCGCTGGTCTATCCCTGGCTTGGCTGCGGTAAATGTGCCACCTGCGTCGGCGGCGACGAGAACATGTGCATCGTCAAGCCGAACTCGCTCGGCGTCTATTGCGACGGCGGCTATGCCGATCACATGACAGTGCCGAATCCGAAATACCTTCTGAACTTGAAGGGGCTCGACCCCGTCACCGCCGCGCCCTATGCCTGTTCCGGCGTCACCACCTATAGCGCGCTGAAGAAGGTCGAATTCGCCTTCAACT
Organism: Bradyrhizobium sp. RDI18; assembly: GCF_043203335.1. Classification (NCBI taxonomy): domain Bacteria; kingdom Pseudomonadati; phylum Pseudomonadota; class Alphaproteobacteria; order Hyphomicrobiales; family Nitrobacteraceae; genus Bradyrhizobium; species Bradyrhizobium sp. RDI18. The sequence goes on along the minus strand of NZ_JBICRN010000006.1, from coordinate 1,071,774 downwards.
CGCCGATCGTCATCTTCGGCGCCGGCGGCCTCGGCCTGATGGCGCTGTCGCTGCTAAAGGCGATGGGCGGCAAAGGCGCCATCGTCGTCGACATCGATGCGCGCAAGCGCGAAGCGGCCGAAGCCGCCGGTGCGCTTGCAACCGTCGACGGCAAGGCGCCCGACGCGCTGGAGCAAATCGCAAAAAAGGCGGGCGAACCCATTCGCGCCGTGATCGACCTCGTCGGCAACGCGCAGACCAGCCAGCTCGGCTTCGACTGCCTGACCAAGGGCGGCAAGCTCGTCATTGTCGGCCTGTTCGGCGGCGGTGCGACTTTTGCTTTGCCGCTGATCCCGATCAAGGCGATCACGATCCAGGGCAGCTATGTCGGCAACCTGCGCGAGACCAAGGAATTGCTCGAACTGGTTCGAAACAAGATGATCGCGCCGATTCCGGTGACGACGCTGCCGCTCGCGAAAGCCAACGAAGCGCTCGCCGATTTGCAGAAGGGCAAACTGGTCGGCCGCGCGGTGCTGACGCCGTAGCTTGTTGCCGTCGTCATTGCGAGGAGGGAAGCGACGAAGCAATCCATCTGTCAGTTATGCCGTGAAATGGATTGCTTCGCTTCGCTCGCAATGACGGCTACTTTCTTTCTTAGTCTCTCAAGGAACCCCTATGTCCGCAAACAATACCTTCCACATCGCCGTGCTCGGCGGCGATGGCATCGGCCCTGAAGTGATGTCACCGGCGCTGGAAGTGCTGCGCAAGATCGAGGCGACGAGCGAGCTGAAGTTTCGCTTCACCGAGGCACCGGCCGGCGCCAACAATTATCTCGCGACCGGAAGATCCATGCCCGACAGCACCGTGCGGCTGTGCGAAGAGGCGGACGCGATCCTGCTCGGCGCCTGCGGCCTGCCGTCGGTGCGCTACCCCGACAACACCGAGATCGCGCCGCAGATCGAACTGCGCTTCCATTTCGATCTCTATGCCGGCGTGCGCCCGGCGCGGCTGATCCCGGGCGTGCCGAGCCCGATCGTCGGCGCCGATCAGCGCGGCATCGACCTCGTGCTGATCCGGGAATCGACCGAAGGCCTGTTCGCCTCGATGGGCAAGGGCGTCGTCACGGACGCGGAGGCGCGCGAGACGCTCGTCATCACCCGCAAGACCTCGGAGCGGCTGTTCGAATTCTCGTTCCGCCTCGCCGAACGCCGCAAGGCGAGGGGGAAGGCAAATGGCGGCCTGACCTGCGTCGACAAGGCCAACGTATTCAGGGCGTTCGCGTTCTTTCGCGAGATGTTTGATGAGGCGGCTAGGCGCCATCCGGACGTCAAGGCCGACCGGCTCTATGTCGATGCCTGCTCGCTGATGATGGTGAAGCGGCCCTGGGATTTCGACGTCATGGTGACGGAGAACATGTTTGGCGACATTCTCTCCGACCTCGCCGCCGGCCTGATCGGTGGACTAGGCATGGCGCCCTCGGCCGATATCGGCGACCGCTACGCCCTGTTCCAGCCGTGCCACGGCACCGCGCCCGACATCATGGGACAGGGCAAGGCCAATCCTACCGCGATGATCTTGTCGACCGCGATGATGCTGGACTGGCTCGCCGACAAGCACGGGCTGGAAAGCGCCGCCGAAGCCGGTGAACGCATCGAGCGCGCGGTCGACGGGGCCTATGCGGGCGGAATCAAACCGATGGAGTTCGGCGGCAATAACGGCACGGCGGATATTGCGAGGGCGGTGCTGGCGGCGTTGTAGCTTGTAGATCCTATGGGGTCCGACACTACTTCCCCTTGAACTGCGGCTTGCGCTTTTCCATGAAAGCCGTTCGGCCTTCGCGGAAGTCCTCGCTATCCATGCAGGCGCGGCCGATCGCCTTGATCGCATCCATGTCGCGCTTGCTTTCGTCCTTCAGCACCTCGGCGATGGTGATCTTGGCAGCCTTGATGGCGAGCGGTGCGTTGCCGGAGATGGTGCGCGCGATCTCCATGGTGGCGTCCCACAACTCCGCATCCGGCAGCACACGATCGACCAATCCGATCCGCAACGCTTCCGCAGCCTCGATCCGCATGCCCGTGTACATGATGAGCCGCGCCCAGGATGGTCCGACCAGCGAGACGAGGTGGCGCAGGCCGTCATAGCCATAGGCGATGCCGAGCTTGGCGGCTGGAATGCCGAACTGGCTGTTGTCGGACGCGATGCGGATGTCGGTAAGCATCGCGACCTGCATGCCGCCTCCGAGGCAAAATCCCCGAATGCAGGCAATCGTCGGCTTGGGGTAACTTGCGAGCAGCGCGCGCTGCGCCTCGCTCCGCCTGGAATATTCTTCCGACGCCGCGGCGTTATGGCGAATCTTTTCGAACTGGCTGATGTCGGCGCCCGAGACGAAGGCTTTGTCGCCGGCGCCGACCAGGATCACGACGCGCACGTCCGCGTCGGCGCGCAGTTCGGTCAGCGCGTGGCCCAGGCCTTCCCACATTTCGAGCGACATCGCATTGCGCTTGTCGGGATTGTTGAAGGTAATGACGCCGACGCCGTCGCTGACGCTTTGCAGGATCTTGCCGTCGGCATAGGATATTTCGGCAGTTTTGGCGATGTCGAGCATCGGTTGCGGCTTTCACTCGTGAGGCTTGGTCCATTGTCGGACAAGCGTCGCGCCGAGGTCAATTGCCGCTTTTGCACGTGCGACCAGCAGAGGCCGCCGGGCAATGGGGTGAGAGTCGTCAGGTGAGGTTGTGAGGGCAGGTGCGGGCTCACGCGCATTGCGTGTGAGGGAATATCGGCGTGACGGTGATGCAGTCGTTGTTGATGGTCGAATCGGCGGTAGTCGTCAGAGACCTGCCGCGTCGGCTTTCGCTGCCGTGCATCCGGACTCCGCCATCCCCATCCTGATGGCGTCGCACGGGTATAGTCCCGGCCAGCTCAAGCTTTGGCCCAGCGCAGCAACAGGCTACCCGGCGATTCCTCGCGCGAATGATCGGGTCCGCGGTGCTGCGATCCAGGCGCGATAATGCCTAGCCCTCGTTGGCGGCGATCGATTCCATCAAAGACACCAACTGACGCTGTACAGTCTGGTCCTTGATCTTGCTGTAGGCACGAAGCAGCCTCAGGCTGAACGCGCTGTCCAGGAAGAGCAGGCTCTCGACTTCGCGCGCCTTGCCGTCGCCGTCGTAGAAGAACGTCACCGGCACGTCGAGCGCGGTAGCGATTTGCTGAAGACGAGCCGCGCCGACACGATTGACGCCCTTCTCGTACTTCTGAACCTGCTGGAAGCTGACGCCGAGCTTATCGCCAAGCTCCGCTTGCGAGATTTTCTGTTCTACACGCCGCAGGCGAATCCGCTTGCCCAATTCGATATCGGGTTTGCCGGCGCTGCGCTGTTTCATCTTTTTCGCTGCTGATCTGCTGTTCATTCTGGTTTACCGTCCTTCAATCGGGAAACCCTGGCAAAAGTAGGTCAGGGGTTCATCCATATGTACCGCGTTAAAGTCAGTCCGGTCCGTGAGCTGGCATAGGGAACCACGGAATTCCTGAGAGATTGCGGGATGGTAGCCAAACGCTTTTGCGCATTGGAAGCATCCTGATACCGGCGCCGCCAACTACCTAAAGCTGTCGGCGCCCGGGGCGTATTGGCAAAACCCCGCCCATTACATTTGGCAAAATATTCGACAAACCACAACCACCGCGAGTTCAATGGACACAGATTTTGGCGGGCATGCTTACTGTGTCCCGATCACGTACCGGATTTCTACGGGGTGAGCGGGCTGACCGTGCAGTCGTTCGCAGCGCACTGATGCCTGACAAAATGCAGCAGATTTCAGCCCCGCTTTCGGATCAGTCGTTCTGGGAAATAGCGGCAACCCGCGTGCTCGCCGCGCTATCGGAATCCTGCAAATCGATATGGCGCAGCGTCGTTCGAACGGGAACGCCTTGCACGCGGGACGGGCCGGATCCGACATCGCGCAATATTTGCGGCGTGTCGGTTGCACGGTGCCGGCGGCATCCGCGGATCGATCGATGTCGCGCGGCGACGCCCATACCGCGAAGCCGTGTCGGGCGCTTTACGGCCCTTGGCGCTGGGGGGACGCAAGGCTCGGCTCAAGCCGGGATTTGCCCAAACCGATTGCAATCACCGGCTTGGCCGTCTGCGGCTTATTGGCCTGGGGTACTACTTAAATTGGCTTCCACAGCCGCACCGTTTTGCATACGCTTTGCGGTAGTGGCCGCGTCGTCGGCCAGGCCAAAGTCCCGCTTACAAGGGACGGGCGTTACTGGGGAGGAAGCTATGAAACGAAGAACCCTACTTGCGGGCCTGGGTGCGACGGCTGCGGCCGGCGTGCTGGGCATGCCATCGATCGTCAGGGCACAGGCGCCCGTTACCCTCAACGGGGCGGTGCAGTTCAACGACGATCACGCCTTCACCAAGGCGCTGACCAGGTTCGAAGAGCTGGTGAAGAAGTACTACGGCAAGCCGGTCAACTTCACGCTGCACAAGAACTCGTCGCTCGGTCTCGAGAAGCAGTATTTCGAGTACATGTCGCAGGGCAAGGCGGTCGATTACGGCATCGTCTCGCCGGCCCACATGTCGACCTTTGCCAAGGCGGCTCCCTTCATCGATGCACCCTTTGTGTTCAAGGGCATCGAGCACATGAATAAGGTGGTCGAAAAGAATATTCTGGCACCCGTGGCCGACGAAATCGCTGTTAAGGCGGAGGTCGTCCTGATCGGCTATGCGGGCGGCGGCATTCGCAACATCTTCGCCAACAAGCCGCTCAGGAACCTTGCCGATCTCAAAGGCCTCAAGGTGCGCGTGCAGGGCGCTCCGATCTGGTCGAAGACGTTTGCAGCCGTCGGCATGAGCCCGACGGTGATCGCCTACAACGAGGTCTACAACGCCATCCAGAACGGCGTGATCTCGGCGGGCGAAAACGAGGCCGCCGGCGTCGAGGCGATGAAGTTTTACGAAGTCGCCCCGCACCTCAATCTGACCCAGCACGCAGTATCGATCCGGCCGATCTGCTTCTCGGTGAAGACGTTGAAGACCCTGCCGAAGGACCTGCAGGACGCGATCATGAAGGCCGGCAAGGAAGCCGGCGATTATGGCCGCCAGCTCGAGTCGAGCGAGGAGGTCGTCAAGCTCGATACGCTGGAAAAGGCCGGCAAGCTCAAGCGCGTTCCCTTCGAGGAGCGCGACGCCATGAAGAAGCTCGCCGATCCCGTGATGGCTACGTATGCCAAGGAAATCGGCGCCGAAGCCATCTTCGAGAAGATCAACGTCGCCTGAGAATTGTCGCGCCGAGCGATAGGATATTGGGGCAAGCCATGCGGCTTGCCCCGTTCCGTGATTGTTACCTCCCGGAGCCATGATGACTGAAATATCGATGCCGCCGAACCCGTCGCTATGGCGACGCGCAACGGCGGCTTATGCAAAACTATTGGAAATCCTACTCGCTGCATGCGTCGGCATTCTGGTCGTTCCCGTCACCCTGCAGGTCGTCTCGCGCTATACGCCCTTCATCCCGTCCTACATCTGGACCGAGGAGATGGCGCGTTTCCTGTTCATCTGGACCATCATGATCGGCGCCATGGTCGGAATCAGGGAGGCGCAGCATTTCGAGGTGGACGTCTGGCCCACCCTGTCGCGGCGGGCGGAAGCCGCGGTGCGGATCGTCGCGCGTCTCGGCGTGCTGGCGATGGCGCTGGTATTCGTGTGGGCTGGCCTGGAATTCACGCGCTTCGCCTGGAACCGAACGTCGGAACTGGCCGATCTACCGCTCTGGATGATTCATGTCGCATGGCCCGTCGCGGGTGTGACGTGGATCGTCTTTGCAGGCGAACAGATCGTCGACGAATTGAAAATTCTGGTCGGGGCGAGCCGATGAACGGTGGTAATGTACTTTCCGCCGCAGAGGCCGCACTGGTCCTGTTCGGCGTTTTCGTTGGCCTGCTGGTCGTACGCGTGCCGGTAGCGTTTGCGCTCGGTCTTGCCTGCGTACCGATCCTGCTGATCGAGCCCCGCCTCTCGATGATGTCGCTCGCGCAGGAGACCTTCAACGCCTACAACTCGTTCATCCTGCTCGCCGTGCCGTTCTTCCTGTTGACCGCCAACCTGATGGGCATCGGCGGCATCACCGACCGCCTGGTGGCGTTGTCGCGCTCGATGGTCGGGCATTGGCCGGGCTCGCTGGCACAGATCAACGTCGTGCTGTCGGTGTTCTTTGCCGGCATTTCCGGCTCTTCCACTGCGGATGCTGCGAGCCAGTCCAAGATCTTCATCGATGCCCAGACCAAGGAAGGCTACGACCTCTCGTTTTCGATCGCCATCACGGCGGTATCGGCGGTGCTCGCCGTCATCATCCCGCCCTCGATCCTGATGATCGTCTGGGGCGGACTGATCTCGACCTCGATCGCAGCGATGTATCTGGCCGGCATCGTCCCCGGGCTGTTGATCGCGGGCGCCCAGATGGCAACCGTGCATGTCTATGCGGTGCGGCGCGGCTATCCGACCTACCCGAAATCGAGCTGGACCGACATCGGCTATGCCATCTGGCGATCGATACCGGCGCTGATGACACCGTTCATCATCGTCGGCGGTATCCTGCTCGGATGGTTCACCGCCACCGAATCCGCCTGCGTCGCCGTGCTCTATTCTGTGGTGCTATCGGCCTTCTTTTACCGCGAAACCGGCCCGCGCGAACTCTACAAGGCGCTGCTCGATACCGGGCGCCTGGCGGGCGTCGCGCTGTTCTGCATCGGCACCGCGAGCGCGTTCGGCTGGCTGCTGGCCTATTACAAGATACCGCAGGAGCTCCTGGCCAACGTTTCGACCTGGGGCATGGGCGCGGTCGGGGCCGGCTTCTTCATCGCGTTCTGCTTCCTGATCGTAGGCTGCTTTCTCGACGCCATTCCGGCCATCGTGATCGTCGGCACCGTGCTGGAACCCTTAGCGAGGTCGGTCGACCTGCACCCCGTTCAGTTTGCGATCATCTCGATCGTGTCGTTGGCGTTCGGACTGGTGACGCCGCCCTATGGCCTGTGCCTGATGATCGCCTGCTCGATCGCCGGCGTGCGGCTGCGCTACGCGTTGAAAGACACGGTGATCATGCTGATACCGATGCTGCTGGTATTGGCCGCCGTCATCATCTGGCCGAGCGTCTCATTGTTCCTGCCACGCCTGATCGTGCCGGAGATGCTCAAGTAGCTATTCTTCCCTGTCGAGGGCGCAGCTTACGGTGTAGACAACGCCGCGCGGCAGAAAGTCGACGGTTGCTTCGCCGCCGAGCTGGTCGCGTGCGCTGCGCTCGATCAGCCGCGAGCCGAAGCCACGCTGCACCGGTGCCGTGACGGGCGGGCCGCCTGCCTCGGTCCAGATCAACCGCAACTTGCGCCCGTCGCTTTCTTCGAGGATCTCCCAGTCCACCGCGACGGTGCCGGTGTCGTTCGATAGCGCGCCGTATTTGGCGGCATTGGTTGCGATCTCGTGCACGACCATCGACAGCACGACGGCGAGCCGCGGCGACAGCGGGACATGCGGTCCGAACATCCGCACCCGCTCCGCATTGTTGAGCAGGTAGGGCTGCAGCACTCGCGCAATCACTTCCCGCAGCTCCGCGCCCTGCCACTTCTCCTGGCTGAGCAAATTATGCGCCTCCGCCAGCGCGCCGAGCCTTCCCTCGAACTTCTCGCGCTCCGCCCGGCTCGCGCTGCGGAAGGTCTGGGTGGCGATCGACTGCAGGACCGCGAGCGTATTCTTGACGCGATGGTTGAGTTCCTCGATCAGCAGATTGTGAAGCATCTCGCCGCGGGCGATCTGAGTTGCCATCCGCACCGCGAAGGCGAGCCCGATCATCAGCAGCACGGCACCCATTACGCTCGTGATCGCGAGGTTGCGCCAGAGCGGCGCGACCAGCGAGTTTTCGGCCACGCCGGCGGCAACAGTCCAGCCGGTGAGCGAGGAGCGGGAAAAGCTCGTAATCAGCCGCACGCCCTCGAGCGATATCGTCGGCAGGGTGGCTTCCGGATTGTTGAACATCTCCGCATAGAGCGAGGGCGATGCACGCTTGCCGACAGTATCCTGTGGGTTCGGCACGCGCGCGAAATTGGTGCCTTCGCCGTCGAAGATCGAGATCGTCCAGTCCTTGCTCGGCCGCTGCTGCTCGACCATCGCCTGGAAAATCTCGATCGGTGGACTGAAAGAGATGTCGTAGAGCACTTCGCCATCGACGATGACGGGCACTTCGACCGTCACGATCAGCCGCTTCTTCACCGACCCAAAGAATAGGTTGGAATAGACCGGCTTCTTCTCCGCAAAGACCCTCCCGACCAGGGCGAGGTTGTTGCGCAATGGCAGGTTTGCCGTATCAGTCGTCAGCGAGGAGAACACCTGGCGGCCTTCGCGGTTCGCCACCAGCACGACGCCGCCTTCGCCATACTGGTCGAGGAAGCCCTGGCAGATGCGGCGGAATCCCTCGAAATCTCCGTCGCGCAGTGCGTTTGTCAGCGATAGCACCTGGAGTGCGCCGGTGATCCGCTGCATCTCCGAGTCGAGCACGAGGCGAATGCTGCGAACCGTTTCAAGGACCCGTTGCGTCGCGTTCTGGCGGTCCTGCTTGTAATGGTTGAAGACGATGCCGGCCGCGAAAATAATCAACGGCAGCGTGGTTCCCGCGACCAGAAGAACAAGACGCACTGGCAGTGAAAGCTTTGGCAACGCAAGCCCCGGATCGGCGCCCAATCTCCGAAGCATAGGAGAGGCTGCCGAACTTCGCCAAGAACAATAAGAGGATAAAGTAACATATTCAGCCGACTGGAGAAGCGGCCGGGTTCCGCCGTGTGGCCCGGCCGCCGACCTCAGAGATTGCCGACCTCAGAGATTACTGTCCGTGATCGCGGCATACACCATGGTGCGCAGCTCGCGCCGCAAGGGATAGGCGCTCGACGGCAGCACCTGAGTCATGAAGATCGTGATCAGTTCTTCCGCCGGGTCGATGAAGAACGACGTCGTCGCCGCACCGCCCCAGTTGAACTCGCCGGGACTGCCGGCAATCAAGGTCTGCGCCGGGTTCATGGTGACGGCGAAGCCGAGTCCGAAGCCGATGCCGTTATAGGCCGCTTCCGAGAACAGCGAGCGCGACATCGCCGGCAGGTCGACCCCGCCGGGCAGATGGTTGGAAGCCATCAGCTTCAGCGTCTTCGGACCTAACAATCTGATACCGCCGAGCTCGCCGCCATTGAGCAGCGCCCGGCAGAAGGTGAGATAATCGGCCGCCGTCGAGCACAATCCGCCGCCGCCGGAGACGAAGGAGGGCGGCGACAGGAATGAACTCGTCGCCGGGTCGTCCTGCAGCGTCAGCGTGCCCTTGCGCTCGGTGGCGTGGAACGTCATGCCGCCCTGCGGGTCGGCCGAATAACACGCCGCGAACCGATGCGCCTTGTCCTTGGGCACGAAGAAGTTGGTATCTTTCATCCCGAGCGGATCGAGGATACGCTCCTTCAGAAACTGCTCGAACGGCTTGCCGCTGATCAAACCAATGAGATAGCCGATCACGTCCGTGGCGACGGAGTAATTCCAGGCCTCGCCCGGCGAAAATTCCAGCGGAATTTTTGCAAGGTCGTCGATCATGCCTTGCAGCGTGCCGGCCTTGATGACTTCGCCGATCTTGTTCTCGCGATAGGCCGCATCGACGTTGCTGCGTTGTTGGAAGCCGTATGTCAGGCCGGAGGTGTGCCGCAACAGATCCACGATCAGCATCGGCCGTGACGGCGGCCGGCTCAGGAAGGCCGGGTGCGTACCGGCCACGAACACGCCGAGGTTCTTCCATGCCGGAATGTATTTGTGCACGGGCTCGTCGAGCGCGACACGGCCTTCCTCGACCAGCATCATGAAGGCGACGGAGGTGAGCGGCTTGGTCATCGAATAGATGCGGAAGATCGTGTCGTCCTTGACCGGCACCTTGCGCTCGAGGTCGGCAAAGCCCTGTGCGGACGAATGGACGACCTTGCCGCGGCGGTAGATCAGGAGCTGCGTCCCCGGGAATCGGCCGGCATCGATGTAGCGCTGCTTCAGATGATTTTCGAGGCGATCGAGGGCCGCCTTGGACATTCCGGCGGATTCGGGCGAGGCGGGGGCTAACATCGGCATCTCCGGCTGGCGACTGCGGACTTGATAGCCGAAAAGTGTCCCCTGTTCCAACGGGCCGTGCTTCTGCGGGCTTGAAGGGTGATATAGGCTGACGCCAGCCATCGCATATCCCGCAGGACAGCAAAAATGCGCCAATTCAGCGAGACCGAACTGACCGCCGCCGTCATCCGCAGCTTCGACGATACGCCGGATACGCGCGCCAAATTCCTGCTGCAGGAACTGGTGAAATCCCTCCACGACTATGTCCGCAAGACCGACCTCACCTTCGAGGAATGGGAATATGCGATCGATTTTCTGACGCGGACCGGCCAGAAGTGCACGCCGATCCGGCAGGAGTTCATTCTGCTGTCCGACGTGCTCGGCGTATCGATGCTGGTCGATGCCGTGAACCACCGGGAGCGCGAGGGCGCCACCGAGACCACGGTGCTCGGCCCGTTCTATGTCGGCGAGCACAAGGTGACGCCGCACGGCACCGATATCTCGGCAACGCTACCCGGCGAGCGGATGTTCGTGCAAAGCCGCGTCACCGACCTCGAGGGCAAGCCGCTGGCCGGCGTGCCGGTGGACATCTGGCATGCCGACGATGACGGCTTCTATGATTCCCAGAAGCCGGCCTATGCGACTGAAGGGCCGTCGTCGCGGGCGCGTTTCATTACCGATGCCGATGGAAGGTTCTTCTTCCGCACCATCCTGCCGTGCAGCTACCCGATTCCGACCGACGGTCCGGTGGGCGAGATGATCGTGCAGACCGGCCGTCACCCGATGCGGCCGGCGCACGTGCATTTCCTGGTCGATGCGCCCGGCTATCAGCCGCTGATCACCCACGTCTTCATCGACGGCGACAAATACCTCGATTCCGACGTGGTGTTCGGGGTCAAGGACGAGCTCGTTGCCAGAATCGAAAAGCGTACCGATCCGACGATGCCGGATGGCAAGCCCGCGGGCGAGCCGTGGCACCTGATGAGCTACGAATTCCGCGTGAAGCCAGGCGAGGGAAGCGCGCCGAAACCCATGATGGCGAAGACCCCAGAGCCCGCGTAAGCCGTCTGTTTCTGTGCCTGCTCAATCCTTGTGCGCCGCACAAGGATTGGGCGAATCGCAAATTTTGGATGCGGAACCAGTTTCTCATTGGTTGCCGGATTTAGCGGCGACGGGTGAATAGTACATTGATATAATTATAATTTTCGCAGTGCGGGAGGCTTGGCACGAAGCTTGAATAGCTTGTGTCGACGCCATTGAAGCCGTCCCTCGAGACCACTCATCCGAATTGTGACGCCGCCATTCCGGGGCCTCCCTGGAACGCGCCTTTCTGCGCCTGGCGCGGTGACACCAATCGGACGGCCCCGTTCAACGCACCGACGCAAAGGACAACGACGCCCATGACGAAGCCTACCCATCCGACCTCACGCCGCGGTTTCAGCCGCCGCCAGCTCCTCAAGGCCACCGGCGGCACGGCAGCATTACTCGCCGCCGCCAAGCTGAACTTCCCCGCCGGCGCTTTCGCGCAAGGCGCGGGCCCTGAGGTGAAGGCGGCCAAGCTCGGCTTCATCGCGCTCAGCGATGCCGGGCCGCTCTTCGTGGCCAAGGACAAGGGGCTGTTCGCCAAATACGGCATGCCTGACGTCGAGGTGCAGAAGCAGGCGTCATGGGGCACCACGCGCGACAACCTCGTGCTCGGCTCCGAGGGCAACGGAATCGACGGCGCGCATATCCTCACCCCGATGCCGTACCTGATCTCGGCCGGCAAGGTGACGCAGAACAATCAGCCGACGCCGATGTACATCCTGGCGCGGCTCAATCTCGATGCGCAGTGCATCTCGGTCGCCAAGGAATATGCCGACCTCAAGGTCGGCGTCGATGCAGCGCCACTCAAGGCGGTGTTCGAGCAAAAGAAGGCTGCCGGCAAATCCGCCAAGGCCGCGATGACGTTCCCCGGCGGCACCCACGATCTGTGGCTCCGCTACTGGCTCGCCGCCGGTGGCGTCGATCCCGACAAGGACGTGGAGACCATCACGGTGCCGCCGCCGCAGATGGTCGCCAACATGAAGGTTGGCACGATGGATTGCTTCTGCGTCGGCGAGCCGTGGCCGGGACAATTGGTCCATCAGGGCATCGGCTATACCGCGATCAACACCGGCGAAATCTGGAGCAAGCACCCGGAAAAATCGCTCGGCATGCGGGCTGCGTGGGTCGACAAGAATCCGAAGGCCGCCAAGGCGATCCTGATGGCTGTCATGGAGGCGCAGCAGTGGGCCGACAAGATGGAGAACAAGGACGAACTGGCCACCATCATGGGCAAGCGGCAGTGGATCAACTGCCCGGTCGAAGACATCGCCGATCGCGCCAAGGGCAAGTTCAACTACGGCATTCCCGGCAAGGTGGTCGAGAACTCGCCGCATATCATGAAATACTGGCGCGACCATGCCTCCTATCCATTCCAGAGCCACGATCTCTGGTTCATGACCGAGGACATCCGCTGGGGCAAGTTTGAAGCGGGCTTCGACAGCAAGGCGCTGATCGGCAAGGTCAACCGCGAGGATATGTGGCGTGACGCCGCCAAGGCGCTCGGCGTCGCGGCTTCCGACATTCCGGCCTCGACTTCGCGCGGCAAGGAGACCTTCTTCGACGGCAAGGTGTTCGATCCGGAAAACCCGGCTGCGTACCTGAAGTCCTCTCGATCAAGCGTGTTGAAGTCTGATCAAGCCCGGGCCGCGCGCAGTTGCGAGCGGCCCGCTCGATTGAAACACGGAGATACAACTTCATGTCGATGCCTGCGATCAAAGCCGAAGCCACTGCCGTGGCCATTCCGACCGCTTCGCCGACCTCTGCGGCGCCGGTGGTGATGATGATGACGCCGAAGCCGGCGCCGCGTGCCGAGAAATACGTCAAGATGGCGAAGGAGACCGCGGCGCGCGTCGTGCCGCCGCTGGTCGTGCTTGCGCTTTTGATGCTGTTCTGGGAACTGGTCTGCCGTCGCACCGGCTCGACGCTCCCGCCGCCATCGCGCGTCTTCAAGGACACCAAGGAGCTGATCTTCGATCCGTTCTTCGACAATGGCGGCATCGACAAGGGCCTGTTCTGGCATCTGTCCGCTTCGCTGCAGCGGGTCGCGTATGGCTATTCGATTGCCGCCATCGTCGGCATCGCGCTCGGCACGCTGGTCGGGCAGTCAGTGTGGGCGATGCGCGGGCTCGATCCGCTGTTCCAGGTGCTGCGCACCATTCCGCCGCTGGCCTGGCTGCCGCTATCGCTGGCCGCGTTCCGTGATGGACAGCCGTCGGCGATCTTCGTCATCTTCATCACCTCGGTCTGGCCGATCATCATCAACACCGCGGTCGGCATCCGCAACATCCCGCAGGACTACCGGAATGTCGCAGCCGTCGTGCAGCTCAATCCGTTGGAGTTCTTCTCCAAGATCATGATTCCGGCGGCGGCGCCCTACATCTTCACGGGCCTTCGCATCGGCATCGGCCTGTCGTGGCTTGCGATTGTGGCTGCGGAAATGCTGATCGGCGGCGTCGGGATCGGCTTCTTCATCTGGGACGCCTGGAACTCCTCGCACATTAGCGAAATCATCCTGGCGCTGTTCTACGTCGGCATTATCGGCTTCGTGCTCGACCGCCTGATTGCGGGAATGGCGAAGATCGTGACCCGCGGTACCGCACTGAACTGAAGGAGCATGTCATGACGGCCTATCTGAAGCTCGACCACATCGACAAGACCTTCACCCGCGGCAACGCCACGACCGAGGTGCTGAAGGAGATCAGCCTGACGATCGAGAAGGGCGAATACGTCTCGATCATCGGCCATTCCGGCTGCGGCAAGTCCACGCTGCTCAACATCGTCGCCGGTCTCACCGGCGCCACAAATGGTGGCGTGCTCTTGGAAAACCGCGAGGTCAATTCGCCCGGACCGGATCGCGCCGTGGTGTTCCAGAACCACAGCCTGCTGCCGTGGCTGACGGTGTATGAGAACGTCAAGCTCGGCGTCGATAAGGTGTTTTCGTCGACTAAGACCCGCGCCGAGCGCGACGCGTGGGTGATGCACAATCTCAACCTGGTGCAGATGGCGCACGCCAAGGACAAGCGCCCGTCGGAAATTTCAGGTGGCATGAAGCAGCGCGTCGGCATTGCCCGTGCGCTGGCGATGGAGCCGAAGGTGCTTTTGCTCGACGAGCCGTTCGGCGCGCTTGACGCACTGACGCGTGCGCATCTGCAGGACTCGGTGATGGCGCTGCACCAGAAGCTCGGCAACACCATCCTGATGATCACCCACGACGTCGACGAGGCTGTGCTGCTCTCGGACCGCATCGTGATGATGACCAACGGCCCGAGCGCGCGGATCGGCGAAGTGCTGGAAGTGCCGCTGGCGCGTCCGCGCAAGCGGCTCGAGCTCGTGACCAATCCCGGCTACCTCAAGTGCCGGCAACGCGTGCTCGAATTCCTCTACGAGCGGCATCGCTTCGTCGAGGCGGCGTAGGTCCATACGAAAGCGGCGAGGTGAGGACGTGCCATGAGCGAACCGCTCGTCATCGTCGGCAACGGCATGGCCGCTGCCCGTCTGGTCGATGAACTCGCCAAGGTGGCCTTGGGCCGCTACGCCATCGCCGTGATCGGCGACGAACCGCGGCTTGCGTATAACCGCGTGCTGTTGTCATCGGTGCTGGCCGGCGAAACCACTTCGCAGGACATCGAGCTGCGGCCGGCGTCCTGGTGGCGCGACCGCGGCGTCACCCTGAAATATGGCTGCGTGGCGACCGAGATTGATGTCGGTCGCCGTGAACTCAAGATCGAGAACGACGAGAGCATTCCGTTTTCGAAATTGGTGCTGGCCACCGGCTCGTCGCCGCTGCGGCTGAATGTACCTGGCGCCGATCTCGCCGGCATGCACACGTTTCGTGACAGCCGCGATGTCGACTTGCTGCTGACGCTGGCCGCGCAGAAGAAGCGTGTCGTCGTGGTCGGCGGTGGACTGCTGGGGCTCGAAGCCGCTTATGGCCTCGCCAAGGCCGGCGCGCCGGTGACGCTGGTACATCTGATGGACCGCCTGATGGAGCGCCAGCTCGACGCGCCTGCGGCGGCGCTATTAAAATCCCTTGTCGAGAGCAAGGGCATCGAGATCCTGCTCAACGCCAACACGGCGAGCATTCATGGCGAGACGCGGGTTGAAGGCGTCGAACTGGCGGACGGACGTCGGCTCGAGGCCGACGCCGCGATCTTTGCCGCAGGCATTCGTCCGAACATCGCGCTCGCCAGGGAAGCCGGTATCCCTGTCAATCGCGGCATCGTGGTCGACGATCATATGCAGACCGGCGCCTCCGGTATATTCGCCATCGGCGAGTGCGCCGAGCATCGCGGCGTCTGCTACGGCCTGGTTGAGCCGGCCTATGAGCAGGCGCGGGTGCTGGCGCGGCATCTCGCCGGGCGTGAAGCATCGTACAGCGGAAGCGTCGTTGCGACCAATCTGAAAGTTTCCGGCGTCAGCGTGTTCTCCGCCGGCGATTTTATGGGCGGCGACGGCAGCGAGGCCATCGTGCTCTCCGACATCAACCACGGCACTTACAAGAAGCTCGTGATCGTGGATGGGCGATTAACGGGCGCCGTGCTGATCGGCGATGTCGTCGACGCGCTCTGGTATCTCGAATTGATCCGGACGCGTCAGCCGACGGCCCGAATTCGCGCCGACATGATGTTCGGCCGCTCGCTCGCGGTCCGTTCCGAGGCCGCATGATCGGATTGCTAGCATGACCGTCGTCGATCCCGATCTCCGCGCTGTCAAAACCACCTGCGCCTATTGCGGCGTCGGCTGCGGCATTCTGGCAACGCCGGACGGGCGGGGCGGGGCGGCGATCTCGGGCGACCCTGATCATCCCGCCAATTTCGGCCGGCTGTGCTCGAAGGGCTCGGCGCTTGGCGAGACGCTCGGGCTGACGAACCGGCTGCTCTATCCGATGATCCGCTGCGGCAAAGGAACCATGGAGCGGGTCGCCTGGAGCGACGCGCTCGACCATGTCGCACACAGGCTTCAGCATATCATCGCGCGCGACGGTCCGGGCGCGGTCGCGTTCTATCTTTCCGGCCAGTTGCTGACGGAGGACTATTACGTCGCCAACAAGCTGATGAAGGGCTTTGTCGGCAGCGCCAATGTCGACACCAACTCGCGGCTGTGCATGGCCTCGTCCGTCGCCGGCCACCGCCGCGCTTTTGGCGCCGACACCGTGCCTGGATGTTACGAGGATCTCGACGAGGCCGACCTCCTGGTGCTGGTCGGCTCCAACGCGGCCTGGTGCCATCCGGTGCTGTACCAGCGCATGATCGCCAGCAAGCAGAAGCGCGGCGCACGCATCGTCGTGATCGACCCGCGCCGGACCGACACCGTGGGCGACGACGATCTGTTCCTGGGATTGAAGCCAGGCACGGATACGGCGCTGTTCAGCGGGTTGCTGGTTTACCTCGCGGACAACGGCGTACTCGACCGCGACTACATCGAACTCCACACCACCGGTTTCGACGATGCCACCGCCCGCGCGCGCAGCATCGCCGGCAGCGTCGGCGCGACGGCGCTGGCGACAGGCCTGTCCGAGCAGGACGTCGCAACATTCTTCCAGATGTTTGCCAATACGCCGCGCGTGGTCACCCTCTATTCGCAGGGCGTCAATCAATCGGCGCAGGGCACCGACAAGGTCAACGCCATCCTCAATTGCCACCTCGCGACCGGGCGGATCGGCCTGCCGGGCGCGTCGCCGTTCTCGCTGACTGGGCAGCCCAACGCGATGGGCGGACGCGAGGTAGGCGGGCTCGCCAACCAGCTCGCCGCCCATATGGGATTCACGCCGCCGGATATCGATCGCGTGCGGCGGTTCTGGAAGGCGCCGCGCATCGCCACCCATGAGGGCCTGAAGGCGGTGCAGATGTTCGAGGCCATCACGCGCGGCGAGATCAAGGCGCTGTGGGTGATGGGCACCAATCCGGCGGTGTCGCTGCCGAACGCGGACGGTGTTCGCGAAGCCCTGAAGAAGCTCGAGCTGTTCGTGATTTCCGAGAACGTGATCTCGAACGACACGGTTGACGCGGGCGCGCATGTGGTGCTGCCGGCGCAGGCCTGGGGCGAGAAATCCGGCACGGTGACCAACTCGGAACGGCGCATCTCGCGGCAGCGCGCATTTCTTCCCTCGCCGGGAGAGGTCAAGCCCGATTGGTGGATCATGGGCGAAGTCGCCAGGCGCCTTGGCTTCGGCGCGGCGTTCAGCTTCACCTCGGCGGCAGATATTTTTCGCGAGCACGCGGCGCTCTCGACCTTCGAGAACGCGGGCGCGCGGGACTTCGATATCGGTGCGCTGCAGTCGCTGTCGGACAGCGATTTCGATGCAATGGCGCCGGTGCAATGGCCGGTCCGGCAGGGGACCGAGCCGCAAGCACGCTTCTTCGCCGAAGGCGGTTTCTTTGCCAACGATTTCAGAGCCCGTTTCATCGCGCCGGAAATTCCGGCGCTGCGAACCGAGACCAGCGCGGCACGGCCCTTGCGGCTCAACACCGGGCGCATCCGCGACCAGTGGCACACCATGACCCGCACGGGGGAAAGCCCACGGCTCGGCCAGCATCTGCCGGAGCCGTTCGTCGAAGTCCATCCTGACGATGCCGCAAAATACGGCGTCGCCGACGGCGATTTCGCGCGGATCACGACGGACTATGGGCAATGCACGCTCCGCGTCATCGTCAGCGAACGCCAGCAGCGCGGCATGCTGTTCGCGCCGATCCACTGGAGCGAGGCCAATGCGACCGGCGCACGCGTTGGCTCGCTGGTGGCGCCCGTCACCGATCCGTTCTCGGGCCAGCCCGAGAACAAGGCGACGCCGGCCTCGATCGTGCCGTACGAATACGTCTTCCGCGGCTTTGCGTTGTCGCGCAAGCCACTCGAACTGCCCGCGCATGCCTGGGTAGCGCGCGTTGCCGTCAACGGCGGCCATGGCTACCTGTTCGCCGATAATGGCGATGTCGCAGGCTGGCAATCCTGGCTGAAATCCATCGCACGCGACGATCTCGCCGAATACAAGGACTTTGGCGGCGGCGTCTATCGCGCCGCATCTTTTGACGGCGACCGTATCGACACCTGCCTGTTCATCGGCCCGGCGCGCGACGCCGGCGACTGGAACGTGGTCAAGGACCTGTTTGTCGCGGATACGCTGAACCACGACCAGCGCCGCATGCTGCTGTCGGGCAAATCGATCGACGGCCTCGCCAACGCCGGCCCGATCGTCTGCGCCTGCTTCGGCGTCGGCCGCAACACGATCAGCGAGGCCATCGCAGCGGGCGCGGGCACCGCCGCCGACATCGGTGCCAAGCTGAAAGCCGGCACCAATTGCGGCTCCTGCATTCCGGAATTGAAGCGGCTGATCGGGCAGACCGGCTCGGGGGATGCCGAGCCGCGGAAGCTGGCGACGGCGAACTAGGTGGCTCCTCTCCCTCTCCCCGTGAAGAACGGGGAGAAGGAGCAGAGCAGCCCCTTCACCCCTTCCTGTTCCTCGCATTCACCGCGATTGCCGCCGCGGCGGTGCGGTTCTCGACGCCGAGCTTGGAATAGATTTGCTCGAGGTGCTTGTCGACGGTGCGCGGGGAGAGTCCCAAAATCTGCGCGATATCGCGGTTGGTCTTGCCTTTGGACAGCCATGACAGCACTTCGCCCTCGCGCGTCGTCAGCCCCAACTCGCTGGAGAATTCCACTGGCGCCTCCGCGCCGGAATCTTTCGCCAGCCGCAGCAGGAATTCGTTCGCGCCGAGCTTCCCCATATATTGCAGGCGAAGCTGCTCGTTGCCGTGACGCGTCGGCATGGCCGCGGCCTTCGCCGCGGCTTTGCCCTTGCGCGTCTCATCGAGCCATTGCGGAATCGGCTCGGGCAGCATGACGTCATCGTCACCGTCGGCGGCGAGCGAGTCGGAGAGCAGCTTCTGCGCCTGCGGTGTTGCCCACATGATCTTGCCCGCGGCATTCACGGCGAGCAGATAGCGGCCGGAAACGTCGAGCGCGGCGCGCGCGCTCTGGGTCAGGCGGGCATTGGCGAGATGAACGCGGATGCGCGCCAGCATCTCCTCGACCGCGATTGGTTTTGTCACATAGTCGACGCCGCCGGCCTCCAGCCCGCGTACAATGTGTTCGGTTTCGGCCAGCCCTGTCATGAAGATGATCGGAACATGGTCGAGCCCGGCGTCGCGCCTCAGCCGCCGGCAGGTCTCGAACCCATCCATCCCCGGCATCACAGCGTCGAGCAGCACGATATCAGGCGTGATCTGGTCGACGATCCGCATGGCGGAAGCACCATCGAGCGCGACCATGACGGTCATGCCCGCGCCGTCGAGCGCATCGGTCAATAGCCGCAACGTCTCCGGCGAGTCGTCGACGACAAGGGCGACGTCGCGCTTTTTTGGTTCAATGATCATAGCTGTGCAGGGCTTTCAGGGTCGCCATGTACTGATCGAGATCGAATCGGTCGATCAATGCGCGCATTTGCGACACGAAGTCGGCATGTTCGGGGTAGTCATTTCCGATCTCGTCGAGCTTGACCTGGATCGCGCGGACGTAGCCCAGTTGCCCGAGCCCGATCAGTTCCTCGACATGCTTCACCGGCGGCCGCGATCCGGTCTCCGGCTTCCAATGCGGCGCGGGGACATCGCCCGCCTCATACTGCCATTCGAGCTTCAGCAATTGCCGGATGGTTTCGAGCAGCTTGGGAATATCGATCGGCTTCATCAGGTAGCCGTCGTGGAACGGTTGTGCCAGCGGCGCGCCATGCGCCTCAAGCGCGCTCGCCGACACCATCAGGATACGCGCCTGGTGATGGCCGCTTGCGCGCAGCGTTTCCGCTACCGTCCAGCCGTCCATCCCGGCCATCGAGATGTCGAGCAGGAACAAATCAGGCCGGCAATGCTGCGCCAGCGCGAGACAGCCGGAGCCATCGGGCGCGCTGAGCAAAATAAAGCCGAGCGGGGTCAGCACCTCGCGCAGGAGATCGCGGTGAGTGGGATCGTCGTCGGTGATCAGGATCGTCTTGCGCGGGCCGTGATAGCCGAAGATCGGCGCCTCCACCGGCGCAATTCGCGTCGGATTGGTCACCTCCGAGAGCAGGATCTTCACGCGAAACGTACTGCCGTTGCCGACTTGGCTCGTCACCTTGATGTCACCGCCCATTACGCCCGCGAGCAGCCGGCTGATGGTCAGCCCAAGCCCAGTGCCGGTCTGCGGTTGCGAGACGCCGAGCGCGCCGCGCTCGAACGGCGCAAAAATGCGTTCGAGGTCGTCGGGCTGGATGCCGGGGCCAGTATCGATGATCTCGAACTCCGCGACGGGGCTGCGGTAATGCACGACAAACTGCACGTTTCCGGTCTGCGTGAACTTCAGTGCATTCGACAGCAGGTTGATCAGAACCTGCCGCAGCCGCTTCTCATCGGCAAAGACGACGAGCGGCAGCACCGAAGGCCGTTTGAAGATGAAGTCGATACCTTTGGCGGCGGCCTGAACGCGAAACATGCCGACGAGCTGATCGAGAAATTCGCTCAGGCGGACCTCGTCGCGCGACAGATAAAGCCGGCCTGCTTCGATTTTGGAGATATCGAGGATACCGTCGATCAGTCCCGACAAATGGTCGGCGCTGCGCCGGACCACGCGCACTTGGTCGCGGGGCTTTGCAGGGAGGCTGGAATCCTGCTCCAGCAACTGCGCATAGCCTGAGATGGCATTCAGCGGCGAGCGCAGTTCATGGCTCAAACCCACCACGTAACGGCTCTTGGCGAGGTTTGCGGACTCGGCGACTTCCTTGGCGCGCTGCAGCTCAGCGTCAGTTCGCTTGTGCGCGTCGATCTCCTGGATCAGGAGCGCGGTCTGCCGCCGCGTCTCCGCTTCCGCCGCGTGACGACTTTGTTGCGCCAGCACGAACAACCATGTCACCACGCCGATGATGATGGTGAGCGCGAAGAACACCTTCCACAGTACGTCGGACAGTGCAAAATTTTCGACGGGCATTGCCGCTGAGGTCTGCAGGTAGATCAGCCCCAGCGTCAGCCCGACCAGACCCGCGGAGACCGCGAACACGCCGAGATAGTGCCCGAACTGCGAATTGATCCTCGCGTAGATAGCCTCCGGCAACAGCTTCCCGAGCATGTCCGAGACCTGAGCGCCGGCGCGCGCATGCGGCTTGCAGAGATCATGGCAGCGCGCATCGAGCGAGCAGCACAGCGAACAGATCGGGCCGGCATAGGCTGGGCAGGAGGCCATGTCCTCCGGCTCGAACGAGTGCTCGCAGATGCAGCACTGGATCGATTCGAGGTTCTGCCAGCTCCGCTTCGGCTTGCGCGCGATGTAATACTTGCCGTCGGTCGCCCAGGCGATCAGGGGCGCGGTGACGAAGGCAACCGCGAGCGCCACGAAGGCGGAGAGCGCCTTCGCCGTCGGGCCGAACAGGCCGTAAAAGGCAGAGATCGAAACGATGGTCGCGATCGTCATCGCGCCGACGCCGACCGGGTTGATATCGCAGAGATGCGCGCGCTTGAACTCGATGTGCTGCGGGCGCAAGCCGAGCGGCTTGTTGACGACGAGATCGGCAACCAGCGCGCCGACCCAGGCAATCGCCACGTTGGAATAAAGCGCCAGCGTCTGCTCGAGCGCCTTGTAGACGCCGATTTCCATCAATAGCAGCGCCACCAGAACGTTGAAGACGAGCCACACCACACGGCCGGGATGGCTGTGGGTCAGTCGCGAGAAGAAGTTCGACCAGGCGATCGAGCCGGCATAGGCGTTGGTGACGTTGATCTTGATCTGCGAGAGAATGACGAAGGTGCCGGTCAGCGCCAGCGCCAGATCGGGCTGCGACAGCACGTAGCGGAACGCTTCGAGATACATGTGTGCCGGCTCGGCGGCCTGCTCGCTGGTGACGCCATGGCTCAGCGCGAAGTAGGCGAGGAAAGAGCCCAGGAGCAGCTTGAGCGCGCCGAAAATGATCCAGCCGGGGCCGGCGCTGAGCAGCGCGATCCACCATGACGTTCGCGAGGTGCGGCGATCGCGCGGCAGAAACCGCAGGAAGTCGACCTGCTCACCGATCTGTGCAACCAGCGAAAACACGACCGACGCGGCGGTGCCGAACAGCAGCAGATCGAGATGGCCACCGGCGTCGCCATGCTCGCCTGCGAATTTGCGCCACTCCGTGAACGACTGCGGGTTGGCGTAGGCGATCGCCACGAACGGCAGGATGTGAAGTACGATCCAGATCGGCTGCGTCCACAATTGAAAGCGGCTGATCAGGGTGATGCCGTAGGTCACCAAGGGAATGATGACGACGGCGCTGATGAGATAGCCGATCGGGCGCGGGATGCCGAAGCACATCTCGAGCGCCGCGGCCATGATAACTGCCTCGATCGCGAAGAAGATGAAGGTGAAGGAGGCGTAGATCAGCGAGGTGATGGTGGAGCCGATATAGCCGAAGCCGGCGCCGCGGGTCAGCAGATCAATATCGATGCCGCATTTTGCGGCATGATAGGCAATCGGCAGGCCGCAGAGGAAGATGATGACGCTGACGACAAGAATGGCTGACGTGGCGTTGGCCGCGCCGTAATTAAGCGTAATGGTGCCGCCGATCGCCTCCAGCGCCAAAAAGGAGATCGCGCCGAGCGCGGTATTGGCGACGCGGGCGGCAGACCACCGCCGCGCGCTCTTGGCGGTGAAGCGCAGCGCGTAGTCTTCCAGCGTCTGGTTGGCAACCCATTGGTTATATTGGCGCCTGACGCGGTCTATCCGCTGCCGCCCTGCCACCCGCTGCTCCTGCCCAGTTCGACCGACCCGCTTGGCCCAGCAAACTCCGTACCAAAACCTACGTCGCTATTTTGCGGTGCAATATACGCAATCCCACGTATCTGTGCCGTGCACAATTCTGGGCAATCCTCGCCTGACCAATAAGCGTTCTCGAACAAAAAATGGGGTGCTCATGTCAGACGAACCAAACAGGGGCCTGCAGTCTCCGCTTCGCCGCAAACTGCTGATGGGCGCGGCGGCGCTGCCGCTCGTTTCGATCCTTCCTCGGCCCTCATTCGGGGCAGGTCCCGCAACCGCCACCGTCAACACCACGGGGCTCGCGGTCACCGATACGGAGGTCACCGTCGGCATCCTGCACTCGGCCACCGGCACGATGGCGATCTCGGAGACGGGCTCGATCCAGGCCGAAAAGCTCGCGATCGAACAGATCAACGCCGCCGGTGGCGTGCTCGGGCGCAAGATCAAGTTCATCCAGGAAGACGGCGCCAGCGACTGGCCGACCTTTGCGGAAAAGGCCAAGAAGCTTCTCGTCAACGACAAAGTCGCGGCGATCATGGGCTGCTGGACCTCGGCATCCCGCAAGGCGGTGCTGCCGGTCGTCGAGCAGTACAACGGCATGCTCTATTATCCGACCTTCTATGAAGGTCTCGAGCAGTCCAAGAACGTCATCTACACCGGCCAGGAAGCCACCCAGCAGATTCTCGCCGGGCTGAACTGGATCGCCAAGGAGAAGGGCGCCAAATCATTCTTCTTCATCGGTTCGGATTACATCTGGCCGCGCACCTCGAACAAGATCGCGCGCAAGCACGTCGAGAACGTGCTGAAGGGCAAGGTCGTCGGCGAGGAATACTACGCGCTCGGCAGCACCCAGTTCAATTCGGTCATTAACAAGATCAAGCTGACCAAGCCCGACGTGATCTTCACCGACGTGGTCGGCGGTTCAAACGTCGCCTTCTACAAGCAGCTCAAGGCCGCCGGCGTCGACCTCTCCAAGCAGGCGCTGCTGACGATCTCGGTGACCGAGGACGAAATCGACGGCATCGGCGGCGAGAACATCGCCGGCGCCTATGCCTGCATGAAGTACTTCCAGTCGCTCGACAATGCCAACAACAAGGCGTTCGTTCCGGCCTTCAAGAAGTTGTGGGGCGAGAAGACCGTGATCGGCGACGTGACGCAGGCCGGCTATCTCGGCCCGTGGCTGTGGAAATTGACCTGCGAGAAGGCCGGCAGCTTCGACGTCGACAAGATCGCAGCCGCTTCGCCCGGCGTCGAATTCAAGGAGGCGCCCGAAGGCTACGTGCGCATCCATGAAAACCATCACCTCTGGTCGAAGACCCGCGTCGGGCGCGCCAAGCTCGATGGTCAGTTCGAGCTGATCTTCGAGACCGCTGATCTGATCGAGCCCGACCCGTTCCCGAAGGGCTACCAATAAGCGCGGGAAGCCTTCCCGCAACTTTCCAACCGCTCCCTGGCGTGGACCGTCAATCCGCGCTTCACGACCCCGCGTCGCGAATTCTCTCGCGACGCGGGACCTTCCTCCGGCGGAGAAGTCAGATGTTCGGCGACTATTCGATTGGCGATCTGGGCTCCATCTTCGTCATGCAGGGTTTTGCGGGCCTGATCCTGTTCTCCGTCTACGTGCTGATGGCGCTCGGCCTTGCCATCATCTTCGGCCAGATGGGCGTCATCAACATGGCGCATGGCGAGTTCATGATCTTAGGGGCTTACGTCACCTGGATGACGTCGAATTTGTTCCAGAGCTATTTGCCAGGTCTTTTCAGCGGCTATTTCTTTCTCGCGATGATGCTGGCTTTCCTCGCCTCCGGCGCGCTCGGAATGCTGGTGGAGTGGGGGCTGATCCGGCACCTCTACAAGCGCCCGCTCGATACGCTGCTCGCCACCTGGGGCCTCAGCCTCATCCTCCAGCAGACCTATCGTTCGGTATTCGGCGCCCGCGAAGTCGGAGTCGAGTTGCCGCAATGGATGCTGGGCTCGCTCAAGGTCACTGACAGCATCGAGGTCCCGATTAACGGCGTGTTCGTGATGGGTCTGACCGTGCTGATCACCATCGTGGTCTCCTATGTCCTGTACAAGTCGCGCTGGGGCCGCCAGGTCCGCGCCGTCGTGCAGAACCGTATCATGGCCGGCGCCGTCGGCATCAATACAGAGAAGGTCGATCGTTACACCTTTGGACTCGGCTGCGGCATCGCCGGCGTAGCCGGAAGCGCGTTCACCATGATCGGTTCGACCGGACCGACGTCGGGCCAGCTCTACATCGTCGACACCTTCCTGGTGGTCGTGTTCGGCGGCGCAGCCAGCCTGCTCGGCACCATCGCCTCCGCCTTCTCGATCTCGCAGACCCAGTCGACGCTGGAGTTCTTCACGTCGGGGTCGATGGCCAAGGTGCTCACGCTTCTCGCCGTCGTCGGAATTCTGATGCTGCGGCCGCAGGGTCTGTTCGCCCTCAAGGTCCGCAAATAACGAAAGCAGGCACGGTCATGATCATCACCTCACGGTTCTTCAATCGATCCGAGCTCATTGGCTTCGTTGCGCTAGCCGTGGTCCTGGTCGTGATCCTGCCCCTGTCGCTGGATGTGTTCCGTCTCAACCTGGTCGCGAAATATCTGACCTACGCCTTCGTCGCGATCGGCCTCGTGCTGTGTTGGGGATATGGCGGAATCCTGAGCCTGGGGCAGGGCGTGTTCTTCGGCCTCGGCGGCTACTGCATGGCGATGTTCCTCAAGCTGGAAGCATCAAGCGTCGAGAACACCAAGATCCAGTCCACGCCCGGTATCCCGGATTTCATGGACTGGAACCAGATAACCGCGCTGCCCCTGTTCTGGCAGCCATTCCACAGTCTCACCTTCACCGTTCTCGCCATCATCCTGGTCCCAGGCCTCTTCGCTCTGATCATCGGCACCGCAATGTTCAAGCGCCGTGTCGGCGGCACCTATTTCGCGATCATCACCCAGGCCGTCGCCGCCATCCTGACCATTCTGATCGTCGGGCAGCAGGGCTACACCGGCGGCATCAACGGCATGACCGACCTGCGTACGCTGAAGGGATGGGACATCAGGCCGGACCACGCCAAGGTCGTTCTATACTTCTTTGAAGTGTTCCTGCTGTTCGGCTGCATCCTCATCGCGCAATTCATCAGGCTGACAAAGCTTGGCCGCATCCTGGTGGCGATGCGTGAACAGGAAGATCGCGTCCGCTTCTCCGGCTACAGCGTCGCCAACTTCAAGATCTTTGCCTTCTGCATGGCTGCGATCTTCGCCGCGATAGGGGGCGCCATGTTTGCGCTCAACGTCGGTTTCATGTCGCCGTCCTTTGTAGGCATCGTGCCGTCGATCGAAATGGTGATCTACACCGCCGTCGGCGGACGGATGTCGATCTTCGGCGCGGTGTGGGGTGCGCTGCTGGTCAATTTTGCCAAGACCAGCCTTTCGGAATCCTTCCCGCAGCTCTGGTTGTTCGGCCTCGGCGCGCTGTTCATCGCGGTCGTGCTGGCTTTCCCGAACGGCCTGTCGGGAATCTGGGCTGATTACGTTCAGCCGCGCATCGACCGGCTGCTGGCATGGCGCAAATCAAAGTCGGGCGCGTGGGCCGGCAATTCGGTCGCCGACGGCGCGCCGGCAGAGTGAGGAGAACATCATGCTCATCGGTCATCTCGGTTGCCGATGCCACACTGGCGGAATGAGGAGATAGATCATGCTCATCGGTCACCAGCCCAAACCCTTCCTGCTCGCGGTCGAGGCCCTCACAGTCTCCTTCGACGGCTTCAAGGCCGTGAATAATCTTTCCTTCTATGTCGAGGAGAACGAGATCCGCGTCATCATCGGCCCCAACGGCGCCGGCAAGACCACGGTGCTCGACCTGATCTGCGGAAAGACCAAGGCGACCTCAGGCTCCATCCAGTTTCGCGGCAAGGAGCTGACGAAGTTTAAGGAGAACCAGATCGTGCAGACCGGCGTGGGGCGCAAGTTCCAGACCCCGTCGGTATTCGAGGATCTGACCGTGTTTGAGAATCTGGAGATTTCCTATCCGCGCGGCCGTACCGTGTTCGGCTCGCTCACCTTCCAGCGCGATACTGCCGTCAAGCAGCGCATCGAGGAAGTCGCCGAGATGATCTTCCTGAAGGATCGTCTCGATACCTATGCCGACCAGCTCAGCCACGGCCAGAAGCAGTGGCTCGAGATCGGCATGTTGCTGATCCAGGACCCGGAGCTCCTGATGCTCGACGAGCCCGTCGCCGGCATGAGCGTCAGCGAGCGCGCCAAGACCGCGGAGCTGCTCAACCGCATCATCAAGGATCGCTCGGTGCTCGTTATCGAGCACGACATGAAGTTCGTCGAGGACATCGCCCACAAGGTCACGGTGCTGCACCAGGGCCAGATCCTGTCGGAGGGAACGATGGAGAAGGTCAAGAACGATCCGAAGGTGATCGAAGTTTACCTCGGACATTAGCGCATGATCCCGTAGGTGGCGTCTGGTTTTCGAACAAGATCATGCTCAAGAAATAAGGAGAGCACGCTCATGCTGGCTATTTCGGATCTTCACGTTGCCTACGGCCAGAGCGAAGTGCTGCACGGCCTCAACGTCTCGGTCGCACCCAACGAGATCGTCGCGATCATGGGCCGCAACGGCATGGGCAAGACCACGCTGATGAAGTCGCTGATGGGCATCGTGCCGACCAAGAGCGGATCGGTGAGCATGGCAGGCGCCGAGCTCAGCGCGCTGCCGAGCTACGAGCGCGTCGCCAAGGGCCTCGCCTACGTGCCGCAGGGCCGCATGATCTTTTCTACCATGACGGTGAAGGAGAACATCGAGACCGGGCTCGTGGTGTCGGGCGGCTCGGAGGTACCCGAGGACATCTACGAATTGTTCCCGGTGCTGCTGGAGATGAAAGGCCGGCGCGGCGGCAATCTCTCGGGCGGACAGCAGCAGCAGCTCGCGATCGCCCGCGCGCTCGCCACCAAGCCAAAAGTGCTGCTGCTGGACGAACCGACCGAGGGCATCCAGCCGTCGATCATCAAGGACATGGCGCGCACCCTGAAGCGCATCCGCGACGAGCGCGGCCTGTCGATAGTTGTTTCCGAACAGGTGTTGAGCTTTGCGCTCGACATCGCGGACCGCGTGCTGGTCATCGAGAACGGCGAGATCGTCCGCGACGAGCCGCGCGACAGCGTCGATGCCGCGCAAGTCTCGAAATTCTTGTCCGTCTGAAAACCCAACCTGTGCTGTCTAAAAGGGGAGCTATCGATGCCAGAGACACTGATCAAGGTCGATCTTTCGAAATCGGCCTACGACAACGACATGATCCACAACCGCTGGCATCCCGATATTCCGATCGTGGCCTGGGTCAATCCGGGCGACGATTTCATCATCGAGACCTATGACTGGACCGGCGGTTTCATCAAGAACAACGATTCCGCCGATGACGTGCGCGACATCGACCTCTCGATCGTGCACTTCCTGTCCGGCCCGATCGGCGTCAAGGGCGCCGAGCCCGGCGATTTGCTCGTAGTCGACCTGCTCGATGTCGGTCCGTTGAAGGAAAGCCTGTGGGGTTTTAACGGCTTCTTCTCCAAGCAGAACGGCGGCGGCTTCCTGACCGACCATTTCCCGCTGGCGCAGAAATCGATTTGGGACATCAAGGGTCTCTACACCTCGTCGCGCCACGTGCCTGGCGTAAATTTTGCCGGCTTAATCCATCCCGGCCTGATCGGTTGTCTGCCCGATCCGAAATTGCTGGCGACCTGGAATGAGCGCGAGACCGCGCTGATCGCGACCAATCCGACGCGCGTGCCGGGCCTTGCCAATCCGCCGTTCGCCGCGACCGCGCATGCCGGCCGCGCCAAGGGCGATGTCAAAGCAAAGGTCGGTGCCGAAGGCGCCCGCACCGTGCCGCCACGAGAGCATGGCGGCAATTGCGACATCAAGGATCTGTCGCGCGGCTCGAAGATCTTTTTCCCGGTCTATGTGCCGGGCGGAGGACTCTCGATGGGCGATTTGCACTTCAGCCAGGGCGACGGTGAGATCACTTTCTGCGGCGCGATCGAAATGGCCGGCTGGCTGCATCTGAAGGTCGATGTCATCAAGGATGGCGTCGCCAAGTACGGCATCAAGAATCCCGTGTTCAAGCCGTCGCCGATCACGCCGAACTACAAGGATTACCTGATCTTCGAGGGCATCTCGGTCGACGAGGCCGGCAAGCAGCATTACCTCGACGTCCACATCGCCTATCGCCAGGCGTGTTTGAACGCGATCGAGTATCTTAAGAAGTTCGGCTATTCCGGCGCGCAGGCCTATTCGATCCTCGGCACCGCGCCGTGCCAGGGCCACATCTCAGGTGTCGTCGACGTGCCCAACGCCTGCGCCACGCTGTGGCTGCCGACCGAGATATTCGACTTCGACATCATGCCGTCGTCGGCCGGGCCCATCAAACACATCAAGGGCGACATCCAGATGCCGATCTCTCCGGACAAGTGATTCCGGCGCGAGAAGGGTGCGGGACGGCGCCGCGTGTCACGCCGCCCCGCATCCGTCGCGGAGCTGCAATGAAACATCGCGAGGAAACCAGATGCCTGTCTACGAATATCTCTGTAACGACTGCGGCCCGTTCACGGATATGCGGCCGATGGCCGAATGCGACGACCCGCAGGACTGTCCGAATTGCGAAAATGAATCGCCGCGCGTGATCCTGACCGCACCGGCGTTCTTCTGCATGCCATTAGAAAAGCGCAAGGCGATCGCCACTAACGAGCGCAGCGCCCATGCGCCGAAGAGATCAGCGGAATACAAGGCTTCGCACGGTCCCGGCTGTGGCTGCTGTTCAACCGGCAAGAAGAAGCCGGCCCGGCTCATGACCAAGACCAGAGGCGGCGCCAAGGGCTTTCCGACCGCGCGCCCCTGGATGATCAGCCACTGAGGCTCGATCCCTCCAACTCAAACCAGAACAAGAGGCGATCCCAATGCTTCACGGTGACATTTCCTCCAGCAACGATACGGTCGGCGTCGCGGTCGTCAATTACAAAATGCCGCGTCTGCATACCAAGGCCGAGGTGCTCGACAACGCCCGCAAGATCGCCGACATGGTCGTCGGCATGAAGCTCGGTCTTCCGGGCATGGATCTCGTGATCTTCCCGGAATATTCCACCCACGGCATCATGTACGACTCCAAGGAGATGTACGAGACCGCCTCGCAGGTTCCGGGTGACGAGACGGAAATCTTTGCTGAAGCTTGCCGCAAGGCCAAGGTGTGGGGCGTGTTCTCGCTGACCGGCGAGCGCCACGAGGAGCACCCGCGCAAGGCGCCGTACAACACCTTGATCCTGATGAACGACAAGGGCGAGATCGTCCAGAAATACCGCAAGATCATGCCGTGGGTACCGATCGAAGGCTGGTACCCAGGCAATTGCACCTATGTTTCCGAAGGCCCCAAGGGTCTGAAGGTCAGCCTGATCATCTGCGACGACGGCAACTTTCCGGAGATCTGGCGCGACTGCGCCATGAAGGGCGCCGAGCTGATCGTGCGCTGCCAGGGCTACATGTATCCCGCCAAGGAACAGCAGATCCTGATTTCCAAGGCGATGGCCTGGGCCAACAATGTCTATGTCGCGGTCGCCAACGCTGCAGGCTTCGACGGCGTCTACTCCTATTTCGGCCATTCCGCGATCATTGGCTTCGACGGCCGCACGCTCGGCGAGACCGGCGAGGAGGAATACGGCATCCAGTACGCGGGATTGTCGAAGAGCCTGATCCGCGACGCGCGTCGCAACGGCCAGTCGCAGAACCATCTCTTCAAGCTGCTGCACCGTGGCTATACCGGCATGATCAATTCCGGCGAAGGCGCGCGCGGCGTCGCGGCCTGTCCCTACGAGTTCTATGCGAAGTGGATCGCCGACCCCGAAGGGACGCGTGAGATGGTCGAGGCGATGACGCGTTCGACCGTCGGCACCGACGAATGCCCGATCGAGGGGATTCCGAACGAGGCGACGGCGAGCAATTACTAGCCGGTCAGCGTGCCACACATTCGAATGTAGTCCCGGCCCTCATGCGCAATTGCGCATCAGGAGCCGGAACCCACAATCACAAATGTGGATTGTGGCGCGGCGCTGCGGCCGCAGTTTCCTTCATATCTGACCTTCGTGGTTATGGATCTCTGCTTTCGCAGGAACGACGTTGTGGAGACATCACAGCCCGTTTCGTCTAAGATCTGCGCCTGCGACTTTTGACAAGCGAGGCGACCTTGCAAACAAGAAAATTCGGCACCAACGGCCCCGACGTCTCCGTGATCGGCCAGGGCACCTGGTATCTCGACCGCGGCGACCGCAAGGCGGCCATCGCTGCGCTGCGCCGTGGCATCGAAGCCGGTATGACCCATATCGACACCGCCGAGATGTATGGCGATGCTGAGCCGGTGATTGCCGACGCGATCGCGGGGCTGCCGCGGGAAATGCTCTTCCTGGTCTCAAAGGTGTTGCCGAGCAACGCCTCGCGCCACGGCACCATCACCGCCTGCGAGCGCTCGCTGAAGCGGCTGAAGGTCGATTATCTCGACTGCTACCTGCTGCACTGGCGCGGTTCCTATCCGTTCGAGGAGACGGTGGCGGCGTTCGAGGAACTAGTGACGAGCGGAAAGATCCGTTCCTGGGGCGTCAGCAATTTTGATTCAGATGATCTCGACGAACTCGTCGATATCGCAGGCGAGGGCAAGATCGCCTGCAACCAGGTGCTCTATCATCTGCAGGAGCGCGCGATCGAGCACGCCGTGATCCCGTGGTGCGAGAGGCATGGCGTCGCCGTCGTCGCCTATTCGCCGTTCGGCCACAATGATTTTCCATCGCCGCGCAGCAAGGGCGGCGAGGTGCTGCAGGCGATTGCCGATGCACACAAGGCGACCCCGCGCCAGGTCGCGCTGGCGTTTCTCACGCGCACGGCGTCGGTGCTCGCGATTCCAAAAGCCTCCAGCGCGGAACACGCGGCCGAGAATGCGCGGGCGGGGGACTTGAAGTTGAGCGAGGTCGAGATTGCCGCGCTCGACAAGGCTTTTCCGCGCGGCCCCAAGCCGCGGGGGTTGCCGATGCTGTAGCCTCTCCGGCGCGATCTTAAGCGCGGGCTGGTGACGATGTCTGCCGCCGGCGGCATGGCGCCGGCCATTATCATCGAGCGCGTCTGACGGACTTCAGGCGGCCGGAAACAGCAGTTCGAACGCGACACCGTTGTCGGACGGCAGGAGCCGGATCGATCCGCCGTGGCTGGTCATGATAGCCTGGACGATAGAGAGTCCCATTCCCGTGCCGCCGGTGTCGCGGCGCGTGGTGAAGAAAGCGTCGAAGATCTTCTCCCGGTTCGCTTCGGAGATCGGATCGCCATCATTGCTGACTATCATCCTGACGGATCCGTTTTCGTCGGCCGCTTCGAGCCGCACGGCCTTGGCGTTATGACGGATGGCGTTGTCGGTCAGATGCGACAGCACGATCAGCGCCTTTTCGCTGGACATGCCGATCGAGCGGTCCAGGCACCCCGTTGCGTCGATCGCGCGTGTCGGAAACCGGCTCTTCAACCCGGTAATCACCTGCGACAGCTCGGTCTGCTCATTCTGCGGCGCGGCCTCGGCGCGCGCCAGCTCGCGTAAGCGCTGGGTCATGGCTTCCAGGCGCCCGGTGTCCCCCAGAATGTTCGATATGAAATTCTTCTGCTCCATCCGGGTGAGGGTGTCTGTCTTGCTCTGCAGGGAATCCAGCAGTAGTTCGGCGGCACCCTTGATCGATGTGAGCGGCGACTTCAATTCGTGGGTAAGGTGCGCCGAGAAGGTCGCGATGTAATCCGACCGCCGCGACAATTGTTCGGCCATGTCGAGAAAACTGTGCGACAACTGGGCAAACTCGCGCGTGCCGTAATGGGCGAGGGGCCGAAATGCATCGCGATCGCCCCGGCCGATGCGCGCGGCGCGATCGACCAGCTCGCGCATCGGGCGGGTGATGGTGCGGGAGAATACCAGGCCGATAACGATGGTCGCGAAAACGACCGCAAGTGCCGCCAGAATGAACTTGCCGCGTTCCTGATAGAGGTGGTCGAAGATGTTGCTCGGGGTCCTCGACGTATAGATCACGCCTGCGACACGATTATTGACGACAACAGGCATTGCGGAGAACACGTGGACGCCGACGCCGCGGCTGATCGAGTAGATCGGAGGAGGAGGCTTGTCGGGTTTGCGAATCCGCAGGGCAGCCCGGTATTGTCCCTTGAGCGCTGTGGCTATCTCCTCGATATGGGCGAGCGATTGGCCGACCTCGTCGCGGCCGGCAATCACGACGCCATGGGGATCGAGGATACGGAAGCCGGCCAGCGTGACTTTCTGGGTCTCTCGGATAATCGGCGTCAGCCGCGAGCCGATCTCGACATAGGGTTGCGATGCGGGCGCGCTTGCTGGAAGTGCGTCTGGCCGCCGCCGAAGCAGGTCGGCGCCGACAGCGAGATCGAGCGCGGGTCGGATCGGCGTAAGCTGGTCTTCCCGGCCCAGGCGCGCCTCGGGCGGAATTTCGGCGCCGAGCGCAATGCCGGCGTTAAGGCGGGTTTCCACTTCTCGCGCATAGACCGCGGCAAGCACCCGGCTTTGCGCGATCAGCTCGGCCTGGGTTTGGTGAATGAGCTGGTTGTCATAGAGGCGGAAGAAGAATAGTCCGACCAGCGGCAGTGTCGCCGCAGCGGCGAGCGCGGCAAAAATGACCTGTCCTACCGACGGCCGCCATTTTTCAGACTTGCGAGGCATCATGCCTGGAGCTCGCATCGCCCGAGCTTGAAGCCGACGCCGTGAATGGTTTCGATGACATTGTCGCAGTTAACGGCGGACAGCTTGGCGCGGATATTGCGGATATGGCTGTCGATGGTGCGATCCGACACCTGGATGTTGAGCTGATAGGCGGCGCTCATGATCTGCTCGCGGCTGAAAACGAGCGTTGGCCGTGTCAGGAATGCCCTGAGGATTCCAAACTCGATAGCCGTCAGGCGCAGCGGCTTGCCCGCAAACTCGGCAATATGCTGGCCGGGATCGACGAACAACTTGCCTTGCGACAGCGTGGCAGTGGACGCCTTTGCGTCCTGCCCGCGCGAGGTGATGCGGCGCAGGATGACGTTTACCCTCGCTACGAGTTCGCGCGGGCTGAAGGGCTTGGTGACATAGTCGTCACCGCCGATCTCCAGGCCCAGTACGCGATCGATCTCGTCGTCGCGCGCGGAGAGAAACAGGATCGGAACGTCTGAGGTTTTTCTGATTTCGCGGCAGACGTCCAGGCCGTCGAATTCCGGCATGCCGATATCCAGGATGATCAGATCCGGCTTGTCGGCGGCAAAGCGGGTCAACGCTTCCTTGCCGTCGCGCGCTTCAAAGACGGTCATTCCGGCTTTCTTTAGTGCAACACGGATGACCTCGCGTATATGAAGGTCATCGTCAACGATGAGAATGCGGTGCGTCAAACGTCTCTCCCCGGCGCAATCGGCTTGCAGTCGAACTAACCTGTGGTCGAACTCTTCGGTTGGGCTTCCAGGGCACGCTGGAGGCGCCAACTCCGAAAACCCCTGGAGCGCCAGGAAGCGGTGTCTTTCGCTTGCTGTTCTACAAGGCAACTACGGCGGGAAACAAGGGCCGGATCGAACCCGCGAAGGGCGATGGCCCGGTCGATGGCAGGCAATGCCTGCGGCCCGAGGGATAGCAGATAGTTCATGTCGATCCACACTCCTCTGCCGCCCGCTTCGCGGCTATGGTTGACATTATAGTCAGCGATGATGGCGGCGAAATTCACCAGTGAACAGATGTAAAGGGTCGCCGTCAGGGTGATGAGGTTGGCGCGGATCAGCCAATCATTCGAGCGGTTCAGCACGATGCGGGCGACGATGAGCACGAGGCCCACCGCGACCAGTACCATCCAGATGAAGGCCGCGACGCGCCACCAGGTCAGCAGATAAATTTGGACATAGAGATCGAGGCGCAGGATCGACGACAGCACCAGCAGAACATTCTGCGCCACCCATAGATAGACCAGCGGCCGGATTACTTTCGATTGCTCGGCAGGCCCACCTGGTCTCATCGCGGCCAGAACGAAGCCTGCCGCCAGAAGCGCCGTGACAATGAGGGGATAGGCGCCTCGATGGGCGTAGGAGGCGTAGCTGATATCGGCGGGCAAGGCCACGTTGCCCCAGAGATAGATCGCATCGAGGATGGTTTGAAAGGCGAACAACAAGTTGAACAGGACCAGCGAACGCAGGATCGTCGCGACGCCGAAAAGCTCCATCCGGCCCGATCGCGGCGCCTGGTCCAGAACCGCCGCTTCGACCAAGGCGGACGAAGCCGCCATCCTGCTGCGCCACCAGACATGGATGAAGGGCCATATGGTCGACAGCGCCACAGCCCAGAACAATATCCGACCCAGGCCCAGATAAGAGGCGGCGTCGCCCGGGTTCATGAGGCGGATCCACTTCTCCAGCAATGGATTTGCCGAGACCAGCAGAAGAACGAAGATGCCGCCGAGGGCAACGGGAATGAACCAGATCGTAAGACCGGTCTTCAGTGTCGGCAGATTGAACAAGCCGATGGCGTCCCGAAAAAACCTGAAGGGGCCGACCAGAAATAGATCGCACAACGCCCCTGCCTGTTCACTGAGCTTGTACCTTTGCAGATTGGTGGTCAGCAACAGACCAACGCCGAGCGCCAGAATCATGAAGGCCAGAGAAGCCGCGTTGAATTCCTCGATAGCCGGTACAAGTCCGGGCAGGCCGGCCAGCAGCATCCGACTTCTGTTCAACGTTGCGAAATTGGCGGTGAGTGAGCCCAGAGCCAGCGCGAGCGCAAAGATGACCGCGGAAATTCCGGTTTGTTGGCCGTAGAACAACCAATCAGCCAGGGCCGCCAGCGCCACGGCAATCGCGGGTTTGACCGGGAGCGGGCTCGCCTGAGCGGAGCCTGCATCGGATGCCGGCGTGGTGAGATCGGTCATTGCTGCGCTACCCGTCTGGAGGGAAAAATTGCAAGCCAGCGCCGTCGCGGGTCGCTCGCATAACCACCACCCGTCGTTAGCTAATCTTGTGGGAACAGGCATTCGATAACCGCCGCTGAGTTGCAAGACGGACTATCTGGCGCGGTTGTGCAATTGGTTGGAGCGCCGTCTGCAAGAGTTCAGGATTTTTCTGCAGTTTCCGTGCAGGTGCGGTTATGCGCTCGCGCCGGCGAGACAAGTTTGATACGGGCAATGGTCTCGTCTGATCCCCTTGCCCAAACCCCCATCATTTTCATGCAAAGTCTCAAACGTATCGGCCTGATCCTGGTCTGGCTCGCTGGAATAGCCTTCGTTTTCGCTGCTGCGAACAAGAACGATCCCTATCTGATTTCGCTGCGGGGAGCGGGAAACATCGCTCTGGCTACTGCGAGCGTGGTTGTCGCCGTCTTGCTCATCAGGCGCGGCTATTGGAGAAGAGGCGTCGCGGGAAGGGCGCTCATACTGCTGTGGTGCCTGCCATTGCTGTCGATGTTCGGTGCGCATGCTGCGTTTGAATGGCGCAAGCAACGGGTTCTGCGGACCGATGCTGCACAGGTGCGCAGCCTTGGAAAACATTTTATCGTTGGGTACTCGTCATTCCCGGAGGTTTCAGTTCTCGCCGAGAAGGGCCTGATCTCCGGCGTCTATATCACCAAGCACAATGTCCCGGGATCGTCGGCGACGCGTCTGAAAGAGGAGATTTCGGCGGTGCAGGCAAAGCGGCGCGCTGCCGGCCTGCCGCCCCTGATCGTCGCGGCCGACCAGGAAGGCGGCATCGTATCACATCTGGCGCCGCCTTTGACCAAGCTGCCGGCGCTATCGACGCTTGCGAGCCTGGCGCCGGATGTGCGCGCCGAGAAAGCAGAGGCATTCGGGCGCACTCACGGGCAGGAACTGGCGGCGCTCGGTGTAACCCTGAATCTTGCGCCGGTGCTCGATTTGCGACCTGAATTGAAGCGCAACCGGTTCGACTTCAACACTCTGATCGGCCGCCGCGCGATTTCCGATGATCCGGCGGTCGTCGCCGAGATCGCGCGAGCTTATGTGAACGACCGCGCCGCGTCACATTCCACACGCGTCGTCGACGGCATCATTCGCAAAAAATGGAGCTATCACGGCGTCATCATGACTGACGACCTCGTGATGGGAGCAATCTATCAGCGCAATGTCTGCACGGCAGTGGTCGAGGCGCTCAATGCCGGCGTCGATCTGCTGCTGGTCGCCTTCGACGGGACGCAGTTCTATCGCATCTTCACCTGCGCCATGGCGGCGTCGGCCGAAGGCAGGCTCGACGCCGCCATGTTGGGCGACAGTGAGACGCGGCTGAAAGGGGCGTTTCCTGTGGATTGAGGGGGTGCGGGTCAGGAAGGCAAGATGCCGGCGCGAACTACTTCGCGAACCGGCCTTCCTTCGGCAGCTCCGTCATTGCCCGGGTCCGGAATGCGGGCTTGTGATCCTGCTGTTTGGACCACGACACATAGTAGGCGATGCCCGTCATGATCGAAATCCCGGCGAAGCTGACCAGGACATGCAGGGCAAGCGAATTCGGGCCCGTGATCAGGACGAGATGCGCGGCAAACGAGAGAAATACCCCGGCGCAGAACACGGCCAGCCATTCCTGGCCGCACTTCATGATCGGCTGTAGCGCCTGCCATCGGAATCCGCGCCAGCTCCGCGGCACCATGTAGGTAAAGAGAAAGGCCAGCGCCAGGAAATGAAGCACCCCGTAGGGGGTAAGGTTCTCCCCATCGTTGGAAGGAAAGGCATCGCGCAGGAAATCCGGCACAATGCCAGCTTGCGGAGACCTCCCTGCAACTGTGACGACCAGCGCAAAGACCAGGTACAGCCATGCCGCCGCGCGCAGGATTGCGAGGCCCTGGAGGGTGCGTATGGCGTGCACTTGTCTGATACCGCCTAGCGCAAACCAGGCGCCGAGCACGAACAGGAGCTGCCAGCAGAACGGGTTCAGATGCCAGCGTCCGTCCGGAAACGAAGACAGATTCCAGTCGAGCAGGCGGGATGCGAAGTAGAGACCGATTGATCCGGCGATCGTGAGGTTCGGCCGCCGCATCATGCCGAACAGCACGATCGGAAAGAACGCCATCAGCACGATGAACAGTTGCAGCACGTCGAGATTGAGCGGCTTGGCCTGAAGCAGCAGGCCGTGAATCAGCGTCCGGATCGCATGGTCGACGATCCCCGTAACATTAAACTCGCCGATGAGTTCGGGGGCGCGGGACCTGCGCGCGACATATCCGATCAGTTCGATATAGATCACGAACAAAACGACGTAAGTGGCGTAAAGCTGCCACAGGCGCTTGAAAATGCGGGTCGCCGACACGACGAAACCGCGCTCCAGCATCATCTTTCCATAGAGGATCGCGGCCGTGTAGCCGCCGATAAATACAAACAGCTCGGTGGCGCCGCTGAAGCCGAAGTTGCGCATGGTCAGCAGGCTCACCGCATTGTGCGGGACATGATCCAGAAAGAGAAACCAGGCCGCGATACCAAGCAGGAGACAGAGTCGGAAATCGCGGTCGCGCTCGGCGAGCTCGGCCTTCATTGACGGATACATTTTTAGCTAAGACTTTACATGTCGGAGGAATCGAAACATGTCCGAGGAATCGAATCGCGAATCAAGTGCGATTGTCCGCACCGCCGGAATAGACTTTGCGCGAAGAATAATTAAGCAAGTTGTCGGCGATTAAAGCCCGCCCAGCAATCACAATGTTTTGAGGGAATAGCGTGACCGAACGTGATCACGCGCGCTCGTGCTTGCGCAGATCTCGGATGTGATCGAAATGGCTGGCCTGCAGATCGGCGCCCGTCGCGCCGATGTCGGGAAGGGCCGCCTCGCTCAGAATATCGGCCGTGATGTCCTCGACCGAGCAATCCGCGATTTCGTGGATGAAGCTGATATTCTTATACTCGCCCGACGCCACCCGGGAGATGACCTCGCGCCTTGTGATTTCCGGATCGACGATAGCCTCGCGACCGCGGCGGCCGTAGTCGATCATCACGACGAAATATTGCATGCTGGCGATCTGACCCCATCCCGCGCGCCGGAATCTATGAGGAAGAGTATTTCTGAAAATCGGAAATAAGTCAAACGAAAATTCCGAAAAACAGAAACTGCGGACGAGGTCAGCGAGAAGGTCACGCCTCAGCAGGAATTGTTGATTCGGAAGGCGCAAGCTGCCCTGATTACTTTTCCGACGCGCGTCCGCCGGCCGCCCTTGCTGCCTTGCGCGAGCGGGCCGCCGCCTTGTTGCGCAGTCGTTCTATCTGGCCCCTCGGCAGGGTGACGCAG
The DNA here is from genome assembly GCF_043203335.1 of Bradyrhizobium sp. RDI18. Lineage (NCBI taxonomy): Bacteria > Pseudomonadati > Pseudomonadota > Alphaproteobacteria > Hyphomicrobiales > Nitrobacteraceae > Bradyrhizobium > Bradyrhizobium sp. RDI18. The sequence goes on along the minus strand of NZ_JBICRN010000006.1, from coordinate 1,032,512 downwards.
ATCTCGCCGATCCATTCCAGCTTTACGCCGGTGATCGGCTTGGCATTGAAGCTCGTGAGGTTGACCGACGCTGGGGATTTTCCGCGCTCGATCGTCTTCAGATAACGCTCGCCGGTCTTCAGGCGGACCGCGGCTTCCTCGCCGTAAAAGCTCGACAGCGGGTGGCGCTGCTCGCGATAGACGACGATAACATCGCCATTTTCGTACTTTGGCAGCATGGAATCGCCGGCCACCTCGAAGGCAATGGTTTCTTCCGCGATCGGGAAGGGCAGTTCGACTTCGCCGAGGCCTTCCGGCGGCACCTGCTCATGTTCCGGCTCGATCGAGGCGCCGGCGCCCACCCGACCCATGATCGGCACCGAATTCAGTTCGAGATATTCGATGATCGGCGCGATTTCCGACGCCTTGATCAACCGTATCCCGGACAGGATTTCGGAAACCGCGCCGGGGCGAACGCCCATCGCGGCGGCCAGCCCGCCCTTGGTCTTGCCCGGCTTCTCCAGGCCCCGCTCGATCAACCTGATGTCTAGCATGATCACACCTTTCCGAATTTCAGAAACAATAGCAGTTCCGATTATCAGAAATCAAGCTTGACTTTCATTTCGGAATATCAGAAATTGCCGGCGTCGGGCGGCGTTGACAAGAGCAAGGACAACAAGATGGAACTGTCGAACTGGGCGCCCGAGCACTCGGACGCGCTGCGGGAATTTCTTGCCAAAGGCATGAGCTATTCGGAGGCCGCGCGAGCGATCAATTCACGATTCAATACGTTCTACACTCGCAGTGCAGCGCTCGGGCGCGCACGGCGCCTCGGACTAGGAGCTGACGATCGCCTGCAACCGTCTATGCCCACCAAGCCGGCGAAGCTGCATGACATCGGAGAACCTCGTGCCAGCGTATCCAGGGCGTCTGCCCTTGTCTGGCCGGTACCGTTGTTTAAGGCGATCAAGCCGCTCAAGCTGCGCTGCGCGGCGATCGAGCCAAGGCATATCTCCCTGACCGAGCTGGAGAGTGGTGACTGCCGCTATCCCTATGGCGGCGATGAGGAGAGTGATGTCATTACTTTCTGCGGTCATCCGCGTCGCCCGGGTTCGGCTTACTGCACGCCGCATTTTCATTTGAGTCGCAACCCGGTCGTGCCGTCCGAACACGCGATGAGCACCGCTCTGCTGCGGATGTTGGAGACGGCATGACGAACTCTGCTGTCACATGCTTGGCCGACAGGCTGAAACGGCTGCCGCGCCGCCATCGGATCGCGCACCTGCGTGCGCTGATCGAACTTCAGCCGGGGGGCTGCGGCCGCCGGCACGAATTGTCTGAATTGCTGCGCGACGAGATATCGAGCGCATCAACCGAATAGAACTCCGGGTCGATGCCGAAATTCACTGTTTCAAGGAGCATGTCAGATGCCGAGAGCTAGACGCCGAAAGCCGTACAATCCCGCCAAGGCGCACGACCGAAGGTCGCGCGATTTGTTACGCAATGCCGAAGTCGCAACCGTCGAGGTCGACAACCCGCTGGCGTTGGAGCCGGGCGAGAAGATCGTTGCCTTGCGTTCGATTCGCAACGACCCCCTCGCTCGGTTACATTCCCACCGCCAGATCGATGAGGCGCAGTATCAGGCGGGGAGGGCGTTCCAGAGCGACTGGGAGAAGGCAGAGCGCGGCCCGCGCGCGGTCGATCCGACCCGGGAATATGTCGATGGCGGGCAGCGACGCGAACCGATCACCGAGGGTCAACGCAAGGCCGTGCTGCGGTTGAACCGTGCCGAGCGCGAACTTGGGGCGGACGGCTCGGCGCTGGTGCATGACGTCCTGGTCCAGGGAATGACGATGGAACAGGTCGGCGAGCGGAGGGGACTGCGCACCAAGCGATGGCATGACTATTTTTCAAGGCGATTGCGCGAATGCCTCGACCGGTTGGCGCTGTTGTATGGGTTCGCGACCGAGCATCCCCTTCCGGTCAAAACCCTCCCGCGCTGAAGCGCAGAGGCTGCACCACGTCATAGGCCGCCTTCCTCAACGGTACGGCATAGTCGACGGTCAAGGCGCCGAATGGCGAGGCCCAGGTTAGGCCGGCACCGACCGACGAGCGCACGACATTCTTGTTGGCGACCTGAAGCGATGCTGTCGATCCGCTGTAGCGGAATACGCTGCCGGCGTCGACGAAGGCTATGGCCCTGAGGCCGTATTCGTTGGGCACGCCGGGGATCGCGCTCTGCAGTTCGGCGGTCGTTGCCCAATAGGCGCTGCCGCCGACATTATCCATTGTGGTGCCCGGCGTCAGGTCGCGTGGGCCGAATCCGTTCGGGGCAAAGCCACGCACCATGGTCGGGCCGCCGAAGAAGTTGTTCATCAGCGGCACCTGCTGACCGCCCCAGCCGGTAACGTAGCCGCCCTGGGCACGCACCATGCCGACCAGATCGCTATTGAGCGATTTGTAATAGCGCACGTCCTCCGTGGTCTTCAGGAATTTTACGTCGCCGCCCAGTCCGGCCAGATCCTGGCTGAGCTGCGATCTGATTCCGCTGGTTGGGCTCTTTGTGTTGTCGAGCGTACTGTAGGTCGTCGTACTGCCAGGGGCGGAGACCCATGTCGGGCCGGCGGCGGCCGCCTGCCGGACGGCCAACGAAGGCATCAGGCCGGAGTTGTTCGGTGATAGCGTGATGTTCTGATTGTAGATCGAGTAGCGCCACTGCACGCCGAGCTCCTCGTTTATCGGCGTGCCCAGTTGCAGCCTCGCGCCGTAGGTGCTGCTGCCGTAGGATTGGTAGCTATTGGCGTCGTTCTGGCGAGCGAAAAGTTCGATTCCCGCGGCGACCTTGGTGCCGAGAAAATACGGTTCGGACGCGGCCAGGTTGATGCCGCGCGCATATTGGCCGTACGTGAAGGTGGCCTGCACATTCTTGCCCGTGCCGTAGAAATTTCGCTCGCCTACTTTGACCTCGACAAGCGCACCATCGACAGTCGAGTAGCCGCCAGCGATGTTGAAATCACCGGTTGCCTGGTCAACCGCCTCGACATCGAGGATGACATGATCCGGCGCCGAGCCCGGCCGGTTCGATATTTTCACCGTCTTGAAGTAGTTCAAGTTTTTCAGGCGCCGTTCGGCCCGATCTATCAATGTCTTGTTATAGGGATCGCCTTCGGCGATATCGAATTCGCGCCGGATCACGTAGTCGCGGGTCCGCGTGTTGCCGTGAATTTCGATCCGCTCGACATAGGCTCGAGGCCCCTGTTCGATCACGAAGGCAACATCGATGCGTTGCGCTGCGGCATCACGGGTGAGTCGCGGCGTCGCCTGGGCAAAGGGATAGCCGAGCTTTGCCATTTCGATCGCTAGCAGCTCGGTGGTCTTGTCCAGCGTGCTGCCGTCGAACACCGCGCCTGGATGGGCGGTGGGAAGGCCACGAAGCTTGTCGCAGTCCATTCCCGGAACGTTGCAGGCGACGCTGACTTCCCGGAAGTGATAAAGCGGGCCTTCGTCGATTGCGAAGTTCAGCGTGAACCCCTTCGCCGCCGGATCATACTCCGCCTTTGCCGATGAGATGCGGACATCGGCGTAACCCTTGCTGCGGTAGTAGAGCCGTAGCTGTTCCTGGTCTTGCGCGACGCGGTCGGGATCGTAGACGTTACCGCCGGTCAGCAAACTCAGCATATGGGTGGCGGAGGTCTTGATTACGGCACTGAGCTGTCGCTTGCCGAAGGCCTTGTTGCCCGTGAAATCGATCCGCTGTACCGGAGTCTTTGCGCCCTCCGTTACGGCATAGATCAGGTCGACCCGGCCGTTGCCGCGGTCGATGATTTGCGGATCGACGCTGACCTCGGCGCGGCCGACACGCCGGTAGGCCTCGATGATGCGGCCAACGTCGGACTGCACGGTGGCGCGTTGCAGCGAACCGCGTGGCTTCGATTCGATGGCGGCGGCGAGGTCGGCGTCCTTGACTTTCCTGTTGCCTTCGAATGCGACGCGGTCGAGTACAGGCGCTTCGGACAGATGCACGACAAGCCGATCACCGGCGCGTTCGATGGAAACTTTCTCGAACAGACCGGTTGCGATCAGTGCTTTCAGCGCCGCATCACGCGCCCCGTCATCGAAATGCCCGTCGGGGCTTGCGTGAAAGTGTGAGCGTACGGTTTCGGCGTCGACGCGGCGGTTGCCTTCGACGATGATCGTATCTTGCGATGGCGGCGCGGCTTCGGTGACGACCGGCGTCGCGAAGATCAAGCCGAGGGCGCCGGCAAGCCGGCAAACCGCCGCCCCGGATCGGAACGATCGGTTGCGCTGCGTGATGCGTGTGATCTCCACGTCCCGCCGGACTCCCAGTTAATCGGCTGAGATCGAATTGCCCGCGCGGGGCGAAAAAATGTCTGGGATAAGGTGAGTTGCGGGCGAGTCTTTCGCGACGCGCCACAATTTAGACGCCTTCTGTTAATGCCGATTTTCTCAGAATTGTCGCAATGCACGCTTCATGCTTCGCCATCGAGAGAGCCTCGGACGCTCGCGCAGGAACCGCGCAGGCGTCGACGCTCGCAGGAGCATCACATGCGATATGCCGCCTTCATTGCCGTTGCGCTCATGCTGATTCAGCCCGCGCACGCAGAGAAGGCGCCGGAGGTCGATCCGCGCGCCTCGCTCGGGGTAGTCCAGCAGTGGATCTATAACTACCGCGCCAAGCCAGACTATGCCCATGTCCCCGCAGCCGTGCGGGTGCTGTTTCACTCGCAAACATTCAAGGAGCCGGAGAACGCCGGCATTTACCTGGGCTTTATCGCCGGTGCGATTGGCTCCAACCCCGCCAAGGCCGAGCAACTCATTGCCAGTTTCTTCCCCGTTCGGTCGGAAGACGAATGGGTGATCGTCCGCGCCATCGCCTATTCGGGGCTGCCTGACTGGAGAAACGTTCTGCGCCGGGTCGCGCCACGAATGCCGGGCCGGCGGGTCATGATCGACAGCTATCTGGCGGGCAAGCTGCCGACTTTGGCCGACATCCCGCTGGAAGAAGTAAAGCCCGGCATGATGGACAAGTTGCGCGGCGCCTTCACCAAGAATCCGTTTGCCAAGGACGAGCGGAAGCTGAACACGACGCTCACGTTGGCGAGCAACCAGGATTTGCTGGATACGCTGTGGGGCTACTATTTTGCGACCGGCTCGCATGCCCCGATCCAGCGCATTATCCAGATGCTGCCATGGAGCAAGAGCCGCGACACGGTCGACAAGCTGACGGTCGGAAGCATGGCGCGCTATACGTTGGCAAGCTACGCGATTCGTGATGCCAGCTTGCGCGAGTACCTCCGCAGCGAACTTGCAAGGCAACCGGCGGCAGTCAAGGCACCGCTGGCCGAAGTAGTTGAGGCGGCGGACACGGTGCAGATCGCTGCTCTCCGCAAGGATGCGCTGGCCGCCGTGGATGAACTCAAGACCAAGGGCTCCGATAGCCGCCGCGATCTCAGCTTCTGGGGTCAGGTCGGCGTCGGCGCGGTCGCGCTCGGCTGCGTCTCTGCGGCTGCGTTAGGGCAGGTCGCAGTCGGCATTCCCTGCGTGATCGGAGGTTCTGCTTCGCAGGGATTGCTGTCGTTCTGGGAAAAGCAGCAGTAATCGAGGCCGGTCGCGGAAGCTCATTCCAATCCGGCGCGGCGAAAGCCTTCGAGATAGTGCTCGCGATGTCCAAGAGCCTGAAATGGCCATCGTGATCGCAACGCTGTCATTCGTGGGTTGGGTGATCGTGTTCACGAGCACCCTCCTGATCAATCATTTTGAACTGTTCGGATTGCATCAGGTCGCCAACAATCTCGTCGACCGCGACATGCTGGCACCGGTCTTCCGGACGCCGTTCTTCTACCGCTTTGTCCGGCACCCGATCTATCTCGGCTTCATCACCGCCTTCTGGGCGGCCCCGACGATGAGCGCCGGGCATCTGCTGTTCGCAGCGGTGACCACAGCCTACATCTTTATTGGTATAATGCTCGAGGAACGCGACCTCATCGGCATGTTCGGCGACGAATACCGCCGTTATCGAGAGCGCGTTTCGATGCTGTTTCCTTGGCACAAACTAACCTAACCACTTTTCAAGTGGCTGGATAGGAGACGGAGAATGATGAAGCATACTGGAAGCTGTTTTTGCGGTGTGGTTGAGATCCAGGTCACGGGCGCGCCGGAAGGAATGGGCTATTGTCATTGCAGTTCTTGTCGTTCGTGGTCCGGGGGACCCGTGAATGCGTTCACGCTGTGGAAGCCGGATGCAGTACGGATCACGGCAGGCGCGCAACATGTTTCGACGTTCGAGAAGACGCCGATGAGCCAGCGCAAGTACTGTGCGGAATGTGGCGGTCATCTGATGACAAACCACCCGACGCTTGGGCTGATCGATGTCTTTGCCGCAACCCTTCCGACGCTACCTTTCACGCCCGGCGTGCACATCAACTACGCCGAGACGGTGCTGCCAATGCGGGATGGGTTGCCCAAACTGAAAGATTTCCCGGCTGAGCTTGGCGGCTCCGGTGAAATGATTCCCGAGTAAAGGGAACGGGCTTCTGGAGAAGTGGCGACGCAGCGAACATTGTCTGCGGCGTCGGCACATCAACAAGGCGCTGCTCGACTTCCGGACCTGACCCGGGAGTGGGCAGCGTCTTTTTTGGTGCCCGGCACGTCGAGTTTGGAGCCTGCAGCTTGGACGCGAGGACGTCCCCGCGTGCTGTAAGAGCTATGTCAGCGGCAGGTCCCGCCCTGCAAAATCGGGGTTTGGCGTTGCCCATCCGGTTCCGGTAAGAAAGCCTTGAAGTCGCGGCGAAAACCTTCATTTCGCCAGGCAAAATAAACAAGAGGAAATGCTGGAAATGACTGCCAGACCGCAATTGCCGGAGCGAACGCCGCGCGCAAAGGGCGAACCGACCGCACTGGACGGTCTACTGGTCGTCGACTTCACCAGGGTCGTTGCCGGTCCGGCCTGCACGCAAACGTTGGCCGATTTCGGCGCCGAAGTTATCAAGGTCGAAAACCCAGACGGCGGCGACGATACCCGACACTATGAACACGCGGAAATCGGCGGCGAGAGCGCAGCCTTCCTCAGCCTCAACCGCAACAAGCGCGGCATCACGCTCGATTTCAACAATCCTGCGGCGCTCGAGGTCGCTCGCGAACTGATCGCGAAAGCGGATGTCGTGGTGGAGAACTTCTCCGGCGGCGTGATGAAGAAGTTCGGTCTGGACTATGCTTCCGTCGCGCCGACCAATCCGCGACTGATCTATTGCTCGATCTCGGCCTATGGCCGCAAGGGTGAGTTCGCGTTGCGTCCGGGCTTCGATCCGATTACGCAGGCCGAGAGCGGCTTCATGTCGCTAAACGGCTTTCCGGATGGCGAGCCGGTGCGGACCGGTCCGCCGATCGTCGATATGGCGACGGGTATGTCGGCATGCAACGCAATCCTGCTCGCGCTGATCGCCCGCGACCGGCTCGGCCGCGGCCAGCAGGTCGAGATCGCGCTGATTGACACCGCCGTGTCGATGACCGGTTTCTATGGCATGGCCTATCTCATCAGTGGCGCGAACCCGGGCCGTTTCGGAAATTCGCCGAACGGCTCGCCCACCGTCGGCGTCTATCAGGCATCCGATGGACCGCTTTACATGGCCTGCGCCAATGACCGGCTCTACCGCCGGCTTGTGGTGGATGTGCTTGAACGGCCGGATCTCGTCACGGATCCCGAGTTCGCCCACAGGAGAAACCGAACTGCCAACAGAGAAAAGTTGCGTGCCATCATCGCCGGTGTCTTTGCGACCGACAGTCTTGAGAACTGGATGGCGAAGATGAAGAAGGCCAACATACCGGTTGGCTATCTGCGCACGGTAGAGGAAGGATTCAACGCGCCGGAAGTGCGCGACCGTCATCGCCTCAGCCGGATCCCGCATCCGACCGCGGGCGCCGTCCCCAATATTGAAACGCCGTTGCAGATGAGCTTGACGCCAACCGTCGATCCCGTGGCGGCGCCGCTGCTGGGTGAGCATACCAGGGAGGTGCTCCAAAAGACGCTCGGATACGATGAGCGGCGTATTGCAGCTCTGACCGAGGCGGGGGCTTTCGGGAAAACGGGTAACGCGGCTTGAGCGAAGCTGATCTTCGTTCTATCCCGATGTATCTCGCAAACGAATGACATCTCTGCGTTTGCACCACGCCTAACCCATTCAAAGCGGTAGCTTTTTCCGTTCTTCTGCGGCTAATGTGCCGCCAAAGCGGGAGAGAAACATCATGAACGACGGGACCCCCATACGGTCGGCGAGAAATGTCGAGCTCGGCGCCAGCGGTGAAGAATTCCAGAATCTCCACGAATTCGTCCGGAAAGCGCGCGCTCGCCTCAACCAGAACGCATGGGACTATATCGTTGGGGCCTCCGAAACGGAGACCACCATGCGTCGCAACCGCATGGCGCTCGACGAGATTGCATTCCGGCCTCGGGTGCTGCGCAATGTCGTCGACGTCGACGCATCGACCGAGGTATTCGGCCGCCGCCTGCGTTTGCCAGTCATGATCGCGCCGGTCGGCGCGCTCGAGATTTTCGATCCCGATTCAGGCGCCGCGGTCGCGCGCGGAGCAGGGCAGTTCGGCGCCGCTCACATGTTGAGCTCGGTATCCGAGCCGGGGCTGGAAGCGACGGCCAAAGCCGCACCCGGCGCATTGCGTATCTATCAGCTCTATGTCCGCGGCGACGACGCCTTTGTTGAAGACGTTGTCAGCCGTTCTATCGAGAATGGTTATTCCGCCTTTTGCCTGACGGTTGACACCGCCCACTACAGCCGGCGCGAGCGCGATATCGCCAAACGGTATGTCCGCGAAAGCCGTATCCGGGCCACCGGCGGCGACTTCCAGAAAGGGCTGGAATGGCGCACGGTGAAGCTGATCAAGGACAAGTATAAAATTCCGCTGGTGATCAAGGGCATCGCCACCGCGGAAGACGCAGCCATCGCGCTCGATCATGGCGTGGACTGGATCTATGTGTCGAACCATGGCGGACGCCAGCTCGACCACGGACGCGGCGCGATGCACGTCTTGCCGGAAATCGTCAACGCGGTTGCCGGTCGCGCCAGGATCATGGTTGACGGGTCGTTCTGCCGCGGTACCGACATCGTAAAGGCGATTGCCTCCGGCGCCGATCTGGTCGGCATCGGCCGTCTGCAATGCTGGGCACTCGCGGCTGCAGGCGAGGCCGGCATCGTGCGAATGCTTGAATTGCTGGAGGACGAAGTGATCCGCTGCCTCGGGCTGCTCGGCGTCACCCGCTTGGGCGAGCTCGACAAGTCCTATCTGCATGCAGCTACGGCGACCAATCCCCCCAGTGTGTTCAGCGCTTTTCCGTTGCTGGATATCGAGCCCTACCGCTATTGAGGAGCCGAAAGCTGCGGCCGGTCTGGAGCGCAGATACCTCTGGTCGGCGCTGCCTTCGCGTCGTCGGGAACCTGACGTCGATTGCCGCATTATCAGGCGCGTCCAAGGGGGCGCCGCAGCCACGACAGATCTGATTCAGATGGTCCAATAGTTGGAAGCGAAGCGAATGGCAGAAGATCCTTTCGCTGAATTCAGCCTCGAGAAGGCTATCGATCTCCGCTGGACGTTGCGGGACATTCAGGCTCGCCGACTGAAACTGTCGCCGGTCAGCGACGAAGACTTGCGAACATTGACGGGTCTCGGCCTGGTCGAGGTGCGCGACGAGGGGATCGTGCTGACGCAGGCGGGGATCGCCGCGCTGAACGGCTCGTAATCAGCGCGCCTTCAGGAAGCTCTCGCCGGAGTCGCAAGGTGTGCAGCGGTAGGTCAGCACGTCGTAATTCTGGTCGCGTGGCTCGATTGTGGCGAGCCGCATCTGTGCGCCGCATTTCATGCACGGCATTTCTATGCTGGTTGGAAAGCGCGTGCAGGTCGGCGTCGGTCGAAATGTTTGCAGCATCTTATCTCCATGTCCCAAGAGAGACTTAAAATCAGAGACGCAACGCCACCGACAGCCGATCCCTAAGCCCGAATCACTATGCCACACTGTTGCCACCATTGGAATCGGGCACCGCGCCCGTACGGCTACGGGCCGCGGGGGAAGGAAATCATTCCTTCGGTATTTCTGAAGGGCCAGCCGCTTACCGGCCGCCCAGGCATATATCGGCTCGGTCCAATACGGCGCAGACGCAGCCGGGAATTATGCTAACCTGCCAACGTCGACATTGGAGAAGCGACCATGACTGAACCGAAACTCGAAGTCCCGGCCGAGCTGCGCGAGTTGGCCGAGAGAACCATCGATCAGGCAGAAAAGGCGTTCGGCATGTTCTTCGATGCCGCCGGAAAGTCCATGACGTCGATGCCGGGGGCGGGCACGGAAATTTCCAAGCAGGCGCTGTCGTTTACCGAACAGAATATGAAGGCTGCGTTCGAGCATGCCCGCAAGCTGGTCCATGCGACCGATCTCCAGGAAGCGATGCAGATCCAGTCTGAATTCCTGCGCAGCCAGTTCACCAATGCGGGCGAACATATGCGACAGATAACCGGCGGCGTCATGTCCGCCGCAAAGGATTCGACGAAGGGCAAGTTCTGAGGGGCCTGCTAGCGGCGACGTCCGATCGCGATACCGAACAAAAAGGCGACGAATAGACTGGCCAGCGGCGCTTCGCGAGTGATCGCGCTGATGGTCGAGAGCGGCATTCCCGGTTTCCGCGCCGCGGTAATCGCGTCGCTGAGACGACCGGTCGCGGTCTGCAACGCGGCGGACACTTCCGTCAGCGTGCGTGACACATCAGTCGCGGTATCAATGGCGCGTTCCGCCATGCCGGGCTGAGATGGTCCTGAGGTTTCATTCACAATTTGCAACTCACTCGATCGCTTTGGCATTCGCCGAGCGACGGCTGACGTTCCCGACAATGCGTGGCCAATACATTTGTTCCAATAGGCACCTCTGGCAGGTCGATGAGGGAACTTTCGGCATCGTCCGGATTTGATTGGAAAGAGGAAAGCAACGTGGATTTTCGGATGGCGAAAGAATTGACTGAAGATCAGTTGATCAGAAGCGGTGGCGCGCCATTGAAGGTCGCGATTGGGGTCGCCATTCTCGGCGTGCTCGGCATGCTGATCGTTGACCACGGGCCGTGGAACAAGCCGAAAGTACAGCACCCAACGATTGCCAGTTACAGTACCACCGGGGAAGCTGCACGGGCAGCCGGTGCGCAGGTCATGCCAACCGAACCGAAGCTTGAGGTGGAGCCTGAACCGCCCGTGCCAAAGCCGGTTCACCCGGCTAATCGGGCGCCGCAATAAAGCGTGCAGTTTGACGCGCCGGGCAAATCGCCGGCATAGCGGCATCATCACGGAAATTCGCAGGGCCTCCGAAAGAGCACATTAGCGCACGCTGACGAACACGCCCAGCATGCAGCCAAGCCCGCCGCCACCAATACCAGCAGCGGATTGTCACAGAACGGGCTGCCATATTGGCACATCGCCACACCCAGCGAGCCAATCTCGTGACGGCTTGCCGCATAGAACAGGCCCGACAGAATCGTGAGCATGGCAGCAACGAAAAACATCCGCCTCCTTGCGCTCAGTTGAACCGCGGGTTGCGCCATCCACGGCCAGCGATTTCGTTTCGATATTGCTGCGTTCGATTTGAGGCTGCTCCGGTACTTGACGTGTCGGGCAAATCAGGTGCACGATGACATCATCGCCGATCTCGTAGAGCCCGCGCCGCAAAACGGTGGCGGGCTTTTCACTTCATAAGAGTTTCAATCAGCCGATTTCAAATTGTCGAAGCCGTTTCGTCGAGCTTTCCGCAATCCGTTGACCACTCGAAAACGGTTTGACATGTCGGGCAAATCACCGGCATAACGTCATCATCGCGAAAATTGCCAAGCCCGCACGGAGAAATCCGTCGCGGGCTTTTTGTTTGGAATTCTCGAATCGGACGGCGGCCGCACATCGACGCCGCAACTCCCAACGCCCCCGCCCGGGCGTCACGAGCGCGCCGCCGTCCGAACCTTCCATCACACCCAATTGGCCGGCATGCGCGATGATGCCGGAAAATACCGTCTGATGATGAAGGCGAGGGATGCCGCCGCGGCAAGACCGCTGCCGCCGGTCGTGCGGCCCGGCACGTCGCGTACACCTTCGGAACGGCAGCAGGCAGATCTGCGGACGCTTAGCGCTAAACTCTCAAGCTCCGGCGACATCAAAGATGCGGTGGCGCTGTATCATGCGCGGAAGTCTGGCAGGCGCTGAGAAGTCGTGTAGACGGGAATGGTCAGGGATCTGCACAAAAAATCCTGAAATTATGCGCGCAAGGTCCAGGCGCTGTTCACGAATAATCCCCGCGGCAGCCGCAGAATTGGCTCTTCATACGATCGAGGGCCAACATGAAGAAAATCTTTCGTGCCAGAAATGTGTTTCTTGCCCTGACCGTTTCTCTGGTCGTGTGGATAGTTCAGTTCGTCTATCGCACGAATAATTTCTGCGGGCCGGGAGATCATCCCATTCAGTCAGAGGCAGATGCGATTGCCGTCGCGAAGACGAAAATGGTCAAGAATCCCTTCTTTAGTTCCGAGCGCTTCGGTAGCGCACCAGATTTTGTCGATGCGCTCGAGCGAGCAGAAAATTGCTGCAATGCCATTCGGTCCCGCAACATGCTCGGTTCGATCTTCTGGGATGTCTATCTGGGCGCAAGCATTTCCACGACACCAAACACAGGTATCTACTGGCGAGCATCGAGAAGTGCGCAGAGCCATACGGCCCTTGTTGCGATGTCGAACTGCGGCGTGATTTCCACTTCGGATTCCTACAAAGACGCGGACTACTAAGGGGAAGAAGGCATGTCTGGGAATGAAGTCAAGCTGACAAGTGGTGATCGCTGGACGTGGCAGCAATTTATCGACCATTATCGGAGCGCACAAATCTCTGGCACACCGACTCCTGTTGAGTAACGAAACTGAAGCATGAAGAAAATATTGCGCCCCAGAAATGTCTTTCTTGGTTTGATCGCACTGCTGCTGGCGCTGTGGATAGGGTTTGTAGCCGAGTTCTCGTATCGCATGAATAGTTGCGGGCCAGGGGATCGCGTCATCCAATCGGAGGTAGATGCCATTGAGGTGGCGAAAAAGAAGATCGTTAAGGATGCTCGCTTCAGTTCAAACAGATTTGGTAGCGCTCCCGACTTCGTGGATGATCTCAGTGAGATGGAAAATTGCTGCAGCGCAGTCAGAACTAGAAACTATTCCTTTGTCGTCGTCTGGGAGGTCAACCTGTTCGCTCGAACAGCCGCCAGGCCAAACCCACGTCATGCGACCGTGATGCTCTCAAACTGCGGCAGCTACATATTCGCTGAGTCAGGCATCTACGCCGATTAGGAGACAAGCAGGCTATGTCCGGAAATGAAGTCAAGCTAACGAATGGGCAGCGGTGGAGGGCGCAACAATTTCTTGATCATTACTTCGAGCCGTCCGGATCGGGAACTCCCGTCCCGGTTGCTGGACCGCCGTCACCTGTTTCGGTGGATATGTCGTGGTACATGAGCGAAGGGCCGGGAAGATTTTATCATCCTGGGATGTTTCCGATTATCGAGATGGTCGCCAACAATCGAAAGCTCGCCCCGGGGCGGTATAACTTGTTGGATTTCGTGCCACGTAGAGACCCAAGGGATCCTTCGCTGACAGCCAGAATATTGAACTACATAACGGGCTCATCTCCAGACTACAAAACGCGCGCGCTGGTGTTCGGAGACGAAAGTGCCAGGATCTCTGGTCACGTCGTCGTTAAGCCAGACCGCACCAAGACGTTCGAGAGAGTTGAAATCAAACCGTGGGATACCAATTTTGATTTCCATAACAATAATGCAGGATCTCACGTTGAACTGCCGCGCAGGATAGCAAGGGAAGTGCACGATCCCGAGAACCAAGGGGTTAGCTACAACATTGAACACCGCGGACACGGGCGGCTCGATGAGCCGGGTCCAGATCGCGGAATTGGGCGCATCTATCATCCTTTTACGGACGCGCAGTTGAGCGCGGCCGTCGAAAGGAATTTGCCTATCCCGGCAGCACGCCGCCGGGATTGTTACCGAGCTTTACCGCCGCTTCGCCACCGGCCATCAACGAACATCTTGAGTATCTGGATCGAGGGAACGGCAAGCAGCCGCAGCCTACCGTGCTGGGTGTTGGTGGTCCCGCCGCCGGCTCCGGGTCGTTTGGGAATCGAAATTCGCTTCCACGCGATGTTGGCAACTGGGTAGCTTCGCTGGCGGGCGTTGATCCTGCGGATCCGACCCGGCTGCGGCAGGGAGCGTCTATCGGCGACGATTCATCGAAACAAAGGCTTCTCCCACCCTGGGTCTTTTTCGGCTCGCCGTAGGCGCGCCGGTCACGTCTATTCCCGTCTGGCTTTCGTGATGTCTGCGAGCGTGGCTGTCGGCCGCGCCGCTTCCGTACGCGCAGCCCTCAGGCCGACGATGCTCTTTCAAATCTTCGAGCCACTGCCTGGAAATGGCGGCTTTTGTTCTAAGGGAAATTTACCGATGCAGGACAACCGCGACTTCGTCGAACGCGCCGAATCCGCCGCCGAAAAGCTCCATGGTGAGCCAATGACAACTGGAGAGATCGCGAGGAACTTCGCGCTCTACGGAGTGCAGAAACGCGCGGAAGTTCTCGAAAGATTTGACAGCGAGCTGGGAGGTGAGATCGACTCCAGTCCGCACAGTCTGCGTCGGCGCGTCCAGTTGATGGCCTTGCGCAAGAAGATGGGTACCGTTCACGAAGCGCTGCGCAAGGCCAGGCGCTAGAACGTCTGATGCGTCCTACCATCAACCCGGTGCTCGCCGCTCTGGCGCGAGCCCGGATGCAGGCTGCGCCGATGTTCGCGAAATGGTGCGAACTGCACGGCCTGTCGCCTTGTCCCGCAGCGCCGGCACATGTCGCACGCTTCGTCGTGGATTGCGCTCCGCTCGGCATCGAGCGGCTTTGGCCTGCGGTCCAGGACATATCGCGGCTGCATGTTTCGGCCGGCTTGGCCGACCCGACGCTCGGGGGCGCGGCAGCGGCGGCTATCAGCGATCTCGCCGGAATCGACCCGCCGCGCTCGTGGCCGAACGACCGCAAGCAGCGCTTCAAATCGCTGCCGTATGACCTGCAGGTCTACGTGGCAGTCCACGAAGCCCAACGCGAAAAGGCGTTACGGCGGGCGCAGAACGAGGCAGCCACCGCGAGGCACAAGCTGGCGGCATACCAGAAGAGCGAGACCCGCACGAATGAGGAAAGCAAATCCAATGAAAACGACAAGCACCCCAACGCTTGAAGAGCGCATCAAACAGATCAGGGCTGAAATTGAGGAAATCATAGACGCGCACGTAGACGCCGTGGCCAAGGAAAGCCCCGGCGTTCCGCCCGGAGTGATCCGCAATCTCGTGACGGCACGGGTGCCCGCGTGCCCCTGCGCGCAATATCTCGAGCTGGACAGCAAGGCTTGACCGGTCATTTGCTGGAAACGGAGGAATTAAGATGACTCTCTATAGATGGTCGCAGACGGCGGCAAACAACGCGACTGCCGATCCTTCGATCAACTGGCAGGAAGGGCAGTCGCCCTCCAGCGTGAACGATTCGGCGCGGGCGATGATGGCGTCGGTCGCCAAACATCGCGATGATACTGCCGGCGCGATTGTCACGGGCGGGACAGCGACGGCGTACACGGTTTCGAGCTATCAGGTTTTCGACACGCTGGCGCGACTCAACGGCCAGATGATCGCGTTCACGCCGCACATTACGAACGGCGACACGGTAACGCTGAACGTTGACGGGCTCGGAGCGAGGCCTCTGCGCAGCGCACCAAATGCCGAGCTAGTTGCCGGAACGCTGGTGCAGGGCACGCCTTACACGGCGCTCTATAGCAACGCGGATGGCGCGTTCTATCTGCGGGGCTACTTTACCAGCCCATTCAACGTGCCGTTCCTGGGGGGAATGGATTATTGGGACACGATAGCGCCCAACAGCGCGTTCATCTTCCCGGCAGGGCAGGCGATTTCGCGGACCGTTTACGCGCGGGCTTTCGCGCGGTGGGGGACTACTTACGGCGTCGGCGACGGCTCGACCACGTTCAATGTTCCGGACAAAACCGGCCGCGTCTCCGCGATGAAAGAGGCTGCGGCGTCGCGGCTGACGGCAACCTATTTCGGCGGGAATTCGGCGAATATGGGCGCGGTGGGAGGATTGGAATCCAACAACGTCATCCTGACGCACAATCATACAGGTACGACTGGAAATGATACTCCGGACCACACGCACTCGGAACAAGCACCTTTGGCATTTGGGGCGAGCGGATCGGGCGTGGGCCTCAACGGCTCGACCCAAAGTGTCCAGACCGGTGGGGCGAGTACGCGACACGTCCACCCGTTTACTACGAACAACGCAGGTTCTGCTTCAGCGCACAACATCGTGCAACCGACGATTATCTGCAACTACATCATAAGGATTTTGTAGATCGGGAACCACCATCGCTGCGCGTCGAAGTCGTGGTTGCGGTTCGCAATGCCGTCGTGAGCCGATTGGATCAAGCAAAAGAAAAGCGTGATCGCAAATAGAGCCCCGAAACCGTCAAGCCACGCCCGAACGTCGGGCCTGATCCAATATCGAACCTTGAGAAAGGCGGAAATCGCGTAACGCATTGCTCGTCAGTATCACAACCCCGCCGGGAACAGCAATCCGGGGAATCACTTTCCGCCGCCCCTCATTGTCGGGCGGCTTTTTCATGGGGAATCGACAATTGGCGGACGGAATTGGCCGCGATCTGGGGGAAACAAGCCAAAGCTCGCGCCCGCCAAACAAGTTCACAACCGACGCGTCGTCAACCTGAGCATCATGACAAATCTGATCCTTCTTACCGAATCGAACGCCAAGCGCTGGGCCGCCGCCAGGCTGACCCGCAATTTCACGACTGTTGCCCGGCGGCTGGTCGCGCCGGCTGCCAAGGCGAGATACCAGGCCGTATCCGCCAGAACCGGCGTTCCTTGGCCGGCTATTGCCGTCATCCACGAGCGCGAGTGCTCACAGGATTGGACCGGATCGCTGGCGCAGGGCGATCCCTGGAACAGGGTTTCGGTCCATGTGCCTGCCGGCCGCGGCCCCTTCAGGTCGTGGGAAGAGGCAGCTATGGATGCACTGGTCAATTGCGCGCCTTACGCGGCGCGCAACACGGACTGGAGCGCCGGGGGCACGCTGACGCTGCTCGAGCGATACAATGGGCTCGGCTACGCGGCGCGAGGGCGGCCTTCGCCCTATGTCTGGTCCGGCACCGATCAATATTCCTGCGGAAAATATGTCCGCGACGGGGTCTATGACCCGAACGTCGTCGATCGCCAGCTCGGCTGCGCCGGCATGCTCAAGGCCATGATGGCGCTTGATCCCACCATCACGTTCACGGGTGCGCCGATTACGCCCGCGGCTTCCGTCAAGCCGATCCCGGCTGAAAAGCCCGCCACGCCATCCATCACCAACCCGTCGCAAGGTTCGATCGGGGCGTTCATCGCCAACATTTTCAACGTGGTTTTCAGGAGGAAAGCATGATCAGCACATGGAACGAGGTCAAGGCATGGTTCAAGGATTCCGTGACGATCCTCTGGGCGCGTATCCAATACGTCGTCGGCATCGTTGGCGCAGGCCTCATCGCGGCCTTCTCGGGATACGACTTCACGCAGCTATCGAGCCTGGACGCCAGGTCGGCGTTCAAGATGCTGGCCTTTGCAGCGCTGGCCGGCGTGATCACCGAAGCCTGCCGCCGCCGGACGCTCTGACATGAAAATCGTGCTCGCCCTGCTGGCTTGGACGGCCGTGCTGGCCGGCGGATGGGTGATCTGGATGGCGAGCCAGCTCTATCAGGTCCGGCCGGGCGTGTTCGGCGCTGAAGGGTTGGCGGTCGTGTTCGCGGTATGGATGACGCTGGAGACGCGCAAATGTGGATGACCATCATCAGTTTCATCGGCGGCCCGGTCGTCAAGGGTCTGATCGAAGGTTACAAAGCGAAGCTTGCTGCCGGTAACACCTCGGAGAAAATCGCGAGTGAGACGGCATCAGCCGAGATCGCCGCACAGGTCTCCGAAACCGACGCCATCATGCGATATCGCATGGCCGAGATCGGGCGCTGGTACGAGCCCGACAAGCTGATGGGATATTTCGTCGCGGTCTATTTCGGAAAACTCTTGATCTGGGACAAGGTCCTCGGCCTTGGCAGGACCGATCCGCTCGCGGGCTTTGCGGCGATCACCTCGAATCTCGTGGTGTCGTTCTATTTCGCCAAGCGAGGTTTCGAGAACGTGGCGCGGATTATCAAGCGATGACAGGGATGCAGGCGGCGGATGTCAGGGCCATCGTCATCGAGACGCTGGCTGAACAGCAAAGGATTTGTCAAGACGACATCGACGCAGTGGTTCTCAAAGCCGTCGCAACGACACTGACTTCGTTTGGGATCGACGAAGACGATCGACGGGAGCTTCGTGCTGATTTTCAGCACCTGCGGCGCTGGCGAAGAAGCGTCGAGCAGGCACAGAGTTATACCTTCAAAGCAGTCGTCACGATGATCGTAACGGGGTTCGTCGGTGCCGTGTGGCTCGGCATCAAGGCGACGCTCGGCAAATGATCGGTTGACTTGCCGCACACGTAGACGAACTCGGATGCAGGTGCGACATGTATCAAATTCGCGAGGTTGACGGGAGCGAGGACGATATTGCGGACACACTTGCAGAACTTCATCAGTTGACGTTTCTTGACACCGCACCCGTTCCGCAATTCGATCAGGGGCACTGGTGGCTTGCGCTCTGCGGAACCAGGCCTGTCGCTTTCGCCGGCGTCATTTCGTCGACGCACGTTTTCAAAGCGGGCTATTTTTGCCGCGTGGGCGTGCTGGGCAAGCATTGCGGACGTCGGCTTCAGTTGCGCCTGATGCGAGCCATGGAGGCGCGCGCGCGTCTGAATGGATGGTGTGCGATCGTATCTGACACTACGGATAATATTTCGTCAGCCAATAACTTCATTCGCGCGGGTTACCGCCTGTTCAGCCCAACGCATCCCTGGGCCTGGCCGAACACGCTTTACTGGCGCAAGGACATGAAATAGCTGCTTGGCATTTCCATGCCTCAAAATGCCTCTACTCGCCCGGTGGCCATCGGCCGCCGGGCTTTTTTGCGTTTTTGAGCAGCCTCTTGCGGCGGAGTAGCCATGTTCCGTCCGCCTTGATCATTGGCCATCAGCCGGTAGACTGGCAAAGCGCGGGCGGCGTAAAGGCAACGAAGCAGGCGAGGAAACACATGGCGGAGTACGGCCGCAAGCCGGATGCAGGTTCACCCGCGGGGCCGGGCTCGGACAGCTATGACGCCATGGTTGCACGTGCCCAGGCCCTGATTCCGGAATTGCGCGATCGCGCGTCAAAGACGGAGGAGCTCCGACGCCTGCCGCCCGAGACCGAACGTGATTTGCATGACGCCGGCTTGTTCCGGGTCGTGCAGCCCAGGCGCGTCGGAGGTGCCGAGCTTGACTATGTGGCTCTGGTCGATTGCTCCGACGCATTGGCGCAGGCGGATGCTTCCGTAGCATGGAACTTCGCCAACCTTGCCAGCCACCACTGGATGCTGGGCATGTTCGACAAGCATGCGCAGGACGCGGTTTGGAGCAGGAATGCCGATGCGTTGATTGCCTCGTCCTTCATCTTTCCAGCCGGGCGCGCGAGAAAGGCGGAAGGGGGATACGTCTTGCGCGGTCATTGGCCGTTCTCCTCGGGTGTGGAATCCTGCGACTGGAACATGCTTGCAGGCGTGGTGTCCTCGGACGATGAGGCCGAGGGTATCGAATACCGGATATTCCTGCTCAACCGGAACGAATACAGGATCAACGACACCTGGAATGCGACGGGCCTGTGCGGTACCGGGTCGAACGATGTATGGGTCGAGGATTGCCTCGTTGCGGAGAACATGACCATCGCAGTCAGCGATCTGACCGGCGGACCGACGCCCGGAAGCGCCGTCAATCCAAACGCGCTCTATGCGCTACCGGTATTCTCGCTGTTTCCTTACGTCTTGTCGGGCGTCGGTTTGGGCAATGCGCAAGCCTGTCTCGATGATTACGTCGAGCTCGCGCGGCATCGGGCCTCGACCTACAATCGGGCCAAACTCAGCGATCTGCAGACGACCCAAATCAAGATCGCGGAAGCGTCCGCCAAGATCGATGCGGCTCGCCTCGTGATGCGTACGAACTGCATCGATGCGATGGCCGAGGCGAGGCGGGGCCATATTCCAGACCTCGCGGTCAAGACGAGGTTGCGGCGGGATGGCGCCTTCGCAGTGAACCTCTGCACCGAAGCGGTCTCGCTGTTGTTCGCGGCAAGTGGCGCACGCAGCCTGTTCACGTCAGGCGCGCTGCAGCGGCAGTTCCGCGACGCTCACGCCGTGAATTCGCACCTCGCATTCAATTTTGATGCGGCAGGAACCAACTATGGACGCGTGGCGCTTGGCCTGCCGTCCGAAAATCTGACGCTCTGAGGCCCGGCGGATGTCTGATGCACCCAAACATCCGGCCGATCCGGCCAATGAACTTGCCAGCGGCAACTCGGCGATTGACCCGCGGGATTTTCGCAATGCGCTCGGCACATTCGCCACTGGCGTCACCATTGTCACGGCAATGACCGCGGACGGGAGGCCGTATGGCGTTACCTGCAACTCCTTTGCATCGGTATCGCTCAATCCGCCGCTGGTGTTGTGGAGTCTCGGGATGTTTTCGCAGGGGCTTACGATCTTCCAGAACGCCAGCCATTTTGCGGTCAACGTTCTCGGAGCTTCCCAGCAGGCGCTGGCGTCGCAGTTCGCAAAGTCGTCGGATGACAAGTTCGCCGGCGTGAACTGGACGCCGGGGCTTGGCAACGCGCCGGTGTTGACCGATTGCGTCGCCAATTTCCAATGCCGCGCGGCCAATCGGTATTACGGCGGCGACCACATCATCTTCCTCGGCGCCGTCGAGGCCTATGCCTATAATCGGCGGGAACCCTTGCTGTTTGCGCGCGGTAGTTTCGGAAGGTTCATTGCTGGAGATGACAGTAAGTCCTCGTGAGCAAGCGCCGAATCTCGTTGGGCCGCCGACAAGCCTGCGGTAGACCGCAAATCTAGATCTCTGCCATCTCCGCGCGATACCAGTCGCCAATCTCGCTGGCTGTCATCAGGGCCACGCCGTCGTGACCCAGAACATAGTCGAGCAACGCCTCCAGATACTTGATACGATGCGGCACGCCCGTGATGTACGGGTGAACTGAGATTGCCATGATCCGCGCGTTCGATGCGCCTTCGAGATATAGACGATCGAACTGATCGGTGCAGCGTTTCAGGAATTGCTCGGAAGAAAGATGCTGAAGTGCGTGGATGACGATGTCGTTGGCTTCGATCGAATAGGGGATCGTCGTGATGGTGCCGTGGGGCGTGGCGATGTCCTGCGGCAGATCGTCGATCACCCAATCCGCGACGTACTCGATGCCGTTGAGGCGCAGCAGATCGAGGGTTTCCTCGGTCTCGGTGAGGCCCGGGCTTTCCCATGATCGCGGCGGCTTGCCTGCAAATTTCGAAATTGTCTCGACCGATCGTTTGATGGCATCCGCCTGATTCTCGACCTTGTGCATCGGCCCCTGCACGAAACCGTGGCCCATGAATTCAAAGCCGGCGTCGAGCGCAGCGGAGGCGACACGCGGGTAGGCGTTGCAGACATTGGCATTGAGCGCCAACGTCACGGGTATTTCGCGATCCGTCAGTGCCTTGAGCTGTCGCCAGAAGCCGGCGCGCATCCCGTATTCATGCCAGGACCAGTTCGGCACGTCGGGCAATAGCGGCTGGCCCATCGGCGGGCTCAGCACGGTGCGAGGCATCGCGTTCTCGATCCGCCACTCCTCGACATTGAGGATGACCCATACCGCGAGTTTCTTGCCGCCGGGAAGGGTGAGCTTCGGCCTGTCGACTTGTGCTTGATAGGGAATGCGATCGCTCAGCGCCACGGCAAGCTCCCCCGCGGATTACTCGGCGGCTTTGGAATCGCCGGATGCGCCGGCATTGATCCTCGGCATGACCTGTTCGGCCATCAGGACCATCGACTGTCGCCCCAGTTCGCGGTCTTTCCAGTCTTTGCCGGCATACAGCAACGTGCCGAAGGGTCCGGTCTCTTCCTGAAAGGCCAGCAGTTGATCCGCCACGCTGTCCGGCGTGCCATGAATGATCAGCTTGTCGCAGATCGACTCCAGCGTCACCTCGTCGTCCGGCTGATCGCGGCGGGTCTTGAACAGTTCGATGCGACCGCTTCGCTTCAGCTTGGTAAGCAACGAGCGATAATAGTAGACATAAGGTCCGTTTGGATCTGTGGCATAAGCCTTTGCGGTAGCTGCGTCCTTGGCTACGAACACGCTCTTGGCAACGCGCCAGTTCGCTGGATCCGCAGGACGGCCAGCGCGTTCGCATCCCTCTACGTATTTCGGCCAATGGCTCTTCACCCAGACCGGCATCAGGAAATTTGCCGAGATTGGTTCCCAACCGCGCGCGGCCGCTTCGGTCACACCCTTTGAGAACGGCGCCACCGCAGTGACCACGATCGGCGGGTGCGGCCGCTGCAGTGGGCGCGCAATGAAGCCCTGGCCGATGTCCTCGATCAGAGTCTTCTGCACCGATATACTCCAGAATTGACCTTGCAGATTATAGGGCGGCTCGCTGGCCCAGATCTGAAGCACCTGATTGATCGCCTCCAGGAACATGGCATTCCTGTCCGCCTCGAGATTGCCGAACACTTCCGCGTCCGACAGCAGACCACCCGGGCTGATACCGAAGATCAGTCGCCCGTCGAGCATGTGATCGAGCATCGCTATCGAGGCTGCAATCGCCGCCGGATGGGCGTTCGGCATGTTGACGGTGCCGGTGCCAAGTTTGATCTTGCTAGTTGCCGCGGCGAGCCATGCAATGAATGCGATGCAGGACGTGATGTTCTCGGCTCTGTCCGTGGTGTGCTCGCCGACATAGCCTTCGGTGAACCCAAGCTCATCAGCAAGCAGGAAAGCCTCTCGATCTTCCTTGAGCGAAAGCCGCCAATCCTTGTCGACAGGATGGATCGGCATCGTAAAGAACCCAAGCCTCATGGTTCGCTCTTCCCTAACGGCAGGCTTTTTATTTGCACAGAACGTGCGTCGTTCGTCGCTCGAAAACAAGCTCAAAGTCGAAATAATCATCTAACAAACTTGACCTTTGGCGGTCTCAGCCGTCTAATCTCGCGAAAATGTCGATAGTTGGCCGGGGAGGTCACGCCAAAAATGAAAGCCTCGGCTTTCGCCTACGCTCGCGCAACCAGCGTCGAAAATGCGCTGGAATTGTTGAGCGTGCATGGCGAAGCTGCCAAGCTATTGTCGGGCGGCCAGAGCCTGGTGCCGGCGATGAATCTGCGCCTGGTCGCGCCGGAACTCATTGTCGATATTGGCGAGCTGACCGAGTTGCGCGGGGTAGCGGTGAAGGGAGAGGTCCTCACCATCGGTGCGCTGACACGTCACGCTGATCTGTTGAAGTCGCGGGAAATAGCAGCCCATGCTCCCTTGCTAAAGGATGCGGTCGCCCATGTCGCCCATCCCGCGATCCGCAATCGCGGCACGATTGGGGGAGCCTTGCGCACGCTGATCCAGCTTCGGAACTGCCGGCCTGCATGCTCACGCTTGGCGCTACCATCATTGCCCGCGGACCGGGCGGCGAGCGGCGGATTGCGGCAAACGAGTTCTTCGTCGGGATCTACGAAACCGCGCTTACTCCGCAGGAACTGCTGGTTGCCGTCGAGCTGCCGGTGACTCCAAAGAACTCGACGCATTTCTTTCATGAGTTCGCCCGTCGGCATGGCGATTACGCCATTGTTGGCCTCGCAGCGCAGGCTTCCATCAAGGATGGGCGCTTTGCCGATCTTCGGCTTGGCTTCTTTGCCGTCGGCGATCGCCCGTTGCTGGCCAAGTCTGCCAGCAAGCTGGTCGATGTCGCCATCACGCCTGCGGTGTTGTCTGAGGCAGCTTCTGCATTGGACGATGAACTCGATCCGCTGGAGGATCACCAAGCGACACCCGCCATGCGTCGGCATCTGGCGAAGGTTCTGTTGACGCGCTGCGTGTCGTTACTGCTTGCCCGTCCTGATCTCCGTGCGGGAGCGTCAGCGTGACGGCTACGGTTGCGATTGCGTTGAGTGTCAATGGCGAGCTCGTCGAAGCGAATGTATTGCCGCGCCTGAATCTGGCAGATTTTCTTCGCGAGCATCTCAAGCTGACCGGCACGCATGTCGGATGCGAACATGGCGTGTGTGGGGCCTGCACGGTCCGCGTCAACGGCGACATCGTCCGCTCCTGCCTGATGCTCGCGGTTCAGACGCGCAATGCAGCGATCGAGACGATCGAGGGACTGTCCGATAGCGGCGAAATTGCCGATTTGCAGTCAGCATTCCGGGAGCGTAACGCACTTCAGTGCGGCTTCTGCACGCCGGGAATGCTGATGGCGGCGCAGGATCTGCTGAAGCAATCGCCGTGTCCGGATCGAGAGCGGATACGCGAGCATCTTTCCGGCAATTATTGTCGCTGTACCGGTTACCAGGCCATCGTCGACGCCATCGAGAGCACAGCGTGGGCGCGCACGGGACGCCGGCCATGACATCGGAGCGGGAAAATCCGCAAACACTTTCTGCGCTGGACCGCCCGAATTCCTATATCGGCAAGACAGTGTCGCGGCCGAACCTCGATCGGCTGATGCAGGGACGCGGGCTCTATGTCAGCGACATCGAGCTGCCGCGTATGGCGCATGCCGTGTTCCTACGCTCGCCGCACGCGCACGCGAGGATCGTTGGCATCGAGACTTCAGCGGCCAAGCAGATGCCCGGAGTTATCGCCGTCGTTTCAGGCAGGGAGCTATCGACCGTCATCACGCCGTGGGTTGGCGTGCTTTCGCATCTGAAGGGACTCAAATCCGCCCCGCAAAGTGCGATCGCCATCGACCGAGTGTGCTGGCAGGGTGAAGCGGTCGCTGCCGTGGTAGCGGCCAGCCGCGCACAGGCCGAGGACGCCGCAGAGCATGTCTTGGTTAAATATGAGGATCTGCACGCCGTAACGGATATGCGTACCGCGCTCGATCCGGCAACGCCTGTGATCCACGCCTCCCTCGGGGACAATCTGGCGTTTGAGCGCATTCACGACGCGGGCGCCGTCGACCAGGCCTTTGCCGAGTCCGACGAGGTGGTCGAAGCAGAGTTCGTTTTCGGACGGCACACCGGCGTGACGCTGGAGCCGCGCGCGGTGGTGGCAGACTGGAACGCCGCGGAAGCCAGGCTGACCATCTATCAAGGCACGCAGGCGCCGCATATGGTGCAGAATATCGCGGCGCTCCATCTTGGCTTGAAGGAATCGCAGGTCCGCGTCGTCTGCAAGGACGTCGGCGGCTCCTTCGGTATCAAGGTCCATATCTATGCCGACGAGATGGCGACCTACGCACTATCCAAACTCCTGCGGCGTCCGGTCAAGTTCGTCGCCGACCGGGTCGAGAGCTTCAACACCGATATTCATGCCCGCGACCATCGCTGCAAGGGAAAGATCGGCGTCAAGCGCGATGGTACGATCATGGCATTCGAGATCGACGATCTTACGGGCATCGGGCCTTATTCGATGTACCCGCGCACCAGCGCGATCGAGGCCAATCAGGTCGTCAATCTGGTCGGCGGGCCCTATGTGACCGGAAATTACCGGGCCCACGCCCGCGTCGTATTCCAGAACAAGAACGTGATGTGCCAGTACCGTGCCGTTGGCCATCCGATCGCCTGTTCGGTGACGGAGGGCCTGGTCGATCTGGCGGCGATGAAGATTGCCATGGATCCGGTTGAAATCCGTCGGCGCAATCTGATTGCCGACGACGCCTACCCCTGCGCCTCGCCATCAGGTCTGCGCTTCGAGCAGCTGTCGCACCATGCGGCGCTCGCCAAGCTCGTCCAAATGATGGACTACGATGCGTTGCGCGCTGAGCAGGCTGCCTTGCGAGTGAAGAACATCCATCGTGGCATCGGCATCGCTAGCTTCATCGAGGTTACCAACCCGAGCGCGGCATTTTATGGCGTAGGCGGTGCGAAGATATCCTCGCAGGACGGTGTCGCGGTGCGGCTTGATGCGCAGGGGTCAGTGATCTGCCAAACGAGTATCACCGAGCAAGGACAGGGATCGGAATCGCTTACCGCGCAGATCGTTGGAAGCGTGCTTGGCGTCTCGATGGATCGCGTCCGCGTGATCCTGGGCGATACGGATAACACGCCGTATGGCGGGGGCACTTGGGCCTCGCGTGGTGCCGGCATTGGCGGCGAGGCCGCACTGCAGGCCACCAAGGTTCTGCGGAAAAACATACTCGACGTCGCATCCGCCATCCTCCAGTCTATGCCGGGCGAACTCGACATCGTCAACAACGCGGTAGTGAATGTCGTCGATGGCGCGCCGCGGATCGATCTGAGCGAGCTCGCGCGAATTGTCTATTTCCGCCCCGACACGCTGCCGCCGGGTATTCAGCCCGAATTGATGGCGACCAGGCACTTTGTGCCGCGCGAATATCCCTTCGCCTTCACCAATGGCGTTCAGGCCTCATGGCTGGAGCTTGATCCCGATACGGGTTTTGTGAAGCTGCTGAAGCACTGGGTGGTCGAGGATTGCGGCACGATCATCAACCCGCAACTGGTTGATGAGCAGATCAGAGGCGGCGTGGTGCAGGGGCTTGGCGCCGCGCTATTCGAGAAATGCGTATATGACGAACGTGGCCAACTCACCAACGCAAATATGGCCGACTATCTGGTTCCGATGTCCGGTGAAATGCCGGACATCGACGTCGGACATGTGGTTACACCGACCCTCGAATCGGAATTGGGCGCGAAGGGCGCAGGGGAAGCCGGCACGGCAGGTGCGGCGGCCGCCGTGACCAATGCGGTCAATGACGCGCTCAGGCCGTTTGGGACAATCATCACGGAAATCCCCCTGACGCCTCAAGTTATTCTGACCGCCTTGGGACGCATCTAATGCGACCGCGATAAGTTTGAACAGGAGGGGCAGGACGGACGTTGATGGCGCGCCGGGCGGTGCTGCGGCCTTCCCCGCAACGCGCTGTCGCAAAACCTTCATACGCGGCTATACGTCACACCGATTGGTGATTAGATCGTCGATTGCTGCCCTAACCTGGAGTGCCCCCATGAAGACCGCCCGTTTTGTTCTTGCCTTGCTGGCGCTGTTGCTAATCGCGCCCTGGCAATCCGCCAAAGCGGCCGACGTCATCTGCTACAATTGCCCGCCGGAATGGGCGGACTGGGCTTCCATGCTCAAGGCCCTCAAAGCCGACCTCAACTACGATATCCCGCATGACAACAAGAATTCCGGCCAAGCGCTTGCTCAGATACTTGCCGAGAAGAATAACCCGGTGGGCGATATCGGCTATTTTGGTGTCACCTTTGGTATGAAGGCCAAGACGCAGGATGCGCTTGAGCCTTACAAGCCGGCGAAATGGGACCAGGTCCCCGCCGGCCCGAAGGATGCCGACGGTTACTGGATCACGCTTCATTCCGGCACGCTTGGCCTGTTCGTGAACAAGGACGCGCTTGGCGGCAAGCCGGTGCCGGCCTGCTGGAAGGATCTCCTGAAGCCCGACTATAAAGGGATGGTCGGTTATCTCGATCCGTCGTCGGCCGCCGTCGGGTATGTCGGTGCGGTCGCGATCAATCTGGCGCTCGGTGGCTCCGAAGCGAACTTCGATCCCGCGATCAACTTCTTCAAGGACCTGCGGAAGAACGACCCGATCGTCCCCAAGCAGACTTCCTATGCCCGCGTCGTTTCTGGCGAGATGCCGATCCTGTTCGATTATGATTTCAACGCCTATCGCGCGAAATACTCCGAGAAGGGCAATTTTGAATTCGTGATCCCCTGCGAGGGGTCGGTGGTGTTTCCCTATGTCGCCGGCCTCGTCAAGAACGCGCCCAACAAGGACAAGGCCAGGAAGGTGCTGGACTATCTTTTGTCGGACAAGGGACAGGCGATCTGGACCAACGCCTACCTTCGGCCGGCGCGGCCGATCGATCTGCCCGAGGCGGTGAAGAAGAAATTCCTGCCTGACAGCGAATATGCGCGTGCGAAGAACGTCGACTGGGGCCAGATGGAAAACATGCAAAAAGGCTTTGTCGATCGCTATCTCGCCGAGGTTCGCTGAGGCAATATGGCGCCTCTCGCCGGGGCACCGCTTTTCTGATGTCGCATAGGTCTTTTGTCTGGTCATGCCTGCTGCCGCTTGCTGTAGTGACGGCGGCATTTTTCCTGTTGCCGATGGCGCGGCTTGTTGTAACGGGAGCAGCAGGACCGCAGGGGCTCGCGGGGTATCTCGCGATCCTGACCGAGCCGCGTTACCGTGCGACCCTCCTCAACACGGTCTTGCTAGCCACCGCGACCACCATTGTGACCCTGATCGTGGCGACGGTCACCGGGATGTTCCTGCAGCGGCATCGTTTCCCCGGCCGCGCCATTCTGATTGCGATGCTGACCTTTCCTCTGGCGTTTCCTGGTGTGGTGGTCGGCTTCATGATCATTCTTCTCGCCGGTCGACAGGGCCTGATCGGCGATTTCTCGAACCGCGTGTTTGGCGAGAAGCTTGTCTTTGCCTATTCGATCTACGGGTTGTTTCTTGGATATCTGTATTTCTCCATCCCGCGCGTCATCCTCACCATCATGGCCGCGGTGCAGAAGCTTGATACAGGCCTGGAAGAAGCCGCGCGCTCGCTTGGCGCGAGCCCTTGGGCAGTGCAGCGTGATGTCGTCCTGCCGGCCCTGGCGCCGGCCTTCGCCGCCTCCGGCGCAATTGCGTTTGCGACCGCGATGGGGGCGTTCGGAACGGCGTTTACGCTGGCGACGAACATCGATGTGCTGCCGATGCTGATCTATACCGAATTCACGCTGGCTGCGAATTTCTCGATCTCGGCCGCGCTATCGGTCGGGCTCGGCATCATTACCTGGCTTATTCTTGCGCTCGCCCGCTCCTTCAGCGGAAGTGCCGTTGCGGCGGCCGGATGAGACCATGCGTGATCGCCTGATCTTCATCGGCCAGTTCATCTTCACCCTGCTGGTAGCCGGCTTCCTGGTGGTGCCCGCGATTCTGTCGATCTCGGCCGGCGTCACCGTGAATTACTTCCGCGGCATCCAATCCGGCGTAACCTTGCAATGGGTTGTGCAGGTATGGGAGCTTTATGCGGGCACCATCCTGCTTTCATTCGTGGTTGCATTTGCAACTCTTGCAGTGACGCTCGTCGCAGGCGTTCCAGCCGCCTATGCCCTGCATGTGCGGGGAGGCCGGCTGTCGCGGATCGTCGAGGAGATCATCACCCTGCCGTTGGCGATCCCTGGCCTGGCCATCGCACTGGCATTGCTCTTGACCTATGGAGGTTTCGGCGACTTTCGCCGCTCCTGGCTGTTCATTCTCGCAGGCCATGTCATCTTCACGATGCCCTTCATGGTGCGATCGGTGATGGCTGTGTTCGCGACCGTCGACATTAAAACGCTGGATGAGGGTGCGGCTTCGCTCGGCGCATCGCCGTGGCGGCGGTTCCGCGACGTGATCGTCCCCAATGCTCTGCCCGGTATATTGGCGGTCAGCCTGATGGTCGTGACGCTGTCGCTCGGTGAATTCAACCTGACCTGGATGCTGCACACGCCATTGACCAAGACATTGCCGATCGGGCTCGCCGACAGCTATGCCTCGATGCGGCTGGAAGTGGCCTCGGCCTATACGCTGATCTTCTTCGTGATGATCATTCCGCTGCTGGTCGCCATGCAATTGTTTGCCGAGAAGGAACAGAAGAGATGAGTGCGCAGGCCGGACACGGCGCCTCGGCGCGCATCGAGGCCTGCGGCAAGACCTTCGCCGACGGAACGCGCGCGCTTGAGCCTGCAACTCTCGAGATCGCCCGTGGTGAAACGCTGGTGCTGCTCGGTCCCTCCGGCTGCGGCAAGACCACCATGCTGCGCATTATCGCCGGCCTCGAACTGCCCGATGCTGGCGGCAGGGTGCTGTTCAACGGCAAAGACATGACGGCGGTGCCGATCGAACGGCGCAACGTCGGCATGGTATTTCAGTCCTATGCGCTTTTCCCCAATATGACCGTATCCGATAATATCGGTTATGGATTGAAGATCCGCGGCGTATCGAAAAAGGAGCGGGCGGCTCGCGTTGCCGAACTGGTGGCGCTGACCAATATCTCCGGGCTGGAGAACCGCCGGATCGACCAGCTTTCAGGAGGCCAGCGGCAGCGGGTGGCGCTGGCGCGCGCGGTAGCGATCCGGCCGGGCATCCTGTTGCTCGACGAACCGCTGACGGCGCTCGATGCCGCCCTGCGTGACCGGCTGCGCGGCGAGCTGAACCGCCTGCTGCGTGCGCTCGGCATCACCACGATTTACGTGACACACGATCAGTCCGAGGCCATGGAGCTCGGCGACCGTGTCGTGGTCATGCAGAAGGGAAAGATTGCCCAGATCGGCACGCCGCGCGAGATCTACTTCACGCCGAACAGTCGCTTTGTCGCCGAATTCATCGGCGCGGCGAATATCGTCGAGGCGGCCATCGAGAATGGTCACTTGGTCTTGCCGGGCGGATGTCAGCCGATTGACGGCGATGCAAATATGCCGGCCGCAGTGGCGATGATTCGCCCCGAGACCATACGCGTGATGGCGGCTGAAAGCGCGCCGCTTTCAGGTATAATCGACAGCGTCAGCTTCATTGGTGACAGGCAACGGCTGGTGGTCAGCGGCGTGTCTAACAGGTCGCTCACCGTCGATGCGCCGAATACGGTCCGGGCCAAGTCCGGCGAACGGATCGGATTATCGATTTCGCCGGACGCAGTCCGTCTGTTGCCGCCCGAAAGCTGAGAAAGTCGATGTCGCCAATGCCGGTCCATATTGCCCAGATTTCTGATCTGCACATCAAGCCGCCGGGAGCGCTTGCCTATGGCAAGGTGGATACTGCAAAGGCGCTCGAACGTTGCATTGCCGCCCTGAACGAATTCAGGCCTGCGCCCGATTTTGTAGTGGTCTCCGGCGATCTGGCGGACACGCCGACGGCCGAGGAGTATCAATATCTCAATCGGCTGCTGGCGCCGCTCAAGCTTCCGTTCGCCGGCATTCCCGGCAATCACGATTCGCGCGAATTGATGCGTGCCGCGTTTCCTTCCGCGTCCTATGCCTTCGTATCAGGGCCGCTCAATCAGAGGATCGAGGTTGCCGGGCTCGATCTGCTGTTGCTGGATTCAAGCGTACATCGGAAGCCGCATGGCGAACTCGATGAACCCACCTTACAATGGCTTGACGGGATGCTGGCTTCGTCGCTCGACCGGCCCGCGCTGCTGTTTCTGCACCATCCGCCGTTCAAGGCCGGCATTTGGCACATGGACCGTCAGAATCTCCTCAATGCAAGCGAACTCGCGCCCATCGTGCGTCGTCATCCCCGCGTGCAATTGATCGCAACTGGACATGTGCACCGCGCGGCACTGGCCACGTTTGCGGGCGTGCCGACCACGATCTGTCCCGCCCCCAACCATGCCGTCGATCTCGATCTGGCCGAACTGCGCGAACCTTCGTTCAAGGTGGAGCCGCCGGCCTTCCATCTCCATAGCTGGTTTCCGAGTGAGGGATTCGGCACGGTCGTTACCCATCAAGTCCCGATAGGCACGTTCGACGGCCCACATCCGTTTTTTGGGCCAGATGGGAAGCTGCTGTAGCCGTGCGGCATTTCCCGGCCGGACCGATTGCATAAGCCGAACATCGGGCGCAATCTTTCCCAAATAGCGGCCGCATTCCTAAGGTTTGTGCCGCTCATATTGGGGGAATGATGCGGCCGCTTCATCTGGTGATTCCAGCGCTTGCCTTGCTCCTAAGCCATCACGCGATAGCGCAGGGGAGCTATCCGGACCGGCCTATCAAGATGATCGTGCCGCTGGCCGCGGCAAGTGCGGTCGACGTCGCGGCGCGGATCGTCACCCAGAAGATGGCCGACAATATGGGCCAGCAAATCTTGATCCTGAACCAGCCGGGCGCTTCAGGCCTGATCGGGGCGGAGGCCGTCGCCCGCGCCGAACCGGATGGCTACACGATTGGCGGGTTCAACGACAGCATCATGACGATGGTGCCGAACCTGCAGTCCAAGATGCGCTGGGACATCCTGAAGGACTTCGAGCCGGTGTCGCTGGTCGCGACGGTGGAGTGGGGGCTGGTTGCCAACAATCAGGCCAGCTTCAAGAACGCAGCAGATCTGATTGCGGCCGCGAAGGCGACGCCCGGCAAGATCGACTATGGTTCGGGCGGGCCGGGCAGTCCGCAGCATCTGGCGATGGCGATGTTCGCGTCGGCCGCCGGCATATCGCTCACGCATGTGCCTTACAAGGGCGCCACCCAGGCCGCAACCGACATCGCCGCCGGCCAGATCCCCGTCGGCTTCCAGGGCCTGGGCACGGTCGCAACGCTCGTGCGCGGCGGCCGACTCAAGCTGATCGGGGTAACCACCGAGAGGAGATTGTCGCAATTTCCCGATGTGCCGACCGTCTCGGAATCCGGTCTGCCCGGCTTCTTCTTCAATTCATGGTTCGCAATTCTTGCTCCCGCCCGTACCCCGAAGCATATTGTTGCTCGCCTGAACGCCGAGGTGCTGAAGGCGGTTGGCGATCCTGACGTGCACCGCAAGCTTGAAGAGCTGGGTTTCGCCGTGCGCGGCAGTTCAGCGGAAGAGCTCCGCGCCATGACGCACGATCAGCTCGCGAAGTATGAGCGCGTGATCAGGGAAACGGGAATCGCCAAGGAATAGTTGCCGACCGATGCGCCACAGCGCCAGGGTCGGCAGCTTAGTTCGTAATCAACAGCAGGCGTAATGGCGGCCGTTGCCACCGACATAGTAGTCGGCCCATAGCACAGGGACCTGGCGCAACATCGAGCGCGCCGCAGGAGACGCGAAGGCCAAGGTCCTCATGAGAAAGGCCAGCACAACCTCTGAGGTTGTGCTGGCCTTATCTTTGCCTACGCGTAAGTGGGATAGTTCTATTTAAGCCAGCGCCTTTTCGCGCTATCTTGTAGCAAGTTCCACGGTTATTGGAGCGGTAACGCTGGGCACCGTTTTCGCCTTCCGGCCGCCAAATCGATGCGTTTTGGCGCTTTCCGGTTGAAAAGCCGGCCCACGTTGATTACGGAAGGGCTGCAATCCCGTGTTCCCTGGAGTTTGACTGTCGTGCCTCAACGAAGGACGGGTGAAGCTCACGAATTTTCGAACGGCAAACTGTCGGTGCTGCGCAAGCACCCGTTTTTTGCCGACCTCGAGCCCACGGCGTTCGAGCAACTCTGCCGCTATGCCAAACATTCCACGTTGAAGCGGGGAGCCACGCTGTTCTCGAAGGGGGACCCCGGCAACAGCCTGTACGCGGTGATTTCGGGTACGGTGAAGATGAGTATTTCCTCGCCCGATGGCCGCAGCGCGATCCTGAACATCATCGAGCCTGGAGAAATCTTCGGCGAAATCGCACTGCTCGACGGCGGGGCTCGCTCGGCTGACGCCATCGCAAACTCCAATTGCGAGCTATTCGTGATCGATAGGCGGGAGTTCATCCCCTTCGTGAAGGAGCAGCCGGGGCTGGCGATGAAGTTCATCGAATTGCTCTGCGGGCGGTTGCGGTGGACCAGCGATCAGGTCGAGCAGATTATCCTGCAGAATTTGCCCGCGCGACTGGCGAGCGCGCTGCTGCGCCTGTCCGAAAAACACAAACCTGCACAGCAGGGTCGAACCATCGCGATCACCCAGCAGGAGATCAGCGAGATGGTTGGCATGACCCGGGAGAGCATCAACAAGCAGTTGCGCGCCTGGGCGGCCCGCGACTGGGTACGCCTCGAGCATGGCGCCATTGTTGTGTTGAATGCCGAGATGCTTCGTGATCTGGCCGACGCCGGATCCGGAAGCGAAGGCGAATAGGCCTCTCGTTTTCCTTCACAGGTCGAACACCGCAACCGCGCGGATCGGCGACGCTGTCCCGCCGCGCCACTTCATCGGCAGGCCGATAAACGTGAACTGGCCGCATCCCAACAGCGCTTCGAGATTGCACAGGCTCTCGATGTGGGTGATGTCGAGGTCGAGGCAGGCCTTGTGGACGAGGGCATTAACCTTGCCCTCCGGCCCCGGCCGCATCGAATCGATGCCGAAATGCACGACGCCCTGCTGCGCCAGCCATTCGGTGGCGGCGACGTTCACGCCGGAATTGTCAGTCGAATATTCCTTGCGGGGGAATGTCCGTTCGTGGTGACCGGTGCAGAGCAGGACGGTGCCGCCCCTCGGCACCGGCACGCCGGCCTTCGCCACCGCCGCCTCGAGATCGGCAGGCGTAATTTCGGCGCGCG
The DNA here is from genome assembly GCF_043203335.1 of Bradyrhizobium sp. RDI18. Classification (NCBI taxonomy): domain Bacteria; kingdom Pseudomonadati; phylum Pseudomonadota; class Alphaproteobacteria; order Hyphomicrobiales; family Nitrobacteraceae; genus Bradyrhizobium; species Bradyrhizobium sp. RDI18. The sequence continues at coordinate 998,069 of NZ_JBICRN010000006.1, read as the reverse complement.
GCGCAATGTGGCGCAGGTCGACGCAGATACCCGGCACGATACACTTCTCCAGCGGATATTCATCGATTGATACGCCGCTCTTGCCGAAATGTCGGGGCGCGTCGATGTGGGTGCCGGCGTGGTCCACCATGGAGATAAACATCGACGCCAGCCCGTGCACATTGCCCGATTCGGTGAAGGATTCTTCGTGGGTTTTCCAGACGCCATGAATGACGGGAGGATGGCCGGGATAGCTCGGCGTGCGGTGATAGAGCTCTCGGCTGAGGTCGACGATCTTCACGCGGAGCCTCCGTGACGCGAACTGCGTCTGTTCTAGAACCCGAACGCCCTCGGCAGCGCCAGCGACAGCCAGGGCACATAGGTCACGATCATCAGCACCGTAAACATCACGTAGTAGAACGGCCAGATGCCGCGCATCACCTCGTCGACCGAAACCTTGCCGATGGCACACCCGACGAACAGCGTCGTCCCTACCGGCGGCGTCAGCAGGCCGATGCCGAGATTGAGCAGCATGACGATTCCGAAATGTACGGGATCGATGCCGAAGCTCTTCACTACCGGCAGCAGGATCGGAGTGCAGATCAGCAGCAGGGGCGCGAGATCGAGCGCCGTCCCCAGAACCAGCAGCATGATGTTCAACCACATCAGCAGCACGTATTTGTTGCTCGATATGGCGACGAAGAATTCGGTCATCTTGGCCGGCATCTGCATCAGCGCGGCGACATAGCCGAAGCATGAGGCGGTTGCTACCAGCGTCAGCACCATGGCCACGGTTTGCAGCGTCTTGTAGACCAATAGCGGCAGCTCGGACCATTTGTAGTCCCGGTAGATGAACATGGTGACGAAGAACGCCCAGACGCAGGCAACCGCGCCTGCCTCGATCGGTGTGAAGACGCCGGTGAGGATGCCACCCAGCACGATGGCCAACGTTACGATCCCCCACATGGCGTCGCCGAGCATCTTGGCGGCTTGGCGGATCGGTACGGGCTCACCCTTCGGGTGTTTGTCGCGATAAGCGTAGAACAGACAGAGCACCATCAGCGAGAAGCCGAGCAGTAGGCCCGGGAGCACGCCGGCCAGGAACAGGCTGGTGATCGACACCACGCCGCCGGTCGCCAGCGAATAAATCACCGAATTGTGGCTCGGCGGGACGATAATGGCTTGCAGCGAGGCGCTGATCGTCACGTTGGTTGCGAAGACTCGCGGATAGCCTTTGTCGGCCATCTGGGGAATCATCACCGAGCCGATCGCGGAGGTGTCGGCGACCGACGATCCCGAGATGCCGCTCATGATCGTGGTCGCAAGGATATTGACCTGCGAGAGGCCGCCTCGAATTCGCGTGAATCCGACGAGCACGGCTGCAAAGTCGACCAGCCGCCTGGCCATGCCGCCCTCGGCCATGATGGCGCCGGCCAGCACGAAGAAGGGGATGGTCAGCATCGAGACCTTTCCGACGCCGCTGGCAAATTGCTGCATGACCGCGCCGACCGGCAAATCGATCCAGAGCGCACCGACGAGCGAAGACAGTGCCAGCGCGTAGGCGATCGGCATGCCGATCGCGAAGAACAAGCACATGCTGAGAAGCAGAACCGCAATATCCATGGCAATTACTCGACCGGTACGTGGGCGTCAGCGCCGTCGCGCGGCGGCGGGCCAATTGTCAGGCGTTCGATGACGAACAGGAGCATCATGGCGCCGCTGACCACGATCGGAAGATAGGTGATTCCGACCGAGAGCCATGGAAACTCATCCACCGAATTGTCCCAGGTGGTCCGGACCAGCCGCAGTCCCCAAATGACCATGAAGATTGCGATCACGCCCATCAATATTTCGCTGAGGAACAGTGAGGCGCGCCGCAGCAGTGGCGGCAGCAGATCGGTACCGACAGTCATGTTCATGTGGATGCGCTGGCGATAGCAGTTCGCCGAGCCGATGAAGGTGATGCCGACGGTGAGCAGCACGGCCATCGGCTCGGGCCATGACGAGGCGCTGTTGAGGACATATCGGGTATAGACGGCCCATGGGATGACAGCCGAGACCAGCACGAGCGCCACGCACGCGATCGCGGCGCCGGTCCAGTAAACCGTATCGTTCACACGTCGGAAAATTCCGGCCGCAGAATTGGACATTTTGACCTCGGAGAGTAGCGGCGCTTCAAATCGCTTGTAGTAGCTCGCAGAAGTGGCCGGAGCGGACGTCGCCCGGCCACCCGCCGTTCGCGAGCCGTACCTATTGGACCGCTTCGATACGTTTGACCATCGCGGCGTACTTCGCGCCGTACTTGTCCCAGACCGGCTTGACCGCATCCTGGAACGGTTTCTTGTCGATATCGGTGATGATCTCGGTGCCGGCCGCTTTCATTTTTTCGATGGCGGCATTCTCCGCTTCATACCAGAGCACGCGCTGCTCTTGCTGAGCTTCCTTCGCAAACTTCTTGATCAGCGCCTGATCTTCGGGCGAAAGCTTCTGCCAGGAGATGCGCGAGAACACCAGAAGCTCCGGAATGATCAGGTGCTCGGTCATCGTGAAGTACTTGGCCACCTGATAATGGTTCTGCGCTATGAACGAAGGCGGATTGTTCTCCGCGCCGTCTACGACGCCTGTCTGCATCGAGCTGAAAACCTGATCGAAGCCCAGCGCGACGCCGTTGCCGCCCAGCGCATTCATGGTGTCGACGAACAGTGGGTTGCCCATCATGCGGACCTTGAGGCCCTTGAGGTCGGCCATGGTCCGGATCGGCCGCTTGTTGTTATAGACGTTGCGCGAGCCGGCGTTCATCCAGCACAGAGCGATCAGGCCGGTCTTTTCGTTCGCGGAAATTTTCGCCAGCAATTCGTCGCCGATCTCGCCATCGATCACTTTCTCCATGTGCTTGGAGTTACGGAAGACGAACGGCATGTTAAAGACGTTGACGTCGTCCACGACAGGGCCTACGGCGCCGACCGAAATACGGGCGAACTGCAGCGCGCCGAGTTGGGCCTGCTCGATCATTTCCTTTTCGCCACCGAGCTGCATCGACGGGAACATCTGGACTGTCAGCCGGCCATTGGTGGCGGCTTCCAGCTTCTTGCCCATCCGGACCACGGCTTCGACCGTCGGATAGCCCAGCGGATGAACGTCCGATGCTTTCAGCACCATTTTCGTTTGCGCGAATGCCGATGAAAGCGGCGTCGCGGTCGCCATGGTAGCCCCGAGACCTGCGCTCAACTTGATGAAGTCGCGTCGTTTCATGTTGTTCCTCCTGATGTTTGTTTATCGTTTTATGGACTTTTCGAACTCTAAGGTCGCTCGTCGAAGTACTCCGGATTGATAAGTTGAGTAGCCGAGATGTTCTCGAGAAGGCTTTCGAGGTGGATCTCCATTGCCCGCCTTGCGCCCTCCGCGTCATGCGCCTCGATCGCGGTCAGGATGGCCTGGTGTTCGACGATGACCTTTGCGATCCTCCCGCGCTGGGGCAGGGTTAGCCGACGATAGCGATCGACGTGAACCTTCACCTGCTGGATATACTTCCAGATTCCTGGATAGCCGGCGACATCGGCGACTGTAGCATGAAACGTTTCATCGGCCTGATGAAACGTCTCGCTGTCTCCGGCCGCGCTGGCCTCGCGCTGTCGCTCCAGGATCGACCGCAGCGCCAGTTTCTGGCTCGACGTCGCACGTTCCGCCGCGAGCCGGGCGGTCGTCTCCTCCAGCGCCTTGCGGATGATGATGGCCTCGGGGAGCGCTGCGACCGGAATGCGCGAAACGAAGATGCCGGACTGGGGATAGATCTCCAGCAGGCCTTCATCCGATAATTTGAGGATCGCCTCGCGAACGGGCGTGCGGCTCACCCCGTAGGAGAGCGCGATCTGCGCCTCCGAGACCGCTTCGCCGGGCCGCCGCTGCAGCGACACCAGTTCGCCTCGAAGATCGGAATAGATCCTGGATGCTGCCGTCGCCGCGCGCGGTCTGCCGCTGCGGCGCGTGCCGGCAGCAATTCGGCGAACCTTTGGATCGGTCTTTTTCGAGGTGCGGGCGGACATGGCTGCTTTCTCGATTGATATATTAGTATATGAATTGGCTTTGACAAACCAAAAATCGCGCCGCGCACCTATTTCGCGTTGAGGTGTGATCTGCAGAGGCTCATCTGGAGGTCAGAGCAGTGGCGGCCTAATGGGCCCGCTGATGAAGCCCGCACGTTTCCGCAGTTCACGTTGTCCGTCGCCAATCAACAAGTCGATCAGGTGCTGGGCCTGTTGCGGGTGGGCGGCGGCAGTGGTGATGCCTGCCGTGTACATCGTTGCAAGTTCGCAACCCTCCGGCAGCGAGCCGCACAAGGTTACGCCTTCGGTGCTGATGATCTCGGTCGATTGCGTGCATCCGATCGGGCGCCGTGCCTTGGACGCCGCCAGTTCGCGCATCGCCGTAGCGCCATTCGGGAAAATCCTGAGTCGGGCGGCGAGCTCATCGGCGACGGCGAGCTGCCGAAGGACATTTGCAACATGAATTCCGGCCGTCGAGGCTTTGGTATCCGGTACGAAGATCGCATCGGAGGCGAGCAAAACCTCGCGCAAGCTGGCGGCATCCTTGGCTACGGCCGGGGAATCGCCGGCGCGGACGGCGAGCGCGGTTTCGACTAGACCGACATCGGCTATCGACGTGACAACAACCAGCTTTTCATGCGCCAGTTTAGCGAGGAGTGCTGCGGTCAGGATGACGATGTCAGCCGGTGTGCCCTTGCGCAATTTGTCGGCCATGACGCCGACCGCGCCGAACTCGCCCGCGATATCGAATCCGGTGTCAGCCTTGAAGGTTGGCGCCAGGCTTCCGACCAGGCCCTGTGCGGCGCCGCCGCTCAGGAGGTTCAAGCTGCTCATAAGCTCAATTCCATCGCGGCGATGATTCTGTCGCGCGTGATGGGCAAATCACGCACGCGCACGCCGAGTGCGTCGAACACGGCGTTGGCAATGGCCGCTGTAACCGGGCCGTGGGCGGCCTCGCCGGCACCGACCGGATCCATATCGGGCCGCTGGATGACCTCCACCTCGACATCGGGCACTTCGCTGAAGCGCAGGATCGGATATTCCGTCCAGCTCGTGCTGGTGATGCGTTCTCGGTCAAAGCGCACGCGCTCTTTCAACACCCAGCTCGTAGCTTGAATGGCGCCGCCTTCGATCTGGTTGATGACGCCATCCGGATTGATCGCTTCGCCGACATCGACCGCCAGCGTCAGCTTCCTGACATTGATTTCCTCGGCGCCCTCGATCTCGGCGATCGCAGCGCAATAGGCGCCGGTGTTTTTGTAGCGGCCAAAGCCTATGCCGTGCCCAATGCCGGGCTGCTTCTCGGGCTTCCACCCCGCGCGCGCGGCCGCGGCGCGGATGACGTCCTTGGCCCGCTCATCCCGCAAGTGGCGCAGCCGGAATGCGACCGGGTCCTCGCCGCACTCGGCTGCGATTTCATCGAGGATGGATTCAATCGCAAACACATTGCCCTGCCCACCAAGCGTCCGGAGTGCGGAGGTGCGTATCGGCATGATTGTCAGGCGGTGGCTTTCGATGTGCCAGGATGGAAAATCATAGAGCGGGACCGAATTGCGATCGCCACCGCCGCCGTTGGCCTGCGGCGGATTGGTCGAGACCATGCGTGGAAACGGGTTCTCTAGTTCGAACGCTGCCAGTAAGGCGGGCTGAGCCGCGCGCCCCGGCCGCGCCGCATGCCCGTTGCTCCAGATGGAATGTCGCCAGTCGATAATTTCACCCTGCGCATCAAGATCGGCCTCGATCTCGATCGCCATCGCTGCGCCAAACGGCGCATCCGACATTTCGCCCTGGCGCGACCATTGGACCCGGACCGGCCGGCCGCCGGCGGATTTGGCGAGCAGTACGGCATCGAGCGCGACGTCGTCGGCGGCGTTGTGGCCGTAGCAGCCCGCGCCTTCCAGATGCTCAACGGTAATATTTTGGACGGGCAGCTTGAGAACCAGCGCCAGATCGGCACGCAAGAGATAAACGCCCTGGCTGTGCGTCCAGACATGAACGCGATCACCGTCCCACTGCGCGATCGCACAGGAGGGGGCGATCGACGCGTGAGCAATATAAGGGCGGGTATAGTGCCGCCGGATGGTCCGCGTCACCGTGCCGGGTGATGCGGCAGTTTTCTTCCCGATTACGGTGGATTCGGACGGTTGCGCCTTGAGGAAGCTTGCGAGATCGTTTTCGTCTGGCAGCAGCTCGCCATCGGACCAGGTCGCGCCCTTGCGCAACGCATTGAGGGCTGCCTCCGCGCCATGCTCGGTTTCGCTGACGACGCCTGCAAAGCTGCCGTCGCGCACGATGGCAACGAGACCGGCAACCGCACGGGCGCCATCCTCGTTCAACTCCCTGAGTTTCGCTCGGGCATGCTCCGGACGCAGCACGCGTCCGTGCAGCATTCCGGCCAACGCAAGGTCGTGGATGAAGCGCGGCCGGCCAAGAACCTTGTCCGGAATGTCGATCCGTTGGACCGAATGCCCGGCCAGCGTCCGGCTCGTTGCGATCTTGGGCGTTACGCCGGGTGTGGCGTTGCGATCGAGCGAGATCTCGTCGGCAAGTTCCCAATAGCTGGTCCTGACATTGCCGGGGCCCGAAATGATGCCATCCTCGATATGGAGGGTGTCGATGCCGACGCCCAACCGTTCGGCTGCCTGCTGAAGAAAGATTTGGCGAACCTCGGCGCAGGCATGACGCAGCGCACGGCCCGATTGCTGGATGGAAAGGCTCCCCGATGTGACGCCCTCGTTGGGGCTGACGGCGGTCGACGCGCGGATCATCTGCACGCGAGACAGATCGATATCGAGTTCGTCGGCGGCGATCTGCGCCAGCGCCGTCACGATGCCTTGCCCGATCTCCACCTTGCCCGGCGAGACCGTCACCTCTCCGCTGCTCGAGAACCTCAGCCACGACGATAATTTCGGGTTCGCCGCAAGGCTTACCGGCAAGGTGGGTGCGGAGGGAGCGGGCGCTGGCTGGTTCATCCTGCCGCCATTTCTTCGGCCGCGCGCAGCACCGCCCGTACCATGCGATTATGCGAGCCGCAGCGGCAGAGATTGCGGTCGAGCGCTTCCTTTACCTCCCGGCTGGTCGGCGACGGATTTCGCTTTAGCAGCGCCGCCGCGCTCATCAGGATTCCGGAAACGCAATAGCCGCATTGCAGCGCCTGCTCAGCGATGAAGGCACGCTGCAGCGGATGCGGCCGCTCGCTCGTTCCCAGCCCTTCGATTGTCGTGACATCCTTGTCCGCCACCGACCAGAGCGGCGTATCGCAGGCCGATATCGCGCGATCGCCGACGATGACGTTGCAGGCGCCGCATTCGCCGGCGCCGCAGCCAAAATGCGGTCCGGTCATACCGAGCTGTCCGCGCAGAATATCCAGCAGTGAGCGGTCGGGATCGGCGTCAATTTGCAGCTCGACGCCATTGAGGCGAAATCGAACGCTTGGCATCGAGGGCAGGCCTTCTCTGGTGGCATCTTACTGCGGCGGCTTGTCGAACTTCTTGACCACCTCCGCCCATTTCACGATATCGTCGCGGAGGAATCTGTCGAATTCGGCTGCAGTCATGGAGATAGGGACGACGCCCTGCTGCACCCATAATTTTATGATGTCAGGTCGCTTCACAATGTCGTTCACGGCCGCATTGAGTTTGTCGATGATCGGCTTTGGCGTGCCTGCGGGCGCCATCAAGCCGAGCCAGATGGTGGCCTCGTAGCCGGGAATGCCGGCTTCGATCACCGTCGGCGCATTGGGAAGGACAGTCGATCGCGTCTTGCCGGTCGTCGCCAGCGCGCGGACCTGGTTTTCCGCGACGTTCGGGGCCATCGCCGGAACTGCGTCGATCATCATCTGAACTTGGCCGCCAATCACGCCGCTGCGCGCCTCGCCGCTGTTACGGTAAGGCACGTGCACGAGGTCAATGCCGGCCATGGCTTTGAACAACTCGCCTGCCATATGGTACGGCGTGCCCTGGCCGGAGGAAGCGTAGTTCAGTTTACCGGGCTGCGATTTGGCGAGCGCGATGAATTCCTGCAGCGTCTTCGCCTGCACGGAAGGGTGAACCACGAGGACGAGGTCTGAATAGTTGACCGGTGCGATTGGCGCGAGGTCGCGCATCAGTTCGTATTTGCGTTGCGGCACCAGTGATTCATTCGCCGTTTGGGTGTTCGACATCATCAGCAGCGTGTAGCCGTCCGGCGGCGACTTGACGACGTCCTGCGTGCCGATCACGCCGCCGGCGCCGGTGCGGTTCTCGATCACGAAGGCCTGCCCAAAGCTTTCCTGCAGGATGCTGCCGATCTGCCGGGCGGTAACGTCGGCAGGCCCTCCGGCGCCGAAGGGCACAATCACCTTCACCGGCCGCGACGGATAATCCTGCGATTGCGCTGGCGCGCTTGGGGACGATATTGCGAGCAGAGTTGCAGCCAGCGCCAATGTAATCCTTGGGCTCGTCATCTCTCCATCCCCTGAATTCAGTGTTTGTTGCTTGCCGCAAGTCTAGCTGCAACGCGAATGGGCTGTCGACGAAAGAGTCGCTGCGTGCCTTCGGAATAAAGGGTAATGTCCGGGGTACCGACCCAGCAAGCACGAAGCCATCGGGAGAAGGCCCCGCAGAATGGGCCTGACAAGAACGCAAGTGGAAACGCCAATGAGGAATTCGATTTCGCGGCGCAAACTGCTCGCCGGCACTGGCGCGGTTCTCGCAAATGCAGCATTTTCCACGCGCGTCATGGCCGCTGCGCCGCCGCCGGAAGCGGTCACACCCACGCTGATCGAGGCGGCGAAGAAGGAAGGCAAGGTCATCTATTACACCTCGACCGACTTGCCGGTCGCGGAGAAGCTGGCCAAGGCGTTCGAGGCGAAATATCCTGATATTGCGGTACGTGTCGAGCGCACCGGCGCGGAGCGCTTGTTCCAGCGTATCGGCCAGGAATATTCCAGCAACATCCACGCCGTCGACATCGTAAACTCATCCGACGCCGCGCATTTCATCGTCTGGAAGCGTGACGGCATTCTGGCGCCTTACGTGCCGGAAGACGTCGCAAAATTTTATCCGGCCGAGCACAAGGATCCGGACGGCCAGTTTGCGAGCTTCCGCGTCTGGCTCAGCATCATTGCCTACAACACAAATCTGGTGAAAGCGGAGGACGCGCCGAAGAGCTTTGCCGATCTGCTCGATCCCAAATGGAAGGGCAAGATCGTCAAGGCGCACCCGGGCTATAGCGGCACCATCATGACCGCGACCCACCAGATGCAGCGCGATCTCGGCTGGAGCTTTTTCGAGAAGCTCGCCAGGCAGAACATCATGCAGGTGCAGTCGTCGGCCGATCCGCCGAAAAAACTCGATCTCGGCGAGCGCGCGGTGATGGCCGACGGCAACGAATACAACATCTTCCAGATGAAGGAGTCGGGCCGTCCAGTCGAACCGGTCTACGCCACGGAAGGGTCGCCGCTGATTATCGGGCCGAACGGGGTCTTCAAGGACGCCCCCAATCCCAACGCGGCAAGACTGTTCCAGTCGTTCAGTCTCAGCCGGGAGGCCCAGCAATTGATCATCGATGTCGGTGGCCTGCGCTCGGTGCATTCTCAAACCGTGGAGAAGGCAGGGCGCAAGTCACTCAAGGACGTCAAGACCATGAAGGACGACGCCGCGGCAGTCGAGAAGGAAAGCGAGGCCATCAAGGCGCGCTATACCAAAATCTTCCGCATTTGACCGGGATGCCCTCCGGACTACCCAGGACTTCGGTCGCCGAAACGCTTGCCGAAAGGATCGCCGCACTGAAGCCCGGCGCGTTACCGGCTGAAACCGTCCGCAAATGCGAGGACCTGCTGATCGACGTGGTTGGCCTGTGCGTCACCGCGCGCAACGAGGACTACGTCGGAAGCGCGCTGACCGGTTGCGACGATGACGGCTCCTGCACGGCGATCGGGCACAAGCGCACGCTGAGCGCGGCCGGTGCCGCCTTTGTCAACGGCACTGCCGCGCATGGCGAGGACTTCGACGACACTTTTGAGGGGGTCCGGTGCATGCCGGCGCCGTGATTGTCCCGGCGGTGCTCGCCGCCTGTGAGCGGCATAACCCGGATGGGCGCATGGCGCTGATCGGGATTGCAGTGGGCACCGAAGTGCTGTGCCGGCTGAGTCTCGTGGTGCCCAAAGCGGTTCACGAGGCGGGCTTTCATCCGACTGCGGTCTTCGGCGCGATGGGCGCTGCCGCCGGCGTCGGCGCAGCGCTCGGCCTCAACGCCAGGCAGATCGTCGATGCGCTCGGTATTGCCGGCAGCATGGCCGGCGGCATCATCGAATACCTCGCCGAAGGCGCCTGGACCAAGCGGCTGCACGCCGGATGGGCGGCGCAATCCGGCATCCGCGCGGCGCTGTTGGCGCGGGGAGGGTTCGTCGGGCCGCGTACGGTATTCGAGGGTGTGCACGGCTTGTTTCATGCCTTCGCACACACCACCGATGGCGACTATGGCGCGCTGACCGGCGATTTCGGTACGCGCTGGGTCACGGACACACTGGCGTTCAAGCCCTATCCATGCGGAACGATGGCGCAGCCCTATATCGATTGCGCGCGCCGATTGGCCGCACGTGGCGTAACGCCTGAAGATGTCGCCGAGGTCGTCTGTGAGGTGGCGGAGGGCACGGTGCACCGGCTGTGGGAGCCGCTGGCCGACAAGCAGCGTCCGCGCAACGGCTATGCGGCAAAATTCGCCGTGCCCTATCTGCTGGCCACTGGCTTCGTGCATGGCGGGGTCGGGCTTGCCGCGTTCACCGAAAGCGCGGTCCGCGATCCGCAAGTGCTGGCGCTCGCCGCCAAGGTGAAATTTGTGATCGACCCGGACAATCCCTATCCGAATAATTACACCGGCCACATCCGCGCCACGCTCCGCGACGGCAGCGTGGTGGAAGAGCGGCAGCAGCATCTGCGCGGCGGTGCGCAGGAGCCGTTGACGCGGCAGGACGTGACCGACAAGTTCCTGCTCAACGCCGAGCATGGCGGCTGGAGCGCCGCGCAAAGCGACGCGGCGTTGAAGCTGGTGGCGGGGCTGTATGATGGCCACATCGATCTTTCCTCATTGCGGGGGTAGCGGCTCATGACCAACGAGCTTACCAGCAAAGTCGCCATCGTCACCGGCGCAGGCCGCAATATCGGCCGCGCGATCGCGCTGACGCTGGCGGAAGGCGGCGCGTTCGTGGTGGTGAACGCGCGCAGCAACCGCGCCGAAGCGGAGGCAGTCGCGCAGGAGATCGAGGCCACCGGCAGCAAGGCACTGGTTCATATCGGCGACGTCGCTGATGCTAACTCAGTGCAGGCCATGGCGGATGCCGCTGTGCAGCAATTCGGCCGTATCGATATCCTCATCAACAGCGCCGCGCTGCGGCGCGAAAAGCCGTTCGCCGAGATGGACTATGCGGCGTGGCGCGAAATCCTCGACGTGACACTCGATGGCGCGTTCCACTGCGTGAAAGCCTGCCTGCCGGCGCTGCGAAAGTCCGGCGCGGGGACCATCGTCAATATCGGTGGCCTCAGCGCGCACACGGGGGCAAAAAATCGCGCGCATGTGGTGACGGCGAAGGCCGGCATCATCGGCTTGACCCGCGCGCTGGCGCACGACCTCGCTGAAGATGGCATCACCGTGAACTGCGTGGTTCCCGGCCTGATCGGTACGCCGCGGCCGAAGGAGAGACCGGAGCCGGCGCATCACTTGATCCATCAGACCATCAGCGGCAATCGGGGACTGCCGGAAGGCGTCGCCGCAACCGTGCGTTTCCTGTGCGGGCCCGGCGCGCGCTACATCAACGGGCAGGCGATCCATACCAATGGCGGCGCCTATTTGGGCGCCTGATGCATGGCTAAAAGCCGTTTTTGCAGACGTACTGCCGGACAAACCCTCTCGGCGACCGCGGTGTTTGATGTTACCTAGAAACGCATGAACCAGCATGCCAAGGTCGATATCCGCCACTCCACCTGTCCGCACGATTGCCCGTCGGCCTGTGCGCTCGATATCGAAGTGATCGACGGGCGCTCGATCGGCCGGGTCCGCGGCTCCAAGCAGCAGACCTATACGGCGGGCGTGGTCTGCGCCAAGGTGGCGCGCTACGCCGAGCGCATTCATCATCCCGACCGGCTGCTCTACCCGATGCGCCGCACCGGACCGAAAGGCTCCGGTCAGTTTGCGCGGATTTCCTGGGATGAGGCGCTGGACGAAGTCGCGGCGCGGTTCGATCAGGCCGAGCGTGAATTCGGTGCTGAATCGGTCTGGCCCTATTACTATGCCGGTACCATGGGGCTCGTCATGCGCGACGGCATCAATCGCCTGGCGCATGTAAAGAAGTATTCGCGTTTCTACTCGACGATCTGCGCCAACATCGCGCGTGTCGGTTTCGCCATCGGCACCGGCAAAATCGCCGGCGTCGATCCGCGCGAGATGGGCGTCTCCGATCTCGTCGTGATCTGGGGTACCAATCCGGTGAACACCCAGGTCAACGTGATGACGCATGCCTCACGTGCCCGCAAGGAGCGCGGCGCCAAAATCGCGGCGGTCGACGTCTACAACAACGACACCATGAAGCAGGCCGATATCAAGATATTGCTTCGGCCGGGGACCGACGGCGCGTTCGCCTGCGGCGTCATGCACGTGCTGTTCCGCGAAGGGTACGCGGATCGCGCCTATATGGATCGTTATACCGACTGCCCCGACGAACTCGAGGCGCATCTGGCGACGCGCACGCCGGAATGGGCTTCGAACATCTCGGGCGTACCGGTCGAGGAGATCGAGGCGTTTGCGCGCCTGGTCGGCCAGACCAAGCGTGCGTTCTTCCGCCTCGGCTATGGCTTCACCCGCAGCCGCAACGGTGCCACGCAGATGCATGCGGCGCTGTGCATACCGGCGGTGACCGGTGCCTGGCAGTATGAAGGCGGCGGCGCATTCTTCAACAATGCGTCGATCTGGCAGTTCAACGAATCGATCATCGAGGGCCACGACGCGATCGATCAGACGACCCGCTGGCTCGACCAATCAAAAATCGGACGCATCCTGACCGGCGATGCCGACGCCTTGAAAGGCGGCGGTCCCGTCAAGGCAATGCTGATTCAGAACACCAATCCCGCGACGGTCGCCCCCGAACAGGCGCTGGTGCGCCGGGGCTTTGCGCGCGAGGACCTGTTCGTCGCGGTTCATGAGCAGTTCATGACCGAGACGGCGGTCATGGCCGACATCGTGCTTCCCGCCACCATGTTCATGGAACATGATGACCTCTATTACGGCGGCGGCCACCAGCATATTTCGGTGGGCGCGAAGCTGATCGATCCGCCCGGCGAGTGCCGTTCCAACCATGAGGTGCTGCAAGGCCTCGGCCGCCGCCTCAATGCCGTGCATGCCGGATTTGAGATGACGCCGCGCGAACTGATCGATGCGACGCTGAGGAAGAGCGGTCACGGCGATATCGAGACGCTGGAGGCTGATCTGTGGCGCGATATCCAGCCGGATTTTCGAACCTCGCATTATCTCGACGGTTTTGCGCACGCGGACAAGAAGTTCCACTTCAAGGCCGATTGGGCGAATCCTCCGTCCGGTAAGCCTGGCCTCGGTCCGTGGGAGCAGATGCCGTCGCTGCCGGACCACTGGACGGTCATCGAGGAGGCGGATGAGGCGCATCCGTTCCGGCTCGCCACCAGTCCGTCGCGCAGCTTCCTCAATACCAGCTTCAACGAAACGCCGTCGTCGATCGCGCGCGAGGGCAGTCCGACCGTCATGATCCATCCCGAGGACGCGACGTCACTTGGGATTGCTGACGGCGATGCCGTCACGCTCGGCAACACGCGCGGCGAAACGACGTTGACCGCGCGGCTATTCGACGGCCTGCGCCGTGGCGTGCTGGTCGCGGAATCCATTCATCCCAACAAGGCTCATATCGGTGGTCACGGCGTCAACATGCTGACCGGAGCCGAAGCCGTCGCGCCGGTTGGCGGCGCGGCGTTTCACGACAATAAGGTCTGGGTGAAAAAGGCGACCTCAGCCAGTGGGCGCAAGAGTTAGATCGCTCTTGCAGTCCATCGTCATCCTGCCGCAAATGCTTGCCAGCATTTGACGAAAAGGCGAGCGGGACAATGACCGACCACAAAAGCGTAATCTGCGAAAAGCGCGGGCAGGCGTTCTGGATCACCATCAACCGCCCGGACAAGCGCAACGCCATCAATGCCGATGTGGTCGCTGGCATCGCCCGCGGCTATCGCGACGCGCATGACGACAAGGACGTGCGCGTCATCGTGCTGACGGGGACAGGCGACAAGGCGTTTTGCGCCGGCGCCGATCTGCAGAACAGCGGTGCCGCCTTCGCGATGGATTATTCGCGACCGAATGTCGACTACGCCGATCTGCTGCGGCTGTCGCAAAACGCCACCAAGCCGGCGATTGCGCGGGTGGGGGGCGTCTGCATGGCCGGCGGTATGGGGTTGTTGTGCATGACCGACATGGCGGTCGCCGCCGATCACGTCATCTTCGGTTTGCCCGAGGTGAAGGTGGGTGTGTTCCCGATGCAGGTGCTGAGCCTGCTGCAGTCGATCGCGCCGAAGCGGCTGGTCAGCGAGTGGTCACTGACCGGTGAGCCGTTTGATGCGCACGCGGCACAGGCTGCCGGGCTCTTGAACTACGTGGTGCCGGCGGCCGAGCTCGACGCCAAGGTCGACTGGCTGGTCAGCCGCATCGTCGACAAGTCGCCGACGGCGATCCGCCGCGGCAAATATGCGATGCGCGCCATCGCCTCGATGTCGTTCGACGAAAGCATCGCCTATACCGAAAGCCAGATCGCGCTGTTGGCGATGACGGAGGACGCCAAGGAAGGCCTCAAGGCGTTCAGTGAGAAGCGCAAGCCGTCCTGGCCGGGCCGGTAATCAGCCCACACTCGCCTTCAGTCCGGCAGCCTCGATGCCGGCGACGGCGCAGATTTCGTCATTGTCGGAGGTGTCGCCGCTGACGCCGACGGCGCCGAGCAGGCCGCCGTCACCCTGGATCAGCACGCCGCCCGGCACTGGCACGAGGCGACCTTGCGCCAGCTCGTTCA
Source organism: Bradyrhizobium sp. RDI18 (assembly GCF_043203335.1). Taxonomy (NCBI): domain Bacteria; kingdom Pseudomonadati; phylum Pseudomonadota; class Alphaproteobacteria; order Hyphomicrobiales; family Nitrobacteraceae; genus Bradyrhizobium; species Bradyrhizobium sp. RDI18. The sequence continues at coordinate 982,991 of NZ_JBICRN010000006.1, read as the reverse complement.
CTGCGCTGACAAAGTAGGCCTGTTCTTGCGCGCGCTGGAACAACGCCCGCGATCCCATGCCCATCGCGAGTGCGCCATAGGCCTTGCCGTGCGCAATCTCGGCCCGCATCAGGCTGGTGCCGTCCTGCGCCGCCGTGGCCTTCACGCAGCCGCGGGGGTCCAGAATGGTGATGACCAGCGGCTTCAGCTTCTTCTCGACGCCTTTGGCAAGCGCGGCATCGAGAATCTTGCGGGCGACGTCGAGAGTGAGTTCAGCCATAAATGAATTCCTTTGCGACTAGGCAGGATTAACGGTTGGATTGCGCGCTGTCGAGGCTCATCGCAAGTACGCGGGCGACGTGAAGCGGTGCACGGTTCGTGCCATCCTTGATCTGATGGCGGCATGAGGTGCCGTCGGCAACGATCAGCGTGGCGGTATCGGCGCGGCGCACCGCCGGTAACAGCGACAGTTCAGCCATCTCCATCGAGGCCTGATAGGTGTCGGCGCCGTAGCCGAAGGCGCCAGCCATGCCGCAGCAACTGGACTCGATAGTCTCGACGCCGAGGTCGGGAATGAGACGCAGCACTTTTTCGACCGGCTTGAACGCGCCGAATGATTTTTGGTGGCAGTGGCCATGCACCAACGCTTTCGCCGGCATGGCGCCAAGCGGCAGCTTGAGCCGGCCGACCTCTGCCTCGCGAACCAGAAATTCCTCGAACAGCAATGCGTGCGTGCTGATGCTCTTGGCGGCATCGTCCGAGCGTAGCGACAGCAGTTCGTCGCGCAGCGTCAGCAGGCAGCTCGGCTCCAGCCCGACGATCGGCACGCCGCGCGCGGCGAACGGCGCATAGGTCGCGACCAGCCGGTTCAACTCGCTGCGGGCCTGTTCGACCAGGCCGGCCGAGAGGAATGTCCGCCCGCAACACAGCGGGCGGTCGCCCTCCGTGGGCCTTGGAACGTGCACGCAGTATCCGCCCTCAACCAGCACACGCAAGGCGGCATCGAGATTCTCGCGCTCATAGATGCGATTGAAGGTGTCGGCGAACAGCACGACCTCGCGGCCATCTGCCGGACCGAAGACCTCGGCATCCGGCTTGAATACGTCGCGGCGGAACGCGGGCAGGGCGCGCTTCGCGCTGATGCCGGCAAGCTTCTCGAACAGGGCACGCAACAGCGGACTGCTGTTGCGCCAGTTGGCCAGCGGGGCAAAGCGGGAGGCGAGATCGGCATAACGCGGCAGATAGCCGACCAGCCGGTCGCGCAGGGAAAGACCATGTTTTGCCGCGCGTGCAGCCAGCACCTCGATCTTCATCTTGGCCATGTCGACGCCGGTCGGGCATTCATGACGGCAGGCCTTGCAGGACACGCAGAGTTTCAGCGTCTCCATCATTTCATCCGAAGCCAGCGCGTCAGGACCCAACTGTCCCGAGATCGCCAGCCGCAGCGTATTGGCGCGGCCTCGCGTAACGTCCTTCTCGTTGCGGGTCGCGCGATAGGACGGGCACATCACACCGCCCTCGAGCTTCCGGCAGGCGCCGTTGTTGTTGCACATCTCGACTGCGCCCTGAAAGCCGCCGCCGGCGCCGGGATAAGCCGACCAGTCGAGCGCGGTTTTCAGTTCGGCGACGCGATAGTCCGGCCGATAACGGAACAGCGAACGGTCGTCCATCTTCGGCGGATCGACGATCTTGCCGGGATTGAGCAAATTGTCCGGGTCGAAGCGCTGCTTGACCTCCCTGAAATCGGCAACAATGCGCGAGCCGAACATCGCTTCGTGAAATTCGGAGCGAACCAGTCCGTCGCCGTGCTCGCCGGAGTGCGAGCCCTTGTACTCGCGCACCATCTCGAATGTCTCTTCGGCGATGGCGCGCATCGCCTTGACGTCCTTCTCAAGCTTCAAATTGAGGACAGGCCGCACATGCAGGCAGCCTTCAGAGGCATGCGCATACATGGTGCCGCGGGTGCCGTGCTTGGTGAAGATGGCGTTGAGCCGCTCGGTGTAGTCGGCGAGGTGCGGCAGTGGCACGGCGCAATCCTCGACGAAGGAGACCGGCTTGCCCTCCTGCTTCATCGACATCATCACGTTTAGGCCGGCGGCGCGGAAATCGGCGATGCCGGTCTGCAAGCCTGGCTCCGTGATCTCGACCACGCCGCCCCATTTGCGTTGTGGCCTGTCCCAGCCGAAGCCGAGATCGGCCATCAATTCGCCGAGTTGCTTCAGCCGATGCAAATTCTCGGCCTGATCTTCCTCGGCGAATTCGACGACCAGCACCGCATCGGGATCGCCGCGCACGGCCGTGGCGATGATCGGTTGGAACATCGCGATCTCGCGGCCGAGCGCAATCATGGTGCGATCAACCAGTTCCACCGCAATCGGCCGCAGCTTCACCAGATGCTGGGCTGCATCCATCGCCTCGTAGAAGCTGCCGAAATGGCAGACGCCGAGCACCTTGTTGCGGATGACAGGCCACAGCTTGAGCTCGACCTGCGTCGTGAAGGCAAGCGTGCCCTCGGAGCCGACCAACAGGTGCGCCATGTTGTTCGGCGCATTGCGCGGCACCAGCGCATCGAGATTGTAGCCGCCGACGCGGCGCTGCACCTTTGGAAACCGCTCGGATATCTCGGCGGCTTCGCGCTCGCCGAGATCGAGCATGTCGCGGAACAGCGCAAGCCCGCTCTGGGGCGAATTCACCCGCGCGAGATCCCGCGGCACCTCGCCGAAATGCAAAAGCGTGCCGTCGGCCAGCGCCGCATCCATCGACAGCGTGTTGTCGCGCATGGTGCCGTAACGCAGCGAACGGCCGCCGCAGGAATTGTTGCCGGCCATCCCGCCGATGGTGGCGCGCGAGGCGGTCGAGACGTCGACCGGAAACCAGAGCCCGTGCTTCTTGAGCTGGCGGTTGAGATCATCGAGCACGATGCCGGGCTCGACCACGCAGGTACGGCTCTCCACATCGAGCGAGAGGATGCGGTTCAGGTGTTTGGAGAAGTCGACGACGATCCCGTCGTTGACCGTCTGGCCGCATTGCGACGTCCCGCCGCCGCGCGGGGTGACAATTCGGCCCTCATCCCTCGCGATGGCAAGCGCCCGCAGCGCCTCGTCCATGGTCCGGGGCACCACCACGCCGAGCGGCAGGATCTGGTAGAATGAGGCGTCAGTCGCGTAGCGGCCGCGGTTGAACGCGTCGAACAGGACATCGCCCGCCATGTTTGACCGCAAGCGTCGCTCGAGTGTTGAGGCGTTCTTCATCCCAAATCCAAAGTGATCCAAAGGGGCTGCCCCTTCGACACGGTTATGCACTTTTTCGTCGGATGAACTAGCTTATGAATTCATAATCGGCAAGGCCAGCCCCCGGCGGCCGTGGTTGCGGTGGCCTCCCGTGCTTCAGCCAAGTGCTCGATAGCGGCGGTCCGCTTGTTGCGCAAATGCTCGAACAGGATGTCGCTCAGCTCGCTCCCGGCCCGGCGACGCAGTGCATCCAGGATCGCTTCGTGCTCGCGCATGGCCTCTGCCCAGCGCTGCCGCTTGCGGGCGAAGTTGGCGGAGTAGCGGACACGGCGAATCCGGCCGGCGAAGTTGGCGTAGGCCGTGCGCAGGGTCTCGTTGCGCGCGGCGGTGACGATGCTCTCGTGGATGCGCTGGTTGATCTGAAAATAGCCGTGCATGTCGCGGTGCAGGTAATGGCCGTACATCTTGTAGTGCAACCGCTCGATTTCCGCGATTTCCTCGTCGGTGATGGCTTCGCAGGCAAGGCGCCCGGCCAGGCTTTCCAGGCCGGCCATCACGTCGAAAAGCTCCTCCAGGTCGCGCTGGCTGAGCTGGCGTATCCGCGCGCCGCGGTTGGGCAGAAGCTCGATCAGGCCCTCTGCGGCCAGAACTTTCAGCGCCTCGCGCAGCGGCGTCCTTGAAATGCCGAGCATTTCACAAAGCTGCCGCTCCGGAACCCGCGCGCCTTCCGGAATGTTGCCCTCAACGACATAGTCGCGAAGGCGCAACAAAATTTCCCCGTGCAGCGACACTTCCGGCCGGTCTGTGCCGTTGCCGGGCGCGGTTTGGGCGATCGGCGCCCCAGCTTCGGGAATCGTGGATTTCATTTGCATAACAGTAGTTTACGAAATTTACGGCGTCGATGCTCTAGATCGAATTCCAAACTAGCATTGAAAAGATAAAAAATGAATGCAAAATGAGGCCGAGCATTTATCAGGAGATGGGCCCGGTGGGAGGTTTTCATGCAGCAAGGACGGCATTTTCTTCAGATTCCGGGGCCGAGTCCGGTTCCGGACCGCGTTCTTCGCGCGATGGATATGCCCGTGATCGACCACCGCAGCGCCCAGTTCGCCGAACTCGGGCGGGCCGTGCTCGGCGGCAGCCAAAAGATTTTCCAGACTTCGGGCCCGGTGGTGATCTTCCCGTCGTCGGGGACAGGGGCCTGGGAAGCCGCCATCGTCAACACGCTGTCGCCTGGCGACAAGGTTCTGATGGTGGAGACCGGCCATTTCGCGACCCTGTGGCGCCAGATGGCGGGACGCTGGGGAATTGACGTCGACTTCTTGCCCGGCGACTGGCGCCGTGGCGCAGACCCGGCGGTCATCGAGGAACGGCTGGCGCGCGACACATCGCATGCGCTCAAGGCCGTGATGGTCGTCCACAACGAAACGTCGACCGGTGCGACCAGCCGGATCGGCGAAATCCGCGCCGCGATGGACCGGGTCGGTCATCCGGCCTTGCTGATGGTCGACACCATCTCTTCGCTGGGATCGGTCGAGTACCGGCACGACGAATGGAAGGTCGACGTCAGCGTTAGCTGCTCGCAGAAAGGGTTCATGTTGCCGCCCGGTTTGGGCTTCAACGCAATCTCGGACAAAGCCCGCGCTGCAGCCAAGACCAACAAAATGCCGCGGTCGTATTGGGATTGGGAGGAAATGCTGAAGCCGAATGCGAATGGCTTCTTTCCCTATACCCCGGCGACCAACCTGCTTTACGGCCTGCGCGAGGCCATTGCGATGTTGCTTGAGGAGGGGCTCGACGAGGTCTTCGCGCGCCATCAGCGGCTCGCCGCTGCTACGCGTGCTGCCGTCAATCACTGGGGACTGGAGGTGCTTTGCCAGGAGCCAAAGGACTTTTCCCCGGTGCTCACCGCCGTGCTGATGCCGCCGGGGCATGACGCGGATCAGTTCCGCAAGGTGGTGCTCGACAACTTCAACATGTCGCTCGGCTCCGGACTGTCGAAGGTGGCCGGCAAGGTATTCCGCATTGGTCATCTCGGCGAATGCAACGAACTGACCTTGCTCGCTGCGCTGACGGGCGTGGAGATGGGATTGTCGGTCGCCGGCATTCCGTACCGGGCCGGCGGTGTCGATGCCGCGATGAAGTATCTGGAGCAGCGCCCGCAAGGCAATTCCCCGGCGCATCTCAAGGTCGTCGGCAGCTAGCCGGCAGCTCGCGCCTGCCGGCGACACCACTCCAGCCCTGCTCCTTGCGCATTGACGTGCTGCGTCCGGCGGGCGACAAGCCCGCCGAATGGTGATATTCGAGCGGCTCGAAACGCCAAGGCAATACCGGGAAGGACGCCCATGACTGTGCATACTGGAAGGCATTTTCTGCAGATTCCGGGACCGACCAACGTGCCGGACCGGGTGCTGCGCGCCATGGACATGCCGACCATGGACCACCGGGGTCCCGAGTTCGCCGAGGTTGGTCATGCCGTGCTGGCGGCCATGCAGCGGGTGTTTCGCACCAAGCAGCCGGTAATCATCTATCCGTCGTCCGGCACGGGCGCATGGGAGGCGGCACTCGTCAATACGCTGCAGCCGGGCGACAAGGTGCTGATGGCGGAGACCGGGCAGTTTGCCGTGCTGTGGCACGGTATTGCCGACAAGTTCAAGCTCGAGGTGGACTTCATTCCTGGCGACTGGCGCCATGGCGCCGACCTCGAACAGATCGAGGCGCGGCTGTCGGCTGACAAGGCGCACAAGATCAAGGCCGTATGCGTGGTCCACAACGAGACTTCGACCGGCTGCGTCACCCATCCGCAGCACGTCCGCAAGATTCTCGACCGCGTCAACCATCCCGCGCTCTTGATGGTCGACACCATCTCTGGTCTGGGATCGCTGGAATATGAGCACGACGCCTGGGGCATCGACGTATCGGTGGCCGGATCGCAAAAGGGGCTGATGCTGCCGCCGGGTCTCGGCTTCAACGCCATCTCGGAAAAGGCGCTCGCGGTGGCGAAGGCCAATCCCGCGATGCGCTCTTATTGGGACTGGCAGGAAGTCATCGCGATCAACAAGGCGGGCACCTGGCCCTACACGCCGGCAACGAACCTGCTGTTCGGGTTGCGCGAAGCGGTCAAGATGCTCGAGGAGGAGGGCCTCGAGAACGTCTTCGCCCGCCACAAGCGCCACAGCGCCGCGACGCGCGCGGCCATCAAGGTATGGGGGCTGGAAACGCAATGTCAGGAGCAGGGCGCACATTCGCCCGCGCTGACCGGCGTCGTCATGCCGGAAGGCCATGACGCCGACAACTTCCGCAAGGTCGTGCTGGAAAACTTCGACATGTCGCTCGGCACCGGCCTGAACAAGATCAAGGGCAAGGTGTTCCGGATCGGCCATATCGGACACTTCAACGACCTGATGCTGATGGGCACGCTGTCGGGTGTCGAGATGGGTCTCGATCTCGCCAAGGTGCCCCATCGCGGCGGTGGCGTGCTGGCGGCGATGGAAGTGCTCAAGGGACGCGACGTCGTGGCGATGCCGAAGGCCGCCGTCGCCTGAGCCTGTTTGACCGAAACAAAGATAGAGAGAGCTGCGATGAACGCTCCGGTAGCTTCGACCGAAGACCTGATCTATTCCGTGGAAGACGGCATCGCCCGGCTGACGTTCAACCGTCCGCAGGCACGCAACGCGCTGACCTTTGCCATGTACGAGCAGATGGCGGCGATCTGCGAGACCATCAACAATGATCGCTCGATCAAGGCGATGATCTTGACCGGCGCCGGCGACAAGGCGTTCGCATCGGGTACCGACATTTCGCAGTTCCGCGCCTTCAAGACCGCACAGGACGCGCTCGACTATGAGGCGCGGATCGATCGCGTGCTCGGTGCGCTGGAGGCCTGCCGGGTGCCGACGATCGCGGCGATTGCCGGCGCCTGCACTGGCGGCGGGGCCGGGATTGCGGCGTGCTGCGACATCCGCATCGGTACCGAAACAACGCGGATGGGCTTTCCGATCGCGCGTACGCTCGGCAATTGCCTGTCGATGTCCAATATCTCCAGGCTCGTTTCGCTGGTCGGCCCCGCGCGGACCAAGGACCTGATCTTCAAGGCGCGACTGGTGGAAGCGCCGGAAGCGTTGGCGCTCGGGCTGCTCAATGAGGTGGTGCCCGATGTCGCAACGTTGCAGCGCCGCGCCGACGAGACTGCGAAACTCGTTGCGAGCCATGCGCCGATCACGCTCGAAGTGACCAAGGAAGCAGTGCGCCGCATCCGGCGGACATTGACGCGTGACGAGGGCGAGGACCTGATCCTGCGCGCCTATATGAGCGAGGACTTCCGCGAGGGAATGGACGCGTTCCTCAACAAGCGCTCGCCGAACTGGAAGGGCAAATAGGGTACCCAAGCGTTCGGAACCGCCCATTATGGCCTGGCGGCCTTTTTGGCCAATTCCATACCGAGGTCGAGCGCCGCGATACCTATTCTGTCTGAGGGCGTGGTGAGGCAACGCTGATCCATCCACGCGATGATCGCATCGAAGTCGCCGCCACCCACCATGTCCCGCTCGCCGCTGATGTTAAGGCCGCTGATAAATCCAACCAGCCAGGATTCAAAGCTTCCTTTGACGACCGCATTCTTCTTGCGGTTGGTCCAAGCCGTGCAGGTTTGAGAGCCCGCACCAATTATGGAGGAGCCGGCGTCCGCGGTGGTGGCAAGACAAGCCAGGAGAAAACCAATCGCGAACGCTTTCATGCTTTTTTTCGCCGACCATCATTCGTCGGATCGTAGCTTAGCAGGGCGGCTACTTCTTGAGGCAAAGACCGACGGCCGGACCGGTGCCGCACTTGGAGCCATCGGGGCTCCGCCGGACGGACAGAACACCGACACTAGGTTTTCATTTGTATCGCAGCCGACCTCGCCGCTGGCCTGAACGGATCTGATGGAAGTGCCAGCCGGTCCGGGATCGCCTTTCGGACCGGGCACACCCTGCGGTCCCTGTGGCCCTTGGGGACCCTGTTGCCCTTGAGGGCCGGGCACGCCTTGCAAGCCCTGTACGCCCTGCGGCCCGGCCGGTCCCTGTGGGCCGGTATCCCCTTTCGGTCCCGGATCCCGTCCGCACCCCGCCAGGGTCAGCGCCGCACCCATGAGGGCAGCCATCAAAATCCTACGCATTCAGTCTCTCCTCCCGATGTTTTTTGTAGCGTGCATTAAACGGGCCCATTCGCCGCCGCACAACGGAAAAGCGGCGAGATTGAATTCGGCTGTTCGTAGTAGCCGCGGCCCTCCTGCTGGAAGGATTTGCACCTGATGCGAAAGTCATGATGCGAAAGTCATGGGCGGCACATTGCGGTGCAGCTTGAACTCTGATCGGTTCGCTCGCAAGATGTGGCAACCAGACAGATCTGATTTTCCAGGTCTTGCAAATACATAGGGAAGAAACCCGTGGGACAGATCCTCAAAGCCGCGGCCGCCTTGACGGCCCTGATCGCAACCACCCCTGCGTTTGCCGCTTGGGAGCCGACCAAGCCGGTTGAAATCGTGGTCGCAGCCGGCGCAGGCGGCGCCTCCGACCAGATGGCGCGGATGATGCAGGCGGCGGTCCAAAAGAACAACCTGATGAAGCAGCCGATGGTTGTGTCACTCAAGGGCGGGGCGTCCGGCGCCGAGGCGCTGATGTACATGAAATCCAGCGAAGGCGATCCCAACAAGGTGCTGGTCGCCTATTCCCTGATCTATATGCTGCCGCTGTCGGCCAAGATCCCGTTCAACTGGCGTGACCTGACGCCGGTGTCGGTGGTCGCGCTCGACCAGTTCGTGCTGTGGGATAATGCCGACGGCCCCAAGACGGTGAAGGATTTTATCGCGGCCGCCAAGGCGGCGAGCTCGCCGTTCAAGATGGGCGGCACCGGCTCCAAGCGCGAGGACCATGTATTGACGGTTTTCATGGAGCAGAAGACCGGCGCGAAGTTCTCCTATCTGCCCTACAAGTCCGGCGGCGAGGCGGCGACCCAGCTCGTCGGCAAGCACACCGAAGCCAATGTCAATAACCCGTCTGAAAACCTCGAAGTCTGGCGCGCCGGACAGGTCCGCGCGCTGTGCGTGTTCGACAAGGAGCGCATTTCCTACAAAACCAAGGTCACGGAGACGCAATCCTGGAACGACGTCCCGACCTGCAAGGAGGAAGGGCTCGACGTGCAGTACCTGATGCTGCGCGCGATGTTCCTGCCCGGCAAGGTGACGCCGGAGCAGCAGGCGTTCTATGTCGACCTTTTCCAGAAGGTGACGCAGACGGCGGAATACAAGGACTACATGGAGAAGCAGGCGCTCAAGCCGATCTTCCTCACCGGCAAGGACATGCTGAAATTCCTCGAAGAGGACGACAAGCTGAATGCCTCGCTGATGAAGGAAGCGGGCTTCGTCGCGAAGTAACGCGCTTACTCCTCCGCGTGGCCGTATCCGGCCATGCGGAGGCGGACTTTTTCGATTTCGGCACTTGACAGCAATGGCGGCGTGCCGATCTGCAGGCAGCCGTGATATTGCCGCGCCAGCGTTTCGACCTCGACCGCAAGCCACATCGCCTTCGACAGCGACGGCCCGATCGCGATCATACCGTGATGTTCGAGCAGGCAGGCCAGCCGTCCCTCCAGCGCGCGGACGGCGTGTTCGGAGAGCTCCTGGGTGCCGAAAGTCGCATACGGCGCGCAGCGGATGGTGTCGCCACCAGCGACGGCCACCATGTAGTGCACCGGCGGAATCTCCATGCCCATGATCGCCAGCATGGTCGAGTAGGGCGGATGGGCGTGGACGATCGCCTGCACCTCCGGGCGGGCCTTGAGGATGTCGCGGTGAAACCGCCACTCGCTCGAAGGGCGCTGGGCGGGATCGTGGTTGCCGTCGAGGTGCATGTAGACGATCTGCTCGGGCTTCATCGCCTCGTAGGGCGTGCTGGTCGGGGTGATCAGCATGCCATCGCCATGGCGCAGGCTGATATTGCCCGACGTCCCCTGGTTGATGCCGAGCGCATTCATGCGCAGGCAGGCATCGATGATGGATTGACGTTTTTCCCGGTCGTTCCTGGTCGGCATTTTGAGGCCTCTTGCAACCGTGCGACAATGCTTGATTATTGCGGCGCAGTATAGTCGAACATCTTCCGTGTAATCGTAAGTGGGAGAAGTCATGACGCGTGCCGTGCTTGGCATTATCGGCGGATCCGGCATCTACGACCTGCCGGGGCTGGAGGATGTCCGCGAGGAAACCATCAACAGCCCGTGGGGCGAGCCGTCTGCGCCGCTGATGCGCGGCATCATCGCCGGGCTGCCGGTCGCGTTCCTGCCGCGCCATGGCAAGGGGCATGTGCTCGCGCCCTCCGACATCAACTACCGCGCCAATATCGACGTGCTGAAACGGGCAGGGGTCACCGACCTGGTTTCGCTGTCGGCCTGCGGCTCCTTCAAGGAGGAACTGCCGCCCGGCACGTTTGTGCTGGTCGATCAGTTCGTCGACCGCACCTACCGCCGTGAAAGCTCGTTCTTCGGCAAGGGTTGCGTCGCCCATGTCTCGATGGCCCATCCGGTGTCGCCGCGGCTGCATGTGCATCTGGCGGCAGCGGCCGAGGCCGAGGGGATCGCGGCGGTGCGGGGCGGCACCTATGTCTGCATGGAAGGGCCGCAGTTCTCCAGTCTCGCGGAGAGCCAGACTTACAAGGCGCAGGGTCATTCGGTGATTGGCATGACCAACATGCCCGAGGCAAAACTCGCCCGCGAGGCCGAGATCTGTTACGCCAGCGTGGCGATGGTCACCGATTACGATTGCTGGCATCCTCATCATGAGGCGGTCACCGTGCAAGATATCATTCGCGTGCTGAACTCGAATGCCGGCAAGGCCAAGGCGCTGGTTGCGCGGCTCGCCCGGGATTTTCCGCGCGAGCATGAGCCGTGCCCGATCGGCTCGGACAAGGCGCTGGACACCGCCCTGATCACGGCGCCGGAAGCGCGCGATGCAGAATTGCTCGCTAAGCTCGATGCGGTGGCTGGGAGGGTGCTACGGTCGTGAGGATGTCTTCCAGCGGGCGCACGACGCGAAGGGCGTAGGACATGAAGGTCGATGGCCGGCATTTTCGCAGCATTTGGCTTGAGGACGACGGCTGGACGGTCGGTGCGATCGACCAGCGGCGATTGCCGCATGAATTCGTGGTGGCGCGTATCGCGAGCGCCGCGGATGCGACCGAGGCGATCCGCTCGATGCTGGTGCGCGGCGCGCCGCTGATCGGCGCGACTGCGGCTTACGGCATGGCGCTCGCCATGCGCACGGATGCTTCCGATGCGGCGCTCGATCGTGCCTATGCCAGGCTGCTGGCGGCACGGCCGACGGCAATCAACCTGAAATGGGCGCTCGACGAGATGGCGCGCTTGCTTCGGCCGCTGCCGGCGTCGGAACGCATCACGGCGGCCTACCAGCGCGCCGTCGAAATCGCCGATGAGGACGTCGCGATCAACCAGGGGATCGGCCGGCATGGCCTGGCGCTGATCGAGCAGATCGCGGCAACGAAGCAGCCGGGCGAGCCGATCAACATCCTGACCCATTGCAATGCCGGCTGGCTCGCGACGGTGGACTGGGGAACGGCCACGGCGCCGATCTACCTCGCCCATGATAGCGGCCTGAAGGTCCATGTCTGGGTCGACGAGACCCGGCCGCGTAACCAGGGCGCTTCGCTGACTGCCTGGGAACTCGGGCACCACGGCGTGCCGCATACGGTGATCGCCGACAACACCGGCGGCCATCTGATGCAGCATCACATGGTCGATCTCGCGATCGTCGGGACCGACCGGGTGACGGCCAGTGGCGATGTCTGCAACAAGATCGGCACCTATCTGAAGGCGCTCGCCGCGCATGACAACGGCGTGCCATTCTATGTTGCACTGCCGTCGCCCACCATCGACTTCAGCATCGACGATGGCATCAGGCAGATCCCGATCGAGCAGCGCAGCACCGAGGAGGTGGCGACCATGACCGGCCGCACCACCGACGGGCGCGTCGAGACCGTGCGCGTGGTTCCCGACGGCTCGCCGGTTGCCAATTACGCCTTCGACGTCACGCCGGCGCGGCTGGTGACGGGCTTGATCACCGAACGCGGCCTGCTGCGGCCCGATCGTGCTGCACTTGCGAGCGCATTCCCGGAGCGCAGCGCCGGACATTGACGCCGGCGACGTCGGCACGTATCCCCGTTTAGGACTGTCGTACCGGGGGTCACCGTCTCCATGTCCAATACCGACATCGAAATCGTCGTCGAGGATCCGACCGCGCCGGAGGCGGACTCGCCTCAGATGGTGAGCGTTCGGGCGGTCGACGTGGTCGTCTGCCTTCTGCTTCTCGCGCTTGCGCTGACGCTCGGGTACGATAACTGGCGAACGGGCGCGGGCTGGGAATCCACCGGTCCGCAGCCCGGCTATTTTCCGTTCTACCTGTCGATCATCCTCGGTGGCGCCAGCCTCTACGGCCTGGTTGCGGCGTTCCTGTCGCGCCGGGAAGCCTCCGAATCCTTCGTGACGCAAGCGCAGCTTCGCCGCGTGATGGCGGTGTTCGTGCCGACGGTTCTGTTCTGCCTCGCCACGCAATTCCTCGGGCTCTATGTCGCAAGCTTCCTTTTGATCTCCTGCTTCATGCGGCTGGTCGGCAAGATCGCATTGTGGAAGTCGCTGCTCACCGCCTTCGTGTTCACCGCTGCGATGTTCGTGACCTTCGACGTCGCCTTCGACGTCATCATGCCAAAGGGCCCGCTCGAAGCGGCGCTCGGCCGCTAACCGGTCGGTGGGACACACGCCATGGAAGCCCCGTAAATGGAAGCTTTGGGCCTCTTGATGCACGGCTTCGCCGTGCTGCTGACCTGGAAGACGCTTCTCCTGATGATGACCGGGCTGGTGCTCGGCATCTTTGTCGGCGTGCTGCCTGGCCTCGGCGGTCCGAACGGCGTGGCGATCCTGCTGCCGCTGACGTTTACGATGGACCCGACATCGGCGATCGTGATGCTGTCCTGCATCTACTGGGGGGCGCTTTTCGGCGGCGCCATCACCTCGATCCTGTTCAACATCCCCGGTGAGGCCTGGTCGGTCGCGACCACCTTCGACGGCTACCCGATGGCGCAGCAGGGCAGGGCGGCGGAAGCGCTCACCGCAGCCTTCACTTCGTCGTTCATCGGCTCGCTGGTCGCGGTGATGCTGATCACGTTCCTGGCGCCGATGATCTCGTCGTTCGCGCTGAGATCTGGGCCACCCGAATTCTTCGCGGTTTATCTGCTCACCTTCTGCTCCTTTGTCGGGCTCGGCCGCGAGGCCAAGCACAAGACCGTCATTTCGATGTCGCTCGGTCTCTTGCTCGCGGGCATCGGCATGGACACCGTGTCCGGCCAGTTGCGCATGACCTTCGATTCGGCGGAGCTGCTGCGCGGCGTCAACTTCCTGGTCGCGGTGATCGGCCTGTTCGGCATCAGCGAGATCCTGCTGACGATGGAGGAGCGCCTGGCGCTGCGCGGCCACGCCGCCGGCATCTCCTTGCGCGTGGTGCTGTCGGTCTGGAAGGACCTGCCGAAATACTGGGTGACGCTGTTCCGCTCGTCCTTCATCGGTTGCTGGCTCGGCATTACGCCAGGCGGCGCGATTGCCGCGTCCTTCATGGGCTACAACCTCGCCAAGCGCTTTTCCAAGGACCGGGACAGCTTTGGCAAGGGCCGCATCGAGGGCGTGTTCGCGCCGGAGACCGCGGCGCACGCCTCCGGCACGGCGGCGCTGCTGCCGATGCTCGCGCTCGGCATCCCGGGCTCGGGCACCGCGGCGATCCTGCTCGGCGGCTTGATGGTGTGGGGGCTCAATCCCGGGCCGCTGCTGTTCGTCGAGCACAAGGATTTCGTCTGGGGCCTGATTGCGTCGATGTATCTCGGCAACGTCGTCGGCCTCGTGCTGGTGCTGACGACGGTGCCGATCTTCGCATCCGTCCTGCGCGTGCCGTTCGCCGCCGTTGCACCGATGATCGTGGTGTCCTGCGCGATCGGTGCCTACGCGATCCAGAACGCGATCTTCGACATCTGGCTGATGCTGGGCTTCGGCGTCGTCGGCTACGTCTTCAAGAAGATCGGCATTCCGCTCGCTCCGTTCACGCTGGCGCTGGTGCTCGGCAACCGCGCCGAGGATGCGTTCCGCCTGTCGATGATCGGCGCCGGCGGCGATTTGAAGGTGTTCTGGTCGAACGGCCTGGTCGGCTCGATCACGACACTGGCGATCGTGTTGCTGTTCTGGCCCGTCATCGACAAGGCGTTCGGCAGCGTCACGCGCATGGTGCGGCCGGCGAAGGCGTAGCCGTTTTTGTAACAGTCGCAGAACACGACCTTTCGAATTTCTCGGCAAGGTTTGGCCGAGGTTCGCACAGTGCTTCTTACTCTAAACAGCAGGGGGAGCAGGAAACGTGCAGAGTTGTTGCCGAGGGGCAGAGGACGATGTTGGCGGCATCACCAGAACCTCACTTGACGGCAAATATTCCAATAACAGGTTGAGCAACAAGCGCGCGATTCCAGGATTGCTTATTAGATCTCTCGAAGGCTCAACTCGTTGAGGTTGCGTAGCAATTACAACTATATCGCGCGATTTAAATCACTCGCGCCATCGGGAATATATTATTTAAAATAAGAAAGATGTTGAAAGCGATATTTAATGTGGTGCGGTTATCGTGCGGCTCGTTGCTGGAAGCCGATCTGCAGATTTCCGTCGAGTGTAGCCTGATTGCAACAACGTAAAAAATACGGCGGGATCAGCCATTTAGTGGAGCACGTCGAGGTATGCTCCTCTAACTTGGGCAATGGCCTTAGCCAAGCCCCGATATGGTCTAAAAAAGCCTCTGCCAATCGGCCAAGACGAATTCCTTGGCGCTGCGCAAGCAAAGTCGCACTTGGGTATCGTCTCCCGGAGTTTACGGAGGAAGGGCTTCTTGAAGCTTCCCTCTACCCTGCATGCGGGGACCGAAGAAATATAGATGTCGCGTTTCAGTTGCCACCGCAATGTTCGGTACGTGCCAGGATCAAATTACATCGAACCTACCGGGAGAAAACTAGATGGTAGCCATCCCTCTAACTGGAACCCCGTTGTTAAGCGGAGCTACGAGTTCGAGTTCGGTCACGCTTAGAGATGGCGGGACGCTGTCCTACAAGAGCATTACGGATACTGGCTCCACGGCGTCCGTTGTCGGCCTTGGCTCGTCAGCCTCGGCCATTACCAGCCTAAATCACGTAGCCATGCATCTGTCGCGCGCCGTGAGTCAACATCCTACCGCCGTGCAAAAGGGGAGATTCACATGACTGGTATCGTTGATCCTGCCCGTTTCGGCATGCCGGACGCGACGACTGCTGGCGTAAAGGCTGGCGTGACGCTCACCCCCTACACGGGGCCGATGAACATCACGAGGGACGGCACCATTATCGAGAACATGGTCATTAACGGCCAACTTACCATCGACGCTGCGAACGTAACGATCCGTAACTGCATCATCCAGAGTAATGGTTGGTGGGGCATCGAGGGCGAGGACGCGCCCAACCTTCGGGTTGAGTACTGCGATATCATCGGAGGCAACTTAACCAACTCGGGCATTCTCGGCTCCGGAACGTTTGTCGGCAACGACATTCGGCATGTCTCGATTGGCATCCAATTAACGGACGGCGCGAGCACCGTCAGCGGCAACTATATCCACGACTTGTTTTACGGCAGCGCCGATCCGCACTACGACGGCGTCACCCTCCTGGGCCGCCAAAACCATGTGGTGGTCGAGCACAATACGATTTCCGTACCCAGTAACGGCGGCACGGCCGCCGTCTTTATCAAGAACGACTTTGGCCCCATCAACGATGTCATCGTCAGAGACAACCTGATGCTCGGTGACCCGTCGTTCACGATGTACACGGATGCCTCAACATCGAACGGTGCCATCACCAATGTTCTGATCGAGAACAACTACCTCGACCGGGGGTACTACGGCTATATCTCGGTCACGAACTCGAGCCCGACCATTCGCAACAATGTCCAATGGAACAACAACACCGACCCGACGCCTTACCCAACCTCGGCGCCGCCCCCGCCTTCGACGCCCACCGCGCCTTCCGCACCGACGATCGCGTCGTTCTCGAACGACACCGGCGTGGCCGGCGATGGCATCACCAGCGACAATACGCTCCAGCTCAAGGGCACGGCGGCCGCCAATAGCACCATCAAGATCTACGACGGCTCGACCCAGATCGGTACCGCGACCGCCAGTTCGACGGGAAGCTGGGATTACATCACCTCGGTCCTGAGCAACGCGAAACATGTGCTGACCGCGACTGCGACCAATTCAAGCGGCCAGACCAGTGCCGCGTCTGCTGCGGTGACCATGACGGTGGATACGGTAGCGCCGACTGCCCCGGTCCTGAGCAGCAACTCCATCGTCAATGCCAACCAGGTCAAGCTGTCCGGGACCGCCGAGGCCAACAGCAAGGTCACGATCTACGATGGGAACACGGTGGTCGGAACGGGAACGACGAACTCGAGCGGGGCTTGGAGCGTCACGACGAATGGATTGTCGACCGGCACCCACGCGCTCACGGCGAAGGCTGCAGACGTGGCCGGCAATATGAGCGGCGCGTCGCAGTCAATCACAAGCGTTATTAGTGCAACATCGCCAAGTCCTACGACACCCGTGGCAGTCGAGACGAATGGTAATACGAGCCTGACCATCATTGGAAGCAACTATGCTTTCAACCCGGTCGGTGGTGGTACAGGGCCCCTGCTGAAGAACGGTTCAGTGGTTACCGCAGGGCAATACGGCTCTTGGACATTCGTCGGAGCTGAGAAGACGGCCAACGGGTACCAGGTCGCCCTGCATTTGCCCAACTCGGATCAATACACGGTCTGGAACACCGACATTAACGGCAATGTCGTTTCAAATGCAACCGGAGGGTTTGTGTCGGGGGCCAGCAATGCGCTGCGATCGCTGGAGCCGAGCTTCCAGCAGGATCTGAATGGCGATGGGACCATCGGCATTGCCAACACGGTGATCGAGACGAATGGTAATACGGGCCTGACCATGGCTGGAAGCAACTATGCTTTCAACCCGGTCGGTGGTGGCACCGGGCCCCTGCTGAAGAACGGTTCAGTGGTCACTGCAGGGCAATACGGATCCTGGACGTTCATCGGAGCTGAGAAGACAGCCAACGGGTACCAGGTTGCCCTGCATCTGCCCAACTCGGATCAATACACGGTCTGGAACACCGACATCAACGGCAATGTCGTTTCAAATGCAACCGGAGGGTTTGTATCTGGGACCAGCAATGCGCTGCGATTGCTGGAACCGAGCTTCCAGCAGGACCTGAATCGCGACGGAACCATCGGTGCTGCCCACGCGGTGATCGAGACGAATGGTAATACGAGCCTGACCATGGTTGGAAGTAACTATGCACTGAACCCGGCCGGTGGCGGCACCGGGCCCCTGCTGAAGTACGGTTCAGTGATCACGGCAGGGCAATACGGCGCATGGACATTCATCGGAGCGGAAAAAGACAGCCGGCGGGTACCAAGTTGCCCTGCATTTGGCTAACTCGGATCAATACACGGTCTGGAACACCGACATTAACGGCAATGTCGTTTCAAATGCAACCGGAGGGTTTGTGTCTGGGACGAGCAATGCGCTGCGATCGCTGGAGCCGAGCTTCCATCAGGACCTGAATGGGGATGGTGCGATTGGCGCTTCCAGTGCGGGTGCGCCGATTTCGTCTGTCGCTTTGAGCACCATGTACAAGAACTGGAGCGATATCGTCACGATCAAAGGCGTCGCCGATGCCAACAGTCAGATCAAGCTGTACGACGGCAACACGTCGATTGGAAAAGTTACTGCGGCAGCCGATGGTACCTGGTCGTTCCAGACATCGTCGGCCGTGTCCGATACGGTTCACACCTATACTGCCAAGCAGATCGATAGTACCGGCCAGGTCGTTGGTACTTCGGGCAGCGCGATTCTTGGCTCGACAGCCAGCAATACGCTGAAGAGCACCTCGGGTAATGACATCTTGGTTGGCGGCGGTCAGTCCGATACTTTCGTGTTTGCCGCAAATTTCGGCCGCGATGTCATTAAGGATTTCGCGGCGAGCGGAACTGTGCAAGACACGATCCAGTTCAGCAAGACAGTATTCGACAGTTTTGCGAGCGTTCTCTCGCACGCGAGCCAAGTTGGTCAGGATATCGTCATTTCCACCGGAAGCGATACACTCACGCTGAAGAACACCAAACTGGGTGCGCTCAATAGTCACGACTTCCACTTCGCGTGAGCTGGGGGAAAAGGGAGTTGGTATCAAATCACTTCCGTAAGGGCATGGGGCAGGTGCCATAACTGATTTCCGACGGTCGGGGGAAATCCCCACCGAGAAATTGAACAGATCGAGGTCTCGAGTTGGTGTGTTTATCGCCGTCTTAGGAACTCCGGCGGAACCTGCGCGATCGTGGTTGCGCATTTCAGACCTGAACGGGTGGGCGGAGCGTTCTATCGAAGCCATTCGGCGGCGCTGTTTTTTTATGAGCTTCGTCCAGCCAACGACAGCAACAGAACGCGATCTTCGATATCTGGCTGCAGGGCTTTGGCGTCGTCGCTTACGTCTTCAAAAAGATCGGCATTCCGTTCACGCTGGCGCTCGGCAACCGCGCCGAGGATGCGTTCCGCCTGTCGATGATCGGCGCCGGCGGCGATTTGAAGGTGTTCTGGTCGAACGGCCTGGTCGGCTCGATCACGACGCTGGCGATCGTGTTGCTGTTCTGGCCCGTCATCGACAAGGCGCTCGGCAGCGTCACGCGCATGTCGCGGCAGGCGAAGGCGTAGCGGCGCGGATAAACATCCGCTTTCGCTCTTCGAGCTACGGCGGACAAGTCATCCCTTCTCTCGCAATTGCGGTTGGACTGGCGGCATGGTGCTGCAGGCCAGATCCCCGCGAGGCTGTGGAACCTTCCAGATTGTCCCGCCATGATCGCTGGCTTGCACGCGGCAGATAAGATATCAGCGGGCGCGGGGGCCTGAGATCCCCATCGTATCCGCCAGCCGGCCATTGGAATGACGCCTCTTTCGCAACTGACCCGTCGCAATTACCTGATCGCAACGCATGATGGGTTGGCGACGGCGCTTGCGCTGCTCGCAAGCTTCTACCTGCGCTTCGACGGTGGCGAGGCCTTCTATGCCCGCCTGCCGCTGCTGCTGAAGATCTTACCGCTGTTCGTCGCCTTCAGCATCGTTATCAGCTACGTCTTCAATCTGACGACGACGAAATGGCGTTTCATTTCGCTCCCCGATGCACTGAACATCCTGCGCGTGGCGACCCTTCTGGCGGTAACGCTCGTCGTGTTGGACTATGCCTTCATTTTCGCCGCATCGAACGGCAAGACGCCGGTGCTGTTCGGCCGTGTCACCATCGTTCTCTACTGGTTTCTGCAGGTGTTCGCGCTGAGCTCGCTCCGCTTCGGATATCGCTATTTCCGGTACACCCGGGTTCGCCGCCATGCTCAGACCGAAGGCGCGTCGGCGACGCTGTTGATCGGCCGCGCCGCCGACGCCGAGGTGCTGTTGCGCGCGATCGAGAGCGGCGCAGTCAAGCAGCTTTGGCCGGTTGGCGTGCTGTCGCCGTCGGCCGCGGACCGCGGGCAGTCGATCCGCAACGTGCCGGTGCTGGGCGGGATCGACGACGTCGAGGACGTGGTCCGCGATTATGCCGGACGGGGAAAGCCGATCTCGCGGGTCGTCATGACGCCGTCGGCGTTCGAACCCGAGGCGCACCCCGAGGCGGTTCTGATGCGGGCCAAACGGCTCGGGCTGTTCGTCAGCCGCCTGCCGTCGCTCGAAGGCGGCGACGTGCCGAGGCTGACCAATGTCGCCGTCGAAGACCTTTGCTGCGGCCAAGCGAGAAGATCGACTACGCACGGCTTGAAGCGCTGGTGAAGGGCAAATCGGTGATCGTCACCGGCGGCGGCGGCTCGATCGGTTCGGAGATATGCGACCGCGTCGCGACCTTTGGCGCTGCGCGGCTGTTGGTGATCGAGCACTCGGAACCGGCGCTTTATGCGGTAACGGAAGCGCTGACGGCACGCGCGGCCAATGCCGCCATCGAAGGCCGGATCGCCGACATCCGCGATCGCGACCGGATCATGGGCCTGATGAAGGAATTCAAGCCCGATATCGTGTTCCATGCCGCAGCGCTGAAGCACGTGCCGATCCTCGAGCGCGATTGGAGCGAGGGCGTCAAGACCAACATCTTCGGTTCGGTCAACGTCGCCGACGCCGCGCAGGCGGCGGGCGCCGAAGCCATGGTGATGATCTCGACCGACAAGGCGATCGAGCCGGTCTCGATGCTGGGACTGACCAAGCGCTTCGCCGAAATGTATTGCCAGGCGTTCGACCACGACCTGATGATCCAGTCGGAGGGCAAGCCGCACATGAGGCTGATCTCGGTGCGGTTCGGCAACGTGCTGGCCTCGAACGGATCGGTGGTGCCGAAGTTCAAGGCGCAGATCGAGGCCGGCGGTCCTGTCACGGTGACCCATCCGGACATGGTCCGGTACTTCATGACGATCCGCGAAGCCTGCGACCTTGTGCTGACCGCAGCCACGCACGCGCTGACGCCGGCGCGGCCCGATGTCTCCGTCTATGTTCTCAACATGGGACAGCCGGTCAAGATCGTGGAGCTTGCAGAGCGGATGATCCGCCTGTCCGGCCTCGAACCGGGCGTCGACATCGAGGTGGTGTTCACCGGCATGCGGCCGGGCGAGCGGCTGAACGAGATCCTGTTCGCCACGGAGGAGCCGCCGGTCGAGATCGGGGTCGCCGGCATCATGGCGGCGAAGCCGAATGAGCCGCCGATGCAGACCTTGCGAAAATGGCTTGCGGCGCTGGAGGATGCAATCGCGCGGGATGACCGCTCCACCATCCGCGCGGTGCTCAAGGATGCCGTGCCGGAATTCGGATCGAACGCCGCCTGATTTTGCTGCCTCGCCCGGTCGGTCCCCCCGCTGTTGCAATATCGTGGAATGACAAGCGACAAGATCCGCTACATTCCGAACTGGGCGACGCTTGCGCCGGGCGTTCGCGCGGTTGCGCCTGATAATCCCTTTCGCCGTCCGCTTTCGCCCGTTTCGTTGTCGGTCTATCCGGGCCGGGGGATGGGATTCGATCAACTAAATCACATGCAGTCTGAAGCGAAACTTCCGAATGTCATGCTGGTCGACCTCATCGAGGACGAACAGTTAGAGATGCTTCTTTCGGCCGCAGACGTCTGGATCATTCCTTACCGCAAGAGCGGAGCCGGCGTATCGGTACCAAGCCGGTTCTAAAATCTGCTGTCGATCGCCGCCCGGTGATCCTCATTTCCGAAACCGACGCCGAGGCGGCGCTGACGGTGACCGAACATGACATCGGCTGGGTCGTCGAGCCCGGTAACACCAACGAACTGGTGAAGATAGTCAGTGGCGCAGCCAAATCCGTGGACCCGCAGCGGGCCGAACGTGCGACAGAAGTCTCCAAACGCTTCGATTTTGCCGCGGCCATGGTCAGTTATTGCGACCTGATCCGCGAGCTCGTCCAGAAAAAGCCTAGTTAAGGCGCGGAAAACCCATGGATATATCCATGTTTTCGCGAGGCGGATGAAGGAGAAAGTTAGCCGCACCATCTCCGAACACGAGGTAGGTTAGCAATTTACAATTACAACGAGATCAGCATGCGGAGTACGTGGCGAAAATTGATTCCCAGTTCGCGAGGTGGTCGCGCTCCAGATGTAGGCCACTTGCACGCGTCGATGCACAGTAATTTCCTCAAGCCGGCAGAAGCCTTTTCGGCAAGCTGAACGCGAGCCGGTAGAGCGGCAGGCTGTCGATTGCACCGTGATCCTCGCCCGGAAGCGTCTTGCGGAGATGATGAAGGGCGTTGCGGACGGCGGCCTCGTCCAGTCCCTCGATTAGTAGAAGGGCGGCGAAGGAGCCGTCGTTGCTTCGCATGCCTTTCTCACGGGTCTTGATTGAGGTTTGCGCTATGTCGGTGCGCAGTACCCGCGCGGCGATGATGCGGTCGAGGCGAGCGAGCTCGGCGACAAGCGTGGCGGCATCCCAGGATGCCGCGGTGTCGAGGCGCAGGGGCGCGACGATGCCGCCCTGGCCAGTGCCGGCAGACGCCGCGACACGGCCGCCGCCGCGGGCGAACTTGCCGAGCCGCGGCATGATGCGTTGCGACCATGGCGTCGGCGCGTTCAGCCGCGCCAGATAGTCCGGCCCGCCGACGACGCGCTCGTCCTCGAGTTCGTAGAGGATAAAGTAGCGGTTCACCGACGCGCCCAGCGCGCGGAAGATGCGGCAGGCCAGGAAACCATTGATGCCGACGCGCTCGGCAGCGTGTTCGCGCGTGATCCAGTGCGCCCAGTCGGTTTCGTCCTGTGGTGCAAGATCGCTCCAGATCGCGAGATAGCCGGATCCCTGCATGTCGGGCTTCCTTACTTTGGTCCGATGCGCATGGCGGCCGGAAGGGCCGCGGGCAGTTGGCCGGCCCCCTGCAGTGCAGCCTGCATCGCGACGATGTAGCCATAGGGGCCGAGGCCCGCGATCACGCCTTTCACGGCTGCCGAAAGCTTGGAGTGCCGGTGCAACTCGTCGCGGGCATGAATGTTGGAGATGTGCACTTCGTAGATCGGCCCCTCGAATATTTTCATGGCGTCGAACATCGCAATCGAGGTGAAGGAGTAAGCGGCGGGATTGATGATGAGGGCGTCGGCCGAGGTCCGCGCGGACTGGATTAGATCGACCAGCTCGCCCTCGTGGTTCGACTGTTGAAACGCCAGTTGCGTGCCGGTGAAGGCGGCGAACTCCTCGCAGGAGGCCTTGATGGCATCGAGCGTGGTCGAGCCGTAGATATGCGGCTCGCGGATTCCGAGCATGTTCAGGTTCGGGCC
This sequence comes from Bradyrhizobium sp. RDI18, assembly GCF_043203335.1. Classification (NCBI taxonomy): domain Bacteria; kingdom Pseudomonadati; phylum Pseudomonadota; class Alphaproteobacteria; order Hyphomicrobiales; family Nitrobacteraceae; genus Bradyrhizobium; species Bradyrhizobium sp. RDI18. Next base: position 959,821 of record NZ_JBICRN010000006.1, on the reverse strand, counting down.
ATTGAGGATCATGATGCGCATGGAATGCCTTTCACGGGATTGGTGACAAGACAGTGTAGCGAATCGCGACGGCATGTCAGCCGGTAGACCGTAATCCCCCTACGGATTTCTGACGCACACAAGCCTCACCTCATTCCGATGAGCGGAGGCGACGAAGCATTCCATCTCACCGCAAGCGGATGAATGGATTGCTTCGCTTCGCGCGCAATGACAGTGGAGGCCTACACCACCTTGCGCTGTCTGAGATCCGCTATCTCGTCTTTGCCGAAGCCGAATTCGGTGAGCACCTCTTCCGTCTGCTTGCCGAATTCCGGCGGGCGCGCGGCCATCGTGCTTGGCGTGTGCGACAGCGTCACCGGCTGGCCGACGAGCTGGATGTGGCGGCTCTCGTCGTTCGGCACGTGTTGCGCGATGCCGAGGTGCTTGACCTGGGCGTCCTCGAACATGTGGTCGATCGAATAGATCGGGCCGCAGGGCACGCCGGCCTCGTTCAATTCCTTGACCCAGGTTTCCGTCGATTTCTTCTCGGTGTGGCGGAGTTTTTCGTTCCGCGCGATCACCCGCTTGGTGCTATCGATGACGCTCTCCTTCCCGAAAAAAAGTCCGGCATCGGCACTTCGGCCAAGAACGGCGCCCACGTCTCGATGGGGTCGAACATCTCCGTGCTCCGAGAGAAATCCTCCCAATCGCGGAAGCTCGTTTGCCACCTAATTTCCTCTCCGCGACTGGTGGCGAACTTTGTGACTTCACGAGATATACGGACGTAGGTTTGGCGGTGCCGCGGTCATTCGATACGACGCGTCGAAACCCAGAGCTTGCGCGACATTCCAACCGGATCAATGTTCTGTCTATCCCACCAGGCCTGCTCGTCTCCAAAGCGATGGTTGTCCTGGTGATGCGTTCTGCACAAAGGGACGGTAAATTCGTCGCTGACTTTGCGTCCCATCGCACGCGGTTGGGTGAATCGCAGATGGTGGGCGTCAGCAGGGCTTCTGCCGCAAACAAGACACGGCTGCGATGCAACGAACTTGAGGTGCGCTTTATCGCGATGCCGACGTGGCTCCCCGAACGTGAGCACGCTTTTGTCGATCTTGGCGGGGGCAGCGTCGACTTGAAGATGCGTCGAAGCCGCGGGATTGTCATCGATGGTTGGCTTCGACAGGACTGGAGGCTCAGCAGACAGCTCGACCGCGGTCTTGACGTTTCTAGGACGCCCCCGTGCTCGGAGCGGGGCGGCATCTTCTGATGAAAGCGGTTTGAGCAGTGTTGAACCTGATAGCGCGGACGTAGCTTCATCCGCCGACAGAACCTCCGTCAATCGGCCTTGCAGAACCATCCTAGCCGCGAAGGCGTCCTCGACCCGTTTGGCGTCATCCGCTGACAGGCTGTTCTTGGCCTTGAGGATAGCGATTGCGCGAGGCTGCAGGTCCTGTTCTGGCAGGGTTTCGATCTCCCTGACGAGTTGGGCCCGGATCGCGGCAGAGGCCTCCATACAGAGCTTTTCCTCGACCGGAGGGGTGCTTCGGCTCCCGGTTCGGAGCTGGCTTGAAGGGTTAGGCGCTGACGTAGCGCCGGACGCAACAGCACGGGGAATACCTACCGCCTCGTCTCCTAGAGGTTTGGGCTGGTCGTTGATGACGTCTGGCGCGTCGAGATCATCCTCCCCGGCGATCCCCACCATCGTGAACAGTGCGTAGCGGCGAGCGTAAGTCAGCGCCGCGCCCATCCGACGGGGTGCAGTTGTCTCGGACAATTGACAGACCGGCCAGTCCGATGAGATCCACTCGCCCGAGGTGTGCAGTAGCGTGGTGGTCAGGTTGACCATGCCGTTGACCCGATCGATGTCGGTGGTCTGTGCGATCGCGATCTGCTGGCTACCCAGCGTCTTTCTGATGATATCCAGACCACTCGACAATGAGGCGTAACGGAAACTTTGTGGAGTGTCTGACCTAACGTTGTAGAGCGTCCCCACCATCGCCTTCTCGGGATTGAAGAGTTCGGTCTGGGCTTTCGCCAGCGCGGTAGCTATAGCAGCGACGCTTTCACTGGATCGATGCACGGCTAACCTCCATCTCGACCAGATCAAAGCTGACTGCACCTGATTTCGAACGCCTCGCCCGGATGCCGTGGCCCATGGCCTCCTTGGCATCCTCAGGCATTAGCCCCTTGAGTTCGCTCCTGGCGCGCTCGTGGTTGGTGTGGGCCTCTCGGGTCTCAAGAAACAGTCCCGCAAATTCCGCCCAGGAGTTGGACGCGCTCATGTCGACGACGCGGACCGCTTCGATTCGTGGTTTCGGCGGCTCGCAATCGAACAGAACAGGGGTTTCGCCCACCTTGACCGCCCGCCAGAAAGCCTTTTCGGCCGCGATCAGGATCGTTTGGTAGATCGGGTCGGCTGCGACGGACAGTTCAACCCACTTGCCGCCACCGTTGATGATGGAGAGTACGGATTTCTTCGTGCCGGCGACCAGCATGTTGTGCTGGAGCTGGGCCATGTGCTTCTCCGTTGCCGAAACTTCCGAGAACGACCAGGGCAGCATGAACTTGGCTTCGAAGACGGCGCCGGTCTCCTTGACTAATCCGTCCAGCGTGGCGGCCATCCAGGGAATGGTGGGGTGCGTTGCGCGGCGCTGGACGTCGCCGACCCGGTGGCCGGAGTTTCTTTCATACCAGCGCCGGTTAAGGTCCTCCGTGACCAACCCAAGCTGGACGATCAGGGCGTCGGATAGGTCTGGTTCGGCCACCTCGCCTCGCTTTTCTCGCCACAAGCGGTGGAGGGCCTTCTCGTCCTTGCCCATGATGATGCGGGCATCGGAGCCGCCGATGAACTGGCGTCGATCGAGACTGTGTGTCTTTTTGGTCATTTGGCTATCTCTTCTTTGGAAATGGATGGGATTTCCGGTGTCATTCGCGAGGTGGCTGGTTGCGACGTCCTTTCCAGGACTTGGGCATAGCTCCGCTGGTCACCGAAAAGGTGCTGTCGACCGTTGGGGTTGCTCGGCAACAGGAAGCTTGTTACACTAGAAGTGTAAGATATACCCCTTGGAGTGTCAACACCTCAGGGGCAAATTTATACACCTACGGTGCAAAATGCTTTCTTCAAGTCAAATTCGCGGGGCTCGCGCAATATTGCGCCTTGGGCAGGCAGAACTAGCCGAAGCTGCTGACGTCTCACTGGAGACCGTTAAGCGCATAGAGTCGATGGAAGGCGAATTGAAGATTAGGCTTGATACGCTGACGAAGATCAAGACCGCGCTCGAGAAGGCCGGAATAGAGTTCATCGCAGAAAATGGGGGAGGAGCGGGCGTGCGTTTGCGCAAAGCGAAACGCTAGTCCTACGGGCAACTATTCTGTGGGCAAATTTGGTCGGAGATAGCAGTAAGACTCTGCCGTTGCGTCACACAACCTTGGCCTGCTTCAGCGAGACGATCTCGTCGGCGCCAAATCCAAATTCCGCAAGCACCTCATAGGTCTGTTCGCCAAACTCCGGTGGCGGTGCCACCATGATGCTTGGCGTACGCGACAGCGTTATCGGCTGGCCCACGAGCTGAATGTGGCGGTTCTCGTCGTTTGGAACGTATTGCGCAATGCCGAGATGCTTGACCTGCGCATCCTCGAACATCTGATCAATGGAATAGATCGGTCCGCAGGGAACGCCGGCCTCGTTCAATTCCCTGACCCAGGTCTCCGTCGATTTCTTCTCGGTGAGCTTGCTGATCACCGCATTGAGCTCGTCGCGGTTCTTCGAGCGCGCCGGTGCAGTGGCGTAATCGGGATTGGTGATCAGTTCGGGCGCGCCGATCGCCTGTGCGCAGCGTTCCCAGATCCGCCCGCCTGTGGTCGCGATGTTGATATAGCCGTCGGAGGTCTTGAAGACGCCGGTCGGGATCGAGGTCGGATGGTTGTTGCCGGCCTGCTTGGCGACTTCCTTCTCCATCAGCCAGCGCGAGGCCTGGAAATCCAGCATGAAGATCTGCGCCTGCAACAGCGAGGTTTGCACCCACTGACCCTCGCCGGAAACATCGCGCTCCAGCAGCGCCGTGAGGATACCGAGGGCGCAGAACAGCCCGGCCGTGAGGTCGGCGACGGGGATGCCGACCCGCATCGGGCCCTGGCCCGGCGCGCCGGTGACCGACATCAGCCCTCCCATGCCCTGCGCTATCTGATCGAAACCCGGTCGCTTGTGGTAGGGGCCATCCTGGCCGAAGCCGGAGATGCTGCCATAGACGAGGCGTGGGTTGACCTGGCGCAGGCTCTCATAGTCGATGCCGAGTTTTGCCTTCACGTCTGGACGGAAATTTTCGACCACCACGTCGGCCTTGGCGGCGAGGCGCTTGAATACTTCGAGGCCTTTCGGGTCCTTCAGGTTCAGCGTCATGGCCCGCTTGTTGCGATGCAGATTCTGAAAATCCGAGCCATGGCGCGGGCCTCCCGGCTGCTCGCCGCCGCCGTCCTCCAGGAGCGCGTCGATCTTGATGACGTTGGCGCCCCAGTCTGCCAACTGCCGCACGCAGGTCGGCCCGGACCGGACGCGGGTCAGATCGAGCACGGTGAAGCGGGAAAGGGCCTGCGAAGCACGTGGGAAAGGCATTGAGAAACCTTGTTGTTTTGGACTTTCGCGGTGGGAAAAGCAGCCCGATCCGACTTAAACAAATCTGGCGCCGATTTCCAACTGCTTGTTCGGCGCCCGACGAGGCCATCGTCGGGAGCAGCAAGGTTCCTTTATCGGGTCGGCGGGGACGGCTAGCGCGAAGAGCCGGAATCCGGCCCCGGAAGACTACGGGGTGGGACCGCGGACTCTGCTTTTCGCCGTAATGCAGCGTAAAGCAGGGACGCGACAAAGCCGGCCGGTAAACAAGCGTTAATGAAGGCGATTCTAGCCTTCCGCGTGCCTTTGCGATTCTCGCGCAACCGAACGACCTGCTGACAGGCCTGATCGATGAAGAAGAATGACCTGCTTTCCGATGAGATCTGGGCTTTCCAGCGGTTCGCATCGGGGGCGGGCGAGGGCGCGCTTCAGCATGATGGGGCGCACGACAATGAGTTTCGCGACGACGGCGAGCCTTACCCGCTGGCGCTAGACGCCGCAGCCGTGTCCAGCGGCGAGGTGTATGCAGCGAAGCCGGTCGCGTCGATCGCGACGCTCGCCAACTACCTCGTCAATGGTTTTTGGCAATACAACAACAACGTCGCCCATCACTTTGCTTCCAACACCATCACCTTCAATATCAACGGCCTGAATTCGGCGGAGCAGTTCCTCGCGCTATCCGCACTGCAGGCGTGGTCCGACGTCGCCAACATCAGCTTCGTCCAAACCTCCGGCTCCGCGAACATCACGTTCACCCACAACGGCACGATGCAGGCCTATAGCAGTGGCCAGTGGTCGGGGAGCGGCGCGATCTCTTACCAGATCATCAACATCAGCACCGACTGGGTTACGACCGACGGCGGCGCCAACGACGGCAAGACCGGCATCGATAGCTACGCCTACCAGACCTACGTTCACGAAATCGGGCATGCGCTCGGGCTCGGCCACCAGGGGCCGTACAACGGCAGCGCGTCGTATTCGACCAATGCGATTTATGCCAACGACACCTGGCAATATTCGATCATGTCGTATTTCGGCGAGCACAATTATTCCGGGAGCTCGTACCGCTACGTGGTCACGCCGCAGATGGCGGACATCTACGCCATGGCTTCGATCTACGGCGCGGCGACCTCGACCAGAACCGGCGACACCGTCTATGGCTTCGGCAGCAATGCGGGCGCGGTCTTCAATTTCGGCAACTACACTTCGGCGCCGGCGCTCACGATCTATGACAGCGGCGGCAACGACACGCTCGATTGCTCCGGCTATTCGTCGGCCCAGACCATCGACTTGCACTCCGGCGCCTTCTCCTCGATAGGCGGCCTCGTCAACAACATCGGGATCGCGCTCAGCGCAGTCATCGAGAAAGCGATTGGCGGCAGCGGCAATGACAGGCTGACGGCCAACGACGGCGGTTGCGCGCTGTGGGGCGGCGGCGGCGGCGATACACTGATCGGCGGTGGCGGGCTCGACAAGCTCTTCGGCGGCGCCGGTGTCGACAATTTGACCGGCGGCACAAGCGGCGACACGTTCATATTCCTCGTGGGCGACAGCTCGTCCACAAGCGGCCAACACGACCGCATCACCGATTTCGTCTCCGGCGCGGACCTTATCGACCTTAACGGATTCGATGCGATCAGCAGCACCGCCGGCTACCAGCAGTTCAAGTTTATCGGGACCGCGGCCTTCAGTGGCACCGCCGGCGAGCTCAACTATTTCTATAGCAGCACCACCGGCGTCACCACGCTGCAGGGTGATACCAACGGCGACAAACTCGCCGATTTCGCGATCGATCTCACCGGCAATATTGCCATCAATCGCTCGGATTTGATCGGGGCCGCGGTAATCCCGAGCGTTATTGAGTCTTATGGCGTTACTGCTCTCACTCAAGTTGGAGGAAATTACGCTTTCAATTCGAGCGGAGGCGAGGCCGGCCCTCTGATAAAGTACGGTGGGTCGTTGGTCACAGTCGGGCAGTTCGGGGCCTGGACGTTCATCGGAGCAGAACAGATAATGGGCGGCTATGAGGTCGCGCTGCATTTGGTCGGAACGGATCAGTACACCGTATGGAATACAGACAGCAGCGGGAACGTGGTCTCCAATGCTACGGGCGGGTTCGTATCGGGAACGAGTTACGCGCTGGAATCGCTCGAACCGAGCTTCTACCAAGACCTGAATGGCGACGGAGTTATCGGCGCACCCATGATTGTCGTCGAATCTTTTGGTTCGACAAGCCTGGTGCAGGCCGCGAACAACTACCTTCTGAGTTCTGGCGGTGGAGCGAGTCCGACACTGAAGTACGGTGGTTCACCAGTTACTGTCGGGCAGTTCGGGGCCTGGACGTTCATCGGAGCAGAACAGATAACGGGCGGCTATGAGGTCGCGCTGCATTTGGTCGGAACGGATCAGTACACCGTGTGGAATACAGACAGCAGCGGGAACGTGGTCTCCAATGCTACGGGCGGGTTCGTATCGGGAACGAGTTACGCGCTGGAATCGCTCGAACCGAGCTTCTACCAAGACCTGAATGGCGACGGAGTTATCGGCGCACCCATGATTGTCGTCGAATCTTTTGGTTCGACAAGCCTGGTGCAGGCCGCGAACAACTACCTTCTGAGTTCTGGCGGTGGAGCGAGTCCGACACTGAAGTACGGTGGTTCACCAGTAACTGTCGGGCAGTTCGGGGCCTGGACGTTCATCGGAGCAGAACAGATAACGGGCGGCTATGAGGTCGCGCTGCATTTGGTCGGAACGGATCAGTACACCGGATGGAATACAGACAGCAGCGGGAACGTGGTCTCCAATGCTACGGGCGGGTTCGTATCGGGAACGAGTTACGCGCTGGAATCGCTCGAGCCGGGCTTCTACCAAGACCTGAATGGTGATGGCGTGATCGGCGTTTCCGTACAGCAGACACTTGTGATGGACTCGTCTGGTACGACAAACCTCCACTCAGGTTTCTTACTCTTCTAGAATCTGGATCTTGCTCATATTAGATCTTGGTGTGTTCCCAAAAAACCTACATTCAGGCGGGCGGCTTCCTTGCGGCCGTGAGGTGGTGCGGTCCAGCGAGCTGAGGGGAAATGACAGTACTTATTCTCTACAATGTTTACCAATACTATAGGCAGGAGAGTGCTGAGGCCAATGATTGGCGGCACTTGCCACACATGACGACGCAGAATCGGATGCAGCAGATAGAGCTAAGTAAGAGTCGTGGATAGTGTATGATATAAGGCGGGTGAGAGAATCTAGGCCAGTTACGAGCGCTCGAAACGCTCCTGTTTAGATATTGTGGTATCAATAGCCCCATACATACCGTTATTCTTTGCGCTTGGAAGGCGTGGGCCGATGCGACATTCAACACCCGCCTGACGGTCCATTCGAGCTCTGTTCGTTAGCCGGTCCAATACAGCTAGACCAAGTGCGAAGCTGCCAAAATGGGCTGTTGCTCACCAGAATTAATGATACCAGCTTGCGCCAAACCGCCAAAATGATAGCGTGCACTCCCTCACTATCGGCGCGCACAATCTCGAATGCCGGGCACGCGGTTGCCTGTCGAAATCGCGTCGCATCACTATTAGCGCTCGGCTAAACCAACCTGATCAACCGATCCATAGCGCCTTGCAACGAGTAACGCCCCGGCGGTTAAATGATCATGTCACTAAGCTATTCATAGCAGCCGGAAACTGACATGGCGTTAGAAAAAAGCCCTATTGATCTGCTTGGCAACTCGGCCTGGAACGCGATCGCCTTTGCGGCGGCCGTGGCGCTGAATCTTCTCGTTCTGCCGTTCGTAGTCTTTCGCCTCGGCGTGGCTGCGTTCGGCGTCGCTGGTCTTGTTACGGCCTGCGTTGCGCCTGCACTAGCCTTCAGCAACGCGCTGACATTGTCGACCACGCGGGAACTTGCTCTTCGACTGGAGCCGGCCGAGCGCGACGATGCGCGGCGCCTGTTCGCTACGGCCGTGATGCTCGCATTTGCAGCGGGCGGCCCGATCGTGGTCCTTTTCGCTTTGGCCGGGGCACCGCTTGCGCGCCTTGGGTTTCACTTGAGCGGGCCACCGGCAAGCGATCTTGAACTTGCGTTTCTATTGGCTGGCGCGGGATGGCTGTGCCAGTGCCTTTCCGCCGTCATCCTGGCCCTATTCACGGCGCGCCAGGACTATCGACGCGTTGCTTCGATCAGCATCGTCAGTACCCTGGTTGCGACGGGCTCCATGCTGCTGTTGATTCCGCGCTGGCCTCAGGCCTCGACGTTTCTCGGCTGCCAGGCGCTGGGTTTTGCAACGAGCCTGGTTCTGGCGTTCGGATGGTCCCGACGTGTCATCCCCGCCTGGCTGGCGCGCCCGGCAATCGATCGCGGGGCGCTTGGTAACCTGGTCAAGCTGGGTGGCTGGCAACTGGCTGCCCAGGGCGGCGCGCTGATCGCCACACAGGCGGATCGCTATTTGCTCGGGGCTTTACTGCAGCCGCAGTTCGTCGGCTTTTATGCGATTGCGCAGCGGCTGGAAGAGGCGGTGTATATCGGCGTTTTGAAGGTCGGAGAAATCCTCTTTCCGTTCTTCAGCACGCTGCAAAAAGGAGGCTGACGATCGCAAGGCCGATCTCCTGTTCCGCTCTTCCTGGATCCTCAACGTGCTCGCCGCCAGTGGGCTTGGCGGCCTGATCCCCGTTGCCGGCCCGTTGCTTCATTTGTGGACCGGCGCCGAAGTGGCTGCCGAGGGCCAGCGCGTATTGGTGATACTGGCGATCGCCGGCATCCTTGGATCGAGTTCGAATGTTTTTGCTTTCTATCTTCTGGCGCAGGGGCGTTCGAGCTCGAATGCCTTGATCTCGCTGCTTACGGGCGTGTTCACGCTGGCGACCAGCGCGATTGTCCTGCCTTATTTCGGATGGCAAGCGGCAGGGTGGAGCGCCTGCTTCGGCATGATCGCCCAAATGGTCACCACGGTGATCCTGCTGCGGCGGCGTTTCAGCCTCACCGGCATGTGGTTGCGTCTAATACACTTCGTCTTAATGCCGATCGGGGTCGGTATCGCAACCGCGCTGGCGTTGCGATATGGCTTCCGCGCCGCGCAACTCGACCAGGCGATTGGTTGGTGGTACGTGGCGGGTCTCTATCTGCTGGCGGCCGCCATCGTCTTCCTCACTGCGGTTGCGGTTTCGCGCCTTGGCCCTTTTGGGGTGGCCTGCTGGCGGGACCTTCGCGTCATCGCCAGCCGCTTCTTGCCCCTAAAGGCGACCTGACGAATGTGCGGAATTGCAGGCATCGTGAACCTCCGTGGCAACGCGGTCGAACCGGCGGAAATCTCGCGACTGACGAATCTCCTCGCGCATCGCGGACCGTTTGGCGAGGGAAGCTGGTTCAGCGCGAACCGCAATCTAGCGTTCGGCCATCGCCGGCTCGCAATCATTGATCCCGGCGAGGGAGGCTATCAGCCGATGGTCTCCGGCGACGGCCGCCACGTGATCGTGTTCAACGGTGAGATCTACAATTTCCTCGAACTGCGGCGCGAGCTCGAGGCGCAGGGGGCAATTTTCCACAGCCAGTCGGACACAGAGGTCATTCTGGCCGCATGGCAAGCGTGGCGGGAAGGCATGCTGACGCGCTTCAACGGAATGTGGGCGCTGGCGATCTTCGACACCAAAACCGAAGAACTGTTTCTGGCGCGCGACCGCTTCGGCATCAAGCCGCTGTTGTATGCGCTCACGTCGGAACGCTTTGTCTTTGCATCCGAGCAGCGCGCATTGGTGCGAAGCGGCCTGATCAACGTGTCGCTGGATATCGACGTGGCGCGGCGACTTATGCTTGATGCCTTCGGAATCGAAGGAAGCGAACGGACCCTTTGCCGGGAGGTGCGCCGCCTTCAGTGCGGACATTGCATGTGGCTGCGCCAGGGCAAATTGGAGGTCCGGCGTTGGTGGCGGACGGTGGATCACCTGCCGGTGGTCCCGAACACCGAAGCCGAACGCGTGGAACGCTTTCGCGAACTGTTCCAGGACGCGGTCGCGCTTCGGATGCGCAGCGACGTGCCGATCGGGACCTGTTTGTCGGGAGGGTTCGATTCGTCGGCTGTGATCAGCACCATGGCCGCGCACGAAAAGGCCGGCATGGGTCCGCGGGACAGCACCTCGTGGCGCCACGCTTTTGTGGCGACGTTTCCCGGCGCCTCGAATGACGAGCGGCCGATGGCGGAGGAGGCGGCGGCGTGGGCGGATGTCGTGCCGACCTTCCTCGAGATTGGGCGGGCCGACGCGCTGACCGAACTCGACCAGATCCTCGACGACAATGATGACGTCTATATCGGACTTCCAAGCGCGGCCTGGTTGATCTATCGAGAACTCAGGCGTCACAACGTGACAGTGTCGCTGGACGGCCATGGCGCGGACGAGTTGATGGGGGCCTATCTTCAGGAGGGGCAAGCGGGAGCGTTCTGGATGCGAAACCTGCTCGCTGGATTTTCTTCCAGTTCGGCACCGGCGCGGCGAGGCACCGATCTGTTGCGGGCGCTTATGATCCGGCGCCAGGGAAACTATTTCCTGCGGGGCGGTCTGCGCGATATTCCGGCGGAGCTTCCGCTGGTCGGAGAAGATGACGTGCTGCCGCGCGACTGGGGTGCATTGAACCGACGGCTCTATCGGATGTTTCATAGCACCGTGCTGCCGACCATCCTGCGAAACTTCGACCGCCTGTCAATGGCTCACGGCATTGAGGTCCGCATGCCGTTCATGGACTGGCGTCTGGTCACCTATGCGATGGCGTTGCCGGAATCCAGCAAGTCATCGAATGGCTATACCAAGGTCGTTGCACGAAAGGCGATGGCCAACCTGATGCCGGAATCCATCCGGATGGGACGCAGAAAGGTCGGATTCAATTCGCCGATGCCCGAATGGTTGAACGGACCTCTGGCCGGCTGGACCGCGGGATTGCTCGGCCAGAAGGTGCCGGCGTTTGGCGAACTGGTGGATGAGGAACGCTTGCGCCGGACCGTTGACCATCTGACCTCCTCGAAACAGTGGGATTGGGAATCGGTCGGCCGCATCTGGCCGTATCTGAACATGAAATGGATGCTGGCGAGGTCTTAGCATGCGGCGCATCCTGATAGGCCTGATCGACGCCATCCTTGGCTGGAAAAGCCGGCTTTCCGGGGCGGTAAGTATCGGACGTGGATCGACGATCGCGTGGCGCCGCATCAGGCGCGCGGCAGGCAACGCTTTGTCGGTAGGAGAAGATCTCGATCGTCCACGCTGATATCAGTTTCGAGGAAACCGGAGGCAAAATTCAGATCGGAAGCCGCACATTTATCGGACGAAGTCATCTGGTCTGCTATCGAAGCCTCTCCATCGGCGACGATGTCATCATGTCATGGGGGATTACGATTGTGGACCACGATTCCCACAGCGTCGATTGGATAGACCGCCGGAACGACGTTCGCGAATGGAGTGCCGGCCGGAAAGATTGGAAGAAGATCGCGCACGCGCCGGTGGTGGTGAGCAATAGGGCTTGGATCGGATTCAACGTGAGTGTGCTGAAGGGAGTAACGATTGGAGAGGGTGCCGCAATCGGAGCCTGTTCAGTCGTCACCAGGGACATTCCGCCGTACACGTTGGCTGCCGGGAATCCGGCCAGAGTGATCCGGACATTAAGCTCCCCGCCAGATGCAAGTATCGAAGGTTGAGTGTCATGCGTGTTTTCCAGAACAACGGCTTGTCCCGTGGATTCCAGGCCCATCGTCGCCGCTTGCCGTATCAAAGTTTCGCCGCCGGACGAGCGCAGTTTCTGGATACCAGATTTACGGCGTCCCATATCCTTCTGCCCGTACTGACCAACGGCCCGGATGCATTTTACACCAACGGAGACGACAAGGACCTGCAACTGCTCTGGGCGAAAGAGAACGGTGTGCAGACAGAAGATCTGGAGCAAATTCTGCTCGCGCAGATCGAGCAACATCGCACTGAAGTGTTCTACAATCTTGACCCGATCCGTTACGGTAGCGAGTTTGTCGCGAAATTGCCGGGTTGCGTGAAGAAATCGGTTGGCTGGCGTGCTGCGCCGTCCGGAAACGCAGATCTGACGAAATACGACCTGATCGTATGCAACTTCCCTTCAATTCTCGAGCGTTGGCGACAAAAGGGTTGTCGAGTAGCGTATTTTTTCCCGGCCCACGATCCGGTGATGGATGCCTATGCCGCAGCTCGAAGTGATGAACTCGATCTCATCTTCATCGGCGGATTCTCGCGCCATCACGTCAAGCGCAGCCAAGCCCTTCGGGCGGCGGCTTCAGCGCCCGGTGTGCGGGCACGCTTTTACTTCGAAGATCTGCGTCTTACCCGATTGGCAAATTTTCTTCCTCCTCTGCCTGCGCTGCGCTCATATCGTCATCCGGACGAAATTCGGAAGATCCGCGCCGATCCGTTGTATGGCCGCGATGCCTATGCCGCGATTGCCAAGAGCCGGATCGTTTTCAACGGCGCCGTGGACATGGCGGGGGAGGACCGCGGCAATATGAGATGCTTTGAGGCGACAGGATGCGGAGCGGTCCTTCTGACCGACGCGGGGCGCTATCCGGAGGGGTTCGTTAATGGCGAAACCATGTTGCAATATTCCTCGCCTGAACAAATACCGGAATTGATCGACAAGCTCATGAGAGATGAAACCCTGGCAAGATCCATCGCTCAGGCGGGTTGCGCCATGGTAAAAGAGCGCTATAGCAAACAACTGCAATGGACGAAATTTCAGGATCTGATCTGAATGGCGCGCTGGGTTAGCTAATTTATGGTGGAGCAGCCATTCACGACGTGGGAAGATGCCGTGGTTTGGCTGCGCAACCAGCCGGACCAGCGTCAGCTTGTGCTCGACGCGTTCTATGACGACCCTCTGATCGATGCGGCCGAGCGCTATTTTGCTAGCGCCGAATGGCAGGCGATTTTGAAGCTTCTGCGGAACCGGACCGGCCGAGCGCTTGATGTTGGCGCCGGGCGCGGCATTGCGAGCTATGCGCTGGCGCGAAGCGGATTTGCGGTCACTGCGCTCGAGCCTGACCCCAGCGCGGTGGTCGGGACGGCGGCGATCCGCGTGCTCGCGACCGAGGCTGGCTTGCCGATCGAGGTGGTTGAGAAGTTTTCCGAGCGCCTCCCGTTCGCCGACGGCGTGTTTGATGTCGTGTTTGCGCGCGCCGTGCTGCACCATATGCACGATCTCGACAGCGCCTGCCGGGAAATGTACCGCGTGCTTCGCCCGGGCGGAATGCTCATCGCCGCGCGCGAACACGTGATCAGCAGGGAATCCGATCTCGGGGCATTCCTCGGCCAGCATCCCCTGCATCACCTCTATGGCGGCGAGCACGCGTATCTTCTGGATCGATATATCGGCGCGTTGAGGAATGCGGGATTTGCTGCGATCGAGGTGCTGTCGCCGCTCAAGAGCCCGATCAATCTGTTTCCCCATACAATCGAGACTCTGCGGACGGCCGTCGTGGAAAGATTGACGGACAAGATGCCGGTGAGACCCGTTTGGCGCGCTGCGCTCGCTTCCAGGAACGTCTTCACGTCGCTGCTTTCGATGGCAGAGCGCTTTGACCACCGGCCCGGTCGGCTTTACTCGTTTGTCTGTCACAAGGCGCAGTCATGAGCGTGTGGATTACTGGCGCCAATGGCTTCATCGGTCGGCATCTCGTCAGGGTGTTGGCCGATCGGGGCAATCGCGTTCACGGCATCGGTCACGGCGCGATCGGCGAAGCCGAACGGCACTGCATCGGTCTCGAGCATTGGCTGAACGGCGAGATCGATGCGGCCAATCTCAACGCGCTTGCGGAGCGCGGCGGACTGCCGTCGACGATTTTCCATCTGGCCGGCGGGTCGTCGGTCGGGCTGTCGATCGCGCAGCCGTTTGAGGATTTTTCCCGTACCGTTGCGAGTACGGCGAGGCTGCTGGAGTGGCTGCGCGGGGTCGCCAGGGATTGTCGCTTGATTGTCGCGTCGAGCGCGGCAGTCTATGGAGACGGTCATGGCGGTGCGATTGTGGCGGATGCCGTAACGCTTCCAATGTCGCCCTATGGGCAGCACAAGCTGATGATGGAGCAGCTCTGCCGAAGTTATGCCGTCACTTTTGGCATACGCAGCACGGTGGCGCGGCTGTTCTCGGTCTACGGCCCAAACTTGCGCAAGCAATTGCCATGGGACATCTGCTCCCGCTTGCAAGGTGGTGAGCGGAACCTGGTGTTGGGAGGAACAGGTGCGGAGGTGCGTGACTGGACCGATGTTCGCGACGTCGCCCGGCTGTTGGCCGTGATCGGCGGAACGCCGCAGGCAGAGACCTTTCAAATGATTAACGCTGGCTCCGGGCTTGGAACGACGGTGGCGCGGGTTGCCGCTATGCTTGCAGAATGCTGGGGCGGAACCGTATCGGTACAATTTTCGGGCATTGTGCGCGCTGGCGATCCGTCAAGTCTGCTGGCGGACGACGCAACGCTCCGCGCTCTGCCCTTCGAGTGGACGATCCCGGCTGAACAGGGCTTTGCGGACTATGTCTCGTGGTTCAAGAGTCAGAGCCGGTGAACGAGGGGGCGCCGCTGCGTGTCGCTTTTACGCATATTCCCCGCAGGCTCTGGGCCGGCGGCTACAACTATCAAAGCAATCTATTTCAGGCGCTGAGCAAGTTCCGCACCGGCGAGTTTGCGCCCGTCCTGTTTGCCGGGACCGGTGATGATGATGCCGATCTTGCGCCGCTTGCCGCGATACCTGGTGTGGAGGTGGTGCGATCGGCGGCGTTCGACGGCCATGTCGGTTTGGCTACGTCGCTGGCATGGGGATTGGACCGGGAGGCAATAGCAGAATTCCGGACGCATCGCATCGACGCCGTCTTCGAAGCTGCCCGGTTCTTTGGCTGGCGTCTGCCCTATCCCGCTGTGGCCTGGTTTCCCGACTTTCAGCATCGACGGTTGCCTCAGCTCTTCCCGGCGGCGGCGCGCTGGCGCCGCGAAGCCGGTTTCCGAATGCAAATCGCATCCGGCCGGACCGTAATGCTGAGCAGCGAAAGCTCGCATCGCGACTTCAGGAAATTCTATCCCGGAGCGAAGAACGAGGTCTGTGTGGTTCGTTTCGCGACCGGGCTGTCGCCGGCATTCCTGACCGCAAATCCGGCCGAGATTGTTGCGCAGTACCAGTTGCCCGAAAAATACTTCTACCTGCCAAATCAATTTTACACGCACAAGAACCACCAGGTAGTCGTGGATGCGCTGGCCATCCTGGCGCAGCGCGGGGTCAATGCGATCGTGTGCGCATCGGGCAGCACCGAAGATCGGCGCGAGCGCGGCTATTTCGATGAGATCATGGCGCGGGTGCGAAGCCGCGGGCTTGAAGGGCGGTTCCGTCATCTGGGAATAATTCCGCTATCGCATGTATACGCGTTGCTTCGGGCGTGCACCGCGCTGATAAATCCGTCCCGGTCCGAGGGGTGGAGCACAACCGTTGAAGAGGCGAAATCGTTTGGGGTGCCGATGATATTGTCAGATCTCGATGTGCATCGCGAGCAGACCGCCGGTGCGGCGAGCTATTTCGGAACTGACGATCCTGTCGCCCTGGCGAACGAACTCATGCGTCTCTCAGAGGATCCTGGCGGACTTGTCATCCGCAACCTCCTTCCGAATCAGGATGTCCGCGTCGCTGCCTTTGCGGCGGACTTTGCCAAGACCGTTCGGCTTGCAACGCAGGCTTGACTTCGGTTGCAGGCCTGCCTATTGCGCACGCGATCCGTGCAATTTTCTGCACCGGTCGCTTTAGCCTTCAAGCATGTTGGTCACCGGCTAAGATTTTGAGGGCCCGGCGTCGCCGCCACTCCAAATGCGTCGCGCGGTAGAATGTACCAAAGAACAAATAGCACGCCGGCGCCATGGGTGAGCAGCACCGTTGTCAGGGGTACGTTAAGAAGCGCTTGGGCTAGAATAGCGCCCGAGATTAGGATGAATTGCGGCTGCAAACCGGAAGAGAGGCGGTTGCCTAACGCAATCACAAGTCCCGCTGCGAATGCCGTGACCGGGGCAAAGAAGGCTCCGACCGACGCGATACCCTCCGTCGCAAACAGCGAGGCATTGAATTGTCCGCCAATGCCAAAAGCATTGTAAATGACGTTCGCCAGCTGCTCCTGATAGGGGCAAGCGACGAAAGGCCTGAGCAAACGTATCTGACAGAAATTCGTCACGGGATGGGCGAAGAAAAAGCTATTGTAATAGTCCATGGCCAACGAGGGAATCGCGATCATCCGAAAGTTCACGAGCCCGAAATAGGGAAAGGTCATGCTGTAAGGCAGTATCTCCTGCTGGAACAGGATGATCAGCAATAATCCGACGGAAATCGGCACAAGCAGCGAAAGAGTGACGGCAAACTTGAAGTTGAAGTATCGCGAAAGGGCCAACATTGCCACGAGCCAGAACGGCGTGAACAGGGCCAGTTTGCTCAGCGTGATCGGATAGAACATCAAAAGTAGAAACAGAGCCGCCCCAGCACGCCAGATATTTCCGCGTCCCACGAAACAGGCGAATGCAAATGGCAGCAGCGCGTTGGATGCTATTCCGATCACGTAATTCAGAATCACCGGTAATCCAAGTTCGGAGCGGTAGTTGTAGATGTTTTCAATGCTGACAAATTTGAAGTTATAGCTGGCGCCGACGAGGATCGTCGCAGAACTCAGCAACAGGATCAGTGTGAGCAGGCGATCCAATGCCGATAAGGACAGAGTGTAGATTTGGCGAACGGGCGAGGAGATGAACAGGGCGGGCAACAAGAATGCGATCGCCGATGCTGCCGCGGAAAGCCCTGCTAATCGATGATTGTAAACTAATTCGGAAAAATTATTCAGCCAAAGATACCCCGCGATCATCGCATACGAATAGAAGCCCACGACGTAACCGAAGCTATTGCCGGCAAACGCAAAGAGAATTGAAACGAGGGAAAACGCAGCAATCAGTATGATTGCGCCAGGCACGCCCGAAGGCCTAAATGATATGTAATAATCCGAATAATAGTGGGCAACATACACAAGAGAAACACAGGACACCGCAATCAGAATCCAGTTCAAGAGGATAAAGCCCTTACGGCTCCCAAACAGCAGGTTTGGTGCAGACGTTTGCTTTTGCTCGGTCAAGTTTTCCATTTTTCGGAGGCCTGCATCCAGGTTCGCGACGGCTTACAATCGACGTTTTCAGAGCTGAGGCAAGAGAAAGCTCACGGGCACTGTACCATTTAAGGAATCAACGAGGTCAGGTTGCGGCAAAGGTCGCTTTCAGGTTACTAGTACCTGGCGCTAGGCACTGGTGCGAAGACCATGACCTCAATCGTACGTTGGGATAATCGGACCAAGCTGCTGTTGGCGATTGGCGCAATCAGTGCCTATTTCCTGACGGCCAGCTGGCTGCGGTCCCAATATTCGCAGCCTGCAATCTCCCGAACCGAGCCAAGAGTTGCAGGCGAAAAGGTTTTGCTGCGCAGGCCATTCGTAAGATTTTTGAGTTCCGAGTTCGGGGTCATCGCCCGCGACGAGACATTTGCCAGCCTAGCGGACTCGCCGGACAACAACGAACGGTCGCCGATCGAAATCTACGAAGACGGAAGACCTATCGGCCCCCCGCATAGCGTTCACGCGGACGTCGCTCGCATTGGTAGAGGTCGTTATTCCCATTGGAGAAACAAGGTGTCTATCTTCATTTTCTCCTCATCAGACAACAGCGATCCTCAGAGCAACGGCCGAGCCTATTGGGCTGTCAAACCTACTCCCTGAGACGTTTGGGGCTGCTTTACGGAGGTCAGCTGTCCTGGTGCGACGTTCGTTGTTCTTGCGAGACTCCGAACCATCGCGCTTTTTTGGCCGAGGTCGTCAGATTCGGACTTTTTGCGTCTATGACGCAGTCCGGTTCGATAAGTCCAGTTCCAGAGTTGACAATATTTGAGCAGCCAGTGACATATTATTGAATGTCAGCGGTTAAGTCATATCAGGCGATCAGATCCACAAAAAGTGTCTAGAGACAGAGATTGTTTGACTATCGAGAATGGCCTCTGGTGGCTTGCTAGGCTCCTCATCGCAATGTAGTCGGTCGGTATAGGGACGTACGATGATCAGATCTGGCCTGCTCGGGTGTGGGCGCATTGCCAAGCGTCACTCCGAATTGCTCGGAGGCGGCTATATCAGCGGAGCGAGGCTCGTCGCGGTCTGCGATCCGATTTCGGCGCGGGCCGACGCGATCGCGTCGAAATTCGGTGTTCCGGCGGATTATGATATCGATGCTTTCCTTGAGCGAACGGACATCGACGCTGTCGCAGTATTGACGCCGAGTGGAATGCATCCTGCTCATGTCATCGCCTGCGCAAAGGCTGGCAAACATGTGGTCGTCGAGAAGCCAATGGCGCTGCGGTTGCAAGATGCCGATGAAATGATCCGCTCCTGCGATGAGGCCGGCGTGAAGCTGTTCATCGTCAAGCAAAACCGTTTTAACGTTCCGGTAGTGAAGGCGCGCGAGGCGCTTGAGGCCGGCCGCTTCGGCCGCCTGATCCTTGGCACCGTCCGCGTGCGCTGGTGCCGCGACCAAGCCTATTACGATCAGGATGCCTGGCGCGGCACGTGGGCCTATGACGGCGGCGTGCTCTCAAACCAGGCCAGCCACCACGTCGATATGCTCGAATGGTTTTTCGGCGATGTTGTCAGCGTTCACGCCCGCGCCGTCACGGCCCTGGCAAAGATCGAGGCCGAGGACACCGCCATCGCAACGCTGAAATTCCGCAACGGCGCGCTCGGCATCATCGAGGCGACGACGGCCGTGCGTCCAACCGACCTCGAAGGTTCGCTCTCGATCCTTGGAGAGAAGGGAGCGGTCGAGATTGCAGGGTTCGCCGTCAACCAGATCCGTCACTGGCGCTTCGCCGACGAACTTCCGTCCGACAAGGATGTGGTTGAGAAGTTTTCCGTCAACCCGCCGAACGTATACGGCTTCGGTCATCAGGCCTACTACCAGCATGTGGTCGATTGCCTTGTGCATCAGCGCGCGGCTCTAGTTGATGGTCTCGAAGGACGCAAGAGCCTGGAATTGATCTCGGCGCTCTACGAATCGATCGAGACAGGCGCCGAGGTACCGCTCCGCTTCACGCCTCGCCTGGGCCGGCTCGGTGTGTCATCGTGAAGCGGCCGGAAGTGCATCAGGCTGGCGTCCGCGACGTCGATTTCGGCGCCCGGGTCAGGATCGTCGAGCCGTGCAATCTCTATGGCTGCAAAATCGGCGACGATTGCTTTGTCGGGCCGTTCACCGAAATCCAAAAGGGCGTTGTGATTGGCGCCCGCACGCGGGTGCAGTCGCACGCCTTCATCTGCGAACTGGTGACGATCGGTGAAGATTGTTTTGTCGGCCATGGCGTGATGTTCGTCAACGACACCTTCTCGACCGGCGGCCCAGCCCGCGGACAAAGGGAGTTGTGGCGTGAGACCTTGATTGGTAATCGGGTCTCGATTGGCTCTAACGCCACGATCATGCCGATCAGGATCGCCGACGACGTGGTCATTGGCGCGGGGTCTGTCGTGACCAGGGACGTGACGACGCCAGGGAAATATGCAGGCAATCCGGCGCGCCGGCTGCTGACGGACCAGTAGGGAAGACGATCGATGCCGGTGCCTTTTGCGGATCTGCAGCTGCAATATCAGAACATCAAGAGCGAGATCGACAGCGCGATATCGGCTGTCATCCGCGATAACGCTTTCATCCGTGGATCCTATGTCGACGCCTTCGAACGGGAGTTCGCCGCGGCCGTCGACGTCAAGCATTGCATCTCCTGCGCAAACGGCACCGACGCGCTGTATCTGGCCATGGCCGCGCTCAAGGTGCAGCCGGGCGACGAGGTGATCACCACAGCGCATTCCTGGATCAGTACCTCGGCGATGATCACCCACGCCGGTGCGACCGTGGTGTTCTGCGACACCGATGGCGCGACGTTCACGATCGATCCGGCGGCGATCGAGGCCGCAATCACGCCGCGCACCGTCGGCATCATTCCGGTCCATCTTTATGGGCAGCCGGCCGACATGGACGCGATCATGGCGATCGCGAGCAGGCATAAGCTCTGGGTGATTGAGGACTGTGCGCAGGCGCATCTGGCGCGTTACAAGGGCCAGCAGGTAGGCACGTTCGGTGCCGCCGCAACCTATTCATTTTATCCGGGCAAGAATCTCGGCGCGATGGGCGATGCCGGGGCCGTCGTCACCAATGACGACACGCTGACCGGACATATGACTATGTTGGCGCGGCACGGCGGCCTGGTGAAGCACCAGCACTGGATCGAAGGCATCAATAGCCGCCTCGATGGCATGCAGGCGGCCATCCTGTCGGCCAAGCTGCCGCATTTGCCAGACTGGACCTCGGCGCGCCAGCGCGCTGCCCAGGTCTACGATGCCGGCCTCAATCAGATCGAGGACGTCGTTGTGCCCGAGGTCGCTACGGATAGAAGCCACGTTTATCACCTCTATACGATCCAGCATCCCCGGCGCGACGCGCTGGCGGCGCATCTTAGGAACAATGGCGTGCAGACCGCGATCAACTACCCGACCGCACTGCCGTTTCTCGCCGCCTATCGCCGCTTGGGCCACCGCCCTGAGCAGTTTCCCAACGCGTACCGCCAGCAGGGCATGATTCTGTCGCTGCCGATGTTCGCGGAGATCACGGCGGATCAGCAGCGGACGGTGATTGACCTGGTCCGCAGGTTCGCCTCTCAGTAGACGTGGCAAAATAGTAAAATTATCAATACGTTATGAAAAAATGGCGCACCTACCGGAAATGGGGCCATAAAACGGCCCGGGGTGTTTTTTGTCCGTTCGATCTGGTTTCCAGCCGCAGTACTGTTTAGAAGCGGCCAGGACGCGCCGAGAGGCGCACGGGTCTGGCAACGGGGACGGGAACCTTGCGAAAAATACTGCTAACAGGCGCGGGCGGATTCATCGGGTCGCATCTTGCGGAAGAGCTGATCCGCAGGAACTTCGATGTGCGCGCCTTCGTGCACTACAACGCCCTCGGTTCGTACGGCTGGCTCGACGCGTCCCCCGCCGATATCCGCAAGCAGTTCGACGTGTTCGCTGGCGATATCCGCGATCCGAATGGCGTGCGCACCGCGATGAAGGGATGCGACGCCGTGTTGCATCTCGCGGCGCTAATCGCGATCCCTTATTCGTACCACTCGCCTGACACGTATATCGAAACCAACATACGCGGCACGCTCAATGTGCTTCAGGCAGCCCGCGATTTCGACATCTCCCATGTCATCCACACCTCCACCAGCGAAGTGTATGGCACAGCGCAATTCGTTCCCATCACTGAAGATCACATGCTGCAGGGGCAGTCGCCCTATTCGGCCAGCAAGATCGGCGCCGATCAGCTCGCGCTGTCGTTCGAGCGCTCGTTCGGTACGCCGGTGACGGTGGTACGGCCCTTCAACACCTACGGACCGCGGCAGTCGGCGCGCGCCGTTATTCCGACCATAATTACGCAGATCGCGGCTGGCGAGCGCACCATCAAGCTCGGCAGTATCCATCCGACGCGCGATTTCAATTTCGTCACTGACACGGTCGGGGGCTTCATTGCCGCGCTCGAGACCAAGGCCGGCGTCGGCGAAGTCATCAACATCGGCAACGGGTTCGAGATTTCGATCGGAGATACCGCACGGCTGATTGCCGAACTGATGGACGCGAAGGTCGAAATCGAGCAGGACGCGGTCCGGCTGCGGCCGGAACGCAGCGAAGTTGACCGGCTGTGGGCCAGTAACGCCAAGGCGCAAAAGCTCTTAGGTTGGTCGCCGCGCCTGGCTGGCATCGAAGGAGTTCGCAAGGGCCTGGAGCAAACGATATCCTGGTTCACGAAGAAAGAAAATCTGTCCCGCTATCGCGCCAACGCCTACAATTTGTGAGCCTGATGAGCCATTCTCCAGTCATTGCCGACCACCGCGCCGAGTTCGATTTGCGCGCCGTGCTGGAAGCGGTCGATATCGTTCTTGCTTCCGCCACCCGTCCGGTGGCGCTACACGAACCGCGGCTGGGCACACGCGAGCGCGAACTTGTTCTCGATTGCATCGACACCAACTGGGTGTCGTCAGCCGGCAAATATGTCGCCCACTTCGAGCAGATGGTCGCCGCCGCCACCGGGGCCCGTCATGCCATTGCGATCATCAACGGCACCGCAGCACTTCATGCCGCCCTGCTGCTCGAGGGCGTGCGCGCAGACGATGAGGTCATCTTGCCGTCGATCACCTTCGTAGCCACGGCTAACGCCGTCAGCCACGCCGGCGCCGTTCCGCATTTCGTGGATCTGACCTGGAACACGCTGGGCCTCGATCCGGCAGCGCTTGATATTCACCTTAAGGAGGTATCGGTTCGGCGTGACGCTGGCCTCTTCAACAAGCAGACCGGCCGACGGATTCGTGCCGTCGTTCCGGTGCATATCTTCGGACATCCGGTCGACATGGCGGCGCTGCTCGCGGTGGCTGAAAAATACGGCCTCGTGGTCGTCGAGGATGCGACGGAGTCGCTGGGCTCGACCTGGCAAGGGCAGGCGTGCGGCACGTTCGGCCATTCCGCCGTGCTCTCCTTCAACGGCAACAAGATCATCACCACCGGCGGCGGTGGCATGATCCTGACCGACGACGGCGCGTACGCCACGCGCGCACGGCACTTCACCACCACGGCCAAGAAGTCGCATGCCTGGTCGTTCGATCACGACGAGGTCGGCTACAACTATCGGCTTCCCAACATCAACGCGGCGCTCGGCTGTGGCCAGATGGAGCGGCTGTCAGCGATGGTCGAGGCCAAGCGCGAATTGGCCGGGCGTTACCTCGAGGTTTTCGACGGGTTCACCAATGCCGGCATCTACCGCGAGCCGAACGGTGCGCGGAGCAATTATTGGCTCAACACGCTGGTTCTGGATCGCGAATACGCCGGCGAACGCGACCGGCTGCTCTCGGCGCTCCATGCCAATGGCGTTCATGCCAGGCCCCTGTGGACGCCCATGCATCTGCTGCCGATGTATCGCAACTGCCCGCGTTCACGTTTGCCGGTTGCCGAGGACATGTATGCGCGCTGCATCAATCTGCCGAGCAGCCCATTTTTGGCTACAGACAAGCAATAACCCCCCGATCCACCGATGCCAAAAGTCGTCTTTTTTGCGATCCATAGTACAACGCGATGGTGGAAGTATCTCGCGTCCCGTTTGGATTTTGCTGATGGCGTCGTGCTGAGCGATCTGCGCGGCGAGGGCGACTGGGTGCTTGTTGATGACTTCTATCGCTTTATGCGGAAGGGCGATGCTGAGGCCGTTGCGATTTCGCGCTTTGGAGAAGACGGCTGCGCGGAGATTATCCTTCGGTGCCGGTCACTGAGGAGTCTGGACCGAAACCTTGCTCTTCAAATGATTGGCGGCATGGTGCAAGCCATCGAGCGTGCATTTGATAGTCTCGACCCCGGTCTCATAGTGACATTTACTATAGATCGGTACGTCACGGACGTGATGGAGCGAGTCGCCCGCGCGCGCAATATTGACTTTCTGGAGATGACAACGTCAATACTTCCAGATGAAGTAATATTCATGCGTCGCGGTCAACTCGTTCGGCTCCGCGAGCCGTCGGACGATCATGTTGATTCCGCAGTGAAGGCACTTTGTCAGACCGATTTTGCCCCGACTTATGTGCGCGACGCCAAAAGATTCTCCAGGTGGAAGTTCTGGCATGTATTTGGATATTTTGCATTGCGCGGTGCGTTCTTCAATTTGTGGAGATCTCGTTCGCCGGGATCCGTTAAACCTACATTATGTGGACTCTTAAAGAGTCTCAAACACAAGGTCAGACCGGAAGATGTCGTGGTCCTGGAAATGGTTGCGCCCGATTGGGAAAGCCGGTTGAAGGCGGTCACATTCGATCGGCGCGTTTTTCTCGGGTTACAACTTTTCCCGGAAGCGTCGATGGACTACTGGCTGCGATCATTGGACATGCTTCCGCACGACGATGTCATCATGGAGTACTGCGAAGTCCTCGGTGAGGCCGGGTACCACACATTCGTCAAAGATCATCCGCTGCAATTCGGCTTTCGACAGCGTGAACTGTTGGAGAGGCTGTCGAAGTTGCCTCTCGTAACGCTAGTCCCGTACGATGTGCCGGCAAATTTGCTGATCGAGCAATGCGGTATTTCAGTGACCTTTACGGGCACGATCGGCTTTCAGGCTGCCCTTGCAGGCCGTTGCTCGGTGGTGAGCGAGCCTTATTATGCGACAGAACAGCACTATCTGCATGTCCGCAGCTTCGGAGAGATCCGAAATGTTGCAGAACAACTTGAACGTTGGCAGCCGCCCGAGAACCTGAACGAGGCACGCCGGGATATGGTCAGACATTTGGCCGCGGCCAGCGTCGAGGGCAACTATTATACGTGGCAGAACTTCGATGCAGTAAAGCCGGCAATACGTGCCAGCGTTGAGCCATTGGTCCGTAGCCTCAACCAATACCTACCGCGGTTCTTGAAATCTCGCGAAATCTCACTTTGACTTTGCGGCGTTCTCGGGCGATCGCGATTTCAGGGGCTGCAGCCAACAGCGCTGGATCTGCGATAATGCGAGCCTACCTGGTTGGCTTTTCCTGACACGTCCTGCCGTCATTGTTATGAGGCCGGTGTTGATTTTGCGGGTCTGGTGCCGGAGGTCCTGGCTTTTGCGTCTCGATCGGACTGGAATCGGTGAGGTCGTTGGGATTGCCGTCCTCGCGGGTCAATACTCGCTCCGATTGTGCCTGATTTCTGCTGCGCAGGATAGGGAACTCCAGCGAGCCTCCGCGACGATGTTAGCCGGCCTTCCCACCGGCCCAGATATGCTTTACCCACCTGTCGCCTACATCTGATATGGGATCGAGCGATCGATGTCCTGCTGTCTGGCCGCCCTCATACACCGCGGTACAACTGGTTCTTTCGCTGAAGTTTGACGTAGGAAAATGGTTGGATTGATCCAATGCGGCAATTGAACACCATAGCCCGCGGTTTTCTATCGCCGCCAGTTCTCTTGAGCACTGTTTGGGCCCTCATTTTGGTCATTATTCTAATCGGGCCTATCCACTATCCTTCATTGCCATCGATGTCGACCTTTTTGCTCATAGTCGTTGGGTTGGTGTTGTTTTCTTGTGCTCATTGCGCCGGCGCCTGGAGTTTCGCGCGCTCGTTGGGGCCTGGGCTACGCCAATCGGCGACACCGGAGGTGTTGAATCTAACTGTCGGTGCAGCGTCGATAGCGGGTCTGGTTGGAATTGCGCTGATAGCTCTTGATCGCACTGTGTTTAGTGGCATGAGCAATAGTGATCGCGCCGCCTTGCTCCGCTGCGCGCCGGCACTGGTTGACTTCATTCAAATCAAGCGGACACCCTTGCTCTATCTTGGTTATCTCAGCTTTTCTTTCGGTTTCGTGTCATTGGCTTTGTTTCTGCTAAGAGGCGAGGACATTAAGGGATGGGCTGTCTATCCTGCGCAGCTTTCGATTCTATCTCCGGTCGGCTATGCGATTTTGTACTCAGGACGAATGCCGATCCTGCTTATGCTCGCCTTGATCCTTTCTGTCGTCGTTGTCCGCTTGGCTTGGCGGCTTCCGCCGTTACCTCGCGGACACCATTTGCTGGTTAAGGTTATGGTGGTGAGTGTCCTTTTCGGGGTTTATGTGAATGCCATGTGGTCGAGCAGACAAAATTCTTGCGCTGAGATGGAAGCTGTCGTCCGAGAATTACAAACGGCAAAAGAGCAGCACTCCGACAATCGGCAGTCTCTTCCTAAGCGCGCGAAGCCAATCGAGAAAATCGAAGCGCTGCGTAAGCGATCCGACGCTGCGGATGAAGTTGAAGCAAACAATGTTAAAGAAACCCTTGTGCCGTCTAATTCGCCTCAGCTCGGAATCGATGCGGCTAGGGTGAGTAAGATGTTTGAGGACGTTAGGCCAAGGGTGGCCTCAGCGGGCGCGCCTGAGGTCGGGCCGTTTTTGAATAACATGCGGCAGTCCTGGAAAGTGGCTCCGCGCCAGTATGTGGTTTCGGCACATGAGGCTGGATATCTCTCATCCTCAGCCTTCAGAGCGCTGTTGAGCAATCACTTCTATCTCACGCATGGCGTTCGTACGCTTGGTGTGATTTGGCAGTCGAGGGCGGAATTGTCGCCGAGCTGGGGAGTTTACGAGATCGGCATTCTTTCACCCATCTCGCGGATATTCTTTCCAGCGAATCAGCTTCTTACGACGATGAACAACGAACTGATCAAGGCAGACATATACGGGTTTTTCCCAACGGTCTGGGGGGCCGCCTTGGTCGATTTTGGTGCTTGGGGGGCGGCTATCTACATTGTGTTTTGGGGCTTTTGCGGCGGGTGGGCCTATTGCGGGACGACGCGTTCCACTCTCGTTACGCCGCCATTGTTGCTGACTTTTACGATTGCCAGCATAGTACTAAGTCCCATTCAGGGGCCGCTGGGAATATCGAACTCCGCGCTCGTCCTGCTCTCAATGTTGACGATTGGCGGCATTGTCGACACATGCACGTTGCGAGACAAGCCTCGAACAGACGTTTCGACATAGTGTCAATTTCGAGCACCGATTGGTTCAGTGCGGCGAAAATCCCGCTTAACCACTCGACAGGTGTTCTTTGGGTGCGGGCGATCGTAAAGGGCAAAGGCTACATGGCTTCGCGAGATATGGGGATGACGCTGCGCCGCGCGGGATTCGGAGATCTTCTCACTTCGTCATGCGGCAACGCTTTTGACATCGTGCGGTTTCAGGGCGATGAGTGAATGTTCGTGAAGCCGCATGATATCGGCTCTGGCAATTGGAGGGCGAAGACATGGCAGAATATACCCAGAGTAAAGCGGGGCCGATGCGACAAGTGCTAAGGGGTTGCATGCGGGTTGCCAGCCGTTTTTTCCCCCGTACGCCTACCGTTCGTCAAACGAAGTTCCATGGCTTCGATCTTCTCGTTTGGGCCAATGAGTATATTGGCCGGCGCATTCTGACGGTCGGGTCGTTCGAAAAGGACGAGATGGCGAGGCTCCCTAGCTTTGTAGGACCCGGAGACACCTGCGTTGATGTCGGGGCTAATATCGGATTGCATACCCTCAGTTTGGCGCGCGCGGTTGGCGCGACTGGTCATGTTTTCTCATTCGAACCGGTGAGGAAAAACGCCCTGCTGGCACAGCTAAACTGCGAGATCAACAATCTTCATAATGTGACGATGGTTGCATCTCCGCTTTCGGATGTCAGCGGCAAGATACTTTCGGCGAATCTCCCCGATAACGACAGTTCTTTTGCGTTCTTTTCGGAAACCGGCGGGATGGGGGATGAGGGCGCAACCCGGACCTTGGATGAATTTTGCGAGTCAAGAGCAGTCGCCACTGTGCATTTCATCAAAATCGATGTTGAAGGCGCAGAAATGAAGATCCTACGTGGGGCGTCAAAGCTTCTGTCGTCACCCGGAGCTCCGCGCGTCGTGATGGTGGAGATGGTCGATAACTATCTCAGGCGATTTGGAGACAACGCAGGCGATGCGGTCGCCTTCATGGCGTCTCTTGGCTATCGGCCATTTGTCGTCAGAGACGGCCAGTTGAAGGCTGCTACCGTTGAGACAATCGATACCGAGAACGTGTACTTTCAGAAAGTCTCTGTTCCTTCCGAGGGCATGCCAGCCCGGTAGCTCGCGGCGAGTCATGGCGTCAAATCGCCTGGATACTTGACATCCGTGGGGGCGCTTGTACTCGTTTCGCTGCAAGTCTACAGTCCGAAGAAGCCACTTCTTCAGTCGCGCTGAAATGACGAACTGGCGTAGCTCGAGTCCAAATCAATCGGGTTTATCTGCGGTAGCGGCCGTCCGCCCGGCACAGTCCGTACGCTTCTTGCCGAAACGCCTGATAGCGAAAGCGCCCTCTACGATGAGCAAGATGAAACCTGCGCCCAACGATCCGATTGCCGCGCCCTGCAATCCCAGGGCCGGGATCAACATGGCGCTTAGACCGATCGCCGTCAGGGCCGAGGCAATGTTGCTCACAAGAAGTTCGCGGTCGGCATCGGCTGAATAAAGTGCGTAGGCGGGGATGTCTGCAAAACCTCTAAGAGCCGAAGCCGCGAGCAGGGCGAAAAAGATACTCAGATTCTCCGAGTAGTCGGACTTGTCTATCAGCCAGAGCAGCGGAAAGATCGCGACGATCGCCAGGGCATTGGCGGCGGTGGAACAGTAGGCCATGGTCCTTGCAAAATTGACGAGCGAGCGCCTGTGAGCGATTGCCCCTTGATTATGCGCGACAATGATAAGCGGCAAATGCTGCTGAGATACGCTGGTTATAAGCGACTGCATCCCGATCGCGAGCATGGAGAAGAAAGTGTAGATGCCGACGTCACGCCTCGGCAGGTAGGCGTCAATAAAAAAGCGGTCGCAGTAAGTGCTCGTCAGTATGCTTGCGACGATCAGCATGAATGGCGTCGAGGTTCTGAGGCCGCTCTTGATCCACTTCCAGTCCACGCCGTGCCACGGCACTTCTCTCCAGGGCAGCTTTCGAAACAACACGATGGCTATCAGGATGCCGCAAATGCCGCCGATCAGCCACGCGATGAAAACGGTTTCTACCTTCCGGGTCACCGGCATGATTGCCATCACAATGCCCACGGCATAAACCCACAGGCCGCCTCGAACGAGCAGGATCATGTTGGCCGCGAGAGGCCGCGAGAAGGCGATCAGGTTTCGGAGCGCCTCGATGGTGAGATGCTCAACGGCAAGCAGGGCGACAAACCAGCACACGGCGACAAGCTGATCTGGCCTGAACAGCACGAAGACCGCGGCGCCTGCGAGCATGACCAGATAATTGCAGAAATAGAGTGCGCCTTGATTGCGGATATGTTCAACGCGCTGCTGTGGTGTGGCGACAGCCTGTTTCCGGATCAGGAAATTGTGGAACTCGAGGCCGATCAGAACAATGCCGAATGGCAACGCCGCCGACAGCAATCCGAAATAACCGAGATCTTCCAGACTTAGCGCCCGTGCCAGTATGATCGACAACAGGAACCGGCTGGCGAGCGTTATCGCGCGCACCATGAGAATATTGACGCTCGCGTTTGTCAGCAGGCGCCGAGCCGCGCGCCCGAGAGCTGCTGTCAGTTCAGACGGCATGGTTGCTCCATCACCCGCGGCTGGTCGTGGCCATGCTCCCCCATCCCGATCCAGCCTCGGGTAGGTCCAAAAATGCTTTGGAAAGGCATTCCGCAGGTCGACCTTTCGAAGGGCTCCAGCAATCTTCTCGGACGCGCCGCCGCGGCCATAGGGCGGTTCGCTTGACATGTCCGGCTGGAACCGGCCTTCGAGGATACTCTCGATCGCTGCGAGAATCGTCGCCTGGTCGGCAGGACAATCGATGATCGATGCCGCGCGCAGCCGGCCCAGCTGACGGTCGCCGATATTGACCGAGGGAACCCCGACTGCAGGCGCCTCCAGAATGCCACTCGACGAATTGCCCACCACGGCGTCTGAAAGTCGCAACGCCGCCCAGTAGCGCTCGCTGCCGAGCGAAGCAAACAAATGCGCCCGGCCGGGCCGCTCGGCCACGAACGCCCTGACGGCATCGTCGATCACGCGGTAGCCGGGATCAGCGTTGACGCCGGTGAAGATGAAACTGCGATCCTCGATCTGGGCTAGCGCGCCCAGCAGCGCGGCGACAGTGGCGGCGTCGGCATATGGCCGCGCGGTGGTCGGATGCAGCGTGACGAGCAGGAATCGTTCCGGGCCACTGATGCCGAGTTCACTAACCAAGGCGGCTCGGCTGATCGTTGGCGCGGTGGTTGCCAAATCGAGGCCCGGCGCACCGACATTAAAGACAAAATCCGGATTCTCGCCCATCTGGATGACACGCCGCCGATACGGCTCGGCGGCGGCAAAATGCACGCAGGCCATCTTGGTGATGGCATGGCGTATGGCGTCATCGAACGCGCCGGCCGTGATCTCGCCGCCATGAATATGGGCGATCGGAATATTCAACAGCGTTGCCGCCACCGCCGCCGACAGGATTTCGTAGCGATCGCCGAGCACCACCAGCAGATCAGGCGCCAGGCTCGGCAGCGCTTCGGCAAATCCGGCCACACCGATCCCGGTGCCGCGCGCCACAGTTTCCGCGCGATCATCGCTCAGTTCGAGGTCGATCTTGGCCGCGATCTTAAAACCGTCAGCCTCGATGATGCGCCAGGTCTCGCCGAATTTCGGCAGCAGATGCATGCCGCAGGCGATGACCTGCAGGTCGACGTCATCCATCTTCTGCAACCGCGTCAGAACGCCTTTCAGCAATCCGTAATCCGCCCGCGATCCGGTCACCACGGCGATGCGTCGGCGCGCGGTCGTCATGGCTGTTTTCGCCACGGCGAGGCGTCGAGCATTCCGTGCTCGATGACGTAGGAGGCGTAGGCGAGGTCGGCCGCGGTTTCGATTTCGAGCGAGTGCAGGCGATCCATCAGGATGCCGTAGCTCGCGGCCGGGTCGGAATAGATCTTGCCGTGCTTGCGCATGGCGTCCCACCCGATCAGATAGAGCGCGCCATTCATGGTCACCTCTAACGGCTGGTCCTGCCGCCGCTGCGCGGTCGTAGCGAGCATCTTGTCGACGATGGTGCCGATCGAACCATCTTTGCCGAGCGGGCCGACGAAGATCGACGACACCTCGGTCTCGCGAATTCCGACTACGAGGCTGGCGTTGCGCGCCACGAACAGATCGATCGCCTCGTCGAAATGCTCGGGGCGGGCGAACGGAGATGATGGTTCCAGCAGCATGATGGCGTCGTAGCGCCGCCGCTCATTTGCCTCGATCCAATCCATGGCGTGGAGCACTACGTCGTTGGAAGACGCAGTATCGGTTGCAAGCTCCGCCGGCCGCTCAAATAGCATCTCGGCGCCATGCCTGACAGCTTCGCTTCGGATCTCGGGGCTATCGCTGGAGACGATCAGCCGCGAGCAATGGCGCGACCGCAGCGCGGATCTGGCCTTGTAGCCGATCAGGCTAAGCCCGCCGATGTCGCGTAAGTTCTTTCCCGGCAATCCCTTTGATCCGCCGCGTCCCACCAGCAGGAACAATATCTCCGGTTTGTCAGTCATTTGCTCTCGGTAAATCCCGCCCGCAAGGAAATTCGGCACCGTCCGCTTGCGTTGCTTTTACCAGTGTACTCGACTAAGACAACCGCTTGATTTAGGGGGCGATTTCGATTGTCCGCACCGGTCAGCGACGAAAAGCGCATGCAACGCCGAACCATGATCATTGCCGAGGCCGGCGTTAACCACAACGGCAATTGTGCCAGGGCGCTGGCGTTGGTCGAGGCGGCGGCGCGTGCCGGCGCCGACGTCGTCAAATTTCAGTCGTTTCGGGCTGACAAGCTCGCCACCGCCGAAGCCGCCAAGGCGAGCTATCAGCAGGCTACGACTGGCACCCAGCACTCCCAGCTCGAGATGCTGCGCGCGCTCGAACTGCGCGAAGACGACGAGCAGCGCATTGCGGCAGCCTGCGCCAAAGCCAGCATCACCTATATGTCGACGGCGTTCGACGCCGACAGCGCGACGCATCTGGTCGAGCGCATCGGTGTCTCTACCTTGAAGGTCGGCTCGGGGGATCTGACCAATGCACCGTTGCTGCTGCATCTCGCACGCTTTCGGTTGCCGATCATCCTGTCCACGGGCATGGCGACGTTGGCCGAAGTCGAGCAGGCCCTTGGCGTGATCGCGTTCGGCTATCTGCGTGAGCCAACCGCGCAGCCGATGGCGGCGGATTTCGCCAACATCCTGCTCGATCGCGAAACCTGGACGGAATTGCGCAGCAAGCTGACGCTGCTGCATTGTACGACGGAGTATCCGGCCGATCCGCAGTCGATTAATCTGCGCGCGATGGCGACGCTCTCCAATGCGTTCGGGCTTCCCGTCGGTTTCTCCGACCACAGTCGCGGCATCCATGTCGCGGCCGCGGCGGTGGCGCTCGGCGCGACCGTGATCGAAAAGCACCTGACCCTTGATCGCAACCTGCCGGGCCCCGACCACCGCGCCTCGATCGAGCCGGATGAACTGGCCGCGATGATCGCCAATATCCGCGAAGTCGAAGCATCGCTGGGCGACGGGCGCAAAATTCCGGCGCCGGAAGAGATCGCGAATCGATCGGTGGCGCGGCGAAGCCTTGTCGCAACCAGCGCGATCCGCAGCGGCGAGCTTTTCACGGAACGGAATCTCGGCGTGAAACGTCCGGGCGACGGCATCCCGCCGACCGAATACTGGAGTTATCTGGGCAAGAAGGCCGATCGCGATTACGCGGCCAATGAGGCGCTGGAGCCATGAGCCTGATTGTGCTCTGTGCTGGCGGTCATGCCCGCGTTGTCATCGAGGCGTTGCTCAGCCGAGGTACGCGTCCGAGCGCCGTGACCGACCGCGATTCCGCCCGCGTCGGCACGATGTGTGGGGGAATTCCGATCACAGGCCCGGACGAAGACATACTGAAGATGAAACCGGACCAGGTTGAACTCGCCAACGGCCTCGGCAATCGCGCATCGCGATCGAGTTCCGGGTTGTCGGCACGGCGCGAATTGTTCGACCGCTTCGCTGCGCTAGGATACAAATTCCCGGTGATAACCCATGCGGCCACTGTGGTTGCCTCCGATGCTTCCCTTGGCGAGGGCGCTCAGGTGATGGCGGGCGTGATCATTCAGCCAGCTGCACGAATCGGACGAAATGTGCTGGTGAACACCCGCGCGGTGGTGGAACATGATTGCCAAGTCGGGGACCACTGCCATATCGCGCCGGGCGCGGTGCTGTGCGGGGGCGTGCTGGTAGGCGAGGGCGCCCATGTCGGCGCGGGCGCAGTGGTATTGAGCGGGGTTAGCCTCGGCGCCGGTGCGGTCGTCGCTGCCGGCGCGGTGATAACGAAGAACGTTGAGGCCGGCGCGTTTGTGGCGGCGACCGGGAATAGGACGTCATGAACGGAGCATTCATTGTCAGTGAAGATACGCCCCTGATCGAGACGCTGCGGCGCATCGATCAGGGCAATCTGCAACTGGCGATCGTCGAGCGCGACGGCAGGATCATCGGCACCGTGACCGACGGCGACGTGCGGCGCGCGCTGCTCGGCGGCATCGGCCTCGATGCATCGGTTGGGCTGGTCATGAACCGGACGCCAATTACTGCGCCGGCCGGGATCACCAATCCAGCCGCGCTCAATCTGATGCGCCGTCACTCGATCCATCAATTGCCGATTGTAGACGCGGCCGGAAAAGTCATCGAGGTCAAGCTGATCGACGATCTCGCGCTGGCCCAGCAAAGCGATCATTGGGTGGTGCTGATGGCAGGCGGGCTCGGTTCGCGGCTGAAACCGCTCACCGATGAATTGCCAAAACCGCTGATCAAGGTCGGCGACAAGCCGATTCTCGAAACCGTACTCGGTGGCTTCGCGAAAGCCGGCTTCGGCAAGTTCTTCATCTCGGTCAACTACAAATCAGAGATGATCCGCGACTACTTTGGCGACGGCTCGGCCTGGGGCGTCGATATCAGCTACCTCCAGGAGAGCGAACGTCTTGGCACCGCCGGCGCGCTCTCATTGTTGCCGGAGCGGCCGAAGCAGCCGTTCTTCGTCATGAACGGCGATCTCCTGACCACCGTCAATTTCGAGCAGATGCTGAAATACCACCGCGAGCATCAGGCGTTCTCGACTGTCTGCGTGCGCGAGCATTCCGTCACCGTGCCGTTCGGGGTGATCGACTTCGACGATCACCGGCTGCTCGGCATCCGCGAAAAACCGACCCAGAAATTCTTCGTCAATGCAGGCGTCTATCTGCTGGACCCCGGCGTGCTCGACCATATCGCCGGGAACGAAGTGGTCGACATGCCGACCTTGATCGAGCGGACCATAGCCGGCGGCAAGCGATCCGTGGTGTTTCCGCTGCGGGAATACTGGATCGACGTCGGCCGTCTCGACGACCTGCAGCGCGCGTCGGACGAATTCCAGAGGATTTTCGGGTGAGCGCCGACCGCACCTTGCGCGAATTGATGTCACTCGACGGGCGCGTCGCGCTGGTCACGGGCGGCGCCGGCCATATCGGCAGGGCGATCGGCCATGCGCTGGCCGAACTGGGGGCCAATGTCGCCGTCGTTGACCTTTCACCATCCGGTGCCGAGGCGGCAGCGAGCGAACTTGGTCAACGTTGGCCAGCCACAGCCGCCAGCTTCGCCTGCGACCTCGAGCGGTCCGACGAGGTGCGCGATCTGCCCCGCCTGGTTCGCGAGCGATTCGGGCGGATCGATGTTATCGTCAATTGCGCGGCCTTTGTGGGAACCAGCGGCCTGGAGGGCTGGGCGGTTCCTTTCGAACAGCAGTCAGAGAAGACCTGGAGGAGGGCGCTCGAGGTCAATCTGACCGCCCCGTTCGTCCTGGTTCAGGCCGCCGCGGCCGATCTGAGGGCTTCCGGGCACGGCAGCGTCATCAATATTTCCTCGATTTATGGGCTCTCCGGGCCCGATTGGCGGCTCTATGAGGGCACCAGCCTCGGCAACCCCGCCGCCTATGCTGCCAGCAAGGGCGGGCTGATCCAGGCCACCCGCTGGCTCTCCACGACCCTGGCGCCGCACGTCCGGGTCAATGCGATCGCACCGGGAGGCGTGTTCCGGGACACCTCGGAGCCGTTTTTGAGCCGCTACACCGCCCGTACGCCGCTGGGGCGGATGGGGCGCGAGGAAGACTTCAAGGGGGCCGTGGCCTATTTGGCGACCGATTTATCTGCATACGTGACCGGCCAGTGCCTGGCGGTCGACGGTGGATGGACCGTGTGGTAATGCCACGGCAAATCATGAAACTGCGAGAGTTCTCGAAATGTTGAGCTGTAGCAAGTGCCTGCTGCCGGAAACGGCCGAAGCGACATCGTTCGATGAGACCGGATCCTGCAGCGTCTGCGCGCAGATCGAAGTCCGCGACACCCAGATCAACTGGGATGAGCGCCACACCCAGATGATGGAACTCGTCGCACAATACCGCGACAAGGGACTTTACGACTGCATCGTCCCGTATTCTGGCGGCAAGGATAGTGTTTTCCAGCTCTGGTATGTGGTGAAAAAACTGGGGTTGAAGCCGCTGGTGGTGCGCTTCGACCACTGGTTCTACCGTCCGCTGGTCGAGGAGAACAACACCAGCGTGTTCAAGCAGCTTGGCGTCGACGTGCTGAACTTCACGCCGAACTGGCATGTGGTCCGCGAACTGATGCTCGAGTCGCTCAAGCGCCGAGGCGATTTCTGCTGGCATTGCCACACTGGCATCTACGCCCACACCATGCAGATCGCGATCCGCTACGAGACGCCGTTGCTGATCTGGGGCGAGAGTCTTGCCGAATACCAGTCGTTCTATTCCTACGACGAAATGGAAGAAGTCGACGAAAAGCGCTTCAACCGCGTGATGAATCTCGGCATCACCGCCGACGACATGTATGAATTTTTGGGCGGCCGTGTCGCCAAGCGCGACCTGTATCCGTTCGCATATCCAGCACGAAAGGAACTGATGCGGATCAAGTGCCGCTCGATCTGCCTCGGCAGCTACATCAAATGGGACACCAAAAAGCACGTCGAGACCATCAAGCGCGAACTCGGCTGGAAGGGCCAGGAAGTCGAGGGTATTCCGCCCGAGTACGACTACGAGAAGATCGAGTGCTTCTTTCAGGGTGTCCGCGACTACCTAAAATACATCAAGCGCGGGATGGGGCGGACCAATCATCTGGTCAACATAGACATCCGTAACGGCCGGATCTCGCGGGAAGAGGGTTTGAAACTCGTAAGGGAATACGATGGCAAGCGCCCGCCGAGCCTCGATCTTTTTCTCGAATACCTCGAGCTTACAGAGGAACAATTCCTTGAAGTTGCCATGCGCCATCAGGTGGATCCCTGGCAATTTATGCCCAACAAGATCGAGCCGGGCCGGGTGATGCCGGATATGGAAAGATGGGATCGCACGAAGGTTGAATGGCCCGGTCGTCCGAGTAGCATCGAAATCGGATAAAGCCGCTATTGGCGCCGCAGGGAGCACTTTGCTTGATTGAAGAATCGCCAAGAGTGGCGCCCGCTTTGATGTTTCACCATTTCTGTGGTGCACATCACCCTCGCGGGCAGGGGGCAATCACTGCGGACGAACTGGCCCGGCTGATCGAATGGATCGGGCCGCCAAACATCCTGCCGGCCGGCGATTGGCTGCGCGGTTTCCGGCGCGGCTCGCTTTTGCCGAGCCAGATCTGCCTTACCTTCGATGACAATCTGAAGTGCCAGTACGACATCGCCCTACCGGTGCTGGAACATTACGGGCTGACGGGTTTCTGGTTCGTCTACACCTGCTACTCGACCGAAAAGCTGTTGCCTCGGTTGGAGGTTTACCGGCATTTCCGGACCGTTCAATTTTCCGACGTCGAGGCTTTCTACGAAGAATTTTTCGGCTTGTCGGCGCAGTTGTATGGCGATGAAGTCACAATCTGGCTGGAGCAGTTCGATCGGTCGCGTTTTCCCATGTATCCTTCCTTCTACAGTCTCAACGATTGTAGATTCCGGCAAAGCCGCGATTCGCTCCTCGGCCAGGAGCGATATTTCGGGATAATGGACCAGATGCTGGCGAAATATGGCTTCGATGCCGGCGATATCGCGCAGGCCGTGCTGATGAGCGATGCCGAGATTTCCGACCTGCATCGCCGCGGCCACGTGCTGGGCCTTCATTCACATACCCATCCGACGGATCTTTCCAAACTGCCGGAAGACCGTCAGGTGTGGGAATACGAGCGGAATTTTGCTTCCCTACAGGCGATCATCGGAGAGAAACCGACTACAATGTCCCATCCGTGCAATTCATACGATGCCTCCATCTTGCGCCTGCTAGGTCGTCTCGGGATTGAGCTTGGCTTTCGAGCGGATGTCGCACACACAGCCTATTCGCGACTTGAGGTGCCGCGCCGAGACCATAGCGGCGTCATGCGGGAGGTGCTGCAGTGAAAGTCACGGTCTTCACCAGCAACCAGCCACGCCATTTTCGGTTGATCGAAAAGCTCGCAAGCGTCGCAGATCACGTCTACGCCATTCAGGAGTGTACCACGCTGTTTCCGGGGAAGAAGAAGGACTATTACGTCGCTTCGCCGGTCATGGAGGAGTATTTTTCGTACG
Organism: Bradyrhizobium sp. RDI18; assembly: GCF_043203335.1. Taxonomy (NCBI): domain Bacteria; kingdom Pseudomonadati; phylum Pseudomonadota; class Alphaproteobacteria; order Hyphomicrobiales; family Nitrobacteraceae; genus Bradyrhizobium; species Bradyrhizobium sp. RDI18. Next base: position 922,034 of record NZ_JBICRN010000006.1, on the reverse strand, counting down.
TGCGCGGCGCCGAGACGAAGGCGTTCGGTGATGTTGCCTTTCCCCCAAGAATTGTACCTCGCTCGCGCTCTTTCTGGGCGATATCAACGACATCGATATGCAGGCATTGGCGCCGGCGTTGGAGTCGGACTACTATGTCGTGTTCGGTGCGAGTTTCTTGAAGGGCCGGTTGGTGGATTTCCTGATCGAGAAGCGGGCCATCAACATCCATATGGGGGCGTCGCCGTACTACCGGGGCAATTCATGTAATTTCTGGGCAATCCATGATGGTCATGCCGATTACGTCAGCGGAACGATTCACATGATCACAAAGGGATTGGACAGCGGTCCGATCCTGCTTCATGCATTACCTCGTCCTCAGGCCGTCGATCCATTCCTGCTCGGAATGATTTCGGTCGATGTGGCGCAAAACTCGGTGGTCCATCACATCAAGAATGGAACATTGTACGATCTGCAGCCGGTCCCGCAGGACCGGTCGCTCGAACTGCGTTACACGAAAAACGTCGAGTTTACCGATGATGTTGCGGCGCGATACTTGGGTGTGCGACCATCACCGGAAGCCATAAGGGGCATTCTTGAGAAGAGAGATCTTTCAAAATTCATCAATCCGTTTGTGATGTGAGAGTAGCGCAAAGGCCCAGGTATGTTTTCTGTACTGTCGAAGATTTCTCGACTAGCGCTGGAGCCAGCTACCGTGTTGGTCTTGTGTTGCACTGTCGGAGTTGTCCTGCTGTATTGCAATCTCTGCAGTCTCGGCATGCTTTTCGGGACAATTGGAGTTCTGGGGCTTATGGGGATCGGGTTCGGGCCCCTTACCAGTGTGGCGGTATGGATACTGGAAAACCGCTTTCCTCAAGTTCGCGAAATTTCCGGCGACGTTGACGGGATCGTGGTTCTCGGCGGCGGTGAACGATTAGTGAGGGGGCAAATCGTCGTAGGATCGGCAGTTCGCCTGGTGACTGCTGCAGATTTGGCGCGAAAGTTTCCGAACGCGAAGGTCATTTTTTCCGGCGGTGTACCTAACATCTTTGGAGCTCTCGGCATGCGGGAGGCGCCGGTCGCAAGCTACCTGTTCGGGCTATTGGGTGTCGATGAGAAGCGCATTTGGATAGAGGATCGTGCCAAAAATACTCGTGAGAGCGCGATGTTCATTGCGGAGAAATTTCCGTTTCCGAAATCGGAGCGCTGGCTCTTGATCACCTCTGCGGTTCATGTGCCCAGAGCCGTTGGTGCGTTCCGGATGTTTGGAGTAAACTTTGTTCCTTATCCGGTGGACTACAGCCTCGCGGCCGAATTCAAACTGTTCGATCTTCGGCGAGGAATGGCGGGATGGTTCGTCCTGGCGGAGGGGGCGGCGCGCGAATGGTTTGGGCTGGTTGCTTACCGATTGGCTGGATACACATTTGAACTGCTGCCAAGTCCCGACGCCATTCGGCGGTCGACACTCTAGCTAGTGGGTGGGTGGATGTCAGACGTTGCGATCGTCGACTACGGCATCAACAATGTGCGATCGGTCCGCAATGCCGTCGAGTACTGCGGCTACAATCCGATTGTGACCCACGCCGCTGACGCGATCGCCGATGCCTCGCATGTGATCCTGCCCGGCGTCGGCGCCTTCGGCGACGCCATGCTCAACATCCGCGCCCGCGGCATTGACGAGTTGCTTGAACGTCACGTCCGTGAGAAGGGCAAGCCGTTCCTCGCCGTATGCCTCGGCATGCAATTGCTGGCGCAGTCCTCGGAAGAGCATGCCGATGACGGCGTCCTGCATCGCGGGCTCGGCTGGTTCGGCGCCGATGTCGTGCGCCTGATGCCGAACGATCCCGCGCTGAAGATCCCGCATATGGGCTGGAACATGGTGGCCAGGGAGCGCGACCATCCGATCCTAGCCGGTATCCGCGAGAGCAATCTCGCGTTCTACTTCGTGCACTCCTTCGCCATGCGGTGCAATAACTCGGGGGACATCGTAGGCCTTGCGCAATATGGCCAGTCCGTGACCGCGATCATCGCGAAAGACAATATAGTTGCGACCCAGTTCCACCCCGAGAAGAGCCAGGACAGCGGCATCGAGCTGATGAGCAATTTTCTTCGCTGGAAGCCGTAAGGCGCGCGATGCTGAAAAAGAGACTGATCCCAAAATTCCTGCTGCGCGACGGCAGGCTAGTGAAATACGTCAGGTTCTTCGAGAACGAGCGTGTCGCCGGCAATCCGGTGACGACCGCAAAAGTCTATAACGACTACGGAGTCGACGAATTGATCGTGCTCGATATCGTGCCGAGCAAAGCCTCGCGCGGCCGCGTCGTCGATATCATCGAGCGGATGTCGGAAGAGATATTCATGCCGTTCACGGTGGGCGGCGGCGTCAAGACGCTTGAAGACGTCAACATGCTGCTGCGCGCCGGCGCCGACAAGGTTTCGGTCAATTCGGAAGCGGTGCGGCGCCCCGAATTCGTCCATGACGCGGCGCGGGTTTTCGGCGACCAATGCATCACGGTGTCGATCGACTATAAGAAGATCAGCCCCAACCATGCCAGCGTGTTCATCGATGGCGGCCGCGAGCATGCAGCGCTCGATCCGGTCGAATGGGCGCTGCGTTGCGAGGACCTGCATTGCGGCGAGGTTCTGCTCGGATCGATCGACCGGGACGGCACCATGTCTGGCTATGATCTCGACGTGATCCACAAGGCGGCCAATGCGCTGAGCGTGCCCTTGATCGTGTCGGGCGGTTGCGGTTCACTGCAGCATGCGATAGAGGCGCTGGAGGCGGGCGCGTCCGCGGTGGCGATCTCGTCGATGTTCTTGTTTACCGACCACAGCCCGATCAAGCTGCGCAGCCACCTGGCATCGCGCGGCCTCGACGTCCGCACCAGTGCCAGCAGCAGGAATTGACATCGTGCACCTTTCGCTCAAGCAGGCTGACCTTGCGCAGTATGTGCGAAAGCAGTTCGAAAACACGTTTCCGGACGGGACCGGCCTCGGCGATCTGCCCATGCTCGTCGAACTGGCGCTCGGCCGGGTCGAGCACTGCTTTTCACGCGTGCGGCTGAAGGGATTCTTCGCCGACGGGCAGGCGCGCTTTTCGCACTGGCATTGTGACCAATACGCGATCTTCCTGTATTACCTCGCCAACACCGCGTTCCGCGAGAAAGCCGGCCACCCCATCGCCGACAAGGCCTATGCTCTGAACAAGGCCCTGCACGCGGTCGATGCGTTTTATGAAGTGCAATTGCCCGACGTGTTCGCGTTTCAGCACCCCGTCGGCACCGTGCTTGGCCGCGCCAGCTATTCGGACTACTTCATCTGCTATCACAACTGCACCGTCGGCGCGAACCTCGACAACGATTACCCCTCGTTCGGCCGCGGCATCGTGATGTACGGCGGCAGCCGCGTGATCGGAAAGACCTCGGTCGGCGACAACACCTTTGTCTCGACTGGCGCGATCGTCATCGATGGTGGCACGCTGAGCCCGAACAGCATCCTGCACGGCATGTATCCAAAGGCCGGGAGGTCGCAGACGGAGCGGAATGTGGTGCGCGATATTTTTGGGGTTCCCGGATTCGACGACAGTTCCATAGGGTATCACTCACGGCTATGAAGGCCGAGAAGGTATTGTAGGATCCGTCGACCACGCCGGTGAGGGGATAAGGGTTGCTCCTGGCCGAGAACGTGCGCTCGAGAATGGGGCATGTTGAGGCGACGAATGCCATGCTGTTGCTCGCTTAGGGTTGCCGGGATAAGAATCGCCGGCGAATAAGGGGGGCACATGGGAACCGTTACAATCAAAAGACCAACTTCTGATTTGATGGACGCGTTGCGCGGGATCAGCGCCTTGGTGGTTGCCGTCGTTCACGCATTCCAGATTTTCATCATTCCGTATTGCGGATTCTGGACGTACCCGCATCTCCTCACCAGCCTTTTGGCGACTTACGCGATAGTCGCGTTTTTCATCGTCAGCGGCTTCATGATCTGCATAAGCGTCCTGCGGCACAGAACATACGGCGGGTTCAACAGCATCGGTTTTGCCAAGGCTAGAATTCTTCGGATTTACCCGCCGCTGATCGCAGCCATTCTCATTACGATCGCCGTCTACTTGATCATTTCAGGCTTTGGTCTTCACGGCGCAGTGTCCTATCGCCTTGGTGGCGAACTGGATGTTGTGAGGGAGAATGCGAAACTGGAATGGTCCGCGATCCCGACCACATTCTTGCTGTGGTACGGCGTTGTGCCTTGCCTACCCTTTGCGCCATGTCTACCGGGGGAGTTCATGCCGGGACCGCTGATTATGGATGGTCCGCTTTGGACGCTGAGTTATGAATGGTGGTTATATATTCTTGCGTTTCTGACGGCCCGACTATGGAACGGCTGGCGCGCTGCAATTCCGCTGGCGCTTGTCATACTTATGCTGATCTACGGACGGAACTTGTTGTTCTACCGATTTGGCGCCATCTGGTTTAGCGGCTTCGTGTTAGGACTTTTCTACGTTTACGGTTCTCTGTTCTCGGCAAAGGCGGGGCGTTGGATTCTGTATGCGATGGCCGCGCTTTTGGTCTTCGCTGTTGTCGTTATTGTCGGCGGCTCAACCCAAGGACGTATGTTGTTGGACGTGCTTGGTAGAGGTCAAAATCTCATGGTGATTACTGGGCTGGTTCTTACGCTTTACACCGGACTGATGATTAGACGCTTTGAGGTAACCAACATTTGCTTACCGAAACTCCTGACTGGAACCGCCGCCTTCTCCTACACGATTTACGTCATCCACTATCCATTGCTGATGTTAAGCTACAGCTTCTTGCATCCCCTTATCCACGGAAAATCCTGGGTGGTTGCCGCACTCGCTGCCTTCGGAGCAACTGTCCTGATTACCTTTCTCGCCGAAAGGCTTTCGAGGATCGTTGAGAATCGCTCGCTCCTATCGCGCGGTTTTGATGATGCAGTCCGTAGGGCGGGAATAGCGTAGCGTATTCCGCCGCATTGCGACGGCGGATAACGCCTTAGCTCCAATCCGCCCTACGGTTCAATCGAAATTGGAGCGCCGTCATTGCGAGCGGAGCGAAGCATCCATGTCACCTAATGTAGGAAGAATGGATTGCTTCGTCGCTTGCCCCTCGCAACGCGCCTGACCCAAGGCACCCTCATATTTTCCGCGCCGTGCCGGCCCGAGAGGGGCCCTGCTGGCCATCGTCACGAACGTTGGACCGGGATACGGGGGCGCGGCAGCGTCGGACCCGGACAGGAATCGCAGGGCGGTTTTGGCGGGTGAGCGATCGACAGGCACGCAGACGACGGGATTGATGCTGACGGTGAAATCGCGTGGTCCTGCTATCTGTTGCTGACGGACGGAGGTTAAGTCGGCCCAACCGGGTGCGACAGGCCTTTAATCCGCCGATGACGGTGATAGGAAATCGCCGGAGAGAGCACGACATAAGCCGTTAATGGTTTCGTACGCAGTCGGCCGCGAGTTCACGAACTCATTGCGACCGAAGCTGAATTTGTAGGATAGGCAAAGCGCAACGGGTCCACCATTGTAACGGTATCATGCATGGGCACGACGCAAGTCCGCTTTTGCCCTACGCTTGCGAACACCCCGTCCCCTCAGGTCAGCCGCTTGAATCCCGAATGCGCCACCGGGCCGCGCAGCAATTGCCGGACCGCCTTCTGATCGATCGCGTTCCGCAGGTCGCGGAACACGGCGTTCACCGCTTCGAGGTAACGGTCGACATGGGCGTCCGTGTGGGCCCACATCGCATAGAAGGAGCCCGTCGCGAAAATGCCGCGGTCCAGCATCATCTGCGTGAACAGCGTGCGTGCTTCCTGCGCTTCGGGCAAGTCGATCGCGAAATGTCCCAGCGGCGATATGCCGGAAACAAGAATGGGGAGATCGGCTGCACGCGCGGCCTCGGCCCAGCCGTCCTGCACGCGTGTACCGATCCGCATCAGATGTTTGGGGACGTTCTGCTCACGATGCTTGCGCAGCGTCGCCAGCGCAGCGGCCGGGCCGACGCGCTCGGTCCAGGCGGTGGAACTCACGAAGGTTTCCTGCGCAGCATCCATGGCGGACGCCCGGCCGACGATCGCGGCCATGGGAAATCCGTTGGCGATTGCCTTCGCGAACACAGCCATATCGGGATCAACGCCATAGGCGAGATGGGCGCCGCCGGAGTTGATGCGGAATCCGGATGTCACCTCGTCAAATATCAGCACCGCGCCGCAACGGTCCGCAAGCTTTCGAATCCCTTTTAAGAATTCCGGCGTAGGCTCGGTGCTGCGCACCGGCTCCATTACAATGGCGGCTAGCCCTTTGCCATTTGCCGCGACGATGGCTTCGATCTCTTCAAGCTTGTTAAAGTGGAACGGGTGCATCAGCCCGGCCAGCCCGCGCGGCACGCCCTTGGTATCAAGGCCGGGCAGCAGATGACCGTCGAGCGCGCTGGTCTCGCCGAGATTGGCGCTGAGATACCAATCGTGCCAGCCATGATATCCGCAGAACGCCACCAGATCGCGGCCGGTTGCGGCGCGCGCGATCCGGATCGCGATCGCCATGGCTTCGCCGCCGGCTCGTCCAAAGCGCACCATGTCGGCCCACGGATGAAGCTCGATCAATAGTTCCGCAAGCTCGACGTCTTCTGCACAATTCAGCGTCGACATCGAACCCATGTCGACCGCGGCCTTTACCTCAGCATTCACATCTGGATCGGCAAAGCCAAGGATGGTGGCGCCAATCCCGCAGTAGCTCATGTCAAGATAGGTCCTGTCGTCGAGATCGACGACCTCGGCGCCCTTGGCGGATTTGAAATAGGTCGGCCACTGTTCCGGCAGAAACATTTCCGGACGCTTGGACAGTAGCTGCGTGCCGCCAGGCATGACTTTACGCGCGCGTCGGTAAAGCTGCTGACCTGTGCCCACCATCCAATTCTCCTGCCTAGAGTCCCGTTGGGAGATACCCTATAGCTTCGCGTCCGGCAAGGTGTCAGGTCCGCGCGCTGGTCACGAGCAAAGCGTCAAACTGACGGAGACCGCGCAGACGCGATGGCCCCCTTCTTCAATGCGCTTACGACTTCGCGGTAGCGCACGAGCGCCGCTTCCTCGCTATATTTCTGAGCCACAACTGCCGCCCGGAGTCCCTTCTGGTTCGTGGCCCTACGATCCGTCGCTGCTTCCCTGATAGTCTGCGCAAGTTGCTGCGGATCCTCCGGCGGCACGACCCAACCTATTGCTTCCTCGCTGAGCTCGATCGCAGCTTCGGAATGCGATTCCGCTGCGACGATGACCGGTCGGCCGACCGCCAGCAGATTGTAGAGACGGCTCGGGATGGATACCCCAGCGACATTTCGACGATACGGGATCACCCATACGTCTGCTGCAGACAGGAACTCGATTAGTTCCTCATGGGGCACAGGATTCAGCATGGTAACATTGTCGAGCCTTTCGCGCGCAACGAGGTCGTTTAATTCCTTCCAGCCCACTCCCCATCCGGAAAGGATGAAGTGAATGTCTTGTTCCGAACGCAATAGTTTGGCGGCCTCAAACACCGTTGCCGGCGAGTGGGTGAAGCCAAGGTTTCCAGATAGCCCAACGATGAATTTTGAGCTCAGCCGCATACGAAAGCGGTTGCAGGGATCAATCTCGCGGTAACCAATCGGAAGCAGCACCCAGTTGGGAATGAGGTGGATTTTTCCCGGTGCGACCCCCGGATATCTGGCGAGCAGGGGAGGCACGTCACGTCCGATCACGACAATGGCATCCAAGTGTCGAAACAGATGCGTGTTCGCGAAGCGCAATAGACGCGCCGCAATTGAAGTGGATTTGACAAAACCGGCTGCCTCCAGCGCCTCAGGATACAGGTCGTAAATAAGCAACATAGTCGTTGCCCGGCGTAGTTTCGCCGCCAGGACTACCGCATAGGGGAGAGTGAACGGTGTCGTAACGCAGAAGACAATATCTTTTGATCGGGTTCGTTTGACGATCGAAAAGAACATTCGAACGGCGAGTACACAAACGGCGATCCCACGCTTGATCAGGGCGGATTTTTTAGGATTCCAGCTTCTAACTTCGATAGCGGCCGGATTCTTCGCAGCGTTCGCGCCGCATGAACTCGAATTTGGGGTCGCGGAGATAACAGTTACTTTGTTTTCTGCTGCAAGACCTTCAGCGATTTTTCCCAGGTAAACTGCCGTCGTGCTCGCGTCAGGCGGATAGAATTGGGTCGCAATGATCAACTTTGTGGACGCGTCCATGGCCTCTGCAGGTGCTTGTCGTTACGACTATTTGCTGCGCTCTGTCTCCTAGACCCTCGTGGATTGAACGGCCTTCTCCTCAAGATAGGCGTGGTACGCCAGAACGATGCCCTCGTCTAGCGCGGTCCCTGCGCGCCAGCCGAGTTTTGCGAGCCGGCTGACGTCGAGCAGCTTGCGCGGCGTGCCGTCCGGCCGCGAGGCATCAAAACTGATCTCGCTAGTATAGCCGACGCTCGCCGCGACCACGCGGGCGAATTCGGCGATCGTGATGTCCTCGCCGGTGCCGATGTTGACCAGTTCAGTGCCTGAATAAGTCTTCATCAAGTGGATGCAGGCATCGGCAAGATCGTCGACATAGAGGAATTCGCGCCGCGGCATGCCCGTGCCCCAGACCACGACGTTCTTTGCGCCGGAAACCTTCGCCTCGTGGAAGCGGCGGATCAGGGCGGCGACGACGTGGCTGTATTCGGGATGATAATTGTCGCCGGGTCCATAAAGATTGGTCGGCATCACATTGATGAAGTCGGCGCCATACTGGCTGCGATAGGCCTCCACCATCTTGATCCCGGCGATCTTGGCAATCGCATAGGGCTCGTTGGTCGGCTCCAACGGTCCGGTCAGCATCGAGTCTTCGCGCAATGGCTGCGGCGCCAGCCTCGGATAGATGCAGGATGAACCGAGGAACATCAATTTCTCGCTGCCGTAGACTTGCGCGGCGTGAATGACGTTCGAAGCGATCGCCAGATTGTCGTAGAGGAACTCGGCGCGCAGCGTGTCGTTGGCTATGATGCCACCGACCTTGGCCGCCGCGAGAAACACCACCTGCGGGCGGCGCGCGCCAAACCATTGGTTGACCGCGGCCTGATCGCGCAGATCGACTTCGCTGCGGGTCGCGGTCAGCAGTTCAACGTCTTCTCCTGTCAGCCTGCGCACCAGCGCAGAGCCGACCATGCCGCGGTGCCCGGCGACGTAGACTGTCTTGCCTTTCAGCTCAAACGGAACGCTTGCCATTGGCGGCCTCCAGCCTCGCCTCTTCGAGATCGCTCGCGACCATCTCCTTGACCAGCTGGCTAAAGGGCGTCTTGGGCTTCCAGCCCAGCTTCTCGCGCGCCTTGCTGGCGTCGCCGATGAGAAGATCGACTTCGGCCGGCCGGAAATAGATGGGATCGATGCGGATAACGGTCTTGCCGGACTTTCTGTCGACCCCCATTTCATCGACACCCCTGCCGCGCCATTCGATGCTGTGGCCGATTTCGGCAAACGCCAGTTCGACGAACTCGCGGACCGACCGGGTCTCGCCGGTCGCCAGCACGAAATCGTCAGGCGCGTCCGCCTGCAGGATCCTGTGCATGCCCTCGACATAGTCTCGCGCATGGCCCCAGTCGCGCTTGGCCTCAAGGTTGCCCAGATAGAGCGTGTCTTCCAGACCTACTTCGATGCGGGCGACCGCGCGCGTGATCTTGCGGGTCACAAACGTCTCGCCGCGGATCGGGCTCTCGTGATTGAACAGGATGCCGTTCGAGGCATACAGGCCGTAGGCCTCGCGGTAATTGACCGTGATCCAGTAGCCGTAGAGCTTTGCCACGCCATAGGGCGAGCGCGGATAGAACGGCGTGGTTTCCTTCTGCGGCACTTCCTGGGCGAGACCGTACAGTTCGGAAGTCGAGGCCTGGTAGAACCGCGTCTCCTTCTCCATGCCAAGAATCCGGATCGCCTCCAGCAGCCTCAGCACGCCGAGCGCGTCGGCGTTCGCGGTATATTCCGGGCTCTCGAAGCTCACCGCAACGTGACTTTGGGCAGCGAGATTGTAGATCTCGGTCGGCCGGATCTGCTGCATCAGGCGGATCAGATTGGTCGAGATCCGTCATGTCTCCATAATGCATGAGGAACGGCACGTTACCGACGTGCGGATCCTGGTAGAGGTGATCAACCCGCGCGGTGTTGAACGAGGACGATCGCCGCTTGATGCCGTGGACCGTGTAGCCAAGGCCGAGCAGGTATTCGGCAAGATAGGCGCCGTCCTGCCCGGTGACGCCTGTGATCAGCGCAACAGGCCGTTTCCGTGTCATAGCTTCAACCTATACAGAAGGTTCTGGAAGATCTCGTACGAGACGCGTGAGGCGAGTCGTTGGTAGGCACGCAAAAACCTAAGCTCGCCCGCAGAGTTACGGCGTGGAATTTGACTCCATACTCGCTGTAAGTATGCAGTTCAAGAGGATCGTAGAGCGTACCAGAAGACATTTGGTCAGATTTGCTTGGTCAACGAGCATTTGTGCGGCTACACGGTTCATGGTGCAGGGCGCTCGGTTGCCAATCGCATGAACGCTTATTAGGGTTCCCGTCCTGCCGAGCACGGCTTTTGCCAACATGAACCATTGTCCCATTTGTTGCCATTGTCCCAATGACCGTTCCACACAAAGTCATAAAGTCAGCCTGCGCTGTCGCCGCAGTTTGCGCCTATTTTGCTGCAGCACATTGGCTGCAGCTTACCTACGCGCCAGATCCAAACTTTGCTTTTGGCCCTGATGTTCCTGGTGAGAAGATCCGGCTCGTGCCGCCATTTGCGCGGTTCGAAGGCTCGAAATTCGCAGTAGCAAAGGAGAGATATAAGTTGTTCGACGAGTTGGCCGACTCCAACGATGACAATGGCCGCTCCACAATCGAACTTTACGAGAACGGTACACGCCTTGGACCGGCACACAGCGACCACCTGGATATCGCAAGCTCAGGTTATGGTCGTTTTTCTCATTGGAGGAAGAATGGCACGACCATATATTGGTCTTCAAGTGACAACACTGATCCCGCAACGAATGGCAGAGCCTATTGGGTGGTCAAACCCGCAAAATCTGAAAAGCCGCACCCGAATCGTGCGCCAGGTACCGCGGAAGCCGATGCTTCTCAGTGAATTTAACAATGTAGACGATGCACGTCCACCGCTCGGATATTTTGATTAGTGTTAGCGCCGCATCCATCAACCTGACACTAAGAATCGGTGTTTAGGTATCCTAAGCCTTATTCAAGTCCCAAAGGACTGATCTCAAGAAATGCTGAAGGTTGTCGCCCGGAAACAAATATCCCTTTATCCCAGCGGCCCGTGCTGCTTCCAGATCCGTGGGTTTGTCGCCTATAAGAATGCTTCGACCGACATCCACTGGAAAGCGCTCCAATAGATCGATGATCATGCCTGGAGCAGGCTTGCGCCGATGGCTTACTCGACGATACCGTTCTATCACCGCTTCAGGGTGATAAGGGCAGTATTCGAATGCATCTATGTGAGCTCCAATGTTGGCCAAATCGTCTATCATCGCCTTGTGTAATGCTTCAACGTGAGTTTCCTCATAGAAGCCTCTGGCCACACCCGATTGGTTCGTAACGACGAATACAAAGTATCCAGCATCATTGGCAGCCCTTACCGCTTCGCGTGCGCCATCTATCCACTTCAGCTTAGTGACTTCGTAAACGTAACCGCTGTCTTCGTTCAACACACCGTCCCGGTCGAAGAAAACTGCTGGTCTCTTCATTTCAATGCCTTGGACCGCCGAGTGCTATCAAGCTGAGAACCTTCTGGATTGCAATTCTAGCTGAACAACAGAACATCATAGGGCCGGATGGAGGCGACTGATCAGGGATTCGATCGCCAAATCAATCTGAGGCTGCGTATGCTAAATTTTGTTGATGAGCGCTTCAGAAGGCGCGCCTCTCACTCGCACCCTCGGGTGCGCTCGATCCTTCCATCCGTATCGCCTATATAGGGGCGTTCTGCTGCGCAGCAGTTGTTGCGAGATTGATGAGTGTTCTAAGCATCAACAATTTTGCTTTTCCGCGATGAAGATCCGCAGATCGCCACTGAAGCGATGAAGCAGCCCATCTGGGTTGTGCAGGATGTACGCATGATCATTAGCTGCCAGAAATATCCAGACAGAACCAAACCGCGATGAATGTTCGAGGATGCCGCCTTGCTGTATCTTGTCCAAAATACGAAGCCTTTTGTTCTCGCCACGGCGCAAATCGCTCAGGACGGCTGCCAGCCGATCGCAAGCAGTTTTGTTGGAGGAGCTACCAGAGGCCGGCCGATCCGTTCCCAAATCGCGCGCTTGCCTGTGATGCTGAGGGACGCCTTAATCCAGCTTTCGGGTACTCGAATAAGCCCGGGCGATCTGCCGAGGCCAGCGCGGTGGCGCGCTATCAGTTCTGCGATCGTGACCGGTGTGGGATCCGACACAATGAAAGTTTGTCCTCGCGCGTGGGGATTGCGCAATGCCGTCTCGACGGCCGAGCACAAGTTCTGGATCGACAGCACGGATCGCTGCGCGGTCAACGCTCCGAATGGAAGCGGAATTGGCACGCGCGAAAGCCGGTGGACGGTCGCGAAGTTCCCCTTCTCGCCTTGGCCGTAAATCACGACCGGCCGCAAGATTGTGAATGAAATGCCTGCTGCGCGAATGGCTTTTTCGGCGGCAAGTTTTGATCGTCCATACGCATTATTGGGCATTGGAAAATCATCCTCGGTCAGCTCGTGACCCGCATAAGAGCCGGACTGGGCGGCGATCGAGGAAATGAAAACCAGATGCTTTATGCCGCTGCGTGATATCGCCTGCGCGAGCGCCGAAGTCGCGCGATGATTGACCCGGTCGCAAATGTCGTCGCCAGCGTACTTATGAGCGATGCCCGCAAGGTGAACCACCGCTTCGCATTGATTCAGAAGGGGTTGCCAGTCGAACAAGCTCGAGAGATCCGGAAGCGAAACGGCGGCGATGTTCGGATTATTGAAAGTGAATGCTGCCTTCGATGCGGCAATCACTGTGTATCCCTGCATGGCCAGGTAGGGAACGAGGTGGCGCCCAACGAACCCGTCGGAACCGGTCACGAGCACCCTGGGTTTCTCGTCAGCCACTGTTCGAGTTGGACGCAAATGTGCGGAATTCGGGCGCAGCAGATTCGTGAGCAGGTATGGCGCGCAACGTTGTCAGCCGCGGGGCATTCACTTGCCGCTGAACTTCTAGCTGCATGTAACCTGCAAATACGGGCTTTGGGTTTGAAGCGATTGATCCATTGAACTTCCAATATAGCCAGACGAATTTCCGGGGGCAACCGATGGTTTGGCATCCAAAGCTGGAACCAACTCTGGCTTGGTGGGCGCTGGCCCCGGACGGGAAAATGTGGATCTCGGTCCGCATTGGCCGAGCCCTAAAGACGGACTGAAAGCGATACTGCCATGCTGCGAGCGAAATCCGGCCGAAAAGTTGGATAAACCACTCTATGACATCAGCCGCCTCGCTCCGCCCCCGTCGATCCCTGGATCGCGATCTCGCTCGCCTCCCACAGTTGCTTGGCAATAAGCAATGGTACTATCTGCGTGTTCGCCCACCACGCTCGTTCGTTGCCGTGTCGATGTAAATCGCGGTGATGCGTACGGCAGAGTGGCACAGTAAATTCATCGCTAACCTTGCGGCCTAACGCTTTCGCTTGAGCGAATTTCAGGTGGTGAGGATCTGAAGGAACCTGCTTGCAAATTAGACAGGGTTGGCCCCGCACAAACGAGAGGTGCGCTTTGCTTCGCTTGCGGACAGGCTCCTTGGAAAATGCAAGACCGTTACAGTGTCCGCTAGCTTCCTTTGCGTCTTCAGGCACGAGTTTCTCAAGTTCCGCTTTGGTGATCTTGTGATCCTGGTGCGCCGCGCGTGTTTGCAAGTAGGTAGCAGCGAGCTCTGCCCGCGAGTTCGATGGCGACATGTCCACAACCTTTACGGCTTCGAGCCGTGGCCGTGGCGTTTCAGTCCCGAAAAGCGATTGGGACTCGCCCGTCTGCACACGTCGCCAGAACTTTTTCTCTGCCGCCAAAAAGGGAGGTGCTGGTAGAGCGGATCGGCATGGACCTTAATCTCTACCCATTTGCCGCCTGCGGTTATAATCGAAATACCTTAGTGGAAAGTCAGTCTCGCTGCAAAAAAGTCTGTGGAAAGCGCCTGGCATTAGTGGTCCAAGCCGTTAGGCAAACAACTTTCGCATAGCTTGTGTTCTCAAGGAGGCAAATCATATCGCGTCCTTGGCCGGCGTATAACTCGGACTTCCTCATGGAAGTCGCGTTACCATTCGTCGGTGTAAATCACGAAGTGTAGCAAGTCCGTTGAGCAACAGGGCTCTTCGCAGCTCTTTCTCAGAGGGACACTTTGTGGAGTTAGGAATGATGATGAGCGATGAGAAAAAGCTTGGACGTCCGAAGCGATATAGAAAGCCGAATGCGCTGAAGCACGGTGGCTTCTCACGTATGGAGCTGTTCCCGTGGGAGAACCCAGCAGAATTTGAACGCCTCCATCGTGATCTGATCGAGCAATACCAGCCGCGAGGACCGCTTCAAGAAGACTGCATTCAGACAATCGCTTCCTTCATCTGGCGCAAACGACGAATTCGAGACAAGAGGCGTTTCGATACTCAAGCGGCCCTCGATCGTGCTGAAAATGCGGTCGTGTGGGGTCATCCGCTACCGCTCATGGACACCGATGAGGATATAACGTTGCATCGGCTGACAAATATGAACCGCAGCCGCGCGCGCGCGACGATTACCAGCAGCTCATGGCCTTCAGTTGTTCTCTTTACCGCGATCGAACCAGTTCGATGCTGTCCATGAGAATTGACTTCCTGCCGGGCGAGTTCAGAGATCACCTCAAAGAAAAGGTTCCGGAGGATAACTACGAAACCACTTCGCAGTGGATCGTCGCGCTGAAGAGGGAAGTAGATGGTGTGCTTTTGCCAATGGTGCGGAAGCGTCAGCCGAAATCGGATTACTACGCCGAGACGGCCGCTAACTTCCTCACCAACGAACGATTGATGGCCGATTTAGATATTGAAGAACGTTTCGATGCAGGCATCGACCGGGCACTAAAACGTCTGTTCAGCCTGAAAGCGGCCGAACAGCTCGATAGACCTCGGGTCGTTGAATCGAAGCCGCCTCCGCGTTTACAGCAGACGGTGTCCACGTAGGAACAGTAAGCTGGAGGTGTTGGAATACCATGGAACCTACGTCATGACGGTTGAAGAAAGCGGCGATGCAAGATATGCGAGCAAACTCACAAAATGAAGTATGTAAGTTATTGAAACATAAGGAGATATTGTCCAGCCGCCTCTTGATAAGTCGCTCAGGTGCGCTCGTCGGCGATCACCTTGCCGTCATTCGGCAGCGAGCCCGCCGCCACCAGTTCGACATTGCCGCCAAGCTTCGTCACCGCGCGCAGCGTTGCCGCGAGTTCGCTCTGTAGCGCCTCGCCGGGCGAAGCCGTCTCCGCCTTCAGCGTCATCAAATCGCTTTCGCCGGATCGCGTGACGACGAGGCGTAACCGTCCGAGTTCGGGATGGCGCTTGCCGATCTCGGCGATCTGCTCGGGGCGGACGAACATGCCCTTGACCTTGGTGGTTTGATCGGCGCGACCCATCCAGCCCTTGATGCGCATGTTGGTGCGTCCGCATGGGCTTGTTCCCGGCAGCGCCGCGGTAAGGTCGCCGAGCGCGAGCCGGATCCAGGGATGCTGCGGATCGAGCGAGGTGACGACGATCTCGCCGACGTCGCCGGGCGCCACCGGATCGCCGGTGCCGGGACGCACGATCTCCATGATCAGGTCCTCGTTGACGACCATGCCCTCGCGCGCCGGCGTCTCGAACGCGACCATGCCGAGGTCGGCGGTGCCGAACGCCTGATAGGCGTCGATGCCGCGCGCCTTGACTTCGTCCTGCAGTGATTTCGGAAACGCCGCCCCGGAGACCAACGCGCGCTTGATCGAGGAGACATCACGCCCGGCATGCGCGGCGGCGTCGAGCAGGATCTTGAGGAAATCAGGCGTGCCGCTATAGCCGACCGGGCGATAGGCTTCGATCAGTTCAAACTGCTGCTCGGTATTGCCGGGGCCGGCCGGAATCACTGCGCAGCCCAGCGCTCGCGCCGAAGCATCGAAAATGAAGCCGCCCGGCGTCAGATGGTAACTGAAGGTG
This sequence comes from Bradyrhizobium sp. RDI18, assembly GCF_043203335.1. Lineage (NCBI taxonomy): Bacteria > Pseudomonadati > Pseudomonadota > Alphaproteobacteria > Hyphomicrobiales > Nitrobacteraceae > Bradyrhizobium > Bradyrhizobium sp. RDI18. The sequence goes on along the minus strand of NZ_JBICRN010000006.1, from coordinate 905,817 downwards.
TTGAGCACGACGTCGCCGGGCCGAAAGCCCGCCGCAAACAGCGCCCGCGCGCCACGCCATGGGTCGGCGTGAACGGGCTCGGGCTCGAAGATCGGTCCCGGCGAGGTAAACAGCCGTCCGAACGACCCAAGCGGCCCCGCCACAAATCCGCCGAAGGGCGGCGCGGCCTTGTGCAGGGCAGGGAGTTCCGATTTGCGCAGCACCGGCAACTCAGCAAGCGCGGCGCGGCTGGTCACGGCGACGGGATCGATGCCTTTCAGGCGCACGGCATAGGCCGGCGCGGCGAGCGCCCTGCGCAGGACGTCCGGAAGCTTTGAAAACAGCTCCGCCTCGCGTAGGCCCGGCTCGCGCGTTTCAAGGGCGTCGTAGTGGTCGGTCATGGCTGATGCCTCAGGTGAGGGCCGATTGCGTGCCGCCTCTGACGTGCTATCAGACGGCTTCTACCGGTGTTGATGTTCCAGGGAACGCAATGGCTGAAAGAGATACCGCAGCGGCGGCAGACACGCCGGATTCGGCCGATATCGTCGCCAAGCTGAAGCTTCGCATGGTCGATCGTTGCCTGCCGCTGTGGTCGACCGAGGGGTGGGACGATAGAGCGGGCGGCTTTGTCGATCGGCTCGATCTGGACGGCCGTGCAGACCGCCTGGCGCCGCGCCGGGTTTTCGTGCAGGCGCGCCAGATCTATTGTTACGCCAAGGCGGCGCAAATGGGCTGGTATCCGCAGGGGCGCGCGATCGCGCTGAAGGGGCTGGAGCACCTGCTGGCGAAGGCGAAAGCCCCCGACGGCAAGCCCGGCTTTGTGCACACGCTGCAGCCTGATGGCGCGGTGCTGGACCCGCTGCGGGATTCCTACGATCACGCCTTTATCCTGCTGGCCCTTGCGACCGTCTATGGACTCGATCGCGATGCGCAGATCCGCGCCGAGATCGACGGGCTGTGCCACTTCATCGAGACGCAGCTTCGTTCGCCGCACGGCGGGGTTCACGAAGGATTGCCGGTATCGATGCCGCGGCGGCAGAACCCGCAGATGCATCTGTTCGAAGCGATGATCGCGGCGTTCGACGCGACACATGACCTCGTGTTCCAGAACAGGGCCGGAAATTTCTTCAGCCTGTTTCTGGCCAACCTCTACGACAAGCAGCGGCAGGTGCTTGGCGAATATTTCGAGGAAGACTGGTCGAAGATCGAGCCGGTCAGCATCGAGCCCGGACATCAGGCGGAATGGGCGTGGCTGCTGAAAGGCTTTGAGCGCATCACCGGCTGTCCGACCGGGCGCTATCGCGGCGAATTGCTGGCAACAGCGCTGCGTTATCGCGACGAGGCGACCGGCTGCCTGGTCGACGAGGGTGACGCCCGCGGCAACATCAGGCGGCATACGCGCCGGCTGTGGCCGCAGACGGAATTCGCCAAGGCGTGGATCGCGCAGGCCGAAGCGGGCGAGGCAGGCGCGGCCGATGAAGCGCGCGCGGCGCTGGCGCGGCTCGAACGCCACTATCTCAGCCATCCCGTCACGGGCGGCTGGTATGACCAATTCGACCGCGACGGCAACTCCCTGGTCGCCACCATTCCTGCGTCTTCGTTCTATCATGTTCTCAGCGCGGTAGCGGAAGCGGAGCAGGTGCTCAGCTAAGCGTGGGGCGGCGCTCACAGCCACCGCTTCCGCCGCTTGAAACTCTTCAGGTTCTTGAAACTCTTGCGCTGGTCGCCGGCGCCGCCGAGATAGAACTCCTTGACGTCCTCGTTGTCGCGCAATTCGTCAGCGGTGCCGTCGAGCACCACCTTGCCCTGTTCCATGATGTAGCCGTGGCTCGCGACCGACAGCGCCGCGCGCGCGTTCTGCTCCACCAGCAGGATGGTGACGCCGAGGTCGCGGTTGATCGCTTTGATGATCCCAAACACTTCCTTGACCAGGAGCGGGGACAGGCCCATCGACGGCTCGTCCATCAGGATCATCTTGGGGCGCGCCATCAGCGCGCGGCCAATCGCCAGCATCTGCTGCTCGCCGCCGGAGAGATAGCCGGCGAGCCCGGTACGCTCCTTGAGCCGCGGGAAATATCTGAACACCATGTCGATGTCGGCGGCGATCTCGTTGTCGGTGCGCGTGAACGCGCCGAGCTTCAGATTTTCGATCGAGGTCATGTCCGCGATGATGCGGCGGCCTTCCATCACCTGGAAGATGCCGCGGCGGACGATCTTGTCAGGATCGATGCCGTTGATGCGCTCGCCATCGAAGACGATTTCGCCGCGGATCACTTCGCCGTCCTCGGTCTTGAGCAGGCCCGAGATCGCCTTCAGCGTCGTCGACTTGCCGGCGCCGTTGGCGCCGAGCAGCGCCACGATCGCGCCCTTCGGCACTTCAAGGCTCAAGCCGCGCAGCACCAGGATGACCTTGTCATAGACCACCTCGATGTTGTGGACGCTGAGCAGCGGGCCGGCGGCTTGCGCGGCCGTCTTCGCAGGACGATTGAGTTCGGTTGCTTCAGTCATTTTTCCGATCCTGGCGTTGTTAGTGGAGCGGGTCGTCCGCTCCACCCACCGCCGTCATCACCCGCGTATGCGGGTGATCCAGTATTCCAGAGGCGCCTGCGATCAATCGAGAAGCCGCGGCGTACTGGATCCCCGCTTTCGCGAGGATGACAGTTGAGTGTTGAGGCGACTACAGGCGCCTCCCGTTCTCACCAACCCAGCCACTCGGGCTTGCGCGGCAGGTCGATCGTCTTCACCTTCTCCATCTTGATGCCGCCGTTTTTGACGAGCTCGTTGAGGGGGCGTCGGTCGCGCCTGCGACCTTCATGCGATACAGATCGACCTTGAGCGTGCCGCGGTGATCTTTCTCGGTGAAGGTCGAAGGGTTGCAGATGCCTTCGCCGCCGGCGGGCACCCAATCCTTCTTCTGGTAGAAGCCCTTCTTGACGTTCTCGCCGGTGGCGCCGCCGTTCTTGGCAGCCCATTCGACGGCTTCCTTCATGTAGAGCGCGGTGCAGACGCCGGCGAGGTAATGCACGGGACGGTAGGCGGTACCGGCCGCGTCCGACATCTTGGAGATTTCCGTGAACGTCTTCATGCCGGGTGCGTTGCCGCCCCAGGCGATCGCGGTGCGCAGCGGAAACACCACACCATCGGCGGCAGCACCGGCGGCCTTGGCGGCGTTCTCATCCATGCCCCAGACGTTACCGAGGAACTGCACGTCGACGCCGGCTGCCTTGCAGGCGTTGAGCACGGAGATGTTGGAGCCCGCGGTATTGCCGAGATAGGCGTAGTTGGCGCCCGAGCTCTTCAGCGTCAGGCACTGCGCGCTGTAGTCGCCGGGCGTCAATGCGAACACGATCGGCGGCAGCACTTCGAACCCGAGGTCGGTGGCAATCGCTTCACCTGCCGCCTTCGGCGCGTTCGGATAGGGGTGGTTGGCGCCCATGTGGACGTATTTCGGCTTGCCGGGCTTGCCCTTGGCTTTCCAGTCCTCGGCGGCCCAGGTCAGCATGCCGCGAAGTGCGTCCGAATAGCTCGGTCCATAGAAGAAGTTGTAGGGCGCCGGCTTGGCCTTCCGCCGGCGCCGGTCGGATCGGAGAGTGCTGCGGCATAGGATGCCGAGATATCCGGGATCTTGTCCTGGGCCAGGAATCCCGTCAGCGCCTCGGTATCAGCAGTGCCCCAGCCGAGAATGGCGGCGACTTTGTCGGCGCCCGACCATTTCTTGTACTGAGCGATGGCGCGCGGCACCTGATAGCCGTAATCGACGGTATCGAGGTTGACCTTGGCGCCGTTGATGCCGCCGCTCTTGTTGATCCATGCATAGGTGTCGGCGACACCCTGTCCGAACGGCGTTCCGACGTCCGAAGTTGGTCCTGAATAGTCGGTGAGATGCCCCAGCGCGACCGGCGCCTGGGCCGATGCAGCGGTAGAACCCAACAGCAAAGCAAGCGAGGCTGTGCTCAACAGAGTCTTCATCGTCATGGACATAGTCCTCCCGGTTACTTCTCGAGGTCTTCTCGTTGTTCGTCCCGTTCCGACCTCAATGCGAGAACGGGTAGAGTTTCCAGTATGCCTTGATCTGCCGCCATCGATGCGCAAGTCCATCCGGCTCGAACACCAGAAAGATGATGATGATCAGGCCGATGGCCATCTCGCGCAAGAAAGCGATATTGTTCTTTAGTCCCAGAAATTGATCGATCGGGCTGTCGCGGAGCGCGACGCTGAGCCATTCCATCGATTCCGGCAGCAGCACCATGAAGGCGGTGCCCATCAGCGTGCCCATGATCGAACCGAGCCCGCCGATGATGATCATGGCGAGGAAGATGATCGAGCGATCGATGCCAAAGCCTTCGTTGGAGACCACCTGATTGTAATGCGCATAGAGCGCGCCGCCGACGCCGGCAAAGAAGGCGGCGAGGCCGAACGACAGCGTCCGGTATTTGGTCAGGTTGATGCCCATGATCTCGGCGGACAGATAATGGTCGCGCACGGCGACCAGCGCGCGTCCGTCGCGCGAACGGATCAGGTTGGTGACCAGGAGATAGCAGACGACGACATAGGCCAGCACGACGTAGAAATATTGCTTATCGCCGCGCAGCATGTATCCGAAGATCGAGAACGGTTCGGCGCTGGCGGGAACGCTGCCGCCGGTGAACCATTCGGCGCGGGCAAAGAAGTCGAGCAGGATGTACTGCGCCGCCAGCGTCGCGATCGCGAGATAAAGCCCTTTCAGTCGCGCCGCGGGCAGGCCGAAGACCAGACCGACCGCGGCGGTCACGACGCCGGCGAGCGGAATGCAGAAGAAGACGGGAATGCCGAACCGGTTCGAGAGATAGGCCGAGGTAAAGGCGCCGAAGCCGAAGAAGGCAGCATGACCGATCGAGATCTGGCCGGTGAAGCCGACGACGATGTTCAGCCCAAGTGCTGCGATGCCGAAGATGCCGATCTGGATCAGCAGGCTGAGGATGTATTCGTTGACGACGTGTGGGGCAAAGCAAATCAGCGCGATGCCGACGATCATGGCGTTGCGGCTGGTCGTGGTCGGAAACACGGTGGTATCCGCCGCATAGCTGGTGCGGAAATCGCCGGCGGGAATGAGGGTCTGGCCTGCCATAGGCTCTACCGTCCGTGCCGATTGATAGGTGTCACTGGCCCGCCTCTTTTTGTTTGGGCATGATCGTTACCGAAAACCGGTTTCCACTTTTCGGCGATCATGCCTACACCCGCTCGATGTCTTTGGTGCCGAACAGGCCGTACGGCTTGATCATGAGGATGATGATGAGCGCATAGAACGGCGCGATCTCGTAGAGATTGCCCCAGTGCAGATATTCGCTGTCGAGAAAGTGCGCGACGTTTTCCAACAGGCCGATGATGATGCCGCCAAGCACGGCGCCGCCAACGCTGTCGAGACCACCGAGGATCGCGGCCGGAAACACCTTGACGCCATAGGCGGAGAGGCCTGCCGAGACGCCGTTGACGACGGCCACCACTACGCCTGCGACGGCTGAGACGGTCGCCGAGATCGCCCAGGCCATCGCGAATACGCTTTTGACGGAAATACCGAGCGACTGCGCCACCTGCTGGTTGAACGCCGTGGCGCGCATCGCCAAGCCATATTTGGAGAGGCGGAAGAACCACGCCATGCCGACCATCATCGCCACCGAGACCGCTAGGCTCATCAGATAGACGGTCTGCACCTGAAGTCCGAGGATGTTGACGTTCTGGGTCTGAAAGATGCGCGGGAACGGCTGCAGATTGACGCCGAACATCCACTTCATCAGCGCGGCGAACACCGTCGATAGCGCGATCGTCACCATGATTACGGAAATGATCGGCTCGCCGATCATGGGGCGCAGGATGACGATCTGGATCGCGATGCCGAACAGGAACATGAACACCAGCGTGATCGGCATGCCCAGGTAGAACGGCACCTGATATTTGGTCAGTAGCCACCAGCACACCCAGGCGCCCACCAGCAGCAGCTCGCCCTGCGCAAAGTTCACCACCTGCGTCGCCTTGTAGATCAGCACAAACGACATCGCGACCACGCCGTAGAGCGTGCCGACCACGAGGCCGTTGACGAGGAGCTGGATCAGGAGCTGGGTGTTCATGCGAAGTCACCAGACGTGCAAGCTGTCATCGCCGGGCTTGACCCGGCGATCCATCGCCTGAAGAAGCACTTTTTCCGAAGAGGATGGATGCGCGGGTCAGGCCCGCGCATGACGATCAGTTTTACGGCGCCAGCGGCAAACATCAGCTTCATTCCGCGGCCTCCGCCATCGGCGCAGGCCCGCCGAGATCGACGACCCGCAGCGTGGTGCGGATGCGCTGGGTGGTGCCGTCCTGGAAGCGGATCACGGTATCGACCGGAATGTCGCTCTTGCCGGCGTAGATCGCGTCGATGATATCGGCGTATTTTTCGTTGATGACGCTGCGGCGGACCTTGCGGGTACGGGTCAACTCGCCGTCGTCAGCGTCGAGCTCCTTGTAGAGCAACAGGAAGCGGGAAATACGCTGCGCCGGCGGCAGCGTGGCGTTGACGCCCTCCACTTCCTTGCGCAACAGCGCATAGACCTCGGGGCGCGAGGAGAGGTCGGTATAGGTCGTGAACGAGATGCGGTTCTTCTCCGCCCATTTCGAGATGATCGAATAACGAATACAGATCATCGCCGCCAGCGCATCGCGGCCGGCGCCGAGCACCACCGTCTCGGCGATGTAGGGCGAGAATTTCAGCTTGTTTTCCAGATATTGCGGAGAGAAGCGCTCGCCGCGCGCCGTCTCGGCGAGATCCTTGATGCGGTCGATGACGACGAGCTGGCCCTGATCGTTGAAGTAGCCGGCGTCACCGGAATGCATCCAGCCGTCCTTGATGTCGGCGGCCGAGGCTTCCGGATTCTTGTAATAGCCCAAGAACATGTTGGGGTGGCGGACGACGATTTCGCCGACGCCGTTGACATCAGGGTTATCGACGCGGATCTCGATATCGTCGGCCATCGGCACGCCGGTCGTATCCGGATCGACCTTGCCGGCCGGATGCAGCGTGTAGGCGCCCAGCAATTCGGTCTGACCATAGAGCGTGCGCAGCGGCACGCCCATCGCCTGGAAGAACTTGAAAGTGTCGGGGCCGAGTGCGGCGCCGCCGGTTGCAGCCGAGCGCAGCCGCGTGAAGCCCAGGCGGTCGCGCAGCGCGCGGAACAGGAGCTGATCGGCAAACATCGAATGCTTGCCCTGCGCCAGCGCCGAAAGGCCCGTCTTCATTCCGATGTCGAACAGCTTTTGTTTCAACGGCGAAGAGTCCATCACGTTGGCGCGGACATCGGCGGCAATCGATTCCCAGAGCCGCGGCGCGAACAGCACGAAAGTCGGCGCGATCTCGCGGAAATCGTGCATCATGGTCTCGGGCTCTTCGACGAAGTTGACCTTCATCCGGCACAGCAGCCCTTTGCCGAGCGCGTAGACCTGCTCCATGATCCAGGGCAGCGGCAGTACCGAGACGTATTCATCGTCCGGTCCCTTCGGATCGAAGGCCAAATATGTCGCGCAATGTTTGAGGACGCGGCCAGCCGCCAGCATCGCCAGCTTGGGATTGGCCGTGGTGCCTGAGGTGGTGCAGAGGATTGCGACGTCCTCGCCGCGCGTCGCATCCACTAACCGATCGTAGAGCCCGGGCTCGCGCGCGGCGCGGTCGCGTCCCATCGTGGCCAGCTTCTCGGCTTCCATCAGGCGCGGATCGTCGTATTTCCGCATGCCGCGTGGATCGGAATAGACGATGTGCTTGAGGTTGGGGGCGCGATCGGCCAGCGCCAGCAGCTTGTCGACCTGCTCCTCGTCCTCGGCGAACACCAGCTTGGCCTCGCCGTAGCTGAGCAGATAGGCCGCTTCTTCGTCCAGCACGTCGCGATAAAGACCGAGGCTCATGGCGCCGATAGCATGGGTTGCGATTTCGGCGGCCACCCAGTCCGGGCGATTGTCGCCGATGATACCGATGACGTCGCCGCGCCCAAGACCCAGTTCGACCAAGCCGAGCGCGAAATCATGGGCGCGGGTGTGGTAATCGCTCCAGGTGAAGATGCGCCACAGCCCGAGATCCTTTTCGCGCAGCGCAATCTCGCCGCCGTGCTCCCTCGCGTTGAGGCGCAGCAGCTTTGGAAAGGTATCGGCTAGGGCGGCGCGCCCGGCGTAATCCATCATGCCACGCTCTCCCGAGGCGCCGGCGTGTCGTCGGGGTCGACGAGGACCTCATCCTCTTCGCCGAGATAGGCGCGTTTCACATGCGGATCAGCGAGGACGGAGGCGGGATCGCCTTCGGCGATCTTGCGGCCGAAATCCAGCACCATGACTCGGTGGGAGATATCCATGACCACGCCCATATCATGCTCGATCATCATCACGGTCATGCCGAACTCCTCGTTGAGGTCGACGATGTAGCGCGCCATGTCCTCCTTTTCCTCGAAGTTCATGCCGGCCATCGGCTCGTCGAGCAGGATCAGTTGCGGCTCCAGCGCCATCGCTCGGGCCAGCTCGACGCGCTTGCGCAGGCCGTAGGGCAGGGTGCCGGCGGTCGCCTTGCGCACCGACTGCAGGTCAAGGAAATCGATGATCTCCTCCACCTTGCGGCGGTGCTCCAGTTCCTCTCGCCGCGCGCCGGTCAGCCAGTAAAGCGAGCCGGTGATAAAATTGTTCTTCAAGAGGTGATGCCGCCCGACCATGATGTTGTCGAGCACGCTCATGTGGTGAAACAGCGCCAGGTTCTGGAAAGTGCGGCCGATGCCGAGCTGTGGCCGCGCGTTCGGATTGAGGCCGGTGATATCCTTGCCGCGGTAGAATAGCCGGCCTTCGGTCGGCTTGTAGCGGCCGGAAATGCAATTGACGATGGAGGTCTTGCCGGCACCGTTCGGGCCGATGACCGAGAACAATTCGCCCTCGTTCACGCCGAACGAGACCTCGGTCAGCGCACGGACGCCACCGAAGCGCAGCGACACGCCGCGCACTTCCAACGTATGAGCCACTCATTCCCTCCAGATGAGGCGCTTGCCGCGCTCTTTATCTATCGTTCGCAACTGAACCCGCAATCTTACATCCGCAGTGACCTTCCGGCCATCCGACTAACGATGCCGATCACGGCCGGCCTCACGCGTGGTAATGCCGCACCCCAACCGGTAGCGCCATGGACACGCCCGCCGAGGTGGCCCTCCTTAGGGCAATGCGATAGTTTGAAATGTCTTTTGCCTGACAATTCGTCGGGAAATTTTGCCAGGCAACACTTCTGTTGCAGCGCAACAAGTATAGGGCGCGACGGTCGATGCGATCATGATTGCTGCGGATAACCTCAAGCGCATCGCGGCCTGGTCGCGCGAACTGAACGAGCGGGAAATCGAGATCGCCCGTGCCGGCATCGTCGAGAAATCCTATCGCGCCAACGAGCATATCTTCATGCGCGGCGATCCCTTCGACTACTGGACCGGCATCGTCACGGGTCTTGCCCGGATGAGCACCGTGTCGAGCGGGGGCAAGGCCGCGACCTTCGCAGGCCTCACGGCCGGTGCATGGTTCGGCGAAGGCTCGGTGCTGAAGGGCGAGCCGCGCCGTTACGACGTGGTGGCATTGCGCGACACCAGGCTGGCGCTGATGGATCGCAGCACCTTCTTCTGGCTGTTCGAGAACAGCGTCGCGTTCAACCGCTTTCTGGTCCGGCAGCTCAACGAGCGGCTCGGCCAGTTCATCGGAGCGGTGGAACATGGCCGCACGCTCGATGCAACCAGCCGCGTCGCGCGTTCCATCGCCTCGCTGTTCAACCCGATTCTCTATCCGGACATGACGCGCCACCTGGAGATCACGCAGGAGGAAATCGGAGCGCTCTCCGGTATTTCGCGGCAAAACGCCAACCAGTGCCTGAAGCGGCTCGAGAAGGAGGGCTTGCTGCGGCTCGAATATGGCGGCGTCACCATCATCGAACTCGAACGCTTGCGCCACCATGGCGACTAGCTGCCTAAGAGGCTGATTTCAAACGACTTTGGCGATAGACTTGGCACAGGTCGAATGCTATGGCCTGCGCGACGAGCGGGTTTGGAGAAGATATGGCGGCTCAGGATTTAAAGCGGCGCGTGGCGCTGATCACCGGCGTCACCGGCCAGGACGGCGCTTACTTGGCCGAATATCTGCTTGGCCTCGGCTATGAGGTCCACGGCATCAAGCGGCGCTCGTCCTCGTTCAACACCGCGCGGATCGATCACCTGTACCAGGATCCGCATTCCCGCAAGATTCCGTTCCTGCTGCATTACGGCGACATGACCGACTCGACCAACCTGATCCGGCTGATGCAGCAGATTAGGCCGACCGAAATCTACAACCTCGCCGCCCAGAGCCATGTCGGCGTCAGCTTCGAAAGCCCGGAATATACCGCCAACGCCGACGCCATCGGCGTGCTGCGGCTGCTGGAGGCGATCCGCATCCTCGGCATGGAGAAGGAGACGCGGTTCTATCAGGCCTCGACGTCGGAGCTCTACGGCCTGGCCCAGGAGGTGCCGCAGAAGGAGACCACGCCGTTCTACCCGCGCTCGCCCTACGGCGTCGCCAAGCTGTACGGCTACTGGATCACGGTGAACTACCGCGAGGCCTACGGCATGTTTGCCAGTAACGGCATCCTGTTCAACCACGAGAGCCCGATCCGCGGCGAGACGTTTGTCACCCGCAAAATCACCCGCAGCATCGCCCGCATCGAGGTTGGCCTGGACGAGGCGCTCTATCTCGGCAACCTCGAAGCCAAGCGCGACTGGGGCCATGCGCGGGACTATATCGAGGGGATGCACCTGATCCTGCAGGCGGACGCGCCCGACGATTTTGTGCTGGCGACCGGCGAGACCCGCTCGGTGCGCGAATTCGTCGAACTGGCGTTTGCTGAAGTTGGCCGCCGCATCGAGTGGCGCGGCCAGGGCGTCGACGAGACCGGCGTCGACGCCAAATCCGGCAAAACCGTGGTCCGCATCGATCCGGTCTATTTCCGACCGACCGAAGTCGATCTTCTGGTCGGCGATGCCAGCAAGGCGCGCGAGAAACTCGGCTGGAAGCCCAAGACGTCGTTCGCCCAGATGGTCAAGGAAATGGTCGCGAACGATCTCGACGAAGCGCGGCGGGAGGTCGCCAATGGCAAGCCTGCCGTTTGAACTGAAGGGCAAGACGGTCTACGTCGCCGGCCACCGCGGCATGGTCGGCGCCGCGCTGGTGCGCCGGCTGGCTGCGGAACACGTCGAACTGCTGACGGCAACTCGCAGCGAAGTCGATCTGCGCGATCAGGCCGCGGTCAATGCGTGGTTTGCCGCCAGGCGTCCGCAGGTGGTATTTCTGGCGGCCGCCAAGGTCGGCGGCATCGTCGCCAACAACACGCTGCGCGCCGAATTCCTCTACGACAATCTGGCGATTGCTTCGAACGTGATCCATGCGGCGCATGTCCACGGCGCCGAGAAGCTGATGTTCCTGGGCTCCTCCTGCATCTATCCCAAGCTGGCGCCGCAGCCTTTGCGAGAGGACAGCATGCTGACGGGCCCGCTGGAGCCGACCAACGAGCCCTATGCGATTGCCAAGATCGCCGGGATCAAGATGGTGGAGGCCTATCGGAGCCAGTACGGCGCCGACTTCATCAATGTGATGCCGACCAACCTGTACGGCCGCGGCGACAATTATCATCCCGAATACAGCCACGTCGTCGCCGCCCTGATCCGCCGCTTTCACGAAGCCAAGGTTGCCAGCGCCGACAAAGTCGTGGTTTGGGGCACCGGCACGCCACGGCGCGAATTCCTCTATGTCGACGACCTTGCGGATGCCTGCATCCACTTGATGAAGGCCTATTCGGATAGCGAACTGGTCAATATCGGCACTGGCGATGACATCACGATCGCCGATTTCGCCCGCGTGGTCGCGGCGACCGTCGGCTACAGCGGCGAGATCGGTTTTGATGCCTCGCGCCCGGACGGTACCCCGCGAAAATTGCTCGACGTCAGCCGGCTGGCCAAACTCGGCTGGCGTGCCAGCACGAAGCTCGAGGACGGCATCCGGCTCGCCTACCAGGCTTATCTCAGCGAGCACGCAGTGGCGCAGAAATAGGCCTTCCTGCAATAAAAAAGCCCCGGATGTATCCGGGGCTTCTTGCTGTCGAAAGTACCGTCGGCCTATTCCGGCTTGCCGATACTCACCTTCAGCGTGCCGACGCCGTCGACGCCGCACTCGATCTTGTCGCCGGGATTGAGCTGCGAGACTCCGGCCGGCGTGCCGGTCATGATGATGTCGCCGGCGGCGAGTTTCACCTGCTGCGAGAGCTGCCAGATGATTTCGGGCACGCTCCAGATCAGTTCGGTGAGGTCGCCCTTCTGCGTTTCCTTGCCGTTGACCGTCAGCCAGATCTTGCCCTTGGCAGGATGGCCGATCTTGGATGCGGGCTGGATAACGGAGCAGGGCGCGGAATAGTCGAAGGACTTTCCGACTTCCCACGGCCGCTCCTTCTTGCGCGAGGCGATCTGCAGGTCGCGGCGGGTGAGGTCGATACCGACGGCGTAACCGTAGACATGATCGAGCGCCTTGTTGGCCGGGATGTTGAGGCCGCCGCTCTTCATCGCGACGATCAGTTCGACTTCGTGATGCAGGTCCTTGGTCAGCGGCGGATAGGGAATCGTGGCGCCGTCGGGCACCAGCATGTCGGCGTGCTTGGCGAAGAAGAACGGCGGCGCGCGCTCGTCATTGCCCATCTCGCGGATGTGCTCGAGATAGTTGCGCCCGACGCACCAGATGCGGCGAACCGGATAGGAGCCGGTCTCGCCGACGACGGGAAGCGTGGGCTGCGGGGCTGCTGATATGACGTAGGAGGCTGCGGTCATGAAAAGGGTCTCGGGTTACAGTGGAATTCCGGAGTTTTCTAGTTGGGCATGATCTTTCGGAAAACCGGTGCCCACTTTTCCGGATCATGCTCTAGCTTTTACGCGGTTGCGCTGACCGGCGCCAGACTGGGCGGACCGGCTTCGCGCTGCTGCAGGCGGAAGAAGGAAGCATAACGCCCGCCGCGGCGCAGCAAATCGTCATGCTGGCCGCGTTCGACGATCTCGCCGGCCTCGACGACCAGGATGGCATCAGCATGCATGATGGTGTGCAGGCGGTGGGCGATCACGATGGTGGTGCGGTTCCGGCAAAGATGCTCGATCGCCTCCTGCACGGCTTTCTCGGATTCGGAATCGAGCGCCGCGGTCGCCTCATCGAGCAGGATGATCGGCGCGTTCTTGATCAGCGCCCGGGCCACTGCGATGCGTTGGCGCTGGCCGCCGGATAGCTGCGTGCCGTGCTCGCCGACCGGCGTATCGTAGCCGAGTGGAAAGCCCATGATGAAATCGTGCGCGCAGGCCGCCTTCGCAGCCGCCACGATCTCGTCCTGGCTGGCGCCTTCCTTGCCGAAGGCGATGTTGGCGCCGATCGTGTCGCGGAACAGGTAGACGTCCTGCCCGACATAGGCGGTCTGCCGCCGCAGCGATTGCCGCGACACGCTGGAAATGTTCTGGCCATCGACCAGGATTTCGCCTCGGTTCACCTCGTAGAGCCGCAGCAGCAGCGCGAGCACCGTAGACTTGCCGCCGCCGGAGGGGCCGACCAGCGCGGTGGTCTTGCCGGGCTCAGCGACGAAGCTCATGCGATTGAGGACCGGCTCGTCTGGCCGGTAGCCGAAGGTCACGTCGCGGAACTCGACCCGCGCGTCAGTGAGTTTCAGCGTCGGCTTGTCGCTGTCGTCAGGTTCGCTTGGTGGGCTATCGACGATTTCGAGCAGCTTGCGCGCGCCGATCAGGTTGCTGTTGAGCTCGATGTTGAGCCGCGCCAGCCGCTTGGCCGGCTCATAGGCCAATAGGAACGCGGTCAGGAATGAAAAGAACTGGCCGGGCGAAGCGCCCATCGCGACCACGCGATAGCCGCCATACATCAGGCCGCCCGCGATCGCGAAGCCGCCGAGGGTTTCCATCAATGGGCTGGAGCGGTTGGAAACGCGCGCCATCTTGTTGGCGTTGCGCTCGACCGCGGCGATGCTGGCGTCGATCCGTTCGCGCATCGCCTGTTCGAGCGTAAAGGCTTTCACGGTGCGGATGCCCTGCAGCGATTCCTGCATCGTCTCCATGATGTCGGCAGTGCCGGAGAACTGGTTGTGTGCAAGACCCTTGATGCGCTTCACCAGCTTGCGCAGCACGATCATCGCCGGCGGCGCCACCGCAAACCCGAGCAGCGCCATCAGGGGATCGGTCATCACCATGACGACGACGAGCGCGATCAGCGACAGCAGATCGCGGCCGATGGCGTTGATCAGGAGATTGAGCACCTGCGTCACCGCGGTGGCGCCAGCAGTGAGCCGCGCCAGGAATTCCGATGAATGCCGCTCGGAGAAGAACGCGATGTTTTCGCTCATCAGCTTGGCAAACAGCCGGCGCTGGTTATTTGCGAGGATCGCATTGCCGATCTGCGACAGGATTACGGTGTGTCCGTAGGTCGCCGCACCCTTGATCGTAAAGATGACGACGGTGACCAGCGACAAGAGCGCAATCCCGCGCACATCCTTGTCGACATAGGCCTTGTTGATGACCTCGCCGAGCAGGTAGGCGGAACCCGCGGTTGTCACCGCCGCTAGTCCCATCAGCGAAAAGGCGAGCAGATAGCGCCGCCAATAGGCGAGCCCCTGTTCAGCGACGAGGCGCCGAATCAGGATCGCCGCACCATATGGGTCGTCGGTGATTTTCTTCGGGGTTTCTGTAGGAAGTTCGGTCATCCGCGTTCCATTGACGGCGCCTGGATAGCCCGGCGCGTCAGGGCTGCTGCGATGCCTCCTTGCCTGCTTAGAGGGGCTTTTTCAAGCCAAATAAGCGCTTGATTTCAGGCCGATTCCGCACGCTGCGGAAGGCCGCCGCGTTCGCTGAACAGCCTCTTTTCCCAGGTCAGCGCGTGGCCGGCAATGGTTTCGAGATTGTCGTATTGCGGCGTCCATTCCAGCATCGAACGAATGCGGCTGGTATCGGCAACCATGGTCACGATGTCGCCGGGGCGGCGCGGCGCGTATTGAACCGCGAAATTGCGCATCGAGACGCGGCGGACGGCCTCGATGGTTTCCAGCACCGAGTAGCCGCGGCCGTAGCCGCAGTTCAGCGTGATCGAGCTTCCGCCGCCTCGCAGGTACGACAGCGCGGCTCGATGGGCCTCCGCGAGATCGCTGACATGGATGAAATCGCGGATGCAGCTTCCGTCCGGCGTCGGGTAGTCGGTTCCGTACACGTCGACCTTGGCGCGCTGTCCGGTGGCGGCTTCGACCGCAATCTTGAGCAGATGCGTCGCGCCGACGGTCGAGAGGCCGCAGCGGCCGTTCGGATCGGCGCCGGCGACGTTGAAGTAGCGCAGCACGACATACTTCATGTCGTGTGCACTGACGACGTCATGCAGCATGATTTCGGTCATCAGCTTGGATGAGCCGTAAGGCGACATCGGCCGCGTCGGCGCATGTTCCGGCACCGGCACCTGGTCCGGATTGCCGTAGACGGCAGCCGTCGACGAAAAGATGAAGCGGCTGACACCACCCTTCACGGCTGAATTCAAGAGGCTGCGGGTCGTCATGGTGTTGTTGCGGTAATAGCCGAGCGGATCGCGCATCGAATCCGGCACCACAACAGAGCCTGCGAAATGAATGATGCTCTCGACACGGTGTTGGGCGATCACGCCCTCGACGAGGTTTTCGTCGCCGGCGTCGCCGATGAACAGCGGCACGGGGCGGGGCAAAAGTGAGGAAAATCCGGTGGACAGGTTGTCGATCACGACGACGCTTTCGCCGGCATCCACCAGCGCATGAACCGTATGACTTCCGATATAACCGGCGCCACCGGTGACGAGCACGGTCATGGGTCACCTCTCCCGATTTATTTGGAAGGCAATGCTAGGAGCTCGCGGTGAAGAGGGGGTTTCGGCGCCGGTGAACTGGCCACTATGCTTAATGTTGCGTATAGGAACTGGCCGAAACGGAGCCGGACGTGCCGATCGAGAACAATTTGGCCAGTGATCTGCAGCTCATCGTGCCGAATCTGCACAGGCGCTATTCGGGCGTCACGGCGACCAACCGGATGGTGGCGCCGAAGCTCGCGCAGATGTACCGCGCAGCATGGCTCGGGCCGCACGCGCCCGACGGCATCGCGCGGATGGGTTTTGCGGATCTGTTGAAACTCTGGCGGCATCGCCACTCCCTGATCTGGCACGCGCGACGCAATGACGAGATGATTGTCGGCGTCGTGCTGCGTGCGCTGGGCTGGCCGCTGAAACTGGTCTTCACCTCGGCGGCGCAGCGGCATCACACCTGGCTGACGCGTTGGCTGATCCGGCAGATGGATGCCGTGATCGCGACCTCCGAACTGTCGGCGTCGTTTCTCAAACGCGAGGCGACGGTCGTGATGCATGGCGTCGACACCAACGCCTACGCGCCGCCGGTCGACCGCGCCGCGGCCTTTGCCGAGGCGAAACTGCCGGGACATTACGCGATCGGCTGCTTTGGCCGCGTGCGCGCGCAAAGGGCACGGATGTGTTCGTCGAGGCGATGTGCCGGTTGCTGCCGCGCTATCCCGATTTCACCGCCGTCATCGTCGGCGCGGTCGTGCCGGAGCAGCAGGGTTTTGCCGACGGCTTGAAACGGCAGATCGAGGCGGCCGGGCTGCAATCGCGCATTGTCATCACCGGCGAGCTCGAAATCGAGGAAGTGCAGCGCTGGTATCAGCGGCTGACGATCTACGCCTTCACCTCGCGCAACGAAGGCTTTGGCCTGACGCTGATCGAGGCGATGGCGGCAGGTGCGGCGCTGGTGGCGGCGCGGGCAGGCGCAGCGGAGTTCGTGGTCGAGGACGGCGTGACCGGCGTGCTGACGCCGCCGGGCGATACTGAGGCGCTGGTCGCGGCGCTTGAGCCTTTGATGCGCGATCCGGCCTCGGCACATGCGACGGGCGAGCGGGCGCGTGCGCGCGTGCTGGAAAAGTTCAGTCTTGAGGCGGAAGCGAATGCGATCGCCGCAGTCTATCGCACGCTCGATTGAGCCATCACGCGCTGCGCGATGTCGGCCACCTCGGCCGCCGCAATGTCACGCATGCAGCGGTGGTCGTTCATGGTGCAGACCGTGCGCTGGCAGGGCTGGCAGGACAGCTTCGATTTGGTCTGCAGCACCGTGGCGGCAAGGCCGTTCAGCGGCGCCCAGAGATAGGGGCTGGTGGGGCCGAAAATGCCCATGGTCGGCGTGCCGATCGCGGCCGCGATGTGCATCAGGCCGGAGTCGTTCGAGATCGCCACGCTCGCCGCCGCCATCGCCAGGATGCCGTTGCGCAGGTCAGTCCCGGTGAGGTCGCGGGCCTTGCCGCCGGTGGCGGAGACGATTTCCTGCGCCAGTGTCTTTTCACCGGGACCGCCGACAACCCAGACGTCGAGGCCGCGCTCGATCAGGAGCCGCGCAGCTTCCGGATAATAGGTCCATCGTTTTGAGGCGCCGACGGAGCCCGGGCCGAGCGCCACGGCGGGACCGGTGCCGAGCCCGCCTGCCTGCCGCCAGTGGGCGGTTTCCTCCGGCGGAACCACGAGCTGCGGCACCGGCCATTCCGGCGGCAGCGGCGTGCTGTTGGGCAGCGCCAGCGCGGCATTCTTGTCGATGAAGCGGGGCAGGGCCTTTTCGCCCCAACGCATCCGGTTGATCAGCCCGAATCGCGCCTCGCCGAAAAAGCCGACGCGCTCGGGGATCCCGGCCAGCGCGGGCGCGATCGCCGCCTTCCAGGTGCGGGGCAGGACAAGGGCGGTTCCATAACCGCGGGCGCGCAGTTCGGCGGCGAGGCCCCGCTGCTTGGCCAGCGCAAGCCTGCTGCGCGGCAGGTTCCAGACGACGCCCGCCCGGACGCCGGGCATATAGTCGACCAGCGGTGCGCAAAGGGGGGTCACCAAGAGGTCGACCGGGCGGTTCGGCCAGCGCTGCTTCAATACCCGCACCACCGTATGGCCGCGGACGAAGTCGCCAATCCACATATAGGGCACGATCAGGATAGGCCTGGTGTCGGCACTATCTTCCATTTCGATCCCATTTAGTGAATTTAAATTCATATCTTGGCTGTTTCGCCGCTAACCAACTGCCGGCTCGTCGGTAACCGCTCCAAGGCGACACGTAAAGCCGGTCGATTCGGTCTTGGATCCGCCGAGAAGCAAAGTTGCCTGCCGCGCGGGAGTGAGGCAAAGCTTTCGCCCGAACAATCGTGGCAGGGGATGGCATGTTGCTGGTGACCGGGGGCGCCGGTTTTATCGGGTCGAACGTCGTGGCTGCGTTGAATGACGCCGGCCGGGACGTGGTCGTGTGCGACGTGCTCGGCCATGACGGCAAATGGCGTAATCTGGCCAAACGCCGGCTGGCCGATTTTGTACCGCCTTCGGAACTGATGGACTGGCTGAAGGGCCGCCGGCTGGAGGCGATCATCCATCTCGGCGCCATTTCCGAGACCACGGCAACCGACGGCGACCTGGTGATCGAGACCAATTTCCGTCTGTCGATGCGGTTGCTCGACTGGTGCACGGCCAACGCCACGCCGCTGATCTACGCGTCCTCGGCCGCGACCTATGGCGACGGCGAGCAGGGGTTTGGCGACGACCAGTCAATGGACGCGCTGAAGCGGCTGCGGCCGATGAACCTCTATGGCTGGAGCAAGCATCTGTTCGACATGGCGGTCGCCGAACGCTCAGCGCGCGGCGAACGGCTGCCGCCGCAATGGGCGGGATTGAAGTTCTTCAACGTGTTCGGACCCAACGAATATCACAAGGGCACGATGATGAGCGTGCTGGCGCGGCGCTTCGACGACATCAAGGCCGGCCGTCCGGTGCAATTGTTCAAGTCGCATCGGGAAGGGATCGCCGACGGGGACCAGCGGCGCGACTTCATCTATGTCGACGACGTCGTGCGCGTCACGATGTGGCTGCTCTCGACGCCTAATGTCAGCGGCATCTTCAACGTCGGAACCGGCACGGCGCGCAGCTTTCGCGATCTGATGCTGTCGGCCTATGCCGCGCTCGGCATTACACCGAACATCCAGTATATCGACATGCCCGAGCAGATCCGCGGCAGCTATCAATACTTCACCCAGAGCGAGGTCGATCGGCTGCTGAACGCCGGGTATAATGGCGGCTTCACGGCGCTGGAAGACGCGGTCGAAACCTATGTGAAGGTTTTTCTCGATTGTCCCGATCGCTTTCGCTGATGGGCACCAGGTAGACAGATGTTCGATTTTGAAGCCCTCAGCCAGGCGATCCCAAATCAGACCGTGCTCTGCGTCGGCGATCTCATGCTCGATGAGTTCGTTTATGGCGAGGTGTCACGCGTTTCGCCGGAAGCGCCGGCGCCGGTGATCGCGGTCCAGCGCAGCGAGACCAATGTCGGCGGCGCCGGCAATGTCGCGCGCAACATCGCTTCCCTCGGCGCGCGCTGCATCTTTGCCGGTCTCGTCGGCGAAGACGAGGCGGGCGCCAAACTGAAGGCCGATCTGGCACGAGAGAAGCTGATCGAGGCCGTGCTTGTTTCTGACACCTCGCGGCCGACGACGCGGAAGGTCCGCTTCGTCTCCGAGCATTTTTTCCACCCACATGCTTCGCGCGGATTGGGAGCTTTCCGTTCCGGCCTCGACCGACGTCGAGCAAAAGCTGATCGACGCGATCCTGCCGCATCTGCCGCGCGCCGACATCGTGCTGCTGTCCGATTATGCCAAGGGGGTTCTGACGGCGCGCGTCATCCGCAACATCATCGATGCCGCGAGAACGCTCGGCAAGCGCGTGATCGTCGACCCCAAGAGCGCCAATTTGGCGATCTATCGCGGCGCCACGCTGTTGACGCCCAACCGCAGGGAGTTTGCGGCGGCCACCCGCAGCCGCGCCGACACTGACCAGAACATCGCTGGCGCGGCGCTGGATGCGATGCGTCTGGCCGATTGCGAGGCCATTCTGGTGAAGCAGAGCGAGCACGGCATGACGCTGGTGCTGCGCGACGGCGAGACGATCCACGTGCCGGCGCTTCCGGTAAGGGTGCGCGACGTCTCCGGCGCCGGCGACACCGTCGCCGCGGTGCTGGCGCTGATGCTTGCAGCCAAGGCCGATTGGGAGACCGCGCTGCGGATGGCGAACGCGGCGGCGGCCGTCGCCGTCGGCAAGAAGGGCACTGCGACCGTGACGCCGGCCGAACTACGGCGGAAGATTCTGCCGCATGCGTCGCTGGTGGCAGAAGAGAAGATCGTGCCGGCAGGCGGCGATCTCGCCATGCATCTGGCAGAGTGGCGCCGGCAGGGGCTGCGCATCGGCTTCACCAATGGCTGCTTCGATATTCTGCATCCCGGCCACGTCAAAGTGCTGACGGCGGCGCGCGGCGCCTGCGACCGCCTGATCGTCGGCCTCAACAGCGATGCCTCGGTGAAACGATTGAAGGGCGAGGGACGCCCGGTGCAGGATGAGCGGGCGCGCGCCGAAGTACTGGCAGCGCTGGAGGCGGTCGATCTCGTCGCGATCTTCGCGGAGGACACGCCGATCGACCTGATCACGCGGGTGAGGCCGAGCGTGCTGGTCAAGGGCGGCGATTATACGCGCGAGCAGGTCGTCGGCTACGAGATCGTCGAGGCTACCGGCGGCGAGGTCGTGCTCGTCGATATCCTGCCGGGCCACAGCACGACGTCGCTGGTCGGCCGCGCGAGGGGAGGCAAGGCGTGAGCGCGAACGCAGCTTCGTCGTCGATCGCCAAGGCGCTGCCGATCTGGCGCGATCCCGCCGCATGGATGAAGGTGAGCGACGTCGTCGCGGTCCTGCTTGCGCTGTCGCTGCCATGGTCGACTTCGCTGGTCGGCATTTTCGGCGCAGTGCTTCTGGTCACGGTTGCGCCGACGGTCGAGTTGAAGGGCTTTCTTGCGTCGCTGAAGCGCCCGATTTCGGCGCTGCCGATCGTCCTGTTCGTTCTGGCGCTTGTCGGAACCCTGTGGTCGGACGCCGCTTGGGGCGCGCGATTCTATGCCGTGGGGCCGGCCGCGAAGCTCCTGGTGCTTCCGGTCCTGCTCTATCATTTCGAGCGTTCGGCGCGCGGGTCGTGGGTGCTTGTGGCGTTCCTCGCTTCGTGCACGCTGTTGATGCTGATGTCCTGGCTGGTGTTTCTCCGTCCTGAACTTTCGTTGCGGACGCCGGACCTCGCCGCACGCGGCATCTTTGTCAAGAACTACATCGCCCAGAGCCAGGAATTCACGCTGTGCGCGGTTGCGCTGGCCTATCCGGTCATCATGCTGCTGCGGGCAAAGCGGATTGCGCCGGCCGTGCTGCTCACCGCCATCGCCTTCGGCTTCTTTGTCAACATGGCGTTCCTGGTGGTGTCGCGCACGGCATTGGTCACGGTGCCGATCATGTTCGCGGTGTTTGCGTTTTTGCATCTGAGGTGGCGCAGCATCGTCATCATCCTGTGCGTAGCGGCCGCGTTCGCCGCCGTTGCCTGGCAGAGCTCGCCGGCGTTGCGCCGGACCGCGGAGACGTTTGCCCGGGACTACCAGCTCTACAAGGAACAAAACATTCCGACATCGATCGGCCTGCGGCTTGAGTTCTGGCGGAAGTCTCTCGGCTTCTTTGCCGAGGCACCGCTGATCGGCCATGGCACGGGCGCGACGCGCGGCCTGTTCGAGCGCGTCGCCACGCACGACTCATACCAGGCCAGCAGCGAAGTGATCGGAAACCCCCATAACCAGACGCTCAACGTCGCGGTGCAATGGGGCATTGCCGGTGTCGTCATACTTTACGCGATGTGGCTGTTGCATCTGCTCCTGTTCCGTGGCGATGGGCTCGCGAATTGGATCGGGCTTTTGGTCGTAGTGCAGAATATCTTCACCTCGCTGTTCAACTCCCACATCTT
The DNA here is from genome assembly GCF_043203335.1 of Bradyrhizobium sp. RDI18. Lineage (NCBI taxonomy): Bacteria > Pseudomonadati > Pseudomonadota > Alphaproteobacteria > Hyphomicrobiales > Nitrobacteraceae > Bradyrhizobium > Bradyrhizobium sp. RDI18. The sequence continues at coordinate 883,910 of NZ_JBICRN010000006.1, read as the reverse complement.
CGACTTCCATGAAGGCTGGATGTATGTGCTGGGCGTCGGAGTTGCCGGAGGCATGGTGCTGCGTGCCAGGTCGGAGGCGGTGGAATCTTCCGGAACAGTCCGGCCATGATTGCTGGCATGCACGCCGCAGATGAGATATCAGCGGGCGAGGGACGCCCCGCGAATCCCGATCGCAGCCGGCCAATGGAATGACGCCTCTTTCGCAATTGACCCGTCGCAATTACCTGATCGCAACGCATGATGGGTTGGCGACCGCGCTTGCGCTGCTCGCAAGCTTCTACCTGCGTTTCGAGGGAGGCGAGGCCTTCTATGCCCGCCTGCCGCTGCTGCTGAAGATCTTACCGCTCTTCGTCGCCTTCAGCATCGTTATCAGCTACGTCTTCAATCTGACGACGACGAAATGGCGTTTCATTTCGCTCCCCGATGCACTGAACATCCTGCGCGTGGCGACCCTTCTGGCGGTAACGCTCGTCGTGTTGGACTATGCCTTCATTTTCGCCGCATCGAACGGCAAGACGCCGGTGCTGTTCGGCCGTGTCACCATCGTTCTCTACTGGTTTCTGCAGGTGTTCGCGCTGAGCTCGCTCCGCTTCGGATATCGCTATTTCCGGTACACCCGGGTTCGCCGCCATGCTCAGACCGAAGGCGCGTCGGCGACGCTGTTGATCGGCCGCGCCGCCGACGCCGAGGTGCTGTTGCGCGCGATCGAGAGCGGCGCAGTCAAGCAGCTTTGGCCGGTTGGCGTGCTGTCGCCGTCGGCCGCGGACCGCGGGCAGTCGATCCGCAACGTGCCGGTGCTGGGCGGGATCGACGACGTCGAGGACGTGGTCCGCGATTATGCCGGACGGGGAAAGCCGATCTCGCGGGTCGTCATGACGCCGTCGGCGTTCGAACCCGAGGCGCACCCCGAGGCGGTTCTGATGCGGGCCAAACGGCTCGGGCTGTTCGTCAGCCGCCTGCCGTCGCTCGAAAGCGGCGACATGCCGAGGCTGACCAATGTCGCCGTCGAAGACCTTTTGCTGCGGCCAAGCGAGAAGATCGACTACGCGCGGCTTGAAACGCTGGTGAAGGGCAAATCGGTGATCGTCACCGGCGGCGGCGGCTCGATCGGTTCGGAGATATGCGACCGCGTCGCGACCTTTGGCGCTGCGCGGCTATTGGTGATCGAGCACTCGGAACCGGCGCTTTACGCGGTTACTGAGGCGCTGACGGCACGCGCGGCCAATGCCGCTATCGAAGGCCGGATCGCCGACATCCGCGATCGCGACCGGATCATGGGCCTGATGAAGGAATTCAAGCCCGATATCGTGTTCCATGCCGCAGCGCTGAAGCACGTGCCGATCCTCGAGCGCGATTGGAGCGAGGGCGTCAAGACCAACATCTTCGGTTCGGTCAACGTCGCCGACGCCGCGCAGGCGGCCGGCGCCGAAGCCATGGTGATGATCTCGACCGACAAGGCGATCGAGCCGGTCTCGATGCTGGGACTGACCAAGCGCTTCGCCGAAATGTATTGCCAGGCGTTCGACCACGACCTGATGATCCAGTCGGAGGGCAAGCCGCACATGAGGCTGATCTCGGTGCGGTTCGGCAACGTGCTGGCCTCGAACGGATCGGTGGTGCCGAAGTTCAAGGCGCAGATCGAGGCCGGCGGTCCTGTCACGGTGACCCATCCGGACATGGTCCGGTACTTCATGACGATCCGCGAAGCCTGCGACCTTGTGCTGACCGCAGCCACGCACGCGCTGACGCCGGCGCGGCCCGACGTCTCCGTCTATGTTCTCAACATGGGACAGCCGGTCAAGATCGTGGAGCTTGCAGAGCGGATGATCCGCCTGTCCGGCCTCGAACCGGGCGTCGACATCGAGGTAGTGTTCACCGGCATGCGGCCGGGCGAGCGGCTGAACGAGATCCTGTTCGCCACGGAGGAGCCGCCGGTCGAGATTGGGGTCGCCGGCATCATGGCGGCGAAGCCGAATGAGCCGCCGATGCAGACCTTGCGAAAATGGCTTGCGGCGCTGGAGGATGCAATCGCGCGGGATGACCGCTCCACCATCCGCGCGGTGCTCAAGGATGCCGTGCCGGAATTCGGATCGAACGCCGCCTGATTTTGCTGCCTCGCCCGGTCGGTCCCCGCGGCCGTTCGTGCCCCTTCGGAAGCCATGATGCAGAAGTCCGGAAAAGTCGTCGTCGTCAGCCAGCATTATCCGCCCGATCCGAGCACGACGGCGGCGATCATGGCCGCGATTTCCGTCCGCGCGGCGCAGGAGGCCGAGGTGCTGGTGCTGTCGGGAACGGCGGGCTCCGCGATATCGGCGCAAGCGGGCAAGCCTGAGGTCGTCGAGGTCAAGAACTGGATGCCGGGGAAGGGCGCGCTGGGAAGGCGCGCCGTGGCCGAGTTGCTGTTCACGGTCCGGATGTTTTTCGTGCTGCTGGGGAGGTTGCGGCGCGGTGACGTCACGCTGACCGTGCCGGCCCCCTTCATGCTGCCTTACGCTTTTGCCGCCGCGGCCAAATTGAAAGGCGCGAGATCGGTGCTGATCATGCACGATCTCTATCCCGACGTCCTCGTGATGGCAGGCCTCCTGAAGCCGGATTCGTTGCTGGCGAAGGTGATGCATGCCCTGAATGCGCCGATGTTTCGCGCGCTCGATGCCGTCATCATCATCGGCCGCGACACCGAGAAGCTGCTGCTGCGCTATGGCGGAATGACAAGTGACAAGATCCGCTTCATTCCGAACTGGGCGACACTTGCACGTGGCGTTCGCGCGATCGACCCGGACAATCCGTACCGCCGGTCGCTTTCCGCCCGCTTCGTCGTCGGACTGTCAGGCAATCTCGGCTTTACCCACGATCCCGTCATCGTGTTCGAAGCGGCGCGCCTGCTGCGCGACGACAAGGAAATACACTTCCTGCTGTCGGGCTGGGGGATCGGCTTCGACCAGTTGAAGGCCATGCAGGCTGAGGCAAAGCTCCCGAACGTTACCCTGGTCGATCGCGTCGAGGAGGAGCAGCTAGAGGCGTTTCTTTCGGCGGCGGACGTCTGGATCATTCCCTACCGCAGGAACGTCGCCGGCGTGTCGGTGCCCAGCCGGTTCTACAATCTGCTGGCGATCGGCCGTCCGGTGATCCTGGTTTCCGAAGCGGATGCCGAGGCGGCGCTGACGGTCATCGAGCACGATGTCGGCTGGGTGGTGGAGCCCGGCAATGCCGGCGAACTGGCGAAAACGGTCAGTCGCGCCGCTCGGGCCGACGACCCGCAGCGGGCCGAACGCGCGGCTGAAATCTCCAGGCGCTTTGATTTTGAAATCGCCATGGCCAACTATTGCGGCCTCATCCGCGAGCTCTTGCAGAAGAAGCCACGCTAGCCGGCGGACGGCCGCTGGCGCGAGAAGCGGTGCATCAGGAACGCCGTGGCGATGCCGCCTGCAACGAAGAGTAGGATTGCGATTGCCGTCGACGACGTCATGACCGAGCCGATTGCGAGCGCAGCGAGCAGGATGTTGAGCGCGAATACCTCGCCCACCACCCGCGATACCGAAAAGCTGTTGTCGGTGGCGCGCTGATAGAAATGGCTGCGATGTGCCGCCCAGAACGGTTCGCCCCGCGCGATGCGCCGGAACAGTGTGACAGTGGCATCGGCGAGATAATAGAGCGGCAACAGCAGGGCGGCCGCGACTTGCTGGTGCCAGGCGAGCTGCAGCAGACACCAGCCAACGAGCAGGCCGATCGGCAGGCTGCCGACGTCCCCGAGAAAGATTTTCGCTACCGGCCGGTTGAAGGGAGCGAAGCCGAGCATCGCGCCGAACAGCGCTGCGGCAGCGACCGTCGTCGATGCCGGAAGTCCGCCGAGCCAACCGAGCAGAACGAGTGCGCCGGTGATGGGCACGATCTCGGCGACCGTCATCAGGTCCAGCCCGTCCATGAAATTGACGAGGTTCACGAACCACAGGCCTGCCAGGATCAGGAGGCCGCGCTCGAGCCAGAGCGGGCAGGCGGGAACGATCCTCAAATTTTCGGGCGCGGCCAGGATCACCGCGGCGACGGCAAGGCCCTGCAGCAACAACCGCGGCAGAACGGGAATCGATTTGACGTCATCGGCGATGCCCACGGCCCCAATGAACAGCGTCGCGGCAAATACAGCGACGGGAATCTTCATCTCCGCAGCCCCGGCAAACACGATGACCGCAACAGTCGTGATCAGCGTGGCCATGATCACCGCGATGCCCGCGCCCTGCGGCGTCGGAATCCGGTGGGAAGAACGCGCGTTCGGTTTTGCCAGCGCTATCCGCAAGAGCAGCGGCCGGAGCGCCCATGTCAGGGCGGCTGACAACAGCGCCGCCAGCACCGCGGCGGCGAACGACAACAGTAGTTGCGAATTGGCCATTCTGTCTGCGCCGGGGAGCTGCTCGAAGATTATTTGGGAACTTCAATGGGCGCCGTGCCCTGCGCGGCCTTCTCGGCGCTCAAGATCCAGACCAGTCCGCCGATCAAACCGACGACGAAGGACACCGCGCCATAGAGCAGAGAAATGTTGACGCCCTCGTTGGCCATCAGGCCGGCATAGCCGAACGCCAGCCCCATGGTGGCTTCGCGAACACCCCAGCCGGCAATCGAGATCGGCAGCATGGTGATCAGCATGACGGGCGGAACGAGCTGGAAGATCTGGCCGAACACAACGGGGGCGGCGATCGATTGCACCACGCACCAGGCGATGACGACGGCAAGCACGTGCACCAATAACGACAGCACCGCGACTTTCGGGCCGTGAGTGCGGCTGAACAGCACGCGATTGGCGATCACCGAGCAGGCGTGGATGTGATGGGTGCCCCACCAGTGCTTCAGCCACGGCCACCGCAGCCTGCCGAGCAAGAGAAATCCGAGGCCACCGGCAAGCGCTGCGAAATCGACGAACAGCAGCGCCGACCTGCCATGGGGATCGGTGATCAGGCGATAGCTCCACGGCAGGCTCGCAACGATGACGACCGCGAGCGCGATCAGGCCGATGGCACGATCGACGAAGATGGAATAGGTCGCCGCCCGCCAGCCGGCGCCGTTGCGCGCGACGAGCCATAGCCTGACCGCATCGCCGCCGATCGAGGACGGTAGCGTCTGGTTGAAGAACATCCCGATCACGTTGAAGCGCATCGCCTGCCGGGTCGGCAGCGGAGCGCCGCATTCCGCGCCGATCTCGCGCCATCGCAACACGCCGACGAATATCTGCAGGAACGTCACGGCAATCGCCACGCCGAGCCAGCCGAGGCTGGAAACGTCGATGCGGGCCGCGAGGTCGGCGAGGTCCACCTTGCGCAACGAAAAATACAAGAGCGCCGCCGAGACCAGTATCTTCAATGTCGAAAGCAGGATTCGGCGCATCTCGCCCGTGCCGGGTTTGAGGAGAGGGTGCAAAAAGCGGTGCAATTCGGCGCCTTGGTATGGTTTTCGGGCCGATCTGGCAATAGCGGGGCTGGTAGGTGTTGCGGTGGCCTCGGCAACGCAGGTAAAGAGGCCCAGCGACAGAAATTTCAGCCATTGAGCGGCGCCTTCCAGGGATACGATGCCGGATCAACCCATATTGGTCACCGGAGCTGCGGGTTTCATCGGCTTCCACGTTGCGCGCCGGCTGGTGGCCGAAGGCCGCGCCGTGATCGGCCTCGACAATCTCAACGACTATTACGATCCGGCGCTGAAACGGGCGCGGCTCGATATCCTGCGTGGGGAGCAGGGTTTTGCGTTCGAACAGATCGATCTCGCCGATCGCGCGTCAATGGAACGCCTGTTCGCCGAACACCGCTTTCCAAGCGTGGTGCATCTCGCAGCCCAGCCCGGCGTGCGTTATTCGATCGATCATCCGCACGCCTATGTCGATGCCAATCTCGCAGGCTTCGTCAACGTGCTGGAAGGCTGCCGGCATCATGGATGCGGCCATCTGGTCTATGCCTCGTCCTCATCGGTCTACGGCGCCAATGCCAAAATGCCATTTTCGGTGGAGGACAAAACCGACCATCCGATCAGCCTCTATGCTGCCACCAAGAAGGCCAATGAGCTGATCGCGCATTCCTACAGCCATCTCTACCGTCTTCCGGTAACGGGCCTGCGGTTCTTCACCATCTATGGGCCATGGGGACGGCCCGACATGGCGGTTTACCTGTTTACCAAGGCGATCGTGGAGGGTACCCCGATCAGACTCTTTAACCATGGCAGGATGCGACGCGACTTTACTTATATCGAGGACGTGACACGCGCCGTATTGCGACTGGTCGACCAGGCCCCGCGCGACGGCGGGCAGGGCGCCGGGGCGCCGGCAAAAGTCTATAACGTCGGCAATAATCATCCGGAAGAGCTGACCCATGTGGTAGCGGTTTTAGAGCGGGAATTGGGCCGCGCGGCGGTCAAGGAGATGCTGCCAATGCAGCCCGGAGATGTGACCGAGACTTTTGCTGACGTAACCGAACTGATGCGCGACACCGGCTTCAGGCCGCAGACTTCGATTGAGGAAGGGCTTCGCGACTTCGTTGCCTGGTATCGTGACTACTACAGGATTTGAGCGCCGATGAACCGACGAATTATTCCTCTCATCATGTGCGGCGGCGCCGGAACCCGGCTGTGGCCGGCCTCGCGCGAGGTTCATCCCAAGCAGTTCCTGGCCCTGTTCGGCGCACGTTCGACGTTCCAGGATACGCTGTTGCGGGTTTCGGATGCTGGTCTGTGCGAACGGCCCGTCATCATCACCAACAACGCCTATCGCTTCATGGTGCTCGAGCAATTGGCGGAGATCGGACTGGAAGCCGACGTGCTTCTCGAGCCGATGCGGCGCGATTCCGGGCCTGCGATCGCGGCCGGCGCTGCCTTTGCGCAAGCGCGCGACAAGGATGCCATCGTGCTGGCGCTCGCCGCCGACCACGTGGTGCGTGATACGCCCGCTTTCCTCGCCGCCTGCCGCGAAGGGCTGGCTGCCGCGGAAGCCGGGCACATCGTGACGTTCGGCGTGCAGCCCGAACGCGCCGCCACCGAATATGGCTACATCAATCCCGGCGAAGTCATTTCCGGCAAGGTTCGTGCAGTCGCGAAGTTCGTCGAGAAGCCCGATCCGGCAACCGCGGCTGAGTACGTCAAGTCGGGCTATCTCTGGAACAGCGGCAACTTCATGTTCCGCGCCGCCGTGCTGTCGGATGAGTACAGCAAGCTTGATGCGGACAGCGTCCAGGCCGTCACTGATGCAGTGACGAAGGCAGGCACCGACCTCGGCTTCGTCAAGCTCGACGAGGCCGCGTTCGGATCGGCGAAATCGATCTCGATCGACTATGCAGTGATGGAGAAGACCTCGCGCGCCGCGGTCGTGCCAGTCGCGTGCGGCTGGTCCGACGTCGGCTCCTGGCATGCGGTGTGGGAATTGTCCGGCAAGGACGGCGAGGGCAACGCAGCGCGCGGCGCAGCCGTGTTTGAGGATTCTCGCAATTGCAACGTATCGACCGATCGCGCGCTGGTCGCGCTCGAAGGCGTCGACGACCTCGTGGTGGTCGCAACCCAGGACGCCGTGCTGGTTAGCCGGCAGAAGGATGCCAACGGGCTGAAGCGGCTGGTCGCGAAACTGAAGACAGTGGCGCCGCAGGTGACGGAAGACCACATCAGGGTGCATCGGCCCTGGGGATCCTATCAGTCGGTCGACAATGGCGACCGGCATCAGGTCAAGCGCATCATCGTCAAGCCGGGCGGGCGGCTGTCGCTGCAGAAACACCATCATCGATCCGAGCACTGGATCGTGGTGCGCGGAACGGCGCAGGTGACCGTCAACGAACTGGTCAAGACCGTGCACGAAAACGAATCGATCTACATCCCGATCGGCGCGGTGCACCGGCTGGAAAATCCGGGCAAGATCCAGCTCGAGCTGATCGAGGTCCAGACCGGGAGTTATCTCGGTGAGGACGACATCATCCGCATCGAGGACGACTACCAGCGCAGTTGAGCCGACCGTAGTTTTACCGGGCCCGCGGTTGTAATTCTTTGAATCAAAACGTGTCTGAAAACCGTCGATCGCGTTCGCCACATCTGTGATGGCGTGCTAGAGAACCGCCGGGGATACTACCGGCGCAATTCTGCCTGGAATCTGCTTGGGGTCGACAAATCATGAGTTCCAAAGGGTCCGCATTCGACGCGAAGGCCGACACAAAACGCGGCCTGCGCGTCGGCGTGGTCGGCGCGGGTGTGATGGGCAGCAACCATGCCCGCGTGCTGGCCGGTCTGCCCGGCGTGACGCTGGTCGGCATTGTCGATCCGTTGCCCGAACACCGCGCGCGCGCCACCGCGCTCGCCGGCTGCCGTGCGTTCGCCGAACTCGACGAGCTGTTTGACGAGGGCGTCGATGCCATTACGATCGCGGCGCCGACCCATCTCCATCACGAGATTGCGCTCGCCTGCATCACCCGCAACATCCACCTCCTGGTCGAGAAGCCGGTGGCCTCGACCGTCGAGGAAGGGCAGGACATCGTCAATGCGGCGCGTAGTGCCGGGGTGACGCTGATGGTCGGCCATGTCGAGCGCTTCAATCCGGCGGTCGCCGCGATCAAGCAGGCGATCTCGGGCGAGGACATTCTTTCGATCGGCATCACCCGCGTCGGACCGTTTCCGCCGCGGATGTCCAATGTCGGCGTCGTGATCGATCTCGCCGTCCACGATATCGACCTGATCCGCTGGTTCACCGAGTCCGATATCGTCGAGGTGCAGCCGCAGCTTTCCAGCGCGGTTGCCGAGCGCGAGGACATCGCGCTCTTGCAATTCCGCACCGCCTCCGGCGTGCTTGCCCATATCAACACCAACTGGCTGACCCCGTTCAAGGCGCGCAGCGTTACGGTCGCAACCCGCGGCAAATATGTGATGGGCGATCTTTTGACACGACAGGTGACCGAGTGCTTCGGCTTCAAACCCGACGGCAGCTACTCGATGCGGCATCTGCCGGTCGGCCATGACGAACCGCTGCGCGCCGAGCTGATCGCATTCCTCGATGCCGTCCGCACCGGCAATATGCCGGCGGTTTCCGGCGACGAGGGCGTCGCCAGTCTTGAAATCGCCATTCGCTGCCTCGAGCAGCCCGCCAAGCCCGCGGCGTCTGCCGCGCGCAAGGGACCGCGCCGCATCGCCGGCTGAATTTCTTCCAGAACCGAGCAAGGCTCCATGAACCAGCACATGCGTCCAGAACCCGTTCCCTTCGCTGATATCGCCGCGCAGCGCCGCCGGCTCGGCAAATCGATCGATGAGGCCGTTGCCCGCGTGCTCGATCACTGCCAGTTCATCAACGGACCGGAGGTCACTGAGCTGGAAGCCGCGCTCGCAAAGTTTTGCGGCGCCAAGCATGTGGTGAGCTGCGCCAGCGGCACCGACGCGCTGCTGATGGTGTTGATGGCGAAAAATATCGGCCCAGGCGATGCCGTGCTGTGTCCGTCCTTCACTTTTTGCGCAACCGGCGAGGTGGTGGTGCTGACCGGTGCCACGCCCGTCTTCGTCGATGTCGATGAGGTGACCTTCAACATCGACCCCGGCTCGCTCAAGCGCGGAATCGCAACCGCGCGGCAGCGTGGCCTGAATCCGCGCGCCATCATTCCGGTCGACCTGTTCGGACAGCCGGCCGACCAGGACGCGATCGGCGCCATCGCCGAAGCCGAAGGCCTGTTCGTGCTCAACGACGCCGCCCAGAGCTTTGGCGCCAGCTACAAGGGCCGCCGGCTCGGCACCTTCGGTCTGGCGACCACTACCAGCTTCTTTCCCGCAAAGCCGCTCGGCTGCTTCGGCGACGGCGGCGCGATCTTCACCGACGACGATGCGTTGGCCGAAACGCTGCGCAGCATCCGCGTCCACGGCCAGGGCTCGGACAAATACGACAACGTCCGTATCGGGCTTACCGCGCGGCTCGACACCATGCAGGCCGCGATTCTGATCGAGAAGCTGAAAATCTTCGAGGACGAGATCGCGGCGCGCAATGTGGTCGCGGAGCGCTATGCGCGGGGGCTCGGCAATGTCGTGACCGTGCCGCGTCTTGCCAGCGGCCGCAGCTCGATCTGGGCCTGCTATACGATCCGCCTGCCCAAAGGCACGGACCGTGACCGCTTTGCTGCCGACCTCAAAGCGCAGTGGATTCCGACCGCGATCTATTACACGAAATCGATGCATCAGCAGACCGCCTATCGCAATTTCCCAGTCGCGGATGGCGGACTGCCCGTGTGCGAGAGCCTGTCCGCCGACGTCATCAGCCTGCCGATACATGCCTATCTCGACGAGCCGACGCAGGAGCGGGTCATCAAGGCGGTACGCGGCGCGCTTCAGGCGTGATCCCGACCCGAAGGGCCGCGTCAGCAACGTGGCCGCCGGTTTCGGTCAACATCATGGCTAAGCTGCCGGCGGACTGATTTCCCCGTTTTGCGAATATGCGCTAGAAGCGGCGCATGCTTGGACGCATCTTCACCGTCGGCGGTTATACGCTGCTTTCGCGGCTGACCGGATTCGCGCGCGATATCATGCTCGCCGCGATTCTCGGCGCAGGGCCCGTCGCGGACGCGTTTTTCGTGGCACTGCGGCTGCCCAATCATTTTCGCGCGATCTTCGCCGAAGGTGCCTTCAACGCCGCCTTTGTGCCGGCCTATGCGCATCTGCGCGGCAAGGGTGAAGCCTCGGCGCGGCTATTCGCCGACCGCATCTTCACGCTGCTGTTCGCCGTGCAGGTGATCCTGCTCGTCCTGGCGTGGTGGTTCATGCCCGAGGTGATCGCCATTCTCGCGCCAGGGTTCAAGGACGACCCGGCGCGCGGCGAACTGGCAATATCGCTGACGCGGATCACGTTTCCGTATTTGCTGCTGATCACGCTGGTGACGCTGTACGGCGGCATGCTCAACGTGATGCACCGTTTCGCCAGCGCCGCCGCCGCGCCGATCTTCCTCAATCTGTCGATGATGGCGACGCTGGCGCTGGCGGCGTTCTTTCCGGGCGCGGGCTACGCCGCCGCATGGGGCGTTCTGCTCGCCGGCATCCTCGAATTCCTGCTGCTGGCTGGCGACGCGGCCAAGACCGGCATCCTGCCGAAATTCGCTTTCGTCAAATTCGATGAAGACGTGCGCGCGTTCTTCCGGGCGCTGGGGCCTGCGACCATCGGCTCGATGGGAACGCAGATCGCGTTGTTCGCCGATACGATCATCGCGACCTTTCTGCCGGCGGGCGCGCTTTCGGCGCTGTATTATGCGGACCGTCTCAACCAGTTGCCGATCGGCGTGATCGGGATCGCGATCGGCACCGTGCTGCTGCCGGAAATGTCGCGGCGCCTTGCGGCGAACGATATCACCGGTGCATCCGCCGCGCAGCGGCGGGCGTTCGAATTCTCGCTGCTGTTTTCGGTGCCTTTCGTCGCCGCCTTCCTGACCGTGCCTGATGCGATCATGCGCGCGATGTTTGCGCGCGGCGCGTTCTCGAACGCGGATGCGGTGGCCGCCGGCGCCACGCTGGCCGCTTACGCAATCGGACTCATCCCGTTCGTGACCATCCGCAGTGCGGTAGCAACCTTCTATGCCCGGCAGGACACCGCGACGCCGGTCAAGGCGGCGCTGACCGGCGTTGCCGTCAACGTCGCGCTGAAGGTCGCGCTGATGGGCGCGCTGGCGCAAATCGGCCTGGCGCTCGCCACCGCCATTGGAGCCTGGGTCAATCTTTTGCTGGTACTCTTCTTCGCGGTGCGGGCAGGCTATCTCGAACTCGACCGCGCCTGGATGATGTCGCTCGCCAAGTTCGCGGTGGCCGGTGTGCTGCTCGCCGCCGCGCTTTGGGCCACCGCGCGATTCGCCAGCTTCTATTTCGCGCAGATGCACGCCTTCCGGGACGAGACCGCGTTGCTATTGCTGATTGTGGCTGGTGCCTTCGTATACGGCGTCTTGATCCTGCTGCTGTTCGGCAGGGGCTGGCTATTCGTGCTGCTGCGCGACCGGCAATCCCGGAGCTAAACTTCTGTGAATAAAAGAAATTTTCTAGAAGTCGCGCGGTGGCCGCGTTGACGCAGTTCGCGTCGACCGCCGGAAAAACGCCGGCATTGTGAGCCGGACATCATCAAGTTTTCTTGTTGTGCAGGTGCGGAAAATCCGGCCGCTGAATATTCGCCGCCGAAAGCGGGTTTGCGCTGGCTCGCGAACCGCTGCAATATAGAACGCTTCCAGGTGCGTGATCCGGAAACGCGGGTACCGGATTCTCCCGAAAGGATCATGCTCAAAACAAAAGTGAGTGCGGTGACGTTTCCAGGAAAAGTCATCACGCGCCAATGGCAATTGGAGATACGATGGCAGCTCCCATCAAGTTCGGCGTCGGTCAAAGCGTCCTTCGCAAGGAGGACGACGCGCTCATTCGCGGCAAGGGTCGCTATACCGACGACCATTCGCCACAGCCGGCGTTGCACGCGCTGATGCTTCGCTCGCCGCATGCGCACGCGAAGTTCACGCTCAACGTCACCAAGGCCCGCGGGATGCCGGGCGTGGCTGCGATCCTGACCGCCGACGATGTCAGGGATCTCGGCGACCTGCCGTGCCTCTTCAACTTGGAAGTCGATCCGTTCACCGGCCCGCCCTATCCGATTCTTCCCAAGGACGAGGTGCGCCATGTCGGCGACGCCGTCGCCTTCGTGGTCGCCGACGCCATCGACCAGGCCCGTGACGCAATCGAGGCGATCGACGTCAAATGGACGCCGCTTCCGTCGGTGGTCGGCGTCGTCAACGCCGTGAAGAAAGACGCGCCGCTGGTCTGGCCTGACAAGCCCGGCAACGTGCTGTTCGACGTATCGATCGGCGACAAGAAGGCGGCTGAGGCCGCCTTTGCCAAGGCGCATGCGATCGCCGAGATATCGATCGTCAACCCGCGCGTCATCACCAACTTCATGGAGACGCGCGCCGCGGTCGCCGAATACGACGCCAAGCGCGATCATCTGACGCTGACCATCGGCAGCCAGGGCAGCCATCGCCTGCGCGAAATCCTGTGCGGCATGGTACTGAAGATTCCGATGGAAAAGATGCGTGTGATCTGCCCCGACGTCGGCGGTGGCTTCGGCACAAAACTGTTTCCTTACCGCGAGTATGCGCTGATTTCGGTGGCGGCGCGCAAGCTGCGCAAGACCATCAAGTGGACCGCAGATCGCTCCGATCACTTCATGGGCGACGCGCAGGGCCGCGACAACGTCACGACCGCGAAGATGGCGTTGGCCGAGGACGGCAAATTCCTCGGCATGGACGTCGATCTGATGGGCGACATGGGCGCCTATCTCTCGACCTTTGGGCCCTACATCCCCCATGGCGGCGCCGGCATGCTGCCCGGGCTCTACGATATCCGGGCCTTCCACTGCCGCGTCCGCACCGTGTTCACCAATACCGTGCCGGTCGACGCCTATCGCGGCGCCGGGCGCCCCGAAGCGGCCTATGTGATCGAACGTCTGGTCGATGCGGCCGCGCGAAAGCTTGGGCTGACGCCGGACGCTATCCGGCGCAAGAACTTCATTCCGCCGAAGGCGATGCCCTACAAGACCGCGACCGGAAAGGTCTACGATTCCGGGGACTTCACCGCGCATATGAAACGCGCCATGGAAGTTGCCAACTGGAAGGAATTTCCGAAGCGCGCCAAGGCGGCGAAGAAGCAAGGTCTCGTGCGCGGCATCGGCATGTCCTGCTACGTCGAGATCTGCGGCACCATGGGCGAGGAGACCGCCAATGTCGCGCTCGATCCCAATGGTGACATCAACATCCTGATCGGCACGCAGTCGAGCGGGCAGGGCCATCAGACGGCTTACGCGCAGCTCGTCGCCGAACAGTTCGGCGTGCCTCCGGAGCGTGTCCACGTCCTGCAGGGCGATACCGACAAGATCCCCACGGGTCTCGGTACCGGTGGCTCTTCTTCGATTCCGACCGGCGGCGTCAGCGTCGAGCGCGCCACCCGCGAGCTAGGCACCAAGCTGAAGGAGATCGCGGCCGAAGCGCTGGAGACCAGCGCCGGCGACCTCGAGATCAGCAATGGCCTCGTGCGCATCGCAGGTACCGATCGCTCGATCAGCTTCGCCGATCTCGCAAAACGTCCAGGCGTCGATCCGTCGAAACTGAATGCGAGTGCGACCTTCGCGCAGGCCGACGGTACCTACCCGAACGGCACGCATCTCGCCGAAGTCGAGATCGATCCCGCCACCGGCATCATCAGAATAATCAACTATGTCATCGTCGACGATTTCGGGGTCACGCTCAATCCGCTGCTGCTCGCCGGCCAGGTGCATGGCGGCGCGATGCAGGGCATCGGTCAGGCCTTGATGGAACACGCGGTCTATAGCGCAACCGATGGCCAGCTCGTCACAGGCACCTTCATGGATTATGCGGTGCCGCGGGCTTCCGACGGTCCGTCGTTCCATTTCGAAACGCACAATGTGCCGTGCACGACCAATCCGCTCGGCGTCAAGGGGGCAGGCGAGGCGGGCGCGATCGGCTCTTGCCCCGCGGTGGTCAACGCGATCATTGAGGGCCTGTGGCGCGAGTACAAGATCGATCATATCGACATGCCGGCGACAGCCGAGCGCGTCTGGATCGCGATCCGCGAGGCACAGAAGCGGCATAACCTCTGATATTTTGTCGCAGGCGGAATGAAGCTCCGGCTGCGGTGTTTAAAAACAGTCGGTCCGCACCACCTTTGGGGCCGGTACAAACCCGAATTGAAGGGGATTTAGCCAATGAAGCGGATCGTCGTCGTCGCAGCTGTGCTTGCATTCAGTGCCGGTGCGGTCGTTGCACAGCAGGATCAGGTCAAGCGGACCCAGGGCATGATGAAGGACAATGGCAAGAACGCAGCCGCGTTATCGGCGATGGTCAAGGGCGAAAAGCCCTACGATCAGTCGACTGTCAATGCGGCGCTGGCCCAGTTCGATGACACTGCCAAGAACCTTCCGACGCTGTTCCCCGAGAGCATGAAAGGTGTCAAGCTGGAGGGTGATTACGATGCCTCGCCGAAAGTCTGGACAGACAAGGCCGGCTTCGAGTCCCAAATTAAGAGCTTCGCCAAGGTCGTCACCGATGCCAAAAGCAAGGTCAAGGATCTCGACACGCTAAAGGCGGAACTGCCTGTCATCGGCAAGCAGTGCAGTGGCTGCCACGAGACATATCGGATCAAGAAGGGCTGATCGCATTCTAACTTTGAGCGTGATCTCCGCGCAAACGCGTTCCGCGTTTGTCGCGAGGGAAAACCGCTACACATTTTTCCGAATCATGCGCTGACCTCAAAAACGGGCGGACGCCGCGAAGCGTCCGCCCTTTGTGTTAGCCTTTTCTTGTTTTTGTTTGCTCGCGTTCGAACCTACGTCACCAAGTTTACTTGGTGACTTGATTTATTTGGTTACCTGGCCGCGGATTTCACCGCCCGGATTGGCGGCGGTGTGAATGTTGATGTAGTACCTGCCGGCCATGAGATCTGCGGCCTGCGCGTCGGTCAGCGTCGCGCTGCCCTCGACCGGGCTCGACGTCGCATTTGGGATGGCGACGGCGACACCGGCGTTCTTGCCGGCTTCCGCGGGCCCGTGGAAATGTGCGGCGGTGGCAGGGCCGGACAGGCCGGAATAGGAGAGCTTCCAGCTCAGCTTCTTGCTGGCGGGATCGTAGTCGATGTCGGCGGTGCCCTTGGCCGCGCTGGTGTTGGGCGGCACCTGGGATTTACCGTCGAGTGTTGCCTTCATCTTGTCGGCAGATGCTGGTCCGGCAAAAGCAATCGCTGCCCCCAACGCAAGCGTGACAAGCATGGTCTTGTTCGACATGGTGTTTCTCCCTGTGGACGTCAAAACGGCGATGTCAGCCTCAGAACAACGCCTTTCCGAATTTATTCCCGAGACGCAGACAAAGGCTCGAAATTTCGCAGAAGCCTATGGCGCAAAGTGCGTTCATACTGGTTGTTGAGTTTAGGACTCCCTGACAACGGATCAGTGAATGCTGCGACGAATTCTCCTTGGCTTGATTTTGGCTGGCGTCGCCGGCGCCGGTGTCTTCTGGTGGCTGACGATCCCGGCGGTCGTTGCTCCAGCCTCGCTTCCTCCTCGCGCACCGAACCTTGCCAACGGCGTTGCAACGTTCAATGTCGGGGGCTGTTCCTCCTGCCATGCCGTTCCCAACCAGCCCGATCGACTGAAGCTCGGTGGCGGGTTAGCAATGCCGTCTCCGTTCGGGACGTTCTACGTTCCCAACATTTCGCCTGATCCGACCTACGGTATTGGCCGGTGGAGCGAGGCGGATTTTGTGACCGCGGTGCTCAAGGGGACGTCGCCGGACGGCGTGCATTATTTTCCGGCCTTTCCATATACGTCCTACCAGAACGCTACCGTCGACGACGTTCGCGATCTCTTTGCCTACCTGAAGACTCTTCCAGCAGTGGCCGGCAAGCCGCGCGATCACGACGTGCCGTTTCCATTCAATATCCGCCGCAACATCGGCGTCTGGAAATGGTTGTTCATGGACGGAAAGCCTCACGTAGCCGACGCCTCACATTCGGCGTCGTGGAAACGCGGGGCTTATCTCGTCAACGGTATGGGCCATTGCGCCGAGTGTCACAGCCCGCGCAACTTCCTCGGCGGTATCGTCCAGACGCAACGCTTCGCAGGTGGGCCCAATCCGGAAGGAGAGGGCTGGGTCCCCAACATCACTCAGAAGAGATTGGCCGAGTGGAGTGCGAAGGATATCGCCTACTTCCTCGAAACCGGGCAAACGCCGGATGGCGACACTGCCGGCGGATCGATGGCGCGGGTGATCAGGAACACGTCGCAATTGCCGCCGGAGGATCGCGACGCCATCGCGGAGTATGTGAAGTCGTTGCCAGCGGTCGAGGGACCGCCGCGGCCGCCGAAGAAGGCAAAGGACGATCAAAAGTCTTGATGGACAGCGTGACGTCGCGCGTCGTCAGTTAGTCAAGGCGGCGGTGATCGGCTCACGCCTTTCCGGCAATGTCGGCACGATCGTCAACGGCTTGCGCGGCACGGGCGGCGCGGCGGTTTTGGTCCGTTTCAAGTCCGTGGGACGTTTGGCCGACGCGGCGAACGAGCGATCGAAATCGCCCATCCGGTACAGCACGACGCCGCGGTCGAAATGGGCGGTTGCGAACCGCGGATAGTACTGGACGCCCAAATTGTACGTGGCGAAGGCCGGGACGGGCTCGAAGCGGCCGATGGGGGCGGCGCCCGATTCCTTGGCTGCGGGTACTGCGGAGGCGAGCGCGATCGCTCCGCCGGTAGAAACCTCTCCACCGCGCTGGATGCGCGGTTCGTCCTGCGCCGGGCCGTCGGGCTGCACGGCCGCAACTTCCTGCACGCCGCCGGCGGTTCTGTCGGTCAGCATTTCGGCGGCGCCCGGCGGTTTTGAAAACAATCCGAACACGGTGTAGCCGCCGACCAGCACCGCAGAAATGATCGTTGCCGCCATCGTATTGGAGGCGACCTTTCGGACGGTCTCATAGGTGCGGATTGCTGGGGGGCAGGCGGCTGCAGCGCAATGGCGAGCAACTGATCGTAGGTCGAGCGCTGCTCGGTGTCGGTCAGGATGTCATAGGCGCGCACCAGTTCCCTGAACCTCAGCGCGGCGTCGGGATTATCGGGATTGATATCGGGATGGGTCGCCTTCGCGGCCTTGCGGAATGCCTTCCGCAATTCCTCCGCGTCATCACTCGGAAGCGCTCCGAGCAAATCGTACAGCGTCCCCATGGTGGTACTCGCGACTGTTTCCCCCTCGGAATGTCCCCGCCGCGGAGCTTCCGATTGACGACGCCCTAGTTAATCAAAAATATCAAGGCGGTAGGATGATCCTCATATGGCAAAAGCATGCCATGGTTAACGTCGTTAACCCTCCGTTAACCCTTCGTTGCGGTGAGAAGCCCCGCGATCGGGGGTAGGCTGAAGCGGCGCGCCCCCAAACCTCCAGCCATCCGCCGGGCTAGGATAGAGGGGGAAGGCAGGCCGATGCCTAACCCGCGCCGAACGCCTTGAAGGTGATGATGGTGTGGGTGTCCTGGATCCCTGGAATCACCTGCACCTTCTCGTTGACGAAATGGCCGATGTCGGTGTCCTTGTCGACGTAGAACTTGACCAGCAGATCGTAATCGCCGGCAGTGGAATAGATCTCCGAGGCGATCTCGGCCTCCGCGAGCGCATTGGCGACGGCATAGGATTGGCCGAGTTTGCATTTGAACTGGACGAAGAAGGGAACCATCGCAGTCGTCTCCGAATTGGTTGGTCCCAATAGGCCAAAAACCGCTGATAATGGCAAGCCGGCTTGCTGCCCATGCCACGGCGCGATAGGACATTCCATGGCCTTCAACCGACGACTTGCACGAGGTTTGCGATGACGGCGCCGATCGCGCTGACCATCGCCGGCTCCGATTCCTCTGGCGGCGCCGGTATCCAGGCCGACCTGAAGACGTTTGCCGCGCTCGGCGTCTACGGCGCCTCCGTCATCACGGCGCTGACAGCACAGAATACCGAAGGCGTCAGCGGCATCCATCAGGTGCCGGCGGAGTTCGTGACCGCGCAGATCGATGCAGTGTTTTCCGATCTCGACGTCGGAGCGGTCAAGATCGGCATGGTGGCGCAGCCATCGGTTATCGACGCCATCGTCGCCGGTCTCAAGCGCTGGTCGCCGCAGCATGTCGTGCTCGATCCCGTGATGGTCGCAACCTCCGGCGATCGGCTGCTGGCTGCAGAAGCGGTCGATGCGCTGCGGACAAGACTCATTCCGCTTGCTTCGGTCATTACGCCCAATTTGCCTGAGGCCGCCGCGCTGCTCGACGAACCGGTGGCTGCGGGTGAGGCCGCCGTCGAAAGCCAGGGCAGACGATTGCTGGCCATGGGCTGCAAGGCGGTGCTGATCAAGGGCGGCCACGGGGAAGGCGCCGAATGCGTTGACTATCTGATCGGCACGAGCGGCACCATCGCGCTGGCCGCGCCGCGCATTGCGACGAAAAATACCCATGGCACCGGCTGCTCATTGTCCTCGGCGATTGCAGCGGAGCTCGCTAAGGGCGGGGAAATGGAAACAGCCGTACGTAGCGCCAAGGCGTGGATCAGTGCTGCGATTGCCGCGGCAGACCGGTTCAGCGTCGGGCATGGTCACGGGCCCGTGCATCATTTTCACAAGTTTTATTAGCTGACCTGTCGTCCCTGCGAACGCACGAACCCATACGCCGCGGCTTGTCAATTGAAGCAATCGGCTCGTTATCTTCTCCAACAATAAGCATCGGTGGTTATGGGTCCCTGCGTTCGCAGGGACGACGAGAAGATGTTGCGGAGGCCATGTCGCTTGCCTGTCGCATCGCGCTGCTATCCGCGAGAGCAAGGGCGCAGCATTGATTCTCGTGGGGCTATAGGTCGCGTGAACAGTCATCGCCCTGTCACAGAAATCTGGTAGGTGCACAGATATGGGCAGTGACTCCCTGAGCGAAGAGAGCCCCGAACGGCGCTTT
This sequence comes from Bradyrhizobium sp. RDI18, assembly GCF_043203335.1. Taxonomy (NCBI): domain Bacteria; kingdom Pseudomonadati; phylum Pseudomonadota; class Alphaproteobacteria; order Hyphomicrobiales; family Nitrobacteraceae; genus Bradyrhizobium; species Bradyrhizobium sp. RDI18. Next base: position 864,434 of record NZ_JBICRN010000006.1, on the reverse strand, counting down.
CGTACCTTGTTCATCTCCGACGTCCATCTCGGAGCCCGCGGCTCGCAAGCCGACCGTTTGCTGGACTTCCTCAAAAGCCACGACGCCGACACCATCTATCTCGTCGGTGATATCGTCGATGGCTGGGCGCTGAAGTCGAGCTGGTACTGGCCGCAATCGCATAACGACTTCGTGCAGAAGATGCTGCGCAAGGCGCGCAAGGGCGCCAAAGTCATCTACGTGCCGGGCAATCACGACGAGTTCCTGCGCAACTACTACGGTACGCATTTCGGCGGCATCGACGTGGTGGAAAACACCATCCACACCGGCGTCGACGGCAAGCGCTATCTCATCATCCACGGCGACATCTTCGATCTCGTGGTGCAGAACGCGCGCTGGCTCGCCCATCTCGGCGACAAGGCCTACGACTTCGCCATTCAGATGAATCGCCTCGTCAACTTCTTCCGCCGCATGTTCGGCGTGCCCTATTGGTCGCTATCGCAATGGGCGAAGCTGAAGGTGAAGAACGCCGTCAACTACATCGGCGCGTTTGAACAGACGTTGGCCGGCGAGGCGCGGCGGCACGGCGCCGACGGCGTGATCTGCGGCCACATCCACTACGCCACCATCCGCGACGAGCACGGCATCCACTACATGAATTGCGGCGACTGGGTGGAAAGCTGCACCGCGCTCGCCGAGCACGAAGACGGCCGGTTCGAGATCATCACCTGGACCGATCCGCAGCGAAGGGCGGCGCCCGTTCCCCGCGTCGCGGCGCGCGCCGCATGACGCATATCCTCGTCGCGACCGATGCGTGGCATCCCCAGGTCAACGGGGTGGTGCGGACGCTGACCGCGATGGCGGAGGCGGCCACGGGGCTTGGCGTCGAGGTGAGTTTTCTGACGCCGCAATCGTTTCGCACCTTTGCGATGCCGAGCTATCCCGACCTGCGGCTGGCTCTGCCGCTTCCCGGCAAGATCGCACAACTGATCGAAGCGGCAAGGCCTGACAGCATACATATCGCGACCGAGGGGCCGATTGGGCTGTTGGTGCGGCGCTATTGCCGCAAGCGCGGCTTGCCGTTCACCACGAGCTTTCACACCCGGTTTCCGGAATATGTCTCGGCGCGCTCGCCGATTCCGGAAGCCTGGGTTTGGTGGGCGCTACGTACCTTCCACCGGCCGAGCCGGGCAGTGATGGCGGCGACGCCGGCGCTGGCGGCTGAGCTGCGCCTGCGTGGCTTTCGCAACGTGGTGCTGTGGTCGCGCGGCGTCGATACCTCGCTGTTCCATCCGCGCAGCGCCGATCTCTGCCTGCCGACGCCGGTATATCTCAGCGTCGGCCGTGTCGCGGTAGAGAAGAATCTCGAAGCCTTCCTCGATCTCGATCTGCCCGGCACCAAGCTCGTCGTCGGCGATGGGCCGGCCCGGATGGCGCTGGAGCGCAAATATCCTGGCGCCGTGTTTCTCGGCGCGCGGCATGGCGAGGAACTGGCCGAAATCTATGCGGCGGCCGATATTTTCGTCTTTCCCAGCAAGACCGACACGTTTGGCTTGGTGCTGCTGGAAGCGCTGGCGAGCGGCCTGCCGGTTGCGGCTTATCCAGTCAACGGTCCCCGCGACGTGATCGGCTCGGCGCCAGTTGGCGTGCTGAACGAGGATTTGCGCGCGGCCTGCCTGGAGGCGCTGCAGATTTCGCGGAAAGAATGCGTGGAATTTGCTGCCGCCCATAGCTGGCAGGCCTCGGCACGGGCTTTTGTCCATCATGCCCTCAATCTTGGTCCCCTGCAGCCGGAAGGCGAGCTGGCCGAATTTGTGGCGGAGGACCCGCATTTCGCCGCCTGATATCACCTGAATCTGTATTGCCCGCCGGTCCGCTTGCGCGATACAAAGTGCGCATGACGGAAAAAGCCTCAACGGCACCGGTCGGTGCTGCAGATATCGATGCGGCGGCGCGCGTAGTTGGCCCGTTCGCGGTGCGGACGCCGCTGTTGTCGTTCCCCGTTCTCAACGAGCGCGTCGGGACCAAGGTCTTTCTGAAGCCCGAAATGCTGCAGCGGACCGGATCATTCAAGTTCCGCGGCGCCTTCAACAAGCTGGCCTCGATCCCGCAGGACAAGCGCGGCGGCGGGGTGGTCGCATTCTCCTCCGGCAACCACGCCCAGGGCGTGGCGGCGGCGGCGCAGATCCTCAACATGCAGGCCACCATCGTGATGCCGGCGGACTCGCCTATCACCAAGCGCGAGCGCACCAAGGGCTATGGCGCGGAGGTGGTGCTCTACGACCGCGACAAGGAGGACCGCGAAGCGATCGCCAACGGCATCGCCAGCAAACGCGGTGCGACGCTGGTCCGGCCGTATGACGATCCCTTCGTCATTGCAGGGCAGGGCACTGCGGGCCGCGAAATCGCCGAGGACATGACAGCGCTCGGGCTCGTGCCCGATATCGTGGTAGCGCCGGCCTCCGGCGGCGGGCTGATCGCCGGCGTCGCGACGGCCGTGAAAGCAAAATTTCCGCAAGCGCAGGTGATTGTCGCCGAGCCCAAGGACTATGACGATCACGGCCTGTCGCTCCGCGCCGGCCATCGCGAGGCCCATCACGCCGCCGGCCGCACCATCTGCGATGCGCTGATGGCGGCGATGCCGGGCGAACTCACCTTCTCGATCAACAGCAAGCTGCTCGCAGCCGGCGTGACCGCATCCGACGAGGAAGTCGGCGCGGCGGTGGCCTATGCCTACCGGGAATTGAAGCTGGTGGTCGAGCCCGGCGGGGCTGTCGGCCTCGCCGCACTGTTGGCCGGCCGCATCGATGCCAGGGGAAAGAACGTCGTCATCGTGCTTTCCGGTGGCAACGTCGACGCGGACCTGTTCGCCAAACTGGTCGCCTGATCATCACGTCTTAAACGAAAGCGGGCAGAGCATGTGCTCTGCCCGCTTTTTTGCTGTCCGGAGCTCCGTGTTCAGCGCCTGAAGCCGCCGCCGAACGAGCTGCGGGACGGGCTTGAGGCGAAGCGCTGGCTGAAACCTCCTCCGCCGCCCATGCCGCCGCTGAACCGACGCGGCGCGGTCGTCATCATGGGCCTCGTCATCATGGGTTTGGTCGTGATGGGCTTGGTGACCCGTATCGGATTGTTATGAATCCTGGGCGGCAAGGTCGTGACCTTGCCGACCTTGCTGCTGCTGTTGCTGGCATTGACAGGGATCGGGTTGATCTTGCCGGGCAGGGTCGTGGCCTTTCCGCCAATGCCATTACTATTGCCAGTGAGCTTGCCAGGCAGGGTCGTGACCTTGCCCGTGTTGCCGTTGTTGATGCCATTGATCGGGTTTTTCGTTGCCGTGCCCTTGGCGAGGCAGCGTGATGATCTTGGAAGGCACCGGCATGTGGGCCTGGGCACCAAGATTGTGCTTGGAGATGCCGAGGATGGGTGAATTGCCGATGTTGCCCGGCTTGAACGTCGGAGACTGCTTCGCCAGATGCGTGAACTGCATCAGGGGCACGGCCTTCGGTGCGACCTGCAGCTTCAGCGCGGACTTGGCGTAGGGGCTGCTGGAATAATTGTCATGGAACGTCTTGTAGGCAAACGGCGAGTTGGCAACCACCGCTTTGTGCCACGCCGTCGCCATCCGCAGATTGCCGAGCAGCAGACGGATGTGGTCGCACAGCGGATCGTGCGGGTAAAGGCGGATGAATTCCTCATAGTACTCGGGCGAGCCTTCCGACAGCACGTAGTCGTAAGCCTGGCGCACCGAACGCGACGGCAGATTCGAGGCGGTCTGGATAGTCGGGCGGCGATCCGGCGCGCGGCCTGCGGCGACCGCGGTATCGCCGAAGAAATAGAAGTCGGAGGTCAGCGACGAACTTTCCCACGGTGTCTGCTTTCCGGAGGTGGTGTTGTTCACTTCGAGCCGGACGCGCTTGAACAATTGCTCGATCGGCAGGTTCGGCTCGCGTGCGACATTCAGGAAAGCTGACGTATACGGGCTGTGGTTGCCGTCGCCGTCCTGCGCTTCCATGCCCGGCGCGGTCGAGTAGCCGACGATCGAGCCTCGGGGTGCATCGACGATTGCCAAGCCGCGCCCGGCGTCGTTGATCTCGGGGAACGGATTGTTGCGGCAGGCATCGAGCACCACGATGCGCATCCGGCTCGGGATCGATTCCAGCGTACCCATCACGTCGACCAGCCGGACCGAATTGCCGTCAAGATCGGACGGCGAAGCGATCTTCGCATCGACCGGAAGCAGATAGTTCTCGCCTGCGACCTGCACGCCGTGACCGGCATAATAGATCATGGCGACGGTGCCGGGGCCGCGCTCGGCGACCCTGGCGGAGAAGTCTTGCACGACCTTGACCATGTCGCTGCGCGTCAGGTCGGTGGCCTGGGTGACCTCGAAGCCGGCAGAGTTCAAAAGCTGCGCCATCGACTGTGCGTCGTTGCCGGGATTGGCGAGCTTTGGCGCGATCTGGTAATTCGAATTGCCGATCACCAGCGCGACGCGCTGGTCGGCCGGCGGCGTTTGCATGCCGTTGCGGATGTCGACGTTCGGGGCTTCGGCCAACGCCGCACCAGCGAAGCCGAACAGGCCTGCCAGCAGGCCGGCACCCATTAGCAGTGACTTAAAGCGGGACATGGCTGCCTCCTCAGGCGAGACCTCGTTGCGAGATTTGCTGCTGGCAAGCTAAGCCGGGTGCGGGCCGTCGTACGTGACCGCGGTCACGGTTGCAGCGCGCGGCACTTCCACGCTTGCCGCCGCACGATGCCGCTGACAATCTCGGGTTGCTCCACGGTCGGAGGAACCCGAAATGGGCGCCGGACTAAAGACCACCGCAGGAGTTATCGCGGCCGTGTTGGTCACGGCGGCGCTGGCTCAGGCGAGCAGTGTGTTCGCGCCGCTTGCGGCGGCATTGTTCATCATTGCGATTGTGTGGCCGATCCAGAAGCAGTTGCAGTCCTGGATGCCAAAACTTGCCGCGCTGGCGATCACCATCATCGCCACCGTGGCGGTCTGCCTCGGCTTCGCCTCGCTCGCAGCCTGGGGATTTGGTCGGGTAGGGCAATCACTGCTCGCCGACCTGGGGCGCTACCAGGCCCTTTATACGGCGGCCGTAAATTGGCTGGACGGCCACGGCGTCTCGGTTGCGGGCCTGTGGGCTGAACATTTCAACGTAAGCTGGCTGCTGCGCGCCACGCAATATGTCACCGGACGGGTGAACACGACGCTCAGCTTTTGGGTGATTGCGCTGGTTTACGTCATGCTGGGGCTTCTCGAAGTCGAGAGCATCAGGCGAAACATCGAACGGCTGGATAACCGTACTGCAGCACGCCTGCTGCTCGACGGCAGCGAAGCGACCGCGGCGAAATTCCGAAAGTACCTTTTGGTGCGGACGCAGATGAGCGCGGTCACCGGCCTGCTGGTCGGCGGCTTCGCCTGGATTACCGGGCTGCCATTCGCGTTCGAATGGGGCGTGATCGCGTTCGTGCTGAACTATATCCCGTTCATCGGCCCGTTCGTTGCGACACTGTTTCCAACCCTGTTGGCGATGACGCAGTTCGAGACCTGGCCGGCGGTGCTCGGCGTGTTCGTGTGCCTGAACATCATTCAATTCGCGGTCGGCAGCTACATCGAGCCGCGGGTGGCCGGCAGCCTGTTGTCGATCTCGCCGGTGGTGGTGCTATTTGCGATCTTCTTCTGGACGTTCCTGTGGGGCCTGTTCGGGACCTTCATCGGCGTGCCCATCGCGCTCGCCATACTCACCTTCTGTGCGCAGCATCCGTCGAGCCACTGGATTGCTGATCTGCTCGGTGGACCGGAGCCGGAGAAACCCGGCAAGCTCTAGTCGGCTGTCTCGCCTTCGATCTCTACCCGCTCGGGCGGCAACAGGCCCAGCCGGCCATCATGGCCGGCCGTAAGCGAATGAATATAGAAGTACGTCGCCGCAGCGTCGGTCGCACCCATCACAGGCGACGGAGCGGAGATGATCTTTAGCCCGCCGCACGCGCCGATCCAGTCGATATGACGGTGGCCATGCATCACGACGGCGCGATCTCCCAGCGCTTCCAATCTGCGGACGAACCAACTGCCGTTGATCAGCGCCGTTCCGATGCGCTCGGAAAATGCTTTTACCGGCATGGGATATTCCGCCAGGTGGTGGTGCAATGCGACGATCCAGCGCGCCCGTGGAAAATATTCGATGGCTGCCTCGAGGCGATGCGCCTGTTCGACGGAGACCAGTCCGAGCGCGTTGGTGAAGGAAAAGTGGGTCTTTGCATTCGAGTTCAGGATAGCTATTCCGAGGCCATCTTCCGGCTCCGGCGGCAGGATCATCGGAAACTGGTCGTCGAAGAGGCTGCGCAGCGCGGCGACACGGCGCAAGCCTCCAGACTCCGCAACGGCCACGATCGCGTCGCGGTGCAGCGCCAGCGCCTGTTGCAGCGTAGCGGCCGGTCTTCCCTTGGCATCGACGACGTGCACCCGTTCGCCCTGCACGGCCGCCATCGCCGACAGCGTCCGGATTTGCCGCAGCCGTTTGCCGGTGCTGAACGGCAGGTCGAGCCGGGCCGGATTGGCGCGGTCGACGATGTTGACGTCGTGATTGCCCGGCAACAGGATCGTGCGCGCGGCAAGCTCCGGGTGGCGCGCCAATGCTTCGAGGACTAACGCCCATTCGCTGGCGCGACCGGCGTCGGTCATGTCGCCCGTGATCAGAACGTGATCGAGCGGATTGCTGGCGTGGATGGCGGCCAGCCGCGCGAGGATTCGATTGAGCCGGCCATTGCCGCGCGGACCAGCCCGCCCGCTTTCGATGCGAAAGCCATATTGCTCGCCGATCACGTGAAGATCCGACAGATGCGCAACGCGCCAAGTCCGGCCCTCGGCCGAGGCGGCATCGAACATGGCAAGATCTAGCGGTTGAGGCATGCTGGCATCGGCAAAACCCCAAACCAGCGATGCGACCGCCAGATAACCCGCCATCAGTACGACGGCATTCGCAAGCGTGGGCACGGCGAGCCGATGCAGCAAGAGCAGATCGCTCCAGTTACCAGCCCAACGCGAGGCAGGCCAGGCGAGTATCGCGATCACCACCGCGCATGCGGACAACATGATACCGGCGCCAACCGAATTGGCGCTGCGCAAGCGCGCCCGACCGGCAGGGGTGAAGTTTTTTCCAACGATCAGTTCCGTCAGATGACGCAAGGCTTCGCGCGCAAACGCATAGCCGGGCTGGACCGCGAGCGCATTGAGCGACCAGAAATTGATCTCGGCGATCCGAAGCAGCGGGCGCCATCCGATCCATCCCACCGCGACGATCGCGGCAAATAACAGCGCGGTGCCGATTTCGGTCAGCGCCGCAAGCTGTTCCGACAAGGTGGAAAACCAGGCCGAAGCCAGCAACGGCGCCAGACCGAGCAACACCGACGGCAACAACAGCAAGACCGTCCAGGCGAACAAGAGCTTCGGCAAACTGATTTCAACCAGCAGGCTTCCGGCGATTGCCAGCAGCGACCGCTGTCCCGGACTGGCGGCATCATCCTCGATATCGCCGTTGCGCGGATCGACCAGGATATTCTCTGCGGCTTTCGTAACGTGTCGCTCGGAGATCGGCTTCGTCATTGCTCAATACCGCATCCTTCCGCTCGCGCCGTCTCCGGCTAAACGCCCCAGGGGAGGCCCAACAGGTACCACGCGACAAAAAGAAGGGTCCGAAGTGCGGACATCCAGAGCACATAGGGCAGCATCAGCGCGATGACGGTGCCGACGCCTGCTTTGCGGTCGTACTTCTGGGCAAAGCCGACGACGAGCGCGAAGTAAGGATTGAGCGGAGTGATCGAGTTCATCGGCCCGTCTCCGACCCGATATGCCGCCAGAACCGCCGCCGGATCGACGGCCAACTGCACGAACAGCGGGACGAACACCGGCGCAAACATCATATGCGGCGCGCGAGGGCTCGACACCAAATCGGCCGATCAGGACGATCCCGCAGAGCCGCGGTTGCCAACGGCAGGCAGCTTCGCCTTGGCGGCGCACGGCATGGTTTTGACCGTATCACAACCTGCGAGAGAGCGGAACACGGTTCGCTGATCGCTCCCACCAGACCGTGACAGCGCGCTCGGTCAAGTTGGTTTTTAATTCGCCGAGGTTTGTCGATACATGATCAGCATCATGCGACTCATCACAAAGCTTTGTAGCGGGCAAAAAGCTACTTTAAGGTTGTATGATTGACTCGATGCACTTTCGAGCGTTTGCTCAGTTGCAATGAGAGGAAGCTGAGGCGGTCAACGCAGACCGCCTATCGGCGTGTAATTTGCGTTGCCGACCGCTCGACCGCTGCGAGCGGCCGGGTGGAGGAGTCCCATGGACTCACGCTTGATCTCGGAACGATCAGAACGGCCGTACATCTCGACGGGACATCTGCCTGAGCCGGATATGGTGCAGAGGTTGGTGTCCGACGCCCATCGGCGCTTCAAGTCGAATGGCGAGGGACAAAATTCACAGGTCTATCCGGCCCTTGCCAGGGTTCCCCGCGAACTGTTCGGGATTTGCGTCGCCGGCACCAGTGGGCGCGTCTACGAGGCCGGCGACACCGAATACGAATTCTCGATCATGAGCGTATCGAAGCCGTTCGTGTTCGCGCTTGTTTGCGAGACGATCGGCCCGGAAGAGGCGCGCAGAAGACTTGGGGCGAACGCCACCGGATTGCCGTTCAACTCCCTCGCGGCCATCGAGCAGGGCGGTGGCCGCACCAACCCGATGGTCAACGCGGGCGCGATCGCGACCACCAGCCTCGTGCCGGGCCTGACGGCTGAAGGCCAATGGCAATTCATTCACGACGGGCTGTCACGGTTTGCCGGGCGCAAGCTCACGCTCAATGAAGAGGTGTACGCCTCGGCGTCGCAAACCAACTATCGCAACCGCAGTATCGCCCGGCTGCTGCAGAGCTACGACCGCATTTATTGCGACGCCAAGCAGGCGACCGATCTCTACACTCGGCAGTGCTCACTCAACGTAAGCGCCAGAGATCTGGCGGTCATGGGCGCGACGCTGGCGGACGGCGGCGTCAATCCGGTTACCCGGCAGCGCGTGGTGGATGCTGCGGTCTGCCACTACGCGCTGACCGTGATGATTACCGCCGGCCTATACGAGACCTCGGGCGACTGGCTCTACGACATCGGCCTGCCCGGCAAGAGCGGGATTGGTGGCGGCATCGTCGCGGTCTCTCCCGGCAAGGGCGGCTTCGGTACCTTCGCGCCGCCGCTCGACGCGGCCGGCAACAGCGTGAAAGGGCAACTCGCGGCAAAATTCCTGTCGCAGCGGCTGGGAATGGATCTGTTCGTATCGCAACCGGAAAACTGAAGCAGATGCAAAGAGGGGATTGATCGAGCCGATAGCTTGATCGATCCGGAACCGAGCCGCTCGGGAGGACACCATGGCGACGCACTCGATGTCGATCGGAGCAATCCGAGAAGGTGCGCGGGAGTCATGGGTACCGATGATCGCCATCGCGCTCGGCCAGATGATCATGTCCTACAACGTCGCCTCGCTACCGGTGGCGCTCGGCGGGATGGTGAAGAGTTTTGGCGTCCCGCCGACGACGGTTGCGACCGGCATCGTGGCCTATTCCATGCTTGTTGCCGGTTTCGTGATGCTCGGCGCAAAGCTCGCCCAGCGGTTCGGCGCGTTGCAAGTGTTCCGCTTCGCCGTCATCCTGTTCTGCGCGTCGCAGATACTGATGACATTCAGTCCTACGGCGACGTTGATGATCACGGCGCAAGCGCTTTGCGGCGCGGCCGGCTCCGTGATCGTGCCGTCGCTGGTGGCGCTGATTGCCGAGAATTACACGGGAAGGCAGCAGGCGACGGCGGTGGGTGCGCTCGGCTCCGCGCGCGCGGCGGCCGGCGTGCTGGCGTTCATCATCGGCGGCGTGCTCGGCACCTATATCGGCTGGCGCCCGGCATTCGGTATCCTGATCGCGGCTTCTGCGATTGTGTTCCTTCTGAGCTTCCGTCTCAAGCGCGACTATGGCCGCCCGGATGTGCATATCGATTTCTTCGGTGTGGTTCTGGCGGCATCGGCGATCGTTCTCATCAGTTTCGGCTTCAACAATCTGAATGGATGGGGACTAGCGCTGGCCACCGCCAATGCGCCGTTCGACCTGCTTGGCCTTTCGCCGGCGCCGATCATGATCGTTCTCGGCGTCGTGCTCGGGCAGGCATTCCTGATGTGGACGCATCGGCGTCAGGCCGCCGGGAAGACCCCGCTATTGGCGCTCGAGGTGATCGACTCGCCGGAAGAGCGCTGCGCGGTCTATGCGCTGTTTGCCGTGGTCGCGCTGGAGGCGGCGCTTAATTTCTCCAGTGCCGTTGTACATTCAGATCGTGCAGGGCCGCTCGCCGCTTGCGACCGCGATTGCGATGATGCCGTTCAATCTGACGGTGTTCTTCACGGCGATGCTTATCGTCAATGTCTACGACCGGCTGACGCCGCGGCAGATCGGCCGCTACGGCTTCCTGCTGTGCACGGTTGGTCTGGTGTGGCTGGCCGTTGTCGTGCGCAACGACTGGAGCGAGATTCCTGTGCTGATCGGCCTGGTGCTGTTCGGGATCGGGCAGGGCTCGCTGGTAACGCTGTTGTTCAACGTGCTGGTGACCGCCTCGCCCAAGGAGCTTGCAGGCGACGTCGGGTCGCTGCGCGGCACCACGCAAAATCTTGCCGCTGCGGTTGGAACGGCGGTGGCGGGTGCACTTCTGGTCGGTCTGTTGAGTGCGATCGCGCTCAGCAGCATCGCGGCCAGCCCCGTGCTGCCGAAGGAGATCCAGAGCCAGGTCGATCTCGACAACATCACCTTCGTCAGCAACGACCGGCTGCGCAGCGTGATGGAAGGAACGACCGCGACGCCGCAGCAGGTCGAGGAAGCGGTCCGCGTGAATACCGAAGCGCGGCTGCGTGCGTTGAAGATCGGACTATTGATCATGGCCGGTCTTGCGCTGCTGGCGATCATCCCGGCGGGCCGGCTTCCGAATTATCTGCCGGGCGAGATACCGAGCGATGCGCCCGGCACCCGATTGAGGTCCGGCTGATCAGCACGAGCATGCGAGGAAAGGGTCGTCCCAAGAAGGAGAACAACGATGGATGCAATCGACCGTCGCGCTGCGCTGCGGGCTCTGGTGTGCGGTGCCGTGACCATCGGCCTGGCCACAAGCCTGCCACCAGGCATGGCCGAGGCGGCGCCGCTCGCGGTGCAGAAGGATCCTGGAAAGGACGCCGGAGATTTCAAGCTCGAGGCTCAAGGCCCTGGCACGCGGCCGCCTGGACCATCGGCTGGACGGCCACCGGGACGGCCGCCCACGCGGCCGTCGCGTCCTCCCCTCACTGGCATCGTCGTCGGCGTCGCCGTTGGGTCTGCTGGTGGCACCGCGGCCGTCGCCGGTGCGGCTGGCGATGGCGGTGATGGCCACGCTGCTCGAGGCTGCGATGAGACGTGAAGTGAGGAGGCTGACATGACCACAATTGACAACAGCTCGCCGACGGGCGTCACCAACCTGCCTGCGCCGCCGTTCTGGATCTGTGTTCTGCTTGGACTCGCCTTGATCCTGGCGGGCTTCCTGGTTCTCGGCGACGTCATGCTCGTCACCGTGATCAGCACCATCTTCATCGGCTGGGTTTCGATCGTCGCCGGCGCCTTCGAGATCGTCCATGCATTCTGGACCAAGGGATGGGGAGGTTTCGTATGGCAGGTGCTTCTCGGCATCCTGTACATCGCCTTTGGCGTCGTGCTGGTGGGCCAGCCGGTCGCCAGCGCCTTGATTCTCACCTACGTCCTCGGCCTGGTGTTGCTGATTTCCGGTTTCGTCCGCATCCTGATCGGCATCAGCCATTGGCGAGAGGCGGGCTGGATCATGCTGCTATCCGGCGCGTTCGGCATATTGGCTGGCCTCGTCATTCTGACTGGATTTCCGATGACCGGCTTGTGGGTCCTCGGATTGCTGCTCGGCGTCGATCTGATTTCCCATGGCATCGGGTGGTTGGCTTATGCGTGGCAGCCTACCACCCGAAGCGCGTAGCTCCTCCTGCCTACTAGAGCGAGATGGCTTTTCTTCGAGATCGTCATCTCGCTCTCTTTTTCAGTTAGGGACGTCCGGGCGATCTGGTGCCCCACTTTGCTGCCGACGCGTCATGGAAGCCGGCGCGGTTTCCAGGCGGCGGCGCAGAGCTCTTATGAAAAGAACGCGATCTTCTCGGCTTGGCTCATGCGCCGGATCGGTGCCAGCGGGTCGTTCGCCGCCGTGACCGGCTTTCGCAATATGCCGCTCGCGATGAGGGTCGAGCCGAGCGACACTTCTACTGCCGCGGCGGGTGCCGGTGCGGCAACGGGCGCCGGAGGCGACTGAACCGTCTGTTGGACCGGCGGCGACGACGGTGTGGCGACCGGTTCGGGCACGATCTTGGGAGCAATCGGCGCAGGCTCCGCCAGACGGACCTGCTCGGCTATCGCTTCGGCGATCTCCTCGTCGCTGATCGGATCCGGCGCGCCCATCTCCATGGCGATCATGTCGAGGACCGCCTCGTCTTGCGCATCAGCGTCCCGCGCATCAACGTCTTGGGCAGCCGCGTGCCGGACGGTCGCGTCTTGCACAGAGGTATCTTGGACCGAAGCCTCCTGGAGCGGTGGCGCTTTCGGCAGCCAGCGGCGTTTCCGCTTCCGTCAGCGCGGCTTCCGCCGCCGCAAGCGCGGCCTCTGCGGATGCGGCCATCGAAGCGAATGCCGTCTCGGCAGCTTCCGGTGCTTCCTGCGCGAAGGCTGGCTCGGCTGCCAGGGAAGTTTCCTGCGCGGCCGGGAAGGGCGATGCCGCCTCGGGCTCGGCAGCCGGCGCTGACGACTGGTCCTCGTCCCCGAATTCCACCAGCCGGCCCTGGAGGGCGGCGAAGGCCGCACGCAGCGCTGCTCGCGCCTCCTCGGAGGAGAACTGTTCGGTGCCCTTTTCGATGACGGTGACCTGCGAATCGATCAGGTCGCAAATTCGCCCGTCATTGCCGATTTCCCGGAGCCGCCAGGCGATTTCGCGCAGCACCCGCGCGCCCTTGCGGACCGGGGCCAGCCGTTGCTCCAGTGCAAGGCTGTCGAGCGCCTCGACCGCGGATTCCTCGGCCGCCTCGACGGCGCCGCGAATGGCGGCAAGCGCCTCGGTCAGGCGCTCTTGCGCCGCGGCTGCCGCTGCGACGGCCTCGGCCGCCTGCTGCGCCGAAAGGCCTTCCTCCCGCTGGAGGTTTGCTTCTCGCTGAAGGGTCTCTTCCCGCTGGGCGGTGAGGCTTTGCTCGATCCGCGCCACCGCGTCCAGCACCATGCGGGTGTCGGCGTTGCGGTTGCGCTTGGCGTATTCGGTCAGGAACCAGCGGCCCCGCGACGTCTCCATGAAGGCTTCGGCGATTGCAGCATAGTCCTCCTCGCTCGGCAGCGCGGCGCGTGCTGAGATCGGCGAAAGGGCGAATGCTTCGTCGGCCATGTCAAACTCTTCGCGCAAATCGGCGCGCATTGCGATAACGAAACAACACGATATTGACCGAATCGCAATTGAATTGATGCCAAGCGAATCACAAATCCCCATCGCTTCTCAAGGTGCATCGAAGCGATTCGCGACCCGGGTGGCGCTGTTTTACGGCACGCTGTTCGGCATGACCGGCGCCCATCTTCCGTTTTTCACGGTATGGTTGAAGGCCGTCGGGATCGATGCGTTTTGGATAGGGCTGATCACGGCCGTGCCGCCGGTGAGCCGATTCACCGTCCTTCCGGTGGTGACGGGCCTTGCGGAACGGCGGCAGGCCTTGCGCGGCGGCATCATCTTGACCGCCTTTGCCACCGCTTTGGGCTTTTTCGTGCTGGGCACCCAGCATCTGCCTGTGCTGGTGTTCCTGATCTACGCGCTGACCTGCTGCCTGTGGACGCCTATGGTGCCGCTTACCGATGCCTATGCGTTACGGGGAGTGAAGCGCTACGGCCTCAACTACGGACCGCTGCGACTGTGGGGCTCGGCGGCCTTTGTCCTCGGTGCGCTGGTTTGCGGAATGCTGCTCGACCTCATCGCCGCCCGAAACCTGATCTGGATCATCGCCGGCTCGGCGGCGCTCGGGGCGCTGGCCAGCCTTGCGCTGGAGCCGCTGGATGACGTCAGGGCCGTTCGCCCGGCCGCCGGCGACGCGACCGCGCTGCTGCGCGACGGCGGCTTTATCGCGATCATCGTGGCGTCGGCGCTGATCCAGGGCAGCCATGCCGCCTATTACATTTTTGCGTCGATTGCCTGGCAACAAGCAGGGTTCGACGGACTGACGATTGCAGTTCTGTGGGTGCTCGGCGTGATCGCCGAGATCGTGCTGTTCGCCCTGTCGCCGCGGTTCACCCTGCAGCCGTCGATGCTGGTGGTGATCGCAGCGCTGAGCGCGGCCGCGCGCTGGGTGTTAACGGCGCAGGACCTGCCGCTCGCTATCCTTGCGATTGTCCAACTCGCGCATGCGCTGAGTTTCGGGCTGACGCAGGTCGGCATCATGGGATTGATGCTGCATCACGTGCCCGGCCACGTGATGGCGCGCGCACAGGGCTATCTGACCGCCTGCGGCGGCATCGTCGCCGGCCTCGCCTCGGTCGCGTCAGGCACGATCTACGAGACCTGGGGACAAGGCATCTACTACGTGATGGCGGCGATGGCCGCTCTCGGCGGGCTGGTGGTCTGGCTGGCGCGGGACCGGCTCGCGCGTCAGCCCCACAAGGCGGCTTCTGGCGGATAGACCAGGCTGCCGTCGTAGCGCAGGCCGCCGTCGCGGTCGCGCGCCAGCAACAGGGGGCCGTCGAGATCGACGAGATCTCGCCTGCTGCGCGAGCAGCATGGCTGGCGCCATCGCCAGCGAGGTCGCAACCATGCAGCCGATCATGATCTCGAAGCCGAGCGCCTGGGCGGCATCCGCCATTGCGAGCGCCTCCGTCAGCCCGCCGGTCTTGTCGAGCTTGATGTTGACGGCATCGTAGCGCGTGCGCAGGCCTTCCAGCGAGGCGCGGTCATGCACACTTTCGTCGGCGCAGACCATGACCGGGCGCTTGATGCGGGCCAACGCCTCGTCGCGCCCGGCCGGCAGCGGCTGCTCGACCAGCGTGACGCCGGCGTTGGCGCAGGCGGCGAGGTGGTATTCGAGATTGTCCGCCGTCCAGGCTTCGTTGGCATCGACGATCAATTCGGATTCTGGGGGCTGCCTTGCGTACCGCCGCAATCCGCGCGTCATCGCCATCGCCGCCGAGCTTGATCTTTAAGAGCGGCCGATGCGCGGCCTTGGCCGTTGCCGACGCCATCGCCTCCGGCGTGCCCAGCGAAATCGTGAAGGCGGTGGTGCAGGGGGCGCGGCGCCGGCCGTCCGAGCAGTGTCCATATCCGTTGGCCGGAGCTCTTGGCCTCAAAATCCAATAGCGCGCAATCCAGCGCGTTACGGGCGGCGCCGGCCGGCATCGCCGCCTGCAGCGCCGCTCGGTCCAGTCCCTTGGCAAGAGGTTCCTGCATCGCATTAAGGGCTTCAAGCGTCGCTTCCGCCGTCTCGCCGTAACGCGGGTAGGGCACGCATTCGCCGCGCCCAGTACAGTCCCCCTGGCTCACGGCGGCGACGACGGTGACCGCTTCGGTTTTGGCGCCGCGGCTGATGGTGAACGCGCCTGCGATGGGCCAGCGTTCGATGCTGACGGCAAACCTTCGAGATAGGCCGGAAGTCATTTTAAAATCTGGCAATTTTCTGAACCGCAAGCTTGCCCGCCGCTACCAAGTATGGCTGGTTAGGGACAGATTCGACAAGGCAATACGGCATGCGGAACCCAAGGGATTCGCATCGGTATCGGCCGAAGGGTGGGCATTGGTGAGCGGCGACCCGACATTGGAGCGGATAGCCAGGGGCAACGGGCTGGCGCTGTGTGCAGCCGGCTCCTGGACGGCGCGCTTTGCGCCGGTGCTGGAACGAATGGTCGCCGACGCCGAGAAGCTCAGCGGCACCCGGCCCAACATCTCCATCGATGTCTCGCAGGTGTCGAAGCTCGACACGTTCGGCGCCTGGCTGATCGAGCGGCTGCGCCGCAGCCTGACCCATGGCGGCATCGAGGCCGAGATCGCCGGGCTCTCGGCCAATTATTCCAGCCTGGTCGACGAGGTGCGGCGGGTGAAGGCCGAGCCAATCGTCGAAACCGACCGACTGACGATCACCGGCATGCTGGAGCAGATCGGCCGCGCCGTGGCCGGCATCGGCGGCACCTTGATCGGGCTGATCGATATGCTGGGCGCGGTGCTCACCGCGGCCGCCCATGTCCTGATCCGTCCCCGCCACTTCCGCCTGACCTCGACCATCCATCACCTCGAGCAAGTGTGCTGGCGCGCGGTGCCGATCGTGGTGCTGATCACGTTCCTGATCGGCTGTATCATTTCGCAACAGGGTATTTTCCATTTCCGCAAATTCGGCGCCGACATCTTCGTGGTGGACATGCTGGGCGTGCTGGTGCTGCGCGAGATCGGCGTGCTCCTGGTGGCGATCATGGTAGCGGGACGCTCGGGTTCGGCCTACACCGCCGAGCTCGGCTCGATGAAGATGCGGGAAGAGATCGACGCGCTGCGCACCATGGGGTTCGATCCGATCGAGGTTTTGATCCTGCCGCGGATGCTGGCGCTGGTACTGGCATTGCCGATATTGGCGTTCCTCGGAGCGATGGCGGCGCTTTACGGCGGCGGGCTGGTGGCGTGGCTCTATGGCGGGGTCGAGCCCGAGGCTTTCCTGCTGCGGCTACGAGATGCCATCTCGATCGACCATTTCATCGTCGGCCTCATCAAGGCGCCGGTGATGGCGGCCGTCATCGGCATCGTCGCCTGCGTCGAGGGACTGGCTGTGCAGGGCAGCGCTGAATCGCTCGGGCAGCACACGACATCTTCGGTGGTGAAGGGAATCTTCTTTGTGATCGTGATGGATGGCGTGTTCGCCATCTTCTTCGCGTCGATCGGAATGTGACCATGGTGGGTGAGATTTCCGACGCGATCATCCGGGTCCGCGACATCACCGTGCAGTTCGGCAAGACGCGGGTGCTCGACGGACTCAACCTCGACGTCAAGCGCGGCGAGATCTTGGGATTTGTCGGCCCTTCGGGCGCCGGAAAATCGGTGCTGACGCGCACCATTATCGGTCTGGTGCCCAAGCTGAGTGGACGCATCGAGGTGTTCGGCGTCGATCTCGATGCGGCGAGCGCCTCCGAGCGCCGCGGCGTCGAGCGCCGCTGGGGCATCCTGTTTCAGCAAGGCGCGCTGTTTTCTTCTCTTACCGTGCGGCAGAACATCCAGTTTCCGGTGCGCGAATATCTCAACGTCTCGCAGCGGCTGCTTGACGAGATCATGGTGGCCAAGCTCGGCATGGTGGGCCTGCGGCCCGAAGTCGCCGATCGCTATCCGTCCGAACTGTCGGGCGGCATGATCAAGCGCGTGGCGCTGGCGCGCGCGCTCGCGCTCGACCCCGAGCTGGTGTTCCTGGACGAGCCGACCTCGGGGCTCGATCCGATCGGCGCCGGGGATTTCGACGAGCTGGTGCGCACCCTGCAGCGTACTTTGGGCCTGACGGTTTTCATGGTAACCCATGATCTCGACAGCCTTTATACGGCCTGCGACCGCATCGCGGTTTTAGGGAACGGTAAGATCATTGCCGCAGGATCGATTGCCGATATGCAGGCCTCGCAGCATCCCTGGCTGAGGCAATATTTCCACGGCAAGCGCGCCCGCGCTGTGATGGGTTAGGGCCCCCAAAAGTGTGATCGGTTTTTCGGATCAGATCGTGCTCAAACATGAGATAAATGACGGGTCTATCGGCAACGCTGGATAGATCTGATTTCGGAGTACCTTGAATTATGGAAACGCGGGCGAATTACGTCCTGATCGGGGCCTTCACGCTGGCGGTGATCGCCGCCGCATTCGGCTTCGTGCTGTGGTTTCAGAGCCTGCACACCACCAAGCAGCGCAGCCCGATCCGAATTGTATTCGAAGGCCCGGCGTCTGGGTTGCGCAACGGCGGCAGCGTCAACTTTAACGGTATTAGGATAGGGGAGGTTGTCTCGGTCAAACTCGACAATCCGCGGCGCGTGGTCGCACTGGCGATGGTCGAGAACAATGCCCCGATCCGGAAAGACACGCTCGTCGGTCTCGAATTCCAGGGGCTGACCGGCGTCGCGGCGATCTCGCTGAAGGGCGGCGAGGAGAGCGCTCCTGCCGTGCCGCTCGATGAGGATGGCGTGCCCATGCTGACCGCCGATCCGGGCGCGTTGCAGGATGTCACGGAGTCGATCCGCGCCACGCTGCAGAACGTCAACCGGCTTGTCGCCGATAATCAGGAATCGGTGAAGAACTCGCTGCGAAACCTCGAGACCTTCACGGCTGCGCTCGCGCGCAACTCCGAGAAGATCGACAACGTCATGCTCAGGGTCGATGGCGTCATAGGCAAAGCCGACAGCCTCATGCTCGGGCTCAACACCATCGCCGGCGGCGCCGCCGGCGGCGAGTTGAATCTCATGGTCAAGTCGATCCGCGAACTGGCCGAGGATTTCGACAAGCGGTCGGGCGCGCTGATGGCCGATGGCCGCCGCACCCTCTCCGACATCAGCCGCGCCGTGAACAATTTCGACCGCAACCCGACCCGCGTGATCTTCGGCGGCGGCAGCAGCAGCAACAGCCAGGCGGCAGCACCGCCGCCACCGCCGCCAGCGGCCGCGGCGGCCCCAAGGGCGCCAAGCGGGCAGAAGCGGCAGTAGCAGGGGGCGAATGGTTCGCCGTACCCTGTCATCGCCCGCGAAACCGCGCTTTCGCCGCGTCATTGCGAGCCAACGGGTCGCGCGAATGCGCGCCCCGCAACGAGCGCAATAGCGCTCGCGTAGTGATGACAGGCTAAGCGAAGCAATCCATGCCTCCGCGCAGGAAAGAATGGATTGCTTCGTCGCGGAGTTTATCATCGGGCCGGCCAAGGCCGAATCCGGTGGCTCCTCGCAATGACGGCGAGCGCCGCATCTTCGATTGTGGTTGAAAAACTAAACGGAGGCCGCGAGGCCTCCGTTTTCATTCGCTATTTGCCACGCGCTATTCGCAGCGCTTACCCCAGCCGTCCCGCTGCGTGCGCGAGCAGGGTGTAGACCAGCCCGGTCTCCGAGGTGAGGTGGCCGCGCAGCGCCTGCGGCCCGCGATCCTCGCGTGCAACTTCGTCCAACAGCCGTTCGAACTCCGCGATATAGCGATCGACCGTCTGCTTGAAGCTGCGGTCGGCGCGATATTTGCGGGCGACCTCATCGAACGCCTTCTGGCCGGCCGGCGTGTAGAGGCGTTTGCTGAACGCCTTGCTCTCGCCACGCTGGTAGCGATCCCACATTTCGGCGGCGAGATCCTGATCCATCAGCCGGCCGATGTCGAGCGACAGCGACTCCAGCGGATTGACCGGGGTCTGCGGCGAGCGGCCACGGGGAGCCTCGCGTCCCGTACCTGCGTCGGTGCGGTGGAGCAGGTCAGACAGCCATCCGTCGCCGCGTCCAGCATCCTGGCTCACCGGACTGACCGGGGGGCTTCGGCGCGGCGCGGGGCGGGCATGCCGAGATCCGGTGGCGGTAGCGTCGATGCGCTGCCGGCGTCGCGCATCCGCACTTCGTTGCGGCCGCCGGCGGCCGCTGCCATCACGGGCTCTTCCTGGCGTTGCACGCTGGCGCGGCCGGCAGTCACGACGTCGAGACCGCGGCCATGATGGGCGACAATCCGGTTGAGCTCGGCAAGCGCCTCGATCTGGTCGACGATCACCTTGCGCATCTGCGCGGTGTTGTCGGCCGCCTCCTGCGGCATCTCGAGCACGCCGCGGCGCAGCTCGTTGCGCGTCGCCTCGAGTTCCTGATGCATTTCGGCGGCCATCTGCTTCATGGACTGTACCATCGCAGCGAACTTCTCGGTCGACTGCTTGAACATCGCATCGGTTTCATGCGTGCTCTGTTGGTAAAGATCGTTCATGGCGTCGAGGGTCTGCTGCCGCTCGTTCTCGGCCGCAGCGCGTACGGCTTCGAACTGGCGGCTAATCGCGGCCGATCCTGCGCCGGCGGTCTCCGCCACGACGCGCGCGATATCGCGGGCGCGTTCTTCCGCCGCGGCAAGCGATTCGTCGAGCAGGCCGGTGAAGCGCGACAGCCGCTGGTCGAGGTCGGTTGTGCGCAGGTCGATGGTGGTCACCAGCGATTCAAGCTGCGACTTGCGGTCGGCGACCGACGTCGAGGTGGAGCGGTTGGCCTGTTCGACCACGTCGGCTGCTTCGACCAGCTCCTTGCCGTGTTTTTCGAACTCGCTCGACAGCGCGCCGAGATCCTCCAGCGCCTTCGTCGTCTTGGAGTTGAACACGGTCAACTGGTCTTCCAGCGTCTGGGTCGCGACGCCGTTGCGGGCGGTGACGTCGTTCATCGCGGATACGAAGTCGGCCACGCGGGTCACCAGCGCGCGTTCCAGCGAGTTGAGATTGTCGTGTGCGCCGGTCAGCACTTCCTGCAGCAGGATGTTGCCTTCACGCAGCCGCTCGAACAGCGCCACCGTGTCGGTGCGCAGGATCTTGCTGGTCTCCTGCATTTCGGTGACGGCGGCGATCGATACCTGGCGCGACTGGTCGATGGCCGAGCGCGACGCCTGCTCGAGGTCCTTCAGCGACTTGGCTACCGCGCCGGTGGCGAGGTCGCCTGCGGTGGTAATCGTGCGCGCGACTTCCGAACCGTGGGTCGACATCGATTGCGAGAACGCCTGGCCGCGGGTTTCGATCGATTTCAGGGCGTCGCCGGTGACACGGTCGATGTCTGTCGTCAGTTGCGTGGTCCTGGCGCTGAGCGCCTCGACCAACGAACCGCGGCGGCTGTCGACGATCTGCGCCAGACGGTCGGTCTGCTGCTGGACGTAGGTGACGATTTCGTCGGTCTTGCCGGTCATCGTCGAGCCGAAATTGCTGCTCGCGGCGAGTACCGAACGTTCGATATCGGCCGAGGTCGATTTGACCTTGGAGCTGACCTCGTTCGTTGCGGCGACCAGCACGCTCTGCGCGTTCTGCGCGGTGGTCTGGATGGTATCGGTTGTGCTGGCGGTGACGACGCCGAGCGAACGCTCCATGTCGGCGGCGATCGCCTTGATCTGGTTGGCGGCCTCGGCGGAGGTCGCAGAGAACGAGTTCTGGGCTTCGCGCGCGGTGCCGAGGATGGAGGCCGCAGTGTCGGTGCCGACGGAAGTCAGCGTGCGTTCGACGTCGATCGCGAGCGACTTGACATGGTTGGCGGCTTCCGTCGACGCCGTGATCAGCGCGTTCTGGGCTTCGCGTGCGCCCGACGTGATCGATTCGGCGGTGGCATTGCCGGCCATCGAGAGCGAACGCTCCATGTCGGCGGCGAGCGCCTTGACCTGGGTCGATGCGTTGGCGGACGCGTTGATCAGGGTATTCTGGGCCTCGCGGGCGCCTGCCGTGATCGCTTCGGCGGTCGCCGTTCCGGCGATCGACAGCGAACGTTGTACGTCGGCCGCAAGCGACTTGACCTGATTGGCGGCCTCGGTGGAGGCGGCAACCAGCGTGCTTTGTGCTTCACGGGCACCTGCGGTGACGGCCTCGGCGGTTGCCGTGCCGGCGACCGAGAGCGAACGCTCGACGTCGGCTGCAAGCGACTTGACCTGATTGGCGGCCTCGGTAGAGGCGGCGACCAACGTGCTCTGTGCTTCACGTGCACCTGCGGTAACGGCTTCGGCGGTTGCCGTCCCGGCGACCGACAGCGAGCGCTCGACGTCGATGGCGAGCGACTTGACATGGCTTGCGGCCTCAGTGGACGCGGTCACCAGCGTGGTCTGCGCCTCGCGCGCGCCGGCGAGAACCGATGCGGCCGTGGCGTCGCCTGCGGCCGAGAGGGTGCGCTCGACGTCGGCGGCGAGAGATTTGATTTGGGCGGCAGCCTCGGAGGACGCGGACACCAGCGTGGTCTGGGCATCTTTGGCGCTGGTCAGGATCGAAGTGGCCGCGCCGGTGCCCACCGCGGTGAGGGCGGCCTCGACCTCGGCCGAGGTCAGCTTGAGTTGTGCGCCGACATCGGAGGAAACCGTCAGCAGCGCCTGCTGCGCGCTGCGTGCGCCGGTCTGGATGGTCTCGGAGGTATTGACCACGAGGTTGGTCAGAGAACGCTCGGCGTCCTCGACATGCGACTTGATGCCGGAGGAAAGCATTTCGGCGCGCGATATCAGATCTTCGCTGGCCTGGCGGCCGCTGCTTTCGATCCGGCCGGCCACAGCCTCGATGCGCGAACCGAGCAGGTCCTCAAACTGCGCCACGCGGGTGTCGATGTCGCTGGCGATGGCGCCGACCCTGGTCTCGACGCCGTTGGCAATGTCGCCGACGCGGGTTTCGATGCCCTGATGAATTTCCTGGAACCGCGCCTGGATGATGTCGGTCAAATGGGCGCTGCGACCGTCGATGGTCTCGGTGACGTTGGCAATGCGATGGTCGACCGCGGCAATCGCCTGTGCGGTGCCCTCGGTCAGCGAGGAGGTGAGCAAGGTGAGCCGCTGGTCGATCGACTGGATCGCCTGCGCCGCGCCGTCGGTCAACGAGGTTGCCAGCGTGCCGAGGCGGCCGTCGATGGTTTCGGTGACGGATTTGGCGCGGGTGTCGAAAGTGGTTTCCAGCGATTTCAGGCGACCGTCGATGGTCTCGTCGAACGACTTGATCTTGTTGTCGAGCGAAGCGTCGAGACTGTTGACCCGGGTGCCGAGCTGGGTTTCGAACTGCAGCAGCCGCTGATCGAGCGAAGCGGTGATCTCGCCGCTGTTCGAGACCAGGCGGGTGTCGAAAGTGTCGACGTAGTTCTTCAGGTTGTCCGATATCTCCTGGGTCCGCTGGCCCATGCGCTCAACGATCTCGCCGCCAAAGGTTTTGACGGTGCGGTCGAATTCGGAGATGTGCCGCGTGATCAGCGCGCCCAGCGTGCCGCTGTCGCGGGCGAACTTTTCCGAAAGCTCCGAGCCCTGGTTCTTCACCAGCTCGTCGAAAGCGTTCATCTGCAGGGCGAGGCTGTCGTGCGCGTTCTCGGTCTGGCTGATCACCTTGGCGACCAGCGTGTTCACGGTCACGTCCAGTGCGTCACTGGCCTTGTCACCGGAGGTGAGAATGCGGCTCGCGAGGCGGTTGCCGGCGTCGTCGATCTTGCTGACGAGATCACCTGAGCGCAACTCGAGTTCGAGCAAGAGCGAGTCGGACGAATTCTTCAGGGTCGTGGACCTGCTCGGTGCGGTCCGAGATGCCGTCGACGATGGTCGAGGAGCGCTGCTCGAATTCGCTGGTGATGCGATCGAGGCGCTCGTTCAGCATCTCGTGGACGCGATCGGCCAGATCGACGAACTCGTCATGGACGTGCCCGGTCTTGAAGTTGAGGCTGGTGGTCAGCCGCTCGGAAGCGTCGAGCACGGCACGCGTTGTCTCGGCGCTGGCTTCTTCCAGACGATCGAGCAGATCGCCGCCGCGCTCGCCGAGCGCGAGGATCATGTTGTCGCCGGCATGGCTCAAGGCGCTCGTGATGTGCTGGCCGCGCTCTTCCAGTGCGCCGGTGATGCTTTTTGCGACCTCGTCGACGCGCGAGGCGATCGCGTCCGAGATCAGCGCGATGTCGTGGCGCAAGTCGATCTGGACGCCGGAGATGGCGCTGCGAACCTGCTCGGCCTGGCCGACCAGATTGTCGCGCTGATGGGCGATGTCCTGCAGCAGCGCGCGAATGCGAACTTCGTTGTCGCTATAGGCGCGCTCCAGCGCTGCGACTTCATTGGCGACCAGCGTTTCCAACTCGCCGGCGCGGGCGATCGCGCGCTCGACACCGTCGCCCATCGCGGCGACTTCACGGCGGATTGCCTGACCGACAGTCACCATCGAATCGGCGGCGGCCCCTCCGGCTCGGAGAAGCGGATCGCGACCTGCGCCATCGACTGCGCGATCATCCGCATTTCCTGGCCGCGCCAGGCAAGGCTGGCGAGGAAGTAGAACAAGAGCACCGGCGCAAAGAACAACGCCGCAAGCCCGGCGAGCACCAGCACGCCGCCGCTCTGTCCGATCGCCGCCTGCAGCGAGGGCAGGAAGCTGACGGTCAGAAGGGCGCAACCGAGTACCCAGACGCCGCCAAACGCGGTGGCAAGCGTGTAGACGCTGCGGGCAGGATGGTTCTTCTGGATCGCCTGCAGAATCTGTCCGATGGTTTCGCGATCGTCGTTGGCGGCGCGGCGGGGAGCCGCGCGGCTCTTCGATCGGATCAAACGCCGGCCGCTCGGCGCCTGCGCGCGTGTCGAACTGCGTTTCTGAATAGGGCGGCGCGGCGGAGGGCATGATCGGCTGCGTGAGTTCGCCGCCGATCGAATTTCGGCTGACGTCGCCGGTCGTATCGCTGATGTTGAGCGCTTCCTGAATGGCGGAGAGCGCGACTTCAGTGGGATCTTTGACCTTCTTGGGATTGTTCGCCATGTTCAGTCCGAGCCCTCTTAAACTTACGCATCCGGCCGCTCTGGCAAAAATGCCCCCGCAAGCTCGAAGCCGGATTCATAATCCCCCGCGGACCGCAAGCGTGCCCGCCGGCAGCTTGTCCGCTACATCCGCGAACATCCTATTGGTTGAGCGATACGAATGAAATGGCCGTGATTAAGACATTCTTAATCATCCTTAATCATCGTTAACAGCTTTGTTCCTTAAGGCCCTAAGGATACACAATTTTTTGGAACCGAATCTGGGATCGCGGCGGGTTGTTGGCAAAAACAAGGCAAAATTGCGGAGCATTCCGAGAACGTTCCGTTAACTGCTGTCGTGATTGGCTGACCAAAATGCCCCTCCGGGAATCACGCGGCAGGGCGATCCGGACCTTGCCATGCCGCTGCATCTCGAACGGGTAGAATGGATGCCATCGCCACCGCTGGTTCCCGGCGACGGGCCGATTGATTTCGAACATCTCGACCGCATGACGTTCAGCGATGCTGGCCTCGAGCGGGAGGTACTGACGATGTTCTCGGCCCAATCGGCAAGACTGGTGCACAGGCTCGCCGCCATGCCTGCGGATGCCGGCGCGCTGGCGCACACGCTCAAGGGGTCGGCCCGTGCGATCGGCGCTTTTGCGGTCGCCGACGCCGCAGCCCGGCTGGAGGCGGCAATCGCTGGTGGCTCCAACGCATCAGCGCCGCTCGCCGAACTGGACGTGGCGGTTGCGCAGGCGCGGGCAGCGATCGAGGCGGTTCTGCATCGTTCCTGATCGGAGCAGTCCGGATCGGCCAAAATCCCGGTAGAATGCTGCCTCAGGTTTTCGTCTCGACCGCTGGCGCTGCGCGGATCGACCCGTTATAGGACTGCCGGGACCCTTACTATTCCGGCAGCACGAGCGATCATGGCCAAAATCCACTTTATCGACCACACGGGCGAAAAACGAACCATTGAAGTCGAGAACGGCGCGACCGTGATGGAAGCCGCGATCCGCAACGCCATTCCAGGCATCGAAGCCGAATGTGGCGGAGCCTGCGCCTGCGCAACCTGTCACGTCTATGTCGACGAGGCCTGGCGCGAGAAGGTCGGCGCGCCGACCCCGATGGAAGAAGACATGCTGGATTTCGGCTTCGACGTGCGGCCGAACTCGCGCCTGTCGTGTCAGATCAAGGTGAGCGACGACCTCGACGGCCTCGTGGTGTCGACGCCGGAACGACAGGCCTGAACTCCGGAAGACGTCACCGCGCGCGCATCATGTCGGTCTTGCTCCGCGGCGAATCCAGCGCTGAAAATTGGCCAGGATCTCCGGCGTCAATGGCGTTGGCTTGCGCGTAGCTTCGTCAAGCAGCACCGAAACCGATTGCGCCGATGCAACGCATTTGCCTTCGGAGAAAACCACCTGATCGAAGGTGACCGAAGTTCGGCCGAACTTGACGACGCCCAGTCCCATTTCGATCGTACCAGGCCAGCGCAATTCAGCGCGGAAATGCATGTCGAGCCGGACCATGATCCAGGCAAAGCCGTCCGGCATCAAACCATAGCTGGGGTCCTTCATCAGCGTGACGCGGCCGGTTTCGAAATAGGTCGCGTAGACCGCGTTGTTGACGTGCTGGTTGGGGTCGAGGTCGGCAAATCTCACATTGTCCGACAAGCGGTACGGAAAATCCTCCAGACGCGGGGTCGCGTCGGGACGCAAGTGGGCATTCACGGGGCCATCTCCGAAAGTCTCGTTTCCTTACAGCCCACTTGTCGAATGACGGCAAGGGGTTGCCGCGGCCAGCAGTGCGATATTTGGCTTTCCTGTTGCCGCTGCCTTGGCTAGACAGATGCGGCATTTCGCCAGGTTCAACCGAAAAGAAGCTGATATGAGCGAAGCGATCAAAACCGATGTGCTGATTATTGGCGCGGGTCCGTGCGGCCTGTTCGCGGTCTTCGAATTGGGCCTGTTGGACATGAAGGTGCATCTGGTCGACATCCTCGACAAGATCGGCGGCCAGTGTGCCGAACTCTACCCGGAGAAACCGATCTACGACATTCCCGGCATTCCCTTCGTCACCGGGCAGGGCCTCACCGAGGCGCTGCTGGAGCAGATCAAACCGTTCGGTGCGACCTTCCATCTCAACGAGATGGTGGAGACGATTGAGAAGGTCGGCGATCCGCTGTTCCGCGTGACCACCGATGCCGGCAAGGTGTTCGAGTGCAAGGTGGTGGTGATTTCCGCGGGCGGCGGTTCGTTCCAGCCCAAGCGTCCTCCGGTGCCGGGCATCGAGGCGTATGAAGGCACTTCGGTATTCTATGCCGTGCGCAAGATGGAGCAGTTCCGCGACAAGAGCATCCTGATCGTCGGCGGCGGCGATTCCGCGCTCGACTGGACGCTCAATTTGCATCCGATCGCCAAGCGCGTGACGCTGCTTCACCGGCGCGACGATTTCCGCGCCGCGCCGCACAGCGTCGAGCAGATGCGTGCACTGGTCGCGAGCGGCAAGATGGATCTGAAGATCGGTCAGGTGACGTCGCTCGACGGCGAGGGCGGCAAGCTGTCGGCGGCGATGATGAAGGGCAACGACAATGCGGTCTCGAAGATCGAGTGCGATACGATGCTGCCGTTCTTCGGGCTGACGATGAAGCTCGGTCCGGTTGCGAACTGGGGCGTCGCGCTCGAGAACAATCTGGTTCCGGTCGACACCGCGGCGTTCGAAACCAATGTTCCCGGCATCTTCGCGATCGGCGACATCAACACCTATCCCGGCAAGCTCAAGTTGATTTTGTCCGGATTCCATGAGGGCGCGCTGATGGCGCAGAAGGCGCACCGCTACGTCTATCCGGACAAGCGGCTGGTGTTCCAGTACACCACCTCGTCGTCGAGTCTGCAGAAGAAGCTCGGGGTCAGTTGATTTCCCAAAAAGGACGTTCGCGGAACTTTCTCGGGGGCGCGCCTGCCGATCGTCACTGGAACCGTCCGCGAAATGGCCTTAGTCTGCGGCCATTCATCTAGGGAATTGATCAGGTGATGACGATGCGCAAGCTGACCGTGTTTCAACTGATACTCCCGCTTCTGATCGGGCTCGCGTTCGCCGGTGAACTTGCCGCGCAGCCGGCTGAACCTTCTGCCGCCGGGCTGTGGGAGAAGGTCGAGAAGGGCAAGCCGGTCGGATGGTTTCTCGTCGTCGATCGCAATGGCGCCTTCGAGGGCGTGTTCGCCAAGCTCTTTTCCGAACCCGGCGATGCTCCCAATCCGACCTGCTCGAAATGCACTGACGATCGAAAGGATGCGCCGTGGCTCGGGCTCTCCTTCATCCGCGACATGAAGCGCGAGGGATTGAAGTACGAAAACGGCAACGTGCTCGATCCGCGCGATGGCAAGATCTACAAAGCGAAGATGACGCTCAGTCCCGATGGGCAGACGCTGACGATGCGCGGCTATCTCGGCATCTCGCTGCTAGGCAGAGATGAGGTCTGGACGCGGCTGCCGGATACGGCGCTGGCGCAGGTCGATCCCGCGATCATCGCAAAATATCTGCCGGCGCAGGCCGCAGCGATGAAGCAACCCGCCGGTGCGGCAAAGGCCCCCGCAGCGCCCAAGAAGACCACTGCACCAGCACCGGCACCTGCACGCTAATTCAATCCGGTTCTGCCTGGTGGACGCGGCACTTCCGGCAAAACCGGTATTGGCTGCATTGGTTGCGAGGTGACTTCAGGCACCGCCGCATCGAGCTGCAGCACGGCGGCGGCGGCCGGCACGGCGGCATCCGCCATCGCGGCGTGGCCCTCGGCGCTCGGATGCACCGCGCCGCCATAGACCGCGGACAACACGCCCCAGGTCGCATCATGGATATCGGATGGCTGCTGCGATGCCGGCAGGCCTTGCGGGTAGGTCATGGCGGCGAAGTAGCTGTCGTTGGCGTCGCGGATCCAGCGCGCGCGCGGCAGATAGGCGCGGTACTCGCCGGCGCTGCGGCCGCACAGCATCGGCTGGTTGGCGGCCGTGACGAGATCGGGATCGAAGCTGTCGCCGGTCGCCGAGAAACATTGCCGGTCGAATTCGGGATCGCTTTCGGCGCGTGCGCAGAAGCCGTGGCTGGCAAAATTGGCTTGGTGGCTGTCGACGAAGGTCATGCGGTCGGCGCGCGGATTGCGGCACAGGATGCCGCCCTCGCAGAGTGCCAGCGCCCGCAACTGCGGCAGGAATTCGCTCTCGACGAAGTTCGACACGGCCGCCAGCCGCTGCGGCTGGGCGTTGAAGGAGGGGTGAATGTCGAAGCCGGCGCGTCCGCCGGGGCAGGGCGCGCCGCCATTCGACAGCGTCGGATTGGCGTAGGCGGTGTAGACCACCCGCGACAGGTCGCCGCCGAGAAGCGGCTTCAGCGCCTCGCGCAGCTTGGCAAAGCCCTGCGGCAGGTCCCGCGTCATCGCACTGCGTGCGTCGTCCACCGAGGCCATCACGCCGCTGCGCCGAAACAGCGCGCGTTCGGTCGCCGTGTCCACGATGACGTCGGCGACAAGGCCGGAAAAGTAGATGTCGTTGGCGCCGATCGACAGCAGCACCAGGTCGAGCTGGCGGTCCGACTGGCGACGTTTCGCGGCGGCGACGGCTTCACGCAATTCGGCCAGTTGCCCGTTGACGGTGCCCTGGCACGCACCGCCCGATTTCGACGGCAAGCAGTCGCGGGCGCGCTGCGAGCCGAACAGCCCATCGGCAATCGTGGCGCCCGTGCAGGCCAGCGGCAGATAGGTCACCGCGATGTGCGGATATCGTACGGCAAGGGCCAGTGCGGTCCGGGTCTGATAGCTGTAGAGCGAACGGTGGCAGGCAGGGTTGAACCAGAGCGCGCTCTGCCGCTGCCAGACCGTCAGCAAATCGGGCGCCTCACACGCGCGCCCGCCCTTGTAGCCCGCGCGGCTCGGCCGGTAATATTGCGAGGCCGCCGTTCCGAGGTAGGAGCGGAAGCAAAAACCTTCATCGGCGAGCGCAATGGGACGGTCCGGATTTCCCTCGCCGGAAGCGATGCTGTCGCCGAGGCCTGCGATGAAGATGTCGCGCACCGCGATCTCGGTGAAGACGCGCTGAGTGCCCTCCGAGGAAGATACGTCGGCGGTCACGACTGTGGTGCGGCCATAGCGGACGCGGAGATTGACCGGTTCGGCGCAGTCGAAAGTGGAAGTTTGCGGGCCATCGCCGTCGTCGACCGTCCAGGCGCAGGTCGCGCCGACCGGCACCGGGCCCGTCAGGCGGATCACGACCGGATGATCGATCGGCGTCAGATAGCTTTCTTTGGTGTTGTCGCGCGTGCAGGGCTCGCTGACGCGGCCCGCAAGATCGATACAGAGCCGGTTCACGGTGTTGCGCGCCCAGCCGCGGCCATCGCTCTGGATCGCCAGCACCTGCTCCGAAGCCAGCACACTGCGGCCGCGTCCGCTTTCGGCATGCAGCAGGAAATCTCGCTCCTCGCGGAACAGGCGGAAGCGGTTACGCACCTCCCAGGAAATCTGCAGCGGCCCGTAGCCGCGGGCGGTCTGGGCTTCCGCAGCGGACGTGATCATTCCAGTCAGCACGCCTGCAAGCAGCGCGGCCGACATCATCGAACGTAGGAGAATTCCAGCCATGGCGTCGTTTGACGTTAGTGGTAAGGCAGAAATAAGAGAATGAGGCAGCTTCGGCCCAAAACACCAGACGGCGCAGATAACGACGCCGTTACCAGCTTCAGGGTTGCCGGCCCTTGATCGGTTGCCGCACCCTGGCCTTGGCCGTACAGGCTTCGCTGAGCCGGCGCCGTTCCTGCCAGGGCTGCACCACGCTGAGCCAGACTTCGCGCGTCCCCATGATCGAAATCGAGATGCCGAAGGGGATCAGGAAGTAGAGGATCCGGAACACCACCAGCGTCGCCAGCAATTCTTCCCTGCCGAACTGCGGCAGCGCCACCAGCATCGCCGCGTCGAACACGCCGATGCTGCCGGGCGCATGGCTGGCAAAACCAAGCAGCGTCGCCAGGATGAATACCACCGCCAGCGAAACGAAATCGATGTGCGGCGCCATCGGCATCAACAGATACATCGCCAGCGCGCAGAAGCCGAGATCGACGACGCCGATGAGGACCTGCAGCAATGTCAGCCGGGCGGAGGGCAACACGACCTTCCAGCCGTTCTGGCCGAGTTCGCGGCGGCCCTCGCCCATCAATAGCCAGACGAAATAGGCGGCGATGCCGGCAAGGCAGCCGATCGCGATCAAGCGGTTCATGGCCGGCGGCAACAGGTCCATCGCCGACGCCGCCTCGGGATGCCAGGCCATGCCCAGGCCGAGCACGAACAGATTGCCGAGCCAGAAGGTGAGGCCCGAAAGGAAGCAGATTTTTGCGACATCGATTGCCGTCAGGCCGTAGTCGGAATAGATCCGGAACCTGATCGCGCCGCCGGTAAACACGGTGGCGCCGATATTGTGGCCGATGGTGTAGCTCGTGAAGCTCGACAGCGCGGCGATGCGATAGGGCACGTGCGTCTTGCCAATGGTTCGCAGGGCAAAGAAATCATAGAAAGTCAGCGTGCAAAACGCACCCACCACGCACAGCGCAGCCAGCGCGATGCGATGCGGAGCGATTTCGGTCAGCGCAGTCAGAATGACCCCGGTGTCGACGCCCTTGAGGGTGCGCACCAGATGGGTGATCGCAAGAGCTATGATGAGAAGACTCGCGACAATTCCCAGCCGTTTCCAGCCGATCTTCTCCTTGAAGCCACGCCTGAGCGCGGTCAGCAGCCGATGCATTCATCCTCCCGGCGGGGCGGCAATACGTAAAGATGGGGCCTGTCACGACGGGTGACAGTCGACGGTCAGAGGCACCGTGCGCGAAACCCATAAGCCAAAACCAGGCCGTTGTGCAGCCCTTGACAAGCATGCCTTTTGGCGTCGTTCGCCGCCTTTGTCATACGCCATACATATGTCGCGGCATTAACGAATTTGAGTCGCAACGAGGTCCGTTCCGCGGGCGCTTTTTGCCGCGCCGTTCCGTCCGTTCCATCGCGGCGTTTTCGCGGCTTTCAGGAACGTCCTTTTTCGCAAGCAAGTTAGCCTCCAAACACCGAACATGACGCGCGCGCTCGGCCAGCACGAGGCCTGCGCCCTGCGTGTTCCCAAATGAAGGAGAACCGCAATGGGACTGTTCACGAAAGACATCAAGACGATGAACGACCTGTTCATCCATCAATTGCAGGATATTTACTATGCCGAGAAGCAGCTCGTGAAAGCGCTGCCAAAAATGGCCGAAAAGGCTACCGAGAAGCACCTCAAGCAGGGTTTCCTGAGCCATCTCGACGAAACCAAGACGCATGTGCAGCGCCTCGAAGAGATATTTCGCATGCACGGCGCCGAGGTGAAGGCAGTCGATTGCCTGGCGATCGACGGCATCATCGAGGAAGCCGACGATGTCGCGGGCGAAATCGCTGATAAGGCCGTGCTGGACGCGGCCCTGATCAACGCCGCCCAGGCTGCCGAGCACTATGAAATTACCCGTTACGGCAGCCTGGTCGCGTGGGCGCGGCAGCTCGGCCGCAACGATTGCGCCAGCATCCTGCAGAAGACGCTCGACGAGGAAAAGAAGGTCGACAAGAAGCTGACCTCGCTGGCGGAAGGCAAGGTCAATCTGCGAGCCGCAAGCTGATTCATCGCGCCATTGAGGCAAAACGCCGCGCCGGTACGTAGCCCGCGCGGCGTCTCCGTGCCGGCATGCCTGGCATGCCAAAAAGCGTTTGTTCACCATCCGCGCAACTGCGTCGCGGTGGTTACGCCAAATATACCAATAGCGGTGCTGTTACAGGCCTTCGGGGGTCTGTATGTACCGCGTCCTAACTTGTCTCACTACCGAGCATGACTGGCGTCTGGTCGTGCTTGCCGGTGCCATTTGCTGGCTCGCCAGCGCAGTCGCCATCAGTCTGTTTCATCGTGCCAGGGCCTCGCGCGGCCGTACGCGCGCGATCTGGATCGGCCTCGACTCAGCGGTCGGCGGCTGCGGGATCTGGGCCACCCATTTCGTCGCGATGCTGGCCTACGATCCCGGCGCAGGAGCCGGATACAGCATTCCCGTTACGCTGTTGTCGCTGGTCTTCGCGATAGGCATCGTCGCCGTCGGTCTGTGCATTGCGCTGTCGAGCGCACGTTGGCCGGTGGTTGCGATTGGTGGCGCGGTGATCGGCGCGGGCGTCGCAGCGATGCATTATACCGGCATGGCCGCACTCGAGCTTCCGGCGTTCATTGTGTGGTCGCCCGGCATCGTTGTGGCCTCGATCGTGTTTGGCAGCGTGTTTGCCGCCATGGCGCTTCTTGTTGCCGTGCGTCGCGACAATCCCGCCCATACCGTGGGCGCCACGGGGCTGCTGACGATTGCCATCGTCTCGCATCATTTCACGGCGATGGGCGCCGTCACGCTGATTCCCGACCCGACGCTCGGGACCGACGGGCTGTCGATTTCACCGACCGCGCTTTCCTTCCTGACAGCGGTGGCGGCGTTCGCCATCCTCGGGCTGTCGCTGCTGGCGGCCATGATCGATCGCCGCGCCAAGGGCGAGCTGCATCAACAGAAAGTCCTGCTCGATACCGCGCTCGACAACATGTCGCAGGGACTTTGCATGTTCGATGCGGACGGCCGCATCCTGCTATTCAACCAGCGCTACGTCGAGTTGATGGACCGGTCCGGCATGCCGCTGCAAGGCCGGTTGCTGATCGACGTTCTGCGCGAACTGAAATCGGTCGGCGAATGGGACGGCGATCCCGATGAATTCTTCGCTGCGGTGGTAGCGGATGCCAAGGCCGGCAACACCGTGACCAAGTCGATCGGCCGCAACGGACGTTCGCTCCGCGTCGTCGACCAGCCGATGAAGGGCGGCGGATGGGTCGCGACCTTCGAGGACATTACCGAATGGCAGGCTGCCCAGGAACAGATTTCCCACATGGCGCGCCATGACGCGCTGACCAATCTGCCGAATCGGACGTTGTTCCGCGAGCAACTCGAAAAGGCGTTGCGGCTCGCCAAACGCAGCGATCAGCTTGCGGTGCTCTGTCTCGATCTCGACCACTTCAAGGACATCAACGATCTGCTCGGCCATCCGGTCGGCGATGCGCTCTTGAAAGAAGTCGCCGGCCGTCTCGGCGAATGCATCACCGAGAATGACACGGTGGCGAGGCTGGGTGGGGACGAATTCGCGATCGTGCAGTTCTGCAACGATTGCGACCCGTCCGCCGTTTCCTTGCTCGCCAGCCACGTCGTCGAGAAGGTTTCCGCGCCTTACGAGATTGCCGGCCACCAGCTCGTCATCGGGGTCAGCATCGGCATTTCGCTGGCGCCGGAGGACGGCAAGAACCCCGACGAGCTCCTCAAGAAGGCCGACCTCGCGCTCTACCGCGCCAAGGAGGACGGCCGCGGCACCTACCGCTTCTTCGAGACAGGGATGGACGCCCGCGCGCAGGCAAGGCGGCTCTTGGAGCTCGACTTGCGCGCCGCGCTGCAGCGCGGAGAATTCGAAGTCTATTACCAGCCGATCCGCGACGTCGCCAAAGATGTCGTCGTCGGTTTCGAAGCGCTGGTGCGATGGAATCATTCGCTACGCGGCATGATCTCTCCGGCCAACTTCATTCCGCTGGCGGAGGAAACCGGCCTGATCGTGCCGATCGGCGATTGGGTGTTGCGCCGAGCCTGCCTCGACGCGGCCCAGTGGTCGCAGGCGGTCGGCGTCGCCGTCAATTTGTCGCCGGTGCAGTTCAAGAGTCCCAATCTGTTATCGACGGTGATGGAGGCACTGAAAGCCTCGGGTCTTCCCGCGCACCGGCTCGAGCTCGAAATCACGGAATCGGTCCTGCTGCAGAGCAGCGAGGCGACGCTTTCGGTTCTGCACGAGCTTCGCGCCTTTGGCGTCCGGATCTCGCTCGACGACTTCGGAACCGGATATTCGTCCCTCAGTTACCTGCGCAGCTTCCCGTTCGACAAGATCAAGATCGATCGCTCGTTCATCACCGAACTGGCGACGCGCGATGATCTGATGGCGATCGTCCGCGCCGTGACCGGCCTCGGCAAGAGCCTGGGTATCATCACCACGGCTGAAGGCGTCGAGACCGACGCGCAGTTCGACCTCTTACGCCAGGAGGGCTGCACGCAGGCGCAAGGCTATCTGTTCAGCCCGCCGCGTCCCGCTGCCGAGGTGGAAACCATGCTATCGAAGCCACGGGCGCGGGTCGTCGCTTAGTTTCTCGAGTCTTGCTTCTTTAAGCCTTAGTTCATTAACCTTTGCGCAACGCGAAATGCGCGCCGCAGAATGCCATCACGGCGCCGAGGCATAAGGCCGCAAGGCCGGCGAGCACGCCCGACACTGTCGGGACCGGGCTCGGCGCCGAGGCGGCTTGTCCGGCGCCGGCAAGGATCAATACGCCGACTGCGATCAGGAACTGTCGCATCCGCTGCGGAATTTGGCCCGAGGCCGCGCTGTGCATCAGGTCGGCGGTAAAATAGCCGCCGGAAAAGCCCACTGTCGCGATCAGCCACCACGCGATTGCCGCGCCCGCGGGCATGAATTCGCTTGTGTCGGTTCGCCACAGGCCGCCGAGGTCGAGCCGGTAACGCGCGCCCAACATGTGCACGGCCAGCGCCAGCAGCACTCCGGAAACAATCGCGCCGGCCAGGATCAGGCGACGCGGAAAATAAGTCGTATCGGCCATGGCCCGCTTGTAAGGTAAAGCCGGCTCGCGGCGCAAGCAGGCCGCACTCAACCGACCACGGGATTTTTGAATTGCCCCCTTCACTAACGGAACAGGCCACGACAGCAGGCGAGGGCACGCCCGGAACCCGCTATGTTTACAAGGCATCGCTGGTCGGATCGGCGCATGAATTCGAACTCAGGGATGAAGGGCTGTCGTGGCAGGCGAGGGGAAAGGCGGGGATCTGGCCGTATGCCGATATCGTGGCTGTGCGTCTCTCCTACCGGCCAATGTCGATGCAGTCGCGCCGCTTTCGCGCAGATATCGAACACAAGAGCGGCCAGCGCATCACCGCTTTTTCGACAAGCTGGCACACCGTCGTGCTGATGACGCCGCAGGACCGCGATTACCGCGCCTTCATCGAGCAACTGCATGCGCGCCTGAAGGCCGCGCGCGGCACCGTCGCGTTGATCGGCGGCATCGGGCCGATGACCTATGCCGGCGGCTGTCTGCTATTGGCGTTGGTCGCGATCGCGATCGCAGGATTGCTCGCGCGCGCAGTCGCTACCGGTGAATTCGCAGGCGCCTTGTTTCTGGTCGGGTTCGCCGCCCTGTTCGGATGGCAGATGGGCGGCTTCATCTGGCGCAACAAGCCGCGCCTCTACACGTTCGATCAGCTGCCCGAGACATTGCTCCCGCCGCCGCCTCGCAATCCCGCGAAATGAGGCGAAATGAAATGTGACTTCGCCGGACGCCTGACGCACGGCATCATGATCGGACCGTTTTCGCTATCAGACGAACTGCCGTGACAGATCGAAACAGGCGATCGCCAACCGAGGCCGAGATTGCCGCGATCAACGCGCGGCATCTGATCGAGACGCCGTTACGGCCGGCCGATCTGCTGTTCGTATTCGGAACGCGCGAGGATGTCGAGGAGCGCGTTGATGAAGCCTGCAGGCTGTGGCGCGACGGATATTTTCGCTGGGCGATCGTGAGCGGCGGCGTGACGCCGGGATCGGATCTGTCGGAATGCGACCTCATTGCGGGTGCCATGATCGCGCGGGGCGTTCCGGCCGACATCATCCTGAGAGAGGACCGCGCGATGAACACCGGCGAAAACGTGATCCTTTCGCTGCCGATCATCGACGCTGCGCTCGGCCTCGCCAACATCCGCAGCGTTATCTGCCTTGGCAATACCTGGACCGCGCGCCGCTATCCGATGACGCTGCACCGGCACTGGCCGGAAGTGGAGAAGATGCTGGTCATGGTCGACAGTTTCAAGACGCCGCGGGCGCTCTGGCACACCGACGCCGAATTCAGCCGCCGCATGCTCCACGAATGGGACAAGATCGAGCCGTACAAGGCGAGGGGCTTTATCGCGGAGTGGCCGGCGGGCAAGCCGCGTAACCGCTAGTGCCTCTGCAGAGGTTTTGACGGGTTGTCCGATCGAACTGCCTTGCATCTGTCAGCCG
This sequence comes from Bradyrhizobium sp. RDI18, assembly GCF_043203335.1. Lineage (NCBI taxonomy): Bacteria > Pseudomonadati > Pseudomonadota > Alphaproteobacteria > Hyphomicrobiales > Nitrobacteraceae > Bradyrhizobium > Bradyrhizobium sp. RDI18. Next base: position 827,782 of record NZ_JBICRN010000006.1, on the reverse strand, counting down.
AAATGAGGCGCGGGAGCGCACAACCGGGTTTGGCCCGAGTCCGCCGACTTGCGCGGTGCAGCAAGTCGGCAGCTATCTGGGGTACAGCGGCCGTGGCGCTAACGCATTCGGGAAGGCAGCCCGTGACCCACTGCGGTCATAAGCCGGGTCGAAATCCCGCAGCGCAGCAAGCTCCCGCCGTACCGAGGCGTGCTACCCTTTTTTCGAAGCACGGTCGGGACCGGCCAGTGAACCGTCGCAAGTTCATAACCTTTCTCGGCGGCGCAGTGGCGTTGCCGCGGGCTTTGCACGCACAGCGCCGGGTTGCTCCTCCCGGTCACTCTGGAATCGACCGCGGTCGTGCCTCGCGTCCGAGTGTAAAACCGCAACAGTATTACTACAGGGTGCTACACCGTCTCGCGATGCGAAGAGTTTCGGGATATATTGTGGAACGCGTTCTGACAAAGGAGGCCAGGAGCCAAAACGATTAGCTAGATTCAAGGTGGGGCATTCGATCCAGCGACATTCGATGCGGATCCCCGCCTTAAGCCCATACTTCGGATCTCGGCCTTCGCCAAAGTGCAGGACGTGGTAAGCAGCAAGGAGAGACACATGGGCATGAAGGAAGAATTCAAAAAGGGTTGCCAAGAGGGCGGAGGGTCGTTTGTTGAAAACCGTGACGGAACCTTCCAGTGCAATACAACCAGCGGCTTAGTGATCAAGTGTCAGTCAGACGGTAATAAATGCTGGATAGAGGCGAGCGTCGTCGCACCTGATGAAGGGGGCGTTCGCATCAGTGTCGACGTGGCGGCGGTGGGAATTCAGACCGTCTTCGCACTTCCCGCGCCACCTACTAAGCCCGGCAAGCCCGGCTCACGATAACCATGTGTGGCAGCTCCAATCACGGCCTCGCGCTTTGAAGTGGTAGGCCGAAATAGCTCACCGCCGTTCTGTGCATTCCTGTACCGAGGGGCTGAGTTGAGCGATCGCGACATCTAAACGGCCATCTACGCCGGGCGGATTTTCATGGCCGCAAATCCGCGCCGACTTCTCGATATACAGTCCACCAAGTTCGACCTGGTGATCAACCTCAAGCCCGCAAGGGCACTCGCCCTCGAAGTGCCGCCGACGCTGCTCGCCACCGCCGATGAGGTGATCGAATAGGACTGCTTTGCTGCGATTGCTCACGGACGGTTTTGGCCCTGAGCTGAACAGCGCGGCAGCAACCGCCATGTCGGCTGTCTGCGTGAGACCGGACTTCATACGGTTTTGCAGACCTTGGGCCAGTCAAAACCATTGCTCCAAAACGTAACTTGTGGCACGCTTAAATTGAGTGGAGCGCATAGAAAAACGCATCGGCGTTGAAAACTTCGCAGCCAATATCGGCGCTACCGATCTAAAGGTCGATTGCCTTTCAAGAGCGCGCGCTGACCTCCGACCACAGTGCGTGCAGATATTTTCTTGGACGGCGCGAAGGGGGCGATGGGCCGCCGGAAAGCGTTGCCGCTTGGTTTCGTGCCAAGGTTAGATGTTCAGGACGCGTCTGCTAAGCCTTGTGTTTGGGCCCAATGAGCGGCGCAGGCGCATTTCCGTTCCGTCGGAACCGAGTAAGGGCCCGAAAAGCTGTGCACACGATCGGAGGGAACGGTGCTCCGAGCGGCATTCATTGCACAAAATCAGGGCCCCGCTCCTCAAGGGGGTGGTAGCGGGCAGAGCGCCCTAGATGCGGTCAAGCTTGCAGCGCTCATGGAGTTGAGCGCTGGTAGGCCGGAAATTTCCATCGGCTTGATCGACGGCCCCCTCGTAACAGATCACCCGGATCTAACGCTTGGCCACGTCCGTGAGGTGCACGGAAAACTTGGCAGCACTTGTGTTCGAAAAGATAGCGCCGCGTGTCAACACGGCACGTTTGTGGCCGGTATCCTTTCCGCCAAGCGCGGCTCTCCTGCCCCGGCAATCTGCCCAGGCTGCACGCTTCTTGTCTGTCCCGTTTTTACCGAGACGGAGCCCGGCGATTTGGAGCAACCAAGCGCCGAGCCCGGGGAGCTTGCCGCTGCGATCCTGGCCTGCATGGAGGCGGGTGCGCGCGTGCTCAACTTAAGCCTTGCGCTCATGCAGCCCTCTACCCAAGCGAAACGCGCGCTCTTGGAGGCGCTCGATCATGCCGCCCGGCGGGGCGTCGTCATTGTCGCCGCGGCGGGCAATCAGGGCACGGTCGGCAGCACGGTCATCACCGGCCACCCGTGGGTGATTCCAGTCGCCGCTTGCGGTTTGAGCGGCAAACCGCTGAATGAGTCAAATCTCGGCCATTCGATCGGGCGTCACGGTCTTCGTGCGCCGGGCGAGCAAATTACGAGCTTGGGCGCCGAGGGAAAGCCCCTTACCTTGGGCGGAACAAGCGCCGCGGCGCCCTTTGTGACTGGCGCAATTGCGCTCGTCTGGTCGCAATTCCCTTCCTTGAGCGCTGCCCAAATTCGCTTGGCCTTTGTGCATGCCCATGCGCGGGCGCGAACCAATGTGACACCCCCGTTGTTGAACGCCTGGGCGGCTTACCAACTGCTCGCGACCCATTCGAGGAGGTGAACCATGCAAGAGGAAAAGGACAACACCCAAGAGACTGGCCAAGCAGGTCCTTACCGCGTTCGGCTTCCCGGTTTCATTAACGACGAGGAGATCGGCCTTGGCGATGCCGTCAAGCGCATGACTTACGCCATGGGCATTCGGCCCTGCGGCGGCTGCGAGCGCCGCTCCGCTGCTCTGAACCGCTGGGTGGCTTTCACGCGTTGATCTTCTACGCGAGATTGATTGAGGGAGGGAAAGACCCATGGAACACTCAGAGGCAAGTGAGAACGCCGCCGTCGGATCGAGCGAGGCCAGAGAGATCCCACCCGCGAGAGCCGGGGCTGCTGCGATCAATGCCCTCGAACCGAGGCAGGCTTCGCCGAAATCTTTGGCAGGCGCGCAGCCCGCGCAAATGGGTCCGCTCCCCTGCCCCACTTGCGGGGGGCGGGCACAGAAGGCGCGATGATGGCGCCCTCCGATGTCTATGCGCTTGGCCAGATCGAGGCGCGCTTTCCGCGTCCTTCGGTCGAGAAAGAAATGGCCCAAGCAACCGGCCGGGCCGAGACCGCGGGCCGCACGGACCAGCAGGCCTTCCATCAGGTCTTGTCACGACGCGAGAGCCGCTATCTCGCGCGGCAAATGTGCTGGGTCCTGATGATCCAAGGACTCGAAACCTACATCCTGGTGCCGCGAGACCCTGCGGATATCGATCTTCTCATTAGTGCGATTGAACCTCACGAGAGCGCCTGGATCAGCCTTGTGATCGGCACCCGCGGCCCCATTGCCCCGCCGGAGTTTTGCAACGGGCTGATGGTTCCAATCGTGATGTTCGACCAGACTTATACTTTTTCGCGCGAGTCGCTCATCGAGGCGATCCCGAAGCCTGAAGGAGTACAGGCTGAAGAGTTTGGGGCAGCCAGCCGCGAGCTCTTCGACCGGATCATGCAGATGACCGACAATGCCGGCGCGACCGACGAGCATCGCGCGTTGAACTATCTCGCCGTGCGCTATCCTGCAATCTACGCCAAGGCGGCCGAACAATTTGCAGGGAATTTCTCACTGGCCGGGGTTGAGGTGCGGCCTTCGCCCTTGAGCGGCACGCGAAGAGTCGTCGATGTCATCTTTTCCTACACGAACCGGAACACGGATTTTACTGAGAAGTTTTTTGTGCGCGTCGATGTCACGGAGGAGTTTCCGTTCCTGGTGACCAAAATGTCACCGTACTATGATCGTTGAACTTAAGCGTTTGGCCAAAGGAGACATGCGATGAATACGTTGCCAGGTTTTACCGCGGAAGCTTCGCTTCTCAGGTCCGGCAGGTGCTACTACGTCCTCGCACCCAAGGTGCTGGAGTCAGCCTCGACAGTGCAGATGAGTCGAGCAACCGGCCCATACGGACCTATCGGACTGCCGGGCCAGGGGTGTGAGGCCGCATGTTCACATATCTGTGGAATGGGTCCGGGTGGCGGCCTTTATGATCTATGCATGGATAACTGCCGAAGCACATGTCGAGAATTTGCAACCAGCGTCGCCCTTTAGCTGCCAACATGCGAGCTAAGAACTTGCCAGAATTTACCGGCGAGAAGGTTTCCGCTCCTGGTCGATAATTTGTCGTACCGCGGTTGGAAGTGTTCAGCGACGAAGGGAGATGCACCGTGTCCATGCTAGAATTCACCGCTCAAGCGGCCCTCGGCCAAATCAGTAAGATCTATCGAGTCGGCGGCGGTCACCATGGTACGACGGACGGGGTGCAACCGACGCGAACATTCATGTCTGCCAGTTGCTCACCATGGCCTCCGATTATCATTGGCATTGCACACCGTAAGGTGGGGTTATGCCAATTGCCGTGGGAGCAGGACCGTGTACACTGATGGGCAAGTAGAGACGGAATACTCCTGTTGCTAACGAGGACTGCGTAAGTCAGTCGCGTGATGGCAGCGCCGACGCACGGCAAGGAGGTCGCCGTAACGCCAGGGCTGCGATGGCTAACGGCTCGTGCATCAAATCCCGATGTTACGAAGAAAGGAACCGTCAATGAACATTCCCGGATTTACCGCAGATGCTTCTCTTAACAAGACGAAGGGGAACTATCGGACAGCGACTAGAGGTGGCCCTATTGGTAACGCCGAAGTCATTGCCCAAACCGGCTCATTCCAGGACGCTATAAAGGTTCGAGATCAGATGGCCGCCGGCGGGGTATCTGGTGTAGTGCGTTGCGAAACTTTTGTGACAGGAACTATGGGAAAACAACGCGAAGTGACGATATGTTATTGGTGGCCTTACTGACCGGCCGAGGACGAGGATGTTGATGTCTGTGTGACGCTCGCCAGGAGTATCAGATGAGCATCCGGCTTTGGCCGCTATCGAAGTTGGCTCTGGTCAAACAACGGCAGCATGCGCTTCGATATGAACGGCGTGCGGCCAGCCCGACGCTGCCGTTGCCGACCCTACGTAACCCCTTCGGCACGAGCATTTCGAGATGCCGCTTGGCGCGAGTCATGGCAACAAAGAGAAGGCGGCGCTCCTCTTCGCGGCAGGCAGCTAAGCGAAAGGGAATGCATCCCTCCACCGCGTTCATGATGTAAACGGCGGTCCATTCCCGTCCCTTGGCAGAGTGAATCGTTGACATGGTGAGTTGTCCGCCTTCGAGCGGACCAAGAGCGCTCGCGGCTCGCTGTAGGTTTGTGGCTGCCAGCAAATCGCCGCGGGTTTGATATTGGAGGGCGAGCATGCCGGCGCGAAGGTTCGGTGTTCATGCTGCGCCTACCGTGGAGCGCTGTAGCTAAGCAAGACCCAAATGCTGCGGAGACGCCGAGACTTGCTGCGCTGCGCATGTCGCTTACTTGGCCCAGGGCTGCCGACTTGCGGCGCCGCATCAAGTCGGCAGCTATCTGGGGTACACCGGCCATCAAATCAACGTAGCGTCACGGCAGCCCGTAGCCCATGCGGTCCATCCAAGGCAGACTGACCTTCACTGAACCCAGACGTTAGGGGGACCCAGCAATGCTGCCCTGCCGACCCGTCAAAACCTCTGTGCAGAGGTACTAGCGCTATTCGGTCGTATCGACGTCTTCTTTCGCCGTCAGCATTCCCGACAACGTTCGCAGCGCCAGATCGAGCTGTTCGGTGCTGGGGGCGCCGAGCGCCAGGCGGACCGCGTTGGGGGCGTGGCCTGGACTTACCGCGAAGGTGGTCGAAGGGGTCAACGCGATGTCGCGCCGGGCCGCGGCCGCGACGAATGTCTGCGAGCGCCAGTGCTGGGGCAAGGTCAGCCAGAGATGGTAGGATTTGACGTTGGCCTGAACATCGAATCCGGCGAGGTATTTGGCCGCCATCTGCTGGCGCCGTGCCGCATCGATGCGTTTCAGGCGTGACAGCTCGGCAACGGTGCCATCTGCCATCAGCCGCTGTCCGGCGGCAAACGCAAATCCCGAAGCGGTCCATCCGCCCGACCGAACCGCGGACATGACGCGTTCGCGCAGCCGCGGCGGCGACACGATGAAGCCGAGGGCAAGGCCGGGCGCCACCTTCTTCGACAGGCTGTCGAGCGTGATGCAACTATCCGGCGCGAGCGCGGCCATCGGGGTTTCTTCGTCAAGAAAGCCGTAGACCGTATCCTCGATGACGGTGAGGCCGAGCTTCTCGACCACGCGCAGCAAATCGGCGCGGCGCGCCGCTGGCATGGTCATGCCGAGCGGGTTTTGAATCGTCGGCTGAACGTACAGCGCCGACAAATGCGCTTCGCGGTGAGCCTTCTGCACGGCGTCCGGGCGAACGCCGTTCTCATCCATCGCAAGCGGCACCAGCGTCACGCCAAGCCTGACGGCGATGTCCTTGATGAACGGATAAGTCAGCGCCTCGACGCCGCAGCGGCCGCCGCTCGGCACCACGGCCGCTAGCGCAGCGGCGATGCATTGCCGTCCGTTCGCCGTGAAGACGAGTTGATCGGGGGCGGGAGACCAGTCCTCGCGGGAGAGAAACTCGGCGGAAATGGTCCGCGCCGCCAGCGTGCCTGCCGTGGTCGAGTGCCGTAACGCGAGATCGAGCACTTCGGGCCGCTCCAGTCCGGCCAGGCTTCTCGCGATCATCGCCGATTGCGTCGGCAGTATCGGATAGTTCACTTCCAGATCGATACGCGCGCCGCGCGGCTCTGCCGGCATGGCGATACCGCGCCGCGTCTCGCCAGACACGAACGTGCCGCGTCCGACTTCGCCGACCACTAGGCCGCGGCGCAACAGCTCAGTGTAGACGCGGCTCGCGGTCGAGACCGCGATCTTGCGCTGATAGGCGAAGCTGCGCTGCGGCGGCAGGCGATCGCCAGGCTTGAGCGCGCCGTTGGCGATCTCGGCGGCGACGGTATCGGCAAGCTTCAAATACTCGAACTTCGACATTATTGCACCGAGAGCAATGTTTTCCTTGCACCGAGAAATGTATCGGATCATTTTGAACCCATCAAGCCCGTGATTGCACTGAGAGGGGTGCAAGCAATCAGAACTCAATAGATGCTAACGCTCGGATGGCGTTTGCATCGACGGCAGCGCTTTGCCGCGCGAAAGCAAGGAGAAGAACGATGACGACGATATCCCAGACGGCAGGTCAATCTGCGTCCCGAACCTTCGCTGGTGGCTTTTTCCGCCTGCTCGGTCACTGGGTAAACGCCGTTGTAACCTACTTTGCGCGCCGCCAAGCCATCAAAACGCTCTGCGAGTTGGACGATCGCGCGCTTCGCGACATTGGTGTCGAGCGCAGCCAGATAGCGTCGGCCGTGCGCGGCGTCATCGATCCGATGTACGGGCGAATGATGTGAGACGCGTTCGACTTCATCGACCTGCAATACCAACGGCCCGGTCAATCGATCGGGCAGGCTTGCGTCGTGCGCCGCTGCGGACCCGGTCCGTCCTACTTTGCATGGGGTTGTTTTCGATATTTTGTGTCTGGGCCCTGCGGTGCAGCGCCGACGCGCATCCGCACGGCGTCCGGGATACGAGATCGTTAGTGCTTTGCATTCCAACTAGTGGCGGACCACCAGCACCGAGCACTTGGCATAGCGCACCACATGGCCGGCGTTGGAGCCGAGAAAATAGGTCCGCATCGCCGGGCGGTGCGAGGTCATCACGATAAGGTCGGCCTTGACGGCGGCTGCCTCTTCAAGGATCTCGTGATAGATGCCGCCCTTCCGCACTGCGGTGGAAATGCGCGGCGCGTCGATGCCGGATTCCTGCGCCACGATCGCGAGCGCTTCCTCCGAGGTCGCGCGCTGCTGGGCGTCGAAATCGGCCGGCACGTATTCCGCCAGCATCACCGGCGTCATCGGCAACACATTGAGCAATCGTACCGAGCCGCTCCAGGTTTGCGACAGCGTTGCGGCGGTCGCGATCGCGGGCTTGGCCAGATCGGTATCAGCCAGATCGATCGGCACGAGAATCGACTTGAACATCTGAGCCTCCCGCTGCAGCCCGTGCGGTTCTGATTTGTCAGAACCCGACTCCAGCCCTTTGTTTTGACGCGCTTTCTTTTACGCGAACTTGTTCTTAATTCGCTCGAAAACTGCATCGTGGCGAGCTTAGCACGGGAGAGCCTGGATGTCCGCGCGCCTCAATCGTCCAGCGCCTGCTTCAGCAATTTCGGGCTGGTGAAGCGCACGAGCTTGCCGCGGCGGAACGCCACCTCGCTCCAGTCCTCGGTGGCAAAGTCGAGGATCGCCAGTCCCGCGGTCGGCAGATTGTCCTCGAGCGCCTTCTTCGCCGCCGCGTCGCCGCTGCCGGCGAGCATCAGTGCCAGCTCATGCATGCCGGGATTGTGGCCGACCAGCATCAGGCGCGCGGGGTCGGTGACCTCGGCCATGCGGATGATCCGCAGGAGCCGCGTCGGCTCTGCGCCGTAGAGTTCATCGAGCAGTTCGACCTGCGGCTTCGGCGGCCGTTCCCGCACTGCATCCTTAATCGCGTCGCGTGCGATTTCCCAGGTCTGCCGCGCCCGCACCGCGGTCGAAACCAGAACTGCGTCGGGAAAAAGGCGGATGCCGGCCGATCCAGGTTCCGATAGCGACGGCATCCCGCCGTCCGCGCTCGTCGAGTCGGCGGTCGTGGTCATGGCCCGAAGGCGCATCGTGTTCGGTCTTAGCGTGACGCAGCAGCATCAAACGGCGCATTGGCGCGATCTCGATTCGGTCTTAGTCTGGACTAATCTACAAGCTCATGTCTGGGACGAGGTGACAAGCGCTGCAGCCGGCCGTAAGAAACGCCATGCCCGAGACTTTCTCAAGTGCGACCAACGGCCCCGACGACGGCCCTTTTCGCTCGCGTCTTTCGTTCGACCTGGATGTCGACATTTGCGTGGTGGGAGCCGGACTTGCCGGTCTTACGGTAGCGCTGGAGGCCGCGCGACGCGGCGCCAGCGTGGCTGTACTCGAAGGCCGGCATGTCGGCTGGAACGCGTCCGGCCATCAACTCGGTACCGTCATGCCGGGCTACAGTCTTCCGATCAGCGACCTGATCGAGCGCGTGGGCATCGAAGACGCGCGCGAATTGTGGGCGCTGTCGAAGGAGGGCGCCGATTACGTTCGCGCCGCCGCAACCGAAGAGGCGATGCCGGGAATTGCGCTCACTGAAGGCGCGCTGGAGGTCTCCAACGTCGATGCCGGCGAGACGCTGATCAGCCGGCTGCAGACGCTGAGCGGGGATTTCGAGACCGAAGTCGAGGGATGGCAGGTCGATCGCGTTCGCGATCAGCTCGGGACGGCGCGCTATTTCCACGGCATCTATTATCCGCGCGCGTTCCAGATCGACGGCCGCAAATACATCCGTGGCCTTGCCGCGCAGGCAAGGCGGGCGGGCGCGCGCATTTTCGAAGATACCCCGGTCGTCAGCATCGATCCGTCGGGCATTCGCAAGCGCATCGTGACGCCGTCGGCACGGCTGCGCGCCTCTCATATCGTGCTGGCCGGCAACGTTCATCTCGGCGCCCCGTTACGCCGCCTGTCGGAGACGCTGCTTCCAGTCTGGCGCTATGCCGCGGTGACGGAGCCGCTCGGCGAACGGCTGGGCGAGGTGATCGCCTTCAGGGGCTCGGTGGCCGACAGTGACGGCATCGATCATTTCCGAATCATCGACGGCGACCGGCTGATGTGGGCGAGCCCGGAAACCACCTGGGAAGCGCGGCCGCGCCGCTTTGCCCCCTCATTCAGCGCCGCATTGCCACCATCTTCCCAGCGCTCGGCAAAGTCCCGATATCAGACGTGTTCGGCGGCGCGGTCGGGGTGACCGTGCACGGCATGCCGCAGATCGGCCAGTTGCGCAAAGGGCTGTGGGTTGCCAGCGGCTTCGGGCGGCACGGGCTGAACACTTCGGCAATGGCGGGGCAGGTCATCGCGCGCAGCATCCTGTGGGGTGAAGACCGGTGGAAACTGTTCTCGCCGTTCGAACTGGTCTGGGCGGGCGGCGCCACTGGCCGCGTAGCCGGGCATTTGATCGGCCTGTGGGGGCGGGGCCATTCCGCCGCGGCGGGCGCGCTGGCCCGTTACCGCGAAGGCGCCCGCGCCCGGGAACGGGTGCGCGAGGCGCGGTTGGCGGAGGCCAACCGGCAAGCCGGAACCAGGCCGCGCCGTCCGCCGGTCGCCCCGCGCTCCGTGCCGGTCGCTCCCTCGCAGGAAAGTGAGAAGGTCCGGGACGGATCGGTGTAACTTCGGCGCTTCCGGGCCGTACTTGATGGCGAACCGTTAGGCCCGCCTCGCACGGAGAATTCCATGTTCGACCGCCGTATCCTGCTCGCATCCGTAGCCGGCCTGTTTGGCTTGGCCGCTTTCCGCTGGCTGCGCACCACGCCGGCGCAGGCCGCCGGGAAATTCGAGGTAGAAAAGACCGACGCCGAATGGCGCGCCCAGCTTACGCCGCAGCAGTATGAGATCCTGCGCAAGCACGGCACCGAGCGGCCGGGCTCGAGCCCGCTCCTGAAGGAAAAACGCAAGGGCATCTACGCCTGCGCCGGCTGCGATCTGCCGCTGTTCTCCTCGGATGCCAAATATGACAGCGGCACCGGCTGGCCGAGCTTCTGGCAGCCGCTCGACAATGCCCTGGGCAAGACCGAGGACCGCACTTTCGGCATGTTGCGCATCGAGGTGCATTGCCGCCGCTGCGGTGGCCACCTCGGACACGTCTTCGATGACGGGCCAAAACCGACCGGCTTGCGCTATTGCATCGATGGATTTGGGATGGTGTTTCACCCGGCAGGGCCCTCGGCCTCTTAAGGCTTGTGCCCGGCAATTGTTGCCCGCCCGGCAAATGTGCCCCGGTCTTTGGGCCGGGGCTTTTCTATTAAGCTATTGATTTTTATATATTTTGTAGTTTGGCACAACGCTTGCGACATCTTCTCCCGACGCGGCCTGGGTTTACGTGGACCGGCGAGCCGCCCGGATCGAATTTGGAGAAAATGTCATGGGTATCTTCGGCGCTCTCACCACCGCGGTCGGCGGCCTCCGCGCCAACTCCTACGCATTGGAAAACGTCTCGGGCAATATCGCCAACTCGCAGACAACGGCGTTCAAGCGCGTCGACACCTCCTTCCTCGATCTGATTCCGCAGACCTCAGCGACCGCGCAACTCGCCGGCGGCGTCACCACGCAATCGCGCTCCACCAACTCGGTGCAGGGCGACGTGCAGACGGCATCGGTTGCGACCTTCATGGCCATCAACGGCAACGGCTTTTTTGCTGTGCAAAAGCCCGGCAACTTCACCGACGGCACGCCGGTGTTTGACGGCGTCGACCGCTACACCCGCCGCGGCGACTTCCAGCTCGACAAGAGCGGCTATCTCGTCAATGGCGCCGGCTATTATCTGCAGGGCGTGCCGATCGACCCGACCACCGGCAACCCATCGGGCAGTTCGCCGCAGGTTCTTCGATTCCAGAACGACTTCCTGCCGGCGCAGCAAACCACCAGGATCGACTATCGCGCCAACCTCGCCAGCTATCCGCTGACAACCAAGCATGACGTTTCCGTTCCCGGATCGGAATTGATCGTGCCGGGATCATACAGCGCCGGACACAATCCGCTGGCACTCGGAACACCTATGGCGCCCTATACCGATGCCTCCAGAAGCGGCACGACGCAGAACAACAAAGCGACGCCGTCGGTTGCGAACACGGCCGCAACCCTGCTCAGCGGCGCGGCCGGCACCAACTCGATCTCCACCAATTTTGTCGCGGGCGACACCATCACGGTCAACGGCCAAACCCTCACCTTCATGGCGTCGGGCACCGCCGTCGGCCCCAACCAGATCAACGTCGACGACAGCATCGGAACCCTGCTGGGCAAGATCGACGCGCTCCAAGGAACGTCAGTCGCGTCCACGATCGCCTCCGGCTCGATCACGCTGCACTCCGGCACCGCCAACAACCTCACGATCTCAAGTTCGAACACTGCAGCCTGGGCGGCCCTCGGCTTTACCGGCACCGTGACGGCGACGCGCGGTGGCGGCGGCGGCGTAGGCACCGGCCAGGTCGTTGGCAACGACAATTCGACGTTCCTCGCCGAGTCGATCGCGGGTGGTGCGGTTACGACCTACGACATCTCGGGCGCACCGGTGAACCTGCAGTTCCGCTGGGCCAAGGTCGACAGCGCTACGCTCGGCGCCGGCCATACCGATACCTGGAACCTGTTCTATCAGGTCAATCCCAACGCAACCGGCACCCAGGTCGCGTGGCAAAACGTCAACACCAATTTCACGTTCTCTGCCTCAGGCCAGATGACGCCGGCGATTCCGTCCGTGGAGCTCACCAATGCCGTCGTCAACGGCGTCGCGCTGGGCAGTCCCGTCATCAACTTCGGCACCGGCGGTGTCACCCAGTTCGCGGACGCCAACGGCAACGTGCAGGTCAACCAGATCCAGCAGGACGGCTTCCCGGCCGGCCAGTTGCAATCCGTCGGCGTAGGCACCAACGGCCGAATCGTCGGCAACTATTCCAATGGCCGCAACCTCGACCTCGCTGAAATCTCGGTAGCGACCTTCAACGGCACCAACTTCCTCAAGCGCGTCAACGGCGGCGCATTCGAGGTCACCGACGCATCCGGACAGGCGCTGTTCGGCAAGGCCGGAACCATCGTCGGCTCGTCGCTGGAGGGATCCAACACCGACATCGCCGATGAGTTCACCAAGCTGATCGTCACCCAGCAGGCCTATTCGGCGAACACCAAGGTCATCACCACTTCCAACACGATGGTGCAGGATCTCCTGAACGTGCTGCGCTGATTGTGCGGCGAGCCGTTCGCGATACGTCTTGAGATGGGCAATTAGTCATGGGTTTGAGTCAAGCTCTCTCTACCGCGATGTCCGGCCTGCGCGCGACGCAAGCCGCGATCTCGCTGGTCGGATCGAACGTCGCCAACGCGGAAACGCCAGGTTACGTCAGGAAGTCGATCATCCAGTCCGCTGGCGTGACCGGCGATTACGGTTCGAGCGTTCTGCTCCACGGCGTCGACCGGCAGCTCGATCAATATCTGCAGGCGGCGTTGCGGACGGAAACCTCCGGCGCAGCCTATGCCGACATCCGTTCGACCTTTCTCGCCAATCTGCAGAACGTCTACGGAAATCCGGCTGAAACCGGCACCATCGAGGACTCGTTCAACAAGCTGTTGACCGCGTTTCAGGGCCTGTCGACCAGTCCGGACTCGCAGTCGGCGCGAATCAGTGCCGTCAGCGCCGCGCAGACCATGGCACAGACGCTCAATGCGACGACGCAGGGGATTCAGAACCTCCGCGCGAACGCCGAGATGGGCATCAACGATTCCATCGTTACGGCGAACAACGCGATGGCCCAGATCGCGTTCATCAACAACCAGCTCCAGAACAACGGCAAGACGGACGCTGCGACGGCATCGCTGCTGGACCAGCGCGATCAATACATCACTCAACTGTCGAGCTTGATGGACATCAGAACCGTCGTCAACGACCTCAACCAAGTGACCGTGTTTACGAACTCCGGCGTGCAATTGGTCGGGACTGAAGCTGCGCAGCTAAGCTTCAATCCGCAGGGGACGATGACGCCCAACACGCTGTACAACACCGATCCGACCAAGAACAACGTCGGTACCATCGCCATCAATTTCCCGCACGGCGGCAGCTACGATCTGGTATCGACCAACTCGATTCGCTCGGGCAAGATCGCTGCCTATCTCGAGCTGCGCGACAATACGCTGGTGAAGGCGCAGGCGCAGATCGACCAGTTCGCGGCGTCGATGGCGAGCGCGCTGTCGGACAAGACGACGGCCGGTACCGCTGCTCCGGCGTCCGTGCTGCCGCAGGCCGGCTACGATCTCGACCTCACGGGGTTGCAGTCGGGCAACGTCATTCACGTTAGCTACAAGGATAACACCACCGGCGTTACGCATAATCTCTCGATCGTGCGTGTCGACGATCCGAGCGTGCTGCCGCTGAGCAATACTACGACCCTCGATCCCAACGATGAGGTGCTCGGCATCAATTTCGCCGGCGGCATGGCGTCGGTAGTCTCTCAGCTCAACGCCGCACTCGGGTCGAGTGATCTGCAATTCTCAAACCCGTCGGGATCGACCCTGCGCGTGCTGGATGATGGCGCGCCAAACCGCTCCGACGTGCTGGCGGCGTCGGTCACAACGACCATGTCGTCGCTCACCAGCGGCAACCCACAGCTTCCACTGTTCACCGATAATGGCGGCCTGTTTTCCGGTGCGATCACCGCCAACGGGTCGCAGCAGACCGGCCTTGCCGGCCGCATCAGCGTCAATCTCGGGCTGCTCGGCGATCCCTCGCGCACTATCGTGTTTTCCACCAGCCCGCTGACGCCTTCGGGCGACACCACGCGCTCCGACTTCATTCTCAAGCAACTGCAGACGGGCAACTATCGCTACTCGCCACAGACCGGCATCGGAACCACCGGCGCACCGTTTACCGGCACGCTGGTCAACTTCGCCAAGCAGTTCATCAGCCAGCAGGGCGAAGCCGCAACCGCTGCCAAGCAACTCGCCGACGGTCAGTCTGTAGTGCTGAACACCTTGCAGAAGAAGGTGACGGATGCCTCAGGCGTCAATATCGACGACGAGATGGCGCATCTGCTCGCGCTGCAGAACGCCTATTCCGCCAATGCGCGCGTGATGTCGTCCATCAAGCAGATGTACGACACGTTGATCCAGGCGATGTGAGGGTTTCATGTCTATCGATGGCGTTAGCGGCAGAACATCCTACATCGGGACTTCGATCCTCAATATCCGCAAGCAACTCGATGATCTGACGCAGCAGCTTGCCAGCGGCCGGGTCTCGACGACTTATGCTGGGCAGGGCGCCAATCGCGGCTTTGCGCTCAGCCTGCGCGCGCAGGTCAGCAGCATCGACGCGTTCAAGGACACAGCAACCAACGTCAATACGCGGCTCAACGTCGTTAACCTTGCGCTGCAGGGATTGGCCGACATCGGCACGTCGGTAAAGAAGGCGGCCAGTACATCGACCATCGTGCTCAACGACAACGGTCAAACTTCCGGTCAGATCACGGCGCAGGCGGCGTTCTCGAATGCGGTGTCGCTGCTGAACAGCCAGACGGGCGACCGCTATCTGTTTTCCGGCCGCACCACCGACACATCAGCGACGGTGCCGGCCGACGTCATGCTCGACGGTGTGGGTACGCAGGCCGGTCTGAAGCAACTGATCAACGAGCGCCGTCAGGCCGATCAGGGCGTCGGTAACATGGCGCATCTGACGGTCTCGTCGCCGCCATTGACGACCACCGTGACCAGCCTGGCCGAGGACGGTTCATCGTTCGGCTTGAGGCTCGGTTCGATCAGTTCGTCACTGACGGGAGCGACCGTGACCCAGCCGACCGGCGCGCCGCCGGCCGCCACCGTCGATCTCGGCGCCGTCAATCCGAACAATGGCGACAAGATCACGTTCAACTTCAACCTGCCCGACGGCACCACGGAGTCGATCGCGCTGACCGCGACGACCACCAATCCGCCGCCTGCCGGCTCGTTTCTGATCGGCGCCGATACGGTTGCGACCACGGCCAACCTGCAGGCTGCGTTGACGTCCTCGATCCAGACGCTGAGCGACACCGCGCTGGTCGCCGCCTCGGCGATCGAGGCTTCCAACAATTTCTTCAATCCATCGGCGACGGTCGTTGGAGGTACGGCCAACAACAAGGACACGGTGCCGGCGCCGATTACTGGCGCCACGCTGCTTTCCGGCGCTGCGAATACGGATTCGCTGGCCGTAAACTTTGCAGCGGGCGATACCATTACCGTCAACGGCACGCCGATTACCTTCGTCGCTGCCGGCGCGACCGGCAACCAGCTCAACATCACCGACAGCGTTCAGACCTTGCTGGCCAAAATCGATTCGATCACCGGCACCGGTACGCCGTCGACCGTCACCGGCGGCGTGATCGCGCTGCACGGTGGTGACGGCGCGAGCCTGACGGTTTCCAGTTCGAACGCGGCCGCCTTCGCGGCGCTGGGATTCGGCGCCACGGCAAGCGCAAATCCGGCGCCGCTGCGTGTGAACGGTCCGCCGTTTGCCACCGCCACCAATCTGATCGGCGGCACAACCGCCAACACCGTCTCGTGGTACACCGGCGAAGTCGGCACCGATCCGCCGCGCGGCACGGCGATCGCGCGCATCGACCAATCCATCACGGTGCAATACGGTGCGCGCGCCAACGAGCAGGCGCTGCGCTACGAGCTGCAGAATATCGCGGTGTATGCCGCGGTCACGACCAACGCCGCCAATCCGAACTCAAAGGCGCAGGTGAATGCGCTGCAACAGCGGATTTCGGCAAACCTGGCGCCGCAGACCGGCCAGCAATCGATCCAGGACATGCAGGCGGAGTTCGCCGGCGCTCAGAACGCTATCAAGGCGTCGACCGACCGCCAGACCCAGCTCAAGGGAATGGCGCAGACCATGCTCGACCAGATCGAGGGCATCAACCAGGACGAGGTTGCGACCAAGATCCTGGCGCTGCAGACTAGTCTGCAGGCCTCGTATCAAACGACATCGATGCTGTACCAGACCACGCTGACCAAGTTCCTGCCGATCTGAAGAAAACTTGTTCGCTTCAAAAGCAAAAGGCCTCCCTCGCGGAGGCCTTTGTACTTTTGAGCGATGCGATGGCTACGCGGATTTGCGATCTGGCTCATTGAGCGATTGCATTTTCCGGGCACTTTGCAGGATCTGCTCTTCATGGCCGATCAATTTCTTCGCTTCCTTCAGCGCGTGGTAAAGATCGCCGTTCAGAGTGCAGTTGTTGATGCCCTCGATGAAGGGCCATGCGCTCGGCATCGTCGTGAGGATGTCGCGCACGAGGCTGAAATAGGTCGGATGGTGGGCCATCGGATCCGGTGACAGGTACATGAGCTGCACTGCGAGGTAGACCAGCTTGGCCGGCGTGTCGGCGGTCTCGGGTGTGTGAATATCTTTCTCGCGCAGGATCGGAATCCTGTCGCCGTCGATCAACAGCCTGGCGCGCTGATCGGTATTGGTGATCACGCATGCGCCGATGATGATTCGCTCGTGCGGTTTGAGCTCGACTTTCAAGGCCATGCCTGTTCTCCGTTGACGCTTTCGCGCGTTGTCGATTGCCCGCCGGCAGATTCGCATCCTTCCCGATGATGGTTAACCAATGGTGAACATGCGAATAGTGCCCATTTGGCGGGGCTTTCTTGCGCCTGGCCAGTAGGAATACGGATCTGATTCCAACCTGGAGAATTAGTTTCACCGGCGTCAACTTCAACGCGGCCGGTGTCGGTTTCGCCAATTTCATCGACAACACGGCGACTAACAATGTCGTTGCCAACCTGCCAGCGCTTCGACATTGCTGCGCACGCAGGCGTCTGCCTTTGGTTCGAACCTGTCGATCGTGCAGATCCGTCACGAAACTTTTCCGCTCGAGAAGAAAAAGCCGGCATGAAGAAAAGCATCGAAGGTGAGAATTTGGGCTTCGATGTTAATTCCATCAGAACCTG
This sequence comes from Bradyrhizobium sp. RDI18, assembly GCF_043203335.1. Lineage (NCBI taxonomy): Bacteria > Pseudomonadati > Pseudomonadota > Alphaproteobacteria > Hyphomicrobiales > Nitrobacteraceae > Bradyrhizobium > Bradyrhizobium sp. RDI18. Next base: position 810,261 of record NZ_JBICRN010000006.1, on the reverse strand, counting down.
ATGGCCGGCATGCTGACGAAAATGTGGATTTCTGCCGGACTACCGACACAATCGGTAACACTTGCTAACCATATTTAAAGGCGCAAGCTGTATGAAAGTTGGGCAGTTTTTCTGCAGTCCCGCTGTCAACCGCTCCCATCGAGGTTCGTGAATGTCTAATGCAGCCCAAGCCTACGCGCGTACATCGCAAACGACGACGTCCCCCCGTGAAATTGAAGCGCAGGCGCTGCTGAAGGCCGCACGGCAACTCCAGGAAGTCCAGTCCAACTGGAATGGCCCTGATAAAGCCATGCACAACGCGTTGCTGTTCAACCGCCGGCTCTGGTCGATCTTCATGAGCGCCGTGGAAGCGAACGAGAACCCTCAACCGATCGAAGTGCGGCAGAACATCGCGAACATCGGCGTCTTCGTAATGAAGCAGACTGTCGACATGCAAATGAACCCGGATCCGGCGAAGCTGAAGTCGCTGATCGACATCAATTGCAATCTCGCCGCCGGCCTTTCTGGTCGCGGCTAACCGGTTTGGGTGAGTGAGCCGCCATGGCTGATCTCTGGAGCATCATATCGGCCAACTACAAGGCGGTAGGATTGACCGTTCCGTCCAAGACCCCGTATGTGGCGGTCGATCCCACGCTGTACGAAGGCAGCTGGAGCGGGAAATATGCCGACAACAAGACGTTCAAGTTCACGATCTCGAACGTCACCGGCTTTCGCGCCAAGGTGCAGTACCAGAGCGGCGGCACCAACAAGTTCCAGGAGGTTCTGATCAAGGACCTTTCGTTCCGGATCGGCGACACCAAGTTCACGCTATCCGCCCTTGGGAAAGCGGAGATCAAGAACGTTGTCACCGATCCGTCGAGCGGCCAGACCTATCTCGACCAGGCCTACGCATCACGCTCGAGCTAACGTCAGTCGTTACGTGTCCTAAGCCTTGCGATCGGTAGCGCGAAGCCGCGTGGGGGCCTCTTTGGTCAAATCGAGCGTGTGGAAATAGGCCCGCCGGCGCAGCACGGCTTCCTCGGGAAACTGCTTCACCACCTGGCTCGTCCTGGTATCGATGACCTGGTAGACGACGGCGCGGGCGTCGCGGTCGATCACCACCTGGTTCGACTGGTTCGACACCGAAGCATTCGAAATGGAGACGCGGACGGCCGCGGAATCGGTGCTGGCGCGCGCGCCCCTGTCGGCTGCCGAGACGCTCTGGCTCGCCGGCAGTTCGGTTGCGACCGCATGCTGTACCGCCTCGCTCACGTGCTGAACGATCGGCGCGGCAACCGGTGCCCCCACCGGTTTGATGTTGAAATCTGTACTCATGGCAGCCTCCAGGCTTGCTGCGAGTCAAATCCAACCCCTCATCGATCGCAATATAGCCGGGCACCTCTCAACACGGTGTTAGGGAATACGCTGAATCCCGCTTTGAGGCGGGCGCGCAAATTTAGTGAAAATTGTGGCGGACCGAAGATCGCGATCGCTTACAGCGAACGGCTGACCGAGAGCGGGGTGATGTTGCGCGGCCCCGGCGCGGCGCGTTGTCCCGAAGCCGTATAGGTATTCGGAATGTTCTTGCGCTGGATCTCGGCGTTGACGCCGCGCACGATGCCCTCCGACACGGCGTGCGCGGTGGCAAGCACGGTGAGGTTGATCTGCAGCATCGCGCGGAAGGTGTCGTGATGGCGGCGCAACGTCGTCAGCAATTCCGGAGATACCTGCGCTAGATATTTTTGCGCGTTCTTCAGGTTCTCGACCGCGACCATGTAGCGGCGTGACAGCTCGCCCTTTTGCTCCTCCAGCCGTATCGCCTCGCGCACGTTGCCGGCGCGAACCAGTTCGGTTTCGCGCTCGATGATGCCGAGCAGCCCGCTCATCACGTCCATCAGTTCTTCTGCGAGCTTGCGCGCCTCGGTTGGCGTGGAGATTGCTCTTGCTGGCGCGGGGGCCGGTGCGGGCCTGGCCTGGGGATGCTGATTCATGTCGGGGGTTTCCTTTGGATCAGCCGACGCGGTTGGCTTGCTGGAGGATCAAGGTGCGGAAGACATCGTTGGAGATGCCGATGCCGCCGGACTTGGCGAAGGATTTCGAATACTCGTCCGTCAGCATCGAGCGCCAGACGCCGGTGCCGGGCGTGTCACCGAACGGTCCTTCGCCTTTGACGCCGGTGGTCATCTGCGACAACATCGAGTTGAGGAACATCGCCTCGAACTCTTCGGCCTTGGCTCGTGTCTTTTTTTGCGCTTCCGGCGAAATCTTGGTCAGGGCGTCGGCCAGCAGCGGGTCCTTGCGGCCGTTGATCAGCGAGGTCTTGTCGTAGGAATTGACGATGCCGTTCATCACATCACCTCGATGTCGGCCTGGATCGCGCCAGCGGCCTTGATCGCCTGCAGGATGCTGATGAGGTCGCGCGGGCCGATGCCCAGACCATTGAGGCCGTCGACGAGCTGCTGCAGCGACACGCCGTCTTTCACGACCGCAAATTTCTTGCCGTCTTCGGAAACGCTGACACCGGTGCGCGGCGTCACCACAGTTCGGCCGCGTGACAGCGGATTGGGCTGGCTGACTTGCGGGCTCTCCGAAATCGAGACGGTGAGATTGCCTTGCGCCACCGCAACCGTGGCCACGCGAACGTCACGGCCCATCACGATGATCCCTGAGCGCTCGTCGATGACGATCTTGGCAGCGAGATCCGGATCGACCTGTAATTGCTCGATCTCGGTCAGGAAGGCGACGACATTGCCCTTGAATTCGGCCGGGATCGCCAACTGCACCGTGGAGGGATCGATCGGCTCGGCGGTCTTGACGCCGAGGAAATCGTTGACCGCGGCTGCGATGCGCTTGGCGGTGGTGAAGTCGGCATTGCGCAGCGCCAGCCGCACATTGGGCAGGCGATTGAGCGCGAATTCGATCTCGCGCTCGATGATGGCGCCGTTGGGGATTCGGCCGTTGGTCGGCACGCCGCGCGTGACGCTGGCGGCGGCGCCTTCGGCCGCGAAACCGGCGATGGCGAGCGAGCCCTGGGCTACCGCATAGACGTTGCCGTCGGCGCCGAGCAGGGGGGGGACGAGCAGGGTGCCGCCCTGAAGATTCTTGGCATCGCCGAGCGCGGAAACCGTGACGTCCATCCGCGTGCCCTGAGTGCCGAAGGCCGGCAGGTTGCCGGTGACCATGACGGCTGCGACGTTGCCGGTGCGGATGGTGGCGCCGCGGATGTTGACGCCCATGCGTTCCAGCATCGCCTGCAGCGACTGCTTGGTGAAGGGAATGTTGTTCAGCGTGTCGCCGGTACCGTTGAGGCCGACGACGAGGCCGTAGCCGATCAACTGATTCTGCCGCACGCCTTCGATATTGGCGAGATCCTTGATCCGCGACGTCGCGCCCGCGGACGAGGGCGTTAGCGCGAGCGCCAACAGCGCGGCGCAGGCCACCCAAATCACTCTTGCCGAACGGATGCCGGGCATCCTGTGCTCCCCTCGAGGTCTTCCACCGGACCGCAGGCGCCACTCCCATGACGACGATCCGGCATTAACTATGCGAGCGCCGTGCCACACTGCGTTTCCGACGCAATGCATTGATATTGCTGGGTCTTCGTTGGAGGCGCGAGGTCGCGGCGGCTTCACCACGATGGGCGAAACTGCCGCATGTCGGCAGATTTTGCCGGGCCGTTTACGCGTCATTAACCATAAGAAGGCGAAGGTCGCTCTATTCTCAGGGCGAGATCACCACGATGCGAATCTACGGACCGAACGGCACCACGCTTGGATCGCCCGCAAGTCACACGCGGCGAACCAGTTCGACCGGCTTCTCGCTGCCGGAGACGCCGACCACGCCCGAGGAGCCGCGCGCGGCTGTAGCGCCCAAAGCCGCCGGCAACATCGACGCGCTGCTCGCCCTGCAGGGCGTCGAGGATCCGACGGAGCGCCGCAAGCGTTCGGTGGCACGGGGCAGGGGCGCGCTCGACGTGCTCGACGAACTCAAGATCGGCCTGCTCTCCGGCAATCTCGATGCTTCTACGGCGAACCGGCTGCGCGATGCCGCTGCCAATCTGAAGTCGTCCTCCGGCGATCCCGGCCTCGATGCGGTGCTGGCCGAGATCGAGCTGCGCGTCGAAGTCGAACTGGCAAAGGCCGGGCGGTTCTAAGATTTTCTCCGCCTGTCCCCGGATGATGGGGTGGCTTGATTCACGCCGCCATATCCTTGCGCGCCGTGTCGTAACGGCGCTGCGCGTTCAGCACCTCCTTCAGGTTCTTCTCCGCCCAGTCCCGCAGCGGATCGACCGCGTCGGCGAGCGTCGCGCCGAGCGGTGTGATCGAATACTCCACCGTGACCGGCACGGTCGCGATCACTCGGCGTTTGATCAATCCGTCGCGTTCGAGCGATTTGAGAACCTGGCTCAGCATCTTCTGCGAGATGCCTTCAATGGTGCGGCGTAACGCATTGAAGCGCATCGGCTCGTGCCTGATGAGAAGCAGGATGAGCACGGCCCATTTGTCGCCGACGCGATCGAGAATCTGCCGCGTCGGGCATCGAGCCGAATAGGCGTTCGGGGTTTTGGCGTTGGCTTTCACAGCGGTTACTCCGGCGTAATCAGGTGACCCAAAAGTGCTCTCTTAACACTTACATTCATTTCGCTATCTAGTCACCATTGGATACCACATCCGTCAATTCGCAGGGAGACCTCCATGAAAATCGCCGTCATCGGCGCGTCCGGCAATGCCGGTTCGCGCATCACCGCCGAACTCGCCCGCCGCGGCCACACCGTGACCGCCATCGCCCGCCATCCCGAAAAGGTCGCCGCCCAAGCCAACGTCACGCCCACCGCGGGCGATGCCATGGACCAGGCGGGACTGGCCCGGCTGCTCGCCGGTCATGATGCCGCGATCAGTTCGATCCACTTTCTCGCCAGCGACCCGGCCAAGCTGATCGGCGCTGCCAAGGATTCGAAGGTTGGCCGCTACCTCGTGGTCGGGGGCGCCGGCAGTCTTGAAGTGGCTCCGGGCGTTCGGCTGGTCACTACCCCGGGTTTTCCCGTGGCATACAAGGCGGAAGCCGAGAAGGGCGCCGCCTTCCTCGATCTGCTCCGGGGCGAAAAGGAACTCAATTGGACCTTCCTGTCGCCCTCGGCCCTGTTCACCGCCGGCGAGCGAACAGGCAAGTTCCGCCTCGGGACCGACCAGCTTTTGACCGCCGCCGAGGGCAAAAGTTCCATTTCCTTCGAGGATTTCGCAGTTGCACTCGCCGACGAGATCGAGCGTCCCGCCTATATCCGCCAGCGCTTCACAGTCGGCTACTAGCGCCAAGCGGTCCCGATAACTTTGCCTGTGCAAGGCCTTGGGGGAGGTACCCCCAAGGAGACGGCTCATATTGTCTGTCACAACCCGCCGCTATATAAGGCCCGCGCGGACGGACAATTTTCCGCCCCGCCTTGCACGCGAAGATGGGCTGGCCTTGGAAAAGTTGAAGAATTATCGACCCTCCGAAAAAGAGCCTTTCATGAACGACCGCCAGCGCGAGTATTTTCGCGCCAAGCTGCTGGCGTGGAAGGACGAGATCCTGAGGAATCGAAGATCACCCTGCAGACACTTCAGGAAGAGAACGTCAATCATCCGGATCTCGCTGATCGCGCCTCTTCCGAAACCGATCGCGCCATCGAACTGCGCGCCCGCGACCGCCAGCGCAAATTGATCTCCAAGATCGACGCGGCGCTGCAACGCATCGAGGACAACACCTACGGCTATTGCGAGGAGACCGGCGAGCCGATCTCGCTCAAGCGGCTGGAGGCCCGCCCCATTGCAACGCTGTCGGTGGAAGCGCAGGAACGTCACGAGAAGCGCGAGAAGGTTTATCGGGACGAATAGGGCAGGGCCTGACGGCTGACCGCGAAGGGCGGTCAGTGCAGTAGGCCGCAACCATGAAAGCCGCCGCTGATGGACAAGATTCTCGCGGCCGCACAGAACATCGCTACCGCCCGCCGCAATCGCGCGCCGCTGGCCGCGCTGCCGCCTGAGCTAGCGCCTGAAGATGAAGCCGAAGGCTATCAGATCCAACGCGCCGTCCACGATCTGCTGCTACCGCAGACCGGCGCGCTGGTCGGCTACAAGATCGGCTGCACCAGCCCGGTGATGCAGGAATATCTCGACATTCCCCATCCTTGCGGCGGTGGTGTGTTCGCCAAGGGCGTGCATGACTCCGGCGCCAAGCTGCGCTTCGGCGATTACGTCCGCGTCGGCGTCGAATGCGAGATCGCGGTGCGGCTGGCACGTAATCTCGCGCCGTCAGAAGCCCCGTTCACCGCGGAGTGGGTGATGGAGGCAATAGAGGCGTATCACCTCGCAATCGAGATCGTCGACGACCGGTACGTGAAATGGGAGACGATGGGCGCGCCGACGCTGGTCGCGGACGATTTCTTCGCCGCCGGCTGCGTGCTCGGCAAGGCGGTGGCGCGCACCAAGGTGCCGGACCTGCTCACGGCCAAGGGCCGTGCCGTCGTCAACGGCAAGGAGGTGGGCCGCGGCACCGGCGCCGACGTGCTCGGCCATCCCCACAACGCGCTGGCCTGGCTTGCCAATCATCTCGCCGAAGAAGGCACGGGGCTGCATGCCGGGCAGATCGTTCTCACCGGCAGCCTTGTGAAAACCGTGTGGCTCGGCCAGGGCGATGCCGTGAAGATGGAGTTGGAGGGGCTAGGGACGGTAACCGCGACATTTGCGTAGATCTCGTCCGGTGGGCGAAGGCGCGCTTGCGCCGTGCCCACCATTTTTGTGTCGGTATGGTCCGAGTGAGAGTGATGACTGAGAGCGTTCCGTCGGTTCTCGAATCAGAAGCGAGAGGCGAAATCGCAGACATTTATGCCGACATCCGCAAGGTGCTCGGCACCAGCGTGGTCAACCTGATCTGGCGCAACCTCGCGACAATGCCGGGCGCGCTGGAATGGACGTGGGCGACGGTGCGACCGCTCTATCTCGGCGACGCGCCATTGCATGCCGAAGCCGTCAGGCGAACGATCGCGCTGCCGGATTGGCCCGGCTTCTCCATCGACACCTTGCTCGCCGCAGGCGTGGACGAGACCGAGCGCGCGCTGATTCGTGACGTGCTCGACAGCTATCAGTATACCAATGCGCTCGCGCTCGTCGTGCTCTCGGCGTTGCTGGCGCATTACGAACCGCGCCCGGCCGATGCCGTGACGGCCGCCGATAAGGCGGCAACGGCGCCCGGCACAAAAATTCCGGAGTTGCCGCCGATGGAGGCGCTGGACCCCGAGGTGGCCGCGCTGGTCGCCGAATTGAATTCCTTTGGAGAGGACACCGAACCGCAACTGATTGCGAGTATGTATCGGCACTTGGCGTACTGGCCGTCCTATCTGGCGCTGGTGCGAACAATGCTGGCGCCACTGCAGCGGGAAGGGCGGCTGAACGCGCTGACGCTTTCGACTCGCGCGCTCGGGCACGCGCATGGTGCGGCTCTCGCAAAGCAACTGAAGCCGCCGGCGCCGCCGGACGCGCTGAAGGGCGCGCTCGCTTCCTGCCGCCTGTTCGTCGAACATCCGATCGCACGGATGACAGGGCTTTGCGCCCTGATCCGGCGCGCGACGCCGGAGTGAGGCATCAGCCGTCGGAGCACTTCAACTCGGACTTATCCCAGAATGATTTGATTGCATGGAAGGGGACGGTGACCCGTTCCCGAGCCCCCTTAATCGCAGCAGTACATCGAAGCGGTCATCCCTTACGTTCAACTGCTCGAAGTCATTCTGCAGGATGATGGTCATATCGTCGGGATATTTCGTCTTGAGGCCGATCGATAGTTTCACGCCGTCGGCGCCGGTGCGAAACGTGAGATTGACCGGCCGCTGCTCCGAGGCGAGACGGAGCGTCTCGGCAATCTTGGAGCGCGCCGTCGGCTTACTGCACGGCTCGGCGAATGCAGGCGAGGCCGGAATCAGGATCACGAGGAAGAGAAGCATGGCCCCACAAGCAATGGTCACACCCCGCACTTGCGGGGTAGCTAGTACGCCGCGACCTGTCGTTCCCATCACTGCGGTCTCTGGAATACTCGATCGCCTGCTTCTCGGGCGAATGATAATTGGGTGTGTGCTCGCGTCCCTGCGGCTTGGGTCATGCTAACGGGTTCCCTCAAAAAAGAAAGAGGGAGCGGGAGCGCCAGATGCCCGCAGCACCCGCCCTCCGTGTGTATTGGTAGTAAGTATACGGTAATCATCGCAGGTGTGCCGATCACCGGCGGTGCCCTGCGTAATGAGTTTAGCGGCTTATATCGTGCTTTCCCCGGCCATGAATCGATCTTGAATCCATCTTGAAATCCATCTTGCCAGCGTCGCCGGCGAATTAATGGTTAATAAAAGCTTTGCCGGGCTCGAAGCGCTTCGCCGTTCGTCCGCGCGATTGCTCGCCCAGTTGATGCCGCCCTGCGACAAACTTGCGCACCCGAGGTGCTGCTACCGGCGGTAGCCGCCATGGAGAACGGCGCAACGGGCAACTCCAGGCCCTCATCCAAGAACGCCGGCACGCAGGACGCCGGGACCGCAGGCGCGTGACAAGGAGGGCGATGCTACTTTCTCCCGCGGGAACCATGAAGAAGTAACGTTCGGGCGGGAACGATTCTTGATCGGGAAAATTATGCAATCGTGTTTTTGGACACGAGGCAACCCTTCAGGCTCTGGCGCAATCTTCCCCCCGAGAGGCGCCGGGGCCTGCTTTTTGGCTGACCAGTGGCCGATTCCACGCCGGGCGCTGTTTGATCGAACTGTTTGACAAGCCGTATCGCTGTCACAGGCTGATGACGTACGCGCTCATCGCCAGCAAAACGGCGACGCTGACAGCGATAACGATCAAGAAGAATTTTCCCATTGCTCCGCCTTTCGCAGATCACAACGCAAGGCAGCAGGAATAGTTCTCTGCTAACAGGCGAACGCAGGCCCTGCGTTCGCGCCTGCCAGGCAAAGAAAAGCCCGCCACTGAGGCGGACCCCAATGAGCAACCACGATCAGATCGCGACGCCGTAGTAGTCGTTGACGGCGCGGGTCCGGGTCGGATCGCTCCAGTTCCAGGCGTTGTCATTGCCGTAATGCGGTGCGCTCTTGAGCTGCGCTTCCGTCACGCCGGTGACGTAGCCACCGAGCGAGGTATCGTATTTCAACGATTGCCAGGGTAGCGGATAGTGATCGTCGCCGATGCCGAGAAAGCCGCCGAAGGAGAGCACGGCGTAGGACACCCTGCCGCTCTTCTTGTCGATCATGACGCGCTCAATCGAGCCGATCTTGTTGCGATCGGCGCCATAGACTGCAGTTCCCTCGACCTTGTCGCTGCCGATCAGGCTGCCGGTTTCGTTTGCGTCCAGTGCCATGGGATTCTCCTCCTGCTAGATGGATGAACGAAAAACGAGGAGCGGGGGGAGACGTTCCGGAGTGTGGCAGTTACCCATCGACGCATCGATTGGTTGTTCCCGGGGATGCAACATGCGGGTTTGATGGCTCTCGTGCGGGCGCAGCAACATTCGCCGAGGTCAGCACTGCGCTTGTGCGGGTGGCGAAAAACCTGAATAATTTCCGTCGCTCCGACGCACGGATCGGAGGATTGCGGTTGCATGCCTGCAGCCGCTTGTTGGAGCTATCCACATGTCGACGCTCACCGCGCACGGCGCGTGCTTACTGTGGAAGCCGGAACTGATCTGGCTGAATGTCATTTCCGACGCGATGCTCGCCGGAGCCTTCTTTGCTACGGCGTTCGTCCTCGCGTTCTTCGTGTGGCGGCGCCACCGTGAGCTCATGTTCCGGGGCGTATTCTTCGCATTCGCAATCTTCGTCGCGGTCTGCGGAGTGACCCGCCTGCTGTCGATCTACACAATGTGGGTGCCGGCTTATGAAATCGAGGCCCTGACCAAAGCTTTCCTGGCGCTGATCTCGGTCGCGATCGCGGCAGCATTACTGCTGCTGCTGCCGCGGATCCTGGTGCTGCCCACGCGCATTCAGCTTGCGGGTGCCTATGCGGCACTTGAGGAGGAAGTCAGGCAACGCCGCGAAGCTGAGGCCATGGTCAGGCGTTTTGAGGAGAAAGAGGCCACCGAATCCAAGGTCCGGCAAGCGCAGAGGATGGAAGCCATCGGCCAGCTCACCGGTGGCGTCGCGCACGACTTCAACAACATTCTGACTGTGATCACCGGGACCATCGAAATCCTCAGCGATGCGGTCAAGGATCGTCCACATCTCACTCAGATCACCAATCTGATTAGCGGAGCCGCAGCAAGGGGAGCTGAGCTGACGAAGCATCTGTTGGCCTTCTCCCGTCGACAGCCGCTGCAGCCGCGCAATACCGATGTCAACGCGTTGGTGATCGATACAGCGAGTCTGCTACGACCGACCCTCGGCGAACACATCGAAATTGAATCAATGCTGGCGCACGATTCCGCGCCGGCGCTGATTGATCCCAGTCAGCTCTCGACCGCGATCCTGAACCTCGCCCTAAATGCGCGTGACGCCATGTCTAACGGCGGGAAGCTGACGTTAGAAACCAAGAATGTGGTGCTTGATGAGAACTACGCTCGCCTCAACAGCGAGGTTAGGCCGGGCAACTACGTCATGATTGCAGTAAGTGACACAGGGGACGGAATCCCCAGCAGCCTGCTCGAAAAGGTGTTTGAACCATTCTTTACCACCAAGGAGGCCGGGAAGGGATCGGGGCTCGGCCTCAGCATGGTCTATGGCTTCGTTAAACAGTCGAATGGACATATCAAGATCTACAGCGAGGAGGGCCACGGCACGACCGTGAAGCTATACCTGCCGCAGGCCACGGGTGGCGGCCCGGAGGCACCCGCCGGCGAGACTGGCGGGTATGCGGGCGAACACGGCGATGAGTCCATCTTGATTGTCGAGGACGACCCGTTGGTTCGCGAATACGTCGTGGCGCAGATCACCCGTTTCGGGTTCCACGCGCTCGCCGCCGGCAATGCCGCCGAGGCGCTGGCAATCATCGATGGACCCGAACGCATTGACCTGCTGTTCACTGACGTAATGCTCCCCGGTGGCATGAATGGCCGCCAGCTCGCGACCGAGGGGGTCAAAAAGGCGCCCAGGGCTCAAAGTGCTTTATACCTCTGGCTATGCGGAGAATGCGCTTGTACATCACGGCCGTCTCGATGCTGGCGTGCTGCTGCTGCCGAAGCCTTACCTCAGCGCCGATCTCGCGCGGATGCTTCTAACCGCGCTGGCATCGTGAGTTCCAGATGAGCAGGCGTTTCCTTGATTTCGACGTACGCGCAATGTCAGGCGAGCGCTTCGGGCCGGCGCTCCGCACCCAAGCCCGACGATAAAACCATCAGATCTGGTTCTTAAATCGATCGCCGTTGCCGGCCGGCGAAGAGGCCGTAGACGAAGAGCACAATGATGGCGCCGACCACCGCACCGATCAGGCCCGCGCCTTCTCCGGGCCGATACCATCCGAGCGACTGGCCGAGGTAGGTCGCCACGAAGGCGCCGACGATGCCCAGTATGGTGGTGAGAATGAAGCCCGAGGGCTCATTGTCTCCGGGCATAATGAATTTCGCAATCACGCCAGCAATGAAGCCAATGATGATCGTCCAAACTATGCCCATCTCGATGCTCCCTGTTGTTTGCCCCAACGTCACGTCCATTAGCTCATGCTGCGGGCAAACGGCCGTCCGGTGTGTACTTGTCGACGGCTGCCGGAAGCTCGCGAGACAATCTCGCCAAGATCTCTTCCTGCGAAAGTCCGGTCTGCTGTTCGAGTTGTGCCAGAACGTCGGACCCGATCGCTTGCTTCAGTTCCGGAGGCGAGACATCCTTGTTCGGGCCTTGGTTGATCCAGGATTCAGCCTTGTCGCCCTGGCCGTTTTGCTTGAAACTTTCGAGCAACTCGCCGATCCCGCCGTTGAGCAGGCCGCCAACCCCGGCGCCGCCCAACATTCCACTCAAATTGCCCAGCAAGCCGCCCGGCGGCTGCTGTCCCCCCGCCTGTGTTCGGCTGGCCCCCAACGCCCTTGAGAAGTTCTGCCAGTTTGTCGCGATTCTGATACCCCGCAATGGCGAGCAGCCCGAGCAGAGCAGTCATCGATGGCATTCCGCGGCCCATGATTAGCCTCCGTGCAGATGGTTGCTGTCAGGAACGCCGGCGGGTAGGTTCGGTTCCAACGCGAAGACTACGAGGGGCAGGCGGCTTGCGCTGGAGCAAGCTCTCAGATGATGCGGCTCCCTGGATCACAAAACGACCACGGCCTCCGGCAGGGGAGCTGACGGAGGCCGCGTTGATACACTTCATCGCGCCTAGGTTCGCGATGGAGTGTGGGAGCTCGGGAGAAACTAGAACGGCAGCAGCACGTCCATCACCTGTTGCCCGTAACGGGGTTGCTGCACGTCGGTTATCTGGCCGCGGCCGCCATAGGCGATGCGGGCCTGCGCGATCTTGGTGGAATCGATGGTGTTGTCGCTCTGGATGTCCTCAGGGCGGACGATGCCGGCGACGATCAGTTCGCGGATTTCGAAGTTGACGCGGATCTCCTGCTTGCCTTCGACCACGAGATTGCCGTTCGGCAGCACCTGCGTGACCACGGCCGCGACGTTGGTCTGCAACGCTTCCTGGCGGTTGACCGAGCCCTTGCCGTCGCTCGACGACGTCGAGTCCGTGGTCAGGATCTTGCCGGGCAGGATCTTGTTTGCCTGCGTGATCGTGCTTGACCCAATGAAATCGGTGATCCCCGAGTCTTCCTTGGCGGAGCGGCTGCGTTGGGTCTCGTTGGACAGGTTGGCCTTGTCGGTGATGTTGACGGTCACCGTCAGGAGGTCGCCGATACGCGCCGCGCGCTGGTCCTTGAAAAAGGCACGCGAACCATTCCGCCACAGCGAGTTCGCATTGTAAGATGCCTGCTCCGGCTTCGGCATCGGCATCTGCACCGGCTTGTAGCCGGGCTGCGTGGTCGGGTTTTCGATCTCCGTCAGCTTCGGCTTTTCGCCGATCTGCGACAGACGGTCGATCGAGGAGCAACCGCTCGCCAAGGCGGCCAGCGACAGCATGGCGCCGGAGAGAGCGAGGCGGTTGAGACGGGTGACTGACATTTACATTACTCGGCTTTTGGAGCGACTGGCGAACTGACGGTAGCTACGGCGACGGGTGCGGGTGCTTTGCCGAGCGAGGAGGTGGCATCGCTGGTCTGCGGCAGGCGAGACGCCGGTGGTGAGATCGAGACCTGCCCACGGCCAGTCACGGTGCCGGACACCGTGCGCTTCGACTGCAGGTTCATGACGGTGACGACGTCACCTTCGGTGCCGCTGTCCAGCGCCTTGCCGCGCATGGTGAGGTAGATTCCGGGCGTCTCGTAGATCAACATGACGTTCTGGTCGCGCTGTACCAAATCGGGCTTGGCGAGATCTGCGGTCCTGATGGCCTGGCCGGCGCGGAGCTGGCGGCGGGCCTGCATGCCCACCGTGCGATCGCGCGCAGCGGCATCAGGGCCGACTTCCGCTTTCGGGCGACGCTCGATCACCACGTCGGACGATTTCAAGACCTCATTGCGCTCGACGTTGCGCGCCAGCACCGCGGCCTCGACGGTCTCGATCGCCGTGCCGGTAAAACGCAGCTTGGCAGCCGCTGCGCCGTTCTCGTTGGCGATCTCAAAGGTGACGTCGAAGCGGCCGTTGCGATTGTCGTAGCGCACGATGGTCGCCTGCAGGCTGCCGCTGAAGCCGGCATCCAGCCTGACGTCGCCGGGATCGCGGTCGAAGGTCATCGACAGATTGGCGGCGTCGCCGAGACCATTGCGGCGCTCCAGCGCGCGCGCAACCTGCAGCTCGATGTCCCTGCCTTCGAGCGTGCGGGCCAGACGCGTCACCGAAATTTCCCTGAGGTCGCGGGTGTCGACGCCGATCACATGATGGGCACGGAGGGTGTTGAGCACCTGAGCTACCGGCAGCGAGCCGGTGGTGCCGAGATCCGGGGCGCGATAGATCGCGATCTGCGCGGCGCTGCCGGCGTTGTCGATCACGTCGCCGATCCGCACGAGGTCGCCCGATACCTGCACGTTGGCACGCAGCACGGGCGTGGCGATCACGTTGCGGTTCGCGAAGCTTTGCTGGGTCTGCGCGACGGCGGCCGTACTCGATGCGGCGATCAGGGCGGTGGCCAGGAGGAGGGCGCGGGCGATCATGACCAGTCCTTTAGCGGAACATGTTGGAGGTGGATTGCAGCATCTGGTCGGCCGCGCTGACGACCTTGGCGTTCATCTCATAGGCGCGCTGGGCGGCGATCAGGTCGGAGATTTCGGTCACCACCTCGACGTTGGCTTGTTCGAGGTTGCCCTGCTGCATGTCGCCAAAGCCGTCGGTGTTGGCGATGCCGTCCTGCGGCGTGCCGGAGGCCGGGGTGTCCGTGAACAGATTGTCGCCGATCGGATTGAGGCCGGCCTTGTTGATGAACCGGGTCAGGCCGATCTGGCCGACGAGCGTCGGCGTGGTCGAGCCCGGCAGCATCACCGTGAGCTGACCCTGCGCGTTGATGGTGATCTGCGAGGAATTCTGCGGGATCGTGATCGTCGGCTGCACCGGGTTGCCCTGGGCGGTGACGACGCGGCCTTGCGCGTCCATCATGAACGAGCCGTCGCGGGTATAGGCATAGGTGCCGTCGGGCACCTGGATCTTGAAGAAACCTTCGCCGCGGATCGCGACGTCGAGGTCGTTGCCGGTCGGAGACAGCGTGCCCTGGCCCATCAGCCGCGGCGTGCCGACGGTCTTGACGCCGCCGCCGATGTCGACGCCGACCGGCAGGATGGTGCCCTGGTCGGAAGCCTGCGCGCCGACGCGGCGCACATGGTCATAGATCAGGTCCTGGAACGCCGCGCGCTGCTTCTTGTAGCCGGTGGTGCGCATGTTGGCGATGTTGTTGGAGATCACCTGAACGTTGAGTTCCTGTGCCGCCATGCCGGTCGCTGCCGTGTAAAGTGCGCGCATCGATCTATGCCTTTAGCGTTATGCCGGAACGTCGGCGAGTTTCTCGACTGCGGTTCGGTGCAGGTCGTGCTGCTGCTGCAGCATCGCCGAGATCTGCGTGTAGGTGCGCGTGATCTCGATCATGCGGCTCATTTCGTGGACCGAATTGACGTTCGACTTTTCGATGAAGCCCTGGCGTACCCGCGAAGTGGTGTCGGGCTGGGCGGCGACGCCCTGGCCCGCCGAGTAAAGGTTGCCGCCTTCCTTGACGAGCTTCTGCGGGTCGGCAAAGGAGACCAGCCGCAGCTTGCCACGAATGGAGTCGGTGCTGCCGGTGCCCTCGAGAACCGTGATATTGCCGTCTGCGGCGATGTTGATCGCCTTGTCGGTCGGCTGGAACACGATCGGGCCGGAGGTCCCCAGCACCGGATCGCCGCTCGCGGTTACAAGCTGGCCCTGATTGTTGATCTGCAGGCCGCCGTCACGGGTGTATCGCTCGCCGGCGGCCGTCTGCACCACCAGAAAGGCGTTGCCGTCGATCGCGACGTCGAGCGGGTTCTTGGTCTGCTCGGAGGGACCGGCCGAGAAATCGTGGAAGGTGGCGCGGTCGTGCACGAAGGAGACGCGGCGGTCGGCGCGCATGAAATTATCTTCATGCGCCGGCGAGCGCAGATATTCCTCGAACAGCGAGCGGTCGGCCTTGAAGCCCGTCGTGTTGATGTTCGCGACGTTGTTGGCGACGACATCCAACTGGCGTTCCAACGTCATCTTCCGCGAAAGTCCGACGAGAAGCATATTCTCCATCGGTGGATCTCCCCTTGATCGATCCGAAGCAGGCTCTCCCAAGCCCGTAATCCGGATCCGTCGTAAACCTTTGGGCTCTCCCAAGCCGGCGGGTCCACGTCGCTTACTCAGCGAAAGCCGTGCCAAGTCCGGAAGTGGCGATTTTTTAAGGGGTTAGGTATTTTTCTGCGGGCGGAGGGGGCGGCAGAAAGGTCTTGTTGACCATGTTTGCCCGGCAGATTTTTCCCAGTTGGGCGCGAATGGAAAGGTTCCGTTAACCATTATTACCCTAGCGTTGCACGTGTAGAGGGCGCGTGTGCGCTGGCGGCTTTTGTTTCGCGTTGTGGGGGCATCGTTACCCAGGCTGGTGGCAACCGCGTTCGTTCCCAGATGGAAGCGGGCGGGGCAATGGCTGACAACGAGCAGGCGGAAGGCGCGGACGGCGCAGAAGCCGCATCGTCGAAAAAGGGCAAGCTCAAGCTGATCATTGCGGTCGCCGGATTCGTCGCCATCCTTGGCGCCGGCGCCGGCGGGTTCTTCCTGATGCGCGGCCACGGCGAGGAGAAGCACGCCGAAGCGCCGCCGCTGAAGCCGCCGTCCTTCGTCGAAGTGCCCGATATGATGGTCAACCTGGTCGGCGCCCCGGGCGAGCGGGTGCAATATCTCCGCGTGAAGGTCGTGCTCGAGATCAAGGAAGAGAAGCAGGTCGAGGCGATCAAGCCGAACCTGCCGCGCGTCACCGATCTGTTCCAGACCTACCTGCGCGAATTGCGTCCCTCCGACATCAACGGTTCGGCGGGCCTGTTTCGTCTCAAGGAAGAACTTACCAAGCGCGTCAACAACGCGGTGGCGCCGCAGCAGGTGAGTGCCGTGCTGTTCAAGGAAATCGTCGTGCAGTGATGGGGCGGATTTAGCATCATGGCCGGCAACCAAGACCAGATGGACCAGGACGCCATTGCCGCGCAATGGGAAGCCTCGCTGGATTCCGAAGATCCCGCGGCGGCTGCGGAAGAGGCTGCCGCCAATGAACTCTCCGAGAGCATGGCGCTGCAATGGGCGGCCATGGTCGAGGATGGCGGCCGCGAGTTCGGCAACAAGAATTCCGGCGAGCGGGTTCTGTCGCAGGAAGAAATCGACAATCTGCTCGGCTTCACCGTCGGCGATGTCAATCTCGACGACCATTCCGGCATTCGCGCCATCATCGATTCCGCGATGGTGTCCTACGAGCGTCTGCCGATGCTCGAAATCGTGTTCGACCGCCTGGTGCGGCTGATGACCACGAGCTTGCGCAACTTCACCTCCGACAACGTGGAAGTCTCGCTCGACCGCATCACCTCGGTCCGCTTCGGCGACTACATGAACTCAATTCCCTTGCCGGCCGTGCTCAGCGTGTTCAAGGCTGAGGAGTGGGAGAATTTCGGCCTTGCGACGGTCGATTCCAGCCTGATCTATTCGATTATCGACGTGCTGCTCGGCGGCCGCCGCGGCCAGACCTCGCTGCGCATCGAGGGCCGGCCCTACACCACGATCGAAACCAACCTCGTCAAGCGGCTAGTCGAGGTGGTGCTTTCAGACGCCGAGCAGGCGTTCCGGCCGCTGTCGCCGGTAACGTTCTCGATCGACCGGCTGGAAGCCAACCCGCGCTTCGCCGCGATCTCCAGGCCAGCCAACGCTGCGATCCTGGTGCGGCTGCGCATCGACATGGAAGACCGCGGCGGCAACATCGAACTGCTGCTGCCCTATGCGACCATCGAGCCGATCCGCCCGGTTCTGCTGCAGATGTTCATGGGCGAAAAGTTCGGCCGCGATCCGATCTGGGAAGGGCACTTCGCCACCGAAGTGGCGCAGGCCGAGATATCGGTCGATGCCGTGCTGTATGAAGCCGACATTCCGCTCAAGCATTTGATGAAGCTGAAGGTCGGCGACACGCTGCCGCTGGAGATGCGGCCCGATGCGCTGGTGTCGGTCCGCTGCGGCAACGTCACCCTGACTGAAGGGCGGATGGGCCGGGTCGGCGACCGCGTCGCCATCCGCGTCACCAAGCAATTGCGCAAGCCGAATACCACCTTCGCGATGTTCGAGAAGGCCGACGAGCAAACCAAGTTGATGGAGGCACAATGAGTCATTTTCTTGGAATTGTGATCGAGAGTCTGGTGGCGGTTTTGCTACTGCTCACGATCGGTTACTGCATGCTGCTCAACAAGCGGCTGAAGCGGCTGAAGGCAGACGAGCATTCGCTGAAAGCCACCATCGCAGAACTGATCACGGCAACCGAAATCGCCGAGCGGGCGATCGGCGGCCTCAAGCACACCGTGCGCGACGTCAACGAGAATCTCGGCAGCCAACTCGCCGCCGCGACCCAGATGGCGGGGCACCTGAAGGGCATGCTCGCCGAAGGCGACGGCGTCATTCGACGGCTGTCCAAGATCGCGATCGCGGCGCGGCCCTCGCAAGAAGCCGAATCCGCAGCACCCAGGGTCTCAACAGCCAAGGCGGTAGCCGCGGCGGCCGAAGCATTCTCCGAACGCCGAAAGGCCAGTGGCCTCGCCGCATGAAGTCGTTTCGCGATATCCGTGTCATTCCGGTAGTGCTGGTCGCGATCTTCGGCCTTGCAGTGCTGAAGGTCGCCGGCCTCGTGATCGATGGCGGATACGTGTTCGATTATCAGGTCAGCCAGCCGGCCAAGCGCTCCTGGGCGCAGGACAATCTGGGCTACCCCGGTGGCTCGATATCGGATACCTCCGACATCACCGGTTCGGTCAAGAAGGAAGAAAAAAGGAAGAGGCGCCGAAGCCGGCCGCGCCGGCTACCGAGGCGCCGAAGCCCGACGGCGTCGTGGTGTTTCCCGACCAGAACCCGCAATCGGTGTCGCCGTCGGAGCGCGCCATCCTGGAACGGCTGCAGGCGCGGCGCCAGGAACTGGAGCAGCGTGCGCGTGAAATCGAAATTCGCGAAAGCCTTCTGAAATCAGCCGAGAAGCGCATCGAGGGCCGCGTCGAGGAAATCAAGGCCACCGAGGCGCGGATCTCGACAGCGAGCGGGCAAAAGGCCGAACAGGACGCTGCCCGCTTCAAGGGCATCATCACGATGTACGAGGGCATGAAGCCGAAGGACGCCGCCAAGGTGTTCGACCGGCTGGAAATGTCCGTGCTCTACGAAATCGCCTCCCAGATTGCGCCGCGGAAGATGTCGGACATTCTGGGCCTGATGCAGCCGGAAGCGGCCGAACGGCTGACGGTCGAACTGGCCCGCCGCGCTGCCGGCACCGATAAGTCCACGTCTACGGCCGAGCTGCCGAAAATCGAAGGCAAAATCCTGCAGCAAAGGCCGAACTGACGCAGGATGGCTGCCCGGCGAACGATACTGACGCGTCCGGTCAGAACCTGCGCGGCCCTGACGAGACAAACGAGCGGTGGGCTACGGCGAGCGCGCCACGCTCGTTGGTTTCAAGGGCGATTTTCTGCGCCAGCATGACATCGCCGGCGACGAGGTCGCCGTCGGGAACAAAGCACCATTTGCAGACATGCTGGCCAGTGCCGCTGATTTCCTCGATGTTCGTCTGCGTCCCATGATGGATCCGGTAGCGCGTCCCGGTGTGGCTGCCGACGACGTCGAAGTATCGGAATCGCTCGTAAGAGGCGCGCTGCTTCGGCGACAGCCAATCCTTCAAGAGCGTGAGGGCTCGCGCCTCAGTCTCGAAGCGAAACGATTTGCTGCAGGAGCCGGACCGCGCCACTGCCAGCGAAAGTGCTGACAGCAGCACCGTACCGAGTAAAGCCAGCACGAACGAGCATATCGCAAGGACGATCTGCTGGGTCACAACCGTCAGCCGCCAACGAGACGCGGATAAAACAGCGTTTCTTCCGCCGTCGGATCGAAGGAGCGGATAACCCGTTGTTCGCCGGGTCCCGTTCGGACCGCTGCGGTAAATCCTGCGCCGGTCAATTCCATAAAGCGCCGCTCGGCCTTTTCGACCTCCGCGCGGTCATGGACGTCGAAAGTATGCCGGGTGTCGCCAGTACGATCCATCACGATCTGGGTTGCCATTTCACGCACTCCGAATTGGCTGCCTGAGGCAGGTTGACGACCCGGGAGCGTTGGTTGATCGACTGCCGGCCCCGCTTCCCGGGTCCATTGTTTCCCTAAGACGGAACCGCTGATGTTAGTTCCAACGCTGCGTGAGATAAATAATGCAGCTCAATCATGGCACGGCCGTGATGGTGGTCGCTGCGGCCCCGAGGCTCGCGACGTTTGAGCGGTGACCCCGAGAAAGGTCCGGATACAGACCCATTGTGATGTGTAATTACTCGGGGCCGCAGCCCCATCGTCCCTTCAATGAAATCAATTGGTTGACGTTAACAAAGCCTTAAGCCGGTCAATCCAAGATTTAAACGTGCGGGCGAGAGCGCTTCGCCGAAGAATTCATTGAGGCACGAGATCTTCTGGATGGGGCGAAGGGCTGCCGCTGAAACCGGGTCGCCGGGCCGCGCATTGGCGCGGGCGGCGCGGCGTTGCCTTCACAACTATCTTGGCCAGCCCCTTGCTGTTGCTTTGTTATTCGCCGGCCTGACGCTTTCGCAGCCCTGCCGGGCCGACGATCCCGTGCGGGGGAGGCCACGTTCACGTCCGGAGGCGGCTTCGCGCGGCTGGTATTGAAACTGGCCGAGGACGTCGAATCCGACGTTTCGACCGCGGGTTCGATCATTATCATCCACTTCAAGCGCCCGGTGGACATTCCCGTCGACAAACTGTCGGACGCCGTCCCCGATTATGTCGGCTCGGCGCGGCGCGATCCCGACGGCACCGCGATCCGGCTGTCGCTGGCGCGGCGGGCAACCGTCAACACCATGACGGCGGGGGAGCGGATCTTCGTCGACTTCCTGCCCGATAGCTGGACCGGGCCACCGCCCCCGCTTCCTGCCGCGGTCGTTCGCGAACTGGCGGAGCGGGCGCGGGCCGCCGAGCGTGCGCTCCGCGCGCAGCTTGCGGTGGCGTCCGCGAAAAAGAAGCCGCCGGTGCGTGTCCGCGCCTCGGTGCAGCCGACCTTCGTCCGCTTCGTGTTCGAGATGCCCGACGGCGTCAACGTCTCGTCGGTGCTGAACGATCAGAAGCTGACGCTGCAGTTCAACAGCGTGCTCAATTTCGACCTGGCGGATGCGAAGGTGGCGGCGCCGCCGAACATCGCCTCGATCAACCAGCGCGCCGACGTCGATTCTTCCGCGGTCGACATTCTGCTGATTGGGGAGGTCGACGTGCATTCCTTCCGCGAGGAAAAGAATTATGTGATCGACGTCGCCTTCCAGCAGCCGGAAAAGCCCGCGCTGGCCGAGCCGCAAGCCGCGGCCAAACCGGTCGTGCCGGCCAAGCCAGGACCTGCGTCGCGGATCGCGCGCGACAAGGCCCTGAAGGAATCGCCGCCACCACAGCAACCGGCCGAGATTCCGCCCGTCACGTCGGAGATGATTGCCGAACAGGCCAGGATCGAAATCAAGCCCGCGCAGGTGAACGAAGCACCGGCCGCTGCGGAGGCTGCAATGCCTGGCGTCGACAAGGCGCCGCCGGCCAATGGCAACGCTATCCCTCCGCCCGAGAAGATGGCTGCTGCACCGGAAAAGACGTCGCCTCCGGCGGAAGTCGCGAAAGCGGCGCAGCCCGCCGAACCGGTCCAGGCCGCGGCGGTGGAAGCGCCAAAGCCTGCGGCACCCAAGCAGGCTCAGTCTTCCGCGGAGCCGCCGGAAAGTGGTGCCAACGGCAAGACCCCCGTCGTCGAGGCAAGGCGTGACAGTGATGGCCTGCGCGTGACGTTCTCCTTTGCCGCGCCGACCCCGGCTGCGCTGTTTCGCCGTGCCGACACGGTATGGCTGGTATTCGACCAGACCAAGCCGGTAGATATCGAGCCGATCCGTAGCAAGGGCGGCGCCATCATCGGCGATGTCAGCCGGCTGCCGCTTGAAAAGGGCCAGGCCGTCCGCATCCGCCTCAACCGGCCGCAGATCCCTTCGCTCGAAAGCGAAGGGCGCGCCAACGGCGCCGAGTGGACGCTGACATTCGCCGACCGCGGCCAGACGCCGCCGCTGCCGCTGATGGTGCTGCGAAATATTTCTGATCCCGCGCTTGCCAATGTCACCGTGCCGCTGGCCAATCCCGGCGCGATGCACCGGCTGGTCGATCCCGACGCAGGCGATACGCTGTGGGTCGTGACCGCGCCGCCACCGACCCGTGGTCTCATCAAACGGCAGGATTTCGTCGAACTGTCGCTATTGGAGTCGGTGCACGGCGTGGTCGTTCATCCGAATTCCGATGATATCAACGCCGAGGTCGGCGCCGACAAGGTGATGCTCGGCCGGCCCGGCGGATTGACGCTGTCATCCGCCGACGTCGCGGCCGAACGCGCCACCGCGGCGGTCAGGCCGCTGTTCGACGCCGATGAATGGCGCAAGAACCGGGAAGAAAAATTTCTTACCCGGCTGGATGCGCTGATCAAGGCCGCGGCCGCCGCGAAGCCCGAGCAAAAGACGCACGCTCGCCTCGAACTTGCGAACTTCTACATGTCGCGCGGCATGTATCAGGAGGCGAGAGGAGTGACCAACCTTATCCTCTCCGAAACCAATCCGGGGAACGAAGACGGCGCCGTGCTGATGGTGCATGCGGTCGCCAGCATCTTGATTGGCCATCCCGAGCACGCGCTGAAGGACCTTGCCAATCCGGCGATCGGAAACGGCTACGATTCCCAATTGTGGAAAGGGTTCGCGTTCGCCCGCCAGGAAAAATGGGTGGACGCGCGTGAAAAGTTCAAGAACGCCGAATTCTCAATCGCCGCGCTGCCGCTGGAACTGCAGCGCATCATCATTACCGACGCGATGCGGGCCTCGCTCGAGGTAAAGGATTATGGCGGGCCTCGCGGCGGCGCAGCGAACTGGAAGTGATCGGCATTCCCAACGAGATGAAGCCCGAGATCGCCGTGCTGCGCGGGCGTCTTGCCGAGGCATTGGGGCACGACAAGGACGCGCTCGACGCCTACAGGTTCGCGGCGCAGTCCAGCGACCGTAAGGCATCGGCGGAAGCGAGTCTGCTGCAGACCCTGCTGCGGCACCGGCGCGGCGAACTCGGCCAGGCCGAGTTGATACACGAACTAGAGACCTTGTCGGTGATCTGGCGTGGCGACACGATCGAGTTGAAGGCATTGAACAAGCTGACGCAGCTCTATGCCGAAAACGGGCGCTATGCCGAGGCGCTCTCCGCCGCCAAGACCGCGACGAAGCTGCAGCCCAACTCCGAACTGTCGCGGCAGGGCCAGGATGCGGCGTCCGCGCTGTTCACGGACCTCTATCTCGGCCAGAAGGGCGACGACATGAAGCCGGTCGATGCGCTCGCCATGTTCTATGAATATCGCGAATTGACGCCGATCGGCCGGCGCGGCGATGAAATGATTCGGCGCCTCGCGGACCGGCTGGCCGCCGTCGACCTGCTCGACCAGGCCGCCGAACTGTTGCAGTACCAGGTCGACAAACGCCTGGAGGGCGCCGCGCGCGCGCAGGTGGCGGCCCGGCTTGCCATGGTTTACCTGGCCAACCGCAAGCCGGACCGGGCGATCACGGCGCTGCGCCTGACGCGGATCTCCGATCTGTCCGGCGAATTGCGTCAGCAGCGGCTACTCCTGGAGGCGCGGGCCCAGAGCGACGTCGGTCGCCACGACCTCGCGCTCGATATCATCTCCAACCTCACCGGCCGCGAAGCGATCCGGCTGCGCTCCGACATCTATTGGGCGTCGCGGCAGTGGCGGGAAGCTTCCGAACAGATCGAATTGTACTACGCCGACCGCTGGCGGGATTTCAAACCGCTGAATGCCGCCGAGAAGAGCGACATAATCCGTGCCGTGGTCGGCTATGCGCTGGCCGAGGATGCGATCGGACTGGCCCGTTTCCGCGAGAAATACGCGCCCTTGATGATCGGCGAGGCCGATCGGTTCGCATTCGAGACCGCGAGCAAGCCGGCCGCCTCCAATAGCGCCGAATTCGCTCTGATTGCCAAGATGGCCGCCAGCGTCGACACGCTCGACGGCTTCATCCGTGAAATGAGGATCCGCTTCCCGGATGCCACCGCCCGCGCGCCGCTGTCGCCGGAAATCTCCCGGGGCGAGCCGGTTCACACCGGCGCCTTGCCGCCGATTGCCGGCATCAGGCGGATCGGCGCGACGAGGTAACGGCGGGGCTGACCACGAAACCTGCACCTCCGGCTAGTTAGCCCCAGCGGTTGCGCTAAACCTCCACGCGTTCATAATTCGTGAATTGAATTTGCCGCTGGCCGGATCATGCTTGGATCGTCGAGTAGATCGCGTGTGGCCGAATTTGACATCCAGATAGTGGATGCCGGTTACGATCTCGGCGCTGCTCGACTCGCCGTATTGCACGCAACTTTCGAGCCGAGCTGGCGCGGTTCCCTAGGTTATCAGTCAGCCCCACCTTCATCTTTTTTGCCGCGCGCCGGTGCGTGCTTGATCGCAGCTATTGGCTTGTTCGAAAAGCTTTAGTTCCTCGGCTTTCTGCGGCCACGCGACGCCGCGTTGGCTGCCGATGTCTCGAACTCCGGGACGAAAAACATGCTGAAACGATCACGTATTTTTTTCTTCGCAATTGCCGCGAGCTTCATCTTCATATCGCCGGTGATCTGGTTTGTTATCGATGCTGACCTGTATTTGAAGAACGCGAGCGCCGCTACAACAACCGCCGTTCGATCCGAGGCCGTAGCTCCGGCGCCTTTCAAGGTGGCCCACGCCGCTAACCAAACTACGACGAGGATACTTGAAATGGATCGAGCCAAACATCGCGCTTTCTGGACCTCCGTTCTGAAAAATAAAGAGTTGGCTTGTGATGTTGTTGTTCGGAGCACGTACCAAGGTAGTGCTCAATCCGGGATCGATAACTGGAGCGTCAGCTGTCAGGACGGTCACAAATATTCGATGAGTATCAACCCGGACGCGCAGGCCGCAGCCTGCACTCGAAACACCTTTGCCGGAATCTCTGAATAGCGCTTGGGAGGCCTACTTCAATGGCCTCAGATCAGACCAAACGCAAGCTCGCCGCTATTTTCGCCGCCGATATTGTCGGCTACAGCCAACTGATGGGTGCGGATGAGGAGGGCACGCTCGCCCGCCTCAAGGAGCTTCGCAGTGAGCTGATCGAGCCAAAGAACAAGCAACATCACGGCCGCATTGTGAAAACGACCGGCGACGGAATTCTAATCGAGTTTCCAAGCGTCGTCGATTCAGTACGCTGCGCGATCGGCATTCAACAGGGCATGGTCGAACGCAATGCTGGCGTGCCGCAGGAGAAACGAATTGAGTTTCGCGTGGGGGGTCAATCTTGGGGACGTGATGATAGAAGGCCGCGATCTCTATGGTGATGGTGTGAATATCGCAGCCCGCCTTGAGGCGCTCGCCGAACCCGGCGGTATATGTATCTCCGAGGCTGTCCTCAATCACGCGCGCGATAGAGTGCCTTTCGATATCGAGGACGCGGGTGAGCAAACGCTGAAGAACATCGCCCGACCTGTCCACGTTTACCGCATCATTATCGATCCCACCCGGCGGCCTGCGATGTACAAGCCTACGACTACAATGCTGGCGTTGCCGGACAAGCCATCCGTCGCCGTACTTCCGTTCAGCAACATGAGCGGCGATCCCGAGCAAGAGTTCGTCTCCGACGGTATCGTCGAGGACGTGATCACGGCGTTATCACGCTATCCATCGCTGTTCGTTATCGCCAGAAATTCTTCCTTCACTTACAAGGGGCGATCGGTCGACGTGAGGCAGGCCGGGCGCGAGCTAGGCGTACGCTATGTGCTCGAAGGTAGCGTGCGCAAGGCGGGTAACCGCATCCGCGTCACTGCGCAGCTGATAGAGGCGGAAACCAGTAATCATGTCTGGGCGGAGCGCTACGACCGCGATCTTGCCGATATTTTTGCTGTGCAGGACGAACTCACCGAGGCGCTGACCACCGCGCTTGCCCCCGCCATTGCAGACGCTGAGCTGCGTCGAGCGATGCGCAAGCCGCCGGGGAGCCTTGATGCCTGGGCGGCCTATCAGCGCGGTCTGTGGCATCTGAGCAAAGCCACGCTGGGTGACGATTTGAGGGCAGCGGAATTTTTCAGGCAGGCAATCGATCACGATCCGAACTTTGCCGGCGGCTACAGCGCGCTCGCTCTATATCAACTGCAAGCGGCCGCAATTTACCAAACGCTGGATTTGGCAGAGGCGCAACGTTCGGCCGAGGGCTTGGCCCGCCGAGCGGTCGCCCTCGATGGGGCCGATGCGGAAGCCCGTTCATGCCTCGGCTGGGCCTTGCATTCCCGCGGCGAAGCGGACGGTGCGTTGGCGGAGATCGAGCGAGCTCTCGCGATGAGTCCCAATTTGGCGATCGCGCACGGCCACCGAGGCGCGACGCTGATTTTCGCCGGGCGGCCGAGGGAGGGGCTCACGGCTCTCGAAAAGTGTATCAGGCTCGATCCGCGCGATCCCTATCTGGCAGTACGTTTATTGCACATTGCGTGCGGTCTATATTTCGGCGGTGAATACGACGCTTCGATCGAGGCCTCGAAGCGGCTGTTGCGGTCGTATCCCGATTTTCCGATGATCTACCGCTGGTCTGCGGCGGGGCTGGGCCAGCTTGGGCGCATTGCAGAAGCGAGCGAAGCATTGGAGCTGGCCGTCTCCCACGCACCGGCGGCCTTCGATATGTATGTTCGCAACAGAGCCCCCTGGTTTCGGCCGGATGATCACGCGCATCTGATCGAGGGCTTGCGCAAGGCCGGCTGGAAAGGTTGAGGCCGCGCTGAGGGAGCCAAAGGCGAGCCGATGCATGTCCCCATGACGTGGACCCAATGCTCTCCCGGCACGTTATGCAGGGCAGGGTCGGTCGAAGCCAGCCATGGAAACACTTGAGGCTTATCTCGACAGGAAATACGAGGAAATCACGTTGCTGAACGGTTTCCTCGACACGCCTTCGGCGCTGCGGCATCCGACCTCGGTGGTCGAGGTGATTGAACAAAAATTTCACATCGCCGCAGCCCTGAAGGCCCAGCATGCGCTGCACGATTGGGCGTTCACGGAAACAGCCTGGGCACATCCGGGCCGGCTGCGCGCCGGGCCGTTCACGTTCAGCTACGATTATCAGCGCGCAGACCTCGAAGTGCGCGGCCCATCCTTTTACGACCATTCGACATCGGCGAACCAGACCATCTATACGTCCTCGGGGATGGCGGCGATATCGGCACTGCTGCTGGCCTTCGCACGCTTGGCATCTGAGGCGGACATTCTGGTTTTGCCTGGCGCCTATGGTGAGACCCTCGAGCTGATCGAAAATCATGCACGTCAGTTTCGCCTGGTCCCGCTGAAAAGCTCTCCCGACGAGGTCGCCTTTTGTGCTAATCGACCGCGAGTTCTTCTGTTCGATTCATGCACGCCCGCTGCCGCATTCGAGGCGACCCTCCGCTGCGCAAGGCCGCGCCTCGATCTCGTGATTTTCGATACGACCTGCTTCTCGACGGGCTCGGGGCGAATCCGCCGGGTTGTGAGCTGGGCGCGACGTTGGGAAGTCCCGATCGCGCTGGTGCGCAGCCATACCAAGCTCGACTCCTCGGGGTGGAGTACGGCCGGCTCGGCTCGGCGGTTTTCGTCGCCTGCGAAAAGCACGTCGTCCCGACCAAGCAGGAGCGGCTGGAGGACCTCGCCAACGAAACGCGCAATGCCGTGCGACTGTTCGGCGGCGCGGCGGTGCCTGCGCATTTCCCGCCCTACGTCGGAACGAAGGCCTATCGGGCTCTGACTGACAGGCGGATGGCGGCCATTTTGCGCAACAGCAGGCGGACGGCGCGCTGTTTTGCATCCGGGCTTGCCGGCTCGTCGGCGGAGCTGCATTTCGCGCACGGTCTCTATGTCACACTGGCGCCGAAGCGAATGCTCGACGAGAAGCAGACGAAGCAAGTGGCGGCGGATTTGTGCGATGACCTGCGAAGAGCCGGATTGCCGCTGCGACATGCGGGGAGTTTCGGCTTCGATTTCGGCGCAGCGGAGTGGTTTCGCGATACCTCATGCAATCGCCACGTGGTCAGGATCGCGGTGCCCGATCTTCCGACGCTGCTGTGGGACCAGGTCGCTCGGGCCGTGATGGAATGGTGGTCGGCGCACGAGGGGAGTCCCAACAGCCATACCGCGCAGACGACCACGCCAATTCCAATGAGCCTGAGGACGTAGCGAGGTAGCGGATTTGGCCGCAGGTTCGGCCAATTTTTGACGTGTTGGCGCAATACGAAAGCTCCGGCGCCCTCTTAACCCACTTCTGGCCACGTCTATTCTAGGCGCTCAAAGCTGATCGTTCGATGCCGTTGACCCGGGACAGAATTGTTGGACATGACAGAGAACGCCTTGCGTTCAAGTTCACGATGCTGAACGGCGGCGAGACGGTCGAGTGCCAGATCAGCGATGCCGCGATGGATGAACTCGGAGGTGTCAGGGGTACCGAGAGCATCGCAAGGCAGGCGCAGTTCGTGGCCTTGCGGGACGCGGTGGAGGAGATCGCGTCCGATCTCTTCGACAAGCTGCCGCCCGTCAAAGGCCGCGTCATCCGGATATTCACCAAGCATATCCCGACACAGCCAGCTCCGGACAACCTGCCAGCCGGGCCGCCACCTGCTTCTGCGGCCGACGATCACCTAGGCATCAGTTCGTAGACCTGACGCTCGATATGCGATCGCCAAGCGCCTTCACACCGTAAAAATTCGCCCCGGGTTCAGGATGTTCTTCGGGTCGAGCGCGCGCTTGAGCGTGCGCATGGTTTCGATTTCCTCTTCGGTGCGGCTCATTTTAAGGTAGGGCCGCTTCAGGATGCCGATGCCGTGTTCGGCCGAGATCGAGCCACCGAATGCGCCGGTGATGTCGTAGACGAGCTTCTCGAATTCATCGTGCTTGTCGGGTGTGTGCTCGTGATGCACGTTGAGGTGCAGATTGCCGTCGCCGGCATGGCCGAACACAATGGCGAACGCGTGCGGATCAATGGCCCTGACCCGCGATCCGATGGTGTCGGCATATTCCTCCATCCGGTCGATGGCGAGGCTGACATCGAAGCCGACGCGGGCGGTGTAAGGGAAGGTGCGGCCCAGTTCGACGCTGGAATCGCGGATGCGCCAGATCGCGGCGGCCGATGCATTCGAGGTCGAGAGCGTGGCGTCGAGGATCAGGTTGTCGCCCGTCGCCGTCTCAAGCAGCTTCTCGAGATCGGCATGGATGCGCTCGGGATCGCTGCCGGAAGCTTCCAGCAGAACGTAGAACGGGTGATGGGTCGGAAGCGGTCCGGCCACGCCCTTCACGCGCTCGACGGTGAGGCGGTAGTAGGCATTCCACATCACTTCGAATGCGGTCAATTCGCCGCCGAGACTTTGCAGCGCCAGCTTCAGGAATGCCATGACCTGGCCGAACGAGGACAGGGCGCACAGCGCCACCTGCCGCTCCGCCGGCGCGGGAAAGATACGCAGCGCAGCACGCGTCACGACGCCGAGGATGCCTTCGCTGCCGATGAAAAGCTGCTTTAGATCAATGCCGGTGTTGTTCTTGATGTATTTGCGCAGGCCCTTCAGAACAGTGCCGTCGGCGGTGACGACCTCAAGGCCGAGGATCAGGTCACGCGTCATGCCGTAACGGATGACGCGGTTGCCGCCGGCATTGGTCGAAATGTTGCCGCCGATGGTGCAACTGCCGCGCGCACCGAGGTCGAGCGGAAACATCAGGCCGTCCTGCTCGACACGCTCCTGCAGTTTTTGCAGTGGCGTGCCGGCCTGCGCGATGGCGACGCCGGCTGAGGCATCGACCTCTTCGACGCTGTTCATACGCTCCATCGACAGCACGATTTCGTCCGCATTCGGCAGCGCGCCGCGCACCAGCCCGGTCATGCCGCCCTGCGTCGTAACCGGCACGCCTTCGCGGTGACAGAGCCGCAGCAGCAGGGAGACATCCTCCGTCGTTCTGGGGCGGACGACTGCGCGCGGCTTGGGTACCGGATTGCCGGCGAGGTCGTGGTGATAGCGCGCGTCGATGTCAGCGCCGGATAGCACCGCGCTCTTGCCGAGCGCGTTGTACAGTTCGTCAATGAAGCCCTCGGACATGCCCTGCCTCTTCTTCATGCGGAGTTTGGCCGAACCTATACATGCGGCATTCCTGAGATGAAACCCGGTCCAGCCGCAATCGCGGCGTTTCAGGCACGAGAGCCCTTTCGGTTCTGATTGAATCAGAGCCGGGCTCCAGATTCTTGTTTTGACGCGTTTTCTTGACGCGAACCGGTGCCCACCCACGGATCAGGTCCGAGGCATGCTTCGCTGGAAAATGCTCTGGGAAAGTCGCGCTCTGAAGCCGACGATCAGTGTGGCTGTCGCCGGGGGGTCTTGTGCGGAGCCTTCTTGACGCGCGAATTCGGCATCGGCGGGGTCACGGTAGGGCTGATGGTGGGGCTATCCTGCCGCTCGGGCTCGATCGAAGTGATCTGGTTGCAGGCGTCGCACTTGTAAACGTAGACGAGAGGACGCAGTCCGATCCGGGGCAGCTTTCCGATCTGGATCGTACCACCGCCGCAGATCTCGCAGCGCGGCGGCAGACCGGTTTCTGAAGGCTGGGCGGGCATATCGAACTATCGCTGAAGCAACAAACGACTCAATTCAGCAATGCTGATTGCCGATTGCATCCTAATCGTGGACAGAAAGTCCGTAAGACTACGAGGTCGCGCCACTCATTCGCCGCCGGCGTCCGTGTTTTGCCACCAAATCGACCCCGGCCGGGCATCCAACCAACACACTGTGCGGTGCAAAGTCGGAGCACCAGCGCGCCAGCACACAAAAAGTTCGCCGGATCAGAATCCGGCCCGATTGTGCATTTGTGAGGCGTGCAGAATGTCTTCCACCAACGGTCGCGACACATCGATGCAAGCTGCGCTGGCAACCGCAGAGGCTGCTGCGTCCCGCCCATCGCCCGCCGACAGATTTAATATTGATCGGGAGGGGCCGGCGAAACGCGCCGTCAAACTCTTGGCGCTGCAGCAACGATTCCAGAAGTTGAACGAGTATTGCGACGAGGCAGCCGCTGAAATTCGCGCTTCGCTCGAGCGATCGCCGCGCTAGAGCATTTGCGGCAGATCAAGGCAGACCTGCCGGATCGCTTTACGGTGCTTTCTATACCGAACAGCTCCTTGTTCCGGATGGGGCGGTTGCGGTGACGAGGCCCCAAAGCAAAATGACGTTTCGAAGAAACGTCATTCTACCTTAGGGCACTCCGGGCCTCGCTGTTTTTGCATCGAAGCGGGACATCGATGGTTGGATGTCGCTTCGCCAATACCTCATTTCTTCTCGATCTTGGTGACCGCGTCCGTCTTGTCGATCTTCGTGATGGTCTTGGTCCCCGGCGTGTCGTTCACGGCGAAGGTGACCCTGTCGCCGGCGTGCAGGGCGTTCAGCCGCGCGCCATCCTGGATCTTGAATTCTTCGGCTGCAGCGCTGGTATTCGCGCCGGTGGTGCCTTCAGGCATATCCTTGATGGTGATGGTGCCGCTGATCCGGTCTATTCTCGTCACCATTCCCGTACGCGGTTGCTGGGCAAGAGCCGACGTCCCGGCAATGCTGAGGGCCGCGGCGGCAGCCATAATCATCCCTGCGATCTTCATGGAATACTCCCGGCTGTAGGGCATCCACGATAAGCCGGGATTGCGGCAATAGTTCCGCGCCGGAGCGGGATAGCGACTTTTTCTCCCGTACGAATTAAGGCAACTCTGCAAACGACACAGGATGAAGGCGCGGTTCTGTTTAATCAGAACGGATAAAGCCTTAGGCCGCGCCGGCCTCGGGCTCGAGCGCGAGCTCGGTTTCCGTCACCGTGCGGTTGCGGCCGAGTCGCTTGGCTTGATAAAGCCCGCGGTCGCAGCGCTCGATCATGGCTTCCGCGGATTCGGCGAGGCGGAATTGCGACACGCCTATTGATACCGTAATGCTGCCGATCTCTTTGCCTGTCGCACGGCGTGTCAGCTTCGCTTCGGCAATGCGCCGGCGAATGCGTTCGGCAACGGCCGTGCAAGCCTGCAGATCGGCGCCCGGCAGCACCGCGATCAACTCCTCGCCGCCGTAGCGGGCGGCGAGATCGACCTCGCGAACGCCTTCCTGCAAGACCTTGGCGACCAGCCGAAGCACCTGGTCGCCGACCTGGTGGCCATAATCGTCGTTGAACTTCTTGAAGTGATCGATGTCGATCAGGAAGACGCTGAGCGGCTCGTCCTTTTCCATCGCTGCGATCTGGGCAAGGCGAAGGAATTCATCCATCGAGTGGCGGTTGGCCAGCCCGGTCAGCGCATCGGTGTTGGAGCGTTGCTCGGCCGCTTTGAGCGAGTCGCGGATGCTATCCAGTTCCTCCGACGTGGCGGCGAAATTCGCCTCCAGCTTGGCGGCCCGGGCCGTCGCCTTTGACAATTCATCAACCAGTTTTGCAATGATCGTCCGGGGATCGCCGGTACCAGCGGCCTCGGAAGACACTTCACCGAGCGCCTCGATGTGGCTGCGGTTGTCGGTGACGGCAGTGTTGAGGAATTGCTGCGCGGTCTCGATCAGCCCGCCTAATTGGTCGGGAAGGTCGCCAAACGGATCGGTACCGGCCTGCGCCACATAGGTAATATAGAGTTCATGGTTGGTTGCCGGGTCGAATTTGCGCTTGCCCGCAATCAGAATGTCGATGGTCTTTCGCAGCGCCAGCGAACTGCCGAGCGAGTATTCGAACCAGACGGCGAAATTGGTGGGGGTGGGAGGGACCGACTGCTGCGACATCAAGCGCATAGCTCGGTCGGCAATCGTCGCGGCGTATTCGACGTCCATGTCGCCGATCGGCTGGCCTGCCATCTCTAATCCGGTGATGTGTTTGGTAAGTCAGTTCGTGGCATCCATTGTGCATGAAGGAACTAATCTCACCTTAAATTCCCTGTGAAACTCCGCTGCAAATACGTAAATAATGTTGACCTATTTTGCGCGGAACCGGCAGGAATCGGCCGCTAGCTCCCGCCGTAGCTCTGCACCAGGCTTCCTGCCACCAGCGACCAGCCGTCCACCAGCACGAAGAAGATCAACTTAAACGGCAGCGACACCACGACGGGTGGCAGCATCATCATACCCATCGACATCAGCACGGATGCGACTACGAGATCGATGATCAGGAAGGGGAGGAACAGCAGGAAGCCAATCTCAAAGGCGCGTTTCAGTTCGGAGATCATGAAGGCCGGGACCAGAATCCGCAGCGACAGGTCTTCCGGCGTCGCCGGCGGCGGCTCGCCGGAGAGGTCCACGAACAGCTTCAGATCCTTTTCGCGGACATTCTTCTGCATGAAGCCGCGCAGCGGCACGGAGGCCTTTTTGCAGCGCTTCCTCGACGCCGAGTTCGTTGGCGACCAGCGGCTTGATGCCCTCGTCATAGGACTTCTGCAGCACCGGCCCCATCACGAACGCGGTCAGGAACAGCGCAAGCGCAATGATCACGGAGTTGGGCGGGGCGGTCGCGGTGCCCAGGGCCGTGCGCAGCAGCGACAGCACGACGACGATCCGTGTGAACGACGTCATCATGATCAGGATCGAGGGCGCGATCGACAGCACCGTCAACAGCGCGATCAACTGGATCGCGCGCTCGGTCACCCCGCCGCCGCCCTGGCCGAGATTGATGCTGATGTCCTGCGCCAGCGCCGGATAGGCGAGCGATCCGGCGACGGTCAGGATTAAGAAAAATAAAACTCTACGCGGAGAAGTCGCCGGCCTCACGAAGGGTTCTTCGGACGGCCCAGCAATGACGCCATCTCGTCTTCGAGATTCTCGAAGCCGCTCTTCTGCGGAGCGGGTGTGGGAGCGGGGGGCGCTGCGGGAGGTACGGGCAGGCGGCGTTTCCGGCGCGACCGGCGGCGCCACCGGTTCGGCCGGCCGGCGCAGGGCGGCTTCCAGCCGCTGCGCCATCTCGGCGAGATTCTGGTCGGCGCTCGACGGCGCGGGGGGTGGAGGGGGGGGGGCGGCGGTGCCGCGGCGCGTTCGGGCGCTCGAACCGGTGCCTCGCGAACTGAGGCTGCCTCACGGACCGTCGGTGCCTCACGAACTGGCGGTGCCTCACGAACTGGCGGTGCCTCACGAACTGGCGGCGCCTCACGGACCACCGGCGGTGCCTTGGGCAACTCACGCTGCGGCAACTCGCGCTGCGGCCGCGGCATCAGCGGTTCGTTGCGGGTTAGGCGCGGCGGGGCCGCTTCGGGACGACCGGTGATCGATTCCGGCGCAAAGCCCGTCAATGGATCGCTGCGACGCTCCGGCGCTGCAGGCCGGCGCAGATCGTCTGCGAAGGAGGGGCGTGCGGGGCGCGGCGGCGGCTCCGGCATTTGCGGTTCGACGTGGTGATCGAAGCCGTCCGTCGGTCGCAATCGGCTCTCGCCGCTTCCTCGCTCCAGGCGGCATCGGGCAGCGGCGCAATCCGCGGCGGCTGCTCGCCGACCGCCGGGCGCGGCGCCATTTGATCGCGATTGGGCATTGCGCGCACGATGTTGGGTTCGACCACAATGTCGCTCGGACCGCCGATCATCAGGAGATGCTCGACATTGTCGCGCCGTACCAGCACGAGGCGCCGGCGGCCGTCCACGGCGGCGGCGTCGATCACGGCAAGCCGCGGCATCCGCCCGCGCTGGGTGTTGGCGCCGAGGCGGTTGTTGGCGAAGCGGCGGACCAGCCATGCGGCCACGCCGATCAGCGCCAGAACGGCGATGAATGCGAAGAGGAATGTCAGTGTCTGCATTCTTTAGTCCCCGGCCACGGGCCGTTCTCTTGCTGCTGGCTTCGACGAGTGCGGTCTTAGGTCTTCCTGTCCGAGCATGTTCCCTTTGGGAAAGCGGTTCCCGTTTGCGGGATCATGCCCTGAACTATCCGCAACCGGCGAATCATGCCCGAGATCAGCCTTATTTCTTAATCCCCACGGCGAACGCCGCCATCCGGGTTAATTAATAGACCAAGAATCGTTTGACCCAAAACGACTTCTGAGCGCCCCACGCCGGGTTGGTTGCTGCTGGTTAACGCAGTTTTCGTGGCGAAAATGCGCTCGTTTCGGCGCTGTCAGCGGCCATTGGCCGACGTCCCATGGCCGCAGGCGTGATTTTAACCAGCCGTTAACCATACACCGGGCAAATTCTGCCTACCTCGCGGCGTCTGCCAGAGGTTAACGGGGAACGGCTCGATGGCCATCAACGATCTTCCGATCCTGTCGGCGCTGCGCACCAAGATGCAGTGGCACCAGGAACGCCAACGGGTGCTCGCCGAAAACGTATCCAACGCCAACACCCCGAATTTCAGGCCGAGCGACCTGGTTGAGCCGAAATTCGACAACAAGGGCACTGATGTCGGCGGCGCGATGGGCTCGCTCGCCATGCTGCGCACCAGTGCCACCCATATCGGCGTCTCCGGCGGCCGCCAGGGCTTCAGGGGGGACGGCGGCAGGAGCGGCTTTCGACCAAGCCTGCCGGCAACTCGGTCAATCTGGAAGACCAGATGCTGAAGGTCTCGGCCAACCAGATGGATTACGCGGCTGCCACTTCGCTCTACAGCCGCAGCCTCGGCCTGCTCAAAACCGCCATCGGAGAGCGCTGACGCGGCGCGATTAGGAGAACCGGATCATGGCAGATGATGGAAGCGATTTCGCCCGCTCGATGAGCATCGCGACCTCCGGCCTGCGCGCGCAGGCGGGGCGGATGCGGGTGATCTCGGAAAACATCGCCAATGCGGAATCCACCGCGCCATCGGCGGGCGGCGATCCCTATCGCCGCAAGGTGCCGACATTTTCCTCGGCGCTCGACCGCACGCTAGACGCCCGCGTGGTGACGCTCGGCAAGGTCAGGGCTGACCAGTCGGCGTTTCGCGTCAAGCACGAGCCGAGCAATCCGGCGGCGGATGCTGCCGGCAACGTCAAATATCCGAACGTCAATCCGCTGGTCGAAATGACCGACATGCGCGAGGCGCAGCGGTCCTATGAAGCCAATCTCAACATCATCAGCGCCACGCGCCGCATGATTCAACGCACCCTCGACATCCTCAAGGCCTGAACAGGAACCATAGAAAATGGCTTCACCGACCGTTGCAGCAAATGCCTACGCCGCGCTTTCGCGCATCATGGAATCAGGCGGCGCCGAGAAGGGCGGCCAATCCACCGGCGGCCCGTCCTTCAGCGCGCTGCTCAAGGACGCGGTGGGAAGCGTGCTGGATGCCGGCAAGAAATCAGACGCCCAGACCATGGCGATGACCGCGGGCAAAGCCAATGTCATGGACGTGGTGACGGCGGTGGCGGAGACCGACGTCGCGGTCTCGACGCTGGTATCGGTGCGCGACCGGGTGATCCAGTCCTACGAAGACATCATGAAGATGCCGATCTGACGTCCCTTGGGACGTCATCCCGGGATGGTCCGAAGGACCAGACCCGGGATCTCGAGATTCTCAGGTGCGCAATTGCGCACCATAGTTCGATGCTTCGCATCGCCCCGGAATGACGGTGCAAGTGAAAACAAGCGAGAACACAACAATGACCGGTGCCGAAACCCTCGACGTGGCGCGCGATGCGATCTGGACCATCGTGGTGGTGTCGTCGCCCTTGATGGTGATTGGCCTGGTGGTCGGCGTCGTGGTGTCGCTATTCCAGGCGCTGACGCAGATTCAGGAACAGACGCTGATCTTCGTGCCGAAGATCCTCGCCATCTTTGTCACACTGCTGCTTGCCCTGCCGTTCATGGCGGATTCGATGCACAGTCACATGATGCGGATATCGTCGCGAATCATAGGCGGTTGATGCATTGTGAATAAATGCGCGTCGACATATCGCTGCTGCCGGCCCTTGCCGCCACCTTCATGCTGGTGTTCGCCCGCGTGGGGGCCATGGTGATGCTGTTGCCGGGGTTTGGCGAGAGCAATATCCCGGTGCGCATCAAGCTCGGCATTGCATTGCTGTTGACGTTGATCATCCTGCCGCTGCACCGCACCGCTTACCAGGTCGACCTGACCTCGATGACGGCGATCGGGGTGCTGCTGGTGCACGAGATCGCCATCGGCATCGTGCTCGGCGCCACGGCGCGCGTCACGCTGGCGGCGCTTGCGGTGGCGGGCTCGGTAATCGCCCAGCAGCTCGGCCTCGGCTTCGTCACCGCTGTCGATCCGACGCAAGGGCAACAGGGCGTGCTGATCGGCAACTTCCTCTCCATTCTCGGCATGACGTTGCTGTTTGCCACCGACACCCATCATCTCGTCATCGCGGCGCTGAACGAGAGCTACCGGATATTCTCGCCGGGCGAGCTGATGCCGAGCGGTGACGTGGCGGCGCTTGCCACGCGCGCCTTCGCGACCGCCTTCAAGATCGGCATACAGCTCTCCGCGCCGTTTCTGGTGTTCGGCCTCGTCTTCAATATCGGCCTTGGCGTGCTGGCGCGGCTGATGCCGGCGATGCAGGTCTATTTCGTCGGCGTGCCGCTGTCGATCATGGTGGGCTTTCTGATCTTCGCCCTCGTCCTCACCGGAATGATGGCGACTTATCTCAACTACTTCATCGGCGTAATGCACGAACTGACGCCGCTGAAATAGAGCGTGATCCGGAAAAGCGGGTACCGGTTTTCCGAGAAGATCATGCTCGAATAAAAGATTAGAGCGCCGCGATGGCCGACGATACCGACGACAAAACAGAAGACCCTACGCAAAAACGTCTCGACGATGCGCTTGCCAAGGGCGACGTTTCCAAGAGCCAGGAGGTCAATACCTGGTTCATCCTCGCGGGCGGCACCCTGATATTGTCGACGTTCGCGGGATCGATCGGCGGCGGCATTTTGATGCCGCTGCGCAACCTGATCGCCAATGCAGGCCAGCTTCGCGCCGACGGCGCGGCGCTACTCGCGCTCGGCAACACGCTGGGTTACGCCGTGCTCGGCGCGATCGGCGTACCGCTGCTGATGCTGGCCCTTGCCGCGATAGCCGGCAACATGATCCAGCACCGGCTGGTGTGGTCGTCGGAATCGCTCAAACCGAAGTTCAGCAAGGTATCGCCCGGCGCGGGGCTGAAACGCATCTTCGGCAAACAGGCGGTGGCGAATTTCGCCAAAGGGCTGTTCAAACTGATCGCGCTCGGCGCCGTCATGATGGCGGTGCTGTGGCCCGAACGTCATCGGCTGGAATCGTTCCTGATGTTCGATCCTTCAGCGATCCTCGACGTTACCACCAACCTGACGCTGCAATTGATGGGCGCAGTGGTGGCAATGCTGGCGGCGGTCGCGATCGCCGATTACTTCTTCCAGTACCGGCAATGGTACACGCGGCAGAAGATGTCGCTGCAGGAGATCAAGGACGAGTTCAAGCAGTCCGAAGGCGACCCCCACATCAAGGGCAAGATCCGGCAGTTACGCCAGCAGCGCATGAAGAAGCGCATGATGGCCGCCGTTCCCAACGCCAGCGTGATCATCACCAACCCGACCCACTATTCGGTGGCGCTGTCCTACGATCGTGGCATGTCGGCGCCAGTTTGCGTCGCCAAGGGCGTCGACAACATCGCGTTCAAGATTCGGGAGATCGCCAAGAAGCACGACATACCGATCGTGGAGAATGTGCCGCTGGCGCGTGCGCTTCATGCCACCGTCGATATCGACGAGGAGATTCCGGTCGAGCACTATCACGCGGTGGCCGAGGTCATCGGCTATGTCATGCGCCTCAAGAACGGGTTTGCTAGCCGAGGAATGTGAGGGGAACCGCTGGAAAAACGCCTTGAAATGCCTTCAACCTGTCAAATAACCGCCTGATGGACTTGCGCTTGCGGGTCCGATTCAGGCACTCAGGAGCGGCGCGCGACCCCGCGCGTCACCTCCTTGCCGACGGGCAGTGCCTCTTCAGATGACCGCCGAAACCGACAGCCATCCGCCCACCGAGCCCTTCGCGGCCCACGAGCCGGCGCGGCGGGGCGGTAGCATCGTGCTGGTGTTGCTGGTGGCCGCCGGCATCGTCGCGGTAGCGGTGGCCCTGATGACCATCGGCCGTGCCCAGGCTCAGCCCTATATTCTCGGCGTGTTGGCACTTTTGGCCATGGTCGGCCTGTTCAATCTGTTCGCTTTTGCCGCCGGTATCATCCGCTTCACCGACCGCGGCGCCGACGATCCGGTAATGGGCCGCATCGCCGATCACGCCTATGACGGGCTGGCGGTGACCGACCCCAAAGGCCATGTGGTCTATTCCAACGCCGCCTATCTGGCGCTGACCGGAGCTGCCACCGCGCAGGACGTGCGGCCGGTCGAGCGCGTCTTCATCGGCAATCCCGACGTCTCCGAAGCCGTGTTCCGCCTGCTCAAGGCCGCCCGTGAAGGCAAGCGGCAGCAGGAGGAGGTCCGCATCGCCGGCTCTGACGGCGCGCAGGGCCGCTGGCTCCGGATGCGGGTTCGTCCGCTCGGCCAGAGCAAGCGCGAAGCAAAATACGCGGTGTGGTCGATCGCCGACATCACGCGGGACCGCGAGCGTCAGGAAGATGTGTTCCGGGAACTGCAGCACGCGATCGAATATCTCGATCATGCGCCATGCGGCTTCTTCTCGGTCGATCCGGCCGGCGACGTCATCTATGTCAACGCCACGCTGGCGAACTGGCTCGATCACGATCTCGCCGAGATTGGATCCGGCGGGTTGAAGCTTACCGATATCGTCTCCGGCGATGGCGCCTCGCTCCTTACCTCGATCGTAGCGGTACCCGGCGAGGTCAAAACCGAAGTGTTCGACATCGACCTGCGCATGCGCGGCGGCAAGACCATGCCGGTGCGGCTCTACCACAAGCTCGCCTTCGGCGCCGACGGCTCGCCGGGTTCGTCGCGCACGCTCGTGATCAGCCGCACGCGCGACGAGCATTCCGATCCCGAACGTGCCGCCGAAGTCCGCTTCATGCGGTTCTTCGACCATACGCCGATGGCGATTGCGACGGTGGAGCGCGGCGGCACGGTGGTGCGCGCCAACGCCCGCTTTGCCAAGCTCGCTCAAAGCCTGAGCTCGGACGGCGCGGCCAACAAGTCGATCTTCCGCACGGTAAATGCGCGCGACCGCAGCCTTCTGATCTCGGCGATCAACCAGGCGGCCGAAGGGCAGGGCGACATCGCGCCGGTGGAAGTCATGCTCGACGGCGCCAAGGAGCGCTGGGGGCAGTTCTTCGTCACCGCGGTCGAGGAGGACGAGCGCGATACCGAAGCTGCCATCGTCTATCTGCTCGAAACCACCGAGCGGCGCACGCTGGAAAACCAGATCAATCAGTCGCAGAAGATGGACATGGTCGGCCAGCTCGCCGGCGGCATCGCGCATGACTTCAACAACGTGCTGTCAGCCATCATGATGGCGAACGATTTCCTCTTGAACGCGCACAAGCCGACCGATCCGTCGTTCCAGGACATCATGCAGATCAAGCAGAACGCGACCCGCGCGGCGACGCTAGTGCGGCAACTGCTCGCGTTCTCGCGCCGCCAGACGTTGCGGCCGCAGGTGCTCGACCTCGGCGATGCGCTTTCCGACCTCACCATGCTGCTGCGCCGCCTGATCGGCGAGAAAGTCAAGCTCGACCTCGTGCACGGCCGCGATCTCTGGCCGGTCAAGGTCGACGTCTCGCAGTTCGAACAGGTGGTCGTCAATCTCGCGGTCAATGCGCGCGATGCGATGCCCGATGGCGGCAAACTGACGGTCAGGACCGCCAATGTGACGGTGGACGAAGCCGCGCAGCTTTCGCACAAGGGCATGCCGGCCGCCGATTACGTGCGGATCGACATTTCCGATACCGGCACCGGAATCCCCGCCGACATCGTCGACAAGATCTTCGAGCCGTTCTTCTCGACCAAGGAGGTCGGCAAGGGCACCGGGCTCGGCCTCTCCACGGTGTACGGCATCGTCAAGCAGACCGGTGGCTTCGTCTATGTCGACTCCACGCCCGGCGAAGGTACCACGTTCCGCATCTTTCTGCCGCGTCATCGGCCCGAGCTGGAAGCGCAGCCGGAGGCGCCCGCCGCCAATGGAGCGGCCAGGGAAGGGGCGGCCGAGCCGCCGAAGCCGCGGCCCGACCTGACCGGGCAGGGCACCATCCTGCTGGTGGAAGACGAGGACGGCTTGCGATCGCTGAATGCGCGCGGCCTGCGTTCGCGCGGCTATAGCGTGATCGAGGCCTCCAACGGCATCGAGGCGATGGAGGCGCTGGACGAAAAGGACGGTGCGGTGGATTTGGTCGTTTCCGACGTGGTGATGCCGGAAATGGACGGCCCGACGCTGCTGCGCGAAATGCGCAAGCGCAATCCGAACCTGAAGATCATCTTCGTCTCGGGTTACGCTGAAGAGGCTTTCGACAAGAGCTTGCCGGAGAACGAACAATTCGCCTTCCTGCCGAAGCCGTTTGCGCTCTCCGCGCTGGTCGAGAAGGTCAAGGAGACGATGACGGCCTCATGAAATCCTCGCCGAAAGCCTGCTGCGCATGGTGAATGCCGAGTTTACAGCCAAATCGTCACATCCCCGCGACTGAGGGCCGCAGCCGCCGTTCCCGATATTTGCTTCACTTTTGGCTGGCTCTGCCCATCTTAGGGGCACTTCCCCATGGAGGGGAACGAGGAAAAAGACATGAATTTCACGCAGACTGCGCGCGGAATTGTACGGGCCATGGCCATTGTCCTGTCCGTGGCGGTTCCCCTGGCGATCACAATCGATGCGGCTGACGCTCGCGTTGGCGGCGGCGGCAGCTCCGGTTCGCGGGGATCCAAGACCTATTCGGCGCCCCCGAGCACGACCACCGCGCCGGGCACGGCGCAACCCATGAACCGCAGCTTTACCCAGCCGGGCACCCCCGCAGCGGGTAATCCGGCCGCGGGTGCAGCCAACAAGGGCGGCTTCTTCAACCGGCCCGGCATGGGCATGCTCGGCGGTCTCGCCGCGGGCTTCCTCGGCGCCGGCCTGCTCGGCATGCTGTTCGGCGGCGGATTGTTCTCCGGCCTCGGCGGCCTGTCCTCGATCATCGGCCTGCTGCTGCAGATCGCGCTGATCGTGATCGTGGTGCGTCTGGCGATGTCGTGGTGGCAGCGTCGTCATACGCCGGCCTCCGCCTATGCCAACGCGCCCCCCACCAGTGGGCCTGCTGAAGGCCCTGGCGCCCAGACCAGCTTCCGCTCCGGACTGGGTGGTTTTGGGCTGGGTTCGAGCCAGCCGGCGCTGGAAATCCAGCCGGCCGACTATGAGGCGTTCGAGCGGCTGCTCGGCGAAGTCCAGGCGGCCTGGTCGAACGAGGATGTCGCCAAACTGCATACGCTGGCGACGCCTGAGATGGTGTCCTACTTCTCCAAGGACCTTGAGGAGAACAAGGCCCGCAACGACGTCAACAAGGTCTCCGACGTCAAGCTGCTGCAGGGCGATCTTGCGGAAGCCTGGCGCGAAGGCGAAACCGACTACGCCAGCGTGGCGATGCGGTTCTCGCTGGTCGACAAGACCCTTGAGCGCGCCACAGGCCGTTTGGTCGCGGGCAGCGAAACCCCGATCGAGGCCACCGAAGTCTGGACCTTCGCCCGCCGCCGCGGCGGCGAGTGGGAACTCTCGGCGATCCAGCAGACGAGCTGATCGCCTGCACCAACACGAAGAAGGCGCTGCGGTTTGTTCCGCAGCGCCTTTTGCTTTGTCCTGGCGAAGCTGATTGTGTGTCCCGGACGCGGTGCAACGTTCTTCACGTTGCACCGCAGAGCCGGGACCTCGCGCAGCTTTTGGGTCCCGGCTCTGCGTCGCGTCACTTCGTGCCGCGCCGCGTCCGCGACACGATACGACTTCCGATGCCTCATTCCTTTCACGATGCTCGCGCCGGAATATTCGCTATCGCAGCGGGTTCATGACATCGAACGAAAAAGCCACAGGGAGAAACCCGGATGAAGAATCTTGCCAGCATCGTTGCGCAGACCTGCATGACGGTTGCCGTTATGTGGGTCATCCCTGCAGCGCCTGCGCATGCGCAATCCGCCAATACCAGCTTCTTCGTCACGAGCAACGGCATTGGCAACGGCGGCAATCTCGGTGGTCTTGCGGGCGCCGACAATCATTGCCAGACGCTGGCGCAGGCCGCCGGTGCCGGAGGCAAAACCTGGCGCGCCTATCTCTCAACGCAAGGCGCCGACGGCGCGCCCGCGGTGAACGCGCGCGATCGTATCGGCAAGGGGCCGTGGCAGAACGCCAAGGGCGCCGTGGTTGCCAAGGACGTCGCCGAACTGCACGGCGCCAACGGCCTCACCAAGCAAAACGCCTTGAGCGAGAAGGGCGAGGTCATCAATGGCCGCGGCGATACGCCCAATCGCCATGACGTGCTGACGGGATCGCAACCCGACGGCACCGCGTTTACCGCTGGTGACGATCGCACCTGCAGGAACTGGACGAGTTCGACGCAAGGCGCCGCAATGGTCGGACATTCCGATCGCGTGGGACTGCGCGACGACGACGCCTCGAAATCCTGGAATTCGTCGCATCCCTCGCGCGGGCCCGACGGCGGCTGTTCGCAGGCAGACCTGAAGAGCACCGGCGGCGATGGGCTGTTCTATTGCTTCGCGGCGAATTGACGGGCGATCGTCTTGCCGCTCGCCCGGCGAGCGACGCAAACAGGTTCGACCAATCGAGGCCTTCGCGCGAACGTGCGTCCAATGACAGCTCCGCAACATCGGTATGCTTCCCTCTCGATGTCGCGGAACTTACTCAGGCTACTTTCTTGCTGGTGCATCCGGCAGTCGATTGCGGAACTCCTGAGTGCTTGTCGAGTTGCCAATCGGCATTTGGAGGCCTTGCAATGAAACGAGTCCTTGTCGCGTTGGCTTTTACCGTCTTGGCAACGCCGCTGGCGCTGGCCGGCAACACGTCGTCGAACTCCAGCTCCAACTCGTCGAATGGCGTTCACACCCGCGTCGATACAATCACCACCGACGACGGCCGTGGACGGACAATTTATCAGCGGCGCAGCGTTCGCATCGACGCTGATCGCGGACGACCGACATACATGCGTAACTCCGTTCGCGAACGCTACGGCCCTATGCGCCGCTGGCACCGTGACGATGATGATGATGATTGAGGCGCCGCTCAGTCGCCGTCGCGCAGGCCGTCGCCCTGGTCGACAACGCGCCCGGGCGATCGGTGCTGATGCCGTCGGGCGTGAGGCCGTCGCTAGGCGGCCTTTTTCTTTGCG
The DNA here is from genome assembly GCF_043203335.1 of Bradyrhizobium sp. RDI18. Lineage (NCBI taxonomy): Bacteria > Pseudomonadati > Pseudomonadota > Alphaproteobacteria > Hyphomicrobiales > Nitrobacteraceae > Bradyrhizobium > Bradyrhizobium sp. RDI18. Next base: position 766,279 of record NZ_JBICRN010000006.1, on the reverse strand, counting down.
CTCCTCTTCGCCTTCTTTGGCGCCTTGCGCTTGGCGAGATGTGCGCCGACCGCCTTCGACGAATGCCCGACGGCTTTGATCGCGGCCTTCAGTCTGGCGGGCGTGACCTTGAATTTCTTTGACCAGTAGCTGACCTCATAGGGCTGGCTCACCGCGATCCGTGCCCTGTCGGCAGCCTTGTGCTTCTGCAGCTTGAAGTAAGCTTCGACGTTTTTTGCGGAGCGTCCTGCTTTGCTGACGGCGGTTTTCAGTTTGGCGGGCGTGACCTTGAACTTCTTCGACCAATAGGCGACCTCGTAAGGCTCGCTCAACGCGATCAGCCCGCGATCGGCTCCGCCGCGCTTCTTCTTGTTGTCCGCCATCACATTCTCCTGTGGTGTTGTGAAAACCGACGCGTCAAACGGGAACAACCTAACACGCCAGCTCGCATTCGGACAGATTCGGACCTGTGGATCTGCGCGCGGCGTTCCATCCCGCAGCGGTCGCGCGGATGCCGCGGTTGGCGTGACGAACGAACCGCAGGATGATTTGTTAGGTCGGTCAAACCGGCAGCGGAGGTATGATCGATGCGTTACGAGCTCTATTACTGGCCAATGATTCAAGGCCGCGGCGAATACGTCCGCCTCGCGCTGGAAGAGGCGGGCACCGGCTATACCGACGTGGCGCGCCACGGCAACGGCATGGCGGCGATGACACGCATGATGGAAGTCGGGAAGGGAACGCCGCCCTTCGCGCCGCCGTTCCTGAAAGCCGGAAAGCTCGTGATCGGGCAGACGGCCAACATCCTGCTCTATCTCGGATCACGGCATGGGCTGGCGCCGAAGACGGAGGCCGGCAGATTATGGGTGCACCAACTACAGCTCACGATTGCGGATCTGGTGCTGGAAGTTCACGACACCCATCATCCGCTCGGTCCCTCGCTCTACTACGAGGAGCAGAAGACCCCGGCGAAGAAACGCACCGATGAGTTCTGGAAGGCGCGCGTGCCGAAATATCTCGGCTATTTCGAAGATCTGCTGCAGGCCAATGGCGGGACATATGTCACCGGCCGCCGCCTGACCTATGTCGACCTGTCGCTGTTTCAGATCGTCGAAGGCCTTCGCTATGCATTTCCGAACCGGATGAAGGCATTTGAACCGGAGATTCCCGGCTTGGTCGAACTTCGCGACAGGGTGGCAGCGAGGCCGAACATCAAGGCGTATCTGGCGAGCGATCGAAGGATTGAATTCAACGAGGACGGGATTTTCCGGAGGTATAAGGTGCTGGATACTTGAAGCCGTCATTTGCGGGATGGTGCGCCAGCACCAGACCTCAGATGCGCAATTGCGCATCGGGGAATCCTTGGATTCTCCGGGGCGCAAGGGCGCCCCATGGTTCGATGCTACGCATCGCCCCGGAATGACCGCTCCGCCGTCACATGTTCCTCCCATCCACCGGCGTCATCTTCAACTTCGACAGCTCGATGCCGTCGAAGCAGCTCACATTGACCGCCACCACGTCGGTGCCGTCGGGCTTCTTGCCGCGTGCGAAGACGTCGACGCCGCAATCGACGCAGAGCTGGTGGTGGATCGCATGCTTGTTGAACAGATACTCTTTCAGATTTTCCTCGCCGGCGCGGAGATGAAAACTCTTCGGGTCGAGGAATGTGAAATGCAGCCCCTTCTTGGTGCAGATCGAGCAGTTGCAGGCGGTCACCATCGCCAGATCGGTGGTGCATTCGAAGCGTACCTGCCCGCAATGGCAGCCGCCGGTATAGGTCTTGCTGTCGGGCATCTCTCCGTCATCCTCCTCACCAAATTCCAGGCACCAGACGATAGCGCACGCGGGCGGCGTAGTCAGCATAGCCCGGAAGCCCTTCGACCAATGCGCGCTCCTCGATGCGGGCGCGAATGGCGAACAGCACGGCGAATACCGGCGCGAACGCCACACCCCACCACGATCCGAGGAGCAGCGGTATTCCGATGAAGTACAGCATGACGGCGCTGTACATGGGATGGCGGATGAAGGCGTAGGGTCCGCTCGAGATCACGCGTTGGTGGCGCGCGGCCTGCACCTTCACGACCGGAGCGGCGAACGAATTTTCGCGGAACACCCACATGATGAACGCGATCGAGAGTAAAAACATCGCAAGGCCGAGCGCCTGCAGCAGCAGCGGAACATCGGAGGCATCGGCCCGCCGGTCGAGGCCGATCGCGACGAGCCACATCAGCAGCGCCGCGACAAATACCAGCATGAATATCTTGTCGGCGGTGGGCTGGTCGGCCTGAAATTTCGGCCGCATGCGCTCGGCGAGCAGCGCCGGATCAGTCTTGGCAAGCCACAACCCGCAGGCAGGGCCGAGGATCGCACTGACGATCAACATCACCCACGCCCCCGGCCAGTCCAGCGAACCGGCCGCGGCGAACAATAGCGCGCCCATGCCGACGACGACGATAGTGTTCTGCAGCAGAAGTTTTGCGATCATGCGCGGGCTCCATTGGCCCCACGCGCAACAGGATCGCGCATTTTTTCGGCAAACTTGCGGCGCTGGGTTGCCGCGGGCAGGCCGCCTGCCGTCAAGCCAGTTGGTCGATCCGCGTTCCCTGACCCGGCGGTAGGGGAGCGACCAGCGTCGGCTTCGGCGTGCGGGTGCCGTCGGCGGCAGCGCCGTTCTGCACGTCGGGGGTCTTGTCGGGAGCCTTGAACACGGGGACTTCGGGCGGTCTGACCACCACCGTTGCGGGGACAGCAGAAACACTCATCGGAAGCATCCTTTTGGTTGCCTCCTACACTGGCCGGGTTGGAACGAACGGTTGGTGAATCCGGCCCGGCAATCCCGCGCCAACGCCGTCAATCCCGTTCAATGGTGAACAGACGGCTCGCGGAATCGTTAGAATGCGACGGATCGGAGCGGTTTGGGCCTATTCGTCCTTGCCGCGGGTCACCACGATCGAGGCTTCGGTCTTGGTGCGCGTGCATTCCATGTTGAGCCGGCGGAAGCGCATGGAAACCTTGTCGCCGCGCAGAATGCCCATGCGCTTGATGCAGCGCGAGGAGCCGGTCGCAACGTCGGGCTTCGGAATCGTGAAAATGATGGCGCCGGCCGAGGCGACCAGTTCGAAGAATTGCGGCTTCGGCTTGCGGTCCGTCTTGGCGTAGAGCTCGTTGGAGTAATTGCGGCCGCGGCAGCCGAGCGACAGCTCTTTCGCCGCCGGATGCGTCAGATAGATCATGTTGCCGGTATTGACGCTGATCTTGAGGCCGTCGATCTGGTTCTTCAGTTCCTTGGCGATATCCTCGCAGCGGTCGGCCTGAGCCGGCGATGCGGCGGCCGTCGCAAGCAGTGCCGCGGCAAGCAGGATCGGTCGTCGAAGATGTGGTCCCAAAGCCATTATGAATGCCCCCATGCACCATTGAAGCCGCGGATTTCCTGCAAGGAAGGCGCGCGGAAGTCAATCCGATCTTGCGAGTGTCAGAACCCGTAGAGGAAAATGCCGATCCCGAAGGCGATCACCGAGGCCATGCCGTACAGCGTTGGAATGCTGACCAGCATAGTGGCCAGTCCCAGCCGCTCGCCGCGTGCGGCAAGCGCGATAGCGCAGGCGGCCATCAGCGGAAACGCGATGATCCGGACCGGCGTCTCGAAGGCGGAGACGCCACGGAAGTCCAAGCCGTGCTGCACCACCGAGGGCATGAAATTCAGCCAGGTCATGAGCACGAGCGCGCCAAGCGCGAGGATGGCGTAACGCAGCCTTCCGATGGTTGCAAACCCCAGCGCCGCCAACGCCAGCACCGGATGGCTTGCAATATACGTCTTGATGATCGCACCGCCGACGCCAGGGCCTGGAATTTGCGACATGTCGCCGAACAGGACCGGCGCGTGCGAGAGCCCGTCGAAAGCTTCGATCGCGGCGACGATGATCAGAAGCAGATACAGCCCAAGCAGCCGCGGGGGACGGATCGGAACGGAAGCTGCGTCGGGCACTGTGGTGGCGGAGTTCATTACCATCGCAATCGGTTGGGGAGTATCGAAAGTCTCGGGTTTGTCTGGAGATGGCTGGGAACGGTTCAATCGCCGATTGGCGGCCGAAAATTGCCCAGGTTCGGCCTCGTCTGCCGGGCCAGCAGAACCTTCCTTTTGGCCGAAAAATGCTTAGAACGGGTCTACCGCCGCGGCGCCGTTCTGGCCGCCGCCGGCTCCAACCCCGAGATACCAGCATGAACGCCCCGACCGCATTTCCCGACCAGAAACCCGTTCCGCCCTACAAGCATACCCCGCTGTTTCCGCTGGGGGCGGACACCACGCCCTACAAGAAGATCACGACCGAGGGCGTGCGCGTCGAGAAGGTGCTCGGCAAGGACATGCTGGTGGTGTCGCGCGAGGCGTTGCGGGCGCTGTCGGAGGCTGCCTTCGGCGACATCAATCACTACCTGCGACCCGGCCACCTGAAGCAGCTCCGCTCGATCCTGGAAGACAAGGAGGCCAGCGACAACGACAAGTTCGTCGCCTTCGACTTCCTGAAGAACGCCAACATCGCCGCCGGCGGCGTGCTGCCGATGTGCCAGGATACCGGCACGGCGATCATCATGGGCAAGAAGGGCTGCAACGTCATCACCGATGGCGACGACGAAGCGGCGCTGTCGGAAGGTGCGCGTGACGCTTACTTGCGCCGCAACCTGCGCTATTCGCAGGTGGCTCCCTTGTCGATGTATGAGGAAAAGAACACCGCCAACAACATGCCGGCGCAGTGCGAGATCTACGCCGAGGGTGATGACGCCTACAAGTTCATGTTCATGGCGAAGGGCGGCGGTTCCGCCAACAAGAGCTTTCTGTTTCAGGCGACGCCCTCCGTTCTGACCAAAGATCGTCTGCTGGCGTTTCTGAAGGAGAAGGTGCTCACGCTCGGCACTGCGGCGTGTCCGCCCTATCATCTCGCCATCGTCATCGGCGGCACCTCGGCCGAGCTTTGCATGAAGACGGTGAAGCTCGCGTCCGCGCGCTACCTCGATGCGCTGCCGACCCACGGCTCGGCCGACGGCAACGCATTCCGTGATGTCGAAATGGAGCAGGAAATCCTGAAGATGACGCAGTCGCTCGGCGTCGGCGCGCAGTTCGGCGGCAAATATTTCTGCCATGACGTGCGCGTGATCCGTATGCCGCGCCATGGCGCCTCGCTCCCGATCGGGCTCGGCGTCTCCTGTTCGGCCGACCGCCAGGTGCTCGGCAAGATCACCAAGGATGGCGTCTACCTCGAAGAGCTCGAGCACAACCCGGCGCAGTATCTGCCCGCGGTCGAGCAGTCGCTCGGCGGCGAGGTCGTCAAGATCGATCTCAACCAGCCGATGAACGAGATTTTGGCGACGCTGTCGAAGTATCCGATCAAGACGCGGGTCTCGATGACCGGCACCATGATCGTCGCGCGCGATTCCGCGCACGCCAAATTGCGCGAGCGGCTGGAAAAGGGTGAGCCGCTGCCGGACTATTTCAAGAACCATCCGGTGTATTACGCCGGTCCCGCCAAGACCCCCGACGGTTACGCGTCCGGCGCGTTCGGCCCGACCACGGCGGGGCGGATGGATTCCTTCGTCGACCAGTTCCAGGCGGCGGGAGGCTCGATGGTGATGGTCGCCAAGGGCAACCGCGCGGTCGCGGTGCGCGAGGCCTGCAAGAAGCACGGCGGCTTCTATCTCGGTTCGATCGGCGGAGCTGCGGCAAATCTCGCCGAGCACTGCATCAAGAAGGTCGAGGTGGTGGAATATCCCGAACTCGGCATGGAAGCGATCTGGCGCATCGAAGTGGTGGATTTCCCGGCCTTCATCATCATCGACGACAAGGGCAACGACTTCTTCAAGGAATTGAATCTGGGGTAACCTGTTCGCGTTCGGCGTGAAATGTGAGCGAGGACGCGATGATCGAGTGGTTCGACGACCTGAAGATCGGGATGCGCTTCAAGAGTGAGGCGGCGACGGTGTCGAAGGAGGACATCATCCGCTTCGCCAAAGAGTACGATCCGCAGCCGTTTCATCTCGACGAGGAGGCGGCCAAGAAGTCCATTCTCGGGGGCCTCGCCGCTTCCGGATGGCAGACGGCGGCGATCGCCATGCGGCTCGCCGCGAGCGCGCGCCCGTTCGGGCCGCATCCGCTGTTCGGCGCCGGCGTCGACGATCTGCGCTGGCTGAAGCCGGTGCGGCCCGGCGACACCATTTTTCTCGAAGGGGAGGTGGTGGAATTGGCGGCGTCGCGCACGAAGCCGCAAGGCATCGCCCGGGTCAGGTGGACCGCCTACAACCAGCATGGCGAAGCGGTCTATACCTTCAATCCGATTGCGATCGTGCCCAGCCGGCCGAAGTGAGCAAGAGGTCGGGCTGCAGGGCGCTTGGCCTCGACGGGTTCAGCAAAGGCTGGGTCGCCGTTCTCCTCGACGGTGACGTGCAGGAAATCTCTTTTCATCGCGACATCACGGACGCGCTGTCGCGTTCTTGCGACAGAGCGGGCATCGATATCCCGATCGGGATGAGCGACCACGGCGAACGCGACTGCGACCTGCTGGCTCGAGTAAAATTGCGGCCGCACGCGTCGCGCGTCTTTGCCGGCGCTCGCCGCTGGCTGTGGTCGGAGTTCAGCGATCCCAATGATGCCAACCGGGAGGCGCAGCGGCGCGGGCAGAAGCGGGTGTCCCGCCAGCTCTGGCATCTGGGTGCGAAGATCATGGAGGTCGACGCGTTCGTGCGCGCGATCCATCTCGCGATATTCGCGAGGTGCATCCCGAACTGGTGTTTCTGCGATTGAACGACAACGAGCCCTTGCCGTCGAAGAAATCCGCCGAGGGAGTAGCGCTGCGCCGCGCGCTGCTCAAGCAATCAGGCTTTCGGCAGATCGATCGCTGGCTGACCCATGAACGTAGCGGTGCAAAGCCTGACGATGTGCTGGATGCCTGCGCGGTTGCGATTGCGGCCCGCGAGCCTGCGGGCAGCGTCCCCGAGGGGGCGCCGCCCGTTGATGCGCACGGCTTGCCGATGCGGATCTGGTTTTAGGGAGAACCTACGCCCGCGAACCCGTGAACGGGAAGCTGCCCATCGGGCCGATGCCCATTTCGCCGGACATGCTGTCGCCGGAAACCTTGCCGGTGAAGGCGAGGGTGAGCGGCATCGGGTTGGTGATGGAGATCTTCCAGGCGACGTCGTCGCCGTTGACGGTGCCGTCAAAAATGTCGCCGGAATTGCCGTTCGCTCCTTGGGTGCCCGTCAGCGCGCCGCCTGCGCTTTTCAGCGACAGCGTTGCCTTGCGCTCGCCCATCGGCGTGCTCATGGTGATATTCCAGTTTCCGTCCACGGCCATCTTTGTCTCCCCGACGTTTCCACGGCAAGCCGGAATGGCCTGCGAGATCCGCTAAACTCGTGCGCGGTATAGCCTATCTCGCCACACAAGCCCAATCGTCTCAAGCACCTTTTTGAACGCGTGTTTTTCAGGCTTGCTGGGCGGCGGCGCGAAGCCGGCTGCCGACCAAAACACGAAACGCGACGTATTGAATTGCAAAGGCGGCAATCTTGGCGCCGACCAGCACGACGGTCACATAGAACGTCCACAGCGTCATGTCGCCGGTCATCGCGACACCGATGGTACCGGCGGCGAGTGCGAAGCACAGTGCGGCCCAAGCATAGCCCGCGAAGGTGACGTATTCGGGAATGGTCCGGGTCACGATGGAGGGCATGTAGCGCAACATCCAGCCGCGCTTGAGCATGATGACGCCGATCGCGAAATGTCCAATTGCGGGTTTCGCCAACACGAAGCGCGGGTCGTGGGTCAGAAGCGTCGCGCTGCCGAGCACGATGACGAGCCCAAGGCTGGCCCATGTCATGTAGCCGAGTTCTTTGCCCTCGATGCGGGAGTAGATCACCTGCGCAATTGCGCCAGCGATCGCGACGCCGGTCGCCAGCAGCACGTTGTCAGTCGTCAGGTAGATCACGATGAACAGGATGGTGGAGAAAAAATCGGCGCCCAGTCTGGCGAATACGTCCTTCATCGTCTTGCTCTCTGCTGATCGTGTTTCGGTTGGAAGTCTGATTCAGTGGATGCCGGGAAGGGCGTTTGCAGGCGGCTTACCATGCTTCGCCTTGCGATATTGCGGATACCATGCCGTGAAGTAGGCGGCGCTGTTGCGGGCAGCGAACGCGATCGCAAGTCCCGACCAGAGCGGCAGACCCGGGACATAGATCGTCAGCACGTTGCCGATGATCATCAGTACAAACGCGGCGTTCCAGGCCCAGGTGATGAGATAGACGGTTTTCAGAAAACCGGCCTGCTTGGCCGTTTCGGCATCGACCTCCTCAAGCGCATATTGGAGGACGAACGGCTTGCGGATGATGAGCGAAACCAACGAGATCGCGAGCACGCCGACGTCTACCGTCAGCTTGACGGCCGAATGGCTGAGGTTCGGATCGACCAATGAGACGTATGCGCCGAGCGCGACAAATACGACGACCGAGCCCGCGCCGAGCATCTTGACCGAGCGGCCGCGATGAACGTCGATACCGATGACGGCAAGGCAGATTGCGGCCGCAACGAAGAGGCTGATCTCGGCCGAGGTCACCAGCATCAGCAGGGCGAACGAGCCGAACGGGGCGAGGATCAGGAATATTGTCATGATGATCTCTCGGGGAGGTTAAATCTTTACATCGTAAAGATACCGTAGAGCTGAACATCGGAGCCGTCAAGAAAAATCTTTACAGTGTCAAAATCGTTCGCGGTCGAACGCTAAAATGCGGTACTGCTGGATTCTCCGATGTGCACTTGCACATCGGAGAATGACGAATGGTGACGCTTAGTCCGCCCCGACCCAGTTGCCGTGAAAGCCGTCGGGCACGCGGTGACCGAGGTGCACCAGCGCGACGGGACCTCCTTCGACATCCTGCGCGTTGAATACCGCGAGATCACTGCGGTTCTCCCGCGCGCGCCAAATGGCGGCAAGCAGCCAGCCATCGCCTTCGGCGGCGTCAGGCCCGCGCTCGACGAACACCGGCTCGGAAATGGTGTCGCCGGCAGGCAGCAGGTAATGGCCGAGACGTTTGCCCTTGCCGTTGACATGGACAATGCCGGACAGGGCGCCGAACATCGGCAAGTCAGGATTGGCGCAGGCGTACCAGCCGTGGCTGTTCGCCTGTCCCGCGCGGCGATCGTCGATGCGCGGGAATTCGCCGGTGAGCTCGTCGAGATAGGTTTGCGTGAAGCGGTCGGTATTGCCTGCGAGGTCGAACGTCCAGCGGCAGTACCGCGCGCGCGATTTCTCCGGGTCCGTCTTCGAGCCGTCGGGATGGGGGAACAGTGGCGCTTCCTCGAACTGCATCACATCGGCAATGATGCGGTTGTCCTCCTCCCACGCGTTCATGACGTGGAAGACGTAGCAGCTCTCGGCGCGGAACCAGACGATGTCCGCAGATGAGCCGTTGCGCTTCATGACGCCGACATAAGCGCCCTTGTCCGGCTCCCAGGCATAAGGCGGCTTGCCGCGCATCGCGCGATCCATGCTGCCGGTGATCGGCAGGATCGGAAACAGCAGGTGATTTTCGGTAACGATGAAGTCGTGCACCATGCTGGCATAGGGCGCCTCGAAGCGATCGAACCGCGTCACGACGCCTGAGGCATTGACCGATCCGAAGGAGAGGGCAGGGGTAGGGGGCAGCGGCGTTGTAGCCGAAGAACACCATCTCGCCGGTCACCGGATCGATCTTCGGATGCGCGGTGAAGGGACCCTTGATAGCGCCCTTGTAGTCGCAATAGCCAAGGCGGTTGAGCGTTCCGGGTTCGATCTCGGTCGGCAGATGGCCTTCCTCGAGCGCCAGCAGTTTTCCGGCATGGAAGATGATGTTCGTATTGGCGACGCCGCCGTCGTCGGTGGTCCCGGCCGGTGCGCCCGGCAGCTTGCGACCGAAGCCGCCGAACAGCGCGCGGCCGGCGTCGTGCTCGGCCAGCCATTTCGGGGTGCGGACCCAGCGATTGCGATAGCTGGCGCGGCCGTTCTCCAGATGGAAGGCGTGCAGCATGCCGTCGCCCATGAACCAATGGGCGCCCGGCGCGTCGAATTGCGGGTTGGGGCCGTTGCGATACAGAGTGCCGTTGAGCTCGCGCGGCAATTCGCCGGTCACCTTGAGATGTGGCGCGTCGCATTCCATCGGGATCGGCGCCAGATTGGTCCGGGCCATCTCGGTCGTTGCCTGGTCGAGCATCGCGTTTCCTCCGGCTTGATCTTTACATCGTAAAGATATCAGTAAGGATGTCGCGAGCCGTCGTCAAGCAAAATCTTTACAGTGTAAAAATTGCGGTTATAAGAAGTCGCATGGCAAGGACATCGCGAGAAACGAGAACGATCCGCCCCGCCGCGAAGCGCAGTGCGGCGAAACCCGTAGCGGAGAGGCCGGCCAGCCGGCGTCGTCGTCCGGCCGGCGAGACGCCTTATCATCACGGCGATCTGCACGACGCCTTGCTCGCCGCGGCGGAGCGGGTGCTGGAACGCGATGGGCTGTCGGGCCTGACGCTGCGGGCGGTTGCGCGCGAGGCCGGCGTGTCGCATGCGGCACCGACCCATCATTTCGGCGATCTCACCGGGCTCCTGAGCGAACTTGCGGCCATCGGATTTCGGCGCTTCAACGAGGCGATGATCGCGGCGGGCAACACCGAAACGCTCCCGCTCATGAAGGCGTTGGCGCGCGCCAAGGCCTATGTCGCCTATGCGCAGGCGCGCCCCGGCATGTACGGGCTGATGTTTCGTACCGAGCGGCTCGACATGACACGGCCCTCGCTGCACGAGGCGGCGACCGCCTCCTTCGAGGGACTGGCCACCGCGGTGAGCCTCAGCCGCAACGAAAAGCTCACCGGCGAAGCGCTGGAAGCTTTGTCGCTCGACCATGCCGCCGCGATTGCCCGCGCGTGGTCGCTGGTGCACGGCTTCACCACGCTGCTGCTTGATGGAAGGCTCAAGGACATCCTGCATCGGCTGCCCGAGGGGACCGGCGTCGACCAGCTTCTGGATGCAATGCTGCGTTCGACAGTGCCACGACCGCCGGGGGCGTAAGACGGCGGCCGCTCTGCGGGAGCTCGCAGGCGGGATGAAGCTGCGCGATGACGGTTGCGGCTGGCGTCCCGCTCAGCAGCCCCTGCAAATCTTGGTTTGCCGCGCGAGCCTTGCGTCGGCTTCCGCGTCTTCGTTGGGCTGCCGTGTCCAATCGTCGTAGCGCTCTCTGGCGTCCGATCTCGGTGCGGCTTCGTTCAGCGGACCCAGGATGATCTCGCGATTGCGGGCGGTCCTCCGCTTGGGCTGGGCTCGTTCGCCATCTGCCGTCGGCGGTTCACCTAACCCGTCCCAGGCAATCGGCGCGCCCGCGGTCTGCGTCGAGCAGCCAGTTCCGGAGGCGCAGCAGCCGGAGAGGGCGATGCCGGCGATGAAGAGTGCCAAGAGTTTTATATGCATCGCTGCCCCGGGTGATGCCGTTGAAATAACAAGGTTTGACAAGGTTCAAGCACTCAAGCCTGAAGCTTTGACGTTAATGCGGCAAGAAAGTGCCAGACTGCGTGTACCATCACCGCTTCGCCAATTCCACCGCGCGGCCGCGCTCGCCAATCACCTTCACTTCGTCCTTGCCGCACTTGAAATCACGCGCAAATTCGTCCGCAGCTTGGCGCGCGAGCTCGTTGGCATTGCGATTGGCCTGGCCGTCGATATAGGCGACGTGGCAGACCGGCCCGGGCGGCAGCCGTGTCACCGCGAGCATCAGTTTCGTGATCGGGTTGCCGGTCTTGTCCAGGTCGTTGTTATCGGCGATCAGCCAGCGCTGAATGATCGCGAACGGCCTGCCGTCGACCGCCCGCCATTCGACGGTGTGGCCGGTCGAATTGAAGGGGCCGAACCAGGCCTCCGCGGCCGGCTCCTTGGCGGCGACCTCGCGGTTTGGCCCCACCGAGACGGTTTCGCGCAGATCGCCCTCGCTGATCAGTACCACCAGCCCCGATTTGCCAGGGCAGACCTGCGTCGTACTGCCGTCGGATTCGGGCTTGCCGACGGTGTGGCAGTCCTTTGGCGCGGTCGACGTGTAGCTGCTGCTGAATGTTTGGGCGTAGGCCGGCGAAATCAGGCCGGACAGCACAAGCAGGGCCGATGCGATCAATTGCGAGGAACGTTTCATCCTGCCGCTCATTTCCTCTGGAACTTCGAGCATCAGACGTGCGCAATCTGGGGAAGGTTCACGGAAACGCCGCGAAACACCTGACATTCGGTTGGAATCGTCCCAGAAGAGCGGCTTCGCAATTCCTCGTTTTCCGAGCGTGCAGTCATTCAGTCACCATGCCATCCATTCCTTCGAATAAACCCTATCGCGTCGGCCGCTCTCGCACCGGACTTGGCCTTTTCGCCACCAAGCCCATCAAGAAGGGCACCAAGATTATCCGCTATTTCGGGCCGCTTCTTGATCTGAAGAAGAAAGAGGAAGACGCGATCGAAAACAAATATTTGTTCGAACTGAACAACCGCTGGACCATCGACGGCTCGGTGCGCAAGAACATCGCCCGCTATATCAACCATTCCTGCAGGCCAAACGCTGAGTCCGACGTCAAACCCCGTAAACGCAAGGTGTTCATCCGCGCCATCAAGAACATCGAGCCGGGCGAGGAGATCAACTACGATTACGGCACCGATTATTTCAAAGCCTATCTGAAGCCGATCGGCTGCAAATGCGCAGCCTGCGAGAAGAAGCGCAAGAAGAAGCGTGCCGAAGCGCGGGCGGAGAAGGCGCGGCTGAAAGCGAAGGCCGAGCGGAAGGCGCTGAAGAAGTCGGAAAAGTTGGCCAAGGCCGACGCGAAGCTGAAGGATAAATTGAAGGCAGAGGCCGAGCACACGCCGAAGAAGACGCTCAAGCTGAACGGCCATTCGCGCAATGGCATCTCAATGAATGGGACATCACTGAACGGCAGCAGCCGTGTCAGAGCGTCCGGCAAGGAATCGGCTGCCAGGAAACAGCCGGTTTCCGCGCCGGCGCCGGCCCTCCAAGCATAGGCTGCGTGCGGCGGTTTATCCACCGGGTTTGCGCACCGATTTCGGCAACGACGAATCGCCGAAATCCACCGCCGATCGTTGAACGATAGTGCCTGTTTCGTCGACCACGACGCGAAACCGCCGATGCGCGGACAGGAAGGTCAGCCGATGCCGGCCAAAGTCGGCATCGACGCCGCGCTCGGCAAAGCTCGTGATCCTGCCCGCCCGCATCTCCTTCTGAAGGAGCGACAGCGCAAGGCCGAGGCCTTCGGCGACGATTGCGGCATCGATCTGCACGACGCCATTCTCGAATTCGATCGGTTTCATGTTCAAGTCTTGATGCTTCGTTGCGGTCCTCATGCGTGCACAGGGTTCCGCCTGGCCGGCGCTGGATAGGCGCATTCCGCCAGCGTCGTGGCATCGAGCTCGCGCATGAAGGCTTCGCGGGCAGCGGCCAGCTTTGCTTTCAGCCGGCAGCGCGGCTTCAGCACGCAACTGCCGCCGTCCTCACGAAAACATTCGACCAGCGGCGGCCCTTCCAGTGCGCGCACCACCTCGCCGATGGTGATCGACTGGGCCGGGCGGGCCAGCATGAAGCCGCCGCCGACGCCGCGTTGGGTCGAAATGAAGCCGCTATCGGCAAGGTCGCGCACCACCTTGGCCAGATGGTTGCGGGAAATGCCGAACTCGGCCGCAATTTCATTGGTGGCGAAAGAACGGCCGGGTTCGCCGGCCAACCGCATCAGGGCGCGCAACGCAAAATCCGTGAACGACGTCAGGCGCATGGGGCCCCTCTCAAAAGATCTGCTTGCAAATCATCTATAGCCGTCTAAATGAGTATTTAAAATACCTATTTAGTTAGGGGCAGGCGAAATGGAAGCGATCGTGGCAGGGCCGGAGCGGCGCGAACGGCTCACGGCCGAGATCATGCAACGAACCGGAATTGACGAGACGATGATCGAGCGCCTGGTGCGCGGCTTCTATGCCAAGGTCCGCGAGGACGCAGTGCTGGGGCCGATCTTCGAGGCGCGCATCAAGGATTGGGAGCCGCATCTGAAGCAGATGTGCGCATTCTGGTCGTCCGTCGCGCTGATGACCGGCCGCTACCACGGCACGCCGATGGCCAAGCATCTGCCATTGCCGGTCGATGCCGCGCATTTCGACCGCTGGCTCGGCCTATTCGAGCAGACCGCTCGTGAGATTTGTCCGCCCGAAGCCGAAGCCCATTTTGTGGAGCGGGCGCGGCGGATTGCGGCGAGCCTCGAGCTTGGCATCGCCGGCGCCAACGGCATCATGCTCGCAAACGGTGAAAGATTTCGACGCAATCAGGCAGGAGCAGTGTGATGGCTTATCGTGCACAGATCGTGACGAACAAGGAGCAGGCCGATCCGTATTCGGGCAGCAGCCTGGTGCCGATGCTGGTCATCGGGCTGGTGCTGACTTTTGCCGGAATGATTGCGGCGGTGGTATTGAGCTGACGGCATTCTCCGTCATTGCGAGGAGCGAAAGCGACGAAGCAATCCATCTATCCGCTATGCCCGACATGGATTGCTTCGCTTCGCTCGCAATGACGGGAGAGCCTTATGCCGTCACCGTGCCACTGCTCTTGCGCAGGCCGACGTACTGCAATTCAGCAAACACGCCGGTTGCAATCGCCTGTGCCACGATGAAGACCTGACCGAGCAGGTTTGGCGACACTATGCCCGAGAACAGCAGCGCGATGCTGCCCAGCGTCCACGCGGCGTTGCCGATGATCACGAACAACACCAGCGCCTTCATCACCGTTGACCTCGTCGCCAGCCAGCCGACCAGCGCGGTATAGGCGATCAGGAACAATCCGGTTTCGCGCAACAAGACTTCCGGCAAATTGAGGTACGGCGCGAGCGTGCCGGCGCCGAGCGTTAGCGCCACGGCCGCCACGCCGCTGAAGATGGCGTCGGCGAGCAGGGCGCGGCTCAGGAAGGTGGACGGATGGATCATGACGTTCTCCTTTGCTTGGGAATGACAGGGATCAGCGTTGCAGCAGCGACCGGAGCTGACGCATCAACCGCACCGGGCAGAGCGCCTTGCCGACCCTGTTCTCGATCGCCTGCACCTGCACGAACACGAAGACACCGGTGTCATGCACCAGGGGCTCGGGCATGTTCAGGAGCGCGCCACGAGCCAGGTGACCAGATTGCATACCCAGGGGATCATGGCGGCGATGAAGCGGAACAGCGAAAGCATCAGCATGGGTCATCTCCTGTGCCGCCAAAATGACCCGACCTGCGACCCGTTTCGATTACCTCACACGTAAGAAAGTAGAGTATTCGGAGATGTCCTAAGATGTTCGCTGGCATTCGCACATGCTCAGAAACCCTTGAAGAACAGGGGTTTTCGCGTACATTGCCGTTCGGCACTGTTTGTTCTTATTCGCGTCCAGCCGCCGATTTTGTTGGTATTCTTGTTGGTATCGGAAGAACAAACGTCGCCGCACAATTCCGATCTTCCGAGGCGCGAGAATCGAAACAGATGGCACGCAGTCAGGTTGGCGAGCACGCGAACCCCGAGCAGATCAGGACCGACGTCGACTGTCGCGCCGCCAAACCGAAATTCGAGAACGGCGCTTGGACGGCTACCAAGATTTCTGACGTGACAGGCGGCGGGCTCTACCTCTTCATCAAGCCGGACCTGAACAGGCCGGGCAAAGCCGCCTCCAAGCTCTGGCAGATGGCCTATCGCTTTCACGGCCGACAGAAGACCTACTCGATCGGGCCTTACGGCGATGGCAACGACGGCACCTTCTCACTCGCCACTGCACGTCAGAAGCGCGACGCCGCAAAGGCGCTGCTCGCCCAAGACCCACCAGTCGATCCCTCCGTCGAAAAGCAGTTCGAAAGACATCGTCAGGCGGCCGAACGCCCTTTCGGCGTGTGGATCGATGAATGGCTCGCAGAGAAGAAGACCGAGAAGATCAAGCGCGGCAGACGTGTCACAGTGCGCAGTCCTGAAACCATCGCGCTGCTCGAACGATGGGCTGGTTATCTGAAGGATCGTTTCGGAAAGCTCTATCGGAAAGACATCAAGCGCCCCGACGTTCTCGCCTTCTTTCGGGCGATGCAGGCTGAAGGCAGACTAGAGACCCGTGACCGAGTTCACAGTATCGGTTCGCAAGTTTGCGACTACGCTGACCTCGAAGGGGATGGCTACAATCCGTTCCGCGCCTGCAAGATGCAGCTTGTTGTCAACGTCTCGACGCCTCGGCCCGGCGTCACTGATCCGCAGGATGTGGTTCGCCTGTTCAGGCTGATCATGCCGACATGGGCGAAGGCCAGATTTGGCGACGTGGTCGGTGATGCCCTTCGGCTCGATGCACTGACCATTCCGCGCCCCGGCATGATCAACAACATGGAATGGTCAGAAGTCGACTGGGATACCGAACGGTGGACTATTCCTGCTGCTAAGATGAAGACCGGCTGGGACCATGTCGTGCCACTGTCGCGACAAGCCCTCGCTATCCTGCGACGCGTGCGGAAAATCACCGGTAATCGGCGCTACGTGTTCGCTTGTGCCGAAGATACACCCTTGTCCGGTAGAACGCTCTGTTGTCGGCTGCGTGCGCTCGGCATCGACACCAAGACCGAACATTGCGCCCATGGCTTCCGCACTACGTTCTCGACCCTTTGTCACCATGAGGAGATTAAGGAAGCCAAGGCGTGGGATGGGGACGTCATCGAGTTGCAACTTGCGCATCTCGAAAGTGACTCGGTAAAGGCGATTTACAAACGGCACGGACCGCTGGCCCTGATCGGCTCGCGCACCAAGCTGATGCAGCATTGGGCTGATCGGATCGATAACTTTGCCGTTCCAAAAAAGATTCTGCCGATCAAGGCAATCGTTGAAAGCTGCGCAAACTAGCTACTTTCCGGCGCAAAAATCGGCGGCCTTGTCCGGCTGCCAGAATCGCTCGCTGTGGCGAAAACTGCAAGGTCGGACGGCTTGGCGTTGACTTGAAGCGGCAGCATTGATTCATTCTTATGAATGATTCGTAATCGAGCCCACAAACGCGTGAGAAGCTTGTCGGGAAGCTGCCGGTCACCGGCGAACTGCTGCGCGGCTCGCTGCTGGAGCGCACGGTTCGTCATAAGAGCGGCTGCCCGAAATGCGCGCGCGGCGAAGGGCACCAGGTGCATGTCCTGACGGTAAGCTATGCGGGCGGACGCGTGCGCCAGTTCAGCGTGCGGCGCGAGCGCGTTGCCGAGGTGCGCCGTTGGCTGGACAACTACCAGAAGCTGAAAGACGCGATCGAGGCGATCTGCGAGCTCAATCACCACCTGTTGCGCCCTGATGCGGCGCTGCCGCGGGGAGGAAGAAACGTGATTGAGATGCGCAGAGCGCAACTGAGCTTCGGCGACGGCTTGATCGCCGGGGAAGTGAGCGATCTTCGCGAAGGCTGGATGACCCATGCTGACCGGGTTCTGGCGGATGAACAGATCGTCGGTGCGGTGTACGAGGCGCTGGCGAGACGACATCCCAAGAGTCGTGGTCGTGGTCGGCTGGGGGCGCCGGCCGAGATGGTGTTGCGATTGTTGATCCTCAAGCACGTTCGCAACTGGAGCTATCACGTGCTGGAACGCGAAGTGCGCGCCAATCTGGTGTATCGCGACTTCACCCGGGTGGGCGGCGGCAAGACGCCGGACGCCAAGACGATGGGACGCTGGGGCCTGGCTGTGGATCCGGAAACAATCAGGCAGATCCACGACCGGATCGTGCAAATCGCGCAGCAACGAGGGGGACGCAGGGACGCAGAATGCGCGTGGATACGACGGTGGTGGAGACCAACATCCATTACCCGACCGACAGCACGTTGCTGGGCGACGGGGTAAGGGTGTTGATCCGCACCATGAAGAAGGTCACCAAGATCGTCGGCACGGCCGGAACCAAACTGCGCGACCGAACGCGAAGCGTAAAACTGCGCCTGCTCGATATCGCGCGAACCGCACGTGCCAAAGGACCGCTCAATCGCGAGAAGCTCAAGCAAGGCTACCGGCGGCTGTTGAACTCGACGAGCCGTGTGGTGGGGCAAGCGAAGCGCTTCTCCCATGAGATCGCCGCCGGCGTGAAGCGGGCCAAGGGCATCTTCAAGCGGCTGGCGCTGCAAGGCTTGCGGCAGGAGCTGGAAACGATGATGTCGCTCGGTGCGACGAACGCATCTTCTGCGGCAACACGCGGGCGGAGGACAAGCTCTTCAGCGTGTTCGAGCCCTCGACGGAGATCATTCGCAAGGGCAAGGCCGGCAAGCCCAACGAGTTCGGCAAGATGGTCAAGCTGCAGGAGGCCGAAAACCAGATCGTGATCGACTACGAAGTCTACGATCGGCGGCCGAGCGATTCGGACCTGTTGGTTCCGGCCATCGAAATCCACCAAGCCAAGCTCGGTCGCACGCCACGTCTGGTCGCAGCAGACGCCGGGTTCTATTCCGCCAGGAATGAAGCCGCGGCGAAGGCGAGCGGCGTCAACGCGTCTGCATCCCCAATCGCTCCATCCATAGCGTCGCGCGCAAGCGCGAGCAGAAGAAGCGTTGGTTCCGCAACGGCCAGAAATGGCGGACCGGATGCGAGGGGCGCATCAGCGTGGCCAAACGGCGGCACGGGCTCGATCGCTGCCGCTACAAAGGCAGCACTGGAATGAAGCGCTGGGTCGGGCTTGGCGTTGTCGCCGATAACCTCATGAGCATCGGTCGCGTGATGGAAGAGCAGTCACTCCAAAGGTAGTCCACTTCCAGCGCCAATCTTGCCCTCTCATCGCCCCGCGGCCCCGCGGGGCTTCTCGTTGTCTGCGTGGTTGACCCCGCCCCTTCAGAGCCGCGATTTTTGCGCCGGAAAGTAGCTAGGAGCCTGTCTTCATTTACTCGGCTCAATGCGAGGGAGGGTCATATGATAGGCGTCGATGGAATCGGCATCGACCATGGTCTGGCCCTCCATTTTGTAGGCGACGATCTTTCCCTTCTTGATCAGCTTGTAGGCCTTGGTCCGGCCGAAACCGCCCCGCTCCAACGCCTTTTTCAACGGAATCAGGTTCCGCTTCTGGCGGGGCTCATCCGTCATCGCTATCGATCCCTCCTGTGCTCGGCTGTTCATCCTTCTCCGCCGCCGCTATTGAATCAGAATCGGCGGTCTCGTGCAGCTAGCCGCGGCGTGCTTCGGAACAGCGCGTGCCTGACATCCGCCTTTGTGAGTTTGGTTCTCGATACCAGGTTGGTGACCGCAAGATAAAAACGAGTGGCAGGGAAGAAAGCTCTGCGCCGATTCATTCAATCACGGCGTTCGCTCCTCTCTCCAGTGAAAGCTAAGAAAGCTTCGAGTATTATGGGACAGCTGAAAGAGCCGAGGATCATTGTGAGCGTGGTGAGATCGGAGAAGAACACAGCGATCATTTTCCGGTGACTGGATTTTCGCATCACTTTTTTGGTGTGACCGATTTTTCTGAACGCGTATTAAGCCGTCGCCTTTGTTGCTTTAGCTCGCCCAAGTTTGGCCATGATGGACTGGACAGGCCAACGGTTGCTCTCGCTGGCTGCTGTTGGATCACGTGAAGTGATGATGTGATGGCGGAGAGATGGCCAAAAATTGCGCGTGGTGGTTCACGGGCGGAGAATTCGCCCACGGCGCCAAGTCTGGATACATGCTGCCTGAAGTCTTGCCAGTTTTTGAGGCAGATCGAGTCGCCCATTTTGCAGATATGAATAATTTCCGGCCCGCCGCTCGATGCCCCTAAAACACTACAGAGTAAAGGATCCCCAGTAGAGTCAGCTAATCTGCGTCCCGACTCTCGACATTAGAACTTTGCGCCGGCTTCTTTTTCGCGTGACCGCGCGTTGTCTGCGCTCTGGTCATGCCGTCGTAATTGTTCGCAACCCGTTCTTAATCAAGGGGTCTGCCTCGTCCGCAAGCGCCACGAGGCGCGCTCTATTCATGTAAAATCGGTCGTCCATGCTGGTCCCCTTGAAATAAGAGGTACATGCCCGTTCTTGCGACCGACAACAGTAATCCAGATCACATATTTAGCTGTCAGCCGGCGAAGTCGCATTCACATTCTCGCAATAGAAGCTTGTTCATTGTCGCCGCAGACTGTCATGATAGAAGCCCGGCTCTGCCCCAATCCGATTCGGAGAAAGAATGGCAAAAGCAAAGAAAGTAGTTCGCCGCGCGTGGACAAAAGACGATGTTCGAAAAATGAAGACGATGGCAAAAGCAAAGTCAGGCGTCGCCAAGATCGCAAAGGCGCTAAAGCGAACTCCCGGTGCCACCACTGTGATGGCAGCAAAGCTAGGCGTTTCATTATCAATGCGCGCTTAACTTACAGGCGACGGGCCGGAGTGCGGCCTGTCGCCCATTTCCGCATCGCTGAATCTGAGCAGTTGGCGGTCACGCCCTGTGCGGATTGACATGGTGTAGCCTCGTAGTGAGCGGGCGTGGATTCTTGTTGAGCGCCCACCTGAGTTCGCATCATACGCCATCCAAGTGTCACCTTCGACGTGCCGCTCTAGAACGAAGACGTGCCCACGTCGCGCGGCGTGTGGTGGCCGTGCAGACGTTCGGGGAGCAATTTCGAGGACGGCGAGGTGGCGGTCGGCCGCCTGATGCTTATTGTCGCATGGTGTGAATGCCGCGAGCGGAGTCTTTCACCAGCCGAGCCGGCGGTCGATCGGTCGAAAAATGCGAAAGCTTTCTTGCGATGGAGGACGACATGCAGGAAGAGGCGCCGTCGCCGCCCAGGTCCCTTGTTTTCGAAGCGCCGCTGTTACGGCTGCTCGCGATCAACTTTGCCGCGGGCGTGTCGCTGGCGGTGCTCCTGGTCGGTGGCCTCATGCTGCTCAATCCCGGCAACATACGAGACCTCATCCTGGCCGATAACACCCCCGGCATCGCGCTCGGGCTGCTCCTGTTCGGCTTCATCATCACCCTCAGCTCCAGCGCGATGGGCACCGCCATCATGGCGATCGGGCGACGGCAGCCCGAGGGCCCGCCGCGAGGACCGGGACAGTTCGTGGCTGAGACGGCCGGCGACAAGACGCGCAGCCGGCAGCTGCATGATCGCTTCTGATTGAGTAAGAGCCTATGCTCCAGCCGGTCTCAAGGACGAAAGCGGCACCTACGCTCAGCTCTGCTTTCGAGGGCGAAGCGGAATTATTGTCCTTGATCTGAGACTAATTCATTCGGCGTGCGTTGCGCGCTGCGTGTCCCCCGAACATCGATTTTGAGGCTGACCCTCGCCTGACCCAGAAGTGCCGACAGGAACAACCCGATCAGAGGAAACTTCGGAATCTGGCGAGCTCCGTGATGTGATCGGCTGACAAGACTTTCGTTAAGAGCGGAGGCTGTGGCGCTGTGTGGATTTCGTAAAGATGACGTGTGGCCTCAGGCTTGGTCATAAACTCTCGTATGCAGTCGTCCAGCGTGCCTTCCGCCAGCAGATAGGTGCTTCTGTCTGCACGGCGCTCATTGTTTATGGAGGGCCATTTGCGAAGCATGGCGGGCGCATCGAATCGAATGTGAATGTCGTTCGCGTCCATCATCTCTGTACTCGATCGTTCAACGTGGCTGCTCTGCCTCTGAACAGTCGGGAACTGCCTGATTGCCTCATGCTGCGCCATAAGACACTGCCAGCCTTTGCCGAAGCCGCGTCGACTTCTTTACAAATGGCGCAAAGCGGATGCCTCAATGATCAGCATTCGCTCGCAGGCAGCAACCCCGCTAAGGCCTTGGCTTCCGATTTGAGAGCATCGATTGCCGACTTGCGGGCGTCGGCATCGAAGCGCGTCCTGATCGCTGATAGCGAAAGGGCGCCCCTCAGTTTGCCGTGTACGTCCATCAACGGCACGGCCGCCGCGGCGACCTCCGGATCCCGCTCTCCGATCGAAACATAAAAGCCTTTATCGCGGATCTTCTTCCCTTCTACGTTCGTTGGCTCGCGGTATGCAGTAAGAATTCGCCCGGCGGCGCCGCGATCAATCGGCAATCGCTGGCCTTCTTCGAGATGATGTCGAACTGAACGTGGAGAATTGACGCGGTAAAGACAGATGCGTTCGTCGCCATCTGCAACATAAAAGGATGCAGTTTCCCCCGTTGACTCAACCAGGCGACGAAGCGATGGCCGGATGACTTCGCCAAGATCCAGACCGCGCTGATAGAGCGCCCCAAGACGCCACAACTCCGGTCCCGGTCGAAACAACCGGTCCGCGCCGCGGACGAGAAAGCCGTCAGCCTCCAACGAAGACGCCAATCGGAGTACTGTGCTCTTGTAGAGGTCCGTCATCTCCGCAATCTGCGTCAGCGTCATCGCAGACCGCTCCGCGTTGAAACTTTTCAGGATCGCGAGCGCTCTCCTGACCGCGTCAACTCCTGTCTTGCTCATCTCTGCTCCAGTTCTGTAGAATAGAACCACTGCCAGATTAAGACGCCAAAGTCCATTACAGAAGGAGGTAAACGGTTCTGTACGGCAGAATAGATTGACTCTTCTTACACACAGGACTATGGATTGCATATAACAGAACGAGTTCTGAAGCGCGAAGGGCAGCCAAACGCTGGCCGTTGACTTGCGCGAGGTAATGATCCGCTTCGGCGCATTCATCGCAGTCAAGAGCGTGAACCTCCAAGTAGGCGACGCGGAGTTCGTTGCGGTCATGGGACCAACCGGTTGCGGCAAGTCCACCATCCTGAACACTGTCACAGGTCTCTCAAAACCCGCGTCGGGAGACGTTCAGATCTTCGGCAAGCCGCTCACGGGACTGAATGATCAGTCCGGCTACATGCTCCAACAGGAGGGCCTACTGCCGTGGAAGGCCGCGCAGGACAACGTTGGGCTTGGGCTTGTCTTTCAGGGCAAGTCACTCGAGGAGGCGCGCGCCGAGGTTCGGCCGTGGCTCGCCAAAGTCGGCCTGACGGGATTTGAGCAGCGTTATCCGCATCAGCTATCAGGCGGGCACCGCTCCTTGATCTTCATCACCCATCATCTTGACGAGGCGATCACGCTGGCCGACCCGCGTCGTCGTGATGTCCGCAGGCCCCGCCAGCCGGATGGACGGCGAGGTCAGGATCACGCTGCCTCGTCCCCGGGACGTCTCCGCGCTGCAGACCACGGACGAGTTCGTCGCGCTCTATCGCGAAATCTGGTCGCTGCTTGGGCGCTGAAGTGGAGAGGAGCTATGCCGCGCAGAAATAAGGTCGTTGTCACGCAAGTCGCGATCGTTCTCGCTCTTGTCCTGATCTGGGAGCTGGGGGTGCGATTAGGCCTCATCGACGCCTTTTTCTTTCCGGCGCCGTCGACCCTGGTCGGCAGGATAAGGAACTGGACGTCGACCGCGGATTTCTGGGCCGATGTTGGCATAACGCTGGTCGAGACGATCCCATCATTCGTCGTCGGGATTGCGATCGGCACTGCGCTTGGGATCTGGCTGGGATTAAGCCCGTTTGCCGCTGATGTCGTTCAGCGCTTCACCATGTTCAATGCGATCCCGCGTATCCTGCTGGGGCCGATCTTCGTTATCTCGTTCGGTCTGGGGCTGACCTCGAACGTTGCGCTCGGCGTGACCCTCGTGCTGTTCGTTGCGTTCTTCAACACTTTCCTACTAGGCGTGCGCGAGGTCAATCCGGTCGTCCTGGCGAGCACGCGACTGCTGCGCGATTCGAAATCCTCGCTGTTGCGCCACGTCTATCTGCCCTCTGCCACCACCTGGATCCTGTCGAGCCTGCGAGTGTCCGTCGGCATGGCGGTCATGCGCGCCGTGGTTGCGGAATATCTCGGCTCATCCGCCGGGTTGGGGCACCTGAATCGCGCAGGCCGAAGGGGTGCTCGATGCGACCGGCGTGTTCGCCGGAATCATTGTGCTGTTCGCATTCGTGGTCGCACTCGACGCGCTCGTCGATCGTGCCGAAAAGAGGTTGTTGGTCTGGCGGCCAGCGCCGCCTCATGAGACTTGAACATGTGCTTGGCCAAGTATATGCGCTTTTTAATCCGATTGATCTTTGGTGTTGCGGCCGTTGGCCTCTGCCTCTTATCGGCTGACGCCGGCGAACCTGAAAGGGCGACACTGAAGATCGCCGTCGGCTCCCAGATTCTCAATTACATGCCTCTCGAATTGGGCGTAAAGCTCGGTAACTTCAAAGAAGAAGGGCTCGACGTTACTGTCGAGAATTTCCAGGCCGGCGGCTCCAAGGCGCTGCAGGCGCTGATTGGTGGCTCGGTGGACGGCGTCGTGGGGTTCTATGATCACACGATGCAGGCGCAGGGCAAGGAGATCTCCTGCGTCTTTCTGCTCAACGACATACCCGGCGTTCTTCTCGGGGTGCGCAGCGATCTCGCCGACAAGGTGAGGAGCGGCGCCGACCTCAAGGGCCTGAAGCTCGGCATCACGGCTCCTGATTCCTCGACGGACACAATGGCACGCTATTACATCAAGAAGTCAGGATTGGGGCCGCGCGACGTCAAGATCATCGCAGTTGGCAGCGGCACGCCGGGCATGGTTGCGCTCGAAGCCAAGAACATCGACGCGCTGGTCTATTTCGATCCCGTTGCGACGCTGCTCTCGAGGAAGAATGCGGCCAAGCCGCTGTTCGATGCGCGCACGGTCGAAGGCTCCAAGACTGCCTTTAGCGGGATCTATCCGACCGCCTGTCTCTACCTCCAGCAATCGTTCATCGACAAAAATCCCGAAACCGTGCAGCGCCTGGTCAATGCCCTGCTGAAGACCCACCGCTGGATCAACTCGGTATCAACGGAACAGCTCGTTGACGCGGTCCCGGCCGGGTACAAGACCGACAATCGCGAGGTGAACATCGACGTCCTGAAGGCGTCGACGGCACTGTTTTCCCAGACCGGCCTGATGGACGCCGAGGCGGCCAAGGTAGCGCTGGCTGTGTTGAGCGATTTCGACCCAGGATCGCCGCGGCCAACATCGACCTCAGCAAACCTTCACCAATCGCTTCGCTGAACGTGCGGTCCAGCAACTGAAATAACAATCGCAGCGGCCGAAGATACGGCAAAGGAGGTTTCGTCAGATGTCCCTGCCGCTCACCGGCATCCGTGTCCTCGACCTGTCGAACGTATTGGCAGGCCCGTTCTGCGGCTACCATCTCGCGCGCCTCGGCGCGGAGGTTATCAAAGTTGAAAACCCCAACGGAGGCGATCTCGCGCGGCGCCTTGGCGCCGATCCGCAAAGGGCAGAGCGCCTTCAGGGCCTCTCCTTCGTCGGCGTCAACGCCGGTAAGCAGTCGGTGGCGCTCGATCTGAAGTCTGAAGCGGGAAGGGAAGTGTTTTTCAAGCTGGTGTCCGAGGCCGACGTCCTTCTCGAAAACTTCCGGCCCAAGGTCATGGAGCGGCTTGGTCTCGGTTTCGACGCGTTGTGCAAGCGCAACCCACGCCTCATCTATTGTGCGATCTCAGGCTTTGGGCAAAACGGTCCTTGGTCCGCCCGCCCGGCCTACGACCAGATCGTCCAGGGCCTTTCCGGCGCGATGAGTGTTACCGGTGATGCAGCCACGGCTCCGCTGCGGACCGGCTTCCCGATCTCCGACACCATCGCCGGGCTAACGGCCGCCTTTGCCATCGCCGCCGCGCTCGTCGAGCAGCAGCAAACGGGCAGGGGCCGCTTCATCGACGTGTCGCTGCTCGAGGCGACAATCGCGGCCATGGGATGGGTGGTTTCCAATCACCTGAACGGCGGAGTCGACCCGCAGCCGATGGGGAACGAGAATTTCACGGCCGCACCCTCCGGCACGTTCCGCACCGCGACCGGCCCGCTGAATATAGCCGCAAACGAGCAGAAGCAGTACCGGACCCTTTGCGATCTGATCGGCCGGCCGGATCTGAAGACAGATCCGCGCTTCGCAAAGCGCGAAGCACGTAAATTGAACCGCGGGGTGCTTAGCGATGAGTTGAACGCAGCCTTGAGCTGCAGGCCTGCAGAGGAGTGGGAGGCGCTGTTGAACGCCGCCGGCGTTCCTGCCGGCTGCGTGCTGACCGTTCCGCAAGTTTTGCGCGAGCCGCAGTTGCTGGAGCGCGGCTTTGTCGAGATGCTGCCGCTCGATAGGGCTGGCGAACTGCCATTACGCGTTACGCGCCCTGGTTTTCGGCTGGACGAGGTGTTTCCTGTCCCGGCGCCTCCCCCGTCGCTCGGTGCGGACACGGAGCGATGGCTGGCTCGGCTCGGTTATACCTATCCGGAAATTAAGCACCTTATCGCCAGCGGTGCCGCCGGAACGCCACATCAAGGAGGAGCGCATTTTCCACGGGTCCGCCCGGCGACGGATGGAGCGTGACGGGCAGGGAGTTGCGCGCAAGCAAGCCTCGGCCGGACATAGGCTGACGAGATTGGAAAACAGAATGAGCGAAACGGAGCTGCGAGAGCAGGCCGCCTATTGGTGGCGGACCTCCATATGCGACATTGCCCCCGGGCGGATCACCTACCGCGGATACATGATCGACGAATTGATTGGTCATATCTCCTTCCCCGCGATGATCTGGTTGATGCTGCGCGGCGAGCTACCCACACCGGCGCAGGAGCGGCTGTTACAGGCTGCGCTGGTTGCATCGGTGGATCACGGCCCGCATGCACCTTCCATCGCCATCGCGCAGATGGCTGTCAGTTGTGGGCTGCCGCTCAACGGCGCGATGGCATCGGCGATCAACACGCTCGACGACGTGCATGGCGGAGCGGGGGAGCAGGCGATCGAACTCTATGACGAGGTCCTGCGACGCAGCGAGACCAAGGACCTCGATGAGGCTGCCGCTGAGGCGATTGACCATTTCACCGCCACGCGCAGCAAATATCTGCCGGGCTTCGGTCACCGGTTTCACCCCGTCGACCCGCGCGCTGAACCGCTGCTCGCACTGGTCGATGCCGCGATCAGTGATGGTGCCGTCACGGGTCGCTATGCCAGCGCTGCGCGCGCGATCGAGCGCGTCATGTGCGAGCGCAACGGCAAGCTCATCCCTATGAACATCGATGGAGCCACTGCAGTCATCTATGGGGAGCTGGGCTTTGCTGCACCCCTAGCCCGCGGCATCTTCTGCTTGTCACGCGCGGTAGGCATCCTGGCGCATGCATGGGAGCAGACCGGACGCAAGGACCGCAATAAAGGACCGATGCCCAAGCAGTTCGCCTACAAATACCAGGGGCAGCCAAGGCGCAGCCTAAAGGAAGCGCCATGATGTACCTTGAGGGACCGCCGCAGTTCATCGAAACGCGCGTCTTTTCGGCCATGCCCGCCAAATTGCGTCGGCCCGGAGTCCGCTCGGATTGGGCGGACGTCAACCGTGGAGGCAAGCCGGCTGACTGCTTCATCGAGGGCCGTCGTTCGACGCGTAGGGAAATCTCTATCTGATCGACATTTCCTTGGCCGCATCTTCAGGCTTGCACCCGGTGGCTCCTGGTCCTTGATCGTCAATAACGGTTGGCGGAATGGCCTGGCCGCATTCTCGCGTCCGACAACGTCTGGGGTGTGCCGTAAGATCGGCAGGTTTAGCTCATTCTTCGGGACGAGCGGTCCGGACGTGCTGGCAATGGACGCCGGACGCTGTTCGTAGCTCATGCATAGCTGGGCCACGTCTTCGTCCTGGCATCGAATGGCGAGTGCATCGCTCCGCATCAGTCCTGCGCTGGCTCGACGTGTACGAGCGTTGCCTTGGGTCAAGATGGCGCTTTGTTTATCACAGAATTAGCAACCGGTTTGGTACGTTCGGTATTGATCGCAGAGTTGGTGCCTTGTAAAGCCACGCTCAAAAAAGCGGCAGCTTCGGCAAGCTGCATCTTATCGTCATTTCGATCAGTTGTTTTTATCGAAGGAGAGCACGGGGCGACGCGTGATCAACCGCTGTATCGACCCGCCGATGCCGGGCTTTTTGCCGGACTCCCCGGCGCTCGGTTATCGGCAACACAGATACATGGCGCGAGATGATGCTGATACGCCTTGGCAGACCGCCATCGCCGCGCAACTGGCCACTGGTCACCAATATCCGTAACACCTCGTGGTCGCACTGACGCATCTGGCTCAAGCCGGAGAGCCGCTGCTTGCTGCCCGCCAAAGGTTCAGTGGGTGATCGCGGCACAGACGTCGCGTTGATGTAACTTGCTGCCATTCCGGCCAAGGTGTTTAGTCCCGAGCTTTGATGGTGCATTCTTATCGCACGATTCGAAGGATGCGCTATGGGACAAGTTTTACACGGCTGCGCCACCACGACGGAGGCAATCCGTCGAGCAATACAGAATAGTCAAGAGAGCCTGAGGGCGCTCGCCAGGCGCTATGGGATCAACCAAAAGACCGTCGCGAAGTGGAAGGAGCGCGAGACCGTCGCCGATCTCCCGACAGGCCCGAAGGAAGCCAAATCGACCGTGCTTTCCATCGAGGAGGAGGCGATCATCGTCGCTTTCCGGCGGCATACGCTATTGCCGCTCGATGATTGCCTCTATGCGCTCCAGCCGACCATCCCGCATCTGACGCGATCATGCCTGCATCGCTGTCTCCAGCGCCACGGCATCAGCCGATTGCCGGAGGTCGAAGGCAGCAAGCCTCCGAAGAAAAAGTTCAAGGCTTACCCGATCGGTTATTTCCACATCGACATTGCTGAGCTCCAGACCGCTGAAGGCAAGCTCTACCTCTACGTCGCCATCGATCGCACCAGCAAGTTCGCCTTCGTGCAACTGGTCAGGAAGACGGGAAGGACCTCCGCCGCGGCCTTCCTCGAAGCTCTGATTGCGGCTGTCCCCTACAAGATCCACACGGTTATCACCGACAATGGGATCCAGTTCACTTTCCCGCCGCGCTACGCAGACGGCCCGACGGCAAGATACGTGACACATATGTTCGATATGCGCTGCCAAGAGAATGGCATCGAACATCGGCTAACCAAGATCAAGCATCCCTGGCTTCATGAATTTGAAGTCGGATGATCTTCCTTCGGACCTCGCGAGAGCCCAGGCGGCGCTGCTGGTCGAGCGTGAAGCGCGGCAAAAGGGTCGAGGCTGAGCGTGATGCGGCCGTGGCTGAAGCCGCCAGCGCGAAGGCAAAGCTGTCCGACACCGAAGCGCTGATCGCTCATCTGCAGCTCAGGATCGAAAAGCTGAAACGCGAGTTGCATGGGTCGCGCTCCGAACGCACGGCGCGGCTGATCGAGCAGTTGAAAGATCTGGTGATGTCGGCGACCGAGGATGAGCTTGCAGCTCGGGCCGCGGCGGCGAAAACCCAAACCGTGCGCGCGTTCACGCGCAAGCGGCCGGTACGCAAGGCCTGGCCGGATGACATCGAACGCGAGCGCGTCGTCATCGATCCCCCCGGGCCGCGCGGCAAACAGTGTGGAAGTGCGTCAATCGGATTGCGCTCTATACCCCCGACCACCTGCGCCTGCTGTGGCGGGGCGCGGTTGTCGAAGCTGGGCGAGGATGTAACCAGGACATTGGAGGCGATCCCGCGCCGCTTCTGACTGGGCTGGGATGGGCGGCAGCTTCGGCAAGATTGTACTTTGGAAAAGAGCTGCGCAACATCGGTTCTGCTCGAATTCGGACGTGGGGCAAGAAAATGTTGTTTTGACCGACGTTCTGCGTCTGGTCAGGATTGGTGCATCACCGCTGGATCAGT
The DNA here is from genome assembly GCF_043203335.1 of Bradyrhizobium sp. RDI18. Taxonomy (NCBI): domain Bacteria; kingdom Pseudomonadati; phylum Pseudomonadota; class Alphaproteobacteria; order Hyphomicrobiales; family Nitrobacteraceae; genus Bradyrhizobium; species Bradyrhizobium sp. RDI18. The sequence goes on along the minus strand of NZ_JBICRN010000006.1, from coordinate 736,665 downwards.
AAGCTCTTCGGACTCGCATCTCCTTCCCGGAGAACAGGACGTGCGGCAGCCGAAGGTCTGCCAATCGATATTCGCCGGGTATTTTTGCCTCACCACAATCCACCAGTCCGTTTCAGGACGCGAGCATTCTCGTGGCGGCGCTCCGGTATTCGGGATGGTCTTTGCCAAGTCCCTATAGACAAAGCAGCCGGCATAGGGCGGAGTCTCAAGAATCGCCGTCACGGCCGATTCTGTCGCAGCCTGACAGCGCGGATCCTTATGGCGGTCACGGCGAGGCAGCACCAGGTCGCGGCGATGCACTGCAGCTGACTATCCTACATGACGCGGTCATCCCCGCTGCCTCCAGCAGCACGCCAGACCCCATGGAATTGCAACCGACGGTACCTGGGTTTTCTTGTGCATCCGGAAAAACGCCCTTCGTCAGCTACTCGTCAGCCAGCCTGTCTATCCAGACAGGCTGCGCATTCTCGCCCATATCGGAGATGGAATATGACGGGCATTGACCGACCTGGCAAATCGCACGTTGGGGCTGCAGGAGCCGACAGCACGTGGGGATCGAGCAGTTTGAGCCCGGAGCCCGGTCCCGCCCCCGGGCAAGGCAGGCAATCATTCGACTCCGTCGTGGAGCGGATGCGCTCCGGGCCCCAAGATAGAACGGCGCCGCTCGTGAGCCAGCCACCAACTTCGGGTGTGGCAGCCCCAAGAGGCGACGAGAACAAGGCAGCAAAGCGAAAAATGCGCAGCCTGCTTGAGGACCTTGATGCTTGTCGTAATGTGGCCACGCAAGCCCGGAACCCGTCGGAGGCGCAAGAGCTGATCGATCAAGTCGTCAAGGCAGGCTCAGCAGTTCTGGACTACTACGCGGGCCTGCCCCGAGATATGGCGCGTAGCATTCTGTCCGACAAGCAGGCTCGCCGACTCCGCGACGAGACGCTCGATGCGGCGGACGAATGCAACGCCGTGGCCACCTGGATTATCCACGACTTGGAGGCGAGCAGGAAGAAAGCAGCAGCCGTGCTCGACCAGATGCGCCAATCCAACGCGCCGCCCGGCCAACTGAGCCGAGCGGTTTCCGGCGTGGCGAAGCACTACCTGGCCTGCATGGAGTGGTGGGGAAAGAAGGCATTGCGCTCGGAACGGATGCAGTCCGTCTGCGCGGCCACTGCCAACTTGCCAAGCACCACGCCCGAGATGCGGAAGCCCGAAGAGGCCGCACTACGGCTGCATACCGGCTGGGCACTTTATACGAAGTGCATGTATCTGCAATCGCGGATCGCTCTCGCGCAGCTCATGATTGAGCCGCAGGCGAGCACGTTCGGACCAGCCGTGAGGGAAATCCTCATGGGTGAGAACGGGCGGGTGCGTCTGCTCGGAACCTTCATCGAGGATGTTTTTCCGGCATTCCTCTCGACGGCCGACGCGGTTCTAAACAGCAACGGAGCGGCACTCGACGCAGAGCACTGCACCGTTCTGGAAGGAGTCATGGAGCGGCTTTCGGAATTTGCGTTAGGGGTGAACGGCATCGTTGCCCGGCTAAGGGATGCCGGAACAGGTGCCGACCTTCCATTGGAACTGTTGGACCAGATCGTGGAAGGTGCATGGGTCACCGCGCACGAAGTCACGCGGCTTTTGGCAGTGCAGCCAAAGAGGCCAGTCCTGATTGAACCGCCTGCCCAGGCTGCGATACCGGAAAATACCGTCTTATTGGCTGAGGGCCACGCGGCGCGCAGGAAGGGGAAAGGCAAGCGCGCACCGGCCGCAGGCGAGAGGAGTTCAACTGCCGGGCTGCGCGAGCCGCAGCTCGCCAGGCCCGACGCTGCCACGGCCCCGACAGCCAAGGTTATCGTACTCTCGGATCTGGGTACGAAGAAACTCGCGAGTGCAGAGGAGGCACGCACGAGGGCGTCATCATCGGCGACCGGGCACCTGGAGATGTGGCAGGCTCCGCCCTCCAGGAACGCACTGACGGGATTACTCAAGCGATTGGACGAGCTGCTGCAGTTCGATCTGCCGGCTCAGCAAAGCGCCGTCTCGCAAGCGCGCCAGATGAAGCCCGAGGACGCCGACCACGTCGTGGATCTCGTCGTTAAGCGCCTGCAGACGCAGGCCGCCGAGATTGAGGCCTGTGTAGCCGCGCTGGAGGAGCCTCGCCGACGTGGCCTACTCACGCCTGCGCAAGTGCCCGAAGTGCACGAAAAAATAGTCCGGCTTAAGGCGATGTTGTCCGAGGTTCAGGGACAGACAAACTCATTGAACGCGCGAAAGGCGGCGATCACGATCGATTGCATGAAGACCTACGCGTTTCCGTCGCAGAAGTACCTTGAACAGTTGCGGGCGGCCGAGGAACTGGCGTCTGTGGATCCACCGCGCGCCTTGAAGGGCGAGCCAGGGACGCTGTTCGAGATCAAGCTGCAGCCCAAGGCGCTGCGTAGTGGTGCGATGCCAAGCCCGATGTGGGTGCACATCCATACGAAGCGGCCGGTACATGCGTGGCAGTTGGCGTCGCTGGGTGACGCCGACTTCGCCGCTTGCCACGTGAAGTCCAATGAACAGCGTGGCTACAATCGGCATTGGCAGAGCGCTCGAGCTGCGACGGGGCACGAGAACGTTGTGATTCACCGTGGCAAGCTTACGCCTGCGTTCTGTAAGTCGTTGTTGAGCATTGCCCCGTGGCACCCCCTTCCCGAGGCGGAGCACGCGTCGATGCAGTTCGCGCGCCTCGGGATGTAGTTACCTGAGTGTCTCGCGCCAGAGCGTCGCTGTGGTGACGCCATCAAGCAGACCGTTATCACCGAGAGGAAATCCTCGATGAGCTCGAAGCCGGCGCGGGCTCCCTCGAACAGATCGACAACGGGGGCCGACTGAAATTCGATCGGGAGCGTCATGACCCCGACTTCCTTCCGCTTGGCAGCTGAACTGTCAAATGCCGGCGATCGGCGGCACACCGCTCGGGGATTGGGACGCCCGGAGATAATTTAGCGCGGTAAGGACTCTCCTCCTGTCGTCGCTGTCGCCTATGAACTGCCGGACATCATCGTTGAGCGAAGCGTCATTGAGTCGACCGGCGATGGCCTGCTTGTTGTTATCAAAGAGCCAGCGGCCCAAGCCGAGAAGATAATCTACATGGCCCTTGGCGGTGCGCTCAGTGGCCGTCTTCTTGAGTGCGTCTCAAGCCCCAAATGAGGGGCGCATCCTCGGCATAAAGAGGCTGCCTTCTGCGACGGACGAAAACCCCACTTGATTGGAGCGGCTGCGGCACCGAAATGCCCGGCATCGCCTTACCGCCGCTACCTTGCGACTACTCGGGAGTAGTCCTCCCAGCGGCGGTTGCGTCATGGACATAGGTTCCGGTGGTGGCGCGCCGACTGGATCAGTGGGGGCTGCCTGCGAGGGTCTGAATTGGCAAATTCGCCCAGCTGGCGCCTAAAGGCCGCCGCATCTGCGGACGAGAACTCCGGTGTCCTCTCCTGCGGGTCCGCGTTGCCCGATTGTTGATGTAGTCGGTTAGTTAAAGGGAAATCCATCCGTTCTCACTTTCGAAAATTTAGGCCGATCCGAAGCTAGGCTCGGATCTGATGTGGAATTTCAGCCGGCAGACCGAGAACGATCAAGGCTTCAACTGCGAATCTGCTTCTGGACGTCGGACCTCAACAACAAACCACCGTACGTTCCCAAGGGGCCGCTTCCAAGCAGCTGAGCATCGGGCACTCCAATGTTCTTCCGGTGTCATCAGCCGTCTTTCGGGCGTCCGGAGACCACACTTTGCTATGGGGGAGCTGTCGAGAACCTGACGACCCAGCGCTCTTCAGCCGTCCGGCGTCAGGGCAGCATCATGCGCGCGCCTACGATCAAGCGGAGACCTTAGCGTGCCGCATTGACTACAACCGAGCGCGCAGTTGTAAGTCCGCAAAACACCTCAAAGGATCATGGTGCAGCTTTCTCGCGAGGAGCGCCACAAAACGGCTCGCCCGATCGATGGCCTTGCGGTCTCATTTGTTGATTCCGGGGGAGCGCACGGGATGATGCCTTTAGCTCGGCCGCTAATCGGACGCGGCGAGGGGCTCTCTAGGATTAGGTGCTGTGGACTTTTGGGGATTCCCTTGAGGCGGTAATCAGATTCAAGGCTGCTTTTTGGGGGACAGTCTTGGTGTGATGGACGGCTTGGTCTTGAGCGACGCGGCGTGGGATCGGATAGGGCCACTGATCATCGGCCGGCCCGATCAAAGGGGATCGACGAGACGCGACCACCGGATGTCGTGGAGGGCGTCCTTTGGATTGTGCGCACGGTGCTCCCTGGCGTGATCTTCCAGAGCTGTTTGGCGATTGGAACAGCGTTTTCCAGCCCTTCAGTCGCTGAACACCCAGGTTGTTTGGTGGCGCATCTTCGAGGCGATGTCCGCTAATCCGGACTTCGAATACCTGATCGTTGATTCCACCATCGTCCGAGCCCATCAGCACGCTGCCGCGGCTAAAAAAAGGGCCTGAAGATCGAGCCATCGGCCGTTCTCGCGATGGCCTGAGCACCAAGATCCACATGGTCGTTCGAGGCTTGGGATGCCCGCGCGGTTCACACTAACTGCGGGTCAGAACGATGATACACCGCAAGCCGCAGCCTTGATAGAGGGATTATCCGCCGAAGTCGTCATGGCTGACACGGCCTATGACGCGGACCACTTACGCCTAGCCAACGCCCGCCAAGAGCGGACTGTCATTCCCAACAACCGGTCACGGGGGCTCAAATATCCGCTCGACAAGCATCTCTACGCCCAGAAACATCGTGTGGAATGCGGCTTCAGCAAGCTCAAGCAGTTCCGACGCGTAGCAACCCGCCTCGAAAAACCGCCCGAAGCGATTGCGCCGTCGTCACTCTCCAGCCAAGTGTCCACACGACCCATCTGCTTAGTACCTATCAGACCCGCAGAAGCTGACGAATTCGCTTCCGTGCGTCCAGCTGGCAATTGTGCGACACGCTCTCCGATATCCTTACGATCTACGAGTCTCTGCGAGTCGCAAGAAGTTCATCAGTAGCAGCTGCCCTTGTTGAGTGAGTATCGATTCCGGGTGGAACTGCACGCCATAGGTCGGGTGAGAGCGATGTGCGAGGGCCATGATCTCGCCTTCGTCCGAACGCGCTGTCACTGCGAGTTGAGGTGCGCATGACCCGTCGAGCTCAACAACAAGCGAATGGTAGCGTCCAACGCAAAGTGGGGACGAAAGGTCCTTGAACAGTCCGCGACCGTCATGAGCTACGTATGAGGACCGGCCGTGCATGGGACGACGTGCACGCGCCACGCGTCCGCCGAACGCGCTCCCAATGCACTGGTGTCCGAGACAGATGCCCAGAATTGGGACGCGACCTGACAGTTCGCGGATGACGGCGGTCGAGATTCCGGCCTGAAGTGGTGTGCAGGGACCAGGGGAGAGGACCACGGCGCGCGGCTTGAGGCCGGCAAGGTCGCTGACGCTGACGGCGTCGTTCCGTATCACTGCCGTTGCTGCACCTAGCTTGCGGAAATAGCGGGCAATGTTGAAGACAAAAGAGTCGTAGTTGTCGATGATGACAATCAAAATGCACCACAGCTCCCAGCACGAAATGCGTCAAAGATTCGCTGCGCCTTGGCGAGCGTCTCCTCGTATTCGGCCTCTGGATCCGACATCGCCGTGATCCCGCTCCCTGCACAAAACACAGCCAAGTCATCGTCGAATGTGACCGTGCGGATCGCAATGTTCGTATCCATGTGCCCGTTGAAGCCGATAAAGCCGATCGCCCCGCAATAGACCTCTCGCGCCACCCGCTCGATCTCCGCAATAATTTCCATCGATCGCACCTTGGGCGCCCCGGTGATGGAGCCGCCGGGAAAGCACGCTCGCAGTAAGGTGACGGCGTCTTCATCTCCGGCAAGTTCACCCGTCACGGTCGACACGAGGTGGTGCACTGAGGCATAGGATTCCAGGGCACACAGCGCTGGAACCTCGACCGACTGCGGCGTGCAAACGCGTGACAGATCGTTGCGCAGGAGGTCGACGATCATCGTGTTCTCGGCACGGTCCTTTTCGGACGCGAGGAGGAGTTCAGCGCGGCGCCGGTCGTCCTTGGAATCAGCGGAGCGCGCGATCGTGCCCTTGATCGGGCGCGTTTCGACCTGCCGTCCATTAAGTTTGAGGAATCGTTCTGGCGAGCTCGAGGCAATAGTCAGCCTGCCATAGCGCAGGAGGGCCGCAAAGGGGGCCGGGTTCAACGACCGCAGCCGACAATAGAAAGCCAGCGGATCAAATGAGCTCGACAGGCGGGCGCTGAAGCGCTGCGCAATGTTCGCTTGGAAGATGTCGCCAGCCAGAATCAAGTCGATGACGCGCTGCACCGCCGCAATGTAGCCCTCACGGCTGAAGTTCGAATGCCATGCGCCCGCTGTGGCGAGGAGGTCATTCCGCGGCGCCCTTGGGCCGGCGAGCCGCGCTGCAAACTCATCGGCCCGACGGCGCGCACGCTCGCGCCGTCGTGCGAGATCCTGCTCCGGCCATCCGGTCGAGACGAGCCAGCATTTTTCGTCACGGCGGTCGAAGCTGATGACCACATCATAGAAATGCAGGATGGATTGCGGCAACCTCTGACCGGAAATTGCCGGCGCGGGCAGTCGCTCCAGTGTCCTGTTCAGATCATAAGCAAAGAAGCCAGCCGCACCACCCTGGAACGGCGGCAGATCGGGACGATGCTCTTCGCGGTACCTGGCGAGCAGGGTGCGAAGAGCTCGCCACGGATTGCCCGCAAGAGTCTCTCCGTTGCAACTCGCCTGTCCGTCCGCGACCATATAGGTGCTGAAGGGGTCGCAGGCCATATAGGAGTAGCGCCCGAGCAGCTGCGGTGCAGCGCTATCGAGGAACGTCAGGTGCGGTCGATGCGCGAGACAGCGCATCGCGGTGACAGGCTCAATCCACTGCAGTTCGCGGACGTGCATCGCCTTGTCACTCACCGACGATTGGCGTGCTGGTGAGACGCGCTCCGATTACGAATCCCCACCCCGACGAGAGCGATGCTCGTCTGGCCCGGCAAGGTCTTGAGATCGATTGCCAGGTTAACCCCCGCCGGTGGACCCGAAGCGCCCACTACCTTGGCTTACCGCTGCCGTCGAGGCGAACCGCGCATCTGTGGCTACATTATAGTCGGCCGCGAACCGCAGCTCCCGGAGGGATCGTACCCGCCTGACCGATTCCTGGTAGAGATCGTGCGCTTTGTATGCTGCGAGCTCCGTCTCGTTGTCGAACTCACCATAAACCACCACGTCGATCTCGTTGCCAAGCTGGTCGGTCTTGCGGTTGCGCGCAACCTCGAGCCGGCGTGCATGCGGGATTGTGGTGAGAAGCGAAAGGCCTTCGATGATTTGGTCGATATGGGCCTGATCTTTGGCGCTGAACAAGACGATGTGACGAATCATGGATGGCCTTAAGGAGTGATGTCGCAAGGAGGTCGCATAACTAGCTTAGGAACGAGCCCGCTGCAACGGCGGGCGGCCGCAAGCCGCCTCGCGCGGCAAGACGGTCGAAGGTTTGACGCTCTTACGCTTCGCCCGCGGTCGGCAACGCAACTCGCCAAATCTCATTCCTGGTCAGGACGCGGGAAGGGCCAGGCGCTCAATCGTTTGAATGTGGCGCGCGAGCAGACTACAGGCCTGGTCGGTGTTGCGCACTCGCAGGGCTTGCAGAATCAGGCGGTGATCCTGATTGGACCGCGGTCGCCAGCCGCTACTGCGCGCCACCGCGAACACGACTCGTGAATTGGCAAGCTGTAGTCCGTCGAGGCTCGCGAGCAGGCGCGGCATCGCGCAGGGCGCCACCAGCGCGTGGTGAAAGGCGCGGTTGGCCATTTCAAAGTCCTGAATCGTTTGGGCATTGTCTCCTTCAATCAGGGCAAGCTCGATCCGTGCCAAATGTCTAGAGGTGAGCTTTGGCGCCGCATTGCGCAGCGCGACCACTTCGAGCGCGGCACGCATCTCGGCGATCTCCTTCACCGAATTGGTATCGAGCGGAGCAACCCGCACACCGCGACGGGGCACGCCGACGACAAGCTGTTGGGCCTGAAGTTGCCGAAACGCCTCGCGCACCGGGACGTGGCTGGAGTTGAATTCTCGCGCGAAATGATCCTGCCGGAGTGGGGCGTCTGGTTGCAGCGCGCCGCTGATAATGCGCGCAGCGATTGCCGCTGCAATGCGACCCGCCATCGTCGTGTTCTCGCCGTCCTTCATAGATTATCTATCAAATTATGCGCCGGCCGTGCGCGACGACTCGGCCGTAGCAATCGGGAATGGCCTCTTTTTGCAGATTTTCTGCAATCCGGGCAGATTTCCGGGGCCTTTGAGCGTTGACACATCTTTATGTTCGTCCTGGAGAACGCATAGAAAGGGTCCAACGGACGGACGGGCACGCATAATAAATAATCGACGTCCTTATCTATTAAAAATTGGGAAGGCAAGTTATATGGTTGCTGTCGTGGGAGTAGAAGGGAATGACAGGGGCAACGGCGTGCCGGTCCGAAGTGACTGGGAGCGAGCCGAGGCCGGCGCGCTTTATGGCCTGCCGTTTGCCGACCTGATGTTTCAGGCGCAGAGCGTTCATCGCGATAACTTCGATCCAAACCGCGTCGAAACAGCAAGCCTGCTCAGCATCAAGACCGGCGGTTGTCCGGAAGACTGCGGCTACTGCGCGCAGAGCGCGCACTACGACACCAGCCTGAAAGCCACCCGCCTGATGGATCGCGCCGATGTGGTCGCCACTGCGCAGCGCGCCAAGGATGCCGGCGCGACTCGCTTCTGCATGGCCGCCGCCTGGCGCGGTCCAAAAGATCGCGATCTCGATCAGGTCTGCGACATGGTCACCGCGGTCAAAGGGCTTGGCATGGAAACCTGCGTCACGCTCGGCATGCTGACGCCTAAGCAGGCCGCACGGCTCTCTGAGGCCGGTCTCGACTTCTACAATCACAACGTTGACACCTCGCCGGAGTTCTACGACAAAATCATCACCACCCGCACCCTGCAGGACCGCGTCGACACACTTGCGCACGTCCGCGATGCCGGCATCAAGGTGTGCAGTGGCGGCATTATCGGCATGGGCGAGCGCCTCGAGGACCGGCTCGGCATGCTCGTCCTGCTCGCCAATCTGCCGAGCCATCCGCAAAGCGTGCCAATCAATCTATGGAACGAGGTCACGGGCGTACCGGTCTATGACACCGCGGAGCGCCCCAATCCGATCGCGCTGGTGCGCCTGATAGCGACGGCCCGAATCATGATGCCGAAGAGCGTGGTGCGGTTATCCGCCGGACGGCAGTACATGACCGACGAATTGCAGGCGCTGTGCTTTTTGGCCGGCGCAAATTCGATCTTTATCGGCGATGTACTGTTGACCACCAAGAACCCGCAGCGCGACCGCGACGCGAGTTTGTTGCGCCGGCTCGGCATCACGTCCGGGCTTGCCTGATTGAAAACAGCTAAACGGGCGCTGTGCGCAAACTCCGGCTTAGGTGAGAAATGCAGATTACGTTGATGAAAGGCAAAATCCATCGCGCCTCGGTAACCGAAGCCGATCTGTACCTTGAAGGTTCGATTTCGATTGATCGGGCGCTGCTGGACGCGGCGGGATTCCTGATCAACGAGCGCGTCGAAATCTACAACATCGAAACCGGAGCGAGTTTCGCCACCGAGGTGATGGAAGCGCCCCGCGGGTCTGGCGCCATAGATTTGAACGGTGCGGCTGCGCGGCTCGCGATGCCCGGAGACAAAATTATTATCGTTGCATATGCCTCCTTTGATGAGGCGGAAGCAAAAATCTTCAGGCCGCGTGTTGTGCTGGTTGACGGAGAAAATCGCATCTTGTCACGTTGAAAGCTAAGGTCGCTGCTGAAGCAGTTGTTCTTAGCGGCTAATGGAATTCTTGCGCGATGGATCGTGACCCTGGAGTGAAGAATGAACGCGAACCACGCGGCCAAAGTTGCCGATTATGTCGCGGCCTTGCATGTCCTGAAACACGACAATCGCCTGCGGAGTCTCAGGCGGCGCGCGGGAATTGATTTCGCATCGAACGATTATCTGGCGCTCGCGAGCGCGCCGCGTATGAAAAAGGCTCTCATGGCCGCGCTCGAGGCCGGCACACCAATCGGCGCTGGCGGGTCGCGGCTTCTCCGCGGCAATTGCGAGGAGCACGAAGTTCTCGAAGCAGAAGCTGCCAGGTTCTTTGGGGCAGAGACGGCGCTTTTCTTTAGCGGCGGTTATGTCGCAAACTTTGCTATCCTAACAACGCTGCCGCAGCGGGGCGATTTGCTTGTTCTCGATTCGCTCGTGCACGCGAGTATTCATGAAGGGGCGCGAGCTGGCCGGGCCGAGTTTCGGATAAGCGCCCATAACGACCTCCAGTCGATCGAAAATATAATTCGTGACTGGCGGGAAGGCGGAACGGGCCGCGTCTGGATCGTGGTCGAAAGTCTCTACAGCATGGATGGCGATTTCGCGCCGCTCGAAGAGCTGGTCGCGATTGCGGACCGGCACGATGCATTCCTGATGGTGGATGAGGCTCATGCCACAGGCGTTTACGGCGAGCAGGGACGAGGACTCACCGCGCCCCATGAAAGGCGCGAAAATCTCTTGGTCGTTCATACCTGCGGCAAGGCGCTGGGTACGGCCGGCGCGCTTGTCACTGCCTCCGGCGTGCTGCGCGACTTTATGATCAATCGCTGCCGTCCGTTTATCTACGCCACGGCGCCATCACCCTTGACGGCTGTCGCCGTGCGCGAGGCAATCTTGATCCTGCAGCAGGAACCCGAGCGTCAGCAACGTTTGGCCAACCTGGTCGCATTCACGCATCGGGAGATCGGCGTGCGCGGTTTGCGAAATACTTCGGACTCGCAGATCGTGCCCTATATTGTTGGCGACAACTCGCGTGCGATGCGGCTTGCATCGAGGCTGCAGGCTCGCGGCTTCGATATCCGCGGAATCCGGCCGCCAACTGTGCCGGCGGGCACAGCCCGTTTACGAATTTCACTGACACTCAACGTTGTGGAGGATGACGTGCGCGCGATGCTCGATGCTCTCATAGAGGAGACGAGAGGTGAATCTCGATGAGTCAGCGGATCGTAGTAATAGGCACAGATACCGGGATCGGAAAAACGGTTTTTTCTGCGGGACTCGCCGATCTCCTCGGCGCGAACTATTGGAAACCGATTCAGGCCGGCCTCGAAGGGGAGACCGACACGGAGCTCGTCGCACGGCTGGGCAGCCTCTCAGCCGATCGCATCGTGCCGGAGCTTTACCGCCTTCGAACGCCCGCTTCGCCCTATCATTCCGCCGAAATTGATGGAGTTCGCATTGACGCGGATTCGCTGGATGTGCCGGATACCGGGGAACGACCGCTAGTGATCGAGGGTGCCGGCGGGCTGATGGTGCCGCTGAGTCTCGGCGCAGTTTATGCTGACGTCTTTGAGCGATGGCGGCTTCCAGTCGTGCTTTGCGCAAGAACAGCGCTGGGCACCATTAATCACTCGCTGCTGTCGATAGAGGCTCTGCGAAAGCGCCAGATCGAGCTTCTTGGGATTGCGTTCATTGGCGAGAGAAATTCTGAGACTGAGAGCGCAATTTGCGAGATCGGGCGAGTGCGTTGGTTAGGGCGATTGCCCTGGCTTTCTCCTCTCACGGCAGACACGCTGCAGGCCGCGTTCAAAACCTCATTCCGCGGTGATGATTTCAAGCCATGATGCCAAAGACGAAGTCGCCGATCTGGCATCCGTTCACGCAACACGCGCTTCAAAACGAGATGACAAAGGTTGTGCGTGGTGAAGGGGCCTATCTCCACACCGCCGATGGTCGCCGCATCATCGATGCAATCTCATCCTGGTGGGTCGTGACGCATGGTCATTGCCATCCACATATCGTGAGCGCCATCCGGGAACAGGCAGGCAAGCTCAACCAGATCATCTTCGCCGGCTATACCCACGATCCGGCCGAGGAGGTTGCGGCGCTACTCTTGAAACTGGCACCCCGCGGCCTCGACCATGTCTTCTTCTCCGACAGTGGCTCAGCCAGTGTGGAAGTGGCCTTAAAAATGGCACTCGGCTACTGGCATAATATCGGCAAACAGCGAATACGCATCATCGTGATGCAAGATTCCTACCACGGCGATACGGTTGGGGCGATGTCGGTCGGTGCCCGAGGCGTGTTCAACGCTGCGTATGGGCCGCTGCTGTTCGACGTCACCTCAATCCCATTCCCCGCGGGAGGTCGTGAGCAGGCGACGCTCGACGCGCTCGAGTCCGCATGTCGAAACGAAATGCCGGCCGCCTTTATTGTGGAGCCTCTGATATTGGGGGCAGGCGGGATGCTGATGTACCCAGCCTGGGTGCTAAGAGAGATGAAGCGGATCTGCGAGGCCTCGGATGTCCTGTTCATTGCCGACGAGGTCATGACGGGCTGGGGCCGCACCGGAACGTTATTTGCCTGTGAGCAGGCCAATGTCACGCCCGATATTGCCTGCTATTCGAAGGGACTTACGGGAGGGGCGCTTCCGCTCGCCGTGACACTCTGCCGCGCAGATATTTTCGACGCACACTATTCGAAAGATCGTACGCGTACGTTCTTTCATTCGAGTTCATATACCGCGAATCCTGTAGCCTGCGCCGCCGCAAAGGCCAACTTGGATCTCTGGCAAGATCAGGAAACTCGCCAACGTGTTGCATCGGTCGCCACGATGCAAGAGCAGGCAATTGAGCCATTCCGCGCCGACCCTCGCTTTGCAAACATCCGTCAAACTGGTACCATTACAGCACTCGATCTGAAAACGAATGATGCGGGCTATCTCGCGGGCATCGGTCCGAAGCTTCAGGCTTTCTTTAAAGCCCGTAATCTGCTGCTGCGGCCGCTCGGCAACACGATCTATGTGATGCCGCCTTATTGCGTCACGGCGATAGATCTTGACCAAATCTATGCCGCCATCAGGGATTCTGCCGATGCGCAGGCTTGAGGACGCGCTTGGTGCGTGTAGCCACCATTAAACGTCTCCGCACGTTCTCTAAGGAACGCGAACACCTCGGATTCGCCTAGGCAGCCGCAAAAAATCTACATCTCACCCAGCCCACAGTGACCATGCATTTCGAGCAGCTGGAGATAAAAATCGGATTGCCGCCCTTTGACACCGCAAAGCACGAGGTGGCAGCGACGAGATCGGGGCGAGTGCTAGCACACGCACCCCATCAGCAAGGCCAGTTGAAATCGGTCGAAGAAACGCGTGCGAGCGCAGGATTTAACCGTCAACGCGCCGCTCATTGCATCAATCAAGACGAAAATATTCGTTACAGATTGGAAATCTCAGCGAAGGACTCCGATTGAGCCGTCGCTTCACCAGGGAAGCGCACATCAGGGTCAAACTCTTGCCCCCAGCGCCCGTACCTACCGCGAGACCTGGCATCGCCGACGCGGCATTTCACGTGCGGGCGTGGCGCTGAGGCGAAGAAAGTGCAGGGGCTATCCACCTAACGCCGATAGGAGGCGAAAATGCGCAACAGCTCCCATATTCCCTACTACGGTCCAGTGAGGTGCTGTGCGATATGCGGCGGAAAGTTCGGGCTGATCCGCTACTACTGCTGGCGAACGGCCCTTTGTTCGAACAAATGCGTCGACCACTTCAAGGCGCGGCGGGAGGCCGACCACAAATGGCTTCGCTGGTTGCGAGCGGCTTAAATGTGGCACCGAGTCGCGGGAGACAGGCGCGCGGCAGAAGCGCATTAGCGGAGTTGACAAACTTCTCATTAGAATTCGGTGTGACGCTAGAGTAGCATGGAAGCATCAAGTGACAGACACGTCGGCAACAATCATCGACTTCACTGCTTACAGGATGAACAAGCGTGCTGCGGCTGAGCTGTCGCGCGACGAAGTTTACTCGACCGCGCCCTATCGAGCGGTCGCATCCTTCTATTTCTTCTGGCCTTTTCTGGCCTGGATCCCGTTTGGTTTGCTGGATCTGCCCGCGTCGGACCAGGAGCCTTCGTGAGCAATCCCCGGACGCTGCGATGGGCATTGGCGACAGAGATGGTTGCGCGACGACTAACGTTTGTGCGTAGTTCTCCAATTTTGGAGAGGCAAGATCCTTCCTTCCCTCTACCATTGACGGTTTTCTCTCGACTTCCCTAGGAATCACTGGCTGCAGGGATACGGGGCGAGCGATCGACCGGGATCTAAAATGAGCCACAGTTCGGAGCAGCCTCTTGAACGTGTCGCTATCCAATGCTGCAGCGGCGGACAGTGGAGGGACGTCGTGTCGCCTGGGCACAGCGTACGAGGCTATTACGACACGCATCGTCGACGTCATCCTGGCCGGAGATAGCGTTGGCAACGTCCGCCTCGGATTCGGCAAACACAGTGCCGGTCAGTGGCCATGGGAATTATTACTTAGATGCGGTTGCGCGCACACAGGCCAGACCTATGCCTTGCTTCTGGCGGAACGCCGGAGGCTTCCTTCAGCGTGGCAGCGACGCCGTGAAGCTCAAGGGTGGTGCCAAGCGTGTCGAAATGGCGCGTGCCTGGTCGATTCCGAAATTCCTATGACGAACCGTCTCGGCCTCACCCCTCAGAGCGTTAATGTCATGGGTGGATCAAAAGTGCAGGGAAGGAAAGCCGATGAGAACCAAACGACTGAGTGCTAAAAAAACGGAAACTTGCACTGGATAGGTGTTTTCGTGGATGAGCAGTTTTTAAAGGACCGGGCCCAGATCATTCGCGATCTAGCGGACAAGGCAGACCCTTTCACCAGAAAAAGGCTGCTGGACCTAGCGGAACGGTATGACAGACGGAGGAGACCGACGGTCTCAGATGACAAAGCACGGCGCAACTAATTGGTCGTCTGGAAGTATTCCGACGGATCTGGCGGCTCACGGTTCGATGTGGCCGATTTCGTGAACTCGATATACATGAGCGACGCTCTGGAGTCCGCTTGAAGATACCCGACCGCAACCTTTCTTGCAGAGCCGCTCGCCCGAAGACGCGGAGGCGGCTTATTACATTACGAGGACGTCAATCGCCGGCCTTGCGGAGGCGTCCTATTCTTGAAATCAAATCGAAAATTGGATGGGTGACCGTACGCCGGCATTTACGAACAACTCTTCCAAGGGGCTAATGACCCTGGATCTGCGCGGGAACCTACTCGCACCATGCGTTTTTGCGTTCAAAGCCCATTGAATCCTGCAAGTCAATCTCTTGCTGGAGGCAGAAAAAAGGCCGCGCGAATGTTACGCGCGGCCAAGTCAGGGAGGAAACGCCCCAAGGGGCCGCTGAAGGAGCATCGAGATGAGTAGATCGATCACTCACCGAGAGCTCCAAGCTTGTGAGAACATCAGTGTTAAGAGATGCCCTTTTAGTCGTCTCTAGTCGCGCGAACAAATGATCGAATACTCGAGTTCTTGCGCCGTTTGGCGGTGATTTTTGCGCATGTGTCGCATCTTTTGTGCAAAGATGATCAACTGGACGCAGCGTGCAGCTCAACGCATCGGTCGGTCTACCGCGATAAGCCCGGATGCCTAGGGAGGTCACCGTTTCCCTTCGTTGTTCAGGGGGGATGGTCATCTCGGCGACACTCGTCACGGGTTTCGGTGATCTATTATAGTCTGTATGTAAAGTACACTGCGAATTCAGAATCTTGAGCAGCTACAGGCCGATAGGAATGTCAATGTAGCGCATCGATGGGTCGTCGGCGTCCACCGGACCGAGCTCGTCCCAGGCCGACAGCCAAGCCGCAAGCACTGCCGATGTCTGCTCCAAGGCCTGCACCTGGCGAAGCGTCACGCGGAATATGGCGCAGGCAAAATGGTCGTTTCGGAGTGCGACGGTGGATGGTTCAAGTCCGCAGACGACGGAATGGATGACATGCCGCTCGAAGGCCACGAGATCGGGGTTGCCCGTAACTTTCAAGCAAGGGCCTGAAAGGTGATGCGGCAGTCATGCCTGAACGGGCGTTTTTGGCCAAGGTGGTCGCGGAGCGGATGCAGGGGATAGAGATGCGCGCAGGTGGGCAACCCTCGGGCAATGGCTACGTCACTGCATGGGTACGGCGATGCGACGGTACTTTCGGCAAAGATATGGGTGTGCCTCGCGATACAGCACATAAGCGCGTGCAGAGTTGGAGGCGGGCGCCTACCGATTTTCCCGGCGCGCTCAACACCGCGGAAATGTTCCTGCCTTTGCCGAGCGGATGCCGGGCGTGCCGCTGCTCGCCAACATGACCGCCTTCGGCAAGACGCCGTTGCTTTGCGGTGGCAGAATTCGAGGTAACTATTCAATGGTGATCTGGCCGGTGTCTGCGCTGCGGGTGGCTAACAAGGCGCAGGAAGATCTGTAAGCTGCGATCGCGCGACCGCGGCACCCACAAGATTGTCGATCGAATCCAGACGCGCGCCGAACTCTATGCGACGATCGGGCCGCACGACGACGAGGCGCTAGATGCCTCCGTTGTCCAGACGATCGCTCCCGAGAACCGAACGGAACGGCCCCTCTTGCAGGTAATCGGAGATGTCGAGGCTCTCCGGATTGATCCGGAGCTAAGAGGGAAGCCGGTGCGATGCCGGCGCTGCCCCCGCAACTGTAAGCGGCGAGCCGCTGTCCAATAGAAGTCACTGAAGCGACGCGGCTTCGGGAAGGCCGGATAGCAGCGACGACCCGCGAGCCGGGAGACCTGGCCCGACAACATATTCGTCCACGGGCGGGGTGTCCCGGTGGTGCGCCAAGCAGTTGCCGCTTCGGCGGCTTTTTCTGCACGCGTCCGCCATGGCCTTTGCTCCCAACATAGGGTTGAAGCTATGTCTCTTCTCTCGATTCCTGTCGCTACCCTCGGCACGCCGCGCATCGGTCCGCGCCGCGAACTCAAACTCGCGCTCGAGAGCTATTGGGCCGGAAAGTCTGACGAAACGCAGCTTCTTGAGGCTGCGGCTGCGCTTCGCGCGCGGCAGAAATCGCTCGGCGTAACCGTAATTCCTTCAAACGACTTCTCGCTTTATGACCATGTGCTCGATGTCAGCGTGATGGTCGGTGCCATTCCGGAAATTTACGGTTGGAGCGCAGGCCCTGTTTCGCTCAAGACCTACTTTGCGATGGCACGGGGCGCACAGCGCGATGACCATGATGCGAATTGCGGTCACGCCGAGCACGGCGCCGCAGCGCAGGAGATGACCAAATGGTTCGACACCAATTATCACTACATGGTGCCGGAATTTCACAAGGACCAGACCTTCACGCTTTCCTCTCGCAAGCCGATCGAGGAGTATGAAGAGGCGAAAAGCCTGGGTTGTCAGACGCGCCCGGTGCTGGTTGGTCCGGTCACCTTTCTGAAGCTCGGCAAGAGCGCAGATCCTGCATTCGATCCGCTGTTGCTCCTTGATAGGCTGCTGCCGGTCTATGTAGATGTTCTCCGCGAACTCACCCTAAGGGGCGCCGAGTGGGTGTAGCTGGACGAGCCATGTCTGGTCCTGGACCTCGACGACGCTACACGCGACGCGCTGCGCCGGACCTACGCCCACTTGGCCAAGAAGGTTCCCGACCTCAAGATCATGCTCGCTACCCATTTTGGAACGATCGGCCACAACCTGGAAACCGCTTTGACGTTGCCGGTTGCGGGCCTTCACATCGACCTGGTCCGCGCCCCAGAGCAGTTGAGCCCGATTGTCGCCGACGCTCGAAGGGATATTGTCCTCTCTCTCGGCGTCGTCGATGGCCGCAATGTCTGGCGTTCGAACCTTCCAGCGGTGCTCGACCGGTTCGAACCTGCCGTCGCAAGCTTGGCGAGGACCGCGTGCAGATTGCACCCTCATGCTCGCTGCTTCATGTCCCGATCGACCTCGATCTCGAGACCGATCTCGATCCCGACGTGAAAAGCTGGCTTGCTTTCTCCGTCCAGAAGATCGGAGAACTCGCAACGTTGGGAGGCGTGCTGGCTAAAGGCTGGGAGGAAGCGGCGGATGTACTTGCGGCCTCAGCAGGCGCGGCCGTCGCGTGCGAAACGTCGCCCAACGTTCACAATGCGAACGTCGCCAAGCGAATGGCTGCAATCGATGATAGCATGCGGCGCCGTCGCAGTTCTTTCGCCCGGCGCGCCGAGGTTCAGCGCGCGCGGTTCGGATTGCCGACATTTCCCTCGACGACGATCGGATCGTTCCCGCAGATGGCGGAAGTTCGCAACGCCCGCGCGGCCCATGCGCGGGGAACGATGAGCGACGCACAATACGAGCAGTTTCTCAAAGAGGAGACGGCACGCGCGGTGCGCTGGCAGGAAGACATCGGTCTCGACGTTCTCGTGCATGGCGAGTTCGAGCGCAATGACATGGTGCAGTATTTCGGCGAGCAGCTGTCCGGCTTCGCATTCACCAAGCATGGTTGGGTTCAGTCCTACGGCTCGCGTTGTGTCCGGCCGCCCATCCTGTTTGGCGATATCTCCCGGCCGAAGCCGATGGCGGTGGAGTGGTGGCGCTACGCGCAATCGCTGACCAAGAAGCCACTGAAGGCGATGCTGACAGGACCGGTGACGATCCTGAACTGGTCGTTCGTCCGTGATGATATTCCACGGAGCGAAGCATGCCGTCAGATCGCGCTAGCGATCCGTGACGAGGTGATCGACCTCGAGAGGTCCGGCGCGATGATGATCCAGATTGACGAGGCTGCGCTCCGAGAAGGATTGCCGCTGCGCAAGTCACAATGGAAGACCTACCTCGGCTGGGCCGTAGACAGCTTCCGCATTTGCTCGTCGGGCGTGGCCGACGAGACCCAGATCCACACCGATATGTGTTATTCCGAGTTCAACGACATCATCGATGCGATCGCGGCAATGGATGCCGACGTCATCTCGATCGAGACGTTGCGGTCAAAGATGCAACTGCTTGACGCCTTCAAGAGCTACAAATATCCGAACGAGATCGGACCCGGCGTTTACGACATCCATTCGCCGCGCGTGCCGGACGCGGCCGAGATGAAGAACCTCATTGCGCTGGCGCGGCAGCGGCTTTCCGATGCGCAGCTCTGGATCAATCCCGATTGCGGCCTGAGAACGCGCCGATGGGATGAGGTGCGTCCCGCGCTCATCAATATGGTCGCCGCTGCCCGTGAATTGCGGGCGGCGTCGTGAGAAATTGCCGGCTGCATTGCTATCACGGCTCAACGCGGCGGAGCTGGCGCACTAAAGCTAATCCTAATTCCGCAAATCACTTGAGGCGAGCAGGTCTGTCAAGTTTAATGATCTGATACACTGTTAATTTATGTGATTCGGAGAGAAGAACATGCCCCAAGGCAAGGTGAAGCTGTTTAAGGACGATAAGGGTTTCGGCTTTATAGCGCCTGATACCGGCGGTGAAGACCTATTCTTCCACGTGAGCAGCTTGTTGCCCGGTGTAACGCCCAAGCAAGGAGACCGCGTCAGCTATGAAATCGGTGTAGACCGCAGGACCGGACGTAGTCGAGCCGAAAAGGTCGTGATTGGTTGATCATAGAGACTTGGGCAGATTCATTCCCGGCCGCCATACGAAGGCTTTCTTATCATCGCGGGCGTTCCAAAGCGCCTCTAGCTTCTCCCACTCCATGAACCCGCAATCCCAGTCGCCCCGCAATCACGCCTTTTCATCAGGACCGAGCATAGTCCTTATATTTTCTGACAGGCATTAGCGGTTACCTCGCAAGGTAGGTGGCCAGGTCTCGGCAGGCGGTGCAACATCAAGCTCCTGCTCGCGGACCAGGCGGGCGGAGGCGAGGCGGCGATCGCTTAATTGCGATCTCCCGTCGGCTGCGCTCCCGTTACCTCGAGCCGGTCGGATGCAACGTCTAATTGCGAACGACATGCATCTCGCAAAAACTTTCGTTTGGCGACATCTATAGCCTGCGCATTGTTTTGGCCTCACGACCGGCATGCCTTGATCTTCGTCAACACGCCGGAACGTTTCAGGTTGGAGCGACTGCTTATTTACATCGGCCAACCTGAATTCGCTCGACTTGGCTTGGCCATATGAGGCCGATCAGACATCCATGTTGCGCAGGCGCTGGCGGTTGCGCAGGACGATCTGGCGGGCACCGGAAAAGCCCAGCACGCCTTCGTCGTTCAATTGCGACAGGGCACGTGATACCGTTTCCAGCGTAAGCCCGAGATAATCGCCGATGTCGCGGCGGCACATCGGGAGCGCCATCGTGCCGGCCACCGTAAGGCGGCGATCCATCTCCAGGAGGAAATTGGCGACTCGTTCCATCGCGCTTTTGCGACCAAGCAGCAGGATGTGCTCCTCGGCGCGCTTGAGGTCATCAGCCGTCATGGTCCAGAGCTTGTGGGCGACCCGGACGTCGGTGCCGGCCGCCTGTTCGAGGCTGCGGCGCTTCACCAGGCGCACGGTGCTGTCGATGATGGCTTCGGCGGCCAGGCGGTGCTTGGTGCTGGACTCCAGCCCGAACACGTCGCCAGGCAAATGGAACGCGCCGATTTGACGACGTCCGTCGGACAGCAGCTTGTAGGTGCGCCCCGCGCCGCGAACGACCTGGTAAACATACCCCGCCGGCTCGTCCTCACCGTAGATTTCCTCGTCCTTGCGGTAGGTGAACTCCGTGCCGATCAGGCCAGCATGGCCTGTGAGGCCGAAAAACGGTTCGACAGGCCCAAACGCGCCGGGAGCGGCTCGGTTTACGTTGAGGGACTGGGCGATCGATCGGGTGAGCATGAGCCATCTCCTGTGCAGCGGATGGCGAATTGGTAAGTGGAACAAAACGGCTGGGAAATTTCGCTTCATGCCTTAGGGGCAATGCCTTACGTAGAATCCCGGAGCCGTGCCGGTTTTCAGGACGCAGAGGGCCGCTCCGTGTTGATCGCGTCCCAGATATGGGAGGAAAGGCTGTCCTCGACATGCGGCTTGACCAGCACATGGCGAATACCGGCGACTGCTGCTTTGGCCGGAATGGACGCGTCTGGGTGACCGGTGATCAGGATGATCGGCGTATCGATATCGCGCCGGCGCAAGAGACTGGCAAGGTCGATGCCGCTCATGCCCGGCATCTTGTAGTCGATCACGAAGCAATCGGCGCCGCCCATAGTCATGGCGTTCAGGAGCGCCTCGCCGCTGCGGAAAGTGCGTACACAAAAACCGTCGGTTTCCAGGAGAAAACGCAGCGATCCGAGCACGTCGGTGTCATCATCGACGACGTAGACAAGGGGCGTTCTGTTAGGTGAGGGCATCACAGGTTTATGCGGCTTTCAGCCATGCGGTCGATCAGAGCATCCATAAGGCCTTCCAGCGGGGCCGACTTGATTCAGCTCAATCTTTAAGCGCCCGGGCTCGCATGGCGAGGCGGACGAGTTCCGAAAGACTCGAAGCCTGCATCTTGGTCATCACGTTGGCTCGGTAGACCTCGATGGTGCGCGGGCTGATATTGTAGTCGCTTGCGATCATCTTATTGGACAGGCCAGCCACCAATCCCTCCATCACCTGCCGCTCGCGCGGGCTCAGCGAGGCGACCCGCGCGGCGATGTCCTGCGTCATTGCCTCGTCGCGGGCGCCGGCTTCAGCCTGCCGGAGCGCGGCGTCGATCATCGCGACCAGGCGATCATCCTCGAACGGCTTCTCCAGGAAATCAACCGCACCGAGTTTCATCGCCTCGACGGCGAGGGGGATGTCGCCATGGCCGGTCATGATGATGACGGCCAAGGAGGCGCGGCTCACCTTGAGGCGCTTAAGCAACTCGACGCCATCGATGCCGGGCATGCGGACATCCGAGACCACACAGCCGAATTCGATGGTGGAAAGGTGATCGAGGAATTTCTGCGCCGTCTCGAACAGACTGACCTCAAAATCCGCGGAATCGAGCAAGAAGTGCAGCGAGTCACGCATCGCCTCATCATCGTCGATGACGTAGACATTTCCTCTAGTTGCCATCTGTCAAACTCTCGTTGGGTGCCGCCGGCAGGGTGAAGCGAAACGTCGTGCCGCCTGCGTGATCAGATTCGGCCCACATCCTGCCGCCATGGGCCTCGATGATGGAGCGGCTGATCGACAGCCCGACCCCCATGCCGGTTTCTTTGGTCGTAAAGAAGGTCTGGAACAGGTGCTTCTCCACATCTTCGGGGAATCCGTGACCGGTGTCGAACACCGAGACTTCGGTCATGTCCCCGTCGATCGGCCGGTTAGAGACGATGAGCTCGCGCCGTGCGGACTGGGCCATGGCTTCCAGCGCGTTGCGGAACAGATTGACCAGCACCTGCTGGATCTGGACACGGTCGACCAGGACATGGTCATGCTGCGGGTCCAGGCTGAAGCGGATCCGCACGTCCTGTTCGCGCGCACCGGCTAGGCCAAGCGCGCCGGCTTCTTCGATCATCTTCGAAAGGCTCTCGACGCGCTTTTCGGATTCGCCGCGGGCGACGAAATCGCGCAGCCGCCGGATGATCTGCCCGGCGCGGATCGCCTGTTCCGCGGCGCGATCCATCGCGTTCTCGATTCTAGCGCGGTTCGGATCGGGGCTCGCGGCAAGCAGCCGGCGCGAGCCCTTCACGTAGTTGCTGATGGCAGCAAGCGGCTGGTTAAGCTCATGTGCCAATGCAGAACCCATCTCTCCCATCGCGCTCAGCCGTGACATGTGGACGAGCTCCGACTGCAATTCCTGCAGCCGCGCCTGGGTCTGCTGATGCTCGGTGAGGTCGCGGACGAAGCCGGTAAAATAGGGCATGCCGCCGGATTGCATCTCACCGATCGACAGGTGCATCGGGAAGGTGGTGCCGTCCTTGCGCTGACCGGTGACGATGCGGCCGATGCCGATGATGTGCCGTTCGCCGGTGGCGACGTATCGCGCCATATAGCCGTCATGGCGTGAACGGTCGGGCTCGGGCATCAGGATGCTGACATTCTGCCCGATTGCCTCGCTCTGGACGTAGCCGAACTGCCGCTCCGCCGCGCTCGAGAAGAACTGCATGATGCCCCTGCCGTCGATGACGATCATCGCGTCCGGGATGGTCTCCAGTATCAACTGCAGGTGCCGTTCGCGCGTGCGCAGGTCCTCCTCGAGCCGCTTCTCCTCGTCGAGGTCGAGCACGACGCCGGAAAGGTGGGACGGAATGCCATCCTTGTCCCTGATGACGCTGCCGCGGGCGCGAACCCAATGGCTGCCGCCGTCCTCGCGTCTTAGCCGGTAGGAGAGGTCAAACGAGGCGCCGGTCTCGCGTGAACGGGAGATCGCCTGGTCGGTTCGCTCGCGGTCCTCAGGCTCGAGCAGCGAAAGGAACAGGTCGTAACTGACCGCAGCGGCATTGGAAACGCCGAACAGTTTTCGCGCGATATTCGACCAGGACAACTCCCTGGTGGACAGATCGATATCCCAGCCGCCGACGCCAGCGCCCTCGGCACCCAGCCGAAAGCGCTGATCGTGGCTGCCGTCGTCACACGGGAAGGGGGCTATGCCGCTCAATTGTCCTTTTCCAATTCCGGAGCGCGGATCTCGGTTGAGATTTTCCCGATTATGGGCCGAATGCCCGGCCCCACTCAAGGGCTAGAAAATATGTACGATCGCGCTGATTTCATCCGTTTGACCTCGCTCAATATGCGCGGCCGCGCCGCGTGCTTGAAGTGGCGCCATCGACAGCGAGGATTTCGCCTTGTACAAGTTTCTCGAGCAGACGGTTGCCGATTACATGACGCGCGAGCCTAGGACGGTTGCGCGCGATATGACGATGTGCGAACTCGGCGATCTCTTCGAGAAGCAAGATTTCAACGCCTATCCGGTCATGGACGCATCGCAGGTGGTCGGCGTCATCTCCAAGTTTGACTACCTGTCCTGCTTCGTTTTCACGCCGGTGCGCATCATCCCGCGCTACCGCGACCTGATGCAGCGGACCGCCGTTGATCTGATGATAGCGGAATTCATTTATGTCGCTCCCGAAACCAGGCTGACCCGCGTGCTGGAGCTGATGGTCAACCACCGACTCCGCAGCATGCCAGTGCTCGACAGCGAGCAGCGGCTTGCCGGCATTATTTCGCGGAACGACGTGATGCGGGCGCTGCAGGATTGCGCCGCGGCGGACGCTGACCGAGTCTGATCGCAGCAGTGCCGCGTATGACCGGCAGTCGCTTGAGGTCAATGAGTTGAGCAGCTCGTTCGGATCGGGCGCGCCATCCTCCGAAGTGTCCCGGCGGCGAATGTGGGCATCCGGATTGTCGTGTTGAACTGCGATGTCTGGTAGAGCATTGGTTCGTGTGGGTTCTATAGCGGCCTTCCCTCTCCGGGGGCCAGAGTTCAGTCGATTCCGAGCAACGCAGCCAAACATTCGCGCACTTCGATGAGCACGAATCGGGTGCTCGCCAGGCATGCTTGATCGGTCGTTTCTCCCAAGAGGTGCTGCGCGGTCGATCAGCCAGTACAACGCCAGGGTGACTGGGCACCATCGGTAGCATGGCCTCGAAAGGATAGTCGCGCACGCGGCTGGTGACTCCAACACGAAATCCGAGATTGGATTGATCCGGACGAGGTCCAAACTAACACAATATTCCAAAATTCGGATTGGTGAGGTGGAACAGCACTTCCGCCTTCCTTGCTCCCTCGCGGACCCCGCAGGGCGGCGACCCGATCAGACCGCCGATCGAGACATATTCGCCGGGAGCGAACGCTCGTCCTTGAAATGAATCGGACTTCGTGGGGCCGGCGGAGTGAGGAATCATAGTGTAAACACCCAGCCATCTCCTTGGCGAACGAGATAGCCGAGGGCGTTTTCCTTATAGGGCCGCAGTTTTGCGAAGCGGCACGCTTCGCGGCGGGCCCGCCAGAGTTTGGCGTCGATCCTGAAGTCATCGTCCAGCGGCGCAACGATTACATGGCCGGTGCCCGCGCCGCCTTCGTGGGTGACCCGGCTGTTGCGCAGGCTCCAGCCGGATCTTGCGAAAAATGCGATGGGAGGGAGGGTTAAGAATCGGCTTCAGGGAGGGTTTCTTCGTGGCGATCTTGCTCTGTTCAACAGGCAGCTTAAGTGGGAGCTGGCTTGCTGCGGGCTTGGTCAGACCTTGATAATGATGCTGACCAGCGGCACGAGCAGGCTGACCGTCCGTTCACGGGATGGTGCAGCAGGCCCGAGACCTGCGATAGCGGGGCGCCTCGATCTGGAGCGCGTCAAGCGAGGTGCCGTGGATCTCATTGGCAAGCTCGAGCTCGTGCCCTCAACGACCTCCGCGGGGCGCGGAACGACGCAGCCTCAGGGTGTCTCCGGCGATTGATCTGCATCAACAACATCTCATCCCTACAAACGCTACACTGCATCGACCCGCAGGGAAACGCGCCCATGAGGCGACTGCAGGCGGCAATCGGAGGGACATGTGAAGATTTCGGTTTTGAGGGAAGGAACGCATTGTCAATCGTGTCAC
Source organism: Bradyrhizobium sp. RDI18 (assembly GCF_043203335.1). Lineage (NCBI taxonomy): Bacteria > Pseudomonadati > Pseudomonadota > Alphaproteobacteria > Hyphomicrobiales > Nitrobacteraceae > Bradyrhizobium > Bradyrhizobium sp. RDI18. The sequence goes on along the minus strand of NZ_JBICRN010000006.1, from coordinate 711,284 downwards.
GATTGCACGGCGAGGGGCTTTGCCATCTGCGCAGCGCTCGACAAGACCAAATTGCGCGAATTGGCGCAGCTGTCGCGGCATGTTCGTTTCGAATCAGGCGCCACCGTGTTCGCACAGGCAAACATAGCAACGTCGTTCTTCAGCGTGCATGCGGGTACCCTGCGCCTCTACAAGCTGTTGCCGGACAGCCGGCGGCAGATCGTCGGTTTTGCATTGCCAGGCGATTTCCTTGGGCTCCCCGGCTTGCCGCAGCACGAATTCTCCGCTGACGCGATCGGCCGGGTCACGCTGTGTCAGTTCCCCAAGGAGTCGTTCGCGACATTCGCCGAGAACCGGCCGCAGTTGCTGCGCCGCATGATCGAATTGGCGGGCCGCGAGCTGGCCCGGGCACAGGAACATATGGTCTTGCTCGGACGGCGCTCCGCCGAAGAGAAGATAGCGAGCTTCCTGATCGGCTGGCGCGACCGACTGAGTGGAATTGGACGTGGTGGAGAAATTATGCCGCTGCCGATGAAAAGGCTGGACATCGCGGATCATCTGGGGCTCACCATCGAGACGGTGAGCCGTACCTTCTCGAAGCTCGAACGTGATGGTGTGATCCAAACCTTGGCGAGTGGCGTCGTCCTGTTGGATACCCCGCGCGCCGAAGCCTTGTCTGCGGGCATAAGTTGAAGCGCGTCGCGTTAGGTTCTTTTGTCTTAGTTTGATCAAGGTCAAAGACGCCTCTGTTGAAACGGCGATATATTCGACTCAGCTTCAATGGAGGTCGACATGCCCGCCGATGCGCTCTTGGTTTCCGCAGCCGTCATTTCGGTCTTCGTGATTTTCGCCGCTGCTCTTGCTTGGGCCAGTGTCCAATCACCAAGGTCGCATCAGGCAAAACCGGGAGCGCGCAAGCGTCGTCCATTCTGATTCCTTCAGGCAGACGCCGGAGCGGGTGCAAAACGCCCGCCGGTCGTGGGGGTAGCTGATCGGGTTGATCTCAATCAAGGACAACACAGCGAGACCCGGGCTGACGGGGCAGGCGCCCATGCAAAGAGAATCACACATGCAGCAAACTCAATCCACGAAATGGATGACCCACGGCGAAGCCGGGCTGATGCTATTCTTCGCGATGGCAGCCTTCGTCTGCGCGTTCGCAGCCGCCAAGGCGCTGGACGCGCCGTTCGCGTTTCATGCTTCGCTCGCTGCAGTGGCGAGCGGCGTCGCCTCCTTCGCCATCATGAATCGGTATCTCGACCGCCCCGCGTCGCTGCCGCCGGAGGAGATCAGCGGGAAGCCGAACTATAATCTCGGTCCGATCAAGTTTGCCTCCTTCATGGCGATGTTCTGGGGCATCGCCGGCTTCGCCGTCGGGCTCTTGATCGCATCCCAGCTCGCATGGCCCTTGCTCAATCTCGATCTGCCCTGGACCAGTTTTGGCCGGCTCCGGCCGCTGCACACCTCGGCGGTGATCTTCGCCTTCGGCGGCAACGTGCTGATCGCGACCTCGTTCTATGTGGTGCAGCGGACCTGCCGGACGCGGCTCGTGGGCGATCTCGCGCCTTGGTTCGTCGTGCTCGGCTACAACTTCTTCATTGTGATCGCAGGCACCGGCTATCTACTTGGCGTGACGCAATCCAAGGAATATGCCGAGCCCGAATGGTACGCCGATCTGTGGCTGACGATCGTCTGGGTCGTATATCTCGTCGTGTTCGTGATGACGCTGGTGAAGCGCAAGGAGCCGCACATCTTCGTCGCCAACTGGTTCTATCTCGCCTTCATCGTCACCATCGCCGTGCTGCATCTCGGCAACAACCCGGCGCTGCCGGTGTCACTGCTCGGCTCGAAATCCTACATCGCCTGGGCCGGTGTGCAGGATGCGATGTTCCAGTGGTGGTACGGCCACAACGCGGTCGGCTTCTTCCTGACCGCCGGCTTCCTCGCCATCATGTACTACTTCATCCCGAAGCGCGCGGAGCGCCCGGTCTATTCCTATCGGCTCTCGATCATCCACTTTTGGTCGCTGATTTTTCTCTACATCTGGGCCGGCCCACACCATCTGCACTACACGGCGCTACCGGACTGGACGCAGACGCTCGGCATGACTTTTTCTGTGATGCTCTGGATGCCATCCTGGGGCGGCATGATCAACGGCCTGATGACGCTGTCGGGTGCCTGGGACAAGCTGCGCACCGATCCGGTGCTGCGCATGCTGGTGGTTTCCGTGGCCTTCTACGGCATGTCCACCTTTGAAGGTCCGATGATGTCGATCAAGGTGGTGAACTCGCTGAGTCACTATACGGACTGGACCATCGGCCACGTTCACTCCGGTGCGTTGGGGTGGGTCGGCTTCGTCTCCTTTGGTGCGCTGTATTGCCTGGTGCCCTGGCTGTGGGGCCGCAAGGAACTGTACAGCCTGAAGCTCGTCAACTGGCACTTCTGGATCTCGACCATCGGCATCGTGCTCTACATCTCGGCGATGTGGGTCTCCGGAATCCTGCAGGGCCTGATGTGGCGCGCCTACACCTCGCTCGGCTTCCTCGAATATTCCTTCATCGAAACGGTGGAAGCGATGCACCCGTTCTACGTCATCCGTGCCGCCGGCGGCGCGCTGTTCCTGATCGGCGCGCTGATCATGGCCTACAATCTCTGGATGACGGTGCGGGCAAGCGAGGCGGACGTCGGCACAGAGCTCGCGTTGCAGGCGGCGGAATAAGGAGCGATCGGATGTCCTTCTGGACCCGCCATCAAATCTTCGAGAAGAATTCCATCATCCTGATCGCGGGCATTCTGGTTGTGATTGCGATCGGCGGCCTGGTCGAGATCACGCCGCTGTTCTACCTGAAAAGCACGATCGAGGTGGTCGATGGCGTCAGGCCCTACACACCGCTCGAACTGGCAGGCCGCAATATCTATGTCCGCGAGGGCTGCTATCTCTGCCACTCGCAGATGGTCCGGCCGCTCCGCGATGAGATTGAGCGCTATGGCCACTTCTCGCTCGCTGCCGAGAGCATGTACGACCATCCATTCCAGTGGGGCTCGAAGCGCACTGGGCCGGATCTCGCGCGGGTCGGCGCAAAGTATTCAGATGAGTGGCACGTCACTCACCTGACCAATCCGCGCGCGATTGTGCCGCAGTCGGTGATGCCGGGCTATCCGTTCCTCGCCCAGACCGAGGTCGACACCGCTGTTGTCGCCGACAACCTGAAGGCCAGCCGCATCGTTGGGGTGCCCTATTCGGACGAGCAAATCAAGAACGCGGTCGCCGACCTGAAGGCGCAGGCCGATCCGGACAATGTCGGCACCGACGCGTTCGGGAAACGGTATCCAAAAGCTGTGATCCGCAATTTCGACAGCAAGGCCGGTGCGCCGACCGAGATGGATGCGCTGGTCGCCTATTTGCAGATGCTCGGCACGCTGGTCGACTTCAAGCTCTACAACGAAAAAGCCAATCTTCGCTGAGAGGCAGGACGATGAAAGCAATCTTGATCGTTCACAACATCGCGTCGGACCTCGTCACCAGTGTGTGGACGCCGATCTTCGTAGGCCTGTTCATTGCGATCGTGATCTACGCGCTTTGGCCGCGGAACCAGGCGGTTTTCGACCAGGCATCTCGGATGCCGTTGCGGGAGGACTGAGAGGTCATGGCGGAAAGCGAACTTGACGGGGTTTCCGGCAAGACCACCACCGGTCACGAGTGGGACGGCATCAAGGAACTCAATACACCGCTGCCGCGCTGGTGGCTGATCACCTTCTACGCCTCCATCCTGTGGGCGATCGGTTATTGGGTCGTGTACCCGGCCTGGCCGCTTCTGTGGAGCTACACCAGGGGCGCGCTCAACTATTCGACGCGCGCCGCGGTCGGCGTCGAGCTTGCAATTCTGGAAAAGATCCGCGGCGACAAGATGATTGCGCTGGGTGCGGCTTCGCTCGCCGATATCGAAAAGGATCCGGCGCTGCTGACGCTGGCGCGCGCCCGCGGCAAGGCCGCGTTCGGCGACAACTGCGCGCCGTGCCACGGCTCGGGCGGCGCCGGCGCAAAAGGCTATCCCAACCTGAACGACGACGACTGGTTGTGGGGCGGCTCGCTCGACCAGATCGTGCAGACCATCCACTCGGCGCGCGCTCGGGTCACACCAAGACCCATGAGGGCGCGATGCTCGCCTTCGGCAAGGATGGCATCTTGAAGCGGGACGAGATTGGCACGGTCGCCAACTATGTGCGCTCGCTCTCGGGCTTGTCGACGCGTCAGGGTTACGATGTCGCCGCCGGCGCAAAAATTTTCGCCGAGAATTGCACGAGCTGCCATGGTGAGGCGGGCAAGGGCAACCAGGAGCTCGGCGCGCCCAATCTCACTGACAAGATCTGGCTCTACGGATCGGACGAGGCGACCCTGAGTGAGACCATCACGAATGGTCGGGCCGGCGTGATGCCGGCGTGGGTGGGCCGGCTTGATCCGTCCACCATCAAGGCGCTGGCGGTCTACGTCCACACGCTCGGCGGCGGCAAGTAGCGGAGCAAAGGGAAGCGGCGTTGGGTTTGCGCTGGATCAACCCGGCAGAGAGGGAGGAGACTAAGAGAGCGCGGGCCCATGAACAAAATCATCCAAACAGACCCCGACCAAGTCGAAGATGTTGGGCCGCTTTACGCGGCCCGCAAGAACGTCTACCCGCAGAGTGTTTTCGGCACCTTCCGTCGGATCAAATGGGGCCTGATGGCGTTCTGCCTGGACGTCTACTACTTGCTGCCCTTCGTGCGCTGGAATCGCGGCCTTGGCGCCCCAGATCAGGCGGTGCTGATCGATCTGCCGAACAGTCGCTTCTATTTCTTTTTCATCGAGCTGTGGCCGCAGGAGGTCTATTACTTCACCGGCCTCCTGATCATCGCCGCGCTCACACTATTCCTGATGAATTCGGTCGGCGGCCGCATCTGGTGCGGCTATCTGTGCCCGCAAACGGTCTGGACCGACCTGTTCTATGCGGTCGAGCGCCTGATCGAGGGCGACCGGCGCGAGCGCATGAGGAAGGCGGCTTCCGCCGATCCCCTAAAACTCGGGCGCGTCTCCGAAATCGTGCTCAAGCATTCGATCTGGCTCTTGATCGCCTGGTGGACGGGCGGCGCCTGGGTGCTCTATTTCACCGACGCGCCGACGCTGGTGAAGGAGCTCGTCACCTTCCAGGCGCCGGCGATCGCCTATATCTGGATCGCGATCCTCACCGCCACGACCTATCTGCTCGCCGGCTTCATGCGCGAGCAGGTCTGCGTCTACATGTGCCCCTGGCCGCGTATCCAGGCGGCGCTGACCGACGAATGGGCGCTGAACGTCACCTATCGCTACGACCGCGGCGAAAAGCGCATGTCGGTAAAGAAGGCGAACGAGCTGCGGGCGCTCGGCCTGCCTGCCGGCGACTGCGTCGATTGCTATCAATGCGTGGCGGCCTGCCCGACCGGCATCGATATCCGCAATGGCCCGCAGATCGATTGCATCCAGTGCGGCCTGTGCATCGACGCATGCGACAACGTGATGAAGAAGATCGGCGGGCCGACTCGGCTGATCGGCTACGACAATGACATTAACATCCAGCGCCGGATGGCCGGCAAGCCGCCGATCTACCGCATCGTGCGGCCGCGCACGATCATCTACACCGCGCTGATCGCACTCGTCGGTGGGGTCATGTTGTATGCGCTGCTCACCCGTTCGCTGCTCGACATCAACGTGCTGCACGATCGCAACCCTGTCGCGGTGAAGCTTAGCGACGGCTCGATCCGCAACGCCTACACGGTCCGTTTGCTCAACAAGCGCGGTTTTGACCGCGTGGTGACGATCGACGTCGATGGTCCGCAGGATGCCGTTCTCCACGTCGTGGGCGACGATTCGATCACGCCCGACCGGCCAATGGTCGTGCTCGGGCGCGACGGCACCACAGAATTGCGTGTGCTGGTGACTGCTCCGTCGGAGAAGAATACCGAAAAATCGATCCCGACTAAGTTCCGGATCACCGATATCGGTCTCGGCGAGATCGCTTCCGCGATCGACAATTTCGTCTTGCCATGAGAACAAGTGGAGCTGTCGTGAACAGAACCAGTGCATCGCCAAAGCCGCTCACCGGCCGCAAGGTGCTTTTCATGCTGCTTGCGTTCTTTGGCGTCGTCATCGGCGTCAACCTCACCATGATAAGGCTTGCTTCCATGACGCTGCCCGGCACCGAGGTCGATAGCGCCTATGCGGCGAGCCTTGCCTATGAGAAGGAGATCGCCGCCGCACGCGAGCAAGGTGCACGCAGCTGGAAGGTGGACGCGCATCTTGCGCGCAGTGCGGACGGCGACACGGCGCTGGAAGTCAAGGCACGCGACGGGAGCGGAAAGGCGCTGACCGGACTGAAATTCACCGGTCGCCTGGAGCGGCCGACCGACCGGCGGGCGGACCGGGTGATCGCGCTGTCGGAGGTGACGGGCGGCATTTATCGGGGCAGCGGCCGCGCCGTTGGACCTGGGCAATGGAATCTGGTGCTGGAAAGCGAAGCCGACGGCCGGCGTCTGTTCGTGTCTAGGAACCGCGTGGTACTGAACTAGGGGAACGCGTCATGCGGGCGACACGGGACTTTTCGCATTATGTTAAGCATCTCGGCTTCGGACTGGCGCATATCGATCTCGCGGTCGAAGGCATCAGCTGCGCCGGCTGCATCTCAAAGATAGAGCGTGGCCTTTCAGCCATCCCGGACGTGACGCTGGCGCGCGTCAATCTGACCGACCGCCGTGTCGCGCTGGAGTGGAAGGAGGGCGCGCTCGATCCGGCGCGCTTCATCGATTGCCTGGTCGAGCTCGGCTACAAGGCCTATCCGTTCGAGGCTGTCACCGCTGAAGCGGCAGAGGCCGAGAACTCCCGCTTCCTGCTGCGCTGCCTGGGCGTTGCGGCGTTCGCGACCACGAACGTCATGATGCTGTCGATCCCGGTGTGGTCCGGTAATGTCAGCGACATGCTACCAGAGCAGCGCGATTTCTTCCATTGGATATCGGCGCTGATCGCGCTGCCGGCCGCGGCCTATGCCGGCCAGCCCTTCTTCCGCTCCGCCTTCAACGCGCTGCGCAGCGGCAACGTCAACATGGATGTGCCGATCAGCATCGGCGTCATCCTGGCGCTCGCGACCTCGATCGTCGAGACCATCGGCCATGCCGAGCACGCCTATTTCGACGCGGCGATCATGCTGCTCACCTTCCTCCTGATCGGGCGCTATCTCGAACAGAACATGCAGCGGCGAACCCGCGCGGTGGCCGGCAATCTCGCCGCTCTGAAGGCCGAGACGGCGACCAAGTTCGTCGGTCCAGACGAGATCTCCGTGGTGCCGGCCGCAGCGGTCAAGGCCGGCGACATCGTTCTGCTGCGGCCCGGCGAACGTTCGGCGATCGATGGCACGGTCATCGACGGCAGGTCGGAGATCGACCAGAGCCTGATCACGGGGGAGACGTCGCATGCGGCGGTCAAGCCGGGCAGTGCGGTCTACGCCGGCTCGCTCAACATCTCCGGCTCCTTGCGCATGCGCGTTTCCGCCGCCTCCGAAGGCACGCTGCTTGCGGACATCCAGCGGCTGCTTGATCACGCCGTGCAGGGCCGCTCGCGCTATGTGCAACTTGCCGACCGTGCCTCGCGCCTCTACGCACCGGTGGTGCACGCGACGGCCTTCCTGACCATGATCGGCTGGTTGATCGCCGGCGCCAGCGTCCATGACGCCATTATCACCGCGATCGCCGTTCTGATCATCACCTGTCCCTGTGCGCTGGGGCTTGCGATCCCGACGGTGCAGACAGTGGCGTCGGGCGCGATGTTCCGCGCTGGCGTGCTGCTCAATTCGGGTGATGCCATCGAGCGCGTCGCCGAGATCGACCGTATCATCTTCGACAAGACGGGAACGCTGACGTTACCTGAGCTCGATGTGGTGAACTCGGCGGCCGTGCCCGCCGATGTGTTGGAGCTTGCGGGCCGGCTTGCGCTGGCGAGCCATCACCCCGTCGCCTCTGCGCTGGCGCGCGCGGCCGGCGCGAAATCGCCGCTGCCCGGGATCACGGAACAGCCGGGGCAGGGCGTTCGCGGCATTCTTAAAGGTGAAGAGGTGAGGCTTGGAAGTCCAACTTTCTGCAAGGCCGATAATCTCGCGAACGAAGTCCTGAGCCGCGATCCCGAGGTTTCCGTCGTTGCCTTCGCGCGTGGTGAAAAACGTTATGTGTTCGCGGTCTGCCAGAGCCTGCGGCCGGACGCGCGCGCGGTCATCGCGGCGCTGCAGAAGCGTGGCGTGGCGGTAGAAATTGTTTCCGGTGACCGCGAGCCGGCGGTGCGCGCCGCGGCTGAGATGCTTCAAATCCCCGAATGGCGCGCCGGCGTCACGCCCGCCGACAAGATCGCTCGGATCGGGGAACTGAAGCGGCAGGGTTTTAAAGTCATGATGGTCGGCGATGGGCTCAACGATGCGCCGTCGCTGGCCGCGGCGCATGTCTCGATGTCGCCGATCTCGGCGGCGCATTTGAGCCAGGCGACGGCCGATCTCGTCTTCCTCGGCAACCGCCTCGCGCCGGTGATTGCCGCGGTAGACCATTCGCGGAAAGCATTGCGCCTGATGCGGCAGAACCTCTATCTCGCGGTCGGCTACAATTGCCTCGCCGTGCCAATCGCCATTCTGGGCTTCGTGACGCCTCTGATCGCGGCCGCCGCGATGTCGGGCTCCTCGATCCTGGTGATGCTGAATGCGCTGCGTGCGCGACCTCTCCCGCAGGAGAATCTGTGATGGAGGTGATCGTGTTCCTGGTGCCGCTGGCGCTCTTGCTCGGCCTGTTCGGGCTGCTCGGATTTCTGTGGTCCCTCAAGAACGGCCAATATGATGATCTCGAGGGAGCCGCCTGGCGCGCGATTTCTGACGACGACGAAACGCAGGCTCCGCGCTGCGTCGAGCTGATGTCGGAATCGCGACCGTAACGTCTCGTCGTTGCGCGTCCCGGGATGCTTCCAATTTTGATCTGACGCAATACGGTCGGCTATTTCGCCCCGCATACTTGACGTGCTCAAACCGTACCGGGAGGGTACTATGGCATCGGCTATAAGAAAGGAATCGATCGGAGGTAGGCTCATGGGCAGGTTTTCGGAGTGGCTCGGCCGGCTCCGTGATACCGCCGATCTCCGCGCCCTTGGAGCCGCCGAGCTCGATTGCATCGCGCGCGACCTTCGCGTCTCACCGACCGAGCTCGAAACCCTCACTTACCGTAGGCGGCGCGGCGCTGATGAGCTGTCGGGACTACTCAAGGCGCTCGGCATCGACGAGACGGCCATTGCGCGCAAGGAGCCGGGCGTGCTGCGCGACATGACGCTGGTGTGTGCACTGTGCGCCGAAAAGACCCGATGCAACCGCGAGATAGAGGCGGAAACAACGGCGCAGCACCTTCATGAATACTGCGCCAACAGCTACACGATCGATGCGCTGCGGACGAAGCCAAAGCCAGTTCCGATGGATCTCGTTCGTGGCCCGAGCTGCTGCTGACAAGCTACAAATGGTCTAAGGGCCTCTCGGTCTTTAAACCGCGCGGCTGTGCACGCCTGTTGACCGCGAAAGGTGAGCATCAAACGCTGAGGCGACGCTACGCACCAGGAATTCCGATCCTTCGCTGACGGTTAGCCGACCTTGAGACATTGTCGCGACAGCCGGTCGATGCGGGCGCGATCGACGACTGCTGTCCGTGGATCCCGACGATGGATGCGGGGTATCTGCTCCAGGTCAACGGTCAAATCGCACATGATCCGCTCGATGATATCAGCGCGGAAAAGATCATCCTCGGTGAAAGCATAACCCTTCACCGTGGCTAGCCGGCCCTCCGCGATGCGGTTCAGGTAGTCGCGGATGGCCACCACGTTCTGAACAAAGCCGTGTGGCATCCTACCGATCGCGCTCGCCCCGAGGCCGATGAGTGTGTCAGCGCCGTCATCGGTGTAGCCCTGGAAATTGCGCCGCAATCGGCCATCGCGCTGCGCCGTCGCGAGCGCATCGTCTGGGAACCAACCCGATGCGCACATACCCCGAAGGGCCTCTGCGATGGTCTCGGACTGAACGTGGCGCACGACACTGTCAGGTAAGCTCTCCTCCGCGATCTTGCGCTGATGCTTCTTGAATGAGGGGACGTGCGCGTAGCCGAACACCGAAAGCCGGTCGGTGCGCAATTCGACGCACTTGACTTTGCTGTCTAGACAAGAGCTTACCGTCTGAAAAGGGAGACCATAGAGAAAGTCGAAGTTGATCCCCCGCACACCTGCCCGGCGAAGCCTTTCGACTGCAGCTGCCGTCTGCTCGAAGCTTTGCAATCGATTTATTGTGCGCTGCACTCTTGGGTCGAAGCTCTGAACTCCGAGGCTCGCGCGGGTGACCCCGCAGTATTCTAAAGCCTGCGTCAGGTCGTTGGTCAGAGTTCGCGGATCGACCTCAACGACAATCTCGGCATCCGGAAGCACGAAAAAGATATAACGCAAGGCGTCAGCGAGATCGACGAGCAGTTGCGGAGCCATGATGGTCGGAGTGCCCCCGCCGAAGTGCAGATGCGCGACCGGCAGGCTTTTCTCTATCGTGTCCGCGACTAGTTGCGCCTCCCGACGCAAAGCTGCGACGAACGCGGCGATCGGCTCCTCGTGCTCGGCCACCGATGTATGCCATCCGCAGCACCAGCACATTGAGCGACAGAAAGGTATGTGAAAATAGAGCGAGACGGGTCGGTGGGCCGAAACCGATCTGAGCCAATGCCGATACACCTTCTCGCCGATTGCAGAAGAGAAGTGCGGGGCTGTTGGATAGCTGGTGTACCGTGGGAGCTTGTCTTGCCCGTAGATGTCAGCCAAATCCAATCGCATATTCGAGTTCCCCCATTCCTAGCCACATAACGGCCTTGGCGCCGACTGGACTTTGCGCCGCATTAGCGGAGCGCCCTTCGGGCCCCGCTTGCGGCGGACTTCCACTGCACCCGACCTGCAAAGTCAATTCGTTATGATCGCTAAGCGTGCCGTCCTCATTCATCACCGCAGGCCTCTGATGTGACAGCGCAGCATGATATTGGCGGCGTCCATGATGGATGTATCATGAGATCCTCTCCGGTATGGGAGGCAACCAGTAGTAGAAGGTGAGTGGGACATCAGCGCGGCACGGTCATGGACTGAAGCATCGCTCGCGTGACACCGCCGAGCACGGTTTCCTTCAGGCGCGGAATGCCCGCAGCCGCCCATGACAAACAGATCGAGCGATTCGTCGGCGGCCAGGGAAAGAATGCCTGATTGGATCTGCGAGCGATCGGTGTCCAACGGGAACAGCCGGGCTGGCAAGCCGGCCTTTGCTAGGTTCGCGCGAAATGTGTTGGTGAGGGTACGTTTTCGGGCTCGTTGACGGTGATGATGATCAGTGCGTCGGCCGCCTCCAAGAGTGGCATGGTATCGTGCACCGCGCGAGCTGCAAGGCGGCTGCCATCCCAGATCCCGATCCGCTTCGCTGCGAAGGCGCCCCGGAAGGTGTACGGAATGAACAGCACGGGCCCGCCAGCCTGCAACAACATTTCTTGCGCTAGGACATTATCGAAACTGCCGCCTACAATCCGGGTTGCTGCACGACGATTATGTCGTGAAGCCTGGCGGCAGCTCCGACAAGAATAGCCGCTTCGCCCCAGGGTGCAGTGAGGGCCCGGCACCGGTAGCGGATGCCTGCCTTTTTGGCCTTCACCTCAAAAACTGCAAGCACAGTTTCCGCGCGTTCGAGCGCCTGGTGCCGGTCGATTTCGAGAACAAAGCAGCGCTGCCCTCAGGGACGATGGTGGTCTCATAACCCACGGCCGCGGCCTTCGAGCTCGGCTTTGCAAGCGATAGTCAATGAGATCGAGGCCCGTCGACGGCTGGACGCACCGGCCATTCCGTTGGAAGCAACGCCAGAATGCTCCTGTACATAGACTTCTCCGTAGTGAATACGAAAACTCTCATGGACGGATTCAATATGGCAGCGCGATCCCCATTGTTGACCCACATCAAAGCCGCCGGCCTTCCTTGCGTTATTTGGCAAAGACGCAGGTCACGAAGGCAGGAGATGGAATGGCATGGCACGCATTGTGTTGGATACGGGCAGCATCCGGGGCATCGGCGCCGTAGTTGCGCGGACACTTCAATCCGTGGCCGTCACCTGTGCCGGCAACACCAAAGGCGCCGACGCCTTTCACTCTGAAACGGCGATTCCGCTTTCGATCGTGAGGTGGCACATCTGTCGCCGTCCTCGTTCGATGAGATCGCCAATGCGAAGCTCGATATGGTGAGGCTGCAGCGGACGCTGAGCTTCATCGTCTTCATGGTTACCCACGACCTCAAGAACCTCCATGCGGTCTGCGACCGTGTCGCGTCGCTGGCGGACGGCAGGATTGCCGCGCTCGGCCCGCTGCGGTCAGTGCTGGGCCTCGGAAGCCGCGTGGAACAGCAGGCCATAAGTGCCGATCGCACCCGATAATCGGCAACACTAGCGAACCTGAACCCGCGGTAAGCGCGCCGCAGGCAAGCGGACGACGATCTGGCTGTCCGTGATGTCGACGACTTCCTTGCGCTTCCTCCCGTCATCGTACCGCAATTCGAACGTCACTCCCGATGCAGATGGGGCAAAGGGCTCAGGCGTAAGGCTGATCCACCCCTCCCCCAAATTCAGAATGATCGGTCCATCCGCCCGGAATCGGGCGTCAAGCAGCACCAGGTCCAATCGGAGAGACTGGAGCCGCACGTTGAGCCGTCGCCGCACGCCATCACGTGGCCAGATACGCAGGGTGTGAGCGAACGTCTCCACGATGCCACCGTGACAAACCTGCCCAAAGATGGGATCGTCGGCAACGATCGTCGCAGCAGCGCGGACCGCCCCACAAAATCCCAGGTCGATCTCGCACGAGTAATACCAGGTTCCACGGTGATGCGGCTGACCGAGCCATGTGGTCCCGCTCGGCGCCGGCTCGAAGCCGCCACCGGCCGCGCCGTCATTCTCCTCGCCCGGATACCAATAGCCATGACCGGCCGACGCAGGGCCGCTGTTCAGCAAGGCCCACGCGCTGAGTTGTGACGCATAGCCCAGACGAAGGAGCGGATGCGGGTCGTCTGCATCGTTCAGCGCATGATCAAGCAGCGCCCAGCCGCCCATCTGCGCCATGTAGGTCAGCGTATAGGCGTCGCCCGCACTCCCGCGATAATCGCTGCCCAGGTAGTAATAAGCAGGTTCCAGCCAGCCACGGCAGAACAGGTTTGCAGCGATCTGACGCTCCGCGAAGGCACGGGCTGCCGCCTTCGAAACCCCCATGGCGACAGGGTCGTCAAGGGCCGAGCGCGCCAGTGCCTGCGTTGATTCGAAGCCTGTGGAATCGAACGGATATTCCGACCCGAACAGGTCCGCCTTCGGATCGACGAAGGCGCGCACCTTACGCGCCCAGTGCGCCTCCAGCGTCGCCGCCTCGCGCATCAAGCCCGCCGTCGTGAGCGCCGAAACCAGTTCGGGGATCACACATTCGTTGTAGAAGCCGGTGCGGTAGGCAGACCACATCACCACGCGCATCGGCACCGTGAACATGGCCAGCGCCGTACCGTAGGCGCGTACCAAATAATCTCGTGCGCTCTGGCGGGTGGGTATCGCGGGGTGGTCACGCGCGATGCGGTGCATGGCCAAATACATCGCGAAGATGTGCGGATAGTCATAAGGCCGCCAGATATGCAGGCGGCCCTTTGGGCCGGGATCGCTGCTTTCCCGGTTCTGCTTCCAATCGGGTATGCCGTAGAGGCCGTAGGCGTATGCCTCCTGTGTGGTACGTTGCAGCCCGCCCCAGACGAACGTATCGATATACCGGTCCAGCGCCGCCACTTCCGCCGCATCAGGATGCTCGGCATTCTTGGTCGCGAGGTAAGCGGGCTTGCTCAGCCCGGGATCGTCGCACGTCACCTCGTAGATGCGCCAGCCCTTGATCCGGTCGTAATTGTCCGGGCCAAGCAGGACGTGCGTCTCCATGTTCCACTCGCCGAACAAACCGTCGTACCATTTGGACGGGTCACGATGCTGCCGCTTCACGATGAAGGCTGCGCGCTTCTTCATCATCGTCTCGACGGGTTCGGTAGCGAAGAATTCAAGAAAGGTCTGGCGCGCACCCGGCTGGTGCAGGGTCAGCCGGTTCTCGCCCAATCGCGAAAACCGGACCCGCCATAGTCGCCTGCCAGCCCGATCCGGCAACCGTTGCGCCACCGTGTCGCCGGTAAATTCCGCTTCGATTCGCTCCACCGGAATGGAGGACGCGAGCGCGATGTCGACATGCAGGTCGTTGGGAACCGTCATGCCCGGCATTACCTCCACGTCCACCAGACCGGCGTCCGCGATAGCCCTGCGCGCCGCCTCATAATCGGCAACCCACTGGAAGCGGAGACGGTAACGCCGTTCCTCGGCCGGCGACAGGGACAGGGAATGGGTCGGCTGTCGCCAGCGAGTCCCGCCCGCCACTGCCTCGCCGGCGGCCGCCCCGCCCAAGATGTAGGCGCACCACGTCCCACTGGCTTCGGCCGAATCCTTGTGGACATCCCAATATTCCAGTGACGTGTCCGCTTCCGGTAAGAGCAAGAGGAAGGGACCGGTGCTGTTGCCGCGAATCCAGAAGATGTGCGATCCATGCCCCGAGACGAAGCTGTGCTTCAAAACAGCCATCGACACCGGTTGCCCTGCCGAAAATTCGGTGTTCATCGGCATGGGCAAATAGAGGTCGCCAACCTCCACGCTCGCCATGCCGTCGTTCCGCAGCATGATCTCCCACGTCAATCCAGCCTCGTCGACTGCGAGGCGGGTCGTGAGAAGGACGCCGGCATCGCGGGCTGCTAGTTCAAGGGCCGCGCTATGCATCGGCTTCGTTGCATCAACGCCGGTTCGAAGCGTATGCCACTCGGATCCGGCACGCCGAACTCTAGCGTGAGCCGTCCCCAGCACGGCTCCAGGCAGGACATAATCCGTGTCATACGTATCGTTACGATAACGCAACGAGGTAATGCCGTCTTGTGTGCACCCAACGACGAAGGAAGAGTCGGCCGCCTTCAACACCATGGCAACCTTGCGCTGCGGCCGATTGGGTGTAGGCAGCGTAACGCCCCCGAACAACGCGCTACCCAAGAAGCTACTGCCCAACAGCATCATACGACGCGTATACGTCCAGACTTTAGACATGCCTTTGGTCTTCGTCATCAACCGTATCCGGTATTGCCCCATGCGGATGATCAAGGCGTGCCGTTTCCCGCCGTAAACGTCAACGCGACAAAAGCGACATACGTTCTCAAGTACCGAGTGTTCGGTCGGCAGCGCTTCGTCACCATCGGTCCTCACGGCGCCCCTTGGACACCAGAGCTTGCACGCAAGGAGGCCAAGCGGCTTTTGGGCCTGGTTGCCAATGGCAAAGACCCGGTCGACGAGAAAGCCAAGGCGCGCCTGCAGGCGGCCGACCCACTCCGGCAATCGCGGATCAATATCTCCGGAACGCTAAACAAAGGCTGAAGCCCCGACCAATTCGGAAATAGAACGCTACTTGTTGGCCAGTTGGAGACCCCTGCATCCCGTCTCAGTTTTCCAGATCACCCGCCGCCATATCTCGGCTCGTATCGCTGACCTCGCATCAGCTCATGGAGCGGTCTCAGCAGCCCGCTGCCCGTACAGCCCTATCCTCAATGCTCAAGTGGGCAATGCGGGAGAGCCTCGACATTGCTGCGAATCCGGTTCTCAGCGCTAATTAGGCAGGTGACCGGTGAGGAAGCGATCTATCCGTGCCTCGTCTATGTCACCTGCTTCAGCGCCTTCACTGCGCAGCCAGTCGCCGAAGTGAAGAGCGCAAGCGGCATATTGACGGCGAAAGTCAGCTTTGTAGCGACTGCGCACAAGGTAGTCGGTGTAGAGGCCCATGATGGGCCAGAGAACATTGTCTGGATCTTCGGTCCTGAGTTTAGAGCGTCGAAATGTGGGCATGCTCAATCTCCGTTGTTGGGAGTTCGAGCAGGGCTCTGAATTATGCGCAGGGCCAACCAGAGATATGCCGAGAGTTAGGCTCGGCATATCTGAAAACGAAATCGCAAGGCTCCGACGCCCGAAGCATCAAAACCCTGCAATCCCAAAACAGTCCACAAAGACAAATGCGATTCTGGCTCAGTCGCTTAGCCACTCTTCACGGACGACACCTTAGTGGCCCGTTCGAGGCCTGTAGACTAATCAGAACGCACGCGCGCTGATATCCAAGGTGGCCCGGAGCACAAACGATCCAATCAGAGGCCGAATACGTTGATGCAAGACCGCTGTCGCCAATTCGATGAATCTTCTCGCAATGCACGGCCGGACCATACAAGGTCAAATCCTCGGGCCGCCACTCAAACTAAACAAGGCGGTCGCCGCCCGAGGGATGCAATGCTTGAGCAGAAACGCCCCAATTTCGTCAGCGAGTCTCGACTTCCGAATCGCCGGTTGCGGCTGGCAGGTTCGTAATCTGCCTGACACGGATGCGAGCGCCCTATGATCGAACTAGCCAGAGGATTGAACGGTAGGGAGTGACACTTCGACGATGCCGACCATACTCTCC
This sequence comes from Bradyrhizobium sp. RDI18, assembly GCF_043203335.1. Lineage (NCBI taxonomy): Bacteria > Pseudomonadati > Pseudomonadota > Alphaproteobacteria > Hyphomicrobiales > Nitrobacteraceae > Bradyrhizobium > Bradyrhizobium sp. RDI18. The sequence continues at coordinate 694,685 of NZ_JBICRN010000006.1, read as the reverse complement.
ATGGGGTGGCGGTGGATGGCCCCGGTTGTCCTCAAACCACTTCTCGTCATCGTCAGCATCACGAGGCCGCCAATACGTCACCAGATGCGGCTCTTTTTAGGTGGTCAGCACCAGCTCATTCGCGCGACATCCGGATCATCTTGTTGAATGCCGTCTATTCCATGTAAGCTTATGCGTCGCATCTGCATCCCGCATGAATTTGCTGCAATAGTATGGATATAGCCAGTGGTTTGAAGGCCATGCCAAATGGCACGCTTTGGCGCATGAAAGCTCGTGTGCTCGTGGCCTGCAATGTACGCCGGATCCGCGTAGATCGCGGTATTCCGCAAGAGAAATTGGCTCGCGATACCGGGATTGACCGCTCCTATGTGGGTGGTCTTGAGCGGCAATCAAAGAACCCGACAATTGATCTTCTTGACCGGATCGCCGAATCGCTAGGTGTTCATTTATCTGAATTCTTTGTTCAGCCTTCCAAAGGAGCGACGACACCCTGGATACCTTGCCTAAAGACGACAAGCCGGCGCTCCCACGTCGTAAGACGAGATAGCACTGCTCGGATGAGGGGTCACTAAAGGCGATGCAGACAGGCAAGGTGGAGGCAACATTGCTGCTCGACATGAATATGATGCAGCCTCAATTTGCGGAGCGCACAAGACGTTCCTGCGAAGGTTTACGCGGGCGGTCACTCCGACATACTTCTCGGCCCCTATCTCGATGTCCTTGTTGCATCAGAGCAATCTCAAGTCAAAGTAGCCATCGAATTTTATGACGCAGTAAGACCAGGAGTTGGATTGGACGGACGCACACTTCGGTCGCTGACCCGCGTAATCATTAGGGTGCGGAACGACGGCAATACGGCTATCGAGAAATTCTCATTTCAGATCGAAATCCCGGGTGAGCATCACAATTGCTTAACATATATTGCAGCGCGCAGTCGCAAGCTGGATCGAGTGGCTTCCATCAGCTTCACTGGGAGCGTGACCGGCGAGATCAGCGATTCCAAGCCAATGGGCTTGATCGTCAAGGTTGTGGTTGGTAGTGCTCTAAATCGCCGGGAAACTATCAATTTTGGAATGTTTTTCGTTGGCTCCCCGACAGGTTGTCTGCTGCATCCCGGATACGAAAATCCGGATACGGAGCAGCGTGCCCTTCTAATCGGATTGGACGCGCTACCGCAAGAACTATTGAAGGTGATCACTCTTTTCAGCGAGTAGGGAACTGCACTTTTCAGCGTCGCTGCGCTCTGGCGCAAGCGCTTCCTGCTCACCGTGAACGTTACCTGCGTCTGTGCAGAAGGAAGTGGACTAAATCTCGGCGACCGCAATGCCGCTGGTCGCCGAGAACATCGCCACGCATCCGATGATTGGCGCCGACATGGCGTTCGGCGTCTCCGAAAATGCGCACGTATAGTTCATCGGCGTTCCAATTTGCATTCACGCGGAGGATAGGCAGATGCGTGGAAACTTGACGACCGAAAAGCCCGACGCACTTTGCAGGGGGAAGCAAGAGGTGCGTCGGGCTGCAACCTGGAGGTTGCGGGCATCGGCACGGGTGAACGTCCGTGTCCACGCCCAACATCATCTTTGCAAATGACGTGCCGCTCGAAGGCTGTCGATGATGTGCGTCTAGTCGGCCCGGGGCACGGCCGCGCGATATTCTTGGATTGAGAATAGTGTCGCAATTACCACGTTGCCGAGTGAGACTTTGTCGGCCATCAAACAATCATGCACCATGATGAGCCCGGTGCCTCGCAGTTTGCGAGCCGTGTCCGTGCAAGCCTCGATGATACCTTCGCACCAGCCGTCGGCCAACGCGCCCCCTCAGTGGTCTTTCGCGATTGAAGCCCTAAACGCGCAATTGTGAGATTTCCGCGGCGTGCCCTGGCTGATCCGTAAAAGCAGCGCAAGCCCGCAGCGGGCCTTGCAGGTGGGAAAAGGGCCGAGGCCGCGCAAAAAAGTCGGCCACCCCGAGGTCTTGATAGAATAGATTGCTATGAGGCCAGAGCTTACGCTGGGTCATCAGAGCGTCCGGCGCGAACGACGCGATTTAGATCAAGGCCGCTGAACGCATGTCTTTATGTATCAACAGTATAGATGCATCCCATCAAAACAATCGATTTCACCAATTTTACGGAATGCTGCATAGAAAAAGCGCATAGTCTGGTGCAAATGGCCGCACACACTCGGCGTCATTTCCGTCGCGGATGACGATCAGTCGGTGGGTGAAGCATTGACGGACAGCCTCTTTTCCGTGGGGTCCATCTCAGAAGCATGATCTTGCGACCGTCCTAAGATTACGTGAGGGAAGAACTGACGCCGTTGCCGACCTTCCCCCGCAGCGTTGGGCCGAATTCCCTGAATAGAGAAGGAAGCGAAACCAGATTTCGTTTGGAACGGATATCGGCCCCCCCGTGAAAAGTTAACGGCGAATGCCCTCGCCGTAAATGAACCGCCGGCACCCTCCCTCTGCCGACGGAAGCTGGTGCGATGTGTAGCAGCGTCGCTCCTCCCAGACTGACTTCCGCCCGGCCGCCGAAAGGGGGCCGGGCATTTTTTACTATGGCGAGTACGAGCGCCAGCTTGCAGATCTTGCATTTGATCTCACTCACACCCATGAATTCAGGGGTTGGCGCCGCGTCCTCGCACCAGTCCATCGCTAAATCAGAACGGCCCATCGGATTAGTTGATGTCTGTCACCGGCCTATTACTTCGCAACAATACTGGGCCAACAGAAAAGCGTTTTGTCCTAAGGACAGGCATGGCATTTACCACTAAGTGCGTTGATTCAAATCGTTGTGGCCTCGTACAGCTGAACTGGCGACCGGGTATTATTCTTTCCCGTCGAATTGCGAGCGCACTGATTGATCGTCGTGCGAGCGTACTCTGTAGATGGCTGCGGGTGGCTTCTCACGCGCTCTACCCATCATTGCGGGGCGATCGATGTCGGTTAGCGCTTAGCTTTAAGCGCGAGGCCCACCGATTTCGACTGCAGCCAGCAACAGGCGCCGCATCGGTCGCGCCGATCCGGGGCCTCAACCCGAAACGAGTTTCTCGCTTCTTAGCTAGGCACGGGGTATTGCGAGCGAACACAGACGTCTGGACTGGAAATTCTCTCTCTCTCTCTCTCTCTCTCTCTCTCTCTCTCTCTCTGGAAAAACATCGCGGCCCGGGTCTGCAGTGCCAGACAAACCAGTGTGGGGCCAATATCTGGCCGAGAGGAATCTAACGTTGCCCTTCGGCCAATCCCCTGGTCGTTCGCATCATGATGCATCGCGACCAGCATCCTGGTTGGTTGACCTACACGATGTTGACACGCGACGAAGGCTCCGGGTGGAAACTTGAAATTCTGGGCGCTAGCGTCGAGTGGTAAATTCCTTCGCCGATCGCCGATATTCCCAGTTGGCGCGCTCAAGTTCGGGTCGATCAAACTCTTTCTGGGGATAGCCGACGCAGAGATAGCCGATGAACTTCCAGGACTCCGGCACTTCAAGAACCTCGTGGATGCGAACCGGGTTAAGGATCGACACCCAGCCAAATCCGATGCCGTCTGCACGTGCGGCGAGCCACATGCAGCAGATGGCGGCGGCGACGGAGTATTCGACCGTATCCGGCATGGTTGCACGCCCGAGGCGATGTCCCATATCGTTCGTCTTGTCCGCGAACACGGCCAAGTGACCCGGGGCCTCTTCGAGACCGGCGAGCTTGAGGCTCGCGTATCGCGCCGCGCGCTCGCCTGAATAAGAATACAACGCATCGGCGTTGCAGGCCCTGAAATCCTCGACCACGGCACTGCGCCTTGCGTTGTCTTCGACGATCACAAACCGCCAAGGCTGGCTCAGGCCGACCGACGGGGAAAGGCAGGCGATCTCAATCAGCCGCTCCATGGCGCCGCTCGGCAGAGGATCGGGACGAAAGCGCCGCACGTCGCGGCGCCACACGAAGAGCTCGCGCAGTTGCCGGCGAAAGGCTTCATCGAAAGCGGCCATCAGGGTCCTGGTTCCGTGTGGAGGAGGGCGGCTGTCATCAGCAAAACCACGATCTCGCCAATCTGTTCGAACGCACCCAATATATCACCTGTCTGTCCGCCGACCTGCCTCGTGGCAAGCCACGCCAGTATCAACCCGGCCAGTGAGAGCAAAATCACTCCGATCATCGCCTTGCTCGGCCCGGAACCGAAAACGAGGCAAAGACCCCCGAGAGCAAATGCAATGGCGGCGCTTCGCCCCGGCGGCCGTCCGGCTCGGGCCGAAAGCCCATCCGATCGCGCCGGCGGAATCAGCCACATGAAGGCGGGCATGCCGGCGCGCGCCGCCGCATTTGCAACCGAAAGCGCCGCCGCGATCGACATTGGCTCGGCGATCGTTTCGAGCGCGCTCCATCGCAAGATGAGCGATGCGACAAGCGCGCACGCGCCGTAAGTACCGATCCGGCTGTCGCGCATGATCTCGAGCTTCCGCTCGCGCGTCCGGCCGCCGCCGAGCCCGTCGGCGGTATCGGCAAGGCCGTCCTCGTGCATCGCGCCGGTGACGAGAACCGTGGCCGCCAGCGCCAGCATGGCTGCAGGGCTTGGCATCAAGCCCACCTCGCGTGCGATCCAGTAGACCGCCCCACCGGCAAAGCCAACCAGCAATCCTGCCACTGGCAACGCCCAGCTCGCGCGGGCAACATCGCCATCGCTGACCGGCGTCGCCGGCCCGAGAGGCAGAAGCGTGGAGAGCGAAATGGCGATTCTCAGGTCAGTGACGATGCCCCTGAGAAGCTCGAAATGATGCATGTGTCTTCAGCCCTCGAACCGTCAACTCGCTCGCCTCACCCGACGACGCGTCGCAATTGCGCCAAGCGCGGCATTACTTCAGCTTCATCGGCAATCCTGCCACGACGAATTCGACCTCGTCCGCAACGGAGGCAATCGTCTGGTTCAGGATACCCGCCGCGTCCCGAAATGCGCGCGCCAGCGCATTATCCGGCACGATACCGAACCCGACCTCGTTCGTGACCATGATGACCGGGCTGCGCTGGCGGGCAAGCGCGTCAGCGAGCAGCGAAGCCTCATGCGACCAGTTGCGTTCCGCGTGGAGCAGGTTCGACAGCCACAGTGTGAGGCAATCGACCAGCCTTGCGCCACCGCCATCGGTTTCGACCAGGGCCTGCACGAGATCGAGCGGCACCTCGCGCTCGATCCAGTCCTTTCCTCGCCGCGCGCGATGCTTTGCGATTCGCTCGCCCATTTCCTCATCGAGCCCCTCTGCCGTGGCGATATACACGGGTTGCCCCGGAAAGGCGCGCGCGCGGGCTTCTGCGCGCCGGCTTTTGCCCGATCGGGCGCCGCCCGTGATGAGTATGATGGCCATGACGTCCTCCGCTCAGGCCTGCAGTAATCACCAATCTCCGATAAAGACAAAGGCGGAAATCGGGCGAGGTGGGGCTTGCCTTGGTGCGGAATTCTTGTGCATCAGGATCAGGCATGACAGGAGACGATGCGTGGACTTTGCGGGGGCGATGGCATTGGCGATGACGGTGGACGCCCTGTTGGGCTGGCCCGATGCATTGTTCGCCCGCGTGGGCCATCCCGTCACATGGCTCGGCAGGCTGGTCAACATCCTCGATATCAGCTTCAACAGGTCCATCGACCCGCCCGGAATCCGGAGGATTGCTGGCGCAGCCGTGGCGCTTTTCGTGATTGGGCTTTCGGCCGGAATTGGATGGGCGGTTCAGGCGGCGCTTGCCTTTGAATGGAGCCGCATCGTCCTCCTGGGAATTCTGGCCTGGCCCTTGGTCGCACTGCGTTCGCTCTATGATCATGTCGCCGCCGTTGCGCATCCCTTGCAATCCGGTGATATCGCAGCCGCACGTGCAGCGGTCGCGCACATCGTGGGACGCGATCCCGCAGCTCTCGATGAGGCAGGAATTGCACGTGCGGCCATCGAGAGCATGGCCGAGAACGCCTCCGACGGCATCGTCGCGCCGGTGTTCTGGGGGGCGTTGTTCGGGCTTCCGGGTATCGTCGGCTACAAGGCGATCAATACGCTCGATTCCATGATCGGCCATCGCACCGAGCGGCACGGATCTTTCGGTTGGGCCGCCGCGCGCATCGACGATCTCGCAAATTTCATTCCGGCGCGTCTCACCGGTTGTCTGTTCACGCTGGTCGCCGGGCGGCCTTCGGATGCGATGTCCTGCATGGTGCGTGATGCGAACCGCCACCGCTCGATCAATGCCGGTTGGCCGGAAGCAGCCATGGCCGGTGCGCTCGGCGTGCGGCTCAGCGGTCCCCGGATCTATCATGGAAGCACCGCGAACGAGCCCTGGCTGAACGAGGGAGCGCGCGATCCGCTTGCCGCCGACATCCGCCGGGGACTGCAGCTCTACCGCCGCGCCATGATACTGTTGGGTGGAGTGCTTGCGATCCTGGCCTTCGCATGAAGGAGCAGCAAATGCTTGAGCATGGTGGAAATCTCGATCTTGCGCTGCAGCGCTTTGGCGGGCGGGTGCAAGACTGGATCGATCTTTCGACGGGCATCAATCGGCAGCCATATCCTGTGGGCGAGGTAGCGCCGAGACACTGGAGCGCTTTGCCCTCACAATCCGATATTGAATCGCTCCATCGGGCGGCGCAGCAAGCCTGTACCACCAAGGCGCCGATCGTAGCTATAGGTGGCGCGCAGGCGGCCATTCAGTTGCTGCCACATCTCTTCTCATTTCGCGGCCGGGCGCGGATCCTCGCGCCGACCTATAACGAGTACGCAGCGATTCTTTCGGCCGCGGGCTGGGATGTGGCCGAAGTCTCTGATCTCGAAGGGCTGGCGGGTGCGGATCTCGCCGTGGTCGTCAATCCCAACAATCCAGACGGTCGGCGCCATGATCCGAACGAATTGCTCGCGCTTTTGCCGCGTGTCGGTCGGCTCTTAATCGACGAGAGCTTCGGCGACGCGGTCCCCGACCTGTCGCTGGCACCGGAGGCGGGACGGCCGGGGCTGTTGATCCTGCGCTCGTTCGGAAAGTTTTACGGGCTTGCGGGACTGCGGCTCGGTTTCGCGCTCGGCAGCGAGGCTGATGTCGCGGCGCTGGCGGCGATGGCGGGTCCATGGCCGATTTCGGGTGCAGCGATTGCGATCGGACGGCGCGCTTTGCTCGATCGCGATTGGGCAAAGGCGACCTCGAGGCGTCTGGCACACGACTGTCTCCGGCTGGACGCCGAAGTGAAATCGCAGGGCTGGCAACTGGTTGGCGGCACGCCGCTGTTCCGGCTCTATGAAACCGGCGATGCGCGCGCCGCGCAGGAGCGACTCGCACGCAGCCAGATCTGGTCGCGTGTATTTGGGCAAAGGCCGGGATGGCTGCGGCTGGGCTTGCCGGGTAACGAGACGGAATGGGCGCGGTTTGCTGCCGCGCTCTCGCGTTGAGGATCACGCTTCAGCGGGCAAGCGCGAGCAGACCTTCAAGATCGAGATGGGTATCCATGTGCTCGGCGAGCGCGTCGAGCGCGCTCTCGACCCTGGCGCGATACTGCTGGTCTGCAGCCGGGATGCCGAGTTGCGCGAGAAATGCCTTGCGGAAATGGTCGGACGCGAACAGGCCGTGCAGATAGCTGCCGTGCACGCGTCCGTCGCTGGAAACCGCGCCTTCCGGCGCGCCGCCGAGACTGGCAAATGGCCTTGCGCGATCCGGCCCGTCGGTCTGCCCGATGTGAATCTCATAGGCTTCGATCGGTTGGTTCGTCGCGGCGTGGGACGCTGTAACGTGCGTGAGCGTCTTCTGCTCTGTCATCAGTGTTGTCACATCCAGGAGTCCGAGGCCTGGCGTTTCTCCCGCGGGTCCCTCGATTCCTTCTGGATCCGCCACATTGCGTCCGAGCATCTGGTAACCGCCGCAGACGCCGAGGACATGGCCGCCGCGGCGATGGTGGGCAAGAAGATCAATGTCCCAACCCTGAGCGCGCAGGAAGGCGAGGTCGCCGCGTGTCGACTTGGAGCCGGGAACGATCACGAGCTTTGCATCGCCAGGGATCGCCTCTCCCGGCCGGACCATCACAAGGTCCACGCCGGGTTCGAGCTTCAGCGGATCGAGATCGTCAAAATTCGCGATCCGCGACAACGCGAGAAAGGCGATCTTGCATTGCCCCTCCTTGCGCGCGCCGACAAGCCCCAACGCATCTTCGGCCGGAAGCTCGTTGGCGCGAGCGAAGTAGGGCAGGACCCCAAAGCCCCGCCAGGATGTGTGGGTTTCGATCAGCCGGTAACCGTCGTCAAACAGGGATGGATCGCCGCGGAATTTGTTGATGACGAAACCGCGGATCATCGCGGCATCCGCGGGATCGAGCACGGTCTTGATTCCGACGAGCTGCGCGATGACGCCGCCGCGGTCGATGTCGCCGATCAGCACCACCGGGACGTCCGCCCGGCGTGCAAAGCCCATATTGGCGATATCGGCGCTCCGCAAATTGATTTCAGCGGGGCTGCCGGCGCCCTCGACCAGGACAAGATCGGCGCGATCCTTCAGGCGGGCGAAGCTCTCGAGAACCGGACCCATCAGCGAGGGCTTCATGGCCGCGTATTCACGCGCGCGCAACGTCGCCACACGACGTCCCTGAACGATGATCTGCGCGCCGACATCCGTCTCCGGTTTCAGCAAGACGGGATTCATATCGGTGTGAGGCTCGACGCCTGCGGCTTGCGCCTGCAATGCCTGCGCGCGTCCGATCTCGCCGCCGTCGATGGTCACGGCCGCATTGTTCGACATGTTCTGCGGCTTGAAGGGAAGCACGCGATAGCCGCGGCGCGTCGCGGCGCGTGCAAGGCCCGCGACAATGAGCGACTTGCCCACATCCGAGCCCGCTCCCTGGATCATCAATGCGCGCGCCATGGATTCGGATTTCTCGGCTACTTTGTCAGAACTCGACGCCGGGCTGCGCCTTGATGCCGGATCGGAACGGATGCTTCACCAGCGTCATCTCGGTGACGAGGTCGGCGGCATCGATCAATTCCTGCTTGGCGTTGCGTCCGGTGAGGACGACGTGCGTCATGGGCGGCTTTGCATTCTTTAGAAACTCGACCACTTCGCCAACCTCGAGATAGTCATAGCGAAGCGCAATGTTGATCTCGTCGAGGACAACCATGCGCAGGGCTGGATCGGCGATCAACTGCATGGCCTTCTCCCATGCCGCGCGTGCGGCGGCGATGTCGCGGGCACGGTCCTGTGTTTCCCACGTAAAGCCTTCACCCATCGCGTGGAATTGGCACAGTTCACCAAAATGCCCGGTCAGAAGACGGCGCTCGCCGGTGTCCCACGCCCCCTTGATGAATTGCACGACGGCGCAGGGAAAGCCATGCGCCACGCACCGCATGATCATACCGAAGGCCGAGGAAGATTTTCCCTTGCCCGCCCCGGTGTGGACGATGAGAAGTCCCTTCTCGTTGCTCTTGGCGGCCATCATCCGGTCACGGGCGGCCTTCTTCTTCGCCATTTTGGCCGCATGGCGGGTCTCGAGCGAAGTCTCGGAGACGATGGTTTCCTCCTCAACGGCATCTGGTTCGGAAATCATGTGCACGTTCCTTTGGCTTGACAAGTTGCACGCTAGGGCAAATGGTGAGGGAGCGTTGGTTCCTGTCCTACGACAGGCGAAGAGGGAATGCGATAGGGCTTAAAGTTTCGAAGCTTGAGCCTGAAGCGCAGCCGCCCCCGCGACCGTGACCGGAGAGATTCCAAAAGCCACTGATCCCTCTTGGGGTTGGGAAGGCGGGATCGAAGGGAAACCTACTCCGCAAGCCGGGAGACCTGCCAGCGCACCGATTGAACCGGCGGACGGGGTGATCCGCGACGGGGAACGAACCCTCACGTCACCGGTTCGTGTGCCTCATCGCCCCCGCCAAATTTTTTGAGGAAGGGGCGATGACCGTCACGCTTCATGTTTGTGTCACCTGCCGTGCCGGCCAATCGCCAAGGGAAGGCGAAACCGCGCTAGGCGCGCGTCTGCACAGCGCCATCCTCGAGGCTGGCGTGCCGGAAAGCGTCAACGTCGTTCCGGTCGAGTGCCTGTCCGCTTGCAGCCAAGGCTGCTCGATCGCGCTCAGCGCCCCCGGACGCTGGTCCTATGTGTACGGCCGCTTGTCCGATGTAAACGCGCCGGATGTTGTTGCCGGCGCTGCGGCCTATGCGGCGGCGTCCGACGGCATCGTGCCATGGCGCAGCCGGCCGGAGATCTTCCGCAAACAATCGCTTGCCCGCATTCCATCCATCGCCGTCGTGCCGGAGACCGCAGAATGAACACGCTCGCCAAGGTCCCGGTCACCATCGTCACCGGCTTTCTCGGGTCGGGTAAGACGACACTGATCCAGCACCTGATCGCCAACGCGAACGGCAAGAAGCTTGCGGTGCTCGTCAACGAGTTCGGCAGCGAAGGCGTGGACGGAGAGATCCTTAAATCCTGCGCGGACGCCAGCTGTCCTGCCGAGAACATCGTCGAGCTTGCCAATGGCTGCATCTGCTGCACGGTCGCCGACGATTTCATTCCCGCCATGGAGCAGCTGCTCTCGCGCCGGGTGAAGCCCGACCATATCCTGATCGAGACATCGGGACTGGCCTTGCCGAAGCCACTGCTCAAGGCGTTCGATTGGCCAGAGATCCGCTCACGGATCACGGTCGACGGCGTGGTCGCGCTGGCGGATGCTGAGGCGGTGGCGGCCGGTCGCTTCGCGCCGGACCTTGCCGCAGTGGAGGCGCAACGCGCGGCCGATGAAAATCTCGATCACGAGACGCCGCTGTCGGAAGTGTTCGAGGACCAGATCGCTTGCGCGGATATCGTGCTGCTGACCAAGGCGGACCTTGCCGGCGCTGACGGGCTGGAAGCGGCCAAGGCGGCGATTGCCGCCGAGATGCCGCGTCGCGTGCTGATGCTGCCGGTCATCGACGGCGCAGTCGATGCGCGTTTGATCCTTGGTCTCGAAGTGGCGGCCGAAGACGATCTCGCCGCGCGCCCCTCGCACCACGACGGCGAGGAGGAGCACGAACACAACGATTTTGCCTCCATTGTCGTCGAGCTCCCGGAAGTTGCGAACATCGATGCGCTGGTCGCATCGATCCAGCGGCTTGCGCGCGAACAAAATGTGCTGCGCGCCAAGGGATATATTGCCGTCGCGGGCAAGCCGATGCGATTGCTCCTGCAATCGGTCGGGGAGCGGGTACGGCATCAGTTCGATATGCCTTGGGGCACACGACCAAGGCAGTCGAAGCTGGTTCTGATCGGTGAACACGACGACATCGACGAAGCTGCCATCAGGGCGGGACTTGGAGTCTGATGCACGTCGTCTTTCGCGAGAGCCGCGGTCTCGAGGAGACCGCGACGCCCAAGGATCTCGGCCAGGATCCGGCCGACCTTGTGGTGCTCTCGTTTTCGGACAGCGATCTCGCCGCGTTTGCTTCCGGCTGGCGCCGCGGTCGTGCCGGCCTGCCGTCGCTGAGGCTCGCGAATCTTGCAGAGCTGCGTCATCCGCTGTCGGTCGACACCTATATCGAACGGACGTTGTCGCATGCGCGCGGCGTATTGGTGCGCCTGATCGGTAGCGAGTCCTACTGGTCATATGGACTGTCTGCCCTGCATCAATTGGCGAAGGACCGCGACATCGCGCTCGCGGTGCTCCCGGCGGACGGTCGCGACGACCCGCGCCTGGATGCGCTCTCGACATTACCCATCTCGACGCTCAGACGGCTGAAAGCCTTGTGCGACAAGGGCGGTGCGACGGCGGCGCAAGCGTCGATCGCCCAGCTCGCGCTGGCCGCGGGCTTCTATGCGGGGCCCGTCATGGGAGAGATTGAAATCCCGGAGATCGGTTTCTACGACCCGGATTGCGGTGCAATGGCGGTACAGCCAAGTCCCGATCAGCGGCCGCGCGCGCTGGTCACTTTCTATCGTTCCTATCTCACCGCTGCAGATACCGCACCGGTCGACGCGCTGATCACAGCGCTACGGCAAAAGGGCTTTGATGCCTATGGCGTGTTCGTGACCTCGCTGAAAGCTGCCGGTGTGGCGGATTGGTTGAGGGCTCATTTCGAGCAGCGTGCTCCGGCCGTTATCGTGAATGCGACTGCCTTTTCTGCGGTCGGCGACGGTGGCACGACGCCTTTCGATATCGTATCCTGCCCGGTATTCCAGGTCGCGTTGTCGACGGCCGGGCGCGATGACTGGGCCGGATCGCTTCGCGGTCTTTCGCCGGGCGATCTGGCGATGCATGTGGTGTTGCCGGAGGTTGACGGCCGGCTGTTCGCCGGCGTGGTGAGCTTTAAGTCACCGGGCGAGCGCGACCCCGATCTGCAATTTGCCGGTCTCGCGCACAGGCCCGACGACGAACGCGTGTGTGCTGTCGCCGAGCGGGTGGCGGCTTGGCACAGGCTCGCCAACACGCCGGCAGGCGAAAAGCGGCTGGCAATTGTGCTTTCGAGCTATCCCGGTCGGCCGCACCAGATCGCACATGCAGTCGGGCTTGACGCGCTTGCTTCGGTCGAGACGCTGCTGTCGGATCTCGGCGCTGCAGGTTTCGATGTCGAAGCTGCAGAAGCACTCGGTGAAGCCCTCCTGCGGGAGGAATTGACCTTTGGCGTTGCCGATTACCGCGCGGCGCTGGCAAAGCTTTCACGCGAATTGCAGGAAGACCTTGCGAGCGCATGGGGAGCGCCGGAGGATGATCCCTCTTGTCGCGGCGGCGAATTTCGTTTCGCAGCGATCCGGCGTGGCAAGACCATCATTGCGGTTCAGCCAGAACGCGGCGAAGTCTTTAATCGTGATACCGAGTATCACGATCTCTCGCGCACGCCGCGCCACGCCTATGTCGCCCTCTACCTCTGGCTCAGGCAGCAAGGCATCCACGCCATCGTCCATATGGGGACGCATGGAACGCTCGAATGGTTGCCCGGCAAGTCCGTCGCGCTGTCGTGCTCCTGCTGGCCGGAGGCTTTGATCGGAAATTTGCCGGTGATCTATCCCTTCATCGTCAACGATCCCGGCGAGGCGGCGCAGGCCAAGCGGCGGATCGGCGCCGTCGCGATCGGCCATTTGCCGCCGCCGCTGGCAAAGGCCGCGTTGCCCGAAAGTCTGCGCCGGCTCGAGCAGCTGCTTGATGAATATTCGACCGCCGATGGCCTCGATCCCGCACGCCGCCAGCGCCTGGTTGGGGCGATCCGTGATGAAGCCCGTGCCGCGGGCCTCGATGATGATCTTGGCCTTGCCGCTTCAGCCGCGCCGGCCGATGCCATTCCGCGGATCGATCGATTCGTTTGCGATCTCAAGGAGAGCCAGTTCTGTGACGGCCTGCATGTGTTCGGCCTCGGGGCTTGCGGTGACGCGGAGAAAACCGCGCTGCTCGATGCGCTCTCCGGCAGGCGCGTTGCGCCGGGGCCTGCCGGCTCGCCGTATCGTGGGCGCAGCGATGTGCTGCCTACTGGACGCAATCTGTATGCCGTCGATCCCCGCGCCATACCAACGCCGTCGGCGCATGCGCAGGGGATCAAGCTTGCCGAGGAATTGCTGCGCCGTCATCTGCAGGATCACGGGGACTGGCCGAAGGGGCTGCTGGTCGATCTCTGGGGATCTTCGACCATGCGCACCGCAGGCGAGGACTTTGCGATGGCCTTGCATCTTGCGGGCATTGCGCCGCGCTGGGATCAGGCCTCGGGGCGGATTACGGGTTATGACATCATCGCGCCGGCCGCGCTCGGCCGGCCACGCATCGACGTGACGCTTCGCGTGTCAGGGCTGTTCCGCGACGTCTTTTCAGGTCTTGCACGGTTGTTCGAGGCGGCGAGTGAAGCGCTTTCCGAACGCGACGAGGAGGGTGACGAAAATCCCTATCGCCATCGCGCGGCGCGGGTGTTCGGACCGCGTCCCGGGCAGTATGGCGTCGGCATGGCATCGATGCCGGATGTCTTCACGGAGGAATCGCGCGAAGCGGCCGGTGAAGCCTGGCTATCGGCTTCGTCCTGGGCGTTCGCGACCGATGGAGCGATGCGGCCTGACCGCGCGGGTATCGAGGCGAGGCTCGCCGCGGCTGACGCCTTCGTCCATGCTCAGGACCTGCCAGAGACCGACCTGCTCGTTGCCGCAGACTATGCCGTGCATGAGGCGGGCGTTGCGGCCGCGGCCGCGCGGCTTGGTGCGGCCGCCCTATCGCTCTATCACCTCGACACAACGCGACCCGATCGGCCGCATGCACGCGCGTTGACGGAGGAAATATCGCGCGTCGTGCGTGCGCGCGCGGCCAATCCGGACTGGATCGCAGGCATGATGCGTCATGGCTTTCGGGGTGCGGCCGAGATCGCCGCGACGCTCGAGCACATGGCCGCTTTCGCCCATCTTGCCGACGCCGTGCCTCCGCATCTCTTCGATCTCTATTACGATACGACGCTCGGTAACGACGACGTTCGCGCGTTCATGGCACGTGAGAATGCTGTGGCGCTCGCGGCGATCGAAACCTGCTTCACCCGATTGCATGAAGCTTCGCTCTGGATGACGCGGCGCAATTCGATCGCGGCCGCGCTGCGGGAGGCTTCATGAGCGTCGTCGCGATCAAGGGCTGGTGCCCCGGTGCCCTGCGTCCGATGCAGTCGGGGGACGGCCTGGTGGTACGCATTCGCCCGCATGGCGGAAGGCTCGATGCGAGGCAGGCGGCAGGAATTGCGGAACTGGCAGAGCGCCACGGCAACGGTCTGATCGATCTGACCAGCCGGGCGAACCTCCAGATCCGGGGTGTCAGTGATGGAGGTCTTCTGCCGCTGACCGACGGACTCGCGCGGCTGGAGTTGCTCGATCAGAATCCGGAGTCCGAGGCGCGGCGCAACGTTCTGGTGACGCCGTTCTGGACCATTGGCGACGACACCTGCTCGATTGCCGCTGAGCTCGAGCGGGCTCTTGCCAGCAGTCCTCTCGATCTACCGACCAAATTCGGCTTCGCCGTCGACGACGGGAAGGAGCGCCGGCTAGCCGGCGCCTCCGCCGACGTTCGGATCGAGCGCGATCTTGTAGGTGAGCTCATTGTGCGCGCCGACGGCCAGGCGCTTGGCCGGCCCGTCAGGCGACGAGAAGCCGTGCAGGTCGCGCTCGCGTTGGCCGAATGGTTCATCGCCTCGGGCGGAGCCAAGGGCGGGCGAGGGCGGATGGCCGCCCACATCGGCACCGGCGCAAGACCGCCGGAAGCTCTTCGCGGCCACGCCGAACCCGCTCGCCTCCTGGCTGCGCCACTTCCCGGCCTTTATCCGCATGGCGCGATGCTCGGCGCAGCGTTCGGGCAAGTGCCCCACTCGGCGCTAAGCTATCTCGCCAGTCACGCACCGGCGCTGCGCGTCACGCCGTGGCGGATGATATTGGCGGAAGGGCTGCACGCGGTGCCTCGCTGCGAGAGCTTTATCACACAAGCCGATGATCCAGTTCTGCGCGTTGTTGCCTGCAGCGGCGCTCCGCGCTGTCGCGAGGCGCATGCCGATACGCGCGCGCTGGCGGCCGCGCTTGCGCCGCATATTGCCGCAAATGTCCGGCTTCACGTCTCCGGTTGCGCCAAGGGTTGTGCCCATTCCGCCCCGGCTTCGATCACGCTCGTTGCGACCAGCGCAGGATTCGATCTCGTTCGCGGCGGCTCGACGCGCGATGCGCCGTTCCTGCGTGGACTGAGCGGTACGGAGATCGTTGCGGATCCCTCCGTTCTAATGGGAGGGCATTGATGCCGCACACCTATGAGACCGACGGCGCGGCGATCTATCGGCAATCCTTCGCCACTATCCGGGCCGAGGCGGACCTTCGGCGTTTCACTCCCGACGAGGAGCCGGTGGTCGTGCGCATGATCCATGCTGCCGGCATGGTGGGTCTCGAGGCGCATATCCGCTTCACGCCCGGCATGGCGCATATCGCGCGGACTGCCTTGCAGAATGGTGCGCCTGTGCTCTGCGATGCGCGCATGGTGTCGGGGGGAATCACGCGCGCGCGCCTGCCCGTCGGCAACGCCGTTATCTGCACGCTCGACGATCCTGCTGTCCCCAGGCTCGCGCAATCGATGCGCAATACCCGCTCAGCCGCAGCACTGGAGTTGTGGCGGTCGCATCTCGATGGGGCGATCGTCGCCATCGGCAATGCGCCGACCGCGTTGTTTCACCTCCTCAACATGCTGGAGGATCGCAACTGTCCAAGGCCGGCGGCGATCATCGGCTGTCCGGTCGGTTTTGTCGGCGCGGCTGAAGCCAAGGCTGCGCTGATGGCCGATCCGCCCACGCCCGCGCTCACGGTCGAAGGACGTCTTGGCGGATCCGCGATCACGGTTGCCGCCGTGAATGCGCTGGCAAGCCGGAGCGAATAGCCGTGGGTCGTATTATCTGCTGCGGCCTCGGGCCAGGCGATCCGGACTTGATGAGTGTGCGCGCTGATCGCGAGGTCCGCGCGGCGACGCATGTTGCCTATTTCCGGAAGAAAGGTCGCCCCGGCCAGGCCCGGCGCATCGTCGATGGGCTACTTGCCAAGGACATCTGCGAATACCCGATGGAATATCCGGTCACTACGGAGATCGCCTTTGACAGTCCGGAATATGTCCGCCTCCTCGCCGGCTTTTACGACGAGTGGGCAGAGCGTCTTGCGCGGCTCACTCGCGCGGTCGACGTTGTCGTGCTTTGCGAGGGCGATCCCTATTTCTATGGTTCCTTCATGCACCTGCACGCTCGCTTGCAGGGGCGAATAGAGATCGAGGTGGTCGCAGGCATTCCCGGAATGGCGGGCTGCTGGAATTCGGTTGGCCAGCCGATCGCCCTTGGCGACGACGTGATGACGGTGCTGATGGGAACGTTGCCGGAGCACGAACTCGAACGGCGCGTGCGCAATTCCGATGCGCTCGTGATCATGAAGACCGGGCGCAATCTCGGGAAGGTCCGTCGCGCGTTGGCGGTCGCCGGCCGGCTTGATGACGCATGGCTGATTGAGCGCGGCACCATGCCGGGCGAGCGCGTGGCGCGGCTGAGAGACGTCGACGAGGCAGATTGCCCCTATTTTGCGATCGTGCTGGTGCACGGGCGGGGGCGGCGCATGGAGTCCGCCGAATGACGGGCTCGCTGACCATCGCGGGACTTGGGCCGGGCGACGAAGCGCTGGTCACGCCGGAAGTCTCCGCCGCGCTCGCTGCCGCGACCGACATATTGGGCTATGCGCCCTATGTCGAGCGCGTGCCGGCCCGTGACGGGCTTACGATGCATCCATCCGACAATCGCATGGAGTTGCAGCGTGCGGCCGTCGCCCTGCGGCTGGCATCGGAAGGACGCCACGTCATTGTGGTCTCCTCCGGCGATCCCGGCGTGTTCGCGATGGCTTCAGCCGTGTTCGAAGCGCTTGAAGCATCGCCGCAATGGCAGGGGCTTCCCATCCGGGTCCTTCCTGGCGTGACGGCGATGCTGGCGGCCGCTGCCCGCGCCGGCGCGCCTCTCGGTCACGATTTTTGCGCCATGAACCTCTCCGACAATCTGAAGCCGTGGCCGACGATCGAGAAACGCCTGCGACTTGCCGCCGAAGCCGACTTCGCGATCGCGATGTACAATCCGCGTTCGGCGAGCCGGCCCGAGGGTTTTGGACGCGCGCTCGAGATTCTGCGTGAGGCAGGCTGCGGTGAACGCCTCGTGATCTTCGCGCACGCTGTCAGCACGCCCAAAGAGCGAATTCGAACGGTCACGCTGCACGAGGCGCGATCGGAGATGGCCGACATGCGAACCCTCGTCATCGTCGGTAATTCGGCGACCCGTCGCGTCGGTCGCTGGGTCTATGCTCCGAGGCATGCCCGATGACCGAGCCATTCCATGACCTCGGCCACGCTTTCCGCCCGCGGCCTGTCCGGCAGTTGCGGCCGCGAGAGCATGACAACTGGAAGGCCGAGTTCGCGCGCGGCGTCGATCTTGGCACGCGCGCCCGTTCCCCCGGAATTGCGGGCAACGATCCATTCGATGCCGCGCGAGCGCATCATCTCCAATTCGCCGGCGAGGGTGAATGGTCCGCGCGACACGATGACGTCGGCGTCTGGCAACGGCAGCGGTCCAGCGGGAGGATCGACAAACCTCAAAGTGTAGGCGTGCTGCGGCTTGGCGCCGAAGGGGGCGATATGCTGCCGGCCGATCGCAAGAAACACCTGCGCGTGCTCGTCTGGCAACACCGCGACAGCGGAGCTGATGTCCGCGACCTCGATCCAGCTTTCATCGTGCGCTTTCGCCCAGGGCGCGCGCTCGAGCGCGATCAGCTGGGCTCCACTCGTCGCACACGCCGCAACCGCGTTGCGGCTCATCTCGGCCGCGAAGGGATGGGTCGCGTCAATGACATGCGTAATTCGTTCTCGACGAAGGTATTCGGCAAGGCCGCTCGCGCCGCCGAAGCCGCCGATGCGGGTCGGCAGCGGCTGGTTTGCAGGGGCGCGGGTGCGTCCCCCGTAGGAATAGACCGCGTTGAGCCCCGCACGCGCCGCGGCGTCCGCGAGCACATTGGCATCGCTCGTTCCGCCCAGGATGAGGGCGCGCATCATGGGTAATCCCTGGCTGACAATTATCGGCATCGGCGAAGATGGCCTTGCAGGCCTCTCCGAAGCAAGTCGAAAAGCCCTTGCAGAAGCCGAAACGGTTTTTGGCGGCGAACGGCATCTCGCGCTGGCAGGCATTGCCGACCGCGGCCGTCCCTGGCCGGTGCCGTTCGATGCGGACTGCGTGCTGGCCTGCCGCGGCCGGCCGACGGCGGTGCTCGCCTCGGGCGATCCGTTCTGGCACGGCGTCGGCGCAAGTCTCGCGGAGAAATTGCTTGCCGGCGAATGGATCGTCCATTCCGCACCGTCAACATTCTCGCTGGCGGCAGCACGGCTTGGCTGGCGGCTGGAATCCGTGAGCTGTCTCGGCCTTCATGCTGCACCGTTTGAACGGCTGGTTCCGCATCTGGCGCGCCGCGCGCGCATCATTTGTCTGGTGCGCGACGGCAAGGCGGCCGGCGATCTGGCCGAATGGCTGACAGCGCGCGGCTGGGGGAGTCGCGGTTATGGACTCTCACCGCGGTTGGCGGCCCACGCGAGACCATCACGCAACATCGCGCTGACAGCTACGTCACCGACCATAGCGCCGGTCTGGCAGCCATTGCGTTGGAGGCCGGCGGATCGGACGGGCTGTCACGCAGTTCTGGCCTCCCGGATTCGCTGTTCGTGCATGACGGCCAGATTACCAAGCGTCCGATGCGCGCTCTTGCGCTTTCGGTGCTGGCACCCAAGCCCGGCGAGCGATTGTGGGACATCGGTGCGGGCTCCGGCTCGATCTCCGTGGAGTGGGCCTTGTGCGGAGGCGTGGCGACGGCCATCGAAGCACGAGGCGATCGCGCGGCGAATATCCGCAGCAATGCCGCCGCCTTCGGCTTGGCGCATCGGATCACCGTCATCGAGGGAACGGCCCCCGGCATTCTGTCGGGCATCGAGACACCACAGGCGGTGTTCGTCGGCGGAGGGCTTGATGCCGCGATGTTCGATGGCGTGTGGTCCCGCATGCAGGCGGGAACGCGGATCGTTGCGCACGCCGTCACGTTGGAGACGGAGGCGTTGCTGTCGGACCTGCAGCAGCGTTGCGGCGGCGAACTGATGCGGGTCGAAATCGCGCAGGCAGGTAGCCTCGGCCGCTACCGGTCCTGGGAGGCGGCGCGGCCGGTCGTGCAATGGAGTGCGGTGAAGTGAAGGTCGCGGGTCTGGGATTCAGGCGTGACGTGAATGTTGCTTCGCTGCGCGAAGCGCTTGTCGCCGCAGGTGGTCCCGACGGAATCGCGGCTGTCGCAACCGTCAGCGAGAAGGCAGAAGCGGCGGCGCTCAAATTGCTGGCGCGTGAGCTCAACGTGCCGATCAAGGCCGTGCCGGCCAAGGCCCTGGCTGGCATCATTACGCCGACACAGTCTGAATTCATCAAGGCGAAGCTCGGCGCGGGATCCGTCGCGGAAGCCGCCGCGCTTGTAGCGGCCGGCCGACATGCGCGCCTTATTTCGACACGGATGGTTTCGCACGATCGGACGGCCACCGCAGCGATCGCGGAAGGAGATGGCGAATGACGGTGCACTTCATTGGCGCAGGGCCGGGGGCCGCCGATCTGCTGACCTTGCGCGGCCGTGATCTGATTGCCGCCTGTCCGGTCTGCCTATATGCTGGCTCGCTCGTGCCCGAGGGCGTTCTT
Source organism: Bradyrhizobium sp. RDI18 (assembly GCF_043203335.1). Lineage (NCBI taxonomy): Bacteria > Pseudomonadati > Pseudomonadota > Alphaproteobacteria > Hyphomicrobiales > Nitrobacteraceae > Bradyrhizobium > Bradyrhizobium sp. RDI18. The sequence continues at coordinate 674,499 of NZ_JBICRN010000006.1, read as the reverse complement.
GCGCATTGCCAGCAAGGTGCGCGGATCGTCAATACCGCACGGCTATCGCTCGATGAGATCATCGCCGAGATCGTTGCCGCGCACGCGGAAGGCAAGGATGTCGCACGGCTTCATTCCGGCGACCTTTCGATCTGGTCGGCGATGGGCGAGCAATTGCGCCGCCTGCGTGCGCTTTACATTCCCTATACAATCACCCCCGGCGTGCCGGCCTTTTCCGCAGCGGCGGCGGCGCTCGAAGTCGAGCTCACGCTGCCGGGTCTTGCGCAGTCCGTGGTGCTGACGCGAACGCCGGGCAGGGCGAGCGCGATGCCTGAGGGCGAAAAACTCGCCGCCTTCGCCGCCACCGGTGCGGTGCTCGCCATCCATCTCTCGGTGCATATGCTCGCCAAGGTGGTCGCCGAACTCGCGCCTCATTATGGTCTGGACTGCCCGGTGGCGATCGTCTGGCGCGCGAGCTGGCCCGACCAGCGCATCATCCGCGCCACGCTCGGTACCTTGGACGCTGCGGTTGGTACCGAGCTCGAACGCACTGCCCTCATCCTGGTCGGCTGTACCTTGGGAACGGAGGAGTTTGGCGAAAGTCGTCTGTACGCCACCGATTATGACCGTCGCTACCGGCCTGTCGGCACGACGCCGCGTTTTCCGGAGGCGTCGTGATGGCGCGGAGCCTCGTCATCTCCGCGCCGGCATCCGGTGTCGGCAAGACGACGCTGACGCTGGCGCTGGCCCGCGCCTATCGCGATCGCGGGCTGAAGGTCCAGTGCTTCAAGAGCGGGCCGGACTACATCGATCCGGCCTTTCATACCGCCGCTACGGGACGCGCCTCCGTCAATATCGACAGCTGGGCCATGCGGCGTGAGGCGATCGAAGTGCTCGCCGCGCGCGGTGCGGATGCGGATCTCGTTCTGGCCGAAGGTTCGATGGGCCTGTTCGATGGCGTTGCCGCGCGGGGCGTCTCGGGCACCGGCGCCACCGCCGATATTGCCGAGATGATGGGCTGGCCGGTCCTGCTTGTGATCGATCCTTCCGGACAGGCGCAAACCGCTGCAGCGGTGGCTGCGGGACTGCGCGATTTCCGCGCGGGCGTGCGTCTTGCCGGCGTCGTTCTCAACCGCGTCGCCAGCACGCGGCACGAGGACCTGGTGCGCCGTGCCATGGCAGGCGCCGGCATTCTGGTGTTCGGGACGTTGCCCCGCCACGCCGCGATCACTTTGCCGAAGCGGCATCTTGGCCTGGTACAGGCTGAGGAGCAGGGCGAGGTCGACGGCCTGATCGCGGAAGCCGCCCGCTTCGTCGCTGAGCATGTCGATCTCGATGCAGTGCTGCAATCGGCGGCATGCGCCTGGACGGCGCCATGCGCCGCGTACGGCCCAAGCGTAAAGCCACCCGGGCAACGCATCGCTCTGGCGCGCGACGGCGCATTCTCGTTCGTCTATCCGCACATGCTGGAGGCCTGGCGTGCCGCCGGAGCCGAGATCACGACCTTCTCGCCGCTCGCCGACGAGGGTCCTGATGACAGTGCCGACGTCTGCTGGCTGCCCGGCGGCTATCCGGAATTGCACGCCGGCCAACTCGCGGCAAATCGCCGATGTCGCCGTGCGCTAAAATCCTTTGCCGAGACACGGCCGGTGCATGGCGAGTGTGGCGGCTACATGCTGCTTGGCACCGCTTTAACTGACGCCCACGGCACACACCATGAGATGACGGGACTGCTCGGCCTGCATACGAGTTTTGCCCAACGTCGCATGCATCTGGGCTATCGGCTTGCGGAACTTGCTCTGCCGATGCCCGGATATCAGGCCGGCGCGCTACTGCGCGGCCATGAATTCCATTACTCCACGATCGTCTCGCAGCCCGATACAGCTTTGGCTATCGTACGCGACGCGACTGGCGCGGTCGTTGCGGAGACGGGCTCGCGGCGCGGCTACGCCACCGGCACGTTCTTCCACCTCATTGCGGAGGACAGGTGAGCGGCTTTGTTTCCTTTGTCTCGGCCGGCCCAGGCGATCCCGAGCTCCTGACGCTCAAGGCGGCAGCGCGTCTGCGCGCCGCTGATGTCGTGCTGTATGACGACTTTGCCTCGGGCGCGATCCTCGATTACGCCCGAGCCGGGGCCAATCTGGTAGCGGTTGGCAAGCGTGTGGGCCGGCCCTCAGCCAAACAGGAGCACGTCAACCGGCTGCTCATCGACTACGCCGCCGCAGGCGCCCGCGTTGTTCGTTTGAAATCGGGAGACGCCGGCATCGTCGGCCGGCTTGAAGAAGAAATTGAGGCGCTGCAAACTGCGGGCATTGACTACGAGATCATTCCAGGCGTCACGTCGGCCTGCGTTGCGGCAGCGCGCGGCATTCCACTCACCCGCCGGCACACCTCGCGCCGCGTCCAGTTCGTGACCGGCCCAGATGTCACCGGGCGGTTGCCCGCGAATCTCAATTGGGCGGCACTGGCCGATCCGGAATCGACGACCGTGGTCTATATGGGCAAGCGCACATTCCCGGCGCTCGCGGCAAAGCTGATCGAGCACGGCATGGCTCCCGACACCCCGGCGCTATTTGCGGAGTCTCTGGGCCGCGCCCAGGAGCGGATTGTCCGCACCACGATTGCAAAGCTTGCAGAGCAGCTCGCGCAAGCCAGCGCCGCAACGGCGGCGGTCATTCTTTTCGGCGCGCTGGCGGGAGAGACTCTATGATGAGGCCGTCGCCCGATCTCGCGAGCCCCTTGACGTCTCCTCGTCGGAAGGAGCACACAGATCAGGCATGGTGCTCGAAGCGGCGCAAAGCGCCGGAGCATAATCGGGAACCGGGCAAGGGCGGACCTGAATGCGGCGCCCAAAGCCCCGGCCGCCCCCCCCCCGCGCCTGTAAGGCGGTGAGGGGCTCCAATCCGCCACTGGGCCGTCAGCTTGGGAATGCCGGGGCCCGTTTTGAACCGCGAGCCAGAAGACCGGCCCTGCAGTTTTTAACACCAGCGCCGTCGTGTGACGGCAGAAGGGACGTAAGTCATGCATATCGAACCAGGTATCGTTACGGGCGCCAAGCTCGTGCTGAGTTACGCGACCGGTGCCGTTGCCGCCGGCTGCGCTCTCAAGCTCACGGTCGAAACCGTGCGCGAGCAGGGTTTGTTTCATTCGCGGTGCGCACCGTCGCAACAACGGTCCTGGTCTTCTCTTTCTTCGAACTGCTGCCGCATTTCCGGATCGGGGTCTCGGAGGTGCATTTCATTCTCGGCTCGACGCTGTTTCTCCTGTTCGGCGCAGCGCCAGCCGCATTCGGGCTGGCGCTTGGTCTTCTGCTGCAGGGGCTGTTCTTCGTACCGACCGACTTGCCGCAATATGGTATCAACGTGACCACGCTGCTGGTGCCTTTGTTTGCGATCCAGGCGCTGGCCGGGTGGATCATTCCTCGCAGCACCGCCTATGTTGACCTGCAGTATCGCCAGGCGCTTGCGCTTTCGACCGCCTATCAATCCGGCATCGTGGCGTGGGTCGCCTTCTGGGCGCTGTATGGTGCGGGCTTTGCGGCCGAGAACCTCGCCTCCATCGCGTCTTTCGCCGCTTCCTACGCGCTCGTCGTAGTATTTGAGCCGCTGGCCGATCTGGCCGTGCTGGCACTGGCGAAATCACTGCGAGATGTGATGGCCGACGGTCTTGTTACCTATCGCCTTCACAACGCCGCCTGAAGATGGCGTAAGGGCGGTCGCAAGTCGCGGCCGCCCCCACTCATAACGTGATGCTGACACTCTCCCTGATAGGCATTGGCTGCGGCGATCCCGAGCAGCTCACGCTTGCTGCGATCCGCGCGATCAATGCGGCTGACCTGGTGCTGATTCCGCGCAAAGGTGCCGCGAAGTCCGATCTCGCCGACCTGCGCCGGCTGATTTGTGCGCAAGCCTTGACGAACAGCCGCACGCGCGTTGCTGAGTTCGACCTGCCCGTTCGCGGCACCGCGCAGGAGCACTACCGCAAGGGAGTGGAGGAATGGCACGACGCCGTCGCCGTGACCTGGTCCCGGGCAATTGCGGCGTATCTCGGTCATGACGGGCGCGTTGCCCTGCTGATCTGGGGCGATCCTTCGCTATACGACTCGAGCCTGCGGATCGCACGAAGGCTTGATCCGTTGCCAATGATCGAGGTCGTGCCAGGCGTCACGTCGATCCAGACGCTTTGCGCCGCGCATGCACTGCCGCTGAACGACATCGGGGAGCTCTTTCTCGTCACCACCGGACGGCGGCTGCGCGAGGTCGGTTGGCCGTCAGGCACCGACACCGTGGTCATCATGCTCGATGGCGTTGCCGCGTTCCAGTCGCTCGACCCGAACGGACTACATATCTGGTGGGGCGCCTATCTCGGGATGCCCGAGCAGATCACCATGTCAGGTGCGCTTGCAGAAGTGGGGCCAGGCATCGTCGCCGCACGACAGGAAGCACGCGCCAGGCACGGCTGGATCATGGATAGCTACATCCTCAAGCGCGTGTCGTAGCACTCGTGCGAAGGCCGCTGGCATCTTGAACCATCACCAAGGGCAGGACCACATGCTACCCGAGTGGGTCTACCAGGAGTGCCCGGGCGTTTCGACCGTCCATCGCGATGCCGCCCTGGCCCGTCAGGCCGAGCTCACCAAGCCGACCGGTGCGCTGGGTCGCCTCGAGCAGCTCGCGATCGAGCTCGCCGGTCTGCAACAAACCGACCGGCCTCGAGCCGAGCGCGTGCCGATCATCGTCTTTGCAGGGGATCACGGCATCGTCGCGCAGGGAGTATCGGCCTATCCTCAGGAAGTTACGAGCGCGATGATGTCGAATTTCGCGTCAGGCGGTGCAGCAATTTCGGTTCTCGCGCGCGAGCTGGGCTCAATTCTGGAGATCGTCGATGCCGGCACGCTCGCCGAACAGCCAATCCCGGGAGTCGCGACAGACAAGCCGCGCCGGGGCAGCCGGGATTTCAGCAAGGAAGCGGCGCTCGAGTTGGGGGAGGTCGCCTTCGCCTTCGACTGCGGCAAGCGCGCCGTCGCGCGGGCGGCCTCAGCAGAGCCAGATCTTCTGATCCTTGGTGACATGGGGATCGGCAACACCACGACTTCTGCGGCAGTCGCCGCCGCCCTGCTTGGCATGGGCGCCGAGCAGGTGGCCGGCAATGGCACCGGGATCGATGCAGACACCCGTGCGCGCAAGGCGCACCTGATTGATGCATCGCTGGCTCGTCATGACCTTACAAGACCAGGAACTTCTGCCGAGCGGATCCTGTGCGCGGTAGGCGGTCTCGAAACTGCTGCGATTACGGGCGCGATCATCGCCGCCACACAGCGTCGCCTCCCTATCATGATCGACGGTTTCATCGTGTCCGTCGCGGCATTGACGGCGGTGCATCTTAATCCGTCGTGTCGACCCTTTCTCTTATCCTCGCATCAATCGGCCGAGCAGGGGCACCGCCTGGTTCTTGAGGCCCTGAATGTGCAGCCGTTGTTCAATCTGGACCTCAGGTTAGGGGAGGGATCGGGCGCCGCGCTTGCATTGCCGATCCTGCGGCTTGCATGCGCTCTGCACAATGGCATGGCGACCTTCGCGCAAGCCAGCGTTCCGAATCGCTCATAACGCGACATTCTGATTGACCGACACAATCCGCCAATTGTTCCGTAGCCGATCAATTCGGGGGATCGACAGCGGATCGATAACAAAGCGCAACGCTGCTTGCGGTGCGATGTCGAGGGCTACGCAGAGCGCGGCGCGAATAGTGCCGGAATGCACGACGAGCGTTGCTGGACCAGCAGCTATTTTACGTAGTCCATCCCGAACCCTCGCAATTTGATCTTCGAAGCTCTCGCCGCCGGGTGGGCTTGAACGAGCGGGATCCTTCCAGAACTCGGCGTACCCTTCTTCTCCGAGAGCGGCGAGATCGTCGTGACGTCGGCCGGTCCAATCCCCGAAGTCCTGCTCCCGAAACTCAGGCACCAGGATTGGATCAAGCTCGAATGCGCGCGCGGTATCGAGAGTTCGTTGAGACGGACTCGCATAGCTTGCGGCGACCCGTGGCAAGCGCCTTCGCACGGCTTCCAAATGCGCCCGATCGCTGAGATCGGCCGGAGCGCCCGAAGGGGAGATCGTTCCTTCGATAGAATCGACGACCGCATGCCGGACCAACCAAAGAAAGGCTTCCCCTTCCATTCCCATATCTCCGAGATGCTTATCAATGCGAGAAACATCTTGAACATTCGCCCGCGGACGGTTTACCGCGACCAAGGACTGATATCACAGCCGGAGCAAAATGCGTATCTCAACACCTCCCGGCGCCGCCGCCGTGCAAGGAAGGCGCGTTGTTGCCTCGCGTCAGGCCGGGTTTTCATGACCGCGCTCGTGCCTTGTTAATGCGACGGCGATGGGCGCTCGCGCTGATTGCCATCGGCCCCTGTTCTGGAATCGACATCGGCCGGCCTGCGGATGCGTCGGGCATCGAGCTAACTGAGCTCCCGAACGTCTCGAACGGTCGCCGGGGGATCTCCTGCGCGTCGTCGCGGGCGGCAAGTTGTCCCGCGCAGAGACATGCTTTGCAAGCTTAACGGCTAAATCGCCGACAACCTATACCACTGGCTGATATGATCAGGCCAACAGCGAGAATAACCATAAGCTGGTGCGATGTGCAGCAGCATCGCTCCCCCTGGCTGACTTCCCGGTCGGCCGCCGAAAGGGGCAACTGAGCTCGTCGAGAGACGACCATCGTCATTCGATGCTCCGTGGTGTCGTGTTCGGCGTGTCCGGTTGAAGACGCATATGTCCGGAAACCGACGCCGAGGCGCAAGTATTCCGTCGCCGCGGCGCGAAGCACATGATTTTCACTCTTCAAGCAAGGCTCGCACAACGTGCTTGGTGGCACGTCGATTGCTTGGACAAGGTAAAGGATCCGCACGACCATGCCGCTCTCCCAGTCGTTGGCGCAGGAGCTAAATGAACTTTACTCGCTTGATCCAAATCAACACCAGAGACGCCGCACTGAGTGCCGTCAGGTTTCGCAACGCACGAAGAATATTCGCGTTGGCCGCGACACCTGCCTGTCCTCGACAATCTCTAGTCATCCCGCGCGTCTCGCTGAGCGCATCGCGACGTGCGATCTGATCGGGGTCCAGTGGGAGGCGAATGCAGGTGGCTGATCGAAATGTGCTGCTTCAGTAACGAGCCAAAGAAGAAACTGATGGGACGCGGCCGCAGCTGCCATCGCGGCTTTCCTGCACACGAAAACTAAAGGAGTTCCAAAGCATGAACGCGCCAAGCTATTCCGAGGCCCTGGAATTCGCGATCGACCGTTCGTACGAGATCAACCTAGACATGTTGAGATCGCGAAACTTGCACCTTGATACGCACAACGATTATCTCGTCGGCACCTATCCGCCTCTCAAGGCAATGGGGGACCTGAATGCCGAAAGGTTGTTGACTCAGGTCGCGTCGTCAATTGATCTCTATTTCCACATCCCCTTCTGTAATCAGTATTGCAGCTTTTGCCACTTCGCCAAGGAAATCAATCCATCTTCCGAGCGAGTGGAACGTTATTTGGTGGCTTTGAATAAGGAGATGAGTTGGTCAGATGCGGCGCTTGCTGGCAGAGATGTTGAGACTGCTTTTTTTGGAGGTGGTACTCCCTCGTTTTTGACCAACCATCAACTCAAAACGCTATTTGATATGACTAATCAGCGCTTTGATTTATCGAGGGCCGAAGTAAGTTTCGAATTGCATCCCTCTCTTGTGAAGCATGCGGACGCTGCGGATCGCATATCCACTCTACTTAGAGGTGGCGTAAACCGCTTCGTACTGGGCGTTCAAAGTCTAGACTGGAATATTTTGCGCATACAGAGCTGGTCCCGGTCGTCTGAACAGAGTTTCCGCGTCGATAGGTGGAGCCTCTGCCGGGGTTAGGCTGCCATGCGGAGTGGCAGCGGGGTGAAGTAGGCGTGATCCGGCGTGCTGCCGTCAAGACTCGAATGGGGACGCCTGCTGTTATAGAAGTCGAGATATCGGCCGATCGAGCTGCGCGCCTCGCTGACGCTGTCATAGGCCCGCAGGTACACCTCCTCGTATTTGATGCTGCGCCAGAGCCGTTCGACAAACACGTTGTCCCGCCATGCGCCCTTGCCGTCCATGCTGATCGCGATGCCGTTGTCGGCGAGCACGCCGGTAAAAGCCTGTCCGGTGAACTGCGAGCCCTGATCGGTGTTGAAGATGTCCGGCTTGCCGTGACGAGCCAAGGCATCCTCCAGCGTCTCGACGCAGAAGGTCGCTTCCATGGTGATCGACAGCCGCCACGACAGAACACGACGTGTTGCCCAGTCCAGCACCACGGCGAGATAGACGAAGCCACTCGCCATCGGGATGTAGGTGATGTCCATCGCCCAGACCTGGTTCGGTCGCGTGATCTCCATGCCGCGCAGCAGGTATGGATGGATCTTGTGGCCGGGCTCGGGTCTGGTGGTGCGCGGACGGCGATAGAGCGCCTCTATCCCCATCCGCCGCATCAGCGTCTTGACATGCCGGCGGCCGATCTTGCACCCCTCGGCAGCCAGCAGGCCTCTCAGCATTCGCGAACCGGCGAAGGGAAACTCCAGATGCAGCCGGTCGAGACGCCGCATGATCGCGAGATCGGCGTCCGGCACCGGCCGCGGCAGGTAATAAACGCTGCCGCGGCTGATCTGCAAAACTTCCGCCTGCCTGGTGATCGACAGATCATGCTCGCGGTCGATCATCGCTTTGCGCTCAGCAATCCCGCCTTGGTGAGCGCTCCTTCTAAAAAATCGTTCTCCAGCGTCAACTCCCCGATCTTGGCATGCAGCGACTTCACATCGATCGCAGGCGTGGCCGGCGCAGCGCTGCCAGATCCAAAAACTCCGGAAGCGCCGCCCTCCAGCTGCGCCTTCCACGCCGTAATCTGATTGGGGTGGACGTCGAACTGCTCGGCAAGCTGAGCTATCGTCCGGTCGCCCTTGACGGCGGCAAGCGCCACCTTCGCCTTGAAGGCCGGTGTGTGGTTCCGGCGTGCTCGTCTGCTCATCGTCACTCCTGATTCGCAGGCACCAGCGTGCCCGCTGTCAGGCAGAAACTCCACTTATCGACCTGTTCAAATTTGCGGAGCCGGCTCTTACTGAACCGCGGGCACGGTGTGGAGGAGGTGATACAAACCGTAAAATTGCTGAATGAAATGGGCGTTGAGAACCTGTCGCTTGACCTCATGTATGGGCTGCCGCAGCAAACGCTCCGAAGCTGGTACGACTCAATTATCGGCCTATTGGACATGGGAATAGAGAAGTTCAATGTATTCCCATTGATGTTTAAATCGACTGACCCCGTAGCCCGCCATTTGGCTAGAGGACGATATCAATTCGCCGGGGCTAAAGAGCGCATCATAATGCACTTTATGGCAGAGCACATCCTCACTAAACTCGGCTATCGCCACGGGCCGATTTTCTATTGGACTAAGAGGTCGCAGCCGCACTCCGTTCAACAGCGCCGTAAGTACGATTCCTGGAACGACAATAATCTTGTCCCGTTTGGGGTTGGCGGATTTGGTTACATGAGCCAGTGCCAGTTCTATAACGAGGCAGACTTAGATCGCTACCTCTCTAGGGTTGAGGCAGGCGAGAAGCCAGTGTGGAGGGGTGTTGTACTGTCGCAAGACGACCTTATGCGCCGAACGTTAATGTTTGCTTTGCGAAGCAGCGGAGTGTTGCTCTCCCGATTCGAGCGGGAGTTTGGAGTATCGGTTGAAGAATACTTTTGCCGCGAGCTTGAAATCTTAAGGGAGGCGGGTCTCGTCTGCATCTCAAACGATGGCGTGCTGTCGTTAACTGCCGCCGGCAATATCAACTCGGGCGCTGTATCGCTGCTATTTTTCTCCGACAATGTGCTTGAGCGGGTCGCGTACAACGATGGCAGGATAACAGACAAGCGAACCGATCTGCTCGAAAAACACGACTACTCGCCGGCCGCAAGATACGGGTCAAGTGCAGAAATGCAAGCTGTCTTTCGATGAAATCGGGGCGCTCGTCTATGATCCATAGTTTATCCCTTTCCACTCCGGAGCCGCCGCCCTATCGGGAGCAGCAGATATTTTCTCATCTTACCGATGGCATTGATCGCGGGCAGCGAAAACGCCCGCTTGGGCTTGTCAGCAATTTTGTCGCCGATCAGCTTCCGCACTGCATTGCCGAGATCAAAGGCAGTAAACGGCCAGATGAAGGGGTCAAGGCTCTTGGACGCAGCGTCAACGCGATGATTGCATCGACTGACTATGTGGTACAGCTGCTGAATCTGCCGCAGCCCGACTTCGCGATCGCTAAGACAGACATCCAGTATCTCGTCAACTGTGCTTATCAGATGTCAGCGTTTGCCGGTCTTGATCCCGTGGACGCGGAGTTGACGGTGGGAGAGGAGCTGAGCCGTCTTGCCTGCTTAAGTTGTCATCGGCAGCCTAGCATTGAGGTCCTCTCGTATGAAGATATGATCCTTGCGAACCCGGTGCAGAGCGATCCACGCGTGTATTGCCTCGGCGCGGCCGGGGTCGAGGAGCGAGATTTTTGCTTAGGTCACCAACTCATCGAGAGCGAGCTACAGCTAGCAATCGACGCTCTACTTGAATTGCGTGACGCGGCTGGCGCGGACGCTCGTCAATGTCTTTCGGTATGCTTGGAGCGCCTTGAGTCAGCAAATAATGTTCTGACCCGCTTTTACGAACATATGTCGCCTGACCTATTTGGCCAATTCCGTGTGTTTTACGGAAAGAACCCTTACAAGAACAGGCTTGGCCCGAGCGGCCGGTTCTCTGCCCGCATAGTGGCGGTCTCGGTGCTACTGGTCGGTGAAGAACTCTTCCAACAGAGGCCGCAGTTTTATAGGGATGTATATCGGCTGTCCGAATACTATCCGCAGGGATGCATTCACGAGGTGTTCCGCTGGTTGTCACCGGACAATAGAAGCGCGGAGCTCACGCCAACTTGGCTAGAAGGGAAAGCGGACTTTCCTAAGTCTGCAACCATTTCGCCCGTCATGGAACGCCACGGCAATGAAATCGGAAAACTGCGCGCGTCTTGTGTTTATGCGCTGGATCAGTTCACCCGGATGCACCGTATTACTGCCTTAAAGTATACGGTTGAACCGGGTCGTCCAACTGTCGGAGTTGAGGCGTCGGAAAGTGTTGAGGTTGTCCTTTCACAGCGGCTATTAACGGCGGCGCGTCCGTAAGCTGACGGTATGCGCCAGACTTGCGGCGCCCGACACCGGTCGAAAGGTGATGTTCGATGTCTCAAGACGAGGTGATCTTTCGTCGGTTTGAGTCAGGGGATACTGATGATGTATGGCATATGCATAGAAGCGCATCGGAGGATGTTGGTGTGCGTGGCCCGGAAGGAGCGTGGGAGGATGATTTACGCAACATTGGAGAAGTATACATCGCGTCAGGCGGAGACTTCGTGGTTGCGCATATTGGTTCCCGACTCGTTGCCATGGGTGGATTGAAACCTGTTGACGGTGATGTCGCAGAGCTGAAGCGGATGCGGGTCGATCCTGCCTTTCACCGACGAGGGCTTGGGAGGAGGATTCTTAGTGAATTGGAATCGCTAGCCGGTGCTCTAGGATTCAAGTGGATAATTCTCGACACGACAAAGATCCAAGTAGGGGCTCAAAGGCTTTATGAGACGGCTGGCTACGTTCGCCGCAAGGAAGGGATGTTGCACGGATATGCAGTGATTTTCTACGATAAGCGGCTCACCGGCCGGGATGCCCCACCTCACATGATAGACGACATTGTGAGCCTGGATAATCCAGTCTAATCCTGAGTGACCAGCTTCGTGAAAAGCTGAAGAAGGTGGAGGCGCTAGGATTTCGGCGCGCGACGACCAAGAGAAGCGCGGCGTCGCGGAAGCGCGGAAGGTGAGCTCGACGAGTAAAGACGTAGCGATGCCCCCATTGAGGTGATGGTTACCTATCAGACAGTGTCGAACAGCGACTTGGTCAATGCAGACGCTGCGACCAGAATATCGTGCGTTTGTTCGGCCCTGCGTGATGTGTACGACGGACTGATCGCAGAGCCACCGAGCTAAAGCCGGCAGCTTACTTGCCGATTTCTGATTGAATGCGTTCCGTTTCCCCGGCTCTCATCGCCCTTGCGTGACTAATTTGAGCGCTTCTTCTGGAAACGGCTTGGTATCTCTCAAGTGTTTTACGTGTGGTGTTGGCCTGCTTCTTGCTACCCTAGCGTCAGCAAGTCGTCGCTAACAGATCTCGGGGAAGAATTTATGGGCGGGGCAGCGGAAACGTTTTACGGCGTCATCAGACGTCAGGGTATCACGCGTCGCAGTTTCCACAAATTCTGCAGTTTGACGGCAACGAGCCTCGGGCTCGGTCCGCTCGCGGCAAGCCAGATTGCCAACGCGCTGGAGACAAAGCCGCGTGTGCCCGTGATCTGGATGCACGGGCTCGAATGCACCTGCTGTTCGGAAAGCTTTATCCGCTCGGCCCATCCGCTCGTCAAAGACGTGGTGCTGTCGATGATCTCGCTGGATTATGACGCCCTGATCATGGCGGCGGCAGGACACCAGGCCGAAGCCATCCTCGAGGAGACCCGCGCCAAGTACAAGGGCGAGTATGTGCTTGCCGTTGAAGGCAATCCGCCGCTGAACGAAGGCGGCATGTTCTGCATTGATGGCGGCAAGCCGTTCGTCGAAAAGCTCAGGGCGATGGCGGAAGATTCCATGGCGATCATCGCTTGGGGGACTTGTGCGTCCTGGGGTTGCGTGCAGGCGGCCAAGCCCAACCCGACTGGGGCGACGCCGATCGATAAAGTGATCACGAACAAGCCGATCATCAAGGTGCCCGGCTGCCCGCCCATCGCAGAGGTCATGACCGCCTTGGTGACATTCATCACCACGTTCGGAAAGCTTCCCGAGCTCGACCGCCAAGGGCGTCCAAAGATGTTCTATTCCCAGCGCATCCACGACAAGTGCTATCGGCGTCCCCATTTCGACGCCGGCCAGTTTGTCGAGGTGTGGGACGATGAGTCAGCGCGCAAGGGCTATTGCCTCTACAAGATGGGCTGCAAGGGGCCGACCACCTACAACGCCTGCTCGGCCGTTCGGTGGAACGGCGGCGTTTCCTTCCCGATCCAATCCGGCCACGGCTGCTTCGGCTGCTCCGAAGATGGCTTTTGGGACAAGGGCTCGTTTTACGATCGACTGACGACCATCAAGCAATTCGGCATCGAGGCCAACGCCGATCAAATCGGCATGGCCGCTGCTGGCGCGGTCGGCCTAGCCGTTGCCGCGCACGCGGCGGTCACGGCCGTGAAGCGGCTGACCCTAAACCGGGCCGAGTAGCTCAGGAAAAATAATCGAATTCAGAAGGACAACGATGGGCGCCCAGACACCCAATGGGTTCAAACTCGACCATTCCGGCAAACGCATTGTCATCGATCCGCTGACCCGGGTCGAAGGCCACCTCCGCGTGGAGGTCAATCTCGATTCCGACAATGTGATCCGCAACGCGGTCTCATCCGGAACTATGTGGCGCGGCATCGAGACGATCCTGCGTGGACGCGATCCTCGCGATGCCTGGGCGTTCACCGAGCGGATTTGCGGCGTCTGCACCGGCACACATGCGCTCACCTCGGTACGCGCGGTGGAGAACGCGCTGGGCATCACCATTCCAGAGAATGCTAATTCGATCCGCAATATCATGCAGCTCTGCCTGCAGGTGCACGATCATCTTGTACACTTCTATCACCTGCACGCGCTGGATTGGGTCGATGTGATTTCCGCCCTCAAGGCCGATCCCAAGGCGACCTCTGCGTTGGCGCAATCGGTCTCGTCCTGGCCGCTATCATCGCCAGGCTATTTCAAACATCTGCAGATCAGGCTCACCAAGTTCGTTGAATCAGGGCAGCTCGGCCCGTTTAAGAATGCCTATTGGGGGCATCCGGCCTACAAGCTTCCGCCGGAAGCGAACCTGATGGCCTTGGCGCATTATCTGGAAGCGCTCGACTTCCAGAAGGACGTCGTCAAGATCCACGCCATCTATGGCGGCAAGAACCCACATCCGAATTGGCTGGTCGGTGGCGTGGCCTGTGCCATCAATGTCGATGGTACCGGTGCAGTGGGCGCCATCAATATGGAGCGGCTGAACCTGGTATCCTCGATCATTTGCCGTTCGATCGAATTCGTCGAGCAGGTTTATCTGCCCGACGTTGCCGTGATTGGCTCCTTCTACAAAGACTGGCTCTATGGCGGTGGTCTCTCGGGTAAGAGCATAATGTCCTATGGCGACATTCCCGAGAACGCCAATGATTATTCCGCGAAAAACCTCAAGCTGCCGCGCGGCGTGATCCTCAATGGCAATTTCAGCGAAGTCCTGCCGATCGATCACGGCGATCCCGAGCAGATCCAGGAGTTCGTCGCCCATTCCTGGTACAAATATCCCGATGAAACCAGGGGGCTGCATCCCTGGGGTGGTATCACCGAGCCGAATTTCCAGCTCGGGCCCAACGTCAAGGGCACCAGGACCCACATCAAGGAGCTCGACGAAGGCGGCAAGTATTCCTGGATCAAGGCGCCGCGCTGGCGCGGCAACGCCGTCGAGGTGGGACCGCTGGCGCGATACATCATAGGTCACGCGCAAGGCAAAGCGGAGTTCAAAGAGCCGACCGAGAAGCTGCTGAAGACGCTCGATCTACCCTTCGCTGCACTCTTCTCTTCGCTCGGCCGCACTGCGGCGCGTGCGCTCGAATGCCAATGGGCCGCGCACCAGATGCGCTATTTCCAGGACAAGCTTATGGCGCATTTCAAAGCGGGTGACACCGCTACCGCCAACGTCGATAAATGGAAGCCGGAGAGCTGGCCGAAGGAAGCCAAGGGCTACGGTTTCACTGAGGCGCCGCGTGGTGCGCTGGGGCACTGGATCAAGATCAAGGAGACCAAGATCGACAACTACCAGTGCGTCGTGCCGACGACATGGAACGGCTCGCCGCGTGATCCAAACGGCAATATCGGTGCATTTGAGGCCTCGTTGATGGATACGCCGATCGCTGATCCGGAGAAGCCGCTGGAAATCCTGCGCACGATCCATTCCTTTGATCCATGCCTGGCCTGCTCGACCCATGTGATGGGGCCGGATGGCCAGGAAATGGCAACGGTCAAGGTCCGCTAGGGGAGGCGGCATTGCTGGACAAATCTCCGCAAGCGCTAACCGCCGCTGTCGCGGCCGACGCGGTACGCTCCGGCCGCAGCGCCGAGCGTGGCGTCGTCTACGTCTACGAGGCGCCGGTGCGGCTATGGCATTGGATCAACGCCGCGGCAATCCTGGTGTTGGGCCTCACCGGCTATTTCATCGGCAGTGGGATACCGACCATGCCGGGAGAGACAAGCGACAATTTCCTGTTCGGCCATATCCGTTTTGCGCATTTTTTCGCAGGCTATGTGCTCACGCTCGGCTTCCTCTTCCGCATTTACTGGGCGTTCATGGGCAACCCCCATGCTAAGCAGATTTTCTACGTGCCGCTCTGGCGCAAGAGGTATTGGCGCGAGGTGTGGCACGAGATTCGCTGGTACGCTTTCGTTGCGGCCGAGCCAAAGAAATACGTCGCGCACAATCCGCTGGCCCAGCTTGCGATGTTCTTCATGTTTACGCTGGCGATCGCGTTCATGATCGTCACCGGCTTTGCACTGTACGCACAGGGCACCGGCAACGACAGCTGGCAGTACATGCTGTTCGGCTGGGTGTTTTCGATTTGGCCGAACAGCCAGGACCTCCACACCTGGCATCATCTCGGCCTGTGGATGATCGTGACGTTTGCGCTCATCCACATCTATACAGCGGTTCGCGAAGACATCGTGTCGCGCCAGAGCATCGTCTCCTCGATCATTTCTGGCGAGCGCGAATTCCGCGATTGATTGACGATGCAGATGCCAACTCCGGAGAACACGAAACGGATTCTGGTGCTCGGCATCGGCAATATCTTGTGGGCCGATGAGGGGTTCGGCGTGCGGGTGGTGGAGCAGTTCCACTGCCGCTACGCCGTCCCTGGCAATGTCACCATGCTCGATGGCGGCACGCAGGGGCTCTACCTCGTCAATTTTCTCGAGGAGGCCGATTGCCTGATAGCGTTCGATGCCATCGATTATGGACTCGCGCCCGGGCACTTGAAGCTCGTGCGAGACGAGGAGGTGCCGAAATTCACCGGCGCCAAGAAGGTGAGCCTGCATCAGACCGGTTTCCAGGAGGTCTTAAGTGCGGCCGACCTGCTTGGCCGCTGCCCGCGAGAGCTCGCTCTAATCGGCTGTCAGCCACTTGATCTGGAGGATTGGGGCGGGCCGCTGACGGCTCCGGTGCGCACTCAGATTGCGCCTGCGATCGAACTGGCTTGCGAACTGCTGGCGCAGTGGGGTTCTCCGGCAAAACTGCGGACCGCGCCGCTACCGGAGTCGGAGCGTCTACTCGCGAACGACATCGACCATGCAAAGTATGAGAGGAGGGCGCGGCCGATCTAGCGGCTCGCCGATTACCATGTGCCTTGGCTTGCCAATGACGATTATTGAGACCGACGGCATGTCGGCGCTTTGCGAATATGCTAATGAACAGCGGCGCGTCTCAGTCATGCTGCTCTCCGAGCCGCCGGTCGGTGCCAAGGTGCTTGTCCATATCGATACCGCGGTGCGGCTCTTGGATGACGACGAAGCGCGGCTGATCGCGGACGCGCTTGAGGGCCGTGATGCGGCCCTCAATGACCACGATTGCGATCGTTTCTTTGCGGACTTGATCGGTCAAGAGCCGCAACTGCCCGAGCACCTGCGCTAGCCTGGTGCCGCCTCCCGGACACTGCCTGCCCATCTTTGCCTATATCAGCGGGAACCAAATTTGCAGCCGAAACAAGGTTCACGCGGAATATGTCGAGCGGGTGCTGATCCGAGCGGGAACGCAATCGCGAAAGAGCAATGATTGGCACGTGCCTTGCTACACCTCATCCAGCAGAACCATGGATTATCAGGGAGACGGCTGATGGACCTTCAGCCCGGAAACATGATCTGACGCGGCTCCGTCTGTCCGAGGTGGGGACCGAAAGCGTCGCACAAGCGCGAGACACTCGGCATAATCGCCAAGATCCGGGAGATCTCTATCGACCGCATTGCGAAGCTCATTGATCGCCCGCGCGCCAATGGCGCGTCTGTGGACATAAGCATCATCCCTCAGCACACCAACGGAACGTCGTACATGAAACAGGTTTCCGGGTCGCGCCCGATAGCGCCGAGAAAATGCGAGCAGCTGATGAGCGTGTTTCCTATCGCCGCGGAAAGTCTCGGCGCAGCCCATAGCGGGCTGACGGCTGCGGGTGCGCTCGCGAGGCCCGCTTCGCTCAATTGCATCGAGCTGGCAAGGAACTGTCAGAGTGCCAACGCGCTGTTGTCTTCCGTCGCGGCTGCCGTTGCCGGCCAGAAGAGCGACGTGCCGACGCAGCTGTTCAGGCTCGGGAATCTCAGCGATCTCGAGCGCAAGCTGATTGCGGACGTGCTTGGAGAGGGCGAGCTGGCCGGCGTCGTGGCGCTGCCGGGTGGCCGCGTGGCGCAAATCCAGGAATCGGTACTTGCGGGAATCTGGCGCGTGCGCATCGAGACCGACGCCGCACACGAATATGTCGAGGTCGGTGCCATCCCGGAGATCGTGCGGCGCGCCGCAACCGACCTGACGTCGAGCGATCTCATGATCGGCGCGGCACCGGACGGCGCGATGAACGTGCTGCCGGTGCTCGCGGAAATCCGCGAGCGGGCATTGGCCTGGCGGCCGGGCATGCGCTCGCAGATCATCAACTTCACCCTGCTGCCGATGAGCCCGGTCGACCAGGCGTTTCTGCAGCAAAGCGTCGGCAACGGGCCGATCCAGCTCAGCTCGCGCGGCTACGGGACTTGCCGAGTGCTTGCTACGGGCATCCGGAACGTCTGGTCGGTGCAGTTCTTCAATGCCATGGACACCATCATTCTGGATACGCTGGAGATCGGCGGCGTGCCAACGGTCGCCTTGGCCGCCGAGGAGGATTTCTGGGATTCCGCCGAACGCCTGCAAGAAATCATCAAAGCTTACTTCGAATGACGAGCTTCGAGAATTTTAGCGTCCGGAAGGATATCGCAGACGGCGCGCGCATGGAGTGCGGCATCTGTTGGATCGTCTACGACCCAGCTGAGGGGGATGAGGCGACGCAGATTGCAGCGGGAACGCCTTTCGCCGGGTTGCCCGAAAATTGGCGTTGTCGCAAATTGCGATGCGCCCAAATCGAAGTTCATGGGGATTGAAGATGACGCCTAACCGCGAACAGCATCCCCGCAGGAGCGTGCACGCCGATGCGTCGGCGTGGGGCGAGATGCTCTCGGCAGCCTATCGGGATATCGCCGATCGCACCATGCGCGACCTGCCGATCTTCAACGATGCCTTGAGCGTCGAAGCCATCGCCTTTCGCGCGCGCGAGGGCAGGGTCGTCGGCATGATGGTCACGCCCTGGTTCATGAACGTGGTCATACCCATGCGTGACGGCACTTCGCAATCGTCTCCGGGCCCGGGATCGAACCTGCGCTTGCGATTTCCGGCCGGCGAGATCGAATTCACCGTCAGCGATCTGGTGCCCGTGGGCTCGATCGCGAGCTACTCACTGTTCTCGCCGATGTTTGAGTTCGAGGATATGGCGTCCGCGCGCGCCACCGCCGAAGCAGCGCTCGCGGCGCTGATGTCGCCGGCCAATCGCGCGGCGTCACATGGGACAGATGCGCCACATATCAGTTCGTTCGACCGCCGGCATTTCTTGCACGGTGTACTGACGGAGCGGCGCGCATGAGCCTCGCCGTCCGCAACCAGATCGATGTTACCGTATCGCTTGCTGGCGACGCAATTGCCGCGGTCGAGATTCTGCCGTGCGCCCGGCCGCCACTGGCGCGGCTATTCGCCGGCAAGCCGGCCGCTTCGTTGCTCAACGTGCTGCCGCGGATCTTCTCGTTGTGTGCCGCCGCGCACCAGGTGGCATTCCTGTCCGCGATCGAAGCGGCGCGCCGCGAAAACATCAGCCTTGCGACGCGGCAGCATCGTATCGCCATGGTCGTTGCCGAGCGGCTGGCGGAATTGCTGCGGGGCCTGTTTGTCGGGCATTTCGCGCTGGATACCACCAGCGCCGCAGCGATCCGCGCCCTGATGGAGGGGGTATCGGCACTTCTCAGCAGCTCAGAGCCCGGCTGCGGCCAGGTTCGACGCGAGGCAACAGCGCGGGTTCCGATTGCGCTGGCAGCGCTTGGCATAACGAACGAAGACGGCGCGCCGACACTCGGTAACGCACTCGCGCTTCGCATCGCGGCTCTCGAGGAAGACGCGTTGAACCCAATGCCTACGCAGCACTCGTTTTTGTCCGTTGCCGACGACCGCAGCGTCATTGAACGGCTGCTCGCGGATGATGCAGGATTTTGCCGTTGCCCCGACCTGGAGGGCCGCATTCCCGAGACAGGTGCGTGGGCGCGCCAAATGATGCGTGATCAGCTCACGCTAGGCCGGTCGGGGCCGGCCGAGCGGCTGAAGGCGAGGATCGCGGAAATCGTGCGACTGCACGCTTGGCTCCGCTCCAGTGCTTATGTTGAAACAGCGGAGGATGGGATCGTCGAAAGCTACAGGCTGGGGCCGGGCCGTGGTGCGGCCGCGGTCGAATGCGCAAGGGGACGTCTCTATCACGCGGTTGAGCTTGATCGTCAGGGGCAGATGTTGCGCTTGGAATTTCTTGCCCCAACCGAGTGGAATTTCCACGCGCGCGGACCGCTTGTCCGCAGCCTGCAAGGCGCGGTGCTGGCCGCGAAACCGCGGGGACTGGGTGCGGTTCGCGCGATGGTCGCATCCTTCGACCCTTGCGTCGGGTTCGCTCTCAATTTTCGCGAAATTGGCGATGCATGAAATGGCGCTTTGTGAGGGCATCGTCGAGATCGTCGAGGAGGAGGCGCGCCGGCGATCGTTTTCCAGGGTGAAGACCGTGTGTCTGGAGATCGGGGCGCTCAGCCATGTCGCTCCCGAAGCGATGAAGTTCTGCTTTGCGGTCGTTGCCGCGCGGACAATCGCCGATGGCGCGGTTATTGAGGTCATCGAATTGCCTGGCGTCGCCTGGTGCATTGCCTGTTCGAGGAGAGTTGAGATTGCGCAGCGCGATGAGCCGTGTCCCTGCTGCGGCAGCTATCAGCTGCAGGTGACCGGGGGCGAAGAGATGCGGTTGAAAGAGCTGGAGGTCGATTGATGTGTACCGTATGTGGCTGTAGCGAAAGAACGCCCTCCATCGAACGCGCCGACGCGCAAAGTGCGCAAACCCAGGGTCATCACCATGATCATGCGCATGATCACTACGGTCACCACCGTGATCATGTGCATAGCGGTCAAAACGTGCATGATTCTCACAACCATCACCACGGCCATTATCACCATCATGATCATAGCCATCAACATGCTCAGGGCGGAGGGGCGCTTGTGGATTGCGGTGCCGATCCGGCCGGCTTGAAGATCGCAGGTATGAGCAGCGAGCGAACCATTCGGATCGAGCGCGACATTCTTGGCAAGAACAATAGGATCGCCGCCGACAACCGCGCGCGCTTCTTGACCGATGACCTGCTCGTGTTCAATCTTGTTTCCAGTCCGGGCGCCGGCAAAACCTCGCTGCTCGTCCGCGCCGTCTCGGAACTGAAGGATAGCCGCCCGGTTGGTGTCATCGAGGGAGACCAGCAGACCTCGAACGATGCCGATCGCATTCGCGCCACCGGCGCGCCCGCAATCCAGATCAATACTGGCAAGGGCTGCCATCTCGATGCTGCGATGGTCGGTGAGGCTTATCGCCGCTTGCCGCCGCTCAAGGGCGGTATTCTCTTCATCGAGAATGTCGGGAATCTAGTTTGTCCCGCGGCGTTCGATCTCGGCGAAGCCTGCAAGATCGTGGTGTTCTCGACCGCCGATGGTGAAGACAAGCCGCTCAAATATCCGGATATGTTCGCCGCATCGTCGCTGATGCTGATCAACAAGATTGATCTGGCGCCGGTGGTCGACTTCGATTCAGCCAAGACCATCGAATATGCGAGACGCGTCAATCCGAACATTGAGGTGCTGACGGTTTCGGCGCGTACGGGCGAGGGCTTTGCCGCGCTCTACGCCTGGATCCGGAAGCAGGCTGCGAATCAGAGGCGTCCCGTCGGTGACGCATTGCCATGAGCGCGAGCGGCGACGCCATCATCCGCGGCGGAACGCGGCTGCGGGTGCGCGTCAGTGGCGCCGTGCAGGGTGTCGGCTTTCGTCCGTATATTTATGGTCTCGCTACCCGTTATAGGTTGGCCGGGTTCGTCGCCAACGATCCTGATGGCGTGATCATCGAGGTTGAGGGCGACCTTACGTGCGAGTTTGTGGCCGCTTTGCCACTCGAAAGCCCTCCATTGGCGCGGATCGACCACATCTCCGTTCAGGAGATTGATGCGCTTGCGGCGAAAGACTTCTCAATCCGCGCCAGCGAACACGGGAGGGGCTCGACGCGGATCGTCGCCGATGCCGCGACATGCCAGCAATGTCTCGATGAGTTGTTCGACCCGAACAGCCGCCATTACCTCTATCCCTTCATCAACTGCTCTCATTGCGGCCCGCGCTATACCATCGCCGAACGGCTTCCCTACGATCGCCGCAACACGGCGATGGGGGAGTTTGCGATGTGTGCCGCCTGCGCGGGCGAATATGCCGATCCGGCGAGCCGCCGGTTTCATGCGGAAGCGATTGCATGTCCGACATGCGGTCCTCGGCTCAGTCATGGGATCAACGACATTGCCGCGGGGATCGATGGCGGCCAAATCGTCGCAATAAAGGGGGTTGGCGGGTACCAGCTGCTTTGCGACGCTCGCAACCATGACGCCGTGCAGCGTTTGCGCAGGAGGAAGCAGCGCGACCAGAAGCCGTTCGCGGTCATGGTTGGTTCCGTAGAGCAGGTCAGCGAGATTGCGGAGGCGAATGCCGCCGAGCTCCCACTGCTCGAATCTGTCGCCCGTCCGATCGTCCTCCTGCCGTCGCGCAACAATCTAGCGCCGGCGATAGCCCCTGGCCTGTCGCGCGTCGGCGTGATGCTGCCGGCGGCCCCGTTGCATCACCTTATCTTCCATGCGCTTCGTTCGACAGGTGCATGGCATGGGGCTGAAGGTCCGGTCATTGTCAGCACCAGTGCTAATCCCGGCGGCGAACCGCTCCCGATCGACAACGCGGAGGCGCTGCGGCGGCTCGCGGGCATCGCCGATCTTATTGTGACCCATGATCGCGATATTCTGACGCGCGCCGATGATTCGGTAGTGGCGGTGGTGGCGGGGCGGCGCCAATTCATTCGTCGCGCCCGCGGCTATGTTCCCGAACCGATTCGGCTTGCGAGGTCCGTGCCGCCCGTCCTCGCCGTCGGCGGCGCGTTGAAATCGACCATCACGGTCACACGGGGCAGTGAGGCCTTCGTCTCCCAGCACATCGGCGATCTCGATACGGCTGAAGGCATCCGGTTCTTCGAGGAGACGATCCGGCACCTCACATCGACCCTCGACATCGATCCGGTCGTCATTGCCCATGATCTGCATCCCAACATGGCGGCCACCCGCTTTGCGGAAGCAAGCGGCCGCGCGCTGGTCGCTGTTCAGCATCACCACGCGCACGCTGCGGCCGTCATCGCGGAGCATGGCCTTGCGGGACCTACGCTCGCCCTTCTCCTCGACGGCTATGGTTATGGCCCCGACGGCGGCAACTGGGGTGGCGAACTCTTGTTGTGCGAAGGCGCCGGGTTTCGACGGATCGGGCATTTCGCGCCGTTGCAAATGCCTGGCGGAGATCGCGCAGCCCGCGAGCCTTGGCGCATGGCGAGCGCAATATTTCACTTGCTGGGACGGGAAAGCGAAATCAGGCCGCGCTTTGCAGCACAGCCTCAGGCCGAGCGTCTGCCGTCAATGCTCGATCAGCCCGGCGTGGCGACCACGACCAGCGCGGGCCGACTGTTCGACGCAGCGGCGGCGCTGCTGGGGATCGCGACTTTGCAGAGCTATGAGGGCGAAGCCGCGATGAAGCTCGAGGCGCGTGTGCGGCGGACTGCGGTGCTTGAAGCGGGCTGGATGATCGATGGCGACGTGCTGTCCTTTCGCCCGCTGTTTGCGCGTTTGATTGCAGACAACGTCGGCGCCACGGAGGGAGCGGAGCTGTTTCATGGCACGTTTGCCGCTGCCTGCGTTGACTGGGTCGCGCGCGCGGCGCGGACAACTGGCGTTACCGCCGTCGTTCTGAGCGGCGGCTGCTTCCTGAACGCGGTACTCGCGGATGAAATCGAGCGCGGCTGCATTGCGGCCGGCCTCACTCCGCTGCTGCCACGGCAGGTTCCGCCCAATGACGGTGGCTTGAGCCTCGGACAAGCCTGGATCGCCGCTCTGCAGATTGCAGAATGGCCGTCAGCCCTGGAAGGAACAGCCTAATATGTGTCTCTCGGTACCAGCTGAGGTCGCGAAAATTCTTGCTGATGACATGGCCATCGTGTCCATCGACGGCATCAGCAAGGAGATATCGATCGCGTTCATCGACGATCTCGCGGTGGGGGACTACGTCCTTGTCCATGTCGGCTATGCCCTGGCTAGAATTGACCCGGCGGAAGCCAAGCGCACGCTGCAGCTCCTACAGGAGCTGGGCAGCGTGGGGCAGGACCTCCAGTCATGAAATATGCCGACGAATTTCGCGACAAGACCATCGCGCGGGGGCTAGCGCGTGTGATTGGCGCCGAAGCCGATCTGCAAAGGGAATATCGGTTCATGGAATTCTGCGGCGGGCACACGCATGCGATTTCCCGCTATGGCCTGGAGGATATGCTGCCTGCGAATGTTCGCATGATCCACGGGCCGGGTTGTCCCGTCTGTGTTCTCCCCGCCAGCCGGATCGACATGGCGATCAGGCTCGCCGAGCAGCCGGAGGTCACTCTCTGTGTCTATGGCGACCTGATGCGCGTGCCCGGCTCGCAGGGAAAATCCCTGCTGAGCGCCAAGGCGTTCGGCGCCGACATTCGGATGGTCTACTCGACGCTCGATGCGATCCGGATCGCCGAACAGGCGCCGAATCGAGAGGTGGTCTTTTTTGCCATTGGATTTGAGACCACGACGCCGCCGACAGCGGTGATGATACGGCTTGCCGAGAAGAAATGGCTGAAGAGTTTCAGCGTGTTCTGCAACCACGTGCTGACTCCCTCGGCGATGCACAGCATTCTCGAGAGTCCCGATATCCGCAATATCGGGTGGGTCGAAATTGATGGCTTCCTCGGGCCTGCGCATGTCAGCACCATCATCGGCACGGAACCTTACCAGGTCCTCGCAGAACAATTCGGCAAGCCGATCGTGATCGCGGGATTTGAACCGCTCGACATGATGCAGGCGATCCTGATGCTGGTGCGGCAGGTGAACGAAGGCCGACATGAGGTGGAGAACCAATACAGCCGTGCGGTGACGCGGAAAGGCAATCGGCGCGCCCAGGAAGAGGTGTCGGATATCTTCGAATTGCGTGACCAGTTCGAATGGCGCGGGCTCGGGCTCGTACCCCATAGCGGACTAAAGCTAAAGCAGGCTTACGCTCAATTCGACGCCGAGATGCGTTTCACGATGCACGAAGTGCGCGTCGCCGATAATCCGGCGTGCGAGTGCGGGGCCATCCTGCGCGGCGTGAAGAGGCCGGTTGACTGCAAGCTGTTCGGAACCGTCTGCACGCCGGAAATCCCGATAGGATCCTGCATGGTCTCATCGGAAGGCGCCTGTGCCGCGCATTGGACGTATGGACGGTTTCGCGATTATCGGTTGAGGCGGGCGTGATGAGAGCCTATCAACGCAAGCTCGACATCAAGAACGGACGGGTCGACCTGTCCCATGGCGCCGGGGGACGCGCCATGGCCCAGCTGATCTCCGGCCTGTTTCACGAAGCCTTCGGCAATGAATGGCTCGCCCGCGGCAACGATCAGGCGGCCTTCGATGTTGGCGCCGGCAGGATGGTGATGACGACCGATGGCTATGTGATTTCGCCGCTGTTCTTTCCCGGCGGCAATATCGGATCGCTCGCGGTGCACGGCACGATCAATGATGTCGCGATGGGCGGCGCGCGTCCGCTCTATCTGTCGGCAAGTTTCATCATCGAGGAGGGCTTCCGCTTTTCGGATTTGAAGACGATTGCGGATTCGATGGGTGAGGCCGCGCGCGCCGCCGGCGTTTACATCATCACGGGCGACACCAAGGTCGTCGAGCGCGGGAAGGCGGACAGCCTGTTCATCTCGACGACGGGGGTCGGGGTTTTAGCCGATGGGCTCGATCTCTCCGCCGAGAAGGCAAGGGTCGGCGACCGCGTGCTGGTCTCCGGCAGTCTCGGCGACCATGGTACGGCGATCATGTCGAGGCGCCAGAATCTCGCTTTCGAGACCGAGATCGTCTCGGATTCCGCAGCGCTGCATGATCTCGTAGCCCTAATGGTTGCGGCCGGTGGCAGCAGCATCCGGGTGATGCGCGACCCCACGCGCGGCGGTCTTGCGGCGATGCTCAACGAGATTGCGCATCAGTCGGGTCTCGGGTTCCATCTGCAGGAAGAGGCCATTCCGGTGAAGCCGGCGGTTGCCGCCGCCTGCGAACTCCTTGGGCTTGATCCGCTACACGTCGCCAACGAGGGCAAGCTCGTTGCCATCGTGGCGCCTGACATGGCCGATGCCGTGCTTGCAGCCATGAAGGCGCATCCGCTCGGGTGCGATGCGGCTGATATCGGCGAGGCCGTAGCCGACAATCATCAGTTTGTGCAGATGTCAACCAGCTTTGGTGGCGGGCGAATTGTCGATTGGCTGTCGGGCGAACAATTGCCCCGGATCTGTTGAGCGCAATCGCACTTCTGCCATTTCGTGCTTTGAGGAGATCGCTCTGCGATCCTCATGAAGCACTTGTTCGCCTCGAGCGCATCAATCAAACCGAACATGCGGGATGGGACTCGAAGCGGAACGGCGCACGTCGATCCTCGACATCAAGCCCTGCTCTCAACATCAGTTGTGTGATAAATTCCTTCTTCTCACAAACATTAAATGAGTGTCAGGGAGTGGCTATCGCTCCCGCTATCATGCTAACCGGTCTCCTTAGCATGGACATCGACGGAACGCAGATTTCGCGGCTAAAGCGGACCGATTGATATGGCGCAAAGACACAGGGGAGCGCAGCGGTTAGGGTGATGCTGATATAAGCGTGGGATAGTAACCGTTGCAGGCCTCAATCCTGAAAAAGTATTGCGATGCCTGCCTGCCTTGGTACACCATCTATCCAACTGTACCGGAGTTCTCCCCGGCTGTCGGTGCACAGGATTGTGAGAAATGGCTGAGGCGCCTGCCGGCTGACGACTCCGTGTCGCTCTATCTCCACATTCCGTTCTGCCGGTCGATCTGTTGGTATTGCGGCTTCCCTACGGCCATCACTGGCCGGGTTGCGCCGATCCTCAATTATTTGTCGGTGCTGCGCGAGGAGATCCGGTTGGTCGCGGAGCAAGCGCTGCCCGTGAGAGACGTGCACTTCGGCGGCGGAACGCCGACCGTCATCGAGCCAGCGGAGTTCCTGGCCCTGATGGAACTCCTGCGCCGCCGCTTCGCGTTCAGGAAAACGGCTGCGATCGCCGTCGAGATCGACCCGCGCACGTTCACGGTCGAGATGGCCGAAGCCTTAGGAGCAGCCGGCGTGAACCGCGCGAGCGTCGGCGTGCAGAGCTTCGATCCCATTGTTCAAAAAGCGGTCAACCGGTCCAGAGTAAGGCGCAGACGGCCGCTGCCGTCGAAAAATCTGCGCCAGCACGGAATAAGCCGCATCAACTTCGACCTCATTTTCGGTCTCCCAAATCAGACGGTGCAGTCCTGCGTCGAGAGCGCGACGACGGCGGTAGCCATGCGCCCGGACCGGCTTGCGGTTTTCGGCTACGCGCACGTTCCTTCGTATATGAAACGTCAGCGCCTGATCGATGAGGCAGCGCTGCCGGACAGTGCTGCCCGCGCCGAACAGGCCGCGGCCGTGGCCGATACGCTTGTCGCCACCGGCTATCACCAAATCGGGCTCGACCATTTCGCCTTGCCGGACGATGAGCTCGCGCTGGCGCAGAAAGCCGGTCGCCTGCGGCGTAACTCCTTGGGTTACTCGGCCGACACCTGCAAAACCCTGATCGGCTTCGGCACGTCGGCCATCGGCCGTCTCGGCGACGGTTACGTCCAGAACGATGTTGCAACAGGCTCCTACAGCCGGCACATCAGCTGGCCGTCTGGCGACGTCAAAAGGCTACCGTCTCACCGATGAAGACCGCGTCCGAGCCGCGATCATCGAGCGGCTGATGTGCGATCTGGAGGCCGACGTGCCGGCAGTCTGTGCCGCCCACGGAGTTTATGCGATCCCTTTTCTCGATTCAGCTGAACGCTTGGCGATGCTCGCCGAGGACGGGTCTCAATTGAGCCAATATGCGACGAGAGCGGCGAGCTGAACAGCGGCCAAGAAATTCCGGGCGAGCTTGTCGTATCGTGTGGCGATGCGGCGGAAGTCCTTGAGCCGGCAAAAGCAGCGTTCGATGACATTTCGGCCTCTGTAGGCGCGTTTGTTGAAGCGATGAATGACGACAAGGAGGCGTTACGCCAGGCGGCCTGACGATGCTCGGGCCCACCAAAGGGATGGACGCCACCCCTCTCCGCCGCCGTCGCTCGCCCGCTGCGCTTCTGGGTGAGGCGAGCGACGGCGGCTCCGAGGGGATGGCTCGGCCGGACCCCATGATCGATTTTGCTGAACTTGACGCACAGAACTCTCTTCAGTCGCGGGGTTCGGCTGGATATGTCTGCTACGAATTTGGGTTCGCCTGACCTCCTGCCTCAGCCTTGGTTTACTGACGGGCCTTAGTGGCAAACCCAGGCCCGCACTTTGCAGTCCTCGTCACCGGTCTCATTGCATCTGACCACCGCGCCTTGTTGCGATCGCTCCTCTTCCAATTCACCAAGTGGGTGGGACCACCACGCACGTCCCAGCCCGCGTCCCCTGCCTATGGCAACGGCGGCGCAAGCGTTATTTTCGTAAGCTGTGATTTGGCAATCCGAGCCGCCGTTGCCGCGACAGTTGAGCAGGGCCCACCGTCTAGCGTCCCGTTGTGATCCAGACCCGTACGAGAAACCGACCACGTCATCTGGTTTGGAGTATGCGATGGCCCCGGAGCCGGCGAACGCGGTAGTGTTTGAAATGAACAGCGCGAGGGCGCCGATTATTAGTTTACGCATTCACTTTCCTCCATTTGGATTTGAGCATCGCACCGAGCAAGAGGCCGCTTGCTCGCTGCTCCGTTTGTTGCCTGCAACCTCTTGCAAGTTTCGGGCGCAAAATTCGGCGCTGTTCCGCCAATCGCCGATTGACACTCGACTATGGTGAAAGCGAAAGGCGGGCTTTTTTGGCGGGGTAAATTGCCCCCATCGGTCACGAGACGACAGCCACAAGGCCGCCGCGCCGATCGTGCTCCCGCTACTCCGCGGGCGCTGCGGAAAGCGTCGGAATTCCATGATGAGCAGGCACGTACTCGATCTTTGTCATCGGCGCCTTGGTGGCTCGCAGACTGCCGACATGATAGCCCTGCCTCTGAACGGCAGACTTGATCTCGTCGCTGACTTTCAGAACCCTTCTTCTGCTCTTCCGCCATTTCATCTGGTAGCAAAACAGCTCTAGCCGCAACTATCGCGTCCTGTGATATGCTCCCAAAACCGCTGTGGATCGAAGTGCCGCGAACTTCTTTGGCGTTGGTCTGTTCTTTACTCGGCATCAGCGCTTTTCTCCATAATCCAAGATCCTGTCGTGCCGTTCATGTTCAGCTCAAATTGGCGCCTATTGCCCTACGGCGAGATAGAGCAAGGGCCGTGCCAGCGCTCCTCGCGCGCATTAAGCGCCTGATTGTGCTTTGAAACAGTTCGCGATGCGCAAACGGCGCACGGTGTTTTGAATCTCACAGCTTTGTGCACCGCTGTCAGAAAGCGGACAAGGATCGAGGGGCTGACGCATCCGGACCTTGCCCCACGGACTTGATCCGGGTTGAAGGCAATTCCTTTTTGGCAATGCGCGCGGCGCCCTGGGAGACTTGCGGTGGGCTACCGCCAACTGCTGCAAGAGGATTTCACGGTCCATGCCGCGCTTACAGCAAACTAGCTAGCACTACTTTGGCAGATTTATTGGATTGATCGTCGCAACAGGATTGAACGAAGCCGCTACCGCGGCGTGAACGGCGAGGTGGCGTAGAGCGCCTCCTGCCTGAGAGGATGTGGGTGTTGCAGCCCACCCTCTCAGACAGGAGTATTGAGATGGCCGATTTGAGCCCTCTTCGCCGCCGCATGATCGAGGACATGACCGTCCGCAATCTGTCGCCGGCGACGCAGCGATCCTACATCAGCGCGGTTTCGAAGTTCAGCCGTTATTTCGGCAAATCGCCGGATCGGTTGGAACTGGAAGACGTTCGCGCCTTTCAAGTGCATCTGGTCTCGACCGGCATATCATGGCCGGCGCTGAACCAAATCGTCTGTGCGCTGCGGTTTTTCTACGGCGTTACTCTTGGCGAGGCGCTGATCCCGGAACGCATTCCCTATGCGCGAGAACCGCGCAAGCTGCCGGTCGTGCTCAGCGCCGACGAAGTGGTTCAGTTTCTTGAAGCGGTATCGAGCCTGAAGAGCCGCGCCGCACTGACCACCGCCTATGCGGCCGGGCTGAGGGCCTCGGAGGTCGCGGGACTGCGGATCGAAGACATCGACAGTGCTCGCGGTGTCATCCAGGTGCGCCACGGCAAGGGGGCGAAGGATCGCAACGTGATGCTGTCGCCCCAACTACTCGGCATCCTGCGCACCTACTGGCGGCTCGCCCGGCCGCGGGTTTATCTGTTCCCGGGACGCGACGAAGACCATCCGATCGATCAGACCGTGTTGCATGCCGCCTGCCGGTCGGCGGTGAAGGCTGCGGGCCTGACCAAGCGCGTCACGCTGCACACGCTGCGCCACAGCTTCGCGACACATCTTCTGGAGAACGGAACCGACATCCGGATCATCCAGGTTCTGCTCGGGCACAATAACCTGTCGTCGACGGCGCGCTACACGCAGGTCGCCACCGATACGATCCGGGCGACGCAGAGCCCGCTCGACCGCCTGTCGCTGGAGGTGACGCCACCGGTATGACGACGCGTCCGGGATGCGGGTTATGGCCCGCCCCGACGTCCGTCCGCACAGACCCGCCATCGAGATTGCCGATATCTTGCGCCGGCATGGCGACGCCTATCGCCGTTTGCATGCCGGTCATCTCGGTCGGGTCGAGCGGCGCGTGATGAGTGCGATCGTTGCGTGCCGAACCGAGGCGCTCGGCGGTCACATGGAGGCTTGCGACGACTGCGGCATGACACGCATCGCTTATAATTCCTGCCGGAATCGGCATTGTCCGAAGTGTCAGGGGCGAGCCCGAGCCGCGTGGCTTGCCGCGCGAGAAGCCGACCTGCTGCCGGTTCCCTATTTCCACGTCGTCTTTACGCTTCCTGCACCGATCGCAGCGATCGCTTTCCAGAACAAGGCCGTCGTCTATGCCATCCTGTTTAAGGCCGCCGCTGAGGCGATGACGACGCTTGCTGCCAATCCGCGAAGGCTCGGTGCAGAGATCGGCGGCGTCGCGGTCCTGCATACCTGGGGACAGGCGCTGACGCATCATCCTCACATTCACTGTGTCGTGCCGGGCGGCGGCCTCTCGCCCGATGGCGCGCGCTGGATCGCCAGCCGACCAAACTTCTTCCTGGCCGTCAAACCGCTCGCCCGGCTGTTCAGACGCCTGTTCCTCGAACGTCTGACCGCCGCCTTCGACGCCGGCACCCTGAACTTCTTCGGCGATCTCGCATCCCTGGCCGAGCCTGCTGCCTTCGCAGCTCACCTCCTCGCTATGCGGCGCATCAGCTGGGTCGTCTATGCCAAGCGGCCGTTCGGCGGCCCCGCGCAGGTGCTGGCCTATCTCGGCCGCTATACCCATCGCGTTGCAATCGCCAACAGCCGGCTCGTAGCCCTCGACGAGGATCACGTCGCCTTTACCTGGAAGGACTACCGCCAGAACGGCGCGACAAGGATCATGAAGCTCAAGGCCGACGAGTTCATCCGCCGCTTCCTTCTTCACACGCTGCCCGATGGCTTCCATCGCATCCGCCACTTCGGCTTCATGGCCAACCGCCATCGCGCTGCCAAGCTCGCCCTTTGCCGCGAACTTCTCGATCGCGAGCGAACAGCCCCAAACGATGGCCAGCCGCCGCCTGTGGATTCGGAAGCTCAAACCTGGGCCGAGGTTCCTGCCTGTGCCGATTGTGGTGGCGTCATGCGCATCATTGAGCGCTTTCGACACAGCTTCAGCCGCTCCAGCCCTCGAACACCACCGTTCCGATGCGACACATCGTGAGCCAAGTCATGCCGTGCACGACGATCATCATTCGTCATTCCGCTCCCAGCGTCTCGATCATCGCGGACGATGTCGAATCCGTGCTGTCACACTGCGCGACAACAACCGTCCGATGCAACAAAAAGTCTATCGTGATCTCCGGCGAAGCGCGTTTGGTCTCAACTCTTCCCCGATGCGCACATCTCGTGTCTCTGCCTCACGCGCCGAGCCAGCAGATCGGGCCTTGCGATCTCAAACAATCCCCATAGCGTAAAATCGCGCATAGCCTCCCGCGCCTTCGTTCAATCCGGCTTCAATGAGGTCGCGTCATAAGCGCCTGCCGCGCCCTCGCGTGAGCGCGACCTCACAGAACCCTCCAGATTCCCCAATCAGGTTTTCAATGATTCATGAGAGGTCGGCTTATGGAGGGCCGATCTATGGACGTGGACTGGCAAGCCGATCTCGATCGCTGGCTTGCGCCGTTTGTCGCGGCGCTAGGGCATAAGACGCGGGCCCGGATGTGCCCACTCTACGTCGCGGGTTTGATTGGTCCGGGAGACCGCAAGAGCGATCAACCGATGGCGGCACGCGCCAGCGGGGTCGGTTACGATCAGCTCCATCATTTCGTCGCTGCCGGAGTTTGGGACAGTGCTCCACTCGAGGCTGCCCTGCTGAAGGAGGCAGACAGATCGGTTGGCGATGATGCGGGTTTTCTTGTCATCGATGATACGGTTGCCCAAGAAGGGACGTCACTCGATTGGCGTCGCGCCACAATATGCCTCGTCGCTCGGAAAGACTGCCAACTGTCAGTCGCTGGTCTCGCTAACATTGGCGTCGCGGGAGGTGCCGGTGATGGTGGGCCTGCGGCTGTTCCTGCCCGAGAACTGGACAAATGATCCTGAGCGCATGGCGCGGGCCGGTGTGCCGAAGGATGGACAGACTGCTCTGACAAAGCCGGAGATTGCGATCGAGGAGATCGACCGCGTCATCGCCTCTGGTGCGCGTTTCGGCTGTGTGCTGGCCGATTCAGGGTACGGCTCCAGCGGGCCTTTCCGTCAGGCTTTGAGCGAGCGCGGTCTGCTGTGGGCGGTGGGTCTGTCGCGGCGCCAGAACGTCTATCCCGCCGACATTGCCCTGATCTTCCCCATCGCGAAGACCTGAAAGCCCGCAAATACCACATCCCTGATCAGCCACCGGTCTCTGCTGAAGCGTTATTGGCCGAAGGCAAATGGCAAAGGGTCAGCTGGCGGCGGGGCACCAAAGGTCGGCTGACATGTCTCTTCACGGCCCGCCGTGTCCGCGTTGCGGATGGCCATAAGCACCGGATGATCAATAACCGTATGCAGTGCATGCCTGGCGACGAGGTCTGGCTCGTCGGCGAGCGGCGGTCGACCGGGGAGCAAAAATACTATGTGTCGAACCTGCCGGCCGATGCCACCATCAAGACGCTTGCTGCCACGATCAAGGCCAAGTGGGTCTGTGAACAGGCTCACCAGCAGCTCAAGGAGGAGCTTGGGCTCGACCACTTCGAAGGTAGATCCTGGACGGGATTACATCGACATGCGTTGATGACGATGATCGCCTACGCCTTTCTCCAATCCCGCCGCCTCAAAGCCGCGGGACGGAAAAAAGAATCTCAGGACCGCCACCACAACCAAGCATGCCGGCCATCAGGCAAGCCATCCTCGACCTCTTCGCACGACCTCCACCCCGACGATGTCCTCACTGTGACCTGCTCCTTGCAGATATCGCGACGACTAAAGTGCCAAAGTAGTGCTAGTCACGTGACTCTAAAGTTCGCCACATAAAGTCTCCTGGGCTTTGTGGCAGAAGCGTTTGACGGAAGCCAAAATCTGGTACGCCGACTTGGACCATTTGAAGGGCTTCTGATATTTGTTGTGCTGGTCGATGAAGGTACGGATGTCGGCCTCGAGCTGCCTGACGGAGGTGTGGACACCTCGCTGGATCTGCTTTCTGGTGAGTTCAGCGAACCAGCGCTCGACCTGATTGATCCATGACAGGGCTTCGACGTCTTATCGGACGGAGCACAGTTCGGATGGCGAGCGATCCTTGAAGCAAATCGCCATAGAGGGGGCTGCCGGGTGGCGAACGTTGAAAAAGCCCTCGCGACCACGCGTGCGGTTCTCAAAGATCAATGCGAGGAGGAAACCGAAGATCTTGGCTTGCCGGTCCGCGGTGCGATTCAGGCAATGCGTGCCACTCACGAAGCACGAGCCGCGCAGCGCAATGTTGAAGCAGATGAAGCCGAACGGCTGAAGCGTTTGGAGCGGTTGAACACGATCACGCCCCTGTCAAACGCACTGATCGGCGATGCACATTCGAATTGGATAGAGACGCCGCACTCAAGCCTCATCGGGATGACACCGCGCGAAGCCGCAGCACAATCCGCCGGACTTCTCGAAAACGCGACACGCCTGCTGCACAATTTAGCGGCGGAGTTGGCGAAGAAGGCGAAATGGGTCGATGAGTTGGAGCGGGAAGCGTCCAAGCTGTTTTCACGCCCCGACAAGCTTTGTCTCTGTATGACAGTCAGCGATCCGGACCTGCCCGGACTGGCCTCGCCAAGCGTCTACATCAAGGACGAGCAAACGATGCAGCAATGTCTCGTACTTTGAGGCGTCGTTTTGGAAAGCGGTAGTGTCGCCTATCGCACGGCGCCAATGGATACGAGGGGCAAGAGCCTGTGAAATTCTTTTCGACTATCATCGAATAGTTGGACATGGCGGTTGCGGAGATTGCCGTCGATCAGCCGATTTACAGCCGCTTGGCGCTGATCCTGATCGATAACGCCACGGAATTGCTCATTCACCGATCGTGCGAACAATACGCTGCCCACGGCACCGAAAGGATAGGACTCCGCCTAGTCCCAAGATGCGTCGCGAGGCGACGGGTGATTACTTGGAGCAGAAGCTGGCCGTAATGAGGCATGTCGATGCAATCACGGAGGATGAAAGACGCTTCATTGCGATAGCGCATGGCTGCCGTAGTGAACTGTATCATGTCGGATTGCGCCACGAGGAAATTTCGCGGCCGATTGCTCAACAATACTTTCAACTCGCGTGCGCGTTCCTTCCGAAGATGGGACCAGGGTCGATAGGGTGGGGGCCTGATTTCAAGCTCAGCGAGCGTGTCAGAAGATACATTCCGGAGGGTGGTGGACCAGGATCGATGGCTTTCCGTCATCGGGAGCCGATAGCTGCTGCGCTACTTGCGGCGCTGCCTCGCAGTGCGGTCTCGTTGGGAACGTCGCTCAAGACCGACCTGATGCAGCGGATCGGACGCATCGAAAAGCACTTCAATTACCTCAGTCGGGGTCTCGATGGGAGAGCACCGCCGGCTGCGACGCTGGAAAATCTCCAATTTGCATACGATCACAATTCCGCGCTTCGGAGAAAGAGTGGCGAGAACATTTGGATTCCATGGGACGCGCCGTTCATGCAGGGCCATAAAACGCGTCTCATGGCGACGTGGAAGCGACGGTACTCGACTGTGCCCATTGTTAAGTGGCGGCAGAAGGCGAATCTTATCGGAAAGGAGACGAATTGGCTGCGCGCAGCTGCGGCGCATGATGATCTCGGCCGGCAGATGGATTATTTGGATGTCGCTATTACCGAAGCGCTTTCTGAATTTGATGGCTGGGTGCAACAGCAGATCGACCGGGCGCGGGGCAAGTGAGCTGTGCGATTAGCCGAAGTGGTCGTGGCACCCTCAAGGTCCTTCCCGCGGAGGCCCGGGTCAGGCGATGACAGCGCGACCTCAGGGCACCGGAATTCCATGACCGTATGATGGTATTCCCTGTAGGTTTCTAGTCCTGCAGGGCCGGATCATCAGCGGCAGCAGCATGCGGCGAGTATGGCAGGTCGGGCCATTGACCGAGGCCGGCTCGTTTCACCCGCCTTCCGAGCGCCAGCACCTGCGGGAATTGGCCGTCCCAAGCCAATGTTAGATAGACACGGTTACGGATCATTTCCCATCCGAAAGATCTGTTTACGTTTCACCTTGACAGGAATGACCTGTTTACGTATCATCCACCAACAAAATGATCCGGGAACATATCAATGGCCCCAGACCCCTTCCTCAAGGATCTTGGCATGCACTTTAGAAAGGCGCGCATGGCCGCTGGCTTGTCCCAGGAGCAAATCGCCCTTCGGGCGAACATCAGCAGACCCCGCTATCGGGACATTGAAACCGGTGCCGCTGCCGCCCGTGCAACGACGCTCGTCAACATCGCCCGCGCCCTTGGCATGGAAATAATGTTGATCCCGCAGGCGATGGTGCCCGCTATTCAGTCGATGCTGCAGCCCGGCGCCGACGATGATGATCGCCCCGCATTCACGTCAGACGTCGAAGAGGAGGAAGGCGCATGAGTCCGACCGTCCTCGCGGCGGAGCGCATCCAGTCGCTCGATATCTCGTTGAACGATCTTCCAGTCGGCACGCTCGTGCGGACGCCGGGCGACTACAATGCGTTCAACCTTTTGCCCGCTTACCGGAACTTAAACAACCCGCCAATCTTCAGCCTGTCGCTTCGCTCAGCGGACGGCAGCCTTCGCCGGGATCCCAAACCCATACGCGGCGCGCTGCCACCGTTCTTTGCCAACCTGCTGCCCGAAGAGAAATTGCGCGAGGCGATGGAAAAGCACCACGCGGCGTCAGTAAGAAAAGGAAACGACTTCGATCTTTTGGCTGCGCTCGGGACCAACCTGCCAGGAGCGGTACGCACTTTGCCGAGTGACGGTATCCCCATTCCAACTGGTCCAGAAGTGAAGGGCAATAAAAAGCTGCGATTTTCGCTTGCCGGTGTGCAGATGAAGCTTTCCGTTATGAAAAACACAGGAAAGGAAGGTGGGATCACACTCGCCGTAGACGACGAGCAAGGGCAATATATCGCGAAATTTCCCTCCCTCACGCACATCGGACTATCGGAAAACGAATTCGCAATTCTCGCCTTGGCGGAAGCGCTGGGGATGGAAGTGCCGGCACGCGAACTCGTCGACAAGAAGGAGTTCGCCGGCATTCCGGAAGAGTTCAACACCATGTCCACGGGCAAGGTGCTGCTTGTCCGCCGCTTCGACCGCGGCGCGGACGGGGCCCGCGTCCATATGGAAGACTTCGCACAGGTCTTTGGCCGCTATCCGTCGGAGAAATACACTGGCGCAGCCTATCATAATATCGCGGCAGCGCTGAACAGCGGCGTCTCCTTTGATTCAGCCATCGAATTTGTTCGGCGCCTTGCACTTACCGCGGTCACCGGGAACGGTGATATGCATCTCAAGAATTGGTCGTTGCTGTATCCCGGAGACGGACTGACACCAACGCTGTCGCCTGTCTACGACGCGCTTTCAACAATTCCCTATATCCCTAAAGACGGCCTCGCCCTCAGCCTCGCCGGCGAAAAGTCGTTCAAGGCGCTTACTCCAGAGCGCTGGCGCAATTTCGCAAATCGTAGTCGTCTTCCGGAAGGGGCAGTGATGACAGCCGTAGCCGAGACGGCGGCGACCGTGCGCGACAAGTGGTCGGTTCTTCCAGAACGCGATGTTGTGCCTGCCCAGGTCCTCAGCCGGATCGATGCCCATATCGAAGAAATGGCAAACGTTCTCGATCCGTAGATCCCAAGCCGACGATGCAGGGTCAGGGACGTGAACCTATAAATCCAGAGTGGTCCGCAGAGTTCCGCTTTGATACGGATTGTGTTGAGAAACTCGAAAATCGCGGGGCTCCGAAAATCTCGCAAGTGTCGCGCATTGGCAATTTCAGCCGCTGCAAGGCTTTGCAGAATCGATACGAGCGCCAGCGATCGTTTTTGGGTAATTGATGTGGTCATCTCACAGCGAGATAGACGCACCAGCGGTCCTGAGAATTTTCAGTCATCAGCGAAAAGGGACTTTTTCAACACAATCATACATATTCCGGGCTCCAGCCCGGACATCGCGTGAGGTCTGGAAAAGGGCCACCAGTGGACTCTAGGCTGACCGCCCGACGACCACAGTATCGATGGTTGCGACAGAGCATGAGATGATGAACAGATGCGAGCCTCCCCAAATGCGCGTCTGCAAGCATTTCCGCAAACCTGCTGCATCAGTCCGTCCCGATCAATTGGCATCGCTCGGGCTACGGCTAATTGATCCTGCGCAATAGGGGCGGAAATCGCTGAATTTCTGCACCATTTGGCCGCCAGAGGACGGCCGAAGACCTTGCTCCCGCGCGAACCGAGATATTTTTTGTTCGATGCTGTCTATTCATAATATTTCGGAACGCGATGTCTCTATTATTCGCGAGGCGACTGAGCACAACAGGACGCGCGTGTTGTGGATGTCGGCGGGCGTTAGAAGAATATTTCAACAAACGGACGAAGTCGCAAACGCAAGTGATTCAAGTGGACGATAGATGATGCCGCGAAGCGCGGACTGGCGACGATTTGAGAGGGCTTTCAGCGACCATGCGATAGGTGGCCGCAAATCGCTTCGACAGAATGGAGACAATTGTCGTTGGAGGAACAGGAGAGCCGCTCGCTTGCAATCGCGCACGCAGGGAGCAGAATTGTACGAATTCGTTAGGTAACGAGTTCGTGCACGCTGTTCGTCACCGCACGGCAACAAACAATGCGTCGGCTGCGAAATTAAGAAAAATTGAGTATCTCCTCTCAACGAAAAATAGTTCGTCTTAGACTCGCGCATTCGAAAATTCTTTGAGAGGATTGATAATCAGGCAATGATGCCGGTCAGGGAGCTCATGATGCGCAACAACATCTTCGGCATCGTGATTTCGTTACGCGCAGAGCTTGTTGATAACTTGTGTGCGTCCTTTTGTTGACGCTGCCCGGATGCCGCTGGTCGGCCAGCCGCTCGAGCTGTTCTACGAAGGGGGAAAATAGATCGACATGCGCGGGGCTGCTCGCAAACGGTCAGCCGGGCTCCAACGCTCCCAGCACGAACACGAGGGCCCCGATGTGGGGGCGACACGCAGGTCCAAAGAAGAAGAGAGCGCTCCAGACGACCATGACGATGTTGTCGACAAGTTATTTTCGATTTTCTGTGATATTTTTGGCCAGGAGCGACACGAACATCTTATCACCTCATTGTGAACTAAGACGTCATATTAATTTCAACCACAGGGTGTATCTGCTTCGGGCTGGGTGCTGCAGCAGCCTCCGGCGCCGCTACTGAACTAGCTGGTATGTTGCTTGAGCTTGGACGAGGATGTGACATGGTGACCACGCGTGAAGTGTCTGTCGATGACGTCACAACGGTAACCCACATGGTTGCTGCCCTACTTGCTGAACTTGAGGGCGGCCAAGTGCAGGCCGGACTAGATACCCAGCTTGCTGTCGACCTCCTCGTAAAAGAGCGCGTCTATGGGTTTCTGGCTTTCGCGGAGGCTCGTCCTGTAGGCATCATCATGTTGTCGGAAAGCGCGGCCCTTTTTGCGCGCGGAACCTACGGCATCATTACCGAACTCTACGTGGTGCCGGACCAGCGATCGTCTGGGGTCGCGATGCGCCTCATTGAGGCTGCCGTGAGCCTGGGGACGGTAAAAGGCTGGGGTCAGCTTGAACTGGGGGCGCCGAGGCAGCCGACGTGGAGCCGCAACCGCAGCTTGGCCTTCTACTTGAAGGCCGGTTTTGCAGAGATCGGCCCACGCCTCAAGTTGCCGTTGCACCGCCTTGGCCAGAGCATTTTCGCCGAACGCTGGCCAGTCTCCCAGGGCGTCCGGACGGGAAGGCTTGCGAGCGGGCCGTTTCTCGAACGTCGCGATAGCTCTAAACTAACAGCTTGTTGAAGAAGTCACCAGCGGGCAGGCGTTTGGCATAATTCTCTGGAGTGATTGAATCGGGAAATGGAGATGCGCCGCTGCTGACGAGCAGTATGGATCGCTATTCAGCTATGTGGATTTGGAAGCCCGCCTCCGCGGTGATCATCCGCTGCGAACGATCCGGATAATAGCAAACGCGGCGTTGAGTGTCGAAGGCTTTCACGGCGCTTTACGTGGACTTCGGGCGGCCATCGATCGCACCAGAGAAGCTGCTTCGAGCGGTGGTGCTGCAACCCTTCTAGTCATCTGGAACGCAAGTTCGTCACATTATAATGATAGCTCGAATCTCTCTGTAGAGGAGAGCGCTTGTGGCGAATGCAGCTGTGAGAGGCCGGCCGATCGAGCCGTTGGTGCTGAGTGCGCAGGAGCGGAGTACTTGGAGAGACAAGTCCGTCGTCACCGTGTTGCGCGGTCGCTATCTGACCGGTGCCGCGCGATCCTGCGATGTGCGGACGGCTTGCCAATTGCCCCATGAAGGAGAGCTTGGCGCCTTGGCCATCACCTTTGCGATAGAGCCTGGCGTCCGGTCGGTGGTTGATCCATGCGTCTCGTTGGAGCGCTTCTCCTTGTGGAAGCCGCGCTCGCCATTGCGGCCTGGATCCGGCGGCTTGTCTTGCCGTCCTTGCCCGCTCTTCATTGATGCCCACGCCTCGATAAGCGTGCCATCGACCGAGAAGTGATCGTTCGACAGGAGCTGCTTCACCTCAGCCTGGTCCAACACCGCGCCGAAGAACTTCGCCGCCACATCCCCTTCCAGAAGCCGCTCCCGGTTCTTGGTGAATACCGTCACGTCCCAGATCGGCGCGTCCATCGACAGCCCGACGAACCAACGAAACAAAAGATTGTAATCGAGTTGCTCCATCAACTGGCGCTCTGAGCGCACCGAGTAGAACGCTTGTAAAAGCAGCGCCCGCAACAGCTTCTCTGGCGGAATCGAAGGCCGGCCAAGCTTCGCGAAATCGCCTGAGAGCGCCTCACGTGCCCCATCGACAAGCCGCCTAATGGCCCGCAGCGGGTAATCTTTGAACCCGCGCCGAGCAGCTCACGTACGAAAAAAGGCCCTCTGACGCCTCATCCGCGCATCGGCTGTCCTCCGCCCCGATTCAACAGGACAAAGGAATCACAATCGCAGCCGATCCGCGATACTTTTTTCCGCAGCCTGCTCGTCTAGTAGGTAAACCTCTGCACTGACGAGTGGGGGAGAGCGATGTCGTACTGCGCAACCGCTAACCCTCCAGCTAAGGAGCAGTCCCAAACGCTGCATGACGCCGAACACTTCATCGCCAAGCTGCCAAACGCGAGCACGACGCGGCGGAACCTTGGTGGATAAGATTACTGTAGTCCATCCGATCGGCGCTGCCGAAATTGCCGACGTTGCAGTAGCCGGCAATGACCTCTCTGTGCGATGGAGCGGTCGAAAGTTTGGA
The DNA here is from genome assembly GCF_043203335.1 of Bradyrhizobium sp. RDI18. Classification (NCBI taxonomy): domain Bacteria; kingdom Pseudomonadati; phylum Pseudomonadota; class Alphaproteobacteria; order Hyphomicrobiales; family Nitrobacteraceae; genus Bradyrhizobium; species Bradyrhizobium sp. RDI18. Next base: position 633,781 of record NZ_JBICRN010000006.1, on the reverse strand, counting down.
CAGAGCCTCCATTTGTCAATTCTGGCATTTTGGGCGCCCCCTTCGTTGCGTCGAAGCAATGCAGCGTCTCGCCTCCGTTCCGCTTGTTATCAGCCTGGTACAGGCTGGGAATACTCGCTTACGACGGACGTGCTGAGGGCCGTGATCGAGAAAGTGACGGGAAGCAGCCTGGAATCGTTTGTCACCGAGCGGTTCATGACCACGACGGCGATTATTGGCCCCGGCGCGATCTCGAATCCCATTCGGGAAGCGTTCTATGCGGCTGATTGAGGTTCGACACCCAGCGCTCTTCTGATCACAATCGTGGGATCCGCCCCGCGAGGCTGACACGTTCGAGTTGGGCCCATAAGCATCGGTCGAAGGCCAGCGCCAACCCTGTCCGATTCACCCCAGATAGTGTTGCAAAAGTCGAAAGTTGCAGGGCTCAAGATTTTTCGCGAAAGCACTAAGCAGCGAGCGATCGCTGATTCGTATGACCTCAATCGTGGTATTGAAGTTGCCTGTGAATTTTGCGTGAGGCCGTGAGGTCCCTCACATTTTGTATACGAAAGTCGCGCCCACGGCCCGCAGAATTTTGGTCATAGGCGAAAATCGACTTTTGCAACACAATCCCCCAGAAAGCGGACCGCGCGTCCTTAGTGATGGTCTTCGGCTTGGGGCCAATAGCCGGCGTTCAGCTCGCTCCCAGCCCTAATCGCGGGGGCCCTGCCGCGGCTGAGGATTGTTGGCAGGGTTGGTATCGTACTTCGATATTCGCGTGATGAGCCCGCTAGTAGTGAGCGGTTGCAAGTCCACCTCCAGCGCGTCGGCAATCTCCTTGGCATAGATCTCCCGGTCGTCTACGTAGAGTGCAAAGGATTTCAAATACTTTTCCTTCTTCGCTGGATTCTCAATCGTCGCCTTTGTCCACTGGTAGAGCGGATAGTTTTCGACGCAGTGCTCTTCTGCTGCGGCGACATACTCCGCAAAGGCATCGAACTGGCATTTCGGCGCAGCGCGATGCTTGGCGAGGATATCGAACAGCGGTGCCAGTGCCGGAACACGAAGTTTTCGGCCTACCGATTCCGCCGTGGCGGAATCATTCACATCGAACCTAACCTGATACTGCCAGTGAGAAGCCACGCTATGCTCGCCTTCTGGTCGCACCCGATTATTCTCCTTTTCCCATCGCAAGGCGCTACCGCTTCCTCACGAGCAGGTCCGGCATGCATTGTATCACAAGCTGGCCGCAATGTCAGGCCACCGTTGCGTTAGGAGCTCCTCATTTTTAAGGCACTCGTTGGACGAACGAAGATCGATCACCACCCGTTGATAGGTGCCGCTGCCGATCTCCTCTATCCCGTCGCTTGCCGGCACCTTGAAGTCAACTCGTTTTCCCTCGACGTTGATTACCTCGGCCGTCGCGCACACCTCGTGGCCTACAGGCCGTGGCGGCGAAGGGCTGTACGTCTACTGCAGCGCCGACCGCGCTTTCGATGAGGCTCGCGAAAACCAGATCTTCGTCAGACCCGCGCTGGCCGTTTGACCTCAACTAGCACAAGCAACGAACGCGGGAGCATAGTCTATAACGGTAGGAGCTCCGTGAATTTGCGAACGCGTTAGGCGGTCTTCATTGGGCGGCTGCTTGGTGACCTTACGCGCGTTACACTGCACCGGCCATCAATGCTGACGGGCACGTCACCCTCGATGGTGGCGCGACGAACGACGCGATGCTGGTCGCCGTAATCATTGACCGCATAATGGTGTGTGGCGCGGTTATCCCAGATCGCGACATCGCCCTCCCTCCAGTTCCAGCGCACGGTGTTTTCAGGCGCGGTGATATGAGACTGGAATATATCCAACAGCTTTTGGCCGTCATATTTGGGGATGCCAAGAAAACGCTGTACCAAAGCGCCGAGCACTAGCGTCCGCTCTCCGGTCTCGGGGTGGACACGCACCACGGGATGCTCAGTCTCGAAGTTGGTTCTGGTGAAGACCTCGTCAAAATGCTTCTTATCGACCTCGCGGACTCGGGCCATTCCGGCATAGTCGAAGACGTTGCTGTGAACGGCCCAGAGCTCGTCTGCAAGCCGTTGCAGCGGTGGCGGCAGGTCGAGATAAGCGGCCGCGGCGTTCGACCAGACCGTATCGCCGCCGAATAGTGGGATCACAACGGCCCGCAGCACCAAAATCTTGGGATAGGAATCGGCGAAGGTCCCATCGGCGTGCCACACATCGGCCCGGCCACCGCCGCGCGCGGAGTCAAGCTCGAGGAGCGATGCCGTTCCCTTGGCAACGCCGAGCATCGGATGCGGCACCAGCTTCCCGAAACGGGCAGCAAATCGCTCCTGCTCGGCGTCATCGAGATGACCTTGGTCGCGGAAGAAGATCACCTTGTGGTCGAGCAGCAAGCTGTTGAGTGCAGCGATCGTCTGGTCCGGCAAATCGCTCGAGACCTTGGTATTTCTGATTTCGGCGCCGATGCGCGCTGCGCGTTTGACGATATCGGTACGCGGAATGACATTATCGATCAAGGTCGTTTCGCTCATGGATGTTCCAGCCTTTGCGGTTTCTTCACCAAACGAACGCATTCAGCTGCGACCCGGATTGGGTGAACGCTAGATTGCTAATCATCAAATCCGCGGCAATCGGCCCGTTGGTGCGCTGTTCGTGCGAGGCAAAAGCGGCCACGCACGGATCGCGGCTGATCCGTACCATTTTCGATGGGATACGCCTGAAACTCGCCGGTGCCCCTTGCCTCGGTGCAGCATTAGCTTGATTGAGGATCGACGATCCGGCAGGTTCAACTTCGAAGAGTCTCATCGAGACTGCCTTCGATCATTGGTTTGGTGAAACTTCTCTACGATCGCGGATACGATCTCGTCCTTCCAAGAAGATACGAAGCGCTTGGGTGCGCAGGTGACGTCACCGGGTTTCATAGGCAAACCTCGCATTTAGCAAGTGATCTCCAGCAAGCACCGTGCCAGCCGCGAAAACGAGCTGCGAACGACTACCTGGCGGCAAGAGCGCCAAAGGATCGGGAAAACCCGGCGCGACGGTCACCAAATTGGGCCGATAATTCGACCAGAAAGCTGGCTAGCCCCGATGGCCAGCGCGCGCGAAGAAGCAGCGCCTAACGATACGTGAGGTCGAGCGCGTAGGTCGGGGCCAACGGCACAGCGGCGTATGATCGTCAGGCGTCCGTTCGGATCCGCACGAGAGGCGATAGTCATCAGATGACCTTCCATCTTTCAACATCAGACACGTCCGGTTCAAGACGGAGATGTCGGAGATCTGACAACCTGCAGCGTCGATCCAAAGGCATGCTGGCGGCTATGCCGTGTGTTTTCTCTCGTGAAGCAAGGCACACACCAAATCCGGCACCATCGCGGCATCCCCGATCTCGATGTGGTAGCACCTTTCATTCCCGAGCTGCTCCGGCGATAGCCGACCGCCCGATGCACGTAGATTCAGATCGAGTTACGGGGGGCTGGTCGACAATACCGCCGGCGCATCGTTTGCAGCTCTCCGCGAGTGATCGAAGTTCCCGTCACGAGAACATCGCGGTTGATGTTTGCCCAGGTCATTCCCCGGCCAATGGATGAAGAGAACCGTGACCCGCCTCGCTGCTAGCGTTCTGTCCCGCAAGTTCGTAGCATGGTTATTGCATCGGTTCCGCGTACCCGATGAAGGAGATATCGATGCGCACCGGACGGGCGAAGGCGATGCTGACGATTTCCAGCGACGAAGACACGCAGCTCACGGCCATAACACGGTCGCGCTCGCTGCCGCGGCGCTGACGCTGCGAACAGAGATCGTGCTGGCCTGCCAACGCGAGCCGAGCAACGTCGTCTTGGCGACGCGGCTTGGTGGTCGGCCCCATACGATCGGCAAACGGCCCAATCGCTTTATCGCAAATCGCATCGAGGATCATCTACGATGAGACGCGTACCGGCGGACCCCCGCACGGTTGAGGATGAGGCTGTGGCCGAGCTGATCAGCAAGACACTTGCTCGCAAGCCCAAAGCCGCAATCCATTGGAGCGTGCGCCCATCTAAAGAGACGGAAGTTGCCAAAAGCACCGTTCATCGCCTGTTCCAACTCTTCGGTCTGCGGCCTCACTGTACCGGCAGCTTTAAACCCTCGACCGATGCTTTTTTGTCGAGAAGTCCCGCTTCCAGAAGATTGGAAGGCGATGGAGGAGACTGCTCGCATGAGTGACGGGCTTCAAAAGGGAGATGACGCGGCCACCATTGAGGAACTGCTCCAACTGCTAATCAGCATCCTAGCGTCAGCAAGGCGGCTTCCGCGCGGCCCAAAAAGCGATGCAGCGTTACGGCAGATAGGGGAACTTCAAAAAGGTGTAGGCGTGGTCCTGCTGAAGCGGTTTTACGATAAAGCATAGCAAGCTCCTTTGCCGTGGGGCAGGGCTGCCTGCGGACAATCTGCCTCAACTCACGACGGAGCCGCGTAAGGCCCGCAACGAGATGTCGGATCTCGCTTGGCGGCCGATGACTCCGGGCGATCTACACCCCCGTCGGCCGCCCGGTTGGCAGCAATCTCGGCGAAGCACAGTGGAGCGCGCGGCTTCGGCACATCAGAGTCAAGCTCTTGGGCTGCCGCGAGACTTGGCATCGCTGCACTTCACCTGCCAGCGTGGTGAAGCGGCGAAGAAAATGCAAGGGGCTATCCGCCGAAAGGCGAGAATGCGTAACAGCTCCCATACTTTCCTGCGCGGTCCAGTAAGGTGCCGCGGCGATGTGCGGCAGAAAGTTCGCTGGTTGCGAGCGGCTTGATAGATGGCGGCCATAACCAGACAGACCTTGAAGGGAGCAGATTGAATATCACGCACAACGTTCTCTTCGGATTTCATCTCTTAGACAGCTCGTGCTGAAACACCATCGGCTATTTTGTTTCAGGGGAGGGTGAGAGATAGACAATGCAAGCGCTAAGCGTCTGCGGACTACCGGGCGGCCGTAAAGTGTCTGAACGCCGCCGAGCGGCGGCGGTTTGCTAGAGCCGGCCACTTGGGTCGCTTCCGAAATCGATCGGTTGTGCGGCCCTTTTCACTCAGCGGCAACAGGAGCTCCGAAATCGTCCTATCGGCACCGGCCGCCATTGAACTCGATAGCTGCATCGTAACTGTCCCGATGCTCAAACGCCTCAAGCCCGGTATGCGAAAAGCCTGGTACTTTCCACGATGTGTGCTGTCTGAGGCTGTCGAACCCGTGATCTTGCGGGGCTATCACGGCGCAGCACGACCGACGCCGGCATTTATCACCGTGAGGAACCTCGCACGCATGACCGCGGGGTGATGACCGAAAGATTGCGGGTCATCACCGATGGCGGGCATTCCTATTCCAAAGAACTCGTCGATTTCTTGCAGCATATATTACGTACCGGGTGCCAAAATCCGAACGTGCCGCACTGTCGTGCTCGACGGGTCCTACCATGAGGATGGAATCGGACCTTGAAGGAGCTTGGTCAGCACGAGGCTCGATCATGTGCAGCGCGGCCACCCGCTCGGTTCTCCATCAGCCCGTGCCCAATGGAGCCCTCTTGGTAAGGACTGCCGGAGACTGCCGCTGCGAGCGTGCTGTTCGGGCCTCTGCAAGAGCGTCTGGATCGGTAGTCGAAGCATGGGTGTCGTTCGAGCGTTTCTGGCCGTGGAAAGTCCGCATCGGCATTGCGGCCGCCGCCTTGCGCCGGCGGTTCGCCGGAGCCGTCCTTCGGCTTGACACTCTTCATCGAGGCCCAGGCCTCGATCAGCGTACCATCGACCGAGAAGTGATCACTCGGTAGAAGCCTCTTCACCATAGGCTGCGCCAGCACCGCCGCCCGATGTCGCCTTCCAGCAGCCGGTCGCGGTTCTTCGAGAATACCGAATGGTCCCAGGCTGCGTCGTCGACGCCGATGCCGACGAACCAGCGGAACAGCAGGTCGTATTCCAGCCGCTCCATCAGGAGCCGCTCCGAGCGGATCGAATAAAACGCCTGCAACAGCATCGCCCGCAGCAGCTTCTTCGGCGGGATCGACGGCCGCCCAATCGGCGAATAGAGCGCGGCAAACTCGCGCTCCAGCTCTGACAGCGCCTCGTTCACCATCCTCCGGATCGCTCGCAGCGGATGATCGCGCCGCACCCGCGACTCCAGGTCGACGTAGCTGAACAACTCGCCCGTTCGATTGTCGAGGCCGCGCGCACGCACCGTCTCCGAGATCTCGTCGGAGCCAATGAATCACGCTCGCCGGCCAAAAACCATCGCGACTGCGTTCAAAGGCGACCGCTATGCGTGTAATCGCGTGCCCAAAGTTTGCCGCCTCCTCGCGCCAGCGGTGTAGCAACCGGAGCAGCGCGTCTTCTTCGTCGGCGCCAAGCTTCGCGCGACGTAGGCATGCACGTCCGCAACGTGCAGCGCTCAGTGAATGATATGGAGGAGCTGGTCTATATCCAGAGCCAGCCGCTCGACATCGCGGATTGTCCGGAGGCCAAGCAGATCCGGATCACGAAGGGCCGCATCGATTTTAAGAACGTCCATTTCCATTATGGCAACGATGGATTGCCGCTCTACAGGGACTTCTCAGTGTCGATAAAGGCCGGCGAACGGGTCGGTCTGGTCGGTCCCTCCGGCTCCGGCAAGACCACCTTTGTGAAGCTCATCCAGCGGCTTTACGACGTGAACGGCGGTCGGATCCAGATCGATGAGCAGGACATTTCGAAGGTGACGCAGGCTTCGCTGCGCTCTCAAATTGCGATTGTGCAGCAGGAATGCCTCTTGTTCCATCGCTCGCTAGCCGAGAACATAGCCTACGGCCAGCCCGGCGCCAGCCAGGCCGAGATTGAGGAGGCGGCACAACTCGCCAGCGCGCATGAATTCATCGCGCGCCCGCCGAAGGGTTACGGTACGCTGGTCGGCGAGCGTGGCGTAAAGCTTTCCGGCGGCAGCGCCAGCGGGTGGCGATCGCGCGTGCCTTCCTTGCGGACGCGCCGATCTTGATTCTGGACGAGGCAACCTCGAGCCTTGATTCGGAGTCGGAAGTGCTGATCCAGAACGCGATGGAGCGGCTGATGGTCGGGCGCACCACGCTGATCATCGCGCACCGGCTCTCGACGGTGCGCGCGCTCGATCGGCTGCTCGTCTTCGATCGCGGCCGCATCATCGAGGAGGGCGACCACGCCGCGCTGATCCGTCTAGACGGCGGCATCTACCGCCGTCTGTTCGAGCGGCAGCGCTGGAGCGTGGCGAAGGGGCTGGTTTGAGGCCAATGCGGAAAGGGTCGGATGAGGCGTGATTCACTCGTTTTTGCGGGGACTCTCGACGGTTTTGTGAGGCGCGGCGACGGGCCGGTGACGGACGCCGTGCGCGACCTCATTGAAGTCGGATTGAACTGGCCCGCTGCCGCTAACACGGTGGCCGAGGGAGCGGCGCAGCTCGATGTAGCGCTCGACCTTCTCGCCGAAGAATGCGGCGAAGGCGGTCATGCGGCGCCTCCCGGAAGGGGGAGCGCGACCTCAGCGAGCTGCCCCGGGTTTGCCGGAGGCCATTTGGTTTAAATGCTGCCATGGTCGACTGTTCCAGCATGGCGTAGTAGCGTTGCTCGGCTTCTGGGATGTTGCCGATGGGCCCCAGGAGCCGTCGGTTGTTGAACTGACCTGCCACCGAACTTTCATCCAGCGGCGGTTAGAGCGGTTCACGGCTTGATTGAATCGGAAGGGATTCCGGATTTGGGGCGAATATGATTCAAGATGACCGCAATGTGCTGCAGCAAAATGGCTGAACCGCGCAATCCGGCTCAGATAAAGCTTAGCGGATGCTCGCTTGTAACCGAGCGAGAAAAAATACCCCGCGATGCGATCCATCTCGGCGCCGAGCGCCCGTTACGAAGGCGCTTGAGCAGCCCGCGATACGAAAAATAGAACTTGAGCATTGTGCCCCTCCGGCGTTGCGGCGCAGGGGGATCCCGCGTCCGCGCGAGAGGCACGAAATATTACGTGGCGGAGGAATCCAGGCGTGGCGGGACCTGGCTGGCGTTAGGGCGCCTCCGCCATATAATCTCGTCCGACACATAAGAACGGATCTGAGCCGGCATCGCGCACAAGCGCAACAAGGCCATCGATGTTCTTGAGGACAATCGACTTCGAGAGGTCTTGTCGCCATTGACGGTCCGTCTTGGCATCTTAAGCTCTGTCCGCTTCAAGACGTCAATGTCCCATTGTCGACAGTTGGATGGCAGTATTCCCCGAGCGAGGCGCGAAGCTCATTCTTTCGTCAGGAAGATCTTGCAGGACATCTTTGGCACGCTAGTTGCTAAGATGGTGGGCGTCACACCACAATCTCGCCGCCTCGGCTAAGAGTTCAGATGAAACTTGTTCGATTGATCCAGATCAGTGCGATGCTGATGCTGCCGCAGTCCGTGGCACGCGCGCTGTTGCGAGGTTTCTCACATTCTGATGTCGCTTCGATTCCCGGCAATGACTTTGCCATAATAGTGCTAGGTCTGTTCGCACTCACGTTTGAGTGGCATTCTCGGAGCGAAGGTCCAGCAGCGTTTTGACGCTCAACAGTCCGGCAGAACGAAGTGGCTTGCTGCCGCTCCGAAACGGGGCGTGCTCGTATTGCTGCGATTATCGACCGGACTTCCCTAATGGATATCAGGTCGCAAAGTGGTGGTGATGGATTTTCTGAGTGAGGTCTCTAGTCGGTTTTGCGCGCCGTTTCGGGCTACCCAGGCTGCACGACGAGTTAACCAGAGCGCGAACACGGCTCCGGCTTTCCTCCGCTGCGCGCTGGCGCGCATCTCTGCTCGTGCTCAGATTTGGTGGCGAAGCGCTCGGGCATGTCACCTGCGACCATTTAAGTCGCTAGTTGTTGCAGATCCTACTGCGCGTGATTTTGCGGAGTTGAGCAGTCAATCGCGGGGCCATTGAAAGTGCTGGCTCGCGTGGCACACGAGGAGTTTTCGTCTATGGGGGTGGAATACGAACATTGCGACACATGTGTGTTGGCCTCGTCGAGTTGCGAACTCGGCGATTGGGCTGGGCAACGACCTGAAGCCTCACCAATAGGTTCTACCGTCTTTGTTGGTAGTGGCACGCTAGCGATTAGGTGCGCTCAGCTAGCGATGGAGATGGGCCACGTCATCGGCGCAATCTTGAGTGCCGACGCCATATTCCGCGATTGGGCTGCTCGCGCCAATATCTTGTGCGTAGGGAGCGTTGAAGAGCTCTCCATACTTCTCAATACCGAACCGGTGGACTGGATATTTTCTGTTGCCAATCCGTTCATGTTGCCAGCAGATGTGTTTGGGCGAGTGCGTCGAGGGGCTTTCAACTACCACGACGGTCCGTTGCCACGGTATGCGGGAACTCATGCGACGTCTTGGGCGCTGCTGGCCCAAGAGACCGAATATGCCGTCACGTGGCATCGCATCGATGATGGTGTTGATACGGGTGACCTGGTTGTTCAACGCCAAGTCTTGATTGCGCCCACTGATACGGCGCTAACCCTGAACCTCAAATGTTATGAGGCTGCAGTCGAGGGCTTCCGAGAGCTTTTAACTGGTTTAGCGAATGGAGAGCTCAATACCTGTCCGCAGGCGCTAGTGGACAGAAGCTACTTTCCGAGATGTCGACGTCCAGATGCGGCGGGCTGTCTGCGATGGGATCGATCCGCGCAAGATCTCTCAGCGATAACGCGCGCCTTAGACTTTGGGCCGTATCATTCCAATTCGTTATGTCTGTCCAAGGCTCTTGTGGGCGATGACGTTGTCGCAGTCAGGTGCTTGGAGGTGTCGTCTGCCCGCTCGGGCTTTTCGCCGGGTTCCCTGGTTGAAATCCACCCGAGGCACTGGCGTGTGGCGACGGCCACAGAAGATGTTGATGTCTGGTTTGGCAGCTCAGATGGTGAGACTCTGGACGCCCGGGCACTCGCAAGGCACTCCGATCTGAATGTAGGCGATCGCCTCCCGATTCTAAGCGATGACGAGGCGCGGAGCATAACTGTTACACATGAAATGTTGGCGCCTCGGGAGAGTTTCTGGCGACAGCGGCTTGAGCAATCTAAAATATTGCAGCTTCCTTTTCTGTCGTCTCCACAAGCTGTGGCTCCCCCAAGATGGCAGTCGAGTTCGTGGCTCATTCCAAGTGCTTTGGCCGAGCTGTCCCCCAATGATCGCACCGAGTACATACTGAGCGCTTGGCTGATCTATCTCGCCCGCCTCACGGGAGAATCAGAGCTTCAATTGGGATGGACTCCCCCAGCGAATGAATCGCGAGCCGGGGTGAAGGCGGTGGAGGTGCTTGTCGCTTCTGTCGTGCCAATGGAAATTGTCATAGATCTCGGTCATGATTTTGCAGAGGTGCGCAGGGCGGTGGCGGCCGAGTGTGCTCAGCTGAGGGAGCACGATAGCTTTGCGCGGGATCTTATCGCGCGCTACCCGACGTTGCGGGGCGGTGAGGCGCTACGATCGCGCCGTCCCTGGCCGGTTGGCGTTACGGTTACTGCAAATAGCGGGTCTGCCGCTGGTGATCTTGCAAGCCCGAGTTTTGAGGCGCCCCTATCCGGTGATTTGCTGACGTTTGAGGTTTGCGCTCTGGAAGGGAGCTTTCGATGGCACTTTGATGCAGGTCGCTTGGCGCCCAAGCAGATCGACCGCATGACGCAGCATTTGCAGAATTTGTTGTGTGCTGTGATGGCCGATGCGCAGCAGCCGGTAGGACGAATTCGGCTCTTGTCGTCCGCTGAGCGCGCGTATCTGTTGGAGGAGCTGAACCGGACGGCGGCGCCGTATCCCGAGCAGCAGTGCATCCATGAGCTGTTTGAGGCGCAGGTGGGCAAGGCGCCGGATGCGGTGGCGGTGGTCTATCAGGACCAGCGCTTAAGCTATGGCGAGCTCAATGCGCGGGCGAACCGGCTGGCGCATCATCTGATCGCGCTCGGGGTCAGGCCGGACCAGCCGGTGGCGATCTGCCTTCAGCGCAGCATCGCGATGGTGGTCGGGCTGTTGGCGATCCTCAAGGCGGGCGGGGCGTATCTGCCGCTGGATCCGGCCTATCCGTCGGCGCGGCTGCACCAGGTGCTCAAGGATGCGGCACCGCCTCTGCTGCTGGCCGATGCGGCGGGACGATCGGCGCTGGGCGGCGATGCGCTACTCGATCTGACGGTGGTCGACCTGGAGACGGCGACCCCGGCGTGGGCGCAGCTGCCGGCCGCGAACCCGGACCCGCGCGCCCTCGGTCTGACCTCGCGCCATCTCGCCTATGTGATCTACACCTCAGGATCCACCGGAACGCCCAAGGGCGTCATGGTCGAGCATCGGGGATTGGTCAATCTAGGGTTGGCTCAGATCGTGCTTTTTGGCGTTTGTTCCAACAGTAGAGTGGTGCAGTTCGGCTCCTTTGGTTTTGATGCAAGTGTTTCAGAGCTTGTCATGGCGTTTGGCTCAGGAGCCGCCTTGCACTTGCCTGCGGGTGAGATCCGTCAATCGACCAAAGAGCTATCGGACTATCTGCGAAACGAAGCCATCACGCATGCGACGTTGCCTCCAGCATTGCTTCAGGGAAGCCAGCATCTGGAATATTTGGCGTCGCAACTTCTCGTTCTTGCTGGAGAGCTCCCGAAGGCCGAGCTTATCCGAGCCTTGCCTGCAGCATCTATTGTCAACGCCTATGGACCTACCGAAGCAACAGTCTGCGCGACGACGTGGAGCTGCCCGGCTGATTTTGATGGGGCCGTTGTCCCGATTGGCCGTCCGCTTGCGAACACGCGGATCTATCTGCTGGATGGTGATGGCGCGCCTGTTCCGTTTGGGGCCGTAGGGGAGCTTTACATTGGCGGCGCGGGGGTGGCGCGGGGCTATCTGAACCGTCCCGAGCTGACCGCGGAGCGGTTTTTGGCCGATCCGTTCAGCACTGAGCCTGGGGCGCGGATGTACCGGAGCGGGGATCTTGCGCGCTATCTGCCGGACGGCAATCTGGCGTTTCTGGGCCGCAACGACGACCAGGTGAAGATCCGCGGCTTCCGGATCGAGCCGGGCGAGATCGCGGCGCGGCTCGTCGAGCACGCCGCGGTGCGTGACGCGGTGGTGGTGGCGCGCCAGGACCGCGCCGGCGAGCAGCGGCTGGTCGCCTATGTGGTGTGCGCGTCCGAGGCGGGCTCGGATGGGCTGGATGGAAGCAAACTTGCCGGCACCTTGCGCACGCACTTAAGTGCGCGGCTGCCGGACTACATGGTGCCGTCGGCGTTTGTGCACCTTGCGGCGCTGCCCTTGACGGTGAACGGCAAGCTCGACCGCAAGGGCCTGCCGGCGCCTAAGGATGAGGCGTATGCGCGCGCCGCCTATGAGGCGCCGCAAGGCGAGATCGAGACGGCGCTGGCGACGATCTGGGCCGAGCTTCTGGGTGTTGAGCGGGTCGGACGGAACGACCACTTCTTCGAACTGGGCGGCCACTCGCTCTTGGCGGTGCAGCTGATCGAGCGTCTGCGGCGGCTGTCGCTGGGGGTGGAGGTGCGGACTTTGTTCGCCAGGCCGGTGCTGGCGGATCTGGCCGCGAGCCTGCGCAGTCATCACGAGGTGGCGGTGCCGGCCAACCTGATCACGGCAGAGAGCCGCTCGATCACGCCGCAGATGCTGCCGCTGATCGAGCTGACGCAGGGAGAGATCGACCGGCTCCTCGCCACGGTGCCCGGCGGCGTCGGCAACATCCAGGATATTTATGCCTTGTCGCCGCTGCAGGACGGCATCCTGTTCCATCATCTGTTGGCCCGCCAAGGCGATCCGTACCTGCTGGTGTCGCAGATGGCGTTTGCCGACCGTGGCGTGTTGGACCGCTATCTTGCCGCGGTTCAGCGGGTGGTGGACCGGCACGACATCTTAAGGACGTCGTTTGTCTGGGAGGGCCTGTCGCGCGCGGCCCAGGTGGTGTGGCGGAACGCGCCACTCAATGTGACCGAGGTCGAGCTGGATGGCTCCGGCGGTGCTGGCCACGCGCAGCTCAGGCTGAGGTTTGATCCGCGCCAGCACCGCATCGATCTTGGCCGGGCCCCGCTGTTGCGGTTTGTGATCGCGCGCGAGCCCGGCAGCGCGCGCTGGCTGCTCTTGCAGCTGCAGCATCATCTGATCGGGGATCACACGACGCTGGAGGTGATGCATGCCGAGGTTAAGGCCGTGCTCGGCGGGCGCGACCATGAGCTGGCCGCCCCGCAGCCGTTCCGCAACCTGGTGGCGCAGGCGCGCCTGGGCGTTGGTACCAAAGCGCATGAAGAGTTCTTCCGGGGACTACTGGGGGACATCGATGCGCCGACCACGCCGTTTGGCTTAAGCGAGGTCCACGGCGACGGCTGCGGGGTTCATGAGGCGCATCGGAGGCTGCCGCAGGCGCTCAACGCGCGATTGCGCAGCCAGGCGCGGCGGCTTGGGGTGAGCCTGGCCAGCCTGTGCCATCTGGCGTGGGGACAGGTGGTGGCGCGCAGCAGCGGCCGCGAGCAGGTGGTGTTCGGCACGGTGCTGTTTGGCCGCATGCATGGCGGCGCGGGTGCCGACCGCACCATGGGCCTGTTCATCAACACGCTGCCGCTGCGGCTTGATCTGGACGGCACCGGGGTCGAGGCGAGCGTGCGGACCACGCACGCCCGGCTGGCCGAGCTGCTGGCGCACGAGCATGCCTCGCTGGCGTTGGCGCAACGCTGCAGCGGCGTTGCGGCGCCGGCGCCGCTGTTCAGCGCGCTGTTGAACTACCGCCACACCGCGCCGGCGCTCGCTTGCGGACCGGATGCTGGGCTGGGCGGCGTGGAATGGCTGGGCGGGGAGGAACGCACCAACTATCCGCTGACCCTGTCGGTGGATGATTTTGGCGAGGCGCTCGGTCTGACGGCGCAGGTGGCGGAGCCCGTCTCCGCGGATCGGGTCTGCGGCTACATGCAGCGCGCGCTCGAGCAACTGGCCGACGCGCTGGAGCAGGCGCCGAACACGCCGGTGCGCGAGCTGGATATCCTGCCGTCCGCTGAGCGCGCGTATCTGTTGGAGGAGCTGAACCGGACGGCGGCGCCGTATCCCGAGCAGCAGTGCATCCATGAGCTGTTTGAGGCGCAGGTGGGCAAGGCGCCGGATGCGGTGGCGGTGGTCTATCAGGACCAGCGCTTAAGCTATGGCGAGCTCAATGCGCGGGCGAACCGGCTGGCGCACCACCTGATCGCGCTCGGGGTCAGGCCGGACCAGCCGGTGGCGATCTGCCTTCAGCGCAGCATCGCGATGGTGGTCGGGCTGCTGGCGATCCTCAAGGCGGGCGGGGCGTATCTGCCGCTGGATCCGGCCTATCGAGCGCGCGGCTGCACCAGGTGCTCAACGATGCGGCCCCACACCTGTTGCTGGCCGATGTGGCCGGCCGCGCCGCACTCGGCAGCGATGCGCTACTCGATCTGACGGTGGTCGATCTGGAGACGGCGACCCCGGCGTGGGCGCAGCTGCCGGCCGCGAACCCGGACCCGCGCGCCCTCGGTCTGACCTCGCGCCATCTCGCCTATGTGATCTACACCTCGGGATCCACCGGAACGCCCAAGGGCGTCATGGTCGAGCATCGGGGATTGGTCAATCATACAATCTGGCAGGCGGATCGATTCCAGTTCGCTGCCCACGACATTTCTTGCAGCGAACCTCCCCCTCTTTTGATGCTGCGGTTTGGGAGCTATGGACACCTTTGTCGATCGGGGCACGTTCAATTCTTCTTCCTCTCGACCGGCAACTAGATATTCGAACAATTTTGAGTCTGCTGGGTAAGTACCGAGTGACAGTTCTGCAATTGGTTCCGTCGCTTCTTTCAGCATTGCTTGGGATCACTGACGTTGAGCAAAAGGAAATCGATTATCTACGCTACATATTCTGTGGTGGAGAGCTCTTCAGAAACGAGTTAGCCACTAAATGGCTGCGATTGGCATCGACGGCACTTGTCAACCTCTATGGACCTACTGAGGCGACGATTGACGCGACAGCTTGGTTTTATCGAGCTGGATTTGATGGGGCCGTTGTCCCGATCGGCCGTCCGCTTGCGAACACGCGGATCTATCTGCTGGATGGTGATGGCGCGCCTGTTCCGTTTGGGGCCGTAGGGGAGCTTTACATTGGCGGCGCGGGGGTGGCGCGGGGCTATCTGAACCGTCCCGAGCTGACCGCGGAGCGGTTTTGGCCGATCCGTTCAGCACTGAGCCGGGGGCGCGGATGTACCGGAGCGGGGATCTTGCGCGCTATCTGCCGGACGGCAATCTGGCGTTTCTGGGCCGCAACGACGACCAGGTGAAGATCCGCGGCTTCCGGATCGAGCCGGGCGAGATCGCGGCGCGGCTCGTCGAGCACGCCGCGGTGCGTGACGCGGTGGTGGTGGCGCGCCAGGACCGCGCCGGCGAGCAGCGGCTGGTCGCCTATGTGGTGTGCGCGTCCGAGGCGGGCTCGGATGGGCTGGATGGAAGCAAACTTGCCGGCACCTTGCGCACGCGCTTAAGTGCGCGGCTGCCGGACTACATGGTGCCGTCGGCGTTTGTGCACCTTGCGGCGCTGCCCTTGACGGTGAACGGCAAGCTCGACCGCAAGGGCCTGCCGGCGCCTAAGGATGAGGCGTATGCGCGCGCCGCCTGTGAGGCGCCGCAAGGCGAGATCGAGACGGCGCTGGCGACGATCTGGGCCGAGCTTCTGGGTGTTGAGCGGGTCGGACGGAACGACCACTTCTTCGAACTGGGCGGCCACTCGCTCTTGGCGGTGCAGCTGATCGAGCGTCTGCGGCGGCTGTCGCTGGGGGTGGAGGTGCGGACTTTGTTCGCCAGGCCGGTGCTGGCGGATCTGGCCGCGAGCCTGCGCAGTCATCACGAGGTGGCGGTGCCGGCCAACCTGATCACGGCAGAGAGCCGCTCGATCACGCCGCAGATGCTGCCGCTGATCGAGCTGACGCAGGGAGAGATCGACCGGCTCCTCGCCACGGTGCCCGGCGGCGTCGGCAACATCCAGGATATTTATGCCTTGTCGCCGCTGCAGGACGGCATCCTGTTCCATCATCTGTTGGCCCGCCAAGGCGATCCGTACCTGCTGGTGTCGCAGATGGCGTTTGCCGACCGTGGCGTGTTGGACCGCTATCTTGCCGCGGTTCAGCGGGTGGTGGACCGGCACGACATCTTAAGGACGTCGTTTGTCTGGGAGGGCCTGTCGCGCGCGGCCCAGGTGGTGTGGCGGAACGCGCCACTCAATGTGACCGAGGTCGAGCTGGATGGCTCCGGCGGTGCTGGCCACGCGCAGCTCAGGCTGAGGTTTGATCCGCGCCAGCACCGCATCGATCTTGGCCGGGCCCCGCTGTTGCGGTTTGTGATCGCGCGCGAGCCCGGCAGCGCGCGCTGGCTGCTCTTGCAGCTGCAGCATCATCTGATCGGGGATCACACGACGCTGGAGGTGATGCATGCCGAGGTTAAGGCCGTGCTCGGCGGGCGCGACCATGAGCTGGCCGCCCCGCAGCCGTTCCGCAACCTGGTGGCGCAGGCGCGCCTGGGCGTTGGTACCAAAGCGCATGAAGAGTTCTTCCGGGGACTACTGGGGGACATCGATGCGCCGACCACGCCGTTTGGCTTAAGCGAGGTCCACGGCGACGGCTGCGGGGTTCATGAGGCGCATCGGAGGCTGCCGCAGGCGCTCAACGCGCGATTGCGCAGCCAGGCGCGGCGGCTTGGGGTGAGCCTGGCCAGCCTGTGCCATCTGGCGTGGGGACAGGTGGTGGCGCGCAGCAGCGGCCGCGAGCAGGTGGTGTTCGGCACGGTGCTGTTTGGCCGCATGCATGGCGGCGCGGGTGCCGACCGCACCATGGGCCTGTTCATCAACACGCTGCCGCTGCGGCTTGATCTGGACGGCACCGGGGTCGAGGCGAGCGTGCGGACCACGCACGCCCGGCTGGCCGAGCTGCTGGCGCACGAGCATGCCTCGCTGGCGTTGGCGCAACGCTGCAGCGGCGTTGCGGCGCCGGCGCCGCTGTTCAGCGCGCTGTTGAACTACCGCCACACCGCGCCGGCGCTCGCTTGCGGACCGGATGCTGGGCTGGGCGGCGTGGAATGGCTGGGCGGGGAGGAACGCACCAACTATCCGCTGACCCTGTCGGTGGATGATTTTGGCGAGGCGCTCGGTCTGACGGCGCAGGTGGCGGAGCCCGTCTCCGCGGATCGGGTCTGCGGCTACATGCAGCGCGCGCTCGAGCAACTGGCCGACGCGCTGGAGCAGGCGCCGAACACGCCGGTGCGCGAGCTGGATATCCTGCCGTCCGCTGAGCGCGCGTATCTGTTGGAGGAGCTGAACCGGACGGCGGCGCCGTATCCCGAGCAGCAGTGCATCCATGAGCTGTTTGAGGCGCAGGTGGGCAAAGCGCCGGATGCGGTGGCGGTGGTCTATCAGGACCAGCGCTTAAGCTATGGCGAGCTCAATGCGCGGGCGAACCGGCTGGCGCACCACCTGATCGCGCTCGGGGTCAGGCCGGACCAGCCGGTGGCGATCTGCCTTCAGCGCAGCATCGCGATGGTGGTCGGGCTGCTGGCGATCCTCAAGGCGGGCGGGGCGTATCTGCCGCTGGATCCGGCCTATCCGAGCGCGCGGCTGCACCAGGTGCTCAACGATGCGGCACCGCCTCTGCTGCTGGCCGATGCGGCGGGACGATCGGCGCTGGGCAGCGATGCGCTACTCGATCTGACGGTGGTCGACCTGGAGACGGCGACCCCGGCGTGAGGCGCAGCTGCCGGCCGCGAACCCGGACCCGCGCGCCCTCGGTCTGACCTCGCGCCATCTCGCCTATGTGATCTACACCTCAGGATCCACCGGAACGCCCAAGGGCGTCATGGTCGAGCATCGGGGATTGGTCAATCTGGAGTTGGCTCAGAATGTGCTTTTTGGCGCTTGTTCCAACAGTAGAGTGGTGCAGTTCGCCTCCTTTGGTTTTGATACAAGTGTTTCAGAGCTTGTCATGGCGTTTGGCTCAGGAGCCGCCTTGCACTTGCCTGCGGGTGAGATCCGTCAATCGACCAAAGAGCTATCGGACTATCTGCGAAACGAAGCCATCACGCATGCGACGTTGCCTCCAGCATTGCTTCAGGGAAGCCAGCATCTGGAATATTTGGCGTCGCAACTTCTCGTTCTTGCTGGAGAGCTCCCGAAGGCCGAGCTTATCCGAGCCTTGCCTGCAGCATCTATTGTCAACGCCTATGGACCTACCGAAGCAACAGTCTGCGCGACGACGTGGAGCTGCCCGGCTGATTTTGATGGGGCCGTTGTCCCGATTGGCCGTCCGCTTGCGAACACGCGGATCTATCTGCTGGATGGTGATGGCGCGCCTGTTCCGTTTGGGGCCGTAGGGGAGCTTTACATTGGCGGCGCGGGGGTGGCGCGGGGCTATCTGAACCGTCCCGAGCTGACCGCGGAGCGGTTTTTGGCCGATCCGTTCAGCACTGAGCCTGGGGCGCGGATGTACCGGAGCGGGGATCTTGCGCGCTATCTGCCGGACGGCAATCTGGCGTTTCTGGGCCGCAACGACGACCAGGTGAAGATCCGCGGCTTCCGGATCGAGCCGGGCGAGATCGCGGCGCGGCTCGTCGAGCACGCCGCGGTGCGCGACGCGGTGGTGGTGGCGCGCCAGGACCGCGCCGGCGAGCAGCGGCTGGTCGCCTATGTGGTGTGCGCGTCCGAGGCGGGCTCGGATGGGCTGGATGGAAGCAAACTTGCCGGCACCTTGCGCACGCACTTAAGTGCGCGGCTGCCGGACTACATGGTGCCGTCGGCGTTTGTGCACCTTGCGGCGCTGCCCTTGACGGTGAACGGCAAGCTCGACCGCAAGGCCTGCCGGCGCCTAAGGATGAGGCGTATGCGCGCGCCGCCTATGAGGCGCCGCAAGGCGAGATCGAGACGGCGCTGGCGACGATCTGGGCCGAGCTTCTGGGTGTTGAGCGGGTCGGACGGAACGACCACTTCTTCGAACTGGGCGGCCACTCGCTCTTGGCGGTGCAGCTGATCGAGCGTCTGCGGCGGCTGTCGCTGGGGGTGGAGGTGCGGACTTTGTTCGCCAGGCCGGTGCTGGCGGATCTGGCCGCGAGCCTGCGCAGTCATCACGAGGTGGCGGTGCCGGCCAACCTGATCACGGCAGAGAGCCGCTCGATCACGCCGCAGATGCTGCCGCTGATCGAGCTGACGCAGGGAGAGATCGACCGGCTCCTCGCCACGGTGCCCGGCGGCGTCGGCAACATCCAGGATATTTATGCCTTGTCGCCGCTGCAGGACGGCATCCTGTTCCATCATCTGTTGGCCCGCCAAGGCGATCCGTACCTGCTGGTGTCGCAGATGGCGTTTGCCGACCGTGGCGTGTTGGACCGCTATCTTGCCGCGGTTCAGCGGGTGGTGGACCGGCACGACATCTTAAGGACGTCGTTTGTCTGGGAGGGCCTGTCGCGCGCGGCCCAGGTGGTGTGGCGGAACGCGCCACTCAATGTGACCGAGGTCGAGCTGGATGGCTCCGGCGGTGCTGGCCACGCGCAGCTCAGGCTGAGGTTTGATCCGCGCCAGCACCGCATCGATCTTGGCCGGGCCCCGCTGTTGCGGTTTGTGATCGCGCGCGAGCCCGGCAGCGCGCGCTGGCTGCTCTTGCAGCTGCAGCATCATCTGATCGGGGATCACACGACGCTGGAGGTGATGCATGCCGAGGTTAAGGCCGTGCTCGGCGGGCGCGACCATGAGCTGGCCGCCCCGCAGCCGTTCCGCAACCTGGTGGCGCAGGCGCGCCTGGGCGTTGGTACCAAAGCGCATGAAGAGTTCTTCCGGGGACTACTGGGGGACATCGATGCGCCGACCACGCCGTTTGGCTTAAGCGAGGTCCACGGCGACGGCTGCGGGGTTCATGAGGCGCATCGGAGGCTGCCGCAGGCGCTCAACGCGCGATTGCGCAGCCAGGCGCGGCGGCTTGGGGTGAGCCTGGCCAGCCTGTGCCATCTGGCGTGGGGACAGGTGGTGGCGCGCAGCAGCGGCCGCGAGCAGGTGGTGTTCGGCACGGTGCTGTTTGGCCGCATGCATGGCGGCGCGGGTGCCGACCGCACCATGGGCCTGTTCATCAACACGCTGCCGCTGCGGCTTGATCTGGACGGCACCGGGGTCGAGGCGAGCGTGCGGACCACGCACGCCCGGCTGGCCGAGCTGCTGGCGCACGAGCATGCCTCGCTGGCGTTGGCGCAACGCTGCAGCGGCGTTGCGGCGCCGGCGCCGCTGTTCAGCGCGCTGTTGAACTACCGCCACACCGCGCCGGCGCTCGCTTGCGGACCGGATGCTGGGCTGGGCGGCGTGGAATGGCTGGGCGGGGAGGAACGCACCAACTATCCGCTGACCCTGTCGGTGGATGATTTTGGCGAGGCGCTCGGTCTGACGGCGCAGGTGGCGGAGCCCGTCTCCGCGGATCGGGTCTGCGGCTACATGCAGCGCGCGCTCGAGCAACTGGCCGACGCGCTGGAGCAGGCGCCGAACACGCCGGTGCGCGAGCTGGATATCCTGCCGTCCGCTGAGCGCGCGTATCTGTTGGAGGAGCTGAACCGGACGGCGGCGCCGTATCCCGAGCAGCAGTGCATCCATGAGCTGTTTGAGGCGCAGGTGGGCAAGGCGCCGGATGCGGTGGCGGTGGTCTATCAGGACCAGCGCTTAAGCTATGGCGAGCTCAATGCGCGGGCGAACCGGCTGGCGCACCACCTGATCGCGCTCGGGGTCAGGCCGGACCAGCCGGTGGCGATCTGCCTTCAGCGCAGCATCGCGATGGTGGTCGGGCTGCTGGCGATCCTCAAGGCGGGCGGGGCGTATCTGCCGCTGGATCCGGCCTATCCGAGCGCGCGGCTGCACCAGGTGCTCAACGATGCGGCCCCACACCTGTTGCTGGCCGATGTGGCCGGCCGCGCCGCACTCGGCAGCGATGCGCTACTCGATCTGACGGTGGTCGACCTGGAGACGGCGACCCCGGCGTGGGCGCAGCTGCCGGCCGCGAACCCGGACCCGCGCGCCCTCGGTCTGACCTCGCGCCATCTCGCCTATGTGATCTACACCTCGGGATCCACCGGAACGCCCAAGGGCGTCATGGTCGAGCATCGGGGATTGGTCAATCTTATAGCATGGCATGTGCAAACGTTTTGTCCGCAACCCGAAACCTGCTGTGCGCTCACGGCTGGACTAGCATTCGATGCCAGCACTTGGGAGCTATGGTCTGCGTTATGTAACCGCAGCACATTGCTGCTCCCGCCCAGAGCGCTGGCAGGAGATCTCTCCTTTTTGCTGCAATGGTGGCGTGATCAATCGCTGGACTCCGCCTTTTTGATCACGCCGCTCGCCACGATCGCGTTAGAAGATAAGCTGGTAAATCCCACATTGGAGTACTTGCTTGTTGGCGGGGATCGTCTCCAGCGTGTGCCTGCGCCTCTACCAGCGGCTCTCAAGCTAATAAACAACTACGGCCCCACTGAAGTGACGGTCGTGGCGACCTCGGGACGGCTTTTCGTCGACATTGTGCCGCATATCGGCCGTCCGCTTGCGAACACGCGGATCTATCTGCTGGATGGTGATGGCGCGCCTGTTCCGTTTGGGGCCGTAGGGGAGCTTTACATTGGCGGCGCGGGGGTGGCGCGGGGCTATCTGAACCGTCCCGAGCTGACCGCGGAGCGGCTTTTGGCCGATCCGTTCAGCACTGAGCCTGGGGCGCGGATGTACCGGAGCGGGGATCTTGCGCGCTATCTGCCGGACGGCAATCTGGCGTTTCTGGGCCGCAACGACGACCAGGTGAAGATCCGCGGCTTCCG
This sequence comes from Bradyrhizobium sp. RDI18, assembly GCF_043203335.1. Taxonomy (NCBI): domain Bacteria; kingdom Pseudomonadati; phylum Pseudomonadota; class Alphaproteobacteria; order Hyphomicrobiales; family Nitrobacteraceae; genus Bradyrhizobium; species Bradyrhizobium sp. RDI18. The sequence goes on along the minus strand of NZ_JBICRN010000006.1, from coordinate 611,978 downwards.
GATCGAGCCGGGCGAGATCGCGGCGCGGCTCGTCGAGCACGCCGCGGTGCGTGACGCGGTGGTGGTGGCGCGCCAGGACCGCGCCGGCGAGCAGCGGCTGGTCGCCTATGTGGTGTGCGCGTCCGAGGCGGGCTCGGATGGGCTGGATGGAAGCAAACTTGCCGGCACCTTGCGCACGCACTTAGTGCGCGGTTGCCGGACTACATGGTGCCGTCGGCGTTTGTGCATCTTGCGGCGCTGCCCTTGACGGTGAACGGCAAGCTCGACCGCAAGGCCTGCCGGCGCCTAAGGATGAGGCGTATGCGCGCGCCGCCTATGAGGCGCCGCAAGGCGAGATCGAGACGGCGCTGGCGACGATCTGGGCCGAGCTTCTGGGTGTTGAGCGGGTCGGACGGAACGACCACTTCTTCGAACTGGGCGGCCACTCGCTCTTGGCGGTGCAGTTCTCAAGCCGGCTGTCGCAGGCTGTTGGTGTCGAACTGCCGCTGACGAGGCTGTTTGCCAAACCGGTGCTGGCCGATCTGGCGGAAAGCGTGGTCGAGATGAGCCGCCGCGGTCCGCAAGACCTCCCGGCCATTGTGGCCGTGTCGCGTGATGCGGCGCTCGTGTTGTCGTTTGCGCAGCAGCGGCTGTGGTTTTTGGCGCAGCTGGATCAGGGCAGCACGAGCTATCACATGCCGCTGGCGTGGCGGCTGCAAGGTGCGCTCGACCGCAGCGTCTGGCAGCGCAGCCTTGACCGTTTGTTTGCCCGTCACGAGGCGCTGCGCAGTGTCTTTGTCGCCTCAGAGGGTGAGCCTCGGGTCGAGGTTCTGCCGAAGGATGCGGGGCTGCCCGTCACGGAGCATGATCTGCGCGCCCGGGGAGATGCGGACGCCGCGCTTTTGGAGCTGTGCCGTGAAGAGGCGCGCACGCCGTTCGATTTGGCGCGGGGGCCGCTGATCCGCGGCCGGCTGATCCGGATGTCGGACGAGGAGCACGTCTTGCTGCTGACCCAGCATCACATTGTCTCGGATGGCTGGTCGCTGGGCGTGTTGGCGCGTGAACTCAGTCAGCTGTACCGGGCGTTTGAGGCTGGACAAGACGATCCGCTGCCGCCGCTTGCGATCCAGTATCCGGACTATGCCGCCTGGCAGCGGCGGTGGCTAACAGGGGAACGGCTGCAGAGCCAGGCGCAGTATTGGCGCAACAATCTATCTGGCGCGCCGGCCCGTCTGGCCTTGCCGACGGACCGGCCGCGGCCGGCAGAGCAGTCGTTTGCCGGGGCCATGGTGCCTGTCGTGATCGATGCGGATCTGACGCGGGGTTTGAGGCGGCTGAACCAGCGGCATGGCACGACCTTGTTCATGACGGTGCTGGCGGCGTGGGCGGCGGTGCTGTCGCGTCTGTCGGGGCAGGACGACATAGTGATCGGGGTGCCGAGCGCCAATCGCGGTCGGCGCGAGGTCGAAGAGCTGATCGGCTGCTTCGTCAACACCCTGGCGCTTCGGCTTGACCTGTCGGGGGAGCCGAGCGTGTCGGAGCTGTTGGCGCGGACGCGGCGCACGGCCTTGGGAGCGCAGGAGCATCAGGACCTGCCGTTTGAGCAGGTGGTGGAGATCGTGCAGCCGCCACGGCGTCTTGATCACACGCCGTTGTTCCAAGTGATGCTGGCCTGGCAGAACAACGCCGCCCCGGCCTTCGACCTTCCTGGGCTGCGTGTGGAGGGGGCGGCAGACGGCTTCGATCAGGTCAAGTTCGATCTGGAGCTGAACCTTTGCGAGCATGGCGAGGTCATCGCGGGAACGCTGGGCTATGCTACGGCGCTGTTCGATGAGACGACAATCGAGCGGCAACGAGGCTATCTGCTGGCGCTGCTGCAGGCGATGGTTGCCGATGCGCGGCAAGAGGTCGGGCGCATTGAGCTGCTGCCGTCCGCTGAGCGTACGTATCTCCTGGAGGAGCTGAACCGGACGGCGGCCCCCTATCCGGCGGAGCAGTGCATCCATGAGCTGTTCGAGGCGCAGGTGCGCCAAGCGCCGGATGCGGTGGCGGTGGTCGATGCGGAGGAACGCGTAAGCTATGGCGAGCTCAATGCGCGGGCGAACCGGCTGGCGCACCACCTGATCGCGCTCGGGGTCAGGCCGGACCAGCCGGTGGCGATCTGCCTTCAGCGCAGCATCGCGATGGTAGTCGGGCTGCTGGCGATCCTCAAGGCGGGCGGGGCGTATCTGCCGCTGGATCCGGCCTATCCGAGCGCGCGGCTGCACCAGGTGCTCAACGATGCGGCCCCACACCTGTTGCTGGCCGATGTGGCCGGCCGCGCCGCACTCGGCAGCGATGCGCTACTCGATCTGACGGTGGTCGACCTGGAGACGGCGACCCCGGCGTGGGCGCAGCTGCCGGCCGCGAACCCGGACCCGCGCGCCCTCGGTCTGACCTCGCGCCATCTCGCCTATGTGATCTACACCTCGGGATCCACCGGAACGCCCAAGGGGGCACAGAATGAGCATCGGGCCATCATCAATCGGCTGATCTGGATGCAAAGAGCCTATGGTCTCAAGGCAACTGATGTCGTGTTGCAGAAGACGCCATTTGGCTTCGATGTCTCGGTCTGGGAGTTCTTCTGGACGCTGCTTGAAGGTGCGACCTTGGTGCTGGCGCCTCCGGATGCGCACAAAGACCCCGATGCATTGGTGGACTTGATCATCAGCCAACGCATCACCACGGCACACTTCGTACCATCGATGCTGGTCAGCTTTATCGATACGAAGGGGGTTGATCGCTGCACATCGCTGCAGCGCCTGTTGTGCAGTGGCGAGGCGCTTCCTGCCGCCAGCTTGCACAAGGTTCGGCGCGTATTGCCTGGGACTGGCCTGCATAATCTCTACGGTCCGACGGAAGCTGCGATCGACGTGACAGCGTGGAGCTGCCCGGCTGATTTTGATGGGGCCGTTGTCCCGATCGGCCGTCCGATTGCGAACACACGGATCTATCTGCTGGATGGTGATGGCGCGCCTGTTCCGTTTGGGGCCGTAGGGGAGCTTTACATTGGCGGCGCGGGGGTGGCGCGGGGCTATCTGAACCGTCCCGAGCTGACCGCGGAGCGGTTTTTGGCCGATCCGTTCAGCACTGAGCCGGGGGCGCGGATGTACCGGAGCGGGGATCTTGCGCGCTATCTGCCGGACGGCAATCTGGCGTTTCTGGGCCGCAACGACGACCAGGTGAAGATCCGCGGCTTCCGGATCGAGCCGGGCGAGATCGCGGCGCGGCTCGTCGAGCACGCCGCGGTGCGTGACGCGGTGGTGGTGGCGCGCCAGGACCGCGCCGGCGAGCAGCGGCTGGTCGCCTATGTGGTGTGCGCGTCCGAGGCGGGCTCGGATGGGCTGGATGGAAGCGAACTTGCCGGCACCTTGCGCACGCACCAAGGCGCGCGCGGCTGCCGGACTACATGGTGCCGTCGGCGTTTGTGCACCTTGCGGCGCTGCCCTTGACGGTGAACGGCAAGCTCGACCGCAAGGCCTGCCGGCGCCTAAGGATGAGGGTATGCGCGCGCCGCCTATGAGGCGCCGCAAGGCGAGATCGAGACGGCGCTGGCGACGATCTGGGCCGAGCTTCTGGGTGTTGAGCGGGTCGGACGGAACGACCACTTCTTCGAACTGGGCGGCCACTCGCTCTTGGCGGTGCAGCTGATCGAGCGTCTGCGGCGGCTGTCGCTGGGGGTGGAGGTGCGGACTTTGTTCGCCAGGCCGGTGCTGGCGGATCTGGCCGCGAGCCTGCGCAGTCATCACGAGGTGGCGGTGCCGGCCAACCTGATCACGGCAGAGAGCCGCTCGATCACGCCGCAGATGCTGCCGCTGATCGAGCTGACGCAGGGAGAGATCGACCGGCTCCTCGCCACGGTGCCCGGCGGCGTCGGCAACATCCAGGATATTTATGCCTTGTCGCCGCTGCAGGACGGCATCCTGTTCCATCATCTGTTGGCCCGCCAAGGCGATCCGTACCTGCTGGTGTCGCAGATGGCGTTTGCCGACCGTGGCGTGTTGGACCGCTATCTTGCCGCGGTTCAGCGGGTGGTGGACCGGCACGACATCTTAAGGACGTCGTTTGTCTGGGAGGGCCTGTCGCGCGCGGCCCAGGTGGTGTGGCGGAACGCGCCACTCAATGTGACCGAGGTCGAGCTGGATGGCTCCGGCGGTCCTGGCCACGCGCAGCTCAGGCTGAGGTTTGATCCGCGCCAGCACCGCATCGATCTTGGCCGGGCCCCGCTGTTGCGGTTTGTGATCGCGCGCGAGCCCGGCAGCGCGCGCTGGCTGCTCTTGCAGCTGCAGCATCATCTGATCGGGGATCACACGACGCTGGAGGTGATGCATGCCGAGGTTAAGGCCGTGCTCGGCGGGCGCGACCATGAGCTGGCCGCCCCGCAGCCGTTCCGCAACCTGGTGGCGCAGGCGCGCCTGGGCGTTGGTACCAAAGCGCATGAAGAGTTCTTCCGGGGACTACTGGGGGACATCGATGCGCCGACCACGCCGTTTGGCTTAAGCGAGGTCCACGGCGACGGCTGCGGGGTTCATGAGGCGCATCGGAGGCTGCCGCAGGCGCTCAACGCGCGATTGCGCAGCCAGGCGCGGCGGCTTGGGGTGAGCCTGGCCAGCCTGTGCCATCTGGCGTGGGGACAGGTGGTGGCGCGCAGCAGCGGCCGCGAGCAGGTGGTGTTCGGCACGGTGCTGTTTGGCCGCATGCATGGCGGCGCGGGTGCCGACCGCACCATGGGCCTGTTCATCAACACGCTGCCGCTGCGGCTTGATCTGGACGGCACCGGGGTCGAGGCGAGCGTGCGGACCACGCACGCCCGGCTGGCCGAGCTGCTGGCGCATGAGCATGCCTCGCTGGCCTTGGCGCAACGCTGCAGCGGCGTTGCGGCGCCGGCGCCGCTGTTCAGCGCGCTGTTGAACTACCGCCACACCGCGCCGGCGCTCGCTTGCGGACCGGATGCTGGGCTGGGCGGCGTGGAATGGCTGGGCGGGGAGGAACGCACCAACTATCCGCTGACCCTGTCGGTGGATGATTTTGGCGAGGCGCTCGGTCTGACGGCGCAGGTGGCGGAGCCCGTCTCCGCGGATCGGGTCTGCGGCTACATGCAGCGCGCGCTCGAGCAACTGGCCGACGCGCTGGAGCAGGCGCCGAACACGCCGGTGCGCGAGCTGGATATCCTGCCGTCCGCTGAGCGCGCGTATCTGTTGGAGGAGCTGAACCGGACGGCGGCGCCGTATCCCGAGCAGCAGTGCATCCATGAGCTGTTCGAGGCGCAGGTGCGCAAAGCGCCGGATGCGGTGGCGGTGGTCGATGCGGAGGAACGCGTAAGCTATGGCGAGCTCAATGCGCGGGCGAACCGGCTGGCGCACCACCTGATCGCGCTCGGGGTCAGGCCGGACCAGCCGGTGGCGATCTGCCTTCAGCGCAGCATCGCGATGGTGGTCGGGCTGCTGGCGATCCTCAAGGCGGGCGGGGCGTATCTGCCGCTGGATCCGGCCTATCCGAGCGCGCGGCTGCACCAGGTGCTCAACGATGCGGCACCGCCTCTGCTGCTGGCCGATGCGGCGGGACGATCGGCGCTGGGCAGCGATGCGCTACTCGATCTGACGGTGGTCGACCTGGAGACGGCGACCCCGGCGTGGGCGCAGCTGCCGGCCGCGAACCCGGACCCGCGCGCCCTCGGTCTGACCTCGCGCCATCTCGCCTATGTGATCTACACCTCGGGATCCACCGGAACGCCCAAGGGCGTCATGGTCGAGCATCGGGGATTGACAAATTATCTGTGCTGGGCCTGTCATGCCTACGATTCCAGATCATCCTCCGTGGTCTCCTCTCCTCTGGCCTTTGATGCAACAGTTACCAGCCTGTTTGCACCTTTGATCTGTGGTGGCCATGCAGATCTTATGATGGAGGGACAAGAGGTCGAGGGGTTAAAAGCAAAGATCAGCGCGGAATGCGGAACAATCAAGATCACCCCGAGCCATCTGGATGCTCTTGGGCAACAGATGCTGGCGGACTCCGCTGCCAGCCAAGTTGAATCATTTATTATCGGCGGTGAAGCGCTGTCGCATTCAACAGTTGAGTTGTGGCGCAAGATCCAGCCCACGGCCCGAATGGTGAATGAATATGGCCCAACCGAAACAGTTGTCGGTTGTATCTTTTATGACGTTCCGACAGAAATGGCTGTATCTGCGAACATCCCGATCGGCCGTCCGATTGCGAACACGCGGATCTATCTGCTGGATGGTGATGGCGCGCCTGTTCCGTTTGGGGCCGTAGGGGAGCTTTACATTGGCGGCGCGGGAGTGGCGCGGGGCTATCTGAACCGTCCCGAGCTGACCGCGGAGCGGTTTTTGGCCGATCCGTTCAGCACTGAGCCGGGGGGCGCGGATGTACCGGAGCGGGGATCTTGCGCGCTATCTGCCGGACGGCAATCTGGCGTTTCTGGGCCGCAACGACGACCAGGTGAAGATCCGCGGCTTCCGGATCGAGCCGGGCGACACCGCGGCGCGGCTCGTCGAGCACGCCGCGGTGCGTGACGCGGTGGTGGTGGCGCGCCAGGACCGCGCCGGCGAGCAGCGGCTGGTCGCCTATGTGGTGTGCGCGTCCGAGGCGGGCTCGGATGGGCTGGATGGAAGCGAACTTGCCGGCACCTTGCGCACGCACTTAAGTGCGCGGCTGCCGGACTACATGGTGCCGTCGGCGTTTGTGCACCTTGCGGCGCTGCCCTTGACGGTGAACGGCAAGCTCGACCGCAAGGCCTGCCGGCGCCTAAGGATGAGGCGTATGCGCGCGCCGCCTATGAGGCGCCGCAAGGCGAGATCGAGACGGCGCTGGCGACGATCTGGGCCGAGCTTCTGGGTGTTGAGCGGGTCGGGCGCCACGACCACTTTTTCGAACTGGGCGGTCACTCGCTCTTGGCGGTGCAGTTGCTCAGTCGAGCGCTCGATCTTGGGCTGAAGCTCAGCGCCGCCGACCTCTTCCAAGCCCCTGTTTTGCAGAAACTTACGTCGAAGGTTGAGTTGCAGCAGCCGCACCGCAATGCAGCTGGAGTGCTATCCGTTCGTGTAACGGGATCGCAAGCGCCACTCTTCTTTGTTCCTACAGGTTTGGGGGATTGTTCCTATGTCGTCAGTTTGGTCAAAGAAATGGACATAGACTGTCCTGTCTATGCTCTGCCATGGCCGTCCTTCGATGAACTTTGTTCGCCAACTCTTGAGGCGATAGCCTCGCAACTAATCTCGGCGATCAAAGAGATTCAGCCGCAAGGCCCATATCGCTTCGCCGGATATTCCTCAGGGGCATTCTTGGCCTACGCAATTGCCCAGCGCTTACTAAGCCTCGATGAAACTGTGTCATTCATGGCTTTCATCGATGTTACGTTACCTGCAAATCCATTGAGCATGTCGCCAGCCAAAATAGTACTAGAAATGGTGCTAGAGTCTCTCAAGCCCTTGGATGATGAGCGGTTCGAAGTGTTGGAGCACTTTGCTAGACAAAGTTCAGTTGCCCAGTTGCTTGAAAAGGCGCAGCAACTTGGGGCGCTATCTCTAGATCATGATCTCGAAATTGACGCTTTGAGGTGTGCAAGAATTGCCCAATTTCGAAGGGCGCTGCAGTTATACCAAGTTCCATCCCTGCCAGTTGAAATACATCAGTTTTATGCCACAGAGGCCAGTTCACCCATACGCGGTTGGGACCAAGTTTTGAGTGCAGCGGCCATTCATGCTGTGCCAATTCCAGGCAACCACATGACGATGATGAGTGCTCCAGAGAACCGCCGAGTTCTGGCTCGATCCATATCAGCGGCCTTAAACCCCAATTTGGGAGCTTGAATCACAGGCGCTCGGCCACCCAAATATGCGGTCCGTTCTTTAATCGCGGGCACGGTGTCAACCCCGATAGACAAAGTGATCCACTGCCGGGTTCATGGTTCTTTCCGCGGTCGTCTCTCCAGGAGCCGCCGCATGATGGCGTTCAAGAGGTGTGCATCTCGATGTGAAGAGCGCGGTGCGTAGTCGTCCGTTAAGAAGCCGATCTGAGTGTTGATTGGGCGGTGAAGGCTGCGATGAGGGCGGTGAGGAAGAGGCACCAAAAATCCCTCAGCCAAGCGAGGATGCGGCGGAAGTTGTGTCCGACGGCGGAGAGAATGACGTTGGCGGCGTCTCCGGCGCGGCCCTTGAGATAGCAGCGGCCGAGGTGGCTTTCGGCCTTCAAGTGCCCGATGATGGGCTCGATGGCGGATCGGCGTCGCAGCTCGCGTTTGATGACGCCGAAGACGCCGCGCTTCTGGCCTGAGATGAAGACGCGGCGCGGGTTCTCCGTGCCATGGCCGCGGTATCCCTTGTCGACATAGGCGCGCTCGATCGGACAACCGGTGAGCCTCCCGGTGTCTGCGATGACGCCGCCAAGGGTGTGGCCGTCGTAGGGGGTGTCCGGCAGCGCCCTGGCATGCAGCACGAAGTGGCCGCCGGGGCCACGGCGGTTGGTGGTGACGATGGAGGCCTTGAAGCCGAACTCATAAGGTGCGCTGGCCTTGCCCTTGCCGATGCACTCCACCTCTGGGGCATGGAAGGAATGATAGCGGTGTTTTGACCCCACGTGGCTAATGAATGACGTGGATATCGACGGTGGTCGGTTGACCGCGCGCAATGCGGATGTTGGGCTTCACTCAGGACAAAGCCTGAGACTACCGATGTCGACCGAATCCAAGTTGCGCGAGAAGTTGCGGAAGATCGAGGCCCTGTTCGCTGGGGCCGGGACGGCCGGCGAACGGCTCGCTGCGGAGGCGGCGCTGGAACGTGTCCGGGCGCGTCTAGGAGAACTCAGCCGGCAGGATCCATCGATTGAGATGCAGTTCTCGATGCCTGATCAATGGTCGCGCCATTTGTTTCTTGCACTGTGCCGACGCTATGGCTTGAAGCCCTACCGCTATTATCGGCAGCGGCGCAACACGGTCATGATCAGGGCACCGAAGCGGTTTCTCGACCAAGTCCTGTGGCCCGAGTTTTCCGAACTTGACCAAGCTCTGCGAGCCTACCTTCATCAGGTGACGATGCGCGTGATCCGCGAGGAGGTTTTCGCCGATGCAAGCGAGGCGCAGGAGATTTCCGAGGCGCTGCCACCGAACTGATGGCAGATTTGATCATGCAGCAAGGCGGGCTTTGCTGTGCTGAGCCCATGCCCAGGGCAATAATTCGTCGATCTTCGCCATCGGCCAACCATTAACGAGTTTGCTGAGGATATCAGCAAGGTACGGTTTGGGGTCGATGTCTTGCAGCTTTGCCGTTTCGATCAGCGAAGCCATGCAGGCCCAGTTGACCGCGCCCTGATCGTGGCCTGCGAAGAGGCTATTCCTGCGATTGAGAGCTATAGGCCGCATCGCGCGCTCGACGCTGTTGGTATCCATCTCGATGCGGCCATCGTCGAGAAAGCGCACCAAGCCTGGCCAATGATTGAAGCCGTAGCGGATCACCTCGGCAATTGTGCTCTTGTCTGAGACCGCCGCAAGCCTGTTCTCAAGCCAGGTTTTCAGCGCCTCGACGAGCGGCCTGGTCTCCATCTGACGGATAGCGCGGCGTTCATCGGCACTGCGACCGCGGATCCGATTCTCGATCGCGTACAGCGCTGCAATCCGCTCCAGCGCCTCATGCACGATCGGTGCCGGGCCGCCCTCGTCGATCTCGACAAATCCGCGACGCCAGTGCGTCCAGCAAAAGGCCAGCGTCGCTGGACCGCCGTCGCGCTGCGGATCGGCCAACTGCTTATAGACCGTGTATCCGTCGCAATGAACGATGCCGGTATAGCCTGCAAGCAATGCCGTGCAATGCTCGCCGCCGCGGCCGGGCGCATAGGTATAGACAACGGCCGGGGGATCCAGCCCGCCCCAGGGTCGATCATCCCGCGAGATCGCCCAGAAGTAGCCGGTCTTGGTTCGGCCCCGCCCGGGATCGAGCACCGGCGCGCGGGTTTCATCGACCACGATTTTCGCCGAAGCGAGCACGATTTCTTTCATCCGTAGATAGACCGGCTTGATTTCGGCTGCGGCGGCGCCAACCCAACCAGCCAATGTCGAGCGATCGACCGGTAAGCCCTGCAGCCGCATGATATGCGCCTGGCGGTAAAGTGGTTTGTGCCAGGCGTATTTGTCGACCACGACATCGGCGACAAGGTTTTCTGTGGGAATGCCACTCTTGATCAAGCGCTCCGCCGCTGGCGCCTGCACGATTGCGCTCTCGCATGACCGGCAGCCGTATTTCGGCCGGTGTGTAACGATCACCTGATACTGCGCGGGGATCTTGTCGAGGCGTTCGGCGGTTTCCTCGCCGATCACATGCATCAGGCCATGGCAGCAGGGGCATGCCGTACTGTCGGGAGTAAGCGTGATATGCACGCGTGGAAGATGCGCCGGCAGCGATCCCCGATTGGTCTTCCGCTTCTTCTTCGGAGCTTCTTCTATTGGCGCTGTCTTGTCTTGTTCGGCATCCTCCGCCGCCACCGCCGTCTCAAGATCCTCGATTGCCAATTGCAGCTGCTCAGGGTCAAGACGTTCGGACTTGCGGCCGAACTGCGCACGCCGAAGTTGCTGCAACAAATGGCGAAGCCGATCGTTCTGCTCCGCCACGCGCCGGCATTCTTCCAGCGCGGCATCGCGTTCGCTCGACAGCTGAACCACCAGCTCTCGCAAGGCATCGAGATCGTCAGGGGAAGCATCGATCGGCATGACGATATAGAATCAGATTCGCGTTCAGTTGTGTTGCTCTCAAACCTGATCTGATTCAAAAAGTCGCAGCTTTCACGACGTCGCCGTCGGCCGCGTAACGTCGCGCGCATGCAGCCGCGACCAATCCATCCCATCCACAAGCGCGGCCAATTGCGCCGACGTCAGTCGCATCACGCCGTCGGTGATTGGAGGCCACTTGAACGCTCCGCTTTCAAGCCGCTTCCACAATAGCACCAGCCCGGTGCCGTCCCAGGCAACCATCTTCACACGGTCCGCACGTTTCGAGCGGAAGACATAAATTGTGCCGGAGAATGGATCTTCGCCAAGCGTCTCGCGCACCAGTGCCGCCAGCCCATCCGCCCCCCGGCGGAAGTCAACCGGCTTCGTCGCAATCAAAACCCGTAGGCCTGCCGTAATCATGCCGCAGCTTTTACCGCACGGAGTACGTCAGTCAGAAAGATCAGATCAACACCAGGTCCAGCATGAACCACCGCGCCCGCGATCTCGATCGTGATCAGTCGGCTTTCCTGTGGATTCCCAACCGCCGTCGAATTGTACCCGGGCGTCACAATGGGAACGAACGTCAGCCCCTCTTCATTCGGGAGTACAAGTAATCCCCCTCGTGCTGCTTTTGCGCCACGCAAACAAATGCTGAGGACTGATCTCGTACCGTCGCGCAACCTCCGAAACAACCGCTCCAGCGCGATACGACTCCGCGACAATCCGGCCCTTCTGTTCCTCGGTCCAGCGACGCCGGCGGCCAACACCAGTCCGGACTTCAAAACGGCCAAACGGCCGCGAATTGTCAAATATATCGTCGACCATATATGTGAACCGATCTCGCCAAACCGATCCACATCTGACGAATCGTCAGCGCCGCCGCAAGGTGCGGTCAAAACACCGCTATCGAAGGAATAGAGCTTCCAGCCGCGCTGGCGCTGCTGCTGCGAGCGGATCTGCGCGGCGCGGCCGAGCGGAAGTGCGAACGTCTGCTCGAGCGCCGTCTGTCCTTCGATCTTGCGGCGGATATCGCGGATGATCCGGCCCAGCCGGCTGCGCAGGATACGCAACTGCCGCTGATGTCGCTTGAACTGCTTGGCGTGGGCATAGCGTCCCGCCATCATCGCTGCCTTCTTGGCGATCCGCAGGTAGGATTGACGCAACCGCACGCCGTGCCTGCTCGCCAAGTGGTTCAGTCCCCGGATCGCCGCATGCAGCAGCTTGGCGTCGGTCGGGAAGGTGATGGCCTTCGGCTGCACCGTGGTGTCGACCGTGACCCGCTTGAGGTCATTGCGGCGCAAGGCGGCCGGCGCCGTGCGCCACCCGCAGGCTCTCGGCCAGCAGCAGCTCCAGCTTCTCGCCGAGCCGCTTGCGCCAGTGGCTCAGGTCAGAGCGCTCATGCGGGAAGGCGTGCTGGAAGAACTCCTCGCCGGTGAAGTACTGGAAATACGGGTCGTGGACCCAGCGCTCGCACACCCCCTCGTCGGATAGCCCGTAAATGTGCTTGAGCAGCAGCAGACCGATCATGAAGCGGGTCGCGATCCCTGGCCGGCCGTGCTCGCTGTAGAGCGGCGCAATCTCGCCGTCGATCCAGTCCCAGTCGATCTTGCCAGCGAGCAAAACCAGTTCGTGCTTCAGATTGATGATCTGGTCGAGCCGAGCCCGGAACAGATCGTTCGATCCAGTCGTCTGGTGCTTCTTCGGCCGCATCGTCCCCTCCGATGCAGACAAGGAATCATGCTTCCCGCTTCGAGGGAATCCCGAAAACGAAATCGCAAGGTTCCGGCGCTCAAAGCAGCAAAACCTTGCAATCCGGAAACGCCCCTTGGCCCTAATCGAGATTCCCGTTCAGTGGCTTAGGTCTTCTTCACAGACGACGACTTACATAGGGTAATCGCGGGGTTGGGAACACCGGCGCGATTGTGATGCGTTGGATTAAGGTGGTTGCCCCCCGATAGGATGAAATACGGTCTCGACTCGACGCCGGGCCCAGCATCAAACGGGAGACAACCATGAAGCAGTTTATCGGCCTCGACGTGTCATTGAAAGATACAATCGTCTCGGTGCGCAAAGGAGGCAAGCGGATCTGGCGCGGAAAATGCCCATCCGATCCCAAGCTGATAGCCGATGTCATCCGCAAGCGAACGCGGAACGCATCGTGTTCAGCGATTTGCATAGATGCGCGGCACGCCAAGGCGGCGCTAGATATGGCGCCAAACAAGACCGACGCAAATGACGCGGATGGGCTCTCGCATCTTGCCGAGGTCGGCTTTTACCGCGAGGTGCGGGTGAAGAGCTTTGACAGCATGCTGGTTCGCACGCTGGTCGCAGCGCGCAACCAACTGCTCAAGATGACAACCCAGCTGTCCAACCAGATCCGCGGCCTGATGAAGACGTTCGATCTAGTCGTTCCCAAGGGGGCAGGACGCGTGTTTGAGGGCCATGTGTGCAGCAAGCTGGCGAACAATGCCGTCCTCAAGCAGATTATCAAGCCGTTGCTCGATACCTGGAGGGGCATGCGCGCCCGCGCCGCTGAATTGAGCAAGCAGCTTGTTGCTTCAGCCCGCGCGAGTGAGGTGAGCAATGCCAGTTGGTTGCGTCGATCCCTGGCATCGGCGCGGTAACAGCTTCCTCCTTCGTTGCAGCGATCGAGGATCCGGGAAACTTTAGAAAATCGCGCTCGGTGGGCGCCTGGATCGGTAATAGCGAACGAAGAATTTCAATAAAAGAGCCCAATCGCCAAGGATTGCTGCTTCGTGAGGCCGAGGTCCTCATCGACCTTGTGGTATGGCGCGCGCGGTTCCGCGGGCCGCGCCGAAGTTTGAGTTGAGTAGACTGCGGTGCTCATCGTCTCATGCGCTGGTTCCGCCGCGACGCTGATCCAGTGCGGTATCAAGGCACCTGATCAAGTGCTGTCCGGCGAAGGGCTTGGCCAGGAAGCAAATCGCTCCGGCGCTCAGCGCACGGGCGTGAACGCGATCATCGGGAAAGGCAGTGATGAAAATGAACGGTGCACTGTAACCCTGGGCCCGCATATGTGTCAGCAGGTCCAAGCCGCTCATAATCGACATCTGCACATCCGCAATCACACACGATGTTCCGTTCAGATGGGGCGAGCGCAAGAACTCCTCGGCCGACACAAATGTATGGACGATATAGCCGCGGGATTTCAAAAGATTATTTATCGCAGCACGGACCGACCCGTCGTCATCGACGATGGAAATGAGCGGAGGCGTGGACAAGACGATCCCCTCCTAACGCGGGAAAGGCGCTTGCCGAAGCATAGCCGCCTGGACCAAGGGTAGGCTTGTGGACCAAGGTGGGCGTGCGGGATGAAAATGTAAACTCATACTTAGGCTTATTCGGGGTGGTTGGCACAAATTCCGAGGGTCTCAGCCATTCTGACTAAATCGGCCAGCGACCGTGCGCCCATTTTCTTCATCACCCGTCCGCGATAGATCCTGACGGTCATTTCGGCGAGCTCGAGCTCTGCGGCTACTTGTTTGTTCATCAGGCCGGCGGCGACCAGTTTCATCACTGCCTGTTCGCGTGGGCTTAAGGTCTCGAACAAGGACTGCAAGTTCGCAACCGTCTTCTCAACTTCCCGCCTCTTGCGATCCCGTTCGGTCGCGGCGACGACAGCGTCAAGCAGCTCCTGATCGCGAAACGGCTTGGTAAGAAAATCGACCGCTCCACCCTTCATGGCCTTGACGCTCATTGGAATGTCGCCATGGCCAGTTATGAAAATAATCGGAATGTGAAGGTTCAACTTGGCTAGCTCAGTCTGCAGCTCGATGCCGCTCAATCCAGGAAGCCTGACGTCAAGGACGAGGCAGCTGGCAACCTTCGGAAGGTTGCCTTGCAGCATTTCCTGGGCCGATCCGAACGCAGCAACGTCCAGGTTCACCGATCGAAAAAGATTCGCGAGCGAACGACGCATTGAGACGTCGTCGTCGATCACGAACACGATCGCCCTTCCGCTCGGCTCCTCGGTCTTCACGCCTTGGTGCGGCGAGTCGGAGCGCCCGGTCACGACACGACCTCTTTATGCAACGGAAGGGCGAATTGAAAAGTCGCGCCCGGCTCTTGCTCGCGGGCGATCGACAGGCTCCCTCCGTGAGCCTCCACGATCGAACGGCAGATCGAAAGCCCCATTCCAAGGCCGCTTGATTTAGTGGTAAAAAAGGGATTGAACACGCGATCCGCGTCGTCCTCGGTGATCCCGACACCGCAATCAGTCACGGCAAGGTGCACGCGTCCCATATCGTCCTGGGATGACCGAATCACCAGTTCGCGCGGCCGGTCCCTGACCGTCTGCATGGCCTCAATCCCGTTCATCACCAGATTTGTGATCACCTGTTGCAGTTGAACCCGGTCACCCAGGATCAAGGGGAGGGCCGGCGTCAACTCGGTCCGTAACGACACCTGATGGCTGACCAGCTCGCGTGTCACCAGCGCGATTACCTCCTTGACGATGTCATTGATATCGACCGGCACCATCTCGATCTCGCCTTTCTTCGCAAGCGCGCGGATGCGGCGGATCACCTCGCTCGCCCGAATCCCGTCCTCGATGATCCACTCCACTGAGCAGCGCGCCTCCGAAAGATCAGGAGTCTCGCGACCAAGCCAACCCAGGCAAGCCTCGCCATTGGTGACAATGGCGGCGAGCGGCTGGCTTATCTCGTGGGCGATGGAGGTTGTCAGCTCGCCCAGCGTCGTCACGCGCGTCACGTGCGCGAGCTCTGCCTGTGCCTTCCGCAGTTCTCGTTCGGCCTGATCTGCGCGGATGGTTGCGGTGATGTCAGTGCTGACGCCGCGATAGCCGAGGAAATTGCCGGCAGCATCAAAAAATGGCTTTCCGCTGGTCCGGACGTAAATTGGAGATTCCATCTGGGTGACGGTGCTATAGATGAAATCGCGAAATGGAAGACGTGCATCGAGTGTCGCCCGATGCTGCCGCCACTTCTCGGGTTCTGCTTCGACATCGCGCGCAATTTCCCAGCGAAGCAGGCCGACGACCTCTGTGGCCAGAATGCCTGCTGTGCTGGTGTGCTCCGATAAAAGGATGACCCGGTGGTCCGGCCCGGTCTCCCAGAGCCAGTCGGAGGCCGTTTCGGCGTAGTCGCGAAACCGCTGCTCGCTTTCGCGCAACGCAGCAAGAGCCCCTTCCAGTCGTTCCCTGGCCGCATGTTGCTCGGTTACATCCATATGCGTTCCGATGAGCTCGCTGACGTTGCCATCGCTGCCGACCACGGCGTGCGCAACGGAATGTATGCGCCTTATCGCGCCATCTGGAAGAAGGATTCGGAAATCATATTCGAAATGCCCTCCCTTGTCTTTGATAGCCTGGCGCGGCACTTCCTGAAGCCGCGGCAAGTCGTCTGGATGGATACGCGACCGGATGGTCTCTATCGATACAGCCTGTTCCGGATCGAAGCCAAACAGACGATCGATTTCGGCGGAGCGATACACAAATTCGAGACGGTCGACGTCCCAGGACCAACTGCCCGTGTGGCTGAGATGCTGGGCTTCGGCCAGATAGGCCTCGCTACGACGCAACTGCTGTTCCGCCTGCTTTGCAGTCGTAATATCCGTCACTGCGCCGACAAACTCGATATCACCAGAGGCGGTTCTAATGGCTCGTGCCAGCGCGTGGAGGTGCTTCACCGAGCCGTCCGGCATCAGCAGTCGGTATTCGTGCTCGAAATCCTCTTCGTTTTGGAGCGCTCGTTCGATGGTCTCTCGCACGGCAGCCCGATCTTCTGGATGGGTTCGATCAACGACGAGTTGCGGGATCGGTTTCGTCGACGGATCGTATTGGAAAATACGAAAGGTCTCCTTTGACCAGTGGACCTCGCCGGTGGCGACGTTCCAGCCGAAGCTGCCGGTGCGGCTCAATTCCTGCGCCTGGGCCAGATGGGCTTCGCTCCGCCGCAGGGCAGTTTCCGTCCGCTTTCGCTCGGTGATATCTTCGCAAGCGATAAGGACGACGAGCTTGTCTTCTGCCCACTGCATGGCTTTGGCGTTTTCGCGCACCCACAGCACCGAGCCATCCTTCCTGATCTTCTGGATCTCCCAAGTGTGCGATTGGCCGACCGTTTCAATGCACAGCCCGACGCGCTCGCGAACAAACGGACGATCTTCTTCCAGAAATACCTTCAGCACGGAATGCCCGACAAGCTCCGAGGGCGCATAGCCGAGCTGTGTTGCGCCAAACGTGTTGACGTTCAGGACCATTCCGGTGGCATTGACCATGAATTGCATGACCGGGTTATGCTCGAAGATTTCGCGCCACTGTTTCTCGCGGTCGCGCAACTCAGCCTCGCTGCGCCGGAGCCCGGCTGCGGCCTCAAGCGCAACCTCCCTTTCTCGGCGGACTTTTCCGATCAGGTGCGTTCCAACAATTGAGGCAACAAGAAAGGCCACAACCACAGGAAGATCCTGTGGATCATTCAGATTGAAAGTGGGCGGCGCAAAGAAGTAGGCCAAAGCAGCGAAGGGCAAGATGAAAAGCATGGCAGAGGCTATGAGGCTGCCCATCAGAGAAAACACCAATATCATTTCCAAATAGCCGAACGCCGTCGCGGCGAAATGGGAGTGAAGGTACAACGAGGTTAGCGTCATCAACGCCAGCGCGAAAAAACTGCGTGGCTGAGCGTCCGAACCTGAACTTAGTAAGCTGGTTACTCATGATCCTAAACTATCGAAAGGAGCTGGAGAACTATACGAATGTTTTAACCCGGCCCTGGCGCTGATTTTCAGCAGCTAGCGCTAGCATTATCATGCCTCGGCACAATTCATCCATTATCTCAATGGTTTACGCGGAAGAGCGACTTCCGTGCTCCCCGGCTTTGATGACGCCGAAAGAAGCTTCGCCAAAAATTGGCCGATTGAGGCGGCCATCAAGACCTTCTTAGAACCCACACGGCAGTGCGCGTAGAACCGGTAGAGCGCAACAAGCGAGGCCGGCACTTCGAAACCGAGTATCAATCACGGGAAGCCTTTGGCGAGATGCCTATGTTGGCCAGTCTCCTAAATCTAGGCCTCGAGCAGGGCGTCGGCCAGGCGCCGTGGACCGCACCGGGCGAGATCTTGGAGGGGGACCGCGCGCTTTCGTGTCGACCCGCGCGTGGGTCTTGGTGGTGAGGCCTCCTCGGCTTCGGCCCACACAACGATCTCCACTCTTTTTTGGCCCCGGAGGCGTGCTGATGGATACTTACAATCGAACTGCCATCGTGAGCCTTGATGACAGCATTCATCAGACCGATCCCAGATAGCCGCCTTGCGCCACTGGTTGAACCGATTGTCGTGTACGACCCGTATCGTTCCGGCAGGTGAAGGCCGGTGCCGCAGTCGAGTAGAGTTCATTCAAGATAGCCACACCAACGCGACCACGCATAGTGAGCTGCTTCTGTATTGTTAGATCTTATCGATTGCGCTCCGACCTGTTTGGCCCGGAGCCGACCAGCATTTGGTGTCTTAAGGCGGTTTGGAGTGGCGCTTTGCAGCAGCGATTATCATCTACGGTGTCGCCCAAGCCGCTCGGTAATATCGTGCCACTCGCCACAAGCCGAGCTGGCATCGAAGATGAAGTTGCCACCGGCAGCTTGGGGTCCAAGGGTTGAGGATGTGATGCGTCAGAGCGCGCCCAAATCAACTACCAACTTCAGCAGTGGATGGAACTGACGCAGACATGGCAATTCGCATTAAATGAACGCCGCGCGGCGGCCAGATCAAGGAACTACGGATGCAATATGTGAAAGCTTTGATGCGGTGCCATGTGGGGAGTGCGCATCAATGCCAGGGATGGAGTGAAGCGTGATCAAAGCAAGCGCGACGACAAAGTCGCTGGCTGGAAAGCCCACGCCTTCCGCTCCAGATGATGATCCCTATCTGTGGTTGGAACTGATCGAAGGCGCGCAGGCGCTGAAATTTGTCGAGTGGCAGAATGGCAAGACGCTGCAGGTGTTTGGCGGCGCGGCATTGGAGCGGGATCGCGATGCGCTGACCTCGATTTATGACCGACCTGACAATATCCCCTATGTCAGCCGGCGCGGCGGCTACCTCTACAATCTCTGGAAGGACGCCAACAATCCACGCGGCGTCTGGCGACGAACCTCTCTGGAAGAATTTCGCATGCCGAAGCCTTCATGGGAAGTTCTGCTCGACATCGATCAGCTCGCTATCAGCGAAGGCCAAGACTGGCTTCTGAAAGCGACGGCCTCACTGGCCGGCGATCATAGACGGATGATTTTGAGCCTATCGCGCGGCGGCAGCGATGCCGTCACCTTGCGTGAGTTCGATACCGGCGCGAAGACATTTGTCAGCGATGGCTTCGTCCTGCAGGAAGCCAAGGGCGGGGTTGAGTGGCTCGATCGCGATACGCTGGTGCTGTCGAGCTCTCATGGGCAGGGCATGGCGACGACCTCCGGCTATGCGCGTACGGTGAGGCTCTGGCGTCGCGGTACGCAGGCGGATCAAGCGCCGGTGATCTTTGAGATCGCAGCCGATCATGTCGGAGCCGGCTGGGATGTCGACCACACCGTTGCGCCGCCGCGGATGTGGTTCGTCGATGGGGTGGACGCCTTCAATTTTGCCCGCTGGCTCGGTGACGAATCCGGTGCCACGACTAGAATCAATTTGCCAAGCAACATCTGGATGCTCCCCCATCGCGATTGGCTTGCCATCAAAGATGGCCGCGAAGCTCCAGGCGATGGGCTACGAGGCCGATTTCTACGAGCCGGCGGCGGGCGGCCATGGTTACGGCCGGGACAGCAGCGAGCGCGCCGGCTTCGAGGTGCTGGGCTTTCGGTTCCTGAAGAGCAAGATCGGCTGGCTTGACGGCGAGGCTTAGGCGGGCCCGACGTTTGTGATCCCACAGACTCCAGTGTGATTGTTGCATGACATTTCAGCGGTAGGAGATTGGAAAGAAGCTCGGTTTGACCAGCCCTTTCTGAGGCCTACGCCGTCCAGCGGCATCGGGGGCAGCCTTTCCATTTCTAACGCTTCAACGTTCGCGTGGAGAATACGATGCGCAGCCGCCAATTTCGAGGCCGCCACGTCAACAACGATCATGGCGAGCTGGCTTGCCTGAGCTAGGCGCCCGTTCGCCCCACACGAAGGAGAAACGAGATGAATCAGCGGGATGTGGCCGAAGTCAATCTTCACGACCTACAGGTCTCGGATCCGCTGATTGGGAAATGCCAGCACTTGGTGACGGAAGTGGCGATTCCCTATCAATGGGACGCGCTGAACGACCGCAATCCCGCAGCGACCCGGAGCCACGCGGTAGAAAACTTCCGTATTGCCGCCGGACGTGCGAAGGGGGAGTTCTACGGCACGGTTTTTCAGGACAGTGATGTCGCAAAATGGCTAGAGGCGGTTGCTTGGTCGCTGTGCCAGACACCCAATCCGGACCTGGAGAAAGCCGCCGATGAGCTGATTGAAGTGATTGCGGCCGCCCAATGCGGCGACGGCTATCTCAACACCTATTTCATGCTAAAGGCGCCTCAGGACCGCTGGAGCAACCTAGCCGAATGCCATGAGCTTTACTGTGCCGGCCACTTGATTGAAGCGGGTATCGCTTTCTTTCTGGCTACTGGCAAACGACGCCTGCTGGAGGTCGTTTGCAAGCTTGCGGACCACCTCGGCACAGTTTTCGGCCCGGAGCGCGATCAGTTACACGGCTATGATGGCCATCCAGAAATTGAACTTGCATTGACGCGCCTCTACGAAGTGACGCAGGAGCAGCGATATCTGACGCTAGCCAATTATTTCGTGGAGCAACGCGGCACAGAGCCGCACTTCTATGACATAGAACACGAGAAACGCCGGCAATCCTGCCACGTCAAATCATCTGGCGTGCCCTGGACGGTGAAAAATAAAGCCTATAGCCAGGCGCACCTGCCAATTTCGGAACAGCGGACCGCAACCGGTCATGCGGTTCGGTTTGTATACCTCATGACTGCGGTCGCTCATCTCGCGCGTCTGCGTCAGAACGAGCAGCAACGCCAGGCTTGCCTGCGGCTATGGCAAAACATGGTGCAGCGCCAGATCTATATCACCGGCGGTATCGGCTCGCAAAGATCTCGGCGAAGCGTTCAGCAGTGATTACGATCTGCCGAACGATACTGCGTACGCGGAAAGTTGCGCGTCCATTGGCCTGATGATGTTCGCGCGCCGTATGCTGGAGATGGAAGTGGACAGTCGCTATGCCGACGTGATGGAGCGCGCGTTCTACAATACAGTCCTGGGCAGTATCGCTTTTGATGGGCGTCACTATTTCTATGTTAACCCGCTCGAAGTTCATCCCAAAACGCTGCGGTCCAATGGCATCTACAGTCATGTCAGGCCGGTGCGGCAACGCTGGTTTGGCTGCGCCTGCTGTCCGCCGAACATCGCACGCATTTTCACATCAATTGGTCATTACATCTATACGCCATGCTCCGACGCGCTCTATATCAATCTCTATATTGGCAACAGCGTGGCGGTATCGGTCGGCGGGCATACGCTGCGGTTGCTCATGAGCGGCAACTATCCTTGAGGGACGAGGTGGAAATCGCTGTGGAATCTGCACAGCCAATCGCCCACACGCTCGCCCTGCGCCTGCCGGAATGGTGCAGCGCGCCGGAGACGACCCTGAACGGCGAACCTGTCAATTGTGAGTCGCGCAAGGGCTATTTGCACATTCACCGCACGTGGCGGCAGGGAGATCGGCTCAAACTATCGCTGCCGATGGAAGTACGCCGCATATACGGTCATCCGCAACTTCGCAATTTGGCGGGCAAGGTGGCTATCCAGCGTGGCCCTTTGATTTATTGTCTGGAAGAAGCCGACAACGGGACCGAGTTACACAACGTTTGGCTTCCTGCAGAAAGCCGGTTTTCGCTTATCGAAGGCACTGGTCTCTTTAGCGACAAGATTTTGCTGCAGGCTGATGGGGTTCGGTTGCAACACACGCATTCCGAAGAAAGGGGGCTTTATCAGTACGACAAACTGCCCGGACAGCTACAACCGCAGCCGCTGACATTCATTCCGTGGTTCAGCTGGGCTAACCGCGGCGAAGGCGAAATGCGGATTTGGATTAATGAGCGTTGACGCGAACGCCTGAGTCGCGCGTCAAGTGCGATCAAGTTTGGCCGTGATGATGCCGTATCATCTCGGGCGCATCGGAGCTGACCCTTGCTTTCTTGACGGGCGGACCATCTTGCAGTGCGTCAGCCGTGTTCGGATTATCTACGCTGGCTGTCCGATAGTCAGCTAGATTGCCGCCCAGAAACAAGACCTCGGTCTCCTCGGTCGGTATTCCCCTCACCCAAACTCGCAACTCGTCATCTCCAGGAGCATGGCCGCGCTCTAAAATACCGTTGATTTTTTTGGTCGGCCAAGCGGTGACACTCGGTACCGTGTAGGTGTGTAACTTCTTAGCGTTCTCTGCAATTGCCTTCGCGCCATGCTCGGTCTCGTCCTTTGAAAGGAGCAGTCGTGAGGGGTCCTCGCACAATGACACAAAAGCACTCTCTGTAACGCCTTGGGTGTGCAATGCAGCGAGGCGCGCCATATCAATTTCGTCCTCCCTTTCGTCGTCCGAGCAGATAGCGGCCTTAGAAACATGCGGGCTAGCGTGAGCACGCAAATCCGCTAAGGAACGCACATGCGCGATGGCACTCACCTCCTTCTCTAGGAGCGGCTCGCAATCGATGTCCTCGTTCTGAAAACGGTGTAGCGGCAGATACGATGATGCCAACACGTCCTCGAGAATGTGGTCGCCATCGATACTGCCCGCGGAAGATCCGGTTGTTCTTGGCCACTGTGCTGTTCGCTGCTCAGCCAGCCTGATCTCGTTCCTGAGCGCCTCAACGCTCGCTCCGGCCAGTGATGCGGCAAGTTCGGCGCGCCCTCGGATGAACGATGGGGCCGGGCACCGTTCGCTTTCCTGGATAGCCCACGCTCCCAGATTGCCTTTCGTCATGATCGAGGGCGATCCAACTTCGGAATCTGTCAAAGCGGTAGCTGAATCAGACGTTTGGTGGATTGGCCGAAGGTCACTTAGCTGCTGCTCAAAGTTCGCTTGGTCCGCGGACGGGTGTGCTGATGACCTGGTTTGTCCGCTCAGGTCGTCCGGCTGTTCCGGCGCCCGTTGATGCTGCCGCAGGAGACCGTAAGCTTGGACGGAGTCTTCTGCAGTGTTCGGTGTATCGATATTCATTGTGTTCCCCGCGAGCATAGGTGCATCGGTCCTATTTTTGTAAGGGGGGCGGCTTTCGAGAAGCTGACGAGTCAGAGAAGGAATGCCACTGACGCCCAAACTTTTTCGATCGCTTCCCGCTCAGCTGCCATCACTGCGGAGGAGAGCGCCCCACGAACCTGCATCGGCGGCGCGGATCCACCCTCCGCCACGAAGCGGACGACTCGTAGCCTGCAACAGCACCACTACAGGATGTCAGAGCCGTGGGGGCGATAGGGCTCTCTCCTTTCCAGTCGCGCTCGCCGTCGTGGCTCGCTGCGGCGCCTGCGGCCCAGGCACCCGCAAGACCTATCGAGCTCAGCCGCAGCGCAAGCATCGGCCGGGCAAGGCTCATCATTTTGATTTCGACTTCAGCATGATGGCCTGCACGGCCATAGGGCGATCCGCTGCCCCGTACTGGGCTGCTAGCGGAGCGGCAAACGGAGGTTGCAATTGCTTTCACCTTCCCGACTCAAAACTCTCTCATGCTCATAGGAGCCTTTCTTCGGCAGACACCGATCCTGCTGCACCCGCAGAAAGAACGCTTTGGCCATTGGCTCATATTCTATTTTCTCTAAACCGCGTCAGCTTCTCGAAAGCTAACGGTAGTAGCGTGGGAGGTCGAGAGCGAACGCGCTGCTCAGATATGCGAAACGGCTCCAATCGGACGGGAACATGGCCCCATTTAACAAAATCAATCCGTTCGACAGAGAGTTTGCTGCCTACAACTCCACGGTCCAGCAGCCGCAACAGCAGCAAGTGGATTTTGCGCAGCATTTGGACGAGCTGCCTCAGATGGATGCCGTTAATACCGACAAAGAGTTTTCGATATCTCTGAGGAAGACGATCGCCTCATCCAAGCAGCGGCCGATGCAGCCCGTGATCGGGGGACGCCGCCGAGCACCGTCACCGTCGGCATTTATGATCGTCATCTTCAAATTGGCTGATGCGCTCAAGCGTTCTGGCCAAACTATTGCTATGCTCGATGACGAGTCGTTGCTCGATCGCGCTAAACGGCTGTTTCCGAAAGACAAGGTAATCGTCCCCGCGTTGTCAATGCTTAGTCGATATCGTGAGCCCGGTGCCGCCGCTCGCCCCATTACAACACATTATCGCGCTTCCAAAGAAGATGACCGCCTCATCAGGGCGGCGGCCGAAGCAGGCTTTGGTCGAGCGATCGACCGGAAAACCGCCGAAAATTATTCTAGCAATCTTCGCAAGTTATCTGCAGCACTCCGGCCTTCCTCGAAGGCTATGCTCGGTCACGATCTCGCTGGTCGGCACGCTAAGAGGTTGTTTCCGAGCGACAACAAACTCATCTATGCGTTGAACAGGCTTCGTGAGTACCGCGAGAGCGCGGGCAGGGCACTTCGCGCGAGGAGGGAGGCAGTTCGCGGTTGCCATTAGGGCCGGCGGCCCATGCGCCCGTGCAAAGTTTCGGTCAGGAACAGCTTTTGGGTAGTGCCGCGGATCGGGGCGGCCCGGTGCTGGCCGACAGATTCGATGCGCCGGAGCTTTGGCAGGGAATGGGTTCAGCCGCCCACTGGCCCGCGCAGAGTGTCGACCAGGAGCAGCTTTTGGATGCCGCGGATCGGGGCGGCGAGCCTGCAAGCCAGCTTTGAAGAGCGCGTGAGCGGACTGCGAGACGGTTCGGGCTCGGACAGGCCCAGGCGCGGCTACAGCCAGGCCTTTGGGGAGGACGTGGCGCTTATTCGCGAAGCCAAGCCAGCAGCCCGCGACAAAGGCGTACCCGAGCGTTGCGTCACGAACGCGCGAACTGATGTACAAGATCTAAGCATCTGGCTTCGCTAGAACAATAGGGCTCCAATAGCGGGCCGGCTTGACCACGATTCCCTTGTGGCCGATATGCGGGACTATATCACCAATGGTGGTGGTCCCCGGAGTGTCGTGTCGTCGGTGAACTCCCGACGCTAGACGACCTACTCGGTCGAGCCCCTCGCGCCCTAGATCCCTATCCCTAGATGCCCGCCTGATCAACGAGGCGTTGTGGCACGCCGCGCGCGACGTTGGAGCCTCGACTGGTGAGCAGAGGAGGCCTATTCATATGCGGGCTACCCGTCTTCGCGCGCTCAGTGACTGGCTGAAAAAGGAGAATAGGGGGAGCTCGTTGGCCGGCTCAACGGCACAGCGGCAGTCAGCGGCACCAGGACGTGTTTCAGGAAGACGTTACGGTGTTCAGGGGATCGGGTCGAAATCGAACACTAATGGACGGGGATTTGGCGATCCTTCGGAACTACCTACAAACGGTCGACGCGGACCAGGCGCTGGGGTTGCAAGGCCGCGAGCAATCGGGTTTGCCCGCAATGGAGGGCGATCAGGACCCTTCTGTCGGGGCTCCGTTGTCAGACATCTATGGCGGTCTTGAGCCACTGGTTCACCTGAATGCGCCCACACCGTACGATTTGCGTGACGATGCTCACCCTGCGCCCGCGCTGGACCTCGCCGGACCGTCGTCGTCTGCCAGGGCTCCGTCGCCAGACATCTACGGCGGCCTTGAGTCACTGGTTGATTTGAATGCGCGCACAGCGCACGAGTTGCGTGACGATGCCGACTCTGCCCCGCCCTGGACGCCGCCAAACCGGCCGTAAGTCGTCCGAATCGTCCCACCCGGTAAGCGGTTCAGAGGCATATCACGCAGCGACCTGATTTCTGTTTCGCCGTTCCTGCAGGACTTTCCAACGGCACCTACCAGCTGCCGGACGCGGGCAGGGGAGGGCAATTGGTCGGCGTCAAGGCCAGCCGCGAGCTAGCCGACATTTTGGTTCGACATGGATGGCAATCGCACTGAGAGGCTTCGAGATTTGCAAGAGCGGGTTAATCGACGCGAATGCGAGAGTGACTGCGTCGCTGATCAATCAACGCGGCAGAAGCCACGCTGATAGTGCGATCTTCTGTCGCCAGCGCTCGCCTTCGCATATTATTGATGACGAGCTTTGGAATCGCTGCCGGCAGGAAAATGATCTGGACTTTACGGCCGCGAACCCAAGACCAAAGCGATCCTGACGACCCCAGGAAATCACACCATCGCTGTTGCGGGACCGATTACCGGGGCGAATCCGCCTTCGGCCGCCAGTGAAGCAGTTCAAGTGCGCGGGCGATACGCAAGATATCGCGCGCAGGTCACCACCCTTCACATCCGTAGCAGCTACGACAGGTTTCCTGCATTGTCCGCACCGCGACACGCGCCAAGATAGTTGGATCCGATTCACCCCCTGCGGCCAGAGTTAAGACCTTCTCGGCAAGGCATGCCTTCAACGAAGACGTCCGCCTCGCTTCGGGCACCATCCGGACAGCATGCTCCAAAACACCTCTCAACTCAGCACATACTTTATTTTGCGCGGATTTTGCAGGCGTCATGATGCTACTCCACAAAATAGAACCTGTTCATGCGGGCTCCGGCCTACCCAGCCAGTGTTTCCAAAAAAACATAGAACTCGGCACCCGATGGCCCCTTCCGTCGAGTGAGTGTGGCAGTCGGGTTGGGGACGGTCACACCGACGAATACAGGAGATATGATGAGGTCATGTAACGTTCGACGAAGGAATCACTGCGGCTCGCTGGGATGTAGTGCCACTCGATCTGCCGGTGCTGCGACCAGCCCGTTGCCATGCTGGTGAGCTCGGTGCCGCGGGGGACGATCATCGCTGGACAAACGTGGAATGCAATCACAGCGTTGAGCTCGCGCGCGACCCGCAAGACTGGCGACGAACGTATACGATAAGCAAGACGTTCGCGCGTGAAGTCATCGACGATGGCCAGGATGCGGAAGCCAGAATAGATCTCAACTTCTAATTGGTCGAGAGCGTCCAGGCCCTCATCGCGCTCTTGGGGAGCTCAGTTCATTTAGCGGAAGACCGAAGCGCTCTGGCACCCCGGGGGCGGCGCGTAGCCGGCCAAGGAATGGCTTCAATGCTCTTTCGATGGCGTCCCGATCAGCCAACAGCTTTACCTTCGTCCACCACCAGATCGTCTCGTCCATGTCGACATCCAGTCCAGAGAAGAATTCGATGCGCTGGCTGCCTCCGCGTCGCTCAACGCGCGAAGTTTGCGCCACAGTCAGTTCCCTTGCCGCTCACCACAGTGCCAGCCCAAAATCCACCCGGTATCGCACTCGCACTACGGTTCACCCGAAGATGTGCTGAACGATGCCTCCTTTTTTCAGACGAGAAGCGCGTAATCCTATCGTCATGGCCCTTGGATATGTATGGTCAATTCTCCCCGGGCTTCGCGAGGTAACGCTTATCCTGCATAGACTGTATCTGGACGACATGCTGGCGGCGCTGAAGCAGCTGGACGAGAAGAACGGCCCGCCGCCACGCGGGAGATTGACCACGCGGCGGCCTCGTTTCAGCAGGCCTGACTGCACTGCTGCTGACGAGCCGCAGCGTTCTATCGACAGACACGCTGCGATGAGGTGGCATCGATCGATGCAACCCTCGCGCACACCGAATCAGTCGCGATCGAGCCGCGAGGCAAATGTACTGCCACTTGCTGAAGAATGGCACGATTGGTCAGTAGTTCCACTAAGTAGGCATCCGGGATGACTTCGATTGATGATAGCTTAAGTGAGATCAAATCCGTGCGGAACGACATTTGGCGTTGTCGTAGATTGCTTCAAACCGAGCTGCCTGATGCGGAGCGAAAAGTCGTTGAGAAGCGCCTGCTTGAACTGCGTTCCGCCTTTGAACGGCTCTTAGCAACCACATTTCCTTTGACGTTGAGGCTCTGTGGTCAATTCGGAGCCTGTGCCGCCCGGCCGCGGCTGTCGATGCCAGTCCATTGCGCCAACCGGCCGCGCGGATCGATCTCCAAGAGCTTGACACCGGAACGAACATCGCTGCAGTGACGGGAGATGCCGCGCAGCACACCGTCCCGCGAGGCCAACTCCGGCACGCCGGAGATGGCCGATTACGAGATCCTTGTAGATGCGCGTGCCGATTTCGACTGGCGCCCGCCAACGGCCGGCGAAGTTTGAGTAGACAAAGCGTTTCCGCGTCTAGCAGGATGCTGAAAAAGACGTTTCGTGAGTCGGCTGGAGTGTGATTCTGTGCATGCGTTTGATTCCTTTGGATTGGGGACCTGGATGCGCGGCGAAGATAAGCATGCGGAACACCTTTTCAGCTACGTGCGGCTGGAGACACGGATCCCGACGGACCATCCGCTGCGAGCGATCCGGGAGCTCGTTGATGCGGCGCTTAAGGATTTGTCGCGGTCGTTTGATCGGCTGTATGCCCGCGAAGGACGGCCGTCGATCCCGCCGGAGCGGCTGTTGCGAGCGCTGTTGCTGCAGGCGTTCTACACGGTGCGCTCGGAGCGGCAGTTGATGGAGCAGCTCGACTACAATCTGCTGTTCCGCTGGTTTGTCGGATTGTCTGCGGACGATTCGGTGTGGGACGCGACCGTATTCTGCAAGAACCGAGATCGGCTGCTCGACGGCGATATCGCGGCAAAGTTTTTCACAAGCGTTCTCAACCTGCCGCAGGTGAGCAAGCTGCTGTCGAGCGAGCACTTCTCGGTCGACGGGACCTTGATCGAGGCCTGGGCCAGCATGAAGAGCTTTGTACCGAAGGATGACGACGGCAAACCACCTGCGGACAAGGGCGGCGGCGGGCGCAATGCCGAGCGCAACTTTCACGGCCAAAAGCGTAAGAATGACACGCATTCTTCGACCACTGACCCGGACGCCAGGCTGTTCCGCAAGGGCGCTGGCAAGGAAGCTAAGCTCTGTCACATGGGTCATCTGATGACGGAGAACCGCAACGGGCTGATCGTCGATGCGCGACTGACCGAGGCCAACGGCACCGCTGAACGGACGACCGCGCTCGACATGATCGAGGATAATGCCAACCCTGGCAGCACTGTGGGGGGCGACAAGAACTACGACACTGCCGACTTCGTCGCGGGCTGTCGCGAGCGCGGCTGCACCCCGCATGTCTCCCAGAACAATGCCAATCGCCGCTCGGCGATCGATGCGCGCACCACCCGCCATCCCGGCTATCGCATCAGCACCATCAAGCGAAAGCGGATCGAGGAGCCGTTCGGCTGGATCAAGACGGTCGGCGGGCTGCGCAAGACCCGTCATCGAGGCCGAGGCTTGGTGGAGTGGTTCTTTGTATTGACCGCAACCGCCTACAATCTCGTTCGCATCCCCAAAATTCTGGCAGCGACGGGATGAATCCGTCTGGAGCATCGAAAATGACGAAAAACGGCAACCAGAACCCGGCGTCCGACGCCGTTCGGACCTCATCGACCGTCGCCTCGTCGCGCTCATTGAGAAAATCGCTCCCGCAATCAGCTTTTTCAGCACCCTGCTAGATCACCAGCCGGTTCGCAATGGCGTCGGCAGCATCGGTCCATCCGTCTCCGTCGACGATGCCGATCCTGCCCGGTCGGGTTTCGTCTGCGACATGGAGACGAGGACCTGTCCCCGCCTACTGCAGTCGGCGCGAACCGCTTTAAGCATCTGCATGGTATAATGGACGCGCTCACCGACGACATCTTCCATCTGCGCGGTGTCGGCAAACAGCGCGTCATGAAAGGCCATCTTGCCCCGGATCACAGGCGGGCGTGCAGCACGCGCTTTCTGTCCGAAAGTAAACCCTCGGCTTGTCTCAAATCCGCCAATCTGTTGCGAACGCGACGTTGCGCAAAAGTCCGAGGGCTATCGCGTCGCTTACGCTGGCCTAAAACCTTGCAGGAAATAAGCAGATAAGGGCCAATGTTTTTTGCGATCGCCGCAGATCCGGTGTTTGGCCCCGACAATATGGATGCACTCGGCGCTTTCAAAGATGCGCGCATCGTTCACTTCGCAATGGTGCAACGGTTGCGGGCAGATCGGGTGCTGGACGATCGATCGATTCCGACGGCCGCCCTCTAGCCATCATAGCCAATCTGGTCGGCCAACCGTGAAGCTGCATTGCCTGCTCGCGCGCGACTGCGGGCAATTGTTGGCGCCGCGCTCGGGGCTACAGAAGAGGCTGTCAGAGCTGAAGCCCACCCGCGACGGCAAGAAGGTCCATTTCAAGCGTCATCAGCACCGTCACTGCGGCCAGATCGAGAAGATCGCGGTCGTTGCCAAGTCCACACGATCGTACTGTTGCGGGGCGTTCCGCGACCGGCAAGGAACTGGTCGCCACGCGTGCACGAGCTGTCGCCCCCGCTGCCTGAGACGGTGCTGGATCGGAATTGTCCGCCCAAGAGAAGAGGTCTTCATCGGAGCGCTGAACTCGCTCAAGGAATATCGAATGGCTGACATGGCAACGCCGTTTCTCGACGAGATCGGTGAGATCTCGCCACTCCTCCAGAAGCTGCTTTGTCTCCTGCAGGAGCAGCGGTTCCAGCGCGTCGGCGACTAGAGACTATCAAGGTCGCCGTACTGTCACTGATGCCATCAACCGCAATCTCCAAAGGCGGTGGCGCGAAACAAGTTCCGCGCAGACCTCTACCATGGCATCAGCGTCGGGGAGCGGGGCGAAAATTACCGACCGCGACACCGTTATCGCGGGCATGGAGAAGTCGGGCTGGGCGCGGGCGGAGGGCGATTCGCCTCCTCGGGTTAACCCCATGCCAGACCAGCTACGCGCTCAAGAAGTACGGCATTCATATCAGGCGCCTGTGAGCCGAGTGTTGTGGTCGCGACACGCTGTCTGGCCCAGGACACGCGCGAGACGGAAAATAGCCGAGATAAATCAAAGCTCGGCGTTTGGCACGAGCCTTGAAAGAAAGAAGCCGTCCCGCGTCGCCTGCCCAAGGAATCGGAGTTTATGGCTTACAAGATAATCGCCTCCCAGTGCACCGTCTGCGGCGCGTGTGAGTTCGAATGCCCCAACGCAGCAATCGGCCTCAAGAACGACATCTATGTAATCGATCCGAAGAAGTGCACCCAATGCGAGGATCATTTTGACGCGCCGCAATGCGCTGTTGTCTGCCCGGTGCCCGACACATGCGTGCAGGCATAGAAGAGCGGCCGATGAGTGGGGCCGTGACGCGCAGCAAGATTGAGACTCTCTCGGCGGCGGTAACTTCTCTGATCGGTCGCCCGATTGGCCTGATCGCCGGCCTCGAACTGCGTGCGGCTTGCGCGATCGCCTATGCATCGAAGCAGGCACGGCGCAGCCCTCGTCGGAAATGGGCGGAGTTGTCCTTGCGGAGCAGGCAATTGTAGCCGTACGGGAGACGGTCGACCGGGTGCGCCGCATCGACGTCGATCAATATCGATATGGTTTTGAGACGGTCATTGAATCGGAAAAGGCCCCAAGGGTCTGTTCGGAAGACACCGTCCGCTTCATTTCCGCGAAGAAGAACGAGCCGGCCTGGATGCTGGAATGGCGGTTGGAGGCCTATCGCCGCTGGCTGACCATGACCGAGCCGACCTGGGCGCGCGTCAACTACCCCAAGATCGATTACCAGGACATTCACTACTACGCGGCGCCGAAGCCGAAGAAGACGCTGTCCTCGATCGACGAAATCGATCCTGAAATCCTCGAGCCCTACGAGAAGCTCGGCATTCCCTTGCGTGAAGTCGCCATTCTCGAAGGTGTCGAGCCCCCGCCCGGCGGCAAGCCGTCGGCCAATCGCAAGATCGCGGTCGACGCGGTGTTCGACTCGGTTTCGGTCGCGACCACGTTCCAGAAGGAGCTGAAGGCCGCCGGCGTGATCTTCATGCCGATCTCGGAGGCGATTCGCGAGCACCCCGATCTGGTGAAGCAGTATCTCGGATCGGTCGTGCCGACCTCGGACAACTACTTCGCGACACTAAATTCGGCGGTGTTCTCCGACGGCTTGTTCGTCTACGTGCCGCCGGGCGTGCGCTGCCCGATGGAGCTGTCGACCTATTTCCGCACTAACGAGCGCAATACCGGCCAGTTCGAGCGCACACTGATCATCGCCGACAAGGGCTCCTACGTCAGCTATCTCGAAGGCTGCACCGCACCGCAGCGCGATGAGAACCAGTTGCATGCCGCCGTGGTCGAACTCGTCGCGCTCGACGATGCCGAGATCAAATATTCGACGGTGCAGAACTGGTATCCCCGGCAATTCGGAAGGTGTTGGCGGCATCTACAATTTCGTCACCAAGCGCGGCGACTGCCGCGGCAACCATTCGAAGATCTCCTGGACCCAGGTCGAGACCGGCTCGGCGATCACCTGGAAGTATCCGAGCTGCATCCTGCGCGGCGACAATTCGCGCGGCGAGTTCTACTCGATCGCGATCTCGAACGGTCACCAGCAGGTCGATTCTGGCACCAAGATGGTCCATCTCGGCAAGAACACGTCGAGCCGGATCATCTCCAAGGGGCATTGCGGCTGGCGTGTCGCAAAACACCTATCGCGGCCTGGTAACTGCTCACCGCAAGGCGACGGGCGCACGCAACTTTACCGCCTGCGACTCGCTCCTTGCCGCCTGAATTGACCTGTGTGCCGCCGACCGAACCGTTTCCGAAGGCGGGCCGCCGTTCACCGTGAGGCTGCTTGATGCGCTGATCGAGCCGTCCACCTCGAGCGCACCCGCATGTGTGGTCTCACGGCAACAATGGCGCGAGAGGGACATAGATCTGGGACAGATGCTGCAACGCTGTGCAGCAGGGGGCGCCCTCTTTCATCTGAGCACGGGAGCGCCCCAATCGGGCACGGTGGCCTGCCGATCCTCAGTCGCCATCTGCCTGTCGGGCAAAACCGAGAGCCGGCGGGCCTACACGTCCCCGCAGGCCGCCTCGACATTCTTCGGCCCGCGGCCATAGCCTGCGATCATGAACAGCGCGCGGATGATCGCGAGGTTCTTCAAGGCATCGATCAGGACCTGGGCGTTGCCAGGTGCCGGCTGATTCCAGAAGTCGTAGAAATAGCAAGTCGAGATCCGAGATAGAAGACCAAAACAAACACAAAGAAGCGCGCACCAAAGTTCAACGCGATCATCAGCCCCGTGATGAGTTCGAGCGCGCCGACCACAACCGCCAGAGGTTGCGGCGTCGGCATTCCGGTCGCGCTCTCAAGCGGCGCGGTGTAGGGCGCGAACGCCTCGGGAGTTGAAAATTTGGTCGCGATGAGATCGGCGGTCTGCTGTATGCCGAACAGCTTTGTCGCCCCCGTGTAGATGAACAGAACCGCGAACAGAACTCGCCCGAAGGTAACGAACGCTGGCTGGTGGATCTCACTGCAGTGAGGATGCGGGAAGAGCGGACGGAGGAGCGGAACGATTATGGTCCTTCCGCTCTCCGCGATCAAATCGAATCCGCCTGCGCCCGGAAGGCGACCGCCTTCAATTAGCCGAGTTGCTGACGGCCGGCGCGCTCCTGGGCTTCGACGGCGGCAACCGCCGTCATGTTGAGGACACCGCGCGCCGTCACCCCTGGGGTGAGGATGTGCGCCGGACGCGCCGGGCCGATCAGGATCGGACCAACGGGAAGCGCGTCCGCCAGCGTCTTGATCATCTGGTAGGCGACGTTGGCGGTGTCGAGATTCGGCATGATCAGGATGTTGGCATCGCCTTCCAGGTTCGAATGCGGCAGCACGAGTTTTCGCGCGGCAGCCGAGAGCGCGGTATCGCCCTGCATCTCGCCGTCGGCCTCGAGCTCCGGATGCTTTTCCTTCAATAGCGCGGTGGCACGGCGCATCTTGCGCGAGGAATCCGTATCATAACTGCCGAAGTCGGAATGTGACACGAAGGCGACGCGTGGCTTCATGTTGAACCGCTGGACATGGGTTGCCGCCAGCGACGCCACCTCCGCCAGCTCCTCGGCGCTCGGATTCGGACGCACCTGAGTATCGGCAATGAAATAGGACCCCTTGCTGGTGATCATCATTGCCAGCGCCGCGAAATCGCTGACGCCGGGCAGGAAGCCGATGATCTCGCGAACATGGCGCAGATGGCTCATATAGCGGCCTTCGACGCCGCAGATCATGGCGTCAGCCTCGCCGCGCACCACTGCCAGTGCGGCAATCACGGTGTTGTTGGTGCGAACCACCGTGCGCGCAGCCTCGGGCGTGACGCCGCGCCTGCCAGCCACGTCGATATAGGTCTGCACGTAGGAGCGGTAGCGCGGATCGTCTTCCGGGTTGACGAGGTCGAAATCTTGCCCAGCCTTGATCGAGAGGCCGAACCGCTTGATCCTGGCTTCGACCACGGAAGGCCGCCCGACCAGGATCGGCCGCGCCAGCTTCTCTTCCAGCACCACCTGCGTCGCGCGCAGCACGCGCTGGTCCTCGCCCTCGGCATAGATCACGCGGACCGGCTGGGTCTTGGCCTTGGCGAACACCGGCTTCATGACGAGACCGGAGCGGAAGGCGAAGCGTTCCAAGAGCGCGGTATATTCCTCGAAATTCGTGATCGGGCGCGTCGCCACGCCGGATTCCATCGCGGCTCGCGCCACTGCCGGCGCGATGCGCAGGATCAGCCGCGGATCGAACGGGCTCGGAATCAGCGAGCCCGGGCCGAAGCCTTGCGCCTCACCGCTGTCAAAACCTTGCGCCACCGCATCCGACGGCGGATCGCGCGCGAGTTGCGCGATAGCGTCGACGGCGGCATGTTTCATTTCCTCGTTGATCCCGGTGGCGCCGACGTCGAGCGCGCCGCGGAAGATGAACGGAAAGCACAGGACGTTGTTGACCTGGTTCGGAAAGTCGGAACGCCCGGTGCAGATCATCGCGTCGGGGCGCGCTTTCCGCGCCTCCTCCGGCATGATCTCCGGGGTCGGATTGGCCAGCGCCATTACCAGCGGCTGGTCCGCCATCGACTTGACCATCTCTGATGTCAGCACGTTCGGCGCGGATAAACCTAAGAAAATATCCGCGCCGCCGATCACATCCGCCAGCACGCGCGCGCTGGTCTTCTGCGCATAGACCGCCTTCCAGCGATCCATCAGCGTGTTGCGCCCTTCATGCACGACACCGTCGATGTCGCAGACCCAGATGTTCTTGCGCTGCGCGCCCATCGACACCAACAGATTGAGGCACGCGATCGCCGCAGCACCGGCGCCGGAGCAGACGATCTTCACATCGGGCAGCCTCTTACCGTTCAACAGCAACCCATTGACGATCGCGGCTCCCACGATGATGGCCGTGCCATGCTGGTCGTCGTGGAACACCGGGATCTTCATGCGCTCCTTGAGCTGCGCCTCGATCTCAAAGCATTCCGGTCCCTTGATGTCCTCGAGATTGATGCCGCCGAAGGTCGGCTCCAGCGCCGCCACCGTCTCGACCGCGCGCTCGATGGTGTCGGCGGCGATTTCGATGTCGAAGACGTCGATCCCTGCGAATTTCTTGAACAGGACCGCCTTGCCCTCCATGACGGGCTTGGACGCCAGCGGGCCGATGTTGCCGAGGCCGAGCACGGCGCTGCCGTTACTGACCACGGCGACCAAATTGCCACGCGCCGTCAGCGAGGCGGCCTCAGCGGGGTCTTTGGCGATTTCGGTGCAGGCGGCGGCAACGCCGGGCGAATAGGCGAGCGCAAGGTCGCGCTGGTTGACGAGCGGCTTGATCGCCTGGATTTCGAGCTTACCGGGTCGTGGCAGCCGGTGATAAGCCAGCGCCGCCGAAAGGAGATCTTCAGAATGGGATGACATGCTACTCTCGCGTTTCCTGACCCGAAGCTTCTAATTCTGTGCTAGTCTAACCGAGGTCAGTTGTCCGGTAGATGGAGCCGGATGTGAAGCACGCCCGGCAGCCTGGATGCAACATCGGATCGCACCCCATCAACAGCCCCTAGTGCGTTAAGGCGCATCAGCTAGGGCGGCCTGGGCGTCGACGCGCATGCAGAAGACCATAGAGCGGAAATCGTACGAGCGCTGTGGCTTGAGGTGCTCAAGGCACTCGAGCAACGCCTGCGGATCGGCCGGGACGATCTCTCTGGCTGGTCGGCCCAATAGCATTGGGATCAGGATGGCGACGAGGCCAGGCGCAATGTGCGCACGACCGTCGCCAACGAGGTGAGCAGCGGTCGGGCTTCGCAACAATGGTGAACCAGACTGGCTGACGCAGCCTTGCAGCTGGGGCGCCTCGTCACGTGCCATTTCCGGCAGCGGGCCCGCCAAGTATCGCAATGTTCTCGCGGCCCTTGTGGGGAAATGCGGTGCAATATCACGCGCGCCCGCCCTTGTTTTATTTCGAACAGGATCAAACGAGCACGTCTGTGGACACGCTCGATGTCGGGTTTGCAACAACGGTCCGGTTACCCGCGCGAACGTGGCTATCTACTTTCAACTGCGCTGATTTTTGCGCTTACGCCGCGGCTGGCACGGTCGTTGCAAAACTCTTGGCTGAGAGCCGCCGTCGCAACAGGAAACCTTTGAAGGATATCAGCATGAGTCTAGCCCCGACCCAGAGCATCGCAGAAATCAAAGCCCGCAACAAAGAGCTGATTCAGGAGGTGCTGAAGGTCTATCCGGAGAAGACCGCAAAACGGCGCGCCAAGCACCTCAATGTTCACGAGGTCGGCAAGTCGGACTGCGGAGTCAAGTCCAACCTCAAATCCATCCCCGGCGTGATGACGATCCGCGGTTGTGCCTACGCGGGCTCCAAAGGTGTGGTCTGGGGACCGATCAAGGACATGATCCATATCAGCCATGGTCCGGTCGGCTGTGGACAATACTCGTGGGGCTCGCGGCGTAACTATTACGTCGGCACGACAGGCATCGATAGTTTCGTGACCTTGCAGTTCACCTCCGACTTCCAGGAAAAGGATATCGTGTTCGGCGGCGACAAGAAGCTCGTCAAAGTCATTGACGAGATCCAGGAGCTGTTCCCGCTCAACAACGGCATCACCATCCAATCGGAATGCCCGATCGGCCTGATCGGCGACGACATCGAGGCGGTCTCCAGGGCGAAGTCGAAGGAATATGGGGGCAAGACCATCGTGCCGGTCCGCTGCGAGGGTTTCCGCGGCGTGTCACAGTCGCTCGGTCACCATATTGCCAACGACGCGGTGCGCGATTGGGTGTTCGACAAGGTCATGCCCGAGAGCAAGCCGATGTTCGAGCCGACGCCCTATGATGTCGCGATAATCGGCGACTACAATATCGGCGGCGACGCGTGGTCATCCCGAACCTCCTGCTGGAGGAAATGGGCCTGCGCGTTATCGCGCAGTGGTCCGGCGACGGTTCCCTGGCCGAGCTCGAGGCAACGCCGAAGGCGAAGCTTAACGTGCTGCATTGCTACCGCTCGATGAACTACATCTCGCGGCACATGGAGGAGAAGTTTGGCATTCCCTGGTGCGAATACAACTTCTTCGGGCCCGCTAAGATCGTGGAGTCGCTGCGCAAGATCGCCGGCTATTTCGACGACAAGATCAAGGAGGGTGCCGAGCGGGTGATTGCAAAATATCAGCCGCTGGTGGACGCGGTGATCGCTAAGTATCGCCCGCGCCTGGAAGGCAAGAGCGTGATGCTGTTCGTTGGCGGGCTACGTCCGCGCCACGTGATCGGCGCCTATGAAGATCTCGGCATGGAGGTCGTCGGCACCGGCTACGAGTTCGGCCACAATGATGACTACCAACGCACCGCCCAGCACTACGTCAAGGATGGCACGTTGATCTACGACGACGTTACCGGCTACGAGTTCGAACGCTTCGTCGAGAAGGTCCAGCCTGACCTGGTCGGCTCGGGCATCAAGGAAAAATATGTCTTCCAGAAGATGGGCGTGCCGTTCCGCCAAATGCACTCCTGGGACTATTCGGGTCCGTATCATGGCTATGATGGATTTGCGATCTTCGCGCGCGACATGGACATGGCCATCAACTCACCGATCTGGAAGAAGACCAAGGCGCCGTGGAAGGACGTCCCGAAGCCGAAGCTGTTGGCTGCCGAATAACTCGAGGGGCCCGGCTCTCTACTGAGAGCCGGAGCCGACATTAATCACGATTTTCGAAGGGATCCTACCAATGGCGCAGAGTGCAGAACACGTGCTCGATCATTTCGAGCTGTTCCGCGGTCCGGAATACCAGCAGATGCTGGCCAACAAGAAGAAGATGTTCGAGAATCCCCGCGATGCCGCGGAGGTCGAACGCATCAGGGAATGGGCGAAGACGCCCGAATATCGCGAAAAGAATTTTGCGCGGGAAGCGCTGACGGTAAACCCAGCCAAGGCCTGCCAGCCACTGGGCGCGGTGTTCGCCTCGGTTGGCTTCGAGGCCACGCTGCCCTTCGTGCACGGCTCCCAAGGCTGCGTGGCCTATTACCGCAGCCATCTGTCGCGGCACTTCAAGGAGCCAAGCTCCTGCGTCTCCTCGTCGATGACGGAGGACGCTGCGGTATTCGGCGGGCTGAACAACATGATCGATGGGCTCGCCAACAGCTATAATATGTATAAGCCCAAGATGATCGCGGTCTCCACCACCTGTATGGCGGAGGTGATCGGAGATGACCTCAATGCCTTTATCAAAACGTCCAAGGAAAAAGGCTCGGTGCCAGCTGATTTCGATGTGCCGTTTGCGCACACGCCAGCCTTCGTGGGCAGCCACGTCACCGGGTACGACAATGCGCTCAAGGGCATCCTCGAGCATTTCTGGGACGGCAAGGCGGGGACAGCCGCGAAACTCGAGCGCGCGCCCAACAAGAAGATCAACCTCATCGGCGGCTTTGACGGCTACACCGTCGGCAACATCCGCGAGATCAAGCGCATCTTCGAATTGATGGGCATCCAGTACACCATTCTTGCCGATAATTCCGATGTGTTCGATACACCGACCGACGGCGAGTTCCGGATGTATGACGG
Source organism: Bradyrhizobium sp. RDI18 (assembly GCF_043203335.1). NCBI lineage: Bacteria > Pseudomonadati > Pseudomonadota > Alphaproteobacteria > Hyphomicrobiales > Nitrobacteraceae > Bradyrhizobium > Bradyrhizobium sp. RDI18. Next base: position 573,291 of record NZ_JBICRN010000006.1, on the reverse strand, counting down.
CGGCACGACTCTGGAAGACGCCGCGAACGCGGTTCACGCTAAGGCAACGATCTCCATGCAGCAGTGGTGCACGGAAAAGACGCTGCCGTTCATCGCCGACCATGGCCAGGAGGTCGTGGCGTTCAATTATCCGGTGGGCGTGTCCGCAACGGATGAGTTTCTCATGGCGCTGTCGCGCATCAGTGGCAAGGACATTCCGGAGGGACTGGCACGAGAACGCGGCCGCTTGGTCGACGCGATGGCCGACTCCAGCGCGCATGTCCACGGCAAGAAATTCGCGATCTATGGCGATCCAGACCTCTGCTATGGGTTGGCTGCCTTCCTGCTCGAGCTTGGCGCCGAGCCGATCCATGTGCTGTCCACGAACGGCAACAAGGCCTGGGAGAAGAAAATGCAGGCGTTGTTTGGGAGCTCGCCGTTTGGGCAGAACTGCCATGCCTATCCGGCGCGAGACCTCTGGCATATGCGCTCGCTCTTGTTCACCGAGCCTGTCGACTTCCTGATTGGTAACACCTATGGCAAGTATCTGGAGCGCGACACGGGTACGCCGCTGATCCGGATCGGTTTCCCAATCTTCGATCGGCATCACCATCACCGCTCTCCGGTGTGGGGCTATCAGGGGGGCATGAACGTGCTGGTGAAGATTCTCGACAAGATCTTCGACGAGATCGACAAGAAGACCAACATTGCCGGCAAAACCGACTATAGCTTCGACATCATTCGTTGATAACGAACGGCGCGCGCCATCGCCGGCAAACGTCGGCGATGGCCTAAGCGCACGATGGACTGATCTTCGCGAACAAGCTCGGTTGAGAGGAGAGACGGATGAGTTCGCTATCGGCCACGATCCAGGAGATGTTCAACGAGCCGGGCTGCGCTAAGAACGCCAACAAGTCGGATGCCGAGCGCAAGAAGGGCTGCACCAAGCAGCTGCAGCCGGGCGGCGCCGCAGGCGGCTGCGCCTTCGACGGCGCCAAAATTGCGCTGCAGCCTTTTACCGACGTCGCCCATCTGGTGCACGGTCCGATCGCCTGCGAGGGTAATTCCTGGGACAACCGCGGTGCGGCTTCGTCTGGCGCCAGCATCTGGCGGACCGGCTTCACCACTGACATGAACGAAACCGATATAGTATTTGGGGGCGAGAAGCGTCTCTACAAGGCAATCAAAGAGATCATCAACAAGTACAGCCCGTCGGCCATCTTCGTCTATCAGACCTGCGTTCCCGCCATGATCGGCGACGACATCAATGCGGTTTGCAAGGCGGCTTCGCAAAAACTCGGCAAGCCGGTCATTCCCGTAAATTCGCCGGGCTTCGTCGGCCCCAAGAACCTAGGCAACAAGCTCGCCGGCGAGGCCTTGCTCGAGCACGTCATCGGCACGCAAGAGCCGGACTACACCACGCCCTACGACATCAACCTGATTGGCGAATACAACCTCTCCGGCGAGCTTTGGCAGGTCAAGCCGCTGCTTGACGAGCTCGGTATCCGCATCCTCTCCTGCATCTCGGGGGACGGCAAATATCGCGAAGTCGCCTCTTCGCACCGGGCGCGCGCTGCCATGATGGTATGTTCGAAGGCGATGATCAATGTCGCGCGCAAGATGGAGGAGCGTTACGGCATCCCGTTTTTCGAAGGGTCGTTCTATGGCATCCAGGATTCCAGCGATTCGCTGCGCCAGATTGCCCGGCTGTTGGTCGAGCGCGGAGCGCCTTCCGAACTGATCGAGCGCACCGAGGCGGTGATCGCGCGCGAGGAGGCGCGCGCCTGGGCCGCGATCGAACGGTACAAGCCGCGGTTTGCGGGTAAGAGGGCACTTCTGATCACCGGCGGCGTCAAGTCCTGGTCCGTGGTGGCGGCGCTGCAGGAGGCAGGGCTCGAGCTGGTCGGCACCAGCATCAAAAAATCCACCAAGCAGGACAAGGAGCGCATCAAGGAGCTGATGGGGCAGGATGCCCACATGATCGAGGACATGACGCCGCGCGAGATATACAAAATGCTCAAGGACGCGAAAGCGGATATCATGCTCTCGGGTGGCAAATCGCAGTTCGTTGCGCTGAAAGCGGCGATGCCCTGGCTCGACATCAACCAGGAGCGCTGCCACGCTTATATGGGCTACGTCGGTATGGTGAAGCTGGTCGAGGAGATCGACAAAGCGCTGTTCAACCCGATGTGGGAGCAGCTGCGTCGACCAGTGCCGTGGGAGGAGGTGGCCAAGAATCGGCAGACCAAGGGGATGGCGCAGATGGACACGCAGGCCGCCGAGGTCGCCGCCGATCCGGAGACGACCCGGCGCGCGAAAAAGGTCTGCTTCTGCAAGGAAGTCGATCTCGGAACCATCGAGGACGCAATCCGCTCGCATGGCCTGACCAGCGTCGAGGCAGTCAGACAGCACACCAACGCGTTCGGTGGCTGCTGTAAGAGGCGTATCGAGGACATCCTGGCCACCATGCCGGTCTCCTCGCCGCCTGCCATGCTGCAAGCCGCGGAATAGGACGGCGTCATGGCCATCGTCACCACGCCGAAGAAGGCCTGCGCGGTCAACCCGCTGAAGATGAGTCAGCCGATTGGCGGCGCATTCGCCTTCATGGGCCTGCGTGGGGCGATGCCGCTTCTGCACGGCTCGCAAGGGTGCACATCCTTCGGGCTCACGCTGTTCGTGCGGCATTTCAAGGAGGCGGTGCCGCTGCAGACGACTGCGATGAGCGAAGTGGCGACCGTGCTCGGCGGTTATGATAATGTCGAGCAGGCTATCCTCAACATATACAATCGTGCCAAGCCGGAGATCATCGGGATCTGTTCGACCGGAGTGACCGAAACCAATGGCGATGACGTCGACGGCTACATCAAGCTGATCCGCGAGCAGCATCCGCAGCTTGCCAAATTTCCTCTTGTCTTTGTCTCCACGCCCGATTTCAAGGACGCCTTCCAGGACGGGTGGGGAAAGACAGTGGCATGCATGGTCGAGGTACTGGTGGAGGCGCCGGCGGTCGGGGCGGAGCGTGATCCCGCGCGGGTGAATGTCCTCCCCGGATGTCACCTGACGCCGGGTGACCTCGACGAACTTAGGACGATCCTGGAGGATTTCGGCCTGAAGCCATCCTTCCTGCCTGATCTCGCGGGATCGCTGGACGGGCATATCCCGGACGAGTTTACGCCAACGACCATTGGTGGCATCGGGGTTGACGAAGTCGCGGGCATGGGCCGGTCCAGCTGGACCATTGCCATCGGTGCGCAGATGCGGCGGGCGGCAGAAGCCATGCAGGCCAAGTCTGGGGTGCCGTTTCGCTTGTTCGAGCGGCTGTGCGGCCTCATCCCCAACGATGAATTCATCGCTTTCCTGAGCGACATCAGTGGCCGCCCTGTGCCAGCAAAATATCGGCGCCAGCGCGGCCAGCTCAGCGATGCGATGCTGGACGCGCATTTCCATGTCGGCGGCCGCAAGCTCGCGATCGGTGCCGAGCCTGACCTCCTGTTCGACCTGTCCAGCATGCTTCACGAGATGGGCGCGCAGGTGACGGCGGCCGTGACGACCACGCAGTCGCCGGTGCTGGAGCGGATCGGGACCAAGGAGGTGCTGATCGGCGATCTCGAGGATCTGGAAGAGCTTGCTAGGACGAGGAATTGCGATCTGCTGATTACGCATTCGCATGGCCGCCAAGCGGCGGCGCGGTTGAAGATTCCGTTTTATCGCGCGGGATTTCCGATGTTCGATCGGATCGGCGCGGGACACCAGCTATCCGTCGGCTATCGCGGCACGCGCGATGTGATCTTCAATATCGCCAATCTCGTGATCGCCGACCGCGAGGAAAATCATCAGCCGACGCCCGATTGCTGGCGGACCTCGAGACGGCCCTTAAAGCCCGGCCGCCGTAGCTTCATCGACGCAACAGAGGGGTCGATTGCATGAAGGTCGCATTCGCTACCCAAGACTTGAGGCGCGTCGATGCGCATTTTGGCTGGGCCAAGTACATCGCGATCTATGATGTTGGGCCGGGCGGGCACGTATTTCTGAAGGCGGTTCAGTTCTACGGCGATCTCAAGGAAGACGGCAACGAGGACAAGCTCGCGCCCAAGATCGAGGCAATCAAGGATTGCGCCATTCTCTATGTCGCTGCGATCGGCGGCTCCGGTGCCGCGCGGGTAGTGGCGAACAATATACATCCCATCAAGGTGAACAAGCCCGAGAACATCCTGGTGCTGGTCGAGAAGCTTCAGCACGTGCTGAAGGGTACGCCGCCACCCTGGCTGCGCAAGGCGCTGGCAAAGGACCAGGAGCGCACGCTCGATTTCGAAGAATGAGGACGACATGACTGAAGCCGCGGATATCGTGCAAACCGATCGCGCGCTCGATGCGCCATTCGTGAGGGAACTGATCAAGATCTGGCGCGCCCAGGACGTCCATGGCGCCTGGGACGGCAAGAGCGATCTCGATCTCCTCGAACCCTATATTCTGGACAAGGAGAAACGGCGCGCGCTGCCGATCGTCGGCGATCCCGATCCGGATACGGTCTGGCGGCTGGAGCTGTTCTTCAATGCGGTCGCGCTCTCGATCGAGAAGACGACCGGTGTGATGATCCAGCCGATGCTGAAGATGCACCACGAAGGCTTTGGCCGCATGGTGCTGATCGGCGGCCGGCTGATCGTGGTGAACAAGCAGCTGCGCGATGTGCATCGCTTCGGCTTCGACAATCTCGCAAAGCTCGCCGCCGAGGGTGACAAATACGTCGAAGGCGGCATCGAGATGACCCGGAAGTTTCCCGACGTGGCCGAGTATTGAGAGCAGCTCATGAGCGACCTTGAAATGCTGAAAGCGGAAATAAGAAAGCTGTCGGTCAAGGCGACGAAGGCCAAGATGGATCTGCACGATTTGTCGGAGGAACTTCCCGTCAACTGGACCTCGATCATGGCGGTGGCGCAGAAGGCGCACGATGTCTTTGCCGAACTCGAGCGCAAGCGCGAGGATCTCAAGGCGCTGGAAAAGGCCTAAAAGGGTATCCGATCATGTCATTTGCAACGCGCGACGGCCGCGACTGGACGCCGAACTACCTGATCTCAATTGATCCCAAGAAGTGCATCGGTTGTGGCCGCTGTTTCAAGGTCTGCGGTCGCGACGTCATGACGTTGAAGGGGATCAATGAGGAGGGCGATCTTGTCGATCTCGACGATGACGAAGACGGTGAGATCGAAAAGAAGATTATGGTGATGAATGACCAGGGCGCTTGTATCGGCTGCGGCGCCTGCGCCCGGGTTTGTCCGACCAACTGCCAGACCCACCAGCCCGCCGCAACGGAAGCCGCTTGACACCGCCTCTGTCCGCCTTTCCCGCAGGCGAGCGGGAGTTGGACGGCGAAGCCTCGCTGAAGGGACTCTCCATGTGCTGCGCTCGGGGATAGAGCCCTTCGCGCCGACCGGCGCAAAGGACTTGGTTGATTAGTGGTCGAAGCGGGCGGCCGTCGTCTGCAAGATGCGTGACAAAGTAGTCCGCCCTGACAGCAGCATGAAGGGCCGGTCGACGGACGGTAGTTCAAATCCTGCTCCCATCGAAATGAGATCGGCCGGAGCCAGCGCGTCGTTCATAGGATGGGACGCTATGCGCCGCGACAGCATCACAAAATGGTTGGCATTGCAGGGCCCTGCCGCGGATGGGCGTCGTAATAGTCCCGGCTCCGGCAAGCTGGCCTTCGGGAATGTTCGGTGACCTTCACCAGTGACTGCTCCCGCGAAGTCGGTCATCCTGCTCGGCCATTCCCACCAGCTTGCTGGCTCCGAGTCGCCGTCCCCGGGTAGAATCATGCGTCGTCGGCCGCAAGCATCTGAATTCTGCGAAAATGCCGGTTCGGATGGTTCATAATGTCTGCTGCCACTATGGGATCGGATGTTGGCAATCCTCAATAACTTCATTCCGCTGTCGCGAACGAGTTCGTTAGGCGCGTGACCACCTCGAGCAGACGTTCGGGCTCCTTGAAGAACTCAACCGGCCCGTACGCGTGGACGGCGATGTAATTCCATGTCGGCACCACCTTCCCGGTTTCTTGCTTGGTGGCGTACCATGAGGGTGTCACGTAGGCTTCCGGACCCATGAAGATCGCCAGAGCTTCGCCGGTCGGAGCCGAACGCCATTGTGGATTGGCCTTCGCCAAGTGCCCGTACAGCACTCCGTGCTCTCCTTCGGTCTCATCGAGGAAGAGCGGCAAGGGTGTCGCAATCGGTCCGTCCGCGGTGGCCGTGACCAGGTTGGCGAGGCCGGCGGAGCAAATGGTCGCGCGGATGCTTTCGACCTCGTCATCTCTAAAGGCGGGGGGCACATACATGGCGGTTCTCCGTTCTCGTTCTGAGATAGACCGAGCCTGGTACAGTTAGAACTGCCAGTTATCACTGATTTTGATGGTCCAGTTGGAGGGGCAAGCGACTAGGACAATCGCCGCGAACGAAGCTGATCGACCGCTTGAGCCAGAAGCTGACAGCCGCGCTCGATCTGGCGCGCCTCCAGTGCGGCGTAACCCATGACAAGCCCGATAACGTCCGGCTGATGCCGGCGGCCAGGATGACGATGATTGAAGAGGGGGCGACCGGATAGATGCCCACGCCCTTGACGCGAGCAGCCTCGATCAACGCTGCTTCGGACGTTTACGTAGGCGTCGAACTTCCTTGCCCAGGCGAGCAACTGGTGCCGACGCGCGATCGGCATGACGCCGCCCAGCGGAAATTGATGCGACGGCGTTACGTACGCGAGCCGCGCTTGGACGTTTGCAAGCCGCTCCGTGTCCAGTCCGTCGACGTCGACCGGAATCGGCACCGCGGCAGCCCCGGTGGCCGAGAAGACGTGCCTTGCCATCAGGTAGCCAGGGTCTTCCATGACGAACCGATCGCCGGAGTTGAGCAGCAGTCGCGCACACAAGTCGAGCCTTTGCTGCGAACCGTTCACGATGATGATTTGATCGACTTCGCATCGCACGGTCCTCGAACGCCAGAGATAGGCCTGCAGCGCCATCCGCAGCCGCCGAGAGCCGCAAGGATCGTTGTAGGCCAATCTCGCGGGCCGCCGTGGCATTGCAGCGACCGCGGCTCTTTTCCACGCGAGCACGGGGAAATCCGAAGGTGAGAGGTCACCATACCGAAAATTTGCGAGGAGGTTGCGAGGTTGCTCCTCCGAGCGCGGCGCGACCTGTCTCAACGCTCGCCGTAGCCCGACAGTTGCACCTTCCGTGACGACGGCCGCGACGTCGTGCGCACGCGCCCCCTCTCGACAACAGCTTGTGAAACGCGCGGCCGTGCGCCATGGCGGATCTCGATGAAGCCTTCCGCCGCGAGTTGCTCATACGCGATCGTCACCGTACCGCGTGATACGCCGAGTTCGCCGGCGAGGGCGCGGGACGACGGCAGCAGGCCATCGGCGCGGTACACGCGCCGCAGGATCTGATCCCTAAGCGCTTCGTAGATCTGACGCGCTCCCATTCGCGGGGTGCGGTGCCCAGGGGGCGTCTTCATCTGGGCCATCAAAAGTTCGCATAACTAGGCTTGCTTGATAAGCCTCTCTCTAGCTATTCGGGTTGAATGCCAAGCTGTTCTGAGGAGTTAGCGGCGCAGGCACCCAGGGGGCGCTATTCCGCCCGGTGCCGCAGAATCCAATCCAGCAGGTCTTCGCTTCGGCGACCACTTCGTGCGTGCTGGTCAACGGCGGCCGGTGCGGACGCAAGCGCCATACGGCGCAAATGCAGTTTTCCTCCGGCAGCAACCGTAATCTTTCTGCTAGTGCACTTTCAATGAACTCAGGCGCTGCATAGCCGCAGTTTTTACCGAATTATGGATTGCCTCGGGAAAGCCCTTTGGCAGCTCGCTTTCGATTCTGCCGAGCGCAGCTTCAGCGGTAGAGGCGACACGTTCGATTGATTCCTGAACGAGCTTTTTCGGTACGCCCGCCGCTTCGCCTGTCTGCAAGAAATGCCGGCCGTCTACTTCGGCAATCCTGTAGTGATTGTTTGTCCCTACCGACATTGCGAGCTTCATCTGCTTGCGCTGAATCTGACCGGTGTCCAGACTCGGCTGTGCCGTGAGCACGTCGTAAAGCGGTGTCAGATGGTAGCGGCCGCCGGGCGTGATGAAGATGCTGAAATTCTTCGCATGGCCATCGGTTGCGCCAATCAGCCAAAAGAAGATTTGCGCTCTGAGCAGCGTCGCCTGATCATCAGCGGGCGTGTCGCTGCCTTTGAGCAGATCAAGAAGCTTCACCATGCCGGGACCGCCATCGCTCTGGTATTTGCGCGTCGGCGGGACCGACAGGGCCTGACAGCAGTCCTCCTGCGGCAGGCGGAGCAGGCGGCCATCCTTCGTCCACCGCCGGTCGAAGCGCTCGATGACGAGCGCCGTGGTCTTACCGAAAGTCGCAATCTCGGCATGGTTCACCGGCACGCCGGAGGCGGCAGCAAGTCTCAGGCAGTAGTATTCATTCTCGACGCTGTTCGAAAGGTCGATGCCGTTGGGCAGCTCCCCGATCTGCGTCTTGAAAATATGGGTCGTCGGCGTGGTGCCGTGCGGCTTGAGCCACTTGCCGCCGTGCCGCAGCAGCGCCGTTTTCTCCTGCGCTCCTGCCACGGAAATCCGGAAATGATCGTCGCGCGTAAGCCCGAGCGGAGTCTGGGCAAGCCCGTTGAGGAGCTTTTCAATCGCTTCGTCATCGACGGCATCGCCGGCGATGGTGCGACCATCGCCATGATGATCATCATCGTCGGCGACGAATTGCAGGGCACCGACGCAGTCCCTGCCGATAGCAGCGAGCAGGCTGTAGGCGTCGGTCCCGGCGGCGCCGACCCTTTGCGCTACCCGGCGACGGAGCGCGTCGGAGTCGGGGAGCAGATTGTCGAAGACGGCCGTGATGGCTGCGCCGCGGAAGGCATCCTCCCGCAGCGGCAGCGAGAGCGAGACGGGCAGGGCATGTTCCCATCCGAGCCAGTCAGCCTCATACCGGAATTCAATAGCGCCAGTCGCCGCCTTGCTCAGGCGGCCGACGAGGCGGTTGTTGAGGAGCACGCGCAGCGGCTCATGGCGGCGACGCCGGGGCATCAGAAAATGTCCTCAAGGTCGGCGGCTGCGCCTTTGGTGCGAGGGACGATCCGGAACTCAAGGTCCAGGGCCGCGAGTACCGCAAGGATGGTGTCGAGCTTGGCTGCCGGATGGCCAGTTTCGATGAGCGAGATTGTCTCCTGGCGCAGGCCCGCGCGCACGCCGACCTGCGACTGGCTGAGCCCCCGTTTCTTACGGGTGCGGCGGATCAGGTTGCCGATCTGGTTCGGTGTGCGGGCAAGGTCGGTCATTTGTTACTCCGACCTAAGTATGTGCTAAATCCGATAAAAGCGCAATATAGCAAATGGCGCATAAATTGAAATTATGCGTCGAACTGCATAAAACACGTTTATCGGAATTAAGGCTATGACTTCCCTTACAGCAATCGCGTTACGCTCGGTATTCGCGACACGGAACCCGCAGGGGAAAGGAAGCAAAGCTGGATGCCGCGGAAGGGGAAACGGCGAAAGAAGCGGGCTGGGGGCCAAGGAGTTCCGCAAGCCGGCGGAGTTACGAAGAAGACCAGCGGGCTCGAATAGCCTTAAGCGCAGCGGCTTTTCGCTGAAGGCCGCCTAGAAGGCCCCGCTGGCCGGGCGATATCAATTATCGGCCTTGGCGAGCTGGTTTGGATCTCTGGGGCGTTTCGGGCGGTCCATTACATTAATATAGGACCGATTTCGGCAATTTCGAGTCAGCTGGCTATTTTGTTGGAACTCATGAACTGTGTTGACGTTGTGTACACACATGCAATATAGAAGGCGATGAAAGTTGCGAAATTAAAAGTTGATGTTGTTAGACCGTGGGAGAGTTCGCAATGGAACACGCAGCAGTGTTAGAGCGTCCGAGGGCGCGTACAAAGACGCGGCGCGTCCGAAGCGAAACCAATATACATATCCGCGCGACTGTCCAAGTTAAGCATCTAATCGATACTGCGGCTGTGGCCGTTGGTAAATCGCTCAGTGAGTTCATGCTTGATAGCGCGCGTCAGCATGCGATCGATGTTCTATTGGACCAAAGGCTGTTCGTCCTTGAGCCAGAGAAGCACGACGCTTTTATAGCCGCCTTGGATAACCCGCCTCCCGCAGGCGCAAAGCTCAAGGCACTAATGAAGCGTAAGCCGCTTTGGCAGAAGTAATAGAGCATCCCGGGAAGCGTGGGGGTTTGATAGCTTCCACGCTCCTGAAGCCTACGCACGACTTCAGCCGCTTTCACAGCGGCAATGAAGCGTTGGACGATTGGTTGAAGAATCGTGCTCTTGATAGCGAGGGCAAGACCGCGCGCACTTATGTGATGTGCGAAGATAACGTGGTCATTGGATACTATTGTATAGCCTCGGGGAGTGTTGAGCGGGCGGCGATCCCCAAGCCAATTAAGCGACATGGGCTGCCGAACCAGGTCCCCGTCGCTATTATCGGGCGCTTAGCCCGGGATCTTCCCTATAAGGGGAAGGGCATTGGATTGGACCTCCTCCAACACGCGCTCCATCAGATTGTGCACGCCTCGGAAACGATAGGAATTCGCGCAATCCTCGTGCATGCCATCGACGATAAAGCAGCAGCCTTTTGGAAAGGGGCCGAATTCATTGAAAGCCCCATCGGTTCAAGAACTTTCTATCTTCCGATAGAAACGATAATCGACGCGCTGCCCTAACAATTTACCACATTCACCAAGTGCCGAGATTATTCAAGAACATACTATGAACATAACGTCTTGGGTTGCGCCTTTCCCGCGATACGTCTCAAGTGGAAATATTCTCTCGGCAGGTCATGAGTTTGAGACCGGCTTGATCCATCCTCCGGGATGAAGGCGGTCCAGGGAGCAACATCCATTGTCCTTGTTCCGCCATTTGCACGACGACGCGTTCCTGGTGTTTTCGAGGGACCACAAGCACCTTTACGCGGCCTGCCTGCTGGATCTGCACGAACGCTTCTTCACGGGGGCCCCGGCATTCCCGACGCCGCGGCGGGTCGTGCACGCCATCTACGATGTCATGCGCGCCAATCCTTCGCTGTGGAACGAGGGCGACAATTTCGGCGGGCTGCCGGACGTGATCTCGGCGGGCCGCCGCCGGATCCGTAAAGCCGACCTCGCTTTCGCATCCGAGAAAGGCGACAAGGCGCTCGGCTTGGCCCGACAACTCTACTAGCGCCTGGTCGATTGGGGCTGGCTCGAGGAAGAGGAATACGGCCTGCGGGTCACCGTCGACATGGCGATGGGACCCTTGCTGGTGATCCAGCGACTGGCGAGCCTGAACAAGGACCTCTCCCAAAGATTCGGCGGCCTGATCGTCCAGATCTGTCTGAACCTCGAGGCGGTGGAGAAGCTCACGCCCGAGGTGACCGATCGCAAGCAGCGCGAAGCCGCGCTCGCGGTGCGTGAGGCGCGCAACCAGGCCGACCAGTTCACCAAGAGCCTTCGGGCGATCCTCGCCGACCTCAAGCGGATCAGGCGGACGGTCATGGAGTCGAAGACGGTCGGTACCCGCCTGGAGGCTTTCTTCGAGGAGTTCGTCGATCAGCTCCTGCTGAAGGACTTCCAGTCCATCCTGACGGTGAACCATCCCTACCGTTTCCGCGACGCCATCGTCGACCTGGCGCGCAGAATCTCCTACACCCGGACACGATGCAGGTGCTCGCAGAGGAATACGCGGCGGCCAGCATGGCGTCAGATGTCGAAGACGGCCATACGGCCGCCGCCGACGACCTGCTGGCGATCGAGAACATCTTCGAGCAGATCGGCGAGATGTTCGAGCGTATCGAAACGTTCCGGCGACAACTCGAAGCGCGCGTTCGTAATACCATCAAGTACGCCGAGCGCGGCGCACAAGGTCTGGTCGGCCGCGCCGGCGACCTGGTCCGCCGCCTCGACGCCCTGCTGCGGGACGGACGCCACGACCAGGCGACCGTTGAATGGAGCGTCGAGCCGCTGGCCTCCCCTGGTCGGAGCACCATCAGGCGCCGACCCGACAGCCCCGCCGGCCCGTCGAAGCAAGGGAGCTCTCGGCGCCACCATCCGACCCGCTCTACGAACTGCGGAAGCAACTCCGGCTCGAGTACATCGCGCGCATCGCGCCTCGTCCGGAGGACGTCCGCACGTTCCTCGAAGGGCAGGTCCCACCGTTCGGGACTAAGGAAGCGCGTTTCGTCGAAATCGAGACGGTCGACGACTTCCTCGCGTTCGACTCCGCCCGGCGGTACGCCCTGACGGGCGATGTGCCACCGCAGGTCGCCGGCAGCTTCGATCTGCAGCCATCGCCCGATACTCCGCCGCACGACAGCGAATGGCTCAGATGCGCCAATTTCGTGATCCGTCGCGGCGGCCTCCGCAAGGGAGTAGCGCATGCTTAGCGAATTCGAGAACATCGAGCGCTCGGCAGGCGCCGACAAGGCAGCCGATCTGCGCAAAGCGCTGCACTTCCTGCTGCGCCGCCAGTTCGTGTTCGCAGGCGACCCCCGGACCGGCATCGTCTACAATACGATCATGGACGGGCGCTTCCGCGACGCGGTCGACGGCTTTTTCGACACCTGCGGCTACCGCCTCCATCGCGATCCGGAAGCCCAATGGGCCGGCATCGTCGCCATGGACGACGACGTGCCGCTGCCGCGGATGAAATTGGACGAAACCATCGTGATGCTCGTCCTCGCCGCCTATTGGCAGCAGGAGATCAACGCGGGCGCGATGGAAGACCGGGCGGTCGTCGTCACCACCCTCAACGACCTGTTCGATCGCTATCGGGAGATGGTGCAGCCCAACGGGGGCAGCGCCTTCTCAAGTCAGCGCTTCCGCGACATTCTCAAGGAGGCCGCTCAGCGCAGCTTGGTCGAGATCGGAGACTTCGACAACGAGCAGCAGGACTGCGAGGTCCGGATCCGGCCGATGATCAAGCTCATCAGCGGCGGCGACGCCCTGCAGAGGCTCGAGCGCTACGTCCGCAGCGAGGAGGCCCGCTTTCCGCGGGACGCCGGAGACGAGGCATGATGGAATTGCGGCACCTTGCCTTGGTGAACTGGCACCTGTTCGACGTTGCCGACATCGCGGTCGCCGGCCACATCGGCGTGCTGGGCGAGAACAGGTCGGGCAAGTCGACCATCCTGGACATGGCCCAGGTCGTTCTCACCGGCGGCAACCGGCGCTTCCTGCGCCTGAACGCGGTGGCGGGCGATAGCGGAAAGTCCCGCAGCGGATCCAAGCGCAGCGTCGTCGACTACTGCCTCGGTACGCTCGGCGAAGACCAGCGCCGGCGGGACGAGGCCCGCACCTACATCGCGCTCGGATTCGAGGATACCGAGCGCGAGCGGCCGTCGGTTACGATCGGCATGGCTCTCGAGGCGCGGAAGTCCGACAGCAAGGAGACGGTCCTCGCGCTCTTCGTCGCCGTCGGCACGGTCTTGACGGCCAAGGACTTCATCGAGCGCAAAGGGGCGCAGCAGTTCCCCGCGCAATGGGAGGACGTCCGCGCCCGGATCGTCGCGGCGGTGGGCGAGCAGAATTTCGTCAATCACCGGGACCGGGCCGGCGACTACGTGCGCGAATACATGCGCCATCTGGTGCCGTACGCGCCCTACGGCGAGCAGAACGCCAGCGGGCTGCAGAAGTCCATCGTGAACGCGATGACCCTCGACCATAACCAGACCGCCACCCAGTTCGTCCGGGACTACATCCTGGAAGACAGTCGGATCGGCATCAAGGAACTGCGCGAGTCGATCCAGACCTACCGCAACATCAGCGAGACAATCCGGAGGATGCGGAGAAGCTCGACGCCCTGAAGGCGCTGCGCGCAATCTTGGCGGGCCTGGAGAGGACTCTTGAGACGAAATTCCGCGAGGAATGGATCGCCAGGCGCGCCAACTGGCTGGCGGCCAGGGCGACCAATCGCGACCTGCGGGCCAGGCTGCGCGACGAGACCGCGCAGCGGGCCGCGGCGACGGCCGAGCTCGCCTTCATCGACGAGGACGTCAAGGCCATCGACAGGGAGATCGAACGCCTGACGACAGCGATCGCGGAACATGACGCCAGGACGGGCCGGAAGGAATTGGCGCAGACCGCCATAATGGCCGATCAGGCCGCGCAGTGGGCCCTTTCCGAATTCAGGGGGCGGGTGGAGAACATCCAACGGCTTCGACCGCTGCTCGCCATGTACGGCTGCGGCTTCGACGAATTCATTCCCTCGGTCGCGAAGCTCCTCGGTGCAGCCAAGAACGCGGAAATCGGAGCCGTGGCCGACGAACTCTCGGCGGCCGAGCAGGGGTTCGTGTCGTCGGCGCCAGCATGGTCGGCCAAGGTCGACGAGGCGAGACAGGCGATCATGGCCGAGGCGTCGAAATTGCGCGCGCAACGCGGCGATCTGCTCGAACGCATCCGTCAGCATGCCTCCGAGGCGCGCGCGCGCATCTCGAGCCGGATACCGAACGGCTGTGCCTCAGACCCGGCAAAAGGGAATGGCGCCGCGGGTGCTGTGCGAGTTGATCGAGGTCGCGGACCCTGAATGGGCGGGAGCTGCCGAAGCGCTTCTCGGCCGCGACCGGGACGCGGTGTTCGTCGACCGACCGGACATCGGCGCGGCGACGGCGATATTCAAGGAAGGTCGCCGCGAATTCCGTCACACCTCGCTGGTAAGCCTCAACAAGCTGGAGCAGTTCAGGGCTAAGCCGGACCGCGGAACGTTTCCCTCTATCTTCCGCACCGAGGATCCGGACGCGCTGTCGTTCATCATGCGCCGCTACGGCTCCGTGCGCCTTGCCGACACGCTCGAACAGTTTAACAAGCCGGGCCGGGCCATCATGAAGGACGGTCTCTACGACGACGGCCTGGTACGGACCCATCGTTCGATCGATCCGTCGCAGCACAAGATCGGCAAGGCGGCTCAGGCGAACGCGCTGCGAGCGCTGCAGGACCAGACGGAGGCGCTCGAGGACGCGGTTTCCCAGAAGGCGAGGGAAGCGGAAGCAGCTGACGCCGCGTTCGCGGCCCTTAGGTCCCTTTGCACCGACGGGAGCGCCGGCCTGAAGTCATGTGCGGCAGCCTTCTCCGCCGCCGAGGCCGAGAAGGCTGATGCGCAGGCAAGATTATCCGCCCTGCACGGGGCCGGCGACGGCGGACTTCGTGAGAAGAAGGAGGCGCAGCTGGACCTCAAAGAACGCCGGCGCGTCGAACGGGAGACGCAGCAGAGGGCTTTCAACAAGCACAATGGCGAGGTGCGGCTCATCGAAGGGAAGCTCGGGGACGGAGAAAACGTGCCCGGCTCCGAACTCAACTTGAGAGTCGCCCAATCGATCTTCCTCAAGAATCGCTCACTCTACGCCGCGATGAAGGGCCGCGCCGCCTACCGATCGCGCCTCGATACGCGTTTGCAAAAGAGCGAAGCGGAGAAGCATTGTTCCATCGCAGATAAAGCCCTGAAAGATGCCGAGGCGTCGGACGTGGAGCGCAAGGGTATCGAGCGCCGGGTGCGGGAATTCCTGGACGGATACTTCGACGATTTCGGCATGAGTTCTCAAGTCGGCATCGAAAGCGAGCCGCTCCAGGAAGTGAAGCCCTGGATGGAGCAGTTGATCGACGACATCGAATCCAACGAACTGCGCAGGTACGAACGGCAGGCGCGCGAGGCGGCCGAGAAGGCCTCGACGCTGCTGCGCGGCGAGTTCATCAACGCCCTGACCTCAAGGATCGGCAAGATGGAGCGGGACCTCCAGTCGCTGAACCGTAGCCTCCAGGCCCACCCCTTCCACAACGAGCGCTACTCGTTCCATCGCACACAAGTCGTGGAATTCCAGCCGATCCTCAAGATCATCGAGATCGGCAAAACCTCTCCGGAAGCGCTAGACATGCTCTTCCGCGGCGACGTGCCCGACGACTTCCCGCACAAGGACACCATTGTCGCGCTCGAGGCGCTCCTTGAGGATCCAGAGAAGGACTTCACGCAGTTCGAGGACTACCGGAACTTCTACACCTTCGAGATCCACATGGAGGACGTCGCCACCGGCCGGTCCACTCGATGGGAGCAGCGTCGTGGGACGGGATCGGGCGCCGAGCAGCAGGTGCCAATCTATGTGGCGATCGGGGCCTCGCTCGCCGCCGTCTACGGCAGCGCCGAGCGGCGCGCCGGCAAGCCGTTGGGTTTTGCGCTCGCCATGTTCGACGAGGCGTTCTCCAAGATGGACGGCAGAAACCAGCGCCAAATGATGGCCTTCTACAAGAAGCTCGGCCTGCAATTCGTGATCGCCGCGCCGTTCGAGAAGCGTGTTGCGGTGCTCGAGCACATGGACACCATCGTCGAAGTGGATCGCATCGGCGAGCAGTCGAGGGCGACCGTCGTTTCGCTGAAGGTGAAGGCCAAGCGCGAGCTCATGGCCATCGACCCGGATCTCATGTCCGACGAGGACCTCGCCGCACGGCTGGCCGCCGAATAGCCATGCCGCGCCGTTTCACCGACGCAAAGGAACTGCTAGGCGACCTTCTCGACCGGTTCGAGGCCGGCGCCTCAAGCCCGATCGCGCACCCCGACTATGCCGCTTTCCCGTCCGTCGTCGCCGCCGACGCCTTCCTGAAACAGATCAAGGAGGCTGAAGAGATCGGCGCGGTCTCGCTCGGCTGGGGGCGCGGCGCCAGGCGGGACCAAGTCGCACACGTGCGGCTGATGTCGGCGGGCGTCTTGTATGGACGTCTCGGCCGCACCCCGGCGTCGCGGATCGCCGAAGATGCTGCCGGGCGTCTCGTCGCCGGCTTGTCGCTGCACGATGGACTGAAGGAAAGCGCTGCGGGTATCGCCGACGTCTGGGGGCGAGGGAAGACGTGGCACGGATTCGCGTCGTTCGACGTCGAGAGGCTCCGCGAGGTGTTCGCGCTGGCCCAAGCGATTCTGGACCACAAGCACCTGGACGTCGACTACAAGACGTTCTCCCGGAAGACGGTGGGCGACAGCAAGACACTCGAACGCAACGAAGGCGCCGTCGTACGACTTCTTAGCGGAATCCTCGAATTTCCGCCGGGCGCGCGACCGCGCGAAGCGTTGCGGACTATCGGGCTTGAGCGTTTCGCCCCGCCGCTTCTGATCGCGGGGCGGATCGATCTCGACGGGGCCGATCTGTCCCGGATCTCTCCGCATTATCTCGGAATCACGCCCAAGGAGGCAGATCGTATCCGCTTCCGGGAGCCCCCGGTCTACGTTCTGACGGTCGAAAACTTCGCAAGCTTCAACAGGCACATCGCCGAGGCGGACCCCGGGCGACTGGGAACAACGATGTACGTGGGTGGATATCCTTCGCTCGCGACGCAAGAGGCGCTCCGGGTCATCGCAGGAATTGTGTCCGAATGCACGCCGATCTTCCACTGGTCGGACATCGATCCGGACGGCACCTGGATCTTTCAGACGATCGAGCGCGCTATCGGACGTCCGATCCGTCCCCACCTCATGAGCATCGAAATCGCCAAGCAATTTGGACAAGTTCCGGCTAAAAAGGCCGCACCAGCGCGATGCCTATCGGATTCTGGCATAGCTGCGCTCGCCACTTATCTGGCGGAGGAGGGCGCCAAGACCCTTGAGCAGGAAGAGCTCGACCCCGTCTTGCCCCAAGTCACCGCTCGGAGGTTAGCACTAACTTAGCCGAGAACCGTCTGTATCATGTGATTGAGACCGTCACTCGGTTCCAAGCGCATTGGAAATCGGATTCTCCGTTGTGACTTGAACGACGGTGCCAATCTTCAAATGCATGACTACGGGGTTGCCGGTCAAGCCTCGCGTGGGATGACCGCCAAGTCCGTTTCGCGAGATGAGCCGCTGGCCGTACGCAAAACGCTGTCGCGGAGATTGTCGGCAACATGCCAGACAGGCATCGGAAATTCCTGATTTCATTGAGCGCGGCGATGCTGAATGGGATTTGCTTGGGGCGTTCCCGGTGCCCGCGATTTGCCGGCCGTCAAATGGCGAATGCAGAACCTTGACAGCCTGCCAGCTGAAAAGCGCGCCGCGCTGGATCTTGAGAAGGTCCTGAGCAAATAACAGAAACCACGCGCGCGGCCAGATGGGTCTGGATCTGCTGCGATCCGATTCCTGAACAGCCAAGCGGTGCCTGATCCCACCAAGCTCGTTGGTCCGATGATCGAGCGGCTTCTCGTTGGCGACGGCGCGCGCCGGACTCCCAAGAAGGTGAGGCGATCAGGTACTTTGCGCGATTTTTGCAAGGCTGATCGCAGGATGATCAATTGATGGTTCTCTTGTCATGAACGAGCGGCGGACGCAGCCGAATATCGCCTATGCAATCTGCGGCTTCAACGATATTCCAAGCCAGCGCGCCATGGGCTTCCACCTCATGATCGTCGACGAAGACGGCAGCCACAGGCCGTGGCCCATTGTCGTGGTGCGCTGGGGCAAGCGGGTGTTTGCCTATCTTAACAAATGCCCGCACAATGGCGTCAATCTGGACTGGGAACGCAACCAGTTTTTCGATCCACGCGGCATCCGGCTGATGTGCGGCAAGCACGGCTCGACCTTCGAGCTCGGCACCGGCCGCTGTGTGGACGGCCGGTGCAAGGGCAGCAGTCTCACGCCGGTCGCGTTGACGGTGCTGGACGGCGATATCTGCGTTACCGGCGTGCGGCTTGTCGAGGAGGAGGATTCCTCTGGCTAAAGCTAAAGCCGGCGTTCAGACCGGCCGGTTCTCGTTACGGTTTCTCACGGGTTCCATCCTCTTCAGCCCGTCTTCGTAAGAGATCTCATCATAGGACGCATCGAGATCCTTGGTTGCGTCGAGCAGGTAGTCGAGCTTGCCGGGCGCGTCGAGCTTCTTGATGTCATTCTTGTCGACCCCGACCAGGTCCATCATTTCCTTCCAAACGGTGGATTCATCGCACGGCAGCACGTTGAAGGTGATACCACCGAGCTTGATTCGGTATTTCGCCAACAGGTCTATGTTGTTGCAAAACATGAAGTAGCTCCCATCAGGGCTTAGCGCGCCGTCAAGAACGTTTGCGACATCAGCAAGATAAGCGAAGCAGTGCAGATAGCCGGCCAGCACCGGAATGCTCCTTTCGCCTTCCTGCACGACCGTCAGTACCTGCTCGATCGAATAGTGGGGCGGCCGCTTCTCGTCCGCGACCTGGGCCTGGAATTTTAGGGCGATATCGCCGCGAAAGCCGAACCGGCCCTGCTTGGTGGTCCCGCCCTTGAATATGGCATTGAGCAGGCGCCCCTCCTTCTCCAACCGGCCGAGCGCGGTGTTCTCGATTGCAGTCATGAAAAATCATCCCTCGATCCAAGACAATCGCCGGACACTCCGGCGGCGGGAGACGCAATGCAAATTGTTTGCCGCCGCGTTCCTTCCGCTTCATCGGCGGAATCCATAAAGAAAGACACGCAAAGCCGCCGCAATCCCTCAAAGACCTTTGTCAGCAACCCTACACGCGTCGCAAAGCCAACAGGCGCGATTTCGAAAAGGTGAGCAATGTCAAGCTCGGGCGCGCTGGCATGCGACTTGCCAATTCCCATGCAAACGACCCAGGCAAAAAGGATAGCCATGATCAATCTGACGGATAGCGCAGTGAATGCGGTCAAGAGCACGATTTCAGCATCGGCGCAGCCGGCGAGCGGCCTGCGCATCATGGTCGAGGCCAGTGGCTGCGCCGGGTTCAAATACCGGTTGAGCCTGGCCGACGAGGCTAAGCCTGACGACACCGTGATCGAGCGCGACGGCGTCAAGGTGTTCGTAGACAACAAGAGCCATGACCACCTCGCCGGCACGACCATCGATTTCGTGGTGGCGCTGGAGGGCTCGGGCTTCACCTTCGACAACCCGAACGCCAAATCGAGCTGCTCTTGCGGCAAATCCTTCAGCTGATGACAAGAGAAATCGAAGCATGCCGGTCGAACCGGAACAATTGAAGCAACCGCCGAGCATTGAGACCGGTCGGGAGCAACTACGGCGCGAACCGGCCGAATCTGCAACGCGACGGCGGCGACTGTCAGCTGGTCGGGATCGAGGGCAGCAAGATCATGGTGAAGCTGACTGGTGCCTGCGTATTCTGCAAGCTTTCAAGCGCGACGCTAGAAGGCATTCAGGCGCGGCTGGTCGAAAGCTCGGCGAATTCGTTCGCCTCATCCCGGTCGCCGGCGTCGCCAATGCGCGGCATTGAAGGAGGCGTTTGTGCCGATCTATCTCGACAACAATGCGACCACGCGGACAGATCCGTGTGTCTTGCAAGCCATGTTGCCGTTCCTCACGGAGCAGTTCGGCAATGCCTCGTCCACCCATACCTTCGGCAGCGAGATCGCGGGCGCGGTGGGGAAGGCGCGCCGCAGCCTGCAGAATTTGCTGGGGGCCGCCCACGATCATGAGATCGTCTTCACCTCCGGCGGGACCGAGTCCAACAACGCCGCCATCCTTTCTGCGCTTACGACCCAGGAAGGGCGCGACGAGATCGTCACCACCTCCGTCGAGCATTCCGCCATCCTCACGCTGGTCGAGCAATTGGCGACAAGGGGCATCAACACGCACGTGATCCCGGTGGATTCGCGCGGACGGCTCGACGTCGAGGCCTTTCGCTGGGCGCTTGGACCACGCACGGCGATTGCGTCGGTTATGTGGGCCAACAACGAGACCGGCACGATTTTCCCGGTGGAGTTTCTGGCCGGGTTAGCGCGTGCGGCAGGCGCGCTGTTTCACACTGATGCCGTGCAGGCCATAGGCAGGGTGCCCATCGACCTGAAGGACAATGCTATCGACATGCTATCGCTGTCCGCGCACAAGCTGCACGGCCCCAAGGGGACCGGCGCGCTCTATTTACGCCAAGGCACAAATTTCAGACCGCTGATCTGGGGCGGGGCACAGGAACGAAGGCGCCGCGGCGGAACCGAGAACATCCCCGGCATCATCGGTCTTGGAAAAGCTGCAGAGCTTGCGGCGGAGCGGCTCGAGCCGGATCGCGTTCGCATTGGTGGGTTGCGCGATCGCCTGGAGCAGGCGATTTTGCACAACGGCCACTGCATGGCGCTCGGCGATGTCAGCAACCGGCTGCCGAACACGGCCAACATTGCCTTCGAGGATCTCGAAGGCGAAGCAATCGTCCACCATCTCAATCGCGCGGGCATTGCCGCTTCGCTGGGATCAGCTTGCAGCTCGTGCTCAATGGACCCGTCGCACGTGCTGCGCGCCATGAACGTGCCGGCGAGGAGCCTGCGCGGCGCGGTGCGCTTTTCCTTATCGCATGAAACCACCGTCGAAGAAGTCGATCACGTCGTCCGCGTATTGTCCGGCATCGTGGCTCACCTGCGCGCCATGTCACGAGAGCATCCCAATCCCACCAGCAATTCGCCCGCGATACACGAGTTGATCTCATGAAAGTCATGATTCGCCGCTCTCCGGAGGCGGGCCTGTCGATTTACGTGCCGAAAAAAGATCTCGAGGAGCCGATCGTTGAATCGGAGCACGAGACGCTGTGGGGCGGCTGGATCAGAATAGCCAATGGCTGGGTGCTCGATCTGCCCGAAATGGCGAGCGATACGCCGCTGCCGATCACGGTCAATGCCCGAAAGCGCGGCGAGGGCGGCGACGACCGATGAAGGCGACCCCGCAAATCGACTTTGTCAACGCGGCCGATGCGGAGGCGATTCTCACTGACGTAGCGGCTAGGCTGCGTGCCGGCAGCATTGTTCCCTATCTCGGACCTGGTCTCACCGCGTTGTCCAAACCGGATGCGCCGATGACGCCGGAGGCCTTGGCTGGCTTCTTCGCTACCAAGGTCGCGCTGCCGCGCCGGGCCAAGGGCAATGTCTGGGCGTCGGCGCAGCACATCGAGAGCAACAAGCATCGCTCCACCGTGACGGCATTGGTGGCGCAGGCCTTTGCTGCGCCGGTCGAGCCTACACCACTGCATCATCATCTCGCCGCGCTGTCCTTGCCTGTCATGGTCGATGCCTGGTATGACGGCGCGATGCGTGCGGCGCTCGGCAAGCACGAGGGGTGGGGCGAGGTGCAGGGCATTTGCCGCGCCGGCCTCGGCGAGGACCGCTGGTATCGCTTCTATGATGCGGAGGGCAGAGAGGTCGATCGCGCTGTGGCGCAGAGCTGGACCACGGTCCTCTACAAGCCGCACGGCGGCGTGCTGCCTGCCAGGAACTTCCTGATCTCTGACGCCGACTATGTCGAGGTGCTGACCGAGATCGACATTCAGACGCCGATCCCCGATGTGGTGAAAGAGCGGCGCAATGGCAGAAGATTTCTCTTCATCGGCTGCCGATTCAACGATCAGCTGCTGCGAACCTATGCGCGGCAGCTCACCAAGCGCTCAGCCGGTGTTCATTACGCCATCGTGGAACCGGATGTGCTGTCCAGGAATGAGCTGCGCTTTCTGGTCGAACAGGGCCTGACGCCGCTTGCGATCCCGCTCCCGCGCGCGATCGAGATCCTGCTCGCTGCCTGACAGACCTTGTATATGGGTCGATGTTGCTCGCGTGCCGGCGCATGCGAGTTGTCTTGCGTTTCGCGCCGGCGAATGACTGCGCTCATCTCCATGTCAGGATCAAGACGCCTGTCACACTTCGAACATTTCTAATGTCGTGCAGAAGGCTTCGCTTCCACGGCGAACCGCGGCAGGCGGCTCACTTTGTGACTTAGATTAAAACTGCTCGCCATTCCGGCCATGGCACGCGAGTTGCAAATCTTCTTTTCAGTTTCCGCCTTCAGGGAGAATGAACGGATGGACGTATCAGCGCTGGACGAAGCAAGCTTGGCAGGGAGCGCCGTCGACATCGGCGAGACCATGCAGGCGATCGCCGAGCACAAGGGCTGCGGCGCGTCCGGCGGCAGCGGCAAGGCGAGCTGCGGCTCGCAAGCCGGCCAGGGTGATCTGCCGACCGAGATCTGGGAGAAGGTCAAGAACCATCCCTGCTACAGCGAAGAAGCGCATCATCACTACGCCCGCATGCATGTTGCGGTTGCGCCCTCCTGCAACATCCAATGCAATTACTGCAATCGCAAATTTGATTGCGCCAATGAATCGCGCCCGGGCGTGGTGAGCGAAAAACTAACGCCGGAGCAGGCGGCGAAAAAGGTGCTGGCAGTCGCCTCCACCGTCCCACAGATGACCGTGCTCGGCATCGCTGGGCCCGGTGATCCCCTGGCCAATCCGAAAAAGACGTTCATGACCTTCGAGCTGGTGGCCAAGGCCGCTCCCGATATCAAGTTGTGCCTGTCGACCAACGGCCTCATGCTGCCCGACCATGTCGATACGATCGCCCGCTTCAAGATCGACCATGTCACCATCACCATCAACATGGTCCACCCCGAAATCGGCGCCAAAATCTATCCGTGGATTTTCTACAACCACAAGCGCCACACTGGCCTCGAAGCCGCAAAGATCCTCAACGACCGCCAGCTGCAAGGCCTCGAGATGCTCACCGAGCGGGGCATCCTCTGCAAGATCAATTCGGTGATGATCCCGGGCATCAATGACCAGCACCTCGTCGAGGTCAACAAGGCGGTCAAATCGCGCGGCGCGTTCCTACACAACATCATGCCGCTGATCTCCGCGCCCGAGCACGGCACGGTGTTCGGTCTCAACGGTCAGCGGGCTCCGACCGCGCAGGAATTGAAAGCACTGCAGGATGCCTGCGAAGGCGAGATGAGCATGATGCGGCACTGCCGCCAGTGCCGCGCCGACGCTGTCGGCCTGCTCGGCGAGGACCGTAGCGCGGAGTTCACTACCGAGAAGGTTATGGCCATGGATGTCAACTATGACCTCCAGATGCGCAAGGCCTATCAGGCCAAGGTCGAGGAGGAGCGCGTCGCCAAGGTTGCTGCCGAGCAGGAAGAGCTCGCCGAGCTCGCCAGCGAGATGAGCGACATCAAGCTCTTGGTTGCAGTGGCGACGAAGGGCACGGGGCTGATTAACGAGCATTTTGGGCATGCCAAGGAGTTCCAAGTGTACGAACTCTCCACTACGGGCGCCAAATTCGTCGGCCATCGCCGCGTCGATCACTATTGCCGGGGCGGTTATGGCGAGGAGGAGAGCCTTGCCACCATCATCCGCGCCATCAACGACTGCCATGCGGTCTTCGTGGCCAAGATCGGCGGCTGTCCGAAGAGCAATCTGTTGAAGGCAGGGATCGAGCCGGTCGACCAATACGCCCATGAGTTCATCGAAAAATCAGCGATAGCCTGGTTCAAGTCCTATCTTGCGAAGGTGCAAAGCGGCGAGATCCAGCATGTTGAGCGGGGCGAGGCGGCGATCCGCCAGGGCGCGCTGATTTCGGCGGCGTAAGGGAGATATCCATGCCGTTCAAGATCATTGCCTCGCAATGCTCCGGCTGCTCGGCTTGCGAGCTCGAATGTCCGAATGTCGCAATCTCGGAGAAAGGCGGGACGTTCGTCATCGACCCGAAGAAATGCACCGAGTGCATCGGCCATTTCGACGAGCCGCAATGCGTCGCGGTGTGCCCGGTTGATAACACCTGCGTCGTCGACACCTCATTGCCACGCTACCAGGCGCGGGCGTAGGGGGCGAGCCCATGACCATCACGCTGACGCCCGCCGCTGAAAAACTCACGAGTTACGTGCTGCGCGCCGATGGCACCGTTGGCGCCGGTTTCCGGCTCGCCGTCACGGCAGATGGTTGCTCGGGGTTGTCCGCCGATATAGGTGTTGCGCCGGCAGCTCAGCCCGGTCAGCAAGGCGTAGAGCGCAACAGCCTAAAGTTGCTTCTCAATGCCGAGAGCCAGCTAATGCTTGGCCTTGTCACCATCGATTTGACCGACACCTCTGCGCAGACCAGGCTGATCTTTCCAGAAGCAGGTATGCTGCTCCAGCAACACCGCAAAGGCTGCCCATTAGAAGAGGAAAGCTGCCAATGAACCTCGATGGGGCAGGCAATCCGCTGTCCGAGAGCGAGGGGGCGCTGATCGCGCACACGCTACTCGGCGAAGGGCTGCCGCGCGAAGCCAAGGATCATCTGTGGGACGCCGGGCTGTCCTATCACCTGGACGAGATCGCGGAAAAACACCTGCATGAAGCGCAGGCGCTGGCGCCGGGCCACGCCGCCGTCCTGATCGGGCTCTACCGCTTCTATTTCTACAAAGGTCGCTTGGCCGAGGCGTTGGAGGTCGCAAAGCTCTGTATTTGTAAGGCAGCACGTGAAAACAGTCTCGCAGACGATTGGCGGCGGGTCAGCGCGGGCGACGCTGCTTTCGATCGCTACGAGAACATCCTGCCGCGCTTCTATTTATTTTCCCTGAAAGCCTACGCCTACCTGCAGATGCGGCTCGGCGATCTGGATGAAGGGCACGCCGCCGCCAACAAGCTTGTGGAGCTCGACCCGACCGACAAGATCGGCGCCAAGGTGCTCCTGGACGTGCTGGAGCGGATGGGGCAGGACGATGACGGATGACATCGATAAGGCCCGCGACTGGCTGGGCAACGAGGTCGACTGCGGCACCTGCACGCATCTCGGGCTCAGGGCCAGCGGCGGCTGCCGCTTGATGCACGCCTGCGTCAACGACCGCTACGCCCGCTGCATCGAACGCTTCTTCAACTGGAATCCGGTGCTGGCCGACGCTTACGTCACACATCCGCATTTCGAGGTGCGCGCAATCGCGGCCAACCACGCCAATGTGTTCCTGCTGCCGATGCTGCTCGACGATGCTGAGGAAACCGTG
Organism: Bradyrhizobium sp. RDI18; assembly: GCF_043203335.1. Lineage (NCBI taxonomy): Bacteria > Pseudomonadati > Pseudomonadota > Alphaproteobacteria > Hyphomicrobiales > Nitrobacteraceae > Bradyrhizobium > Bradyrhizobium sp. RDI18. The sequence goes on along the minus strand of NZ_JBICRN010000006.1, from coordinate 547,590 downwards.
CGCTGGAACGCGGCGCGCCGCCTGCCCAAGCGCTTTGCGCTGCGGCTGCGCAGCGACCCGCATCGGGAGGTGAGGATGCGGGTTGCGACCTTGCTGGACGGCGAGGAGCTGGCGCCGATGATGTCGGACGAGGACTATTACGTCCGCCTGGTGGTGGCGAGCCGGATCGCGCCGGCGCTGCTTGGGGGTCTCATGAGCGATGACGAGCCCGAGGTGCGCCGCGTGGTCGCGCTCCGCATTCCCCATGACTGGCTGCTCGGCATGGTCACTGATCCCGATGGCACCGTGCGGCTCGAGATCGCACGGCGGCTGTCTCCGGATTCGCTCAGCCTGCTGCGCCGCGATCCGGATTGGCGCGTCCGCTATGAGGTGGCAAGCCGCATTATGGCGGCCGAGCTGGCGGAGTTGACCGAGGACGGGGACTCGATGGTGCAGGAAGCCGCCCGCGCGCGCGCGGCCATCCGGCCCGAACGACCGAGAGAGAGTGGGACATGAGCAACATCGTTCGCGACAGCGAGGTGGTCGAGCTGACCGGGCCGCCTTTCTTCAGCTTTGGCGAAAAGGTGCGGGCCAACCGCACCATCCGCAATGACGGAACCTATGCCGGCAAGGAAGTCGGCGAGATCCTCGCCAAAAAGGGGGAGGTGGGTTACGTCGTTTCAATCGGCACTTTCCTGCAGCAGTTCTACATCTATGGCGTCGAATTTCTCGAAAGCGGCAACCGCGTCGGCATGAAGCGCAAGGAGCTCGTGCCGGCGGTGGCGCGCGAGGAGTTTGAGGACCTGCCGTTGCCGGAAGAGGCCGCGTCATGATCGACCCGAGGCTGCCGAAGTACCAATGGGGCCAGCGCGTCAAGGCGGCGATCGACCTCATTAACGACGGCTCCTTTCCGGATGCACCGGCCGATGGACTATTGATGGGCGCCGGAGGGATCGGCGAGATCGTGCAGGTCGGCAGGCATACCGAAGCGAACGTGCCAATCTATCTCGTCGAGTTCGGCGAGCGGCTGGTCGTCGGCTGTCTTGAAGAAGAAATTGCAGTGCTTTGAGGGTGCTGGTTCGCGATGAATGCTGCGGTGATGAGAAAACTAGCGATCGGACTGATCCCTCACCCGAACGAGCTCGATCGCAAGCGGATCGAGCGTGCCTTGGGCTCGCGCAAGCGCTATCGCTTTGTGTCGCCGAATGTGAAGCCGGTGAGGGGTGGCTATCTGATCGAGAGTCCCTGCTGCTCTCGCAATATCGACAAGGACGGCGGCCTGATCGATGTCGCGCTGATCCACTATGACATGGTGAGCGGGATGTGGAAGCTGTTTCGCATGAACCACGCGCACGGGATCTGGGAGTTTTACAGCATTTACCTCCGGCTGACCTCAGCGATCGAGGATTTAAACACGGATCCAGAGCGGCGGTTCTGGCAATAAAGCTGATTTGGGACTAGTTGTATGGGAGCCGCGATGGCGCTTGGCACAGACCAACTGATCGAAATAGAACGGGTGCTTGCGGCGGCGGAGGCCGATGCAAGCCCATTCCTCGAGCTGCGGCGCCGTTTTCCGCACCTCGCCTTCACGCGCTGTGATGCGTCTGATGTGACGGAGCGGCCGTTCCGAAGCTTTCCGCGTTTCGACCTGCATCTGATCGATGGCTGCGATCGCTGCGTGCAGATCACGGCCGATCCGGCACGCGCGATTGGTATCCTGCTGGCGGCAAGGAGTACTGGGCGGTGACCGGCATTGCACTCGCAGAGGATCACGGCGATGGCACCGAAGCAACCGAGGCCGTATCCTTCATTCCGCTCTCCGATCCCGATATCACCTCCGCCGAGCTCTCTGCCGTGGAAGCGCTGCTATGTTCGCCGCAGAATCTCCAATGGGCCGATCACTGACGCCTTCGAGAAAGCCTTTGCCGCCTATCTTGGCCGCAAATATGCCGTTGCCGTCCCCAGCGGCACGATCGGGCTTCTGCTTGCGCTAAAAGCGCTAGGCATCGGGCCCGGGCAGGAGGTGATCGCCTCGCCTTATTCGTTTCGCGAGACGGTGCATGCTATCAGTCTCGTGGGCGCGAGGGCCGTATTTGCCGACGTCGACTATTGGTCGGGAGCCTTGGCTCCGGCGAAGGTCGAAGAGCGTGTCACGGCCAACACGCGGGCGATTATTGGTGGCAACCCCAATGGCCATCCGGCGCCATGGTTGGAGCTGCGCGCGATCGCGCAGCGCCATCAGCTGCCGCTCCTGGAGGATTCGACCGAAGCGATCGGATCGCGATACAAGGGCGAACTCGTTGGCCGCTTTGGCGATATCGCCGTGTTCGACTTCGCCCAGCCACTGGCCCTGACCTGCGGTGAAGGCGGCATGGTGGTGACCGACGACATCGACTTGGCCGGCGGCTTGCGTCGCCATCGCGCACATCGGCTGGATGAGCGCTCCTCCATTGTCGTCAGCAGCGCAGCGCCCCACCAGGCCGGCATGAGCGATATCACAGCCGCGCTGGGCCTTGCGCAGCTAAGGCGCCTCGACGAAATCCTGGAGCGACGCCGGCTCGCCGAACAGCTCTACAATGCGCATATGCAATCCTTCGAAGGTATCAAGCCGCCCTATGTGGCTCCCGAAGCGACCGAGGTGAACTGGTTCCTCTATCTCGTCCATCTCGGGACGCGCTTCACGCGCTCCAGCCGCGATGCCATCGTCGATGACCTGCGCATCGAGCAGGTCGAGGCCGCCGCCTATTGCCATCCGTTGCATTTGCAGCGGCATTATTTCGAACGCGGCTATCGGCATGGCGATTTTCTTGTCACGGAAAAGATCGCCGATCGCGCCCTGGTACTGCCGTTTCACACCCACCTCACCGATGACCAGATCGAGTTCATCGTGGAGACGATAAAGGATGCGTCAATCAACATCGGCGCTGGCGCTGCAATTTATTAGACCCGAGGAATCATAAATGGGACGCAAAAGGAGGGCTTGAATGTCGACAGCCACGGCCTCACCATGGGGCAAGATGATCGAGGTCATTCAGGCCACATCACTCTTGGCGGTGCTGCAGAACCCGAAGATCGCAACGCCAAACAAATGCAAGTGCAGACCAAACGTGGATCCTCCGACATTTCGTCCGGCAAGGCCGCAAGGAACTCTCGAGGGTGGTGCGCAAAGAGAATGACAAGCTCAATACGATCGGAGGAGGCGCCTCCAAGTTGCGGCTCGCCTGCGAAGTCAAGTTGCTCGGAACCGGTAGCATGATCATCGAGCTCTTCGGCTTCGGCTCGGGTTTCTTCAAGCTTGGGCGGGAAGGCACATGGATTTCGCAACACGTCATTGTTCCCTGAACGAGACAGTGGTGGAGCTTGACGAGCGCCCGGCCGGCCTCGCGCCGCACCAATGGTTTGATTTTATCAGCGGGCCGTCGATGCCCTTCCAGGAGCTGGTCGGTGGAATTGGCGTGCTTCGGCTGACCAGTGCCGCCGTCGATGCCTTCAGGCAGGAAAATGCAACGACAAGCACGAGCGAAGGGAGGCACCGCGACATGGGTAGCCAAGAGATCGAGGTGTTCACCGTCTGTCGCGCCGATGCAATCGAGCGGGGCGGCGCGAAGGGTTTTAACCTGTCGCGGATCGACGAGAGCGGCGAGAGCCGGCCGTTTCTGATTGTCGTGGTGCGGACCTTCGGAAACGACTACCACGGCTATGTCAACCGCTGCCCGCATGACGGTGTCTGGCTCAACATCGGCTCCGGAGAGTTTTTCTCGTCGGACCGCGCCTTTATCAGATGCGGCCGGCACGGTGCGACATTCGAGATCGATAGCGGGTTTTGCATCGATGGCCCTGCAACGGAAAGGCCCTTGAGCCGGTCGCGCTCGCTGTGGTCGACGGCGACGTCTGCCTGTGTGGCGTGAAGCTGGTGGAGGACGACGGGTTTCCCGATCCGTTCGAGGACAGCGACGAAACCATGGACATCATGATCCATCCGGATTAACAGGGATGATCTCATGACCGTAGCTCAGGAGTCTTTCGGTAAAGCGCCGTCGTTCTCATGAACATTGGCGCAGGCCGCGCCTGTCGCTGCTTTCGAACTCGTGAGAGATCAAGGGCCGGGCACGGCGGCCGAAGTCATCCAGTAGCCCGGCATGAATGAATGGTACGGGGACAGTCGAACAGCGAGACGCGCAGCCATTTCGGTGTTCGAGCCGCATTGGCGGCTTTGTGAGGACCGATCGGCCGGTCGACAGCTCTTGGCGCGCATGGATGAATTGCCTGAAGCGGAGACCATTCGCGCCGTGCATCCGGCTGATGTCGGGGGCACCAAGGAGGTGTTCAAGTGCTATCTCACCGAATGGAGGGCGGGCCAAAAATCTAAACTTCCGAGAAGGGCCATGCCAGCGGCCGCGCCAGAGCCATCTCAGTTTTCTCATCGGTGGCGCCGAGCTCGACCCCCTGGCTCGCCTACATGTGCGGCGTATTGCAGGAGACGATTGCTAACGAAACCGCGCGCGCCGAACTCGACCTTGCGCTGTCAACGCTCGCCGGCGCAATCAGGCCGGTATGATGAAAGACCGCGGCGCATCCTAAAGAGAAGGTGGCAGCGCTCCCCTCGTCCCGCTTGCCTTTTCCTTTCCGTTCGCTCTTGGCCTGCGACAAGACGCCGGCGTCCTTTTAGGAGAATTGGCGGCTGCCTCTCCATAATAGTGCTAGATCCACAAATCGCGTGCGGGCGAGCGCGAGCTGCACGGTTCCACGCCGTTTACGGAGTGAGGCAGGCCGCAAGGGGCGAACATCGATGCCAGCACTTTTTGGTCGGGTGAAGCCGGGTGCGCGCCTTTTGCTTCCGATGACACCCGCGCTTGTGGAGGGCGCCGAGACCGAGCAGGTGCTAGTGACGTCCAGGCGCGCTTGAAACAAAGAAAGCCTCCGGCGGCCATAACACCGCCGAGGGCTCCGTCTGGGCTGGCTGGGGGTGCGTAGACCCAGACGTAACAGGACCGTTAGGGGTGAACGATCCTGTATCAGAAGCCCTTGGAGACTCGCTGAAGCCAGATTGGCCGTGCGTGCAGGGTGAGGGGGCAACCCTGCGAAGTACAAATCCCAGTCACGCGCGGCAACTCAAAGGGCTTATCCATTGACGTAGTCTTGCGATCGAGGTCTCCGCCCCAGGAATCAATTGATTGAAGGGCCGGCTATTGGCATCGCTGATCGCGGTTTGCCATTCGCGCTCCTAGCCGGCTCGGCTTGCAATCTCGCACAATCCACGATCACGCGCCCCTCGTCGCACGGTCCAGCGCTCGCCGAAAGATGCCGTGGGTTCGCGCCGGATCACGCCTTGCTGTAAGCGTCGATCTCATCAGGAAGATCGCGAAATTGATGGGCTCCTCTGTGAAGACGACAGTCACGGCGATCGCTACATCCTTCCGCGGGGTGACATTGCAAGAGCCGGGCTATGCGGAAGGACGAGGATTCTCCGGATATCTTGGGCCTCGCTGCGGAACAGCTGTAGGCGGGCGCGTGCGGCTCGATGTTTGTCACATCCGCAACAGAAGAGACCTTTGCTGTGGCAAACGTGACAACGACTGGTAGTTGCACGTCGGCAGATTGAGAAGGGTTGGCGCAGAAGCACGCCCTCTCGCATCTTGGTTCGAGGCTTGCATGGAGAAGCACGATGGCGGAGCAAGCAAAGCGGGAGCAAGGAAGATTGCGATGATGGGACCAGACGAAGCCCTGAGCAGGAAGGCCTTTCCAGAGGCGAAGGTTTCCGTGGCAGATCTTGCCGGCGACGGCGATCATCATGGCGCCCGCGTCATTCCGCTTGCCTTCACAATCAAGAGCCGAAGCAGCATCAGATTGTGTATGCGACGCTCAACGGGACAATGGGTGACGAACTTCACGGGCTTGCGCAGGCGACCGCGCTCCTAGGGGCGATGCACTCGGACCTAGTCTTTCTTCAGATGAACTCAATCGAACGCTTGGCAGGCACATGAACTCAGAAACGGAATTCCAGCTTCCTCAACTCTACAGGCATGATGTCTTTGCCTGCCACGTCCAGCGTCCGCCCACACATCCGCACGCCAGCTGCGGCGCGGCCGGCGCGCAAGTCCTGTGGGACAGGATGAGAAACGCGATCGAAGCGCAAGGGCTCACCGATATCGGCTTCACGGCCGCGGGCTGCCTCGGCTTTTGCAACGCAGGTCCCTTAATGGCGGTCTATCCTGACGGCATCTGGTATCGCCCGACCACCGCCGACGACATCGACGAAATCATCGAGTCCCATCTCAAGGAAGGCAAACGTGTCGACCGCCTAGTTGTGGTGTTGAAGCGGAGCTAGTGTCCTGAGTCACAAATTAGCAATCGCAGATTCGCAATACATTCGTCGCTAGCGCGTTCGAACCTCTGCGCGCGCATGGTACGCAGCAGCCTACCGTCTAACTGCTGTGCTGCGCAGAAGAGCTTCGCCGAAATGTGAGCACAGCGCCGCCGCCCGAGGAGCAAGTCGGAATCATGATTCCAGCGCAAACTTGGCGAGGTTTGGTTTTGATTGATGTTCATGAGCAAATCGAGACCTTGTTCGCAATGTAGGCGCTCAATGACCAAACCTTTTGCCTATCGGAGACAGAGCTATGGCCCGAAATTGTCCGCCGAAATGCACTCCTGCGTCGTTATGGGATCGAGCCGATTTGATCCAAGCGCGACCCTGGGCAACCGGACAGGAGCACGTGTCGACTGCTTCAATCCGCGCGGCCCTTTCCCCAATAGCCGCAGGGAGACACAGCCCCATGAACGTTATCAATTTCCCGACCGTCAACGTTGCTTTCGCTGAAGCCTGCAAGGCTCGCAGCGCAGAGTCTGAACGCGTCACCAAACTGGAGCACGAGAATTTCGACATACGCACCGCGCTTGCCGACGCAGTGCTTGCGGGCGTGACGGCACGCGAATCAGTCGCAGTTTACCGTCAACAGCCGCCGCTCTGGTGACCCCTACGTTAGCGAGCTGATCGCGGAGAATCTGGCTCTTGAAGTCTGCTGAAGAACCCCTCGCCACGGAGGCGGCTTGATGATTCACTTTGTCTTCTCGAATTGGTGGCGATGATCATGCGCTGCAGGTTTACGGATCAGAGCGGTTTGTTTTTAGTGATTTGAACCGCAGCCTTGGGAGGCTCTATCCCAGGGAGGGACGTCCTTCGATCCCTCCGGAGCAATTGCTGAGCGCCTTGCTGCTGCAGGTGTTCTACGGCATCCGCTAGGAACGCCAGTTGATCGAGCAACTGGACTACAATCTTTTGTGTCGCCGGTTCGTGGGGCTGTCGCCCGACGATCCGGTCTGGGACCCGACCACCTTCACCAAGAACCGGGAGCGACTGCAGAACGGCGATGTGTTCACGAAGTTCATGACCAGGCTTCTGAACCATCCGCAGGTCAAGGCGCTGCTGTCGGCGAGCACTTCTCGGTGGATCGAACGCTGATCGAAGCCTGGGCTTCACAGAAGAGCTTTCGCCCCAAGGACGGCAGCGGCGACGATAATAACGGCGCCAATTTCCACGCCACCATGGATAACCGGCATGGGCTGGCGGTGGCCGGCAGGGTACGCCGCCAATGGCACAGCCGATCATGTCGCCAATCTTCCCGCTATCGGCGTGACGCCGCATGTGACGCAGAACCAGGCCGTCACCAAAACCGGCAAGACCCACAACAGCGCCCTCGACCAACGAACCACGCGGCATTCGGGATATGGCATGTCGTAATCACGCCGGGCGATTATCAAGTGCATCTTCGATGGGGCAAGCAGCACGGCACCATGCTCAAGACCAAACATCGTGGCATCGCTCGCGCCGACTTCCTAGCTCAATCATCGCTTATAACCTGAACCCGCATTCCCAAACTGCTTCGCTTAGCCACCCGCGTCAGCGTACACCTAACACCACACTAGAAAGCTGCATCCAATTCCACCGGGGCCCCCCAACAACGACCCGGCAAGAACAAGAAAAGTCTAGAGGCTGCCTTGGCTGCCTTTGCACGCCATAACGGCCAAAGCCGTACCCGCCGCCCGGGCGAGGTCCGTGTAGCACGACGAACCGCTGGGTGATCTCGCCCCATACCGACGCTGTCGACAACCGCGTGGCCGGAGCTGCCGGCGGAAGCGCAGGAGGCCCTCACGAGCGTGATGACGCAGTTGATCCTCGACCATGCAGCGTTGGCAGCGATGCCGCCTGCGAAAGCGTAATGGCGGCCAATGGCAAAGTTCATGGCTATTTTGTCCTCCTTGTCGGAGATGCACCCTCGACCGAGGGCTGGTTTGAGCGCTGCGAGTTGATCGTGCGGATATCCTGGGCGGCACGCGGAGCGATTGCGGCATTTTAGCGAGGCTTCAACTTTACTGGGAAGTGGAATCAGTGTCGCCCTTCAGGTAATTCAGCATGGTGTTGCAGGTGTCCTCGGCCTCAGCGAAACTTTGGAGGGGCGAGCCGAGAACCCTGATCGCGCCACGGCCCTGGTGAAGTGGACGCCACGACGCGACGTAGCCCAACCTTCCGCGAAAGCCAGGACCGGTTGGGCTCTGGAAGCTGATCACGAACGAATAGTGGTCGCTGCTTGCGCTCCATATCTCCATGTCTTCGACGGCACGATGGAATTGCAGGGGCATCAGGGTCCGTTCGCTGGGCCAGCCCGAGAACCAAACTGCTGCGGGCCGGCGCCGGGCAGGGTCAATACAGCGCAGCTCTCGCCGGCAAATTGCGTTTCGTGGTCAAGCCATCGCTTTCTTATAGCCCACGGCCGGAAGTAGGAGCATTGTCGTCAAGCTTCGGCGTACATTGTAAGAATCGAACTCCACCGACTGCTAGACCGTATGTCTGAGGGAAGGCCGGAGGCCTATGGCCCGTAACGTGGCCTCTTCGCCTCCACATTGCACGGCAATTAATATGGATGTCTTGCGGAGGGCACCTTGCGGTAAATCAATCCGGCTTGAGGCGACTTAAGAGCTGGGCAAACCCGATCTAAGATCTGGTGACAGCGCCGAATGCGGTGCCGGAATCCCGATTGACCTCCATCAATGACTGCTCTGCGCTGAGGGACATAGCGCCGCCGCCAATCTCATCGAATATGATCGCCGCTTGGCCCTAGAACATACCTATGCATCTGGGCGACTTGGATTAAGTGAGGTCGAGGAGCGGGGTCGTTAAAGCGACAAGTGTACGGCCGGCCAATCAACATCAGCGCGTTTGGCCGCCGAGGTCATCGAGCCGGCTCGCTAAGCGGGTGCTGCCGGACGGGTGGCCAGGCGGTCGCGAACAGGGCACAATGGAAATCAATGGTGGCCTTCTAGCGCAGAGGCGGCGATCTCGACCCGAAGCTGAGTGCGTCCACCACCCGACACTTCTGGCCAGTACGACAGGGTCTTTCGCTCCAGCGACGATACACGCGATGGACAGAGACCTGCCACACCGAACTTTTGCAGCGAGCTATTATCGTTGGCCTCGATTGTGGTACCATCAGCTTACTTGGCGGCAACAACTGGCTGTCAGCGCAACAGCGGGCAGCCGTACCGGTAATTACCTGGGCACTGAGACCGCTAACGACCGCCCACACGGGCTACTGGCGCTTTGGCGCGAGCGACCCCGCCAGCTCAAGGCAGCTTTTGCCCTTGAGAAGCTCTATATGAAGAAGGCTGAAGGACGAGGACGTGAGACAAAAGACCAAACGAGTTCTGGTTATCGCGGCGGCGCTCGCGACGATCTGGGGTGTTGCAGGCGCTGAAGCCGCATCGAAGGATGAATGTAGCAAAGGCAAATACGCGGATGCGGCGCGCGAGCCGCTCTCGCGGTTTCTAGACTTGACGGTCCTGTATAACAAGAAATCGCAATGGCCTGAGGTACTAATGGTTCATCATAGTGATTTTGACGTTTTGATACCGAGCCATTCGAGGATGGGCAAGTTTTCCGGTGGCAAGAGAATCTCGATGCTTCTGGGGACGCCGGGTTGACGTCGGATGAAGCCGTTCCGTTCGAGGGTGACGATCATCTGGTGGACAGTCGGCGGGCTGACGCGGAAATGGCGCTGGATGTCGGCTTCGGCGGGCGGCTGCCCGAACATGTACGAATAGGTATGGATGAAAGCGAGGTAGTGCCCCTGCTTCTCGGTGAAACGCGCGCCTGATTTTTGACTCATCGTTGGATTCGTCCCGGTCTCCGACAAGGAGGCAAAGCATGAATGTACGTTATCGGGTCGAATTGAGCCAAGCCGAGCGCGATGAACTGACGGCGATGCTCGGCGGCGGCAAACACGCCGCCCGCAAGCTCAAGCGGGCGCAGATTTTGCTGGCGGCCGATCGGGGCCGCCGCGACGAGGAGATTGCCCGGACCGTGAGTGTCAGCCTCTCCACCGTCGGCCGGACCAAGCGCCGCTTCGTGGAAGGCAATCTGGAGCGGGCCTTGAGCGAGGAGCCGCGTCCGGGCGCGGAACGCAAGCTGACGGGCAAGAAAGAGGCCCTGCTGGTCGCGACCGCATGCGCCAAGCCGCCCGCCGGCCGCAAACGCTGGACGCTGACGCTGCTGGCCGACACGTTGGTCAAGCTCACCGATCACGACAGCCTGTCGGGCGAGACCGTGCGTCGCCGGCTAGCCGAGAACGACCTCAAGCCATGGCGCAGGGACATGTGGTGCATTCCCCATGTCGACGGCGAATACGTCGCCCGCATGGAGGACGTGCTCGATCTCTATTCCGAGGCGCCGGATCCCGAGCGGCCGCTGGTCTGCTTCGACGAGACCCCGTCCAGCTCATCGGCGAGGTGCGTCAGCCGATCCCGGCCAGGACAGCGCGAGCGCTACGATTACGAGTACCGCCGCAACGGCACCGTCAATCTCTTCGTCACCTTCGATCCGCATCGCGGCTGGCGCAACGTCAAGATAACAGACCGCCGCGCCGCCGTGGACTATCCAACCATCGCCAAAGAGTCACAATTACTGTGATGAACCACTAGCAAAGGGAAGGCCGGTCTGGAATTTTGACCGCATGTTGCCCATTGGATCAAGCGCGTGTCTTTTCGACGTGGCAGGTTCGCAAGAAGACATCGACAGTGGGTAGTCTGAAGGCGACATTACCGTTATCCGTGCGATCGATGGCACGATCAACGCGGACCGCATAGTGCTTCCAGACCCCACGTACGAAAGCACGTTAAGGGGTCTCCAGAAACATTGCGTTTGGGCGAAGCTACTGGATGACACTCGGCGTTATTTTGCCAGCACTAAACTTGGGCTTCTCGAAGCCGAGCCGCACGACGTAGAATCGATATTCAGTGCGACACCGGGAGACGGCAGAGGGTATATTGGCGGCCGGTTGATCTTTAAGTTTCGCGGATATGACGGCAAGCCATACCGGGCGACCTTCGATGCTGTCTTCGGGCGAGGCGGGTGCTTTGTTGACTTCTTCCGCTACTACGCGGACCTCTTCTGAGTCGGAAAACCGAGGGCCTGCCCCGCAATTGCCGACTGGCAACGGTGCTGTTTGCCCGACGTACATTCCGGCAATGCCGTTTCTCCACTTGGCGTACTTGCGAATGAACGAGGACGCAGCCGAGGCATCGCCTCGATGCTATGGACATTTTCGTTCGTGACGGCAGTCAATTTTCTCGTCCCGACCTTCTAGGCATCTTGATGTCTCCGGCAAGGAGGTCCACACCATCTGAGGATGTCTGCGTCAACGCCTCCCGGTGCGTACGTACCCTCACACGAGAGTGAAACGGCGTACGCGCCACAGGCGTCTGGTATCAGGAAGATTTTCGGCTCCGAACCATGTCGACAAAGCGAGGCATGCAGATGCTGCGCGCAGACTTCATCTTCTTGGAGGCGGCCCGTCCATGCGAAGTCGTAGGAGAGCACCATGCTCGTCGCTGGCTGATTTGGACAACACTGCCCTTAACCTGCCAGAGGCGATCGGTCGGAGATCAGGCGTTGTATTTGCGCGCTCGCCTATATCGAGCTCAAGTCGTCACAGCTGAACCAATGGAGCCAATGCCGCGCGACCACCTTGGGATGCAACAGGTATCAACCACCGCGGCGCCATGCGCGCCATCCGCAGGATCGTAAGCAGCGGCTGATCGTCGACGGCAGCAGCGATGCCGGGCGCGCGAAAATAGACTGGGAAGTCGCGCAGAGCCTATCTCGATCCTCGCCGCGAAAAACGCCGGCATCAAGATCAGCCGTGGGTCATGTGCGCTCGCTGACGAACGCCGTGTCGGGGAGCTGATCTCATTCAGCGATCCCGCCCGCAATCCGCTTGACGTGTTTTGCAACCCCAAGCTTCGCGTCCGAGCCGTTCATGTCGGGGAGACCGATGAACGGCTTTCCTACCGGCGCGCTCGGGATGGGCCACGTCGTGCTGAACTGTCGAGGACGTCGAAGCCCTTGCTGCCATTTTATCGTGGCGTGCCGGGCTTCAAGGTGTGGGACATCGGCTTGAGGCAGTTTGGATTGTACTTCTTCCACCGCAATGACGGAATTTAAGCCGGCAAGGAGATTGGCGAGATTTTCGCCAAAAAGGGGAGGTGGGTTACGTCTTCTCGATCGGCACTTTCCTGCAGCAGTTCTAGATCTATGACGTCGAGTTTCTCGAAAGCGGCAACCGCGTCGGCATGAAGCGCAAGGAGCTCGAGCCGGCACCATCTCGCCTTTCATGTTAGCGTTCCCGTTGATAGTCCGTTGGTTGTTCTCATAATCGTCCCAGGAGATATAGCCCTCGTGATGATCGCGAATCAGCACCTCCCAATCCTGTTGGGGGCGGCGCACACTGCGCGTGATCAGTTAAGGCCGGCTTCGACACGAACCTCCGATCCGGTTCAACCAAATACATAGGCGCCGGCGTAAACAGGGTTCGTCAACAGCCGATGGATCGTATTGTAGCGGGGCAACTGCCTTTCCACCACTCGACCTCGAGGACGGTACGCAACAATCGGCATCTTGACGCCTTGATCGCAGAACCAAATGGCAACCTGGCGGACGCTGGCGAATTCTGCAAATTTGTGGAATGCCAATGGAGCGCTTCGCGCACGCGCTTGTCGGGATCCAGCTCCAGCCGATCGTCGGCGCTGCGCACATAACCGACCGCCACGCGCTGCTTTGAGGCGCAGCGCTTCCTGCGAGCGCTGGCGTAAGATCGACGGTTCGAGCTCGCTGAATGTTCCCTTCATCCCAAGCAGCAGGCGGTCATTGACAAGCTTTGGATCGTACACGCCATCCTCGATGATCAGGCAATTTACCAGAGTGCAGAACTCCAGAAGAGTGTGCCAATCGCGCCCATTACGGGCCAGGCGCGAGGCCTCCAGAGCGAGCACAGCGCCTGCGGTGCCGGTGCAGATCGCGGCCAACAAGCGCTCGAAGCCGGGACGCGCCGTACCCCCTCCGGAGCGGCCAAGGTCATCGTCGATGACGATTGCGGTTTCCCAGCCGAGCGCCTGTGCGCGGGTCGCAAGGCCGTATTGACGCCGGCGGCTCTCGGGATTGTTGATCAGCTGATCGGGAGTCGATTGTCTAACGTAGACATAGGCGCTACGTGACAAATGATCTGGGGTGATCTTACTCATCGTCTGCCTCCTTCGCCTTTGCGCGGGCGACGCTGCATTCGTTGAGAAGAAGCTTGAGCAAACCCGCGACCTCCGAGCGATCATCGGATCGAGTCGCCGACGTTGGATTGCGCTTGTCGCGAGCACCAGAAGATCCAGCTGTTGCCATTGTGTCATCATCGCCTCCGCCAGTCTGAGTCGTTCCCGACGACGGCGATGAGGATATGCGCTGCGAGCCGATGAGGTCGCGAAGCTCGCGCAGCGAGTCCAATGAAAGTCGAGGGACTTCGACCGTCGGCAATGACGCCGCGTGGCTCTCGGTCATCCACGCCGGTAGCAGGACGCGACAGCCGTCCGACTGCTCGATCAGGAACTGCACGCGAGCCCCGTGAATGACCCGCCTGAAGACGATCACGCGCTCACCGGCGCGCGGATGATGCGGATATTGAATGATAACTTCGAACGGATGTTTGTGGGCTTGCCTGCGCGCTCGGCAACAAAGCCTGCCGCGACGGCTTTTCCGTCCTCTACAAGCGAACATCCCGCCTGTTCGCCGATCTCGTCTAGGCGCGCGGCGAGGGCCGTTGGCGCGCCTGATCGCCACGCTCGAGCGCGTCAATCTCCTCATCTTCGACTTAGGTGGAGCACACAGTGATGTGGAGTTGAGGGTCGACAATCGGCGCCGGTTCGGTTTTTGACAGCCGCCAACTCCACATAATTTACCTGTAGGTCATCGCCTCTTCAGCCAATCAACGATGTCGATCGCCGCAGAAGAGACGTGCCGGGCACGAGGCGGTGCGAGGATCTCAGGGAATACCTGCATAAGCGCTTGGCGTTTTAGATCGATGTACGCCCTTGCATAAGTCATTGTTGTGTTCAGCGACGAATGTCCAAGCCATTGACTGATGGTCGCAAAGTCGACCCCCGCCTTCAGGAGAAAGATGGCGGTCGTATGCCGCAACGAATGCGGATGGATCCGCTTCTCCTGCAGCGTGCGGGTTGCTATGGCTCCGGCTGTGATGTGCTTCTTGAGCAGGTAACGAACGCCAAAGCGGGTCAACTTGCTGCCCTGACGCTGGCGCCCGGGGAGGTGGAATATGCCATCGAGCACCTCCCGTGACGAGGTGACTTTCACACTGTTGCGTCACGGACATAGCACCTACGAGGGTGCTTGCAACGAATGGCCGTAAGCGCCGACACGAGAAACGAACGGCAATAGGACCACAGCCATGATCGACAATCTTCATGAAATTGATCCGAATGATCTGGCGGCAATTTTCTACCGGCCAAAAGACGACGTCGATAAGCTGCTGGCCGATTTCGTCCAGGATCTCGCGCGGCAAGGCGTACGCGTCGGCGGCATCGTCCAGCGACACTTGAGGGACGCAAACGGCTAGCACGCTATGCTCGCGGTCGACGTTGCGACGGAGCAAGAGATCTCGATTTCCCAGCCACTCGGCAGCGGAGCTATGTCCAGTAAGCTCGATACGCATGGACTTGCCGAGGCCGCAGCTGTCGTTTCCCGAGCGCTTCGTGTACCACTCTTGACAGCCGTTCCAAGAAAATGTCTTGCCGACTGACGAACTTTCACGGGTGATGTTAGGCACGCTGCTACTTTGCGACCGTCAAGTCGTGGAGCGATCGTGGCGCGACATCTCCACGCGCCTGGCGCGCAGCCGGGCCGTCGGTCCCAGCTGCGGCTATTTGGGGACGATGCTACCGGACAGCTTAATGACGGCTGTGAAACCATCGGAAACGCTGGCTCCGAAGTCGCCCGTCGGGCTCCTTCGCCGTCTCCGAAAACAGCATTAGCTCCGGCATCCGCTCCACATTGTGAGCCGCCATGATGCTCTGCGAGGGCGCTGATGACGCATTCGAGTCGGCGAGAAGCCGCTCCGTCCAGCTCGGCGCGCACTATCAGTCGAAGCCGGCATCAGCCCCTCAGTCGGTTCTGCAGTGCCTGCCGATCGACGACGAGGTTGTCGAGGTTCAGGTCTGCCTGCTGTCTTTCCGCCAATCGCCTAACCAGCGCCCGCGTACCGTCCACCACGAAGACGCCGCAATCATAGCCGTTCCTCTGCTGGCTTATGGGGGCGTCTTGCAGGTTGGCTCCCACCCGTGCTGCGAGCATTGCTGCAGGTCTGTCATTGTGTCCCCGGGCGGAGTCGTAGTGGTAGGCAACCGGCCTTTCGCGATCGCGGCGGTCCACCAGCAGCAACGACCAATGGGAGCCGCGGCGATTGATGTCCGTAGCGCTGGCATCGTTCACCGGCAAGAACAGGAAGTCGGCTGTATCGTTACCATTCCGATCATCGACAATGCGATGGAATGCGCGTAGCGCGTCGATCTCGGTACCCTGGCCCACCCGAAAGGCCATGAGAGGATCCACGAACCGAGTCCGGGCGGCGAGATTTGGATTGCTCCCCCGCAACTCCTGCGCCAGGAGTTCGTAGTCCCGCTGGACATGCTCGTCACCCAGCCATTCCCTGGCTCCGAGCACCCGTCCGCTGCGGTCGCCGGAAGAGGCACTCGTAGCCGAAGCGCCGATCCGGGCATCAGGAACCGAGGATGGGCCAGGATGATGGATAAGCTGAGCGTCGCTGCGTCCTCGCGGCCCTAACGTGATCGAGTAGGTCTCACCGTTGATAGAGACCGGCTGCGGAACCATTCGCGAACTCGGCATCAGCATTTTGTTGTCGAGTACATCGAGCAGGAAATCCGGGACAGGCTGGGAGCCATGCTGCCAATCGTCGCCGACGAGATGTCCAATATCCTCTAGCTCTTGAGACACGCCTGATGGCGCGATGAAGAACGGGGGTCTGCCGGCAGGGCTAAGCACCGGCGCTGACTGAGCATCGTCACGCATCTCCTGCGGTGTGGGCCACATGCTCGCGTCAAAGTCGGATGGCACGCGCGGCGACCAGGTTGAGCTCGACCCAGCCGGGCCTTGCGGCGTCGGCCACTCACTTGGGTCGAAGTCGGACGGCACTCGCGGCGACCAGGTTGAGCTCGACCCAGCCGGGCCTTGCGGCGTCGGCCACTCACTCGGGTCGAAGTCGGACGGCACTCGTGGCGACCACGATAAGCTCGACCCGGCAAGCCGCGATTCCTGACTCGGCCGCTCAGGGAAGGCCACACCCAGCGCTCTGTTTGCCTCGACGACTCGTAGGTACTGTCCAAGCTTCTTGAGACTCACGAGACTCACGCCAGTTTTCCCTTTGGCTGTCGTGAAGTCCCGGTAATCTACGTTCAACGACAGTTGCTGCTGATCATTACCGTTGATTCGACTCGCTATGCTCTTTCTACCCGTGGTTCGGAGCCAATCACTGAACTTACGTTGCGCCGAAGCAGTATTCCGGACAGTTTTCCTTCTCGATTGGGAAGTCGGGTCGGATCCGAGCTTGCTTAGCTCTTCGTTCGCCAGGCCATCGATGACGATGGTGTCGTCGTCATAAGGACGAAGAACGTTTTGGGGCTCGAGGCCTAGGTACTGCCGAAGCTGATCGAGTGGGGCTGATCGTTTTTTGGCTTTGATGAAGGCCGCATGATCTTCGTTCAACGACGCTTGCTGCTGAGCACTGCCGTTGATTCGGCTCATTATATCCCCCTTGTTCTCCCTTTGGAGCCAATCACTAAAATTACGTAGCCTGGAAGTCATGCTTGAGACGGCGGCTTTCTCTTTGAGAGTCGCGTCGGATCCAAGCTTGCCCAGGGCTTCGTTTTGAAAGCCATCGATGGTGGGGACGTCCTCGGGATGAGCGGACAATAACTCGCGCCCCATCAGGCGGGCTCCGGCACCGACTGCTTGGAGCCCGTCAGCCCCGAGCCTCCGGAGATGAGACAGTGCCGCGTCGAGACGGTCACGATCGTCGCCACCAGCTGCGGTGTACTCCTCGATGTCGGCGGCTAGCGACCTTGGTTCGTTAAACGCGCGAGTAGTCAGCGGCCCCTTATTCTCCGCTCGGAGCCAACGAGCAAACGCCTTAAGAGCCTGCGCATTGGACTTGATGGTAGCGGCGGGAACCCTTCCGGTCCCTCGACCTCTGCTACCATCGGGAACAACCCTGTACGATTTGACCTCTTCCGCGAACTGGCGGATGATCCGCTCGTCTTGGGGATGCATCGGTTGCTCTTGCGCATCCACCCACGCGGGGGCGGATATGGGATTTCCGGCCCGGAAACGCTGGAGTGTGTCCAATGCTCCCCCCAAATAATTCCTGCTATTGGCGCTCGCCACTTTCATAAAGTCATCCTTATAGGCTGTCAGCAGATCAGCGTCGCCAAGCAGGTCTTTCAGCGTCACGCCTTTGGGTTGAAGGAATTCGCTAAACATGCTGAGAGCGTTCACGTAGTTGTTAATGGTCTTAGGCCTACGGTTCTCGCCGGCCAATGCCACCTTGAACTCTTCAATGAGGCCCAGGTCCGCCTCGGACGGGCGACTGCGCTTCGCGAAATCCATGCGAAGCTCTGAATAGACCGCGTCGGAGGCCGAGCCGCCGGACGACTTTTCCCGACGGCTTCCTCCAAAGACTTTGCCGAGCCCTGATTTGACCCGGGAGAACAGTCCACGGGGCTTGTTGTCCTTCGTCCGCGCCGCAGGCTGCGCTTCCGACGGCGCTGTGTAGCGCATGCTGCTGAATGGCCTGCCCCGCAAGTCAGACGGAGAATCGTTTGCAGCCAAGCCAAGATGAGCGCGCGGCACATCGACGCTGTACCGCGTGCCAACATCAGTACGCTGGACAGTTCCATGCGCCCCCGCTGTTGGAGTGTCGGGCGAACTAAGCTCAGGCGAACTCTCCTCAGGGGAGCCGAGTTGCAGCTCGCTCACCTGCTGCTCAAAGCTAGCTTGATCCGCAGGCACGCTTTCCAACTCTTGCCGCGCACGCTGCAGCTCTTGCTGCTCAGCGTACCAACGCATCCAATAGTTCGAATCGTTATAGCCCGGTTCCATACCACTCTCCCTAGATGAAATAACTCTTCATAGCTGCCCCAGAGCCAAACTCGGGTGCACTGACCACAAAGACTCCAGCTTCAGAAAGCCAATTGCCAAGATCGGCAACCAGAACAAGAGGACGCTCGTCCGCGCCCCTCCGACTTCGCGCAATACTCACGCCAGCCCCAGCCTTAGCTTCCGCAGAAGACTCGCAGGTCGCTCCGGCAGTAGGACTGCGCGCCAAAAGCGCAACCATGCGACGTTCCCCACTCATCAAGAGGCCTGGATTCACTTTGCGGTTCCGCGTCCGGAACAATCGCGGAGACCGCGAAAGACAGATATTTGCTCCACCGAGAAGCAACAGCGTTGGCGCCCCTCCTAGGAAAACGCCGCACGCGGCGCATCGGGATTTAACTCGGAGCCGTCCATTGCCTATGGGAAGGCGGCCCGATGATCTCGAACTGCACGTCCTGCTGCAGTTTCAATTCTTCAATTTGTCGCTCCGACATTCGCTACGGGCCGATTTCGAGATGGGCCTGCACAGCCACAGCCTCTCACGCATCTTTGACATCGAGACATCGAAGCCTCTCCTTGTGATCATGACGCTTCTGGGCCGATGGCCGCATGTATGATTCAGACTGTACAACCTGACGCTACGTCGACTTCAAGCCCTTTCTGGCGCCGTCGCGGCGAGGCTGCGGGTTGCATGCGCGTTTCAGGATGGCGAACCTCGCATCTTGGTGATCTCCTGCCGCCTCAATGGGCGAGGCGCCGCCCATCAACCACCAACAAGTATTGGCCGTCAGCGAGCCTTGGGGCGCTTATTCGAGCGCTATCAACTGGGACGCTTCGCGCATCGAGATCGTAATGGCTCATGAGCGCCTCGTCGCAGCGATACAGCCGCTCTTCCTAGGAGCCTGTCCAGTTAGCATCGGGAAGCCAGTTTTATCCGAATGATAGCGGCTCATGCGGCCCTCGCCAGCTTGACGAGGTTGTGAGCGGTGCAAATCAGGGCCCATTCGGGCTTCACTTTGTCGATGCCGCGCAGCAGGAATTGCCTGAACCCTCTTGCCTGTTTGATCTGTCCGAACACGGGTTCGACGATCTGCTTACGCAAGCGGTAGCGACTTCGGTAGCCGGCGCGCTTGAGCTTGGTGCTCATCTTGGCGATCAGCGAGCCGGCTCTTGAAGGCTTTTCCGCGGTGGCGGACTTGGTGCCGTGCTTCTGCCTTCCGGTGGCGATGTAGCCCTCAATGCGCCGCCGTTTGAGCGTGCGAAGATTAGCGGCGGAGCAGTAGCCGGCGTCGGCCGACACTTCGTCGGGATTGGTCCCCAGATTAGCCCTGATCCCGTCGAGCAACGGCGCCAGTTGCGCCTGATCGCTCGAGGAACTGGTCAGCGTCTGCGCCACGATGATCTGATGGGCACCATCGACCGCGGCCTGGGCGTTGTAGCCCTGGATGTAACCGTCCTTGGTCTTCAGGATGCGGCTTTCCGGGTCGGTGAAATTGCGTTGTGCCTTGCCGTCGGGCTCCGTTTTCGTCGGCGTCTTGCCGCTCTTCTTGCCGCCTTCGGCGACGCGACGCTCCTCGGCCCGCGCCTTGCGTTCCACCTCGGCTGCGGCCTTGGCTTCGGCCTCCAGCGCGGCCTTGGCCTCACGTATCTTCTCAAGCCGCTTCTGCTTGTCGGCCACCCAATCGGGCATCTCGTCGCCGCGCTTGTCGCCGTAGAGCTTATCCTCCTGCGCATCGGCGGCCTCGGCGGCCTTGAGCCAGCGATCGACCTCCGCTTCAAGCTCCGCTTCCCGCTTCTTCATCCGATCGTAGCTCATCGCCTTGTGCTTGGACGCGTTCGCCTTGATCTTGGTGCCGTCGAGCGCAACGTGCCCGAGCTTCACCAACCCGGCCTTCTCGGCCAGCTTCAACACCTGCACGAACAGGTCGGCCAGCGCCTTAAGATGCCGCCGCCGGAACTCCGAGATCGTGCGGAAGTCCGGCGCATCGCCGGCCACGATCATCATGAAATCCGCCCGCTCCACCGCCGCCCTGGCGATCCGCCGCGACGAGTAGATGCCGCTCGCATAGCCGTGTAGAAGCAGCGCCGTCATCATCCGCGGATTAAACGGCGGCTGACCCAGCCCGCTCCGGTAGCTGCCTAGGATCGCCGATAGATCAAGGCTTTCCTTGACCAGCGACACGATCAACCGCGAAACGTGGTCCTGCGGCACATAGTCCTGCACGCTCGGCGGCAGAAGCTGGACCTCGTCGATCTTCCAGGGGCGAAATTCCTTGCTCATGGCTGCGCAAGGAATCAGACTCGCACCCTCTTGACCAGTCACTACTCAGACAGGCTCCTAGCGGCACATTCCGCAAACCCTGCAGCCTCGTCAGCTTCTGTACTCCGAAATAAATCCGGACAGGTCGCGAGCAGTGATTCAATCCGCACAGATTTGAGGGTGACATGATGCGCACCCGAAGCCGCGGAGAACGGGCTTTGATCATGACCGTGCTGCCGACAAGTCACGCGGTCGCGCGGGTGGACGACCGGCGGGTCGTCATGCGTTTTGTATGTGCTTCCGACACGCACAGCGTGGCACGAGCTCCCGGACCGCGTTGTTGCCCGTTCATTCTGCCCATGTCCGGCATGAATTGGAAGTCCACTACCGGTATCATCCATATTTCGGTCGCAAGGTCTTGGTGCGTCGCATCGAGCAGCGAGCGACCGGCCAATTTCTTAGCGTACAAGGGCCGGCAGGCATCGTGGTATCGATCGCTGGTTGGATGCTCGATCCTGTGATTTGCGCCGGAATGACAATCGGCGCACCGCGCGTCGATCTGGCCGCACTCGTCGAGTTGGAGCGGCTATTGATTGGTACGGCCAACCCCGCACACTCCCGGAACGATATCGCAATCGTTCGGGAGGAAGGCAATGAAGTCTCTCAGATTGCCGGCGGCGGCGCCGAGCCGTTAGATCAACTTCTTATTCGACAACAGCCGGCTGGAAGGGGTGGCCTCCGCCGAGCGGAACAAGATCATCTCGGTGCTGGCTCAAATCCTCATGCAGGCGGCCGGCCTCAGCGTCGAGGAGCTTGAAGATGACCAGCGCTGAGGTGATTCCGGCGGTCGTTCTCAAGAGGAAGGCTGTCGTGCATGTGCGCCAGTCGACGCAATCCCAGGTTATGACCAACCTGGAGAGCAAGCGGCGCCAATATGATCTGGTCGATGTCGCCCGCCAACGGGGTTTCGTCGATGTTGAAATCATCGATGATGATGTCGGCCGCTCGGCAAGCGGGACGGTGGCACGCCCCGGCTTCGACCGCTTGGTCGCATGGCTGTGCGCCGGCAAGGTCGGCGCCGTTCTATGCTTCGATGCGTCGAGGCTCGCGCGAAACGGTCGCGATTGGCATCACCTGCTCGAACTATGTGGGCTTGTCGAAGCCCGCGTCATCGATCTCGACGGCGTCTACAATCCGTGTCGGCCAAATGATCGCCTGCTCCTTGGCATGAAAGGCAGTATCAGCGAGTTCGAGCTCGGCGTGCTGCGCGCGAGAATGCTGGATGCCGCCCGGTCCAAGGCCAGCCGGGGCGAGCTGCGGTTATCGGTTCCGTTCGGCTACATTTGGCACCGTGAAGCGGGGCTTGGTCTCGATCCCGATCTACGTCTCCAGGAAGTGATCCGACCCATCTTCAGCCGCTTCCGCAAGCTCGGCAGCGCGCGCCAGGTGTTGCTCTCGATGAAAGCGGATCAGATCCACTTCCCGCGGCCCTCTAACGAAGGTCGCATGACCAGCTTCGACTGGGTGGCGATCCGCTACCGCAACGTCATCGCGGTTCTCAAGAATCCGTTTTACGCAGGGTTTACGTGTACGGGAAAAGCGAGAAACGCACCGCCATCGTCGAAGGGAGGGCACGGCGGAGCTACGGGCATGGCAAGCCGATCGGGACATGGGAGGTGATGATCAAAGATCATCACGAAGGCTATATCGGCTGGGCCGAATATGAGCGCAACCAGAAGCAACTCGCCCTCAATAATTACGGTCGTGCCGGAGGCGCAAAGTCCGGCCGGGTGGCAGGGCACTCCTGTCGGGGGATGATGACCTGCGGGCGATGCGGGCGGCGGCTGAGCGTTGCCTACACTGGCAATCCGCGGCGCCGACCGGTATATCGCTGCGACAAGCCAAACCTTATGATGGGTCTGCCCCCGGTGCATGACCTTCGGCGGCCCGCGCGTCGATGCCGCGATCGCCCGGGAGTTGTTGCAGGCGGTGGAGCCAATGGCGATCGAAGCCGCGTTCGAGGCGGAGCGGATGCACCGGGAACAACAGGAAGACCAGCAACGCATCCTGGACATGGAACTGCAGCAGGCAGAGGCAAGCCTGGCCGAGCGTCGCTACGCCGCCTGCGATCCTGACAATCGTCTCATTGCCGCGCAGTTGGAGAAGAACTGGGAGGCCGCGCTCCGGCGTGTCCGGTATCTGGAGACACGCCAGCCCGCTGAAAGGCCATCAGACGTCAAGGTCGATCCGAGCGCCTTCACCAATCTGGCGGACAATCTATCGGCGGCGTGGAATGCGCCAGGTGTTACGATGCGTGCCCGCCAGCAACTGCTGCGGACATTGATCACCGAGATCGTCGTCGATGTCGATGATGATGCGCGCGATGTCGTGCTCACGATCCATTGGCGTGGTGGCCAGCACTCCGAGCTGTCCACAAGCCACGAACTGGTGAACATGGTTGCGCAACGACCGAAGACGCTTTGGCGGTCATGCGCAGCATGGCCGGCCGCTGGTCTGACGAACATATCGCCGCGTCGCTTAACCGAATTGGCTTGCCCACCGGTCAAGGCAAGACCTGGACGGCGCACCGCGTCGCTTCCGTTCGACGCGTGCGTGGAATCCATGCCTATCGATCCGCGGAAAAAGATGGCGAATGGCTCACCATGACCGAAGCGGCAAAGGTTTTAGGCGTCACAAACCACGCGATACGGCGCCTTATCAAAGCCGGTGTCCTTCCGGCTCTGCAGGTTGTTCCCGGCGCACCGCATCAAATCCGTGCCGACGACCTGGCATCTGAGCCGGTCAAAACGGCGGTGGCCCGGAAAGGTCGCCCGTGTCGCGTTGTCGACGCGGGCACGCTTCCAATGTTTACAGACACTTGACGAGGGAGTGCATAATGACTCGCGCATCGCTTGTGGCCGGATCGCGCGCTCGACGGTTTTGGAGTCGAGCTCGATGCGACCGTCGCTCAGGAAGCGCTCGAGAGTGGTGCGCCTGGATGTGGCATACCGGATCGCCTCAGCGAGCTTGGATTTGCCGGACAGGCGAGGCAGTTCCTTCTCCCACAGATCGAAGAGCGTTTCGACGATGGTGGCAGACTTTTCCTGGCGTGCTTTCACCCGAGTTGCGGGATCCTGGCCACGGATGTCGGCTTCGATCGCCCATAGCCCGGCTGCGAGCAATGCGGCCGCCTCGAGCCCTTCAAACCGCCGATAACCAGCCATCCGTCGGACCACGGCGCCGTTCTTCTGTTCGACAAACGCCTGGTCGTTCTTGCGGTAGGGTCGGCAACGCGTGAACACAATGTTCGCCTGCTCACAATACGCTTTCAGCGTTTCGTTTATGAACACGGTATCATTGTCGGTATCGATTTCCTGCAACGAGAACGGCAGCTGTCGGCGAAGTTCTGTCAACACGGTGCTCAGGAGCGTTTGCTCGCGCACCAGCAACGGCGCACACTCCGTCCAACCGGTCGCAATATCCGTGAGCACCAGCGTCTGGATAAAACTGCCGCGCGCCGAGGGCCCGCTGTGGGCGACCAGATCGGCTTCGACAAAGCCCGGCGCCGGATCCTTCCAGTCGGCGGACGTCCGTACCGGGATGCTCCGTCGCAATGCGCTCGCCACCGGCCGGCGCCGCTGGCGTGCACCCTCCTGTCGGATCTTCCCCAGCGCCCGATCGATCGTCGACGCGCTCACCGCCAGCAGCTTCGCGCGGATTTCAGGCGCCAGGCCCATGTGGCCGTTCCGTTCCATCGACTCGATCAGGAGCGGCAGCAGCGCTTTCAGTCTCTTGCCGCAAATCCGGTCCGATGCCTCCCAAAGAACTACCAGCGCATTTCGTTCAGCTTCCTCGTAAATCCGCCGACGGGTGCGCCGAACCGGGGATTTCCCCATATCGCCTCGGAGCAGGCGCATCGCATGCTTTCGATGGAAGCCCGTCACCACCACAAACTCGTCGAGAATTCGCGCCTTCTCCGCGCGGCTCGCCTCTCTGTAGCGCTGCCCCACAGCGGCCGTCAGCTCTCTTCGAGTCGCCATGCTCAGTTGCCTCATTATCGCCCCCCAGCCCCATCTCACTGGGGAGCAAATTACGTGAGGCAACGGCCCAGCATTCAGGAACATTTCAGGCGACGCAATGCGGCTTCCCATCCAGATTGGGTTCTTCCGCACATTTGGTGCAGGGTGCTGGATTCACGAACAGTGCGAATAAGGGCATAAGGTCGGAATCGCAGTCGACGTCCGTGATCTGCCTTGCTCCATGCCTTCCGCTCACAGGTTTCCCCCGAGCTTTCGATTGTCCAGATCCTTCCCCAGACCGACAGGGTGGTGCTCGTGGCTCGGCCGAAGTCAGCGGCCTCGCTCTGCCCCTGTTGCGGCGGCCAGACGGGTCGCGTCCACAGCCATTACGAGCGACGCTTAGCCGATCTGCCCTGGCAGGATCGGGTTGTCGAAATCCGGCTTCAGGCGCGACGCTTTCGATGCGCGAATCCGCAATGCCCGCGTCGGATATTCACTGAGCGGCTACCGGCAACGGTGCGGCCGAAAGCAAGACGCACAACCCGCCTCGGCGAGAGCCAGCTGGCGATCGGCTTTGCGGTCGGCGATGAGCCCGGCTCTCGCCTGTCGCGCAAACTGGCCATGCCGGTCAGCGGCGACACGTTGCTCCGAATGATTCACTCGGCTCCCTTGCCGGATTTCGTTGCCCCGACCGTCGTCGGCATCGACGATTGGGCTTGGCGTCGTGGCCAGCGATATGGAACGATCATCTGCGATCTGGAGCGCAATTGCGTGCTCGATCTGCTTCCCGATCGTAACGCCGGCAGTGTTGCGCGCTGGCTGAAGCGCTGGCCGGAGATCAAGGTCGTCGCCCGCGATCGTGCGGGACTTTATGCTGATGGCGCACGCTGCGGCGTCCCCGACGCGGTGCAGGTGGCGGACCGCTGGCACCTGGCACCTGCTCAACAGTCTGGGTGAGGCCCTGCGCCACGCGGTCGGCCGCCATCGTCACAACGTAGCCGCCGCCGTGCAAATCATGGCGTCCGCGCAACGAGCGAAGACCGGCAGTTCCGCGCCGCCGCCCGGCCTTGCACAGTTGCGGGCGGATCGAAAGGCCTGCGCGACGCGAACGCTGGGATGAAATCTGTCGCCTACGCCAGCAAGGTTGCCCGACATTCAGGAAGCCGCCACAACGGCGACCAAGAAAAAAGGCCGCTTGAACGAACAAGCGGCCCAAGTCTAGGGAGGAAACGCCCAAGAGGGCAGCGATAGCGCATGGCGCCACCGCACTGCAGTAGATGCGTTGGCGGGGCATAAAACGCAAGAGGTTGACTTCCGGATCGATGTCAAAGTGCGCCTTTTTCCAGCCTTGCTTACTCCGCGTTCGGGCAATTCGCCAGACAGCTCCGGATGTTTTGGACAAGACCAATAATCGCGATCAGGAGTATGTGGCGCTGTTGAGATCACTACAAAGACAGGTTTGTTCCACCATCACTTTACGATGAGGCCGACAAATCGCGTCCCAGATCACAAAAGCAAAGGACCGCCATAATCTGGTCGGTCAATTCAAATCCGGTGACAAATATCGTCTGGTGGTCGGTGAAATGCAGCGTTTAAGTGGACGTCTCCGCATCGCGGTCGATTCCGGCAACGTCATGGAATGAGCGATCCTCAAATCCCGCAGTATCGTTGCCCTCTGCCGCCAATGATCGTGTCATTTCCGAGAATCGTCTCCGCTTCCGCGCTGCAGCGCCGAAGTTGTGCCCGCCGTACCAGCAGGAGCCAGAATTTGTCGTCTCCAGCACCACGATCCAGAACATCGCCATTAGGGCCACCCGAAAGCGTACTTTGCGCCGAGGTCGCATTGGTGAGGAAGTGATCACCTGCACCGCCACGGAGCGACTGGGCACCAGTTCCTGCGTACTGATGGTCGTTACCGCTGCCGCCATTCAAGGTGTCAGTGCCGGCGCCCGATAGATGATGTCATGCCTGCGCCGCTAAACAGCCACCTGTAACTACTCGCTTCATGACCGTTGACGACGTCGTCGCTTGCCATAGACCGTGTCGTGCCCATCGGACAAGTTAGAGTGTCGGCGCCCTCGTACCTCCCGCTTCTCGGCCGGCAGATCGGGCACGCCTTATGTTTATTCGGCAGCACAAACTCAGCTATGTAGCGGATTTGCTCTGTCTCGGTCTTGTCGGGACGCGGATGGGATGTCCGCGCCACATCCGGGGTGGTTCGGTTTTGATCCATTCCCGGATTTCCTTGACGATGACGGGCCCGGGCCGCTCCGGGAAAACGGGCTTGGGAGCAAATGCCTCGTGTGGAATATCGATTCGGTCGCTCAAGAACCAGCTCCTAGTTGCAAATTTACCACGTCCCGCCCGGATCCTTACGAATCTCTAATGAAACCGTGCTTTTGACCGTTGATAACGCCTGTTAAACTGCCCGATACCTAACGAACGTGAGTGTTTTCAATGGGATGGAAGTTGTGATCCGTGACGGCCTTCGGTAAACTGGTCCGCACGACGGCGTTTCGGCTGACGCTGGTCTATCTGTTTTTGTTTGCGCTGTTTGCGGCGTCGCTGCTCGGCTATTTCGCCTGGAATACGCGACGGTTGATCAACGAGCAGATCACCGCCACGGTGACCGCCGAAACCGGCGAGCTCGTCGACATCTATACGCGCCGCGGCTTGCGCATACTCGTCCCGACGCTTGAGAACCGGGCGCTGCGGCCGGGCGCCAATCTCTATCTCGTCACCACGCCTGAAGGGAAAGCGATCGGCGGCAATGTCGGCGCGCTGGCGCCGGGCGTGATGGCCTCGACCGGCTGGTCCGAGACCGCCTATCGCCGGCTCGACGAGCAGGACACGGCGCATCACCGCGCGCTGGTGCGCGTCACCGAACTCACCAACGGTTTTCGTCTCTTGGTCGGCCGCGACCTGGAGGAGCGCCGCCGGCTGTTCGGCATCGTCGCCAACGCCGCGCAATGGTCGCTGCTGGTCGTCATCGTGCTCGGCATCGGCGGTGGCATCTTCGTGGCGCGGCGGGTGCTGCAGCGGATCGATGCCATGACCGGCACCACAAGGCGCATCATGGCGGGCGACCTCTCGGGGCGGCTGCCAGTCGGGCGCTCCGGCGACGAGCTCGACCGTCTCGCGGAAAACCTCAATGCCATGCTGGAGCGCATCGAGGCCCTGATGATGGGGCTGAAGGAAGTCTCCGACAACATCGCCCATGACCTCAAGACGCCGTTAACGCGCTTGCGCAACCGTGCCGAGGAGGCGCTGGCGAGTTCGGGCAGCGAGGCCGAATACCGCGCAGCGCTGGAGCGGACCATCGAGGAATCCGACGGTCTGATCTGCACTTTCAACGCGCTGTTGATGATCGCGCGCGCCGAGTCCGGGCAGGCGCGCGGCAACATGGATGATTTCGACGCGGCCGACGTCGCCAGGGGAATCCACGAATTGTATGAGCCACTGGCCGAGGACGACGGTATGACGCTTCGCGTCAAGGCCGCAACTGCGCGGCTGCATGGCAACCGCGAACTGATCAGCCAGGCACTTGCCAATCTGGTCGAGAACGCCATCAAGTACGGCAAGCCGTCGCCGGTGGTGCAGCCGCTGGACCCTGTCGCCGCGGCGCGCACCCGGGAGATCCTGATCGAGGCGCGGCGCGAAGGCGACCACGTGCTGCTCAGCGTCACCGATCATGGACCGGGCATTCCCGAAGGCGATCGCAAGCACGCGGTCGAGCGATTCGTGCGGCTTGAGGCGAGCCGCACGCTGCCGGGTTCCGGCCTCGGGCTCAGCCTGGCGTCCGCGGTGGCGACCTTGCATGGCGGCGAACTCAGGCTCGGCGATTCCCGTCCCGGCCTGACCGCGACGCTGGTCGTCCCGGCGCTATCTGCCGCGGGCAACAGGCTTGCGGCTCAAACGCAGGATGTGCCACAGAAGGTGGCATGAATTCCTCCGCCTTGGCCGCGCGGTTCGTCAGCGGGCCGCATGTCGCAGCCAGCAGTAACGCCGAACAACGCCTGGGAGACTGGCTCGCCGAACTGGAGCCGGAGCAATCGGCTGAGATCAAGGCGTGGCTGGATCACCCGCTAGCCAGGACCATCCTGCTTGGCATCGCCGAGTTCTCGCCATACCTGTTCGACCTGATCCGGGCTGACGCCGCTCGGCTGCTGCGTTTGCTGGCATGCGACCCGGAACCATATCTCACCTCGCTGATCGAAAAAGGCACGCGCGACGTACTCGCTGCCGCGGGCGAGGCCGACGTGATGCATCTGCTTCGCCGCATGAAGGCGGAGGCCGCGTTGTTGATCGCGCTGTGCGATATCGGCGGGGTCTGGCCGGTGATGCGGGTGACCGCGGCGCTGACCGATCTTGCAACCGTGTCCGTGCAGACGGCCCTGCGCTTCCTGCTACGTCAGGAGGTCACGCGCGGCCGCATGACCGCGCTCAATCATGACCGGCCGGAGGAGGACAGCGGATTGATCGTGCTCGCGATGGGCAAGATGGGCGCGGGCGAATTGAACTACTCCAGCGACATCGACCTGATCGTGTTTTTCGATCCCGCCCGCACCTCGCTGGTCGCAGACATCG
This sequence comes from Bradyrhizobium sp. RDI18, assembly GCF_043203335.1. Classification (NCBI taxonomy): domain Bacteria; kingdom Pseudomonadati; phylum Pseudomonadota; class Alphaproteobacteria; order Hyphomicrobiales; family Nitrobacteraceae; genus Bradyrhizobium; species Bradyrhizobium sp. RDI18. The sequence goes on along the minus strand of NZ_JBICRN010000006.1, from coordinate 518,246 downwards.
AGCCGGCGCCGTTCTTCGTGCGGGTGACACAGGCGCTCGCCCGCCTGCTGCAGCAACGCTCCGGCGAGGGTTACGTGTTCCGCGTCGATCTGCGCCTGCGACCCGATCCGGCCTCGACGCAGGTGGCGATCTCGACCGAGGCGGCGCTGCACTATTACGAGCGGGAAGGGCGGACCTGGGAACGCGCCGCGATGATCAAGGCGCGCGTTTGCGCCGGCGACGCCAAAGCCGGCGAGGCGCTGATCGCGGAACTGTCGCCGTTCGTCTGGCGCAAGCATCTGGATTTTGCCGCGCTCGCCGACGTCCACGACATGAAGCGGCAGATGCAGACCTATCGCGGCCAGAGCGAGATCGCGGTCGAAGGTCATAACGTCAAGGTCGGCCGCGGCGGCATCCGCGAGATCGAGTTTTTCGCGCAGACGCAACAGCTCATTGCCGGCGGCCGCCATCCGCAACTGCGGGTGCGTCCCACGCTGCATGCGTTGCAGGTGCTGGCGACCAGCAACTGGATCAGCTTTCAGGCGCACGACGAGTTGACCGCGGCCTATGAGTTCCTGCGCCGCGTCGAGCACCGGCTGCAGATGATCTCGGATGAGCAGACCCATGCACTGCCCGAGGATGCCGAGGCCGTGGAGCGCTTTGCAAACTTCTTCGGCTACGAGAGCCGGCCGGCCTTTGCGAAGGACTTGCTCGGCCATCTCAACGTCGTGCAGGGACATTACGGCAAGCTGTTCGAGGGCGATCCGACCGGCACGGTGAAGCTGCCACAGCTCAATTATGCCGGCGGGCCCGAGGATGCGCGTCTGCTCGATCACCTGACGATGCTCGGCTTCAAGAAGCCGGTCGCGGTGGCTGGCACCCTGCAGCACTGGATGCAGGGCAACTATCGCGCGCTCCGCAACGAGGCGACCAAGGCAGCCTTCGTCGAATTCGTGCCCGGCCTGATCCACGGTCTCGCGCATGCCGAAGACCCCGACGACGCCGTGACCACGTTCGATCGCTTTCTCGGCGCATTGCAGCGCGGCGGCCGGCTGATTTCACTGTTGAGCCAGAACCGCGACCTAGTCGCGCTGGTGGCCTTGATCCTCGGCGCCGCGCCGCGGCTCGGCGACATGCTGGCGCGCCAGCCGCAGATCATGGACGGCTTGATCGATCCCCGGTTCTTCGGCGCGATGCCGGACCGGAAGGAATTGTCGGCGCGGCTGGCGGCGACGCTGAAGGACGCGGACTCTTACGAAGATTTCCTCGATCGCCTGCGGCTGTTCGGGCAGGAGAGCCTGTTTTTGATCGGCACGCGGATCCTGTCCGGCACGGTTTCCGCCCAGCACGCCGGCGTCGCCTTTGCCGACGTCGCCGAGGGCATTGTACATACCGTGCACGGGCTGGTGAGAGACCAGTTCGCGACCCAGTACGGCCGCATCAAGGGACAGGAGACCGCGATCCTCGCGATGGGCCGGCTCGGCAGCCGCGAGATGACGGCATCTTCCGATCTCGACCTGATCCTGTTGTATGATTTCGACACGGACAATCCCGATTCCGACGGCGAACGATCGCTGCACGGCGCGCAATATTTTACGCGGCTGACCCAGCGGCTGATCTCGGCGTTTACGACGCGGACCAATTACGGCGTACTCTATGACGTCGATATGCGGCTGCGGCCGTCGGGCCGCGCCGGGCCGCTGGCGTCGCGGATCGATTCCTTTTCCGATTATCAGGAACGCGAAGCCTGGACCTGGGAGCACATGGCGCTGACGCGGGCGCGCGTGATCTCGGCTTCACCGGCGTTTCGGAAGGAGATCGAGGACGCAATCCGCAGCGTGCTGACGCGGCCGCGCGATGCGGCCTCGACCGCCGGCGACGTCGCGGACATGCGCCGGGCGATTGCGCTGGAGAAGGGCGAGGACGACATCTGGAACCTCAAGCAGGCCGCCGGCGGCCTGGTCGACATCGATTTCATCGCGCAGTATCTGCAGCTCGTTCACGCCTCGGAAAAGCCCGAGATCCTCAGCGTTTCCACGCTGCAAGTGCTTGACAACGCCGCACGCCTCGGCGTGCTGCCGCCATCCGACGCCGAGATTTTGCGTTCGGCGGCGCGGCTCTATCACGACCTGACGCAGATCCTCAGGCTTTGCGTCACCGGCAAATTCAAGCCGGAGAATTCGGGAGAGAGCCTCTTGCGCGTCATGGCGCGCGCCGGCGACACGCCGGATTTCTCGACGCTGGAAGCGCGCCTGCGCGAGACGCAAGGCGAGGTAAGGCGGGTGTTTCAGGCGCTTGTCGGCGGCGGTGGTTAGAGGGTTGTCCGAGACTGGCCCCGTCCATCTCTGCGCAAAAGCTCCGCTGTTATCGCTGCCCTTGCGGTGCAATTGCGACTGCGGGGCGACGGCGGTCGGTCCTGGCACTCATTTGTTCCGGCGGGCGGAACACCCACGGCCGTTCCGAATTGTCCCGGGATCGGGAGGCGCTGGTATGCATACCGAAATCGACATCTTCGACAAACCCATCGGGCGCATCAGAAAAATGTGTGAGCTGATGGGCTTGGGTGCCGAATTCGACCGCAAGCTCCCGGAACTCGAAACCTATCTTGAAGGGCTAGTGGCCGAAGGCGAAACCAGCGAGGAACGACTGACCGTGAGCGGTCTGACCTTCGTCAAGCAGGCACAACAGGGATCTGCGTAGGCGCAGGCAAAGCGGCGCTAGGAAATTTCGTCCGGAAGCCTCCAAGCCGGATCCGGCGCGCAATACTCTTCCCTGATTTCCTTCACGTGATAGCGGGCCGGCAGAACCGGTCCGCCTGCTTTCTCGGCAGCGGGAGGATCGGAAATCAGGGAATAGTCGAGGGCTTGCTTCCAGACCTCTGCCTCCGTCGGCAGGCCAGGGCCGATCTGCCTTTCGTCGGCGAACAGCGCGTAGGGCACGAGCCTCTCCCCAATCAAAACCCCGCCAGCTATCTAAGATAACTGACGGGGCTTTTGAGCTGATAATTCTGGTGGATTTCTCCTTCCTGAACTACCTGCTCACTCCTGCAACGTCTGACGATGGTTATCGTTCCCAACCTTTTTGGTTGCGGGTGAAAATGGCGCCCTGCCGATCGACGGCCCTTCCTGATTTTTGATGGGGAACGGTGCGGCAATGGCGGCTTCCGGAAGTCCGCCTCATTCGCGTGGAACTGTTGCCGCTTTTTCCTGCTTGAGATCGGCATCTTCACCCTGGAGCGGGACGGCCCATGCGCAAACTACTATTTGGCATCGCACTCACACTACCAATCGCTTTCATGTCCCCGGCAACGGCGATGCCCCGCGGCTACCCGTTGATCCACGACTCTCTGGTCAAGGGAGATCTGATCGAAGTAAAGGGCGGGCACGGCCGCGGGCATGGTTGGGGCCGCGGCCACGGTTACCGTCCGTTTGGTTGGAGCCGCGGCCGAAAAGTCGGTTGGCGCGGCCGTGGCTGCCCGCCCGGTCACTGGAAAAAGGGCTGGTGCTGAAACCGGACGGCCAGCCACTTTCCCTCTAGGGCGGCTACAAGGCCCGTGCCGCGTTGCCCTTGAACAGGATTGGGCCGGTTGGTCGTCCGATGGGTGAGCCGCCTTCCGGCTCCAGCGTGATCTCGAACAGTTGATCCTGCGCGGTTTCCGGCAGCGACTCCAGGTTGAGCTGCAGCGTGCGCGACTGACCGGTGAGGCCGATCGACTTCGGGCCGATCGCGCGATCCCACAAGGTCCAAACCTGCAGCGTTCGGCCGGGAGGAACCTCGATCGGCCGCAACGGTATCAACTCGACCCGGCCGTTCGAAAAGGCGTTGACGATGGCGCCGGCCTCTTTGGTCGTGTCGTTCACCAGCACGGCGACGTAAATCGGCTTGCGCTGGGCGAGCGCGATCATGTCATGACGAAGCTGGCGCGACGTCGCCAACGCACCGATCATGATTGTCGCAAAAAACAGTGCGGCGAAGGCGCCGCCGATACCGAGGCCGCGCCAGAACCGGATGTTGTCCCACAGTGTGGCGCCGCGCAGCGCGGCGCGTGCGGAGGGCAGGGCGTCGATCGGCGCGATTCTGGTTGCATCCACGATGCGCTGCCAAAGCGCCGGGCTCGGTGGAGTTTCCTCGGCACTGAGATCGAGGTCCGCAAGCCGTTCCCGCCACGCGCTGACAGCCTGAGCAAACGATCGGTCGGTCGCGATGCGTCGTTCGGCGGCGGCGTGCTCTGCACCGTCAAGGAGGCCCATCACGTAATCGGCGGCCATGGCGTTATCGGCGTCGTGCGGGTTCATCCCATGCACTCCTGCAACGCAAAGAGGCTACGCCGTACCCAGCTCTTGACCGTGCCGAGCGGAACCTTGAGCCGTCCCGCCAATTCGCCGTGGCTCATACCGTGAACATAGGCGAGCACCACGACGTCGCGACGGGGGCGGTCGATCTGCTCGAGACACCGGCGCAGCGCGCTGGTCTCCGGCATCCGTGACAGAGTGGCCTCGCAGTCGACATCCGCGACGCTTTCATCTGATGCTTCGTAGCGGTGCTCATCGCGATGAATACTGAGGGCACGGTTGCGCACCACCGCATAGAGCCAGCCCCGCGCGCTGCCGCGGCGCGGATCGAAGCCGGCCGCGCCGCGCCAGATCCGGATAAAGGCGTCGTGCACCGCCTCTTCCGCTAGGTCCTGCCGAAACAGGATGCGGCGCGCGATGCCGACCATGCGCGGCGCCTCGCTGTCGTAGATCACGCGCAACGCGGTGCGGTCGCCGGCCGCGCAGCGCGCCAGGGCCGCGGCAAGCAGCGCCTCGCGCTCCCCATCGAACAGGGCAGGAGCCTGCAGGTTGGCGGTGCTGGTGCCATTTCCAGTCATGTCTATGCCCTTGCATAGTTGTTCTACCTTGAGATGCGGCATTTGGATGCATGTGCCGAAAATAATTTTCAGTGTGCTGCATCCGTTTCGCCGCGCCGCCGGTACCCGCTGTGTTGGTCCCGAGAGGATCATAGCAACACAGGGAGCTCACCAATGAATTATCGTTCGATTTTCGCCGCTTCGGCCGCACTATTGCTGTCATCCGCAGCCGCCAACGCCGCGCAGGTCGCAGCCCTGATGGGCGGCGACACCATTGCGATGGTCGATACCGCGCAGAAGAAGGCGACCGGGTCGGTCAAGGTTACCGGCATTTCCGGTGCGCTGGTCGGCATCGACGTACGTCCGGCTGACGGCATGCTCTATGGACTGGTCGACGATGGCACCATTGTGACCATTGCGATGGACGGCAAGGCCACGACGAAATCCAAACTTGACACCATGCTCGCCAAGGGCGTAGCCGCGACGGTCGATTTCAACCCGGTGGCGGATCGCCTGCGCGTGATGGGCGCGGACGGAATGAACCTGCGGGCGAATGTCGATGACGGCAAGGTGACCAAGGACGGCGATCACAAGTTTGCCGATAGTGACATGCACAAGGGCGAAAAGCCGAATATCGTCGCCGGCGCCTATATCAATTCGGTGAAGGGCGCAAAGGAGACGGCATTGTTCAACATCGACGGCACCATCGGCGGATTGATCAAGCAGGCACCGCCGAATGACGGCGTGCTCGGCGCGATTGGCAAGCTCGGGATCAAGGCGGATACCGTCGCGTTTGACATCTGGTCCGACGGTAACGGCAAGAACGAAGCCTGGCTGATGGCGGGCGGCACGCTCTACAGCATCGACCTCGCGACCGGAAAGGCGACCGAGGCTGCAAAGATCGCCGGCGTCAGCGGCACGGTGCAGGATATCGCGATCATGGGAATGTAGGAGATTCTTGAAGGACGATGAACGTAGGTTGGCGCGAAGCTCACTTCTCCCTCGCCCCGCTCTTGCGGGGGCGAGACGAGCGAAGCTCGCTCTTGGAGGGGCCCTGACCGGATGCATACCGTCCAACTCGGCAATGCGGCGGTCAATCTCACTGATCACGCGCTTCGAGAACGGCCCGAGGTGCAGGTACAGCGCCATCAGCATCACAATGTAACGCAGCGCGCCTGGATTGGTCTTAGCGACTTCGACGAAGGTCTTCCAGAACGGCTCGCGAACCTCCGGTAGTGTCCGCATGATCTTGTGTAAGCTGTCGATGCCGCCAAGCCTCTTGCGCATGTCGCCATCTGGCAGGTCGCGGCGGCGGTCGGAGCGGTCGAGCATGACGGCAAGCCGTGACAGCCGTCCCGCGTATGCCGTCGGGCAAAAAACGTGCTCGAGCACTGCCTTGTAATCCACAAGGATGTCACGAAGCGGACGCTTGGTGTCGAAATTGCATCCGAGCGTACATTGGTCGCCCGCCTGCTCGACATTCATGAGGTCATGGCCGTTGTGCAGGCGGCCTTCCTTGGCCAGCCGTCGCGTCAGCTGTGTGCCAGGCAGCGCATAGAGTAGTCCAACCATGCAGACTGGAATGTTCGTCTCCTCGATGAAGTCGATCATCGCCTGTCCCATCGAAACTTTCTCGGTATCGAACCCGACGATGAAGCCGGCGGTGATGAACATGCCGTAGCCGTAAATCTTGTGGACGCACTCGGCGATGTTGCGCCTGGTGTTCTGCTTCTTCTTCATCTGCACGAGCGCCTCTGGATCCGGGCTCTCGATGCCGACAAAAATAGCAAAGAAGTTTGCGTCCTTCATCGCCTGCAACAGATCGTCGTCGTCCGCGATGTTGATCGAGGCTTCGGTCGAGAACTCGAACGGATAGTCGTGCTCTTGCAGCCAGGCTTTGAGCCGCGGCAGTAGCGTGCGAAGGTTTTTCTTGTTGCCGATGAAATTGTCGTCGACGAAATCGACATGCCCGCGATAACCGTGATCGTAGAGCGCTTGCAACTCGGTGAGAATCTGATCGTTGGTCTTGGTGCGCGGCACGCGACCATATAGCTCGATAATATCGCAGAACTCGCAGGTGAATGGGCAGCCACGCGAATATTGCACGCCGATGAAGAGATAGTGATCGAACTTGATCAGATCGTAGCGGGGCATCGGGCTTAGCGTGACGTCGATCTTGAATTTCTCGGCGATGAACACGCCCTTGCGCTCGCCTCTTTCCCAGGCGGCGATGAAGTGCTGGATGACTTGCTCGGCCTCGCCGATCACCTGGAAGTCCGCGTCCGCGTAAAGATGCGGGCTGGAGGACACGTCAGGTCCACCGACGCATACTGGCTTGCCGTGCAGATGGGCGAGATCGATCAGGTAGATGAAATCAGGCTGCTGGTTGAGCATACCGCCGATCATCACGAGATCGGCCCAGTCGAGGTCCGCGTCCGTCAAAGGTTCGGTGTTACGGTTGACGAGACGGATGTCCCAATGCTTCGGCAGCATGGCGGCGACCGTGATCAGGCCGAGTGGCGCGGCCGGATACTTCGCGCCGACCAGTTCGCAGGCTTCCGTATAGTTCCAGAACGAGTTCGGAATGAACTTCGGATAGACCATTAGGACACGGCAGAGAATCGTCATGTGCCTCCCCGTAGGTTTGGGGGAGGGTGTCACGCAGTTTGTCGGGACTCAAGGGGTCGGTTCTTCCGAAAAGTTCCATTGCAGGAAGTGATCGGCCGACCTATTCGATCACCTCGACGCGTGTCAGCAAGGTCGGTGGAATGTCGAGTCGGCGTCGTCCTTCAGCCGGCCGTCTGCGCGCGCGCCCAGGCTGCCCGCTCGAAGTCGATCATAAAGTCGCGCGTGATCGGCACCGCATCACGTTTGGTCGACAGCAGAATTTGAAACACCATGTGAGAGCCATGCAGGAATTCGAGTTCGACGGCAGCAAGATAGAATTCCCACATCCGGCAGAACCGCTCGTCGTAGATCGCAGCAGCCCGGGCTCTATTTTTGGCGAAGCGCTCGCGCCAGTGTTTCACCGTGTAATAATAATGTAATCGCAGCACTTCTATGTCGTTGCACCACAGACCGCAGCGCTCCGTGGCAGCGAAGGTCTCGGATAGCGCCGGCACATAGGCGCCAGGAAAGATGTATTTGCGGATGAAGGGGCCGGTGGTGCCGGGCTGCGACATCCGGCCGATGCAATGGATGAAGGCATAGCCGTCAGGCGCCAGGAGCTCGCGGATTTTCAGGAAATATTCATCAAAATGACCGATGCCGACATGTTCCATCATGCCGACCGAAACCACTCGGTCGAACTGGCCGGTGAGTTGGCGATAGTCCAACTCGCGAAACGAGACGCGATTGGAGACGCCGGCGGCCTCGGCATGATCTCGTGCTGCCCTGATCTGCTCGGGCGAAACATTAACCGCGGTGACGTGGGCGCCTGTTTCGCGCGCCAGATGAATGGCGAAGCCGCCCCAGCCGGAGCCAATCTCGGCGACCGTCATGCCGGGCTTTAATTGGAGCTTGCTGGTGGCGTGAATCAGCTTGTTGCGCTGCGCCTGTTCGAGCGTTTCATGTTCGGGGTCTCGAAAATATGCGCAGGAATATTGCATCTGATCGTCAAGGAACAGGCGGTAAAGCTCGGTCGAGATGTCGTAGTGGTGGCGCGCATGAGCGGCGGCAAGCCCGATCGGATTGGCCTGTTGCCAGCGGCGCAGTCCGCGCCACACCCGCCGCATCAGCTTTTGTGAGCCGTACGAATAAAGCCCGGCACGGTTGACCGAGAACAGCAGCAGAAAATCATGGATTGCGGCACCGTCCTCCAGCGTCAGACTGCCGTCCATATAGGCTTCGGCGGCGTATAGCTCTGGATTGATGAACAGCTTGGTGTAGAGCCTGCGATCGTGGAGGTGGATGGCGACGTCGGGCCCGGGCAGGCGTTCGCCGAAAACATGGACCTTCCCCTCGGCATCGCGGACTCGCAGGATGCCCTGGCGGACGAAGCGTCGAAGCAGATTAGACAACAAACGCACGTTGCCGTCCTCCGTGGTCGCTGCACGTCTCTTTAGCAATGTATTCGAAGAAGTCACACGGCGCCAAACGAAATAGGGCTGAACGATCTCATGGAATCTCCGTCCGTTTCGGTTCCAGGTTGTGTGAAAACACCGCATTATTGCGCAACGTGGGCTCTCAACGGACCTCGGGTCGCGTCTAGCTGGCTCGGTCATTTCACGCGCTTCATTGGATATGCGATGTTTTCCCGTCAATGACTATCGTGAAGGCGGCGGTTGAAGCGCTGGATCGTGAGAGCTTTTGGGCTAACAACGGAGGTCACAAGCGGATATCGGTATGTACCGCTCTTGCGATATGAGCGGTCTTATCCTTCTCTCTTTGCCATCTTCTTGAGCGTTGCAATTTGCCGGAAGAAGTCTCTTTTTGGCTGTGCAGGGCTGCCAAGCACTTTCGCACCCGCATCCACATCCGAAATGACGCCCGCCCGCGCCCCGATCTCCGCGCCTTGACCGATCCGAAGATGTCCGGCCATAGCCGCCTGCCCTCCGACGCGAACGAAATCTTCAAGCACGGTTGAACCCGAAATACCGACCTGTGCGACGATGACACAACACCGGCCGAGGATAACATTGTGGCCGATCTGGACGAGGTTATCCAAACGGGAGCCGGCGCCGATCACCGTGTCTCGCGATGATCCTCGATCAATTGTGCTATTCGCACCCACTTCGACGTCGTCTTCAAGAATGGCTCGCCCAAGCTGGGGAACAGAGAGAAATCCATCGGTGGTGGAGGCGAATCCAAACCCTTCCTGTCCGATCCGGGCGCCGGGGTAGACGTAAACACGTGCTCCCAGAAGCGCATGGCTTAGACTCGCATGTGCGCCAATCCGGCAATCCCAACCGACAATCACGCCGCTGCCGATAACCGCGCAAGGACCGATCCGACAGCCTGTTCCTATCTCCGCTCCGGCCTCAATCACGGACAGCGGCCCAATCTCCGCAGACGGATCGACGCGCGCCCCCTCTGCGACAATTGCGGACGGATGGATGCCGGGAGAAACTGGAGGCACTGGAAAGAAGAGTGCGGCAACGCGGGCCCATGCCGCGTAGGGTTCGGTGGTCCGGATCGCCACTGTCCCAGCAGGCACTCGCGCTGCCATATCAGGATGCACAATCACAGCACCGGCCGATGTCTGATCGAGTGCCGACGCATAACGTCGATTATCCAGAAAACTCACTTCATTCGAGCCAGCCGTTTGCAAGGGGGCCACACCTTCGAGGAGCAGTTCGAGTTCATCCGCAACCCCGCGTGCCGTACTCGCAACAACTGCAAGCGAATATGGCCCACTTCGGCGAAAGAACCTTGCGTTGCCCAAAGTTGCTTCAACCATCTGCGTTCCCAGCTGGCGAACCGGTTCAGCTAACGTTACCCTTTTTGACTGGTGCCACAGAGCTATCGGCGTGTTGACACAGATCAAAGGCGTCAGGCGCCCTTATAGGGCGCAAAGCGCGCGCCGCCCAGGGGCGGCTCGCCTGCCGTCCCCTGCCACCTCTGGCAGCGCCCGCCTCGTATGATCGAGTAAGCCGCCGCAGCGTTCAGCGGGTGAATGACCGCCGCGTGCTCAATGGCATCTTTTGGCTTCTGCGTTCGCGTGCACCGTGGCGCGATCTGCCAGAGAGCTATGGGGTCGCTGCCTACGCCTTTTTCAGCGTCTCGAGCGCGTCGCGGACATTGGGATCGAGCCCGGTCCCGCCATTGTCCAGATGGGCGAAGATCGCCTTGCGCATCCGCGGGTCCCAGAACTTCTTGATGTGATCGGCGATCCCTGGCACGGCCCTGTCGCGGCCCTGGCTCTGAAAGAATTTGCCGATCTGATTGGCCATGTAGATCAAACGGTCAGGCGACATGGGCGGCTCCGGCAACGCCAGTATGTTGTGCAACCGCAATCCGCTGTGGATGCGTGAAGATCTCAAATCCATCCGCACGTGCGATGGCGGCGAGCGTGATACCGGCGGCACCCGCGAGGCGAACGGCAAGCGCGGTCGGTGCCGACACCGCGACCATCAGCGGGGCGCCGATCGCGGCGGTCTTCTGCACCATCTCGACTGAGACGCGGCTGGTCAGCAGCACTATGCCGACGGCGGCCGGAATGGCAGCCTGCGCCAGCACGCCGGCGAGCTTGTCGAGCGCGTTGTGGCGGCCGACGTCCTCCCGCAACGCCACGAGGCCGTGCGCTGGCGTCCAGAATGCCGCCGCATGCACCGCGCGGGTCTGGATGTTGATCTGCTGCAATAGGGTAATGCTCGTCATGGCGGCCATGATCTCGGATGGCGAGAAGATACGCCCCTCCGGCACGATCGGGGCTGGGCGGACGGCTTCCGCAATCGACTCGACGCCGCAAATGCCGCAACCGGTCGGGCCCGCGATATGCCGCCGCCGCTTGTTGACCAACTCGGCGCTGGATGGTTTCAGCCACATCCGAACTTCGATGCCGTCATCGAGTTCCACGATGTCGAGCGTCTCGATCTCGTCTGACGACTGCACGATGCCTTCGTTGAGGCTGAAGCCGATGGCAAAGTCCTGCAAATCCTGCGGCGTGCCCATCATGACGGCATAGGTGCCGCCATTGTAGGTGAGGGCGATGGCCGTCTCCTCCGGGATCAGGCGCGCGCCTTTGCCGAGTTGACCGTTGCGCCAGATCTGGCGATCGGCGGTGTAGACCGGATCGTGCATGCCTTACTCCGCTGCTTCCGCAGGCAGGATGCGGCGGGAGTGGCGGGCCTGCCCGTCATAGGCCTTCTGCCAGTCGGACGGTCCGTTCGACGGCGAGATCTGTACGGCCGTGACCTTGTATTCCGGACAGTTGGTGGCCCAGTCCGAAAAGTCGGTGGTGATCACGTTGGCCTGGGTGTCCGGGTGGTGGAAGGTGGTGTAGACCACGCCCGGCGCCACGCGATCGGTGATCTCCGCGCGCAGGGTGGTTTCACCGGCGCGGCTCGCCAGCCGCACCCAGTCGCCGTCGCGCACGCCGCGCTGCTCGGCGTCGTGCGGATGGATTTCGAGCCGGTCCTCGGCATGCCAGACCACATTATCGGTGCGGCGGGTCTGCGCGCCGACATTGTACTGGCTGAGGATGCGGCCCGTCGTCAGCAGCAGCGGAAAGCGCGGCCCGGTGCGTTCGTCGGTCGGGACATATTCTGTGATGACGAACTTGCCCTTGCCGCGCACGAAACCGTCGATATGCATCACCGGCGTGCCTTCCGGCGCGTTCTCGTTGCAGGGCCACTGCACCGAGCCGAGCTCTTCGAGCCTGGCGTAAGAGACGCCGGCAAAGGTCGGCGTCAGCGCCGCGATCTCATCCATGATCTGTGACGGATGATCGTAGTGCATGTGGTAGCCCATCGCCTTGGCGAGGCCGATCGTGACTTCCCAGTCGGCAAGTCCGTTGCGGGGCGTCATCACCTTGCGCACGCGTTGGATGCGGCGCTCGGCGTTGGTGAAGGTGCCGTCCTTTTCCAGGAAGGTCGAGCCCGGCAGGAACACATGGGCGTAGTTCGCGGTCTCGTTGAGGAAGAGGTCATGCACGATGACGCATTCCATCGACGATAGCGCCGCCACCACGTGCTTGGTGTTGGGGTCGGACTGCAGGATGTCTTCGCCCTGCACATAGAGGCCCATGAAGGTACCTTCGATCGCGGCGTCGAACATGTTGGGAATGCGTAAGCCCGGCTCGGGATTGAGCTTGACGTTCCACATCGCCTCAAACTGGTCGCGTACGGCCCCGCCCGAGATATGGCGATAGCCGGGCAGCTCGTGCGGGAACGAGCCCATGTCGCAGGAGCCCTGGACGTTATTTTGGCCGCGCAGCGGATTCACGCCGACGCCGGGGCGGCCGATATTGCCGGTCGCCATCGCGAGGTTGGCGATCGCAATCACGGTGGTCGAGCCCTGGCTGTGCTCGGTGACGCCGAGGCCGTAATAGATCGCGCCATTGCCGCCGGTGGCGAACAGCCGGGCTGCTTCGCGCAGCACCTTCGGATCGACACCGGTCATGATCGCGGTAGCTTCGGGGCTGTTCTTCGACAGCGCCACGAACGCGGCCCATTCCTCGAACTCGCTCCAGTCGCAGCGCTCGCGCACGAAGGTTTCATCGACGAGTCCTTCGGTAACGATGACATGCGCCAGCGCCGTCAGCACGGCAACGTTGGTTCCGGGCATCAGCGGCAGATGCAACGCCTTGAGGTGAGGGGCCTCCACCATCTCGGTGCGGCGCGGATCGACCACGATCAGCTTGGCGCCCTGGCGCAGCCGCTTCTTCAGCCGCGAGGCGAACACCGGGTGTGCGGAGGCCGGATTGGCGCCGATCACCATGACGACGTCGGTATGCTCGACGGAGTCAAAATCCTGCGTGCCGGCCGAGGTGCCGAACGTCGTCGAAAGGCCGTAACCGGTCGGCGAGTGGCAGACGCGGGCGCAGGTATCGACATTGTTGTTGCCAAAGCCGCCGCGGATCAGTTTCTGCACCAGGTAGGTTTCTTCATTGGTGCAGCGGGAGGAGGTGATGCCGCCGACGGCGTCGCGGCCATACTTATTCTGTATGCCCTTGAATTTCGCCGCGGCGAAGCTGAATGCCTCGTCCCACGAGACCTCGCGCCAGGGATCCTCGATCCGCTCGCGGATCATCGGTTTGAGGATGCGCTCCTTGTGTGTGGTATAGCCCCAGGCGAAGCGTCCCTTGACGCAGGAGTGGCCGCGATTGGCCTTGCCGTCTTTGTAGGGCACCATGCGCACGACTTCCTCGCCGCGCATCTCCGCTTTGAAGGCACAGCCGACGCCGCAATAAGCGCACGTGGTCACCACGGAACGCTCGGGCTGGCCGATCTCGATGACGGATTTTTCCGTCAGTGTGGCGGTCGGGCAGGCCTGCACGCAGGCACCGCAAGAGACGCATTCCGAGCCGAGGAAGCTTTCGCTCATGCCGGGCGAGACACGGCTGTCGAATCCGCGGCCGGCGATCGTTAGCGCGAACGTGCCCTGGACTTCCTCGCAGGCGCGGACGCAGCGCGAGCAGACGATGCATTTCGAGGGATCGTAGGTGAAATAGGGATTGGATTCGTCTTTCGGCATCCAATGGTCATTGGGGCAACCGTCCGACTTGGCGAACACGTGGTTCTCGCCCTCATAGCCGTAGCGCACGTCGCGTAAGCCGACCGCGCCCGCCATATCCTGCAATTCACAATCGCCGTTGGCGGCGCAGGTCAGAACAGTCCAGCGGGTGGTCGGAGATGTACAACTCCATCACGCCCTTGCGCAGCTTCTTCAGGCGCTCGGTCTGGGTGTGCACGACCAGGCCGTTCATCACGGGCGTGGTGCAGGAGGCCGGCGTGCCGGCGCGGCCCTCGATCTCGATCAGGCAGAGACGGCAGGAGCCGAAGGCGTCGACCATGTCGGTGGCGCAGAGTTTTGGGATCTCGCGTGCCGGCTTCCATCGCCGCGCGCATGATCGAGGTGCCCTCGGGCACCGTGACGCTTTGCCCATCGATGGTGAGGGTGACCATCGTCTCGGATTTGGAGCGAGGTGTTCCGAAGTCGACTTCCTGGATCAGCGACATGGCGTTTCTCCTATTCCGCGGCCTGCAGGGTGGCCGGTGCCGGGCCAAAATCTTCCCGGAAATGTTTGAGGGCGCTCAGCACGGGGTAGGGCGTGAAGCCGCCGAGCGCGCACAGCGAGCCGAATTTCATGGTGTTGCAGAGGTCTTCGACTACGGCGAGGTTTTCGGATCTGCGTTCGCCGCGGATGATCTTGTCGATGGTCTCCACCCCGCGCGTCGAGCCGATCCGGCACGGCGTGCACTTGCCGCAGGATCTGACCGCGCAGAATTCCATCGCAAAGCGCGCCTGCTTCGCCATGTCGACGCTGTCGTCGAACACGACGATGCCGCCATGGCCGATCAGCCCGTCGCGCGCCGCGAAGGCTTCGTAGTCGAACGGCGTATCGAACAGCGCGCGGGGAAAGTAGGCCCCGAGCGGTCCGCCGACCTGCACGGCACGAACCGGGCGGCCCGTAAACGTGCCGCCGCCGATGTCCTCGACGAGTTCGCCGAGCGTGACGCCGAATGCGGTTTCGAACAGCCCGCCATATCGGATATTGCCGGCGAGCTGGATCGGCATCGTGCCGCGCGAACGGCCCATGCCGAAATCCGCGTAGGCTTTGGCGCCGCCGGCGAGGATGAACGGGATTGCCGCAAACGACAGCACGTTGTTGATGACGGTCGGCCGGCCGAACAGGCCCTTGTGCGCGGGCAGCGGCGGCTTGGCGCGGACGATGCCGCGGCGACCCTCGAGGCTCTCCAGGAGCGAGGTCTCTTCGCCGCAGACATAGGCGCCGGCGCCGACCCGGACTTCGAGGTCGAAACTATGGCTTGATCCGACGATGCGCTCGCCGAGATAACCGGTACGTCTGGCGGCCGTGATCGCGGCGTTCATCGCCGCAACTGCATGCGGATATTCGGATCGGATGTAGATGTAGCCCTTGGTAGCGCCGACGGCGATGCCCGCGATCGTCATGCCTTCGATCACAACGAAGGGGTCGCCTTCCATGATCATGCGGTCGGCAAACGTGCCACTATCGCCTTCGTCGGCATTGCAGACGATGTATTTGCGGTCGGCGCTGGCTTGCGCCACCGTCTTCCACTTGATCCCGGTCGGGAAGCCGGCGCCGCCACGCCCGCGCAGGCCGGATGCGGTGACGTCGGCAAGGATTTTGTCGGAAGTCAGGGTCAGCGCGCGCTCCAACCCCTTGTAGCCATCATGGGCGCAGTAGTCCCCGATCGAGCGGGGATCGATCACGCCGCAACGTGCGAACGTCAGGCGGGTTTGGCGCTTCAGCCAGGGAATTTCTTCGGTGAGACCGAGCCGCAACGGATGCGGGCCACCGGTGCTGACAGCATGGAACACCGATGGCGCATCCGCTGCCGTCACTGGACCGAACGCGATGCGGCCTTGCAATGTCGCGACCTCGATCATCGGCTCGAGCCAATAGAGCCCACGCGATCCTGTTCTGACGATCTCGACGGCGATGCCGCATTTGGCGGCGGCCTGCTCCAGCGCTACGGCTACCTCATCGGCGCCTACGGCGAGGGCACCGGCATCGCGGGGAACGAAGATGCGCATCGTCATCGCTGCGCCTCCGCAACCAGCGCATCGAGACGCGCTTCATCCAGCCGTCCGACGACGCGGCCATCGAGCATCGCCGACGGCGCGGTGGCGCAGAGGCCCAGGCAATAGATCGACTCCAGCGTGACGCGCGCGTCGGTGGTGGTGTTTCCGACCGATATGCCGAGCGTCGCTTCCGCGCGCGCGGCGAGCGCATCGCCACCTGCGGCCTGGCACGCCTCGGCACGGCACAGTTTCAGCACATGGCGGCCGGCGGGCTCGCGGCGAAAATCATGATAGAACGTGAACACGCCGTGCACCTCGGCGCGCGAAAGACGAAGCGCGGATGCGATCATCGGAATGGCGGGCTCCGGCACGTAGCCGAACGCCTCTTGCATCGCGTGCAGGATCACCAGCGTCGCGCCTTCGAGTTTCTCGTGCTCGGCAATGATCTCAGCGCCGCGCGCGTCATTCCAGGGTTCGTATGCTGATGTCATTCTCGCTCTCATCAGAGGTTGTGTGCGCCGATGAGTAGGGGAATTGCGCGGGATATCAATAAAGCTGTCTCATGTTGCGATTTCAAAACATGATGAAGCGGCGCGTGAGATGAGACATAGGCAAAGCCTATGACCGACACGGCAAGGGGATGGCGTTTGGTCGACAAGCGCGGTGGGTTACGCGGGATGAATACGTATGCAGCGCTTACGAGCCCGCCCGCTCGATGGGGCCGAAAAATTGGACATTATGAATGTCGAATTTCCGTCCCCCGGACGCCGTTTTGAAGTATTGGCGCCTTCACGCCCGTGCTATTTGTGGCACTTGGGCGACCGCCCATACGGCCAAATTTCGTGGGATTTTCTCGGTGATCGACAAGCTTGAACTTCTGCTGGCGCTGGCAAAGGAGCGGCATTTTGGGCGGGCGGCGGAAGCCTGCGGCGTCACCCAGCCGACCATGTCGACCAGCCTCAAGCAGCTCGAGGAAATTCTCGGCGTCATGCTGGTGCAGCGCGGCTCCCGCTTTCAGGGCTTTACGCCGGAGGGCGAGCGCACGCTCGACTGGGCGCGGCGCATCGTCGGCGACGCGCGCGCGATGCGGCAGGAGATCAACAGCCTCAAGGACAAGCTCTCCGGCGAAATCAGGATCGCCGCGATCCCGACCGTGCTCGGCATGGTGGCGCAGCTTACGACGCCGTACCGCGCGCGATACCCGGACGTGCGCTTTCGCATCCAGTCCTGCACGTCGGCCGACGTGCTGGGCCTTCTCGAAAATCTCGAGGTCGATGCCGGGCTGACCTATATCGAGAACGAGCCGATCGGCAAGGTTCGCACCATTCCGCTCTACAACGAAAGCTATCGCCTGCTGACGGCGCCCGACGCCATGTTTGGCGACCGCAAGCAGGTCACCTGGAAGGAGGTCGGGCAGGTGCCGCTGTGCCTGTTGACGCCGGACATGCAGAACCGCCGCATCATCGATCGCGCGTTGGCCTCCGTCGGAGCCGAGGCCACGCCGACGCTGACCTCGAACTCGCTGCTGGTGCTCTACACGCACGTGAAGACCGGGCGCTGGGCGAGCGTGATGCCGGCCAAGCTTGCGGAGACGCTGGGGCTCGCCGACTCCGTCCGCAGCATTCCGATCGTCGATCCCGTCGTGGACTACAGCATCGGTATGGTGATCCCGCAGCGCGACCCGATGACGCCGCTGATCGCGGCGCTGGTGCAGGTCGCCCGCGAGGTGGCGCCGACGCTGGCGTAAAATCAGGCGGCCTCGGCCTCGGCCTTTGCTTTTGTTTTCGGCTGTTGCGGTTCGCACGGCAGCACGATGCGGACGACGGTGCCGGTGCCGAGCTTGGAGCGCAGCCGCATCGTGCCGCCATGCAGACTCGTCAGCGACCGCGCGATGGCTAGTCCCAGGCCCGAGCCCTGGTAGGTCTTGGTGAGCTGGCTTTCGACCTGTTCGAACGGCTTGCCCAGCCGCTGCAGCGAAGCGGGCGCGATGCCGATGCCGGTATCGGCGATCATCAGAACGATCGAGTTGGGCAGCACATGGCTGCGCACGGTGACCTTGCCGTCGTCGGGGGTGAATTTTACGGCATTGGACAGCAGGTTGACGAAGATCTGCTTGACCGCGCGGCGGTCGGCCATCACGGAAATGGTGCTTTCGATATCCGCGTCCAGCGTCAGGTTCTTGTCCTCGGCGCGTCCGGACACCACGCGCAGCGACTCCGCCAGGATCTTCGACAGGTCGAGCTGCTCCATGTCGAGCTTCATGCGGCCGGCCTCGATCTTCGACATGTCGAGGATGTCGTTGATGACTTCGAGCAGGTATTTGCCGCTGGTCAGGATGTCGTGGCAGTACTCCTGATACTTGTCGGAGCCGAGCACGCCGAACATGCCGCTGCCCATGATCTCGGAGAAGCCGATGATGGCGTTCAGCGGGGTGCGCAGCTCGTGGCTCATATTGGCGAGGAATTTCGATTTCGCCTGGTTGGCCTCCTCGGCGCGGTTCTTCTCCTGCGAATATTTTTCCGCCAGATCGGCCAATTCCGCCTGCGAGCGCTTCAGGTCGAGCACGTTGGCGCGCAGGCGGGCGTCGTTTTCGATCAGCTTCTGCTCGTGCGCCTTGATGCGCGTGATGTCGGTGCCGACCGAGACGTAGCCGCCGTCCTTGGTGCGGCGCTCGCTGATATGCAGCCAGCTTCCGTCGTCGAGCTGCGCCTCGAATGTTCGGGCTCCCGGCGCTTGCGCGCCGGTCTCCTGCAGTCTGGTGCGAACCTCCGGCATGCTGCCGACCTCGATCACGGTCTCGTACGACGTGCCGGGGGTCACCGCCGTATCGGGCAATTTGTGCAGGCGCTGGAAATGCGAGTTGCAGAGCACGAGGCGATCTTCCGCGTCCCACAGCACGAAGGCTTCCGGAATGGTTTCGATCGCGTCGCGCAGCCTGAGGTCGGCTTCCACGGTCTTCTCGGCGAGGCTCTTCTGCTCGGTGATGTCGACCGCGATGCCGATCAAATGCAGGCCGCCATCGGCCGAGGTGTGACTGAGCTCGCAGCGCACGCGCAGCCAGATCCAGTGGCCGCCGGTGTGCTGCATGCGGAAGCTCTGGTCAATGTGGGTGATCTTGCCGGCGATCATCTGGTCGGCGATCGCGAACAGGTCGATGTCGTCGGATTTCACCAGCGCGTTGACTTCGCCGAAGGTAAGGAGGTCGTTGCGGGAGTCGAGGCCGAGCATCGTGAACATCGATGCCGACCAGAAGATGCGGCCGCGCGAGAGGTCCCAGTCCCACAATCCGCAGCGGCCGCGGTTGAGCGCGGTATCGATCCGGCCGCGGACCGCGTCGTTGATCAGGTCGCCCTCGCGGGCACGGGTCGATTGCCAGTGGAAGGCGAAGCCGAGGATCAGCACGACGAAGCCGGTGGTGGCCGACAGCGTCACCGACAGGGCGGCATCCGAACCCCACAGCGGCTCGTTCCGTTCCTGGATGACGATGACCATGCCGGGCAGCGATTTGACCAACCGCGAGATCGCCACGGCGCCGTTGCCGTTCGGCAGCGTCATGTCGCTGACGACGCCCTGCTGGCCGGGCGTGGCGAGCAGTTGCGCTGTGCTGATGACGTCGAGGATGCGATCGCCGCCAAGGCTGCCTTCGACGGGAACGCGGGCCAGAATCCGGTGATCCGAGCCGGTGATGATGACGTGGCGGCCGCTCGCGACGCCCCAGGCCGGGATCAGGTCGGGCAGCAGGCTCTGCAGCCGCTCGATATTGGCGGCGCGATCCTGCCGGACCGAAGCGAAGCGGTCGAGCCGTTCGGCCAGGAGCTCGGTGACCGCGGAGAGATCGCGCTTCATGGCGGCGCGCTTCTGCCGGCTCTGGTCGATCACCTGCACGAAGGCGCCGAGGCAGATCGTGATCAGGAAGGCGATGATGAGCGTGGGCACGGCGCGGCGAAGCGCCGGCTCTGCGGTGAGCAGCCGGTGGTAGGCAGGTTTTGCGATCGATTGCGCCAATCCTTTGATCGAATCGGATTGGACGCACGCGTTCGCCGCATGCGCGCGCGCCATGCTTTAGACCCCCGCCGAAGGCTCTTTTGCACATTGTCCGGAAGCACCCCGTAGCTTCCGAATCATGCCGATTTGAATCCACTTTTTTCGGGCTGTCGAGAGTCAACGATTCGTTAATTCGAAATAAATGTTGTCCAACACGAATTAAGGCACGCTCGATGCGAGTCCGAAACGGGAACGGGCCCGCAAACCTACGCGCGCGGCGGCTCGGCATGGCTGATGACGCGCTTGATCGACGGGAACGCGCGGCGCAGCGCGCGCTCGATCTCGTCGACGTTCTCATGCACCTTGATCACGCTCATCGATGGCGCAGCGCGGCAATGGAAGTTGACGATTTCGCCAGCATCGGTGTCGCGGACCCGCACATTGTGAATGTCATGGATCGCGCCGTTGCCGCCGGCAAAGCGAGACAGCGCGGCCTTGATGGTTTCGACGCGTTCCGGCGCGGCATCGGTACCGTGCGGAAGCTCCGGCTCGAGCGGCTCGATATGGGTGTCGACCTCGACGTCCTCGCCAAAGTCCTCGCGAATGCTGCGCTCCAGGTCGTGGGCGATGGCGTGCGCGGCGGTGAGTTCCATGTCGCCGTCGACTTCGAGGTCGATGCCGACAATCAGGCGGTCGCCGAGATCGTGCACGGTGACATGATGGACGGCGAGACCGGAATTGCGGGCGATCACCATGATGCGCTCGCGCACGCTCTCATTGTCGCGCACCACCGGCACTGCGGTGAAGGTGAGGTCGGCGTCGCCGAGCGCTTGCGTGACCGCGACTTGCGCGGTCTTCTTGATCGCCTCGACGCGGTCGATCGGGTAGGTGCGCGGCACCTTTGCGATGGCGTCGATGAAATGCGTCGGCCCGACCATGCGCACGCGCACGCGTTCGACGTCGACCACGCCGGGCACCGCGCGGATCGCCGCGGCCGCTTTTTCCGACGCGCCCGCCGGCGCGCGGTCGAGCAGGGTTTCGACGGTGGAGCGCCCGAGCCTCAGGCCGAGGATCGATATCATGACGGCCACGGCGATGGCGGCAACCGAGTCGCCCCAGGCATAGCCGAGCCCGGTCAGCACCAGGCCGGCGATGACGGCGAGCGAGCCGAGCACGTCGGACGCGAAATGCAGCGCGTCCGCCGCCAGCGCCTGGCTCCGCGTCTGCCGCGCCGTGCGATGCAGCGCCCGCGCGCGCCAGAAATTGACCGCGATATCGATAACCAGCACGACGAAGGGGACAGCCGATATCGTCGGCGGCGGCGCACCTTCGCGCAGCCGGCTCCAGGATTCGACCAGGATGCCGCCGGCCAGCACGTAGAGCAGCGCGATGACGAACAGCGCCGACAGGCTCTCGAACTTGCCGTGGCCGTAATGATGTTCCTCGTCGGCGGGTTGGTCGGATACTCGCACTACGAGCCACGTGATGACGGTCGCGATCACGTCGACGGAGGAATGCAGCGCCTCCGAGATCAGCGCGAGCGAGCCGATCGCGATACCAACCGCGAACTTCGCCGCAGCCATGCCGGCGCTGGCGAAGATCGAGATCGCGGCGACATTGGTCTTTATGGTGGGGATAGTGGTCATGGCCGGCGGTTTAGCAGGGCGCTGTGTGGGATTAAAGCTGACAGTTGGATACGCAATCGCCACTCACTTGCAGGAGCGATTTGTTGCGAATTGTTCTAAGTTAAATTCACCGCGTCGCCCCTGCGAAAGCAGGGACCCATAGCCACCGATGCCTGTTGTAGGCGAAGCTGTAGCACCAGCGTCGCGCAACATGGACACTTGTGGCTATGGGTCCCGGCTCGCGCTTCGCTTGGCCGGGACGACGATAGAATTGCGCGCATTGGACACGCCTCCGCATTCTCGCGGCGCAATCCGCCCGAGCTTTGCAAATTCATTCGCCCTACAGGAAGAGGGCGCAGGGAATGCCGGGTGCTTGCTGCACCCGCGGTCTCGTGTGCAAATAGCGCAAAAGAAACGCACACGAGCATACAGGTACCGCCGAGGCACTCCGGCATTCCCTGCGCAGTGGTTTTACGGCTTATGCCGAGCTCTCCCTGGAGACGAATTCCTCTTGCCTCCATCGCTGCCGGATTAAAGGCTTGTCGAATCCGGTTGGGTTCGACGCACCTCCGTCAGCTTGGCACCAGCCACGGGTGTCAGGACCACACGGTTTTGCCGTACGCGTCAGCGCCGTACGTCCTGCGCGCGGTGTCCGCTCACGGCCGAAGAGTCGCCCTGCGAACAACTTCTCGCGCCGACGCCGCCGCGTCCACCGCATCCCGCCCCACGTTCGTGACGATGGCCAACGCCCCTCTTGTTGGGACGGGACGCCGGGAGTTGTAGGGGTGATTTGGGTCTGGCGCGAAGCGGAATACTTTTGCGGGCACGACTGGACGGGGCAAATCACGTTGAAGTTGTTGGGGAAAATCGATCTTTGAAGAAAAATCGATTTTTGGGCGCGCCGCCATTTTGAGATTCTTAGATCGCGTCAATAGCTGTTTGTAAGTTCTGGCTTACATTGGTGGTCACGCCGGGGCGCGGGTCCTACGTAAGTGGACGATTCTCGCGGCGAGATGCCCGAGCTTTGCAAAAATCATTCGCCCACCCAGCGCGGGCAGACACACCACCCGCGTTTCAGAGGTCGATCTGACATGGTCAACTCCAAACGCTGGATTCCGCTTTAGAATCCATAGAGATGGAACACCTGGAGTTGTGACCGAGATCATACTGTTTCCTCGACTTCCGGAGCATTGTAGCCGCTGCTACTGATATCCGTCGAGGTCCGGATGCAATGCACGAATTGCGCCGCCGAAGTCTCGGAGCAAAGCAAATTTTGTGGGCAGTGTGGAGCGGCAGTCGTGCGGCGCTGCTTGGCCTGCGGTGCGGCAAACCCAGCGCTGAACAAGTTCTGCCGCGATTGCGGAACCAGATTGCGCGCGGCTTCTCCTGCGGTGGTGCCATTGGCGCGGGACTCGCGCCCGATCGAGCGCCGACAGCTTACCGTACTGTTTTGTGACCTGGTCGGATCGACTGCGCTGTCCGCAAGGCTCGATCCCGAAGACTTCAGCGCAATCATCGCCGACTACCGGCGCTGCATTACTGAAATCATTGCCAGCTTCGACGGCTTTGTCGCGCGACATCATGGGGACGGCGCGATCGTATGCTTTGGCTATCCTCAGGCACACGAAGACGACGCAGAGCGTGCTGTTCAAGCAAGCCTTGCACTGGTGCAGGCGATCGCCGCCTTGCCCGCGAAAGAGAAGTTGAGCGCGCGCGTCGGTATTGCAACGGGCGTGGCGATCGTCGGCGATATGTCCGACAGCGCGATTTCCGAGGAGCATGGTATCCTCGGCGACACCCCGAATCTTGCCGCCCGACTGCAATCGCTCGCACGGCCCGGTAGCGTTGTTATCTCGGGTCGTACAAAGACGATCGCGGGACCGCAATTCGAGTATCTCGATCTCGGTAAAGTCGAGATCAAGGGATCTGCAAAACCGGTCGCTGCCTGGCAAGTCGCCGGCAAGACAACAGTGACCAGCCGATCGCACGCTCTCCAAAGCTGTGATGTACTGCCTCTGATCGGCCGTGATGAAGAAATGGAGCTAATTCTGAGCCGATGGAAGCGGGCCAAGGGTGGCGAAGGTCAGGTGGTGCTGCTCTCGGGTGAAGCGGGGATCGGCAAATCACGGCTCGCCGTCGCGCTGTTGGAACAGCTTGCTCGCGAGCCGCACATTCGGCTGCAGTACTTCTGCTCGCCGCAGCATACCGACAGCACGCTCTATCCGGTGATCGGGGAGATGTCGCGCGCCGCCGGTTTTGCTCACGATGACAGCCAGCAAGCGAAAGCGGACAAGCTTGACGCGCTGCTGGCGCAAAGCTCGACGCCTTCAGAGCATGCGGCGCTGTTTGCCGAAATGCTGTCGCTACCCAGCGATGGACGCTACCCTCCGGTTGAAGTTGAGCCGCAGCTCCGCCGAGAGAAAACGCTGAAGGCTCTTGGTTCGCACATCGAGGCGCTGGCGCGGATCCATCCCGTGCTGATGATCTTCGAAGACGCGCATTGGACCGATCCAACCAGCCTCGAATTTTTCGCGAGGGCGGTCGACCTGGCCGTGAATCGCCGGCTGTTGATACTCGTTACTTTCAGGCCGGAATTCAGGCCGTCCTGGATCGGACGGCCGCACGTGAGTGAGCTGACCCTCCATCGGCTGACGCCGTGCGACATCCATTCCCTCATCGAGGGCGTCGTCGGCGACCGATCGTTGCCGGCGGACATCCGCCAGGACATCATCGAGCGCACCGACGGCATTCCACTGTTCGCCGAGGAGATGACCAAGGCGGTGCTGGACGCAGAGGGTGAGAGTGATGTGCAGCGGGCCTGCGCAGCGGCACCGACGCCTGTCGTAGCAGTTCCGGCTAGCCTGCAGGCTTCGCTGATGTCGCGGCTCGACCGGCTCGGCCCAGCGAAAGACGTCGCGCAGGTCGGTGCGGCGATCGGCCGGGAATTTCCTCACATGTTGCTGGCGGCGGTCGCGCGAAAGCCGGAAGCGGAATTGGATGCCGACCTTCACCGGCTTATTGCAGCGGGCCTGTTGTTTCGACAGGGTATCCCGCCGCATGCGAGCTACCTGTTCAAGCATGCGCTTGTGCAGGACGCAGCCTACAGTACGCTGCTGCGAGAGCCGAGGCGCGCGCTGAACGCGCGTATCGCCGAAATCCTTGAAAGTCAGTTCCCGGAAATAGCCGAGAGCCAGCCCGAGTTGCTCGCGCGTCACTACACAAAGGCCGACCTGATCGCGAAGTCAGCGTATCTGTGGGGCAAGGCAGGACTGCGGTCACAGGAGCGCTCGGCGCTGATCGAAGCAGCAGAACAGCTTGGTCAGGCGCTGGCGCAACTAGCAACCTTGCCCAGCACGCCCGACCTGCGGCGCGAGCAGATCATTCTGCAAGTCGCGCTCGTGAACACGCTGATGCATGTCAAAGGATATGGCGCTCCCGAAACCAAGACTGCCGTGGCGCAGGCGAGGGCGTTTATCGAACAAGCGGAACAGCTTGGAGAGTCTCCCGATGACCCTTCGCTGCTCCTCTCGGCCCTCTTTGGCCAGTGGATCGTCAATTTCATAAATTTCGATGGTGATGCGGCGCGCGAGCTCGCAAGCCGGTTTCTGGAGCTTGGCGAGAAGGAGGGAGCAGCGGTCCCGCTCTTGATCGGGCACCGTACCATGGCCAGTACGCTGGCGTTGAGGGGGATCTCGTTGAAGCCAAGGCGCACTACGATGGAGCTCTCGCCCTCTATCGCCCCGCCGAACACCGGCGATTGATGACGCGATTTGGCCAGGACCTCCGGGTAACGTGCTTGGCCTTTCGTTCAATGGCCTCGTGGCTGCTCGGTTATCCCGAAGCTGCGATGAACGACGCAGACTGCGCGCTAATGGAAGCGCGCCAGATTGATCATGCCGCCACTTTGATGTTCACGCTGAATTTTCCGATTCTTGTTAATACCTACTGCGGGAATTATCACGCGGCAAACGAGCATCTCAAAGAGCTTGTCGCATTAGCGGAGGAGAAAGGCGCCCCGTTCCGGAAGGCGGAAGGCGTGTTACGGCGGGGCTATATCCTAACCCTCACGGGAGCCGCGAAAGCCGTCGAGACGGTCACGGCGGGTATTGATTTATGGAGGTCGGCCGGATCGACGATATTTACACCGGAGCAGGAGTTCATGTTGGCAATCGCCCATGCGGACTCGGGCCAGTTCGATGACGCCTGGCGCTGCATCGGCAACGCAATGACAGCGATGCAAGCAACCAAGGAAAGATGGTGCGAGGCCGAGGCTCATCGCGTTGCCGGTGAAATCGCGCTCAAGTCGCCGCAGCGGGACGAGGCGAAGGCGCAAGCGTATTTCGAGCATTCCCTGGCCATTGCGCGAGCGCAGCATGCAAAGTCGTGGGAATTGCGCGCGGCAACCAGCTCGGCGTGGCTCTTGAGCCGTCAGGGCAAACGGAAAATGGCGCGTGACCTTCTCGCGCCCATCTACGATTGGTTCACCGAAGGATTTGACACAAGCGACCTGCGAAAGGCCAAGGCCTTGCTCGGTGAGCTTCGTTGATAGTGCCTTCGTCGTCGTCCGCTTAAGATGCGGCGGATCAGGCGCTGATCCAGCGCGCTGCCAGACGCATTGCAGCGCCGCATCCTTGGGATCTGGACACGAGCCATCCGCCTTGTCCGAAATCCCTTGCGACAAACCGGAGGCCCCCGATGCCCATCATCGCTTCCCAGGTCCACGCCTACGAGGCGAACAGTCCGAAGCGGCCCTGGCACAGTGTGCCGAACTGGCCCGGCCACGTCACGGGTGACGAGATGGTGGCGGCGATGGACAAGGTTGGCGTCGACGGCGCGATCTTCATCTCCGCCTTTTCCTTGTACCGCTACGACGCCAGTTATGCCGTGGAGGTGCAGCGGGCTCATCCAGGCCGGTTCGCCATCGTCAAGCCGGTGGACCCTGATGACCCTGATGTGGCCGACGTCGTCGCAGACGATTTAGATTTGATTCATCGTAATTATTAGAGCTCGATTCAAATTTTCTGTGCATGATTTGCCGCGTTCCGCGGAATTCCATTTTGATCAGCGCTTCAGCAAAGCTCGCGGTGATCCGGAATCATTATCATGGCGATCGTTGGTGCAGCGCTTTGCACTCAGAGCTTTTGTGAGTTTGTAGGTGAGCGGCTGCATGTCGCCAGCCTGAAATCGCACGCTCCAAAATTGCTGGCTGCCTGCGCTATCTTGTGTTCGATCTCGGTTGCCGGTTGCGCGCGTAATCCGGCGCAGCATGAATTCACTCCAGCCCAGCGCGAAGTCAAAGCGCCTCCCACCCGTGCGGCCGTGCGCACCCGCCGACACTCTGAACAGCATCGATTTGCCGAGCCGAGAATTCGGCGCCCGGATCCGGCGTTGCTTTCCCCGCAGCCGGCACCCGATTGCGAGTTCAAAAGATCCGATCTCAAGACCGTGGATCCGGATCAATGGACCCGCTTGAAGGTCGAATACGAGCGACAGTGCTATCAGGATGCAGAGAAGGCTGCGCGCGACCGCCTGATCTTGCTGCAGGCGTCCGCAACATGCGAAGTCGAACCGGTTCGACAGCAGACGCCGGTCCGATAGCAACCCAGGATAGCCAGAGCGTCGCTGTCGGCTGCGTGTCTCAGCACGCCGCATGACCCGCGCGCGCAGGCCCGGCGCTCACTTCTAAATTGTATTCAGCAGCAATTGCCCGGCGTCTGTAAGGCCTGTGTCTTCCAGATGACAATGGCGCGGCATTCGTCCTTAATTTTGCCGTTCTTTTGCCATGCCGCCGTTTCACGTTTTTGCTTATGGGGCTTGATTCCAAAGCATTTTGGGCTGGGAGGGGATTTTCGGGAAGTAGTAGTTTTTCAGAGAGAAATTATGAAAACTCTTTACGATATTATTGGTGCACTTCCGGACGACAACGCGGAAGATTTGAGAGTTGCATTTCGCAAGGCGGCCAAGGCAAACCATCCTGACCTCAACCCGGGCAATCCGGAAGCTGCACAAACGTTCAGGCGGATCGTTCGCGCCAACGCCATTCTGAGCGATAATCGGCAACGAGAGGCCTATGATCGGCTGCTCGAAGTCGCGCACCGGCAGCAACGCCAGAAGCCAAAGCGCGGTATCTTCTCCGCTGGCATCCGCAGGCTTGGCGTTGATGCGATGGCGAGTGCGCTTGCCTCGGTCGTGTTTATTGCGGGCTACCTCTTGCTCAAGCCTGTCGACAGGCTGCCTCTCGCTTCGGCACACGTAACTGAGATATCCCGGCGCGAACCAGCGCAGACTGCTGCCGTCAGATCGACCGAGCTGTCCTCACAGGAGCGAGCGAACTCAGGCGACAAGTTTGAAGATGCCGCAGCCGGCATGAAGCCCGACGTGAACCCGCAGGACCTCGAAGAGCCGGCCAGGCTGGCCAGTATTTCACCTGCGGTAACGATCGGCAGTGCCCCTGCAAGAGATGTTTCCCCGGGTCGCGAATCGGGGCCCAAGGACGTCAACTATTATCGAGAACGGGCCGTCTCCGCGTATCGCAATGGGGATCTCTACATTGCGCTGGCCAATTTCGATCTAGCGATCCAGCAGGATCCCGCTTGTTCGGATTGCTATGTTGATCGCGGGATTGTTTTGCACCGCATGGGCGATCTAAAGGGTGCATTTTCCGACGTCGCCGAAGCCAAGCGCATTGATGCCTTGAATCGAAACAAGATCCTTTCCGACGCAAGCGCACGCTAACGGGTCTGCGCAAAGCGCGGCCCGATGACAGGCTCCCACGTCATCCGCGCTGCATCTCAAACAAGGATGGCGGATTACGTTTCCGCCTTTTTACCTTTGCTCTTGAACCTACGGCGGACAAGGCGCTGATCTGCTCGGCGCCTTTGCCCACTGGACAGGGGCCGGCCGCATTGTCCAAATTGCCTGGCAAAGAGCGGAGGCGCCAATGACGATTGTCGATTCCCAGGTCCACGCCTACGAGGCGAACAGTCCGAAGCGGCCTTGGCACAGTGTGCCGAACTGGCCCGGTCACGTCACGGGTGACGAGATGGTGGCGGCGATGGACAAGGTTGGCGTCGACGGCGCGATCTTCATCTCCGCTTTTTCGTTGTACCGCTACGACGCCAGTTATGCCGTGGAGGTGCAACGGGCGCATCCCGACCGGCTCGCCATCGTCAAGCCGGTCGACCCCGATGATCCTGATGTGGCCGACGTCGTCGCGGAGTGGAAGAAGACGCCGGGCACGGTCGGAATCCGCATCATGCTGACGAAGGAGGCGCGCCGCTCGCCTGAAGATCCCGGCCTCGACCGGATTGCGCGCGCAGCGGTTCGCCATGATTTTCCGGTCAACCTCCACTGCTGGGACAATCTGGACGCGGGCAGGGCGCTGATCGATCGCCACCCCGACACGCGGTTCATCATCGACCATCTAGGTATCCTGCAGCCACGCGTGCCGCCGGCGCCGCCCGAACCATGGGCCGACCTTCCGAAGGTGCTGGAACTCGCTGAGCGACCGAACGCTGTGATCAAGGTCAGCGGCGCCTGCACGCTGTCCCGCGAGCCGTATCCTTATCCTGATATCTGGGACCCGCTGGCCCGCGTGTTCGATGCCTGGGGTTTCGAGCGCTGCTTGTGGGGCACGGACTGGACGCGGGCATTCGCCGTCGTCGACTACGAGCAGGCCGTCGAGCCCTTCCTCAAAACCAGCCGCCTGAGCGAGACCGAGCGGGCCATGTTGATGGGCGGCGCCTGCATCAAGGCTTATGGCTGGTCACCGAAGAAAGGTTAGCGCACGTAGTCCGCCTTGCGCGAGCCATGACACTTTGCGCGCACGTGTCTGGCCGGCATCAAACCAGCCAGACATGGCAACACTCTGGGGCGGACTACGAACAGGCAGTTCTGGCAGAGTGCCGGGCTGGAAAATTGGCGGTCCGAAGCATATATTTTTGCAATGGCGACAATTGTGCAATGCACTTGCGGCGCCGAGTACAGTCGCACTGAAGAGAAGTTCTTGGTGCCGCATACGGGTGACGCGATCTGCAAGGTCTGCGGAGCTGCGCTGGAATCGTGGCTGGAAACCACCCACGTTCCCATATACGAACTTATTGAACGTCCAGAGAAAAAGCCGGAATCACACTAGCCCGGTGTGCCTAATCTGGCTTCGCAAGGAAAGTTAATCTTCAAAGTTCTGGCGCTTCTCAGCGTCAGGGCGCACACTTGTCATCACCGCTCGATCTCGTGGCAGTTATCGGTGATGAGAGCGCCAGCCGCGCTCCCGCCAATCCAGCCTGTTGCACCAAGCGGACCTCATCGGATATCTGCGCCAAATAAATCTCCAGATCAGCCGGAGGAACAGCGATGCAATTGCGGGTCTTTGGGCGCACGGGAATGCGGCTCTCGGTGCTGGGCTTCGGCTGCGGCGCGGTGGGCGGTCTCATGGTGCGCGGCGATGCGGCCGACCAGGAGCGGGCCATCGCACGCGCGATTGCCGCCGGCGTCAATTACTTCGACACGGCGGTGCAGTACGGCGATGGCGAGTCGGAAAAGAACCTTGGCCGGGTTCTGCAGAAGCTGAAGCCGGCCGACGTCGTCGTCGCCACCAAGGTCCGGTTGCCGCCTGGCGATCGTGGCCGCATCGACGAGGCGGTGCAGCTATCGCTCGAAGGCAGTCTGGCGCGGCTGCGGCTCGAGCGGGTCGATATCTTTCATCTACACAATCCGATTACCGAGCAGGGCGGCGGGCCGGCGCTGGGCGTGCGGCAGGTGCTCGACCAGGTGGTGCCGGCGTTCGAGCGGCTGCGCGAGCAGGGGAAGATTCGTTTTCTCGGGATCACGGCGCTCGGCGACACGGCGGCGCTGCATCAGGTGATCGATGCGCGCGTCTTCGACAGCGCGCAGGTCGTCTACAACATGCTCAATCCGTCTGCGGCCGGCGAATTGCCGGCGCGCTATCCGGCACAGAATTATGGACGGCTGTTCGATCACACCCAGGCGGCCGGCGTTGGCGTCGTGGGCATCCGCGTGCTGGCCGGCGGGGCGCTGTCGGGTTCGGCCGAGCGTCATCCGATTGCGGGTGCTGCACCGGAGCCGATCGGCTCTGCCACGAGCTACGATACCGATGTCGATCATGCGCACCGGCTGATGCCGCTGGTGGAGGAGGGATTTGCCGCCAGCCTGACCGAGGCCGCGACGCGGTTTGCGGTGTCGCATCCGGCGATGGGCACGATCCTGGTCGGCATGGCGACGCCGCAACAGTTCGAGGATGCACTCGCCGCGGTGGAGAAGGGCCCGCTGCCGCAGGCGGCGCTCGACCGGCTGTCGGAACTGCAGCAGGCGTTTGCTGACGAGGCGCGATGATCGCCCCAGTTTTGGCGCTTGCCCGGATGTTGCGGAGCCTGTCATCGGGCGCGCATTCGCGTGATCCGTTGGCTCGTCCAGGCATCATCATTGATATTGCACGAAAACGACGGTCTCGGCTTCCTCTTACCGAATTATTAACCAATCTGCATCAGGGTTAACGGATTATTAACCAATCTGGTTCGGGATTGGCGTCGCGACCAACCGGCACCAAGGGAGCACCTGATGGATACCCCAACGTCTGCCGCACCCGACGAAAAAACGCCTCCGTCGGAATTGGCTTTGGCGGCACAACTCAGCAAATCGGAAACGCAAGAGAAGTCGAAACCCTCCAGCGCTCTGGAGATTAGCGCCGAACGGATCAACTCTTCCGTTGCCCGGTTGACCTCAAATTCGATCGGCGAACTTCAGGGGTTGGCTTCCGAACTCCAAAAAATGCAGGACTTCCTGCAGGCCGAAGTCAACAATGTGCAGCACCAGATCGACAGCGCGTTGGCCGGAATTAACATCATCGTCGAAACGATCAGTCCGTGGAAAAGTATCGCGGGCTCACAAACACCGCCATCCGGCCCTCGCGGTGTCCGCGCAGGAGGACCGGCGGCCAATATTGAGCAACGCAGTCGCGTCGGGTAGCAGCGGCGCGCGCGTCGCTGGCCGATATTGCGGACTCCCGAACGGGCGTCGGTGCGGATACTCGGCTTCATCCCTGCGAGCGCTTCGGTTGAAGTGTACGGTGCGCGGAAGAGCGTGAACGCCAGATCGCCACCATCAGGCCAACAAATCACCTAACGACTCAACGATGCTGTTGCTGCGGGCCGCGGGCGATGCGCATGGGTGCAGCAATGATGCGCTTTAGCTCCAATCTATATCGAACTCCCGCCCTGAGTGGGCTGGTTATGGTCGCGCTGCTTGTGCTTGGCGCGATCGTCGTTCAAAGTCTCGGACTGGCTGAGAAAGGTGGCCATGTCACCATTGTGTCCGAACACAGTGAGGTCCGCGCGCGCACCAGCCCCGAGAACGGTGGCCGAGCAACCCTCGATATTGGTATCGCAGACCTGAGAGGGTCGCTGCCGTAAGATAACTTGCTTTGACGCGTTTTTCGGCGGCCACTGGCGCTTGGGTCCCGGCTCTGCGGAGCAGCGCACCGGACGATGCTTCGCATCGCCGGGGAACGCTGCACCGCGTCCGGGACACGCAGCTAGAACGCCACCACGATCTTGCCGAGGTGCTTGTTGGCTTCCATGTGCTCGAACGCTTTGCCGATCTCGGCGAAGGGATAGACCTGGTCGATCGGCAGTTGCAGTTTTCGCGATTCGACCGCGCCCCAGATGTCTTTGCGGACCTCGTCAAAGATCTCGCGGATTTCTTCGATGCTGCGGGTGCGGAAGGTGACGCCGATATAGTTGATGCGGCGGGCGGCGTGGAGGTCGAAATTGAAATCGGCGTGGGTGCCGCCGAGCCGGCCGACATTGACGATGCGGCCCTTGACCTTGGTGGCGGCGAGATTCTGGTTGGCGACCTTGCCGGAAACCTGGTCGACGATCAGGTCGACGCCTTCGCCGTTGGTGGCGTTGAGCACCTGATCGACCCAGCCGGGATCGCTGGAATCGATCGCGAGATCGGCGCCGAATTCCTTCAGGCGGCCGCGGCGCATCGCGTCCGTCGAGGAGCCGATCACGAGTTTGGCGCCCTTCAGCTTGGCGATCTGCATCGCCATCAGGCCGACGCCGGAGCTGGCGCCCTGGATCAGCACGGTCTGGCCCGGCTGCAGCGCGCCTGACGTGACGACGGCGTTGTGCATGGTGGCGAGCGCGACGGGGAGGGTGGCGGCCTCCTCGAAGTTCATGTTCGAGGGCGCGCGGAACAGCCGGCCGTGGTCGGCCAGCGTATATTCCGCGAACGCGGCTGCGCCCGAGCCCATGATCCTGTCACCGACTTCAACGCCTTTTGCGTCAGGCCCGAGCTCGGCGACTTCGCCGGCCCATTCCATGCCGAGCACGGTGCCGACGCCGCCGGCTGCGCCGTGCACATGGCCCTTGGTCATGCCGAGGTCGGCGCGATTGAGGCCGCAGGCATGCACCTTGACCAGCACCTGCGTGCCCTTCGGCGAAGGTTTTGCGACCTCTGATATTTCGGCGCCGTTGGCGCCGTAGACATAGGCTTTCATGGACTCTTCTCGTTGTTGGCGGAGACCGCTTTTATTCTGCTGCCTGCCGCTGCGCGCCCGACAACATGCCTTCGAACCGGCTGCGGATAATGGCTTCCGCGTCGCGCATGATGCGCGAGATCAGTTCGGCGCAGGTCGGGATGTCGTGGATCAGACCCTGGACCTGGCCGGCCGACCAGATGCCCTCATCGGCATCGCCGGTGGCGTAGACCATCTTGCCGCGGGCGCCGGCGACGAGCTCGCGGACGTCCTCGAATTTCGCGCCTTCCCTTTCCATCGCCACCACCTTGGTCGAGATCGCGTTCTTGGCGACGCGCGAGGTGTTGCGCATGGTGCGGAAGATCAATTCGGTCTCGCGCTCGTCATTGGCGACGATGCGCTCCTTGACGAACTGATGGATCGGGCTTTCCCTGGTGCACATGAAGCGCGTGCCCATGTTGATGCCCTCGGCGCCGAGCGCCAGCGCTGCGACCAGGCCGCGGCCGTCGCCGAAACCGCCGGAGGCGATCAGCGGTATCTTCACCTTGTCGGCGGCGGCCGGAATCAAGATCAGGCCGGGGGTGTCGTCCTCGCCGGGATGGCCGGCGCATTCAAAACCGTCGATCGAGATCGCATCGACGCCCATCCGCTCCGCCGACAGCGCGTGGCGGACGCTGGTGCATTTATGGATGATCTTGATGCCGTGCTTCTTGAACTCGGTGACGTGCTCCTGCGGCTTGTTGCCGGCGGTCTCGACGATCTTGATGCCAGCCTCGATGATGGCCTGGCGGTATTCTGCGTAAGGCGGCGGCTTGATCGCGGGGAGGATGGTGAGGTTGACGCCGAACGGCTTGTCGGTCATGTCGCGGCAGCGCGCGATTTCCTTTGTCAGGTCCTCCGGCGTCGGCTGCGTCAGCGCGGTGATCAGCCCGAGCGCGCCGGCATTGGCAACGGCCGCAACCAGCTCGGCGCGGCCGACCCATTGCATGCCGCCCTGCACGATCGGGTGCTCGACGCCGACGAGCTCGGTGAATCGCGTCTTGATCATGTCTGCCCTCTGGTTTCCCCGGCGGGACGGCCCGCACGTCTTTTGTGAGATTTCGAGGGCAGGATGCCGTCACCCCCTGCAAAAGTCTACCGGGAGCGGGCGGTGGTCAGGGCAACGCCATCATGCAAAAGCGCGGCTTGTTTCCGCAGTGCGAACAATTCCGCATGGAGGCGGGCATGCTCCGAGACCACCCGCAAAACCGGACATGCTGCCACCCTATGACGCGCGGTTGAGGAAGATCGGCAGCCCTCGCTTATTGCCGTAGATGGGGCGGTAGCGCTCCGTGTTGTACGTGCTCTCGACGTCCAATTTGCGCGGCCCGAGCTTGGCGTCAGGGATGGGCACGAGGTCGTAGCGCCCCTCCACCAGCGCCGACATGAGGCCGGTCTTGCCTTCCAGGATGGCATCGTAGGCCATATTGCCGAAAGTCAGCGCCACGAGCTTGTCCATGAAGTCCGGATTGCCCGATCGCAGGTCGTAGGTGAGGTCAGACGTGATCGTCTCCTCGCCGGCGCGCCGCTTGATCTCGTCGGCGAACGATTCCGCCACGCTCGCCTTCTTGCGATGGCCGTAGGCATCGGGCTCGCCGTATTCCTGCACCTCGTAGCCCTGCCACGCGGCGCCCTCGCTGAGCACGACGAGCGCGTAGTTGCTTGGGTTGGCGCGCTTCTCCTCGACGAGCAACTGGATCAGTTTGTCGAGATCGACCTTGTACTCCGGTATGACGCACCGTATCGAGGTGGCGTACGCGGTGTAGAGCGCTGTAAATCCGGCATCGCGGCCAAATACGCGGAAAATGCCAATTCGCTCGTGCGAACCGACAGTGGTGCGCTGCCGCTGGATGGCGTCGCTGGCGCGGGTGATCGCGGTCGAGAAGCCGATGCAGTACTCGGTGTTGCGGACGTCGTTGTCCATCGTCTTCGGGATGGCGATGATCTTGACGCCGAGGTCGTTGAGCTTGGCTGCGTAACTGAGCGTGTCGTCGCCGCCGATAGCGATCAGATGTTCGAGGCCGAGCCCCGAGAGGTTTGCCAGCACCTGGCCGGTGACGTCCCATGTCCTGGTTGCGATGCCGCCCTTGGTGCTGAGCGAAGCCGGAAAGTCCTGGCCTGCGAGATGATCCGGCAGCTTCTTCATCTTGGACGGATTGGTGCGGCTCGAGTGCAGTACGGTGCCGCCGCTCCGGTCTATGGTGCGCGTGTTGTCACGGTTCAGCGGGATGATGTAGTGGGACCTGCTGGCCGGGTCCTCGAGGTTTACGTGCGTGAGGGCCTCCCAACCACGGCGGAGGCCGACGACCTCGATGTCGTTCTCGCTGCCGCGATAGGTCACGCTCTTGATGACTGCGTTGAGACCGGGAACGTCGCCGCCGCCCGTGAGAATGCCGATGCGCCTTTTTGCCATACCCACCTCGCAGGCGGTCCTTACTCGGCCGCTTCCGGCTTGTGCTCCTTATGCAACTGAAAGCGCTTCAGCAGTGAGGATACGGTGTCGCGGAAGCCACCATATTCCAGCTCGGAATAGGGCAGCATCGCGGCACCGGACCAGCCCTGGCTGCGCATCTCGATGGCCTTGCGCTGGGCGCGCCGGCGGACCTCGTCCCATGCCGGGTTGTCGAAGAAATCGGTAAAGGATTCCGAAAAACGGCCGTCCTTGTCGATCGAAAAGCCGGTGCAGGAAACGATCGGGAGGCAGTACATGCCTGTCACCGGTGTGTTAATTGGCACCGGCATGAGCGGCATCACGTGCGAGCCGCGCGCATCGCCGCCTACGAAGTGCGCCTTCGCGAACGGCGAGACGACTTCCTCGGGCGCCGGGAAAATCCCCTGGTTCCTGACGATCGCGACCGGATCGTCCTTGCCGGTGTACTTGCCTGCGATCGCGTGAAGACGCTGCGCCGAAACGGCGACGGCGACCTCGCCATGGGTCCGGGAAACGATGCGATCAATGCCAAAGCGCTCGTTGTCGCGGAGCAGCGCGGCAATGTGGTAGCCATCCGCGGGCGCGTCGAGTTCGATCACGCTGTCGCCGGCCGTGTTGTCCATGTCGATGACATGGAAACGGAATCCCTTGATCATCGGGGGCAGCATCAGCCCGGCGCAATACATGGGATCGGCGAAGGCGAGGTAGAGCGGCAGGTTGTAGGCGCCGGGGCCGCATTTGTCGGCGGCGAACACCATGAAGGACTCGGCAGGTCTCGTGCCCGAGAGGCTGTGGTCGAAGCTGAGCTCGGCGACGCCCGGGCCGGCGCCGCGGACGTTTCCAGACGGTGCGTCGACGAGAAGATCCTGGCCGGCGCCATAAAGTCCGGACGTTTTCGCGACCGAGGTTGCCGCGAGAAACGCCTTCCAGGCAAGTTGATGCACCTCGGAGCTCCCTTCGCCCCGTGTGTGCGTCATGATGATCGCAATGTCGTCGCCGGTGTGGCAAACGAAAGCGTCGATCAGCAGGCCATCGCAGATCGCCTTCGCGACCTCCCCTCGACAGCCGCCATCATGCGTGTAGATGGTTTCGTGTGGCCGCCGACGGAGCCTATGTCAGCCTTGATGACGGAAAGGGTTAATCTCATGAGCGTTCCCTCCGACCAGCGCAGCGCAACGCCTCGGCGTCTGCGCTTGCTGCGCCGGGGCGACGGCGCTGCTCATTTCCGCGAAACAGAACGTCTGAGGTTCCGTTAGGTTCCTCAAATGCCCTTATCGAAAAGCTCGGGCTCATGCGGTAGCCGGGATGATCGATCACCGTAAAGATCGTGCCGGAAGCGACAGGATAGCCAGTTCATGCGCCGCCATTTGCTGCGGTGCACGAGTCCGTCGCTGGCACTTTTCGGATCTTTGGGAGCGATCCGATGGTGTTCGTTCATTGAGATAAAGTGACCTCGTAGCTGCCCGCGAACCAAATCTGACATCGAACGGCGCTCGGCTATTATCGGCTATTGGTCGAAACGTGAACCCCTTCACACTTGTAATCCGCCGGTCGTCCTACGCTTGTCCAGCCAACGCTGGGGCTGTTCTCAAAGAGTGGAGAAAGCTGAAATGCGTGAACCAAATCTTGAAAAGTTGAACGCGCTCGTAGGAAAGCTGGTCGGCGACCTCGGCATCTCACTTGGCGGCGCAAGCATACTGCTCGGCGACCGCCTTGGGCTCTACAAGGCGATGGCGGATGGTGTTGTGGTCACTCCGTCCGAGCTTGCCAAGAAGACTGGTCTGCATGAGCGTTATGTGCGCGAATGGCTGTCCGGGCAGGCCGCCTCTGGATACATCGACTACCACCCCGAAAAAGATGCGTTCTCACTCTCGGCCGAGCAAGCCATGGCGTTTGCCGAGGAGGGGTCGCCAGCTTTCTTTGCCGGTGCATTCGATGTCGTGCAGGCCACCTATCTCGATGAACCCAAGGTCGCCGAAGCGTTTCGAACCGGGAAAGGGGTTGGTTGGCACGAGCATTCGAAGTGTCTGTTCTCGGGCACCGAACGCTTCTTCAGGCCGGGCTATAACGCCAATCTAGTTTCGAACTGGATTCCGACGCTCGAAGGCGTCGAGGCGAAGCTGAAAGCTGGCGCCAAGGTGGCCGATGTCGGATGCGGCCACGGCGCCTCTACGATAGTGATGGCGCAGGCCTACCCCAATTCAGAGTTCTTCGGGTTCGATTACCACAAGCCATCGATTGAACGCGCGAAGGTCTTGGCTCAGGAAGCGGGGGTTGGAGACCGCATCACGTTCGCGCAGGCCAGTGCCAAGGATTTTCCGGCGAAAGACTATGATCTGGTGGCGTTCTTCGATTGCTTGCATGACATGGGCGACCCCGTGGGTGCAGGCAAGCATGTCAAGGAAACGCTGGCCAAGGATGGGTCGTGGATGATCGTCGAGCCGTTTGCTCATGACAATCTAAAGGACAATCTCAACCCGGTCGGATGCATCTTCTATCACGCCTCGACTTTCATTTGTACGCCGGCATCACTCTCTCAGGAAGTGGGCTTGGGGCTCGGTGCCCAGGCGGGCGAAAGCAGATTGCGACAGGTGGCGACCGAAGCGGGCTTCAGGCGTTTCCGCCGTGCGACCGAGACGCCGTTCAACATGATCTTCGAAGTGCGTTCTTGAACGATCAGAGCAACGTTGCGCATCAGCCCGGATGCTGCAGGAGATGCGGCTCCAGAGGCCTGCGTCACTCCGGGGCTTGCCGATGACGAGCTCGCCCTCATAGGTGGTCTTGCCGTCATAGGAGAGGGAGACGTTCGATCACGGCACCCCGCGCGGTGACGCCGGTGGTGGCTTTAATGAGATACGGTGGCGATGCTCTCATTCAGTTTCTGATTGACGATCTGGACCGTACGGTCGATTTCGGCATTGGGTACGCCAAGCTGATGCGAAATCAGCTTCACGAGCAGGTCGACGCGCTCGATGGAAGGCGCGCCACCAGCGACCGCCCGGGCCGCCGACGAGGGCTTGAGAAGGCTTTCCGCGGCTTTGGCGTATTTCTCGAAAGGTACCTGATCGGTGGGATCGGCGCCCAGGCGCTGGGCGATGGCATCGACATGGTCGTAGATCGACTGCGAGAGATTGATATCGCCGTGCACCGCGTCGCGGATCGATCGCGGCTCCCGTGGCGTGATGCAGCGGTAATTCCCCGTCAACAGCATCGACCATTTGGCCAGAGGGACGAACATCGAATCGAACACTTTGAGCTTCACCGGAACGTCCTGGCCATTCAGCCTCACCGCATCGACGTCGGCTTCCAGCTCCCGAAGCAGCAAGTTATGTTTCTCATCCGCAAATGACGCTGCCTTGAAGTTTGTCGGCAGGCCGACATGAAGAACATTCGCCGCCTCTTCCGGTGGGCGGAAAGCCTGCGGATCGGGGGAGCAGAGTGACACCAGATCCGGCTCGAACCGTTCCCATACCGCGGCGTTGGTATAGGCCTGCTCCAGCTCCATTTTCGCAAGCGCCGGGATCCGTCTGAGATAGGGCAAGGGCGGCATGTTCATGATCGAAAGGCAAGGCAGCTTCGCCTCGGCGATTTTGATCATCAGAGCCTGGATCGCATGGTTGGTGTATTGCGGCTCCTGCATGGCAAGACCAACCAGATCATAACGGGAAGGATCGACGTCGGCGGGCTCGACCGCGTCCAGGATCCCGGGCAGGTCGCGCGAGAAGATCGGTCGGTGCGCCGCCTCGTCGCGCAGCTTGATGCGAACTTCGGTGCCGTCGCGATTGATGAGTTCTGCCGTCTGCTTCCGGCACACCAGCGTCACGTTGTGACCCGCCATCAAAAGCTTTGTCGCCAGCAATGAGCCATACGAGGCCCCAAGGATCAGAATGTTACGCGCCATGCGCCCTCCCACAGATAATGCTTTCCGGCGCGCCACTACTCCGGCGCAAATTTGCGAGCGCCTGCTTTGCGACAGGAGTTAAGCCGAATTTTTCGGTGTGATACCGCCGGCTTCCCTGGGAGTGCACCCAGGAAATGCCGGCGGAGTTCGAAGCGACCGGTCAGGCCGACGCGGCCAGTCTGTAGGGCGTTGCTTCGTCGTCGAACGCTGCCGTGATGTCGCGAATGCTGATGACGCCGATCAGGCTGTAATTGTCGATCACCGGCACGTGGCGGATGTGATGCTTGCTCATGAGGTGACGGACATGCTCAAGCGTATCCGCCGAGGTGCAGGAGACGAGCTGCTGCACCGAAATGAATTGCGAGACGCGCATGTTCACGCCGGCTGCGCCGTGTTCGGCAATCGCGCGAACCACGTCGCGCTCGGTGAACATGCCGACCGCCGTGTTGCCTTCGGTGCGGACGACATCCTTGACGACCAGCGCGCTGATATTGCCGGAGCGCATCAGTTGCGCGGCAATGGCGACGGTCTCGTTCATGCGAACCGTTGCGACACGGGCGGCTTTCTTGCGCAGGATATCTCCAACTTGCATGGCAACCTCCTTGGGGTGAATTATTGGTCTCAAGTCTGGTATACATAATGCCAATTGTCAACACGCGGAGCGTGGAATTCTCGCGTGTGCGATCGAGATAAATAGGCAGTATTATTGACATTTCCGGAACGTGCCGTGACATTCAAGGAAGAGGGGCTCTCGGGTTGATCGGTCTCAGGTGGCGTCAGGTATGCCAGAGCTTGCTGGTCGCCAAAGAGAAAGCGCGCCCACCTGAGGGTGAGCGCGCCTTGTTCATGCGGTGGAGCGGTGTGGCTAGGCCGCAATCTGCGATTTGGCGACCACCATCTTGCGCCAGGGTTTTAGCACCGCGATCGCCAGCAGCGAGGCCAGGATATTCGCGCCGGCTGCGACGATGAACACGGTGTCCCAGGTGCCTGACGATTGCTGCATGTAGTTCGCCACCGGCACCAACAGCGCCGCGGTACCCTTTGCCGTGTAGAGCAGGCCGGCATTGGTGGCGGCGAACTTTGCGCCGAAGGTGTCCGTGCAGGTCGATGGGAAGAGGGAGTAGATCTCGCCCCAGGCGAAGAACACGAAGCCGGACAGCAGCACGAACCAGACCGGGTCGTGGCCCAGCATGTAGAGGCCCCAGATGCCGATGCCTTCCATGCCGAACGCGATGAACATGGTGTTCTCGCGGCCGATCATGTCGGAGACCCAGCCGAAGAACGGACGGGTCAGGCCGTTGAGGACGCGATCGATGGTGGCCGCGAACGTCACCGCCGTCATCGTCACCGCCATCAGCGTCACCGGCACGCTGTCGACCTTCCAGTCGACGGCGATCGGCTTGAGGTTGGCCGTCACCATCAATCCGCCGGCGCCGACAATCACGAACATGAAATACATCAGCCAGAAGATCGGCTGACGGATCACTTCGGTGGGTTGATAGTTGCGCCGGGTCTGGATCACGTTGCTGTTCTGCACCGTCGGCACCTGTCCCGCTTTCGGCGAGAACATCAGGAAGGCGAGAATGACGATGATGATGCCTTGGCCGAGACCGAAATAGAGGAAGGTGGTCTGGAAGCCGGAGTCCTTGATCATGGCCTGGATCGGCGCAACGGTCAGCGCCGAGCCTGCGCCGAATCCGGCGGCGGTGATGCCGGCGGCGAGGCCGCGCTTGTCGGGAAACCACTTCAGCGCGTTGCCGACGCAGGTGCCGTACACGCCACCCGCGCCGATGCCTGCGATGATCATGCCGAGATAGAAGCCGTTGAGCGTGGTCGCCTGGGCGTTGATCGCCCATCCGACGGCGCAGAGGATGCCGCCGATCAGGACGACGAGGCGCGGGCCGTATTTATCGACGAACCATCCCTCGACCGGCACCAGCCAGGTCTCGAACAGCACGAACAGCGTAAATGCCCACTGGATCGAAGCGCGATCCCATCCGAATTTCTGCTGGATGTCGGGGACGAAGAACGTCCAGCCATATTGGTAGTTCGCGATCATCACCATCGCGGCGACGCCGATCGCCAATTGAGTCCAGCGATAGGCATCGCTCACTCGCGCCTCCGCGACGGGGGCTGCTCCGTGCACTGTATCCGTCATTTTTCCTCCAAAGGGCTGCTGTTCTATCGTTGCCCGACAGCTCGGCGCGAGTGTGGTATATGTTATGCCAGTAGACAAGAGAAAAATTTCCACATGTTCTAAGAATTCCCCTGGGGCCGGTGAAAGGCTGCACAAACGAAAAGGGCCGCGCGGTTGCGCGGCCCAATCGTCGGAAGCGTCTTAAGCTATTGCTTTGCTTGGAGCTTAATCATGCGGTCGCCGCGGATCGCAGGCGGCTATATCCTTCCTGAATGACCGACCAGAACAGCGCGATCAATCCCAGGATCATGATCGTGCTGACCAGCGGATTGGAAAGGAACACCCCAAACGAGCCCTGGGATCCCAGAAGCGATTGGCGGAAGGCCTCTTCGGCCTTGTCGCCGAGCACGATCGCCAGCACCAGCGGGGCGAGGGGATAGTTGCACTTCTTGAGCAGATAACCGATCACGCCGAACACCAGCATCAGCATGACGTCAAACGTGCTGCTATGGACCGAATAGGCACCGATCGCGCATAGCACCAGAATAAGGGGTGCAATGATGCTGAAAGGCACGCGCAGGATTGCCGCGAAAATCGGCACGCAGGTCAGCACGACAATCAGGCCGACAATATTGCCGAGATACATCGAGGCGATCAGGCCCCAGACGAATTCCTTCTGTTCGACAAACAGCATCGGTCCGGGCTGCAGGCCCCAGATCAACAGGCCGCCGAGCAACACTGCAGCCGTCGGAGAGCCCGGCACGCCGAGCGAGAGCATCGGCAACAGGGCCGCTGTACCCGCGGCGTGCGCCGCGGTCTCCGGCGCAACGACGCCTTCGATCTCGCCCTTGCCGAAGTTCTTGCCGTTCTTCGCCATGCGCTTGGCAATGCCGTAGCTCATGAACGAGGCTGGCGTTGCACCCGCCGGCGTGATGCCCATCCAGCAGCCGATGAAGCAGGAGCGCAGCGAGGTCATCCAGTATGCGGGCAGTTCCTTCCAGGTCTTGAGCACCACGCGCAAGTTGATCTTGGCGTTGCCGCCGCGGAAGGCCAGCCCTTCTTCCATCGTCAGCAGGATTTCGCCGATGCCGAACAGTCCGATCACGGCGATCAGGAAGTCGAAGCCGTTGAGCAGGTGGGTGACGCCGAACGTCAGCCGCAACTGCCCGGTGATCGAATCAAGTCCGACTGCGGCGAGCGCAAAGCCGATCATCATGGCCGCAATGGTCTTGAACGGCGGCTCCTTGCTCAGGCCCACGAAGCTGCAGAATGCGAGGAAATACACCGCGAACTTTTCCGCAGGCCCGAATTGCAGCGCAAAGCTGGCGACCAGGGGAGCGACCAGCGTGATCATGACCACGGCGAACAGCGCGCCGACGAAGGAGGAGGTGAAGGCGGCGGTCAGTGCCTCGCCGGCCTTGCCCTGCTGCGCCATCGGATAGCCGTCGAACGTCGTGGCCACCGACCATGGTTCGCCCGGTATGTTGAAGAGAATCGAGGTGATCGCTCCACCGAACAGCGCGCCCCAGTAAATACAGGACAACATGATGATGGCCGAGGTCGGCGACATGCTGAATGTCAGCGGCAGCAGGATGGCGACGCCATTGGCGCCGCCCAGTCCCGGCAGCACGCCGATGATGACACCGAGCACGATGCCGATAACCATCAGCATGATGTTGTACGGCTGCAGCGCGACCGCAAAGCCGTGAAAAAGATTGACGAGTTCTTCCATCCCGATAATCCAATCCTGACTGTGCGTCGTTGTTTACAGGTCGAGCCACTCTTCCAACGGTCCCTTTGGAAGCGGGACCATGAACCAGCGCTCGAAAATCAAATAGGTGACGAGGGGCATGCCGAGTGCCACCGCCAGGACGGTGATCCAGTTGTATTTGCCCAGCCATCGCATGAACCATGCGATGAAAATGGTCGAAGCGACGTACAGCCCGATGAATGGCATAGAGCCGACATAAATGCCGGTGGGAATGACGACGCTGAGAACTTGACGAAGCTGTCCCCACTCCGCGAACAGTCCGTCATTGTCTTCGCGCAGCCCGTGCCACAGATTAATCCCGCTGGAAGCGACGATGAAAAGCCCGATATAGAATGGGAAGAACCCGGCGCGAGGCCCCTCAGCGCCCCAATTGATCCCCGCCTTGAGGCTGCCGGCGATCACGATCACTCCGAACAGAGCGATCAGTAGGGTGACGCCTGCTTCCACGAGCTTGTGGGTCGGGCCGGTGTTGCTCGAACTGCCTGTTGTCATCGAAACTCCATGCGCAATCAAGCCCGCGGAAACCGAGCCCGCCGTCTGCGTTGCTACCCCAATCGATCAGTGCTTCTCGGTCAGTTGCTCGGAGCGAGGAAACCGGCCTCTTTCATCAGAGCCTGATGACGCTTGTCCTCGGCCTCGACCCATTTGGCGTATTCTGCGCCGGTCAGGAAGGTCGTGTTGAATGCGCCGCTCTTCATGAAGTCCTGCCACTCAGGAGTGGCGCGAATTTTCTTGAACAGTTCGACATAATACTCGACCTGGTCCTTGGTGGCCCTGGGCGCCATGAAGATGCCGCGCAGCATCAGATATTCCATGT
Source organism: Bradyrhizobium sp. RDI18 (assembly GCF_043203335.1). NCBI lineage: Bacteria > Pseudomonadati > Pseudomonadota > Alphaproteobacteria > Hyphomicrobiales > Nitrobacteraceae > Bradyrhizobium > Bradyrhizobium sp. RDI18. The sequence goes on along the minus strand of NZ_JBICRN010000006.1, from coordinate 474,047 downwards.
CGAGACCTGCCGACTTGCAGGTCGGAACGTCCTTCCAGGCCTTGCCGTCCGCGATCGGCTCGTCGTAGGCCATCGGCTTTGCATCAAAAACGCAGAGCGGACGCAGCTTGCCGCCGCGCCATTGCGCGACCGCCTCGATCGGATTGTTGACGGTCGAATCGACGTGGTTGCCGACGAGTTGAACGGCGACTTCGCCGCCGCCCTTGTAGGGAATGTAGGTGAACTTGGTGCCGACGGCTTTTTCAACAGCGACAGTGATGATCTGATCTTCCTGCTTCGAGCCGGTGCCGCCCATCTTGATCGAGCCGGCGGGAGCGGCCTTCACGGCATCGATGTACTCCTTGGCCGTCTTGTACGGCTTGTCGGCGTTCACCCACAGCACGAATTCATCAATGCCAGCATCGCGACCGGCGTGAGATCTTTCCAGCTAAACGGAATTCCGGTTGCGAGCGGAGTGGTGAAAAGGTTGGAGAGCGTAATGATGATCTTGTGCGGATTTCCGCCCGATCCCTTGACGTCGAGGAAGCCTTCACCGCCGGCGCCGCCGGACTTGTTGATGACGACCAGCGGCTGCTTCATCAGACTGTGCTTGGTGACGATGCCCTGGATCGTGCGCGCCATCTGGTCGGCGCCGCCGCCTGTGCCGGCGGGGACGATGAATTCAACGGGCCGCACCGGCTCCCACGCCGCCGTTGCGGGAACCGCGACCCCGCCCGTGCACAGCGCCGCAATCGCTCCCAATGCAAGATGTGTAGAACGCCTCATTTGCTTCACTCCCGTTGAACTGTTGTTACGCCGGTCTTTGCCGACTTGATAAGTTCGTTCCCGATCAAACGTTTCGGGTCTTCATGCACCCATGATCGTCGCGCCGCAATGGTTGCCTCATCGCGAGTCCCGCAGGGTCGAATTGTACGAGGGGCCTGATCGGGCGGCATCCGCTCCTTTCGGCCAATTGTGAATCTGAGAAGCGCAAGAAGAGGGGAAGGCACGCTCACGCTGCCCGTTCCTTGCGATATCGCCTTCGCTGTCCCTTGCGGACTGCACGGCCTAACTCCCCCTGGTATGCGCCCTTGTTCTGGTATGAGCGTTTTTAGAATTGTTGTATATGATATGCCACGATGCAACTGGTTTTTGGTTTCGACAGGAAAACAGGCCAATTTGTCGCAGGTGGCGTCCAAACAGGCAATCGGTGAGCGGCGAACGAAAACGGCCCCGGAGACCGGGGCCGTTGGCCGAAATGCAACTGACAGTTGCTGTGGGATTTCGCGCGCTGCCGCGCGAAAAAGCCTTTACTGCAGAGGCATCAGAGGCCGAAAGGGGGGAGATCGCCGTTGCGAACCGCAATGCGGCTGCTCGCGATCAGCAGACGGTCAATGGAAGCCATCAGGCGGCCGAACAGGGTGGGGGAGGGCAGGAGGCCGATGGATGCAGTCTTGGACATGGATGTCCCCTTTCTGAAGTGGCGGAGAAGCTCCGCTTTCGTGATACGGGGAGACCTTATGTATACCAGATACCACCAGCAATGACTCTGTTTGCATAGCAGCAATCAGGCGTTTGCATTGCAGTAATGAGTCGAGATGCTGGCACTCCAGAATGAAAAAGGGCGCCGGAAGACCGGCGGTCTTTGCATTCCAGAATCCCAGGGTGCGCTTGCTCGGCGGCCTGCTTCCGCGCCGGATCGAGCGCGCCGGAATCGTGGATTTCGGCGACTTGGTGATCGCTGAAGCCGAGCACCTGGTGCAGGATTTCGTCGGTGTGCTCACCGAGTAGCGGCGACCGAGAGCCGCGAAACTCGCAATTGATCCTGACCGTGCTGTTCGGCTTTAAGCATCATGACCCATGAACGCGAACGGTTCTCGCCGGGACCAACGTCTTCCGTAAACACGCCGTTGCTTGTCCTGGCTCGGGCATGCACGACCGCGGTATTCATGACTTATCCCGCGTGTCTGAGTTGGCTCATGGACGCTTGGCAAATGACGGCAACCCAGGCCGGTTTGGTTCAGGGGGCATTCACAGCTTCGTTTGCCGTCTCCTTGCTCGTCGTCTCCTTTCTGTGTGACAGGTGCGGCGCGAAGACCGTGTTCGCTTGGGCAGCTATTTCGTGCGCTGCGTCCGCTCTCTTCTTTGCTACGTTCGCACGATCCTTCGAGAGTGCGCTTGTATGCATGGCGCTTCTAGGCCTGGCGCAAGGTGCCACCTACACGCCTGCCATCATGCTTGTTTCGACCAACGCGCCACCAGACCGCAAGGCTTCGGCCGTCGGGTGGGTCCTCGCAGGCATGTCGGCCGGTTACGTTCTGTCCATAATTCTTGCCAACGCGATGCTTGCGACCGCAGACTACAGACTGGCTTTTGCCGTAACGGCTGGCGTCGCGGTTGTAGGCTCGGCGCTCAGCATCGCCGCCACTTGGAATGCACGCGATCAGGTCGTGCAAATTGACCTGGGCAAGACGTCGTCTGATAGTTCTTGGAAGCGTCAGGCCCGGCTACTTACACTCGGATATATTGGACATACGTGGGAGCTGTTAGGTGCGTGGGCATGGATCCCTGCGTTTCTGACCGCGTCGTTGCTATCGCAAGGTCGAATGACCGGCGTGGAGATTGGCCTTTGGATAGCGGTCACGCTCCACGTTTCGGGCTTCTTTGGCTCCTTCCTGTCTGGGTACGCAGCCGATCGCTTCGGCGCGAAGCCGGTCCTGGTGGGCTTCGCGTTGGTGGGCGCCGCGTGTTCGCTCGTCATAGGCTGGCTGAATGAGCTAAATGTCGCGCTACTGCTTGCTCTGGTCGGGATCTACGGCTTCGCCATCATTGGCGACTCGTCGGTGCTTTCGTCCGCCATGACTGACGCAGTACCGGCATCGCAACTGGGCCGGGCACTTGGCCTGCGATCAATCTTGGGCGTTGGGGCGGGCTCCGTGTCGCCCATTGCGTTCGGCATGGCGCTCGACATGACGCCCGCTTCCGTATCGTGGGGGCTGGCTTTTTGCACTTTAGCCTTCGGTGGGGCGCTGGCTTTAGCCTGCGCTATGGCGTTGCGGAGATGACTCCGGTTGGCCTGTACCGCATCTTCGATGCGACCTTCCCGCGAGCGGGAGAGGTGCGACGGGTGGCCGCCGTACCGATTTAACCTGACTTCCTCTCGCCCTAACAAAAGGCCGCCGAAACCGGCGGCCTGTTGCGAGCACATTCCCATAGCCTTCAGCGGCTCAAACAGACAAGGGGATGTTGGTAAGATTTGGCGAGGTACGAGCCACACCCGAACGGGTGTAACTGATAGCGTGTCTATCGCCCGAACGTTTGCGATCCGAATTGACGACTCGGCTTCTGGCTTGCCGAGGTGGCATTCTCTCTTGAGTGAGGGAGGCGTCCGTCCGGTCGGCGCGAGGCAATTTCGGTAGGGTAACAGTCATGGATCATCGGAGTGTACCGGACCCTGTTCACGGCGTTGCCCTCGACCGCAAGCCTCAGCTCGGAAACGATCTGCCAGGCTCGTGGTGGATGTCCGCGGATTCATTGCCACGCCTTTCGACCCACACAGGAGATAACAGCGCCGGCAATGGCGGCAAAGGTTATTTTGCCGGGAGCCTGATCCATAGCAGCTACGCTGGTTTCGAGCCACTCAACGTGGCATGGCCGGGCGTCCATGCGCCAGCCCTCGCCAATCAGACGAACATCGCCTATTTTGATCAGTCCGCAAGCCAGATCGCGGGAGTTGGCGGTGATGGCGGCAATTGGAATGCCGCCTTGGGCGGAAGCGTCGGCGCGTTCGGGTCTGTCGGCATCGGCGCGATCGCCACCGGTGGCAACAGCGCCGGCAATGGTGGCGACGGCTACTTCTCTGGAGCGATGGTGCATGCTCCCGTCGCGGTCTATGCACCCATCAACATTGCGGTGGCGGGATATAATTCCAGTGCCAACGCCGATCAGACGAACAATGTGGTGTTCGATCAGTCCGCGTTTCAGATGGCCGGCGTTGGAGGTGATGGTGGGAACGGCAATGCCGCAATCGGTGGTGGTCTGTCGGCCCACGGCGGGATGGGCTCCAATGTGATCGCGAGCGGGGATAACCACGCAGGCAACGGCGGGGACGGATACTTCTATGGGGGCATCGTTCACGCGTCGTTTGCGTTGTACTACCCGATCAACATCGCGGTGGCGGGATACAATTCCACTGCCAACGCCGAACAGACAAACAACGTGGTGTTCGATCAATCCGCGTTTCAGATGGCCGGTGTTGGGGGCGATGGCGGCAACGGCAATCACGCGATTGGCGGAACTGCGGACATCTTCTCTTCGATCTTCGACTTGATCGGCTCTGACGTCATCGCGACCGGCAACAACAGCGCCGGCAATGGCGGCAACGGCCATTTCTCGGGAAGCATGGTCGACATCGACGTGGCGATCTACGTCCCGATCAACATTGCAGTCGCCGGCTACAATTCAACAGCCGAGGCTCATCAGAGCAACAATGTCGTGTTCGATCAGAGCACGATCCAGATTGCCGGAATCGGTGGTGACGGCGGCCACGGCAACGCTGCGCTTGGCGGCGATTTCGCCATGCAACTGTTGTCGGACCTTCACTTGCTGGATCACGCCTAGCGCCTTTCCGTTTCGATCGAACCGAAACGAGATTCCAGGTTTTGATTTGACGCGTCTTCCTGGCGCAAACCTCACCGCTTCTTGAAAACGCTCGAGCAGCACTGGGGCTGCGCAGATCGCAGGGGCGAGAGGGGTAGCATTTCGGGCGTACACCTTCGCTTCGAAGGACATCAGCTTTGGCAGCTAGACCGCTCCGGTGTCCAAAACCAAAATCGTTGCCGTCCACATTGGGACACACAGTGTGCAAACCAGCTCAGGGAGACTGACATGGCAAAGGCAAAGGCATTGTTTCCTTCCGACACGATCGCGCTGAAGATTTCGACCGGCGGCAACAGCGCAGGAAACGGTGGAGACGGCGTCAATACCGGTGATATCACCAGCAAGCCCAGTATCGAGTTCAACCCGTACAACAAGGCTGAAGGCGCCGACGTGTACGTCAAGACCGGCGATCAGGTTCATCAGAAGGCCTACTGGGACGCCGGGGGGGCGAATGCGAAGGCGGAGAAGCATTCGAAAGCAGAGGGCGGCAAAGCCGTATCGAATGGCGACCAGGAATCGGACAGCGGCCACAACAAGTCCGACGTGGATGCCAACACTTCGGCCTATCAGAAGAACTACCTCTCCGCGGATATGAGTCAGAACGTGTGGGCCGGCATTGGCGGCGATGGCGGAAACAACAACAAGGCGGAAGGCGGAGACGTTGACATCAAGATCGTGAACGACTCGCTCAACAGCCACGAAACCTACGATATCGACGATTCCGGCATGTTGGCGCACGGCTGATCGGCGACACTGGAGGGGCAGAGAACCGGCGGCGGGGGCTGCCGGTTCTCACTTCCTGCAAGGTCGGCGAACAATGGGACGGGAAGGGCCGGACTTCAGAACTCTGGCGGGAACGCAATGCTGACGCCACCGCTTCGGCTGCAAACGATGTCACCAGCGCGGACGCCGTTGAAAGCGGCCTTGCGGGCCTGCGCCGGGTCGCTCGGGCTCGTTTTCTCATATAGCTGCAGCTACAATCTTCTTCTCCTCGCGCCTTCGATCTATCTGCTTCAGATCTATGATCGCGTCCTGTCGAGTCGCAGCGGCGCTACGCTCCTGATGCTGACGTTGATCGTTGCGTTTAGCGTCGTGGTTGGCGGCGTGCTTGACGCACTGCGCCGCGCTGCATTGGGCCGGATGGGCGAGTGGCTTGAAGAAGAACTCCATCCGGCAGCGCTCTCCGCGTGCTTCAAATACGCCTATGAGGCCGATCGGGCGCGGGCATCGGAAGCCTATCGCGATCTTGCGACCTTGCGTCAGTTCGCACAGTCTGGAGCATGCTCTACGCTATTTGATGCGCTCTGGACGCCGCTCTTCCTCGGTGTTCTCTTCCTCGTGCATCCGTTGCTGGGCGTAATCGGCACACTCAGCGCGTTGTTCCTGCTTGCTCTAGGGCTTGCCGGAGACCGTCTCACGCAAGGCCCGCTGGCACGATCGGCTGCTGCGCTGACGAGGAGCCAAGGATGGTTCGGCACGGCCGTCGCAAACCTCCACATGATCAGAGCCATGGGAATGCTCGACGGCGCCACACGCCTGATCCGTCAGGCTGCGCAGGATGCTCGGAGCGAGCAAGAGGTGGCGCAGCGCCGCCACGAAACCATCATGCTGATCTCCAAACCCGTGCGGGCGCTGACCCAGGTCGTGATCATGGGCGCTGCCGCCTGGCTCGTTCTCGAGCAGGACAGGAATCCCGCCATCATCTTTGCCGCGAGCATGCTGTTCGGACGCGCGCTCCCGCCCATTGAAGGGGCGATTGCGGGCTGGAAGGCGTTCGCGATGGCTCTCGCCGCCTACCGTCGGCTCAACGACATCATGTCCGCAGTCATCCCGGCTGCGAGCATCAGGACTCTCCCGGACAGGCCGAAGGGCGATCTCATCGTCAACAATGTCGGCGCGACCCTGCCGGGATCGAACCAATTGTTCGTGAAGGGTGTGTCGTTTCGTCTCGCACCAGGTGAATGCCTTGGCATCATCGGTCCATCGGGCTGCGGCAAATCCACGCTCGGCAAGATCATCGCTGGAATCTCGGCTCCAACGGCAGGTTCGGTGCTGCTCGATGGCGTCGATATTTCAGCCATGCGCGATTTCGGCGGCGGACGGCGGCTTGGATATCTGCCGCAGGATATCGATCTCTTCGGAGAAACCGTAAAGGACATCATTGCACGGCTGGACGACGCCGATTTGCAGAAGGTCATTGAAGCAGCAAAGCTGGCCGGCATTCACGAGACGCTCATCCGGCTGCCGCAGTCGTACGACACGGTCGTCGTTGGCGGAGGCGCCAATCTGCCGCGCGGGTTTCGCCAGCGCCTCGGCCTTGCACGAGCGTTTTTCGGCGATCCCCACCTCGTAGTCCTCGACGAGCCAAACTCCAGCCTCGACGCGCTCGGCGAGCGCATGCTTTTCGACGCTATTGAATGGATGAAGGCGGCCAATACGACGGTCATCATTATCACTCACCGGATCGGGATTCTCGGCGCAACGGACAAGATTGCCATCATGCAGGACGGTGCTGTCAGCGCATTCGGCGACAGCAGAGAAATTTTCGAGAGGTGCCTGGCCCGTCCCCAGGTCGCTACACAACCCGTGCCGGGTCGTTCCGACCAGAAATACGAAGGCAGCGTCGGCGCCTGGCCGCAGCCGAGCTTGCCATGATCCGCGGCAAGCATCCTCACCATCGCTTTGCCTGAGGGGAATGGGATCTCATGAGAATTTCATTCGCTCACCCCTATATCCGGGCGGTTCGACGGTGGTTGAGATCGGCGGCGCTGGCGTTTTGCGACAGGGTTCGCGGTGTCACCTCGGTCCGTATCAGGCACTTCCGCGGTCTCCTGGTCCGAAGAGGGCGGGATCGTGTGAAAACTTCAATCGCTCACGCCGAGATCTGGCAGGTCCCACGATGGCTGAGATCGGCGCCGCCACCGCTCCGTGACCGGCTTCGCGGTATCACGTGGACAGGAAACGTGCTGGCTTTCGGCTTTGTCATTGGTCTCGGCACCTGGTCAACCTATGCCCCCTCGAGAGCGCCGCGATTGCTGTCGGCACCGTCGAATCCGAGTCGAGCCGCAAGACGATTCAGCACCTCGAAGGTGGCATCATCAGGGAAATTCTGGTCGCGGACGGCGACGTTGTCCGCGCCGGACAGACGCTGATCTCGCTGGAAGACACCAAGGCTCGCGCCGAAGCCCAGAGTCTGCAAGGCCAGTTGTGGGAGGCGGTGGCACGAGAGGCGCGGCTGCAGGCGGAACAGCACGGCGACTGGCGGGTGTCGTTCCCACCCAGGTTGGAGACGGCGCAGAATGCCAGTCAGTCGGTCGCGGATATCCTCGCTGGCCAGCAAGCGATCTTCGAGACGCGCCGGCAGGTCTTTCAATCGCAAGTCGCCGTGAACCGGGAAAAAAGGTCGCAGGTGGAAAAGGAGATCGAGGGCCTCAGGGCGCAGGAAAGCGCGGCGTCGAGGCGCATCGAGATCGTGCGCGAAGAAGCGGTAACCGTCGCCATGCTCGTCAACAAGGGACTTGAGCGGCGTCCGAGGCTTCTGAACCTCGAGCGGGAAGTTGCCGACATCGAGGGACGGCGGGGTGAGATTGTTGCGCAGATATCGCGCGCGGGGCAGGTTATCAACGAGTCCGAGGCGGTTCTCCTCAAACTGGAGCATGACCGTCAAAACGAGATCGCGCAATCGCTGCGCGAGGTGCAGAACCAGATCTTTCAGATACGCGAGCGACTGCAGGCGGCCAGCGATCAGCTCTCGCGAACGGCGGTCAAGGCGCCCGAGGACGGCGTGGTGACGGACCTGAGGATTCATACCCCAGGCGGCGTCATTGGCGCCGGCGCACCTCTCATGGATCTCGTTCCCCGGCAGGATCGGCTTATCGTCATTGCGCGCGTCAGGCCCGAGGACATCGATGTGGTCCGTCCCGGACTAAGCGCCGACGTGAATCTTGTGCCCTATAATCAGCGCCGCGTGCCACGGCTCCAAGGCACCGTGATGCACGTTTCCGCCGACCGTCTGGTCGACAAGCGCACCGATCAACCCTATTACGCAACGAAGATTCGAGTGCAGGATCCGGCAAGCGCCGAGGTGGATGGTGTCCAGATCATTCCGGGAATGCCGGCCCAGGTGTTCATCAAGACCGGTCGCGGCACCGTGGCCCTCTACGCTCTCAGGCCTCTGCTCGACAGCTTCCACGGCGCGTTCCGCGAGGATTAAGCTGCGACCAGAGCTGCGACCTCAGGCAGCTCTCAAGATGACCGCATGCGTGAGGGCTGCGCATGACCGTTGGCTCGGCTCCAGCGAACAACCGCCTCGGTGCGGTTATGCGCGGAGCATTTTCGCATGATACGTTGAATATGCATTTTTACGGTGTTTTCCGAAAGGTTGAGCCTGACGGCAATCAACTTGTTCGGAAGGCCGAGCTGCAGCGCCTCGAGCACATGTTGTTCGCGTGGCGTAAGGTCACCCATCGCCTTCTCCGGCACAATCCTGGTGCCGCCATCATCCTCGTTCGTTACGATTAGTTCGGACGCATCGGGGCATCCCGATATCGCCTTGCTCGACGCTCCATTTTGCCCAACGATCGGTAACGGTCGGTAGACCCCACCGGCAAGGACCAGGCGCAATCCGGCAATAGCGAGTTCGACCGGGATCGATGTCGGAAAGAAACCGCGCACTCCGCGTTGCATCGCGGCCGAAGCTGTCGCATCGTCGTCGCGGTTTGAGAGCACGGCAACGGACGCTTTCGGGCAGGTTTCTGCAAGGAGGGCGAGGCTCTCCTCGATCGAAGGATCAGTGATCTGCTTGTGCCCGATATTAAGCGCAATCAAGCGGATGTCTCTGCCGGATAGCCAGTTCAGGCCACTAATCGTTGCCAGCTCGACGATCTCGAATCCAGTGAGTTCTCTCTTGAGGATATTGAGGATGCACGTACGCGCCAGGACATGTTGCTCGATGATCACGAGCACCGGCGAGTTTTGTGATACCAAGGCCAGTTCCGCGGGATTAGAAAAATCGTCCATGATGTCCCCGAATTCAGAAATTAGCTGTAACTCCACACGTTTTGATTTCCATTTCCATGGAGCAAATGTGCCCCACCACACTCCTGCAGCGAATTGCTGCTGATCGCGACGTCGCTTCCGACTTTCGAATTTGTGGAACGTCGTCAGAGGACCTTCTGGTCCATCGCAATAGATCTTGGCAGCGGTTCTGTCGTAGGCTAGCTGCTGCAAATATTCCGGTACGCGCTCGCCGCCGCTGAATTGGCGGGACCATCGACGACGAATGCTTCATCTTCCGTCACGAGATACAGAAACGGCCTATCGCCGGTATCTTCGCCCGACGGCTTTTTACCTTTGACACGGCCACAAATGGTGTCGACGGACCGCCCGAGCGTATTTTTGCGGATGGCCCGTTTCATCTCACCGAACTCGGCAGACGCCGGCTCCTCCAACTTCGCGGCGATCGTGGTCTTCGCCTTGATAATGACCGGATCGGACGTCTCAGCGGGCCGACCAGATGCCGGAGCTTCGACCTTCGCTTCGACCGTGGTGGACTTCGCCTTTTTCTCAGCGAGTTGAGGCCTATCGCGGACGTGGGCAATCGACGGCTCTTGCGTCTTCGTCGCGATTGTGGACTTGGCTCTTGGTGCCGCGGAATGCGTCTTGGATGACGTTGGCGCCGGTTCGATCGGCCGGCTGGCCGCCATCCCGTTGAGACAGCCGTACCCACTCGCGTCCGTGCATGCTTCCATGCTTGCTTGCGGCGGTAAGAGGCAGCTACAGCCAACCAGGGTCGCAGCCAGAACACCAATGAGAAGCGTTCTCATGCTAATCCCTCACAAAGGGGCCTGAGGTCCGCTCGCAATTCTTGCGGCGATCTAAAATGTTGCGCTGGTTGTCTATCATTTGCGCAAAAGTCTTAACTGCTTGTTAAACGCCCGTCCTTCGCCGCAGCGAGCTCCAGCATCGTTAATTCCGGAGTAACGCAGTTTCGCGGTGGGTGGACGTTCCGGTGATGGAGAGCTGCGGCGGGTGGCCGCCGTACCGATTCAACCTGACTTCCTCTCGCCCTAACAAAAAGGCCGCCGAAACCGGCGGCCTTTCGTGCTGTTCGGATGGCGTCGTTACTCCGCCGCCTGCTTGCGCGGCGGCTCGAGCGCGCCGGAATCGTGGATTTCCGCCACCTGGTGATCGCTGAAGCCGAGCACCTGGCGCAGGATCTCGTCGGTGTGCTCGCCGAGCAGCGGCGAGCGGGTCACCTCGCTCGGTGAATCCGACAGCTTGATCGGATTGCCGACCGAGATGTACTTGCCGCGGGTCGGGTGATCGACCTCGACCACGGTGCCGGTGGCGCGCAGCGACTGGTCTTCGGCGATCTCCTTCATCGACAGGATCGGGCCGCAGGGGATGTCGTCCTTGTTGAGGATCTCCATCGCCTCGAACTTGGTCTTCGTCATCGTCCACTGTTCGATGCGGGCGAAGATTTCGTTCAGCCGGGGCAGGCGGGCCGCCGGCTTGGCGTAATCCGGATGGGTCTTCCAGCCGGGCTCGCCGATGACGTCGCAGATCTTCTCCCAGACCGGCGCCTGGGTGATGAAGTAGATGTAGGCGTTGGGATCGGTCTCCCAGCCCTTGCACTTGAGGATGCGGCCAGGCTGACCGCCGCCGGAATCGTTGCCGGCGCGCGGCACGGCGTCGCCGAACGGAATGCCTTCGCCATACTGGCTGTATTCCTTCAGCGGGCCATGGGCGAGGCGCTGCTGGTCGCGCAGCTTTACGCGCGCAAGATTCAACACGCCGTCCTGCATCGCTGCGGTGACGCGCTGGCCTTTGCCCGAGTGGGTGCGCTGATAGAGCGCGGTGACGATACCGAGCGCCAGATGCAACCCGGTGCCGCTGTCGCCGATCTGCGCGCCGGTGACGAGCGGCAGACCGTCGCGGAAGCCGGTGGTCGAGGCGGCGCCGCCGGTGCACTGCGCGACGTTCTCATACACCTTGCAGTCTTCGTACGGGCCGGGACCAAAGCCCTTGATCGAGGCCACGATCATCTTCGGGTTGATGCTGTGGATCTTCTCCCAGGGGAAACCCATGCGGTCGAGCACGCCGGGGCCGAAGTTTTCCACCAGCACGTCGCAGCTCTTGATCAGCGCGGTGAGGACTTCCTTGCCCTTCGGGTTCTTGGTGTCGAGCGTGATCGAACGCTTGTTGTGGTTCAGCATGGTGAAATACAGGCTGTCCACGTTCGGGATGTCTTGCAACTGGCCACGGGTGATGTCGCCGACGCCGGGGCGCTCGACCTTGATCACGTCGGCGCCGAACCACGCCAGCAATTGCGTGCAGGTAGGGCCCGACTGGACGTGGGTGAAATCGAGAATGCGAACGCCCGTGAGCGCCTTTGTCATCGTCATTGCTCCGTACTGTGTCTGTACTGCGTGATGCAGATTGAATGGATGGAAGTCGGTTACTTCTTTTTCAGAACGCTCTGCGGATTGAGGTTGCCGATGCGGCCGCTCTCCGAGCCTGCCGCCGGATCGATCACGGCGTTGATCAGCGTCGGCTTGCCGGAATCCATCGCCGCGTTGACGGCGCGCTTCAATTCGTCGGGCGAGGTGGCGTTGATGCCGACGCCGCCGAAGGCTTCCATCATCTTGTCGTAGCGCGAGCCCTTGACGAACACCGTCGTCGCCGGATCGGAACCGCCCGTATTGACGTCGGTGCCGCGGTAGATGCCGTCATTGTTGAAGATGACGATGCAGACCGGAAGCTGATAGCGGCAGATGGTCTCGATCTCCATGCCGGAGAAGCCGAACGCCGAGTCGCCTTCGACCGCGAGCACCGGCTTGCCGGTTTCGACCGCGGCCGCAATCGAATAGCCCATGCCGATACCCATCACGCCCCACGTGCCGACGTCGAGCCGCTTGCGCGGCTTGTACATGTCGATGACGCCGCGGGCGAGATCGAGCGTGTTGGCGCCTTCGTTGACGAGGATGGCGTCCGGCCGTTCCTTGATGATGGTGCGCAGTGCGCCGAGCGCGCCGTGATAATCCATCGGGGAGGCGTTGCTCATCAGCTTCGGCGCCATCTTGGCGACGTTGTCGTCACGCTTCTTGTTGACGGTCGAGACCCAGTCGGCTGGCGCGGCCGGCCAGTTGCCGCCCATGCCCTCGAGCAGAGCGGATACGCAGGAGCCGATATCGCCGACCACGGGAGCCGCGATCTCGACGTTGGAATCCATCTCCTTCGGCTCGATGTCGATCTGGATGAATTTCTTCGGCGCATCGCCCCAGGTCTTGCCCTTGCCGTGCGACAACAGCCAGTTGAGGCGGGCGCCGATCAGCATCACGACGTCGGCGTCCTTCAGCACGGTCGAGCGCGCGGCACCGGCCGACTGCGCGTGCGTGTCCGGCAGCAGACCCTTGGCCATGCTCATCTGCAGGAAAGGTGCGCCGGTCTTTTCGACGAAGGCGCGGATCTCGTTGTCGGCCTGTACGTAAGCCGCGCCCTTGCCGAGAATGATGAGGGGGCGCTTCGCGCCCTTGAACACGTCGAGCGCGCGCTTGACGGCCGACGGGGCAGGGATCTGGGCGGGGGCTGCGTCGATCACCTTCACCAGCGACTTTGCGCCCGCGCCGGCGTCCATCACCTGGCCGAAGAGCTTGGCCGGCAGGTCGAGATAGACGCCGCCCGGACGTCCCGACACCGCAGCGCGGATCGCGCGGGCGAGACCGATGCCGATGTCGGCGGCATGCAGCACGCGGAACGCTGCCTTGCAGAGCGGCTTGGCAATCGCAAGCTGGTCCATCTCTTCATAGTCGCCCTGCTGCAGGTCGACGATCTCGCGCTCGGAGGAACCCGAGATCAGGATCATCGGGAAGCAGTTGGTGGTGGCGTGGGCCAACGCAGTGAGGCCGTTGAGAAAGCCGGGTGCCGAGACCGTGAGGCAGACGCCCGGTTTTTTGGTGAGAAAGCCGGCGATCGAGGCCGCGTAACCGGCGTTCTGCTCGTGGCGGAACGACAATACGCGCATGCCCGCGGCCTGCATCATGCGTCCGAGGTCGGTGATCGGGATGCCCGGCACACCATAGATAGTATTGATGCCGTTGAGCTTGAGCGCATCGATGACGAGATGAAAGCCATCCGTCAGCTCTTGCTCGGTGCCCGGTGCTTCGGACTTGGTCGCGGTATTCAGCATGGGCTTCATCTCCCTGATCGTTTTGGTTCGGACGATTTTTCGTCGTCTTCTGGTGCGAAGGTTCGTCTAGCTAAAAGTTCCTGCCCGTGCGCTTCGACGTAGGCGGCAAGGCCCAGCGTGTGGTCGCGCGCGCGCTTCTCGGCGAGTTCGGTGTCGCGTGCTTCCAGCGCTTCGATGATGGCAAGATGTTCGGGCAGCGAGGTCGCGGTGCGATCCTTGCGTCCGATGGTCAATTGCCGGTAGCCGCGCACATGCAGCAGGAGATCGTTGGTCAAATCGACCAGCACCGGCGATTCTGAAAGCGAGATCAGCGCCTGATGGAACGCGATGTTGGCCTTGGAGTATTCCTCGACATGATCCTGCGGCAGCCGGTCCTTGCCAAAATCCTTGAAGAAATCGCGCAGCGCGGTGATGTCCTTCTTGCGCGCGGTGGTCGTGATGAGGCGCGCCGCCATGCTCTCGAGAGCGGCCCAGGCGCGGATCATGTCGACGATCTCGGTCTTGGTGCGGCGGACCACGACGATGCCTCGACGCGGCACGGTTCTGACGAAGCCATCCTGTTCCAGCATCGCGATGGCTTCGCGAATAGGGGTGCGGCTTACGCCGAGGCGTTCGGACAGCGCGCGCTCGTCGAGCATCACTTGCTCGGGTGTCGCATAGATATCCATCTTGAGAATAGCTTCCTTCAAGGCCTCGTAGGCCTTGTTCTTGAAGCTCGTCTCGGGCGCAATCCGGACGATTGCGATATCTGCCTCAGCCATGACAGGCGGCGCCTTGGTTTGTTTACGTGCGGGCACGACTCGTCTCCTCCCTGTTTTGGAGACGTCTTCTTAGCAGAAGAAACACCCGAAGATTTTTGGCATACCAAATACCAGGATGTCAAGGTGCCCGTGTTTTCGCTGTTTCTGCGCGATAGTTTGTCTTGACAATCTAATCTCTGGCATACCAAATGCCATAAAACTAGCCCCAGGAGGAAGCCAATGTCAAATTCTGCAGATGCGGCCCGCAAGATCGCCGGGCCCAGCGCCCAAGAGGCTGTCCGCCGGGTGCTCGATACGGTGAAAGCCGAGAAGCGCACGAGCCTTACCGCGCCGGAAGGCAAGGTGGTGTGCGATGCCTATGGCATCCCGGTTCCCAAAGAAGGCGTGGCCAAGTCTGCCGCTGATGCATCCAAGATCGCATCCAGCATGGGCTTCCCGGTGGTGATGAAAATCGTCTCGCCGGACATTCTCCACAAGACCGAAGCCGGCGGCGTCATGGTCGGGATCAAGACGGCGGCCGATGCCGAGAAGGCCTATGACACCATTCTCGCCAATGCGAAGAAGTATAAGGCCGATGCCAAGATCGAGGGCATCCAGGTCCAGCAGATGCTGGCCGGCGGCACCGAGGTCATCGTCGGCTCCATTACCGATACGTCGTTCGGCAAGCTTGTCGCCTTCGGCCTCGGCGGCGTGCTGGTCGAGGTGCTGAAAGACATCACCTTCCGCTTGGCGCCCGCGACCAAGGACGATGCGCTGTCGATGCTCGACGGCATCCAGGCCCATGACATGCTGAAGGGCGTGCGCGGTGGCGATCCGGTCAGCCGCGATGCGCTGGCTGACGTCATCGTCAAGGTCTCGCAGCTCGTCAGCGATTTCCCCGAAATCGTTGAACTCGATCTCAATCCGGTATTCGCCACCAAGAAGGACGCGATTGCCGCCGACGTGCGCATCGTCGTCGATTTCGACTACAAGCCGCGTCCGGCGCCGCGCCCGACCGAAGAAATCGTCACTGCGATGAACCGCATCATGCAGCCGAAGGGTGTTGCCGTGATCGGCGCCTCCGCCGAGGACGGCAAGATCGGCAACTCCGTGATGAAGAACCTGATCAACGGCGGCTACAAGGGCGAGATCTATCCGATCCACCCGAAGGCTGCCGATATTCTCGGTTACAAGGCCTACAAGAGCGTCAAGGATGTTCCGGGCGTAATTGACACCGCAGTGTTCGCGATCCCCGCAAAATTCGTTGCCGGCGCGCTGGCCGAATGCGGCGAGAAGAAAATTCCAGGTGCCGTGCTGATTCCGTCGGGCTTTGCCGAAGCCGGCGCACCGGAATTGCAGGCCGAGATCGTCGAGGTCGGCAAGAAATACAACATCCGCCTGATGGGGCCGAACATCTACGGCTTCTATTATACGCCGGCCAATCTCTGCGCCACGTTCTGCACCGCCTATGACGTCAAGGGTTCGGCAGCGCTGTCGTCGCAGTCCGGCGGCATCGGCATGGCGATCATCGGTTTTTCGCGCTCGGCCAAAATGGGCGTCTCCGCGATCGTCGGTCTCGGCAACAAGTCCGATATCGACGAGGACGATCTGCTCGCCTTCTTCGAACAGGATCCGAACACCGCGATCATCGCGCAGCACTGCGAAGACCTGAAGGACGGCCGCGCCTTTGCGGAGGCTGCCAAGCGCGTCGCCAAGAAGAAGCCGGTGGTGGTGCTGAAGGCGGGCCGCACCTCGGCCGGTGCGAAGGCGGCATCCTCTCATACCGGCGCGCTTGCCGGCAACGACAAGATCTACGAGGACGTGTTCGCGCAGTCGGGCGTGATCCGCGCCCGCAGCTTGCGGCAATTGCTCGAATTCGCGCGCGGCGTGCCGGTGCTGCCGACGCCGAAGGGCGAGAACATTCTGATCATCACCGGTGCGGGCGGCTCGGGCGTGCTGCTGTCGGACTCGGTCGTCGATAACGGCCTGTCGCTGATGACGATGCCGCCGGACCTCGATGCCGCGTTCAGAAAATTCATCCCGCCGTTCGGCGCGGCCGGAAATCCTGTGGATATCACCGGCGGCGAGCCGCCGATCACCTATGTCAACACGGTGAAGCTCGGCCTGTCGGATGAGCGTATCCACGCGCTGATCCTCGGCTACTGGCACACCATCGTGACGCCGCCGATGGTGTTCGCCCGCAATATGGTCGAGGTGAAGAAGGAGATGGAGGCCAAGGGCTTTGTGAAGCCGATCGTCGCCTCGCTCGCCGGCGACGTCGAGGTCGAGGAGGCCGCCGAATATCTCTACCAGAACGGCATCCCGGCCTATGCCTATTCGACCGAACTGCCGGTCGAGGTGCTGGGCGCCAAGTACAAGTGGGCACGCGGCGCGGGCTTGCTCTGAGCTTATCAACGATAAGTGCCGCTTCAGAAGCTCTCCGAAGCGGCATTTTGTCCAACGAATAACAACAAGCGGACATTCGCCGTTCGACGCGCTGGCACTCTGACTGATTGATGGATGCAGGTCGCGATGAGAAAAGACGTGATCCGGCGCAAGGCGGTCGAGCCGCGATCCACCGTGGATCAGGACACCGACGTTCGCGACAGCGGCGTCCAGTCCGTCGATCGCGCGCTTTCGATCATTGAAACGCTGGCTGAAGACGACGAAGGCTATCGCCTGAGCGATCTCGCCATCCGCACGGGACTTTCGACCTCGACCGTGCATCGCCTGCTCGGGACGCTGGAAAGCCGCCGCTTCGTGCAGTTCGACCGCACCGAATCGAAATGGCACGTCGGCACGCGTGCCTTCACGGTGGGAGCAACCTTCGCCCGCCGCCGCAATTTCACGGCACAGGCGATGCCATACCTGCGCAAGCTGCGTGACCTGACGCGGGAGACGGCAGATCTCGCCGTCGTCGACGACGAATTCATCATCGTGCTGACGCGCATGGAAAGCCGCGAAATCATGCGTTCGCTGACCAAGGTCGGCGGCCGTGTCGCGATGGTCGCCTCCGGCGTCGGCAAGGCGGTGCTCGCGACCTATTCCAACGAGGACGTCAGCGCGATCATCCATCATCACGGCATGCCGCGGTTGACCGAAAAATCGATCGTGCGGCCGAGCGATCTGTTCAAGGAGCTCGAAAAAATCCGCCGCCAGGGTTTTGCGATCGACGACGAGGAAGCCTGCATGGGCCTGCGCTGCATCGCCGCCGTGGTCTACAACGACTGCGCCGAGCCATTGGCCGCGATTTCCGTCTCGGGCATGACCAGCCGCCTGACGGATGAGCGCCTGCCGATGTTGGGGCAGACGGTGAGGGAAGTCGCGGCGGAGCTGACGGTCGCGCTCGGCGGCGTGATGCCGGGGACGAAGGCCGGCTGAGCCTTGGCCGCGCGTGGCGCAGCCATAAGCAATCCATGATTGCCGCATGGCACGGCTCCGCTTTTGATACAGAGCCGCCACTTGGCCGAAATATCCGATCCGCTAGACTGTCCTCCAACGGAAACAAGATCAGGGGGAAGCATGGCGCGCAAGATCGCAATCGTCGGAGCTGGCGCCGTTGGCGGGTATGCCGGCGCCCACATGGTGCAGGCGGGCGAGGACGTCACGTTCATCGATCCATGGCCCGAGCACGTCGAGCACATGCGAAAGCACGGGCTGCGCGTCACCCACGCGATGGATGTCGCGGAATTCTCGGTGCCCGTGCGCGCGCTTCACGTCACGGATGCGCAGCGGCTCGCCAAGGAGAAGCCGGTCGACATCGCCTTCGTCTGCATGAAATCCTACGACACCGCCTGGGCCACCATGCTGATCCAGCAATATCTGGCGCCGGACGGCTATGTCGTCTCGCTGCAGAACTGCATGAACGAGGAGACGATTGCCGGCATCGTCGGCTGGGGCAAGACGCTCGGCTGCATCGCCAGCAGCATCACGGTGAACCTGCCTGAGCCCGGTCACATCCACCGCGGCGCCGGCAAGGGCGGGGCGGCGCATACGGTGTTTCGCGCCGGCGAGGTGCACGGCCGGATCACGCCGCGGGCGGAAGAGGTCCGCCGCCTGGTCGGCTATTCCGACAGCGCCAAGGTGACGGAGAATCTCTGGGGTGAGCGCTGGTCGAAATTGGTTGCCAACGTCATGGGTAATGGGCTCTCCGCCTGCACCGGCTTGCCGGGCGCCGAAATCCTGCAAAGCGAGCCGCTGCGCCGCTTCTCCACCCGGCTCGGCAGCGAAGCGATCCGCGTTGGCCAAGCGCATGGCTATCAACTGGAAGAGATATTGCATCTGACGCCCGAGATGATCGCGCGCGCCGGCGAGGGCGACGAGGAAGCCATGCGCGTCTGTGACGAGCAGCGCTTCAAGGACTCAAAGCGCACGTCTTCCCAGCAGCGCCCCTCGATGGGTCAGGATATGCAGAAGGGCCGCCGCACCGAGATCGAGTTCCTCAACGGTTTTGTCGTGCGCGAGGGCGAGAAACTCGGCATCGCCTGCACTGCAAACGCCGCACTGACGGATATCGTCAAGCGCGTCGAGCGCGGCGAACTGAACCCCGATCCGCGGCACATCACGGAATTGCGGATGAACTGAGCGGCCAGCGTCGTCTAGTTGACGGGCCCGCCGCGACCTAAATGCTCCATCTCCGGCTCGACCCTCGTTATCCCGGTCATTCGATTGATCATGATCGTGATGACCCACAGAACGATGCCCACCCCGATCAGGACGCCGGCGACCCGGTACTGAACGGGGTCACGGCCGGTCCAGGGACTGGCGAGGAAAGCGCAAAACACAGCGCCCAGGATCGGCAGAATGGTCGGCGTGCGAAAATGCTGATGACTTACAGAATCGCGCCGAAGCACCAGCACCGCAACGTTAACCACCGTGAAAACGCATAGCAAAAGCAGCGCGGTGGTGCCTCCGAGTGCCGGCACCTCACCGACGAACGTGATCAGGGCAAACGCCAGCAAGGTCGTGAAGCCGATGGCGACATAAGGCGTCCGCCGCATCCTGTGTACTCTCCCGAGAGCTGGCGGAAGCACATGCTCGCGGCTCATGCCATACACAAGGCGGCTGGCCATGAGCATATTGATGAGAGCGGTATTGGCCACGGCAAACATGGTGATGAATCCAAAGATCCAGATCGGAAAATTTGGCGCGCCCTGTTGGACGACCTTCAGAAGGGGTGTTTCGCCTTCGCCCAATTGCTCCGGCGCCACCAGGGTGATTGCCGAGACCGAGACAAGGACATAGATGAGACAGGTAATCACAAGGCCTGCAAGCAGCACCTTTGGAAAGTGACGACTTGGATCCTTGCATTCCTCGGCCATGTTGACCGAATCCTCGAAGCCTACCATGGCAAAGAATGCGAGCGTGGTCGCGGCAATCACCGGCCAGAACATGCCGCCGTCAGCGGTCGAACGAAACTGAATGACACGCGAGACATCGCCCTGGCCCAACCCGATCGCCCAAAGGCCGATCACGATGATGATCAGCAGTCCCGTCAGCTCCACACAGGTGAGAACGACGTTCGCTTTCAGACTTTCGCCAACACCGCGGAAATTGACCGCGGCAACGACTGCCATGAAAGCGAGACCGGTAATCGTGATGGCAAGGGCCGATAGGTTGAGGCCCATTGCGTTCGACATGTTCGCGGCGAAAGCCCGGGAAGCGGTCGACGCCGAGGTGATACCCGAGCACATCACCGCAAATGCAACGATGAAGGTGACGAAATGGATGCCAAAAGCCTTGTGAGTGTAGAGCGCCGCGCCCGCAGCTTTTGGATATTTCGTGACCAGTTCGAGATAGCTAAACGCGGTCACAAGGGCGACCACAAACGCAACCACAAAAGGCAGCCATACGACACCGCCGACCTGCTTCGCCACCTGGCCTGTGAGCGCATAAATTCCGGTGCCGAGAATATCGCCGACGATGAACAGCAAGAGCAGCCAGGGGCCCATGACCCTACGAAGGCTCGGTTCGGCGGCGATTGATTGAGCACCGGCGTTCATCGGGACATCGGTCATCGCACGTCCTTTTTATCGGTGGCGCCAGCACAGTCTACTGGTAGTTGAAGGCCTTGTGCAATAATTCTGCTTGGGGGTTCGGCAGTGCGAAATCGCTGATATCCGGAACCATTGCCAGCCGCAGGCATTCAATTGGCTGGTCGAAGCGGATCTCGGGAGGGCTTGATATGCGATTGATCACATCAACGGCGATACTGGTCCTATCGGTACTTCCTGCGTTCGCCGATCGCGCGGTCACCGAAGACGAGCGCGTAAAACTTGTCGCTGCGGCTCAAGCAGAGGGATGCTCAGGCGGCAAGCTCGAGATGGATGAAGACGACCAGCAGTTTGAGGTCGATGACGCCGTCTGCGCGGACGGCAAGAAGTATGATCTCAAGTTCGATATGCAGATGAAGTTGAAGCGGAAGAATCTGGACTGAGTTCGGACGCCAAATCCTCCTCGCAACGGCGTCCTCACAGGCTTTCCACCACGTTCGTGAACCAAGCGCCTGATTTGTCGCGTACTTTTTACTCCCTTCCACTCCGCGGGAAATAAAATCGCCCGCGTTGAGATTGCGTCTCACGGCCACGAAGATCGCCGCCAGAGCCAACACTGGTGAGCGAGGCGCGACATGGCGAAGATGCGGGCGATCGATGCGGCTGTGCGGATCCTGGAGAAGGAAGGCGTGACCATCGCCTTCGGTGTTCCCGGTGCGGCGATCAACCCGCTTTACTCCGCGCTCAAGAAGCGCGGCTCGATCGGGCACATTCTGGCGCGCCATGTCGAGGGTGCCTCGCACATGGCCGAGGGCTATACCCGCGCCAAGGCGGGCAACATCGGCGTCTGCATCGGCACCTCGGGTCCGGCCGGCACCGACATGATCACCGGGCTTTATTCGGCGATCGCGGATCTCGATCCCGATTTTGTGCATCACCGGGCAGGCGCCGCGGGCGCGGCTCTACAAGGAAGACTTTCAGGCCATCGATATCGAATCGATTGCAAAACCCGTGACGAAATGGGCGGTGACCGTGCGCGAGCCGGCGCTGGTGCCACGCGTGTTCAGCCAGGCGTTTCACGTCATGCGTTCGGGCCGTCCCGGTCCCGTGTTGATCGACCTGCCGCTCGACGTGCAGCTTGCGGAAATCGAGTTCGACGACGAGA
Source organism: Bradyrhizobium sp. RDI18 (assembly GCF_043203335.1). Taxonomy (NCBI): domain Bacteria; kingdom Pseudomonadati; phylum Pseudomonadota; class Alphaproteobacteria; order Hyphomicrobiales; family Nitrobacteraceae; genus Bradyrhizobium; species Bradyrhizobium sp. RDI18. The sequence continues at coordinate 452,321 of NZ_JBICRN010000006.1, read as the reverse complement.
CCTATGAGCCGCTGCCGGTCTACAAGCCGGCGGCGACCCGCAAGCAGATCGAGAAGGCGCTCGACATGCTCAATGCGGCGGAGCGGCCGCTGATCGTGGCGGGTGGCGGCGTCATCAATGCCGACGCGTCCGAACTGCTGGTGCAGTTCGCCGAGACGGTCAACGTCCCCGTGGTGCCGACCTTGATGGGGTGGGGCGCTATTCCCGACGATCACGTGCTGATGGCGGGCATGGTCGGCTTGCAGACCAGCCACCGCTACGGCAACGCAACCATGCTGCAATCCGACTTCGTGCTCGGCATCGGCAACCGCTGGGCCAACCGGCATACCGGCTCGATCGAGACCTACACCAAGGGTCGCAAATTTGTGCATGTCGATATCGAGCCGACGCAGATCGGACGCGTGTTCAATCCCGATTTCGGCATCGTCTCCGACGCCAAGGCGGCGCTGGAATTGTTCGTCTCGGTCGCAAAGGAGTGGCGCAAGGCCGGCAAGCTGAGGGAGCGGCAGGCATGGCCGGCGGCGTGCCAGGACCGCAAGCGCACGATGCTGCGCAAGAGCCATTTCGACGACATGCCGATCAAGCCGCAGCGCGTCTATGAGGAGATGAGCAAGGCGTTCGGGCGTGACACCTGCTACGTCAGCGTGATCGGATTGTCGCAGATCGCCGGCGCGCAATTCCTCGGTGTCTACGGTCCGCGCAACTGGATCAATGCGGGGCAGGCCGGCCCGCTCGGCTGGACATTGCCGGCGGCGCTGGGCGTGCGTGCGGCCGATCCGTCGCGCCAGATCGTTGCGCTGTCGGGCGATTACGATTTCCAGTTCCTGATCGAAGAGCTCGCGGTAGGCGCCCAGTTCAAGCTGCCCTACATCCACGTCGTCGTGAACAACTCCTATCTTGGGCTGATCCGCCAGGCGCAACGCGGTTTTGACATGGACTACCACGTCCAGCTTTCCTTCGAGAACATCAACGCACCCGAGATCGGGGTCTATGGCGTGGACCATGTCGCCGTCGCGCGGGGGCTCGGCTGCAAGGCGATCCGCGTTACCGATCCGAACCATGCGCAGGCGGCGTTCGCGACCGCGCGCGAATGGATGGCGGAATTCCAGGTGCCTGTCGTGGTCGAATTCATTCTCGAGCGGGTCACCAACATCTCGATGGGCACCGAGATCGACAACATCATTGAGTTCGAGGAGGTGCTCGACCTGCCGCTGGACGACACGCCGGCCAAAGCGAGCGCGCCGCAATCCGGCAAGCTGCTGCCGGCATAACGCGAGGAGGATGAATCGTGCCGAAATTTGCCGCAAATCTCACCATGCTGTTCGGTGAGCAGCCGTTCCTCGAACGCTTTGCCGCCGCCAAGGCGGCGGGATTTAACGGGGTCGAGTATCTATTCCCGTACGATTTCGACAAGGCCGATCTGCGCGAGCAGTTGCACCAGCACGGCCTGACGCAGGTGCTGCACAATCTCCCCGCCGGCAACTGGGCAGCCGGCGAGCGCGGCATCGCCATCCTGCCTGATCGCGTCGACGAGTTTCGTGACGGCGTCGAACGTGCCATCGATTACGCCAAGGCGCTCGATTGCCGCCAGCTCAACTGCCTCGTCGGCATCGCGCCTGACGGCGCTGATGCGGTCGATCTCAACGAGACATTGATCGGCAATCTGCGCTTTGCGGCAGACGCGCTCGCCACGCAGCAGATCAAGCTCCTGATCGAGCCGATCAACACGATCGACATCCCCGGCTTTTTCCTGAACAAGACCGTACAGGCGCTTCAGCTCATTGCCGATGTGCGCTCGAGCAATCTGTTCGTGCAGTACGACATCTACCACATGCAGGTGATGGAAGGCGACATCGCGCGAAGCTTGCAAAAGCATCTGCCGCGCATCGCCCATGTGCAACTCGCCGACAATCCCGGCCGCAATGAACCGGGCACCGGCGAGATCAACTATCCCTTTCTGTTCCGCCATCTCGACGCTATTGGTTATCGCGGCTGGATCGGCTGCGAATACAAGCCGAGGACGACGACGGTCGAGGGCCTCGGTTGGCACGCGGCGCTGACGGCCGATACCTGAACAAGAAACGAAATAAGGGGAGTTGAAATGATCGATATCGGCTTTATCGGCCTCGGCACCATGGGGCGCCCGATGGCGGGCCATCTGCAGGCCGCCGGCCATCACCTGTTCCTGCACGATGTCGGACCCATCGCACCGGAGCTGGTTGGGGCGGGCGGCGAGGTCTGCAAATCGGGCAAGGAAGTCGCCGAGAAGGCCGACGTCGTCATCATCATGGTGCCTGACACGCCGCATGTGGAGGCGGTCTTGTTCGGGAAGAACGGCGTCGCCGAGGGGCTCTCCAAGGGGCAAATCGTCGTTGACATGAGTTCGATCTCGCCGCTCGCCACCAAGGAATTTGCCAAGAAGGTGGAGGCGCTCGGCGCCGATTATCTCGACGCACCGGTCTCCGGTGGCGAGGTCGGCGCCAAGGCGGCGAGCCTCACCATCATGGTCGGCGGACCGGAGCGAGCGTTCAACGCGATGAAGCCCGTGTTCGACAAGATGGGCAAGAACGTCACCCTGGTCGGCGGCAATGGCGACGGGCAGACCACCAAGGTCGCCAACCAGATCATCGTGGCGCTGACGATCGAGGCGGTCGGCGAGGCGCTGTTGTTTGCATCGAAGGCCGGCGCGGATCCAGCGCTGGTGCGCAAGGCGCTGATGGGCGGCTTCGCATCGTCGCGCATTCTCGAAGTGCATGGCGAGCGTATGGTGAAGCGTAATTTCGAACCGGGCTTTCGCATCGAGCTGCACCAGAAGGATCTCAACCTGGCGCTGGAGGGCGCGCGTGCGCTCGGCCTTTCGTTGCCGAGCACCGCGCTGGCCCAGCAATTGTTCAGCTCCTGTACCGCTCATGGCGGCAAGGCATGGGACCATTCCGGAATGGTGCGCGCGCTTGAAATGATGGCGAGCCACGAGATCGCTAAAGCCTGATCTCTTGTACTCCCTGTGACTGGAACCGCGCCGAAGCACCGGCGCGGCCCTTTTTGCTGCCGCATTGGAACCGGAACTTTCGTACGCCTCCCGTGGTTGAGACACATCATCAATTTACTGGAGCACGTGATGAATAATCGTTTGGCCGTTTCACTGATTGCTGCTTCGTTGCTGACCTCTGGCGCGGCATTCGCTCAATCGACAACCGCGCAAGGTGCCGCGGACGGCGCCGCCGCGGGCGCTGAAGTCGGTGGCCCGGTCGGCGCGATCGTCGGCGGCACAGTGGGTGCTGCGCTCGGCGCGGCCGTGGAAATTCCGAACGCCGTGATCAATTCGGTCCCGCGAGACCGTTCTGTCGTGGTTCGTGAGCATGTGGTGGTGGGCGAGCCATTGCCGCCGACCGTCCAACTGCGCACGGTGCCGCGGTACAGTGAATACCGCTATGCGGTGGTCAACGATCGTCGCGTGATCGTGGAGCCGCGCACGCGCAGGATTGTGAGGATCCTCGACTAGCGAACGTAGCTCTTACTGAGCCATCCTCGCGGGCGATCGTCCCGCGAGGATTTTTTGTCACGATGCGCTATGGCGCGATCGCCTGATCTTCCAGTCGAGCGCTGCAGCAGCCGCCAATCCGAGCGATGCCGCCAGCGCGTCTACTACAAAGTCTTCCAGCCGTGCGTGCCGGCCAGGCGCCCAGAATTGCAGAATTTCGATCAGGCCGGTGAAGGCAATGACGAAGGTCGTCGTGCGTGACCGGTTGTGCGTGTAGGCAAGCCCGAAGGCGATCCCGAGGAGCACGAAGGCAAGCGCGTGCTCTCCGTTCTGTCCGATGTCTAAGTGCGGCCGCTGTCCCGCCGGCCCGAGCGTCGCGTAGGCGATGGCGGCGGCAAGGCCCAAGGCGATAAGTCGTAGGATGATCGTCATCGGGACGGCATAGCACAAATTCCGTACTGGCCATCCCATGCAGGCGGAACTGGCGGTGTCTGTGGTTAATTGGCCGAGCGTCATTCCGGGACGCTCGGAGGGCGAACCAAGGGGGCGGATCCTAGTTCGATGCTTCGCATCGCCCCGGAATGACGGTTGCCCGCTCAGAGCGGCTCCCGTACGCCCATTCCGTGCATGAAGCGCTCCCGGATCTGGACGGGATCGCGGCGGGTGGTGCCGACGCCTGGCTTGTCGTCGATGCGGACGCCGATCAGCGCCGGGCCCGCGCCCGACATCGACTGCTCGATCAGGCGCTCGAAGTCCTCCTCGTCCGCCGCCCAGGCGCTGTTGGCGAGCCCGCTCGCGATCGCGATAGCGACGATGTCGGCCACGGCGGCACCCGGCGTCGCTTGTGCGCCGGTGATCTGGTAGATGCCGTTGTCCATCACGACCATGGTGAGATTTTTGGGCGCCAATGTCGCGATCGTCGAGAGCGATCCCAGTTGCATCAACAGCGAGCCGTCACCCTCGAGCGCGAACACGCGTCGATTCGGTTGCGCGAGCGCGACGCCAAGCGCGATCGGGAAGGCGAGACCCATGCTGCCGAGCATGTAGAAATTCTGCGGCCGGTGGCCGGCGGCCCACAGGTCGAAATTGGTGTTGCCGATGCCGCCGATCACGGCTTCCTCGTTCTTCAACTTCGCAATCAGCCGCGAAGTGAGATCGAAGCGGTTCATGACCTTGGTATTGCGGGCAGGGGTATCGCTGTTCATGAGGTCGCTCACTTGTCGAACACTTTGCCGCCGGTCAGAAGCGGCGAGAGGATCAGCGCCACCGGTGCCTGCGTGGCGATGGCCTGCTTGATGGAGCGGTCGACGATGAATTCGAGCTCGTCGAGTCTCGTCGCGGTGTGATGCTCCATCGCCAGCGAGTCCAGCACCGGCCGCATGGTGCGGCACACCAGCGACTGGCCGTAGTTGAATTCGCCTAGCGTGCCGCGTTCGGACACGAACATGATTAGCGGGATCTGATATGGCACGGCCAGCGACGCCAGCACGTTCGCGAGCGTTGCAAATCCCGAAGTCTGCATCAGCACTGCGCCACGCATGCCGGCCATCCAGGCGCCGGAGACGATGCCGACCGCTTCCTCTTCGCGTGCCGCGGGGAAGGTGGTGAAGAAGGGATCGGCGTGCAGGTTCCTGATCAGCGTCGTCAGGACGCGGTCGGGCACATAGGGGACGAGGCGAATGTCGTTGCGCTTGAGGGATTGCAGCACGATACCGTGCCAGCTCTTCTCAGAGGGGCTGCTCTCGGAAGTACTCCTTTCGGAAGTGCTCTTCTCGGAAGTGCTTTTCTCGGAAGTACCTGGCGAGGTTTTTTCCTCTGCAACCGCCATTTTGGTCTCCCTTTGCCGCGCCGATTTTCGCTGGCGTTCATCCTTGGAGCGGCGAAACTTGACGCCGTGAGCGAGATTGTCAACATGTTCCGATCGTATCCTGCTCTGCGCTGCGCGCCGCTACATCAGGCATGCGACGATGTGAGATAAGCAAGAAAAGATTTCGGGAGGGGATGCCCATGGCTAGATTCGTCCGGACTGCCGCCGACGCGGTCCCGCCCGTCCTCCCGCCCAGACCTATTCCCTGATCGGCTCCCGCCAAACCCAACAAGCCTGCGCTCTTCCGAACCGAAAGTTGCCAAGGAAAATGACCGTCAACAACAAGCGCGTGTTCTACGTCAAATACCTCGCCCACGAGATCTATGTCGATATCATCAAAGCGCGTGCCGACGTGCGGCTCGACCGGCTGGAGAATGACAGCCCGGATGCGATCGCAGCGCCGATCTTGTCGGCAGCGCATGCCTATCAGGTCGGCGCGGCGCGCGACGAGATCGCCAGGCATTTTCACGTCGATCAGGATCTGTTGCGGCGAGCGCCGAACCTCCTGATCGTCTCCTCGAACGGCGCGGGTTTCGATCCCGTCGACGTCGATGCCTGCACGGCGGCCGGCGTGCTCGTCGTCAACCAGTCCGGCGGCAACGCCAATTCGGTCGCCGAACATGCGCTGGGGATGATGCTGACGCTGTCCAAGCGCATCCTCGAATCCGACCGCGCGCTGCGCCGCCAGGCCAATGTCAACCGCAACGCGCTGATCGGCAACGAGGTGCAAGGCAAGACGGTCGGCATCGTCGGGATCGGCAATGTCGGTCGCCGTATCGCCGAGCTCTGCAACGGCCTGCTGCATATGAAGGTGATCGCTTACGATCCCTATCTGACCGCGGAAGAAATCGCCGCCCGCGGTGGCGAAAAGGTCGAGCTTCACGATCTGATGCGCCGTTCGGATTTCGTCTCGATCTCCTGTCCCTTGACCAAGGACAATCGCCGCATGATCGGCGCCCGCGAGTTCGCGCTGATGCAGCCGCACGCCTTCTTCGTCACCACGGCGCGCGGCTTCATTCACGACGAGGAAGCGCTGTACGAGGCGTTGCGCGACAAGCGGATTGCGGGAGCCGGCCTCGACGTCTGGGACAAGGAGCCCCCGCCGCCGGAGCACCCGCTGCTGCAGTTCGACAATGTGCTGGCGAGCCCGCACACAGCCGGAGTCACCAAGGAAGCGCGCATCAATATGGGCCGGATCGCCGCCGAACAGATTCTCGATGCGCTCGACGGCAAGCGGCCGCCGCGAATCGTCAATCCCGAGGTGTGGCCCGACTACGCCAAGCGCTTCGAGCGGACGTTCGGGTTCGCGCCGAAATAGGCCATCACCTCCGCGAGGGAAGATCCACGATGGCCGAGCCGGCAGATCGCTTTTACGAGTCGCAGGGGCTGCGGTTGCATTATGTCGACTGGGGCAACGTATCAGCGCCGCCTCTGATCCTGGTCCATGGCGGGCTCGATCATTGTCGCAACTGGGATGCGATAGCGCGGGACCTGCAGCCGCATTTCCATATTATGGCGCCGGACCTGCGCGGGCACGGCGATTCCGAATGGGCGAAGGGAAGCAGATACAGCCTGGCTGACAACGTCTACGACATGACCCGGCTGATGCGCTTTGCGGGGCTGCAGGAAGCGGCGATTGTCGGCCACTCGATGGGCGGCATGGTCGCGTTGGCCTATGCCGGCACCTATCCGCAAAAGGTCTCGCGCCTCGTCGTGCTGGATGGCGCGTTCCTGTCGGACTCGCAGCCTGCGCCGATCGCCGAGCAGATGTCGCGCTGGATCGACCAGCTCGATCGCATCTCGGAGCATCAAGAGAGCACGTTCCGGACGATCGAGGAGGCGGCAAAGCGGTTGTCCACGCGCAACAAGCGGCTGACGCCGGCGCTGGCGCTGCATCTTGCCAGCCATGGCGTTCGGAAAGGCGCCGACGGCCTCTATCGCTGGAAGTTCGATCATTATCAGCGGGCGAGGGCGCCATACCGGCTGTCGCCGGAGGACTACATCGCTCTGTGGTCGCGCATCACCTGTCCGACCCTGTTGATGTGGGGCGACGAAAGCTTTCTGCCCGATTCCGCCGGCCTGCTCGCGCATTTCAAGACTGCCGAACTGCAGAAAATTGGGGGCGCCGGGCACTGGTTGCACCATGACCGGCTCGATGTGGTCCTGGCATCGTTGCGACGGTTTCTTGATGCGCCGCAGCCGGCTCAAGCACGGTGAGATAGCGGAATAACCGGGCTCTGAGGTCAGAGTCCGCGGAGAAAATTTCATCCGCCGGCAGGTCGATCGCGGCAATAATTCCACTGTCGGACGGCTTCCCGACGAAGCGGGCGTTGCTATTTTCCCCGACATCTCGACTGGTCTGCCGCTTGGGACCATTTTCTCTGTACGCCTTGCCCCCCGGCGCACATGGAAGACGAAGAGATGCGACAGGTTCGTTCATTGCTGAGCAGCGCGTCCGCCCGGATCGGGCGTCGGCTTTCCCAGATCGTGGCCATTGCCGCCGCCAGCCTGCCGTCCGCCGGCGCTTGAGACGCAGGCGTCCTTCACTGCTCCGAAATCACGTCTAACGCTGCTGTCAGCGCCTGATCGAGGCGCTGGACGAGCAGGTCCTCAATAGCCCCGTTCACGGTCGATGGAGTGCGGTGGACGCCGGCCGGCCCGTATCGCGTCCGCCGTCGCGCGAAACGTCGCGCCGATCGCTTCCACGCTCACCTCGCAGGCATCGTGCGGCGTGACGACGATGCGAGGATGCCGCCAGAACGGATGCCGCGGCGCCAGTGGCTCGGTTGCGAAGACATCGAGCGCAGCGCCGGCCAATTGCCCGTCCTCCAGTGCGGCAAGCAGATCGGCCTCGACCAGATGTTCACCGCGGCCGACCTGGATCAGGTAGCCGCCGCGACACATTCGGGCGAATGTCGTGCGGTTGAGGATGCCTTTTGTCTCCGGCGTCAGTGGCAGCAGGTTCACGAGGACCTCGGTCTGGCCGAGCATGGCTTCGAGGCCCGCGGCGCCGTCGAAGCCGCGGATGCCCTGCGGCGTCGGCTTTGCGGTCCGGCTCCACGCCATGACGGGGAAGCCAAGCAAGGCAAGATCGGCGGCGACACGGCGGCCGATTTCGCCAAAGCCCAAAATGCCGACCGGCACGTCCTGCGCCCGGCGCTGGCCGAGACGGTGCCAGCGTTCCTCGCGCTGCTGCGCCTGATAGGTTGCAAAGCGCCGCTGATGACCGATCACGTGCCAGGCAACGAAGCCCGACATCATCTGCGCCTGCGCCGGATCGACGACACGGATCACGTCCACGTCGGGCCGCAGGCTGGGACACGCCAAAATGTTGTCGACGCGGGCGCCGATCGAGCACACGGCCTGCAGGTTGGGGTAGCGCTCGAAGGCGTCATCCGGCGGGTGCCAGGCCACCGCCAGCCGGACGTCCGTTGCCGGACCGTCGTGGGGGTGGCTGACGATTTCGATGCGGTCGGCGGCGCGCATGAATTGCGGACCGAGATAGAAGCGGAGATCGAGGCTTTTGCTGACGAGAACACAACGCATCGTTCAAGCGGCCTTGTTCATGCTGCCTCGTTCATGCAGCCTTGGACGACGACGTTTGCCCGGGTACCGCGGAAAGCAGCTCGCGCGTGTAGGCGTGCTCGGGGGCCGCGAACAGGAGCGATGCGGATTTAAGCTCGACGATCGCGCCTTGCTGCATCACGGCGATGCGGTCGCAAATCTGCGCGGCCACGCGCAGATCGTGCGTAATGAACAGCATCGAGAGGCCCAGCCGCGCCTTTAAATCTTCCAAGAGGTCCAGGACCTGTGCTTGCACGGATACGTCGAGCGCGGAAACGGCTTCGTCGGCGACCAGGATTTCCGGGTCGAGCGCGAGCGCCCGCGCAATTCCGATGCGCTGGCGCTGCCCGCCGGAGAATTCGTGCGGAAAGCGCTCCATCGCGCTCGCATTGAGGCCGACGAGGCCGAGCAATTCACCGGCCCGTTTTTCGCGCTGCCGCCGGATCGATGCCATGTGCAATCGGCCCGTCGGTGATGATGTTGCCGACTTTCCGGCGTGGATTGAGTGAGGCGAACGGATCCTGAAATACCATCTGGATGCGGCGGCGCTGCTCGCGCAGCGCCTTGCCGCCGATCCGGGTGAGGTCGACGTCGCCAATACGCACGGTGCCGGCGTCCGGCTCGATCAGCCGCATCACGAGGCGGGCGACGGACGATTTTCCCGAACCGGATTCGCCGACCAGCCCAAGCGTCTCGCCGCGAAAAATGTCGAAGCTGACGTCCTTGGCGGCCTGCACGCGGCGCTCGCTGCGGAACCAGCCGCCGCCGCTGACATAAGTCTTGCCGAGCCCGATCACTTCCACCGCCTTATTGCGATCGGGCAGGGGCGTCCGCTGCGGCGGCTGCAGGGTTGGAACGGCGGCGAGCAATGCGCGGGTATAGGGATGTTGCGCACGCAACAGCACGTCGTCGGCGGTGCCTTGCTCGACCACCTTGCCGTGCTGAAGCACGACGACGCGATCGGCAATCTCGGCGACGACGCCGAAATCATGGGTGATGAACATGACGGCCATGTTGCGGCGGCGCTGCAGGTCGCGGATCAACTTGAGAATCTGCGCCTGTGTCGTGACGTCGAGCGCCGTCGTCGGCTCGTCGGCCACCAGCACGGCCGGCTCTAGTGCCAATGCCATAGCAATCATGGCACGCTGGCGCTGGCCGCCGGACAGTTGATGGGGATAGGCGCGCACCGCGCGCTCGGGATCGGGCAGACCGACTTCGCGGATCAAGGCGAGGGCCTTCTGCTGCCGCTCCTTCGGCGTCAATAGGCCATGCGCCTCGAACGTCTCGGCGATCTGCTCGCCGATGCGCATCAATGGATTGAGGGCCGTCATTGGCTCCTGGAACACCATCGCGATGCCGCGGCCGCGGAACGCCAGCCAATCCGCCGGGCTGAGCGACAAGAGGTTCTTTCCCTCGAACAGAATCTCTCCGGATTCTGCCGTCACCGTATCCGGCAGCAGCCCCATCAGCGCGTGGGCGCACATCGATTTGCCGGAGCCGGATTCACCGACCACGCAGAGGATTTTTCCGGCGGTGAGATCGAACGAAACGTCGTCCACGGCGTGGGCACGGTCGCCGCCCGGCGGCAGCGCCAGCTTCAGGTTCTTGACGACGACGGTCATGCTCAGCGGCCTCCCTTGGCGAGGCGAGGGTTGAGCGCGTCGTTGAGGCCTTCGCCGATCAGGTTCAGCGCCAGCACCGAAACCAGAATGGCGATGCCGGGGAATACCGTGATCCACCAGGCCTGACGGATCACGGTGCGGCCGGCGCCGACCATGTAGCCCCACGACATCAGGTTGGGGTCGCCGAGACCGAGAAAGGAGAGCGAGGACTCCAGCAGGATCGCGGTCGCGACCATCAGCGAGGCCAGGACGATGACGGGCGACAGCGCATTGGGCAGGATCTCGCGCCAGATGATCCACCAATTGGTCTGGCCGGTCACGACCGCCGCCTGGACGTATTCGCGCGTGCGCAACGACAGCACCTCGCCGCGCACCAGCCGTGCCACCGGCGGCCAGCTCACGATGGCAATGGCGGCCACGATCGAGACGATGGACGGTTGCATGATCGCGACGAGCACGATCGCGAGCGCAAAGCTCGGAACGGTCTGGAAAAATTCGGTGAACCGCATCAGGGCATCGTCGATCCTGCCGCCGAAATATCCGGCCACCGCGCCGAGCGGAATGCCGACCGCGAGCGACGCCAGCGTCGAGATCAGGCCGACCAGCAGCGAAACGCGCGCGCCATAGATGATACCTGCCATGACGTCGCGGCCGAGCGCATCAGTCCCGAGCGGAAAGTTGGCCAGCGTGAACGGCGGCAGGAACGGCCGCTGCACCATGCGCCACGGCGAGGTCGGAAACAGCAGCGGGCCAATCAGAGCGACAGTCACCGCAACGATGAGGATCGTGATGCCGATCATGCCGCCGGGATTGCGTAACAGCATTCGCGAAACCTGTTTCATGCGGCGAACTCGATGCGGGGATCGACGGAGCGATAGACGAGGTCCGTGATCAGGTTGAAGGCCAGCACCATGGCTGAGCAGACGACGAAGACGCCGAGCAACAGATTATAGTCGCGCTGCAGCAGCGCCTCGTACATCAGGCGGCCGATGCCGGGCCAGGCGAACACGGTTTCGGTCAGCACCGCGCCGCCGACCAGCGTGCCGGCCTGCAGGCCTGCGAGCGTGACCACCGGCAACAGCGCGTTGCGCAGCACGTGACGACGCTGGATCACGGCATCCGACAATCCCTTGGCGCGCGCGGTCTTGACGAAGTCGAGCCGGCTAACCTCCAGCATCGAGGCGCGCGTCATGCGGGCGTAGGTCGCCATGAAGAACAGCCCGATCGTCGTCGCCGGCAGGATCAGATGGGCGGCGACGTCGAGGACATGCGCAAGGCCGGTGTAGCCTGCGCCGACCGTTTCGTAACCAAAACTCGGCAGCCAATCCATCGTGACCGAAAACAACAGAATCGCCATCAACGCGACCCAGAACAGCGGGGTGGCGTAGAAGATCAGCGCCGCGACCGTAATCGCAGTGTCCGCCCAGGTGCCGGCAAAGCGCGCCGCCAATGCGCCGAACAGGATGCCGAACGCGAGCGAGATCGCAAACGCAGTGCCCGTCAGCAACAGCGTCGCCGGCAGGCGATCGAGGATCAGCTTCGAGACCGGCATCTGCTGGCGAAACGAGAATCCGAGATCGAGGCTGAGGATGCCTTTGACATAGAGAAACAGTTGCACCGGCAGCGGCTGGTCGAGGCCGAACTTTTCGCGGAGCTGGGCGATGAAGAGCTGGTCGCCCGCGCCGGCTTCGCCCGCCATCACCACCGCCGGATCGCCCGGCGCCATCCGGATCAGGAAGAAGTTCATGACGACAAGCGCGAGAAGAACGACGATAGCTTTCGCGATCCGCTGGGCGATGAAGGAGATCATGGGCTGTCGCTGGCGTTGGAGGCGCGGGTACCGTGGGCGTCAGGCCTAAAGCCTAACGCCCACGAATAGGCGATTACTTCTCGATCCAGGCGTCGCGGAAACCGTCGTTCACGCCGATGCCGGTCGTGATCAGGTTTTTGACGCTGCAGCGGGTGATGGTCGGGAATTGCAGTTCGAGCATCCACGCCACCGGCATGTCCTCGACGAGGATCTTCTGCGCCTTGGCGTAAATCTCCTCGCGCGCCGCATCGGGGAAGGCGACCGCGCCGTCGGCGAACAGCCTGTCGATCTCGGGATTCGAATAGCCTTCGACGTTGTTGAACGGCGAGCCCTTGGCGATCTGGCTCGAGACATAGTTGCGGCCGACGCCGAGCGCGGGATCGCCGTACTGGTAGAGATAGGTGAACGCGATGTCGTAGTCCCACTCACTGACTTTCTGGTTCCAGCCGGGGACGTCGGTCGCGATCATCTCGACGTTGATCCCGACGTCTTGCAAGTTCTGGCGGACCATCTCGGCCCAGCGCTGCCACGTCTCGCCATAAGGCAGCGGCAGCATGCGAACCTTCTCACCCTTGTAGCCGGCTTCCTTGAGCAGGGCCTTCGCCTTGGCCGGATCGTAGTCGTATTTCGGCACCGCGTTGGTGTAGTACTTGATCGCCGAGCCCGACGGACCGGTCGCGATCTTGCCGAGGCCGTTCCAGACCACGTCCTTGGCCATGTTGCGATCGATCGCAAACATCAGCGCCTGGCGAAATTTCTTGTTCGCAGTGGGACCGGAGCGGTTGTTGAGCCAGAGCCAGGAATGCGGGCTGAAGAATTCCCAGCCGGCGCCAGTGACGCAGGTGTTCTTCAGCTTGCTCAGGCGCGGCACGTCGAAATTCTCCACCGAGCCGCCCGGCAGCACGTCGACCTTGCCGGTCTCGTAAGCGACCGAACGCGCGGCGGCGTCCGGAATCACGTGCCAATAGATCTCGTCGATGTTGGGCTTGCCTTTGATGTGGTAGCTCGGATCTTGACGAGGCGGATGAACGAGCCCTTCTGCCATTCCCTAAACATGAAGGGGCCGGTGCCGATAGGCGTGTTGTTGGCTGGGTTGGTCTTGAAATCGGTGCCTTCATAGAGGTGCTTCGGGATCATCGGCAGCGAGCCGACTTCGAAGATGCCGATGAACGGGCCGAACGGCTGCTTCAGCGTGAAGACGACGGTGGATTCATCCGGCGCTTCCACTTTTTCGAGCTGCGCAAGATTGCCGCGTGCGCGCGCGTGCGTCTGCTTCAGGAATTCGATCGAGAACAGCACGTCGGCCGAGGTGAACGGCTTGCCATCATGCCAGGTCACGCCCTTCACGAGCTTGAAGGTGTAGACCTTGCCGTCCTCGCTGACCGACCAGCTTTCGGCGAGACCGGGCAGGGGGTCGAGCTTGGGGCTGTAGCGGAGCAGGCCTTCATAGATATTGCCGGCCACCATCTGCGTCGGGCCGTTCTGCACCAGACCCATCATCAGGCTTGGCGGCTCAGGCTGGATCACGGCGTTGATCACGCCGCCTGCTTTCGGCCCCTCGGCCACCGCCGCGGTGCTCAGCATGCACATCGCAGCAAAGCTCATCAAAATCTTACGCTTGGACATCGCATACCTCGTTTAAAGAAAGGGTTTTTGGCGCTCTCACTTCGGCGAGGGCGGGTCTGTCAGGTCGCAAAGTCGGGATCGGTCCGCTCGAGCATCCGCTTGAAGGCGGCCCATTCGCTGTCGGGCACGCCATTTGTTTCGATCGCGTCGTAGAAGCTTGCGTATTGGCCGGCCGTCTTGCGGGCGACGGCTGCGGATAGCTCGATGATTTCAGCGCCCGACGACTGGATTGCCAGTTGGGCGCGGCAGGAGCGTTCCAGATTGTGCATCAGCTTGAAGGCCTCGGCGACGGAGCGCCCGCAGGTCAGCATGCCGTGGTTGCGCAACACCATCACGAACTTGTCGCCGAGATCGGCGACCAGGCGCGATCGCTCGTCGAGATCGAGCGCGATGCCTTCATAGTCGTGATAGGCGAGGCAATCAGTAAACTGCAGCGACCATTGATTGAGCGGCAGCAGCCCCTGCTTCTGGCAGGCAACGGCGATGCCCGCGACCGTGTGCGTGTGCAGGACGCAGATCGCATCATGCCGCGCGGCGTGGATCGCACTGTGAATGGTGAAGCCGGCCGGGTTGATGCCGAGCCCCGTGGGATCGTCGATGACGTTTCCGTCGAGATCGACCGTCACCAGGTTGGACGCCGTCACTTCCTCGAAGCGCAGGCCGTAGGGGTTGATGAGAAAGCGGTCTTGCCGGCCCGGAAGGCGGACGGAGATGTGGGTGTAGATGCTGTCGTCGAGACCGAGCCGGTGAATCAGCCGGTAAGCCGCCGCGAGGTCGATCCGGATTTGCAGGGTCAGGTCGTCCGCCGCCGGCCAGGCCTTCGCGGTGTGGTGGGCTGCGCTTGTCATTTCCGCCTTATCCATTTTCAACTTTTTCAGCTTGCGTGCCGCGCAGCATCTGGGCAAGATTAAAGTGTCGACAATCGACGATTAAAAAATAACCACGGACTGGCGCGGGTTTAGCCGATGCGGCCTATGTCTCTTCCGGTTGGATTACCGGCACTTGCGGATAGCGATCTGGTCGGTCAGATCGCTCGAATTTTGATGCAGGCCATCGTTCAGGGGCGGCTGCCTCCTGGCTCCAAGGTGGTGGAGGCCGGGGTTGCCCGGGAACTGGGCGTCAGCCGCGCGCCGGTGCGCGAAGCGGCGCGCCTTCTGGAGAAACAGGGGCTGCTGGTCGCGAGCCCGCGCCGCGGCTTTTTCGTCCGCAAACTCGAAATCAGAAACATCGACGAGATCTACGATCTGCGTCTGTGCATCGAGCGCCACGCCAGCGTGCTTGCGGCGAAGCGCCTCTCTCCGGAGTCGCGAGATATGTTGCGGCGGCAAATCGATGTTCTGCACCGGACCGCCGATCTCGACGATCCCGCCCGGCAGGTGGAAGAGGATTATCGCTTTCACCGGCTGATTTTTGAAATCGCGGATAACCGCCGCCTTTTTCGATTGTTCGATGATCTCGCAGCAGAGCTGCGCATGGTCATCGGCCTGATCGGCCGCCTCTACGACGACCCGCATGAGATCGCGAGGACCCACGAGCCGCTGCTGGCGGCGATCGAAGCCGGTCATCCCGAGCGCATCACCGCGCATGTCGACTACCATATCGGCCACGCCTGGCGCGAAGTCGGCAGGCTGGTGCGAGAGCTCACGCCGCCGCTCGGCAATCCCACTGAGCCGAGCAGCATCCTGTTTCCAACCAACGGAGTGTCCGTGTGAAGGCCGTCTACACCGAACTGCATCGAAGCCACGATCCGCAATTCTTCCTGGTGCGCGGCGTGATCAAACGCACCACCGAGCAGCCCGAGCGTGCCGACCGGTTGCTGGCGGGACTTAAGGCCGGCATGCACAGCCTCGTCGAGCCGACGGTGTTCGGCCAAGGCCCGCGGGCGCGCGTTCACAGCGCGGAGTATCTGCGTTTTCTGGAGGAAGCCTGGGACGCCTGGGTTGCGCTCGGCGATTCCGGCTCGGAGATGATCGCCAACATCCACCCGGTTCGCTACGGCGCCACATACCCAACCCATATCGTCGGCCGCCTCGGCTGGCACGCGGCGGATACGGCAGCTCCGATCGGCAAGGGCACTTACGCTGCCGCCTGTGCCGCCACCGACGTTGCCACGACCGCGGCGCAACTCGTCCTGGACGGCGAAGACGCTGTCTATGCGCTGTGCCGGCCGCCAGGCCATCACGCCTATGCCGACATGTCGGGCGGCTTCTGTTTCTTCAACAACAGCGCGGTGGCAGCGGCGCAGCTTCGGCTGCAGCATGAACGCGTCGCAATCCTCGATGTCGACGTGCATCACGGCAACGGCACGCAGGGCATCTTCTATGAGCGCTCCGACGTGCTGACGGTGTCGATCCATGCCGATCCCGTCTTCTTCTATCCCTTCGTGTGGGGATATGCGCATGAGCGCGGTGCCGGTCCGGGTCTCGGCGCCAATTTGAACATCCCGTTGCCAAAGGGCACAGGGGATGACGATTACATCAAGGCGCTCGGCGATGCCGAAAAAACCATCCGCGCGTTTGCGCCCG
Source organism: Bradyrhizobium sp. RDI18 (assembly GCF_043203335.1). NCBI lineage: Bacteria > Pseudomonadati > Pseudomonadota > Alphaproteobacteria > Hyphomicrobiales > Nitrobacteraceae > Bradyrhizobium > Bradyrhizobium sp. RDI18. The sequence goes on along the minus strand of NZ_JBICRN010000006.1, from coordinate 435,826 downwards.
GCGCGCTGGTGGTGGCGCTCGGCCTCGATGCCTCGGAGCACGATCCGCTCGCCGGTCTTGCGGTGACCACGGCCGGCTTCCGCCGCATCGGCGCCGCGATCGCCCGATTGGGCCTGCCGACGGTTTTCGTCCAGGAGGGCGGTTATCTCTCGGATATTCTCGGCGCCAATCTCACCGCTGTGCTCGGCGGCTTCGAGGAGGCGCGTTAGCCCGCACACGCGCCTCCCGCCACACCTGCTTGCAGGCGATCTCGTGCCGGACAATTATCGACATTGGCCTGCGGCCGGTTTACGCTTCGGAAGCGCGAAGCAGAGAGGAGAGATCGCAATGCTCTATGCCTTGCTGGCTCTCATGGCACCGCTCTGGACCAGATCTCGGGATCGGACGGCCGCGCAACGGGAGGCAACCGATACATCTGTCTCGCGGCTTCTGGTGTTGGTCGCTACCGTTCTTTTCGTGATCCTGTCGATTCTCATCGTCGATCTGTATCGCGACGAATTGCATGCGCTCGGCCTTGCCGGCGGCGCAGAGCGGATCGACGCGATCTTTATGAGCCCGTGAGCTGCCGGGCTGCGACTACTCGATGACGATGCGCGGCGGCGGCCGGTGCGCTGTGCCGGTTACGATCGCGGTCCAGACCTCACGCGCAATACTCACGTAATGCTTGGCGTGAACGCCGTCAGGGCTCGACGGCGACGATCGGTCGGCCATCGTCGGAGGTCTGGCGAATCTGCATATCCAGCGGTATCTCGCCGAGATAGGGAATGCCGCGGCGTTCGGCTTCCGTCCGCGCGCCGCCGTGGCCGAAGATCGGGGTGACGTGGTTGCAGGTCGGGCAGCAGAAGCTCGACATGTTCTCGATCAGGCCCAGGATCGGAATACTCACCTTCTGAAACATGGCGATGCCGCGCCGCGCGTCGATCAAGGCGATGTCCTGCGGCGTCGAGACGATGATCGCACCGGCCAGCGGCGCCTGTTGCGCCATGGTGAGCTGCGCGTCGCCGGTGCCGGGCGGCAGGTCGACGACGAGGATATCGAGGTCGTCCCATGCGACTTCGCGCAGCATCTGCGTGATCGCCGAGATCACCATCGGCCCGCGCCAGATCATGGCGTTGTCTTCCTCGACCAGAAAGCCGATCGACATCACCTTGACGCCGAAGCGCTCCAGCGGCTCCAGCATGCGCGGGCCGAGTTGCCGCGGCTTGCCGCGCAGTCCGAACAGTTTTTGTTGCGACGGACCGTAGATGTCGGCATCGAGAATGCCGGTCTTCAGTCCGAGCGCCGCGAAGCCGAGCGCGAGATTGCACGAGGTGGTGGATTTGCCGACGCCGCCCTTGCCGGAGGCGACCGCGATGACGTGCTTGACACCGGGGATGCCGGCAGCCTTTGACGTCGCGCGGGCCTTGAGATCTGGAGAGGTGGCGGACACTTGCTGCTCACGATCCAAGCGGATCGTCCTTCTTCACTTCGCGCGCGCGCAGATAATCTTCCGTCGACATGACCGGCGGGCGTTGCGGCACCGCATGCGGGTCGAAGCTCTCGTTTACGACCGCTTCGACGCGGCAATCCGCGCACATCTTGATGACGTCGAGGCGCTTCGCGTTGGCGCCCTGGAACATCCAGTGCCTCTCGCCGCCGAGTTTGGCCAGCACGCGATCGATCGAGCTCTTGGTGCCGAACGGTTTGCCGCAGGCGATGCAGTTGAACGGCTCTTCCTCCTTCAGCACGCGCTGCGGCGTGTTCCAGGCCTGGAAGTCGAGACGGGGTTCGATCGTGATGACCTTCTCGGGGCAGGTGGATTGGCAAAGCCCGCACTGCACGCAGAGGCTTTCGGTGAAGCGCAGCATCGCGCGATCGGGGTTATCTGATAGCGCGCCAGTCGGGCAGGCGGTGACGCAAGCATGGCAGAGCGTGCAGCCTTCGACATTCAGGTTCACGGTGCCGAAGGGGGCGCCCGGCGCCAGCGGCACGACCTCGACGGGCACAGGCGCGGCGAGATGAAGCTCGCGAAACGTCGTTTCGAGCACGCCGCGTTTCGCCCCGCGCGGCACAAAGCCGGCCGGCTTTTGCGTGGCGACGCCGTGAGGGGCGGCATCCAGCATGGCGCGCAGTTGGTCCGGATCGTCGGTCTCGATGATCTGGATGATTCCGGCGCCGAAGCCCAGCGCGCTAACGATCCGATCGGACGTCTCGACAGCGCGGCGAAGCGCCGCGATATCGTGGCGTGGCTTGGCGCGCGTTAGCAGCGCGACGCCGCTGCCGCCATAGGCGAAGACGGACGCGATGATCTCCGGTCCGACCTGCGTTACTTCGTTGACGCGCAGCGGCAGTACGTTGGCCGGCAAACCCTCGCCGAACCGCGCCAGGGCATCGATGATGTCCTCGCCATGCTCGCCGTCATGAAACAAGACTACGGCGTCGCTGCCGCCGGCCTTGCGGTAAGTCTGCAGTAGCGTGCGCAGCCGCCGCATCAGCGCGTCCGCGCTCGGCAATGCATAGGACGCCGCGCCGGTCGGACATACGGAAGCGCAGGAGCCGCAGCCGGCGCAGACATTGGCATCGATCGCAACCGCGTTCCCGTTCGGCGTGATCGCGCCGGTCGGACAGAGGTCAAGACAACGCGTGCATCCGGTAATGGACGAGCGCGAATGCGCGCAGAGCGACGGCTCGAAATTGACAAAGCGCGGCTTGTCGAAGGTGCCGACCAGGCCGCCGGCATCTGCGATCGCGCGCTCGACGGCCGCCTTGTCGCGCGGATCGGCGCGCAGATAGCCGGGACGCAGTTCATGCGCGGGGAACAGCGGTGTGCCGCCGGAGAGATCGAGGATCAGATCGCAGGTCGACGTCGCGCCATTGCGCGCCGGCCCGAACACAAGCTTGGCGCGCGAAGAGGGGGATGGCAGCGCGTAGTCGTCGATCGCAAGCTCGAACTGGCCGAGATGGCCGCGGGCGTTGCGGATCGTGCCTTTGAGCACGGGAAATTCGTTGGTGCGGCGCGGGGCCACTTCGCCGGGCTTGGTCAGAAGCACGGTAATGTCCAAACGATCGGCGAGACGCTGCGCCGCCTCGATGGCGATTTCGTCCCGGCCATAGATCAGTGCGACGCCACTGCTCTCGAGCGTCACCAGCGAGAGCGGCGGCATTTCTTCGCCCGCCGCAGCAATCAGCGCTGCGGCTTTCGGACCGGCTGCCGCGGCGTCCTTCGACCAGCCGCCGGTCTCGCGGATGTTGACGAAGGTGAGCTGGGCTTGCGGGGTGTTCTCCGCCACTTCCCGAAACAGCGGCGCTTCCTGGGTGCAGGCAACCGTAATCGGCGCGCCCTCGGCGAGCGCCTCCTTGAAGCGGTCGAGGTCGAGACCGCAAAGCTGATTTGCCTGCGTGATCTTGCCCGCGCAGCCGCGACCGATCGCTTCCGCATCGAGCGGCATGGTCTTCTCGCAACTGCAAATCAGGAGGCGAGACTTCGCCGCACTCATTTTGAAATACCTTGAACCCGGAGCATCAAGCGGGTTGTTGCTTCATCCTACGGTTCTGCGGTAACCGCTCGGACGGATATCTGCAAGATACAAAGGCCGCTCGCGTGGCCAACTTGCACGGAATAGCATACACAAGCGGCTCGTGGAGCAAATCAGGGATTAGCCGCTCGTGATCGTTCGTCCAAGAGATATGGAACAGACGCTCGATTTGCCACCCGGTTATACTTTGGTCGCGTTGCGCGAGCTCGGCGACGCCTTTGCCCATGCTCGCGAGATCGCGGCGGAGGCGGGGGCCGGAACGCTGGTATGGGTGCGCCGCTACGATCTAGTCGAGTTCGCGGTGGTGCTTGAACCCGACGAGCCGCTCAGGTCGGCACGGCGGGCGTTCTTTGCCGGCATGAATGCGCTGGCCGATGCGATTGCGGCTCATTGTCCGCCGGAACGAGAGGTCTGTTTCGACTGGCCCGACGCGATCCGGTTTGACGCGGGATTGCTTGGCGGCGGACGGCTCGGCTGGCCCGCTGAATGCACCGAAGACGACATACCGTCTTGGCTCGTTTTCGGCGTGATCCTGCGCGCTGCCGCCATGGCGCATGTTCCGGAAGTGCAGGCGGCCTCGGGCGTGTCCCTGCTGAGCGAAGGTTTCGAGATGGTCGATACCGATGCGATCATCGAAAGCTTCACTAGGCACCTAATGACCGCGTTCGATCGCTGGAAAGAGCGCGGCTTCGAGGCGATCGCGCGGGACTATCTGGAACGGCTTCCCAAGGGTAAGGCCGGCGAGCGCCGGGGCATCGACGTTAACGGCGATCTTCTGGTCGGCATGCCGGCCGGCGGAGCAGCGCCGGAGCGGAACAGTCTTGTGGATGCGCTGGCAAAAGCCAGTTGGTATGATCCGCAGACGCGCGGTCCAAAATTCGGATGAGGCGGATATGTTGAAGTTTCCGCGAACCATCAGGCTGGACCCGTCCGATACCTTCGTCTTCGAACGGGCGGCGGAACCCGGCGAATGGGCGGTTTCCGGCGCGTTCGTTTTTTGGAACCGGGATCCGGCGACGCTCGGCCAGAAGCAGCGCGTGGCGCTGCGTTCCGGCTTTCTTGGGATCGACAGTCTCGGATGGTCGACGCTTGCCGTCGTCACCGAAGCGAGCGAAGCGGAACGGGAGGCGATGATCGAGCGGCTTGCAAGCCAGTTGCGGGAGAAATTCGGGGCGCCCGATGCGGACGCCGCGCGTCTTGCCGCCGAGGAAGAGATCGCGTTCGCAGCTTCCCTGTGCGAACATCCGCCGCAGACGTTGCTTGCCGTTCAGCGCAGCGTCGAAAACGGCGAGATCCGCGAACGCTTTCGTACCCTTAAAGCCCGCCCCGCTGCCGGGGATGCCGACCGGTTGCACGCGCATGCCAGCGCCTTTACCTTCCATGAAGTCGAAGGCGATGTTGAACCTGCCGAAGAGGTCGATCTTCTCGGGCTGATCAGGACCGACGCCAAGACGACGGATCGTACATGAGAGAATTCTGGGTCGCATCGGGCCATCACCTCACGCGCCGCGCCGATCACGGCGGGCTGGTCGCCACGCCTGAACTCATCATGGCCTATCTGGCGCGGCCCGAATTGATGCCGCCGGCCGACGCCTGCGAGGCCGAGCGCCATTTGCATGCGAGCCTGATGGTCGATCCGCTGCGCCCGGTCTCGAACGCTGATATCGCCGCGCTCGCCGATGCCGATGCGCGCGAAAATTGGTCCTTCATGGTGAATTTCCGCGACCGGCTGATGGCGGCGCCGTCGCTGGAGGCGGTCTATGTCGCGCTCGCCCGCAAGGGGGCCGGCGATCTGCCGCCAATCTTTCTGTCGCAATTGTGCCACCTGATCCTGCGCAACGCGCTCGAAGGCTGCGACGACCCTTATATGTTGCGTGCCGCGGAGGTGTTCTATCGCAGCCAGCTTGCCGCCGTTCACGAAGGCACGTTGCTGCTGGCCGATGCGGAAGTCATCGAGGCGGAGCAGCATGCCCAGCACGACCTGCATTCATCGCCGCTCACGGCCATGCTGCAGCAGCCGAAGTCGTTCGGCGAGATGGACGTCATGGACGACGAAAACGCCTGGACCTACTGGTCGCGGTCGGACGCGCATGCGATGGTGATGAACATCGGCGGCAACAAGAAAGCGCGGGCCGGGCTCTGCCGGGTCATCGAGCGCTGGGTCGCTCATCTGCTCGGCATCACCGTCAGCGTCGAAACCATCGCCGCGATCGAGGATCGCGACTGGCGCTGGTTCATAGGCCTCGACAGCGAGGCGACGCGGATCGGCAACGCGCTGTGGCGTGGCGAGCGGCTGGAGGGCGGCATTGCCGAACGCATCGTAGCGCTGATGCGCCTGACGTTCGAAGATCTGCGGCTGGTGGACGAGCGCGTCGGCGACAAGCCGGCTTACCTCATACTCGCCATGGGCGCGGACAAGGTGGTGAGACTAAAGCCGCAAAACCTGGTCGCGGGGTTGCCGCTGGCCGCGGCCGCGAATGCCACGTGATCCACCGAATGGAGGATGGGACATGGCGATGACGGAAGCATCCCGCGAGGTCGGCGTGGTGGTGCGGCGCCGTTCGATCGACAATCCCTGGATCGACCAGTTGTGGTCGCCGGCAATGATCCTGGATGAGGTGCCCGCGACCGCACCCTGGACTGCGTTGTCCACCGAAGCCGACGCGACGATCTATTACGCGGGATCGGCCAGCATCGACCTGTTCAGCTCGGAAACGGCGAACTACCGCGACAACCTTGCCGATGGGGAGCCGCGGATCTGGGTCGCGTTGCGGCGCCAGGATGGTGGTCCTGAGCTTGAGCTGACGAAAGTGACCGCCGACCCGACCGAAGGGGAGGCGATGTTCGAAAGCGGCTGCGACGTGATCGGCACCGTGCCGATGCCGCCTGAGATCGCGTCATGGATTGCCGCCTTCGTCGATCGATTCCATGTCGAGCGCGTGTTTCACAAGCGCAAGCGGGATCGCGCCAGCGGCGATCGGCCGCGCGTGCCGGGCGGCGGGCCGGACGAGAAGATGGGTCGCAAATGAGTGGTCCGGACGAAGCCGATCGAGACAAGAGCTTTCTGGCGCGATGGTCGCAGCGCAAGCAGGAAGCCAAACAGACCGAGCCGAAGCGGGACACGCCGGCTGCCGACAGCGGCGATTCGCCAGCTCCACCCTCAGCGCAAGCCGAAGCGGTCGAGCCGGAGTTCGATCTCTCGACGCTGCCCAAGCTCGAGGAGCTGACAGAAACCACCGATATCACTGCCTTTCTTCGTAAAGGCGTTCCCGATCATTTGCGGAATGCGGCTTTGCGAAAGTCCTGGGCGTTGGACCCCGCGATTTGCAACTACGTCAGTCCAGCACTTGAATATGCCTACGACTGGAACGCGCCGGGCGGAGTGCCCGGCGGTGGCGAGCTCGGCGCAGGCGTCGACGTGGCGCGGCTGGTCGCGCAAATCATGGGTGAGCAGACGGCCGAAACAACGAATTCCGACGCAGATTCCGGAACCGAGATGGCAGGTCCTTCGCCACAACCGGCTGAACGTGAACTCTCGGCAAGAACGCAGGAAGACCTTCCTGAGGAGTCTTTGCCTGAGGAGTCTTTGCGACAGTCTGATGAACCCTCGACAGAAACGGAACTCGTTTCAGAAGCGAAACGGGATGCAGGGGAACCCGCGTCGGTGGGCGAATCCGAGGCAGCAAAATCTGTTGCGCCGCAGCAACGCGTGCGACGCCATGGCACCGCAAAACCGATTGTTTAGACAAAAGTATTTGCGGACATAGCCCCTGCCTATGCTACAAATTTCTCCCTGGAATAATTCCAGTTCTAAAGTGTGTGCCTGAATAAGAGGCACGCGGGCGCGGGCGGGGAGATATCGGTAGCACCATGCGTGATGCCGGACTGGAACTAGCAATTAAGGCAGCAGGTGGCGTCGGATCGCTGGCGCGGGGGTTAGGCATTGCGCAGCCCTCTGTTTCCGCATGGTCGCGCATACCTGCCGAGCGCGTTCTCGCCGTCGAGACACTGACGCAGGTGGACCGTTTTGCCCTGCGTCCCGATCTCTACGGATCGTCCGAGGATCAGGTGACATCGAAATCCGAAATCGACGAGATCGATCAACTGCGTGCCGCGGAATACGGCCTGTTGTCGTTGCTGCTTGGCAAGGCGCCGGATGCGGAAACGCTGCAACGGGTAGCAACGCTGAAGGGCGACGGCTCCGATCTCGGCATGGCGCATGTCGAACTCGCATCTGCCGCTGCGGCGACGGATGATCGCGCCGTTAGCAAGGAGTTCTTCGATCTTTTCATCGGGCTCGGCCGCGGCGAACTACTGCCCTATGCCTCCTATTATCTCACCGGCTTTCTTCACGAACGCCCGCTGGCGCGGGTGCGCGAGGATCTGCGTGCGCTCGGAATCGAGCGCGCAGGTACGTCGCGGGAGCCGGAAGACCATATCGCTATCCTGCTCGAGGTCATGGCGGGCCTCGCACGCGGCGACTTCGAAGCCGAGTTCGCCGAGCAGGCGCGCTTTTTCGAGCGTCATCTCAAGCCGTGGGCGGCGCGGATGTTCGCCGATCTCGAAATGTCGCAATCGGCGCGCTTCTACCGTGCCGTCGGCCGCACCGGCCGTGTCTTCATGGAATTGGAATCAGAGGCCTTCACGCTGTCCGAGTGACGGTGAAAGGCGACGAGAATAGGAGAGATCGCAATGAGCAAGCCATCTGAGAGTACGGGAAAGTCACAGGCCGCGGGGGTGGATCGGCGCAGCCTGTTTCTGATGGGCGGTTCGGCGGTCGCTGCAGCAGCCGTTGTGCCGCTTGCGGGCACCGAGGCGGCTGCGGACGAGTCGCAGGCCGAGCGCGTGAAGGCGCGCTACAAGGAAAGCGACCACGTCAAGAATTTCTATCGCGTCAACCGCTATTGATGGGACCACGCACATGTTGATGAAACGAAGAGATGGATCCGCGGGCAAGGCGCGTTTGCAGGGCATCGCCGCCGGCCTCGCGTCGGGAGTTCTCGACCGCCGTACGTTTCTGCGGCGGTCCGGTCTGGCGGCCGGCGCGGGCGCCGCGATCGGCCTGATGCCGCTCGGATCGGTGCGCAAGGCGCAGGCAGGGCCTGAGAAGGTCGGCGCGCCCACCGAAATCAGAAAGAACATCTGCACGCATTGCTCGGTCGGTTGCACCGTGATCGCCGAAGTGCAGAACGGCGTCTGGGTCGGCCAGGAGCCGGCGTGGGACAGCCCGATCAACCGAGGCTCGCATTGCGCCAAGGGCGCAGCCGTGCGCGAACTCGTCCATGGCGACCGCCGGCTGAAATATCCGATGAAGCTGGTCAACGGCGAGTGGCAGAAGATCTCGTGGGATCAGGCCATCAACGAGATCGGCGACAAGATGCTGGAGATCCGCGCCAAGTCCGGCGCCGATTCCGTCTATCTGCTCGGCTCCGCGAAGTTCTCCAACGAGGGCGGCTACCTGTTCCGCAAGTTCGCGGCGTTCTGGGGCACCAATTCGATCGATCACCAGGCCCGCATCTGTCATTCGACCACCGTCGCCGGCGTCGCCAATACCTGGGGCTACGGCGCGATGACGAATTCCTACAATGACATGCGCAACTCGAAGACGATCGTCTTCATGGGATCGAACGCCGCCGAAGCCCACCCGGTTTCGTTGCAGCACATCCTCTCCGGCAAGGAGCTCAACCGCGCCAACGTGTTCGTGCTCGATCCGCGCTTCACCCGTACCGCAGCGCATGCCACCGAATATGTGAGGTTCCGCGGGGGCACCGATATTGCCGTGATCTGGGGCATGTTGCACCACATCTTTAACAATGGCTGGGAAGACAAGGAATTCATCAAGCAACGCGTCTACGGCATGGACCAGATCCGCGCCGAAGTTGCGAAGTGGACGCCAGAAGAGGTCGAGCGCGTCACCGGCATTCCCGGCGAGCAACTGAAGAAGGTTGCCGAGACCTTCGCAAAGCAAAAGCCATCGACGATCGTCTGGTGCATGGGTGGCACCCAGCACACCGTCGGCACCGCCAATGTCCGCGCTTATTGCAACCTGTTGCTCGCGACGGGCAACGTCGGGTCCTTCGGCTCGGGCGCCAACATCTTCCGCGGCCACTGCAACGTGCAGGGCGCGACCGATATCGGGCTCGATATCGTGACGCTGCCGCTCTATTACGGTCTGGTCGAAGGCGCCTGGAAGCACTGGGCGCGCGTCTGGGAAGTCGAGTACGATTACCTGCAGTCGCGCTTCGACGAAGTCCCGGCGAAGGCGGGCCGTCCGGCGCGCACCCGCAAGCAGAACATGGAGCTGCCGGGCATCCCGTGGACCCGCTGGTTCGATGCGACGCTCTCCAACCCCGACGACGTCGATCAGCGCGACGCCGTGAAGGGCGTGGTCATCATGGGGCACGGCGGCAACACCGTGCCGCGCATGACGGAGATGGTGAAGGGCCTCGAAAAGCTCGAACTGCTGGTGGTCGCCGATCCGCATCCCACCACGTTCGCTGCAATCTCCGAGCGCAAGAATGGCACTTATCTCTTGCCTGCCTGTACCCAGTTCGAGACCTCGGGCTCGCGTACGGCGTCCAACCGCTCGCTGCAGTGGGGCGAGCAGATCGTCAAGCCGATCTTCGAATCGAAGGACGACTACGAGATCATCTATCGGTTGTCGGAAAAGCTCGGCTTCGCCGACAAGATGTTCAAGAACATCAAGGTCGAGAACAAGCATCCGTCGGCCGAGGACCTCTTGCGGGAAATCAACCGCGGCGGCTTCTCGACCGGCTATTCCGGCCAGTCGCCGGAGCGGTTGAAGGCGCACATGAAGAACCAGGGCAAGTTCGACCTGGTGACCCTGCGCGCCAAGGCGGACGAGCCGGAGATCGGCGGCGACTATTACGGCCTGCCGTGGCCGTGCTGGGGCACGCCGCAGATCCGGCATCCGGGTACGCACACGCTCTACAACACCAACCTTCACGCCAAGGACGGCGGCGGCACGTTCCGCGCGCGCTTCGGCGTGGTCTACGAGGAGAAGCAGCCAGACGGCTCGGTCAAGAACGTCAACATGCTGTCCGAAGGCTCCTACAGCAAGGGGTCGGAGCTCACTGACGGCTATCCCGAGTTCACCTATGGCGTGCTCAAGAAGCTCGGCTGGGACAAGGATCTGACCGCGGACGAGCTTGCGACCATCAACAAGATCGGCGGCAACAACCCTGATGGCGTCGGCTGGGCGGTCGATCTGTCGGGCGGTATCATCCGCGTCACGCTGGAGCACGGCGTGATGGCGTATGGCAACGGCAAGGCCCGCGCGGTGGCGTGGAATCTGCCGGATCCCGTGCCAGTGCATCGCGAGCCGATCTACACCGCGCGGCCCGATCTCGTCGCGAAATATCCGACGCGTCCGGACGGGCGTCAGTTCCGCATGGCCAATGTGGGCTTCTCGATCCAGAAGGCGGCGGTCGAGAAGGGGCTCGCCAAGCAATTCCCGATCATCCTGACTTCGGGACGCCTCGTTGAATACGAAGGCGGCGGCGAGGAAACCCGATCCAACAAATGGCTCGCGGAATTGCAGCAGGACATGTTCGTGGAGGTCAACACCTCGGATGCCGCCGAGCGCGGCATCAAGGATGGCGGCTGGGTTTGGGTTTACGGTCCGGAAAACAGCTCGAAGGCCCGCGTCAAGGCGCTGGTCACCGACCGCGTCGGCAAGGGGGTGGCGTTCATGCCATTCCACTTCTCCGGCTGGTTCCAGGGCGTCGACCAACGCGGCAAATATCCGAAGGGCTCAGACCCGATCGTGCTGGGCGAAAGCGTCAACACGATCACGTCCTACGGTTACGACCCGGTCACCGGCATGCACGAGGGCAAGGTGACCCTGTGCCAGATCCAAGCGGCGTGAGAGGAGAATAGATCATGGCTCGCGTCAAATTTCTTTGTGATGCCGACCGTTGCATCGAGTGCAATGCGTGCGTGACCGCATGCAAGAACGAACATGAAGTGCCGTGGGGCATCAATCGCCGCCGCGTCGTCACCATCAATGACGGCAAGCCCGGCGAACGCTCGGTCTCCATGGCCTGCATGCACTGCACGGATGCGCCGTGCGCCGCGGTTTGCCCGGTGTCGTGCTTCTACACCACCGCCGACGGCGTCGTGCTGCACTCCAAGGACCTGTGCATCGGCTGCGGCTACTGCTTCTACGCCTGTCCGTTCGGCGCGCCGCAATATCCGAAGGTCGGCAACTTCGGGTCGCGCGGCAAGATGGACAAGTGCACCTACTGCGCGGGCGGGCCGGAAGCGGACTCTAGCCCGGCCGAATACGCCAAATACGGCGCCAACCGTCTGGCCGAAGGCAAGCTGCCGATTTGCGCCGAGATGTGCTCGACCAAATCACTGCTTGCCGGAGACGGCGCGATCATCGCCGAGATCTACAAGGAGCGGGTGATGAAGCGCGGCTATGGCTCCGGCATGTGGGGCTGGAAGACCGCCTACAGCGATTCACCGACCGGCTGATGCAACGGCCGCCGCGCTTCGGCGCGGCGGCATCAGGGTAATTCCGATAACCGAAAGGCGTTGTGCAAATGCCAGGCTCATCTTCAATTCTCAGGTTCGCAAATCTCAAATTCGCGGTTTTCAAGCCGCTGCTTGCCGCGCTCGCGCTGTTGTTCGTGTTCGCACAGCCTGCGGCCGCACAGATTTCCTTCAAGCCGACCGCCGAGGCCGTTCAGGAAGACAAGCTTCTGAACGCGCTAAAGGAGGGCGACAAGATCAGCGGGCGCGTATCGATCCCCGACGGGAGTGCTGCCAATCTGATCCAGCCCGCAGGGCGCGACTGGCGCGACTTCCAGCGCAGCAAGCTGCCCTGGATCGGCGGCATTTCCATCCTCGGCATGTTGGCCGTGCTCGCGATCTTCCTGATGGTGCGCGGCCGGATTCGCGTGCACCAGGGATTTTCAGGGAAGACGATGCTGCGCTTCGCGAGCTTCGAGCGGTTCACGCACTGGCTCACCGCAAGCTGCTTCATCATCCTGGCGCTCTCGGGCCTGAACGTCAGCTTCGGACGCGCCCTGATCCTGCCGCTGTTCGGCCCCGACGCTTTCGCGACCATGTCGGCCTGGGCCAAGCTTGCGCACAACTACCTGGCATTCCCTTTCATGCTGGGGCTTGCGATCATGTTCCTGATCTGGATCAAGGACAACATTCCGGGCAAGCTCGATTGGGAATGGCTCAAGCAGGGCGGGGGCCTTCTGTCTGACGACAAGCATCCGCCGGCCAAGCGTTTCAACGCGGGACAGAAGGGGATTTTTCTGGATCGTGATCATCGGCGGCGTGCTGATGTCGGTGTCCGGCTGGTTCCTGCTGTTCCCGTATCTTCCGGGCAACGTCACTGCACTCCAGTTCTGGACCGTGATCCACGCCGTGATCGCGATGCTCTTCATCGCCGCCATGCTGGCGCACATCTATATCGGCTCGATCGGCATGGAGGGGGCGTTTGATGCGATGGGAACGGGTGAGGTCGATCTCAACTGGGCCAAGGAGCATCACGCGATCTGGGTCAAGGAACAGCAGGCAAAGGGCGAAGCTCCATCTGATGGCACGGCCCGCGCAGTACCGGCCGAATAGTCCGGTCAGGCGCAAGTAAAACGTGAGGAAGTGACATGAAATCCTTTGTTGCGGCTGTGGCTTTTGCTGTGGTTGCCGCCGTCGGCGTCGCGATGGTTCTCAACACCATTCAGGAGCCAAGCTCCGTCGCCTTTACGACCACGGGCGCCAGGGTCAGCGATCCCGGCCACAATCTGATCGGCCCGGGCTGACGCCGGCGGTGGGCGTGCCTGACGTCACGCTGGCGTGGCCGGTTGAAATTCGCCTGCCGAAGGATCGCCGCACGTTGCGCGTTGCCTTCGATGACGGCCGCACATTCGATCTCTCCGCTGAATTGCTCCGGGTCACCAGCCCATCCGCCGAAGTGCAGGGGCATTCCGAAGCCGAGCGCAAAACCGTCGGCGGCAAACGCAATGTCACCATTCTTTCGGTCGATCCTGTCGGCAATTATGCCGTCAGATTAGGATTCGACGACATGCACTCGACCGGCATCTACTCCTGGGCGTTCCTGCGCGATCTCGGCGAGAATGCCGAGCAGCGCTTTCGGGACTACCTCGACGACCTGCAGGCCAAGGGGCTCGACCGCGACCGGCCGGGCGTACGCTGAGGCCGCCGGCAAATGGGACAATCGGTTTCGGCGAAAGCTCCACGTCGCAACAGGGGCCGATCGGCCCTTCTGGCGCTTGCGGCCGTGCTGATCGCTCTGCCGATCGGCGCAACGGCCGCCGTCGCGCAACTGCGCGGGCATGGTGGGCCGGTTCGGGCGCTGGCGATATCGGCCGACGGGCAAAGCGCGATCTCCGGCAGCTTCGATTCGACCTCGATCCGCTGGTCTCTCACGCGCAACGCGGCCGAGCAGGTGCTTCGGTTCCATTCGGACGCCGTCAATGCAGTCGGCCTGCTCAGGGACGGCCGTGCGGCGACCGCGGGGGCCGACGGTCGGATTGCGATCTGGACTTCCGGAAAGATCGAGCCCGATCTCGTGCTGGAAGGCCACACGGCGCCGATCGTGGCGCTTGCCGTATCGCCTGATGGTGCGACGCTCGCGTCGGCGTCGTGGGATCACACGGTGCGGCTCTGGCCGCTCGCAGGCGGCGCGCCGCGCGTGCTCGATCAGCATACCCAGAACGTCAACGGCGTGGCGTTTACGGCCGATGGCCGCACGCTGGTCAGCGTCAGCTACGACCTCAGCGTTCGCATCTGGCCGCTGTCGGGCGCGCAGCCGCCGACCGTCATTCCGATGCCGACACCGCTCAACGCCGTGGCCGTAGGCCGTGACGGTGAAATCGCGGTCGGCGGTGCCGACGGCAAGGTCTACTTCCTGACCGCCGGCGGCGCGCGCGCCGGCGAGGTTGCGGCAGGGCCAAGGCCGGTGATCTCGATTGCGATTTCGCCTGATGGAGCGCATGTGGCCGCCGCGGGCATCGGCGGCACGGTCGCGGTGATCGACCGCAAGGCGCGTACGCTCGCGCGCACGCTGGTTGGTCCGGGCCTTCCGGTCTGGTCGGTCGTATTCGCACCCGACAGCCGCACGCTGCTCACGGGCGGCGCTGACAACATCATCCGGCGCTGGAACGCCGCGACAGGCGAGCCGGTCGATCCGCTTCTCGTGGAAACGGCAGGAGATCCGCTCGCCGCCTATGCCGGCGATCGCGGCGCGGAGGTCTTTCGCGCCTGTGTGGCCTGCCATACGCTTGGTGCCGATCAGGTCAACCGCGCAGGCCCCACGCTCGCCGGCATCTTCGGCCGACGAATTGCAACCGCGCCCGGATATAATTTTTCCGAAGCGCTGAAGCGCCTCGATATCGTCTGGACGCCGGAGACGGTTTCCAAATTGTTCGAGGTCGGGCCGCAGGCCTACACGCCCGGCACCAAGATGCCAGAGCAGCGCATCGGCTCGGAGCAGGACCGCGCCGCGCTGGTGCAATTCCTCGAGCGGGCGACAAAGCGATAAGGTCGATCGGCGCGGCGACTATGCCGATTGCGTCAATGCTTCGCGGGTGGTGTCGAGAAGACCAGCGACATATCTTCGTACTCTTCGATCGGCAGCCTGGTTACGCCCGCGGAGGCCGCAGATTTCTTCGACAACGCCGCGCCAGTGGTTACGGTAGAGCGTTCATGGGAAATTGAGTACGAGCGCATCGTGGTTGCGACCGCGAGCAGGGCGACTGCCACGAATCCGGAAATCAACAGCTTCATGGAAAACTCCGTTGGTTCGCAATGCAGTGTGGCTTGCACCACCGCAATACGGCCAACGGTCACGCGCGAATGTGGCCTGCATCACCTATCACGATCTTGTTTTTGACGATCGGGCCGGTTCCCTAGCGCGTAGCGAGACGCGCGTCCGCACTGCTGAACGTTTTCCAGCGGCGAACTACGCACATGGAGCGGAAGCTGCTTACGGAGCAGGACGACGACCGGTCCGCGGGTTGAGCGGACCCGTTGGCCGGCGCCTCAAGGCTTCCGGCAGGAATTTTTCGTCCGGAGCGGCAACGGCGATAGAGCGAACGTCCGCCGCGCATTGGGCGCGTTCGTGCTCAGTCTGATTGTCCTTGAACCTTCGCTTGACGTCGAGGCCACCAACGGGATCGTTGACGCCGTGTTGAATGTCCCTGAAGTCGTCCACAAGATCCTCCCCGACTTCGATCGATGCGCACGTTCGGGAAACGCGGAGGGGAGAATCGGGTTCCTCCTGCATCCGTCAGGAGGCGTCGTTAAATTGAAGCATTAAATGGAACCGGCTGTGCCACGCCCAATTGACTCCAGGTGAAGCGAGATGGAGCGGCAGATGAGCGACAGCACCGTCAAGAAGGTATCCAGCAAAACCGCACCCAAGGGAACGATGGGTCAAACCTATCTCGTTTCCGGCAAACGGCTCTCGATGCGCCTATGGGAAAACGAACAGCCGCAAAGCGACGTATCCCGGCCGAGAGATTACGAAACCGTGGGCTATGTCGTGAATGGACGTGCTGAACTTGTCATTGAGGGCCAGACGATAAGGCTGGAGCCAGGAGACTCCTGGCTGGTGCCTGCGCATGCCGAACACAGCTATCGCATTCTCGAACCATTTACGGCCGTGGAGGCGACCGCACCGCCCGCGCAAGTGCATGGCCGCGACGAAGTGAAAGCGTAGCCGGCACACAACAGGATTTTGGGAGAACGTGATGGGACTCGAAGCAGTCTATTTCATCGGAGCGTTCGTGCTTCTTACCGCGCTGATCTATGGGACGCTGAGCTATCGTTATCGCAACAGGGCCGCGACGCAGGCCGGCGATGAAATCGTGAAGCAGCGGTATCGGGAGAACCAGGGCTGAGGCCGGGAAAATTCGATTTTCTAACAGGAGTATCTGCAACAGGAGTATCTTGGCCCGGATGAGCCAACGGATCGCGCGAATGCGCGCCCCGCGGCGAGCGCAATAGCGCTCGCGTAGTGATGACAAGCTCCGCGACATCCGCGTGGTCTCGGGCACTTGTCTACGACGATCTACATCCGACTTCGCTGGACTGCGGGCATCACAGCACGCCTTGCGCGTCCTCGGCGCCGAGTGGGGTCTTATAACCGCCGTCGCGACCGGGGACGCCAATATGAATCTCGTGCCCCTCGCGCATCGCCAGCGACGCGGCGGCGACAGCCGCTTCGAAGGCTGCTTCCTTTGTGTCATATCTATGCGGCGCATTCCCGTCATGGAGGACCGTCCACCCGTCCGGCTCGGAGACGATCATGTATTCGGCCAATCCCATCGGAGCCTCCTTGCTGTTCGCAAGGCCAACGTCGAGACCGTTGCCGGGTTCCGATCGGACTGACCGCTTGGCAGGGCGTCAGGCGCGCAGTGCCGGGCGCCTAGGGTGTCCCTGCTGTGAAGGGGAGCGGTCAGGTTTTCGGGGGACGTCCACGCTTGGCAAATGTCAGTCCCTGCATGTCGGCCGCATTCTGTAGAAGACCTGCGCGCTTCAAGGCCTCGCTTCGTGCAGGACCATGAGGCATGGCCCGCGCCTTCTCCAGCGCTGCCAGCGCTTCGAATGCAGGTCCCGCTGGGGCCGATCTTCGACTTTCCTCTTGTCCATTCAGAAAGACTAGGAGGCGGGAACATCGCCTGTCTGTACGATCCTAGACGTTGGAACCCCGCATCCACCGATTTATCGGAACAAAATCCCGTAGTTTCCGCTTCCAATTCTGGAGGTGTCCCAATGAGCAAGGAAAAGCCCACCGATGATCCGCGCCAGCAGACCGACTGGGGATCACACAAGCAGACTGACAAGCCGTGGAAAGAGAAGCCGGAGAAGGAGCAACGGTCGTCGTCGAAAATAGACCTGGAAAAGTGGCATGAGACCAACACCCATTAGTCTACTGCGTCTATGACGCAGGAGAGCTAGCCCGGCGCTGTGGGGATGGATGGAGACACTGCAGATGCTTGAAGAGAAATTGAAGGAAGCAATCGTTGCTGAACTGAAACGGCAGGCAGCGAATGATCCGCGGACGCTCAGCATCGATGACTCCGAAGGACTCGTCGTCAAGGGCAGGATCGATCTGGACGATCTGACGATGGTGATTGCGGGAGCCGTTGCCGGAGGACCGTGAGCGTTTCCGCCAAGGCTGTCATCCGCTACTGCAGGAACGGAGATTGTCGCCGGGCGTTCTTTCAAAAAATGGTTGGACGCGAAGATGACGGAACCGCTGCCCCTGTTGATAGAGAGTTCGATTGAAATCGCCTGGGACTATCTCGAGCGCACGGGAGAACTGGGGGACGCGATGGTGGCCGGGCGCTTCCTCAGCGACACAATAGAATTGATGGTGCGGCGTGGCGAGCGGCGGCGGTTGATGCTGGCCAACAAGGCAATCGCGGCCTATCAGCAATTCAGGCGGCAGCAGTCCGAACATCCGGTGCTCGCTTCGGCCTGATGATCCCGTCCCGTTTGCGCGAGCGTCGCTTACCCGAAGGGATCGAAGCCTGATCACCGGCGTTTGGAGCCCACGAAAATGGACGGCGAGACCGTGCGCATATGCAAGGTCGAGACCATTGCTCAGGGCAAGGGAAAGCTGATCCGCGTGAGCTACGAACAGCGCAGGCATGACGGCGAACGCCAACGGCGCCAGCGCGAGATCTACGACAACGGCAATTCGGCCGTCATTCTTCCCTATGATGCGGATCGCAAGACCGTGCTGCTCGCCCGGCAATTGCGGCTGCCAGTATTCCTGCAGGACGGCATGGAGCGAACCGTAGAGGCGTGCGCCGGCAAGCTCGATGGCGAGGCGGCCGAACGGCGCATTGTGAAAGAGATGCAGGAAGAGCTCGGCTACAAGATCTCGAAACTGGAACGGTTGTTCGAGCTCTATGTGAGCCCAGCCGCGATTATGGAAAAGATCGTCTTCTTCATCTGCGCTTACTCGCCGGCGAACAAGGTGTCCGACGGCGGCGGACTTAAGGAGGAGGGGGAAGATATTGAGGTGGTCGAGACGACCCTGGAGCAGGCTGCTGCGATGGTCTTAACTGGAGAGATCGTCGACGCAAAGACGGTCGTTCTCGTTCAGTATCTGCGTGATCGCATGCAAGCTGCTATTCGCAGCTAGAGGATACCGGCTGCCGCGTTCGGCCTGCATCCGTTACAGGAACGGCTTTGCGCCGGTGACCGCGATGGTCGCACCGGAGACGTAGCTGGAAAGCGGATCAGCCAGCATGACGTAGGCGGTCGCCAGTTCGACCGGCTGGCCCGGACGCTTCATTGGCACTTGCTTGCCGAAATTCTTCACGGAGTCTTCGGGCAGCGTTGAGGGAATGAGCGGCGTCCAGATCGGCCCCGGGGCGACGGCATTGGCGCGAATGCCCTTCTCGGCCAGCATCTGCGCCAGCCCTGCCGTGAAATTGTGGATCGCTCCCTTGGTCGTCGCATAGGCCAGCAGGCTAGGGTTGGGCACATCCGAATTGATCGATGCGGTATTGATAATGCAGCTTCCCGGCTTCATGCGGCTGACGGCCGCTTTGGTAAGATAGAACATCGCGTGGATGTTGACCTTGAAGGTCAACTCCCATTCCTCGTCGCTGATATCCTCGATGGACTTGAAGCTGGCTTGATGTGCGGCGTTATTGACGAGGATGTCGATGCCACCGAACGCCGATACGGCCTTCGCGATCACAGCCCTGCAGTGGTCGGGGTACTGGATGTCGCCTGAAACAAGGACGGCCTTTCTGCCGGCTCCCGTCACCAGCCGTTCGGTTTCGCGAGCATCGTCGTGCTCCTCGAGATAGGAGATCAAAACGTCGGCTCCCTCCCTGGCGAAGGCAATAGCAACCGCCCGACCGATGCCGCTATCACCTCCGGTGATGACCGCCTTCTTGCCGTTGAGCCGGCCGCTGCCTTTGTAAGAAGTTTCACCGTGGTCCGGCAGCGGATTCATCGCGCCGGTCGTGCCCGGCATCGGCTGATGCTGGCTGGGAAAAGGTGGCCGCGGATAGTGCAGCATTATATCTCTCCCCAAAAGCGGCGGCGGCTCCGCAGCCCCTTGGTGCTGCGGCTAGGTGAGGCGATAGAGGTTTCCCAACGGATTGAGTTGGCTGGGTTCCTTACCCTCATCCTCGATCTTGCGCTGTTCCGCCTTGGCTTCCTCTTGCAGCTTACCGTCGCCGACGACTTCGGCGATGACTTCCTTGGTCTTCCCCGCAACTCGGCGGGTCGTCCGTTTAATGGTACCCATAATCGTGACCTGCGCTGTGGTGGGGTCTGGTCCATGTCAATGTCCGACCGCCGCCTTCGTTCCTGTGCGCACGGGAGTGCGGTCGCGCTCCGTAACGCAACACGTGTTGTTGCTCGCAGAGAAGGGGACGCCGACCAGCCGATGGACGGCCGCGCCGCGATCAGGCGTGTCACATTAGCTCGGTCAAGCGGCGGGCGTCGGCTGGCGCGGCGCTCTTCTGGTCATTGTCGAAGTAAACGAACACGTCGCAGCCCTGCCTTTTCCAGGATCTGATGCGACGGGCCCAACCGGCAAGGGCGGCCTCGCCATAGTGATCTCGATAGCGGCCTCCGGGCCCATGCCCGCGGACATATACGAAATCGGCGGTGCGCTTCCATGGCGCCGGTGCGTCATGATGGTCGGAAATACAAAGCGAGACGTTTTGCTCCCGCAGCAGCCGGATGATCCTGGGCTCGTACCAGCTCGGATGCCTGAATTCGAAGCTGTACCGGCGCTTCTTCGAGAGCAGCTTGAAAAACGAGGCAAGCCGGTCGGCGTTGGCCGGGAAATTCGGTGGTAGTTGAAACAGCACCGGTCCCGCCTTCCTGCCGAGCAGGGAGAGGCGGCTTTCGAGCAGTTCGAGGCTGTTGACCGAATTCTCCGAGAGCCGCTTCCAATGCGTGATGAATTTGGATGCCTTCCAGGCGAATACGAAATTGCTTCCCGTCTGCGCACGCCAGCCCTTTACCGCTTCCGGCGTCGGCGTCCGGTAAAACACCCCGTTCAGTTCGGTGGTCGGGAATTGGCCGGCGTAAAATTGCAATTGATCCTTGAGCGGCAGACCCTTGGGAAAGAACGGCCCGCGCCAGGAATCGTAGTGCCAACCCGACGTGCCGATCAGGACGCGCGGCATGGCATCACGGCTTCACGACGACCTTGATGAAGCCGTCCTTCTCGTGCTCGCAGCAAGCGTCGCCATTGCCATGCCACGCCAGCGCTTTCATTCCAAAGCCCTCCGTATCAGCGATGATGAGAATGATCGACGATGCCGAGTTGTTCCGGCATCGGCTCAGCGTGAGGAATGGGACATGCGACAACGAGACCTGATTTAAGCGTCAGGCGGGGTCCGGGGCCTCTTCGAGGTCGTCCAGCTCCACGAGGAAGGCCAGCAGCAGGTCTTCCTGCGGCTGCGCGGCATCCCGCGCGGCTTCCCGGTACAGGGCAATTTCGTTCTCGGTCGAGCGTCGGGCCCGGAGCCGCGCCTTGCCATCCCAGAGAGGTGCACCGTTCGAGGTCAAGCCGGCGATATCCTGACGCAGCCAATGCTCGTGACAGAGCTGCTGAGATTCCCGCAAGTTCTTGGCTTCGAAAGCGAGGGTGGGTCTTCCGCCAATATCCAGGGTAAAAATCGCGGGCAGCAACGTCATCCAAGCCAAGCCATGTGTCTGATGAAGGGGCCGACGGCGCTGAGGGTCACAAGTGCGCAGGACATTCCGATCTGCATCGCAATTCGCGTCAGGTTCATGCTGGCGGCCTGATGTTGTCTGTCAGGCGGTTCAATTCTTCTGAATCGAGCGGGTCTGCAACGAACCTGATTTCGGTAGCGTTACATTTTGCGCATTCGAAGGTTCGCTTTTCGGAACGGTCGGCACCCAAGGCAACATTGGCCAGTCGCATTCGAGTCAGGCACCTGACGCAACGCGGGCATTCGATGGGCAAGAGGGCGGCGAACATCTGGCTAACCTCGTTCCAAGATTAACCCACCGACGAATTGTCGTCTGTCTGATCCCTAACATATGCCCTTGCGGCAACGCCGAGCAAAATGCAGTAGAATTTCCTGCAGTGCGAAAACGCGGCTGAAACCGTCAAGGTGAAAAGGAACCATAGGGAGTATCGCTGATTGATTACTGAGCTGTTGCGGGACTAGCAAGATGGCGAAGAAAGCGAAGAAGCGCAAATATTCAAAGGGCGCGGCAAAGAAGGTAGGCCGCGCCATGAAGAAGCGCAAAGCCGGCACGCTGAAGAGCGGCCGCTCCGGCAAGAAGGTAAAGAGCAGGAAACAGGCGATCGCAATCGGCCTGTCCGAAGCCCGAAAAAGGGGCGCCAAGGTGCCCAAGAAGCGTTCGAAGAAGAAGTCTTAGTCCGATCGGGCCAGATCGGTGGCCGGATATGCTACCATCCAATCGTCAAGCAGTTCATCCCCGGAATCGTCGAGCGCACGAGGCCGATAGCGCTCGGGATTTCGGGACGGCGACATTTTTCGGCTTCGGGGGAACGTTGGCGTTGGCTTTCGTGTCATCGGTCTACGCCGCTCCGTCGGCGTCCCCCGTCCGCGGGACGACCATTAGAACGGCGAGCGGCTGACCGGGGTTCCTGTCACTCGGCGCAAAATCAACGGGGACGTCTCTACCGGTTTTTCCGCAGATCAAACCTGCGCATGCTTCCCGCCGGGACGTGAAATTCGGCTCAACGCCGCACCCGTCCCGTTGCCGCCTTGCACCAGCGCGATGTCGCCCAGCGCAATGATGCCGACGAGCCGCTTGTCGCGATTGAGCACGGGCAGGCGGCGGACCTGGATGTCGCCCATGTTGGCGCACACCTCGTCGAGGTCCTGGTCTTCGTAGCAGTACTTGACGTCGGCCGTCATCACATCGCCGACCCGCGCCTCGGGGTCTCGGCCCATGCCGATCCCGCGGATCGCGATATCGCGGTCGGAGATCATGCCGACCAGGCGTTCATTGTCCGTTACCGGTAGCAACCCGACGCCGAGCGCCGCCATGGCCTGCGCGGCGTCCTTTAACGTATCATCGGGAGTGCAGAGTTGAACCTCGGGTGTCATCGCATCGGAAACTTTCATGTGAGCCTCTCCGCTTGCCGGTTCTTCACCCGCTAACAGGCACATCGGATCGCCGTTCCAGTCGGACAAATGAAATATTCCGACACTGGTGGAGAGACCTCAGACGAGCCCGAAGTCTCTCCTCGATTGTCCTACCAGCGGTTGCTGTCCACGCCGACGCCCACGCTTACGCCAGGTGCCCGGAAACCAACGCCGGCTCGCGGCCCGTCGTCCCAATCGCGGTCGCGATAGTATCGACGCTCGATATATCGCTCGCGCGGTGCATAGGCGTATGAATCGCGGACGATGACGCGGCTGCTGCCGCGGGTGCGATAACAGCGTCCGTCTTCGTCGCAGACCATGCGGACCTGCTGTATCAGGTCGGAGTTTTTGTATTCGCTGTCGGTGTAGATGTCAGACGCATTTGCGCTGCCTGTCAGGAGCAGACCCGTGCTGGCCAGCAGGCCGATTGCGATCTTCCTCATTAAAGTTCCTCCTCGTTCGAATGCTGCCCGCGAGCACAAAGCGTCGCATCCACTTTGGTTCCGGAAGCTAAGTTAATGCAGGAGAAAGTTCCGGTAGAGGCAACCAGCCAGAAATTCATGCGTTGGGCCACATGGAGCACCGAATATGACCTCTGAAGCGAAACCTCGTATTTCTCACAACGCGCTTGTTCTCATCGGCGATGGCAAAAAGGCCCTCTTCCTCCGCAACAAAGGCACCCCGCAGCAGCTCAATTTGGAAGTCGAGCACGTGCTTGAGCAGGAAAATCCGGCGACACGCGAACAGGGAACCGATCGTCCCGGGCGGTCCGTCCAGAGCATCGGCGCGGCGCGAAGCGCAATGGAGCAAGCCGACTGGCATTATATCGCCGAAGAGCGGTTCGCTGGCACCATTGCCGACGCGCTCTATCGGCTAGCCCACGGCAATCATTTCGAAAAATTGGTTGTGGTCGCACCGGCGAAAGTTCTGGGCAACCTTCGACAGGCGTTTCATGCCGAAGTGGCAGAGCGGATCGTAGGCGAGATTCCGAAGCAGTTAACTTCCCATCCGATACCAGATATCGAAAGGCTGATGGCGGCTTAGCCGCTTACGGTCCTCGCATCTCGCGGCGGCCGCAGTTCAGGTATCCTGCCTTGCTCCCGGTCAGGTCACCGGACCGGGATTGAACAGCGCGAGCGCGTTGGTCAGCTTCCAGTGCTCGGCCCAGGTCTCGCGGCCGCTTGCCACGTCGAGGATCAGGCGGAATATCTCCCAGCCGACGTCCTCGATCGTCGCATCGCCGGTCGCAATGCTGCCGGCGTCGACGTCGATCAGGTCGTGCCAGCGTTGCTTTAGCTCGCTGCGGGTCGAGACCTTGATGACCGGCACCGCGGCAAGTCCATAGGGCGTGCCGCGGCCGGTGGTGAAGACATGCAGCGTCATGCCGGAGGCCAATTGCAACGTACCGCAGACAAAATCGCTTGCCGGAGTCGCGGCAAAAATCAGCCCCTTTTGGCTGACACGCTCGCCCGGCGCCAGCACGCCCGCGATCGGACTGGTGCCGGACTTGATCACCGAGCCCATCGCCTTCTCGACGATGTTGGAGAGGCCTCCCTTCTTGTTGCCCGGCGTGGTGTTGGCGCTGCGGTCGGCTTCGCCGCCGGCGAGATAGCGGTCATACCAGGCCATCTCGCGCACCAGCGCGTCGGCAACGTCCTGGGTCGCCGCGCGCGGCGTCAAGAGATGGATCGCGTCGCGCACCTCAGTCACTTCAGAGAACATCACGGTGGCGCCGGCGCGCACCAGCAGATCCGCAGCAAAACCCAGCGCAGGATTGGCAGTGACACCCGAGAACGCATCGCTGCCGCCGCATTGCATGCCGACCACCAGCGCCGAGGCCGGGCAGGTTTCACGGCGGCGCCGGTTCAAAATCTTGAGGCGCGCATCGGCCATCTGCACGATGTCCTCGACGATCTCGCCAAAGCCGGTGAGGCCTTCGTCCTGCATGCGCATGATTTCGTCATCGGCGCTCATGCCCTCGGGCAGCAGCAGTTCGGGCTGCAGCTTCTCGCAGCCGAGGCCAACGATCATCACCTCGCCGCCGAAATTGGGATTGCGCGCCAGGTTCTGCAGCGTGCGGATCGGTACGGCGGCGCCCGGTGCGTTGATCGCAACGCCACAGCCATAGGCATGCGTGACCGCCACCACGTCGTCGACATTGGGATATTTCGGCAACAGCTCCTTGCGGATTCGGTCGAGTGCGAATTCGACCGTGCCGGCGACGCACTGCACGCTGGTCGAGATCGCGAGGATGTTGCGGGTGCCGACCGAACCGTCGGCATTGCGATAGCCTTCGAACGTGTAGCCTTCCAGCGGCGGCAGCCGGATCGCGGCGCCGTTCGGTCTTGGCAGATTATCGAACGAGGGCGCGTCGGGCATTTGCACCAGCAATTCCTTGACCCAGCTACCTCTCGCGATCGGCGCTGCGGCATGGCCGATGACCTCGCCGTAGCGGCGAATGGCTTCGCCTTCGCCGATATCGGCGAGGGCAACCTTGTGGCCTTGCGGGATCTGTTCGATCAGCCGCAAACCGCACGAGAACTCAGCGCCCGGATGCAAACCTCCGCGGTTCGCGACGATCGCGACGTTATCGTCCGCGTGCATGCGGATGTAGAGCGGTTTCGCGATGACGGGCTGCATATCGAATCCTTGTTCGCGGGCGGTATCAGGCAACGCGTAGCTGCGCTGTGTGCGTGAGGCAATCAAGGTCAAACCGCGCGCGTGATCAAGCAGCCCCGGCAAGACGCCGACTAGGTGAGGGCGCCTGCCTCCTGTGGAGGGAGCAAATGTTCGGCTGACATGGGCGCGGATTTGGAGCCAAATAGTCAAATAATATGACTAGTCAGGCCTAATCTTCCGTGAAATATTCCCAGCGCTGCCGCCAATGGACAGCGCTAGAGGTGCTTTGATACCGATCTCGGTGATGCGAGGCACCCTGACAACATTTTTGGGAGAATGCGCCTCATGACCTCCAAAGCCCTCCTTGCGGCCACCGCCCTGGTCGCCATCACCCTCTCGCTGCCGGCAACCGCCGCTGAATTGACCGTCGGCTTCTCTCAGATCGGATCCGAATCCGGTTGGCGGGCGGCGGAGACTTCGGTCTCCAAATCGGAGGCCGCCAAGCGCAAGGTCACGCTCAAGATCGCCGACGCCCAGCAGAAGCAGGAGAACCAGATCAAGGCGATCCGTTCCTTCATCGCCCAGGGCGTCGACGCGATCTTCCTCGCGCCGGTCGTGTCGAGCGGCTGGGATGCGGTGTTGAAGGAGGCGAAGGAAGCCAAGATTCCGGTCGTGCTGCTCGACCGTGACATCGATCCGTCGGGCAAGGAGCTGTATCTCACCGCCGTCACCTCGGACAGCGTGCATGAAGGTGCGGTCGCCGGCGAATGGCTGGCGAAGACGGTAGCCGGGAAAGCATGCAATGTCGTCGAGCTGCAGGGCACGGTCGGCGCGAGCGTCGCGACCAACCGCAAGAAGGGTTTTGACAGCGTCGTCGCCAAGAACGCCAACCTCAAAGTGGTGCGCAGTCAGACCGGCGACTTCACCCGCGCCAAGGGCAAGGAGGTGATGGAAAGCTTCATCAAGGCCGAAGGCGGCGGCAAGAATATCTGCGCGGTCTATGCGCACAACGACGACATGATGGTCGGCGCGATCCAGGCGATGAAGGAAGCCGGCCTCAAGCCGGGCAAGGACGTCCTGACGGTGTCGATCGATGCGGTGCCTGATATCTTCAAGGCCATCGCGGCCGGCGAGGCCAACGCCACCGTGGAGCTGACGCCAAACATGGCGGGGCCGGCACTGGACGCCATCATGGCCTACAAGGCGAAGGGAACGGTGCCGCCGAAGTGGATCCAGACGGAATCGAAGCTCTACACGGCGGCCGACGATCCGCAGAAGATCTATGACAGCAAGAAGGGTCTCGGCTACTGACCGTCCGGCGTTGCGCCGCTGGGCCTCGAGTTAGCTCCGGCCCGGCGGCGAAAGCCTTCTCGACGAATCCGCCTCACAAGGCGCGCATGCCAGGCGTTCGCGGTCGACGCGAACGTCGGTGGGAGTAATGCCGGCATGAATGCAGTTTCCGACCCGGGCCCGGCTCTGCTGGAAGTGCGGGGCCTGAGCAAGAGTTTTGGCACGCTGCGGGCTCTGCAGGAGGTGGATTTCACCTTGCAGGCCGGTGAGATCCACGCGCTGCTCGGCGAGAACGGCGCAGGCAAGTCGACGCTGATCAAGGCGGTGACCGGTGTCTTCCCGCGCGATGCCGGCATTGTCAGGCTCAGTGGCACCGAGGTTGCGCTGCGCTTGGCCAAGGCAGCGGTCGATGCGGGGATTGCGACCGTCTATCAGGAGGTCAATCTGCTCCTGAACCTGTCGGTGGCGCAAAACCTTTATCTCGGCAGGCAGCCGACACGGTTCGGTCTTGTGCGCGAGGCCGAGATGCGCCGGAACGCCACCGCGCTGCTGGCCGAGTTCGATCTGCATATCGACGTCGCCGAGCCGCTCGGAAATTACTCGGTCGCGGTACAGCACATCGCCGCGATCGCCCGCGCCGTCGACCAGTCGGCGCGCGTGCTGATCCTCGACGAGCCGACCGCGAGCCTCGATCGCCATGAAGTCGAGATCCTGTTCGCGGTGATGCGCAAGCTGGCCACGCGCGGGATCGGCGTCGTCTTCGTCACGCATTTTCTCGATCAAGTCTATGAGGTCTGCGACCGCATCACGGTCCTGCGCAATGGCCGGCTGATCGGCGAGAGGAGGACTGCCGAACTGCCGCGGATCGAGTTGATCCGCATGATGCTCGGCCGCGAACTCGCCGAGACGACGAGTGAGCGCGCGGCAGCGCAGGTGCGACAGGCGGGGGAGCTCTGCGCGCGCTTCGAGGGTTACGGCAAGGCCGGCTATGTTGCGCCGTTCGATCTCGCGCTTCGCCGCGGCGAGGTGGTTGGCCTGGCCGGCCTGCTCGGATCGGGGCGCACCGAAACCGCGCGGCTGGTGTTTGGCGCCGAGCGCGCCGACAGCGGCAGCGCCATGGTCGACGGCAAGCCGGTCCGGCTGCAATCGCCGCGCGATGCGGTTGCCCATGGCTTCGGCTATTGCCCCGAAGAGCGCAAGACCGAGGGCATCATTGCTGACCTGACCGTGCGCGAAAACATCGTGCTGGCGCTGCAGGCCAAGCGCGGCCTCGCAAAACCGCTGTCTCGCTCCGAACAGGACGAGATCGCGATGCGGTTCATCCGCCTGCTCGACATTCGCCCGCCGGAGCCGGAGCGGCCGATCGGGCTATTGTCGGGCGGCAACCAGCAGAAGGTGCTGCTCGCCCGGTGGCTCGCCACGGCGCCGCGCATTCTGGTGCTGGACGAGCCGACCCGCGGCATCGATGTCGGTGCGCATGCCGAGATCATCCGCCTGATCCGCGAACTGTGCGACGACGGCTTGGCGCTCCTGGTGATTTCTTCCGAGCTCGACGAGATCGTGACCTATTCCGACCGGGTGATCGTGCTGCGCGATCGCAGCCACATCGACGAGCTGGAAGGGGAAGCCATCGACATCTCCAATATTCTTGCGGCCATTGCCGCTAGCAGCACCATTGGCGCGGAAGTCGGGCAAGCATGATGCCAAGCATGATGCAAAGACTGCTGCAAAGCCGTGGCCTCGCCCAGATTATCGCCTTGCTGGTGATCCTTGCGATCGACCGTGCGGTCTCGCCGCAATTCTTCGATCTGCGGATGCAGGACGGACGGCTGTTCGGCAGCCTGATCGACGTCTTGAACCGCGGCGCGCCGGTCGCGCTGCTTGCGCTGGGCATGGTGCTGGTCATCGCGACGCGGGGTATCGATCTGTCGGTGGGAGCGGTCATGGCGATTGCCGGCGCCATTGCCGCGAGCCTGGCCGACGCCTACGGCCTGCCGCTGGCGCTTGCCGCCGCGCTCGGCGCCGGATTGCTGTGCGGGCTGTGGAACGGCTTTCTCGTTGCGGTGCTCGGCATCCAGCCGATCGTCGCCACTCTGATCCTGATGGTGGCGGGCCGCGGCGTTGCCCAGCTCATTACCGAGGGGCGGATCGTCACTTTCACGGCGTCCGATCTGGTCTGGCTCGGTAACGGCGCCGTGCTCGGCGTGCCGACGCCGGTCGTGGTCGTTCTCGGCATGCTGGTTGTCACCGGCGCGGTGGTCCGCGGCTCGGCGCTCGGCCTGTTGATCGAGGCGACCGGGGGCAACGCAAGGGCGAGTGAACTGGCGGGGATCGGCACCCGTACCATGATCCTCGCGGTCTATGTCTGGTGCGGCCTGTGCGCGGCGCTTGCCGGCGTTATCGCTGCTGCCGACATCATGGGCGCGGACGCCAACAATGCCGGGCTCTGGCTCGAGCTCGATGCCATTCTGGCCGTCGTGATTGGCGGCACTTCCCTGTTCGGCGGACGCTTTAGCCTCGTGCTGGCGATGGTCGGCGCGTTGATCATCCAGGCCATGAACACCGGGATTTTGCTGTCGGGCTATCCGCCGGAGTTCAATCTCCTCGTGAAAGCGGCCGTCGTGTTGATCGTCCTGCTGCTGCAGTCGCCGCGCTTCGCCAGTGCGGGGGCCGTGCTGGGGAGGGCGCGACAATGAGGCGGCTGCCGCCGGTCGCGATAACGACCATCGTTTTCGTCGTCGGATTTGCGCTCTGCACGGCGCAATTCCCCAATTTCGCTTCCACTCGCGTGGCGGCCAATCTGCTGACCGACAATGCCTTTCTCGGTATCGTCGCCACCGGCATGACCTTCGTGATCATTTCCGGGGGCATCGACCTGTCGGTCGGCTCGGTGATCGGCTTTACCACCGTCTTCGTCGCGCTGGCGATCGAGCGCCTCGGCGTGCCGCCGCTAGTCGCCTTCGCGGCGATCCTCTTGCTATGCGCCGCGTTTGGCGCGGCCATGGGCGCCATCATCCACGTCTTCGACATGCCGCCCTTCATCGTCACGCTGGCCGGCATGTTCCTCGCCCGCGGCGCCAGCTTCCTGATGTCGACGGAATCGACGCCGATCAGCGCGTCGCTCTATTCGACGGTGTCGGATTTCGCGCTGCGGCTGCCTGGGGGAGGCCGGCTCACCGCCATTGCCTTGATCATGCTCGCGGTGGTTGCGGCGGGCGCCGTGCTGCTGCATTTCACCCGCTTCGGGGCCAACGTCTATGCGCTCGGCGGCAGCCGCGCGACCACCGCGCTGATGGGCATACCGGTCGGATCGATGACGGTGCGCATCTACATGCTGTCGAGCGTGCTTGCAGGGCTCGCCGGCATCGTGTTCTCCTTCTACACTGCGGCGGGCTACTCCTTGTCCGCGGTCGGCGTCGAACTCGATTCGATCGCGGCCGTGGTGATCGGCGGCACCTTGCTGACCGGCGGTCAGGGATCGGTGGTCGGCACGGTGCTCGGCGTGCTGATTCAGGGCCTGATCCAGACCTACATCAATTTCGATGGAACCTTGTCGAGCTGGTGGACCAAGATCGTGACCGGTATCCTGCTTTTCGCTTTCATCGCCCTGCAGCAGGCCATGCTCGGCATCGCCCGCCGCGCCGGCCCCGTAAGGCAGGAGTTCTCAAATCATGACCTCCCGGCTTGTCGTCATCCCGACGCGGCGCGCGCATTCCAACCACGCCGAGGTCGCCCGCAGCATCGGCATCGACATCATCGCCGGCCGCTACGCCGAAGGCGGCCGCCTTCCGGGCGACGCCGAACTCACGGCGATGTTCGGCGTGTCCCGGCCGGTGCTGCGCGAGAGCGTCAAAACCCTGGTCGCCAAGGGGTTGCTCACCACCAAGGCACGGGTCGGCACCGTGGTGCGCGAGCGCGGCGCCTGGAACATGTTCGACGCCGATGTGCTGGCCTGGCATCTTGATGCCGGCATCGACCGGCGCTTTCTCAACGATCTCGCCGAAATCAGGCTCGCGGTTGAGCCGCGCGCTGCCGCTCTGGCGGCGGTCCGGCGCTCGGAGGCCGACATCGCCGAACTCAATCGGAGCATGGAGCGGATGCGGCGTGAGGCTTCCGACTCCGTCGGTTTTGCCGACGGCGATCTTGCCCTGCATCTGGCCGTCGCCAACGCATCTGGCAATCTGTTCATGCGCTCGATCGGCAACGTCATCGAGGCGGCATTGCGCGCTTCGTTCCTGCTCAGCGCCCCGATCGAAACGCAGGACCGCGAGACCGTGCTGCTGTGGCATCAGCGCATCGTCGATGCGATCGCCAGCGGCGATGCCGAGGCAGCCACCGCAGCCATGACCGAGGTGATCCACAACGGATTGCGTCGTCATGAGGACGTTTCGCCATCGTCCGGCGCCGCGCCTGCGGTCTCCGCGGTGGTCGAGCCTGGAGAGCAATCATGAATCCGCTTCGTGTCGCCATCGTCGGCTTCGGCAAGATCGCACGCGACCAGCACGTGCCGGCGATTGCTGCAACCGACGGTGTCGAGCTGGTTGCCGTCGCGAGCCGCAATGCCTCGCTTCCCGGCGTGCCGCATGCGGCGACGCTCGATGAACTCCTGCGCGACGGTCCGCCGATCGACGCAGTGGCGCTGTGCACCCCGCCGCAGGTTCGCCACGCACAAGCGGCAACGGCGCTTGCCGCCGGCAAGCATGTGATGCTGGAAAAGCCGCCCGGCGCCACGGTGGCTGAGATCAATCCGCTCGTGACCGCCGCGAGGACCGCGCGACGTACACTGTTCGCCACATGGCACTCGCGCTTCGCTCCGGCTGTCGAGCCCGCGAGGCAATTGCTGGCCGGACGGAAGGTCACGGCTGTCCACATTGCCTGGAAGGAAGACGTGCGGGTCTGGCATCCCGGACAGGCCTGGATCTTTGAGCCGGGCGGGCTCGGCGTGTTCGACCCCGGCATCAACGCGCTTTCGATCCTGACGCGTATTTTGCCGCAGCCATTGTTCGTGACCTCGGCCGATCTCGCGTTCCCCGCCAATCGCGACGCGCCGATCGCCGCGACCCTTGCACTCAGTGACGCGCAGGGACTGAAGATCTCGGCCGAGTTCGACTTCCGCCAGACCGGCCCGCAAAGCTGGGACATTGATCTCGATACCGACGGTGGTCCGGTCACCCTTTCCATGGGCGGGGCGAGGTTGAGGGCGGGGGCGTTGAGCTCGTCGATGCCGCGGACGCCGAATATGCCGGGCTCTATCACCGCTTTCGCGAACTCGCCGCAACCGGCGACAGCGACGTCGATCTTGCCCCGCTGCAACTCGTCGCCGACGCGTTCCTGCTAGGGCGCCGCCGCACGGTTGAGCCATTCGAGGACGAGACATGAACACGCTGTCCGTGGCGCGCTCGCGCTTCGGCGTCCTGCCTGACGGCAGCGAAGTCGAGCGCATCGTCTTGCAATGTGATGACGGACTGGAAGCGCGCATCATCACCTATGGCGCAAGCCTGCAGGCCTTGCTGGTGCCGGATGTCGCCGGACGTCGCGACGACATCGTGCTCGGTCACGACGCCTTCGAGGGATATCTCGCCCGGCGGCAGTTCTTCGGCGCCACCGTCGGGCGTTACGCCAACCGTATCGCCGGCGCGCATTTTGTGCTCGATGGCAGTGAGGTGCAGCTCGCGGCCAACAACGGCCCCAATGCGTTGCATGGCGGACTGGAGGGCTTCGATCGTCGCAACTGGCGGATTGCCGGGATCGAGGACGGAGACCGTCCGGCCGTGACGCTCGCCTACACCAGCGCCGATGGCGAGGAGGGATATCCCGGCGCGCTCGACGTAGAGGTGACCTGGCGTCTCACCGGGCCGATGGAACTGTCTCTGGACATGACGGCGCGGACCGATCGTCCGACCGTGGTCAATCTCACCAATCACAGCTTTTTCAATCTGGCGGGTGCGTGCTCCGGCCAGAACATCCTCGATCATCGCCTCACCGTGGCGGCGGATCATTTCCTTGCCATCGATGCCGGCGCGATTCCGCTGTCCGAGCCACCTTCCGCGGTGGACGGTACGCCGTTCGACTTCCGCACAGGCATCGGGATCGGCGCGCGGATCCGCAACGACCATCCGCAGCTCCGCCTTGGCCGCGGTTATGATCATAATTTCTGCCTCGCCCCGCCAAGTGGTGAGCCTCGCTTCGCCGCGCGGCTCGCAGCGCCAGCATCCGGCCGCGTGCTCGAACTGTTCACCAACCAGCCCGGCCTGCAGGTCTATTCCGGAAACTTTCTCGACGGCTCCACCGCTGGAAAAGGCGGCCGCCTGTATCGGCAGTCCGATGCCATCTGCCTTGAGCCGCACGCGTGGCCCGATACGCCCAACCGGCCGGACTTCCCGACGGCACGGCTTTCGCCGGGCGAGGTCTATCACCACTCCACGCTGTATCGCTTCACGCATGCGATCCAGGGCGCAATCGGGACACAATCCGTGGTAGAGTTGCCCGGGGAGAGCGGGCGATGATTGGTGGTTGCAAGAAGGAAGAGGTGCCGACGACCGTTCTCTGCAGCGAGCGGTGCCATCTTGGCGAGGGGCCGACCTACGACTTCGCCACCGATACCGCGTGGTGGTTCGATATCATCGGGCGCCGGCTGTTCGAGGCGCGGCTCGATACCGGGCGGACCACCATCCATTCCCTCGGAGTTATGGGCAGCGCGCTTGGGCGGATCGACGCGCATCGGCAGTTGCTCGTCGCTGATGACGGCCTCTATATCCGCGATACCACGGGTGGACGGATGACGCTGTACCGCCCGCTGGAAGCCGACAATGACGCGACGCGTTCGAACGATGCGCGGGTGCACCCATCCGGCACCTTCTGGATCGGCACCATGGGCCGCCAGGCCGAGCGGGGACTGGGCGCCATCTATGCGCTGCATCGCGGCGAGCTATCGCGCCTTTATGATCACATCACGATTCCCAACGCGATCTGCTTCTCGCCGGACGGGACCGTCGGCTATTTCGCCGACACCGGTGAGAACGTGCTGTTCCGCGTCGAGCTCGATGCGGCGACCGGCCTGCCGCGCCGAGAGCCGAGCGCGCTAGTTACCCGGCGGGGCGGCGGCGGCATCGACGGTGCGGTAGCCGATGCCGACGGGCTGATCTGGAACGCGCGCTGGGGTGGCGGCTGCATTGACGTCTATAGCCCGCAAGGCGAGCATCTGCGCAGTCTCCACGTCCCGGCACGGCAATCGAGTTGTCCCGCTTTTGTCAGCCAGGATTTTTCGCGCCTGCTCGTTACCTCGGCCTGGCAGGGGATGGGAGAAGACGCGAAACGCGCCGATCCCGATCATGGCCGCACCTTCCTGCTCGACGTTGCAGCGCGTGGCCGCCCCGAACCAGACGTCAAACTTGCAACGGGTTGATGGAGGAATACGAGGCGCGGCACAAACGCGCGGAGCGACTGAGTTTCGAGAACCGCAGCCAGCGGTCTGAAAATCCAGGAATCACAGATCCTCGGTAATCAAGGGAGAGAAGCATGATTAGTCTGAAAACCACATTGTCGGCCTTGGCGCTGGCAGCGACCATGGCCACGACGGCGGTGACCGGCGCGTTCGCCCAAAGCAAGGGGACCGTCGGCATCGCGATGCCGACCAAATCGTCGGCGCGCTGGATCGACGACGGCAACAACATCGTTAAGATCCTGAAGGAGCGTGGCTACGGCACCGACCTGCAATATGCCGAGGATGACATCCCGAACCAGCTCTCGCAGGTCGAGAACATGGTGACCAAGGGCGCCAAGGTGCTGGTGATCGCGGCGATCGACGGCACCACACTGTCCGACGTGTTGAAGCAGGCCAAGGCCAAGGGGATCATCGTGATCGCCTATGACCGGTTGATCCGCGACACGCCCAATGTCGACTACTATGCCACCTTCGACAATTTTCAGGTAGGCGTGCTGCAGGCCCAATCGATCGAGCAGCGGCTGGGCTTGAAGGAAGGCAAGGGGCCCTTCAACATCGAGCTGTTCGGCGGCTCGCCGGACGACAACAACGCCTACTTCTTCTACAACGGCTCGATGTCGGTGCTGCAGCCCTATATCGACAACGGCAAGCTGGTGATTGGCAGCGGCCAGAAGGGCATGGATAAGGTCTCGACCCTGCGCTGGGACGGCGCCACCGCCCAGGCGCGGATGGACAACCTCCTGAGCGCGTTCTACGGCCGCAAGCGGGTCGATGCGGTGCTCTCGCCCTATGACGGCCTTTCCATTGGCATTCTCTCGTCGCTGAAGGGCGTCGGCTACGGCAGCGGCAACATGCCGATGCCGATCGTCAGTGGCCAGGATGCCGAGGTGCCGTCGATCAAATCGATGCTGCGCGGCGAGCAGTATTCGACCATCTTCAAGGACACCCGCGATCTCGCCCGCGTCACCGCTGACATGGTGGACGCAGCCCTCAGCGGCAAGGAAGTCACCGTCAACGATACCAAGACCTACAACAACGGCGTCAAGGTGGTACCGTCCTTTCTCCTGAAGCCCGTCGTCGTCGACAAGAGCAACTGGGAGAAGGTGCTGATCGACAGCGGCTACTACAAGCGTTCGCAGATCGACTAAAGAGGATGGCGGCGCCGGTCATCGCCGGCGCCGCCACCTGCCTGTATCCGACCGCAGATAAGGACGTGATGGCGCGATGACCGCAATTCTCGAAATGCGCGGCGTAAGCAAGAGCTTTGCCGGCGTGCAGGCCCTGCGCGACGTCAACTTCACGGTGGAGGCGGGGCAGATCCATGCCCTGGTCGGCGAGAATGGCGCCGGCAAGTCGACCCTGATGAAGGTCCTCAGCGGCGTTTATCCCCACGGCGATTACGAAGGCAGCATCATATTCGACGGCGAGGAGCGGCGCTTTCGCGACGTCAATGATTCCGAGGCGCTCGGCATCATCATCATCCATCAGGAGCTGGCGCTGATTCCGCTGATGTCGATCGCTGAGAACATCTTCCTGTCGCATCCGCCCTCGCGTCTCGGCGTGATCGACCGCGACACGGTTTACCGCCGCACTCAGGAACTGCTGGCCCAGGTCGGCCTCACAGACTTGCCCGATACGCTGGTGACGGATCTCGGCGTCGGAAAGCAGCAACTGGTGGAGATCGCCAAGGCTTTGTCCAAGAGGGTACGATTGCTGATCCTCGACGAGCCGACCGCCAGCCTGAACGAGAACGATAGCGCTGCATTGCTGGACCGGCTGCTTGCCTTCCGCGCCCAGGGCATCGCCTCGATCCTGATCTCGCACAAATTATCGGAGGTCGCCCGCGTCGCCGACCGGATCACGGTGCTGCGCGACGGCCGCACCGTCGACAGCATCGATTGCCGGGCCGAGCCGGTGGAAGAGGACCGGATCATCCGCAGCATGGTCAATCGCGACCTGGCGCATCGCTTTCCGCAACGCACCGCAACCATCGGCGCACCGGTCTTCGCCGTGCAGGACTGGACGGTGCATCACCCGCTGCACAGGGACCGCAGGGTTATCAAGGGCGTCGATTTCGAAGTCCGGCGCGGCGAGGTGGTTGGGATCGCCGGGCTGATGGGCGCCGGCCGTACCGAATTCGCCATGAGCCTGTTCGGCCGCGCCTGGGGCGAGCGGATCAGCGGGCGTATCTGGCTCGACGGAAGGGAGGTCAACCTGACGAGCGTGGCTGCGGCGATCGACGCCGGCCTTGCTTACGTCACCGAGGATCGCAAGGAGCTCGGCCTGATCCTGGATGCCGACGTCCGCAAGAACATCACGCTGGCGAGCCTTGGCCGCGTGGCGAGGCAGGGCAGGATCGATGATATGTCCGAGCTGCGTGTCGCGAGCGAATACCGCAACCGGATGCGGATTCGCTGTTCCGACGTCTATCAGGAGACCGGGCAGCTCTCCGGCGGCAATCAGCAGAAGGTCGTGCTGTCGAAATGGCTGATGACCGATCCGAAAGTATTAATCCTCGACGAGCCTACGCGCGGCATCGATGTCGGGGCAAAATACGAAATCTATTGTATCATCAATGAGCTTGCCGAGGCAGGCAAGGGCGTGGTGATGATCTCGTCGGAAATGCCGGAATTGCTCGGGGTCTGCGATCGTATCTGCGTGATGAATGACGGCGCTTTGGTCGGAGAATTCACCGCCGCCGAGGCCACCCAGGAAAGGATCATGCGCGCCATCATGCGCAACAAGGAAATCGACAAGAAGGTACTTCAGGGAGATTTGCGGCCATGACCGACAAGACGGTTGCGCTGCCCGGGCACGCCGGATTCATCAAGAACAATTTGCGCAACTACGGCATGCTGCTGTCGCTGTTTGCGATCATGTTGTTTTTCCAGGTCATGACCGACGGCACGCTGCTGCAGCCGCTGAACCTCACCAATCTGGTGCTGCAGAACAGCTACATCGTGATCATGGCGCTCGGCATGCTGCTGATCATCGTCACCGGCCATATCGACCTGTCGGTCGGTTCGGTCGCGGGCTTTGTCGGCGCCGTCGCGGCGGTGCTGATGGTGCGCTATCACGTTGCCTATCCGCTGGCTTTCATCGCCTGCCTGCTGGTGGGCGCGCTGATCGGCGCCGCACAGGGCTATTGGGTTGCCTACTTCAAGATCCCGTCCTTCATCGTGACGCTGGCCGGCATGCTGGTGTTCAAGGGGCTTGCGCTCGCGATCCTGGCGGGCCAGTCGGTCGGGCCGTTTCCGCCGACCTTCCAGAAATTGTCCTCCGGCTTCATCCCCGAACTGTTTCCCGGCGCCGGCACGCTTTATCCGACATCGCTATTGATCGGCGCCGTCTTGGCGGTGGCCTTGGTCTATACCAGTGCGAAGAACCGGGCACGGCAGGCATCGCACGGCATCGATGTGGAGCCCTTTGGCTTCTTCGTCGCCAAGAGCGCGCTGCTGTTCGCCGTGATTGTGTTCTTTGCTGGCCTGATCGCCTCGCATCGCGGCCTGCCTAACGTGCTGGTGATCATGACGGCGCTGATCGGGCTCTATGCTTTCGTCACCACCCGTACGGTGATTGGCCGTCATATCTATGCGATCGGCGGCAACGCCAGGGCCGCCAGCCTGTCCGGCATCAAGACCGAACGGCTGACGTTCCTGACCTTCGTCAATATGGGCGTGCTGGCGGCTCTCGCCGGTCTCGTGTTCGCCGCGCGGCTCAATACGGCGACGCCGAAGGCCGGCGCCGGCTTCGAACTCGATGTCATCGCGGCCTGTTTCATCGGCGGCGCGTCCGCTTATGGCGGCGTGGGCAAGGTCGGTGGCGCCGTGATCGGCGCCATGATCATGGGCGTCATGAACAACGGCATGTCCATCCTCGGCATCGGCATCGACTACCAGCAGGTGATCAAGGGCCTGGTGCTGCTCGGCGCCGTCTGCCTGGACGTCTACAACCAGCGGCGATAGGGCAGCAGCGGCTACGCGGCCGCCAGCTCCCGCTTCGCGAACTCGCTGGTCTTGAGACGTGCGACGAGTGCTGCCACTTCCTCGGTCTCGGCGGGCGTCAGGTCCGTCAGTGGCGAACGGACATGGCCGCTGTCACGGCCGATCACCTTCATCCCCGCCTTGATGATCGAGACGGCATAGCCGCGTTTGCGGTTGCGGATCGCGATCAGAGGGAGGATGAAATCGCGCAACCCGGCCTGCACCGTCTCGCGGTCGCGGCGGCGCACGGCCGCGTAGAACTTGGTCGAGAACTCCGGGACGAAGTTGAATACCGCGGAGGAATAAGTGGTTACGCCCATTTCCAGATAAGGCAGTGCAAAGGTCTCGGCCGTCGGCAATCCGCCGACATAGGTCAGCCGGTCGCCCATGCGCAGGTGGATGCGGGTCATCAGCTCGATGTCGCCGATACCGTCCTTATAGCCGACCAGGTTGGGGCAGCGCTGGCACAGTCTCTCGAGCGTATCCTCGTTCACGATCGCATTGTCGCGGTTGTAGACGATGACACCGAGCTTGGTCGCATTGCACACCGCTTCGATATGGGCGGCCAGTCCTTCCTGTTCCGAAAAGACCAGATAGGGCGGCAGCAGCAGCAAGCCGTCGGCGCCGGCCGCCTCGACCCCGATGGCAAGTTGCGTCGCCATCGCGGTGCCATGGCCAATCCCGGCGAGCACCGGCACGCGTCCCTTGGTCTCGTCCACAGCCGTTGCCACGACCTTCGCGACCTCGGCCGGGCTCAGCGAGAAGAATTCGCCGGTGCCGCCGGCGGCAAACAGACCCGCCACCTCATACCCGCACAGCCAGTCGAGATTGGAGCGGTAGCGAGTCTCGTTGAACGTGTTGTCGGGCCGAAATGGTGTAACGGGGAACGACAGCAGGCCATCGCCGATCCGGCTGGCCATCTCCTTGGGGGTCATCTTGCTCATGCTCTTGTCCTTCAGCGGCTTACGCCAAAGGATTAATGCAAGATGCCCACGGACGGAGACCCAATCACTGTATCGATCGATCCATTGATTGGATCGAGCCGGGTTGGCCGGCAAGGTCTCGGGCAATGCCGGCAATGACGGGGAGAAGCGGATTGTCATTATCGCCGCGCCGGACAAAGAACAATTCGGCCGGGCGCTGCCACTGCATCAGGACGGGCCGCAGCACGACGCCGCTGAAGCGCAGATTCGCCGCGGTCTCGGGGACTAACGCCACGCCGACACCCGAATGCACCATGGCAAGGATCGAATGGATCTGCGCAAGATGCTGCGC
The DNA here is from genome assembly GCF_043203335.1 of Bradyrhizobium sp. RDI18. Classification (NCBI taxonomy): domain Bacteria; kingdom Pseudomonadati; phylum Pseudomonadota; class Alphaproteobacteria; order Hyphomicrobiales; family Nitrobacteraceae; genus Bradyrhizobium; species Bradyrhizobium sp. RDI18. Next base: position 396,564 of record NZ_JBICRN010000006.1, on the reverse strand, counting down.
GTAATTCGGCACTAGATTTGCGCGTGAGAACAACTCGACCAGGAGATCGTGGAAATAGCGGGCTTCATATGGCTCGTACATGATGAAGGGCTCGCTCGCGAGATCCTCCAGACGTGGCTCGTCCGCCTGAGCGAGCGGACGGTCGCTCGGCAGAGCCGCGACCAGCGGTTCCGCCGTCACGCGGAAGGCGTCAAGACCACCGCGCGGTATCGGCGGGCGGAGCAGGCCGATATCGATCTCGCCGGAATCGAGCCGCTTGAGCTGGTCGCTGGAGACCATTTCCTTCAGCGATATCTCGATATCGGGAAGTTCGCGCCGGCAGGCCGCGACCAGCGCCGGCACGTAGCTGTAGGCGGATGTGGCCGTGAAGCCGATATTGATCGATCCGGCCTTGCCGCTTGCCATCCGGCGGGCCAGCACGGCCGCGCTTTCCGCCAACTTGAGGAGATGCCGCGCATCGATCAGAAAACGCTGGCCCGCCGGCGTTAGCTGGACGGCGCGGTTGCTGCGCTCCAGCAGCGTCACATCGAGGACGCGTTCGAGAATCTGGATCTGTCGGCTGAGCGGCGGCTGCGTCATGTTCAGTCGCTGCGCCGCGCGCCCGAAATGCAGTTCTTCCGCAACTGCAACAAAGCAGCGCAACTGGCTCAGCTCAAACATGAAATCCGTATTTTCAACCTGAGACGAAGGGCCGGTGACCGGCCGGATGTCCGACTTCTACCGGCTGATGCGCGGCCGATCCATCCAAAAAAGGTATCGACCTATCCGCAGACTAATTCATAGGCCACCCTGCCCATGACCTATCATTCCTCCCCAACGCTGCCTCGAAGGTCTGCAGCCTGCCGGTGAAAACGGCGGGATCGCGCTGAATTGCGCTTTGAAACGGAGGAACGACCGATGTCTATGCCATCTCTCGCCCGGGCGATTGCCGCCGCTGTCCTTACGGTGTGCGCCTTGGCGCCAAGCGGAGCGCGCGCCCAGAATTTTGAGCGGCCCGTGCGGCTGATCGTGCCGTTCGCTCCCGGCGGCACCTCGGATATTTTGGCGCGCCTGATCAGCCCAAAACTATCCGCCGCCATCGGTCAGTCGGTCGTGGTCGAGAACAAGCCGGGCGCAGCGGGCAATCTCGGGGCCGACGCCGTCGCCAAGGCGCAGCCCGACGGCCACACGCTGTTGCTGATGGATGTCGGATCGCTGGCAACGGCGCCCAGCCTGTTTTCCGATCTCACTTTCGACGTTCAGAAGGACCTTGCGCCCATTTCCATGGTGATGTTCGGCCCCTACGTCCTGGCCGTCCATGAATCGGTCCCGGCGAAGTCGTCCAAGGAGCTGATCGAATACGCCAAGGCCAATCCGAACAAGCTCACTGTCGCCAATTCCGGCGTCGGCGGCGCCAATCATATCACCGCCGTGGTGATGGCGAAGGAACTGGGAATTCAGTGGAAGAACGTTCCCTACAAGGGCGGGGCCGCTGCCTCGCGCGCCGTGGTGTCCGGGGAGAGCGGCGTGATCATCAACGGCGCGGCGGCGACGATGCCCTTTGTGACAAACAAGCAGCTTGTCGGACTTGCCGTCACCGGCGAGCAGCGGATTGCCTCGGCTCCCGATCTGCCGACTTTCAAGGAGGCCGGCCTGCCCGGCGGCGACGCCGGGACCTGGCAGGGCATCCTGACCACCGGTGGCACGCCGCCTGCCATGGTCGCGCGATTGAACGCCGAAATCCGCAAGATCCTGGAGCTTCCCGAGATTCAGCAGAAGATCGCCGAGCAGGGTGGCGTGGTGCGCGGCCAATCGCCGGAGGAATTCCGCAACTGGCTCAAGGACGCGACGACGCGCTGGGGCACGATCATTCGCGAGGCCGGCATCAAGGGCAGCTAAGGGCGGGCCGATGACGCGTTCCCGGATCGACCTGCAGGACCTGCTGTTTGGCCTGTTCCTCGTGGCGGTGGCGACGGGTACGCTCGTCGCCACGCGCAATCTGACGGTCGGTCACGCCGCCGATATGGGGCCGGGCTATATGCCGCGCGTCGTCGCACTCGCGCTGATGGTGTTCGGCGTCTTCTTTACCGGGCGTGGGCTCTGGCGCGCGGGTCGCGGCATCTCGTCCGTTCAGTTGCGGCCGCTGCTGGCGATCCTGGCTTCTGTCGGCGTTTTCGCGCTGACGGCGGAGCGGTTGGGCCTCGCGATCGCCTCCGTCGCCGCCGTAATTCTCGCCAGCTTCGCCACCCGAGAAGCCCGGCTTGTCGAGACCGTGGCGTTTGCCGTCGTGCTTTCGGGCGCTGCCGTTCTTCTGTTCGTCAAGTTGCTGGGCTTGCCGATCCCGATCTGGCCCCGCTAGGGCGGCACGCTTCGCAGGCAGACGCATATGGAACTGTTTGACAATCTGCTGATGGGTCTTTCGACGGCCCTTCAACTCAACAATTTGATTTTCTGCCTGATCGGCGTGGTCATCGGGACCGCGATCGGCGTGCTGCCCGGCATCGGTCCGATTCCAACGGTGGCGTTGCTGCTGCCCTTCACCTTCGGCCTGTCGCCTGCGAGCGCCATGATCATGCTGGCCGGCATCTTCTACGGCGCGCAATATGGCGGCTCGACCACCGCCATCCTGGTCAATGTGCCGGGCGAGACGTCGTCGGTCGTCACCTGTATCGACGGTCACGAGATGGCCAAGCAGGGCAGGGCCGGAACCGCGCTGGCCATTGCCGCGATTGCCTCGTTCTTTGCCGGCACGATGGCGACGATCGTGATCGCGCTACTCAGCGTGCCGTTGTCGGTGCTGGCGCTTAAATTCACCGCGGTCGAATATTTCAGCCTCCTCGTGCTCGGCCTGATTGCCGCAGTCGTGCTCGCGCATGGTTCGGTCGCCAAATCGCTGGCAATGGTGCTGCTGGGGTTGTTGCTCGGCCTCGTCGGGATCGATGTCTCGTCGGGCGTCGCACGCATGACTTTCGGCATCCCCGCACTCTCGGATGGTCTTGATTTCGTGCCGATCGCGATGGGCCTGTTCGGGCTGGGTGAAATCATCGCCAATCTGGAAAGACCCGCCGAGCGCCGTGTCGTCAGCCAGTCGATCCGCAGCCTGATTCCGAGCTGGACGGATTTGCGGGCGGCTTTTCCGGCCGTGGTGCGCGGCACGGCGCTGGGTTCTGTGCTGGGGGTGTTGCCCGGCGGCGGCGCTGCGCTTCCGCCGTTCTCCTCCTACGCGCTGGAGAAGAAGCTCGCCCGCGATCCCTCACGCTTCGGCAAGGGCGCCATCGAGGGCGTTGCCGGTCCGGAGGCCGCCAACAATGCCGGCGCCCAGACCAGCTTCATTCCGCTCTTGACGCTCGGCATTCCAGCCAACGCCCTGATGGCGCTGATGATCGGCGCGCTGATGATGCAGGGCATCCAGCCCGGCCCGCAGATCATGACCGAGCAGCCCAAGCTCGTCTGGGGCGTCATCGCCAGCATGTGGGTCGGCAACCTGATGCTGCTGATCATCAACCTGCCGCTCATCGGCCTGTGGGTCTCGATGCTAAAAATTCCGTATCGGCTGCTGTTTCCCGCCATCGTTCTGTTCTGCTGCATCGGCACCTACGGGATCGCCAATAGCCTGTTCAATGTCTGGCTGATGATGGGCTGCGCCTTGATCGGCTATTTCTTCATCAAGATCGGCGTCGAGCCGGCGCCGCTGCTACTTGGCCTCGTGCTCGGTCCACAATTGGAAGAGAACTTCCGGCGCGCGATGTTGATCGCTGACGGCGATTTCACCGTCTTTCTGTCGCGGCCGATCAGCGCGGTCATCCTCGCAGTCGTCGCCGCCTTGTTGCTGGCAATGCTTTCGCCGGCAATTCTGAGAACGCGGAAAGAGGCGCTGGCGGAATGAGCGGTGTGGCCGTCAGTCGCGCAGTTGCCAGCGGCCGATGACCCGAAACCGCGAATTCGCATTGTCCTGACGACACAAGGCGATGGCGTCGATAGCGATCGGGCCGATGCCGGTTGTCGAAAACCTGCTGCGTAGCGTTGCCACAATCGGCTCGCGCCGTTCGGCGGGAAGCCGTCCCGTCAGCGTCATGTGGAAGCGAAATTCCTCGAAGACGTAAGGGTAGCCCCAGCGGTCGAGATAGTCGCGCTGCCGTGGCGTCAGCGCCGCCGGACTTCGCCGCGCGCGATCTTCCGGGCTGAGTGGAGCGCGGAACGGATCGAATGCCATGGTCGCCTGGGCGGCAAGCAGGTCGAGATCTGCCGACGGTTCGCCGGGAATGAGCGCAATGAAGCCGCTGATCGAATCGACGACCGGTTGGATCACGGGCACTGGCCGGGCCAGATCGGCGAACAATTCGCAGGCCGCAGCAAGCTGCGCCTCGGCCTTGCCGTCGGCCAGCGCTATCGGCGCCTTCAGCGTGGCGTGAAAGCCGTATTTGCGCGGATTGCGCGTCAGCTCGCGCCAGTCCAACGGGAGACCGTCCGGAAAGGACAGGTCTTCACCGCGATGGGCATCGTAGCCGAGCAGAGAAGCGCCGAACCGGTCGAGCGCGCTGTCGGGCCTGGCGGTGTGATAGATTGCGTAACGGGGGTAATTTGCCATTGCGTCAGAATACGGCCGCCTCACGCGGCTGCAACTGCCTTGCGTGTTGCTGCGGACGAACGGACAAGACGGTTCGCCTCTGTCAGATGTACGACACGCCCCGCGGCAATGACTGCGACGACCCGCGGCCGCAGCGGCACCGTGTCATCGACGAGAAGGATGTCGGCGCGCTGTCCTGCGGCGAGCGTGCCGCGATCGGCGAGGCCGGCGGCACGCGCCGGTGCCGCCGAGATCAACTGCCATGCCGCGGCCAGCGGCAGAACGGCGTCGGCCACAAGCCGGAATGCCGCCAATAGCGGCGCCGGATAATAATAGTCCGACGCAAGCACCGAACAGAGGCCCTTGGCGATCATGTCGGAGGCCCTGGTCCAGCCGGTATGGCTGCCGCCGCGCACGACATTGGGCGCGCCGAACACGATGAAGTCTCCGGCTTCGGCAGCATCGCGTGCAGTTTCCTCGTTGACCGGGAATTCGGCGATTGCAACGCCCTGCGCGCGGAAGGCCTGCCGCATCGCCGGGCTCTCGTCGTCGTGGGAGAGCATCCGGACGTTTGCCGCGCGCGCTGTCTGCGCCAGCCGGGCGATCGAAGCCGGCACGTCGTGGCCGCGGCAGACCACACGTTCCACCAGGCGATCGAACGCCTCCTTGCTGAGACCCGTGCGGTCGACCATTCGGCTGCGCTTTTGCGGCTTGGCGAGGCTGGCGACCGTCGAGTCCATATGGTCGTTGAAGGCGAACAGGTCGACGCGTCCTTCCGAAAGCCAGCCGATGATTTCGCTTTCCGCGTCGAGATTGTAGGTCTCGTGCCGGAGATGGAAGCGGGTGTCGGCGGCGAGCTGCGGCCGCATCTGCTCGATCGCCTCCAGCAGGCGCCTGGCATTGTCGGCGCTGCGCAGGCCGGGCTCCCACGACCAGGTCGTGGCATGATAGACGGTCGTGATCCCGTTGCTGATCGCCTGCCGGTCGCTGTCGACAAGCGCCACATCGATCGGGAAATCGACCCCGGGGCGCGGCATCATCTGCCGCTCGAAGGCATCACCATGCAGATCGACAATGCCCGGCAATACCAGGAGGCCGTTGGCATTGACGCCACCGATGCTGTAGTTGCTGTCCGCACCTACGGCTGCGATCTCGCGGCCAGCGATCCGCAATGAGGTTTCGACGATTTCGTTGCCGAGCAGGGTCCGGCCACCTTCGATGAACAGTTCAGTCACGATGCGGCACTCTGGTTGAATGGACGGCGACTAGCTGCGGCGCCGGCTTCGTACTTTTCGAGAAAGCCCGCTACATCGAGCTTGCGGAAATCGGGCAGGGCGCGGCGCAGCGTCTCATGGTCCCAATCCCACCACGCGAGTTCCGCAAGCCGCCCGGCAATGGATTCCGTAAAACGCCGCTTGATCGGCCGTGCCGGATTTCCCGCAACGATCGTATAGGCGGGGACGTCCTTGGTCACGATGGCGCCGGCGGCGACCACTGCGCCGGTGCCGATCGAGCGGCCAGACAGAATGACCGCGCCGTGGCCGATCCAGACATCATGGCCGATATGGACGTGATGCTTGCGGCGCCATGCAAAAAACTCGGCATCGTCGCTCTCGCCCGAAAAGTAGCTGGAGGCGCGGTAGGTGAAATGCGCCTGCGAGGCCCGGTGCATCGGATGATTACCCGGATTGATGCGCGTCATCGCCGCGATCGAACAGAATTTCCCGATCGTCGTATAGGTGATCTGCGAGTCGTTCACGACGTAGGAATAATCGGCCATCGTGACTTCGAGCAGAATGGTCCGGGCGCCGACCTCGGTGTAGGCGCCAAGCTGGCAGTCGCGCACTGACGCGGTGGGGTCGACCAATGGTTCAGTGGGAAGCATCTTGCCGGCCATCGGTAACGTCCATCTACAATCGGGAAAAGGGGCACCCGCTCGTCTTCGATGCGCTTGATGACAGGATCATGACGGACACATGACGCCCGCTGCTGTGGACGAACGCCGCACCGCAGCGTGCGTGTCACACAACTGTAAGATCGAGCCGCTAGCGATGCTCCACGATCGGGACTCTGGAGCATTGCATGCTGGTGGTTGAAGGTTTGACGTGTCGGTTCGGCACCAAGGCCGCGGTGGATAACGCGTCTTTCTCGATTCAGCCGGGCAGCTTCGTCGGCGTGATCGGCCGCTCCGGCGCCGGCAAGTCGACGCTGCTGCGGATGATCAACCGTCTCGCCGAGCCTTCCGAGGGACGCATCCTGTTCGAAGGCGTCGACGTGACCGCGCTGCGCGGCAAGGAGCTGCGGCAATGGCGCGCGCGCTCGGCGATGATCTTCCAGCAGTTCAATCTGGTCGGCCGGCTCGATGTCCTGACCAATGTGCTGATGGGGCGGCTGGCTGCGGTACCGTCATGGCGTTCCCTCGCTCAGCTTTGGCCCGAACGTGACAAGGCAATAGCGATGTCGGCGCTCGAACAATTCGATATGGCGTCTATTGCATCCCAACGCGCCGACCAGCTCTCCGGCGGTCAGCAGCAGCGCGTCGCGATTGCGCGTGCGCTGGTACAGGAGCCCGACATCATACTTGCCGACGAGCCAATTGCTTCGCTCGATCCTCGCAACACCCGTGTGGTCATGGATGCCTTGCTGCGCATCAACAAGCATTTCGGGATCACCGTAGTCTGCAATCTGCACTCGCTCGATCTGGCGCGAAGCTACTGCGATCGTCTGATCGGCATGGCGTCGGGGCGGATAGTGTTCGACGGCGCACCGGTGGCGCTGACAGATCGCATCGCGCGTGAGCTCTACGATCTTGAGGCCAATGAGGTGATGGATGCGACGCCGGCGCTTGCGCCAGTCGGATCGGCGGTTCCCACGCTCGGTACGGTCGCCGCGGCCTGAGTGTTGCGTCCAAAAATCAAGAGCTGCGCGGGACTTGAAATCCGCAAGCTAAATTGCTGCAAAAACAGGAGACGTCATGTTCAATCGTCTTATTATCCTCGCCGCTGCGGCGGGATTGGTATTCTCAGCTTCCCCCGCATCAGCCCAGGACTGGAAAGCGAAATATCCCGAACTGGTGTTCGCAAAGGTCCCCGATGAGAATGCATCGGGAACGACCAACCGTTGGACGCCTTTGGCGGAGTATCTGTCCCGCGAGCTCGGCACGAAGGTGACGCTGCGGATCGCCAACGACTACGCCGCCGTGATCGAAGGGCAGCGGGCCGGCAACATCCACATCGCGATGTACGGTCCGGCGTCTTATGCACGTGCGTACATCATCGGCGCCAAGGTCGAGCCGTTCGCGATCGAAGTGAATGGCGACGGCACCAAGGGCTATTACTCCGTCCTCTATGTCAAAAGCGACTCGAGCTACAAGGACATCAAGGACCTGAAAGGCAAGAATCTCTGCCTTGTCGACCCCAATTCAACGTCAGGCAACAACGTGCCGCGTTTCGCGATGGACAAGATGGGCATCGACCCGGAGAAGTTCTTTTCCAAGGTGGTTTATTCGGGAAGCCATGAAAACGCGGTGATCGGGCTTGCCCAAGGCACCTGCGATGCGGCGTTCAACTGGTGGAATGACGAAAAAGAATCGAACCTGCTGCGGATGGAACGCAAGGGCATGGCGAAGGCCGCCGATTTCAGGATCATCCTGAAATCCGAACAGATTGTGAATTCGCCGATGGCATATCTCGGTAGCCTGCCTGCCGACCTCAAGGCGGCGATCAAGAAGGCCGTGCTGGAAATTGCAGTGAAGGACAAGGCCGCTTTCGACAAGATTTACGAAGGGAAGCAACTGCCCTTCGTCGAGGTTGACCACAAGGCCTATGAGGCCGTGATCGATCTGACCAAATTTGTCGACAGCTTGCGCAAGCAGAAGTCCTGAACGGAACGACGTTTCCAGACGATTCGGGCGGATCGCGAGGTCCGCCCATTGTCTCTTCAGAAAATTCCATGCGAACAGCAGTCCCCGAATTCCCGGAAGCCAGGCTGCGCGAGCTGGCCGATCGCTATGCGGCTGCAGTTGCCGCCAAGCGACGGCGTATATGGCTGGGTTCGGCGGTCCTGATCGCCGCGGCGCTTGCCGCCGGCTGGATGGGCGACGTCGATCTTTGGAAGTTTGCCGAGAATTTCTGGCGCTTCCCGGCCTATTTCGCCAGCATAGCTCCCACGTTTTCGTTCTCGTCTGCCTGGAATGATCTCTCGGAATGGCTTTGGGGCTTGCCTCGCTGGACGCTGCTTCTCGGAGATACCCTGCTGATTGCGTATATGGGAACCCTTTCGGGAGCTATATGCGGATTCGCTCTCTGCTTTCTGGCATCGGCCAATCTCGTCAGGTCGCGCGCAATCGTTTTCGTCACACGGCGCGTTCTCGAATTTTGCCGGACCGTGCCGGAGATCGTCTTTGCCCTGGTTTTTGTACTGGCATTCGGCCTGGGACCGCTTCCAGGCGTGCTCGCAATAGCAATCCATACCACTGGCGCGCTTGGCAAGCAGTTCGCCGAAGTTGTCGAGAATATCGATAACAAGCCGATCGAGGGGGTGGCGGCGAGCGGAGGTAGCTGGATTCAGATTGTCCGGTTCGGCGCGGTGCCGCAGGTCCTTTCAAACTTCGTGAGTTATGCTCTGTTGAGATTCGAGATCAACGTGCGCGGCGCGGCGGTGATGGGCTTCGTCGGCGCCGGTGGGATCGGGCAGGATTTGATCGAGGCCGTGCGCAAGTTTTACTACAGTGACGTTAGCGCCATCCTCTTGCTCATCATCGTCACGGTCATGCTGTTCGATTTCATTACAGAGCGCGTGCGCCATCGCCTCCTTGGGCTGGAGGGCACCGGCGCATGAAATCGTTCAGCTCCGACGCTCAGGCCGCAATCGTTGAACGCTATCCGAGCCATTTTCGCCCGGATTGGTGGAGCAGGGCAAAGATCACGATAGGCCTTGGCACGGCTGTCGCGCTTTTTCTGTTCGGGATTGCCCAGCTAGACATTTCGTTTCACCGGCTTTCTGACGGAATGGCCAGGCTAGGCGGATTCCTTCGGCTTATGTTGCCGCCCGATCCTGGTTCATGGGCAGAGGCATTGAAGTATTTGAATGCGCTCGGCGAGACGGTGTCGATCGCATTTCTCGGTACGCTGGGCGGAGCACTGCTGGCCTTGCCAGTGGCTCTGCTGGCCGCACGCAATGTGGTTGCGAACCGGATCGTCCACTTCTTCTCACGCCGTAGCCTCGACACCATCCGTGGTGTCGATATCTTGATCTGGGCGCTCATCTGGGTCGGCGTCGTGGGATTGGGTCCGTTTGCAGGTATCCTTGCGGTCATCTGCAGCGATTTCGGGACGTTTGGAAAGCTATTCTCGGAAGCTATCGAGGCTGCCGACAAGAACCCCGCAGAGGGAGTTCGATCGGCGGGCGGCAGCCATCTCCATAGCGTCCGGTTCGGGCTGTTGCCGCAGGTCTTTCCAATTCTGCTGAGCCAAGTGCTTTACTACTTCGAGATCGAACACGCGCTCGGCGACGATTATCGGAATCGTCGGGGCCGGCGGAATCGGCCTTCAGCTTGCCGAACAAATCCGGGTGCTGGAATGGCAAAAGGTATCGTTTCTGATTCTGCTTATCCTCATCGCGGTTTCCGCAATTGACTGGATTTCCGGCAAACTCCGGTTTGCGATCATCGGACAACGAGCGGTCGCGTGATGCTTCGTTAGGGTGGGCAAAGGCGCGCGAGCTACGTGCCCACCATCTAGGGCACGTCACTGAATGGTGGGCACGCTATCGCTTTGCCCACCCTACAAGCATCAACTGTTCTCCACCAGAAACTCGACACGCTCCGCGGCGAAGCGCGCGCGTTTGGTTACCAACGGTTTGCCGTCGGTATCGACATCGGTACTATCGACCACGAGAACGGGACGCCCGAGCGCGAGATCGAGCCTTGCGGCGTCGGAGGCGTCCACGATGGTGGCGGTGACGCGGGTTGAAGCGCGGCGGTAATCGCGAACGCCGTAATGCACCAGCAGTTTGGTCATCGAGCGTACGTTGGCGAAGACCGCTCCGGCGCCCGGAAAGCGATCGGCGGAAAGCCAATTGGTGCTGACGCAGATCGGCGTACGGTCGGCGAGCCGCACCGATTCGATCCGGACCAACGGCGCGCCGGTCTTCAGTCCGAGCTCACGGGCCAGTTCGCGCGTCGCGGGCTCTTCGGAGGCATCGATCAATTGGCCGCGCGGCTCGCGGCCGCCGGCGCCGACGATTTCGGAAAATCGCGTCCGCGAGCGCAAGGGATAGGCGAGGCGCTGCGCCTCGACATAGGTGCCGCTGCCGCGTTCGGCGCGCACCAGGCCGCGTTCGGCAAGCGCAGCCAGGGCGCGCCGCACGGTGTGGCGGTTGACCCGATAGGTATCGGCGATCTCGATCTCGCCCGGCAGCTTTTCGCCCGCAGCAAAGCGGCCGTCGGCAATGCCGCGCTCGATACCGTCGGCAACCTGCCGCCACAAGGCGACGCCGGAACTCTCCTGCAGGCTCATGGCGTGGTGATACCAGAAATTATCCGTTTGTCACGAAACAGTCATGGCGCTCCGTTATCAAGTTGTCTATTATCATAGACAACTTGATTCAGGCAAGGTTGCTCAATGGGATTGACCGGTCGGAACAGCAGAGAGGCGCAGCGCAAGGCCGCGATGGCGGTGCTGGCGCATTCCGAGGCTGGCGACATTGCGGGCCATCTCGCGGCGATCGCGGTACCCGCACATGAGAACTTGCGCGAGCCCGAGAATGGCCTCGTGATGGTGCGCGGCCGCATCGGCGGCGACGGTGCGCCGTTCAATCTCGGCGAGGCCACGGTGTCGCGCGCGGCGGTGCGTCTTGCGACCGGCGAGATCGGCTTCGGCTACGTGCTCGGCCGCGACAGGCAGAAGGCGCAGATGATCGCGCTGTGCGATGCCATGGTGCAGTCGACAGAGTTTTCGGGCGAGGTCGAGACCAAGGTGATCGGGCCTTTACGCGCCGCCATGATCGCCGATCGCAGCCGCAAGGCGGCCGAGGCTGCGGCGACGCGGGTCGATTTCTACACCATGGTGCGCGGCGAGGGGTGATGCGATGACGACGGTTGCAGAATTGCCCGCAGGGTTTGCCGACAAGGTGTTGTCGGCGCAGTCGACCTTCCGTTCCGTGATGGATGCGATGGCGCGTCCGGGGAGCGTGCAACGGGTCGCGGCGGCTGCCGGCACGCCGGCCGGGATGATGCGCGGCGCGGCGGCGATCGCGCTGACGCTGTTCGATCACGACACGCCGATCTGGCTCGATGCCGCGATGTCGGTCACGCCTGATGTTGCGAAATGGCTCAAGTTCCATACCAGTGCGCCGGTGGTCGCGGATTCCTCGATCGCCAGCTTCGCCCTGATTGGCGACGCCAAGAACCTGCCGGCCCTCGATTGCTTCGCGTTCGGCAGCAACGAGTATCCTGACAGGTCGACGACACTGATCCTGCAGGTCGAGAGCCTGACGCAGGGGCCCACCTTCCAGATGAGGGGGCCGGGCATCGACGGTACAGGGCTGCTGCTGGCGACGCTCCAGCCGCGCGACCTCTTTCAGCGGCTCACCATCAACGAAGCCCTGTTCCCGCGCGGCATCGATGTCGTGCTGGTTCATGACGACTTGATTGTCGCGATCCCCCGAACCACGCGGCTGGTCGCAAGCGGAGCGTAGCCCATGTATGTAGCCGTCAAAGGAGGCGAACGCGCCATTGAGAACGCCCACCGCCTGCTGGCGCATGAGCGGCGTGGCGACCGTGATGTGCCCGAACTCCGCTGGCGCAAATTGCCGAGCAGCTCTCGCTCGGCGTCGACCGCGTCATGACCGAAGGCTCGCTCTACGACCGCGAGCTGGCGGCACTTGCGATCAAGCAGGCGCGCGGCGACTTGATCGAGGCGATCTTCCTGGTCCGCGCCTTCCGCGCCACGCTGCCTCGTTTTGGCGCGACCGAGCCGGTCAACACCGGCGAGATGCAGGTCCGCCGGCGCATCTCCTCGACGTTTAAGGATATTCCGGGTGGCCAGATCCTGGGGCCGACTTTCGATTATACCCATCGCTTGCTGGACCCGCAGCTTGCGGACGGCTTTGTGCCGGAGCAGCCGACGACGTCGGAGGTGACGCGGGCGGCAACGCCACGCGTCACCGACATTCTCGGTCGCGATGGCTTGATCGAACCTTCGCCGACAGCGGATGCCGATGCGCCGGTCGGCGATCTCACGCGCGAGCCGCTGAGCTTTCCGGCCGACCGCGACCTGCGGCTGCAAAATCTTGCGCGTGCCGACGAGGGGTTCCTGCTTGCGCTCGGATACTCTTCACAGCGCGGCTATGGACGCAATCACCCATTTGCCGGCGAAATCCGCTTCGGCGAGGTGGAGGTGGAATTCTTCGCCGAGGACGCCGGCTTTGCCGTCCCGCTTGGCTCGATCGCGCTGACCGAGTGCCAGATGGTCAACCAGTTCAAGGGATCGGCGACCGAGGCGCCGTGTTTTACGCGCGGCTATGGCCTGGCCTTCGGACAAAGCGAGCGCAAGACCATGTCGATGGCGTTGGTCGATCGCAGCCTGCGCGCCCGCGAGCTGGGCGAGGAAGTGATCGCTCCGGCCCAGGATGAGGAATTCGTGATGTCGCACTCGGACAATGTTCAGGCGACCGGCTTCGTCGAGCATCTCAAGCTGCCGCATTACGTCGACTTTCAGTCCGAGCTCGGTCTGTTGCGCAAGCTGCGCAAGGAGTTCGCTGAGGCCAATGAGGCGCCGGATATGCAGGAGGCCGCGGAATGAACACACCAGCTTACAATTTCGCCTATCTCGACGAACAAACAAAGCGGATGATCCGCCGCGCGATCCTGAAGGCAATTGCGATTCCCGGCTATCAGGTGCCGTTCGCCAGCCGCGAGATGCCGATGCCCTATGGCTGGGGCACCGGCGGCGTGCAGGTGACGGCCGCGATCCTGGGGCCCCAGGATGTGCTGAAGGTGATCGACCAGGGTTCGGACGACACCACCAACGCGATCTCGATCCGGAAATTCTTCGGCAAGACCGCGGGCGTCGCAACGACGACCGCTACGTCGGACGCCACCGTGATCCAGACCCGGCATCGGATTCCCGAAGCGCCGCTGCATGCCGGGCAGGTGCTGGTCTATCAGGTGCCGATCCCCGAGCCGCTGCGGTTCCTGGAGCCGCGCGAGACCGAGACGCGGCGCATGCATGCGCTGGCCGAATATGGCCTGATGCACGTCAAGCTGTATGAAGACATCGCGCGCTTCGGCCATATCGCGACCTCCTACGCCTATCCGGTGAAGGTGAATGCACGCTATGTGATGGACCCGTCGCCGACGCCGAAATTCGACAATCCGAAGATGGACGATTGCCCGGCGCTGCAACTGTTCGGCGCAGGCCGCGAAAAGCGCATCTACGCGATCCCGCCGCACACCCACGTGGTGTCGCTCGACTTCGAGGATCACCCGTTCACGCGCTATCGGTTCGACGCGCCTTGCGCGCTGTGCGGCGCCGGCGATTCGTATCTCGACGAGATCGTCACCGACGACAAGGGCGGCCGGATGTTCGTCTGCTCGGATACCGACTACTGCGAGTCTCGCCAGTTGGCCGGCCATCGCGGCAGCGAGAGTGCGCCGCCGCACAAGGAGAGGGCGCATGGCTGAGCCGCAAGACCCCATGCAAGACCAGCCGCTTCTGGTCGCCGAAAACGTTGGCAAGAACTATGGCCGGTTGACCGCCTGCCGCGACGTATCGTTTGCGCTCTATCCCGGCGAGGTGCTGGCTATCGTCGGCGAGTCCGGCTCGGGCAAGTCCACGCTGCTGCAACTATTGTCCGCGCAGCTCGCGCCGAGCGCCGGGCGGGTGTCATACCGGATGCGGGACGGCGTGTTGCGCGATCTCGCCGGCCTCGGGGAGGCCGAGCGCCGCTTCTTGTTCCGTACGGATTGGGGCTATGTGCACCAGGACGCCGCGCAGGGCCTGCGGATGGCGGTCTCGGCCGGCGCCAATGTCGGCGAACGGCTGATGGCGGTTGGCTGGAATCACTATGGTCGCATCCGCGATATCGCCTCGTCCTGGCTGGAGCGCGTCGAAATCGATACCGCGCGTATCGACGACGCACCGCGCACCTATTCCGGCGGAATGCGGCAGCGGCTGCAGATCGCGCGCAATCTGGTCACCGAGCCGCGGCTGGTGTTCATGGACGAGCCCACCGGCGGGCTCGACGTGTCGGTGCAGGCGCGGCTGCTCGATCTGATGCGCAATCTCGTGAGCGAGCTCGGCCTTGCCGCCATCGTCGTCACCCATGACCTCGCTGTGGCGCGGCTGTTGTCGCACCGCGTGATGGTGATGAAGGGTGGGCGTGTCATCGAAACCGGCCTGACCGACCAGGTGCTCGACGACCCCCGCGAGCCCTATACCCAACTGCTCGTTTCCTCGATCCTGCCGGCATGAGCGCGCCAATGACTGCGATGATCGACATCACCAGCGCCGAAAAGACCTTTACCATGCATCTGCAGGGCGGCGTCGAGCTGCCCGCGGTCCGCGGCGTCTCGTTTCAGGTCGAGCCGGGCGAATGCGTCGTGCTGTCGGGCCCCTCAGGCGCCGGCAAATCCTCGATCCTGAAAATGATCTTTGGCAATTACCGCTGCGATGGCGGCCGGATCGGCATCCGGCATCAGGGCACGGTGATCGACCTTGCCACAGCCGAGCCGCGGCAGGTGCTCAGCGTGCGCCGCAAGACCATCGGCTATGTCAGCCAGTTCTTGCGGGCGGTGCCGCGGGTCGCCACCATCGACGTGGTACCGGAGCCGCTGATCGCGAACGGAATTGCACGCGCGGAAGCCCGCGAGAAGGCGGGCGCGCTGCTACGCCGCCTCAACATTCCCGAGCGGCTGTGGGCACTTCCGCCATCGACGTTCTCCGGCGGCGAGCAGCAGCGCGTCAACATCGCGCGTGGTTTCATCTCCGATCTGCCAATTCTGCTGCTGGACGAACCGACCGCCTCGCTCGACGCGGCCAATCGCGCTGTTGTCGTTGAGTTGATTGAACAGAAGAAGCGACAGCGCGTCGCGATGGTGGCGATCGTCCATGACGATAAAATTCGCCATCTGATCGCCGACCGCATCGTCGACGTGACATCGTTTGCCGCCGCGGCATGAAGGAAGATGTGAGATGACTTCGAAGCACGAAACCATCCTCGGCAATGCCCGCCTCGTACTGGCCGATCGCGTGATCGAGCACGGCTGGGTCGCTTTCGCAGATGGCCGCATCGCCGAATATGGCGAGGGTACTGCACCGTCAGGCAGCGAGGACGCCGGTGGCGACCTGATCATGCCCGGCCTGATCGAGCTCCACACCGACCATCTCGAAATGCACTATGTGCCGCGCCCAAAGGTGTTTTGGGATCCGATCGCAGCGGTGGTTTCCTACGACGGACAATTGGCCACCTCGGGCATCACCACGGTTCTGGATTCGCTGCGGGTCTGGCGCGAGGACGGTGCCGAGGACGTCGACGGCAGGGCAGGCGTGCTCGCGGGTGCGATCACGGCGGCGCGTGAGGCAAACCTGCTGCGCGCAGAACACTTCCTGCATCTGCGCTGCGAAATTCCGATGCCAAGCGTCGTCGAGGAAGCCAAGGAGCTGATCGACCGGCCGGACGTGCGGCTGATGTCGCTGATGGACCATACGCCGGGTCAGCGCCAGTTCCGCGACGAGGTCAAGCTCCGCGATTATTACCGCGGCAAGGGCGGCGGCATGACCGATGCCGAGCTCGATGTACTGTTCGAGAAGCGCTTTGCCTATCAGAAGGCCTATGCCGCGACCAACATGCGTGAAATCGTGGCGCTTGCCCATCGATATGAAATTCCGCTCGCCAGCCACGATGACACGACCGAGGAAAATGTCGCCGATGCGATCCAGGATCGCGTTTCCGTCGCTGAGTTTCCGACCACGATGGAAGCCGCCCGCGGCCTGCATCAGGCCGGCATCGGCATCCTGATGGGCGCGCCGAACGTGGTCCGCGGCGGCTCGCATTCCGGCAACATCGCCGCGATCGATCTCGCCCGCGAGGGACTGTTGGACATCCTGTCGTCCGACTACATCCCCTCCAGCCTTTTGATGGCAGCCCTGCAGTTGCCGCAGCATGTGCCGGCGATCGATCTGGCCTGCGCCGTCCGCACCGTCACCAAGACACCGGCCGAGGCCGTGGGTCTTGCGGACCGTGGCGAGATCGCAGCCGGCAAGCGGGCCGATGTGATCCGGGTGCATGTCGCCCGCAACATTCCGGTGGTGCGCAGCGTCTGGCGGGAAGGGCGGCGCGTGGCATGACGGAAATCTTGACAACCGCAGCGCCAGGCCAGGCCACCGCAATCGGGCCGGGCCGTTTGATCCTGGTGGTCGGTCCGAGCGGCGCCGGCAAGGACACGCTGCTCGGCCTCGCCAAGGCCGCCTGCGCCGATGACAGCAAAATTGCGTTTCCACGCCGTGTGATTACGCGCGAGGCGTCGGCGTCGGAAGAAAACCAACAGGTCAGCGCCGGAACGTTCCGGGAGGCGCTGGCGCGTGGCGAATACGCCATGCATTGGGAGGCCCACGGCCATTGCTACGCACTGTCGCGCGCGATCGACGACGAAATCCGCGCCGGGCGAACCATCGTTGCCAACGTATCGCGCACCGTGATTGGCGCGATGCGCCGCGCCTATGCCGACGTGGTGGTGGTTTCGATCACTGCCCCGCCAAACGTTCTGGCCGAACGGCTTGCGATGCGGCGGCGGAGCAGCGACGGCAGGCTCGAAGCGCGCTTAGGTCGCACGGTGGAGGATGCGGCGGCCGCGCCCGACGTCACCATCGTCAATACCGGCAGTGCCGAATATCATGCCCGCCAGCTCGTCCGCGTCATCAAGGGCGAGAAATGGGACGATCGATTGGAGAGCTAAAATGACTGTTGTCGCGACCATCGAGCAGCTCGAGGCCATCTATGGCTTTCCCAACGATGCCTCGACTGTCAAGGTCGCGGACAGGATCACGCCAGCCTATCGGACGTTGATGGACAAATCGCCGTTCGCAGCGCTCGCGACCTGCGGACCGGAGGGGCTGGACTGCTCGCCGCGCGGCGATCTGCCGGGCTTCGTTCGCATCCACGATGAGGCAACGTTGATGATGCCGGATCGCCGCGGCAACAACCGCTGCGATTCGCTGCGCAATATCGTGCGCGATCCGCGTGTGGCGCTGTTGTTTCTCATCCCCGGCTCCGGCAGCACGTTGCGTATCAACGGCCGCGCACACGTCTCGGCCGATCCGGAATTGCTCGCGTCGTTCAAGATGGAGGGTAAGGCGCCGCGCACCGTCATCGTCATGGCGGTCGAAGAGGTTTATTTCCAGTGCGCGCGCGCCCTCGTGCGTTCCGATCTCTGGAATCCCGACAAGCGCGTCGACCCGAGAAGCTTGCCGACGCCCGGCCAGATCCTTGCCGAAATGAGCGACAACGCCGTCGGCGGCGAGAAATACGATCGGGAATGGCCGGAGCGCGCGCGGCAGACGATGTGGTGATGCGCTGATCGTCGTCGCTGATCATCCTGCCGGAACATGCGGGCAGGTCATGGATCGCGGCTTGCTGCCGCGCTTGTCGATGGGCACGTTGCAATTGTCGATCCGTTGCTCGTCCATCCATTTTTTTCCAAGGCGCTCTTTTCCGGTCAGCGATGATCCGTCAGCCGGCAGGGCGGTTTCCGCATTCGGTGCGGTTTGGCCAGGCTGCCTTTCCTGCGCAAACACCCCCGATGCAAAGCACAGCGCGAAAAGAAAACTGATCAACCCGCGGTGAATCGGTTCCATTGGATTGTCCTCACCAGAAACCCACCCATCAGACTAAACATGTTGATATTCACGTAGCCACCCGGAACCTGCGGACAACGGGTCGGTTGCCTCTCATCGCGTTGCGCGCTCTTCACAAGAAAAGGTAAGGAGAGACAGATGAAAATGAAACGGCTCATTCTTGCCGGTTGCTCGATCCTGGTCTTGAGCACCGGCGCGGCACTGGCGGGTCCTTGCGAGACGGGACGCGCGGCCAATCTGAAGGATGCTGGCTCCGGACCGGCCAAGATGGGCAACAGTCAGACAACGGGTATGGCCGGCAGCACCGATAAACATCCGCCGACCGATACGATGAATCGAGCGGCTGGAGAAACTGCTGCATCTTCACAAGATACGCAACGGCAGATGCAAGGCGAACCGACGGCGGCACAGCAGGCTGAAGGTGCCAAGGCCGACAAGGTCACAGAGGCGGACAAGGACTGCTGAAGATACGTATCGACCCTGGTCGTCATACGGCTTCGGCAGACAAGCGCGGATGCGCAATAGGAGGTCGTTCGAACTGTGATTGGACGGATCCTCGCGGTGAATGCGTCGATTCGGCGCCCTCATCCGCAGGGTTTGTCCAAGAGGGAAGTAGGCTTGTCCAAGAGCGAACTTCTTCCTTCGGAGATAGTGCGCTGAGTGCGACCTTCGACCTTCCGTACTTGCGCTCTGTCCACGGTGACCCTAGTTTTCGTCCCGGCACGAATGTCGTGCCAGCACTGCTTGGGAGGACCCCTGATGAGTTGGAAGACTCGAAGATCGTCGAAGTGTCGGTGGGCATGGAAATCAACATGTACGCCTGCGCGGCGCGTAAATAGACGCGTCGAAACGGTCTGCCCGGCTCTGGCAACAGTCTGTTGCTGTGGGCCGGGCAAGCTGTTCAACTACCATGAAGTCCTCCATTGCTTGCACCAAGAGTAAGCCCGCGGATCCTGCCAAAACCACAGGGATTTCCGTAGGCGGTCGGCGGTACCGATCCGGCCAGTTTCTGCGCTGCTCCACCTGAATTCCGTATTTTCCCATGGCTCGCGGACGGTCGCCGCATCATGCTAGGGTATGCCCGGCCGGCACCGCCGGGAATCACCCGTTCCACCCCATGACCCGCTGAATGCGAATGTCTATGCGTGCAAGGACCTTCCAGGCGGCGGTCGTATCCTTTGCTGCGCTGCTGCCGGCTTGTGGCTATGCCGAGGGCATCGACACCGAGCATCTGTTCGGCTTCATGATCGGCACCGATGTCGGCAATGTCGGCGAACGGGAGTTTCAGAGCGAGACGACCGGGCGCTTCGGCAGAAACGGAGGTACTTACCGGGCGGTCGGCCAGGAGTTTGAACTGGAGTTTGTGCCGGTCCGGAATTTTAGAATCGAGGTAGGAAGCACGTTTGCGTCGCATCTGATCAGTGGCGTGCCGGGCCTTGACGACCAGCGCCGGCTGTCATGGCAGGGTGGGTCGATCGATTTGCGCTACCGCTTTCTCGATCGGGAAACGGCACCATTCGGGGTTACGTTCGCGACGGAAGCGCACGCGCATCGTGTCGAGGAGACGACCGCTGAAGCGGTCCGGAGTTTCGGGACTGAATTCAGGCTGGCGTTCGATCGCGAGCTCGTAGCGAATCGCGTCGTCGCGGCGTTCAACCTGATCTACGAACCAGAGTGGACACGATTGATCGGCAGTGGCGCGATGGAGCGGGTCTACCGCCGGCACGGCGCTTGGGGTCATGGCGCAGTTGCATCCCGGTTTCTTGCTAGGCGGCGAGGCGCGTTACCTGCGAAAATATGAGGGGATCAGTCTGGACAAACTTGCAGGGCAGGCGTTGTTTGTCGGTCCGACCGCATATTTCCAGTTGTCGAAAAGCTCGCGGCTGACCGCGAGCTGGAGCTTGCAAGCGTGGGGGCGTCCGGCGGGGGCGACTGCCTGCCTTGATCTCGTCAATTTCGAACGTCACCAGGCGCGGCTGGTATTTGGCGTCAACTTTTAGGGCTGGCGGCTGCGCGCGCGGCCCCGAGTTCCGACTTTTTCACGGGGTAGTGAAACGTCAGGCCGCCCATTGCCGTAGCTCTTTGCGTTAATCTGTTCGAGAACAATGCAAGGGATATCAGATATGACTCCGATAGATTTGGTCGTGACCGTCTGTGCGGTGCTCTCGCCCACCACTTGCGAGGAAACCCATTTGGTCTTTTCTTCAAATGCTTCATTGCAGCAATGTGCCATGAATGCGCAGCCCTACATCGCGCAGTGGATTGGCGAACACCCGAAATGGACCGCGGTCAAGTGGCGCTGCGAATATCCAGGTACCAATCGGAAGGCAT
The DNA here is from genome assembly GCF_043203335.1 of Bradyrhizobium sp. RDI18. NCBI lineage: Bacteria > Pseudomonadati > Pseudomonadota > Alphaproteobacteria > Hyphomicrobiales > Nitrobacteraceae > Bradyrhizobium > Bradyrhizobium sp. RDI18. The sequence continues at coordinate 375,831 of NZ_JBICRN010000006.1, read as the reverse complement.
CCGGCGACGCCATGTGGTCAGCAGGCTAAATAATCGTCCAGCGGCGGCTATTTGTTACAGTCCTTCAAGTCCTTGTCCGCGATCGAAAACACGGCGTCAGCCTTGATTTCGATCTCGCGAACGAAGCAGTGCTTTGAGCCGCGATAGCCGACCTTGGCGTCATAACGTCCCGGCTCCACGCCCGAGATGCGCAGGCGTTCGTCGTGGTCGACCTCCTTGTCCTTGTCGTTCAGGGTGAGGTTGGGACCCCAATCGTTCTTGCCGGGCGGGGAAAGCTGAAACTCGGAAATGGTCGCCGTCGTAAGATTCCACAACCGGATGCCTTTTCCCTGCGCGGCCACCTCGTTGGCGCTCGTTGACAGCAGTGCCACCAAAGCCAGTATCCATCGCATCGGTCATCCTTTCGTCGCGGGGCGCCTGGAGCCGTCATTGCCTGATCAGACGGTCTCGATTCTTGACTTTATCGAAGTTTCTTGCCCGATCGAGACCGATCGGGGCGATCAACCGGGCCGTATCGAGATCCGCACCTTCGAAATCGGTATCGACGACGGTGACGCCGGTCAGGTCGGCTCCGCCCAGTTGGGCACTCTTGAGAGATGCGCCGGTGAGGTCGCCGCTCTTCAGCACCGCAAATTCGAGATCGACGCGAGACAGATCGGCACCGCGCGCGTTCAGGCGTTCCAAATTGGCCGATTTCAGCACCGCGCGCATCAGGCCCATCGATTGGTTGCGCATGTCGGCACCGAGATTTGCGCCCGCGATCGAAGCGCCGACGAGGCTCGCACCGGTGAGATCGGCAGCGACGCGCGCTCCCGAAAGATCGGCGCCGTCGAGGCGGGCGCGAGCCATCTGCGAAGCGAACAGGTTTGCGTTCCTTAGGCTTGCGCCGGTCAGGTCGGCTTCGATTAGCCAAGCCTGGTCGAGAATTGCGCGATCGAGTGTGGCGCCAGCGAGCTTTGTCTTGTTGAGTCGGGCCGCGCGGAACGTTGCGCCGGACAGGTTGAGGCCCGATAGGTCCAGGCCGGATAATCTCTTCCCGGTGAAATCGGCGGGCGCGGCGGTGGTCGCTGAGGCGAGCGCGGCCTCGACCTCTCCGCGGGTCAATTCGGCCGAGACCATATCGGGCGACGTCAGGTCAACATGACGCATCATGTCCTGGGCCGTTGCCGTCATCGCCACAAGAGCAAGACCGATCGCTGCAGTTCCGATCGAGCGTTTCATCGTCAACCCCAACCGATCACGCATCCTAGCACCGGCCTGAGGCACTGCCTATGACCCATCCTGCCTGGTGGGACAGCCATCGATCCGCCGCATGATTTCCGATTTGATTGCGGCGATCTCGACCTCTCCGCGTGCGCTACGCGGCGTGCGGATAGGCAGGTCCGCGAGAACCCGGGCCGGGCGCGGCGACAGCAGGATCACGCGATCGCCGAGACGAACCGCATCGTCTACATCATGGGTGACCAGCAGCGTCATCACGGAGCGACCGTCTATCAACATGGCGATCTCATCGCGCAGGCGGCTCGCAAGAGCGGCGTCCAGCGAGGCGAGCGGTTCGTCGAGAATAAGGAATTCCGGCTCAACGGCGAAGGCGCGGGCAAGCGCCACGCGCCGCGCGAGGCCGAGCGATAACTCGCCGGGAAAATGGTTGCGATGTGCCTTCAGCTCCAGAATTTCGAAGAGTGCTGAAAGCTTCGGTTCATCGGCAAGAGGCGCGGCAAGTCGCACATTCTCCTCGACCGATCGCCACGGCAACAGCCGCGGCTCCTGGAATACGAAGCCGATCCGCGCGCCGGCGGGTCGCGAGACGCGCCCTTGAAAATCGGGGTCGAGGCCGGCGAGGATCCGAAGCATCGTGCTCTTGCCGCAGCCGGACGGGCCGACCAATACACCAACCTCTCCTGCATTAAGCGCAAAGGCGACGCCGGCGATGACGTCGTGCTGTTCGCCCGCCGCGCTCTTGAATGTCTTGCTGGCGATTTCGACCTCAAGCCGCACGGGGACGCCACCGGGATGACCGGGCCTCAAACGGCTGGACCAGCAAGGTTTCAATGAGAAGCACGACCGCGGCGAAGCTCAGCGAGTAGGCAAGCAATAAAGGAATGTCGAATAGCTGGAACGCCACGCCAATCTCGAAACCAACACCGTTTGGACGTCCAAGCAATTCCGCAACAAGTACGATCTTCCAGACCAGGGAAAGTCCTGACCGTGCCGCGGCTGCGATGTAGGGCGACAGTTGAGGCAAAATGACGTGTCGAAACCTGCTCCAGCGGGGCAATGCGAACACCGTCGCCATTTCGTCGAGCGCCGCGTCGAGGGCACGCGCGCCCTCACGTAGCGTCACGACGGCGGTCGGGAGTTTGTTGATGGCGATTGCCGCAATTGCAGCGACTTCGGTCAATCCGGCCCAGATGTAGGCGAGCACGATGACCACGAGCGCCGGCAGATTGAGCAGCAGGATCAGCCAGGGGTCGCCAAGCCGATCGGCAAGCCGCACCCGGCCCATCAGGTATCCGATAGCCGTGCCCAGCGCCATCGCCAGCGTGAAGGCGAGCGTAACGCGCGCCAATGTCGCGCCGAGATGGAAGAACAGGTTGCCCGACCTGGCTTCCGCGATCATAGCCGTGAGCACGGTGGGTGGAGGTGGCAGCTTCGCGTCACCGGCAAACAGCGAAGCGATCCACCAGATCGCGACGAACATGGCGAACGACAGCAGGCGTGCCACCTCAATCTCCCGGGATCGCGTGATAGAATGTTCCGGCATCCAGTTCAGGCGCTGGCCCGACAAGTTCATGACCGCCGATTTCAGCCAGCACGCGGTAGAGAATGCGTGCGTCGGCTTCTTCGTCGGCGATCGGACGACGCGGAATTCCCTCTCGATAGCGATCACGATAGGCGCGCAACGTTGCGGCGTCTGGAGCGCCGGTCAGCGGTGCAATTTTCTCCCACTCGGCATCCGAGGTCGACAGAATCTCCTTCGCCGCGCGGGTCATGGCGATGAAGCGGGCAATTTTGTCCTGGTTTGTGTTCGCCCATTTGTCGTCGAAGACGTAGCCGAGCATCGCGGAGCGGCCTTTGGCGCCTAGTTTCGGCAGCAGGTCCTCGATGCCGGCGAGGCGCCGGAAGCCTTTTGCTTCCAGTGCCGCACAGAAATTCCAGTAGTTCACGGTCGCATCCATTTCGCCGCTCAGCGTCTTGGCTGCCAGCAGCGGCGGCGCGCCGTAAGCGATTGTCGCGTCCGACTTCAGGTCGATGCCGCCCTGTTTCAACCATGCCAGAAGCAGCAGCCAGTTCTTGTCGATCGGCCCGCCCGCGACGGCGAGCTTGCGGCCCTTGAGATCGGCCAAGGTCTGGATCGGTGACGAGGCAGGGACCATCACGGCGCCGAGCGCGCTCGAATACGGATAGAATGTCAGCTTGGCGCCAAGCCCGCGTTCGCGCGACACCCAAAGCCAGTCGGTAACCACAATGTCGGCATTTCCGGCGCGAAGCGCAATCTTGCCCGCCTCGGGGCTCGCCAGTTCGAGAACCTGGACCGAAAGGTTGGCATGCTTGTCGAGGCCGTGCGCTCGGATCACTGCAAGTTCCCAGGCGAACGTTCCGGTCTTCTGCACCGCAACGCGTAAGGCCTCGGCGCTGCAGCACGTGCCGAGCGAGACCAAGACAATCGTAGCAACCAGTGTGCGAACGAAATGCGTCATGGTGCTTGAGCCGTATCCTTGAAACGTCTGCTTTTCAGCGCGCCAGTCATAGCATAGCTTCCACGGTTAACAGCGGGAGGAAGAGTATGACGCTTGTCGGATGGGTACGACGTATTGTCGCCACGTTGACAGCGCTGATGGCGACTGCGGTGGTCGCGCACGCCCAGGACATCAATGATTATCCGACGTCGGCGCGCGTCGAATATGTTTTCGGGTGCCTGAAGGCAAATGGCGAGACGCGGAAGGCGATCGAGCAATGTTCCTGTTCGGTCGACGTCGTGGCTTCACTCTTGCCCTACCAGCGCTATGTCACGGCCGAAACCGTGCTCAGTATGTCGCAGGTCCGAAGCGATCTGGGCGGCCCGTTCCGCACGTCGGAGCAGGCGGCAAGCGCGCTCAACGAGCTTAGGCGAGCCCAGGCCGAAGCGGAGGTCCGCTGCTTCTGAATGCGGACATTGTACGAGCTGGTGACGTACGCGCTGGTGACATGGCCCCCGGCTCTGCAGCGCATCACTCCGTGCTGCGCTGCGTCCGGGGCACGAGAGAAACGGCTCAAGCCTGATAGTCGGTATCAAGTCCCCGAATCATCCACCTTCCATTCGCGCTGGAAGACGTGCCCCTCGGTATCTTTTGCCTCGGCGCGGAAACGTTTCGCGCCATTGGAGACGTAGGTGAATCTGATATTGGGGTCCTCTGAAATGGAAATGCCGCCTTCCATCGTCAACACCGGGCTGTCATCCTGCCAGAGCCGCAGTTCATTGATGAAGAAGGCCGGGACATACAGGTGCGTGACCTGGTCCATCTGCAAGCCGGAATTGTTGGGATGGCCGATCATGATCTGGGCTTCGCGCGCGCCGCCGACCGGCCCTTCGCCGGCCTTCGCGAACTGCCGATAGCGCATCTGGCCGAGCCTGGCCTTGGCGTCGTTGGCGTTTTTGGCGGCGGGTGCCGAACAGCCGCCGGAGGCCTTTACATAGGTTTTGGTCATGTAAAGTTTGCCGTCGCTGAGTTCGGCCACCGCATGGACATCGGTGTAATTGTTGACGCGGACGCGGGTGGAGATTTCCGAGACGTTGGCGTCCGGTCCAAGCTGGAACTTCGCCGCCATCGGCGCGGGATTCTGGTCGATGACCAGCGTAATGCTCAGCACCTGTCGGCTATCGCCGGTCGCAAGTTTCGTTCGCAAGGTGACCGGGACGATTGCGGCATCCTCGGCACGCGACGGCATTTCGATGCCGATCACGTCGCTGCCATCGTTCATCGGACGATTGTTGAAGATGTCCTGCACCAGTCCAGGCCAGAGGTCATTTGCCTCTGCCGCGAGCGCCATCGGTGCGCCGCAGATTAGCAAACCAGCGACGCCGAAGAGGCGGAACAGATATCCGGACATGGTCAAGACCTTCGCGCGGATGGAAGCAACGCACGCAACATAGGGCAAAGCGCATGCTATTCCCATTCAATTTCCGAGAATGCTGCGGTTGCGTTGCGGGCGTTGAAGTCGTCGAACAATTCCCACCGGGATCGCTCGGAGCTTGCTGCAGTACCCGCCGCTGCCCCTATCGGTTCGCCGCGGGCGATGAGCCCGCGTACATCTGAGGCCAGCGTTTCAAGGTAACGACGCTGGTCGGTGAGGGCGGCCGGCCATCCGCTCACGGGACCGTGACCGGGAACCACACGCTCCGCAGGCAAGGCGCCGAGTTCGCCGATGACGGCCAGCCAGCCGCGGATGCTGCCGTCCAGCACGGGCGTGTGAGTGAGAAACACGAGGTCGCCCGCGAACAGGGTGCCGGTCTTTTCATCTAGCACAGTGAGATCGCAATCGCTGTGCGCGGCAGGCCACGCCCGTACGGTGAGGATTCGTCCGCCGAGATCGAGCTGGAGCGTGCCGCTGACGAGCAGCGTCGGCGGCACGATGCGTATTTCGTCGATCAATTGATCACCCATCGTGCGGCGAAATGCGTCGAGATAGAATTGTCCGCGCGCCGCCAGCGCGCGCGGCAGGTTCGCGTGGCCGACAAACGTCGTTGCGTCCTGCACGAAAGCGCCGTTGCCGAAGATGTGGTCGGGGTGGCCGTGCGTACTGATGACGTAGCGGATCGGCTTGCCGGTCCGGGCGCGAATGGCTGCCAGCAACTGCCGTCCCTCGCGAAGGCTGCCGCCCGTATCGATGACGGCGACCGCGTCCTCGCCGATGATGAAACCGACATTGGCGATCGCGCCTGCGTTCTCGCGCGTCATCTGCGCGGTTTGGCCGTTGTGTATGAATACGCCATCCGCAATGGAGTTGACGGGCAGCTCCTGTTGCTGCGCGAAAGAAGCTGTGATCGCCGCGATCATCGCGAGCGCGGCAAGGATCCATGCGGGATGAGCCATAATTCGGCCTTCGTCTCTCCACGAAGCGCAGCCGGCAATTCAATGTTTCATCGCGGCTGCGTTTGCGTCGCAGCACGGGCGGCCAGTTCGCCGGGATTATTCCTGTTGCGTGCCCCAATTGACAAGCATAGCATTTTGCTTGTCTGCGGCTTCAACGGAACTTCATTCGTCGAGGTTGCCGATATCTTTTGCGAGTTGGCAACAATAGCGAGCCGGAAGTGCTGCAGCTTTCCATGACATGTGCCAGACAGAAGCGCTGGCTGGCGATTTCAACCTTGGTGATGCTCGCGGTGTTTTTCGGGCGCGATGTTGCGCGCGCGCAGATCAAGGAAGGCGGCGATCTGTCGATTGAGCTCGTCGATCCCAAGGTGCTGCGCGTCTGCGCCGATCCGCATAATTTGCCGTTTTCCAACGACAAGGGCGAGGGATTCGAGAACAAGCTCGCCGAATTGTTCGCCGAGAAGCTGCACAAGAAACTGGACTACATGTACTTCCCGCAGGCGACGGGCTTCGTCCGGATGACGCTTGGCGCCCATCGTTGCGATGTCATCATGGGCTTCCCACAGGGAGATGACGTGGTCCAGGGCACCAATCCCTATTACCGCACCGCCTACGCGCTGGTCGTCAAGAAGGGCAGCGGCCTCGACGAAGTGACCACGCTGGAAGACGAGCGTCTCAAGGGCAGGCATATCGGCATCGTGGCCGGAACACCGCCTGCCACGAATATGGCGGTCAACGGCCTGATGGCGAATGCCAAACCGTATCAGTTGATGGTCGATACCCGCTTGGATTCGTCAGCGGAGGCCATGATAGCCGACCTGATGTCCGGTAAGATCGACGCCGGCATTCTCTGGGGGCCGATGGCCGGCTTCTATGCGAAGAAGGCGGACCCCCCGCTCCATGTCACGCCCCTCGTGAAGGAAAAGTCAGGCCCTCGATTGGCGTATCGTATCGGCATGGGGGTGCGGGCGGCCGACCAGAACTGGAAGCGGCAGCTCAATCGCCTGATCCAGGAAAACCAGCCGGCCGTCAACAAGATACTGCTGGACTTCGGCGTTCCCTTGCTCGATGAGAATGACCGGCCGATCGGTGCGGAGACGGCAACCAAAGCCCCATGAGAGAAGCGCTCGCAGGCCTGATCCTTGCGACATTCCCATTCGTCGTCTCGACCTTCGCGCAGGAGAGGCCTCCCGAGCCCGACGGGTATCGCATGGAAGATTACCGTGCGCCGGTTCCCGCAACCCTTGCCGGTGTACGCGTGCTGACCACCGCAGAGGCCGAGGCGATCTGGCGCGCCAAGGCCGGCGCATTCATCGACGTGATGCCTCGTGCGCCGAAGCCGCAAAATCTTCCCGAAGGCACCATCTGGCGCGACAAGCCGCGGCTCAACATTCCCGGCAGCGTGTGGCTGCCGGACACCGGCTACGGAAAGCTCGCGGCCGTAACGGAAGACTATCTGCAGCGCGGGCTTGTCGGCGCGACGGCAGGCAACAACGCTGCGCTGGTGGTGGTCTACTGCCTTGCCGATTGCTGGATGTCGTGGAACGCGGCCAAGCGCATCCTCACTTACGGCTATTCCAACGTGGCGTGGTATCCTGACGGGACCGACGGGTGGGAAAGGGCCGGTCTGGCGCTGGCGGAGTCGCATCCGGAGCCGCGGACCGGCGAGGAGACCGCATCGCCGCGTTAGCGACTATTCGATCTCCTGCTGAATCGTTCGTCCGAGGGCAAACAGCCGCTGGTCGATCGCTGTCGGCACCTCGCAGACGAATTTGATGACGTTCCGCCGGTCTTCGAAGATGCGCGTTTGCCAGACGAGTTGATTGCTGAGTTCGTCGATCTTCGTCTGGTTGGGCGGCGTTTCGCCCTGCAGCGCTTGCAAGGCCAGCGTGTCGGTGCGGATTTTATCCGCCGCTTCGCGCTGTTTGCGGGTGACGCGCTCCAAGCCGTTCATAACCTGGGAGCGTTGGGCATTGAGAGACTCGAACAAGCCGGCAAACAGCAGTTTCCCGCTTGCGGTCTTGTCGGCTGCACCGTTCAGATATTCCGTGATTGCCTTTTGCGCCTCCTCGAGCGGGGTCCGCCTTGCCGCGAGCTTCGCGACCAGCGCGCTGACGTTGGCATCGTCCTTCCACTTGCCGGAGACGTCGTCGAGTGGCGGGCCTGCCCACACCGCGGCGACGGATATCTCGGGTACCTTGGCCTGCGTGCACGGCCAGTCCGGATAGCGTGGATCGGCGGCGTGGCTGTACCCGCTCACGGCCGCAACGGCAAGGAGTACGGAGATCGCGATCCGGTATTTCATGTCTCGCCTCCGGCAGGGCCGCGGCGGATCAGGCCACGCGATGGATCGTAGGCGAGGATGGCGCCGATCATGAAGGCGATCGTGCAGCCTCCGACGACCGCAAGCGCGATCCAATTCATTTGCCCATATAGCGCAAAACGTATCAACTCCACCGCATGCGTGAACGGATTGAACAGGCAGACATAGTAGAGCATCGGACTGCTCTCCAGGATGCGCCATAGTGGATAAAGCGCCGAGGAAGCAAAGAACATCGGAAAGATGACAAAGTTCATCACGCCCGCAAAGTTCTCGAGCTGTTTGATGCCGGACGAGATCAGCATGCCCAACGCGCCGAGCATCAGGCCTGAGAGGACCAGCGCCGGCAGCACCGTAAGATAGCCGGTCGGCGGCGCTGCGATATCCCAGAACCAGGCGATCAGCAGGAAGGCATAGACCTGAAGCAGCGAGACCGCGGTTCCCGCCAGAAGCTTGCAGGACAAGAGGAACCATCGCGGCAGCGGGCTCACCAGCAAGGTCCGCATGTTGCCCATTTCTCGGTCGTAAACCATGGAGAGCGAGGACTGCATGCCGTTAAAGAGCTGGATCATCGCCATCAGCCCGGGCGCGATATAGACCTCGTAAAGAATGTAGGTCTCATATGGGGGGATGATGGAGAGGCCGAGCACCTGACGGAAGCCTGCGGCGAAGATGAACAGCCACACCAGGGGGCGCACGAGCGCGGAGATGAAGCGTTCGCGCTGGTGCAGGAAGCGAAGCGCCTCGCGCCACACGATGCCGTTCAGGCAGATCAGATATTCGGCCAGCGAGAAGCCACGCTGGATTGGCGGCATGGCTGCCGATGTCATGACGTTGAACTCCCGTTCTGAGCGGTGGAGCCGGTCAACCGCATGAACGCCGTGTTGATGTCGCTACCGCCGGCATCGGCGATCACCCGCGCCACCTTGCCCTGGGCCAATACGCGGCCCTGATGCAGCACGACGAGATCGTCGTTCGAACCGATCTCATCGAACAGATGCGTCGCCCACAGCACGCTTATTCCCTGTTCGGCAACGAGCTGCCGAACGTGGCTGAGGATGTCGGCGCGCGCCTTGACGTCGAGGCCGACGGTTGCTTCGTCAAGCAGGAGCAGGCGCGGGCGATGCAGCAGCGCCCGCGCGATCTCCAATCGTCGCATCTGGCCGCCGGAGAGATCGCGCACCTTGCTGCCGGCGCGGTCGGCAAGGCCGATGCGTGCCAGCACTTCACCGCTGCGCGCGCAGGCATCGCGCCTGCCGATGCCGTGCAAGGCGGCGTGATAAAGCAGATTCTGCGTCACCGAGAGGTCGAGATCGAGCGTGCGGGGCTGAAACACCACGCCGAGCAGCCGCAAGGCTTCGCCGGGTGCCTGCGCGACGTCATGGCCGAAAATTCCGATACGTCCGTGCTGGATTCCGAACAGCCGCGTGATCAGCGAGAACAGGGTGCTCTTGCCGGCGCCGTTCAGGCCGAGCAACGCGGTGAAACTTGCCGGCGCGACGGAAAAGGCGATCTCGATCAGCGCGCGCCGGGTGCCATAGGCATGGCTGACGCCTTCGACCGACAGCGCAGGCATCTCCACGGCATCGGGCCGGGGATGGAAACCTTGCGTGCTCTGACCGGCGGAAAAGGCGTCAGTGGCCGTCATGGTTGTGCAATCGTCATACCCCAGGGCAGTTCGCCGACCTGGATCGTCTTGATGACCTTTTGGGCTGCGACGTCGATCACCGAGACATCGTTCGATACGCCATTGGTGGTCAGCAGATATTTCTCGTCGGGCGTGAATGCCATGTGCCAGACACGTTGGCCCACCAGCAGATATTTGGTGACCTTGTGGCTAACGGCGTCGACGACGGCGACGCGATTGGCCGGGCCGAGTGCGACGAAAGCGGTCTTGCCGTCCTTGGTCATGCCGATGCCGACCGGCTGGATGGCTTCGCTTCGCAGGCCAGGAATTTCGAATGAAATCTTCTTCGTCACCTCCCGCTTGGCCGGGTCGATCACTGAAACAGTACCGCCGATCTCCGACGATACCCACACCTCGGAATTGTCACGTTTGAACTCGGCGTAGCGCGGGCGCGCATCGACCAGAACGTTGGCGACGATCTCGCGCGTCGTGGTGTCGATGAAATGCGCCATGTTGGTCGTCTCGGACGTATTGATCAGGATTTTGCCGTCCGGGCTGATCGCCATGCCCTCGGGTTCGACGCCGACCTGGATCTCGCCGAGACGGGCGCGCTTCTCGACGTCGATGATGGTCACCGTATTGTCGTTCTCATTGGCGACATAGAGAATCTTGCCGTCGGCATCGAGGGCGAACAGCTCGGGGTCCGGGCCGGAGGGCAGGGAATCGACGACCTCCTGCTTCGCAACGTCAATGACCTGAATGCTGTCGTCGTCGCCGACCGCGACGAACACAAATTTGCCGTCCCTGGTGAATTCGATGCCGCGTGGCCGCTGGCCGACCTTGATGGTCTTGATGACAGCCCAACTGTTCGTATCGATCACCGATACGGTGTTGCTCTTCTCGTTGGACACATAGGCGATGAAGGCCAATGCGGGTGTCGCCGCCGCGAGCCAGGCAGCCATTCCGGAAAACAGGCAATAACGCCAGATGCGCAATCCATCCTCCTTCAATTCAACTTGCATTTGGTTTCCGGTCGATCGACGCCAAGCGTGTCGAGCTCCGACACCTGGTGCAGGAATCCCTCCTGCGGCGAAACCGAGATCACCATGCGCCCATCGACCAGCAGGATCGGCTGGCGAAGCTGCAAATTCCAGTCCCGCAGCGTCAACCGCCGGCCTTTGAACGCAGCAACGGAAAAGTCCTTCCCTTTAAGAAAATCCGACACCGCCTTTGGGTCGCCGGACTTTGTGCGCGACGCAGCTTCACCGACCATGCGTGCTGCCGTCCAGGCCTGCATGTCCAATGCGCTCATGTGTCGCGAGTTCAGTTTGGCGAACCGACTCTGAATCTGGATCGCGCCCCACTGATCCTGTGCTGCGTGCCAACTGGTCGGAACGAGGCCCGCCGAGCCGGCAACCGGGCGCGGATCCCAGGTGCGGTAGGGCAGGTAGGACGCGAACACCTCGCTTTCGTCGGCTGCCACGAGGACGTCATAGGCCGGTGCTTGCTGGGTGAATACCGGAATTTGCCGCTGGATCAGGGTGACGCCACTGTCTGTGCGGCGCGCGCCGCCGGTATCTTCAAAGGTTCGCTCCTGAACGATCTTGGCGCCAAAGCGCGTGGCCGCGCGCCGCAGTGCGTCGGCGTAGAGCTTGTCCTGATCATGCGAGCCGACCACGAGCAACCAGCGCTTCCATTGCTTCCACACCAGATATTGCGCGAGCGCATCCGCAAGCATCGAGCGCGTCGGCGCGACGTGGATCACGTTGCCGCGGCAATCCTGCTCGCGCAGACGATCGTCGATTGCTCCGGCGTTCAATAGCAACGTCCCACGTTCGCGAAGCGCGTTGGCGGCCTTCAGAAGGTCGTCTGCCGGAAGGTCGGCAATGATGAAGCCGGCGCGCTCGGCAAGCGCCGCCGCCGCCTTCGCGACGTCCTCATCGTCCTTGAGCCGTACCTCTTCCAGCGTGAAGCGCTGATTGAGGAACTTGCCCGTGGTGTTGTTGTCCTCGATGGCGAGGCGTGCGCCGGCAAGCCCGTCGTTCTCCGCCGGCAGTTCGACGAGGGACAATTTCGCCTTGATGCCGGCGCGGCCAAGATAGCCGACGCCGATCTCGATAGGGGCGGCCGCGAGCACGGAGGTAGCTGCAATGCTCAAGCCGATCGCAGCGACCAAGCATCGGATCATGGCTTCTCCCTGACAGGTCTTCTCGACTTGATATGGAAGACCTTTGGCTTGAACCATGACCGAATTGTCTCGGCTTGCAACTCAATTCTGTTGCGCGCCGGCTTCGCGACGTGTCAGCCCTTCAGGCGCGCGGCGTGCCAACGCAGATGATCGGCCATGAATGTGGAGATGAAGTAGTAGCTGTGGTCATAACCGGGCTGCCGCCGCAAGGTGAGGGGGATTTTGGCCTTCTCGCATGCGCCTTGCAGCAACTCCGGGCGGAGTTGTTCGGTCAGAAACTGATCGGCATCGCCATAGTCGACCAGCAGATCGGGTAATCTGGCGCCGTCCTCGATCAGGGCTACCGCATCGTGCTGGCGCCATGCTTGCCGGTCGCTGCCGAGATAACCGCCGAGCGCCTTGATGCCCCATGGCACCTGCGAGGGAGCGACAATCGGCGCAAAGGCACTGGCAGCGCGGTAGCGGCCGGGATGGCGTAGGGCGATCGTCAGTGCGCCGTGGCCGCCCATGGAATGGCCAAGAATGGATTGCCGGCTTGCATCGACAGGAAAGTTTTCGGCGACCAGTTTTGGCAGTTCCTCCGTGACATAGCTCCACATGCGGTAATTGCGGACGAACGGCTCCTGCGTCGCATCGACATAGAAGCCGGCGCCAAGCCCGAAATCGTAGGCATTGGCGGGATCGCCCGGCACCCCTTCGCCGCGCGGACTGGTGTCGGGCGCAACGAAGATCAGGCCGAGTTCGGCGCAGGCGCTGCGGAATTCGCCCTTTTCCGTCACGTTGGCGTGGGTGCAGGTCAGGCCTGAGAGATACCAGACGACCGGCAGCCTGGTGCCGGCGGCGTGCGGAGGCACATACACCGAGAACGTCATGTCGGTCCGCGTTTCGCGGCTAGCGTGCCGGTAGACGCCTTGCGTTCCGCCATATGCCTTGTTCAGTGAAACCGTCTGCATGCTCATGGCCTTGCTACTCCGGCGCCGTGCGGCACGCTTATGCCAATGCCACTTTCGATTGCCAGCCGCACCAGTTCGGCGGAAGTTCGCACGCCGAGCTTTTGGCGCATGATCGAGGATGTATTAGCAACCGTTTTGTACGAGGAATGAACCAGCCACGCGATCTCGGAAAGACTCTTGCCCGCGCTGAGCAGGCGCAGGATCTCCATCTCGCGCGAAGTCAGTTTTGCAAGCGGGCTGCGAGCGTAAACGGGTCCGGCGAATGCGATGCTTCGCGCAATCGCGGAGGGCAGATAGACCCCGCCCTTGCCGACTTCACGGATGGCCTCGACCAAATCCTGCGGATCGCCTGTCTTCGCGACATAGCCCTTGGCGCCGATCTCGATGGCCCGCGCGGCGAAGACGGGATCGTCGTTCATGCTGAACATGATGATTCGTGCCGACCCAGTGCGCGCAAGAATGCGCCGCGCCAGTTCAAACCCCGAGACGGTCGGAAGGTTGATATCGATCACGCAGATATCGGGACGTTCGGCGACGAAGACGCGTTCGCCGCTCTCCGCGTCGGCGGCCTCCAGCAGCACGACCTCCGGTTCGTCGGCAAATACGGTGCGGCAGCCCGAAGCAACGATGGGATGATCGTCGACGATCAGTACTCGCATGGCATCGATCCCCGATAGCTGCTTCGCTCGTGTTGCTGCATCGCGTCAAGCTGCATCGACATCGGCGCGAGCCCGGTCATGCAACGCCTGCGAGATTGCTGTAGGCTTCAATCTGATCGTCGGTCTTTCGACTGTCAACGGTCCTCTCGACGAGGAACTGATTGCGACGCGATTGGGGCAAACCTCATGTGGCAGAAATTATCGTTGCGTGGGCGGATCAATTTGCTGCTGGCGCTGGGTCTCACGCTCGGTTTGGCCATCAATATCGCGCGGCTGGTGGTGGAGGCCGCGCCCCGTGTCCGGGCCGAAGATCAAAGTGTCATCCGGCTGGCGCGCGAATTCGTGGAGACGATCGTTCCCAGCCTGAACGAGGCGACAGATCCGGAGGCGCGGCTGAACCAGATCGTGCACGACCTCAGCAGGCTCCGGCACGTCAGTATCACGCGGCAGGGCGATGCAACCGTGGCCGAGCGCTCGGGCGATGGCGGCGACGAACGATCGCCGCCGGCATGGTTCATCGCGCTCGTGCATCCCGAAACGACCACCGTAACCGTACCGATCACGATCCACGGAAAGCCGCAGTCGCTCCTGATCGCCTCGCATCCGAACGACGAAATGGCCGAAATCTGGGACGGAATCGTTACCCAGCTAGCGGTTAGTTCCGCGCTCGCCATCGCGCTCTTTCTGGTGACGATAGTCGTGGTTGGCCGCGCGCTGGCGCCGCTGCAGGCGCTTTCGCAGACCATGGCAAACATCGAGGCCGGGCACTATGGATCACGCGTCGAGCCCGGCGGCACGCCGGAACTGGCGGCGATCTGTGCCAAGCTGAACCACCTCGCGGGCGCCCTTGGCGAAGCTGTCGAGGACAAGCGGCGGCTCGCCGAGCGCACGGTCTCGCTGCAGGATATGGAACGCAAGGAGATTGCGCGCGAGCTGCATGATGAGTTTGGGCCCTATCTCTTTACGCTGCGTGCTCACGCTGGCGCCCTGATGCGGCTAGCGGAGGACGGGCGCGCGCCGAGCGCGGATGCGTTACGCAAGCATGGCACCGCAATCATGGAGCAGATCAACGCACTCCAGCAATTCAATCGCAGGATACTGGAAAAGCTGCGGCCCGTTGGACTTGCAGAGCTTGGACTGCGCGAGGCGCTCGGCGTGCTCTTGCGTTTGTGGCGTGAGTCCCGTCCCGATGTAACCATTGACGCGAACATTGCGAACGCGCCGGACGAGACTGGAGAAGTCACGGACTTGACGGTTTACCGCATCGTTCAGGAAGCCCTGACGAATGCCTTCCGCCACGCCGACGCGACCGCTGTCAGCGTCACGGTGGAACAGGCTGCAGGAATGCATGGAAGTCGCGCCTGCGCCTTGGTGCGCGTCAGCGACAACGGCCGCGGTTTGGCGCCGGATCACAAGCTCGGTTTCGGCTTGATCGGCATGCGCGAGAGAATACTGGCGCTGGGCGGGACACTGAATGTGGTCTCCGGCAACGGGGGCCTCACGGTAGAGGCGGTCGTTCCCCACGGATCGCGCTGAGGCGGCGAAGCGACGGGCGGGAATTTTTCCCGGTTTCTTCGGGAAGGAGGACATCTGGGAAGCCCGACCTTTTGCGGCTAGCGTGTGTCGATGTCTTCTCACTAGTATCGTCCGCATCGCACCGGCATCGCCAATGCGCCGGAATGTAGTGGGGGGTGGGGACATGGGCGTACGCGTACTGGTGATCGGGACAATCTCACTGTGCCTGGTTCCCGGGATCGACCGTGCCGAGGCCCAAACCGCATCTGGCGAGAGTGAGGTCTTGCCCGCCATCGAGGTAGTCGCCCCGCCGACATCAGCCAGACCAGCGGCCAGGCCAGCCCGCGGCACTACCGCGCCTCGGGTCACCCGTAACGTGCGCAGAGTCTACGTCTACCCGACGGCGCCTACGCCGACGGCGCGATCCGGAATGGACGTCGACAAGGTGCCAGCGGCGGTCAATGCCGTGGGTGCCGGGCAGATCGCTCGCACCGACTCGCTGAACATCGCTGATGCATTACAGCAGCGGGTGCCAGGTATCGTCCTCAGTGATACGACTGGAAATCCATTTATGCCCGACGTGCAATTTCGAGGTTTCGTGGCATCTCCGGTCTCCGGTACGCCTCAGGGGCTTGCGGTTTATCAGAACGGGATGCGCATCAACGAAGCGTTCGGCGACACCGTCAATTGGGATTTGATCCCGACCGCCGCGATCAGGTCGGTCACCGTCGTAACCAACAACCCCGCATTCGGTCTCAATGCCCTCGGCGGAGCCGTCAACGTACTGATGAAGGATGGCTTCAATTATCAAGGCGCTGAAGTCAATACGATGGGTGGATCTTTCGGACGGATCCAGAGCTCGGCACAGTATGGCAAGCAGATCGACAATTTTTCCGTCTATGGTGCGCTCGAAGGCGTGCGTGACAATGGCTATCGGAATTTCTCGGAGTCGGCGATTCGCCGGTTTTACGGCGACGTCGGATACCGGACCGACAGCAGTGAATTTCACCTCAACGTGGGCGTCGCCAAGAACAATTTCGGCGCCGCGGCGGCGGTGCCGGTCGAACTGCTCCAGAGATATTGGGGCGCGACCTATACGACGCCGCAGACCACGGACAATCGCGTTGCCTACGCCAACCTGACCGGAAAGGTCGAGGTGACGCCGACCTGGACGATCGAAGGCTCGGCGCGCGTCCGGGCATTCCGGCAGAAGACAGTGGACGGAAACCCGACCGAGACGGTGCCGTGCGCCGCCGATCCGGGGCTGCTTTGCTTTAACGACGACGACGTGGCAGCAAATGGCCTTAACGGCGTCCAACTCGCAAATCCGTTCCCTGACACGGCGGTGTTGGGGCAGATCGACCGGACAACAACCCGTTCGACGACGACTGGCGCGACCCTGCAGGCCACCAACACCGACCAGTTGTTCGGACATAACAACCAGTTCATGGTTGGCGCCAGTTTCGACTCCGGCGTTACCCGCTTCGGGGCCAGCGCGGAACTGGGCACGATCGGCTCGAACTACGTCGTCAGCGGCAGCGGCATATTTCTCGGGCGGTCTGGCGAGCCTGTATCCATCGGCCCGGTCTCGCTCCGCGCCACCAACCAGTACACCGGCCTCTATGCACTCGACACATTCGACGTGACAGACGCGTTTTCAATCTCGGGCGGCGGCCGATTCAACTATGCAAACATCGTCCTTCAGGATCTGATCGGCACCGACCTCAACGGCAATCACACGTTCAGTCGCTTCAATCCGATGATCGGCGGCACCTACAAGATCACGCCGGGCTTGACGGCCTACGCGGGATACTCCGAAGCTAATCGCGCGCCGACGCCGCTGGAGCTCGCATGCGCCGACCCTGCGCGCCCCTGTATCGCTGCGGCATTCCTGATCGCGGACCCGCCGCTGAAACAGGTCGTCTCTCGCACCATAGAGGCAGGTTTCCGCGGAACGCAGGAGCTGAATATCGGAACGCTTGGGTGGAAAGTCGGCGCGTTCCGCGCGACCAATGCCGATGACATCCTGGCGATCCCCAGTCCGGAGTTGCAGGGATTTGGCTATTTCCAGAACGTAGGCCGGACGCGCCGCCAGGGTGTCGAGGCTCAGGTCAATCTGACGTCGAAGACGCTGCAACTTTATGCCAGCTATGCCCTCGTGGATGCGCGCTTCCTCGACCCCCTGACGCTCAACTCCCACAGCCCGTTCGCCGATGCCGATGGAAATATCCAGGTTCTGCCGGGCAACCGAATTCCGGCGATACCCCGCAACCGGGTCAAGGTTGGCATCGACTATTCGGTCACGGACGCCTTCAAGGTCGGTGGCGATGCATTGTTCGTCGGCAGCCAGTATTTTGTCGGCGATGAATCCAATCAGGCAGCGAGGCTGCCAGGGTATTCCGTTTTCAACGTGCACGCCTCGTATCAGATCAACAAGACGTTCCAGCTCTATGCCCGCGTCGACAACATCCTGGACCACCGCTACGCGGTTTACGGGACGTTCTTCGAAAAAGATGACATCCCCAACTTCGCCAATGGCGGCTTAGAGTTCACGGACGCCCGCTCGGTCAGCCCGGCGCGGCCGCGCGCATTTTACGCGGGCCTGAAGGCAACTTTCTAGAGAAGGGGAAGGCGCAAAAGGCGGCTCAGCGATGATGCGCGGCAGAGTGTTCAGCTTGCCGCGCCACCGGGATGTTCTCGTCAGGAAACATCCGGCGACGGATCGACGCAGTGCGCCTTGTGGATCGCGGACGGAACGAAGCCAAAATGCTTCCGGAACACGCGGCTGAAGTGCGACGAACTCGAAAAGCCCCACGAAAACGCGACATCGGTGATCGTCTTTCCGTGCTGGGTCTCCAGCTCCTGCCGGCAGTGCAGCAGTCTCGCCCGCCAGATGTAATCGCTGACGGTCATGCCCTTGTCACTGAACAGCATGTGCAGATAGCGCTTGGTGCAGCCCAATGCCGCGGATATCTGGTCGATGCAAAGATCCGGGTCGCGCAAATGTTCGCGGATGAAGGCTTGCGCGCGAATGTACATTGCTTCGGGACCGACGCGATCGAACATCGTGTCGGCCTCGCGCAGCGGTAACAGCAAGAGATCGATGAGCGAGTCGGCGACGCCGATGGCGTTGTGAGGCGACAGTCTCTTTGCTTCGTCAAACGCGGTGTGCACGAAGTCGTAGGCGATACGGCCGGTGCCGTTGCGCGCGGAGAGCTTGCAAGGCAACATTTTCGCCGTGCGGAAGCCGCGCTCGTGAAGCAGCTCCTTCGGGACGATCACGACCTCGTGCCGGGTCAATGAGGGGCTCACGATGGTGTGCGGACAGGAGACATCATAGGCAAGACAATCGCCAGGCATGATATCGATGCGGCGGCCGTTCTGTTCGAAATGCGAGATGCCGTAGGTCTGGAACAGTATCTTGACGTAGGGATGTTCGCTCAGCTTTGTGCCGGAGATCGTATGCGCGATACGATGCTGGCTCGCCTCGATCTGACAGAGTTTGAGCTGCGAGACGGTCGTGTAATTTATCCGCCCCTCCAGCGAGGAACCTTCCAGCGGATCGACATCGAACTGGCCACATAGATCGGTCAGTGCGTCTGACCAAGTTTGGATCTGCTTCTTCGGCGCTAACCCGGAAGTGCTGAGTGAACGAACTGTATCAGGCATTGCCCAGCCACCGATTTGAGAACAGACTGCAACCTCCGCCGAGGCGTCGGTCAGATGGTCGCGACATTTGGCCCCAATTTAGGCAGTCGTCAGGAAAGCGCGCAGATTCTTCCCAATATCCCTTTGACAATCCTCCAACTTAGTTTCGGCGGCGTCAAGGGAAACCTAGACCGCGAGTCGCGCAGGGAAGGCCGTGGGAACACGCCCCACGGCATGATGCTTCGCAGCATCACGGCAGAGCCGAAACAGCGCGCCAGCGCGAAATTAAAAAATTCAGTTGGGTTTCGCTATTGAGCAAGCGCGCTTCGCTCTTGGGCAAGTTTCCCATCTCCGGGCGGGATAGGAATAGGGACCAATAATGGAAGAATGGGCCGTTTCGGCGGAAACCCAAAACTCGTATCTTGGAGGAAACCACTATGCGCAAGGTGCTATCCGCAGCCTGTCTTGGCGCTATGGCGACATTCGTTGTCGGCGTCGCATACGCCAACGAAGAACTGATCAAGATGTCGCAGAACCCAAAAGACTGGGTGCAGCCGGCCGGCGACTACGCCAACACACGCTACTCGAAGCTTAACCAGATCAACGCATCCAACGTCGGGAAACTCCAGGTCGCCTGGACCTTCTCGACCGGCGTGCTGCGCGGCCACGAAGGCGGCCCGCTCGTCATCGGCAACATGATGTACGTCCATACGCCGTTCCCGAACAAGGTCTATGCTCTTGACCTTTCGCAGGACAACAAGATCGTCTGGAAGTACGAGCCGAAGCAGGATCCGAACGTCATTCCCGTGATGTGCTGCGACACGGTCAATCGCGGCGTAGCCTATGGCGACGGCAAGATCTTCCTGCATCAGGCCGACACCACCCTGGTCGCCCTCGATGCCAAGACCGGCAAGGTGGAGTGGACCACAAAGAACGGCGACCCCGCCAAGGGCGAGACGGGCACTTCTTCGCCGCTGGTCGTCAAGGACAAGGTTCTAATCGGTATCTCGGGAGGCGAGTTCGGCGTGCATTGCCACGTCACGGCTTACGACCTCAAGAGCGGCAAGCAGGTCTGGCGCGCCTACTCGGAGGGGCCGGACGATATCATCAAGGTGGATCCCGTGAAGACCACCGAGCTCGGCAAGCCGGTCGGCAAGGACTCGAGCCTCAAAACCTGGCAGGGCGACCAGTGGAAGATTGGTGGCGGCTGCACATGGGGCTGGCTGTCCTATGATCCCAGCCTGAACCTCGTCTACTACGGCTCGGGAAATCCCTCGACCTGGAATCCGAAGCAGCGTCCCGGCGACAACAAGTGGTCGATGACCGTCTTCGCGCGCAATGCCGACGACGGAATGGCCAAGTGGGTCTACCAGATGACGCCTCACGACGAATGGGACTATGACGGCGTCAACGAAATGATCCTCACCGATCAGCCGTTCAATGGCCAGCCTCGCAAGCTGCTGACCCACTTCGACCGCAACGGGCTCGCCTATACGATGGATCGCGAAAGCGGTGAACTGCTGGTGGCCGAGAAGTACGACCCGAAGGTTAACTGGACCACCGGCGTCGACATGAACAAGAGCTCGCCGACCTATGGTCGTCCCAAGGTCGTCGATCAGTATTCGACGGAGAAGGGTGGCGAGGACAAGAACACCAAGGGTATCTGTCCGGCCGCGCTCGGCACCAAGGACCAGCAGCCGGCAGCCTACTCGCCCGATACGCAACTGTTCTATGTCCCGACCAACCACGTCTGCATGGACTATGAACCGTTCAAGGTGAGCTACACCGCGGGTCAGCCTTACGTCGGCGCGACGCTCTCGATGTATCCGCCCCAAGGCGAAAGCCATATGGGCAACTTCATCGCCTGGGACAACAAGGGCAAGATCGTCTGGTCGAACAAGGAGCCGTTCTCGGTGTGGTCGGGTGCGCTCGCTACCGCCGGCGGCGTGGTGTTCTACGGAACGCTCGAAGGTTACCTCAAGGCGGTCGATGCCAAGACGGGCAAGGAGCTCTACAAGTTCAAGACCCCGTCCGGTATCATCGGTAACATCAACACCTATGAGCAGGGCGGCAGGCAGTATGTGGCCGTGCTGTCCGGTGTTGGCGGCTGGGCGGGTATCGGCCTTGCCGCAGGTCTGACCGAGCCAACTGAAGGCCTCGGCGCAGTCGGTGGCTACGCCGCGTTGGCCAACTACACCGCGCTCGGCGGCACGCTCACGGTGTTCGCGCTGCCGCAGTAAGTGCTAACTTCGTTCCGACGCGTGGCTCGTGCCACGCGTCGGTTCGTCTGCCATCGAATATTGAGGACAATCTCTTGCGTATAATCTGGTTGTTGGCGGCCACTCTCGTTTTGATGGCCTCTGGAAAGCTCGTTCTAGCCGATGACGCGGTCGATCCGAAGGCCGTCAAATCCGAGGACGGAAAGTATTTCGACAAGGAAGGCAGTCCTACCTTCAATGTCGGAGCCGACGGTACCGTGGATTGGTACACTTATTCGGGATTTCGCCGCTATCATTCGGAATGCCATGTCTGCCATGGCCCTGACGGGATGGGGTCGACCTACGCGCCGGCGCTAAGGGATTCGCTGAAGACGATGAGCTACGGCGACTTCGTCGGGGTCGTCGCGAGCGGCCGCAAGAACGGTAACTCCGTCATGCCAGCCCTCGGCGATAACCCCAATGTCGCCTGCTACATGGACGACCTTTATGTGTATTTGCGTGCCCGCGCCCATGACGCCGTCGCGCGCGTTCGTCCCGCCAAGAAGGAAGACAAGCCCGAGGCGTACACCGAGACAGAAAAAGTCCTGCATGGGAAGCAAGTGATCACGCCGAACATGCGAGGTTCACGGTCCTGGTACGTCCGTGCAGCGATTTGAAAAGCAAATGTGGAGCTTAAGATAAAAGCAAATGTGGAGCTTAAGATGAAGACCCGCGCCGCTGTCGCGTTCGAAGCCAAAAAGCCTCTTGAAATCGTTGAGGTTGATCTTGAGGGCCCAAAAGCTGGCGAGGTTCTCGTCGAGATCAAGGCGACTGGAATCTGTCATACCGACGCTTACACGCTTGACGGATTCGACAGCGAAGGAATCTTTCCTTCGATACTCGGTCATGAGGGCGCGGGCATCGTCCGCGAAGTCGGGCCGGGCGTAACGTCGGTCAAGGCCGGCGATCACGTGATTCCGCTCTACACGCCGGAATGTCGCCAGTGCAAAAGCTGCCTGAGCGGCAAGACCAATCTTTGTACTGCCATTCGCGCCACGCAGGGTAAGGGGCTGATGCCTGACGGCACCTCGCGCTTCAGCTATCAGGGCAAGCCGATCTTCCACTACATGGGCTGCTCGACGTTTTCGAACTTTACCGTGCTGCCGGAAATCGCGGTGGCAAAGATCCGCGAGGACGCGCCCTTCGACAAGAGCTGCTACATCGGTTGCGGGGTGACGACGGGCGTTGGCGCCGTGGTCAATACCGCCAAGGTGACACCGGGCGCCAACGTCGTCGTTTTCGGCCTCGGCGGCATCGGCCTCAACGTCATCCAGGGCGCGAAGATGGTGGGCGCCGACAAGATCGTCGGCGTCGACATCAACGATTCCAAGGAGGATTGGGGCCGCCGTTTCGGCATGACACATTTCGTCAACCCGACCAAGGTCAGCGATATCGTCCAGCATCTGGTCGGGCTCACCGACGGCGGAGCCGACTACACCTTCGACTGCACGGGAAACACCACCGTGATGCGGCAGGCGCTCGAAGCGTGCCATCGCGGCTGGGGCGTTTCGGTCGTGATCGGGGTCGCTGAGTCCGGCAAGGAGATCGCCACCCGGCCATTCCAGCTCGTGACCGGCCGTGTCTGGAAGGGCACGGCCTTTGGCGGCGCGCGCGGCCGCACGGACGTGCCGAAAATCGTCGACTGGTACATGAACGGAAAGATCGAGATCGATCCGATGATCACGCATGTCCTCAAGCTTGAGGAGATCAACAAGGGTTTCGACCTCATGCACGAAGGCAAGTCGATCCGTTCGGTTGTCGTGTTCTGAACTTCAAGCACAAGGAGGATAGGCCTATGACTGTTCATATCCACCCATCGATTGACAGCGGCGTAAAGCAGGGCTCTGGCAACTTCGCCGGCGGCACCCTGGTCTGCAAATGCGCGGACAGGCCAGTCAAGGTCGCCATTAAGGGCGACGTGGCGCACAACCACGCCTGCGGCTGTACCAAATGCTGGAAGCCCGAAGGGGCGACCTTCTCTGTCGTCGCCGTCGTCCCGCGCGACAACGTGAAAGTAGTCGAGAACGGCGACAAGCTGCAGATCGTCGACCAGGCGGCGGCAATTCAGCGTTATGCCTGCAAGGCCTGCGGTACGCATATGTATGGCCGGATCGAGAACACGGGGCATCCGTTCTACGGGCTCGACTTCATCCATCCCGAACTGTTCCAGGAAGGCGGATGGGCAGCTCCTGGGTTTGCCGCGTTCGTGTCGTCCGTGCTGGAGTCCGGTGTTCAGCCGAATGAGATGGATGGCATCAGGGCCCGGCTGAAGGAACTCGGACTGGAGCCGTATGATTGCCTGTCGCCGCCCTTAATGGATGCGATCTCAAGCCACGTGGCCAAATCCAAGGCCAAGGCTGCTTGAACAAGGCGGCTTGGAGCGGGCACCGGCCTGAGCTCGCACGATACCAAAAATTGCGCTGATGGCGGTCGCCGTCAGCGCAACGCGCTCTAACAGTACGGCGAGGCGGTCCCATGGCTTTCCGTTGGGCCGACGGGTGAGCAGGCCTGCTGGCCTCCAGTCTTCAGCGATCGGGGCCGGCGGGGCGTCCCGCGCCTAATTCCCAGACATCGAAGTCTTCGCGCTGTCGCCGTGCCGCCACGGTTGTTGCAGGCCGTGCAATCGGCTGCACCTGACCGATCCCTGATTTTGCATGCTGCGGTGCGGTGGCCTGTCGTGGCTGCGGCGATGCTGGAGACGGACATTCCCCGGGAGGTGTTGACCCATTGAGCGGTTCCCTTCTATGGACGGTGCTGACCGCATAGATGCTCGCGAGGATTCCCACGATGCCAATCGTCACAGACGCCGCCTTCATTCTGCCCGCCGATTTCGCCGGTGCCGCGCTGATGGGGCGCGCCTGGCGTCCCGATCTTGCCGGCCCTTCGGTGGTCGCGATCCGCCAGGACGGCGTGTTCGACATCACCGAGGACTTCCCCACCGCCAGCCAGCTTGCTGCCACGGCCGATCCGGCCGGAGCGCTGCGCGCCGCACGTGGCGAGCGCCTTGGCGCACTGCAGGATATCTTGAACAACACGCCGCCCGACACCCGTGATCCGACCAGGCCATGGCTGCTCGCTCCGATCGATTTGCAGGTGATCAAGGCTGCCGGCGTCACCTTCGCAGTGTCGATGCTGGAGCGGGTGATCGAGGAGCGGGCGCGCGGCAATCCGGATTCGGCCGAAGCGATCCGGGCCGAAGTGACGCGGATCGTCGGCACCGACCTGTCACAACTGAAGCCGGGTTCGGCCGAAGCGCAGCATGTGAAGGACGTGCTGGTTTCCCAGAACGCCTGGAGCCAGTATCTCGAGGTCGGCATCGGGCCGGACGCCGAGGTGTTTACCAAGGCGCCCGTGCTGTCCGCGGTCGGTACATGCGTGGATGCGGGCCTGCATCCGAAATCGACCTGGAATAATCCGGAGCCGGAAGTCGTGCTGGTGGTGGCGAGCGATGGGCGCATCGTTGGCGCCACGCTCGGCAACGATGTCAATTTGCGCGACTTCGAGGGGCGTTCGGCGCTGCTTCTGTCCAAGGCAAAGGACAACAACGCCTCGTGCGCCATCGGGCCGTTCGTGCGGTTCTTCGACGCGAGCTTCACGCTCGATGACGTGCGGAGAATGGAGATATCTCTGGAGGTGAAGGGGCCGGAAGGCTTCGTCCTGCACGGCGCCTCCTCGCTGACTCCAGATCAGCCGCGACCCGGCCGACATCGTCGGGCAGACGATTAACGAGAACCATCAATATCCCGATGGCTTTGCGCTGTTCCTCGGCACGATGTTCGCGCCGATCCAGGATCGTGCCGCGAAGGGGCAGGGGTTCACGCATGTCGAAGGCGATTTGGTGACGGTCGCCGCGCCGAAACTTGGCCGGCTGACCAACCGGATGCGTCACAGCGGCGATTGCGAGCCCTGGCAGTTCGGCTTGGCCGATCTGTTCGCCGCATTGATGCGCCGTAAAGGCGTCGGCCGAAGCAGCAATAGCAGATAGAAACGCGTTGGGAATCTATGCGCAAGTGGACAGGAAGATAGTCGGCAGAACCGTCCACGCGATCCCAAGAAGCGAAAGCAGGATCAGGAGGCGTGATACGCCATGCAGGAACCGAGAGCTGCCGAGGCTCTGGGCGTGCCGGGCATTACCGCGATGGAGCGTCCATGCCGTCAGGAGGAGGGCGGTTAAAGCTGCGGCAGTGGCAAGAGTGATCGTCCAGGTCATCATGGTCGCCGCTGCGGCCGCTGGTCCAATGCAGATCAGCGCTTCGGCGGCGTAGACGGTAGTCAGATGCAGAAACCAGATAAGGGGCGGAGCAAGCACCTGCAGAAGATCGCCAGGTGATGGCTTGATAGTGTCGCTCATCCTGCAAGCCTCGGAAATCCGTGCACGAGGAGAAGCCCCAGCAGGCCTTGGCCGACGGTGTAGTGATATAGCAGGCCCAGATTGTCGAAGACCACGCGTCGTTTTCGATCAAGGCGGCCAGCGAAGCTCCGCGCAATCGCAAATCCCGTCATGGCCAGAACCGCAAGGGCTAGCTGCCCCTGCAGGAAGGCAGCCATATAGACCATCGCACCATGCGCATCGGATTCCGGGCGTAGCCCGGCCCACCATTGCGCGAACACGTCGATCACCAGCGCGCCTGTAAGCGCGGCCGCGGCGAGACCGGCAAGTCCCACGAAAGCGCCACTGCCGCGAGACCTTCCGGGCAAAACACGTCGGGCGATTTCGAGGGTTGCACTGCCAAAAGCAAGCAGCAAAGCCGATACGGCAGGGTATGCGATCGGCGCCAGCGCTGAAAGCCTCGGCCAAACCTGCGGTGAGACAGTCCACAAATAGAGGTAGGAAAACACATAGGAGAGGTAAAGCGAGCCGGCGACCAATAACAGGACGATCATGGCCCACCAGGCATGCGACAATGAACCGTTTGCATAGGTAGGGAGCTTGAGGTTCGCTCCGATATCGACAGGCGGCAGCGGCTTCAAGTCGCTACCCCACATCCACACCACCGTCATCGCAATTCCGAGCAGCCCGCAGATCAGCGCAGGTACCACCGCCTTGACGGTGAGCAGCATGAAGAAGGCAGCCGTGAATACCGCCGCGAAGAACGGCGTCCAGCCCGGGCCGGGAAGGCGGAGCAGGTATTGCGGTGTCGCATCGAAGGGCGAGGTGACGATGGTTTCGCGCAGACCGGTGATCGAGCCGGGCAAGAAATGCCGTCCGTCTTCGATCTCCCTGGCTAGCTGCGGATGATGCCACAGCGGGTATGCACTGGTTACGGCCGGAATGCTGCGCAGTCCATAGACATTATTGGGCAGCCACTCGAGGGTTGCTGCTCCCCAAATATTGCCGGCTGTTTTCGACATGGCGGGACGCAGGCTTCGAATCATGTCGACCAAAAACATGGCAATGCCGGCGGCGAGCAGAAAGGCGCCGATCGTGGAGATCATGTTCAACACGTCCCATTGCATAACTGCCGGATAGGTATAGACGCGCCGCGGCATCCCCATCAGACCAGTGAGGTGCATCGGAAAGAACGCGACGTTGAAGCCCGCGAACATCAGCCAGAAGATCCACTTTCCAAGTCGCTCGGACAGTGCGAGACGGCTGAATGCCGGCGCCCAGTAGTAGAATGCGGCGAACAGCGGGAACACCATTCCGCCTACCAGTACGTAATGGAAATGCGCGACAACGAAATAGGTATCGTGCGCCTGCCAGTCGAACGGGACCATGGCTACCATTACGCCAGTGAGGCCGCCGAGGCTGAAAATCAAGAGGAAGCCCAGCACGAACAGGGACGGCGTTGTCCACCGTAAGCGGCCTGACGCGATTGTCGCGATCCACGCAAAAACCTGAATTCCACTGGGTAGCGCCACCGCCATACTGGCGGCCGAAAAGAAACTAAGCGACAGCGCCGGAATTCCGGTGGTGAACATGTGGTGGACCCACAGGCCGAAGCTGAAAAAGCCGGTTGCGATCAGCGCCACGACGATAAGTCGATAGCCCACAAGTGGTGTACCGCACATGGTCGGCACGATCATCGACACCATGCCGGCAGCCGGCAGAAAAATGATGTATACTTCCGGATGTCCGAAGAACCAGAAAAGATGCTGCCAGAGCAACGCGTCGCCGCCCCTCGCGGCGATGAAGAAAGGCCAGTCGAACGCGCGTTCCAGTTCGAGCAGCAGCGTGGCCAGGATCACGGCCGGGAATGCGAAGACGATCATGCCGGCGAAGATCAGCATCGTCCACGCAAACATCGGCATCTGGTCGAGGGTCATGCCGGGTGCCCGGGTGCGCAGCACTCCGACGATGATTTCTATCGCACCGGCGATCGCTGAGATCTCGATAAATCCGATACCCAGGAGCCAGAAGTCCGCCCCCGGTCCGGGCGAGAACTGCGAACTGGTCAGCGGCGGATACATGAACCAGCCGCCCGATGGCGCGAGGTCGAAGAACAACGTGCTGAAGAAGATCAGCCCGCCGACCAGATAGGCCCAGAACGCATAAGCGCCGAGTCGCGGAAAAGGCAGGTCGCGCGCACCGAGCATCTGGGGAAGCAAAAGTATGCCCATTGCCTCGACGACGGGAACGGCGAACAGAAACATCATCACGGTGCCATGCATCGTGAAGATCTGATTGTAGGCTTCCTGGCTGAGAAAGGTATTGCTGGGCACCGCGAGCTGAAGGCGCATCAGCAGTGCGAGAATGCCCGCCAGCAGGAAGAACAGAACCGCAGTAGCGGTATAAAAAAAGCCGATCACTGTGTTGTTGACGTCGGTGGCAATACGCCAGCCTCTAGGCGAAGCCCATATTGCTTCGAGCTGAGCCAGTTCCTCGCTTGGCCGGGGTAATGTGTTTGGGTAGGAGGCTGCGTCAACCATCTAGTCTGCTGCCTTGAGGCTCAGAAGGTAGAAGGCAAGCGCCTCCAGTTGCTGTGGCTGCAGGACGCGAAACTCAGGCATCAAATTTCCGGGTTTGACGTGCTGGCCATCGACAATGAAGCGCATCAGGTTTTCGCGGGTCAGCGGCAGGGTATCGATGCCGACTGAGCGTCTCGCGCCGATGTGCGTCAGATCCGGACCGACCGAGCCTGCGGCGGCGGTGCCGCGCACCGTGTGACATGCGCCGCAGCCGGCGGCGAGGAAGATCGATCTTCCGTGCAGGCCGATGTCGGTCTGAGGCGTCGCAGGCACCGTCGCCGCGCGCTCGAGCCAGGCCGCATAATCGGATGAAGACATAGCGATCACGTCCATGGCCATGAGGGCATGGGCCCCGCCGCAATATTCGGCACATTGTCCGCGATAGATTCCTGGGCGATCGACAGTGAGCTGCAATTGGGTCGTGCGCCCCGGGATCATGTCGACCTTTCCACCGACGCTCGGCACCCAGAAACTGTGAATGACGTCAGCGGCCTTGAGTTTCAATGTGACCGGAGATCCAACCGGAATGCGAATTTCATTGGCGCTGGCAATCCGTGAACCAGCAGGAGCATGGTACGTGACGCGCCACCACCATTGCTCTCCGACCACCTCGATGCTGACGGGGCTGCCACCGTGGGGCAGGTTGAGGTGCGAACGCATCACCCAAACGCCGTAGACCAGAAGCACCGTCAGCGTCACGGCAGGAAATGCGATGCCGAGCCAGATCACGGTGCTCTCTCGCGCCAGCGCTTGGCGTATTCGCAATGGCCCGCGGATGGCGAGCATTAACGTCACGATCACGAGGACGAGCACGAATGTCCCGAACCCGAACAGAAACCAGGCTACTTCCGCAATCTGCACTGCCTGGAGACTGCTCGGATTCATCACCGATTGAACATCGCTGGTACAGCCGCCGAGAAGCATCGAGGCGCCGAGCAGGTACCAGAATGGTCGAGCCCGTATCATTTATTCTCTTTCGAAGCTGACGCGCTTATCGACGCAAAATAGGCCGCGACATCGTCGATCTGCTGCTCGTTTAGAGACCGCGCGATAGGCGCCATGATCGGATCGGTTGCTGAGGAGGATGTGACTCCCTTCCTCCAATTCCGCAGCCTGTTGACGATGTAGGTGGCATGCTGTTCCGAGAGACGCGGATAGACGTTGAGCGCTGACGTGCTGTGACAATCCATGCATGCGGGGATTTTTGCATTCGGATCCCCCCGCGTCGCGAGTTCGCGGCCACGCTCGACGGCCGCAGCGTTCTCCAATCGGTTCGGCGCGCCCGGCCGCGCAAGTCCCGCGTAATAGCGTGCTACCCGCTCGCGTTCGGCGGGGGACAGTCCGCTCGCCACCGGCTGCATGATGCCGCTCGCACGGCGGCCTGCGGCGAAGTCTTCCAGCGCCGCAATCAGAAACTCGGCGGGCTGGCCGTGCAGCACCGGCACCAGTTGGCTCTTCGGTCCGCGGCCGTCCGCACCATGACAACGCGCGCAGGCGCTCATCGCCCCCGACGTATCCTCAGTGGTGGCGATCTCTCTTCCAATCTGCGGTCGAATTGATAAGCCGCCAAGCGCCAATTCGCGATAGCCTGCCGCATCAAGGGCGGGAAGTTGCCTGAGGAAGGCGACTATTGCCCATACCTCGTCGTCACGCTGTGCCGCGACCCAGGCCGGCATGCCGGTGTATTTGATGCCATGTTTGACAATCCAGAACAGCTCCCGATCGCGCCAATCCCGCACCGCCTTCGAAAGGTCAGGTGGAGGAGGCAACATGCTTTGCGCGATCGGATCGATCGGAACGCCTGGTGCGCCGTGGCAATAAGCGCATCCATTGTGGAAATGAGCGGCGCCGAGTGCCGAGAGATCGTCGCTGTAGGTTTGCGGGGCCTCGATGCCAAGCGCGTGGGTCGTTACGGAATTACGCATTCCGAATGTAAGAATGGCATTGGTCAGCGCGAAGTGGCCTCGACTTGCCGCAACGCTGTAAAGACCGGACCATGCGAAGAGAAAGCCGCCGAGCACGATTGCGATCATGCCATAGAGAATGAAACGGATGGTTCGTATCAGGCGTGGGCGTGAAACAAGGGGCATCGCTAGCGGCCGATGGTGAGCCTGCCGTCCGGCATGGGAGCCGCCGATATTTCCGCGCGTGTTATTAACTGCACGGTGATGATCACGGCCGCGACCAGATAGCTGAGTGGACAAGCTGTGATCATGAGCAGGCCGGCTAGATGTTGATCCTCCAGCGCGTGATGCGATGAGAAATGTTCAGCAGCGCCAGCAAAATGGTCCGCGAACCCATAGAGTGTTCTCGGCGCGAAGATGAGCAGCGCCGCAGGCAGACATGTCAGCTTTCCAGTAAGCAGAAGCGCCGGAATTGTCTGCCACCGCGGCGCGGCGGACGTTGTCAGCAGGGACAACCAGAAGAAGAGCGCAGCTAGCAATAGAGCTGCGTGGAAAGTCAAACCAGCTGCCGGAGACTGGAGGAGAAGGTGATGGACCGCGGGGGAATGCCACGTCCCGAGCAGAACAATCTGGGCGAAAGTCGCGGTCCAGAGCCAGAACGGTCGGGTGCCGCCGATGTGCCGGCGGGTAACGATCAACGCGGCGACCGAGGGCGCGATGATATTCATCGACGTGATATGCAGCACCATATGGGTCGAGAAATGACCAAGATCGTAAACCAAAAGCACCGCCGCCCCAGTCAAGAGAACGGCAGTAGCGCTCGCAATGGCGGGACTGGTCATCCGGACGTTCAACGGTCTGGCTTATCGCCCTCAACAGGCATCAAAACATCAAGTCCAAGTTCCCAAAGATGTTCCCCCTCGCGCGGCACCGCTTGGCGCAGCAGCAGCGCACCTAAAGGAACTTACGGAACAAAACGGCATTGAAGGATGCGGCGTTCATGGCTCGCAAACGCGAAGCAGGAGCATGATATGGCTCGGAGATCGATCTGGACGCGGTACGGGTTCGCCTGGGTCACCGGGGCTTTATTTCTGATCACGCTGACCGGTCACTGGATATTCGGTTGGTATGCCTACGCGAACGAGCAGCTTGCGCTCAAGCAGCCAGTTGAAGTCAGCGACTACACCATGCAGATGATGCGTGACATGCTGGAGAACTGGCAATCTGAGTTTTTGCAGTTGCTTTGGCAGGTTGCAGGTCTGGCCATTCTATTGCACGTCGGCTCGCCGCAATCCAAGGAGGGCGAGGACCGGATAGAGGCCAAGATCGACGCTATATTGCTTGCTGTGGAGCCGAAGAAGGGCGACACCCTCCTGAAGGAAATCGATGACGAGTATGAAGGGCGTCATACGGACTCCGGCTTTGTACGGAAGCTGGAGCGTCTACATAGCTGAGCCCACCGTCGGGCGGCCGCACGTCTGGTGCATGTCGAGCTCGCATAGCGGTATGATGTCCGTGAGCCTATCAGGTCAGCCGCGGGCTCGGCTCATGTGAGCGGCATCGCTCTCGGCGAGAGTGACGTGCCCTGATTCCTTGTTGTACGATCCCGATCAACGACAACCTGGGATTTATCTGCAATGGCGAAAATCAGGATCGGTCTGGCCGGCTGCGGCTTCGTGTCCGAGCTGCACATGCATGCCTATCGGCGCGTTTATGGTGTGGATGTCGAGGTCAGGGCTGTTGCAGCGAGGGGCAGTTATGTCCTCGAGTTTGCCAATCGTCACGATATCCCGGCGGTGTACCGCAGCTTTGGCGATCTGATCGCCGACAGCGAGATCGATGTGATCGACATCTGCACGCCGCCCAACTTGCACACTTCAATGATTGTCGATGCGATGCAGGCCGGCAAGCACGTTATCTGCGAAAAGCCGTTCGCCGGCTATTTCGGCCGGAATGGCGACAAGGCGCCGATCGGCAAGCACGTGCCGAGGGCACTAATGTATGAGCGCGTGCTGGACGAAATGGCGGAGACCCGCGCGGCGATCAACAGGACCGGCAAGCTTTTCATGTATGCGGAGGACTGGATTTACGCGCCGGCGGTGACCAAGACCGCCGAGATCCTCAAGGCCACGAAAGACAAAATCCTGTTCATGAAGGGGGAGGAGAGCCACTCCGGCTCGCACGCGGCGCACGCCGCGCAATGGGCGATGACCGGCGGTGGCTCGCTGATCCGGATGGGATGCCATCCGCTCTCGGCGGTGCTTTATCTCAAGCAGGTTGAGGCGAAGGCTCGCGGCGAGACGATCGGCGTTGCGAGCGTGACGTGTGACGTCGGTAACGTCACGGCTATCCTCAAACCGGAGGAGCGGACCTACATCAAGGCCAATCCGGTCGACGTCGAGGATTGGGGCATGCTCACGGTAACCTTCTCCGACGGCACCAAGGCGACGGTGTTTTCCGGCGACATGATCATGGGTGGCGTCCGCAACCTGATCGAGACCTATACCAGCGGCGGCTCGCTGTTCGCCAACATCACACCGAACACCCACATGATGAGCTACCAGACCAGCGAGGAGAAGCTCGCCGGCATCTACATCACTGAAAAGGTCGACCGCAAGACCGGCTGGCAATATGTCTGCCTCGAGGAGGAATGGACGCGCGGCTATACGCAGGAAATCCAGGACTTCATGGAGTGCGTCGCCAGCGGCCGGCAACCGCTCTCCGATCTGGCGCTGGCCTTCGAGACGATCAAAGTCAACTACGCCGGCTATTGGGCGGCTGAGGAAGGACGGCGCGTCACGCTGTGAGCCGTGACGAGATGAGGTCGAATACTATAGCCGCAAACGAACTGCGCTCCCTCTCCCGCCCTTCGCGGGGGAGGGTTGGGGTGGGGGTGCCGCCGCGAGTCGCAATGTTCGCAAGCGGGAGAGGTGAGACTTACGCCGCGTAGACCGATGACTTCGGCAGCGGGAACACTGGATCCCGCGTCCTGATACTGGTGGGCCAGACCACCGAGATATGCTCGCCGGCATTTTGCATCACGACCGGGGTCGAGCGCTCGTTCTGGCCGGAAAGCGGCGTGCCGGGCCGATAGAATTTCACGCCGTAGCCCTGGATAGTGCCGCCCGGCGGGATGTCCACGTCGAGCGCCGCCTTGCGAACCGCTTCGGGATCGAAGCCGCCATATTTCTCCTTTGCGACGGGCAGCACGTTGTTGAGCAGGATCCAGGTCTGGTTGAAACCCATCGAGCAATGCGGCGGAACGTCGGTCGCGCTGGTTTTTTCCTTGTAGCGCGCGACCATGACCTTGGTGAGATCGCCGATCCCGGGCGCGAGTTTCGCGGGATCGAGCAATTGGGCCGGCACCGGATCGATGTTGCAGAAATTGTCGATGTCCGCGCCGAAGGTCGCGCGCAACTTGTCGAGCTGGCTGTAGCCTGCACCGGCGCCGAACAGCATCTTGAACTTGAGGCCGTTCTCGCGCGCTTGGCGCAGGAACAGAGTGATGTCCGGATTGTATCCGGCATGGGAAATCACATCAGCCCTGGCGCGCTTGATCTTGGTCACCAGCACCGAGAGGTCGGGGGCGGATGCAGAATAGCCTTCCTTGAGCACGACTTGCAGGCCGGCCTCCTTCGCATAGGCTTCGTCGGCCACGGCAACGCCGACCCCGTAAGGGCCATCCTCATGAATCAGCGCGACCTTGACGTCTTTGGGCTCCATGCCGAGCTTGGCTTTAGCGTGCTCGCTGATGAAGCTCGCAAAGGCCTGGCCATACTGGTCGGAATGAATCTGTGCGCGGAAGACGTATTGCAGGTTCTTGTCCTTGAACACGGCGGTCGAAACCGCAGTCGTGATCCAGAGAATCTTTTTCTGCTGTTCGACCTTGGCTGAGAGCGGGACCGCGTGCGAACTCGCATAGACACCGTTGATGATGTCGATCTTCTCCTGGTCGATCAGGCGATTGGCCTCATTGATCGCCACATCCGGCTTGCTCTGGGAATCGGCAGCGACGGGGACAACCTTGTACTTGCCGCCGATGCCGCCTTTTTCGTTGACGAGATCGATGGCAATCTGCGCGCCGGTCGAGGAGGCGACCGACCCGCCCGCGGCAAAGGGACCGGTCAAGTCGTAGATCAAGCCGATGCGCACTGTCTCGGCTTGTGCCTGCGCGCGGGTCCAATCGAAGCTGAATGCAGCGGCGGCCGCCGCAGAAGTCTTCAGCAGTGTTCTGCGTGAAGTCGGCATCGTCTCCTCCCACTGAATTATTATTATCGCCGGGACTGGTTCTTCCGGTTTTCAGTCAAGTATTTGGAGAATACGGCGAGAAGTCAACCTGCGCGCATGCTCGTCATGGGCCGCTTGTGGCAGCGCAAACGTGTGGTCGGGCGGGCGCGAGGCAGGGCTCAGAAGTCCAGCGACTCCCATGAGACCACCAGGCTGACGCCCCGTATTGAAGGGACCGATACCGAACGCGAGGTTGCGTTCACGATTACAAACCGAGTGGTGTTGAAAACAAAGGCCGCACTAACAAAATTTGTCCGCTGCCTCTATTTGGCCGAGTTCAGCCTTTCAGTTTGTCAAATCATCGCGCATCCGCCATCACTCCATGGCATCAGTGCAGAAAGCGAGACGAAAATGTCATCGCCTTCAGATCAGACTCGGCGCACAATCATCCTGACCGCCCTCGCAACTGCGGTGCACGCATCGGCGCCTCGATCGGCCGCTGCCGAGGAGGACGCCCCTGGCAGCGACCTGCGACCTCAAAAAGCCGACGTCCTGGTGTTCGCCGAAGGGGACCACGCGGGCGAAGTGATCAAGCCGCAGGATCTAACACCCGGCGGACCAGCCGTGCGCGCTTGGCCGAAGGATCCCAAAACCTCAGTGGTCCGCAAAGGCTCGCGGTTGAATGAGGTGGTGGTCGTAAAGCTTGATCCAGCCGAACTTGATGACAGCACGCGCCCGCGGTCGGCTGACGGCATCGTTGGCTATTCGGCAATTTGTTCCCACGCCGGGTGCCCGATCACGGCTTGGGGAAAGGCAGCGCAGGGCGAAAAGGACGTCCTTAAATGCGTTTGCCATAATTCCGAGTTCGATCCCCGACAAAGCGCGCAAGTGGTGTTCGGTCCGGCGCCGCGGCGCCTCGCAGCACTTCCCTTGGCGGTCGCAGACGGCTCGCTCACGGTGGCTGGAACATTCGTTGGAAAGGCAGGAGCACAGCAAGGAGGGTGACGGCGGCCTGCATCAGATGCGCACAACTGAAAAGAGATAAAGAAAAACAAACAGGGAGGTAGCGTCTATGACCATGAAGCAATGGCTGTTGCCGAGCTTGTTCGCGTCAACATGCCTGTTCTCAATCGCCGCCGGTGCAGGCCCGATCGAGAAGTACAGTCCGGTGACCGCCGATCGCCTCAAAAACCCGGAACCTGGCAACTGGATGCTCTATCGGCGGACCTACGACGGGCAGGGATATAGCCCGCTCGACCAGATCAACACCTCGAATGTCAAAAACCTGGTGCCGGTGTGGACTTTCTCGACCGGCGTGGTGGAGGGGCACCAGTCGCCTCCGATCGTCAATAATGGTGTCATGTTCATCACGACCCCGATGGGTCAGGTGATCGCCCTCGACGCCAAGACGGGTGATGAGTACTGGCGATACAAACGGCAGCTCCCCGACGATCTCTTTCAACTGCATCCAACCAACCGCGGCGTAGGCTTGTGGCAGGACAAGCTGTATCTGGCCACAACGGATGATCATGTGATGGCCCTCGACGCGAAGACCGGCAAGGTGCTCTGGGATACCAAGGTTCAGGACTACAAGAAGGGTCAATACCTGACCCTGATGCCCCTGGTGGTCGACGGCAAGGTTATCGTCGGCGGCTCGGGCGGTGAGTTCGGCATTCGCGGCTATGTCGTCGCGTACGACGCCGATACCGGCAAGGAGCTGTGGCGGACCTTCACCATACCGGGGCCGGGCGAGCCGGGCCACGAAACATGGAGCGGTGACGACTGGAAATCGGGTGGTGCGCCTGCCTGGATGACTGGCAATTACGATGTCGAGACCCGGACAATCTATTGGGGCACGGGCAATGCCGCCCCTTGGCCTGGTGAAACACATCCCGGCGACAATCTCTACGCGACCTCGGTGCTCGCGCTCGACCCGGACAACGGAAAGATCAAATCATACTTCCAGTACCATCAAAACGATTCCTGGGACTGGGATGAGGTGGACGCGCCGATGCTGGTCGATCTGCAAAGGGACGGCCGCACCATCAAGAGCCTTATCCATCCGGGACGCAACGCGATCTTCTGGGTGCTCGAGCGCAAGCCGGAGGGCATCAAATACGTGGCAGGCTGGCCATTCGTTTATACCGACGTCTGGAAGGGCATCGAGCCGAGCGGCAAGCCGATCGTCGATCCCGCTCATAAGCCCGGCATTGGCAAGCGGGTCGAATTCTGTCCATCATTGTGGGGCGGCAAGGATTGGCCGTCGGCGGCCTATAGCCAGAATACCCGCTTGGTCTACGTTCCCGCCAACGAGAATTTCTGCGGCGGCTTCACCGGCGAAAAGCTGCCGTTGGTGCCGGGTCAGCTCTGGCTCGGGACCAAGGCTGAAGATATCGGTCTGAAGGTTCGCCCGGGTGCCACGCATTTTGGCGAGTTGCAGGCGTGGGACCCCGCGACGGGAAAGAAGGTCTGGTCGCATAATTTCCCCAAATCGCACCTGTTCGGCTCGGTGACGGTGACCGCCGGCGATCTGGTCCTGGTTGGTGGCACCAATGACCGGATGTTCCGCGCCTTTCACGCCAAGACCGGCGAATTGCTCTGGGAGCAAAAGACCAACTCCGGCATCGTGGGCATGCCGGTCGCGTACGAAGTGGATGGCACGCAGTATATCGCGGTGCAGTCCGGGTGGGGCGTTGACGCGCAACGCATCCAGGATGCTTTGGCGACCCAGAATAATGTCGGCGTCGAGAACAACGTGCCGCAGGGCGGCGTCGTCTGGGTGTTCGCCGTCAAGAAGTGATCGGCAGACATCAGGCTTGCTAGGTATCGACCAGAGATGAGAAAGGGCGGCGAACGAACGTTCGCCGCCCTTGTTCTGGCCGGTGCGGCCCAGCGTTCCCCTTATGCCTCCAATTGCTTGCCGATCGGCAGCGCGCGGATGCGCTTGCCGGTCGCAGCGAAGATCGCGTTGATGAGCGCCGGCGCAAACGGTGGCACGCCCGGCTCGCCGACGCCGCTCGGTGGCGTGTCGGGACCGGGAGGTACGATGTAGACGTTCGTCACGCCGGGGGATTCATCGAGCCGGAGCACCGGGAAGTCGTCGAAGTTACCCTGCTGCACCTTGCCGTCCTTGAAGGTAATCGCGCCATGTTTGGCGAGGCTCATGCCCATGATCGCGGCTCCTTCGATCTGCGACTGGATCCGCTCCGGATTGACGTAGGTTCCGCAATCGATCGCGGTATCGACCCGTGGCACCGTGAGCTTGCCCTTGTCGTCAATGGCGACCTCGACAATCGTCGCGATATAGCTGACGAAGCTACGGTGCGCGGCAATGCCGAGCCCGTGTCCCTTGGAGACGGTTCGCCCCCAGCCACCCTTGTCTGCGACCAGTTCGACGACCTTGCGAAGCCGCGCGGTGTCGATCGGATAGCTGTCATAGGGCTCGCCATAGTTCCAGAGATCCTTCACGGAATCGAGCTTGACGATTCGTGGCGAGCCGATCAGTTCGAGCAATGTGGTCTTTTGATCGCGGCCGGTGGCATGGGCGATTTCACCGACCATGGACTGCACCGCGAAGGCCCGCGGCAGGTTCGAAACGGCGCGGAACCAGCCGATGCGGGTGTGCGCCGCCGCTTCCGGATTCTCGCACTGGACGTTGGCGATTTCGAAGGGCATGTCGACCAGCCCCATGCCGAGTTCGAACGGCGCCTGATGCACGGCACCCGCGGCAAAGGTCGAGGCGATGCTCGGCGCGACGCTGCGATGCCGCCACGCCGTGACCTTGCCGCTCTTGTCGAGGCCGGCCTCGATACGTTCGACCGAGACGGTGTGCAGGAAGCCGTTGCGAACGTCGTCTTCCCGGGTCCATTGCACTTTTACGGGGGCGCCGAGCTCCTTTGAAAGCAGGGCTGCTTCGATGGCGAAATCGCACTTCGACTTGCGTCCGAAGCCGCCGCCGAGCAGGGTAACGTTGACGGTGACGTTCTCCTGGGGGATGCCAAGCGTTTTGGCGACGTCCTCGCGCGTTCCGCCCGCGCTTTGCACCGGCCCCCAGATCTCCGCTTTGTCGCCCTTGACATCAGCGACTGCAACCGGCGGCTCCATGGCGACATGGGCGAGATGCGGCAGATAATACTCGCCGACGATCACCTTGTCGGCGCCCTTCAAGGCGGCCTCAACGTCACCCTCCTTGCGTACCACCAGGCCGGGCTTGCGTGCGGCTTCCTCGAGCTGGGTCCGGTAGCTCGCCGAGTCGTATTTGCCGTTGGCTCCGTCGTCCCAGACGATCTTGAGCGCGTCGCGGCCCTTGATCGCCGCGCCGGTGTTGCGTGCGATCACGGCGACGCCGCCGAGCGGCTGGAATTTTGACGGCCACGGCCAGCCCTTGACTTCCATGACCTTCTCAACGCCGGAGACTTTCATCGCCTCCGCGCCGTCAAACGACACGACCTTGCCGCCAGTCACCGGCGGCCGGGCGATGACGGCGTATTTCATCCCCGGCAGGCGGACGTCCGCGCCGTAGCGCGCAGTGCCCACAGTGATGTCGCGCAGATCGACCATGCTGATCTGGCCTTTGCCCAGATAGCGGAAATCCTTCGGGTCCTTCAGCTTCAAGCCTTCGACACTCGGGACCGATTGCTTGGCGGCATCGGCTGCCAACTCGCCGAAGCCAATGCGGCGGCCGCTGGCGCTATGGACGACCTCGTGGTTGACCGCCTTCACTTCGGTTGCCGCCACGCCCCAGCGTTTAGCCGCTGCAGTCTCGAGCATCGTGCGGGCAGAAGCGCCGATCTGACGCATCGGCATCAAATAGTGCCGTGTGCTGCGCGATCCGTCGGTGTCCTGGTTGCCGAATTTGGCCTCGTCGCCAGGGGCCTGCTGGATGCGAACGCGCGACCAGTCCGCTTCCATCTCTTCGGCAACGATCATCGGCAGGCTGGTGCGGACGCCGGTCCCCATCTCGGCGCGGTGCGCGACGATGGTGACAATGCCGTCCGGCGCGATCGAGACGAACACGCGCGGATCGACCACGGTACCGTGTGGCATCTCGCCCGCACCGGTCTTGTATGCGGCGAAGCCGGGCCGCGACATCACGGGCGCGGCCAGCACAAAGCCGCCGGCAAGGCCAAGGCCCTTCAGGATGCTTCGGCGTGAGACGTTGTCGACTTTGACATAGCGCTCAAAGCCACGGAGTTTTTTGGGATTGGTCAGGACGTTCATGATCAGACCCCCGTCGATGCGAGGTGGACCGCGTTTTCGATGCGCTGGTAGCAGCCGCAGCGGCAGATGTTACCGGCCATCGCTTCGCGTATCTGGTCGTGGGTGGGTTTGGGATTTTCGATCAACAGCGCCGCGGCCTGCATGATCTGGCCGACCTGGCAAAAGCCGCATTGCGGAACGTTCAATTGACGCCAGGCCTTCTGGACCGCGTGATCGCCGGTGGGATGCAGGCCTTCGATCGTGGTGACCTCGCGGCCGACCACGTCGGAAACCGAGGTGATGCAGGCGCGGACGGCCTGCTTGTCGACGATAACCGTGCAGGCACCGCACAGCGCCTGGCCGCACCCGTATTTCGTGCCCGTCAAGCCGGCCTCATCGCGCAGAAACCAGAGTAATGGGAGGTCAGGGTCGCCGTCCCAGCTATGCTCCTGGCTATTGATCTTCACCTTGATCATGATCGTTCCTCGCTCTTCATAAGCTGCTGATGTTTCTTCGACGTGAGCGAGAACATTTTTCCTAACCGCTCAACGCCGTTGCTTGACGAGTTTAATCGCAATGGCGGTCCCAGAGCCGACCTTGCTCGGCAATCCCTGGCTGAATCGTACGATTTGCTTTGAATTTTCCGTGTGCGGCCATCCTCCTGCTTAAACATTCATCGTGTTTACAGGACGGCGCGGCGGGAGACGGGCGCCTAGCGGACGCTATCAGGAAGCGCGCCGGATCGAATTCACAACGTGTTGTCTTTGCACTCTATTTTGGACGAAAGCGGGGCCGCCCCTTGCAGACTGCCAATTTTTCCTGCCATCCTTATGCAGACGCCACTTTGCCAGGAATTTCAGGGCAGACCGGTGCGATGCGTCGCGGACTACCTGTCCCGTTACGTTGCGAGCTGCGCCAACCCTTTCCAGTCGAATGCGATTCCATGGCCGGGCCGCGTCGGAGCCAATGCCATGCCTTCCTGGAGGACAAGGGGGTGCTCGATGTAACTATCGAGCCCAAATCCGTGCGCTTCGAGATAGGAGCGGTTCGGACACGCCGCGAGCAAATGTACCGTGACGTCATGTGCGCCGTGGCTGGTCACTGGCAGATTGAACGCTTCCGCCAGCCGGGCGATCTTCATGAAAGCCGTAACCCCGCCGCAATTGGTGACGTCGGGCTCCGGATAGGACACCGCGCCGGCCGCGATATAGTTCTTGAACTCCCAGAGCGTGTGCAGGTTTTCGCCGGCCGCGATCGGAACGCCGCCGGCAGCCATGATGCGGGCGTGACCGGCAATATCGTCGGGAATGATCGGCTCTTCGAGCCAGGTGAGATCGTATGGTTGCAGCGCGCGTGCCGCGCGGATGGCTTCCTCGACCGTCCATTTCATGTTGGCATCCGCCATCAGCGGAAAGCCGTTGCCAAGATGTTGGCGCATCGCTTGCACGCGTGCGACGTCGGATGCGAGATCGGGGCGACCCACCTTCATCTTGATGGCGCGAAAGCCCTTGGCGAGATTGTCGTCGGTTTGCTTCAAAAGCTGCTCGATCAACAAATCGAGGTCGATGCCGCCGGCGTAGCAGGGCACGCGGGCGTCGAAGCCGCCTAACATGCGAAACAGCGGCAGGTTGGCGCGACGCGACTTCAGGTCCCACAGGGCGATGTCGAGCGCCGAGAGCGCAAGCACCGGCGGTCCGCCGCGCCCGCCGTAATGCAGGCTCCACCAGACGTGATGCCAGATGGCTTCGGTGTCATCGGCCTCGCGGCCCTCGATCAGTTCGGGGATCTCCCGCTTGAGGATGTCGGCAATCGCGCCGCCATTGCGACCGACGGTGTATGTATAGCCGACACCTTCGGCCCCGTCGGAATCGCGGACACGGCATGTCACCAGTTCGAAGGCTTTGAGTTCGCCGTGCGTGCTGTCGGAGAGAGTAACGGGCAGGGGGATCCGGTAGAGTCCGGCCTCGGTTGTCTTGATACGCGCCATTGTGTTTCCACCCGGTCTTTCATTGCACGCTAAATCGATCTGGTCGGGAGAGCAATTGCTTGCTGCGCCCTCAGGCGGGAACCACCTCCCAACGTGCTGCTAAGTCGCGTTCAAGGCCTGCGCGATATCAGCGATCAGATCGGATGGGTGCTCGATGCCGATCGACAGCCGGATCGTGCAATCGAGAACGCCTATTTTTTGGCGGATGTCAGCCGGAACGCCGGAGTGGGTCATACTTGCAGGCAGGCTGGCAAGCGACTCGGTGCCGCCCAGACTCACCGCCAGCTTGAAGATCTGCAGCGCGTTCAGGAATTTGAATGCGGCGGCCTGGCCGCCGACGATGTCGAAGGAGAATGTGGAGCCTGCACCAGTGCATTGCCTCGCAAACAGGCGGCCGCCGGGGGATGCTTCGTCGTGGTGACCGAGGTAATGGACCTTTGCCACCTTTGGGTGGTCGCGCAGGTAATCTGCGACGAGGCGCGCGTTCGCGTCAGCCTTCTCCATGCGGATGCCCAATGTTTCAAGTGACCGGCTGATCATCCAGCAGGAATGGGGGTCCAACTGGGTGCCAATCGCGCCGCGCAAGGCTTTGACGTCTTTCATCAGCGCCTTTGAGCCGAGCGCAGCGCCTGCGATCAAGTCGGAATGACCGCCGATATATTTGGTCAGCGAGTACAGCGAAAGATCTGCGCCGTGTTCGATCGGTCTTTGAAACACAGGTCCGAGCAACGTATTATCGCATGCGATGATCGGCGTACTCCCCTGGGTTTGGCCGATCATCTCGGCGATCCGGCGGACCATCGCTATGTCGACCAGGCCATTGGTTGGATTAGCCGGTGTCTCAATGAAAATCATCGCAAGCCGGCCTTTGCGCATGGCGTCACCCGCTGCCGCTCTGACCGCTGCTTCGTCAATGCCGTCGGAGAAGCCCACCGCGCCGATGGAGAGGTTCGCAAGCGTCTTCGCAAACAGGGTCTCCGTCCCGCCATACAGCGGCTGGGAGTGCAGAATGACGTCGCCAGGGCGAACGAAGGCCAGGATTGTGGTCGAAATCGCGGCCATGCCCGAAGAGAACAGCGCGCAATTCTCGGCGCGCTCGTACACTGACAACCTGTCCTCGACGATCTCGCTGTTAGGGTGATTGAACCGCGAGTAAACCAGACCAGCGCCCATCCCCTCGGGCGGCTCGCGGCGGCCCGCAACGTAATCGAAGAAGTCCTGTCCGTCTTCGGCGGTCCTGAAGACGAAGGTCGAGGTCAGGAAGACCGGTGGTTTGACGGCTCCTTCCGACAATTGCGGATCGTAGCCGTAGTTCAGCATCAGCGTTTCCGGATGCAGCACGTGATTGCCGATGTGGGTTTTCGACGGAAACGGTTTCACCATGGGCTGTCTCCCTGTCGGGATGCGGAGCGTCGCACTGCGTTGGCGGTGCGCAATCGCGAGGCGATCAGGAGTGATGGATGCGATCGCATCCAGCGGCTCCAGTTGACGTAGTTAACCAGGGATCAACGTAGCAAAATTCGGGACTGATTTCACCGCATCCGGAGCGGAATTCGCCGTGCTCGATCGTCAGGCATGAACCGCAACCTTCAATGCCTCGGCGCGGATCTCTTCGACAAGCCGTTCCTTCAGGCTGACGAATTCGGGCGTGGTCTTGATCTTGTAGGATCGCGGGTGGGGTAGATCGACCGCGATCTCGGCCTTGATACGGCCCGGACGGGCGCTTATGACGATCACGCGGCTGCCAAGGAAGATCGCCTCCTCGATATCATGGGTGACGAACAGCACGGTTTTCTGCTCGCGCTCCCAGATGCCAAGCAGCATTTCCTGCATCAGCACGCGGGTTTGATTATCGAGCGCGCCGAACGGCTCGTCGAGCAGCAGGATTTTTGGATCGTTGGCCAGCGCCCGCGCGATCGCCGTCCGTTGCTGCATGCCGCCGGAGAGTTGCTTCGGCCAATGATTCTCAAAGCCCGACAGGCCGACCCGTTGGATGAAGCCGTCGGCGATCTTGCCGCGATCCGCTTCGGAAATCCCGCGCTCGCGCAGGCCAAACGCGATGTTTTCGCGCACGGTCAGCCATGGAAACAGCGTGTAGGACTGAAACACCATGCCACGATCGGCGCCAGGGCCAGTCACCTCTTGCCCGTCAAGAATGACCCGGCCACTGGTCGGCCGGTCAAGCCCGGCGACGATGCGCAGCAACGTCGATTTTCCGCAGCCCGACGGGCCGAGGATGGTGACGAAGTCATTATTGCGGACGCTGAGTTCGATCGGCTCCAGCGCGCGTGTCGGCGCATGCCCCGGGCGCGCGGGGAAGGTGCGGGCGACCTGATCGATTTTCAGCTCGGTCATGCCAGTTTCCACGGAAACAGCCAGGCGTTGAAGGCCTTGAACAGGAAGTCCGACACCAGCCCGATCAGCCCGATGACGATGATACCGAAGATAATCTGGCCGGTGTTGAGCAGGGCCTGGCTGTCCGTGATCATATGGCCGATGCCCGACGATGAACCGATCAGCTCGGCTACGATGACGTAGGTCCACGCCCAGCCGAGTACGAGCCGAAGGATCTCCGCGACCTCGGGCGCGGAGGAGGGCAGCAGCACCCGGTTGATGATGCCGCGGTCGCTGGCGCCCAGCGTGTACGCGGCTTCA
The DNA here is from genome assembly GCF_043203335.1 of Bradyrhizobium sp. RDI18. Classification (NCBI taxonomy): domain Bacteria; kingdom Pseudomonadati; phylum Pseudomonadota; class Alphaproteobacteria; order Hyphomicrobiales; family Nitrobacteraceae; genus Bradyrhizobium; species Bradyrhizobium sp. RDI18. Next base: position 331,708 of record NZ_JBICRN010000006.1, on the reverse strand, counting down.
ACGAGGTCGCGCCTGGTGTTTCCGACTGTCACTGTGACCATCAGAATGATCTGGAAGACCGAACCGATGAAAATGACCAGGAGCTTCTGCAACTCGCCAATGCCGGCCCACAGGATCAACAGCGGGATAAAGGCCGAGGCGGGCAGGTAGCGGGCAAACGAGACGAACGGCTCCAGGAAAGCTTCGATCGGCTTGTAGGCTCCCATCAGAACGCCGAGCGGCACGGCGACGATGGCCGCCAGCACAAAGCCGCCGACGACACGCCAGATCGTCATGCCGATGTCGAACAGGAAGCCGTGCTTTGTCAGCAGCTCCCAACCTTCCTGCAGCATCGTCAGCGGGTTGGCGAGAAACGTCTTGGAGACGTAGCCGCCAAAGGTCGCCCAAGCCCACACGGCAACGAAAAGCACGAAGAACGCCAGGCCATAGGCCGCGCGCTGCCTCGATGTCACAGGATCCAGGGGACGTATCACAGGCATATCCTAAAAGGCTGTGCGGTGATCGCCGGCGTCCCGCTCTCATGACCGAAAGCGGGACTGGCGCGGCACACGTACAAAGCTACTTGATGAAGCTCGCGTCGTAGAGGTCGTCGATCTTCGGAACCGATTTGATGATGCCGATCTCGAGCAACAGGTCTGCAGCTTCCTTGTTGAAGGTCAGAAATTCGCCGGCGAAGAATTTCTGGTTCGCGGCTTTGTCCTGCCAGCGCAGGAATTTGGCCGAGTTGCCGAATTGCTCGCCGGACTGTTTTACGTCGGCACCCATGATCTCGTACGACTTGGCCTGATCCTTTTCGATCAAGGCGATCGCCTCGAAATAGCTGTCGGCCAGCGCCTTGGCTGCTTTCGGGTTTTCAGTCAGGAATTTCGGCGTGCAGCCGAACGTGTCCATCACCATCGGATAGTCGAGCGTGGTGGCGATGATCTTGCCCTTGTCCGGCGCTGCGCGCACCGTCGAGAGGTAAGGCTCATAGGTCATGGCCGCATCGTTCTGGCCCGAGACGAATGCCTGCGCTGCCGCCGCCGGCTCCAGGTTCACGATTGTGACATCCTTGACTGAAAGCCCGTTCTTCTTGAGCATCCAGGCCAAAGCAAAATAGGGCGAAGTGCCGGGCGCGGACGCGGCAACCGTCTTGCCCTTGAGGTCCTTGATCGAGGCGATATTGTTTCGCGTTGCCATGCCGTCGGCGCCGTAGCTCTTGTCGAGCTGGAAGATCTGCTTGGTGGCGACGCCACTGGCATTCCAGGATATCCAGGTCTCGACAGTGGTCGCCGCGCATTGGATGTCGCCCGACGCGATGGCGAGATGGCGGTCTTTCTGCGGGATCTTCTTGATCGTCACATCGAGGCCGTTCTTCTTGAAGATGCCCGCTTGATTTGCGAGCGTAAGCGGCGCGAAACCGGTCCATCCGGAAATGCCGATGCCGACCTTGACGTCCTGGGCGGCGGCCGGTGCGGCCACCAGGAGAGCGGCTGTTGCCGCGAAAATTCCAAAATTACGCATGGCTGTATCCCTTTTGCTGGTTCATCGACTGGTCTTCAGACTGGTTGCGGCGAAGCTGTTCCCAAAACTGCTGCATAGCTTGTGCCAGATATTGCGTGCATTGCTATCCCTCCAAGCCGCCCTTGAAGCGAGCAATCAGTTTATGGGACTCGCCCGGATAGAGCAGGCGCACGGCCGTCAGCGGCCGGGCGCTGCGCCAGGTGTGCCGGTCGATCACCAGGCAGGGGGCTCCGATCGCGATATCCAGCGCCGCCGCAGCCTGTTCGTCAGCCACGATGGCACTGATCGAATGCTCGGCTTCCGTCCATGGCACATGGTGTAGCAGCCACGAGCCGGGCGGCTCGGCCGCAAAATCTGCCGCAGCCGCTTCGGGCACGGCGTCGAGATCGATCAGCCTGTCCTCGATGGCGAACGGCACGCCGTCGGCGCTGTGACGGCATGCAATCGCGATCACCTTTCCGGTTTTCCCCGCGCCAAGCCGGGCGCGGTCGGCGGCGTTTGCGGTACGCCGCGAGCGCTGGATCAACTCGTAGCCGTAACTGCGGCCGAGTGCGTTTATCTCTGCTCGGATATCGGCGATCTTGAGCACCGCCGACAGAAATGTGGGACGGCGGACAAAGCTGCCGGCCTTGCGCCGCCGCTCGATGAGATCGGCTTGCGCGAGTTCCGACAGCGCCTTGCTCACCGTCATGCGCGAGCAGCCATAGCGCGACATCAGCTCGTGCTCGAACGGGATGCGGTGACCGGGCGGCCATTCTCCGGTCAAGATGCGGCGCTCGATGTCGATCCGGATCTGCTTGTACAGCGTCGGCTTGTCGGCCGGCTGGAGTTTACCGCGATCGGTGGCGAGGCTCATGCCACGAGCCTCCGCACCGCTGCGTTGAACGTCTCACGTGCGCTCTCACGGAGTCGGTGACGTCCTTTCTCGACGACTTTGGCGCCGCCGGCCCAGACCGTGTCGACGGCACCTGCGCCTGCTGCAAAAATCCAGCCATCGAGGACGGCATCCCCTCGACGCCCGGCAAGCGAAGGATGGGTGGTGTCGAGGGTCACGATGTCAGCGCGTGCACCGGCCTGGAGGCCGGCAGTTGGCTGTGCGAGCGCCTGGGCGCCGCCGGTGAGTGCCGCGTCGAACAGTGCGCGGCCGGTCGACAGGCCGGGACCGCCGGACAGCACATTGCGCTCACGGTGTTTCAAGCGCTGGCCATATTCGAGCTGACGCAGTTCGTCGGTGGCGCCGACCAGCACGTTGGAGTCGGTCCCGATGCCGAACCGCCCGCCGGCATCGAGGAATTCACGGGCCGGAAAAATGCCGTCGCCAAGACTGGCTTCGGTGACCGGGCAAAGCCCGGCGACCGCACCGCTTCTTGCCAGCGCGGCAGTTTCCGCTTCGGTCATATGTGTCGCATGGATCAGGCACCAGCGCTGATCGACGGGCGCATGTTCGAGCAGCCACTCGACCGGCCGCCGGCCCGACCAGGCGATACATTCCTCGACTTCCCTGGTCTGTTCGGCGGCATGGATATGCACCGGTCCGGCTTCGGCCCATGGCGCGATGGCCGCTAATTCGTCAGGCGTCACGGCGCGCAGGCTGTGCGGGGCGATGCCGATATTGGCTCCGGGTAGCGTGCGGACGGCTGTCCGTGTGGCATCAGTCAGCTTTGCAAACTGATCGACCGAGCAGATGAACCGGCGCTGGCCGGCATGTGGTGCCGCTCCGCCGAACGAGCCGTGTGCATAGAAACTCGGCAGCAGCGTCAGCCCGATGCCGGAGATTTCGGCGGCCCGCGCAATTCGCGTCGCCATCTCCGCAGGGTTGGCGTAGGGCGCGCCGTCGTGGTCGTGATGGAGATAGTGGAATTCGCCGACGCGCGTATAGCCTTGCTCGAGCATCTCGACATAGAGCAGCGTGGCGACGGCTTCGGTGTCTTCCGGTGTCATTTCGAGCGCGAAGCGATACATCGTCTCGCGCCATGTCCAGAACGTATCCGCGGAATTGCCGCGCGTTTCGGCGAGCCCCGCCATGCCACGCTGGAACGCATGGCTATGCAGGCTCGCTATGCCCGGAATCGCCAGCTTGCAGCGCTCGTCATGCGGTGCCGGCGCCACGCCGGCCGTAACCTTGGTGATGGTCTGGTCCGTCACCTCCACCTGCACGTCATCGGCCCACCCCGAGGGGAGCAGCGCTGATGCGAAATGCAGTGTCGACATGTTTCGAAACCGGCTGGACAGAACACCCACGCGATTTTATGTATAGACATATAGAGACGTCAAGCTCCTGCCGCTGAAGGAGAGCTGCATGGCCGACCGCTTCGATCGAATCTGGCTCAACGCCCGGCTCGCCACGGTCCGGGAGGATATGCCCGGGCTCGGTGTGATCGAGGACGGCTTGGTCGCGGCGCGCGACGGCCGCATCGCGTTCGCCGGCGGTCGTTCCGACTTTCCATCGGACGCCGATGCGGCCGAATGGGTCGATTGCGCGGGGCGCTGGATCACGCCGGGACTGGTGGATTGTCACACCCATCTGGTTTTTGGCGGAAACCGCGCCCATGAATTCGAACTGCGGCTGCAGGGAGCGAGCTACGAAGAGATCGCGCGCGCAGGCGGCGGCATTGTCTCCACGGTTGCGGCGACGCGGGCGTCCAGTGAGGCCGAGCTTGTTGCCGACGCGCTGCCAAGGCTCGATGCCCTGATCGGCGAGGGCGTGACGACGCTGGAGATCAAATCCGGTTATGGGCTCAATACCGAAACCGAGATGCGTCAGCTCTCAGCGGCGCGTGTGTTGGGCGACACCCGGCCGGTCGCCATCAAGACGACGTTTCTTGGCGCGCATGCGACGCCTCCGGAAGCTGACGGTGACAAGGATCGGTACATCGATCTTGTCTGCCGCGAGATGTTGCCGGCGGTGGCGCAGGCCGGATTGGCCGACGCCGTCGATGCCTTCATGGAAGGCATTGCGTTTTCGGGAGAGCAAACGGCACGGGTGTTCCGCGCGGCAAAGGGGCTTGGATTGCCGGTCAAGCTGCATGCGGATCAGTTGTCGAATCTTGGCGGCGCCGCGCTTGCCGCGGAATTCGCGGCCTTGTCAGCCGATCATCTGGAGCACACCGATGATGCTGGCGCCGCGGCGATGGCGCGGGCAGGGACGGTCGCCGTGCTGCTGCCGGGCGCGTTCTATTTTATTCGCGAGACAACGAAGCCGCCGATCGAACTATTCCGCGCCCACGGCGTCAACATGGCACTTGCGACCGACTGCAATCCCGGCAGTTCGCCGCTGACGTCGCTGTTGCTTGTCATGAACATGGGCGCAACGCTGTTCCGGATGACCGTTGCCGAATGCCTCGCTGGCGTAACGCGGGAAGGCGCGCGCGCGCTCGGAATTCTCGGCGAGACAGGAACGCTCCAGGCAGGCAAATGGTGTGATCTTGCGGTCTGGGAGATCGAGCGGCCGGCCGAGCTCGTTTACCGGATCGGCTTTAATCCGTTGCATAGCCGGGTGTGGAGGGGACAGTGAGCCGCCCCGACGCCCCCATTGTGGTTTCGCCTGGAAGGGTCAGCCTCGACGATCTGGCGCAAATCCTTGCCGGCGCTCCGGTCGTGCTCGATCCATCGTTCTGGCCGCGCGTTGAGGCTGCATCGGCGATTGTTGCGGCGGCCGCGCGCGCGGAAGCCCCATCGTACGGCATCAATACCGGATTCGGAAAACTGGCGTCGAAGCGGATTGCTGCCGACCAGACGGCGCTGCTGCAGCACAACCTCATTGTGTCGCATTGCTGCGGGGTAGGGCCGCCGACGCCGGAGCCGATCGTTCGCCTGATGATGGCGCTCAAGATCGTCTCGCTGGGGCGAGGCGCATCGGGCGTGCGCCGCGAAATCATCGAGCAGCTCCAGGCCATGCTGGCGAAGGGCATTTGTCCGCTGGTGCCGCAGCAGGGATCGGTCGGAGCCTCGGGCGATCTGGCGCCGCTCGCGCATATGACGGCGGTCATGATCGGCGAGGGGCAGGCGCTGGTCGGCGGAAGCGTTGTGCCGGCCCGCGATGCGCTGGCGGCCGCCGGTCTTGCGCCGGTAGCGCTCGGTCCGAAGGAAGGCCTCGCGCTGATCAACGGAACGCAGTTTTCGACGGCCTACGCCATTTCCGGATTGCTGCGCGCCCATGGCCTGGCCAGTGCGGCGCTAGTGACGGGCGCGTTGTCGGTCGACGCTGCGATGGCGTCGACCGCGCCGTTTCGTCCTGAGATCCAGCAATTGCGCGGACATGCCGGGCAAATCGTCTCCGGCGCGACACTGACGGCGTTGCTCGATGGTAGCGATATCCGCATGTCGCATCTCGAAGGCGACGAGCGCGTGCAGGATCCCTACTGCCTGCGCTGCCAGCCCCAGGTCGCCGGCGCCGCGCTCGATTTGCTGACGCAGGCCGCCCGCACGCTGACGATCGAAGCGAACGCCGTTACCGATAACCCGCTGGTCCTGGTCGAGACGGCAGAGATCGTCTCGGGTGGCAATTTCCACGCGGAGCCGGTCGCTTTTGCCGCCGACCAGATTGCGCTGGCACTCTCCGAGATCGGGGCGATCAGCGAGCGACGCATCGCGACTCTGGTCGATCCCGCGTTGAACTTTGGCTTGCCGCCGTTCCTGACTCCCGATCCCGGCCTCAACTCCGGCTTCATGATCGCCGAAGTGACGGCAGCCGCGCTCTATGCGGAGAATAAACAGCGCGCCACGGCCTGCTCGATCGATTCGACACCGACCAGCGCCAACCAGGAAGATCACGTGTCGATGGCCGCACACGCGGCGCGCCGCTTGTCCGACATGGCGGACAATCTCGCCACCATCCTCGGCATCGAGCTATTGGTTGCGGCGCAGGGCATCGGGCTGCGTGCTCCGCATTCGACCAGTCCCGCGCTGGCTGCTGCGATCGCTGTATTGCGCGAGCAGGTGCCGGCGCTCGGCAGCGATCGCTACATGGCCGATGACCTCGCGAAGGCAACGGCGCTGGTTGAAGCCGGCGCATTGCCGACGGCCGCTATGTCGGTGCTTGAGAGTAACCCGTTTCCAATCCTTGCCGAGAGAGGCTCTTTGTCATGAACCGCCGACTGGACAACGACCGCATAATCCGGGCGCCCCACGGGCCCGAGATCAGCGCCAAGAGCTGGCTGACGGAAGCGCCGCTTCGAATGCTGATGAACAATCTCGATCCCGACGTTGCCGAACGTCCGAGCGAACTCGTCGTCTATGGCGGAATCGGCCGGGCCGCCCGCGACTGGGACAGTTTTGACCGGATCGTCGCCTCGCTGCGCAAGCTCGAAGGCGATCAGACGCTGGTGGTGCAGTCGGGCAAGCCGGTCGGAATTTTTCGCACCCATGCCGATGCACCGCGCGTGCTGATCGCGAACTCGAATCTGGTGCCTCACTGGGCGACGCTCGATCACTTCAATGAACTCGACAAGGCCGGGCTGATGATGTTCGGCCAGATGACGGCCGGATCGTGGATCTACATCGGCAGCCAGGGCATCGTGCAGGGGACGTACGAAACATTTGTCGAGGTCGGGCGACGTCATTACGGCGGCAACCTCGCGGGCAAGTGGATATTGACGGCGGGTCTCGGCGGCATGGGCGGCGCCCAGCCGCTTGCTGCGACCATGGCCGGGGCGTCGATGCTCGCGATCGAATGCCAGCCGAGCCGCATCGAGATGCGGTTGCGCACGGGTTATCTCGACCGACAGGCAAGCTCGCTTGACGAGGCGCTCGCGATCGTGGCGGAGGCGACGCAGAACAAGAAGCCGGTTTCCGTCGGCCTGCTTGGCAATGCCGCCGAGCTTTTTCCTGAGCTGGTGCGCCGCGGCGTCAGGCCGGACATCGTTACCGACCAGACCAGCGCGCACGATCCGATCAACGGCTATTTGCCGAAGGGATGGACGCTTGCCGAGTGGGAATCGAAACGCGAGGCCGATCCGAAAGCGGTTGAAGTCGCGGCCAAGACCTCCATGGTCGGCCATGTCCAGGCCATGCTGGATTTCCACGCGCAAGGCATTCCCACGCTCGACTATGGCAACAACATCCGCCAGATGGCGAAGGACATGGGATTGAAGAACGCGTTCGATTTCCCCGGCTTCGTACCGGCCTACATCCGTCCGCTGTTCTGCCGCGGCGTCGGCCCGTTCCGGTGGGCGGCGCTCTCGGGCGATCCCGAAGATATTTTCCGGACCGACGCCAAGGTCAAGGAGCTGATGCCTGATGACAAGCATCTGCACAACTGGCTCGACATGGCGAAAGCACGGATCAAGTTCCAGGGGCTGCCGGCACGAATCTGCTGGGTCGGTCTCGGTGATCGCCACCGGCTCGGCATGGCGTTCAATGACATGGTGGCGCGCGGCCAACTGAAGGCGCCGATCGTCATCGGCCGCGATCATCTCGACAGCGGCTCGGTTGCGAGCCCGAACCGCGAAACCGAAGCGATGCGCGACGGCTCGGATGCAGTGTCGGACTGGCCGCTGCTCAATGCGCTGCTCAATTGTGCCAGCGGGGCCACCTGGGTCTCGATACATCATGGCGGCGGCGTCGGGATCGGCTATTCGCAGCACGCCGGCATGGTCATTGTCGCCGACGGAACGCCGGAGGCGGCGCGTCGACTTGAACGCGTGTTGTGGAACGATCCGGCATCGGGCGTCATGCGTCATGCCGACGCCGGCTATGAAAGCGCGATTGCATGTGCCCGCGCCAACGGGCTCGATCTGCCCGGTCTGACGTTGTAGCGTTCTTGCGCCGGGTGCTTCTAGAGGAGAGGATTTCCTTCCTTGTTGTAAATGCGCACAGTTTACCTATATAGTACCGCAGGGGTCACTGACCCGCATAATTCATTTGGTTCTCCGGTCAGGCCCGTCATTCAGGCGGGCCGTTGCCGTTTTAGGACTACCGAACGATGAGCAATTCCAATCGTATCGACCATATTCGCCTGACATCGCACCCGGTGCCTGGTGCGACGCATGAATTCCCGATCCTGTGGGGAGCGCCGACCGCGCGTGAACGTGGTCCCATCATCGGGACGGTATCGCGTCCGCAGGATCGCAACGTGATTGGCACTCACGGGGGCTCCTATGCGGTCTACCGCGCACTTGCCGTTTCTTCGGGTGCGCTGGATCCGATCCGTCGGCCCGACCTGACCAACACACACCCGGCCGCGACCGTTGGGCCGTTCTCGCAATGGATAGATCCGGAACGCATTGTTGCGCTCGATCCGTGGGGACATCTCGTCGCGGAAAACTTTCGCGACGAAATCACCGAAGGCATCGATATCCGGCCGAGCATCGCGATCACGCGGGCCCGGCTCGACCTGCCGGAAATTCAGGCGGCTCTGGCCGCCAAGCGGCTGGTGCCCGATGGCGAGTTCGTTCACGCCAGCGGCTCCGTCTCCGTTGTCAAGATAGCGATCGATCCGGTCTGGCACTTGCCCGGGATCGCGCAGCGCTTCGGCACGAGCGTGACCAATCTGCGGCGTGCGCTGTTCGAACAGACCGCGGGCATGTTTCCCGAGCTTGTCACGCGCCCCGATCTGAAAGTCTTTCTTCCGCCGATCGGCGGAACGACCGTCTATCTGTTCGGCGATGTCACGAAGCTTCCGGACCATCGGACCAAAATCACCTGTCGCGTCCATGACGAGTGCAACGGTTCGGATGTTTTCGGCTCGGACATTTGCACCTGCCGTCCATATCTCATTCAGGGCATCGAGGAATGCGCGCGCGCCGGACAATCGGGTGGTCTGGGCGTTATCGTCTACAACCGCAAGGAAGGGCGGGCGCTCGGCGAGGTCACGAAATTTCTGGTCTACAATGCGCGCAAACGTCAGGAGGATGGCGACGATGCAGCCGCCTATTTCGAACGAACGGAATGCGTTGCCGGGGTGCAGGATGCACGTTTCCAGCAACTGATGCCGGATGTCATTCACTGGCTGGGATTGAAGCGCATCGATCGCTTCATCTCTATGAGCGACATGAAGTATGATGCGCTGACAGGGCAGGGTATCGATATTGTCGAGCGCGTCGCCATTCCCGATTACATGATTCCCGCCGACGCCCATGTGGAAATGGCCGCCAAGAAAGCCGCGGGATATTTTTCACCTGACACGAAGCCTGAGGACCTGATCGCCTCTGGTCGGCCGCTCGAAAAATACTAGGCGAGCCAGGGCCATTGATCGTGACAGCAGACGCGACGGCAGACGGCCTATCTCTCTTAAGTGCGGAAGCGGTGCGCGGTCGCGCGCACCGGATGCTGGAAATCGGCTTGAGCGACCAGCTTCAGCATTTCAAAGTCGATCTTGGCCGGCTCGACGAGGCGGTTGATCTCGTGCTTGCGACAACGCGCAAGGCCTATCCGACGTTCGATGTTCCCTTTCATTCGCGCTGGCGCCATTTTGTCGTCGGCGGCATCGATCGCTGGGCAGCGCTTGCCGACGCCAGGAACTGGCGCGACAGGAAAGAGCGCGCGCGCGCCGAGTTTGACCTTGCCATGATCAGCGTGCTGCTCGACGCCGGAGCAGGTCCGTCGTGGCGCTATCGCGATCCCTTGACGGGGGAAAGTATCGGCCGTTCGGAGGGGCTGGCGCTTGCCAGTCTGGACATGTTTGCGCGTGGCGTGTTCTCGGCGAAGGCTGACGAGCCGCTGCGGGCCGATGCCGCTAGGCTTGAGCGACTGACAGTTGCCGATCTGCAGACTGGCTTTCAGATTGCGGACGACAATCCATTGGTTGGCCTCGAGGGCCGCATCAGCCTTCTTCGCCGGCTCGGTCAAGTAGCATCGGCGTCACCGCAGATTTTTGCTCGCCACGACACGGCTCGGCCCGGCGGATTGTTCGATCATCTCGCAGGGGCGGCCGACGCCGAGGTGATCGCCGCCTCGACGATTTTGTCAGAACTTTTGCGCCAACTGGGGCCGATCTGGCCGTCGCGCATAGCGCTCGGCGGAATTTCCTTAGGGGATTGCTGGCGTCATCCGGCGCTCAAGACCGAGGATGCGACCAGCGAGCTGGTGCCGCTGCACAAATTGTCGCAATGGCTATCGTATTCGCTGATCGAGCCGATACAGCGGGCGGGGCTGGAGGTGACGGATATCGACGGCCTGACGGGCCTCGCGGAATACCGCAACGGCGGATTGTTCGTCGACGCCGGGGTACTGGTGCTGCGCGACTCCATGGACGCGCAACGCGAACATGATGTCGCCTCGACGCTCGTGGTCGAGTGGAGGGCGCTGACCGTCGCGCTGCTGGACCGGCTGGCGGATCTGCTGCGGCAACGCGTTGGTCTTGACGCGGTCTCTCTTCCACTGGCGAAGATTCTGGAAGGCGGCACTTGGGCGGCGGGCAGGGCGCTGGCGTTCGCGCGCCGGCCCGATGGTTCGCCGCCCGTCAAGGTCAGTAGCGACGGTACGGTTTTCTAGTGTCTGTTTGACGCGTTTTCTTCATGCGAACAGGGTATCCGGTTCGCTCAAAAATGGCATGGAACGCGATTCGATTACTCGCAGGGAGCAAAAGCATGGAAGGCGTTACGATCGTGGATCACCCGTTGGTCCAGCACAAGCTTACGCTGATCCGCGACAAGACGATTTCGACCAAGTCTTTTCGCGAGCTCCTCAAGGAGATCGGTATGCTGCTTTGTTACGAGGTGACGCGCGACCTGCCGCTAACCGATGTGGAGGTCGAGACTCCGCTTGCACGAATGCACTCCGCCAAGATCGCGGGTAAGAAACTGGTTTTCGTGCCGGTGTTGCGGGCAGGGGTGACCTTTGTCGACGGAATGCTGGACCTCGTTCCGACCGCCCGCGTCGCGCATATCGGGCTCTACCGCGAACCGCAGACATTTGTGGCGGTCGAATATTTTTTCAAATCGCCGTCCGATCTTTACGAGCGGCTTGCAATCGTGGTGTCGCCGGTTCTTGCGACGGCGAACACCGCGGTGGCGGCGGTGGACCGGCTGAAGGAACGCGGCGCGAAGGATATTCGGCTGGTGTGCCTGCTCGCCGCGCCGGAAGGTGTGGAGCGCTTCCGCGGCCTGCATCCCGACGTGCGGTTGTGGACGGCTGGTATCGACGAGGGGCTCGATGCGAACGCCTTTATCCTGCCTGGCCTTGGTGATGCCGGCGACCGCGCCTACGGCACGCGGTAAGATCCCGACAGGTCTCGGCGCGCTTACTGGAACGCCGTTTCCGAGAAGTTTCTGAGCTTGCGCGAATGCAGCCGTTCCAACGGCATGTCCGCCAACTTCTCCATCGTCCGGATACCGATGGTCAGATGCTGGGCCACCTGCCGCTTGTAGAACTCGGTGGCCATGCCGGGCAGCTTCAGTTCTCCGTGCAACGGCTTGTCGGACACGCACAGCAAGGTGCCGTAGGGTACGCGGAAGCGGAATCCGTTGGCGGCGATCGTCGCCGATTCCATGTCGAGCGCAATGGCGCGCGACTGCGAGAGCCGCTGGATCGGACCGCGCCGGTCGCGCAATTCCCAATTGCGATTGTCGATGGAAGCAACGGTGCCGGTGCGCATGACGCGCTTCAGGTCGTATCCTGATAGCCCGGTCACTTCCGCCACGGCCTCTTCGAGCGCGACCTGGATTTCGGCCAGCGCGGGAAGGGGCACCCATAGCGGGAGGTCGTCGTCGAGAACATGATCCTCCCGCATGTACGCATGCGCCAGCACATAGTCGCCCAGCGCCTGGGTGTCGCGCAATCCGGCACAGTGCCCGAGCATGAGCCACGCATGCGGCCTGAGTACGGCGATATGGTCGGTGATCGTCTTGGCGTTCGCGGGCCCGACACCGATATTGACCATGGTGATGCCTGCGTAGTCCGGCCTCTTCAGATGATATGCCGGCATCTGCGGCAGACGCGCCGTTATGACGCCGGCGGCCGGCCGCTGTTCCCCGCGTCTGATGATGACGTTGCCGGGCTCGACGAATTCGGCATAGCCGGTATCGCCGTTCGCCATCAGGTCCCTGGCGCGAGCACAGAATTCGTCGATGTAGAATTGGTAGTTGGTGAACAGCACGAAGTTCTGAAAGTGGTTGGGGCTGGTGGCCGTGTAGTGCTGCAGGCGATGCAGGGAATAGTCGACGCGCTGCGCGGTGAATTGCGCCAGCGGCCTCGGCCGGCCGACCGGTGCTTCGTATGTGCCATTGGCGATCTGATCGTCGGTTCCATCAAGATCTGGAACATCGAACAGGTCTCGGATCGGTCGCTTGATGTTCCTGGCAGCGGCACCGTCAACGTAGGTGCCTTCCTGAAAAGCAAAATGCAGCGGGATGGGGGTTTCCGATTCCGATACGACGACCGGAACGCCATGGTTGCGCATAATCAAATCGAGCTGCTCGATGAGATAGGTTTCGAACAGGTCGGGCTGGGTGATCGTGGTCGAGTAGTGTCCGGGCGTCGGCATGTGGCCATAGGACTGACGAGAATCGACCTGGGTGTATGAGCTCGTGGTGACGCTGATTTCCGGGTAGAACGCCCGGTATCGCCGGTTACTGTCGCTGCCAGCCGCGAGCGCGGCGAAGGAATCGCGCAGGAACCGGGTATTTCGGGCATAAAGTGATCGCAAAGCCGCGACCGCCTTGCGCGCGTCGTCGAAGCTTTGCCGCACGAAGGGCTCTGGTGTGGCTATTGGCCCGATGGCTTGGGGACGGCCGTGATTCTTCATGACCCTAACGTAGTATCTTGGACCCGCCTTGGGGAGGCTTGGTAAGGGAACCTTTCCGGCCCAGCAGCAGGCTCGCTTGCCGGACTTCGTCGGCCACCGCAAGGGTTTTGGCCGCAAAGGGCCGAACGATGAGATCGCGCCGGGTCGCTTCTAGTGCGAAACTGGTGCAGTGTGTTCGCAACCGAAGCTTGGATTTGCAGGGATCAGGCTCAACATCCGCCTTGTTCGCGACGCGTCGGTAGTAGCGAGCCAAACACATTCGTGAAACGCAAAGCCGGCGAATGATCATGAGTTTCTTCGAGCGCCTAAAGACAGTAGCATCCGCCGAGTGGCAGGCCTACACCGAGCATCCCTTCACGAACGGGTTGGCGGACGGTTCGCTCACTGAGGCGGCGTTTCGTCACTACCTCGTCCAGGACTACCTTTTCCTGATCGAGTTTGCCCGCGCCTACGCGCTCGCCGTCTACAAGTCGCCCAAGCTCGCCGACATGCGTGAAGCGGCCGCCGGCCTCTCGGCCATCCTCGACGTCGAGATGAACCTGCATGTGAAGCTCTGCGCCGGCTGGGGCCTGTCGCCCGGCGATCTCGAACAGGCCCCGCCTGCCGTCGAGATGCTGGCCTATACACGCTACGTACTTGACGCCGGAATGCGCGGCGATCTGTTGGCACTCAAGGTGGCGCTTGCTCCCTGCGTGATCGGCTACGCCGAGATTGCGACGCGGCTTGCGTCGGTACCCGATGCGCTCGCTGCAACGAATCCATATCGCGTTTGGATCGCCGAGTATGCCGGCGCGCCATACCAGGACGTCGCGGCGAAAGCGCGGGCTCATTTGGAGAACCTCGCCGATCTCTACGCCACGCCCGCCCGCGAGGCCGAGCTGATCGCGATCTTCAAGGAAGCTACGCGACTCGAAGCGGACTTCTGGGAGATGGGCTGGCGCGCGGGCCAGGGTGCATAATAGATAGTCAGTGACAGCGTACTGCTGTTTGGTTTTCAAGTTGAGCGAGTACGACGGTCGTCGAAAGCGGGCCGCCCTCCCGACCCTGCACTCCACTTGCCGGGAGCTGCAGGGAACCTGCCCACGTAGGAGGCGCATGTAGACCGGCCCCTTGTGGCGCACCATTGCCGGCACGACCTGCTCGATCTCGTGTGCATCGCAAGGATCGATCACCACCATATTCGGCATGGCGCGGAACAGGGCGAGGTCTTCGGTCGCGTGATGGGAGGGACCGTAGCCAGAGGTGAGTCCCGGCAGTGCGCAGGCGATCTTCACATTGCGGTCTTCCTCCGCGATCGTCTGGTGGATGGGCTCACTGGCGGTTACGCGACCGGAATGAACGCATATCCTTGCCCTTCTTTGACTACTCTACCGATGCCTGGTCGAGCCAGGTGAGCTCCGGCTAGCCACGTATGTGCATTTGCTGCGTCCTGGAGCAACTTGATCCGGCTAGCCCTCGCGATGGCTTCGTCATCGTCATAGGCCCAGGTAAGGTCGGGACGGGAAAACTGTGCAGCAGGAACGTGGATAAGGTCGCCGCAGAATAAGACATCGTCCTCGTCAGTGTTGAGGAGATAACCCATATGGCCCCGAGCGTGCCCAGGTATAGCCACCGCCAGTAAATGATCGGCCAGCCGGTCTCCTCCGTTAACTGGGGCAAGGAGTGGACGAAACTCCTCTAGCTCTGGCTCGGCAAGAAACTCCTCAACGGCGTCTTCCCCTATCACGATCTTCCTCAGGCCGTTAAATGCTCGTCGACCGTCAGGCATCAGGAGACCATTGATGTGGTCGCCATGAGCATGAGTGAGGGCGATCATGGTGATTGATGACGTATCGATGCCTGCCTCCGCCATCGCCTCCACGAGGTGACCCATGGACGGGTCCCAACTCCCGCCCGCTCCACAATCAATCAAAACGCGGTCCATGCCAGAGCGATCGAATAGGAAGCAGTTGACCGACAATCGAACTAGCGAAGCGTCCCGCTGAGGCGGTTCGGTCTGCCCGCATATTTTGTTGTTGGGATACTTTAGTGATTCGGCGGGCAGGTCGACATATCCATCACAGAGTGACCAAATCCTCCATGACCCCGCAGCACATCCCAAGGTGTTGGCGCTTTGTGACAGAGCTTCCACGGCAACCTGCCAAGCGTATGATTCACGTTCAAAAACGGCACCGAGGCCGTCAGGTTTTCGACGTCATGACTTTCTGAGCGATCTTCCACGTTCCGTTGACCTTTAAGCATGACAACATGTCGGTGAAGTAACGTGGCGGAATTTGCAACTTCAGCTTCAGAAGCGCGAGCTCTCCCTCAACGTCTATGGACAGAATCTGATCTTGGCGCTCCAGGCCCTGTTGTTTCGGAGCTTTCAAATTGCGGACGGCTGCCAGCCACGTCGCAATTGGCGTCACGCTCACGTTGCCGTCGTCGCCGACCTTGGTCACGGAACTCGAGGGATGAAATATAGACGCGAATTTGTCGGCATCCATTTCATAGGCACCGTCGAAATAGATCTGCGCTAGAGAGCGCAAGGCACGAGCATCGGTATCCATAGGGCTATTATCCATAAGGTTTGGGATGGGAAGAAACTGCGCATGGCTGAAAGTCCGGTCTCCAGGCATCAAACCGGGAACGCTGACGAGCGTAGCTCCAAGAGCCACACTGGCAGATCGACTCAAAAATGCCCGTCGATCTATTTTTGACATTCTGCTCTCCAAAAAGTCCCCGGGGGTTGAGTTGGGTTCTTCAGATGACATTGAAATCGCCGGGGATAGCCGTCGCAAAAAAGTTGGCACACCGACCGCTTTCATAGGCCTAGCTGCATGCGCCGAGCGTCAGGCCGGCCGAAACCTCCAGAAAGTTGCCTCACGTTTCCTTCGGCAGAACCTAGGGCAGACTGGCTCATGAAACTAGGCGTGTTGCACAACATAGGGTTATGAGTGATATTCATAAATCATGAGAAACGAACTGAACGAACTCGCAGCGTTTGCAATCGTCGCCAGAGAACGAAGCTTTACGCGGGCGGCGGCAAAGATTGGTGTGTCTCAGTCTGCCCTGAGCCACACGATCCGGGGGCTTGAGCAACGGCTCGAGTTGCAGCTTCTTGCTCGAACGACCAAGAGCGTCGCACCCACCGCTGCAGGGGCCGCTCTTTTGAAAGAATTGTCTCCAGCACTTGAGCAAATTGCTCGTGCTATCAACGAAGCCCGAAACGTTCGGCACCGACCTGCAGGGCGCCTTCGAATTGTAATGTCCCGGTCGGCTGCTGTGATGGTTTTGTTGCCGCGGCTCACGGCATTCACGGAAGCCTACCCTGAGATCGTTCTTGACGTTGTTACTGTCACTGGCCCCGTAGACCTCGTTGCGGGCGAGTTCGACGCCGGCATTCAACTCGGCGAGTACATTCAAAAGGACATGATCGCGGTGCGGGTTACCCCGGAGCTGCGATTGGCGGTGATCGGATCGCCTGGCTATTTTTCATCACGAAACATTCCTCGGACGCCCAAGGATCTAAATGACCATCGATGCATAAGCCTGCGTCTTCCGGGCGGTCCATACCGGTGGGAATTCGAGAAAGGACGAAAGGCGGTCACGGTCGGCGTGAATGGGCCGCTCATAATCGATGATACCCACCTGGTGATTCAAGCGGCACTCGCTGGCGCCGGCCTAGGACTCGCATTTGAAGAGCAGGTCTCAGAGCATCTTGCGAAGCGTCGCCTTATTCGAGTGCTGGAAGATTGGACGCCGCCAATTCCCGGATTCTTCATGTACTATCCCAGTCGTCAGCATCAGCCGGCTGCGCTGTCTGCGCTAACAAACGCGCTGCGAGCCTCCTAACAATAGTTGGCACGCGACGAACAGTATCGTGACAACATACCTTCCCGTTCGGATGAATTAGGGACTGGTCGAATTTGGAAAAGACGGTAGTCGCTGTAGGCCTGCGCCGATCGCCGCGCGCCAAAGATCTGAACGCCGTGTGGAAAGAGCTGCTGCGGAAGGAGCAACTCGGCATGATTCACAGGATCTCCGGCAACGAGATGGAATTCGCGGCACGGGGACCGCTCTTGAACGCCGTTGGCCTCACTGACGATCCATGCCGGCCTTTGTATCGCAACAGGCGATCCCAGTTGCAGCCGTTTCCTGCTCTCGCAGCACCGACTTCGACGACGCAAACGGCATGTGGGCGCTGAAGACGCTCGAAGCTTTCGGCAGATCGGGCATGCCGAATCTCGGGCTCGGTCAGGCCCGGCAATCATTCGTCGCCGGCAACATCGCGATATCAGCGGATTCCACATCCTACGTGGCCGCGGCCGAGCGGCAGATCGGCGGTCGGTTCCAGTTCAAAACCGTCGCCTTTCCGCTTGCCGTCGCCGACGGGCGCCTTCCCGCAGGCGGAAACGTCGCTATGGTTTTCGCAAAGGACGCCGAACGTCAGAAGGCCGCCTGGAAATATGTGAAGTTCACCACCGGGCCGGTCGGCCAGACCGCGATGGTCAATTCCACCGGCTATATGCCCGGCAACGAGATCGCCGTGAAGACGCCGGAACTGCTCGGCGCTTTCTATAGAAAGAGTCCCAATCACCTGACCAGCATCCAGCAACTACCGCTGCTGACGGAATGGGCGTCGTTTCCAGGTGACAATTCGTTGAAAATTATTGAAGTGATCAAGCACCATATAGAGAGCCTGGTGACGGGTAAGCGTACGGCGGAGCAGGTCATGCCGGAGCTGGTTAAAGATGTGTCCAAACTTCTGCCAAAGTGCGGCGGCTAGCCAGCGATCGAACGAACGGGCGGACTCAATCGTGATCTTCGAGGGAGCAGACCCCTTGTATGCCTCCCCTGTGGAGCGGTTTTCGCGTGTAGGATATCGAGCTCAGCGGGCACGCGCTACTGGAGCATCCAGGGAAGAAGGAGCACTTCATGAAGATGATCAAGGGACCAGGGATATTCCTCGCTCAGTTCACCGCCGACGCCGCGCCGTTCAACTCCTTCGACGCGATCTGCGAATGGGCCGCCTCGCTCGGCTACGAGGGGATTCAGATCCCGAGCTGGGATGGGCGGCTCTTCGACCTCAGCAAGCCCTCGGAGTCCCAGGACTATGCCGATGAGGTGACGGGGATCGCAGCCGGTCACGGCCTTTCCATCACCGAACTTTCGACCCATCTCCAGGGCCAGCTCGTCGCGGTTCATCCGGCCTATGACGCAGCATTCGACGGCTTCGCCGTGCCGGAGGTGCGGGACAATCCCAAGGCGCGCACCGAGTGGGCCGTCGACCAGGTCAAGCGCGCAATCCGCGCCTCAAGGCGCCTCGGGCTTACGGCACAGGCGACCTTCTCCGGCGCATTGGCCTGGCCCTATGTCTATCCCTGGCCGCAGCGTCCGGCAGGCCTCGTCGAGGCCGCCTTTGACGAGCTCGCCAGGCGCTGGCAGCCGATCCTTGATTATGCGGAGGAGCACGGCATTGATCTCGCTTATGAGATCCATCCAGGCGAGGACCTGCACGACGGTGTCTCCTATGAGATGTTTCTCGAGCGAGTGAATGGCCACACGCGCGCGAACCTGCTCTACGACCCGTCGCACTTCGTGCTACAGCAGCTCGACTATCTCGACTACATCGATATCTATCACCAACGCATCAAAGCCTTCCACGTCAAGGACGCGGAGTTCAACCCGACGGGGCGCCAGGGAGTCTACGGCGGGTTCCAGAGCTGGGTCGATCGTGCTGGCCGCTTCCGCTCACTGGGCGATGGTCAAGTAGATTTCGGCGCGATCTTCTCCAAGCTAACGCAGTACGATTACGGCAGTTGGGCGGTGATGGAATGGGAATGCGCGCTGAAGCATCCTGAGCAAGGTGCGCGCGAGGGCGCCGAATTTATCAAAAGACAGATCATTCGGGTCACGGAGAAGGCCTTCGACGATTTCGCAGGTTCCGGCACCGACGACCAGATGAACCGCAAGATGCTTGGCATCTCCTGAGCGAGGAAGAAGAATGGCTATTGAGGCAAGCAGCGAGCCTGGCGGTCATGGTCGTATCCGGTTAGGCATGGTTGGCGGCGGCCAGGCGTCTTTCATTGGCGCCGTCCACCGCATTGCCGCGCGTATCGACGACCAGTTCGAGTTGACAGCCGGCGCGTTGGCGTCGGATCCGGTCCGAGCCAAGGCCTCGGCGAAGGAGCTCGGTATCGCCAACGACCGCGCTTATAGCTCCTTCGAAGAGATGGCGAAGGCGGAGGCCGCGCGCCCCGACGGGATCGAGGTGGTTTCGATCGTGACCCCCAACCACGTGCACGGCGCGGTCGCCAGGGCCTTCCTTGAAGCCGGCATCCACGTCATCTGCGACAAACCGCTGACGACGACCATCGCCGAGGCAGAGGAATTGGTGGAACTGGTCAGGAAGACGGGCAAGGTTTTCGTCGTGACCCACAACTACACGGGCTATCCCATGGTCCGACAGGCCCGCGCCATGGTCGCGAACGGCGATCTCGGCGAGATCCGGCTGGTGCAGGCCGAATATCTGCAGGATTGGCTGACGGAGCGGTTAGAAGCAAGCGGGCACAAGCAGGCCGCGTGGCGCACGGACCCGACCCGATCCGGCCCTGGCGGATGCATCGGCGACATCGGCACCCACGCCTACAATCTCGCCTGCTTCGTCACTGGACTTCAGCTTGACGCACTGCTCGCCCAGCTCTCGACCTTCGTCGGCGGCCGGCGTCTCGATGACGACGTCCAGATCCTCCTGAAATGGAAGGGAGGTGCCAAAGGTATGCTTTGGGCGAGCCAGGTTGCGGTCGGCAATGAGAACGGCCTGACGCTGCGCGTCTATGGGACCAAGGGCGGCCTCGAATGGGTACAGGAAAATCCGAACCATCTCTGGTTCACCCGCTATGGGCAGCCCAAGCAACTCCTGACCCGCGGCGGTGCCGGCGCCTTGGTCGAGGCGGGACGTCTCACCCGCGTGCCGTCGGGGCACCCCGAAGGTTACCTTGAGGGGTTCGCAACAATCTATACTGAGGCAGCGCGCGCCATCCGCGCAGCACAGGCCGGCAAACCGCCCGATCCGGCGGTGATTTTCCCGACCGTCGAGGATGGCCTCGCCGGCGTGAAGTTCATCGAAGCTGCGGTGAGCTCATCCGCAAACAATGGCGCCTGGGTTCGGATCACGTGAAGGCCGACGCGTCCATCTTGTCCACGCCGCCCGGTCGATGCGGCGTGCTGGCGTAGTGCTTCCATGGAGGTGGGCCGGCAATACTGAGAAGCGACGTTTCACTGGACGACTGGATTGGATACGTGCGTCGGCGATCAAATTCGCATATGTACGCAGCCCGAGGCGTAGCTCTCGCATCAGAGCGGGCCTGTTCGAAACAACACTCGCCATCAGCCCCAGTTGGTGGCGAATCAACGACGGGTTCAAGGTGGGCCATTCCAGCAAAGCGCGTGTAGCCAGCCGGGCAACGAAGCGAACGAATTCTTCATCGCGGACTGCGATCTCTTCTTCATCGCCCCTGGGCATGGTGGCCCTCCATCTGCTCGCACAGTGGAGGAAGTCGGGTCGCAAAGGCGTCGTCTTCCTTGCTGAAAACGAGAATAGGGCCGAGCGGCTGGGTGCCGTCATTCATGCCCTCGCGCCTTCGTGCGATGTGCTGGTTTTTCCAAGACTGAATACGCTGCCGTTCGATCAGCTTGAGCCGTCGCACGAAATCGCGGGTAGACGAAGCTCGGTCTTGAGGCGCCTTGCCAAGCCCGAGAAGCCGATCCTGCTCGTATCCACGGCGGAGGCCGTGATGGAGCGCCTTCCCACTGCGGCGAGTTGGTCCCGGGTCGTCCTCCGTTTGAAAGTCGGTGCCGCGTTCTCTGAACAAGATCTCCGGGCGCGGCTTGAGGCCCTCGGATACGACCTCGATGAAGAGGCGGACTATCCCGGCGGCGCGCTGTTTCACGGGAAGACATTCGAGATTTTTCCCGCCGGCGCGCTCGGTCCGTTCAGAGTAGAGCATTCCGGCGGGGTGATACGTCGGATCGTGGCGTTCGACCCGATAGAACATGACATCGTTTTTGAGACGAAAGAGCTTCTCATCGACCCGATGTCGGAGCGGCTGGCGTTCGGGAACATACGCGGAAAGCGCTCGACCCTATTCGACTATTGTGGTCGATCCAAGTGGATCGCGGATGCCGGCGTTTCAGCGCACGCTGATAGCTGGCTCAGCACGATCGAGGAGGCGGCGGGTCGCACGGACAGAGACCGGGAATACCTCGGGAGACGCGAATGGAAGCAGGCGACCAGGCGTATGAACGTGCTGTCGCAAAAGGCACCCTTCGCTCCCTCACCGGACTTTTCGCAGGTTGCATCGCCCAGGAAGGCGCTTCGTGCGTTCGTCGACGATACGCGGCGCGCCGGTTCGCGACTGGTTTTCGTCGCAGCGCATGAGGACGACCTGCGCGTGCTGGAGCGGATGAGCGGGGTCAAGGCGGAGCACTTTGCGGATTGGAACGAGGCGACGGCCGGACGCAACCGTGAGGCGGCGCTTCTGGCCGACTTCGATAGGGGTTTTGTCGTGCCTGGTCGGAAACCTCTCGTCGTTGTGACGGCTTCCGATGTGCTCGGCAGCAGGGCTCATCATCCGCAGCCGATGGCTAGAAGCTGGAGTGCGGCTTTCGACCACGCAGATGTGCCGGAGCAAGGGACAGCGGTTGTTCATTTGCAGCGAGGGCTGGCCTTGCTCGACGGCTTGCAGACCGTGGCAACGGGGGGCGGGTCGTCGCGCGAAATGATCAGGCTCGTATTTGCGGGAGACGATGCAGTGCTCGTTCCGCCCTCTGACCTGGCCTTGATCTGGCCATATGCGTCGGAGCGCGGCGAACTCGCCCTCGACAAAGCGGATGGAAGTACATGGTGGAGCCGGCGTACCGAGGCGGAGCGCGAAATTCAAATCGCCGGCAAGCAGCTCGCCAAACACATCAGCCAGCGGCGCCGCCGGCGGGCTCCGAAGCTTGTACCTCCTGGTCCCATCTATGAGAGGTTCGTCGCGCGTTTTCCGTATTTCACGACGGTCGATCAAGCGAAGGCCATTCGGGACGTTTTGGATGATCTTGCGTCGGGCCACCCCATGGACAGGATCATTTGCGGCGACGTCGGATTCGGCAAAACCGAGGTGGCGCTGCGAGCCACGGCCGCCGTCGTATTGTCAGGGAAGCAGGTGGCGATAGCGGTGCCGACGACCGTCCTGGCAAGACAGCATGTCGCGACTTTCCGCAAACGCTTCGCTCCATTTGGCATCGAAGTGGGGAGTTTGTCGCGAACCGGTTCGGGCGCAGAGACAAGAGAGGTGAAGGAGGGGCTGAAGAGTGGCAAATTGAAGGTCGTGGTCGGAACGCAGGCCCTCGCCTCGAAGGACGTGAAGTTCGCCCGCCTCGGCCTTGTCGTCATCGATGAGGAACAGCATTTTGGGGCGGCGGAGAAGGCGAGACTTTCCGGGCTGGCCAAGAGTATTCATGCCCTTTGGATGAGCGCCACGCCGATTCCGCGGACTCTCGCGGGCGGTCTTGCTGGCTTCAGGGATATTAGCGTCATTGCCTCTCCGCCCATTCATCGGCTCCCGGTCGTCACAAAGGTCGCTCCTCTTTCGGATGCCGCTATTGCCTCCGCATTGCTGCGCGAGCAGAGGCGGCACGGGCAAAGCTTCCTGATCTGTCCGCGAATTCAGGATCTCGATCCGATGCTGGCGCGCGTTCAATCGGTGGCCCCGGATCTCCGCATCGTGTGTCTGCATGGCAAGTTGCCCGCCGACGACATAGACGACCGAATGATGAGCTTCGTCGAAGGCGCGGCGGACGTGCTGCTGGCGACCAACATCGTGGAGAGCGGTCTCGATATCCCGCGTGCAAACACGATCGTGGTCTGTTGGCCCGAAAAATTCGGTCTTGCCCAACTTCATCAGCTCAGAGGAAGGGTGGGCCGCAGCGGGATCCGGGCGTTTGCGCATTTGCTGACCGATTCGGGCTCGGAGCGATCCGAGAAGCGATTGGCCGTTCTGGAGGAGTTCAACAGACCCGGCGCGGGTTTCGCGATCAGTGCGCGGGATCTGGACCTCAGGGGAGCGGGGGACGTGCTTTCAGAGCGGCAGTCGGGCCATGTGCAGGTGTTCGGGCCGGTGCTCTATAGCCACCTTCTGAAATTGGCCTCGGAGAAAGCCGACGACAGAACAGCCGACCTGTGGGTGCCTGACCTGAATCTGCCGGTAGGGGACATGTTGCCCGCAGGCTACGTGCAATCGGAGGCGGTGCGGCTGGAAATCTACGGCCGCGTCGCCAGATGCCGAAGCGAAGATGAGCTGGACGATCTCGAGGAGGAGACCTCTCGTCGCTTCGGCAGATTACCTCCGGCGGCCCGCGATTTCTTTGCCGCAGCAAGGCTCAGGATCGACTGCAGGCGAAGAGGATCATAAGACTTGATGTCGGCCTGGACGCCGTAGCCGCGACGTTCCTGCCGGGACGTCTTCGGAAATCCAAGGCGCGATCCCTGCAACGCGATGGCGATCGGGTTGTCTACATCAGCAACGGACGCGATGGACCGCTTCGGGCGGTCGAAGAGTTTCTCGACCTTCTGGATGAGTAATCGCAGCGCTGCTCGCCTCGTCGGAATAATGAGGCTGCTCTGTTTCGCTCTGGCCGTCCTGACCTCGCCATTCAAGTCTAGCGCGCGTATCCCTGGATTCGCTCGACGTAGTTCATGATGCGCCGCATGACGTCCTGAAGTCCGGCGCCCGAATCGCACATGTTCAAATAGCAGGTGGAGATTTTCACTTTCTGATCGAGAGGAAGGGACGCCCCCTCCGGGATCGATATCTTGAAGACCTGTCCCCTCTGGCGCACATCGCCTGGGATCTGGAATTCAGGCGGCATGGCATCCGTCATCGGCAGCAGGGACTCGACCACTCCAACGATGGACTGGGTGTAGGAACGCACATAGACGCGCTGCCCGACATTGAGATCGAACAGGTAGCTGTCGGGGAGATAGGCGAGGATGAAGCTCGGGCCTGTGTGGATGGTGGCGATGTCATTGCCTGCCGGGCCGAGCACGGCTCCGGCGCTCATGACCTTGCTGCCCACATATCCGGCGACCGGCGCATGCAAGGCTCCGCCGGCATAGGCTTGCTGCAAGGAGTCGTACGCATCCGACACCTGCTTGAGGGCATTGTGATAGGCGGCCAGCTCGCCCGCGAGCGAGGCTCGCTCCGCTTTCAAGGACTGGTGCTTCTCGGCGGCGGCAAAGGCCGCGCTGGTCATGTCGGTCAGGAGCCTGTCCACCGCAAGGCCGTTCCTGCTCGCGCCGGCCACCTTGTCGAGATAGTCCTGCGCCTGCCTGGCGTTGGCCTCGGCCGCCGGCAGCAACATGCCGATCGCGGCTTGCCTCGCCTCGATCGCCCCGATCCGGGTGATCAGCCTGGCTTTTTCCACGGCGAGCTCAGCGAGCGTGCGGGAAATCGATGTCGATTCGACGATGGCGATCTTCTGCCCAGCCTCCACCCTGTCTCCTGGACGGACGAAAACCTCCTTGACCCGCGTCTCCTGATAGGGCGCGCCAATGGCTATATGTTCGCGCGTAACCAGCCCGGATGCCCTCAGCAACATAACCCCGCCGGAGATCAGGTAGATGGCGATGGTGACGGTGACGGCGAGACCGATGGCGATGAGGACGAGGTTCCGTAATCGCCTCCAGCGCACCTGGCTGACGTTGAGTGGCGCGCTCGGCGCATATTGTTCCAAGACTGCCATTCTTCTACTCGGCGGCTTGCTGCAACGGTCTGAGGTTGAAAATCCGATCCGCTATGCGGCGCGACGCTTCACCGTCTCCGAACGGGCTATTAGCGGGCAGAAGCTGCGGCGCATCGGAGCAGGTGAGACGCCGCACCGCGGCGGTGATCGCATCGCGGTTGGACCCCACCAGAGTTCCAAACCCGGCCTCGACGACCTCGGGCCGCTCAGTGCTCTCGCGCGTGATGAGGATCTGGAGACCGAATGTCGGCGCTTCTTCCTGGATACCGCCCGAATCGGTCACGACCGTCCATGACCGGCTGAGCAGGTAGACGAAGTCGGTATATTGGAGCGGCTTCAGCAGACGGATATTCGGCCGCGCGCCGAGTGCACGCATGACTTGCGCGCGGATTTCCGGGTTGGGGTGAACGGGAAGGACGATCAGCTTGTCGCCGTCATCTGCAAGCTCGCACAGGGCCTCGAGGATCTCATCCAGTGGCGCCCCGATGTTCTCGCGGCGGTGCAATGTCGCCAACACGAGCTTCCTGTCTTGCGGGAGGTTTGCGATTTCGCGGTCGATCGGGACATAACCTCCAGCAAGTTTGGAGCGAGCATAAAGCAGCGCGTCGACCGCCGTATTGCCGACCACGCTGATCGAATCGCGCTGCACATCCTCGCGTAGCAGGTGATCGCGCGACCGCTTGGTCGGCGCGAAATGCAATGTGGAGGCGATCGTGATGAGCCGCCGGTTGAACTCCTCCGGCCAGGGCAGAATCAAGCGTTCCGGTCCGCAGCCCGGCCTCGACATGCGCAACGGGGACATGGTTCAGAAAGGCTGCCAGGGCGCCGGCTGCAGCGGTCATTGTGTCGCCTTGCACCACCACCGAATCGTAATGCCCCGGTCCGAGCAAGGCTTGCATCTGCTGGGTGATCAGCGCGAACTTGCCGGCGAGGCTGGGCTCCTGCATGACCCCGGTGCCGCTATGGGCAAGCTCGATTTCGAACAGCTTCAATAGCCCGTCTGCCAGATCGATGTGCTGCCCCGACCAGAAGACATCGACATGCGCGCCGGACTTGCGCAGGGCGCGATAGACGGGACCGAGCTTGATGATCTCCGGCCGTGTGCCAAAGGCGATGAGGATGCGCATATCTATTCTTCGAATCGGGAGTTCAGCGGGTGGCGGCCAGGAAATCGTCGGGGACATCGTGGGTCGTTTTCGACCACACGATGGGGGAGGTAGCGAATTGCGACTCGCCCAGATAGATTTTCCAAGCACGGAACGTCGCAACCATGTTGATGTAGAGCGATACGGGCCACCGTATCGCGACGCCGAGCCAATCGAGCCTGCCGTAGACCCGATAGCTGGAGGTCAGGCGCGCGACATAGCGGAACACCACCGCGAGAAGATTGAACGACAGAGACCACTGGAAGAGATGGTACATCTCGCGGGGCAGGGTCTCGGGATCGATGAGGTCCGCAAGCGCCAAGATCATCAGGACGATGGATCCGGGGGCGAGGAAGTTGGTAATCATTCCCTTGCGATCGCGCAGGAAGAAATAGATGTCCCAGAGCCCGCCTTGCCAGCCGAGCTTGTGCATCGCTTCGAAGGCGATGCCATAGACCCAGCGGGTCTTCTGCTTGATCGAGGCTTCCAGACGCTGGGGGAAGAACTCGCGGGTCGCGACATAGTCGGCACCCTCTTCAGCCGGTGCGGACAGCGCGGCGAAAATCGATTTGAAGCCCGCGCGCTTGGCCTCGATGCCGAGAATGTAATCCTCGGTCACCGTCCCGGACATCAGGACCTGCCCGCGCGTCTTCAGAAAGTGCCTGACGAGCGCCTGCGTCAGGCAGGTGCCGACCCCGGCGGAAGGGATGGCGGCGCCGAGCGCGTTGCGCACGATCAGTTCGCGCGTATGGCGCTCGGCAAACTCCTCCATATAGGTCGACGCGACATAGGCCCCTCTGCGGCGGCTGAGCGAGAACACAGGAACCTGGATGAAATCGTATTCGCCCGCATATCTCGCATAGATCTCAAAGCTGCGTGGATCGATGACATCCTCGCTGTCGTGCAGAACGACCAAGTCCGGAGCCTGCTCCCCCGCGAAGCTCTGGGCGAACATCTCGTTGAGCATCTGCCCTTTTGACGTTGGGCCGGGCAAGCTGTTTACGATGACCCGCACGCGATCGGGATGGGCCGCGGCAAGGGCTTCAGCGACGCGCCGCGTACCGGTGTCGTTCGGATAGACGCCGAGGAAGAGCGAGACCTGCGGGTCATCGATGCGGGCGAGGTTGCCTTCCACCATCTTGCCGATGACGTCTTCCTCGCGCCAATTGGCGACGAAGATCGCAATCTTTGGCAAAGGAGCCGGTTTGGCGGCTGCGCGCCGAAAAGGAAAATGCGCAATCCCGAACGAGAGCAGATCGATGAAAAGATCGTCCAGCGATGACAGGTTTATCAACAGGCTGACGAGCAGGAAGAGCGAGACCAGTATTTCGTTCATTATTTTCAACGGGCCGCGCTTTCCATAGCGGAAGCGCGATACAGCCTTTCAGAGCGTAAGTTTGGCTGCTACTGCAGCGGCAACGAAAAATGGCGACCATCGCCGCCTGTTCTCACCCATCCTCATCGGCAGTTGATCTGTATCAACGGACGGCAAGGCTTGTAGCGACTTAACCCTTCGTTAAGCAGCGGAGCGGTTCCCTTAAAGCAAATCCAGGCAGGCATCCATTCCGGATGATTACGGCCGCAGGCCTAGGCGTCGCGCAACCGGCAGAGTCGCCTGTCCCCGCTGGCGAATCCAGCGCGTCGTGATGGGCGTTTCCGACTGCGCCAGCCAAATCGCATTCGGCCGCGACTCGCATCCTTAGGCAATGCTGAATGTGAAATGGAAAATGCCGGCGGCTTTCTTCCGCGGTTCCTCATTTTTTGTCCCTAGAACGCGATCAGGTGAGGGAATAGGGGCGATCCATGTCTATCCTGGCAAAGGCGCTGCGGCTCATGGGGACGGTTTGGCTCTGTGCGGCAGGCCTGCTCATCGTGTCCAGTCACCTCGTCGTTCTGCATCTCGACGGCTTCTGGGCTCTCGTTAACCTCCTCAACCCGTGGAACGTCGCAAACATGCTGACGCTGGATCTAACAGCGGCTCCCGGATTGCTGCTGCACATGGCGGCTGATCAGTTGACAACGACCGCTGGCTCGTCTCAGAACAGGCCAGCTCTCGTCTCACCCTATCCCGTCCACTAGGCCCCGACCGCGCGACGCGCGTCCTGCAGGTGAACGGGGCTGCGCGATAAGCCGCAGACGAATCCTGGGCGCACGCTCGCAGGTTTTGCCGGCCGGGCTGGATGGCTACGTCGTCGTCCGCTCGTAGGCGATGGCCCGATAGAGCGGACCTTGGCCGGCACCGATCTCGCGGAAGCCGCAGCGCCGGAACAATGCATGCGAGGCGCGGTTCGGTACGTCGACCAAGGCAACGATGCGTCCCTGCTTCAATACGTCGGAGGCGTAAGCGAGCACCGCCCCGAGGGATTCCTTGGCGTAGCCCGCGCCCCAAGCGTCTTCCTTCAGCGCAATGATCGTCTCGATCCTGCCTTCGAAGGCCGGAAAAATCTCGACGGCTCGCGGCGAGGCGTGATGCAAGCCGATACAGCCGATGACGCCTTCGCCTCGGCAAATAAGCCAGAGCCCGAAGCCGCCTTTACGTCGACGCAGATTATCCTCGACGATCTCGCGCAGCATTTCCGGCGGCACCGGTTCGTTGTCGAACAGATATCGGCGGACTCCCGCACCCTCAAAGACGCGGGCGATCTGTGGACCGTCTTCGGCAGCAAGTGGCCGTAGCACCAATCGCCCCGTGGTTAGGACCGGCTGCATCTGAGTACTGCCATGAAGGTTCTGCGCCACGGCTACTCTGGCGCGAGGGCAATCCTCTTTCAATCCCTTTCCCTTACACAAACCAGCCAGTCAGCAATTCCAAGGCATCGGCGTATCTGTTGGCGGCCTACGCATGGTTTCCGGTGCGAACCGTCTTTCTCTGCGTTGTCGATCCCGGCGTCGGCGGGACGCGGCGGGCATCCATTTTTCTCGAGGCTGGCGGCCTCCGGCAGCTCTCAAGGCTGCCACGAAGAGACATCACATGCGTGGCTTGACTGAGCGTATGTCGCGAGGGTGGAAGTGCCCCGCGACGCGGCTGCCGAGCGCGGACTGTGAAAGATGCAAGCTCTTGAAGATCGCCGGTGGCTGCGCGATAATCTGCTGCTGGACGGCAAGTCGCTCCGCAGTCCGCGCGAGGATGCCGGAGGCATCCTGATTGCTGTCACGATACGCTCGGCCAGGCCTCACGTCCCAACCTCATGCGGCTGCAGCGCCTCAGCACTGTCCGAGTGCAACGACTCATTGTGATGTTGAAGCTTGGTACGCCGGCCGCAGCGTCGGCGGCCTCCGCTTGGTGACCGTCGCGGCCACCGACCACCAGACGGTCTCCGACGCTTTACGGCGAGCGGTGGATTTGAGAAGTCAACCCATTGGTCGAGGGAGGATGTGCTATGAGAGCCTCGCCAGATTATTCGCGTCGTCGTTTCCTTCACGCCGGCGCGGCCGGTACAGCAGCAACCCTTGTCGCCGCTGCGACAATGCCCGTTCGTGCGGCCGCCGAGGCGGGCATGCACGCACCACCCCCGCCGGCGACGGCGCCGCGAATTCTGCGCAAGCCACCGCTGTCTGAATTGGAGCGCATCGCCAGATCCTACAACTTGGCTCTCAGCCGCGACGATCTGACTTCGTTCCGCAACCTCATGGACGGCGTGCTGGCGTCGTACCGTCGCCTGGACCAGTTCGCGGAGCCGACATTGGCGGTGAAGTACCCGCGGGACACGGGCTTCCGTCCACCCGCCTCGGACAATCGGCTCAACGCTTGGTACTGGAAGTGCTCGATCAAAGGCGCAACTTCGGGGTCTCTCGCGGGCAAGAAAATCGCCATCAAAGACAATGTGTGCGTTGCCGGAATCCCGATGATGAACGGTTCCAACGTGTTGGAGGGCTACGTCCCTGACGTAGACGCGACCATTGTGACTCGCATCCTCGATGCCGGTGGAGAGATCGTCGGCAAGGCCGTGTGCGAGCATCTTTGCTTCTCGGGCGGTAGCCATACCTCCGACACTGGGCCTGTACTCAACCCGCACGATCCGAAGCGATCTGCCGGAGGCTCCTCCAGCGGCAGCGCGGCGCTCGTCGTCGCCGGCGAGTGCGACATGGCCATCGGGGGCGACCAGGAGGGTCGATCCGAATTCCCAGTTCTTTCTGCGGAGCGGTTGGTCACAAGCCGACCCACGGGCTTGTGCCATACACAGGTGTCTTCCCGATTGAACTAACACTTGATCATACCGGGCCCATTGCCCGTACCGCCGGCGATGCCGCCCGGCTTCTCGAAGTGCTCGCTGGCACCGATGGCCTCGACCCGCGCCAACCGGCGGGACTGCGTACGGAAGCGTATACCAGGCAGCTCACCGGAGACGCCCGCGGACTGCGTATCGGGGTCGTTAAGGAGGGGTTCGGCTGGCCCAATTCCGAGCCCGACGTCGACGCCATGGTGCGCGAGGCTGCACAGCGCTTGACGCGAGCGGGAGGGACTGTAAGCGAGGGTATCGATCCCCCTCCACCGTGACGGCATCCATATCTGGAATGCCATCGCCGTCGAGGGCGCCACGGCGCTGATGGTCGCGGGCAATAGCATGGGAACCAACTGGAAAGGGCACTACACGACTTCGCTGCTGGACTTCTACGGCCGGAGCCGGCGGGTGCGCGCCAACGACCTTTCGGAGACCGTCAAGCTCGTTGTCCTGCTCGGCCAGTACATGCAGGACAATTATCAGGGTCGCTACTATGCAAAGGCCCAAAACCTCGCGCGCGTGCTACGCGCCGCCTATGATGAGGTGCTTAAAGACGTCGATCTCCTGCTCATGCCGACATTACCTTTGAAGGCCACGCTACTCCCGGCCCCGGACGCGAGCCGCGAGGACTATGTTGCGCGGGCACTCGAAATGATTTCCAACACCTGCCCGTTCGACGTCACTGGCCATCCTGCCGCCTCGGTCCCGGCAGGCATGTCGGCAGGCCTTCCTGTCGGCATGATGCTGATCGGACGCCACTGGGAGGATGGCACGGTATTGCGTGCGGCTGACGCGTTTCAGATCGTCGGGTAGACAGCAGCAGCGAATTGATCGGAGCGGACATGGAATCTGACGGCCCCGTCAGCGCGGCCTCAATCGCGGTCGAGCATGGGAGTGCGTGGACATATCAGGGCAGACCGCGACTGAATTACGGTCTGCATCCTCGAAGACCTGCTACTGCAAGTAGTGCGAAGCTACGCCACCGTCGGTCGTCGGCCGTCTCATCTATACCAACTGATACCCACCAATGGGTTCGGGTAGGTCAAGCCGGGACTTGTAGGACCTTCAATCCGCTGTAATGTAAGCGATGCATGCGGAATCCGTATGGCTGCTCGCCAAAGGGCGCAGCGCACAATAAGCAAGGCGCGAACCAACGTGCCGGTTTTGGATAGAGACCGACATGGCCGTTGGTGGATCGTTTGACACGTTCCCCAAGCTGCTGGCGCGAAATGCCGCGCAGTTTAGCAGCCGTCCTGCGTTTCGGCACAAGGATCTCGGCATTTGGCGCACGTGGACCTGGGCCCAGGTCGCAGAAATCGTCCGCGCTTATGCTGCGGGCTTGCACCGGCTTGGATTGCAGCCAGGAGACACGATCGCCATCGTTGGTTCCAACCGACCGAAGCTCTATTGGACGCTGATGGCAGCGCAAGTGCTTCGCGCAATTCCGGTCCCGGTCTATTCGGATGCAGTGGCCGACGAGCTTGCTTATGTCCTCGCTCACGCCGACGTGAAGTTTGTTGCAGCGCAAGATCAGGAGCAGGTCGACAAGGTCTTTGCTGTATCCGACCGGCTGCCGCATCTCCACAAGGTCGTCTATGACGAGCCGCGTGGCCTCGATGACTACGACCACGACCGATTGATCGCAATCCGCGATGTCATTGAAGACGGCCGCGCCGCGCTGAAGGCCAGCACGGCACTCGGCAGGCAGATTGACGAGTTCATCCGGCAGGGTGAAGGTTCTGACATCTCGATCATCCTCTACACCTCGGGAACAACCGGCGCGTCGAAAGGCGTCATGCTGTCGGCGCGAGGCTGCATCGAGGCTGCGACTGACACCGTCAGGTTTGACGGCCTGACCGACAAGGACGTGGCGCTCGCCTACCTGCCGCTCGCCTGGGTTGGTGATCATTACCTCAACTATGCACAGGGCATCGTCGCTGGATTCTGCATGGCGTGTCCCGAGAGCAGTGAGACGATCGAACAGGATCGACGCGAGATCGGACCAACCTTCTATTTCGCCCCGCCGCGTGGTTTCGAGGCCATGCTGACGCGGGTGATGATCCGCATGGAGGACGCCGCAGCCATCAAGCGGCGCATGTTCAACTACTTCCTTGGCATAGCGCGGCAGTATGGCGAGTCGATTTTGACCGGAAAGTCGGTGCCGCTGTCTGGCCGGCTGCTTTATGCGGTCGGGCGCTTGATGGTCTACGAGCCCCTCAAGAACGTTCTTGGCCTGTCTCGCGTGCGCGTCGCCTATACTGCAGGTGAGGCCATCGGTCCGGATCTGTTCGCGTTCTACCGCTCGATCGGATTAAACCTGAAGCAGCTCTACGGTCAGACCGAAGCGTTCCTTTACGTTACCTGCCAGCCTGACGGTGAGATCTACTCCGATACGGTCGGTCCGGCCGCACCGAACGTCGACATCCGCATTGCGGAAACAGGCGAGGTGCAGTTCCGCTCACCCGGCATGTTCGTGGGATACTTCAAGGATCAGGTGAAGACCGCGGAGGCCATGACGTCCGACGGCTATGTCAAGACCGGCGACGCTGGCTTCTTCGACGAGAACACCGGACACCTGAAGATCATCGATCGCGCAAAGGATGTCGGCCGGCTGGCTGACGGCACGATGTTTGCGCCGAAATATCTTGAGAACAAGTTGAAGTTTTTTCCCAACATCAAGGAAGCCGTCACTTTCGGCGATTCCAGGGATTTCGCTTGCGCCTTTCTCAATATCGACCCGGTCGCGGTGGCGAGTTGGGCGGAACGTAACAACATCGCGTACGGTTCCTATCAGGAGCTGGCAGGGCATCCGCTGGTCTATGACATGGTGGCGAAAGATGTTGCCGAGGTGAACCGCTCCCTCGCGGAGGGAAAGGTACTGGCGGGCGCGCAGATTCGCCGCTTTCTCATTCTGCATAAGGAGCTTGACGCAGACGATGGCGAATTGACCCGCACGCTGAAAGTTCGCCGCGGGTTCATCGCCGAGCGCTATGCGCCACTGGTCACTGCGCTCTACGACGGTTCGCATGAAGCCGACATTTCCACCGAGGTCACCTTTGAGGATGGTCGCAAGGGCGTGATCGCGGCGCGGGTCAAGATCCGCGACTTGCAAACAGTTGGTTCGACGGAAACCCTGGGGAAGGCCGCATGAGGGCGCCGGACACCAACGAAATCCTGCTTGGAGTCGAAGGAGTATCGCTGGCGTTTGGCGGCGTGAAGGCGCTGAGGGACGTTTCGTTTGACATCAGGAAAGGCGAAATTCGCGCCATCATCGGGCCGAACGGCGCCGGAAAAACCTCGATGCTCAACGTCATCAACGGCTTCTATCATCCGAACCATGGCGCCATCACCTTCAAGGGTCGGACCCGTGCCCAGATGCAGCCGTACGAGGCATCCCGTGGCGGCATCGCACGCACCTTTCAAAATGTCGCACTGTTCAAGGGAATGAGCGCACTCGACAATATTATGGCTGGCCGCACGCTGAAGATGCGCCGGGGTCTTCTGTGGCAGATGATGCGTTACGGCCCGGCGCTGGCAGAAGAAATCGAACATCGGCACCGGGTCGAGGAGATCGTCGATTTTCTCGAGATTGAGGCGATCCGCAAGGTGCCGGTTGCGCGTTTGCCATATGGCCTGCAGAAACGCGTCGAACTTGGCCGCGCCCTTGCGATGGAGCCCGATCTTCTTCTCCTCGACGAGCCGATGGCAGGCATGAATCTCGAAGAGAAAGAGGACATGTCGCGGTTCATCATCGACGTCAACAATCATTACGGCACGACCATTGCGCTGATCGAACATGACATGGCTGTGGTGATGGATCTCTCCCATCGCGTAGCGGTGCTCGATCATGGCGTGAAGATCGCCGACGGCACGCCGGGTGAGGTCAAGGAGAATCAGGCCGTCATCGACGCCTATCTCGGCGTCGCGCACTAAGGAGCGTTGCGTGATCGGGTTGGGTCAGTTTCTCGAAGTGCTGATCGGCGGATTGATGTCCGGCGTGCTGTACTCGCTGGTCGCGCTCGGCTTCGTGTTGATCTTCAAGGCATCCGGTGTCTTTAATTTTGCGCAAGGCGCGATGGTCTTGCTCGCCGGACTTGCGCTGGTTCGCTCGCTCGACCTGCTGGTGGCCTGGGGTTTCCCGCCTTGGGCTGCGATCATCCTCGGCATTGGCTTCGCTGCCGTGATCATGGCGATAACCGCCTGGCTGATCGAGCGGTTCGTGATCGGACCGCTTGTCAACCAGGACGCCCTCACGCTGTTCATGTCCACCATCGGCGTGACGTTCATCCTCGAGGGTGCGGCGCAGATGATCTTCGGTTCCGATTCTTACCCTTTACGGCTGTTTCCGACGGACGCCTGGTTCCTGTTTGAAAATCTCTTTCCTGGTGGAATTCTGCTCAACAAGCTGGATGTCTGGGGCGGCTTCATCGCCGGCATTCTGGTCGCAGGCCTTGCGATCTTCTTCGAACGTACCAAGACCGGTCGCGCACTCAGGGCGGTTGCCGACGACCACCTGGCCGCGCAGTCGGTCGGGATTCCAATTAGCTGGATCTGGTTCGTGGTCTGGCTTGCCGCCGGTCTCGTTGCGCTGGTTGCGGCGACCGTGTGGGGTACCAAACTGGGCGTACAGTTCTCCATCACGTTTCTCGCGCTGAAGGCCTTGCCGGTCCTGATCATTGGCGGCCTTACCTCAATTCCAGGGGCGATCGTCGGCGGGTTCATTGTGGGGGCGGGCGAGAAGATCGCGGAGGTGTTCCTGGGATCGTATATCGGTGGCGGTATCGAATACTGGTTCGCCTATGTGCTGGCGTTGGCGGTTCTGCTCGTGCGGCCGCAGGGGCTGTTCGGCGAGAGGATCATCGAACGTATATGAGGAGTTTGTTGTGCTTTATCGCGAGGCAGGCCAGTTCAAGACGACCTACGCGGAGGATATGGCGATCTTCCCGATCCGCCAGGACCGTATAGCGCTCGCCATCTTGCTCGGTATCGCCTTCATAGGCGTGCCGCTGCTGGCCGACTTCGACATTTGGCCGTTCGGCAGCGACTATCTGCTTCGCGCCATTCTGCTGCCCTTCCTGATCCTCGCGCTCGCCGCGATCGGCGTAAACATTCTCGTCGGCTATTGCGGCCAGATCACGCTCGGCAGCGGCGCATTCATGGCCATCGGCGCCTACTCTGCTTACAAGCTGGCGACCGGCGTTCATATTCCGATCGCCTGGTTTGACTTCGCGATCTCGATCCCGCCGCTGCCTGTGCTGCCATCCATTTTGCTCGGCGGACTTACGACGGCGGCTGTCGGCATCCTCTTCGGTATTCCCAGCCTGCGGATCAAGGGCCTCTATCTGGCGGTTGCAACGCTCGCAGCGCAGTTCTTCTTCGATTGGGTGTTCCTGCGGGTGGCGTGGTTCACAAATTACGCGCCGTCAGGATCGGTCAATGCACCGACACTGGATTTCTTCGGTCTGAATGTGGGCACGCCGATCGAGCGATATCTGCTGTGCCTGATCTTCGTAACGGTATTCGCGGTTCTGGCGAAGAACCTCGTTCGCGGCAATCTCGGCAGACAATGGATGGCGATCCGCGACATGGATATCGCCGCCGAGCTGATCGGTATCCGGCCGCTTTATGCAAAGCTGACGGCTTTCGCGGTCTCTTCATTTATCATCGGCGTGGCGGGCGCACTCTGGGCGTTTGTCTATCTGGGTTCATGGGAGCCGCTCGCGTTCTCGATCGACCGTTCGCTGCAGCTTCTGTTCATGGTGATTATCGGCGGGCTGGGATCGATTATGGGTTCGTTCGTCGGTGCGGCCTTTATCCTCATTCTGCCGATCCTGCTGAATCTGATTCCAACCCAGCTCGGCGTGCCGCTGTCGACAGAAACGATCACCCACCTGGAATTCATCATCTTTGGATCGTTGATTTGCTACCTTCTCATCAAGGAGCCACATGGATTTGCCCGGCTCATATCGCTTGGCAAGGAGAAGCTCAGACTTTGGCCGTTTCCCTACTGAAGGGGCGGTCGACGCGAACGATGCCGGAGATCGCAACGCGGAGCGGCGGTCGTTGGCAGAAGGAGCAAGCAAGCCCGCGATAACAAGACCCGGTACGGCAAAAACCGGGCTCAACGAGGAGGACAACCAATATGGTACGCAACAAACTGATATTGGCGGCAGCCATACTTTCAGGCGGGGCGTTTGCCTCTCCTGTTGCCGCGCAGAACGAACAGTTCATCCCGATACTGTCCTACCGGACCGGCGCGTACGCCGTGAACGGCGTGCCGTTCGCAAACGGCATGGCCGACTACTACAACCTGATCAATGAGCGCGACGGCGGCATCAACGGCGTCAAGATCTTGTTCGAGGAATGCGAGACCGGCTACGCCACCGACAAGGGCGTTGAGTGTTACGAGCGTCTCAAGGGCAAGGGCCCGACCGGCGCGGCCTTCGTCAATCCGCTGTCGACCGGCATTACATTCGCCCTCACCGAAAAGACCACGACTGACAAGATCCCGATTATCACGATGGGCTATGGCCGCGCCGATTCCAAGAACGGAGCCGTGTTCGCGTATAATTTCCCGCTGCTCGGCACGTACTGGTCCGCGGCCGATATTGCGATTCAGCACGTCGCCAAGGAGGTCGGCGGCACCGACAAGCTGAAAGGCAAGAAGATTTCGCT
Organism: Bradyrhizobium sp. RDI18; assembly: GCF_043203335.1. Taxonomy (NCBI): domain Bacteria; kingdom Pseudomonadati; phylum Pseudomonadota; class Alphaproteobacteria; order Hyphomicrobiales; family Nitrobacteraceae; genus Bradyrhizobium; species Bradyrhizobium sp. RDI18. The sequence goes on along the minus strand of NZ_JBICRN010000006.1, from coordinate 294,710 downwards.
GCTGTATCACGACAGCCCCTACGGCAAGGAGCCGATCCCGATGCTGCAGGTGCTGGCAAAGAAGCACGGATTTGAGTTCACGCCGATCCCGGTGACGCACCCCGGTGTCGAACAGAAGTCGCAATGGCTGGCGATCCGCCAGAACCGGCCGGATTATGTCCTGGTCTGGGGCTGGGGCGTCATGAACGGCACGGCAGTCAAGGAAGCCGCGGCCGTTGCCTATCCGCGCGAGAAGATGATCGGTGTTTGGTGGTCGGGCGCGGAGCCGGATGTGACCCCCGCCGGCGATCAAGCCGCTGGCTATAAGGCGCTGATGCTTCAGCATGGCGCAGGAAAATTCGCCGTGCATGCCGACATCGAGAAGCACGTCTATGCAAAGGGCAAAGGGTTGTCGGAGCCTGGCAAGGTCGGCGAAGTTCTCTATAACCGCGGCATGGTGAATGCTATGCTCGGCGTGGAGGCGATCCGCAAAGCGCAGGAAAAGTTCGACAAGAAGCCGCTGACGGGCGAGCAGGTCCGGTGGGGTCTGGAGAATCTCAACCTCTCGGATGCACGTCTCAAGGAACTCGGCTTTGAGGGCATGTTGAAGCCCATCAAGATTTCCTGCTCCGACCACGAGGGCGCGCGGGACGGGCGCGTACAGCAGTGGGACGGCAAGGGCTGGAAAATCATCTCCGACTGGTACACGGCGAACCAGTCCGACACCGAGCCGCTCGTCGATGAAGTTTCCGCGAAGTATGCCACGGAGAAGAGCATCAAGCCGCGCGATTGCTCGAAGGAAAGCTGAACGCTTTCCAGCGATCCGGGAGGGGCCTTTGCCTCCTCCCGGATCTTTCGAAAGCTGCAACCGTTTGGAGAGGACCCGCGTGTCAATCCCCAAGGCCTCTACAGCGGCAGAAACGGCAGCGCCCTTTCTGTCGGTCAACAATATCGAGGTAGTCTACAGCCACGTCATCCTGGTGTTGAAAGGCGTATCACTGGTTGTGCCGCGGGGCGGAATCGTCGCGCTTCTCGGCGCCAACGGTGCGGGCAAGACAACGACGCTGAAGGCAGTCTCCAATCTGCTGCATGCGGAGCGCGGCGAGGTCACCAAGGGCTCGATCCTGTTCGACGGCGTCGAAGTGCATTCCCTGTCGCCAAACGAGGTGGTGCGGCGCGGCTGCATTCAGGTGATGGAGGGACGGCGTTGCTTCGCTCACCTCACGGTCGAGGAGAATCTCCTGACCGGCGCCTTTACGCGGACGGACGGCAAGGCCGCGATCGCGCAGGATCTGGAGCGAGTCTATGCATATTTCCCCCGTCTCGGGGAGCGGCGTAGTTCGACCGCCGGCTATACGTCCGGCGGCGAACAGCAGATGTGTGTGATCGGCCGTGCGCTGATGTCGCGCCCGAAGATGATCCTGCTCGACGAGCCTTCGATGGGCCTCGCGCCGCAGATCGTCGAAGAGATCTTCGAGATCGTGAAGGATCTGAACGTCAAGGAAGGTGTCTCGTTTCTTCTCGCCGAGCAGAACACCAATATGGCACTCAAATTCGCAAACTACGGATATATCCTCGAAAATGGCCGCGTGGTGATGGATGGCGAGGCGTGGGCGCTCGCCGCAAATGAGGACGTCAAGGAATTCTATCTTGGCGTCGCCGGAGAGAAACGAAAATCATTCCGCGATGTGAAGCACTACAAGCGGCGCAAACGCTGGCTCGCTTAGGTGCTGAGAACTCCGGACAGTGGTGTAGGCATGCGTGGTTTCGGCGGTATTCGGACTTCCCTTTACTGATGTGGCCGCCGAATCGTGGCGCCGTCCTTTCCTGCGATATAAGCCCCGGGGCTAACGGCCTCCTTCTCGGCGGACATGTCGATGGACTGCACCCTGCGGCTTGCAATGATCACGATGGCGCAGACCGCATAAGAGCACACCCCCAGCGCATAAGTCTTGGCGATGCCGAATTGGATCGACAACGCCACACCCAGCACCGACGCCAGCATCGACGTAATTCCGTTGGTGCTCCAGAAGAACGGCAGTAGTTCATGATGACGGCGCCACACACCGAGGCCGAGCGGGAACATCATCCCCATGCAGAATGCAGGAAGAGCCAGCAGCAGGACGGACACCAGAATACGCATGTCGGTTGACAGCGACCGCGCCCAGGTGGTGACCAGCGGCGTCAGCAGCGCTGCCACCACGAGCGTGGCGAGCAGGGCGGCAATCCTGAAGACGGTGACGCGTGATCGGGAGGAGGTATCCGCACCGACCGTGGCGCTGCCAATCCCGCTAAAGAGAAGAATTGTGAATAGCACGACGCTCAGCCCGTAAACGGGATGTCCGAGAAAGACCATGAGGCGCTGCATCTGCGATATCTCGATCAGCATGAAGCCCATCCCGATCGCGCTGAAATAGACCACGGGCGGCGTCAGCGTCGCCATTGGCATCCGCCTCGCAAGACGTTGGAAGGGCAGCACGATGTAATATACGCAAGCGCAGAGCGCTACGATGATGAGCAAGCCGGTGACGCCGATCGCTACATTGTTGCTCATGACGTCCCAACTTTGCGTGCTCACGAAATCGCTGAAGCGGGACGTATAGAAGAAGAACGGATTGTCGTCGGTCGAAGCAACGATGTTTTCGGGTAGCGAATCGAAGAAAGCCTGGTTCGCCTTGTCCGACAGCAACGTTGAGGTGACACCATCGAAGGTGACGTCCGGCCCCAACAATATCTTGAAGCCCTGCGCCTGAAGTCTCCCTCGCGCGCCTTGCCATTCTGCGTCGCTGAACGCGTCAGGCCGGGTGATCACCGTCACGATGCCGCCGACGTTGACCGCGACGACGTGATGCCGCAGCTCCCCGGCCGACACTCCCTTGCGCTGCAGCGCGCTCGCGCCAATCGCGATCAGCCGGTATAGCTCGCCACGGTGCTTCTCGGCATCGTACCAGCGTGATACCGACAACAGCCCGCCAGGCTTGAGCGCCCGGTAAAAATCGTCCCACGCCTCCACGGTATAGAGACGATTTTCGGTGAGCGTCAGGCCACCGGCCGCCGTCGCCGCCCAGGTGTCGATAAGTGAAATCTGCACCAGGTCGTACCGCTCGGGCGAGTGGTTGATGTAGCTTCGCGCCTCGGCATTGACCAAGGATACGCCTGGCTGGCGATCGAGATGGCCGGAGAAATCGGCGAATTTTTCGGTGAGCACTTCGAAGATCGCCGGGTTGATCTCAATTGCGCAGATCCGGCTGGCGCCGAAGAGCAGACCGGAAAGGATGTCACGACCGCCGCCGACGCCAACGACAGCGACGTCGGCCGCCGGCTGCACGAGGTAGGCTGCATTGATGACATCATCTTTCAGGTAGGCGAGCTTTCCGATGTCGCCATCATACCTGGTGATGACCGTGCCTGCATCGGCATCGATGTCGAGGTAGTGTTGGTCGATCCGGGTGTCAGGCGTGCCAACCAGACCCCAGCCAAACGGGACCTTGTCGGCCAACTCCCGCACCCTTACCCGCGAATAGGTATTCCAACGTTCGAACAGCGTGCCGGTCTGCTCAGCGCCCTTGGCCCAGAACACACCGAGATGGCTTCGACCGGTCAGGTCAAGGCCGGAGTGCACGGTGGCCGCGACGGCCAGCGTCAGCGCGACAGCCCCGCTCAAACGCACACTGCGGACGTCTTCGCTGCGTCTCACGACGATCCAGCCAACGCCGGCAGCAAGGGCTCCGATCCATAGTGTGGCGCTTACGGGATCAATTACCAGCAGTATGAAGATCACCCCGAGACATCCAACTGCGGCGCCCAGGAGGTCGGCTGCATAGAGCCACCCGCCGCCATATGGCAAACGCGTCAGTAACAGCGTGATGCAAACCCCGCCTTCCGTGAACGGGGCCACGAAGGCGATGATCGCCAGCGCCAGAGCGAGGGGCACATTTTCTGCGGACACAACGAGCGGCACGCACAGGAAGACGATCATTGCGCCAACGCTGCTGAGCGCGAACCATGATGCATGGCGGGCGAATTCGATTCCGACCCGATCGGCGGCATAACGGGCGGGTTTGCCGTAGACCTTCATCGCTCCGCGGGTAAGCCCGAGCATGGCAAGCGAAATGGCGGCAAATGCGAAATGATGATGGAGCATAACGCTGAAGAAGCGCGTTATCAGGATCTGGTAGGAAAGCGTCGCGAACGCCAGCACAAAGATTGCCAGATAGTAGCGACCGTGAATCCTGGATATGGATTGCAATGAGCTACCCTCTCAGTGGAGCCCTGATGGGCTCTATTGGGTGCGCTTTGACCAACTCGCGCTACGTCGCTGCTCAAGCCTGTCATCGCGAGTATTTGTAGCGATCAACCAATCCAAATTCTACGAGCAAACAAGGCGGTGTTCATGAACAAGGATGCGCCGAAGAGTCCTATCACTCCTGCCAAAAGCCACTTTGCTCGCAATCCTAGATCAGCCAACGTCACAAACAGGGGAAATGAAACGAGATTAAATCGACTCATGGAGACGAAGCCTGCTGGCCCACCACTGAGCGTTAGATATGGCAGAAGCAGGACAGCCATGGCGAACAGTGTCCAGCTTGAGCGCAGTCGAGACCAGCCCAAAACAATCAGGAGAATGAACAATAATGTAAACCAGCTAGCTTGTCCCCAAGGATTCCAGTCGTTGAGCATCATTCGCGTGAACGGCTCAAGCTTTAGTGCAGCAATTAATCTTGCCGCTAGCGTCGTTCCTTGATGGAAAGCCGCCTGCCCATCCACAAAAGCAAACGGAGTTCCGAAAGCGCTCCAGAGGTAGATCATGAATAGCCAGATGCCCGACGTCGCAAGAAGGACGCATGGCAGGAGGGCAAGAAGGAACTTCGTCTGATCGCGATTGGCCCACATCTCCCAGAGAAGGACAGGCAATAGGACGATGCCCGTCGATCGAGTAGAGACTGCCAGGCCTGCAAGCAGTGCTGCCGACAAGTAGTACTTTCGTTTCAAAGCATGAAAAAACGTGACGATCAGCAGCAGTGCCAAGGGCTCGGTATATCCGGCAGATAGCAAGACCGAAGCGGGAAAAAAGCTGAGCAGCGCCGTTGTGGCGAGAGCCAGTTGATCACCAAATTCCTCGCGAACCAGCTTGAAAAGGACGACGATCGCGAGCAATCCCGCGACGTTCGATACCAACAGCATTGCATCCGCAGGCGTGAGACCGCTAATCGTCGCCAAGCCCCGTGCGAGCATCGGATACAGCGGGTAAAATACGATGTTCTGTTGAACCGTCGGATCGCCGTTATACTGATAGCCTTCTGTGACGATCTTGAAATACCATTCCGATCCCATTGCAGCAGTTGGTGGTACCAGATCGGTCCCGCAGACCAGACATCTGGCCCGGAGGGCAAATATTTTTGGGAGAATACCAGTCCGAGTGCGACCACCACCCGCGAACAAAAAAATATCAGGATGGCCAAACCATAGGGAAGGCAGGAAGGATCTTTCCAACTGGGATAGCGCATCTCCATTCCATACTGTCGCTCGGTAAGAGCCCAAGATCAATTGCCCCAGGTGTACCGCCTTGACATTTGGCGGGCATGACGCGGCAGACCAGGTGCCGACCCAGGTCCCGCGCGTCGGCCATGACGCCGGCGTCTGTCACCGGAATGTCCGCTGCTGGTCGGCGGAAGGCGACAGCAATGCCGGCCGTGGTTCAAAGACGACGGTAATCTATACGCCGCCGAAACGCAGTTATGAGCAAGGCAATGGCTATTGCAGTGAGGCCGTAGCCAGGTTGCGACGCGCCCGCGCTGAGGCGGGCCTCGACCAGGCAAGTCGACGCGCGATGAGATAGCTGTCACATAAACGATATAAAGGACGCTGTCGCTTGTACCACTGCCGGCAACGATCTAGGCATGTCGATGAAAAGTCGCCTTCTATCGATCGGGCGGGCTGGATGAGCATTGGTACGGGTATTGGCCGCGACGTCTATGCGCCCGAATTGCATGTCATGACGGTTGGCAATCGCGCCTATGATACGAACAACCGGCCAGTCAATTTCTCGCAGATCTTCGGTCTGCCAGATGAGAGCGCGGCCATCACCGTGATGGCGGGTTTGAAAGGCAAACAGCCGTTCTATGACGCGTTTCTGGCGGCCTATCTCGATCCGTCGAACGTCGCGGCGATGCCGGATTATCTGAACACAACCCTGGCGGACGGCGCAATCGTGCCAATCTACTTCACCGACGCTTACGAACTCCGCAAGTCCGGACAGTCGCATAAAATCCGCTCTGGTCTTGTCTCCTTCGTCAAAGACGTGACGGGCGAGACCCTGACGCCGCAGGATGCCTGGGCCAGGTTCCAGAGCCCGCCAATGCTGACCCGTGAACGCTTCGTACGGCAGGTCTACATGCAGGAGTTGCGCGAGGCCGGTAAGGATCAGAACGAGGTGGGCACGGACGGTCTGCCGCGCAACGGCGGTAACAATCGCGGTTACATGGCGATCCAGACGTTGTTCACCGGCAATGATTGGAAGGGTGATGTTGCGATCGGCAACCCCTGTTCCGCACCATGGCGGGTGGCAATGTTGAAGTGTTCCCCCGGCGGCGGCTTGCAGGTGGCGGCGTTGGGCAAGGACGCCCCGTCGGGTTACGGCCTCGTGACGTTGGGCTATGGCGACATCAATATCTTCGCCCGTAACAATGTCGTTGTGAACCGCTCGCGCATTAACACCTTTAGCGGTGGCGACGAGATTATCTGGTCAACGGTGGGTGATATCGACGCCGGCCGCGGCGCCAAGACCGCCCGCGTGTCGTCGGCGCCGGAGGTCCAGACGGATATCGACGCGGTGACGCGCATTCTGGAGAAAGCCGACATGTCCGGCAGTGGCATCGGCACCATCATTGGCTTCGCCGGCGTGGAGGAGGGCGACGTCCATCTGATCGCGCCAGAGGGCACGGTGAATGCCGGCGACGCCGGTGTGCGGGTTAGCGGCAATCTCAATATTGCGGCCCTCTTTGTGCTGAATGCGAACAATTTCCAGGTCTCAGGTGAGGTCAAAGGTTTGCCGGCGAAAGAGAGTTCGGCGTCTCCCTTGAAGCTCGAGGGCGGCGACGCCAGCCAGAAGGCGGCTATCGACGCGGCGAAGGATGTAACGCAATCCGGTGCAGGCCAGCAGGCTTCCATCATCATCGTCGAGGTGCTCGGCTTCGGCGGCGGCGGTGGCGACGCTCCGGTCAATCAAGACGAGCAGCAGGAGCGGCGAGGCGGTGTGAATGAGCAACGGTCTCAAAATCCGGACAGCGCCTACCAGGTTCTTGGGCGCTGGCCAAATGACGGCGGACGAGGCCAGGCAGGTGATAGCCGAGCGCCGTCGCGTCTCCGGACGGCGATGAAGCGCGAAAGATGTTCACTACGTGCGGCACGCAAGGGACTGTCCGTTTCAAACGGCCACCATGAGCGAATGTCGGTATCGGTGGTTGCGTGTCCAGGATTTTGAATAAGTTAGCGGGCGGTTCGGAGCTTACTTTGCATGGGGTTGTTTTCGATATTTTAGTTGGGGCGGACATGCTCCGCTGACGGGCAGGGCTAAAGACATCAAGTTGCATTGAACCGGTATTGCGGTTAAGCAATTGAGATGGAATGGAAATTCTCTGTCGCCCCGATGACGGATTGGAACGTGAGTTTAGGAATTTCAATTAGTTTGAGGACCGCGTGTGCACAACGTGTGCACGGAGAGATCAATAAAAATCTTGCGACAGCCAATGTGAGCCCCTCTGAAGTGGGGCAGGGCGCGTGAATCTGGGCGTGGTGGACGACAAAGGTCGAAGGCGGGGAGCTACGCGTGCTGGGACCAGCGCCGCTGTTGTCGGAGGCGAAAAGCGTCGCCTCTTTTGCCCAGCTACGTTGGTTCAACTTGAAAGCGAAGAATTGCGGCAGCGGGGTTGGTAGCGCTCCCTGATTTGGAGGCCGATATTGGCTAGCCATGTTATGCGTGATCAAGATAGTCGGACACGCCGTTCGGCCGCGCATCGAGGAATACTGCGCAGTGCTGAGGATTGGCATAGTCTCAGATACCCACGGGCTCCTGCGGCCTGAGGCTGAGCAAGGGCTTGCCGGGGTGGCGCATATCATCCACGCCGGCGATATTGGTCGCGCGGACGTTCTCGTCAGGCTCCGTCGGATTGCGCCTGTCACCGCGGTCAGAGGAAACATCGATACCGGCGACTGGGCGAAACGTTATCCCGACACTCAGGTGGTACGGCTCGGTGAACGGTCTTTCTATGTCTTGCACGACCTTCAGGAACTGCAGATCGATCCAGCAGTTTGTGGAATTGACGTGGTGATTTCCGGCCACTCGCATCGTCCGCGGATCCAAACGATTGACGGTGTGCTCTATCTAAATCCTGGAAGCGCCGGGCCACGGCGTTTCAAGCTGCCTATCACGCTGGCCACTTTAGAGCTAACTGCAAGCTGCCTTCGGCCGGTCATTCATGACCTTAGTCGCGCCGAGTGATGTTGACGGGGCCGACTGAGCACTAAGCAGCGTCCTTTCTAGGATATTCGCAACCAGGCTCGGCGTGCTATCTTCGACATGCTTGATGGAGGCTGAATAGGCATTCGGATGGCTGCGTCGACCCGAATAGAGTATGCGAAGATTGCACGCTTTGCTGCAAGGTAATGTCGATAGACGAACTGAAGAAGCCAGTAGAGTGTTGGTGCAAGCAGCACTGCAACGTTGGAAGGGGGTGCAAGATATACGCCGAGCGACCCGCTGAATGTCGTACATTTAACTGTCATTGGTTGACCGATGAGAGGTTGGGACCGCACTGGAAGCCCAACAAGTCCAAGATTCTCCTGACCACGTCGGAGGATGGTTTGGAGATTAGGCGCGCCCCCGGGTTTCCAGATGCCTGGCGCAAAGAGCCGCTCCGAAGACAGATATACAAATGGGCTGAAACTGGAGAACACGGCGATGTGACCGTCTTGGTGATCGTCGATGAAAGAATGACGCTTGTCACGCGCAGTCGCGAGTTTGACCTTGGTACCGTTTGTGCGGACGGACGCATTGTGCGCGAACTGGATGGAACGCGCGTGGTGAATGTCACTGTGTGGTGAAAGCATCTGATCTGCGCAAGTATAGGGTCTTGCTCGCGCCGTTTGAAATTCAATAGAAACTCAAATAATCGCGGTGCTTCGCCAGCGCCTTTGGACGATAGGGTCGGTCGCCGGTCACGCAACGTGCCTTGGCCAAGCCAAAGCGGTTGCGAACAAAGTCTTCATGTAGGATGTCCGGCCCTTTGCCGTCTCGTACGCCTTCCCTGGTGCCCTCGGTCCAGGCGCGACCCCATCCGGTCCGCTCGTCGTGCTGGATGCCTTCGTATGACGGCTTCAATTTCAGCTTGGTCATATCCACGATGAGCGGATGCTCGACTGCCGTTGCCTCCTTGATCATCCACTCCAGTGCCAAATCGGATAGGCCGGTCTCGCGATAGCCACCGCCCACGTCGGAATGCACGCCGGGAAACCAAACCTGCTTGATGCGACCACGCGCTTTGGCGTCCGGCGATTCTTCCGACTCGTCCCAAATCTCCGGCGCGAAGATTTCGCGGTTTTCGTCGATCGAGAGTGCTTGGCGTCCGTAGGGGACGTAGGGATTTAGCGAGGCATTGTGGAAGGCGTGACGCCACAAGACCAATCCGCTTGAGCCTGGAATGCCGAGCGCGCGCACGGTGTCCCAGACTCCAATGAAATAGGGAAAGGGAGGGTTGCTGGAATCGACGGAAAGGCTCTGGTAGCGGTCGCGATATTCCAAGCCAAGGGCAATGCGCTCTTCTTGCTTCTTATTGCCTCCGTAGTGCTTGTAGACCGCCTCAACCGCCTCCTCGACAAGCGCCAATCGACCCTTCTTGTTCCGAGGGTCGCGGGGACTGTTTCCCGCGGCGTCGCGTTGCGGAATACCACACAGCGACAGCACGCCGCCGAGACTACGTACGGTAAAGGCGCCACGACTGAATCCGAATAGAAAAACCCGGTCACCCGGTTCATAGTGTTCGATGAGTGCTGTATAGCAGTCCTTGATATTTTGAGAGATTCCGAGGCCGGTCGCCCGGCTGGCGAGATCGTACGCCCAACGCCACCACTCGCGCTTGTGCTCCGCACCCAGGCCTTCATCATAGAACGTTACCTGTTGAGCAGGGGCAGCCTTTTTCGCTGCGTCCCATAGCTTCCAGACGTTGGTGCGCACCGCCTTTGGCATGCTAGCACCTTGGCCAGTTCCATCGGAAAGTATCACAACGTTTTTCGCCATATTCTGCTCCGCCACCAGGAAGGGACGCATCAATCGGCGCTTTGGGACATGCACGACCAGCCCTAAGCGTAGTGAAGCCGTCGCGGCTGGATCAGCCCAAGCAACAGCGGCTGCGGTGGACGCGCGACGAAATCTATCCGCTTGGTCTCGCACATTGTGTCTGTTCCTATGGCTTTGTCTATTCTATTCGGTGGTGGACCTTGTCGCTCATTCGACCATGCAGGATTGGCGTGCCGTATTCGCTCTGATCACGAGAATTTCCTAGCTGTTGTCCTTTAAGCGTAGACCAAAATGACCCGTCAACATCTGCTCCTGGCTTGATGCTACAGGTATGATCACGCACGAGCACTGTGCGTAGTAATGCGGATCTACTGCCTCCCGCAATCCGCAACAACTCAAGCTCGATCTCCAAGTCTGTGTTGTTTCGGCTGCCGACGTTATGACGGTGCGCCTGTCTATCGCCAACCCGGCCGCCGCAGGGTCTCAGAAGCCATTCTGACAAGAGGAAGTTCTGTAACGATCTCAATAAGCAAAAGGCTATGATTTATCAGAATGCGCGTTGAGGGCACAAAGGAAATTTGAAGACTTTGTGGCTCTTCACGAGAAAGGATTTCCGTTCGCTCTCGGCAGGCTTTTGTCGGAACTCGCGGACATTGTGGACCATCACCCAGCGCTCCGTTGCGGCTACGCGCATACGAGTTTGTGACGCGCCTGGTGTGCCGTCAGTAAGCGTCCGCTTCAGCTCAGTTTTCTTTGCAAGACAACAGAGCTGAAGAGGCGAAGGGCGCATCGGCCATAGGCCAGCGCGGGAGAACATCTTGACGCTTGTTAGCTGGACCGTTATCGCCGCTTGTGACCCCGGGTATGTGGAAAGATGTGAGTATTGCCAGCAAACCTCAAACTAACTGTTTCTGTTGATGGCTCAGCGGGCTCGCGCCGACGGTATCTGATCTTGAGGAGCGGTCATTCCGCAAGTAGCCGGCGGCATGCGCTAATGAGCCTAAGGTGCGGCGCTCCCAAAGAGCGGCGCATGACAGCCAAATATGTGATTGATTAGGGGCGCCTCGCTAACGATCCAAGAGTTCGGCAGGAGATTTGCGAAGACGGTGCTCCGTCACCCCACTCGGTCGACGGTTGAGCGGCTGTCGTCAAAACCTCGTGCCGACTGGATCGTGGGTGGAGAAGCGATCGATGGCAGAGACGCGGTTGCGTTGGCTTTGAAAATGAAGCCGGATGTGGCAATCGTCGATTACTCAATGCCTATCATGAATGGGTTGGAGGTTAATCGTCGAATCAAGTCGCATCATCTGCACACAGAAGTACTAATTCTCACGATGCACGAAAGCGAAGCAATTCTGACGGAAGTCCTCCTGGCAGGCGTACGGGGATTTCTGCTAAAATCAGATACAAGGGACCATCTTATCTTGGCTATTGAGGCATTGCTTGATCATCGGCCTTACTTCACCAGCATACTGCTGGAGAAATTGCTTCACGATTACCGGCTAAGCAAGAAGGATAAATCGGAGGTCTTGTTGTCTTCGCGAGAACAGAGCGTTGTTCAGCTGATTGCGGAAGGGCATACCAACCGGTCCGTAGGTGCGATCTTGAATCTTAGCGTGAAGACGGTCGAAACTCATCGCGCATCTGCAATGCGTAAGCTCAATATTTTCATCGACGGCTGAATTGGTCCGGTATGCCATTCGTACAAAGTTGATCGGACTTTGAAAGGAAAATATCGTTCCGCCCGTTGAACCTGCTGTTCTTCCCGCCAAGACCGCCTGCGCAATTTCGCCGTTTTACTGGCGGCGCAAAGTTTCTGCTGCTGTCAGCGCTTCCGACCGGAATGGCCGTCGTATCCGTCAAGGCTTGAACCGGAATGGTTGCCGGCGCACCGCGCATGGTTGATCCAAAAATCGCGCAAGTCGTGCGCTACGGCGTTCTGCATATGACCGCACAACGTGCCCGCGCTCGGGCAGTGGCAAAGGTTCTGTGCGGCAAAAGCCCACTGTCATGAGGGCACTTTCCGTCCACAACGTTGTGTGTCCTGAAGCGCATATCATGCGCCACGACGCAGAGGTTCACGGCCGCAGCGCTGCCGGTCCCATGACCAATGTATCTTACTTTGTCGGCGCTGGGTTTCGGCGCTGGAGGAGAGTCAACCCAGGAGTTGTTCGCTGAAGTATTAACAACCAAATTGACCCGGGCGCAAGCCCGTTGAGCAATACCTGGCGTAACGTTGCCCAGACATTGCGTGGCAATGGCATTGTTCGCATTGTCTCTGGCCCGATCTCTCGCCTTGGCCTTTATCTTTGAGGAATGCCTTCCGGCGCAGGCATTATCATCCCCGCGCCGCTCGGCCCTGCGGTTGAATTCAGTGGCAGTGAGTTCGATACAAAAGTCGGTCGCGAATGCGGATCCAATTCCGTAGCTGACAGTGGGCGCATAAAGCGCAACAGCAGCGAGCGCAAGCGATCCGACTTTCATGGCTTTCCAGTGTCCTCGCTCTCACCGTTGTATACCGCATTCCGAAGGTTGCCGCCAGAAGCAGCCCCGTGCATGGGTCCAGTCAAGTAATTCTCGACGAAGCAGAACTCGACCTGATCTGGAGCGCGTGCCTTGGCTGCACACATATGGGGCGAGGACTTGCGACGAGCCGGCGGCGACTTCTGCCCAGTGCGTCGATCATAGGCATCTCGTGGCGATGCCAGTGATTCCAATCATTACGATGATGCAATTCATTTCGAAACATTAATTCCACGGCCAGCGCGCCGTAAGGCGACGACGTGCATCACTGTCTCACAAGGGCGAGCAACCGCGCGCTGATTTCATGGAGAGCTTTTTATGACGAGCCGTCCCTCCGAATCTGTCAACTCACAATCCCATCGGGTTCAGCGACCTTCGTTACTGTCGGCGCGAAGGCTGGCACTGATGGCGTCTGTCGGCCTCGGTGTAGCCGTTTACGGTTTCAGCCCTGCGCCTCACGCCTTCAACATTTTTGGCGCCGCCGCGCACGCCGAGGTCAATCAAGCGGTCACCAACGGTGCCCAGCCCGTGGGCTTCGCCGACATGGTGGAGCGGGTGAAGCCTTCTGTGATCTCGGTCAAGGTCACGATGAAGAAGGCAACCGACGCCAGTGAACAAAGCGATGACGAAGGAGCCGGTTCGCCAATGGAGCGCTTCTTTCGCCAGTTTGGCGGCCCAGATGGGGTGCCGCAAAAGCCCGGCCACGATGGTCGGTACCGAGGAATGATGGGCCAGGGTTCAGGCTTCTTCATCTCGTCAGATGGTTATGCCGTGACCAACAACCACGTCGTTGAAGGCGCTGACAAAGTCGAGGTCACGACCGATGCAGGAAAAACCTACACCGCGAAGGTGATCGGAACGGATTCGCGGACCGACCTGGCCCTGATCAAAGTCGAGGGTGGCTCGGGCTTCCCGTTCGCCAAGCTGTCTGAAGGCAAGGCCAGAATCGGCGATTGGGTGCTTGCGGTCGGCAATCCATTCGGCCTCGGCGGCACGGTCACTGCCGGCATCGTGTCAGCCAGCGGTCGCGACATCGGCAGCGGTCCATATGACGATTTCATTCAGATCGACGCGCCGGTCAACAAAGGCAATTCGGGTGGCCCGGCTTTCAACATGCAGGGCGAAGTCGCTGGCGTGAACACCGCGATCTACTCGCCATCCGGTGGCAGTGTTGGCATCGCGTTCTCGATCCCGGCCTCGACGGTGAAGAGCGTGATCGCCCAGCTGAAAGACAAGGGAGCGGTCAGCCGAGGCTGGATCGGTGTCCAGATTCAGCCGGTAACGCAGGATATCGCGGACAGCATGGGTCTGAAGCAGGCGGAGGGCGCGCTGGTGGCCGAGCCTCACAAGGACGGACCCGCTGCCAAGGCCGGCGTTGCCTCGGGTGACGTCATCACCGCGGTCAATGGTCAGTCGATCAAGGATGCCCGAGAGCTCGCACGGGTCATTGGTGGCCTTGCTCCTGGCAGCGCCGTCAAGCTCGACATGCTGCACCACGGAAAAAGCAAAGTCGTCAATCTGACCCTTGGCCAACTGCCCAATGCTCAGGAAGCGAAAGTTGACACCAATACCGATAGCAAGGGTTCAACCATGGATGTTCCGCGACTGGGTATGACCGTCGCGCCGGCAGCCAAGGTTGAGGGTGCGGGCAAGAAGGGTGTCGTTGTTACGAAAGTCGATCCGAAAAGCGCAGCCGCGGATCGCGGCTTCAAGAAGGGAGACGTGATCCTGGAGGTTGCCGGAAAGAGCGTGGCAACTCCCGGCGAGGTTCGCGAAGCGCTCGAAGCCGCGCGCACCGACAAGAAGAGCAGCGTATTGATGCGCCTCCGTTCCGGCGACGCGTCCCGTTACGTCGCTGTGCCGCTTGCAAACGGCTAGAAACGCAAGAGGTCGGCAGCGGTTGTCATGACCGCTGCCGATCATTGGTTAGACCATCATTGTTGCTTGGGCGCTCCGCCTGAAGGCTTCGCTTTGGATTTGCTTAGGCCGCGGCTCATGACTGCTAACAGCCATAACATCGATTCGTCGGTCAGTTCACAGCCGAAACCGTCGTGGACTGATGCCTGGCACCTCTGGAAGGTCGTTTTCCCGAGGCGATCGATCACGGGCCGTTTGGTTTGGGGAACGGTATGGCGGCGCTGGAACGGACGGCGTTGGTCCTACAAAAAATTTGTCGAATATTCGGATGATTGAGGAGCCTGGCTCTAAAGCGTGGCTTGGGTTTATTCGGTCGGGATTTGGCGTCGGGATGTGAATGTAAGTAATTGATATTTAAATATATTATACTATTTTTGCGATTTTAGTATAACTGCTCACATTCTATCGAGGCGTTTCCTGACAAGCGCTGACATTGGAGCGCGCATGATCTCTCCAGTTCGCATTTGATCAACGCGGACTTCCTTGCGCAGCATGTGAGCATCGGAACGTCAAAGCGGGTACCAACGTGTGCAATTTCCGTCTAGTCTGCAGTGCGCGCGTTCGCAGTTCATCTCATTTAAGAGAGTAATCTAAGCTGTTGAAATATCGAGACCATCGCTTTTTGTGGCGCCCATGATGGATTGGACCGGGACATCTCAAAAAGCGAAGCGCGATCAGCACTTAAGCACGGTCGTTGCCAGCCATGCTGTACCAAATGCTGTACCGTCCAACTGACGCTTCCACTTTAGCGAACAAAATTCTGCGTTAGGCGGCGTGCGGCGGCCACAGAGAGTAGTAGTCGTGTCCAAGAATCTGAGCGGTTGCCATTATACGCCAATCGAAAGCCGAGATTCGCGTTGGAAGCTCAATCACGGGACCGACGCCTGCAGCTTCCATTTGCCGCGAAACTCTCTCGGTGTAACTCCGGAAAATCGTCGGAAAGCGCGAGTGAAATGCGCAGGGTCGGTGTAGCCTGAGGAAAATGCGATATCGATAATCTTGGCATTCGTGTCGCGCAGAAGTTTAGCGGCATTTTCAAAGCGGACCCCGTCAAGCAGGTCAGAATATGTAACGCCCGCGCTTGAAAGTTTGCGTTGAAAGCTTCTGATGCTGATGCCAGCCATCTCTGCGATTTCTGCGATAGTTGGAATTCTATCGTCCAAGTAGGATGGCAGCATCAATTTGACTGCTGAGACGATTTCGTGGCCGGACGGCCCAGTGTCGTCGTTATGTGAAGGCGCCGGCGTCTCGCTTGCGAGATTGGGGAGATCCAGGAATGAAATGGGAATATCGATCCATGAGGAATTCTGATCCGATATGAAGCGGGTATTCTGCCAGAACGACCGAGTCTCAAGGCTCGGTTCATAGCGGGCTTCGAAGGCCATCGTCGCCGGAACCCAGTGGGGGCCGGAAAATTGCCTTACGATATGCATCACGTAAACATTCTGAAGCCACTGCGAATGCTCAAGATGCGGCATCCTGGCCGTGCCCGCGAGCTTGCTGCAAATTCTCACGTGATTGTCGTTGCGCTCCAGCCACACACTCACGGTCGTGTCTTCAAGGGACGCCCATTTGGACAATTGCTGCAAGGCAATGAATAGCGTCGGCGAGAAGCGGATGATGGCTCGCATCTTTTCGCTCAGGTGGCAGAATTGCAGCTGGCGAGCAGCTTGAAAGCCAATGTCTGTGATGCCTTGCGACCGCTGCGCGGCCTCCGCGAAACGTATCGCTTGCAGGATTGGGATATAGTGCTCAGCCTTTTCCAGCAAAGAAGCTGGAAGGCGAAACTTGGTGAGCAGCGCCTCCGTTGGAGCACCGATCTCATCACAAATGGCAGCGAAAGGAATGAGGAATTGGCAACGAGTTAATGGAAGTATCGTCATTGTCATTTTTTCTTCTCGTACACAATTTGAGGCTCGGCGATTTTCCACGCTTCGACGTGCGGCCTGGCTGAACTGCCGACAGCTTAATAGTTCCCGATTGGCGTGTATTGCAAAATGTTGCCCGCTGCCTTGGAGGCGGAAGGGGGAGGGGCTGGTCGGCGCTGGAAGCGTCCTTCGAGTCCAGCTTGGCAGTTTATGGCAAGACCGCCGAGGATTCTCCATTCATGCTCCAGCAAAAGCTAGACGAGGCGTCCCGGCGTTTGGCCTTCACCACATGTCTTCGGTCCCATGAAGCCTATTCAAATACCTTCCCGGTACTCGGTGCGGGCGGCGATTGCGGCCTCACTGTGTCAGGGTGACGCAGCACTTCAACGTACAGCACTCCAACTGGGGATGAGCCCGCGCTCGTTACAACGTCATCTCGCCGCAATGGGCACCAGCTACAGTGACATGGTTGCGGAAGTGCGCCTCGATACGGCGTGCCACCTGCTTCTTGAATCCAACGAGCGCATATCGGAGATCGCCCTGCGCCTCGGCTATGCGGGAACGAGCAGCTTCAGCCGTGTCTTCATGCGTTTGATAAAAATACAGCCTGTCATTTATCGGCGGCAGAGAGCTGTTGAAGGAAATGACAAGTCCCGACTCGGGAAGGAGCCGCATGCGGGCAACCACAAGCCGTCGCGATCGGCGCGAAGTGGCAAGGCGTCTTCCTTGCCAGGCGGGAATTGCATTGCAACCCTTCGAAAAGGGAAAAGATAGCGTTTTAACGGTATTGACGGAAGGACTTTAACGTCAGCCTGCCATCGCTACGACAGGGCGAACGGTGCTCACCACTTTCGTCAGCTACGGCAGCGGCTATTGGCGCGAAATGGCAAGACATCCTCCCCGGATCCAGTGAAAATAGCGGGATGAAAACCATTTCCCGGTGCGCATGGCATGCCAGCAGCGATGCTGGGGTCGCCCGCAGAACGGCCTGGCGCGGCGCTTACTATCGCGGCGCCGCCGTTGCCGGGGCTGTCGGGCGGCTGCTGCTGTCGCTTATCCTTATGCGCCGCGCTGTGGCTACTACCCCTATCCGCCTTGCTACCAAGGATCCGCGCGACAGTTCAAATGACCTTTAATAAAAATGACCTTTGATCAAGGAGTACGGCAAATGTTGACGAAGCGAGATTTACTTCGCTCCACCGCGGCGATCGCCGCCGGCGCCGCAATCGCGAGGCCAAGCCTCCTGATGGCGCAGAGCTACCCCGGCATTATTGAGGCCAAGGACATCGCCGAAGCCGGCTTCATCTACGGCCTGCCGATCGTGATGAACTACGGCACCATGTACGAATTTGCCATTGATCGGAATTCGGGACAGTTCAAGGCGCCGTTCAATCAGATCAAGAACTTATCCCACGTCTCTACTTATGAAGATACCGCCGTCATTACGCCGAACAGCGACACGCCCTATTCGATTTTGTGGGTGGACCTGAGGGCGGAGCCGATGGTGGTTTCGGTCCCGCCGATGGACCCAAAGCGCTACTACGCTGTCCAGCTTATCGACGGTAACACATTCAACTATGGCTATATCGGCAGCCGCGCCACCGGAAGCGAGGCTGGCGACTACATGGTTGTCGGACCGGAGTGGAAGGGAGCAACTCCCGCCGGAGTCAAGAAAGTGTTCCAGTCGACCACGCAGTTTTCGTTCGTTCTCTACCGCACCCAGCTTTTCGATCCGGGCGACATCGACAACGTGATGAAGGTGCAGGCTGGCTATAAGGCGCAGCCGCTTTCCGCCTATCTGAAGCAGCCGGCGCCGCCCGCTTCGCCGGCCGTGAATTTTCCGAAGATCGACAAGGAACTCGCGAAGACGAACCTCTTCGAGTATCTCGATTTCTGCTTGCAGTTCGCGCCGGCGCTCGAGAGCGAGAAGGATATCCGGGCGAAGCTTGCGCGCATCGGTGTCGGGCCAGGAAAGACCTTCAGCTTCAAGGATCTCCCGCTTGCGCACAAGGCGGAGATCTCCTCGGAATGAAGGAAGGAGAACGAAAGATCGACGAGGCCGTCGCAAAGGGCGGCGTATCGCTCAACGGATGGCAGGTCAACTCCTTCTTTGGCAATCCCGCGTTCTACAACGGCGACTGGCTGAAACGCGCCGCGGGCGCCAAGGCGGGCATCTACGGCAATGATCTGGCCGAGGCGGTCTATCCGCTCACGCGCGTCGACGATGGCGGCAAGACGCTCGACGGCAGCAAGCACAACTACACGCTGACCTTCCCGGCAGGTCAATTGCCGCCGGTCAACGCCTTCTGGTCGGTGACGATGTACGATGGCAAGACCCAACTGCTGATCAAGAATCCGATCAACCGCTACCTGATCAATTCGCCGATGCTCCCGTCCTTGAAGAAGAACGCGGACGGGTCGCTGACGCTCTACATCCAGCACAAATCGCCGGGTGCGGACAAGGAATCGAACTGGCTGCCGGCGCCGGACGGTCCGATCTACCTCGTGATGCGGCTCTACTGGCCGAAAACAGAAGCGCCTTCAATTCTGCCGGTCGGCAAAGGGACATGGCAGCCGCCCGGTATCAATGCCGCGTAATAATTATCCCCGACCCGCCGATGCGCGCTGCCGGATGAGGCGCCGCGCAACTCGGACTGCAACAAAGGATGAAACACCATGAAACGCTGCCCGAAATTGGCCAGCGCTACTCTTGCAGTGCTGTCGACGAGGAGAGCTGTGATGCACACGACGAAACTTCTTTGCGCCATCGTTGCCGTGGTACTGATCGGTCCGGGCGCCGCTTCCGCACAGACCTACAAGATGACGACGCCTTTCTCGTCGGGAGTCGCCGTGCCGGACAAGATCGAGTCCTCGATCGGGACTCTGAATCTCAATTACGGCTACCCGTCGGCCGATACCGTTGAAAAAATCTACGACAACCTGGACCGTTCGCGCGCGCTACAGGCTTATCTGCTGGCGATTCCGATCGTAAATCAGGCCGGCATGCGCGACTCGCTGCGCAAGTTCGGACCTGATAACCAGACCAACGTGATCTGGGAAAATCTGGTTGATCCGAAGACCGTCGCGCTGACGGCCAACGACAACACGATCTACAACTTCATGTGGGTCGACACGAGCAAGGGACCGGTGGTGGCCGAGATTCCGCCCAAGGTGCTCGGGATGATCGACGACTTCTGGTACAAGTGGGTGGCCGACGTCGGCATCACCGGGGCCGATAAGGGAGAGGGCGGCAAGTACCTCCTGTTGCCGCCTGGATTCAAGGGCGACATACCACCGGGATATCACGTCGTGCGGCCGAGCACCTTCGGCAGCTACCTCGTGTTTCGCGCTTTCGTTGTGGACGGCTCTACCCAACCCGGGGTTGACTCGGTCAAGAAGAACCTGCGGATCTATCGCTTGGCCGAGACCGCCAACCCGCCGCCGATGAAATTCGTCAATGCCTCCGGAATTCCATCGAACTTCGTCGCACCGGGTGACTACTCGTTCTGGAGCCTGTTGAACCAGGTCATCCAGGAAGAGCCGGCGGACGGTTCCGATCCCACCACCTTGGGCCTGTTCGCCTCGATCGGCATCGTCAAGGGCCAGCCCTTCAATCCCGATGAGCGGATGAAGAAGATCCTCACCGACGCCGCCAACATCGGCGCCGTGACGGCGCGGACGATCGCCTTCAAGATTCGCGCGAAGGATGCGTATTTCTATCCGGACAGTACGTGGCGCCTGCCGTTTTTCGGAGGCTACAAGTTCGAGGTGGCGCCCGGTGTCAGCAACCTGGACGGTGCTGTCTTCTACTATTACTTCGCCATCGGCGTGACGCCGGCGATGGAGGAGAAGATGGTGGGCCGGGGCTCGCAATATCCCTGGTCGGTTCAGGATGCGAAGGGCAATCCCTTTGATGGCGGCAAGACTTACAAGCTGCGCCTGCCGCCAAATATCCCGGTCAAGGATTTCTGGTCGGTCATCGCCTACGACAACCAGACCCGCTCGATGGTGCAAACCAACCAGCAAGCCCCAAGCGTCAGTAGCCAGAACAAGGGTGTCAAGGTCAATGCGGATGGTTCGGTCGACGTCTACTTCGGACCCAGTGCGCCGGCGGGAATGGAGAACAACTGGGTGCAGACGATTCCGGACAAGGGCTGGTTCATGATCCTTCGCCTCTACGGTCCGCTGGAGTCATGGTTCGACAAGACATGGAAGCCGGGCCAGATCGAGCTCGTGAACTGAACGTGTCGCGTAAGGATAGATCTTGGCCAACAAGCATTTTTGATAACGATTTGGCCGCTTAACAAACAAGGAAAACCAATGAAGATGCAGGACGCAGCAGACAACGCGATCGGCCGAGCGGCACGATGGCCGATCTTGGTCGGCACGATCTTGACTATGGGCGTTTCGCTCGTGCCTGAGGCTCGGGCGCAAGGCGGCGACGCCGACAAGCTTCTCAGGGCGATGTCGGACTACGTTGCGAGCCAGAAGGCGGTGTCGGTCACATTCGACTCCGATATCGAGGTGATTACCTCCAATCTGCAGAAAATCCAGTTCACGAGTTCGGGCCAGGTACAGCTGAGCCGTCCCGACAAGCTTCGCGCCACCCGCACGGGGGATACCGTGACATCGAGATCGTGTTCGACGGCAAGATGCTCACCGTGAACAACAAGGACAGCAAGGATTACGCCCAGATCGATGCCCCGGGGACGGCCGATCAATTGATCGACGTATTGCGCGACAAGCACGGCGTCGTCGCTCCCGGCGCCGATCTCCTGCTTTCCAACGTCTACGACGTCATGATGGCCGATGTTATCGAAGGCACTGTGATCGGCAAGGGCGTCGTCGACGGCGTCGAATGCGATCATTTGGCGTTCCGTAACTTGGAAACCGACTGGCAGATATGGATCGAGTCCGGCGCCAAGCCAATCCCGCGCAAATACGTGATTACCAGCAAGGGCATCGGCGAGGCGCCGCAATACACACTGCGCATCAAGGAATGGAAGACAGACCTGCCGGCGGATGCCTTTGCATTCAAGCCGGATACATCCGCCAAGAAGATCGCGCTCGGCGATCTCGGTGACATCGATGAAGTGCCGCAGGGCGTTGCGAAAACAGGAGGAAAGAAATGACCCGGATATCAAAAACGTTCTTCCATCTCTCGATAACGATCATTTTCGGCGGCGCAGCCTTGTTGTGGAATGGACAACTGCCGCAGGATCCGCAGTCATCGCTGCTTTCGTCCGCTGAAGCCCGTATTGGCCGCCCGCTGACGCCGATGAGTTACGCCGGCGTCGCTCGGCGGACCACGCGCAGGGCTGTGGCCGTCGGCGCGGTAGCAACAGGTGCGGCCGTCGTGGCGGCGCCCGTGGTGGTCGCACCCGCGTGCACGCAGGTGGTGGACGCCTATGGACGGATCGCCACCGTTTGCCGGTGAATCAGACCCGTATCTGACGATCAATCAAATGGAGGCGGCATGAAGCGTTCGATTGCACTATCAGCCCTGCTGACGGCTGGATTCGTGACGGCCAGCAGTGAGCAGGCCAGCGCCGTAGTTTACTGCCAGTATATTTCGTATCCTGCTGGTTGCGTCGTCAGGCCCGGTGTCGTGCTGCGGCCGCGGCCGGTTGCGCGCGCCGTGGTGACCCCGGGCGTCGGCGCCCCGGGTGTGGGTGTGAGACCGGGAACACCGATGAATCGTGGTGGTCCGGTCAATCGAGTTGGCAGGCGATAGAATTGTCGAGGTCACTTTGACCGCCGTTTGCCGAGAATGCCGCTTCGGAGCGCGGTAGCGCCGCGCTCCATCATTCAATCAATCATTTTCGGAGCGACGATCATGTTCAAGGGAACGCGCGCAGCCGCCTGCTTCTGTGGCTTGCCATGATCGAGCGTTGCGAAGTCAGAACAGCAGGGAACCATCCAAATGATGGCAAAGAAACTCATCTTGTGTTGCGCGACGGCTATTATTGCGGGACCGGCGTTGGCCCAGGTCGAACTGAAGACCTATGCGGATCGCGACGGCTATATCGATGTTCAGAAACTGACCTGCGCCCAGTTGGCGAACACCTTTCAGGAAGACGCTGATTACCTCACCGTCTGGTACAGCGGCTGGTACAACGGCCTCGCCAAGAAGCACATGATGCAGGTCGATCGGGCGAAATCCCTCGAGCACGAGGTCATCGTCCACTGCAAGGCAAATCCCGGCAAGAAGGTCATTGAAGCCATCGACGTGGTCTTCAAGGAGTACAGGGCCGAGAAGGGCATCAAAATGAAGCAGTGATCGAACTTCGCCGTTGGCGAAGTTCTGAAGCATGGCAAGCAGACGATGCGCGAATGTTTCGATGATCGGTCGAGACCCCGGCGATCTGAGCCGCCATCGGCATTGCGATCGGCGCTCCTACCACCTAGCGATTCGTACAGAGCAGCCTCGGAGAGACTGATTGCACTCAGTGAGTACGATCACCACGGGTGATGCCCTATGTATATCCATCGTTACCATCGACCCGCACATCTGAGCCGCGGGACTATCGTTTAGCCGGAGGTGGGGTCAATGAATGGCTGCAACGAGTGTGAAGGAAAATTTCGACCCAGGAGTTGGTCATGCTGATCATCCTGACGCTCTACCTCGTCCTGTTATGGCTCATCTTCTCCTGGCTCAGGCTGGTCAGATGGGGGTGGGCATCCGGCACCTTAGCGGTGCTGATCGGCGCGTTCATCCTGGCGGTCTTCACGGCGATGTTCAACTATCTCACGCCATCCGGCAGCTTCGTCGTGATCTCGCGGGTGATCGAGGTCGCGCCCAACGTCTCCGGCCAGGTAACCGAAATTCCGGTTCAGACCAACGTGGCAGTGAAGACCGGGACCATCCTCTTCAAGATCGAACCGGCGCAGTTCAAATACAAGGTCGATCAGCTCGAGGCATCGCTGGCCGGCGCCAGGCAACAGGCCCTGCAGCTCAAGGCGAACTACGAGCAGTCGAGCGCGAATGTCGAGGGGCTCACCAAGCAGCTCGCCTATAACGCACAGCGCCTCGCCGATATTCAGAGGCTGGCCAGCCAGGCGGTGCAGAGTCTGTTCCACGAGCAGGATACCCAGGTTCAGTACGAGACCGTCAGCGCTCAGCTGCTGGCGGCCAAAGCGGCGCAGCAGAGCGCCAAACTGGCCATGGATTCGGAGATCGGCGGCGTCAACACGACTGTTGCGCAAATCCAGGCCCAGCTCGACCAGGCCAAGTGGGAGCTGGAGCAGACGGTCATCCGCGCGCCGGGCGACGGTTATGTCACGGTTATGGCTTTATCCATCGGCGACCGGGCCACGCAAGCGCGAGCGGTGATGTCGTTCATTATTGCGGACCAGATCACCATCGTCGGCATGTTCTCGCCGAACGGATTCCGGACCATCAAGCCCGGGGCGGCGGTCAAGCTCGTTTTCGACAATGATCCCGGCCGCATCCACGACGCGACGATCACCGGCATCCCGCAGGGTGTGGGACAGGGCCAGATCGCCGTTTCCGGGACGCTGGCGCGGGTCGGCTCGATCGGCGGCGCGAAGACCTATCCGGCTGTCATCTCCATACCGAAGGACATTGATCGCAGCCATCTCAGGCTCGGCATGCCTGGCACAGCCACGGTGTTTGCGGAGAGCGCCGGCATCATCGGCTTGATCATGTCGATCCTGGTCTGGGTCAGTTCGTATGCCGCATACCTTTGATACGGGCAGTGACTACCCGTTGCAATTCAGCGACGCCCATTTTGGGTGCAGACACGACCACTTTGGGGGCAGAAAATGACACGCTACACATCCGAACGAAAATCTCGGCGTTGGCTCATCCACTCAAGTCTCAGCGCCGCCATCGCGCTGCTCGGCTGCGTGGCCGAGCCAGCATACGCGGATGAGGGTGGCGTTTCGTACTGGCTCCCCGGCCGTTTCAGCAGCCTGGCGGCCGTCCCCGGGGTGCCGGGCTGGTCCATGGCCGCGGTGTACTATCACACCTCCGTATCTGCGTTCGGAGCCACAGCCGCATCCAGGGAAATTCAGATCGGCAGATTTCCCGCGACAGTGAATACCAGTTTGAATCTGCACCTTAATGCGCAGGCCGATCTCGTGTTGCTCAATCCCACCTACACGTTCGCGACGCCGGTGCTGGGCGGACAATTGGCCATCGGCGTAATCGGTCTATTCGGGCGGTCGAGCGCCGACCTTAGCGGCACGCTGACTGCAGCGCTCGGGCCGTTGGTGACAACCCGCACGGGAAGCATCGGCGACTCCATCACATCGGTCGGCGATCTCTATCCCCAGGCCACCCTGAAGTGGAATGCAGGCGTGCACAATTTCATGACCTATGTGACCGGGGACATTCCGGTCGGCGCCTATTCGCCAACCCGGCTTGCCAACCTCGGTATCGGCCATGCTGCTATCGACGGCGGTGGCGGCTACACCTACTTCAATCCGCAGACCGGCCACGAATTTTCGGCTGTCGCGGGATTGACGTACAATTTTAAGAACCACGATACGCAATACCAGAACGGCATCGACTTCCACCTCGACTGGGGTGCTTCCCAGTTTCTCTCAAAGCAGGTTTTTGTCGGTCTGGTCGGATACGCCTATCAGCAGATCACCGACGACTTTGGACAACACCCGAGCCTTGGTGGATTCCGATCACGCGTCCTTGGCGTAGGTCCGCAGGTCGGATACTTGTTTCCGGTTGGAGACATGCAAGGATATCTCAACCTGAAAGCATATGGCGAATTCGCCGCGGAAAACCGGCCGGCCGGATGGAATACCTGGCTGACGTTTTCGATTTCGCCAATGGCGCCCGCCAGCACTGTAACGCCGACGCGGCGAACAGTGACAAAGTAGGCGTCAAGCTCAATTCCGCCATCAATGCTACCCTCGACCGCACCGCTCAAGTTTTCTTACTCTACCATCGCCAAAACTACGATCGCGGTTCTGAAGCGCTGGGCATCGAAAACGGTAGTTCTAGATTGGCTGTGAGACGGTGCTGCATGCGATGCGAGTCGCCACCGGATTCCGAGGGAATGATGATTGATTGATGCCCATGGCCTCGTGCTGCATTGGGTTTGACCGGCTTTTGGCGGTAGGACCGGGCAGGGTATGCAAGTGCGCTCGGTTTTTTTAGCCACATGCGCGCCGGATTTCTGACCGGAAGGCGATACACCGCCGGGGCTGGTGCGCAACTCATGACGGCCGCCAATTGACTTAGCTTGTTCTTTAGGCCGGCGGCTTCCGTCTTCGGGTAATGAAGGGTTTGCGGCGGGTCGCGGACGGCGAAGCCGACGGCCGAAGCTGTCATGGGGGCGGTTCAACGCAATCCTGAAGATCTTCCCGATACCGATCGGCATGTACGCGACTGGCGCCACCAAATGGCCTGATCAAGTTACTTGTCAAAGGATCGGGATGCGGGAAAGCTGCACACGTCGAGCGAACTCCATCGCTGCCGCGCACCCGATGCCCGCGGTGCCGCCAAAGAAAACGAAATTGCCGCCGCTGACCGCCAGTTCGTCGCCGGCATTCGATCGCCGGTCAAAGTGGCCGTGCCGGCGCGTAAGGCGACGGCTTCACCCGCGCCGCGTTCTGCGTCAGGAAGGAGACAGCCAGCAGCATGAGTCCCACGACGGCCGGAGGAGCGCCGGAGTAGTCGGCGCCATTGAGGTGTGCCGACAGCGCCAGCAGCAGATGGAACAACATGCCGGCATAGGCGAGGTCGCTGAGGGCGACGTTCACTCGTGAGAGGATCGCTGCCACGCCCAGCAGCTTCACGGTGATCAGGATAGGCACAAGGTAGGCCGGGAAGCCAAGGTTGCCGAGGAGCTGGCGCACCATGTCGCCCTGCGTGATGTAGAAGGTCGCCGAGGCGAGGTAGAGCAGGGCCAGGACGCCCGTGCTGATCCAGTAGACGTATTTGCGCATGATGCTGCCCCCTCAGGCCTGCCGCGAAGCCAGGACTTCACGGAAAGACTTCGGCGCGCGACCGGAGAGCCGCTCCACATCGGTCGTCAGGACATCGAAGTAGCCTTGGACGAATGTCGTCTTGATCTCGACGATGGCGTCGATGATCTCACCCGGTAGGCCCGCCTGGGACAGGCCTTCCCGCAGTTGGTCCACCCCGATGACGATCCAGCCCAGAGGCTTGCCGAGGACCTCGGACGCGATGGCCGCGCGTTCGGTACCGCTGATGACGGCCGGTCCCGTGGCATTGTAAATCGCGCCGGCATGGCCTTCGGCGAGGAGGGCTCCGGCAACCGCGGCGGCCAGATCGTCACGGGAGACGAAAGCTACGCGTTCGTCGCCGAGGCCGGCCAGGACGCCCTGGCCTTGGGAGCTCAGGATCTCGTCGACCATGGATTCGGCGTAGTAGTTCATCCGCAGGATGGTCCAGCGGGACGCGTTCCGGATCAGGTGCTGCTCGCCGGTCCAATAGGATTCGCCCAGAGCCGGAACGGCAGCCTCGCGTGTGCCGGCGGCGGACATCAGGTAGATGTGGCCAACGCCTGTCTTTACCGCCGCGTCGACGGCCGCTTTCAGTTGGACCCCGCGCACGCCTGGACGCATGTCCGCGCTCGGTATGATGACCAGTCGATCGAGGCCGCTGTAGGCCTGAAGGAGCGTGTCGGGCTGGTTGTAGTCGGCCGCCCGGGCCTCGACGCCAGTGATCTTGTCGGGAGAGCGCGAGATCGCCACGAGGTCGTGACCCACGCCGCGCGTCTTCAGTTCCTCGACGATAACGCCACCCAGGTTGCCGGACGCTCCGCTTACACCAATCCTCATATCGTGGACTCCTATTTAGGAACAATTTGTTCGTGACGATATGAATGGTATCTGGTACGTCCGCAAGAATGCACAGGAAGGTGCGCCACGCACACGGATGTTCGTGATCGGCAGGGAATGAATACATGATGGCATCGACGACTGTTGTGGAGGCGAGCGTCGCTGACGATCACGACCATGAAGCTTGCCGGGCACTGGGACAGATTCTGGACCGGATCGGGGACAAGTGGACCGTGATGGTGGTCGGCGCTCTCTCCAGGGGACCGCTTCGGTTCAATGCCCTCATGCGGACGATCGGTGGCGTGTCGCACCGAATGCTGACGCTGACCCTGCGGGCGCTCGAGCGCGATGGTCTGGTGACGCGGACCGCCTACCTCACCATTCCGCCCAAAGTGGAGTACGAGCTTACTCCGCTCGGTCGATCGCTCATCGAGCCTCTCAGAGTTCTCAGCGGCTGGGCGATTGAGAACCGGCCTGCGATCGAGTCGTCACGTGCGGCGTTCGATATGGCCGGAGAACCGGGCTGAAGAGATCGTCGCCTCCCAGGGCCAGGGTGCGGCGGTTCGATCTCCTCGACGCGGAGTTGCCCGACACCGCCATATTCATGCGTTCTTGAGGCCAGCGCCACTCGACGTCGGGAAAGCGCGACCGCGGCGCGGCCAGCGATTTCCGTTGCGCGAACCCCAGCCCCGCATCAGCCCAGCTTGATGCCTGCTTCGCGCGCCACGGGCTCCCAGCGCTCGCGTTCGCGCTTCAAGGTTTGCGCGAACTGCTCCGGTGTACCGCCCGTCGCCTCGACCCCGAGGGTCGCAAGCCTGCTTGCCACGTCGGGCATGGCAAGCACTTTGCTCAAGGCGGCGGAATACTGCGCCACCAGGTCCTGCGCCGTGCCGCCACGAACGAAGAAACCCATGTAGGTTTGTCCGTAAAGCTCGGCAAAACCCTGTTCCTTGAATGTCGGGATGTCCGGTGCAAGCTTGCTGCGCTGCTCCGTGGTGACACCGAGAATACTGACGAGGCCGGAGCGGTGCGAGATCGAGGTAGTCGGACAGCACCGACTGACCAGCCGGCACATGGTTGCCGATCAGGTCGGTGAGAAGGGGCTGGCCGCCACGATAGGCGACGAGCCGGATATCGGCACCTGTGGTCTTGCGCAACAGCGTGACGAGGAAGGCGCCGATGCCGCCGAGGCTTGATGTGCCGACACTGCCGAGGTTCGGATCGCGCCGCACGGCTTCGACATAATCCTTCAGCGTCGCGACGCCGGTGCCCTTGCTGGCGACGAGTGCGTTTGCAGCGAATGCGCCCTCGCATACCGGCGTCAGATCGCGCTCGGGATCATATGGAAGGCTGGCATAAAGAAAGGGAAAGAAAGCCACAACCGAAATGGGCGAGAACATGATGTGCGAGCCGTCGGGTGGGGTGCTCTTCATGAAAGAACCGGCAACAAGGCCCGTTCCGCCGGCGCGATACTCCACGACCACGCTGCGGCCGATGAGTGGAGAAAGCTTGTCGGCGACGACCCGCACGATGGTATCCATCGTCGCGCCGGCCGGCACGACGACGATCATCCGCAGCGGCTGTTCCGCGCGCGAGATGTGAGGGGCTGATAATGCGAGCGGCAAGGCCGCGGCAAGGTGTGAGAAGCGGCGTCGGGTCAGCAGCGTCATGGGGCCTCCGGCAATCCATCAGAAGTATGGTGTGTTGAACTCGAATTCTTTCGGCTTGATCTTGCGCTCGATACAGCGCGCCGCCGCGAAGCCCGCGATTTCCCCGGTCTGCGTGCACCAGGGAAAATTGCGCATGACCATGAACAACGTCTTGTACTCGAACGACAGCGACGCGCCGGTCAGAATCATGTTGTCGATCCGCTTCGGCAGAAAGCAGCGGAACGGCACTTCGAAGGTGTATTTGCGGTGCCCACCCCAGAAGAACGTCTTGGTCATCGGCTTCGTCACTGCGTCGCGAAAGCTGCGGCCGGCTTTCACGTCATCAAGATTGACAACGTATTCGCCGATCGGGTGGCGGCCGTCGCGCACGCCGACGAAACGGCCGATGCCCGACACGGTCGCCTTCTCAAAGCCGGGAACATACTTGCGCAAGAATTTCGCCTCGGTATTGATGAAGGCCCGCAAGGCCCGCTTGGCCTTTGCGTGGTCGGCTGCATTATCGTCCATGTGCAGCGCCCATTCGTAGGGCACGTTCTGCCAGAGCACGTAGGTGCCGTCGGCGGAAATCGGACTCATGTCGAGCGTCGGATGTCCGATATAGGCCTCGCCATAAACGTTCTTTCCGTCCATGCGCGGCCGGTACACTGCTTCGGGCAAGTCGCCGCTGGCGGCTGCCTCGGCCATCAGCTTGTGCAGCAGCGGATCCTTTGCGGACTGCTGATGCGCAGCGAGTTTCTGAAAGTCGATCCCGCTCATTGTCCAGAGCAGCCCTCCGGGAATAGGTCGCTCTACCCCGTCCCAGCCCGTACCCTCGGGCTGCCCCCCGCCGCCACGGACGAACGGCGCGCCGGCGCGCGCGACGAGTTCGCTGGTGCCTGAGCCCTCTATGAAGATCTTGCCCGCTATTCCCTGCAGGCCGCTCGCATTCTCGACGACGATGGCCGAGATGGTGTCGTTACCTGTGCCGCGGGTGACAATCGCATCGACGAAGCTCGTTCCGTAGAGCGCCGTGACGCCTGCTTCCTGCAGCATGTTCGCCATCACGCAGCCCGCGCCTTCGGGATTGAACGTCATGCGGGCGAAGGCGCTGCCCGGCTCCTTGTTGCGTTCGTAGTGCGAGAGCGGATTGCCGGCCCAGCCCGGATGCGTCTGCTCGGTCGCCGTGTAGATGTAACCCTCGGCCGCGAAGCGTTGCATCAGTTCGGTGTGGATGCCGCCGACACCGACGTCGGCGGAGCCCTGCAGCCCCGAGGTGTGAACGCCTCCGGGCATATCGAACCGCTCGACGAGCACCACGCTCGCACCCATGCGCGCGGCCTGAAGGGCGGCAGCGAAGCCACCAGGGCCTGCGCCGACCACCACGACATCGGCTTCGTACGCGATGGGAACATCGCGCTTCACCACAATTGCGGGGCGCTCCATTTCGGTCGTGTGTCCGTTTGCGGCAGTCACCAGTTCATTCCTCAGGTTGCAAAGAAGCCCGCGTCCGCCGGGCGCGCCAGCACGCCCTGCCGCGCCAGGATCTCGGAAGCCATCGTGATGGTCTTCTGCGTCGCCGGATCGGAGGCTGCGGCGAACTTGAAGCGGAGACGCCCGGCTTTCTTGGCCGCTTTCAGCGGTTCGGCCTCGATCTGCGTGCGGGGAGCGTACTTGTCAGCGATCTCTTCGAAGTTGGCTTCAAGTCCGGCAACACATTCGCCGAACATCGCGTTGAGTCGGGACGAAAGTCCGGGCGTTCGATCAAGCAGCTCCTTGCGAGCGTTGACGCAGAAGTACGGCAGATCGAGCGAAGTCTTGTCCCGGAAGACCGCGCCCACATTGTAGATGACGCCGAGGTCGGCTCGCCGCGCGATCCCTGAACTGATCATCGGCTCCCAGGCCACCGCAGCGTCAGCCCGGTCGGCGATTGTGAGCGTGACGCCTTGCGCCGGATTGTCCGCGTTCTGCACCTGCGCGGCGCTTTCGATGTCGATCTTGTCGAATTCCTTGATCAGTGCGCGCGTCATCCGGTACACGCCCGATTGCAGCGGCGCGGCGACCGTCTTTCCCTTGAGATCGGCAACAGATCGCGGCCCCTTCTCGGTGGCAACGAGGCCGATCATGTCGGCGGTCATCAGCGTGCAGAGAAGCTGACACGGTACGCCGCCCTGATAGCGGGTCAGGAAGGGATCCCAGCTTGCGATCATCAATTCGTAGGAGCCGGCCACGAAGTCGTTGAACAGCGTGGCGATCGACGTGTTGAGGATGGGCTCCGGAAAACGCAGTCCGTGCTTCTGGTCGAGCTTGTTGTCCCGGATGTAGTCGTAAAATGCGACAGTGAGCCCCGGCGTCGCCGTCGCCCACTTTGCCGTGAACGGCTCTTGCGCATGAAGGATGGCAGGTGCCGGCAATGTCGCCGCCGCGGCAAGCGTACCTGCTCTCGTGATGAATCTGCGCCTCGAAATCGGCATCATCGTTTATCACCCGTGCTCTTGCTGATCGACTCCGGATCATCCGGCCCGAGCGCCGCTTCGATGTCGTGGCGCAGCCTGTCGCGGGCCTGCCCGATACAACTTGCGGACGGCACGGCGGCTTCCAGGCGAATGCGTGCCTTCGCGCCGAGAACGATGACGCGGTCAGCCATTTCGATGGCATCATCGATGCGGTGCGTCACCATCAGGCAGGTCTTCTCGTATTGTCGTGCCAGGCTGCAAAAATCTCGCCGCAGGGCGGAAGAGGTGACTTGATCGAGTTGGCTGAAGGATTCGTCCAGAAGCACGAGTTCCGGGTCGACTGCGAGTGCGCGTGCGAGAGAAACGCGCTGGCGCATGCCGCCGGAAAGCTCATGAACGTAGCGGTTCTCGGCATCGGACAATCCCACCCGATCAAGCCAAGACGCGGCGATTTCCTCGCTTCGCGCTTCGGCTTGCCGAGGATGAGGAGGCCGAGCTCGGCATTCTCGACCGCGGTCCGCCACGGCAGCAGCCGGTCGGTCTGGAAGCTGACCGCCATGTGGCCGCGCAGCGCCTTGAACTGGAGGAAGGGATCGCGGCCCGCCACCCGCACCGATCCGGCATCTGGTTGGAGCGTTCCCATGACGAGATTGAGCACGGTCGTCTTTCCGGCGCCGGTGCGGCCAAGCAGCGTCACGATCTCGCCGCGCCGCACCCGGAAGCTCAGGTCGTCGATCACCTTGACGCCCGCGAAGCTCTTGGCGATGCCGTCGAGGGCAATGACCGGCTCGGACTCGACGCCTGCGCAGATGGAGGGAGTAGGCCGTTCGTTCATCGGACTGCCGCCTCCGCCCGCCACTTCAGCGCGATCTTCTCGACTCCGCTCACAATGAGCTGAAGGATCATGTTGAGAACGACGAGAAGGAAGGTCCAGGCCATCACCTCGTCGATGTGGAACGAGGATTGCGCCAGGCCCATGCGCGAGCCGATGCCGACGGCTGCCGCCACAAGCTCGGCGAAGATCACCATTCGCGTCGCATAGCCGACGACCGTCTTTGTCGTCAGCAGAATATAGGGAACGATGTGCGGCGCGATCAGATAGCGCACGACCTGCCAGCGTGACGGCCGGAAGCTCTCGATCATGTCGACGAGATCCTTCGGGAGCGCGCGGATGCCGTCGTATGTGTTGAGCGCATAGAAGGGCAGAAGGATCATCGTGAGGATGAAGAAGATTCGAACCTCCGGATCCCTGAACCAGAATACGGCCAGCAGGATCCATGACAGCGCCGGGATGCCGGTGTCGATCACGACGAGCGCGCGCAGGAACGGGCGCAGGCTTGCCGATACGCCCATGATGAGTCCGATCAGGACCCCGGCGACCATCGAGAACAGCAGGGCAAGCATCAGGCGTCCCACGGTCGCCATCACGTGCAGCATGTCGCCGGTCAGGATCTTCCAGCCTGCTTTCGCAACAGCGGCGGGAGAGGGCATGATGTAGTCGGGCACGAAGCCGCTGACGACATGCATCGTGACGAGGATGGCGATCACGACGACGCTCATCGCGCCGATGTCGCCCATTGCCGCCGGGCGGCCGGCAGGCCGAGGCGCAAGGCCCTCCATCGCGCGGTCTGTCATCGTAGACCCGGCTCCTGGAAACGAAGCCCGACCATTATTCCTCCCGACATGATCTGCAGGCTCGCGGGCCTGCCTTGTACTTATCATGAACTTAACATGTTATGTAGATGCGTCAAGCCGGGCGATGAGATAGGCTCGCCCCGGCGACAATTGATTCTGGTGAGGACAAGGACGGCAGCGGATGCGGACCCGGTTGAAGACAAGTGAAGCGGCGGATCGTCGACCGGCGCGGAAGAGCGCTGCGCAGAAGAAGAAGGAGAAACGAAGGGCGCCGGGACATGCAGAAGGCGCGCGGCGCGGCGGCCAGACGCAGGAGGTCGTGCTGGAGACCGGGCTACCTGTTGCACTTCTCCGCGCGCGCGAAGCCGTCATGTTTCACATGCGGCCTATCCTGCGTGCGCACGGATTTACCGAACAGCAGTGGCGCGTGATGCGAAAGCTTGATTCCACCGTACCGATCGACAAGACCACGCTGTCTTCCCGCGCCACCTTGCTGATGCCTAGTCTGCTTCGCATTCTGAAGGACCTCGAGGAGATGGAACTCATCCGGCTGGTTTCGTCCGACCGCAATCCGCGGCTGTCGCGCGTCGTCTTGTCGGCCAGGGGTGCAGGCGCCGTCGCGCGGACATCAGCCGACATCGAACGCGCCATGAAGGCCGTCAAGGCGAGGATCGGCGAGGGGAGCGTAGTGCGGTTGCTGGAGTTGCTTCAGACGGTCGAAAGCCGGCTCACGGGATTTTCCCTGCCTTAGTCATTTGCTTCGTTCGGTGCTGTCCCCGGAAAAATGAAGATTTTCCCCATGCCCGAGATCCGGCGATGGAACGAAGTCACCGTTAAGGGGAGCATACAAAGGACTGATCAGCCAACACCGATCGCGCAGGATGTGTTCGTACTACCTTTTTCCCATGGTTGGTGAAGTGCGCTTGTGTTCCTCCATCAGCATCGCAACGAACGCCGTCACTTTCGGTGGGCGGAAGCGGGCGGCCGGATAAACGGCGTGAATACCGCCGGCCGGGAGCATCCATGCGGGCAGTATATGAACCAGCCGCCCGGCCTTGATTTCATTCACGACCAAAAAATCTGGCAGCACGGAGAGACCGGCGCCGGCGATGGTCGCCGCCATGACTGCGGGCGTTGTATTGATGGTCAGGGTTTGGTTCATGCGA
The DNA here is from genome assembly GCF_043203335.1 of Bradyrhizobium sp. RDI18. NCBI lineage: Bacteria > Pseudomonadati > Pseudomonadota > Alphaproteobacteria > Hyphomicrobiales > Nitrobacteraceae > Bradyrhizobium > Bradyrhizobium sp. RDI18. The sequence continues at coordinate 260,438 of NZ_JBICRN010000006.1, read as the reverse complement.
ACGGTCTGCCGCTCGAAATCGTCCTTGGTGAATTGCCATTGCAGCGGCTCCTTCAGTGCGCCATTTGCAATGAACGGGAGGGGTGCCAGATCGACAGGCCGTGCCACCGCGCGTTTCCTCACGACACCAGGCGCGGCCACTAGCAATTGTCGAAAGCTCCCAATGCGTCTGGCTTGCAGGGCCGAGTCATCGAGCCAGCCGACGCGGATCGAAAGGTCGATCTGGTTCGCGACAAGATCGATCCTGGAGTCGGCCAGCATCAAGTCGACGCTGCAGGCGGGGAATTTTTTTGAGAATGCGGCCGCCAGCGGCGCCAGCATGTAAGACCCGTAGTCGTTCGGCGCCGCGATCCGCAGGAGCCCCATCGGCTCTGCATTCGTCTGGGCGAGCTCTGCGAACGCATTCTCGGCTTCACGCAAGATCATGATGCATCGCGCATGGAGCATACGGCCGGCCTCGGTCGGCTCGACCCGCCGCGTCGTCCGCACAAGCAGGCTGGTCTTGAGCTCTCGTTCGAGCCGGGCCACCTGTTGGCTGACGACCGTCTTTGTGATGCCAAGCCGATCGGCTGCCCGGGTAAAGGACGCTGCATCCACGACGGCCGCAAAGTAGGCCAGGCGGTTGAGATTGATCGATTCCATGCTTTGGCGTCCAGTTATTGTATGCATTTGGCATACAGTCTGTCGCATTGGTGATCATTTATCAACGAATGAAATTGGCCTATGTCCGCCGCCACCGAAATCGCCCAGCGGAGCCGGACATGCGCATCACCTATCTCTTTGATCCGCTTTGCGGATGGTGCTACGGCGCCGCCCCCGCGCTCGATGGCCTTACGCAGCTCGGCGACGTGACGGTCGAACCCATGCCGACAGGTCTGTTCGCGGGCGAGGGAGCGCGCGCGATGAATGACCAGTTCGCAGCTTACGCTTGGCAGAACGACCAGCGGATCGCGCGGCTAACGGGCCAGCCGTTTTCAGAAGCCTATCGAACCGAAGTCCTCGGCGGGCTCGGCGGCATGTTCGACTCCGCACCGGCGACGCTGGGTGTGATCGCGGTGCGCGTCACTGAACCGGCGAGGGGAGCTCGATGCGCTCAAGGCGCTCCAGCGAGCCCGCTATGTGGATGGTCGGGACAATGTCAGCTTGGCCGGAGTGAGCGAGATCCTCAGGTCGATTGGCCTGCCAGCCGCAGCCGAGCGGGTGCGGACGCCGGACGAACAATTGATGCAGGATTATCGCCGGTCGATCGACGCCGCGCAGCTCAAGATGCGGCGGTTCGGCATTTCCGGCGTTCCTGCCATGCTGGTGGGAGAAGGTGCCGGCCGGCATTTGCTGCCCGGCAATCTCTTGTTCGGCCGTTTCGATCTTCTCGTTTCACAGCTCAAGGCCGCCTGATCATCACCCATCATTGATGCCGATTTCGCGCCGAGAGGAATGTCCTGACGAGCTTCTCACGCAGAGATTGCCCTGTTTCGAAAGTTGAACGGAGACCAACATGCCTACACGGAGAGATATCATGAAGACGACCCTGGTGGCTGGCGCAGCAGCCGTGTTCGCCCCTGCTGAGTTCGGTCACGCTGCCGAAACCAAACTGAGCTGGAAGCACTTTCCGGCTGGTCCTAACGGATTCTTCCGGGCTCCGGTGCTGCTGTCCGGGCCGAGCGAAGCTCTCTTGATCGATGGCGGCTTCAGCTATCCGGATGGACGCGCGCTGGCCGATGCGATCAAGGCGACGGGCAAGAAGCTCACCGCAATTTATATCAGCCAGTCGGATCCGGACTACTACTTTAGCCTGAAGCCGGTTCGTGAAGCCTTTCCGGGCGTGAAGGTGATCGCGGCAGCGGCGACGCTCGAGGCGATCAAGGGCAACGTCGAGAAGAAGCTGGCCGTTTGGGGACCGCAACTCAAGGAGAACGGTCCGCAGACCCTCTCCGACATCGTGCTTCCTGAACCGTTCGACGGCGCGTCCTTGACGGTCGACGGCGAGACCGTCGAGATCGTCGCCGCTGAAGGCCTGGCAAACCGTCGCTATCTCTGGGTGCCCTCGCTTAAGGGGGTTTTCGGCGGCGTCATGGTGTTCTCCGGCGTTCACGTCTGGACTGCCGACACTCCCACGAAGGAACAGCGCACGGCGTGGATCGCGAACCTGGACAAGATCGCCGCCCGCACTCCGGCTGTCGTGGTCGCGGGTCATATGGCGCCGGGTGTGGCGACCGATCTTTCGGGCGTTCAGCACACGAAGGCTTATCTGCTCGCGTTTGAGGAGGAATTGGCCAAGGCCAAGGATGCCGCGGCACTGAAGGCCGCCATGGAGTCCAGGTTCCCCAATCTTGGCATGGGCGTTGCCCTAGACATCGGCTCCAAGGTTGCCAAGGGCGAGATGAAGTGGGGCTGAGAGGGGCGCCAATCTCGGTCTGATCTTCACCAAGACATTGGGACTGATGAGGAGAGCGGCCACGACCGGCGCTCTCCTTGTTTCCTGCATTTCCCGAACGCTGCGTCTTCAAACAAGCTCTATGTCGGCCGGATAGCCGGCATCATGCAGCTTCTCAAAGAACGCACCCGTCAGGATGTGTCGCGGTTCGGGAATGCCGCCAGGTGTTCCCCACGCGCAGCCGGTGCTGCGGCGGGCTTCCATGTCATAGACGAACACCGCAGCGAGATCGATCAACACCTCCCGCCACGTCACGACGTAAACACCATCCCTGATTTTCCAATAGCTGGTCTCGTCGGCGCCGCAATCGCCCCTGCGCAATCCTTTGAGGCATTGATAAGCGTACCAACCGGTGTTGAGGTAGATGTGCTCGTAGACCGTGTCCTCGCTGTAGCGATAGATCGCACGGGTGCCGATCAGATCGCGCGTCGGCATCGGTGGCGGTGCCAGCGAGGCGCTTGGCGCTCCACCGAGGATACCCCTGGTGAAACGTTGCGATACTCGGGTCTTCCGCTCGAATGGCCGCGTGTCATCCGCAAGACGAGATCCGACGAACAGCGCGTGGTGAGAAGCGAAGTCAAGCACGATCGCCATGGTCTGACGGCACTTGGACGGTAGCATGGCGCTGATCAGAAGGATCTCCGGTGCGGTTTCGACAACGTCGACCGGGCATGCGCCGCTTTTCTCCAAAACGTGGCCGGGCAGCCCCACCCAATTCACGCTTCCGTCGGCAAGGAATTCGAGAACGACTTCGTCCCCGGTCTCCAGCGAGATCTCCAGTCTCTGCCCCTGCAATCGGCTGGTGCTCGGTTGGCGGTTGACGGAAAGGCCGCTCGCGACGGCAGCGGAGGAGGGCGGAGCGGCGGAATTCGTGTGTGCCGGGCCAGACCGACGAGGACCGAAGCTCTCGCCGACCAACCGCTCCGACAAGGCCCAGACGTCTTCTGCGTGATTCTCGTCGAGAGCCCACGGCATGATGCCATTGGGCAGGCGGGGATCGGGGTTCACCTCCGAGAAACCGCAATCCTCTAGAAAGCGACCGCCTTGCCCGTCCAGATCAGGATGTACGAGCGCCCAAACGATGGTTGCGGCGCCGGCCGCCAGCGGCTTTCGCGGAAGATTGGCGACCTCAGGCTGGCGAAGGCGCAGCGGCGCAAAATCCTCCTGCGTCAGATGATAATGCAGGTTGGTATCCGTGATGATCCCCGGCGCGACCGTGAATGCACGAACGCCATGATCCTTGTGACGGCGATCGAATGCCACGGCGAACAAGGCGTTCGCCGATTTCGACTGCCCGTATGCATCCCAGCGATCATACGGCTCATTGTGAAAATTTGGGTCGTCAAGATCGACGTCATGCAGCCGGTGCGCTCCCGAGCTCAGTACGACAACACGCGAAGGCGCTCGCGCCGTCAGAAGCGGCGCGAGCCGATTGACGAGAACGAAATGGCCAAGATGGTTCGCACCGAACTGCATTTCGAATCCGTCTGCTGTCCGGGCGGAATCTATCGCCATCACCCCGGCATTTGCGACGATCCCGTTCAGCCCACTGTAGGCGGCTGCAACACCGTCGGTAAACGCCCGGACGCTCGCAAGCGAGGCGAGATCGACCAGGCGGACGTCAAGGTGGGCGTCGGGCAAACCGCTCTTGATCGCGTCGGCGGCGAGCTGCCCCTTGTCGCGCGAGCGCACGGCCATGATGATTTTTGCCCCGCGGGAGGCCAGCACGCGAGCGGTCTCCTGGCCGAGGCCGGATGATGCGCCAGTCACAAGATAGATCTTCCCGGACAAATCGATGTCGGCGAGCACCTCCTCGGCGGTCGTCGTGCGGTCAAAGGTGGTCATTCTGTTCATCGAGCTTTCCTTCCAAGAGTTTGCAGGCTCGGCCTTGTGCTGTGCGCCACGGCAACAGGGCGCGCTCGATCGCGCCGAGCAGCCCGTTGTTGATGGCGCCGACAACGCCGAGCAGAATGATACCGGCATAAAGGTCGGTGCTGCGGAACGAGCGTGCCGCCAGCATGATGGTGGAGCCGAGTCCCTGCTGTGCGGTGATCATTTCACCGACGACGGTAATGATCAGGCAGGCGGTCAGCGATAACCGCATCCCCGAGATCACGTCTGGCAGCGCGTTCGGCAGGCCGAACTTGATGGCGAAAGCAAGAGGCCCAATCCCGAGATTTCTCGCCACTTCGCGCAGGCGCGGCTCGATCGCGCTGAAGCCATGAATGGTGGGCAGGAGAACAGGCCAGATCGCGCCAAACGCAATGATGCCGAGCAGCATGCTCGGATGAAGGCCGAACAAGGCAATGCCCACCGGGAGAAGCGTGGATGCAGGCAACGGACGCAGCAACTCGAGCATCGGCGTCAGCCAGTACCGCGTCCGCGGCGACAGCCCGATCACAGCGCCGAGCAGGATCCCGCCGAGTGATGCCAGCATCCAGCCATAGATCATCCGCTCCAGAGTGGAGAAGGTGAGGTTGAGCAGGTTACCGCCCGTAAGGCCCCGCCAGAGGTTCACGAACGTCGATGACGGCGAGGGCAGGAAAATCGGCCGCACCAAGCCGATCGCCGTTACCGCCTGCCAGGCCAGGAAAATCGAAAGGGTCACGAGCACGGCGCCGACCCGCAGAGACCATGTGCTCATGGCGCGACCTCGCCGTAAGCCGCGCCGAACAGGCGGTGATGCAGAGCAATCAAACCGGCATTGAGCAGCCAGCCGAGGATCGCAAGCCAGATCAGGAACGCGTACATCGTCTCCGGACGGAGGCTGAGCCCAGCCGAGATAATCGCATACCCAAGACCGATCGGGTTGGCGGCAATTTCTGTCGTGACCGCGACGATCAGCGCTATGCCCAGGGTCAGTCGCAGCGCCGTGAAAATGCGCGGAGTTGCGGCCGGAAGGGCGATCTTGGTGATTTGTTTGTGGCGCGGCAGACCGATCATGCGGGCGACTTCTATAAGCCGCGGCTCGACGCCGAGCACTGCATCGCGAGTAAGCAGCAGCATCGGCCAGAAACATGCGAAGGCGATAATCGCCGCTTCCATCCTGATGCCGAGACCGTAGATCAGCAGCATCAGAGGGATGATCGCAACTGGCGGAATGGGGCGAAACAGCTCGATCGACAGCGAGGCGAGCTGTGCCGCCCTTGGCGAGAGGCCAAGCCAAACTCCTACCAGAAGGCCCAGAGCTCCACCGACCGGAACTCCTATACCGATCGCGCCGACGGTTTCGGCCGTGCGAAGAAAGATTTCGCCATCAGCGATCAACGCGAACAAGGCGCTCGCTACCTGGCTTGGCAGCGCGAGGCCATCGCTCTGAACCCCCGTGCTGCGCATTGCGATCTCGATTGCGCCGAGCACCGCGAATGGCACCAGCCAGGCCGGAAGCGCATGAACCACCAGGTCAATGTGTCTTCTGGACATGGTCGAACAGAACGTGGCGGAGCCAGAGGAATTCGGGATGCTCGCGGGTCCCAAGTTGATCGCGGGGACGCGGCAATCGGACATCGATGACCTCGGCCAGTCGGCCAGGGTTGGCCTGAAGCGCAAAGACGCGGTCGCCAAGGTAAATGGCCTCGTCGAGATCATGCGTGACAAAGAGGACCGTCGCTCCGCTCTCCTTGACGAGCTTTGCGATCTCGTCCTGCAGGGCTTGGCGGGTGAGCGCATCGAGTGCACCAAATGGCTCGTCCATGAGGAGAACGCGCGGTTCCTGGGCAAGGCACCGCGCGATCTGCACACGCTGCTGCATGCCGCCGGATAGCTGAGCGGGATACTTGTCCACATGTCCGGCGAGGCCAACCTTGTCGAGCAACTCGGCGACGCGCGCGGCGCGCTCCTGACGTGGAGTGCCCATCGCCTCGAATGCCAGGGCAACGTTCCCTGCAGCGGTTCGCCAGGGCAGCAGGGCACGGCCATAGTCCTGGAACACGATTGCCACATCGCGGGACGGACCGCCGACCGGCGCACCGAAGCGACGAACCTCTCCCTGGGTCGGCGAGAGCAAGCCGGTTACGAGCCGCAGTAGCGTGGTCTTGCCGCAGCCTGAGGGACCGACGACACAGGCGAACTCGCCGGGAGCGACGTCCAATGAAAGGCCGTCCACCACGCATTTTCCGTCGAACTCGAGCCGCACGCCATCGAACGCGATGGCAGGCGCGCAGGCCTCGACGGCGGGCGCGATCCGGGACCTGACATGGTTCATTTGAGGAAGAGCGTTTCGGTCGACTTGAAGTTCCGCAGCATGTCCTGCTTTTCCATCATGTCCACCCAGAGCTGGACCTGCTGCGGTGTCACGTTCGTATCAAGCTTGTTGATGGTCAGCGTCTTCAACACGTCGGGCGGCATCTTCACGTACTTGCCGAAAATCTCGAGCGTCGCCGGCAAGTCGCCATCCTCGAACGCGATCGCCTTGTCCATGGCGAGCTTGAAACCGGCAGCCGCCTCACGATGGGCGTTCGCCCAGGCTCTGCTGCTGGCATACACGAACGGCGGCAGCCGGTCGGGCAAGTCCCCTGCGATGTAGAAGACCTTTCCACCTATATGCCGGGTGCGGCGGCGCGCTTTAGAAAGGGATTGGTTGAAAGCACGGCGTCCACCGTTCGCGCCTTCAGGAGGTCGGCGAGTTGCGGAAACGTGCTTTCGACGAAGGTGATCTTGTGCCAGTCGACACCCTTCCGGCGAAACCATTCGCGCGCCATGATGTGGAAGAAGCTGCCAATGCCCGGCGTGCCGATCTTTTTGCCGACGAAGTCGTCCGGTTTCTGGATGCCGGAGTCCGCGCCGGCGACGATCCCGTAGTTCGTGTCGTTGACCGAAGCGATCGCACCTCCGGAGACAATAACGAGGTCGAGACCGCTGTCTGTCACCTGGATGAGAGAGGCCGTGCTCAAAGCTGCGATTTGCAGCGAATCGGATTGAAGCGCCGCAGGCATCGACTGCCCGCCAGGGATGATCTTGATGGTCGCATCGATGCCGTGATCCCTGAAATACCCCTTCTCAACGGCGATCATCGGCAGCACGAATTCGGGCACAGGAGGAACGCCGATCGTGATTTTGCTTTGCGCCGCAGCGAAGTTGACAGGCGCAAGCACGAGAATGATCGCGGCCAACGCGGCGTGGCGCACACTCAACAAAGCTTTCAACATCTTTTGTCTACCCGGCGTTTGCGGACAGCCTAACACGTCGCGTCAGCGCGCCATCCTCCCCAAGATTGGGGAGCCCTCGATCGCTGGGAACGAGGAGAGCGGCTTGTGGTGTCACTCGGTGACAATGCCTTCAGCCGAGCTGGCTCAGCTATTGGCGAGTGCCGAAACGGTCAGAGCCGCGAAGCAGCGAGACAAGCTGAGTGCGGTTACGGACCCCAAACTTCGAGAAGGCATTGTCCAGGTGTGTGCGGACAGTCGCAAACGTCACGTCGAGCCGTCGCGCAATCTCCTTGTCCGCCAGTCCTTGTGCCGCCAGTTCGGCGACTTCGGCCTCTCGCGGCGAGAGTCTGGCCGACGCGGGGCGGGTTGGGGTCCGCTGCCCGGAGCGGGTTTCAATGCGCTTTAGTGCTTGAGTGAATCCGGGTGTTATGAGGCTGAGCAAGCCGACCTCGTCCCGGTCGAAATCGGGATGGCCGTTCCTGCGCCAGATCCTGATGTCGCCGATAGAGTCGCGGCCGTCGAAGGCGAAGAGGTTGATGCCATAGTAGTGCCCCGATGGACGCAGGAAGTCGTTGTAGATCTCCGTCCGCTCCAGCTCCCGATGAGGGATGATGGCACTAACCAGACTAACCCCCTGTCGCATCCACCGTCGCGTTGTCGAGGCATGACAGTGCTGGAAGTAATTCTGATATTTATCGACGTAGGAGTGGTCCATATTGATGGCGACGCCGCGCTCAAACGCCTGTCGCTGCGGATTCCAAACGTAGGACGCATATAGATCGGCATCGAGCAGATCGAGCAGCGATTCGCCAATCGTGCGTCGCAAATCGCGGCTGTCAGCGTAGTCGGCCGAAAGCAGCTCAATGATTCCCGACAAAACGCGATGTTTTCTCGCGCTGATGTGCATTCGCTACTCTCCCTGCGGCAAGAATAGCGGCTAAACACGCTCTGTCCAGACGGAGGCAAGACGCTGGAAGCGTACCGGCGCCGCTGTGCGTTTCTGTCCCATGGTCGCTGCGTCCGAGTCCAAGACGATCCGGTCCCACCGGCCTATCTGTGAGCCGCCGGCGAGCAACACCGGCGCGGGCTGGTGCCTCATTCAGCGCCCGACCGATTCTTCGCAAGCGCACAGACGAGGGATTGAACAGCAGACATGAGGTTCACAGGAAAGACCGCTCTCATTACCGGCGGCGGAACCGGGATTGGCGCCGCTGTCGCGCGCCGCCTCGTGTCCGAGGGCGCGAATGTGGTGATCATGGGCCGCCGTCGGGAGCCGCTGCACGCGATCGCGGATCAGGTCGGGTGCTTCGTGGTGCAGGGAGATGCGGCCGATGGGGCGGCCGTGCGCGGTGCGCTCGAGGAGATCCATGGCCGGTTCGGTCCCGTCGATATCCTGATTGCCAATGCCGGCGGGCATGGCATCGGGCCGACAATCTCGATGAGCGATCAGGAGTGGGCGCTTGCGACCCGGCTGAATCTCGATACGGCCTTCGTTTGCGCGCGGGAAAGTCTTCCTGATCTGATCGAACGGAAGGGAGCTATTGTCATCGTCTCCTCGATCGCGGGCTTGTTCGCCGGACCTCAGGCGGCCGGATATGTGACGATGAAGCATGCCTGCATTGGTCTCAGCAAATCGCTTGCACGGGACTACGGTCGCCAGGGCGTCCGAACCAATACGGTCTGCCCCGGTTGGGTGGCGACAGCGATGGCAGACGAACAGATGCAGGTGTTGGTCGAGGCGCGAGGTCTCTCGTCAATCGAAGAGGCTTATCAACTAGTCACCAAGGATGTGCCGCTCGGCCGCCCGGCGACTCCCGAGGAAGTCGCCAACGTCATCTGTTTCGTTGCATCGGCGGAGGCCTCGGCAATGAACGGTTCGATCTTGACCGTCGATGGCGGGGCCACCGTCGTGGACCTACCGACGCTCGCCTTTGCTGATTGAGCAGAGGAGGATGGCATGGAAGCAGAAGCGAATAGGCCTGCCGACTGGAAGCATTTCGACGACTTCGCCGCAGGCATTGCGACAAACCGGCTGCCCGCGACCGATGCGCTCACCGGCCAGAGTTTCAGCATCGCGTTGGCGAATGGCCGTGGCGTCCGCCTGTCATTCACTTCAGCGAACAACGTCGAGTGGAACGAACGTGGCGAGGCGGGCTCGGACTGGTACGAAGCGATCCGGGTCGCGTCGGACGTGTTTTTTGTCAACTTGACTTTTAGTAGCCGGCCGACGGAGGACGAAGCCTTCGTTGTCAACGTCAAGACACGCCGTGTCCTGTCGGTTCGGGAGCGCGTGCGCGATGCCGCCGAGGCGCCCGGCGAGCCGCGCGTGACGCAAGTGTATATGTCCGGGGTTCTCGAGGACGGAGCCGTTTCGCCCGGCAGCCTTGAGCCGGCACCGACCAGGGACCTGATAGGTCTTACCTCGCACTACGAATATAGCCCCCAGCACGTCTACGAGCATGTCTATCTGAGTTCGCAGCGATACGCGTGGCAAAATCTGGTTGGCGTGCAGCGCGGCCACGGCGATGTCGATCTCGCAACGACATACAAGTTCGGCGAGAACCAATATGTGTTCGGCTTCCGTGAGTTTATCATCCCTGTCGCGTCGATCTTCTTCTACAACTTCGACGATATGCGCTCGACGGGAAAGTTCCTTGGCGTGACGAGCAAGGGCGCGATCGAGAACAAGCCTGCCGGCGCCTTCATCCGAATGAAGTCCCGGACCACCTACGAGAGCGGCAGGGAGCCGGTCTGATCGGGAAGAACGAGATGAGCAAGAATTACGAGGCTATCAAGGCTCACTATGCTGCGTCCGATAGCAAGGACATCGTCGGCATGATGGCGCCGATTACCAGCCAAACCAGATGGACCGAAATGGCCGGATTTCCCTATGCCGGCACTTATGTCGGCGCTGAGGCGATCGTTGCCGGCGTGTTCAAGCGGATTAGCGAAGAGTGGAACGACTATACGTTCTCGCTTGAGCGTCTCATCGACGGCGGAGCGACGATTGTTGGTATCGGCACGTACTCAGGCAACTACAAGAAGAGCGGCAAATCAATGCGCGCTCGTGTGGTTCACGTCTGGGACATGGAGGACGGGAAGGTGGTCCGATTTGAGCAATTCACGGATACGAAGCTCGTCTCTGAGGCGATCGCCTAGTGCAGCGGAACGTCTGAGTCCGATTGGGCTCGGGCGCGACTGAGCGCGCGTTTGACCCATTGACAGACACGAACAGCAAGCCGGCGCGGTTTCGCGTCGTCGCAGCCTACATCCACGCTTTGGCAGATCATGAGGGGCCTGCGGGGAGCGGTCGCAGCCGCGCCGCTCAAATCTTGAGGTCGCGCGTTTGCGTCCTAGCGCGGTCGCGTCCGAGTCCAAGACGGGTTTCACGAGGCAGAGCTATCGTCCGATCTTCCGGCGAAGTCCGTCAAGAGAAGCGCCGAAGATTGCCGCGCCGCTGGCGCGGGAGTTGTCACGGGGAGGGAATCTAGATGAATTTGAGACGTACGTTTCTGGCCGCTATCTTGGGGACGTTGGTGGCGTTCCTGACCGGAGCGGCCTATGCCGCAGACCCCAAATGCGGCGCCAACACCGGGAGTGCCGCTACCGGCGAGCCGATCGTCATCGGAGGTATCGTCAGCATCACTGGGCCCGACAATTTCAGCTCGTCGGGTCTGGCCGCGGCGGCCTATTTCAAATGTCTCAACGCCAATGGCGGCGTGAACGGCCGCCCCGTCAGGTATCTGCTCGAGGACGACGCCTGGAATCCCGAACAATCGTCGCAGGTCGCGGCCAAGCTGATCCGTGACCAAAAGGCCGTCGCCCTGGTCGGCAACATGAGCTTCGTCGATTGTGGCGCCAATCAGGGCATTTACGAGAAGGAAGATATCATGGTGATCGCCGGCGTCGGCGTTCCCCGCGACTGCTTCTTCCAGAAGAACTACGCGCCGACCAATGCCGGTCCACGGGTCAGCAATACCAAGGCAGTGATGGACGTTGCACAGTCCTATCCGGGCAAGATCAAGCGGGTCGTCTGCATCGCGCCGAATATCCCAAATGTCGGCGAATGGTCCTGCACCGGCGCGGTCGCCTGGATCAAGAAGCAGGGCGGTGACGGCAAGATCATCACCTTCGATCCGGGTTCGCTGGACGCCACATCCATTGTGCTTGAGGCGATGACGTTCAAGCCTGACGTGATCAGCGTGGGTACGCCGAAGGGCCTTGCCGTGCCGATCTTCGCGGCGGCGGAAGAGCAGGGGCTCGCCGACAAGGTGCGCTTTACCGGCCCGGCATCGCTCTACAATCTCGACTTCCCCCGTGCGATCGGCAAATACTGGGACGGCAAGGTCACGGTCGATATGGAGCTGAAGGCCGCCGACGCCGGAACGCCAGATATGCAGAACTGGCTCGCGGTAATGGAGAAGTACGGCAAGGCGTCCGATCCTCGCGACACGTTCTCGCAGGCGGGCTATCTTGCAGCGCGCGTTACAGCGGAGACTCTGCTGAAGATGGATTCCGCCAAGATCGACCGAAAGTCGGTGACGGCGGCCCTGCGCAGCGTCAAACGCTTCGAAAGCGACATGTTCTGTTCGCCCTGGTATGTTGGTGATGGTCCCCGCCATAACGCCAACCATGCGGGGCCGGTCTCGCTCGTGAAGGACGGCAAGCTGATGCCGAAGCCGGCCTGCATCGAGTCGGAAGATCCCGAACTCGACGACGTGCGTGCCTATGAGAAGACGATCGGGCTGGCGAAGTAAGTCGCCATGCCCGATTTCACGCCTTTCCTGGTTTCGGGCCTCGCCTTGGCTGCGACCTACGTGCTCTCGGCTGTTGGCATTGTCGTGCTCTACCGGGCTTCAGGCGTGGTCAACTTTGCCCAGGGCGCCGTCGGCGCCCTGGCGGCCTTCATTTCCTGGTCCATCGTCGAGCGCGGCGGGCCAGAATCCCTGTCGTGGCTTGCGGGCGTCGCCGCTGCGGCTGTCGTCTCGCTGACCTATGGCCGGGTGATCGCGCCGCGCCTGGTTTACACCGATCCGGTCACGCGTGCCGTGGCAACGCTCAGCTTTGCGCTGATACTGCTTGGATTCATGGGGTATGTCTGGGGAGAGGCGCCGCGGCGCCTTCGTTTGCCGACAGACACCATGAGCTTCGAACTTCTCGGCGTGCGGGTCACGTTGACACGTGCCATCGCGTTCGGTCTCGGGGTGTCCGCAACTGCCGCCGTCATGCTGTTCCTCTCGCGCAGCCGGATGGGTCTTCAGATGCGCGCGCTCGCCAGCAATCGTGAACTCAGCGCGATGCTCGGCGTGCGCGTGTTCCGCATTGACGCCTGGGCCTGGGTTATCTCCGGCGTACTGGCGGGCGTGAGCGGCGTGCTGCTCGCCGACCTGCAGCGATTGAGCGGCCAGGCGCTCACCTTCGCGGTCATCCCTGCGATCGCGGCCGCGGTCATTGGGCGCTTTGCCTCCCTGCCGGCGACCGTTGCAGGTGCGCTTGCGATCGGCGTGTGCGAGGCGCTGCTGACGCCGGTGCCCGTCATCGGGCCGTTCCGTTCGGCTACCCCCTTCATCTTCGCCGTTGGCGCAATGCTGTGGATGCAGCGCAAACCCGATTTTGTCTATAGGTGAGCGCGAAGTGACGGACCGAAGTCTCGAAGGAGTGCCGCTCGTCGCCTCCAGCCGGTTGCCGCTCCGAGAAGTTGCGGTTTGCGCCGGCGCGCTTGCGGCACTCTATTTCCTCCCGTCGTTCCTGAGCGAGTATTGGCTGCGGGTGCTGATTTCGGTCGCAGCGCTCGTGATCGCCAGCCTGAGCGTCAGCCTCCTCTTCGCGCAGCTTGGCATGGTCTCACTGGCGCAGTTCGGTCTGCTCGGTGTCGGCGGCTGGTTGGCACTGCGGATATCGCACGGATTGGGTGCGCCGTTCGAACTGGCACTCTTGACGGGAGGAGCGGCCGCGGCGCTTGTCGGACTGGTTGTAGGGCTCCCCGCCCTCAGGATGCGCGGGTTGTACCTCGCCATCATCACCCTGATGATGGCGGGAGCGATCCAGGTGCTGATCAGCGCATTTGGATTCCCCGACGGTGGCACGGGCATTCTCGGCAAGAGCACCGGCGCGCGCCTCATGATGGCGCGTCCATTCCTGGCGCAAAGCGATCCGGCCTATTTCCGCTACGCCATCGTGATCGCCGCGCTCTGCTATCTCCTCGTCTTCGTGCATCTGCGCGGACGACCCGGTCGCGCATGGGCCATGATTCGTCGCAGTGAAGTCTGCGCCCTGTCGGGAGGCGTCGATATCGTCGCGTACAAGGTCTGGGCCTTCGCGCTCGCCGGCTTTCTCGCCGGTATTGCCGGAGGATTGCTCGCTGGCGGCGTCGGGCAGCTCGACGGCAGCGCGTTTCCGGCCAGCCAATCGATCATGCTGTTTGCGCTGACGATCGTTGGCGGCGCCTATTCCTGGCTTGGACCGATCATCGCGGGGCTGCTGTTGCGGGCGTTCCCGGCGCTGCTCAACGAGTTTCATGTCGATGGCAACATCGCGACCATGGTCTTCGGAGTTGGGCTCCTGCATGCCCTGATGACCGCGCCGCAGGGCATTGCGGGGCAACTTGCGGATGCCTTCCGGGCGATCAGCAGGCTTTTCAAAGTGAGCGGTGGGACCGCGACATGATCGAGATCGACGACCTCACCGTGCTGTTCGGTGGCGTGCGCGGGCTGAACGCCCTCACCGCAACGCTGCCGGAGCCGATTACCGGACTTGTCGGACCGAACGGTGCTGGCAAGACGACGCTCATCAATGTCCTGTCGGGCTTCATACGTCCCGCCAAGGGATCGCTCAGGGTGGATGGCAGGGATCTTAACCGCATTCCCGTCCACAAGCGGGCCGCGTTCGGCATACGACGCACGTTCCAGAACGAGCAGGTCGTCGAGAATTTGAGCGCTGCCGACAACATCGCCGCCGTACTCGACAATGTGCCGACCGATGGCCAGCCGCGCTCGGCGCTGATCGCAAGAGCCTTGGACTTCGTCGACCTCGGCGCGAAGGCCAATGTGCTCGGCCGCAGCCTCAATGCTTATGAGCGGCGCATGGTCGAGATCGCGCGCGCGACGGTCGGCAGCCCGCGGCTGATCATGATGGATGAGCCGGGTGCTGGGCTTGCGCAGGACGAAAGTGGGCATTTGCGCCAGATCATCAGGGACATTCCCCGCCATTGCGGCGCACAGGTGCTGCTGGTGGACCACGACGTCGATCTCATCTCGGCAACGTGCGTAGCGACGTTGGTCCTCGATTTCGGTTCACGCATTGCCTATGGCCCGACGGCGGAAGTGCTCGCCGATCCCAGGGTCAGGGCTGCCTATCTCGGCGTGCTCGAGGAGGCTACGTGAGTACCGGGTTGACAGTGCAGCGCCTGAACGTCGCGCGGAACGGCAAGGCCGTCCTTCACGACGTGGATCTGACCATCGCGCCGGGAAAGATCACCGCGCTCCTCGGCGCCAATGGTGCAGGCAAGAGCAGCCTCGTGCTCGCGATCGCGGGCGTCTTGCCCGCTGCAAGCGGCGCCATCGCGCTTGACGGCCGATCGATCGTCGGCCTGAGGCCAGACGCCGTGCGTCTGAGCGGCGTCGCCGCCGTACCCGAAGGACACCAGGTGCTCAACGATCTCAGCGTCGAGGACAATCTCAAGGTCGCCGGCTGTCATCTGACGCGCACTGAGCTCCAATCAGCCGTCGATCTGGCGCTTGAGACGTTTCCGGAATTGCGCGAGCGGCTGCGCATACGCTCAGCCAATCTGTCCGGCGGGCAGCAGCAGATGGTGGCGCTCGCGCAGGCGATTATCGGAAAGCCGCGCTATCTCCTTGCGGACGAGCTGTCGTTCGGTCTGGCGCCGGTGATCGTTGCGCGCCTGGTGCCCGTGCTGCAGAAGCTTGCGTCGCAGGGCGTTGGCGTCCTGCTCATCGAACAATTCACGCATATCGCGCTCAAGATCTCGCACTCTGCCTACGTGATGGAGCGCGGACGGATCTGCTTCTCCGGCGAGCCGCAGGAGCTCGTCAGAAATCCGAAGATCCTGCACAGCGCCTATTTGGCCTGAATTCGCTCGGGCCGAGACGCGTCAGCGATGCTGCCATATCGCCGCGCTCTTTGAGAGGAGCTCCGTTGGCACCCCGCCTGTCACGAGCCAGGTGTTGACACCATAGGCGGGTTGCTTAACATGTTAAAAAAATTGCCCGTTCAGTGGCGTTCCGAGGGGAGGGGGCACTCATGCAGCAGCTCCAGGAATTCAGCGACCGGACTCTCGCAGTTTGGGGGCAGCCTCCATTGGAAGAGTGGAGGGACCGGCTTCAGTCCGTCTGCGGCCGATTCAATCCTTGCGGCTGGGAGGATCGCGAGCTCGTCAACGGCGGTGTGCTGCTCTCCGACGCCGCCGGTGTCGGCGTCGTTCAGGTCGCGACCGACATCGACGTCGTGCGCCGGGATGAGCATGACATTCGCCTCGACTACGGCGAACATTTCTTTCTCCTGGTCCAATTGGAAGGCTCATGCGGCGTAGAGCAAAAGGGCCGTCAGAATACGATCTCGCCCGGCGACTGCATTCTCGTCGACTCTTCCCTGCCGTCGAACTTCTATTTCAGTGGACGGTTCAGCAATCACCTGTCCGTGCATCTGCCTCGACAGTTGTTGCTTGCGGAGGCGCCGAACGATTTCGAGGTCTCACGGCCTCTCGCTGCCAGCGACCCGATGTCGACGATGCTGCGGGCATTGGTCGCCAAGATGTTGCAGACACCCGCCAATCACAAGCGATCGGTTGAGTTGCGGCAGTTGCTTCTCCACGCGACGCGGCAGGCCTTCGCCGCAGATGCGCCGGACCAGCCGGTTTATCCCAGAGATCGCGCCGCGGGCCGGCTGGAACTTGCTCGCCTCCTTGTCGACCGCCATCTCACCGACGAACGGCTGACGCCGCAATGGCTGGCAACCAGGCTCGGAATCTCCCTGCGCACGCTTCAAGAAGATTTCAATACGGTTGGCACGACCGTGACGTGCTTCATCCGCGATCGCCGGCTGCGTCTGGCGAGAGAGCGGCTGGTTGAGAAGCAGCGCGGGGCCGATGACGGCACGATCGCGGAGATCGCCTATTCCTCGGGCTTCAACGACATCTCCTATTTCAATCGCTGCTTCAAGAAGACGTTCGACTGCTCTCCCAAGGACGTCGTACGGGGCTGATTTGCGCTCCGGTCCAATTGGGGCCGCGTTATATTCCAAGACAGCGGCGACCTGATCGTTTCTCCTGAGGCGCAATCATTGCGAGGCAGGAGACGTTCGTATGCGGCGCTGGAGCTTGTTCTTTGAAGGTCGCCAGGTTGAAACCGAGAGCTTTCAGGACATCGTCAATCCTTCGACGGGCGGGATCGTTGGGGCGATGCCGGTTGCCACGCCTGCCCAGCTCGACGCAGCGGTTGCGGCCGCCGCAAGCGCCTTCCTGAAATGGAAGGAAACGCCGGATGGTGAAAGGGCCGAGGCGTGCCGTGCCATCGCGAAAACGATCGAGGCCAATTCGGAAGAGCTGGCGCGGCTGCTCACGCTCGAGCAAGGTAAGCCGCTCAATGGCCTTGGCTCGCGGTTCGAGATCGGCGGGGCGGTTGCCTGGACACGTCACACCAGCGAACTCTCTCTTCCGCCGGAAGTGCTGCAGGACGGCCCGGAAGGCCGTGTGGAGCTTCATCGGAAGCCGATCGGAGTCGTCGGGTCCATCACGCCCTGGAACTGGCCGGTGATGATCGCATGCTGGCACATCATTCCCGCGATCCGTGCGGGCAACACCGTCGTGATCAAGCCCTCGCCACTCACACCGCTCAGCACGATCCGGCTCGTCGAGCTCATGAACGAGACGCTGCCGGCAGGCGTTGTCAATGTCGTGACCGGCGACAATGAGCTCGGCGGGCTGATGTCCGCACATCCAGGAATTGCGAAGGTCACGTTCACCGGCTCCACCGAGACCGGACGCAAGATCATGAAGAGCGCCGCGAGCACGCTGAAGCGCCTCACCCTCGAGCTCGGCGGCAATGACGCCGGCATTGTGTTGCCCGATGCCAATCCAAGGGCCATCGCAGAAGGCTTGTTCTGGGGGCATTCATCAACGGCGGCCAGACCTGTGCGGCCCTGAAGCGGCTCTATGTTCACGACAGTCTTTATGATGACGTTTGTCGCGAACTCACGGCCTATGCGAAAACCATCGTGGTCGGGGACGGTTTTTCGGAGAGCTCGAAACTGGGCCCCGTCCAAAACAAGCGTCAGTTCGAGATTGTCTCTGCCTTCGTCGAAGAGGCGCGTGAAAAGGGTGGCCGCGTCCTGATCGGCGGGGATCCGGCTGGCAGTCGGGGTTATTTCTATCCCGTCACGCTCGTCGCGGACGTCGACTGCGGCTGTCGCCTCGTCGATGAAGAGCAGTTCGGGCCAGCGCTTCCCATTATCCGCTATCACGACGTGGACGAGGCCATCAGGAAGGCGAACGCGAGCTCGATGGGTCTAGGGGGCTCGGTTTGGGGATCCGATCTCGCGATCGCCAAGCAGGTCGCCGGCCGCATCGAGGCAGGCTCGGTGTGGATCAACAAGCACGGTGCGATTCAGCCGAACGCGCCTTTTGGCGGTGTCAAGCAGTCAGGCTTCGGCGTGGAATTCGGCATCGATGGCCTGAAGGAGTTCACGACCGTCCAGACAGTGTTCTGCTGAGTGTGTGATCCGGGGAGGGCTGGAGGCATGCAGGAGTACGACTATATCATCGCCGGCGGCGGTTCGGCCGGCTGCGTTCTGGCATCGCGCTTGTCGGAAGATGCCGGCACGCGCGTTCTACTGGTCGAGAGCGGCCAGCGCGACAGCGACAAGTACATCCACATTCCCGCTACATTCTTCAAGGTTTTGGAGAAGGGCCGAGACGCCCTGTTCTATGCTTCCGAACCCGAGAAGGGGCTGAACGGTCGTCCCTCCGTTGTGCCGCAGGGGCACGTGCTTGGCGGCGGCAGTTCGGTCAACGCCATGGTCTACATCCGCGGTTCGCGCCAGGACTACGACACCTGGGCGCAGCGGGGCTGCCGGAACTGGAGCTATGACAAGGTCCTTCCGGTTTTCCGCGAGCTCGAGAACAACCAGCGCCTCTCTGGCGAATATCATGGGACCGACGGCGAACTGACGGTTTCAGACCGGGCTTATGGTCACCCGCTGTCCTGGGCGTTCATTCGCGCGGCTCAGGAAGTCGGAATTCCCTACAATGAAGACTTCAACGGCGCTCGGCAGGAGGGTGTTGGCTTCTACCAAACTACAACGAACCGCGGCCGCCGCCGCAGCGCCGCCGAAGCCTTTCTTCGCAAGGCGGAAGGCCGTCCCAATCTGACGATCCGCACTGGGACGCGCGTCCACAAGGTCGTCTTTGAAGGAAGAACAGCGAGCGGTGTGAAGCTCGACGACGGCTCCATCGTGAAGGCACGGCGGGAGGTGATCCTCACGGCCGGCGCGCTCGCCACGCCGAAGATCCTGCAACTCTCAGGTATCGGGCCAGCCGAGCATTTGCGTCAGCACGGCATCGATGTCGTGGCAGATCTATCCGGCGTCGGCGAGAACTATCAGGACCATCTCGAGGCGACCGTTCAGTGCGAGATCAAGGACCCGATCTCGATGTTCGGCGAAGATAAGGGCCTGCGCGCCGCTTCGCACATGTTGCAGTACCTCTTGACCAAGACCGGACTGCTGACCTCGACGGTCGTGGAATCCGGCGGTTTTGTCGATACCGCCGGCACCGGCGAGCCGGACATCCAGTTTCACGTGCTGCCCACATTCGTCGGGTTTGCGGATCGTGTGGCCGATCCTGGCCATGGCATCTCGATCGGCCCATGCGTCCTTCGTCCGCAGTCGCGCGGAAGCGTTCGCTTGCGCTCGTCCAATCCGGCCGATCCTGCACTCTTCGTGGCCAACTCGCTCGCCGAACAGGCGGACGTCGACACCCTCGTCCGCGGCGTCGAACTGGGCATCCGTATATCCGAGGCTCCATCGCTTGCGCGCATCGTGAACCGGCGCGTCTTGCCAAAACCCGGGCTAGAAAAAGATAAGGAGGCGCTCCGCGACTACGTGCGCGGAGTTTCCAAGACGGTGTTTCATCCCTCCGGCACGGCGAAGATGGGCCCACCCGACGACTCAATGGCCGTCGTGTCCGAGGACCTGAAGGTACGCGGCGTGAACGGTCTGCGCGTAGCCGACGCCTCTATCATGCCGCGACTTGTCTCCGGCAATACCAACGCGCCAACAATGATGATCGGCGAAAGAGCCGCACGGTTCATCCTCGGCAGGGATCGCGCAGCATAACGGCACCCGCGACGGCGGCCGAGATCTCCGCGTCTCTGCGGATCTGCATCCATCGGAAGGATGCGGATTGTCTCACATTGAGGTTCTTTCGCATGCCACCGGCGCAAAAAAGCAACACTCACAAATGTCTCAGGATTCCAGCGCTATAAAGGGGAAAGCCGTCGAGCATCGATGAAATTCAATTGCTTGGTGGCTCTAACTTAGAGGCGATCTAAATATCTGAGATTGCAGGGAAATTATCGTTCCCATATGGAATGACTCTGCGGTTGGCAAGCAGGAAGGCGCTTCGACGCATCCTTGCGACCCGGGGGGGACGTGTTTAGTGGCGTTCGATATCCAAGAACTGTTTCGGCGGCATAGCCAGGAGCTGAAGCGCTTCTTGCGGCGGCGCGGCCATAGCGCCGAGACGGCCGCCGACATCACCCAGGACACCTTCCTGCGGGTGCTGGCGTCGCCGCCGGCCGAGGTTGGCTCCAACCATAATCCCAAGGCCTATCTGTATCAGGTCTCGCGCAATCTCAGCACCAACCACCAGCGCCGCGAGAGCCTGATCCAGACCACTGACCTCGATGACGCCTCCAAGATCGCCGATCCGACGCCCTCGGCCGAAGCCGTTGTCTGTTCGCGCCAGTGCCTGGCGCAGACGCGGCTGGCACTAGCCGAGTTGCCCGAGCGCACACGCATGGCTTTTGAGATGCACCGGCTTGGCGAGCGCACTATCCAGGAAGTGGCGGCGGAGTTGAACTTGTCGACCGGACGGACCTGGGGGCTGATCCGGGAGGCCTACCGGCATCTCTTGACGCGGGTCGACGACTTCGACTTTTTTCATCTCCAGTGTGAAATTTGCCGCTGCTCGCTTGTATTAGAAGGTAGGCGCGATTCTCCGACCTATGGTCGCGGCCTATCGAAGGAATACGAATGAGCGAGGCGGGGCCAGACCAGGATCGGCTGACGAACGAGGCTATTGATCTCGTCATTCGGCTGCAGAACGACCCTGAAAATCCGGTCGCGATCGAGATGGTGCGCGCTTGGCGGGCGCGCGGACCGGAGCACGAAAGGATCTGGGGGCGCGTGGCGAAAGTCCACGGCGCCGCCGGCAAAATTCTCACCGACCGTCGCAGGGCCGAGCGCCGCGAAAGCCTGGGACTGACGCGGCGAAACTTTGTCATAGGCGGTGCGATCGGTCTCGGCGCCATCGGCGCCACTTATTCGTTCCTCCCGGAAGTGCTGATCCGCAGCCGCGCCGACCACATCACCGGCACGGGCGAGATCCGCAGCATCACACTGCCGGACGGCAGCGTGGCGACGCTCGGACCCGATAGCGCCATCGGTGTGGATTTCTTGAACCAGAGCCGTCGCATCGAGTTGCTCGCCGGCATGGCATTCTTCGACGTCGCGCGGGAGCCTCAGCGGCCGTTCTCGGTGAGGACGGCCGACCTTACGGCGACCGCATTGGGGACAGCCTTCGATCTTGCCAACGATGCCGGCATGCTGACTGTCACGGTCGACCACGGCATCGTCGAGGTACGGGCGGCCAACTCGCCGCTCGCGTTGGGCGAAAAGCTTCAGGCCAGAGATTGGGTGACGTTTGACCGCTCGGCGCGCGGCATCGAGCGTGGATCGCGCGAGGCGAGCCAGATCGCGTCATGGCGCGACAATTTCATCATCGCGGAGAGGGAGGCGGTGTCGGCGCTGGTCGCCCGTATCGGCCGCTGGATTCCGGGCCGCATCGTGATGGCCGATCCGTTCATCGGCGCGCAGCGCGTCAGCGGTATCTTCGATTTGAACGATCCTAAACAGGCGCTCGAAGCTGTCGTGCATCCGACGGGCGCGCGTGTCCGCCAGGTCTCATCGTTCGTGACGGTGATTTCTCCCCTCTAAAAAAGTTCCGCGAAAAGCTGAAAAAATCCGAGCCCCGATTGTATCAGCTATAGGGGCTGGCACCACCCAGGCATCGCAAGCCCTCCCAACGAGAAACTTTGGAGTGGCTTTA
Organism: Bradyrhizobium sp. RDI18; assembly: GCF_043203335.1. Lineage (NCBI taxonomy): Bacteria > Pseudomonadati > Pseudomonadota > Alphaproteobacteria > Hyphomicrobiales > Nitrobacteraceae > Bradyrhizobium > Bradyrhizobium sp. RDI18. The sequence continues at coordinate 238,517 of NZ_JBICRN010000006.1, read as the reverse complement.
ACATGGGGCGCGGGGCTCGGACATTCGCTGACAGGACCAATCGAAGCAGGGCTCCGATCGCAGCGCTGATGATGACCACGGCGATTGTCGCCGGCGTCGTCACGGCCGACCGCTTCGCCTATGCGCAAAGCGCGGCACAGACATCGTTCAACGTTCCGGCCGGCCCGCTCAATCGCGCGCTGACGACCTTCGGCCGACAGGCTGGCTTGCAAGTCACCTATCTGGCGAGCATCGCGGCCGGCATGAACTCGCCGGGTGTGTCCGGGCCGCTGTCGCGCGAGCAGGCACTCGCGCAGATCCTGCAAGGCACTGGGCTCACCTATAGTTTCACCAACGCAACCACGGTCGCGATCTCTCAGCCGAACGCGGCCGGTAGTGCTGGCGCGCTGCCGGCCGGCGCGATCCCGCTCGACACCATCGACGTGCAGGGGGCCAATCCGAATTCGACGATGACGCCGATGGCACCCTATGCCGGAGGGCAGGTCGCGACCGGCGGGCAGGTCGGCATGCTCGGCAACCGCAGTGTGATGAACACCCCGTTCAGCCTCACCAGTTACACGAACAAGCTCATCGAGGATCAGCAGGCGCGGACTGTTCAGGATGTATTGAACAATGATCCCTCTGTTATAGCGAGTACTTCGAGCGGTACCCCCCACGATTACCAAGTCATCCGGGGATTTGGAGGTTACGGAATCGACGGAACCCGCACCCTCAATGGTTTGGCCGGTATGGCACCCCTATTTTTCCCGTCGTCCGACTACATTGAACGCGTGGAGATTCTAAAAGGCCCAAGCGCACTCCTGAACGGTATGCGCTTGCGTCCGCAGCGGTCACCGGCGCTATTGGTGGCTCGGTCAATCTAGTCACGAAGCGCACAACGAATGAACCGATCACGCAGCTGACTACGCGCTATATGTCGAACTCCCAATTTGGTACGCATCTTGACGTGGGCCGTCGTTTCGGAGCAAGCAACGAGTTCGGTATCCGTTTCAACGGATCTATCGACGGCGGTCATACGCCAATCGATACACAACACTCGAAACTCGGTACAGCGGCGCTCAACCTCGACTATTCCGGCGAACGTGTCCGACTGTCAGCAGACTTTGCACATCAATCCCAAAATTTGGATCCGAATGGGGTATATATCCAGGCTCGGTCTGTAGCCGGCTCGCTATCATCCTTTCCTCGCGCGCCAAGCTCGACCGTGAGCCTCGTTCCTCCTGGGTCGGAATATAAAACCAACTCGACCATGGGCATGATACGAGGCGAAGTCGATATACTTGAGAACGTCACAGCCTATGCCGCCATAGGTAAGCAGAGTTCAGAAGCCGACTTGAATGGCTACGAAAAAGTCCGGCTGCTCGACAGCACCGGCCGATACAGTATCGCCCGAGAAATACAACATTATTCGCGGGACATCCTATCTATGCAAGGCGGCATTCGGGCTAAAGCGAATACTGGCCCAGTGGATCACGCTTTGAGCCTTAACCTGTCTCGGTCAGAACTTACGTACAAACGCGCAGAGTCCGAAGGATCCGCTTCGATAATAGAGTCGATGTATAATCCTGTATTTCCGCTCTTGCCCTCTGTTGCTGATCCCGGCGATCCCAGGAAGAACTCCCAGACGGCGGCGTCCAGCATTGGCTTTGCAGACACCTTATCTATATTCGACGAGCGTATCCAATTTATGGCCGGAATTCGCTATCAGGAAGCGGGGATCGACAACTTCAATACTACAACAGGGCTGCTATCCTCGAAATACGATGCCAATGCCTGGACTCCTGCGTTTGGGCTGGTCGTCAAGCCGTGGGAAAACGTTTCGCTCTATGCCAACTACATAGAAGATCTGAGAGCAGGAACCATCGTCGGCGCGATGTACGCGAATGTTGGCGAAGTATTCCCGCCGTACGTCAGCAAGCAGCACGAGGCCGGTGTCAAAGTCGACTGGGGTCAGGTGACGACGACGTTGGCTGTATTCCAGATCGCCAAGGCCGCTGCAATTTCGATAGACGATCCCGCGGGCGGGGACCCAACATTGTCGCAGAACGGAGAAGAGCGCAATCGCGGCATCGAACTGAACGCCTATGGCGAACTCATGCCCGGCGTTCGCCTGTTGGGCGGGCTCACCCTGCTCGACGCCCGCCTGACCAAGACCGAAGGCGGTACTCTCGACGGCAAAAGGAACGATACCGCTCCGAGAGTCCGCGCGGTGGTTGGAGCGGAATGGGACGCACCCTTCGTGGAAGGGCTGACGCTCACCGGCCGGCTGACTTATACTGGCGATGCGGTTGTCTCAACCTCCTCCGGCGTCACTATTCCATCATGGACCACACTAGACCTTGGCGCACGCCATACCTTCAATTCTCCGTGGAACGAGAAGCCGGTCACTGTCCGCTTCAATGTCGATAATGTCTTCGACAAAGGCTACTGGGCCGGTACTTATGCGTCTGGCTTCGTGTACCGAGGTCAGCCGAGGACTTTCCGCCTCTCAACCACGTTCAATTTCTGAACCATGATCGTGGTGCTAGCATTGACTTTGATCGTTCTAGGCTGTGCGTGCCTCTACCTTGCCAGCCCAAATCAGAAATGGCTGTCGCGGGTTTCACCGCGACGGCCGTTGCTGGCGGCCGGTTGCCTGCTGTTGGTGGCCGGCCTCATCGCATGGATCGCGGCATTTCGTCCGCTGTCCGGCCTGTTCGTGACCCTGCATGTCACGATGGTTTGCCTGTTCGCCTTCCCTTATGTCGCCGCGCTCTGCGGCGTCGGGCGGGCGAACTGACATGGCCAGCGAAATCCGCCCCGACTGGTGGGGAAAGGCCAGCGCTGGCGCAATCCTCGGTTTGGGCTTGGCGCTCTCGCTGGTCGGTTTGTATGCCTACCTGGGCCCGGGCGGCATAGACGCTCCGACTGGACGCTACTCGCTGATGCGCCACCTGGAAGCGTTCGTCTGGATCGCGGTGTTCGGTTTCTGCTTCCTGTTTCGCAGCGGTCGCGCGGCTTGGACATGGCTCGGCGCGGCGAACCTGATCGCCTTCGCGGCGCTGTTTGCCTGCCGCTTCTATTTCTTCGCGTGAGGGCAACATGATCCGCGCCGATATCGTCAAGCACTATAAGACAGTCCACACGTGGACCGGCATCAGTTGCGGCTTAGCTCTGTTCATCGCCTTTTATGCGGGCGCGCTCACCATGTTTCAGGAGCCGATAGCACGCTGGGCATCGCCGCCTGCCGCAGGTGTCGCTGCGGTTCCTTTGGACGACGCGGGCCGTCTCCTCGAATTGGTCGTCGCCGCCCATCCTGAAGCGCGCAAGGAAGGCATCACGCTGCATTTGCGGGGACATGAGAACGAACCCGCGCGGGTAACTTGGGAAGAAGACGCGGCGCATCAAGAAGGCCAGCCGCACGAGCACATCCATTGGTGGGCGACGCTAAAACCTGATGGCACGTTGCTGGCGAAGCAAGAGGAGCCGTCCGAACTGGCGGAGTTCATCAATCGCATCCACATGCGCGTCGGGATTCCAGAGCCTTGGGGATCGTATTTCATGGGGGTGGTCTCGCTGCTCTACGGCGTGGCGCTGATCGCCGGCGTGATCGTTCTGCTGCCGTCGCTCGTCAAAGATTTCCTTGCGCTGCGTGTCGGCAAGAACCTCAAGCGCATGTGGCAGGACGCGCACAATGTCGTTGGGATTACAGCACTCCCGTTTCACCTCGTGATGGCCGTAACCGCAACAGCATGGGGCTTCGGCGGACCGCTCTGGTCCGCGCAGGAGAGCGTGATCTTCGGCGGTCGGCAGAAAGTCGTGATGGCACGCGATTTCGAGCGGTGGAGCGCGCCAAGGCCGAGTGGCGAAGCGGGCGCAATGATGCCGCCTGCGCAGTTGCTCCAACGCCTGAACGCGCAGGTGCCCGATTTTGAGCCCAAGGTCATGATCTTCAAGAACTTCGGAGACAAAGCTGCCGCCGTCAGAGTCGTAGGAGCCGAACGCGGCTATGTGGGAGATACCACTTTTGGGGGCGTCATGCTCAGCGCCGTCACAGGTGAGCTGGTGCATGACCGCTCTCGCCCATCGCGCCAAGATCCGGACCGGCGAGCGTCGACAACGATCTTCGCCCTACACACGGGGGAATATGGTGGGGTGACGATTACATGGGCCTATTGCTTCCTCGGATTTTCCGGGGCATGGCTGTTCTATTCGGGCAACCTGCTGTGGATAGAGACGCGGCGGAAGAGTGCTCGCAACGGCGGCGAGATCGAGCAATCGCGCTCGACCCGACTGCTCGGCAGCGCGACCGTAGGCATCTGCCTTGGCTGCGTCGCAGGCATCTCGCTTACCATCGTCGCGGCCAAGTGGCTGCACGGCCGCGTCGCCGATCTCAATGCGTGGCACGCATATATCTACTACGCCGTGTTCCTCGGTTCGGTCGCATGGGCCTTCGCATGGGGTGCGGCGCGCTCGGCCGTGCATCTGCTGTGGCTGTGCGCTGCCGCGACGATGTCGATCCCGCTGACGACTGTACTGGCGCTGCTGTTCCCGGCGCTGGGCATGTGGGCGCATAGCAGCGCCGCGACGATCGGCGTCGATGTCGTCGCCTTCATCGGCGCGCTCTGCTTCGCCTGGATGGCGATCGCCACCGCGCGGCGCGTCAAGCACGGCCCCGCCGATAGCATCTGGTCCATCCGCAAGGGCGATGACCACACGGCGCACGAGCCAGTCGCAATCGCGGCGGAGTGACCATGGAAGAGTCCAGCCAGCGCGCCGAAGCCGAAAGGGCATACCGACAACGAACTTCCCGTCGGGGGAGTGCGCCGCAAGCCAGCCAGCTCCGGACCTCCAGAGCAAGCCAGCCAGCGGATACTTCCCCAACAGAAAGAACCAGGAATGAAGCGTGCCTCTGAAGCAGCATTAGGAAGAATGCCGATGCGAAAGATCGCGCGCGTCGTGCTCGCGTCGCTGCTTATGTTTGCAAGCGTGTCCGGCCCCTGCGCGCGCAGGAGCAACGACCGCAACAGCAACCCGCTGCGGCGCCTCAGCCGCCGGCGGTATCTGCGCCACCTGCGCCGACCGTCGATCCAGCATCCGCTCCGCCTGCATCGGCCGCACCGGGCGATCTTCTCTCCGGAGTACCTGCGGCCGGTCCGTCGACAGAACCGCCGGCGACGACGGCGCCCGCAACACTGCCGCATGACCTGTCGCCTTGGGGCATGTTCATGCAGGCCGACATCGTCGTGAAGGCAGTGATGGTCGGGCTTGCCTTTGCCTCGCTGGTCACCTGGACGGTGTGGTTTGCGAAGGCGCTCGAACTCGCCGGCGCGAAGCGCAAGGCGAGAAGCGGAACGCGCAAACTGCAGCGCGCCGACAGCCTTGCCGAAGCGACGACCGCGATCGAGGCAGGGTGGACGCGCAGCGGTCCGGTGGCAGATCTCGTGCAGGCCGCGGCGCGAGAGCTGAAGCGCTCACCCGACCTGTCGGCGGAAGGCGTGAAGGAGCGCCTCGCCATCGCGCTGTCGCGCATCGAGGCTGCCGCCGGCCGCAGCATGACGCGCGGCACCGGCCTGCTCGCAACGATCGGCGCGACCGCGCCGTTCGTCGGCCTGTTCGGCACCGTGTGGGGGATCATGAATTCCTTTATCGGCATCGCGCAGTCGAAGACCACTAATCTTGCGGTCGTCGCACCTGGTATCGCTGAAGCGTTGCTGGCGACCGCGATCGGTCTCGTCGCCGCGATCCCGGCGGTGATCATCTACAATGTGTTTGCGCGCGCCATTGCCGGCTACCGCGCGCTCCTGTCCGACGCTTCGGGCGAAGTCCTGCAGCACCTCTCGCGCGATCTTGAAAGGAATGCCATCGTCGACGCTGCATGTCATCCGTCAACGACGCCTTCGCATCTTTCTGTCGAAGAGCGCGCGGCGCCGGTCGATCAGCTGCCCCGTGCTGCGACGGCGCGCCGTTCCTGGGAATAAACCATGGCCGTCACGCTTAAGGACCCGCAAGACGGCGACCTCACCGAGGTCAGCGACATCAACGTCACACCGTTTATCGATGTGATGCTAGTCCTTCTCATCATCTTCATGGTGGCGGCGCCGCTCTCGACCGTGGACGTGGCGGTAGACCTGCCGGTGTCCAGCGCCCAGCAGCAGCCGCGGCCGGACAAGCCCGTCTTCCTGACGGTGAAGCCGGACTTGACGCTTGCGCTCGGCAACGAGGACGTCCCGCGCAGCGCGCTGCAGGCAACGCTCGACCAGCAAACCAACAATGACCGAGAGCAGCGCATCTTCCTGCGTGCGGATGGTGTCGTCGCCTATCGCGAACTGATGAACGTCATGAACCTGCTCCGGCAGGCGGGCTATCTCAAGATCGCGCTGGTCGGCCTCGAAGACGTCGGGCAGATCACAGGTCCGGCCGCCGTGCCTCCGGGTTCCCCGCAAAGCGGGGGATCGCCGCAGCCATGATCGACTGGCGCGATCCCGACGGTCGGCCAGAGCGCAACATCACCGCGCTCTCGGTGATACGATGGACCGTTGCGGTGATTGTCGTCGTGGCCACGCATGGCGGCGGCGCTTGGCTCGCACTCAATTGGAAGCCGGCAACGGCAGCGGGCGAGCCGCCGGCCGCCGTAATGATCGAACTGGCACCACTGGCGGTCTCGACTGAAGCGCCGCCGCAGGACGTGGCCCCCGGGCTGCAGATGACCGAGGCGCAAACCGAGCCTACGCCTGACGAGCCGGAGAAACCTGTCGAGAAGCCCGAAGAGGTGCAGGAGCCTGTCCCGCAGGAAGTAGTTGAGAAGCTACCGGAGAAAGAGAATGCGGAAGCGGTACTTACCCCACCGCCACCGGAGCCGCCAAAACCCGAACCCGTCAAGAAACCGCCGCCCGAGGTGAAGACGGTCGAAAAGAAGAAGCCGATAGATCCAAAGAAGACCCGCGCACCACAAACCACCGCGCCGCCGACATCGCAAGCTCAACGCTCCGATCGCGCGGCCGCGACACACGCCAGTGCGTCATTTGATCCGTCGATGTCGCCCGCATCCTGGCGCGGCGCGCTGATGGCGCATCTCAATCGCCACAAGCGTCCGGCGGCCGCGGCCGGCACCGTCGTCACAATGGTTGCCTTCACCATCGATCGCTCGGGCCGAGTGCTTTCGTCACGGCTGGTTCGATCATCCGGCGATTCCGCGCTTGATGCGGAGGCGGTCTCGTTGCCGCGCCGCGCCAGCCCGGTGCCCACACCGCCTCCCAATGTCGGCGGCAGCTCCGTCACGCTCGCCGTTCCCATCAGGTTTAATCGATGATCCATCGCAGACCCGATCCGAAGTTCGTCATCGCGCTTGTCGCGGTCATTATGACCGCAACGATGGACATCGCTTTCTTTCAAATGACTGACTGCAACCTACGATAATGAAGCAAATATTCTGCACAAGTCCGTGACCTTCTGAAGAAAGCTTCCGTTGTAGAAAGACTTCCTGCCGAGGTGAGTTTCTTTAGCGTATCTGCGCTCTTGCCGATGACTAAGGATAGAAGCACCACTATCGACGCGTTTTTTCTTTTACGCGACACATGGAAAGCCTTGTGTCGACACACGATCGATGGCTTGCGATGGATGCGCTGACTGTATTCGGCTTGCTTGCCACCGTCGCGATGCTTGTGACCCATATTTTAGAGCGCGAAAGCCACTGGATGATCCTGGGATTCGCTGGGTCTTGTGCATTGGCGTCGATCTACGCTTGCCTACAGGGCGCGTGGCCGTTCGGCATTGTGGAAGCTGGCTGGGGAACGTCAGAAGTTAGGCGATGGTTTTCTGTTCGGGCCGGACATCGGCTGACTTGTGCCAGGTAGTGAAGCGATCTCTAATTTGACCGACGGAGACCCACCGATCGGCGTGCGTGCGTGTTCCCATGTGTAGAGCCATTGCCATTGAGTGCAATTGTCCCGACTCTTGCGGAAGACGCTTCAATGGGCGTTCGATCGGCGAGCGCTTGTAGTAGAAGCCAGCATCTTGGCTTGATCGATATCGGCGCACCCTCTAGCTCTATCACAGTATACATCGGACCGCTCCCGAATCTCCTTGGGCCCTGCAAAGCGCAATCCGGATAGTGCAGATCAGTTCTGATCGTCGAGGAGCGCACCGGACCGCGTCTGCCGCTACCCGCGCCGGCGCTCTCGTAATTTGCGGAAATCATCGCCCGCGTGGTGCGAGGAGCGCGTCAACGGCGTCGCCGACACGACCAAAAAACCCTTGGCATAGGCGACCTTCTCATAGGCTTCGAATTCGTCGGGGGGCACAAAGCTTACGACGGCGTGGTGCTTGCGCGTGGGTTGCAGATACTGGCCAATGGTCAGGAAGTCGACGCCGGCAGAACGCAGATCGTCCATCAATTGCAGCACCTCGCTCCGATCTTCGCCGAGGCCAACCATGATCCCGGACTTGGTGAAGATCTGCGCGTCGAGTTCCTTCACGCGCTGCAGCAGCCGGACCGAGTGGAAATAGCGCGCGCCAGGCCGCACCGTCAGATATTTCGACGGCACCGTCTCCAGATTGTGGTTGAACACGTCGGGCTTGGCCGCAACGACCGTTTCAAGTGCGCCGCTCTTGCGCAGAAAGTCCGGGGTGAGGATTTCGATCGTCGTGCCTGGGCTGGTCGCGCGGATGGCCGCGATCGTCGCAGCGAAATGCGCGGCGCCTCCATCGGCGAGGTCGTCGCGATCGACCGAGGTGACGACCACGTGCTCGAGCCCGAGCTTGGCCACGGCGTCGGCGATCTTAGCTGGCTCATCGGCATCGAGCGGGCCGGGCAGGCCGGTGCGCACATTGCAGAAGGCGCAAGCACGCGTGCAGGTGTCTCCCATGATCATGAAGGTCGCGTGCTTCTTCGCCCAGCACTCGCCAATGTTGGGACAGCTCGCTTCCTCGCAGACGGTCACGAGTTCGTTCTCGCGCACGATGCGCTTTGTCTCGGCCCATTCGGCGGAGCCGGGTGCCTTCACGCGGATCCACGCAGGCTTGCTTTGTATGGGCGTGTCGGGGCGGTTGGCCTTTTCAGGGTGGCGGTGCTTCTCGGGCCGCATCTTCTCTCGCGGATCGTTGTTGAGGAGATCAAGTAAGACTGTCATGTGGTCAGCCTCGTGAATGCGCCGTCGCGGACATTCAGCATCCAAGCGAACTTCGTCAATTCGATTCTTCATTTCCCGGCAGCGACCCTGTCGGACGCTGCGTTGCGCGTGCGCTCTCGCTTCGAGCGCGCAGACGGGTTTCTGACTTCGAGCCTTGCATTTGGAACCCGCCGCCGCGCCGTTCCGACATTTCGGGTGATCCTTCCGACCGGTTTTCCGGATCTTCAGACAGATCCGGACCGATCGCATCCGAGGGCGCGACGGCTTGCATCGCAATCTCAAGCAAAATGAAAGGCATGCGCGCGATTGGCTGCGCTCTTCGTAGTCTGGCACGAATGCTGCTTGGGTATCTGCAAAAGAAGAAGCAATAGCTCGAGAACAAGCAACCGAGGGGACGTTCAGATGCCGGCCAGTATTCAACTCATCATCTAGAGCGCAGGCGATATCGCCCGTGTTGCATTGCGCTTCCGCGCCTACGTGGAACGCAGTGAGCGTTGACGCTTGACTTCGGCTTGGCATGCAATGGAGAGGGTAATGAAGGTCGCGGACGCGCACGATTTGGATCCGCAGGAAACCCGCGAATGGCTTGATGCACTATCTGCCATCCAGGGTCACCGCGGAAATGAACGGGCCGAATTCGTCGTCAATGCGGTGGTTGACGCCGCTCGCAGCGGCGGCCTCGGCATCCAGCAGACGTTGACGACGCCCTATTGCAATACGATTCCGCTGGATCAGCAGCCGGCGTTGCCGGGCGACCGCGCCATCGAGCACAAGCTGCGCTCGATCATCCGATGGAATGCGCTGGCGATCGTCCTGCGCGCCAACAAGGAAAGCTCGGAGCTTGGCGGCCATATCGCCAGCTTCCAATCGGCTGCCACACTCTACGATATCGGCTACGGCCATTTCTGGCATGCGCCGACAGACAGCCATGGCGGCGATCTGATCTTCGTGCAGGGGCACTGCTCGCCCGGCATCTACGCGCGTGCCTTTCTCGAAGGACGGCTGAGCGAGGAGCAGCTGCTCAGCTTCAGGCAGGAGACTAGCGGCAAGGGACTGTCGAGCTATCCGCATCCCTGGCTGATGCCGGACTTCTGGCAGTTCCCGACGGTGTCGATGGGACTGGGGCCGCTGATGGCGATCTATCAGGCGCGCTTCCTGAAATATCTCGAGAACCACAAGCTCGCCGATACGTCCAATCGCAAGGTCTGGGCTTTCATCGGCGACGGCGAGACCGATGAGCCGGAATCGCTCGGCGCCATCTCGCTTGCGGGTCGGGAAAACCTCGACAATCTGATCTTCGTCATCAACTGCAATCTGCAGCGGCTCGACGGACCGGTCCGTGGCAACGGCAAGATCGTTCAGGAGCTCGAAAGCGTTTTCCGCGGCGCCGGTTGGAACGTCATCAAGGTGCTGTGGGGTTCGGGCTGGGATCGCCTGCTGCAGAAGGACAAGAGCGGGCTCTTGCTGAAGCGCATGGAGGAATGCGTCGATGGCGAGTACCAGGACTTCAAGAGCAAGAGCGGCGCCTATATCCGCGAGCACTTTTTCGGCAAGTATGACGAACTGAAACAGCTCGTCGCCGACATGAGCGACGACGAGATCTGGAAGCTTGCTCGCGGCGGTCATGATCCGGAAAAGGTCTTCGCAGCCTATGCGGCGGCGGTGAACCACAAGGGCCAGCCGACGGTGATCCTGCCGAAGACCGTCAAGGGCTACGGCATGGGCGAGTCCGGCGAAGGCCAGATGATCGCGCACCAAGCCAAGAAGATGACGCAGGATGCGCTGCGCGGATTCCGCGACCGCTTCCAGGTGCCGGTCGCCGACGCGGACTTGGCGAAGGTTCCCTTCATCCGCATGCCGGAAGACAGTCCGGAGATGAAGTATTTTCGGGCCCAGCGCGAAAAGCTTGGCGGCAGCCTGCCGCAGCGCCGGCGCAAGTCCGCATCCCTGCAAGTTCCGCCGCTGTCGACGTTCCAGCGCCTGCTCGACTCGACGGGCGACCGTGAAATCTCGACCACAATGGCTTTCGTGCAGATGCTCGGCAGCCTCGTGCGCGACAAGGCGATCGGCAAGCACATCGTGCCGATCGTGCCCGACGAATCCCGTACCTTCGGCATGGAAGGCATGTTCCGCCAGCTCGGCATCTATTCATCGGTCGGCCAGCTTTACCGGCCGCAGGATGCCGATCAGCTGATGTACTACCGCGAGGACAAGAGCGGACAGGTTCTGCAGGAGGGCATCAACGAAGGCGGCGCCATGTCGAGCTGGATCGTCGCGGCGACGTCCTACAGCACGAACAACGTGCCGATGATCCCGTTCTATATCTACTATTCGATGTTCGGCCTGCAGCGCGTCGGCGATCTCGCCTGGCTCGCGGGCGACATGCGCGCGCGCGGCTTCCTGCTCGGCGGCACCGCCGGCCGCACTACCCTCAACGGCGAAGGGTTGCAGCACGAGGACGGCCACAGCCACGTGCTTGCTGGTACCATCCCGAACTGCGTCTCCTACGATCCGACCTTTGCCTATGAGGTCGTGACGATCGTTCGCGAAGGCATGCGCCGCATGTATGAGGCGCAGGAGGACGTCTACTACTACATCACCCTGATGAACGAGAACTATCCGCATCCCTCGTTGGCCGAGGCAGGCAAGGGGGCGGAGGAGGGGATTCTCAAAGGACTCTATCTCCTGAAGCGCGGCGGCGAGACGGCCAAGAAGGGACTTCGCGTCCAGTTGGTCGGATCTGGCACGATCCTGCGCGAGGTGATCGCGGCAGCGGATCTGCTCAAGACGGACTTCGGCGTGACGGCGGACGTGTGGAGCGCGACGAGCTTCAACGAACTGCGTCGCGATGGCATGGCCGCGGAGCGCTGGAACCTGCTGCATCCGACCGAGCCGCGCCGCAAGAGCTGGGTGGAAGCGCAGCTGGAAGGGCATCCGGGTCCGGTCGTGGCGTCCACCGACTACATGCGCAACTACCCCGACCAGATCCGTGAATATGTGCAGGCGGCCGGACGCCGCTACGTCGCGCTGGGCACGGACGGTTTCGGACGCAGCGACTATCGCGTGAAGCTGCGGAAATTCTTCGAGGTCGACCGGCATTACGTCGCCGTCGCTGCACTCAAGGCGCTTGCCGACGATGGCGCGATCAAGCCGGCCATCGTGGCCGAGGCCATCGCCAAATATCAAATCGACGCCGGGCGCGCTGCGCCCTGGACCATGTGACGCGGCCGAGCCGAGGACAGAGCGATGAGTGGTCTGATCGACATCAAGGTTCCCGATATCGGTGATTTCAAGGACGTCCCGGTCATCGAGGTCTTCATCACGCCGGGCGACAAAGTGAAGGCTGAAGATCCACTGGTCTCGCTGGAGTCGGACAAGGCGACCATGGAGGTGCCGTCGCCGCGCGATGGCGTCGTGAAATCAGTGGTCGTCAAGGTAGGCGACAAGGTGAGTGAAGGCACCGTGATCATGCAGTTCGATGGCGCGGGCGCGGAACAAGCCGAGGCGCGCCCGGTCGTCAGCGCGCCGCCGTCGCCCGTTAGCGCGCCAGCCGGCATCGCCGAGGTGCGCGTCCCTGATATTGGCGACTTCAAGGACGTTCCGGTCATCGAGATCTTTGTAAAGCCCGGCGACTGCGTAAAGGCAGAGGATCCGTTGATCGCGCTAGAGTCGGACAAGGCGACGATGGAAGTGCCGGCGCCGCTCTCAGGCACCGTGCGCGAAATCAAGCTGAAGACGGGTGACAAGGTCAGTGAAGGTTCAATCATTCTATCGCTTGTAACCGGGGAATCGCCTGTGCAGGCCGACGGGCCTCCCGCGTCGCTGCCTGCGTCCTCACCGACCGCCGCCGCCGGAACGGCGGTGGTCGGTGCCTTTGACGAAGGAAGCTTTGCGCTCGCCTATGCCGGCCCGGCGGTGCGCAAGCTGGCGCGCGAACTTGGTGCCGATCTCGGCAAGATCAAGGGCTCAGGCAATCACGGCCGCATTCTGCGCGAAGACGTTGAGGCTTTCATCAAGGGCGGGGCGGCGCCTCCCAAATCGCAAGCCGTAGCTGCAAGCGGAGGCGGCGTCGGCGGCATCGACCTGCTGCCCTGGCCCAAGATTGATTTCGCAAAATTCGGGCCGGTCGAGCGCAAGGAGCTCGGCCGCATCAAGAAGATCTCGGCGGCCAACCTGCACCGCAACTGGGTTGTCATCCCGCACGTCACCACGCACGACGAAGCCGATATCACCGACCTCGAACAGTTCCGCGTCCAGATGAACAAGGAGCTGGAGAAGAGCGGCGTAAAACTCTCGCTCCTGCCGTTCATGGTAAAGGCCGCGGTAGCGACGCTGCAAAAATTCCCGGAATTCAATGCAAGCCTCGACGGCGACGCGCTCGTCTACAAGAACTACTGGCACATCGGCTTTGCCGCGGACACGCCGAACGGCTTGATGGTGCCCGTCATTCGCGATGCCGACAAGAAATCGGTGCCGGAAATCGCAAAGGAAATGAATGCACTCGCCAAGCTCGCGCGCGAGGGCAAGATCAAGCCCGACCAGATGCAGGGCGGGACTTTCTCGATCTCCTCGCTCGGCGGCATCGGCGGCGTCTATTTCACGCCGATCATCAACGCGCCGGAAGTCGCGATCATGGGCGTGTGCAAGGGTTATTGGAAGCCGCACTCGGCCGACGGCAAGACAGTCAACTGGCAGCTGACGCTGCCACTGTCCCTGTCGTGGGATCACCGCGTCATCGATGGCGCGGCGGCAGCCCGCTTCAACGTCTACTTCGCCAATGTGCTCGCCGATTTGCGGCGCGTGCTGTTCTGAGGTTGGGGAGCGCAGCATGGCTCAGCAGATCGAAGTGAAGGTTCCTGATATCGGCGACTTCAAGGACGTCGCTGTCATCGAGGTCATGGTGAAGGCAGGCGAAACTGTTGCCGTCGACACCAGCCTCATCATGGTGGAGTCCGATAAGGCGTCGATGGAGATCCCATCTTCGCACGCCGGCGTCGTCAAGGAAGTGAAGGTCAAGACTGGCGACAAGGTGAGCGAGGGGGCGGCCATCCTGGTGCTCGAGGCAGCTGGCGCCGCTGCTGCGCCAAAACCCGCGCCGGCGTCGCAGCCGGCCGCCGCCGCTCCGCCGCCACCCGCGCCATCTGCGGCATCCTATTCCGGCAAGGCGGACATCGAATGCGACATGCTGGTGCTGGGCGCCGGTCCTGGCGGCTATTCGGCGGCCTTCCGCGCTGCCGATCTCGGCATGAAGACCGTGCTGGTCGAGCGTTACGATACGCTCGGCGGAGTCTGTCTCAATGTCGGGTGCATTCCGAGCAAGGCGTTGTTGCATACGGCGTCTGTGATCGACGAGGTCAGGCATCTTCCTGACCATGGTATTTCCTTTGGCACGCCGCAGATCGAGCTTGGCAAGCTGCGCGCCTTCAAGGACGGTGTGATCAAGAAGCTGACTGGTGGCCTGGCGGGCATGGCCAAGGCCCGCAAGGTTGAGGTCGTGACAGGCGTCGGCTCGTTCCTCGATCCGCATCACCTCGAAGTCGTCTCGGCGAGTGGCAAGAAGACTGTCAGGTTTGCCAAGGCGATCATCGCCGCCGGCAGCCAGGCGGTGAAACTGCCGTTCCTGCCCGAGGATCCGCGCATCGTCGATTCGACTGGCGCGCTGCAGCTCAAGTCAATTCCCAAGCGCATGCTGGTGATCGGTGGCGGCATCATTGGGCTCGAAATGGCGACGGTCTACTCGACGCTGGGCACCCGCATCGACGTCGTCGAAATGCTCGATGGATTAATGCAGGGCGCCGACCGGGACCTGGTGAAAGTGTGGGAGAAGATGAACGCGCCGCGCTTCGACAAGGTCATGTTGAAGACCAAGACGGTTGGCGCGAAGGCAACCGAGGCTGGAATCGAGGTGAGGTTCGAGTGCGAGCAGGCGCCCGCCGAGCCGCAGCTGTATGACCTCGTTCTCGTAGCGGTCGGCCGAAGCCCGAATGGCAAGAATATCGGCGCTAAGAAGGCCGGAATCGCGGTGACCGAGCGAGGTTTCATCGACGTCGACAGGCAGATGCGCACCAACGTGGCGCACATCTTTGCGATTGGAGACATCGTGGGGCAGCCGATGCTGGCGCACAAGGCCGTGCACGAGGCCCACGTGGCCGCCGAAGTCGCCCACGGCGAGAAATCCTATTTCGATGCGCGGCAAATTCCCTCCGTCGCCTACACCGATCCCGAAGTCGCCTGGGCCGGCAAGACCGAAGACCAGTGCAAGGCCGAGGGTATCAAGTTCGGCAAGTCGGTGTTCCCTTGGGCGGCGTCCGGCCGTGCCATCGCCAACGGTCGCGACGAGGGTTTTACCAAGCTGCTGTTCGATACGGCGACCCATCGCGTGGTCGGCGGCGGCATCGTCGGCACCCACGCCGGCGATCTGATCAGCGAGATCTGCCTTGCGATTGAGATGGGCTGCGAGCCGGCCGATATCGGCAAGACCATTCATCCACACCCGACACTCGGAGAGTCCATCGGCATGGCGGCCGAGGTGTTCGAGGGCCACTGCACGGACCTTCCGCCACAAAAGAAAAAGTGACGCCGCGGTTTGAGATGAAGGAGACAGTCATGGTTTCAAGCGCGTGGCGAATTCTAATCCTTCTCGCATTTGTCCTGCCTGCGCCCAAGTTGGCGTCGGCGGCGGAGGCGCATTGGCCCCAGGTGCTCACTCTCGGCACCGCGTCGGAAGGCGGCACCTATCACGCCTATGGCGAAGGGCTGGCCCGATTGCTCACGCAAGAACTCGGCATCGCGGTGGTGGCGCGGCCGACCGGCGGCCCGATCGAGAATATCAAGCTGCTCGAGACCGGTGAAATCCAGCTGGCCTTCGTCACGCAAGGCGTGGCGTTGCAGGCGTGGAGCGCCAGCGCTGCCTGGACCGATGGGCGGCAATACCGAAACATGCGCGTCATGTTCGCGATGTATGATACGCCGTTTCAGTTTCAGGTGCTCAGTGACTCGCCGATTCAATCGTTTGCCGAATTCGCCGGCAAACGTATCGGTGTCGGGCCCGTGGGCGGTACCACCGCCAACTACTTCCCCGAGTTCCTCAAGACACTGAAGATCGAAGCCACCTTAGTTCACGGCGATTGGGCAGAACTCGCGGAGAAGTCGGTGGCGCGGAGCATCGATGCGCTCGCGGTCGGCGCCGGCGTGCCGGCTCCGTTCCTTATCGATATCGAGCGAAAGGCGAAGGTGCGTTATCTCCCTCTCACGCGGCAGGAGATCGCAACGCTGCGCCTGGCGATGCCGGAACTCTCCGCATCCGTTGTCGCGGCGGGTTCGTATCCTACTTTACGGCGCCGGTACGACACGGTCGGTCTGTTCAACTTTGCCGTTGCGCACAAGGATCTGCCGAACGATCTGGTCACGGCCATCGTCGACACGGTGTTCGCCAATAACGAGCGGATGATCGAATTCCATCCGGCGGCGGCGGAAACGATCCCCTCGAACATCGCACGCAACAATTTCATTCCGTTACATGGTGGCGCGGTCAGTTGGTATCGCAGCAGGGTTACGCCTGGGGTCGTGCAATCGGACTGAGAAACAGTTTCTAGGGAGGGAATGAGACATGGCAACAGCAGCAACGACGGACGGTCACCAATCCGTAAAATGGTATCAGCACCTCTATGTGCAGGTTCTGGCTGCAATCACCGTTGGCATATTGCTGGGACATTTTTATCCTCAGATAGGCGAGCAGATGAAGCCGCTCGGCGATGCGTTCATCAAATGCATCAAGATGATCATCGCCCCGATCATTTTCTTCACGGTTGTGCATGGAATTGCGAGTATGCGCGACATGAAGAAGGTCGGACGTGTTGGTTTGAAGGCATTGATCTATTTTGAGGTGCTGACGACGGCTGCGCTGATCATCGGACTTGTGGTGATCAATTTGTGGAAGCCGGGCGTCGGTATGAACATCGATCTGTCGACCGTTGACACGAAGTCGATCGCGGCCTTCACCGCAAAGGCGAATGAGCAGGGCACGGTCCAGTTTCTGATGGCCATTATCCCGTCGACGGTCGTCGGCGCTTTTGCCCAAGGTGAAATCTTGCAGGTGTTGTTCTTTGCGATCCTGTTTGCATTCGGGCTGCAGGCTCTCGGTCAACACGGCGAGGGCGTGCTGCGGCTGATCGACGTCGTGAGCCATGTGTTCTTCAAGATCGTGGGCTACATCATGAAAGTGGCGCCGATCGGAGCGTTCGGCGCAATGGCGTTCACGATCGGCAAGTATGGCGTTGCGACGCTGATTTCCCTGGGGAACTTCATGTTGGCGTTTTACGCAACATGCTTGTTGTTCGTCTTCGTTGTGCTCGGCTCCGTTGCTGCCCTTAGCGGTTTTTCGATCTTCAAGTTCATCCGTTATATCAAGGAAGAACTCCTGATCGTGCTTGGCACTTCGTCGTCGGAAACAGTGCTGCCGCGCATGATCGCCAAGATGGAGAATCTTGGCTGTGAAAAGTCGGTCGTCGGTTTGGTCATTCCGACCGGCTATTCGTTCAATCTCGATGGCACTTGTATTTACTTGACAATGGCCGCGATCTTCCTGGCGCAGGCGACCGGTACGGATCTGACGATCTGGCAAGAGCTCGGCATCATCGGCGTTCTGCTCCTGACATCCAAGGGCGCCGCCGGTGTCACGGGATCCGGCTTCATTGTTCTGGCCGCAACACTTGCGTCCGTCGGGACAATTCCGGTCGCGAGCATCGCCTTGATCCTTGGTATTGACCGCTTCATGTCGGAAGCGCGCGCGCTCACCAACCTCATAGGAAATGGCGTTGCGACAGTCGTTGTCGCCAAGTGGGAAGGGGCGCTCGATGAAAGAGTGCTCCATCAACGCCTGGACCTGGATCGCGATGTCGAAGCGGACGATCCGGAGGCCGTAAAGATTGCGGATGACGAGATAGAGGCAGGCGTCCCCCGGCCAGTCGTCGCTTGACGTGAAAGCGGCAGAAAGTGATGCGGAAAGCTAAACAAGGAGTTGATCATGACTGAAGTAGTAATTGTATCTGCCGCGCGAACGCCGGTTGGTTCCTTCAATGGGGCGTTGGGATCGCTAACTGCCCACGAACTTGGAGCGGTGGCGATCAAGGGAGCGCTCGAACGCGCCAGGGTCTCGCCGGCAGAAGTTGATGAAGTCATCCTGGGCCAGGTGCTGGCCGGCGGCGAGGGACAAAATCCGGCACGACAGGCCGCCATGGCGGCCGGCATTCCGCAGGAGAAGACGGCGTGGGGCATGAACCAGCTTTGCGGTTCGGGCTTGCGGTCGGTGGCTCTCGGCTTGCAGCAGATCGCCAACGGCGATGCGAAAGTCATCGTTGCCGGCGGCATGGAGTCCATGTCGATGGCGCCGCATCTGTCGCATATGCGGGGCGGCACCAAGATGGGCGACGTCAAGTTCGTCGACTCCATGCTGAAGGACGGCCTGCTGGATGCATTCCACGGCTACCACATGGGCGTCACGGCCGAGAATATTGCCACCAAGTGGCAGATCAGCCGGGAGGAGCAGGACGCCTTCGCGACCAGCTCGCAGAACAAGGCTGAGGACGCGCAAAAGGCCGGCAGGTTCAAGGACGAGATTGTTCCCGTCACCGTCAAGACTCGGAAGGGCGACGTTGTTGTCGACCAGGATGAGTATATCCGCGCCGGCACGACGCTGGACGCGCTTGCCAAGCTCAAGCCCGCCTTCAACAAGGAAGGCTCGGTGACCGCCGGAAATGCCTCTGGCCTTAACGACGGCGCGGCCGCCATGGTGCTGATGAGCGCGGACGAGGCCAAGAAGCGCGGGCTCACGCCGCTTGCGAAGATCGTCTCCTGGGCGACCGCGGGCGTGGATCCCGCGGTGATGGGGTCGGGACCAATCCCGGCTTCCCGCAAGGCGCTCGAGAAGGCCGGCTGGAAGGTCAAAGACCTTGACCTCGTCGAGGCAAACGAAGCCTTCGCCGCGCAAGCGATCGCCGTCAACAAGGACATGGGCTGGGATCCGTCGATCGTCAACGTGAACGGCGGCGCCATCGCCATCGGCCATCCGATCGGGGCATCCGGTGCGCGCGTTCTGACGACTCTCCTGTTCGAGATGCAGAAGCGTCACGCGAAGAGGGGGCTCGCGACGCTGTGTATCGGCGGCGGCATGGGCGTCGCCCTGACGGTCGAGCGCTAGGCCGATACGATCGATCGTTTCGATCGCGATAAGACGCGGACGGCATGACGCCGTCCGCGGAAGAGAATGGCTCTCCAAGAGCCACGGGAATTCAGAACAAGCTCAGCATCAGGAGGGAGATCATGTCCAGGGTTGCAGTGGTGACTGGCGGTACTCGAGGCATCGGAGAAGCGATCTCAGTTGCGCTCAAGGCGGCCGGCTACAAGGTCGCGGCGAGCTATGCCGGCAACGACGAGGCGGCGGCGAAGTTCAAGGATCAGACCGGGATCAATGTCTACAAGTGGGATGTATCGAACTACGAGGCCTGCGTCGCCGGTCTGCAGCAGGTCGAAGCCGAGCTGGGGCCGGTGGAGGTGCTGGTCAACAACGCCGGTATCACCAAGGACGGCATGTTCCACAAGATGACGCCGGAGCAATGGTACGGCGTCATCAACACCAACCTGAATTCGCTCTTCAACATGACGCGGCCGGTGTGGGAAGGCATGCGCGAGCGCAAGTTCGGCCGTGTGATCTGCATCTCCTCCATCAACGGCCAAAAAGGCCAGATGGGCCAGGTCAATTATTCCGCCGCCAAGGCAGGAGACATCGGCTTCGTGAAAGCATTGGCGCAGGAGGGGGCGCGCGCCGGCATCACCGTGAACACGATCTGCCCGGGCTATATCGCCACCGAGATGGTCAAGGCGATCAACCCGGACGTCGTGGCCAAGAACATCCTGCCCCAGATCCCGGTCGGCCGTTTGGGCGAGCCGCATGAGATCGCGCGAACCGTCGTCTTCCTGGCATCGGACGATGCCGGCTTCATCACGGGCTCGACGATATCCGCGAATGGCGGCCAGCACATGAACTGAGCGACCGCCATGACGATCCAGCCACGAGGGGACCTCACGACACGGACGCTCGCCATGCCCGCGGATGCGAATCCGAGCGGCGACATCTTTGGCGGCTGGGTGCTCTCACAAATGGACATTGCGGACGGCATCCATGCCGGACAACGGGCGCAGCGGCGCGTCGCGACGGTTGCGATCGAGGCGATGCATTTCATCAAGCCGGTGCATGTCGGAGGCGCCTTGTGCGTCTACGCGGCGCCCGAGCGTGTCGGGTGCACCTCGATGGCGATCCGCCTCGAGGCCTGGGCACTGCGCCGCCGGCTTGGAGACCGCGTGAAGGTGACGGAAGGCATCTTCACATTCGTCGCACTGGACGCCGAGGGGCGGCCGGCGCCGATCGCGTCCGATGGGCAGGGGGAAGCATCGCAGTAACCACCAATGAAGGAGAGGGAAATGTCCGACGACAAATCGAAGGCAAATGATACTGACTGGGGCTTCGCCGGGTTCGACTTCGCCAAGCTCATCGAATCCTGCCAGATCAGCGGTGTCGACATGACGTCCCTGATCAATATGGAGAAGAAGAACATCGATGCGCTGATTGAGGTCAACCGTTCGGCATATGACAGTTGGCGAAGCTTGATGGCGCGACAGAACGAGGTTCTCCAGGAAACCATGAAGGCGATCGCCGCAGAGGCCAGCAACGAAACGGTCGCGGGACGGCGCGCTGAAATCGCCCGGCAGGGGTTCGAGAAAGCTCTCGCCAACATGCGTCAGCTCGCCGAGGCAGCGACCGAACAGCAGAAGCAAACGATTGAGATATTGCGCCGGCGTTTCGAAGACGGATTGGCGGCCATGCATACGCGGGATGGGAGCGTCTGAGGTCACTTGACCGGCAGCGGGAAGAGGGGCGGAAGCGTCCGCCTCTCGAACAAGGGTAGAATCGGGGAATACGATGAACCAGGATCTGAGGGAAGCCGCACTCGAATATCACCGCCTGCCGAGGCCGGGAAAAATTTCCGTGGTGCCGACCACGGCCATGGCGACACAGCGCGATCTGTCGCTCGCGTATTCGCCGGGCGTGGCGGAGCCTTGCCTGGTCATCGCCAAGGACCCTTTGCAGGCCGATGTGCTGACCGCACGCAGCAATCTCGTGGCTGTCGTCACCAACGGCACCGCCGTGCTTGGTCTCGGCAATATCGGCCCGCTGGCCGGCAAGCCCGTCATGGAAGGAAAGGCGTGCCTGTTCAAGAAGTTCGCCGGAATCGACGTGTTCGACATCGAACTTGCCGAAGAGGACCCTGACGCGCTGATCGAAACCATCGCCAGGATGGAGCCGACCTTCGGCGGCATCAACCTGGAGGATATCAAGGCGCCGGAATGCTTCTACATCGAACAAAAACTCCGCACTCGCATGAAGATTCCGGTCTTTCACGATGACCAGCACGGCACTGCGATCATCGCCGCGGCGGCAATCCTCAACGGCCTGAAGCTGGTCAAGAAGGATATTGCCGACGTCAAGCTGGTGTGCTCCGGCGCCGGCGCGGCTGCGCTGGCATGTCTTGATCTCATTGTCAGCCTTGGCCTGCGGCACGATCGTATCATCGTGACCGACGCAAAAGGCGTCGTCTATGCGGGCCGCACTGAGGGCATGGATGACAACAAGGCGCGCTATGCGGTGAAAACGGATGCGCGAAAGCTGGACGAGATCATTCAGGACGCGGACATCTTCCTCGGCTTGTCGGCCGGCAATGTGCTGACATCAGACATGGTCAAGAAGATGGCGCGAGATCCCCTGATCTTCGCCATGGCCAACCCGATCCCGGAAATCATGCCGGAAGACGCGTTGGCGGTCCGTCCGGATGCGATCATCGGCACGGGGCGATCGGACTACCCCAACCAGATCAATAACGTCCTGTGCTTCCCGTTCATCTTCAGAGGCGCTCTCGACTGCGGAGCGACGACGATCAACGAGGAAATGAAGCTTGCCACCGTCCGTGCGCTGGCGGATCTGGCCATGACGGAAGTGCCCGAGGTGGTGGCCGCTGCGTATAAGGGGGAGAAGCTTCGATTCGGCCGCGACTATCTCATTCCAAAGCCGCTCGACCCGCGGCTCATCGAGGTCGTCGCCCCGGCGGTGGCCAAGGCCGCGGCCGACAGCGGTGTCGCCAAGCGTCCGATCGCGGACATGGAAGCCTATCGCCAGCAGCTCAGCCGGTTCGTCTATCAATCCGGCAACGCGATGCAGCCGGTCTTCTCGGTGGCGAAGGGAAGCGGCAAGTCCCTGCTTCTGGCTGAGGGCGAAGACGAGCGCGTGCTACGAGCTGCCCAGGTGGTCGTTGACGAGAGGATCGCAAGGCCATTGCTGGTCGGCCGGCCCTCGACGATCGAGGATCGGATCAAGTCGTTCGATCTCCGGCTACGGCCGGGCATGGACTGCGACATCATCGATCCGCATGATGCGGAGATCTATTCCAAATGCGCGGAAGTGTACCATTCGCGCAGAAAGCGCGACGGCGTATCGGCTGGCCTCGCTCTCTCGGAGACCCGAAGCAATGCGACCGTGCTCGCCTCGCTCCTTCTCGCAAGAGGCGTCGGTGACGCGATGCTGTGCGGGGTCATCGGCAGGACATCTGATCATCTGGCCGCCATTCGCAACGTGATCGGCACCCGGGACGATGTGCGGACTCTCGCCGTCATGCAGATGCTGATTCTGCCGCAGCATCAGCTGTTCATTTGCGACACCCATTGCCATCTTGATCCGACCGCTGATCAGGTCGCCGACATCGCCTTGCTGGCGGCGGCGGAGGTCAGGCGTTTTGGTATCACACCGCGGGTGGCCTTGTTGTCGCATTCGAGCTTCGGCAGCTCTGCCGTTCCGGAAGCCAACAAGATGCGGGAGGCGCGGGCGATCATTCGCGAGCGATCCCCCGATCTGGCGGTCGAAGGCGAGATGCGCGGGGACGCCGCGCTGTCGCCATCCGTGCTTCACCACGAGTTTCCCGATTCCGGCTTCGAGGGACCGGCGAACGTGCTGGTGATGCCGAATCTCGATGCCGCCAACATCTCCTACAATCTGCTCAGGATGGCGGCGGGCCAGGGATTGACGGTCGGCGGCATCCTGCTGGGGGCGGCAAAGCCGGCTCACATCCTCACGCCATCGTCCACGGTCCGGCGAATCGTGAACATGGCCGCCGTCGCGGTCGCAGATGCGGTCTCCGAGAGAGCATGATCGGGAGGACGCGTTTGGACGGATAGTGAACTCGATCGGTCGAGGCCATCATGAGTAAGCCGCAATTGGGAAAACCCCGGATTGTGATCGTCGGAGGCGGAGCCGGCGGATTGGAGCTTGCGACGCGTCTGGGCGACAAATACGGACGCAAGGGGAGGCTCGACATCACGCTGATCGAGCGAAACCGCACGCATGTATGGAAGCCGAAGCTCCACGAGATTGCCGCGGGGAGCATGGATATCGCAGCTCACGAGGTCGACTATCTCGCGCAGTCCTATTGGCACGGCTTTCGCTACCGCATCGGAGACATGATCGGTATCGATCGGGACCGCCATGTGGTGCAAGTGGCGCCGTATTTCGACGCTGAAGGCCGCGAGGTCACGCCGAAGCGGACCTTTGACTATGATGTTCTCGTCGTCGCCGTCGGAAGCCAGAACAATGATTTCGGCACGCCTGGAGTCGCCGACCACGCGATCAAGCTCGAATCGCAGTCGGACGCACGGCGATTCCACGAACGAATGATCAATGCATGTATTCGCGCGCATGCACAATCGTCGCCTCTCGGAGCGCACCAGTTGAAGGTCGCGATCATCGGGGCCGGTGCGACGGGCGTCGAACTTGCGGCCGAGCTCCACAGAACGACGCGTGAAGTGGTGGCGTATGGCCTCGATCAGGTCGATCCCCAGAAGGACATCAGGATCACATTGATCGAAGCCGCCCAGCGGGTGCTTCCCGCACTGCCCGAACGGGTTTCGAAAGAGACGGAGAAGTTGCTTGTCAGGCTGGGCGTCGATCTGCTGGTCGGCGCCAAGGTTTCCGAGGTCGGCTCCGACCGTGTGAACCTGACGGACGGCCGGACGATCCCCGCCGAATTGATCGTCTGGGCTGCAGGAGTGAAGGCGCCCGATTTCCTGAAAGATATCGCCGGCCTCGAAACCAACCGCATCAATCAGCTCGTCGTTCGGCCAACGCTGCAAACAACGCGCGACGACGGCATCTTTGCAATCGGCGACTGCGCGGCCTGCTCATGGGGCGAGCGCGGCAACGTGCCGCCGCGCGCGCAGGCGGCCCACCAGCAGGCCTCGCATCTTTATTCCCAGATTCTGCGCTATCTGCAAGGCGAGCCGCTCAAGCCCTATCGGTACAGGGATTTCGGATCACTGGTGTCGCTCGGCGAATTCAGCACGGTCGGCTCGATGATGGGAGCGCTGGTCGGCGGCAATCTCGTCTTCGCGGGCATTTTCGCAAGGATGATGTACCTGTCTCTCTACAAGATGCACGAACACGCGCTGCACGGTTCGGTGAAGGTTGCGCTCGACACGCTGGCACGCCTGATCACCCGGCGCACCGAGCCGCATGTGAAGCTTCATTGATATCGGGTCGCGGGGAGGGATGCCGTGCCGGTCGATGCAAGCTTGAGTGATGCGAAGGTACTGCGCCGAACCCGGAGGGAATGCTGATGGACGTACTCCTCGCGCGCATCCAGTTTGCCGCCAATATCACGTTCCACATTCTGTTCCCCTCGATTTCGATCGCGCTGGGCTGGGTTCTGCTGTTTTTCCGGCTGAAGCACCTGCGCGCGACCGACCCGCAGCGGAAGCTCGATTGGCTGCGTGCCTACCGGCTTTGGACGAAAATATTCGCGCTGACATTCGCGCTCGGGGTCGTCAGCGGCGTTACCATGAGTTTTCAGTTCGGCACCAACTGGCCGGGCTACATGGAGCGCGTCGGCAATATCGCCGGCCCGTTGCTCGGCTATGAAGTGCTGACCGCATTCTTTCTGGAAGCGGGTTTCCTCGGCGTGATGCTGTTCGGCCACCGCCGCGTCGGAGAGATGGTTCACCTTGGATCGACCTTTCTGGTCGCCCTCGGTACGCTGCTGAGCGCGTTCTGGATCCTTGCCCTAAATTCCTGGATGCAGACGCCGGCGGGATACGAAATCATCGATGGCCAGTTTCACGCCAGGAACTGGCTGGAAATCATCTTCAATCCGTCCTTCCCGTATCGCCTGATCCACATGGTGCTGGCGTCCGCGCTGACCTGCGCGTTCCTGCTCATCGGGATCAGCGGCTGGCAACTTCTGAAGGGCGTCGCGACGGAGAGCGCATCACGTGTGCTGCGGACCGGGCTCGTGTTCGCTGCCCTGGCCGCGCCCGCACAGATGGTGGCCGGCGACCTTCATGGGCTCAATACACTTAAACATCAGCCACAGAAGATCGCAGCGATGGAAGGTATCTGGGAAACAACGCGGGGAGCGCCGCTTCTCCTGTTCGCGATCCCGGACGACGCAACGAGATCAAATCGCTTCGAACTGGCCATACCAAAGCTCGCGAGCCTGATCCTCCGGCACGACGCTGACGGCGAAATCAAGGGACTGAACGAGTTTCCATCGGCCCATCCGCCGGTCTTTCCGGTGTTCTGGTGCTTCCGGATCATGGTGGGGACCGGCATCCTGATGCTGCTGGTCAGTTGGATCGGCCTGTGGAGACATTGGCGCGATGGCTGGGATTTTGGCCGGATGCCGCGGCCAATGCTCAAGTTGTTCGCGGCAATAACCTTTGCCGGTTGGGTCGCGACCATCGCAGGATGGTACGTCACGGAGATCGGACGCCAACCCTTCATCGTTTCCGGCCTCATTCGAACGAGCGACGTCGCCTCGCGTGTCCCGTCATCGAGCATTGCCCTGACGCTAGGTATCTATATTGCGCTCTATGTCGCCTTGCTCGTCGCCTATGTCGGCGTTCTGAAATACATGGCGGAGACGGCGGACAAACCGAAGGGCGTGGCCGGTTCGGAGGACCTCGCTGGCGGCCCGCGCCAGTATCAGCGCGAGGGAGAATTCGCATGACCTCGATGTCTTTCGACGAACTGCTTCCGCTGATCTTCATCGGGCTGATGGGCGTCTCGCTGCTCGTCTACGTCGTGAGCGACGGATACGACCTTGGGGTCGGCATGTTGATGCATCGGGCGACGTCTGACGAGCGAGATACCATGGTCGCCTCCATCGGCCCGTTCTGGGACGCCAATGAAACCTGGCTGGTGCTCGGCGTCGGCCTTCTTTTGGTTGCCTTTCCGAAGGCGCATGGGCTGGTGCTGTCGGAACTTTATCTGCCGACCGCTCTCATGCTGGTTGGCTTGATCTTGCGCGGCGCGGCCTTTGACTTCAGGGTCAAGGCAAAGACCAACCGGAAAGCGATGTGGGATCGCCTGTTCATTGCCGGGTCGATGCTGGCATCGGTGTGTCAGGGATGGATGCTCGGCCGCTATATCAGCGGCTTCGGCGAGGGCTGGAATTATCCGGTCTTTGCCGGCGCAATCGCGGTGGCGCTGCCGATGGCCTATGCGCTGCTCGGTGCCACATGGCTCGTGATGAAGACGGATGGGCAGCTCCAGGACAAGGCGATCCAATGGAGCAAGATCGCCTGGCCGCCCATGGTGCTGGGTCTGATCCTGATCTCAATGGCAACACCGTGGATCAGCGAGACCGTTCGCGTCAGGTGGTTCACCCTGCCGGCGATGATCGCGGTGGCGTCGATCCCGATCACGGCCGCAATTGCGCTGCTGACGGTGCGGCTCCTGCTCGGTTCGCAAGCCGTGCGTGGCAGCCTGTGCTGGCTGCCTTTCGCGCTGCTGGTGCTCGTCTTCTTCCTGAGCTTCCTCGGGCTCAGCTACAGCATCTATCCCTTCATCGTGATCGACCGGCTCACCGTCTGGCAGGCCGCCAGCAGCCCCGAGTCGCTCAAGATCATCCTGGTCGGGGTTTGCATCACGCTGCCTGTCATTATCGTCTACACGGGATTTTCCTATCGCGTATTCCGAGGCAAAACCATAGAGTTGGACTATGCCTGAGTGGTCGTCTGTCGTAGCCGACACTCCCCGGATTTGTTTGGTTCACAGCATGACGGACCTTCCATCCCTGGTGGACGTCAAGGGGAAGCCCGGAGTCAGCTCGGCGATGCCCAATTCGACGCGCTGGCTGGTTCGCGGAACAGCCGCCCTCGCGCTGGTCGTGGCCGCTTCGTGGCTCGGGTATACCGTTGCTTTCCAGCGTGGGCTGGACCAGTTGCACATTGCCGCGCAGCAGCGGCTGGCGATGGAAGCAGCAAGACTAGACGCTCATCTTTCGAGATTTGAATTCTTGCCGTCATTGCTGGAGACATCGCCGAGCGTCTTCCAGCTGCTTGGCTCTTCGCAGGATGCCGCGCTGCAGCAATCGGTTAGCCTGTATTTGAAGTCGATCAATCTGCTTGCGGGGGCCGACAACCTCTACGTTCTAGATGTTTCGGGAGACACCTTGGCAGCGGCCGATTTCGAGCAGCCAGGCACGCCGGTTGGCCGAAACCTGTCGTACCGCCCATATGTGAGCGAAGCTCTCGCGAGCGGCCGAGGAGCGTTCTTCGGTATCGGTATTACGAGCGCACGCGCTGGCTACTATCTCTCCTACGCCCTGAAGGAGGGCGGCGCGACCAGGGGGGTCGCCACCGTCAAGGTCAATCTGGATTCGTTCGAGCGTGAGTGGCGCAATACTGAAGGAGACATTCTTCTGCTCGACGAGCGCCAGGTCACCATACTCGCTTCTCGTGACGAGTGGCGCTATCGGCCGATGGCACCGCTGTCGGTGCAGATGCGAGATGACATTTCTCGATCCAAACCTTACGGCAACCACGACCTGACGCCGCTCGGATGGACCGTGGTCGCTCAATCCAAAGGCGGCGCGCGTATCACCACCGAGAGCGGAACCGCTTATACGCTCAGCGAGCTTCCAATTAACCGGGGCCTCTGGAAGCTCGTCCTTCTCGACGACGAAGCGCCTATACGGCAGACCGCGCTGGTCATCGGCGCGATGTCGGGCCTCGCGTCCATGGTTGCGTTGCTGGCAGCTGGTCTCGTGATGCAACGCCGGAGAGAGATCAGGCAACGCCTGGCCAGCCAGGCTGCGTTGCAGGCCGCGCACGACATGCTCGAGACCAGGGTGCAGGAGCGAACTGCCGAACTGCGGGCCGCGCAGGATGAACTTGTCCATGCCGGAAAGTTGGCAGCCCTCGGCCAGATGTCAGCCGGCATCGTTCATGAGCTGAACCAGCCCCTGGCGGCCCTGCAGACTGCCGCTGACAACGCGATTTCGTACGTCGACCGCGGGTCGATCAGCGACGCCCGTGGCAATCTCACCCGGATCGGCGAACTGGTGCGTCGGCTCGGGCGCTTGACCAGCCAGCTTCGGGTCTTCGCCTACAAGTCGAGCAGCCCGCTCGATACGGTCTCCGTCGAACATGCCATGGCTGAATCTCTCAAGATCCTGGCCGGGCGTGTCAAAGAGGGAGGCGTCGACGTTGTGACGGACATTGACGCCGATCTCTGCGTTCTTGCCGATCAGACGCGACTCGAGCAGCTGTTCTGCAACATCGTGGCGAATGCCCTGGACGCTGTGGAGAGCGCGGCGCAAAAGTCTATTCTGATCCGGGCGAGGCGGGAAGACGGACAGACCGCCCGTTGCCGCATCACCATCAGCAACAGCGGCCCGGCAATTGCGCCTGATGTTCTCCAGCGCATGTTCGAGCCGTTTGTAACGACCAAGCCTGCAGGAAAAGGACTCGGCCTTGGACTGATGCTCTCCAACCACATCGCGCGCTCTTTTGGTGGCGAATTGCGTGCGCGAAACCTCGGGCCGTCTGGAGCCGAATTCATCGTGATCCTTCCACTCGCTGACCCAACAGGGGCTTCGCATGGGCGATGACCAATCAATTGGCGTGATCTACGTCGAGGACGATGACGATGTCCGGATTGGCGGCATTCAGGCCCTCGAGCTTGCGGGATTCTCGGTTTCAGGTTTCGTCTCGGTCGAAGCCGCCGATGGAGCTCTTCGCTCCGAAATGCCATTTGTCGTGGTCTGCGACGTGCGCCTGCGCGGCAAGAGCGGGCTTGAATGGCTGTCGGATCTGCGGCGGCTGGATCAGGATCTTCCCATGATCCTGATCACCGGGCATGGCGATATTTCAATGGCCGTACACGCGATGCGGACGGGTGCCTATGACTTCATCGAGAAGCCATGCTCGTCCGAGCAACTTGTCTCGGTGGTGCGCAGGGCAGTCGAAAAGAGGCGGCTAACCCTCGAAGTTCGTTCGCTGAGATCCGCCTTGGCGGATCGCCAAGGCATCGAGGCAAGCCTGCTGGGCCGATCGCCGCAGATCCAGGAAGTGCGCAGGCTGGTCTCCACGCTGGCTTCGACGAATGTTGACGTCACGATCTATGGCGAAACCGGAACCGGCAAGGATGTCGTCGCGCGCTGCCTGCACAATCACAGCGTACGACGTGGCGGACACTACGTCCCAGTGAACTGCGGGGGGCTGCCCGAGTCGCTTGTCGAGAGCGAGCTGTTCGGCCACGAGGTAGGCGCATTCACCGGTGCGACGCGTCAGAGGATCGGAAAGATCGAATACGCGAATGGCGGAACGCTGTTCCTCGACGAAATCGAAAGCATGCCGCTGAGCGTGCAGGTGAAGCTGTTGAGATCGCTGCAGGATCGATCTATCGAGCGCGTCGGCTCGAACAAGCCGATCGCCGTGGATTGCCGCGTGGTAGCGGCGAGCAAGGTGAACCTGCTCGAGTTGAGCGACAAGAAGGTTTTTCGCGCCGACCTCTACTACCGCCTGGGCGTCGCCTTTATCGAGCTTCCGCCGCTTCGGGAGCGGCGCGAGGATATTCCGTTGCTGTTCGAGCATTTCACGCTGGATGCCGCCCGAAGGTTCGAGCGTGACGCGCCGATTTTGGACGACAAGACCATGTCCGCGCTGTTGGCCTATTCGTGGCCGGGAAACGTGCGGGAGCTTCGCAACGTCGCCGATCGCTTTGTGCTTGGCGTTCTCGATGGCAAGGCGATCAACAAATCCGGCTTTGGCACATCGGATGTGTCGTTGCCTCGACAGTTGGAGAACATCGAGCGATCTATCATCGAGGACGCGCTGCGGCGCAAGCAGGGCGACGTCCAGGCAACTGCGGCTCTCCTGGGTATCCCAAAGCAGACATTGTACGACAAGATCAAGCGTCTTTCGGTGAATGTTGATGGTATCCGCGAGGGCTCAATCGTTCGCTCTGGATCCTGACGATGATGATTCAGCCAGGCGCGCCATCCCGATGGGCTTGCCGGCCGATGTCACGCGATCGCTCCGACATGCGGGCGCATGGCGTCTAACAGACGGAAGGGCGCCGGACTAGAAGCCCCGGGGACAGGAAACAACAAGCATCCAATTTGCAGCGAGGGTAACTGATGAATCGGCCATTTAACATGCCGGACGAATTTGTCGACGGGTTCATGAAGGCGGGCGCGAGCCTGTGGCGGTCTCTGGGGTGGATACCGGGCGCCGATGGAGATGGTACGAAGTTAACCTCCGCCCTGGGTTCGCCGGGACGCATCGCCGAATTGCAGGCCGAGCATCTGATACGCATGTACCAACTCACCGAGCACGTCATCAAATCGGCCGCAGGCGTTCAGGCCGAGGCCGCACTGGAACCACCACGCGGCGATCGCAGGTTCAGCGCAACGGAATGGCGGGACAACGCGCTCTACAGTGTGTTGAAGCAGGCCTACCTGCTGAACTCGCGCTATTGCGTCGATTTCGTCGAAGCGCTGGATCTGGAGGAGAAGGAAAAACACCGCCTGCGCTTCTTCACGCGCCAGCTCGTCGAGGCGATGAGCCCGACGAACTTTGTCGCCACCAATCCCGACGTCATCAAGCTGGCGACGGACACCGAAGGCCAGAGCCTCAAGGCCGGTTTCGACAATCTGATCGCAGATCTCGGCAAGGGCAATCTGACGATCACAGACGAGAGCGCGTTCGAGGTCGGAAGGGACGTCGCGGCATCCAGAGGGGCGGTCGTATTCGAGAACGATCTTTTTCAGCTCATTCAGTATGAACCAGCGACGGAGCGGGTGGCTGTGCGGCCTCTGCTGATCGTGCCTCCCTGCATCAACAAGTTCTACATTCTTGATCTTCAGCCGGCCAATTCCTTCGTCCGGTTTGCGGTCGAACACGACCTGACGGTCTTCATTGTTTCCTGGCGCAATCCGGATGCCTCTTGCGGGCATTTTGGATGGGATGACTACGTCGAGCATGGCGTAATGCGCGCCATCGAGATCGCCCGATCGATTTCCGGCGCCGACAAGGTCAACGTGGTCGGCTGGTGCGTCGGAGGAACCATCCTGTCATCGGCACTCGCCATTCTCAGGACGCGAGGCGATGAATCGGTCGCTAGCGTGACGTTGCTGACGACCATGCTGGATTTCCGAGAGCCTGGCGATCTCGGCGTGTTCGTGGACGAGGAGAGCGTGCGGCAGCGCGAGCAGACGATCGGAAACGGCGGCATCTACCGCGGCGCCGAACTGGGTTTCGTCTTCCAGACCCTGCGTTCGAAAGAGCTGATATGGCCGAACGTAATCAACAATTACCTGAAGGGAAAGCCGCCGGAGCGTTTCGATCTTCTGTTCTGGAACGCCGACGTCACCAATCTGCCGGGACCGATGTATTGCTGGTATATGAGGAACATGTACCTGGAGAACAATCTCCGGGAGCCGAACCGGCTGACGATGTGCGGCACATCAGTCGATCTGGGGCGGGTCGATCTACCTGGCTATGTCCTGGCTACCGTCGAGGATCACATCGTGCCGTGGCGATCCGCCTATCGCACGACCGGCCTGTTCAGCGGCGACATTCGCTTTGTCCTCGGCGCGAGCGGGCATATTGCTGGTGTGATCAATCCGGCATCGAAGAACAAGAGAAGCTATTGGGTATCGACCGATCGATGCGACGACCCGGCAGCGTGGCTGGCGAGTGCGGATGAGAAGCCGGGCAGTTGGTGGATTGACTGGATCGGCTGGCTCAAGCCGTGGGCGGAGGAGCAACTGCCGGCGCGCACGCAGCTCGGCAGCAACCTCTATCCGCCCGGCGAATCTGCGCCCGGGCGATATGTGAAAGCGAAGGCGAGTTGACAGCAGCTATGGCGCACATGCCTCAAAAATCGGTTGTGAGAGCGTGGTCGCTTACCCGCGCGAACAAGTCAAAGCTGCAGTTTCGCCTTGGTGATACACATCGATCTGCAGACCAAAGAGATTTGGCGCATCCAACACGATTCGAACGTGTGACCTTGCCTTCGGAGGGTGATACTCATTATTCGAGCCCAATATGGGCCGAAGCTTTCGCAAGCCTGCGGTCTGATAGCGCAAACGCCAACCCCGGAATCGCCGCCCGCAGGTCTCCTTGCTCTATCACCGCCAAAACTACGATGGTGCTTGTTCTGTCCTAGGCGTAGCCAGACCAGCACGTTACTTTGCGGTCGAGGCAAACGGGATTGGTAGAGAAGGTCGGGACTAGCGCGGTACTGCACGAGCTCATTCGGTACTGCAATGCTGTGCCGGACAAGGCGCGGCACATCGAGGGACGAACAGATGATCGATCTAAGCATTTGAAGTAAAAGGAAAATGCCCCAATAGTCAGCTTCGAATTTCTGTCGATCCAAAAATCAGCTATTCCCCGATCGGACGATCAAGCGAAATAACATCAACATGTTAGCGAATCGATTTTGCATTGCACCCATGATGGACTGGACCGGGACATCTCAAAGAGCGAAGCGCGATCAGCACTTAAGCAGGGTCGTTGTCAGCGATGCTGTACCAAATGCCGTACCGTCCGACTGACGATTTCTCTTTAGCGAACAAAATTCTGCGTCAGGCGGCGTAGGCGGCCACAGAGAGTAGTAGACGTGTCCGGAATCTGAGCGATCGATCTTGCCCTGAACTTCACGATAAAGCTTGGAGGAGTGTTGGCGTGGGTTGGTAGCGCTCCCCCGATTCGAACCCCAATATTGAGACAAGACCGAGCGTCGCGCGAATGTCACTTGCGCTTAGCGTGCGCCAACCGAGCAACGCTTGAGTGGAACGCGACTGGAGGGCGGCGTGCATGATGTGTGCACCGAGAGATCCAAGAAAATCGAGCAACATCCAGCATGCGGAGGCCGAACTGAACATGCTGCGCTGTCACGGGAGGGTTGATGTTTCGGGAGGGGGAGCGCCTGAGCGACGGCCCGTGCTTGCTGAAATGGAAGGGAAGGCGGCGTCAAGATGACCGGCGCGATGTACAATTTGGAGACGGATGCGGTGGAACTCGGCTCCGAAAGCGGGCCAAATGGAAAACCGTCAGAGCATGTTCGATTCCCGTCTCATGCCATTAATGCCGCTCGTGCAACGATTGGCGCCGTCTCGACAGGCGCGGCACCGTCGAGAAAGGCTTTCACGGTGGTGCGAGCGCGCAAATCGATTTCGGAAAGCGTTGGTATGTCGCCGAGCTGAAGCACGGCCTCCAGATGGACGTTTCCGTGGAGCATTCCAAGGAACTGGCGGGCGCCGGCTTCGCAATCCGCAAGATCGATTTCGCCGGCCTGCTTGGCTTTTGCCAGAATTTTCGTAAGGACTGCGATGGCCGGCGTAGGGCCATGTTGCGCGTAGGCCCGTGTCGCATCGGGGTAGCGGTCCGCTTCGAGGATGGCTGTGTAACAGACCTCCAGCAACGACGGTGTCATCATCGTTTCGAGAAGATTGCGTCCAATGATGATGAGCAGTTCCCTTAGTGGCAAAGAAAGCTGGTCGGCACTGACACTCAGTGCGTTGGACGAGTAATGGCTGACGACTTTGGTGAACTGGTCGACGAGAAGTTGCTGCACGTTCTCGCGCCGCGTTGATCTTTCGCGGAGTAGCTGCCGGTAGAGACCGTGCGGCGTCCATGTCCAGCTCGGTCGGCCCAGCAAGAACGCCGAGAGAACCGCGCAGTTGGACCAGCCGCAGATCTGACTCGCCTTTCCCGGGACCGCTTCGCGCACGCGAAGGATATCGCCCGTGGCACCCCACCGGAGAAATCTGACGGCATCAGCCGGCGGCAGGATGGTCACCATCATTCGCGTCCACCACGGCTCCACAAGCAGCCAGCTCCCCGTGCTTATGGGTCGCATGGCAAAGACATGCTTATGCCTGTGATGGACGAAGCGATGCCACCATTGCCGTCGAAGGCCGGGCACGAAACAGACGATCCAGTCGGCGGGGTCGACCGTCACCAGGGATCCATTCTCGTCGATGCTGTTCGCCAAGTCCGCCGGGACGTCGCCGACGACCTTCAGTCTTGAAGGTTTCTCTCTCGGGCCAGACCGTCTTAACCGGGCAATATCATTAGCTGCGCTCATCGCTTCATGCTCCTCGTGCTCGGCATCCATGAATGAAGCTTTCGATCCTGGCTCTGACGCGGTCGGCGGCCGCGCCCTCCTGGCGCATTGCAGGAGTCAGCATCAGTGCCTGGTAGAGCGGTTCCCTCAGTAGCCCCAGCAATTGCTCGGCGTATAGCTGAGCGTCCGATATCGACAGGATCCCCCGCTCATTTGCTGCGGACAGAAACTCCCGCAGCTTGAGTGTGACAATCGCTTGCCCCGCCTCGTGCACCCGCTTCTTAAGCGCAGGATTGCGTGCACCTTCGGTCATCATCATCCGAATGAACCCGACCAGGGTGGTCGAGTATTCCTTCCAGGCAACGCGTCCGAACGCGATGAGTGTTTCGCGTGCATCGTCTACGGTGCCGGGGCGCGCTCTCCTCAGCAATGGCTGCGATATGAGGGAGGCTTTGTGTTCGGCGATCGCGACGATGAGATCGTCGACGCTCTCGAACGCCGATAGAATGTCTTCCTTCGAGCATCCGCTTCGATCCAAGATACTATCGAGGTCAGCGGGCGCGCCGCTCGGATTGGCGAGAGCCTCGCTGACCGCCAGCACGATCTCGGCGCGAGGGTCCGGCCTCGATACGGCATTGTCTTGTCGGGAAGATTTCGGCGCGGGATGTGTCATGTATGGCTCCTCGGTCCGGGCTAACTGCGCCACGCGTATCTTCGCGTGCAGGGCGAACGCGATCTTGATGGTGACCAGCACGGGCGCAGCGATGACGAAAAGAAGAGCGACTGCAGCGAACGCGGTGTCGAAAGCGATCACCGTGGATTGACCAGCGAGGGCTCGACCCAACAGACCCATCGCAGTCCGGCCGGCGGCTACGCTGTCCATCCCTCGTGCCGCGAGCATGGCACTCATCGTCGTCAGCCGCTCGCTGACCGCAGGAAGGCCTGCGGTCACACTGGCGCCGAGCACCGTGGCATTGGCGGTGACATTGTGATCGATCATTGTCTGGAGTCCGGCTACCCCCATGAGGCCACCGAACTGGCGCCCCGCGTTGAAAAGACCGATGCCGGACGCTCGATTGCGGTTGTTGAGGTCGATGAAAGCGATAAGGGTGATCGACAGGAAGAGGAAGCCAAGTCCAAAGCCGCGTAGCAGGATGGCGGCCATCATGTCGTCGGCGCCACTTTCGCTGGTCGAGCCGGACAGCATCCACATCGCGGCCATGATCATCAGGATTCCGAACGGCACCGTGGCGATAGGGGAGCGCCTCTGACCTGCATGAGAAAGGCAGCAATGAGGAGCGCGCCGACGAAAAGCGCGCCGCTCGGCAGCAGTAGCTGGCCGGCGTCGGTAGGCGTGAACGCGAGTACGGACACGGCAAATGACGGGATCAGGAACGCGCTCCCGAACAAGGCGGCACCGGCGACGAAACTGACGATGAAGGCGAAGGAAAAATCGCTCGACCGGAACAGGGTGAAATCCAGCAGGCCTTGGCTTTTGGCCATTACCTGTTGGCCGAGAAACGCCAGCAAAGCGGCTGCGCCGATCACGGTCAGCCACACGATGCGAGGCTCCTCGAACCAGCGCCATCGACTACCCTGATTGAGAACATAGGTGAGGCAGAGAAAGGTAACTGATATCAGTAGGAAGCCGGCCCAGTCGAACGGAGGCCGCGCAGTCGTAATGGGTCTCGGGCCCTCCGCGATCAATAGAAGTCCGATGGCGGCGAGCGCCACCGGAACAACGCCGAAGAAAATCCATGCCCACGACTGGCTGTCGATCAACCATCCCTGGAGCGCCGGGGCGATGGTCCCAGGAGCGACGACAGACCCCATCGCAAACAGTGCCTGCAGGATTGGCTGGCAGGATCGCGGATAGGCGAGAAAAAAGATCGACTGCCCCGCGACAAGCAAGGTGCCGCCGGAGAAGCCCTGTATCATGCGGAGTGCGACCAGCAGATCCAACCGATATGTGATGGCGGCGATGCCGCAGGCCGTGCCCATGACCAGCGTCGAACCGATGATCAGGCGGCGCGGACTGATGCGCGTCATGAGCCAGGAGGCGGCCATGAACCCGATCAGCTTCGTTGCGGTGTATCCGATGTCCAGCCAGGCGAACTCGTCGGGAGTCGCATGGGTATCGCCAATGATGTCGTTGCGCCCGAGCGACAGGACGGTGCTTGCGATCGCCTCCGTCAGAGTGGCGAGCACGATGCCTGCGACAAGAATGCTTCCTGCCGCGCGCCTGTCGTAGCCTGGCGTGGCGTCGGCGATCGCGGTCATGTGCCGCTTCCTCGATCGATCTCCACACGCGCGGACAGTCCGGGCACGACGCGACCGGGCAATGGATTTCTGGCGAAGCGGATTTTCACAGGCACGCGTTGAACGACACGAATGAAGTTCCCCGTCGCATTGTCGGTGGGGAGCAGGGTGAACGCTGATCCGCTGCCGGGCGCAAAGCTGTCCACCACGCCTTCAATCGTCTGGTTCGGATAGCCGTCCACTGTGATGCGGGCGCGCTGTCCGGGCCGGATATGTTCGATCTGACTTTCCTTGAAGTTCGCCACCACCCACACATCCTTGACCGGAACGATGTCGAGCAGGGAGGTGCCCGGCGCGACAAGCCGGCCGACGCGGACCTGGCGGTTGCCGACGACGCCGTCGACCGGCGCATGCACCACGGTATGGTCGAGATCGATCTGGGCGAGATCGCGTGCGGCGTGCGCCTGCGCCACTGCAGCAACTGCAGCTTCGCGCTGGCTGGTAAGGACGGCGATGCGTTGCCGCTGGGCCTCCACCGTTGCCGACGCCGCCGACACGCCCGCCTCGGTTCTCGATAGCGCCGCATCGCTTTCATCGACCTGCGCCTGGCTGACGGCGTTGGTGCGGATCAGCTCACGGCGGCGATCGGAGGCCTTGCGGGCCAGCTTCATCTCGGCCACGCTCGCAAGTCTTTGAGCTTCGGCCTGCCGTATCAGGGCGTGCTGGAGTTGGGTCTCCGCATCGACATTGGCGAGGCGGGCTTGAGCGGCTTCGACATTGGCCTCGGCTTGCGCAAGGCGTGCGCGGTAGTCCCGATCGTCGATCCGGAACAGGGCGTCGCCTGCACGAACGGTCTGGTTATCCTGAACCTCCACGGCTGTGACGTAGCCCGCAACCTTCGGCGCGAGCGAGGTCATGTCGCCGCGAATGTAGGCGTTATCGGTGAACGTCTCGTTCGAACGGGCATAGGCCCAGCCGCCAGCCACGACGGCGACGGCACCGAGGCACAGCAACAAGCCGACCACCTTCTTCTTGTTAAGATGCACCACGATACCCTCCTGCAACAGTTGTTTTCGCTGAAGCGACTGCTCACTCACCCGGGCCTACCGTGCGGTCCAGCCGCTTCAAACCTAGTTGCGCACCGTTATGGCCTTCCTATATGTCGCGGGGTCATCGAGGATCTTGACCATATACTCGGCCACGTCCGCGCGGGTGGCTGCTGAGGTGATGTTCCAGCGCAGAGCGGTCCCCGCCTTCAGGTTTCCGCGAGCACGCTTGAATGTCAGCGTTGCCGGTCGAACGATCGTCCAATCGCAGTCACTCTCCCGAACAGCTGCCTCCTGCTTTTCCTTGTCTGCCATCACCTCCTTGAGTGCCAGCTTGACCATGAAGCCTGCGCCGAAGCTCCCGGTGTGGTAGCTCTCACCGACACTCACCGAACTCTCAACGATGAGTCGGCCCCGATCTGGAAGCATGGCGGCCAGAATGTTCTTGGTTCCCACCGAGCAAACCGGGACACCGCGCTGGCGTCGACCCCGATCCTCTTTCGCCTGAGGTATCATTCCCAACGTGCAGATGACCGCATCCGCCCCTTTGACCGCAGATGCCACCGAGGCCGGATCCATTGCATCGCCCTTGACGATTCTGAGATTCGGATGCGTCAAGGGCATGCGCTTTGGATCACGGACAAAGGCAGCGACGACGTGACCCGCGGACAAGGCGGACTCAACAACGAGCCGTCCTGTCGACCCCGTTGAACCAAAGACAACGACGTTCATCACACCCTCCCGTCGCGCGGGTTCGAAGCGCGATCACCGTGCGGAGTGGTTTGGTCCGCGAAGCCAGCAGCATCTTTGCGCGGACACCCAGGTAGCGCCCGGGTCATCAACGGGAGCGCGCACTCGCCGTGGAAGGTGGCTTCCTTGACATGCATGTCCACGCAGAAGGCGCAGCCCTTGAGCTGCGAGGCGCGCAGGGTCTCGTGTTTCATCGTGGTCGAGCTCCAAGTTTGGGTAAGCGGGCCGCGCTCCCGCGCTGGAAACGCGGCCCGTGTCGGATGAAGCGCTTGCTACGCGCCATCGTTCGGACCGCGGTCAATAGTCCCAGATGGCCGGTACCCAACGAAAGGCGTCGCCGTCGACCGCCACATGGCCGATGGATGGGAACGGCAGGTGAGTGGCCACCAGCAGGCCGCCGGTCGCCGCCAACTCGCGCAAAAGACTGATACGGACGCGGGCCGACTCCTCGGGGTCGTGTTCGAAGCCGTTGTACCACTCGGGGTGTTCGAACCCGACCTGGAACACGAGGTCGCCGGCGAATGTCAGCCGGTCGCCGCCGGATGCCACGCGGACCACGCTGTGCCCGGGGGTATGGCCGCCGGTGCGAGTGACGACCACTCCCGGCGCGACCTCATACTCCTCCTCGAACGTCCGCAGATGGCTGCGGTACTCTTTCACGAACCGCTTGGCGGCCGACCGAAGCGCATCCGGGAATCCCGGCGGCATGGAGACGTGGGAGAAATCGGGCGTTTCCCAGAACTTGACCTCGGCGGCCGCCACGTGGATCCGCAGGTCCGGACGTAGCTGCTCTTTCACCCCATCGACGAGCAGTCCGCCAATGTGGTCCATGT
The DNA here is from genome assembly GCF_043203335.1 of Bradyrhizobium sp. RDI18. NCBI lineage: Bacteria > Pseudomonadati > Pseudomonadota > Alphaproteobacteria > Hyphomicrobiales > Nitrobacteraceae > Bradyrhizobium > Bradyrhizobium sp. RDI18. The sequence continues at coordinate 199,063 of NZ_JBICRN010000006.1, read as the reverse complement.
GCATGTGGGTAAGCACCACGTCGGTCACGGATGCGAGATCGATGCCGGCGGCTTCCAGTCGCTTGATCAATTGTCCGGCCCGCGGCAAGTGCAACTCCGGGTCGAACCCCAGCCCAGCGTCGACGAGTATGGTCCGGCCGCCGCTACGCACCACGACCACGTTCAGCGCCCAATCGAACGCGTCCGGCGGCAGGAACATGTCGCGCAGCCAGGCCGCCCGGACGGCCGGATCGATGTTGTGGGCCAGCATTGCGGTTGGCAGCGGTAGCACGCCATCGCTGATCACCAGCACGTCAATGTCGCCGATCTTCACCGCGTAGCGAGACGGGACCAATTCGTTGGGGCCCGGGCTTCCGGGGTGTGAGGCGTGTGAGGTGTAGTCAAGGCTCATGTTTCTCTCCTGTTTCATTGTAAAGGCTGCTGGCTGGTCTCGGTTGAGCAGGCCGCGCAGCCAGCGCGGAGCGCGGCCCGTTTCGGATGACGCGCTTGCTACGCGCCCTCGTTCGGATTTTGTGGTTAGTAGTCCCACCAGGTCGGCACCCAACGAAAGACGTCGCCGGCGACGGCGACCCGGCCGATGGACGGGAACGGCATGTGCGTCGCCACCAGCCACGAACCGCTCGCCGCCAACTCCCGCAAGAGTCGAACCCGGACGCGGGCCGCCTCCTCGGGATCGTGTTCGAAGCCGTTGTGCCAGTCGGGGTGGTCGAACGAGACCGGAAACACGGCGTCGCCGGCGAACATCAGCCGGTCGCCACCGGACGCCAGGCGGACCACGCTGTGCCCGGGAGTGTGGCCGCCGGTGCGAGTGACGATCACCCCCGGCGCTACCTCGTGCTCATGTTCGAATGGCCGCAGTTGGCTATGGTATTCATCCAAGAACCGCTGAGCCGCTCGCCGAGCCACGTCGGCCAGCGCCGGCGGCATGGCGGTGCGGGAGAAATCGGGCGACGCCCAGAACTTGACCTCGGCGGCGGCCACGTGAATCCGCAGGTCCGGGCGCAGCCGGTCCTTCACGCCGTCGACGAGCAGCCCGCCAACGTGGTCAAAGTGCATGTGGGTCAGCACCACATCGGTCACCGACCCAAGATTGATGCCGGCGGCCTCCAGTCGAGAGCCCAACTGCCCGGCCCGCGGAAAGTCCGGGTATTCCATCCCCAGCCCGCTGTCGATGAGTATGGTCTGGTCGCCGCTACGCACCACGACCTCATTCAGCGCCCAATCGAACGCGTCGCGCGACAGGAACATGTCGTCCAGCCAGGCCTCTCGCACGGCCGGGTCGGCGTTGGTGGCCATTGACTCGGCTGGCGGCGTTAGCACCCCATCGCTGATCACCATCACGTCAATCTCTCCGACACGCAGCGCGTAGCGCGAAGGAACCAACTCGTCGGGTCCCGGTCTACCGGGGTGTGAGGTGTAGTCCAGGCTCATGTTTGTCTCCCGCTGAGTGCTCTGGATCATCTGATTCATCTTTGTCTCCTGCTGAGTGTTGCGGATCATCTGATTCGTTTCGAAAACTCTTGCGCTCGATCTTGGGCGGGCCGTGCTCTTGTGCGAGAAGCGCGGCCCGTTTCGCGTGAAGCGTCTAGAGGAAGCCGGTCACATCAGTCACACGCTCCGGATCGGCCGAGGCCAGCGCGGCGGCACGCTCGGCCCGCGGCGGATAGATCCAGACGGTGTTGATCTCCTGCTTGGTCTTCTTGGCGACGTCGCCGACCATCGCCACCTTGCGCTCCCAGCCGGTCGTGAACAGCGCACCGGCTTCTCCGAGATCGAGACAGGTGACGTAGCCCTTCTGGTGGTAGGGCTTGGTCGGAACGCCCAGCAGTTCGGCGGCGGCATTGTTGCCGGCAAAGGCACCCATCCGCGTGGCGTGCTGGCACGACATCAGCGCGTAGTTGCCGATATCGTCGCACGCGGCTCTGGCGGCATCGCCGGTCGCGAAGACACCGTCCACTCCCGGCACGCGCAGCTCGCGGTCGACGAGCAGGCGGCCAAAGTTGTCGCGCTCGGCGGGGATCTGCTGGGTCAACGGGGCAGCGCGAATACCGGCCGCCCAGACCACGGTCTCGGTTTCGATGTGTTCGCCGTCGGAAAGGGTGACGCCGGATTTGTCGAGCGAAGCGACGCCGGCGCCGAGGCGGGTCTCCACGCCGATCTTGCGCAGGGCGTCCTCAATGACGGGGCGGGGACCCGCGCCCATATCGGGAGCGATCGCGCTGTTCCGGTCGACGATGATGACGCGCGGGTTGGCATCCTTGCCAAGGATCGCACGGAGCCGCGCCGGTATCTCGGTTGCCGCTTCGATGCCAGTGAAACCACCGCCGGCGACGACGACCGTGTCGCGCCCGTTCATTGCCGGCCGGTCGGCGAGGGCATGGAGATGCTTGTCGAGCGCGATCGCGTCATCCAGCGAGTCGACGCTGAAGCCGTGCTCGGCGAGGCCCGGAATATTCGGACGGAATAGTTTGCTGCCGGTGGCCACGACCAGGCGGTCATAGGAGAGCGACTTGCGCGTGCCTTTGGCCGTTGCGATCTGCACCATGCGAGCCTTGGTGTCGATCGTTTCAGCGCTGCCTTGCACGTAGACAACGTCGATGGCGTTGAGGACATCGAGCAGAGGCGCCGTCAGGGTCTCCGGCTTCGATTCATAGAGCCGCGGGCGAATCACCAGCGTCGGCTCTGGTGCGATCAGCGCGATTTCGAGATCCTCGGGTGAGACGCCATGGATGTCGCGCAGGCGGGCAGCGGAAAGTGCGGCGTACATGCCGGCGAAGCCGGCGCCAATGACGATAAGTCGCATGTGTTTGCTCCTGTGGGTTGAATTTCTCGAACGTGCGCGCGTCATCGCCGCCCTGCATTGGCGGTACGCCTCTTGCGATCGATGACGCAAAGATGATGTGAAACGGCTGTTACGGTGCTGGGCAGTCGAGCATTAACGGCATTGGCATGGGGCGTTCACATGCCGCTCGACAGCCTCCGGATCCCAAAGGCGAGCCGCGTTGGAAGGCCATCAACGGAGCGGGCTTCGCGGGCCAGTCCTTGTAGAAGATAATGGAACTGATGGGGCTGGCGGTTTGGAGGGCATGTGCCGGAACTTCCGTTTCTTCGCCCGCTGCCGAGGTGAAGCGAACGCTCAACGAAAGTCCGTACATGAGTGCGGTCGCGACGACTCTCCGCCGCGGTGCGATTGCAAACGGGTTGACGACGTTCATCCAGGCCATCGTTTGTCTCCATCCGGTGTTGGCGTGGGCAGTGACGCTGATTTAGCGAATTAGCTTTGCGACTGCCCCAGAGCGATTGCCGTACCTGTAGAGCGATTGCTGTTACCTAATGCGTCGCCGCCAATCGCTCGGTGTCTCTCCGGTCAGCTTCCTGAACGCCGCAGCGAAGGCGGTCTGCGACGAATAGCCAAGCGCGGCCGCGATCGAGACGACGGATTCGTCGGTGTCGCGCAGCATGTTCATGGCCTGCTCGAGCCGGTGCTGGCGCAGCCAGGCATGCGGTGAAAGCCCGGTGCTTTCCTTGAAGGCGCGGCAGAAGTGGAAACGCGACAGTCCGGCATCTGACGCCAGCGCGGCGAGCGAGACGTCCGCATCGCTGTCCGAGCGCAAACGTTCGATGGCACGGAGCAGGACCTTCGGCGACAGCCCACCCATGGTCGGCTGGAACGTGGTGGGCGAGCCGGTGTGCGCAGCCAGGAGGCGTGTGGCCAGGAGGTCTGTCAGTTGATGCCTGAACAGCGTATCCAGGGCCCCATTGCCCTCCAGGGTATCCGCCGCACTCAAGAGCAATCGGGACGTAATGGGGTCGGGATACGCCGTTCGCTCCAGGAGATCGGTCGGTGATGCGATCTCGGCTTCGTCGGCAACGCGTTTCAGCATTGCGTGAGGAAGATAGAGCTGAACGACATCAACAGGTTTCGGAATATCCCACCGGGAGCTTGATCCTTCCGGAATGATTATCACAACCCCGCGACGAAACGTTCCAATCGCAACCGATCTCCCTGTCCGCCGCTCCATGCGCTGCACCGTGCCGTTGTAAGCCATGATGACGTGATGGGCCATGGGTTCGACGACGTCGTGCAACGGGTCATGTTTCCAGTGGGCGATCCCGCTACCGGAGGCATCCAAAGCCATGTGAAATGGCGTGGTCCCGAGCACGCGGGCCATCTCCGCATCGGGGGGCGCCCATCGGCAATCGGCGTGTTGCGCTGGTGCGCTTCAGGCGCGACCGGCTGATCCACTGAACGATCGTGTAAGATTGGCTTACTCATGGGCTTGTGCTCGCGTTTGGGAAGCTTTGTGCTCACTCGCACATTCATCTCTGGGCCTACGAGGCGCGGAGACGTCGGCTCGTCTGCTCGCAATGGTGATAGGGATTGCCGCGTGGCGGTATCGTGCAGCGAGTCTGATCCCGCTGGGGTCAGCAGATAGATTGACCTGTACCTTGGGATAGTACGCGCGAGATGTGTGTCGTCGGGGTCGACCGTGCCAGAGTGGAGCAAGAGCTCAAAGGTTCACTGGATTGGCTGATGCGCTTGGCCGATGAAATCGACAACGCCGGAATCGGACGGGGCGAGCAGTGGCACCGGAAGCGCGAAGCGAAAATGGGCGCCGCCGTTTGGACGATTTGAACCCGAAATGATGCCGCTGTGCGCGGTAATGATCGAATGGCAAATAGCCAGGCCAATGCCAATTCCTGCATCCTTGGTGCTGAAGAAGCTATCGAAGACATGCGCCAGGTTGGCGGCAGGAATGCCCGGTCCGTTGTCAAAAACCGAAAAGACGACCGAACCGTCTTCATCGAGCGACGTCTGGACGTCGATTCGACGGATTGGCTGCCCCGACTGGGTAATCGCCTGGACGCTATTGACCAGCAAGTTGATGATCACTTGCTGCAACTGAATCCGGTCACCCAGCACGCGGGGAAGTCCGGCGCCAAGGGTTGCCGATAGGACGATCGACTTCGCGTCAATGTCGTGGCGGATGAACAGCAGCGCTTCCTCGACGGTCTCATTGAGGTCGATGAGACGTTTCTCCGGTTCATTTTTCGCCGCCATGCCCCGGATGCGATGAATGATCTCACCCGCACGGCGCGCGCTCGATACGATCCTGGAAGTGAGCTGTGTGACCTTCTCGACGTTTTGATCGGCGCGCGCGAGCCACCTCAGGCTCGTCTCGCCGTTGGTAATGATTGCCGTAAGCGGCTGGTTGATTTCGTGCGCAATCGAGGTTGCCAGTTCGCCGAGGGTTGCGATGCGCCCGGCATGCGTGAAGTCAGCCTGCAATTTTCGAAGTTGTTGTTCCGCGTTCAACCGCTCGCTGATGTCCTGCATGGTTATGAAGGTCATGTCCAGTTGCTCGGGCGGCACCGGATATGTGACCGTGAACAGGACATCGACGACCGTACCGTCGAACGCACGAATCCTGGTTTCTTCGATGAAATTCCGGCGACCTTCGAAGTGCGCAACCATGACCCGTTCGGCGAGCCCGGGGGCGGCGGCAAAGATGTATCGAACAGACTTTATCAGATCGGCGGCGTTATCGGCGCGAAACAGCGACACCGCATCTCGGTTTACTTCCGTTACGCGCACGACGTCTTTGGCGTGTTCAACCAGGTCCGGATTCTGATCGAGATAGGTTGCGATATCGCGTACGCCGTTTGCCTTCAACTGTTCGAGCGCGTCGGCGGCGCGACGGGAGTCGACCTGCCAGAGTGCGGTCGGTAGGTATTGAATCAGCTTGCGGTATCTGTCCTCGCTCGCCTGCAGTTCCCAGGACGTGCGATCGTCACTTGCTGCACCCTTGACCGTCACAAACACGGTGCCGGGATGCTTCGGCTCCGCAGCAGGCCATGCACTGATGATGCGACTGCGGATAGTTCCGCTCGAGACCATTTTGCGAGCCTCGAAGGGCGAGCGATCGGTCGCTACTTTTTCTAGCAGGGAGGCAAGGACTGAGCGACTTTCTGCCGGCCAGAATGCGCCGACGGGTTGACCGACCATCTGCTCGTGACCGGCATGCGCTCCGAACATGCGAACCGCGCGATCGTTGACGGCCGAGATGCGGGTCGCCGTCAGGAGCTTCTCAACCCACTTCGGGTGTTCGTCGAGATCGTCGATTATGCCACGGCTTCTGAGTTCGCCGATCGTATGGAGCACAGAGCGTGCGGGCGAGGTATCAAGCTCCCAGGAGGCGGCCAGGTAGCTTTGGAGTTCGGCATCCATGCGCATGGCTGCGGCTTGGGCTATTCCCCCCGCGTCTCGTCCGAACTCAATGATATCAAGCAGGGTGCCGCTCGCGTCTCGCCTGACGATTTGCCTGACGGCGGCAGTAACTTCTGTTCCATCCGGACTGCGTCTACGGGCCACACCCTCCCACCGACCTTCCTGCAGCAGTATGCGGACCTGTTCGGCAGTGTCCGGGTCGGGCGCGCAGAACGCCGCAAAATTCTGCCCGATCATGGCCATGGCCGGCCATCCATAAAGAGCTTCCGAGGCCGCATTCCAGTACTGAATGATGCCATCAGCGTTGCGCACGATCACGCTTTCAGATGCCCAATCGGACAATTCCATTCCCGGCGCAGACGCGAACGGGCGTTCACGGCCGCCCGTGATGGCTTTGTGGATGAGGCTAGTCATCGGAAGGCGTCCCCCGCCCATTGCCATCAGAGGAAGGATCCACGTGTCTCAGGGCGGACTGCAGATGACCAAGCAGTGCTTCGCTGTTTACCGGTTTTGTCAGATATGCCTGGGCGCCGCCTCTCATGGCGCGCAATCGGGTCGCCGGTTTCGTGTCGGCAGTGACGATGATGACCGGTATTAAGGAGCCGATGCTCCGTAGTCGATGCAGCAGGTCGAGCCCGCTATGGCCCGGCATGCTCACATCGGTAATCAGGCAATCGAACCCGCCCTGGACGTATTCCGCCATGAAGGTCTCCGCTCGATCGAAAGTGCGACACGATAGATCCAGCACCAGAAGGAGGTCGGAAAGGGGCCTCTCGCACAGCTTCGTCGTCATCTACGATCGCGACTATAGGCGCTTTAGACAAGCCGGTGACCTTCGCTAGCGTGGCCGGATGGCCACCCCCGCATCTGGCCCATTGCTGGCCCGGGACTGTAACCATCCTTTGGTCTAGGGTGATCCTTCTCGAATTCCCGCAGGCAACAGTTCCCAGATGCGAATGAGTTGCCCGACGGACGTTGCCTGCATCTTTTTGGTGACGTTGCCGCGGTGCAACTTGACGGTGATTTCGCTGATACCGAGATCGAACGCAATTTGCTTGTTGAGGCGGCCCTTGACCACTTCGCGCAGAACTTCGCGTTCGCGCGGTGTCAACTTTGCATAGCGGTCGACATGCTGTTTAACGAGCCGGGCCGCGGCCCTTTGCGAGACATCTTTCTCGATCGCGGCCCTGACCGCATCAAGGAGCGTCTGGTCTCTGACAGGCTTTGTAAGGAAATCGACGGCTCCAGCCTTCATCGCCTGGACGGTCATGGCGATGTCACCATGACCGGTAAGGAAAATGATCGGTCGCGTACTGCCGTTCAGGGCGAGGTGCTGCTGGAGATCCAGGCCGCTTGCTCCGGGCATACGAACGTCGAGGATTAGACAACCCGGCCGCTCCGGAAGATCGGCACTCAGCAATTCTTGCGTCGATCCAAAGCAACAGGCATCGATTCCGACCGACAGCAGAAGTTCGCGAAGCGCGGACCGGACCTCCTCGTCATCGTCCACGATCAAGACAAGCGGATCCGTATTGTCGACAGCCAGGCTCATGAGAAGGCGGGGTAAAGCAAATGAGCCGGCGAGTGCAGTTGTACCAACCATTGCGTGCCTCCTTCATTCAAGAATGGACCGGAGAAGGGCGTTGGTCTGCGCAATAGCGCCTCGGGCCGCAGGAGTATCGGCCAATGCGTTGAGCATGACGAAATCATGAATGGTGCCGTTGTATCTCGTAGAGGTGACACGTACCCCCGCGCGAGCCAGCTTGCGCGCATAGCACTCACCCTCATCACGGAGCATGTCGTTTTCGGCGACTATGACCAGGGCGTCCGGAAGGCCGGTCAGTTGATCAATCGAGGCGTTGAGTGGTGCCGCGGTGATATGCTTGCGCGTGGCGACGTCCGGAAGATAGGCGTTCCAGAACCCCTCCATCGCTTGCTTGGTCAACCACGGACCATTTGCGAACGAGGCGTAAGACCCGGTATCGAACATTAAGCTGACGGCGGGATAGAACAGCACCTGCACGTCTATCTTGGGGCCGCGCCGCTCCTTCGCCATGAGAGTGACCGCGGCGGCCATGTTGCCGCCGATGCCGTCGCCAACAATGGCCAGGCGCGTCGAATCAATTCCCAGATGCCCAGCATGTTTTACCAGGTACTTGGTGACGGCATAGACTTGTTCGATTGCTACGGGATATCTGGCCTCCGGCGAGCGATCGTAATCCACGAAAAACAACGCAACGTGCGCGCCGACCGCGATTTCGCGGATCAAGCGGTCGTGTGTCTCCTTGCTGCCGAAGGTCCAGCCGCCATGGACGTATACCAATGCAGGCAGCGTTTCACTTGCTCTCTCCGGTCGAACGATGCAGATCGGCACCGCTCCGGTGGAGCCGGTGGGGATTATCATATCCTCAAGACGCACGGCTGGCTTGCCGGTGATGCCTGATTGGATCTCCGCCAGAAATCTTCTTGTCTCTTCGGAAGACAGGTCGCGCATCATCGGGCCGTCAACGATCGCATCGACAAACTGCTGCGTCAGGGGCTCAAGCAACGCTGCGTCGGGGACATCTGCTGGTGCGGGTTGCTCAAGCATCGATATCCATCCGAAAGCGCTCGACATGCATCATGCGCGCTGCCGCGATAAGAACCCTAACCAAAACTTGTGAATTCTCGCAAATCCGGAAGGGGGCGTGAAACCTCGCCATGAAGCATTGTGAATTTTCGTGAAATCTCAGCAGGGACGTGAAACGGCCTGCTTGGAACCGTCTGCGCTAGGGATACCCCGAGAGTTCATCCAACAGACTCTTCGCGGCCTTAAGATCGTTGGTTTCGTAGCCCTCGTTGAAGCGGCTATAGAGCGGCGAGAGCAGCTCGTGTGCGTCTCCTGCCCGCCCCTGATCTCGCCGCAGTCGCGCCAGGCAAGTTGTGGTGCGCAGCTCCCACGCGAGAGCCTCCTGCGTTCGGGCTAACTCTATCGATTCCAGAAAATCTTCCTCGGCCTTGCCCGCGGCGTAACTAGCATCCTGCTGTAAACCGACCACGCCCTTGATCCGTAACAGCTCCGGGCTGAACCAGCGCTCTTCGCTCTGCTCGCTTCGTGCGATCGCTTCGTCGATCGTGGCCTTTGCCAATAAGGCATCTCCGGCGACCGCCAGCCCCTCGGCCAGCGCGCCCAGGAAGGTCGTGAGATATTGGACAAATCTGGCTCGCCGGAGCTCGTCGATACCAGCTTTAAGCTGCTGTAATCCAGCAGCGAGATTGCCGCGCTTGACGTTCAGTTCTCCTTCGAAGCAGCGCCCGTAAGCGCGCCAGATATCAAGCTCATCGCTGGCAGTCTGATCGAGCAGCAACTTTGTGTAGCGCTCCGCGGCTAACAGATCGCCAGCCATGAGCGCAACCGGACACGCTGCTTGAGCAAGCGCGTTGCAGAGCGAAAGCCTGTGATTGATCGAAAGAGCCTCGCTGACATTAATATCGACACAGCGTAACGCCTGATCCGCAAACCCTTGCAGCCATAGCACTCGCGCGAGCGTGATGCGTGCTGTCACCCGTTGATCGAATTGGAAGCGCACCGCATGTGATCGACGGACTGGAGTTACGTAGCGCGCTAGCATTCGCTCAATGTGCTGTCTCGCACCCGATTGTCTGCCCAGAAAATGCAGCGTCGCACCTGTTAATCGGTCGCCGAGCAATCGATCATTAATATCCGCCGTGTTCTCGGCAACGGAAGAAAAAACGCCCTGCGAGGACCAGAGCTTCGCCGAACTCTCCCCGATTAACTCGCGAAGCCCACATTCCCCAGAGCGCCCTTAAACGGTAATCAGTATCGTCCAACCCTTCCGCGATTTCGAACGCAGTCGTCCATGCCACACCGGTGTCGCGGGCCGATGCCGTTGTGTACATCTGCGACCAAGCTACCGCGGCATAGAGATACATCCGGCGGCGATCATCCTTCGTTGTGCTTTCCTCAAGCGTCGTCAGCGCACGCTCGGCTCGCGTGCGACATTCCTCCATCAGCGACATCTCGAACCAAAGGGGCCCCGCCGCGACTGTCAGCTCTACACCGAGGCCAACATCGCCGCTCGGCGAGAAGGCCCAATCAAGCGCACTGCGAATATCGTCGATTTGGGGGGCGTGAGCGGACAACCATTCGGTCGTGGGCCGCGTCTCCCACTCGGCATGGGCCCGCTCGAACCGGTCGAGTTGGTAAAGCGCGTGTCGTCTCCTCACAGCTTGCGTTTCATCATCCTCGGTCAGCCTTTTCAAGGCGTAGGCTCGCGCTGTATCGGTTAGGCGATAATATACGGTTGTGCCTCCAACATCCGCCATGACGAGCGATTTCTCGACAAGGTCGGCAACGAGCCCGTCTACCTCGGACGGGATAATCCTGGCGTCTCCAGCGACGGCGGCTGCGGCCTCCATCGTAAAGCGCCCGACAAAAATGCCGAGGCGGCGCATGACGATGCGTTCGATCTCGGAGAGTAATTCGTAGCTCCAATCGAACGCCGCACGAAGCGTCTGATGCCGTGGCAGAGCGGTGCGCCGACCGCGTGTCAACAAATGAAATCGATCGTCCAGGCGACTGGCCACTCCGCGAACCCCAAAGGCGTCAACGCGAGATGCAGCAAGCTCGATTGCCAGCGCGATTCCGTCGAGTCGACGGCAGATTTGCGCGACAATAGGGACATCTTCATCTTTGAGCTCGTATCCGCCAGCGCTCGCTGCCGCACGCTCGACAAAGAGTTGTACCGCCGGGTAACTAAGCGCTTCCACAACTGTAAGTCCTGCCTCGGCAGGAGCGGTTTCCAGTGGCGGGAGACGCTGCACGCGCTCATCTTCGGCGCGTAAAGGTTCTCGACTGGTGGCAAGGATGTGAACACCCGGCGCCCCTTTCAACAGTTCTTCAGCCAGCGCTGCGGCTGCCAGCAAGACATGCTCGCAGTTATCGAACAGCAGCAGCATCTGCTTGTCCTTCAGAAAGGAAGCTAGTGCGGGATATGGATTCTCCGAGCGTATGGCAACGCCAAGCACAGAAGCGAGCGCGCTTGGCACAAGCTGAGGGTCGTTGAGCGGGGCAAGGTCGACAAACCGTCCGCCATCTCCGTAAGAGGCAATGAGCTGGTCGGCGACCGCCAGAGCAACCGTGGTCTTTCCGATTCCGCCCGGTCCGACAATCGTGACGAAGCGGCCTCGCTGCAATCGACTGCACACCATGGCAACGATATCAGCGCGGCCGATCGGTCGGGTGAGGCGGTCGGGAAAGTTGTGCCCTTTGTGGGGGGCGGCGGGGAAGGCTTGGGCTGCATCGCCCGTGAACCGTACAACCGTCGCAACGAAGCGATACCCTCGACCAGGCACCGTGACGATGTAATTCTCGCTGGTCCCGCCCTCCGCGAGGGCGCGCCGCACGGCATTGATTTGGGCCCGGAGATTCGAGTCTTCGACGGTGAGGCCAGGCCACACGCGGGCAATCAGTTCATCCTTGTCGGCGACTTCGCCGGCGTGCTCAACCAAGGCTACGAGAATTTCAAAGGCTCGACTTCCGAGCGGAACCGGATTTTCGCCTTGAAGGAGTAGTTGCTGTCGCGGGAAAAGGCGGAATGGGCCAAAGGTGAACGTAAGCTCGACTGGCGCGCTTACGTGATTGCGTCCGTTACTGTTCGTCACGGATACAGAAGGGCGATTAAGGTCGCCTCTGCTAGAGGGTGCCATTTTTGGCTCGCCCCTTGAAGCCAAGAAGGACTAGCTTATCACCTCAATCGTGGGTTGGAAAGCACTGCAGTCGATCCGTTGTTGACCGTGAACTACTTGATAGACCGAGAAAATTCGAGCTCGGGAGCAAATTGATTGAGCGCAATTAAGCGCCGCTGCCGGGTGAACGAAAGCCGTCGGCTCGGTGCGCTGGCATCGTCCCATGATCTTGCCGTGAACTTCACTATTAGCGTTGGAGAAGATGTTGGTGTTGTTATATGACAATAATCATATAAAGTAGCAATGAAATGTTGCCGCGGCCTTCAAGGAGCGCGGTTCCAGAATTGCTCGGGGGATGGGGACGGTTTGTACAGCCTGTCACCTTTGGGCTTGCACGGAGTGGCGATGCGTTACGGAGAGAACCACAGACGTCAAACCCACACTCGGATCGTGGAAAATGCCTCCTACGGTTTGCGCCAAAGGGGTGCCAAGGGGCTCAGTGTTGTCGACTTAATGAAGCTCGCGGGTTTGACGCACGGTGGGTTCTATAACCATTTCGATTCACGTGCCGCGCTTGTCAGCGAGGCAATCGCTTTTGCAATGGACCAAACCACCGAGCGTTGGAAAAAACTGACTAACGACAACGCGAACGGGGAGCGCTTCGAGGCCTTGGTCGCCGATTACCTTAGTCTCCGACATCGCGACAATACTAAACATGGTTGCGCGCTTCCAGCCTTGGCTGCCGACGTCGCTCGATCGAGCCGAAACGAGCGGCTGACCTTGGCATCCAAGCTGGAGGGGATGATCGACGTCTTGATCGAACTGCTTCCCGATGAGGCACCCCAACAGGCCCGCCAAATCGCGACAGGCGCTATCGCAACTTTGGTTGGATCGATCGTGCTGTCGCGTGCCGTCGGAGCCGGGAAGCTTTCCGACGGCATTCTCGATGCCGGACGCGTGACCGTCGGCGCCCGGATTCGGAAGCCCCAGCGGAGAACAACAAAGGCGATGCGCTGCGACAAATCATAACGTTAGGGAGGTCACCATGACGGCTGACAAATGGCTCAAGACAGCCTGCAATCTGTGTTACATCAATTGCGGGATCGAAGTCTTGGTGAATGACGGGCGCCTCGAGAAAGTACGGGGCGACCGTTCGAGCCCGAAATCACAGGGCTATCTGTGCAACAAGGCGACCCGGATTCCATATTATGCGCATCACAGGGATCGGCTCACGACCCCGCTGCGTCGTCGTGCCGACGGAGGCTTCGACGAAATCGAGTGGGATGTGGCGATCGCGGAGATCGCGGAGCGGCTGCGAGACATCGTCGACAGATATGGCGGCAAGAGTATTGCCCTTTATGGCGGCGGCGGGCAGGGCAACCATGCCGGCGGCGCCTACGCCAGCGGATTGTTGCGCGCGCTGGGTTCGCGCAGTGTCTTCAACGCGCTTTCGCAGGAGAAAACCGGCGACTTCTGGGTCAATGGGCACATGTTCGGCAGCCAGACGTGCCACACCGCCGAGGAAGTACATCATTGCGATCTCTTGCTTGTCATCGGTGCAAATCCCTGGATCGCGCACGGCTTCCCCAATGCGCGCGATCATCTCAATCAAATCCGTAAGGATCCCGCACGCAAGCTGATCGTCGTTGATCCCCGGCGGACGGAAACCGCCGAAATGGCGGATCTGCATCTTGCGGTTCGTCCGGGCACGGACGCGTTTTTCCTTGGGGCGCTGCTGGCTACGCTTGTCCGTTCCGACCGTATCGACCATGCCTTCATTGAGGAGCACACAATCGGTTTCGCGGAAGTGCGGCAGGCACTGTTGAACATCCCTATTGAGGAATGGGCTGCCGCCGCCGATATCTCGATCGCGGACCTGGAGCGTTGCGCCGCGATGATCGTAGCGGCGAAGGCCATGGTGGTTCGGGTCGAGCTTGGCATCCAGCAAGGCATCAACTCGACGCTGAACTCCTATCTCGAAAAGCTCTTGATCATGCTTTCCGGCAATTTCGGCCGTAAAGGTACCAACCAATTGCATAGCTGGCTTCAACCGCTATGGGGTAATTCTCCGAACCAGACATTCGCGCCGACCGGCGACGCGATTATTGGGGGCTTGCTACCGCCCAACATTTTCCCCGAAGCGGTGCTCAAGGACCATCCTGACCGGTTGCGTTGCGCCTGGATCGACAGTTCCAATCCCGCCAATACGGCAGCAAATACCGAGGCGGTGGAACGCGCGTTGCGCTCGCTGGAACTATGCGTCGTGGTCGATGTTGCGATGACCGAAACCGCGCGGCTCGCGCATTACGTTCTGCCGGCGTCCTCACAGTTCGAGAAAACCGAATTTACGCTGTTCAACTTTGAATTCCCGACGAACTATTTTCACGTTCGTGCCGGTGTATTGCCGCCGCTCGCCGGCACCTTGCCGGAGCCCGAGATCTACACGCGGCTTGCCAACGCCCTGGGGCTTCTACCAGGTGACAATGTGCTCGCGCCCCTGCGCGAGGCGGCGCGGCGTTCCCGAGCCGAGTTCGCCGCCGCCTTTCGTGCGTTCATCGCGGAGAACCCTTCGATCGGCGCAGTTCCTGCCCTGGTGCTCTACCATACGCTGGGGCAGACGCTTCCGGATGGAACGGCGGCCGCGGCTCCCTTGTGGAGCGCGGCACTGGCTTGCGCGAAGCGATCGCCGCAAGCGGTGCGGCGGGCGATCGGCGCATCGGACGAGGTGGCCGATCATCAGCTCGGCGATCTCCTGTTCGACACCATCGTAGCCAACCGGCAGGGCACCGCCGTTACCCAGCACCACTATGACGAAGTCTGGTCATTGATCAGCCATTCAGATCGCAGGGTTCGGCTGGTGATCCCGCAGATGCTGGAATGGCTCGCGCGTCTCGATCCGCAAGCAGCGGGCGCGCCAAAGGACTTCCCGTTCATGCTGGCGGCCGGTGGTCGCCGCATGTTCAATGCCAACCAGATCTTTCGCGATCCCGCGTGGCGTCGCGACGATCCGGATGGCGCCATGTTGATCAATTCGAGCGATTTGAACGAGTTGGGCGCGAAGGATGGCGACTGGGTCGCCGTCGAGTCGATAGTCGGGCGGCTCGTCGTCCGCTGCAAGGTCGATGACGCCATGCGGAATGGCCAGCTGGCGCTGCCGCACGGCTACGGTCAGGCATATCCCACGTCGGACGGAGAGCGCCTGATCAACGGGCCGCGTATCAATCTGCTCACCGAGAGCGGCAATCGCGATCCCATTGCGGGCACGCCCTACCACAAGAACGTCGCGGTTCGTCTGGCTCTGGTGTCCGCGCTTGAGGCTGCCGTCTATCAGTCGCAGTCCAAGCGAATTCATGTGAGAGCGGCCGGACAATAGTTCGAAGGGAGCGTTAAATGACCGAGAAACCAGTCGCGATCGTGACCGGAGTAGGGCCGGGCACGGGAGCTGCCATCGTCAAGCGGTTCTCTGCAGGGGGATTCCGCGTCATAGCTCTTGCCCGTTCGGCGGAGCTCATCAATCGCCTTGCGCAAGCGCTTCCCGACGTGCACGCGATAACCTGCGACGTCTCCGACGAGGGCCAGGTGCGGGCTGCCGTCACGGACGTGAAGCGCCGGTTCGGTGCGGCCGAAGTTCTCGTCCACAACGCGGCAGGAGGAGGCTGGGGAAGCTTTCGCGAGATCGACCCGAGGATGCTGAAGGGCAATTTCGAGGTCAACGTGATGGGCTTGTTGTACCTGGCGCGCGAGGTGGCTCCTGACATGATCGATCGAGGCAAGGGCGCGATCCTGGTGACCGGAAACACGTCTTCGATCCGAGGCAAGGCAAATTTCGCCGGCTTCGCTCCGACAAAGGCGGCGCAGCGCATTTTGACCGAGTCGATCGCACGCGACATGGGGCCTCTCGGCGTCCACGTTGCCTATGTCCTTATCGACGCTGTGATCGACACG
Source organism: Bradyrhizobium sp. RDI18 (assembly GCF_043203335.1). NCBI lineage: Bacteria > Pseudomonadati > Pseudomonadota > Alphaproteobacteria > Hyphomicrobiales > Nitrobacteraceae > Bradyrhizobium > Bradyrhizobium sp. RDI18. The sequence goes on along the minus strand of NZ_JBICRN010000006.1, from coordinate 183,201 downwards.
CCCAGGATGCGCGCGCGGATGAGCGACAAACCGGATGAATTTTTCATCAAGCCTGCTGCCATCGCCGACGAACTGTACCATCTCTACGGTCAGGACCGATCGGCCTGGTCATTCCTTACGGAGCTGCGGCCATTCCGCGAAAGCTGGTGACGCTAGGCCGGTAAGAGGGAGAGGTAACGCGCTTGCGCGTGGGAGTGAACTCTCCAGACGCAGGTTGAAAGGTCAAAGCCGTGACTGATGGGGCAATCTCGATTGATACAGGGACGGACGAACTGCTGTGTGCGATCCGGGATCGCGTCGCCGTGATCACCTTGAATCGACCGGAGGCACCTCACGCCGGCGTTGCGTCGGATGATCAAGCGCAACGGTGACGATCCGGATATCGCTGTCGGCCGACTTCCTGACGTCATTGGATCATGCGGCGGAGAGGATTGTCGCTGCGGCGAGCACCGCGCAGCACGCCGAAGCCGTGCGGGCCTTCATCGAGAACCGCGTTCCCAGCCACAGGTGAAACTTTTCGGTTCATCTCCTTGAGGGCCGGGCGGCTGACGCCCGCAACCGCACCTGTTTCACGTGTATCGCCGGCGGGGCGATGCAGTGGTGGCAGCCTCGATTAGCTTTAGCGGATCACTCCAAAAACGTTCACATCGAAGAGCGCTTGAGCTTGGTCGATTGAGAAATCGTCAGCGCCGAGACGTCGGGGCACAAGACATTCTTGCCGGCGATCGCAGGTGTTTCCGGCCGGTTTACCATCGGCTCATGCGTGATGGAGATATCCGGCTATGAGCCGCCCTCGATCGATTGCCCGACTCTGATGACGACCTTACCCTTCGCGCGCCCAGTCTCGACGTAGGCCAAGGCATCCCCGGTCTTCTCAAACGGGAAAGACCTATCAACGATCGGACGGATTACGCCGGATTCGATAAGGGAAGCGATCTCGCTCAACTGCTGCCCCTGGGCCCGCATGAACAGGAATGAGAAGTGCACACCAAGGCTTTTGGCTTTCTTGCGCACACCCCGGCTCAGCAGGCGCAGCACTAGTTTCAGGAACAGGTTCAACCCTAATTCCCTGGCGAATTCTGGGTCGGGCGGCCCCGAGATCGAGATGAGGAGGCCACCCGGTTTCAGCACGCGCAGAGATTTTTCAAGCGTCTTGGTGTCCTGGCTGTGCAGGACCAGCTCGTAGCCCGACAAAACCTTCTCGAAATCCTGCGTCTTATAGTCGATGACCACATCTGCGCCGAGACCTTTTGCCAACTCGACATTTTTCGTGCTCGTCGTTGTCGCAACTGTCGCGCCGAGATGCTTGGCGAGTTGGATGGCAAAAGTCCCCACACCACCGGAGCCGGCTTGAATGAAGACCTTTTGACCGGGTTTCAGCTTGCCCACCTCAACCAGCGCCTGCCAGGCGGTCAGCCCCACCAGTGGGATGGAAGCGGCTTCTTCCATGCTGATGTTCTTGGGCTTTAGCGCCACGTCCGTTTCATTCATGGCGATGAATTCCGCGAATGTTCCGACCCTATGATCGCGCGGCCGTGCATAGACCTCGTCGCCCGCCTTGAACCGCCTGACCTTGGGGCCGATCCTGACGACTATCCCGGCAACATCGTGCCCCAGAATGAAAGGCGGACGATACGGCAGTATGAGCTTGAATTCTCCGTCCCTGACCTTGGAGTCCAGTAGATTCACCGCAGTTGCATGAACTCGAACCAGGACATCATCGTCCCGCAACTCCGGCTCTGGCACGTCGGCCAGGCGCAGAGCGCCTTTCTTTTTGTATTTGTCGACAACGAATGCCTTCATGGTGTCTTCTCCAATTGCGTCGCGGCGTCAGGCGTCAAGGAAGGACAGGGCCTTCGGCACGAAATCGGCGTGGTACTGGAAAATCCCGCCATGCCCGGCATCGTCGTAGATAACGAGTTGCGCGCCCGGGATACGGCGCGCCATATCGATGCTGTTTACGGTCGGCACCATGATGTCGTTATCGCCATTCGCGATCAGCACCGGGATCCGAATGCTTCCGAGATCTTGAGGCGCCTGCCGGCCCCAAGCAGTGATCGCCTTGAGCTGCCGCAAGAAGGCGCCGGGCGTAGGTCCTTTGTCCCGGTTTGCCTTGCGTTCTTTCAGCCGTTCCAGAAAGGCTTTTGCGGCTCGGCGGCCATTGGCCGTGGACGTGAAAAACAAGTAGAATTTCGGGTCTCGCAGCGTCAGCAAGCCCTTGATTATGAGTGGCCAGGACACTGGTCCCACCTTGTCGATGCCTTCGCCGCCCGCCGGGCCCGTGCCGGTCAGAATGAGTTTTCGCACGAGGTCCGGTGCCTTCAGCACGATATCCTGCGCCACAAATCCGCCGAGGGAAAAGCCGAGCAGATCGACCTTCTCGAAGCCCAGCGCGCGGATCAGGGCAATCGCATCCCGAGCCATCTCATCAATCGTCACAGGCGCCGTTCCGCCCGACGCACCGATACCCCGGTAATCGGTTGCGATCACGCGATGCTTGCTGGCGAGGCCGTCGACAATCCGCGGATCGAAATTGTCCAGAACTGCGCCCCAATGGTTAAGAAGAATTAGCGGCACGCCACTGCGGGGACCCAGGTCGCGATAGGCAAAAGTAGTCCCCCCAACACTGATCGAGAGATTCGGCGCATCGATGTAGCGCGTCCCCGATCCGAGGTAACTGGAAGAACTGGATGCCTTCATAGTATTCTCTCTCCAACCTTCCTGGAAGCTGACGATCCTGTTCAGGAGCGACGTAGGTCTGCTCCGCGCGGGCGCTAGTCACCACTTCTCGACCCACGGCCGCAGCACGACTTCGAACGCCCACGTCGACCGATGCTGGCGATGCAGATGCAGATAGGTTTCGGCGATGCGGTCCGGGTCAGCCATGTTGTCGTCGACAGTCGTTCCCGCCAGTCGGTGCGCGCGGGTACCGTCTTCCTGAGTCCAGCCAATCGCCGCGTCAATCGGCACATTTGCCACGTGGATCCCCTCCGGCATCAATTCCCTTGCCATGCTCTGTGCAAGGCCGGACTTGGCATGACATGCCATCGCGAAGGCGCCGCTCAACGGGAAACCTTTGAGCGCAGCGCTTGCGTTCGTGAAGATGATCGTTCCTTTCGTTCCGCCGGGGCTTGGTCTGTTTTCCCGCATGAGTCGAGCAGCCTGCTGACCCACCAAATACGCGCTGAATGCCGAGTTACGAAGTGTCTCGAGCACCATGCTTGGATCGGCTTCGGTAATCCCCTTGCGGAAAATGCCGGGAACGCGGCCGTCGATATTATGCACGACCAGCGTGGGTGCTCCCAGGTCTCGAACGACGTTCTGGAACAGCAATTCCACGGCCGCTGGTTCGGTAGCATCGCACGCGTATCGGCGCACGTCGTGCGTCTTCTCCAGATTCTGCAGGACCGATTTGTCCGGATTCCTGGCTGCGATCCCTACACGCATGCCGTTTTCAGCGAACAGTCTGGCGCAACTTGAGCTGATGCCCGGGCCGCCCCCAACGATGATTGCGACGTCCTGTACGGAAGGTGGAGTGTCGTGTTGATCCGATTGAGTCATGTTTTCGTGCTCCTATGCGCGTCGTAAGCAGATGAGCGAGGACGCGTTTTATTCCTGGCGCTCCCAAATCTGCGAACGACCCAACATTGATACGCCAATGTAGCCGCGCACGTTGAGCTTCTTGCCGCGGTCGGTCAGCCGGATTTTGCTGCGGTAGACCCTGCCATTGTCCGGATCGAGGATTTTGCCGGCGGTATATTCGGCGCCTTCCTTCTTCAGGCCGCTCAGGATCACCAAGCCGATTACCGGCACATTCTTGAGCGCGCCTTCGCATTTTTCACATTTCGGATTCCGATCTTCGGACGGCGCGCCGAACACCCTCTCAATCTTGCCCTGCAGGGTGCCATTTGATTCCGTGATGCGGATAAGTGCTCTCGGTTTGCCGCTGGCGTCATCGAGATTTCTCCACAAGCCGACAGGTGAGGCATTATCCGCCCAGGCCCCGGAGAACATGAGTGCGGCAGTCAGGGTGAGCGCGAGAGCGCCTGATCGTTTCAGAATACGCATTCCGATGGTCTCCAAGGGAGCGGGGGCCTACTGTTTGTTTCGACGCCGCGTGGTTCGATGCTCGTCGAGGTATGACCAAGCGGGTCGCAAACACGGCTACGCATTCACGTCGACGACCGTGCGGCCCTGGACCTTCCCCGCGAACATTTGGCGCACCACTTCGGGGACCTCTGGGAGGCCGACCACCTGCATGGTTCGGGCGAGCTTGTTCACGTCCAGATCGCGAGCCAAACGCGACCATGCCTCGATTCGCGCCTCCTGCGGGGCATTCACCGAGTCGATTCCAGCAAGAGTAACATTGCGCAGGATGAACGGCAGAACCGTTCCGGGAAGATCGGCACCCTGAGCCAGGCCGCACGCCGTCACCACGCCGCGGTACTGCGTCTGCGCCAATACGTTCACCAGCGTATGACTGCCGACGGAGTCGACTGCTCCAGCCCAACGCTCGCGTGAGATTGGTGCTCCCAGCTCCGAAAGCGTTTGTCGATCGATGACATCAGCCGCGCCGAGACTCCGCAGGTAATCGGCTTCCTCAAGACGTCCCGTCGATGCAACGACGCGATAACCGAGATCGGCGAGGAGAGCGATCGCGATCGAACCGACGCCGCCATTGGCACCGGTTACGAGGATGTCACCACGCTGCGGTGTGATGCCGCCATGTTCGAGGGCCAGCACCGACAGCATCGCGGTGTAACCGGCCGTACCGATCGCCATGGCGTCCTTCGTTGAAAACGGCGCCGGAATCTTGACCAACCATTCGCCCTTCAGCCGCGCTTTCTGGGCGTAACCGCCATGGTGGGTCTGGCTCAATCCCCAGCTGTTGGCGACAACGTGATCTCCGACGGCGATGCCGGGATAGGAGGATGCCTCTACCGTTCCAGCAAGATCGATACCGGGAATGAGGGGAAACTGGCGAATGATCTCTGCGCGCCCGCTAATGGCCAGCGCATCCTTGTAGTTCACGGTCGAATAATCGACTGCAACCGTAACGTCGCCAGGCATGAGATCTTGCTCGTTCATTTCGACCACGCTGGTCGAAATCTTCTCACCTGTCTTTGCAGCCAGCAGCGCCTTGAACGCCATCGCCATATCCTAGATTGGAGTTTCGCTGTCCACGCAGCTAGGGTCGCGCCGCTTGATCGCAAGAAGGCACAATTAAAGCGGATACTATCATTTATGGACGTACCCGACGCGTGCCAAAGCGTGGAGCCCGGCCTTGGCCGATATGACAGCGGGCCTGACATGGCGACGTGGCGGCCCAGAGGGCGAGCAGGCAACCTGCTACGCCGAAGCTCATCCGTGCGGTCGCTCTGGCGCGGGCTGTCGACGAACTCTCTGCCGAGGTCCTGCCGCTATTGGAGGAGGGTAACTATTGTATTGTGGTCGTCATGTGATATGCATATTTGGATCTAAACATCGACGGTAACATCCAAATCCTTCAAAGGGGACGAGTGTGACCGAAGCGTTCGGTGCCATCGAATAGGCTTCAGGCTCCGGGCATGCCGTCAGAACGCACGATCATTTATGGAGGTTTCCATGCGTCCAAAAAGGTTTGACGCGAAAAGCGGATGTGCGGTCGGAGTAACACTATCTGTCATTGGCGGCATGTGGAAGCCGCTGATCCTGTTTCATCTCTTCGCTGGCAAGAAGCGGTTCATGGAACTCTCCCGAGCGATCCCAAACGCTACACAGAGGATATTGACCCTTCAGCTGCGTGAGTTGGAGGCCGATGGCGTGATCGTTCGCCATGCCTATCCGCAGATTCCTCCGAAGGTGGAATATGAAATCTGCCTTCGGCCAGAGCCTCGGGCCCGTACTGCTTTCGCTTCGGGGTTGGGGCAAGCAATATGGAGGTTCAATTGAAGGCGTCCCTCAGCCACACCACGCGCCTGAAGATCGCCAGCTAAACGCATGCGCCCTGTAACGGTTGAATGAGTGATCGCAGAAACCTGTCCTGCATACACATCGCCTGCCTCGGTCGAGTTGAGACGTCTCACGCTCGCGCCACTTCCATTGCCGGCTCGGGTTCTTCCCGTCGAACGCTGACGCGCTCTATCATGAGCGGAAAGCTATCGCTTCAGGTGCCACGGCTCTGCCGCTTTCGCAGGCATGTGCCACAAGCGAGCCTTATCCCATGGATTTATCCGAACGACTTTCGTCGTGACGTCGAATTCCAAATAGGAATTAGGGGCGTACGATCGACGTAGGCGTGCCCTTCAAAACCGATAAACAGTCATTCGACTTGACAGTTCTATTTTAGAACTATTTACTCGATCTGCCGATCGACATGAAGGAGCGGACCTGCCCGTTTGAAGGGGGCCGCGCAGCGCTTCCGAAAAGAGGGCGCGAGGGAGGATGGCATGAGGAGCGTGGACGAACTCACTGCGGCCGAATTGCTCGATGGCCTGCCTTCAAGAGTGCACGAGGTCTACGCGCCCTTCGTCCGGGAGATCCCGGATCATCCCGCCTTCGTTGAAGGGGGACGTTCGTGGAGCTACCGGCAGTTTTCGGAAGCAGTCGACGCCGCCGCGAAGGATCTCTCGGATTTGGGGATCGGGCCTGGCGATCGCGTGATGATTGCGAGCGAGAACAGCGTAGCTCTGGGGGCGATGCTCTTCGCGGCGAGCAAGCTCGATGCATGGGGCATTGCGGTTAATCCCCGCCTCTCGGCCAGGGAGATCGATCTGATCGGGACGCACAGCGGCGCCAGACGCGTGCTGTTCAACGCAGCGCTTTCGAAGGAAGCCGCAGATCACGCCAGCCGCGCCGGTGCGAAAATTGGCGTTGTGGGACCGTTCGGTGGAATCGGCATTGGTCCTCTCAATGCGGATGCGCAAGCGGAGCCGGTCGAGAAGGATGGCGACCGACAGGTCGCGGGCCTTCTCTACACTTCGGGCACAACCGGCGCACCGAAGGAGTCATGCTGAGCCACCGCAACCTGCTCTTTACCGCAAGGACTTCGGGAGTGCTTCGCCAAAGCGGTCCGGCCGACCGCATCTACGGCGTGCTGCCGATGTCCCACATCGTCGGGTATTCGATTCTGCTGATCGCCACGCTGATGCACGGCGGCACATTGTATGTTGTGGCCAAGGCCGATCCCGCTGCACTGGCCCATGCCATCGCCGAGGAGGGGATTACGAGTCTGTTCGGGGTGCCTGCCACATATCAGCGTCTGCTTGAGTACAAGGCGGTCAAGGGCATCCAACGGCTCGAGCGAGGCAACCTACGGATAATGGCCGTCGCCGGCGCTCCCCTCGACCTTGATCTGAAGAAGCGGATCGAGGACGAATTCGGAATCCCGCTATTGAACAACTACGGCATAACCGAATGTTCGCCGGGTCTATCGGGCGTTCGTTCAGAACATCCTGTCACAGACGAGTCGGTCGGCCCCTTTCTTCCCGGTATCGAGCACCGGATCGTGGACAGGCAGGGCAAGAACGTTGCGACCGGCGAAGTGGGCGAACTGCACGTCCGAGGCCCCAACGTGATGCTCGGCTACTATCGTGCTCCGGAACTCACAGCGGCGGCGATCGATGGCCAGGGATGGTTCAACACGGGTGACCTCGCGCGGGTGAACGGCGAGGGTCATCTCTACATCGCTGGCCGAACCAAAGAACTCATCATCCGCTCCGGTTTTAACGTTTACCCTGCCGAGGTGGAGGCGGTTCTGAACGCGCACGAGCAAGTCGTCCAATCAGCCGTGGTGGGACGACCGGTTGATGGCAATGAGGAGGTCGTCGCGTTCGTACAGCTTCTCCCCGGCACCAGCGTTAGCGCCGAAGACCTGAAGGCGTACACGGCCCAACAGCTCACTTCGTACAAGCGTCCGACTGAACTGATCGTGCTCGACGCTCTGCCCTCAGCCTCCACCGGCAAGATACTCAAACACAAGCTGCGAGAGATCGCGATCGAGCGAGGGGCTGCGAAGGTGTCCGATGCGACGGCCGCGGGCTGACACATCGCATGCTGGGAATGGAACGCGAGCCCGAGGCAGAAAGTATCGGACCAGCTAGGCAGTGGACAAAGGGAATGCCGCTCCGGCCGTAACTTCTCGAGAGACTATGTCGGTCGCCGAGGCCGCAAGGAAAAAGAACGAATAGTGCGCGACGCAACCCGTCGCTGGATTAGGGAGAAGTCGATGTTCAGGAAGTCTATATTAGCGGCCGCGATCGGCGTGACAATTGTCGCAGCGCACGCGCGTGCGGAAACGCCAGGCGTCACGAGCGCCGAAGTGAAGGTGGGTGCGACGTTCCCGTTTAGCGGCCCAGCATCGCCGCTCAGCAATACCGGAAAGGGTCTGATCGCCTACATCAATTCGATCAATGATCGGGGCGGCATCAACGGCCGCAAGATTAACCTCATCACCTACGACGATGCTTACAGTCCGCCCAAGACGGTGGAGCAGACCAGGAAACTTGTCGAAAGCGATGAAGTGGCCTTCCTGTTTGGCCCGCTTGGCACTCCCGGAATCGGCGCCACCATCAAGTACGTCAACGCAAAGAAGGTGCCTCATCTGTTCGTAGTAAGCGGCGTCACCAAATTCACGAACTTCTCCGAATTTCCGATGACCACCACGGGGCTGCCCAGCTATGACACGGAAGGGCGAATCTACGCGAAGTACATCACCCAGGCCCGGCCGGACGCAAAGATTGCGATCCTGTATCAAAACGACGATTTGGGTAAGGACTTCGTCAATGCATTCAAAGGCTACCTGAAAGGCGACTTCGACAAGAAGGTTGTAGCGTCCTCGTACGAAGTGACGGAGCCGACGATCGATTCCCACGTGGTGAAATTGAAATCGTCTGGCGCAGAGGCGTTCCTGGTCGCCGGCACGCCGAAGTTCGCGGCTCAGGCTATCAAGAAGGCCGATGAGGTCGGCTGGAAGCCGTTGTTCCTGATCAATTTGGTGTCGAGTTCAGTCTCTTCAACTATCGTCCCCGCGGGGCCGGAGAAAGCTGTTGGCATCGTCGCCGCGACAATCTTCAAGGATCCGGGCGACAATAAGTGGGCCGATGATCCCGGCATCAAGTGGTACCGCGACCATTTCGCGAAATACCTGCCGGGTGCCGACGTCGGTGATGCCAACTATCTGTTCGGTACGCAGCAGGGACAGATCCTGGAGCAGGTGCTCAAGCAGTGCGGTGACGATCTCTCGCGCGAGAACATCGTCAAGCAATCGCGGAGCATACGCGGGCTGTCGCTGCCGACTCTGGTACCGGGCGTTACGATCAACACGGGCCTGGAAAGCAGCATGGCGTACACGCAGCTTCAGTTGCAGCGCTGGACCGGCAGTTCCTGGGAGCAGTTCGGAAACGTACTCAGCGCCGAGGAAAAGTAAAGTTTGCCTTTTGACTTGAAACAGGGAGCGCGAATGTCCAGCGACGCACTTTTCCGGCCCTTCATGCTGAAAGGGCTGAACTTGCCGAACCGGGTCGTGATGGCGCCGATGACGCGCTCATTCTCTCCGGGCGGAATTCCGACCGAAGACGTCGCGCGATACTACCGCCGCCGTGCCGAAGGAGCGGTCGGGTTCATCATATCGGAGGGTACGGGCGTGGATCGTCCCGCTTCACTGAACGATCCGAATGTTCCCCGCTTTCATGGCGAGAAGGAACTGGCAGGGTGGCGGCGTGTGGTCGACGAGGTGCACGCCGCGGGCGGCCTGATGGCGCCGCAGCTATGGCATGTCGGAGCCGTTCGCACGCGCGCCCAGAATTGGTCTCCTCCCGGTGCCTACGACAGTCCGTCCGGCCTGTCGCGACCGGAGAAGAAGTTCGGCGAGCCGATGAGCGAAGAGAACATCGCAGACGCCATTCGCGCTTTCGCCGATGCGGCGCTCGCGGCAAAGCGCTTGGGCTTCGATGCCGTCGAATTGCACGGCGCGCACGGCTATCTGATCGATCAGTTCTTCTGGGAGGGCACCAATCGCCGAGAGGATAGCTATGGAGGCAAGGACCTTCCCGGCCGGGCCCGGTTTGCTGCTGATATCGTTCAGGCGGTGCGCACGTCAGTGGGACCGGACTTTCCGATATTGCTCCGGATCAGCCAGTGGAAACAGCAGGACTATGAAGTAAAGCTGGCCGACACGCCCCGCGCATTGGAAGCCTGGCTCCAACCGTTGGTCGATGCGGGAGTCGACATTCTGCATTGCTCCCAACGGCGCTTCTGGGAGCCGGAGTTCGATGGCTCCGATTTGAATTTCGCCGGATGGGCGAAGAAGGTAACGGGAGTGCCGACGATTTCGGTCGGGTCGGTCGGCCTGACCGGCGAATTCATCGCCGCATACGGCGGAGAGAGCTCCCGTCCGGCATCCCTCGACGAGTTGATCCGCCGCCTCGATCGCGAGGAGTTCGACCTTGTCGCGGTGGGGCGGGCGCTGCTTCAGGATCCGCAGTGGCTACTGAAGATACGTGACGGCCGAACGGAAGAACTGATGGCTTTCGAACGGACCGCGTTCGCGGCGCTGAGCTGAGCGATGAAATGTGTCGAGGCAGGCGCATCTCCACTGAATAAGGGCTATCCAAATGTTTTGTAGCCAGTGCTTTGGCGACCGTTCCAAGCTGGCTGGCAAAGAATAATCGGCTGCACGCCAGTCGGCCGGAGGAGCCTCCGTGTCGTTGCGCAGTCGCCTGGAATCAATTCGGAGACCAGCAAATGAACGACACGAAAACCCAAGTCGGCCAGATCCGTACCGAGGTGCACGGGCATGTGTTCAAGATCATCATCGATAACGTGGCGAAGAAGAACTCCTTCAGTCCGCAGATGATGGCGCAGATGTCGGATGCGATGACGCTTCTCGACCGAACGGACGACTACTGGGTCGGGGTACTCTGCGCCGAAGGCCCGGATTTCACGGCCGGACTGGATATGCCGAAATTCTTTGGGCCCAAGGCTGAGAATAGCGAGATCAAGGCTGGCAACATCGATGTGTTCGCGCTGAAAAGCCGGTGCCGCAAGCCGATCGTGACGGCAGTGCAGGGGATCTGTTTCACGATCGGCATCGAAATGATGCTGGCTGGCGATATCGTCGTGGCGGCCGATGACGCCCGGTTCTGCCAGATGGAGTCAAAGCGCGGGATCGCGCCACTTGGCGGCGCCCACTTTCGCTATCTGACGCGGGCTGGCTGGGGAGATGCAATGTATCATTTGTTCCTGTGTGACGAGTTCAATGCGGCCCGGGCTCACAAGATTGGGTTCGTTCAGGAAGTCGTCGCTCCGGGCCAGCAGATCGTCCGCGCAATGGAGATTGCGGATCTCATCGCCAAGAACGCGCCGATCGGCATTCAGGTGACCAAGGAAGCCGCGCTGAAATACGTCGAGGCCGGTGAAAGAGCTGCGATCGATTACATCCCAAAGATCAAGGATCGCGTTTTCAACAGCGAAGACATGAAAGAAGGCATCCAGTCTTTCGTGGAACGTCGCTCGGCAGTGTTCCGCGGCAAATAGGGATTCCGCGGATCCCCACGTAACCGCGCAGCAGAACTTCGCCCACAAGCTTGAGGATTTGACTATGGGAAGCATCAAGAAGGCATTCGATCTCACCGGCAAGAATGCTCTTGTTACAGGCGGCTCCCGCGGCCTTGGGCTGCAAATCGCCGAGGCGCTAGGTGAGCAAGGGGCGCGGGTCGTGATTTCCTCTCGCAAGGCGCCGGATCTGGAAAAGGCCCAGGCGCATCTTGTCGGTCTCGGCATCAAGGCGGAGTGGATCGCAGCGGACAATTCCAGGGACGAAGACATTAAGCGACTCACTGACGAAGCGATCAAGAAGCTCGGCCGGGTGGACATTCTGGTGAACAACGCGGGCGCAACCTGGGGCGCGCCGACCGAGGACCACCCGATCGAGGCGTGGGACAAGGTGATGAATCTGAACATTCGCTCGCTGTTCCTGCTCAGCCAGCAGATCGCGAAGCGCTCAATGATTCCCAACAACTACGGCCGCATCATCAACCTTGCGTCGATCGCGGGTCTGTTCGGAAGTTCCGGGGATATGCAGATGGTCGCCTACAATACGAGCAAGGGCGCGGTGGTCAATTTCACGCGGGCGCTGGCGGGTAGTTGGGGGCGCTACGGAATTACGGCCAATGCTCTCGCGCCCGGATTTTTTCCGTCGAGAATGACGAAGGGCACAATCGAGGCTGTCGGTGTCGAAAAGCTCGCCGCCGGCGCGCCGCTGCGCCGCATCGGCGACGAGGACGATCTGAAAGGCGCCGCGGTTCTCTTCGCCAGCGACGCCGGCAAGCACATCACCGGACAGATCCTTGCTGTCGATGGCGGTCTGACTTCGGTGCTATCGTCTTCCTAAGCTTCGGCTGTCATAGCGAGAATGCTAACCGCCACCCGCAGCGCGCAAGTTTTCTTACTCTAACCATCGCCAAAACTACGACTGCGGTTCTGAAGCCATGGGCTTGGGGAGAGCGGCACGCTACGTTGCTGCCGAAGTAGATGGGATCGACCAAGGGGTACAAACTAGCGCGGTACTGCATGAGCCCGTCCGGTACTGCAACGCCACGATCAGATTCGGAGGGCAAGGGGAATGGCGAATGTTGACGAACAGTCTGAAATTGACTGCGGTGGAAAGCATCATTCCTTCGCTGCTCATTCGTGCAGTTCCGAGCCTTGCTGTGAGATTGGCTATTCCGCGGCATCCAGCCGACCATCCGTGCGCTCGTCGGGACCGCCAAGTGCCCGCGTCAGCTTCCAGGCAGCTTTTGACAATATCGCGCCCATGCTTTTCACCCGTTCGGGCGTCAGACGGGCCACCGGCCCTGACAGCGCCAGCACGCCGATCAACTTGGAATCCGCGCCGAACACCGGCATCGCCAACGCGCCAACATGCGGATCTGTTGCGCCCGCGGTGAAGACGGGCGGATCGATCGGTTCCGAACCGGGGCGTGGCGGCCACGCCTGACATTTGCGGAGCACTTCGGCGATCGCGCTCTTGTCCATGGGCCTTGTCTCACCGGCGACAACATGAAGCCGAAGGCGATGGGGGCTGTCGACGCGATAGAGCCGATCTCTAGGGACAAGTCCCCGGCGCCGGCGTGCGCTTCAGCGCGCGGCCGCTGGCCGCTGGCGTCAGCTTGCCGTCCTGAATGGCCGGCGTGCCGTTGACTAGCAGTGTCTGCACGCCGGCGCTCAATTCGCTCGGGCGCACATAGTCTGCCTTCGGCGCATAGCGGGCAGGGTCGAACACCACGACGTCGGCGAAATAGTCCGGCCGCAGATAGCCGCGCCGGTCGAGCTTGAAGATGTCGGCGGACAGGCCGGTCGATTGTCGAATGAAGGTCCTGAGGTCGATGACGCCGCGCTCACGCACATAGACCGCGTATTTCTGCGGGAAGGTGGCGTATTGCCGGGGATGGCCGTCGTTGCCGTCGGAAGAAGTGACGACCCAGGGCTGCTTCATGACGAGATCGACGTCGCTGTCGATCATGTTGAACGAGGCGATCATGTCGCGCGGATTGGCGCGCAGGATACGCACGGCGGCATCGATCGGTTCGATCCTCCATGTGTCGGCCATTTCCGACAGTCGCTTGCCTGTCCACGGCCGGTCCACACTGACCAGTAGGATGGAGTCCGCGCCGCCGCGCCGACGCAAATTCTCGATCATCTCGCCGCGGATCTTCGCCATTGCCGCCGCATCGTCGAAACGCCGGATCATCGCCTCATAGCCGCCGTCGACGGCCCAGCGCGGAACCAGCGCCGCATCGAGGCTGGTGCTCGACGCCAGCCACGGATACTGGTCGGCCGTCACCTTCTGGCCGCTCGCGCGCGCGGCCTCGATCAGGCGGATCACTTCCGGCACCTGGCCCTGCAGATCGACGCCGAGCGCCTTCAGGTGCGCAAAATGTACGGGCATTTCGGCCTCGCGGCCGATCTGCAGCACTTCCCTGACGGAGTTCATCAGGCCGATGGAATACGAGCTCTCGTCGCGCTGGTGGGTGTCGTAGATGCCGCCGCGGCGCGCCGCTTCCTTCGCGACCGCTACCACTTCCTCCGTCTTCGCAAAACTCTGCGGGGCGTAAAACAGTCCGGCGGAAAGGCCGATGGCGCCCTCGCACATCGCTTTCGCAACCAGGGCTTTCATGCGATCGAGTTCGGCGGGCGAGGGGGCGCGAGCATCCTTGCCCAGCACCGCTTCGCGGACGGCGCCGAAGCCGACATAGCTGACGATGTTGGTGCCGACCTTTTGCGCCTCGAGCTCTGCCTGGTCGGCGGCGACGTTGGGCGTACCCCTGCCGTCGACGCCGATGAACACGGTCGAGACGCCCTGCATCAGCCACGGCGCATTCAGCCGCTTGGCCGCATCGCCCGATCGGATATAGCTCTCGGGATGGGTGTGGACGTCGATCAGGCCGGGCGCAACGATCATGCCCTGCGCGTCGATGGTCGTCTTTGCCGCCGGTGCGCCGGCACGCGGGCCGACATAGACGATCCTGTCGCCGGTGACCGCGACATCGCCGACGAACGGCGCCTCGTCGGCGCCGCTGTAGATCGTCCCGCCGCTGATGACGAGGTCGGCCGTCTCGGCAGCAAAAGCGTAGCCGCCATGGGCGATGAGGCCGGCGATGGATACGGCGGCGAGCAGCACAGGCAGGCATTTCATCTGAAAAGTCTCCTTCACGCGCGCAGCAGGCTAGTTCGCGTTCTCCCGGACGTCCAATGCAGAATTTGCATTGGAGGCGCATCTCCGTGCACGCAGGAAGTTTTTCGCCAACAAGGCCGGCCCTTGCGCTGGATGCAGGTCTTTCCATCGGTATTGCCTCATTGGGGGCCGATGGCTTGTAAGAACGACGCGACCGCAAGCTTTGGAGCACTGCGCATGGGCATCAGCAAGCGCCGCTTCCTGAAGTGGAGAGGGTTACCTTGCTTGCGCAAGTATCCAATCATGAAGTGTCTGCGCAGCCTCGCTTAAGGGCCGTACACGATGCTGCACGGCCAGATGATAACAGAGATTGCCCTCGCAGGAATAACCTCCGTGATTTACCAGGTCTCCTCTGTCAAGTTCGTCTTCGACGAAGACGCGCGATAACAGGCCAACACCAAGCCCCGCGCCCGTGACCTCTATGAGGAAGGTTTGCGTACCCCGCCGATGAAAACTGGTGACGGCGGGCGCCATCAACGAATTGCTGATCGAAATCATCAAGAACAACGTGCGCATCCCCGAGCAAGTCCTGGGAGATTTGTGGGAGGGCAAGGCGCGAGGGGGCGATGGACAGGTGTTCGAAATTGATTTGCTTGCGGACGAACCGGTAACGATGTCTTTCATGGCCGATCGGCTGCGCACGCCAGCACCCGGCATGCACGGTGGCGAACCGGGCGCTACCGGCCACGTGCTGCTGGATGGCGTACCGATTGATCCCCGGGAAACGGTGGTCGCCGCTCCTAGGTCGCGGTTGACGCTGGAAACGCCAGGTGGTGGCGGATTTGCTCTTTTCGCAGCGACCGGTTCTCGGTGAATAATGCGTCGCGTTAGCTGTCGAAGCACCGGGTGGCGAAATTCCGATTCACGACTAATCGACACTGCACCCTCGGTTGCCGTTCCTCCATAATGAGGTCAGTGCACGCGGCCACTATCCCGGCAGAAGGATCGCGTTCCTTTGGGTGGACTAGGGAGGATGGCGATGCGACTAGCGACGTTTCTTAGAAGTTGGGCTTGTATGGCCGCGGGTTCGCGGTGACATTTACGGCCGCTGTCATGGGAGGGTCGTCGATTACGCACACGCGATAAGTATACTATTTTCGCGGAAATAGTATAACGGGGCAAATCCGCCGAAAGAAGATGATAAACTGTTGAAATATCAAGACTATCGCTTTTCCGTCGCGCCCATGATGGATTGGACCGACCGGCACTGCCGCGTGTTCCACCGTCTGATGAGCCGGCACGCGCGGCTTTATACGGAGATGCTGACGACCGGCGCCATTATTTATGGCGACCGGAGGCGGCTGCTCGGCTTCGATCCAAGTGAGCATCCGGTGGCGCTGCAGCTCGGTGGTTCCGTTCCGGATGATCTCGCAACCGCGGCGCGGATCGGCGAGGATCTTGGCTACGACGAAATCAATCTCAATGTCGGCTGTCCGTCCGACCGCGTGAAGGATGGCCGTTTCGGGGCCTGCCTGATGGCGGAGCCGGCGCTGGTCGCCGAGGGCGTGGCTGCCATGAAGCGCGCAGTCAAGATTCCGGTCACGGTCAAATGCCGGATCGGCATCGACGATCAGGACCCGGAAGTGGCGCTCGACGTGCTGGCGCGCGGCGTGGTTGCGGCCGGCGCGGACGCGCTGATTGTCCATGCCCGCAAGGCCTGGCTCAACGGATTGTCGCCGAAGGAAAACCGCGACATCCCGCCGCTCGATTACGACAGGGTTTACCGGCTCAAAGCCGTGCTGCCGGATGTGCCGATTATCATCAATGGCGGCATCGGCAGTGTTGCCGAGGCCAAGCGGCATCTCGACCATGTCGACGGCGTGATGCTGGGGCGGGCGGCCTATCAGGAGCCGTGGCGTTTGCTCGACGTCGATCCGGAATTGTTCGGCGAGGCGGCACCTCACGCGACGATGAAAGACGTCTTCGAAGCGATGTTGCCCTACATCGAAGACCAGTTGGCGCGAGGAGCAAAGCTGCATTCGATGACGCGGCACTTCGTCGGCGCGTTTCACGGCGTGCCTGGTGCGCGCGCCTTTCGTCGCCATCTGGCGGAGAAGGGCACCAGGCCGGGCGCGGGCGTCGAAGTGTTACGGGACGCGATCGCGCTGGTCGAGGATCGCGTGGCGGAGCCGGTCGCGGCGTAAAGCTTAGGCGGCGCGTGCATGTCGATGTCCAGCCCAGAGGGATCATTGGGCGGTTGGTGGAACGTCTCCGCGCCACGCGCGCGTGATCAATTCGCGGATCGCCTCTCGCTCGATCGCGCGCGGATTCCAGTACGGATCCTTCACGGCGAGGTCGGCGGCCTGATCGATGCCGCTCTCGGGCATGCCGATCTCGCGCAGCGACAGCGGCGCGGCAAGCTTTCGCGCCAGATCGTGGAGGCCGAGCGCCGGGTCGCTGACGCCAAGCGCTGAGGCGATGCGTGTCATCGCCTCAGGCACGGCAGGCGCATTGTAGGCGAGGGCATGCGGGAGAATGACGGTGTGGGTCTCGGCATGCGGCAGATTGAACAGCCCGCCCAGCGTATGGCAGAGCTTGTGGTGCAGCGCCATGCCGACCGCGCCGAGGCAGACGCCGCAGAGCCAGGCGCCATAGAGCGCGTCGGTGCGCGCGACCCTGTCGCTCGGCTCAGCGCAGATTTTCGGCAGCGCCCGCGCCAGCGTGCCGATGCCTTCCTGCGCCATCAGCGATATGATGGGGTTGCGATCCCGCGCGTAGAGCGCCTCGACCGCGTGTGCAATGGCGTTGACGCCCGATGTCGCCGATAGTTTTGCCGGCATCGTCATGGTGAGGTCGACGTCGTAGATCACGATCTCGGGGAGGATCTTCGGGCTCGACTGGGTGGTCTTGATCCCGCCGCTGGTCTGGCCAACCACCGGCGTCATCTCCGAGCCAGCGTAACTGGTCGGCAGCACGATCTGCGGCAGATCGGTGCGCAAGGCGATCGCCTTGCCGAGGCCGGTGGTCGAACCGCCGCCGATCGCGACGACGCCATCGGCCTGGCTCTCGCGCACGACTTCCATCGCCCGTTCCGTCACCTCGACGGGCGTATGCATGACCGCTCCGGTGAACACGCCGGCGAGGCGTTCGCCGATCATCTCCCGGATGCCGGCGACCAGATCTTTCTGCCGCGGGGTCGCCAGCACGAGGGCGCGGGTAACGCCGAGGCGGGACAATTCATCGGGCAACTGACGCAGCGTGCCGGTGCCGAACACCACCCGCATCGGCGCGCTCTGGTAGGTGAAGTCTTGCATGGTTGCTCCTTGCGGACGAATGACCGGCTCCAGGGTCAGGCCGCCCCGGAGCCGGACTTTCGGCTCAAGAGGCGGGCTGTGCAACCTTGCGCAAGCCGGCAGCCCCTTCAAGGCTACCAGATGGTGCGCTCACGGGCCGGCGGGCCAGCAGGATAATCATCCCGGCGGCAATCGCGGAGACGCCGATCGACAGGAACATCGGCGTCGGGCTCTGGTAATATTGCTGCAGCGCGCCGGCGACGAACGGGCCGAGGATGGCGCCGACGCGGGCGACCCCAAGCTCCATTCCGACTGCGGTGGCGCGCACGCCCGTCTCATAGGAAGCCGCGGTGAAATTGTTCAGCACGAACTGTGCGCCGATGATGAAGAAGCCGGCGGCGGCGACCGATGTGATGTTGACGATGTGGTCGTTCATCACCACGAGCGAGAGCACCGCGAGGCCGCCAATCGCCCACCAGGTCGCGATCAGTCCACGGCTGCTGCCGGACTTGTCGACGAGATGCCCAAGCACGAGAGCGCCGACGAACGACATGATCTGCATCAGCGCGCCGAAACCGAAGCTTGCAGCAAAGGTTTCTCCACGCTGCATCATCACGGTCGGAATCCACCCCGACAGGCCGAAGATGCAGAACAGGCTGAGGAAGGCCGATGCCCAGATCGCGAACGTGGTCCGGCGATATTTGGATTGCAGCAGCGCCGCCACCGAATTGACCGGCTTCTCGGTCTGCCCGACGGCGATTTCGGCAGAGGCGTAAATACCGGCGCGCTCGGGCCGGAGCTTTGTCAGCATGTCGCGGATTTCATCGGTGCGGCCCTGAAGTGCAAGAAACTTTGGCGATTCCGGAAGCATCAAGTGCATGAAGGGAAGCAGCAGGAACGACAGCGAGCCGATCCAGTACAGCGACGTCCAGCCGAATAGCGGCGTCGCGAATACACCGGCGACCCCGGCGAGGGTGCCGCCGAGCGCCCAGCCAAGTGCGACGCCCCACAGCGCGAACGTGTTCGCCACGCGCCGCGGCGCCAGCTCGTTGATGTAGGTGGTCGCGAGCGGCAGCAGCACGCCGAGGCCGATGCCGGTCAGAATCCGGAGGATGCAGAAGGAGAGGAACGAGTCGGCCGAGGTCGCGGTGAGCAGCGTGAAGATGCTGGTGATCCACAAGCCGCCGAGCAGGGTGCCGCGGCGGCCGAGCCGGTCGGCAATGATGCCGTGGATGGCGGCCCCGAGCAGGAATCCAACCAGGCCGCTGGAAATCAACAGTCCTGCCTGGCCAGCCTGTAGCCCCCACGGTTTTGCAACGTAGTGAATGACGTAAGCCGGGTTGAACGTGTCATATCCGTCAAACAGCGTTAGCAGTCCCATGATGGCGCCGAGGCGCCAGTGAAATTTTCCTACCTTTGCTTCGGCGAGTTCTTCGTGAAGATCGATTGCCTGCGCGGCCATGGCCGTATCCCTCCCAGATGGTGATTATGTCGTTTGAGGCCGCTTATTCCGCGGCTTGATGAATGCCGTGCTCGACGACGGCCAAGTCGCCGAGATCGAGCTTGAACAGGTCGATGGCGTTGCGCCGGCCGATCTTCAGGCGATCGTTCTCGCTGATGCTGGCGCCGTTGAACCAGTCGGAGGCGTGGTCCACGTTCTCGAACGGCCAGTCGACCGAGAACATGATGCGGTCGGCCCCGATCTCGAGAATGGAATCGATCAGCGTTTGCGTGCGGAAATTGCCCGACGTGGTCAGGAAGAAGTTGGCGTTGAAGTAGTCGCAGATTTTCTTTTTCGCCTTGTGTTTCGGCGGTGCCTTGACCCAGCCGTTGCGATGATCGACGCGCCACATGCTGTAGGGCAGGCCTTCGCCCATATGGCCGAGGATGATCTTCAGTTTTGGATAGGCATCGAACAATCCCGATCCCATCAGCCGCAACGCATGGACCGCGGTCTCCTGTCCGAACGCCCAGGTCGGGCCCATCAGCCAGGGATGCCCTTCATAAATCGCGCAGTCTTCCGGCAGCGGATTGCGCGGGTGCAGATAGAAGGGCAGGCCGGTCTGCTCCACCGCTGCCCAGAACGGCCAGTATTGCGGCAGGTCGTAATAGACCGGCCGCTTGCCGTCGCCGATTTGCGAGAAGCCGTTGACCAGCGCACCGCGGAAGCCGAGCGTCTTGATACAGCGCTCGAGTTCGGCGATCGCGAGATCGGGATCCTGCATCGGCAGTGCGGCAAAGGCCTGGAATCGCGACGGCCGTTTTGCCACCTGTTCGGCGAGGAAATCGTTGGCGCGGATCGCAATCTCGTTGGCGCGGACGATGTCGGGATCGCCTGAACCGCCGGTGCGTTCAACGACAGGATCATCATTTCGACGCCATGCCGGTCCATCTGGGCCAGCCGCTTGTCCTGGATATCCAGGAGGCGCTCCTTCAGTTCCGGCCAATAGGAATCCGGGACAAAGCCCGCCGAATCCATCAGCGTGTCCGGGATTGCAAAATGTTCCTCTAGCGCGATCTTGCCCTGCATATTGTCCTCGCTGATGTCTGATGCTGGTTAGTACTGTCCCTTAGTATTGACCTTGCGGCGTCAGCCCGAGCGCGAGTTGGCCGTACATGGTGCCGACGGCGTCCCAGTTCATGCTGATGTGGCGGCCGACGGCATTGGCATCGCGCCAGGCGCGCTGCACCGGATTGGAAAGATCGAGGCCGAGCCCGCCGGTCGAGGCGTTCAGCGCTTCGCTGGCGCGGATGGCCAGCGCAACCGAAAAGGCCTGACCGCGGCGGCTGACGATGCGGTCCTCGACCGAGACCGGCCTGCCGTCGCGGATCGTCGCCGCACGGTCCCTGAGATCGCGCAGCAGCACTTCGCGCGCCGCATCGACGGAAGCGGCCGCTTCCGCAACACGTAACTGGATGGTCGGGAAATCCGCCATGCGGTTGTTGTGGCCCGCCACCGCGCCGCGCGTAATTCGCCTCGAGGTAACGGCAAGATAGTCCTCCAACGCGCCGGCGGTGGCGCCGACTGCGGTAGATGCCAGGCAGGAGGGAATGTTCGACAGCATCGGGATTGAGAAGGTGGGGTTGGCGGCATGCAGCGCGGCGCCCGGTGTCTTGCCGGATGTGGTGTCGGCGAACGACAGCAGGCGGTGGGCGGGCACGAATACGTCCGACAGTACGAGCGTCTTGCTACCGGTGCCGCTAAGGCCGACGACATTCCATGTATCGTCGATGACGTAGTCGGTGGCCGGCACCAGCAGGAAGGCCGGCGCAAACTGGCCGGCTTCCGTCTTCGACGGCAATAGCGCCGCGCACAACGACCATTGCGCATTGTCGCAGCCGCTCGCAAACGACCAGCGCCCGCTGAGGCGATAGCCGCCGTCGACCTCGATCGCCCTGGCGGCCGGAGCATAGGAGCCGCAGGCCAGCGCATCTAGATTATCATCCCAGACGTCGCGCTGCGCGATTTCCGGAAATCCCGCGATCAGCCATTGATGGGCTGCGAGCAGGCCGCCGACCCATGCCGTCGAGGCGCAGCTTTTCGCAAGCTCGATGTTCAGTTCGACCAGCACGTCGAAATCGTGCTCGTAGCCGCCGAACATCGCCGGCTTGACGATATCGAAATAGCCGATCATGCGCAGCGCCGTGATGTTCTCTTCCGGCACGCGGCCCGCCTTTTCCGTGGTGTGGGCGCGTGCCTTGATCTGCGGCGCGATCTGCGCCACGCGGCTCCGCAACTCGCTAATGTCGGGGCGAGCGGCCGGCGGCGCGGGTACATTCTTCAACTGGGCGACTGATACCATTGGTTTGCTCCGTATCTTCGATGGGCTGGAAGGCGGCGGCTTGGCGGATCACGCAGCCTGGCTGTCGTGTGGCACCGAGAAGCAGTAGGTCGCGTCCTGGTAGATCAGGGGTTCGATCGGATCGCGCACGTTCACGGTCTCAGCTTCGCCGATGAAAATCGTGTGCGTGCCGTAGGGGACGGCGGCGGCCTTCTTGCAGAAGATGTTGATCTGCGCGTCGGCGAGATAGGTGACGCCCTCGGCCGAGGTCATCCATTGGCCGAGCCCGAACCGTTCGTCGGCCGGCACCGCGCCGCTGAAGGCGGATGAAAGTGTGATCTGGTCGCGGCGCAGAACGTTGACGCAAAACCGGCGCGCCAGCAGCATGATGTCGTGCAGCAGCGTTTGTCGGTTGACGCAGACGATCAGCGAAGGAGGGTCGAGCGACAGCGACGTCACCGCGGTCGCCGTCATCCCGTGGCGGCGGTTCTGGTCGGCAGACGTGATCACCGACACGGCGGCCGGAAATCGCCGCAACGCTCGCTTGAACGTTTCACGCAATTCGTCGGATGCCGAATCCAGCGACATGGTTTCCTCCACTGCACGGTCCGCTCTTGATCGGCGGCTTAATTTTCGTGAACAATAATTGCATTTGCAAATGACAAGTCAATCGGAAATTTTCAGATGCAACAATTGCCTTGAAAAATGATCGGCGCCCGGCTATTGGAGGGATGCAAAAGTTGCACCAAAGCGGGATGCAAGATCTTGTACCGGCTAACGAATTCCTTGCCCTACATGCTTAACCGCGTCGGCGTGCGGATGGGCGACCTGTTTTCCCGGCGCATCGCGGGCTACGGCGTGACACTACCGATGTACCGCGTGATGGCCGCGCTCTGGGAAAAGGGCGATCAGCGCCTCGGCGATCTCGCCGACATGACGACGATCGAGATATCGACGCTGTCGCGCCTGATCGGCGAGATGAAGCGGCGAGGCCTCGTCACGCGCACGCGGCTAAAGGACAACGCGCGCACGGTCGCGATCAACCTCACGCCCAAGGGGCGGACGCTGGTGGAAGAATTGATCCCGATCGCCATCCATTTCGAGGAAGTGGCGGTTCGCAATTTTCCGTCGAAGAACGTTTCGGACCTGAAGACCGTGCTCGCAGAAATCTACGAGAGCCTGAATTCGATCGAGCCCGAAATCGAGGAAGTCAACAAGGCGCGCAAGGCGGCGAAGTCGAAAGCGTAACGCTTGCGGACAATTCCTCTGCCAGCCTTAGCTGCGCATCGCGGCACGAAAGCCGACGAAGCTCAACGTGCCAGCCACGATGACCGCAATCCAGCTCGCCCAGAACGGCACATCCACGCCATTCAAGGTGACGGACCATCCCATCACGATCCGGATCAACTGCAGAAGTGCGATCAAGGCAAAGATGGCGGCGGCAAGCGTGCAAAAGGTTCTTGTGGTCATGCCCGTTACTCGTTTCGCTTGAACGTGGTAACGTCCGGGATTGCGGTGCCGGACCAACGTTATCAGTCTCTTCGGGGAGAGACCAATGAATGTGCAGTGATTTTCGCGGCATGCACTATCGCGGCGGCTTTTGGATCGTTCATGATGACATTCGATGCGCTTGGCCAGAAACAATCGTTGAAAGAGCAATTGGTTGGTACTTGGACGCTGCTCTCGTGGGAGCAGAAAAAAGGTGACGGCATCAAGGTCGAGCGTTATGGGACCAGCCCAAAGGGCATCGCCTTCTTTGATGCGGGCGGGCGATACATCATCACTGTGATGCGATCAGATCGTGCCAAATACGCGAGCAATGCCCTATGGCAGGGCACTCCTGACGAAAACAAAGAAACGGCCGACGGCACGATAACTTACTTCGGAACATATTCGATAAGCGAGGCAGACAGCAGCATCGCAATTCACGTCGAGGGCAGTTCCTTTCCAAATTGGAATGGCACGGATCAGAAGCGCTTTGTCACAATTGCCGGAGAACAATTGACGCTGACTGTTCGTCCTTCGGCTGGAAACGTAGTTGACGTGATCTGGAAGCGTGCGAATTGACTGAGCCCGCCAACTTGGCTCTTGGCCCGTCGCGTCGATATCAGCATATCTGCTTTTGCGCCGCTCTTGCAGGCCAAGCGGACATGATTAGTTTGTGAGTCCACGCCTTAGTTCGCCGCCGTGCGGCGCTTGCTCCGGCCCGCCACCTCGGGATAGCCGTGCAGCTTCAGCTTGTCGGCCTGCACGCCCCAGCTTTCCAGGCGGTCCAGAAAGCTCATGCCGAGCAGGTTGGTCTTCATCAGCCCGCGCGGCACCACCAGCGCCGGGACCGATTTCTCGACGAGGCCGCCGACCGCGAGGCGATCGAGGGTCAGCCGCGCCGCCTTGGTGTGGCCGCCCGCGGTTTCGAGTTCGACGTTGTATTCGAGCATCTCGATCGGCAGGCCGATCGCCTTCGCCGTCTCCCAGGTCAGCACCACCGACGTTGCGCCGGTGTCGATCACCATCGGCGCCTTGACGCCGTTGATCTTGGCGTGCAGCGCGAATTCACCGGCCTTGCCGCGTGCGATCTCCACAGCGGGCGCCGGCTCCAGGCTGCGTTGCCACAGCATTTTCGTGACCGAGTTGCTGGCGCGCGCGATCTGGTTCGGATCGCCATAGGCGACGACGGCGCCGGCGGTGGCGGCGAGCATCGCCAGAACGAGCATGATGCGGATCACTGGGCGCCTCCGCCGTTTCCTCCGGCGATCAGCCGCGCTCGGTGCGCGGCGGCATCGGAACCAGGCCCGCATCCACCATGCGCGTCGCAAGCCCTTCCATCACGGCCAATCGCTCCGCCGTTTCCATGCGGTGCCAGCGCGCGATCTCCGGCAACGTTCGTCCGCAGCCGAAGCAGAGATTGGTTTTGGGATCCATTGTACAGACTGCGATACACGGCGTTTCTTTGCTCATTCCTGGATAGTGAAGTGGTTTGGTTCCTTTGCGCAAGCGCTTGCAACTACAACCCCGTGCCGGCACTCATGATCGGCTTGTGACGCGGCCGCCGCTTGTCCTCGGCGGCCGCGGTGACTGCGGGTTCCGGCTGCAGGGGCGGGGCGTCCTCGGCCATCGGCGCCAGCGCGCTCATCACGCGCTCCGGCGGGAAGGTGACGATGACTTCGGTGCCGATGCGCAATTTCGATTTCAGCGTGAAGGTGCCGCCATGCATGTCGATCAGGCTCTTGGCGATCGGCAAGCCCAGGCCCGCGCCCTGTTCGGCCGATTTGATCGAGTTGGAGCCCTGGCCAAACGAAGCCAGCACAATCGGGATTTCATCCTCGGCAATGCCGGAGCCGGTGTCCTTGACGCTGAGATATTGTCCACCCGACGCAGTCCAGCCGACCTTGAGCCAGATATCGCCGCCCGGCGGAGTGAACTTGATCGAGTTGGATATGAGATTGAGCACGACTTGGCGCGTGGCACGCTCGTCGCCCCAGATCCTGGGCATGCCGTGCTCGAACACCTCATGAATGGTGATGCCGCGGCTAGTCGCGCGCAGCTTCAAAAGATGGTGGCAGTCGGCGACGACATGCACGAGCGACACCGCTTCCTCGTTAAGTTCGTAGCGGCCGGCCTCGATCCGCGACAGATCGAGAATCTCGTTGATGAGGTTGAGCAGGTGGACGCCCGAATTGTGGATGTCGGCGGAATATTCCTTGTAGACCGGCACGGCGTGCGCACCGAAAATCTCGCTCTTCATCACCTCGGAGAATCCGAGGATCGCGTTCAGCGGCGTGCGCAGCTCGTGGCTCATCTGCGCCAGAAAGCGCGACTTGGCGACGTTGGCGGATTCGGCGCGGTGCCGCGCTTCATCCGAGATCGCCTTGGCCTGTTCGAGCTCGCCGATCAGCGCATCCTTTTCGGCGCGCGCTTCGATCGTCTCCAGCGTCGTCGAATGAAGCTGATGGGCAAGCAGCGCAAAATAGCTTTCGGCGGCGACCGCCAGCAGCGCGAGCGCGTAATTGTCGAAGGTTCCGCCCATCACGAAATTGAGCGCGATCGCAGCCGTCACCGGCGCGGTTGCCGCCACGGCGGCAATGGGCAGCGTCGCGGCCAGCATGCTTGACACCGCGATCACCAGCAGCATCAGGAACATCATCATCGTGTTCGAGACGACGTCGAGGCCGGCGGGGTCGAGCAGGATCGCCGTCCAGCTCAGGCCGTAGAGCAGGTCGAGCAGCACGAAGCGGGTTTGCCATTTGCGCGTGGCGGCGAGATTAGGCTGCTCGCTGAGGAAGCGCTTGCAGTTGCGAATGATGGTGGCATGGATGCAGAGCATGCCGACGGTCCAGACCGCGGCCGGCACGGCATACTTCCAGAGGCCGAACAGCACGCCGGTCGCAACCACCAGCAGCATGACCACGAAGGAAGCCGATACCCGGGTCTGGGCGTATTGTCGGAGCAACTCGGTATCGAAGGCGGGGCGGGTCCCGCTGGTCGACGTTAACCGATCGCGCGCCTCGCGCACGCGCTGCGCCGCCACGCGCCGGGTGTTGACCGCTGGTGCGACCGGCGCTTCTGCCGGAAGCTGGACAACCTCGGGCTTCTCTGCGGGCTTACTCATTGAACAACACAAATCCTGCCCGCGAACTGCGCGGGCTTTTGCATTGTCTATCTGTGCCGCTAAATCATTAAGCGATGACTTAAAGAGCTAAAAATTCTCGTAAACGGGAAGTTAAAATTAACCTGTCGGGCGGACGGAACCCCCGCTTCTGACAGGATAAGAAGCGGGGGCTCTGTGCTTTGTCTTAACCTGTTTCTTTAACTCACCGCTCCAGCCGGGCCAAAAGGCTCGACGTATCCCAGCGCTTGCCGCCCATCTTCTCGACCTCGGCGTAGAACTGATCGACGAGGGCGGTCACCGGCAGGTTGGCGCCGTTGCGGCGGGCCTCACTGATGCAGATCGAGAGGTCCTTGCGCATCCATTCGACGGCGAAGCCGAAGTCGAACTTGCCGTCATTCATGGTCTTGTAGCGGTTCTCCATCTGCCAGGACTGCGCCGCGCCCTTGGAGATGGTCTCGATCACGGCCGCAACGTCGAGTCCGGACTTCTTGGCGAAGTGAATGCCTTCCGACAGGCCCTGGACGAGACCTGCGATGCAGATCTGGTTGACCATTTTGGTGAGCTGTCCGGCGCCGGCGGGGCCGAGCAGTTTGCACATCCTTGCGTAAGCGCCGGAAATGATCGGCTCGGCAGCGGCATAGGCGTCTTCCTTGCCGCCGCACATCACCGTCAGCACGCCATTTTCCGCACCGGCCTGGCCGCCGGACACCGGCGCATCGATGAACTTGAAGCCGGCCTTGACGGCAGCAGCATCGAGCTCGCGGGCGACTTCGGCGGAGGCGGTGGTGTGGTCGACGAATACCGCGCCCTTTTTCATGCCGGCGAAGGCGCCATCGGTGCCGATCGTGACCGCGCGCAGGTCATTGTCGTTGCCGACGCAGCACATCACGAAATCCTGACCTTCGGCCGCGGCCTTCGGCGTCGGCGCGGTACGCCCGCCGAACTTGTCCGCCCACTCCTTCGCCTTGGCCCCGGTGCGGTTGTACACGGTCACCTCGTGGCCGCCTTTTTTCGCCAGATGTCCTGCCATGGGGAAGCCCATTACGCCGAGACCGAGAAAAGCGACTTTAGCCATGTGAGTTACCTTGGAGTTTTTCGCCGGCGACGTTGGGCCGGCCGGACGGTGTTTTTGGAGGAGCCGCACCATAACCGCTGCGCAGGGGAGGGCAACGCCTTCGTTGATGGGCGGGGCTGGATTCGTGCTAGGATAGGTTCCTCAAGAACCTCACAAAAAAGGGAGTGACATCGTATGGGCGTCAGCGTGGGCGTGCTCGACCATTTCAACATCCGGACCCGCAACCTTGCCGATACGGTCCGGTTCTATGAGGACATTCTGGGCCTGGAAAAGGGCGCGCGGCCCAACTTCGCATTTCCCGGGGCCTGGATGTACAGCGAGGGCAAGGCGGTGGTGCACCTCGTCGATATTTCCAAGACCGACGAGCCGCAAAAGCCCGATTCCGGCGTTGTCCACCATGTCGCGTTTGCCAGCTACGGCTTTGACGGCATGAAACGGCGGCTGGAGCAGAAGGGCATGGCGTACGACTCCCGGCAGGTTCCGGGTGGTGACCTCTGGCAGATCTTCGTCAACGACCCCAATGGCGTGATGATCGAGCTGAACTACGAGGCGGCCAAGGAGCAGGCGGCTGCCGCCCCCGCGGAGCGGCGGGATGACGTAGGAGCGAGATAGCCTTTTGCGCTGAACCGCTCTATGGGTCGCATCAGACTGGCATAGCGTCTTGGAACGAGGCTCCGCTTTCGGACTTGGTCCGGAGCGGGTTGGGTTCGCGTCAAGAATGCGCGTCAAAACAAGCGAGTAGGGCCCGGTTCTCGCTCGGAACCGAAAGGGCTTCAGGAGATGCGCAAGTGAGCGTAACACAGCAACAGGTTCTCGATGCCGTTAGCCGGGTGGCCTCGCCGCGCGGCGTGCCACTGACCAATGCCAACGTGCTGTCGGCGATCTCGGTCACCGACGGCAAGGTGTTCTTCTCCATCAATGTCGACGCCGCCGAGGCTAGAGCCTGGGAAAGCGTGCGCGCACAGGCCGAAGCTGCAGTGCGCGCGATCCCTGGTGTCAGCACGGCGATGATCGCTCTCACGGCCGAGCGCAAGCCCGGTGCTCCGCAGGCCGCGCCCGTGGCGCATCGCCATGCGCATGGCGTGCAACCCGCTTCCGCCCACCGCCCACCGCAGGGCGCGGCCTCGCCGATGTCGAAGCAGGCGGAGATTCCTGGCGTTGCCGCCGTCATCGCCGTGGCCTCGGGCAAGGGCGGTGTCGGCAAGTCGACCACCGCGCTCAATCTTGCGCTTGGCCTGCGCGACCTCGGCCTGCGTGTCGGGCTGCTCGATGCCGACATTTACGGCCCCTCGGTGCCGCGGCTCGCCGGCATCAATGAGAAGCCGCAGCTCAACGCCGACCGCAAGATGATTCCGATCAAGCGTTTCGGGCTTTCGATCATGTCGATCGGCTTCCTGGTCGAGGAAGACACCGCGATGATCTGGCGCGGGCCGATGGTGATGTCGGCGATCACCCAGATGCTGCGTGACGTGGCGTGGGGCACGCTCGATATTCTCGTCGTCGACATGCCGCCCGGTACGGGGGACGCGCAATTGACCCTGGCGCAGAACGTGCCGCTGAAGGGAGCGGTGATTATCTCAACCCCGCAGGACCTCTCCCTGATCGACGCGCGGCGCGGGCTTGCGATGTTCAAGAAGGTCAACGTGCCGGTGCTCGGCATTGTCGAGAACATGAGCTACTTCCAATGTCCCGAGTGCGGCACGCGCTCGGACATTTTCGGCCATGGCGGCGCGCGCCATGAGGCGGAGCGGCTGGGTGTTCCATTCCTGGGCGAAATCCCGCTGCACATGTCGATCCGGACCACCTCGGATGAAGGCAATCCGGTGGTGGCTAGCGAGCCTGATGGCCCGCATGCCGCGGTCTACCGGGCCATCGGGACCAAGGTTCGCGACCAGCTTCAGGGCGCGATTGCCGCGGCCTGAGGTTGCATTGTCCGCGCCCATACGACTTTCGTTTAATCAGTGCAGTCATGCCTTTGTCGCGTTTTCGAACGCGAACTTCCGTGTTAAAGCGCCCCCGCCAGAGCGCCCCGGATGCCGTGGAATTCGTCCCGCCGGAGGAACGCTCGAGGAAATTTGGGGAACGACCCGAAGGAGAGCTTGAATGAAGCGTCGTGATTTTTTGAAGGTTTCAGCGGCCGGTGCTGCCGCGACAGCCGTTGCCTCGCCGGCGATCGCGCAATCGTCGCCTGAGATCAAATGGCGCCTGACGTCGAGCTTCCCGAAGTCGCTCGACACCATCTATGGCGGTGCCGAGCACCTGGCGAAGCAGGTCGCCGAGATGACCGACAACAAATTCCAGATCCAGGTCTTCCAGGCCGGCGAACTGGTTCCGGGTCTGCAGGCGCTCGACGCGACCTCCAAGAACACCGTCGAGATGTGCCACACCGTTTCGTATTATTACGTCGGCAAGGATCCGACCTTTGCGATCTTTTCGGCCGTGCCGTTCGGTCTCAATGCGCGCCAGCAGAACTCTTGGCTGGCGCAAGGCGGCGGTAACGACCTCGCCAACGAGTTCTTCAAGAAGTCCGGCGTGATCGGCTTCCCCTGCGGCAATACCGGCACGCAGATGGGCGGCTGGTTCCGCAAGGAGATCAAGACGGTCGCCGATCTCTCGGGCCTCAAGATGCGCATCGGCGGCATTGCTGGCCAAGTCCTGCAGAAGGTTGGCGTGGTGCCGCAGCAGATCGCTGGCGGCGATATCTATCCGGCGCTGGAAAAGGGCACCATCGACGCCGCCGAGTGGGTCGGTCCGTATGACGACGAGAAGCTCGGCTTCCAGAAGGTCGCGAAGTTCTATTACTACCCCGGCTTCTGGGAGGGCGGCCCGACGGTCCACGCCTTCGCCAATCTCGAGAAGTGGAATGAACTGCCGAAGAGCTACCAGGGCATTCTCACCAACGCGGCGGCGAACACTAATGCCTGGATGAATCAGCGCTACGACATGCTGAACCCCGCGGCACTGAAGCGCCTCGTCGCCAGTGGCACGCAGCTTCGTCCGTTCACTAACGAAGTGCTGGAAGCTTGCCTGAAGTCGACCAACGAATTGTGGGCCGAAATCTCCGGCAAGAACGCGGACTTCAAGAAGGCAATCGACGCGATGCAGGCCTATCGCTCCGACCAGTATCTGTGGTGGCAGGTCGCCGAATATACCTACGACAGTTTCATGATCCGTTCGCGCACGCGCGGCTGATCGGAGCCGGATACCTATCCCAAAAGCTTACGAGGAAGCCCGGCCTTCGCAGGAAGGTCGGGCTTTTTCGCGTTTCCATCCAATTGCTTATGGAAATCGGCGGCCGGATGTTCCATGCTTGATCCAAGCCTCGAAACGAAGGCTGACCGGCACAACCAAAAGGGATGAAATATGAAGCGAAGAGATTTTCTCAAAGTAACCGGCTTGGGTGCGGCAGGTGCTGCAACGATCGCAGCGCCCGCGATTGCGCAGGGCTTGCCCGAAATCAAGTGGCGCATGCCGACGAGCTGGCCGAAGTCCTTGGACACGCTCTATGGCGG
The DNA here is from genome assembly GCF_043203335.1 of Bradyrhizobium sp. RDI18. Classification (NCBI taxonomy): domain Bacteria; kingdom Pseudomonadati; phylum Pseudomonadota; class Alphaproteobacteria; order Hyphomicrobiales; family Nitrobacteraceae; genus Bradyrhizobium; species Bradyrhizobium sp. RDI18. Next base: position 152,277 of record NZ_JBICRN010000006.1, on the reverse strand, counting down.
TGCCGAATTGATGGCCAAGATGGTCGGCGAAGCCACCGACAACAAGTTCCAGATCCAGACATTTGCCGGCGGTGAAATCGTCCCCGGCCTGCAGGTTCTCGACGCCGTGCAGAACGGCACCGTCGAGATCGGCCATACCGCATCATACTACTATTTCGGCAAGGATCCGACCTTCACCTTCGGCTCTGCGGTGCCGTTCGGGCCGAACATGCGTCTCAACCAGGCCTGGTACATGCTTGGCGGCGGCAGGGATCTGCTCAACGAATTCTACAAGAAGTACAACGTGACCTCGCTGCTCGCCGGCAACACCGGCGCGCAGATGGGCGGCTGGTACCGCAAGGAGATCAAGACACCCGACGACCTGAAGGGGCTGAAGTTGCGCATCGGCGGCTTTGCCGGTCGTGCGCTGCAGAAGCTTGGCGTCGTCCCGCAGCAGATCGCGGGCGGCGACATTTACCCGGCGCTCGAAAAGGGCACCATCGATGCCGCGGAGTGGGTCGGCCCCTACGACGACGAGAAGCTCGGCTTCGCGAAGGTTGCCCCCAACTACTACTATCCCGGCTGGTGGGAAGGCGGCCCGATGCTGCTGGCCTTCGTCAATCTCGACAAGTGGAATGCCTTGCCGAAATACTACCAGTCGGTTCTCGAGCAGGCCGGCCACTACGCCAACAACTGGATGATGGCGAAATACGATCAGGCCAATCCGCCCGCGTTGCGCAAGCTGATCGCAGCCGGCGCCAAGCTGCGCCCGTTCCCGGCGCCGGTGATGGAAGCCTGTTACAAGGCGGCGAAGGAATTGCACAGCGAAGTCGCAGCCGGCAACGCCGATTTCAAGAAGGTGTATGAATCGCTGACGTCGTTCTCGAACAACGGCTATTCATGGTTCCAGGTGGCCGAACTCGGATACGACGGCTTCATGGCGCGTCACTCGCAGGGCTGATTTCGTCGAACCTGCCAAAAGCAAGCAAAAACCCCGGAGCGAAAGCTCCGGGGTTTCTTATTTGGGAGAAGCGGATGATTTGAGCAGCGGCGCTACTGTTTGGGCTGCCCGAAATCGAGTGGCGGCAATTCGATCTGCGGCACCTCGATCTTGATCGAGTTCGGATCGATGGTCGACGCCGCGCCCTTGTAGTGCATCACCATCGCCGGGAACATGATGACCAGTATCACCATGATGACCTGGATCACCACGAACGGCACCGCGCCCCAATAGATCTGGCCGGTTGTCACCGGGTCCATGCGCTTGCCGGTGACGCGGTCGATATAGGATTCCTTCGGCGCCACCGATCGCAGATAGAACAGCGCGAAGCCGAACGGCGGGTGCATGAACGACGTCTGCATGTTGACGCCGAGGATGACGCCGAACCAGATCAGGTCGATGCCGAGCTTTTCCGCCGCGGGTCCGAGCAGCGGAATAATGATGAAGGCCAGTTCGAAAAAGTCGAGGAAGAAGGCCAGGACGAAGACGAGCGCGTTGACGAAAAGCAGGAAGCCGATCTGGCCGCCGGGCAGGGAGGTCAAGAGATGCTCGACCCAGATGTGGCCGTTCACGCCGTAGAACGTCAGCGAGAACACGCGTGCGCCGATCAGGATGAAGATCACGAAGGCCGACAGTTTGGCCGTCGATTCCGTCGCTTGCCGGATCAGATCCCAGCTCAGCCGGCGCTTGGCGGCGCCGAGAATGAGTGCGCCGGCCGCGCCCATCGCGCCGCCTTCCGTCGGCGTGGCAATGCCGACGAAGATCGTGCCGAGCACCAGGAAGATCAGGAACAGCGGCGGCACCATCACGAAGGTCGTCTGCTGCGCCATCGCCGACAGGAAACGGAAGCCGGTGAACTTATGAATGAGCCAGTTCGCCACCGCCACGAAGAAGGCAAACAGGATGCCATAGAACATGCTGAGCACGACGTAATCGGCGCCGCGCGCCTCCGAATGGCGCATCATGAACCAGCCGAAAACGCAACTGACGATGAAGAGGACGCCGAGTGACCAAAGTCCGCGGCTGCCATCAGGCTCGCGAAAACCGACCGCCTCCGCTGGCAGACCCGGAGCAGCCTTGGGATAGATCATGCTGACCAGGAACGCGTAGCCGGCATACAGGCCAGCGAGCACCATTCCCGGGATGAACGCGCCCTCGTACATGTCGCCGACCGACTTGCCGAGCTGGTCGGCCATCACGATCAGGACGAGAGAGGGAGGAATGATCTGCGCCAGCGTACCGGAAGCGGCGATGACGCCGGACGCCATCCTTCGGTCGTAGCCATAGCGCAACATGATCGGCAGCGAGATAAGGCCCATCGAGATGACGGAAGCGGCAACGACACCCGTGGTTGCCGCGAGCAACGCGCCGACGAAAATGACGGCATAGGCGAGGCCGCCGCGGATCGTGCCGAACAATTGTCCGATAGTATCGAGCAGATCCTCGGCCATGCCCGACCGTTCGAGCACCAGTCCCATGAACGTGAAGAACGGAATGGCGAGCAGCGTGTCGTTGTTCATCACGCCGTAGACGCGCTCAGGCAGCGCTTGCAGGAAGTCCGGCCGGAACTCGCCCAGCTCGATGCCGACAAAGGCGAAGATCAGTCCAACCGCGCCGAGCGAAAATGCCGCCGGATAGCCCAGCAGCAGGATGATCACCAGCGACGCGAACATGATCGGCGCCATGTTGGCGATGAGAAAAGCAGTCATCTAGTCCCCCTGAGATCGCGCCTGACGATCAGCGTTTTTCGATCGCCTCGACGAGGTGTTCGACCTCGGCTTCGAGAGCATGCATTTGAGATGCGTGTGGATCCGGAATCAGGCCGCGCATCACGGCGATTTGCTTGATCAGTTCGGAAATGCCCTGAGCGAACAGGAACACGAACCCGATGATGATCAGTGATTTGGCCGGCCATTGCGGCAGACCACCGGCATTGCCGGACTGTTCGTTGATTTCAACCGAGCGCATGAAGAACGGACCGCCGGTGATGATCATCACGATGCAGAGTGGCATCAGGAAAAATACGTGGCCGATGATATCGACGATATCCCGCCAGCGTTTGGAAAACAGGTTGTTTACGATATCGATGCGGATGTGCTCGTTGTCGAGCATCGTCCACGGCGAGCACAGCAGAAAGACAACGCCGAACAGCACCCACTGCAGCTCCAGCCAGGAATTCGAGGATACGTCGAAACTCTTGCGCACGACCGCGTTGGTGGCCGAGATGAGCACGGCTATCAGAATGAGCCACGCCAGGCGTTTGCCCGTCCACCGTGTGAATGCGTCGATTCCCCGGCTCAATTTCAAGAGCGATTGCAACGATGACCCTCCCAGACTGACGCCTCTGCCGTCTTGACCGCGCTGTTGGGCGCAGCCGGCTTATCCTGCCGAGCTAGCATGAAGCCGATGCACCAAACCAGCGCTCGCTGCTGCCGTCAATCGGAAGTTTGTTGATATTGAAGGGGAATATTTCGTCTGCGGAACAGCATTGCGTCCTGGCCCGAGCGCCAGGCTGTGGGCGCACGACTTCGTCAACGAGTCATTGTTTTCCGGAGCAATTACTACTGTTGCTTGAGCGGACCTAAATCCAGCGGCGGCAATTCGATATGCGGAACCTCAATTCTGATCTTGCTGAGATCCTCTGCGCTCACCGGCTTGTCCAGCAACGCGGTAACGGTCCAGGGGAAGGCGATCACCAGCACGACCATGATGACCTGCAAGCCGATCCACGGGATCGCCCCCCAATAGATGTCGGAGCTCTTGACTTCCTTGGGCGCCACGCCGCGCAGGTAAAACAGCGCAAAGCCGAACGGCGGATGCAGGAAAGACGTCTGCATGTTGACGCACAGCATCACGCCGAACCAGATCAGCGCCGCATCCGCACCGACCACCGGCGCCAGCACCTTTTGCGCAATCGGCGCAACCATCGGCAGGATGATGAAGGCGATCTCGAAGAAGTCGAGGAAGAACGCCAGGAAGAAGATGAACAGGTTGATGAAGATCAGGAAGCCCCAGACCCCGCCGGGTACCGAGGTCAGCATGTGCTCCAGCCAGACGCCGCCGGAGACGCCGAGGAACACCACGGAAAAGCAGGTAGAACCGATCAGGATGAACACCACCATCGAGGTGAGGCGCATCGTCGACTGATAGCCCTGACGGATGAGGTCGCGGAGGTCGGGAATGCGCACGGCTTCCAGACAAATCCAGATCACGGCGAGATAGGTGATTGCGAAGGCGATCTTGAACAGAAAGCTGCCCGTGTAGAGGATTCCGAGAATCGTTCCGACGCCCGCGGCGATGATGCCGATCAGCAGAATCCTGTTGCCGGCCGCGCTGAATTCCTTGTGGTGTATTGCGGCAAGCACGACGGCGCCAACGGCGCCCATTGCGCCGGCTTCGGTCGGCGTCGCCAGGCCCAGCATCATGGTGCCGAGCACGACGAAGATCAGCACCGCCGAGGGGATGATTCCCATCAGACATTTTCGCCACAGCGGCCAGCCGGTGAGCGTCAACGCCGACCTCGGCACCGGCGGCACGTGGTCCGGCTTGATGATGCCGAGAAGAAAGGTGTAGCCGGCGAACAGCGCGATCTGGAATAGCGACGGCCCCCAGGCGCCGAGATACATGTCGCCGACCGACTTGCCGAGCTGGTCGGCTAGCACGATCAGCACCAGCGACGGCGGCACGAGCTGGGTGATGGTGCCCGAGGCCGCCAGCACGCCGGTGATGTAGCGCATGTTGTAACCATAGCGGATCATCACCGGCATCGAGATCAGTGCCATGGCGATGACCTGAGCCGCCACCGTGCCGGTAATCGCGCCGAGAATGAAGCCGACGATGATGACGGAGTAGCCTAGTCCGCCGCGCACCGGGCCGAACAACTGGCCCATCGAATCCAGCATGTCTTCGGCCAAGCCGCATCGTTCGAGGACGGCGCCCATGAAGGTGAAGAAAGGGATCGCCAGCAGCAATTCGTTGGCCAGAACGCTCCCGAAGATGCGGCCCGGAATCGCCTGCATGAAGCTGAAGTCGAAAAAGCCGAGATGGATCGCGAGAAAGCCGAACGAGAATCCGACCGCCGCCAGCGTGAATGCGACGGGAAAGCCGATCAGCATCGCCAGAATAAGTCCGCCGAACATCAGCGGCGGCATCATTTCCAGCGTGATCATTGCACCGGTCTTTCGTACCTGGCATCGATGGTCACGAGATTCTGCAGCGCGGCGACGCGCTTGATGACCTCCGAGACGCCCTGCAGTGCGAGCATCACGAAACCTGCGGGCACGACGAGCTTGATCGGCCAGCGCAACAGGCCTCCGGCGTTGCTGGATTCCTCGCCGACGGCGTAGGCCTGCAGGAAGAACGGCCAGGACAGCCAGGTCAGCAGCAGGCAGGCCGGGATCAGGAAGCACAGCGTTCCGATCAGGTCGAGCCAGAGCTGGCCGCGTTCAGAGAGCATCAAATAGAAGATTTCGACGCGAACATGCTCGTTGCGCTTGAAGGTGTAGGAGGCGCCGAACATCACGAAGATGGCGAACATGTACCACTGCAGTTCGAGCCAGCCGTTGGAGCTATAGCCGAACGCGTAGCGGATCATCGCATTGCCGGCGCTGACCGTGCACGCTGCGAGGACCAGAAAGTTGCAGAGATTGCCGATCTTTTCGTTGAGCAGATCGATGCCGGCACTGAGCGCTAACAACGGCCGCATCATACCTGCCCGGGCGGCGGCCACGACGCCATCGCCGATGTCGCGATCGATTGCATCGATCGTCCTCCCCTTTTTGCGCTTCCGCCGTCTTTGCCGCTCCGTTTAGGTGCGGTGGCCTGTCCAGCCATGCTGGCGTGAAGCAGCCGCACCATTCCAGCGCGCTGCAACAGCGTCAATCGGAAAATGCGTCGGACGATATGGGGCTGCGGTAACTAGCCGCCCGTCACGCTCATGTGGCGCGAGACGCTCGGGCGATTATGCCGACGGTCGATGATGAAGTCGTGGCCCTTCGGCTTCAGCCCGATGGCGCGATCAATCGCTGCCGAAAGCAGGTCGTCGTCGGCGGAGGCCCGCAACGGCTTGCGCAGATCGGAGGCATCCTCATGGCCGAGGCAGGTGTGCAACGTGCCGGTGCACGTGATCCGTACGCGGTTGCAGGACTCGCAGAAATTATGCGTCATCGGCGTGATGAAGCCGAGTTTGCCGCCGGTCTCAGTGACGCGGACGTAGCGGGCGGGGCCGCCGGTGTCGTCGTCGAGATCGGTCAGCGTGTAGTGCTGCGCAAGGCGGGCACGGAGCAGCGACAGCGGCACATACTGGTCGATCCGCCCTTCGCCGATGTCGCCCATCGGCATGACTTCGATCAGCGTCAACGCCATGCCCTTGCCGTGCGCCCATTCCATCAGCGAGGGGATCTCTTCCTCGTTCACGTTCTTCAGCGCCACCGCATTGATCTTGACCGCAAGCCCTGCGTCCCGCGCGGCCTCGATGCCGGCCAGAACCTTGTCGAGATCGCCCCAGCGCGTGATGGCGCGGAACCTTGCGGCATCGAGCGTATCGAGCGAGACGTTGACGCGGCGGACGCCGCAGTCGCGCAGTTCGGCCGCAAAGCGCGCCAGTTGCGAGCCGTTGGTGGTCAGCGTCAACTCATCGAGCGCGCCGGTTCCAAGATGCCGCGACAGCGAGTGCACCAGCGACATCACGTTGCGCCGGACCAGCGGCTCGCCACCGGTGAGGCGAATCTTGCGCACGCCCTTGGCGATGAAGGCCGAGCACAGCCGGTCGAGTTCCTCCAGCGTCAGGAGATCCTTCTTCGGCAGGAACGTCATGTCCTCGGACATGCAGTAGAAGCAGCGCAGGTCGCAGCGATCAGTCACCGACACGCGTAGATACCGGATGGTCCGGCCGAAGGGATCGACCATCGGACGTAACTGCTGATCGGGTGACGGGGAGCCGCTCATTCAAACTGCCTCTAAAGGGGCCGCTGGTTCGCTAGCATAATCTAGGCACCTTGTAAGGCGGCTACAATCGCAACCTCTCAAAGGGGGCCGCGGGGCAGAGTGGGGGATCTATGGCGATCAAAATAATAACTGTAAAATCAAACAGTTAAATCCGTAAAGCGGCCGCTGAGCCCATCCACGGCGGCCGGTAATTCGCGCATATGCCCGATCAGCCGGTCGGGCTTAAGCTGGGCGATCGGAACGTCCGTGTAGCCGAATTCGACCCCAATCACGGGAACGCCGGCCCGCCTGGCGACGCCGACGTCAGGTCCCGCGTCGCCCACCATGATGGTCGCGCCAATATCCCCGCCGGCGCGCGCCACCGTCTGCTGCAGGATCACGGGGTCGGGCTTGGAGACGCCGAACGTGTCGGCGCCGCAGATCGCGGCGAATCGTCCGCTCAAGCCCAGTTCGTCGAGCAGCCGCTTCGACAGCCATTCCAGCTTGTTGGTGCAGACCGCAAAACGACAGCCTTGCGCCTCGAGATCGTCGAGCGCAGCCTCCAGCCCCTCAAAGGGGCGCGATTCCACCGCGATATGGGCGCCGTAATAATCGACAAAATCCCTGGTGAGGCGGTCGATGTCGTCGGTGCTTATCGCACGGCCTTCCAGCTCCAGCCCACGTTCGATCAGCTTGCGGGCGCCGGCCCCGATCATGTTGCGCGCGGCACGCAGCGGCACCGGGGGCAATCCTTCGCGATCGAGCACGAAATTGAGCGCGGCGATCAGGTCGGGCGCGGTGTCGACCAGCGTGCCGTCGAGGTCGAAGACTACAGTGCGGGGAAGGCTCATCCGGAATTCGCTAGCGGCAGGCGGGCCTTCATGCAAGTGCAGCCCCGACACAGCGGACAACCTATTTCTGACAATTTAGACGGGCCACGGCGCTGTTCCCAAGGCCAAAACGACGCTAGACATGCGCCCGCGGATCGGCGGATTCTGGGAGCATCGTCAGCGTGGATATGGATGGACTTAAACGGCAAGCTGCGGCACGGGCGCTGGAGCATGTGCAGGATGGCATGAAGCTCGGGCTCGGCACCGGCTCGACCGCCAAGCATTTTGTCGAACTGCTCGGCGAAAGGGTTGCCGGCGGGATGAAGGTGATCGGCGTGCCGACCTCGGAAGCGACCCGAGCCCAGGCCGAAGCCTGCAAAATTCCACTGACCACGCTCGATGAAGTCGACCGGCTCGACCTCACCGTCGATGGTGCCGACGAGCTAGATCCCGCCCTCAACCTGATCAAGGGCGGCGGTGGCGCGCTGCTTCGGGAGAAGATCGTGGCGGCGGCATCCGATCGCATGATCGTGATTGCCGACGATACCAAATGGGTCGATGTTCTCGGCCGCTTCCCCCTACCTGTAGAGGTGATTCCGTTCGGGCTGGCCGCCACCCAGCGGGCCATGGCCGCGGCATTTGCCCAAAGCGGCGTTTCCGGGCAAATGGGGCTCCGCAAGGGCAAGGACGGCCACGTTTTTGTCACCGATGGCGGCCACTGGATTGTCGATGCCCATCTCGGGCGTATCGCCGATGCGCCGCGTCTGGCGGGCCTGTTGAGCCTGATCCCGGGTGTCGTCGAACACGGGTTGTTCATTGGCCTGGCCAGCACCGCCGTCCTGGCAGGTGCCCAGGGAATTCGCGTAGTTGAGCGGCGGTAACGCCGGTAATCGAGGAGAATTGGAATGAAGAGGCTTTCACGGATTTTGTCGGCGGCCGGCCTTGCGGTGGGGCTGGCCCTGACCGGCGCTCCGGCCGGCGCGCAGCAGAAGAACGCGCCGGCGGCGCCTGCGACCGCGCCGCTCAAGCCCGGTTCACCGGCGGCGATCGCCGCCGCCAAGGAAATCCTGGCGATGAAGAATGCGGCGGCGATGTACGCCAACGCCGTTCCCAATCTCGTCGAGCAGACCAAGAACGTGCTGATGCAGAGCAATCTGAACTATCAGAAGGATCTCAACGAGGTCGCCGTGATCGTGGCCAAGAATCTCGCCGGCCGCGAAAAGGAGATCGGCGAAGGCATGGCGCAGGTCTACGCCAATGAGTTCACCGAGCAGGAGTTGAAGGACCTCGTGACCTTCTACAAGTCGCCGCTCGGCCAGAAGCTGCTCGCGAACGAGCCCCGCGCCATTCAGTTCAGCATGTCGTACATGAACCAGTGGGCGCAGCAATTTGCTGAAGTCATCAACGGCCAGTTCCGCGCCGAGATGAAGAAGCGCGGCAAGGATATCTGATCTTCAACCGAAGCATGCCCTCGGACTTGATCCGAGGGTGGACTTCCGGTTCGCATGAAGAAAACGCGTCAAATATAAGAGATCAAACGGACGACTTCGGGCGGGGTTGAGATGGCTAAGTTCGACGTCGATCTGTTCGTCATCGGTGGTGGTTCGGGCGGCGTTCGCGCCGCCCGCATCGCCGCCGGCCATGGCGCGAAGGTCATGGTCGCCGAAGTATACCGGATGGGCGGCACCTGCGTGATCCGCGGTTGCGTGCCGAAAAAGCTGTTCGTACTCGGCTCGCACGTCCGCCACGAGATCGAGGACGCAAAAGGTTTCGGCTGGACCATTCCCGAATTCTCCTTCGATTGGCCGACGCTGGTCGCCAACAAGGACAAGGAGATCGCTCGCCTCGAAGGCATCTACGCCGCCAATGTCGAGAAATCAGGCGCGAGCATCGTCAAGACGCGTGCCGTGCTGGAAGACGCCCACACGCTGCGCCTGTTGACCGGCGAAACGGTCACCGCAAAATACATCCTGATCGCGACCGGCGGCGCGCCTAATCATGGGCGGGAGATCCCCGGCATCGAGCACGTGATTTCCTCCAACGAGGCGTTTCACCTCACCGAACTGCCGAAGCGCATCGTGATCCAGGGCGGCGGCTATATCGCGCTGGAATTCGCCGGCATCTTTGCCGGCTTCGGCTCCGACGTGACCGTGATCTATCGCGGCGACAACATTCTGCGCGGTTTTGATGAGGACGTCCGCAAGCACGTGCGCGCCGAGATGGAGAAGCAGGGGATTACGATCATCACCGGCTGCACCATCGATAAAGTGGACAAGCACGGCAACGAATACACCACGCATCTATCCAGCGGTTCGAGCATCGCCTCGGAGAAGGTGATGTTCGCTATCGGCCGCCACCCGAACGTCGCCAATCTCGGGCTCGAGAAGGCCGGCGTCGCCATCAACCCTGCCAATGGCGGCATCGCCGTCGACGAGTGGTCGAAGACCTCGGTCGACAACATCTATGCGATTGGTGACGTCACCCATCGCCTCAATCTGACGCCGGTCGCGATCCGCGAGGGCCATGCCTTCGCCGACACCGTGTTCGGCAAGCGGCCGGTAGCAGTCGACCACGCCACCATTCCGACGGCGGTGTTCTCGCAGCCCGAGGTCGGCACGGTGGGCCTGACCGAAGCGCAGGCCCGCGCGCAAGTGAGCCATGTCGACATCTACAAGGCCGATTTCCGTCCGATCAAAGCGACGATGTCCGGCCGCGACACCCGCGTGCTGATGAAACTCGTGGTCGACGGTACGACGGACCGCGTGCTGGGCTGTCACATCGTCGGCGACACAGCGGCCGAGATCGTTCAGGCGGTCGCGATCGCCGTGAAGATGAAGGCGACCAAAGCCGATTTCGACGCGACGATCGCGCTGCATCCGACGGCGGCCGAGGAATTGGTGACCATGCGGACGCCGACGGCGAGGTATGTGAGGCAGGCGGCGGAGTAGGTAGAATCGTAGGATGGGTTGAGCTCTTGCGAAACCCATTACCTTCCGTGAAGCGCCGTGGCTGGCAATTGATTTAGGTTGGAGTCCTGTGTTGCCCGAGCCCGAAATTTCTCTGGTAACGAGTCGGCTCGCAGCGGACATGGCTTCGCTTCATCCGCAACATCGGGCGGCACTCGAAAGCGCGCTGATCCGTCCGCGTGCAGTCGGCGTGAGTGACTCCCCCGGAGAATTAGTTGTTGCTGTGGCGGTTCTCGACGAGAAACTGCTCTATTGGTCGGACATCGAGGAAGGGTGGGAGCTTGAGGCACCCGATGGTCGCGGCAACATTCCCTCTCGCGGTTGCAACCAGTTTGAACTCCGGCATGTGCTCTATCAGGTTTTCGGCGCCCCCGATGCGTCCTAAGGGCGGCCGAGTGAGCGTGCCAAGGGCTACCGATGGCTGCGGCACTCTGATAACGGTGCAGCCAAACATTCAATAGTGGAGTTATCCCCATGATCGAGATCAATCGGTATCGTAGGCGCAGGCACGATGGGCAACGGGATCGCGCAGGTGTGCGCGGCGGCGGGCCTTCCGGTGGTCATGACCGACATTTCCGATGCCGCGCTCGCGCGTGGCATGTCTGTGGTCGCCAACAGCCTGGAGCGCCTCGTCAACAAGCAGAAGATGACCGACGCCGACCGGCAGGCGGCGCTGGCGCGCATCACGACGACCACGGACACGGCGAAGTTTTCCACCTGCGATCTCGTGATCGAGGCGGCGACCGAGAATGAGGACCTGAAGGTCAAGATACTGAAGGACCTTTGTCCGAAGTTACGGCCGCAGGCGCTGCTCGCGACCAACACGTCCTCGATCTCGATCACGAAACTCGCCGCGGCGACCGACCGGCCGGACCGTTTCATCGGCATGCACTTCTTCAATCCGGTGCCGTTGATGGCGCTGCTGGAATTGATCCGAGGCTTGCAAACCTCCGACGATACCCATGCCAAAGCGGAAGCCTTTGCAAAGCGGATCGGCAAGGTCTCGATCACGGCGAAGAACAGCCCGGGTTTTGCGGTCAACCGCATCCTCTGCCCGATGATCAACGAGGCGATCTTCGCGCTGCAGGAGGGGCTGGCTACGGCGGAAGACCTCGACGCCGGCATGAAGCTCGGCTGCAACCATCCGATCGGCCCGCTGGCGCTCGCCGACATGATCGGCCTCGACACCATGCTGTCGGTGATGGAGGTGTTCTACCAGGGCTTCAACGACCCGAAATACCGCCCCGCGCCGCTCTTGAAGGAAATGGTCGCCGCCGGTCATCTCGGCCGCAAGACCGGGCAGGGGTTTTATAGTTACGGGAAATAGGGGAGCGATAGCGATAGCATGTAGGATTGGTAGAGCGCAGCGAAACCATCGATCCCTCCACCGAGAGATGATGGGTATCGCTTCCGCTCAGCCCGTCATACGAAGTCATTTCGGATCAGGTTCGATAAGACCCTTCGCCGGATTCTCCAGCTTCCCCGCCCGCGCTAGCGTCACGGCATTCCCCAGCGTGCGCGCCGCGTTGCGCACCTCGTCCTGGAATTCACGGTCCTCGTCCAGGGCCTGGTGCGAAGTGGCGTAGGGCTCCATGTAGCCGATATAGCCCTCGGCTTCGGCGGTGCGGCCAGCCGAGATCAGCGACATGTCGGTTAGCCAGTCCGAAAGCGAGCGGCGCAGCGTCTCCGTGCCCGCGCTGTCGCCGTGCACGACGAGGCCGAAATGCCGGCCGGCCAAATGCCGCGGATAGGGCCATCCCTTTAGTTCGAGCGCCTTGGCCTGGTCGGCATGCTTGCCGTGCGTCGAGGTCGGATCGGGATTGCCGCCATCGGCGCAGACCAGGCGATCCATCATTGCCTTCAGCGGTGTCGGCGCGTGATACCAGTTCACCGGCGCCACGATCAGGATGCCGTGCGCGGCCACCCAGAGCGGATAGATTTCGTTCATCCAGTCGTCGGTCTGGCCGAGCGAATAGTTCGGATAGCAACTGCAGGGCCAGTGGCAGAGCGGCATCGCGGTGGCGACGCAGGATTTGCAGGGATGAATCTGCCGGCCATATTCCGACGTTAGCCGCGACAGATCCAGAATGTCGACCGCAAATCCCATTTCGACCAGCACCGGCTCGGCGAGCTTGACCAGCCGCCACGTCTTGGACGCCTCGCCGGGGCAGGTATGCTCGCTTCGCGCCGAGCCGTTGATGACGAGGATGCGCGGCTGCGCAGCGGCATCGTCGTGGCGCCGCTGCGCTTCGAGAATGGCCTCGCGTGCGGCGAGCCAGTCCACCGCGATTTCGTACTCGGGATCGGCGAAGCCCGCGCCCGCCTTGCGCGTCAGGGGGGCCTTGCGGGAATGGCTATAGGCGTCCCATGCCGCCGCGACGACGGCGTCGAGCTCGCGCTGCAGCGGCTGGAAGACCGGATCGACAAAGCGGCCGCGATAGCGCCTCTCGAATTCCTCGCGCGGCAATTTGACGGGCGGCATTTCCTTGCGAACGTCCGGCGCCGCCATGGATCGATCCTTTCGCGCAATGATGGCTGCCGTCTCAACGTTGGAGCCGGAGCGACGGTTCCGGCGGCTGGCCGGAGCATCTAGTCCGGACGCCACATGTCGAACAGTTCTTCGGCGCTTACCAGCTCGATCTGCTCGTTGAACCGCGTCCGGTACATGGTCATCAGCGCATCATGGCCGGTGTCCGAGGAACTGCAGAGCGCATCTTGCACGATGACGACGCGAAAGCCGAGATCGACCGCGCCGAGCACCGTGGCAAGCACGCAGACGTCGGTCTCCGCGCCTGACACCACCACTGTGCCGACATGCCGCTCGACCAGCAGATGACCGAGCCGCGATCCGAAGAACGCCGAATAGGCGGGCTTGTCGACGACCAGAGCCGGCGGTGAGTATCGTGCTAGCGCCGGCACGATATCAAGCGCGCCAGGTGCGAGATCGCCGCGCGTCGCGCGCTCCCATTTGGTGAAGTAGACGCGCCACTGGCCGCGACGGTCTTCCGGCCGCTCGGGTGTGATGAAGCGCGTGAATACCGTCCGCTCCGGATATCGCGCGGCAATCTGCGAGATCACCGGCAATACCCTTTCCATCCATGGCGTTTCCCACACGCCGCCCCTGGCGAAGATGTTCTGCATATCGATGCACAGATGTGCGGCGTCGCGAATTCCTTCCATGAGTGGCCTCTCGCCTCATTGAGAAGGCTAATTCGGAAAAAGGGAAGCTGGTTTCAACAGCCGGCCGGGAATGTCCGGCCTTGCCAGGCGCGCGTAACGTCGCGACCGAGGCCGGCGGCCGAGGGTGAACGGAACTCCCGCCTTTGTGCCACGTTGCATTCATGGTTGATGATGCGTGGATGGAAAGGCCGTGGCTTACTTTTCCAGAAGGCAGGACGCGATCGAGCGGAGCGGCAAGATCCTGGCGGATGTCGTATGTGCGCTGCTCCTGTTGGGCTTCGCAATTGCGTACTTCGGCTGGCTAGGCGGCGCGGTTGCGTTTCTCATCGTTGAAGGCGGACTGCTGGCGGTCGAATACGTCTTGCCCAGCGACGACGGTGACGCGGCCGCCGTTGTGAGGTGAACGCGGACCGCCAGGCGAACCATATGCATGGTCTCACTGCCCGATGGTCAACCTCGCGCAGAGAAGGGACTATTCATGCCCGTGAAGGTCGATGCCGACGATCTGACAGCAACGGTGCGCTACGCGTTGGAGACCACGCGCGCCACGGCAGCGTGCCCTTTCCACTGGGATGTGATTATTCGCGTCGGCGATGACGCCGCCGAGAGCCATGCTCTCGAGCGCGCAAGAAAAAATTGTCAGGAGCGATGGCACCCATTGGCCGGTGCAAGCTGTCAGGAGCGAGTTCGCGCGTCAGCTTGGCGAGGCCGCGGACGGCCAATGTCCCCTGTGCGAGGGCTGATCGCAAGTTACGCGCGGACCTCCGCCTGGATCCATTCCGCGGCCCCGCGCCACAGCGTGTCGCGATGCTCGGGCCGGAAAAATCCCATGTGCCCGATCTTGCTCACGCCGGTATCCGCAGGCCTCACCGTGATGATCTCAGGCGCGGTCGAGGTAAATCCCGAACACAACAATTCGACCGCCGGCGGCGTTGCCCAGGGATCGTCGGACATGCAGAGTGCACGCAACGCGCCTTGGTATTTCGGGAAATTCTGCACGGCTTCGAGCCTGGCATCGTCGAACAGATAGCGCGGGCTCATCACCCAGCCGACCCATTGCAAAAATGCATCCTTCGGCAGATCCATGCCGAGACCGGCCTTGCCGGGCATGTAGCCGAGCGCGCGGGTCAACGGAGTGCCCACAAAATTGAGCAGGGCATAGACGCGGTAGCGCTCCGGCGCCGTCATCAGTTTCCAGTAGCCGGCTTGTGCGGCGATCAGGAGTGCACGCGAAATCTCCGAATTGTTCGGCAACAGGCCGAGCGCCTGGCCGCCGAACGAATGCCCGACATAGGCGAAGGGCAGCGCCTTGTAACGCTCCCGCATCCAGGCCACCGCCGCGGTGATGTCCTGGGCTGCCCAGTCCGACATCGAGGCCTTGAAGCCGACCAGCGATTTCGGCCTGATGGAGCCGGTCAGCGCCTGCGGCCTCGAGTCGCCGGTGCCGCGATAGTCGTAGGTCAGAACCGCGCAGCCGCGGTGGGCGAGGTAACTGGCAAAGCCCCGGTAGAGTTTGCGGGGAACGGCGGTCGCCGAATTGACCAGGACCGCATGGCGTTTGGCCCCGCGGGGCAGAAACAGCGTCGCGGCAAGGGGATATCCATCCGTCGCGGGCACCGTGATGTCGTCGCTAAATATGTCGTCCAGCCCCGGCTCGGCCACCGTGTTCTCCTGCTAGCTTTGCGAGCGGCCATAACAAAAGCGAATTCGGATTTCGCCGCAAGAGCTTGTCAGGACTACCGGAAATCTAACTGGCGGTCGGCCCGCGGCCTGTGTATAACCCGGCCTTCGTAACCTTCGACCCGGCTCCGCCGAGGCTTCGCCGTGGTCCTCCCGACTTTGGTCGCGCCGAAGTTTTAACGAAGGCGGATAAGTTGCGGTTTTTGCTCAGGAGTTAACGTCATGTCCGAGCGGTGGACGCCCGATAGCTGGCGCACCAAGCCGGTGCTGCAGGTCCCCGATTATCCCGATGCCAAGGCATTGGCCGACGTCGAGGCGCAGCTTGCTACGTTTCCGCCGCTGGTGTTCGCCGGCGAGGCCCGTAACCTGAAGAAGGCGCTCGCCCGCGTCGCGGCCGGCGAGGCCTTCCTGCTGCAGGGCGGCGATTGCGCCGAGAGCTTTGCCGAGCACGGCGCCAACAACATCCGCGACTTCTTCCGCGTGCTGCTGCAGATGGCCGTGGTCCTGACCTATGCCGGCGCGCTGCCGGTGGTGAAGGTCGGCCGCATCGCCGGGCAGTTCGCAAAGCCGCGCTCGTCGAACACCGAAAAAATCAATGGCGTCGAGCTGCCGAGCTACCGCGGCGACATCATCAACGACATCGCCTTCACCCCGGAAGCGCGCATCCCCGATCCGCAGCGCCAGTTGATGGCGTACCGGCAGTCGGCGGCGACGCTGAACCTGCTCCGCGCATTCGCGACCGGTGGCTTCGCCAATCTCGGCAGCGTGCACCAGTGGATGCTGGGCTTCCTCAAGGATTCCCCGCAGTCCCGCCGGTACAAGGAGCTGGCGGATCGTATTTCAGACGCGCTCAATTTCATGCGCGCCTGTGGGCTGGACCTCGAAAGCCATCCCGAACTGCGCGCCACCGATTTCTACACCAGCCACGAGGCGCTGCTGCTCGGCTACGAGCAGGCGCTGACCCGGGTGGATTCCACCTCCGGCGACTGGTACGCGACGTCAGGCCACATGATCTGGATCGGCGACCGCACCCGCCAGCTCGACCACGGCCATGTCGAATATTTCCGCGGCATCAAGAACCCGATCGGTCTGAAATGCGGCCCCTCGCTGAAGCCGGATGAGCTATTGAAGCTGATCGACATCCTCAATCCCGACAACGAGCCGGGACGGCTGACGCTGATCAACCGCTTCGGCTCCGACAAGGTCGGCGATCATCTCGCGCCGCTGATCCGCGCCGTGCAGCGGGAAGGGGCGGATTGTGGTCTGGTCTTGCGATCCCATGCATGGCAACACCATTACCTCGACATCGGGCTACAAGACCCGGCCGTTCGACCGGGTGCTGTCGGAGGTGAAGTCGTTCTTCGCGATCCACGCCGCCGAAGGCACCCATGCCGGCGGCGTGCATCTGGAGATGACCGGGCAGGACGTCACCGAATGCATCGGCGGCGCGCGCGCCATCACCGACGAGGATCTCAACGACCGCTACCACACGGTCTGCGATCCCCGCCTTAACGCCGAACAGTCGATCGATATGGCTTTCCTGATTGCCGAACTGCTGAAGCAGGAACGCGCCGGGAAAGCTCAGCCGATGCCGGCCGCAGCGGGACTTTGATTTGCTGCGACTCTGGCGGGCCACGATCAACACCCGTAACGGCCTCGCTTTTGCGATCCGCTCGGAGCAGGCCGTCCGCGAGGAACTGTTCGCATTGGTGCTGTCGGTGCCGCTGGCCTGGCTGATCGGCACGACCACGATGCGCCGCGTGGAACTGGTCGCGGCCGTCGCCTTTGTCCTGGTGGTCGAGCTGCTCAACACCGCGATCGAAAAGCTCGCCGACCGCCTGACCACCGAGCACGACCAGAAGATCGGGCAGGTCAAGGACATGGGGTCGGCGGCGGTCGGCGTGGCGCTGTTGATGGCCGGCCTGTTCTGGCTGTTCGCCCTCGCGGAACGCATGGGCGCCATTTAGATATGCTTAGATATGCGGTTCTGATTTGCATCAGAACCGCATATCTAAGTTTTTGTTTTGACGCGTTTTCTTCACGCGAACCGGTATCCACTTCGCTCGAAAACGCTATCAAAGCGAGCAATTGCAGTTTGCTCTTGTGCAAGGCACCATCGCCCCCATGACCGACACCTTTACGATCACGCTGGCGCAGTTGAACCCGACGGTCGGCGACGTGCCAGGCAACGCCGCCAAGGCCCGCGCGGCGCGCGACAAGGCCGCGGCCGATGGCGCCGACCTCCTGCTGCTG
The DNA here is from genome assembly GCF_043203335.1 of Bradyrhizobium sp. RDI18. NCBI lineage: Bacteria > Pseudomonadati > Pseudomonadota > Alphaproteobacteria > Hyphomicrobiales > Nitrobacteraceae > Bradyrhizobium > Bradyrhizobium sp. RDI18. The sequence continues at coordinate 134,464 of NZ_JBICRN010000006.1, read as the reverse complement.
CCCGAATTGTTCATCTGCGGCTATCCGCCGGAAGACCTGGTACTGAAGCCAGCCTTCCAGGCCGCCTGCCGCGCCGCGGTCGAAGAGCTGGCGCGCGAGACTGCGGGCGGCGGGCCCGCTGTTTTGATCGGCACGCCCTGGGTCGAGGACGGCAAGCTCTATAACGCCTGCGTGCTGCTCGATCAGGGCCGCATCGCCGCCTTGCGCTTCAAGGCGAACCTGCCGAACTACGGCGTGTTCGACGAAAAGCGTCTGTTCGCCCGCGGCCCCGCCGCCGGGCCGGTGACGGTCCGCGGCATCCGCGTCGGCGTCCCCATCTGCGAGGACATCTGGCTCGAGGAATCAGAAGAATACGAGAACGTCGTCGAGTGCCTCGCCGAGACCGGCGCGGAAATCCTCGTGGTGCCGAACGGCTCGCCCTACGCGCGCGACAAGAACGACCTCCGGCTGTCGATCGCAGTTGCCCGCGTCACCGAGAGCGGGCTGCCGCTGGTCTATCTCAACCAGATCGGCGGGCAGGACGAACTGGTGTTCGACGGCGCGTCGTTCGCGCTCAACGCCGACCTCTCGGTGGCCGCGCAACTGCCCGCGTTCGAAGAAAGCATCACCACGCTGCGCTGGACCAAGGGCGCCGACGGCTGGCGCTGCTCGGGCCCCGTAGTGCCCCTGCTCGAGGGCGACAAGGGCGATTACGCCGCCTGCGTGCTGGGCCTGCGCGACTACGTCCGCAAGAACGGCTTTCCGGGCGTCTTGCTCGGCATCTCCGGCGGCATCGATTCCGCGCTGTGCGCGGCCATTGCCGTTGATGCGCTCGGCGCCGATCAGGTCCGCGGCGTGATGCTGCCCTTCCGCTTCACCGCGCAAGTGTCGCTCGACGATGCCGCGAAACTCGCCAAAGCACTCGGCATCCGCTACGAGGTGCTGCCGATTGCCGATGCAGTGAACGGCTTCGAGAAAATCCTCTCCGGACCATTTGCCGGCCTGCCGCGCGACATCACCGAGGAGAATTTGCAGGCGCGCACCCGCGGCACGCTCTTGATGGCGATTTCCAACAAGACCGGCGCGATGGTGGTCACGACCGGCAACAAGTCGGAGATGTCGGTCGGTTACGCCACGCTCTACGGCGACATGAACGGCGGCTTCAATCCGATCAAGGACATCTACAAGACCGAAGTGTTCCGGCTATCGAGTCTGCGCAACGAGTGGAAGCCGGATGGCGCGCTCGGGCCGTCGGGCGAGGTGATTCCGGTCAACATCATCACGCGCCCGCCGACGGCGGAGCTGCGCGAGAACCAGACCGACCAGGATTCACTGCCGCCCTACGAGATGCTGGACGGCATACTGGAGCGTCTGGTCGAGCGCGAGGAGCCACTGGCCACGATCATCGCGGCCGGTTTTCCGGCTGAAACGGTGACGCGGATCGATCGCCTGCTCAACATCGCCGAATACAAACGGCGGCAGGCTGCGCCCGGCGTCAAGGTGACGGAAAAGAACTTTGGCCGTGATCGCCGCTATCCCATCACCAACCGCTTCCGCGACAACGGCAAGGCGTTGCCTGCGCCCGACGAAAAACTGGTCGCCCGCGCCGGCCGCGCCTCGGCGGATGCGTTCGAAGGGTAGGGCGTTTGGCGCCTACTGCTTCGGCGGGATGAAGGTCGGGCCGACGGTGCGGATCGGCTTGTCCTTGTCGTTGGTTGCGGCCGTCGTATCAGCCGGAGCAGCCGGAGCCGTCGCCGCCGGTGCGGGCGCGGCGGCGGTGGTGCCTGCGGGCGCGGCGCCCTTCTTGGGCGGCGGCGCGCCTTTCGCCTGCCCGCGCTGTTGCATCCGCTTCGCACTTTCCTCTGTGACGATGATGTCGCCCTGCTGTTCGACTGCCGCCCTGTCGTCGACGGACTTCAGCGCTTCGGACCAGGTCTGGCCCGCAGGCTTGCAGGAGCAGGATGCGTTGAACTCGGTGCGGAATTTGAACGCGTTGGGCAGCGATGAATAGGGCTGGCCGTTGATCGAGACCGCCTGGTTGATGTCTTCGCCGGGATTGCGATAGGCGAACAGATTCGCCTCCGCCGCCGGGCACAGCGCCTTGCAGGTCCTCTCGTCGTCCTGGAAGCGGGCCTGCACGGTAGCGAACGAGACCGGGAAATAGGCGCCATCGCAGGTGCGGACGCAGACGGTGCGGTAGGTGCCGGATGGCGCACCGAGATCGGCGCTCGGCGGCGGCAGCGTGTTGTTGTTGTTGCCGAACAGGCTGTCGATGAAGTTGCCAGGGCCGCGCGCGGCAGCGGCATATTGCGGGCCGCAATTGTTCTGCGCGAGCGCCACCAGCACCGAGCGGCGCTGGTTTTCGCGGTCAGCGCCGCCGATGCCGCCGCTGCGCAGCCGCTCCAGGCTGGTGGTGATCTGGTCGAGATTGGCGCGCATCTGCTGAATCTGGTTGTTCACCGGGCCGCACTGGGCGGAACGACCGTTGAACAGCGAGAAGAAGCCCGAGCTGTCGCAGCCCATACGCTTGGCTTGCAGCGTGACCCGGTCGAACTCGGCCTGCTGCTTGGACTCGGCTTCCTGATAGCGGCGGATCTGTTCATCCTTGGTGGGGTCGCCGGTGCCCGCGCCGCGGTCGATCGTCGCCAATTGTCCTTCGAGCCGGATGCAGATCGGATTGGCCTGCGCGCCCTGTTGCGGCGGGGCGTCCTGGTTCATCTGCGCCATGGCGTCGTCGTTCGTCTGCGCCAAAGCGGGTGCGTCCGGGGCGGCGATGCCGAGCAGGATGGCGCAGGTCAAAATTCGAAGGGAGAGGAAGCGTTGCGAATTTCCAGCATATCCGGCCATTGAGAGCTGATCCGCGCGGCTCAAAAAGCCTGATGACGCGGCCAAGGCGGCGTTCTGCGGCCAAGGCCGCATCCAATAGCTGCTTCTCGGGGCAGCGTCACGTCGTTTCCGGGGCGCGGGTGTGGCAAACCGGCCCTTGAAATTACGGGGTTCTCTTTAGCGCTGGCAGGTAATGGCGACGTATTCGCCGCACGCCGGGCCTGAGCAGCGGTTGCCACCGCCGATCGGAACCGCGCTGGTGACCTCGTCGGGCTCGACGCGACGATAGGCGGTCGCCTGCGCAAATTCCCGTGACTGACAATAGGAGCGGGCGGCGTGGGCGCCACATTTGTCGCCTCTGGCGAGGCACTCGTCGACGCCGTAACCATCGGCCTGGTTGGCCACGATGAAGACGTGGCTGTCGGCGGCAGCGGCCGAGGCGGCGAGCAGGAAGGCACAGGCAATGAGTGCGGAGGAAAGTCGCATGGATGGCACCGGCGGCGGGAAGGAGACCGCCCTCAGAAATAGGCCCGAAGTGTTAATAATGATTAACCATGAGGGCCGAGGGCGGCTGTGAATGGCGGGGGTTCGGCGGCCTGATCGCCCCCAAATCGGGCACAAGCAAGGCCTTGACGGCGTGCCTGCGATGCCGCAATGGTTGGAACCATGAACGGTCTCCTCGCCATCTGCGCCATTTGCCGCGAGATTATTAGCTAGCGATTCGCTGGCTGAGGCCGTCTTTTCTCAAAAATGAGATCACTGGACGCCCGGCCGCAAGGGATGGGTACGCCAATGGAATTGCGTCTCTACGATACCTTGACGAAGGAGAAGCGGCCGTTCGTGCCGCTCGATGCCGATAACGTCCGCATGTATGTCTGCGGACCGACGGTCTATGACTTTGCCCATATCGGTAACGCCCGGCCGGTTATCGTATTTGACGTGCTGTTCCGGCTGCTGCGGTATCTCTACGGCAAAGATCACGTCAAATATGTCCGCAACATCACCGACGTTGACGACAAGATCAATGATCGCGCCGCGCGGGATTTCCCCGGCCTGCCGCTCAACGAGGCGATCCGCAAGGTCTCCGAATTGACTGAAAAGCAATTCCACGACGACGTCGATGCACTCGGGGCGTTACGGCCAAACGTTGAGCCGCGCGCCACCGAACATATCGCCGAGATGCGAAAGATCATCGAGAAGCTAGTCGAGGGGCGCTTTGCCTATGTGGCCGAGGACCATGTGCTGTTCTCGCCGCAGGCGATGAACTCTGCGAATGCCGTGCTGCCGCGTTACGGCGCGCTTGCCAAACGCACTCTCGACGAGATGATTGCCGGCGCCCGCGTCGATGTCGCCCCTTACAAGCGCGATGCCACTGACTTCGTGCTGTGGAAGCCGTCGAAACCGGGTGAGCCATCCTGGCCGTCACCTTCGGGCATCGCCGCGCCGGGCCGACCGGGCTGGCACGTCGAATGCTCGGCGATGGCGTGGAAGCATCTCGGCGAGCATTTTGACATCCACGGCGGCGGCATCGATCTCGTATTTCCCCATCACGAGAACGAATTGGCGCAGACCTGCTGTGCCTTCCACCAAGGTCGCATGGCGAACGTCTGGATGCACAACGGCTTCCTGCAAGTCGAAAGCGAGAAGATGTCGAAGTCGCTCGGCAACTTCATTACCATCAACGAACTTCTAACGACCGACAAGTTTGGAGGCCGAAGATGGGCTGGTGAAGCGCTTCGCTTTGCGATGCTCCAAACGCCTTATCGAGAGCCAATAGACTGGACGGTACGAAGTTTGGAGCAAGCAGCGTCTCGCTTGAGAGGTTGGAAAGATTTTGCTGCGGATCGAACTCAGAGTCATGTCAGTCGAGGCTTGTTTGACGAGGTCATCGGGTTGCTTATGGACGACCTCAACACGCCCGCGGCTCTCAACCTCATCGATCGAGTGACTAAAAACGAAAACGCATCAAATAGAGATCGGTATACAGTCTATAAGACTCTCGATCTTTTGGGCTTCAAGGGTGGACGAAGCAACGTTGCTCGATTAGCAGAAGAACTCGCTGCGACAGCAAATAACATTGCGAAGTTCACTACCAACGACTGGCAAAGCATTGTCGCCGGCGTCAAGCTTAAGCCATTCCTAAATAGCGGAAAGCCCAAGGCAGGCACTAATCTAATCGCTTCCATCGAGGTGGTGCGTCGCTTCCTTCAAGACATAGAGCCACTAATTCGAGATGCAGTTGATCCAGCTCTCATCGAGGATCTGCGAGGGAAAAAGATCAAGAAGTTTGCACCCAAAACGACGAATCTCGAGAAGAGGATCATCGAATTGCTCAATTTGCGTACCGCTGCCCGAGCGCGCAAGGACTTCACGGAGTCCGATCGCATCCGTGATGAACTCGCTGCGATGGGGGTTGTCATCAAGGATTCCAAGGACGGTACCACTTGGGAGATCGTGCAATGACCCGTCCCGATACCCCGTTTCCGAAACACTGGCGCTATTACATCTTCATCAAATGGGCGCTGATCGTTGCCGCGATCGTGTTGGCCTTGAGACTGTTCGGAGTGTTTTGACGCGATGGGACAGGCATTGCCAAAACCTGGCTTGCGGCCGTTTCTGCCGGCGGATGTTCCGATGCTGGCGGCGATCTTCGTTGCCGCCATCGAGGGACTGACCGGCGACGACTATAGCGAGGCGCAGCAGGGAGCCTGGGCGCAGGCGGCCGACGACGAAGCCGCGTTCGGCAAGAAGCTTGCCGGGCAGTTGACGCTGATCGCGACTATCCAGAACGCGCCGGTCGGCTTCGCCTCGCTGAAGGGCGCTGACCATATCGATATGCTCTACGTGCATCCGAGCGTAGCCGGGCAGGGCGTTGCCTCGATGCTGGTCGATGCGCTCGAAAAACTGGCGGGCGCGCGCGGCGCGAAAACCCTGACGGTCGATGCCAGCGATACAGCCGAGCCATTGTTCAGAAAGCGCGGTTATACCGCCAAGCAGCGCAACACCGTTTCGCTCAACGGCGAATGGCTCGCCAACACCACGATGCAGAAGACGCTGGCGACAAGCGCCGCGCCGGGAGCGCCGACATGAGCCGCGAACGCCTCTATCTGTTCGACACCACGCTGCGCGACGGCGCGCAGACCAACGGCGTCGATTTCACGCTGCACGACAAGCAGATCATCGCGCAGATGCTGGATGAACTCGGCATCGACTACGTTGAAGGCGGTTATCCCGGCGCCAATCCAACCGACACCGAATTCTTCGCCGAAAAGCCGAAGCTCGAATACGCGAAATTCACCGCGTTCGGCATGACGCGCCGTCCGGGCCGTTCGGCCTCGAACGATCCGGGGCTGGCGGCGCTGATCGAAGCCAAGGCCGATGCGATCTGCTTCGTCGCAAAGTCCAGCGCTTATCAGGTGCGGGTCGCGCTCGAGACCACCAACGAGGAAAACCTCGCCTCGATCTGCGACAGCGTCGTCGCTGCGAACGCTGCCGGGCGCGAGGTGATGGTCGACTGTGAGCACTTCTTCGACGGCTACAAGGAGAGTTCCGATTTCGCGCTCGCCTGCGCCAAGGCCGCCTACGATTCCGGCGCGCGCTGGGTCGTGCTGTGCGACACCAATGGCGGCACCATGCCGCACGAGATCGAGACCATTGTCGGCGACGTCGTGAAGCACATTCCGGGCAGCCATGTCGGCATCCACGCCCATAACGACACCGAGCAGGCGGTGGCCAATTCGCTGGCCGCGGTGCGGGCCGGGGCGCGGCAGATCCAGGGCACGCTGAACGGGCTCGGCGAGCGCTGCGGCAATGCCAATCTCTGTTCGCTGATCCCGACGCTGCGGCTGAAGAGCGAATTCGCCGATGCGTTGGAAATCGGCGTCACGGACGACAAGATGGCGACGCTGATGAAGGTGTCGCGGACGCTCGACGACATGCTCAACCGCGCGCCGAACCGCCATGCGCCTTACGTCGGCGAAAGCGCGTTTGTCACCAAGACCGGCATTCATGCCTCCGCCGTTCTGAAGGATCCGCAAACCTACGAACACGTCTCGCCTGAATCCGTCGGCAACCACCGCAAGGTGCTGGTCTCGGATCAGGCCGGCCGCTCCAACGTCATGGCCGAACTCGATCGCGCCGGTATCCCTTACGAAAAAAGCGATCCAAAACTGGCGCGGCTGGTCGAGGAGCTGAAGGAGCGGGAAGCGGCGGGGTTTGCCTATGAATCCGCCAACGCCTCGTTCGATCTACTGGCGCGGCGCACGCTCGGCCGGGTGCCGGAGTACTTCAAGGTCGAGCAGTTCGACGTCAATGTCGAGCAGCGCTACAACGCCAACGGCCAGCGCATCACGGTGGCGCTCGCCGTCGTGAAGGTCGATGTCGCCGGAGAGCGGCTGATCTCGGCGGCCGAGGGCAACGGTCCAGTGAATGCGCTCGACGTTGCCTTGCGCAAGGACCTCGGCAAGTACCAGAAATACATCGAGGGCCTGAAGCTGATCGATTACCGCGTGCGTATCCTCAATGGCGGCACGGAAGCGGTGACGCGGGTCCTGATCGAGAGCGAGGACGAGAACGGCGAGAGCTGGACCACCATCGGCGTCTCGCCCAATATCATCGACGCTTCGTTCCAGGCGCTGATGGATTCTGTGATCTACAAGCTGGTGAAATCAGGCGCGCCGGCGTGAGGTGATACGGTCATTCCGGGATGGTCCGAAGGACCAGACCTCAGATGCGCAATTGCGCCCCATAGTTCGATGCTTCGCATCGCCCCGGAATGACGTCTGGAGCACATTCAAATGATCGATCACATCTCCGTCGGCGTCAGCGAACTCGAACGTTCGGCACGCTTCTATGAAGCAACCCTCGCAGCCCTCGGCCTCTCACGCCTCGTCACCCGTCCAGCAACCATCGGCTTCGGTAAGACATACCCCGAGTTCTGGATCAACCTGCGCGCCAGCATGGCGCCCGTGCCGCCCGAGAGCGGCACGCACATTTGCCTTCGCGCCAAAACGACTGCCGATGTCGATGCGTTTCACGCCGCTGCCCTCAACGCCGGCGGCCGCTGCGACGGCGCACCGGGCATTCGCCCCCACGATCGCGTGAAATATTACGCAGCATTCGTCGTCGATCCCGATGGCAACCGCATCGAGGCTGTGACGTTTCCCAGCGAATGAGCTGAGGAGCCTAAAGCCTCCGCGCCACTTCCGGCGCAAGCTCCTTTGTCGCCGCCGGCGTACGGGCGGCATGGGCACTCAGGCGCGGCAGGATGTCTTCCACGCGGTCGGCTATCAGCACATCAATTGGGAACGCCGGGCGGATAAATTCGGTCGCGCGCATATGCGCGAGCAGCGAGAGCAGCGGTTCCCAGAAGCCGTCGATGTTGGCGAGCAGCACCGGCTTGGAGTGGCGGCCGAGTTGCTGCCAGGTCATCTGCTCGACCAGTTCCTCCAGCGTGCCGATGCCGCCGGGCAGCGCCACGAAGGCGTCCGAGCGTTCGAACATCAGCCGTTTGCGCTCGTGCATGTCAGGCGTGACGATCATCTCCTGGACACGCGACAGCGCAAGTTCACGCGATTTCAAAAATCCGGGATGATGCCGGTGACGAGGCCGCCATGATCCAGGGTGGACTTGGCGATCTCGCCCATCAGCCCGACTGATCCGCCGCCATAGACGAGGCGGATACTGTTCTCGGCAAAAGCTTTTCCCAGGGCTTGGGCAGCTTCGACAAAACGGGGATTGGAGCCGGCGCCGGAGCCGCAATAGACACAGACAGTTTTGATTTGATCCATAAAGACCATGTGGCACTGCACCCAGGAAACCTCAAGTCTGATTGATTTCGCTGATGCAGCAGAAATAGGTCCGAAATCAAACCAAACGGGGGAAAGATTTATCTTTCAAGGCTGTACGGGAGAGTTAAACGCTTTATATGACGCACATATGCAGATCATCAGAAACCATCTGACGGCGGTCGGTGCGCCATCTTGCGTTGGGCGCGACAGCGATGGCTGATTCTGATTCGCACACCGATATCGTCCAGCTGCCGGCCGACAACGCTCCCGAAAAGGCGACCCTGATCGGGACGCTGGTTCACCTGTGGCCCTATATCTGGCCCGGCGACCGCGCCGATCTGAAAATGCGCGTGGTCTGGTCGATGGTGCTGCTCTTGCTCGCGAAGCTCGCGACGCTGACGGTGCCATTCACCTTCAAATGGGCGATCGATGCGCTCAACGGCATGGGCACGGCACCGGTCGAGGCCTCGAACTGGATGCTGTGGCTGATCGCCTCGCCACTGCTGATGACCGCAAGCTACGGCGCGGTGCGCGTGCTGATGGCGGTGCTGACGCAGTTTCGCGACGGCATCTTCGCCCGCGTCGCCATGCATGCGGTGCGCAAACTCGCCTACATCACCTTCGTTCACATGCACGAATTGTCGCTGCGCTTTCATCTGGAGCGCAAAACGGGCGGCCTGACGCGCGTGCTGGAGCGCGGCCGCACCGGTATTGAGGTGATCGTGCGGATGGTGATCCTGCAGCTCATCCCGACCATCGTCGAGGTCTCGCTCCTGATGGCGGTGCTGCTGTGGCAGTTCGACTGGCGCTATGTGCTGGTCACCGCGATCACGGTCGTGATCTACATGTACTACACCTACATCGCGACCGAATGGCGGATCGAAATCCGCCGCAAGATGAACGACTCTGACACCGAAGCGAATACCAAGGCGATCGACTCGCTGCTCAATTACGAGACGGTGAAATATTTCAGCGCCGAGACGCGCGAGGCCGAACGCTACGACCGTTCGATGGAGCGCTACGAGCATAACAGCGTCAAGACCTATACCTCGCTCGCGGTGCTCAACACCGGGCAGGCGGTCATCTTCACCATCGGCCTCACCGCGACGATGCTGATGTGCGCGCTGGGCGTGCGCAACGGCACCAACACGGTCGGCGATTTCGTCATGGTCAACGCCATGATGATCCAGCTCTACCAGCCGCTGAACTTCATGGGCATGGTCTATCGCGAGATCAAGCAGGCGATCATCGACATCGAGAAGATGTTCAACGTGCTGTCGCGCAATCCGGAGATCAAGGATGTCGAGGGCGCCGCGCCGCTCATGGTCAGCGCCGGCAATGTGCGCTTCGAGGACGTGCGCTTTGCCTATGATCCGGAGCGGCCGATCCTCAAAGGCTTGAGCTTCGAGGTGCCCGCCGGCAAGACGGTCGCGATCGTCGGTCCCTCAGGCGCCGGCAAGTCGACGATTTCGCGGCTGCTGTTCCGCCTCTACGACGTCTCCAGCGGAAAAATCCTGATCGACGGCCAGGATATCAGAAACATCACGCAGGCGAGCCTGCGCGCCTCGATCGGCATGGTGCCGCAGGATACCGTGCTGTTCAACGACACCATCCGCTATAACATCCGCTACGGCCGCTGGGACGCCGGCAATGCCGAGGTGGAAGAGGCGGCGCAACTGGCGCAGATCGACAGCTTCATTCGCAACTCGCCCAAGGGCTACGAAACCCAGGTCGGCGAACGCGGCCTGAAACTGTCGGGCGGCGAGAAGCAGCGCGTGGCGATCGCGCGCACGGTCTTGAAGGCGCCGCCGATCCTTGTCCTCGATGAGGCCACGTCCGCGCTCGACAGCCACACCGAGCACGAAATCCAGGAAGCGCTGGAGCGCGTCTCACGCGGCCGCACCTCGCTGGTGATTGCCCACCGGCTGTCGACGATCGTTGGCGCCGATGAAATTATCGTGCTGGATCAAGGGCGCATCGCCGAGCGCGGCACCCATGTCAGGCTTTTGGCTGCCGGCGGGCTTTATGCCAGCATGTGGAATAGGCAGCGCGAAGCCGAGGCGGCGCGGGAGAAGCTCGCGCAGATCGACGACGGCAACGAAGCGCCGAACCGCGCCCCGCCGCCGGTCGATGATCCGCTCAATGAGCCGTCCAAAGGGCCGGCCAGAGATCCCCTGTCCAAAGATCCCTTGGCAACTGCCGCGGAATAATCCAAATACGGCGCTACTTCCAAGGCAGCGAAGTCGGCCAGATAACAGCGAGCCCTAATGTCGATTGCGAATTCCATCCGCGCGCAGATCCCACCGATCCACCCGGAGGGCTATCCGTTCATCGGCGGCTTTGCGCTGGTCAGCCTGATCCTGTTCTGGATCTGGACGCCATTGGGTTGGATCGGCACCATCGTGACCGTCTGGTGCGCGCTGTTCTTCCGCGATCCCGTCCGCGTGACGCCGGTGCGCGACGGCATCGTGGTGTCGCCGGCCGATGGCCGCGTCTCGATGGTTGCTCAGGTGCTGCCGCCGGCCGAACTCGGCCTCGGCGATCGGCCCTTGCCGCGCATTTCGATCTTCATGAGCGTGTTCAACTGCCACGTGAACCGCAGCCCGGTGACCGGCCGGATTGACCGTATCGCCTACCGGCCCGGCACCTTCATCAATGCCGAGCTCGACAAGGCCAGCGAAGACAATGAGCGCAACTCGCTGGTGATCTCGACCACGAACGGCCGGATCGGCGTGGTCCAGATCGCCGGATTGGTGGCGCGGCGGATTGTCTCATTCGTGCGCGAAGGCCAGTCGATCGGCGCTGGCGAGCGGTTCGGCCTGATCCGTTTCGGCTCGCGTCTGGATGTCTATCTGCCCGAAGGCACGAGATCGCTGGTTTCGGAAGGCCAGACGGCAATTGCCGGCGAGACGATCTTGGCCGATTTCGGCTCGACCGAGCAGGGCCGGACGTTTCGCGCCGATTAACCACCTTCGGCGCCTAAATGGCCAGGCGGCCGCCGATGGCAAACCGGGCCGGCGCTTGCTATATAATGGCTGGCATGCTGATCCCGGACCCCAAATACCCTGAACTGCGCCGCCGCCGGTTTCGCCCGATCCCGGTGCGGATGCTGGTGCCCAACGTCATCACTTTGCTCGCGATCTGCGCCGGGCTGACGGCGATCCGCCTGTCGATCGAGGGGCGGATGGAGCTCGCGGTTGCGGCGATCGTATTCGCGGCGGTGCTTGACGGGGTCGACGGGCGCGTGGCGCGCATGATCAAGGGCCAGTCGAAATTCGGCGCCGAGCTCGACAGCCTGGCGGATTTCGTCAATTTCGGCGTCGCGCCCGGCCTGATGCTGTATTTCTGGCAGCTCCAGGAGTTGAACAACGGCGGCTGGATCGCGGCGATGGTGTTTGCGATCGCGGGCGGCCTGCGGCTTGCGCGCTTCAACGCCAGCATCGACGATCCGAACAAGCCTGCTTTTGCGGCGAACTATTTCACCGGCGTGCCGGCGCCGGCCGGCGCGATCCTTGCGATGCTGCCGTTCTATCTGGCGTTTCTCGGCGTCCCCAAGCCGCCGGCAATGCTGACCGCGGCCTATACGCTGCTGATCGCGTTCCTAATGGTGTCGCGGCTGCCGGTATTTTCCGGCAAGACGGTGAAGATGCGCGTGCCGCCGGAAATGGTGTTGCCGGTCTTCGTCTCCGTGGTGTTCTTCGTTGCGCTGCTGATCGGCTACCCCTGGCACATCCTCTCGATCGGCTCGGTGCTCTACCTCGTAAGCCTGCCCTGGGGCTGGAAATCCTATCGCGACCACGAGCGCAACGCCGCCCTTGCCGCACAGCAGGCTACGACGGCTGAAGCCACGCCGTCATCTCCGGGGACATTCTCGCCGACTCCCAGCGAGACCGAGGACGAACGGCCGGCGCGGCTGAACTGAGCGGCCTCGCCACTCTCCGATATGGCTGCCGTGAGCCGCTGCCGATTGGGTTCTCCCCCAATCTCGGCTATAGGGCTTAGCGAACTACGGTCTCAAAGAGCCGGGCCGAAAAATCAGGAGAGAACGCCGTGAACAAAGCCGTTACCGCCCCGCTGCCTGCTTCCGTCCTCGAGGCGCTGGCGCGCTACGACACCCCGACGATCTGCAATGCGATGGAGATCGTGGCGCCGGAGCGCCGCCTGATCGGCTACACCACCAAGCCGCTGGTCTGTCCGTTCCCCGACCTGCCGCCGATGGTCGGCTACGCCCGCACGGTGACGATCCGCTCGGTGCTCAAATCCACGCTTCCCGCCGATGAGCAGGCGAAGCGCCGCATCGCCTATTACGAATATGTCGGCACCGGCTTCGGCCCGCGCATCACCGTGATCCAGGATATCGACGGCGCCGATGTCGGCTATGGCGCGTTCTGGGGCGAGGTGCAGAGCAACGTTCACAAGGCGCTCGGCTGCCTCGGCGTCATCACCGACGGCTCGATCCGCGACATACCGCAATGGGCGCCAGGCTTCCAGGCTTTGGCCGGTTCGATCGGACCGTCGCATGCCTGGGTCCATGCCGAACATTGGGGTGGCGAGGTGCGCGTCGCCGGCATGACGGTGCATTCGGACGATCTGATCCACGCCGACCAGCACGGCGCCATTGTGATCCCCATCGACATCGCGGCAAAGATTCCGGAGGCCGCCGAACTCTGCGGCCGGCGCGAAACGCCGATCCTGGAGATCGCGCGCAGCCCGGACTTCACGCTGGAAAAACTGAAAGAGGCGCTGAAGCGCTCGGCGGAGATTCACTGACGAAAAGTCGGATCTGACAAATGGGCGAGGGGGAGCGCTATGAGACGGTTCTGGGCGGCACTCTCATTATCGTTGCTTCTCGGCGTCGCAGCCGTGCAGGCACAAACCTATCCCTCGCGGCCGCTCACGCTGATCGTGCCGTTCCCGCCGGGCGGATCGACCGATACTGCCGCGCGGATCATGGGCGAGCGGATGCGGGCAACGCTCGGGCAGTCGATCGTGATCGAAAATGTCGGCGGCGCCGGCGGTAGCATTGGCGTCGGACGCGTCGCCCGCGCTGCGCCTGACGGCTATACCTTCGACATCGGCCAGTGGGACACCCATGTCGGCAGCATCATCTACAAGCTCGACTACGATCTCGAAAAGGATTTTGAGCCGATCGCGCTGGTCTCGAACAATCCGCAGCTCATGGTCGCCAAGAAAGACCTGCCCGCGAACACGCTGGCCGAACTCGTGGCGTGGATGAAGGAAAACCCCGGCAAGATCAATTTCGTCAACCAGAATGCGGCGGCGAACGTCACCGGCGTTTTGTTCGAGAGCCTGACCAAGCAGAAGGTGCAGTTCATTCCCTATCGCGGCGCCGGGCCTGCCATGACCGATCTCGTCTCGGGCACGGTCGATCTCTTGGTGGTGCAGGGCGCGGCGGCGCTGCCGCAAATCCGCGCCGGCAAGATCAAGGCGCTCGCCAACCTTTCGCCGACGCGCTCGGCCTCGATGCCGGACATTCCGACCGCGGACGAGAGCGGCGTGCCCGGTCTCTACATGTCCGGCTGGTTCGGCTTCTGGGCGCCGAAGGGAACACCGAGAGAGATCATCGCCAAGCTCAATGCGGCGACAACAGAGGCGCTGGCCGATCCCGCGATCCAGAAGCGCTTTACCGAACTCGGCCTCGACGTCGCTCCGCGCGCGCAGCAGACGCCGGAAGGATTGGCCGCCTTCCAGAAGGCCGAGATCGAAAAATGGTGGCCGATCATCAAGTCAGCCGGCATCGGCATCCAGGCGCAGTGAGCTAATGACGGCGAGAGAATGCCAGCCGCGTGCCGGCGCATTATGGTTAGCGAATCCTTGCACCGTGTGGCCGCCGCCCCGCATTTTTACGATCCCTGTTCGAGTTTAACCTTTACGGCTCTTTAATTGCGCGGTCGTAGGGTTCCTCTGCGCCAGCTCCGAATGGAGCGCGCGACCGGTCAGGATGTCCGGTAGTTCGCGTACGCGTTGGAGTTCAGAATGGATATCACCACGCTCGTTGGCCTGATCGTCGGCCTTATTGTCCTGGCGACGCTGATCTTGATGGGTGGTGACTTCCGGATGTTCTACGACATCCATGCCGTCATCATCATCTTCGGCGGTTCGTTCGCCGCAACCCTTATCCGGTTTCCACTCAGCGCAATCCTGCACGGGATGCCGCTCGGCGCGAAATTCGCCTTCACCATGAGCCGGCTCTCGGCGCGCGACCTGGTCGACGAACTGGCGCGCATCGCGGAAATCGCACGCAAGCAGGGCCCGGTCGGACTGGAAAAGGTTGAGACCGACGAGCCGTTTCTCGCCAAGGGCATCCGCTACGTCGCCGACGGCTACGACCTCGAGTTCATTCGCGACAACATGGAGCGCGATCGCGACAATTTTCTGATGCACCTGAACGAGGGTTCGAAGATCTATCGGGCCATCGGCGACTGCGCGCCGGCATTCGGCATGATCGGCACGCTGCTCGGCATGGTGCAGATGTTCTCGAACATGTCGGATCCCTCGAAGCTCGGTCCCTTCATGGCGGTGGCCTTGCTGGCAACGCTTTACGGTGCGCTGGTGGCAGATCTGATCTGTTTGCCGATCGCCGACAAGCTGCATGGCAAGCTGATCGACGAGGAAACCAATCGCACGCTGATCATCGACGGCATCCTGATGATCCGCGATTCCAAGAGCCCTGCCTTGGTGCGTGAAATGCTGTTGGCCTATCTGCCCGAAAAGCACCGCCACGAGGAAGGCGAACTGGTTCCGGCCTGATCGGCTGATAGCATCAAGGCGCGGACATAGAGCATGGCCAAGAAAAAACGCGAAGAGGCGCATGGCGGTCACGGCTGGTTCGTGACGTTCGCCGATCTGATGGCGTTGTTGCTGTCGTTCTTCGTGATGCTGGTTGCGTTCTCCAGCCAGGACCAGCAAAAGCTCAAGATCGTCGCCGGCTCGATGCGCGAGGCGTTTGGCGTGCAGACCGAGTCCCGGCATTCGGGAATCGTCGAATCCGACGGCCTGCCGACGCGGCCGAAGCTGAAGAATGTCGAGCATATTCCGCCCGAGGATGCCTCCAATACCCCGACGCCCGATGACAAGGACCGTCAGCGCGAAAACGGCGCCCGATTGAAGGTCGATCGGGAGTTCGCGCTCGCCGCGGCATCGTTGCGCCAGGCGCTGCAGGACATGCCGGAACTGACCGAAATGTCCAAGAACATCATGTTCGAGGAAACCAAAGAGGGGCTCAATCTGGAAATCGTCGACCAGGATGGCCGCTCGATGTTCGCTGACGGCTCCAAGGTGCCCTACGACCGCACCCGCCGGCTGATCCAGAAATTGGCGGTGCCGCTGAAGGCGACACCGCTGCGGCTCAACATTGTCGGCCACACCTCTGCCGGCTTCCTGCCGTCACGCGGCGAATATGGCGCCTTCGATCTGTCGGCGGACCGCGCCAACGCTGTGCGCCAGATCCTCGAACGCGAAGGGCTGCCGGCATCCCACATCTACGCGGTCGGCGGCAAGGCCGACAGCCAGCCGCTGTTTCCCGACGATCCGACGCTGCCGGCAAACCGTCGCGTTACCATCACGTTG
Source organism: Bradyrhizobium sp. RDI18 (assembly GCF_043203335.1). Classification (NCBI taxonomy): domain Bacteria; kingdom Pseudomonadati; phylum Pseudomonadota; class Alphaproteobacteria; order Hyphomicrobiales; family Nitrobacteraceae; genus Bradyrhizobium; species Bradyrhizobium sp. RDI18. The sequence goes on along the minus strand of NZ_JBICRN010000006.1, from coordinate 118,280 downwards.
ATGCGCGAAAATCCACCGCTTCCGCCCAACCTGAAGCCGTAATACGGTCCGACTACCATAATACCGGCGTGGCGCTGTGACTACTTTGCGCCAGTCCCGCATCGCGCGTGGTGTTATGGTTGCGCGATGATTGACAGGCAACGCGGAAGCGCCGATAGCCGCCCGGATCAATTCAACGACGAGAACGTTCCTTCTCCATCATGACTGTCAGCGTCACATCTACCGAAGCAGCCCATGATGGGCATGCCACCTCCGGCTTTTGGGCCCTGACGCTGGGCAGTATCGGCGTGGTGTTCGGCGATATCGGCACTTCGCCGCTGTATGCGTTCCGCGAGGCCGCCACCCACGCGGCTGAAGGCCAGCCGGTATCGCGCATCATTGTACTCGGCGTGCTCTCGCTGATTCTGTGGTCGCTGTTGATCGTGGTCACAGCCAAATATGTGCTGCTGCTGTTGCGCGCCGACAACAACGGCGAGGGCGGTACGCTGTCCCTGATGGCGCTGGGTCAGCGGGCGCTGGGCCGGCGGAGTTGGGTGTTGCTGGCGCTCGGTGTGGTCGGCGCCTCGATGTTCATCGGCGATTCCATGATCACACCCGCGATTTCGGTGTTGTCGGCGGTCGAAGGTCTCAAGCTGGTCACGCCCGCGCTCGAACATTATGTGGTGCCGCTGACGATCTTCATCCTCGTCGTGCTGTTCTCGGTGCAGAGCAGCGGCACCGCGCGCGTCGCCTCGCTCTTTGGGCCGGTCACGGTGATCTGGTTCGTTACGCTGGCGGTGATGGGCCTTGTCCACATCAGCGACGATCCCACGGTGCTCTACGCGATCAATCCCTGGTATGGGATCCAGTTCATGCTGTCCCATGGCGTCATCGGTCTGGTGACGATGGGCCTGGTGTTTCTGGCGGTGACCGGCGGCGAGGCGCTTTACGCCGACCTCGGGCATTTCGGGCGCAAGCCGATCCGGGCCGCATGGCTCTTTTTTGTGTTGCCGTCGTTGCTGATCAATTATTTCGGACAGGGCGCGCTGGTCTTGTCCGATCCGTCGGCGATCGAAAACTCATTCTACCGGATGGTCCCGGAGATGTTGTTGATCCCGCTCGTGGTGCTGGCGACCGCCGCCACCGTGATCGCGAGCCAGGCGGTGATAACGGGCGCCTTTTCCCTGATCCGCCAGGCGGTGCAGCTCGGTTTGTTGCCGCGCTTCGAGGTCCGTTACACCTCCGAAACCCATGCCGGCCAGATATATCTGCCGCGCGTCAACCGGATGCTGCTGATCGGGGTGGTTCTGCTGGTGCTGCTGTTCCGCACCTCCAGCGGTCTTGCGTCGGCCTATGGCATTGCGGTCTCCACCACCATGGTGGTCGACGGCATCATGGGCTTTGTCGTGATCTGGAAGTTGTGGAACTGGCGCGCCGCGACCGCGGCGGCCGTGATCCTGCCCCTGGTCGTCGTCGACATGAGCTTCTTTGCCGCAAACCTCTTGAAGCTGTTGGAAGGCGCCTGGGTGCCGCTGCTGTTCGGCGTTGCGGTAGCGGTGATGATCTGGACCTGGCGCCGCGGCGCCGCGATCCTGACTGCCAAGACGCGGCGCATCGAGGTGCCGTTGATGGACCTGATCAGGAGCCTGGAAAAGCGCCCGCCCCACATCGTCAAGGGCACGGCGGTGTTTTTGACCTCTGATCCGAGCTTCGTGCCGACCGCGCTGATGCACAACCTCAAGCACAACAAGGTCCTGCACGAGCACAACGTAATCCTGACCATCGAAACCGCACAAACGCCGCGGGTCGATGTTTCAGAGCGCGTCAAGATGGAAACCATCAGCGAGAAATTTTCTACCGTCCGGCTGCGGTTCGGCTTCATGGAATCCCCGAACGTACCCAAGGCGCTGGTGATCGCGCGCAAGCTCGGCTGGCAGTTCGACATCATGGCGACCTCGTTCTTCGTGTCGCGGCGGTCGCTCAAGCCCTCGGCGCAGTCGGGCATGCCGCTCTGGCAGGATCATATGTTCATCGCGATGAGCCGGTCAGCGAACGACGCCACCGACTACTTCCAGATCCCGACCGGGCGGGTTGTAGAGGTGGGTACCCAAGTAACTATCTGATTTCAGATGGAAAATTGGCCGCAGCCTTCGGCGCCATCTATGCGGAAAGCGCATACCGGAGGCCTGGATTCCGGCTAACCTGTCCATTCGTCCCGGGAGTATAGGGCTGCGCTTCTGCACTTGTGCAGTGCGGTAAGGAACCGAGGCCCCCATCTCATGTCAGTCCAGTTTGCGATCCCCGCGGCGGAAACGCCCGCGGCCAATGGTCATGGCGAAGCGCATTCCACCGCCACCTTCAAGGCGCTGATGCTCGGCAGCATCGGCGTCGTCTATGGCGACATTGGCACCAGCCCCTTGTACGCGCTGCGCGAAGCGGTGGCCGCCGCCAGCGAGACTGCGGCCGGTGCCACGCCACAGGCCGTGCTCGGCGTGCTCTCGCTGATCCTGTGGGCGCTGATCGTGGTGGTGACGTTGAAATATGTCGTCATCCTCTTGCGTGCCGACAACAATGGCGAGGGCGGAACGCTGGCACTGATGGCGCTGGCGCAGCGCGCAGTCGGCAAGGGCGGGGCGGCGATCGTGCTGCTCGGCATCATCTCCGGCGCGCTGTTTTATGGCGACGCGGTTCTTACGCCGGCGCTGTCGGTGTTGTCGGCCATCGAAGGCATCAAGCTCGTCACCGTCACCTTCGAGCACTATGTGGTGCCGCTGACGGTCATCATTCTGGTGGCGCTGTTTGCCGTGCAATCCCGCGGCACCGCGCGCGTCGCCGCGTTCTTCGGACCGGTGATGTGCGTCTGGTTCGCCGTCATCGCGGTCGCAGCCGTGCCGCAGATCATGCGGCATCCCGAAGTGCTGCAGGCACTCAATCCGCTTTACGCCGTTTCTTTCATGCTCCATCACGGCATGATCGGTTTCATCACGCTCGGCGCGGTGTTTCTTGCCGTCACCGGCGCGGAGGCGCTCTATGCCGATCTAGGCCATTTCGGCAAGCGGCCGATCCAGACCGCCTGGCTCTTCATCGTGCTGCCGTCGCTGGCGATCAATTATCTGGGGCAGGGCGCGCTGCTGATCGCCGATCCCAAGGCGATCGAAAACCCGTTCTTCCTGATGTTTCCGGACTGGGCGCTGATCCCGATGGTTGCGCTCGCGACGGCTGCGACCGTGATTGCGAGCCAGGCCGTCATCACCGGCGCCTATTCGCTGACGCGCCAGGCGATCCAGCTCGGGCTGCTGCCGCGGTTCGAAATCCGCCACACCTCGGAAGCGCATTCCGGGCAGATCTACATCCCGCGCATCAACCTGCTGCTTTTCGTTGCGGTGATTTTGCTGGTGGTCCTGTTCCGCTCGTCGAGCGGGTTGGCCTCGGCTTACGGAATCTCCGTGACCGGCACCATGGTGGTGACGGCCATGATGGGCTTTGTCGTGATCTGGCGGGTCTGGAAATGGTCGCCGATTGCGGCCGCAGCCCTGATCGCTCCGTTCCTGTTCCTCGATGTCACCTTCCTCGCCGCCAATCTGTTGAAGGTGTTCGAGGGCGGCTGGGTGCCGCTCGCGCTCGGCGGCGTCGTGATGCTCCTGATGTACACGTGGCGTCGCGGCAGCCGGCTGTTGTTCGAGAAATCGCGCAAGCTGGAATTCCCGCTGGCCGAGCTGGTAGCGATGCTGGAGAAGCGTCCGCCGCAGCGGGTCCCCGGCACGGCCGTGTTCCTGACTTCCGACCCCGAATGCGCGCCGACGGCGCTGATGCACAGCCTGAAGCACTACAAGGTGCTGCATGAGAAGAACGTCATCCTCACCATCGAGACCGCGCCGACGCCGCGGATCGACGATGCCGAGCAGGTGCGGATGGAGCAGCTCAGCGAGACTTTCTCCCGGGTGACGCTGCGGTTCGGCTTCATGGAATCGCCCAACGTGCCGAAGACGCTGGCGATCGCCCGCAAGCTCGGCTGGCAGTTCGACATCATGTCGACGTCGTTCTTCCTGTCCCGCCGCGCGCTTAAGCCCGCCGCGCATTCCGGCATGCCGCGCTGGCAGGATTTGCTGTTCATCCGCCTCAGCCGCGCCGCCAACGACGCCACCGACTATTTCCAGATCCCCACAGGCCGCGTGGTGGAAGTCGGAACGCAGGTCACGATCTAGGGCGAGAATCGATAAGTTGCGATCGTCGGCCGATGGCGGCCATTCAGTGCTGCTTGCGATATTCGGCCGGCGTGATGTTCATGTGCCGGCGAAACACCCGGTTGAGATGGCTCTGATCGGCAAAGCCGCTCACAAGGGCGATCTCCTTGAGCGCCAGACGATCTTTACGCAGATGCTGGCATGCACGCTCCACCTTGCGCTTCAATACATAGGCATGCGGCCGGGTTCCGTAATGCGCTTGGAATTTGCGCGCAAACTGAACCGGCGTGCAGTTGCAGATGTTGGCCAATTCCTCGAGCGTGATGTTCCGGAAGATGTTCTGTTCGATGTAGTCTTCGATCAGCCGCGCATGGGCTGGCCTGAAACGTCCCTGCGAGCAGGGTAACTTGAACTGCACAGAGGCGTATTTTCGCAAGATGTGTACGCTGGCCTGAAGGGCCAGCGCATCGTAACAGAGCCGCCCGCCCGGACCTCCAGAGGCCACCTCCTGAACCATTTGATCGCTGATCCAGGCCAATACCGGATCTTCCGCACGCACCAGGTCGTGGAGTTCAACGCGCTCCGCGTCGCGGTCGAAAGCCTCGCTTGCCGTCTTCATCATGAGTGCGGGCGAGATGTAGAAATGAGACACTTCGATATCGTGTCGCCATACCCAGTTCGAAGGCTCCGCGCGCGTTAGCAATGTCGTCACGCCTCGGCCGACGTGATCCTGCTTCCATGGTCCGCTCACGCGACGGTTCATGGATGTCGTGCCTTCCCGATAATTGACGATCAGGAAATTCTCCGACGCCGGGACGCAGATTTCGGATGGGGCGTAGCGGAACACCCGCAGGCGAAATTCCGGCATGCCCGTCGCAACGCTGTCTAACTTGAGGTCGCCGCCGGCGTATTGCGGGAGCTCCTCCACCGTGATCAACCGGCCCATCGCGTATCTCCCCGCGTCTCGAATTCTTGGGGCGGTTAACCGCTCTATTCTTTGGCAAGACGGCGACCGGGGAGCATAAGGCCGTTTTGCAATTTGCCAAGGGCCTGTGTGGACGGCGCTCCAACGCCCGCCATTTCGTCCAAAAGAATGCGGAATTCATCCAAGCCGCGAACGTCGGATGGCGATTAGCCTCCTCATCCGTCACCGGCCAGTCGGGAAATTAGAAGACGCAGGCCCGAGCGTCCAGCCCACTGTTCTGTCGTGAACGATACCAGACGACGTGTGCGCCGCCCGTCTCGTGACGGGCGAACGAAGCCGCGCGCCGTTCAACAACAAATGCCATTGGAGGGAAGCATGACCCAAGCAGCAACAGAGTCACGGAAAGGCAACGGTGCGCCGAAGGCAGCGACCTTCGATGCCGTGATCGTCGGAGCCGGTGTCGCCGGGCTCTACCAATTGTACCGTCTGCGCGAGCAGGGATTAAACGTGAGAGTGATCGAGTCCGCCTCCGGCGTCGGTGGCACGTGGTACTGGAATCGTTATCCTGGCGCGCGTTTCGATTCTGAAGCTTACATTTATCAGTATCTATTCTCCGAACAGCTCTACAAAGGATGGAGTTGGAGCGAGAAATTTCCCGGTCAGCCCGAAATCGAACGTTGGCTGAACTACGTCGCCGACCGGCTCGATCTCCGCAAGGATATTCAGTTCAACACGACCGTCGAGCGCGCGCATTTCGACGAAGCTACGCAGCGTTGGACGGTTTTGACCGACATGGGCGACGCGATCGACACGCAATTCCTTATCACCTGCGCCGGCATGCTCTCGGCACCGCTGACGTCGAGGTTTCCGGGGCAAGAGACGTTCAAGGGTCAACTGTTCCATACGGCGCGCTGGCCCAAGGAGGGCGTCAACTTTGCCGGTAAGCGCATCGGCGTGGTGGGCAACGGGGCGACCGGCATCCAGGTCATCCAAACGATCGCTGGCGATGCCGGTCATCTGAAGGTCTTCATCCGCACGCCGCAATACATCATCCCGATGAAAAATCCCAAATACAGCGCCGCGGACGTCGATGCTTACAAGGCCAAATTCCGGTTTTTCACCAAGCAACTGCCGAGCACGTTCACCGGCTTCGAGTATGATTTTGAGCATGCCTGGGCCGATCTCACGCCCGAGCAGCGCCGCGAGGTTTTGGAAGACTGCTGGAACGATGGTTCGCTGAAGCTGTGGCTCGCCTCCTTCGGCGAGATGTTCTTCGACGAGGAGGTCAACCGGCAAATATCGGAATTCGTGCGCGAGAAGATGCGCGTGCGGCTCCAGGATCCGAAGCTGTGCGAACTGCTCATTCCGTCCCAGTCCGACTACGGGTTCGGAACGCACCGCGTGCCGCTGGAACAGAACTTCCTGGAGACTTTCCATCGCCCCAATGTCGAGATCGTCAGCGTCAGGACCAATCCAATCGAGCGCGTGACCCCTGGTGGGCTGCAGACTGCGGACGGGACGATCCACGAGCTCGACGTCATCGTTCTGGCAACCGGGTTCGACGCCGGCACAGGCGCGTTGACGCGCATCGACATCCGCGGTCGCGGTGGAAGGGCATTGAAGGACGATTGGAGTACGGATATCCGCACCACTATGGGCCTGCAGATTCACGGCTACCCGAATCTGTTCACGACGGCCGTGCCGCTCGCTCCGTCGGCGGCGCTGTGCAACATGACAACCTGCCTCCAGAAGCAGGTCGAGTGGATCGATGGCTGTATCAAGTATCTGCGCAGCAAGAATCTGAAAGTCATCGAGCCGACGAGGGATGCGGAAGACCAGTGGGTGGCGCATCATGATGAAACCGCCAACGCGACCCTCATTGCCAAGACCAACTCCTGGTATCTCGGCTCGAACGTCGAGGGCAAGCCGCGGCGGGTGCTGTCCTACACTGGCGGTGTAGGCACCTATCACCGGAAATGCGACGAGGTCGCCGCGAGCGGTTACCCGGGTTTCGCCATGCATTGAGCGAGGCGCCGCCAGGCGTCGTGACAACGGTTCTGTCGTGCGCGACCGCTGCGGTCGCGTGCGTCCGAACACGAGCTCCGGGCGGCGCAATCGATTGATCGAAAGCATTCGTTTGAAAAGGGGAGGAAGACGATGAGTACCAATTTCAATGCGTCGGCAAACGCAGTTCTTGATGGGGTCGTTGCGTCAAGCCCGGGCGTCCCCGGCGTGGTCGCGATGGTCACGGACCGCCATCGCAATATCTACGAAGGCGCGGCCGGCAAGCGTCGGCTCGATCAGGCGGCCGAAATGACGACGGACAGCGTTTTCGCCATCTTCTCAACGAGCAAAGCGATTACCGGCACGGCGATCCTGCAGCTTGTCGAACAGGGCAAGCTCGATCTGGATGCACCTGCCAAGGTCTACGCGCCCGACATCGGCAAGCTTCAGGTGATCGAGGGCTTCGATGCCACGGGCGAACCGAGGTTACGCCCCCGAAGCGCGATGTGACCACGCGCATGCTGATGGTTCACACCGCCGGCTTTGGTTACGACTTCTTCAGTCAAACCTATAATCGCTTGGCGCAGGAGAAGGGTCAGCCCAGCGTGATCACGTCTTCCAAGGCGTCGCTGATGACGCCGCTTCTGTTTGATCCGGGCGACAAATGGGAATACGGAACCAATCTCGACTGGTGCGGTCAAATCGTCGAGGCCATCACTGGAAAGCGGCTCGGCGACGTGTTCAAGACGCGCATTTTCGAGCCTCTCGGAATGAATGACACGAGCTTCGACCTCACCGAGGCGATGCGCGGAAAGCTGACCGGGATGCATGCACGAGGCGCCGACGGCTCGCTCACGCCAATGGACTTCGCGCTTCCAGCCAATCCGGAAGTTCACATGGGCGGCCATGGCCTTTACGCCACCGTTGGCGATTACATGCGGTTCATTCGCATGTGGCTTAACGATGGTGCGGGTGAGAATGGTCGCGTGCTGAAGCCTGAGACCGTCCGCATGGCGGTGCAGAACCACTTGGGCGACAAGAAGGTGACGGCCCTTCGAGGGGTCATCCCCTCTCTGTCCAATGACGCGGAATTCTTCCCAGGTCAGTCGAAGTCGTGGGCGCTGACGTTCATGATTAACGACGAGCAGGCGCCTACGGGACGTCCAGCCGGTGCTCTCGGTTGGGCCGGCCTCGCCAATCTCTTCTACTGGATCGACCGGGCGAATGGGTTCGGCGGATTCTGGGCCACACAAATTCTGCCCTTCGGCGATCCGGCTTCGTTCGTCGGTTACTTGAGTTTCGAAACGGCGTTCTACGGCAGCCTGAAGCAGCGAAAGGCAGGCTAGACTTCGAGACGCGCGTAAAATTTCGCTCAGTGGTGCGGCCTCCCGATTTCCTGATCGAGTTGGATGTTTGCGACCTCGATCGTCAGGGATGCCGCACCCAGGGTCGAACTCGGCGTCAGAAGTCGGGTGCTTCCTCTGGCGCGGTTCGCGCCCGATGACGCATGTGCTGCCACACAGCCAGGGCGACCGAGAGCGCCGCACAGAAGAGTAACGCGCCGGAAATCGGTCGCGTGAAGAACAGCAGCGGGTTGTCGTCCGTCATGATCGCCCGAATAAGGTTGATCTCGATTTGGTCGCCGAGGATGAGGCCGAGGATCAGCGGAGCCAGCGGAAATCCGCCCTTCACCAGCGCATAGCCGAACACACCAAAGATGAGCAGGACATACACGCTCTGCATCGTGTTGTTGAGCGCGTAAGCACCGATTACGCAAAGCACCAGCACGACGGGCGCAAGCACCGCGAGCCTGACCCGGGTGATCTGAAGCATGAATAGCGCGCCCGCGGCCAGGATCAGCACCATCAGCAGGTGTGCCAAAATGTATGCAGCGTAGATGCCGTAGGCGAGGGCGGGTTGCTGGGAGACGAACAGCGGCCCCGACTGGATGCCATGGATCGTCATGGCGCCCAGCATGACGGCGGTCACGGCGTCGCCCGGGATGCCGAACGCCATGATGGTCACCAGCGAGCCGCCGACATTGGCATTGTTGGAGGACTCAGAGGCGATGATGCCCTCGGGCACGCCTGTGCCGAAACGCTCGGGGTGGCGCGAGAACTTCTTCGCCTGGTCGTAGGCCAGCATATTGGCCGCGCTGCCGCCGATCGCCGGCAGCACGCCGATCAGGATGCCGACGATCGTCGACCACAAGAGCAGGAACGGACGGCCGAGGATTTCGCCGATCACCTTGAGGTGGGAAACGCGCAGACTCGGCTGCGCGACCAGAACGGCCTCGGGCGCCTTTGGCACTCCTGTCTTCTCGATATCGGACATGATCTGCGCAAAGGCAAGATCCCGATCAGCACCGGCAGGAACGGGAAGCCGCCGCTGATGAACTCGGACCCGAAGGTGAAGCGCGGCACGCTGCCGATCGGATCCGTGCCGATGACGGTGATCAGGAGGCCGATGGCAGTCGACAGCAGCCCCTTGATGAACGAGGACTCGGCCAGGCCCGCCACCATCGCCATGGCCAGCACGAACAGCGAGAAATACTCCCACGGTCCGAACTGAAGTGCGATGGCCGCGAGCGGCCCGGTCACCAGGATCAGGAACAGGCCGCCGAGCAGCCCGCCGAAGAACGATGACCACACGCCGAGCCAGATCGCCCGGCCCGGCGCGCCGCCCCGCGCCATTGGAAAGCCGTCGAAGGTCGTGGCAATTGCCGAGGGCGTGCCGGGAATTCCCAGCAGGCACGCGGTGACCAGGCCGCCGGCGGAGCCGCCGACATAGACGCCGGTCATCGCGGCCAGCCCCTGCAACGGATCGAGACCATAGGTGAACGGCAGGATGACGATGATCGTCATCGTGATGGTGACGCCCGGCAGTGCACCGCCGACGACGCCAATGAGTGTGCCGGCGAACAGCGGAACGAGATAATTCCACTGCAGCACCGTCAGCAGTCCATGTCCCAAAAGCTCGAACATGGCCTACCAGTCTGTCCAGCTACCGCGAGGAAGCAGCACCGTGAGATACCGCTCGAAGACCAGGTACGTCACCGCCGACGTGCCAATCGCTATTGCCGCGAGGACCGCCCATTGGCGCCAGGTCGTAGGCCTCTCGAGCGTCGCTTGCAACGCGGCGACGAACAGGACGGTGGCGATGCGATAGCCGAGCAGAGGCAGAACTACCAGGTAGAGCGCGACAATGACGAAGGCGAGCGCGACCAGGCCATAGGCCCGTTGCGGCTGCGCCGGAGCAGGGACGTCGGCCGGCTCAGCGCGCCGCGCGAGCAGGTCCTGCACGATCAGCGCCGCGCTGGTCACGGCCATGAAGATCAGAACGATGCGCGGATAGAAGCCGGGACCGACCGGCACCAGCGGCAGTTGCGGAAGTCCAAACGATTGCACGAGCAGGACCAGACTGACCGCGAGGAAGATCAATCCGGCAACGCTATCGCGGCCAAGTCTCATTGCTTAGCAAGTCTCATTGCTTGGCAAGACCGAGCTCGGTCATGATCACCTTGCTCTCCCGGTCGAGCTTGTCGAGGAATGGACCGTATTCGGCGGCGTTGAGATAGGAGACGCGCGTGCCTTGCTTCTTCATTGCGTCCGCGAACTCCGCTTCCTTGGCGGCTTTTCCGCAGGCCTCGTCCAGCTTGGTGCGCACCGCGGCCGGTGTGCCCTTTGGTACCACCAGGCCGCGCAAAACCGCGTAGACGATGTCCATGCCGAGCTCCTTCAGCGTCGGCACGTCAGGGGCTTCGGGATCGCGCTTTTCGGCAGCGATGGCAAGAAACTTGAGCTGCCCTGCATCGACCTTGCCCTTCTGCGTCAGGTTGGAATCCGTCAAATCGACATGGCCGCCGAGAATGGCATTCATGCGCGGCGCAAGGCCTTCATAGGAGACGTACTTGAACTTGACCCCGGCCGCCTTTTCGATGAGCGCCGGGAAGATGTGGCTGGTCGATCCGAGGGTCGCCCCCACGGTGATCTGGCCCGGACGCTTCTTGGCGTCTTCGGCAAGCTCGGCCCAGGTCTTCCAGGGCGTCTTGGGGCTCGCCGTCAGGACCGATGGCGTCGCAGAGAGCAGGCAGATCGGCTCAAAGTCGCTGTACTTGACCTCTGTGACGCCGGCATAGTGCACGAGGTGGATGTAGTCATGCACCGCATAAAGCGTGTAGCCGTCCGGCGGCGAGCCCTTGGCTTCGCGCGCCCCGACGGTGCCGGAGGCGCCCGTGACGTTGGCGATCACGATAGGCTGACCGATGTGCTTTTGTAGAAGCGGCGCAAAGGGACGGAAGATGTTGTCCGTATCGCCGCCTGCCGCCCACGGCACGATCATCTTGATCGGGCGCTCAGGATAGTTTTGAGCCGCGGCCGGCATGGCCATCGCGGCCAACGCTGCTGCCAACGCCAAAATACGGAGCACGGTCCTCATGACGCTTCTCCCTATCGCTGTTGATTGTTTTTTCGATCATAGCAAGACGCCAGGACTTCGCAAACAATGATGCGACTTGCTCCAAAAACGGATATTCGTCGACAGGACAGCGAAATCCGTTTGGAGCCAATTTCAGCCGCAAGCCATCCTTCCTCCTCCGCGGGCTGTCGTATATGAGAGATTTGCCACCGGAATGTGCCGATAGTCCCTTGGGCGCGAATTGGCGGCGTGGATGGCGGCGGCGGTTAGTTAGTCCAAAATCCGACACTTCATCGATGTAAGCGCTGACAGGCATTTAAACCGGGGCGTGGCATGGTAACTCGATTTAAGACGGCGCAGTCCAGAGTGGCGATGCGGCGCTGCGGGCCTCCCGCCATTGCGGCGCTCGTGGCGGCGGCGCTACTTCCGGCGTTGACCGCCGACGCCGCGGCGAGACAGGCGCGCCCCGCGGCGCCCACCGAGGAGACAGCGCCGCGCGATGTAGGCGAGCCGATCATGGCGATCGTGTCGATCAAGACCCAGCAGGTCACTCTCTACGACGCCGACGGCTGGATCCTGCGCGCGCCGGTGTCGACCGGCACCACGGGACGCGAGACGCCGGCCGGTGTCTTCACCGTCGTCGAGAAGAACAAGGACCACCGCTCGAACATGTATGACGATGCCGAGATGCCGAACATGCAGCGCATCACCTGGAACGGCATCGCACTGCACGGCGGACCGCTGCCCGGGTATGCGGCTTCGCATGGCTGCGTGCGGATGCCCTACGGCTTTGCGGAAAAGCTGTTCGACAAGACGCGGATCGGAATGCGGGTGATCATCTCGCCAAACGACGCGGCTCCGGTCGAGTTTTCTCACCCCACGCTGTTCGTGCCAAACGCGGGGGCCGTCGCAGCCGCTCCGGCGCGTGCCGAGACGCTCGTCCGCGATGCCGCTGAGACCGCCAGGACGGCCGACGAGGCGAAGAAAGCCGCGGTGGCAGCGGCGCGCGAGGCGGCATCGCTCACGGCGTCGCTGCGCAAGCTGGAAGGGCTCAAGAAGCGCGCCGACGTCGAGCTCGCGTTAGCCGACAAGGCGCTCGGCGCCGCAAAGACGGACGAGGCCAGGGCGCGAGCCGAGGACCTCAAGCAAAAGGCCGCCGCCAAGGCCGCGGACCTGGGGACGCGGCTGGATACCGCCCAGGCCGACGCGAAGTCGAAGCCCACCGCCGCCGAGGCCAAGGACGCCGCCAAGGCGGCCGCGACCAGGAAGGCCGACGCCGCCAAGGCGGCGAGCGAGGCGAAGCTCGCGCTCGAGCCGGTCTCGGTCTACGTCAGCCGCGCGACGCAGAAGCTTTACGTGCGGCGCAACACGCATAAGCCAGCGCCGGACGGTGGCGGTGAGGTGTTCGATGCGTCTATCGAGGTTCCGGTCACGATCCGCAATCCCGAGAAGCGGATCGGCACGCATGTTTTCACGGCGGTGGCGCATAGCAACAAGGGCCTGCGCTGGACCGCTGTCACGATCGACAACGCCGATGACGCCAAAAGCGCGCTCGACCGCATCACCATCCCGCAGGACGTGCTCGATCGTATCGCGCCGACCGCATTGCCGCGATCCTCGATCATCGTCTCGGACGAGCCGCTGAGCCGCGAGACCAACTATCGCACCGAGTTCGTGGCGGTGTTGAGCAACCAGCCGCAGGGCGGCTTCATTACGCGCCAGCCTACGCCCGATGTCATTGCAAGCGGCAACGACTGGGGTGCCGACGGCTTCTTCCCCTTTTTCCCGCCCAGTTCGAACCCTCAACCTGGCACTACGCGCCGTCGCGGCGGGCAGTACTATCAACAGGTGCAACCGGGCTGGTCGTGGTAAGGACGCGGCACGCCGCGCGCAGGCCGTATGCTCGCTCAGGGTCAAAAGGCCCCCGTTACAACTCATTCACCGGGTGGCTCACGCCTTTCCCTGAACGGGTCGGCGGCGTCATCGTGACCACTGCGGCTGCTGAAGAACATCAAAGCCATCAGCCCGCAGCCGATCAGGAGCGAAAAGAACGTTCCGAGTCCAAGGGCGATCCAGCCGTGCTTATCCATCACGGCGTCGCTCGTGGCCTTCCACACCGATACAGCCCATGCGCCAGTGAGGCCAAGCAGGGCCAGCAAGATCACAAGAAGACCAACCTGACCGAAGCTAAGGTTCCGCATGAGGGGGTCCTCTCTAGCACGCAGGGGAACGTGGGCGGTCAGAATCGATCTTGGCCAAGGGATGATGCTTGGCGCGCCATTTCGGGCCGGGGCCACGCATGTAGTGCAGCTCGGGCCGGTAGCTATCGCGTACGTCCATAGCCAGGTTGTGCACGATGCTGGCGAAGTCAGAGACTGTCTCAGCCGTCTTGCGAGCAAAATCAGATATTGCGGACCAGCGCGCAGAAGCGGGTGCAATCGCACGGGGTCCGACGATGCTTTTCCAGATCATCTTTTTTCTCCGTCCGGTTCGACGTGGGCACCGTGATGATCTAGCGGATCGGAGCTGTGGCTGCGCCAGAGCGATTGCCCTGCCTGTAGAGCGATTGCTGCCAACGCCTGCGCCCTCGCGGGCTCTTTGCGCGTTCCGTACCGCAACGCCGCTAGATTCGGCCTCATCGTAGACTGGCAGTTATTCCTCGCAGCAGGGCTCGAAGCCGTTATAATGGGGAGGTTGCGACATGAATTGGCGAATGGGCCATGGTGGCAACGAACGGTCAGATCATCACCGTGTTTGGCGGAACCGGCTTTCTGGGCCGCCGCATCGTTCGACATCTGCGCTCATCCGGATTTCCCGTTCGGGTCGCGTCAAGGCATCCGGATCACGGCTACACCTTGCCTGGTGCTGATGATCCGCAACTTCAATCCGTAGAGGCCAACATTCACGACGAGCGGTCGGTCGCGGATGCGCTTGCCGGCGCTTATGGCGTTGTGAATGCGGTCAGTCTCTACGTCGAGCGCGGAGCCGAGACTTTTCATTCCGTTCACGTCGAGGCCGCCCGGCGGGTAGCCATTCAAGCGCACGCGGCTGGCGTCAAAAGACTCGTCCACGTTTCAGGAATCGGCTCCGATGCCGCCTCTCCATCACGCTACATCCGAAAGCGTGGCGAGGGCGAGCAGGTGGTCCGGGCCGCGTTCGCCGAGGCAACGTTCATCCGTCCGGCGGTGATGTTCGGACCGGACGACGCGTTTCTCGTCGTCATCCTCAAGCTGCTCCGCCAGCTTCCCGTCTATCCGATGTTCGGCCGCGGCGTGACCAGATTGCAGCCGGCCTATGTGGATGATGTGGCGGACGCGATTGGCCGGATCATGCAGCGCGCCGAGACGCCGGATATCTTCGAGTTCGGCGGTCCTCGCGTCTACTCTTACGAGGAGTTGCTCAGAGCCGTGGCGCATCAGGCCGGACTTGCGCCTCGACTGCTTCCAATCCCGTTTGTCGCCTGGCATGCACTGGCATGGGCCTCCGAAACGCTCCGGATTCCATTCCTGACGCGCAATCAAGTGGAGCTGATGGAAATAGACACGGTGTCATCGCCGGACATGCCTGGATTTGCCGAGCTTGGGATATCGCCGCAGTCGGTCGAGGCAATACTCCAGAAGATGCTGTCTGATTCCGGAGCATGAGACGCCTCGACCAATCCGTGTCAACGGACGCCGAGTTTGTCGATGTGCGCTCAGGATGAGGAACCAACCTTTGGAGATACCGTTATTGAACTCAAACGAATGCGAAGGGGCGACCGCGCCATAACGGAGGCGGACATCATGGCTACATGTGAAACCTGCGGCAATGACTATGACAAGTCCTTTCAGGTCACAATGAACGGCAAGGCGCATACCTTCGATAGTTTCGAGTGCGCCATTCATGCGCTCGCGCCGACTTGCGATCATTGCGGCATCCGCATCGTCGGGCACGGATTGGAGAAGTCCGGCACGTTCTTTTGTTGCGAGCATTGCGCCGAAAGGGAAGGCGTCAAAGGGCTGCGGGATCGAGTCTAGGCCAGGCAATTGACGCAGGCAGGATCCCTCCATCCGTCCGCGAAGGACGATGCTTCATTTGCAACGCGCGCCTCGTAAGATCGACAGGCGCTTTGCGCTCGCTCGGGCAAACCTGCCAGTCGCAATGGGGCGCTTTGGGACAGCATGACTGCCGGATAACTTTACTTGCGCCATTGGAAATTTGGGCATTGAATTCGGCGAAGATGCGCCGCTACCGCAAGTAGTTTTCAAGTGTGTCTGTACCCTCACAGAATGACGTGATGAAGAGACTCGGCCTCCGCGTGAGGCGAGTGTGATGGCCTCATGCATGGTTGAACGGAGGTATGCCTATTTCGTCCACCTGACTGATCGGGAGTGGCCAAACGCGCGAAGCTGATGCACGCACCGACCAGCGCCGTCGTGGCCCAACAAACAGGGAGAAGAACAATGAGCACCTGGCTTAGCGAGCGAGAGCAGCGTCTTGTCGCGGGCGCGGAGGCGGCATCGGCGGCAACGCCGATTCCCACGCAGATTGTTTCCAATGGCGAGTATCTGCCGCCCCCGCAGAGCGCCGTGCAAAAGAAGGTCGAGGCCCGGATCAACGAGCTCGCCGACGCGAACGGCAAGCACCTCGGCTTGAGCCGCAGGCAGTTCCTGCACACGAGCTGCGGCATGGCGGCTGCATTCCTCGCCATGAACGACGTCTACGGCAATGTTTTCCAGGTCGCGCCTGCGGAGGCTCGAGAGCCCGAATTGATGCGGGCGCGCGCGCAAGGCCTCGCCGACCAGTTCATTTTCGACGTTCAGACCCATTTCGTGCGCGATGACTTCGATCACAAGGAGCTGTTGGGGCTGGCGGACTTTGCGAGCCAGCACTGGAACCCTAAGATGAAGGAGGAGGGCGTGTCCTCGCTCGCCCGCTACAAGTTTCAGAACTATGTGAAAGAGATCTACTACGACAGCGACACCAACATGGCGCTGTTGAGCGGCGCGCCGTTCGACGATCCGAGCTGGTGGCTTCTTTCCAATGAGCAGATTGTCAAGGCACGCGAACTCATCAACGACTTCGCCGGCTCGCGCCGACTGCTGGCGCACAGCGTCATCACCCCAAAGCAGCCCGGCTGGATGGAGGAGGTCGACAAGGCGATCGAGGTCTACAAGCCGGATTCCTGGAAGTCCT
This sequence comes from Bradyrhizobium sp. RDI18, assembly GCF_043203335.1. NCBI lineage: Bacteria > Pseudomonadati > Pseudomonadota > Alphaproteobacteria > Hyphomicrobiales > Nitrobacteraceae > Bradyrhizobium > Bradyrhizobium sp. RDI18. The sequence continues at coordinate 101,597 of NZ_JBICRN010000006.1, read as the reverse complement.
ACACGATCGGCGATCCGCTGGCGCCCTCCAAGTATCCATGGCGGCTCGACGACGAGCAGGTGATGTATCCGTTTTACGAAAAAGCGGTAAAGTCCGGCATCACCACGCTCTGCATCCACAAGGGGCTGCTGCCGCCCGATTACGAGAAGTCCTTCGCCGGCGTGTGGGAATATGCAACCGCGTGGGACATCGGAAAGGCCGCCAAGGATTGGCCGCAGATGAACTTCGTGATCTATCACTCGGCGCTACGGCCGTTCACCGAACTGCCGGACAAGGCGTGGGCCGAGTTCGAGCAGACCGGCCGCATCCAGTGGGCCACGGATCTTTCGGAAATCCCGCAGAAGTTCGGCGTCACCAATGTCCATGCCGAGCTCGGTACATGCTTTGCCAACTCGGCGGTGGCGCATCCGAAATTCTGCGCCGCGCTGGTTGGCACGTTGATCAAGGGCATGGGGGTGGACCACGTGATGTGGGGCACCGACTCGGTCTGGTACGGCTCACCGCAGTGGCAGATCGAGGCGATGCGCCGGCTCGAAATCCCGGAGGACATGCAGAAGAAATACGGTTTTGCGCCACTCGGCGACGCCAATAGCGCCACCAAGCAACTGATCTTCGCAGGCAACGCCACCAGGCTCTACAAGATCAAGCTGAGAGCGGCTGACAACACCAGGATGCCGGCCTATTCCGAGGACCGCCTCGCTTCGCTCAAGAACGAGTATACGCAGGCGGCCAAGGCACCTTCGAACATGCGCTACGGCTACGTTCGCGCCGCGTAAACGTTAGACGGCCGCGCCGGTGGAGCGAGCAAGCTTCACGGGCGCGGTCGACGCGCGCCCTCTTTCGCCTCGCCAAGCTGCACGTTCATTGTTTACGATCGCGTCGGTCGCGATCCGATGAAACTTGGGCATGGAAAATCGCCATGGGGATAAAAAGCCATACTGCTGCGCCCGCGGCTGCTCTTGCTCTCGGAATCTTCTTCACGGCGCCGGGTTCCGTTGCCACCAATGCTATCGTCAGCACGGTCACCCCGCTCGTGGTGGCCGCGATCGGCAATCTCAGCTTCATGTCGCCTGCAATGGGCGAGCCGGCTGCACTCACCAAAAAACAGTCGGATGCGCTCAATACATACAATAATGCACGGAGCAACTTCGAGTCGATCCTGGGCCAGCGGCGCGCGCAGATCAATTCGAACCAGCGACTACCGAACTTGCCAGGACAAGCACTCTACCTTGCACGCAACAACATGATCAGCGCGTACAAGGATCTCACCGACGCTCTTCCGTCCAAGATAGGCGGGCCCAATAAATACGGAATCCCGCCGGCGTATTTTAGCGCCGACAATGAGCCGCTGCTCGACGAGTACAGGAAACTTTTCGACCTGATGCAAGCGCCGCCCGCCAACGCGCAGAACTCAGACACTCCATTCAAGGACGTTGTCGATCTGGGCACGGCCATTGCGCGAGCCAAGGGCCTTGATGCGGCCAACGCCGAAGCAGCAGGCCGTATCAGCCTGGGCCTGTTCTTTGCCGAAACAAATGGCAATCAGAACATCGGGAATGCGCGCTCGAACAAGTACAAGGGCAGCCTGCAAACAGGCGTAGCCGAGGATCAAAACGGGCGAAGGAAATGGGCCGCGATAAAGAAGTCGATCGCAGCCTTTGATCCCGCACTGAATGCCCGCGACGACAAGGAGGAGGCACGGGCCGGCAATCTGGACCATCGGTATAACCACTGGACCGCCGTGCGGGATGGCCTCATGAACGCACACGCGGATATTTTCCCGCAAGTACCGGCGATCGTGAAGACGCTGCCGGATCCGATCGATCAAATGAAGCTGTTTGAACTGATCCAGATTATCCCGAGCCCGACCAGGTCTGCGCTCGGCTCGCGCAACCTGGTCGACTACAGAATTTCCGACCCGAAGGTCATGGCCTATCTGCGAAATAACAGCGTTTTCACCTTCGGACAGGCTGACCGGGCCAAAACATCCGCGACCTACCGCGAAATTCTCGATGCGATGTGGCTGTTCGACGAAAAATTTGAACGAGCGCTTTCCACATTCGACGAAATCAAGAAGCAGTCAAAGGGTTGAAGCCGGCAGGCGGGGTTCAGATGCGACGCTGCCGCGCCGTCAGAGCGGACCGAGCATGGCCCATCGGGGCTCGCAAAATGTCTTCACCGCCGCCGTGACACCGCTGCTGATGATGTCCCGCCGCTCAGGCGAACTCATCTTGAGCTCTTCGTCCCGGTTGATAATCGAGCCCGCTTCCAGCAGGACGGCAGCCATCCGGGTTTTTCTCAGCACGATGAGCTCATCGTAGCGATAGACGCCGGTCTCCTTGTTCAGTAACTCGCGCTGGTACCGTCCCATGATGGACTGGGAATATTGCTTGGCATAGTCGAGGCCCTGGGCCTTCATTTCCTTGGCGATCAGTTCGGCGAAGGCGAAACTGGTCTTGAAGTCCGGGTTGCTGCGGGAGACGAAGACGGAATATCCGCTGAAGCGGTCGCTGAAATGGCTTTTCTTTCCCTCGAACTCCCAGTCCTCGAGGAATTTGTTGGGCACGGAGTCATGGTGGATCGACAGCAGGAGATCCGCGGGAAGATTGTTGGCGGCGGCGACGCGTTTGAAGAGGCTGTGCCTCGCCTTGCCCTCGGTCACGAGCAACCTGGTTTCGGTAAAGCCCTCGGCCTTCAACTTCTCCTCGATCCGCTTCGCAAGGCGCAGATTGAAGACAAACTCAGAGACGTTGCGCGCGCTGATCGCGCCTTCCGATTCGGCGGTGTGTCCCACATCCAGAACGATCCGGAACTTGGAGGGATCGCACAGGGGGGCGACGACCGGTTTGAAAGCAGCAGAGGGCAAGGCGACCGGCCCCAGGGCGGCAAGCTTCACGGTGCGGCGCTTTGGCGAGGCGGCTGGTCTCGCCATAGTGGCTCGTCTCGCCAAAGTGGCTGGCTTGCGCGAAGTGACGTGCTTCGACGGCTTGCCTTGCTTTGGCGATTTGGCCTGTTTTGACGGGCCTTTGAAGACGTCCGACAGCCAGCCCGCGTCGCTGACCTCGATCGGCAGAAGTATCATTGCGGCCATTGCGGCAATGATGATGCGGCCGCGGCGCCAAAATCGCGAAGCGATACCGCCGAGAACAGAAATGAGCGCGCGGCGCTTCATGCTCGCCCAGAGACCGAACCCGAAGGCGCGCTAATGCGAATGAGGCTTGCTTTGATGTCGACGAACGAAGTCCTGGCACAGCCGATGGAAAACATATCGTACCCCACCCACCGAATTCGACACGCAAGGGTCGCAATCCAATGAGGGCGGATACAAGTCGGAGAGAGCGACTACGGCATCCATTCGCGCGATTTCACGTCAGTGTTGTCATTGAGCCACATCTGGGTTCCGCGCATGGCTACGCACTGAAACAGGCTTTTGGCCATTTCCTGGAAACCGTCAAAAACGATTGTTGGTCCCGCTCCGGGGCCGTTGCTTTTTCGGCTTCAGCGATGCCGCCGGCGCCCGTGCGTTGGCATCGAGCGATGTCGACGCCACGGGCGTCTCACCCTTGGCCCCTTCGATTTCACGTCGCGGCCAGGCAAAATCGTCGGCTCGACCGGCTGGCGCCGACAAAGGCTCCCCTGTGATCAATACCCGCGCCGCCTGCGCATCCATCGTCACAGTCCGCGCCCCCGGACCACCGAGCAATTGATTCGTGCCGACAGAGGAGGGCGCCAAGGGAACGATCGGCCCGGCGAGCGGACGCGGCGCCGGCTGATCCGGCCGTGCACTGGTGTCGGGCGTAGCTGGCTCAGTGGGCAGCACAACCGGGCCGGAACGCGCAGCCAACAGGCGGTTGATTTCGCGCTCGGCATAATGCGCGAGCTTGAGCGCGCCAGCCTTGGTGAAGTACACGCCATCGGAAGAGCGCAGCCGACGGGTCTGCCCTTCGAAGTCTGGGCCGTGCTGCAAGAAGCGGCCGGTTTCATCGACAAATCCGTCCCAGACATCGACATAGGTGATGCCGGCTTTGCCGGCCGCATCGCGATAGAGCGTATTCAGAAACGCCGTGTCGGCGGTCGACTTGGCGCCACGTACCACCGGCAGACCCACCCACAGCACAGGCACATCCTTGGACTTGAGTACGCCGATCATCTCCTCGATCTTTGCCATGTAGAGTTCGACCCAGCGTTTCTCGCGAAACTCATGGATGCCGTTCGACGAGCGTGCGCTCTTCTCTGTTCCAGTGGCCGCCCGCGCGTCGCTGTTTTCGGCGGCATCGTCTGGCGGCAATTCGGGATCCGGCACCTTGGTTGCGGCATCGGGCTTTGCACTCGAAGCCTTGCCATCAGGTTTGGCCTTGGCGTCTTTCTTGTCCCCGGCTTTATTGTCGGGTTTATCGACTGCCGGCTCGCGGATTGCGGTGCGATCATCAAGCCCGAGCATGACGACAATGGCGTCCGCCTTTTCAGTGGCGAGAATGCCTTTGGCAGCAGCGGCCCAATCGGCTGGATCGCCCTTCGGCTGGTACTTGATCAGGCCGGAAACTGTCTTGTGTTTGCGGATCACACCCATCTCAGGCTGATCGGCATAGATGTTCTCAAGCCCATAGGCGAGCCAGTCCGCCATGGCGTCGCCGAGCACCAGAATGTGGCGCTCCGGTACGCCATTGCGTTTTTCGGGCGGCGGCGCCTTTGAAAAATCCTCGCGCACCGGCGGAGGCGCTTGCCGCCCACTCCAACGGGGCTGCGGCGCGTGCTCCTGGTACGGCGCAAACGTATCGTTACCGTACCAGCCGCCACCGCGTTCGTTACCAAACCAGCCGCCGCCGCGTTGCGGTTGTGGCCGCTGCTGATATCCGCCGAAGTTAAAGAACTGTGCAGAGGTGGGGCCGGCCAGGCCGAGCAACGTTCCCACCACGATGGCCAGCGCAATCAGCCAACCACGCTCGGTAGAGATGCATTGCCTTTTTGGTTCCCTTGGCATGCTTCTGGACCGCACACACACACCTGCGTCCGCCAGACTAGCACAAAGGCCCTGTGACCGGTCTCAGTTTACCGTGAAGCGCGTCATCTCGGTGCGGAACACGCAAGCACGGTCGATGCGCGTGGTGCGCACGTCCCATAACAATACACCGATAGCCTCACTGCGGAGGCCGCAGCTCTATGCCATAGCGAGCATAGATCCGCGCGATGCTGCCATCGGCCAGCAGCGCCTCGATCGCCGCATCGACACGCTGCTGCAGCTTGTCGTCGGGGCGGAGCAGCCCCGCCGCAATGTTCCAGTTCAAATCAGAATCGTTGTCGAACGCCGGAATCAGGCGCAACGGCTTGTCGGCATGCTGCAGATTGAACCAGCCAACCGTCATCGGCGTGACGGCCGCCGCCTCGATCTCGCGATTGGCCAACGCTGCGACAATGTCGTCCTCATACACGAATGGAGACGTGGCGGTGCCGCCTTTGGCGAGCGTCATCGAGACCAGCGAGCCGACGGGTACGCCGACCCGCTGATCGGAACCGAGACTTGCCAGCGACGACGCCTTCGAGTCGCTGCGCACCGCGAGCACAACGCCGCTGCGATGATAAGGACGCGAAACCCGCACACCGCCCGGGGGCTCCGTGTCCTTGCGCGCGATGACGTCGAGCACGAGGTCGCAATCGGCGCGCCGATACTGGATCGCACTGACCACCCACTCTCTCGTGAGCTTGACACCGAGTTGCTCGGCAATCTTCTCGCCGAGTTCGATCTGAAATCCCGGTACGGGTCCGAACTTGCTTGCAAACGGCAGCGCGTTGGGGCTGGCGCAGAGCGTCAACGCGCCGCGCTCGATCACCGATTCCAGCGAGCGGGCGTGCGCCGATGCGTTCCAGAGCATCAGCAGCGCGAGGCCGGCCGCGTATCGGGCGGGGCGATATCGCGGTTTCCAGCCTGCGGAAGGCGCTCTAGTCATCGAGTCCTCGAATGTAGGCCAGGATCGCGATGATCTGGCCGTCACTGAACACCGAACCATAGGCGGGCATGGCGCCCGTCTTGCCCTTCTTGATACGCTCGATGATGTATTCGTCGCTGCGTTCGGACTTCGACAGCTTCGGACCTCTGCCCGCATGGCGGCCGCCGGCTGGGTGGCAAAAGCCGCAGGTGGTTGCGAACATTTTCCCACCTTCAATGTCGTCCGGCGAAGCTTCGGCTTGCGGCAGCGGATTTGCCGCGCCTGCCGAGGTGGACTGTTGGGCAAACGAGGCGCTCGGCAGCCATGGCCAGATGGTGGCCAGGGAAGCGACAATTACAAACGGTATCCGCATTCCAGCATCCGCATTCACCGCGACGTATGGACCGGCAAGGGCGGCAGGAAGAGATCGATCCCCGCCGCCCCACGCCATCGTCATTGCCTGAGCGCGAAGACCACCAGGGCTCCGGTATTCTTCGACATGCTCTTGAAGGGCTCGCCATAGAGCGCGACAAACTCGTCGGCCACCAGGCTGCCCCAGCCCGCGGGTACGGCGATGTACTGCTTGCCACCGGCCATGTAGCTGATGATACCGGCGTTATGTCCCATGCCATTATTGCGCGACCAGAGCTCTTCACCGGTGTCCGCATTGTAGGCGCGCACGACGCCTTCGGCGTCCGGCACGAATACCAGATTGCCTGCGGTGGCGAGAACGCTGGCGAGCGGCGGGTACTTGTAGTTGACCTCCCATTTCTTGGCGCCAGTGACCGGGTCGCGGGCGCTAAGATGACCACGGGCCGGTCCGTCCGGAGGCGGGATAGGCTTGAACGTGGCGCCGAGGTTGAGCTGGGCCATCGGCTCCAGGATCGGCGTGGTCTTCTCGACGGTCAGCTCCATGCACCACTCCTGCCCAATCCGGTAGAAGAGCCCGTTCTTGGGGCTGTAGGCGCCAGAGTTCCAGCTAATGCCGCCCATGATCGCCGGGCACAATGGCGGGTCCACCTTGCCTTCGGAGAGGTCGCGGCGACCGATCAGCTCGCCGGTCTTCGGATCAATGCTCTTGACGAAGTTGATGTTCTTTACCAGCGGCCAGACGTTCTCGATCTTGGCGTTGGAACGATCATAGACGAAGACGTATCCGCTCTTGTTGGCGTGCACGACGAGCTTCTTGCCGCCACGTTCGATCATGACGAACTCTCCCACGGAAGAGTCGAAGTCCCACGCATCGTGCGGCAGCTCCTGATGGTAGAATTTGAGCTTGCCGGTATCGGGATCGAGCGCGATGACCGATGTTGTGTAGAGATTCTCGCCCGGCCGCGGTCCGCTCTTTTTCCAGTCCGGGCCTCCCCAGTCGTAGAGCGGCGCCGGGTTGGCAGTGCCCCACCACACCGTATTGCTTTCCGGGTCATAGGTTCCCGGCATCCAGCCGCCACCGCCGCCGGTCCGCCAGGAGTCGCCACCCCAGGTCTTCATGGCCTCTTCAGTACCGGCCACCGTCAAGAATTCCCATTTCTTCGCTCCGGTCTTGCCTTCCACGCCGAAGATCGGTCCGCGATGGGGCCATTCGCCGCCCTGGGCGCCGATGATCACCTTGTCCTTCACGACCAGCGGCGCGCCGGTGAAGCCGACTGTCATCTTCTTGGAATCCAGGAGCTTCGTGTCCCATACCGGCTTGCCGGTCTTCAGATCGAGCGCGATCAGGCGGCCATCGACCGTGCCGACGTAGAGATTGCCGTGTCCGATGGCGATGCCGCGATTGTAGGGCGAGTGCGTCTGCTTGGAGACCAGGTCCTCGTCGAGCTCCGGTGTGTAGGACCAAATTGTCTTGCCGGTCGCGCCGTCCAGCGCCCAGATACGGCTGTAGGAGCCCGAATAGTACAGCACGCCGTCAAGGGCCAGCGGCGTTGACTGAATGCCGCGGGTGGCGCGCTCCGGAAAATGCATCCAGGCAACTTCAAGATTCTTGACGTTGCCGGTATTGATCTGGTCGAGGCCGCTGTAATGGTAGGACTTGTAGGTGCCGTGATAGGTCGGCCAGTCGTTCTGGGTCGCCTCGGCATTCAGGGCCGCCTCTTGAGGCTGCGTCGGCGCTTGGGCGCGCGTCGGCGAGACAGTGACCAGGGCAGCCACCGCCAGCACGGCGCAGCCGACGGCATATCGTTCATGGAAAGTCATCTGTGTCCTCCCTTTGTGGTTTGTTTGTTGGGCCGAATTGTCTCGCGACCCTTGCAAGGGGATATTCTGGTGGCAGAGCCTCATAGGGTCAGGAGTTCGAGATAGATGGCATGGACCGGCTGAACTACCGTCGAAAGGAGACGGCAGCACGTCTTGTCGCCTGCGTGAGAAGTTGTTTTCGAGAAGGGCGCCATTCGGCGCAGGGCGGCACAGGCCGTTATCGTCAGGATTTGCCTGCCCCGTATTGCGCCCGGCGATGTCGGTGCAGTGCACCATGACACGTCCCTCGATGCACGCCATTAGTTGACTGGATTGTTGTTTTTTTGTGGAGCGCCGTCGGCAGTGGCAACCGTGAGCTGAAGTCCCGGTTCACGCGGTCGCCACGCACGGAAGCGCCGTCGGCTCCGCTATCCGCGGATCGCCGCATTGGCCTTCTCGGCGGCATTGGTCATCGCAATCCTTGCCGGTCGTGCACCCGAGACCACTTCATTCACGCCGATCATGAAGGCGTCCAGGATCGGCCTCGAGAGCGGATGGAAAAGGATCGCCTTGGCGCGGTCGACATCGGCATTCTGCAAGTTGGTCAGCGCGGCCTCCGCGGCTTGGGCGCCGAATGCCTTCTTGAAGTCTTCGCTCGACCACGCCGACACACGTGTCGTCGCCAGCCCCGCTGCGGCGGTCCGCAGCGAGGTAGGCTTGCTTGTCGCCCACAGCAGAAACAAAAAAGCCGCCCGCTTGTGTCGTGATCTGGAATTGATGCAAGCCTGCCAGTGCGACATGAAGGGCACGGACTTGCGACCGGCGACATTGGGAAAGGCGGCAAACACCGCTTGCCTCGCAACGAGGCTTTTTGCTGGATTGGAGATGTCGGTAGCGAAGTTGCTGCTGTCGATCGCCATCGCCGTCTTGCGCTGAAGAAAGTCGTCCAGCACGTGGTACCATTCGTAGCCGCTCACACCGCGAGACCCGGCTTGACGGAGCAGTTGACCGAACATCTCGATGGACGCGATGGCCTCGGGGCTCGCGAAAGCGGCCTTGTTGTCCTTGACCATGTCGCCGCCGTAGGAGAACACGAAGCTCATGGCCGGCACGGACGAATTGCCGCCGGCCTGCGCCCGCATGGCGATCCCGGACATTTCACTGGTCTTGATTGCGTTGGCGGTGGCGAGCAGCTCATCAAAAGTCCGGGGAACAGGCAGATTCTTGGCTGCAAGCGCATCGCCGTTGATGAACAGGGTCACCGCCTCGGAAGTGATCGGGAAGGCGTAGCGTTCGGCGTCCCGCCACAACGGAAAGGCTCGGGCTGTCTTGAGAAGGTCGCTCTCGTCATACCAGCCGAGATCGGTCAGCGATTTGTCGGAATAATACGCGTTCAGCGGCTCGAGCCATCCTTGCGAAATGCCCTGGCCATAGGTCGTGTACATGAAGACGTCGGGCGTGCTGCTGCCTCGCGCGAGCTGGATCGGTAGTGCGCCCAGATACGTGGTCTCCAGTCGGAAGTCGGTAACGACGCTGATACCCGTGAGCTTGGTGAAGTCCCACAAAAGCGGAGTGATCGCGTTCGACCAGGGATGGATCGCGCCCGCGAGCGTGATCGTCTCCCCCGCAAATTGTTTCCAATTTATCGCAGCGTTGGCATAGCTCGCGGCGACATCCTCTGCGACACCCCACCGCGGCAGCATGGCGAGGGCCGGCAAGGCTACCCCCGCGGCGCCCAATCCCTTGACGAAGCTGCGCCGGCTAGCCGGTCCTCGACCGTGTGGCGACTTTTCACCCGGAGCCATGAGGATCGCTCCTGCCTGAGGGCAGTCCTTCACAAGACGCGAGCGGGCGTCCCGTGACGTTCTGGCCTTGCGAGAGAACTGACGGGCTGCCTGAGCCGGTGTAGTCTATGCGGCCGAGCATGCCGGTTCCCACTTCGTCTACGCGGGTCTGGCTGTGTCTCCATTATACAAGCAATACTTTGCGTCGGCATCACAAAACAGCGCTCTCGCGAGCATCTAAGGCCCAGGCCATGTCAGTCCCTCTGAGCCAGTCCTCTCGGCGCTTTGCTCGTCCGCTGACGCTCGTGGTCGCGGTGCTCCTGCCTGTGGTTGCCGCGACCGGGCTTCTCGCCATCCAGTATCGTCAGGATCGACAAGCGGCAGATTTTGCGCACGAGCGCAGCCGCCAGGTGCTGGAGACTCTGGATCGGCTGCGGGGGTCATCGCCGACGTGGAGGCCCAAAGACGCGGGTATCTGCTGACTCTCGACCCCTCATATCTCAAGGCTTACGGCGTCTCAGACGAGAGCGTACGACGAGACGCGCAGGCGCTCCAAGCTCTGGTCGCGAACGATCCATTGCAGAACCATCGTGCCGGTCATCTGGCGCTGACAGTTGCAGCAAAGCTGCGTGAGATCGATGACATCGTCAAGACGGCCAGCACCTCCGGGCAGGCGGCGCTGGCGATGATCCGCAGCCTGGACGAGATAAGGTCGCAAATCGACCAGATGGTGGACCACGAGCGTTTCCTGCTCGTGGATCACGAGAAGCGCGCCGAGGCACTCGAACAACGCAAGGCCTGGCTGATCGCTACGGCCATCGTCATTGTCGCAGCACTGGCAGTGGCGGGGTTGGCGCTTGCACGGCGCGAAGCAATAAGGCGGCGTAAGGCGATCGCGGAGAACATCGCGCTCCACGGCGATCTCCTGGCGCGTGACAAGAAGATCCGGCGGCTGGTCGACGCCAACATCGTTGGCATCATCATTTGGGATCTCGAAGGTCGCATTCTCGAGGCCAACGACGCGTTTCTCCGTATGTTGGGTTATAACCGGGAGGATCTTGCCTCGGGTTGCCTCAGCCGGACTGACCTCACGCCGGTGGAATGGCACGACCGCGATTCACGCACGGTGGCGGAGCTGAAGCGGAAGGGGACCGTCCAGCCATTCGAGAAGGAGTATTTTCGAAAGGACGGCAGTCGCGTGCCCGTGCTGCTCGGCGGGGTGATGTTCGAACAAAGCCCAGATCAAGGTGTTAGTTTTGTCCTCGATCTGACCGAGCGCAAGCGGGCGGAAGAGGCGCTGCGGCAGAGCGAGGAACGCTTTCGCACCCTCGTGCAGTTCTCCTTCGACGTGTACTGGGAGACTGATGCCCAACATCGCTTCACTCACCAGGAGTTCGCGGAAAGCCTTGCCGACGCGCCGACGCCGGGCTCCGAGATCGGCAAGACCCGTTGGGAAGTGCCTTACCTGGAGCCGGATGAAGAGGCCTGGCGCAAGCACCGGGAGACGCTCGATGCCCACCTGCCGTTTCGCGATTTTGAGCTTGCGCGAGCTGGTCCCGACGGCAGCAAGCGCTACGTGTCCGTCTCCGGGCTGCCGGTGTTTGACAATACGGGGCGCTTCGTCGGCTACCGCGGCGTCGGGCGGCACATCACCGAACGCAGGCGGGCCGAAGAAGCCTTGCGCGCCATGCAGGCGGAACTCGCGCACACCAATCGCGTCACCACGATGGGTCAATTGACGGCCTCGATTGCACATGAGGTCAACCAGCCGATCGCGGCGACGGTTACCAATGCCGGGGCTGCCCTGCGCTGGCTTGGCGCTCAACCGCCCAATCTCGGCGAGGTTCGCGATTCCCTTCGTCGTATCGTCGAGGACGGCAAGCGCGCCGGCAACGTCATCGACGGGATCCGGGCCCTCATCAACAAGGTGCCGCCGCGGAACGATCGGTTCGACCTCAATGAAGCCATCCTCGAAATGGTCGTGCTGACCCGGAGCGAAATGCTCAAGCATGGCATCTTGCTGCAGACCGACCTCGCGCCGGGCTTGCCTATGGTGAAAGGCGATCGCACTCAACTGCAGCAGGTGATTCTGAACCTGATCCTCAATGCCATTGAAGCCATGGACGACAGCGACGAGCGGACACGCGAGCTACGGATCAACAGCGAGAGGGAGGCCGCGGGCGGCGTACTCGTCACGGTTCGCGATTCCGGCCCGGGCCTGGCCCCGGCGGATGTCGAGCGCGTGTTCCAGGCCTTCTATACGACGAAGGCGAAGGGCATGGGCATGGGCCTCGCGATCTGCCGGTCGATGGTCGAGGCTCACGGAGGACGGATGTGGGCGAGCGCGAACCAACCTCGGGGCGCCGTGTTTCAATTTTCCCTGCCGCTGGAACAAGACGAGAGCGTTCAACCCCGGCAGATCCGGGTCCAATCCGGCCGCGTGAGGTTGTAGGTTGCGAGAAGCAAAAGTGAACCGTTCGTGGCTGGAGCAAGTGTCCCTGCGCTATGCTCGGAAAGGCCGCAATGGGGCGTAGTCTGCAAAGGTAGGCGAGCAGAAAGTTGCCCAACCTTGACGTCCAGCACTTTGGCTGGGGTATCAGCGACAAGCCGCGCAGAACGTTGGTCAGCGAATTCGGTCTTGCAATGCACGTCGAGTCGCGACGCGGCATGAGACACACGCAATATCCTGGTTGATTTCGGTTTTACGCCGGAAGCCCTTTTCAGGGGTTCAATGTCGGTTCCACCGGGGTTCCGGACTATGGTGAAGGGCGGCTTCGACATGGGATTTGCCCTGCCTCCGGCTGGCGAAGATCACGAAGATCAAACGCTGAACCTTTCTTCTGTCCCTAAGACCCATAGTTGTGTCCGAGCCTGCGCGCTGGACGATCTCCAAAACGTCAGCCGCTGGCGGGGCACGGCAAGCATCCCGTTTTTCAGTTCCAGCAAACGCAGGAGGAGCATATGCGCAAGTGTCTCGCCGTTTTCCTTTCTGGCGTGGCTCTGGTCACTGCGGCGTCGACCGCTCTTGCCGGAGAGCAGGTGCTCGAGTTCAAGCTCGTCACTAAGCCGATCGACTACAAGATAACAGAGGCAGCAAACATCGAAGGCCAGTCAGTCGCGTCCGGCAGACTGTTTGGCGTCGCCGTCTTCAAGGATGGCCGTATCGGGGTGAAAGAGTTCGTCAATTCCTCGGACTTGCTCAAAGGCTCGGGATCCTTCTTCGGCTACAGCACCTACGCGTTCGAGGATGGCTCGATCACGGCGCGTTACACCGGCTCGGTCAAAGACGGCCGGTCAACTGGCGAATATACGATCCTCTCGGGCACGGGTGCCTATGCGAACGCTACGGGCACCGGCACTATCGAAAGCGCGCCGAACCCGTTCAAGGGCGTCAACCTCTTGAACATAAAGCTGGTCGTCAAAACGCCCGGTACGTAAGAGGCCCTACACACAGACGCGCCTCCGCAACCCAAGTGCCGTGAGGCGCGTCTTTGCTCATGCAGCCGTGCCCGTAACATGGCTCAATGACCTCGATGATTTATGAGGTTTGCCCCCTGTCAAGCGAGGATCTGGGGAAATTGGGGAGCCCCGCGAATGTCTCTATAGGCCACGCCCGAGACATTGCTCTCGGTCTCGAGTAGCTGCAGAATGGCGGCGTCAGAACAGGTCCACGGGAGGGATATCATGATCTCACGTCGTCTTGTCATCCGACTGCTTGCGGCCGCAGTAATAGCTTTCGCGCTCAGCCCCGTCCCGGTGGCCCTGGCTTTTTCGCCCGAGGCGCGCAACGCCAAACTCGATGAAACCCTTCGGGGATTGGTCGAAGGCCGCAGCACTCCGGGTATCGTGGTGCTGATCCTCCAAGACGGCCGCCCGGTCTACAGCCGCAGCGTCGGCGTTCGCGAGGTTGGGAGTACCGCGCCCATCGGCGCAAACGACGTGTTCCGAGTTGCCTCAATGACGAAGGCTGTCACCTCAGTGGCGGCGATGATCCTTGTCGAGCAGGGCAAGATTGGCCTGGATGATCCGGTTAGCCGCTTCCTCCCCGAGTTCACCAAGCTGCGGGTGCGAGGGCCCGGCGGCACCGAGGAGCAGGCGAACAGGCCCCCGACCATCCGCGAACTGCTCACCCATACCGCGGGGCTCTCGTATAATTTCATCAATAATCCTCGGCTTGTGGATGCATATCGCGACGCGCGCGTGACCGACGGGCTAGATCAGCCCGAAGTAACCACCGCTGATGCAATGCAGCGTCTCGCCTCCGTTCCGCTTGGCTATCAGCCTGGCACGAGCTGGGAATACTCGCTTGCGACGGACGTGCTCGGCGCCGTCATCGAGAAGGTGACAGGAAACAGCCTGGAATCCTTTGTCACCGAGCGCATTGCAAAGCCCTTGCGCATCGAGAGCTTTGTGTTCAACGCGCCTGAGACCGTTCGCTCACGCTTTCCGCAGGTGACGCGACCCGCACAGGTCACCGGCGCACTCGGCACAGGCTACGTTTCCGTGACGGGACCTGAGGCAGTGCCGTTCCCACCCACCAAGGGCACTGCCAGCCTCGACCCGAACCGCGCCTTCTCTCCGACGGCGTACAATTCCGGCGGCGCCGGCATGAGTGCCACTATCGGTGACTACGTGCGGTTCTTGCAGATGCTGCTGAACGAGGGCGAGCTTGACGGCGCGCGGGTGCTCCGTGCCGAGACGGTCCGGCAGATGACGCAGAACGCGACCGGCAACATGCCGACGATTCGAGGGCCGGGTTGGGGCTTCACGCTGGGCTTTGGGATCCTAACTGATCCCGCCGCAGCCAAGAGCCGTCTTCCGGCCGGTAGCTATGGATGGGGCGGCATCTATGGCACGCAGTTTTGGATCGATCCGACAAACCGCGTCATCGGCGTAGTCATGACCCAGACGGCGATTATTGGCTCCGGCCCAATTTCGAATGCTGTCCGGGAGGCGTTCTATGCGGCCGATTGAAGATTCGATACCAAGTTAGGAATCGCTCGGCACCCGATGGCTGTCAGCTCCCCCGATCTGAAAGCGTTCTTGCTCACCACACCTTTCTTTGGTGGCCTTTCAGATGCAGGCCTCGATCTCCTGATCTCGATGCTGGTCGAGCGCCGGTTCAACGCCGGTGCCACTGTCGTAGCGGAAGGAGAGGCGGGGCGCTCCATGTTCATTGTTCACTCTGGCCAGCTCGTGGTGAGCAAGCTAGCGGATGCCGGACGCGTCATTCGCATGGCGGATCTCGGGCCCGGTGATTTCTTCGGCGAAATGACGCTTATCGAAATGCAGAACCGGTCAGCCACCGTCGTCGCGGAGAGTCCAACGGTGCTGTACGAACTCACGGCACAAAAGCTCTACACGTGCTACAAGAGCGACATCCATGCGTATGTGATGGTAATGCAGAATATCAACCGCGAGCTTTGTCGGCGGCTCCGCCGCGCCGACGACCGCATTGCCAAGCTGCAGATGCTTCACGCGCGTCAATGACGCGCGCGGCGTGGGTGGGACGAAAAACTGCGAACGGCGCAGTGGCGCCTCACGCTGCGCAACTCGCTACGCACTCCGGCCCGGCGGGAGGACGACGACGATCGCGCCCAGCTTCACCCGGTTGACGAGATCGATGACGTCTTCGTTGAGCATGCGGATGCAGCCGGACGAGATGGCCTGACCGATATATTCCGGCTGGTTGGTGCCATGGATGCGGTACAGGGTGTCCTTGTTGCCTTCGTAAAGATAGATTGCCCGCGCGCCCAGCGGATTGGCCGGACCTCCGGGAACGCGCTTCGGGTAGGGGCCGAGCCGCGCCTGGATCTCCGCGGTCGGGATCCAATCCGGCCATTCAGCCAAGCGGCCAACGGTTGCAACGCCAGACCAGGCCAGCGCTTCCTCTCCCACCGTCACGCCGTAGCGGATCGCCTTGCCTCCCGGCAGGACGTAGTACAGATACTTGGCGTTGGTATCGACCAGGATGGTGCCCGGCAGCTCTTTGCGCGTGTAGTCGACAATATGCCGGCGATAAGTCTCCGGAATGCTCGCCTGCGCATAAGGCGCGTGAGCGAGCAACTGCCGGTCCCTTGGGGTCAAACTGGCCGTCGATGACGGCGCAACCGTCGCTTGCATGCAGCCGCCGAGCAGCCCTACCAGTAACAACGCGAGCCCACGCCCCATCATCGCGTGTCCTCCTAGAGTTGTGTGTCGCAATTTGTTGCTCAAAAAGTGTAGAAATCAAGGCGTCGTGTGACGATAACCTGTCCCGCAGCAAGAACGCTCGGAGCAGGTGGCTCAGCGACCGGATCAGCCGAGGGCCATTCAATCCCGGTGCGCCGCTTCCCAATCCTTTGCGGCCTTCACCAACTCTTCGAAAGCTGCGCCGCTTTCGAGCAGCGCGCGTTTGAGCGCGGGCTCGAGCGGCTCTTCGTTGCCTGCATCGTCGAGCGGCATCTTGTCCGCACGCACCGTCTTCAATAACCGGGCGATCTCGCCCGCCGCGTGGGCCTACCGCGCCGGCTTCATGTAATTTGCCACCAGATGGTCGGCGATCTTGCGACCCATTGCTTCTCCGACTTCCAGCGAATTGCGAAAATGAATGCCGCCCCAGATGCGCACCTCTTTGTGCTCCTGGGTCATCTGCGCAAAGCTGGTGAATTGGCGCGAAAGGCGCGCGTCGGAAGTGTCGGTCACGGTGAAGTTCTCCGTCCCGGTGCCGAAAACAGCTTCAAGAACGCCTTGCACTGCACCCGCGTTGATCGACGCCTGCGACGGGTACTCGGGATGCATCGGCGTGGTGTTCAGAGGCTGCCAGCCTGCCTCGCGTTCCGTCGCATCGTTGCCGTCCTGGTCGCCGTTGCGGATCGCGGTAATCGGCCGCCAAAAATTGTATTGGAATTTGGCGTCCCAATCGACGATGAAGCAATTGGCGAGAGCCATGGACATCAGTGCAAACACGCGCGCGCTTTCTGCCACAGGGAGGTCGCGACGAGCGGAAGCCTGCCTGGCCGCCTGGAACCATGCGGGCCCGAGGTTGGCTTGCGTCCAGAAGCGCACGGCGTCGGACTGCGCGTCGGTCCGCTTCGCGCTTTTTACCCCACCCATTTCCTTGGTTTCATTGTAATCGCGCGCATAAAGAGCGCTGTTGAGGGCCGGGGGCGCACCCGGGCGGAACTGACTTGCGCTCTCCATGCCCCACGGCTTGGCCGTCGCATATTGAGGGAAGAGCGGCGGGGTGGTCGGCACCCATACGCCAGGCGTGGTGAGCGGGCGGTATGTGTCGGGCGTGTTTGTCGCATCGCCCTGACGTTCGGCGAAAACGGCATCCGCAACTTTTGCGCCTAAGTCAATACCCGCAACCCGCGCAGGGTTGTCGGGAATGGTTTTCATCGTCTCCGCGAAGGCTGCATCGATCCGCTCCTTCTGGCCGGGATACTGACGCATGAGAATTTCGCGGGCAGCCGCCGCAGCGGCAGCCTCGGCCGAGGCGTTCGGGTCAATTGGAAGCTCCGGTATGTAACGTGAATATCGGTTCTGCACCGAGTTGACCGCGTCAGACATGGACACGTTCACCAGAGCCATGCTGCGCGTCCACGGATTACCGCCAACGTTGACCGCCTTCATGACGGCCATTGCGGTGTTGTTCCAATCGGCGATGACGTCCGCGTGGACCGCTGTATTGGCTGAAATTAGTCCCAGGCCGACGATTGCAGCTTTCAGTACGTTCATCGTTGCCTCCTTCGAAAAAGGTGGACTTTCAAATGACTGTCAATGTGGTGTGTCGTACCTCCGTATTCATCTTGTCGTGCGCGCAGCCGCATCTGTGCTCCGTCACGCGAAGGCGTCGCCCAACTGCCAAGGGTCCATTGCAACTTTCGCCAAGTCGGCCGATCGCGGCGGCTTAGCGAACGGCGAGCCTATTGCGCAGGCGTATCCGTTGTCGAAGAAGACATCGCGGACCAGCGCTCGTCAAAACTCGCAGTTGGGAGTTCGTTCGCCTCAACCGTGCGGCCATTCGACATGGTCGTGCCGGCGGAGACGGCAATGCTCTCCGTCGAAGGCGAGTGCGACCTCATCGTGGCGGCGGATGCAGCAACAGCGAGCAGAGCGACAGCCACGAACCCAGTTATCGTTCGATGCTTCGTCATCAGAACCTCCTGTGGTCCCGAGAGCCCCTTAGGGTGGGTCAGGGGAACGCCGCGAAGGTTCAACGGCAATTGAGACAAGTTGGATTGAATCGAAAGATCGGACAACGAAGTTGTCCGAAATTCAATGGCCGCTCAGAGCGTGGTCTACCAACGTTCGCGTTGGTGCGCATTCCGGACTGAGGTCGGCAAAGTGCCATGACCGGACGGTCAATGAGACCTCGGCACGCCGGTGTTTTGCCGTCGATCCGCAGTAGATTGCTGTCGAGTCCGCGCATCGGCGCTAGCAAAGTAGAGAAGCGCCGCAACGGAGCCGATCACCAACGTCGCGCCTGTTAAGCTCAGCATCGTAATACGTTCGCCAAGAACCCATGCTCCAAGCATGAGCGCGACGACTGGATTGACGAAGGTGTAAGTGGCGACAACTGGAGCGGACATGCGATCGAGCAGCCACAGGTAGGCTGTGTTCCCGACGACGCTACCGAGGAGCGCCAGATAGAGCATACCCCCGAGTGAAACGATTGAGACCTCGCGAGGCGAGAAGTCGACCCATTCGCCGACCAATTGACTCAGCGTCAACAAGCCAACGCTACCGCAGACAAGTTGCATGCCAGCAAGATCATGAGGCGGAATATGGGCTGCGCGCCTTTGTACGTACACGCTGCCAAGTGCCCAGGACAGAGAGGATACCAGAAGCAAAACAATCATACCGATCGGCAGCGAATTGTGCGTATTCGATGTTTCATTCCATGCGATTAATCCAACGCCAGCCAAACCGGGCACCAGGGCCAAGAGTCTTTTCAAAGCTTCGCTTTGACCGGTTGATACGTTGACAAGCACGATCCAGAACGGAATGGTCGCCAAAAAGATGGCCGATAACCCCGATGGGACATAACGCTGGGCATATGCGAGGGTCCCGTGACATCCGACGAAGAGGAGCGCGCCACTGATTGCAGCGTGCCACCAATCTTCCCGCGGCCGTGGAGTCAATCCCCTCAATTGCGAGAAGGCAAGCAATACAGCGCCACCGAGAATGGAGCGCGCTCCAATCAGGAGCAAAGGGGGGATCGACTGCAAGCCTAGGGCTATTGCTAGATATGTTGCCCCCCATAATAGATAAATGGCGCCGAATGCGCCTATTAATTGGGCTCGGGTTGTGCCTATCGGCATTGATGACCTCTTGCTGTTGGCAACAACAGCATGTCAACGCATCGACAAGCGGAGAGGTTTCCGTTGTTGATAGTGGTCGCCCCGAGGTGAACCGAGAAGTTGCGTTCGTTAAGCGCCACGTTTGGGCATCGGTGAAAGCCCCGGATTCGCATCCGGGGCCTCGCGCGCGGCCGGCTCAAGAGCTCAACGCGTCGGCTTGAGCGTGTTCTCGATCATGTAGGCCGCGACCTTTCGGCCCACGTCTTCGCTGGTGCGGATCGCAAATCTATAGTGCACGCCGCCCCAGACGCGGACATTCTTCTGCTCCTCGGCCATATCGGCCAGGCTGGCGAACTGCCGCGTCCGCTTCGCATCCCGCACATCGATTGCCGTGAAAGGAATGGCCTTCACGGGACCGAACACCGATTCCAGAACCGCCGTCGCGATCGTTGCGTTGATGGTCGCCTGCGAGGGATATTCGGGATGCATCGGCGTCGGGTTGAACGAGGTCCAGCCGGCATCGCGCTCGGTGGCCTCGTTGCCGTCCTGGTCGCCATTGCGGATCGCGGTGACCGGTCGCCAGAGATTGTAGGTGTACTTCGCGTCCCAATTCACGATGTAGGCGTTCGCCAGACTCATGTTGAGCAGGGCGAACAGGCGGGCACATTCGGCGAGTGGCATCTCGTGCTTCATCGCGAGCTCGCGTGCCGCCGCCTGCCATGCCGGGCCGAAATTAATGTTTTCCCAGAATTTAACCGCCTCGGTCTGCTCGGCGGTACGCGTTGTGCTCTTGGTGCCGCCGAGGCTCTTGACCTCGTTGTAGTCTTGCGCCCACTCGTCGCTCGACAGTGCCGGCGGCGGGCCGGGCCGGAACTGGTCGGCACTCCCAAACACCCATGGCTTCGCGCGCGCGTATTGCTCTCGCATCGGCGGCGTGGTCGGCACCCATACCCCTGGGGCAGTGTGCGGCCGATAGGTGTCCGCAGCGTTGGTGCCGTCGTTCGAACGGTCGGCCTGCACGGCGTCGGCGACCGCCATACCCAGCTTGATGCCTTCTGTCTTGGAAGACCCGTCAGGGATCGCCTTGAGCGATGCCGCGTAGGCCTCTTCGATCTTGTCTTTCTTTGCCGGGTAGATCTGAACAAGGATCTGCCGCGCGGCCGTCGCGGCCGCGGCTTCGGCCGACGCGCCAGGCGCAGCCGGAACCGTCGCGACCACGCGGGCGTAGCGGTTCTGCACGGTATTGATCGCATCCGACATCGCAACATGCACCATGGCCAAGGTGCGCAGTCGGGGGTTGTTACCGATGTCGCTGGACACCAGGGTACTGGTGGTCACGTTCCAGTCAGTGACGACATCGGCGTGCGCTGATGCGCCCAACAGCGCAGCAGCGATGATGCCCGGCAGCAAGGTAGCTGCCGACAGTCCTGATACGGATTTCATCGGAAGACTCCGTTTTGCCGCCCACGCGATGGTGTGTTGTTTCACACCAGGTGGGCATGGGCATTTTATTCCTTGTTGTCTCGTCCTGGTGTGAACTAGCTCACCTGTGGGCTATCGGCTTTGCCGCACATGAGCCATCCGCGCGCGATGGAATCGGTCGGCCGGCCCGACCGACAATCTCGTTGATCCCACGGTGAGCTCAGGCCTAGACTGGGCAAGCTGAGCTATCCATGTCGTTCCAGGAGGATTCCATGAAGGTAGTTTCGCGATTCCTGCTCGCCGTGACCGTTCTCGCATTCGCCGCCGGCGGCGGCTATGCGCAGGACGGCGGCATGAAGAAGTGGACAAAAGGAAAAGGGTGGGGCTGGGTCTGGGGCCCTCAGGACGAGGTCGGAAACCTCAACGAGATGACCGATGCATCACGTTTGGCCGCCTTGAAACTCGTGACACAGGGTAAGGTCTACGATCTCGGCCTTCCGTACGACCGCTATTCATACAAATGGCCCGGTCACAGCCCGGGAGAAATCATGAGTTTCCGGTCGCCCGCGGGCGTGAGGAGCCAGAAGGATCTGCCGTTCACTACGCCGGAGGGCGGCAATACGGGCATCACCGCCTGGCATAGCAACGCGATCTTCATGAACGACAACGTGGCGACCCAAATTGATGGACTCGGCCACGTCACGCATGGACCGAAGAACGAGTTCTACAACGGTTTCACGTCCGACGAGTGGGGCGGCGACTTCGGCGTTCGCAAGGCCGACGTGACCACGATCCCGCCGATCGTCGCCCGGGGCGTATTGGTCGACGTTGCGGGCTTCAAGAACGTGGAGGCCCTTCCGTCCTCCTATGAAATCACTGTCGCTGATATCGAGGGCGCGCTGAAGGCGCAGAACGTCGACGTCACCCCCGGCACGGTCGTTCTGCTGCGCACCGGAACCGCGCGCTACTGGGGCGAGAACGGCCGCGACCATGTCAAAATCGGCCAGCACGACTCGGCGGGCATCGGCCTGACAGCCGCGAAGTGGCTCGTCGAGGAGAAGGGCGCGCTTGTGCTCGGTTCCGATACATCCGGGCTCGAATATGGGCCGCCGAAGCCGGCCGACTCTCAGGCCGTTGGCGGCAGCTTCATCCCGGTCCACGTCTATCTGCTCGTCCAGCAGGGCGTCCACATCCTGGAGTTCAATAATCTTGAGCAGCTCGCCGCCGATCGTGTCTACGAGTTCGCCTATATCCTGACCACAAATGCCATCCGCGGTACCGTGGCCGGCACGACGCTGCGGCCGCTCGCCCTCCGTTGAGAAGTTGCGTCCGTTAAGCGCCACATTCGAACATCAGTGAAAGCCCCGGATTTTCATCCGGGGCTCGACGGTGATCAGGTCTTGAGCGCGGTCAGCTCGACCGACGCGATGCGGCCGGCGGAGATGCCGTCGATCATGTTCTGCGCCTTCTGGTCAGGTCCATTTCCTTGGGAGCTGGGCCTGCTCATGGTGCTCGATCGACAAACGCCCGCTCCAAAGTCTTCTCTGCGACCTTGCGGCCAATCGCCTGGCCCGAATCGATGTCGAACCGATAGTGGATGCCGGCCCATATCCGCGCCTCAGCCGCTTCCTTCCCGTGAGCCAGCAGCCGGCCGCGGTCGTGGGGGAAAATGCCGGCCAGCACGGTCGCGGCCGCGGTTGACAGGCAGCCGTGCGCGGCCGGGTAGCTCGGATGATTGGGGGACGGAAAGAGCGGCTTGAAGTCAGGGTCAAGCTGAGATGGCCGGATGTACCAGTAGGCGTACTTGGCATCCCAGCAGGCGATGGCGGCATCGAGGAAGGCGATGTTGAGCGCTGCAAGAGCACGTGCGGCCGCTTGTGGCGACAGGGCCTCGCCGTATTCCAGCAGTTTCAGGCGGGCCGTTTCGTTCCAAAGTGCGTGAGCGCGCGCGCCACCATAGACTTCCCAGTAGATCGCGCGATGGTTCGATTTCGGCGTTCGCGGGAACGCCTTCAGCTCGGCCAAGGCGGCCTTCACCTCATCGGAGTCGAATGCCGGCGGCGGCGATGGACGGAATTCGTCGGCACGCGCCAGGACCCAGGGTTTCCATGTCCCGGCGAGCGGTGCGATCGGATTTGCAGCTTTCCAGCGGCCCGGTCCTTCGGGCACGCTGCCTGTCCACTTGGCATCGGATTGATCGGATTTGCCCCGGGCGATGGCCAAGGCCGCGATCCTCTGTCCGATCGCGCGTCCGGCGATCACATCGCTGGGGTACTCGACTCCAGCCAGCAGGCGCGCTTGCATCGCCTCCTCGGCTGTCGCGGCAAAAACACTGGCGCGAGCTGGGAAGATGTACCCAAGCACCTCGGCTGCAGCCGTCGCAGCGGCCGCGTAGTCGGACGGGAAGGATGACCCAGCCGCAGCCCGGATGGGTGTCTTGACCGATGGATCAGCCGCGACCAGGGGAGGCCGGGTTGCGGATTTCCTATGATACCAAGAAGCCGCCACGGCGTCGTCCAAGGCGGCGTGGAAGAGCGCGAGATGACGCGCTGCCAGAGGAAGGGTAACGAAGTTGTCGAGCAACTCGTCGAGGATGATCTCGTTCCAGCGATAGACCGGGCCCCCGGCCGCCCACCAGTGAAAGCGGGCAACATCCTCGGGCGTACGCTTCGCCACGATCGCTTCGATTTCCGTGAGCTCGGCCGCCGCATTTTTCGGCGGGGCGGGCACGTCAATCTCACCATATGACTTCACGAGCCACCCCTCGGCGCGAGGTACCAGCTGCGCAACCGTAGCGGCGGAACGAGCCGGTTGTGAGAGGAGGAGCGCCGCCGTTGCGGCGAACGCAGCGACCATCAGTTTCTGCATCGTCAAACTCCGATAGAAGAGATCCAATACATCGGGAAGACGTGGCCCACGTTGCCGGCTTAGGCTATCCACTTCTCGCCGACCTGTTCAGAAATCGCAGAATTTGTTAGGCTCGTCTTGCGCGGCGAAGCGAAGCACCATCGAACATGGCGAAACGAGAACCATTCCTTGAAGCGCCGATCGACCGACCCGACCCGCCGGACCGGCTGCTTCCCGCGGACTTGATGTGCGCTCTCGACTGGCTGCGCCGCAATCCGGATGGCGATGTGTCCCTCGGTGCATTGTCCGTCGTTGCGGGCACACGGCCACGAACGCTCGAAGCGCATTTCAAGGAATTCCTGGGGACGACGCCGCTCGCCTGGATTCGCAATGCTCGTCTCGCCAGGGCGAGGCGCGAGCTGCTGGATGCGAATGATCGCACGACGGTGACAAGTGTGGCCCTCGATGCCGGCTTCAGCCAGCTCGGCCGTTTCGCCGGCGCATATCGGCGCCGGTTCGGAGAGCTGCCGTCGCAGACACTGCGCGCGGGGCGACGCGTCGCAGCCAGCGCTGCCGAGATCGACGATGAAGCCCTGCGCCTAACCTGGCGCGCTATTCCAGAGGCCTTCGCTGTAGCGCCGGATTCGAACTGCATTGCCTTGGAGCTCCTTGAGCAGGCCCAGCAGCGGGCACCAGAGTTTGCGCTTGCGAGGGCTATGGCGGCCTGGTGCTGGGCGCAGCGTTCAGCCCAACACTTCGGATCGGACCCAGCCGAAGACATCGACCGCGCGTGGCGGCTGGCCGATCGCGCGCTCGCCCTGTCGCCGAACGATGCCATGGTGCTCTCGCTTTCGGCCGGTGCGCTGACCTTGGCCCACCGCGTCACGGAGGCGGACCGGCTGATTGAGCGGGCGGTGGCGATTGAACCGAGTTCCGCCGTCGCGTGGGTTCGCCGTGGATGGTCGTCTGCCTATCTCGGGGACAGCGAAAGCGCGCTGCGCGAACTCAGAACGACGCTCCATCTCGCTCCCTTTGAACCCATCCGGCATCTCGCGCTCATCGGCATTGGCTGCGCTCACTTCGCTGCCGGCCGCTACGAGCGCGCAGCGGCATGGGCCAAAACCGGCGTCGAGGCGTTTCCCCAATCGTTCTGGGCCGAGCGCGTGGTCATTGCTGCTGCCGCATCCTCAGGAGCGCTGGCGGAGGCGCGTCGGCGCACCCGAAGGCTCCTGCGTCAAGATCGTAATTTGACGATTTCAGTCGCCAGGCGGGCATGGCCATTCAGGCCGGATTTCATGGACCGGCTGTGTCATGGGCTTGAGATCGCCGGAGTTCCGCGTGCCTGAGTCGTCGTCGACCGAGATTCAACGCGCGAGCCTTTGAATGTCCATTCCGGGGCCTCAGACGTCGGCGTACGCAGCCATCAAGTCCGCTCATCTCTCGATAGCTGATATTGTCGCGCTGGTTCGGCAGTTCGTTTAACTCGAAGCAGGTTACGATGGAGACCGTTTACCGTCGGGCGATGTTTAATGACGCGGACCGTCTCCACGACATTCGACGGCGATCTATCCTTGGACTCGCGCCGCCAAAAATGCCCGTTGCCGAAGCGCAGGCGTGGGCTGCGAAGCTCACGCGCGCCGGAATGCAGCAAAAGCTGCATGAGCTGGACGTATGGGTTGCCGAACTCGATGGCAGCGCGGCCGGGTGGGGGGCCATTCGCGGCGACTGGCTGGAGGGGGCTCTATACCGACCCGGAATTTGCCGGCCGGGGTGTTGGCGTCGGATTACTGGAGATGTTCGAGCGGCTGATGTGCGAGCGAGGCATTCGGGCGGTGCGGGCCGAAGCCAGTTCGAACGCGATGGCATTCTACCTTCGTCGAGGTTACCGGGCGAATGGTCGTCAATCGCCGAATGGGGCTTGGCCCATTGCGAAGGAGCTTCTATAGCCGCCTCCGGCGAAGCTGAGGCCGGAGGTTCGAACGGCGCTTTAAACCGTTCGCGGCGCTTGATTTTCACCGCGCGAGGGGCGACTTTGGCGCCCGCTTGGCCGGGCCTGTCGGAGCCCGCGCGGCAGGTTGTCAGGAGGATATTGCGTGGCGGACCATCAGGTGCACGATTTGACGCCGGAAGACGTTTCCAAGGGGATGGCGGAAGGGCGCTATCTTCTGGTCGATGTCCGCGAGCCCAATGAGGTGGCGGTGGAGTCCTATCCGGATGGGGTGGTCGTTCCGCTCCAGAGCTTCGATCCGGCGGCCATTCCGGAACCGCAGGGAAAACAGGTGGTTTTCGCCTGCCGCTCGGGCAAGCGCTCGGTGACGGCTTCACTCGCGGCGCAGGCGGCAGGGCTGCCTTACGACAAGCATCTGGCAGGGGGCATCATCGGCTGGAAGGCTGCGGGATTGCCGACCAAGACCGGCGGCTGATCTGCCAATGACCTCCATGAACAAGGTCTTTGCCGACCTTCCTGTCACCGTGTTCGAGGCGATGTCGCAGGCAGCGCGCGACAACAACGCCATCAATCTCGGCCAGGGGTTTCCCGACGATCCCGGGCCGGAAGACATTCGTCGCGCCGCGGCCGATGCGACCGTGAACGGCTATAACCAGTACCCGTCGATGATGGGCATTCCGGAACTCCGGCAGGCCATCGCGGCTCATTACGGCCGCTGGCACAATCTTTCGCTTGATCCGATGACGGAAGTGATGGTGACCTCGGGCGGCACCGAGGCGCTGACCGCGTCCATTCTCGCCGTGGTCGAACCCGGCGATGAGGTCGTCGTGTTCCAGCCGGTCTATGACAGCTATTTGCCGATCATCCGCCAGGCCGGCGGTATTCCGCGCCTGCTGCGGCTCGAGCCGCCGGGCTGGCGGCTGACGGAAGAGATGCTGGCCAGCGTCTTCAATCCCAAGACCAAGGCGGTGCTGTTCAACAATCCGCTCAATCCGGCAGCCGTCGTCTATCCCCGCGAAGACCTCGAACTACTGGCACGCTTCTGCCAGAAGTTCGACACCATCGCGATCTGCGACGAGGTCTGGGAGCACGTCATCTTCGACGGCCGCGAGCATATCCCGCTGATCACGATCCCGGGCATGCGCGACCGCACCATCAAGGTCGGCAGCGCCGGCAAGATTTTTCGCTGACGGGATGGAAGGTTGGCTTCGTCTGCGCCGCGCCGCCGCTGCTCAGGGTGGCGGCCAAAGTGCACCAGTTCCTGACCTTCACCACCGCGCCGAACCTGCAGGCGGCGGTGGCCTATGGCCTCGGCAAATCAGACGAATATTTTTACGACATGCGCAAGGAGCTGGCGCGGAGCAGGGACCGGTTGACGAAGGGACTGGAGAACATCGGCTTTCCCGTGCTGAAGTCGCAGGGCACGTATTTTCTCACCGTCGACCTGTCGCCGCTTGGCTTGAATGAGACCGATGTCGAGTTCTGCAGGCGCATTGTGAGCGACTACAAGGTCGCCGCCATCCCGGTGTCGGCTTTCTATGAACAGGATGCGGTGACCTCGGTGGTGCGGTTCTGTTTTTCCAAGAAGGACGAAACGCTGGATACCGCGCTGGAACGCCTGTCGGACGCGGTGCACGGCCGTCGCAAGAGGTAGAGCATGCGCCATTCAACCCGAAGCCCGCTTTGCCTGATCGGTGTGATGACGGTCGCGCTGTCGTTCTCGCCCGCGTGGGCGCAGGAGCGCACCGTGAACTTCTACAACTGGTCGAACTATATGGCGCCGGGGGTGCTGGAGGATTTCACTAAGGAAACCGGCATCAAAGTGGTCTACGACACGTTCGATGCCAACGAGACGCTGGAGACGCGCCTGCTGGCCGGAAAGTCTGGCTACGACGTCGTGGTGCCGACCGGATATTTTCTGCAGCGCCAGATCACCGCAAAAGTCTTCGTCAAGCTCGACAAGTCGAAGCTGCCCAATCTCGCCAATGCCTGGCCGGTGGTGACCAGCCAGCTCGCGACTTATGATCCCGGCAACAATTACGCCGCCAACTACATGTGGGGTACCACGGGCATCGGCTACAACGTCAAGACGGCCGCGAGGATTCTCGGGCCCGACGCCAAGATCGACAGTTGGGATATCGTCTTCAAGCCGGAGAACCTCGCAAAATTCAAAGACTGCGGCATCCACATGCTGGACTCCGCCGACGACATCCTGCCGGCGGCGCTGAGTTATCTCGGCATCGATCCGAACTCCACCAAGCAGGCCGATCTGGAAAAGGCCGCCGATCTCGTCAGCAAGATCAGGCCCAACGTCCGGAAGTTTCACTCTTCCGAATATCTGGGCGCACTGGCGTCGGGCGAGATCTGCTTCGTGGTGGGCTGGTCGGGCGACGTGATGCAGGCGCGCAGCCGCGCAGCGGAAGCGAAGAACGGCGTCGAGATCGGCTACACGATCCCGAAAGAGGGCGCGCAGATGTTCTTCGACAATCTCGCGATTCCCGCGGACGCGAAGAACGTCGCGGAAGCCTACGAGCTGATCGACTATCTCTACCGCCCCGAGGTCGCGGCGAAGAATTCCGATTTCCTGTCCTACGCCAACGGCAACCTCGCGAGCCAGAAGCTGATCGATCCGAAGATTTTGAACGACCGCAACATCTATCCGGACGAAGCGACGCAGAAAAAGCTGTTCGTCATCCAGGCCCGCGATCCCGCCACGCAGCGCGTGATCAACCGGCTGTGGACGAGGGTGAAGACGGGGAGGTGACGCGGCACCCCGGTGCCCTATCCGTCATTGCGAGGAGCAACGCGACGAAGCAATCCATCTCTCCACACGTACGGAGATGGATTGCTTCGCTGCGCTCGCAATGACGTGGAGAGGTCCCGCGCTCAATACCTCATCCGGCCCACAAACTTCTATTGCCGAAATCCGGGCCAGAATCTATAGCTCCCGCCGGGAGCATCACATGATCAACATCCTCACGTTCTTTTCAACGCGTACGCTGCTGCAAATCATCTTGGTCCTCGCATCGACCGTCGCGATGAAGGCGTGGAGCCTCGGCCTGCTGTTCGGCGGATAGGACGGGAGGGAGCGGCAGACCTACCGCCACCGTCTGTGTAGCCACAGCCACTGATCCGGATATTCTCGCACCCAGCCTTCGACCACGGACGTCACCGCCTGCATCGTGCCCTGGATGTCGATTTGGCCGGAGGCGTCGCGCACCGGCTTGACCTCTTCGGACAGTTCGGCGCGGAAGCGGTGGTTGGGCAGGCGGATGATGCGCACGCCGTGCACGGGGCATTCGACCTGCCGCAACAGCCGCGCCAGCGTCGGGTTGGCCTTGGTCTTGCGGCCGAAGAACGTCACCTCGACGCCGTTGCCCAGGTATTGATCGACCAGCATCGCGACATGCTGACCCCTTTGCAGCGCCTCGGCGAGCTTGAGCGGCGCCTCGCGGCCGGCCGGCACCAGCGTGCCCATCTTGACGGCGCGGATTCTTTCGATGGCGCGGTCGGCGGCCTCGATGTTCGGCCGGCGGAACAGTATGGCGCAATCGAGCCCGTGCGCGACGGCGCCGAGCGCCGGGATTTCCCAATTGCCGAGATGGCTCGCGA
The DNA here is from genome assembly GCF_043203335.1 of Bradyrhizobium sp. RDI18. NCBI lineage: Bacteria > Pseudomonadati > Pseudomonadota > Alphaproteobacteria > Hyphomicrobiales > Nitrobacteraceae > Bradyrhizobium > Bradyrhizobium sp. RDI18. Next base: position 72,604 of record NZ_JBICRN010000006.1, on the reverse strand, counting down.
AGATGATCGCAGGCCTGCCGTCGTCGCGCAAAGAATCGAAGATTTCCTTGGTCCGCGGCGGGAACTCGATGCGGCTCGGTTTGTCCGGGTGATCGAGGTCGTAATCCCAGATGTGATCGAGATGCGCGAACTCGGCGCCGATGCGGCCGAGATTGTCCCAGACGCCGGCCAGGATGGTTTCGATCTCTTCGGCCGATTTCTCCGGGAAGGCGGCCTTGAGATTCTCGCGGCCGATGCGGTCCTCGCGCAGCCTGCGCCCGATGAAGCGGGTGACGCGGCCGAAGAAATCGGCGGTCTTGTCCGGATCGAAATAGCGGGTGGTGCGCAACAGCGCGATCGTCAGCGCGCCGACGGCTATTTCCGCCACGGGCTTGGCGGCGTCGCGCAGGCGCGCCTTGGTGCGTAGGAGCAGGCGTTTCATTTAAGAAATAGCCAGCTCGCTACACCGGTTCGCGCGTCAGGATCAACGAGGCGTTCTGCCCGCCGAAACCGAACGAGTTCGACATCACGGCGGTGACCTTGGCGTCGCGCGCCTTGTTGCCGACCACGTCGAACAGGATGGCCGGATCCGGAATCTCGTAATTGATGGTCGGCGGAATCCGCTGATGCTCCAGCGTCAGCAGCGAGAACACGGCTTCCACCGCGCCGGCTGCGGAAATCGTATGCCCGACCATCGACTTGTTCGAGGACACCGGAATCTTCGGCAGATGATCGCCGAACACGACCGCGGTCGTGTTGTACTCCATCTTGTCGTTTTCCGGCGTCGCGGTGCCGTGCGCGTTGATGTGGTCGATCTGCTCCGGCTCGAGGCCCGCATCGGCCAGCGTCTTGCGCATGCAGCCGATGATCGGCTTGCCGTCCGGGCTGGAGCGGGTGCGGTGGAACGAGTCGGTCAGCTCGCCGCAGCCGGCCACCACGCCGAGAATTTTGGCGCCGCGCGCGATCGCGGACTCGTAGCTCTCCAGCACCATCGCGCCGGCGCCTTCCGCCATCACAAAACCGTCGCGGTTCTTGGAAAACGGCCTTGAGGCGGCCTGCGGCGGATCGTTCTGCGTCGACAGCGCCGACAACAGCGAGAATCGCACCATCGCTTCCGGGTTCACCGAGCCGTCGGTGCCGACGCACAGCGCCGCATCGGCCTCGCCGCGGCGGATCGCCTCGACGCCGAGCTGGATCGCGGTGGCGCCGGAGGCGCATGCGGTGGAGAGCGAGATCGGCGATCCCTTGGTGCCGAACGTTTCGGCCAGGTGACTCGCTATCGAACCGAACATGAAGCGGCGATGGTAGGCTGTGAACCGGCCGCCGCCGCTGACACGCAGCATATCCTCGTAGCCGAATTCGGTCCTGCCGACCGCGCGTCCGAGTTCGAGCCGCTGCGGCCATTCGACCTCGACCGGCGCCACGGCAAGAAACAGCGGTCCGGGAAAGTCGGCCTTGGCGCCGATCGCCGCCTGTTCGAGCGCTTCCCCGGTCGCCATCTCGGCGAGACGTTCGCTGAGGCCGGTCGACGAGAACGGATCGACGGTGACGAAATCGACGGTGCCGGCCATGGTCGTCTTCAGGCCGTCGATCGGAAACCGCGTCACGGTGCGGATGCCGGATTCACCCGCGGTCAGCTTTGCCCAATTGTCCTGCTTGCCGGCGCCGAGCGACGTCACCACGCCCATGCCGGTGACGACGACGATCGGCCTGCCGAGTTTATCGCGTGGTGCTGACATGGTTCCCCCGATGTTGCGCCGTAACTGAAAGTGCGCTCGCGCTCATTGCTTGCTCTGGCGCTGCCGAAAGCGGTCTTTCGGCCACGCTCTACTTGATGGCCTCGACCAGGGCCATGCCTTCGCCCTGCCAGTGACCGGCCCCCACCACGACAATCTGGTCCGGGCTGCCTGCCTTTTCAACCTCGAGGCCGGTCGGGTCGTTGGGCGGGAACAGCGCGCCACGGGAGATCGAGAGTGCGGCAAGCGCCAGCCCCAGCGGAAACTGTGTCTCCAGCGTGTGACCGAAGATCGTGCCGGTGGCGCGCACCGCAAAGCCGGGATGCTGGCGCAAAAGGCCTTTTCGTCCGACGTCACCGGCTCGACGCCGGTTGCGCCCGTGATCAGGGTGCCGCTGTCGCCGACGCCGAGCTTCGGCCACAGCGCCTCCAGCGATTTGGTCACCGCGCCCGGTTGCTTGCGCTGCGCAAGGTCGGCAACGACCTTGGTCAGTTTGGCGTAAGGCTTGGCGCCGCGGGCTTCGGCGTGCTCGCGCGCTTCCAGCACGAGGAAACAGCCGGCGGAGCCGAGCGCGAACCCGCTTCGGTCCTCGCGTTGCCACACCGGCGAAAACTTTTCAGTCAGGTTGAAGTCGCCGAATTCATAGAGGACCAGCAGGTCGGACCGTTCGCCATTATGGGCCGCGCCGACCAGCGCGATGTCGCTTTGGCCGGCTTCGATCCGCGCCAGCGCAATTCGTGCCGCGTCGATGCTGGCGGCTTCCTCGCCCATGAAGGTGCGCGATGTGCCGCAGACGCCGTGGACAATGGCGATGTTGCCGGCGAGCAGGTTGGAGAGCTGGGCCAGAAACAGCGTCGGCCGCAAATCGTTCATCAGCCGTTCGTTGAGAAAGCCGGGGCTCGAATTGCCCTTGGCGTCGGCGCACAGGATTGCCGCATCGACCGCGATGTCGCGTTCGCCACCGCCGGCGGCGACGATCATGTCCATGCGGCCGAGAATTTCCTTGTTGCCTTTGACGCCAGCCGAATCCAGCGCCAGCCCGGCGGCATAGGTGCCGATGCGCTGCCACGGCTCCATCTGGCGCTGGTCGCCCTTTTTCGGGATCTGCGCGTCGAAGCTAACAGGCGCCAGCGGATGCACGATATAGGGCGCGAACCGCTTGTCGTCGATGTTGATCTTGCCGGCGCTGAGCGCATCCCAATGCGCGTCGAGCCCCTCGCCGAGCGAGGAGACGATGCCGATGCCGGTGATCCAGACTTCCTTGGCGCCTGCTGATTTTGGCTCAGTCATTCGTGATTGCCTGCAGTGGGAAGCCGATCTTGTTGGCCATCGCGTCCATGTGCACGCGCAAGGCCGGATCGGGGAAGGGGGCAAGGCCGAAAGTTATTTCAGCGCTGCACTTCAACTCCTTGCCGACGCGGCCCTTGGCCTTGGTGACGGCAAAGCCGGAACCTTCATGCTCGAGCTTCGCCTCGATCGTCAGCAACGAGCCGGGACTGACGAACCCGCGCATCTTGGCTTCCTTCACGATGGCCAGGAACGGCATGCGCTCGAACTTCAGGACGCCAAGTATCAGCCAACCGGAGCTCTGCGCCATCGCCTCGGTCAAGAGCACGCCGGGCATGGTCGGAAAGCCCGGAAAGTGTCCCTCGAAGATGGTGTGCGCGGCCGGCACCTGCGCCTCGACCGTGATCCTCTTCTCGTCGAGGTTCAGATCGACGATGCGGTCGATGAGCTGGAAGTAATCAAGGTTCATGGCGGGCGATTAGGCGCCCGGGGCTGCATTCTTGGCGGCGACCAGCTCGTCGATGCGATCGGCGAGATTTTGCAGCACGAAATACTGCTCGGTCGTGGCCTTGCCGTCGTTGACCTCCTGGGTCCATTTTTCGAGCGGCATCTTGATCCCGAACGCCTTGTCGATGGCAAAGGCGATGTCCAGGAAGTCCAGGCTGTCGATGCCCAGATCGTCGATGGCGTGGCTCTCCGGCTTGATCGTGTCGCGCGGGATGTCGCAGGTCTCCGCGATAATGTTGGCGATCTGATCGAATGTGGAAGACATCATTAAGCCTTTGATATACTGGAGAAAATCCGGAACGGCTTGGAGGAGGCGGGTGCGCGGCCCCGGAAGGCCCTGTTCCCTCGGCCGGAGTCGAGTGCCCGTATATCGGAGCGGGGCGCTGAGTTCAATGGAGGGGGGCGAGGGGATCGCCGACCGATTTATGGGCAGGGATGGCCGGTTTTGGTTCCGGGAGCAAGCGTAGGCGGATGAGCCGACGGATCGCGCGAATGCGCGTCCCGTTGGCTCATGCGGGCTACGTTCAATCGGCCCTTAGCATGAAGCCGTCGAAATATGCCGCAAGCTCTGCATGGCCATCGAGCGGGAGCACGTGCGCGACGTACTGGTCCGGGCGCACCACGACCGCGCAGCCTTTGTCGCGATCAATGCCGCGCATCGCAAAGATGTCATGGCCGCCCTTGAGACCAGGGCAGTACATTTTTTCGTAGTCGATGAGCCCGTAGCGTCCTTTGCGCGGGAGGAGGAGCGGGGGCATCGTCGCGATATCGAGTTCGGTATGCGACTGCTGGAACACGGCGCGGACATCGATCACTGAATCGATATCGGCGCCCGCGGGCGTGTGTCTCCTCACCGGAGATTTTGGATTCTCGCTCAGGAAATCGCACAGCGAGCGAACAGGGGAGATGGTGGCCGCGGGATCGCTCGCGCCGGCAAAGACGAAAAGCCGGAAGCGTCCGTCTGCCTTGGTGACATGGCCGAGATGAACCGGCTTGGCGTCCGAAAGACGCACGACCGGCGCGGAGTGAAAGCGCGTGCCGATCACAAATCCGCTGGCGAGATGCTGATGGTTTGGTTCGGCAGTGATGACGGACGGGCGGTAGTGCGTCGCCGTTCCCGCGGTATAGCGGCCGTGCCGGACGAAATAATCCTGGGTTTTCGCCGCATCCGCACCCTTGTTCTCACCCTTGGCGGACGCAAGGATCGTGGCCCATTCGCGGTCGAAGTCGATCAGCTCCTTCGCGACCGCCTGCCGTTCCGCCGAATAGCTGTGCAAGAGATGCGGCGCGCTGCGCCTTCGCAGCACGGCGGCGAGCTTCCAGCCGAGATTGAAAGCGTCCTGCATCGAGACGTTCATGCCTTGGCCGGCCTTGGGGCTGTGGGTGTGGCAGGCATCGCCGGCAATGAACACGCGGGGCAGGCGCGTTGCGGTCTCTTCCGCCGGCACGTCGTCGAACTTGTCGGTCAGCCGCTGGCCAATCTCGTAAACCGACCACCAGGCGATCTCCTTCACGTCGAGCGTATGCGGATTGAGAATCCGCCGCGCCTTCGCGATCAGATCGTCCGGCGTGATGTTGCGGCTGGCGACCCGCTCGCCGGCGTCGAGATTGGCGAGTTCGACATAGAGCCGGACCAGATAGCCGCCTTCGCGCGGGATCACGATGATGCTGCCATCACGGGCGGACTGGATCAGCACCTTGAAGCGGATGTCGGGAAAGTCGGTCACGGCAAGGACGTCCATCACGCCCCAGGCATGATTGGCGGAATCGCCGCGCAGCTCGCGCCCGATCGATTTGCGCACCGTGCTGCGCGCGCCGTCGCAGCCGACGACATAGCGCGCTTTGATGGTCTCGACCTCGCCCTCGTGCCCGGCATCGAGCCGTTCGAGGCGCACGGTCACGGCGTGATCTTCGAACTGCGCCGCCGGCGCGATCGAAAGATCCAGCAATCGCCGTGAATAGTAGGGCTCGAGCTTCGCCGGCGATTTGCGCATGACATCGAGGTAGCAATCATGCACGCGCGCCTGGTTCAGGATGAGGTGCGGCATCTCCGACAGCCCATCCTCGACGTCCTGAACCCGGCCGCTGCGCACGATGCTTTCGGGCTTGCGATCGTCCGGCTTCCAGAACGTCGTTTCGGTGATCCAGCAGGCTTCCTTCAGCACGCGCTCGCCGAAACCGAAGGCGTGAAACATTTCCATGGTGCGGCAGGCGACGCCGTCGGCCTGGCCGCGCAGGAGCCGGCTCGGCTTCTGCTCGACGATGCAGGTCTTGATGTCGGCAAACGCTGAAAGCTGCGCCGCCAGCGTCAAACCCGCCGGTCCGCAGCCGACGATCAGGACATCCACTTCCGCCGGAACCGGTCCAGATTTGCCGGAGGGCAAAATCCGCTCGACGGGGTCGGCGATTTCGGGGTCGCCCGGCTCGAATCCATTCAGGTGAAACTGCATCAGACCTGCTCCTCCCGTCCGTGGCCGACCGGAGTTGATTTTGACCGATTGGATTACCCTTCATCTATGGCGTCGGTCACTTGACTGCCGGCGGATTCCGCGACCAAAGCGCATGGACGATATTGATCAGCATGCTGATTATCAGTATGCTTGTCAACTCCAAGCCCGCCTTTGAGTTTACCTTGGAGAATTTGGTGAGAGACAACAACGAGATGCCCGGCCATCTGGCGCGCCGCTTCCAGCAGATCGCGGTGGCCGTGTTCCTGGCCGAGGTCGAGGAGGCGGGCTTCGACCTTACGCCAGTTCAGTACGCTGCGCTGGCAGCCATCAAGATGAACCCGGGGATCGATCAGGTGACGTTGGCCGGCCTGATTGCCTATGACCGCACCACCATCACCGGCGTGGTCGACCGCCTGGTGCAGAAGGGCTTGCTGGTGCGTCACGCGAGCCCCCGCGATCGCCGCGCCCGCGAATTGCAAATTACGGAAGCGGGAAAGCGCACGCTGCGCGCCATCACGCCGGCCGTCGAGGCAGCCCAGCACACCATACTGCGCGGCCTCTCCGAAAAGGAGGGCGCGGAGTTGATGCGGCTGCTGCGCAAAGCGATCACCGCCGGCAACGAACTGAGCCGCGCGCCGTTGCGGGAGCCGGAATAAAGGCGAGGAGAGATAGTGCGGGCCGACGAAGAGTCATTGGATATTGCGTTCATCGTCCGGGTTGACAATGACTGCGGCCGCGCCAACTATAATGACCGGTTGATACACCTGCCGCCTGCGCCCTCTGGGATGGTGAACGTATCTGATATCTCGGCCCTCGCTATTGGCGAACGGGTCGGCAAGGCAGGCACCGATCTCCTCCGTTCGCCGATACGGGTGCTCTCATGCGCGACTTCCGCGATGCGAAAGCCATGGCGCGTTCCCTGCGCGATGCCTTAACTGCCAAGGCTGTGCAGACCACGCACAGCGAGTCCTTGGAGCTGATCGCGAAAGCGTTCGGCTATGACAATTGGAATATCCTGTCGGCCAAGATCGATGCAGCCCAGCCACCGGCCAAGATCGATGCGGCCCAGCCACAGTCCGGCTGGCCGGGCAGGCTGAAGAATCCGGCATCACTAGCCAAACCCCTCTATTGCTCGTTCTGCGGCAAGAACCAGCACGAGGTGGAGAAGCTGGTAGCCGGGCCGGCTGTGTTTATTTGCGACGAATGTATCGACTTGTGTACCGACATCGTCGACGAGAACCTGCTTCGGCTTATCGAAGGCGACGAGGGAGGCGCGCGTACCATGTCCACCGACAGGCTACTGTACTACGTGGACCACGCCGATAGGGGAGCGCAGCGCAATCGGCTCGCACTGCAGCGTATCGAGAGCGTTCTCGCAGTTCGAGAGAACTCATCGGCGGACGATGGTAACATGTCGCTGTCGCCCAGCTTCGCCCAGTTGAAAAACAAGACGCCGGACGAACTGCGAACCATGCAGGCCTATTCGCAGGCCCAGTTGAAGAGCTACGAGCAGGCGCTGCGAACGGCGACAGTCATCGTGAACGAACGGACCCGGCAAATGCCCTCGTAGCGAGCGTAGCCCGGATGGAGCCAACGGGTCACGCAAATGCGCGCCACGCGACGAGCGCAATAGCGCTCGCGTAGTGATGACAAGCTCCGGGAAATCCGGGGCCAGCGGTCCCGCATACCGCATGCGCTCATGCGGGCTACTTGCTGCAGCAGACTGAGCCCGTAGGATGGGTAGAGCGCAGCGAAACCCATCGCGTCTCGGGCCGCAATTGATGGGTATCGCTTCGCTCCACCCATCCTACGCGACCAATACGCGTCGCCGTCGAAACGGCGGATTGCGCTATCGCTAATCCGCCCTACCTTCACGACCGCTTCGCCTCATCCAGAAACGCCTGCACCGCCTCGAACAGCTTGAGGCGATTGCGCTCCATGATGATGGAGTGTGTGCCCTCCGCCAGCGCCACGTAGCGTTTGCCCGGGGAGTTCACCAGAAGCGGAAACAGCGTCTGCGCCATGTAGGGCGGCGTGTCGCGGTCCCATTCGGCGCCGACCAGTAACGTCGGCACCGTGATCTTGGCGGGATCGTAGTAAGGTTTTCCGGCACCAAAGAACTCGGCGCCGTCCTGCACGACGCCGTTCGGGGCGCGAGGGCCAAAGGGCGCTGCGCGAATGCGCGAATTTCAGTAACAATTTCAAATTGATTTGCCCTGTCCAGTCGCGCGCGGAAAAATAAAGCGCTTCGCAGCAAACCCAAATCACGCGTACAACTCCGGCCATCCTGTCCCGAGAAGAGGGGCGTTGGCCATCGTCACTGACGTTGGGACGGGTTGCGGTGGACGCGGCAGCGTCGGGCGCGTGGATGTGATCGCAGGGCGGTTTTGCCGTGAGCGGACACAGCGCGCAGGACGTACGGCGCTTAAATGCCTCCGCCAGAATTTTGGCCGGCACGCACTTGGCTGGTTGAAGTCCCTGGCAGAGGAAGCTGCGTACGGCAAAACCGTGTGGTCCTGGCGCCCGTGGCTGGCGTCAAGCCGGCGGAGGTTTGCGAGACCCGACCGGGTCTCCAAGAACCTTCAATCCGTCGGTGATGGAGGCAAGAGGAATTCGTCTCCAGGGAGAGCTCGGCATAAGCCGTCGAACCATCGCGCAGGGAATGCCGGGCTGCTCCGGCTGTACCTGTATGCTCGTGTGCGCACTTCTTAAGTGCATTTGCACACGAGACCGCGGGTGCAGCAAAGCACCCGGCATTCCCTGCGCCCTCTCGTTTTGAGGGAGAGGAATTCAGAAAACCTCGGGCGTAATGCGCCGCGAGAACGCGGAGTTATATTTGCATCGCGCTGCTCCGATCCCGTCGTCCCGGACAAGCGCAGCGCGATCTCAGATGTGCAATTGCACATCGGGAGACCCATACGCCGCGGCGGATGTTGTCCTGGAAAGATGGTCGACGGCTTTTTCTTCAACAACTCGTATTTGTGGTTATGGGTCCCTGCGTTCGCAGGGACGACCGCCATCACAGGATATGGCGGTCTCTGCCTACCCCTGCGGCGCCACCGAAATCCTTGCGCAGTCGCGGCGGCCCATCAGGACGCAATCCTGGGTCTTGCGGAGATCGGCGATGCTCACCGCAAGCCAGATGCCGATCGCAGTCAGGGCCACGGTGAAGGCGAGTGCTGCGATGTTGGCGAGCATGCGGTGACGGAAGTCGTCGCCCTCGTCGCGCGACCGTTCGTAGCGGGACAGATCGTTCGCGGTTTGCGGCCCCTTGACTTGACTGGTGGCCTGGCCAGGTTCTTCCCGCCCGCCAGGCGGGTGGGCCGAGGTACGCGGCCGGAACTTGAGCACGACGTGCTCGTCGTTCGTGATGATGGGCCGCTGGGTTTTCACTGCGTTCGTCCGACGAAAAATCCCGCTGCCCTTTTAGCACGGCGGCAGCGCTTCCAACATGAAATCTTGCCAACCGCAGGACAGCCATCCATCTCCGCAACGTCTGATGGAACCGTAACGACGCGGGGCTCAGTCCTGTTTCGGCAGCCGCCCCATCATGTAGAACTCGTCGTTCGGGCGCATCGCGGTGATGTTGGCCAGCCGGTTCGACAATGCGAAGAAGGCCGAAATGGCCGCGATGTCCCAGATGTCGTCCTCGGAAAAGCCGTGGCTGGCGACCTCGGCAAAATCGGCCTCGGAGACTTCATTGGCCGCCCGGCTTACCTTCATGGCGAAGTCGAGCATCGCGCGCTGCCGCGGCGTGATGTCGGCCTTGCGGTAGTTGACCGCGATCTGGTCGGCGATCACGGGGTTTTTTGCCCGGATGCGCAGGATCGCACCGTGGGCGATCACGCAGTAATGGCACTGGTTGGCGGCCGAGGTCGCCACCACGATCATCTCGCGTTCGGCCTTGGTCAGCCCGCTGTCCTTCTCCATCAACGCGTCGTGATAAGCAAAGAAGGCGCGAAATTCCTCGGGCCGGTAGGCCAGCGTCAAGAAGACGTTCGGCACGAAGCCGGACTTCTCCTGCACCGCGAGAATTCGCGTGCGGATATCCTCCGGCAATTTGTCGATGGCGGGCGGCTGAAATCGTTTGGCGGCAGGCTTGGACATGAAAGGGTTCCGGCTGATGGCCGCGGGATGCGGCGTTGCCGGAACCATATAGCGTTTTCGGCGGAAGTGGACATCGCCCCGCGCGGAGCAATCGCGCGAAACTGTTATGCCTCAGCGCAGCGGCTTTTTCAGCAACGAGAAGCGGTCGGGATCGAGCCCCATCGAGGGCTGCAGCATCGGCGCTTCGACCGGCGTCATGACGCGGGCGGCCGGGCGGTCGCTGATCGAGGGATCGTTCGGTACGTCGCGGTGCGAGGTGGCGCCGCGCCAGCGATCCAGCACGGCCGAGACGAAATGCATGTCGTGGCCGGCGGAAACCGACGGCACGGTGGCGATCGTGGCTTCGCTGCGCGGCAATTGATGCACCGGAACCTCCTTGAAGCGCAGCCGAGTCGGCAGCGCCACGCCTTCGCCGAAGGCCAGGACTTCGCGGGTGCCGAGCGAGGGCACGAACGACAACAGGTTGGCGGCGGCGTCCGAGACCGCCGAGCGCAAGAGCGCCTGGTCGCGATCGTTGGCAAGGCGCATCGCAAACAGCGTGTTGCACTGGGAAATGATGGTGGCGTCGAGTTCGGCCGGACGCTGGGTGACGAGGCCGAGATAGACGCCGTATTTGCGCCCCTCCTTGGCGATGCGCGACACCGCCTTGCGCGTCGGCCCGAAGCCGATGTTGCGGTCGGCCGAGGCGTAACGGTGCGCCTCTTCGCAGACGAACAGCAGCGGCGACACGCCATCGCTCCACAGGCCGAAATCGAACGCCATGCGGCACAGCACCGACACCACGGAATCCACGACTTCGGCGGGGAAGCCGGCGAGCTGCATGATGGTCATCGGCCGGCCGTTGGCAGGCAGCCGGAACAGATGGCTGATGACTTCCGCCATGGTGTCGCCGCCGACATTGGCGTTGTCGAACATGAAGGCGTAGCGCGGATCGTTGCGCACGGTCTCGATGCGCGAGATCAGCTTGTGATAGATGATGCGCGAGGAGCGGTTCTCCAGCTTGCCCATCCGCTCGTCGATCAGCGAGATCAGGTCGACAAGGCGATACGGCACCGGCGTATCGACGGTGTAGCCGACCGATTTGGGCTCCATGCGCTTGAGCCCGAGCCGGTCGGAGTTTTGGTACTGGGTATAGATGCCCTTCGCCATCGGAATGACTTCGGCGAGGACGTCGAGCTCTTCCGGCACGCCCGGGCGGCCGCCGAACAGCACGTCGACGATCTCTTCGAAATTGAACAGCCAGAACGGCAGTTTCAAATTGCGCGGGTTCATTACGACCGCGCGATCGCCGAAACAGCGACCATATTCGTTGTGCACGTCGAGCAGGAAAACCCGCAGGTTCGGCCGCGCCTTCAGAATCTCGTTGAGCAGCAGCGACACGCTGGTCGATTTACCGACGCCGGTGGAGCCGAGAACCGCGAAGTGCTTGGAGAGCATTTCCTCGACGTCGACATAGGCGATCACCGACCGGTCCTGCTGCAGGGTGCCGACATTGATCTGGTCCGACCCGCTCGGCGCATAGACGGTGCGAAGGTCCTGGGCAGTGACGAGGTCGACGGCGTCCCCGATGGTCGGATAATTGGTGACGCCACGCTGGAATTTGGGGCGCTCGCCACCGGAAATTTCGCCGAGCAGGTCGACCGACGCACTCGCGATATATTCATCGGAGCTCGGCATGTCCTCGCACGATACTTCAGTGATCATCGCGATGATGGTGGAACCGGCACAGCGAATACTGATGAAGCGGCCGACGGTGGCGCGCACTTCGGAAAGGGGCATCTGGCCTGTCGCCAGAAGTCCGACCCGGGCGAGGGAGCCGCGCACGGAAATCACACGTCCGAAGGATGTCACGGTGTTGAACCTGGATCTCATGAATTGGGGTCTGGCCCGCATTATGGGCGGCTCCGACTAGCGAAACGGTTAAACCGGCGTGGTTCCGTATCGGCTAAATCTGCGGCATCCCGGTCAGGATCCGTATTTGCAGCGGAGTCCGATCCCACGCTCCGATTGCGAGTTAGGCTTGGAAAATCAGGCCTTTCTCGCATTTGCTGGGTCGCGCGCGCTCTGCTGCGAATTAATCTCTCGTTTACCATTTCGAAGAGGACATCCGATCGGCGATGAATGCTCTCGTACCGCGCCAGGGCCATGTCGGCTGCCTAAGACGTCGTCTGCTTGAAACGGCGGCTGCTTGAAACGAGGGGTCCGGCTTGCTATCCAGTTTTTCATAACAAGAAACAAGAAGGGTGGACCGCGATGAATCGCGACAACGCATCTTGAGCGAGCCTGCGCGATCTTCCGCGCTCGCGCCATTCCGCGTCAGGAACTACCGTTTTCAATGGCCGGCTGATCTGCTCACCTCGTGGGCGTTCGAGATGGAAACGCTCATTCTCGGCTGGTACGTGCTGGTCGAGACCGGATCGGTCCTGCTGCTTACCCTGTTCGCCTCGCTCGGCTATGTCGGTACGTTGGTAGCGCCGATGTTCGGCGTCGTCGGCGACCGCATCGGTCACCGCGATCTGTTAGGCGTGATGCGCGCGACCTACGCGGCGCTGGCTGCCGTGCTGATGACCTTGGCGCTGTCCGGCCACCTCGCGCCGATTTTTGTTTTTGTCATCGCAGCCGCGATGGGCATCGTTCGCCCATCGGATCTTGGCGTGCGTGGCGCGTTGGTTGCGACCATCATGCCGCATGGCCAGTTGATTGGGGCAATCAGCATCTCGCGCACCACGATGGATACCGCGCGCATCGCCGGCGCGCTGAGCGGCGCCGGCTTGTTTGCCTCGCTCGGCATGGGTCCGGCCTATGTGGCGATCGTCTGCCTCTATCTCACCGCAACCGCGCTGACGCTGTGCATCGTCGCGCCGGCAAAGCCGCAACTCGCGGGCGAGGCTTCCAGCGAGGTGTTGCAGCGCTCGCCGCTGCGCGATCTCAAGGAAGGGGTCGCCTATGTCTGGACCACGCCGCGGATGCAGGCCGCGCTCTGGGTGGCATTTCTGGCCAACCTCACGGCCTATCCGCTCTCCAACGGCCTGCTGCCCTATATCGCCAAGGCGATCTACGGCACCAACCAGACCGGGCTTGGCTATCTGTCGGCGAGTTTTGCGATCGGCTCGCTGGCCGGTTCGATCGTGTTGAGCCTGATCCGCGATATCCGGGTGGCGCGGCTGATGATCGGCGCGACCGTCGTCTGGTACGCGACCTTGCTGGTGTTTGTGCAGATGCAGACCGTGCCGACCGCGATCGTGTGCCTGGTGGTGGCGGGCTTTTCGCAAAGCCTCGCCATGATCTCGATCGCCGTCATCCTGATGCGGACCGCGAGCGAGAATTTCCGCGGCCGGGTGATGGGCGTGCGCATGATGGTGATCTACGGCCTGCCGATCGGTCTGTTGGCCGCCGGCAGCCTGATCGACGAGATCGGATTTGCGGCGACCGGCACCGTCTACGCGGCGGCCGGTCTGGCGCTGATGCTGGCGATCGTGCTGCACTGGCGCGCCGATCTCTGGCACGTGCATGCACCGGCGAATGCGCGATGATCTGACCGCGCAAGTCGGCGCGGGCGTCTCACTGCACCTTGATATTCGCCTCCTTCAGCACCGGCTCCCACTTCGCGGCTTCGGCACGCATGAAAGCGTCGAAATCCTTGGGCGAATTACCGACCGGCGTGGCGCCCATCTTTTCCAGCGCGGTCAGAACCACCGGATCCTTCAGGGCGGCGGCAAGGTCGGCGTGGATCTTGGCGACCAGGTCAGGCGCCATGCCGGCCGGGCCGAGGAAACCCCACCAGACCGAGGCGTCATAGCCGGGCAGGCCGGCTTCCGCGACCGTTGGAACATCGGGCAGTGCCTTCGAGCGCTGGGCCGTCGTTACGGCAAGGGCGCGCACCGCATTGCCTTCGAGCTGGCCGACCACCTCGGGCAGCGGGTTGACGCTCATGGGAATCTCGCCCGCGATCACCGCCGTCAGGGCAGGGGCACCGCCCTTGTAGGGGATCGCCTGGATCTTCACCTTGGCCATGTAGTTGAAGAGCTCACCGGCCAGATGCGCCGAGGTGCCGTTGCCGGACATGCCGTATGACAATGACTCCGGCTTTGCGCGCGCTGTCGCCAGCAACTCCTGCAAGTTCTTCACCGGACTGCTCTTGGACACCACGATTGCGAGCGGCGAATAGGCGATCTCGCTGATGGCGGTGAAGTCCTTGAAGGTGTCGTAGGGCAATTTTGGATAGAAGAACTGGTTCAGCGGATGGCCGCTGGCGACCAGGATCAGCGTGTAGCCGTCCGGCGCCGATTGCGTGAGTGCTTGCGAGGCGATGATTCCGCCGGCGCCCGGACGATTTTCGATGACGGGCTGCTGCCCCCAGGTCTTCGACAGCGATTGCCCGAGCGTGCGCGCCAGCACGTCGACGGCGCCGCCGGCGGCGTAGGGCACCAGAATGCGCACGGGCCGCGTCGGGAACTGCTCCGAGTAGGCGTGTGTGGCTGCCAGCGAAAGCGTGGCGGCTGCGAATACGATGCGCAGGATCTTGCTGAAAACGGACATGCGGGGCGCCTTCCTCTGGACACAGGATTTTTGTTGACTAGACCTTATCATTTGTACAAACGTACAAAAGTCCGAAGCGGAAAGCAAATGCCATGACGCGAAACCCCAACATGCGGGAAGCCATTCTGAGCGCGGCCGAGCTGTTGTTCTCGACGCGTGGTTTCAATGCCGTGTCGATCCGCGACATTGCGCTGGAAGCGGGCGCCAATCCCGGCAGCATCACCTATCACTTCAAGAGCAAGGACGGGCTGCTGCTCGAAATCTACAAGCGGCATTGCGGTCCCATGAACAAGCGCCGCATCGAACTGCTGGTGGCTGCAAGGCGCGTGCGCGACATTCAGGACCGGCTGGAAGCAATCGTGCGCGCCTATGTGCAGCCGGCGTTTTCATCGAGCAGCGACCTTGCCGGCGGCGGGGCGCGATTCACGCGACTGCGCGCGGTGATGTCGGCCGAAGGCAACGCGGTGGTGGGACGCATCATCGCGGAAATCTTCGACGACACCACCAACGCGTTCATCGATGCCATCGCGGAAAGCCTGCCGCATCTGCCGCGCACGACGATCGTGTGGCGATCGCAGTTCCTGCTCGGCGCGCTCTATTACACCCTCGTCAATCCGGAGCGGGTGACGCGGCTCTCCCGCGGCGAAGCCGATGGCGCCGACATGGCGGAAGCGATCGAGCAGCTCGTCTCGGCAACGGTCGCCTCGCTGCAGGCATCCGACGTCGATCACATCATCGATGGCGCATCACGCCGTGCCAAGCCTGTTCAACCACGCGTCGTGGCCGCCGTTCGAAAGCGGAAAGAAAGTCCGACCGATTAGGTATCGCGGAAATTATCAAGCGCGAGCCAAACACTGCAGAAGGCATCATGCACAAGCCCACGATTCCCGGACCCGATCCCGACACGCGAACGCCGAAGTTCAAGCTTCCGGCGCAGGCGTGTGACGCGCATACCCACATCTTCGGCCCCGGCGACAAATACCCTTACGCATCCGGACGGCCCTATACGCCCCCGGACGCGCCGCTCGAGGATTTCCGGGCGCTGCACAGCAAGCTCGGAATCGGCCGCGCCGTCATCGTCAATGCCAGCGTGCACGGCACCGACAATCGCGTGGCGCTCGATGCCATTGCCGTCAGCAACGGGACTTTTCGCGCTGTCGCCAATATCGACGATACCATCACCGAGCGCGGCCTTCGCGAGCTGCACGAGGGAGGTTTCCGCGGCTGCCGCTTCAACTTCGTCCGCCATCTCGGCGGGGTGCCCGACATGGCGGCGTTTCACCGTATCGTCGCGATGGTCGCGCCGCTCGGCTGGCACATCGACCTGCATTTCGACGCGATCGACTTGCCTGAATATGCCGAGATGCTGGCAAAATTGCCGGTGCGTTACACCATCGATCACATGGGGCGCGTCAAGGCATCCGACGGTCTCGACCAGCATCCGTTCCGGACGCTGATCGACCTGATGAAGCGTGACGAGAAATGCTGGGTGAAGGTGTGCGGTTGCGAGCGGGTGTCCTCCAGCGGACCGCCGTTCCAAGACGCGGTGCCGTTCGCGCGCCGCATCATCGAGACAGCGCCGGACCGCGTCATCTGGGGAACCGACTGGCCGCATCCCAATGTGAAGGTGATGCCCAACGATGGCGATCTGATCGATCTGATTCCCCTGTTTGCACCGGAACCGGAACTGCAGCAGAAGATTCTGGTCGATAATCCGGCGCGGCTGTTCGAGTTTTGAAGGAGCGCGTGCGATGGCGAGCAAACGAAAGCAGTATGGCTTGAGCCGGCGCAGCGCATTGTTCGCCGGCATGGCGGCGCTGGCGGCAGCGCTGTTGCTGCCGCAATTCGCTGGCGCGCAAAGCTATCCGAACCGACCGGTGCGGCTGATCCTGCCGTTCGGCGCGGGCGGCGTCGCCGACGTCACGGCGCGGCTCGTTACCGAAAAACTCGGCGAAAAGCTCGGCCAGCGCTTCGTCATCGAGAACATGCCGGGCGCCGGGGGTATCAACGCAGCGCGCGCTGTGCTGTCCGCGCCCGCGGACGGCCACACGCTGGCGCTGTTCAGCAACGGCACCGCGATTTCCGTATCGCTGTTCAAGAACCTGACGTTCAATCCGGTGACCGATTTCGTGCCGGTTTCGAGCATGGGCTATTTCGACTTCATCTTCGTCACCCAGGCTGGCTCGCCGTATCCGACGCTGGCTGACTTCATCAAGGCAGCGAAGCAAAAGCCCGGCACGCTCAATGTCGGCACCATCAATGTCGGATCGACCCAGAACCTCGCCGCGCAATTGTTCAAATCGACCGCCGGCGTCGATGTTACGATCGTGCCGTTCCGCAGTTCGCCCGAGGTGCTGATCGCGCTGTTGCGTGGCGATATCCAGATGGCGATCGAAAATTACAGCGCGGTGCGATCGCATATTGCCGACAAGGCGGCGATTGCCGTGTCGTCTTCAGGGCCCGTGCGCACCACGTTCCTGCCCGACGTGCCGACCGTGAAGGAGGCGCGCGGAGGGGGATTTCGAGGCGCGGTCCTGGAACGCGATCTTTGCGCCGAAGGGCACGCCGCCGGAGGTGATCAGGACGCTCAACGCCGCGCTGCGCGAGGTGCTCGAGATGCCCGACTTGAAGAAGCGCGCGCTCGATCTCGGCATCGAGGCCAAGGCCAGCTCGCCCGAGGAAATCCAGGAACGGCTGAAGGCCGATATCGACAAATGGGCTGGTGTGATCGAGCGGGCGGGAATTGCCAAACAGTAGTCATGCTGCCGGCGCGGCCGGCAACGTGCAACAAGCGAAGGAGGAAATCCCGATCATGAGCAATGCTGGAAAAACGGGCCTTGTGGTTACCGCGCATCCCGGTGATTTCGTCTGGCGCGCGGGCGGCGCGATCGCGCTGCACGCCAGGAAAGGCTATCGCATCAAGATCGCTTGCCTCTCGTTCGGCGAGCGCGGCGAAAGCCAGTTCGCCTGGAAAGAGCCCGGCGCGACGATGGAGAAGGTGAAGGCCGGAAGGCGCGACGAGGCGCAGCGCGCGGCGGAGATGCTGGGCGCGGAAATCGAGTTCTTCGACGCGGGAGATTATCCGCTGCGGCTGACGGAGGCGCATTTCGACCGCATGGTCGATATCTACCGCGAGCTCAATCCGTCCTTCGTGCTGACCCATGCGCTTGAGGATCCCTATAATTTCGATCATCCGAACGCGGCGCACTTCGCGCAGGAAACCCGCGTGGTCGCCCAGGCAATGGGTCACAAGCCCGGCGCCAAATACACCTATTCGGCGCCGCCAGTGTTCCTGTTCGAGCCGCATCAGCCGGAGATGTGCAACTTCAAGCCGCAGGTGATCCTCAACATCGACGAGGTCTGGGATATCAAGCGCAAGACGTTCGAAATTCTCGCCGCCCAGAAGCACCTGTGGGCCTATTACGAACGGGTCGCGCTGCAGCGGGGCGTGCAGGGTGGCCGCAACACCGGCAAGCCGATGACCTATGGCGAGGCCTATCAGCGGCTGTTTCCGATGGCGATGGAGGAGCTGGCATGAAGACGGTTGTCGTCCGCAACATCAAGCGCACCGAGCCTGATATCGTGAAACGGCTCGGCGCACTCGGCGTAGCCACCGCGCATGAGGCCTACGGCCGCTTCGGGCTAATGAAGCCCTATATGCGCCCGGTGTGGAGCGGGGCAGAGACGGCAGGCACCGCCGTGACCGTGCTGGCGCAGCCCGGCGACAACTGGATGATCCATGTCGCGGTGGAGCAGTGCCAGCCCGGCGACATCCTGGTGGTCGGCTGCACGACCGACAACACCGACGGCATGTTCGGCGATCTGCTGGCGACCTCATTGATGGCGCGCGACGTCAAGGGCCTTGTCATCGATGCCGGCGTTCGCGACGCCAAATCGCTTCGCGAAATGGGTTTTCCGGTGTGGTCGAAGGCGATCTCGGCCAAGGGGACGGTGAAGGCGACGCTCGGCGCCGTCAACGTTCCCGTCGTTTGCGCCGGGATCAATGTGGTGCCGGGCGATGTGGTCGTTGCCGATGACGATGGCGTCGTGGTGATCGGACGCAAGGACGCCGCCGATGTCGTCGTCAAGGGCGAGAAGCGCGTCGCCGACGAAGACGGCAAGCGCAAGCAACTCGCTGCGGGCGTGCTCGGGCTTGATATGTACAAGATGCGCGAGCCGCTGGCGAAGGCCGGTCTCATCTATGTCGACGAGCTGGAGGAGGACTGAGGTGGCGATGCGCCTGCGCACCTTGCTCGGCGACCATCCCGGCACGACCGCGCTCAAGAACGGATCGATCAGGTCGGACCTGGTCGAGTTCGATTTCGCGCCGTACTCGCCGACCAACAAAGGCTTCAAGCCGATGGTCCGCGAGGGGGCGTTCGATGTCTCGGAGATGGCGATCGTCACTTATCTCATGGCAAGATCGTTCGGCAAGCCGATGGTGCTGCTGCCCGATGTCGTGCTGGCGCGATTTCAGCATGGGCATGCGCTTTACAATGCAAAGGCGGGCAAGCTTACGCCACGCGACCTCAGGGGCAAACGCGTCGGTATTCGTTCCTTCACCACCACGACCGGCGCATGGCTGCGCGGCATTCTCGCCAACGACTATGGTGTCGATCTCGATCTCGATCGAGTGGGTGACGTTCGAGGAGGCCCATGTCGCCGAATTCGTCGATACGACCAGGCGGGCGCCCGCGAGCAAGCAGATTGTCCAAATGCTGATCGACGGCGAACTCGATGCCGTGCTCGGCGAAAAATCGGATCATCCGGATTTGAAGCCGCTGTTTGCCGACGTTGCTGCTGAAGAGAAGGCTTGGTTTGGGAAGCAAAGGGTGGTGCCGATCAACCATATGGTGGTGGTGAGCCGCAGATTGTCAGAGGAACACCCGGACGCTGTGCGGGAGGTGCATCGGCTGCTTGCCGAGTCCGCCGCGGTCTCGCCGGCAGCGCCGCGCTTCACCGCGGATGAGATGCAGCGCTCACTAGAGCTGATTATCGGTTATTCAGCCCAGCAGAAGCTCATTCCACATGCGCTCAGCGTGAACGAACTGTTCGACGACGTGACGCGGGCGCTGCGCTAGGATGGAGACGACAATGACCCCCGAGCCGATCTTCGATCTCGCCCATCTCGGACACATGGAGCTGCTGACGCCGAAGCCGGACGAGAGCCTGAAATTCTTCGTCGACGTCATGGGCATGACCGTCAGCGGCCAGAAGGGCGAGTCGGTCTACCTGCGGGGCTGGGACGACTACGAGCGCTATTCGCTGAAACTGACGGCCTCGAAAACATCAGGCATGGAGCACATGGCGTTGCGCGCGCGCAGCCCGCAGGCGCTGGAGCGTCGCGTCGCCGCGCTGAAAGGCTCGGGATTCGACATCGGCTGGATCGATGGCGATATGGGGCAGGGGCCGACATTCCGCTGTCGCGACCCTGATGGTCATATCGTCGAGCTCTACTACGAAACCGAATGGTATCAGGCGCCGCCCGAACTCAAGCCGGCGTTGAAGAACCAGGCGCAGCGCTTTCCGGCGCGCGGCGTCAATGTCCGCCGGCTCGATCACCTGAATTGCCTGGCCGTCGACATCAAGGCGAACCGGCTCTTCTTCGAAAACTATCTGGGCTTGCGCACCACCGAGCAGATCGTGCTGAACGACGGTACAGAAGCCGCGATGTGGATGACGATGTCGAACAAGAGCTACGACTTCGCCTATACCCGCGATCACTATGGCAAGGCCGGCCGCTTCCATCACGTCACCTACGCGCTCGACAGCCGGGAGGAGATTCTTCGCGCTGCTGATATTTTTCTGGAGAACGGCGTCCACATCGAGACCGGTCCGCACAAGCACGCAATCCAGCAGACCTTCTTCCTCTACGTCTACGAG
The DNA here is from genome assembly GCF_043203335.1 of Bradyrhizobium sp. RDI18. Lineage (NCBI taxonomy): Bacteria > Pseudomonadati > Pseudomonadota > Alphaproteobacteria > Hyphomicrobiales > Nitrobacteraceae > Bradyrhizobium > Bradyrhizobium sp. RDI18. The sequence goes on along the minus strand of NZ_JBICRN010000006.1, from coordinate 52,116 downwards.
CCCGGCGGCAACCGTGTCGAAGTCGCCAATGCTGGGGCCCGGCTCATTCTCGCGCCCGACTGGAAGCCGATCGTCTGGACCGAGGAGGAGCGCAAGAAGGGGCAGGCCTGGGGACTGAGGACGATCGAGTCGTTTCACACCCACGGCACGCCGCCGGTGTAGGCGAGGTTTGCCTGCCATCGGCCAGCGGACGTCTAGAAAATGGGGAAGATGACCGGCCTTGCGGCCGCGATGTTACGCACCACCTTGATGCGAACGTGCGAATGACGTCGTGGGTGGTCGATGGCAGAGCTTGTGGATTTCTCCAGCGAGACCTTTCTTCGTGATCCCCAGAAAGGCGTGGCCCTGTTGCGGTCATCCGGACCTGTCGTCGCGACAAAGTTTCCCATTCTAGGCCGGCTCTGGGTCACCACGACCTATGAGGCGACGGCGCGCGTGCTGAAGGACAGCACGACCTTCACGCTGCGCAAGGAGGGTGGCTCGCTCGTCGGCTTGCCCTGGTGGATGCCGAAGCTAATCGGGGCACTCGCCAACAACATGCTCACAATGGATGAGCCGGATCACACACGGCTGCGCGACATCGTCGACGAAGCGTTCCGTCGCCGAGCCGTGATGGACATGGAACCACACATCCGCGCCATCGCCGATCGCCTCGCCGATGAGTTGTTTGCGGCGGGCAGCCCCGCCGATCTGGTGCAGCGTTATGCACGGATGTTGCCGCTTGCGGTGATCTGCGAACTACTCGGCCTGCCGTCGGCTGACCGGCCGAAGTTCATCGCCTGGGCCGATTCAATCGGGAATCTCAACAACGCGTTCGGCTTTCTGCGGTTGATCAGCGGAATGATGAAGATGCGGCGCTATCTGAAAGCGCGTCTGCAGGTTGCCCGGGAACAGGGCGGCGAAGGATTGATTGCCGAGCTTGTGCGGGTGGAGAAGGAAGGCGGGCGCATCACGCCTGACGAAATGGTCTCGATGGTATTTCTCTTGCTGGGGGCAGGCTCGGAGACCACCACCCATCTGATCAGCGGATCGGTGTTCGAATTGCTGAAAGATCCTGCGCGGCGGGATTGGCTGGTCGCGGACTGGAGCCGCGCTGGCCTTGCGGTGGAAGAATTTTTGCGCTTCGTCTCGCCGGTGCAATTTTCAAAACCGCGCTATGTGCGTCATGATGTCGATGTGGACGGCGTGAAGTTGAAGAAGGGTGATCGGGTCATGGCGATGATCGTCGCGGCCAATCTCGACCCGCAGGCGAACGAGGGTCCCGAACGCCTCGATCTCGAGCGGCGGCCGAACCGGCATCTCGCGTTCGGGACGGGAATACATTTCTGCCTCGGCCACCAGCTTGCGCGGATCGAAGGAATGTGCGCGCTGCAGGCGCTGTTCACGCGCTGGCCGCGGCTGAAGCTGGCGGTTGAGCCTGCGCAGATTCATTGGCGGAGACGGCCGGGCATTCGCATGATTGCGGAGTTGCCGGTGGTGGCGGGCGGGTGATGCGCGCGCCGTCGAGCACTGCGGTTCGAGATCGGAAAATCTGCTCCCGTCACATGCGCACCGACTCGTTACTGAAGGTAGGTCATCCGCTTGCCTCAGGCATGCGGTCCAGACAGCGCGTCTAAGTCATCGCGAACTTCCAGCACTGTTGCGCATGGTAGATGCCAGCAGGTGATCGCGGGGAAGGTGCCAAGGGGAAGGTTCCGCAATGGGCTAGCTGGTCGGCGCCCGCCGGCAGACGAAATGCCGCCAAATAGCAATGCTTTCGTCGGTCGATCTCGATAATTGAGGTCCGCTATGAGTTCGTTCGAGGAACCTGCTGCAGTTTCGCACCGCGGCGCATCTGACCGGCTGGATATCGCTCAAGAATCCGTTGGACGTTTTGAGCAGCGAGATCGGGCCTCTCAAGGCGAACCAGCGATCTCGTCACTTCGACCGGTCCTGCTATGCCTTCTGTTGCTGGCGGTGCTTGCACTCGGCTGCGGCGCGGTTCGAGCCCAAGGCACAATCCCTGACAGAGAGTTGGTAGTGGCGACCAAGGAAGCGCCGCCCTTCGCGATGAAGCAGCCGGACGGGAATTGGAGCGGTATCAGCATCGAACTCTGGAGAAAGATCGCTGCTGGAGCGCATCTACGCTTTCGCCTGGTCGAGACCCAGAACGTGCAGGATCTGCTGGATGAAATCGCGAAGGGCACCCTCGACGCTGGTGTCGCAGCGGTAACTGTGACCGCTGCGCGCGCACGCAGCGTCGATTTTACCCAACCCTTCTACAACACCGGACTCGGGATTGCGGTGCCGATCCATGAAAGTGCCTGGGTGTCGATCGGGAGGGCGCTTCTTTCCTTCGGGTTCTTCCAGGCTGTCACGGTACTGCTTTGTTTTGCGATGGCGGTCGGCTTCCTTATTTGGCTGTTGGAACGCCGGAAAACGGAACATTTCAGCGGGGGAGCCAAGGGGCTCGGCTCCAGCTTTTGGTGGTCGACCATTGCCATGACACAGGCAGGCGCCGCCCAGAATGCGCCAGCAACGCTTCCAGGGCGGATCGTCGCAACCGGGTGGATGATCGCTTCCGTTATCGCCATAGCTGTGTTCACCGCAGGCATCACCTCCACGCTCACGCGCCGAGGGCTAGAGGGCGCCGTTCACGGCTTCAACGACCTGCGATCCGTGCGCGTCGGCGCCGTCGCCAATTCTGCGACGACCGACTACCTCACTCGTCAGCAGCTTTCCTTTCGAGCGTTTCCAGACCTTCAAAGCGGCCTATCTGCATTGAGCCGTGGCACGATCGATGCCTTCGTCCATGACAAGCCGCTTCTGACCTGGGTCGCGCGGAAAGACTTCTCCGCCTCGGTTCGTATTGTCGACACCAGCTTCAGCAGCGAGAGTTATGCGATCGTGCTGCCGAAAGGCAGCACGTTGCGGCCCACGCTCGATCTCGCCGTGCTCGATCAGATCGAAAGCGATTGGTGGCGACAAACGCTATTCCAAACCCTTGGAAATGCGCGATCTCCCTAGGTGCCCCGTTGTGACCCCATCGGCTCTCTGTGGTCTCTCAACTTCCGCGCTGGCCTTATCCGACCGGAACAGTCGCATGCGTGAAGGGCCGTTGAGGCTGCCTCACCGGCGAGATAGGCGAGCGTGGTCCACGAATGTGGTCCACGATCAACTCGACGGTCCATCGTCTGCGGCGAAAAGCCCGTTCGGATCTAATCGTTGGTGGGATTGCCGAGTCTGGCTGGGGAACTAGGATTCGAACCTAGACAAACAGAGTCAGAGTCTGTTGTGCTACCGTTACACCATTCCCCACCTAAGACACTGATTTAGCATAACTTTTTCTGGAAGTTTTGCAATCAGAGCCAGGAGTTTTGCAAACCCGGCGATTTGCAGGGCCCATATAGCCGGGCCTGCGTTCGCGGTCTAGTCCTCCTTGTTGACAAGACGAAGTCGCTTTTGGCCGTCGGCGCCGACCTTCATCTGGTCGCGGAACCGCATGTAATGCTCGACGTTCTGGCGGGACATGCCGATGTCGTTGGCGATCTGGTCAATCTCATAGCCTTCCTCGGCGCGGGCGAGTATTCCGGTCCCGCGCAGCCCATGGATGGTCGGATGGTCGGCGTCATCAGGATCGATGTCCCAATCGTATTTCTTGACCTGGGCGCCAACCCATTCCTTCCACCGGCGGCAGACGACGCGGCCTTCGGGTGTATCGGCGAGCCATCGCCCCCAGCGCGCGCGAAGACCGTCGGCCGTGTATTGCGCGCCCTTGGGAGAGTAGAGATACAGATCCTTGCGGAAACGATCGATCGGCTTCAGCCAGCGGGAGTTCGTGAACGTCATCGGCGTTTCGGCCCAGCGGTCGATTTCGAGCGCGTCGGCGGTGGCAAGCGGAATGTGAAAGGCGCGCCTGCGCTTGCGGGTTTTCTTTGGCCGGCACCATAGGCCGTTGCGATCGCGATGCTCCGGACCCATGCGGATCAGATCGCTCCCGCGCTGGCAGGTCATAACCCCGAGCCGCGTCATGCGGACTAGGTCCGGCCACGCGTGCGCGCGAACGTGATCGATCACCCAGGACGGCCACGGCACATGCCCGCGGTCGGGGATGTCAAAGTCCTTCACCTTGTCGAAGGGATTGATTTTGGCGAGGTCGAGGGGGATGGCCCAATCCCAGATCGAGCGCCCGACCGACAGCATCTGGTTTGCCATCACCGGCGTTTCCTTCATGGCATCACGCGCAGTTTGGACTGCGAGCGGCGTCAGGTCTTTGACGGCCACCATGCCCCAGGTATCATGCGCCTCGAAGCGACGCATGGTCACTTCGTAATTCGATCGGGTGCCTTCCGATAGTCGCCTGAACTCGTCGCTGCGGCGGTAGCGCGCAATGAGATCGCCGATGGAGCCTGGCGGATATGTTGTCGGTTCTGATGTTTGGCGACGTTCGACTTCGGCCCAAAATGCCACCGGCTGAGTGTCGGCGTTCGGTAGTTTGACGCGCTCTCCCTCGCGATCGGTGCCGCGTCCGGGATTCCAATAGTAGTACGTGTAGACCTTGCCGTTCGGCTTGCGAACGCTGGTCTTCTCAACGCCCTCAGGCAGCGTTACGCCGGATTCCTTTTTCTTGCCAAAGTTCGCTGTCCCCAATACGGCCGCGTCGGTGTCCGCCGCTTTCTTCCCAGACAGTTTACGGTCTACGTCTTCCCAGCGCCAGCGGGGGTGCCCGAAGGGAACGTGTCGCACGGTGGGGGTAGGCGACCATCCTTCACCCATTGATCCCAAGTGTCTGTCGAAATTAGCAGTTCGGCCGCTCCGGTTTCCCGGTCGACATAGGCCGGCGTCCGATCGCCCCGCAGCAAGTTGTCCGACTTGCGCACTGTCATTCGAGCTTGTCCCCAGCGTTCGCGCTCAGGTCACCTGCGACCAGACGAGGTACATGCACTTGCGTTTTCGCCAATCGAGAAAATGTCGGACGTCTTGATCATCCCGAACATCATGCTCGGGCGAGACCGGAGTGGAACGGCGGCTACAAATTCATGGTACGATAGGGTGCCACAGCGAACAAAAAGGAGAGAAGCCGCCCGCGATTTTTGATTGTCGAATTTTTCGGCGTTAGGGGCGATGCGCGCAGCCCGCTCTGACCATGAAGGCACTTTCTCCGATACTTGAGGCGAGAGCCCACCGCGACCGCAAACAGGGTTTTGAACGGCTATCGATTTCGTTGTTTGTTTGGACAGCACTCGAACCTGCAGTCAGACCGTTATGAGCGGCAGCATATCAATTAGGTTCATTGATTTTGCTGCCTTTTCGTTTGAAATCGATCGCGTCCGTTGCGCTTTGGTCGGGACGTTTCTGGTGCGAAACTGGTGCGGTGACGCCTCGCTCGCGCAGAGGAGCCGGGATTGGCGTCCGCAGGTCTTTTACTGACTTCTCACTAGTGAGGCAGCCGACCCTTAATCAGCGGGTCCCAGGTTCGGAGCGGCCGCCAAGCCTTTTAAGCGCTTAGCGATGTTCGCCTTTGAGAGCCCTCAACTAGCAGACTGAGTCGGCATTCCCTGCCCGATCGTTGACTTAGGCGCGCGTCTCTTAGCCGTCCCATATTTGCGTATTGCTGGTCTAAAGCCGCCAAAGCCGGAATCAAGACGGTGTGGAGTGCAAGTGCGTGGGCCGGGCACCTGACGGAGCGGCCAAATTTCCCCTCGGAGTTCTCACCCGTATGGGTGTTAAATGTTCTGGAGCCTCCGAGATTGGGTCGGCGCATGAAGGTTAATCGAGGATATTCATGAGGATCGCTTGACGGTGCATTCGCGAGTCCCGTACCATCACAAAAATAGAAAAAAATTCATTTAACTTCATATTGGGTCAATTTCGGCCCGGGGGCAGTCGCCTAGTCTGATCATTCCCTCAGATCGCTCGCTTTGTCGTGCACCGTGTACGTGCACGGCGCGCTTTGTCATGCCTATTGCAGGAGCTTGAAATGGCAATCATCAACGGCACCAACGGAAACGATACGCGTAACGGGACAGCCGGTGATGATCAGATATTTGGCCTTGGGGGCAATGATGTCCTTGCGGGCTTGGGCGGCGCGGACCTGTTTGACGGTGGGGCCGGCATCGACACGGCGACCTATGCGGCCTCGCTGGCGGGGGTCAATGTCAGCCTGACGACGGGGGTTAGCAGCGGCGGTGACGCTGAGGGCGACACGTTTGTCAGCATCGAGAACCTGACAGGTTCAGGCCAGAACGACACGCTGGAAGGCGACGGCGGTAACAACGTGCTTGCCGGCGGGGCCGGTATCGACACGGTGTCCTACGAGCACGCCGGCGCCGGCGTGACGGTCAGTCTCACGCTGACCAGTGCGCAGAATACGGCAGGTGCCGGCACCGACACGCTGAGCGCCTTTGAGAACCTGACCGGCTCCGCGTTCGACGATAACCTGACCGGCAACACCGGCGCCAACGTGCTGACCGGCGGCGCGGGCAACGACATCCTGAACGGTAGAACGGGTGCGGACACGCTGATCGGCGGCACCGGCAACGATACCTATGTTGTCGATAACGCCGGCGACGTGGTGACGGAGGCCATGGACGAGGGGACCGATACGGTCCAGTCAACAGTCAGCTACACCCTGGGAGACAATGTTGAGAACCTGACCCTGTTGGGATCGGGCAATCTGAGCGGTACCGGCAATGCCGCCGACAATGTCATCACCGGCAATAGTGGAAACAACGTCCTTGCTGGTCTCGGCGGAGCCGACACACTCATTGGCAACACGGGCACCGACACGGCGACCTATGCGGCCTCGCTGGCGGGGGTCAATGTCAGCCTGACGACGGGGCTCGGCAGTGGCGGCGACGCCGAAGGCGATGCACTCGCCAATATCGAGAACCTGACGGGATCTGCGTTTGACGATACGCTGGAAGGCAATGGCGGAAACAACGTGCTTGCCGGCGGCGCAGGCACTGACACGGTGTCCTATGAGCACGCCGCCGCAGGCGTGACGGTCAGCCTGGCGCTGACGAACGCGCAGAACACGGGAGGCACCGGCAGCGATACGTTGAGCGGCTTCGAGAATCTTACCGGCTCGGCGTTCAATGACACATTGACGGGCAATGCGGGTGCCAACGTCATCGCCGGCCTTGACGGCAATGATGTTCTTGCCGGTCTAGGCGGTGCGGACGTCCTTGACGGTGGTTCCGGCATCGACACGGCGACCTATGCGGCCTCTTCGGCGGGGGTCAATGTCAGCCTGGTGACGGGGGTTGCCAGCGGTGGCGACGCCGAGGGCGATACGCTCATCAATATCGAAAACCTGACGGGTTCGGGCCAGAGCGACACCCTGGAAGGCAATGGCGGGGACAACGTGCTTGCGGCCGGTGCCGGCAACGACACGGTGTCCTATGAGCATGCTGACGCTGGCGTAACGGTCAGCCTGGCGCTGACAACCGCACAAAACACCATTGGCGCCGGCACCGATACGCTGAGCGCCTTTGAGAACATCACCGGCTCTCATTTTGACAATTCGCTGACGGGCGCGTCTGGGGCGAACGTTCTTACCAGCTTTGAAGGCAACGACACGCTGGATGGCGGTGCCGGTGCCGACACCCTGATCGGCGGCGCGGGCAACGATACCTATGTCGTCGACAACGCCGGCGATGTGGTGACGGAAGCGGCGGACGAGGGGACCGATACGGTTCAATCCTCGATCAGCTATACGCTCGGCGCCAATGTCGAGAACCTGATCCTGACGGGAGCGGGCAATCTCAACGCAACGGGTAACGCGGCCGACAACATCATTACCGGCAACGTCGGCAACAACGTCCTCGCCGGACTTGGCGGAGCCGACACGCTGATCGGCAATATCGGTACCGACACGGCGACCTATGCGGCTTCGCTGGCGGGAGTCAGTGTTAGCCTGGCGACGGGAGTCGGCAGCGGCGGTGATGCCGAAGGCGATACGCTCGCCAATATCGAGAACCTGACCGGCTCGGCCCAGAACGACACGCTGGAAGGCGATGGCGGCAACAACGTGCTTGCCGGCGGCGCTGGCATCGACACGGTGTCCTACGAGCACGCCGCCGCCGGCGTGACGGTCAGCCTCGCGCTGACGAGCGCGCAAAATACAACAGGCGCCGGCAGCGATACGCTGAGCGCGTTCGAGAACCTGACCGGGTCCGCCTTCGACGATACCCTGACCGGCAACACCGGCGCCAACGTGCTGACAGGCGGTGAGGGCAACGACGCCCTGAACGGCGGAACCGGTGCTGACACCCTGATCGGCGGCACCGGCAACGATAGCTACGTTGTCGACAACGCCGGCGATGCCGTAATCGAAGCCGTAGATGAGGGCACCGATACGGTCCAGGCGTCGGTCAGCTACACCTTGGGCACCGATGTCGAAAATCTGACCCTAACGGGAACGGGTGGTCTGACGGGCACCGGCAACTCTGGTGACAACCTCATCATCGGCAACAACGGCAGCAACGTGCTTGCGGGTCTTGGCGGTGCGGACGCCTTGGATGGCGGAGCGGGCACCGACACGTCGACGTATGCGGCGTCGGCGGTGGGCGTCAACGTCAGCCTCACGACGGGCCTTGGCAGCGGCGGTGACGCCGAGGGCGACACGCTCGCCAATATCGAGAATCTGACGGGATCTGCATTTGACGATACGTTGGAAGGCAATGGCGGCAACAATGTCCTCGCGGGTGGTGCTGGGACGGACACAATCACGTATGAGCGTGCGCTGGCTGGCGTCGCGGTCAGCCTTGCGCTGACGAACGCACAAAACACGACGGGCGCCGGCAGCGACACGCTGAGCGGATTCGAGAACCTGACGGGCTCGGCGTTCAATGACACATTGACGGGCAACGCAGGTGCCAACGTCATCGGCGGTCTTGACGGCAGTGATACATTAACCGGCCTCGGGGGTGCGGACGTCCTTGACGGCGGTTCCGGAACGGACACGGCGAGCTATGCGGCCTCCTTGGCAGGGGTCAATGTCAGTCTCGCAACGGGTGTCGGCAGCGGTGGCGATGCCGAGGGTGATACGCTTTCCAATATCGAGAACCTGACCGGTTCGGGCCAGAGCGACACCCTGGAAGGCGACGGTGGCGACAACGTACTGGCCGGCGGCGCCGGCAACGATACCGTGTCCTATGAGCATGCCGCTGCTGGCGTGACGGTCAGCCTTGCGCTGACGACGGCTCAGGACACGGGAGGCGCCGGTAACGACACGCTGAGCTCGTTCGAGAACATCACCGGCTCTCATTTTGACAATTCGCTGATGGGCTCGTCCGGCGCGAATGTCATTACCAGCTTCGAAGGCAATGACACGCTGGATGGCGGTGCAGGCGCTGACACGTTGATCGGCGGCACCGGCAACGACACCTATGTCGTCGACAACGCCGGCGACGTGGTGACGGAAGCGGCGGACGCGGGGACCGATACGGTTCAATCCTCGATCAGCTACACCCTCGGCGCCAACGTCGAGAACCTGACTCTGACCGGCGCTGGTAATCTCAACGGCACCGGCAATGCCGTCGACAACATTATCACCGGCAATGTCGGCAACAACTTTCTTGCTGGACTTGGCGGAGCCGACTCGCTGATCGGCAATTCCGGCACGGACACGGCGACCTATGCGGCCTCGCTCGCAGGGGTGAATGTCAGTCTGGCGACGGGCGCCGGTAGCGGCGGCGATGCCGAGGGCGATACGCTCGCCAACATCGAGAACCTGACGGGCTCGGGGCAGAACGACACGCTGGAGGGCGATGGCGGCAACAACGTGCTTGCCGGTGGAGCGGGTACCGACACAGTGTCCTACGAGCACGCCGTTGCCGACGTGACGGTCAGCCTCGCGCTCACGAGCGCGCAAAACACGGTGGGTGCCGGCACTGACACGCTGAGCGCGTTCGAGAACCTTACCGGGTCCGCGTTCGACGATACCTTGACCGGCAACACCGGCGCCAACGTGCTGACCGGCGGCGCGGGCAACGACGCCCTAAACGGCGGAACCGGTGCAGACACCCTGATCGGCGGCGCCGGCAACGATAGCTACGTTGTCGACAACACCGGCGATGTCGTTATCGAAGCCGTAGATGAGGGCACCGATACGGTCCAGTCGTCGCTCAGCTACACCTTGGGCAACGATGTCGAGAACCTGACGCTGACAGGGACGGGCGCTCTGACGGCTACCGGAAACGCAGCCGACAACATCATCGTCGGCAACAACGGCAGCAACGTGCTGGCGGGTCTTGGCGGCGCGGACGCATTGGATGGCGGGGCCGGCACGGATACGGCGACCTATGCGGCGTCGCTTTCAGGGGTCAATGTCAGCCTGACGACCGGTCTTGGCAGCGGCGGTGACGCCGAAGGCGATACACTCACCAATATCGAAAATCTCGTCGGCTCGCATTTTGACAATTCGCTGACGGGCTCGTCCGGCGCAAACGTTCTTACCAGCTTTGAAGGCAACGACACGCTGGATGGCGGTGCGGGTGCGGATACGCTGATCGGTGGTCTCGGCAACGACAACTACGTTGTCGACAACACCGGCGATGTGGTGGCCGAAGCAGCGATCGAGGGGACCGACACGGTTCAATCGTCGATCAGCTACACCCTTGGCGGCAATGTTGAGAACCTGACCCTGACCGGATCGGATAATATCAACGCGACGGGCAGCGCGGCTGATAACGTCATCACCGGCAACGTCGGGAACAACGTCCTTGCCGGGCTCGGCGGCGCGGATGTTCTTGATGGTGACGTCGGAACAGACACGGCGACCTATGCGGCCTCGCTGGCGGGAGTGAATGTCAGCCTGAGCACAGGTGTCGGCAGCGGCGGTGACGCTGAGGGCGACACGCTCGTCAATATCGAGAACCTGACGGGCTCGGGCCAGGATGACACGCTGGAAGGCGATGGCGGCAACAACGTACTCGCCGGCGGTGCCGGCATCGACACGGTGTCCTATGCGCAGGCCGCTGCGGGCGTGACGGTCAGCCTTGCGCTGACGACGGCGCAGAACACGGCGGGCGCCGGTAGCGATACGCTGAGCGCTTTCGAAAACCTGACCGGATCGGCGTTTGACGATACCCTGACGGGCAACACTGCCGCCAACGTGCTGATTGGCGGCACTGGCAATGACGCCCTGACCGGCGGAGCCGGCGCCGACATGCTGGTCGGCGGCACAGGCAACGACAATTTGACCGGTGGTACCAGCGCGGACACGTTTGTGTATGCGACAGGCGGCGGGTCGGATTTTGTCAGCGACTTCAATCGCGGTCAGGGCGACCGGATCGACGTCACCGGCATCAGCGGCATCTACAGCCTGGCGGACATCCAGTCCCGCGCGTCCACGCAGGGTTCGAACACCCTGATCGACTTCGGCAATGGCGATACCATCACGCTTGCGAACATCGCGGTGGGCAGCCTCGTTGCCAGCGACTTCATCTTCGCGGCCAACAGCACGCCGACCGACATTGCGCTGTCGAACACGAGCGTGGCCGAGAACAGCGCGGCCAATACGGTGGTGGGTTCGCTGTCGGCGGTTGATTCGGACGCAGGCGATACCGCGAGCTTCACGCTGGTCGACGACGCCAATGGTCTGTTTGCCATCAGCGGCGGCAATCTGGTGGTGGCGGGCGCGCTCGACTACGAGACTGCGACCTCGCATCAGGTGACGGTGCGGGTCACGGATTCCGCCAACCACACCTACGACAAGGTGTTCACGATCAACGTCTCCGACGTTGCCGGCGTCACGCTGACGGGCGACGACAACGTCAACACGCTGGTCGGCACCGGCGAGGCCGACACCCTGAACGGAGCGGGCGGCAACGACCGCCTGCAGGGCCTTGGTGACAACGACCAGCTCAATGGCGGGCTCGGCTTCGACCGGGCGGACTACAGCGATGCCACCGGCGGCATCACCGTTAACCTGGCGGCTGGCACGGTTACGGGTGCCGGCGTGGGCAGCGACACCTTGACCGGCGTCGAGGGCGTCATCGGCAGCGACTTTGCCGACACCTTCAATGCAGCCGCCTTCACGGGCTCGGCCGGCGTGTCGGGTATCGTAACTGGCCAGGACGACTTCGAAGGCCGCGGCGGCGATGACATCATCATCGGCACCGTGAATGCCCTGGGTCAGGCAGTTACCCGGGCCAACTACCTCAGCGCGACGGGTGCGGTGACGGCAGATCTTGCGGCCGGAACGGCAGACGGCGATGCCTCGGTGGGCCACGACACATTGTCCAATATCTCGACCCTCTGGGGCTCTGCCTACAACGACACGTTCTACGGCAGCAACAACGGCTTTGGGACCTATGAGACGTATGAAGGCCGTGGCGGTGACGACTACATCGACGGTCGCGGCGGCTTTGACCAGGTCAACTACAACAACGATCCGGCGACCACGTCGGGCGTCGTGATTCACCTGGCAGCGGGAACGGTGACGGGCGATGCCTCGGTCGGCACCGATACCATCCGCAACGTCGAAGCGGCGCGCGGCACTATCTTCGACGATATCTTCGATGCGACTGGCTATGGCGTGGCCGGCGCTCTCAATATCAGCACCACCAACGGCAACTTTAACGACTTCGGCGGCGCGGGCGGCAACGATACGGTGATCGGTAATGGCAACACCCGCCTCAACTACCAGAGTGCCGCGAGCAGCGTCAGCGTCGACCTCGAGACCAGCGCGATCGGCACGACCAACGCCGTTACTGTCGCAGGCATTGCCACGAGTGTCACCGAGGGAACCGACAGCCTCACCGGCGTCAACGCCGCGCAGGGCTCGATGTTCGGCGACACGCTGCGGGGCAGCAGCTTCAACAATACCCTTATCGGTTTGGGCGGTGACGACTTCATCGACGGCCGCGGCGGCTTCGACACCGCGGGCTACAACAGCCTCAGCACCGTTACCAGCGGGATCAGCGTCAATCTTGCGTCTGGCACAGTGGCGGGCGATGCCTCGGTCGGCACCGACACGCTGCGCAACATTGAGGGTGTCCAGGGCACCATGCTGGCCGACAGCTATGATGCGACCGGCTACGGCCAGCAGGGCGCACTCAACGTCAGCACCAGCAGCGGCAACTTCAACCAGTTCGAGGGGCTTGCCGGCAACGACACCATCACCGGCAATGGCAATACGCGGCTTGTCTATACCAACGCCACCTCCGGGGTGACGGTCGACATTGCGGCGGGCACCGCCACCGGCGATGCCTCTGTCGGCACCGATACCTTCAGCGGCGTCAACAGCGCAACCGGCTCGGCCTTCGCCGATACGCTCTCCGGAAGCGCGAACGGTGAGAACTTCACCGGCCTCGCCGGCAACGACGTCATCGACGGCCGGGGCGGCTTCGATACCGCCATCTATAACGCGTTCAATACGACCGGCGGCGTCAGCATCGACATGGCTTCCGGCATCGTCACCGGCGATGCGTCGGTCGGCGCCGACACCCTGCTGTCGATCGAGTCGATCCAAGGCACCAACTTTGCCGACACTTATGTCGCAACGGGCTTTGGCTCTTCGGGAGCCAATGTCGGCAACAATGGCACGTTCAACCAGTTCCAGGGAATGGGTGGCGACGACATCATCACCGGTAACGGCAGCACCCAGATCCAGTTCAACAACGCAACCGCAGGCGTAAACGTCAATTTGGCTACCGGCATTGCCACCGGCGACGGCTCGGTCGGCACCGACACCATCACCGGCGGTGTCAACAGTGTCTTCGGATCGAACTTCGGCGACACCATCATTGGCAGCAACGGCAACGACTCCCTGAACGGCGGCAACGGTGGCAACGACACGCTGAATGGCGGCGGGGGAGCGGACAATCTCTTCGGCGGCTTCGGTGCGGACACGTTTGTCTATGCGACAGGCGGCGGGTCGGATTTTGTCAGCGACTTCAATCGCGGTCAGGGCGACCGGATCGACGTCACCGGCATCAGTGGCATCTACAGCCTGGCGGACATCCAGTCTCGCGCCTCCACGCAGGGTTCGAACACACTGATCGACTTCGGCAATGGCGACACCATTACGCTTCAGAACATTGCGATCGAAAGTCTCGTCGCCAGCGACTTCGTATTCGCCGTGTCATCAAATGAAGCGCCGACCAATATTAACTTGTCGAACGCTTCGGTGGCCGAGAACAGCGCGGTCAATACGGTGGTTGGTTCGCTGTCGGCGGTCGATCCGGACGCAGGCGATACCGCGAGCTTCACGCTGGTCGACAACGCCAGCGGCCTGTTCGCCATCAGCGGCGGCGATCTGGTGGTGGCCGGCGCGCTCGACTATGAGGGCGCGACGTCGCACCAGGTGACGGTGCGGGTGACGGATTCCGCCAACAATACCTATGACGAGACGTTTACGATCAACGTCACCGATGTCGCCGGCGTCACGCTGACGGGCGACGACAACGTCAATACGCTGGTCGGCACCGGCGAGGCCGATACGCTGAACGGTCTTGGCGGCAACGACCGGCTGCAGGGCCTGGCCGACAACGACCAGCTCAATGGTGGGCTCGGCTTCGACCGGGCGATCTACAGCGACGCCACCGGCGCCATCACGGTCAATATGGCCGCGGGCACCATCTCGGCGTCCGGCGGCGGTAGCGACACGCTGAGCGGCGTCGAGGGCATCGTCGGCAGCGACTTCGCCGATACCTTCGATGCGACTGGATTCACCGGGAATAGCAGCATACCGGGAACGCCTATAGGCTTTAACGAGTTCGAAGGCCGGGGTGGCGATGACACCATCATCGGTGCCGTCAATGGAATTGGCGCCGCTTTGACCCGGGTTTCCTATGTCAACGCGACCGCGGGCGTCACTGTCGATCTCGCCGCTGGAACAGCGGATGGCGACAGCTCGGTAGGCCACGATACCCTGGTGGGGCCAGGCTTTATCGCCGCATGGGGTTCGGCATTCGACGATACGCTTAGCGGCAGTAACAACGTATTTGGCACTATCGAAGTATTCGACGGCCGCGCCGGCAACGACACGATCGACGGCCGGGGCGGCTTCGACCGGGCAGACTATAACAATGATCTGGCGCCTACGTCGGGCATTGTCGTCAATCTGGCGGCAGGCACCGTCGCGGGCGATGCCACGAGTGGCACCGACACACTCGTGTCAGTCGAAGCTGTCCGCGGCACCAACCTCGCCGACACGTACATCGCGACGGGCTACTCCAGCGGCTCGTTCGGCACCTTCAATGAGTTTACCGGCAACGGTGGTGACGACAGCATTACGGGTAATGGCAACACGCGCCTGGGCTTCAACAATGCGACCGCAGGAGTCGTTGTCGACATAGCTGCCGGCTTTGCCAGCGGGGATGCGTCGGTAGGAAACGACACCTTCACCGGTGTCAACGCCGTTCAGGGTTCGATGTTCACCGATACCCTTTACGGGAGTGGTTTCAACGACACGTTTACCGGCATTGGGGGCGATGACCTTATTGACGGTCGCGGCGGCTTCGACACGGCGGGCTACAACAACATCTATCTTTCCACCGGTGGAGTGACGGTCGACCTCGCAGCCGGCACGGCGACCGGCGATTCCTCGATCGGCACAGACACGCTGCGCAGCATCGAAGGCGTTCAGGGCACCATGCTGGCCGACACGTTCGATGCTACGGGCTACGGCCAACTGGGTGCACAGAACGTCAGCAGCACCAACGGCAGCTTCAACCAGTTCGAAGGTCTGGGCGGCGACGATAGCGTCACCGGCAACGGCAGTACGCGGGTGATCTACAACAACTCGACGGCGGGGGTGACGATCACGATCGGTGCCGGCGGCACCGGCTCGGCGCATGGGACGGCAGCCGGTGACACGGCCACTGTCGGCAACGACACCTTTGTCGGCGGCGTCAACAGCGCGATCGGCAGCAACTTTGCCGACGTCTATGACGCGTCCGCCTTCAACAACGGCTACAACTCGTTCCAGGGAAATAGCGGCAACGATCAGATCACCGGCAACGGCAGCACGCAGGTCCAGTACGGCAATGCCACTTCCGGCGTGACGATCGCGCTCGGCGCCGGCGGCGCCGGCTCGGCGTCCGGCGATGGCTCGGTCGGCAACGACACCTTTACCGGCGGCGTCAACAGCGCGATCGGCGGCAACGGGGCCGACGTCTATGACGCGTCCGCCTTCAACAACGGCTACAACTCGTTTCAGGGTAATAGCGGCAACGACCAGATCACGGGCAATGGCAGCACCCAGATCCAGTACGGCAGCGCGACCAGTGGCGTAAACGTCAACCTCACATCCGGTATTGTCACAGGCGATGGCTCGGTCGGCACCGACACCATCACCGGCGGCGTCAACAACGTCATCGGATCGAACTTCGGCGACACCATCATTGGCGGCAGCGGCAACGACTTCCTGAACGGCGGCAACGGCGGCAACGACACGCTCAGCGGCGGAGGGGGAGCGGATAGTCTGTTCGGCGGCTTCGGAGCGGACACGTTTGTCTATGCGACAGGCGGCGGGTCGGATTCTGTCAGCGACTTCACTCGCGGTCAGGGCGACCGGATCGACGTCACCGGTGTGAGCGGCATCTACAGCCTGGCGGACATCCAGTCCCGCGCCTCCGCACAGGGTCCGACGAACACCGTGATCGACTTCGGCAATGGCGATACCATTACTCTGCAGAACATCACGCCGGAAAGCCTGGTTGCCAGCGACTTCATCTTCGCGGTCAACAGTGCACCGACCGACGTTGGCCTGTCCAGCACCAGCGTGGCCGAAAACAGCGCGGCCACCACTATCATTGGTTCGCTGTCGGCCGACGATCCGGATGCGGGCGATACGGCGACCTTTACGCTGGTCGACGACGCCAGTGGGCTGTTCGCGATCAGCGACGGCAACCTGGTCGTGGCCGGCGCCCTCGACTACGAGACCGCAACCTCGCACCAGGTGACGGTGCGGGTGACGGATTCTGCCAGCCACACCTACGACAAGTTGTTCACGATCGACGTGACTGACGTTGCCGGCGTGACGCTGACGGGAGACGACAACGTCAATACGCTGGTCGGCACGGGTGAGGCCGACACGCTGAACGGCCTTGGCGGCAACGACCGGCTGCAGGGCCTGGCCGACAACGACCAACTCAACGGCGGCCTTGGCTTCGACCGGGCGATCTATACGGATGCTACTGGCGCCATCATGGTCAATCTGGCGGCCGGCACGGTCTCCGGCGCCGGTGTCGGCAATGACACGCTGAGCAGCGTCGAAGGCGTCGTCGGCAGCAACTTCGCCGATACGTTCAATGCAACGGGCTTTGCTGGCGTGAACGGCATCCCGGGTTCGACCATCGGCTTTAACGAGTTCGAGGGCGGCCGCGGCGACGATGTCGTCATCGGTGGCATCAATGCGCAGGGCCAGGCGCTGACGCGGGTTTCCTACCTCGGTGCGACGGGCGCAGTTGCGGTGGATATCGCCGCCGGAACAGCGGATGGCGACGCCTCGGTCGGCCATGACACGATCTCGAACATCGCCGCGATCTGGGGATCCGGTTTCAACGATACCTTGCTTGGCAGCAACAACGCCTTTGCCACCTTTGAGTTGTTCGAAGGTCGTGGCGGCGATGATTTTATCGATGGCCGCGGCGGTTATGACCAGGTGACCTACAACACCGATCCGACGACCACGTCGGGCATCACCGTTCATCTGGCGGCGGGGACCGTGACCGGCGACACCACGGTCGGCACCGACGCGATCCGTCGTGGAGGCTGTGCGCGGCACCCACTTCGACGACGTCTTCGATGCGACTGGCTTCGGCAGTGCAGGTGCTCTCAATGTCGGCTCGTCCGGGACCTTTAACGACTTCGGCGGCGCAGGCGGCAACGATACGGTTATCGGCAACGGATTTACCCGTCTCAACTATTCGAACGCGATTGGGGCCATCACTGCCGACCTTGAAATCAGTACCATCGGCACCACCAACGCGATTACCGTTATCGGCACCGCCACAGGAGCCGGCGAGGGGACCGACAGCCTGACCGGCGTCAACGCGGTGCAGGGATCGGTATTTGCCGACACCCTGCTGGGAAGCAGCTTCAGCAACACCTTTACCGGCTTGGGCGGCGACGACTATATCGATGGCCGCGGCAGCTTCGATACGGCAAGTTACAACAGCCTGGGCCTGGCGACAGCCGGAGTGAGTGTAAATCTGGCCGCCGGCATTGCAACCGGCGATGCCTCGGTCGGCACGGATACGCTGCGCAACATTGAAGGCGTCCAGGGCACCAACTTCGCCGACACCTTCAACGCTACCGGCTATGGCCTTGGAAGTGCGCTCAACGTCAGCACCAGCAACGGCAACTTCAACCAGTTTGAAGGATTGGGCGGCGACGACAGCATCACCGGCAACGGCAACACGCGGCTGATCTTTACCAACGCGACTGCCGGGGTGACGGTCGATCTTGCCGCCGGCACCGCGACCGGTAATGCCTCGGTCGGCAGCGATAGCTTCACCGGCGTCAACAGCGTCCAGGGCAGCAATTTTGCCGACACCTACAATGCCTCCGGCTTTGTCGGGTTCAACTCATTCACGGGGCTGGGCGGTGACGACACCATCACCGGCAACGGCAACACGCAAATCTTCTTCAACAACGTCACCGGAGGCGTGACCGTTAATCTGGCCACCGGCAACGTCAATGGCGATGCATCAGTCGGTCATGACACCATTACGGGTGGTGTCAACAACGTCCAGGGGACGAACTTCAACGATACGTTGGTTGGCGGCCTTGGTAACGACTCCTGAGCGGCAACGGCGGCAACGACACGATTCACGGCGGCGGGGGAGCAGACAGTCTCTTCGGCGGCGCCGGTGCGGACACGTTTGTGTATGCCACGGGCGGCGGTGCGGACTTCGTCGGTGACTTTAACCGCAGTCTGGGCGACCGGATCGACGTCAGCGGCGTCAGCGGCATCTACAGCCTGGCAGACATCCAGGCTCACGCCTCGCAACAGGGTTCGAATACCTTGATCGACTTCGGCAACGGCGACACCATTGCGCTTCAGAACATCGCGCCGGAAAGCCTGGTTGCCAGCGACTTCATCTTCGCGGCCAACAGCACGCCGACCGACATTGCGCTGTCCAACACCAGCGTGGCCGAAAACAGCGCGGCCAATACGGTGGTGGGATCGCTGTCGGCGGTCGATCCGGACGCGGGCGATACCGCGAGCTTCACGCTTGTCGACAACGCCAATGGCCTGTTTGCCATCAGCGGCGGCAATCTGGTGGTGGCCGGCGCGCTCGACTACGAGACGGCCCAGTCCCGTCAGGTCACGGTGCGGGTCACGGATTCCGCCAACCACACCTACGACAAGATATTCACCATCGCGGTGACCGACGTTGCCGGCGTAGCGCTGACGGGCGACGAAAACGCTAACACGCTGGTCGGAACGGGCGAGGCGGACACGCTGAACGGGCTTGGCGGCAACGACTGGCTGCAGGGCCTTGGTGACAACGACCCGCTCAATGGCAGTCTCGGCTTCGACCGTGCGGTCTATACGGACGCTACCGGCAGCATCACAGTCAATCTGGCGGCTGGCACGGTTACGGGCGCCGGCGTCGGCAGCGACACGCTGGGCGGCGTCGAGGGTATCGTCGGCAGCGACTTCGCCGACACCTTCAATGCAGCCGGATTCACCGGCTTGACCGGGCTGCCCGGTGTGGCTGCCGGTCAGAACGAGTTCGAAGGCCGCGGCGGTGACGACCTCGTCATCGGACAAACCAACGCCCTGGGTCAATCGGTGACCCGGGTAAACTATCTCAGCGCGACGGGTGCGGTGACGGTGGATATCGCAGCCGGGACGGCAGACGGCGATGCCTCGGTCGGCCACGACACGTTCTCGGGAGTCTCGACGGTCTGGGGCTCTCAACATAATGACACGATCTACGGTAACGACAATGCAGCCGCTACCTATGAGACCTATGAGGGGCGTGGCGGCGACGACTACATTGATGGTCGCGGCGGCTATGACTCGGTGACCTACAACAACGATCCAACGACCACGTCGGGTATCACCGTTCATCTGGCGGCGGGAACGGTGAACGGCGACGCCACCGTCGGTACGGACACCATTCGTAACGTCGAAGCGGCCCGCGGCACGAACTTTGATGACGTGTTCGATGCGACTGGCTATGGCCTTGCCGGTGCTCTCAATGTCAGCACCACCAACGGCAACTTCAACGACTTCGGCGGCGCGGGCGGCAACGATACGATCATCGGCAACGGCAATACCCGCCTCAACTACCAGATTGCGGCTGCAAGTGTCACAGTCGATCTCGAGAACAGCGTGATCGGAACGACCAATGCGGTGACCGTTGCCGGTAGCGCTGTGGGAGCCACTGAAGGGACCGATACCTTTACCGGCGTCAACGCCGCACAAGGTTCAATGTTTGGCGATACGCTGCTGGGAAGCAGCTTTAGCAACTCGCTTATTGGCCTGGGTGGCGACGACTACATCGACGGCCGCGGCGGGTTCGATACCGCGGGCTACAACAGCCTCAGCACCGTCACGGGCGGGATCAGCGTCAATCTTGCGTCCGGTACCGTGACAGGCGATGACTCGGTCGGCACGGATACGCTACGCAACATTGAAGGCGTCCAGGGCACGGGCTTTGCGGACACCTTCAACGCCTCCGGCTACGGCCTTGGAAGTGCTCTCAACATCAGCACCAGCAACGGCAACTTCAACCAGTTCGAGGGACTTGGCGGCGACGATGCCATCACCGGCAACGGCAATACGCGGGTGCTCTACAACAACGCGACGGCTGGGGTGACGATCATGATCGGTGCCGGCGGCGCCGGTTCGGCAACGGGCAATGGCTCGGTCGGCAACGACAGCTTCACCGGCGGCGTCAACAGCGCGATCGGCAGCAACTTTGCCGACGTCTATGACGCGTCCGCCTTCAACGGCGGCTACAATTCGTTCCAGGGCAATGCCGGCGACGACCAGATCACCGGCAACGGCAGCACGCAGGTCCAGTATGGCAATGCCACCTCCGGCGTGACAATCGTGATCGGCGCCGGCGGTGCCGGCTCCGCATCCGGCAATGGCTCGGTCGGCATCGACAACTTCGTCAGCGGCGTCAACAGTGCGATCGGCGGCAACTCGGCCGACAGCTACAATGCCTCCGGCTTTGCTGGGTTCAACTCGTTCCAGGGTCTTGCCGGCAACGACACTGTTACCGGCAATGGCAGCACCCAGATCCAGTACGGCAGCGCGACCAACGGCGTAAACATCAACCTCACATCCGGTATTATCACAGGCGATGGTTCGGTCGGTACCGATACCGTCACCGGCGGCGTCAACAACGTCTTCGGGTCGAACTTCGGCGACACCATCATTGGCGGCAGCAGCAACGATTTCCTGAACGGCGGCACCGGCGGCAACGACACGCTGAACGGCGGCGGGGGAGCGGATAATCTCTTCGGTGGCTTCGGAGCGGACACATTTGTTTACACGGACAGTGGCGGGGCGGACTTCGTCAGCGATTTCAACCGCGGTCAGAGCGACAAGATCGACGTCACTGGCGTCAGCGGCATCTATAGCCTGGCGGACATCCAGTCCCGCGCCTCCACGCAGGGCCCGAACACGCTGATCGACTTCGGCAACGGCGACGCCATTACGCTTCAGAACATCGTGCCGGAAAGCCTCGTTGCCAGCGACTTCATCTTCGCCGCGGCTCCCACCAACAGTGCTCCCACGGATATTGCGCTGTCGAACGCCAGCGTGCCCGAAAACAGCGCGGCCAATACGGTGGTGGGATCGCTGTCGGCGGTTGATCCGGACGCGGGCGATACCGCGAGCTTCACGCTTGTCGACAACGCCAATGGCCTGTTTGCCATCAGCGGCGGCAATCTGGTGGTGGCGGGCGCGCTCGACTATGAGACCGCGACTTCGCACCAGATAATCGTGCGGGTGACCGATTCGGCCAACCACACCTACGACGAGGTGTTCACGATCGGGGTGACCGACGTTACCGGCGTGACGACGGGCGACGACAACGCCAACACGCTGGTGGGAACAGGCGAGGCCGACGCGCTGAACGGGCTTGGCGGCAATGACCGGCTGCAGGGCCTGGCCGACAATGACCAGCTCAACGGCGGCCTCGGCTTTGATCGGGCGATCTATACCGACGCCACCGGCGCCATCACCGTCAATCTGGCGGTCGGCACGGTCACCGGCGCGGGCGTCGGCAGCGACACGCTGACCGGCGTCGAAGGCGTCATCGGCAGCGACTTCGCCGATACCTTCAATGCGGTGGGCTTTATGGGATCGACCGGCAATCCCGGGGTAGCTATCGGCCAGAACGACTTCGAAGGCCGCGGCGGAGACGACCTCATCATCGGCCAAATCAACGCGCTAGGTCAGTCGGTGGCCCGGGTAAGCTATCTCAGCGCGACAGGCGCGGTGACGGTGGATGTCGCCGCCGGGACGGGAGATGGCAATGCCTCGGTCGGCCACGACACCTTCTCGAACGTCGCTGCGGTCTGGGGATCTGCTTCCAACGACACGTTCTACGGCAGCGACAATGCGTTTGGTACTTACGAGGCATATGAGGGTCGCGGCGGCGACGACTACATCGATGGTCGCGGCGGTTATGACACGGTGACCTACAACAACGATCCGACGACCACGTCGGGTATCACCGTTCATCTGGCGGCGGGAACGGTGACTGGCGATGCTACCGTTGGTACCGACACCATTCGTAGCGTTGAAGCGGCGCGCGGCACTAACTTCGATGACGTCTACGATGCGACCGGCTTCGGCAGTGCAGGTGCACTCAACGTCGGGTCGTCCGGGACGTTCAACGACTTCGGCGGCGCGGGTGGTAACGACACGGTCATTGGCAACGGCAATACGCGTCTCAATTACCAGGTTGCGGCTGCCAGTGTCACCGTTGACCTCGAGACAAGCGCCATCGGCACGACCAATGCGGTAACCGTTGTCGGCATCGCTTCGGGCGCGACCGAAGGAACCGACAGCCTGACTGGCGTCAACGCCGCACAAGGTTCGATGTTTGCCGACACGCTGCTGGGAAGCAGCTTCAGCAACACCTTTACTGGCCTTGGCGGCGATGACTATATCGATGGCCGCGGAGGGTTCGATATCGCGGGTTACAACAGCCTCAGCACCGTCACGGGCGGGATCAGCGTCAATCTTGCGTCCGGTACCGTGACAGGCGATGCCTCGGTCGGCACGGATACTCTGCGCAACATTGAAGGCGTCCAGGGCACGGGCTTTGCGGACACCTTCAACGCCTCCGGCTATGGCCTTGGAAGTGCGCTCAACGTCAGCACCAGCAACGGCAACTTCAACCAGTTTGAAGGATTGGGCGGCGACGACAGCATCACCGGCAACGGCAACACGCGGCTGATCTTTACCAACGCGACTGCCGGGGTGACAGTCGATCTTGCCGCCGGCACCGCGACCGGTAATGCCTCGGTCGGCAGCGATAGCTTCACCGGCGTCAACAGCGTCCAGGGCAGCAATTTTGCCGACACCTACAATGCCTCCGGCTTTGTCGGGTTCAACTCATTCACGGGGCTGGGCGGTGACGACACCATCACCGGCAACGGCAACACGCAAATCTTCTTCAACAACGTCACCGGAGGCGTGACCGTTAATCTGGCCACCGGCAACGTCAATGGCGATGCATCAGTCGGTCATGACACCATTACGGGTGGTGTCAACAACGTCCAGGGGACGAACTTCAACGATACGTTGGTTGGCGGCCTTGGTAACGACTCCCTGAGCGGCAACGGCGGCAACGACACGATTCACGGCGGCGGGGGAGCAGACAGTCTCTTCGGCGGCGCCGGTGCGGACACGTTTGTGTATGCCACGGGCGGCGGTGCGGACTTCGTCGGTGACTTTAACCGCAGTCTGGGCGACCGGATCGACGTCAGCGGCGTCAACGGCATCTACAGCCTGGCAGACATCCAGGCTCACGCCTCGCAACAGGGTTCGAATACCTTGATCGACTTCGGCAACGGCGACACCATTACGCTGCAAAACATCACGGTGGGCAGCCTTGTTGCCAGTGACTTCGTCTTTGCCGCACCACCCAATAATAGCACGCCGACCGACATTGCGCTGTCCAACACCAGCGTGGCCGAGAACAGCGCGGCCGCTACGGTGGTGGGTTCGCTGTCGGCGGTCGATCCGGACGCGGGGGATACCGCAAGCTTTACGCTGGTCGATGACGCCAATGGCTTGTTTGGCATCAGTGGCGGCAACCTGGTCGTTGTCGGCGCGCTCGACTACGAGACCGCGACCTCGCACCAGGTGACGGTGCGGGTGACCGATTCCGCCAACCACACCTACGACGAGGTGTTCACGATCGCGGTGACCGACGTTACCGGCGTGACGACGGGCGACGACAACGCCAACACGCTGGTGGGAACAGGCGAGGCCGACACACTGAACGGGCTTGGCGGCAATGACCGGCTGCAGGGATTGGCCGACAATGACGTGCTGGACGGCGGCGCTGGCTTCGACCGCACGGTCTATGCGGATGCCACGGGTGGCATCACAGCCAATCTTGCCGCAGGCACAGTGTCGGGTGCAGGTGTTGGCAATGACACCTTGGTCAATGTGGAGGGCATCGTTGGTAGCGCCTTTGCCGACATACTGAATGCGGCAGGGTTCGCTGGCGATACGGGTATTGCAGGCACCCAAGTGGGCTTTAACGAGATCGAGGGCAGGGGCGGAGATGACACCATTACCAGTGCCCTCAACAGCCAGGGCGCACTGCTGACCCGCATTTCCTATGCCAACGCAACGGGCAGCGTCACTGTCGACCTCAACGCGCACACTGCGACCGGCGCCGATGGTAATGATACCCTCGTCGGTTTGGGATTTGCAGGCGTCATCGGCTCGGGATCTGCCGACCAGCTGCTCGGCAGCAGCAACGGTGCCGGAACGGTTGAGGTATTCGAAGGCCGCGCCGGCGATGATTTCATCGACGGACGAGGCGGCTTCGATCGCGCCGACTATGCACTCGATCCGGCGGCGGTGGGCGGTATCTCCGTCAGTCTGGCCGCGGGAACCGTGACAGGCGATGCCGCCACGGTCGGCACGGATACGCTTCGGTCGATCGAATCCGTCCGCGGTTCGAGTAGCGCCGACAGCTTCGATGCGACCGGCTTCACCAACGTCAGCACCAATGCCGGTTCCAACGGTACCTTTAACGAATTCAACGGCATGGGAGGTAACGACAACACCATCGGTAACGGCAATACGCGGCTGGCCTTCGTCAACGCGACCGGCGCCGTTACCGTGGACTTGCAGACAGGCGCGACGCCCGGCACCGGCACTGCGACCGGTGATGCTTCGACCGGCAGCGACACCTTCAGTGGCGTCAACGCCGTCCAGGCGTCGATGTTCAATGATACCTTGCGCGGCAGCAACGGCACCGTCACCGAGACCTTCATTGGCCTGGCCGGTAACGACTCCATCGATGGTCGCGGTGGTTTCGACGTTGCAAGCTACAACAACATCTACTTCTCGACTGGACCGGTCACCATCGACTTTGCTGCCGGTACAGCCACGGGTGACGCATCGATTGGAAGCGATACGCTACGCTCGATCGAAGGCATCCAGGGCACCAATTTCAACGACGTCTTCGTCGCCACCGGCTTTGGTATCGGCGGAGCCCTCAACGTCGGCAGCATCGGTAACTTCAACCAGTTCGAAGGTATCGGCGGCAACGACACCATCACCGGCAACGGCAACACGCGCATTATCTACAGCAGTGCGGCCGACGCGGTAACGATCAACCTGCAGGCAGGAACGGCCTCCGGCGGCAGCACGATTGGCAACGATACTTTTGTCGGCGTCAACAGCGCGATCGGCAGCAACCACAACGATACCTACAACGCTTCCGGGTTTACCGGGATCACCTCGGCGGGAACGTTCGGCACCTTCAACCTGTTCGAAGGACTTGCCGGCAACGATACCATCACCGGCAACGGCAACACGCGTATCTCCTACTCCCAGGCCGGCGGAGGCGGGGTCAACGTCAATCTCGCGACGGGTGTCGTGAGCGGCGTGGCCGGCGCTGATGTCATCATGGGCGGCGTCAACGGCGTTCAAGGGTCGAACCAAGGCGACATCATCACCGGTAGTTCCAACGATGAGTTTTTCTTCGGTGGCGGCGGCGGCGACAGCATCAATGCTGGTGGCGGCAACGACGGTATTACCGGGCAGGGTGGTAACGACAGCATCGACGGTGAAGCCGGTACCGATATGGTGAGCTTCTCAGGGACTCAATCCCAGTACACGGTTACAACGCCCGGAGCCGTGCAGGTTCTGGACAACAACGCAAATCGCGATGGCACCGACACGCTCACCAACGTCGAAGTGCTGCAGTTCAGCGACGCTATCCTGCTGTTGTCGTCGGGCACAGCAGGAATCCCGATCGACATATCCACCCAACAGCTCGCGGGCGGTGCGTCCGTGATCGGGACCACGGGTGACGACTACCTCCGCGTTGGCGGCAACGTCTTCGGTCGCCAGCTCAATCTGGGCGGCGGGACGGCGGATACGGTCGTCCTGAACAGCAGCAGCTTTGGCAATTTCTTCTCGCTTAGCCTGGTCGGTGTGGAGAACTTGACCGGTAGCAGCAGCGGCGATAACGCCAACTTGAACAACGTCGCCGATGGGCTGGTCGTCGATCTCGGCGATGGAAACGACTCGCTGGTTTTGGCTGCAGGCAGTAGTTCGATTTCGCTATTCAACACGGAAAGCGTGGGCTTTGGCGATTTTGGAGTTACTTCCTCGAACGATACGTTGACTCTGCTGAACACCGTGACCGGCGTATCCGTTAACCTCGGAAACGGTGACAACACACTGAATCTCGCGGCCGGAACAAACTCATTGAATACGGTTTTCAGCGCAAACCACATCAACGGAAGTTCGATCGACGACACGCTGACGATGAGTGGGTTCGTTGGAAGTACCGGTGGCATGGCGATCAATCTGGGATCAGGCAACGACACGTTGAACTTAACCTCGGGTCTGTTCGGCGATGGGGCCAACTCGGTCGACCTCGGTGACGGTACGGACACGCTCAACCTGAGCACCGGACAAGTTTTGACCGTAACCAATGCCGAGACGATCAACGCCAGTGCGGAACAGGACATCCTTGTGATCGGCAACACATCGGGGAATACGACTGTCACGGCCGGTGCGGGCTACGATGGGATTACGGCGAGCGCTGGACATGACAATTTCCGCTTCACGAGCGTCGCCGACTCCGTCGTTGGTGGCCTCGCTGACCAGATTACCAACTTCAATGCCGACGATGATACCTTCACGTTCTCCGGCATCGCTGTTGCCGGAGGTGATATCGAATACGTCGGCAGCGGCGACTTCACCGCTTCGGATCAGGCTTCGGCTCGTCTGTTGGGTAATGGCGTTCTGCAGATCGACATCGACGGTGACGGCGCAATGACATCATCCGACATGGAAATTGGTCTCAATAACCTCACGGGCGTGCTGCACAACTCCAATTTCATCATAACCTAAGGGCGCCGCACCTAGGCGAGGTCGATGTTGCACGCATCGATAAGGGCGCCTGCACGCCGAAACAAATTCTGCGCGCAGGCGCGCGCCGATGTTCAACACTCCACCTTCGCACAACCTTATGATTTCGATCGCGTTCGTTGCGCTTCAGTGCGGTCGTTTCTGGTGCGAAACTGGTGCGGTAGCCTTGGAGGTTGATTATCCTGGATCTCTGTCTGAGACTTCCGCTTTCAGACCAGAACCCCCACTTGCGCCGATGATCCATTGGCGGGCTTTCATCTCAAGCGATTGTTGAACGGCGCCAGGGGTGTCCGCATGCAATTGGAATAAGGCAGGAGAACCCAGAATGATACGCGGGCGCTCAGCTTAGCGCGCGGACCATGGACAATGATGTCTTCCACCAAACCGTCGGCAAATAAAATCCTGCTCGGGATCGGCAGCTTACTCGCGCCGGCGAGGGTGATCCAATAGGCTGCTAGTTCCTGCGGCGGATGTGTCCGGTTGTGGCACCTTTGAGACATGTCCGCCTATCCTCAGAATGTCCGTTCACCCGGGAAGACCGGAAGTCGCCGTGGTCCAGTCAAACCGACGCGATTGAGCCTAAGCTGCCGTTCTAACAGGTGGCTCAAGGAGCGGCCGTCAGCTTGAGCTTAGGCCGCTTGCACAAGCAAATCGGTCACGCGTTCCGGCCCATCAAGCATGGCCATATGGCCGGTGTCGGCAAGTTCGAAAGTCGCCCATGACTTGTCGGCCTTGCATTCGGCTAGGGCTTTGTCCAAGGCGGGGTGCGGAAACCTCGGTGTGCGGATGAAGGTCTTCTTGGCTACCTTCTCGCGCGCGCCAGACAGCTTGATCGCCTGCAGATACGTGCCGATCGGTTGCGGCGTCAATTTTGACCGAACAAACGATTCATCAGGCTCGGCGACGAAGATGGCCGGAACCTTACTGCCGCTTGCGCCGAAGCCCGCTTCGCCCTTCTCCTGCGCCGCCTGTAGCATTTTTCGGAAACCTTCATTTGTCACATCAAGCGGCTTTTGACCATCGATCGGTATAAAGGCGTCTAGCCAAACGGTCGAGGAGACGAGATTGCCGATCGCTTCGAGCGCGCCCGATCCGACAAATCCGCCATAGGAATGAAGCACAAGGCAGACGTCATTGAGGCTTTCCCATTTGATGAGATTGACGACATCCGCGATGTGGGTATCGAGATCGATGTCCTTTCTCAGCAGATGTGAGCGCTCGCCGAGGCCGGTCAGTGTCGGCACAAATACTTTGTGTCCCTTCCCTTCGAGCAGGTCCGCAACTCGGCGCCACGTCCAACTGCCGCAAAATGCGCCGTGAACAAGGACGAAAGTCTTGCGCGCCGACTGCGCGCGGGCCGGGCTGAGGATGCGCGCGGAGGCTGCGATGGATGCGAGACCGCCAGCTGCCGCAGCGCCGCGAAGCAGGCGACGACGAGTAAGTTCACTTTTGGTCATGATGAAACTCCCCCAATCTAAAGCAACGCACGACTGAATGGAGTACAAGCCTTTCGACAGTATAGCGTGGGCCAGACCCTTCAAAGGGGCTTTGACAGAAAATCGCGTCGTCTCGGCTGATGCGTCGCTGCGGATGTCGTCGAATGTCCGGAAGTGGTACTTTTGAAACATGCCGACGGTCCGCGATTATGTCTGCTTGTGGGGTTAGACCGGAAGTGGGCTGCACGAGGTCAAAAGCAACACGAATGACCCATCTCGGAAAATAGGCCCTAGTCCAGCAGCGGCCCAATATGCTTTGATGCCTTGGGGCTCGAACTCAGACGTATGGGTGGCCTCATGTACATGTTCATTCGAAAGTACACCAAGGTTCGTTCGGTTGCGGATGCTGCCCGCCGCGCCAAAAGCGGCATCGGTCAGATCCTAAGGGACTCGCACGGATTCAGATCTTACTATGTACTGGATGGGGGCGAAGGCATCGGTGTCGCTGTGATGATATTCGAGGACCGCGAAAGCGCCAATGCGGCGAACGATAAGGTACTGGAGTTTGTTAAAGCGAGCCTGCTTGACCTTAACCTTGGAGATCCCGAAATCATCGCCGGGGAAGTTTTGGTCAATATAGCTCCATAGGCAGCGGCCATAGCCAACGAAACACAAGCAAACCTATTTAAAAGTCTTATGACAAAGGCCGTCTCAGCGGCCTCTTTCGTCCTCGGTCAACCTGCCCATGTTGCCTGTGGCCCCAGGCCGAAGGAGCGCGATATTTCATGCACGTCCACTGTCACAGCGAGATCGGACCTTTCTTGCGCGGGCGTCTGCCGCCGCTTGTGACCCAGAGCAGAACTCGCACCCCCGCTCTTGCACCCCGCTGAGGAGTGGTCGACGTCGTATCGCAAAAAGACATTCCGAGGTCGCAAAACGTATACTGCACGAGACCGCTCTCGCGGTATCGAGTGCGCCACGGACGGCGTACCCGAACCTGGAACAGCCGTCGGCATGCAGGAAACCTACGACGAAGAAATGGTCCGCATCAACGTCGCGGAGTTGATCTGATACGCCACCGCGGTTTGCGCGAGGTTGATCAGTGTGAGTAGCAAGAACTCGGTATTGTCAAAAATGCCGAGAACCTGGACCTTGGCGGCGCCGAGAGCAAACAGCAATAGCTGAATGATTGCGATCGCTCCCATGAGAAGGACCTCGGTAGTATTGTTTATGCCGGGTTTGGCGACCTTGATCTGCTCGGCCATCGCGACGATGGCGGCGGCGAGCAAGAGGACTTCGACCCATGAGAGCCGGTAACCCAAGACATCGAAGAGAGTTGCCCTCGGATCGGAGAAGACAAACCTCCCGATGACGTACAAGATCAGGATATAGAGAAACCCCGGCACGTAGCGGAGAATGCTTGGCCGTCTGGGGCGGGCTCTGTCCGAGCCGCTTACGACTGCGGCGTTAACATGGTCTGCACCTTCCGCCATCCATTTATTCCTTCTGAAGTCGTTGAACTGTATGGCTCTTACTTAAGAATAACACGCTGGCAACGATTTTATGATGGCAAATGAGTCGGGAATGGCTCAACCAAGCCATTCTCGATACGTCGCACAAGATTACTTTCTGCGACACAGAGATAGTCTGCTCGCGAGCGTGTACGACTTCCGGTGTTGGCACAAACCGGCGGTGAGAAGGCGGGCAGAGCATGTCCGCTCTGCCCGGGCACTTCAGACATCCACTTGTTCCGCTATTACCAGGGCTTCCTCGACCTCAATGCCGAGATATCGG
This sequence comes from Bradyrhizobium sp. RDI18, assembly GCF_043203335.1. Classification (NCBI taxonomy): domain Bacteria; kingdom Pseudomonadati; phylum Pseudomonadota; class Alphaproteobacteria; order Hyphomicrobiales; family Nitrobacteraceae; genus Bradyrhizobium; species Bradyrhizobium sp. RDI18. Next base: position 21,345 of record NZ_JBICRN010000006.1, on the reverse strand, counting down.
ACCGTGCTTTCGATCTTGGCATGCCCAAAGCTGGACGGCCCTGAGATTACCAGTCCGCTGGTAGATTAGGGTAGCCTTCGTTCGCCATAGTGAATGCGTTCCGAACAGCCTTGGGTCCTTGGCGACATCTGTTACCGTTGAACCTCGGACGCTCCGGGAACCGAAGGCAACGTGAGTTGCCGTCAGTGGTCACACTTATTGGAGTTGGAGGATGGTCGATGAAGCTCTTCGAAAGGCGGTCGACACGGCTTGGACCGTCTATCTGGCGACGCATCGCTACGTTGACGTTGCGGACGGTCGACGATGCCTACTGGAGCGCCATTTGCAAGGGAGGTTGGAGGTCAGCCAAAAGCGACTGAAGAACTCACGTGTTCTGGACTCGCCTATCTTGACCGGCTTCCCAAGGACGAATGATGAAGCGGATAGAGTTACTGCTCGGACAGATAACAGCAGGATGCGCGAGACAGGATTGGACGTTGCTCGCCCTTTCGTCGCTGCTTTCAGCGACGCTGGTCTTGGCGATGCAATCCATTAGTAGGTGAGCCTTCGCTCGCGATCTGCCGTGTACGAATTAGGCAACTCACCGGCTCGATCGTGAAGAGCGAGGAATAGGCCGAAGCGCTCAACCAACTCGCGCGATTAGACAGAAGAAAAGTGCGCCAGCGTTTCGAAGAGCTCTTCTGAGCGCACCGGATGGTGCGTGCGTATGAGAGCAATTACCGGCAGGCGGTGCAACCGTGTAAGCGAGGATCGCCCCCTGCGGGAAAACCGACCTCCGGGGCAGACCGTTTGAATGCATTGGCTAGTTACTTGCGCCGGCGCCCGAGCAGAACACCGACCAAGAACGCTACAGCGACTGCGTGTAGGGGCACTTCTTGAGCCCAACGCGCTAAGCGGTCGAGAGGCGCACTTGGGTGCCTGCCTGCTTCGATGGCGTCAGCGATGGACTGAGTGGTTTCCTTGACCGCCTGAGTAGCTGCCTGAACGGCCTCCTTGGCCTGGTCGAGCTTGTTTGGGCCATCAATACCTTCCCCGATCATCTGACTTCTCCACAGCAACGCGGAAGATCGACGCCTGGAACGGACAATCGTTCCCAGACGCCTTGAGGCGAATGAACCTGCTAAATAGCGCACCAGTGGTTTGGGCGACTCACGCTATCCCATTATTTAACCACCTCACTGCACAAAAGGAATGAAATGGTTGCAGCCACCCGTGAACTGCCGACCTCTTGGTTACGCGCTTGAAGTGGACGGCCGACTCAAAGCCGAATTTGCGACCAAAGACGGGGCCAGGGCAGGTGGAGAAGAACTAAAGAAGCGTTTTCCCATGCTTCAGATCAGGATCTATGACGCGCCGACGAATGTGCGCGAGGAAATTTAGTCAAAGCGAATTCTGCTTGTGCGCATCCGCTAGCCGCGGACCGGGTTCTCGTGAACCGAGCCACTGACGCGTCTCGGCCGTCCAGCTTCGATCCCTTGCGCGATACGGTGTCGCTCGCCGGAGGCTCTCGCGTTAGGGGCCGCCGTCATTGAATGCCGGCGCCGCTATCACTGCCCTTCGTCGGCCGCCTTCTCTTGGCCTCCGCTTCGCTTCGGCGTCGAAGGGACGGCGCTGACCAGTCGTATGGCAACTCCGCGCGTGTCAAGGGTGTGCTCCGTCTTCGGTTCGAGGTGGCGTGGCTGGCAGGCTAATTGTAGCGGAGTCGCGCATGGACGCCGGCCTGCTTTGGCGCATTTGCGGCAGCGCAGCCGGCTGGCGAGATCGTGCACGAAGGTGGTCGGCGGGTGCTTCATCGCCGCTAGGTTAACGTCGCTCGGCTTCTTGCAACGCGCGCACCTGATCTCCAGCCAGGGGAAACCTCCATTCACGGCCTGGTCTATGGGCGACGGATCGATCGGTTCGCCGTCGCTCCACATCCGCTCGTTCCAGCTTTCGCAAAGCAGCCGGTCAGCTTGCTGGATCATCGCCTCGCCCTTGGCCCGCATCTCCGCCGATTGGGCGGCCAGGATGTTGGCCATCGCGCGTGCCTTGCCGAGCTCTTTCGTCAGAGCCTTGCGGTCGCCGCCCGACAGGGGCGTGGGGTGATACTTTGGGGCCATCCAGACATTCGGCGCAAAGAGATCTGATCGGCAATCCGGAGCAGGCTACGGCATCCCGAACGCTGGACAGCACCCGTCTTCTTCATGCCAGCCGGTGCGCTGCTGGCAGGTGTTGTCGAGCAGCCGCTGCGCGACGTCCTTCCAGACCGCGTTGCCGCCATACAATCGGACTGCATCGGCCGTCTGGATTTCCACGGTCCGCTCGCAGCGACGGCAGGAGACGCGCAGTACGTGGCGCTGAATCTTGGAAAGTGCCGCACCGGGCTCTCGTGAACCGAGCCGCGCAGCGTCTCGGCCATCCGGCTTTGATCCCTCGCGCGATCATGAGTCGCTCGCCGGAGGCACTCGCCTTCGGGGCCCGCCGTCATTTCATGCCGGCGTCGCTATCACTGCCCCTCTGCTGGTGCCTTTTTAGCCGGTCTCGCGACTGCAGTCGGTCCCGCGTCCCGCCGCGTTCCCGCGTCGGCGCTATGCTGACGCTCCTGCGGCTGCCTCTTTTGTTTTTGTCGGACGTTGGCGACTTCGGTCGCACTGCGCGAGTCCTCCATTGAGAGTCTAAGGGGCGCAGCCCCTCGCGCGCGCCAGGGTAAAGCGCCGGAAAGCGCCGTCGCCGACCCGAGCGGTCTCCCCGGTCTTCCGCGCTTCTCGGATCTCCTCCACGCCCGAACTCGTGGCACCCGCTTGTGCAGACCCGCTCTTCGAGCGGCCCTGTCAGGGCGGGCGATCCCCCTCCGCCCGGGTCGCCCTGGCACTTGCTACCCCGGTCTCGCCGACGGGCAGGGGCGCAGGCGCGGAGTGCGCCTGCACCCATGAAAGCAAAGGAGATTGATCATGTCGGCCAAGCACGTTGAAACCACCCCTGAGAACGGGACCGAAGTTCTCATTCCGCTCAACAAGCTCAAGAAGTCGCCGAAGAATGCGCGCAAGACGCCGCATAGCGAGGCAGCAATTGAGGCCTGTGCGGCGAGCATCGCCGCCAAGGGCATATTGCAAAATCTTGTCGTCGAACCGGAGCTTGATGGCGAAGGGGCCGCGACGGGGTTCTATTTCGTGACCATCGGCGAGGGCAGGCGGCTTGCCCAGCTTCTGCGGGTGAAGCGGAAGGAAATCAAGAAGACCGAGCCGATCCGCTGCATCGTCGACACTGAAAACGATCCGCATGAGATCAGTCTGGACGAGAACGTCACCCGCGAAAACATGCACCCTGCCGACCAGTTCGAGGCCTTCAAGAAGCTCGCCGATGAACGCGGATTCGGTGCGGAAGAAATCGCAGCCCGCTTCGGCGTTACGCCCCATGTGGTGCGGCAGCGCCTGCGGCTGGGCGCGGTTTCTCCAAGACTGATGCAGGTCTATCGCGAGGGCGAATTGACTCTTGAGCAGTTGATGGCCTTTGCCATCACCGCCGATCACGCTCGCCAAGAGGGCGTCTTTGAACGGCTGTCCTACAATCGCGATGCCAGCACCATTCGCCGCCTGCTCACCGAAACCCACGTCCCCGCCACCGATCGCCGCGCGCGGTTTGTCGGGACCGAAGCCTACACCGAGGCGGGTGGCAAGATCCTTCGCGATCTTTTCACGGAGGATCGTGGCGGCTATCTGGAAGACGTGGCCCTGCTTGATCTTCTGGTTACCGCCAAGCTCGGGCGCGAGGCGGACACGTTGCGAGAGGCGGAGGGCTGGAAATGGACGGAAGCCCATCTGGACTTCCCGCACGCCCACGGCATGCGCCGGACTTACCCGCATCCGGTTGATCTTTCAGCAGAGGATCAGGCTGCCCTTGGCGCGGCGAGAGCGGAGTTCGACCGGCTCAGCGAACAATATCAGTCGGCGGAGGAACTTCCCGATGACGTGGATGCGCGGTTCGGCGAACTTGAAGCCGAGATCGGGCGTCTGGAGGGAAGGCGTCAGGCTTACGATCCCGAGCACATCGCGCGCGGTGGTGCGTTCGTCATCCTCAATCATGACGGCACGGTCCGGATCGAACGCGGGTTCATCCGCCCCGGGGACGAACAGTCCCAAGCCCAGACCGAAGAAGCTGGCGACACATCGGGGCCGGATGGTGCCGAGGGTGTCGACGACGGCCAAGCCAGAGAGCCGGGGGAAGGGGAGCAAGAAACCGGCGATGAGGAAGAGGAAGACGGCCCCTTGTCCGACATGCTGGTCCGTGATCTCACCGCGCATCGTACCTTGGGCCTTCGGCTCAATCTGGCTGAGCAGCCGGAGGTCGCCATTATCGCGGCGACCCATGCCCTTTCGGCGCAAATCTTCTATCTCGGCGCGGACGCGCATGTCGCCGGTATCCAGCCGGTCAAGACCGACTTGGCCGCGCATGCCGACGGGATCGAGGATACCCCCACCGGCAAGGCATGGGCAGATCGTCACGCCAATTGGGCCAGGCAGATGCCCCGCGACGTGAGCGGCTTGTGGACATTTTTGGTCGAACTCGATCACGACAGCCGAATGGCGCTATTCGCGCACTGCGTCGCGCTGACCGTCAATGCCGTCAGATTGCCGTGGGACCGCAGGCCCCGGGCGATTGCGACCGCGGATCGTCTGGCGGAAGCCGTATCGCTCGACATGACCGGCTATTGGCGGCCGACCGTGCGGAGCTATCTCGGGCGCGTCACCAAGGCACGCATTCTGGAAGCCGTGCGGGAAGGTGTCAGCGACGAGGCGGCCGAGCGGATGGCCGACATGAAGAAGTTCGACATGGCGGAAGCGGCCGAGCAATTGCTGGTCCCAACGGATTGGCTGCCTGCGTTGCTGAGGACGGCCAAACCCGCCGCAGAGCAGGTCGAAACGCCGACCGATATTGGAAGCCGCGAATCCTACTCGGAGGCCGCCGAGTGAATTCCAGCCGGGGCCGCATTAGCGGCCCCGGCTGATTGCGAAAAATTCGGCCGCGCGCCGGACAGGCGCGCGGCCGATCCAACTGCTTGCAAAGCTGTCACCGGCTAGGATCATCCGAGCAAGTGCGCGCGATTCCTCTTCGACGCCGTTTGTCGCGGAAGCGGGGATGGCCCTATCGCAGGCCGCTCATCCGCGAGGCGAGGTTTTGCCAAGCGTTCCGTTGTCGCAAGATTTCGATTGTCTTTCAACGGAACCTCTCCGGGGCAGCGCCGTCGGTGCCGTGCGATAGAATGCGAAGGTGTTTGCTTGCATTTGCCCCAGCGCGTCGTCGTGGCCGTTAATGCGCGTCTGTCAGCATGTACTCGACCGATCAGGCCGTGACCTTGTGCTGTGGCGATACCGGCAGCCATGGTTGTCTCCGTCAGTTCGTTCATGGTTTGCGTCCACCGCAACCTCGAATGGCTGATCAGGCCCGAGGGGCGGCCAAAAGGCCTCGATCGCCTTCCCGCAACGGCTCCGCCTGCTTTTTTCCCCTGCCGCGAAAGACGCGGCATTCCTCGCGGGAAGTCAAAAAAAGCATGCTCACGCCGTCCTCCGCTGACGCTGCGGGCCCAAGGGCTGCGGGCCGATCGCTCCCCGGGCCGAAGATCGCCATCGAGGCCGCGATGGGCGCGGCCCGAGAAAACCAACGGAGATTACCATGGCTACCATCGGCACCTTCACCGCGTCGGACAACGGTTACATCGGTTCGATCAAGACGCTGATGCTCAACATCAAGGCAAAATTCGCCCCGAGCGATAAGGAGAACGACAAGGCACCCGACTATCGCATCTTCGCCGGCGCCACCGATTATGCGTAGCGCGGGATTATGCGGAGTCGTTGGCTGGTAGCCGCGGTTTTCCCGGGCTTTTGTGGCTGTGCCGCTCCGCATAATAACGAGGGCTCTGTCCGCGGCGTCCCGCGATGTTGCGAGACGCCGCGGTGTAGGTCAGCGCGACCAGATCAGTGCAAACTCGCCATTGTCGCCTTCGAAGAGGTTGGCGTAGATGGGCGCGGTGAAGGACGGATCGTCGAGCTTGACTGAGTGGTAAGTGCGGTCGTCCTTCGAAGTCCGGCGCCAGGCGGCACCGATCTCGACACCTGAGACGATCACGCGCAGGTCTGGCGCCTTCTCGCTGGTGGAGGCGGGATCGCTGGGGACGAGGCGCGCCTTGGCATCGATCGCGAGCGTCTTGATGGTGCCGGTATAGGTGCCATCGTTGCTGCGGGTGAACGAACCGATCTGGGACATGGTGGATCTCCTGTGCTGTGTTCAAGCCCGCGACCATCGCGGCCTTGTGGCGATCGAGAGCCCCGGGACGGCCGACCCGCACCGTCAGGCCGCAGCGCATGCGGAGGACGGCGTGCGGCGATCTTGTTGCTGCGCGAGGAGCGGCGCAGCCGCGGGGAAGAAGATCGCCGACACGCTGTTGCGGGGAACAGGCCGGGTCGCAGACCGCATCTCGGGGCAGATCCGCCCAGCAAGGCCCGTCGGTCGCAGGGCATCACAGCACGACCGGAGAACCATCACGCTCCAGTAGGGTAGCGTGTGGCCGAGTATGCCCGGCACAACCGCTGACTGACGTTCCGAACGACAACCACCTCGACCATAGTCCTGCCTCAACATCCAGAAGGGGGCGACATGCCGACAGGTGTTTATGTCCGTCAGAACGCGGTCTGGGACCGATTGAAGGCGGGAATGGCCGCAGACCACGCGGTCGACTTTACTCGATGGCTCCGTGAGCGCCGATATACGCCACTTACCATCGTCGAGAGGATGCGGCTGCTTGCGAGTTGGACGCACTGGGCGCGCGGGGAAGGTTACACGCTGGCTGCAATCCGTGAGGCGCACGCGGCCTCGTTCTCCTTGATCGAAGCGGGACATCGGCCGCGCTTCCGCGGCGACCTCAACAAGGACGCGGTCGAGTGCGCCAAGCTGTTCATCGCCTACCTTGAGGATCAAGGGGTGTTGACGCGATTACCGACCAAATCGGCGGCGCCACTGGTTCTCGAATTTGCGGCTTGGGCCCGCGAGCAGCGCGGCCTGGCTGAAACGACGCTGGCCACGTATCTCGGGACGATCACTCGCTTTGTCGATGCGCTGGGGGATATCCCGACGGCCTACGACGCCGTGACGATCCGAGCATACATGATCGAACGTGCGAAAGCCGTATCGGTCGAGCGCATGAAGGGCATATCGGTCGGCATCCGCGCATTCCTGCGCTTCCTGATCGCGACAGGACGATGTCCGGCTGGGCTCGACCACGCCATGCCGAATGTTGCGGGATGGCGGCTGGCATCAATCCCCCGGTTCCTGCCTGATGCCGATATCGCACGGATCATCGGTGCGTGCGACGGGGAGCGTCGCCTGCGCGATCGGGCCATCATCCTGCTCTTGGTCCGGCTTGGGCTTCGGGCGAGCGAGGTGGCGCGGCTCAGCTTCGACGATATCGACTGGCGGCAGGGTACCATCCGCCTGTGCGGCAAAAGCCGGCGCGAGGAACTGCTGCCGCTTACCCAGGAGATCGGCGATGCGCTGCTCGCCTACATAGAACGCGGACGGCCGGCACTGGCCATACCGTCCCTGTTCATCACCGAATATGCGCCGCTGCGGCCAATCGACCGCATCACGGTCAAATGCCTGGTCAAGCGTGCGCTCAAGCGCGCGGGCGTCGAGAGCCGTTACAAGGGTGCGCATATCCTGCGCCACTCGGCGGCTACGGCGATGCTCCGCCACGGCGTCAGCCTGCCAGGCGTGAGCACGGTGTTGCGCCACCGATCGCAAGCAATGACGGCGCATTACGCCAAGGTCGATATCGCGCTGCTGGCGGCCATCGCGCAGCCCTGGCCGGGGAGGTCGCCATGCTGATCGATGATGTTGATCGCTACATCGAGCTGCGCCGCTCGCTCGGCTTCAAGCTCGCAAAGACGGCCCGACACCTCACCGCGTTCGCGCGTTATGCGGTCGACCGGGGAGATACTCACGTTCGCCGCGAGACCGCGATCGCCTGGGCGGCGGCCGTCTCGTCGACCCCGCGCAGTCACCAGCGGCGGCTTCAGGAGATCGCGCTCTTTGCCCGCTTCCTCTACGCGGAGGATCGCGAGCATGAAGTGCCGCATCATCCCCGCAGCCCTGCAACACGTCCCGCGCCTTATATCTACACGCCAGAGGAACTGGCGCGCATGCTCGACGCTGCGGGCAATCTGCGGCGCCAGAAGCCCAGCCCGCTCAGGCGCCACATCTATGTGATGCTGATCGGGCTGCTGGCGTCGACGGGTCTGCGGATCTCCGAGGCTCTGAACCTGAGGTTAGACGATCTGCTGCCCGACGGCGTGCTGCACATCCGCCTGACCAAGTTCAACAAGAGCCGGCTCGTGCCAATGCACCTCAGCGTGGTCGAGGCGCTGCAGGCCTATCTTGCGATACGGCGGCGGTTCGCCGGGATGGATGACCATGTGTTCCTGTCCGTGGATGCCAAGCCGATGTCGCTTCGGACCGCCCAGAGCAACTTCAATGTGATCCTGCGCAAGGCTGAAGTCGGTCAGAATCGGTCGCGACGTCCGCGTATCCATGATCTGCGCCACACCTTCGCGACGCGCGTGCTGGAGCAATGCGCGACGCGTCGTGATGACGTTGCGCGCGACTTCGTCGCTCTCGCCACTTATCTCGGTCATGCAGACATCCGGCATACCTACTGGTATCTGGGAGCCACCCCGGACCTCATGGCCGATATAGCGGGTGCTGCCGAGGCGCTGATCGCCGGGGAAGTCGCATGACGCCGATCGCCCCGCTCATCACCAGCTTCATGCGCGAGCACATGCCGCAGCAGCGCGGCTACAGTCCGCACTCCTGCGAGACCTATGCGTACAGCTTCCAGCTGTTGTTCGCCTTCGCCGCCCAGCGCCTGCACACGCGCCCCTCTCTGATCCAGCTCGAGCAGATCGATGCAGACATGGTGGTCGCGTTCTTGCATCACATCGAACATGATCGCGGCAATAGTCCGGCGACTCGCAACCTGCGGCTCGCCGCAATCAAGTCGTTCATGCGCTACGTCGAGCTGCGGCATCCCGGCGCCTTGGAGCAGGTCGCCCAGATCAGTGCGATCCCAGGCAAGCGTCACGACCAGAAGCTCATCCGCCATCTGACCATGGACGAGATCCGCGCCGTGCTCAATGCGCCCGACGCGACGACACGCCTCGGACTACGGGATCGGGCGATGTTGCATTTGTGCTTCGCCGGCGGCCTGCGCGTCTCCGAGTTGATCGGCCTCACCCTGGAGAACGTCACGCTGCAACCGAGGCCAAGCATCCTGGTGTTCGGCAAGGGCCGGCGCGAACGCAGCCTTCCGCTATGGAAGGAAACCGCTCGCGACCTGCGCGCTTGGCTATCAGTGCGAGGAAAGCCGCCAGCGACCGAGCTGTTCGTCAACGCCCAAGGGATGGCAATGACCCGCGCCGGCTTTGAGTATATCCTCGAAAAGCACGCAAAGGCCGCCGCGGCTCGATGCCCGACCCTGAGCGGCCGCACGCTATCGCCACATCTTCTGCGGCACAGTTGTGCGGTCCTGATGTTGCAGGCCACACGCGACATCCGCAAGGTCGCGCTCTGGCTTGGCCACGCCGATATCCGCACCACGGAGATTTATCTGCGCATGGATCCCTCTGAAAAGCTGGAGGCGGTGGAAGCGGTCATTCCGCCGGCGCTGCGCCGTGGACGGTTCAAGGCACCAGACGCGCTGATTGCCTCGCTGTTGGAGAAAGCACCGCTGCCTTCAGGGTGAGAGACGTCGGGCAGCCGATCGTTACGACGAAATACCTTTGATGCGCTGTGACGTCGCGGCATCACCGCGCCGTGCCGCACGAGCAATCGAGCGCCTCTCCATTGGGTTGGGATCGGCGAAGCAAAGCGCTGTGGCTCAATCGCGCTTGCCGTGATGGTGGCGCCGTCGCGGCGGTGGTGAAGCCTTTGAGCCGTTACTCTCCTGTCGGGCTGTTTGGCCCACGTCCATACCGGCCTTTTGCTGGCGGATCACGCGCCACAATACGCTCACTGCGCTCGCCGACCTTTACCCGCAATGGCTTGTTCGCGATCTTCTTCCCCTGCCGCCAAGCGGCGGCATTCCTCGCGAGGCAACAAGATCGCTCCGCCCGCCATCCTCCGCTGCGCTGCGGGCCAGAGGCTGCGGGCCGGTCGTTGCGGCGCTCAGAGATCGCCATCAAGGCCGCGATGGTCGCGGGCTTGGGAACAGCAACAGGAGATCACCATGGCTCAGATTGGCACCTTCACCCGCGCCGAAGACGGCTCCTACACCGGCACCATCAAGACGCTCTCGCTCAACTTCAAGGCGCGCTTCCTTCCTGCCGAACCCTCCGAGAACGAGAAGGCTCCGAACTTGCGCGTGGTGGTCGGTAATGTCGAGATAGGTGCCGCGTGGCAGCGGACCTCCAAGGACAACACCGTCTACCACTCGGTCAAGCTCGACGACCCGTCCTTCCCGGCGCCGATCTATGCCAACCTCGTCGCGGTCGACGACGGCTACGCGCTGGTCTGGTCGCGCTGACCCGCGCCGCTGCGGCGCCTCACCTCGTGCGAGGCGCCGCGGCTTCTCTCCACGGGATTATGCGGAGCGGTGCAGCCACAAAAGCCCGGGAAAACCGCGGCTACCAGCCAACGACTCCGCATAATCCGGCGCTAGGCATAATCGGCCTTATGCGGTGCACCGCATAAGGCCGAATTCGGTGCTGCCTGGAAGAAGACCGCGCGCGACACCGATCGCGAATACCTCTCGGTCAAGCTCGACGATCCGAGCTTTCCGGCACCGATCTATGCCTCGCTGGTGAAGGTCGAGGGCGACGAGGGCTATACCCTGATCTGGTCCCGCCGCAGCGGCGACTGATCCATTCGGGGACCGCGCCCCGCCTCCTCGGAGGCGGGCTTTTTTTGCGTTCTGGCACCGCTCTTGCGTGGAAGAGTGCATTTCTTGTTTGAAGGACTGCTAAGGGCTCCGCCCTCGCGCGGGCAAGGGTGAAGCACGCCATGCGTGCCGGCCGGACGGGTTTCCCCGGTCTTCCGCGCCGCAAGGATCTTTCAAGGACGATTTGCTCATCAGGCGCGTGCAGACGCGCGCTTGAGAAGCGCGCCCCTTTGGGCGGGTGATCCCCCTCCACGTCCAGCCGCCCTTGCCCTTGCTACCCCAGGTCTCGCCGACGGGCAGGGTTGCAGCGCAGCGCTGCGCTTCAACCTCAGCCCAAAGGAGAACGACCATGAACATGATGACCTTGACCCAAAGCGAGATGCCTGTTTCCAGCGGTTTTCGCGTGGATGTATCGCGTGGCCAGCGGATTGGCCGCGTTTCCTCGGAGTGGTTTACGCGTCCGGATGACGAACGTTTCTTGAACCTCTCTGATCTCTATGAATCGGTGCGGGGCAGGGCTGAACGCGCGCAGGCGCGGACGGTGGAAAGCCGAGCCATTCGGGTGGAGGCGAACCGGGATAATTCAGAACGACTTGCGTTGATGGTGCCGGGACGTGACGAGCAGGTCATGCCGACCCATTGGAGTTTTGGCCAGTTGTGCACGCTGGTCGGCGCTCCAACCTCTTATTTGCGGCAGCTTCCCGCGGCCTTGTCCGCCATCAACCTGCAACACGGCTTGCTTTCCCATCGCGCCGAACTTGTGAAAACCCTGGAAGCCGATAACGGGCGCGTCGAGCTTCGCGCCGTGACCGGGCCGGATTACGGCCGTATTTGGGACCATGAATTAGTCGCCGCCGTCATGAAGATTGCAGGCAATGGCACCGGCGATACACGTTGGAAAGTGCCGGGCGTGATGGATTGGAGCACAATGACCCACAACCCCTTTGTGGACGTGACCAAGGACACGACGACGCTTTACGCCAGTGATCGCGACGTGTTCCTGTTCTTGGTCGATGACACTAACCCCATAGAGGCAGGGCGTTTGGCTGACGGATCACCGGATTTATATTTCCGGGGATTTTACTGCTGGAATAGCGAAGTCGGCAGCAAGACGCTCGGAATTGCGAGCTTCTACCTTCGCGCCGTCTGCATGAACCGCAATCTGTGGGGCGTCGAGAACTTCGAAGAAATCACGATACGGCACAGCAAATTCGCGGCTCAGCGTTTCGCGCATGAGGCGGCACCGGCCTTGACCAGCTTTGCCAACTCTTCGCCGGCGCCATTCGTTGCCGGCATCAAGGCCGCGCGTGGTCGGGTCGTTGCCCGAACCGATGAGGATCGCGAGAGTTTCTTGCGCAAAGGAGGGTTTTCAAAAGCCGAGACGTCGAAGATTATTGAAACGGTGCTTGGGGAAGAAAATCGGAAACCCGAAAGCGTCTTCGACTTCGTGCAAGGGATCACCGCGCTGGCCCGGACCAAGTCCCATCAGGATGCGCGGCTGGAGCTGGAGGGGAAGGCGAAACGCTTGATGGAACGCGCCATCTAGAAGTATGAGCCGCGCAATTTGAGAGGATTGCGCGGCCACTTTTCGTTTTCCAGACCAGGCGCCAGGTGCGCCGCCGCCGATCCGGCAAGCGGATCGGCGGCGGCGACGCGTGTCCGCGCCGGGGCTCGCCGGACCTTGCGGTCCGGCTCGCGGAAACGACTGGCTCCAACTATTCTACTCGCTTAGAACTCAACTATCAGCGGGGGTGCGATTCTTCTTCGTTGCGGTTGGTGGCCGCTTCAGAAGATCACTTGCTTCAACCCCCAGAACGCGCGCGATCCTATCCAGAACATCGATACTGGCAGCGTAAAGGTTACGCTCGAGCGAGCTGATGTACGTCCGGTCGATCTTGGCACGGTGCGCGAGCTCTTCCTGCGAGATGCCTCTCATCCGCCGAAGCTTTCTTAAATTGAGCGCCAATATCTCTCGGATATCCATACCCGGGAGCGCAGCGGCTTGAAGAGTATTTCACCACGGAGTATTCTCTACAAAACGCAGAACGACAGAAATGCCGTTTGGTAATTGCTGCTTTCGCAAAGCTTGGCTGCGAACTGCCTTGAATAGGACTAAACTAGGGCTATGAGCTGGCAGGCGCAGTCCCATAGCTCTCGAAGGAGTCTTATGCCGTCACCCCCGCTGGACCCTGATGTTGCGGACCTGGCACCGGATAGCCCCGTGTTGACGGCCTATGACGAGCAACATGTCGTCGCCTATCTCCGGCTGCTGGATGCCGACGCTCAGAATGCCGATTGGCGAGAGGTCGCGCGCATCGTCCTCCACATCGATCCGGACCAGCATCCCGAGCGCGCGCAAAGCCTTCGACAGCCATCTAGCTCGCGCCAAATGGATGACAAGTCGCGGCTACGGCCATTTGCTTCGCGGTGGTACCGCCAACGAGCCGGGCAAGGATCAGTAGAAGAGACGTAGAATATTTCTTGGTTGCGGAATATTTCGCGTAACCAAACGGTTCATTACGCATTGCAACCACAAATGGTTCACAATTTTCGTGCTGCAATGCCGCACCGTATTGCGTGAGGATCAAGTACAATGCCGGAATTCGATTGGCGCTCGCCCGAGGCCTATTCAAAAGTGCAGAACGCCGATCTGACGGGTCTCGCCTGGGAATGCCTCCGTCGTAACCCCGAATACCGAAAACATTATCGTGCGCTTGCGAATCCGCGCGCCGGCGCTCCGGTCGAATTCCGGAATAAATGGGGCCTGTCTTTTCGCGGCTGATCCGCAAAAGGCCTGTCACGAGCAGATCGTTTTTTGGGCGCCTGAAGTTCTGCCAACGGTATTGTCCGTAGGAGCTTCGTCGTCGCAAATTTCAGCTCAACCGATCTCTCTGGATCTAACCAAACTGTCGCCGGCCGAGTTGCGGCAGAACACGGACGGCTGGCATGCCGTGCTGGGTGTCGGTGGCGCCACGCATCGCTTGTGGATGAAGGAATTGCCAGCCGCCGACGCGCCGCAAGCGATTGAGTTGCCACTCGACTCGTCGTTTGAGCTCCGCGCCCAGGCTGCCCAATCGCTCTGGCGTACGCTGAGCGGCCGTTCGCCGTGTCTACCGCTGTCCGGCCTTCCCCCGCAACGGCGCCAGCGGTTTGCGCTGGTCTTGCGTGCACTGGACGGACGCAATGAGGGCAAGACCTATCGCGCGATCGCCGAAGGTCTTTTTGGCAAGAAGCGTATCCCGGAGCGCGCCTGGACGACGCATGACTTGCGCAATCGTACCATCCGCCTCGTGCAGCGCGGCCTTGCCTTGATGCGGGGTGGCTATCGCGAGCTCTTGCGTCCACGGCGCAAGGACAAATAGCCGCTCGCTGGGGGTATCGAAAATCCACCCCTCGATCTTCGGCATCCCCCTCAGCACTTCTACTCCGCGATCGTGACCGTCGACGCGCAGCGAACCTCGCTTGCGCTCCAGACGATCACGGAGCTTCTCAAATGTCCGATTCGAACGCAGATGCGCCGCCGCGATACCTGCGTACATCCGAAGCCGCACGCTTCCTGAGCTTGTCAGGCCGCACGCTGGAGAAGCACCGGACGTACGGCACCGGGCCCGACTATCACAAGATCGGCGGGCGCGTGGTCTATTCAGTGGCTGACCTGACGGCATGGGCCAAACTCGGCAAGAAGAAATCGACCTCTGACCCAGGCACCGGCACCGTGTTGCCCGCTAAGCGGCACACGCCGCTCCCCTACGCGGGCAAGGAGCGGCGCTGACATGTCGGACAGCAAATCATCTGCCCGCGGGCGGCGGCATTCCGAGCGTGACCAGCTTGATCTGTTTCGCGCGCTGCCCGGCGATCTGTCGCCGCGCGACGCGCAAGACTTGATGGCCTATCCGTTCTTCTCGCTGGCGAAATCCAAGCGAATTATACCTATCGATTTCCGTGCGGGTGCTATCTCCATTCGTGTGGAGGCCGTGCCGGAGCATGGCATGGCGACGATCTGGGATGCTGACGTTCTGATCTGGGCCGCTTCCCAGATTGTCGAGGCGCGCGACGCCGGGCTGAAGACCTCCCGTCTGATGGCCGCAACGCCTTACGAAATTCTCACCTTCGTTGGCCGCGGCACCAGCGCGCGCGACTACGATCGCCTCAAGGCGGGCCTCGATCGGCTGCAGGCGACATCGGTGCTGACATCGATCCGACAGCCGGCCGAACGGCGGCGGCATCGTTTCTCCTGGATCAACGAATGGAAGGAGACGGCCGACACCAACGGGCGCCCAATGGGCCTCGAATTGATAGTGCCAGACTGGTTCTATGCCGGCGTTATCGATAACGCGCTCGTGCTGACTATCGACCGCGCCTATTTCGGTTTGACCGGCGGACTCGAGCGCTGGCTTTACCGGCTTGTCCGCAAGCACGGCGGTCGCCAGCAGGGCGGCTGGAGTTTTGATTTTGTGCATCTTCACGCCAAGTCCGGCAGCCTCTCGCCGCTCAAACACTTTGCCTTTGACCTCCGCGAAATCGTCCGCCGGCAGACCTTGCCCGGCTATCAGCTCGTGATCACGCGCGACCGAAATGGCCTCGAACGTTTGAACTTCGCGCCCCACTGCACCGATCCATTCGCGGAGCGGCTTCGCCAGCGCGGGCTCTTACCCCAGGCTGGAGACAAGCTGTGAATCAACTCGTGCTATCGGGGACCGCAACCCTCGTGCCATCGGGGACCGGATCCTCGTGCTATCGGGGACCGGAATCGGTCTTAAGCGTTTGTAATCAGGCGCGTTCGAGCCGCCGTAACTTTACTAACCAGAAATCCTTCGGATTTCTTCTAACGTACCCAGCCGTTTTCCTGGCTGTGCATAACCCGCGCGATCTATGTGCGCGCCAGGTAGACGGAGCGGCGGCATGAGCGATCTCACGCAGGTCGAGCTTCTGTGGCTTGAAAAGCGCATCGAGAACCGAATTCGTTTCGGCCGCGTGGCCGAGGAGAGAATTCTCGACCGTAACAGGCGTATCCTGTCATTCGCACCCGGTAGCATCTTTGCGTTCGTACGCTGGATGTCGAACGATTTTGGGACTGTTGTTTCGCGCATCGACGTATTGCGATCAGTTGCAGCCGGCCAACGCTGCTCGACCGTCCCTTATGTCAAACCCGGCGGCGAGAGCCTTTTGCGCCTGTCAGGCTGGCCAAAGGTCGAACGCGTGCTGCAGTTGATTGATGCCGTCGAGGCGCTCGGAATTGATCCTGCCGACGCAGCGCCCGACTATTGGCATCACGTCCACAATCGCCTGTCCGTCAACGAAACCCCGCGCGCCTACACAAAGTCACGCCATCAGGCCTGGCTTCACCGGCGGAAGGTTGCGCCGTGACGCTCCGAAACCGAACACTCGCCATGACGATCAGCGCAGTTGCCATCCTCGCCGGGACGATCGTAGCAAAGCCGTCCCCAATCGACATCTGGAACAGTTCTGAGAGCGTGCCTGTCGGACTCTATCGCTTGCATCCGGCCAGCAAATACTACGTCACCGAACTCGTCGCCGTTCAGCCGCCCAGGCCGCTGGCGACCTATCTGGACCGAAATGGCTATCTGCCGACTGCCGTTCTGATGTTGAAGCGTGTGCTGGCGCTTCCCGGACAAACAGTGTGCAGGAACGGGCACACTATTTCGGTCGATGGCATCGAGATAGGCGAGGCGAAGGAGCGCGACGGACGTGGCCGACCGTTGCCAGTCTGGGAAGGGTGTGACGTCGTCGAAGACGGAAAGCTCTTCCTCATGAACTGGCGAGCCGCGGACTCCCTCGATGGACGTTACTTCGGAATGATATCAGCGACAGCGGTCATCGGACGCGTAGTTCCTGTGTGGACATGGAGGGATTGATCGTGCGTTCCTTGTGCAGCCTGTCTGCCATTCCTCTGTTAGATCGGGGGCGGCACCATTCCTCCGTCCCGACCGAGGCTGTCGCAGCCGCCGCGCGCAGCGGCCGTCCAGGGCGGCCGAATGGCCGGCGCGAAGCAGCTTCACCCTGGATGGTCGCGAGCACGGTGGCACGCTCGTCTTCTGTTGGGACTGCTGCTTGTGGCGCTGTGGCGGACGTCTTGTTTGCAGTTCTGATGGTCGCCTCCGGTCACAAAGGGGATCAATCGCATTCTGTCGAAGCTCTTCGCATTCTTGGTCAGTAGGTGGTTGTGAGCAGGGGCAGAGCGACCACGGACGGCAAGGGAAAAGCGCCGCCTTCGGTCGGACGCATGTGGTTGGTGGGGTTGAGGTTTTGAGAGGCGTCGAGAATGATCAAGCCGTCGCCGCATTCCAAATGGTCAAGGAAATCAGCGCAGCGAGAGCCGTCGGCCTAAAGTTTGCGGTGAAGCCATCATGAGCCAGCGCGACAATGACGTTCGTGTTCGCCCTGGCCGCATTCGCGACCGCGGACACAGCTTCTCGCGTCCGACGAGCTTTGTCGGCCAGGTCATGCGAGCGGCCAAGAGGGCCGGGCATGTCGGCGACAGTTTCGGCCGCGGTAAAGGTGGAGGGAGCCGGTCGCACTTTGGACGAGGCCGGCGTGCCGCGCTCTCACTGTCACTCCGCTCGACTTCGCGGCGCGTGGTAATGAAGGCGCGCGTGGTCCGTCACCACGGCACGCGCTTTCGCTCGGCACCGCTGACCAAGCACATCACCTATTTGAAGCGCGAGGGCGTGACACGGGACGGGGCGGAAGCCCGGATGTTCGACGCGAGATCGGATGCGGGGGATGAACGCGCCTTTGCCGAGCGCTGCGAGAATGACCGGCACCATTTTCGATTTATTGTTTCTCCGGAGGACGCCGCCGAGCTCGGCGACCTCCGCACCTTTACCCGCGAGCTGATGACCGACGTCGCGCGGGATCTCGGAACCAAACTGGACTGGATTGCGGTCGACCACTGGAACACCGACAATCCGCATATTCATGTCCTGATCCGCGGCGGCGCGGAGGATGGCCAGGATCTGGTCATCAGTCGGGATTACATCTCTCGCGGGTTTCGGGATCGCGCCGCCGAGCGCGTCACGCTCGAGCTCGGCCGCGCAGCGAGCGGGACATCCAGTCCACCCTGGAACGGGAGGTTACGGCCGAACGCTGGACCAGCCTCGATCGGGCGCTGCGTGTCGCCGCCGACGAGGGCGCCGGCGTGGCGGACCTTCGGCCAAATGCGTCAGGCGAAGACTTAAGCCTCCGCCGCCTGATGGTCGGCCGGGCAGCCAGGTTGGAGCGTCTCGGTCTTGCCGATCAAGTTGCACCCGGCTGCTGGACGCTGAAGCCTGGTATCGAGGACAAGCTGCGTGACCTCTCGATTCGCGGCGATGTCATCAAGACCATGCATCGGGCGACGAGCGTTCGTGGCCGCGAGCCGGATGTCTCCGGCTTTGCCTTGCACGGCGAGGAACCGACAGATCCTGTGCTCGGCCGTTTGCTCGAGCGCGGGCTATATGACGAACTGAAAGGCTCGGCCTATGCGATCGTTGAGGGGATCGATGGACGAACGCATCACATCAGATTCACCGATATCGAAATGACCGGCGATGCCGCGCCCGGCGCGATCGTGGAGGCGCGGTCTTACGATGATGCGCAGGGCCGAAAACGTCTCTCGCTCGCCACCCGATCGGATCTCAGTATTGAGGCCCAGGTCACGGCGCCAGGAGCGACCTGGATTGACCGGCAGTTGCTCGCGCGGGATTCGACCGTCGCGAGCGGTGGTTTTGGATCCGAAGTGCGCGAAGCCATGGACCGAAGGCTTGACTATCTCGCAGGCGAGGGGCTTGCGCGGCGGCAGGGGGCGAGGGTCATCTTTGCCCGCGATCTCCTCAACACGCTAAGGCGGCGGGAGCTCGATGCTACGGTTGCAAGACTCTCGGCCGAGACGGGGTTACCGCACACTCCTTCGTCGGAGGGCGAACGCATCGTGGGCGTCTATCGTCAGCGCGTAACGCTGGCGTCAGGCCGGTTTGTCATGATTGACGACGGACTTGGATTCCAACTCGTCCCCTGGCGGCCAGCATTGGAGCAGCATCTCGATCGACAGGTATCCGGGGTCGCGGCACGCGGAGGCGGGGTGACCTGGAGCTTTGGAAGGAAAATTGGCCTGGGAATCTGATTGGTGGGCTGCCCGGCACTTCCGCGCCAGCGGACGAGGCGCTTGATGTGAAATCGGTTGAACGCAATCGCACTTCGCGCTGCCGGCAATCTCGATCGGCTTTTGTACGACAATCTATCCGAATACACGATGGTTGCGATTGAGCGGTTGCTCAGGGTCGCGAGGAACCCTTTGATGGCCAACGTTCAGCGCGTCGGGACTACTTCAGAGCCGCACTGCTGGAAGCAACGTTAGAAGGTCCAACGATGAAGCCCAGAATTGGCGTCTACCTCTCCGAGCAGATGGCCGCGCGGCTAGCGGCAGCTGCCAAGCGTCCCGGCGCCACCAAATCAGCGCTCGTTGAGGCCGCCCTCGCTCAGTTCCTCGGCTCGGATGATGAAACCGACAACATCCCGGTAGACCGTCGCCTTTCCCTGATGAGCCGCCAACTTGAAGAGCTCGATCGCGGTCTTAGAATCGTTAATGAGACTGTGGCCCTTCAGGCGCGCTTCCATCTCGCCGTAACGCCAGTGCTTCCCGCAGCGGACCAACGTGCTGCCTGCGTACTTGGGTCCGAGCGTTTCGACGAATTTGCGGCGCAGGTCGGGCGACGCGTTCGGATGGGGACATCGCTCATACAGGAGACGATGGATCGGCTCAGTACACCGAAACGCGAGGCTCATTCGCGTGGCCCGTGCGAGGGAACATCGGAAAAGTGCTCCTCAACCCATGAGCCAGATTTCCGCACATCAAGCACGGTTGGCATCGAATTAGAGCACTCCACTGCCGTCCGGGAGGGCGGCAGCCTGTTCAACTTTCCAGGGAAGGCAGGACTGCCTCTGCACTAGACCTGTTGCAAGGCAGACAGCTGCTCACCAAGGATCGGTCGAACAGCAACTACGGTCTCGATCGCCCAGCCATGCGACTCGACGCCGACTTGCCGGCGACTTGACAAAAAACTGGCGCCTGATTCTGCGGGTGTTCCTGCCGTTCGTTGCCGCTTACTATCTCTCATTTCTGTTCCGGACTATCAACGCGACGGTCGCCGGCTCCTTGACTTCGGAATTTGGCCTCGGCGCTGGCGATCTAGGTCTACTTACGTCTGTGTACTACCTGACCTTCGCGGCTGCTCAGATTCCGATCGGCATCCTGTTGGACCGATATAGTCCGGGCTTGATCCAGGGTGCCGTGATGGTTGCCGCGGCTGTGGGTGCAGCGCTATTTGCCGTCTCGGACAATTTTTGGCTGCTCCTCGGCGGCCGAGCACTGATCGGCCTTGGTGTGGCCGCATCATTGACGGCCGGCTTGAAGGCCCTCGTGCTCTGGTTTCCCAGCGAACGTATCCCACTGCTCAACGGCCTGATGATTATGCTGGGAGCCCTGGGCGCGCTGACGGCAACTTTGCCTGCGGAATTTCTGCTGGTCTCGATGGGCTGGCGAGCATTGTTTGTGCTGCTCGCGATTGCCTCGGCCGGATGCGCTCTTATCATCTATTTTGTCGTCCCAGAGGTGTCGGCAGCTATGTCGGTGGCGGGCGGACCAACGCCTAACAGTTTAAGGACGATTTATGCCGACCCACGCTTCTGGCGCTTGGCTCCACTTTCGGCCACCTGTATCGGGACGGCATGGGCGTTGCAGGGACTGTGGGCGGCGCCATGGCTCAGCGATGTCGAGGGCCTCGACCGGTCGGGACTACTCTGGCATTTGCTCATCATGGCTATCGCATTGAGTTTGGGCGGGCTTCTGTGGGGCATTGCGGTCGATCGGGTGCGCCGACGTGGGATTGGACCGCGGCCGCTGTTGGGTCTTGTCGCCGTGATGTTCATCGCGGCTCAGTTGGCATTGATCCTGCGATGGCCGCTCCCCTCGTATGTCCCGTGGATCGTCGTGGCGGCAGTCGGTGCTGGAACTGTCCTCAGTTACGCGATCCTGGCCGAGTATTTCCCAAAGGAGCTGGCGGGCAGGGCCAATGCAGCGCTGAACGTCTTCCACATCGGCGGCGCGTTTGTCGTGCAATATATGACGGGGTTATTGGTTCAGCTCTGGGCTCCCACAAATGGGCACTATCCTGAGATAGCTTACCAGACTGCGTTTGCTTTCAACGTAGGGCTTCAGATCGTAGCTGGGGTTTGGTTTGCGCTAACTTGATTCTGACGCGACGAGGCGAGGGGAATGAACTTGATGCATTCTCCCTCAAGCCGCTGCACGCATTCGAACTTGGGGTAGGCGCGAGAGCACGCGATAAGAGAACGGCGCCGCCGATCAGTCTGAGCCGCACAAAACGTAGCGGTATGACGTGCCAGGAACGACCGGGGCATCTTGAGCAGGTCCGTTCCTAAGG
>NZ_JBICRN010000005.1:0-29396 GCF_043203335.1 Bradyrhizobium sp. RDI18 | reverse complement strand
AGAGCGGTCATTCGAGATTGGACCGAAGTCGTGTCCTGGAAGGGCGTTGACGCGAGCAGCGATGACCACCGCCATCTCGACGTTGCTCTCGACGTCTCCGCGCGGGCGAGGTTGCACTCGTTAGTAAACCGAGCGCGAGGGCAATGGACGGCGTCCGGTCAGCCTTAGGCCAAGGGCCGGATGTTCTGGTTCATGCGGAAGAAGTTTTTCGGATCGTACTTCTCCTTGATCCGCTGCAGCCGCCGGTAGTTGGCGCCATACGCCGCGGCGACAGCATCTGCTGCCTCGTCGTCGTCGAGATAATTCACATACCGGCCTGGGGCGTAGTAGGGCTGCATCAGTTCGTAGGTTTCTCGCGCCCACGCGACGCAGCGGTTCGTGTCGGCCGGCCGCATCCATTGCGCGAGCACAAGGAAGTTGTAGCCTTCCCTGCGATGTGGGAACGCCGTGTCACCGACCCCGACGCGAGTCGCTGCACCATGGATATGCTCGAGGAGCAATTGACCCATGGGCGCGGGACAGCGCGCGAAACAGTCGATCATCGCGCTGATTGCAGCATCACTGAGCTCCGTGAGGAAATTCGATTTCCAGTAGTTGAGAGCGCCCTTGGGAAAGCCGGCATCGAGCATGCTGTTGAGCTGGCAGTAGGGCATCGGACCGACTGCATCCAACGCGGGTGACCCGAACTCCTTCAGCGGCCGCACGGCCTTCTCGGCATCGGCAGGCGGACCGCAATGACAGGTCACCAGCGCCGCCACTTCCATGCCAGACCCATCCGGGGCATGCGCGAGGGTCGCAAACAGCGCGTGCTCATCGGGTAGCGATCGGGTCTTGTCGCGGTAGAACTCGAGCAGGTCGCGCGCACGATCAATCGCGTGAACGATGAGGCCGGCCGTGACGGTTGGCCCCACCGGATGCAGCTGATACTCGAACGAGGTCACGACGCCAAAGTTTCCACCCCCGCCACGAACAGCCCAAAAGAGGTCGGGCTCTTCTTCCTGGCTAGCGCGGAGAATTTTGCCGTCAGCTGTCACGAGGTCGACAGCCTTGAGACTGTCGAGGGCAAGGCCATACTTGCCCATAAGCCAGCCAAGCCCGCCACCGAGCGTGAGCCCTGCGATCCCCGTGCTGGAGACCACCCCGCCCGTGACCGCTAAACCATGCAGCTGCGTCTCGCGATTGAATTCGGCCCAGGTCACGCCCGCTTGCGCGCGCGCCTGATGGCTCTTAGCGTCAACGTGAATCCCCTTCATTGGGCTTAGGTCGATCATCACCCCGCCATCAATCGTGGCGCGGCCCGCAACGTTGTGGCCGCCGCCACGAACCGCCACTTCCAAGCCAAGCCTGCGAGTTAGGTTGACGGCGTCAACGACGTCGGCAACGCCGCGACATCTGACTATCAACGCGGGGCGTTTGTCGACGAGGCCATTGTGAACCCTGCGGGCTTCCTCGTATCCGGCATCGGTAGGTTTCTGGAGCTGTCCCCCAAAGTTGGCCGCGAGCTCGGCTGCGGCACGGTCAACGGATGCGATCGACGACATGGTGCGCTCCTCTGGTGACTGGCCCTCCCCTCGAGGGCGGTGAAAGAGTCGGGCTCACGCGCGCGTTCCATCGGCATGCTGACCCTTCACCCCTTTTGCTGAGGCTGCGACCAATCAGTTTCTGGCGCGCGAGTTCTCAGATCAATCAGCGGCATTGACCGATTGCTCTGATGTGCCCTTTCTTGAGAATACAGATGTGCTCTTCTGTAGCTGAATTCTCACTGCAGAATCTTTGGTGCCTGAAACGTGATGAAACGTCCGCTGTGGGGTCAGAAGCAGACTCGTTATCCCGCAGCTCGTAGTTGGCGCGCAGCAACATTTCCCCGCTCAGCTTTGGCCGAGCGGGATCGTGTGGACGGGGCAGTACAGCAGCGTCAGCCGCGCTTGGCGGCCGCAACGTAGCCGGCCGTGACCTCGTCCTTGTGGGCGGCAAAGGCTGCCAGGACTTCGGCCTTCTCGCGTTTCGGAACCTTGGCGAAGTCCAGCGTCCGTCCAAGTTCGGCTGCGACCTCGTCGAATTCGGCCGGGGAGATCCGGAGATTCCGATGAGCCTCCTCCAGCCCAACAGGCGTCTTGCCGGGCTTGGTGGCGGTGAACTTAAAAGGCCCACCCGAAACGTCGCAGACCCACAGCGTGCGCATGAACTTTAGGCCGGGCAACCTTTTCAGGTTCTTGGTGTGCCATTCCCGCAGTTGTGGGTTCTTTGACTTCTGGCCGACGAAGGGGTTCTTCACGACGGCGTCGCTAAAGTGATCCACCACCGCCGCGATGGCGAATACGCCCCCCAGCCGCTCATACAGATTTTTCTCAGACGTGGTTTCCTTCGCTGTTTCCTTGGCCTGCGCGTAGGCGTCATCAGCCTCCGCCAAAGCGACTGGGGCGGCGCTCAGCGCCAGCCCTGTGACCAGACTTCGTCTTGTGATGGTGTTCGAAGAATGCCGTGCCATTGATTGTTCTCCCTGGTTAAGCTCGAAGGCATTCCCATCCCCAGCCGCGTGCGCGCTGTACGAACTCGGTCTCGGAATTGTCCGGCGCCAACGGATCCGTCCGCAGGTCCCGGGACCTGTCGCCTTCGGCGCTTTCCTCGCTGCCACCTTGGATGGTCTTGACGGGAAGAGGTTCCCGAAAAAAACCGGAGGGGCGTCGGATCCGCTGGATCGGATGATCCTCTGGGAAATCCGGTTCTTGCCGGGAGCGCTCGCCATGGCGATCGGCAAGTCCTGAGGTCACGCGGCGTGTTTTAGGTCCGATGGGACTGGGACGCGATGGTGCGTACGGTCGTATGACCGCTGCTATCGCAAGAGAGGACATTCAGCGGCGCGGACGGCGCGTCCGCTTTGTGACAATTGGCGACATCCGGTCGCTCGTCCGACGAGCTCGACGGCAACTCCTAGAGTTGTAATGGGTGGGCTGTCGAGACTTTCTGGCAGCGTGTACCGCTCTTGGGGTGACGTGAGATGTGGCCCTGTCCAAGCGTATCCCCACCAACATAGAACCACCGGCCGAAACGTGCCGCACCTCTCCATCGCTCGTCTCGAACTTCACACCGTGAGCACCCTTCCCGGTGGAGCGTGCCAACCGATTTCGCCCATGCCGGCCGGAACGTGCACGAAGCGGATGCGTGACGCCGGATAGTGGGACGAAAGCCGAACGGCGCTTCGTTTGGGATAAGCGGTATGTAGTTATTGGGATATGGACATCATCCGAAATGAGATTCTCCGTCCGGTGTGGCGTAGATGGGCAGACATCTCATCGCGACTTCCGAATAACTGAAGTCTCGACAGAATCGCCCAAGGTAACGCTTCCTTCCTCCAGCGGTATCATTCGGGGAGCCCGGCTCGCCGCAATCCTTCTTCGTATCGCGAGATGTCTTCGGCACGCCGATAAGGTCCCAGCACGTTTTTGAGGTTGGAAACCCGCCGTGTAGGATTGAGTTGGCGCAGGCGCACGACCGCCTTCTGCGCTTGATCCAGCCGTCCCGCCATCGCATTGCTAGCAGCGCCAATACGAAGTAGAGGTTGAGAGTTTGGATTGTCCTGCAACGCCATTGCCGCCCACGATGCCGCTTCGTCATAGCGACTTAGGAAGAAATGTGCATGCGCAGTCCCAGCTCGCATCGGTGCGACCCACGGATCAAGTGGGCTCAGGCGTATGGCACGCGTGAAGCGCTTGATCGCTAGCTCGTACTCGCCGAGCCAATTCTTTACCCAGCCACCGCAATCCCACGCCTCGGCCACATTGGAATTGAGCGCAAGCGCGCGATCGATTAAAGCGGCGCCTCGATCGAGATCGCGAACAACGTATGCCAATGCCCATCCGCTATCAGCGAGCGCGATCGCATCATCCCTATCTAGCTCAACCGCTCGGTGAGCGAGCCTCGATACCTCGGCAACCTCTTCCGGTGTGAGTGAAATCCAGCCAAAGGCCTTGGCATTGGCATAGCAAAAGGCGGCACGAGCGTAGGCTGTCGCAAAGTCTGGGTCGAGCTTGATCGCGCAGTTGAATAGGTGCAGTGCCTCGCTGCACGCTTGCTGACTAGCATCTTGATAAGACTTAGCTAAACCGCGCAAGTAGTGATCATAGGCGTCGAGACGCTCGGTCGGCTTGCGTCTGGCGCGCTCGATCTCGGCTTTTTCAACCGCCGGCGCGATCGCTCCGACAATGTTCTCCGTCACCTGGTCCTGCAGATCGAAAATGTCGCCGAGCCCACCATCAAACCGGTTCGCCCAAAGATGCGCGCCAGTAGCGGTATCGACAAGCTGTCCCGTGATGCGCACCCGGTTTGCGGCCTTGCGAACGCTTCCTTCCAACACATAGCGCACTCCAAGCTCACGCCCGACTACCTTCACGTCGACGGCGCGCCCCTTGTACGTGAAGCTGGAGTTGCGGGCGATGACAAACAGCGCCTTGAAATGAGATAGCGCCGTGATGATGTCCTCGACCATTCCATCGGCAAAGTAGTCCTGTTCTGGATCTCCGCTCATGTTGGTGAAAGGCAATACGGCAATCGACGGTTTGTCCGGTATCGCGAGTGCGGGGTTTGCCGATTGCGTCCGCAGTCCGATATCCGGTGTTGCAATCCGGAAGACGCGGACCGGCCGGGCGATGTTTTTGAGCTGCCGCTCGCCCAGATCCTCGAAGCCCAGACCCAGCTTGTCGCGCACCTGATCGTGTACGACTCTGCTTACGCAGATCCCATTGGCTTCGGCGAGGCCTTCGAGCCGTGCCGCAACATTAACGCCATCGCCATAAATATCGTCGCCGTCAATGATGATGTCACCGAGGTTGATGCCGACGCGGAACTCGATGCGATGGTCCGCCGGCACGTCCGAATTACGCTCCTGCATCGCGCGCTGGACCTCGACCGCACATTGGACGGCTTCGATCACGCTCGGGAATTCGATCAGAAGGCCATCGCCAGTTGTCTTGACGATGCGGCCCTGGTGCTCGGCAATGTTCGGGTCGATCAAATCTCGTCGATGCGTCTTGAGCGCCGCCAAGGTCTCGGCCTCGTCGACACCCATCAGCCGGCTATAGCTGACAACGTCGGCGGCGATGATGGCGGCGAGCTTCCGGGCCATGCGCATACCCGTTCCCGTTCGGGAGCTTAGGCAACCAGTCTACCCGACGAGGTGCCGACGGTCATCCGGTCCGTAGCGCGGTACCGGAATTCCGTTAAGGGTCAATCGCGACGTTTCGACCGGAGGCCGACCACTTTCGCTCTTCCCCGACTAGTAGACGTTTGGGCGAACCACTCAAGTTGGAAATTAATCGGTAAATCACCCTACGTGTGTGAAATCACTGACACCCATAAATTTATTTTGACATCCATTTGTTGAGTAGCATTCACATACGCGCAACCGCAGCGGACCTCTTCAACGACTGGACCATCGATCATCAAGCCTCGCAAGCCGCCTTTGGCGACTGACTCCCAAAGCGTGACTTACCTGCATACCAGCAATCCGGACGAGGAGCGTGGGCCGCGTTGCACGCAGGAAGCGGAAAGCAGCAGCGAACGACCAGTCGTCTGATTCTTGATTGACGCATAACAACAGTCTGTCCCTTTCTTCAATCCAGGTTTGACAATTTCCGGTTTGGGTCAATCGCGTCCTTCTAACCGTGCGCTCACCACTTCCGGTCTGCCCCGATAAGCAGATAATTTCGGAGGCCTCTGGACTTCGCATTGGTGCCAGATTCGAAGCGGCCAACCGAGCCAGCGCGTCGGCCATCCGGTTGAACCTTCTCGCAGTGCCGATGACCCACAGAAACGGGTTTGGGGGAACGGAGGTTCCCATGACCAGTTCGAATGGACGCCGGCCGACACGCCTTTATCGATTGATCCTAACTCCCATGATGGGATTGAGTGCGGTTGCTCTTCTCGAGATTGGCACGGCCAATTCGCATGACCCGATGCGACCAGAACTCAATGCGTGGTTCAAGAGTCTCAAGAATAAGGTAGGCGAGCCGTGCTGCGACACCGGCGACGGCCAGCACGTGGAGGCCGAGTGGGATATGACGAAGGGCGGGTATAGGGTCTTATTGAAGGATCCGCATAGACCAACCGAGCCGGGGCAATGGTTCGACGTGCCATACTCCGCCGTGATCGACCAGCCGAACCTCAGCGGCATCGCGATGGTTTGGTGGTCGCCGTCCTACACCGATAGAAGAATGACCCCTATATGGCGCTGCTTCATTCCGGGACCGGGGGGATGATCTGAGCAAACACGCCCGTAAGTCCGCTGTGGGTCACACAAGCGGTAATGCTCTGACTGATCGTAAGAATTTCCGCTTGGCCGTCAGAAGCTGACATCGCCACAGATTGCGGTCGCTAGCAGGCCGGGGCACAACGGAAACGACCGCGGCCGCGGTAGCGTACCGCACGCGCGATGAGTGCTGCGCCTGCAATCTACCGGGCGAAGCGGACGAACTCCGCCGTCGTCGGACAACGGAGGCGCGACGCGTTCGCTTATGTTTGTGATAGACCAATAGCGAAACGCATTAGAGATAACTTCATAGGGAGAATGCAATGCCCAGGACAAAGCTCTCCGTCTCCGATGTAGCTGAGGTAGGCCCCGGTCTGTGGTCAAACGCTATACGCGCCGGCGACATGCTGTTCATCTCCGGCCAAGTAGCACGTCCCTTCGAAGGCGGCACCGAGATGGTCGGCAAGGATGAGTACGAACAGAGCAAGCAAATATTTTCACGCATTGACCGCATCATCAAAGCGGCCGGTGGAACGATGGATAATTTGGTGAAGATGACGATCTACGTCGTCGACATCAAGAACAACACCGAGGTCTGGCGAGCACGCCGCGAATTCTTCACGGGAGATTTTCCCGCTTCCACGCTTGTTGAAGTGCGATCCCTTGCGAAGCCGGAAGTGTTGGTGGAAATAGAAGCCGTTGCCTATCTAGGCAGGAGTTGAGGTCCGCTTCGGGTCTTGGTCGTGTAAAAACGGCTTGAGTGGGACGCCGGTACTGGGAGCAAAAAAACCCGAGCGGGTTTCAGGCCGCGATCGCAGCCATCAGCGGCTTGGCTCCGACGATGTTCATGACCCGTGTCAGATTGTAGGCCAGAACCGAGAGAGCCATCTCGGCGGCTACTTTTGGAAGCGTTTTGGTGAGGAAGTGTGTCGCTCCCATGCGGGCCTTCATCGTGCCGAACGGATGCTCGACCGTCTCGCGACGCTGACGCATGGCGAGCGGGTTCGCATCAAGGCGCTGCTGCACGGCATCGAGCAGATGCTCATGCTCCCATCGTGGAATCCGCCGCTCTGGCCCTGTCGTGCACTGGGACTTGAGCGAACAATTTTGACAGGCATTGGTCCAGTAACGCCTTATCCGCTTGCCATCTTCCTCGCTCGTAAAACGATATGGCAGTTGCTCTCCAGCCGGACAGCGATAGGCGTCCTCCTCCGGCAAATAGACAAAGTCCTGCTTGCCGAAGCGTCCATCCGATTTGGCGCCAGACGTCTGCGGCTTGGGCAGAGTTACTGTGATGCCGGCCTCGTGGCAGGCGAGGATCTCCGCGCTGCTGAAGTAGCCGCGATCGGCAACGGCCTCGAGCGTCTCGGTCTGTAGAACAGCCTTCGCCTGCTTGGCCATATTGGCCAGTTGAGCCCGATCTGAACCGCTGTTCGTGACCTCATGCGTCACAATCAGGTGGTGCTTGGTATCCACGGCGACTTGCACGTTGTAGCCGACGACGCCGGAACCGCGGCCGCTCGTCGCCATCGAGCGGCTGTCGGGATCGGTCAGCGAGATTTGCTGATCAGGTGACGCAAGCATCTGCCTCTCGTAGACGGCAAGGTTGCCCATCTGCTCCTTCAGTTTTGTGAGCTTCTCGTGGAGCCTCGTCACCTTCGCGGCCAGCACCTCCGTCGGCTCCTGCCTATCGGCCGTGTCAAGTTGGCTCAGATAGCGCGCGACACTCTCCTCCAGCTGCGCACGCCGCCGCTTCACCTTCGCCCGTGTGAAGTTCTTGTCCCGGTTGTTCACTGCTTTGAACTTGCTGCCATCAATGGCGACGCGCGCCGTCGTGAGAAGGCCCATCTCACGGCAGAGTTCGACGAAGCGCGCGCATACCTTGCGTAGCGCCAGGCCATTGTCTTTGCGGAAAGTCCGCGATCGTCTTGTGATCAGGAGCGAGCCGACCGAGCAGCCACATGACCTCGACATTGCGTCCGGCCTCGCGTTCCAGCCGCCGGCTCGACTGCACCCGGTTCAGATAGCCATAGATGTACAGCTTCAGGAGAACCGAGGGATGGTACGACGGCCGCCCGGTCGCCGCCGGCTCCACGCCTTCGAAGCCCATCTCGGCCAAATCGAGCGCATCGACAAACACATCGATCACGCGAACAGGGTTGCTCTCGTCAATGAAGTCATCGAGGCATTCAGGCAATAGCGTCCATTGCCCACGATCCGCCTCTTCAACGAAGATCAATTCCCCCTTAGAATCACGGGGAGAATCATAACAGCAGCACCGCGTTTTCACACAGCCAGGGTCAATCGCGTCATTTTGGTCGTCGGCCGACTACTTCCGGTCTTCCCCTGGAAACGGACATCGTCAGGGTCGGTCGCCATTTCTCAAAGGTGCCAGACTCGGACATTCCGGCCGATCGCTTGATCACCTCGTCGGCGCGCGGCACAAGGCACGCGAAATGCGCGCAAGCGATGGCGTTTCGCCCGAGAGCGCACGACCGCCTCAAACAAATGAGCAGGGACGTTGGTTGACGCGCCCCTGCGCACCGGTGTCTTAGTCACTGCGTCTTCTGTCGAGGATCATCCTTGGGATTTACGTAGTTGATACCCCACGGCCCAGTGCTGTTGATCTGAACGACGGTTTCTTCATCCGTGAAGGCATAGTGCGCCATGCCGGGCGCAAACGCGAAGAAGCTTCCAGCCGGCAGCGGTTTGGCGTTGGCTTTATCCGCAACGTTGCCCATGCCGAGCGTAAACGTGCCGGAGATAATGGTTACGATTTCAGGCTTCGGGTGGGTGTGCGGGGGAACGGCATAGCCCTTGGGGAGCTTGAGCCGAAGCACGAACAAGCCCTCCTTCCCGGGGTCGCCGTAGAGTACGCTTGCTTCAGCCCCCGGCGGAATAGACGGCGGGGCCTTCGTCCATTTTACATCCTGCGGTCCAAGCATCTTGTCATCCATGCCTTGGGCTGACGCGGGACCGGCCAAGGCGATCAAGCCGGAAACGATGGTAACTTGAATCATTTTCATGTGATCCTCCCATGTCTCGGACTAAGCCCAACTTTTGAGGTGCTGAGCCGGCCGAATTCTATCCCCAAAAGTCGAGCCGCGCCTCCTCACGAATCGTCACGGCGAGCTCCAATGTCGCAGTTGGGTCAATCGCGTCGGTTTGGCGATTTCCGAGCCACTTCCGCTTTACGCCTCATAGCCGACGTTCGCTACGAGGATCGGCAGGTCCGAAAGGTGCCAAAAGCCGACGAATCCACTAGCAATGCAGAAAAAGCGACTCTCATTCCGGCAGCCCAGCTTGGCGAAGAGCGTCGGCCAGATGTTTACTATCGCTCGAAAGCCTGTACGGGTCCTTCGGCATAAAGCGCGAGATTGAGAACTCAGGCATGAGGCGAAGGACCTCGGCAGCATGATATTTGGACCGATCGATGTTGCCCGTCAAAGCATAGCAAGCCGTCAGGTACACCTCTCCCCAATACATTGTACTTGGGTAACGAGCGAAGGCCGTGATGGCATCCTCATATCGATGTGTCACGAAGTACGCTCTGCCCACTGCCCCCCAATACCATTTCGGAGCAAAGAAGGGATCGACGACTTTCGCTTCCTTCAAGTAATCGATGCCTTTTGCGGCGTCTCCGAGACGGACGTACAGATCACCTAAATTCGCCAAGACAGTCGGGCTGTTCGGATTCAGCGCGAGCGCTCTTGCATAATAGTGCTCAGCAAGATCGTACGATTGGCGATAGATGTGCACAAAACCCAAAGCCCCTAGACACGTTTCCTGGCCATCGTCGAGTTCGACGGCTCTCTTGGCGAGCTCTAACGCTTGGTCCAATGCGGCATTAGATCCACTCATGTCGACGTACCATTCGCGACAAATGGCAAACGCGAGCAGCGCATAAGCTTTTGCGTACCCGGGATCGAGTTCGATAGCTCGTCTGAACAGACGGCGCGCTTCGGCCTCACTAACCTCGTCGTATACGGGCAGGGCATCGCCGCGCAGCACACATTCATACGCGACGAGGCTGGTGGGTGGCTTGCGCTTGGCACGATCAACACGGTCGGCCTGCAGCCGTCCTACGAGAGTACCCACGATTGTCCGAACCACCTGATCCTGGACATCGAATAACTCTTCCAGAGGCCGATCAAATCGATCTGCCCACACATGGTGACCCGTTGACGTGTCAATAAGTTGCGCAGTGATGCGAATGCGTTCTCCAAGTCGCCGGACGCTACCTTCCAATATGTATTGAACGCCAAGTTCTCGGCTGACCCGACCGACATCGACATTTGGCCCGCGAAATTGGAACGAGGAATTGCGTGCCAAAACGCGCATTTGTCGAAATCGTGACAGCTCGGTAATGATATCATCGCTGATTCCGTCACAGAGATATTGCTGTTCTTTTCCGCTGCCCATGTTGTCAAAGGGCATGACTGCGACCGAAGGCTTGTCGGCCACAGCTCGGTCTACGGTTATTCCGACGCTAGGCGTGCCACCAATGCGATAGGCCCGCACTGGCTCGGCGATGTTTTTCAGAGTTTGAGCGCCGATATCGTCGAACCCAACCTGCACCTTGTTCTTGACATAGTCATAGGCGTTGACGGAGACCACGATGCCGCCGGGCTCGGCGAGGGCTTCGAGGCGCACGGCGATGTTGACCCCATCGCCGAAAATATCATCATCTGCGATGATAATATCACCGACGTGAATGCCGATGCGGAGTTCGATCCGCTTGTCCTGCGGCACATCGACATTTTGTTCTGTCATGCAGCGTTGGATTTCATCGGCGCATCGCACGGCGTCGACCACACTGGCGAACTCAACGAGGGCACCGTCGCCTGTATTCTTGACGACACGTCCATGGTGCTCAGAGATTTTGGGATCGAAAAGCGTCTTCCTAAGAGCTTTGAGTTGCGCCAGCGTGCCTTCTTCGTCGATCCCTATCAGGCGACAAGAGCCCACGACATCTGCCGCCAGAATAGCCGCCAGTCGCCGCTCAACGTGCTCACTGCTCACGACGCACCCCCGGGCCCGGGGAAATTAGAGAGTTATATAGCAGGATTGTGGGCCGATGTCCGCCATGTCCGAAACGGGTCAAAAGTGCCGTTATGATATTCAATGAGCCACTGCTGGTCTGGCCCGATGAACGGACATGGCCAGACCGGTCCGTTTAGTGCCAATAGCGGTAGCAGCAGGGTCCGTACGGACTAGCCAGTCGGTCAGATAGGCGCCAAACACATGCCTGCGCCGCCGGCACGAAATCCACCAAACCGTCTCACTCAGGTAGTCCGGCCTTTCGCAGGGCCTCTACGTATTTGGGGAAAGCTTCTGGCCGAAACGGTCCGATCCGATCCTTCAAATTGGAAACGCGCAACTCGGGATCGAGTTGACGCGCGCGTGCAATGCACTTCCGTGCTTCGTCGGGACGACCGGCGAGGGCATAACTTGCTGCGGCGACTCGCACAGCGCCTATGAAATGCGGCTGTTCACGGCATGCTCGTTCTGCCAACGGCAACGCCTCGTCGTATCGGCCAGCGAAGTAGTGAGCCAATGCGGTGAGGTGGTGCATGAAGAACATCAGTGGATCAAGAGGGCTTAACCGCATGGCGCGCGCCAAGTGCTCGACAGCCACGTCCAGGTCGCCAAAAATGGCTCTCAAGAATCCGCTGGCGCTCCAAGCAGCCGCGAGGTTCGGATTGAGCAGGAGCGCGCGATCGATCAGCGTAGCACCCGATTCAGCGTCGGTCGCAAAGTAGCCAAGCGTAAGTCCGCCAAAAGAGAGCGAAACCGCATCATCCTTGCCTAACTCCCCCGCCCTGCTGGCCAATCGTTTGGCTTCCGCGATCTCTTGCCCGCGGTCGGTCATCCACGCATTAGCCATACGCCAAAAGTAGCACCACGCGGCCATGCCATAGGCCGAAGCGAAATTTGGATCGAGTTCGATAGCCTTGTAGAACAACGTCAGCGCCTCGCCGAAGCCCTCCTTGGTCCAGCGATACATGCACGCCATGCCACGCAGGTAATGGTCATAGGCGTCAAGGTTCTCGGTCGGCTTGCGCAAGGCGCGCTCGATTTCGGCCTGCTCAAGTTTTGGTGCGATGGCGCCGATCACGCTCGATGTCACCCGGTCTTGCAGCTCAAACACGTCTTCGATGTCGCCTTCAAAACGATCTGCCCACAGATGCCCGCCTGTCGAGGCGTCGAGGAGCTGGCCGGTGATGCGCAAACGCTTTGCTGCCTTGCGTACGCTGCCTTCCAGCACGTATCGCACTCCCAGCTCGCGCCCGACTTGCTTCAGATCCACCGTTTTGCCCTTGTAAGTGAAGCTCGAATTGCGAGCGATCACGAACAGCGACTTGAAGCGCGACAGCGCAGTGATCACGTCCTCCACAATGCCGTCGGCGAAGTATTCCTGGTCGGGATCGTCGCTCATGTTCTCGAACGGCAGCACGGCAATAGACGGCTTGTCTGGGAGTGGAGGGGCCGAGCTTATCCTCTCGGTCAGCGCGCTATGGGCTCCGGTGCGTACCGCGTATGCGCGGACGGGCTTGGAGATGTTCTTGAGCTGCTGCTTGCCGCGATCCTCGAAGCCAAGGTCCAGCTTGCCTTCGACTTCGCTGTACACCTTTTCGGAAATCAGGATGCCTCCCGGATCGGCGATACCCTCCAGCCGGACCGCAATGTTAATCCCATCGCCGTAGAGGTCCCCGTCCCGGCCAACGATAATGTCACCAAGGTTAAGCCCGATGCGAAACCTTAGCGGACTGTTCCCCGAGGCGAGATGATCCTGCATCTCCACCGCGCATCTCATGGCGGCTAAGGGACTCGCGAACTCGACGAGCGCACCATCACCCGTTGTCTTGATAAGGCGGCCTTCGTGGTGGCGGAGGCTAGGCTCGATCAATTCTCGTTTGAGCCGCTCGAACTCATGGTAGGTCGCTTCCTCGTCGCGTTCCATGAGCGCGGAATAGCCGACCACATCAGCGGCCAAGATTGCCGCTAGTCGCCTTTGAACCCGCTGCTCTGTCACAGCGCCCTCCAAACGACCAGGCACCACGCCGGACGGAAAGCAGCTTAACACTTTGTTGCGCACCTGTGAGCTGTAGTCGGGGGAGCGCCTATCGTCACAAGCCGCATTTGGCGACCTACGCGAAGCCCCAGAGACGACCGGCGCGGGTGGCGCTGTCGGGTCCATCGGCCGCAATCTCACCGAAATGCTGCTCGCCAAACGGCGCAAGGTGCGCGCCCTGGTGCGCCGCGAGGATGAACGCGCCGAGGCCCTGCGCCAGCTCGGCGCCGAGGTCATGCAAGGCGACCTGACTGACCTCACCGCGATGCACCGGGCGATCGAAGGTTGCGCGAGTGTCTATTTCGGCATGTCGGTTTCGGCCGATTACCTGACGGCCACGGTCAACATCGCCGCCGTGGCGCGCCATCACGGCGTCGAAGCGTTCGTGAACATGTCTCAGATGACCGTTACGCAGATGAGCATCACCGAGAGCACCGACAGCCCGCAGCACAAGCTGCACTGGCTGGCTGAACAAGCTTTGTCCTGGTCGGGCCTCCCGGTCGTCGCCATGCGGCCCACGGTTTCCTCGAAGGGTTCTTCCGCCTTTTCGCTGCCCCGAGCGTGCGGGACACCGATGAACTGGCGTTGCCAATGGGCGGCGGCAAAACCTCACCGATTTCGGCTGTGGACGTGGCGCGCGCCGTATCGGTCGTCATCGAGGATCCCACGCCGCACATCGGCCAGATCTACAATCTGACCGGGTTCGAATCGGCCGATCTGGAGCACTACGCGCGCGTGTTCTCCGAGGCGCTGGGTCGGACGATCCACTAGCGATCTACCCCAATCAACGGACATTCTCAGAATAGGCGGGCATGTCTCAAAGGTGCCATTTCCGGACCTAGCGTGCGCAACCGACCAGACATTCCGATGCTCGCTCAAAAGCAGAACGGCCATCAACTGAGGCAGCCTCAACGTTTCGACAGGAACTCTATCACGGCAGCGCTGAATCCAGCCGGATCGCGAAGAGGCGCATCGTGATTAACGTTATGCAGAGTGATCTTGCGGGCGCCAGGTATGCACTTGCTGAACGCGTCATTGATCAGCCTCCAGGTTGCAGACGATTTCTCCCTCCTAGGACTAGCGTCGGCCGACTGAAATTCTTCAGTGTGTCGCATGTTATTGCGGTTGGCGAAGCCGCGAACAACAGCGGCGTGGTCCGGGAATTGTCGAGCCAAATCGTCTGCGCTGCCTGCGGTTCACGGTCGAACCCGCCATGTGGGAGGTAGAACACCCCCTCTAGCAGTAGCCGGGTCGCTTGGACCGCGTCACCGGCGTTGTTTGCAGCGACTGCCGGACCAAAAATTTTGCTCCGATCTTCGAGCGCTTCTTTTTCCTCGGGGCTATCAGCCGAGAGAACTTCCCACACGGCCGGTTCGTAAAGAATTAGGCTGCGGACCAGTGAAGGATTCTTCAACGCCGCTTCCGTCGCCACCGCACCGCCGTAGGACCAACCGACGAGGTGAACCGGTCCAGTGTTGAGCGCCATGATGAACTTTGCGAGATCACCGGCATGGGTCGCAACGCCGAATTGCTTCCCATCATCCTTCCAGGCGCCAATCCCGAAATATCTCTGGGTATAGGCGACGAACCGATACTTCTTGGCAATCTCGTCTCTGATCGGTTCCCAGGCGCGAAGATCGGAAATTGCTCCATGGATAAAGACGATCGGCTCGCCTGAGCCCTGCTCCACATAAGGCAGGCGAACCCCGTTCACCTCGGCTTCTTTGGTCGATGGGCCCGAGATTGCACTGGCCGGGACAAGAAGGCACGATAGTAAAAGTGCGAATACGGACGGATGAGCCATTGTCTCCTCCCTGGCTTACCCTTGCAGCATGGCGTCGATTGTGCCTTCCCCGGTCCGGCCGCGCTTTGCCGTGACCTTTATTTCTTATTGCGATACCATTGATTTGCACGGCGAAGCCGTTGTTCGGCCGCCTTTGCTCGCACTGGAGTGCACCCTTGGCTTACCTTTTTGGCGGCATGATTCTCGATGCCGAGCGGCGCGAGTTGCGGTCGGGGGCGAAGTTGATTCCGGTCGAACCGCAGGTGTTCGACATTCTTGTTTACTTGATTCGCAATCGCGACTGTGTGGTCAGCAAAGAAGATCTCCTCTCGGCCGTTTGGGATGGGCGCATGGTTTCGGATTCCGCGATTGCAGCTCGGATCAATGCCGCTCGGTCGGTGATGACGGCGAGCAGCAGCGCTGGATCTGCACCGTCATCCGCAGAGGATTCCGGTTCATTGGCGATGTCCGCGAAGACGCAGTGGAGACGCGGAGTTCATCGGTTGAGGCGGCCGCCCGTCAGATGCCGTGTCGTCCCTCGCGCGGTCAAGAAATCACATTTTGCCGGACCACGGACGGGATTAATCTTGCCGTGGCATGTGTCGGCCAAGGCATGCCTCTCGTGAGTATTCCGACCTGGCTTACCCACCTCGAATACGACTGGCAGAACCCAGGCCGGGCGCCGCTCTGGCGTTTCCTCGCCGATCGCTTCCGGCTCATTCGCTTCGACGGTCGAGGTTTTGGGCTTTCCGATCGCAACATCACCGACATTTCCCTTGCAACGTTCGAACGCGATCTAGAAGCAGTGGTTGGTGCATTGCATTTGCGGCGCTATGCAGTTCTGGGCATATCGCAAGGGGTGGGAACGGCTATCGCCCATGCTGCTCGCTATCCCAATCGCGTCACCAAGATGGTCTTGGTCGGTG
The DNA here is from genome assembly GCF_043203335.1 of Bradyrhizobium sp. RDI18. Classification (NCBI taxonomy): domain Bacteria; kingdom Pseudomonadati; phylum Pseudomonadota; class Alphaproteobacteria; order Hyphomicrobiales; family Nitrobacteraceae; genus Bradyrhizobium; species Bradyrhizobium sp. RDI18. The sequence continues at coordinate 13,368 of NZ_JBICRN010000005.1, read as the reverse complement.
GGTTTGCGCTCGGCCGCAATAAGCGAGGCTCCTTGGAACAGATCGAATTGGGAAAGGCCCTTATTGCCGTCATGCGTGAAGGATGGGTGAACGAGAACTCGGCATTTCTGAGGATGTTCAGCTCCGTTTTTCTTCCAAGTGCCTCGCCCGAACAGATCAAGTGGTACGCAGACCTGCTGCGTGTATCGACTTCCGCTGAAAACGCAGTGAGGAATCATAACGGCATTGACGAAATTGATATCGTCGACCTTCTGCCGAAGGTATCCGCTCCGGCACTTGTCCTGCACTCTCGTTACGACAATCTCGTGCCATTCGACGAGGGACGCCGCATGGCCACGTCGATCCCGAACGCGAAGTTCGTAACTTTGGACTCAGAAAACCACGTTCCGATACCAGGTGAGCAGGCATGGCCGAGGTTCATCGGCGAGATCGAGTCTTTTTTGTCGGACGTCTAATTGCTCTGCCCCACTCGAAGTCCGCTTTGGGTCTTGGCTGTGTAAAAACGCGGCGGCAAGTAGAAGTGATAGAATCGTGTTCTATCGAACGGCGAACCGCTTCGTAAGCGTTCTCATGCTCTGTCGATTTCTCTTCGCAACGAGAAAGTTCATTCTAGGCAGTCTCGGGAGTACGGCGTTTTCACACAGCCAGGGTCAAAAGGCGAAGTTTCTTCGTGATCAGCGCGTGTCTGCTTTCGCCTCCAAAGCGGACCCAGACTGCACAACCTAACTTCGGGACTTCCGCCATCCTGCCGCCCGTGCACCTGCCTCGGAGCAAAACCATCGCTCGCCTGAGAGCCAGTTAATCCGAGTTTGAGCGTAATACTCCTGCCCCGGTGAGTGATAGATGCGCTCGCCCGTGTTCTTGCTGATGTTGCCCTTGATGGAGCAGCCGACGAGGATTGGCCCGAACTCCGTCGCCGCGATGATGCCGCCGACGGCTGCCAATCCGACGATCGTTGGGATAATGGGGCGGAGCGCTGGGTCGACGCGCTTTAGGGTGGACATCGTTCGCTTAGCGCTTTCAGCTCATGACTTGGTTCGGAAGAATAATAAATGGCCAATAGAAGATCGCGAGTAGCGCGCCTATCACCAAACACTGAAACGCAATCACGAACCAGAACAGCGATGGGCTCTCGCATCTCAACAGCACCACGCCCATGCCCATTTGTACTTCCATCGTTCTCAAACTGTTGAACAGCTTGCTCGACATCAACGCGAGCACGAGGAAGACTGGAAGGAGCATCGTGAGCACTTGCATCGTCGCGTTCCCTCCTTGATCCTCGGGTGCGGCTACGACTTCATTTGGTTGCCTTGCAAATCGGAATTTCATCCAAAATTGTTAAGCAACTAGCTCCTGATCCATTCGCATTTTTATGATTTAGGGAGCGAACATGCAAAGCACTGACGCCAGGGGGTCGCCTTCTCCTTGCAATGTGGACCTCAACGCTCCTCATCAGGATGCACCCATTTGTACGGCGTAATCTCCCGCTGCTCCGTCAACTTGATCATGCGGACCGGTGGCTTCTAACGGCGCGTGCCGCAGGACCGGCATTCGGAAGGACGGTTCTAGCTTCCAGATCGGCGTATCACGCGCCCTGCGGATAGCATCAAGCGGCAGGCTTGCCCGTGTTTTGCATCGGCAGCATTCGATCTCTAGCCAACCGTATCCGCCGTTCAGGCATTGGCCAATCGTTGGGGATGGCTGGGCCGGGCCGCCATAGCCTTCCATGCGGACCGACCATGCTTCTGCCTTGGCTCGATCAGCGGCACGGGCGGCCTTCTTAGCGTTTTGGCGGGCTGTCTGGGCGCGCATGTCGGCGCCCATGATCCGCCCGCCCCAGATGACTTCGCGCTTTTTCGTGCTCTGGGTGGCAATTACAGCGTCACCGAAGCCCCTGAGCAATCCACGAGACCTAGCTGCTTATTGAGCCTGTGCCGCTTTAACTTGGTCAAGCGCTTCGCTGCACTCCTGCCAGCGGTAAATTAGGAAGGCGCACAACAATCGCTTGGTGTTGCGTTTCGGTAACCCATGCTCTGCTCACAAACGATAAGTTCAGTCGTTTTTGGGAGATAGACAAATGGATGTGTATTTGAGCACCAGACGTGATCTGCTCGTTGTGAAGAAGGGATGCCCGATACCGCCTGTTGCGACGCTGGGAAAATGGCGCAAGAGCAAGAAGAGGGTTGTCAAGGTCAGCGATGCGATTAGGTCAGAGCTTCAAAGGCAGGGCTACTACATGCGAAAGCTGAGAGACCTGCATACTGATCGAGACTAACGAAAAGAATCTATCGCGGCAGCTCTCCATAATGTGCAATCTCTACAGCATCACCACAAACCAAGAAGCCATCCGCGCGTTGTTCCGCGTCATGAACCGATACGTGGGCAACCTAGCGCCTATGCCGGGCGTGTTTCCCGACTACCCAGCGCCGATCGTTCGCAATACAGGTACCGAACGCGAGTTAGTCCTGATGCGCTGGGGCATGCCGCCACCGCCACGGACAGGCGGGCCGCCAGTGACCAATATTCGCAACACCTTCCTCGCCGCATTGGCGCGGTTGGCTGAAGCCGGAAAATCGTTGCCTAGTGCCGTTCAACAGCTTCGCGGAATACGCCCCGGAGCCAAACCGGGAGACCAAGAAGAAAGACGTCGTCTCTATGGATTTCTCACCACGTCGCCGAACGCCGTTGTCGAACCGATCCATCCAAAAGCTATGCCGGTCATCCTGCAGACCGACGAGGAGCGAGACGTTTGGATGAGAGCGCCGTGGGACGAGGGCAAGGCGCTGCAGCGACCGCTGCCCGACGATGCGATCAAGATCGTTACACGCGGAGCTGACAAAGAGGATAAGGCTGCTGCATGAATGTTACGCTGCCGTCCGACGGGGCAATTCGACTATTTCGGAGGCTGTAGGCCGGGTGAGGTCAGCCACTCGTTGATATGAGAGACAGTGTCAGCTTGCCTTGCCTGCAGCTCTAATCGCTCACGCTCGATGCTACCCGGGGGAAGAGCTTCAGCCTGTGCCCTGATCTCGTTCGCACGTTCGGCGAGACGCTCTTCAAGAGAACTGGTCTGTTTAAATCGACGGCGCTTCATCATGATCTCCATCATGATCTCCGTTCCCGCTACCTAGTAACGGTTGCGGCCACATCACGGTTCGGATTTGAACCCCAAGGGCTTCGCGTTGCGGCATTCACGATTGAGCGAGCGATGGGCTGATTTGTTTCTGTCGGCTACCGGACAGACGGGGTGGGGGAAGAAGCGATGTGTAATTAGCGATGTTGAGGGAACCGCATGGTTAAAAGCGTAAGCAAGTGATGGACTATCAGGCCTCTCTGGAGAAGCTTCGGACCGATGCGGCTGAAGCGGCGCTGATCCGGGACCTAGCAACCGATGGGACCGGTGAACCGCTCACCATATAATCGTCGGAAGACCGCGCGGCGCTAGTGGGGCGTTGACGGGGCTTCGAGGACTTGGCTGATGTCAGGCTCCTCAAGCCCATCAGCACTGACGCACTCACAGGGCATACCTGCCCCACACTGACAACCGAGCCCTTCGCTCCAAGCCCGCTTGGGATGATTTTCGCATACCCAGCCTACTCCGAAGCAGATGGGACAATCAGGATTGATCCTTCCGGAAAAGGCCTTTGAACGAACTGGCACGTAGTAAGCCTTCCGATGTGATGTCTCTGTATTCAACGTCAGCATAGAACTTCGGTTCTACCCATGTCGCCATTAGCTTCCTGATCGGTCTGGTTAGTGTGGATTTCGGACTGACAACAGTGTCGAGTTGTTTCCTGATCTGGCTGGAAACAGTGCGAGACCATCCTGTCCCAACCTCCCATGTAAACGAGATCGTTACCTTCCTTCTTGCCGAGATATAGCGCCGCGATGCCGCCAGGGTCCTTGACGAACCCGACCACCGGAAACTTCCCCTTCTGCACGGCTTTGATCTTCAGCCAGTTCTCAGTTCGCTCCGATCGGTACGGCGCATCTGCTCGCTTTCGAAATGATGCCTTCCCAGTTCAACTTGGTGGCATGCTCAAACATCCTCTGCCCGTCGCCGACGAGATGCTCGGAAACAGGACCGGAAGTTCGATGTCGTTTTCGCCGAGCAAGTCTAGAAGGACTTGCTTGCGTTCGATCTGCGGTCGCCTGCGAAGGTCTCCGTCGCGCCAGAGGAGATCGAATGCATAAAAGACCAAACGATCTTGTCTGCCGGCGGCAAGTTCGGCTTGGAGTTCGGAAAAGTTGGTGCGGCCTTCATGAACTATGACGACCTCCCCATCGATGATGGCTTGGCCCCGGAATATCAAAGGCACCGGCAATGACAGAGAACCGTTTGGTCCAGTCCAGCCCGGTGCGGGTGTAGACGTTCTTGCGCCCGCTGTTTACGTGAACCTGAACGCGATAACCGTCATACTTAATTTCATGCAGCCACTGGTCGCCTTGCGGCGCCTTCGACCTTAGCGTCGCAAGCTGGGGCTTAACGAAGCCCGGCATCTGGATACGCTTTGGCACTAACTCAACTCACAAAAAAGCCCACTGGAAAGCGGGCATTCTTGCTCAGTTTTCAGAAATCTCGAACAATCAGGGGACGCGATCGCTTCTGCCACTACCTTGCTATCAAGGGCTCGAAGACACTCGGCTGGTTCAAAGGCGTCATGGCCTAATCGCGGATGCCCGTTTTATCATCAGGTGCGGACATCGCGGGTTATAGCTGCATTTCCGTTTTTGTGCCAACAGCAGAAGTTCGCGCGATCGATCCCTCCGACCTCGACGTCTGCTCGCCATTCTACTTTTGGGAAAGTCCTGCCTTGCGTAGGCCCTCGGCAATGCGAGCTCGCTGCGCGAGACAGATCGGATGATCCGTTGGCGAACTGGCGTGGAATTGCTCGATGCTGAAACTAGGAGCGAGGACGAGCCCCCTCTGCAGATAAGCCCTTGCTTCCTCAATCTGAGCGAGATGAGCCAACGCGGCAGCGAGAAAGAAATGGACGAACGGGGCAATGTTCCGGTTGGTCTCGATCGATCGCTTGAACCAGTGAACGGCCGCCTCATCGGCCCCGAGATATGATTGCGCAACGCCTGCCGTATTCATCCAGGAAGAGGCTTTGTGGTCGCGGGGAGAGAGCCGGAATGCTTCCATGATGTGGGCTTCAGTCTCCTCGGCTCGACCCAGATTGCACTTGCCAAGTCCGATCCATGCATGGGCGGTGGCCAGATTCCGATCCAACGCCAATGCCCGCTCACATTCAGCAATGCCCTGGGCGGCGCGTTTTGTGAAAATCTGGACGACTCCCATCAGGCAATGCGCCCTCGCGTGATTGGGCGTGTGGGCAAGTATCTTAGCCAAGGACGCTTCGACCACCCGCAGAGGCGCCGTCCGGTCGATCAGCATGGACGTCGCACGCATGGTATCGACGTCGGTGATGCCCACCATGGCTTCGGCGTTGGCGGCGTCCAACAGGAGCGCTTGTTCGAAGAACGGGCGTGCCTGCGACAGGCTCGCCGGGTCCGTTCCACGATTCAGATATGCCATCCCCTGAAAATACAGGTCCATCGAATCCGGGTGCGGCGCGCGCGCCGCGCGCCGTGCCTCCACTGTGACCAGCTCGGTTCCAAGTTGATTGGCAAGACGGGCACCGATCTCGTCCTGCATGTCGAAGAGGTCGGCGATCTGTTTGTCGAAACGTTCGCCCCATAAATGGTTGCCGGTCTCGGCATCGATGAGCTGGACGTTGATGCGTATCCGGCTTCGAGCCCGCTGCACCGAGCCCTCGAGCACGTAACGAACGCCGAGCTCGTAACCGATCTGCTTCAGATCGACACATTTTCCCTTGTAGGTGAAGGCGGTGTTGCGGCCAATCACGAAGATGCCCGCCATCCGCGACAGATCCGTGGTCAGGCTCTCGGTCACGCCGTCGACGAAATAATCCTGCGCGGGATCGGGGCTCAGATTGGCGAAGGGCAGAACCACGAGCGACGGCTTGCCTGCGGCGGGGCTTGGCAGGTTGATGAAGGTCGCTGTTGTCGGGCCGAGTGCCTCGCGCACGGTGGCGACGAAGCGGACGCCCTTGCGTGGAAAGGTCTTGATGAGACGCTGATCGTCTCCGGAATCGCCGATCGCCTTCCGCGCCGCATTGAGGCGCGTGGTCAGCGCGACGTCCGAGACGACGCGGCCTTGCCAGATCGCGCTGATCAAGTCGTTCTTGCTGACGACGCGCTCGCGGTTGCCGATCAGATAGCCGAGCAGGTCGAACACTTGAGGTGCGATCGCGATGACCTCCGGCCCGCGACAAAGCTCGCGCCGCTCGGTATCAAGTGAAAAACTGTCAAAGAAATAGCGCAAGCCACCTCCCCGAGACCGCGGTCGGTCGTCAAAAACCCTGTGCCCGCGCGACAGGAATAAGCTGTCGGTAAGGAGAAAGTAAGCCGGCGGCCATGCCTGTCCATCCCGGGCATGGTACATCGGAAGTAGAACGCTCGGACAAATCAGGATGGGAGACAGCTGATGATCACGCGTCGTGACGTCTTGATGGCGTCGGCCGGTATCGCGCTCTCCGCTGCATATCGTACGCCGCAGGTGCATGCGCAGCCGCTCGCAAGAACCGCGCATATCCTGACGGGCTTCTCGCCGGGGCTGCAGGACACCCTGGCCCGGTTGCTGGCCGATCAGATGAGCAACTATGCGAAAACCATCGTGGTCGAGAACCGGCCGGGCGCAGCCGGTCGCATTGCGGTGGAGGCGGTGAAGAGCGCCGCCGCCGACGGATCGGTCATGTTGTTTGCGCCGCTCGGCTTCGTGATGTTGTTTCCGCACATCTACAAGACGCTGAGATACGAGCCGCGTGATTTCACGCCGGTCTCGACCGTAGCCTCGGCCCCCGCATTTCTGACGGTCGGTCCGAAGGTGCCCCCTGATGTGAAGACGGTTGCAGACTTTGTCATCTGGTGCCGCGCCAATCCTAAGCTCGCCACCTATGGCACGCCGGGCGTCGGAACCACGCTGCATTTTCTCGGGACGATGCTGGGGCGGAGCGCGGGCTTCGATTTTCTTCACGTGCCATATCAGGGCATTGGCGCCATTCACGATGCGGTCAAGGGCGTGATTGCAGCGGCCGTCATGCCGATCGGCACCTCGCTCGGACTGGTCCAATCCGGCGATCTGCGTGCGCTGGCGACGACCGGGCCACGCCGCTGTCCGTTCGTTCCGACGGTGCCGACGGTAGGGGAAACCGGATATCCGTCGCTGGAGGACCTCACGTACTTTGCGTTCTTCGTTCCGGCAAAGACGCCAACGCCGATCGTTGAAAAACTCAATGCCGCAATTCAGGCGGCCTTGCGCACCGACGAGGTCAGGGTCGGCATGGCGAAGCTCGCCGTCGAGCCCGACCCGATTGCCATGGAAGATTTCGCCCGGCTGATCTCATCCGAATCCGACCGGTGGAAGGCGATCGTGCAAGCAGCCGGGTTCGTCCCGACCGATTGAACGCGGCCGTCGACAGGAGGAAACACATGAGCCGGCCAGCATCCGTGCACGATCTCGTGCAGTCGCATCGCATCACCGCGGTGATCTACTCGGCGGCGAAGCTCAATCTCGCCGAGACCATCGGCGATGATGCGAAATCGGTGGCTGAGATCGCCCGGCTGGTATCTGCTGACGAAAGCGCGTTGCGCAGACTGCTCGTTGGCCTGACGACACTTGGCCTCTGCGGGCAGACCGACCGGGACCGCTTCGCCATGACCGACATGGGCCGGCAGCTCGACGAGACCGCCGATCCGTCCTTCAAGGACTGGGTCCTCTTCGAGAGCGAGATGCTCGCGCAATCCTGGAGCGGCCTGATCGATTCGGTTCGCACCGGGAAGACTGCGTCGCAGCTGCGCGGTGACGGTGACGATCGCTATGCCGTGACAGGCCATGCGACGGAATGGACCCGCCGGTTCAACGCAGCGATGGTCAGCCTCACGCGCACCATCGTTCCCAAGATCGTTGCGGCGCACGACTTCGCGGCCGCATGCGTCGTCATGGATATCGGCGGCGGCACCGGCGAATTGATCGGCGGCGTGCTCCAGCGCAATCCGCATCTTGAGGGCGTCGCCTTCGACCTTGCGCGCTGCGAGGCAGATGCGCGTGCGCATTTCGATCGGCTCGGCATCGCCGGCCGCTGCCGGTTCGCCGCCGGCAGTTTCTTCGAAGAAGTCCCGCGCGGTGCCGATACGATCCTGATGAAAAGCATTCTCCATAATTGGAATGACGACCGGTGCCGGATCATCCTGCGCAATTGTTGGGACGCGTTGCCGTCCGGGACGTTGATCGTGATCGAGCGGATCATGCCGGAGCTTGCCACGACGGAACCGGAGGACCGCTCCTGCGTCATGAGCGACCTTAACATGCTGCGAGGACCCGGCGGCTGCGAGCGGACGGAAGCCGAGTATTGCAGGCTGGCTGGCTTGGCCGGCTTCGCGTTCGTCCGGACGACCGGTATCGGCTCGTTCAGCCTGGTGCAATTCAGAAAAGTTGGTAGTTGAGGAGCTTCCTCCCGTCGTGGCCCCTGAGTGATTTTGCCTACCACCGCGCCTCAATGACGTATCCAGATTTTCCTACAGGATAACAGGAACGATTTCCGCCTTGCCCGGATGTCCTGTTGGGGTCATTCGCGTCGGTTTGGCCGGACCATGGCGACTTCCGGTCTAACCCGGTGAACGGATATTCTCAGGATAGGCGAGCATGTCTCAAAAGTGCCAATACCAGAAGCGCCGGCGACGTACGCCTGCCTCGGATGACGGCCCAATGCTCCTCAGTTAGAATCTGCCAGCCGCAAAGTCCAAGGCATCTTCAAGGCGATCATCACCCCAGAACAACTCATTTCCCACTACAAACGTCGGCGAACCGAAAATTCCCAGTGCTTTGGCCTGCTCCGTTTGCCGCCGTAAACCCGTCTTGTTGTCGTCCCGTTGCGCCATACTGACAATACGATCCGGGTCCTGCCCAACAAAGTTCAAGCTCCGGCGGATATTTTCATCAGTTCCGATGATGACGCCCTCTGTCCAATGAAGGCGAAAGACTTCTTGAGTGAAATCGGCACACCAGTGCTGACTTTGGGCCAAGTATCCGATGCGCGCAGTCGACAGTGTGTTTGGTGGATAAAGGAAAGGCTTTTGATATGGGATGTTATGCCGGAGGGCTCTCCTTTCCACATCACGCCACATATATCGCAGCTTATTTGGGTAAGGTAGGAAAGGTCCCCTTTGCATTCCTTGCTCGATCAGGATCGGCATGAGCAAAAATGGACGCCAATCGACCAGAATTTTCTGAGCCTCTGCAACAGATGCTATTCGAGCTACCGTCAAATACGTGTACGTACTTCCATACTCATACCAAAATTCTAGATGTCGATCAGGCATAATGTTTACTCGGGCAAACCAGCTCGCCGAAGGCCGTCCACATACCGTGCTGCATCAGCATTTCCACGGAACGGTACGATTCCCTTGAGTTTGGAAGCTCGCAAGGTTGGATCGATCTTAAGCATGCGTGCCATGTAGGATTGGGCTTTGGCGGTCTGTCCAACGAGAGCATAACTGGCCGCTGCCATCCTAATCGCACCCGAGTAGTTCGGTTGCTCCTGTAATGCTCGATCAGCCGAGGAAGCCGCCATATCATACTGGCCAGCTAGGAAGTAACCTGCGGCGAGCCCGTTCTGCGCAGCATAATGCAGTGGATCGAGCGGGTTGAGCCGCAGCGCACGCTCCATATGCTCAATCGCTTTCTTCGCTTGTCCGAGGTAGAGCCGTACCCATCCGCTAAGGTGCCAAACCGCCGCTAGATTCGGCCCGAGTATCAGCGCTCGATCAAGCAGCGCGGCGCCCGCATCGAGGTCGCCCTCAACCTGAGCGAGGACAAGCCCGCCCATACCGAGAGCAATGGGATCGTCTTTGCCCAACCGCGCTGCCTGTCTCGCCCGCGACGTCATGTGATGAACCTCGGTCTCAGGTGACCAACCGTTATTGTTACGAATAACGCAGCACCAAGCGGCCATACCATAAGCCGAGGCAAAGCCGGAATCGAGTTCGATTGCTCGATCAAAAAATTGAAGTGCGTCGGTCAAGGATTGGCGCGAACCGCGATGAAAACTTGCCAGGCCGCGCAAATAGAAGTCATAAGCATTGAGGCTCGAAGTCGGCTTTCGTTTGGCATATTCGATCTCGGCCAGCTCCAGCTTCGGCGTGAGTGCCCCAACAACGCGGGACGTTATATGATCCTGGAGATCAAAGACATCCTCAAGATCGGCGTCAAACCGCTCGGCCCACAGGTGAGCGCCCGTGATCGCGTCGATAAGTTGCCCTGTGACTCGGACTCGTTTTCCAGCGCTACGCACGCTTCCCTCAAGTACATAACGCACACCCAAGTCACGGCCGACATCTTTCAAATCAACCGCCCGTCCTTTGTAGGTGAAGGTCGAGTTTCGCGCGATGACGAAAAGCCAAGGCATCCGTGCCAACGCTGTTATGATGTCCTCCACAATGCCGTCGGCAAAGTATTCCTGTTTGGGATCGCCGCTCATGTTCTGGAAAGGAAGGACTGCGATAGAGGGTTTGTCCGGGAGCGCTAGAGGTTTGCTCGACCCGGCAGAAACATTCTTTGAAAGCGCCGAAGTCGAGACGTTGCCTAGCCGCATTCGCCACGCGCGCATTGGCTCAGCAATATTCTTCAGCGTCTGCAAACCGAGATCATCAAAGCAAGTATCAACCTTGCCGCGGAGCTGGCGTTGGGCGTCATCGGAAATGCAGACGCCTCCGGGTTCTGCAATCCCCTCCAGACGCGCAGCGATGTTGACGGCATCGCCAAAAATATCGTTCTCGTCGATGATGATATCGCCGACGTGAATGCCGACGCGAAATTCGATCCTTTGATCCTGTGGCACGGCTGCATTCTGCTCGGCCATTCTGCGCTGGACTTCAACGGCGCAACGACCTGCGTCTACGGCGCTAGCGAACTCGACTAGCATGCCGTCGCCTGTGGTCTTTACAATGCGGCCACGATGCTCGGCGATAGCAGGATCGACAAGTGCTTTCCGGAACGACTTGAGCTGAGCCAGTGTGCCTTCTTCGTTGCGGCCCATCAAACGGCTATAGCCTGCGACATCCGCCGCCAGCACAGCCGTCAGCCGCCGTTCCATTCGCTCGCTACTCACGACGTACCCCCGAGGCTGGGGGAAATTGAAGATCCACTATAGCAGCTTGGTGATCCGTTGTCCGGCTACCAATGTCCGCCTTGGGTCAAAATTCGGTAGTCCGGGCGCGCAACTCGCAGTCCGGTTTACCCTCAAGAACAGACATCATCAGTTGGGCCTATCAGGTCCGAAAAGTGCCAACAGGGGTCATTCCGGCATACCCGCGATCCGCAAGGCTTGCGCCAATCTTTCGATATCTTGCTCCCTACGAAATGGGGTTTTGGCCTTGATTCGGGAAATGCTTTGGGACGGTTTCAGTTGCATTGCGCGCGCACAGACCTCTCGTGCTTCCTCAATCCGTTCAGCCATCGCATGGCATGCCGCCAGAATATATAGTGCGTTCAAATAATCTTGTTGCTGCTGGACAGCGGTTTCCGCCCATGTTGAGGCATCCTCATTGCGGCCAGCGAAAAAATGAGCATAGGCCAGCCCGGTCTGGGCCAGGTTGATCCGTGGATCATTCAGGGGGCTCAAACGCAAGGCGACCTGGAATTGCGCGATCGCGGCATCGACTTCTCCGAGAAAAACGTGGATCCACCCCCTCCAATTTCGTGCGATAGCCAGGTTTGGATTTAGACTTATCGCCCGTGAGACAAGGGCCGCGCCCTCCTTGACGTCACCCACTACGAAAGCGAGCGCTTGTCCGGCCCCTGCAAGCACCATTGGATCGTCCTCATCGAGTTTGATCGCCTGCCTTGCGAGTCGTCGGGCTTCAGCTATTTCCTGAGCCGCATCGGTGCCCCAGCCGAAACCTTTCCTTTGTGTATAGCAAGTAGCGCCAAGCGCATATGATAGGGCGAATTTCGGATCGAGGCGGTGGGCAGTCTTGGTGAGCTTGAGCGCTTTAATATTCTCTTCGCGGGTGAGCCGATAAAGGCTGGCGAGCGCGCGAAGATAATAGTCGTAAGCCTGAAGGCTTTGGGTCGGTTTGCGCTGGGCGCGCGCAATTTCGGCGCGCTCCAGTTGAGGGAAGATTGCGCCGATCACCTTGATCGTCACCTGATCCTGCAGATCGAAAATATCTTCAAGCTGGCTGTCAAATTGGTCTGCCCAGAGGTGCACTCCTGTTGCAGCATCGATCAGTTGCCCGCTAATTCGAACGCGATTGCCCGACTTGCGCACACTGCCTTCGAGCACATAGCGAACGCCAAGTTCACGGCCGACTTGCTTGATATCGACGGCCTTGCCTTTGTAGGTAAAGGTGGAGTGTCGCGCGATCACAAAAAGCGATTTAGACCGCGACAGTCCGGTAATAATGTCCTCGACCATGCCGTCGGCGAAATATTCCTGTTCCGGATCGCCGCTCATGTTTTGGAACGGCAGCACCGCGATGGAGGGCTTGTCGGGGAGAGGGAGCGGCTGCGCAGTCTCGCTCGATAGGTTTGTTACCATTGCCGGAGAAGCGATTGCGGAAATGCGCACGCGCCAGACCCGTATCGGTTCCGCGATACCCTTCAAAGATTGCGAACCCATGTCCTCAAAGGTAATATCGACCTTGCAACGAATTTGCCGGCGAGCATCGTCGGAAATGCTAATGCCGCCCGGTTCTGCGATCTCTTCGAGACGCACCGCAATATTGACCCCTTCGCCAAAGATATCGTTCTCTTCGATAACAATATCACCGACATGAATGCCGATGCGTAATTCGATCCGCTTATCCTGCTGCACATCGGCATTTTGTTCCGCCATGCCGCGCTGAATTTCGACGGCGCAGCGTAGGGCATCTACGACGCTCCCGAACTCAACGAGAGCGCCGTCCCCGGTATTCTTGACGATGCGCCCGCGATAATCGCTGATTTTGGGATCAAAAAGCGTCTTTCTCAGAGCTTTCAGTTGCGCCAGCGTGCCTTCTTCGTCGATCCCTATCAAGCGGCAAGAGCCCGCGACATCCGCCGCCAGAATAGCTGCCAGTCGCCGCCCTACGTGCTCGCTGCTCAAGATGCACCCCCGGGGCTCGGGGAAACTGGACATTCATATAGCACAATTGTGGGCCGATGTCCGGCGATGCCCACGTCCGAAATGGGTCATTCGCGTCGGTTTGACCGGACCACGGCGACTTCCGGTCTCCCCCGGTGAACGGACATTCTCAGGATAGGAGGGCATGTCTCAAAGGTGCCAGAAGGCAACATCGACGGCC
>NZ_JBICRN010000004.1:0-32071 GCF_043203335.1 Bradyrhizobium sp. RDI18 | reverse complement strand
AGAAGATTAGTCTTGCCGACCCGTTCGCGCCGACGATTACCTGCGGCCCGGCATCCGTCGTTACACTTGCCGACGCGTGGCTACGAAAATTCGTGAAGCTGCCAGCCGCTCGACGGGTGCGAACAGATTGTATTTACCTGCAAAGCATCGGACGGGTTTGAATAACGCGCGTCAGGCAGTTGACGTTGCATCAACAGATTTCGTAAGCGGATCCACCTCGGACACAACTACTTTGGTACGCTGGAGGCGGTTTAATGGAACCTGTTTCGATCATATTCTTAGGATCACCGACAGTCAGCGGCACCGTAGCAGCATCAGCGGTTTCATAGGACCAGCAATCATATCGATGCGATGTCCGCCGACCGGCGGTGCTTGCCGCTTGAGGGTATTGGACGTTAGGCGGCAATCTTGATTTCGGCTTCAACTGGCGGCCAAACTCAATTTTCATTACATAAGCAACCCCAAATTTTTAGCGCGTTCCGTTCCGTGAAAAACGAGCGAAAGCAGCTGAATGCAATCAGCATTACCGACAAAAGGCGAATGGAGAAGGACCAAAATCTGGCTCGCGTTTGTTTGGTATCATTCCAGATACGTCGATCAGGCTCCACGCCTGAAAAATAACAAACCTCGTTCCTGATAAAACTTGCGCCGAACCAGAAAAGACAACCAAACGAGTGCGAACCAAGCTATAGCGCTCCATATACAAGGCGACAACTCTTTGAACTCGATCGGTCCCAGTTGAACAATCTGGGCACCAAAAATATACCAAAGAAGAAATGCAACGATGGATGCAATCAACGATCCTACAGGCAAGAGATCTGGCCTGTAGACAGCGAAGTGGGCTCAAACCCAATCACCGGCCCCTGACCGGAGTAGCTTTTTTGTGACGATTGCCGCTTCGGTCGTGGCGTATAGTCGAATAGATCGCCCTGCATTTTCAGTGTTTGCAGCCTCACGATTATTCCACTGTTCGCTTTCTCTACTAAACCCATCGGCACCAGCACGTAGAGCACGCCAACGTCACTGCTGTCGCCTGCCCATCGTCGGCGAACCGGGATCAACAGCAGGAACCGCGCATCCTCGCCTTCGGCGACTGATCGGCAATGTCGAGCAGATAGCGAGCGTTGAAACCAATCTCCAGCGGCCCAGCGCTGGCAACCGATGGAATTTCTTCCGTCGCGCTGCCGCCTTCCGGATTGTTCACCGTCAGGATCAGCTTGTCCTTTCCGACATTGAGCTTCACCACGCCGCTCGCGCAATCGTCGACACGCGATCGACGGCGCTCTTGGTACGACCGGAACCTTCTTTCATCACGTTGTTGTGCGGGAATGACGCAGCCGTAATCGAGAACGTACCGTCGATCAGCTTCAGCACGGCCAGGCCAATCTCGAACCACACCTTCGTCTGAGAGACGCCAACCTTCACCTTCGCGCCCAGATCTTCGAGCAGCCGCGTCGCTCGTGCACCGTTTGCGCGGAATAGTAGCCGCCAGCATACCCTCCGCACGCCCTTCGGCAGCGGCAGTTCCACCTGCGCCAGGCGATGACCGTCGGTCGCGACAGCACAAGCGTCTTCGTGCCGTCATCTCCAGCCGGATGCAGATAGATGCCGTTGAGATAGTAGCGCGTCTCTTCCGTCGAAATCGCGAATTTCGTCTTGTCGATGAGCCGCTTCAAGTCGCCGGCTTCCATCGTGAACTCGTGCCCGATCTCGCCGACCGCGAGATCCGGAAAATCATCGGCCGACAGCGTCTGCAAGCTGGAAACGCGATGCGGACGTGATTGTCGAACGTTCTTTATCGCCGTCGCGCGCGGTCTCGATCTCGGCGCCGTCCGGCGCTTGCGCACGATGTCGTGCAGCATACGCCGGAACCGTCAGCGTGCCGGGCGCCGAGTATGGCGCCGACGCTCTCGCTCACCTCGCGTTCGAGATCCGTCGCCTTGAACATCAGCGCATCGCCCGCGACCTTAAGCATGATGTTCGACAAGATCCATCGTCGTCCGCCGTTCGACGACGCTTGTGACGATATTTGTGAAAGGCCTTCAAGGAGTTCCCCACGTTCGATCTCAAGACGCATATTTATCCTCAGCTATGGAAGTGTGCATGGAAGCGCGGTCGAAGCCCGCCGCAGCATCACGCAAAGAACAGGTGGCGCGGACCGCGCCGCTGGGCGGAATCGCCCGTAAGGCCAGATCAGACGAAAGAAGCTAGTTTTCAAGTAAATGTATGGGTCGGCGCGCAATCTGCGTTATACCGCCAATTATGGGCTTCTCCCGCACGGCAAGGCCGGCACTCAGGGGGATGAAATGCCGGCGCCCCGCGTCGCATCAGGCCGCAAGGGTGAGATGCGGTCAGTGGTTGAAAGCCGTTTTCAGCTCCTCAAGCTCGTCTCCGAGGTTCGGATTCTTGCTGATTTCGCCTCGATCTTGCGGATCGCGTGCCAAAACGGTCGTGTGGTCGCGGCCACCGAACCTCGTCCGATTTCCGGCAGCGAACGCTGTCGAAGATGTTTAGCCAGGTACATGCCGATCTGGCGCGGCCAAACGACGGAACGATGACGGCGCTGCGACAGCAGATCGCCCTTCGACACGCCGTAATGCCGAGAAGTGATGATCCGCGGGATATCCTCGATCTTGATCCGGCGCGGCTCGAGGTTCTGCACGAGGTCACGGATGACAGTCTCGGCAATGTCGAGCGTGAGTAGCGTGCGCATGTACTGCCACGTCGCGTAAAGGCGCGTGACCGCCCCTTCAAGCTCGCGGCCGTTCTCCGTCAGACGCAGCGCCAGGAGGATCGACGACATCGCGCGACGGCGAGAAGGACGGATCGGCCTTTCTTCTCAGCGAGACCTTGTCCAGCACCTTGAGGCGAAGCTCATGATCCAGAGACTGAAGCTCCGGTGACAAGACCGCGTTGCAGCCGCGACCGCATCCGCTCGTTCAGCCGTTCGATCTGGTTCGGCGCCCGCGCCAGCTCGCCGACGACCTGCTTGCCGCCGTCGGCAATTGCATTGATGATGTGATCGAACTCTTGCTCGGTCCATCGCCCTGCAGGAATTCGAGGTCGTCGATCAGCAACATGTTGATGTTGCGGAAGCGCTCCTTGAACGCCAGCGAATCGGACGACCGCAGTGCTTCGACGAACTGATAGCGGAAGCGTTCGGCCGTGAGATACAGCACCTGTGCATTCGGCGCCCGCTTCTTCACTTCCCAGGCAATAGCGTGAAGAAGGTGGCCTCTTGCCGAGCCGACCGCCGAATGGATATAAAGCGGATTGTAGCCGGGTACACCATCCAGAACCGTTTCCGCAACCTGCGTGGCGCCCGCATGCGCCATGCGGTTCGACGCCCCAACGACGAAGCTTTCAAATGTATAGCGCGGATCGAGCGGCGAACCTTCAAGACCGCTCCCTGACGTCCGCTGGACGGGCAGAACCCAGGGGCCCGCAACGGTGCTGCCGGACGCGGCATCTCGACGTGCGCAATGGGTGCTGGAAGAGCAGCTGTGTGCGCGGCGTCGCCGATACGAGGATCTGCCGACCGCTGCGGAACCGCACCGGGCTGCCGCCGAGATGACTTCGACGCGCCGTTGCGAATTCAACGCGCGAGCAGCGGAGCAAGTGCTCGGAATAGTGTTCTTGGATCGGTTGCGCACAAACTTGACCGGCTCCGAAACCTTGACGATCCGTCCATCGAAGCTTTCGAATTCCAGGCTCTTGAACCAGCTCAAACAGACCTCATCTCGAGCTGAACCTTGCGCGCTAGGCGCGGACCTTGTTGACCACGGCCCTCTACCGCAACCGTCAGCGTCTCGGCGCCGTGCTCATTACTGAGACTCTGCCTTTTGTGCTGCCTGCATAGTGATATATTCTCCCGCTGATAACGCGGGACGCCTAGCGTCCTCATCAGCCGGCATTACCCTCTGCCTTCCGGTGCCGTGCCTTCCGTGTGACGTCTTGCTACCCTTGCAGCCAGTTGAGACCGGCGAATTTCCAGCCTGCGATTTGGCTCCGGTGTTGGGCAGCGGTCTGCCGGTCCCTCAAAAGCCCTCCATGACGTTTCGACACCTCGAATATCCGCTTCGGCGATTGCCTCGGCAGCCATCCGGCTGCGCCCGCGGAACGGCAGATAAAAAAGATCTCAGTATTCTTCTCGACTCCCTTGGCGACCAATGCCGCCGTCAATCGTTCGATAAAGTCCCGAGCGATCCGGCTGTCGGGGAACGTCTGCCCATTCGATCAGCATGACGTCCTTGTTGATCTTCGAAAGGTCAGGCACACCCACAAACGCCCATTCGGCACGCGTCCGAACATCAGCAAGAACAGTCTTCGGATCGCCTTCGAGACGCTTCCAAGTTTCGAGAACGGACACGTCCTCGACGCCAGAAGCCTCAACTTTTTCCCGAATTCCCCTCGCCTTACACAAGTACTGATAAAGACCCGCGAGAATATCCCCAGCCACAACCAGAGAATACCCAGCTATTCTTGAGCTAGCCAAAGCAATGCCCAAGTTGAAACGCAGGTCTTTATCTATTTTGGCGACTTGCATCCGGGTCATCAAAGCTGAAAGACCCGAATGCTACGCTCGCCGAACTTACCAGTGCGAACGACCGCTTTACCCCGCTGCCATCCACTACAAATTTAATATCCCTTAACCCTCTTTTGGACAAGCACCCCAGCGCAGCCATTGGGGCGATTGAGGCGTACCAAAGTTGTCCACAGGTACTGGTGAAAACGCGAGTCACGTCGCAACCTCTGTGCATAAACCATCTGACTCTGTTCGCATTTTTTCCACTGACACACTCTGGGTTGCATCGCCGCCACGACCGCTCACCCAGACGTCATTTCTTTTGCCCTTCGACTCTGCCTCGAAGGGGCGCTCAGTTATCCGGCATCAGAACAACCCATCCAATGGGCCGGATTCCGGGCAATTAATGACGATAAAAAAACAGCGGGCCCGTGGTGGGCGCTCTTTACCGTAGCGAATATGCAACAGGGAGAAAAATTGGCTCCTTATTCACAAGTGCGTTATGCGCTCATGGCCTTGACACGCTGGGCGAGCCTGGAAACCTTCCGGGCTGCGGTCTTCTTATGCATGACGCCCTTCTGTGCGGTGCGCACGAGCAGGGAGTTCAGCGGCTTCGAAAGCGCAGCGGTACAGCCTAGCGCCCGACTGATAGCTTCCTCGACCGAGCGAACCTCGGACTTGACGCGCGAACGGCGCGACTTGTTGATTTCGGTGCGGCGGATCATCTGGCGCGTGGCTTTCTTTGCCGACGACGTATTTGCCATTGGGTGTCCTTACGTTTGCTGCGAATGCGCCCGTCGCATTCACAAAATGCTAAGCGCGGCAATGGGTTGAGATATGATCGTCGGCCCGGGATTTTCGCTCCAGGCACGGTTTGCGGGGGATATACCCGCCTAACGTCCGCCGGTTAATGAACGCACCGGAAAAGCACAGATCCGTCACAAAAGCCGCCGCCGACGGCCCGGTCGCAGCCGCTGCGCCGCCGTTTGCGCTAAGTCCATCTCGACTTACATGCTTTTCATCCAAATTGGGGAGACCGCCAAGAATGTTGTCCATGACCGGTTGGCTGTTTTCTCTCATGACCGCAGTTTTGCGCATTCATCTGGCCGCCGCTGCGGGAACAGCCCACCCTGCAGTTGGCGGCCGTCGCGGTCATCTGCATAGCCTTCGCCATGCTTGCCATCCGCGATCACCAGAAGCTGAGGAACACCGGTGCGCCGATGAGCGCCATCGCCAGTTCGACGGCGCGGTATCTGGCTCTGGATGCAAAGGCATGGGCCACTCGCGTCCTGATCACGTACCTCATGGGTATGGATAAGCACTGGGCCGAGTGGTGGCAGTTTTCATCAACTGTTTGCCGCCGTCGCCACCATCGGCTTCGCCGTCCTTCTCGATCGCGACCGCTCCGCCGGACGCGACGACGCCATGCTGGTGAAGATGGGACGGCTTCTTCTCCAGTTTCAGGTGGTGGCATGGCGGCCGGCGTCATCAGCCTGTTCGTCGATCTGAAGTTTCCACGCTGGAACCCACGCCGATTGGGCGGGATGCAGCATCTTCTTCTTTGGTGCGCTCGCCATTGCACCGGCTATATCGGACGCCCTGCGCTCACGCATGTAGGTTCGAGAGCAGGCCACCGCGCCGTCCAGAAGGGGGAGCTTCCGACACCATGACCTTTGCGCCCATCGCTGCGCTGGCTGGCGGTGACACTCGCTGCGGCTCTCATCGCCATGTATCTCGCCTGCCGTCTGATGAAGATCGCGGACTCGGCAGTCGCCGCCGCTATTTTCTCGGCTGTGATGGTCATGGCCGCGCTGCGAACGAATGCCCCGCTCTGGCAGCGCCCGGTAGCTGGATTGGCCGTTGCCACGCAGCGCGAAGCGATGCGCGCAATGTCTTTCTGATTGCATTGGCCTGCAGCAGATTGCGGCATGGCGTTCTACGCCATCTATCTGGTACGCGCGTACGTTAGCAGCTCGGCTGGGAATGCGGTACGGCCTGCATGCTCTTTGCAGCCGCCTACGGCTATTACCTGAAGCGGCTTTCAAACCCGAACGACCCGCTCGCGCAAACATCATCGCTCGACAGTATGGCGAAATCGCAGGCCTCAGGCGATCTTGAGTTACACCATCGACGCGCTTGTCTGGCGTGATCGCTGCTGTCAAGCTCGCCATCAGGGCGGGGGCGGGGGGGCGGGAAGGCGCGAACCGGCTTTTCCTCGGCGGCGGTTTTCGCCGTGATGTGCATCAGTGTCATCCTGATCAAGTCGAACGCCGCACTGTGCGGGCGCTCCGCCACCTCAACGGCAAGGACACCACTTCGCGCTGACACCGCCGGCAATAAAACGTCGCGCCCGGCATGCACCGCACGCCGGCTGTCGCCGCCGCATTCAGGAGTGGGACGTCCACCTTCCCGGTCGTAAACGGCAAACCGTTCCTGGAATGCTCCCTTCTTTGCCGTCGGCACTGCGGTAATCGCGCGGCCTCGAACCGCCCGCTGCGATGGCCCGTTGCAAGCGCATCCTTGATCGCAGCGACGAGCTTCTTGGCCTTCTTGATACCTCCGCGACGGTTCGCCAGCGTTGCCGCAACACGATCGGGCGATAGCCCAGCCTGAAAACGCCTCAAACCTAGATGCAGCTGTTGCGGCGCCGCCGTGCTGATCCATCAAGAAGGCTTTGAGATTGACCTTCTTGCCCAGCGCGCGCCGCGCAGATATTCGGCTGTCAGTTCAGCGCTCAACGGCTCCGCCCCGAGCTTGCGAAACATGCTCCGGCCGCTCCGCGTGCGGCATCATGACCATGTCCGAACCGCCTGGGATCGTTGTAGATCACCTGCGTCCCATCGGAGAGAGATACAGCACAACATGATCGTGCGCCGGATCAGAAATCGTCTCGTGGATGTAGTCCCCCCGGCCGGTCGATGAAGTCCTTATGGATGGCGGAAAACCGCCCGGTCATGCCCAAGGCATGACGAGATCCTCGCCGCTCGACAGCGTCGCAATCAGATATTTTGCGCGCCGCTCCAGCCCGGCGATGTCTTGCCCCGCCAACCGTTCGCCGAACCGTTCCGGCAGCGGAAAACGCAAATCCGGCCGCCGCGCGCCAATCCGCGCGACCCGGCTTCGACCAGCACCAGCGCCAGCCCCCGCCGCACGGTTTCGACCTCGGGGAGTTCGGGCATAGGGAGATGTCACCTGAAATTGACGATGGATGCGCCGACGATAAGCGCGGCCGCCGCGAGCGGCTATGGTCCCGGATATGGATCAAAGCTCAGAAACCGCAAGCCAGAGCACCGCGTCGTTCGGCTTCCGCACCCATCCGAGGCCGAACGCCAAGGGCTCGTCAACAAGGTCTCGCGTCGGTCGCCGATCGCTGCGACCTGATGAACGACTTGATGTCCGGTGGCCTGCATCGCCTCTGGAAGCGCGAACTCATCACGATGCTCAACGCGCCGCGCAGTGCGACGCCGTTCAAGCTTTTGGACGTTGCCGGCGGCACCGGCGACATTTCCATCCGCTACGCCAAAGATTCGGGGCCGAACGCCACCGCCGTCATTTGCGACATCGGCCCTGGAGATGCTCGACGTCGGCCGCCATGCCATCTCTGACGCAGGGCTTGAAACCGCATCACCTGCGTCGAAGGCAACGCCGAAGAGCTGCCTTTCGAGCGAACGCGAGCTTCGACGCCTATACCGATTGCGTTCGGCATTCGCAGTAATGACCCACATCGACAAGGCGCTTGCCGAAGCCTACCGCGTGCTGAAGCCCGGCGGACGCTTCCTTTTCTGGAATTTTCCGAGTGCCGCGTGCCGCTACTCGATCGCGCCTACGACTTCCACTCATTCGAGGTCATTCCGCGTCTCGGGCAGCTGGCTACGGGCGATTCAGAATCTATCGCTACCTCGTCGAAAGCATCCGCCGCTTCCGAAGCAGGAAGCCTTCGCCGACATGATTCGTAACGCTGGTTTCTCGCGCGTCGCCTATCGCCAATCTGACCGGCGGCATCGCCGCGATCCACGGTGGCTGGAAGATCTGATCGGCCACAGCATGAACTACGTTTTTTGCCCTTCAGCGTAAGTTCAATTGACGCTGGCGGCAGATTACATAGCTTTCCCTCTCGGGGACAAAGAAATGACTTTCTTCCATTCGAGGTGGGACTCATGAAATCGAAGCTATTGATCGGCGTCGCTGCTGCGGCGCTTGTTCGCTCGGCGCCGGCGTCGCCAATGCTGGCTGCATGACGAAGGGTGCGGTCGCCACGTCAACGTCGGCCGATTCGGCGAAATGGTTCGCGATGGAGACGATGGTCCAGAACGTCAGCTGGGGTCTCTGGCCGGGTTTCCTGGCGAACGGCCGGGTCGCCGGTTACAAGGTCGTCAACAAAAGTATCGCTGCAGCCCCAACGGCGGCATGGTCACCTGTCACGGCCGCGCAACGTTCTGCAAGCTATAGATCGAGCTGAGCATTTGCTCCCGAAGTAGCGCCCGCGGCAATCCGCCGGGCGCTATTTTTTTGTCCGCAAGCTGTATGACGTCCTACCCGCGATGGCCCTGGCTGCGGCAGCCATGAATGCCGTCCCGGCTTAACCGTTTTCTACCCTCCGAGCGGCTACACTTGACCCAACGAGGTTGCGGCGCAATGTGCCGGGGCCGAGCGAAACCACGGCCTGCGCCCCCAGAGAATTCAGGACGACGAAATCACCACCATGCCCGGAGCGCTTCTTAACTCCCTACGACTGCGCGCGCGGTTTTTGTGCTCGCGCAATATACGGCGTCCGCTTCGTTCCGAAGGGCATACCGGTACCGCTGCCGCTGAAACTTGCGCGCATCGCCACATTACCGGTGACGCTTGTGGCATCGGCCTTCCGCAAAGGCGAGCCGCCATCCGCCCGCGTCACCTGGCATTGGCGAAGCTCGGCCCGAGCTATGTGAAGCTCGGTCAGTTTCTCGCCACCCGCGCCGACGTCATCCGGACCCGAGCTTTCCGACGATCTGCGCCAACTTCAAGACAAAGCCGAACCGTTCTCGATGGCGGAAGCCCGCGAAGCCGCTGAACGCGCGCTCGGCGGCAAGCTCGAAGATCATTTCATCGAATTCGACCCGTCGCTGCCGCTTCAATCGCCCAGGTCCACAAAGCCTACGTGCTCGACAACGGCGTGAAGAAGGCCGTTGCCGTCAAGATCTGCGGCCGAACATTGAGAAGCGTTTCTATCGCGACCTCGACAGCTATTATTTCGCCGCGCGGATGATCGAACGCATGTATCCGCCCGCGCGCCGCGAAACCAGTTGCCGTCGTCGACAATCTGAAGCCACGACCGACCTTGAGATGGATTTGCGCCTCGAAGCAGCAGCCATCTCCGAGATGGCGTCAAACATCAAAGAGGACGAAGGCTTCCGCGTTCCCGATATTGACTGGAAACGCACGGCCAAACGCGTTCTGACGATCGAATGGATCTGACGGCACGCCGATCGCACGACGCGACGTTCTCAAGGCCAAAGGCTTTGACACTGCCGCTCTCGGCATGACCGTGCTGCGCTCATTTCTTCGTCACGCCATGCGCGACGGATTTTTCACGCCGATATGCATCAGGGGAATTTGTTCGTCGATGCCAACGGCAAGGTCGTCGCCGTCGACTTCGGCATCATGGGCCGCTTGGGTCTGCCCGAGCGCCGCTTCCTTGCAGAAATCCTGCATGGCCTCATCACCCGCGATTACTACCGCGCCGCCGCCATCCACTTCGAAGCGGGCTACGCCCCCGCATCACAGCGTCGAAGAATTCGCCCAGGCGATGCGCGCCATCGGCGAACCGATCCAAGGCCGCACGGCAGAAGAAATTTCGATGGCCGACCTTTGGGCCAGCTCTTCGCCTATACCGAAGTCTTCGACATGCAGACACGTCCGGAGCTGATCCTGCTGCAAAAGCATGGTCATCGTCGAAGGCGTCGCGCGCGATCTCCGATCCAACGTTGAACGTTTGGGTCGCCGCCGAACCGGTGGCGAAGGAATGGATGGAATCCAATCTCTCGCCTCTCGGCCGCTTGCGCGGAGCGGGCCGTGGCGTTGAAACAATCGGCGATGTCTTGATGAAGACTCCGGCGCTTCTGCAAAATGTTGCGCAGGCTATCAACGGCATGTCCCAAATGGCCAATGCCGGACTTCGCCTCGACGATGAAACCGTCGATAAAATCGCATCGCGCTCGCGACGCAGCCGGACAGCCGACATCGCGCTTTGGATCGCAGCCGTCAGCCTAGCGATCATTATGATAAAAATGATCAGCGTATTGTAGGCCAGACAACAGACTTCATTAGCGGCGCAGACATGCGCGCGTTGGCTTGCTTGCGCGGCCCGACAAGATGCGTCCCGTGCGCGATAGCGGCGGCCCGCATTGTCGCCGCGATATAAATGACTTCCCGCAATTTCTGCTTCCGTCACACCGGCATTCTCTGCGTTGGTGCGATGGACTTCGAGGCTGTACGGACACTGAGTTGCGATGGCGACGCCAAGCGCGATCAATTCTTATAGCGTCGTGGAATGGCGCCCGCCGCCATGGCAGCGCGATCGAAGTTTTCAAACGCCGACATCGTCGTCGACGACAGATTTCTTAAATGAGGCAGATCTGAAAGATTGGCGATGTCGTACAGGTAGGTGCTCCCTCCCGCAGGTGTCGTCGAGCGGTTTCGATCTGCCGCCGAGACCGTGACGTTCGCGTCCAGGGTCAAGCAATCCCTCCACTGTCAAATTTGAAGGAGACGAAAATGTCTGAAAGCAGACCGCCGTTCCCACCCTTCACGCGCGAGACCGCCATTCAGAAAGTCCGCGGCGCCGAAGACGGCTGGAATAGCCGCGATCCGCAGAAGGTCGCGCTGGCCTGTTCGGTCGATAGCGTTTGGCGAAACCGCGCCGAGTTTCCAGTCGGCCGTCAGCAGATCATCGAATCTCCTGACGCGGAAGTGGAATCGCGAACTCGATTATCGCCTCATCAAGGAACTCTGGGCATTTACTGGCGATCGCATCGCCGTACGTTTTGCTGGATGAGGATATCGCGATGATAGCAAACCAGCGGTACCGCGCCTACGGCAACGAAAACTGGGAATTCGGCCCCGATGGCCTGATGCACCATCGTTATGCGTGCATCAACGACCTGCGCATTTCAGAGAGCGAGAGGAAATTCCACTGGCCGCTCGGGCGCCGCCCTGACGATCATCCGGGATTGTCGGATCTTGGTCTTTGAGCCGATGAAAAAAAAAGGCGCCCCGAGGGGCGCCTTTTTCTATGCGCTCTGACTGACCGGCTTTGTCGGCGCTCGCCAGATGTAGCTCAAAGAAAATCGCAGCCGCCGTTGCGACATACGCGATGAGCTGCATCCCCGTCGGCCGATCCATGTAACCAACCAGAATGCTCAAGACCCGCCCCGGCCAACTGTCTTCCGACAGAATGGACGAGCTGTCCCAGACCGTCGAATCGAAAGCATTCAACAGGCCAGCATTCGACAGCTGCTTGACCGCAGAGGCTGCAAGCCCCGCAGCCAGCAATGTGATGAGAATGCCGGTAACCGCAAACATCTGCCGGATCGGAATAGCCGCGAGCCCAAAATAAAGCACCATCGACAAGACAGCGCCAAGCAGTAGCCCGATCCCCGATCCGATCAGAAGTTCGAAACCGGTATCCTTGCCCTGCATGACGATGCCGGTCATGAACAGCACGACCTCGCTGCCTTCACGCATGACCGCCACGGCCACGGCCGCGCCGAGCGCAACAGCGATTGCCGTCCGGCAGAAACATCGCTGCCCAGCTGCCGCAACTGCTGCGTCATCTCGCGAGCATGATGCGCCATCCAGGCGACGTGCCACCCGAGCATGACGACCGCAAACAGCAGGATCGCCGCGACAAAAATTTCCTGACCGCGACCATCGAAAGCGTCTGAGATCCGCGAGGCAAACATCGCAACGACGATTGAGCCTGCAATCCCTGAGGACCCCGAGCGATACCGCACCGTTACGGCCATGAACGCCCGCGCGATGCCGCGAGCACCACGCCGATGATCAGGCCCGCTTCGAGAACTTCTCGCGAAAACAATGATGAGAGCCGCAAGCATCGCCGCCTACTCCGCAACGATGTGACCGAGCGCGCTATCCTGGTGAAATTCACCGAAGAACATGTAGGTGCCAGGCTTTAGCGGCTTCACGCGAATGACCGCCGAGCTGTTGCCAGCAATAATCTTCTCGAAGCCGAGGTCGTGGCTTTCGAATTCTTCCGGCGTCGCGTCGAGGTTCTTCACCGTGATCCTGATCGGCTTGCCGATCGGCAGCTTCAGCGCATCCGGCTCGAACTTATGATCTTTGATTGAGATCTCGACCCCGTGCGTATCCTCCGCGTGGGCAGCGACGGCGCCCACCGCGACACCGCCGACGGCGAGAACAGAACCAAGAAGAATGGAAGAAAATGACGAATGACGCACGGCATGTGCGAAACGTGAAATACTCATCTCTGCTCCTAATAGGTCAGGATTCAAGGTCCCGAGATCAGGTCCGCCGTCAACTGAGCGAACGCCACTAGAAGAGTCAAGAACATTGATCTCCGCTTGGGCAGAACCGGTTGGACGGACTGGAGGAAACGCCAAAATTCCCTCATTTTTTCGTCTTGCCATTTTTTGGCCAGGACAGTGCAGTGCATATGCAGCGCGGGAAACGACATTCGCTGGAAGATTTGAGGATCGGCCAATGTATGCCCGCGCGTCTTATTCCGCTGACGAATTTCCCTCGTTCATGACCTCCGAAAGCGATGCCGATTTCGCGTCGCAAGACTTCTACGCCGGTGAACCGGTTTGCCCGCAACCGCCACGACGCCTCGAAATCGTTCCCCATACGTATCTTTTCCTTCTTATCGCCGCCACCGTCGGATGCGCCTTCGCCACCGATGCTGAGACGCGACAAGAATGGACTTCGAAATTTGAACGCATCGCATCGTCATTGGCGACGCCAGAACAAGCGCCCTCAGCGCCATTGCCAACGAAAGAGATCGCATCCGCCGACACGCCAGGCTCGACGCCACTTGCCCCGCCCACTCCCGTTCCGCCGCCTGCGGCGATCGCGCCGCCGAGTCAGCCTCTGCCCGAAGTCACCGTCGCCACTGCGCCAGGCGATACGAACGACGACGAAGCGGATGCAAAAACATCAGCAAAACCGCTTGTATCTGATGCCTATGCCCCGCCGCGGCCATCAAACGATCCGCTACGCAGAAAGGCCGAATCCGCCGGCCTGCACCCTGATCTATCACGTGCGGTTCTCGCACGTCTGACGTCGACGGATTATCGCAACGCGGCTTACGCGATCGGCAAAGCGATAAAAACGGTGCCGAACAACGGCGAGTTCGTCTGGCCGCACAAACGCAAAGCCGGACTGGCGGTCTTCACCGTGCATTTCGTCCAGGGCGCGGGACGCGACTGCCGCCGCTATGTCGTGACGGTGACGAAGGATCGCTGGACATCGACCGCACTCCCGATGGAGAAATGCGGTGTCAAAGTCGCGATCCGTGGCGGCAAAGAAAATGCGATCGAATGATCGCAAAACCGCGCGACTACGGTCCCCTGCAGACCGAATGCGACGCGAAGCTTTTTCTGCAGCGTCGAATCTTTCGATTTATCGCCCGCTTTGCCGCTCTTTGGGCCATCATACGTCGCATAAACAAAATCGCGGACCGTAGGATTGCGATCGTATTGATGGATCGCGGCCGGCACACCGCCTTGCGCTGTCACCAGCAGTCCGTCTTTGACCGATAGAAAATTCGTGTTGTGTCCAGATAGCGTCGCGACCGCTCCGTCGTATGGCATCACGACCGACGACGGCACGAGATTGACACGTGCAATGACATTCGTCGTCGCCTGATCGACGCCCGAGCGCATGTGATGACGCCGGCGAACCATTTGCCCGAGTAAAAGCTTCTCCCCAGCAATACATCACCGTGACGCCGTGCCGTCCCAGAACTGTGCCGCTGCAGATCACTTCGTGATGCTTGATTTGATCGTAGACCGGCAGCCCAAAAGTTCGCCGGATCGCATTGCCGTTCCAGCCGGCGGATTCGAGGAAAAACCTTGCCCTCTTCGAAAAAAATCATCGGGACATCAGGCAGCGCTGCGAAAATATCGCCCTGAAAACGACATCGCGCGTATCCGCCAAAAACACACGTTCGACCTGCCCCGAGAGGCGCTTGCAGCACCGCGACATAATCGGTCACGCGCGCAAAATTCATATGCGGCCGCCCGAGGCTTGATGAAACGTCTTCAAGGACGCAATCGACGCCCTCGGCTTCGAGCGCTTTGCCGAGCTCGGATCGTTGTTGATGACAAGAAGGATTCGGCAGTCGTGAAATTTCCGCGCTGAACGGACAAACGGCCGCAAGTCGGAAATGCTATAGTTGCGCGCAATCCCGAGGATCAGGTTCGTGCCGGTCCCATGCTTCAGCTCGATTTTAGGCAAACGTCTGACAAGCTGAGATCGGGAGCCACTGCGCATAAAGCTTCGACCAGATGTATTGCAGCATATCTCGTGACGCCCCGAATTTCGCAGGCGCCCCGAGACACCGCATATTTCATTCTTGCTAAGCGAATTTTAGTCGGAGTATCCGCACCGGAAAAGCGAAAGTCGAATTGCCCAAAAGCATATTCGTTGGATTGGGCGTGATTAGTTTCAGAGCCCAAACGCAAAAACGCGCCGCTGGCACAAGGCACAGCGGCGCGTTCTTAAATCGATAGAGGGCACTGATTGACTTCGTTTTTCAAGAATTCACATGACGTCTCTGCAGACCCGGCAACGACCTACTCTCCCGCGTCTTAAGACGAAGTACCATCGGCGCAGGGGCGTTTCACGGCCGAGTTCGGAATGGGATCGGTGCAGCCACCCCGCCATAATCACCAGGTCGGCGGAGACGTCGTATGACTGTTTCTGGTCTATTTTCTGAGCCCTACGCTCATCGTTTGGCGCTCGTGAGAGCGCGCCATTGCCGAATTTCGCTTCGCGATTTCAGGCAAACGATGAGCATTGCTGAGAGCAATCAAGCCAATCGAGTTATTAGTACCGGTAAGCTACACGCCTTGCAGCGCTTCCACACCCGGCCTATCAACGTGGTGGTCTTCCACGACTCTCGAGGGAGAACTCGTTTTGAGGTGGGTTTCCGCTTAGATGCCTTCAGCGGTTATCCCTTCCACATAGCTAGCTACCCTGCTGTGCCGTTGGCACGACAACAGGTCCACCAGAGGTGTGTCCAACCCGGTCCTCTCGTACTAAGGTCAGATCCTCTCAATTCTCCTACACCTACGGCAGATAGGACCGAACTGTCTCGCGACGTTCTGAACCCAGCTCACGTACCACTTTAAATGGCGAACAGCCATACCCTTGGGACCTGCTCCAGCCCCAGGATGTGATGAGCCGACATCGAGGTGCCAAACGACGCCGTCGATATGGACTCTTGGGCGTCATCAGCCTGTTATCCCGGCGTACCTTTTATCCGTTGAGCGATGGCCCTCTCACAAAGAACCACCGGATCACTATGGCCGTCTTTCGACTCTGCTCGACTTGTCAGTCTTGCAGTCAGGCGGGCTTATGCCATTGCACTCGACGGTTGATTTCCGACCAACCTGAGCCACCTTCGCACGCCTCCGTTACGATTTAGAGGCGACCGCCCCAGTCAAACTGCCCACCATGCGCTGTCCCGGATCCGGATAACGGACCGCGGTTAGACAACCATAATCACTAGGGTGGTATTTCACATTTCGGCTCCACCCGAGCTAGCGCCCAGGTTTCATAGCCTACCACCTATCCTACACAAGCAGTCACGATTGCCAGTGCAAAGTTGCAGTAAAGGTGCACGGGGTCTTTCCGTCTAACCGCAGGAACCCCGCATCTTCACGGGGGAATTCAATTTCTGAGTGTGTGTGCTGGAGACAGTGGGGGGAAGTCGTTACGCCATTCGTGCAGGTCGGAACTTACCCGACAAGGAATTTCGCTACCTTAGGACCGTTATAGTTACGGCCGCCGTTTACTGGGGCTTCGATTCAAGGCGTGAACCTCTCCTCTTAACCTTCCAGCACCGGGCAGGCGTCAGGCCATATACGTCGTCGTTGGACTTAGCATAGCCCTGTGTTTTGGTAAACAGTCGCCACCCCCATAGTTTGTGCCCTACCCCTCCGGTTGCCCGAAGAGATAGCCTGCTTCTCCCGAAGTTACGCAGGTAATTTGCCGAGTTCCTTCAGCACACTTCGCTCAAGCTCCTTGGTATTCTCTACCAGTCCACCCTGTGTCGGTTTCGGGTACGGTCTATGTGGGGGCTATTTCCAGGGACACATTCGCTGCCTCGGCAATCCAATAAGCCTCAACAACTTGCTGCATCCGTCACACACCCACTGGCCCACGAATATTAACGTGGTTCCCATCGACTACGGCTTTCGCCCTCGCCTTAGGGGCCGGCTAACCCTGCGCAGATTAACTTTACGCAGGAACCCCTTGACTTTCGGAGGAAGTGTTTCTCACACTTCTTTCGTTACTCATGTCTGCATTCGCACTTCCGATACCTCCAGGAGCCCTCACGGGTCTCCCTTCACAGGCTCACGGAACGCTCCGCTACCGCGTACATTGCTGTACACCCGCGTCTTCGGTACACTGCTTTAGCCCCGTTACATTTTCGGCGCATGAACCCTTGTTTAGACCAGTGAGCTGTTACGCTTTCTTTAAATGATGGCTGCTTCTAAGCCAACATCCTGGTTGTTATGGGGTTCGCACATCCTTTCACACTTAGCAGTGATTTGGGGACCTTAGACGGCGATCAGGGTTGTTTCCCTCTTCACGACGGACGTTAGCACCCGCCGTGTGTCTCCCGGATAGTACTTCGAGGTATTCGGAGTTTACTTAGGTTTGGTAACCTGTAGGGCCCCTAGCCCATGTAGTGCTCTACCCCTCGAGTATTCGTCCGAGGCTCTACCTAAATAGATTTCGCGGAGAACCAGCTATTTCCTGCCTTGATTGGCCTTTCACCCCTATCCACAGTTCATCCGAGGCTTTTTCAACAGACACCGGTTCGGTCCTCCAGTGGGTGTTACCCCACTTTCAACCTGACCATGGATAGATCGACAGGTTTCGGGTCTAATCCGACGAACTGAACGCCCTGTTCAGACTCGCTTTCGCTACGCCTACAGCTATCGCCTTAAGCTTGCTCGTCAGACCAAGTCGCAGACCCATTATACAAAAGGTACGTCGTCACCCTTGCGGGCTCCGACTGTTTGTAGGCATCCGGTTTCAGGTACTATTTCACTCCCCTCGTCGGGGTGCTTTTCACCTTTCCCTCACGGTACTGGTGCACTATCGGTCGGTAAGGAGTACTTAGGCTTGGAGGGTGATCCCCCCATGTTCAAACAGGATTGCACGTGTCCCGTTCTACTCGAGGATAAAGCTCTGCATTACCTGTACGGGGCTGTCACCCGCTGAGGCCCAACTTTCCAGATGGTTCCAGTTGTCATTGCCTTATCACTGGCCTAGTCCGCTTTCGCTCGCCACTACTCGCGGAGTCTCGGTTGATGTCCTTTCCTCCAGGTACTGAGATGTTTCAGTTCCCTGGGTTTGCTTTTAACCCCTATGTATTCAGGGCTAAATACCTTCTTGTGACACCCTGAAATCCGAACCCATTTGCATGGGTGCGAATTTCAAGATGTCGAAGGTGGGTTTCCCCATTCGGAAATCTTCGGATCAACGGCTGTTCGCGCCTTCCCGAAGCATATCGCAGCGTACCACGTCCTTCATCGCCTCTTACCGCCAAGGCATCCACCAGATGCCCTTAAGTCACTTGATCGCTCTCATTTGCAATGCTCACCAGGCGGCGGACCATCACTATTCCCTCGGCAAAGAAGGAGTGACAAATCCGAGCCCTTTGTATTGTGCGCATTGCCCAGAAAGACCAGGTTCGCATCACGCTCGCCACACACCGAAGTGCGCGGTTCGCATGAACGAACCAGAAGTCAATCAGACTAAACCCGAACAAGCTGCTGAAGGCAGCAAGATCTGTGCAGATAGCGCGGGGTACGCGCCTCAGGCATTAGTCCCTCTATACGATGTCAATTAGTGTTCAATCGCTCGAGCCAAGCTCAGAGCGAAACCTTTGTCTCTTCAAACATCACGAATGCATCAGCAGGTCCGCGCTGGCGGCCAGCTCCGCGAAGCGGAGTCGCCAGCACCATAAGAAATGGTGGAGCCAGACGGGATCGAACCGACGACCTCATGCTTGCAAAGCACGCGCTCTCCCAGCTGAGCTATGGCCCCAATCCCGGTGTCACGACACTTCCAAATCATCCGACCCAACACTTAGCTCAAGTCGAGGAAAGTGGTGGGCCTGGGAAGATTTGAACTTCCGACCTCACGCTTATCAAGCGCGCGCTCTAACCAACTGAGCTACAGGCCCGACTACGACGCGGACACTCAGAAAGTATCTTTACGCGCCGCGCTTATTAGCGTGCATTCGTGTGTGAAGAAAGAGAAACGAAGACGGCGGAATCCCGCGTTTTATTTCAAAGGACCAGATCGACTCGAAACTGGCCCCGTTATCTAATGAGAGGTTTGAAGCGTCCCCGATCCGAAGATTGGTTGACTTAACAAAGCTCATCCTTAGAAAGGAGGTGATCCAGCCGCAGGTTCCCCTACGGCTACCTTGTTACGACTTCACCCCAGTCGCTGACCTTACCGTGGCCGGCTGCCTCCTTGCGGTTAGCGCACCGTTTTAGGGTAAGACCAACTCCCATGGTGTGACGGGCGGTGTGTACAAGGCCCGGGAACGTATTCACCGCGCCATGCTGATGCGCGATTACTAGCGATTCCGACTTCATGAGGTCGAGTTGCAGACCTCAATCTGAACTGAGACGGCTTTTTGCGATTAGCGCCCTATTGCTAGGTGGCTGCGCATTGTCACCGCCATTGTAGCACGTGTGCAGCCCAGCCCGTAAGGGCCATGATGACTTGACGTCATCCCCACCTTCCTCCGGCTTATCACCGGCAGTCCCACTAGAGTGCCCAACTTAATGATGGCAACTAATGGCGAGGGTTGCGCTCGTTGCGGGACTTAACCCAACATCTCACGACACGAGCTGACGACAGCCATGCAGCACCTGTCCCACTGCCCATTGCTGGGACTCCCGGATCTCTCCAGGCGATCAGTGAATGTCAAGAGCTGGTAAGGTTCTTCGCGTTGCGTCGAATTAAACCACATGCTCCACCGCTTGTGCGGCCCCCGTCAATTCCTTTGAGTTTTAACCTTGCGGCCGTACTCCCCAGGCGGGATGCTTAATGCGTTAGCTGCGCCACCGAATAGCAAGCTATCCGACGGCTAGCATCCATCGTTTACGGCGTGGACTACCAGGGTATCTAATCCTGTTTGCTCCCCACGCTTTCGCACCTCAGTGTCAGTACCGATCCAGTGGGCCGCCTTCGCCACCGGTGTTCTTCCTAATATCTACGAATTTCACCTCTACACTAGAATTCCACCCACCTCTATCGGACTCAAGACTTGCAGTATCAAAGGCAGTTCCGAGGTTGAGCCCCGGGATTTCACCCCTGACTTACAAATCCACCTACGTGCGCTTTACGCCCAGTGATTCCGAACAACGCTAGTCCCCTTCGTATTACCGCGGCTGCTGGCACGAAGTTAGCCGGGACTTATTCTCCGGGTACCGTCATTATCGTCCCCGGCAAAAGAGCTTTACAACCCTAAGGCCTTCATCACTCACGCGGCATGGCTTGATCAGGCTTGCGCCCATTGTCCAATATTCCCCACTGCTGCCTCCCGTAGGAGTCTGGGCCGTGTCTCAGTCCCAGTGTGGCTGGTCGTTCTCTCAAACCAGCTAAGGATCGTCGCCTTGGTGAGCCATTACCTCACCAACTAGCTAATCCTACGCGGGCCCATCCTATAGCGATAAATCTTTCCCCTCTCGGGCGTATACGGTATTACTCCAAGTTTCCCTGGGCTATTCCGTACTATAGGGAAGGTTCCCACGTGTTACTCACCCGTCTGCCACTCCCCTTGCGGGGCGTTCGACTTGCATGTGTTAGGCCGCCGCCAGCGTTCGTTCTGAGCCAGGATCAAACTCTCAAGTTGAAAGATTTGATTCTGGTTTTTTGGCTTGGAAGTTAATCCGAGGAATCTTCACGTAACGGGCACCTTCACATCATGATGCTTACTTCAGTTTCCCGAAGCACTCATCACGGTGATGGCTATTGAAACGCAGAGTTCTCCAGAGTCTGTTGTGACGATCAGTCTTTCGACCGAAAGTCCGCCAGGACCCCGCCGCCTGCGTTTCCCTTCCTTCAAATTCAATTGTCAAAGAGCAAAAGTCGAATTTCGAGAACACCAACCCGTCCGGCGGCAAACCGCCGGATTTTTTCGAGACGACTAGGTTCCTACCGGTTAATCCCGGTTGGGAACCTCAGAGTTTCGAGAGTTGAATGCCCTGCGAGGGCGGCGAGGCCGTGTGGCCCGCCAACGAGGCTGTTTAAACAACATCCCGGTCCGGGTGTCAACGGCCATTTCAAAAAAGTTCGCGAATTATGCCTCGATTCCGCGTCAGAAATAAAACACAACAAAATCAATCAGATAAGCGAGGGCGCGCCCCCATCATGCCTGTGGATAACTCTAAGGGGGCCTTTCTGCCCCCTGCCTTGACCCCGCCCCGATTGTTTTAGAACCTCAATCAACGTCGTTTACCGTGTCCCGGAACCGCGAAAATCGTCCCGTGACCCGGTCACACCGTTCTTTTTGACGTTCAACTCGGCCGCGACGCGTATTTTCGGATGCGCCGGACGCCGAATGGCGGCAAGCTTTGGCGCCTTGAACGCCGTTAGAGATCGCTTTGCAGGGCTGTGGGGGGGCTGCTGCACGTGCTTCAAAGTCGAAAAAAGGCTCCGGCCACCAAGGAGGTCACTACTATTGTGACCGAGGAAGAGATCACTCTCTTCCCGACAAACGCCTATGGCGGGCGCGGCGGCAGCTTTTTTCAGCAGATCTACGAAGCCGAGACGAATTCCGAGCCGAGGGCAGGCGGCCGCTTCCGCTGGATCTTGAGCACGTGCCTGGCCGCCATCGGCGCCATTGCCATTCTCATCGTAGTTTACGGCTCCTCCGACAGCGATCATCTGAACGACGGGCTGCTGCCGACCCTGAAAAGCATCGGCGAAGGCGCGCTCGTTCCCCAGGTCGCCATGACGCCGAAAAATGCCGACGGACTGAAGTGGGTCATGCCGAAATCGGACCGCCTGCAGCCGACGACCGGCGCTCTCTCGACCCGCTACATCATCCACGAGTCCTCCAAGAGCCGTCGCGACAGTCGCGAATACGTTCGCCAGAAGCCTTATGCCCGCATCGTTGCGCGCCTTGCTCCGGTACCCGCCGACCAGCGGGACAAAATCCCCGCCTTCAATCCTTTCAAGCTCTACGGCAGCAGTCAGCCATCCGAGCCCGACGCCGATGAAAGCGCCGGCAGCGGACTATCGAAGTCCGACGTCTCTTCGAAAGTCGTCGAACTGCTCGGCGGGATACTGCCGCAAGAAGACGGCCAAGAGCTTGATACGCAGGAAGTGCAAGATATCATTGAGCGTAGCGCGACAGGCGACACCGCCGGCTACACCGGTGACGGTTCCGGCGCGCCGCTTGACGGTGGTGGGGCTAGCTCCGCCTTCCGACGCCGACTCCGGCTGGCAGCCGAAAGCCTCGACGACGGACAACCTGAACACGACCGACATCTACAAATCGGCAGAGGCCCCCGATGAGCCGACCGACGACTTCGAAGGCGGCAAGGTCATCGTCGTCACTGTCGGCCCCAAGGACACCTTGGCCAAAATTCTCGCCAAGGCTGGCGCGCCCGAATGGGACGTTCACAGCATGATCGAGGCCGGACACAGCATCTTCTCCGAAAATGCATTGGTTCCCGGTCAGGAAGTCCGCATCACGCTGGTTCCTTCGCTCTCCGATCCCAACAAGATGGAGCCGGCGCGCTATTCGATCTTTTCCGACGGCCACGATCATCTCGTAACCGTCAGCCGCAGCGCCGCCGGCGAATTCGTTGGTTCATCGAAACCGCCCTTCGACGAAGAACTCCAGCACGCAGCCAACGGCGACGATGATCCTCAGAGCGCGACGCTATACGCCGCCGTCTACAATGCGGCGCTCATGCAGAATATTCCGCAGGCGACCATTCAGAAGATCTTGAGCGTCAACGCCTTCGATACCGACTTCCGCCGCCGCGTCCGTCCGGGCGACACGCTCGAGATGTTTTTCGACATGAAAGACGATCAATCCCCCCGATGGGCCGCCGGGCGAGTTGCTCTATACGGCGCTATCGAGCGGCGGGTCGGTCTATAAATTCTATCGCTTCCGTTCGTCGGACGGCGTGGTCGATTACTACGACGACACCGGCAACGACTCGAAAAATTCCTCATCCGCAAGCCCGTCCGCGGTGAAGACGTGCGCCTCACGTCCGGTTTCGGCATCCGCTTCCATCCGCTGCTGAACACGCGAAAGATGCACACCGGCGTCGACTGGGCCTGCGCCATCGGCACCCCCATCATCGCCGCTGGCAACGGCACGATCGAAGAGGAAGGACGCAAGGGCTACTACGGCAATTACATCCGCATCCGTCACGCCAACGGCTACCAGACGGCCTATGCACATATGAGCCGGTTCGGAAAATTCCATGTCGGCGACAAAGTCCGGCAAGGCCAAGTCATTGGCTTCGTCGGCTCGACGGGCCTGTCGACCGGCGCCCACGTGCACTTCGAGGTGCTCGTCAACAATCGCTTCGTCGATCCGATGTCGATCCAGGTGCCGCGCGAGCGCAAGCTCGAAGGCAAGGACCTCGCCGAATTCCAGAAAGAGCGCGCCAGGGTCGAAGAACTGATGCGCCGCGCTCCCGTCATGACGGCCAATAAATAGCGCCTTGCGAAACCTCAGATCGGTCGCGCACGCGAGCGAAGCTTACTTGCCAGAGTCCGCCGCGCCTCCAATCAAATTCTATCGAAATTCTCGCGTATCGACGCGTCGAACGCGTGCATACGCCTGCCGGGAAAATGAAAGCCGTATGCCATCGTGCGACAGAGCGCTCGGCTAAAAACGCGATGACAGGGGATCGCACGATAGAAATTCGCATTTCGGCACGGAATTCCCGGCGTATTTTCTCATTCGCACTTTCATGTCGCTTGCGCCGCTTGCCGGTATGCCGAAATTCGACCAGGTCTCAGCCTCGCCCTTCCCCTTTTTCCCAGTGAGAGGATCACGCCATGTCGGAGACAGTCACCACTAAGGACGGTGTAACCATCTATTTCAAAGATTGGGGCCCGAAAGACGCCCAGCCCATCGTGTTCCATCACGGCTGGCCGCTGTCTGCCGATGACTGGGACGCACAGATGCTGTTCTTCCTGTCGAAGGGCTATCGCGTCATTGCCCACGACCGCCGCGGCCACGGCCGCTCGTCGCAGGTCAGCGAAGGCCATGACATGGACCATTATGCTGCCGACGCTGCAGCTATCACTGAACACCTCGATCTGAGAAACGCCGTCCATATCGGCCATTCCACCGGCGGCGGCGAGGTTGCCCGTTACGTCGCGAAGTACGGTGAGCCGCAAGGCCGTGTCGCCAAAGCTGTTCTCGTCAGTGCCGTTCCGCCGCTGATGGTCAAAACGGACGCCAACCCCGGCGGAACGCCGATCGAAGTCTTTGACGGATTCCGCTCCGCGCTCGCTGCCAACCGCGCACAATTTTTTCTCGATGTGGCGTCAGGCCCCTTCTACGGCTTTAACCGCAGCGGCGCGAAAATCTCGCAAGCCGTGATCGAGAACTGGTGGCGCCAGGGCATGATGGGCAGCGCCAAGGCTCACTATGAAGGTATCAAGGCGTTTTCTGAAACCGATCAGACTGAAGATCTGAAGGCGATCACCGTCCCCACACTCATTCTTCAGGGCGACGATGATCAGGTTGTCCCCTACGCCGATGCTAGCCTCCTGCAGGCGAAGCTGCTGAAGAACAACACGCTCAAGGTCTATCCGGGCTTTCCGCACGGCATGCTGACCACCCATGCCGACGTCATCAATCCGGATCTGCTCGCGTTCGTGAAGAGCTGAGCACAAGCATTCAGCGATCGGCAAACCGAGCGTTGCCGATCGCTGCATTCATGCGGAACCATTTGTGCAGGTTCCGGATTCTCATTACGTGGCGAGCGATCAAAGCCCGAATCGCAAATGATGCTATAGAATGAAAATCAATTCCGTCCGCGGGGACGACAACGAGGGAGCAGATCATGAAGACGTTTGCAGGATGTCTTATCCTGGCCGCCGGCATCATCGTCGCGCCGGTTGCCGCCAGCGCTCACGAACGCGTAACGGACGCCGCACTTGGCGGTCTCGCCGGAGCCGTCGTTTTCGGACCGGTCGGCCTCGTGGCAGGCGGCGTCATCGGCTACACCGCGGGCCCAAAGATCGCCTGCAAGATCGGCGCGAAACGCTGCTACCGCCACCGTGCGCGGTACCGTCGAGACCGCGCACGCGATTAGGCTGACGTTCATTGATACGAACATAAGAAAAGACGGGTGGCTTAATTGCTTCCCGTCTTTTTCTTTGTGTCGCTCGCAAGGAACTTAATGATCAGCGCACGCTGCTTGGCATCTCCAAGGCCGCTGAAGATCGCGCCCATGTTGTTGCCTGGAACGACAGCGTTCGGATTCGTGATCCACTGATCGAGATTTTTCTCGTTCCAAACGATGCCGGAGTCCTTAAGAGACTCCGAATAGCCAAACCCAGGTACACTGCCGGCCTTGCGCCCGACCACGCCATAGAGCGTCGGTCCGATGCGATTGTCGCCCTTGTCGAATGCGTGACATTCGCGGCAATGACCGTTGAAAGCGAGTTCGGGATCCTCGTCGTCGGCGTGGGCGACGACAGAAGCTGTTGTGCCGACCAAAACGATACCCACGGCCAAAGCCGAAAGGACGATGGCGGAATGAAGTGAGCGGGGGAGATACGGATGTTTTTTCATGTGCTCAAGAACTCGATCCTTAAAGTTTCAGTTCCGGCTTGCCGCCTTACAAATTGGACAGCCCACTTCTCAACGCAAAGGCTACTGACCTTCGACAACGCCCAAGCGACAGTCGACACTCAGAATAGATATTGATGAATATTCCGGTTCCCACTCCGTACGAATACCATAGATCGTGAAAATATCATTCAGCCAACTCCGCAAGGCATGGCCCTAGGACACAGCGCAATTCAGCCCCGACTTCGACATTGAGGAAATTGTATTAGATGGACATCCGGCGAAACGGCTCGCGACCGAACAACCGCGGTTCCTCAGAGTACTTCACCGGCGACGTCAACATCGAGCCGCTTGTGCAGGCGACGGCGCCCGCTCGTGTTGCATGCGCCATTGTCACGTTCTCGCCGGGCGCCCGAACAGCGTGGCACACCCATCCGCTGGGACAGACCCTTATCGTCACCGCAGGTCGCGGCTGGGTGCAGCGCGACGGCGAACCACCCGCAGACATTCATCCCGGCGACGTCGTCTGGTTCCCGCCCGGTGAGAAGCACTGGCACGGCGCCGCAGCCACCAGCAGCATGGTGCACATCGCCATTCAAGAGTCAGTAGACGGTAAAACCGTCGATTGGCTTGAACAGGTCGGGGACGACCAATATCCGCCCGATTGAATTGCCCTTTTTTAAATATGTCCGCAGAAACGGCATTTACTTTCGACAATTGAATTGACGAACAAGGAAAATTGGCACCCAAAATTAACGCTGGGATGAGACCACCCATGGGGAGATCATCGCCGCATTCTAAACTGGCTGGCGACGGGGAAATCAGGCGCGCAACCTTGGAGACACGCAGATGTCGTTTCGATTCTTTGCCTACCCATTTCTGGCGTTGATGCTCGTCGCCGGCGTTGCAGAGGGACAAACGAGCGACGCTGCGCAGGCTGCGTTCAAAAAGCTTGATGATTACCTGCAAAGCAATCCCATGGATTTCGAGACGAAGTTCAACGCCACCTCCGACGGCAACGAGCTTTATCATGGCACCGGCCATTTTATCCTTCGTCAGCCGACCGCATTGCGCGCCGACATCTCGCTCAACGCCAACACCTACGTCGTCATTTCAGACGGCACCGTGCTGACGATCTACGATCCCCAACAGAAGAAATATTCGCAGAACGCGGCTCCGGGCTCGCTTTCAGCGGCGTTCGGATTCTTCGCCGGCGAGCTCGGTATCGACTCTCAAGTCCTGAATTTCATGGGCGTCGTGCACGAGGCCGTCAGCGGCAACGACGGCACGACGATCAAGGCCGCCGGCAACGAGTCCATCGACGGCAAGTCTTGCGACAAGTTCACGGTCACCGGAGCATCCGGAGACGACACTTGGCAGGTCTGGATAGAACAAGGCGACAAGCCGCTTTTCTGCAAGCTCGTCTATCACAGTGTCGACGGCCCGGCGCAAACGAACATGTTCCACTGGAACGCCGCCCCGAAGATTTCGCCGGACACCTTCACATTCACGGCTCCGGCCGGCAGTACCAAGGTCGATGTCGGCGATCTCAACATGGTCTCGCCGTAACGACTGCAAATCGGCGGCCGGCGCTGCGCGCCGCCGGCCGCCCTGCAAATTTCACTTTCTACTCCCTTAACTCACATGGCGTTGCGCAATTCGACCCGCCGGTCGAGCTGCATCAGGTCATCGCGCGAGAACTTCGAGCGGTCGATGCCTATGAATGGCTGCGCCGCTCCTTCTGGGATCAGTTTCAGCTCTCCGTCATAGCCGCCGTTACGCAAGTACGCTGCAACCGTATCGAGCCGCTTGCGTGACAGATCCATGTTGTATTCGGCCGTCCCGCGCTCATCCGCGTGCCCAGTGAGCGAAATGGATTTGAACTTCTTCAACTGCACATAATCGAGCAGAAGTTTTGCCGTCTTCTCGCCGTCGGACGTCAGCGTCGCTTCGTCGAAAATGAAGGTCATCGGAACGGGTATCGTCGCCGACTGGGGATGCTCGGAACTTGCGACCTCGGGCGGCGTCGACGCCAATGCCTGAACCTCCGGCACGGCGCCGCTGTTCTGCGATGCCGGAGGAGACGCGGTCGCCGTTGCCGTCACCGCACTTCCAGTCTGCGCTTGCGCAGCAGCCTCCTCGCGCGCCGATGCGACAACGTTCTCGAAATTCTTCAGCAGAGCGACGGACGGTGACGTCCCGCGCTGAGCTGCATCGCTCACCGCTGTCTGAGGCGGAAGCGCCGCCGCCGGTTTGGCGTGAGAGCCATTATCCTCGGCCGACGTTTCACTTGCGATCTTGAATGAGCCGCTCCGCAGGCTGAACTTCGGATCGGGGCCTGCAAACTTGTGATCCGTTGCGAGCGACCAGTCGCCGTTGTCATTCGCCTTGGCTGTCGCCACCGCGACATCGCCTTCAAACACCGTGACCGAGCTACCCGGAGCGGCACGCCCCGCGAAAACCGAAGTCGCACCCGACGTCGAGACCTCCGGCAAGATCAAGCTTCACGCCATCGCCGGCCGATCCTTCGCTGCTCTTGTTCTTCTCTTTACCGTCCGGTTCGTTGCCAGCATGCTGCGAAGCTGACGAGCCGGTATCGGCCTCGGCCTTTGATCCAGCTGCTGGAGCATTGGCGACCGAAGCAGGTGCCGCCGCCTCGGGAGCCGATTTGTGAGCCTCGAAAACCTCGTCAACAGGCAGCCGGAAATGGAAGACTTGCGCCAAGGCGAAAGCCCCCGCGGACAGACACAGAAAAACGATCAATAAAACCCATCGGCGCATTGCAGGCCTCTCACAACGCGAAAGCGCGCATTTTCATACTCTATTAGGGCCTTTGCAAGGATCTGACGACATTACGCGGCAATCCTTCCCTCGCCGCTTTGGCCGAGCCCTAGTAACAAACGTGGCGCATTCACCGAAGTTGGCATGACTTCCGACAGTCACAGTGCGTTTGCCCATCCAAGACTAGGAACTATGGCTCCAACGAGGAGAGATTGATGAAACCAAAAATACGTTCCGTAGCCCTCTCATCATTCTTCGCCGTCACGGCTCTTTTGTCCTCTCATATCGCCATCGCCGACGACAGCAAGAACTTCGTCTGGACGGACGGGTTAACCACCCGCCTAGAGGCTCTGGCGTTGCTCGAAACACTCAATTCCGAACTTCTGAGCCACGATAGCGCCACGCTCACTCTGGATCGTTGGTGCGAAGATCACAGGCTTGCATCATCCCCGGCGCGTATCATCGCCGAGTTCGTCCACGGTGCCGACAAGCCTCTCTCCGCCGAACAACGCCAAATCCTTGGCATCAGTCCATCAGAGCCGATCCGATATCGTCAGGTCCGCCTGAGCTGCGGCGGCCATGTCCTCTCCGAGGCTGACAATTGGTATGTGCCGAGTCGCCTTACCCCAGAGATCAATCATATGCTCGACACGAGCGACATCGCATTCGGTCGCGCTGCACAGTCGCTCAAGTTTCGACGGCACACGCTCTCCGCGAAGCTTCTCTGGTCGCCCTTGCCGCACAATTGGGAGATGACCGGCATCCCAACGAAGCCGCAAGACGGAGTTCCGCTCGTTGTTCCACACCATGTGCTTCAGCACGTCGCCGTGCTGACGCTTCCCGATGGCCGAGCGATCAGCCAGGTCGTCGAAACCTACACAGAGGAAGTGCTCGACTTCCCGCAGCCAATCGCAAAGCCCTGACCAACTTGGAACAGCTCAGCGAGAGCAATGCGAGCAAAGCATCACATTTCCTCTCTTCTGTTCGAGGTGAGACTTTGCCGCGTTTTATCAAAACTTGTTTCACATCGACACGAACGTAGCGATCACATGCACTCCGCACGCACGGAGATGAATCGCCGCATTCGCATTGCTGTCTAATGCCTGTCTAATCCGAGTGCGATGCGTACGCTGCGCGAAACGCTGGCTCTCGAACACGCGATGGCTCATTAGACACCGAGCTCTAAATTTCGTGCGGCAGCTCGGGGAGCAATTTAACAGCGGGGTTGTTTCGGATTTGAAAAAAAGCCCTTCCCAACGAGCAATCTGATGCGAGAGGGGACGCCTCCTCGACATCGCGTCCCGTTCGCCACGCAAACAACTTTCAAGCGTTGCGCTGGCTTGCCGCAACGTCCGTCATCCTGGCTCACTCATACGGGCTGCGTGATCTTCAGGGCGTCTATACGCACCTCACAGGCCTGGACCTCGGATGGTCCGCAGTCGTGATGTTCTTCACGATAAGCGGCTATCTGATCAGCGCGTCTGCGCAACGGCGGTCCGCTCTAGAATTCTGGCAAGCACGCTTTTTGCGGATCTTTCCCGGTCTGATTGTCTGCACGCTGGTGACCGCGATCATCATATCCGCCTTTTCAACGCTGAGTTTCAGCCAATTCATCACTGACAGACAAACGCTTCGCTACATCTTCGGTTCGGGCACATTGCTCTCGACTGAATATTCGCTTCCCGGAGCATTCCAGGATCACGCCGTCACATATGCAAACGGTTCGCTGTGGACGCTGCGATATGAGGTTGC
Source organism: Bradyrhizobium sp. RDI18 (assembly GCF_043203335.1). Classification (NCBI taxonomy): domain Bacteria; kingdom Pseudomonadati; phylum Pseudomonadota; class Alphaproteobacteria; order Hyphomicrobiales; family Nitrobacteraceae; genus Bradyrhizobium; species Bradyrhizobium sp. RDI18. The sequence goes on along the minus strand of NZ_JBICRN010000004.1, from coordinate 1,967 downwards.
GAGCTACCTCCTCGTTTTCGTGCTCTTCGTAGTGTCTTATCGCACAGGCATAAGCTACGCAGGCGCGATTATAACCACCGGCCTCGCGTGCGCTCTTGGCTACGGAGTGCCAACCGCGCTCGGTCACACGATGCCGGTGCAGGCGACCAATTTCCTCACCCTCTTCGTCCCATTTGCAATCGGCGGGTGGTTTCAGGCCACCAAACGAAGCGGCCCCAAACTGCCTTGGGTGGCAGTGGCGATAGCGCTTGCGGCGGCTTTGGCGCACACGCCGACATACACGATCTTTGCGGCAGCCGCGATTTCGCTGCTCACGTTGTGGCTCGCCTTCCGCCCGGCGCGCGTGCTGACAAGGCTGGATGTTCTTCCGGACTATTCGTACGGAATTTACATTTACGCCTATCCCATTCAGCAAATCACCATCCAGCTCCTCCCTGGCTGGCATCCGCTGGCGCAAGCGCTCGTCGCATTTCTGCTCACCCTCGTGCCGGCTTCGCTGTCATGGCACTTCATCGAGAAGCCGGCCATGGCGCTGAAGTCCATTCGGCTTTTTCCTATCGCGAGAGATACCGTCTTATGAAATTTCCGATTCAAAAAGTCTGGCGCACCGGGCTGGTCGTGATCGCCTGCCTCTCGGCCTCGCCTGCAATTGCAGACAGCAACGCGGCGTGGATGACCGGCGTCAATCTGTCGGGCGCGGAACTCAACGCCAAGAAGAGCCGGATCAATTTCGACTACGTTTTCCCGACGATCAAAGAGATCGAATATTTCCGCGCCAAGGGCTTTCGCTATTTCCGGCTGCCGGTGCTGATGCAGAGACTGTTCCAATTCGAAGGCGGCGTTCCCAGTCCGACGCCGACGGCAGACTGGAAGCAATTCGTCGCGTTGATCGACAAGGTCGCCAGCGTCGACGCGGTGATCATCGTCGACTTCCATCAGTTCGGCCGAACGCAATCCGGCCTCATCGGACGCGACGCCGCGGCGACGCAAGAGTTCGTCGCGGCATGGGCTGAGACGGCGAAGCGCCTCAAAGATAAGCCCAACGTTATCTTCAATCTCATGAACGAGCCGCACGAGCAGACGGCGGAGGAGTGGCTTCCGGCCGCCAACGCCGCGATTGCCGCCATCCGCCAGGCCGGCGCCAAGCAACTGCTGCTGGTGCCGGGCTCCTACTGGACCGGCGCGCATTCGTGGACCACGACCCCTAACGCGCGCATCATGACCGGCGTCGTCGATCCGGAGAACAACTTCGCCTATGACGTTCATCAATATCTCGACTCCAACAGTTCCGGCACGTCGCCGGACGCCGTCCCCGGATCGGGAAGCGAACGGCTCAAGGCCTTCACCGAATGGGCCCGCCAAAATCACGCGCACGGCTTTCTTGGCGAATTTGGTTTTTCGTCCGCCGAGCCAGCTTCATGCGCGAGGGCGCCGCGCTGATCAAGTATATGTCCGACAACCGGGACGTCTGGATCGGATGGACGTATTGGGCGGCGGCCCCTGGTGGGGCGATTACATGTATTCGGTCGAACCCAAAAACGGCACTGACCGCCCTCAACTTGACGTCCTGGTGCAGGGCAACAAATAGCCCCGCCTGTTTGGTTGCGTCGGTGGCGATCATTGACGTCTCAACTCGCCTCAATTCGACTGAACGGCATTAATCCCGAGTTCAGGATAACGGCGGGAAACTGGCGATGACGTGCGCAAAATAATCAATATCGCACGTCCCAACGGAGATTTTGCCATGATGAAGCTTTTCGCGCCTCTACTCGGTCTTGCTGCACTTATCGCCATCGATCTGTCATATGCCGCCACGCCCGCTGCTGCCCTTGGTGGCTGCGGTCCGAACCGCCATCGCAGCAGCGTCACCGGCCGCTGCATCTGGGGCGGCCAAAACCAGGATGGTGCAAACGGCATACCGGCTTTAGGGCCGTCCGCACGCCCAGCGGCAGAATGGTTTGCGTAAG
>NZ_JBICRN010000003.1:0-3242 GCF_043203335.1 Bradyrhizobium sp. RDI18 | reverse complement strand
GTCGCGCAGACTGTTGCTGCGGTAGGTCCATAGGCGTTGACAATAGATGCTGCAGGCAAGGCTCAGGATAAGCTCGGCCTTCGGGAGCTCTCCAGCAAGAACGAGAAGTTGCGACGCCAAATATTCCAGATGCTGGCTTCCTGAAGCAATGCTGGGAGAGCAACGTCGGATGCGTGATGGCTTCGTTTCGCAGATTGTCCGATAGCTCTTTTTGGTCCCTGGACGGATCTCACCCGCAGGCAAGTGCAAGGCGGCTCCTGAGCCAAACGCCATGAAAGCTTTTTTTTTTCTGCATCAAAACCCAAAGGAGCCGAACTGCACCACTCTTACGTTGGAACAAACGCCAAAAGCACGGTTACGAGCCAACCCTAGATTGATCAATCTAAGATGCTCCGCCATGACGCCCTTGGGCGTTCCGGTGGATCCTGAGGTGTGGATCACATAGGCGAGATAGCGCGAGGTCAGACCGAGGGCGGCGCGCGGGTCCAGGTTCGCGGCCGGCAGCTGCACGCCACGCCGGGGTCGCCGTCTCCAGGTCACCACCGTCAGATCCAGACCCCCATCGCCCCCCCCCGCCGATCGTCCCGCCGCATCGGCCAGCAGCTGAACGGTGCCGCATCCTTGAGCACCTGGTGCAGCCGCGCGGCGCAGGTAGGCCGGATCAGCGGCAGCTACACCCCGCCCGCCTCCCGGACCGCCAACAGCCCGACCAAACTCGCGATGCTGCGCTGAAGGCAGATCGCCACCGGTATGGCCTGACCCCGAGCGCGATCCAGATGATGCGCCAGCCAGCCCGCCACCCAGGCTCTGTAAGCTGGGCCGATAGACCACCGCCACCGCATCCGGCGCCTGCACGCCTCAAACAGCTCATGGATGCACTGCTGCTCGACATGGCGCCGCCGTCCGGTTCAGCTCCTCCAACAGATCACGCGCGCGCTCAGCGGACGGCAGGATATCCAGCTCGCGCACCGGCGTGTTCGGCGCCTGCTCCAGCGCGTCGGCCAGTTGCTCGAGCGCGCGCTGCATGTAGCCGCAGACCCGATCCGCGGAGACGGGCTCCGCCACCTGCGCCGTCAGACCGAGCGCCTCGCCAAACTCATCCACCGACAGGGTCAGCGGATAGTTGGTGCGTTCCTCCCCGCCCAGCCATTCCACGCCGCCCAGCCCAGCATCCGGTCCGCAAGCGAGTGCTGGCGCGGTGTGGCGGTAGTTCAACAGCGCGCTGAACAGCGGCGCCGGCGCCGCAACGCCGCTGCAGCGCGTTGCGCCAACGCCAGCGAGGTGCGCATGCTCGTGCGCCAGCAGCTCGGCCAGCCGGGCGTGCGGTCCGCACGCTCGCCTCGACCCCGGTGCCGTCCAGATCAAGCCGCAGCGGCAGCGTGTTGATGAACAGGCCCATGGTGCGGTCGGCACCCGCGCCGCCATGCATGCGGCCAAACAGCACCGTGCCGAACACCACCTGCTCGCGGCCGCTGCTGCGCGCCACCACCTGTCCCCACGCCAGATGGCACAGGGCTGGCCAGGCTCTACCCTGCTGCTGCGCCTGGCTGCGCAACCGCGTTGAGCGCCTGCGGCAGCCCGATGTGCCTCATGAACCCCGCAGCCGTCGCCGTGGACCCTGCTTGCCAAACGGCGTGGTCGGCGCATCGATGTCCCCCAGTAGTCCCCGGAAGAACCTTCATGCGCTTTGGTACCAACGCCCAGGGCGCGCCTGCGCCACCAGGTTGCGGAACGGCTGCGGGGCGGCCAGCTCGTCGCGCCTCGCCGAGCACGGCCTTAACCCGGCATGCATCACCTCCAGCGTCGTGTGATCCCCGATCAGATGATGCTGCAGCTGCAAGAGCAGCCAGCGCGCCATGCCGGGCGGGCGCGCGATCACAAACCGCAACAGCGGGGCCCGGCCAAGATCGATGCGGTGCTGGCGCGGATCAAACCTCAGCCTGAACAGCGAGTGGCCAGCACCGCCGGAGCCGCCCAGCTCGACCTCGGTCAAGTTGAGTGGCGCGTTCCGCCGCACCACCTGGGCCGCGCGCGACAGGCCCTCCCAGATAAACGACGTCCTTAAGGCCGTCGTGCCGGTCCACCACCCGCTGAACCACGGCAAGATAGCGGTCCAACACGCCACGGTCGGCAAACGCCATCTGCGACACCAGCAGGTACGGATCGCCTTGGCGGGCCAAAGCAGATGATTGGAACAGGATGCCGTCCTGCAGCAGCGACAAGGCATAAATATCCTGGATGTTGCCGACGCCGCCGAGCACCGCCGGCAGGAGCCGGTCGATCTCTCCTGCGTCAGCTCGATCAGCGGCGAAGCATCTGCGGCGTGATCGAGCTCCTCTACCCGTGATCAGGTTGGCCGGCACCGCCACCTCGATGACTGCGCAGGCTCGCGGCCAAGATCCGCCAGCACCGGCCCCGCGAACAAGTCCTCCTCCACACCCCCAGCGAAGCCGCCGCGAACGCTCGATCAGCTGCACCGCCAAGAGCGAGTGGCCGCCCAGTTCGAAGAAGTGGTCGTTCCGTCCGACCCGCTCAACACCCAGAAGCTCGGCTCAGATCGTCGCCGAAGCGCCGTCTCGAGGTCACCTTGCTGCGGGCGCCTCATAGGCGGCGCGCGCATGCCTCATCCTTAGGCGCCGGCAGGCCTTGCGGTCGAGCTTGCCGTTCACCGTCAAGGGCAGCGCCGCAAGGTGCACAAACGCCGACGGCACCGTGCAGTCCGGCAGCCGCGCACTTAAGTGCGTGCGCAAGGTGCCGGCAAGTTCGCTTCCATCCAGCCCATCCGAGCCCGCCTCGGACGCGCACACCACATAGGCGACCAGCCGCTGCTCGCCGGCGCGGTCCTGGCGCGCCACCACCACCGCGTCACGCACCGCGGCGTGCTCGACGAGCCGCGCCGCGATCTCGCCCGGCTCGATCCGGAAGCCGCGGATCTTCACCTGGTCGTCGTTGCGGCCCAGAAACGCCAGATTGCCGTCCGGCAGATAGCGCGCAAGATCCCCGCTCCGGTACATCCGCGCCCCAGGCTCAGTGCTGAACGGATCGGCCAAAAGCCGCTCCGCGGTCAGCTCGGGACGGTTCAGATAGCCCCGCGCCACCCCGCGCCGCCAATGTAAAGCTCCCCTACGGCCCCAAACGGAACAGGCGCGCCATCACCATCCAGCAGATAGATCCGCGTGTTCGCAAGCGGACGGCCAATCGGGACAACGGCCCCATCAAAATCAGCCGGGCAGCTCCACGTC
>NZ_JBICRN010000002.1:0-46413 GCF_043203335.1 Bradyrhizobium sp. RDI18 | reverse complement strand
GAGGACTAAACCGCTCGCGCGGTAGGACGCTGCGGCAGACGCCACGGCGAAGCAATAGGCGACAAGGCATCCGGACGAGCGGGGCAATTGCCCGTTGCGCGCGATGATCCCATGATTGAAGACGTGCTACTCTTGAGTTCGTGGCGGAGCACCAACCATTGCACAAGAGCCAACTCGAACCCCGGGCACTCTCGATCGCGATTGTGCGCACTGTCGCGCTAATTGCACCCAGTCCAGGATCTCGATGCAAGCAGAATTACAAATGCGGTGATGCTCTTGACGAGCAGCTCGAAACAGTTTCGGCTCACATAGCTCCGGGCTTTCCAGGTCGCGAGAGATTAGTTTGCCTCCGCGATCCAAACATCGGTGAACTCACGTCTAGATTGTGTGGTGTGTTATTTTTGCTACGGCCAAGCCATTGAAAGTACGGATGCCACGGAACATTAAATCCCCATGGGCGATCTTCCTGATCGTCTGAAGGTTGTTTGCGGGTGCGCCGCGACTTAGCTCGCGCACGCGGCACCATCCTACGTCCCCCCAGCGCGGTTTCCTCCTTTGGAGGCTTTCGGACGCCGGCCGCCGAACTCGCGGCGCCGTCCTTCAAGCGGCCGGCATCCGAAACCCTTCACACACCCGGACATCACTCAATTATCGCGTGCTGTCATCAAGTTGACTAACGAGACGTTGAACCCAAGTTCGCCCAGCTAGACCTACTCTCAAAGGGGATCAAAGGCAGGCGATCCGCGAACATGAGCTTTGTGAGGAGCCAACCTAAGCTGCTGAGGTGCCTGATCAAAATGATCCGAGCACAAAAGGAGACTGCAATGTTCCGCCTCCTCGTTAGTCTTGCCGCAGCCTCGTGTATTTTGGTCGAGGTCACCGCCGCCCATGCAGACGACATAAAGCGCGTCTCTGCGAACGGGACTGAGCTTTCCTACGTGGAAGTTGGCCAGGGCGAACCGGTCATATTTGTTCACGGCGGCCTTCAGGATTACCGCATGTGGCTGGCGCATCTTCCAAAATTCGCCGAGCGCTACCGCGCAATAGCCTACAGCCGCCGCAACCACTTTCCAGGCGAGGCAAGCCCCGAGGGGACGCCGTATGGAGCCGCGGATGCGCATGCCGAGGATCTTGCCGTTTTTGTACGGGTCTTAGGCTTGTCAAAAAGTGGCCGTCGTTGCGCATTTCGTCGGGCGCGCATACCGCGCTGTTTTTTGCCGCCGCACATCCAGAAATGGTGGTCAGCCTGATGCTGAATGAACCGCCCGCGACCGGACCTTTGGCCGCATCCCTGGTACCGCCGATATGTTGAAGAGTGTCGGCATGGCGCCGGCGAGAGAAGTTCAAGGCAGGCGACGCCGGCGCTGGGATACCGCTGTTCGTGAACGCAGTCGCCGGCCCGGGCGGTTATGAACGTCGCTCCGATGCCGACAAAAAGATGAACTGGACAATGCGGCATCCCATCAGGCCGATGCAACGACGAAGCGCCTGAGGCCGGTTTTCACGTGCGATATGGCCAAGGCGATCGTTGCGCCGAGTATTATCCAACGGAGAGTCCAAAATTTTTCCATTTAATTGTCGACCAGTTAGAGGTATGCCTGCCAAATCGCGAGAGGATTGTCACGCCAAAGTTCGCATACCGTGCCTGCCGAAGCTCCTGACGCTTACGATCAGGCTGTCCCCGCCGTTTCTGAGCAAACATTGACGCCGGTCTGCGTTGGGTCAAATTCGGAAGTCCGGGTGTCTTCAACTCGGCACTCCGCTTGACCCCTCAAGAACAGACATCATCAGTCGGGTCCATCCATCAGGTCCGAAAAGTGCCAGGAGCGGGCATTCAGTTCACCGCGCGGATGGCTAGCTCCGCCTGCGGGCCCTGCGGCGGCTCAGATTGTTGCCGGATTGGTATCGTACTTGGATATTCGCGATGAGCCTGCCAGCGGCGAGCGGCTGCAAGTCCGCCTCCAGTGCGTCAGCAATCTCCTGGCATAGACCTCCCGGTCGTCCACACAGAAATGTAAAGGATCTCAAATACTTTTCCTTCTTCGCCGGATTTTCGATCGTCGCCTTTGTCCACCGGTAGAGCGGATAGTTTTCGACGCCGTGCTCTTCGGCTGCGGCGACATACTCCGCAAAGGGCGTCGAACTGGCATTTCAGCGCAGCGCGATGCTCGGCGAGTGATATCGAACAGCGGCGCCAGTGCCGGAACACGGAGTTTTCGGCGTACCGATTCCGCCGTGGCAGAATCACCAGATCGAACCGAATCGGTACTGCCACTTGAGAAGTCACGCTAGTCTCGCATTCTGTCGCACCTCGTTTAATGCCCCTTTCCGACGCAAGGCGCTACCGCTTCCTCACGAGCAGGTCCGGCACGCGTGTGTCAAGAGCTGGCCGTAATGAACGAACGAAGATCGATCACGATTCGTTGGTAGGGCTACCGCTGGGATGCCTTATTGAAGTCCGGTTTCGCCCTCAATTGCGGTCATTGGCGCAGCGCGGTGAACGACGCGAAGGGCCAAAAGCCGAAGTAAGGCCAGAATTGCAAAATGTCGGACTCCGGTGGAGCCAACTCAACACGAGCGGCTCTTCCGGAAAGCCCGAAAAATCACTACCGTATGCCTTAAATTTTGTGCTTCGTCTGGCTCTCTCGGTTGAGAGGCGCAACTATGCTTCGAACCAACAATCTCAAGGTGCTTATCGCCGGCGGCGGCATCGGTGGCCTCACGACCCTGTTGGCGGTGCGGCCTCGCGGCATCGATGCTCAGGCTTTTCCGAGCAGACCGAAGCGTTCCGCCAAGTCGGGGCCGGCATCCAGCTCAAGCAACGCCACCCGCATCCTGCGCGCGCTCGGACTCGGCGAGGCCTTGGCGCGCGTCTGCGTGTATCCGGAAGGACGACTATCGCGCCTGGGATGATGGGGACCGCCTCTATTATACCCCGCTGGGCGCACGTGCGGAGGCACAGTTCGGCGCGCCGTACTATCACGCCCACCGCGCCGATCTGCTCGACGTTCTGCTCGGTGGGATCGCTAATAAAGGCTTCAGGCTCTATGCGCGCGTCGAGGGATTGCGCAGACCGCCCGGACCAGGTCACCGTCAGGCTGGCGGACGGCACAAAGCTCGCGGGCGACGTATTGATCGGCGCCGGACGGCATCCACTCGACGGTGCGCGGGCAGCTTTTCGGGAAGGAACTGCCCCGCTACACAGGAACATGTCGCCCTGGCGTGGGCTGGTGCCGGCCGAGCGGGTGGCTCATCTCGACCTCGGCCGCGTCACCGGCGTCTGGATGGGGCCGAACCGTAGCATCGTGCAGTATTTCGTGGCAGCCGGACGCACGTTCAACTGGATCGGCATCAGCCGCTCAGAGCAGCCGGCGCGTGAATCCTGGCTCGCCGAAGGGCGAATCGAGGATGCGCTCGCCGGTGCATTCGGGCTGGAATAGGACCGGTTCGCTCCATTATCGCCGCGACGCCGCGCGTGCTGCGGCAAGCTCTGTACGACCGCGAGCTGCTGGACTGGCAGGTCGGACGTGTCGTGCTGCTGGGCGATGCCGCGCGATCCGTTCTGGCCCAGGGCGCCGCTCAGAGCATCGAGGATGCTTACGTGCTGGCGGGCTGCTGGCGGCGAACCCGGCCGAACCGGAGGCCGCGTTACAACGCTACGTGCAGCTTCGTCAGCCGCGCACCGCATGGATGCAGGGATTTACCGCGCCGCGGAGGAGGAACTTTATCAGATGACCGATGCGGCTGCATCGCGCCCCGCAACGCCCGCATGCGGACCAATCGCAGCCCCGGAGTCCGGCAAGCTCCCGCTCGAGCAAATGCGACTCTATGGCTACGATGCCGAGGCGGTGCTGCGGGGAGGCGCGGGTACGGCATGACCGATCTTTCTCATCGCTTGGTCCTTTCGGACTTCCGGCTTTGTTCAATGTCCTCGTCGCGTCAACGACAGATTTCGCGGAGCACCACGTCCGGCACGCAGTAGTGTTGATGTTAGCACTTCAGCACCAATCCTTTTTGACCGTCTCAGAGTGACCGTTGCTAAGAATCTATATCATTGCGGCCTTGAGCATCTGCGCTCAAATAGTGTCCGTGTTTCTCAAAGTTTGAGCACGTAATGCTTAAGCAATGGGCGGGCCTACTTATCTCCAGGGCTTTGTTATGCGGCTACGCGGCGTTCGCCGTCCCACATCAAACTGACATCATATAGGGGTTTGACTGTTCCGATGAACTGCGACGGGATAAAGGTGCGCGTAGAATGCACGTTCAAGCCAGGAGAGATCCGATGTGCGCGGGTGACGACAAGAACCGTCTGGAATTCGAATTGCATCATCGTTCAAGGAAACGCTCGATCGGGAACGCCGGTCGTTCGAGGTTCAGCCGCGCCGGAGGCGCGGCGGCGATGACCGCGGGCGCTTCTTGTGACGCCGCAAGATGGCGGCTGCCGCCTGTGAGGAACCAACCAGCCAAAGCGGGCTCTCATCATTTTGCTCGGTGAACGCCGACACAGTGCATTGGGGCTATTTCAGCAAGAAGTTGAAACCGCAGGTCGAGATCGATTCCGGCGACCGCCATCACCATTGAGGCATTAACCCACCATGCCAACGACGACGCCGAGCGCATGGTGAAGGGCGATCCCGGCGCCGAGAGCGTGTTCCTGTGGACCAAGGAGAAGAAGGGCGTCAACCGACGCGGCGCAGGACCGATGGATGCGTCGCTGTTCGGGCGTGGTGCAGGTGAAGGCCTTGGCGTACACATCTGCACTGGCCCGGTCTACGTACGCGGCGCCCAGGAAGGTGATGTGATCGAGTTGCGCATAATCGACGTCGCGCCCCGGCCTTGCGCCAATCCGCAGTATCCCGGGAAGGCTTTCGGCAGCAACGCGGCCGCATGGTGGGGTTTCCACTACAAGGACTTGTTGACCGAGCCTAAACCGCGCGAAGTGATCACGATCTACGAGGTTGACGCGTCTGGCGAGCGCAACTGGGCGAAGGCCGTGTACAATTTCCGATGGACTCCACAGACCGATCCTTCGGGGTGGTGCACAAAACCATCGACTATCCCGGCGTTCCAGTCGATCACTCCACGATCAAGGAGAACCACGGCATCCTGAAGAATGTGCGCATTCCGATACGTCCGCATTTCGGCGTTATCGGCCTGGCGCCAAAAGAAGCCGATATCGTCGACTCAATTCCGCCAAGCTATACCGGCGGCAACATCGACAATTGGCGGATCGGCAAGGGCGCCACGATGTATTATCCGGTCGCGGTCGAAGGCGGCCTGCTGTCTGCTGGCGACCCGCACGCTTCGCAGGGAGATTCCGAGCTGTGCGGCACGGCCATCGAAAGCTCGCTGAATGGCACCTTCCAGATCATTCTGCACAAGAAAGCCGATCTCGTTGGGACGGCTCTCGAGGCTCTCGACTATCCGATGCTGGAAACCAGGGATGAGTGGCTGGTGCACGGCTTCAGCTTCGCCAATTATCTCAGCGAATTGGGAGACAAGGCGCAATCGGACATTTACTCGAAATCGTCCGTTGACCTTGCTTTGCGCGATGCGTTTCGGAAGATGCGCAAATTTTTGATGACAACCAAGAAGCTGACCGAGGATGAGGCGATCTCTTTGATTACGATTGGCGTCGACTTCGGCATCACCCAAGTGGTAGATGGAAATTGGGGCGTTCACGCGGTTATCAAGAAGGATATCTTCGCTGGCGGCGAGGCCTGATCAGTAACACTGACACGGGCGGCTTTGGGAGCTGGCCGCTTCGCGCTGCATCTCGGGGCAACCGCGCTAGGTTCGCTTCGGTCAGTCGCTATAAGGTGTTTGCCGCCAGGCCATAGGCGAAGTCCGCTTCGGACAGCGGCCCGTCTCAATGTAACCCCTGACGCGTGCTTCTCGTGCTCCGTAACTCGGCCGAGGAGTATGGTCATGCAGGATCTTAACCTCCCTCAGGAGAATTTTGCGCGCCATTATTTGGCGCGTTGGTGCTAGGCCACGTACTCGACTTCTGTTTATGTTGGCGACGGCGGATCGGTCCGGGAGTTGCCGATGCACTTCGAGAGTGACCTCAACTCCTGTGAAGGTTGGCGTCCAGATGATGAAGTGCGCTCAGATAGGCTAAAATCGCATCTTAGGGACGAGACAGGGGAGCCCTGATCTCCGGCCAAGTCCTCCGAGTCAATCGCGTTACTTGGCCATCGGCCGACCACTTCCGGTCTTTCCTTGTAAACGGACTTCTGTCGGAGTTTGTGCGGAGCATGTCTCAATAGAGCCATTAAGAGACAACGCCTTGGCAGTCATATGACCCAGGGGACACATCTTGCATGCATGTTAATCCAGCTGGACTTTCGTCCACTCGGAGCGCTTGAGCGACAGGGACACCAGGCTTGACCCAAACTACCTCGTGGCCGCCTCCGTCGGGGTCAGTGAAGTTAAGAAGGAGGAGCGAGCCCATGTCTGTAACGGCTCCATCGCTTACGCCCTCGGCAACGAGGCGACGCCGTACTTCCCGGAACGCCTCCTCGCTTGCGGCATTGAGCGCAAAGTGGTCGAGACGCCCGCGCTTGAACATGGGCTGGTGGCCAGGAGGTTCAATTCCAGGGACCTGAAATGGGCAGGACATTGTGCGGACCCACTGATGAAGGCGTGGCGCAGCCCCTCCTCCTCGAGATCGACCGTGACGCGCGCTCCGAAGATACGTTCGTAGAAACAGATCAATCGGTTCATGTCGGCGGTGATAAACGTCAGGTGATGTATGTCGTTGAGCAACTGCATGTCTACCTCCGTGGCTTTCATAACAATGAGCGACGACGCGCGCCTGCTCATTATTGAAGTGCCACTACCAGCGGGATTTAGCTCATGCAATGGATTTGGTGTTTTTCGTCCTCCTTGGCGGGCGAACCCGAACAATACGCCGCCGTGTGAACGGGCGCGCTTCGAAGCTCGTGAACGATATCGACGGGGTCAGATGTCACTATTCTGGAAGCAGTGCCTGTCTGAGAGCTCAACCTGAGCCTTGGTGTCAGCTCGGGGTCATTCGCATCGGTTTGGCCGGACATGGCGACTTCCGGTCTACACCGGTGAACGGACATTCTCAGGATAGGCGGGTATCTCAAAGGTGCCAACAGCGGACATCGTCGCCTCAATCGATACGTCGTCGGCAGAGTCGCGACAGTTAGCGCCATTCGATCCCGTATACGTCAACAGGCTGCAGGAAGCCTTTGAGATGGCACGGACCAATGTTTGTGACATGCAAGCGATCCCGGATGCGATCCTGAACGGCACTTGACACAAGAATGGCATCGGGCTCGGCCAACTGACAAAACAGCAGCCAGTTGAACGGTCGCACCAAAAAAGGTCGTTGCTGTCCGCAATCATTTCCGACGTCATCAACACCTGCACTCACAGCTTCTCCGTTTGCCAGATTGAAGGCTTCAAACGCTTGCTGGATGGAGCGGGCGGCATTGCACGGAGGCGGCCGCGTCGGCGAAGGATGCCATGGATGCCGTCGCCAGTGTGCTTCACCACATGCCCACCCTTGTCCTTCAATGCGGTGCGAACCAGCGCGTCATGCCCCCGAACCATCCTTTCTACAGATCGAGCATCGCCAAGACGCTCTGTCATGCTGGTAGAGCCAACGATGTCGCGCAACATAATGCCCCGCAGGGTCTAATCTACCCAGACGTTGTTTGCCTTGCCGCTCGGTTCCGGATCAGACACTCTCCCTAGAAATGCCTGTACGGCTGCGAGGCCCACTTCGATCACGTCTCCCGCCACCTTGCTGTGAGCTTCGCCGCGAACCTGCATCGCAGTTTGGATATCCGGTGCGTCAATGAGACAGAAGCCCAGGCCGCGCGATTCATCAAACCAATACGTCAACCCCCTCCCCCCGTATTGATCTTGCACTTCCAGGTGGGGTCGATGCGCCTCGGCGATATCGGAAGCTGTCAGGCCTGAGAGATCGTGTCGGTCGAGGAAAATTGGCACTGGTGTTGCTCCACCGTTTCTTCTGACGGACTCGATTGAAATCTGCACCAGCATGGCGTTTCGGCCGAAAGCGACATTTAACGTAACAGCTAAAGCTTTGAAGTGCAGTTTGAGCCGGGCAATTCCTGTGCCCTGATGTCCGCTTTCGCCAAATAATCGGTTTGACTGCGCACCGACTTTCCCCTGCAATTTCGTCAACGGACATCGAGGCGCGGCCCGGGAAGCAGCGACGCCGTTTAGCTATCGGTAGGCTGAGGACTGGCGTAACTCGACGAGGATAGCCAAATCCATGACCGACTTGCCCTGTCTGAGGGCCATAGCAGTTGCGTACTGGGCGACCGGTAGCATTCAAGCGCAGCAGTGTAGTTTGAAACCGATTACGACTGCCCGTGAGCGAGGCTTTCCTCAGGAGCCTTCCGACTTTCTCCGCGGGTCAGAAAGCGCCTCCTCATTTGCGGAACGCCTTCGCTTTTCGGCGATGCACGCTTTGTATCCTTCGGGGTCATTTACATCCGCGAACGCCCAGTAGCCCTTGGTCATATCGGTTCTCCCACTAGCGATTGTAACCCAGCTAACAAGGCGGCCCATGTCCGAGGGAGTGGGTCAGACCTGAAGTCAGGCGACGAATCACGACTTCCGCTCATCTCCCAACAACACTCATTCCTGCATCCGGTTGTGACGTCCGCGATAACCGGACCTTTGTTTTCACCATTTCTATCGGCACTCGCGACGAGCGCAGGAGGTACGGAAAGCCCTAGCTCTGGCTGTCTTGAGGCGATGGACGACTGGATTTGTTACCTGGTAGAACGGGATCTCACAGGCTTTGTCCCCGGAGAATTGCGGCGATAGTCGGCGACGCGCTTATACTAATTCGATCAGGTCGAAGGAGTAGGCCATCAAGCCCCCGGCCCCCCTCGACGGGGGGCAAAAATGCCGGAAGCTTCGCGTCGCCGACCAACTTAGCGATCAACGTGCTGTTTTGATCGACCTCAGGCAGATCGACGACCATGACTGCATTTGCACCGTCGCGGGAGAAGCTCTCGATCGCCGCCCGATAGTCTGCTTCGCTGGCACCAAATTCCACTAACGACACCGCGAGAGGGAGGCCTGCCGTTTCAGCCGCTGCGCGGATTGCGGGACCTGAGACTGGCCCATTCCATGACAATCGAAGAGCGAGACAGCCAAGTTTCGACATCGTCGGAATTATCTCGCGCAACAGTGCAATCCGTTTTCCATGAATGGATGGACCGGCGCGAGCCTTAACTCCCGTGAAATTACCCGGGTGAGCCAGACCGGCGATCAAGACATAACAAAGGGTCGCGTTATCACGACAATCGGTATACGCGATGTCAGCTTTTGAAAATCAATGCGCCAGAGGCCAACGACGAAGATAACATCCGGGTTGCGCCAACGATTTCCGTCGCCAGGGCTTGTGGTCCAGCCGTGTTTTGCTCTCGGCCAACGTTCGACCTTGAGGTTTTGTCCGTCGATCTGCCCCGGGGCAACAACGCTGAATAGAGCCGGGAAACCTGCTTTCGCTATGCTCATGCAAGTCCGCGCTCATTGTGATGGGCTGAAGATAGCAAGACGCTTGCGATTGGTGCCTGTTGTGTTGCCGCCGCGAGCGGCCATACGACCGCCGCACCGCCAAGAAGACTGATGAAATCGCGCCGTCAGCGTAGCCGGCAGGCGTCAGCAGGACCACGCTAAATCCAGGTCGAAGCGTACCACATCTCGGCATGAGAGTCCGGGGGTGTTGAGGCGCAAGATGTCGAGTGGCGATCCGCTATCTGCATTGCGCCGCGACCGCAAAGGCTCAACTCCTGACCTATGCACCGCAGCAAACTACGCCCTCATTGATCACGCGTCGACGCAGCTAACGCATGCGACGCGAGGTGGAGCGCTGTCCAGAGACCCCACATTACGAAGCCTCGGGCCGAGTATGGCTTCGAGATTGATTGCTGCCGCACTCGCCGCGGGCAACATCGCCGTGCTGCCAAGGAATGAGATGAATCCACTTCGTCACATGCGCCCTCCCTCGAGGACCGCGCCTGTGGCACAGAGCTTAGCAGCTTGGTGGTTGGCCGCCAGGGGTTGTAGCTTTCGGTAACTCTGAGCTGGGCGAGCAACCTCGGGTTCCGTCACCGCCTGCGGCTCCCGGTCCGCAAGAGCTGAGACAAGCTTCAGCATTGCTGCTAGATGGAGCAATGAGCATCTCCTCCACCGGACACGCCACGAGGCCGACGCTAGCAGAATCGCCGGTAGCGAGCGCGGGGTTGGCAGCGGTATCATCCGACGCACGGCAGCGCTATCATCCGACGCACGGAACCCGCGGCGGGCTCTTCATCAAGTACGTTGCGCTGTTTGTTGCCGTGGTTGGCGTCGCGCTGCGCAGCGGCAACGGAAGCTTCGAGTTTCTTCTTCTATTACCGCGAGCACAAGGCCTCTCGGATCGGATTCAGCAGGAACGGCGGTGGCTGCGGCGGCCGAGATCAGCCGGTTCATCAAGGAAATCGAGAGCCAGCTCGGATGGACCACCCAATTACCGTGGTCGGCGGATTCAATCGAACAAGCCGCTTTGACGCGCTGCGATTGCAGCGTCAGGTGCCGGCGATCACCGAACTCGCGCTGGTGGATTCTTGCCGGCGGAGCGGCTGCGCGTCTCGCGCTTGGCCATGAATGTGATCGACAGTGGCCTTGACCTTTCAAAGGAGCCGAAATTCACCGAGGCCGTCGCCCACAAGGTCTACTACGGGCCGGTCTACTTCCGCAGGGAATCCGAGCTCTATATGACGCTGGCGGTGGCCGGCACCGGCAGGGACGCCGGCGTCAGCATCGCCGAGGTCGACTTGAAGCTGATCTGGGACGTGGTGTCCCAGATCAAGGTTGGCGAGCACGGCCGCGCTTGTGTCGTTGCCATCGAGGCCGGCTTCGGGGTGCGCATCCCGACATCAGCCTTGCCCTGCGCACCTTGCGCGACATGTCCAAAGCGCGCAGGTGCAGGCGGCGCAAGCTGCAGGCAGGCGGGCGGCTGGGCCGACGAGCTGCAGGGCGCCCGCAACATCCAGGGCCAAGAGGTGTTGACCGCATCGGCGCCGATCTTTCCGCTCGGTTGGACCATGTTTGTCGAGCTGCCGGTCGAGGAAGCCTATGCCCCGCTCTACACCGCCTTGCAGCGGCTAGCGTTCGTGCTGCTTGCGCAATCAGTGCTCTGCTGTGCTTGCGGGAATCCTGCTGGCGCGACGCATGGTCGGCCTGATCCAGGCGCTGCGCGCGGGCGCCGCACGCATCGGCGCCGGCGATCTCGGCCAGCGCATCTCAATCAAGACTGGCGACGAACTGGAGAGCCTCGCTGACCAGTTCAACGAAATGGGCGCGCGGCTGCAGGAATCTTATGCCGACCTGGAAAACAAGGTCGAGCAGCGGACCGCAGAATTGTGTCCCTGCAGCAGCAGACGGCGACCGCGGAAGTGCTCAAGGTAATCAGCCGGTCGGCCTTTGACCTGCAGACGGTGCTCGATACGCTGGTCGAATCTGCCGTACGGCTGTGCGAAGCCGATTCCGCGCTTATCTCCAGCCTTGAGGAGCAGTTTATCGGGTGGTAGCGTCCTTTTCCTTTGCGCCTGAATACAACGCGCTCATTCGTGAGGTCGCGTTTTGCCCGTTGGGCGGAGCGTGACCGGACGGGTTGCATCTGACGGACAGGTCGTCCACATCGCCGACATCGCTTCCGACGAGGAATACTCCATAACCGAGACGGTGACGTTGGAAAAAACTCGCAACTCGGCGTGCCTCTACTGCGCGAGGGGGTCGTGGTCGGTACGATCAATCTCGACGTCATGCGGGTGCAACCCTTTACTGACAGGACCTCGAGCTGGCTTGACTTTCGCCGACCAGGCCGTGATCGCGATCGAGAATGTTCGGGCTGCTCGATGAGCTTCAGGCGCGAACGGAGGAGCTCGGGCGCTCGGTCCAGGAGCTGAAAGCGCTCGGCGACGTCACGCAGGCGGTGAACTCGACGCTCGATCTCGAAACCGTGCTTGCGACCATCGTCGCCAAGGCGGTGCAGCTCTCGGCACTACGCTGGGCGCTGAGCCTACGTGTTCGACGAGGCGCAACAGCACCCGGCCGAGCGCCACCTACGGAATGGACGGCGCTGATTGCAGCGATCCGCGACCACCTGATCGGCGCCGGTGAGAGCTGATGCAGCAGGCCGTTTCGGTTCGCGGACCCCTGCAGGTCCCCGACCTGCGTCAGGAGCCCTCCTCGCCGGCGCTGGAGCTCCTCCTCCTGCAAGCCGGCTATCGATCGCTGCTGGTTGTGCCGCGTTGTACCAGCCGCGACACCATCGTCGGCGCCCTGGTGGTGTACGGCGGCGCGACACCGCAGCCGTTCGCGGCTGGCAAGATCGACCTCCTGCAGACCTTCGCGGCCCATACCGTGCTCGCGATCCGTGAACGCCAGGCTGTTCCATGAGATCGAGGACAAGAGCCGGCAGCTCGAGATTGCGAGCAAGCACAAATCGCAGTTCCTTCGCCAACATGAAATCACGAGCTGCGCACGCCACTCAATGCCATCCTCGGCTACACCGAGCTGATCCTGGACAACATCTATGGTGACATGCCCGACAAGATGCGAGCGGTGCTCGAGCGCGTTCAGAGCAACGGCAAGCACCTTCTTGGTCTGATCAACGACGTCCTTGATCTGTCCAAGATCGAGGCGGGTCAGCTCACCCTGTCGCTGACCGACTACTCACTTAGAGACATCGTACGACGCCGTGGTCGTCGCGGTCGAATCGCTCGCGACCGAAAAGGATATGGCGCTCGATGTTGAAGTCGCCCTCGATTCGCCCATTGGCCGCGGCGATGAGCGTCGCCGCAGTTGCTGCTCAACCTTGTCGGCAATGCCATCAAGTTCTTGACCGGGGCTCGGTATCGATCAAGGCTTCGCGGCAGCGGATGCCACGCGTTTACGGTCGCTGTTCGTGATACCGGGCCCGGAATCCCAGCAGACCATCAAGCGAAGATCTTCGAGGAGTTTGCGCAGGCCGACACATCCTCGACCCGCAAGTTGGCGGACGGGGCTCGGCCTGTCGATTGCCAAGGACCATCGAACTGCACCAAGGCGAAGCCTGGGTGGACTCGCCCCTGGCGAGGGCGCGACATTTTCTTGCGGTTCCGGTGCGAGTCGAGCAACAGGCGAGGCAACCATGACCAAGCGCGCATCCTGGTGATCGAAGATCAGGGTGTACAACCGGCGCATCCTAGCGGGATTTGCTTCGAGCGTCGGCTACGAGCTGATCGAAGCCGAAAATGGCGAGGACGGCGTTGCGCCGCCGCCGCGGAGAGCGGCCCGATCTCATCCTGATGGATATACAGCTGCTGCTTTCTGGACGGCTACGAGGCGACGCGTCGGATCAAGGCTCAATCGGCACTCTCCGCAACCCCCATTATCGCGGTGACCTCCTACGCCCTGAGCGAGACGAGGACAAGGCGCGGGCTGCGGCTGCGAGAGCTATGTCACCAAGCCCTTTAGTCCGCGTGAGCCAAGCCCGCCAAGATCCGGGAATATGTGCCCTAACGAGCCGAGCTCCGATGCACCATCCTCCCCGCATTCTAATCGTCGACGACAGCGAGGCGTTCCTTGGATTCTCAGCGCACGGCTGGCGCCACACGGCTATGAGCTCATGCAAGCGGCCGACGGAGAGGAAGCGCTTGCTGCCGCGAGAGAAAGGGGCTTGTTTCCGATCTGGATCCTGCTCGACGTCATGATGCCCAAGATCGACGGCATCGAGGTCTGCCGCCGGCTCAAGCAGGATGCCGAGCTGCCGTTCATGCCCATCATTCTGGCCCCCGCCAGGCCCGATACCAGGGATGTCGTCACAGGGCTCGAGGCCGGGGCCGACGAATATCTGACCAAGCCGATCGATCAGTCCGCGCTGGTAGCGCGTGTGAAGTCGGTCCTGCGCCTCAAGGAACTTCATGACAGGTGCAAGGTCAGGGGTGCACGAACTCGCCGACTGGAACCGCACGCTCGAGCAGCGCGTCACGGAGCAAGTCGCCGAGATCGAACGCATGGGCCGGCTCAAGAGCTTCCTGGCGCCGCAGATTGCCGAGATCGTTCTGCTCTCGGGCGAAGAGCCCTGGACAGCCACCGCCGAGATGCCACCGTGTTGTTCTGGGTGCGTGGGGGTTCACGGCGCCTTTGCGGAGAGGTCTTCGAGCCGGAGGAGGTATTGGGGCGGTTCTGCGCGAGTACCACGCGGACCTCGGTGGGCTCATCCACGAGTTCGAAGGCACGCTGCACCGCTTTGCCGGCGATGGCATCATGGTCTTGTTCAATGATCCGCTGCCGTGTGTCGATCCTGCGCTTCGCGCCGTTCGGCTCGCCGTCGCGATGCGCGACCACGCTGCCGCGCTTGCAGCCAACTGGCGCAAGTTAGGTCACGAACTCGCCCTCTGGGGTAGGCATCGCCCACGGCTACGCCACGCTCGGCCGCATCGGTTGCGAGGGCCGGTACGACTATTCGGCCACCGGCTCGGTCGTCAATCTCGCCGCGCGACTGTGCGCCGAGGCGAAAAATGGACAGATCCTGATCGACAGCAAGGTGTTCGCGGCGATCGAGGAGCTTTTAGAGACCGAGCCCGTCGGCGGGCTCGCAGCTCAAGGGCCTTCACCGTCCGATCCAAGCCTTCAATGCGAATGTGCGCACTTCAGCCGTAACGAACATCCAAGACTTTGTCGATTGAATCTCCAGACCGGTCGCAATTGTGTCGCTACGCCGATCTGAATCCCATAGCCTATGCCGCGCCACTTTCATGCTCCGGTGGTTCCTTTGGAGGCTTGCGGACGCCGGCGCCGTGTGTGCGGCACCACCGTCATGGGGCCGGCATCCGCAAACCTTCACAAACCCGGAAGTGCCGAACTCATTCGATCACCTCGTCGGCGCGGACGAGTAATGAGGGCGGCATGGTGAGGCCGAGCGCTTTGGCCGTCTTCATATTGATGATTAACTCGAATTTGGTTGGCTGCTGTACCGGTAGATCGGCAGGCTTGGCGCCCTTGAGGATCTTATCGACGTAGCCGGCTGCACGACGGAACAGATCGGATATATCGGCCGTAGACCGACAATCCGCCGCCTTTGGCGGAGTGTCGGAAGAAGTAGTTTGCCGGCAGATGATACTTCGCCGCGAGCGCGATAACTCGCGGAGCCTCGACCCAGGTCAGAACATCGCCAACATCAACTATGGCATCGACGTGCTGAGCGGCGGCCGAGGCAAAGGCGACGTCGAGTTCCTCGGCCGTGGTGGCCTCAACTATCGGCAGAGCCATGCTCAGCTTGCGGGCTGTGCGGGACAGGTACTCCTCGGCTAATGTCAGCCTGTGCATTGGATTGCCCGGATTGACCAGGAGCGCAATTTTCGAGGCGCCAGGAACCAGTTCCCGGAGGATTTCTATACGTTTCCCGAGGAAGTCTTCAGGTACGACGGTCGTAAGACCCGTTATATTGCCACCTGGTCGCGATAGACTTTGCACGAGGCGGAAGCCCAGCAGGATCGCCGGCCATACAGGCGCACAATCGGAATGGTGGCAGTTGCCGATTTCAGGGCTGCGGTTGCCTGCGGTCCCGCGACGATGAGCGCATCCAGGGCTGAGAGCAATCAGGTCGGCGACTGAAGCTGGCAGTCGATCCGGGGGTTGGAAAAACGATACTCGATAATCAGGATTTCTGCATTCTATCCAGCCGTAGTTTTGCAGTCCATCAAGCAACGCACTCCCGGTTTGATTGATGGCCTGCCGCTCCCATCACCTGCAACCGCCCGAAAGCCAAACCGACGGCGTGTCTCCTGCGCCCACGAACGCCGTGGCGAAACGAGCAGCGCCGCATATGCCTATGAACTCCCGCCGCTTCATTCAATCCTCATCACCGGCAGGGGCGGGTGAGTATCAGGTTTCGATGGTCGTCGCACTCCAGTGCGCGTGTTTTGCGTCGCAAGCACGGCGCGGCGCATAACAGCTATGGGTCCATTTCCGGACCTTGGCGGATGGAGTAGGCGACGTCCGCTTAACACCGACGAACAGACATCATTGAGCGCGAACATCAGGTCGGAAAAAGTGCCGCCGGATGCGGACTCATGCGTTGCACGGTAATCACCCGCATTCAATCACTTCGGCGCGGCCAGTAATGAAGGCGGTACCGTAAGCCCCGAGGACCTTAGCGGTTTTGAGATTGATAACAAGTTCGAATTTCACAGGTTGCTCGATAGGCAAATCTGCCGGCTTCTCCCACGTTCAAGACCTTTTTTGCACATGCCCGCCAGACGTTTGGCCTCAAAATCCGACTCGGCCCAGGACAGCAACGACCGCTGTCTGCGAATTCCCGCCACGACGTAATCACCGGAAGACGACGCTCTTGGCCGTGTTGTGCGATTTTAGCGGCAATACTGTCATAGGCGCGACGAGATGACGAGCAGGCCACGGCGCCACTTGCACCCACCCCCTGCAGCGCTGCATCGAGATCGGCGATCTTGTTTATCGGGTGCGTCGTTAGCCTTGGCGCAGAGATCGGCCCGCGCCGTGCAAAAGTCACTTCGTCATCGAAATGCTGCGGATTGAATATCACCGCAACCTTCCTGACGTTGGCGCCACTTCCTTGAGCAGTTCCATCCGCTTTCGCCATTTCATCCGTAAGAAACGTGATCCCAGAAGCTCTTGCTTGGTCGAGCAAGAGACACGGCAATTCCCGACCGGATAGGGCTATCATTAACGCCACTGACGATGGGTATAAGCAATATTTACTGCTGCCTCAAACAGTGGCTTGATAACATCGCCGCCAACAGCGAGCAGGAGGTTCGGCCTTTGCGCGACCAGTTCGGTGGCCAATTCCGCAAGTCGATCCGGCATACCGTTGGCATAGCGGAAGACGATTTCGATGTTGCGGCCATCGAGAAGTCCGGCCTGTGCGAGTGCGTCCTTCAACGACTGATCGACTGGTCCCAATTTCTTGGCGTCGCCAAATACTAACCACCCAATCCGAGGCAGCGATTTCTGCGCACGCACGGCAAGCGGCCAAGCTGCCACCATACCGCCAAGAACTACTACGAACTCGCGCCGCTGCATCCGGACACGCTCATTTAGTTCATCTCAAAATCTAATCTAACACCTTGCGAATGAGCGGCGAACCAAAAATGGCAAGCAAACGCATCAAACGGTATCAGGGCTTGATGTCTCAGATGGGTCAAAGTGCCGTTTTGACGCTCTGCCAGCCACTTCCGGTCGGCCCCTAACAGCGGACCTCGTCAACCGGCCCGGTTGGTCCGCTGAGTGCCAACACCGGACCTTTGCCTGTTCACTCAATTACCTTATCGGCACTCACGAGGGGCCCAGGAGGTACGGAAAGCCCCAGCTGCTTGGCTGTCTTGAGGTTGATGGACAACTCCAATTTGGTTAGGTGGTAGAACGGGAAGTCGCCAGGCTTTGCTCCTCGGTAAATTAACCGATGTTATTGGCGGCGCGCTTAAGCACCTCGATCGAATCGAAGAAATAGGCCATTAAGCCGCCGGCTTCGACAGGTTCAGCATTTGTGAAAAATCGCCAAAAAAAACGCTTCGCCGACCAACCTTGAAATCAAAAGGCCCTTTGATGAGTCTCGAGCAGATCGACGACCATGACTGCATTACGCAATTTAACGGCAGATACTCTCGATCGCCGCCCGATAGTCTGCTTCGCTGGGAGCAAATTCCAGTAAAGATACCGCGAGAGAAAGCCACCCATTTCAGCAGCTGCGCAGGGCGCCAGACTTTTTCCCCCCCATTCCATTGAGATCGAAAAGGCGAGACAGCCAAGTTTCGACATCGTCGGAACCATCTCGCCTAACAGTGCAATCCGTTTTCCATGAATGGACAGACCGGCGTCGATACTGGCTCCCGTGAAATTGCCGCCCGGGTGAGCCAGACTTTCGGCGATCCCTTGCTTAACAGGATGCGGTAGTAATCGCCACAATCGGAATACCAATCTTAGCTTTTTGAAGATGACTGCGCCAGGACCAAACACGTGGACGACATCCGGGTTGCTCCGGACGATTTCCGTCGCCAGCGCTTCAGGCCCGGACGCATTTTGCTCTCGGCCATAACTTTCGACCTTGAGAGGTTGTGTCCCTCGATCCATCTAAACCGCCGAAGGTCGGCGAAAAGGCTCAGTACTTTTTGCTTTCGCTATACTCATGCAAGTCAGCGCTTGGCTTCTGATAGGCTGAAGATAGCAAGACGCTTGCTATTGGCGCTCTGCTGTGCCGCCGCAACGAGCAGCCACGCGATCGCCGCACGGCCAAAAAGACTGATAAAATCGCGCCGTCTCATGCAGCCCTCAAGAAGAGCTCCGGAACTTCGCCCCCTCAAAGTTGAAGCATATACCACATCACGCAGCATAGGAGTCCGGGGAGTTGAGGCGCAAGATGTCGAGCGCGGCGACAACAGCATTCTGCGTTGCGCCATGACCGCTAAGGGTCAATCGCGTCAGTTTGGCGATTTCCGAGCCACTTCCGCTTTACCCTCATAGCCGACGTTCGCTGCGAGGATCGGCAGGTCCGAAAGGTGTGCCAAAACCGGAAGTGACAAGCCTTATTCGATCACCTCGTCAGCACCGGCGAGAACGGACGCCGAATCTGATACCGAGCAGTTTCGCTGTCTTGAGATTAATGAGAAGCAGGAATTTGGTGGGCTGCTCAATAGGAAGCTCGGCCGGTTTAGCGCCTTTGAGAGATTCGATCGACATAGTAGGCGCCGCGCCGCGCCAAGGCCGCGGTCAGGCCGAAAGAAAGTAATCCACCGGCTTCCACCTCTTCTCGGGAGCCCGCCAAGTAGATCGACGGCAGCCTAGCTTGCGCCGCAAGTTCGGACACGCGGCTCGTTGGGGAGTTCAGCATCGGGTCACCCGCTATGTATAAAGCTTTCCGCCCCTCGGGCTTTAGCGGCGGCAATTGCGCCAGGAATTTCCTCAGCCTTCCGCATCTCGATAATGTCGAGCTGAAAGCCGAGCTGGTCGGCCGCAGAGTAGGTAAACTCTTGGGAAAGCCAGCCGATGGATGTCGTTTGAAGGATTGATGAGAAAGCTGCCACGCGCTTCGCTTGTGGCCAGAGTTCCCCGAAGAAAGCCAAAGGGCCTTCCCGCCGAAACCGCCCGGAACCAGCGTGGCGACACCAGTCAGATTTCCGCCAGGGCGAGCCAGGCTTGACGCAAAGATCCCAGCCGACCGGATCGGCGACGAAGAGCATCACAATTGGTATCTCGGAGGTCGCGTTCTTAGCGGCGCGCACGGGCTGGTAAAGCGAAGGCGACCAAGAGATCAGGTTTCGATCGCACAAGATCGGCGGCAAGCGCCGGTAGCTGATCGAAGCGACCACCCGCACCCTTACGCTCGATAACGATGGTGCTACCCTCGACCCAGCCAGCCTGGCTCGTCCAAAAAAAGCGTCATTAATGTTGCCGCTGCACGAGTGGAGTGCACAGCATTCCTCGGCGCTGCCCAGGTTTCGGCAGCCGACGCGAAAACAAGCACAACTCGAGAAAGGATCAGAACCGTGGCGGCAGATCGTCTCATTCGATCACCGTGTCTTTTCGTACAGGAAAGTCCCGCGCTCGCGAGGCCGTGCGCCTTGGCCCCGAGAAGTCTAAATTATGCAGCGCCCACCGGCGGATCACACCGTCCGTGCTGGATAATCTACGACCTGATGACCCGAAAACTTTCGCTCTTCCCCGAAAGCGGACTCAAGTCGGTCATTGGGCCATGCCCGAGACGTGCCAATTTCAGACCGTGCTTCGCGACGAAGAGCCCCTATTCGATCACTTGGTCCGCTCGCGCGACAAGGACGGGTGGAAGATCGAGCCCAATTGCTTTCGCCCCCTCAAGGTTGACGATCAGTTCAAATCGGCGAGGCCGCTGGATCGGCAGGCCTCTTAGACTAGAACCCTGCAAAATTCTTGTCGACCTTAGCGACCGCATTCTGCACAAGCTCTCGATTTGTGGGTCCGTAAAACAGATGCAGATCGAGCGGCGCGGCGAAGGATGTCCGAACATCAACATCGGCGATAGTGGGCAGGCCTTTGCCCATGGCAAGGCATCACGACCGACCTCGCCTTCTCGCTTAAAAAGAGGTCAGTGGGGCGCCGCCTGGTTTCACTCCGTCGATCTCGGCGAGCGCAGCCTGTGGCTGATCGGAGTTCGCGACCTCGACGATGGGAAGCTCCAGGTTAAGCGAGCGTGGCGCGCTATTGAGCTCAGCGTAGGCTGGCTCGATCTCCTCTTAGGAAACGTGGTATGACGTAACTCCACAAGGCGGCGACTCGTTTGATGCCCGGCTTGGCCTCGCGGAGCAAGGTTTAACATCTTGCCCCAGACCCCCGTCTCCGTATAGATCGCGTTGCCTGTGACATTCCTTCCGGCTTCTGGCGAGGCCGTCAGCCGCGCCAGCCTCGACCGGGTATCCAGAACCCAGCATCACAATAGGAATTGACCCCGTTGCGCGTTGCAGAGCGAGCGCGTAGGCGGTTGTGGTAGTGAAAACGAGGTCTGACTTGTTCTCTACCACGCGCTGTGCGGCTTCATCTAATGAGCCGCGGCTTCCCAGCTCTTTCCCTGACTGCACAATGACGAAGTCCCGCCCCTCGATCCAGCCGAGGACGCATTTCTGCCCGCCAGGCTTCGAGCGTTGCCGGGTGGAGATCTGGCAGGAAGGTGATCCGTCTGCGAGCTTTGTTGGTATTCTGCGCGTGAGCGACAAACGGGGCTGCGAAAGTTCACCCGCGAAAAGCGCAATAACGTCTCGTCGCTTCATGCCTGCCTCGAGGATCAGAATGCGGCAGAGTATCAACCTAGACCCGATACTTGGAAGACTTTGGGACCGGTCCGGTGCGATACCCCAGGGGTGCCCAATGTCTCAGTTGGGTCAATTGCGCCATTCTGACTGGGTGCCGACGACTTCCGGTCTACCCCGATAAGCAGACAATTTCAAAGTCCGTCCGCATTCCTTTCAAAGGAAGTGCCAGGAACGGACCTGGCACCGCAGGAATTGTCGTTGTTGCTGTTCGATCCCTCGTCGGCGCGGCCGAGCAGCGCAAGTGGAATGTCGAGGCCGAGAGCGTTAGCGGTCTTGAGGTTGATACTCAGGGTACTGTCCGTCGCCTACTCGACGGGAAGCTCCGCCGGACGCGCGCCTTTGAGGATGCGATCAACACAGCCCGCGGCGCGTTGCCATAGCTTGAAAGGTTGGTCGAGTACGACATTAGTCCCCCTCGCCGGACCGAGTCCGGTGAATGGATAGATCGCCGGCAAGCGCCGCTCTGGGGTGAGCGCGATCAGCCGGGGGATGAGGGGTAACAGAGATGGATCGTCGGTGACGATGAGGCCGTCGAGGCCCGTCTGCCAGAGCGGGCAAGCTGTTCTCGATGTCCGCCAGCCGCACCGAGCGCTGTCAGCTCGAGACCGAGCGCGGGTGCCGCTGCACAAGTTCGACTTGGATTTAGCATTCATCGGATTGTCCAGGGTCTGCGCGGGCCAACCGGCGACACGACACCTTCGGGGCTGCCTCCTTCAGCAGTTCCAACCACTTGACGCCATATTCGCCGAGAGGACAGCCCAGTATATTCGGTCGAGCAAGACGCCACAAATCCGCAAAATGGTTCTGACGGACTCAGCTGGTGGTGACGATCGGCACCGTGGATGTTGCACGTTGCGCAGCCAGTTGAGCGGGCGTGCCGGAGTCACGAGAACATCGACATTGAGCGTGAGAAGTTCGGCGATCAGCGCAGGTGCGCGCTCCGGCTTCCGTCGGCGTAGCGTTCTTCTAAACCAGGTTGCGCCGACGACGCGCCCCCGGTCCGCAAGTCCCTGACGGAATCCGGTCTGGGTATACACGCCCGTCCCGCGGGCGCCGCTCCAGACGTAGCCGATCCGTGGTTGCTGCGCGCGTTTTGCGAGTGGCCACGCTACCGCGCTGA
This sequence comes from Bradyrhizobium sp. RDI18, assembly GCF_043203335.1. Lineage (NCBI taxonomy): Bacteria > Pseudomonadati > Pseudomonadota > Alphaproteobacteria > Hyphomicrobiales > Nitrobacteraceae > Bradyrhizobium > Bradyrhizobium sp. RDI18. Next base: position 24,432 of record NZ_JBICRN010000002.1, on the reverse strand, counting down.
TCCGCGTGGCAAAATCGCGGCGATTCATTCGTCACCTCGCGGCGCGCCTTACCGCCACATTATGAACCCGTAACTCGGAATTTTGAATGGGTGAGTGGCTGTTGGGCCAACTGGGAGTCCGAGATGGATCATTCGCGTCGGTTTGGCCGACCACGGCGACTTCCGGTCAACCCGGTGAACGGACATTCTCAGGATAGGCGGGCATGTCTCAAAGGTGCCCAACAGGGGACATTGAGCCGTTCCCGACAATCTAAGCTGCTGCTATAGTTCCGGCCGGCCGGAAAGTCCCGGCAAGCGTGGGTGGTCCGTCAATGCAGCCAGACACCCGGTACGCCAAGAGCGGCGACGTTCACATCGCCTATCAAGTGTTCGGCGAGGGTCCGCTCAACGTTGTTTTCGCTCCGCCGGGCTTTACCAACGTCGAGCACTGGTGGGTTGAAGACCCGAGGTGAGTCCGTGGCTGCTGCGCCTGGCGCGCTACGGCCGGGTGGTGATGTTCGACAAGCGCGGCACGGGCCTATCTGGATCAGGTCGCCGGCTTTATGGGCCTAAGACCCGCGCATGGACGACCTGCGTGCGGTTACGGACGCCGCCGGCATGGAACAGGCGGCGCTTTTCTATTGCCCCTAGAAGGAAGCAAGCTGTCCGGCGCTGAACTCCCGACCTATCCCAGTCGCGCTGCCGCGCGCTGTAGCGCTCTCTACAGCATATCACACATCAACATTTGCTCTGTCGACGCTGGCGCAGTCTCTCGACTATATCGAGCGTGACTGGGGCAGCGGCGGTAGCTTCCCACGGGTTTGCGCCCTCCGCGTCAATGACTGCGCGTTCAAACGCTGGTGGGGCAAGAACGGCGAGTGTCAATAGCCCTGCTGGCTCCGCCGCGTACGCGCGCATGAACCGTCTGATTGACATCAGCGACATCGTCGACGATCCGGGTCCGACCCTCGTCATCCATCGGACGGACGACAGGAACATCAGCGTCGAGGCGCCCGGTTCTGGCCACGCATACTCCAGGTGCTCGCTATCTCGAGTTCCCAGGGGTCGACTACATCCCCTTCGTCGGCGACAATGCCGACGACATCGCTGATGCGATCGAGGAGTTTCTGACCGGCTCGCTTGCGCCTGTCGCGGTCGACCTGGTGCCGCCACGGTGCCTACAGACATCGTTGCCGACCGAGAAAGCCGCCGCGCTCGGCGACCATCGTTGGCACAACCTCTGGACACCCATCACATGGATACGCGGCGCACCCTTCCTCACGCTTCCGCGGCCACGAATCAAGACGACCGGCGACGGCGTTCTTGCCACTTTCGACGGTCCGGCACGCGGCGTGCGCTGCGCTTGCGCCATCGCCGACGAAATCAGGCCGCTGGGCATTGAAGTCCGCGCCGGGCTTCATACCGGCGAGCGCGAAGTGATCGGCGATGATATCGGCGGCATTGCCGTTCACATCGAGCGCGTGTGCGCGCTCGCCGGCGCGAAGGAGGTGTTGGTGTCGGGCACGGTCAAGGACCCAGCGGCGGGTTCCGGCTTGCGTTTCGGTGATCGCGGCAATCATTCGCCTGGCGCGTCCCCGGAGATTGGCGCATCTTGCAGCGAACGGTGAATGCGCGGTTCTGACCAATTCGGATTGACACTCCTTGGCTTTTTCTCTCGCGCCAAATGTCTCTTGCGGGTCAATCGCGCAATTTTGGTCGCCGGCCGACTACCGCCGCTCTTCCCCGATACTGTTGCAAAAAAGTCTTTTCGCGGATGGGGATTCAAATTCTCCGAGCTGTAGGCGCGGCGATTGAAAAAATGATGTGGGGGAGAACGCTCTCCATGCGCCAAACTCACAGGCGATTCCGGTAGTTGGTTTTAGGCCGCATTTATCGGCGACTATCGCTTGTTTCGTGCTTATGGGGGAAAATTCGCTGCAGCGCCTTTCTGGGACTTTTGCAACACTATTATCCCCTGGAAACGGACATCGTCAGGGTCGGTCCCCTATGCCTCAAAGGTGCTAAAACCGGACTCATGCGCGCCACAGCGATAAAACGCTATTCGATCCGGTTATCCGCGCGCGTAAGCAGCGACGGAGGAATGGTGATGCCAAGCGTTTTTGGCGGTCTTGAGATCTTCACGATTAGCTCAAACCGGGTCGGTTGCGCGACTGGCAAATCGGCCGGGCGTATTCTTTTCAGTATCTTGTCCCCGTTTATGGCGCTACTTCCCGCCACTGGTCGGGATCAGAGGCGCCGTACGGACATCAGACTCCCGAAGAAGGAAACGAACCAACCATCGAGAACGAAGGCATCTGATGCTTCAGTGTGAGTTCGATGACATCCCTCCGTACCAAGCTGGTTGAATAATAACTGCATCCACCTTGCTTTGGCTCATTCCCCGTACGACCTCGGCATTTCCGTTGATGCATCATTATTACCCGATTGATCTGATGCTGGCGGGCTGGTGCTGCGAGCTCGATCTGGATCGAGAAAGGGCTTGCCAAGGTCCACCGTGTTCGCCAGAACTGCAACGCGGCGAGCGGCCGGCAACGTCTCACGAATGAGTTCGACGTTCTTAGCCATGACTTCTGCAGCGATGGCCGTATTTCCGGTGATGTTACCTTCAGGCCGTGCCAGGTTCTTCACAAGTCCGGTAGCAACCGCATCGCCGACTGCCGCCATGATGATGGGAATGCTGTTCGTGGCTTGCTTCGCCGCCATGGCAGATGGCGTTTGCCAAGCGACAATAACGTCGGCTTTGAGGCGAACCAATTCACTAGCCAAATCTCCAAGGGCTGCCGCATCGCCACCCGCGGATCGCAGCTCTAGGCGAAAACTCTGGCCTTCGATGTGGCTTAATTTTTTCCCCAGCGCTTCTCGAAGGAGCTTTCAAAAAGGACCGGGATTAAGTTCCCCAAAACGAGTACGCCGATTGTCGGAACTTTGATTTGCTGCCCCAAACGCAGCAAGGGACATGGCTCCGCCGAGCTTAAGAAATTCACGCCGTTTCATCGCGCAATCTGAGAGCAATGGTACCCGGCTATTCATTTATTGCCCGGCCCAACGTGGTTTCCGGTGCCTGTTTTAACCGCTTAACGGCTACCTGTATATCCAATTGGACCCTGCGTGTCCGGGGTTGGGTCCGTCGTCGTCGCATTGACCGCGTGCAGCTCACTTCCGGTCTAACCCGCAAACGAAGCGCGGACCGTCGGCATGTCTCAAAAGTGCCAATTCAGTATTCATGCCCCACAGCAAACGGCGGTACGTAGGATTGCAGTGATTTTACTCGATGTGCACTTTGAATTGATCAATTCTTTTGGTGCTTGGGGGCGTATTAATATTTAGTCCTCGCATCGTAGTGGGAACTGCGATGCAAGTTTTATCTACCAGCAGCTTGATGCTTAAGAGCGCCCACCGCATGGTCTTCACGGTCGGGATCATCGCATTGATCTTCATGGTATCGATGACAATTCCTTTTGCCTGGCTACTGATCGGCGCTGTTCTACTGCGTCACGCTCGATGGAAGAGATAGTGCTGGTATCAGGCCTGGGCGATGCGACGGGCGGGAACCGCCGATTGGTCTTGGCGCTGAAGAGCGGATGGTCGATACGAAAGCGATGGAGGTCGTCGTGGAGGAAGGCGACCGGCTTGTCTCTGGTCTCCATCTCCTCGAGAAAGCGATCGAGTTCGCGCAACGCTGGGGCGAACGTAAACGCAACTACATTGCGCTCGATTCAGAGATCACTCAGGATATTGCCGCGCTCCCGCGAAGATCGTTCAGCTCTACCAATCGAGAGCCAATCACGTTCCGTCAGCCCCGGCGACGGCGTTTTTATCCCCGCATTTTCGTTTCCAGGATTTGACTCAATACCGGGAATCGCACTGGCCAAACACCGACAAATTCCCAACCGCTCTGCGTGGGCTTCACCTGCAAGTCCGCCTTAAAGCAGGATCGCTAATACTGGCAAGGACTGGCCTTGAGACTTCAAGCAGTGGCCCAAAGAACCATACCACCCATGCGAACCGGATAGAAATTAGTCCCAACCAAAACAAGACTTGAGGTAACATTTTCATTTTTTCCTCCTTGTCGGAGCGTTCAGTCATTCAGCGCGAGTGCCCTGAATGGAGGCCCCTACTAGACCATTACTTGCTAGGCTCCTCCCTGTGCCGTCGTGCTGCGTCTTCTCAGTTTGACCGGAGCCGTTGCCGGAACGCCGCGAGCCGCTTTTTCAATTCCGGATCTCCCTCCGAGGGCGATCATGACGCCAATCCGGCGCGGCTGCAGCGCCGTCGAGCAGCGTGATGAACGCGCGTCGTTTCACTAGCACCTGGTCGGCCTCTTGTCCTCCAGGAAAGGATAGCACACCTCGGTGGTGCAGGAGACCCTGCGCTGCGGAATTTCAACCCGTTGCGGCTTCCTGGTCGAGCGTGCAGGCAAGAAATCCCCACCGCCAGGTCGCAAGTCAAGCACCTCTTTGACGTTCTGACCGATGCGCAGGGGATCGAGCAATTGCAGGTTCGGGAAACCTTCGAGGAAAATGATCTGCACGACCAGCTTGTCAGCGTGCTCCATTTATTCAGATCGATTCCTTACGCTACATTGCTTGGCAAGATCCCTGTAACCCCAATTGTCCGGTAGCCAGTAGTGCAACCAAATATTGGTTGACCGCGGTCAATTCTGGCCGCAGCGCCTTGTTGAGAAGTTCGACGACCTCCTCCCCACCCTTCATAGCCACGCTCCTGTTTTAGCCATGGTTCAGACTCTAGAAGAGCTAGTCTGAACGATGCCACTGGATGGCAACACCGTAGAAGCCTAGGGCTGCTTGTCCGCGGGCGCTAAGAGAACGGCGCCGCCTCCCGCCCCCCCGACTTTCGCTCCGTCAAAAACCTCGTCCGCCGCCTTCTCGGATGTTGCGGGCGCAGCGACCGCAGCGAATACGCTTTTCCCCAGGGCAGCTATAGACATAGCTGGTGGTTTCAGCGCATCGCGATGGTGGCGACAGTTCGCACCTCGGTGTCGCTTAGGACGTTGCAGCAACAAACGATCATCAGAGGCCAGCCAGCTCCATTCCTATGTCTGCTTTATCGCAGTCACCTTCGGACTTTCGGCGCAAATCCCAGCGATTTCCGCTCTACCTGAAAGAACGGACATCGGCGCCAGCCGATGCGATGTCCGTCTCGTGCCAGATTTTGAGAACTCATGCACCACCTTAAACAACTAAAATTATTCGATCTCTTCGGCGAGCAGAAAATGCGGGGTTGTGATCTCGCCCAGGTGTCCCGCGTGAAGAGCGTAAGATTTCCAAAAAGCGGTTGCGCGCGTGAGCGACAGAAATCACCCCAAAGCTCTGCGCCCTCTCGTTGACGACGAAGGTCCGGTCAGCGTCCTTTCAGCAGATCGCAGTGGTGAACCTCATGAATGCCGTAATTCGATGCAGTTGCTCGTTCATTAGTTGAAAATGGACGCACAGAAGACAAAAGTCCTCTGGCTGAATCCAGTTACCGAAGAACGGGCATTCAGCGGCCGAGGGGCCCGTGCTCAACGAGACCGCCGCACATCTCTTCGCGAAATTGCGATACGGTCCTGGGGGGGAACGGGGCGCCGATGCGCCCCACTCGTTTTCCCGTGGACGGCATCTAGTGCAGGGCGCGACCCATCGCAGTTCGCTCTGTCAGCTCTGGCATTGAATCCACGGCGCGCACCAGAACTTCGAACGGATCGCGTGCAAGGGCTTTTTAGCCCTTGCTCGTCAGTCGCAGACTTTACGCTTCGCCCGTCCGTCTTGAATGGCTGTCGGACCAAGTACCGCCCGCTTCAAGCGCCTTAATGGCTTGTGTTGCGGTGCCGCGGGTTGTCGCTTGAAATTCCGCGAATGCCGACGGGGTCCGCGAGAACGCGTTGGCACGGGCGAAGAAGCGGAGCGCCATCCATTGGGCCGGACTGAGCTCGCCGTCATAGCCCTCAGCTTGTACGAGCCGTCCCGCCTGCAGCAGGAGCTCTGCCGTTTCGCGCGCTGACATGTTTGCCTCTTCGAGATATAATAGCGTTTCGAAATTAACTTGACAACCGACTGGATGCAGATAATTTGTTTCGAAACTAGTTTGAGGGCTTGATCATGGCCCGCAACGCGGCCCTGCCGATCCTTACAGCCGAACCCGGCCTCACCCGTTATCTTGAGGAAATCCGGCGGTTCCCGATGTTGGAACGCCGGGAAGAATACATGCTGGCCAAGCGCTGGCGCGAGCACGGCGATCGCGACGCGGCGCACAAGCTGGTTACCAGCCATCTGCGGCTCGTGACCAAGATCGCCAGGGACCATCGCGGCTACGGCCTGCCGATCTCCGGGCGATATCCTCGAGGGCAATGTCGGCCTGATGCAGGCGGTCGAGCGCTTCGAGCCGGAGAAGGTCTTCCGGTTCGCCACGTACGCCGTGTGGTGGATCAAGGCGGCGATCCAGGAATACATCCTGCGCTCGTGGTCGCTGGTGAAGATGGGCACCACGGCCAACCAGAAGAAGGTGTTCTTCAACTCCTCCGCAAGGCCCAGAGCAAAATCTCCATCCTCGACGATGGCGATATGCGGCTGGACCAGGTGAAGATCATCGCCCGGCGGATCGGCGTCACCGAAACGGACGTGATTTGCATGAACCGGCGGCTCGGCGGCGACGCCTCGCTCAACGCTGCGATCCGCGAGGACGGCGATTCCGGCGAGTGGCAAGACTGGCTGGTGGACGAATCCCCGGACCAGGAGACGACGCTCGCCGCGGGCGAGGAGTTCGATAACCGCCGCAAGACGCTGTCCGATGCGCTCACCGTGCTCAACAGCGCGAGCGGCGCATCTTCGAGACGCGCCGGCTCGCCGAGGAACATGATCACGCTTGTGGAGCTGGCCGAGGTACCTGGCGTCTCGCGCGAGCGCGTGCGCCAGATCGAGGTGAGCGCCTTCGAGAAGGTGCAGAACGCAGTGAAGCACCCTGTCGCGGCGATGGCGACCCTGGCGTCTCTACAGGTGCGTTAGCTTCCAACCTCTCCCTTGGTGGGAGAAACTGACGATGGACGTGTCGCTATGGGTACGTTTTACGGCAACCGAACGACGCGAGAGGGGCGCCGCTCACCGCGGTGCTGATCGAGCCCTCGTTCGACGATCCATGCACGGCACTTCGCATCATCGATCGGGCGCCTAAGCCGCGCACTGCAGATGGAAAGTTATCGACGTTTCATAACGAAGTCGGGGTGCCGATCGTCCGCATTGGCTGCCGCGAGTTCAAGTGCATTGGGGATAAACCGTCACAAGATCACCCACACATCTTCCACAAGACGGGCGATGCCAGTGAGATCGTCTGCCCTATTGCTCTACGCTATTCCGCTTCGATCCGAGCTTGGGCGCACACGAAGCTGATCCGGCAGATTGTGCTTACGGGTGACAGGGACTGAGTCAAAAAAGCAGCACCGCTGCTTCCTTCGTCATGCCGGCCGCAGCCAACCAGCCTCAGGCGCCATCGTCCCGCAGTTTCGGGGCGGTTCACCATGACCACGAACGATCCGAATTCGGCAGGATGCAAGCCGGCAGGATGCAAGCGTCACGACGGCCGAAGCTAGAGCTGCGGCAGCAGCGGCAATTTCCACAGGTCTCTTCATGCACGATGCGACTATCTGATTTCGGGGTCGTCCCCGTTCAGACTGCCGTTCGCAGCCGCCTCATCGTGAACTCGATCTCCCCGCCTGGCAGCTCGCGCCAGTGCTCGACCTCGCTCATGTAGGCCGGCTTCGGGTAGTGATCGAGGAACTCCCCTGACCGTTTGGCGGGCGTCGTCACGGCGCTGGGTGAAGGTCCCTCGCACGAAACCATCGCGGGCGCGGTGCTGCGCGCGATGATCGCGCATCCGGTCCGCCAGCTGACGCGGGGTCTTGAGCCCTGCCATCGCTGCTACTCCATATAAAGCGATGCCTATTAGATTGGTGCGATTCGGTCCGGGCAAGTCCGGAGCAACCCATTACTGCAAAGAAAAAGGCGCGCCACGGCACCCCGCAGCACTCCCGAAGCCGGAGAACCTTGATGGAGAGACGCCGCATAAATCCGCAGCCGAACTTTTGGCCGAGTGCCTTCGGCTTCTGGCGATGGATCCGCACACGCGATGCATTTAGCGCGTTAATTCGCCTGTTCCCTAAAGGAACGGGGCCGAATTGGACCTACGGCAGGCTTGATCCGATGCCGACGCGAGCGGGCTTGGCCATTGCCCAAACGCTTATCGCGGCGGTCTAGGGAAGATGGGCGCTGGCAGATTGATGCGCTCATGCAGCCCTCGCTTGTAGGAGGCCGGATAAACCACCATATGTTAGTCTTTACCCCCGTCTGAGGACCATTCTCATGGTTGTTGCTGGCGGCGATTACGTCCATTTCGTGGTGGAGTACGGCGGCAAAATCGAAAAGTGCCGGGTAACGGAGACTGCCCTTCTGAACAGAGAGCGTATGAGCAGAAGGGACGCAGGCCATGCACAACTCATCGCTATCTTTGTAAGGCACCGAGCCGAGATCGAACATCTCGCTCGCGCGAAGTTGCAGCGGGAGGGGCACTCTGACCGCGGTGTTGTAGTGACCACTGAGGATCTGAACCCCTGATGCAGGCTGGCTGTTCGACGCCAACTCTTGCGCAAGCGACGACGTGGCCACCAGCTGTTGAGCGCCGTTCGTTTAGGTTATCCGATGAACCGGCTTCGTCCATTGCGGTTATTCCTGCCCCAGTCGATCCATGAGGCGACGGTCAGCCCGTACGTCGCGCACTTGGCTTTGTTCTGGACATGTGGAGAAGTGTCGGCTACAAGCGGCGCGGGGAAATGAAACAGGAGAGTTCTGTCCATGATCGAGGGGATCAGCGCGGTCACACTGGGCACCCACGAAATGCCACGAGCTGTCCGGTTCTACGGCGCGCTGGGTTTGAGGTCCTGCATGGCGGCGAAGGGTCGTCCCTCACCAGCTTTCGAGCAGGGCGAGCTTTAACCTCATCGCCCAGCCAGCCGAGCGGCGCTGGTCCTGGTGGGGGCGGGTAATCTTCTACGTTGCCGATGTTGACGCACTTTACGACCGTGCGCTCGCAGCGGGATGCCAGCCAGCTACCGTGCCCCGCGATGCCGAATGGGGTGAGCGCTTCTTCCACCTAATTGACCCCGACGGCCACGAACTCAGTTTCGCTCGGCCTTTGCTCCCGGTTTCCGTCCAATAGCAGCTCGAAGCGGCCTCCCATTCCAAGAAGCGCTGGGAGAGCGTATGGTGCTCCGATTATCCGCTGAACCTGGGAGGCAATCATGCAATTCAGGACAACCGGACCACTGTTGCTCGGCGCGATGGCGCTTCCCGCCTCCGGGACCGCACAAATCACCCCCGCTCCACCGGCAATTACACGAACAGTGATCGCCGCAACCAAACTGCCGACCGTCACAGACGTGCCGCTCCATTTCAAAGCAGTGAGCGTCACTCTTCAGCCGGATGAGAAGAGCGGCGTTTTGGGAGCCAACGGCATCCTCTACCAGATGTCAGGATCGACCGAGGTCGCGCTCGATGGCGAGGCCAAAATGCTCAACGCCGGAGAGGGGCTGTTCATCGCCGGCGGAAAGACCGCGGCGCTAACGGCGGGCAGCGGAGGGCCATCGACTTTCCTCCACTTCTTCCTCGCGCCCGCCGTGGACTTGGGTCGGCCTGCCGAGACGGCACCTGCCGCCGTGAGAGGATTGTATCGCACAGCGAATCCGATCCCCGACCTGAAGCCAGGCGGTTATGATCTCAATCTCACGCGAGTCACATTTCCGGCGCGGATGCCCTCCAACCCTCCACACCATCGGTCAGGCGCGGCTCTATATTTTATCATCTCCGGCACCGGGGCCAACACGGTCGACGGTAAGACAGAAGCAAGGGGACCGGGTTCTTTGATCTATGAACCCTACGGCCTCGTGCACCAATGGGGAAACCCAGGCGACGAGCCGTTGATATTCTTGGCCTTCAACATCAATCCGGAAGGTGTGGCAGCCGTGCTTCCGGGCGCACCAGCAAAGAATCAATAGCTACCGACGGGCGGCCAACAGTGTCATGCCCGCATTCCACTCCTGGAGGGCGCGATGGACGACGACAAGGATAAAAACGTAATCGAGAAGTTGGTCGATAAGATCAACGACGCCGTCGAAAAACATAACAACCACGGTATCGGACGCCGTGCAACATGCAATGGAGCCAGACCCCGTGAAGCCGGGCGAACAACCCGTTACCTATATGCCGATGGCCGGTGACGGTTTACTAGCCGACCCTATGATGCCGCCATTTGTGGTAATTCCTCGTCGAAAGAAATCAACTTCGAAGAACGCGCCAAAAGAGGCTGGTAAGAACGCGGCTAAGAAAACCGTCAAGAAGTCAGCAACGACCGCTAAGAAGGTTGCAAAGAAAACGAAGCGATGAAGTCGAGGCGAAAGTGAACTCGACCCTCAAAGTTTGGACGCCGGGAACACGGACTTTGATCGATAAGATTAAGGCCGATCTCAAGAAGCGTGCGGAGAAGAAGGCCAAACGAATGCTCCAGAAGGAGCCCAAATGGCAGGCGAAACGTTAAGGGTTAATCGATCACCTCGTCGGAAGCGCTGCGTTCTTTGAACAGCGTTCTCAGCAAGCGTTATCCGACCGAAATACCGACGGCTTTTGCGCGGGGGAAGATCCGATGGGAGTCGAGCAGTGCAGATTTTTCGACGATACTAAACCGCATTCTTGATACGGCGGCGGACAACCTCAGGATCGCAAAGATTCTGGTTCAGATGGGCCTCGATCCCAACAGCATCACCTACGACGCACTATTCAATCGGCTGCTGGAAATTGTGCTAGCCAACATTACGCTTGCCAACATGTTCGCTCTGGTTGGCGCCATCTTTCTTGTCGCTACCTTGCTGATGCACACAATGGTGCCGCTGCGCGTCGCGAACATGGCCGGCTGTACATTCTTCGTCGCCTTTGGCGCGCTTTCAGGAAACGTCGCGACTTTTATCTTGTATCTGCTGTTGCTGCCTATCAATGCAATTCGCCTCCGTCAAATGCTCAATCTGATCAAGAGGGCACGTATCGCGACGGAGGGCGATACCTCATTGGAATGGCTCAAACCTTTCATGACCGAGCGCAAATATCGCCGGGGCGATAAATTGTTCAAGAAGGATGATGCGGCCACCGAAATGTTCTTGACGGTCAGCAGGAAAGTTTTTGGTCAGGGAAATCGATGTCGAACTTCCGCCGGGACGACTGATGGGCGAGCTTGGTTTCCTTACTCCCAATAAACGGCGAACCGCGACCGTCGAATGCATTGAAGACGGGCAGGTGATGACTATAACTTATGATAGGCTGCTCGAGATCTACTTTCAAAATCCGCAATTCGGTTACTACTTTCTCGTGCTGACCAGCCAGCGCCTGCTGGAGAACATCTCGCGGCTAGAAGGAATTATCGCACAAGAAAAAAGCCGCGCGGCAGACTCCAGCCACGGATGATATAGCTGAACCGTTGGCTTTTGATGTCCGCACTTTGGGTAACAGGACGTCCCCACGCAGTGCGGGTCTCGCGACGCAACGATATCCGGTGGGTCATTCGCGGCGATTTGCCGGTGCACTGACCACTTCCGATCTACCCCGATAAGCAGACATTCGCAGGGTGCGTCGGCATGTCTCAAAGGTGCCACAAGCAGACTTTTCCCTTTCGCCTCGCTTTGCGTTAGCAACCGGTACGAAGGTGTTTTCTAACCAAGATCTGCCGAGTTACCTGATGAGCGGCAGCCTCACGATAACGATAGCTCCGCCGCTCGATCGGTTCTGAATATTTATTATCCCTCCGTGAAATTCCACAATCGTTCGAGCGATCGACAAGCCCATGCCCATCCCGTTGGGCTTTGTTGAGAAGAACGGCTCGAATATTCTTGACAATTGTTCAGGGGGTACGCCGGGACCGGTATCTGCAGTCGAAAATTCAGCCCAATTGTCCGAGCGCTTCGTTTGGACAGTAATGACCCGCTCGTTTACCGCCTTGTGGGCGGTGGCATCTAACGCGTTCACAACGAGATTTAGAAGCACCTGCTGAAGTTGCGTAATCACCTTTCACGGGCAGGGGCAGCTCAGCAAGACTGTGGCGGATTTGCACTCTTCGGGCGATTGCAAGGCTGGATAAGAAATCCAACGTTTCGCTGACGACCTCATTGAGATCAAGCGGCCTAACATCAATGGGAACCCTTCTGACCAAGCTGCGAATGTGCTGAAGCACTTTGCCAGCTCGTTCATCGTCTCTTCTTATTTCAGAGACAATTCCAAGCAGTTCAGTTGCATCTGACAGCGGAGATGATCGCAACATCTGCTCCATCGTTTCTGCGTTAAGCAGAATAGCACCGAGCGGTTGATTTAGCTCGTGTGCGATAGATGTGCATAATTCGCCTGCCATAGAGTAGCGGTTGATACGCGCCAGTTCGACATCCGCTGGCGTGCCTGAACCTCGGCCAAAAACCGCCGACGCCTCTGATAAAGCAGGCCCGTGATCATAGCCGCCTGCGACAATACTGCTGCGCAAATTGCAAGGATTTGCCAGCGGTAAAGCTCCCAAAGGGTTGGCTCGCGAAAGAGGATCTCACTTCCTTTGGGCAACCGACTTTCAGGAATGGCCCAGCGTCTGAGCTCACGCCAATCATATTTTGCCGGACCGTATTGCAGAACCGGCGTCTCGATCGCTCGGGGCTTCGTGCCTCCAAGTATCTTGGCGGCGACTGCGGCAGCAGTTTGGGAACCCTGTGAGACCGACGTCATCGGCCCGCCTACAATCTCGCCAGCAAAGAATGAGTCGTCGGGGAAAAGATTGGCGAGTTCGCCACGGCATAAAGCCTTTTTAGAGCTCGCTCGCCCTCGTGAACGGCACCAGTCACATCGATCTGAGGCTGAATCCAAAAGATAGCGCTGTCCTTTGGAAGCGTTGCCGCCTGTTTCAAGATTTCCTCGAACGAGAGTTCATTCCAAAAGAGAAGGTCAACCCGACCCTTCAGGGGTTCGAGCTGGTTCTTCATCTCCTGCACCCAAAACTGCTCGTTCGGCGAGCTTCCGATCACTACAGCAATGGTTTTCGTCCTCGGCAGCACCTTTAGAATGTTCTCAAAGAGAGCCGGGACGTCTATCCAAACGGCCACCACGGTATCATTTTCGGTGACGTTCATTTGCTGGACACGCCGCTGATCGATAGCCGTAAGCAGCATTGGTGTAGAGGGGGAAATAGGTCGCGTCGATGCCGCTGCGCGAACGCCGCGGCTGGCGCCCCAAAGGCTACGATCAGGTCGCGGGCGGATGGCTGGAGAACAGCGCATTCAGATACTCCGCAAGTCGGTTCTCAGCACTTTCGCTACCGGAAGCAATTACTACAGGGGAAGCTCTGCACTTCGATCGGTATGGGTGACTGACGTTCCAGCTCTTGCCGGAAACCTTTCACGTATTCGCTCCAGGGCTTGAAATTCTGACCGCTCGACTGAAGGATCATGATCCGCTTAGGATTAGCGGTTGCAGAACTGATTGATGCTGTAAGTACAGCGACAATGGCGATAAATCTTAGGAACCAATTCATATCGCATTCCGCGGACCGATCGGGCTTGCCACGTTACAACAATTCGCAACTGGGGCGGTCCGAATAATAATGCGTGACATGGCCGCCCGAGCGCATGCCGACAACGCAAAGTCGCTGAAATAAGCTAGGTACGCGCTTGCAAGCGCCCCATATGTCCGCTTCGGGTCAAACTCGGAAGTGTCCCCGCTTGCACCGCACATCCGTTGTACCCTCAAGAGCGGACGTCGCCAGGGCCGCCCCGGCAGGGCCGGTTCCTGACAGTGGCGGACATGGGGCATACGAATTGACGCCGGCGCTCCAGCGGTCTCTTGGGATCGGAGCGCACGCTTCGCAACGATGTTCAGCAATGCCGTGATGAGGACGGTGGAATTGCGTCGACATTAACCATGCAAAGCTTGCCGCGGCGAAAGGCCGGGCGTTTAGCAAGCAGTTAATGGTTTTGCGCAAATGATAGACGACCAGCGCAACATTATTAGATCGCCGCAAGAAGTGCGAGCGGCCCTCAGGCCCCTCATGAGGGATTAGCATGAGAACGCTTCTCATTGGTGTTCTGGCTGCGACCCTGGTTGGCTGTAGCAACCCTTTATCGCCGCAAGCCAGCATGGAAGCATGCGCGGACCCAAACGGGTTCGGCGGTCTCAACAAGATGGCGGCCAGTCGGCCGATTGAACCGGCGCCAGCGTCGTCCAAGGCCAATTCCGCGGCAACAAAAGTCAAGTCCACTATCGCGGCGAGGGCGGAAGAGCGGTCGACTGCCGCCGTCCGCGACAGGCCGGGGCCCCCGAAAAAAGCCGACGTCCACCGTGATCGAAGCGAAAGTCGAAGCTCCCGGCATCAGGTCGGCCTGCCGAGACGTCCGACCCAGTCATTGTCAAGGCCAAGACCACGATTGCCGCGAAGTTGAAGGACCCGGCGTCCGCCGAGTTCGTTGAGATGAAACGAGCCATTCGAAAAAATATGGTCGGACAGCCCGTCGACACCATTTGCGGCCGCGTCAAAGCAAGAATTACGTCGGACGAAGAAGCCGGAAATAGGCCGTTTCTGTATTTCGTGAAGAACGATGCCGGATTTGTCGTCTATGGACCCGCTGGTTCAGCGACGGACACGGCGTATCGCAATATTTGCAGCGAGCCTGGAACGACAGAACCGCCGCCAGGATCCGTTGCAACCGACCGGAAGGTCCCATGAGCCACGCTCCGGCTCGCTCGAAAATCGAGAGCAACGCAGCGATCAGCAGCAATTCGCTGCAGTGCATGTAAGGCAGGCTTTATTCCATAGAAATAGAAATTGGAAATGGAAATGGAAATGGTGTGGAAACCCAGCATTCTTCTCAATTCGGGGACATCATGGACGACTTTACCCATCCTGTAGAACCAGCCCAGGGCCTACAAAATTCGCCGGTGCTCGTGATCATCGCACAACATGTGCTGGCGCGTACCTCCATCCTCAATATCCTCAAGAGAGAACTCACTGGATCCGAAATCGTCGAAATGGCAACGACGAGTGATCTGAACTGGCTATCAGGCAGAGATATCCGCTTGATCGCGTTAAATGTCGGGGGCAAGGAGATCACTGACCCTTCGATTGAGGATAGTCTCGCGTTTCTCGCAAAATCCTGTCCGAACGCAGCGGTTGCCTATGTTGTCAAATCGCGACGACGAGGCGACCCTTCGGCTTCGGCCGCGATGCAACGGGGAGTCCGTGGCTTTTTTCCGACATCGATCCCGGTCGAAGTTGCTATCGCCGGATTACGCCTGGTTCTTGCCGGTGGGGTCTACCGACCCTTACCGATCGTTGGGCAAAATGGGGCGTCGAGCCTCAAGACGATATCGGAACACGACGACGTTCCCGAGCCATCCGGAATGCACGACGGCAACGGCGCCGCCAAGCCTGTGCCGGAGCGGACGATGGTCGACCTTACGCCACGCGAACACCCACGTGCTCGAGGCGCTGAAGCTCGGCCTTCCCAACAAGTTGATTGCCGTCAGGCTCAACCTTTCGGAAAACACCCATAAAAATCCATCTTCAGCGTATCATGCGAAAATGTTCGGCGCATAATCGCACCGAGGCGGTCCTTCGTTGGAGACCGGCGACCTAACGGCCATGCGCCGCCCTCACGAGTGCGGTTATCTTGAGGGCTTTGTTTTCTACGCTGCCCATCTCACCCGCCCGTAAGAGCCCGGCGCGTCTTCGATAATCGTGAGCTTGCCACCGCCAGGTTCACGCGCAGGAACGCGGCCTGAATCGAGTTGCGTTACCCATTCGTCCCAGACCGGCCACCACGACCCTTGATGAGACGTCGCGCCGGCGAACCATTCGTCGGGACTGAGCGGCAAATTGTCGTTCGCCCAGTGTCCATATTTGCTGCCCGGTGGGCTGATCACGCCAGCCATATGGCCCGCATCGCCCAGAACGAATTTGATCGGCCCGGAGTACAAGCGTGTCGCGGCATAGGTCGATTTCCACGGCGCAATGTGGTCTTCGCGCGTAGCCAGAATGAAGGTCGGGGTCCTGATTTTCGATAGATCGATCGGCGCATCCGCCAACGTGATGCCGCCGGGTTTTGCCAGGAGATTTTGCCGATACATCCTACGCAAATAAAACGAATGCATCGCCGCTGGCATGCGCGTCGGATCGGAATTCCAGAACAAAAGATCAACGGGAATTTGCTCCTTGCCGAGCAGGTAATTGCTGACGACGAAGGACCAGATCAGGTCATTGGCGCGCAACATATTGAACGTACCGCCGCCATATCCTGCGCTTCCAAATAGCCGCGCTCGCGCATTCGTCTTTCGAGAGACGCCAGCTGCCCTTCGTCGATGAAGACGGCCATATCCCCGACTTCGGTAAAATCGACAAGCGTCGCGAAGTAGGTGGCGCTTGCAATCCGGTCGTCGCCCTTCGCGGCCGAATATGCCGCCGTCGAGGCGAGCAGGGTTCCGCCGAGGCAATAGCCAATTGCGTTGACGTTATGCTCACCGGTCGCGGACTCGATCGCGTCCAGTGCCGCCAAAGGTCCCTCGAGCATGTAATTTTCAAAGCCCTTTTCAGCGAGCTTCTCATCGGGATTCACCCAGGAGATGGCGAACACCGTATGTCCCTGATCGACGGCCCATTTGATGAAGGAGTTCTTCGGCTGTAGATCGAGAACATAGCAATTGTTGATCCATGGCGGGACGATCAGCAGTGGCCGCCTCCGGACTTCTCTTGTCGACTGTGTATACTGGATCAATTGCATGAGCTCTCGTTCTGGTAGACGATTTTTCACTGGGCTCGTTTGCGATGTTTTCGCCGAGGCGGAAAGCCGTAATGTCGGTCATTGTAATCGCAAGCCGGCCATTGCCGCGCTTCAGATCGGCAAGAAGGTTCTCCAAACCACGCAGTAGGTTCTGTCCGCCGGATTCCAGGGTTGCGGTGAGGACCTCCGGATTGGTGGTGACGAGGAATTGGAAGGCGACAAGGCATCAACGAACTGGCGCGTGTAGAAATCGACCCTGCGAGCAGAGGCCTCGTCCATGCCTTTGACTTCGCGGATAGCAGAAAAGAGATCGACTTGGCAGCAACGAGATAACTGTCCTTCACAAAGTCGAAGATAGCATTCTCGCTCCAGTCCGGATGCCTGAAGCGTTTGTCTTTCGGGGCATCGGCCTCGCGTGCACTTAGCATGAGCATGCGTTCCCGCCATTTTTCTGCCAGATACCTAGAGTCGTAGAATAGGTCGATCTGGGCGCGGGCGACTGCCACCGGGTCGGTCATCATCCTGGTCATGAGCTCGAAAAAATCGAACATGAGCGTTGACGTGCCGCCCATTTCGAAATTGATCGCGCCCGGCTGGATGAGACGCGAAGCGCTGCATCAGTAGCTGGTTTTGTTCCGCGATATTCCGCACGGTTGCACCGCAAGGGCAGTCGGATCCCAAAAAGGGCTGCATCCGTTCTTGTCGGCCAAAGCTCTCTCCTGCTGTTGACAGGCCTGACCAGAGCCGTTTGGGTAACTTCAAAGAAAACTAACATCTCACTGGATGCGGTTGGATACACACGGTCGGCAGGTAGGGTTGATTAGTTATGTTAAAACCGGGTCTTCCATGCACGCAGCTCCTGTTCGAGAGAAAAAGCCCCCGGCGCGCTTATGGCCCCCTAAGATCTTCCACCTGCATCCGCATGAGTTGGTGGTGGCGTATCAATAGAATGCGACGGCGATTGTTTTTCTTTACGCCAGACGACTGAACAGCGACGCGGGCCACCGTCCGGAATGACCAGTCAGCGAATTCGTCGGGAATCTTTTCATCTCCAGCAATATCAAGGGCGGCACCTCCTGTTGCGCAGAGATGCTGCGAGATCAAAAGCCAATCTGCTTTCGGAACGGCCGAAGCCAATTGAGCCCGAGTTTTGGGATGCGTCGAATGAGAACTTTTCTGCTCCATAGTTTTTCTCCGAGTAAAGGGTTCACCCCCGCAGAGCGCAAATCGATTGTCGTCCGGCACCTCCTGCCATCAAAACGAGCTCGTCAAAATCCCAGAAGCCGATCCTTTAAATGCCATTAAAATACCACATTAAAGGTATGAATTAAACTTAAAATATAAAAAAATTAAATAAAAATTAAATGGGCGGCCAGGGTCTGGGCCGAAGTTCTCCCCAAAGGCTTGCCTCTACTGCAATTTTAGCGCCGATTGCATTCGTCCTCCTCAAAATGGCTGCACCATTGGCATTTGATCCAAGCGACCTTTAGATCGCTCATACAACCGTCGTGCTTATTTATTTCGATCCCGCGGGGGCCGCGTCGCACTTGTTAATCTCGGCGTCCGCCGACCGGGGACCGGACCGACGGGGTCGATGCCGATTGCTGACAGGCGCGCTACTCTGATGCGCTTGCGCCAGATCGTGAACGACCGCGTCCCAACCCAGTTGGTGGCCTGCTATTCTCAGCAGTCGCGCAAAGCCACAAACGCTTACAATCCTGAAACCAACATCATCTGGTGGGGCACGGCGAATCTCTGCACCGCCTTTACGCCGACTGGTCCGGCGCGGAATGGCAGAAAAAGCGGGCCGCGGCCCGGCAGCAACATCACAGGATTCTTGATTTCCAGGAATATGGTATGAGTGGAAAATCGCTGGAGTTGCTCAACGAGGTTGCACCCGATGTGACGGGCGGCGATCCTTCGGGATGCCACGCTGCCCGCAGGGACTGGCCAATTCGGCGCTATTCAAGCGGTGGCGCCGTCGTTTCGGGCGAGTTGAGCCCAGTCAACGTGAGTGACTACGAAGGGACGGCTTTCGCGCGACAGTCGAATGGCGGTCTAATTCCGACCGCGAGCACTTTGGCCGGATTCATCGCGAGCGCTCCCGACAAACCTTCCTTCGCCGTGCTGACCGTTTCAGTAACATGTCGGGCGACCCCAAGCAGGAATTATGGCGAATTCGGATACGGCCAGGTCCGGGCCCATGGTTGAACACTTTGCTGACCTTCGCCATTTCCCCGACCGCCCCACCGCGATAACGCCCACTAAGCATCTAGTGGCGAAATAGGCTTTGTCCAAAACTGCAGCTTGTTCGGCGATCGGCCCGAAGTCTGGGTCAGAAGGCGACATCGGCGGCCGATTAGTCGAAGTCTCCTTTACCCCTGATAGCGTTGAAAAAGTCCTCTTTGGGGTGACGAACGAAAATTTTAAGAGCCGCTGATGCGTTTCCCGCGCGGCGATATGAGGGAACCACATCGTTTCACACAAAAACGACCCCCGGCGCTTCGCAAGGCGCTACGGAGTATTGCCGTGGCGCTAAGTCGGCTGAAAATCAACTTTGGTGCGCGATAATTTGTCGTTCGATTTTCGACTTTGCAACACTATCCTCTAGGAGCGGATGATCCTCAGGACGGCCAGCCATGTCCGTTTGGTGCCAAAGGACTAAACCGCTCGCGCGGTAGGACGCTGCGGCAGACGCCACGGCGAACGGCTGGGCGACAAGGCATCCGGAGCGGGGCAATTGCCCATTGCGCGCGATGATCCCACGATCGAAGACGTGCTACTCTTGAGTTCGTGGCGGAGCACCAACCGTAGCACAAAATTCAACTCGAACCCCGGGCACTCGATCCGCGATTGTGCGCACTGTCGCTAATTGCCCCAGTCCAGGATCTCGATGCAAGCAGAATTAAAATGGTGATGCGCATTGCGAGCAGCTCGAAACAGTTTCGGCTCACATAGCTCCGGGCTTTCCAGGTCGCGAGATTAGTTTGCCTCCGCGATCCAAACATCGGTGAACTCACGTCTAGGATTGTGTGGTGTGTTATTTTTGCTACGGCCAAGCCATTGAAAGTACGGATGCCACGGAACATTGGGGGAATCCCCATGGGCGATCTTCCTGATCGTCTGAAGGTTGTTTGCGGGTGCGCCGCGACTTAGCTCGCGCACGCGGCACCATCCTACGTCCCCCCCAGCGCGTTTCCTCCTTTGAGGCTTTCGGACGCCGGCCGCCGAACTCGCGGCGCCGTCCTTCAAGCGGCCGGCATCCGAAACCCTTCTCAACAGCGGACATCGTCGCCTCCCAATCGAGACGTCGTCGCGCAGAGTCGCGACAGTTAGCGCCATTCGATCCCGTATACGTCAACAGGCTGCAGGAAGCCTTTGAGATGGCAGGGACCAATGTTTGTGACATCAAGCGATCCCGGATGATCCTGAACGGCACTTGACACAAGAATGGCATCGGGCTCGGCCAACCGACACAAGCGAGCAGCCAGTTGAACCCGTCGCACCAAAAAGGTCGTTGCTGTCCGCAATCGGCTCGACGTCAATACCAATTCGCACCTGAAGCTTCTCCTGCTTGCCAGATTGAAGGCTTCAAACGCTCTCTGGATGGAGCGGGCGCATTGCACGGAGGCAGCCGCGTCGGCGAGGATGCCATGATGCCGTCGCCAGTGTGCTTCACCACATGCCCACCCTTGTCCTTCAATGCGCGGCGAACCAAGCGCGTCGTAGCCCCGAACCATCTCTGCAGATCGAGCATCGCCAAGACGCTCTGTCATGCTGGTAGAGCCAACGATGTCGGTGAACATAATGGCCCGCAGGGCCAGATCGATTCTGACGTTGTTTGCCTCGCCGCTCGGTTCAGATCAGACACTCTCCCCAAGAAATGCCTGGACGGCTGAGAGGTCCCACTTCGATCACGTCTTTCGCCACCTCGCCGTGAGCTTCGTCATGAACCCGCATCGCAGTTTGGATATCCGGTGCGTCAATGCGAGACAGAAGCCCGTGCCGCGCGATTCATGCAAACCAATACGTCAAGAAACGAACTCCGTATTGATCTTGCACTTCCAGGTCTTTTCGATGCATCGGCGATATCGGAAGCTGTCAGGCCCGAGAGATCGTGTCGGTCGAGGAAAATTGGCACTGGTGTTGCTCCACCGTTTCTTCTGACCGGACTCGATTGAAATCTGCACTAAGCATGGCGTTTCGCCGAAAGCGACATTAAAGCGACATTTAATGTAACAGCTTGGTAAAGCTTTGGAAGTGCAGTAAGCCCGGGCAGGTGTAATTCCTGTGCCCTGATGTCCGCTGGGGGTCAATCGCGTCACTTTAGCCGTCGGCCCACTACTTCCGGTCTTCCCCTGGAAACGGACATCGTCAGGGTCGGTCGGCATGTCTCAAAAGGTGCCAACGGACTAAACCGCTCGCGCGGTAGGACGCTGCGGCGAACGCCACGGCAACAATAGGCGACAAGGCATCCGAGACCCCGAGCAGGGCAATTGCCCGTTGCGCGCCATGATCCCATGATTGAAGACGTGCTACTCTTGAGTTCGTGGCGGAGCACCAACCATTGCACAAGAGCCAACTCAGCAGGCACTCTCGATCGCGATTGTGCGCACTGTCGCTAATTGCCAGTCAGAATCTCGATGCAAGCAAATTACAAATGCGGTGATGCTCTTGACGAACCGCTCGAAACAGTTTCCTGGCTCACATAGCTCCGGGCTTTCCAGGTCGCGAGAGATTAGTTTGCCTCCGCGATCCAAACATCGGTGAACTCACGTCTGGAACAAGATTGTGTGGTGTGTTATTTTTGCTACGGCCAAGCCAACGAACGAACTGGATGCCACGGAACATTAAATCCCCATGGGCGATCTTCCTGATCGTCTGAAGGTTGTACGGGTGCGCGCCGACTTAGCTCGCGCACGCGGCACCATCCTACGTCCCCCAGCGCGGTTTCCTCCTTTGGAGGCTTTCGGACGCCGGCCGCCGAACTCGCGGCGCCGTCCTTCAAGCGGCCGGCATCGAAACCCTTCACAGCAGCGGTCATTCGAGATTGGACCGAAGTCGTGTCCTGGAAGGGCGTTGACGCGAGCAGCGATGACCTCCGCCATCTCGACGCGTTGCTCTCGACGTCTCCGCGCGGGCGAGTTGCGCTCGTTAGTAAACCCGAGCGCGAGGGCAATGGACGGCACCCGGTCTATAGGCCAAGGGCCGATGTTCTGGTTCATGCGGAAGAAGTTTTCGGATCGTACTTCTCCTTGATCCGCTGCAGCCGCCGGTAGTTGGCGCCATACGCCGCGGCGACGGCATCTGCTGTCTCGTCGTCGTCGAGATAGTTCACATACCGGCCTGGGGCGTAGAAGGACTTGCATCAGTTCGTAGGTACTCGCCCGCGACGCAGCAGCTCGTGTCGGCCGGCCGCATCCATTGCGCGAGCACGAGGAAGTTGGCCTTCCTGCGATGTGGAACGCCGTGTCACCGACCCCGACGCAGTCGCTGCACCATCGAGATATGCTCGAGGAGCAGGTAGCCCATGGGCGCAGGACAGCGCGCGAAACAGTCGATCATCGCGCTGATTGCAGCGTCACTGAGCTCCGTGAGGAAATTCGATTTCCAGTAGTTGAGGGCGCCCTGGGAAAGCCGGCATCGAGCATGCTGTTGAGCTGGCAGTAGGGCATCGGACCGACTCCATCCAACGCGGGCGACCCGAACTCCTTCAGCGGCCGCACGGCCTTCTCGGCATCGGCAGGCGGACCGCAATGACAGGTCACCAGCGCCGCCACTTCCGTGCCAGACCCATCAGGGGCATGCGCGAGGGTTGCAAACAGCGCGTGCTCATCGGGTAGCGATCGGGTCTTGTCGCGGTAGAACTCGAGCAGGTCGCGCGCACGATCAATCGCGTGGACGATGAGGCCGGCCGTGACGGTTGGCCCCACCGGATGCAGCTGATATTCGAACGAGGTCACGACGCCAAAGTTTCCACCCCCGCCACGAACAGCCCAAAAGAGGTCGGGCTCTTCTTCCTGGGCTAGCGCGGAGAATTTGCCGTCAGCTGTCACGAGGTCGACAGCGAATTGTCGAGGGCAAGGCCATACTTGCCCATAAGCCAGCCAAGCCCGCCACCGAGCGTGAGCCCTGCGATCCCCGTGCTGGAGACCACCCCGCCCGTGACCGCTAAGCCATGCAGCTGCGTCTCGCGATTGAATTCGGCCCAGGTCACGCCCGCTTGCGCGCGCGCCAGATGGCTCTTAGCGTCAACGTGAACCCTTCATTGGGCTTAGGTCGATCATCACCCCGCCATCAATCGTGGCGCGGCCCGCAACGTTGTGGCCGCCGCCACGAACCGCCGCTTCCAAGCCAAGCCTGCGAGTTAGGTTGACGGCGTCAACGACGTCGGCAACGCCGCGACATCTGACTATCAACGCGGGGCGTTTGTCGACGAGGCCATTGAACCTTGCGGGCTTCCTCGTACCCGGCATCGGCAGGTTTCTGGAGCTGTCCCCAAAGTTGGCCGCGAGCTCGGCTGCGGCACGGTCAACGGATGCGATCGACGACATGGTGCGCTCCTGGTGACTGGCCCTCCCCTCGAGGCGGTGAAGAAGTCAGGCTCACGCGCGCGTTCCATCGGCATGCTGACCCTTCACCCCCCCCTTTTGCTGAGGCTGCGACCAATCAGTTTCCTGGCGCGCGAGTTCTTAGGATCAATCAGCAGCATTGACCGATTGCTCTGATGTTAACGCGTTTCCGAGAATACCGGCGATGGGCTCTTCCGTAGCTGAATTTTCACCTGCAAAGCACTCCGATGCCTGAAACGTGATGAAACGTCCGCTGTGGGTCTTTCACACGGTCAGGGTCATTCGCGTCGCTCCCGACAGCGTCCCAGCAGTCCCGCTGGCCGCCCGCCAACGGACGTAGCCCGTGGCCGCGTAAGGTGCCACGATCGGCCATCAGATGGTTTACCGAAAGCGGTCGGCAAACAGCCCAACGCAATTGCTTGATTCGCTGATCAAGCGGCCGGCGGGCGCTCACTCCCGATCCAGCTACTTGTACACGCGACCACTTTCCATCTCGACAGGCCCGCCAGCGGCGGAATCTTGAAGTCTCGAAATTCGGCCTGCGGGACGCGCAATGCGTTGCACGATCACCGATCAAGGTTGGGGACCCATTCCTCCGCGGTTGAGGTCCCAATGATGGGTGTCGTCCGAGTGTTTCCAAAGTGGCCGCCTTGGTTTGCTTTCACCCTTCTGCCGTTTTGCGTTCAGCGCGCTGGAGTTGGACGACGAGCGCCCCAGCCATCGTCATCACCATCCGCGAGCGCTGTATCGGGAGTTCCATTTGATTGTCGCGAGCATCGGATGCCTCTTCAAAGTAAGAAGCTCTTCGCCGTCTTAGCCCGGGCACAAGAACACATATTGATGTAAGTAATTTCCGCGTCAGGCCAACATCTTCGGCATAGCCGCGGGCGATCCTATCAGGTCATGCGTCTGGCGGGGCTGCCAGAGGGCTAAGTGTCCCAGATCATGTCCTCTCTATCACAATGACCGGACATCATCGGCGAGGTCGGGCAGGTCCGAGAAGTGCCAGAAGGCGGCATCGACGGCCAA
>NZ_JBICRN010000001.1:0-46448 GCF_043203335.1 Bradyrhizobium sp. RDI18 | reverse complement strand
CGATGCTTCGCACGTGCGCGCGGTGCGGTGTTCGAAGACGTTGGGCAGTGGTTCGCCGCAATACTTTCTTCGTCGCGGTGAAGATCAGGATGCTGCGCCGTGCGGTTAAATGTTCGATGCTCGCCGCGGAGCACGGCATCATGGGATGCCTCAACACTCGGCAAGATCGACCTTCAGGGTAAAGACGTCCGCACCTCAATCGCGGCTCACAATGCGTGACGCTCGCGTTGTGGGCAAGTGCCGTTACGGCTTGATGCTTGATGAGAACGGCGATGGTGATGGACGCGATGGCGAAAACGATGGCAAGCCGTGGACGATCACTTCCTGATGACGACGACGACGGGAGCTGCGCGCGTGCTCACGGCTGGAGAACTGGGCGTCTGCATCGCGAAGTGGCCGAGCTTGATGTCTATATGACGTCAGTCACCGATCATTGGGCGACAGCCGCCGGGCGGGGCCGAAGAGCCGCGAGGCATTGAGTGGGGGTTCGCACCGATATTGACCTGCCGTCGGCGTTCAACGGCGTGGACTGGCGCGAAGGATGAAGGTGGGGGCCTGCCCGCGTGTTCTGGATCAGCTTTTCGGGCGAGGTTGGCATTCGAAGTAATGTCGATGCAAGCTATGGCCGTCATGTCTGGAAGCGCTGATGGCCGCGGGAGACGAATCTCGGCATATCACGCCCTATGGCACTGATGCTATGCATGTGCTGCGCAGGAAGTTTTATCATCGTTGGCCAGGATACGGACGGTCGATTTCGTTGCTCGATCTCGATATGGCATGGGCCAGGTCGATGAAGAAGCCGTTCAGCTTTATTGGCAAACGGTCGTTTGCGCGCAGCGATACGGCCGCGCCAAACCGCAAGCAGCTCGTCGGTTTGCTGACAGATGATCCGACCGTGCAGTAAGTCGCTCTGGCGGGAAGGCGCGTGCGATCACCGAGCAAATCTCGATGCGTAACGCCGCCTTTGTTGCGGATGTTAGGCCATGTGACGTCGAGCTATTTCAGTGCCGAGCTTGGCCGGTCGATAGCACGGTCGTCGCGCGATGGCATCAGCCGGGCGCAGGGATGACGGTCGGAGCGCCGGGCGCGATACGTTGTTTGCATATGCAGGTGCGGCAAGACGCGGCGAAACTGGTGTCACCTTTTCGTCGATCCGAAGGAGAGGCGGCAGAATGGCTAAGCCGACCATGCAATCGCCGCTTCATGCTTTCGATCTTGGGGCTCAGGCGCAGCCCGCTGACGACGTTCGCGGTGTATGGGCGAATGAAATTCCGCTGGTGGGTTGTGTCATCCTTGCGGGGCAATTCCACGGATCCGGCATTCGTCGAGAAGGTGTCGGCCGCGATCGGCGTTCCGCTTCCTGTTGATCCGTGTACGTTCACGGTGGCTAATGGGGTGCCAAAGTGCTGTGGATCTCGCCGGATGAGTGGCTGGTCCTTTGCGCGCGGTCCTGGCTAGGTGAACTGATTGCCGCTCTCAAGGCCGGTCTTCAGGGGATCAGCCAGGTCGCAGACAAGTCTGGCGTACAGGTAGGTTCTTCTTCAGGGCCGGAACGCGCTCGACGTGCTTCAGCACGCCAGCGTTTACAATTTCGCGGCCTTCCAGCCTGGACGGGTTGTCGGGACGACGTTCGGTAAGTCATCCGTCTATGCCTATCGTTCGAAGCAATGGCTCTGCCTTTTAATGCGCCGCAGTTTTCAGTCCGACTATATCTGGCGCTATCTTACCCACGCCGCGGCGCCGCGCCCATGGACTAAGGATTGCCGCTATCGAGGCAACGGGCCACGCCGGGGATGGAGTGGCAGGATGAATTCCCAGCGTCTTCGAAGCTTTTCGCATTGGGATTGGCCCACTTCAAGCTCGCAACGGTCGGGCCGATGAGCGCTGTCAACAGTTTCGTCGCGAGTTTCGGA
This sequence comes from Bradyrhizobium sp. RDI18, assembly GCF_043203335.1. NCBI lineage: Bacteria > Pseudomonadati > Pseudomonadota > Alphaproteobacteria > Hyphomicrobiales > Nitrobacteraceae > Bradyrhizobium > Bradyrhizobium sp. RDI18. The sequence continues at coordinate 44,535 of NZ_JBICRN010000001.1, read as the reverse complement.
CGGCGAACCTGATGCACTTGGTCGAACGCGTTGTCATCGATCTTTATGGATCGCTGGCGTTGACCGGCATCGGCCACGCACCGATTTGCCGTCATCGGGGTTGCTGAGGAAACGCCAGAAGACGCGGACCCACAATGCTGGCGCAACGCGTCGATGATGTCCGGCGGTTGAGACTCTGGCGTTCGGTGGTGAAGGCGATATTGCCTTCACGCCCGAAACGGATCTTCTGTTTCATCGCGATAAGATGCTCAGCGAGCATCCGAACGGCATGATCATTGAGGCGTTCGACGGGCTTGGCGTTTTCGCTCTACCGAAACACCTATTTCTCAATCGGCGGCGGCAGTTCTCGATAAGGCAGCGCTGGTTGCAAGTCGCAGCACGGATGAGGTTCCGCATCGGCCTGTGCGCTATGCCTTCAGCAAAGCGAAGGAGCTTCTCGCGCTCTGTCAGCGCCACAACCTGACAATCGCCGATCGTCTGGCGCAATGACTTTGCCTACCAGGACGAAGCTGCGACCCGCGCAAAGGTTTTGAAAGTCTGGCAGGTGATGAACGATTGTCTGCAGCGCGGGCTTGCGACGGAGGGCGTTCTGCCCGGCGGTCTCAGAGTGAAGCGTCGTGCCCCGGCGCTCTATCGGCAGGCGAGCGATGTAGATGGCAAGCTCACGGCTGATTTTCGTGCGATGGATATGGTCAGCGCTTTCGCCATAGCCGTCAACGAAGAGAACGCGGCGGGCGGGCGCGTGGTGACGGCGCCGACCAATGGTTCGGCGGGCGTCATCCCGGCGGTGCTTGCCTATTATACGCGCTTTTGTGATGCGGCGCCCGATGCCGACGCCCGCGACGATCATATCGTCACCTTCTTGCTGACGGCAGCGGGCATCGGCATGCTACAAGAAGAACGCTTCGATTTCGGCCGCAGAGATGGGCTGCCAGGGTGAGATCGGTGTGTCTTGCTCGATGGCGGCCGCCGGACTTGCCGCCGTTATGGGAGCCACGGCAGAGCAGATTGAGAACGCGGCCGAGATCGGTATGGAACACAATCTCGGCATGACCTGTGATCCGATCGGCGGGCTGGTGCAGGTGCCTTGCATCGAGCGCAACAGCATGGGAGCGATGAAAGCGATCAACGCCGCGCGCCTCGCAATGATGGATGACGGCGGGCACCTCGTTTCGCTTGACGCTGTGATCGAGACGATGCGGCAGACCGGTCACGATTTGCAATCGAAATACAAAGAAACGTCGCTTGGCGGCCTCGCCGCGACGGTCGTTTATTGTTGACGCGAAGCGGCGCAAGGATCAGGCGATGGCGGCTTATCCGCATATCTTCACCCCGATCAAGCTCAATCAGCTGACGTTGCCGAACCGCATCTATTCGACGGCGCACGCCGAGGTCTATGCGGATGCAGGCGGCATGCCCGGCGATCGTTACATCCGCTATTATGAAGAGAAGGCCAAGGGCGGTCTCGGCATGGCGATCTGCGGTGGATCGAGCCCTGTTTCAATCGACGTGCCGCAAGGGGCGTGGAAGCCGGTCAATCTGACGACGGATCGCGTGATCGAGCCGATGGCGCGTTTGGCCGACACGGTTCATCGCCATGGCATGAAGATCATGATCCAGGCGACGCACTGGGGCGTCGTTCCGCCTATGCTGGCGATCCGTGGCCGCATCTGGTGTCGCCGTCGGGCGTGCGCGAGCCGGTGCATCGCGGCAATGCCAAGGCAATTGAGATCGAAGACATTCGGCGGATCATCGGCGATTTCGCAGCGGCCGCGAAGCGCGTGCAGAAGTCGGGTTTCGACGGGATTGAGATTTCAGCCGCGCATCAGCAACTCATTGACCAGTTCTGGTCACCACGCAGCAACATGCGAACGGACGAATGGGGTGGGAGTATCGCCAATCGTATGCGGTTCGGGATCGAGGTGCTGCAGGCCGTGCGTGAAGCAGTCGGACGCGACTATTGCGTCGGCATACGCATGTGCGCCGATGAGTTTCATGACGACGGCCTTGATCACGAGACGCTGAAGGAAATTGCGCAGGCCATGTCTGAGACGGGGCTATCGATTTCATCAGCGTGATCGGCTCCGGCGCCGATACGCACAACACGCTTGCCAACTGCATGCCGCCGATGGCGTTACCGCTTGAACCGTTTGTGCATCTGGCGGCGGGCATCAAGTCGGTCGTGAAGGTTCCGATCCTGCATGCGCAGGGCATTCGCGATATCACACAGGCCGAGCGTATTCTGGCAAACGGCATGGTCGATATCGTCGGCATGACGCGCGCACATCGCCGATCCGCACATCATGAAAAAAAGTGCGCGAAGGCCGGGAAGATCAGATCCGCCGTATGCGTCGGCGCCAACTATTGCATTGATCGCATGTATTCGGGTTCGGATACGCTGTGCGTGCAGAACGCGGCAACATCGCGCGAAGCCACGATGCCTCACATCATCGCGCCGACAACTGGCGCAAAGCGGCGCGTTGTCGTGGTTGGGGCTGGGCCGGCTGGACTTGAAGCGGCACGCGTATCGCGGTCGCGCGGACATGACGTCATTTTGTTCGAACGGAACGAAACTGTCGGCGGGCAGATCAATCTCGCATCGAAAGCACCGCAGCGCGAGCAGATGGCGGGTATCGTTCGCTGGTTCGATCTCGAAACGAAGCGGCTTGGCGTCGATCGCCGCCTGGCGACGTTGAGGCGACGCCCGAAATGATCGTCGGCGAGCGGCCGGATATCGTTGTTCTGGCGACAGGCGGGCGAAGCCATGTCGAGCAGGTAGAAGAATGGGGTGCGGCCGAAGGGCTGTCCGTCAGTGCCTGGGATATTCTTTCCGAGAAAGTACCTCCTGCAGAGAACGTGCTGGTCTATGACGGTATCAGCACACATGCTGGGTTCGGCACTGCAGACTTTCTTGCGAGCCGCGGCTGCACGGTCGAGATCGTGACGCCGGATGTCAAGGTCGGCGATGATGTCGGTGGCACGACGTTTCCGATCTTCTATCGCCGCATGTATGCGCAGGGTATCATTCCCACACCGAACTTCTGGCTCGACCGTGTGTATGCGGAGGGTAACAAGAAGATTGCGGTTCTGCGCAACGAATAACCAACGAGCTTGAAGAACGCGCGGTTGACCAGGTCGTCATCGAGAACGGCATAACGCCGAACACGGAGCTTACTGGTCGCTGAAAGAGAAGTCGATCAACCGTGGTCAGGTCGATCTCGACGCGCTCTATTCCAATACGCCGCAACCTGTGCTGAGCGACTCGACGGAAGGAGACCGCTTCGTGCTGTTTCGCGTCGGCGATTGCGTGTCGATGCACAACATCCACGCGGCGATCTACGACTCGCTCCGGCTCTGCAAGGATTTCTGATCGTGTCTGTCGCGCCTGTCATCACCGTGCTGTTTTTGGGTGTCGGTGGTGACACTGGCGCTCGGTATAACGCGTCGCGCGGTGCTGTGGCGTGCAGGACAGCCGGCCACGGCTGCATGGTCGGGATTGTTTGCCGTTCCGAAGCGCTACTTCGTTGACTTGCACCACGTCGTTGCGCGCGAGCCTTATATTGCACATGCACGTTGCGACAGCAGGCGGCGCAGTGCTCGCAATCGGGTTAGTTGCTGTCAATTATGGGCTGGGGATTTATTCTCGGCTTCTCGATTGGGGCATCGTTCTAGGCGCCGCCCTAATGCTTGTCGGCGTCTATTGCGTTTGGCAACGGCGGCGGAATCCGCCGTCACGTCTGTCACGCGGGGCGTGGGATCGCCTGCCGTTCACGCTTGCAGCGTTCGCGCTGGGGCTGCTCATTGCCGTGGCGGTTCCGCCGGGAATGCTTTCGGCTGCGATTGCAACGCTGGCGATATTTTTTTTTTTTCTGCTTATAGGCTCCGCCGAGTTGGTTCTCGGAATCGGACTTGCTGCCCCGATGAAGCACGCTGTGGCAGGGCTTCTGCATCTCGCGTTTCATCCGCGTCCTGAGCGGTTCTCGGGCGTCCGATCAGCGGCTCTCAAGCCGTTGCATCTGGATGAACGCGAATATGGTGTCAACGCGCCGACTGATTTTCACTGGAATCAGCTCTTGAGCCTTGATGCCTGCGTTCAATGTGGAAAATGCGAACAGGCATGTCCCGCTTTCGCTGCGGGGCAACCGCTCAATCCGAAAAAACTTATTCAGGATCTCGTCTGCGGGTTCTGGACACAAGCGACGTGAGTTATGCGGGCAGTCCCTATCCTGGCGTCGCGATCGGTACACATCGCGGTGCGCCGAATGACGTAATCGTCCCGCAGCTTATCGAGGCGCAAACGCTTTGGTCGTGCACGACCTGCCGGGCCTGCGTCGAGGAATGTCCGATGTTGATCGAGCATGTCGACGCGATCGTCGGCATGCGCCGGAGCGTAAACCTGACGCAGGGCGATGTCCCTGGGACGGCGCCGGAGATTCCCGCCAATTTACGCGAGACCGATACGCAAGGCGGCTACGCAAAAACAGTGAGACACAACTGGGCAATTGACCTCGACGCGCCGACGGCTGAACCTGGGAAGCCGGTCGATCTGTTGCTGTTCGCCGGCGAGGGCGCGTTTGACATGCGCTATCAGCGGACGCTTCGTTCGCTGGTCAAAATTCTGAAAGCTGCTAACGCGGATTTCGCCGTGCTTGGCGAAGATGAGCGGGATACCGGTGATACGGCGCGTCGGTTGGGGGATGAAGCAACCTTTCAATCGCCCAAAAGAACAATCGCGACGTTGGCCAAGCTCGATTTCAAGCGCATCGTGACAGCAGATCCGCACGTGCTGCACAGTCTTCGCAACGAGTATCCGGCGCTTGGCGGGCGTTACGTTGTCGTGCACCACAGCTCTGATCGACGAGCTGATGGAGCGGGGTGCATTGCAACTGGTCGAGCGGCAAGACGCGCGCGCACTGACATATCATGACCCCTGTTATCTCGGTCGCTATAACGGCGAGTTCGACGCGCCGCGCGCGTTCCTGCGAAAGCTCGGTGCGACCGTTCGAGAGATGGAGCGCTCCGGGTTTCGCGCGCGTGCTGCGGCGGTGGCGGTGGTGCGCCGCTGACCGACATCCCCGGCAAGCTGCGCATTCCGGATATGCGCATGGCCGATATTCGCGCTATCGGCGCCGAGGTTGTGGCTGTGGCCTGTCCGCAATGTACGGCAATGCTAGAGGGCGTGGCTGGCGATCGTGCGGAAGTGCTCGATATAGCGGAACTCGTCGCAGCTTCGCTGGAGGAACGGCCATGAGCGGGCCGAAACGGGTTGATCCGCGCCGTCTGTATCGTATCGGACCGAACGGCCTGCGCAGGATCGTTCTCGGCGAGACCGGTACGGGGGACTTCACCCTTGGCGCTTCACGAAATTCGGAAGCGCCAAGTGCGAAACTCCAGGACCCAAGTCGCCGCCACGGGGCATATGGCCATCACGCATACCTATCAAGGACGGCACGACGACCACGCTCGTGAGGCGATTGCAGCAGCTGCCATTCTCGCGGCGTCGGAGACGGGCGATTGCCGTGATTCGCGCTTTTCATGAGAATGCAGCGGAGCTGGGCGCTGATAAGGTCGTAATCGTGGGCGATCTCGATGCCGCCCGCTTCGAACCTCGGCGTGAAGAGGCTGTGGTCGAAGTGTTGATCAATGATTATCAGCCAGAGCACATTTTCATGCCCGATAACGCACTGGGTGATGGTGATCTCGGGCGACGGCTGATTGCGAAGCTTCGTACTTCTGCAGCGACGCACGTTTCAGAAATCGACGGCAAGCACGTCGCCGTCGGGTGGTCCGGCGGTGGTTGTCTGGCGGACGCGCCGCTGCCGTGTTTGCGCTGCTGCAGGCAGGCGCGGTTGACAGTAATCTGCCTTTCCTTGGTACCGAGAAGTGCTTCCCGCGCCGTTGATTGCAGACGTCAAGGACGTGCCGCGACCTCGGGCTCGAAGCGGCGGAAACGGGTTCCATCGCGCTGGAGGAAGCGGACTTCATAGTATCGGCGGGCAATGGCGTAACAAATGTTGCGACGCTAGAAGAGATGGCGGCGTGCTTCGATGCGGCGGTCGGCGCCAGTCGCGTTGCGGTCGATGATGGGGAAGTTTCCGCGCAGCAAACAGATCGGTGCGTCAGGCAAGTCCGTTAGCGCGACGACTTATATCGCGGTTGGCATCTCGGGCGCTGTTCAGCATTTGCAGGGTATCAAGGCGTGCCGTCATGTGATCGCAATCAACTGCGACCCCGGTGCGCCGATCATCAAGCGCGCGGATTTAACGGTGGTTGGGGACGCGGAAGAGGTGATGCAAGCTTTGATCGCGCGCGTCGGGCAAGCACGAGCTCAGTCGGAAACGCCGGAGGGGCAGGTATGAGCGCGCCCGTTTCCGTCGCAGTACTGGTTTCGGCCGGTCGCCATCCGGTGAGCGGTGGTGGCGCGCGTGTCACGGCGATACGGTTGCCATGGCCGTCGGCAATGCTCTAGCCGGCGATGCCTACGCATCGTTCACGCCGGAGAAAAAGAAGACCACGCACTCAAGGATTACATGGCCCTTGGTGCCAGCAGAATTGAAGTGCTGCAGGGGGCGCCCGAGCTGTTCGATTTCGGCGCTGGCTGAGGCGTTGAGAAACTCCGATATCATCCTGACGGGGAGCCGGGCAGAGCAGGGCGCAGGCAGTGGTCTGTTGCCGGTGTTCTGGCCGAGGCGCTCGGGCGGCCGATTATCTCAAATGCGCTGGAAGTCAAAATTGAAGTCGGCGCGTCGGGACGCGAGGCAACGATTGCCAGTTTCTGCCGAGGGGGCAGAGGCGCCGGTTGGCCTGCCCGTTGCCGGTCATTGTCGCCGTGCATCCCCCTAGCGCCTGTGCGTTTGAAATATGCCTATGCGCGCCGTATTTCCGGAAAAAATCGAGCCTTTGCCGAGCGCCGGTCTGGATGAGAGCGTGATGCTCCAGCCAAGCTGGGCAGTGGAAGCCGAGCCGCGTCATCCCCAGCGTCTTAAGGCCTTAGGAAAAAGGCGGCTCACGCTCGATTGCTCTCGGCGATCGTGTCTGAGGTGAAAGGCGGTGTTGTCGCTTTTGAGGGGACATCCGTCGATAAAGCACAAGTGGTGCTGAATTATCTGAGAGAACATCGCCTCGTTGATTTTTGAGCTGAGCCCCTGAAACGGGAGGACCACATGCAATTATCAAATGAACTGCGGTCCCTGATAGCCAGACGACGACCGGGCTATAGCCTGGAAGCGCCATTCTATCAGAGCAAGGAAATTTTCGATCTCGATATGGAGGTCATTTTCGGCGGGACGTGGATTTACGTCGGCTGTGAACCTGACATTCCCGAGCCAGGCGATTATTTCACAGTTCCGATCGGAAAGACGTCGATCGTCGTGGCTCGTGACGATGACATGTCGATCACGGCGTTTCACAACGTGTGCCGTCATCGCGGCGCGCGCCTTTGCGATGGAGACAAGGGCAGCGTTGGCAATGTCGTTTGTCCTTACCATCAGTGGACTTACGACCTCCGTGGCAATCTGATTCACACGGAGCACATGGGCGATGACTTCGACCGGAGTAAATTCGGTCTGAAGATGGTCCATGTCGGGAATGTTGCTGGGCTGATCTTCGTTTGCCTTGCGGACAATCCGCCTGTCGACTTCGAGCAGATGCAGCGCGAGATGGAGCCCTATATTCTTCCGCACCGCATCAGCGATTGCAAAGTCGCGTATGAGGAAGATCTCATCGAGAACGGCAATTGGAAGTTCACGATGGAGAACAATCGCGAATGCTACCACTGCAAGGGCAATCATCCGGAGCTTACGATTTCGCTCTATGAGTTCGATTCGGGTATCAGCCGTCACCTGAGAATGCAGACGATGTGCGCGCGTTCAAGGATCTGACGACGCGTGAGCATGCAAGGTGGGAATCATGCGGATTACCGTCCGTCGAATTGGAGTTTCTCGACAGCAGGGTGACAGCGTTCCGAACGGAACGGCTTCCGCTCGATAAGGCGGGAGAATCCCAGACGCTCGACAGCAAGGTTGCGTGCAAGAAATTGCTCGGCGATCTTTCTCTGCGCAATCTTGGCGGCCTGTCGTTTTGGACACAGCCGAATTCGTGGCACCATTTTATGAGCGATCACATCGTGACGTTCAGCGTGCTGCCGATCGATGCGAACGTACGTTGCTGCGGACGAAGTGGCTCGTTCATAAGGATGCCGTGGAAGGGCAGGACTACGATCCCAAGGCGCTCAGCGCTGTTTGGCACGCGACCAATATGCAGGATGGAGCGCTCGTCGAGAGGACGCAGGTCGGCTCGCATAGTGCAGCCTATGTTCCTGGGCCTTATTCGCCTTATACGGAAGAACTGGTCGAGAAGTTCATGTCCTGGTATTTCCAGCGGCTTCGGACGGCAACCGGACATGAATCGGCGACCGTCAGCCCGTTTGCCGCGAGCGCCTGAACGACATGAGCGAGATGCAGGACAGGCTCGGCCCGGCGCAATGGGATGCCGTGCCGGGCAAGTGGAATTCTGACGAAGACGATGTGCTCGTCTGCACGCATGTTCGGGCGGAAACGGAGGATGTCAAAAGCTTCTTGTTTCGCACGCCGACGGCAAAGATGTTTCGTTTTCGTCCAGGGCAGTTCATCACCCTCGAACTCGAGATCGATGGCGAGACGATCAATCGCTGCTATACGATGTCGTCATCGCCAACGCGGCCTGACACGCTGTCGATTACCGTGAAGCGCGTGCCGGGCGGCAAGGTTTCGAACTGGCTCCATGACAATCTGAAAGCTGGCGTTGCCATCAAAGCTTTCGGACCCTCCGGCGAATTCAGTTGCACGTTGCATACAGCACCGAAGTACCTGTTCTTGTCCGGCGGGTCCGGTGTCACGCCGTTGATGTCGATGTCACGTGCGCTTTACGATCTTGGCGAAGATCGCGACGTTGTTTTCGTTCACAGCGCGCGGACGCCGCGGGACATTATTTTCCGTAATGAACTTGCCACCATGGCACATGGGATGAACCGATTTCGAACGGCATTCGTCTGCGAAAATATCGGCGAGCAACGCGACTGGAGCGCGCCGAGAGGCTTTCTGACGCTGCCGCTCTTGAAGTCGATTGTACCGGATCTGTCGGAGCGCGAAATCTTTTGCTGTGGCCCTGAAGCGTACATGGCGAATGTTCGCGCTATGCTGACGGCCGCCGGTTTCGACATGGCACGCTATCATGAAGAAAAAGCTTCTCGTTCGAGCGATTAAGTCCGGTTGAGAAAGAGGAAGGGCAGGCGGCCGTTGCGGCAGCATCGGTGCCGAGCGTAGGGTTCAAAATCGAGTTCACCAAGTCGGGTCGCACAATTGATTGCCGTCCCGATCAATTCATTCTCGAAGCGGCGAAGGCCGCTGGCCTGCGTCTGCCTGTTTTCGTGCAGCAAAGGTGTTTGTGGCACCACCTGCAAAAGCAAGAAAGTCGACGGTCAGGTGGTGATGACGCATGGCGGCGGCATCCGGCAACGCGAGATCGATGCGGGCATGATCCTGATCTGCTGCAGCAAGCCGCTCAGCGATGTAACGATCGAAAAATAACTGAGGTCGCTGGCAGCGACTCGGCCGGAAAATCAATCTGAACGGCGCAGAATGGCCTGCAGTACGTCGGGACGCCGATCGAACCGACGAAGCGGTCGTCGTCATCGAACAGTGCAACCGGAGCTGTGCCCGATTTATGCATCGCGAGGATCACGGTCTTTAGGCTGGTGCCGGGTCTTGCCCAGTAGACTGGTGAGAACTCATCGGACACTGGTTCTTCGATGTCGCCGCAAGTCACCCAGCTTGCTTGTTTTCCGCGGCATTCGGCGGCTTCAACTTTGCCCGTGCTGTCGATCCTAAATTTGGTCGTTTGCCGCCGGTCGAGCCAGAGCCAGTTGTCGCCAGCAGTTTCGAGGTCGCGTTTGTCGCGCATGACGTTCCAGGCTGTCAGCACGGACAACGGATTGACGTTAGCGATGAAGTCGCGGACGTAATCGTCGGCCGGGTTAAGGACGATGCCTTCCGGCGTCCCCGACTGTACGATGCGTCCGCTTTCCATGATGGTAATGCGGTTGCCGATCTTGAGCGCTTCTTCAAGATCGTGGCTGACGAAGATGATCGTTTTCTTGATGGTCTTTTGAAGCTGCAGCAACTCATCCTGCAGCTTGGTGCGGATCAGCGGATCAAGCGCGGAGAAAGGCTCGTCCATCAACAAGATTGGAGCGTCCGTCGCAAAGGCACGAGCAAGGCCGACGCGCTGCTGCATGCCGCCGGAAAGTTCGTGTACGTATTTGTCGGCCCAGCTATCGAGCCCGACGAGATGGAGCTGGCGATCGACGCGCTCCTTGAGTTCAGCGGCCGGAACGCCTGCCAGCTCCAAGCCAAGGCCGGCATTCTCGCGCACGGTACGCCACGGCAGTAGCGCGAACTGCTGAAACACCATTGCGACTTGGTTCTGCCGCATGTGTCGAGGGGTTGCGGCATCGCAAGTTGCGATATCGACCATGCGGTCGCCGTCCTTCACCAGGAGCGAACCACGCGAGACCTTGTTAAGGCCGTTGACGGCGCGCAGGAGGGTCGATTTCCGAGCCGGACAGGCCCATCAGAACGGCAATCTCGCCCTCGTTGACCGTCAGGTTCGCACCGGCGGCGCCAAGCACGGCTCCCGTTTTGGCAAGGATCTCAGCTCGCGTCGCACCGGCATCGACCATGGCGAGGGTGCGGGCAACGTCCTTGCCGAAGATGATATCGACGTTTTTGAAATCGACCGCGACGCTCGTTTGCGGACCTCCGGTTTAATGGCAAGGACGCGATCGAGGATGATGGCGAGGATCACGATCGCAAGGCCGGCTTCGATGCCCAGCGGAATGTTGCGATTGGCCAACGCGCGGTTGACCGGATTGCCGAGGCTCGGTGCGCCGATCAGCGTGGCGAAGACGACCATCGACAAAGACAGCATGATGCATTGGGTTAGACCGGCCATGATGGACGGAAGCGCTGCGGGCAGCTCAACCTTCCATAGGAGTTGGCGTTTCGTCGCGCCGAAACTTTCTCCGGCTTCCAGCATCGGCTTTAGAATTGAGGTCAGGCCGAGATACGTCATGCGCACGGGGGCGGGCATAGCGAAAATGATCGTGACGATCAGGCGGGCGCAGCGCCGAGACCGAACAAGATCAGAATGGGGATGAGGTAGACGAAGGTCGGCATCGTCTGCATCAGGTCGAGGATAGGCTGCGTGATGCGCCAGACGTGAGGCGTATGCGCCGCCCAAATTCCGATGGGGACGCCGATGATCATAGAGAGTGCGGTGGCCGAAAGAACCAGCACGAGCGTTTGACAGTCTCTTTCCACAAGCCCTGGTTCAGAATGAACAGCAGGCCGATCAAAACGCCGACGGCGAGAACGGCGGAACGCCGAAGCCAATAGGCGAGGCCGGCGAGAATAACCGCCAGAACGAGAGGCGGGATTTGCAGCAGGAAATCGGACGTTCCGTCGACGAACGTCTCGAGAACCGTCGATATGGCATCGAAGAACCATTGAAAATAGTCGGTGACGAAGTCGAAGATCGCTTTGCCGAATTGTCCAACCGGAATTTTCCAGGCAGTTACAAGCTTCGATACGGGGTCCATCTGCGCCATTCCCAGTTCTCAAGCTTCATTCGGCGGCGGACGGCCGCTTGTGAAGCGGCCGTCCAGTCCTTTGCCGGTCGGATAGTGACAGGACCCTACTTTGCGAGGTAGGTCTTCAGCGCAGCCTGTGCGTCGCCACCATCGAACGTGGTTACGCCTGCCAGCCACGGTGTTACCGCTTCGATTTTTCTTGAGCCATTCGAGCGCAGTCGCCTTCGGATCGGCACCGTTTTTCAGCACCGGCTCCATCATGGCGCCTTCCATGGCAAGATTGAATTTTTCGTTCTTCAGGAACTTGGCGACGTTCGGGCATTCTTTTTCGTAGCCGGCCCGAACGTTGGTACTGACGGTTGCAGCGCCGAAACCGGAATCGCCCATGCCGTCGAGGTAGTGGATTTTCATGGCGCCCATGACCGGGTGGGGCGTCCAGCCGAGGAAGACGATCCACTTCTTCTTCTTCATGTCCTTTTCTGCTTCGGTGAGCATGCCCGCCTCTGAGCTTTCGACCAATTCGAAGCCCTGGAGGTTGTTCTCCGGCTTGGCGATCATTGTGCTGATGATGCGGTTGCCGTCGTTGCCGGCTTCGATGCCGTAGATCTTGCCGTCGAATTGATCTTTATGGGCGCTGAGGTCTTTAAGGCTTTTGACGCCTGCGTCGGCGACGTAGTCGGGGACGACGAGACCGTAACCGGCGTTATCGAGGTTGACGCCAAGCACCTCAACGGACTTGTCGTCGATGTAGGGCTTGATGTCGGCGGTCATACTGGGCATCCAGTTGCCCAAAAACACGTCGATGTCCTTGTTTTTCAATGAGGCGTAGGTGACGGGAACTGAGAGCGTCTTGACCTCGGGCTCATAGCCGAGCGCTTCGAGAATGTTGCTTGTCAGTCCGGTCGTCACTTGGATGTCAGTCCAGCCGACGTCGGCGAAGCGAACTTTTGCAAGTGGTACTGTCGGCAGCGTGCGCCGCGGTTGCGGCCAGGACGAGGGCGAAAGTGGCCCCAATCGCTATGCGTGTCATGACAACTCCTGTTGTTGGCAATGGCAGGCGTGTTGGACAACAGTCCGCTTGCTGGGGATCTGAAATCGGATCGCCCTTCTGTCGGTTGCCTGTTGAAGGCGCCACCCGGCGAGGGCGACCCCCACCAGCCAATAGCAGCGGCGGGCTATCTATTTTTGCAATTGCGACGCGATCTAGCGCTTACGCGCCTCAGGCTACACTCCTTTCGCGAAGGGTGTCCATTTGATCCTGCGTAAATCGACGGTCTTTCGGTGTCCGCGAGCGCCGATCTAAATCGAGGGGACGCGTGCGCGCACCACGGACTTACGCTGTCGTGGCAGCGGCGGCGCGCTGAATTCGGCTGGGACCGTCTGGGGCTGGCGTTCGCTGCGCGGCGTGCGTCCGTAAAGGGCCCGATACGATTTGCTGAAATGGCAAGTCGATTGAAAACCGCAGGAAATAGCGATCTGCGTGATCGACATTTGCGATTGCACGAGCAGCTCGCGGGCGCGCCGGAGACGCAATTGCAAATAGTATTTTGTCGGCGTCGTTTCGAGAGAAACCTGGAACATGCGTTGGACTTGGCGCAACGAAAGGCCCGCCAATTTTGCCAATTCGACGGCTGTCAGCGGTTCTTCGAAATTGGCTTCCATGAGCGCGGCGATGTCCACCAGCGCACTGTTATTGTATCCCAGGCGCGCTGCCATCGGGATGTGCTGGCGGTCGAACCCGTCGCGCACGCGTTCCAGAATGAATTGGTTGGAAATATCGGCAACCAGCGTTTTACCGAATGCGCTTTTCACAACGGAGAGCATCAAGTCGGCGGGCGCTATCCCGCCCGTACAGGTGACGCGGTCGCGGTCGATAACGAAAAGCTCTTCCTGGAACTGCACGCGCGGATGGAATTCGCGAAGGCCCGCCATGTTTTCCCAATGGACGGTGCATTTGTAGCCGTCGAGAAGGCCGGATTTTACGAGCGCGTAGGTGCCGGTGCACAGGCCACCAAGCACGATGCCATCGTGCGATATCCGGCGGAGAAGATTGATGAGCTTGTCGTTGACGTATCGCTCGACGTGCGTGCCTCCGCAGACGAGTACCATATCGAGATCGCCGGCATCATCGTAGGTTTTAGCGTCGGCGAAAGACAGGCCATTACTGCAGGACGTCGGCTTGCCGTCGACGGAAAGGATGGTCCACGAATAGTGGTCCTGCCCGCTCAAACGGTTGGCCATTCGCAAAACCTCGATCGCACTCGAAAGCGCGATCATGGTGTATTCGTTCAGTGTCAGAAACCCGATCCGACGGATCGTTCTGAGTTTCGACGGAACTTCATTCACGCAGCAAAGCTCCCGGATGCTCCGCAAATCTACGGCCTCCGCTTCTAGTCAAAGACCGAGGCGGGGTGATCGTTACGCCTGACTATGACGTCGAGCAGATCATGACAAAATCTTAGCACTGCGCCGTGTTTTGACAAGTTCCAGAAAGTTCAATTCCTGCCGCAGAAACAGGCGTTCGGTGCTGCAAAAGAAGGCGGTTGCACCGCAAGATCGTTTCGACTTTCGTTGGTCTTCCAGCGCGGTTTCGACTGTCGCGGGGGATAACATTTGTGTCGTATCTGACAATGCTTTCAGGCCTCTGGACCGGCATAGCGTGATGGGTGATCGGCGCAGGCTTTGGCGCCGGAAATTGCTGCGAACGAAGGGTGCCGCGCTCGGTTTGCAGCATGGGCAAATTCAATGAGTGTGGTCGATGGCGAAAGTTCTCCAAAACTATATCGGGGGCCGTTTTGTTGCGGCATCGGACGGGGAGACGTTCGCGAATGTCGATCCGGCTACCGGCGAGTTGATTTCACAGGTCGAGATCGCGCTTGCGCCCGAGATCGATGCTGCGCTGCAATCAGCAAAAGAAGGACTCACTCGCTGGTCCGGAATGTCCGGTGCGGAGCGTGGGCGCGTTCTGAATAGGGCGGCGCGGATTCTTCGCGACCGCAATCGCGAGTTGGCCGAGATCGAGGTTCATGACACCGGCAAGCCAATTCAAGAAGCGGAAGTCGTCGATATCGTCAGCGGTGCCGATTGTATCGAATATTTCGCCGGAGTGGCGGCCACGTTGCACGGCGAGCAGATCGCACTGAATAATGCGTTCGTTTATACCCGCCGCGAACCGATAGGGATTTGTGTCGGTATCGGGTCATGGAACTATCCGATCCAGATCGCGTGCTGGAAGTCGGCGCCGGCGTTGGCATGCGGCAATGCGATGATCTTCAAGACGTCGGAGATGACGCCGACGACCTCGGCCAAGCTTGCCGAGATCTACACGGAAGCAGGGTTGCCTGACGGCGTCTTCAATGTTTTGCACGGAGACGCACGCACCGGTTCAATGCTGACGACAGATCCGCGCGTTGCGAAAATCTCGCTGACCGGTTCGGTGGGCACTGGCAAGAAGATCGTTGCTGCAGCGGCCGCTACTTTGAAGCGCACAACGATGGAGCTCAGCGGCAAGTCGGCACTTCTTGTGTTCCAGGACGCTGATCTTCGGCAGGCCGTTTCCGCGGCGATGCTCGGCAATTTTTACACACAGGGCGAAATCTGCACGAACTGCACGCGCGTGTTCGTCCACGACGACATCTATGATGCCTTCGTCGATATGGTGGTGGAGCGGACGAGAAAGCTGCGCATCGGTTTGCCACTCGATCCCGAAACACAAGTGGGGGCGTTGATTTCGCGGCCTCATATGGAACGGGTCTTGAGTTTCATCGAGGCCGGAAAGGCGCGGAGGGCGCACGGCTCTGCTACGGTGGCGAACGCGTTGATGAGGCTCCGCTCGATCGCGGCAACTATGTGCGTCCGGCCGTTTTCACCGAGTGCACGGACGAAATGAGCATTGTGCGAGAAGAAATCTTCGGGCCGGTCATGTCGGTTTTGCGCTTCCGCGAGGAGGATGATGTCATAGCGCGTGCGAACGCGACGCGCTTCGGATTGGCCGCGGGGCTTTTTACGCGCGATCTTGCACGTGCGCATCGCGTCGCAGCGCGCCTCGAAGCGGGCATCTGCTGGATCAACAACTATAATATCACGCCGGTCGAGATGCCGTTCGGCGGCATCAAGGAAGTCGGGCTTTGGCCACGAGAACGGCCAAGCCGCCATCGAGCACTACACACAGTTGAAGAGCGTCTATGTGGAACTGGGCGATGTGCAGTGCCCGTACGAATGATGCATCTTCTGATTAAGACAGAAAGACTGAGGTCCAAGGAACGATGAGCAAAATCCAAGACTTCGACTACATCATCGTCGGTGCCGGGTCGGCGGGATGCGTCCTCGCGAACCGCCTGACGGAAGACGAAGGGGTTCGCGTTCTCGTTCTCGAAGCCGGGCCGCAAGACAACAGCATTTTCATTCATATGCCGTCGGCGTTCGCCTATCCGCTGGCCGGCACGAAATACAACTGGTGGTACGAGTCGGAGCCGGAGCCTTATCTCGATAATCGGCGGATGTACTGTCCGCGTGGACGAGTCGTCGGTGGCTCGTCGTCTATCAACGGCATGATCTATATTCGCGGTCATGCCTTCGATTACGACGCTTGGGCGCGTCGTCAGGGCTTGCAAGACTGGTCGTATTTCAACTGTCTGCCGTACTTCAAGAAGGCCGAAACGCGGCTCAAGGGCGGCGATAAGTATCGCGGCAATTCCGGGCCGCTTTATGTGACGACGTCGCCGTGCACGAACCCGCTTTACGATACCTTCATTGAGGCAGGCAGGCAGGCGGGCTATCCGGTGACCGAGGATATGAACGGTTACCAGCAGGAAGGCCTCGGCCGCATGGACATGACGGTCTACAAAGGCCGTCGCTGGAGCGCCGCTCAGGCGTTTCTGCGGCCAGCGCAGAAGCGTGGCGGTGTTGAACTTAAGGCGAAAACGCTCGTCACGCGCATCCTGTTCGAGGGACGTCGTGCCGTCGGCGTCGAGTTCAGCCATGGCGGCAATCTGCAGTCGGCGCGTGCAACGCGCGAGGTGATCGTCAGCGGCGGCGCGATAAATTCACCGCAAATCTTGATGCTGTCGGGTATTGGCAATGCGGATGAATTGAAGAAACACGGCATTCCGGTCGTGCAGGATTTGCCGGGCGTTGGAGAAAACCTGCAGGACCACATCGAGGCCTACGTCCAGTACGAGTGCACCAAGCCGGTTTCGATTTACAGCGCCAATAATCCGTTGGCAAAATTGAAGATCGGCATCGAGTGGCTGCTGACGGGGAAGGGCCTCGGCGCGACGAACCATTTCGAGTCCGGCGGCTTTATCCGCAGTGACGCCGGCGTTTTGCATCCCGATCTGCAATATCACTTCTTCCCGATGGCCATCAGCTACGACGGAACGTCGGCGGCGAAGGGCATGGCTTCAGGCGCATATCGGACCGATGCGGCCGACGAGCCGGGGCTATGTGAAGCTCAAATCGGCCGATCCGCGCGAGTATCCGAGGGTGCTCTTCAACTACATGCAGACGGAGCAGGACCGTAAGGAGATGCGGGCTGGCATCCGTTTAACGCGCGAGATCTTTTCGCAGCAGGCTTTCGATCGGTATCGCGGTGCAGAATTGGCGCCGGGGCCGTCGAAACGAGTGACACCGCCATCGACGCCTTCATCCGTGCGAAAGCCAAGCGCCTATCATCCGTCATGCTCGTGCCGGATGGGAACCGATGAGATGGCCGTCGTCGACGGCACGGGCAAGGTTTATGGCGTCGAAGCCTTGCGGGTGGTCGATGCGTCGATCATGCCGGATGTCGTCAGTGGCAACCTCAATGTGCCGACCATCATGATGGCAGAGAAGCTCGCGGACGCGATCCGCGGACGGCCGCCACTGCCGGCGGAAGAGGTGCCGGTGTGGTTCAATCCGAACTATCAGACACAGCAGCGATAAGGTGCTGAAACTCGGCAAGCGTCAGTGCTTTCTGATGTCTCCGAAAGGCGAGGCAGCGCCAGTTTGCCTCAACAGCAGCACGAACGGGATGAGTAACAGGAAGCTCAGCGTTACGAAGCCGAAGGCTTCGACGAAGCCGATCATCGTCGATTGGCGTGTCAGCTCATAGCCCAGAATCTGCATCGCACGCGGATCGGTAGGCGACAGTCCCGTCGAGTTAAGCCACATGTGCAGGGCGGGATTGTAGGGATTGATCCCGGCCGAGAGGGTCTGAAGGTTCTCGTGCGTCACGCGCGTCAGGACCGTTGCGCCGATTGCGATACCCAGCGAGCCGCCAATTGTACGTGCGATGTTGAAGATGCTCGCGGCCTGATCCGAAGCGTTTTTCGGTAGCGTTTGATAGGCGAGTGTCGAGAGCGGCACGAAGATCATGCCCATGCCGATGCCTTGGACGATGCTCGGCGCAATGATCCAGAAGCGATCGACGTCGAGGTTATATGTCGTCGTCACATAGGTTCCGGCGGCGGACAGTGTCAGTCCGACGAATACCAGCCAGCGGGAATCGATATGTTGGATCAGGGTCGCGACCACGATCATGCCGATGGCCACGGCGATACCGCGCGGTGCCATCACCAGACCGGCTGTGCTTGCCGGATAGCCGAGCAAATGTTCCAGGAACAGCGGCTGCAGCGCGATGGTGCTCAGCATGCCGACACCGAACGCCATGATCAGGAACGTCGACGTCGCGAGATTGCGGTCACGCAGAAGATTGAGCTTCAGGATTGCGTCCGGCCGATTGAAGCTGCGAACCGTGAACCAGGATAGGCACGCGAAGGATAGAAGTGCGAGGCTGACGATCATCTGAGATGCAAACCAGCCTTCGCTGTTGCCGCGGTCGAGCAGCATCTGCAGGCTGCCGACACCGATTGCCAGGAGTGCAGCGCCGAGCCAATCGATCGACGAGCCCGAATGGGGCGTCGTTTTGATGTAGGCGGCGATCAGAAGCAGGTTGACGATGCCGATGGGCAGGTTAACGTAAAATACCCATTGCCAACCGAGGTGGTCGGTGATGAAGCCGCCGACCGTTGGCCCCATGATCGGGCCGAGCAGGACGCCGATACCCCAGATTGCCATAGCCTTGCCGCGCTTCTCCGGCTCGAAACTGTCGACCATCGTCGCTTGTGAGAGAGGACGACGCTTGCCCCGAAGGCACCCTGAAGCAGGCGGAAGATGACCATCTGCATCAGTGAATGCGATTGGCCGCAGAGCATTGAGGACACGACGAAGCCTGCGACGCTGACTGTCAGCACGCGTTTTCGGCCGAAGCGCTCAGCGAGAAAGCCGCTCATCGGAATGACGATGGCCTCGGCGACGATATAGGACGTTAGAACCCAGGTGATCTGGTCGGGCGTCGCTCGAGGGTGCCCATCATGTCGGGCAGGGCGACGTTGACGATGGTCATGTCGAGAATGACCATCAGCACCGCCAGCAGCACGGCGAGCGAACTCAGCAGCCTGCTCGGTCCCGCGGTGGCGTCGGCTGGGGCCACGACCTGGTTATTTGGTGGCACTACCCGCTCCATCGGACGTGGTGTCGATGGTTACAGACGCAGACGCGCCGACGCCCAGCGGCAGGTCGCCCGGTTCGACCGTAAGCGCGATCCTGACGGGAAAGCGCTGGACGACCTTGACCCAGCTCCCCGTCGCATTTTCCGAAGGCATCAGTGAGAACGCCGAGGCGCTGGCGCGGCTCACGGCTTCGACCTTCCCGGTCAACTTTTTCGACGGATCGCTGTCAAGCCAGACAGACGCCTTTTGGCCGGGCTTGATGCGGGCAAGGTCGGTTTCCTTGAAATTCGCGTCGACCCACCACGTCGAAGTATCGACGAGCGGGAAGAGGGGTACGCCGGCTTTCGCGACTTCGCCGGGCTGGATCGGACTTTGCCGACTGTGCCGTCGACCGGCGCCTTGATCGTCGCGTGCGAAAGTTCAGCATTGGCTTCGGCAACGGCGATATCGGCCTCTTCAGCATTGCCTTTGGCGGCTGCGGCCTGGGGTCCGGTCGCCTGGGCGGCTTGCTGTTTGGCGATGTCGCGGCGAATTTCAGCGCGTTTGAGGGTGGCGCGGAAAGGCGCTTGATTGAGCTCGACCAGAACGTCGCCTTGCTGGACGGTCGAGAATTCCTTGACTTTCACGTCCATGATGAGGCCTGTCACCAACGGCGTGATCTGGATGATATTGGCTTCGACCTGGGCGTTGTCCGTCGATGGATAGAGCGTTTCGTGCTGCCAATAGGCGTAGCCGGCAGCAATGAGGGCGAGGATGCAGACAAAGCCAAGAAGGCCTATGCCCCGCTTCGAAAGCAGCGGCTTTTTATCGGAAGGTGTGACCTGTCCACCGTTGGCCGGTGGTTTTTTTTCTGGCAATCGGTCTTGCATCGGCTTCTTCCGTTTATTCGAAGGCTGCAACTTTCGTAGTCCTTTTGCAGTTGCCAGGAACGGGAACGTCTGCCGCAACAGGCAAAATAAGCACTGCACGCCGTCCGACGCCCAATCACGGTAATACGACTGGCCCGGCCGAAATATTGAGCTTTTGATTGCCGCCGGCGCGGAAGCTTTCCCGACGCGGCGCACAAAAAGAGACAATCGATGCCCCCTCTATAGGCTCTTAGGGGTTTGTCACCAACGCGACGATTACGCGGGCCGGGTCGCCGAAATGTCGCGGTAGCGGGCTTTCGGGCGACGCCCACCGTTCATCTTCGGCTGGCGCTTTCGACCTGAAAAACGGCCGGCTTTACGGATCGTTCCGGTTGTTTCCGCTGGACCGGAGGCGGGATGGGGTCGGGTTGGGCAGCGTTAACGGTCGTTCGGGGATGCGTGCATCATCAGAAACGGAAGTTTTAACTGGTCGAAGGAGCTAGCCCCGACGTTAACGGATCGGGAGCGATTGGGGGCGCAATAATCGGCTCTCATTGCTAAGCTGACTTTGAAAACTATCCGTATTGCAAAAGGATACTCCGTCGTGATCGTTTCGGGGCGATTGGATGAGGCTGAGGCGACATATTCCCGCCTCTTAGCGCAGCGCACGAAGACACTTCAGGAATCGGACGACGTCGATAGGCGGCTGGCCACGCTTATTCGCCAGGAGCCGATCGTTGAGTTGATGACGAAAAGCCAGCGGCTTTTCTTCGTGAGCCGTGGAATCTCCGACGTCGGTGTGGTCTATCGTGTCTTCCGAACGGGCTGTCGGCTATCATCGGCGAGGAGGCCGATCGGGTTTTGCGATATCGTAAAGCCGAAGAACGGCATCTGCGTCATCAGCAGCGCCGAGGTTTCGCGGTCTTGTCAGCGCAAGGGTATCGCGAGCGCAGTTTACGATCTTATCACGGCCGATATGGCCAAGATCGGCGGGCTGCTTTGGCCGGTCTCACCGAAAAATATGTCGGACGCAGAATTCAAGGTTTGGTGGCGGCGTTCGCCCGCCCTGGTCTTTTATTATCCGCATCGGAGCCGACTGGGCCTCAGCCGTCGCGCTGAATTCGAAGAGTTGTTCGACGAGACGGTGAACCTGGGCGTCTGGGATCGGCTTCTGTCGCAAAGCTCGGTGCTGATGGCTCGCATGCGGCGGTCTTGGCGCCTTGGTTGCTTTCGCCGCTGACGATCCGAGCATAGTGATCGGTGAAGTTCATAGGGCATCGCTGCGTAGGGCAGCTGTTCCGTCACCGGCCGCCGTTTGACTATGCCAATGCCTATTCCAGTCAGTCGTACCGGTGCTGGGCGCTCGCAAGTATGCGTTCCGCTAAGTCGAGGGCCTCCGCACCTTGGTTGAGATGACGCAGCGTTTCTGAAGCTCGGTGTCGGCGAACTTCAGGGCGTCCCGAAGCTGCTCAATAACCCCCAATGCGGTAATATCATTCGGAAGACGTTCGTGTGCGTTCATTGTGGTTCCTCCCGGCCCCCTCATTCGGGAGGCAATATCTTTCTCGCGGCAATTTCAAGGAATACGCCGCATACATGTGTCAGAGCGACCATCAGGGCATTTCGCACGTGGACTGTCATGGCATCGCCGCTAACGGTCGTGCTCGCCACCTGCCGGGCCGCAGAAACGGCGGAGGCCACCTTGAAATCGATCCGCGCCGCAAGGTAGGCCGCACCAAGATTTGGGATCGTTCACCACCAGCCAAACATTGAGCGTTGGCGAGGATAGGCCCGGCGCCCGTAGCGATCATAGCCGTAGTAGTAGTCATCGGCGCTGTCGCTCATGAAATTATCGTTGCGGAAGAACTGCTTCGGCCGCTTCTTGATGCCGCCCTGAGGTTCCGTGCTGATGAGGACGATAAAATCCGTGGCTTTTCCGGTTTCCTTGCTCATCGGTTCGTCCGAGACGATCAGCGACGATCCCGGCCATACGGCGCTGCTCAACCTAGTGGACACATCCGGCGAGATAGTGATGCGATCGAGTGCTGCGCTCGCTTCGGCCACGTTGGTCGGGGGGAGGCGTGCCAGCATCATTGAGCTTATACTTGCGGTCTTCGTTATACGCATAATCGGCGTTGTCGTTGTGTTCGAGCGAAACGGCCGTCCAGCTCACGTCCTTGCCGCCATTTTTGTATCCAACGGCCGTGAAGACGTGCGTGCCGATAGGCTGTTGCGGATCGGCGATGGTGACGGGCGCGTCGAAAACGGGCTCGTTGCCTTGACGGACATAGAGCCGTTGCGTCTTCAGGCTTATGAAGACTGAGATCGGCAACGCCTTGCGTTTGGCTTCATTGAGAACGGCAACTGCCTGATCACGCCGCCAATGCCGGGGCGGCTTGATCGTCGCCTTTTGTAATTCGGCCTCGGCGGCCTGCAAAGCTTCTGTGGCCGTGGCAACTTTTGCAGCAGCTTCATCGGATTTCTTGGCGGCGCGTTCTTTCTCTGTTGTCCATTTCTTCTTGAGCTTATCGGACTTGGCGTTTGACAGGCGCTTGTCGATCGCCGCCAAGCGGCTGTCGGCAGATTTTTTGGCTGCTTCGGCTTTGCGCAGCGCTTTTGCGGCCCTGTCTCGCGGCGCCTTCTTGTCGGCGATGATCTGCTCCATCTCCTTGGCCTGATCGAGGGCTGCGTCGGCAAGGATCTGCTTGCCGTCGGCGATTGATTTCAGGGCATTGAGTTCCACTTGGCGTTCCGGCCATGCGCGGAGGTCAGGAGAGAACGTCGGGCTGGAATCGGGATCGTTCACGATCGGATCCTGGTACGACATCGGGATGGCCGTGGCGGTCTGGACGGATTGCAGCGGCGTCGGTTTCATTAGCAGCGGGTGAGAAATCTCGACTGGCGCGACGTCATCGTAAGCAACAACGACGCGCATGCCGAGTTTCGTCAGCGGGAAAAGGCGCTGGGCAAAGCTGTCGGGCATGCGAACGCAGCCATGGGACGCGGGATAGCCGGGCAACTGACCGGCGTGCAGGGCAATGCCCGACCATGTGATCCGCTGCATGAAGGGCATCGAGGCGTCATCGTAAAGGTTCGAATAAATGTTCTTCTTCTTTTGAAGAACGCTGTAGACGCCGACCGGAGTCTCGTAGCCGTCGCGGCCGCTCGACACCCGTCCGCTCATGGAGCCACCGTCTGCGTCGTAGACCGTAACGCGTTGATCTTTGATGGAGACGATCGCGATGACGGGAGGGCCGGATAGGGTTTCCGGGGGCCGTCTCTTCGGTAGGGCGCTGATTGCGTTTTCCGGCGTCTGCGGGGGTGAGGGCGGCACTGACGGCCAGGGTCGATAACGCGATGGTTGCCAACCGGACGATCGAACGCTTCCGCTGAAGACGCAAACTGAACATTTGTCAGACCTTAAATAGCAGCTGATGCGAGAAAACAGAGGCCTCCAACATAATCTCAATCAGGTTGCCTATTGATTAGCGCATGCTCCGTAATCGTGCCTCTGCCAAAGCGTGTGGCTCGAAAACATCAGAACACAGGTTAACGGCCAATCAAGACCATCGCTTGGCGGCCGATACGGAAAGCGCCCCAGAACGAAAAGGTTCAGGGGCGCTGGCCAAAGTGGGTATCAGTTGCGCTCAATAATCCGGGCAGGCCCAGCGATGATAGCGGCTGCTCCACCAGCAATCGTCGCCATAGCCATCATCATAGTATCCGTCGTCATAATAGAAGTAGGGATAGCCGCCGATGAAGAAGCGGTGACGGTGGTGATGACCGTGTCCATGTCCGTGATGGAAATGGCGACCGTGATTTAGGTTCGCTCGGGCAAGAGACTGGGTGCGGACGTGCGATCGTCCCCCCATGTGTCCACCGCGAAAGTGACCGCCGTGGAAGCCGCCAAAGCTGCCACCATGGAAACCGCCACCGTGGAACCCACCACCGCCAAAACCGCCATGAAAGCCTCCGCCCCCGAAGCCTCCGCTGTGACCTCCGCCGCCACCGAAGCCCCCACCGTGGCCGCCGCCACCACCGCCCCCGGCGTGCACGGGGATTAGAAAACCTTGAACGTTGCCTGACGCTAGGTTTGTTAGCGGGGTTGTCGGCGCCGCCACCGCGGCGCAGGCGCCGACAGCCAGAGCGAACGCTCCGGCAACCAGCGGAAATAAGAATCGTTTCGACATTGCTGTCTCCTTGATCAGATGCGAGTGCATTCGGCCTTCGTGCCGTCGGGTGACGGGGCGCTTCGCGCGCAGGTCTGAGGATTCAGGGACGTGCGTGGGGGCGCTGTTGCGTCGGGTCGGGAAGGCCGACGAACGGAACGTCTCTCCGTTAGCCATAAGGTAGGAAGAGGTGGCTTGGTTACCTGTTCCCAAGGGAACAGCCCGCGCACGGGGGTGATGTCGAGATCAAAGGATCGCGGCCGAGCGTATCATTTTGCGGCACACAATTACGTTATCTTTTGCCGTGCCGATTTTGTTTTGTGACCCTTTTCTATTCTACGGATGCCTCCGGCGCTTTCGTTTACCAGAGCCTCACTGGCAAGCGCGTATGCCCATTTCGGCAGTTGGCGGGTACGCGGTTTGCGCAATGATTGAGGAAACGGGTCGAGCCCGATCCATCTTCGAGAAGGATGCTTCGGCGCGCGTGCCGGAGTGGGCTCCTCGGCTGAGGTCGCTGTTTTTCGACCGCCGTGGCAATGCCTCAAGGCCAAAATTGCTATTCGCCGTCGCATGCGCAGACGCCCTGTCGGTGATGGCCGCTTGGCCGCTGGTCAACTTACTCCTTCATCAATCTTTCACGCCAACATGGCGCAGCTTCTGGGCGACGGTCTTTGTGGCCGGGTTGTTCATTGCCGCGCTGCGCGTGCAGTGGTCATATACAATTCCATCCCTCCGCAAGTTTGTTCAGCAAGTCTGGAAAGTGCTGATTTCCGTCGCCGTCGTCTCACTCGCGGTATCGGGCGTGATTTTCCTTGCGGGCGACACGTCGGTGTCACCGGAGGACGTCGGCGCATGGATGGAGCTGTCAGCCCTCCTTTTGTGTTTCGTGCGTTTCGTTGCGGCGTTGGTAGCTCGTCGGTTGACACGCGCTGGCCTGCTGGTCCGCCGGACGGTCATCGTTGGCGGCGGTAAGGATGCGGAGCACCTTATCCGCGAGTTGACCAACGACCCGGACAATCACTTGTGCATTCTGGGCATCTTCGACGACCGGCAAGATGATCGCTCAGCCGGCGACTTCGGAGGTGTCGCGCGGCTCGGGACATTCGAAGACCTGGCAGACTTCTGCCGCAGGTCGTGCGTCGACCTTTTGATTGTTACGGTGCCGGCGCGCGCCGAAGAGCGTTTGATGCAGATTCTCGACAAGCTGTTTGCATTGCAAGTCGATGTGCGGATTTCGGCTCTGAATTCAAAGCTCCGGATCAACTCGCGAGCCTATAGCTTCATCGGTCGGGTGCCGATGTTGGCGGCGATGGACAAGCCGCTCGGCGACTGGGATCATATGCTCAAGGCAGTCGAAGATCGGCTGATCGGTTCGCTGCTGTTGATTTTGGCTTCGCCAATCCTGGCGATCGTAGCGATTGCGATCCGTCTCGAAAGCCGCGGACCGATTTTCTTTCGGCAGAGCGGTATGGCTTCAGCAATGAGCTGATCGAAGTCCTGAAGTTCCGCTCGATGTACGTCGATCAGCAGGATGTCACGGCGAGCAAACTCGTTACGCGCGACGATCCGCGTGTCACTCGTGTTGGCAGGATCATTCGGCGCATGAGTCTCGATGAGCTGCCGCAGCTCATCAACGTTGTGCAAGGGCAGATGTCTCTTGTCGGACCGCGGCCGCATGCAACCGGCGCGCGTGCGGGCGAGATCTCTACGAGAATGTCGTGCGGGGCTATTTCGCGCGCCACCGCATGAAGCCCGGTGTCACCGGCTGGGCGCAGATCAACGGCTGGCGTGGGGAAACCGATACCCACGAGAAGCTTGTCCGGCGCGTCGAGCACGACCTCTATTACATCGACCATTGGTCGGTGCTGCTCGATCTTTACATCATCGCGATGACGCCGATTTCATTGCTGACGGGCAAGAACGCTTACTAGGGTTTCGTCGTGAGCCTGATCGACCTTTTGGCCTAGTCCGAGATCTCTCGCGCGGCGGAAAATATGTGGCGATGCACAAGGACGCCTCTTCACTGGGGAATGGTGCGTAGCAAGCGCGAGTATTACGATCGGCGCAGATGGCTTGCGCAATCATGCCTGTTTGCTGGCTTGTGTGAATTCGGTGTTCGCGCCGCGCTCGCGCCTGCAGGAGCCTCGCATTTTTAATTTTGTCGGACAGGGACGAGCGACCATCGCAGCGATCTTGGCTATTGTCGCCGGCATTGGTTTCGCTGTGACGTCTGCCAACGCGCAAGAAGGACCGCCGGTCGATACGGCGCTGGTTGTGTCTGTCGACGTGTCGAACTCCGTCGACGAAGGCCGCTATAAGCTGCAGATGGAAGGTATTGCGAAGGCGCTGGAAGATCCCGGCGTCATTGATGCCATTACCGGCGGTTCGGCGGGCGGCATTCTGTTTTCCATGGTGACGTGGGCCGACACGCCGTCGTTCGTCATTCCGTGGATCAGGATTGCGAACAAGGCTGACGCCTTGGCTGCGGCGAAGCGCGTGCGATCCCTGCCGCAGCAGGGCGGGGAATTCACATGCATGACGCGGATGCTGCGATCTGCGAACGATAAGATCGTGCCGCAGATTCCCGCGAAGGCCTCGCGCATCATCATCGACGTTTCGGGCGACGGTCCCGACAATTGCAACGCCGAGGAGCCGATCGATAAAGTCCGCAACGAACTCGTCAGCAATGGTGTGACGATCAACGGATTGCCGATTTTGCTCGACACCGCCCGAGGATTCAGCGCTGCTGCCGAAGGCCGTTCCCGGTGGAAGCCACCGCTCGAACAATGGTATCGCGCGCACGTTATGGGCGGTCCGAGCAGTTTCGTGCTGCCGGCGCTGGGTTACGGTGATTTCGAGCGGGCGATCCGGCAAAAGTTCGTCATCGAAGTCAGCAGCGTGGCTTCGCAAAAGTATTCGATCGCCACGTCAGGCCGATAATCGGACCGCCTGACAATCAGGCCGCTTGATAGCTCAGATCTTATCTTCTGCTGGTCGGACCGCAATGCCAGCGTTTCACCGTCCAACCGGGGTGATCCGCAGACCATCGGGCGAACTGTGGCTGGGCATGCGCCATGCACGTTCGTGCGTCGACGTTCGCATCAATCAGGATTTTATAGTCGCGGCAGACGTTTGGATCGTTCGTCAAGCAAGCCGACAAAATGAGGGCGATCATGGCGAGGTTCCCGGGCGATGTGTCGTTGAAGCGTCATCATACTGAGACGCTACGCACCGGGAATCCGTTTCTTATGTCGGCCGGCCCCAAGGCCGGCAGTTTAAGCCGCCGGTAACAGGATTTCGCCCCGCCCAATCGTGGCAGTGTCGCCGCCAATCTTCTGGACAAACAAGGGCATGGGCTTAGGCGCTAGATGGCCAAGCGTTTCCTTCAGATAGCGGGCGATGACCCGCAGGATCACGAGATCGTGTTTGCCGCAATCGACGAACGTCGGCAGCAGGCTTTCGACGCTCGGGCCGATCAGTGTGCCACGGCGCATCATAAGACCAGGTTCGGCACCGAAGCCGCCTTCCGCCCAGATGGTGCCGCCGATCATGCGTGAGCCTGCGCCTGGGCCGGTCTTGCCTTTTGACGACGATAACGCCACGACGCATCTTGTCTCCGGCGCGGGCGCCAATGTGGCCTTCGATGACAACCGTACCGCCGAGCATGCCGGAAACGATCGCCGGTCGCGACGCCGCCGAGATTGTCTCCGGCGTTGCCGGAAACGAGGATCATGCCGCCGGTGGAACCAGACGCTAGATAGTCACCGACATTGCCGCGAACTTCGATTTTGCCGCCGGTCATCAGGCGCGCAGCGAACGAGCCGATGTTGCCGACGACGCGGATTGTGCCTATCGAGGCCGCCGCCGACGAAATCAATTTCCGACGTTGCGCCTTCGATGGTCAAGGTATCGCCGGCGCTGCCGGAAATATCGAATGCATCGCCCAGGGCGACGCCGCCCTTTTCGATGCCGACGTTCAGCTTGCCAATCTCGTGGGACGATAGCGCGGCGAGCTTAGAGGGCGTGATGCCGTCGAGAGTGATCCGCTCCGTCGCGGGCGCCTTAAAGCGCAGCGTGAGGCCGCTCATCAGATCAGATCCTTCAGATGATAATGGTGCTGTCCGAGCTTGCCGCCGTAATTGCCGGCGGTGATCCGCGCAACACCGCGGCTGGCGCCGACATCTGTTACGGCTTTGAGACCCGCGGCATGGCGTCGGCGACGGATTTGGACGTCAGACCGTCGATGACGATTTCGAGCACTGCGAGGGTATCGGGCGATACCTCACTGTGCTTGATCGTGCCGCGCAGTGTCGGGCAGAACGCGTCGTTAGACGAAGCGCATGCCAGCGTATTTCGCACCGACCTTCGAGCCCGAACGAACAATGCCGCCGGGGAACGGGGTGATGACGTCGTCGATCTTGGCGATCTCTTCGACAGCGTGCTCCGCCGTTTCGAGAAGGCCTTTGCGGTCGCGGCCGACGATCAGCATGTTGCCACCGCCCACAGCATCCGTCGTGACGCCGGTGTCTTCTTCGATGATGAACTCACCATCCATGACGGGTACGCGCCAGTAGCGGCTTTCGCCGAGTTTTTTAGCCGTCGATAGCCGTCGCCGAATAGACGGGGTGCCGCCTTTCCGAGAGGCATCGTCTTTTCGGCCTTGAGGCCCGCATAGCAAGCCGAGCCGGGGCTCGTCAGCACGCACTGGCCGATACGATTGCGGACCTGCAGGAGCAGGGCGTCGGCGAAAACCCGAAGATCAGGATGCGAACGCCGGGACGGCCATCCGGCGTTTCGTCCTCTGACAGTTCCTTGTCGATACCGCATTCAGCGCCTGCGCCGATAACGGAGGTGCCGAAGCCTGTCGCAACCGTCGCTGCAATTTTCGCCCACTTCATGGAGTCGGCCGTGATGATGATCCCGGTGCCGCTCATGCCGAAGGCTTCGGCGAACGTATCGTCGATCGAGATACCGTTAACGGTCTTGCTCATGCTACGCGCGCCCCGGTCGGTTGGATGATCAGCGAGCCGCGGCCACCGTTGATAATCTCGTCATCGGAGAGGCGGAAATTGTCCATGCGGATCGTGTGATAATCTTCAAGTATGGTTTGAGAGATTTTTCGATCGACGGATCGTACGACGGCCGTGCGACGTGCGTTGCGCCGTTGACGACCTTGATGATCTTGCCGTTGCGCACGATGAGTTCGCCGTTCTTGAAGAGCAATTCCGGCGTCGTGAACATCGCCTCGCGGTCGGGATTATCTTCATAAACCGTGATGTCGGCCCAGGCGCCGACGCCCAGGTGGCCGCGATCCTTCAAGCCAAGGCTGCGAGCCGGACCGGCGCGCGTCATGATCGCGATCTCGTAGAGCGAATATTCGCGATCGAGCGAGGCAAGCGTCGAATACTTCAGCGCGTCCGGGTTGATCTTCTGCATCATGTCGTTGCGGAAGGCTTTGTCCATCAGCAGGCGAATGAGGTGCGGATACCAGGTGAACGGACCGCCGTTTGGATGGTCGGTCGGAGGAAGAGACGCCACGGATCGTTGACAAGCAGGAACAGCTCCAGGCCGATCGCCCACTGCAGCGCGTTGACGAAGCTCTTGTCGCGATACTTGAACGGCACGACACGCAACCGGCGTCGCGCTCGATGTCCATCACGACCCACTTCTTCGGGTTGGCAGAACGGACGTCACGAACTGGCGCATGGAGTCGCCGGATGCCGTGCACGTCTGGCCGAACATGACCTGACCGACGTCGCACGAGACGTTCGGGTTGTCGTTGATCGCTTCAGCGATGGGCGGCGGCCGACGAGAACTTCAGATCGCCTTCAGTTCCATAGCTGTGGAACTGAATGCAGGTGAGATGGATCCGGCAGCGCCTTCGGCGCCCTTGATTGTCTCGAGAGTGGTTTCATAGCCGCCCGGAACACCGAGATTGCAGCCGTGGACGTGCAGAGGATGGACGACGCCGAGTTCTTCAACCCCCGGGCCAACGTCACGATGATGTCACGCGGGGTGACGCCGTAGTAGACGTGCTTTTCGTTCAGGTCGAGCTTGCGCTGATTGAACTTGAAGGCGCTGATTCCGCCGGGATTGACGACCTTGACGGCGATCGCCTGCGCGGCGTGCATCGTCCAGGCGATGTAATCCTTGATCGCGGAGAAGTCTTTCTTGCCTGCGAGCTGGCGCAGGAAGAGGTCATCCGAGCCGAGCATGACGAAGGCGCCCTTGTCGATGATCGACGTGTCGGCCATCTCCATGTGCGCCTGGCGGGCGTTGGCAGGCAGCATCGCAGGCTCGAATGCCGCGGTGTAGCCCATTTCGGCGTAGCGATAGCCGGTCAGCATCGTCGACGGTACGGCATGGCCGACGCCCGCGCGCGTCAGATCGGTGCGCGCAACGGTGTCGTGCATATGATCTTCGGGCAGCATCATGCGGGCGATCGTCATCTTGCCGCCGCCGATGTGCGAGTGAGGGTCGATTCCGCCGGCCTGATCACTCTGCCGTGAGCGCATATTCGCTGCGCGATCTTGGCATTCGATCCGGGGAGACGATGCGGCCGTCCTCGATGAAGATATCGCGGACTTCGCCGTCGACCCCATTCGCCGGGTCGTAGACTTTGCCGCCGGTGAGCTTGATGAGCATTCGCGATCTCGGATTTGTGCCTTAAAGGGCAGCTTCAATTTTTTCGAGGACGTCAGCCGCGCGCGGAAGCGTCGACTGGCGAAGTTGTCTCAACGGCAGTGAGACGACATTGTCGACGCGCACCATTGTGCCGGCGTGATCGACGCCCGGGGTGCCCACCGGAATATAGACCTTCGGTGTGCGCGACGGCTTCGATGCCAGGTGCGCCGAGGAAGATCGTCGGGACGTCCGTCTCTGGCTCTGTAATGTTCGACGAGAACGACGAGAGCCACAACAGCAGATCGCCTTCTTTTGCTGCGAGCAAACGGTTCGCCGAATAACGTTCGGGGTCATAGTCGGGTTTTCCGGACGCATATGATACGCGCAGCGGGAAACCTGACTGCCAGCTACACACCGCGCCGGCAGAAGTTGCGCCGTCATGGCCGCCAAGAGAGGCCGGCGAAACGCGAGGTCAGGTTGATCTCTTTGACGAACTCGGAGATCGCCTGGACGGTGAGATC
The DNA here is from genome assembly GCF_043203335.1 of Bradyrhizobium sp. RDI18. NCBI lineage: Bacteria > Pseudomonadati > Pseudomonadota > Alphaproteobacteria > Hyphomicrobiales > Nitrobacteraceae > Bradyrhizobium > Bradyrhizobium sp. RDI18. Next base: position 13,257 of record NZ_JBICRN010000001.1, on the reverse strand, counting down.
AGCGTTCGGGAAGGTCAAGCTCGGCGGCGCCCAGATGATGACGCCGTAGCTCGCTGCCTTACAACGTGCGAGGAGATCTTCGACGGCGGTGCGCGGCAGACCACCGATGCTATCGCCCGAGACAGTGCCGCCCTTGTTCATGGCGCGCATGGCGTCGAGAATTTCGGCGATGCGATCGGGCTGAACGCGGCAGCGAGAGAACTTCGCCGATGCGTTTGCCTTTTACTGCGGACTGATCGAGCTGATCGCCAAGGAACACAACGGTCCGCTTCGGCGGATCGTCGGCAAACATCGAGGCTTCGTTGCACACGATGCGCTCGAAGAAGCGCGGGTGATGCTGATGGATATCGCTGCCCGCAACGATGAAGAGATCGGCGCGGTTGCGGGCTTCTGTCAGCGTCGTCAAAACCCAGCCCGTCGACTGGAGCACACGGAAATTGCGATTACTGTCCATCGCTCAGCGCATGATCAACGATGCCGCCGCCTTTTTCAGCGAGGGCAATGGCCGCGCGAATACCGTCGACGTCGGTGCCAAGTCCGCCGAAGATCGGCAGACGGCTCTCATTGATGAGGCGGGCAGCGGCAGCGACGGCTTCGTCGAGCGTAACGTCCTTGCCATCGATCTGCGGTTTCGGTTCGCTGAGCGGTCGCTCGAACCCGGCAACAGATTTTACGCAGCCGTTCTTGAGGACTTTCAGTCCATCACCGGAAGGGCCGATATCGAGATCATCGCAAAGGATGCCACAAAACGGGCAGGCGACGTTCTCAAAATGGTTCGCGCCGTTCCTCGACTTTTCGGATTCCAAATCGAGCTCCTCATGGACCCAGAGCCTCTCGGCCGCGGATTCGACCAAAGTACGCTGGCGCAGGTAAAACAACGCGACGCTAACGGTCAAGCACAGCGAAGGGGCAGATCGAATGCGACACATTTTGCCGTCTTTCCGTCTATCCTGAACACGCATAATGTCCGCCCGCTCGTTGTTGGGCTCAGGGCTGGGTCCCACACCAGAAATCTCCGGAGGAAATGCATGCTGAAACGCTTGGTGATCGCCGCAACGATCGTCGGACTGCGCCGCTCTCGCTCGCTGGGGCAGCTTGGGCACATGGTCCGAGCCGCCAGAAGGTAACGGAAACAATTGAGATCAACGCGCCGGTCGACAAAGTCTGGAAGGTCGTCGGTAACTTCCAGGACATGAGCTGGCTCGGTATCGTCGCCAAGACCGAAGGCAAGGGCGGCAACGAAGTTAACGCCACGCGGACGCTCACACTCAAGAACGGTGGTACGGTCGATGAGATGCTCGACAAGTACAACCCGGAAGATCACATGTACGCCTACGAGATCACGAAGGTCGATGTGAAGGTTCTACCTGTCAACGATTACTCCTCGCACATTACAGTTGAAGCTGACGGCGCCGATAAGTCGACGGTGACGTGGTGGGGTGGTTTCTATCGCGGCTACATGCTGAACGATCCGCCGCCGAACCTGACGGACGAAGTGGCGCTCAAGGCCGCCGACTGACCTCTACAAGCAAGGTCTCCAGGACTTGAAAAAGAAGGTCGAGAGCGGCGGCTGAGTGCGCAAAATCGCACATAAATTGCGCCTTTGAAACTTGGCAAGGCCTGATCGCGGTATGCGCGATGGCCTTGCCTGTGTCGGCGCACGAAGCACTGTTGACGGATCAGACGTCCGATACGCTGTCCTTTGTCGATCTTGATACGATGAAGGAAACGGAGCGGCTGACCGTGACCGCAAGCCTGCCGGCATCGCGCTTTCCGCCGATAAGGGGACTGCTTTACATCACGGCACCCGACAGCAAGGAGCTGATCGAGGTTGATGCCGTTGCGCGCAAGGTGAAGCGGCGGCTTTTTCTTGACGGCGGACCGCTCGGGATCGCAGCCAATCCGGGCAGACCGGAGGTCTACGCCGACTGGTATACGCATAAAGTTCGATCGTCGATAGAAGAGCCTGACCGTTGTTGGAGAGGTCAGGTGGGTGACCGCCATCGGGCCTCGCCGTGACGCCCGACGGAAAATTGCTCCTGTCAGCGGATCGCGACAGCGATGCGATTTCGATCGTTGATGTTGCGAGCCGTAAAGTGCTGGCATCAATTCCGGTCGGCAAGCGTCCTTTCGGCATTACGATCGACATGCGTGGCGAGCGTGCCTATACCGCGAACGTCAAGAGCGACGACGCAACCGTTATTGATATTGCAGCGCGGAAAGTCGTTGGCAGCGTCAAGACAGGGCGTCGGCCTTATGCTGTGGCGCTTGCGCAGGGGAAAGGGTTCGTTACGGACCAATACGGAGGGACGGTTACGGTTTTCGATCTGGCGACGCTCGCTCCGGTCAAGCGGATCGACACGTGCGATCATGCGGAAGGGATTGAAGCCGATGCCGGCGAAAAAATGTTTACGTCCCGTGCTGGGGCGAAGACGTTTTGCTTCGCATCGATCCTCAAGCTCGCCGTTACGGGGAGGGGGCAGCCGTTGACGGGCCGCGCGCCTTCGGTAAGTTTCTTCGTTAAATTTTGCAGGGTTACCGGCTTGTAAGTTGTGAGTTGCTGTTCTTCCGGCAACTTTCGGGATGTTTTGCAACCCGGCAAGCGGCCCTGCGGTGTTTGGCAGATTTCTCTTCAATCTCTGTTCAAGCGATCCATGTCCCGCTTCATAGCCGGGAAAAATTACCTAGACGATCTAGAGGATCGCCCTTTATGTCCAAGTTTTCATTCCGTTATGCCGGTCTGGCAGCTCTTGCGGCAGCGTGCATGGCGTCGGCCAGCGTATCGGCGGAGGAAACTCCAAAGCCGGCCGACATTCTGTTCGAACGGCTCTCATTGCGTCCGTCGCGCCGGGTACGAACCTCGTCGACAAGTTCGAGGCGCACGCCATCGGATCCGAAGACCTTGGGACCCGGCTTTTCCGATAACATTACGCTGACGGTCGAGAGAGCGATGGCGGCTCGGGCAAAAAAGAACGTTCGGCTGCAGATCTATTCGGGTGACCGCGCGCGAGATCCGCAAGAAATCACCGACATGGATGGCAATCCGCTGCTCGTCGTCTACCTCGACGATGCGGTGGCGCATTTCAGGCTTCTTGCCGGTGGCGACGGTGCCTATCTCAAGAACATGTTCAAGAAGAGCTTGGCGCAGGACGCGAAGATTGCGCCGGTGAAGATCGACGCTAAAGGGCAATCCGTCGATGGTTTCGCGTGAGCCTCCGCCCTATATCAACGATCTGGCGAAGGCACGCATGAACGGCTTCGAGGGCTCGGTATTCACCATTGCGCTATCGGACAAGATCCCGGCCATTTTGCGAAGATGGTTTCCGGACTATACGAACAACGACAAAAAAGGTCCGTCGCTCAAAGAGACGTTGACCCTTGATGGTGTAGGAGACGTCAAATAAAAGCCGTCTTGTGAATGCCGGCGCGAGCGGTTTTCTCGCGATTGCGGCGTTCTCGTTCCAGGTTTCACGACGCACTTATGGGCGCAGGAATTGCCGGCGAACGACTATCCGACCGTTGCACGCGCCGACTATGTTTACGTGCATGGCCGTCAATGGTCAGACGCGGCCGATGCTATGAAAAAGTGCTCGTGCTCGATCGACGAGATCGCAAACATTCTGCCTTATGCGCAGGAAGAAGCTGAGACGCTGATCTCAGTCGGCCTGAAGGGCAGTGAGACGTCGTGGACCCACGCGCCGGAATTCCAGGAAAAGGTCAAAAACGCGCCGCGCGCAGGTTGAAGGCGAATTGCGCTGCTTTTGTTGCCCCCGCCGACTCCCCGAAGTCGGCCGGACCCGGCGCCATTATCTTTCATTCCACTCTAAGTTCGGTATGGGCGCTGTGACGTTGCGCGGATTGTGCCTACACGAAAAGGGGCCCATTCTATCCGCTCGGACTGCGCCGCCGTCGCGACGCTCTGTTCGAGCAAGTTTTTCCTGTCCTTGATCATCTTACGGACGTCGGTCGCCAGGACGGTCAGGTAGAGCTGCACGGGCAGGATGGCGTCAGGCCATGGACTTTGGCCGTGCCCTGGGACCCGGCGCGCTTGGCTTTTTCCAATCAATTCGGGAATGAGCTTGAGCCAGCCGACGATTGAGCCATCGAGCGTCGGAATGCGCCCCGAGAACAAGAGATCGCCCATAAAGAACGTCCCAGTCGGTTGGTCGTGGATCGTCAAGTCATTGTCGGTGTATTGAGCTGTCGGCCGGGCTTTGAGTCGGTCACCCTGCCAAGGTCGAGGGTTCGAGAGTGTCTTTGATGAGCACCGTGGGCGGGATGATTTCGGTGCCTTTAGCGAAGTTGCCGCTTCGCCGAGGCGCTCGCGGGCATTCGCCAGATGGCTTTTCCTTGCGCGCATAAAGTGCGGCGGGAAGCTTGTAATGGCCCACGAATTCCAGGTTCGGCGCCTTGAAGGCGGCGTTGCCCATGACGTGATCGGGATGCATGTGCGTGTTGATCACGAACGAATGGGCTTGTCCGTGATCTGCTTGATGGCGGCGTGGAGATCGCTTCCCATAGCGAATGATCCGCTGGTGTCGATGACGGCAGCCGCCTCAGAGCCGACGATACAACACGGATTGGAGATGTCGCCCCGGTTGGCCTTGTTCACGAGCTGGTATTTGCCGACGTGAACGAAAAATTCCTGGAGCGATTTCAAGGACACCGATCCGCTCGGCCTCGGCGCGCGAGACCCGGGGCAGGAGCGGTAGCAGCGCTGTCAGCGCGGCACCTCGGAGAAAATCTTTTGGGAAGGTTTTTCAATGGCGAAGGGATAATCGGTCATGCATATTGAGCCTGGATTGATTGCGGCTCCTGAGTATGCCTCTTTCCGCACGCATTTGAATTTACGCCTTCACGCAGCGAGTTTTTGTGATCGGATGCCGCGATTTTTCACATTCGGGAACAATTAAATGCGTAAGGCGCACCATTTTTGCTGCGACGCAATTTTCCCCCATAAACACAGGGTTTTTGGGTCAGAAGGGTTGTCCTAATTTGCCGCAGGAGAATGATCGTCGCACTTAAACGTGTCGCGGCTAGAAAAAAGTATCGGCATGCCCCGTTCACGCGGACTACCGGTTTCTGCCATTAAGCCGTGAAGACCACCTGCTCCGGCCGGGCAAACAGGAAGAAATCCCGCAAAAACCCGAGATCAGAGCAGGGAGATATCGGCAGTCCCGCGGATCGACTTGTACAAGCGTGGCAAGACATTTGTCTTAAACGGAGGAAGCGCGATGCGCAAAGTGCATTCGCATGCGGGCTTGCTCGCAACTGCCGCATTCTGCGTCGGCATGGGCGAACGAGGATGTGATCAAGTTGTCGAGCGAAGACCGAATAACTGGGCGCATCAGTCCGGTGACTAGTGCTGGTACACCCGCTACTCCAAGCTGGACCAGATCACGACGGAAAAACGTCGGCCAGCTCAAGGTGGCTTGACGTTCTCGACCGGCGTGCTTCGCGGCCATGAAGGCGGCCCGCTCGTCGTCGGCGATGTCATGTACGTGGTCACGCCGCATTTCCGAACATCGTCTATGCCCTGATCTCGCGCACGAACAGAAGATCATTTGGAAGTACGTGCCGAAGCAGGACCCGTCAGTTATCCCCGTCATGTGCTGCGACACGGTCAACCGCGGCGTACAGTACGCTGAAGGCAAGATCTTCCTGCACCAGGCCGATACCACGCTCGTCGCTCTCGATGCCAAGACGGGCAAGGAACTGTGGAAGGTCGTCGACGGCGATCCGAAGAATGGGCGTGAGGAACGGGCACATGTGCTCCGCTTGTCGTCAAGGACAAGGTGCATCGTCGGTATCTCGGGCGCCGAATTCGGCGTTCGCTGCTATCTAACCGCCTACGACATCAACACCGGCAAAAAAGTCTGGCGCGCCTACTCGATGGGTCCGGACGCCGACATGCTTATCGACCCGGAGAAGACCATGTCGCTCGGCAAGCCGGTCGGCAAGATTCTTCGCTCAAGACCTGGAACGGCGATCAGTGGAAGATCGGCGGCGGTTCGACCTGGGGCTACATGGCCTACGATCCCGGCTTCAACCTGATCTACTACGGCACGGGCAACCCTCGACCTGGAACCCGGTTCAGCGTGCAGGACCGGATGGCAAGCCGATCGATCAGAAGTGGTCGATGACCTATTTCGCGCGTGACGTCGACACCGGTATCGCCAAGTGGGCCTACCAGATGACACCGTTCGACGAGTGGGACTATGACGGCATCAACGAGCCGATCCTCGCCGACGATGGATATCAAGGGCAAGGAGCGCAAAGTCGACGACCACTTCGATCGTAACGGCTTTGCTTATACGCTCGATCGCGTCACGGGCGAACCGCTCGTTGCCGAGAAGTATGATCCGGTCGTCAACTGGGCGACCGGCATCGATCTCGACAAGTCGAGCCCGAACTACGGCCGTCCGATCCGCGTGAAGAAGTACTCGACCTTCGCAGACGGCGCGGACTTCAACACGAAGGGCATCTGCCCTGCGTCTCGGGCGCGAAGGAAAGATCAGCAGCCGGCTTCCTATTCGGAGCTGACGGACCTGTTCTACGTACCGACGAACCACGTCTGCATGGACTACGAACCGTTCAAGGTCTCGTACACGGCTGGTCAGCCGTTCGTCGGCGCCACGCTTTCGATGTTCCCTGGCCCGGATAAGCCGGAGCGCATGGGTAACTTCATCGCGTGGGACGGCGCCAAGGGTAAGATCGTCTGGTCGAAGCCGAGCAGTTCTCGGTGTGGTCAGGTGCTCTGACGACGGCTGGTGGCGTCGCCTTCTACGGCACGCTCGAAGGCTACTTCAAGGCCGTCGACCAGAAGACCGGCAAGCAGCTTTACAAGTTCAAGACGCCGTCGGGCATCATCGGCAACGCGATGACCTACATGCACGATGGCAAGCAGTATGTTGCTGTGCTTTCGGGCGTTGGTGGCTGGGCCGGTATCGGTCTAGCTGCTGGCTTGACGAACCCGACCGACGGTCTCGGTGCCTACCCCAGTGCGCTCACGCTGGCGACGCCAGGTGCCGACCTCGGTATGCTCACTGTGTTGCCGGCTCTCCATAGGCTCGAGCCTAGACATAAAAGGAGCCGGTGCGGGGCAACCCGTGCCGGCTCTTGCCGTGAAAAGTACGCCAGGTATGCAGTGGCCAAAAAACATCTTTCAAAAATGGCACAATCTGCTACGAGGGCGACAATTTGTAATAGTCTAACAGGCAAGTTTGCGAAGGTATTTATCCTGCGCACTGTTCTATCGGACAGCAACAAGGAGCCCATTCGGAAAAAGGGCTCCAAAAAAGATCAATGGGCGGTGGCGACCCACGCAATTCAATCAGGGAGAAGAGGATCCTCGTGAACAAGTTGATTAAGACACTTGCAGTCGCATTGATGACGTTCGGGGCTGCAGGCGCTGCCGCTGCGAAGGAGCAGACGAAGACAGACAGAAACACACGCGGCGGCTCCGCTGCCCGAAGCTGATTCAAGTTGCGGAAGATGCCGCTCCCAATCCGGACGATCCGCCCGCACCCGCGTTCAAAGCCCGATGGCGATGCCATCTATCGAACCCGTCAGTGAACTGGCGAAGGACGGCATCAAATTGGGTGGAATGAAACGGCGGTATCGCCTATGCAGGACGGCGATCCTGTGCCGGTCGTGACGAAAGACTATATGGTTGACTGGGGTACCTGGGCGGCAATCTCGTTATCACGACGCCTGCCGTGCCACGGTCAGGTGCTTTGGGCAGCACGTTCGCTCCGGCTCTCATGAACTCGCTGAAGACGATGGATTACAATACCTTCGACGCGACCGTTTCGAGTGGCCGAAAGGTGAACCGCGATGCTGTTCGTCATGCCGGCGTTCGGCGAAGATAAGAACATCATGTGCTACATCGACTATACCTACATCAAGAAAGCCCGTTCCTACTACGCAACCGATCCGAAGACTGGCCTCACCGGGTCGCCCGAATGGCCGTGAAGACATCTCGCCGGGAAGCCAAAGCTGCCTGCCGACGACTACCGGCTGAGGTCTGGGCTTTTCCCGACCTTCTCATATGAGGAAGCCTGCCTCGCGCGTCGGTGTCGCGTGATGCAGCCCCGTTATCGGCATTCAGTAAGGTCGGGGGCGGGTCACAAGCGCGACGTGCCCCCAGTCCATATCAAGGGGCCGCGACGTTCACGCCACCATAATAACAAAAAGATTCACTCACGTGAGGAAACAAGCGCTCAAGATTTCGAACTTCTCGGCGCCAACTTTGGCGCTCGGAATGATCGCGACGACCCTGTCGATGATCTCTGCATTCATGAGCGCGGCGCAGGCCGCTGAAACTCAAGGCCGATCTCGTCAATCGCAAAGAGCTTCGCGTTTGCGCCGACCCGATCTTCCCTTTCGAACCTGAAAGGCGAAGGCTTCGAAAACAAGATCATAAACATTATCGGCGACGAACTTCGCAAACAGAGCTTCCTGTCGTTTTATACGTGGTTTCCTAAGGCAACGGGCTTCATTCGCATGACGCTCCAGCATAAGCGCTGCGATCTGGTGATCCTTGGTGTGAGGGCAAAGGCGCGCGTGCTGACATGGTGCTCAGCGCCAACGCCATTTATCGTTCGACCTCCGCGCTCATTTACAAGAAGGGGACCGGTCTCGACGGCGTTGAATCGCTCAGCAGCGATCCGCGTCTTTACCGAGCGCATCGGCATGCAGCAGGGCTCGGCCGGCGCTACGCTCACAGCGAAATACGGACTGACCGCGTCCACGGCTATCCATTGATCGTCGATCGCCGCCGTGAACATGATGAATGATATCCGCAAGGGTGACATTGCAGCCGGTATTCTGTGGGGAGGACCGATGGCAGCCTATTGGGCGAAGCGGGATGGCGACCCGCTGGTTGTGTTCCCCTCGTCAAAGACAACGGAGCTGCACGTATCGCTTTCCGCATCACGATGGGCGTGCGCAACGGAGACGACAACGCTGGAAGCGGCGACTCTGTACAGGAGGTAATCCGCAAGCGCCGTGCCGACATCACGACAAGGTGCTGCTCGACTACGGCGTCCCGTTGCTTGTCGATGATGATACCTCAACCGAGATGGTGACCAAGCCGCACGCGACAGTCGGAAGCTGATCTGCCGGCGCCGTCGAATGCGGCCGCGACGACACCAGCGCCAGCGGCTGCTACGCCCTGAGCAAAAACGCATTAGTGATATTGCCCATTCATCATCGTTTGGCGACAGTGGGGCCTATTCTTTGTCATTGGAGTTCCCGGATGCCGCTGAAATCGGCCTTGCCCAGCGTTTTTGGCGGCGTTGATCGCGGCATCAAGTACGTTGGGCCGTCTTACCCTCGTCTCCGTTGATCGCGTGTTGGCCGAAGATGTTTCCGGGCCCGTCGCCCCTCGGCCGCCGCCGCCCGGCCGAATGGCTATCGCACCGACAATATCGGTCGCGCGGTTGCCGTTGACGCTTCCCCCCGAAGGGGCGCTACGACGGTCCTATCAAGCAACTAGACCGCGAAGTCTGGTCCGAGGGTCACGCGGTGTTTATCGACGTTTATCCCCATCCGCCAGCCCGCAGGGCTGCCGCCCGATCTGGCGGGGACCGCGCATGACCATCAATGCGGTCTCTGGCCCAACGTCGGCTATGGGGCTCCGTCAAACGTATGGGAATTATTTTAAGCACAATCTAGAAAAGCTCACTGCCGGGGACAAGCAAAGCCGCTGGTCTTTTCTGTCTCCGAAACTTCTGGATGAGCTGGAATGCCGCGAAACGGGCGCTGAGCTTTGGTTATACCAATGTCTCATGGTTTCGCGATGGTACTGACGGTTGGCAAGAGATCGGCGGCCTCGTCGTCGATGCGCGTCCATGCCTGTGGAACTTTCAGACTGAAATATCGAATTCCTCTCGGCGGATTTCCTTCGGCGGCGGCCAATAATCCATTGACTTCAATGTGTCGCACCTGCTGCGAGGCGAGACGTGAAATTCTGTGCGCGTCAGCCAGGTCCACGTTCATTGGTGGTCCAGATTTGGGTTATTGCTCACCCACAACGGCGCGGGGTGGCGTATTGGAGATCTTTGCTTAAGTTGCGCTTGAACGCGAGGGCACCGCGACAACGGGGGACGATGTGACACTGAATGAACTGGCAATCTTGTTGGCCGCGTTGGCGCTTGCTGCTCCGCTTCATCGGTGGCTCGGCATAGCCGCTGTGCTTGGCTATTTGGTTGCCGGCGTCATTCTCGGTCCTACGGCATTGGGCGCATGTTTTCCGTGCAGGACGCCGAGCAGGTTCTGCACTTCGCCGAATTCGGCGTCGTTCTATCCCTTTTCCTAATCGGTCTGGAGCTTCGTCCGCGGCGATTATGGGCCATGCGTCAGGCCATTTTCGGGCTCGGAACGCTGCGGGTAGCCATTACAGGCCTTGCGCTGGCGTGCGTCGGCATTTTCTTCCTGGGCAGCGAATGGCAACCGTCTCTGTTTTGCCGGGACGGCGCTGGCGTTGTCTTCGACGGCATTTACACTTCAGGTGATGGAAGAGAACGGCCGAGCTCTCGACCCGGCACGGCCGTTTAGGGTTCTCCCATTCGCTGTTGTTTCAGGTTATCGCGGCCATTCCGCTGATCGCTTTGGCGCCGTACTTCGCCGTGTCGGCAGTCAAGACCCATACTGGGATCGATTATTTTGCCGCGGGGCTTGGGGATGATCGTTCCTTCCTGGTCTTCGTGGTCGTAGGTCAGTATGTTCTCGATGCGTTGCTGCGCCTCGTGGAACGGGTCGCGCGTCAAGGAAGCGATGACCGCTGCAGCGCTGCTGACGGTCGTCGGCATCACGCTGATCATGGAAGCTGTGGGGCTTTCAGCCTCTCTTAGCGCTTTCATCGCGGGTGCGCTGCTCGCAGAGCAGCTATCGACATGAACTTGAAGCCGACATTGCGCCGTTCCAGGGCTTGCTGCTTGGCATCTTCTTCACTGCGATCAGCATGTCATCAATCTCGGTCTGCTGATTTCGGCGCCGGCGCTGATCATATCGGCAACTCTCACACTGATCGTGGTCAAGTCGGTCATTCTATATCTGCTCGGACGCTGGCAGGGGCTTGAGGCGGGGCCGGCGCGACGGCTTTAGCGTTCGCGCTTTCGCAGGGCAGCGAATTCGCATTCGTTTTGCTGTCGGTTGGGCAAGCGGCGGGTGTGCTGGGCAGTGGCTCGTCGCAGATTATGGCGGTCATCGTAACGCTGTCGATGGCGATGACGCCGCTGTTGCTGGGCGTCGACCGGCTATTTTCGAAGAAGTCGAAGGTCGAGATTCTGGGCATTCGATCCGCTGCCTGACAGCGACGGGCATGTGGTTATTATGGCTTCGGCCGGTTCGGCCAGATGTGGCCCGCGTGTTGCGCGCCAAAGGCGTGCCGTTTACGGCGCTCGACATCAGCGTCGAGCAGGTGGATTTCGTCAAACGGTTCGGCAACAAGGCCTTCTATGGCGATGCAAGTCGGCCGGAGGTTGCTGGAGGCTGCGCAAACGGACAAGGCGAAAGCCCTTCGTGTTGGCCATCGACGACGTCGAAGCGTCGGTACGTGCGGCGGAAATCGTCAAGACGCATATCCGCATGTGCCGATCTATGCGCGGGCGCGGGATCGCATGCATGCCTACTGAGCTTCTCGATCTCGGCGTTGCGGCGATGCGGCGCGGGGCGTTTCTCGCGTCTCTCGATCTCGAGGACGCTGATGCTTGGACTAAGTATTCTGAGCGTGTGGCTATCCTGCACCGACCCGGACGCTTCCACTCCGGGTATGACAGGCGGCATCTGACCAAGTTACAAGCTCGCGACCGATGTCGAGAAGCTCTTGGAACGGGCTCGGACGGTCTCAGGCCATGCTCAGCTCTTCCGCGAGGACGAGGTCGAGGAGGCCAAGCTGGCACAGATGCTTGAGAAGACCCAACGCGGTCCAAAGGTCAGCGGGAGAGCAAGGCGCGAAGGCGGGCGGTATCGCGTCCTGAGCGTGACCTTGCTCCGGTCCGTGGCGGCGGGGCCTAAAACGCCCAGTCAATGCGCGCTACCATTGCGCGCGCGGTAGATCCCCGTGTCCCACCACTTTACAGCGCGCCAGCGGCGGCCGCCGGAACGGCCTTAAGTAAGATAATGAGCAAAGCTCAAGTCGTGGCGGAGACATCCTCGCCGAGCCTCAAGGACATGGCTAACGCCATCCGCGCTCTCTCGATGGATGCGGTTCAGGCTGCCAATTCCGGGCATCCGGGCATGCCGATGGGGATGGCGGACGTTGCCACGGTCCTCTTCACCGAGGCGCTGAAGTTCGACGCCAGCGCGCCACAATGGCCAACCGGGATCGTTTCGTTCTCTCGGCTGGTCACGGCTCGATGCTTCTTTATTCGCTCCTTTATCTCTTACCGGCTATCCGGGAAATGACGATCGAGGAGATCAAGGAATTTCCGGCAGTTCGGATCGCAGACAGCGGGCCATCCCGGAATATGGTCATGCACCAGGCATCGAGACGACGACGGGGCCGCTGGGCCAAGGCGTCGCGCGGTTGGCATGGCGATTTCGGAGAAGCTGCTCGCGGCGCGGGTCGGCTCAGATCTTGCCGATTACCACACTTATGTCATCGCCGGTGACGGCTGCCTGATGGAAGGCATTAGCCGGGAAGCGATCTCGCTGGCTGGACATTTGAAGCTCGGCAAGCTGATCGTGTTCTGGGACGACAACTCGATCACCATCGACCGCGATGAGCCTTGCCGTGTCGGACAGTGAGGTGAAGCGCTTCGAGGCGTCTGGCTGGAATACGATCCGCGTCGACGGTCATGACGCGGCGGCGATTTCAGCAGCGATCAAGACGGCGAAGGCTGATCATTCGAAGCCGTGGTTGATCGCGTGCAAGACGCAGATCGGCTATGGCTCGCCGAATAAAGCTTGGAAAATCGTCGGCGCATGGCGAAACGCTTGGCCTGGATGAGATCAAACTACGCGCTGCTTTGGCTGGCCCTACGACCCGTTCGAAATCCTGAACACATCTTATCGGCGTGGCGTGCTGTCGGAAGCCGCCATGCGGAGGTGCGTGACGACTGGACGAAGCGCGACGCCAAAGCGGATGACGCGACGAAGGCGCTGGTCTCGGGGCGCGATCTCAAGGCTACCGTTGCGAATGCGATCATCGCCGCAAAAAAGAACGATTTCGCGGCCGACAGCGCCAAGCGCGCGACGCGCGTCTGGTCGCAGATGACAATCGAGCGGCTCATTCCGGTGCTGCCTGAAGGA